>NZ_CADIJM010000049.1 GCF_902859585.1 Achromobacter animicus | reverse complement strand
AGCAACCGTGACGGCGGTAATGCCGGCTTCAGCCGACACGCCAATCGAACCCGTGACCGTCGCGCCGGAAGCTTCCACCACGCTGTTGTGCGCGCTGGTGACGTTGCCGTCGGAGTCAACCGGGGTGACGACCGGAGGACCATCGGTCTGGCCGTTGATGGTGATGGTCAGCACTGCTTCGCTCTTGTCGCCGTCCGCGTCCGTGATGGTGTAGCGGATGGTTTCGGTGAGCGTTTGGCCGTTGTTGAGCGCTTGGACGGCCGGCAGGCTGTTGTTCAGCTGGTAGGACCACGTGCCGTCGCCGTTGTCGACCAGCTTGCCGTACTTGGCGTCGGTCGTCGTGATGGCGACGGTGCTCTTGTCCGCGCCCAGCGTGTCGTTGGCGAGCACATTGCCGTTGATCGGCGTTGCGGTGTCTTCGGTGACCGAGGCCGAATCGTTCTTGGCGATCGGAGCCGTGTCGATGATCTGGATGACCAGATCATTGCTTGTCGACTTGCCGGCCAGGTCGGTGACCTT
>NZ_CADIJM010000048.1 GCF_902859585.1 Achromobacter animicus | reverse complement strand
CAACGACACGCTCGGCGCCGATAAGAGCACCGTGGCCATCACGACGACCGATGCCAAGTACGGCAAGCTGGTCGACAACGGCGACGGCACGTGGTCCTACCAACTGAACAACGGCCTGCCCGCGGTTCAGGCTTTGAACAACGGCCAAACGCTCACGGAAACCATCCGCTACACCATCACGGATGCGGACGGCGACAAGAGCGAGGCTGTGCTGACCATCACCATCAACGGCCAGACTGACGGTCCGCCGGTGGTCACCCCCGTTGACTCCGACGGCAACGTCACCAGCGCGCACAACAGCGTGCTGGAAGGCTCCGGCGCGACGGTGACCGGTTCGGTTGGCGTGTCGGCGGAAGCCGGCATCACCGCTGTTACCGTGGCCGGCCGCGACGTCACCGGCGCGAGCGCTGCCAACCCCGTCGTCATCACCACCGAGAAGGGCATCCTGACCGTCACCGGCTACAACGCCGCGACGGGCGTCATCTCCTACTCCTACAAGGAAACGGGCGGCGCGGATAACCACTCGGCGGGC
>NZ_CADIJM010000047.1 GCF_902859585.1 Achromobacter animicus | reverse complement strand
CGTTCGGTGTTCATGTGTTGCTCACCATGAAACTGGGCGTATTGAAAGCGCGCCTCAGCGCTGGACACGCGGTACGTGACGATCGTGCTGCCAACACGGACTTCAGCAAATAGGCGCAATCGTCGAACTATCCTGTCGGCCGTAGCATCGGGCAAACTCATATCACCCAGCTGTGACAGCATCTGGTTGACGAGTACCTCTGAAGACGTAGTCGCCGGATAAGAAACATTGAATTGAAAGATTGGCGCAAAGGCGGCAACCCCAATGTCCAGCACATTTTTCAGCAGCGGAGGGTTGGCGAAGCTGCCGTGCAGGTCTTGGATGCCGTGACCCAGCGCCAACCAGACAGGACTTTTTTCTGGTTGGGCCAACAACATCTTTCGGTAGGTGGATCGACCACTTTCGCTGTGAGTCAGGTTACCAACGCAGTGAGCAACAACCCGCTCGTAGTCTTGCGCGTTCTCTTTTGCGCCCAGGTCGAAACAGGACAGCACCTTGCTGAACCACCCATCCTGCCAATCGTCGGCGATGGCGCTGCCGCCAGTCTTGATCCAACT
>NZ_CADIJM010000046.1 GCF_902859585.1 Achromobacter animicus | reverse complement strand
CATCCACCATATGCACTTAGTCGCTTGATCCTATAACGCTGTAGGCTATAGGACCTGAGTATTAGCGTTTGTGCCGTTCATAAGTTTCAAAGCAGTCTGAGGTTTATCACCCCAGTCTTGAGAACTTGGAACAAAAAATAATGCAATCACAACCCGTGCCCATCTTCATCAGCAATGCCGATTACTTGATGAACACATTTTCGTTGTGCTTCTTCCAGATTGTTAAAGAACAAATGTAGCTGTTGGGTAAAACCCAACTGATAGCGCTGCAAGCAGCGCTATCAGTTAGTTTCTACGCTGCGCCAAACCAATGACGCCAGCTACAACAAACAACCGATAAGAGTGGACGCTTAACACGAGCACATAAGCTCTGAAAGGAGGTGATCCAGCCGCACCTTCCGATACGGCTACCTTGTTACGACTTCACCCCAGTCATGAATCCTACCGTGGTAATCGCCCTCCTTGCGGTTAGGCTAACTACTTCTGGTAAAACCCACTCCCATGGTGTGACGGGCGGTGTGTACAAGACCCGGGAACGTATTCACCGCGACATGCTGATCCGCGATTACTAGCGAT
>NZ_CADIJM010000045.1 GCF_902859585.1 Achromobacter animicus | reverse complement strand
GCGGTGAAGCACCCGTAAGCAGTTGATAAGAAAGAACAACGGAAAGGACGCTTCCGAGTTGGCACAACGTTTGCATTGAGGCGATAGGTCATCACCGCCTACTGCCACACTGCGCCAAGCAAAGGAACTTATGAGCGTCAGCACGACCTTGAGTTGGGCGATCCGCCATGCTGTCCCCAATCCTACGGGCACATGTAACGCCTGCGAACGCACTGGCCTGCCGATACTGCCATTGCGAGCGGCCTATGCGCCCACGCCCAATGCCACATCCAAGCGGCCGCTTGCCGGCGGTGGCGATCTGGCTGCCGTACCGATGCGGTTCGATCAGCCGCGTACGCTGCGTGAAGGGTATCTCTATGTGCTGCTCGACAAGCGAGAGTGGCAGGCTTATCAGGTGACGCCCGAAGGGGCGCTGCGTCAGTTCAACCCATTTTCCATGCCGCGGGCAGTCCCAGAGCCGCTGAGCGAAAGATGCATCCACCGCGACCACGACGTCCCGGCTTCGTTCATCAACATCGACACCAAACTGTTTAAGACCGCGTGGATAGCGTTCTCCAGCGATCCGTGGTCCGACAGCGTATTGAATCGCTATCTCCACAGTTTCGCGGGCGAAAAGTCGCCAATGGCCATCAGGTTTTACGAGCTTGACTTGCAGACTGCGCGGAACGATCCCGCGAG
>NZ_CADIJM010000044.1 GCF_902859585.1 Achromobacter animicus | reverse complement strand
GCCCGAGGGAATCTGAAGCTCAATAGTCGTCCTGCACGACACCCGTGACGAAGAAACTGTCTTCGTGGCCGCACTGTGGCAAGGTGGAATGCCGCTCAGGTAAAGACCGACCTTCCAGTGGTGCGTGTTAGCCCACGCCCGTACTGAAGCATGGCCCCGGGTGACGTCACCGACATTGGTGAGCACACGCTTAGCGCGTGCATCCCGTTTGAGAGAGTGAGTACAACGACGTACCCATGCCTGGCGGCATTCCGTTAGCGATGATGGAGCAAGCCATGTCACCTCGCAAGTCCGATGCAACCCTAAGCCTGGCCCATCCCGATGCCGCAGGCATCGACATCGGATCAGCCAGCCACTTCGTCGCTGTCCCTAGCGACCGCGACGAACAACCTGTCCGCGAGTTCAAGAGCTTTACCGCCGACCTGTATCGCCTGGCGCAATGGCTCAAGGACTGCGGCATCACCGCCGTGGCCATGGAGTCCACCGGCGTTTACTGGATCCCACTTTACGAGCTGCTCGATAGCCAGGGCTTCACCGTTTACCTGGTCAACGCCAGGCACGTGAAGAACGTCTCGGGCCGCAAGTCCGACGTGCTGGACTGCCAATGGCTGCAGCAGCTCATGAGCTATGGCCTGCTGGCCGGCGCCTTCCGTCCCTCTGACGAGATCTGCGTCCTGCGCGAGTTCTC
>NZ_CADIJM010000043.1 GCF_902859585.1 Achromobacter animicus | reverse complement strand
CCTCTCAAGAAACTCCTCCTAAGCTGTTGATATTTCATTGGCTTTTTCTGGGGTGGCCAACGGTACCAAGCTGTAGCCCATGGTCTCTGCGCGCTTTGTCAGGTGGTGCAGGACGCGTTGGCGGTGGCGTTCTTCGTAGTACAGCTCGCCTTGGTCCACGTACTCGGCCCCTTTGGCCAACAGGGTGTAAATCAGTCGAGCCAACTTGTGTGCGGCTGCGGTGATGGCGCGCCGCTTATCCAGGCGGGCGCACAGCCTTCGGTAATAGGCGCCTAAGGCGGACTGGCTGTGGCGCAGCGCATGGCCGCCAGACGTAGGGCTTGCGCAGCGCGGTTCGGTGAGCGTTTGGTGGCGCCGTTCAGAACCTTGCCCCCGGAGATGCGTGTGCCCGGGCACAAGCCTAGCCACGAAGCGAAGTGCTTGGCCGAAGGGAAGCGGCTCATGTCCGGGCCGACCTCGGACAGGACGGTGAAGGCGGTCATTTCGTCGATGCCGTTGATGCGAGTCAGGTCCACGCCGCACATGGCAAATAGATGCGTGCGCAGATCGAAGGCCATGGCTTTCTTGGGCCAGCGGCGCTGCGACTTACCCGGATCGCCGTCATGGCGGTGCAGTTTTTGCAGTTCAGCCTGGATGTGCTGATTGCATTCATTGAGCAGTTGTTGATAGGTGTCGTACAGGGCCAGCGCTTGCCGCAGCGCGAACAGGTGCTCATGACGCCAGTTGCCT
>NZ_CADIJM010000042.1 GCF_902859585.1 Achromobacter animicus | reverse complement strand
CATCCACCATATGCACTTAGTCGCTTGATCCTATAACGCTGTAGGCTATAGGACCTGAGTATTAGCGTTTGTGCCGTTCATAAGTTTCAAAGCAGTCTGAGGTTTATCACCTCAGTCTTGAGAACTTGGAACAAAAAATAATGCAATCACAACCCGTGCCCATCTTCATCAGCAACGCTGATTACTTGATGAACACATTTTCGTTGTGCTTCTTCCAGATTGTTAAAGAACAAATATAGCTGTTGGGTAAAACCCAACTCATAACATCGTGAGCTACGACACTATGAGTTGGCCTCTACATCGCCACCGGCGATCTATGAGAATCAATGGTGGAGGTGAACGGGATCGAACCGATGACATCCTGCTTGCAAAGCAGGCGCTCTCCCAGCTGAGCTACACCCCCATATTCCGCGCATCGCGAAATACCTGGTGGGTCTGGTTGGATTCGAACCAACGACCCCCGCCTTATCAAGACGGTGCTCTAACCGACTGAGCTACAGACCCAAAACCTTCTCGGATCAGTAGTCAGGAAGCTGAAGACCCAGGGAAGATTCCCTCGACCCAAGCCTACAACTGATCCCAGCTATATCAAACAACCGATAAGAGTGGACGCTTAACACGAGCACGTAAGCTCTGAAAGGAGGTGATCCAGCCGCACCTTCCGATACGGCTACCTTGTTACGACTTCACCCCAGTCATGAATCCTACCGTGGTAATCGCCCTCCTTACGGTTAGGCTAACTACTTCTGGTAAAACCCACTCCCATGGTGTGACGGGCGGTGTGTACAAGACCCGGGAACGTATTCACCGCGACATGCTGATCCGCGATTACTAGCGAT
>NZ_CADIJM010000041.1 GCF_902859585.1 Achromobacter animicus | reverse complement strand
CGGCATTCCACCTTGCCACAGTGCGGCCACGAAGACAGTTTCTTCGTCACGGGTGTCGTGCAGGACGACTATTGAGCTTCAGATTCCCTCGGGCGCATCGACGGCGCTCGCACCCACGGTGACCGCGACGCCGTGCTGCGAGGGTCTTTGGTTTGCGCGCTGTAAGACCTGTGTGCAGGGCAGGAGATCTGCGGGGCCGCCGAATTGCTGCCGCCCGGGCGGCGGCAATCGGCATCGGAGCCGTGGGACGTCGTACCGATGTGCGCTTCGCGCTTGCGGAGGTTGGGGTGCTGATGGCATCACGAACAAGGGGGAGGGGCGGTGATGGGCGGCGCGCGCCGACCGCCTGCCACAGCTTGCCGACCCGTACGCGCGCCGCCCATCGGACACTGGAGTTCAAGTGACGATTAATGGCGAGCCGGGCGTATTCGCAGGCCGGAATGAGTGGCGGCGTTCATTCTTCTGCCGGTGTCTGACACCCTTGGGCGATGCGCTTGCATGACGCGAATCTCACCAGGGTGGCAGACACCACGAGATCTGCTGGTGTCAGACACCGGAATCAGTCTTACGCGTTTCAGACACCTTGAGCAGAAGCAGCCACGCGCGAAGCGTCATCGCCACGACGCAAGACTCTGCGTAAGCCCCCAAAGGCCGCCCGGGCGGCCGGCCGGGGGCGGGCACCGCAAGCTTTTTCTCTCTTCCCCCACCGTCGGCGAGAACCTAAAGAACCCAACTCGCCCCGCCACCAGCAAAGCTGAAGCGACTGGAGCACGTCGTAGCGGGGGCTTGGGTGCGCGGGGCGTGTAGATGCGCCCGACGGAAACCGAAGGGAGCCGAAGGCGGACGAGATTCTATGGTCTCGGTCAAGCAGTCGTAGGTCGCAATTTCTCTGGATCAAAGGGTTGACCTGTTCGC
>NZ_CADIJM010000040.1 GCF_902859585.1 Achromobacter animicus | reverse complement strand
ACCTTGTATGGTGTGGATGCGTCTTTCGAAGAAGAAAGGCGCTGGGGTAAGGGACGTCTTCAACCATCAGCCGGTTGCACCCGGACTGCCACTACGAGAGCATCCCACCCCGCCTCACGCGTCGATAAGGAATCTAGCGGCCGAGACCGCCGATTGATCGCAAGGTAACGCCCGAGGCGTGGCTACCCCAGCGGATTTAACGTATCGCAGGGAGAGCTGTCATGCAAACTTCAATCGTTTTTATTGGGGTCGATGTCGGCAAGTTTGAACTTCAAGTAGCCGCATCTGACGGAGAGATCGTGACGGGCGTCTTGCCCAACAATCGCTCCAGCATCGTGGGCTGGCTAAAGCGTCTGCCGGCCACTAGTGTGATCGCCATGGAAGCGACAGGAGGCTATCAAGAGCTCCTGGCTCGTACGGCGCATGAGCGCGGATTTGAGGTTTATGTCCTTAACCCGACCCACGTTCATCATTACGCCATCTCGTTGGGGAACCGCGGCAAGACAGATCGATTGGATGCCGCCGTCATCGCGCAATACATCGCGCAGCATCACAAAAAGCTGCATCGTTACGAACCGATATCTCCAGAATTGCAGGAAGTCAGAGCATTTCAGGCGCTGAGATCGACGGTGGTCCGTGTGGGCACATCCTTGCGATTGTCGGCCCAGCGACATGGTTGCGTAAGCAGCCATCAGAAGAAGGCTCTCGCAAGTTTGACGGCGTGGTCAGAGCAGCTCGAACGGGAAATGATTGCCAAGATTAAGGCCCAGAATGACTGGGCCAAGACATACGGTCTGCTCACCGGCATATGCGGCATAGGACCGATAACCGGCGTTGCCCTGACGAGCTTGTTCAGCCGGATCGACTTTGCCAGCAGCGATGCGGCGGTAGCCTTCTGTGGCCTGGATCCGAGGCCGAACGAATCCGGAAGAAAAGTCGGCCGGCGCCGGCTAAGCAAGCAGGGCGATAAAGCCGCGAGGACATTGCTCTACAACGCGGCTAGCTCAGCGGCGCGCACGGAACAATTCAAGGATTACTACGCCATGCTCAGGGTTCGAGGGCTGGCCTCGACTGCGGCCTTGGTCATAATCGCGCGCAAACTCCTGCGGATCGCGTACGGGGTATGGCGAACAGGTCAACCCTTTGATCCAGAGAAATTGCGACCTACGACTGCTTGACCGAGACCATAGAATCTCGTC
>NZ_CADIJM010000039.1 GCF_902859585.1 Achromobacter animicus | reverse complement strand
CACCCTGATATGGTCGCTGTCGTCAATAGGAATGGTTTGCTGGTTGGAAATCAGTGACACGGGGTGATGCGACACAAGCCTGCTGCTGCGACGATAGATCAGACTGATATCCGTGGGTTGGTTACCACCGTGCATCGATCCGTCGTGGAAGCTGCCTCGCTCTAGTGACGCAGGTTGCCCCAAAGGGTTCTGTTGAGGGTGTCGTGAGGGTTCTTCCTATCGAGTTCGTGTCGCATCACCTCGTGTCACGGGTATGGGTGTCATTGATGTGTGTTGTCGGGCAGCGATTGGCGCGCAATGGCCCAGATGAAGCCGGTCAGTTCCCGCGCCACGGCTACGCAGACTTTGTTCGCCTGCACGCCTCGAGCCGATAGATGTGCAAATCTGGAGCACAAACGCACCTGAGCTTTCCAGGCGTGGGTGCGGATACCGGGAGAAAGTGTCGCGCTTCGGTCACGCAACGCCTGACTCATGCGCGCCGGGAAGCGGTAGTTCCAGGCCGCTTCGGTCAGAAGCCGCCGGGCGTGTGCGTTACCGGTTTTGGTAATCGAACCTCGGCGTACGCTGTTGCCACTGGAATGCTCCGAAGGCACCAGTCCGAGATAACCCATGAGCTGGCGAGCACTACCAAAGCGGGCGATGTCGCCGATCTCGCACACTAAGCCGATTGCGCTGACCGTATCGATACCACGCAGCGCCCTGAGCGCAGCCACGGTCGGCTCCTGGCGCCAACCTTCAATGGCGTGCTCGAGCGCCGTCGTCAGACGCTGTACGCGATCTTGAGCCGCTTGCACGGCCAGTTGATACTCGGCTAGCGCGATGTAATCGGCAGGATGGTCAAAATGCTGCTCCGCAATCCAGCGTTGGTGCGTCTTGTTCCAGGATGTCTTGCCGGGATAGCGCCGGCCTTGGCGTAGCAAAAATGCCTTGAGCTGCTGGCGCGCCTGCAGGCGCAGGTTGACGGCATCTTCGCGAGCCCGCCAGAGATTGCGCAGCGCCTCGTGGGCCTGGTCAGGCACCCAGATGGCCTTGAGCTCCCCAGCCCGCGACAGCTCGGCCAGTCGCAAGCTGTCGCGCCGGTCCGTCTTGATGCGCTCGCCCGGGCGACGCGGGGTCAATGACGGCGCAATGATCTCGCAGCGATAGCCCCGATCGATCAGCGCACGATATAGCCCATAGCCCGTCGGCCCAGCCTCATAGACCACGCTGACCTGCCGTGCGGCACCATATTTGCTTAGGATCTTGAGCAACGCCTGCACGTCTGGCGTAAGCGTGCTGACAAACCGGCCGGGCTCCCGCCCGGCCTCGCACACGGACATCGCAATGCTGTCACCGTGCACATCCAGACCAACGAAAAACTTGATACGCTCGTCCATGGCTCGTCTCCATACGGTTTGCGGCTGGCTTGCCCCGCCGCATGTGGCTCGGCGCTCTCCTGGAGAGCGCAATCCACGATACAGGAGACGAGCCGCCTTCCGATTAACGAGCGACCATAATGTCT
>NZ_CADIJM010000038.1 GCF_902859585.1 Achromobacter animicus | reverse complement strand
TTGTTCAGTTGGTAGGACCACGTGCCGTCGCCGTTGTCGACCAGCTTGCCGTACTTGGCATCGGTCGTCGTGATGGCCACGGTGCTCTTATCGGCGCCGAGCGTGTCGTTGGCGAGCACATTGCCGTTGATCGGCGTTGCGGTGTCTTCGGTGACCGAAGCCGCATCGTTCTTGGCGATCGGAGCCGTGTCGATGATCTGGATGACCAGGTCGTTGCTCGTCGACTTGCCGGCCAGGTCGGTGACCTTGACCGTGAAGTTGTCACGGACCGAGTCATCGCCTGCCGAGTGGTTGTCCGCGCCGCCCGTTTCCTTGTAGGAGTAGGAGATGACGCCCGTCGCAGCGTTGTAGCCGGTGACCGTCAGGATGCCCTTCTCGGTGGTGATGACGACCGGGTTCGCGGCAGATGCGCCGGTCACATCGCGACCAGCAACCGTGACGGCGGTAATGCCGGCTTCAGCCGACACGCCAATCGAACCCGTGACCGTCGCGCCGGAAGCTTCCACCACGCTGTTGTGCGCGCTGGTGACGTTGCCGTCCGAATCAACCGGGGTGACGACCGGAGGACCATCGGTCTGGCCGTTGATGGTGATGGTCAGGGTCGCTTCGCTCTTGTCGCCGTCCGCATCCGTGATCGTGTAGCGGATGGTCTCGGTGAGCGTTTGGCCGTTATTCAAAGCCTGAACCGCGGGCAGGCCGTTGTTCAGTCGGTACGACCACGTGCCGTCGCCGTTGTCGACCAGCTTGCCGTACTTGGCATCGGTCGTCGTGATGGCCACGGTGCTCTTATCGGCGCCGAGCGTGTCGTTGGCGAGCACATTGCCGTTGATCGGCGTTGCGGTGTCTTCGGTGACCGAAGCCGCATCGTTCTTGGCGATCGGGGCCGTGTCAACGATCTGGATGACCAGATCATTGCTCGTCGACTTGCCGGCCAGGTCGGTGACCTTGACCGTGAAGTTGTCACGAACCGAGTCGTCGCCCGCCGAGTGGTTATCCGCGCCGCCCGTTTCCTTGTAGGAGTAGGAGATGACGCCCGTCGCGGCGTTGTAGCCGGTGACGGTCAGGATGCCCTTCTCGGTGGTGATGACAACCGGGTTGGCGGCAGAGGCGCCGGTCACGTCGCGGCCAGCCACGGTGACGGCGGTGATGCCGGCTTCAGCCGACACGCCAATCGAACCCGTGACCGTCGCGCCGGAAGCTTCCACCACGCTGTTGTGCGCGCTGGTGACGTTGCCGTCGCTGTCAACCGGCGTGACGACCGGGGGACCATCGGTCTGGCCGTTGATGGTGATGGTCAGGGTCGCTTCGCTCTTGTCGCCGTCCGCGTCCGTGATGGTGTAGCGGATGGTTTCCGTGAGCGTTTGGCCGTTGTTCAGGGCTTGGACTGCCGGCAGGCTGTTGTTCAGCTGATAGGACCAGGTGCCGTCGCCGTTGTCGACCAGCTTGCCGTACTTGGCGTCGGTCGTCGTGATGGCGACGGTGCTCTTGTCGGCGCCGAGCGTGTCGTTGGTCAGGACGTTGCCG
>NZ_CADIJM010000036.1 GCF_902859585.1 Achromobacter animicus | reverse complement strand
CGAGGCTGTGTGAAAACTCTTTGACGCCGCTACGGTGATCTAGATAGAGTTTGGTATCTCGATCCCGGGAGTCGACATGCCCCGATTCATCGAAGGTCAGGACCGGCAGCAGGTAGCGTTGATCCCGGAATGCCTGGATGACTTCATCGCCGACGACAACCCGGTGCGCATAATCGACGCATTCGTCGACGAGCTCAACCTGGAATCGCTGGGATTTGAGAAGGCGGCGCCAGCAGCTACCGGCCGCCCGTCGTATCACCCGGCCGTGCTGCTGAAGATCTACATCTACGGCTACTTAAATCGGGTCCAGTCCAGTCGTCGACTCGAGCGAGAGTGCCAACGCAACGTCGAACTGATGTGGCTCGTTGGCCGTCTGGCGCCAGACTTCAAGACCATCGCAGATTTTCGCCGTGACAATGGCTCGGGCATTCGCAACGTTTGCCGGCGGTTTGTTGCCGTATGCCGAGATCTCAAGCTATTCAGCCAAGCCCTGGTTGCCGTTGATGGAAGCAAGTTCAAGGCAGTCAACACGCGCGACAAGAACTTCACGGCTGCCAAGATAGACAAACGTCAGCAGCAGATTGAGGAGAGCATCCACCGCTATCTGGCGGCGCTCGACACAGCGGACCGGACGCAACCTGTCGAGATCGAGGCAAGGACCAATCGGCTCAATGACAAGATCGAACGTCTGCGCAAACAAATGCGCACGCTGGATGACGTCAAGGAGAGGCTCAAAGACAGTCCAGACGGTCAGTTGTCGGTGACCGACCCGGATGCCCGCTCGATGGCCACCAGCGGCCGGGGCTCGGGGATGGTCGGCTATAACGTGCAGATGGTTGTCGAAGCCAAGCACCATCTGATCGTCGCGCACGAAGTGACGAACCGAGGACATGACAGGGACTCATTGGCATCGATGACACAAGCCGCGCGGGAGGCGATGGGCAAGAAGCGACTGCGTGCGATTGCCGATCGCGGCTACTACAGCGCGCCTCAGATCAAGGCATGTGCAGAGACAGGTATTGATGCGATCTTGCCCAAACCCACGACTTCCAATGCCAAGGCCGAAGGCCGCTTCGACCGTTCGGACTTCATCTACATCGCGAAGGACGATGAGTACCAGTGCCCTGCGGGCCAGCGCGCCATCCACCGGTTTACGCGGGAGGAGAATGGTCTTCAATTGCGGCGCTACTGGAGCAGTGCCTGCCCACAATGCGCGATGAAGGAGCGATGCACACCTAGCGCGTATCGGCGCATCAGTCGATGGGAGCATGAGGCCGTGCTTGAGGCGGCGCAGCGCCGTCTAGACCGAATGCCAGATGCGATGAAGGTGCGGCGGCGCACGGTGGAACATGTGTTCGGCACGTTCAAGCATTGGATGGGCTATACGCACTTCCTAACTCGTCGCTTGGGCAATGTGAGCACGGAAATGAGCTTGAATGTACTGACCTATAACCTCAAGCGGGTCATGCAAATCCTGGGCTACCAGCAGACCATGAAAGCGGTGCTGGCGATGGGCGGCTGAGCCCTTCATGTGGCCCATAACGCACCTCAGGCCCTATCCGGGCCGCCCAAACGGCCTTGAGTGAGCCCCGCTTCGAAAAATCGAAGTGAAGACCGCCCAAGGTGATGCGGACTAGGCTATTGCGCTGTGGCTGGCAGGACGAAAAGCGTTTCCACACAGCCTCGG
>NZ_CADIJM010000035.1 GCF_902859585.1 Achromobacter animicus | reverse complement strand
CGCCCGCTGCGCCGGCCGGCCACGCGCACTGCGGATGCCGCGGACGTTGCCGCGGCGGCGCCCAAGCCCGCCTCGCGCCGTCCGCCGCCCGCGGATGACGATTGGGAGTCCTTCTGACGGACCCGTTCCGCCAGTGCATTGAACAGGCAGTAGAGAAAATCCCTTTTACGTGCTGACGGCCAGGAGAGCGCCGCCAGCACGATTACCGGAACTACGTAAATGTTTAGCAATCTGAAGGTGCGCACCGGCTTGATGCTGGCCCAATTGGCAGTCGCCTTGGCCGCGCTCGTTGCCATTGTCCTGGGTTGGAACAGCATGCAGTCCAATGCCCGGGCGATCAACACCTTGGATTCCCTGAGCGTCCAGCAGAGCAATCTGATCAAGGACTCGTACACGCAGATGCTGCGCGCCACTGTGCGCGCCGACATCGCCGCTGCCCAGCGCGCCGCAGGCGACGCGAGCGGCGCCGCCGAAAACTCCCGCATCGTCCAGCAGCTGATCGCGGACGCCAAGAAGAAGATGGAGACCTTCAAGGCGATTCCGAAGACGACCGAGATCGGCCGGAAGTCCGAAGGCGACCTGCTGTCCGCTTTCACTGGCTTTGCCGACTCCCTGGAAGGCATGATGGCCGCCCTGGACAAGGGCGACGCCGCGACCTACCTGTCGCTCAAGAATACGAAGGCGGGCGCCGCCAGCGGCCTGTTCTTCAAGCAGCTCACGGACTTTGCCGCCAACATCAACAATTTCAGCGAAGAGATGGTGAAGTCGTCGCGCGCACAGGCCTCGACGATGACCTTCGTCTACATCGGTCTGGCCGTGCTGATTCTGGTGGTGTCGCTGGGCGCGTTCCTGTTCATGAATCGCGTCGTGCTGCGTCCGCTGCGCGTTGTGGGCGAAAGCTTCGACAAGATCGCCGCAGGCGACCTGACCGTACGCGTGGACGTCAACTCCACCAACGAAATCGGCGCCCTGATGGCGGCCGTCAAGCGCATGCAGGAAAGCCTGGCGCGCACCGTGTCCGCGGTGCGCCGCGGCGTGGATGAAATCAACGTCGGTTCGCGTGAAATCTCGGCGGGCAACACGGACCTGTCCAGCCGCACCGAAGAGCAGGCCGCCTCGCTGGAAGAGACCGCCGCGTCGATGGAGCAACTGGCCTCGACCGTGAAGCAGAACGCGGACAACGCGCGCCAGGCCAACCAGCTGGCGGCCAGCGCGTCGGACGTCGCTGAGCGTGGCGGTTCGGCCGTGTCGGAAGTGGTCAGCACCATGGAAGGCATTTCGGCCAGCTCGCGCAAGATCTCGGAAATCGTGTCGGTGATCGACGGCATCGCATTCCAGACCAACATCCTGGCGCTGAACGCCGCGGTGGAAGCCGCGCGTGCGGGCGAGCAGGGCAAGGGCTTTGCGGTGGTGGCGGGCGAAGTGCGCTCGCTGGCGCAACGCAGCGCCCAGGCCGCCAAGGAGATCAAGGGTCTGATCGAGGATTCGGTATCCAAGGTGGGCGCCGGTTCGCAGCAGGTCGAACGCGCCGGCGCGACGATGCAGGAGATCGTCGCCTCGGTCAAACGCGTGACAGACATCATGGGCGAGATCTCGGCGGCCTCCGACGAGCAGTCCAGCGGCATTGACCAGGTCAACCGCGCCGTCGCGCAGATGGACGAAGTGACGCAGCAGAACGCGGCGCTGGTCGAAGAGGCCGCCGCCGCGGCAGGCTCGCTGCAGGATCAGGCGCAGCGCCTGGCCGAAGCGGTGGCCGTATTCAAGATCAATGCAGGCGAAGTCATCGAAGTGCCGGCACGCCAGTTGGCGCAGCAGCATCGGCCGGCTGCCCGCGTGGCCGCACCGGCGCCCGAGCCCGAGGTGGCGCCCCAAGCCGCCGCGCCGGCCGCCAAGCCCGCCGCCGCCGTGCG
>NZ_CADIJM010000034.1 GCF_902859585.1 Achromobacter animicus | reverse complement strand
GGTGATAAACCTCAGACTGCTTTGAAACTTATGAACGGCACAAACGCTAATACTCAGGTCCTATAGCCTACAGCGTTATAGGATCAAGCGACTAAGTGCATATGGTGGATGCCTTGGCGATCACAGGCGATGAAGGACGTAGTAGCCTGCGAAAAGCTGCGGGGAGCTGGCAAACAAGCTTTGATCCGCAGATATCCGAATGGGGAAACCCACTGCAGCAATGCAGTATCCCTAGCTGAATACATAGGCTAGTGGAAGCGAACCGGGTGAACTGAAACATCTCAGTAGCTCGAGGAAAAGAAATCAACCGAGATTCCGAAAGTAGTGGCGAGCGAAATCGGATGAGCCTTTACGTTTTAGCACGCAGGATAGTCGAACGGAATGGAAAGTCCGGCCGTAGCAGGTGATAGCCCTGTAGACGAAATTCTGTGTGTGGAACTAAGCGTAAGACAAGTAGGGCGGGACACGTGAAATCCTGTTTGAAGATGGGGGGACCATCCTCCAAGGCTAAATACTCGTGATCGACCGATAGTGAACCAGTACCGTGAGGGAAAGGCGAAAAGAACCCCGGAAGGGGAGTGAAATAGATCCTGAAACCGTATGCATACAAACAGTAGGAGCCTCCTTGTGGGGTGACTGCGTACCTTTTGTATAATGGGTCAGCGACTTACATTCAGTGGCAAGGTTAACCGAATAGGGAAGCCGTAGCGAAAGCGAGTCCGAATAGGGCGATTCAGTCGCTGGGTGTAGACCCGAAACCAGATGATCTATCCATGGCCAGGTTGAAGGCACGGTAACACGTGCTGGAGGACCGAACCCACTAATGTTGAAAAATTAGGGGATGAGCTGTGGATAGGGGTGAAAGGCTAAACAAATCTGGAAATAGCTGGTTCTCTCCGAAAACTATTTAGGTAGTGCCTCAAGTATTACTGCGGGGGGTAGAGCACTGTTATAGCTAGGGGGTCATGGCGACTTACCAAACTATGGCAAACTCCGAATACCCGCAAGTACAGCTTGGGAGACAGAGCACCGGGTGCTAACGTCCGGACTCAAGAGGGAAACAACCCAGACCGCCAGCTAAGGTCCCAAATTATCGCTAAGTGGGAAACGAAGTGGGAAGGCATAGACAGTCAGGAGGTTGGCTTAGAAGCAGCCATCCTTTAAAGAAAGCGTAATAGCTCACTGATCGAGTCGTCCTGCGCGGAAGATGTAACGGGGCTAAGCGATAAACCGAAGCTGCGGGTGTGCACTTTTAGTGCACGCGGTAGGAGAGCGTTCTGTAAGCCTGCGAAGGTGGCTTGTAAAGGCTGCTGGAGGTATCAGAAGTGCGAATGCTGACATGAGTAGCGATAAAGGGGGTGAAAAGCCCCCTCGCCGTAAGTCCAAGGTTTCCTGCGCAACGTTCATCGGCGCAGGGTGAGTCGGCCCCTAAGGCGAGGCAGAGATGCGTAGCTGATGGGAAGCTGGTTAATATTCCAGCACCGTCGTACAGTGCGATGGGGGGACGGATCGCGGAAAATCATCAGGGTGTTGGATGTCCCTGTTGCTGCATCGAAGATGGCGCTTAGGCAAATCCGGGCGCGTAAATCAAGGGTGTGGCACGAGCGAGCATTGCTTGCGAAGTGATCGGAAGTGGTTCCAAGAAAAGCCTCTAAGCTTCAGCTGTACGAGACCGTACCGCAAACCGACACAGGTGGACGGGATGAATATTCCAAGGCGCTTGAGAGAACTCAGGAGAAGGAACTCGGCAAATTGATACCGTAACTTCGGGAGAAGGTATACCCCGGTAGTGTGAAGCGCCTGCGCGCTTAGCATGATGGGGTCGCAGAGAATCGGTGGCTGCGACTGTTTATTAAAAACACAGCACTCTGCAAAGACGAAAGTCGACGTATAGGGTGTGACGCCTGCCCGGTGCCGGAAGGTTAAGTGATGGGGTGCAAGCTCTTGATCGAAGCCCCGGTAAACGGCGGCCGTAACTATAACGGTCCTAAGGTAGCGAAATTCCTTGTCGGGTAAGTTCCGACCTGCACGAATGGCGTAACGATGGCCACACTGTCTCCTCCTGAGACTCAGCGAAGTTGAAGTGTTTGTGATGATGCAATCTACCCGCGGCTAGACGGAAAGACCCCATGAACCTTTACTGTAGCTTTGCATTGGACTGTGAACCGGCCTGTGTAGGATAGGTGGGAGGCTTTGAAGCGTGGTCGCTAGATCACGTGGAGCCATCCTTGAAATACCACCCTGGTTTGTTTGCGGTTCTAACCTTGGTCCGTTATCCGGATCGGGGACAGTGCATGGTGGGCAGTTTGACTGGGGCGGTCTCCTCCCAAAGTGTAACGGAGGAGTTCGAAGGTACGCTAGGTACGGTCGGAAATCGTGCTGATAGTGCAATGGCATAAGCGTGCTTGACTGTGAGACTGACAAGTCGAACAGGTGCGAAAGCAGGACATAGTGATCCGGTGGTTCTGAATGGAAGGGCCATCGCTCAACGGATAAAAGGTACTCTGGGGATAACAGGCTGATACCGCCCAAGAGTTCATATCGACGGCGGTGTTTGGCACCTCGATGTCGGCTCATCTCATCCTGGGGCTGTAGCCGGTCCCAAGGGTATGGCTGTTCGCCATTTAAAGAGGTACGTGAGCTGGGTTTAAAACGTCGTGAGACAGTTTGGTCCCTATCTGCCGTGGGCGTTGGATACTTGACGGAGCCTGCTCCTAGTACGAGAGGACCGGAGTGGACGTACCTCTGGTGTACCGGTTGTCATGCCAATGGCATTGCCGGGTAGCTAAGTACGGAAGAGATAACCGCTGAAGGCATCTAAGCGGGAAACTCGTCTGAAGATTAGGTATCCCGGGGACTTGATCCCCCTGAAGGGTCGTTCGAGACCAGGACGTTGATAGGTCGGGTGTGGAAGCGCAGTAATGCGTTAAGCTAACCGATACTAATTGCCCGTGAGGCTTGATCCTATAACACTGATGGTTATTGACCTGGTGATATAGCGTTCCAAGTGTCGTTCAATACAAAATACTGGCTGCACCGTCAGCAGCCAGCCAACACAATTACACCCCACTGTGCGCCGATCATCGAGCCCTAGCGCTCTGATCGCCACACGTTGCGCTTCTTCCAAGATTGGAGCCGTTGCCTCAACCGCAGCCGCTCAACCAGTTACGCCTGACGACCATAGCAAGGTGGTACCACTCCTTCCCATCCCGAACAGGACAGTGAAACGCCTTTGCGCCGATGATAGTGGACGGACGTCTGTGAAAGTAGGTCATCGTCAGGCTTTTATTGCTCAAAACCCCGCAGGTATC
>NZ_CADIJM010000033.1 GCF_902859585.1 Achromobacter animicus | reverse complement strand
GTAGTCTTGCGCGTTCTCTTTTGCGCCCAGGTCGAAACAGGACAGCACCTTGCTGAACCACCCATCCTGCCAATCGTCGGCGATGGCGCTGCCGCCAGTCTTGATCCAACTCTCCAGGTCGTTCACTAGCGTATCGATGGCGGACTGTTTCCGCTTGACGGCTTCTTCGTACGCCAGCATGTATGGAACCGCATTGCCGAACAAGACATCCGCATTGCTGTTTTGATCGAAGCGAACCAGATCTCGCCTTTTGGCGTAGGCTTGCGGGGTCGCCCGCTCCTGAACGCTCTGCAAGTACTGTTTGATGACGGTCGCGCTCGTGTACGCGTGATTGTTATCGATTTCATAAACTTGCCGATCTGCCGCGGCAACAGCGACGAGATGCGCCAATTCACTCACGACGCCGATCGGGTCGTGCAGTACGACCGCCAGCGGAACGATATCCTTTCTGGGAACAAGCTCGATGTGAGCGCCTGGAATGACGGTATCGTAGGTCGTGAACGACTCCGGGAGAGATATCTCGCTCCATGTGTAGCCCGGCTTTTCGTTCGAGCCGGGTCGTCGCAGTTCCGGTGTTGCGTGAGCAAGCAGCGCAATGTTGAGCGCGTGGGGCTGTTCAACGCCACCGGACGGCCTGACCGTTGTCGCCAACTTGGTGCGGATGCCATCGACATCATTCTCAATGCGCCATAGCCGAGCATGGGTGAGCATCGTCTCACTGGTCAGCAGGTAGACAACGTCCGCTGTCTTGCTCTCTGGGGCAGATAGATAGGGTCTGGCGCTGGCGATCTCAGGGCGAGCGAGCCGCCCAGGGGTGTCATCCTGATCGTCTTCGCGGGTCCACCATATGCGTGCAAAGCGCAGGTCATCGGTGACTTGATAGTGCTGCGTCCACATACGGCCGTGCTGGAAATAGCATAGGTAGACGTAGGCGCCGGGACGCAGCACGCGCAGACCGTATGCCTTGCCAGCGGCCAGCTCGGGATAGCCATCGGTGCTAAGCGTCGGAAACACGCCTTCTTCCCAGGAGCGCTCTGCAACGCCATAGCGCAAAGGATAGATGGGCACGCATCGCTGACACGCTGGCGGTGAGATGGCCTTGCCCAGTTGTTTTTCATTGGGACGGTCGGGACCCAGTGCTTTCTTGTAGGGCTGCGTCATGTCGGCTTCCTCAAGATGGTGTGACACCGGATCGTGAGCGCCGCTGCGTGATCAAGAACATTGCGGAGGTCGGCGGCCGCATTGGCGATAGCCAGGGCCACATGCATCACGAAGTTCCTGGACGGACCTCTCTGCAACGTGAAATCGACGACGACGAAGGACTTGTCGTATACGGCAAATGTGAACCGCAGATCGGATTGGATAGGAATGGCGTGCTCCCGGGAACGACAGGCCTTTCTCATCCCCGATGAGTGCTCAGCCCGCGCCCGGCCATTACGGCATGCCAACACAGGCTTGGATATCAGACACGTATGATTTTGAAGTGCAGCGGCTGAGAACTTGATCGGGTTCTCAGAACGTTCGCTTGGTGGTGGCGAGGACCAGCCACGCGTGTTGCCATGCTCAATGGCACTCACCCGACGGCACCACCACTCAAGGAACCACATTTACTGCGATAGCGATCACGCGCGCACAGAGCGCTGGCTAACGCGCAGGTTTGACCCATATCCACGATTTCGAACCGCATGCTGGACCTGGAGCTTTCCACGAGCATCGATCCCGGCCGTACGGTGCTGCTGCCCAACTGGATCGTTTTCAACGCCATCACGCCGCTGGCCGAAGGCGGCGATTACCGTGGCAGCTCGGCATTCCGGATAACCCATCGTCGCGTTGTATTCGGGGAATATGGGCGGCAAGCAGGGTCTTCAGATTCTGGCGGACGTGGCGCGGCGTCTCAACCGCGAGGACCGCCTGTGGTTTTTGTTCTGCGGCCAGGGCCCGGAACGCGCGGCGCTGCAGGAAAAATGCCGCGGCCTGACGCGCGTCATCTTTCTGGATCTGCAGCCTGCGGAACGCTTGGGCGCGCTGCTGGGCACTGCGGATATCCACCTCCTGCCCCAACGCGCCGGCGCCGCCGACCTGGTGATGCCCTCAAAACTGACCGGCATGCCTGTCCAGCGGCCGCCCGGTGTTCTACGGCGCGGCGCGCGGTACGGAGCTGGCCAGTGTGGTTTCGCGCTGCGGGCCGCTGACATCGCCCGCGGATGCCGTGGCGATGGCAGAGGTAGTGCGCAAGCTCAGCTACAACGCGCAGATCTACGAAACTTTGGGCGCCGCGGCACGGCAGTATGCGATGGCGCATCTGCGTTCTTGTTTAGCCCGAAGAAAAGCCACAATGTCGATTGTTCTCTTCCGGAAATTGAATCTCCGGATATTTGAGGACGATCAGTTGCGGCAAGGCCCAGGATGGCATGTATAGAAGCAGAATCGCCAAATCCACCCAGATCGTCACAGGCAACCATAACCACCCCTTCCTCGTCGTTAGGGACCTAAAGATCCGGCGGCCACCATAGCGCATCAGCACGTCGCCCGGATTCTGAGGGAAGAGGATGATTTTTGGTGGGGGAAGGTTTCCGACCTTATCCATAAACAGATGAAGCCAAGCCCAGATCTGGGTTCCGAAAATCTTCTCGTTAAAAATTACGGGTATCTTGACCAATTGAGGCTCGGGGAGGTTGCACGTATAGCCAACAAGGTAAAGATACGGTTGCGCCTGACCTGTTGACCATTGAATTCCCAGCAACTGATCCCAATCAAGCTCCCACACCGCTTCCGAGCTTTCGTCCGGATACGGAACATAGTAGACACGACGACTACGGCGATCAAAACGCACTTTCGAACAACGATATCGATAGCGCGGACTCAAGACACGAGGAATGAAAAACGACAGAAGACCAATACCAGGGAGGCCAAGTGACAGTATCAACACGCCTGCAGACCAGCCGCCAAAGCCTCCGATCAACGCATAGAGAAATAAAAAAATTCCAGAGAAAACGAAAATTCGTAGAAGCGCCCCCTCCTTTCCGGTTTGCAAAGTATCGGAAACCACTTCGACGCAATTTTCATTGAATCGCGTTGCTTCGATGGTGGGCGTTTCGCGTGAGTCAGCGTCCAGTGGCAATAACGTACTTGCGAAGCGAAACAGCCGCCACTTTCTCTGAACGTCCCTGAACGTTGGGCGGAGCTGCCGAAGCTGCTTGGTAGTCCGCATCATTTAGGCTCCTGGACTGGAGCAAGCAGCGCTTCGTCGATGGGATCTGTGAGCCACGTACCGTGTGTAAAGACAAGCGGCTCCTGCTGTGGGAACATCGCGAGGCCAGGTTCGTTCACGATATCCGGCCTGTAACAGTAATCCAGCATGATCTCCGTGTCTGCCCGCATAGTAATTTGCCAACTTACATGGCGGGTACCGTCTCGAATGTAGTCCTTACCAACGACCATGCATTCCGTGTCATACGGAAAGCGGTAACTCGGACCAGTTGCGATGGGTCCGCGGACTATATTCAGGCTTTGACCGTGTCTCCTGGCATTGAGCGTGTATTGGAAAACATCGTCATGGCTTATGAGCGGCGGCCCTTCGTTTAAAGTGGGATACGCGGGCAGAACTACAGATAGGGAAAGCGTCCCTATGCCTTCCTTGGCCGCAGCACGCTTTAGATCAACGCTGTCTTGCCAGAGACCGTAGACAGGGATACTGCGGATTATGATGTCGCGCGCCGACATCGAGGGCGTCTCCCAACTCGCTACAACGCGAACGCCGTAGACGGCGCCGTGAAAAGCAGCGAGTTCCTGGTCCATAGATTTATAGCGATATGCTCGATCTCCCCGACTCCAATAACAGTGGGCCAACCAGACTTCGTCGGGCTGAAACTTCGCGAAAGCGGCCTGGATGCTGAAATAAATTACTCCAACAGTGGCGATGAAGGCCAGCACGACCCAGCCGACTGGTCCGATAATGCCAAGGACGGTGCCGGAGGCGCTTAAAGCCAAGCCCGCAGTCGCCAACACTCCGCACCCAGCAGACGCAAGATACATTCGGCCCGCTTCGAAATTTTGCTGCGTCGTGAATGCGATAGCAGCACGTATTCCGTCGGCGACAGCTCCAAGGCCAGCAGCTCCTGCGCCATACATCGTTGCTAGTCTTCGCACTTCGAAAGCGGCTAATCGAGCTAAAGCAAGTGACTTCCCTTTCGCCAACGCATGTAGTTGGATCAGATCGCCCTTCACCAACAAACCGGAGCTAATCACAGCTGCCACTGCCGCTAATGCGCTGACGCCGTTAACCATCCCTACAAGCGACCGATCATCCTTCCCGTTCACGAGATCTCTGATTGAAGAGCGCAGTGCCATGATGGCTGATACGGCAGCAAGGCCTGTGAACCCATATTCCGCGCGCACAATTCCAGCCTGCGCGGCGCCGTAAGCTCGACTTTGACGGGTCTGCTCCAGCATACGACTGAAAACATTTCCTTCAAGTTGGAACGGCTGTCGATTGTTCGCTGTGGATGGAGCGGAAGAAATGCGTTTCACCTGGTCGCCCACGCGCACCTCTTCGTAAAGAAGCACCGACGCCGCCTGATTGCGCAATGGCCGCTTGACCGTAATACCCCACTTTCTGAGCCGTTCGGTGTTCATGTGTTGCTCACCATGAAACTGGGCGTATTGAAAGCGCGCCTCAGCGCTGGACACGCGGTACGTGACGATCGTGCTGCCAACACGGACTTCAGCAAAT
>NZ_CADIJM010000032.1 GCF_902859585.1 Achromobacter animicus | reverse complement strand
CACGAAGACAGTTTCTTCGTCACGGGTGTCGTGCAGGACGACTATTGAGCTTCAGATTCCCTCGGGCTTATCGACGCCCCGCGCACCCCGGGACGCCACCGCACCGGACTCTGGCAATTCGAGTTTTCAGGCAGCTGGGGCGGTCGGCGTGCTTGGCATTTTTGCGCAGAGCATTTCGGGCCAGAAGCATCTTGCGTTGCCCGTCTCCGTTCGGCCGCGCGGGCGGCCTCCGGAGACTTACGCGGCGTCTTGCGTAGTGGTGATGACGCTTCGCGAGTAGGCGGCGCTTGGGTGTCTGACACCCGCATAGACGGGCTACAGGCTTGAAGGGTGATTCCAGGGTGTCAGACACCCATCTTGGCGAAAGCGCTCGTTTTTTGCGGGTGTCTGACACCGTCGTGCGAGCGCGGCTCGCTGCTAATCGTCACTTGAACTCAAGTGCCCGATGGGCGGCGCGAACAGGTCAGCAGGTTGTGGCGGATCGTCGCCGCGCCGCCCATCACCGCCCCACCCCCCGTGAGGCGAACCATTAGCAAACCAATCCCCGCCAGCGCGAAGCGCACCCCGCTACGACGTCCCACAGACCCGATGCCGGGTTGCCGCCGTCCGGGCGGCAGCAACCCGGCGGCCCCGCAGATATCCTGCCCTGACCACAGGTCTTGTAGCGCCCCATACCAAAGACCCTCGTAGCACGGCGTCGCGGTCCCCGTGGGCGCGAGCGCCGTCGATGCGCCCGAGGGAATCTGAAGGGAGCCGAAGGCGGACGAAGATGACGACGGGGAAGTCCGGAGCGAAGGCTCCGGACCGCAATCGTGGGCGATCGTGCCCACGGGGACCGCGGCGTCGGGCGACCTACGAAGATCGATGAACGCGACCGACGAAGATCGGAAGAATGCGACCTACGAAGCCGCAGCCTCCCCCTTAACTTCGCCCACAAACCGACAATCCAACTCCAGAGACAACTCATCCATCCCCAGAATATCCACCTCAACCGCAGTCCCGCGCTCAAACTCGGGCATCCCCCCCACCCGAGTCACCAACGGCGCATTCGCAAACCGCACCAGGTCATCCCGGAGCACATGCGCCACCGTCCGCGTCACGCCGTTCTGCTTCAGCCAGCGCAGGCACCAGTAGCGTTCCATTGCGCTCTGGAACTCGGCCCAGGCCGCGTATTGCGCGTCGAAGGCGCCGATGATGGCGAACAGGTCTGCGTCGCGCGGCTTGAAGGGGGCGATCAGGCGGGCCGAGACACCGTGTTCCACCGCGGCGATCAGTTGCCATTGGTTGACCAGGTCGACGTAGCGGCGCAGCGGCGACGTGCTCCACGCGTATTGGGGAACGCCGATGGCCTCGTGGGGCAGCGCCTGCGTGCTCATGCGCACGCGGCCAGCTTGCTGTGAGCGGTAGATGCCCGGCACACCGTGCTGGTTCAAGAGGCCGCCCCACAGGTTGTTGGCCAGGATCATGTATTCGGCCACCATGCGATCCAGCGGCGCGTTGCGCTGGCGCGGGACCAGGCGCACGGGGGTGTCGGGATCGTCGGGGTTGCCGTCCAGGTAGAAGCTGTATTCCACCCGGGAATTGTTTTCCGGCTTGCCGCGGACGTTTTCGCGTTGCGCGGACAGAGCCTGGGCCAGCTTCCAGAGCGGGCGCAGCCAGTGGGCGTAGGGGAGGTCGGCGTCCGGATCGGACAGGCTTGCCTCGGTGACCTGGCTGTCCAGCATGTTGTGGCGCAGGTTCTCGCGCACGACGATGCGTTCCAGGCGGGTTTCCGATTCGATGACTTCGCCGGTTTCGGGATTGGCGGTGACATACAGCGATAGCGCGGGCACTTCGCGGCCGGCGTCCAGGGAGAACGCCTGGATGACGCTGTCCGGCTGCATCGGGATCTTGTCGCCGGGCATGTAGACGGTGGACAGGCGGGCGCGGGCCAGCTTGTCCAGTTCGCTGTCGCGGGTGACGGACAGGCCGGGCGCGGCGACGTGGACGCCGACGCGCACGCGGCCGTCGGGCAGCATGGAGACGGAGAGCGCGTCGTCGATTTCTGTGGTGGTGACATCGTCCACGGAATAGATTTCGGCGTCGGCAAGCGGCAGTTCGCGGTCGATGGGCGGCAGTTCCACGTCGGGGAAGGCCAGGCCGCGCGGGAAGTTGACGGCCAGGAAGCGGCGCTTGTGCAGCGCGAGCGCGTGCGGCCAGGCGCCCAGTTCGAGCAGCAGGCGGTCAGGTGTCTTGCCCAGTTTGGCGCACGCGGCGTCCAGGGCCTTCCATTGCTGCGAGTTCTTGTCCGGACGGATCAGGAGCGATTCGGCGGCCTGGGCGATGGGTTCGGGCAGGCGGCCCGCGGCCATTTCGTCGACCCATTCCTGCTGCTGTTCGGCCTGGCGCTGCTTCTTTTCCAGCGCGGCGAGCGCGGCGGCCAGGATGTCCGGCGGGGCGGGGCGGTAGCGGCCCTTGCCGCGGCGGTGGAAGTACGCCGGGGCGCCGTGCAGGCGCATCAGCAGCGCGGCCTGCTCGACGGGCGTGGGGGCGTGGCCGAAGTAGTCGGCGGCCAGGGCGGGCGAGTCGAATTCCTCTTGCGGCGCGCATTCCCACAGGAATTGCAGATCCAGCGTCTCGGCCGTGGCGGCCGCCTGGGTCATCAGGGCTGCCGGATCCGGCGAGGCGAAGTTGAACAGGGTATTGGCGCGCTTGATTTTGCTGCGCTTGCCCGACTCCGACTCCACCTGCAGGCTGGCGTCGGTCTCGGACAGGATATTGCCGGCCTTGAAGCTGCCGTCATCTTCGTAAAACACATACATGGTGGGGATCGTCCTGGGCGGCGGCCTCGCGCCGCCTTGCGCAGCTTTGTGGGTGTTGAAAGTCGATATTGATTATCAGGTGCGTATCGGCTTGCCGCCTAGGGCGAATTCAAGCACTTCCGGCATCCATTCCGCGAAATCGGACAGGCCGTGGTCGCTGCCTTGCACGATGCGCTGGCGGCAGCCGGCGTATCGGTCGCGCATCTCGCGCCAATCCAGCACTTCGTCGCCGGTCGCGGCCACCAGGAAATACCGGTCGGGCTGCGTGATGCGCGGCGCATGGATGGCGGCCAGTTCGTCCACATATTCGGGCAAAAAAACGAACGGCGCGCCGGAATGATACATGTGGTGCTCGCCGACCTGGGTGGCAAGGTCGCGCGCGGCGTGGACGGCGGGATTCAGCAACACGGCCTTGCAGCCCAGCTGCTCGGCGATCCAGGTGGCGTAGAAACCGCCCAGCGACGAGCCGATGACAGTCAGTTCGCGCGGCGAATCGGCGTCCGCCAGCCGGTCGCGCGCCATGCCCAGCGCCAGGTCGATGGCTTGGCGCGGGCTGGCGGGCAGTTGCGGGCAGGCCCACGCATCGGTCAGACCGCGTGCGGCCATGGCGTCCGCCATCAGGCGGGCCTTGAATGAATCGGGCGACGATCGGAAACCGTGTAGATAGAGGATCATTGTTTGCTGTTTCCGTGTGCGTTGCGGAAGGCGGCCGGCTGAGGGCTTGAATTCCGGACATGCGGGTCTGGCAGGGCCAGCCCGGCATGTCCGGCAGGGCGCGCTTTGCCGGGATCGGCCAAGCGGGCGGGATCAGCCGCGCGCCTGCAGCGCATCCAGCAGCTTGCCATGGATGCCGCCGAAGCCGCCATTGCTCATCACCAGCACCTGGTCGCCCGGCCGGGCGGCGCCGGCAACGGCGTCGACGAGCGCGCCGATGTCATCGTAGCTGGAAGCCCGGCCGCCCAGGGGGGCCAGCACTTCGGCCGGGTTCCAGCCCAGCGCATGCTTGCCCTCGCTGGCGCCAAAGCAGAACACCAGGTCAGCGTCGGCCAGCGCCTCGGGCAGCCTGGCGGCCATGGTGCCCAGCTTCATGGTGTTGGAGCGCGGCTCCAGCACGGCCAGGATTCGCGCCGATCCAACCTGACGGCGCAGACCTTCCAGCGTGGTGGCGATGGCGGTGGGATGGTGAGCGAAGTCGTCGTAGACCTTGATGCCGTTGACCGTGCCGCGCAGCTCCATGCGGCGCTTGACGCCGCCGAAGCGGGTGAGGGCGTCGATGCCCTGTTCTGCGGGCACGCCAACGTGTTCAGCGGCAGCCAGGGCGGCCAGCGCGTTCATGCGGTTGTGTTCGCCGGAGAGCGACCAGCGGACGGTGCCCGCGTGGACGCCCGCGCGCGTGACCTCGAACGCGCCGTCAGCGTCCGGTGGCGACGCCTGCCACAGCCCTTCCGGACCGAACGTGACGGTATCCGACCAGCATCCCCGTGCAATCACGCGGTCCAGCGCGTCCGATTGCGTCGGTCGGACGATACGGCCCGAGCCGGGGATCGTGCGAACCAGATGGTGGAACTGCGTTTCGATCGCCGTCAGATCGGGGAAGATGTCGGCGTGATCGTATTCCAGGTTGTTCAGGATGGCGGTGCGCGGGCGGTAGTGAACGAATTTGGAGCGCTTGTCGAAGAACGCCGTGTCGTATTCGTCCGCTTCGATGACGAAGGGGCGGCGCGCCGGGTCGTAGCGGGCAGATACGTGCAGGTCCTGCGCCACGCCGCCGATCAGGAAGTTCGGGGCCATGCCTGCGGCTTCCAGCACCCACGCCAGCATCGAGCTTGTGGTGGTCTTGCCGTGCGTGCCTGCCACTGCCAACACGTGCGCGCCCGGCAGGATGTTGTCGCCCAGCCATTGCGGTCCGGACACATAGCGCGCCCCGGATTCCAGAATGGCTTCCATCAGCGGGTTGCCGCGGCTGACCACGTTGCCGATGACGTACAGGTCAGGCTTGAGCGCCAGTTGCTCGGCGCCAAAGCCTTCGATCAGTTCGATACCCTGTTCGGAAAGCTGGGTGCTCATCGGCGGGTACACGCCCGCGTCGCAACCCGTGACTTTGTGGCCGGCGGCGCGCGCGATCAGCGCCAGTCCGCCCATGAAGGTGCCGCAGATGCCAAGAATGTGCAGGTGCATTGATAAATCTCCTGCCCCGCATTGTATATATAGCCGCCCGACAAGCCGGCGCCTCGCGGCTGCGGCGTAAAACGGCCGCAACGGTTATCATCGCGCCATGAATCGACGCCTACTTCTTTCCGCCGCCGTGGCGGTGGCCGCGACTGTCGCAGGCGGCTATACGCTGATGGGCCGCAAGCCCAAGAACGATGTCGTGCCGGCTGACGCGGGCGATCCGGTCGCGGGACTCATGCAGATGCAGCTCCCGGATCTGAACGGCGCCTCGCATTCGCTGGCTGGCTGGAAGGGCCAGCCCATCGTGGTCAATTTCTGGGCAACGTGGTGCGCGCCGTGCATCAAAGAGATGCCCGCGCTCGACGCTTTGCAGAAAAAATACCCGCAAGTACGCTTTGTTGGCATCGGCGTTGATTCTGCCGCCAACATGCAGAAGTTTGTCGAGAAAGTACAGGTTTCATACCCGCTGTGGGTGATCGGCGCCGGCGCCATCGATACGCTGCGTAAGCTGGGTAATCCTAGCGGTGGCCTGCCTTTTACTATCGTTTTCAACGCAGATGGCAGCATTAACCGGAAGATATTGGGTGAAGTCCAGCCCGACGATCTGGATCGCACCCTTTCGGGTTTGAAGGCGTAAGTCTGTTGGACAAATAGTAGGAATTGGCGTAAAAAGCTGGTTTATCGGCTGTTTTGCCAACAATTGGCAATCCACAATTTGGCACGCGCATGGCGCAAAACATACTGGTATTGCATGGCCCGAACCTGAACCTGCTTGGCACCCGGGAACCTCATATCTACGGCAGTCTTACTCTGACCCAGATCAATGAGCGTCTCGAGCTGCTCGCGGGCGAATTGGGCGCCACGCTGACTGCGTGGCAAAGCAATCACGAAGGTGCGCTGGTTGACCGCATTCAGGCGGCACGGCAGGACGGCACGGACTTCATCATCATCAACGCAGCGGCATACACGCACACCAGTGTCGCGATTCGCGACGCGCTGGCCGGGGTCGCGATCCCATTTATTGAAGTACATTTGTCCAATCTGTATAAGCGAGAGCCGTTCAGGCATCACTCTTATCTGTCCGACTTGGCGCAGGGCCTGATCAGCGGCCTGGGCGCGGACGGCTACGAGGCCGCGCTGCGTTACGCAGTGCGGCACTGATCTCGCATCAATTCAACGCTTTTACATCTTATACGGCGCGAACCCCGACGCTGGGACGACGCCGACACTATCTCGGGAAGCAGCTTCTATGGATCTTCGAAAACTCAAAACCCTGATCGACCTGGTGGCTGAATCGGGCATCGCCGAGCTGGAAATCACCGAAGGCGAAGGCAAGGTCAGAATCGTCAAGTTCTCGCAGACGCTGCAGCCGGTGGCCTACCACCAGCCCGAAGCCGGCGTGCCCGCCGCGCCCGTCGCCGCCGCCGCGCCCGCCGCTGCGCCGGCCGC
>NZ_CADIJM010000031.1 GCF_902859585.1 Achromobacter animicus | reverse complement strand
CCGTGCGCCTGACACACACCGCCCGCGCCAAGCCGGAACCGGCCGCCGGCGCCACGGCAACGCGCCCGCCGCGCAAGCCCGCCGCGACGCGTCCGGCGCCCGCGGCAAAGGACGTTTCGAAGCCCGCGCCAGCACCGGCTGCAAGCCGGCGGCAGGCGCCTTCGGACGACGATTGGGAATCTTTCTGACGCCGGCGCCGCCGGCATATAGGCAGGGTATGCGAGGTTATCTACATCTTCTGGCAGCGGCCGCGATTGCGGCCCTTGTCGCTGGCTGTGCGGCAACGGGTCACAACTTCGACCCGAGCAAGCTGTCGACCCTGACGCCCGGGCAGACGACCATGGAAGAGGCCGCGCGTGCGCTGACCGCCCCGCCTGCCCAACAATTCAAACAGAGCGACGGCACCGTGCTGGCGCTCTGGTTCCACAAAATCACCTTTGTCACCGACGGCCTGTACAGCCGTAAGGAAGCGCTGCTGCAGTTCGGCCCCGATGGCCGGCTGATGCGGCTCGTCGACAGCACCAATATTCTGCTGGAACCTTGGGAACGCCAGAAGTTGCTGGGGCCTGCCCCCGCGCCTGCCTTGACGCAGGACTGGGCACAACCTGCGATGGAACCCGAGGTGCAAACGATCTACATTCCGGGTCCGGGTGAACCGGCCGGTCTGGTGCCGCAGGGCAAGTAGCCCTGCAGTTCGGCAGAAGACATCGGGCGTCACATGCCCGGTGTTCGTCGCCCTGAGTGCATCCCCTGTGTAACAGGGCATGTCCACAGGGTGGTTTTTCATTTGGTCAGAGCAGTTCCTGAGGGATGGGGAAATAAATGGAAGCGAGTCTCGAATCCGGTGGTAAAGCCGGCAAGGCCGGCAAGAAAAAAGCCGCGCGCGCACCCAAGGTCAAGCGCAAACTGAGGCTGCGCGATGCGCGCGTTGGCACGATGCTGCTGTGGGTGATGGCGTTTTTCGCGTTGCTGATCGCGGCGGTGGGCGGCCTGGCCGCGTACTTCCTGCAGAGCAACTATGAATCGATCCGCGAGGTCAACGCGCTGACGGCGCGGGCCAAGCAGGTCGAGATCATCAACAGCGACATGCTGCGCGCCCGCGTGAGCCTGATGGTGGCCGCGCGCCACCTGCAGGAATCCGGCTGGGGCAGCGGCGAGAACTCCGCGCGTGACGCGGCCGCTTCGCTCAAGGGCGCGACGGACCTGTTGACGGGTGTGCGCAGCCGCTTCGCCGATTTCCAGAAGAACATGCTCGAGGACGACACTGGCCGCCAGTTGTCGATGAACCTTGTGCGCCGCTATCGCTCGTACATCGACGACGGCGTGGACACGATGGTCGAAGCCCTGCGCAGCGAAGACTATTCGACGTTCTACATGGTGAACAACGAATACGGCACGCCTCGCAGTGCGGCCTTCATCGAGGCGATCGGCCAGTTCGACAAGTACATCGCCGACCAGCAGCGTGAAACGATCGAACAGGCCGAGGCCAACTTCAACCTGGCCATGATCGCCGTCGGCATCGCGGTTGCGCTGGCGCTGCTGCTGATGGTGCTTGCCCGCATCCTGTTCGGCCGCCTGGTGGTGCGCCCCTTGGTCGAAGCCGGTCAGCACTTTGACAAGATTGCCGCGGGCGACCTGACGGGCCGCGTGGAAGTGCGTTCGCACAACGAAATCGGCCAGCTGTTCGCCGCGCTCAAGCGCATGCAGGAAAGCCTGACGCGCACCGTGTCGACGGTGCGCCGTGGCGTGGACGAGATCACCGTCGGTTCGCGTGAAATCTCGGCCGGCAACACGGACCTGTCCAGCCGCACGGAAGAGCAGGCCGCCTCGCTGGAAGAGACCGCTGCCTCGATGGAAGAGCTGGCGTCGACCGTGAAGCAGAACGCGGACAACGCCCGCCAGGCCAACCAGTTGGCGGCCAGCGCGTCGGACGTGGCCGAGCGCGGCGGTTCGGCGGTGTCGGAAGTGGTCAACACCATGGAAGGCATTTCGGCCAGCTCGCGCAAGATCTCGGAAATCGTGTCGGTCATTGACGGCATCGCGTTCCAGACCAACATTCTGGCGCTGAACGCCGCGGTGGAAGCCGCGCGTGCGGGCGAGCAGGGCAAGGGCTTTGCGGTGGTGGCGGGCGAAGTGCGCTCGCTGGCGCAGCGCAGCGCCCAGGCCGCCAAGGAGATCAAGGGCCTGATCGAGGACTCGGTGTCCAAGGTCGGCGCGGGTTCGCAGCAGGTGCAACGCGCCGGCGCGACGATGCAGGAGATCGTGGCCTCGGTGAAGCGCGTGACGGACATCATGGGCGAGATCTCGGCGGCGTCCGAAGAGCAGTCCAGCGGTATCGACCAGGTCAACCGCGCCGTGTCGCAGATGGACGAAGTGACGCAGCAGAACGCGGCGCTGGTGGAAGAGGCTGCCGCCGCCGCCGGCTCGCTGCAGGAACAGGCGCAGCGCCTGGCCGAAGCGGTTGCCGTGTTCAAGATCAATGCCGGCGAAGTGATTGAAGTGCCGGCGCACCAGCTGGGCGGGTATGCCGCGCCGTCGCTGAACTGATCGTCGTTATCCCGGGCCGCGCCCGATCCTGCAGATGCGGGATCGGGCGCGGCTTTTTTGTGGGCCAGCGATCCGCGGATGCGCTTGTTTCATATCGGATGGTTATGCGTGCGTTGATGGAAATCATAAGCACGTTAAGTTTTCCGCTTTATGACCGTAAATAATGTCAACGCCTGAATTTTCAGGACGAAAACAGAGTAATCAACGGTGGCCGGGGGATCGGACGCCAGCTGGAGACAAACCATGCGTGTCAATCTACCCGTCACCAATGTGGAAACCAAGCTGCGCGAGGACCAGTACCTGATCTCGCGCACGGACACCAAGGGCCGCATCGTCTACGCCAACCCGGCCTTCGTCGAGGTCAGCGGCTTCACCCGCGAAGAGCTCATCGGCAAGGCGCACAACATCGTGCGCCATCCCGACATGCCGCCGGAGGCCTACGCGGATCTCTGGGAGACCCTGGAGGCCGGGGAATCCTGGCTCGGCGTGGTCAAGAACCGCCGCAAGGATGGCGGCTACTACTGGGTGCTGGCCAATGCCACGCCCATTGTCGAGAACGGCGAAGTCGTGGCCTATTCGTCCGTGCGCGTGCAGCCGTCGGAAGAACAGATCGAGATGGCCGAAGCGCTGTACGCGCGCATGCGCGAGGGCACGGCCAAGGGCGTGCGCATCCTGCACGGCCGGCCCGTGCGCGCCGGCTGGCGCAGCGGCCTGGACCTGCTGGCGTTCCCGTTTCGGCCTGGCGTGCGCAGCCGCATGCTGCGCCACGCCACGCTGTCGTCGGCCATCGTCGGCGCCGCGGGCGCGTATGGCCTGCATGCCAATTGGCCCAGCCTGAGTCCGTTGGGCGCGGCGCTGGGTTGTGGCGCGATCGGGCTGGGCATCGTCGCCATCTACGCGATGGGCTGGAGCCTGTCGCGTTCGCTGCTGGACCCGATGCGAGACGCGGCGAACATGGCACGTCAGGTGGCTGCGGGCAACCTGACCACGCAGATCGTGCCGGAATCGGATGACGAGGTGGGCAGCCTGAAGTTTTCGCTGGAGGTCATGCGCAAGAGCCTGATCGGCATTGCCCAAGACGTCTATCGCGGCATCGAGGGCACGACGCACGCCGCGGTGGACATCGCCCGGGGCAACCAGGAACTGGCCGGCCGCACGGAAGGGCAGGCGGCGTCGCTGCAGCAGACGGCCGCCAGCATGCAGCAACTGACGTCCACGGTGCGCCAGAACGCCGACAATGCGCGGCAGGCCAACGATCTGGCCGCCAGCAGCATGGACGTGGCGCGGCGCGGCGGCGTGGCCGTCGGGCAGGTGGTCAACACCATGCACGGCATCTCGGACAGCTCGCGCAAGATCGCCGACATCGTCACCATCATCGAAGGCATCGCCTTCCAGACCAACATCCTGGCGCTGAACGCCGCGGTGGAAGCCGCCCGGGCAGGCGAGTCCGGCAAGGGCTTCGCGGTGGTCGCGGGCGAAGTGCGCAGCCTGGCGCAAAAAAGCGCCCAGGCCGCCAAGGAAGTGAAGACGCTGATCGAGGACTCGGTGGACCGCGTGACCGAAGGCTCGGCGCAGGCGGAGCAGGCCGGCGCGACCATGCAGGAGATCGTGGATGCCGTTCACCGCGTCACGGACATCATCGGCGAGATCTCGCGCGCCTCGCAGGAACAGTCAACCGGCATCGAACAGGTGGATACCGCGGTCTCGCAAATGGACGTGATGACCGTGCAGAACACGGCACTCGTGCAGGAACTGGGCGGCGCGGTGACGCAGCTGGGCAATCAGTCGGGCGCGCTGCGCGAGACCATCCGCGTCTTCCGCGTCGTGGGACAGCACTGATCGAGTTGCGGGCGGCGGGCGGCGGGGCCGGGGCCCGCGGTCACGCCCGATTGCAGGCCTGCTGGCGGCGGGCGGTTACCGCCCAGCCAGCGCATCCACCACACGGCTCATCGCCGTCAGTCCCGATTCGAACAACGACTCCAGGAACGGCCCGGCGTGGGGCAGCACGATCGCCAGGATCGTCACGCCGACGATGAGCGTGACGGGAAAGCCCACCGCGAACACGGAAAGCTGCTGGGCGGCGCGGTTCAGGATGCCCATGGCCAGGTTGATGGTGAGCAGGGCGCAGATCAGCGGCAGCGCCAGCAGCAGGCCCGACACGAAGATCGTCTTGCCCCATTCCACGACTGCGCCCCAGCCGTTCTGGTGCAGCTGGATCATCGCGATGGGCAGCGTGTCGAATGACCGCACCAGCGCCGCCAGCACCAGCAGATGCCCATCCAGCGCCAGGAAGGTCAGCATCGCGACGATGTTGAAAATGCGCGACAGCACGGCGGTGTTGGCGCCCGAGCTGGGGTCGAAGAACGAGGCGAACGACAGGCCCATCTGCAGGCCCACGAATTCACCGGCCGTCTGCACCGCTGCGAATACGATCCGCATGGTGAACCCCATGGCGATGCCGATCAGCACCTGCTGCATCACCATCCAGAGGCCGGCGTAGGAGCCGGGCGCGACCGGCGGCATGGGATCCAGGGCCGGGCTGATCGCCACGGCCAGGACGAACGACAGTCCCACCTTGACCTTGACGGGGATCAGCGATTCGGAGAAGAGCGGCGCGGTGCCCACGAGCGCGAGAATACGCACGAACGGCCAGAGGAACTGGCCGACCCAGCCGTTCAGCTGCTCGAGCGTAAAAGAGAACATGGCGTCGCAACCCGTGTCCGGCGGCCGGCGCCGCTCAGGACACCAGCATGGGGATCTGGCCGATGAGCTGCCGGATGTAGTCGACCATGACGCCGATCAGCCAGGGGCCCAGCAGCACCAGCACGCCGCACATGGCCAGCAGCTTCGGAATGAACGACAACGTCATTTCGTTGATCTGGGTGGCAGCCTGGAAGATGCTGATGACCAGACCCACGACCAGCGTGACGAGCAGAAGGGGACCGGCCATCGCCAGGACGATCTTCATCGCCTGGTAGGTCATGGTCATGACGGTTTCAGCGGTCATGGCGATCTCCTTGCGGCGTTACTGGTAGAAGCTCTGGGCCAGCGAGCCCATGAGCAGGTTCCAGCCGTCGGCCAGCACGAACAGCATCAGCTTGAAGGGCAGCGCCACGGTGACCGGCGGCACCATCATCATGCCCAACGCCATCAGGACGCTGGCAACCACCAGGTCGATGATGAGGAAGGGAATGAAGATCGTGAAGCCGATCTGGAAGGCGGTCTTCAGTTCGCTCGTGATGAAGGCCGGCACCAGAATGCGCATCGGCACCTGCGAGGGGTCTTCCAGCGCGGGCTGCTTGGCCAGGTTGGCAAAAAGCGCCAGGTCGTTCTCGCGTGTCTGGTGCAGCATGAAGGTGCGCAGCGGATTCGCGGCGCGTTCGACCGCGGCCTCGAACTGGATCGTGCCTTCGGACAAGGGCTTGTAGGCGTCGGTGTAGATCTTGTCGAACACCGGCGACATCGTATAGAAGGTCAGGAACAGCGCCAGGCCGATCAGCACGTGGTTGGGCGGCGACATGGCCGTGCCCATCGCGCTGCGCAACAGGCCCAGCACGATGATGATGCGCGTGAAGCCCGTCATCATCAGCAGCGCCGCCGGCAGGAACGACAGCGACGTCATCAGCAGCATGGTCTGCATGCTGAGCGAGTAGGTCTGCGAGCCATTCGCGCCCGGCGTGGCCGTCAGCGCGGGCAGCGTGGCCTGCGCCACCACGCCGGCCGGGAAAAAGGCCAGGCCCAGCACCGCGGCGGCGGCCAGCATGGGCAGCGCGCGCTGGGCGGCGCGGGCGGTAGTCGTGCGGGTAGGCAAACTCATGGGTATCGCTTGATTCGCGCCGGGGCGTTGTGCCCTAGCGGCGCTTGAGTGCCTGGCCCAGCTTGGCCGCGAAGGCGGCCGTGGGCAGAGGCGAACCCTCCGGCAACTGGCCGGCGGGCAGGGTATGCAGGGTGGTGAGCTGGTTCGGGCCAACGCCCACCACCAGCCAGGTGTCTTCGATCTCGACGACGACAACGCTTTGGCGCGGACCGACCGGCATGCTGGCAACCTGGCGCAGCACGTTGCCGCCGCCGCGCTGGACCAGTCCGGCGCGCTTGGCAAGCCACGCCGCGGCCAGGATGGCGGCCACCACCAGCACAAGGCCGATGATGACGCGCAGCAGGGCAGGTTCGGTCATGGCGCCGGGGGTCAACGACGGTTGTTCAAGCGGTTGATCCGCTCGGACGGGGTGATGATGTCGGTCAGGCGGATGCCGTACTTTTCTTCGACGACCACGACTTCGCCCTGGGCGATCAGGTAGCCGTTGACGAAGATGTCCATCGGTTCGCCGGCCAGGCCGTCCAGTTCCACCACCGAGCCCTGGCCCAGCTGGAGCAGGTTCTTGATGGTCAGGCGGGTGCGGCCAAGCTCAACCGTCAGCTGGACGGGAACGTCCATGATCAGGTCGATGTCGGTGCCTTGGCCGGACGTGGCGCCGGCCAGCGGCTTGAACACGGACGCGGCGGCCGAGGCCGTGGCGGCCGGCGCCGCGGCGGGGGCCGGTGCCGGGGCAGGAGCGGCGGC
>NZ_CADIJM010000030.1 GCF_902859585.1 Achromobacter animicus | reverse complement strand
GGGGCAGGAGCGGCGGCGGGCGCCGCGGCAGCGGGCGCAGCGGGCGCGGCAGCCTGTTCGGCCATCGCGGCGGCCCAGTCGTCCTGCGGCTTCAGACCGTCGGCTTGCGTGGGCGGGTTGGCGCGGGATTGTTCGGCGAGCGCGTCGGCCCAGTCGTCGGCCGGGGACGAGCCAGTGCCGGGCTCGTTCTTGTCAGTCATGGTCAGAGGCCTCGTTGGGTTCTGTATCGTGGGTAAACAGGTTTTGTACGCGCAAGGCGTATTGGCCGTTGAAGACGCCGTAGCCGCATTCCATCAGCGGCACGCCGTCGACGTGGGCGATGACGGTTTCAGGCACGTCGACCGGAAGGACGTCGCCGACCTTCAGGCTCATCAGTTCGCGGATCGACGACGGGATGCGGGCAAATTCCGCGACCACGTCGATGTCCGCGCTGCGCACCTGGCGGGAAAGCTGCTGCGACCAGCGCTGATCCACTTCTTCGAGCGTCGTTTCCTGCAGCGGGCGCGTCAGCAGATCGCGCACCGGCTCGATCATGGAGTAGGGCAGGCAGATGTTCAGGTCGCCGCCGGTCGCGCCGAATTCGATGTGGAACGAGGAGACCACCACCACTTCGTTGTTGCCGGTGATGCTGGCGAACTTGGTGTGCATCTCCGAGCGGACGTATTCGAACTCGATCGGGTAGACGGGATCCCAGGACTTGCCGTAGCTTTCCAGGGTCAGGTTGAGCAGGCGCCGGATGATGCGCTGTTCGGTGGTGGTGAAGTCCCGGCCTTCGACGCGCGTGTGGTAGCGGCCATCGCCGCCGAACAGGCTGTCGATGACCAGGAACACCAGGTTCGGGTCGTACGTAAAAAGCGCCGTGCCGCGCAGCGGCTTCATCTGAATCATGTTCAGATTGCTGGGAACCGGCAGGTTGCGCTCGAAGTCCGCGTACTTCTGGATCTTGATCGAGCCGACGGTGATGTCGGCACTGCGGCGCATGAAGTTCAACAGCACGTTGCGCATGTTGCGCGCAAACCGCTCGTTGATGAGCTCCAGCGTCTGCATGCGGCGGCGCACGACACGCTCTGGCGAGCTCAGGTCGTAGGCACGCGCACCGCCGTTCTGGCCGTCGGATTCCTTTTTACTATCGCTCTCGCCGGTGACGCCGGCTAGCAGCGCATCGACTTCGTCCTGCGAAAGAAATGCCTCGTAGGCCATGCTTATTGCACCACGAACGCCGTGAACAGCACGTCGGTCACGTACTGGCCGTCAGGCAGGGGCGAGAAGGGGCGGTTCACCGCCTGCTTGATGGCCGTGATCATGTCGGTCTTGCCTTGCTGCGTCTGCACCGCGGTGGGCGATTGCGACGACAGCACCATCAGGATGCGGCTGCGCACTTCGGGCATGTACTTTTCCAGGCGCGTGCGGGTCTGTTCGTCGCTCACGCGCAGGGTCAGGCCGACGTGCATGATGCGTTCCGTGTCCGCGTTCTGCAGCGTGACGGTGAAGGCTTCGATCGGCACGAAGATCGGCGCGGGCACGGCGATCGGGGTGGCAGACGGCGCGACGAAGGTCGTCGGCGTGGCCTGCGGGCCTTGGCCGGGCTGGCCTTGCACACCGCCGGCCTGACCGGGCTGACCCGGCTGGCCGGGTTGGCCGCCAGGCACCTGGCCCACGCCAAGCTGCACCGGAGCGCCGCCTTGCGGTTGCTGCAGACGCTGCGTGATGAACCAGGTCGCGCCGGCGCTGGCCGCGGCAACCAGCAGCAGCACCAGGATCGCCAGCAGCGGCCGAAGGATGCGGCCAATGCCGCCGGAGGACTTCGCGTCGCGCGCCGGCGCGGGAATGGGTTTGATTGTCGCCATCTGGAGTTCGATGCGTGTTTGCCGCTGGTGAAAACGGATTCTTAGTGGATGAAAGCATTCTGCCCGAATTCACGCCGCCGCTTGGAGGCGAAAAACAGGGCGAAAGCCGCGTATCTCAAGCTATTGCTGCACTGCCCGCATCCGTTGCCGGACACGGGCCGCCGGATCATTACGCGAACGTGTCGACCAATGCGTTGGCGTTGCGCGACGCCGTCACTGCGGGCTGCGCGGCATCTGGCCCGCTGTCCGCCACGGCGACGCCGCCGCCTTGCTGACGCTGCGAGCCGTTGCCGTTCTGTTGCGCGAATTCCTGCTGCGCGGCTTGTTCACCCACGCTGGTCTGGCCCAGCGAAATGCCGGCCTGGGCGAGCGCCTGCTGCAACTGCGGAATGGCGACTTCGATCGCCTGGCGTACCGACGCATGCGCCGACACGAACGAGGCGCTGGCCACGCCGTCCGCCAGGTTCAGGCTGACGCGCAGCGGACCGAGGTCCGGCGGATCCAGCCGCAGTTCGGCGGTCTGCATGCCCTGGCGCACGTTGTTGCTCATCATGACCATCTGCTGGCCAAGTTCGGTGCCCCAGTGGGTGGCACCGACCGGCGTGGCCACTTGCATGACGACGGGAACGATGGGCTGCGCTATGGCGGCCTGGTTGACGACCGGCAGCGCCTGGCGTTGCGCGGCGGCGGCCAGCGCGTGGGCCAGCGCTTCCTGCGGATTGGCGCCATGCTGCGGCGCCTGGAATTGCGGGGCCGAGCCGGCCAGCAGGTCGGGCTGCTCTTCGTCGGCAACGTGGGCGGGCAGCGCCGGAGCGGCGTCCTTCTGGTCGGCGGGCACGTCGCGCGCGACGCGCGGCAGCGGCAGGTCCAGGGCGGCCTTCGGGGCGTCGGCCTTGACCGTTGCCTTGGCGTCGACGGACGCCTGGGCAACCGGCGCGGAGCCCGGCTTGACGGCGGCAGTGACGACCGGCAGCGCGGCTTCGGCTTCGCGAGCGATCTGCGCGGCGGCGGCCTGCGCCTGACCGGCGGTCGCGGCTGCCGGTGTCTGCTGAGCTGCCTGCGGCGCCAGCGTGTCGGCGGCGTTCAGCGCGGCCGTCAGCACGGCGGCGCCCTGATTCATGGCGGTGGCGGTGGCAGCCGCATTGCCGCGCGCGAGCTGCACCTGCTCGGCGGCCTGGGCCGCAATCTCCAATGCCTGTTGCGGCAGGTCAGAGGCGGCCACCGGCTGTTGTGCGGCGACGGCGAGCGCGCCGGCCTCGGCCTGGGCGGCGGTCTGCACCGCATCATTGATGGCGCCGGCGGCTGCGCCTTCGGCCGTGCTGGCCGGATCGCTGGCTTTGCCGTCCTTGGACGGCGTCTTGCTGTTGCCGTTCGCGGGCCGTGCGTCGGCGGACTGGTTGGGCTGCTGCTGCGCCGGACGCTTTTGCGCCAGCACGTCCGAAAACGAGGGGCCTTTATCTTTCTTGTTTGCGGCAGCCGGTTTGGCGCCGAGCGCGTCGTTGGGCGACGCCGGGGCGGCCGGTGCGAGCAAGGTCAAGGGCAGGGGAGCGGTCATCTGGGGCTTCCTGTGAGGAACTGCTTAATGCATGCCGCTGGCCTGGCGCTGGACCAGGCGGGCGGAGTATTCGTCGTTGGCGCGCTGTTCGCGGCGCGATTCCACGAGGGCCTGGGCGCGCTGCTCGCGCTGCGCCAGGGCATCGTAGGAGTTGAGCTTGCGCTTTTCCTGCTGCCAGTAGAGTTGGCCCTTGGACAGGTTTTCCTCGGCCTGGCGCAGCACGCCTTGCTGCTGGCCGATCGCGTCGTCCAGCGTGCCGATGAAGCGCTGATAGTTGTGGCAGTCGCTGGCCGCCATGCCGCTCGTCATCGCCGTCTGAAGGCGCTCGAGGTAGTCCTGGCGGTAGTCGTGCAGCATGGAAAGCTGGCGCTGCGCATTGCTGCGTTCGGCGGTCAGCCGGCCCAGCAGGCGCGCGGCTTCGTCCGTGCTCTCCTTGGCCAGGTTGATCAGCATGTCCAGAGGCAGTTGGCTAGGCATAGGTGTCCCGTGATTCGAAACTGGCTCGCAATTGATTGACGGCGTCTTCGTAGCCGACGTTCTCGCCGATGTCCTGCTGCAGGAAGGCTTCCAGGCGCGGGTAGCGCGCGATGGCGTCGTCCAGCTGCGGGTCGTTGCCGGCGGCGTAGGCGCCGACGGCGATGAGGTCGCGATTGCGCTGGTAGCGCGACAGGCTTTGCTTGAAGCGGCGCACGATCGAGAACTGCTGCGGCGTGATGAGCGAAGTCATTGCCCGCGAGATCGACGCTTCGATGTCGATGGCGGGGTAGTGACCCGATTCGGCCAGGTGCCGCGACAGCACGACGTGACCGTCCAGAATGGCGCGCGCCGAGTCGGCGATCGGGTCCTGCTGGTCGTCGCCTTCGGCCAGCACGGTATAGAACGCCGTGATGGACCCGGCCTTGCCGGAGGGACCGGGCGCGCCCATGCCCGCGCGTTCCACCAGCGTGGGCAGCTTGGCAAACACCGACGGCGGATAGCCCTTGGTGGCGGGCGGTTCGCCGATGGCCAGCGCGATTTCCCGTTGCGCCATTGCGTAGCGGGTCAGCGAGTCCATGATCAGCAGCACGTCCAGGCCCTGGTCACGGAAATGCTCGGCCAGGCGCGTCGCATAGGCGGCGCCCTGCAGGCGCAGCAGCGCCGACACGTCGGCCGGTGCGGCCACGACGACCGAGCGCGCCAGGCCTTCGGGACCCAGGTTGTGCTCGATGAATTCCTTGACTTCGCGGCCCCGCTCGCCGATCAGTCCGACGACGATGACGTCGGCCTTGGTGTAGCGGGCCATCATGCCCAGCAGCACCGATTTACCCACGCCGGATCCTGCGAACAGACCCATGCGCTGGCCGCGGCCGACGGTCAGCAGACCGTTGATGGCGCGCACGCCGGTGTCCAGCACCGTATCGATGGGCGCGCGCGACAGCGGGTTGATCGGCTGGGCGGACAGGGGGGCCAGTTCGGCGCCCGTCAGCGGACCCAGTCCGTCCAGCGGGCGGCCGGCGCCATCCAGCACGCGGCCAAGCAGCGCGTTGCCGACGGGCAGGTGGCGGCCAAGCTGGGGCTTGGCGTTGCCGTTCAGTTCGGCCTTGCGCGGCAGCGGAATCTGGCGCTGCACGGGCGGTTCGCCGGGCACGACGCGCGCGCCGGGCGGCAGGCCGGAAATATCGGCCTGCGGCATCAGGTACAGCGTGTGGCCGTCAAAACCCACGACTTCGGCGTCGGCCCAATGGTCATGGCCGCGCGCGATCTCGATACGGGCGGCGGCGCCGACGGGCAGGCGCAGGCCGGTGGCGTGCAGCACCAGGCCCGTGGCCCGCGTGATCTTGCCGCTGACCAGCCACGGATCGGTGGACGCCGCGCGGATCGAGCCGATCTCAAGCTGCGTCTGCCAGCGGTCGAGCACGGGCGCGGTCGGCTTGGCCGCCGCGGAAGCGGCTGCGGCGCCCGCGAGGGGCGCCTGGCCGGATTGCTCGGAGGCCGGATTGCCGTTCACACCGGCTCCTCCCAGGTTGCGTTGCGGCCGAGCGAGGCGGCCACGCGGCGCCAGCGGGTCTGCAGGGTGGCGTCGATGTCGCCGAACGGCGTCTCGGCACGGCAGCCGCCGCGCAGGATGGATTCATCGGCCAGCACGCGCCAATGGCCTTCTTTCAGTTCGTCGGCCAGGTGCAGGCGGATCAGTTCGATATCCTCCGGATTGGCCCACAGGCGCATCTGGCCGCCGGCCGTCGGATTGATGTGCAGAACGTCGCGAACTGCGTTCACCACTGTCTCGGGCTGTTCCGCGAGGGTGGTGCGGACCACTTGCTGGGCGATGTCCAGGGCCAGCGTCAAGAGGCTCTGGCCCATCTTTTCTTCCAGCGCGCCAATCGACACCGCGCAGGCTTCGACCAGCGTGTGCAGGCGTTGCGCTTCGGCGGCGCCCTGTTCGCGACCCTGGGCTAGGCCTTCCGCATGACCGGCTTCGCGGCCGGCGGCAAGGCCGGCCTCGTAGCCCGCCTGCTGGCCGGCTTCCATGCCCGCGGCGTGACCGCGCGCCAAGCCTTCTTCGTGACCTTCCGCGATGGCCTGGGCGCGCAACTGCGCCATCACCACGGCGGGATCGGGACCCGGATCGGGTTCGGGCTCGGGTTCGACTTCGACGGGCGCCGGCTCGTCGAACGACAGCATCTGCCAGCGACGCCAGGCGGCGCTGCGCGAGATGAGCGTCGCCGCGCCGTTGTCCGCTTCAGACATACGCGTCGTCTCCGGAATTGCCCAGCACGATCTGGCCGCTTTCCGCGAGGCGGCGCGCGATCTGCAGGATCTTCTTCTGTTCGGTCTCGACCTTCGACATGCGGATCGGACCCTGGGCTTCCAGGTCCTCGCGCAGCATTTCGGCCGCACGGCTGGACATGTTGCGCAGGAACTTGGCGCGCAGCTCTTCCTGGGCGCCCTTGAGCGCGACCATGAGCGTGTCGTTGTCGATTTCCTTGAGGATGAGCTGGATGGCGCGGTCCTCGACGTCGAGCAGGTTGTCGAAGACGAACATCTCGTCGATGATCTTCTGCGCCAGGTCGTTGTCGCGTTCGCGCAGGCTGGCGACCACGGTCTCTTCCTGCGTCGAGTTCATCATGTTCAGGATCTCGGCCGCGGTGCGCACGCCGCCCATCTTGCTGCGCTTGGCGCCCTGGCCGGCCAGCACGGAATTCAGCACTTCCGTCAGCTCGGACAGCGCCGCCGGCTGCACGCCGCCGAACGTGGCGATACGCAGCATCACGTCGTTGCGCAAGCGGTCGGTCAGCAGGGCCAGCACGCCGGCCGCGCGGTCGCGCTCCAGGTGAACCAGGATGGTCGCGATGATCTGCGGGTGCTCGTCGCCGATCAGTTCGGCCACGGTGTTCGGATCCAGCCAGTTCAGCGCATCGATGCCGCTGCCGCCGTCGCCGGCTTCCAGAATGTCTTCGATCAGGCCGGCGGCGCGATCGCTGCCCAGCGCCTTGGTCAGCACGCTGCGGATGTAGTCGTCCGAGCCCAGCGTCACGGCCATGAACTGGTCGGCTTCCAGGCGGAACTCCTCCAGCACGACGGCGACGTCGTTGCGCGTGACCTGTTTCAGGCTGGCCATCGCGGCGCCGACCTGCTGGACTTCTCGGGCGCTCAGGTACTTGAACACTTCAGCCGCGGCGTCTTCGCCCAGCGACATCATCAGGACGGCGCTGCGCGTCATGCCGTCCATCGGCAGGGAATCATTTTTCATCTTTGGTCATCCAGGTGCGCAGGACCATCGCGACGGCGCGCGGATCCTTGTTGGCCATGGTGCGTGCGCGCTCAAGGTTGTCCTGATAGCGGTCGGTTTCCTTGGCGCGGGCCAGGTCCTGCGCTTCGCGGGCGGCTTCGGCGCGCTCGGCTTCGGCCTGCTCCGGATCCACCGGCGGGTACAGGTACTCGGTGACCGAGCGGCGAATCTTGCGGTACAGCCACAGGGCCAGGACGCCACCGACCAGCCAGAGCAGGATCGTCTTGAACAGCGAGATCATTTCCGGATCGCGCCACATCGGCAGGGGCGGCGGGCCGTCGTTGAACTGGCTGTTGACCAGGTTGAGCGAGTCGCCGCGGCCTTCGGAATAGCCCATGGCTTCGCGCACCAGGTTGGTCAGCTTGTTCAGTTCCTCGGGCGGCAGGGCCTGCAATTCGCCGTCCTTGTCGCGCACGTAGTTCACGACCACGGCCACCGACATGCGCTTGAGGTTGCCCGTCGGCTGCTTGATGTGGCTGATGGTGCGGTCGACTTCGTAGTTCGTCGTCGCGTCGCGGCGTTCGTTCAGGTTGGCGGCGGCAGCCTGGGTGCCGGTCTGTTGCTGCTGTTGTTGCTGCTGCTGCGCGTTGGCCTGCGGCGGCTGGCCGGGACGGGGCGGCTGTTGCTGCGGCGGATTGGCGATGGGCGCCTGCGCGTTGGCGGGGGCCTGGTTCGACAGCGCGCCGGGCACGCCCTGAGCGGGGCCGACGCCGCGCTGCGTGGAATCGCTGGTCTGCTGGCTGCGCACGGCGGCCTGGCCAGGTTCCTGGTTGGGACGATAGACCTCGGACGTTTCCTCGCGGCGCGAGAAGTCGACGTCCGCCGTGGCCTGGGCGTGCACGTTGCCGGGGCCGACCAGGGGATTCAGGATGGTGAGGATGCGTTCGACGGTACGCTGCTCGATCTCGCGCACGAAGCGAAGCTGATCGGCGTCCATGCCGCGGCCTTCACCCAGCGGGGAGGACAGCAGGCGGCCGTTCTGGTCGACGATGGACACGCTTTCGGCGGTCAGTTCCGGCACGCTGGAAGCCACCAGCCACGAGATCGCGGAGACCTGGGCGTCGCTCAGGCTGCGGCCCGGGTACAGGTTCAGCAGCACGGAGGCGGTGGGCGCCTGGCGCTCGCGCACGAACAGCGACTGGCGCGGCATGGCCAGGTGGACGCGGGCGTGCTGCACGGTGTGCATGGCTTCGATCGAACGGGCCAGCTCGCCCTCCAGACCGCGCTGGTAGTTGATCTGTTCGGCAAACTGGCTGGCGCCGAAGCGGGCGTTGTCCATCAGCTCGAAGCCGACGGAACCGCCGCGCGGCAAGCCTTGCGATGCAAGCTGCAGCCGGGCGTCATAGACGCGGTCGGCCGGCACGAGCAGCGCGGTGCCGTTTTCGTTGTAGCGGTAGGGCACGTTCATCGAGCCCAGGGCGGTCACGATGGCGCCGCCATCGCGGTCGTCCAGGTTCGAGAACAGCACCTTGTATTTCGGTTCGCTGCTCCACATGGCCACGGCGACGATCACCGCGACGAGGGCTGCGGCGGCGCCGATCAGGACGGGCTTGGGAAGCGCACGGACCCGTTCCAGCACGGGGAACTTGGCCAGAAGCGACGAGCTCAGGGTAGCCTGCTGATTCATTGACGGCTCCCGCTGGCTTCGCGGAGCAGGGAAAATGACTTCATGTCTGGGTAGGGCCGATTACACATGCAACGTGCTTCTGGTCTGGGGAGAGCGTGGATTATTGCCCCTGAGACAGCAATCCCAATCGATGAAAACAGCCGTTTTTTGGCGTTACTTAAGCCCTATGTCGATGACGAGGCGCAAAGCGGGGCCGTATCCCCGGCAAGGGGTGTCCGCATTCGTTGAAATGTCGGGTTTTTTGGCGGTTCTTGTCGGCTATGGACCGGTCCGATCGGCGTTACGCTGCGTGTGCACTTTGGCGTAATCCCCCACCAGCAAGGAATAGGTAATGGCTGTATCAGGCTTGTCCGGCATCGAAGGCATGCTCCAGCAGATGCGCGCGGTCGTGAGCAAGGCGGAGACCGGTAATCTGGGCGCCGGCGACGCCGTGGCGCAACCCGACGGTTTTGCCGCGGAACTGCAGCGCTCCATCCGTCGCGTGACCGCCGCGCAGAACGCGGCCAGCAATCAGGCCAAGGCCTTCGAGCTGGGCGCTCCCGATATTTCCTTGAACGACGTCATGATCGACCTGCAGAAGGCAAGCCTTGGCTTCCAGACGGCTGTCCAGGTGCGCAACAAGCTGGTGGCGGCCTACAAGGAAATCTCGTCGATGGCCGTGTAAGGCCCACGACTTGTACAAAGGCCTTCCCGCGGGAAGGCCTTTTGCGTTTCAGTCGCGTCCTTTGGGTTGCGCCTTCCGGCAGCGCGCCGTCAGTTGCGCTGCGCGCCTTTCTCCAGGCGCCACACCACCTGCTGCAGCCAGTTCTCCTGGCGCGCGTTCAGGTTCATGAACAGCGCGCCCACATGGCTGACCGGCGGCTCGCCCGTCAGCGACACGTGCTTGGGCGCTTCGCCGTCGCTGCTGCCTTCGGCCGAGGCCATGGGCTGCCCCGATACCGGATAGATGTTGCGCACTTCCAGGTCGGCGCTCAGTTTGCCAAGTTCGCCGAAATCCAGCTCAACGTCTTCCATCACCGCGCCGCGCTCGGGCAGCTCGCCCACCGCCAGACCCACGCGCAAGCCCACGCCGTCCACCGAGATGTCGCGCACGGTAAAGCCCACGGGCTTGTCCGCGGGCGCCGGTTGCCACGTGGCCAGACAGCGGCTGGCGCTGGAGATCATCGAGGCGCGGAACATCCTGCGGCGCTGGATGCGGGCAAGGCGATCAGGGAAGGGCGACATCAGCGCCGCGCTGCCGTCATCGAAATGGATGACTTCCGGGCGCTGGATGCGGAAGCGGATCTGCACGCCGCCATAGGCGGTGGCATTGAAGTGGAAGGTCGTGCCGCTGAGCAGACCCATGCTGTCGGACTGTTCAAAGTCCGCGCCGTCGTAGTCGCGCGGCCGCCAGAAGAACTGGCGGGTCTGCTTGTCGGCGCCCAGGATCAGCACGGCGATCTCCCGGTCCGCGGCGTCGCGCACCAGGATGTGGCTGTCGGGGTGCGTCAGCTCGAAGAGCGCTGAGCGCATGTCTTCCGGCCGGGTCAGCAGGAATTCCGGATCGGCGGCATCCAACACGGTGATCGTCCTTAGGTAGAGATTTCGGGCCGCGCGGCCTGGGGGATGTCGCGCGATTCCAGGCGGTACAGCCAGGCGAGCAATTCTGCCACCGCGACATAGAGTTGGGGAGGAATATGTGCGTCCAGGTCGACCTGCATGAGCAGACCCACCAGTTCGCGCGATTCGTGCACGTACAGCCCGTTTTCCTCGGCCGCCCGGACGATCGTGTCCGCCAACTGGCCATAGCCCTTGGCGACCACGCGCGGCGCGCCGTCGCTTTCGTCGTACGAAATGGCGACCGCCGCGTTACGGTTGGCGTTCGGGCCGGCGTCCGCGGGGGAGGGAGGGGTGTTCATCAGAAATCGTTGGGGATGACGAGACGGGGTTCAACCACGTTCACGGTCAGATTGCTCAGGGTCAGCCCGGCGGCCAACAGGCGCGAGCGTAGCATGTCCGACGAATCGTTGATCTCGGCCGCGCTGTGCGGCGCAATCAGCTGCAGCACGATCTGGTCTCCGGCCAGGTTCAGGCGGGCGTCGACCAGGCCCAGGCGCGGCAGGTCCAGCTTCACGCGCGTGGCCCAGGTCGGCACGGCCGATTCGCGGTCCTCGCCGTAGGGGTCGCGCTCGACTTCCCACTCCATCGGGGTGCCGGGCCAGGCTTCGCCTTGCCAGTTCAGTGTCTGGTTGGCCAGCACGTCCAGTTGCTGGCGCACCAGCACGGTCAGATCCTGATGGATGCCGGTGATCGGCGCGCCGGGCGTGGATGATGAAGACGACGTTCCCGAGGCCGAGGGCGCATCCGCGCCGGCACCCGAGCGGCTGGCGCCGGCGGCTTCGCCGCGGCTGCGCGCCTGGGTGCTGGCGTGCGCGGCGGTGTCGCGCGACATCCTGGCCTGGGGTTCGTTTTCCAGTGTGGCCGGGTTCTTGCGCCCGAAGACCATGTCGGTCAGGTGCGATTCGTAAAAGAGCCCGCTGGTCTGCAGGGCAGTGCGCAACGCCTGGCCCAGCGCGCGGGCGGACGGGCCGCCTGCGGCCAGCGAGGCATGCGTTGCGGCTTCGGCCCCTTTCGCGGCACCGGCCTGGCCCGCCGGGTGCCCGGCGCCCGGCTTGGCGTTG
>NZ_CADIJM010000029.1 GCF_902859585.1 Achromobacter animicus | reverse complement strand
GTCGGTCTTTACCTGAGCGGCATTCCACCTTGCCACAGTGCGGCCACGAAGACAGTTTCTTCGTCACGGGTGTCGTGCAGGACGACTATTGAGCTTCAGATTCCCTCGGGCTTATCGACGCCCCGCGCACCCCGGGACGCCACCGCACCGGACTCGAGCAGTAGAAATCTTCCGATAGCTGGGACGGTCAGTGTGCTTGGCATTTTTGCGCAGAGCATTTCGGGCCAGAAGCATCTTGCGTTGCCCGTCTCCGTTCGGCCGCGCGGGCGGCCTCCGGAGACTTACGCGGCGTCTTGCGTTGTGGTGATGACGCTTCGCGCGTAGGTGGCGCTTGGGTGTCAGACACCCGCATAGACGGACTACAGGCTTGAAGGGTGATTCCAGGGTTTCAGACTCCCATCCCTTGGCGAAGGCGCTAGTTTGTCGGGGTGCCCGACACCTTCGTGCGAGCACGGCTCGCTGCTAATCGTCACTTGAACTCAAGTGCCCGATGGGCGGCGCGAACAGGTCGGCAGGTTGTGGCGGATCGTCGCGGCGCCGGGGACTGTCAGTATTTTTGTGTTTGAGGCGTTAGAAGCCTGATAGTTGGTTCTATCAGGCTTATTGATGCTATCTCAGCGATACGGGTCAGTGAAGCGTTCTGCATAAATCACGGCGAACTGGTTCATAGCGGCCTTCCAGTCGTGCGTGTCGCTGCCCCAGGTCCCGGTGATGTTGCGTAGGACCAGCCACAGTAGCTTGGTGGCGGCTTCATCGCTTGGGAAGTGACCTCGCGTTTTCACCGCACGGCGCAGTTGGGCATTGATGCTCTCGATCGCATTGGTGGTGTAAATCACCTTGCGTATCGCCGGTGGGAACGTAAAGAACGGGATCACACGGTCCCATGCCCGGCGCCATGCGTCTGCGATCGGCGCGTAGCGTTGGCGCCAAGGGCCTTGCTCGAACTGCACGAGCGCGGCCAGCGCTGCCTCCACGGTCGTCGCCGTATAGATCGGCCTCAGTGCCGCAGCCACCGTCCGGCGCTCCTTCCAGCTGGCGTATTCCAGGCTGGATCGGATCAGGTGCACGATGCAAGTCTGCAGCGTCGTGGCCGGGAACACCGCGTTCAGCGCCTGCTCCATGCCCTTCAGACCGTCAGTGACAGCGATCAGGATGTCCTGCGTGCCGCGGGTCTTGAGCTCGTTGAACACCTTCATCCAGAACTTGGCGCCCTCAGTCTGCTCGATCCACAGGCCCAGGATGTCGCGCGTGCCGTCTGGCAACACCGCCAGCGCCAAGTACACGGCCTTGTTGCGCACCACGCCGTCCTCGCGGATCTTGACCCGCAGCGCGTCGAAGAACACCACCGGATACATCGTCTCCAGAGGCCGCGTTTGCCAGGCCGTGACCTCGTCCATCACCGCGTCGGTCACCGAGCTGACGAACTCCGGCGAGACTTCCGTGCCGTACTGCTCGAGCAGAAACCCTTGGATCTCGCGCACCGTCATACCGCGGGCGTACATGGCGATGATCTTGTCGTCGAACCCGGTAAAGCGGCGCTCGTGCTTGGGGATCAGGATCGGGGCGAAGCTGCCATCGCGGTCGCGTGGGATCTCCACCCGAAGCGGCCCATCATCGGTCAGGACTGTCTTAGAACTCTTGCCGTTGCGTTGATTGGTGGCCTGCTCCGGGCGCTCGCCGCCCGCCGGGTAGCCCAGATGGTGGCCCAATTCCGCTCCAAGGGCCCGTTCGATCAGCGCCTTCTTAAACGCCATCGACAGGTCCTGCACCTCCTCGGCGGTCATCGGGCCTTTGACGAATTGATCAACCAGCTCGGCGGGAATCGCCGGCAGTTCCCTCAGCGGTGTCTTTTTCTTGGTAGCCATACATGCTCCTTGAGCAACATGTTAGGCCCCAAACACAAAATTTATGACACTCCCCGGCGCCGCCCATCACCGCCCCACCCACCGTGACGGCGGACAATTAGCAAACCAATCCCCGCCAGCGCGAAGCGCACCCCGCTACGACGTCCCACAGACCCGATGCCGGGTTGCCGCCGTCCGGGCGGCAGCAACCCGGCGGCCCCGCAGATCCCCTTCCCTGAGCACAGGTCTTGTAGCGCCACAAACCAAAGACCCTCGTAGCACGGCGTCGTGGTCACCGGGGAGGCGAGCGCCGTCGATGCGCCCGAGGGAATCTGAAGGGAGCCGAAGGCGGACGAAGATGACGAGGGGGAAGTCCGGAGCGAAGGCTCCGGACCGCAATCGTGGGCGATCGCCTCCCCGGTGACCGCGGCGTCGGGCGACCTACGAAGATCTGACGAAGCGACCTACGAAGATCTAACGAAGCAACCGATGAAGATCCAAAGAATCAACGCAAGAAGATCCAAAGAAAACGCCCGACAAAGCTCCAAGCAGACCCCTACGGATCACTCCGCCAAAGGATCCTGAAACTGCGAACACTTAACCTGCACGAGCTTCCGATCCTGCAACCGCAACGCAGTCAACGACCCACCCCAAACACATCCCGTATCCAGGCAGATCACGTCCGGCCGCTGCAACAACCCCAGCGTCGACCAATGTCCAAACACCGTCGTGACATTACGCGTCGCCCGATTAGGCACATCGAACCAAGGCACCAGCCCCGGCGGCCAAGCCCCCGGCGTCACCTTCGTTGCAAACTCCATGTGCCCGTTCGGCGTGCACAAGCGGATCCGCGTCAGCGCGTTGATGATCACCCGCATCCGCTTGCCGCCCTTGTGGTCTTCCTTCCAGGTGGCCGGCTCGTTGCCGTACATCTTTTGAAGCGCCTTCTGCCAGTTCGGGCCGCGCAGGGCGTCCTGCACTTCGCCGGCCAGGGCCAGCGTCTTGGCCACGTCCCACTTGGCCAGCGTGCCAGCATGGACCAGCAGATGGTTCTGCTCGAAATGCGCCAGCGGCCGGAAACGCAGCCAGTTGAGCAGGTCAGTGGCGTCCGGCGCGCGCAGGATGGATTCCAGCGTGTCCGATTTGGACGGTTTGCGCACGCCCGCGGCCGCGGCCAGCAGGTGCAGGTCGTGGTTGCCCAGGACGACCGTCGCGCGATCACCGAGGTCGATGATGCGGCGCAGGGTTTCGAGCGACTGCGGGCCGCGGTTGACCAGGTCGCCAGCGAACCAGAAGCGCGACTTGGGGTCGCCAACCAGGTCGGGGTGGGACAGCAAGCGATCCAGCGGCGAGCAGCAGCCCTGCACGTCGCCGATCATCCAGATACTGCCGTTCATGCGGGACTCTTGCTCCAGGGCCAACGTTGTTGGACGAGACGGGTGATGGTGTGGCGGTATTCCATGTAGCTCATGGCGCCCAGCGCCAGCGCCATGGCGCCCAGGTTCGGGCCCAGGGCGGTCAGCCAGGGCGGCCACTTGCCCAGCATGCCGACGTTCAGCGCAAGCTGGTTCAGCATGAAGAAACCCACGCCCAGCAGGATGCCCACGAAGACCTTGGCGCCGACGCCGCCGCGGCGGGTTTGCATGAGGCCGATGGGGGCGGCGATGGTGATCATTACCAGCAGGGTGAAGGGGTAGGCCAGTTTGCGCCACAGGGCGACGACCTGGCGGTCGTATTGAAGCTGGTTGTCCCGCAGGTATTCCACGTAGTCGAGCAGCGTGACGATCGACATGCGTTCTGGCGTCAGCACGCGCGCCAGCAGGCGTTCGGCGCTGAGGGTGGTGTCGATGGAGCGTTCGGGCAGCTTGATGACGGTGGCCGGCGGATTTTTGGGCGGGCGGGCGTTGGCGAGCGCCTCGGCGGCTTCGGCGTCCAGGCGGGTTTCGGAGACGTCCTTGAGCACCAGGTCGCCGCGCGTGAACGAGCCCGTGGGGGCGGTGGACAGCGCGGACAGCGTCAGGTCTTTCTTGAATTCGTAGAGGGTCACGCCCGCCACCTGGCCGTCGCCCTTCAGTTCGGCGATGTTGATGATGCGGGTGCCGCCATTGGCGGTGGGTTCCTTGAACCAGTAGCCGCTCTTGAGGCGGTCGCCGCCGGCCTTGCCGCGGAACATCAGGTTGGCTTCGCCGGTCTTGACCTCGGCCCAGGGCGTCACGTATTCGGACAGCAGGCCCGCGCCGATCATCAGGGGGATCGTGACGATCCAGAGCATCCGCAGCAGCTTCATGCCGCTGACCCCGGAAACCCGGAGGATGACGAGTTCGTTGCGCTGGGCCAGGCCCGCCAGCGCCAGGATGGCCCCGATCAGGAGTCCGATGGGCAGCAGGTCATAGAGACGGGTGGGGATCGCCAGCGCCTGCATGTACAGCAGGGCCATCATGGAGAACTTGTCGCCCACGTTGTCCAGGTCGTCCACCAGTGCGAAGAACGTGAAAAGGCCGAGCAGGGCCAGAAGGACCACTGCGCAAGAGCGATAGACCTCTCGGGCCAGGTAGCGACGTGCAGTACGCATGAAGGAAAAAGGAGTGGAGCGCGTAAACGTGAAAGCTTAACAAATCCCGCAGCGGGAAGACGGCCGGCAGGACTGATTTGGCCGGTTCCCCTATCAGGGGATGTCGACCATCTGCATCCGGCGCGTCAGCACGCCGACCCGGGAATTCAGATAGTTGGACTTGCGATGGCTGTCATAGAAGCGCGGGTTGGGCAGCATGGCCGCCAGCCGGGCCGACTGGCTGTTTCCCAGGTTGGCGGCGGTGGTATTGAAATAATGCTTGGCGGCGGCCTGGGCGCCGAATACGCCCACGCCCCACTCGGCGACGTTCAGGTAGAGCTCCAGGATCCGTTCCTTGCTCATGACGTGTTCGATCATGTAAGCCAGGACCAGTTCCTGGCCCTTGCGCAGGTAGCTGCGAGAACCTGACAGGAACAGGTTCTTGGCTAGCTGCTGGGTGATGGTGGAGCCGCCGCGCATCTTGGAGCGTCCGGCCTCTTCCTGTTTCTGGTTGTATTCCCAGGCCTTGCGGATGGCGTCCCATTCGACCCCATCGTGACCCGTGAAATTGGAGTCCTCGGACGCGATCACCGCGCGCTTGAGCGACCGGTTGATCTTGTCATACGGCACCCATTCGTATTTCAGTTCGATGCCTGGGTCGTCCTTGCGCAGGCGCGATAGCTCTTCGCGCATCATCGCGCTGCTGCCCGGGTCGCGGTAGTTGTACCAGACCACTTGGGCGAACAGCCAAAATTGGTACAGCAGGATCGCGCACACCAGCGCCATCACCAAGCCGGTGGTGATCCGGAACCAATTGCGGCCGCCGCTGCGGCCCGTGCGCGTCGCCATGCCGTTCAGCTTCCGGCGGCCAGCGCCTCGCGCAGCGCTGCCAGGACGGGCGCGGCATCGGGGCGTACGCCGTGCCAGATGAAGAAGCTTTCGGCGGCCTGGCCGACCAGCATGCCCAGCCCGTCGGCCGTCAGGGCGGCGCCGTCGGTCCGGGCCTGCCGCATGAACGCGGTGGGCTGCGCGCCGTACATCATGTCGTAGGCGGCGGCGCCGTCGGCGTACAGGCCGGGCGGCAGGTCGGGCGCAGCGTTCTGCAGGCCGCTGGCGGTGGCGTTGATGACCAGGTTCCAGCCGCCGGGCACGGCGGCGGTGGCCAGTGCGCCCGCGGTCACCCGGGTTTGCGGCGACACGCCGCTCGCGGCCCACGCGGCGGCCAGTTCCTCGGCGCGGGCGGCGGTGCGGTTCACGATGTGGATGCGCGCGCAGCCGGCCTCGGCCAGGGGTTGCAGCACGCCGCGCGCCGCGCCGCCGGCGCCGACCAGCAGCACGGCGGCGCCCGGCAGGCGTACGCCCAGGCGCAGCAGGTCGTTGACCAGGCCCACGCCGTCGGTGTTGCAGCCGTGCCAGACGCCATCGCGCCACGACAGGGTGTTGACCGCGCCCGCCAGCCGCGCGCGATTCGACAGATGGTCCGCCGCCAGCGCATAGGCGTCCAGCTTGAACGGCACCGTGACATTCAGGCCCAGGCCGCCGTCCGCCACGAAGGCGGCGACGGCGTCGGCAAAGCCGTCCACCGGGGCAAGCAGGCGATCGTAGCGCAGCGGCTTGCCGGTCTGCTGCGAAAACATGGCGTGGATCTGAGGCGAGCGGCTATGCGCGATGGGATTGCCGATGACGGCGTAGCGGGCTTGAGGAATCGCCTCGGTCATGGGGCCTGTGTTTCCAGAGTGTCGTTGACGAAATGCCAGGTGCGGGTGATGACCAGCACGTCCGTATCGCGGGCGATATCGGGAGGAAAGGGGGGAAAGGGCGCTGCCAGCTGGACGATGCGGCGCGCCGCCTGGTTCAGGACCGCGTGCGGCGAGGGCTGGTCGATCTCGACCTCGGCGATGCTGCCATCGGCGCGCACCGACACGGTGATGCGCAGCGATCCGTAAATGCGGCCGCGCGCCTCGTCGGGGTAATGCTGGGTGCCGACCGTTTCGATCCGGGTGCGCCAGGCGTCCAGGTAGCCGGCGTAGCGGGACGCCTCGGCAGAGGGGGCGATGAACTGTTTGCGCGGCTCGGCGCTGTACTGCTGGACCCGCGCCGCCAGCGCCGCCACCTGGGCGTTCTGGATGACGCTGGCCTGGTCCTGGGCGTCCTGGCCGACGTCGGCGCCGTCGGGCCACGGGTTGACGGCCTGGCGCTCGGGGCCGGCGTTGTGCGGCGAGCGCAGTTGGGTCATGAGGCGGGCCTGTTCGGCCTCCAGTTGCACCTGGCGCTGGCGCATGGCTTCCAGGACGATGGTCTCGGCCGAGCTGCCGGTCTGGGGAAGGGGCGTGGTGGACACACCGCGGTCGGCGTTGCCGCCGCCCGTCATCTGGTTCTGCGCGACGGTGCGCGGGGTTTCCGGCGGCGTCTCGCTGCGGGCATTGAGCAGCACGACTTCCAGGCTGGTCACGGGCGGGCGCGTCTGCGTGGGCGCGCTGAAACGCCACGCCAGCGCGCCGGCGTGCACCAACAGCGATATCGCGATGCCGATACGCAGGTAGTGCTGGGCGGGGGCGCCCAGCCACCAGAGGTAACGGCTCAGCATGGAGGGGGAATCAGCGCGTTGCACCAGCGCATTGTAAGGCGAGTCCGCACCCGCCGCGCGGTCCGTCCGAAGGCGGTATTCACCCTCGGACGGACGGCCTAGACCCCGTCAGGCGGACGCCCGGGGGAAGATCCAGACCTTGTCGGCGGGCAGCGCGAGGCGGCAGGGGCCGGGCTCGCGGCCTTCGGGACCGTAGGCGCGCAGGGCGAGGCTGCGGGCCGGATCGGCGTCCGGCGTGCGGAACAGGTACTCCCAGCGGTCGCCCAGATACATGCTGGTCAGAAGCGGCATGTCGACGTGGTTGCCGTGCGGGTCATCGGCCAGACGGACCTGCTCCACGCGGATGACGGCGGTGGCGTCCTGGCCTGCGGCGACGCCAGCGCCGGCCTTGCCCCATAGCGACCAGCCGGCGCCCTCGATCCGGGCCTGGCCGTCGCGCAGCTCGGTGACCTTGCCGTCCAGCCGGTTGTTGCTGCCCATGAATTCGGCCGTGAACAGGGTGGACGGCGATCCGTACATCTCCTGCGGCGTGCCCTGCTGCTCGATCTTGCCGTTGTTCAGCAGCAGGATGCGGTCGGAGATCGCCATGGCTTCGCTCTGGTCGTGCGTCACCATCAGCGCGGACAGGCCCAGGCGGATGATGAGTTCGCGCAGGAAGGCGCGCGCTTCCTCGCGCAGCTTGGCGTCCAGGTTGGACAGCGGCTCGTCCAGCAGGATGACGGGCGGGCTGTAGACCAGCGCCCGGCCGATGGCCACGCGCTGCTGCTGGCCGCCGGATAGCGCGTGCGGGTGGCGCTGGCCAAGCTTGCCCAGGCCCAACTGGTCCAGCACGGCCTGCACGCGTTCGCGCACCTCGGCGCCCGGCGTCTTGCGCAGCTTGAGCGGATAGGCGACGTTCTCGAATACCGTTTTATGCGGCCACAGCGCGTACGACTGGAACACCAGTCCCAGGTTGCGCTCTTCGGCCGGGATCTCGGCGCGGGCCGCGCCGTCGTAGACGACGTTCTCGCCGATGGTGATGCGGCCGCGCTTGGGACCTTCCAGGCCGGCCACGGCGCGCAGCAGGGTGGTCTTGCCGCTGCCCGACGGGCCCAGCAGCGACACCACTTCGCCCTGGCGCAGCTGCATCGACACGCCCTTGAGCACCGGGTTGTCACCGTAGTCCAGGTGCAGGTCTTCTACAGAAAGCTCAATCATGAAGTTTGACTCCGAATCGCAGGGCGATGCCCAGGCCGATCACGACCAGAACGATATTGATGAAGGAAAGCGCGGCCACGATGTCGATGGCGCCGGACGCCCACAGCGACACCAGCATGGACCCGATGGTCTCGGTGCCGGGCGACAGCAGATAGACGCCGGTGGAGTATTCGCGCTCGAAGATCAGGAACATCAGCAGCCACGAGCCGATCAGGCCGTACTTGGCCAGCGGCACCGTGACGTGACGGGTGACCTGGCCGCGGCGCGCGCCGGCGGTGCGGGCGGCTTCTTCCAGTTCGGGCCCCACTTGCAGCAGGGTCGAGGAAATCAGGCGCAGCCCGTAGGCCATCCACACGACGGTGTAGGCGAGCCACACGCTGAAGATGGTGCTGCGCAGGGCGCGCAGCCATTCGACAAAGTTCTCGCGCAGCCATTCGGCGAAGGGCAGGGCCGACAGCCAGCCGTTTTCGTCCACGTCCAGCGCGTTGTCCAGCCACATCGGCACGAACAGGAACACCCACAAAAACGCCAGACCGGCCAGCAGGCCCGGCACGGCGCGCGGCACCAGCACGCTGTAGTCCATGAAGCGCGTGACGTTGTCCGGCTTGCGGTGCATGGCCAGGCCCACGAACATGTAGCACATCACCGCCAGCGCGCCGCCGAAGACGCCGATGGCGACCGAGTTGACGATGGCGCGCATCAGGTTGGGCTGCGAGAACACGGTGCGGAAGGCGTCGAGCGACAACACGTCAAAGAGCGAGACGCCCAGCCCCCAGTTGGACACGAACGCGCGCAGCAGCACGCCGGTCAGCGGCACGATGATGGTGACGAACAGCCAGAACGCCACGACCGCGCCCGCGACCCAGCGCCACTTGCCCAGCGGCAGCGGACGCGCACGCGAGGCCTTGCCCTTGACGGTGACGAAGCGGTTGGCGGTGCGCATCAGGCGGCGCTGCAGCATCACCAGCGGAATGGTCATGCAGATCAACACCACGGCCACGGCGGCCATCAGGTGATAGGACGGGATGCCCAGCTTGTTGGTGAGCTTGTACAGGTACGTGGCCAGCACGAGATTGCCTTCCGGATCCCCCAGCACCAGCACCAGACCGAACACTTCCAGGCCCAGGAAGAAGAGCAGCACGGTGGCGTACAGCATGGCCGGCCGCACCATGGGCAGGCTGACCGACACCATCACGCGCAGCGGCGACGCGCCGGCCACGCGGGCGGCTTCCTCCACGTCGGACCCCATGCTGCGCAGCGCCGACGAGATGTACAGGTAGGCGTGCGGCACGTGGGTCAGGCCGGCGATGATGACGATGCTGGTCAGCGAATAGACGTTCCAGGGCACGAAGCCAAGAATGTTCTGCACCCAGGTCGAGAAGAAGCCGACCGGACCGGCCGCGACGACGTAGCCGAAGCCCAGCACCATGGGAGACACGAACACCGGCACCAGGATCAGCGGCTCGATCCAGCGGCGGCCGGGCAGGTCGGTGCGGATCATCAGGAACGCCAGCATGCCGCCCAGCGGAATGGCGATGGCGGCCAGGCCGAATGCCAGGATGAAGCCGCTACGTAGCGCCTTGTAGAAATCGGGATCCGCGAAGATGAAGCGGAAGGCGTCCAGGCTCCAGCTCTTGGACGGGGCAAAGAAGGGCGCCGAGAGAAAACTCTGGATGATGATGAACGACAGCGGCACGTAGATGGCGAGCGCCGTGATCAGCACCACCACGCCGCGTGGCAGGGACTGCCATTTTCTGCGCAATGACTGCATGGGAAATCCTGTGTTCGGAAATGGCGCGGTGGCCGCGCCGCCGGGGCGATGGCCCCGGGGCAGGGTCAGGCGGACGGCGCGCCGTCCGCTGCGTTGGCGGCGGCTCCGGGCCGGGTGACCGTCCGGAGCCCGGGCATCACTTGCCCGCTGCCGCCCGCCATTGCTTGATGAATTCCAGGCGCTTGTTCTGCTCCAGGTAGTCCAGCAGCGTTTCGTTGACCGGAATCGGCTTGAGCGAGGCGCCCAGCTTCTTGGTCATGCCGTCCACGTCGTTGTCGCCTTCGATGTCATCACGCACGGACGCCAGGTCAGCCTGATTGGCCATGATCTCCTGGCCCTTCTGCGACAGCAGGTAGTCCATCCACAGCTTGGCGGCGTTGCGGTTCTTGGCCTTCTTGCTGATGAACGCGACGCGCGACAGCACCAGCGCGTAGTCCGTGGGATAGGCCACGCCCAGCGACGGATCGTTCTTGGCGCGCGTTTCGGCGTAGGAGCCCAGGATGTTGTAGCCGATCAGGTTTTCGCCCGAGGACACGCGTTCCATCATCGTGCCGGTGGACGACTGCACGATCAGGCCGCCCTTGGCGATGTCCTTGAGGGTGTCGAAATACTTGGGATCGTTGGCCTTGTCCTGCACGGCCAGCATGAAGCCGACGGCGGACTTCTCGATGTCGTAGGTGGTGACCTTGTTCTTGAACTTGTCGGGCTGGCTGGCGATCAGCTTGGCCAGCGCGCCGTGCGTCGTGGGCACTTCATTGGCGGGGATAAGGCGCTTGTTGTAGATGAAGACGGCAGGCTCGTAGGTGGTGCCGTAGGCCGAATCCTTCCAGTTGGCCCACGCCGGCAGCTTGCCTGCCTCGGGCGACTGGTACTTCAGCGCGTAATCGGTGGCCAGCTTCAGGGCCGAGTCCATCGACGAGCTCCAGACGATGTCGCCGCTGCCGCCGCCCGCCGCCTGTTCGCTGATGTAGCGGTTGTAGAGCTCGGTGCTGTTCATGTCGTTGTATTCGACCTTGACGCCCGGATACATGGCTTCGAAGCCCTTGATGATGGGGCCGGCGGCCTTGGTGTCGGTGGTCGAATAGATGACGACCTTGCCTTCCTTCTTGGCGCCGTCCAGGATCTTCTGGTAGTCGGCCGGGTAGCCTGCGGGCACTGCCTGCGCAAAGGCGCTGCCGGAGGCGATGGCGAATGCGGCGGCGCAGGCGGCCGCCAGTTTGGACTTGGCAAGCATGGGGGATGTCTCCGATTGATTTGGCTTGTTGCGGACTCTGGGGCCCGCGTGCAGCCATCTTAGGAGTGCGCGTCTGTCGTCGTCCTGTCATGGCGGCAGGCAGCGTCTAGGGGAAATCCCTGGGCATGGCGGCGGGACTTCTTGGGCGTGTCCGTGGTCCGCCCACGTTTTTTTATGTTCGTGGTCGGCGCACGTTTCTATTACGGCCTCTGCGGCGTATCGGTGACGAGCCGTATCCAGTTCTGCACGAAGCGCGAATGCCGCCGCTGATCCAGTCCCACGAGCAGCGCGGGACTCAACACCACCGGCTGCACGATGCCCTGCGACCGCGCGAGCACCGCTTCGGAGGTCCAGCGCCCCGGCGTGTCTTCCATGATGGAGCCCAGCGCGGCATGGCTGGATGCGACCTGCTGGCCGGCGGGCGACAGCAGCCAGTCGACCAGCGCACGTCCCAGATCGGGATTGGGGGCGGTACGCGCGATCAGCACCGAGCGCGCCAGCACGAGCACGTAGTCCTGCGGAAACACCACGCCGATGGGCCGGCCCGCGGCTTGGCGCGACAAGGCGTACGAGCCGAGGATGTTGTAGCCGATGTCCAGTTCGTCGCGCTCGATGGCATCCAGGATCTCGGCGCTGGTGGCCGCCAGCCGCACGCCGGCCTGGCCCATGGCGTTGGCCAGCCCCCAGAAGTTGGACGAGACCAGTTCGTCCTGTTCGGCCAGCAGATAGCCCAGGCTGCTGGCGGCAATGTCGTAGGTGCCGATGCGTCCGCGCAGGCGCAGGGGGTCCTGTTCCAGCAGCCGCAGCAGGTCCTGGCGCGAGCGCGGCACGGCCGCCTCGGCAAAACGCTTGGGGTTATAGACGATGACCGCGGGCTCGAACGTGAACCCGTAGACCTCGTGCCGCCAGATGGCCCAGGACGGCAGCCGCGCGGCGTAGGGCGAGGCATAGCTTTGCGCGTACCCGTCGTTGGCCAGCCGGATCTGCAGGTCGGATGCCGAACTCATCAGCACGTCCACGTCCTGCAAACGCCCTTCGATGGCGGCCTCGTAGAGCTCACGGCTGCCCATTTCGCGGTAGACGACGCTGACGTCGGGGCGGTGGGACTGGAAGCCCTGGATGAGCGGCGCGACGACGGGCGTGTCGGTCGGACCGGCGATGGTGAGGACGCGGGAGGAAGCCTGGGGGGCGGGGTAGCGGGTGATGATTTCTGGGATCTGCGTGGGGCGGGGGGTGTCGGCAGTTTTGGCAGCGGCGGGAGCGGCAACCGGATCTGATGTGACCCGCGCCGGCTCAGCCGCGCCTGCCGCGCGGACCTCGGCGGACGGCGCAGCGAGCAGCAGGCATGCCGTGCAGAACGCCGCCGCGGCTGTGGTCAGCGCGCGCCCGGCGCCGCCGCGCGCCAAGGGCAGCACGACGCGAGCCGTCAGGCCGCCGCCGGGCCGGTCGAGCAGCCACAACGAGCCGCCATGCGCGACGGCCACGGATCGCACGATGGCCAGTCCCAATCCGGACCCGGGCAGCGATTCCCCCGCACGGCCGCGCGAAAACCGCTGCTGTACGGTTTCCTTTTCATCGTCGGCCACGCCAGGCCCGCGATCCGAGACGGTAAGGGCGACACGATATCCGGCAACTGGCATGGCTTGGATCTCAACGGGTCCATCCGGCGCGTAACGCAAGGCGTTGTCCACCAGGTTGCGCAGCATTTCGCGCAATGCGACACGATCCCCTGCGATGCGCGCGCGGCGCACTTCAGGCGCAATGGCGATGCGCAGCCGCTGCGCATCCAGAGGTCCAATGCGCCGGCGCGTTTCGTTGACAGTCTCCGCCACGCCGACAAGCGCGCGGGCGCCCTTGCCCATGCGGTGGGTGATGGTGGCGTCCATGAGCAACTGGTTGATGAGCTGGCTGGCGTGCGTGGCGTTCATATGGATGCGTTCAAGCCGCGCGTGCAATCGCTGCGGATTGGTCTCGTCCAGGGCGACCTCGGCCTGCGCGCGTAGCGACGCCAGCGGTGTGCGAACTTGGTGCGCAGCGTCGGCCACCAGGGTGTTGAGGCTGTCCATGGCGCCGGACAGGCGCTGCATGAAGCCATTGAGCGCTTCAATGAGCCGCCGCACCTCGCGCGGCACGGGCTTGGACAGCGGCTCCAGATCATCGGGCGCCCGACGCCGCAGTTCGCGTTCGACGACGGCAAGCGGCGCAAAGGCGCGCTGGACGCCAAACCACAAGAGGCCGAGCGCGACCAGCGATACGGCAAGCAGCGGCAACACGCTGCGCTGCAGAATTTCACCGGCCAGCGCCTCGCGCGACCCCAACGTCTCGGCGACGCGCAAGGTGACCCAGCCGGCATGCTGGCTGGCGGACACGAGGCGGCCGACAGTCGCAACGCGGATGGGTTCGTCGTGATACCGCAAGTACGTGAAGACGGGCGTGGCGGACTGCGCGAGCGGCAGGCCGGGCGCAAGGTCGCCGTACCCGGTGATGAGCCTGCCGTTGGAGGTGCGCGCCTCGTAGAACACGCGCTCGCCGCCGGACAGCATGGCAAGCGACGAGACTGGCGGCTCGACGGTGACTTCGTTGTCTTCGATCTGAACCGATCCGGCGATGGTCAACGCGGAGGCGGCGAGCAAGCGATCAAACGCCTGTTCCGCAGCACGCTGGGCGTAGCCGCGCAGGAAGAACACCAGCCCGATGAGCGCGCACGCAAGCAACACGGCGCCCAGCGTGAAGACGCGTTGCCGGATGGAGAAGCTTTCAGGGATTTTCATGGCTGCGGGCCTGATACCCGACGCCCCGCACGGTGACGATGTCCACGGACGCGCCGGCCAGTTTCTTTCTCAGCCGCGAGATCAGCAACTCAAGCGCATTGAGCGAGCCGTCGTCCAGGTCGAAGATCTGATTCATGAGGCGTTCTTTGGCGACGGTCTGACCCAGCTTTCCGACCAGAATCTCAAGCAACCGGAATTCACGCCGGCCGAGTTCGAGCGGCGCACCCGCCAGTTCGACATGCCTGTTTGCCAGATCCAGACTGAGATTGCCGTAATGCGCAACACTGGTGGTCTGCCCCGCAGGCCGCCGCAACAGGGCACGCAGCCGAGCTTCGAGTTCGCGCAGGTCAAAGGGTTTGACGAGGTAATCATCGGCGCCAAGATCCAGCATGTCGATCTTGTCCTCGATCTCTGCGCGCGCGGTCATGACGAGCACGGGCGCGTCGAGCCCGGCGGCACGCAATTCACGGATGAGCGTGAAGCCATCCTTGCCGGGCAAGTTGATATCCAGCACGAGCGCATCCCAGGTCTCGTCCAGCGCCCATCGCGAGGCCTGCACGCCGTCATGGACCCACTGCACGCTATGACCTGCCGAACGCAGCTTGCTCTCAACGGCATCGCCAAGATCGAGATTGTCCTCGACCAGCAGAATGCGCATGGTGTCTTCTCCTCCGTTTGCTTTTTTGTTGGGAGTTTAACGGGGAGATCGTTAGCGTTGCGTTGGGATTCGGGTTTGGGGTTTTTCGACTTGGGCGCGTGCTGGTTCTTGAATTTTGGCGGCTTCGGTTCTTGAGGTGTCTGGGGCTAAGGTGAATTGAAGGGTTGTCTCGGCTTGGGAAGGCTGAGTTAGGTGTCTGATAGCGGCCTTCGTGGCGATAGTCTTCGTAGGTCGCCCGACGC
>NZ_CADIJM010000028.1 GCF_902859585.1 Achromobacter animicus | reverse complement strand
GCCCGTCGCCGCCGCCGCGCCTGCCGCTGCGCCGGCCGCGCCCGCTGCCCCGGTCATTCAAGGCCACGTCGTGAAGGCCCCGATGGTCGGCACGTTCTACCGTTCGCCGAACCCGGGCGCCGCCCCGTTCATCGACGTGGGCGCCACCGTCAAGGAAGGCGACCCGCTGTGCATCATTGAAGCCATGAAGCTGCTCAATGAAATCGAAGCCGACAAGGCCGGCGTCATCAAAGAAATCCTGGTCGAAAACGGTGAGCCCGTCGAGTACGGTCAACCCCTGTTCGTCATTGGCTGATAGCTGAACATGTTCGAAAAAATCCTGATCGCCAATCGGGGCGAAATCGCCCTGCGCATTCAGCGCGCCTGCCGCGAGCTGGGCATCAAGACCGTCGTCGTGCACTCCGAGGCCGACCGCGAAGCCAAGTACGTGCGCCTTGCCGATGAATCCGTGTGCATCGGGCCCGCGCCGTCGCGTGAAAGCTACCTGAACATGCCGGCCATCATCTCGGCCGCCGAAGTCACGGATTCCGAGGCAATCCACCCGGGTTACGGGTTCTTGTCCGAAAATGCCGACTTCGCCGATCGCGTCGAGAAGAGCGGTTTCGTGTTCATCGGCCCCCGCCCGGACACGATCCGCCTGATGGGCGACAAGGTCAGCGCCAAGCGCGCCATGATCGAAGCCGGCGTGCCGGTGGTGCCGGGCTCGGAAGGCGCGTTGCCCGACGATCCGCAGGAAATCCTGCGCACGGCGCGCGAAGTCGGCTATCCGGTCATCATCAAGGCAGCAGGCGGCGGCGGTGGCCGCGGCATGCGCGTGGTGTACACCGAGGCCGCGCTGCTCAATGCCGTCACGATGACGCGTTCCGAAGCAGGCGCCGCGTTCAACAACCCGGAAGTCTATATGGAGAAGTTCCTCGAGAACCCGCGCCATATCGAAATCCAGGTGCTGGCCGACGGCGGCCGCAACGCGGTCTGGCTGGGCGAGCGCGATTGCTCCATGCAGCGCCGCCACCAGAAGGTCATCGAGGAAGCGCCGGCGCCCGGCATTGCCCGCCGCCTGATCGAGCGCATTGGCGACCGCTGTGCCGACGCCTGCCGCAAGATGGGCTATCGCGGCGCCGGCACGTTCGAGTTCCTGTACGAAAACGGCGAGTTCTATTTCATCGAAATGAACACCCGCATCCAGGTCGAACACCCGGTCACCGAGCTGATCACCGGCATCGATCTGGTGCAGCAGCAGATCCTGATCGCCGCCGGCGAGAAGTTCACGCTGCGTCAGCGTGACATCACGTTCAGCGGCCATGCGATCGAATGCCGCATCAACGCCGAAGATCCGTTCCGTTTCGTGCCCAGCCCGGGCCGCATCACGAACTGGCATACGCCGGGCGGTCCTGGCGTGCGTATCGACTCGCACGCGTTCAATGGTTACTTCGTGCCGCCCAACTACGATTCGATGATCGCCAAGGTCATCACGTACGGCGACACGCGTGACCAGGCGCTGGCGCGCATGCGCATCGCGCTGTCGGAAATGGTGGTGGAAGGCATTTCCACCAACATCCCGCTGCACCGCGAAATGCTGCAGGACGCCCGCTTCATCGAAGGCGGCACCAGCATCCATTATCTGGAACACAAGTTGGCGCAGCGTCCCTGACCGACTCTGGGGCCTCACGGCCCCTTTTGCGTTTTACCTTGTTGATGTTTTAAGGTTGATCGGGCCGCGGCGGATGCCGCGGCCCGTTGACCAGATGGAAGAGAAAAATCATGCGTGAACTCGTGCTCCATTGCTCGGAGACGCAGGCCGAAGCCCTGTCGGACGCCTTGCTCGAAGCCGGCGTGCTGTCGGTCTCCGTCGAAGATGCCGACTTCGGCACCGAAGTCGAGCGCCCGTTGTTCGGCGAGCCCGGCACCGAGCCCGACGTCCAGGCATGGGACCGCAATCTCGTCGTCGCCTTGCTGCCCGACGGCGCCGATCCCGCGCAGATCATGGAAGAAGCCGCCCAAACCGGGGAGCTCGATGCATCGGTGTTCGACGGCTGGAGCCTGCGCGACGTGCCGGACGCCGACTGGGTGCGCCTGACGCAATCGCAGTTCGGCCCGATCCACATCGCCGAACGTCTCTGGATCGTGCCCAGCTGGCACCGCGACAATCCCGATGTGCCCGGCCTGGACACGGCCTTGCCCGACCAGGACGGCGCCATTCATATCGAACTCGACCCGGGCCTGGCGTTCGGCACCGGCAGCCACCCGACGACACACCTGTGCCTGGCGTGGCTCGAAGCCGAGCTTCCCGCCGGCGCGACCCTGCTGGACTACGGCTGCGGATCCGGCATCCTGGCCATCGCGGCGCGCAAGCTGGGCGCCGGCCCCACGCAGGCGGTCGATATCGACGCGCAGGCGGTGCAGAGCACGGTGTTCAACGCCGAGGTCAACAAGGTCGAGCTGCAGGCCATGCTGCCCGACGGACTGGCGGACGGCACGTTCGAAGTCGTGGTCGCCAACATTCTGTCCAACCCCCTGAAGGTGCTGGCCCCCATGCTGGCCGGCCGCGTTGCCGCGGGTGGCCACCTGGTGTTGTCGGGCGTGCTGGAACGGCAGGCCGAGGAGGTCGCGGCCGCCTATGCGCCCTGGCTGGCCATGTCGGTCTGGCGTGCGCGCGACGGCTGGGTCTGCCTGCACGGCAAGAAGTCCTGAGTCCCGGCAGCAGGAGCACGCCTCATGGCTCTGACCACCCGCTGCCCGCAGTGCGGCACCTCGTTCAAGGTGGTGCCTGATCAGCTTCGGGTCCGCAATGGCCTGGTGCGTTGCGGCGCCTGCTCGACCGTTTTCGATGGCCGTGCGTGCCTGGTGTCCGCGCCGGGTGCGCCTGTCGCGATCACCCCGCCGGCCGCGGCGCCGCTGCCATCGTCCGCCGCGGCCGTGGCCGCGCCCGTGCTCGCCGCGCCCGAGCCGCATCCGCCCGCCGCACCGTTTCCGGAACCGGCCTTTACGCCGGTGTCGACACCGGCCCCGGCGCCTGCACCGGCCCTCACCCCGGTGCGTCCGGCGGCGGTTCCGCCGCATGTGCCGCCGCATGTGCCGCCGCCCGCCATCGTGCCGCCCCGCGCAACGCCCGCCGTGCCGGTTGAGCCGCGTGTGATTCTGCCCTGGGAAGACGAGCCCGAGGCGCCGCCCGCGCCTTCGATTCCGACGGCGCCTTCGATTCCGCCCGCCGTGCTGCGCGGCCGCGACGACATCCGCAAGCGCGCCGAGCCGGAAGCGGCCATGCCGGAGGACCACGCCGACGACGACCTCGACGATGACGGCGAACCATTCCTGCGCGAGCCGGAGCCCCGCACCGCGCCCGCGCCGCGGCCCCCCGTGTTTCGCAACGAACCGATCGTCGCCAGCCGGTCCGGCGAGCCAACGCTGGACTGGCGCGCCGGGCAGCCGCGCAGCGACGTGCGCAGTGATCCGCGCCATGATGTTCGCCACGACCCGCGCCAAGGCCCCCGCCAAGATCCTCGCCACGACATCGCCGACGACTTTCGCGACCAGCATCGCGACGATGTCCGCGACATCGAGCGCGACGACGAGTACGACGACGAAGACGACCTCGATCACGCCGCCCACGAACCGGTGCTGGGCGACACGCGCACGCGTTATTCCAGCGCCACCGACGTGGGCCGTGCGCCGCCCGAGTTCCTGGACCAGGACCGGATCGAGCGCAGCGGCCTGGTGCGCAAGCTGTGGGCCTACGCCTGCCTCATCGGCCTGATCGTGCTTGCCCTGCAACTGCTCTACGCATACCGCACCGATATCGCCAATTCCGTGCCGGCGCTGCGGCCGGTCCTGGAGGCCGTCTGCAAGCCGCTGGACTGCACGGTCGGCTACGCGCGCCGCCGCGATCTCATCAGCATTTCATCGTCGTCGTTGCAGCCGCCCAAGGGCGCCGCCGCCATCGATGACGGCCGCACCCGCCTGGTGCTGACCGTGATGCTGCACAACCGCTACGACAAGCCGCAGCATTGGCCGGCGCTGGTGCTTGAACTGAACGACCTGTCGGATACGGTGGTCGTGCGCAAGGTGCTGATGCCCGAGAATTACCTCACGCCCGAGCAGTTGAAGGGGCCGTTCGGTCCCCAGGGTGCATTGAAGATTTCAGTCCCCATTGAAGTGACCGGCGTTCAGGTCAATGGCTACCAACTCGACAAGTTTTTCCCGTAAAGGATGACAAGCATGGCAACTCCTGTTCTGGTCTGCGGTTCGATGGCATTCGACACCATCGCGGTGTTCGAAGGCCGCTTCAAGGAGCACATTCTTGCCGACCGCATCCAGTCGCTGAGCGTGTCGTTCCTGGTGCCCAGCATGCGCAAGGAATTTGGCGGCTGCTCGGGCAACATCGCCTACAACATGAACCTGCTGGGCGGCGCGCCGGTGCCGGTGGCCACCATCGGTGAAGACGCCGGCGAATACATGCAGCGGCTGTCGGGCCTGGGCATCGACGTCAGCCGCGTCAAGGTCATTCCGGACACGTTCACCGCACAGTGCTTCATCACGACCGACCTGGACGACAACCAGATCACTGCCTTCCATCCGGGCGCCATGTCGTTTGCCGCGCAAAACGACCTGAGCGACGCCGACGCCGCCTGGGCGATCGTTGCGCCGGACGCGAAGGAAGGCATGTTTGCCCACGCCGAACGCCTGCACAAGCGCGGCATCCCCTTCATCTTCGACCTGGGCCAGGCCATGCCGCTGTTTGACGGCGCCGACCTCGAGCGCATGCTCAAGCTGGCGCAGGCCCTCACGGTCAACGACTACGAAGCCGGCGTGGTCGAGCAGCGCACCGGCCGCAGCGTCGCGGACATTGCGCGCACGCTGCAGGCGGTGGTCGTGACGCGTGGCGCCGAAGGCGCCACCCTGCACACCGAAGGCAAGACCATCCAGATCGAACCCGTGCGCGCCTCGCAGGTGGTGGATCCCACCGGCTGCGGCGACGCGCAGCGCGGTGGTCTGCTGTATGGCCTGACCAGCGGCTGGAGCTGGGAAGACAGCTGCCGCCTGGGCAATGTCATGGGCGCCATCAAGATCGCTTCGCGCGGCCCGCAAAACCATGTGCCGACGCGTGCCGAGATCGACGCCGTGCTGCACGCCACCTACGGCATCCATCTGCCTGCCTGATCGGCCAGGACTCCCCGGGAACCGACACCTCGCACACAGGTCGAACGTCAGCGCATATTCAATGGCAACGGGCTGTAGCCCGTTGTTTCGCGCCTGAGTTTGCAGCTTCTGGCGGAGCGTTTCAGTCTGTTGCGGGTGCGCTTGCCGGGCGTTGCGGGCGGAGTATCATCAGTCACCGTCGGTCGTGCCCGAATGAGGAGTCCAAATGAATCATATAAAGTCTTTTTCCCTGGTGACGCCGCGTACCGGCCGTTGGCTGGCTGTCGCGGCTGTGGTGACGTCGATGGCAGTGCTTGGCGGTTGCGCAAACCCCAGCGCCTCCAGCGGCGTGTATAGCTACGATCAAGCGCAGCGTGAACAGATCGTCCGTAACGGAACGGTCACCGGCGTGCGTCCGATCGTCATCCAGAACGACAAGTCCAGCGGCGTCGGCATGGTGGCCGGCGGTGCGTTGGGCGGCGTGGCCGGCAACGCAATCGGTGGCGGCACGGGCCGCACCATCGCCACGGTCGGCGGCGTCATCCTTGGCGCGCTGGCGGGCAACGCCGTCGAAAACCGCGCACAGAAGAACTCCGGCCTGGAGATCACGGTGCGCCTGGATAACGGCGAGACCCGCGTGGTCGCCCAGGAAGCCGACGTGCCCATCAGCGTGGGCCAGCGCGTCCAGGTGATCAGCGGCGCCGGTCCGACCCGCGTCACGCCGATGTGATCGGCCCAGCCCGCAAACAAGAAGCCCGCGCAAGCGGGCTTTTTTGTCGCTCGCTCGCAACGCAGCCCCCCGGGATTTACCCGCGAACGTTACCTTTCCAAGCGTTTTCTCGCCATTTCCTCCATAAGTTTCATGGCGATTCGACGGCCGAAGTGCAATGATTGCGACGGCGCGGCAGTCCGGATTTAATGTAACCACGTGCTTCCGGAAGCCCCGCTTGCTGGCTGGAATTTTTCAGTTTGGTTTCAGCTGTTTTCTGTATCCTCGTCGCCTGAATCCCGGGGCGGGGGATGGTTTGCCGAACAGGCAACGTTACGCTGCAATACCTATGCATACCGAGCAAGAACTCCACACCAAGATCGGCGAGATCGTCGAGTCGATCGTCATGAAGAAAGTCACCCCCGACACGCAACTGATTGCCACCGGCCTGGTCGATTCGCTCGCCGCCGTGGACATCACGCTGGCGGTCGAGTCCGAGTACGGCTGCAGTATCCCGGCTCCCGAAATCGCAGAGCACCTTCAGTCGGTCCGCGTGCTTGCCGGCTATGTCGCTGCCCATACTTCGTAATACCCGGTTCCTGTCGCACGTCGCGGCGGCAGCGACGGCGGTGGCGTTGGCGGTAGGGGCGTATTGCGGGGCGGACGATCTGCTCAGCCGCGTCGTCAATCCGTCGTCATCGCCCTCGGCCATCGCGGCCGACAAGAGCAACTATCTGCCCAACCTCGGGCCGGACTGGGGCACCCAGCACGTCAACCTGAACCGTCTGGGCAACGCGCTCAGCGACGGCACGCTGGTGGTGCTGGGCTCTTCCGAGCTGTCCAGCCACGACCTGCGCTTCGTTCCCTACCGCTTCTTTCCCGAAGAGCTGAAGGTGCCGACGCTCGCGTACGGCCACGCGATGTTCCAGTCGTATGGCATCGTCAGCGTGCTGGAATCGGTATCTGATTCGCTCACGCCCAACACGCGCCTGGTCATCATGCTGTCGCCGGCCTGGTTCGCGTCGGGCGGGCAGCTGCCGCGCAGCGCGTTTGCCGAGCACGTCACGGGACCGGTCTGGGACCGGTTGTGGGACCAGCCCAGTACGCGCGAGCAGATGCAGAACTGGATCAGCGACAACGCGAACTGGGGGTTGCTGTGGCTCATCGCCAATGGTCAGGTGTCCGAGCTGAAAGACAAGCTGGCGCTGTGGTGGCATGCCCGCCAGGAGCCGGCGCCGGACAAGCCGCGCACCAAGCTGTCCGTGCCCGCGCACCGCTACGTGTCCTGGCCGATGTCCGCCCGCCTGAATGCCGGACAGTGGTCGCGGATCACGCACGAAGCGCGCGTCGTCGAACACAACCTGGGCGGCAACAACCCCTACGATGTGCGCGACGACTACTACCAGCAGTACCTCGCGCCGCTGTACTCGCCCGCGCGCAATGAATTCGCGGACGTCGATCCCATCACCCGCACCGAGCTGGGCGACCTCTCACGCGTGATGGCGCTGCTGCAAAAGCGCAAGGTCAAGGCGTACTTCGTCATCCAGCCGTTCAACCCCAAGCTCATCCTGGACGTCGAACGGTTCGACCCCGTGGTGGCCGCCATCACCGGCATGTGCACGCGCTATCAGATGGGGTGCCTCGATCTTTACAGCATTCCTTTCGAGCCGGGCATGCTGCGCGATGACATGCACCTGGCCGAACTTGGCTGGGCCATGGCCGATCAAGGCATTGCGGAGTATTTTTCCCGATGAAACTCTTTCGTAAAGACGAAGCCCGTAATGCGGGCGTGGCCTGGGCGCGCCGCTTCTTCTGGCACCTGTGCCTGTACGTGGGCGTCATCCTCGTGTTCGTGCTGCAGGCGCAGCCCACGACGGGCAGCGGTGGACCGATCAAGGTCGAATTCCAATACCAGCAGTTCTGAGCGCACCATGGAACTCTTCGCAAGCTTGAGCTTCTTCGGCGGCGCCCTGTTCGGCGGCCTCGGCCTGGTCGCCTACCGGTCGTCCGGCATGCCGCTGCGCATTGGCTATCGCCACATCATCGGCGTCATCTGCCTGGGCGTCTGGATGGCGGTGTTCTGGGCGCGGCCGTACCAGCCCATCGCGCTCTTCGCCATCTCCGGCGCGGCGCTGTGGGCCATGCGCCGCAACTACATCCCGACCTGGCTGGCGGTGATCATCACGATGACGCCGTTGCTGCTGGTCAAGACCGGCGTATCGCACCTGGGTGCCATGCTCGGGTTGTCCTTCGCCACCTTCCGCGCCATCGACGTGCTGCTGTTCGCGCCGCGCAACGAGCGCGTCTCGCCGCTGGATTACTTCATCTACCTGTTCTTCCCGCTGACGCTGTTGGCCGGTCCCATGTACCGCTGGCGCGCCTTCCAGGCCGATCTGAAGCGCGGCTACGAAGGCGTCAACCTGAACACCTGGCTGACCGGACTGGAACTCATCATGGTGGGCGTGATTCAGAAATTCGGCCTTGCCGAACTGATCTGGCGTTACGGGCTGGCCACGCTGGACGCGCACGACTATTCGTTCACGGGTGTGGCGCTGAATGCCTCGCTCTACAGCGCCTACCTGTTCTTCGATTTTGCCGGCTACTCGACCATGGCGATCGGGATCGGCATGCTGTTCGGTTTCACGCTGCCGATCAACTTCCGCAATCCGCTGGCCACGCTGAACCCGCAGGATTTCTGGCGGCGCTGGCACATCAGCCTGTCCGAATGGCTGCGCGATGTCGTGTTCATGCCGATTTACAAGGCGTTGAGCAAGACCAGCTTCTTCGGCCGCCATCGCCTTGCGGCGCAGAACATCGGCATCTTCGCGACGCTGCTGGCGATGGGCGTGTGGAACGGCCTGTCGCTGCACTACATCGTCAGCGGCCTGATGTTCGGCGCGTATTCAGTGGGCCACAACCTGCTGATCAACGCCGCGCGCACGCGGCCCGGTCTGCAGGCGCTGCTGGCCAAGCCCGTCATGCGCTTTCTGGGGCGCGTGCTCACCCTGATTCTGGCCGCGCTGGCGCTGTACGTGTTCAGCGGCCGCAGTCCCATCTGACGCCGGGAGCTTCGGCATGCGTTTCGACTTGAAGTCCTTCCAGTTCGCCGACGACGGCCGCGCGCCCGACGCGCTGGCCGTCGCCGCCGCCGACCGCAGCCTGACCTGGGCGCAGTTGCGCACCGAGGCCGAGGCCTGGGCCGACGCCGCCCGCCAGCACGGCGTGGCGCCCGACGTGCCGGTGGCCATCTACGGTCACAAGGAAGCCGCGTTCTTCGTCGCGATGGTCGGTGCGCTGCTCATCGGCGCGCCGTTCGTGCCGGTGGACACCATCTACCCTGCTGAGCGCCTGCGCCGCATCGTCGAGATCGTGCGCGCCGCCGCCGTCTTCGATGCCGCGGCCGGCACCTTCACGGCGGGCGAGGGCGAAGTGCTGCAAGAGCGTGGCCTGGCCTACGTGATGTTCACGTCGGGCAGCACGGGCGATCCGAAGGGCGTGCAGATCGGCCGCGAAAGCGTCGGCCTGCTCGGCGACTGGATGCTCGGCAGCTTTGGTCTGGGCGAGGCGCCCGTCTTCATGAACCAGGCGCCGTTCAGTTTCGACCTGTCGATGTACGAGGTCTTCGCCACGCTGGCGTCCGGCGGCAGCTGCGTGCTCAACGCGCGCGAACAGATCGCCGCGCCCGGCCCGTGGATGGAACGGCTGGCCGGCCACGGCATCACGGTGTGGGTGTCCACGCCGTCGTTCGCCCACCAGCAATTGGCCAACCGCGACTTCTCGCCCGTCACGCTGCCGACGCTGCGCACGTTCCTCTTCTGCGGCGAGCCGCTGCCGGCGGCGCTGGCCAAGAAGCTGCGCCAGCGTTTTCCCGACGCATCCATCCTGAACACCTACGGCCCGACCGAAGCCACGGTCGCCACCACCTGGATCGAAGTTACCGATGCGGTGCTGGCGGCGCACGATCCGCTGCCGGTCGGACACGCCAAGCCCGACAGCGTGCTGCTCGTGGACGAGGGCGAGATCTGCATCGTGGGAGACCACGTCATGCGCGGCTACCTGAACCGCGCCGACCTGAACGCGGCCAAGCTCTACACCTATGACGATGGCCGCCGCGCGTTCCGCACGGGGGACCTGGGTCTGATGGAAGAGGGCGGGCTGCTGTTTTGCCGCGGCAGGATGGACGATCAGATCAAGCTGAACGGCTATCGTATCGAGCTGGCCGAGATCGACGAGGCTTTGCACGGCCTGCCGGGGGTGGAAGGAAGCGCCTGCGCGGTGCTGCGCCGTCCCGACGGCACCGCGGTGCGGTTGATCGGCTTCGTGACTGGGCTGGACGGTGCGGGGCAGGAGGCGTCGCTGCTTGCGCCGGAGACCTTGTCCGGCTGGAAGGAGCGGCTGGCCGAGCGCCTGCCGCCGTACATGGTGCCGTCAGAGCTGGTTGCCTGCCCGGCGCTGCCCATGTCGAACAACCACAAGATCGATCGCAAGAAGCTGATCGAGATCTACAGCGCCATACCGGTCTAGCGCAAGACGCCGCCGGCCGGATGGACCAGCGCCCCGCTGATGGGGCGCTGTGCAAAGCGATGGTGCGGCGGGCGATTACACGCCCATCATGCCGTAGCTCAGGCGAGCCAGGACCATCAAGAGGATCTGCGCGGCCACCAGCAGGATCAGCGGCGAGAAGTCGATCGAGGTGCGCGGCAGGATGCGGCGGATGGGATCGAGCAACGGCGCGGTCAGCGACTGCAGCAGCGGCATCATGGGCGCCATCGGGTTGACCCACGACAGCACGGCCTGGATCAGCGTCAACCAGACCACCAGATTCAGCGCCCACTTCGCGGTCATGATGAGCGCCGAGCCCATGGCGGCGGGCAGCAGTGCGGCGGGAATCAGCGCGCCGATGGCCACCAGCCACAGCAGCACCAGATAGACCAGCGCCGACAGCCATGCGCACACGAGGCTGGTCCAGTCGATCTTGTTGCCCGCGGGAATGATCTTGCGCAGCGGCATCACGAGCCAGTTGGTGGCGCCGTAGATCGCGCGCGCCAGCGGGTTGAAGGGATGCAGCCGTATCGCGTGCATCCAGGCGCGGGCAATCAGTGCCGCGCCAAACAGCGTGAACACGATTTCGAGAAGGAAGCGGAAGATTTCACCGAGCATGGACGCGATCACCCCAAAATAGAGGAGTCAATTGTCGCACGGCCAGACGTAAAAATTGCGTACGGTCCTAGTGCTTCAGGCCTAGTGCAAAGGGTCAGCCATTTGGATGGCATTGACGCAGGGACGACAAAAAAGCCGCCCGGTAAATACCAGGCGGCTCTGATGAAGCTAACGCTTCGGCGCGTCCGGATTAGGGACGGCCACCCGTCGGGAACGGCCACGACGCGGCGGGGTTCAGCGCGGTCTTCGCGCCCGGGGCAGCAGCCGTGGTGGGCGGCGTGGCGGGCTTCTTCGGAGCGGCTTTCTTCGCAGCGGGCTTCTTTGCGGCGACAGCCGGCTTGGAAGCGGGAGCCTTCTTGGCAGCGGGAGCCTTCTTGGCAGCCGGGGCCTTCTTGGCTACGGCCTTCTTGGCAACCGCTTTCTTGGCGGCCGGGGCCTTCTTGGCAGCAGCCTTCTTGGCTACGGCTTTCTTGGCGGCCGGGGCCTTCTTGGCGACAGCCTTCTTGGCGGCCGGGGCCTTCTTGGCTACAGCTTTCTTGGCAACCGCCTTCTTGGCGACAGCCTTCTTGGCTACGGCCTTCTTTGCGACGGCTTTCTTGGCAACGGCCTTCTTAGCAACGGCCTTCTTAGCAACGGCCTTCTTGGCGACAGCCTTCTTGGCGGCCGGAGCCTTCTTTGCTACGGCCTTCTTGGCGACTGCCTTCTTGGCAACGGCCTTCTTGGCGGCCGGCGCCTTCTTGGCGGCAACCTTCTTCACGGCCGGCTTCTTGGCGGCTGCGACTTTCTTCACTGCGACTTTCTTGACGGCAGCTTTCTTGGCCGGAGCGGCCTTCTTTGCTGCTGCCTTCTTGGCGGCGGGTTTTTTCACCGCTGCTTTCTTGACGGCTTTCTTGGCTGTTGCCATGGTCATGCTCCTTAGGTTCAGGGGTCCCAGAACTTAAACCCGTGCCCCGACCCGCCAATTGGCGGACCGTGCCCGGGCTATTCATCGGCGCATGCCGCTGTTCTGTGCGAGCAACAGCTACTACGGTTTGCGCTAATGAATTCGGCACAGCCATTTGATATGGCCCCCGCTCCTTTGGCGCGAGCCATTTCAAATGGCGCCGGCAGGCAGCCTGTCCACAGGCCGCCGACCGCTTGTTCTACGTGTTCGAAGACACCCTGACCAAGGAGATTGCCATCAAGCCTGTCGCGAACGCGACGCCCATCAACGAGAAGAGGGCGTGCCCGCGCCGGGCTCGATGGCGTACTGCGTTACTCCCAGCTCAGCGTGCCACCGGTTTGGTATTCGATCACGCGAGTTTCAAAAAAGTTGCGTTCCTTTTTAAGGTCGATCATTTCCGCCATCCACGGGAAGGGATTTTCTTCCTGGGGGTACAGAGGTTCGATACCGATCTGCTGGCAACGACGGTTGGCGATGAAGCGCAGGTAGGATTTGAACATGGGTGCGTTCAAGCCCAACACGCCGCGCGGCATCGTGTCTTCGGCGTAAGCGTATTCGAGTTCGACCGCTTTGCGGAAGAGTTCTCGAATTTCTTCGCGGAATTCCGGCGTCCAGAGATGCGGATTTTCCAGTTTGACGGTGTTGATCAGATCGATGCCAAAGTTGCAGTGCATGGATTCATCGCGAAGGATGTACATGTACTGCTCGGCAGCGCCGGTCATCTTGTTCTGGCGGCCAAGCGCCAGGATCTGCGTGAAGCCAACGTAGAAGAACAGGCCTTCCATGAGGCAAGCGAAAACGATCAGCGACTTCAGCAGCGTCTGGTCGGCTTCGGGCGTGCCCGTCTTGAAGTTGGGATCAGCGATCGCGTCGATGAACGGGATCAGGAACTCGTCTTTTGCCCGGATGGACGGCACTTCGTTATAAGCGTTGAAGATCTCGGCTTCGTCCAGATCCAGGCTTTCGACGATGTATTGATAGGCGTGCGTGTGGATGGCTTCTTCGAAGGCCTGGCGCAGCAGGAACTGGCGGCATTCGGGAGCCGTGATGTGGCGGTAGGTGCCCAGCACGATGTTGTTGGCGGCCAGCGAGTCGGCGGTCACGAAGAAGCCGAGGTTGCGCTTGACGATGCGGCGCTCGTCCTCGGTGAGCCCGTTCGGGTTCTTCCAGAGGGCGATGTCGCGCGACATGTTGATCTCTTGCGGCATCCAATGGTTGGCGCAAGTGGCCAGGTACTTTTCCCACGCCCACTTGTACTTGAAAGGCACAAGCTGGTTGACGTCGGTCTGGCCATTGATGATGCGCTTGTCGGCAACCTTCACGCGCTGCGAGGTGGCCGAGCCGCTGGCGGCCAGGCCGGCAGCGTGTTCAGGCGCGGCCGGCGTGGGCATGGCGGTGTCGCCGAAAACACCCGTCGCCGCCCGGACTTCCGGGGCAGCCTGACCGCCCGCCGCGGGCGCGGCAGGTTGTGCAGGTTGCGTGGCGGTGGTGTCGTCGTCCCAATTAATCATGATTCATTCTCCGGAGGCGGTTATTGGCAGGCTTCGCACTCTTCGAAGCCGGGGTCGCCCGGCCGCATGGTGCAAACCGCCCCGAGAACTTCGGGTTCCGGCAAAACAGGTGCTGCGGCAACGGCGGAAGCAGTGGACGGATTGCCTGCACTGACGGCGTTCAGTTCGCCGCCGCGTCCGGTGGACTTCTCGGCGCTGGTGGCGCCAAGGGTGCGCAGGTAGTACGTGGTCTTCAGGCCACGCGTCCATGCCAGCTTGTAGGTGTCGTCCAGTTTCTTGCCCGATGCGCCAGCCATGTAGATGTTCAGCGACTGGGCTTGATCGATCCACTTCTGACGGCGCGACGCGCATTCAACCAGCCAGCTCGGTTCGACTTCGAACGCGGTGGCGTAGAGTTCGCGGAGTTCGGACGGAACGCGATCGATGCGGGACAGGCTGCCGTCGAAGTACTTGAGGTCGGCGACCATGACTTCGTCCCAGAGACCGAGTTTCTTCAGGTCACGCACGAGGTAATCGTTAACGACCGTGAACTCGCCGGAGAGATTCGATTTGACGTACAAGTTCTGGAAAGTGGGTTCGATGCACGCAGATACGCCAATGATATTGGAAATAGTGGCGGTTGGGGCGATTGCGATGCAATTGGAGTTGCGCATGCCGTGTTCTTTGATGCGCGTGCGCAACGTATCCCAATCGAGCGTGCTCGATTCATCAACCTCAACGTGACCACCACGTTCATCACGCAGCATCTTCAACGTGTCTTGCGGCAAGATGCCACGCGACCACAGCGAGCCTTCATACGATTGATAGCGGCCGCGTTCTTCAGCGAGCAGGCTCGACGCGAAGTACGCGTGATAGCACACCGCTTCCATCGAACGGTCCGCGAATTCAACAGCGGCTTGCGATGCGTACGGCACGCGCATCATCTGCAGGCAATCCTGGAAGCCCATGATGCCCATGCCCACCGGACGATGGCGCGCGTTGGAATTGCGGGCCTTGTCGACGGCGTAATAGTTGATGTCGATCACGTTGTCGAGCATGCGCATGGCGATGCTGACCGTGCGCTTGATCTTGTCGTGGTCCAGTTCGAAACCGCCGCCGGCAGCCGGCTTCATGTGTGCGACCAGGTTCACGGAACCCAGATTGCAAACCGCGATTTCGGATTCGTTGGTGTTCAGCGTGATCTCGGTGCACAGGTTCGAGCTGTGGACGACGCCCACGTGCTGCTGCGGCGAACGGATGTTGCACGGATCCTTGAACGTGATCCACGGGTGGCCGGTTTCGAACAGCATCGACAGCATCTTGCGCCACAGCGTCAGCGCGGGCATCTTCTTGAACAGCTTCAGTTCGCCGCTGGCGACGCGGGCTTCGTAGCCCACGTAGGCTTCTTCGAACGCGCGGCCGTACTTGTCGTGCAGGTCGGGGCAGTCGGACGGCGAGAACAGCGTCCACTCACCGCCTTCCATGACGCGCTTCATGAACAGGTCGGGAATCCAGTTCGCCGTGTTCATGTCGTGCGTGCGGCGGCGTTCGTCGCCGGTGTTCTTGCGCAGTTCCAGGAATTCTTCGATGTCCAGGTGCCACGTTTCGAGGTACGTGCAAACCGCACCCTTGCGCTTGCCGCCCTGGTTCACGGCGACGGCCGTGTCGTTCACGACCTTCAGGAACGGCACGACGCCCTGGCTTTCGCCGTTGGTGCCCTTGATGTGGCTGCGCAGCGCGCGGACCGGGGTCCAGTCGTTGCCCAGGCCGCCGGCGTACTTGGCCAGCAGCGCGTTTTCCTTGATGGCGTCGTAGATGCCTTCCAGGTCGTCCGAGACGGTGGTCAGGTAGCACGACGACAGCTGCGAGTGCAGCGTGCCCGAGTTGAACAGCGTGGGCGTGGAGCTCATGAAGTCGAACGAGGACAGGATCTCGTAGAACTCGATGGCGCGCGTTTCGCGGTCGGTCTCGCGCAGCGCCAGGCCCATGGCCACGCGCATGAAGAAGACCTGCGGCAGTTCGATGCGGGTGCCGCGGATGTGCAGGAAGTAGCGGTCGTACAGGGTCTGCAGGCCGAGGTAGCCGAACTGCAGGTCGCGCTTGGCGTTCAGCGCCTTGCCCAGCTTGGTCAGGTCATAGTTGGCCAGTTCGGGCGACAACAGGCCGCCTTCGATGCCGCGGGCAATGAACGTGGGGAAGTATTCGGCGTAACGCGCGCCCATGCCGTCTTGCGAGACTTCCTCGCCCAGCACTTCCTTGCGGATCGTGTGCAGCAGCAGACGGGCGGTGACCTGGCTGTAGGCCGGATCCTTTTCGACCAGCGCGCGCGCGGACAGGATGGCGGACTTGAAGACTTCGTCGACGGGAATGCCGTCGTACAGGTTCTTGACCGTTTCCTTCAGGATGGCTTCGGCGTCGATGAATTCAGACAGGCCTTCGCCGGCGGCGACGATGGTCGCGCGCAGTTCGGCGACGTCCAGCGGACGGCGCACGCCGCCGTCGGTGACGTTCAGCACGTGTTCCTGCGGCGCGGCGGCGGCCTTCTGCTGGCCTTCGGCGGCAGCAGCGGCGGCGCGTTCCTGCGTGCGCTTTTCGCGGTACAGGACATAGGCGCGCGCGACGTCATGCTCGCCAGAGCGCATCAGCGCCAGTTCGACCTGGTCCTGGATGTCTTCAATATGGAAGGTGCCGCCGTTGGGGCGGTTGCGAACCAGCGCGTTGACGGCTTGGCCGGTCAGCGTTTCGACGAGTTCGCGCACACGGGCGGATGCGGCGCCTTGGCCGCCATTGACGGCCAGGAAGGCCTTGGTCATGGCGATGGCAATCTTGCTGGGCTCAAAGCCAACCACCGAGCCATTGCGGCGGATGATGTTGTAGCTGGCCCATTTGCCGCTATTGGCGTCGGCGGGGGAGTCGGTTTGGGAGGGCGGCACGGCCGAAGGCCGGGTCACAGAGGCGATCGTAGTCTGCATGGAAGCTCCTGTGCGTAAAAGCGCGTAGATAACGGCATGACGGCGTCATGTCGGGTCAAAATTGGATCTTGTAATGGGGGTCGCAACGTCCGGACAGGCTAGTCCGTAAGGCGTGGCCGGCGGGAATCCGCGCTTGGGCGACCACAAGATGTAGTGTAGCACCCCTCGTTGGCCACTAATTCTAGTGATCGAGGTTTACAGGGACAAGAAGAAGATAAGACGAATCCCACAAAAGATTGTAACCAAATGCACTAGGCGCGCCCCGTAAGGCGCGCCCAGGTCAGTGACCACTCAGACCGGCTGTTTATGCGGTTTTCCGCAAGGGGACGGCGTGTGAGGCCGGTGCTGTATAGCTCTGCATGAGTCGAGCCAGATCGGTCCGATACTTGTCGACATTCGCGGCCTTCACGTGGCCGAAACCGCGAATGTTTTCTGCCAGGGCGGCGATTGTAGCCGCTTGCGCGAGGTTGTCCGAGGTCAACCCTGCAACGAGCTGGTCTATGGTCTGGCGGTACTCCTTCACCAGCGCCCGTTCCATCTTGCGCTCAGCCGTGTGACCGAACGGATCGAACCAGGTCCCGCGCAGGCCCTTCAGACGCGTCAGCAATTTCAGTGCCGACATCGTGCGCGGACCGAGCGTCATCTTGCGCGGCACGCCGGTGCGCGGATCCTTGCGCGCGAAGATCGGCGGGGCCATGTGAAAGCGCAGGCTGTACTCGCCTTCGAACTGACCCTCCAGCTGCGCCTTGAACGCGTCGCCGGTATAGAGGCGCGCTACTTCGTATTCGTCCTTGTAGGCCATGAGCTTGTACAGGCCGCGCGCCACCGCCATCGCCAGGCGCGGCGACTTGGCATCCGGCGCCAGCTCCCGCTCGCGTGCCGCGACGGCGTCGACGACCTGCTGGTAGGTGCGGGCATACGCGGCGTCCTGATAAGCCGTCAGGTCTTCGACACGGCGCGCCACGGCGCGGTCGAACGTTTCGGGGACGTGAAGCTGCACGACCTGGGCCCGGGGACGCAAGGCGCCTTGCAGCGCGTCAGGTTGATGCGCCGCGAGCCGGCCGTTGTCGAAGGCGGCGCGATTGGCCGCGACCGCCACGCCGTTCAGTTCGATCGCGCGGTAGATGGCGGCCTGCGACAGCGGCACGCCGCCGCGTTGCCAGGCATAGCCCAGCATGAACATGTTCGACAGGATGCTGTCGCCGAAGAGCGCGAGGGCGGCTTCGTGCGCGTCGATCGCCGCGGTGTGCGTGTCGCCGGCCGCGTGGCGGATCTTGGCGAGCAGCGCTTCGGGGCGCATCGCGGCGTCGGGATTGCGCGTGAAGTCGGAGACCGGCGCCACGTAGGTGTTCACCGTGACCTTGGTGTGGCCGAGGCGCAGGGCGCCCAGCGAATCGGGCGCAACGGCGGCGACCGGATCGCACAGGATGGCCGCGTCGGCCTGCTGCCAGTCCAGGCGCACGGGGCCGGCGGTTGCGCCGGCGGGGGCTAGACGGATGTGGCTGACGACGGTGCCGCCTTTCTGCGCCAGCCCGGTCAGGTCCAGCACTGCTGCGGACAGGCCTTCCAGATGCGCGGCCATCGACACGATGGCGCCGATGGTGATGACGCCCGTGCCGCCCATGCCGGCGACCAGCAGGCGATAGGGATGCTCCAGCGCGTGGATGTCGGGCAGCGGCAAGCCGGCGATCAGGCCTTGCAGGCGTTCCTGGTCGGCCTTCGGCGCCGCGCTCTTTCTGGGCTTGCCGCCCATCACGGACACGAAGCTGGGGCAGAAGCCCTCCGCGCAGGAATAGTCCTTGTTGCAGCTGGATTGATCGATCGCACGCTTGCGGCCATAAGGCGTTTCCAGCGGAACGACCGACAGGCAGTTCGACTTCACGCCGCAGTCGCCGCAGCCTTCGCACACCGCGCTGTTGATCAGCATGCGGCGCGCCGGATCCGGGAACTGGTTCTTCTTGCGGCGGCGGCGCTTTTCGGCGGCGCAGGTCTGGTCATGGATCAGCACGGTCACGCCGGGAATTTCGCGCAGTTCGCGCTGCAGCGCGTCCAGCTCGCGGCGGTGGTGGACCTTGATGCCGGGGCCCAGGTCCACGCCCTGGTACTTCTCGGGCTCGTCCGTGGTGACCACGATGCGCGCCACGTTCTCGCCGCGCAACTGCTGGCAGATCTGCGGGACCGAGATGGGGCCATCGACCGGCTGCCCGCCCGTCATCGCCACGGCATCGTTGAATAGGATCTTGTAGGTGATGTTGGCGCGCGCCGCGACGGCCTGGCGGATGGCCAGGTAACCCGAGTGGTAGTACGTGCCTTCGCCCATGTTCTGGAAGATGTGCGGCATCTTCGTGTAGCGGGACAGGCCGATCCAATCGACGCCTTCGCCGCCCATCTGCGTCAGGCCACCCGTGTCGCGGTCCATCCATGCAGCCATGTAGTGGCAGCCCACGCCGGACAGCGCCTGGCTGCCCTCGGGCACCTTGGTCGACGTGCTGTGCGGACAGCCCGAGCAGAAGTAGGGGCGGCGGCGCATCCCGTCCGCGTCGTTGGACAGCGGGGCCTGGCATTCGAATGCCGACAGGTCGCGATTCACCGGAAGTCCTGCGGCGCGCGACAGCCAGCCGGCCAGCGGCGCGGCCAGCAGCGACGGACGCAATTGGCCGGCCGACGTCACCATCGGCTCGCCGTCCAGACCCTTCTTGCCGACGACGGTGGGGCGCTCGGGCAGGTTGAACAGCATGTCCTTGATCTGGCTTTCGACCACCGCGCCTTTTTCTTCGACGACCAGGATGTGCGACAGGCCGCGTGCAAATTCGAGCAGACGGCCCTCGTCCATCGGCCAGGTGAGACCCGGCTTGTAGATGCGTACGGGCGCGTTCGCCGTCACCGTATCCACGCCCAGTCGCGCCAGCGCTTCCATGGTGTCCAGGTGCGCCTTGCCCACGGTGACGATGCCCACCGTTGCCTTGGGCGCCGGACAGGTCAGCTTGTCCAGGCTGTGGCGGCGCGCGAAGGCGGCGACCGCCTTCATGCGCTGGTTCATGCGCGTCTCGACTGCCAGGGACAGAAAGTCGCGGGCCGAATATTCAAGCGATCCGGACGGCATGTCCGGATCCGCGGGCATGTCGTAGGTCTGGATCGGGGCAGGGGTGAACGAGTGGCCGCTTTCGATGGTCTCGGACACCGCCTTGAAGGCGACCCAGGTGCCGGCATAACGCGACAGCGCCCAGCCCCACAGCGCGAAGGTCTCGTATTCGTCAATGGACGTCGGATGCACGATGGGCATCTGCCAGCCGATCAGCGAGGCCTCGCTGGCGTGCGGGATCGAGGAGGACACAGCGGTGTGGTCGTCGCCCACCACCACCAGCACGCCGCCGTTGCGCGAGGCGCCCGCGGCATTGCCATGATGCAGCGCGTCGCCGGCGCGATCCACGCCCGGGCCTTTGCCGTACCACATGGCAAACACGCCATCGACATTGCGGTCGTCGCGCACGCCGGCCTGCTGCGTCCCCATCACCGCGGTGGCGGCCATGTCTTCGTTGATGCCCGGCAGGAAGGTGATCTGGTTGGCGTCCAGCGCCTTCTGCGCCTTCCACATGGCCATGTCCACGCCGCCCAGCGGCGATCCGCGGTACCCCGACACGAAACCGGCCGTGTTCAGGCCGCGCTCGCGGTCCACCCGGCGCTGCGTGAGCATCATGCGCACCAGGGCCTGCGTGCCGGTCAGGAAGATGCGGCCGGACTCGCGTGTCAGGTTGTCGGCGAGCTGATACTCAAGGTCCAGCTCGGGTGCGGCGGCGGGGGTACCGTCCATAGTCAATGCTCCTCGTATTTGGCACCATGATAGGTTCGCGAGGGATCAGGTTTATTGCGTTTTTGGATCGTGCTATCCCTATAATTCGCAATGAACATTTCGTATTCCAAAAAAATCAGGAGACAAACGAATGGACAAGACCGATATCGGCATCCTCAAGGCCCTGCAGGAAGACGGCCGGGCCTCGGCGCAGCAGCTTTCCGAGAAGGTGGGGCTGTCCGCCGCGCCGGTGTGGCGGCGGGTGAAGGCGATGGAGGCGAGCGGGGTGATCCAGGGCTACAGCGCCCAGGTCGACCGCAGCAAGGTGGGGCTGGGCTGCATGTTTGCGCAGATCAGCCTGGAGCGGCACTCGGCCAACACCGTTGAACACTTCGAGCGGTCGGTGCGCGATGCGCCGGAAATCCTGGAGTGCTATGCGGTCACCGGAGATTCGGACTTCCTGTTGAAGATCCTGGTCGAAAGCCCCGAAGCCTATGACCGCTTCCTGCACCGGTTCCTCTTCAACATGCCGGGCATCCGGCAGACGCGCACCATCGTGGCGCTTCGCGAGATCAAGCACGAACAGCGGCTGCCGCTGTAGCCGCTTCGGGGCGCTCTATATATAGAGAGGCTCTGTCGCTTGAAACCAACGCATTTTTGCGGTTTCCGCGCGGATTCCGGGCGCGCTCGCGGCCGCACTGTTGCGCATTTGCACACGGCGCGGATCCTCGTTGATTCTTCCCTGGCGCCTATTTAGAGTGCGTGAAGTCCGCTGCGCCTGGGACGTGCCGGTGTGATCGGCGCGGCGCGTCGGCGGACGTCTTGAGGAAGTCATGAGCAGTGTGTTTTTGCGTACGGCAGGCGTTGCCTGCGCCCTCGTGATCCTGGCCGGTTGCGCCGCCAGGAAGCCCGCCGCCATCACCGAGGCCCAGCCTGCGGATCCGCCCAAGCCGGTGGCTTGCACGCCCGCCAAGGCTGGTGACCCGATGGTCGGCACCTGGTTGTCGAATTCGCGTCCGCGCGACGTGGCTGGCGACATGCAAGCGCTGATCGTGCTGTCGGCCGACGGCACAATGTCCTACGAATCCCTGCTCAAGATCGGCCGCAAGACGCGTCCCGCGCTGCGCGAGACGGGCTGCTGGAGCGTGGAGAACGGCGTCTACACGATGCGCACCACCAAGTCGGCCGGCGAGCCGGTGGACCCCACCGATCCGATCTATCTGAACCGCTACCGCGTCGAAAAGGTCGAGCAATCTAAGCTGTCGCTGCGTGAACTCAAGAGCGGCGGCATGCTGCTCACCGCGCGCCGCATGCCGTCGGGCTATCGCCTCGCCTACTGAGCGTTGCGCCGGGCGGACACTTCGCCCGGCGGTTTCGCCAAGCGGGCCGGGCTGCGGTAAGGTGCGGGCTTCGACTTTCGCCCCGCCGCCGGTTATCCATGCCCGCCCTGTCCTCCGAAGCACGCGCGATCGCGCTGCTGGCGCTGGCCGCCTTCGTCAGCGCCAGCGCTTTCCGAATCTGTGATCCCATGCTGCCGCAACTGGCGGCGGAATTCGGCACCACCACCGGGCAGGCCGCGCGCGCGGTCACGGCGTTTGCCGTGGCTTATGGCGTGCTGCAGATGTTCTTCGGTCCGGTGGGCGACCGTTACGGCAAATACCGCGTGGTCAGCGTCGCCACCGTGGCGTGCGCGCTGGGCAGCGCCGGCGCCGTCATGGCCGGATCGCTCGATATGCTGGTGTTCTGCCGCGCCTTGTCGGGCGCCGCTGGCGCGGGCATCGTGCCGCTGTCCATGGCCTGGATCGGCGACAACGTCCCCTATGAACGCCGGCAGGCGACGCTGGCGCGCTTTCTGACCGGCACCATCCTCGGCATGTCCGCCGGCCAGCTTGCGGGCGGCCTGTTCGCCGATACCGTCGGCTGGCGCTGGGCCTTTGCCGCGCTCGTGGCGGGCTATCTGATCGTGGGCGTGCTGCTGCATCTGGAAGTGCGTCGCCAGCGCGCGGCCGGCTTTGCGCAGGTCGATCCCGGTGCGCCACGGCAAGGTTTTATCGCGCAGGCGCGGCTGGTGCTCGGCACGCCATGGGCACGCGTGGTGCTGGCGACGGTGTTCATCGAAGGCTTGCTGGTGTTCGGCGCGCTGGCCTTTGCGCCGTCGTACCTGCATGAGCGATTCGATATCTCGCTGACGGCCGCGGGCGCGCTGGTGGCCGTGTACGCGGTGGGCGGGCTGATCTACACGGTCGTCGCGGGGCGCATCCTGAAGCGGCTCGGCGAGCGCGGCCTGGCTGTCGCGGGCGGACTGGTGCTGGGCGTGGCGTTCCTGTCGTACCTGTTGGGACCGGTGTGGATGTGGAGCCTGCTGGCAAGCGTCCTGGCGGGTTTTGGGTACTACCTGCTGCACGCGACGCTGCAGACGAACGCAACACAGATGGTGCCGTCGGCGCGTGGCACGGCGGTCGCGTGGTTCGCGTCGTGCCTGTTCATGGGGCAGGCGGCCGGCGTGGCGCTGGCGGGGGCGGTGGTGGACGAGATCGGACCGGGCGCGCTATTCGGCGGCTCGGCCGTGCTGTTGCCGCTGCTGGGGGCGTTCTTTGCCCGGGCGCTCAAGGCGAGGGCGGGGATGCAGCAGGGGTGAGGGCGTTGGCGTTACGCCAGATTGAAAACAGAAAGGGCCTTGTTCATCGTTGGATGAAAAGGCCCTTTCTTTATGCAGGTGTCAGACACCCTGCCGAGACCGTCGCGGGTTTGTGGCGTTATCTCTCAAGACATTATGGTCGCTCGTTAATCGGAAGGCGGCTCGTCTCCTGTATCGTGGATTGCGCTCTCCAGGAGAGCGCCGAGCCACATGCGGCGGGGCAAGCCAGCCGCAAACCG
>NZ_CADIJM010000027.1 GCF_902859585.1 Achromobacter animicus | reverse complement strand
CAGCGGCCGCCGACGCTGGTGCGCCGGCCGCCCGTGCCGCCGCGCGTCCGGCCGCTTCCGCCGCCGCCCATGCAGACAAGGAATCGACCTCGATCCGCGTCGGCGTTGAAAAAGTCGACCAGGTCATCAACCTGGTGGGCGAGCTGGTCATCACGCAGGCCATGCTGGCGCAGACCGCCTCCACGCTGGATCCGGTGCTGCACGATCGCCTGCTGAACGGCATGGAGCAGTTGGAGCGCAATGCGCGCGATCTGCAGGAAGCCGTCATGTCGATCCGCATGATGCCGATGGATTACGTGTTCAGCCGCTTCCCGCGCCTGGTGCGCGATATCGCCGGCAAGATGGGCAAGCAGATCGAATTGCAAACGTACGGCCGCGCGACCGAGCTGGACAAGAGCCTGATCGAACGCATCATCGACCCGCTGACCCACCTGGTGCGCAACAGCCTGGACCACGGCATCGAAACGCCCGAAAAGCGTATTGCCGCCGGCAAGGATCCGGTTGGCCAGCTGGTGCTGTCCGCGCAGCACAACGGCGGCAACATCGTCATCGAAGTCAGCGACGACGGTGGTGGCCTGAACCGCGAAAAGATTTTGAAGAAGGCCATGGCGCAAGGCCTGGCCGTCAACGAAAACTCGCCCGACGACGAGATCTGGCAGCTGATTTTCGCGCCCGGTTTCTCCACGGCCGAAAAGGTCACGGACATTTCCGGCCGGGGCGTGGGCATGGATGTGGTGCGCCGGAACATCCAGGACATGGGCGGCCACGTGCAGTTGTCGTGCGAGCCGGGCAACGGCACCACGACCCGCATCGTGCTGCCGTTGACCCTGGCCATTCTGGACGGCATGTCGGTGCGCGTCGGTGAAGAGACCTTCATCCTGCCGCTGAACCACGTCACCGAATCGCTGCAGCCCACCAACGACCAGATTTACTCGGTTGCCGGCAACGAGCGCGTCATGCACGTGCGTGGCGAATATCTGCCGCTGGTCGAGATGCATCGCGTGTTCTCGGTGGGCGAGGCCCAGACCGATCCGACGCAGGCGATCGCCGTCATCATGCAGGCCGAGGACCGGCGCTTCGCGCTGCTGGTCGATCACCTGATCGGACAGCATCAGGTGGTGGTCAAGAATCTGGAATCGAATTACCGCAAGGTCCCGGGCATTTCCGCCGCCACCATTCTTGGCGATGGCAGCGTGGCCCTGATTGTCGACGTATTTGCGCTCGCGCGCGCCAACCGGGAGCGCTGGTCGCAGCCCGAAGCCGTTCTGAATTGATGGAGCACTAAAAAATCATGGCAGCCAAACCGCAAGCGCAAGCCGCGCGCAATGAAGATGTCGGCAGCGAGTTCCTGGTCTTCACGCTGGGCGACGAGGAATACGGGATCGACATCCTGAAGGTGCAGGAAATCCGCGGCTACGACGCCGACACGGTCACCCGCATCGCAAACGTCCCGCCGTTCATCAAGGGCGTGACGAACCTGCGCGGCATCATCGTGCCGATCGTCGACCTGCGCATCAAGTTCAACCTGGGCCGCGTCGACTACAACGAGCAGACCGTCGTCATCATCCTCAACCTCGACCGCCGCGTCGTCGGCATCGTGGTGGACGGCGTGTCGGACGTGCTGATGCTCAACTCGGGCCAGGTTCGTCCGGCGCCCGAGTTCGGCGCCACGCTGTCGACCGAGTACCTGACCGGCCTGGGCACCGTGGATGAGCGCATGCTGATCCTGGTGGACATTGAAAAGCTGATGACCAGCGACGAAATGGCGCTGGTGGAGAAGGTCGCCTCCTGATCGGAGTCCGGCCGGAATGCGGGGTAAAGGCGCCATATTGATCGCGATGTGGCGCTTTCCTTTAACGATTGCAGTCAAGGGATGGTTCTTGTGATGCGCAAGTTTTTCGCGAACATGACGATACGCAGCAGCCTGTTGTGGGTGCTGGCGTTCTTCTCATTCATGTTGGTGATTGGTGCCGCGCTGGGCGTGTTGTCGTTGCGCATCAGCAATGGGACGCTGGCCGAGATCAAGCAATCGCAGGAATTGAACGACGCCGTCAACCGCGTCGTGCTAAGCCACAAGGACACGCTGAACGGCCTAACCCGTGCCGCGACCCTGAACTATGCGGACATCGTGCGCAGCGTCGGTCAGCCGACCCTGCTGGCGCAAGGTCTGTCCAGCGAGGCCGCCGGCCTGCTGGAACGTGCCAAGGCGTCGCTGAACAAGGGCCAGGCCGAGTTCGATTTCTTCAAGACCCTGCCACGGCCGGCCGAAGCCGCCGAGGCCCTGAAGGAGATCGACGACTCCTATGCGGCGTTGGTGCAGCAGGGTGTCGCACCGTTGGTCGCCGCGCTGGAAAAGGCCGACATGCCGGCTTACCAGACGCAGATCCAGAAGGTGCAAGACGCCCTGGAAGGCCGCTTTGCGCGCGCCGTCGAAGGCTTTGACTTCTGGCGCGCCAGCAAGATGACGGACGCGTTCGAAGTGGCGCAAGTGCGCTACCAGTTTGTGCTGATGGCCGTCAGCGCCGGCGGCATCATCGCGGCGCTGCTGGTGTTTGCCACCTACGTCTTCCTGCGCCGCCGCGTGCTGCAGCCGCTGAAGGAAGCCGGCCACCATTTCGACCGCATTGCCGGCGGCGACCTGACGGCGCGCGTGGAAGTCAGCAACACCAATGAGATCGGCCAGCTTTTCGCCGCGCTCAAGCGCATGCAGGAAAGCCTGACCCGCACGGTGGCCTCGGTGCGCCGCGGCGTCGATGAAATCAACGTGGGCTCGCATGAGATCGCGGCGGGCAACACGGACCTGTCCAGCCGTACGGAGCAGCAGGCCGCTTCGCTGGAAGAGACCGCCGCTTCGATGGAAGAGCTGGCGTCGACCGTCAAGCAGAACGCGGACAATGCCCGCCAGGCCAACCAGCTGGCCGCCAGCGCGTCTGACGTGGCCGAGCGCGGCGGCGCGGCGGTGTCGGAAGTGGTGCACACCATGGAAGGCATCTCGGCCAGCTCGCGCAAGATCTCGGAAATCGTGTCGGTGATCGACGGCATCGCATTCCAGACGAACATCCTGGCGCTGAACGCGGCGGTGGAAGCCGCGCGCGCCGGTGAGCAGGGTAAGGGCTTTGCGGTGGTGGCGGGCGAAGTTCGTTCGCTGGCGCAGCGCAGCGCCCAGGCCGCCAAGGAAATCAAGGGCCTGATCGAAGACTCCGTGACCAAGGTGGGCGCGGGTTCGCAGCAGGTCGAACGCGCCGGCTCCACGATGCAGGAAATCGTGGCCTCGGTGAAGCGCGTGACGGACATCATGGGCGAGATCTCGGCAGCGTCCGAAGAACAATCCAGCGGCATCGACCAGGTGAACCGGGCCGTGTCGCAGATGGACGAAGTGACGCAACAGAATGCGGCGCTGGTGGAAGAGGCGGCTGCCGCCGCAGGCTCGCTGCAGGAACAGGCGCAGCGCCTGGCCGAAGCGGTGGCCGTGTTCAAGATCAATACGGGCGAGGTCATCGAAGTGCCGGCGCATCGGCTCTCATCGGTGCACGCCACCTATGACGACGCCCGCCTGCACGCGCCCGATGCGCCTGCTCTGGGACGCTGAGGATACGCGTGGCAACTTCGGCGAATACGGCCCCGTCCATTTCGGTGGACCGCCAGTTTGATTTCCGTGACGCGGACTTTTCCCGCGTCCGCAAGATGATCCACGCGCGGGCCGGCATTTCGCTCGGCACGCACAAGCGCGAGATGGTCTACAGCCGCCTTGCGCGCCGCCTGCGGGCGTTGGGCGGGCAGGATTTCGGCAGTTATCTGGACAGCCTGGAAAACGAGCCCGACGCCGCGGAATGGGAAGACTTCATCAACGCGCTCACGACGAACCTGACCGCGTTTTTCCGTGAATCGCATCACTTTCCAATCCTGGCGGACTTCGCGAAGAAGCGCGGGGGACCCGTTTCGGTGTGGTGTTGTGCAGCCTCGACGGGCGAAGAGCCGTACTCGATCGCCATTACGCTGACCGAAGCCCTGGGCGCGCGGGCCGCCGGCTCGACCGTGCTGGCTACCGACATCGACACCAGCGTGCTGAACCGCGCGCGCACCGGCGTCTATCCGAACGAACGCGTCGCGAAGATGGAAAGCGAGCGCCTGCGCCGCTTCTTCCTGAAAGGACGCGGCGCGAACGAAGGGCATGTGCGGGTGCGGCCCGAGATCGCCGAGATGGTGCGCTACGAGACGCTGAACCTCTTGTCGCCGTCGTGGGGGATCACCGAAAAGTTCGACGTGATCTTCTGCCGCAACATCATGATCTATTTCGACAAGCCGACCCAGGCCAAGATTCTGGAGCGGTTCGTGCCCCTCATGAAGCCGGGCGGCCTGCTGTTTGCCGGCCACTCCGAGAACTTCACGTACATCAGCCGGGATTTCCGTCTGCGCGGGCAGACAGTCTACGAATGCGCAAATAAGGCCTGAACGGGCCAGGGCAGCAAACAAGATGAAGAAAATAAGCGTTTTGTGTGTGGATGACTCCGCGCTTGTGCGCGGCTTGATGACCGAAATCATCAATAGCCAGCCGGATATGGAAGTGGTTGCGACCGCACCCGATCCGCTGGTCGCGCGCGACCTGATCAAGCGTCACAACCCCGACGTGCTGACGCTGGACGTGGAAATGCCCCGCATGGACGGGCTGGATTTCCTGGAAAAGCTGATGCGCCTGCGTCCGATGCCGGTCGTGATGGTGTCGTCGCTGACCGAGCGTGGCGGCGAAATCACGCTGCGTGCGCTGGAACTGGGCGCCATCGACTTCGTGACCAAGCCCAAGCTGGGCATCCGCGACGGCCTGCTCGAATACACGGAACTCATTGCCGACAAGATCCGCGCCGCGTCGCGCGCCAAGCTGCGCGCGCCCACGCCCCATGCGGCGGCAGCCGCGCCGGCGCCCATGCTGCGCCGTCCGCTGTCCAGCTCGGAAAAGCTGGTCATCGTGGGCGCGTCCACCGGCGGCACCGAAGCCATCCGCGAAGTCCTGCAGCCGCTGCCGCCGGACAGCCCCGCGATCCTGATCACGCAGCACATGCCGGCCGGCTTCACGCGGTCGTTCGCGCAGCGCCTGGATGCGCTGTGCGCCGTGACCGTGCGCGAGGCCGTGCACGGCGAGCGCGTGCTGCCGGGCCACGTGTACCTGGCGCCGGGCGGCGAGATGCACATGCGGTTGGGCCGCAGTGGCGCCAACTACGTCATCGAGCTGGAAGCCAGCGAACCGGTCAACCGCCACCGTCCGTCCGTGGACGTGCTGTTCAATTCCGCGGCCGTGGCGGCGGGCAAGAACGCCATCGGCGTGATCCTGACGGGCATGGGCAAGGATGGCGCGACCGGCATGCTGGCCATGCACCGGGCGGGCGCGCACACGATCGCGCAGGACGAAGCAAGCTGCGTGGTCTTTGGCATGCCTCGCGAGGCCATTGCCATCGGGGCTGCAAGTGAAGTGGTGCCGTTGTCGGCGATGAGCGAACGCATTCTGACTCGCCTGGGCGACCGTGGGCACCGCGTTTAACGCGGACAGACGCCACGATCGGTCTCAAGCAAATTTTTTCTGGAGTGAAAGATGGTAGACAAGGGCCTGAAGATTCTGGTGGTGGATGACTTCCCCACCATGCGGCGGATCATCCGCAACCTGCTCAAGGAGCTGGGTTTCGAAAACGTGGATGAGGCCGAGGACGGCGCTATTGGCCTGGAGAAGCTGCGCAACGGCGGCTTCCAGTTCGTGGTGTCCGACTGGAACATGCCCAACCTGGACGGTCTGGAGATGCTCAAGCAGATCCGCGCCGACGCATCGCTGGCTTCGCTGCCGGTGCTGATGGTGACGGCGGAAGCCAAGAAGGAAAACATCGTTGCCGCAGCCCAGGCCGGCGCCAACGGTTACGTGGTCAAGCCTTTCACCGCGGCAACGCTGGAGGAAAAGCTGAACAAGATCTTCGAGAAAATTGGCGGGTGAGGTGTGCGATGAGCTCAACGGAAACAGTTGACCCGGCAGAGTCGCCCGACCTGATCCATCGCATCGCCTCGCTCACCCGCATGCTGCGCGACAGCATGCGCGAACTGGGCCTGGATCAAGCGATCAAGGACGCCGCCAATGCAATCCCCGATGCGCGCGACCGCCTGCGGTACGTGGCGCAGATGACCGAGCAGGCCGCCAACCGGGTGCTCAACGCCACCGAGCAGGCCGGTCCTATCCAGGACAACATGTCGCGTTCGGCCCAGGCGCTGGATAGCCGCTGGCAGCAATGGTACGACCAGCCGCTGGAGATGCCGGAAGCGCGCGAACTGGTGCAGGACACGCGCGCCTTCCTGGCCGACGTGCCCAAGCAGACGCAGCAGACGCAGTCCAAGCTGATGGAAATCATCATGGCGCAGGATTTCCAGGACCTCACGGGCCAGGTCATCATGCGCATGATGGACGTGGTGGGCGCGATCGAACGCGAACTGCTGCAGGTGCTGCTGGACAACGTGCCGCAAGAGCGCCGCGATGAAGCCAACAGCCTGCTCAACGGTCCGCAGATCAACCCGCAAGGCAAGACCGACGTGGTCACCAGCCAGGACCAGGTCGACGACCTGCTGGCCAGCCTGGGCTTCTAAGCCCGGCCCTCGGGCGATGTTCGCTTCCAGACATCGCCCCGGTGTCAGACACCCGCATGGCCCTGGTGTCTGACACCCGCGCGCGGCTGCGTCCTTGCGGTTGCCTGCTGCACTTGGCCGTCTGTGCGGCCTCGTCCGCATGACGTATTCCCTAAGAGCGCAAACGCGACCCTCCCGATAGACTCCTGCCAACAATAATCGGGGCCTTGCAGCGCGAGACAAGGCGCGCCTAGCGCGTCAGGCCACGGATGCCCAAAGCAGGCGGTCCGGGCCAGGGAGAGGAGGTTCATCATGGCCAGATCCGTATTCCGCCTGGGCGGCATGTGGGGCTTGTTGCGTCGGCTCAATCGCGGCGACGCGATGCTGTCGGAGCGCGCCCTGTCTTTCAGTCCGGCCGCCTGGCCACTGTACCGTTTTCTGGCGCAGATCCGCGTGCGGGTCATGACGGTGCGCCAGTCCAGCATCGAGATCGCGCTGAACGCGGCGCGCACGCAGTTCCAGGCGGGGCGCTGTTCGCTGCTGGCGCGCGAGCAGGCCAGGGCCGCCGACGCGCTTGCCGCCAGCGGCGCGCAGATCGCTGACCTGTCGGCATCCACCTCCACGCATGCCCGCGAAATCGCCGCCGTGTCCGGCCAGAATCTGCATGCCGCAGAGCAGGCGCTGGCGGAGCTGACCGAGGTCAAGACGCGCGTCGACCGCATGACGCAAGAGATGGCGGCTTTTACCGAAGTGGTGGGGCAACTGGCCGCCCGCGCGAAATCCGTGGGCGACATCAGCCAGGCAATCAAAGGCATTGCGCTGCAGACCCAGTTGCTCGCGTTGAACGCGGGCGTCGAGGCGGCCAGGGCAGGGGACGCGGGACGGGGCTTTGCGGTGGTGGCCAGCGAGGTCGGCCGTCTGGCCGAACGCGTCAACACCGCCACCGGCGACATCGGCCGCCATACCTCAGAGATGCTGGGCCTGGTCGAATCCACCCAGCGCCAGACCGGCACGCTGCGCGAGGATGTGGACGCGTCGGGCGCGGTGCTGAACCGCACCTGTGACGGGTTCGAGCGCTTCGTGCGCGACTTCGACAGCATGAACCGGCAGGTGGGTGAAGTGGTCCAGGCGATTGGCGAGGTCGACGCCACCAATCACGGCATGAGCCAGGAGGTGGGGCGCATCGCGGCACTGAGCGCGGACGTGCTGGAACGGGTGGGCAGCATGTCGGGCGAGATCGACCGCATCCGCCGCCAGACCGAAAGCGTGCAGGAGGTGCTGGCCGACATGCGCACCGGCGATACCGCGTTCGACAGCCTGTCGGCGTCGCTGGAGGCGTTCGCGGACGCGGCGGCCGGACTGCTGCACGATGCCCGGCGGCGGGGTGTCGACGTGTTCGACCGCCATTACCAGCGCATTCCCGGCAGCGAGCCGCCGCGGTATCACACGGCGTATGACCGGGCCATCGACGAGCCGCTGACGCGCCTGCTCGACAGTGTGCTGCAGGCGGTGCCCGGCGCGATCTACACGATCCTGGTGGACAACCGGGGTTACGCACCCGCGCACAACAGCCGGTTCTCGCTGGCGCCGACCGGCGATCCGAAGGTCGACATCGTCCGGGTGCGCAACAAGCGGATCTTTGACGATCCCGTGGGCGCCCGGCTGGCTGCCAACACGGGCGCGCAGTTGTTCCAGACGTATTCGCGGGATACCGGCGAGATCGTCAACGACATTTCCCTGCCCATTTATCTGGGGCCGGAACACTGGGGCGCCGTGCGCATCGGGCTGGATTACGCGCGGTTCCAGGCGATCGTGGACGGGCAGGGCGCCGGGGGACGGGCGGCGCCGGTGGCGGGTTGACGGGGTGGAGTTACGCGGGCGTTCATGTTGCGGCTTGATGGGGCGGCTTGATAGGGCGGCTTGATGTGGCAAGTTGAAGCGGCGGGCTGAAGGCGCACGCCTAGGGGGGGCTGACCGGCAGCCGGCGGCGCATCCGGGAATAGCGCCGCTTTCCCCCCGTTTCTTGGCATATCGCCAACCCCCGGCGCCTCCTAGAATCTCGGCGGGCGGCTTGCATTCCACGTCAGCGAGCCGCAACGATCCCGTAGAGCATGTCCGAAGAAAGCGACCTCGAGAAAACCGAAGCCGCCTCTCCCAGGCGCCTGGAAAAGGCGCGCGAGGAGGGGCAGATTGCGCGTTCCCGGGAACTGGGCACGTTCATGATGCTGGCCGTAGGTGTCGCCGCGATCTGGGCGGGCGGCGGGTCGCTGTACAGGGGCCTGAGCGGCGTGCTGCGCAACGGACTGGCCTTCGATCAGCGCGTCGCGTTGGATCCCGGCGTCATGGTCGAGCAGGCGGTAAGCGGTTTCGGCCATGCGCTGCTGGTGCTGCTGCCGATATTCGGCCTGCTCGCGGTGGTTGCAGTGCTGTCGAGCGTGGTGCTGGGCGGCCTGGTGATTTCGACCAAGCCCCTGACGCCCAATTTTTCGAAGCTCAGCCCGCTGGCCGGCTTGAAGCGCATGTTCTCGTCGCAGACGGTGGTGGAGCTGATCAAGGCGCTGGCCAAGGCGCTGCTGGTCGGCGGCGTAGCGGTCTGGGTCATCTGGCGCTATCACGACGACATGATGGGGCTGATGCACGTGGCGCCGTCGGCCGCGCTGACCAAGGCGCTGACCCTGGTGGCAATGTGCTGCGCCTTCATCGTGGCGTCGCTGCTCATCATCGTCATGCTGGACGTGCCCTGGCAGATCTGGAGCCATCTGAAGAAGCTGCGGATGTCCAAGGAAGATGTGCGCCAGGAGCACAAGGAAAGCGAAGGCGATCCGCATGTGAAGGCGCGCATCCGGCAGCAGCAGCGTCAGGCGGCCCGCCGGCGCATGATGTCCGAGGTGCCGAAGGCCGACGTCGTGGTCACCAACCCGACGCACTATGCGGTGGCGCTGAAGTACGACGAATCGAAGGGCGGCGCGCCGCGCGTGCTGGCCAAGGGCACGGGCCTGATCGCCGCGAAGATCCGCGAGCTGGCCGCCGAAAACAAGATTCCCACATTGGAAGCGCCGCCGTTGGCGCGCGCATTGCATCAACACGTCGAGCTGGGACAAGAAATCCCGGCCGAGCTGTATACCGCGGTGGCGGAAGTGCTGGCATGGGTATTCCAGCTACGATCCTGGCGCTCGGGTTGGGGGCTTGAACCCCCGGCCCCCACGAAGTTGAACGTGCCAGCCGAACTGGACCCGCAGGCAAAAACCGCAGCACAAGGAGTTTAAGGAATGAGCGCTCTGCTCACCATGTTGAAGAATAACGGCGGCACGCATGCGCGGCTGCTGGCGGGTCCCATCCTGATCGTGATGGTGCTGGGCATGATGGTGCTGCCCCTGCCCACGTTCCTGCTGGACTTGCTGTTCACCTTCAACATCGCGTTGTCCGTGATGATCCTGCTGGTGGCCATGTTCACGCGCAAGCCGCTGGACTTTGCCGCGTTCCCGGCCGTCCTGCTGTTCGCGACGCTGCTGCGCCTGTCGCTGAACGTCGCGTCCACCCGGGTCGTGCTGCTGCACGGTCACACGGGCCCGGACGCCGCGGGCAAGGTGATCGAGGCCTTCGGGCACTTCCTGGTGGGCGGCAACTTCGCGGTCGGGATCATCGTCTTCATCATCCTGACCATCATCAACTTCATCGTCATCACCAAGGGTGCGGGCCGTATCGCGGAAGTGGGCGCGCGCTTCACCCTGGACGCCATGCCCGGCAAGCAGATGGCGATCGACGCGGACCTGAACGCCGGCCTGATCGGCGAAGACGAGGCGCGCAAGCGCCGGTCGGAAGTCTCGCAGGAATCGGACTTCTTCGGCTCGATGGACGGCGCCTCCAAGTTCGTGCGCGGCGACGCCATCGCCGGCCTCTTGATCATGGCGATCAACATCATCGGCGGCTTGGTCGTCGGCGTGGCGCAGCACGACATGTCCATGGGCGAAGCCGGCCGCGTCTACACGCTGCTGACCATCGGTGACGGCCTGGTTGCCCAGATCCCCGCGCTGGTGATCTCCACCGCCGCCGGCGTGGTCGTGTCGCGTGTGTCGACCGACCAGGACATCGGCCAGCAGATCATCAGCCAGCTGTTCTCCAACCCGAGCGTGCTGTTCCTGACCGCCGGCATCATCGGCATCATGGGCCTTATCCCCAACATGCCCCACATCGCGTTCCTGACGCTGGCCGCCGCGCTGGGCTGGGGCGGCTGGGCGCTGCTCAAACGCAAGAAGGCCGCCGCCGTGGCCGCCGAGGAGATACCGCCGCAGGCGATCACCCAGGCGCAGGCCGCGGCTGCCGAGGCAAGCTGGGAAGACGTGTCGATGGTGGACCAGCTGGGGCTGGAAGTGGGCTACCGCCTGATTCCGCTGGTGGACCACGCGCAGAACGGCGAGCTGCTTCACCGCATCCGCAGCCTGCGCAAGAAGTTTGCGCAGGACGTGGGCTTTTTGCCGCCGGTCGTGCACATCCGCGACAACCTGGAACTCAAGCCCAACGATTACCGCATCCTGCTGTCCGGCGTGGAAGTGGGCACGGGGGTCGCGATGCCGGGTCAGTGGCTGGCCATCGACCCGGGCGGCGTGACCATGCAGATCAAGGGCACGCCGACGACCGATCCGGCGTTCGGCCTGCCGGCGCTGTGGATCGACAGCTCGCTGCGCGATCAGGCGCAGGTGGCCGGTTACACGGTGGTGGATGCGGGCACGGTGGTGGCCACGCACCTGAATCACCTGATGCATCGCCACGGCTCGAACCTGTTGGGCCGCCAGGAAGTGCAACAGCTGCTGGATCGCATCGGCCGCGACGCGCCGAAGCTGGTCGAGGACCTGGTGCCCAAGACGCTGTCGCTCACCGCGCTGCAGAAGGTGCTGCAGGGTCTGCTGTCGGAAGAAGTGCCGATCCGCGACATGCGCACCATCATCGATACGCTGTCCGAGCATGGCCCGCGTCTGGCGGCGATGGCCGCCGGGTCGGGCGGCCAGCCGGACATCAACGAGCTGATCGCGCTGACGCGCCGCGCGCTTGGCCGCGCCATCACGCAGCAATGGTTCCCCGGCGAGGGCGAGCTGCGCGTGATCGGCCTGGACGTGAAGCTGGAACGCGTGCTGTCGCAGGCCATGACGACCAGCGGCGGCCTGGAGCCGGGGCTGGCCGACACGCTGCTGCGCGAGGCGCAGGCGGCGGTCGAACGGCAGGAATCCCAGGGCAATGCGCCGGTGCTGCTGGTGTCGCCGGTGCTGCGCGCGCCGCTGTCGCGCTTCCTGCGGCATCATCTGCCGCAGCTTGGCGTGTTGTCGAATACGGAAATTCCTGATGAGCGCATCGTCCGCGTGACGGCGCTGATCGGCGGGAGCAATGGGCAATGAAGATCAGCCGCTTTTACGGGGCAAACACCCGTGACGTGATGCGTCAGGTGCGCGAGGCCTTGGGGCCGGACGCGCTGATCGTGTCGAACCGCAGCGTCGAGGGCGGGATCGAGGTGCTGGCCACCGTTGATGGCGCCTTTGACGACGCGCCGCAGCAGCAGACGCCGCCGCGCGAAGCGCCGGCCTATGCGCCGCCGGCGCAGGAACGTCAGCCCGCGGCGCCGTCGTTCGGCGCACCGGCCGGGATGGCGCGACCGCAGGTTGCGCCGGTTGCCATGCCGCCCGCGCCGCCAGCCGGCTACGCGCCGCCGGCGCGATCCATTGCCGCTTACCAGTCCGCGTATGCGGCGTCGGCGCAGCCGGAGATTGAACCGTCGCCGGCAGAATTCGTACCCGCTGCACCGCAGCCGGTTTCGGTTGCACCGACGGCTGTCGCACCTCAGCCGGTCGCACCTCAGCCGGCCGCACCTCAGCCGGTCGCACCTCAGCCGGCCGCACCAGTACGCGTCGAGCTGCCGCCGCTTGCGCCGGCAGTCCGCATGACGCCGCCGGCTCCCGCCATGCCCGAGCGCATGGCCACCGCCGCGCCCGCAGCCGCCATGGCCGCTGCGCCCGCCACCGCCTATCACGCGCCCCAAGGCTACGCCGCGCCGCCCGCACCCGTGCAGGCGCCCGCCATGCCGCCGGCAGCGGCGCCGCAACCGGCCATGCTGCATGCCGCGCCGCCCATGGGCCGCATGCCCGATGCCCCCGTGCGTCCGCCGCAGGGCTTGCCGCCCGCGAATCTGCCGGCCGATACGGCCGCCGGTCTGCAGGACGCCATCAGTGCCTTGCGCGGCGCGCTGGAAACCCGCATGGACGGGCTGCTGTGGGGCGGCCGCCAAGGTCCGGGGCGCGAGCCCGCGGGCGCCGCGCTGTTCCGCAGCCTGCTGGACGCCGGCTTCAGCACCAAGCTGGTCCGCACGCTGGTCGAGCGCCTGCCGCAAGGTCTCTCCACCGAGGCTGCGCAGAGCTGGGCACGCAATGAACTGGTGACCCATCTGCCGGTGGTGCGTTCCGAAGACGAATTCCTGGCTGGCGGCGTGTATGCGCTGGTCGGCCCGACCGGCGTGGGCAAGACCACGACGCTGGCCAAGCTGGCCGCCCGTTGCGTGGCCCGCGAAGGCCGGGAGCAGGTCGCCATGCTGACGACCGACCTGTTCCGGATCGGCGCGCTGGAACAATTGCAGATCTACGGCCGCCTGATGGGCGTGCCGGCGCACTCGGTGCGCGATGCCGGCGAGCTGCGCCGCATTCTGGCCGAACTGGGCAACCGCAAGATCGTGCTGATCGACACCACCGGCATCAGCCAGCGCGACCGCCTGGTGGCCGAGCAGGCATCGATGCTGTGCAACGCCGGCAAGCCCGTTCGCCGGCTGCTGGTGCTCAACGCCGCCAGCCAGGGCGACACGCTCGACGAGGTGGCGCACGCCTATCGCAATGGCGTGGGCGAGGATGTGGCCGGCTGCATCATCACCAAGCTGGACGAAGCCACCCGCCTGGGCGCGGCGCTCGACACCGCCATCCGCCACCGCCTGCCGATCCATTACATGTCCGTCGGCCAGAAGGTGCCCGAGCACATGGAACTGGCCCGCGCGGACGTGCTGATCGACCGCGCGTTCTCGATGGTCGAGCGCGCCCGCGCGCTGTACACCCCGAGCGAGGCCGACCTGGCGTCGCTGGTGTCGTCGTCGCGCGAACCAGACGCCGTGGACCCGGCGCGCCGCCGCCAGTTGCTGGCCTCGGCCATCCTGCCGCAGCAGGGCGGTGCGGCGTCGATCGCAGCAGCACAGAATCTGGACGACACCATTTCGTGGCTGGACAGCGACCCGGCGTGCCTGCAATCGCGCACCGCCTGGCGCGAGTACGTCGGCGACGGCGCGGGCGCCAGCCTGGCCGCGCTGGGCGATGAGCCACTGGCGATGGTGCGCCGTGAATTTTCCGCTGCGTGCAGCCGCAACCTGCTCGTGATGCACGGCAAGACCGCCATGAAGGGCGAGGCCTTGCCCGGCGGCGCGCTGATGGGCGCGCTGTTGATGAGCGACCGCGGCGCCGCACTGGCCGCGCCCGCGCAGCAGCTCGCGCTGCCGCACGGCATGTTGAGCTCGTTTGCGCCCGCCGCGCCGGCCCAGCCGGATCCGGCGGCGGCCTTGCAGGCTCGCGTGCAGTGGTTGGGCGAGCGCCTGTCGTCCTTGCCGCTGGTCCACATGCTGGAGGCCGGCACCGTTGCGCTATGGCAGCCGTTGAGCGAGCAGGGCGTGTCCTGGGTAGCGCGTTGCGCAGGTGGCACGCGCGTGATCCAGGACGAATGCCCGACCAACCTGAACGCCGTCGGCAAGAGCGTGGGTTACCTGCCCGTCGGCCAGCCCGGCGACATGCCGGGCCTGCGCCCGGCGCCGGGCGCCAAGACCGCGCCGCTGGCGCTGTGGGCCTCCGGCACCGAAGTCGTGCTGCCGGGCAAGGGGCAGGGCGCCAGCGTCCGCCTCATCTGCGCGCGGCTGATCGACACGGTCTCCGGCGAGGTCGCGGGCCAGTTGTTCGGCGCGACGAACCTGCCGGCGTCGCAGGCGGACGCCGCGACGATTGCGCGCTGGCTCGTTCTGCAGGAGGAGGCCAAGGCGGCGTTCCGTTACATGGCCAATGCCTGGCAGGCGCTGCCCGCCGTCGATGGCGCCCATACGCTGGCGCGACAGTCGCTGATGGCCGGGCAGCTTGGCGCGGCATGCTGGCAGCTGGCGCATTCGCCGGCGGCAGACGTGGTGCGTGGTCCGTTTTCGGGCATCGTGGGCACCGAGCGCAAGCTGTCGGGCAAGATGCTGCCGGTGGCGCTGCTGAAGATGTTCGCGCTGCTGGAGATGACGGGCGGGGCGTAAGGCCGCGACCCCGTCTCGCGGAAACAAAAAACGGCGTGCCATGCACGCCGTTATTTTTTATGCCGCAGGAGATCGGAAAAGGCGTCAGCCCGCCACGATCGGCCGGCGGCCCGGGGCGCTGCGGGCGCCGCGGCCTTGCGCGTCGTACGTCGAGGCGCTGCCGACGCCAACATTGCGCAGGGCGTCCAGCGATTGCTGGGTGTAGCGCAGATGCACGTCGATCAGGGCGCCATTGCGCATGTTGATTTCGCTGGCGGAGGCCGACTTGGTCAGCAGGGCCTGCCACACGCCGGACAACTGCGGATACTGCGCGGCGGCCTGTTCGGTGCCGATGTGGCCCGCGGGCAGGCCGATTTCGGACAGCAGGTTGTCGCGCGTCTGGCTGAGGTCGACCAATTGCTGCGCGATGCCGCGCTTGCGCTCGGTGATCTGGTTCAGCGTCTCGACGCTGCCCTGGCTGACCAGGACCTCGGTTTCTTCCTCGAGGATCGAGGAGAACTCGGAGATCAGGGTGTCTTCCTGCTTCATGCAGGATTGCAGGGAATCGACGAGGCTCATGACAGACGGCTCAATAGAGGGAAGGGACGGGCTATTTCAGCAGGTCTCGGGCGCTGGCGATCAGGCTGTCGGCGATGCGGCCGGTGTCGATCTTGAGCTGCCCGGAGGCGATCGCGGCGCGAATGGCGGCGACACGCTCGACGTTGATGTCGTTCGAGCCGTCCTGCATGGCCAGCATCTTGCGCGACGCCGAGCTCAGCGCGACTTGCGAGCTGCTCGATCCGGTGGCGCTGCCGGCGCCATACGCTTGACTGACCGCGGACTCGGCGCGGGCACCGACGGCGTCGGCCGCGAGGGGCCGGTTGGTGGTCGAATTGATTTTCAAGGTTTTCTCCGCAGGGCGTCCTGGGTCGGTTTGCGACGGATCCGCCTACTTATGTCTCTGTAACGACAAGGGCCGGAGGAACTTTAGGGTATATGCGAGCCAGGCGCAACGCGATTTGTAACAGGTCTATAGCTGAATTTCCACCAGCGTGGCGTTCCGGACGACGCCGCTGACCACCTGGCCGCCCGCGGTGCGTACCTGGACGACGGCGCCGGGGGCCGCGTTGCCCATGGCTTCGCCTTCGCTGCTGACCATGAAACCGTTGCCGCGCGCGTTGATCCGCACGTTCGTGCCGCGCTGCACCGACTGGGCGTTGCGCAGCGACGAGCTGCGGATCGGCTGGCCGGCGTTGATGCGGAAGGCGGCGGTCATGCCGGCGACCGCCTGCGGGTCGGTGATGGCGTTGGGGGGCAGGGAGACCAGGTCGCCCTCGCGGGCGTCCAGATCCGCCGGGGTCAGGGCCTGGCCGGCTGCGATCAGGCGCGAGGCCACGTAATAGTGGCCGGCCACGCTGACGGAGGCCTGCACGTAGGCGGTCCAGCCTTTGGCCGAGTTGCAGCGCACGCCGACAGTCATGCGCGACCGCAGCTTCATGCCGGACGGCAGGAAGGGGGTCAGGTCGTCGCACGGCGTCAGGCGGTCGGTGCGCGGCGGGTCGATGGCGATGGACGCCTCGCCGGGCAGGGAGGCCAGTTGTTCCTGCAGATAGGTCTGCGCCGCAATGATGATCGCTTCCGGGGCCTGGGTGGCCGCGGCCTGTGCCTGGACGGCGCTTGCCGAGGCCAGGAGCAGGGCGGCGATGCCGGCGCGCGCGAGAAGGAGTCTTGCGGAGATTTTCATGATGGATGAATTGTAGAAGTGGGCGGCGTTCGGCAATACGTGAATTGGATGAGAAATGACGGGTTGTTTGGCTGATTGTGTTACAGGTCCGGCCCCTATCATGCCGTCATCCAATGGGATAACGGTGCGTCCGGCGTCCCTCGCTTTATCTGATCTGCAACGAATTCAAGGCGCCACGATGCTCGACAGGCTCAACGAAGATTTCCGGTTCTACCAGCAGGCTTTGGCACTGCGCGCGCAGCGCCAGGAAGTGCTTTCCTCGAACATCGCCAACGCCGACACGCCCAACTACAAGGCGCGCGACATCGACTTCAAGGCCGCGATGCAAAGCGCCATGGAAGGCACGATGCGCCTGCCCGACACGTCGCTCAAGCTGACGTCGGCCCGCCACATTCCGGCCAAGGCCGTGTCGCAGGGCCCGACGGATCTGCTGTACCGCCTGCCGTACCAGCCCAGCATGGACGGCAACACGGTGGACATGGACATCGAGCGCGTGCAGTTCGCCGACAACACCCTGCATTACCAGAGCACGATGCAGCTGATCTCCAACCGTATCCGCGGGCTGCAGACCGCCATCCAGGATTGATCTTTAAAGGGAGCAACAGGCAATGTCCTTGTTGAGCATTTTCGATATCGCCGGTTCGGCGTTGAGCGCGCAGTCGCAGCGCATGAACGTGGCGGCCAGCAACATGGCCAACGCCGACAGTGTGGTCGGCCCGGATGGCCAGCCTTACCGCGCCCGCCAGGTCGTGTTCCAGGTCAACCCGGCCGCAGGCCAGGCTTTGGGCCAGGAGATCGGCGGCGTTCGCGTGGCCGGCGTGGTCCAGGACCAGTCGCCCCTGAAGATGGTCTATGACCCCAAGCACCCCCTGGCTGACGCGCAGGGCTACATCAGCATGCCCAACGTCGATCCGGTGGCCGAAACGGTCAACATGATCGCGGCATCGCGGTCCTACCAGGCCAACGTCGAGGTCCTCAACACCGCCAAGGCGTTGATGCAGAAGACGCTGACCATCGGTCAATCCTAATTTCCAGCCAGAGTCTATCCATGACCACCGTCGACCAAACCACGAGCACCACGGCCATGGGCCTGGCGCAAACCGGCGCCAACAGCGCGAGCACCGCGCAGGGCCTGCAGGACCAGTTCCTGAAGCTGCTGGTCACGCAGCTCAAGAACCAGGATCCGCTGAACCCGATGCAGAACGCGGAGCTGACGTCGCAACTGGCGCAGATCTCCACGGTGGAAGGCATCACCAACCTGAAGAACACCATGCTGGCCATCAGCGGCCAGATCGACGTGTCCCAGTCGATGAACGCCGTGTCGATGATCGGCAAGGGCGTCCTGATCCCGGGCACGAAGGTCAAGGTCGGTGTCGACAGCGCCAACCCCGCGGACCGCGTGGTCACGCCCTACGGTCTGGATCTGCAGGGCGACGCCGCCAAGGTCCAGGTCCGCATCTCGGATTCGAACGGTGCAGTTGTGCGCACCATCGAACTGGGCGAGCAGAAGAACGGCGTGTACACGCTGGAATGGGATGGCAAGAACGACGCCGGCGTGGCGCTGGAACCGGGCGCGTACAACGTGTCCGTGCTGGCGACCGACGCCGAGGGCGCGAAGGTGAACTCGGAAGTATTGAGCTACGGCAACGTGAAGAGCGTGGCGTACTCCACCAACGGCCTGCGTCTGGATCTGGGCCTGGACGGCCAGACCAGCATGCTGGACGTGCGCAAGGTGATCGGCGCCTGAACGGGCGGATATGAATTGGTGCCGGCGCACGGGCGGCGGCTTTTCCACTAAAGATTAGCGAGAGTAAACATGGGCTTCGGACAAGGATTGAGCGGCTTGAACGCCGCTGCGCAGAACCTGGACGTCATCGGCAACAACATCGCCAACTCGGGCACCGTCGGCTTCAAGTCGGCCACCGCATCGTTCGCTGACGTCTACGCCAGCTCGCGCGTGGGCCTGGGCGTCAAGGTCTCGGCCATCAACCAGCGCTTCACGGTCGGTTCCGTGACGGGCGGCGGCGGCGAATACGACATCGCCATCGACGGCGCCAAGGGCATGTTCCGCGTGACCGACCAGAGCGGCTCGGTCATGTACACGCGCAACGGCGAGTTCCTCGTCGACAAGAACAACTTCATCGTGAACGCGCAGGGGTATCGCCTGACCGGTTACCCGGCCGGCGCGATCGGTGCGAACCCGGTCGAACTGCAACTGCCGACCGCCAACGTCGCGCCGCAGGCGACGACCAGCGCCACCACCGTGGCCAACCTGGATGCCAACGCCAAGATCGTCTATCTGAACGATACGGAGACGGCGCAGGAAGTACCCGGCAAGATCACTCTCGGTGGCACGGCGTACACGTTCACGAAAGCTGCCGGCGGCGCGCTGACGTGGACCCCTGGCAATCCGCCCGCCGCGGTGTACGGCACGGCACCGGCGACCGTCGAGCTTAACGCAGCGGGCGAGGTTATCAATGGCAAACTTGAGAACATCCCTGGCTTTGTCGACTTTACCGCCGCCGTCGTCGAGTTGGGCCGACCCTTCGACCCCAAGATCTCCAGCACCTACACGAACGCCTCTCCCATGACGGTGTTCGACTCCCTGGGCAACTCGCATCAGGTCATGCAGTATTTCGTCAAGCGTCCCGCCGAAGCTGGAACCAGCGTATATGACGTGTACTACACGATGGACGGCCAGGCTATGTCGCCCACGACGGAGAACAACGGCGTGTGGGGCGTTCCCACAAAGTTCACGTTCAACAACGCCGGCACGCTGACCAGCGCGCCGATCGTGAACCTGACCTTCGCCCAGCCCGGCGGCACGACCACCCCGGCCGATCCGCTGAACGTCGCCATCAACTACACCGGCACGACCCAGTACGGCAGCAACTACAAGCTGGTTGCCAAGCCCGACGGCTACACGTCCGGTGAGTTCAGTGGCATCAACATCAGCAGCGACGGCAGCCTGGTCGCCAGCTACACCAACGGCGAAACCCAGATCGTGGGCACGCTGGTGCTGGCCGACTTCTCGAACCTGCAGGGCCTGCAGCCCGTGGGCAACAACGCCTGGAAGGAAACGGCGGCTTCCGGCCAGCCGATCCTGGGCCAGCCCGGCACCAACAGCATGTCGACGGTGGTGGGTCAGGCGACCGAAGCGTCCAACGTGGACATGAGCCGCGAACTGGTCAACATGATCATTGCCCAGCGCACCTACCAGGCCAATTCGCAGACCATCAAGACCCAGGACGAAATCATGCAAGTCCTGATGAACCTGAAGTAATGCCCGCTGGGCAAGCGACGACACCGACGGAATAGGCAATGGACAGAATCATCTACACCGCCATGAATGGCGCAGCGCGGATCACGGAGCATCAGGCCGCGCTCTCCAACAATATGGCCAACGTGAACACGGCGGGCTTTCGCGAGCAGATCGCGCTGTATCGCTCGGTTCCCGTGACGGACGGGGTGAGCCTGCCTACGCGTGTTTCGACGGTGGCGTCCACGCCCGGCAACAGCTTCGAGATGGGCACCATGCAGACCACGGGCCGCGGCCTGGACGTGGCGCTGGCCAGCGAGAACGGCTGGATCGCGGTGCAGACGCCGCAAGGCGAGGCCTATACCCGCGCGGGCAGCCTGCAGGTCGGCATCAACGGCCTGCTGCAGACGTCGCTGGGCCAGCCGGTCCTGTCGGACCAGGGCGGTCCCATCGACGTGCCCGACCAGGCCGCGCTGACCATCACGTCGGACGGCACGATCACGGCGCTGGGCGCCGGCGACGCGCCGAACAACATTCTGAACCTGGGCCGCCTGAAGCTGGTCAACCCGGACAACAAGCAGCTGGTGCACGGCGACGACGGCGTCTTCCGCATGGCGCCGGTCAACGGCCAGCCCGCACCGCCGGTGCCCGCCGACCCCGCCCTTCGCCTGTTGTCGGGCGTGCTGGAAGGCAGCAACACCAATCCCATGGCGTCGATGGTGGGCATGATCGAAAACGCCCGCCGCTTCGAGCAGCAGATGCAGGTGATTCAGCAGTCGGACCGCAACGCGGAACGCGCCAACGGCATTCTGTCCGTAAGCGCCTGATTTAAATAACATTTAGTTCGCGGCCAGGCCGCGGCACCGGAGTCTTTCATCATGATGCGTTCGCTGTGGATCGCCAAGACGGGCCTGGAAGGTCAGCAGACCTCCATGGACGTGATTTCCAACAACTTGGCCAACGTCTCCACCAACGGGTTCAAGCGCGGCCGTGCCGTGTTCCAGGACCTGATGTACCAGACGCTGCGCCAGCCCGGCGCCCAGGTGGGCGATGCCACGCAACTGCCGTCCGGCCTGCAGCTGGGCACCGGCGCGCGCGTGGCCGCGACCGAGCGTATCCACTCGGACGGCAACCTGAACAACACCGGCAGCGAAATGGACGTGGCGATCAACGGCCGCGGCTTCCTGCCGGTTGAACTGCCCGACGGCACGCAGGCCTACACGCGTGACGGCGCGCTGCAGCGCGACCAGAACGGCCAGCTCGTCACCGTCAGCGGCTACGTCATCCAGCCGCCGATCAACGTGCCGGACAACGCGCTGTCCATCACCATCGGCACCGACGGCATGGTCTCGGTGACGCAACCCGGCGCCGCCGGCATCAACGTGCAGATCGGCCAGTTGCAGATCGCCACGTTCATCAACCCGACCGGCCTGCAAAGCATCGGCGAAAACCTGTACCTGGAAACTGACTCGTCGGGTCCGGCGAACCTGCTGCAGCCCGGTGTGGACGGCGCGGGTTCGATCATGCAGAAGTACGTCGAAACCTCCAACGTCAACGTCGCTGAAGAGCTGGTCAACATGATCACGACGCAGCGCGCCTACGAAATGAACAGCAAGGCCGTCAAGACGTCGGACGAAATGCTGGCCCGCCTGACCCAACTGTGATGCTCATGTCTGTCCTGCGCCTGGTACTTGCGTCTGCGCTGGCTCTGCTGGCGGCTGGTTGCGCCATGATCCCGCCCGAACCCATCGTGACCGGGCCGACGACGGCGGCCCCGCCGCCGCCGCCGATGCCCATGGCGCAGCCCACGGGCTCCATCTACCAGCCCACGACTTACGGCAATTACCCGCTGTTCGAAGACCGCCGGCCGCGCAATGTCGGCGACATCGTCACGATCGTGCTGAACGAGCGCACCAACGCGTCCAAGAACGTGGCGACGAATACCAATCGCAGCGGCTCGACCACGCTGGGCATCGCCGCGGCGCCGTCCTTCATGGACAGCTGGGCGAACGCCAACCTGAACACCGAAGCCAATGGCGGGAATGTGTCGCAGGGCAAGGGCGACAGCAGCGCCAACAATGCCTTCACCGGCACCATCACGACCACGGTGGTGGGCGTGATGTCCAACGGCAACCTGCAGGTCGCTGGCGAAAAGCAGATCGCCATCAACCGCGGCAGCGAGTACGTGCGCTTTGCCGGCGTGGTCGATCCGCGCTCCATCACGGGCACGAACACCGTGTCGTCCACGCAAGTGGCCGACGCGCGCATCGAATACCGCAGCAAGGGCGTCATGGACGAAGTCCAGACCATGGGCTGGCTGCAACGCTTCTTCCTGATCGCTTCGCCGTTCTAAATCATGAAACAACAGACTCCGATATCCACCTTGCTGTCCCTGATGGCGCGGGTGTGCGTGGCCGTCGGGCTGGCCGCGGGCGCCGGTGCGGCGCACGCCGAGCGGCTCAAGGATCTGGCCAGCATCCAGGGCGTCCGGGGCAACCAGCTCATCGGCTACGGCCTGGTCGTGGGCCTGGACGGCAGCGGCGACCAGGTGCGCCAGACGCCATTCACGCAGCAGAGCCTGACCAACATGCTGTCGCAGCTGGGCATCACGGTGCCCGCCGGCAGCAACATGCAATTGAAGAACGTGGCCGCCGTCATGGTCACGACGACCTTGCCGGCATTCGCGCGGCCCGGCCAGACGCTGGACGTGGTGGTCTCGTCCATGGGTAACGCCAAGAGCCTGCGCGGCGGCACGCTGCTGATGACGCCGCTCAAGGGCGCGGACAGCCAGGTCTACGCCATTGCCCAGGGCAACATCCTGGTCGGCGGCGCCGGCGCGTCCGCGGGCGGTTCCAGCGTGCAGATCAACCAGTTGAACGGCGGCCGCATCAGCGCGGGCGCCATCGTCGAGCGCGGCGTGCCGACCACGTTTGCCCGCGACGGCTACGTGCATGTCGAACTGAACAATACCGACTTCGGCACCGCGCAGAACGTGGCGACGGCCCTGAACCGCCAGTTCGGACAGGGCACGGCCACGGCGCTGGACGGCCGCGTCATCCAGGTGCGCACGCCCATGGAGCAGGGCTCGCAGGCCCGCTTCCTGTCGCAGATGGAAGACCTGCAGGTCACGCGCGCGCCGACGGTCGCCAAGGTCATCATCAACGCCCGCACCGGCTCGGTCGTCATGAACCGAACGGTCATGATCGAAGAGGCCGCCGTGGCGCACGGCAACCTGTCGGTCATCATCAACCGCCAGAACGAGGTCGTTCAGCCGGACACGCCGTTCACGCAGGGCCAGACGGTGGTGGTGCCCAATACCCAGATCGAAGTGCGGCAGGACAACGGCTCGCTGCAGCGCGTGAGCACCAGCGCCAACCTGGCCGACGTGGTCAAGGGCCTGAACGCCCTGGGCGCCACGCCGCAGGACCTGCTGGCCATCCTGCAGGCGATGAAGACCGCGGGCGCATTGCGCGCCGAACTTGAGATCATCTGACGGCCATGGCTTACACCAACGACGCGGCACGCGGCAGCGCCCGGCAGGATTCGGTCTTCGACATGGGCCGCCTGTCGGACCTGAAGCGTGACGTCAAGAAGGACCCGGCCGGCACCGAGCAGCAGAAGCAGGTCGCCAAGCAGTTCGAAGCGCTGTTCCTGCAGATGATGGTCAAGCGCATGCGCGAGGCCACGCCCAAGGAAGGGCTGTTCGATTCCCAGCAGACGCAGATGCTGCAGTCCATGGCGGACGAGCAACTGGCCCTGCACCTGGCCTCGCCCGGCATCGGCCTGTCGCAGGCGATCCTGGCGCAGATGCAGCAGGGCAAACCCGGCGATGTCCCGGACGAAGCGATCAAACGCATCGGGCAGGGCGGCGATCTGGACTTCCAGACCGGCGGCTCGCGTGAGGTGTCGGCGCTGCTGAACGTCATGCGCAACAACCGGCCGGCCGACCGCGCGCTGGCTGCGGCGGAAGGCGCGCCCGAGCACGTGGTCGACTTCGTGTCCAAGATGTCGCGCGCCGCCAACCTGGCGTCGCAGCAAAGCGGCGTGCCGGCCCGTCTCATCATGGGCCAGGCGGCCCTGGAATCCGGCTGGGGCAAGCGCGAAATCAAGCATGAGGACGGCAGCACCAGCTTCAACCTGTTCGGCATCAAGGCAGGTTCGAGCTGGAAGGGCAAGGTCGTCAACGTGCTGACCACCGAATACGAAGACGGCGTCGCCCGCAAGGTGACGCAGCCGTTCCGGGCCTACGCGTCGTACGAGGAATCGTTCGCCGACTACGCCCGCCTGATCGGCAACAGCCCGCGGTACGAGAGCGTGACGACGGCCCGCAACGAGATCGAGGCGGCCCGCCGGATCCAGGACGCGGGCTACGCGACCGACCCGCGCTATGCCCAGAAGCTCATCGGCATCATGGGGCAGCTGCGGGGCGCGGCATCCAACGTGGAAAATTCACGGCGGATGTTGGAAGGACTCTAAATTTGGGTGATCTCCTGCCGTAAACGGGGTATCCAGAGATAACAGCTGCGGTTACATACGGGGCATTGTCAGCATGAATTTGTACAAAACGGCACTGGGCGGGTTGAACGCGGCGCAAGCCGGTCTGGCAACCACCGGCCACAACATCAACAATGCCACCACGGTCGGCTACAACCGCCAACGCGTCATGACCTCGACGGCGGGCGCGCAAGCGACCTCCAACGGCTACATCGGCCGTGGCGTCCAGGTCGACACCGTCGTGCGCAGCTACGACAGCTTCCTGTACAAGCAGCTCGTCGGCGCGAACGGCAGCGGCGCCCAGCTCCAGGCGCAGCTCGACCAGGTTTCGCAGATCAACAACCTGTTCTCCGACCGCACGGTTGGCATCGCCCCGGGCCTGACCAACTTCTTCACCAGCATGAACACGGTGGCCAGCAAGCCGGCGGACCCCGCCGCGCGCGCCGACCTGCTCGGCCAGGCCAACAGCCTCACGACGCAGATCCGCTCGGCCTACTCGGAAATGCAGAAGCAGCGTGAAGGCCTGAACACGCAGATCAGCACCACGGTCGACCAGGTCAACAGCTACCTGACCCGCATCGACGACCTGAACCAGCAAATTTCCCTGGCGGCCGGCAAGGCCGGCGGCAGCCCTCCCAACGACCTGCTCGACCAGCGCGACCAGGCCGTCATGGAACTGAACCAGCTCATCGGCATCACGACCTACGAGCAGGGCGACAAGATCAGCATCTCGCTCACGAAGGGCGGCCAGTCGCTGCTGTCGGGCAACACGCTTTACCCGCTGCAGGCCGTTCCGTCGGCCTCGGACGCGGGCCGCACGGTCATTGCCTATACGCTGCCCGCGGGCACCGGCAAGACCATCGCGGTCGAGATGCAAGACAGCGAAGTCACCGGCGGCAAGCTGGGCGGCCTGCTGCAGTTCCGCGCCTCGTCGCTGGACGTCATGCAGAACCAGCTGGGCCAGATGGCCGTCGGTCTGGCGCTGTCGTTCAACGAGCAGCACAAAGAGGGTCTGGACCAGGGCGGCAATCCGGGCACGGACTTCTTCAGTATCGGTTCGCCGCAAGGTGTGCCCAATTCAGCAAACAAGAGCAACGCGCAGATCTCGGGTGAATTCACCGACCTGGCAAACGTCAATGCCAAGGACTACGAGATCTCGTTCGACGGCACCAACTACCAGGTCGTGCGCATGCCGGAAGGCTCGCAGGTCTACAACGGTCCGGCTACCGGCACCCCGCCCACCGCAACGCTGAACCTCGAAAGCGAGATGGGCGTGACGCTGACCATCAATGCGCCGCCCCAGGCCGGCGACAAGTGGTCGCTGTCGCCGACGCGTAACGCGGCCCGCGACATCAACGTTCTGATCACCGATCCGGACAAGGTTGCCGCGGCGGATCTGGAGGGCGGCGATGCCAACGGCAAGAACGCGCTGAAGCTGGCGCAGCTGCAGACCAGCAAGGTGCTGGGCCACGGCACGATGAGCATCAACGACATGTTCGCGCAGGTCGTGAACACGGTCGGCGTGCAGACGCAGCAGATCAAGACGGCCGCCACGGCGCAGGTCAACCTGATCAAGCAGACGACCGCTGCCCAGCAGGCGGTGTCGGGCGTGAACCTGAACGAAGAATACGTAAGCCTGTCGCTGTACCAGGAGCAATACCAGGCCAGCGCCCGCATCATCGATGTGGCGAGCACCATTTTTGACACGCTGTTGGGCCTGCGCGGCTGATCAGAACGTTGATTGTGAATACTAGAAAGCATTACGGAGCTGCACCATGCGTCTGAGCACCACGATGATGTACACGAACGGACTGAGCGGCGTTCTCGCTCAGGAATCCGACATGAATCGCCTGGTCGAACAGGTTGGCAGCGGCCGCAAGTTCCTGACCCCCGCGGACGATCCGCTGGCGGCTTCCCTGTCGATCGGCGTCGCGCAGACGCAGAGCATGAACACGACGTATGGCCTGAACCGCAACACGGCAAAGACCAACCTCGGCCAGGAAGCCAACGTTCTGGATTCGATCACCACCGCGCTGCAGGACGTGCGCACGCGCGTCGTCCAGGCCGGCAACGGCACGTTCGCCGACAGCGATCGCCAGGCCCTGTCGACCGCGTTGAAGAGCGCTCGCGACGCGCTGCTGGGTCTTGCCAATAGCACCGACGGCAACGGCCAGTATCTGTTCTCCGGTTACGAAGGCAGCGTGGTGCCTTACGCGCAGGACGCCACGGGCAAGGTCGTTTTCAGCGGCGCCACCGGTGAGCGCACCGTGCAGGTCGACCAATCGCGCCAGCTGTCGACCAGCGATCTGGGCAGCGACGTTTTCAATCGCGCCAACCCGGGTTCGACCGCCTATGTCAGCACGGCAAATGACAACAACACGGGCACCGCGCAGTTCGGCACCGTCTCGGTCACGCCGGGCAGCGCCAACATCGGCAAGAGCTTCAGCCTGCAGTTCGAGGCCGATCCCGCCACGGGCAACATGGGTTATCGCGTCATCACGACCGACCCCAACGCCAATCCGCCCGTGCCGCCGGTGACCACGCCCGCGCCGCCGGCCGGCCCCACCGAATACAAGGAAGGCGCCAGCATCGACTTCGGCGGCGTTGCTGTGGTCGTCAAGGGCACGCCGGAGAACGGCGACGTGATCGACGTCGAAAGCATTCAGTCGGCCGATGTGGATCTGTTCAACACGCTGGATAGCCTCATCAAGGTGCTGGATTCGCCCATCGCGGGCGACGAGAAGGCGCTGGCCCGTCTGAACAACGAACTGGCGACGGCGAACAAGAAGCTTGCGTCCAACTACGACAACATCCTGACCGTAGGCGCGTCGGTGGGCGCCCGCCTGAACGAGCTGGAGGCGCTGGACGCCACCGGCACGCAAAAGGGCCTGTCGTATTCGAAGTCGCTGTCGGATCTGGAAGACCTGGACTACTACGCCGGCGCCAGCCAGCTCGCGCTGCGCCAGGTGGCATTGCAGGCGGCCTCGGCCGCGTTCATGACCATCCAGGGTTCCAGCCTGTTCAGCCGCAAGTGATGCGGTAGTTATCTGCGCGGCGCCGTTTGCGCGCGCCGCGGGTGGCGCACTTTTCGGACGCTGCCGGCCCGGGGCCGGGGCGTCCGTAGTGCGTGTAGGGTAGGTTGTGTCGTTTTTCGTTGCTTAACGCTCGGATATTTCATGCTTGGTAATTTAAAAGTTCGCACCTGCATCATCCTGGTGCTGTTGCTCTTCACGGGCGCCATGTTCATTTCGAACGGTGTGGCGTGGATGGGGTTGAATTCCGGCAGCGACAAGCTGGCGCAGGTCAACGAGGCCTATGCCAACCAGGCGACGCAACTGCAGCGTGCCTACAGCACCTTCCTGCGCGGCCGTCTGTTGCTGGCCAATTCGCTGATGGACATGCAGCAGGGCAAGACCGAACAATCGACGTCGCAAGCCAAGCGTGCCGATGCGCTCATGGCCGATGGTCAAAGGCTGTTCGACTCGTTCCGCAAGGCGCCGCGCATGGCAGGCTCCGAGGACCTCGTCGCCAAGCTGGAAGCCGCCTACAAGCAGTTCGACGACGTCTACCGCCGCCAGGCCGCCGCGCTGGCGAACCTGGCCATCCAGGACTACCTGGATCTGAACGACGCCGGCGGCGCTGCCAACACCGCGTTCCGCGAGGCCGTCAACAACGTGCTGCAGTTCACGGACACGCGCACGGACGAGCTCATCGCGCAGGCGGAAGCCGACCACAACATTTCGCGCATGGTGACCATTGTGATGCTGGCCATCGCTCTGGTGCTGGCGCTGGGCTGCTGGATCTTCATCAACCGCACCGTGCTGCGTCCGTTGCACGAAGCCGGCGACCACTTCGAGAAGATTTCCGCTGGCGATTTCACCGGCCGTATCGAAGTGCGCAGCACCAACGAAATCGGTCACCTGTTTGGCGCCATCAAGCGCATGCAGGAAAGCCTGACCCGCACGGTGGCCACGGTGCGCCGCGGCGTCGAAGAAATCAACGTTGGCGCGCGTGAAATTTCCGCGGGCAACACAGACCTGTCCAGCCGCACGGAGCAGCAGGCTGCTTCGCTGGAAGAGACCGCCGCCTCGATGGAAGAGCTGGCCTCGACCGTGAAACAGAACGCGGACAACGCCCGCCAGGCCAATCAGTTGGCGGCGAGCGCGTCTGACGTGGCTGAACGCGGCGGTTCGGCCGTGTCGGAAGTGGTCAACACGATGCAGGAGATCTCCGCCAGTTCGCGCAAGATCTCGGAGATCGTGTCTGTCATCGACGGCATTGCGTTCCAGACCAACATCCTGGCGCTGAACGCTGCGGTGGAAGCCGCACGTGCTGGCGAACAGGGCAAGGGCTTTGCCGTGGTGGCGGGCGAAGTGCGCTCGCTGGCGCAGCGCAGCGCTCAGGCGGCCAAGGAAATCAAGGGCCTGATCGAGGACTCGGTGTCCAAGGTCGGCGCGGGTTCGCAGCAGGTCGAACGCGCCGGTTCCACGATGCAGGAAATCGTGTCGTCGGTGAAGCGCGTGACGGACATCATGGGCGAGATCTCGGCGGCGTCCGAAGAGCAGTCCAGCGGTATTGATCAGGTCAACCGCGCCGTGTCGCAGATGGACGAGGTGACGCAGCAGAACGCGGCGCTGGTGGAAGAGGCCGCGGCCGCCGCCGGCTCGCTGCAGGAACAGGCGCAGCGCCTGGCCGAAGCGGTTGCCGTGTTCAAGATCAACGCTGGCGAAGTCATCGAAGTGCCCGCGCGCCAACTGGCGCAGGAACGCAGTGCGCCGCGGATGCCCGCGCCCAAGCCCGCGCAGGAAGCCGCCGCGCCGGCTGCTCAGCCCGAGCCCGCCGCCAAGGCCGCGCCCGCGCCCGCACCCCGTCTGACCCAGGTTGCCCGGCCCAAG
>NZ_CADIJM010000026.1 GCF_902859585.1 Achromobacter animicus | reverse complement strand
GTAGTCTTGCGCGTTCTCTTTTGCGCCCAGGTCGAAACAGGACAGCACCTTGCTGAACCACCCATCCTGCCAATCGTCGGCGATGGCGCTGCCGCCAGTCTTGATCCAACTTTCCAGGTCGTTCACTAGCGTGTCGATGGCGGACTGTTTCCGCTTGACGGCTTCTTCGTACGCCAGCATGTATGGAACCGCATTGCCGAACAAGACATCCGCATTGCTGTTTTGATCGAAGCGAACCAGGTCTCGCCTTTTGGCGTAGGCTTGCGGGGTCGCCCGCTCCTGAACGCTCTGCAAGTACTGCTTGATGACGGTGGCGCTCGTGTACGCGTGATTGTTATCGATTTCATAAACTTGCCGATCTGCCGCGGCAACCGCGACGAGATGCGCCAACTCACTCACGACGCCGATCGGGTCGTGCAGTACGACCGCCAGCGGAACGATATCCTTTATCGGTACAAGCTCGACGTGAGCGCCTGAAATGACGGTGTCGTAGGTCGTGAACGACTCGGGGAGAGATATCTCGCTCCATGTGTGGCCCGGCTTTTCGTTCGAGCCGGGTCGTCGCAGTTCCGGTGTTGCGTGAGCAAGCAACGCAATGTTGAACGCGTGGGGCTGTTCAACGCCACCGGACGGCCTGATCGTTGTCGCCAACCTGGTACGGATGCCATCGACATCATTCTCAATGTTCCATAGCCGAGCATGGGTGAGCATCGTCTCACTGGTCAGCAGGTAGACAACGTCCGCTGTCTTGCTCTCTGGGGCAGATAGATAGGGTCTGGCGCTGGCGATCTCGGGGCGAGCGAGCCGCCCAGGGGTGTCATCCTGATCGTCTTCGCGAGTCCACCAAATGCGTGCAAAGCGCAGGTCATCGGTGACTTGATAGTGCTGCGTCCACATACGGCCGTGCTGGAAATAGCACAGGTAGACGTAGGCGGCGGGACGCAGCACGCGCAGGCCGTATGCCTTGCCAGCGGCCAGCTCGGGATAGCCATCGGTGCTAAGCGTCGGAAACACGCCTTCTTCCCAGGAGCGCTCTGCAACGCCATAGCGCAAAGGATAGATGGGCACGCATCGCTGACACGCTGGCGGTGAGATGGCCTTGCCCAGTTGTTTTTCATTGGGACGGTCGGGACCCAGTGCTTTCTTGTAGGGCTGCGTCATGTCGGCTTCCTCAAGATGGTGTGACACCGGATCGTGAGCGCCGCTGCGTGATCAAGAACATTGCGGAGGTCGGCGGCCGCATTGGCGATAGCCAGGGCCACATGCATCACGAAGTTCCTGGACGGACCTCTCTGCAACGTGAAATCGACGACGAAGGACTTGTCGTATACGGCAAATGTGAACCGCAAATCGGATTGGATAGGAATGGCGTGCTCCCGGGAACGACAGGCCTTTTCCCATCCCCGGTGAGAGCTCAGCCCGCGCCCGGCCATTACGGCATGCCAACACAGGCTTGGATATCAGACACGTATGATTTTGAAGTGCACCAGCTGAGAACTTGATCGGGTTCGCAACCTTGGGCGTGGCCCGGACGCGCCACGCGCCGCTGCAATGCTCAGTGGCACAGCATCCGATGACGCAACGCTCAACAAACCACTTTTATTGCGACAACTTTCACGCGCCCAAAAAAATCAGAGCCCGTGCAGGCAGCATCGCCACCCGCACAGGCCCTGAGTCGCGTCATCGCATCAATCCGCTTCGCCCTTCCCGGGCGCGGGCTGCCCATTCGAGCCTCGCACCAACCCCATCTGCACCGCGATGTACGCGGCCTCGGCCTGGTTGCGCGCGTTGAGCTTCCAGTACAGCGTGCGCGCGTGGCTCTTGACGGTGGCGACCGAGATGCCGACCTGCTGGCCGATCTCGCGCATCGTCTTACCCTGCACAAGGAGCTGCAGGATTTCCTCCTGCCGCTGCGTAAGTTCGCGCAGCTCCTGCACGGACGCGTGTGTCGTGCTGGGCGGCCTGCCTGCGGGTTGGGGATAGCATTCGCCGCCTGCGATCACCAGGCTGACGGCCGCGGCCAGCGCGTCGGGGCTGGACGCCTTCGGCAGATAGCCCGCGACGCCGGCGCGCGCACACGCGGCCATGACGCTCTGGTCCATCGACGAATACAGCACCAGCACCAGCCGGGGCATGAAGAACGCCATCGCCTGGGAAAGAAGCCCGATGTCCTGCTCCGCAGTGCCGCTGCAACCGACCACCAGCAACTCCACTGGCTTGTTGATCGAGCTGGACATATTGAGAAGGTGAGCTGGCGAGATGGCCAGGATATCGTCGGCGTTGCGCACACGTTCCAGCACATGCTGAATTGCGACACGAAGCAGAGCGTAGTCTTCGATCAGTACGGTTGTCATCCCGGGAAGAACCTTGTGACGCATGGCCCATTACGGCTCCCATGACGCTGGCGCGACGCCGCGCAAGGCGCGGGTTCACGCGCGTCGCCAGGTTCAAGGGAATCCTGTCCGCAGCCTTGGGATTGCAGTGGCGAGACTAAGTGATTCGCCCTATCAATCCATGCTTGCGGACACAACTCATGCTATCAGCGGCTACGTTCGCTGAATCTCGTTCAGGAGGATGATTGGTGGCGGAAAGCGAGGTGACAGCAACCCGAACACCTGCTTTCTATGCCTTAGCCGTATTGGCTATGCGCAACCCCGGCAGCGTTGGAACTGGGCGTTCCTGCTGCCGGGCAGGCAGCGCAAACCTGACTCAACCGAGCTTGCGCCCATAGATCTGCCCGGCATCCACTTCGCGCCCGTTCGGTTCATGCCATTCCAAGGTCGCACCGCGTTGCAGCGCCGCGTAAACGGCTTCGCCCTTGTTCTTGACATGCAGGCGTTGATACAGCGTGCACGCGTGCGTCTTGGCCGTCGCCACCGAGATGTTCAACATCCGGCTGACGGTCTTGATGGGATAACCCCGTGCAAGCAGCACCAGCACTTCGTACTGGCGCGGCGTGATCTGCAGGAGCTGTGCCCCCGCGCTCACGGGCATGGTGCCCTTCGAGCCGGCTTCTTCCGCGTCCCGCGACGGCAAGGCGCATACAGTGGAGGCCGGAGCCTGCAGCGCCTGTTCGCTGGGGAAGCATTGCCCGCCCGCCATGACCAGGCGAATGGCGGCCTCGAGGATCTCGACCGAGGCCGTTTTCATCAGGCAACCGTACACGCTGGCGCCAGGCAGGCCTCGCACCGGCATGGGCAAGGGCATGACGTCCGTCAAAAGCAGAATCCGCTTGGGCGTCAGAACGCGCTGAATCTCGTGCAACGCGCTCCATGCTTCATCGGTATCCACTGGCAAACCATAGATCAGAAGATCGGCGCCCGCGTGCACGCCGTCGGCCTTGGACACGTCCGCAAGGCCCATCCCCTCGATCTCCCACACATCATCCAACTTGCTAAGAATCTGCCACAAACCCAACCGCAGTAGCGGATGAGCTTCAATCAGGACCATCTTGGCCATGGTGTCCTCCCGGTTTTTCGACGGGCCTAGAAGGGATCTTCGCTGTGCTGAAGACTATTTTTTATCCAGCCCTGCGGGGGTGGTCCGCATATCCCGGAATATCTAATGAAGCTGAACCGGGACGTTTGGGCTGGGCGACTTTGGTAGCCAACATAACGGATGGCATGGAACCCATCTTATGGTTCGGATTTGTCAAAATCAAGACGTTTCAGGGCGATATAATCCGACAAAATCAGAAATCAATCGTTAGCCTTAATCACGTTCCTAAATATGGATGAGAAGTTCATCTCGTCCTTTTCGCCGCTAGGGTTTTCACCAGCGGCGTCGGGGTTCGGGGACGTGCCTTCCCCTATGAAACGGCCCGTCAGGGCGGCCCGTCAGGGCGGCCCGCGCAGGCGCTCCGGCCCTTGTTACAGACGAAAAAAAGCCGCGTCGGGACATCAGCCGGACGCGGCGTCGAATAGCCGGAGGAAGAGGGAAACCTGTCAACTTGTATCCGCAGACACATCAAGCCCGTGAACAGTCCCTGTATTCGAAATAACGGTAACATTTTTTATTTACACGCCCGCGGGCGGATTTACTCCATATAGGCGAAGTCAAATACCGTGTGCCCCCCCTGATGATGCCAATGGTGCATTGAAGCATGGCGTTTTCTCAGGAAGTTTGCGTAGTGGATTTCGCCGTCGGTTTCGACGTAGGTGGAAGGCGTCAATTCCTCGATCTGGTTGAGCGAGACGCCCTTGCCGTAGTGACAGAAGCCCTGGTACTGCGCGCACCGGATCACGTCTCCCCCAGGAGAGACAACGATTCCGGCGTTGCGGGCGCGCATCGGGTTGCGCACGATCGGGTTGCAGGCGTGCGGCGTCCAGGTCGTGGAACGTGGCGAATCGGAGAAGAACGCGAACAGCTCGTCGCAATGGCTTTGCCCGTCCGTCCGATCGATATTTGTTAATAGCCACCAGTATTCGCCGTGTTTAAAAATAATGGTGTCCACGGCCGAAATATTGGTCATCAGATTAACGTCAAGCTCCCATTTCAGCGGAAATTCAGTGCATTTCCACAGTTCAATACTGCGATTTCCGCACGTTTCCGGAACCATGTACGTCACGCCTTCGTGTTCAAAAATATACGGAAACGAAAGGTGATAGGGCAGGTTGAGCGCGGTGCCCAGCAGCCGGAAAGCCCCGTCGGAGTAGGTCGCGACCGAGATCGTGCCCTTGCGGGACGTAAAATCGTAATCCTCGAAAAATATATATGGCTTTTTATCGTGCGTATAAACGAAAGGGTCGGCAAAAAACCGGCCCTTTGGCGGCTGCAATACCATGGCTTCGGATACCACGGCCTGCTGGCGTGCAGACGGAAACATACCGATCCGCCAGCGGACATTGCGTTTCATGATGCGGCGCACAACGAGATCGGACATTAACCAAGCCTGGCGCGCAATATATGCAGCGCTATCCCACTCCGCCGGATCGGCCCGGCGCGGGCCGCTCATGATCTGCATGGCGGGCGGGGCGACGCCCGGGCGGTCATGGGCCAGCGCCTGCAAGGCGTCGTAGACCATGAAGTTTCCCAAACTGAATGCGCGCGCCTGATTCTTCAGCCAGAACACTTCCGTATTGAAGCTGCGCTGGTCCAGAAGCTCGTCGTCTTCCTGCCTGGCGCCCACGCGCCAGAGTTTCACGGTGGTGTGGTCCTCGCGCTGAAAGACCTCCCAGAAACCCGCATACCGGCTTGTCGCCACCGCAATATCGGAATAGCTCAACTGCCAGACGCCCAGCCGCGACCAACTGGCGAGCTGCGCCCGTGTAGCCGGCGACGCACCCAGCGTGATGACCAGGTCCAGCCCCAGCGCCTGGACCTCGGCGCGCGCGTGCGGATCTTCGTCCCCCGGCGCCAGCGGGATCACCGACGCGCCCGCCTCCTGCAGGCCATCGCGCATGTCGCGGCAGGCCAGCATGTCCCGCTGCTTCTGCGGCAGCAGCTTGCCTTCCAGACGCGACAGCGAGCCAAACAGTGCCTTCACGCTCAGCCTGGGCGCGGTATCGGCGGCTTCGCCGTTCATCACCAGCAGTGCCGTCAGGTCGAAATCCTGGCTATGGAGTAACCACTCAACCATCTCGTGCATCCAGCCGGGTTGCTCATACCCGTCAACCAGCAGTCCCACCTTGTACGTCTTCATTTCTCGTGCTCCTGTATCAGGGCGATTGGCCTGCCGCGCCGTGACTGCGCGGGTGCCTCGCCCGGCACACACCCGGGGCAATGCGTTCATGTTCTCGCGCTGATACTGCGGGGTTTTGGGCGTGCGTTCCAGAGCACATTCATCCTAGGGCCGGTGTCCGAGGCCGATCGGCCAAAACTCAACCTGGCAGACATGTCGCGCCTCATTCTTCTTTCCGGCGGGTCTCGTCCTTACGCCCGATGCGAAGCGAACGTGCCGCAAAACCGACATATCACGCGCGCATGGTTAGGGGTAAACCCTATTGGGGATAGCAGAGGCTCGCCTCTCATCCCTGCCTCCCGCATAATGCTTTGAAACAAACGTTTGAATTCAACCTTATGCAAGAAATCCGCGCCACGTCCACCAGAGAAACCATCCTCGACACCGCCGAGTCCCTGTTCGCGCAACAGGGACACGAAGCAACGTCGATGCGCCAGATCACGGGCGCGGCCGGTGTGAATCTCGCTTCAGTGAACTATCACTTCGGCTCGAAAGAGTCACTCGTGCAGGCGGTGCTCAAACGCCGCCTGGAAGTGCTGAATCGCGAGCGCATGCGCCTTCTGGACGAACTCGAGGCGCAATCCGGCGGCAAGCCCCTGAAGCCCTCCCAGATCGTGGACGCGTTCTTCGGCACCCTCCTGCGCCTGGCCGCCGATCCGGCGCAGGCCGGCAGCACCTTCCTGCCGCTGCTGGAGCGCACGATGACCGACCCCACGGATTTCATCCGCGCGCTGTTTGCCGAGGAATATGCCGACGTGCTGGCGCGCTACCGCAACGCGCTGTTCGCCGCCCTGCCCGACGTGCCGCGCGCCGAGATCATCTGGCGCTTCCAGTTCATGCTGGGCGCGACGTCGTACGCCATCATGGGCACCGACCTGCTGCGCTCGGTCACCGGTCTGGCCGCCGACGAGGCGGAACAGCCCAACGACCGCGAGCTGCTCTTGCCGCGCCTGATGAGTTTCCTGCTGGGCGGGCTGCGCTCGCCCCTGCCGCACTTGAACGCAAGCCCCGGAGGCGCCTGACCGCCTTCCACCGCAACAGGCCGGCGAGCCGCCTTCGGTCACCGCCAGGCAACTGAAGAACAACGAGGAGACAAGAAAATGTACGCAGTCATCGTCGCGCTGGTTGTCATTGCGCTCCTGGCCGCCGTGTTGCTGGGCGTGCGCCCCATCCGGCGGGCGCTGCTGTCCGCGCCGATCTTCAACCTGTACCGCAAGGTGCTGCCGCAGATGTCCGACACCGAGCGCGATGCGCTCGAGGCCGGCACGGTCTGGTGGGAAGGCGAACTCTTTCGCGGCCGTCCCGACTGGAGCCGCCTGCTGGCATATCCGCGCCCCCGCCTGACCGACGAAGAGCAGCGCTTCCTGGACAACCAGGCCGAAGCCGCCTGCCGCATGGTCAATGACTGGAACGTCACGCAAGAGCGCTTCGACCTGCCCGCCGACGTCTGGAACTACCTGAAGTCCGAGGGTTTCCTCGGCATGATCATTCCCAAGCAATACGGCGGCCTCGCGTTTTCCGCGTACGCCCACTCCGAAATCGTGACCAAGCTGTCCACGCGGTCCTCCGCGCTGGCCGTGTCGGTCATGGTGCCGAATTCGCTCGGTCCCGCGGAATTGCTGCTGCATTACGGCACCGAGGAGCAAAAGAACCATTACCTGCCGCGTCTTGCGCGCGGCGAAGAGGTGCCGGCCTTCGCGCTGACCAGCCCGTGGGCAGGTTCGGACGCCGCAGCCATCCCCGACAGCGGCATCGTCTGCAAGGGCGAATGGCAGGGCCGCGAAGTCATCGGCATGCGCGTCACCTGGGACAAGCGCTACATCACGCTGGCGCCGGTCTGCACGCTGCTGGGCCTGGCGTTCCGCCTGTACGACCCGGACGGGCTGCTGGGCGGCAAGAAGGACCTGGGTATCACCTGCGCGCTCGTGCCGCACGACCACCCCGGCGTGGACACCGGCCGCCGCCACTTCCCGCTGAACGCCATGTTCATGAACGGCCCGACGCGCGGCAACGACGTCTTCATGCCGCTTGACTTCATCATCGGCGGTCCCGCCATGGCCGGCCAGGGCTGGCGCATGCTGATGGAATGCCTGGCCGCAGGGCGCTCGATCTCGCTGCCCTCTTCCAACACCGGCATGTCCAAGCTGACGGCGCGCGCAGTGGGCGGCTATGCCCGCGTACGCAGCCAGTTCCGCATGCCGGTCGGCAAGTTCGAAGGCGTCGAAGAGGCGCTGGCCCGCATCGGCGGCAACACCTACATGATGGACGCCGCGCGCACCATGACGGCGGGCGCGGTGGACTTGGGCGAGAAGCCCTCGGTCGTGTCGGCCATCGTGAAGTACCACGTCACCGAACGCGCGCGCCAGGTCGTCAACGACGGCATGGACGTGATCGGCGGCAAGGGCATCTGCCTGGGACCGTCCAATTTCCTGGGCCGCGCCTACCAGCAGATCCCCATCGGGATCACCGTGGAAGGCGCCAACATCCTGACGCGCAGCCTGATCATCTTCGGCCAGGGCGCAATCCGCTGCCATCCTTATGTGCTGGCGGAAATGCAGGCCGCGCAATCGCCGGACCGCAAGCAGGGCCTGGATGATTTCGATGCCGCGTTCTGGGGCCATGCGGGCTTCGTGGTGCGCAACACGCTGCGGGCGCTGGGCACCTCGCTCACCGGCGCGCGCTTCGTGGCCGTCAACGCCGACGTCGCACCGGACATGAAGCGCTACTACCAGCTCCTGGGCCGCTACTCGGCCGCCTTTGCACTGCTGGCCGACACGTCGATGCTGGTGCTGGGCGGCAGCCTGAAGCGCCGCGAGCGTCTGTCGGCGCGCCTGGGTGATGTGCTGTCGCAGATGTACCTGATCAGCGCGACGCTCAAGCGCTTCGAGGACGAAGGCCGCCAGAAGGCCGACGCGCCGCTGGCGCACTGGTCGATCCAGGACGCGCTGTGCAAGTTGCAGGAGGCCTTTGACGGCGTGCTGGATAACTTCCCGAATCGCGCTGTCGCGTGGATCATCCGCCGCATCGTGTTCCCGTGGGGCCACAGCCAGATCCCGCCGTCCGACCAGCTTGGCCAGGACGTGGCCCGGCTGCTGATCAGCCCCAGCGCAACGCGCGACCGCCTGACGGCAGGCTGCCACCTGCCCGATACCGCGGACGAACCCGTGGGCGCGATCGAGCAGGCGCTGGCCGCCACGCTGGAAGCCGAGCCCATCGAGGCGAAGATACGCGAGATCGAAAAGCGCGGCGTGCTGGACGGCAATCCGCAAGCCAACGTACGCGACATCGCCGACGCGGCGGTCACCATCGGCGCGATCACCGCCGAAGAATATGCGGTCGTCAAACGCCGCAACCGCTTGCGCGACACCGTGGTCAAAGTGGATGATTTCCCCTTTGACCTCGGCGCCGCCGACGCAGACCGGCCCACGGCCGAACGCAAGGTCGCCTGAGGGAGGAAGTGGATGGCATTCAAACCGGTTTACGTCGTCGATGGTTCACGCACGCCTTTCCTGAAGGCCCGCACGGGCCCGGGACCCTTCTCAGCCGGGGATCTGGCAGTACAGGCCGGCCGCGCCTTGCTGCTGCGCCAACCCTACGCGCCCACGGATCTGGACGAAGTCATCGTCGGCTGCGCCGCGCCCTCGCCCGAGGAAGTCAACATCGGCCGCGTGATCTCGCTGCGGCTAGGCTGCGGCGACCGGGTGCCGGGGTGGACCGTCATGCGCAACTGCGCATCGGGCATGCAGGCGCTGGACTCCGCCATCGCCAATATCCAGAACGGCCGTTCGCACCTGGTGCTGGCCGGCGGCACCGATGCGCTGTCGCGCGCGCCGGTGCTGTTTTCGGACGGCATGGTGCGTTGGCTGTCGCGCTGGTATGCCGCGCGCGGCCTGGGCGCCAAGCTCAAGGCGCTGGGCGGCTTCAGACCGAAACACCTGGCGCCCGTCATCGGATTGCTCAAGGGGCTGACGGACCCGGTGGTGGGACTGTCGATGGGACAGACTGCCGAAAACGTCGCCACCCTCTTTCACATCGACCGCGCCGCGATGGACGCCTATGCGGCGCGCAGCCACCAGCGCGCGCTTGCGGCGCGCGCGGCCGGCATGCCCGAGATCACGCCGCTCATCGACACGCAGGGCAAGCTGCATCCCCACGATGACGGCGTGCGCGACGACTCCACGCCGGACAAGCTGGCCAAGCTCAAGCCCGTATTCGACAAGCCCTGGGGCAACATCACCGCAGGCAACAGCTCGCAGGTCACCGACGGCGCCGCGATGCTGGTGCTGGCCTCGGAAGAGGCCGTGCAGAAATGGAACCTGCGCCCGCTGGGCCGCATCATCGATACGCAATGGGCCGGGCTGGATCCCGCGATCATGGGGCTGGGCCCCGTGCATGCCGCCACGCCGATCCTGCAGCGCCACGGCCTGGGCTTGAATGACCTGGACTTGTGGGAGATCAACGAGGCCTTCGCGGCGCAGGTGCTAGGCTGCCTGGCCGCGTGGCGGGACGAGGCCTACTGCCAGCAGAATTTCGGCACACCTGCCTGGGGCGAGCTGGACCCCGCACGGCTCAACGTCGACGGCGGCGCCATCGCCATCGGCCACCCGGTGGGCGCGTCTGGCGCCCGCATCGTGCTGCATCTGCTGCACGCGCTCAAGCGCCGCGGCGCCCGGCGCGGCATGGCGGCCATCTGCATCGGCGGCGGTCAAGGCGGCGCGATGCTGGTCGAAACCCTGGACGAGGACCGCCCATGACGACACTGGACACGCTTTCCCACTGGCGCCTGGATCGCGACCCCGACGGGCTTGCCTGGCTGACCTTCGACCGCGCGGGCAGCGCGGTCAACGCGCTGTCGGCCGACACGATGGCCGAGCTCTCCGTGGTGCTGGACGCGCTGGACGCCGATCCGCCCAAGGGCCTCATCATCCAATCCGGCAAGGCCACGGGCTTCATCGTGGGCGCCGACGTCAACGAATTCGCCACGCTGGACACGCCCGAGCAGGCGCGCGGGCTGGTGTCGCGCGGCTGGAACCTCATGAATCGCCTGGCCGGCGTGCGCTATCCCACGCTGGCGCTGATCCAGGGCCATTGCCTGGGCGGCGGCCTTGAATTGGCGCTGGCTTGCCGCTACCGGCTGGTGGCCGATCAGCCCGGCGCCTCGCTGGCGCTGCCTGAAGTCATGCTGGGCATCTTCCCCGGCTGGGGCGGCATGCTGCGCCTGCCGCAGGTGATCGGCGCGCCCGCCGCGCTGGACATGATGCTGACCGGCCGCGGCGCCGATGCCCGCCGCGCGGCCTCGCTGGGGCTGGTCGACGCGCGTGTTCCCCCGCGGCTGCTGCTCGCCGCGGCACGCCAGACCGTGCTGTCGCGCAAGCCTGCCCGGCGCGCGCGCGGTTTGGGCGGACTGCTGAACCGCTGGCCGTTCAAGGCCATCGTCGCCAACCGCGCCCGCAAGCAGATCGCGGCCAAGGATCCGCTCGGCCACTACCCGGCCGCGCCGGCCATTGTGGAGATCTGGGAAAAACATGGGGGCAATGCGCTGAAGGCGCCCGACCTCATCGACCGCATCATTTCGTCCGGCACCGCGCGCAACCTGCTGCGCGTGTTCCGCCTGCAGGAGCGCCTGAAGGCCAATGGCAAGCAGCCCGGCGTCGCGCCGGCCCGTCACGTCCATGTGGTGGGTGCGGGCGTGATGGGCGGCGACATCGCCGCCTGGTGCGCGCTCAAGGGCATGACCGTCACGCTGCAGGACCAGGAGATGTCGCGCATCGCGCCCGCCATCAAGCGCGCCGCCGAACTCTACGCGCGCCGCCTGAAGGATCCGCGCCTGGCGCGCGCCGCGTTCGACCGGCTGGTCCCGGATCCGGCGGGCGGCGGCGTGCCGCTGGCGGACGTCATCATCGAAGCCATCAGCGAGCAGCCCGATGCCAAGCGCGCGCTGTACCAGTCGCTGGAGCCGCGCATGAAGCCCGACGCGCTGCTGGCCACCAACACGTCCAGCCTGTCGCTCGAAACGCTCCGCGAGGGCCTGGCCCGTCCGGATCGTCTGGTCGGCATCCACTTCTTCAACCCCGTGGCCAAGATGCCGCTGGTGGAAGTCGTGCACGCGGACGGCGGCGATCCCGCCATAGAAGCCCGCGCCTGCGCCTTTGTCGGCCAGATCGACAAGCTGGCGCTGCCGGTCAAGAGCGCGCCCGGCTTTCTCGTCAACGCGGTGCTGGCGCCCTACATGCTGCAGGCCATGCGCAGCGTGGACGACGGCGTCGCGCCGGAAACCGTGGACGCCGCCATGGTGGCCTTCGGCATGCCGATGGGACCGCTGGAACTGGCGGACACCGTGGGCCTGGACATCGCGCGGGACGCTGGCGCGCAGCTTGCCGACGGCGCGGCGCCGCCGCGATGCCTGGCAGACCGTCTGGCCCGCAACGAACTCGGCAAGAAAAGCGGCAAGGGCTTTTACACGTGGCGCGACGGCAAGCCGGTCAAGCAACGCGACCCCGCCGCCGCCCCGGCAGGCCTGGCGCAGCGCCTGATCCAGCCGCTGATCGACGCCACGCGGCAGCGGGTGTCCAGCGGCATCGTGGCCGACGCCGACCTGGCCGACGCCGGCGTGATTTTTGGAACGGGCTTCGCGCCTTTCACGGGCGGCCCCTTGCATTACGAAGACGGCAGCACCCAGCAGCACCGCAGCACAGCGGCTCGCGCCGAATAGACCGGCAGCAACAGGCCGGCAGTGGTAGAGAGAGACACACATTCAACTCGAGGAGTCAGTACCATGCGCAGACGTCCATTGTCCCTGAGCACCCTGTCGGCCATCCTGGTCGGCCTGGGCGCATCCGCAACGTCCTACGCTGCCGGCTTTCAGCTCTTGGAGCAGAACGCCAGCGGCCTGGGCAACGCGTATGCCGGCTCGGCGGCAAACCCGGAGAATGCCAGCATCATGTATTTCAACCCGGCAGGCTTGACCTATCTGCCAGGGCTCAATTTCTCCGGCGGGGTAAACCTGATCAAACCGTCGTTCAAGTTTTCGGACAACGGAAACAGCCGCAATCCCAGCGTGCCCGGTATTCCCGGATCAGGCTTGAACGGTTCGGTTCCCACCGGTGGCAATGGCGGGGACGCGGGCCACCTGGGCGTCGTGCCCAACATCTATGCCTCCTGGCAACTGAACGAGCAGTGGTACATCGGCCTGGGCGTCGGCGCCCCCTTCGGCCTGATGACCGAATACGACGACGGTTGGGTCGGGCAGTACCACTCGAACAAGTTCGACATCAAGACCATCAACGTCAACCCGTCCATCGCCTACAAGGTCAACGAGAAGTTTTCGATGGGCTTTGGCGTGAACTGGCAGCACATCGATGCGACCTACAAGAAAAAGACCGTCGTGCCCATCGCCGGCCTGCCGCTGGCCACGAATGGCGACGCGGACCTGAATCTGAAGGGTGACGCGTGGGGCTGGAACGTCGGCTTCATGCTGCAACCCACCGAAGACACGCGCATCGGCTTGTCTTACCGTTCGAAGATCAAGCACTCGGCCAAGGGCGACACCGACATCGACAACATCGGCCCCACCGGCCAATCCGTGTCGTTTGACGCCAAGGCCAACGTCGACCTGCCCGACTCGCTGATCCTGAGCGCCACGCACCAGCTCAACGAAAAGTGGGAACTGCTGGGCGACGTGTCCTGGACGGGCTGGAGCAGCATTCCGGAGCTCAAGATCAAAAACTCGGGCCCGGGCGCGCGCGACGACGAGCTGCCGCTCAACTTCCGCGACACCTGGCGCGTCGCCGTGGGCGCGAACTACAAGTTCGCCCCGGCCTGGAAGTGGAAGTTCGGCCTGGCCTTCGACCAATCGCCGGTGCACGATGCCGCCGACCGTCCCACTTCGCTGCCCGACAACGACCGCTACTGGTTCTCGACCGGCGTGCAATGGGCCGCCACGAAGTCCACCACGATCGACGTCGGCTACACGTACCTGTACCTGCGCAAGACGGACATCGACACCACGTCCGGCAGCCAGGCCACCAAGGGCCGCGTCGCGGGCACCTACGACAGCAGCGGCCACATCTTCGGCCTGCAGCTCTCGTCCCGCTTCTAGCCGTGAACGGGCGGACGGCCGCGCGCCGTCCGCCCGCCTTTTCAGGAGACTCCCTTGAGCAAGTTCGTCGTCAAACACGTCGCCGTGCTGGGTGCCGGCGTCATGGGCGCGCAGATCGCCGCCCACCTGGCCAATGCCGGCGTGCCGGTCACGCTGTTCGACCTGGCCGCCCGCGAAGGCGACCGCAACGGTACCGTCAAGAAGGCGCTGGCCGGTCTCAAGAAGCTGGAACCCGCGCCGCTGGCCGGCGCATCGCGCCTGGCGCTCATCACGCCCGCCAACTACGATGACGACCTGGAGCGCCTGCAAGGCTGCGACCTCATCATCGAAGCCATCGCCGAGCGCATGGACTGGAAGACGGCGCTGTACGAGCGCATTGCCTCGCATGTCGCGCCCGGCGTCATCGTCGCCTCCAACACCTCCGGCCTGTCCATCGACGCGCTGGCCAACGCGCTGCCCGCCGGGCTGCGCGACCGCTTCTGCGGCATCCATTTCTTCAATCCGCCGCGCTACATGCGCCTGGTGGAAATCATCGCCACGTCACACACGCAGCCGGCCGTGCTGGACCAGCTGGAAACCTGGCTGACGTCTGCGCTGGGCAAGGGCGTGATCCGCGCGCAGGATACCCCGAACTTCGTGGCCAACCGCATCGGCGTGTTCTCGATCCTGGCCGCCATGCACCACACCGCGCGCCTGGGTCTGGCCTTCGACGAAGTCGACGCGCTGACCGGCCCCAAGATCGGCCGCCCCAAGAGCGCCACGTACCGCACCGCCGATGTGGTCGGGCTGGACACGCTGGCCCACGTCGTGGGCACGATGGAAAAGAACCTGCCCGACGATCCGTGGCATCAGTATTTCGCGCTGCCGGAATGGCTGTCGGCGCTGATATCCAAGGGCGCGCTCGGCCAGAAAAGCGGCGCCGGCGTCTATCGCAAGCAGGGCCGCGAGATCCAGGTGCTGGATCTGAAAAAGCAGGATTACGCCCCCGGCACCGGCAAGCTGGCCGACGAGGTGGCGGCGCTGCTCAAGGAACGCGATCCGGCCAAGCGCTTTGCCGCGCTGCGCGCCAGCGACCATCCGCAGGCGCAATTCCTGTGGAGCCTGTTCCGCGACATCTTCCACTACAGCGCCGTGCAGCTTGAGCACGTGGCCGACAACGCGCGCGATCTGGACCTGGCCATGCGTTGGGGCTTTGGCTGGTCGCAAGGCCCGTTTGAAACGTGGCAGGCCGCCGGCTGGCAGGCGATTGCCGCCGCCGTCGCCGAGGACATCGCCGCCGGCCGCGCCATGAGCAACACGCCCCTGCCCGCCTGGGTGCTGGAGTCCAACCGCCAGGGCGTGCATGCGCCGGAAGGTTCGTATTCCGCGCGCACCGGCAAGCTGCATCCGCGCTCGACGTTGCCCGTGTACGCGCGCCAGCTGTTCCCGGAGCGCGTCGTGGGCGAAGCGCCCGACGACCGCGGCGTCACCATCTGGGAAAACGAAGGCGTGCGCCTGTGGAACCTGCCGCAGGTCGACGCCGGCATCGCCATCCTGTCCGTCACGTCGCGCAACCACACGCTGGGCGCCGAAGTGCTGGAAGGCGTGCTGCAGGCGGTGGCCAAGGCCGAACGCGAATTCGACGGCCTGGTCATCTGGCACGACGCGCCGTTTGCCGTGGGCGCCAACCTGCAGCAGGTGGTCGAAGCCTGCGCGGCGGGCCAATGGGAGATGCTGGAAGCCACGGTCGAAAAATTCCAGCGCGCCTCGCAATCGTTCAAGTACGCGCAGATTCCGACGGTGGCCGCCGTGCAGGGCATGGCGCTGGGCGGCGGCTGCGAATTCCTGATGCACGCCTCGCACCGCGTGCTGGCGCTGGAAAGCTACATCGGCCTCGTCGAAGCCGGCGTGGGCCTGATCCCGGCGGGTGGCGGCAGCAAGGAATTTGCCGCGCGCGCTGCGGCGCTGGCGGCCAAGACGGCCACGCCCGGCGAGGTCTTTCCGTATCTGCAGCCGGTGTTCCAGACCATTGCCATGGCCCAGGTCGCCAAGAGCGGACTGGAAGCCATCGACGCCGGGTTCGCGCGCGAGCACGACATCGTGCTGTTCCATCCCGGCGAACTGCTCTACGTGGCCATCGGCCAGGCGCGCGCCGCCGCGCAGGCTGGCTACACCCCGCCCGCGCGGTTGCAGAACGTGCCGGTGGCCGGCCGCAACGGCATCGCCAACTTCGAGATGGTGCTGGTCAACATGCGTGAAGGCGGCATGATCAGCGCGCACGATTACCGCGTGGCGCGTAGCGCGGCGGTCGCGCTGTGCGGCGGCGAGGTCGAGACCGGCACGAAGGTCGACGAGGAATGGTTGTTGGCCGTGGAGCGGAAGGAGTTCGTGGCGCTCTTGCGCACGCCGGAAACGCAGGCGCGCATCCGCCACACCCTGGAAACCGGCAAACCACTACGGAATTGATTAGGCCCCCCCTTGCGCCTGCGGCGCTTCCCCCAGGGGCGCCGCAAGCGGACCGGCAAAGCCGGATCCGCGCGGCCCCGCTTGTGGGAGACCGTTTTGTGCGGGGGTCCGATTGATATGTCTCGCTATTGTTAGTTGAGGAAATGGATATGAGCACGCAGATCCAAGACGCCTACATAGTCGCCGCGACGCGCTTGCCGGTGGGCAAGCGCAATGGGGCCTACATCACCACCCGCCCCGATGACATGCTGGCCGCCGCGCTGAATGGCGCGTTGGCGCAGGTGCCAGGGTTGGACGCAGCCCGCATCGAGGACGTCATCGCCGGCTGCGCCATGCCGGAGGCCGAACAGGGCATGAATGTGGCCCGCATCAGCCTGCTGCTGGCGGGACTGCCGCAAAGCGTGGCGGGCGTCACCGTCAATCGCTTCTGCGCGTCCGGCCTGCAGGCGGTGGCGGACGCTGCCGCCCGCATCCGCATGGGCGAGGCCGACATCATGATCGGCGCGGGCACCGAATCCATGAGCGCCATGCCGCAGATCATGGGCAACAAGGTGTCCATGAACCCGGAGATCTTTGCGCACGAGGAAAACGTCGGCATGGCGTTCGGCATGGGGCTGACCGGCGAAAAGGTTGCGGAGCGCTGGAAGGTGTCGCGCGAAGACCAGGACGCCTTTGCGCTGGCGTCGCACCAGAAGGCATGCGCGGCCATCGCTGCCGGCCACTTTCGCGCCGAGACCACGCCTTATGAAGTGGTCACGCATCTGCCGGACGGCGCCAGCGGCGCGGTGCGCGTGGCGCGCCGGCTTATCGAGGTCGACGAGGGCCCGCGCCCGGACAGCAGCCTGGAAGCGCTGGCCCGCTTGAAGCCCGTGTTCTCCACGCGCGGCAGCGTCACGGCCGGCAACAGCTCGCAGATGTCCGATGGCGCGGCGGCCGTGATCCTGGTGTCCGACCGCATCCTGCGCGAATTCAACCTCAGCCCGTTCGCCCGCTTTGTCGGCTTTGCTGTGGCCGGCGTGCCGCCCGAGGTCATGGGCATCGGTCCGGTCGCCGCCATTCCCAAGGTGCTGGACCGCGCCGGCATCAAGCAGGACGCGCTGGACTGGATCGAGCTCAACGAAGCTTTCGCGGCGCAGTCGCTGGCCGTGATCCGCGAGCTGAAGCTGGACCCCGCCAAGGTCAACCCGCTGGGCGGCGCCATTGCGCTGGGCCACCCGCTGGGCGCCACCGGCGCGATCCGCACCGCCACGATCACGCACGGACTGCGCCGCACCGGCGGCAAGTACGGGCTGGTGACGATGTGCATCGGCACCGGCATGGGCGCCGCCGGCCTGTTCGAGGCCCTGTAAGCAGGCGGCGGACAGCGTGAAGCCCTACTGGTTCAAGAACCTGTCGCCCGAGTGGCGCGCGCGGCTGATGCGGGTGGGCTTCAACCTGCATCCGGCGTTTCGCGCCACCGGCGGCCGCGTGTTGCACGTGTCGCCGGACTTCCAGCACATCCGCATCAAGCTGCCGCTCTTGCGCCGCACGCGCAATATCGTGGGGTCGATGTACGGCGGCTCGCTGTTCGCGGTGACGGACGGCGCGCATCCGACCATGCTGATGTCGGCGCTGGGCGCCGATCACATCGTGTGGGACAAGGCGGCATCGATCCGCTTTCGCAAGCCGGCCTACACCACGCTGTACGTGGATTTCCGGCTGCCGCCGGGCGAGATCGCAGAAATCCGGCGCCTGCTTGCCTCGCATCACGAAACGACCCGCACCTACACGGTCGAATTGAAGGACAAGGACGACGTCGTGTACGCCGTCGTGGAACGCACGATCTACATCGCAGACAAGAAGTTCTACAAACAGAAGAACACTGGAGGTGACCAATGCGTTTCAACCCCGGAGGGCGCGCCGCCGCCCTGAGTCTGATCCTTGCCGCCAGCCTGGCGGGCGCGCCGGCCCACGCTGACGTCGACGTCGCCGGCGTGCGCGTGCCCGAACAGCTTGCCGAAGGCGGCCACGCGCTGACGCTGAACGGCGCCGGCCTGCGCACCCGCTTCGTCGTGAAGGTCTACGTGGCGGCGCTGTACGTCACCACGAAGACCCACGACCCCGCCGCGATCATCGGCAGCACCGAGCCGCGCCGGATCCGTCTGCAAATGCTGCGCGACGTGGACAGCAAGAGCCTGGACGGCGCGCTGCAGGACGGATTGCGCGACAATACGCCCTCGCAGGCGCTGGCCGCGTTGAAAGAACCCGCCGAACGCCTGTCGCGCCTGATGGCCGACATCGGCGCCGCGCGCGAAGGCGACGTCATCGACCTGGACTTCGACGCCCGCGGCGTGGCCATCGCCAGCAACGGCAAGCCGCGCGGACGCATCGACGATCCCGCCTTCGCCCGCGCCCTGCTGCGCGTCTGGCTGGGCGACAGCCCCGCGCAGGCTTCCCTGAAGAAAGCCCTGTTGGGCAACTAGGGCCTTGCGCCCCAACGGAACCGCAAGACATGGAACGAATCTGGCACAAGAGCTATCCCTACGGTGTGCCCGCCGAGATCGAGACCGACGGCGAGACAACGCTGGTGACGATCATCGAGGAAAGCTTCCGGCGCTTTCCGGACAAGACGGCCTACATCAGCATGGGCAAGTCGATCACCTATGCCGAGCTGAACGCGCTGACGCGCCGCTTTGCCGCATGGCTGCACGCCCAAGGCCTTGCGCGCGGCGACCGCGTCGCGCTGATGATGCCCAACCTGCTGCAATACCCGGTCTGCCTGTTCGGCGCCCTGCGCGCCGGCTGCATCGTGGTCAACTGCAATCCGCTCTACACCGCGCGCGAACTGGAACACCAGCTGGCCGACGCCGGCGCGCGCGTCATCGTGGTCGCGGACAACTTCGCGGCCACGTTGCAAAAGGCCTTGCCCGGCACGCAGGTCGAGCACGTGGTGGTCACCTCCATCGGAGAAATGCTGGGCCCGATCAAGGGTCGCCTGGTGGACTTCGCGGTCCGGCGCGTCAAGCGCATGGTGCCCGCGTGGTCGCTGCCCGGCTCGCACAAGCTGGGCGACGTACTGCGTGCGGCACGCGACCTTCCCTACACCGACATGCGGCTCTCGCCTGCCGACCTGGCGTTCCTGCAATACACGGGCGGCACGACCGGCGTGGCCAAGGCCGCCATGCTGTCGCACGGCAACATGGTCGCCAACGTGAGCCAGGCCTACGCGTGGGTAAGACCCCTCGTGAAAGACGGCGAGGAATGCATCGTTACGGCCCTGCCGCTGTATCACATCTTCGCGCTGACGGCGAACTGCCTGACCTTCATGAAGCTGGGCGCGAGCAACCTTCTCATCGTCAATCCGCGCGACATCCCCGGGCTGATCAAGGAAATGGGCAAGGTCCCGATCTCGGCCTTCACGGGCGTCAACACGCTCTTTAACGCGCTGCTTAACCACCCCGATTTTGCCCACCTGGATTTTTCGCGCCTGCGGCTCACCATGGGCGGCGGCATGGCGGTGCAGCGGTCGGTGGCGGACCGGTGGCGCGCGGCGACCGGCGTATCGATCGCCCAGGCCTACGGCCTGACTGAAACGTCGCCCGCCGTCACCATCAATCCGCTGGACACCAAGATCTTCAATGGATCCATCGGATTGCCGGTGCCCTCTACGGATCTGTCGATCCGCGACGACGCGGGCCGCGAACTGGGCATCGGCGAAAACGGCGAAATCTGCGTGCGCGGTCCGCAGGTCACGCGGGGCTACTGGAACCGGCCGGACGAGACGGCGCTCGTCATGTACCCGGACGGCTTCCTGCGCACGGGCGACGTCGGTTATGTCGACGAGACCGGCTACGTGTATCTGGTCGATCGCAAGAAGGACATGATCCTGGTGTCCGGCTTCAACGTGTACCCGAACGAGGTCGAGGATGTGGCCGCGCTGCATCCTGGCGTACGCGAGGTAGCGGCCGTAGGCGTGCCGGACGAACGCTCCGGCGAGGCGGTCAAGCTGTTCGTGATCCGCAAGGACCCCACGCTGGACGCGGAAACGCTGATCGCGCATTGCCGCAGCCAGTTGACCGGCTACAAGGTGCCGCGCCACATCGAGTTCCGTGACGACCTGCCGCGCACCAACGTGGGCAAGATCCTGCGGCGCGAGCTGCGTCCGGACGCGCCGGCGCCCGCCGCCAACCCTCCGGCCCCCGCGAATCAGGCGACCCGCCAGGACTGATCGGCGCACCGCCGACCGCACCCCGTTTTTGCGCGTGCAACACTGTCGCGCGCCGCCAACAGCGGCCGCGGCAGCGTCCCGCATCAAGCCGCGCTTCAACTCGATGAATTCACAGGGGATTCCTGTGCAAGCCCTGCCACGCCGGAGCGCCGCAGGGCTTTTTTACATCTTCCCGCGACGCGCGCTATTGGCTGAGCACATCGACACAATTGATAATTATTATCGTTGTCATTTCTATACGTAACTGGCCGCACCCAACCGACGCCAGTGGGGAGATCCTCTTGAAGCACCACCACACCCCCGCCGCCTCGCGCGCGCGGCTGCACACCCGTGTTCCCGCCGCCGCGCTGGCCGCCTGCCTGGGCGCCGGCGCCGCGCATGCGCAGCCCGAACAGCCCGCCACCCTGCCCGCCGTGCAGGTGCTGGGTACCGGCGAAACCGCCACCGGTCCCGTCGACGGCTACGTAGCCCGTCGCAGCGCCACCGGCACCAAGACCGACACGCCATTGTCCGAAACGCCCCAGGCCATCACCGTGATTCCGCGCGAGCAGATCATCGACCAGGGTTCGCAGAACGTGCAGGACACGATGAACTACGCGGCCGGCGTGCGGCCCAACGCCTACGGCGTGGACAACCGCGGCGACTACGTGCGTGTGCGCGGCGTGGAGCCCGTGCAGTACCTGGACGGCCTGCGCCAGTTCTTCAGCTTCAACAACCCGCGCACCGAGGTCTATGGCCTGGAACGCGTGGAGGTGCTGCGCGGCCCGTCGTCGATGCTGTACGGACAGGGCAGCACGGGCGGCATCGTCAACCTGGTCAGCAAGCGCCCGCAAGCCGAGCAGCAGGGTGAAATCGGCGTGCAGCTGGGCAACTTCAACCGCCGCGAGATCCAGGCCGACATCACCGGCCCGCTGACCGAGGACGGCCAGTGGCTGTATCGCGTGGTGGCGCTGGGCCGCGACAGCGACACGCAGGTGCAGTACGCGCAGGATGACCGGATGTTCCTCGCGCCGTCGCTCACGTGGCAACCCAGCGCAGCCACGTCGCTGACGCTGCAGGCCTCCTGGCAGAAGGACCGTTCCGGCACGACGCAATCGTTCCTGCCATGGAGCGGCACCGTGGATCACAATCCCAACGGCCGCATTCCGACGCGCCGTTTTGCCAGCGAACCGGGCTTTGACACCTACGACACCGAGCAATTCAACGTCGGCTGGCTGTTCGAACACAAGTTCAACGACACCTGGAAGGTCCGCCAGAGCTTCCGCAACACGGTCAGCAGCGTGGACTACAAATCGCTGTACCCGAACGTGTATGGCGACCGCCGCGGCGATTCCTACATCGACCCCGAACAGACCACCGTCGACCGCTACTACTACATCAACAAGCCGCGCATGCGCACGCTGCTCGCCGATCAGAACCTGGAAGGCAAGCTGAACTGGGGCCGCACGCAGCACACCGTCATCGTCGGCATGGACTACACGCGTTATCGCGAAACCAGCCAATCGGACAGCGGGCTGGGATCGCCGCTGAATCTGTACCACCCGGTGTATGGCAACGCGCCCGACTACACGCTCAGCGACTCGCCCAAGCAGCGCCAGCAGCAGCTGGGCTTCTATGCGCAGGACCAGATCACGTTCGACAAGAACTGGATCCTGCTGGCAGGCATCCGCCGTGATCGCGTCGAAAGCACGGCCGAGGGCCAGGACAAGGAAACTGATCAGGCCACGACCAAGCGCTTCGGCCTGATGTACGCGGCCGACAACGGCTGGTCGCCGTACGTGAGCTACAGCGAGTCCTTCACCCCCATCGCGGGCGCGGATTTCTACGACCAGCGCTGGAAGCCCATGCGCGGCAAGCAGTGGGAACTGGGCCTGAAGTACATGCCCCCGGGTGCCGACCTGGAATTCACGGCGGCGGCGTACGACCTGCGCGAAAGCAACCGCCAGACCAACGATCCGGACAATCCCAACAATCAGATCCAGGCGGGCAAGACGCGTACACGCGGCGTCGAACTGGAGATGCGCGGACGCGTCACGCAAAACGTCGACGTGATCGCCAACTACATCTACACCGACATCGATCCGCAGCTCGAAGGCATGCCCAAGCACATGGTGTCGCTGTGGAGCAAGTATCGCTTCGCGATCGCGGGCCAGCCCGGCTTCGCGGTCGGCGCCGGCACGCGCTTCCTGTCCAAGTTCCGCGACGGCGGCGCGCCGGAGACGCCGTCCGTGACGTTGTTCGACGCGATGGTCAGCTACACCAACGGACCGTGGCGCTATGCGCTCAACGTCAACAACATCGCGGACCGCACGTATGAAGTGGTCTGCCTGGACCGTGGCGACTGCTTCTATGGTGCGCGCCGCACGGTGATGCTGAGCGGCGCCTACCGCTTCTGACGACGAAACCGTCCCCATATCCGGGACGGCAATTGAGGTCAACCTGTACGTACATGCTGTACGTACAGGTGTACACTACGATTTTTTCACCCGTCCGACAGACGCGCGCATGAACGTCTGCAACCCAGAAAAATCGTCCTGGAGACCTCGATAGTGTCGACCGCAACTACCCGCTCGCCCTTTTTTGGCACGATGCAAAAAATCCCTGGTGGATTGATGCTGGTGCCGCTGATCCTGGGTTCCCTGATCGGCACCTTCGCCCCTGATGCGCTCGCCATCGGCGGCTTTACCACCGCCCTCTTCAAGAACAGCGCGCTGCCGCTGATCGCGCTGCTGATCTTCGCGACCGGCACGCACGTCAACGCCCGCACCGGCGGCCCGATCCTGGCCACGGCCGGCACCATCCTGCTGATGAAGACGCTGGTGCCCGCCACGCTCATCATCATCCTCGGCAGCTACGTCGGTCTGGACGGTCTGTGGGGCGTGTCGATCCTGGCCATGCTGGCCGCGTTCGACAACAGCAACGGCGGCCTGTGGCTGGCCTACACCGGTCAATACGGCGATGCCCGCGACCGCGGCGCCTACGTCGCCAGCGCGGTCAACGACGGCCCCTTCTTCAGCCTGCTGTTCCTGGGCGCGTCCGGCTTGGCCGACATCCCGATGATCGCCTTGGTCGCTGCACTGGTGCCCTTCCTGCTGGGCGTGGTCGTCGGCAACCTGGACCCCAAGTGGCGTGACGTGCTCAAGCCCGTGCCCAACATCGTCATTCCGTTCTTCGCCTTTGCGCTGGGCACCGGCATCGATCTGGGCGCCGTGGTTGGCGGCGGCATCAGCGGCCTGATCCTGGGCCTGATCATCAGCCCGATCACGGGCGGCCTGGTCTACCTGGGCTACCGCATGATCCTGCGCCGCGGCGGCAAGAGCGGCCTGGGCTTCGCAGCCGGCACCACCGCCGGCAACGCCATCGCCACGCCCGCCGTGGTCGCGGCAGCCGACCCCAACTTCCAGCAATACGTGTCCACCGCCACCGCGCAGGTCGCCGCATGCGTGCTGATCAGTTCCATTCTGGCCCCGGTGCTGGCATCCTGGTTCCTCAAGCGCGCCGGTGAACTGAAGTCCGAGGACGCCGACGCCACCGTCGCCCCGCCCCTGACCGAAGCCCGCGGAGAGGCCCTGTGAAACCCACCATCGCCATCGTTGCCGACGACCTGACCGGATCCGGCGACACCGCCGTGCAATTCGTGCGCGCCGGCTGGTGCACGCACCTGTCGATCGGCGGCGCGGACGAGGCCCTGTCCGGGCCCGCCCACGACGGCGTCGAGGTGCTGGCCGTCACGACCAACAGCCGCGCGCTTAGCGCGGCCGATGCGGCCGAGGTCATCCGCGGCAACGTACGTCAGTTGCGCGATGCCGGCGTGACCCGCCTGTACAAGAAAGTGGATTCGACGCTGCGCGGCGCCTTCAAGGCCGAGATCGACGCGGCGCGCGACGCCTGGGGCGATGACGCGATCGCGGTGGTCTGCCCCGCCTTTCCGGCGACGGGCCGCACCGTCGAGCAAGGCATTCTTTATGTGAACGGCAAGCCGGTCACCGAAACCTCGGCCGCGACCGATCCGGTCACCCCCGTGACCGAAAGCCACATCCCCACCCTGCTCGGCTGCGCCCACGTGGCGCCACTGGCTGAAGACACGCCGGAAACGCTGGCCGCGCGCATCGCGCACGCGGGCGGCGCCGTGGTGGTGGACGCGTCCACCGATGCCGACCTGGAACGGCTGGCGCGCGCCGTCGGCCTGCTGGGCGAGCGCGCCCTGCCCGTGGGCGCGGGCGGCCTGGCCGTCCCGCTGGCCCGCGTTTGGGCGGGCGCCGACCAGACCGCCCCCGTTGTCGTCGTGGTGACCTCGCAGCACAGCGCCGCACGCGGCCAGGCTGCCGCATTGCAGGCTGCGGGCGCCGACACCTGGCGCCCGTCGCTCGAACAACTGGCCGACGACGCGCAGTGGCATGCCTGGAGCCAACCGCTCCTGCAGGCGCACGCGCAGGCCCCGCTGGAAGCCGGCACCATTCTGCTGCTGGCCCCCGAAGGCCAACGCGCCGGCCTGGATTCCGACAAGGTCGCCGACCGCCTCGGCAGCCTTGCCGCGCAATTGATCGCCGCCTCGCGCGCGGCAGGGGTCGTCGCCACCGGCGGCGACGGCGCGCGCAGCGTGCTGGTAGCCCTGCAGGCCAACGGCATTGCGTTGGTGGATGAAGTAATGGGCGGCGTGCCTCTGGGCACGCTGACCGGAGGCACGGCCGCTGGCCTGCCCGTGGTGACCAAGGCCGGCGGCTTTGGCACCGAAGACGTACTGGTTCGCGCGGTGCGCGCGATCCGCGACAGGAGATTCAAGCGATGACACAAACCCCTCCCGCGAAGCTGCCCCTCTTGGCCGTGACCTTGGGCGACGTAGCGGGCATCGGGCCGGAAATCACGGCCAAGATGCTCATGGGCCACGACGAACTGCGCCAGAAGGCGCGCCTTTTCGTCGTTGGCGACGCAGACGTCATGGCCAATGCCGTGCGCAATCTGGGCGCCGATCCCGCCATCGTGCGCAAGATCGAACGTCCCGCCGACGCCACCAACACCCCGGGCGTGATCGAAGTGCTGCAGGCCGGCCCGTCGCTGGCGCATGTCAAGCTGGGCGAGATCAGCGCGGACGCCGGCGACGGCTCGGTGCGCTTCGTCACCACGGCCTGCGCCCTGGCGCGCGCCGGCGAGATCGACGGTATCGTCACCGCCCCGCTGAACAAGGCCGCGATGCACGCCGCCGGCCACAAGTGGCCCGGCCACACCGAACTGCTGGCGCATGAGTTCGGCGTCAAGACCTTCTCGCTGGTGCTGTCGGCCGGCGACCTCTACATCTTCCACGCCACGACGCACGTGTCGCTGCGCCAGGCCATCGAAGACGTGAACCCTGCCCGCATGCGCGCTGTCCTGCGCCTGGCCGGCTCGTTCGCCACGGCCTTGGGCCGCGCCGACGAACCCGTCGCCGTCGCGGGCCTGAACCCGCACGCCGGCGAAAACGGCATCTTCGGCAGCGAAGACGCCGACATCCTCGCGCCCGCCGTGGCCGAAGCCAACGCCGCCGGCATCCTGGCCGCCGGTCCCATCCCGGCCGACGCGCTGTTCCCGCAGGCCGTGCGCGGCAAATGGAAGTTCGTGATCGCCTGTTACCACGACCAGGGCCACGCGCCCTTCAAGTCCGTGTACGGCGATGATGGCGTCAACATCACCGTCGGCCTGCCCGTCGTGCGCGTGTCCGTCGACCACGGCACCGCCTTCGACATCGCCGGCAAGGGCATCGCGCGCGAAGACAGCCTGATCCTGGCCGCCGAGCGCGCCGCGCATCTGGCCCCGGGCTGGACGCATGTATGGGAAACTGCGCGGGCACAAACCGGAGGTTGATTCCCATGGCGCCCGCCACGCACGACGCATTGCCCGATCTTGACCGCGCGGGAGACATCCCGCTGCACGCCCAGGTGGCGTCGCGGTTGCGCGGATACATCCGCACGAACAAGCTCGCGGCGGGCGCCGTGCTGCCCAGCGAGGCCGCGCTGTGCGACCGCTTCGGCGTGGCGCGCAGCGTGGTGCGCCAGGCCCTCGCGGCACTTGCCGCCGAAGGCCTCATCCAACGCGAGACCGGCCGCCCCGCCACCGTGGCGGCGCCGCAGGAACACCGCCGCCTGGTGCAGCGGTCCACCGGTCTGTACGAACAGTTTGCCCAGTCGGGCGTTGCGCTGCGCACGCGCGTGCTGGCGCTGGGCCCGGCCGAGCCGCCCGCCGAGGTTGCCGAGTTCTTCGGCACCACCCGCCTCCTGATGCTCGAACGCCTGCGCCACGTGGCCGAAGCGCCGCTGGCCTACGTGCGCACCTGGCTGCCCGCCGACGCGGTGCCCGGCCTGCGCGCTGAACACCTGGCCGACGCCTCCCTGCACGGCGTGCTGACGCGGCAGTTCGGTCTGCGCCCCGGCGCCGGCCGCAACCAGATCCGCGCGGTCGCCGCAGACGGCGTACTGGCCGCCCTGCTGGACACGCAGGCCGGCACGCCGCTCCTGATGCTGCAGGGCCAGGGCATGGACCAGCACGGCAAGCCGCTGGAATGGTTCACCACCTGGCATCGCGCCGAACAACTGGTGTTCGACGTGGACGTCAGCATGGGGCAGGAAAGCGTGCAACCCCGGCTGCATGAAACCGCGCCTGAGCCGCAGGCGCCGGTCAACGGACAGGACCCGCTGGCGCGCGCGCAGGCGCTGGTGGCGGAGTTATCGGCGGAGCTGGCGCGGTTGCGTGGGCAGTCCTGATTCGCCACGCCGTTCGCGCGAGGCGGCTTTCAGCGTTCTGAGCCGCTGCGCGGCGCGGGCGATTTAGGGCGCTTATGGCGCTTTAATGCACTTTCAAGCGCTTCAAGCCGCGTTCCCCCCATTCCGGCTCGCCTTCCAGGCCGCTAACACCCTGTCGCAGATCGCCGGCGCCTCGCCGACATAATTCGCCGGATCGCCCAGACGATCCAGGTCATCGTCGCTGAGCAATCCGCGCGTCGCGGCATCGCTTTCCAACGCCGCACGCACTGCATCCCTGAGTGAACGCTTGTTCGCGACCGCATCGCGCGACGCGCGCTCCACCAGCGCATGCGCGGGCAGACGGCCCAGCCGCGTGCCCAGCGCCAACATGTAGGCCTCGCCCAGAATGAGACCGTCAGTCAGCGCCAGGTTCTGCGCCATCCGCTCGGGATACACCTCCAACCCGTCCAGCACGCCGGTCAAATGGCGCAACGCCCCGCCGGTCAGCGCGGCAATCTGGGGCAGCACATCCCATTCGGCCTGCCAGCCGCCCAGCGCGCGTTCATGTTCCTGGATCATTCCCGACAGCATCGTCGACACCAGCGGCGGCACGCGGATCGCGGCGGCCAGGATGGCCGCGCAGCCCACGGGATTGCGCTTGTGCGGCATGGTGCTCGATCCGCCTCGCCCCGGGCCCGATGGCTCGCTCACTTCGCCGACCTCGGATTGCGCCATCAGCGACAGGTCCCGCGCAATCTTGCCCATCGTGCCGGTCAGCACTCCCAGCGACGCGGCCAGGCTGGCAAGCCGGTCGCGGTGCGTGTGCCATGGCATCGCAGCCGCGCCCAGGCCCAGCTCGGCGGCCAGCGCCTGCACCACGTCGTTTGCCGACGGTCCCAGGCTGGCCAGCGTGCCCGCGGCGCCGCCGAATTGCAGCAGCGCCATCTGTGACGTGTCCTGCCGCACGCGCAGCCGGCTACGTTCCAGCGCCTCCAACCAGCCCGCCGTCTTGGCGCCGAATGTCGTGGGCAGCGCATGCTGCAGCCACGTGCGTCCGACCATGATGGTGTCCCGATGCGCGCGGGTCAGCCGCGCACACGCCAGCGAGGCGCGCTCCAGCCCCGCGTCCAGCCTGGCCGCCACCTGAAGCATCTGCAGGACAAGCGCGGTGTCCAGAATGTCCTGGCTGGTCGCGCCCCAATGCACGTAGCGGGCGGCTTCGGTATCCACGCGCGCGACGGCCGCGGTCAGTTGCTTGACGAAGGGGATGGCGATGTTGCCCGCCGCCACCGCAGCCCTGGCAATGCCGTCCACGTCCAGCACGCCGCGGATTTCGCCAACCCGGCAGACCTCATTGATGGCCGTTGCGGCGCTTGGAGGAATGACGCCGCATTGCGCCTGCGCGCGCGCCAGGGCCGCCTCCACGGCAAGCATCTGGCCGAGGGTCGCCGCGCCCGAAAACAGCGACAGGATCGCGTCATCCGAATAGATGGATTCGGTCAGCCCGGAAAGGTTGCTCATCGTGTAGACCTCGTCGCACACCGGCTCAGATGTCGAAGAACACGGTTTCTTCCGAACCCTGCAGGACGATGTTCCAGCGCAAAACGCCCGCCTCCGCCGCTGTTGCCACCAGCGTGCCGCGCCGGTGTGCGGGCACTTTGGCCAGGATCCAATCCGCCTCGTTGGCGCCGGCCTCATCCGGAAAGTACATTCGCGTCGACAGATGCTTGAGCAGGCCGCGCATGAAGACGGACACCACCAGATGCGGCGCCTGCAGTTGTCCGTCGGGTGCGGGCACACGGCCCGGCTTGATCGTGGTGAAACGAAAGCCGCCGTCCGGCTGCGTCGCCACCCGGCCAAAGCCGCCGAAGCCCGCGCTGCCCTCGTCATGCCGGGGGTCGTCCGGATGCCCGTACACACCGCGCGCATCGGCCTGCCATATCTCGACCATGCCGTCCGGCACCGGATTGCCCTCGCCATCGATCACGCGTCCTTCGATGACGACGGGCGCCGCGCCCAGGTCGCCGCACCCTGCCGTCAGATCGTCACGGTTCAACCCGGACAGCCCGATGTGCAGATAGGGACCGACAGTCTGTGAACTGGTGGGATAGAGCATGCGTTACTCCATGGGGGTGGCGTTGCGGCCGCGCAGGACGATGTCGAAGCGATAGCCCAGCGCGTACTCGGGCACGGTGGTCTCCCAATCCAGCGCAGCGATCAGCCGATTGCGCGCCTTGGCGTCTGGCACGCACTGGAAGATGGGATCGAACTCCAGCAGCGGGTCGCCGGGGAAATACATCTGGGTGACCAGACGCGTGGCATAGGCTCGGCCAAACAGCGAAAAGTGAATGTGCTGCGGACGCCATCCGTTGTAATGGTTGCCCCACGGATACGCCCCCGGCCGGATCGTCTTGAACTGGTAGCGCCCCTGCGCGTCCGTGACGGTTCGCCCTTCGCCGCTGAAGTTCGGATCCAGCGGCGCATCGTGCTGATCGCGCTTGTGCAGATAGCGGCCCGCGGCATTGGCCTGCCAGATCTCGATCAGCGCGTCCGGCACCGGCCGGCCGTTCTCGTCCAGCACCCGGCCGGACACGATGATGCGCTCGCCGATCGCCTCCGCCGTGGAAACGCGGGTCAGGTCGTTATCGCCCTGTTTGACGAACGCCGCACCAAACATCGGCCCCGTGACCTCCGAAAGCGTCTGCGGCACGACGATCAGCGGTTCGTTCGGCGAGCGCAAACGCGTGGATCCATACGGATCGAAACGGTAGCCCGGCTGGGTGTCCCAGAAGGGGCGCCGGTATTGAGCAAGATCGGACATCGCGAAAAATCTCCAATGAATCGAGCTTCAGGTTGCGCCGGCGAGCGGCGCGGGAGGTGCGTTGGCGCCTACCCGCCAAACCACCGCGCGGGAATGATCACCAGGGCCGGAAAGGCCACCATCAGGAACATGACGAGAAACTCGGCGGCCATGAACGGCAGGACGCCGCGCGTCACGTCGTCCATCTTCATCTTCCCCACGCCGGCCACCACGTTGAGCACGGTGCCCACGGGCGGCGTGACCAGCCCGATCGAGTTGTTGATGATGAACAGCACGCCGAAATACACCGGATCGATGCCCGCCGCGCGCACCACCGGCATCAGCACGGGCGTCAGGATCAGGATGGTCGGCGTCATGTCCATGGCCGTGCCCACCACCATCACCAGCACCATGATCGCGGCCATCAGCAGGATCTTGTTGCCCATGAAAGGCTGCAACATGTCCACGACCTTGGACGGCAGATCGGCCACGGTGATCAGCCACGCGCTGACCATGGCGGCGGCAATCAGGAACATGACGATGGCGCTGGTCTTGGCTGCCGACACGAACACTGCGTAGAGCTGATTGAGCTTGAGTTCGCGGTACACCAGCGTCGACACCAGCAGCGCGTAGGTTGCAGCGACGACCGCGGCTTCGGTCGGCGTGAAGACACCCATCCGCAGCCCAACCAGGATGATCACCGGCAGCATGAGCGCCCAGATCGCCTTGCGGAACGCGGTGGCAATTTCCTGCGGAGACTTGCGTGGCGGAGGCACGATCTTTTCGCGCCGGACCAGCCACGCCCACGTCAGCCACAACGCCCCACCGATCATCAGGCCGGGCGCGATCGCCGCCATGAACAGCTTGGAAATGGACACATTGGCCGCCACGCCGAAGATGACCAAGCCGATGCTGGGCGGAATGACGGGACCGATCACACCTGTCGCGGCAATCAGGCCACCCGCGGTCTGCTTCTTGTGGCCGGCGCTGACCATCATCGGCAGAAGCAGCGCCGTCAACGCGGCGGCGTCCGCCACAGCCGATCCCGACAGCGCCGACAGCAGGCAGCCCGCCATGATCGTGACGTAGCCAAGCCCGCCCTTCACGTGCCCGACCAGCGCCAGCGCAAGATCGACGATTCGGCGCGACAGCCCGCCCACGTTCATGATTTCGCCGGCCAGCATGAAGAACGGCACCGCCAGCAGCGGGAAGCTGTCCGCCCCGCCAATGACGTTCTGCGCGAGGATCTGTGCGTCGAAGATGTCCAGATGCCACATGAGCGCCACGCCGCTGGCCAGCAGCGCAAAGGCGATCGGCACACCCAGCGCCATGACCCCCAGCAGCGACCCGATGAACACGGCGATCGTCATGCGCTTCTCCCGGGCGCGCCGTTGCCGGCATCCTCGAGAATCTGCTTGAGCTGCACCGCCTCTTCGGACTCCTGGACCATGATCAGATCCTGGTCCTGCAGCTTGCCGGCGAGCACGCGGTACAGATCCATGGCGATGATCAGGCCCGCCATCACCGAAAACACCAATCCGGCCACGTAGACAATGGCCATCGGCAAGCCGCTCACGGGCGCGCTGACATCCGCATTGATCACCGCCTGATCCCAGCTTCCCTTGAACATGAGGCTCACGATGTAAAGCATCAGGACCTGTCCCGCGACGAGGCAGATCTTCTTACCCGCCGTGGGCAGCTTGGCCACGACCATGTCCATGCCCAGGTGGCCGCGCTCCTTCAGGGCGATGACCGCCCCCAGAAAGGTCAGCCAGATGAACATCCAGCGCGACAGCTCTTCCGACAGCGTGATGCCGGAGTTAAAGCCGTAACGCGCCACGACATTGCCGAAGACCAGCACCACCATCGCCGCCAGCAGCAAGGCGATGGCGAACTCCAGCACACGGCAGACCGCGCCGATGAATCTGTCTATGACGACCATGGCCAGCCTCCTTGCGGCGTCGGATGCGCGGGCGCCGGGCTCATGCCTTGGCGTCCTGCAAAAGCCCCACCAGACCACGCAACGCCGTCAGGTAGGACTGGGGCCCCAGCCCCTGCACCGTGCCGCGCACCGCCGGCGAAATAATTGAATGCGCGCGCCAGGTCTCACGGGCGGCGATGTTCGACATGTGCACCTCCAGCGAGGGAAACGGCATGGCCTTGATGGCATCGTGCAGCGGCACGCCGTGCTGGGTCAGCCCGGCAGGGTTCACCAAGGCGCCCTGGGCGGAGTCGATGTTCTCGTGCAGAAAGTCGATCAACGCGCCCTCATGGTTCGATTGCAGCGTCGACAACTGGACGCCCAGTTCCGCGGCCAGCGCCGCCAGGCGGTCGTTGATCTCCGCAAGCGTCGTGGTTCCGTAGATGTGCGGCTCGCGGCGGCCGAAAAGGTTGAGGTTGGGGCCGTGCAGGACAAGGATCTTCATGATGGGATGCCGGTGCGGGTTACTTGCGGATGCGGGCGAGTTCGTCGTTGTAGAGCTTGACGATCGCCGGGTCGTAGCTGCTGGTGAAGTGCTCGATCACCGGCTTGACGACCTGCTGCATGCGCGCCTTTTCGCCCGGTTCGATCGTGTTGAACTGGATGCCCTTGGCCTGCAATTCCGTCACTGCCTTCTGCGCGGCGGCCCGGCTGACCTTGCGCTGGTAGCCGCGCGCTTCATCGGCCGCCTCCTGCAGGATCTTCTGCTCGGCGGGCGACAGCTTGTCCCAGAACTTCTTGCTGACCAGCACGATATTCGCGGCATACACGTGGTTGGTCGCGCTGACGTACTTCTGCACTTCGTAGAACTTGTTGGACAGGATCACCGAATAGGGATTTTCCTGGCCGTCGACCGCCCGCGACTCCAGCGCACCGTACAGCTCCGCAAAGGGCATCGGCACGGGATTGGCCTTGAACGCCTTGAACGTATCGAGGAAGACAGGGTTGGGAATCACGCGGATCTTCAGGCCCGCCAGGTCCTCCGGCTTGCCGATGGCGTGCTTGGAGTTCGTCACGTTGCGAAAGCCCAGATCCCAGAAGCCCAGCGCGACCAGACCTTTTTCGGGCAGCTTGGCTATCAGCGCCTGCCCCAGCGGGCCGTCCAGCAGCGCGTCGGCCTGGCCGAAGTCGGTCACGGAAAACGGCAGATCGATCAGCCCGAACTCTTTGACGATGCCCGCCAGCGACGTGGAAGCCGGCGCGGACATCTCCTGCACGCCCCCCTGCAGCCCGGACTGCTGCTGCATTTCATTGCCGAGCTGCGAGGCGGGAAACTCCTTCACCTTCAGCTTTCCGCCGCTCTTGGCCGCCACCAGTTCCGTAAACTTCTGCACCCCCGCGCTGACGGGGTGATCCGTGTTGTTCAGATGGCCAAAGCGTATCGTGCGTTCCTGGACGTCCTGCGCGGCGGCCGTCATGGCGCTGGCGCACAGGGCCGCCGTCAATGCAATGCGGAAAAGGCTGGTCTTCATCGTTGTCTCCGGTGTTATTTGGAATTTTTTCGATGTCTGGCAAGACTCGGTAGTGGAATGTAATTCCGAGTGGAATAGTTTTCCACCTAGGGTTATCATCCATCACCCCACTACTTGTTGAGATGACATGGCCGGAGTCCTCGAACGCGCGCTCGCCGTCATGGAGCACCTGTCCTCCAGACCCGAAGGCGTGCCCCTCGCTTCACTTGCCCAGCAACTGGAGATTCCGCAGAGCGCCGCGCACCGTCTGCTGACAGACCTTTGCCGCTGCGGCTATGTGCGCCAGATCCGGGATCACGGCGACTACGCGCTGACAGCCCGGGTCGCTTCAATCGGGTTGAGCTATCTTGCGGCGACAGGCATCGTCGACATCGCCCAGCCGCTGGTGGATCGGCTGGCGGACATCTCCGGCGAACTCGTGCGGCTGGCCATCGTGGACAACGAAGAGCGGCTGACCTGGGTTGCGAAGGCGCAGGGCGCGCGTCACGGCCTGCGCTACGACCCGGAGATGGGCTCAGAAGCCAGGCTGTCGTGCAGCGCCTCCGGCCACGCGTGGATGCTGACGATGACCGACGAACGCGCGCTGGACCTGGTTTCGCGCCAGGGTTTCGGTTCGCCGGAGGAATACGGTCCCAATGCCCCCACCACCATCGCCGCGCTGACGAAGATGCTTCAGGCCGGACGCAAGCGCGGCTACGCGATGATCAACGAAGTGTTCGCGCCGGGGATGACCGCGATGGCAGCGCCCGTGCAGCGCAAGGGCGAGGCGGCCATTGGCGTACTGAGCATTGCCGGTCCGGCGATGCGCCTGACCGAAGCGCGGATGGAAGCGCTGGGTCCCGACCTGCTGGCGGCTGCGCAGGAACTGGCGCTGGCCAGCCTGGCATCGCCGATGTTCCGGACGCGCTTCCCGATGCAGGGCCGCAATTCCGGAGACGAGGCGTCCGCGGATTAATCCGCCGCCGGCTCTTCACCCTGCGCGGGGCCGTTTCCCCAGGTGCCCACGCGCGCGGAGCGCAGCAACGGCGAGGCGTCTCCGGCCTGCGCCAGCTCGCTTGCCGCGCGCAGCAGCGCCGGCCCGAATTTCTCCATGGCTTTAACGGTCAAGCGTTGCGACGGACCGGCCACCACCAGGATGCCGGTGCTTTGATGCCCGGGACGCCGGATGGGCGCCGCCATCGCGCTCATGCCGGCCGCGTAGACGTCCTGCAGAATGCTGTAGCCGCGCCGCCGATGCGCGTCCAGGCTGGCCAGCAACGCGCGGATCGACGTGGGGGCATTCGGCCCGAAATCCCGCGGTTTTCCCAGCCCCTGTTCGGTGACGTAGGCAATGGCCTGGTCTTCAGGCAACGTCATCAACCACGCGTGGCCGGCCGCGCTGCACGACAGGCGCAGGTCGATGCCCATGTCCGGGTCGTACAGCAGCCCGGATTTCGCGCCTTGCGCCTTGGCCACCAGCGTCAGACGCTTGCCGTCGACAATGGCCAGTCGCACGAGTTCACCGGTTGCCGCGGCAAAACGGTCGATAACCGGCTGCGCGATGTCGATCACGCCGGACCGGCTCAGGAAACTCAAACCCATCGACGCCAGCTTGGTCGTCAATGCGTATTCGCCCCGCACCGACGTCTGCCGGACGTAGCCGAACTTCATGAGTTCGTGGAGGGTTCGGTGACATCCGCTGCGCAGTTGGTGCAGGTCGTCCGCAATGTCGGCGAGGTTCGCGCCGTCGGGATGGGCAGCCAGGTATTCAAGCAACGCCAGTGTTTTTTCGATTGCCCCGCTCATCGCGCTCTCCGGGTGACCATCCATGGAATCGTTCAATTTTTGAATTCGATCAAATTTTGAACGGGATTCAAAATTATGCCCTATGCTCGCAGCCGGGTATTCACACGATGGCCCGCCGCCGTAACCGCATCAACCGGACCTTTGCCAACGACAACCGAAGAAGGTGCTTGTGATGAATTCAAAGAAGACGTGCTTGCGCATTGCCGCGAATGCCGCAGCGACCATCCTGGCCTGCCTTGCCGTGGCGGGAGCCGCCGCCGCACAGGAGATCAAGGCGCGCACGATGAAATTCGCGTTCAGCCTGGCTGCGGACCATCCGCTGGGCCAGGGCGCGCAGAAATTTGCCGATCTGGTCGCCGAGAAAAGCGGCGGCAAGATGAAGGTGTCGATCTACGCCAATGCGGTGTTGGGTGGGGACCCGCAGAACCTGTCGGCGGTCCGCGGCGGCACGCTGGATTTCACCTCGATGGCGACGGGCCTCCTGGCCGGCATCGACAAGCGGTTCATGGTCTTTGACCTGCCGTTCCTGTTCAACGACGCACGCGAGGCGTACGCGGTTTCGGACGGACCCGTTGCCCAGCGCCTCTTGAACGGCCTGTCCGATCACGGCCTGATCGGCCTGGGCATCTGGGGCCTGGGCTTTCGCAACATGACCAACAGCAAGCGCCCGATCGCGCAGGCGCAGGACCTGCAAGGCCTGAAGATGCGCGTCATTGCCGCCCCCGTCTACATCGACATGTTCAAGACGCTGGGCGCCAACCCGGTGCCGATGACGTTCGGAGAGGTCTACGGCGCGCTGGAGTCCAAGGCCATCGACGGCCAGGACAATCCGGTGGGCGTGATCCTGTCCGCCAAGTTTGCCGAAGTGCAGAAATACCTGTCGCTGACGCGCCATATCTACACGGGCATGCCGTTCCTGATGAGCCGCAAGACGTGGGACAGCATGTCGGACGCCGAGCGCAAGATCATCCTGGAAGCGGCCGCCGAGGCCAAGGCGGAAGAACGGCGGATCTCGCAGGCCAAGGAAGCGGTGGCCATCGACGATCTGCGCAAGGTCATGCAGGTCAACACCTTGACGCCTGAAGCGGTCGAGCGCCTGCGCGGCGCAGTCAAACCCGTGGTGGACAAGTTCGCGGGCGAAATCGGACCCGACGTCATGCAGCAGGTCACCGCGGAACTTGCCGCGTTGCGGGCCAAGAACTGATCATGGCCATGCTCGGAAAGGCAGCGATCGCAATGTGGTGGGACATTGCGCCGGCGTGGCGCGCGGAGTTCGAAGACTGGCATACCCATGAGCACTTCCCGGAGCGCATGGGCGTTCCCGGGTTTCTGCGCGGCACGCGCTGGACCAGCGCCCAGGGCGGGGAAGGATTCTTCGTGCTGTACGAGCTGGAGGCCTACGAAACGCTGGTCTCCCCCGGCTACCTCCAGCGGCTCAACGCCCCCACGCCGTGGTCCACGAAGCTCATGCCGCAGCACCGCAACATGATCCGCAGCCAATGCCGCGTGGTCGAGAGCGTCGGCGGCGGCTTGGCCAGATATGCCCTGACGATTCGCCTGTCCCCCTTGCCGGGGTCGGAGGAAGCGCTGCGTGCGTATCTGAAGGCGCATGCGGCGGCCGCGGCGGCGCAGCCGGGATTGTCCGGCGCGCATCTGATCGTGACGGACACGCCGGCAATGAACGCCACCACGGAACAGAAAATACGCGGCGGAAAAGACCGCGCGGCCGACTGGATCTACGTCGTCAATGGTTATGCGATCAACGCAGTGACCGCCTGCGACGGCGACATTCTGAACTCGGCCCAGATGCGCGCGATGACGGGTGGTGGCCCGGCGTGGTCAGACGTCTATTGCCTGTCCCACACACTGGAGCGTGCGGGGGCAAGGTAATTCGCTGCCCCCCGCCCTGACCCGTCACCGCCAGGCGCGATGCCGATCAGCGCACCATGCAAGGCCGCTTGTTGTCGAACTTCCACCCAGGCACCAGATACTGCATCGCCGTAGCGTCGTCGCGCGCGCCCAGGCCGTGCTGCAGATAAAGCTGATGGGCGCGCTCGATCGCGTCCATGTCCAACTCGATGCCCAGCCCGCCGGTCTGCGGCAGCTCGACATAACCGTTGCGGATCTGCAGCGGATTGCGGGTCAGGTGCTGGCCGTCCTGCCAGATCCAGTGCGTGTCGATCGCGGTGACGCGGCCCGGCGCGGCGGCGCCCACATGCGTGAACATCGCCAGCGACACGTCGAAGTGGTTGTTGGAATGCGAGCCCCACGTCAGGCCGAACGCCTGGCAGGTCTGCGCCACGCGCACCGAGCCCTGCAGGGTCCAGAAATGCGGGTCGGCCAGCGGGATGTCGACCGATTGCAGCGACAGCGCATGCGCCATCTCGCGCCAGTCGGTAGCCACCATGTTGGTGGCGGTGGGCAGGCCGGTGGCGCGGCGGAATTCGGCCATGACCTCGCGGCCGGAAAACACGCCTTCGGCGCCGCACGGGTCTTCCGCATAAGCCATCACGCCATGCAGGTCGCGGCACAGCCGCACCGCGTCCTTGAGCAGCCAGCCGCCGTTCGGGTCGAGCGTGACGCGCGCGTCGGGAAAGCGCTCGTGCAAGGCGCGGATGGCTTCGACCTCTTCTTCGCCGCGCAGCACGCCGCCCTTGAGCTTGAAATCCTGGAAGCCGTAGCGTTCGTGGGCCGCCTCGGCCAGCCGGACGATGGCCTCGGGCGTCATCGCCTTTTCGTGCCGCACGCGCAGCCAGCCTTCGGCGTCGGGCGCCGTCTGGTAAGGCAACGGCGTTTGTGCTGAGTCGCCCACGTAGAACAGATAGCCCAGCATCTGCACGGACGTGCGTTGCACACCTTCACCCAGCAGCGCCGCGACAGGCACGCCCAGGTGCTGGCCCAGCAGGTCCAGCAGCGCCGATTCGACTGCCGTCACGGCATGGATCGCCACGCGCAGGTCGAAGGTCTGGGCGCCGCGGCCGGCGCTGTCCAGCCCAGCGAAGGCCTGGCGCATCTGATTCAGCGTGTGCTGATAGTTGCCGATGGAGCTGCCCGCGATCAGGGCGCGTGCGTCCTCCAGCGTGGTGCGGATCTTTTCGCCGCCGGGGACTTCGCCCACGCCGGTGTTGCCGGCGCTGTCGGTCAGGATGACCAGGTTGCGCGTGAAGTAAGGGGCGTGAGCGCCGCTCAGGTTGAGCAGCATGGAGTCCTGGCCGGCCACCGGCACGACGCGCATGCCGGTGATCGTGGGCGTCTGGGAGGCTTGGGATGCGTGAAGAGTCATGATTGCTTCTTGAAAAAGCCCGGCCGCCACGGCCGGGTGCGTTGCGTCATTGCACGGAGATGCCGCCGGTCTCGATGACCTGCTTCCAGCGGGCGCTTTCCTGCTGCTGGAATTTCGTGAAGGCTTCGGGCGAGTTGGCGACGACCTCCAGGCCGATGTCGGTGAAGGGCTTGCTGATCGCCGGATCCTTCAGGGCGGCGGTCAGGGCGGCGGACAGCTTGTCGCGCACGTCGGCGGGCAGGTTCTTCGGAGCCACGACGGCCTGCCAGGCGTAGACGTCGACACCCGGCACCGATGCTTCGGCGAACGTGGGCACGTCGGGCAGCACCGGCGAACGCTTGGAACCCGTGACGGCGATGGCCTTGAGCTTACCGGACTTGATGTGCGGCAGCACGGCATTCACGTTCTGAAAGGACATCTCCACCTGATTGCCCAGCAGATCGGAAATGGCTGGTGCGCCGCCCTTGTACGGCACGTGCAGGCCCTTCGTGCCGGTCTTCTGCCAGAAGAGTTCGGCAGTCAGGTGGTCGGACGACCCCGCGCCCGACGTCGCGAAGCTGATCGCGCCCGGCTTTTCCTTCAGCAGCGCCAGCACGTCCTGCACGCTGTTGACCTTGGAGGCGAGCTGCGGGCTGACCACCAGGACATTGGGGGTCTGCACGGCCACGGTCAGGTACGTGAAGTCCTTGGCCGGATCGTAGGTGATGCCCTTCATCAGGTGCGGCGCCACCACCAGCGGGGCCAGCGACGTGACCATCAGGGTGTAGCCGTCCGGCGCGGCGCGGGCCACCTGCGAGGCGCCGATCGTGCCGGTGGCGCCGGCCTTGTTTTCCACGACGAAGGATTGCTTGAGCTGTTCACCCAGCTTGTTGGCCAACGCGCGCGCCACCGAATCGGTCGCGCCGCCGGGCGGGAACGGCACGACGACCGTGACGGCCTTGTCGGGCCAGGCGTGCGCCACGCCGGCTGCGGCCATCAAGGTCAAACCAACAATCCACTTGCGCGCGTTGCTCGTCATTACTGTCTCCGGTATAGGTTCTTTTATGGACGTTAACGTTACCATTTCCTTTGTTAACGTTAACATCACGGCCTTTTTAGAATATTTCTTCGCCCTCTCCGGCTACTATCCGGACAAACCCTAACCGCCTCCGGCCCGCAAGACCGGCGTCTGCAGGTAGGCTTGACCCCAGTTTCACGTCCGTTCCTGTTCCCTTTATGCGCCCGTCCCGAATGCCGTCCGCCGATTCGCCTTCCCGCTCCCCGGAGCGCGCCAACGTCACCGTGCGCGAGGTGGCGCAGGCGGCCGGGGTGTCCATGATCACCGTGTCGCGCGCCATCAATACGCCGCAGCAGGTTTCCCCGGCCACGCTCGACAAGGTCAATGCCGCGATCCAGGCGCTGGGTTACGTGCCTAACCTGATGGCCGGCAGCTTGCGCCTGTCACGCAGCAACCTGGTCATGGTGCTGGTGCCCTCGATCACGGGCTCGCTTTTCGGCGGCATGCTCACGGCGTTGACGCGGTCGCTCGAGGCCAAGGGCTTCCAGCTCATGGTGGGCCAAAGCGGCTACGACTCACCGCGCGAGGACGCCCTGCTGCGCGCCATCATCGGGCGCCGCCCCGATGGCATCGTGCTGACGGGCGTGATGCATTCTCCGCAGGGCCGGCAGCTCCTCAAGGCATCCGGCATCCCCATCGTCGAAACGTGGGACGCCACGGACGCGCCCATCGATATGCTGCTCAGCCTGTCGCATGACGCGATCGGGGCCGCGGTCAGCCACTATCTGCGCGACGCCGGCAAGACGCGGCAGGCGGTGCTTAGCGGCGACGACCACCGCGCCCGGCTGCGCGCCGAAAGCCTGGTCCGCGCCGCCGTCGATTCGGGCCTGCCCGAACCGCTGGTGCACTACATGCCCGCGCCGACGACGCACGCGCAAGGCCGCGAAGGCCTGCGCGCCCTGCAGCGTTCTGGCCAGGGCATCGACGCGGTGTTCTGCAGTTCGGACATGATGGCCGCTGGCGTCCTGACGGAGGCCGCGGCGCAAGGGCTGGAGGTGCCGCGGCAATTGGCCGTGATGGGCTTTGGCGACATGGAGATCGCCGCGTCGATGTCCCCGGCCATCACGTCCGTGCACGTGGATGGGGCCGCCATCGGCGCGCAGGCGGCCGAGATGATCGGCCTGCGCGCGAACGGCCTGCGTCCCGCGCAATCGGTGGTCGAAATCGGCTTTCGCATCGTGACTCGCGACAGCGCATAACTCTGGCCCGCAGCATCCTCGCAGCGCATTGTTGTCGCCCGGACAACACCGTGCGTCCCTGCGCGGGTCTACCGCGCCGCAAGCGCCACCTCTAGGATCTGTCCTGACCGGCCACGCACCGCGGCGCGGCGATTTCAGGAGATCCCCACATGTCCACGCCCGCCATCGCGCCCCACCGCAATACGCAGGGAGCGCCGCATGCTGCCGCATGAATGGATCGCGCAATACGGCGTGCTGGCCGTGTTCCTGAACGTGCTGGGCGCATCGCTCGGCCTGCCGCTTCCCGTCATGCCCACGCTCATCGCCGTGGGCGCCAGCCAGGCGGCGACGGCCGGCGCAGCGGGCCACGTCGCCTTGCCGCTGGCCGTCGTGCTGGCCGTCGCGGTGCTGGCTGGCGTGCTGGCGGACCTGCTCTGGTTCCGCGGCGGCCGACGCTACGGGCCGCGCACGCTGCACACCGTGTGCAACCTGTCGCTCTCGCGCGAGGCCTGCATCAGCAGGACCGAGCGCTTCTTCAACCGCTGGGGCGTGCGCCTGTTGATCGTCGCGCGCTTCATGCCCGGTCTGTCGATGGTGGCCGTGCCGCTGTGCGGCGCAAGCGGCACGCGCCTGCGGTCGTTCGTCTGGCACGACTGCGCGGGCCTGGCGTTGTGGGCCGCGGCGGGGCTGGTCCTGGGCGCAGTATTTTCCGCGCGGGTGGAAGCGTTGTTGGCAGCACTGAGTGCGCTGGGCGGCCGCGCGTCAGTCGTAGCCATCGCGGCCGCGGCGCTGTTCCTGGCGTATCGCTATGCCCGGCGCGCGTGGGGCGTGAAAGCGGCGCGCCAGGCCGGCCCGACCGCTCCTTGAACGGACGTCTGAAGGCAATCAGGAATCGACATCATGCACCTCGGAAAATCCTATCGCCTGTGCGAATTCGTGGTCTGGACGCGCCGGACCATCTATATCCTCGCCGCCCTCAGCCTTGTGCCCGTGCTGCTGTACCAGGTGGCCGGCATGAAATGGCTGACGCTGCCTTTGTCGGTGGTGACGCTGTTGGGCACCGCGACCACGTTCGTCGTGGGCTTCAAGAATGTGCAGACGTACACGCGCACGGTGGAGGCGCAGAAGATCTGGATGGGCATCGTCAGCGCCAGCCGCGCGTGGGGCATGCTGTGCGGCCACTATGCGGGTGACGCCGGGCGCGCCGCAGGGCTGGTCGACCGGCATCTGGCGTGGCTGACGGCCCTGCGGTATCAGCTTCGCGCGCCCCGGGTCTGGGAGTCCATGCAGAACCGGCCGAATGCGGAATACGGCAAGCGCTACGTGATCCCCGAGCGCCGCATGCCGCTTGATTCCGCGCTGGCCCGTTACCTGCCAGCGGCGGAAATCGCAGCCTTGGCGACGGCCGACAACAAGGCGGTGCAACTGCTGGATGGGCAAGCCCGCGCGGCCAGGCAACTGCTGGACGCGGGCGCGATCACGGCGTCGGAATACGCTGACCTGAACGGGCGCCTGCGCGACCTGCTCGACCTGCAAGGGCAGGCCGAACGCATCAAGGATTTTCCGTATCCGCGCCAGTACGCGATCATCAACACGCTTTTCGTGCGCGCGTTCTGCGTGGCGCTGCCTTTTGGCCTGACCGCGCAGTTCGACCTGATCGGCGACGCTGCGGGCGGCTTCATGCAGGGCCAGATGGCGTGGCTGGCCGCGCCCTTCAGCGTCATCATTTCGTGGATCTACACCTCGCTGGAACAGGTGGGCCAGAGCACCGAAAATCCGTTCGAAGGCAATGCCAACGACGTGCCGATCAGTCAGTTGAGCACGATGGTGGAACGGGACCTGAGGCAGATGCGCGGCGCCACGGCGCTGCCGCCGCTGTGCACGAATGACATCGTGCTGTAGCTCCCGCGGCTCAAGATGGGAGAGCGCCATGGACGTCCCGCGCGCTTGTCGCAGGCAGGCCCCTGCGGCAAAATACCTGCCTCCCTCCCCCCTCGTCCCGGCGCTGGCCCTCTCCATGACCGACTCTGTCGCCCTCTTCGACCAGCACCGTTCCCGCCTTTACGCCATCGCCTACCGGATGCTGGGCGCCGTGGCCGAGGCCGAAGACGTGGTGCAGGAAGCCTGGCTGCGCTGGCATGGCGCGGACCGCGCCTGCATCCAGAACCCGGAGGCCTGGCTCGTCACTGCCACGACGCGCCTGTCCATCGACCGCCTGCGCGCCGCCAAGGCCGAGCGCGAAAACTACGTGGGCGTCTGGCTACCCGAACCGATGCTGATGGCCGCGCCGTCGACGCCGGAGCAGATCCACGAGATGGCGGACGACGTTTCGGTGGCGTTTCTGTTCATGCTGGAACGACTGTCGCCAGATGCCCGCGCGGCGTTTCTGATGCGCGATGTGTTCGACGCGGACTACGAGGACATCGCACAAACGCTGGACAAGAACCCGGCTGCCGTCCGCCAGATGGTGCGGCGGGCGCGGCAGCAACTGCGCCAGGGCGCACCGCGCGAAGCAGTGCCGCGCGCAACGCTGCAGCGCCTGTTGCAGGCATTTGCCGATGCGATGCAGCGCAGCGATTTCAACGGACTCCTTGCTTTGCTGAGCGACGACGCCGAGCTCATCGGCGACGGCGGCGACAAGGTCACGGCATTTGCCAGCCTGGTCGGCGGCAAGCGACTGGCGCAACTTTTTTATGCGGGCAAGCGCCGGTATCGCGATGCGCTGGACGTCGAGGTGGTGCAGGTGAATGGGCAATGGACCTTGTTGCGCTTCATCGATGGCGAGCTGGAATCCGTGCAGTCTTATGAGACCGACGGCGAGCGGTTGACGCGGGTGCTGGTGCAACGCAATCCGGACAAGCTGGCTCGTATCGCTGCGGAGCTCAAGCGTTCCTGACCGACGCGGTTTGCGCGGTTTCGGAGTTGTTGGTTGTAGTGCCGGGTTGGAGTTAGGGGCGCGGTTGGGTTCTTAAGACGCCCGGCGCGGCGTGGGCCTGGGGTGGGCGGGGCTCCGATTGCGGTCCGGAGCCTTCGCTCCGGACTACCCCGTCCTCAACCTTGTATGGTGTGGATGCGTCTTTCGAAGAAGAAAGGCGCTGGGGTAAGGGACGTCTTCAACCATCAGCCGGTTGCACCCGGACTGCCACTACGAGAG
>NZ_CADIJM010000025.1 GCF_902859585.1 Achromobacter animicus | reverse complement strand
ATTTGCTGAAGTCCGTGTTGGCAGCACGATCGTCACGTACCGCGTGTCCAGCGCTGAGGCGCGCTTTCAATACGCCCAGTTTCATGGTGAGCAACACATGAACACCGAACGACTAAGGAAGTGGGGTATTACGGTCAAGCGGCCATTGCGCAATCAGGCGGCGACGGTGCTCCTATACGAAGAGGTGCGCGTGGGGGACCAGGTAAAACGCATTTCTTCCGCTCCATCTACAGTGAACAATCGACAGCCGTTCCAACTTGAAGGCAACGTGTTCAAGCGTATGTTGGAGCGGGGTCGTCAAAGTCCGGCCTACGGCGCCGCGCAGACTGGGATCGTGCGCGCCGAGTATGCATTCACGGGACTTGCCGCCGTATCAGCCATCATGGCACTGCGATCATCGATCAAAGATCTCGCAAACGGGAGGATTGATTTTTCATTTGCCGGATTCACTAGCGGCGCAAGTGCCTTGGCTGCAGTATCGGCCGTAATTAGCTCGGGCTTGTTCGTTAAGGCCGACCTGATCCAGCTGCGGACATTGGCCAAAGGAGAATCACTTGCCGCAGCACGAAAGGCCGCTTTTCCAGCTCGAACACTCGCCACAAAAGCTGGCGCAGTAACTACCGCATTCGGTGCCATCGCCGACGCGATTCGCGCTTCCCATGCCTTCACAATTCAACAAAATTCCGAGGCTGGTCGACTATATATGGCGTCAGCTGGATTTGGAGCGTTGGCGGCTGCTGGGTTGTTCCTAAGTGCCTCAGGCTTCGTCCTTGGTGTTGTCGGGTCAGTCGGCTGGATTGTGCTGGCCTTCATCGCCACTGCAGGCGTAATTTATTTCAGCATACAGGCCGCTCTCGCCAAATTTCAGCCCGACGAAGTCTGGTTGTCACACAGCTATTGGAGTCGGGGTGCGCGAGCTTATCGTTATAAGTCTTTAGACGAAGAACTTACTGCTTTCCATGGTGCCGTTTACGGCGTTCGCGCTGTAGCTAATTGGGAAGCTCCCTCGATGTCTGTGCGCGATATTGCAGTCCGCAGCATCCCTATTTATGGACTCTGGCAAGACAGCGTTGCTCTACGGCGCGATATCGCGAAGGACGGCATAGGAACTCTTTCGCTATCTGTAGTCCTCCCTCGCTATCCCACTCTGGGCGAAGATTCGCCGCTTATAAGACACGTCGACGTTTTCCAATACACGCTCAAAGCGAAGCGGAACGGCAAAATCCTGAATATGGTCCAGGGACCCATCGCAGCAGCCCCGGGCTACCACTTCCCATATGACACGGAATGCATGGTTACTGGCAAAGACTTCATTCGAGACGGTACCCGCCAGTTGAGCTGGCAAATCATCATGCGTGAAGACACGGAAGTCATGCTGGACTATTGTTACCGGCCAGACATCGTAAATCAGCCCAGCGTCGCGCTATTCCCGCAGCAGGAGCCGCTCGTCTTTACACGAGGTACTTGGCTTACAGATCCCATCGACGAAGCGTTGGTCGCTCCAGTGCGGGAGCCTCAGTAATGCGAACTACTAAGCGGCATAGGCAGGCGCGGCCATCGTTTATGGAGATTCAAAACAACTGGCGGCTCTTTCGCTTTGCAAGCACGTTATTGCCTACGGCCCCCGGCTCATACGAGACTCCTGCTATTCAAGCGGTCCGGTTCAATGATGATTGCATTGAAGTTGTTTCTGATACGCTGCAAACCGAACTAGAGGGATTTGGCCTTCGAGCCTTCACTTTCTTTGGGCTTCTTGTATTTCTCATCGCAGTGATCGTAGGTGTCGACAACTGGTTTGGAGTGGTTTGGGTGCCTATTCTAGGCCTTCCTGTCATAGGACTTCTTGGGTTCTTCCTTTCTCGCATCTTGTTGCCGCGTTACAGGTATCGCTGTTCGAAAGTCCGTTTCGACCGCCGATCCCGCCGCGTCTATTACGTCCCGTATCCCGAAGAAAGCTCGGACACCATATGGGAACTGGACTGGGATCGGTTGCAAGGCATTGATTGGACAACAGGTAGAGCACAACCTTATCTCTACCTTGTCGGTTATACCTGCAACCTGCCGGAGCCTCAGTTGGTCAAGATACCGGTGATGTATAACGGCGAGATTTGGGCAGACCATATCTGGGCTTGGCTTCATCGGTTTATGGCCCAGATCGAAGACTTGCCCCCACCCAAAATCATCACACTCCCCCAAAGTCCGCGTGATGTATTGATGCGCTACGGTGGCCGTTGGATCGTCAGGTCTCTCACCACAAAGAAGGGGCGGCTGTGGTTGCCGCTGACGATCTGGGTTGATTTGGCGATTCTGCTCGTGTTCATGCCGTCCATGGCCTTGCCGCAATTGATCGTTCTCCTATACCCGGAGATTCAATTTCCGGAAGAGAACAATCGACATTGTGGCTTTGCTTCAGGCTAAACAAGAACGGCGGGGCAAGGCGACGCTGTCCGTGGTGTCCCTTGTCCGCCAAGGCATGCGCCAAGTCCAGAACACGCCGCCCTTCAAACATCCCCCTCACTCGCCCGCGTTCCCGCCGGCGCTCCGCGGCCCTTGCGCTTCGCAATCGCCATAAACTCTCGCTCCGCCGCACCTAGCACCGCGTCCACATGCAGATGCGCCATCGCGTACTGCCGTGCCGCCGCGCCCAAAGTTTCACGGATTTGTGCGTTATAGCTGAGCTTGCGCACCGCCTCGGCCATCGCCACGGCATCCTCGGGCGGTGTCAGCAGCCCGCAGCGCGACACGACATTAGCAAGCTCCGTACCGCGCGCCGCGCCGCAGACCACCGGGCGGCCGCTGGCCAGCATGCCGGTCAGTTTTGAAGGCATCACCAGGTCGGCGGCGCCGGCGCGTTGGGGCAGGAGGTGGATATCCGCAGTGCCCAGCAGCGCGCCCAAGCGTTCCGCAGGCTGCAGATCCAGAAAGATGACGCGCGTCAGGCCGCGGCATTTTTCCTCCAGTGCCGCGCGTTCCGGGCCCTGGCCGCAGAACAAAAACCACAGGCGGTCCTCGCGGTTGAGACGCCGCGCCACGTCCGCCAGAATCTGCAGACCCTGCTTGCCGCCCATGTTCCCCGAATACAACGCAACGATGGCGTTATCCGGAATGCCGAGCTGCGCACGGTAATCGCCGCCTTCGGCCAGCGGCGTGATGGCGTTGACATCGATCCAGTTGGGCAGCAGCACCGCACGGGCGGGATCGATGCCTTTTGAAAGCGCCAGATCCAGCATCCGGTTTGAAATCGTCGACACGCGGTCAAACCGGCGCATCAACCAGCGCTCGGCGCGCTTGACCATCGATCGCAAGGCGCCGCCCTTCAGCAGCCCCAGTTCAAACGCCGCGTCGACCTCGAAGTCCTGGATGTGCAGCCAGGCGCGCGCGCCGGTCAGGCGCGCGGTCAGCCATGCGGCCGGGGCGCAGAAGAGGGCGGGTTCGACGACCAGGATGATGTCCGGGCGGCGCATTGCGGCGCGCAGCAGCGACGGCAGGCTGGACAGCGCGAAGCTTGCCAGGTGCACCAGGCGCTTGGCGCCGCCAGGTCTTTCGGGCACCCACAAGGGCGCGCGTCGCACGGTCACGCCGCGGCGCGTTTCCTTGGCATAGCGCGAGCCGCGGTAGCCCTCGTGCACCTTCCATTGCGGGTAGTAGGGCGGGGCGGTGACCACACTGACTTCGTGCCCGTGCGCGGCCAGCCATTCGGCCAGTTCGGCGGTGTACTTGCCGGTGCCGGTCAGTTCGGGCGCGTAGTTGATGCCATAGATGAGTATTTTCATGTTGGCGTGGCGGTGCGGGGCCGGATGGGTCGGCACGGGTTGCCGTGGCAGACCATTGCGGCCGGCATGTTGCGGAACACCGAGCTGCGTGCGCCGATGACCGCCTCGCGCGCGATCGTCACGCCCGGTCCGACGAACACGTCGGTCGCCACCCACGCGCCGTCTTCGACGCGCACGGCGCGTTCACGCAGCGGGAAGTCGGGCCGGCCGGCGTCGTGGTCCGCCGCGCACAGATAGCTGCGCTGGGACACCACGGCGTGCGCGCCGATGTGAATCGGACCCAGGCTGTAGATCACCGCGTCGTCGCCGATCCAGGCGTAATCGCCGATCTCGACCTTCCAGGGGTAGGTGACCGTGGCCGTGGGCCGGATCAGCACCTTGTGGCCCACGCGCGCCCCGAAGCACCGCAGCAGCCAGCGGCGAAAGCCGTAGGCCACCTGCGGCGACCAGCGAAAGAGCGTGCCTTGCACCATCCACCACAACTGCACGGTCAGCGCCGAACGCCCGCGCTGACCCGGCGCCAGCGCGAACTGGTCCAGGCGTTGCAAGGTGCTCATTTGGCCGCTCCCGCAACGGCATCGCGCTGCGACGCGGCCTCGCTGGCCCGGCGCGCCTTCAGGATTTCTTCGGTCTTGATGCGGATCTGCCAGTAGTACATGGCGCGTGCGACGGCGTAGTCATAGCCCGCCTTGCCGTCCAGGAAGCCCAGCTTGAAGACGTAGGAATGCAGAAACGAGATGGGCGCCTTGAACGGCATGGCCTGGAAGATTTTCTTGAGCAGCCCGCGTCCGCCCACATTGGCTTCGCGCGGGTCGTTCATCAGGCCCTTGGTGCGCAGGTTCGCTTCCCAGTCCGAATAGCGGTTGTGCTTGTCGAAGTAGTGATAGAGCGAATCGTGGTCGTTGTGCACCATGCGCTGGCGCAGCGCGAACGTTTCGCCCTGGACCTGCGGCTGGTAGTGGCCCTCGACCTCCCACATGTTGGCGACGTCCAGGTCGTCGTAGTCCAGGAAGCGCGAGCGGTCGCGCGCCAGCAGCGCCAGCTTGTAGACGCGATGGCCGTGTTCGAGCTTCTTGCCGCAGAACACGTAGTCGAACGGCACAAAGGCGCCGCCCGCGCCGGCCGCAAAGCGCGGCAGCACCTCGCGTATCTCGGCGGCGAGGCTTGGCGTCATTTCTTCGTCGGCGTCGACATACAGGACGACGGGGTGCGAAAAAGGAAGCTGCTCCAGGCACCACTGCTTTTTCTTCGGATACTTGCCGTCCCAATTGAAGTTCGAGACGTGCGCGCCCATCGCCGTGGCGATCGCGCAGGTCGCGTCCGTGCTGTTGGAGTCGACGACGAAGACCTCGTCGAACTCCACCAGCCCCTTCAGGCACTTCGCGATGTTGCGTTCCTCGTTCTTCGTCATCACCACGACGGATACCGGTATCTTCTGCATGATGCTGTCCTGTTCAGGGCGTTCCGCGCTGCATGAGCGGGCGGAAGAGATCGATGACGTTGCGGCAGTGCCGCTCAAGGGAAAAGGCGTCCGCGCGCTCGGGGCCCTGGGCCGCCAGCTTCTCGCGCATCTCGCCGTCGTAGGCCAGGCGCCGCACCGCCTCGGCCAGCGCCTCGGCGTCGCCAACCGGCACCAGCAGCCCGTAGCGGCCGGCGTCCAGGATCTCGGCCGGACCATGCGGGCAGTCCGTGGAGATCACGGGCACGCCCAGGCACAGGGCCTCCACCAGCACGTTGCCGAAGCTCTCGCGCACGGAGGTGAGCGCAAAGGCGCCGGCGCCGGCGATGACCGGAAAGGGGTTGTCGATATGGCCCGCCAACGTGACCTGCGTGCGCGATGGCCTGTCGTCGATGCGCTTTTGCAGGGCGGCGTGCTCGGAGCCTTCGCCCAGGATCGTGAATGCGATACGCGGGTCGTCCAGCAGCGCGGCTGCGTCGATCAAGGTGGCATAGTCCTTCACCGCCTCGAGCCGGCCCACGGCCACGACGTGGTAGGGCGACTCGCCACCGTCGTTCAGCCTGGGTTGCGCGCCTTGCCGGCGCACGTTGTCCAGCGGCACGCCGTTGTAGATGGTGTGGACCTTGCCGCGCAGCGGCGGGAACATGCTGACCAGGTCTTCCTTCACGCCGCGCGACACGCCCACCACGGCGTCATGGCGCCGGTAAGTCTGGCTGACCAGCCAGCACTTCAGACGGCGCATTTTCGATGCGCCGTAGTGGATGGCCGGGCTGCTGTGCTCGAAGGCCACGGTTCGGAAGTTGCCGCGCAGGATCTTTCTGGCCAGCACGACCAGCATGTTGCACAACAGACCGTGCGAGCAGACGATGGCGGGCTTTTCGCGGCGGATGTGCTGCAGCAGCTTGAAGAACGCCACGGGCAGCGCCAGCCGCAGCTTGGTTGGGGACTCGATGATCGGAAATGCGCGGGTGACCTTGGGATTGGCGATGGGATACTCGCGATTGCGCGAACGCAGCAGGAACAGGGCGGAGTCCACCCCCTGTTCGGGCAACGCATCCACAATGAAGGCGACGCATCTTCCGACGCCGCCATGCAAGTCCGGTGCGACAAACAAGACATCAGACATGGGGTATTACTCGCGTGGGTGGCGCCCGGCGCACGATATCCGGGCGAGGGCTGGGAGCGGGAGATTCTTGGCGAGGCACGGGCATGATCTGTGCATTGCGCATCAGCGACAGGCAATAGCACAGCAGGAAGCCGGTAAACGCGGTCTTGGGCGCATAGGCCAGACCGCCGGACATCGAGTCGATGAAGATGTAGATGGGCGCGGTGGCGAGCAGATATCGCCGGTGCATCTCCAGCCCGGGATGGGCGTAGCGCCGAAAGAGCGAGAACAGCAGGATCAATAGTGGCGGCAACATGATCATGATCGTGCCGACCACGCCGAACTTCATCAGGTAGAAGGCCCATGAGTTGTGCGCGAACGTGCTCAGCTCGAAGCCGTTTTCGCCCATCACCCAGCTGCGAAAGCCCGCGCCCTTGCCGAACACGGGGCTTTCCGCGAAGAACTGCATCTGGCCCTCCATCTCCTGGACGCGCGCGCCGTAGCTGGAGTCTTCGTCCAGGCGCTCGACGCTGAAGATCCGATCGGTCAGCACGTCCAGATAGCCGATGGCGCCGAAGATCAGCACCCCGGCCACGGCCGCGGGCGCGAAGATCATCACGGCGCGGCGCCGGATGTCGGCGCTGCCGGCCAGCAGCACGGCGATGATGACGGAGATCGCCAGCTGGAGGTACTGGCTGCGGTTCAGCGAGAACACCAGCGCCATCACCATGTACAGCGTCAACATGTAGGCCTTGGGGCCCGATACGTTCAGCGTGCGACGGAAGTACAGCAGTGACACCACGCCCATCGGGATCGCCCACACGCCCAGCCGCACGTTGCGCAGGGGATTGGCGACGCTGAAGCCGGCCGCCTGTTCCACCAGCATCAACGTGGCAACCGCCAGGCTCGCCGCAACGATGTACTTCTGCAGGATCGCATAGGCGTGCGGACTGTCGATGTCCTTGTAGCAAAGGAACGGCGTGCAAAGGAAGTAGAAGACGATGCGCAGGTCGCGCGCGACGTCGCCGGTCTCGATGCCGGGGTGATGGCTCGACACCACCAGCAGATAGATCACCGAGATCGCCTGGATGCCCAGCAGCACCCCCAGCGCGCCGCGCGGGAACGCGTACGCACCCGGGTCGGCCAGCCGGAGCGCCTTGACGCCCAGCATGGCCACGAACAGCAGGTCGAAGGGCGAGAGCTTGAAGCTCCCCACCCCGATGACGAACCTGTCGTCGTTCAGCGCCAGCGCGGTGAAGACGAACAGGCCCAGGAGGTGCAGGGTGGAAAGCCGGCGCGTAGTCATTGCAGTTCCGTATCAGTGTCGGTCCGGCCTAGTGCGCGGCCCAATCGTCGCGTCCGAAGATCTTGGTGGTCAGCTTCTCCAGCAGATACGTCAGATCGCCCTGGCGTGCGTGCGCGGCGACTTTCGAGGCGCGGCAGGACAGTTCGAACAGCTTGCCCAGACCCGGTTCGGTACGCCGGATGCGGCTGACGATCTGTTCGCGCTCTTCCAGCAGCACGTCCTGCATCAGTGCCGTCTTGGTCTCGTCGTGGGCGGTGTAGACGCCCAGCGCGTCCGGCACGATCAGGTTCTTGCCTTCGCGCAGCAGCCGGCTCCACAATTCCAGGTCCATGCAGTAACGCATGCTTTCCTGCAGCAGGCCGTACTTGCGCAGCAGGTCGCGGCGGAAGATGGCCGACTGGTTCGGGATCGACGCCTTCACCACCGTCAGCGTGCCGCGGTTGACGGGCGTGTAGTGGATCTTGCGGAAGATGTGGTTGTTGGCATCCGCCACGAACAGGTTGCCGCTGACGATCGGCGCGCGGCCCTTGGCGGCGGCCGTGCCCAGCTTGCGCAGCGCGCCCGGGAAATACAGGTCATCCGAGTTCTGCCAACCGACATAATCGCCCGTGGCGCGTTCGAAGCCCTTGTTGATCGCGTGCGACTGGCCGCGGTCCGGTGTGCTTTCCCAGTAGGACAGGTAGCGCTCGTACTTCTTGATAATGTCCACGCTGCCATCCGTGGAGCCGCCGTCGATGATGATGTATTCCAGCCGCGGATACCCCTGGTTCAGCACGGACAGGATGGTGCGCTCCAGGAACTTGGCCTGGTTGAACGAGGGCGTCACGATCGTCACCTTGGGCAGCAGGCCGCTGGCGATGGGCGCTGGCGGACGGAGCTCGCGGACGAAGTCGATGAGCTGGCGTGAATACTCGTTGTGGCGCTTGCGCATGTAAGACCTCAGCATGTTGGTTATCGGGTGGCCGCAGGCATGGCGCCCGGAAACTCGGGGCGGGATTGACGGATGGCGAGGGCCACGCCGGCCAGCGTGATCGCCGCGTAGGCCATGCGGCCCCAGGCTGCGGCGTGTTCCCCCGCCACGTGAACCAGTCCCGCCATGACGCACAGCATTGCCAGGCCGCCCAATCCGTTCAGGATCGCGACGGCGCGGGAATTGCCGAGCCCCAGCAGGGAGAAATGCGCCGCAGCGTTGAGGGACAAGAGGCCCGACGCCACGATCAGCAATTGGAATGTGCCCAGATGGCCGCCGGCGACGTTGTCGCCCAGCAGCACGTTCAAGAGCGGCCGGCTGACCGCCAGCACGGCCAGCGTGGCCCCGGCCGACAGCGCCAGGTTCCACAGCATCATGCGGCGGATCTCGCGTTCGGCCGCGCCCGGGTAGGGCGGCGAGACCGACAGGCGGGTCACGCGCGGCATGGCCTTCTGGAAGATGGCGACGGACGCGGTGTGGATGATCTGGCCCACTTGCACGCCCACGGTATAGATCGCCAGCGCCGCCGGTCCCATCAGGCTGCCGACCAGCACGCGGTCGACCGAGCCGAAGGCCAGCGCGCTCAGGCTGTTCAGCCACGACCAGCGCGAGAACCGGAAGGCGGCCATCATGGCGCCGCGATCGCGCACGGGCCGCACGATGTAGCGGTCGTAGGCGCGCGAGAACACGCGCATCTTGACGCTGCCCGCGATCAGGAGGCCCAGCGCCTGCGCCAGTCCCGTCCACGTGGGCGAGGCGGTGTACCAGGCGGCCGCGCACGCGAGCGCCATCGTGCCTGTGCGGCTGAAGACCTCGCACAGCGCGGTGGCGCGAAAGTCCTCGCGCCCCTTCAGGCAACCGGAAAAGAGCTGGTCATACTGCTGCGTGAGATAGATGGCGAGCGCCGGCATGGCCAGCATCGTCACCGCCACGCCGCCGAATGTGGCTTCTGGCCAGCCCAACCCCACCACGCCCCACAGCAGCACGGCAGCCAGGGTCACGACGGCCAGCGCACAGCCGATCAGCGACATGCTGACACCGGCCGCGCGATAGGCGCCGCCGGGTTCGTGCGCGCTCTCGGACACCAGCTTGGTCGCAGTCACCGCCGCGCCCAGGTTGGCCGCGTTGCCGAAGCCCGCCAGCGCGATGATCATCGAATACTGGCCGAAGCCGACCGTGCCGAGCTGGCGGAACAGGATCGGCAGCGCCACCAGCGCCGCGACGGGACCGATGCCGTACTCCACCAGCCCCCAGAAGGAGGCATTGCCGGCGATGTGTTTCTTCACGAATCCAAGCATCGGTAACCCTGTCTGTCATGCTGGCGCGGCCGTCAGGCCACCGGCAGCGCCTGTTGCGTGCGCTCGCGCAGGAAATGGCCGTAGGCCAGCGTGATGCCATGCGTCAGAGAGATCTCCGGCCGCCAGCCCAACGCCTGCACGCGCGACGAGTCCATCAGCTTGCGCGGCGTGCCGTCGGGCTTGGAGGTGTCGTAGACGATCTTGCCCTCGTAGCCGATCACGCGCGCCACCAGCTGCGCCAGGTCCGCGATGGAGATGTCCTGGCCGGCGCCGATGTTGTAGATGCCCTCGGCGTCCGGATGCTCCATCAGCATGACGCTGGCCTGCGCCAGGTCGTCCACGTACAGGAACTCGCGCAGCGGCGACCCGGTGCCCCAGATCGTCACGCTTTCCGCGTTGGCCTCGCGGCCCTCGTGGAACTTGCGGATCAGGGCCGGCAGCACATGGCTGCTGTGCAGGTCGTAGTTGTCGTGCGGGCCATACAGGTTGGTGGGCATGGCGCAGATGAAGCGCGCGCCGTGCTCCCGCTGGTAGGCCTCGCACAGCTTCAGGCCGGCGATCTTGGCGATGGCGTACGGTTCGTTGGTGGACTCCAGCGGACCGGTCAGCAGCGCGTCCTCTCGGATGGGCTGCGGCGCCTCGCGCGGGTAGATGCATGACGAACCCAGGAACAGCAGCTTGCGCACCCCGGCCGCATACGCTGCGCGGATCACGTTGCACTGGATCATCAGGTTCTTGTACAGAAAATCCACCGGATGCGTCTGGTTGGCCAGGATGCCGCCCACCTTGGCGGCGGCCAGGTACACCACGTCGACCGGCGTGGTCGAAAAGAAGCGGTGCACCTGGTTCTGGTTTTCCAGGTCCAGTTCCGCGCGGCTGCGGGTCAGCACGTTCTCGTAGCCGCGCCGGTGCAGTTCGCGGGTGATCGCCGCGCCCACCATCCCGCGGTGGCCGGCGACGAAAACGCGTTGGTCCAGGTTCGTCATGGCGGGCTACTCCTTGTAGGCGTAGATTTCGTAGCCGTTCTGTTCGACCAGCGCATCGCGCCGCGCGTCCTTCAGGTCCGCCTCGACCATCTCCTTGACGAGCTGCGCGAACGTGGTGCGGGGCGACCAGCCGAGCTTTTCGCGGGCCTTGGTGGGATCGCCCAGCAGGGTCTCCACTTCAGTCGGACGGAAGTAGCGCGGATCGACGCGGACGATGACCTGGCCGGCCTTGACGTCATGCACCGGCGAGAACAGCACCGTGGCCGTCTCTTCCAGGCCTTCGCCTTCCCACGCCAGCAGGATGCCCAGCTCGCGCGCGGCGGTGTTGATGAACTCGCGCACGCTGTACTGCATGCCCGTCGCGATGACGTAGTCTTCGGGCGTGTCCTGCTGCAGCATCAGCCACTGCATTTCGACGTAGTCGCGGGCGTGGCCCCAATCGCGCAGGGCGGAGAGGTTGCCCAGGTACAGGCATTCCTGCAGGCCCAGCACGATGCGCGCCAGGCCGCGGGTGATCTTGCGCGTCACGAACGTTTCGCCGCGCTTGGGCGATTCGTGATTGAACAGGATGCCGTTGCAGGCGTACATGCCATAGGCTTCGCGGTAGTTCACGCTGATCCAGTAGGCGTAGAGCTTGGCGGCGGCGTAGGGGCTGCGCGGGTAGAAGGGGGTGGTTTCCTTCTGCGGCGTTTCCTGCACCAGGCCGTACAGCTCGGACGTCGACGCCTGGTAGAAGCGCGACTTGTTTTCCAGCTTCAGGATGCGGATGGCTTCCAAGAGGCGCAGGGTGCCCAGGCCGTCGGCGTTGGCCGTGTATTCCGGTTCCTCGAACGAGACGCCCACGTGGCTTTGCGCGGCCAGGTTGTAGATCTCGTCAGGCTGCACCGACTGGACGATGCGGATGAGGCTGCACGAGTCCGTCATGTCGCCGTGGTGCAGGACGAAATTGCGGGGCTGGTCGTGCGGGTCCTGGTACAGATGGTCGATTCGCGCGGTGTTGAACAGCGAAGCGCGCCGCTTGATGCCGTGGACCTCATAGCCCTTGGCCAGCAGAAGCTCCGCCAGATAGGCCCCGTCTTGGCCAGTTACGCCGGTAATCAGTGCCCGTTTTGGCATGGTTGTGTCCTTAAGACTTAGTGACTGCACGAAAGGAGCCGATGGCTGCGTTACCAATGTGCAAAGAGATTACTGTTGCACCAGCCGCTGAGATATCGGCCAAAAGGTCTAAGAGTTCAGCCTCTCGGTAGGGAAAAAGGGACTGGATGGATTCGTCCACCACTCCCAATGCGGTAACCGTCAGCATGGCCACCAGCGCCGGGCGCCGGTTGACCGATACGTAGATCAGCCCGGTCAGGAAGGCGTAGGCGGCCAGATGCAGCCGCTTGTCGCCAAAGGCATCGGACATGTCCGCCGCCAGCCCGGGCAGGTTGCCCACCGTGATCAGAACGATGAAAAAGAGGGCCGCCACGGGCAGGCAGATCCTTGCCATGCCCGGGCGCCAAAAGGGAACCCGCTCCGGAGGAGGCTCTTCGCCGCCGGGCCGCCCCAAGGCGAAGACGGCCCCCTCGGGGGGCAGCAAGCGCGCGGAGCGTGTGCGGCGTGGGGGCTCCCTAAACACGGCCGTAGATGTCCTGGAAGCGCACGATGTCGTCTTCGCCCAAATAGGCGCCCGACTGCACCTCGATGATTTCCAGCGGAATCTTCCCGGGGTTCTCCAGGCTGTGGATCTCGCCCAGCGGGATGTAGGTCGACTGGTTCTCGGTCAGCAGGTACTGCTTGTCGCCGTTGTAGATGCGCGCCGTACCCGACACCACGATCCAGTGCTCGGCGCGGTGGTGGTGCATCTGCGACGACAACCGCGCGCCCGGCTTCACGGTGATGCGCTTGACCTGGTATCGCGGCCCCTGGCCGACCGAGTCGTACGACCCCCACGGCCGCTGGACCTCGCGGTGGTGGTTCAGTTCGCTGCGGTGCTGCGACTTGAAGACCTCGACCAGGCGCTTGACGTCCTGCGAGCGCGACTTGTGCGCCACCAGGACCGCGTCGGCCGTCTCGATGACCACGATGTCGTCCAGGCCCACCGAGGCCACCAGCCGGCTGGTCGAATGGATGAGGCAGTTGCGCGAATCCTCCACCATGACGTCGCCCGTGGTGGAGTTGCCTTCCACCGACTTCTGGGCGATGCCCCATACGGCATCCCACGCACCCACGTCGCTCCACGAGGCGGCCAGCGGGATGACCACCGCGCTGTCGGTGCGCTCCATGATGGCGTAGTCCATCGAATCGCTGGGGCATGCCTCGAACGCCGGGCCGTCCAGATGGAAAAGGCCGTTGTCGCCATGCCCCGTCGCCACGGCCGACTGCGCCTGCGCGAGGATCTTGGGCGCCAGCCGGCCCAGCTCGGCCAGGAAGACCGACGCCTGGAAGGCAAACATGCCGCTGTTCCAGTAGTAACCGCCGTCGTCGATGAAGCGCTGGGCGACCTCGGGCGACGGTTTTTCCACGAACCGGCGCACACGGCGCGCCGGGGCCATGGCGCCGGGCTCGTCCGCCTGGATGTACCCGTAGCCGCTGAGCGGCGCGGTCGGCTTGATGCCGAACGTCACCAGTGCGCCTTGGCGGGCCGCATCGTACGCCTGGGCAAACGCCGCGCTGAGCACCTCGCCGTCTTCCAGCACGTGGTCCGACGGCATGATGAGCATGATGGGATCCTCCCCCTCCTGCATGGCCCGCAGCGTGGCAGCAGCGATGGCCGGCGCCGTGTTGCGCGCAAACGGCTCCAGGATGACCTCGACGTCCTTGATGCCCAGCTCATCAGCCTGCTCCGCCGCGATGTAGCGATGCGCCTCATTGCAGACCAGGATGGGCCGCTCTTGCGCGCCCGCCGACTCCAGCCGTCGCAGGGTGTTCTGCAGAAGGCTGCGGTCATCGGTCAAACGGATGAACTGCTTCGGCAACAGTTCGCGCGACAGCGGCCACAGGCGCGAGCCTGAACCACCGCAAAGAATCACTGCCCGGTACGGAGGACGGGGGTTGGTCATGGCTCTCACTCCTTGAAGTAGGCCTGGGTGTACGGATGCACGCCGGGATCGGCGGCGATCACTTCCCGCGGCAGCCAGCGATAGCCGCTGTGCTGGGACAGGGGAAGGCTTGCGGTATCCAGAGAAAGCTCGGCCTCATACGCGAGGACGACGTAGTGGGTGGAGCGTCCCGCCTCACCCGCGAAATTGGTGCCGTAGAAGTGCTCGTACACGCCGCGCGGCGTCCACTCGAGGTCGGGCAACGACAGGCCCAGCTCGTCGTGGACGATGCGGCGCAGCGCGTGGCGCAGCGACTCGTTCTTGCGGATCCGGCCACCCGGCACGAACCACGCGCCCTGGGCGGGCGGATTGGCCCGCAGCCCGGTCAGGTAGTTGCCGGCGCCATCGCGCAGCAGGAGATCGATCGACACCAGGGGCAGCATTTCCACTGCCTGGCGGAAGTCCGAGCGGCCAAGCATGCCGCCACGAGGCCCCGGCGCTTCACGCACGGGCCATCCCAACGGTTCAGTAGACATTGCGGCCCGTCCATCCCGAAATCGCGGTGCGCGCGATGATCAGCAGGTCCATTCTGAACGTCCAATGCTGGATGTAATAGATGTCGTGTTCGACGCGGTCGCTCATCTTGCGCAGCGTGTCGGTCTGGCCGCGGAAGCCGTTGACCTGCGCCCAGCCGGTGATGCCGGGCTTGACGCGGTGGCGCATCATGTAGCGCTGCACCAGGTCCTTGTACATTTCGTTGTGCTCCAGCGCGTGCGGGCGCGGGCCCACCACCGACATGTCGCCCATCAGCACGTTCAGGAACTGCGGCAGCTCGTCCAGGCTGGTGCGGCGCAGGAAGCCGCCGATGCGCGTGACACGGTTGTCGTTGCGCGTGGCCTGGGTGACCACGCCGTGTTCCTGGTGCACGGTCATGGTGCGGAACTTGTAGACGTGGAACACCTTGCCGTCCACGCCGAGGCGGGGTTGCGTGAAGAACACGGGGCCGCGCGACGTCAGCTTGATCAGCATGGCCACGGTCAGCATGACGGGCGCCAGGCCGATCAGCGCGCACAGCGCGAAGCTGCGGTCGAAGGCCTCCTTGGCCCAGCCGCGCACGCCGGCGGCGGGCAGGCTGTTCAGTTGAATCGCGGGCAGTCCCAGGAACTCGCCGATGCGATGGCCCAGCAGCTGGATGGACATCACATCGGGAATCCAGCGGATATCCACCAGGTCGTTGCGCAGGTGATAGAGCACTTCGCGCAGCTCCTGGCCGGCTTCCATCGGCAGCACGATCCAGATCTCGCGCACCTTGTTCTCACGAACGAAGTCGGTCAGGTTGTCCAGGTCGTGCAGACGGCGGACCTGCGGCGGCAGGATCTCATGCGGTTCGGCGTAGATCCCCGATATCTGATAGCCGGCCTCGCGGTACTTTTCCACGCGGCGCCACATGTCGTGGCCCAGCGCGCCAAAGCCCACGAGCAGCACCCGCTTCTTGTCCATGCCGCGATCGCGCGCCGCGCCCAGCACCGCATAGACGGCGATGCGCACGCCGGCCAGCGCCAGCGCCGTCATGCCGAACCAGGTTGCAGCCCATAAGCGGGATATCGCGCCGGTCTGGTGCATGAGAAAACTGACGAAGATGCCCAACGCAAACACGGTGGCCCACGCGGCAAGGCTGCGCACCACCAGATCGGTGAGCAGGCGTCCGCGCCACGACACATACAGGCGGAAGGCCGGGAAGAGCGCGATCACGCCCAGGCCGCACAGATAGATCAGGAACAAATGAATCTGCGGAGGATCCGTGAAAGCATCTTCCGAGAACTTCAAGCCGGTGGCAGTCAGGCCGCAGGTGATGACGATCGCGGCGTCGAGCAAGCGATACAGATAGCTTGCCCCACTGAACCTTGCCGACGTGTCCGTTTGGGACGGGTCCATCGCGCACTCCTGTTCGGGGAAACGCCTTGCGCAACGCAAAAACTGTGCAGTGCCGCAAAGCATGTGGCTACCGACAAAATCTTATTGAGTGCGCAACTCACCCGAAACCTCCAAACGGTGTAGGAGAAGGCTTAGGGCATCCGTCGAATGTGCGGGCTTAGGAAAAGCGTGTGGAATGTCGCAACCCGTTACGCATCGGGCTCCTTTCCAGGCAACGAAGTCATTCACAGTGGATTCGCCATGACTACATTTTTCGGAACGATGAGCCGAGCCATAGCCGCTATCGCGCTCGTGTCCTCGCTAGGCGCTTGCGCCCTATCACCCGGTATGACGTTCAACGCCAATCAGCTCGCGGATCCGCTGGACCCGAACTCCAAGGCGGTCATCAAACAGATCACGCCGTCCCTCGTTCTTGAAGAGCAGCGCGCACGTGAAGCGCTGATCGATAACGAAGGCATCGGTCACCTCATCGGCAAGCCGGCTCCCTACCTCATCGGGCCGGGAGACATCCTCTCGATCGTCGTGTGGGATCACCCCGAGCTCGTGCTTCCGACGCAAACCTACGCCATCGGATCAGGGGCAACGGAATTAGCTATTGGGGATACCGCCTCGGGCATTCCGGGCTATACGGTCTCATCCGCTGGATATATCCAGTTTCCGTATACGGGACTGCTGAAAGTGGCGGGGTTGACTGAACTTCAGGCGCGCAATCTCATAGTCAATAGTTCGGGCAAGTACATACAGGACCCGCAGATCACCGTACGCGTTCTGGGATTCCGCAGCAAGCGCATCTTCGTCGATGGCGAGGTAACCACGCCGGGTACGGTTGCGATCAATGATGTGCCCATGACCCTGTTGGAAGCGCTCAACAGGGCCGGAGGCATCCTGCCAACCGGAGACCGCAGTGCGGTTTATGTGATCCGCGATGGCAAGCGTACTCGCGTGAACCTTCCCGCGCTGATCGAGCGCGGCCAGGACCTGAATCAGGTCATGCTCAAGGCAGGGGACATCGTGAGAGTCACGCCGCGCGAGGATAGCAAGGTGTTCGTGATGGGTGAGGTGTTCATCCCCGGGGCTTCCGTCATGCGTGATGGACGCTTGTCGCTGACCGAGGCATTGGGTCTTGCTGGCGGGCCCAACCAGATCACGGCCGACACCTCGCAGATTTTCGTCGTGCGCGCCACGGAGGAGGCAAAGCCTTTGGTGTATCACCTGAACGCCGCATCGCCGCAGGCACTGGCGGTGGGCGCCAAGTTTGAATTGCAACCCAAGGATGTCGTGTTCGTGGATTCGGCGGGCCTGGTGCGGTGGAACCGCTTCATCAGCAACCTCTTCCCGAGCGCGCAGACCGTACAGACCGTCAGGTCCATCGATTAGTCCGCCTCAAAACCCCGCCTTTGGGGGCGCCGCAACCGCGGCGGCGCCCTCTCCTGGAGAGCTGCATGTCGTTGCCCATCGAATCGTTCGAGCCGTCAGTACCGGCCCGTCAGCAGGAAACCCCGTTGTCGTCCCACGTGGACGCCATTTTTTCCAATCGCTGGATGATCATTGCGATCACCATGTTCGCGTTTCTCGGCGCGCTCGCCTATGTGATGGTGACGCCGTCGGTCTATTCGGCTGACATCATCGTGCAGGTGGAGGAGGAGCTCCCGAACGGACAGGCGCGCAGCCTGCTGGGCGATGTCTCATCCATGTTCGACACCAAGGCGGAAACGTCGGGCGAAATGGAAGTGCTGCGCTCGCGCATGGTCGTCGGTCCCGCCGTCGACAAGTTCCTGCTCTACATCCATGCGAAGCCGCGCTACTTCCCCGTGGTGGGCGAATGGCTGGCGCAGCGCTACGAAAGCCTGCCGTATCCGTCCAGCCTGCCGCGCGGGGGCTATGCGTGGGGCGGGGAGTCCATTGCAATCTCGCAACTGGACGTGCCCAACGAGTGGCTGGGCAAGCCGTTCCGGCTGACCACGCTGGGCGAGGGCCGCTACACGCTCAGCGACAAGCTGACCGGCGCCACGTTCACCGGCACGGTGGGCAAGCCCGAGCGCTTCCTGTTGCCGGGTGGCGGCGCGATGGACGTGCACGTCGACGCGCTGTCGGGCCGTCCCGGCACCGAGTTCACGGTGTCGCGCAGCTCGCGCCTGGCGGCCATCGAGGATGTGCAATCGCGCTTGGGCATCTTTGAGCGCGGCCGCACGTCGGGCGTGATCGGCGTCACGCTGGAGGGCAACGATCCGGCGCTGACCACCGCGGTGCTGAACCAGATCGGCCAGGAATACGTGCAGCAGAACGTGAACCGCAAGTCCGCGCAGGCCGAGAAGTCGCTGGTGTTCCTGGAGCAGCAGCTGCCGCAACTGAAGGCCGAGCTTGATGCAGCCGAAACCAAGTACAACCAGCTGCGCAACAAGCGCGGCACGATCGACCTGAGCGAAGAAGCGAAGCTGATCCTCGGGCAGTCGGTCGACGCCCAGACCCGCGTGATGGAACTGCGCCAGAAGCGCCAGGAACTGATCACGCGCTTTGCGCCGACGCACCCGAGCATCGTGGGCATCGACCGTCAGATCGCATCGCTGACGGGCGACGTCAACCGCCTGGGCAACAACATCAAGCAACTGCCGGATCTGGAACAGGACGTGGTGCGCCTGGTGCGCGACGTGCGCGTCAACACCGAGCTCTACACGGCGCTCTTGAACAACACGCAGCAGCTCAAGCTGATCCGCGCCGGCAAGGTGGGCAACGTGCGCATCCTGGATGCCGCCGTGCAGCCTGACAAGCCCGTGCGTCCGAAGGGCGCGATCATCATCGGCGTGGCCACCGCAGCCGGTCTGATCTTCGCCATGCTGTGCGCGTTCGTGCGCAACGCCTTGTTCGGCGGCCTGTCGGAGCCGGAAGACGTCGAGCGCCATACCGGCCTGCCGGTGCTGGCCGCCATTCCGTACAGCGACGTGCAGGACAAGCTGTGGCGCCGCAGCCGGCGCAAGAACGCCACCGTGCCTGCGCTCCTGGCGCAGAGCCAGGGCAACTCGCCACCGATCGAGAGTTTGCGATCCTTCCGCAACGTGCTGCAGGCCTCGCTGCGCCAGTCCGCCAACAACATGGTCATGTTCACTGGTCCGGTGGCGGGTGTGGGTAAATCCTTCCTGTCTGCAAACTTTGCCTTCATCCAGGGGGGCGTCGGCAAGCGCGTGCTGCTGATCGATGCCGACTTCCGCAAGGGCCAGCTCAACCGCTATTTCGGCGTGCCGAAGGAAGATGGTCTGTTCGAAGTGCTGACCGGCACGATCCCGCTCAGCCGCGTCCGCAAGCACAGCGTGTCCGAAGGCGTGGACTTCATCGCCACGGGCGCCGTGACGTTCGATCCGTCGGAGCTGCTGGCCTCGCCGGTGTTCGGCGAGACCCTGCGGGAACTGGCCACGCAGTACGACATGGTGATCCTGGACACGGCGCCCGTGCTGTCGTCGCCGGATGCCGCCGTGGTCGGTACGCATGCCGCGGCAGTCATGGTGGTGGTGCGGTCGGGCATGAATACGGTCGGCGAGATCCGCGAAACGGCCAAGCGCCTGATCCAGGCGGGCGCGCCGGTCGATGGCGTGGTCTTCAACGGTCTCAAGCTGCTGCCGGAACGTTTCGGGTTCCGGTCCAAGTACGGTGGTTATCGCTACTCCCGTGCGGCGTACTACGGTGATTTCAAACAGAACGGTCCCAAGTGAACGCCACACGGAGAAACTGGCATGCACGGAACTTTTGGCTGGGACACGCCGCAAATTCTGGATGCGGTTTTCAAGGCCTATGACATACGGGGAACGGTCCCGGACGAGCTGGATGCCAGGTTTGCCCACAGCCTCGGGATGGCGGTGGGCGCCAAGGCGCACGCACAGGGGGTGCGGTCGATCGTGGTGGGACGCGACGGCAGGCTGAGCAGTGTCGAGCTGTCCGCGGCGCTGCAGGCCGGGCTGCGCTCGGCCGGCATGCACGTGATCGACATCGGCATGGCGACCACGCCGATGGTGTATTTCACGGCCCGGTTGATGGACACCGGGACCGGCATCGCGGTGACGGGCAGCCATAACCCGCCCACGCACAACGGCTTCAAGATCGTGATGGAAGGCGGCTCGCTGTACGGCGACGGCTTGACCGCGCTGCGCGACGCAATGCGCCAGCCGATCGATTCGGCGCCCACGCCCGGCGGTCGCACCCAGATGCAGATCACGCCCTGCTACGCGGCGCGCCTCGTGGGCGACATCCGCATGGCGCGGCCCATGAAGATCGCCATCGACTGCGGCAGCGGGGTTGCGGGCGCGGTGGCGCCGGCGCTATTCCGGGCGCTGGGCTGCGAGGTGACGGAGCTGTTCTGCGAGGTGGATGGATCCTTTCCGGGGCATCACCCCGATCCGGCCGACCCCCACAATCTGCAGGACCTTATCTACTGCCTGCGCTATTCGGACTGCGAGGTCGGACTGGCGTTCGACGGCGACGGCGACCGGCTGGGCGTCGTCACAAAATCGGGACAGATCATCTGGCCGGACCGCCAGCTGATCCTGTTCGCCCGCGACGTGCTGGCGCGCAATCCGGGAGCCGAGATCATCTACGACGTCAAATGCAGCCGCCATGTGGCCCGCGCCATCACCGAGGCGGGCGGCAAGGCGACCATGTGGAAGACAGGGCATTCCCTTATCAAAGCCAAGATGCGCGAGTCGGGAGCGCTACTTGCTGGGGAGATGAGCGGCCACATTTTCTTCAAGGAGCGCTGGTACGGCTTTGACGACGGCATCTACGCCGCCGCCCGCCTGCTGGAGATCCTCTCGTCGGCGCCGGACCCCTCGGCATTGCTGGAAAGCTTGCCCCAGTCCTGCGCCACCCCCGAATTGAAACTGGAGACCACGGAAGGCGTCGAGCTGGTGCAGGCGCTGCGCGACCAAGGGGAGTTCCCCGGCGCAGTGTCCATCAACGAGCTCGACGGGATCCGTGTGGACTACGCGGATGGCTTCGGCCTTGCGCGACCGTCCAACACCACACCGACGGTGGTACTCCGGTTCGAAGGAGACAACGTGGCCGCGCTGGCTCGTATCGAGGAGGACTTTCGCAAGGCGTTCAGGCGCATTGCACCTCACATTCGTTTACCGTTCTAAGGAGCATCACGCGATGGGAAAGGCTCAACAGGCGATTGAGGCGTTAAGGGCAGACTCCGGACTGGCAAACAGCCCGGAGTGGGTGGCTTTCGCGCAGGCTGCGCAAAACGCTGAACTGGACGCCAGTGCGCTCAAGGTGATCGAAGCGGCAGGATTGTGCGTGGACTTGACCATGCAACGCCAGTCGGCGTCGCTGGACGGCGCGGGACAGGCGCTGCTGCAGGCGCGCGGATTGGAAGAGGCGCGCCGCGCGCTGTTTGCCGGGGAACCGGTCAATTGGACTGAAAACCGGGCGGCATGGCATACCGCGCTGCGCGCCGGTCGCACCCGCGAGCAGCCGGAAGGGCAGGACGCGGATTCCGTCTGCGAGTATTCGCGCATGACCGACTTCGTGCGGCGCGTGGACCAGACGGCGGACTTCTCCACCGTCCTGCACATCGGCATCGGCGGCAGCGACTGGGGTCCGCGCCTGGCCGTGCAGGCATTCGGCGGACCGCAGCAGCGCCGGCAGATCCGCTTCGTGTCCAACATTTGCGGCCATGCCTTCCATGACGCCGTGGCCGGGCTGGACCCGCGCCGCACGCTGGTCGTCATTTCCTCCAAGTCCTTCACCACGTCGGAAACGCTGCACAACGCTCGCGCCGCCATCGCCTGGCTCAAGCAGGGCGGCGTGGCCGATGTGTCCGACCATCTGGCGGCCGTGACCGCCAATGCGCCGGCCGCGCGCGCGCTGGGTGTGCCGTCCAGCCAGGTCTTCAAGATGTGCGACTGGGTGGGCGGACGCTACTCCGTCTGGTCGGTGGCCGGCCTGTCGATCGCGCTGACGGTGGGCTTGGACGTGCTGATCGGGATGCGCGCGGGCGCCGAGGCCATGGACCAGCATTTCCTGCAGACGCCGTTTGCGTCCAATGCGCCTGTGCAACTGGCGCTGGCCGGCCTGGTCAATTGCAGCGTGCTGGGATTCAACTCGCTGAATGTGGCGGCCTACAGCGGGCGCCTGCTGCACCTGGTGACCTATCTGCAGCAGCTCGAAATGGAATCGCTGGGCAAGCGGGTCGCCGGCGACGGCGCCGCGGTCGGCGTGCCGACGGCGCCCATCATCTGGGGCATGCCGGGTACGGACGGCCAGCACACCTTCTTCCAGTGGCTGCATCAAAGCGAGGAAGGCGCGCCGGTGGACTTCATCGCCAGCCTGCAAGGGCACGCGGACAGCCCCGATGCGCATCGCATGCTGCTGGCCAACTGCCTGGCGCAGCGCCAGGCGCTGATGCGCGGCAAGAGCCTGGAGCAGGCGCTGCTGGACGTCGCTCACATCGACAACCAGGAGCGTGCGCTGTCGCTGGCGCAGCACATGGTGCATCCGGGCGGACGGCCGTCGACGCTGATCGTGCTGCGTCAGCTCGATCCGCGAGGCCTGGGCGCACTGCTGGCCCTGTACGAGCACAAGGTGTTCGTGCAGAGCGTGGTCTGGGGCGTCAACCCCTTCGACCAGTACGGCGTGGAACTGGGCAAACGGCTGGCCAGCGGCATCGAGCGCGAGCTGGCGGTGCCGGTGTCGGCGGGCGTGGTCGACTGGGGGCATGACGCTTCCACGTCGTACTGGATCGACCGCTACCGCAGCCATGCGCAGGCCCCGCGTCCCCGCCATGCGTGGGTGCCCGGAATGACGGCCCACCTCTGACGGAGCATGGACATGCCGGACACGCAAGTGTTGGTGACGGGCGGCGCCGGCTACATCGGTACGCATACGCTGGTGGCGATGATCGCCGCCGGCCTGCGGCCGATCGTGCTGGACAACCTCAGCAACGGCAGCCGAGAGGCTGTTCGCCGGGTTGAACAGCTTTGCGGTGCGCCGATACCGCTGATCGAAGGCGACATCCGCTCGCGCGGCCTGGTCGCGGCCGTGCTGGCGGATGCGGCGGCGCGGGGCTCGCCCGTGCAGTCCGTGCTGCATCTGGCCGGCTGCAAGGCCGTGGGCGAATCGGTGGCTGACCCGCTCAAGTACTACGACAACAACGTGCAGGGGTCGCTTGTCCTGTTGCGCGCCATGCGCGAGACGGGCGTGTCGCGGCTGGTCTTCAGTTCGTCGGCAACGGTGTATGGCGAACCGCAGTATCTGCCGTTTACCGAGGCCCATCCGCTTGCGCCGGCCAATCCGTACGGCCGCACCAAGCTGATGGTCGAGGAGATGCTGCGCGACGTGTGCGTGGCGGATCCCGCATTCAGCGCCGTCACGCTGCGCTACTTCAATCCGATCGGTGCGCATCCCAGCGGACTGATCGGAGAAAGTCCGCGCGACCTGCCCAACAACCTTTTTCCGTTCATCACGCAGGTGGCGGTGGGGCGCCAACCGTTTCTGCGCGTATTCGGCGACGACTACGACACGCCGGACGGCACCGGCGTGCGCGACTATCTGCACGTCATGGATCTGGCGCGCGGCCACGTACAGGCGCTGACCTACGCGGACAGCCATCCCGGCTTCGTGGCGGTCAACCTGGGCACGGGGCAGGGCACCAGCGTCATGGAGCTGGTGCGCGCGTTCGAACGGGTCAACGGCTGCAAAATCCCGCTGCGCATCCTGCCGCGGCGCGCGGGCGACGTCGAGCGTATGTGGGCCAACCCCGATCTGGCGGCGACGCTGCTGGGCTGGCGCAGCACGCACGATGTGGAAGCCATGTGCGCGGACGGCTGGCGCTGGCAGCAGGGCAACCCGCAAGGGTATGAGGCGGAGCCGGGGTTGGTCCCGGCCGCGGCATAACCCCAACGCCGTGTCGGAGGACTTCCGGCGCATACGCCGGAGCGGTTACAGTTGACGGAATTATTGCGAAGCAGCATTCCCCGGGGCATTGCGCGGGGGGCTTCGCATCGTCAGCGAGGCAAACCCATGTTCGTTATCCATCCTTCTGCCGCACGCGCCGGCTCCCTGTCCGGAGTCCGGCAATGAGCGGCCCCAGCTATTTCCCCACGGCGCACTGGAACCTGGACGGCATCGTGTCCGAACTGCGCGATGCGCGCGTTGCGTGGCGCGGTCCGCGCGGCCGCCTGCGCGACGACGCCGGCCTGCGTGAATTCCCTTCGCAGGAAAGCCTGCGCCAGATCATCAAGGACCTCTGTGGCGCCTTGTTCCCCATGCGCCTGGGGCCCATCGACTTGCGCGAAGAGGTCGAGGACTTCTACGTCGGCCACACCATCGGCGCCGCGCTCGATGCGCTCTTGCATCAGGTCTGTCTGGAACTGCAATACGAAGGCCGGCATGATCCGGCCCAGCAGGCGGACACGCAGCAGCGCGCCACCGAGATCGTGCGCCGTTTCGGCGCCGAGCTGCCGGCCGTGCGCGCCGCGCTCGATCTGGACGTGATGGCGGCCTACCAGGGCGACCCGGCGGCGCACAACGTGGACGAGGTCCTGCTGTGCTATCCGGGTGTCGCGGCCATGATCCATCACCGCCTCGCCAACGTGCTGTACCGGCTGGGCGTGCCGATGCTGGCGCGCATCGTGGCCGAGATCGCCCATGCCGACACCGGCATCGACATCCACCCGGGCGCGACCATCGGCCGCAGCTTTTTCATTGACCACGGCACGGGCGTCGTGATCGGCGAAACCGCCATCATCGGCGACCGCGTGCGGCTCTACCAGATGGTCACGCTGGGCGCCAAGCGCTTCCCGCCAGGCGAAAACGGTGAACTCAAAAAGGGCTTGGCGCGCCATCCCCTGATCGAAGACGATGTCGTGATCTACGCCGGCGCCACGATTCTGGGCCGCGTCACCATCGGCAAGGGCTCGACCATCGGCGGCAACGTCTGGCTTACGCGCAGCGTGCCGCCGGGCAGCAACGTGACGCAGGCCAGCCTGGTCAGCGACATGCCCGATTGCGGGCTGGGCGGTTGAACGCTGCGGGCCGCGCGGTCTGATTAACCCGCGGCGGGCCGCGCGGCCTGATTGCCGCGCGGTAGCGGGACGCAAGGAGCGAGGATTGGATACTGCACTTCCGGAGCTGGCCGCGCTGCGCGGCTTTATAGACCGCCATCCGCGGCTCTTCGTCCTGACCGGAGCCGGGGTCAGCACCGATTCCGGTATTCCGGACTACCGCGACACTGAAGGCGAATGGAAACGCCAGCCGCCCATGACGCTGCAAACGTTCATGGGCCCTGAGCTTTCGCGGGCGCGATATTGGGCGCGCAGCATGGTGGGCTGGCGCCGCTTTGGACACGTCAAGCCGAACGCGTCGCATCTTGCGCTGGCGCGACTGCAGGATCGCGGTCACGTCGCCATCCTGGTGACGCAGAACGTGGACGGCCTGCACGAAGCCGCGGGCAGCCGCGATGTCGTGGACCTGCACGGACGCCTGGATGCCGTGCGCTGCATGAACTGCGACTGGCGCGGCGGCCGCCACGACTGGCAGGAAAAATTGCACGCGCTGAACCCGGACTGGGTGCAACTTGAAGCCAGCGACGCGCCCGACGGCGACGCCGATCTGGACGGCTACGATTTTTCGCGGTTCACGGTGCCGCCGTGTCCGCGCTGCGGCGGCATCGTCAAGCCCGATGTGGTGTTCTTCGGCGAGACCGTGCCGCGCGAGCGCGTCGAGCGGGCCAATGCCGCCCTTGAGAGCGCCGACGCGGTGTTGGTGGTGGGATCGTCCCTGATGGTGTATTCCGGCTATCGCTTCGTGACGGCCGCCTCGCGAGCCGGCCTACCCATTGCCGCCATCAACCTGGGACGCACCCGCGCGGACAGCCTGTTGACCCTGAAAGTGGAACAACCCATCGCGCTGGCGCTGGAAGCGCTTTAGAAAGAAGCGGGGGCGGCCGGTTTTTGACCGGTCTAAGCAAGTGCTTGCCCGGCAACGATTTTTTCGGCCGGTTACAGACCTTTCCATAGGGTTGTCCACAGGAACTGGGGATAACTCCTAGGGATAACCCCAGTTTTTGAGGGTGGTCCCGGCCGCTGTTGTCAAGTCTCGATGCCTTCCAATGCGTCCCCCAGCAGCGCCTTGCGCGCCGCGTGCCAGCTGCCCGCGTCGGGCGCGTAGAGCAAGCCGCCCGTGCGATGCGTGGGCTTGTAGGGGGAGCCGTCGAAATGCGCTGCATAGCCACCGGCTTCCCGATGCAGCAGCCAGCCTGCAGCGTGATCCCACGCCGTCAACTGGTTGTACAGCGCGACGTGGCAATGGCCGGCGGCGATCATGCGGTATTCATGCGCGGCGCAGCGCAGCGAGGCCGTGCTGCCCAGGCGCGACAGGTTGCTGTTGACAGTCGTGCGCAGCGGCTCGGGCAGGGCGCCGGTGGAGATCAGGCCGTCCATGTCCTCGGGGGGCGCGGGGCTGGCGACGGCCAGCGGCAGCCGCTTGCCGTTTTCGAATTCGAGCCAGGCGCCTTCGCCGCGCACGGCCAGCGCGCTGTCGCGGCTGACCGGATCGTAGATCACGCCCGCAATCACGTCGCCGCGATGGCAGGCCGCGATCATCATGCCGAACAGCGGCAGGCCCGCCACATAATTGCGCGTGCCGTCGATGGGATCGATGAGAAAGGCGAGGTCGGCGTCGACCAGCATGTTCAAGAGAGCGGGATTGCGCGCCGAGGCTTCTTCGCCGATCAATACGGCGCCCGGATGCAGCTTGGACAGGCGCGCGGCGATGAGGCGTTCGGCGGCTTCGTCGGCGTCGGTGACCAGATCGCGCGGCGAGGTCTTGCCGCGCACGGCGCCTTCGGGCAGGTTGCGAAACCGCGGCATGACCTCGGTCTGCGCGGTTTCCGCCAGGATGGCCGCCAGCTTGCGGGTGTCCTCAAGGGTGAAAGTTCTGCTCATACGGACTCGTCCAGGGAACGCGCAAATCTAACATGCCTGGATGGTATCCGAGTGAACGCGGCGCATACATCGGCCACGCGGACGACAGGCGCGCGCGGCAGGACGCCGCGCGCGCCGGACTTCATGCGCCGAGGTCGACGCAGAGGTATTTGATCTCCAGGTACTCTTCGATGCCGTACTTGGAGCCTTCGCGGCCCAGGCCGGATTGCTTGACGCCGCCGAAGGGGCCGACTTCGTTGGAGATGAGGCCGGTGTTGATGCCGACGATGCCGTATTCCAGCGCTTCGGACACGCGCCAGATGCGGGCGTAGTCGCGCGTGAAGAAGTAGGCGGCCAGGCCGAAGATGGTGTCGTTGGCCATGCCGATGACTTCGTCTTCCGAATCGAAGCGGAACAGCGGCGCGACGGGACCGAAGGTTTCCTCGCTGGCAAAGCGCATCGATTGCGTCACGTCGCGCACGACGGTCGGTTCGAAGAACGTGCCGCCCTTGGCATGGGGCTTGCCGCCGGCGATGACCTTGGCGCCGTTGGCCGTGGCGTCGGCGATGTGCTCCTGCACCTTTTCGATGGCGGTCTTGTCGATCAGCGGGCCTTGCGTCACGCCGTCTTCAAAGCCGTCGCCGACCTTCATGGCGTTGACCTTGTCGACCAGGCGCTTGGCCACTTCCTCGTACACGCCGGCCTGCACGTAGATGCGGTTGGCGCACACGCAGGTCTGGCCGGCGTTGCGGTACTTCGATGCCAGGATGCCGTCGACCGCGCGGTCCAGGTCGGCGTCGTCGAACACGATGAAGGGCGCGTTGCCGCCCAGTTCGAGCGACAGCTTCTTGATGGTGGGCGCGCATTGCTCCATCAGCGTGCGGCCGACTTCGGTGGAACCGGTGAAGCTCAGCTTGCGCACCACGTCGCTTTCGCACAGGGCCGCGCCGATGTCGCGCGAGCTGCCCGTGATGACGTGGAACACGCCTGCCGGCACGCCGGCTTCTTCGGCCAGCACGGCCAGCGCCAGCGCGGTCAGCGGCGTCTGTTGCGCGGGCTTGACGACCATGGTGCAGCCGGCGGCCAGCGCGGGGCCGACCTTGCGGGTGATCATGGCGGCCGGGAAGTTCCACGGCGTGATCGCGGCGGTGACGCCGATGGGCTGCTTGAGCGCCATCAGGCGCTGGCCGGCCTTGGGGCTTTGCAGGATGTCGCCGTCGATGCGCTTGGCTTCTTCGGCAAACCATTCCAGGAACGACGCGGCGTAGGCGATTTCGCCCGCGGCTTCGGTGACCGGCTTGCCCTGTTCGGACGTCATGATGGCGGCCAGGTCTTTCTGGTGCTGCATCATCAGCTGCGCCCACTTCAGCAGGATCGCGGCGCGTTCCTTGCCCGTCTTGGCGGCCCACGCGGGCAGCGCGGCCTGCGCGCTGGCGATGGCCTGCTCGGTTTCCTTGCGGCCCAGCTTGGGCACCGACACGATGGTCTTGCCGGTGGACGGATTGTCGACGGGGATCGATGCGCCTTCGCCGGCGCCGACCCACTTGCCGTCGATGTAGCAGGCGTCGCGCAGCAGGTCGGGACGGGCGAGGGGATGGGACAGTGCTGTCATGTTGGAAGTCTCCTTGATGGGTGCGGCGGGCCAAGCGATTGCGGGCGTGGCGGGCGTGCGGCCTGTTCATCAAGCCGCCTGCCTGCTACGCCCGCAATCGTTGTTCCTGCCAGCCGAATAACCGGTTATTCAGGGCCTTTGCCTCAAGCGGCAAGCGCCTCGGACAGGATGTCCAGCGCGCGTGCGAACTGGGCGTCGGGAATGGTCAAGGGATACAGGAAGCGCAGGACGTTTCCGTATACACCGCAGCTTAGCAAAATCAGGCCGGCGTCGAGCGCGCGCTGCTGCACGCGCTTGACGGCTTCGGCGTCGGGCTTGCCGGCCGCGTCGTTCAGTTCCAGCGCGACCATCGAGCCCAGACCGCGCACGTCGGCGATGCCCGGCACCTTGGCGCGCAGGCCTTCCAGATGCGCGCGCAGCTTTTCGCCCAGTTGGGCGGCGCGTTCGCACAGCTTTTCTTCGGCGATGACGTCCAGCACGGCGTGCGCCGCGGCCACGGCCAGCGGATTGCCGGCGTACGTGCCGCCCAGGCCGCCCGCGGCGGGGCCGTCCATGACCTCGGCGCGGCCGACGATGCCCGAGATCGGGAAGCCGCCGCCCAGGCTTTTGGCCATGGTGATGATGTCGGCCTGCACGCTGTGGTGTTCCATCGCGAACAGCTTGCCGGTACGGCCAAAGCCCGTCTGGACTTCGTCGGCGATCAGCAGGATGCCGTGCTCGTCGCAAACCTTGCGCAGCGCGGTCATCAGTTCGGGCGGCGTGATGTTGAAGCCGCCTTCGCCTTGCACGGGTTCGATGATGATGGCCGCGACGCGCTTCGGATCGATGTCGACCTTGAACAGCAGGTCCAGCGCCTTGAGCGAATCGGCCACGCTGATGGACTGCGTGGCGTTGGGGAACGGCACGTGATAGATGTCGCCCGGCATGGGGCCGAACGACAGCTTGTAGGGGGCGACCTTGCCGGTCAGCGCCATGCCCAGCATCGTGCGGCCATGGAAAGAACCCGAGAAGGCGATGACACCCGAGCGGCCGGTGGACGAGCGCGCGATCTTCACGGCGTTCTCGACGGCTTCGACGCCGGTCGTGAAGAAGGCGGTCTTCTTCAGGCCGTCGATGGGGGCGAGACGATTGATGCGCTCGGCCAGCGAGATGTAGCCTTCGTACGGCACGATCTGATAGGCCGTGTGCGTGAAGTTGTCGAGTTGGGCGGCGACCGCGGCCTTGACCTTCGGGTGCAGGTGGCCCGTGTTCAGGACGGCGATGCCGCCTGCGAAATCGATGTATTCCTTGCCTTCGGCGTCCCACAGCGTGGCGTTTTCCGCGCGCACGGCGTAGAAGTCGCACATGACGCCGACGCCGCGCGGCGTGGCCAGGGAACGGCGGGTATTCAGATCCTGATTCTTCATCTCGGTCTCGATGAGAGTGATGGGCGGTAAAGCACTTATTTAATGCTACGATGGCCCCACTTGTGGGAACCACTTTGATAAATCAGGTAGAACCAATTGCGGTCCATCGTCGGTGACTTGCTGCTGCTGCGCCTGGCCGACGGCGCCAGCGAGCCCATGAACAAGCGGCTCTATCGCGGCATCCGTGAGGCCATCCTGGATGGATCCATTGCCGCGGACTCGCGCCTGCCCGCCACCCGGGACCTCGCGGCCGAACTGGGCATTGCCCGCAACACCGTCGTTCACGTCTACAGCCAGCTGCTGGCCGAAGGCTATACCCGCAGCCGGCAGGGCAACGGCACCTTCGTCAATGCCTCGGTGCCGGATTCGTATCTGGCCAGCGGCCGCCGCGCGCGGCAGGCGCAGCAGGCGCCGTCGCGTCCGGCGCTGTCGCCGCGCGGCGCGGCCATCGTGGATGGCGTGTCGGCATCGCCTTACCAATGGGGCGCGTTCATGCCGGGGGTGCCGGACCTGACCGAGTTCCCGCACAAGAAGTTCGGCCGCATCTTCAGCGCGCTGTGGCGCAATCCCGCGCCGGATCTGCTGACCTATTCGTATGGCGGTGGCCTGCCGGCGCTGCGCGAGGCGCTGGCGCAGCATCTGGCGCTGACGCGGTCCATCGACTGCGATCCCGAGCAGATCATCATTACCGAGGGTTCGCATCAGGCCATCGACCTGACCACGCGCATCCTGGGCGAGGCCGGTGAAACGGCGTGGGTCGAAGATCCGGGCTATTGGGGCGCGCGCACCATCCTGCAAGCCAACGGCCTGCGCACCGTGCATCTGCCGGTGGATGAAGAAGGCATGCGTGTGCCTGACGCCGTGGACACGCCGCCGCGATTCATCTTCGTCACGCCGTCGCATCAGTATCCGCTGGGACCCGTGATGTCGCTGGCACGCCGGCGGCAGTTGCTGGCGGTGGCGCGGCAGTGCGGCAGCTGGATCATCGAAGACGACTACGACAGCGAGTTCCGCTTTTCCGGCCGGCCGATCGCGTCGCTGCTCGGTTTGGAGTCCGATGCGCCGGTGATCTACATGGGGACCTTCAGCAAGACGCTTTATCCGGGCCTGCGTGTGGGGTATCTGGTGCTGCCCAAGACGCTGACGGCGGCTTTTCAGGCGGCGCATGCCGAGCTGTACCGCGAAGGGCACCTGATGACGCACGCGGCGCTGGCCACGTTCATTTCCGAAGGCCATTACGCGGCGCACATCCGCCGCATGCGCATGCTGTACGGCCGCCGCCGCGCCATGCTGGTCAACCTTATCGAGCGCCGGCTGGGTCCGGACTGGCTGCATCGCGATGCCAGCATGGCGGGTTTGCATCTGGTCCTGACCCTGCCCGCGGACATGGACGACCTGCGCGTCGTTGAGGTGGCGCGCAGCAAGGGCGTGCTCACGCGCGCGCTGTCGCGGTATTACGTCAACGAGGAAGGGCGCCGGCCGGGGCTGCTGCTGGGATATGCCTGCGTGCCGGAGCACGACATCGCGCGCAAATTTGAAGTGCTGCTGGAGAGTCTGGCGGAGGTGGCGCGGCCGGCGGTAAGGGCGGGTACGAAGGCGGGTGTCTGATCCCCAGTCACAGGCCCGGCAATTGCAACGCCGACGCGAAGGCCGCCGCGTTGCGCATGCCCTGGTCTTCGAAGTTGGTGTTGAACACTGCATGCGCCTGCGCCGATTGCGAGGCCAGCCGCGTGAAACGTGCGACCAGTTCGGCCAGTTCCGCTTCCGAATATTCGTACTGAAACCGCCCCGAAGACGCCGGCCCCGACGCGTTCCACTTGGCCGCATTGCGCCCGTGCAGGCGCAACAGCGTCAGCTCCGGATGGGTGCTTTCCCAAACCGCGGGCACGGTGTTCTCGAACCCCTGGGGCGCGTCGACAACCGTGTGCACGACACCCAGATCCCGTTCGAAGGCCAGCGTGTCCGCCGTGGCCGCCGGGCTTTCGAACCAGCTGTGGTGGCGGAATTCCACCGACACCAGATGTTCCTCCATCCGCCGCGCGCAGGCCGCCACGCGCGCCATGCCGCGGGCGTCGCGCCGTACCCAAGGCGGAAACTGGAAATGCACCGCGCCCAGCTTGTCCGCCATCCGCAACGGCTCGATGGCCAGCTGGTAGCGCCGCCAGAGCTCGTCGCGCAGGTCGCCCGGCATGCGGTCGTGGTAGATGATGGGCTCCGGCCAGTCCGCCAGTTCGCGCCGGATGTCGCCGGGCAGGGCGGTGAGCGGCGTCTGGTGGCCGGTAAATAGCCGGAACGCCTTGATGTTGAAGACGAAATCGTCCGGCGTGCGGGTGGACCACAGGTAGGCGTTGTCCGGCGTGGGCATCGCGTAGAAGCTGGAGTCGACCTCGGCCAGCGAAAAGCGCGACGCATAGAACCGCAGCCGCGATTCGGCGCTGCGTGCATCGGGCGGGTAGAAGCGGCCGCAGGCCAGCAGGGTGGGGTCGGTCCAGGAGGCGGTGCCGGTCAGGATGCGGGGAAAATCGGGCATGGCGCCGGGCGGTTCAGACGGAAGTCAAAAAATTCTGTATAAATATACAGTGTTCACCCGGAGCCAGCCTTGGCTCCTTCCTTTTTTGCGGCCGCAGCGCTGCGGCTCCGCGACATGCCAGACCAAGATCAGACTCCCAGCACGCCCGACAACCCCCAGACCGCCGCCCGCCCGGCCGAGCGGCCCGATCCGCTGGCCGACCTGAATCCCGCGCAGCGCGAGGCCGCCGAATTCGGTGTGGCCGGCGCGCCCGGCAACGACGGCCCGCTGCTGGTGATTGCGGGCGCGGGGTCCGGCAAGACCAATACGCTCGCGCACCGCGTGGCGCATCTGATTCTGAACGGGGCGGACCCGCAGCGCATGCTGCTGCTCACGTTTTCGCGCCGCGCGGCATTGGAAATGGAGCGGCGCGTGGGGTCGGTACTGCAGCGGGTGATGAATCTGCGTTCGTCGCAGCAGGCGCCGTCGCTGCCGTGGGCGGGCACCTTCCATGCGATCGGCGCGCGTCTGTTGCGCGATTGCGCGCTGCGCATCGGCCTGTCCGAAGCCTTCACCATCCACGACCGCGGCGACGCCGAGGACCTGATGGGCATGGTGCGGCACGAGCTGGGCCTGTCCTCCACCAAATCCCGCTTTCCGCTCAAGGGAACGTGCCTGGCGATCTACTCGCGCGTGGTGAACAGCCAGACGCCGGTGGGCGACGTGCTCAAGACGTCGTTTCCGTGGTGCGCGCAATGGGAAGACGAGCTCAAGAACCTGTTCCGCGCGTATGTCGCGGCCAAGCAGGACCAGCAGGTGCTCGACTACGACGATCTGCTGCTGTACTGGTCCGAAATGATGTCGGACGCGGAGATTGCAGCGGATGTCGGCGCGCGCTTCGATCATGTGCTGGTGGACGAATACCAGGACACCAACCGGCTGCAGTCGGCCATCCTGCTGGCCATGAAGCCCGACGGCCGCGGCCTTACCGTGGTGGGCGACGACGCGCAATCCATCTACTCGTTCCGCGCGGCCACGGTCCGCAACATCCTGGATTTTCCCAACCTGTTTCCCGCGCCCGCGCGCGTCATCACGCTGGACCGCAACTACCGGTCGTCGCAACCGATCCTGACCGCCTCCAACGCCGTGATTGCGCAGGCGACCGAACGTTATGCCAAGGACCTGTGGACCGACCGCAAGTCGTCGCAATTGCCCGAGCTGGTCACGGTCAGCGACGAAGCCGGGCAGGCGCGTTGGGTGGCCGACCAGGTGCTGGCGCAACGCGAGGGCGGCGCGACGCTCAAGTCGCAGGCGGCGCTGTTTCGCACCGCCAGCCACAGCGCCGCACTCGAATTGGAGCTGACCCGCCGCAACATCCCCTTCGTCAAGTTCGGCGGGTTGCGCTTTCTGGAAGCGGCGCACGTCAAGGACCTGCTGTCGATCCTGCGCTGGGCCGAGAACCCGCGCGGCCGCATGGCGGGATTCCGCGTCGCGCAGCTGATGCCGGGCATCGGCCCCGCCACGGCGGGCAAGCTGATGGACGCGATGTCCGCGTCCGCCGAGCCGCTGCGCACGCTGCGCGAGTTCAAGCCGGGCGCGGCGGCGCAGGAAGAGTGGGGCGCCTTCGCCGACACGTACGCCGCGCTGTGCGACCCCACGCTGAAGTGGCCGGCCGACGTGGACCTGGCGCTGCGCTGGTATAGCGGCCAGCTCGAGCGCCTGTACGACGATGCGCGCGTGCGCAAGACAGATCTCGACCAGCTTGTGCGCATTGCGTCGGGCTATCCGACACGCGAGCGCTTCCTGACAGAACTGACGCTGGACCCGCCCGACGCCACCAGCGACGAATCCGGCGCGCCGCTGCGCGACGAGGATTACATGATCCTGTCCACAATCCATTCCGCGAAAGGCCAGGAGTGGAAGGCGGTCTACGTGCTGAACGTGGTGGACGGCTGCATCCCGTCCGACATGAGCACGGGCACGGCCGAAGAGATCGAGGAAGAGCGCCGGCTGCTGTATGTGGCCATGACGCGGGCCAAGGAACGGCTGCAGCTTGTCGTGCCGCAGCGCTTCTACGTGCATCAGCAGACGGGGATGGGCGACCGGCACGTGTACGGCTCGCGCACGCGGTTCATCACCAACGCCATGCTGCCGCTCTTTGACCACCTGCCCAAGCTGCCCGATCTGCCGCCCGGACGGGCCGAGCCGCGCGAGCCGCAGGCGCCGCGCATCGACGTGGCCAAGCGGGTGCGCAACCTGTTCTGAGGCGTCGGCCCGCCCGGAGGCTGGGCTATCATCGGCCGATAATCACACGCTGCACCGCAGGGATCGATTTGTCCGAGGATGTCTATGTCTACTGAAGAGCAAGCCGCCGACGCGCCCAAGGGCGAGGTCGTGGCATCGATCGCCTACGTGAACGGACGGCGGGACCGCGAGGTCCCCATCGAAGAGGCCGGCCAGTACGTTGCCCAGCGTCAGGGCCAGAGCATGCTGTGGATCGGGTTGCGCAACCCCAGTCCGGAGACGCTTGCCAAGGTGTCGCGCGAGCTTGGCGCGTGCGATAAGAACCAGGAAGAGATGCTGGAAGCCCACCGGCGTCCCAAGATCATCGACTACGGCAACATGATTCTCATCGTCGCCGTGACGGTCGAAGTCGAAGCCGAGCGGCCCATCTTCGGCGAGACGCAGTTCCTCATCGGCGACGGCTTCCTGGTCACCGTGCGGCGCGGCGCCACCGCCGGGCACAGCCCGCTGCGCGAGCGCCTGGAAGCCTCGCCCGACCTGCTCAAGCGCGGCAGCGACTACGTGGCGTCCGAGCTGCTGGACTGGCTGGTGGATCGCTACGTGGCGGCGGCCGTCAAGATCGAAAGCGTCGTCGAAGGCGCCGAACAGAAGCTGCTGATCCGAGGCGCAAAGGACTCGGACATCCGCAGGCTGTACCGGCAGCGGCGGGATCTCTTGCGCATCCATACCGTGGTGTCGCCGCTGGCCGAGATCTGCCGCCGGCTGGCGCGCGTCGAAATGTCCGCCGTGGACGAGCATGCGCGGCCTTACTTCGGCGAAGTGGCGGATCGCGTGCTGCGCGTGGATGAGCTTTTCAATTCGCTGCGCGAATCGCTGGCGTTCGCCTTTGAAGCCAGCCTGATGATCGGGCAGGCGGCGCAGAACGACACCACCCGCAAACTTGCGTCCTGGGCCGCCATCCTGGCCGTGCCCACCGCGATCGCCGGCATTTATGGCATGAACTTCGAGTTCATGCCGGAACTGAAATCCCCATGGGGCTATCCGGTCACGCTGGGCGTCATCGCGTCCGTGTGTTCCGTGCTGTATTGGCGGTTCCGGAAGTCGGGCTGGTTGTAATCCCGGGGTGTCAGACGACATCGATCAGGCGTCTGCAGCGAGCTCCCTTGTGGCAAACTCGCTGTCGTTTTCCCTCTGGAGTTTCGCCGGTGCGTGGCAAATCCCCCTTTCGCGGCGGCAGCAAGCTGACCGCCCTTGTCGTCGCCCTGGTTCTGGCGGCGGCGGGCGCCATCGTGAACTGGCTTTCCCCGCAGGATTCCGCGCCGCAGCGCCCGGGGCCGACGGCAACCGGCAAGCCCTCGGGGACAGCGCCGGCGGGCGGTAAACCGTCGGCCACGGCGCCTGCGGGCGGTGTGCCGCAAGGAAGCTACACGCTGACGGGCACGATCGTGAATGTGGCGGACGGCGATACCGTGACGCTACGGGCGCCCGACGGGCAGCGGCGCATCCGGATGGACAGCATCGACGCGCCGGAAGAGGGCCATGGCACGGATCAGCCCGGCCAGCCAGACGCCGAAGCGGCGCGCAAGCATCTGGCTGGACTGGTGGCCGGCAAGACACTCACCGCGCAGTGCTACGAGCAGGATCAATATGGCCGCGATGTCTGCGCGCTGATCCTGGACGATGGGCGCTCGGCCAACCGCGTGCAGGTCGAGGCTGGCTACGCCTGGGCCTACACGGCCCGCAAGGGCGATTACCTGCGCGACAAGGCCATGCCGGATCTGCAGCGCCAGGCCAAGGCGGCGGGGCGCGGGCTGTGGGCGAGGCCGGATCCCGTGCAGCCCTGGAAATGGCGCTATGACTGCTGGCGCCAGCGCCAGTGCGGCTGAGCGCCGCCATCGGGATTTCTCGCCGCCGTCGAAATTCCTCGCCGCCATCGGGATGCCACGCCGCCATCCCGCCGCCCAGCCGCCAGCCCGACCCGCGCCGGCCCGATCCGCCCGTAGCGCCTCTAAGGGCATGCCGGGGTATTTCCCCGGCCCCCCTTTTGCTATCCTCTGTCGCTACGAAACGAAGGGAAGGTTTCCATGGGTGTACTGAAGCGGCTCTGGGCGTCGGCCATGCTGCTGTCGCTGGCGTTGGCGGGCTGCTCGCAAGAAAGCCCCATCAACAGCCCCTATCCATCCGGCGCCGAAAGCCAGAACACGCTGTATTCCGCGTTCGTCAAACGCTCCCCGAAGTACCTGGACCCGGCCAGTTCCTATTCCGGCGACGAAACGCCATATACCTACAACATCTATGAGCCGCTGTACGGGTATCACTACCTGAAGCGGCCCTACGAGCTGATCCCGCGCGCGGCCGCGTCAATCGATCCGCCGGTGTACCTGGACAAGGACGGCAACACGCTGCCTGCGGACGCGCCGGGCGAACAGATCGCGCAAAGCATCTACGACATCAAGATCCGGCCGGGCATCCGCTTCGCGCCGCATCCGGCCTTCGCCCGCAAGCCGGACGGCAGCTACGCCTACTTTCCGCTGGCGCCCGGCGAACTCGACGACAAGTTCTACATTCCCGACTTCCCGCTGACGGGCACCCGCGAGCTCACCGCCGACGACTACGTCTATGCGTTCCGGCGCCTGGCCAGTCCGCGCGTGGTGTCGCCCATCTATTCGCTGATGGCCGAACACGTGCAGGGCCTCAAAGACTACGGCGACCGGTTGCGCAAGCGCGACCAGGACCTGCGGCGCGACGTGCCCGGCGGCGCGGGCGCGTCGCCCTGGCTGGACCTGCGCGAGGACGACGGCTTCAAGGGCGTCGAGGCGCTGGATGCCCACACGCTGCGGATCCGCGTCGACGGCAAGTATCCGCAGTTCAAGTACTGGCTGGCCATGACCTTCACCGCGCCCATCCCGTGGGAAGCGGACCGGTTCTACAACCAGCCCGGCATGGCCGCCCACGACCTGTCGCTGAACACCTGGCCGGTGGGCACCGGCCCGTACATGCTGGTCGAATCGCTGCAAAACCGCCGCCACGTGCTGGGCCGCAATCCCAATTACCACGGCGAGCCCTATCCCTGCGAAGGCGAACCCGGCGACAAGGCCGCGGGTCTTCTGGCCGACTGCGGCAAGCCCACGCCCTTCATCGACCGCGCCGAGTTCAGCGTCGAAAAGGAAGCCATTCCGCTGACCGGCAAGTTCATGCAGGGCTATTACGACGTGCCGCAGATCGAGCGCGGCGAATACGGCGTGGCCATGCTGGTGGCGGCCGGCGACAGCCAGGACAAGGCGCGCAAGTATCAAGAGCATGGCATCAAGCTGCCGACCACGGTCGAGACCGCCAACTGGTACATGGGTTTCAACTGGCTGGATCCGGTGGTGGGCAAGGGCGACACGCCCGAGCAGCAGGAACGCAACCGCAAGCTGCGCCAGGCCATCAGTATCGCCTTCGACTGGGAAGAGTACGTGGCGGTGTTCGAGAACAGTCAGGCGTCGGTGGCCTATGGCCCGGTTCCGCCCGGCGTGCTGGGCTACCGAGATCCGCCCGAAGGCATCAATCCTGTCGTGTATGACCTGGTGGACGGTAAACCCGTGCGCAAGTCCATCGACGTGGCCAAGCGGCTGCTGGCCGAGGCCGGCTACCCGGACGGCCGCAACGCGCAGACGGGCGCGCCGCTGGTGCTGTACTTCGATTCCATGTCCGGCGGCGGCTCCAACCCGCAGTCCGACTGGATGCGGCGCCAGCTGGCCAAGATCGGCGTGCAGCTCGACGTGCGCGCCACCGACTACAACCGCTTCCAGGACAAGATGCTGCGCGGCGCCGCGCAGATCTTTCTGTGGGGCTGGAACGCCGACTACCCCGACGCCGAGAACTTCCTCTTCCTCTTGTACGGCCCCAACGCCAAGGCCAAGGGCGGCGGTGAAAACGCGGCCAACTATGCCAGCCCCGAGTTCGACAAGCTGTTCGAGCAGATGAAATTCCTGGATGACGGCCCCGAGAAGGCCGCGCTGATCGCCGATATGATCGCCGTCGTCCAGCGTGATGCGCCATGGATGTTCGGCTACTTCCCGATGTCGGGCGGGGCCTATCAGCAATGGGTCGGCAACGCCAAGCCCACGCAGATGGTGCGCAACACGCTGCAGTACATGAAGATCGACCCGGCACTGCGGCAGCAGAAGATCGACGAATGGAATTCGCCCATCTGGTGGCCCGTCGGCGTCTTCATCCTGCTGCTGGCGCTGGCGATCTGGCCTTCGTATGTGGCGCTCAAGCGGCGTGAACGCCAGACGGCGTTTGTGCCGCCCGAACGCAAGGAGCATCAATCATGATCGGCTATGTCATCCGCCGGCTGTTGTACGGCGTGCTGATTCTGATCGGCGTCAATCTCTTTACCTTCATCCTGTTCTTCGCGGTGAACACGCCCGACGACATGGCGCGGCTGGCCATCGGCGGCCAGCGCGTCAGCCAGGACGCGGTCGAGAAATGGAAGGCCGAACGCGGCTACGACAAGCCGCTGTTTTTCAATGCCGAGGCCCAGGGCACGGCGCAACTCACGGACACGGTGTTCTACCGGCGTTCGGTGCCGCTGCTGGTGATGGATTTTGGCGCGTCGGATGGCGGCCGCGACATCGGCCGCGAGATCAAGACACGCATGGGGCCCAGCCTGGCGCTGGCGGTGCCCACGTTCTTTCTGGGGTTGTTCGCCAGCATCGTGTTCTCGCTGACGCTGGTGTATTTCCGGGCCACGCGGCTGGACTTCTGGGGCGTCGTGCTGTGCGTGATGCTGCTGTCGATATCGAGCCTGTTCTACATCATCGCGGGGCAGTGGCTGTTCGCGAAGCTGCTGCGGCTGGTGCCGTTCTCGGGCTATTCGGGCGGACTGGATGTGATCAAGTTCCTGGCGCTGCCGGTGCTGGTGGCGATCGTGTCGCGGCTGGGGCCCGAAGCGCGCTTCTACCGCACCCTGTTTCTTGAAGAGATCGGCAAGGATTACGTGCGTACCGCGCGCTCAAAGGGCCTGGCCGAACGCGTCGTGCTGTTCCGCCACGTGCTGCGCAACGCCATGCTGCCCATCCTGACCAGCACGGTCGCCGCGCTGCCGCTGCTCTTCATGGGCAGCCTGATCGCCGAATCGTTCTTCGGCATTCCGGGGCTGGGCAGCTACACCATCGACGCCATCAATGCCCAGGACTTCTCCATCGTGCGCGCGATGGTGTTCCTGGGCGCCGCGCTTTACATCGTGGGGCTGATCCTGGCCGACATTTCCTACACGCTGGCCGATCCCCGCGTGCGTTTCGAGTAGCCGCCATGCCCAAGTTCGTCTTTCTCTGGACCGATATCGCGCTGTGGCTGATGGTGGCAGGCGCGCTGGCCTACGTCTGGCACGTGCGCCGCAGTCCCAACCTGCGCGCCACCTGGGCGCGTGTCGCGCGCGATACGCCCGCCATGTGTTCGGCCGTCATCCTGGTTGCCTTTTCGGTGGTCGGCCTGCTGGATTCCGTCCACTACCGTCCGCTGCTGCCGCCCGCACCGGGCGCCGCCGCCGACGCCCCGCCGGTCTATGCGCCCGCGGTGCGGTCCGCGCTGGACGGCCTGTTGGCCGGCACCGTGCTCACGCGCCCCGAAAAAACCTATTCCGAGCCGCTGGCCGCGCATCAGTTCACCAAAGAGACCATGCTGGTCGACGATAAGCCGGTGCGCGATTTTCCGCGGCTTCGCGGGGCGGCGCTGCACCTGACCGATCCCGAGAAAGAGCGCGGCGGCGATATCGCGATGCGGCTGGGATGGGGACTTGCCGCGGGGCTGGCCGTTGCGTTGGCCGGCGCGGTCCTGCTGTTTGCCTGCCTGACGCGCGCCACCGGATCGGCGTCCCATGCCGCCGAGGAATTGCTGGCCGGCCGCGCCGACATTCCCTGGCGCGCCATGACGATCACCTTCGCCCTGTTGTGCCTGACGGTGGGAGCGCTGGCGGGGCTGTCCACCGGCTATCACGCGCTGGGCACCGACCGCATCGGCAACGACGTGCTGTGGCAGGCGCTGAAAAGCATCCGCACCGCGCTCGTCATCGGCAGCCTCACCACGCTGGCGATGCTGCCGCCGGCCATCATTTTTGGGATCGCGGCCGGGTACTTCAAGGGCAAGGTCGACGACGCCATCCAGTACCTGTACACCACCATCACCTCGATTCCCGGCGTGCTGCTGGTGGCCGCCTGCGCGCTGATGATGCAGGTGTACATCGACAACCATTCCGACCTGTTCGACACCTCGGCGGCACGCGCCGACCTGCGGCTGTTCCTGTTGTGCATGATCCTGGGCCTGACCGGTTGGGCCGGGCTGTGCCGCCTGCTGCGCGCCGAAACGCTCAAGCTGCGCGAGCTGGAATACGTGCAGGCCGCGCGCGCCTTCGGCGTGTCGCACTGGCGCATCATGACGCGCCACCTGCTGCCCAACGTGGCGCACCTGGTGCTGATCACCGTGGTGCTGGAATTCTCGGGCCTGGTGCTTTACGAGGCCGTGCTGTCCTACCTGGGCATCGGCGTGGATCCCAGCATGAATTCGTTCGGCTCGATGATCGACGGCGCGCGGCTGGAAATGTCGCGCGACCCCATGATCTGGTGGAACCTCATGACCGCTTTCCTTTTCATGCTGGCGCTGGTGCTGGCGGCCAACCTGTTTGCGGACGCGGTGCGCGACGCCTTCGACCCGCGCACGCGGCGCTACAAGCCCAGCCGCCTGGCGCGCCTGGGCTTTCTTGGCCGCCGTCCGGAAGCCATGCTGGCGGCGGACGGCCGCGCCTCCAAGACCGGAGAGGCGCCATGAGCTACGACACTCCCTTGCTGACCGTAAACGGCCTGGACGTCGACGTCGCGGGCGAAAGCGGCATGACGCATGCGGTCAAGCGCCTGCAACTGGCGATCTCGCAGCGCGAGACCTTCGCGCTGGTGGGCGAATCGGGCTGCGGCAAGAGCATGACCGCGCTGGCGCTGTTGCGGCTGCTGCCGGACGCCGGACGCATCGTGGGCGGGCAGATCGACCTGGACGGCGAAGACCTGAACCGCCTGCCGGAAAGCGCCATGCGCGGCGTGCGCGGCGGGCGCATCGGCATCATCTTCCAGGAACCGTCCACCAGCCTGAATCCGGTCATGCGCGTGGGCGACCAGATCATCGAGACGCTGACCGCGCACACGCCGCTGCGCGGAGCCGCAGCGCGCGCGCGGGCCATCGACTGGCTGCGCCGGGTCGGCATTCCCGATCCCGACCGCCGCATCGACGACTATCCGTTCCAGTTTTCCGGTGGCCAAAAGCAGCGCGTCATGATCGCCATCGCGCTGGCGGCCGAGCCCGTGCTGCTGATCGCCGACGAGCCGACCACCGCGCTGGACGTGACGGTGCAGGCGCAAGTGCTGGACCTTTTGGCCAGCATCCAGCAGGAAATGGGCATGGCCGTCCTGCTGATCACGCACGACCTGGCCGTGGTCAAGAACGTGGCGCATCACGTTGCCTTGATGCGCAGCGGCGAGATCGTCGAAAGCGCCAGCGCCGAGGAATTCTTCCGCGCGCCGCGCCATCCGTATGCCAAGCAGCTCTTCGAAGCCATCCCCACCTTCGATAAGCGTGGCGTGCCGCTGACCGAACAGGGCCGCGCCGTGGCCGCGCAGCAGCGCCAGCAGGCCGGGCCGGATCGCACGGCAGGCGTGGTGCTGGATGTGCAGGATCTGAAAGTCCATTACCCGGTACGCAAGGGGCCGCTGCGCCGCATCGTGTCGTGGGTCAAGGCCGTGGACGGCGTGACCTTCACGCTGCGCGCGGGGGAAACGCTGGCGCTGCTGGGCGAATCCGGCTGCGGCAAGACCACCACCGGCAAGGCCTTGCTGCGGCTGATCGACGGCGCGCGCATCTCGGGCCGCGCGATGCTGCAAGGCCAGGACCTGCTGACCGCCGACCGCCGCCAGTTGCAGCGGCTGCGGCAGGACATTCAGATCGTGTTTCAGGACCCGTATGCATCGCTGGATCCGCGCATGCGTATCGGCGAGATACTGGACGAGGGGCTGGCGTCGCTCAAGCGCGGCATGAGCCGGCAGGACCGCGAAAAGCACGCCGCGCAGCTCATCGAGCGCGTCGGGCTGCCCGCCAACACGCTGACGCGCTATCCGCATGAATTCTCGGGCGGACAGCGCCAGCGCATCGCCATTGCGCGCGCGCTGGCGGTCGAACCCAAGGTGCTGATCTGCGACGAGCCCACGTCGGCGCTGGATGTGTCGGTACAGGCGCAGATTCTGGATCTGCTGCGCGAATTGCAGGCCGATCTGGGCATCGCGTATCTCTTCATCACCCACAACTTCGGCGTGGTCGAGTATCTGGCGGACCGCATCGCGGTCATGGACAAGGGCCGCATCGTCGAGCTGGGTCAGGCCGAATCGGTGTTGCTGGCGCCGCGCCAGGAGGTCACGCGCCGGCTGCTGGCCGCGGTGCCGCGTCTGCATTTCGGGCCGCCTGACGCGGATTGATCCGTCTAATGCCGCGTGAATGGGTTGAAGCCGGATCCGGCCGATGTGGCCGGATCCGGTTGAAGCGGCAGCAGGGTTTAGGCCCTGCCGCCGCCTACCCAGGCTGATGCGCGCTGCCCGCCTCCAGCCAGTCCAGCGTGTCTCGCTTCACGCCGCGGCCGCAACGCGTCAGGAACCCGTGCACGGCCTCCAGGTCCGCGGTGTCGTAGTTGCAGGACGTCATCGCGATGGTTTCGGCGATCCACTGCCGCTCCTGCGCGAGCACCCGGCACTGCGCCTCGACCGGCCGGATCACGATGATCCGGCGGTCAAGCGGGTGGCGGCCGCGTTCCACATAGCCGGCCGCTTCCAGCCGGTTGATGAGCGCGGTGGCGCCACCCGAACTGATGCCCATCAACCGCGCCAGATGCCCCGTGGGCAGGGCATCGAACGCCATGACCAGCTCCAGGGCCTTCAGGTCCGCCACCGTCGTGCCCAGCTTCTCGGCCAAGGCCGATTGGCAGGCGGTGTTGTAGGCGGCAAACTGCCGGCCGAGCAGCAGGCCGATCTCGTCCAGCATCCCGGACCGCCGGCTGCTCTTTGATGGCTCGACCATGCCGGTCATGGGCTCGTGGTGATGGTAGGTCTGTTGTTGCAGCATGATGTGGTTTCCTGGCGATTAGGGGGATTACTTCTTGCCGGCCAAGCCGCCGAGCAACCCGCCGAGCAAGCCGCCGTTGGGCGCACCGCCCGTCGTGCCACCTGTCGTGGCGCCCGTCACCCCCACCAGCAGACCGCCGAGCAGGCCGCCGTTGGCTGCGCCACCCGTCGTTCCGCCCGATCCTCCCGAGCTGGCCGGCGCGCCGGTGGTGACACCTGCGCCCGCGCCAGCGCCCGCACCCGCCGCGACGTTCACGCCACCCAGCAGCCCGCCCAGCAGGCCGCCGCCGTTCGTGCCGGCCGAGGCGCCTGCACCAGCC
>NZ_CADIJM010000024.1 GCF_902859585.1 Achromobacter animicus | reverse complement strand
CGCCGGGGCGGGGCCGGTTGCGGCGTGCCCGGGCGCGCTCGCCGGGACGGGGCCGGTTGCGGCAGCCGCGCCGGCGTTAACGGCGTCAGCTCGCAAGGCTGCACCGCCCAATGCGGCGCCCGAGCCTGCTTCGGAAGCGCCGGCTGATGTGGAGTGGTTACGCATGTCGGCCTGGCCCTCGCGCTTACAGATAGACCGCCGGGGTGGCGGTCAGCCCCTGCTTGACCTGGCGGGTCCGCTCGTCGGCCAGCACTTCCTGCTCGCCGGCTTCCAGCGCATCAAACGCCTGGCTCACGATGGCCTGCGGCGTGGACTTGGGGGCATCGATGCCCTTGGTCAGGTCCGTGTCCACGAACCCCATGTGCAGTCCGAGCACCTGCGTGTTCTGGCCCCGCAGCTCCTGGCGCAGCCCGTTCGTCAGCGCCCAGGCCGCGGACTTGCTCATCCCGTACACCCCCAGCACCGGGTTGTTCACCCAGCTCGCGATCGACAGGACATTCAGGATCGCCCCGCCGCCATTCGCGGCCAGCGCCGGTGCAAACGCCTGCGACACCAGCAGCGGCCCAAACAGATTCACGTCCAGATGCCGGCGTGCCGACTCCACGCTGCCCGGCGTCAGAAATCCGCCGAAGTCCGCGATACCCGCGTTGTTGATCACCAGCGTCACGTCCTTCGCCAACTCCGCCGCAGCCGCCACGTCTTGCGCGCGCGTCACGTCCAGCTTGACCGGCACCACGCCTTCCAGCGTGATCGAAGACGGATCACGCGCGGCGGCGTACACCTTGCGGGCCCCGCGGGCCAGCGCCTCGCGGGCAAAAGTCAGACCCAGGCCGCGATTGGCCCCGGTGATGAAAACAACGGCGTTCTTGAGTTCCATGATCGGTATTCCTAAAAGTGATGTGTGGGTATGAGTCAGCTTCGGCACGACTAAATATGATGATCATCATATTTAAGGACAGCAAAATGGCCGCGCAACGCGGCCAGAAAAATCATTCAGTGGGAGACTGCGGCGCCCTCGTGGTCGTACTGCGCCAGAACGGCGTGGCGGGCAGACGCCAGGACTGCGCGTCCGCTCGGGTTATTGCCCAACGCCCGGGCCAGCTGCAATGCGCCCACCAACGTGCTGAGCACCGCCGCCGCCGCGTGTTCATCCAGCTGAGCCGGCAGCACCTGTTGCACCGCTTCCAGCAACCGCTGCACCCGGCCGGCGGCCGCCTCGCGCACATCATCCGACTGGCGGGGAATCTCTGACGCCAACGCCGCCACCGGGCACCCCCGTTCGCAGCCGGTCAGATGCGCATCGCTGAGATAGGCTTCCACCCAGGCGCGCAACGGACTGGCGCCCTCGGCGCGGCGCCGCGCCATGCTCTGAGACAACCGCGCCGCGCCATCCTGCCCCGCACGCTCCATCGCCGCCGCCAGCAGCGCATCCCGCGACGGGAAATGCGCATAGAAGCCGCCGTGCGTCAGCCCGGCTTCTTTCATGACGTCCGCGACGCCCACCCCCGAATACCCCGCGCGCCGGATCGCGCGGGCGGCTGCATCAACAATGCGTTCGTGGGATTGTTCCTTGCGGGAGGCGGACATGATCGCAACACCGAAATATGATGATCGTCATATTACGCTCGCAATATTCCAGCTTGCAAGCCCCGACCCCGTTTTTAGCGCCAGCCCTGCGGCGAAATGGTCACGTCGCGTTTTAGCGCCCTGTCTACGGGCCAATGGTCACTTCGCGGTTTCAGCGGCCGATCTACGCTCGACAGTCACTTTGCGTTTTCAGCGCCAAGCTTCCGGCTCGATGGTTACTTCGCCCTTTTCCGCCGAGAAATACACCACGCCGTCCGAGATATTGGCGTTCAGCTGCATCGTGCGCTCGGCCAGCTTGCCCAACGCCTTCGACTGTTCCGAAGGCAGATTCACCACCTTCAGATTGCGCGTGCGCTCCAGCTTATTGCGCACCCCGTCCCACCAGATCTTGCTGGCCGACCCGCCATAGCAATACACGATCACCTCATCGGCGCGGCCACAGGCACGCAGAATCCGGCGCTCTTCAGGCTGGCCCACTTCGATCCACAGCTTGATCTCCCCAGTCAGATCCTTCACCCAAAGATCCGGCTCATCCGTCTCGCTCAACCCCTTCGTGAACGCCAGTTCCTCCTGCGCGTGCATCGCAAACGCCAAGAGCCGCACCATCATGCGCTCGTCCGTCTCGGACGGATGACGCGCCACGGTAAGCCCGTGGCTGCCGTAATAGTGGCGATCGGTATCGGCGACGTTCAGGTCGGCCTTGTAGATGGTGGCGCGCAGGGCCATGGCGTAAGTCCGTTCAAAAGCGAATTGCAGGAAGGCCGCCATGATAACCGGGCGGTGCGGGCGTCAAGGCGGCTGTGCCGAGTCGGCATGCCCCCGACCTCATGGCAGTCAGGCGCCGCGACCGGCGTTACACTTGCCGGGCGCCCGCAACCCCAGCCGGCAACGCCCTCAAGACCCGCCCGCCATGACCGCCACCGCCGCCCTCCTCGCCTTCACCCTGGCCGCCGCCATCCTGACCATCACCCCCGGCCTGGACAACGCCCTGGTGCTGCGCACCGCCGCCGTCGAAGGCAGCCGCCGCGCCCTCATGGCCGGATTGGGCATCAGCGCCGGCTGCCTGCTATGGGGCGCCATCGCGGCATTCGGACTCGGCTCGCTGCTGGCCGTGTCCACGTTGGCTTACGACACCCTGCGCATCTGCGCCGCGATCTACCTGTTCTATCTGGGCGTCAAGCTGCTGTGGAGCACGCGTTCCCGCCGCAAAGCCGCGACGGCGTCGCCCTCCGGCATTCTGGCCACCCCCGCCCGCCCCAGCACATCCGCCACCGGCTGGTTCGTGCGCGGCTGCCTTACCAACGCCCTGAACCCCAAGGTCGGTGTGTTCTACATCACGTTCCTGCCGCAATTCATCCCCGCTGGCGCCGACGTGCTGCGCTTCAGCCTGCTGCTCGCCACGGTCCACGCGATCGTCGGCATGCTGTGGTTCGTCCTTCTGGTAGCCGCCACCCGGCCTCTGGCGCGCTGGCTTTCCCGCCCCGCAGTCACCCGCGGCCTGGACCGTGTGACCGGGGCGGTGTTCATTGCGTTTGGGTTGAGGTTGGCGCTGGAGAAACGCTGATTCAAAGGCTCGAAGCAACGCTGGCGCTTCGACGGGTGTCAGACACCCAGGCAGGCCGGCTGCAATACCACGCCCATCTCGTAGGGGTGTCAGACACCTGAGAGCGGCGCGGGCGCGCACAGGCGTCTAACGACAAACCCCCCCCCCACCAGCGCGCAGCGTCATCACCACGACGCAAGACACCCAAACGCCAAAGAAGGCCGCCCGCGCGGCCGATTTTGGCGACCCCGCAAGACCTTCGCCCCACCCCGCCCGAGGCAAAAACGCAAGAACTCCACCCGCCCCGCCACCCAACGCCAGCAACTCACGGAGCGGCTGGTGACGGGACGGGTGCGAGCGAGGGGCGTCGATGCGCCCAAGGGAATCCGAAGGCAGGCGCCGGAGGGCGCCAACGAGGATGACGCAGGGGCCGTCCGGAGCGAAGGCTCCGGACCGCAATCGTGGCCCCTCGCTCGCACCCGGCCCGGCGCCGGCCGCGTCTCAAGAACCCCGACCGCCGCAAGCAGCAACAGCAATAACAGCAGCAGCAACAAAAACCGCCGCCTCAATAAACCCCAATCGCATGCCGAGCCACAAAATGCCCATCCCCCACGGCAACCAACGGCTCCACCAACGGCTCATCCCCAATCTTGCGCATCGGACTGGGAATCTCATCCACCAGCAGCGACCGCTCCCGATGCCGCCGCTGCGGATCCGCGATCGGCACCGCCGCCATCAGCTTCTTCGTATAAGGATGCTGCGGATTCTCAAAGATAGCCCGCCGAGGCCCGATCTCAACGATCTGCCCCAGATACATCACCGCGACCCGATGGCTGACCCGCTCCACCACCGCCATGTCATGCGAGATAAACAAAAACGAAACACCCAACTCACGCTGCAAATCCAGCAGCAGATTCACGATCTGCGCCTGAATCGACACATCCAGCGCCGACACCGACTCATCCGCAATCACCACCTTCGGATTCAACGCCAACGCCCGCGCGATGCAGATCCGCTGACGCTGCCCGCCCGAGAACTCATGCGGATAGCGATCGATCATCTCAGGCAGCAGCCCGCATTTATCCATCAGCCAGCGCACCCGGTCCTGCGCCTCTTTACCGCGCGCCACCTTGTGGATCAGCAACGGCTCCATGATCGAATAGCCCACCGTCATCCGCGGATCCAGCGACGCAAACGGATCCTGGAAGATGAACTGGATATGCTGGCGCAGCGTCTGCATCGCACTGCCCCGCAACGCCCCGATATTCTTGCCGTCGAATTCAATGGACCCGCTCTTGCTCTTGACCAGCTGCAGCAACGAACGGCCAGTCGTCGTCTTCCCGCACCCAGACTCGCCCACCAGCGACAGCGTCTCGCCCGGATACAGGTCGAAGCTGACCTTCTCGACCGCATGCACCCGCTTCTGCACCCGGCCCAGAATGCCGCCGGTAATGTCGAAGCTGGTCGTCAGATCCCGAACCTTCAGCACAGGACCATTCTCGCGCCGCACCGTAGACGGCGCCGCCACCGGCGTGTCCACCAGCCTGGCCGGATCCGGCACCCGCACCGCCTCGTCCACCTTCAACAGCGGAAACGGCGCCGGCTCGTCCGTGCCCTGCATCGCCCCCAGCCGCGGCACCGCCGACAGCAGCGCCCGCGTGTAGGCATGCTGCGGACGCGCAAAGATCTCGTCCGAACCGCCCTCTTCCACCTTGTCGCCCCGGTACATCACCAGCACCCGGTCCGCCACTTCCGCCACCACGCCCATGTCGTGCGTGATGAAGATCACGCCCATGTCCATTTCTTCCTGGAGCTGGCGGATCAGTTGCAGGATCTGCGCCTGGATGGTGACGTCCAGCGCGGTCGTCGGTTCATCGGCAATCAGCAATTGCGGCTTGCACGACAGCGCCATCGCGATCATCACGCGCTGGCGCATCCCGCCCGACAACTGGTGCGGATAGCGATCCAGAATGGCGCGCGCCTCAGGGATGCGCACCCGTTCCAGCATGCGCAGCGTTTCCGCCCGCGCCGCCGCCGCGTCCAGCCCCTGGTGCAGCTGCAGGGCCTCGGCGATCTGATTGCCCGCCGTAAAGCTGGGGTTCAGCGACGTCATCGGCTCCTGGAAGATCATCGCCACGTCCGCGCCGCGCACGCGCTGCAGCGTCGAATCGGGCGCGCTGACCAGATCCAGCACCTCGCCGCTACGCCGGCGCAGCAGCATTCCGCCATTGGCGATGTGCCCGCCGCCATACTCGACCAGCCGCATCAGCGCCAGCGACGTCACCGACTTGCCGGAGCCCGACTCGCCCACGATGGCCAGCGTCTCGCCGCGGTTCACGTGAAAGGAAACATTGCGCACCGCTTCCACGGTGCGTTCGGGCGTTTTGAACCGCACCGTCAGGTCATTGACCTGTACGACACGGTTGGAATCCATGGTTGCCATATCGATTACTTTTCCTGACGCGGATCGAGCGCATCACGCAGCCCATCACCCAGCAGATTGAAGCCCAGCACCACCAGGAAAATGGCCGATCCGGGGAAGATCGACATCCAGGGCGCCTGGGTCATGAAGTTCTTGGCCGTGTTCAGCATCGAGCCCCACGACGGCGTCGGCGGCTGCAGGCCCAGACCCAGGAAGGACAGGCTGGCCTCGGCGATGATGGCCGTGGCGATCGTGATGGTGGCCTGCACGATCAGCGGCGGCATCACGTTGGGGAACACGTGCCGGCCGATGATGCGCAGGTCGGACGCGCCCAGCGCGCGGGCGCTCTGCACGTAATCCTCGTTCTTGACCGCCAGCACCTGCCCCCGTGTCAGCCGGATGAACTTGGGCGCGGCGGACACCCCGATGGCGATCATCGCGTTGGTCAGGCTGGGTCCCAAAAAGGCGGCCAGCGCAATCGCCAGGATCAGGAAGGGAATGGCCAGGAGCGCCTCGGTGGCGCGCGAGATGAAGCTGTCCGTCCAGCCGCCGAAGTAGCCCGCGGCCAGGCCGAACGGCACGCCCACGATCAGCGCGATCAGCACCGACACCAGGCCCGCCATCAGCGAGGCGCGTGCGCCGTACACCATGCGGCTGTAGATGTCGCGGCCCAGCTCGTCCGTACCCAGCCAATGCGCCGCGGACGGCGCCTTGCGGATGGTGGTGAAGCTGGTCTGCAGGGGATCCTGACTGACGATGAACGGGGCCAGGACGGCCACCACTACGAAGAACAGCACGATGCCCAGGCCGAGCATCGCGATGCGGTTGCGTTTGAACTTGGCCCACGCGCGATTGCGGCTGCGGGGCGGCGTGACGGCTGCGGCCGTTGCAGGAATTGCGCTCATGAGTGCCTCAGGCGGGGATTGACCAGGATGTACAGGATGTCGGCCAGCAGGTTCATCAGGATGAAGCCCACCGCCACGCAGAGCACCACGCCCTGCACCACCGCGTAGTCGCGAGTGAACACCGCGTCGACCACCAGCTTGCCAAAGCCCGGAATCGTGAAGACCTGCTCAGTCAGCACGGCGCCCGCCAGCAGTTCGCCGAACAGCAGCGTCACCAGCGTGACGATCGGCATCAGCGCATTGCGCAGCGCATGGCGCAGCACCACGCTGCGCGGTGACACGCCCTTGGCGCGGGCGGTGCGCACGTAATCCGCCGACAGCGCTTCCAGCATGGAAGACCGCGTATGCCGCATCAGATACGCCGCGATCGCCGTGGACAGCACCAGCGACGGCATCAGCATCGTCTTTATCGACAGCCAGAAGTCTTCAGACGGCGACACGTAGCCCGAGGCCGGCAGCAGCTTCCACTGCACCGACACCACCATGATGAGGATGATGCCCAGCCAGAAGTTGGGAATGGACATGCCGGATAGCGCCGCGATGTTGGCGCCCATTTCGACGGGCTTGCCTTTACGCACCGCGGCGATGATGCCCATGGGGATGCCCACCAGCAGCGCGAAGAACATCGCCATGGCCGCCAGTTGCAGGGTGACGGGCAGCTTTTGCGCGATCAGCGTCGTGACGGGCACGTCGGTGCGCAGGGACTTGCCCAGATCGCCTTGCAGGACCTGCCCGGCCCAGGCCGCGTACTGCATCGGCAACGGGTCGTTCAGGCGGTATTTGTCGCGCAGGTAGTCCAGGACGGCCGGGTCGCGCTCTTCGCCGGCCAGGGTCAGCACCGGATCGCCGGGCAGGATTTTCTGCAGCATGAACACGATCATCGACACCAGTATCAGTGTCGGGATCGCGACGATCACGCGGCGCAAGATGAGTTTAAGCATGTGGGAAACCGTAAGACAGGAACGACGGACGGCGCCGGCCGGACAGGGCCCGATGCGCGTCCGCCGCAAACGACAACCGGACGCGCAAGGCGCGTCCGGCGGGCGCGGCGGGCATTCGCCGCCCCAACATTACTTCTGCGCGAACGTCACGCCCTTGAGCCGGATCATACCGTCCGGATAGGGCGTGAAGCCCTGGACCTTCTTGCCCATCACGAAGGGCCACGGCTGGTAGTAGTTGTACACGCCGGGCAGTTCGTCCTGGATGATGGCCTGCGCCTGGTCGTAAATGGCCTTGCGCTTGGCTTCGTCCGGGACTGTGCGAGCCTGGTTCAGCAGCTTGTCGACTTCCGGATTGCAGTAGTGACCGTCGTTCAGTGCGCCCTTGCAGGTGACGAACGCGTGGATGTTGCCGTCGGGATCGACCCGGCCGGACCACCCCAGCATCACGATCTGGAAGTTGCCGCCCGAGGCTTCCTTCTGGAGCGCCGCGTATTCGGTCGGGCGCAGCGACAGGTCAAAGCCCGCCTCGGCAGCCATGGCCTGGACGATTTCGGCGATGGACGAGGTGGTGGTGTTGTTGCCAAACACCAGCTCGGCCTTCACGCGGTCAACGCCCGCCTGCTTGAGCAGGCTCTTGGCCTTGGCCACGTCGCGCTGGGTGACCGGGAATTTGTCGCTGTGATAGGGGCTGGCGGGTGGGAACGGCTGCTGCGCGGGTTCGAAGATGCCGCCGCCGGCCACTTCGTTGATGGCGTTGCGGTCGATGGCGTACTGGAACGCCTGGCGCACCAGCTTGTTCTTGAACGGGTTGTCTTCGGCGCGCTTGCCGTTGCCCACGTTGAACATGAACTGCTGGAAGCCCAGGCCCGCAACCGGCGCGAACGTCAGGCTGGCGTCGTTCTTGACCTGCGGCGCGTCGGACGGATTCAGGCGTTCGAGCATGTCCAGGTCGCCGGCGCGCAGGTTGGACAGGCGCACGGTGGTGTCCGGGATGGGCAGGAAGGTCACGCGCTTGAACGCGTAGTCCTTGGCGCCGTAGTACTGGTCGAATTTTTCCAGGACGATGCGGTCGTTCTGGATGCGTTCGACGAATTTATACGGGCCCGAGCAGATGGGCTTGCGGCCCACGGCGGCGACGTCGTCCGAGAAGGTCTTGGGCGACAGCATCATGCCGGCGCGGTCGGACAGTTGCGCGAGCAGCGTGGCGTCCGGTTCTTTCAGGGTCAGCACCAGCGTGGTGGCGTCGGGCGCGTCTACTTTGGCCACCGAGCGCAGCTCGCCCTTGCGCAGGCTGTCCGGCAGGCTCATGGCGCGGTCCAGGTTGGCCTTGGCCGCGGCCGCGTCGAACTTGGTGCCGTCGTGGAACAGCGCGTCGTCGCGCAGCTTGAAGGTCAGCACCTTGTTGTCGTCGCTGAACGACCACGAGGTGGCCAGTTGCGGCACGAAGTGCAGTTTGGGATCGATGTCCACCAGCTTGTCGCACAGCGACGTGAACACGATGCGGCCCACGTAGGTGCGGGCGCGGTGCGGGTCCAGGACATCGGGATCTTCCTGCAGGCCGATCCGGATGTTCTGGGCGCTGGCGGCGCCGGCGGCCAGCGCCAGCAGGCTGGCGCCGAAGGTCATGGTCAAGCGTTTCATTGTGTTTATTCCCCTTGTTGCTGCATTTGCCGGTATCAGGAACCGCTTTAGAAACCCACCGCCTGGCCGTCGCGACGGCTGTCGCTGGCGGCGACGTAGCCCAGTTCGTTGTCGCTTTCGGCCATGCGCCAGATGAACTGGCCAGCGCCGAAGTCCATGTAGGGATCGTCAACGGATTTCAGAGCATGGCCCAGATCCTTCAGACCTGCAATCGTCGAGGCCTTCATATTGGTCTCGATATCCAGCGTGAAGTCGCGGTTGACCTTCCAGCGCGGGGCGCAGCACGCGGCTTGCGGGTTCTGGTGGTAGTCGATCATGCGAACCACGGTCTGCATGTGGCCCTGGGGCTGCATGTCGCCGCCCATGACGCCAAAGCTCATGACCGGCTTGCCGCCGCGCGTCAGGAAGCCCGGGATGATGGTGTGGAACGGGCGCTTGCCGCCTTCGACCACGTTGGCCGACTTGGGATCCATCGAGAAACCCACGCCGCGGTTCTGCATGCTGATGCCGGTGCCCGGCACGACCACGCCCGATCCGAAGCCCATGTAGTTGGACTGGATGAACGAGATCATCATGCCGTTTTCGTCGGCGGCGGTCAGGTAGATGGTGCCGCCCGCGTGCGGACGGCCGGCTTCGAAATGGGTGGCCTGGTCCAGACGGATCAGCTTGGCACGGCTGTCCAGGTAGGCGTCCGACAGCATCTGTTCGGGCGTGACCTGCATGGCGCGCGGGTCGGCCACGTACTTGTACAGATCGGCGAAGGCCAGCTTCATGGCTTCGATCTGGATGTGCTGCGATTGCACCGAATCCACGGGAATGTCGGCCATATCGAAGCGTTCGACGATGCCCAGCGCGATCAGCGCGGCGATGCCCTGCCCGTTCGGCGGGATTTCATGCAGCTCGTAGCCGCGGTACGACTTGGAAATGGGCTTGACCCATTCCGGACGGTAGCCGCGCAGGTCTTCCAGCGTCATCGCGCCGCCGCATTCCTTGCTGAAGGCGGCGATGCGCTCGGCCAGCTCGCCTTCGTAGAAGTCGCGGCCCTTGGATTCGGCGATGCGGCGCAGCGTGTTGGCGGCGTCGGGGAAACGGAAGTGCTCGCCGACCTTGGGCGCGCGGCCTTCGGGCAGGAAGGCCTGGGCGTAGCCGGGCTGCGACTTCAGTTCTTCGGCGGCGGCGGCCCACTTGTGCGCCACCACGGGCGGCACGGCGTAGCCGCGCTCGGCGATCTCGATGGCGGGTTCAAACAGCTGTTCGAACGGCAGCTTGCCCAGCTTTTCATGCAGCGCGGCCCAGCCGGCCACCACGCCGGGGACCGTGACCGAGTCCCAGCCGCGCTTGGGCTGGATGGCCAGGCCGTTGTCGCCGGTGCCGTACTTGCGCTTGAAGTATTCGGTGTTCCAGGCGGCGGGCGCGACGCCCGACGAGTTCAGGCCGTGCAGCTCCTTGCCGTCCCACACGATGGCAAAGCAGTCGCCGCCCAGGCCGCAGGAGACCGGTTCGACCAGGACGATCGTGGCTGCGGCCGCGATGGCGGCGTCCACGGCGTTGCCGCCCTTGAGCAGCATGCGCAGCCCCGCCTGGGCCGCCAGCGGGTGCGACGTGGAGACCACGTTGCGGGCGAACAGCGGGATGCGAACGGAAGGATACGGGTTGGCCCAGTCGAAGGTTTTCATGTGGCGGGTCTCTTAACGGTTAAGCGGGCGAAGTTACTCTCGTGCTTTAATTAAATCAATTTGATTTTTTGTTCCGTCATAAAAGAATTTTTTATGAGTACGATCCGATTTCTGCGCACGTTCCTGGCGGTCGCGCACCACGGTTCCTTCTCCGAGGCCGCCGAGCAGGTCGCCCTGACGCAGGCGGCCGTGAGCTTTCAGATGCGGTCGCTTGAAGCCGAGCTGGGACGAGAACTTTTCGACCGCAGCGGGCGCCTGGCCATCCTGAACGCGGCCGGGCGCGAATTGCTGCCCGAAATCAAGCACTTGCTGGATTTATACGACAGACTCAGGCGCCCGAGCACCGCGCCCGGCGAATTGGCCGGATCGGTGTCGGTGGGCAGCATCGTGTCCTGCATGGGCACGCTGTCCAAGGTCATCTCGGGGCTGAAGAAGGCCCATCCCAAGCTGGACGTGCGCATCCTGTCGGGCAAGGCCAGCGAACTGGCGGGCAAGGTGGAGGACGGTGAGCTGGACGCCGCGTTCCTGGTGGAAGCCGGCCGCAAGATGGCCAGCACGCGCTGGACGCCGCTATATGAAGAGCAGATGGTGGTGATCGCGCCGCGTTCTGCAGCCGGCCAGGACGCACGCGAGGTGTTGGCGGGCAATCCCTTCCTGCGCTTTGACCGGACCCAGCGCACCGGGCTGCAGATCGACCGCCTGCTGCGGCGCATGGCGGTGCCGGTCAACGACTTCCTGGAACTGAACGCCATCGAGACGCTGGTGGAACTGGTGCGCCAGGAGGTCGGCGTGACGCTGCTGCCGCTGATCAACGGCGCGAACTGGCAGCACAGCCCGGAACTGCGGATTTTCTACCTGCCTGAGGACCTGGGGCCCCTGTCGCGCTCCATCGGGATGCTGGAACGCCGCGAGCATGCCCGCCAGGGCATCACGGCGGCGATCTGCGAGGCGTGCGCGCAGGCTTTCCGCGCACGCGAACCGCAAACCGCCGCGTGAGGCTTACTCGGCCATGGCCGGGTCGGTCACGGACGCCTTGCCCGTCTCGATGCGGCCGGCAAAGCGGCGCAGCCACGACGGGTCCTCGGCCAATCGCACCGTAAAGTCGTACCAGGCATGGCTGCCGGCCAGCGCCCAGTGCTGCTCGACCTGCCCGCCCGCCGGGACCGTGAACGTCCAGCGTTCGTGGTTGGCGTAATAGGCGTTGGGCGTCACCTCGAACGTGCACGTCGTCTTGCCGGCGTTGATGAAACTGACGTAGACGTCGCCGTTGGCGATGTCGTAGCAGACGCGGATCTCGGCATCCTGCTGCGCCGTGCGGTCATGCGCCAGGTCGCCCGCGAAATGGCGGTGCCAGCCGTTGGGGCCCAGCACCCACAGGTCGTACTTGCCGCCATCGGCGGCCGTGTCCCAGCTGCCTTCCAACTGCTTGTCAGGCTCCACCGTGTAGCGGCGCGGCAGGCGATCCAGATGCAGGCGGTCGTAGACGTGGAACACCGCGGCCTGCTTTCCCGTGTTCGAGAAAACCAGCCACATGTTGCCGGTGCCCGGCTGGCTGCGGCCGCTGGTGTGCAGTTCGTACGGCAAGGCGCGGGAGTTGCGCACGCCCTTTTCCTGGATGCCCTTGGCCTGCGTGGACGGATCCGGCAGCGGCACAGCCGTCAACGCCTGCTGGGCGGCGCGCTCCTGGTCTGCCTCCGAGCGGGTCAGGATGTCGAGGCCCGACGGCTTCTCTTCGTTCGGCGTCGCGAAGTTGAAAGCCGAGGTCAGGTCGCCCAGCACGGCGCGGCGCCACGGGCTGATGTTCTCTTCCTTGACGCCGAAGCGGGCTTCCAGGAAGCGCAGCACGGACGTGTGGTCGAATGCCTGGGAATTGACCCAGCCGCCACGGCTCCACGGCGACACGACGTACATCGGCACGCGCGGGCCGGGGCCGTAGACGCGATTGTCGGCGGCGTCCTGGCCGGACGCGTGCGTGTGGCGTTCCAGGTCGGTGTTGACGGTGGAAGCGCCGGCCATCGAGCCGTCGGCGTTCAGCGACGGCGCAGCGGGCGGCGGCACGTGGTCGAAGTAGCCGTCGTTCTCGTCAAAGTTGATGAGCAGGACGGTCTTGCTCCAGACATCCGGATTGGCGGTCAGCGCGTCCAGCGTTTCCTGGATGTACCAGGCGCCCTGCACGGGGCTGGACGGGCCGGGGTGTTCTGAATAATTGGCGGGCGCGACGATCCAGGAGACCTGCGGCAGCGTGCCGTTCAGGGCGTCATCGCGCAGGGCCTGCAGGAAGCCGCCGTCGGGCATGGTGTTGGCCGTGCCCTTGTAGAGCGGGTTGGCCGCGTCCATGCTGGGCGTCCAGGCCGGGTACGGCGCACCGTTGCTGCCGTTGCCGGCCAGTTCGTTGGCGCGGCGGTACTGCTGAAAACCGGCCAGGGGGTTGTCGCCGAAGTTTTCGGGAAGGTTTTGGTAGACCTTCCAGGTGACGCCGTTTTCCTGCAGGCGTTCGGGATACGTCTTCCAGGTCCAGCCGATGTTCGAGGCGCCCAGGCTGTCCCACTGGTTGCGGGTGGACGGGCCATTGCCCTGCGCCAGCGGGTCGTTGGTGCCGGTCCAGTGGAACAGGCGGTTGGTGTTGGTGCCGCCGTGCGTCGAACAGTGGTAGGCATCACACAGGGTGAAGGCGTCGGCCAGCGCGAACTGGAACTCCACTTCCTTTTCGCGGTAGTAGCCCATGGACTGGTTCTGCTTGTAGCGCGGCCATTGGTCCATGCGGCCGCCGTCCCAGGCCATCTGGGCGTCGACATAGTCGTGGGGCGTGCCGGCCACGCGCTGGGCGTTGCCCTGGGTGCTGTCCAGGTGATACGGCATGACGACGCGCGTGCCGTTGGTCTGTTCCCAGACGGAGCGGTTCTGCGGCAGCGGAATGGTGATGCGGTCACCAAAGCCGCGCACGCCCTTGAACGTGCCGAAGTACATGTCGAACGAGCGGTTTTCCTGCATGAGGATGACCACGTGCTCGACGTCGTTGATGGTGCCGGTGCGGTTGTTGGCGGGGATGGCCAGCGCGCGGCGGATGGCGGGCGGGAACATCGACAGCGCGGTCAGCCCGGCAGTGGAGGCGGCGGCGTTGCGCAGGAACCGGCGCTTGCCGGCGTGGATCGTGTCTTTATCGGACTTCACGGATGCTTTTCCTATGGGTCTACAAGAAGCGCGGCTCAGGGCGCGCAACGCAGTTCGGGCTTGGCGGGCGGCGGCGGCGCGGGCGTCTCGGGCTGGGTGGGAGTGCCCGGGTCGGTGGGGGTGCCGGCGTCGTCATCGTCGTCGCCGCCGCCGCAGGCGGCCAGGGTGGCGGTCAGCATCAGCACCGCGCCGGCGCGCAGGAAACCGCGCAAAATCATGGACTTGCTCATGGGGTATCTATCCTTGGGACATCAGGGAAACAGTTCGGAGACGGACTTGCCGGACAGGGCGAGGGATTTCACTTCTTCCTCGGTCAACGCGCGCGACCAGAAGGCGAGGTCGTCAAAAATCATGGTGTACGGGCCCTTGGTGCCGGCGCAGCAGATGCCGTAGGTGCCCTTGCCGTCTTCGTTCAGGCCGATATGCGGCCCGAAGATGCCGGCGATCTGGGTCAGGTCGACACCCGGGTTGGCGGTGGACGTGACGTTGCGCACGAAACCCAGTTCGCTGTCGTAGCGATAGGCGGTCATCGTGCGGGCCGTCTTGTCGATGGTCATGGCGATGTAGACGGGCTTGTTGGCCGTGAACTTGACGCCGTTGATGTCGGCGCGTTTGCCGCCGCCGGCGACGTTGAAGCGCAGCTCGGGGCCGGCCCACTGGGCGATGGTGATGCCGGGGTTACCGCCGGAGTTGTAGTCTTTGTTGCCTACGATGGATCGGTCGTTGGCGGTGCCGTCGGACTGATACCAGAAGCCGATGGTGAAGGCCTGGACGCTGTCCATGAGGCCTGCGGGGTAGTCGAGCTTGAAGGCGCCCAGGGCCGCCGTGCCGCGTTCGTTCCGGAAGCTTTTGCCGTACACGCCGGGGTCGGCGTAGGCCGGGGCCTGCGCACCGTCGAACGGGGTGATTGCGCCGCCGCCCGCGGCCTTGTCGGTCACGTCGCCTTCGAAGGGGAAGAACATGGTCAGGCCAGTGCGCAGCGAGGCGAGCAGTGGGACCGGTTTGGCGTAGACGACCGAGGCGCGCGCGGCGCTGACAGCGCGGCCGGCGGAGACGCTGTATGCCAGCTCGTGCAGGCCTTCGGTGTCGAAGGTGAAGCCGGTGTCGACGTATTCGGTGGCGGTGCCGGGCAGGCGCGCGACTTCTTTGCCGTCGCGGCTGACGACGATGTCGCCGGCGGGTTCGCCGACGCGCACCCAACTGACGGTGACGCTCTTGTTGTCCATGGCGATGCGGGTGGCGACGCGGCGCAGCGCAAGCGGTTCGGAGAGCGCGGTGCCGGCCATGTCGTAGGCGTCCGCTTGGGGTAATGCGGCCAGGTGCGAGAGGACGGTGGGCGCGACGTCGGCGGCGCTGGGCAGCGCGTACCAATTGGTGTCCCAGACGCCGTCAAACGAAGCGTCATCGGCGCTGCCGCCGAGCAGGGCCGGTTGATTGGCGGCTAGGAGGATGGTTTTGTTGGAGGAGAACGGCAGGCCGTCGCTGCCGCCGGTCTTGTCGAGGCCGTGGCTGGACGCGACGACCATGAGCCAGTTTTCGTTGGGATGGGCGGCGCGGCGGTCGGCCAGTTGCTTGGTCAGGACACCCAGGGCGGCGTCGGTCTGGCGGATGACGGCTTCGTAGGTGGTGCCGAAGCCGTTTTCGGCGGCGGCGCGTTCGGGCGCGGCGAATTGGGCGACGACGACGTCGTAGCCTTCGGCGATGCGGTCGCGGGCCTGGGAGGCGACGCAGTCGTCTTGGCCGGCGCAGTCGGTCAGCGTCTGGACGTAGCCGGCGTCGCGGTCGGTGCTTAAGAGGCCGGCCAGCAGCGGCGAGTTGAAGGCGCCGGCGGTGCGCGCTTCTGGCTGCGCGGTCTTGATGCGTTGGAAGAGGCTGGGGGCTTTCATGCCCTGGCCTTGCGCGTTGGAGCGCACGCCGTGGACGTCGGCCCATTGCCCGGTGAGCAAGGTGGCCCAGCCGGGTGCGGTGAGCGTGGGCTGTTGGGTCACGGTGCCGGTGACGCCGCCGGTCCAGGCGCGGGTGACGGTCAGTTGGCTCAGGTTGGGAAGCGTGTTGTCGGCTGCGCCGCGACGAAGCGCGTCGTAAGTGAGGCCGTCAACGCCGACGAACAGCACTTTGTCGACGCGCGCCTCGCCGGGCGTTGTCACGGGGGGCTGGGTCGGAGGTTCCACTGGGGCCTCGTCGTCATCATCATCGCCGCCGCCACAGCCGGCCAACGCGCTGGTCGCCAGCAACATGGCGCACCATCTTCTCCAATTCAATGTCTGCATTGCTTCTCTTCTCTTTTTCATGAAGGGGGTCTTACGCTGGGCGACATGGTGGCGATCGAACGTGAAAGACCCGTGAAGCAAAGGAGAGAAACGTTGATTGCTGAATCAGGATTCTTTTGCGTATGGGGCAATGCTGGGGGGCTTTTTGGATGGGTCGGTTGCTTGTTGGGCAAGGGAGGGGGGGATTTTTGGCGGCCGGTGGCGCGGTGATGCTGGGCGTCTGACGCCGGTGAGGCGTCTGGGTCGGTGGGGCCTGGGCGTTGAGTTCTTGAGGCGTCCGGCACGGTGGCGGCCCGGGGCGCGCGGGGCCACGATTGCGGTCCGGAGCCTTCGCTCCGGACTGCCCCGTCGTCATCGTCGTTGTCGCCTTCGGCGCCTGCCTTCCGATTCCCTCGGGCTTATCGACGCCCCGCGCACCCCGGGCCGCCACCGCACCGGACTCGAGCAATTGAAGCTTGCCGGGCGGCGGGACGGTCAGCGTGCTTGGCGTTCTGTTGGAGATGTGCCCGGGTTAGAAGCGGCTTGCGGGGCCCGTCCACGTTCGGCCGCGCGGGCGGCCTTCGCGGACTTACACGGTGTCTTGCGTCGTGGCGATGACGCTTCGCGTGTGGCTCCATCTTCGCGGGTCCGGCAACGTCTTGGTGCCCGACCTCTCTCGGTGTCTGACACCCGCTGACGCGCTGAGACATCGCGGCATACCGACGAAGCTCTCCCCTGGGTGTTTGACACCGTCGTATTGCTACCGTCTGGTTGCTGCTATTGCATTGCTGTCATGAAACGCCGCTATAGTCGGCCGCGTCTTGTTGCCCTTGCCTGAATGCCATGCCTTTGTCCTTGCGCCTGCCCCTGCCCTCCGCGCCAGCCGCGCTGCGCGTCCTCGCCGTGCTGGCCTTTGCCGCGGGGCTTGGGGTGTGGGCGTCGATCCTGCTTGCGCCGCAGCCCGGCCCCCTGCCCCCGGCCGTCTCCGCCGCTGCACCGCGCGCGGCCGACAACACGCCGGTGGCGTTGTGGTTCGGCAAGGATGAGGCTATGCGTACGCAGATTACCGTGCGGGGCGTGATCGCGGCCGGCCCTGACGGCGCGGCGGTGTTGAGCGTGGACGGCGGACCGCCGCTGGCGTGGCGGGCCGGCGCGGAAGTGGCGCCGGGCATCGTGCTGCGCGACATTGCGGCGGATGCCGTGACGGTTGAACAGTCGGGCCGCGCAAGCCGTCTGGCGACGCCGGCGGCCCAGGATGCGCCGGGCGGGATCACGCGGGAGAAGTAGGCGTGGGACGGGTCCGCGACGCATGAGCCAATGACAGGCGGCAGGCTGGCAACGCTGCGCGTCCTGACGAACGATCTATGAAATCGGCGGTTCTTGAACCTGCATCTCGTGAACTAGCAGCTCGTGAATGTTCGGCTTGCGACTTAGCACCTTGTGACTTAGCACCTTGTGACTCAGCAGCTCAGGACTCAGCAGCACGTGAATCAGCATCTAGTAATTCAGCAGCTAGTGACAAAGCCGCGCAAGGACGAACGGGGCGATCTCCCGGCGTGCGCATTACTGTCATATTTCATGTCCACAATCCCGGGCTTCAACAGATAGACCGGAGTTGCAAAGTGCGTCAGTTACCGCGCGGGCTTGCCCGCCAGCAGGGCTTCACCCTCATCGAGATCATGGTGGTGATTGTGATCATGGGGATTCTGGCCGCGCTGGTGGTGCCGCGTGTGCTCGATCGCCCCGACCAGGCGCGCCAGGCCGCTGCCCGTCAGGACATCGGCGGCATCATGCAGGCGTTGAAGCTGTATCGCCTGGACAATGGCCGCTATCCCACCACTGCGCAGGGCCTGCGGGCGCTGGCGCAAAAGCCTGATGGCGTGGCCAACTGGCGCGGTTATCTGGACAAGCTGCCCAACGATCCGTGGGGCCACCCCTATCAATACCTGAGCCCCGGCGTCAAAGGCGACGTCGACGTCTTCTCGTTTGGCGCCGACAACAAGCCCGGCGGAGAAAGCGGCGATGCCGACATCGGTTCCTGGGACCTCTGAGCGCGGTTTCACGCTGGTCGAAGTTTTGGTGGTGCTGGTGATCGTGGCCATTGCCGCGAGCATGGTGAGCCTGTCTGTCGGCCGGGGCGACAACCGCTTGCGGGCTGATGCCGAGCGTCTGGCCGATGCATTTACGGTGGCGCAGAGCGAAGCGCGCAGCGATGGACGCAACATACGCTGGCTGGCGAACGGCCAGGGCTGGTCGTTCGAGCGCGCGGGCCGTTCGGCGGGCCCCACGGCGCAGGACGATATTCCCGTGCCTGTCGACCGATTGGAAAGCGATGAGGTGCTGCGGCCGCAGTCGTGGTCGGCCGCGCCGGTGCAATGGCGGTTGGATCCGGACCGCCCGCTGATCTTCAATACCGAATGGGTTGCCGCGCCGATGACGCTGACGCTGAGCGCGGCGGATGCGCACGTGACGCTGCAACGCGACGCTGCGGGGCGCTATGAGATTCGCTGAGATGGCTTCCGAGGTGGCCGCGGATGAAGTCGTCAATGAAGCTGTTGATGATGCTGTCGATGAAACTTTTGGTGTGCCTGTCGATGAAGCCGTCGATGAAGCGGTCGTTGAAGCCGTCGATGAAGCCGTCGATGACGCCGTCGACAAAGCCAGCAATGCCGCCACCGGTGACGCCCGCCACGGCAACGCCGGGGACTCTGCCCCAGGCGCCAGCGGCCAGGCTCACCCGAGCGCGGCGGGCGCCGCGTTTCCCCGTCCGTGCAACCGCGAGCGCGGTTTCACGCTGATCGAAGTGCTGGTCGCGCTGGCGATCATCGCCGTGGCGATGGGCGCGGCGCTGCGCGCTACCGGCGTGATGGCGGCAAACAATCGTGCTTTGCAGGACAAGACGCTGGCGCTGCTAGCCGCGCAGAATGCGCTGACGCAATTGCGACTGGAGCAGGCCTTGCCGCGCGCCGGCACGCAGATGGTGCCGTGTCCGCAGGGCGGGCTGGCGTTGCAATGCGAACTGGTGTTCACCAATTCCATGAACCGCAGCTTCCGGCAGGTGGCCGTGAAGGTCCACGACGCCGCGTCCTCGCGCGAAGGCGCGATCCTGCTGCAGCTCGACGGACTGCTGTCCAGCCTGAGATGACGATGCGCCGTTCTCCGCAATCGCAGGCCGGCTTCACGCTGATCGAGGTGCTGGTCGCCCTGGCGCTGATGGCGCTGGTCAGTCTGATGGCCTGGCGCGGACTAGCCAGCGTGTCGGGTGCGCGCGATCTGATTGCCGCGCAGGCCGAGGATACGGAGGCCATCGTGCGCACGTTGGGGCAGATGGCGCGGGACGTCGAGTTGTCGTACACCGGGCCCGCCTTTGATTCGCCGGGACTGGACGCGGTGGCGTTCACGACGGGCCTGCGGCTGCTGCCGCGCGCGGCGGGCGGGCAGACACTGGAGATTTTGCGTCCCGATCCGGATGGCAACGGGTTGTGGCAGCGTATTCAATGGCAGGTGCGCCGCGACGGTTTGTGGCGGGTGGGCGGACCGTCCGCGCAGCGCAGCCCGTTGCCTGCGGCGAATGACGGCGTGCTGTTGCTGCCGGGCGTGCGGTCGCTCGCGCTGCGCGCTTGGGTGCCGGGCGTGGGCTGGGCGGACGCCAACGCCTCGTTTGCCGCCGCGCCTAGCGGTCTGGAGATCGCGTTCGAACGCGGGGTGCCGGGCGACCTGCGGCGCTATACGCGCGTCCTGGAGCTGCCATGAGCCGGGTGGTCGTTCACGGAACTGGCAGGGGTGGCGCGCGAGGCGCAAGGGGCGCAATTGGCGCAATTGGCGCAATTGGCGCATCTGGCGCATCTGCTGCATCTGCTGCATCCGCTACATCTGCTGCATCCGCGGCATCTGCTGCATCTGCCGCATCTGGTACATCTGCTGCCTCTGCTGCATTTGGCGCACGCAACGCACAAGACCCAGCCGCCGCGCGCTACACCCCCACTGCGCTCCCCCAACGCGGCGCGGCGGTCGTCAGCGCGCTCATCGTCGTCGCAATCGTGGCTGCGCTGACGACCAGTCTGTTTCAGCGGCAGACTGCCAGCACTCGCCGCGTGGAGAATGAACTGGCTCGCGTGCAGGCGCGCGCGATGCTGGCGGGCGGGATCGACTGGGCGCGCCTAGTGGTACGCGACCACGGCCGGCGCGAGCCCACCACACGCGGCGACCAGATCTGGGCCACGCCGGTGCTGGACACCCGCATCGAACGTCCGGGCGACGATCGCGTGGCGGTGTTTTCGGGCGGTGTGCAGGACGAACAGGGTAAGTACAACCTCTACAACCTGGCGCGCAACGGCGTGCCGCAACCGGAGCAGGAAGAAATCCTGCGGCGTCTGCTGGGCACGCTGGAACTGCCCGATACGCTGGCCGCGCGGATCGTCGACATCGTCGCGTCGGCGCAGCCGCCCGCGCTGGCGGCGAATGCCTCGAACACCGGCCCTAACGCCACCCCAGACACCGCCCCGAACACCGCAGCGCGGCCCGGCCCGCAGGCGCGCGCGCCGCTGCCGCGCGGGGTCGACGAAGTGGCCGCCCTGCTGGGGTTGGAGCCGCCGATGCGCAATGCGCTGCGGCGCACGATGACGCTGCTGCCTTCGGCCACCACGGTCAACGTCAACACCGCGCCCGCCGAGGTTATCGCGGCGCTGGTGCCGGGGCTGTCGCTGGCGCAGGCGCGCGCGATGGCGGGCGAGCGCGATCGCGGCGACTGGTTCAACAACACGGGCGATTTTGCCAATCGGCTGGCGGGCACGGGCGTGAAGACGCCCGCCCCGTCGGTCTCCACCAACAGCGGCTGGTTCCTGGCCAGCGGCACCGTGGTCTACGAACGGGCGCGCGTCTCCATGCAGGCGCTGATGCGCAGCGCCCCGCCGGCCGCGCCCGAAACCATCTGGACGAGAGAAACACCTTGAAGAACACCCTGCGAATCGCCCTGCCCGCGCTGGAGGAATTTGGCGCCGATTCGCCGCTGCCCTACGCGTGGTTCGACCGGCGCGGCCGCTGCGTGCGGCAAGGCGAGCTGGCGCTTCGCGCGCTCGGGAACGCCTGGCCACAGGCCATGTGCGAAGCCGTGCTGCATCCTGCCGACGTCATCGCCGCGACGGTGCAAATCCCTGCGGTAGCGCGCGCGCATTTTGGCGCGGCCGTGCGCGGTGCGCTGGAACCGCTGGTGCTGAGCGATCTGGATAGTCTGGCGATCGGGTACGGCTCGCGTGCCACGGACGGCTCCGTGCCGCTGGCGTGGTCTCCACGCGAGCCGGTTCGGCGCGCGTGGAGCCTGCTCAGCCAGCAAGGGCTGCGCGTGCGCGCGCTGATCGCGCCGCAGGCGCTGGCGCCGGCCACGGATGCGCCGTTGCGCGATCCCGCGGATCCGCGCTGGCACGCGCCCTCGCCCGCATGGTCGCTGGCGATGCCGCAGCTTGCCCCGGTCAGCGTGTCGCGCTGGCAGCCGGTGTGGCGCTGGGGCGCGCTGGCCGCAGTGGTGTGGATTGCGGGACTGAATATCTACGCGGCGCAATTGCGCGGCGAGGCCGACGCGTTGCAGCGCGGCATGCACGATCAGGTGCTGGCGGCCTTTCCCAACGTGCCTGTCGTGCTGGACCCGGCGCGTCAGGCGCAGCAAGGGCTCGACGCGTTGCAGGCCAACCGCGGCGCCGCCAGCGCCGGCGACTTCCTGCCGCTGGCGCGCGCCGCCGCGCAGGCCCTGCCCTTTGCGGCCGACAAGGTTGCGCACCTGACCTACGCCGATCAGGCGCTGACGTTGCAGCTGGCGGACGCCGGTCCGCAGGCGCAACGCGTCGCCGAAACCCCCGCACTGATTCAGCAGGCCGCCGCTTTGGGGCTGAAGCTGGAACGCGGCGACACCGACAACACCTGGCGCATCGTGCGCAGCCAACCATGAAACCGCTTTACCGACTTCAAACCGCGTGGCAGGCCGCGCGCAAACCCGTGGACCCGGCGCTCGCGCGCGCCCGCCAGCGCTATCAGGCGCTGGCCCCGCGCGAGCGGCGTCTGGTCACCGGAGCCGCCTTGCTGCTTGGCGCGGCGATCGGCTTCGTCACCCTGATCGAACCCGCCCTGAACACGGTACGTAAGCTGCAGACGGAGCTGCCGGGACTACGCGCCCAGGCCGCCACCGTGGCCGACCTGACAGCGCAAGCCGCCGCCCTGCGCCAGCGCAGCGCCGCGCCCACGGGTGGGATGCCCAGCACGACGGAACCGGCCGGCAGCCTGGAACGCGCCGGCCTGCCCGCGGGGCAATGGAAGCTGGCGGATGCGGAAGGCGGTGGCGTGGAACTGTCGCTGGACCAGGCGCCGTCGTCGGCGCTGATGCGCTGGCTGGACGGTGCGGGACGCGATTGGGGGCTGGCCATCTCCAAGGTGGACCTGTCACGCGCCGCGAACGCCAATGGACGTCCGCTGCCGGGCCTGGTCAACGGCAAGATCGTGCTGCTGCCGCCGCAGGCGGCGGGGAGCCGGTGATGGTCGTGAAGATTCTCTTGGACCGCGCGGCAGGCCCGCGGGTGGTTGGCACGGTGTGCGCGGCAATCGGGAGCTACTCATGCCTGTGAAGCTTCCCTCGCGCCGCGTCGCAGGACTGTGGATCGCCGGCGTCCTATGCGCCGCCGCCGCGGGCGCCACTGTGCTGCCCGCGCGCTGGGTGTTGACGCTCTTGCCCGCCGACGCGCCGGTCACGCTGGCCGACGCCAGCGGCACGCTGTGGCACGGCAGCGCCTGGGTCGCACTGGGCGCCCAAGGCGCGCGCCGCGTGCTGCCGCAACCGGTGCAATGGCAATGGCGCTGGGACACGTTGGCGCTCGACATCTCGCATCCCTGGCTGCAAGGCACCCTGCGCGCGCGCCCCGGTTGGAACGGCCTGGCGCTGCCTGCGTCCTCCCTGCGCGTGCCCGCGACGGTCCTGCCCGCGCTCGGTGCGCCTTGGAATACGTTGTCGCCGCAAGGCATGCTGGAGATAAGTTGGCAGCCCCTGCGCCTGGGCGCCCCGCTCCCCCCCGGCCCGGCCGTCGACCTGCGCTGGCGCAACGCGGCGACTGCGCTCTCGCCCATCACGCCGGTGGGCACCTACTTGTTGCGCGCGCAAGGCGGAAAGAGCGGCGCGACGCTGGTCCTGAGCACGGAAAGCGGCCTGCTCGACGTGAAGGGCCAGGGCGGCACCGGCCCCCGCGGCTTGAACTTTCAGGGCGAGGTCACCTTCGCTCGTTCAGCCAGCGAAGCCGACCGCGCCGCGCTGGACGGCCTGATGTCGACACTGGGCCGCCGCTCGGGCGACACGGTGACGTTCAGCGTGGGGAAATCGGCGCGTTAAATGTCGAAGTTCATTTGAGGCGGAAGCTCGACGCCATGGATGTCAACGACTTAATGAAGTGTGGTTCATTTGCTCTGTCTGCAATGGTTCGTTGAACTTGGCATTCTTCCCCAGAAAGTTCATTGAACTGGGTAGCGGATCGAGTCCATCACATCACGATGCTCTCCAATCCCAGCCCCCTCGCGCACCCTAAAACGGCGGTGAGCCAGACCTGGGCGACCAACGACCACGACTGGCCAGGAGCGGTCCTTGATCGCACCGCTTTACATACCGAGTTCCTAAGGTCTGTCCGTTCACTTAGCGATACATCGCTTGGCGGGAGGTGTTCGACACGCACAATCACCGCGCATGCTGCGCCGGTAAGTCTACCGACGTCCGTGCGAATGACTCGGCATACTTTGCCGTCTGCGGGATTTTCCATGCCTGTGCTCCTGGCCGTCGAAAGCACGGATTCGTACCACCACCGCTGAATGTCCAGCAAGCCGCCGGCTCGCGAGCCTAGGCTGCACTTCAAACCAAGTGCCTTCAATTTAATGGTTCGAGGTCCGGCAGTCGGCATTCAATCGCGAGGAGTGCTGTCCCGTCCGGCAACCGGTAATTGTTATCACCGAGCCATGTGACGGGCTCGCCGTCGCGCAAGCAACAGTAGTAATTAGCCCAGGCCCCGTCGTGGTTTGGAGCAGCCCTGTAGCGACGTTGGATGATGTACGTAATCCCGTTGGCGTCCACCGCTACTATCTCAGTGGCGCGTTTGGTATGGTCTAGTGTCATGACGCGGCCTCTATCTGAGGGGTAGTGCTCACCTCGTGCGGTAAGAGCCTCTCCGCCCGTTGTGCTGACGTGGACGATCCCCGGCGCATGCCCGACGCACAAGCGAAGACGTCCAGAGCCGACTGCACTGGGTACACTTCAAGGTACGCACTTAACCGGCGTAGTGATAGTTGTCCGGCGTCCAAGGGTCATCAATCAGGGGGGTTGCTGCCTTGGGCACGACGGATTGAGCGTTGTAGTTTGACTGTAGCGCCGGAAGTGCGGCGCCCTTCGGTGAAAGATGTTTCTCGGCTATCTGATGCAGACTTGTGACGAGCTGATTGATAAAGGGGAAGGGCATTTAGGTTCCATGGTGTCTGCGGCAGACGAAGCCCGGCAGTATTCATAGCGATTCAATCCTGGGCATGTGCCACAGGTTGTTGTGGCCGACGCCACCCCTTCAGAGTACGCTCGCCACCCCTGATAACCTAAGCCTGAATTGAAACAAACCAATCCCCCGTGAATCGCGAGCTTCACTCTTTCTTTGAGCGCGCGCATGCGAAAACGCACTCGAGTAGAGTGCTAAGGTGCGCGGGCTTCGCGAGCCTGTCATCAACGCTATGAGATTCCGCTCCGAGGTCCGAGGTCGCGATCTCGCTGGATCCCGATTGGCTGAAGTGGCGCCGCGCACGCATCGAGGCCCCGGGGGAAGGATTTCAGAGGAAGTCATCGGAATCTGCGCGGAATTGCGCGGTAGTTGGCTTGAAAATCAGGTCGGTGGGGACGGCTCAACCTAACCGGTGGGGCGATCCAATTTGTGTGTCATTGTGAAACGCTCATATCTTTGTGACCGCCAATCACCCATAGTGGGTGCAGGGATACTTTTCCCTGGAAAATCTAGGACATACATTGAAGATTGAAACTGGTATTGTGAAGTGGTTCAACAACGACAAGGGCTTCGGCTTTATCATGCCGGAGCTCGGCGGTAAGGACCTCTTCGCGCACTACTCTGAGATTCAGGGTAGCGGGCACAAATCTCTCGAAGAGAACCAGCGCGTGACGTTCGTCGCCGGCCAAGGGCAAAAAGGTCCTCAGGCGACAATGATCAAACCGATTTAAGAAACTGGCTGGCTTGTCTGAAGGCAAGCCGTCTGGCACCTAGCAAGTGGGGCCGAATCCTTTGAAACAGGGGATTCGGCCCTTTGGCTTTGGACGACAGCATAGCTACCTGAACTGTCCAGATTAAACAGTCGATGCCTATGGCGACACCCTGCTGTGTTATGTCTCATTGCTAGCCATAAAAACTTCTCCAGACGGCGACTCCTGGACCTTCCTGAGGACGTTGCATTACGTGCAACTGGCCGCGCTTCGCCATACCTCCCGTGCCGAAATCAGACACCTTATCCGGAACGATTTACCGGGTGTTTTCTACTTATATCGTCTTGTTGGCGATTTCGATAAAGTGTCGTTTCCATGACCAGTACTTTTCGTGCGGGCGTCGGAAAGCTCGCTCTGACAGGTGAGGCGCTCAATGACCACAAGACGAGAGTTTCTAGGCTCCAGTGCACTTGTAGCGCTCACTGGCACGACGCTTGGTCCGGGCCGGGTACGGGCACAGGCAAGCGCGGATCGCCCTGGGTTCTTCGGGGCGAAGGACATCGCGGAGGCTGGGTTCATTTACGGCCTGCCTATCGTGATGAACTACGCCGTCATGCATGAGTACGCGGTGGATCGCGGCTCGGGGCAATTCAAGGCGCCTTTCAACCACATCAAGAACGAACCCAACGTATTCACCTACAAAGACACGGCGATTGTCACGCCCAATAGCGACACGCCGTATTCCTTCGTGTGGATGGACTTGCGGGCAGAGCCGGTAGTGCTTTCAGTGCCGGCGATCGACCCGAAGCGCTATTACTCGGTCATGCTCTGCGACGGCAACACCTACAATTACGGCTACATCGGCACTCGCACCACCGGAAACGAGGCTGGCGACTACATGGTGGTCGGACCCGAATGGAAAGGTGCCGTCCCGGCGGGCATCAAGCGGGTGTTTCGGTCCAGCACACAGTTTTCGCTCGCCGGCTACCGCACCCAACTTTTTGGTCCAGACGATCTCGACAGCGTGAAGGCGGTCCAGGCTGGTTACCAGGTGCGAATGCTCTCGGCGTACCTGAATCAGGCGTCGCCACCGGCCGCAACAGCCATCAGCTTTCCCATGATCAACAAAGAGTTGGCGAAGACCAACTTCTTCGAGTTTCTGGACTTTGCGCTGCAGTTCGCGCCTCCACAAGCCAACGAGCTAGCAGTCCGCGCGGAACTCGCGCGCATCGGCGTGGGGGCAGGCAAGACTTTCAACTTCAGAGATTTGCCGCTGGACCAAAAACTGGAGATCGGCCTTGGCATGAAAGAAGGCCAGCGCAAAGTGGACGAAGCCGTCGCCAGCACCGGAAAGGCGATCAATGGCTGGCGGCTAAGCGGACTGCCGGGTAACAGCGAACACTACAATGGCGACTGGCTCAAGCGCGCCGTCGCCGCTCAGGCAGGCATCTATGGAAATGACCCGGACGAGGCGACTTACCCGTTCACCCGCGTAGACGCAAATGGTCAGACGCTGGACTGCAGCAAGCACAATTACACCCTCACGTTTCCGGCCGGCGCGTTACCGCCGGTCAATTCGTTCTGGTCGCTGACTATGTACGACGGCAAGTCGCAGCTACTGGTCAGGAACCCGATCGACCGCTACCTAATCAATTCGCCCATGCTGCCTGCGATGAAGGTTAACGCGGACGGGTCATTGACACTCTACATCCAGCACAGGACGCCGGGCGGCGACAGGCAAGCCAACTGGCTCCCCGCTCCCGATGGGCCGGTCTACCTGGTAATGCGGCTGTATTGGCCGAAGATCACACCACCCTCGGTCCTGCCAGCCGGGGAAGGGACGTGGCAGCCGCCAGGGGTGGAACGTGTCGTATAGGTTCTGGAGAAGAAAGTGCCTCGACGGCGCCGCGGCTCAGCCGGAATCTCCCAACGCGGCCCGGTGTCTCTCACAGATCGCATGACAGCTGGACACGTCGAGTCAGCTTTCCCAATCAATAGCCCGTCACGGCTCTCAGCGGTCGGTCGCGAACTAGCTTTCGGCAGCTTCGAAGAACGCAACACGCGTTGCGGATGTCTCTTGTGGGGTCGCAAGCTGTCGGCCGCTCCACCGACATTCCGCCCGGTTACAGGCCAACTGCGGTGAACCAAATTTCAAGTTGGATGAACTTCGACATCAAGGGCGGCGACGGGCAGGAGACGGTGTCACGAGAAGGTGTCAGACACCGGGCAGAGTTTGTGGAACGAAGTGAGGTGTCCGACGCCAAGCAACTGCCAGCGTTACGCGTCCCGCGTCACCCGCAAAATCTCCTCCGGCGACGTCTGCCCCGCATCCACCCACCGCTGTCCGTCCTCGCGCATGCTGCGCATCCCCGACGCGGCCGCGGCGCGGCGCAGTTCGCGTTCGTCGCGGCCTTCGTGAATCAAACGGCGGGCCTCGTCGTCCACCGTGAACAGCTCGTGGATGCCCGAACGGCCGCTGTAGCCGGTATGGTTGCAGGCCTCGCAGCCGACGGGGTGGAACACCTGCACACCGTCCAGCATCGACGGCGCCTTGCACGCGGGGCATAGCTTGCGCACCAGGCGTTGCGCCAGCACGCCCAGCAACGACGACGCCAGCAGGAAAGGCTCGACCCCCATGTCCGTCAGGCGGGTAACCGCCGAGACGGAGTCGTTGGTGTGCAACGTGGCGAGCACCAGGTGGCCCGTCAGCGACGCCTGCACCGCGATCTGCGCGGTTTCCAGGTCGCGGATTTCGCCGATCATGATGACGTCCGGGTCCTGGCGCAGGATGGCGCGCAGGGCCAGCGCGAAGCTCATGTCGATCTTGGCGTTGACCTGCGTCTGGCTGATGCCGGCCAGGTCGTATTCGATGGGGTCTTCCACCGTCAGGATGTTGCTGGTGGAAGCGTCCAGGCGGCTCAGCGCCGCGTACAGCGTGGTGGTCTTGCCGCTGCCGGTCGGGCCGGTCACCAGCACGATGCCGTGCGGCTGGCGGATCAGGCGGTCCAGCTGTGACAGCACACCGGGGCTCATGCCCAGCTTTTCCAGTTGCAGGCGTCCCGCTTCCTTGTCCAGCAGACGCAGCACGGCGCGTTCGCCATGGCCGGTCGGCAGCGTGGACACGCGCACGTCGATCGGCCGGCCGCCCACGCGCAGCGCTATTCGGCCGTCCTGCGGCAGGCGTTTTTCGGCGATGTCCAGGTGCGCCATGATCTTGATGCGCGAAATCAGCGCGGCGTGCAGCGCCTTGCGCGGGGACACCACGTCGCGCAGCGTGCCGTCCACGCGATAGCGCACCACCGAATGCGTTTCGAAGGGTTCGATGTGGATGTCGCTGGCGCCGTCGCGCGCGGCCTGCGCGAACAGCGCGTTGATCATGCGGATCACGGGCGCGTCGTCCTGCGCTTCGAGCAGGTCTGCCACTTCGGGCATGTCCTGCATCAGGCGATCGAGGTCGATCTCGTTCTCCGCCACGCCCATGACCGACGCCGCGTCTTCCGAGTGGCTGTAGGCCGCGGTCAGCAACGTTTCCAGCGCTTCGTCGTCGATCTGCGTGAGGCCGATATCGCCGTGGCAGCGCCGGATTTCGCGCACGGCCCACTCGGGCGTGCGCGGACTGACCGTCAGTTGCGCCTGCCCACCGCGCAGCGAGAGCACCGCGCGCTGAGCGCGGGCCCAGGCGTAGGGCAAGGGGTGCGCGCTCATAGCAGCTTCTCGGGGTCCACCGCCACCGTCATCATGACCGGCCGCGGCGCGCGGATGGGCTGCTGCGCGGGCGCGGGCGGTGTGCCGGGATACTGGCGCACCGCAAAGGTCTCCACCGTGGTGGGCGGCGGGCGGCGCAGCGTTTGCGCCTGCTGTTCAGGGCGAAGATCGTAGGCGTTGTTCGACACCGACGGCGCGGAACCCGGCAGCGGCAGGATCGGCGCCTGCATGTCCGGCAGCGCCCAATGATCGCGCGGCTGCACGGCGCCCTGCGCGCGGCGCATGTAGTCGTAGCGGTCCATCGTGACGCTGGCGCTGCGGTTGGCGTCGCGCACCACGTAGGGACGCAGGAACACCATCAGGTTGGTCTTCGTGCGCTTGCGCGTGTCGTAGCGGAACAGCGAACCGATCACGGGCAGCGAACCCAGGCCCGGCACGCTATTGGACGTCAGCGTCACGTTGTCTTCCAGCAGGCCGCCCAGCACGATGATCTGGCCGTCGTCGATCAGCACGCTGGTGTCGATGGCGCGTTTGTTGGTGACGATGCCGGTCGTGGGGGTCGAGCGGCTTTCGTCGATGCTGCTGACTTCCTGGTAGATGTCGAGCTTGACCGCGCCGCCTTCGGAGATCTGCGGTCGGATGTTGAGCTTGAGGCCCACGTCCTCGCGTTCGATCGTCTGGAACGGGTTCGAGCTGCCGTTGCTCCCCGAGGTCACGTACTGCCCCGTCACGAACGGCACCGTCTTGCCCACCAGGATGCTGGCCGACTGGTTATCCAGCGTCAGCAGGTTGGGCGTGGACAGGATGTTGGCTTCGCCGGTGTTCTGCATGGCGCGCGCCAGCACGCCCAGGTTGATGACTTCGTTGCCCAGCACATCCACAGTCCCCTTCACCACGCCCAGGCTCAGACCGCCGCCCAGCGCGTCGATGGACGTCGGGCCGTTGCCGGTGATGCCGCTGCCGCCCAGGTTCGTGCCGCCGATGAAGCTCGTGCCGTTGCCGTTGATGTTGCCCGCGCCGGTCATCCACTGGATGCCGAATTCCGCGGCCTTTTCCTCGCTGACTTCCACGATCAGGCTTTCCACCAACACCTGCGCGCGGCGCTGGTCAAGCTGGTCGATCACTTCACGCAGGCTGCGGTACAGCGGCTCGGGCGCGGAGATGATGAGCGAGTTGGTCGCGGGATCCGCCTGGATGGTGGCGCCGCCCGCGGAATACGACACGGCTTGCGACGAGTTGTCTTCGCGCGCGATGCGCTCCTGTTCGCCGGACAGGCCGCCACGCGACGAGCCCGACTGGCTGGTCATGCCCAGCCCGGCCTGGTTGGACGTGCTGCTGGCGGTGTTCTGCGTGCGCGCGCCGCCTTGCGTGCCGCCGGTGCTGCTGCTGGCGCCGGGGGCCGCGCCGGGCGCGGAATTGGCCTGGCCCGTCAGCAGTCCGCCCAGCACCTCGGCGATGCGCGTGGCCTGCGCGTTGCGCATGTAGACCACGTGCAGGTTGCCCGCGCGGTTCTGCTGCGCATCCAGCTTCTGGATCAGCTCGCGCGCAAGACGTGTGCGGGCCGGGCTGCCCGAGCGCACCAGCACGCTGTTGCTGCGCGGATCCGCCACGATGGCAATGCGCTGCGTCGGATCGCTGCTCTGCGTGTCCAGCAACTGCGAAGCCAGGATGGCGATGTCGGTGGCGATGGCCGACTGCACCGGCACGACGTCGGTGTCCATCGAACTGGGCACGTCGATGCGCGCGATGACGGCGGCGATGCGTTCCAGGTTGTCGGCGTAGTCCGTCACGACCAGCGTGTTGTTGCCGGGGTACGCGTTGATCGGGTTGTTGGGCGGCACCATGGGGCGCAGCACCGGCACCAGGTTCGCGGCGTTCTCGTACTTCAGCGGAAACACGCGCGTCAGCATTTCGCCGCTGTTGCCACCGCTTTTGGCAAAGGCTGACACGGGCACGGGCGCCCTGCCGCCCGCAGCAGTCGCGGCGCCCGCCGGCCGGGCAACGCCCACGCCCGGGCCACCCACGACGGCGCTGCCTTGCAGCTTGGCGTCGGCCTCCGGCACCACACGCGTCACGCCATCGACATCGACGATGGCAAAGCCCTGCAACCGCAGCGCGCCCGTCAGCATGGAGAGCGCCTGCGCGCTATCCACGGGCCGGTCCGAAACCAGCGTGAGCTTGCCCTTGACGCGAGGGTCCACCAGGAAGTTGCGCTGCGTGAACAGGGACAGCGCGCGCAACACTGCGGGGATGTCCGTGTCGACGAAGTTCAGGCTGACGCGGTTGTCCGCCTGTTGTGCATGAGCCGTGCTGGCGGCGGGTCCGAGTTGGCTTGCGGCAAGCAGGAAAGCGAGGCTGAATTGCGCGATGTGACGCATGACGAAATAGTTGCCCGAGACGTGAAATCGTTTGAGAAAACGTGAAAGCGCGTCGGAGTATACGGGGTGTGACTGCAACACTACGGTCATATTTCCAAGGCAAGGTAACGGGCTGGAAACCCTTTAAATTCGGGGCTCTTGGCGATTTCGGCAGGTGCTCCCGCTTTATTACAGTCATGCCTTCCTTTCGCTATGAAGCCACCGACGCGCTCGGCAAAATCGTGCGCGGCACGATCGACGCCGACTCCGAGCGCGGCGCCCGCAACCAGTTGCGCGGGCGTGGCCTGTTGCCCCTGTCGACCTCGCTGGCGGCGCGCGCCGAAGGCATGGGCGCGGCGCTGCGCACTCGCCTGTCGGACGCCGACCTTGCGTGGCTGACGCGACAGCTCGCCAGTCTGCTGGCCGCGCGGCTGCCGCTGGACGCGGCGCTCAGCGCCACGCTCGAACAGGCCGAAAAAAAGCACATCGCCGCCACGCTGGGTGGCGTGCGCGACGACGTGCGCGCCGGCCATCGCCTGTCGGCCGCATTGGCCTCGCGGCCGCGCGACTTTCCCGAGATCTACCGCGCGCTGATCGGCGCGGGCGAAGAATCGGGCGATCTCGCGCAGGTGATGGAAAAGCTGGCCGACTACATCGAGGAACGCAACACCCTGCGTAGCAAGGTCATGACGGCGTTCATCTACCCGGCGGTGGTGGCCAGCGTGTCGGTGGTCATCGTCATCTTCCTGCTGGGCTATGTGGTGCCGCAGGTGGTGTCGGCCTTCAGCCAGGCCAAGCAGGAACTGCCGCTGCTGACGCGCGTGATGCTGGGCCTGTCGGATTACGTGCGCGAATGGGGCGCGGTGACCGGCATCGCCATCGTCGCGGTCATCGCGTTGTGGCGCTACACGCTGCGCGCGCCGGCCGCGCGGCGGGCCTGGCATGCGCGCGTGCTGCGACTGCCGCTGGCCGGTCGATTCGTGCTGGGGGTGAATGCCGCGCGCTTCGCGTCCACGCTTGCCATCCTGTCGGGCAGCGGCGTGGCCCTGCTGACCGCGCTGGAGGCGGCGCGCCGCACGCTCAGCAACGATGTGCTGCGCCTGGCGGTGGACGAAGCCGCCGCCCGGGTGCGCGAAGGCGCGGCGCTGTCGTCATCGCTCGGCGCGCAGAAGGTCTTTCCTTCGCTGCTGGTGCACCTGATCGCCAGCGGCGAAAAGACCGGCCGCCTGCCCGAGCTGTTGGACCGGGGCGCGCAGAACCTGTCGCGCGACCTGGAACGGCGCGCGATGGCGATGACGGCCCTGCTGGAGCCGGCGCTGATATTGCTGATGGGGGGATTCGTCCTGCTGATCGTGCTGGCGGTGATGATGCCGATCCTGGAGATGAACCAGTTGATCAGGTAGGGATGCGGGCCGCGGAAGTGCGGGCGGCCGGGGTACAAGTCAAAAGGATACGGGCCCAATTGATACGACCCAGCTGGATAGGACCCAAATCGATACGGGCCGCATCATTGCGCGGCCCGTGAAAGATGAGGATCAGAGCGCCTCTTCGTCGCTCTCGCCGGTGCGGATGCGGATGGCCTGCTCCACCGGGGTCACGAAGATCTTGCCGTCGCCGATCTTGCCGGTGCGCGCGGCCTTGACGACGGCTTCGATGGCGGCTTCGACCTGGTCGTCCGGAAGGACGACTTCAACGCGGATCTTGGGCAGGAAGTCGACCACGTATTCGGCGCCGCGATAGAGTTCGGTGTGGCCCTTCTGGCGGCCGAAACCCTTGACTTCGGTGACGGTCAGCCCGCTGACGCCGACTTCCGCCAGCGCCTCGCGGACTTCGTCGAGCTTGAAGGGTTTGATGATGGCGGTGACTTGTTTCACGTTGGTCGTCCTGGGTTTTTGATGTGTTGCGTCGCCCTGCCGCGCTGCCGATCGTCTTGTCGGGCGGGCGCCGGGCGCAATGGTTAAGAGAATAACACCGGGCAGGCGCGGCTGCGGCTCCGGGGAAACGCGCGCTGGCCCTGCCCCGCAGCGCGCCTGGCGTGCCGCCGCCCCAACTTGGTGCGCGGCAACGCCGTCAGCCCTTGGGCGTCTCGTCGGGAATGGTGTCGGCCTCGCGCATCCAGACCACCGATTCCGAGTCACTGGGCGCGCGCCAGTCGCCGCGCGGCGACAGCGAACCGCCGGAACCCACCTTCGGCGCGTTCGGGATGCAGGTGCGCTTGAACTGGCTGGTCCGGAAGAATTTGTCCAGGAAGATCTTCAGGTTGCGTTTGATGGCGGCCAGGTCGTACTGGTTGCGGGCGACGTGCCCGGCTTCGGGCCAGGCGCCGGCCTCGCGGTCGCGCCAGGCCGTCCACGACAGGAACGCGACCTTGGTCGGCGCAAAGCCGTAGCGCAGCGTGTAGTACAGGTTGAAGTCCTGCAATTCATAGGGGCCGATGGACGCCTCGCTCTTTTGCTCGGGCTTGTCGTCCGCGCCGCCGGGCACCAGTTCGGGGCTGACGTCCGTGCCCAGCACGTCCAGCAGCACCTGCGCGCCGTCGTCGCCCAGGCGGCCGGATTCGGCCACCCAGCGCACCAGGTGCGTGATCAGCGTCTTGGGCACGCTGGCGTTGACGCTGTAGTGCGACATGTGATCGCCCACGCCGTACGTGCACCAACCCAGTGCAAGTTCGCTCAGGTCACCGGTGCCGATGACGATGGCGTTGCTGAAGTTGGCCAGGCGGAACAGGTGATTGGTGCGCTCGCCCGCCTGGACGTTTTCGAATGTGATGTCGTAGACCGGCTCGCCGTTCGCATAGGGATGGCCCAGGTCTTTGAGCATCTGCAGGCAGCTGGGGCGGATATCGATTTCGGACGCCGTGCAGCCCACCACCGCCATCAGGCGGCGCGCCTGCTGCAGCGTGCGGGTGCTGGTGGCAAAGCCCGGCATCGTGACGGCCAGGATGTTTGAGCGTGGCAGGTCCAGCGCGTCCATCGCCTTGGCGCAGACCAGCAGCGCGTGCGTGGAATCCAGCCCGCCCGAAATGCCGATGACCACCTTCTTCATGCCACTGGCGGACAGCCGCTGCGCCAGCGCCTGCACCTGGATGTTGTAGACCTCCTGGCAGCGCGCGTCGCGGCGCTGGGGGTCGGCCGGCACGTAGGGGAAGCGCGCCACGCGGCGTTCGAGCGGCAGTTCGGTGTCTTCCAGCGGCGGATTCACCGGCACCGCGACGCGGCGGAAATTGCGCACCTCGTCCTGATGGCGTCGCACCGACTGGCCGAAGGTGCTCTGGCGCATGCGCTCGCGCGACAGGCGTTCCAGGTCGACGTCCGAGAACAGCAGATGGGAATGGTTCAGGAAGCGTTCGGATTCGGCCAGCAACTCGCCGTTTTCATAGATGAGCGCCTGGCCGTCCCACGCCAGATCCGTCGAGGATTCGCCCCGCCCGGCCGACGTGTACATATAGGCCGACAGGCAGCGCGCCGACTGCTGCGACACCAACTGGTGGCGGTATGCGGACTTGCCGACGACGATGTTGGAGGCCGACAGGTTGACCAGCACCGTGGCGCCGGCCAGCGCGGCAAACGACGACGGGGGAATCGGCACCCAGACGTCTTCGCAGATTTCGACGTGGAACTGGAACAGCGGCAGCTTTTCCATCTGGAACAGCAGTTCGGCGCCAAACGGGACCGTCTGGCCCAGCAGGTCGATCTGCGTGTCGATGGCGCAATCGGCGGCGCTGAATTGGCGGGCTTCGTAGAACTCGCCGTAATTAGGCAGATAGGTCTTGGGCACCACCCCGAGGATGCGTCCGCCGGCCGCCACCACGGCGCAGTTGAACAACTGGTGGGCGACCCGCAACGGCGCGCCGACGACGATGGCGATATCCAGATCGGCCGTGGCCTCGACCACTTGCGCCAGCGCGGCTTCGCAGGCGTCCAGCAGGGCCTTCTGGTGAAAGAGGTCGTCGCAGGTGTAGGCCGACAGGCCCAGTTCGGGAAACGCCGCCAGCACCGCGCCGCCCTGGGCGGCCTGCTGCGCCAGCGCGATGGTCTGCGCGGCGTTGAAGGCGGGATCGGCGACCCGGCACTTGGGCACGCCGACCGCGACCCGGGCGAAGCCGTGGGAATACAGGTTGAAGAACGGGTTCGACATCGGGGATTTCGCCTGGAGTTTCGCTGGGGGTTTTGCCTGGGGCCCGGGAGTTCGTAGGCCCTGGAAACAACCGCCGGATTATCTCACGGCCCTCTGGCGGCGGCGTGCCTCCGCGCCCTTGTCCCTAACGCGGCATATTGCCGTCCGTCAGCCCCCGCTCGAACGGCAGGGCCGCGTCGCCGTCCACGACAGGCCCCTGCCGGTCGCGCTCGGCGGACAGCGCCGCCTGGATGGCGCTGTCGCGCAGGTAACTGCCCATCGCGCCGATGTCCGCCCCGGACGGCTGCTGGTACAGGCGCAGGCCCAGCTCCGGCAGAATCGCCAGGAGATGGTCGAAGACGTCGCCCTGGATGCGTTCGTACTCGACCCAGGCGGTCACGGCGGTAAAGCAATAGACCTCGACCGGAATGCCCTCGGACGTGGGCTCCATCATGCGCACCATCATCGCCATGTCCTGGCGGATCTCGGGATTCTGCTTCAGGTAAGCCAGCGCGTAGGCGCGCAGCGTGCCGATGTTGGTCAGCCGGCGCCGGTTGGCGGGCACGCTGGCCAGTTCGCCCAGCGTCTGGTTGGCCTGGACGATGTCCTGGGTCTTGGTCTGCAGGTAGTCGTGCAGCAGCCGGAACTTCATCAGGCGCTGCGGCTCGTCGTCGGCCAGGAATCGCACGCTGGCGGCGTCGATTCGGATGGTGCGCTTGATGCGCCGGCCGCCCGATTCGAACATATGCCGGTAGTTGCGGTAGCTTTCCGAGAACAGCTTGTAGGTCGGCACCGTGGTGACGGTGTTGTCCCAGTTCTGCACCTTGACGGTATGCAGCGCGATGTCCTTGACGAAGCCGTCGGCGTTGCATTGCGGCATCTCAATCCAGTCGCCGATGCGCAGCATGTCGTTGCTGGTGAGCTGCGTGCTGGCCACGAGCGACAGCAGCGTGTCCTTGAACACCAACAACAGCACCGCGGACAGCGCGCCCAGGCCGGAAATCATCCACAGCGGCGACCGGTCGATCAGAATGGAAAGCACCAGAACGGTGCATACCGCCGCAAGAATCAGCTTGCCGATCTGGATGTAGCCCTTGATGGAGCGGGTCTGCGCGCGGGTCGTGGCCGAATAGGTGTCCTGCCAGGCGCTCAGCACGCCCGAAAACGCAATGAACACGCAGATCCAGGCGCCCGCGTGCGCCAGCCGGCCGACGATGCTGACCGCCCGTTCGGCATGGGGCACCAGGTCGATGCCCACGGACACCACTGCAAACGGCACCGCGTACCAAAGGTTCTGATACGCCCGGCGGCGCTGCAGCGCCTTGTCCCAGTCGACGCGGCCGCTGGCGACCAGCAGCCGGTGTGCCAGCAAGAGGACGACGCGGGCGACGACCCACTGCACGAACAACGCGGTCAGGATAAGCACGCCGATCCCGATCAGCGTCTGCGCCCAGATCTCCCGCGGCATGTGGGTATCAAGTTGGGTGACTAGCTCTTCCCATTCCAGGGGCATGGATCCGTACTCGCTTTTCAGGTCTTGAAACTAACCGGGGATTATCCGACAACTCGCCCCGATCGCGGGTTCCGGCCCCGCATAACCGGCCCCGGCATTACCCGGCGCGGCGCGAGGCCCTATAATCCCGGCCATCATGGCAAAGACTCCCTCCCCCGATCAAAACCAGTTCGCCAACAAGGCGCAGGCCTGGTCCGCCCGGTTCTCCGAGCCGGTTTCCGAACTCGTCAAACGCTACACGGCGTCCGTGGATTTCGACAAGCGCCTGGCGCGCCACGACATCCAGGGCTCGCTCGCGCATGCGGACATGCTGGCCGCCCAGGGCATCATCGGCGCCCAGGATCTGGCCGACATCCAGCGCGGCATGACCCAGATCCTGTCCGAAATCGACGCCGGCTCGTTCCAGTGGCTGCTCGACCTGGAAGACGTCCACCTGAACATCGAAAAGCGCCTGGTGGAACTGGTGGGCGACGCGGGCAAGCGCCTGCACACCGGCCGTTCGCGCAACGACCAGGTCGCCACCGACATCCGCCTGTGGCTGCGTGACGAAATCGACACGCTGCAGGTCCTGCTGCGCCAGTTGCGCCACGCGCTGGCCACGGTCGCGCTGGAAAACGCCGGCACCATCATGCCGGGCTTCACGCACCTGCAAGTCGCCCAGCCCGTCACCTTCGGCCATCACCTGCTGGCGTACGCCGAAATGTTCGGCCGCGACGCCGAGCGCCTGGCCGATTGCCGCCGCCGCGTGAACCGCCTGCCGCTGGGCGCCGCCGCCCTGGCCGGCACGTCGTTCCCTATCGACCGCGAACGCGTCGCCAAGACCCTGGGCTTTGAAGGCGTGTGCCGCAATTCGCTGGACGCCGTCTCCGACCGCGACTTCGCCATCGAATTCTGCGCCGCCGGCGCGCTGATCATGACGCACGTTTCGCGGCTGTCCGAAGAGCTGGTGCTCTGGATGAGCCCGCGCGTGGGCTTCATCGACCTGGCCGACCGCTTCTGCACCGGCAGCTCGATCATGCCGCAGAAAAAGAACCCCGACGTGCCTGAACTTGCCCGTGGCAAGACCGGCCGCGTCAACGGCAATCTGGTCGCCCTGCTGACCCTGATGAAGGGCCAGCCCCTGGCCTACAACAAGGACAACCAGGAAGACAAGGAAGGCCTGTTCGACACCGCCGACACGCTGCGCGACACGCTGACGATCTTCGCGGACATGGCTGGCGGCATCAAGGTCAAGGCCGACAACATGCGCGCCGCTGCGCTGCAAGGCTTTGCCACCGCCACCGATCTGGCCGACTACCTGGTCAAGCGCGGCGTGCCCTTCCGCGACGCCCACGAGGTCGTGGCCCACGCCGTGCGGGATTGCGAACAGCGCGGCTGCGATCTGGCCGACCTGTCCACCGCCGAACTCACGGCCTACCACCCCAGCATCACCGAAGACGTGCATCAGGTGCTGACGCTGGAAGGTTCGGTTGCCGCGCGCAAGCATGTGGGCGGCACCGCTCCCGAGCGCGTGGCTGAAGAAGCCCAGCGCGTTCTGGCGGAAACGGCGGAAGGCTGATTGCCGCTGCGGGCTGCGGACGGGCTGTGAGGCCCGTCCTTGAGACCGGTCGTTGAAGCCGGTATCCCCGGCCCGCGTCAAGGTCAGTCATGCAAGGCCCCCTTCCCGGGGGCCTTGTTGTTTCTGTTCCGCCAACCAGCCGTCCAGTTCCCGGGCCAACGCATCGAAAACGCCCGCCACCCGCTTCACGCGCCGCAGATCGCCGTGCATGGCAATCCAGACATCGACGTCAAAACCGATTTCCTGCGCCAGCACCGGAACCAGTCCGAGCGGCTTCGCGAGCTGACGCGGACATACGCCCACGCCGAGGCCCGCCTTCAAAGCGGCAAACTGCGCCACGTGGTGGTCGCAAGCAATGGCGAACGGCTGGTCGGCGTCGATCACGCCCTGCTCGGCCAGCACGCGCCGGTCGGCCAGGCGGCGGTCGGGGCCGATCATCGGCATGTGCCGCAAGTCGTCGCGGGTTTGCGGGAGCCCATGCGCCTGGATGCAGTCCGCCGTGGCGAACAGCCCGACCCGCAGCGCGCCGGCGCGCCGCGCCACCACGTTGGCTTCGCTGGGACGCAGCAGCCGGACCGCGATATCCGCTTCCTGCCGGGGCAAGGCCTCCAACCGGTCCTGCACGCTCAGCTCCAGCCGCACGGCCGGCAGCGTCTGGCGGATTTTCAGCAGCATCGGCGGCAGCACCTCCACGCCCAGCAACTCGCTGCTGGTGATGCGCACGACGCCTTCGGCCGCATCCGCCCCCTCCCCGGCCCGCCGGCTGAACGCTCGCGCCGCCGCGTCCATGGCCTCGACATGCTCGCCCAGTTCGCGCGCGGCGTCCGTGGGTTGCAGCCCGGCCGGGGTCCGCAGAAAGAGGCTCACGCCTACACTGCCTTCCAGCTTTTCGATGCGGCGGCGGGCGGTGGCCTGCGCAATGCCCAGCATCCGGGCCGCGCCCGACAGGCTGCCGGTGCGCAGCACGGCTAGAAAGACGCGCTGGCTTTCCCAGTCGAGAGAATCAATGCTCATACAAAATCTGCTAACGGATGGTTCATTATGGCGGTTCCCAGCGGCCGGCATCCCGGGCATCCTGTCGCACTCCATTGAAGTTGAAGGAACCCGTTCATGACCCTGACCGGCCAATGCCGCTGCGGCGCCGTCCGCTACTCGATCGATCCGGCCGGCAAGCCGATGGTCTACGCCTGCCATTGCCAGAACTGCCAACGCTGGAGCGGCAGCGCCTTCGGGCTGCACCTGCTGCTGCCGGAAACGGCGATGAGCATAACCGGTGCGCTCGATGAATACCGCCATGAACACGAGGGAAAGCGGTCTTGCCAGTTTCTGTGCGCGTGCTGCCACACGCGCATCTTCAACACGACCGAGGCCGCGCCCGGGATGCGGGTGTTGCGCGCCGGCACGCTGGATGAAGCAGCCGAGCTGACGCCGGCCGCGCATATCTGGACCCGGCGTAAACACGCTTGGCTGAACTTGCCCGCTGACGTGCCGAGCTGGCCCGAAAGCCCCTCGCCGGAGGAATTTGGGCGGGTGGTGATGGGAGGGTGATGATGGGCCAGTGATGCGCGGCTGGCCGAAACGTCGAGGCGTCGGATTAGCCCGCGCAACGGTTCTCCCGCCTACACGATGGAAACTTCCAGCCGGCGGCCGAGTTTTCCAAGCGCCGCCTCCACCTGTTCGATCCGCGACCCGTGCCGCAGATTCAGCAATCGATCCACTTGCGGCGTATGAACGCCAAGCCTGCGAGCCATCTCGGCTTTGCGCACGCCTTGGCGAATCATTTCATTCGACAGAAACACCTTGCTGGTAACGACCGCCGGCAAGGTGACCGCATACGGCGATGACGTTTTCTCCGACGGCATCGGGATCAAGCGACGTTCATCGAAATAGATCTCCAATGCCGCCTCAAGCGCTTCCGGCGCGTTCACCTGCGCATCTTGCTCATCCTCGCCGACGCTCGTCGCTTCCGGAAAATCCGGAAACAGCACCAGAAAGGTGCCGTTCGTATCGGGAGTCAACGTGTAGGGATAGGTCAGCATGGCAGGCGCCAGCATATTGCGCTCTGCCCCCTCACACATTCCCGATCGAGGCGAAATCAGACTAACGCACGTCGGAGGGAGAGCTTCCGTCGCTTAACCCACCGATGGCGCGTCCCCAATAACGTTGGATATGATTGCGGCTTCCCGTAGCCGGCCCACGTCCCATGCCCACCCTGAGTGCGTCGTCGAAGCACTTCCCGCTTTCCCGCGTATCCCGAATCGTCTTGGCCGTCCTGTGCATGCTGGGGACCGCCGCCAGCGGTTCCGCCCAAGCCCAAACCGCCCGCAAACCCTCCCCCTACGAAAACGGCCGCCCCCTGCGCCCCGACGAGGTCGAGGCGCGCAAGGCGGAGGACGCGCGATGGGGCGGCCCGCGGTTTCTGGAGAAGATCCAGACCCGGGGCGAATTCGATCAACTGGCGCGGGTCTACAACGCCGGCACGCCGCTGGAGATTCCGCATGTGCTGTTCGTCATCGACCGCCAGCGCGCGGATCGCATCTATTACCTGCACACGCCCCGCTATGGGCTGCACGAGACGTTCGCGCGCGAGCGGCGTCTGCTGTCGGGCGACAAGGCCAAGCTGATCGCGCAGTACAAGGATCCGAACCGGCGTCTGCTGTTCGGCACGCTGAGCTGGCAGAACGGCCTGCCGGGCTACACCTTTGAATTCTGGGAAGGCGATCTGCTGACGCCGGAACTGCTGACCCTGACCGCCCAGCGACTGGCGGCCACGTTCTACGAGCCGCTGCGCTTCAAGAGCAATTCCACCTTGCAGGAGCAGACGGCGCAGCGCGCCGGGATGGATGTTGTCACGCAAGAGGCGCTGCTGCGCGAGCAGACCTTCCTGCCGCTGAATACGGGGCGCGCGCAGGGCCGGCTGCGCATCGTCAAATCCGTGGACGAGACGCCTGACCTGTCGCCCACCGACATCGTGGTGCTGGACGAGGTGCCCGTCGCGCTGACGCCCGTGGCCGGACTGCTCACACAGCGCCCGTCCACCCTGCTCTCGCACGTGAACCTGCTGGCCAAGGGCTGGCGCATTCCCAATGCCTATGTGCGGGACGCCGTGGCGGCGTTGCGCAAGCATGACGGCCAGTGGGTCGAGCTGATTGTCGAAAGCAACGGCTATCGGGTGCAACGCATTGCACAGCCTGCGGTCAATGCCAACCAAGCGGCAACGACACCCGCAAAAGCCGCCACGCCGCTGCCCAAACCCGATCTGTCTGTGCGCGCCGTCAAGCCGCTGTCCGGCATGACCACGCGCGACAGCCGCTACTGCGGTGTCAAGGCGGCGAACCTGGGCGCGTTGAAGTCCGTGCTGCCGCCCGCGGCCAACGTACCGGACGGCTTTTGCATTCCGTTTGCCCAGTACGCGGCGTTCATGCACAAGCTGGGCGTGCCTGCCCGCTTGGCGGCGCTGGAACAACGGGCCGACTTCGCGTCCGACGCCAATGTGCGGCGCGCGGAACTGGCCAAGCTGCGCCAGGACATCGCCGACGCACCGCCCGACGCCCTGTCGGCCGACTGGCTCGCCCGCTGGAAAAAACAGCTGGGCGGCCGCGGCGTCTTCGTGCGCAGCTCGTCCAATTCCGAAGACCTGCCAGGCTTCAGCGGCGCGGGCCTGTACACCACCGTGCCGAACGTCACGCAGGCCGACGCGCTGGCCCGGGCCGTGCAGACGGTGTGGGCGTCGGTCTACAACTTCGAGGCCTACGAAGCGCGCCGCGCCGCGGGCTTCAACCAGGACGCGGTGGTCATGGCCGTGCTGGTGCAACTGGCCGCGGCATCGGACAGTTCGGGCGTCATGATCACGCGCGATCCCTTCGATGCCTCGCGCCGACACGTCACGTATCTGTCGGCCAAGCGCGGGCTGGGCATCAAGGTGGTGGAAGGCAAGCGCCAGGCCGAGCAGGTCATGTATTCCAGCTGGTCCAAGGCGGTGCAGGTGTTGAGCCGGTCGGCCGAGGACACGGAGCTCGTGGCCGCCGCGGGCGGCGGCGTGCGCGAAGTGCCCATCGAGGGCGGCCGGCAGGTGCTCAATGACGCGCTGGTCGCGCGCCTGGCCGCCGTGGGACGGCAGGTGAAGAAGCGGCTGGGAAATGCGGACCAGGACATCGAATGGGCCGTCCAAGGCGACGAGATCCTGATCCTGCAGGCGCGGCCGTACATCGACGGAAGCCGCTGACAGCAATCGCGCGGGGCGGTAGGCGGCTTGCCCAGCCCGGACTGCATGAACCGCGCCGCCAAAGGCCGGCCGGATCGCGCATGTTGCATCGGGCACAGCACATCGGCGCGGTAGAACCGGCAAAGCAACAGAGACCCGGCGCGGACATTGCATCCGCGCCGGTCCCGCCTTCAGATATGCAACGCGTGCCCCAGCGCCTTGAGCGCGGCTTCCTGCACCGCCTCGCCCAACGTGGGATGCGCGTGAATGGTGCCCGCCACGTCTTCCAGCGTCGCGCCCATTTCCAAAGACTGCCCGAACGCCGTCGACAGCTCTGACACCGCGCGCCCCACCGCCTGCCACCCCACGATCAGATGGTTGTCGCGCCGGGCCACCACGCGCACGAAGCCGTCGGTGGATTCCAGCGTCATGGCACGGCCGTTGGCGGCAAAGGGGAATGCCGCCGTCACGCAGTCCAGCCCGGCGCTTTCAGCCTCCTGCGGCGACAGGCCTGCGACCACGACCTCGGGGTCCGTGAAGCACACGGCAGGAATGGACGCCGGCTGGAAGTGGCGGCGCTTGCCCGCCACCAGTTCGGCCACCATCTCGCCCTGCGCCATCGCGCGGTGCGCCAGCATGGGCTCGCCTGCGATGTCGCCAATGGCCCAGACATCTCGCATCGACGTGCGGCACTGGTCGTCGATGCGCAACGCGTTGCCTTTGCGATCGAGCTGCAGGCTTTCCAGTCCCCAGCCTTGCGTGCGCGGGCGGCGTCCCACCGAGATCAGCACGCGGTCGGCGGGCAGCAGCGTTTCGGCGCCGCTGGCGTCCTGCACGCGCACCGCGTCGCCCTTGCCGTTCAGTCCCAGCACCTTGCGACCCAGATGCAGCGCCACGCCCATCTTGCCCAGCGCGGCCGCGACGGGCTTGGTGAGTTCGGCGTCGTAGGTCGGCAGGATGCGGTCCTGCGCCTCGACGACGGCGACTTCTGCGCCCAGCTTGCGGTACACGGTGCCGAGTTCCAGCCCAATATAGCCCCCGCCCACCACGACCAGTTGCTTCGGGATGCTGGTGGGCGACAGGGCCTCGGTGGATGACACCACCATTCCGCCGAATGGCATGGACGGCAGCGGCGTGGGTTCGGATCCCGCCGCCAGCAGCAGGTGTTCGCACTGGATGCGGAAGCGGCCCGCATCAGGCGTTTCGACTTCGGCCGTCTTGCCATCCAGCAGCGTGGCCCAGCCGCGCACGACTTCCACGCCGTTCTTCTTGAGCAGCGCGCCGACGCCGCCCGTCAGCTTGCCGACGATGCCGTCTTTCCAGGCCACGGTCTTGGCGATGTCGATACGCGGCGCGTCGACCGCGATGCCCAGCGCCGATTCGCCGGCGTAGTGACGCGCCTTGTCGAATTCCTCGGCTGCGTGGATAAGCGCCTTGGACGGGATGCAGCCGATGTTCAGGCACGTGCCGCCCAATTGCGCGCCCTCGACCAGGATGGTCGGCACGCCCAGTTGCCCGGCGCGGATGGCGGCCACGTAGCCGCCGGGACCGCCGCCGATCACCAGCAATGTCGTTGTCTTTGTGATCTGGCTCATGCTTACTCCACGAAAAGCAGCGCGGGTTGTTCCAGCAGCGCGCGCACGGCCTGTATGAAGCGTGCCGCGTCCATGCCGTCCACTACGCGGTGATCGAAGGACGACGACAGGTTCATCAGCTTGCGCGCCACCACGGCGCCGTTGCGGAAGGCCGGGCGTTCGACGATGCGGTTCACGCCCACGATGCCAACTTCAGGGTGGTTGATCACCGGCGTGGTGACGATGCCGCCCAAGGGACCGAGGCTGGTGATGGTGATGGTCGAGCCGGACAGTTCGTCGCGCCCGGCCGAGCCGCTGCGCACCGCCTGCGCCAGCCGCGTGATCTCGGCCGCCATGGACCATAGATCGCGCGCCTCGGCATGACGCATCACCGGCACCATCAGGCCGCCGTCGCTTTGCGTGGCGATGCCGATGTGCACCGCGCCGTAGCGCGTCACGACGCCGGCCCCGTCGTCATAGCGCGCGTTGATCTGCGGAAAATCGCGCAGCGCCACGACCATTGCGCGAGCCAGAAGCGGCAGCAGCGTCAGCTTGCCGCGCTGCTCGCCCCATTTGGCGTTGAGCTGCACGCGCAGGTCTTCGAGCTCGGTCACGTCGATTTCCTCGACGTAGCTGAAGTGCGGGATGCGGCGCTTGGATTCGGCCATCTTCTGCGCGATCTTCCTGCGCAGCCCGATGACGGGCACGGCGTCTTCGTCGTTGCGTTCGGCGTAGGCCGCGCCGGCGCGGGCGTTGCTGGCCGAGCCCTGCCCTTGCAGCCAGGCGTCCAGGTCTTCATGCAGGATGCGGCCGGCCGGGCCGCTGCCTTGCACGTAGCGCAGTTCGACGCCCAGATCCCACGCGCGCTTGCGTACGGCGGGCGAGGCCAGCGGCTTTTCGCCAGGCTGGCGGATGGTCGCGGGCGCGCCGCCGGATTGGCGCGCGGCGGGCGATTTGGCCGACGCCGACGTGGAGCCGGATGCGGATGCGGACGCGGATGCCGATGCCGATGCCGATGACGGGGTCGACGACTTGGCCGGCGTGGAAGTTGCGGGCGTCGCTACGCCGGGCGTCGTTACGCCAGACGCCGCAGCACCACTTTCCACCAGACTCGGCCCACCGGCCCGCTGCGCCCCGTCCGCAGCAATCCCCTCACCCGCAGGCACAGCCGCCTTCGCCGCCGGCGCCGCCGCGGCACCCGCCTTCACATTCCCCTCGCCTTCGACTTCCAGCCGGATCAATTCACCGCCCACGGCCATCACCTGGCCGACATCCCCGCCCAGCGAAATCACCTTGCCGACCACCGGCGACGGAATCTCGACCGTCGCCTTGTCCGTCATGACGTCCGCCAGCGGCTGGTCCTCGGCGACGGTGTCGCCCACCTTGACGTGCCAGCCCACCAGCTCGACCTCTGCGATGCCTTCGCCGATGTCGGGCATCTTGATGATATGAATCCCCATATCATGCCTCCATCGCGCGTTTGAACGCTTCGCCGACCCGGCGCGGGCCGGGGAAGTACGCCCATTCCTGCGCGTGCGGATAGGGAGTGTCCCAACCGGTCACGCGCTCGACGGGCGCCTCCAGATGATGGAAGCAGTGTTCCTGCACCAGGGAAATCAGTTCCGCGCCAAAGCCGCAGGTGCGCGTGGCTTCGTGCACGACCACGCAGCGCCCGGTCTTCTTGACGGAGTTGACGATGGCGTCCAGATCCAGGGGCCAGAGGCTGCGCAGGTCGATGACTTCGGCGTCGATGCCGGTCTCTTCGGCCGCGGTCAGCGACACGTGCACGGTGGTGCCGTAGGTCAGCACCGTCAGTTCCGAACCCGGACGCACGATGGCGGCCGATTCCAGCGGCACGGTGTAGTAGCCGGTGGGCACGACGCTGCCCGGGCGGCCGGTCCACGGCGTAACCGGGCGGTCATGGTGACCGTCGAACGGGCCGTTGTAGAGGCGCTTGGGTTCCAGAAAGATCACCGGATCGTCGTTCTCGATGGCGGCGATCAAGAGGCCTTTCGCGTCGTACGGATTGGACGGCATCACCGTGCGCAGCCCGCAGACCTGCGTGAACATGGCCTCGGGGCTCTGGCTGTGCGTCTGCCCGCCATAGATGCCGCCGCCGCATGGCATGCGGATGGTCATGGGCGCAATGAACTCGCCCACCGAGCGGTAGCGCAGGCGCGCGGCTTCAGACACGATCTGATCCGACGCCGGATAGAAGTAGTCGGCGAACTGGATCTCGCACACGGGCCGCAGCCCGTACGCGCCCATGCCCACCGCCACGCCGACGATGCCGCCTTCGGAGATGGGGGTGTCGAACACGCGCGAGCTGCCGTACTTGGCCTGCAGGCCTTCGGTGCAGCGGAACACGCCGCCGAAGTAGCCCACGTCCTGCCCGAACACGACGACGTTGTTGTCGCGCTCGAGCATGACATCCATGGCCGAGCGCAAAGCCTGGATCATGGTCATCGGCGCCGAGGCCGGACCAGCGTTGTTATCGATTGCCATGGTCAGACTCCGAGCTGCTGGCGCTGCCGGCGCAGATGCTCCGGCATGTCCTTGTACACGTCTTCAAAAATGCTGGCGGCGCTGGGGACGTGGCCGTCCACCAAAGTGCCGTAGCTCTCCGCTTCCTTCTGGGCCGCCAGGATCTCGGCGTCGAGTTCGGCGCGGACAGCGTCGTGCTCGGCGTCGGACCAGATGCCCAACAGGATGAGGTGTTTCTTGAAGCGCTCGATCGGGTCGCCCAGGGGGAAGTGGCTCCAGTCGTCGCCGGGACGGTACTTGGTGGGATCGTCGGAGGTGGAGTGCGGACCGGCGCGGTACGTGACCCACTCGATCAGCGTCGGGCCCAGGTTGCGGCGCGCACGTTCGGCAGCCCAGATCGACGCGGAATAGACCGCCAGGAAATCGTTGCCGTCCACCCGCAGCGACGCAATGCCGCAGCCCACGCCGCGGCCCGCGAAGGTCGCGCCCTCGCCGCCGGCGATCGCCTGGAAGGTCGAGATGGCCCACTGGTTGTTGACCACGTTCAGGATGACGGGCGCGCGGTAGACGTGCGCGAAGGTCAGCGCGGTATGGAAGTCGGCTTCGGCGGTGGCGCCGTCGCCGATCCAGGCCGAGGCAATGCGGGTGTCGCCCTTGATGGCCGAGGCCATGGCCCAGCCCACCGCCTGGATGAACTGCGTGGCCAGGTTGCCCGAAATCGTGAAGAAGCCGTTTTCGCGGTCGGAATACATGACCGGAAGCTGGCGGCCCTTGAGCGGGTCGCGCTCGTTGGACATGAGCTGGCACATCATCGTCACCAGCGACACGTCGCGCGACAACAGGATGCTTTGCTGGCGATAGGTGGGAAAGCACATATCCCCCTTTTCCAGCGCCATGGCGTGGGCGGTGCCGATGGCCTCTTCGCCCAGGCTCTGCATGTAGAACGAGATCTTCTTCTTGCGCTGCGCGGTCAGCATGCGCCCGTCGAAGATGCGCGTCTTGAGCATCGCCCGCATGCCGGCGCGCAGCTGGTCGTGGCTGATCTCAGGCGCCCACGGGCCGACGGCGCGGCCGTGCTCGTCGATGACGCGGACCAGGCTGTAGGCCAGTGGACCGGTGTCGACCGCGGCAACATCAATGGGGGGTTTGGGCACCTCGCCGGGCGGCGAAAGATGCAGATAGGAGAAGTCTGTCTTGCAACCCGGTCGCCCTGTCGGCTCGGGGACGTGCAACTTCAGCGGCCCATATTGGCTCATGTATTGTCTCCACGCTTGATCGTGTCATGCGTTTTCTTCCTACCAAGGCGTTGCCAGAGGCGTGTGACCTCGGACGCTGCCGTCGACGGCTTGCGCCCGGGGATACTTGGGCAAAGCCGTTGACGAGATTAGCACAGGGGACAGGGCCGATGAGCGGGCCGCGCGGCCTTTTGGGGCCGCATTGGACTGAGGGTTTTCCTCAGGCGGCGCCGGTCCATTCCGTGACGAATTCACGGTAGTCCGGACGCTTGGCGGGCGGCACCGCGCACGCGGGCGTGCCGACGGCCAGAAAGCCCAGGAAGCGGTAATCCAGCGAGTCCAGGCCCAGCGCGTCCTGCACTTCTTCAACGTACGTGCCCAGGCCGGTGCTCCAGAACGCGGCGTAGCCCAGCATGTGGACGGCGTTCAGGATGTTCATCACCGAGCAGCCGGCGGCCAGCAGCTGTTCCTGTTCAGGGATCTTGGTGTTGCCGTGGGCAATCTTCTGGGCCACGGCGATGAACAGCGGCACGCTGGCCATCCATTCGCGGACCGACTTTTCCTTTTCGGGCGTCATGCGCGGGTCGCCGCTGCGCTTGACGGCGTCAAGCGCCATGTCCGCCAGCTTGCCGATGGCCTCGCCCTGGATCACGACATAGCGCCACGGACGCAGCGCGCCGTGATCGGGCGCAGACATGGCGGCCTGCAGGATCTGTTCGAGTTCGTCGGGTTTGGGCGCCGGCGCCCGCAGGAACTTGAAGGAGCGGCGCGAGGTCAGGGCGTGGAGCGGCGTGGCGGTCTGGTTTACGGTCATTGATCGATGCGCAAATGGGAAAGAAACAGATTCTCATAGTACGCGATGACGTCTGACCGGTCGCTGATCCCCCGGACTGCAACAAGGACATCCCGGCGGTGCGCTCAGCCCAGGTGGGTGTGCCGCTCCTGCCGCTCTTCGACCTGCATTTCGCTCAACCCGTGCAGGATGCCGCAATCGTCCGAGTCGGGCCGCGCCGACACGCAGCGCTGGCGCAAGTCGCTCAATTGGGCTTTCAGCTGCATCAGTTCGGCGATGCGCTCGTCCACATGCGAGATGTGCTCGTCGAACAGCTTGTTGATGGGGCCGCAACCGGTGCGATGGTTGTCGGCCACGGACAGGATGGCGCGGATTTCGTCCTGCGTCATGTCCAGCGCGCGGCAGTTGCGGATGAGGCGCAGGCGCTCCAGATGCGTCTGGCCATAGGTGCGGTAGTTGTTCAACCCGCGCTCCGGGGCGGGCAGCAACCCCTCTTTTTCGTAATACCTGACGGTTTCGACCGTGGTGCCGGCCGCCGTGGCCAATTCGCCGATACGCATCACTGCCTCCCGGATCCGATCCGATGATTAGGGGTTGACCCTATAGTAACTCCAAGGTGTGGAATTGCGTCATCAGCTTATTTGAAGGGTCAAGCGGATGTCTTTACCTCCGGTCAAAGAACACAAACATCAGTCGGGCAAGCACGGCGGCGCCTGCTGCGGTGGCGGACACTCGCCTGCGCCGGTCGTCGTCGCGTGCGTTGAGACGCCAGGCGATGACGCCTGCTGCGGCCACGAACATCCGAAGGCGGCGGGCGAGGCCCCCGGCCGTGGGCATGATGCGCACGCGGGCCACGACCACAGCCACGGGCACGATGCCCACACCGGCCACGATCACCGTCACCGCCACGGCCACGGCCATGGCAGCGAACATGGCGCCGACACCTGCTGCGCGTCCGCTGCCCCGGCCCCGGCTGCCCAGGACGCTTCCTGCTGCGGCCACGCGCATGGCGCCGTTCTGCAGCCGGCCGCCGCCGCGACGCTCACGGCCGGCCCCGGCCAGCTGCTGGCGCGCCTGCGCATCGGCCAGATGGATTGCCCCACCGAGGAAACGCTGATCCGCAAGAAGCTCGCCGGCGTGGACGGCGTGCATGCGCTGGACTTCAACCTGATGCAGCGCATCCTGACCGTGGTCCACGCCGACGGCGCGCTGGACCGAATCATCGCAGCCATCAAATCGCTGGACATGACGCCCGAGCCCCTGGCCGACGGCGCGGCGGCCGCGCCCGCCCCCGCCGCCAAGGCGGTGAACTGGTGGCTGATCGGCGGCGCGGGCGTGCTGGCGGCGCTGTCCGAGTTCTCGCATTTTGCCGGCGGCCCGTTGCTGCTGACCGCGGCACTGGCCGTGGCCGCCATCCTGGCCTGCGGGGTCAGCACCTATCGCAAGGGCTGGATTGCCGTGCGCAACGGCAACCTGAACATCAACGCGCTGATGAGCATCGCCGTCACCGGCGCCGTGCTGATCGGCCAATGGCCCGAAGCGGCCATGGTGATGTTCCTGTTCAACGTGGCCGAACTGATCGAAGCCCGCTCGCTGGACCGCGCGCGCAACGCCGTGCGCGGCCTGCTGGACCTGGCGCCCGACACCGCTACCTTGCGCCAGCCGGACGGCACTTGGGCGGAAGTGCCCGCCGCGTCGCTGCAGCCGGGCGGCATCGTGCGCGTGCGGCCGGGCGAGCGCATCGCCGCGGACGGCATCATCGTGAACGGCACGTCGGCCGTGGACCAGTCGCCCATCACGGGCGAAAGCCTGCCCGTCGAAAAAGCCCAGGACGATCCGGTGTTCGCGGCCACCATCAATACCTCCGGGTCCTTTGAATACCGCGTGACCGCCGCGGCCGGCAACACGACGCTGGCGCGCATCATCCACGCGGTGGAACAGGCGCAGGGCGCGCGCGCGCCCACGCAGCGCTTCATCGACCGGTTTTCGCGCATCTACACGCCCGCCGTCGTGGCCGTCGCGGCGGCCGTGGCCGTGCTGCCGCCGCTGCTGTGGGGCCAGCCGTGGTTCGACGCCATCTACCGCGCGCTGGCGCTGTTGATCATCGCCTGCCCATGCGCGCTGGTGATTTCCACACCCGTCAGCATCGTCAGTGGCCTGACCGCCGCCTCGCGCCGCGGCATCCTCATCAAGGGCGGCGTCTATCTTGAAGAAGGGCGCAACCTGAAATGGCTGGCGCTGGACAAGACCGGCACGCTGACGCACGGCAAGCCGGTGCAGACCGATCTGCAGGACTGGGACGCCCCGGCGCAGGATCGCCACCCCGCCGCCCTGATCGCCGCCAGTCTGGCTGCCCGGTCCGACCACCCCGTGTCGCTGGCCGTGGCCAACGCTGCGCGCGACGCCGGCAGCGCGCTGCTGGAGGTCGACGCCTTCACCGCCCTGCCCGGCCGCGGCGTCAGCGGTCAGGTCGACGGCCAGACATATCACCTGGGCAACCGCCGCCTGATGCGCGAGCTGGGCGTTTCCGGCGATGCGCTCGATGCCCGCTTTGATGAACTGGAAAGCCAGGGCAAGAGCGTCATCGCGCTGTCCGACGGCAGCCGCGTGCTGGCGCTGGCGGCCGTGGCCGATACGGTCAAGCCCACCAGCGCCCAGGCCATCGCGGACCTGCACGGGCTGGGCGTGCGTACGCTGATGCTGACCGGCGACAACACGCCGACTGCGCAGGCCATCGCGCGCCAGGTCGGCATCGACGAAGCGCGTGGCGACCAGCTGCCCGAGGACAAGTTGACCGCCATTGAAGACAAGCTTGCGCCGGACGTGCGGGTCGGCATGGTGGGCGACGGGATCAACGACGCGCCCGCGCTGGCCCGCGCCGACATCGGCTTTGCGATGGGCGCGGCCGGCACCGGCACGGCCATCGAGACCGCCGACGTGGCGCTGATGGACGACGACCTGCGCAAGATCGGCACCTTCCTGCGCCTGTCTCGTGCCACGCATCGCGTGCTGGTTCAGAACATCGCGCTGGCGCTGGGCATCAAGGTGGTGTTCCTGGCGCTGGCCGTGACGGGCCACGCGACGCTGTGGATGGCGGTGTTTGCCGACGTGGGCGCGAGCCTGCTGGTGGTGGCCAACGGCCTGCGGCTGCTGCGCGCCGCGCCGGCCAGCCGCTGACCGGAACGGCGGGCGGCGCCGAGGCCGGCCAACGCGCTGGCTGCGG
>NZ_CADIJM010000023.1 GCF_902859585.1 Achromobacter animicus | reverse complement strand
CGACCGGCGCAGCAGCGGGTGCATGCGCAGCGGGCGCGGGCGCGGCGGCCGCGGCGGGATCCTTATGCTCCAGCGCAAGCTGCCTCAATACGGCGCAAATACGCTCAAACACGGCATCATCGGGCTCTTCGGAGGCCCGATAGGCATCCAGTTGGCTTTTGAGCACGTCTTTCGTTTCCAAGAAAATATCAATCATGTCCGTGCGCAGCGCCATTTCGCCACGCCGGATCGCGTCCAGAAGGTTCTCAAGCAGATGGGTCGTGCCCGCCAGCTGGTTGAAACAGCCGAACGTCGCCGCACCGCCCTTGATCGAATGCGCCGCGCGGAAAATGGCGTTGAGCTGCTCGATGTCGGGCGCGCCCACATCGAGCTCGAGCAACAGCTGCTCCATTTGCGCGAGCAGCTCGTCCGCCTCGTCGAAAAAGGTCTCGTAAAACTGACTGAGGTCCAAACCAGAACTCATGACCCGTACGCCTTTCTAAATGAACCTGCTACGCGCCGGCCTGCTCGTCGAGCAGTTCGGTCGCCAATTCCACCAGCACATCGGGATCCACCGGCTTGGAAAGCCAGCCGCAAACACCCAGATCCCGGGCTGCCATCTTGCTGTCCACGTCGTCCTCGGTGGTCAGCACCAGCACCGGCACGTCCATGTACCGGTCCTCTTCGCGCAACCCCTGGATCAACTCCAGACCGCCCTTCACCGGCATGTTCCAGTCGCTGACGACCAGATCCACCGGGTTGGCCATCGCCACTTCCAGCGCTTCCTGGCCGTTGCAAGCCGTCAACACGTTCCAGCCTGCGCCGGTCAGCGTCGCCTGCACGATCATCCGCATGGTCGTGGAATCATCCGCGACGAGTATCGTTGCCGTCATTGTTGTCGAACCCCTTCAGCGGGCGGGGTGTTCTCCGCCTCGCCCTGCTTGGTTGCCGTTGCGGCCTGGCTGGCGGCTTGCACCGCCTGCACGGCCGTCCCCACCTCGCGCGCATCCTTGGCGCTCAAATCCGCGGCTGCGGCGTTCTCGCTTTCGATGCGCTTCTGGGTGCTTTGGTTGAGCACCACCAGGCTGATGCGTCTATTAACGGCTGCATACGGATCATCTTTAACCAGACTCATGCTGGAAGACAGACCCTGGATGCGCATGACCTTGCTTTCGTTCATGCCGCCCGCCACCAATTCCTGGCGCGAAGCGTTTGCGCGGTCGGCCGACAGCTCCCAGTTGCTATAGGCGCGTTCGCCGCGCGCATACTGCGACGCGTCGGTATGACCCGAGATGCTGACCTTGTTGGGCAGTTCGTTCAGCACCGGCCCCAGCTCGCGCAGGATGTCGCGCATGTACGGCTGCACTTCGGCGCGGCCGGTCGCGAACATCGGGCGGTTCTGGTTGTCGATGATCTGGATGCGCAGGCCTTCGGTCGTCAGATCGATCAGGAGCTGCGGCCGGAAGGATTTCAGGACCGGGCTCGTCTCGATGACGTTTTCGAGGCGCTTCTTGAGGTTTTCGAGGCGATGCTGCTCGCGGCGCTCGGCGTCGCCCATCGGCTGGGACTCGACCCGGTTGCCCTGGCCGCGGCGCACGTCGCCCTCGCTGCGCAGCGGGTCCTGCCCGCCGCCCGGCACGGCGCTCGTTTCCGCCGAGCTGCTGGGCCCGCCCGTAATGGCGACGCGCAGCGGCATGCGGAAATACTCCGCGATGCCCTTCAGTTCTTCCTTCGGCACGATGCTGACCAGCCACATCACCAGGAAGAACGCCATCATTGCCGTGATGAAGTCGGCGTACGCGATCTTCCAGCTGCCCCCGTGGTGCCCGCCGCCCTTGACCTTCTTGCGGCGGATCACCACACGGTGATTATTTACCGTGCTCATGGCCCGCTCCGTCAGGCCTTGCCGGTCGACTTGGTCTGGCGGACGTGCTCTTCCAGCTCACCGAAGGTGGGCCGGACCGCCGAGAACAGCACCTTGCGGCCGAATTCCACCGCGAGCTGGGGCGGGTAACCGTTCATGCTGGCCAGCAGCGTCGTCTTGATGCATTCGAGCACCTTCATGGCTTCATCGGTGCGGCGTTCCACGCGGGAGGCCAGCGGACCCACAAAGCCGTACGCCAGCAAAATACCCAGGAACGTGCCGACCATCGCCTTGGAGATCAGGTCACCCAGAATGGCGGGCGGCTGATCCACGGCGGCCAGCGCCTTGATCACACCCAGCACCGCGGCCACGATACCGAAAGCAGGCAGGCCGTCGGCCATCTGCTGCAGCGCATGCGCCGGCACTTCGCGCTCGTGGCGGTAGGTTTCGATTTCCTCGTCCATGAGCGTTTCGATTTCGAACGAGCTCATGTTGCCGCTGATCATGATGCGCAGGTAGTCCGTAATGAACTCCATGAGCTTCTCGTCTTTGGCGATACGGGGATACTCGCTGAAGATCGGGCTGGAGCCCGGGTCCTCGATATGCGATTCGATGGCCATCAGGCCTTCACGGCGCGCCTTGTTCAGCAGCACATACAGGAGCGCCATCAGCTCCATGTACACGTCCTTGCCGTAGCGCGAGCTCTTGAGCGCGTCGGGAAGCGCCTTCTTGACCAGCATCAGCGACTTCTTGCTGTTGCCCGCCAGGAAAGCCCCGAACGCCGCGCCGAAGATCAGCGTCAGCTCGAAGGGCTGGTAAAGCGCGCCCATGTGTCCGCCCAGCGCCATGAAGCTGCCGACGACCGACACGATCACCACAAGAAAACCGATAACAATCAACACAACGGGCCCCTGCCAACGAAGTCTATAACTTGCGTCAATGATCCCCTGTCCCCCCTGCCCCAAAAAGGCGGGTTAGGGGGTGTTTTCCAGGGCTTTTGATGTATTTGGACGCCCGATCAGGTCGGAGCGGCGGTCGCAATGGGGGCTGAACGGCTGCCGGCGCGTGCTTTGGCCGCCGCGCGGGTCTTGCCGGCGCGAGGTGGCGGGCGGCAGATGGCGCACACGAAATCGGACTGCGGATCGTGGGCGTGGGCGATGAAATGGCCGCCGCATTGCCGGCACGCAGAGAGCTGCAACATGCCGCTATCGAAGAATCGCACCAGCATCCACGCCCGGGTAAAGCTCAGGACGGGCTCGGCATCCGCGGTTTCCTGCCCCGCGTTTTCGAGATACAGGCGATACGCATCGATGGTGGCGCGTATGCCCTTGCTGGTGGTGCGCGTATTCAGGAACGAATACACGTTATAGAAGAGAGAGGAATGAATATTCGGCAGCCAGGTCATGAACCAGTCAACCGAAAAAGGCAGCATGCCCTTGGGTGGCGAGCAGCCGCGGATTTCGCGATACAGGCGGGCGAGGCGATCATGGCTGAGGCTTGTTTCAGCCTCAAGCACCTGAAGGCGCGCGCCCAGCGTAATCATGGAGCTAGCAAGCAGAATGTCGTCCGCTTCCTGGGAAACGCTCTTGGAGGCCATTACAGGTGTATCCGAGTGGAATTCGCGAGGCCGTCAGGCCAGTTCTTCGACAGGCTGCTTGGCGAGCAGGATGGTTGCATGCGCTTGTTGCAGCGCACCACCCAGAACGTCGTGAGTCAGCGCGGACAGCAGGCTGTAATCGTCAAAGCGGAAACGGCACAGCAGCGAGCTGGAGCTGGCCAGTTTCACCAATTGCGCCGGCGAAAGGCGCATGAGAATGTCAGCGACTTCGTTGCTGAAACCCAGGCGGAACATCGATGCGGCGAAATCGTCCCGCAACATACGCTGAGCCAGTAACAGATATGACAGATTCACTTCGCGAATGTCTGCCAGCAAAGAATTTTCGACTTGTTGCACGCCGTACTCCCTATCCCTATCCCACCCGAGGGGCTTGATTACTCATAGCGCAGGCAACGATTGTTACCTGACTGCTTGCTGCATCCTGTTTTTATGCGAAATGTATCATTTGTTCGCAAATTAAGTAAAATTTACCACAGGTGATGTCATTTTCTATGACTTATATGACAAATCTTTGTTGATGTTGCGCAACGTGCCTTTCTAGACACACCTTGACATACAACTTCGTGACAAATTTTCGCCAATTTGCCAAATAAGCATTCAAAACGTTGCGTACTTCCTGAAATGAACGGCGCCCCATTGCCGACAATGCCAACTTAGCGACTCGTAAGATTCGCCCGCCTTACCGTAGCCGCGCTTGTCGACAATGTCGCAAATTGGCAACACGACCGCGCTTCACGATGGACTCCGCCAGAATTCCCGCAATGCCCCACGCAGATGACAGCCTGGTCGAATACGCGCCGCTAGTTCGGAAGCTGGCTTTGCAATTGCTCGCCCGGCTTCCCGCCAGCGTCGAACTCGACGACTTGATACAAGCCGGCATGATCGGCCTGCTTGATGCCGTCCGCCGTTATCAGGAAACCGCGGACGCGCAATTCGAGACCTACGCCACGACGCGTATCCGTGGCGCGATGCTCGACGAGCTTCGCGGCCAGGACTGGTTGCCGCGCAGCGTGCGCACGAAGGCCCGCAAGATCGAACAGGCGATCCAGTTTCTGGAACAGCGTTTGATGCGCGCGCCGACTGAGGCCGAGATCGCCGCGCAGCTTGAACTGACGCTGGATGAATACCAGTCGCTGCTGCACGATGCGCAAGGCGTGCAGATCGTGCATTACGAAGACTTCACCACCGAACCCGATTCGGCGTCGGGGCAGGCCGATTGGTCTGCGACGTTGAATCACGGGGCGCCGAGTGGGAATCCGCTGGATTCGCTCTTGGCCGGAGATTTCCGGCAGGCGTTGGTGCATGCGATTGACGCCCTGCCCGATCGGGAGAAGCTGCTGCTGTCGTTGTGTTACGAGCAGGGGCTGAATCTGAAGGAAATCGGCGCGATCATGAATGTGACCGAGGCGCGAGTGTGCCAGCTGCGCTCGCAGGCGACGGCGCGGATCCGGGCTCGGTTGAAGGATCAGGCTTGGCAGGAGTTGCCGCAGGAGGGGCAGATCGCGCAGATTATTTGAGCGACATTCCGATAGTCAGCAACGTTAATGGCGGTTGGCCGGCTTGCGGGACAGGGTTAAGCAGTCCGTGGCCCCGTCGTCTCGGCTTACGGTTTCTGTCACCCGCAAACATCGCGCCGAGCCTTTCGATCACCCATAAAGCCCGAGATATTGGGGCGTTATTCGACCAATTTACCGCTGAGCGCTGTTGCTAGCCTGTCAGCCCGGCATCGATTCAAAGCTCATGCCGCGTGCAATTCCTCAGCATTCCATTTCACTTGAGATTTCTATGTCCGAAACCGACGTACTCAACCAGGCTCTTTCCGACGCTTATGACGAAACCCCCTACGTCTCGAACGCCTTCTCAATGAGCGCCCCAGGAAGACTCCGGGCCGTCGCCGCTCTGTACGGTCTGCCAGCACCAGCGGTGGAAAGCGCGCGAGTACTGGAAATCGGTTGCGCTGCTGGAGGAAATCTTCTTCCCTTTGCGGCCGCAAACCCTGTTGCGAAGGTCGTTGGTATCGATCTGTCGCCTCAACAGATAAAAAAGGGGCGGGCTGCCATTGAAGTCATGGACTTGCGAAACGTCGATCTGCGAGCCATGAGCGTTACGGACGTCACGCCCGAATTTGGCCAGTTTGACTACATCATCGCTCACGGGGTGTTCAGCTGGGTTCCGCCCGAGGTCCGCGCAGCAATTTTGCGGGTATGTCGAGAGAACCTCGCTCCCGAGGGCATCGCATATATCAGCTATAACACCTACCCGGGATGGAAAGCGTCTGACGTCGTTCGGGATGCGATGATCCTTAACAGTCACAGCATCTCTGACCCCCAAGAGCGGCTTGCCAGAGCTAAAGATGTCTTAGGCATGCTTGAGCACGGTTTGTCGCCGAACAATCCCATGCGCTCATCACTTCAACATGCAGCTCGTCAATTGCGCTCGCAGTCAGACTATTACTTGATGCATGAGCATCTTGAAGCAGTCAACAGCCCTTGCTACTTCTTGGAGTTTGTGGCTGCAGCTCAACAAGCAGGTCTGACGTATTTGGCTGATGCCGAACCGCAGGCATCCATGGCTTCAAATTACGGGGACAACGTCGCTGTCATGCAGAACGCACTGTCGGCGAATGAAACTCGAGAAGTGAGAGAGCAGTACCTCGATTTCGCGGTAGGGCGAACCTTTCGGAAGAGTATGCTGGTCCATTCCGACAGGGATTCAAAAATCTTAGATCGCCCGGAAGCCAACGCATTCGCGCAAATGTATCTTGCCGCGTTCTTAACCCGGCAGCCCACGCCTGCAGGGTCTCCCACCGCCGAACGCAGGTATCTTACGATTCACAATGTCGGAATCGCATCCCAAGATGCGTCTTTCGTTGCCGTTGCGGAAGTACTGCGGCAAGCTTGGCCTAAATGCGTACCTTTTTCGGATTTGGTAAAAGCCGCCCGTCCCAAAACCCGCGAACTGCCAGACTCTGAACTAGACGAACTGGTCCTCCATCACCTCGTCACATTGCTCAATGCCAATGCGCTTGAATACCGCCTAGAGCCGGTGACATACGAATCGCGGGTGCCCCCCGAGCTGATTGCGGGGCTGAAATCCCTACGCGAGTTCATTAATCTCGGCAATCATGAGATTGGACTCTACAACCTCTGGCATCACAACGTACGCTTGCCGAGCGACCCCATCTGCAAATTCATAATGGGGCACATCGATGGCACGAACACCGTATCCGGACTCCGCACTCTTCTTCGAGACGCGCTCGCGGCTGGAGAACTAGCACATCCATCAGGAAAATCACTGAAGCGCACCCGAAATCTCGACTCGGTCGCTCAGTCGCTGCTCAATGACGTTCTGACAGGGCTCCGCAATCAAGGCGTATTGATTTGACCCCTTGATTGAACCGGCTGAAGGGGCGCGAGCATCCGCACCTAAGTCACCGCTCGCGCTCCCAAACAAAAAACATGCAGCAGGCCCCTAAAGGTTGATAAAGCGCTGCCGTTATCCTGGCAACGGAAGAGATTCAGCAAGCAAGTCGATACCTCACCGTTACAGTTTGGGCGGCCTAGCTGCCCGGTTTGAAGAAGCCTTTCTCTCTTGGGAGCCTAAACATGGCTGCAGTCATCAATACCAACTACTTGTCGCTCGTTGCTCAGAACAACCTGAACAAGTCGCAATCTTCCCTGGGTACCGCCATTGAACGCCTGTCGTCGGGCCTGCGCATCAACAGCGCTAAGGACGACGCCGCCGGTATGGCCATTGCCAACCGCTTCACTGCGAACGTCAAGGGCCTGACCCAAGCCGCTCGGAATGCCAACGACGGTATCTCGCTGGCCCAGACGACGGAAGGCGCCGCTTCCGAAGTCAACACCCACCTGCAGCGTATCCGCGAACTGACCGTTCAAGCGTCGAACGGCAGCTACTCGCAAGAACAGCTGGATTCGGTTCAAGGCGAAATCAACCAGCGCATGGCTGACATCGACCGCATCTCGCAGCAAACCGACTTCAACGGCGTGAAGGTTCTGTCTGATTCGGCTAAACCGCTGACGCTGCAAGTTGGCGCTAACGACGGGGAAACGATTACGCTGAACTTGTCCGAAATCAGCGTGAAGACGCTCGGTTTGGACGGTTTCAACGTCAATGGCAAAGGCGTCACGCAAAACCGAACTGCGACTGTGACCGATATTAGCGCAGCGAAGGGCACGGAAACTGCTGCAGGCTCTGGCGTCTACAACGTCATCACCAAGCACGATGCTGTGACTAGCGCTCAAGTGTTTGACAAACTGGCCAACGGCGACAAGGTTACGACCGACACCGCTGGAACGCCGACGGTCTACACGTACGACGCCGAAAAGGGTAACTTCACCTTCACCAACAAGACTGGCGCTGTTGGCAACACCGTTGCAGACCTTGCGGCGAAGCAAATCCCCACTAGCGGCACCGTTACCGGCACGTTCACGAATGCCACCAAATCGGCCAGCTTCGAAGTCGATTCGACGGGTAAGGTGACTTTGAATGGCGAGCAGGCGTACCTGTCCGCAGCCGGTGAACTGACGACCAACAATGGAACCGGTTCGAACGTCGCTACGATGGCTAACATGTTCGCTGCCGTCGCGCAAGGCAGCGGCGCGGCTAATACGTACAAGTACGCTGGTGCATCGATTACCGTTGGCGAAACCAAGTACACCCAAGCCGGCGGCACGTTCGCCGCAGCCGCAAACGGTGAACTGCAGTTCACCGACGTGGCAACGAAGGACACGGTGCTGAACAAGTCGATGACCGGAAACACGACGGTTGACATGGGATCAGGCATTTTTGCAGCTGCCGTCACCCTGGTAAATGGGGCTTCCGCCGGAGCGAACGCTACCTACGTTGACGGAAATGGCTCGTTCACGAAGGTCGATCAATACACTACGGAATACACGGTCAACAAGGATACGGGCGAAGTTAAAGTTTCCGGTGGCAACGGCCCGGGTGAGTACGCACCGAAGATCGGTTCCACCGCCTACGTCAATTCGAAGGGTGAACTGACCACCAAGACCGAAAGCGCCGGCGACAAGACCACCGACCCCTTGAAGACCCTGGACGCCGCCTTCACCAAACTCGACAAGCTGACCGGCGAACTCGGTGCCGTGCAGAACCGTCTGGAATCGACGATCGCCAACCTGAACAACGTCGTGAACAACCTGTCCTCGGCTCGTTCGCGTATTCAAGACGCCGACTACGCCACGGAAGTGTCGAACATGTCCAAGGCTCAGATCCTGCAACAGGCTGGCACCTCGGTTCTGGCGCAAGCCAACCAAGTGCCGCAAACCGTTCTGTCGCTGCTGCGTTAATCACGCCGCAACGCCCGACGGTTGGGCAGGATCTGGTCGCAAGACCTCCCTGCCCGCCTTCCTCGCACCGGGTGCTTCGCACCTGGTCGAACAGACAAGCCGGCTCACGCCGGCTTGTTTCTTTTCAGGTCGCGGATTCTTCCGCCATGCGCAGTGGTGGCACGCGAGAACGCTCGCCGTACCAGGCGCCGAGGCATCCCCCCGCGCACCGCCGCTCGGATCGCCGATCTCACGCGAAGCCGCCTTTTTCCGGCCCTATTCCCTCATTGCCTCCATCAGTCCATCGCGCATAATTGCGACCGCACGCCTTTGTATCCATATTTTTCACCCATGACCGCCACGCCTACCGATCCACTCGCTACGCAGCACGACAGCACGCCGGATCCAGACGACCAGGGGCCTGCGGACTCGCAGACCATGCGTCTGCGCGAAGAAAACCGCGCCTTGCGGGAATTGCTGGCTGCGCAGGTGCAGGCATCCCTGCCCCGCAACGAGCCCGGATGGTTCAAGCGTTTGTGCTGGTGGTTGATATCAGCGCCGGGAGCGGCGCTTGTGGGGTGGCGAGGCCTGTTAGGCCGCGACGAGGGTGGACCCATCACGCGCCGGCGCCTCGGATGCGCTACGGTGACCGTGGTTTATACCCTCGCCATCTATGGCGCCCTGGTGTTGCTCGTGGTGTCGTGGAACTCACCGAATAGCGCGACGTCGGGAACGACGGCCGCCAGTCCGGTGCGCGTGCCGCTGACGCCTCAGCCGCCCTTGTCGTCGGGTGTGGATGCTACCGCCAATGGTGGCGCGTCAGCATCGAGCGGCGCGCAATCGGAACGGCCTTCCGAGCCCGCGCCATCGTCCCCGGAGCCGGTGGTTTCCACATCGGTCGAACCCGATCCCCAACCCGCAACGCCGCCCGCAGCCGACGCCGCGCCCTCCATCACTGCGCCATCAGAACGAGGCAGTTCCGCCGCCCCTGAACGCGTCCCTGCGCCGGTTTCTTCGGCAGAACCCGCCCCGGCCGCGCCGCAGTCCACACTGCGCATCACCGAGATCCCCGCGCCGGATCCCATGGCATGGGTTGCAGTATTGGACGGCGAACTCGCGCAATGCGCGAAACTGGGCTTCTTCGAACGTCCCGAATGCGCGTGGGCCGCCCGCAAGCAGTACTGCGAACCCAATGAAGGCTGGGGCAAAGTGAAGGAATGCCCGGCGCAGCCGTAGCCGGCCATGACCGCACGTGGCACAGGCCAATGCCGCCGTGGCAAGCAAAGACCTTACCTGTCACATGCCCGCCACGATCCCCCGCCACAATGCACTGCGCCTCGCGATCATTGCGAAATGTTTTGCATCATTCGATTGGCGTGCCCCATAATGCGACTTGCTTCGGCCGCTGATCCGGCCTCACATCACCAGGACACCTAGACCATGGATGCTTCCGTCAACAACACCGTCAATTCCGCCCTGGCCTTGCGCGACGCGAACCTCATGATGGAAGTGCAGGCATCGGTGACGAAGAAGGCGATCAACGCGCAAGCCGACTCGGTCGCCACGCTGTTGCAATCGCTGCCGGTGCTGGCCATCGACGGCACGCTGGGTTCGCGCATCAACACCCACGCCTGAATTCAAACCGCGCGGCGATCAGCCGCAACGGAATGCAAGGCAGATAAGCCGCCCACGGGCGGCTTTTTCAATTGGACGGCTGTTCGTCGGGTCAGGGCAACATCTGACGCGCACCTCGCGAGGGATGCCGGCCTCTGTATGGCTTGCGAAGCCTGCGCCAGAGCCGCCGCCCGCTCAACCCGCCGGCTTACGCTCCAACCCCACAATCAACTTCGCCAGCAATCCATCCAGCTGCGCCTGTTCCTTTTGCGTCAATGCAGCCATCGCCTGCTGTTCATTCGCCACATGCAGCGGCAGCAGCTTGTCGATGAGCGCCAGGCCCGCTGGCGTAAGCCGCACCAGCGTGCTGCGCCGGTCGTTCGGCGACGGCACACGTTCGATTAGGCCTTTTCGTTCAAGACGATCCAGCCGGCTCGTCATCGCGCCCGACGACAGCATCAGGCCCTCGTGCAGATCAGTGGGTGTCATGGCGTACGGATTGCCTGACCGCCTCAACGTGGCGATGACGTCGAACTCGCCTTGGTGCAATTCGAACTGCGCCGCCAGCGGCAGGAACCAGTTGCGCTCCAGCAGATGTGTGGCTTGCAGCAGTCGCCCGACCAGCGCCATCACGTTGGCGTCGATGTCAGGACGTTCACGCTGCCATTCTTCCTGCGCGCGCCGAGCACGATCATTCATGGTTGTCTCTACATGAAGCTATTTACATTGGCAGCCATGATATCCCGTTGCCGAACCCACTGCGCCGTCTATATACTTCGATATCAAATAACTTGATGTCGAGATATCCATGACGCGCGTGCGGTTACGCCCCTTGTTTGCCATCGTCGCCATCGTGGCCGTGGCGTTGAATCTGCGGCCCGCGCTGGCCGCCATTGGGCCGTTGCTGGACATGATCCAGGCGGCCACCGGCGCGACCAATACGCAGGCCAGCCTGCTGACGACGTTGCCCGTGTTCGTCATGGGGATCTGCGCGCTCGCGGGCGGGCGCCTCAACAAATACCTGAATGAACGCACCGGGATCGCACTGGGCGTGGCGATGGTGGCCCTTGCTTGCGCCGCGCGATATGTCGGGACGCAGACCTACGGGTTGCTGCTGACGGCGGTGTTGGCGGGCGTCGGCATTGCGCTGGTGCAGACCTTGCTGCCCGCCTTCATCAAGCGCAATTTCGCGCATGACATGGGACGCGTGTTTGGCTTGTACACCACCGGCATCATGGCGGGCGCGGCCGTCGCGGCGGCCAGCGCCGCGGGGCTTGCGGGTAGCGTCGGGTGGCCCGCCGTATTGGCGTTCTGGAGCGTGCCCGCGCTGCTGGCGTTGCCGCTGTGGCTCAACGCAGCGCAAGATCGCGCCGACGCCTCATCGCCCCTGCACCGCACCGCGCGCACGGCACCACGCAGCTTCTGGCGCAATCTGCGGGCGTGGGAGCTGATGCTGTTCTTTGGCATCGGCACCGGCGCCTACACGCTGGTGCTGGCGTGGCTGCCGCCGTTCTACACCGGTCTCGGGTGGGAACCTTCCGCCGCCGGTTTTCTGCTGGGCGGCCTGACGCTGGCCGAAGTGATGGCGGGTCTGGCCGTGTCGGCCTGGATCGGCCGCTTTCCGGATCGCCGCAAGCCGCTGGGCGCCGTGCTGACCATTCTGATCTGCGGACTGACATGCCTGATCCTTGCCCCGCTCAAGTTGGCGCTGCTGGCGTGCCTGCTGCTTGGCATCGGAATCGGCGCGCTGTTTCCGTTGTCACTGATCGTGGCGATGGACCACCTGGACGATCCGGCACAAGCGGGCATGCTGGCGGCGTTCGTGCAAGGCGGCGGCTACTTGATTGCGAGCTTCATGCCATTGCTGGCGGGCATCCTGCGCGACCGGTTTTCCAGCCTGACCGAGGCCTGGATCGTGATGCTGGGTGGCGCAGTCATGCTGCTGGCGCTGGCCCTGCGGTTTTCGCCCGCGTCGTACCGGCGAATCGACGCCTGATCACGCGCCCCTGCACTGCCCAAACAAAGGCCCCCGCAAACAACCTACGTACAGCGCTGGCACGTACAGCGTTTGCACAGACAGCCCTCGCATAAGAAGCGCGGGCAAACAGCGCACACATCCACAACGTACACGCATAAAAAAGCGCCGCCCCCTCAAAAAGGGGCGGCGCTTTTTGTTGCAACCGCAGCAAGCCGCGGCGCGTTACTTCTTCTTCATCGGCGGCAAGTCGGTGCAGACGCCTTCGGCGACTTCCGCGGCCATGCCCACCGATTCACCCAGCGTCGGGTGCGGGTGGATGGTCTTGGCGATGTCGACGACGTCGGCGCCCATTTCCACGGCCAGCGCCAGTTCGCTGATCAGGTCGCCGGCATGGGTGCCCACGATGCTGCCGCCCAGGATGCGATGCGTTTCGGCGTCGAAGATGAGCTTGGTGAAGCCCTCGTCGCGGCCGTTGGCGATGGCGCGGCCCGAGGCTGCCCACGGGAACACGCCCTTCTCGATCTTGATGCCCTGCTTCTTGGCTTCTTCTTCGGTCAGGCCGACCCACGCCACTTCCGGATCGGTGTAGGCCACCGACGGGATGACGCGTGCGTCGAAGAAGGACTTCTGGCCGGCGGCGGCTTCGGCGGCGACGTGGCCTTCATGCACGGCCTTGTGGGCGAGCATGGGTTGGCCGACGATGTCGCCGATGGCGTAGATGTGCGGCACGTTGGTGCGCATCTGGCGGTCGACCTCGATGAAACCGCGGTCGGTGACGGCGATGCCCGCCTTGTCGGCGCCGATCTTCTTGCCGTTGGGGCTGCGGCCGACAGCCTGCAGCACCAGGTCGTAGCGTTGCGGTTCCTTGGGTGCGCCCTCGCCTTCGAAGGTGACGTAGATGCCGTCCTTCTTGGCTTCGGCGCCCACCGTCTTGGTCTTCAACATGATGTTGTCGAAGCGGTAGGCGTTCTTCTTCTGCCACACCTTGACCAGGTCGCGGTCGGCGCCCTGCATCAGGCCGTCCAGCATTTCCACGACGTCCAGGCGCGCGCCCAGCGTCGAGTACACCGTGCCCATTTCCAGGCCGATGATGCCGCCGCCAATGATCAGCATCTTCTTGGGCACTTCACGCAGCAGCAAGGCGCCGGTGGAGTCGACGATGCGCTCGTCCTGGGGCAGGAACGGCAGCTTCACCGACTGGCTGCCAGCGGCGATGATGGCCTGCTTGAAACGCAGGGTCTGCGACTTGCCGTCGGCGCCCTTGACGGTCAGGTGGTTGGCGTCGGCGAATTCGCCCACGCCCGTCACCACGGTGACCTTGCGCGCCTTGGCCATGCCAGCCAGGCCGCCGGTCAGCTTGGCGACCACGCTGTCCTTGTAGCCGCGCAGCTTGTCCAGGTCGATCTTGGGCTCGCCGAAGCTGATGCCGTGGGCAGCCAGTTCGCGGGCTTCGTCGATGATGGCGGCGTTGTGCAGCAGCGCCTTGGACGGGATGCAGCCCACGTTCAGGCAGACGCCGCCCAGCGTGCTGTAGCGTTCGACCAGGACCACGGACAGGCCCAGGTCGGCGGCGCGGAAGGCGGCGGAGTAGCCGCCGGGGCCCGCGCCCAGCACCAGCATGTCGTATTCGCCATCGGCCGAACCGCTGTAGGTGGCGGCGGCAGGCGCGGCGGCCTTGGCCGCTTCGGCCTTGGGCGCTTCAGACTTGGCAGCCGGCTTGGGATCGGCATTGGACCCAGCTTTGGGAGCCGCTTCCTTGGCGGCGCCAGCGTCAGCACCCGAAGCCGCTTCCACTTCCAACACGACCGCGCCTTCAGCAACCTTGTCGCCGACCTTCACGGCGATGGACTTGACCACGCCGCCTTGCGACGCGGGGATTTCCATCGAGGCCTTGTCGGACTCAACGGTGATCAGGCTCTGTTCCGCCTTGATCGTGTCGCCCACCGCAACCAGCACTTCGATGACTTCCACTTCCTTGAAGTCGCCGATGTCCGGCACTTTGATTTGAACGGTATTGCTCATAGGGCTCCCCGTTTACAGCGCGATGCGGCGGAAGTCGGCCAGCAGCGCACCCAGATAGGCGTTGAAGCGCGCGGCCGCGGCGCCGTCGATGACGCGGTGGTCGTAGGACAGCGACAGCGGCACGATCAGGCGCGGCACGAATTGCTTGCCGTCCCACACAGGCTTGTGCGACGAGCGCGACACACCCAGGATCGCGACTTCAGGCGCGTTGATGATGGGCGTGAACGAGGTGCCGCCGATGCCGCCGAGCGACGAGATCGAGAAGCAGCCGCCCTGCATTTCGGCGGGCGAGATCTTGCCGTCGCGCGCCTTCTTGGACAGGTCGGTCATTTCCTGGGCGATCTGCAGGATGCCCTTCTTGTCGGCATCCCGGATCACCGGCACCACCAGCCCGTTGGGCGTGTCGGCGGCAAAGCCGATGTGGTAGTACTGCTTGAGCACCAGGTTGTCGCCGTCCAGCGAGGCGTTGAACTCGGGGAATTTCTTCAGGGCCGCGACCACGGCCTTGATCAGGAAGGCCAGCATCGTGACCTTGATGCCCGACTTCTCGTTTTCCTTGTTCAGCGTGACGCGCAGCGCTTCCAGGTCGGTGATGTCCGCTTCGTCGTTGTTGGTGACGTGCGGGATCATGACCCAGTTGCGGTGCAGGTTCGCGCCGGAAATCTTCTTGATGCGCGACAGCGGCTTGGCTTCGATCGGGCCGAACTTGGTGAAGTCGACCTTCGGCCACGGCAAGAGGCCCAGCGCGGCGCCATCGGCCGAACCACCGGCAGCAGCGGCCGCCGGCGCAGCCGACAGGGCCTGCTTGACGAAACCACGCACGTCGTCGGCGGTAATGCGTTCTTTGGGACCCGTGCCCTTGACCTTCGACAGGTTCACGCCCAGTTCGCGCGCAAACTTGCGCACGGACGGCGACGCGTGCGGCAACTGGCCGGGCTTGAGGTTGGCGTCTTCCAGCGCGGCGGCGGGGGCCGGACGCGAGGCGGGCGCGGCAGCCTGCGCGGGCGCCGATTCTGCCTTGGCTTCCGGCTTGGCAGCCGGGGCCGGCGCAGCTTCGGACTTCGCGGCCGGGGCGGCAGCGGCTTGCGCGCCGCCTTCCACCACCACCACGATCGAGCCCTTGGCGACCTTGTCGCCGACCTTGACCTTCACTTCCTTGACCACGCCGCCTTGCGAGGCCGGGATCTCCATCGAGGCCTTGTCGGACTCGACGGTGATCAGGCTTTGCTCGGCCTTGATGATGTCGCCGACCGCGACCATGACTTCGATAACTTCGACTTCCTTGAAGTCGCCGATGTCCGGCACTTCGATCTCGACCGGGCCGCTGGAGGCAGCCGGCGCGGGCGCCGAGGCCTCGGCCTTGGGCGCGGCGGCGGCGGCCTGCTTCGGCTCTTCCTTGACGGCCGGTTTGGATTCAGCCTTGGGGGCCTCTTCCTTGGCGGCGCCAGCGTCGGCCGCTTCCACTTCCAGCACGACCGCGCCTTCGGCGACCTTGTCGCCGACCTTCACGGCGATGGACTTGACCACGCCGCCTTGCGACGCGGGGATTTCCATCGAGGCCTTGTCGGATTCGACCGTGATCAGGCTTTGTTCCGCCTTGATCGTGTCGCCCACGGCAACCAGCACTTCAATGACTTCCACTTCCTTGAAGTCGCCGATGTCGGGAACCTTGATTTGCACGATGTTGCTCATGTCTCTTTACCCTCAGGCGTATTGCGGGTTGGCTTTGTTCGGATTGATGCCGTACTTCTTGATGGCTTCGGCCACCTTGGCAACCGGCACCTTGCCTTCGTCGGCCAGCGCCCGCAGGGCGGCGACGACGACGAAGTGGCGATCCACTTCGAAGTGCTCGCGCAGCTTGGCGCGGAAATCCGAACGGCCGAAACCATCGGTGCCCAGCACCTTGTATTCGCGGCCCTTGGGCACGAACGGACGGATCTGGTCCGCAAAGAGCTTCATGTAGTCGGTCGACGCGATGATCGGGCCTTCCGTCTTGGCCAGCTGTTCCGTGACGTAAGCGACCTGCGGCTTCTTCTCGTCGGGGTGCAGCATGTTGTGGCGTTCGGCGTCCAGGCCGTTGCGGCGCAGCTCGGTGAAGCTGGTGACGCTCCAGAGGTCGGAAGCGACATCCCAGTCGGCAGCCAGCAGTTCCTGGGCGGCCATGACTTCGCGCAGGATGGTGCCCGAACCCATGAGCTGCACGCGGTTCTTGCCCTTGCCGTGCGACTTGAGCTTGTACATGCCCTTGATGATGCCTTCCTCGTCGCCCTTGGTCAGACCGGGCTGCGGGTAGTTTTCGTTCATCACCGTCAGGTAGTAGTAGACGTTTTCCTGGTCTTCCACCATGCGCTTCAGACCGTGCTGGATGATCACGGCGAGCTCATGGCCGAACGTCGGGTCGTACGACACGCAGTTCGGGATGGTCGAGGCCAGGATGTGGCTGTGGCCGTCTTCGTGCTGCAGGCCTTCGCCGTTCAGCGTCGTGCGGCCGGCAGTGCCGCCCAGCAGGAAGCCGCGCGCCTGCATGTCGCCGGCAGCCCAGGCCAGGTCGCCGATGCGCTGGAACCCGAACATCGAGTAGTAGATGAAGAACGGGATCATGATGCGGTTGTTCGAGGAGTACGACGTGGCCGCCGCAATCCACGAGCTCATCGCGCCCGCTTCGTTGATGCCTTCCTGCAGGAGCTGGCCGTCAGCCGCTTCCTTGTAGTACATGACCTGGTCCTTGTCGACCGGGGTGTACTTCTGGCCTTCCGGCGCGTAGATGCCGATCTGGCGGAACAGGCCTTCCATGCCGAAGGTGCGCGATTCGTCGGCCAGGATCGGCACGACGCGCGGACCCAGTTCCTTGTCGCGCAGCACCTGGTTCAGGATGCGCACGAAGGCTTGGGTGGTCGAGATTTCGCGGCCTTCCGCGGTGGGTTCCAGCACGGCCTTGAAGGCGTCCAGCGCGGGGGCCTTCAGTTGCTCGTCGGCCTTGGCGCGGCGGCGCGGCAGGTAGCCGCCCAGCGCGGCGCGGCGCTCGTGCAGGTACCTCATTTCGGGCGAATCTTCGGCCGGCTTGAAGTACGGCAGATCGGCCAGCTTGTCGTCCGGGATCGGGATGCCGAAGCGGTCGCGGAATTCGCGGATGGAATCCAGTTCCAGCTTCTTTTGCTGGTGGGTCGGGTTCTTGGCCTGGCCGACGTGGCCCATGCCGTAGCCCTTGATGGTCTTGGCCAGGATGACGGTCGGCTGGCCGGTGTGGTCGGTGGCCGACTTGAAGGCCGCGTACACCTTGTGGGGATCATGGCCGCCACGGTTCAGGCGCCAGATGTCCTCGTCGCTCATGCGCGACACGGCTTCCAGCAGCTTGGGGTGCTTGCCGAAGAAATGTTCGCGGACGAACTTGCCGTCGTTGGCCTTGTACGCCTGGTACTCGCCGTCGACGGTTTCTTCCATGATCTGGCGCAGGATGCCTTCCTTGTCGTGCGCAAGCAGCGGATCCCAGTAGCCGCCCCAGATCAGCTTGATGACGTTCCAGCCCGAACCGCGGAAGTCGCCTTCCAGTTCCTGGATGATCTTGCCGTTGCCGCGCACCGGGCCGTCCAGGCGCTGCAGGTTGCAGTTGATGACGAAGATCAGGTTGTCGAGCTTTTCACGGGCCGCGAGAGCGATGGCGCCCAGCGACTCGGGTTCGTCCATTTCGCCGTCGCCGCAGAACACCCAGACCTTGCGGTTGCTGGTGTCGGCGATGCCGCGGGCGTGCAGGTACTTCAGGAAGCGGGCCTGGTAGATGGCCATCAGCGGGCCCAGGCCCATCGACACCGTCGGGAACTGCCAGAAGTCCGGCATCAGCTTCGGATGCGGGTACGAGGACAGGCCCTTGCCGTCCACTTCCTGGCGGAAGTGGTTCAGCTGGTCTTCGGTCAGGCGGCCTTCAAGGTAGGCGCGGCCGTACATGCCGGGCGAGGTGTGGCCCTGGAAATAGACCAGGTCGCCGCCGTGGCCTTCGTCTTCGGCGTGCCAGAAGTGGTTCTGGCCGCAGCCAATCATGGTGGCCAGCGAGGCGAACGACGCGATGTGGCCGCCCAGGTCGCCGCCATCGGGCGGGTTGTGCTTGTTGGCCTTGACCACCATGGCCATGGCGTTCCAGCGCACGTACGAGCGGATGCGCGTTTCCAGTTCCAGGTTGCCCGGGTGCGCCGGCTCCAGGCCGGGGGGAATCGTGTTGACGTAAGCGGTATTGGGCGAGAACGGGATGTGAGCGCCGGAGCGACGGGCTTCGTCGATCAGGCGTTCCAGCAGGTAATGGGCGCGCTGCGGTCCTTCGCGATCAAGGACGGCTGCCAGGGCTTCGAGCCACTCCTGGGTTTCAAGGGTGTCTTCGTCGTTGGCGGCCTGTACGGCGCCAGCCTGGGCGTTAGAGGACATCGTGTGTCTCCTGTTGGGGTTCGTCGTGACCACACACCCGCTTATTGATCTACTCGCGGACATTGCATGGTAGCCGGGATCATCCGGGCTACCATGCAATGCATGGGGTCGGGGTGTTCAAAGGACCTGCCAGGGGCGGGTTTCCTGTCAGGCGGCATTCTAAGAAAGAAGATTAACCGGTCGCAAGGAAAATTTCATGTTGCGGTACGGCATTTCATAATGTGGAAAGTTGAACGGAAGCTGAATCGCTGAACGCCATACTTTTTACGGTCTAGGCCGAATGGTGGACTTGATTCCCGGCAATTCCCTCCCAACACGCACTAAAATGCGCGGTCTACCGGCCCCGAATTCCATGTCCAGCGCGCCCAAGTCCAACATACCCACGCCTTTCCACGACCACGCCCGCACCCGGCGGCGCGGGGTGTACTGGGTCACGCCCGCCATGGTGCTGATCCTCTATATCTGTGTGATGGCGGTGTTCTTCTGGCTGCAGCGCATCCATGACGACAGCGTCATGTTTGTCACGATAGACCAGGAGCTGCGTCAGCAACGCCTGATCTGGGTCGTGCTGGCGCTGTCCTGCGTTATTGTCATCAGCCTGCTCATGCTGTGGCGCTACACCCGCTTCCGGTCCACCGCCGAGGCCGCGCTCATTGCCGAAACGGGTTTTCGGCGCGCCATGGAAAACTCCATGTCCACGGGCATGCGCGTGCTCGACATGGAAGGCCGCATCGCCTACGTGAACCCCGCCTTCTGCCGGATGATCGGCTGGAACGAGGCCGACCTGATCGGCCGCAGCCCGCCCTTCCCTTATTGGGTGCCTGGCCGCCACGAACAGCACCAGCACACGCTGGACGTGCTGATGTCGGGCAAGACCCCCAGCAGCGGCCTGGAAGTCGAGGCGCAGCGGCGCGACGGTTCGCGCTTCACGGCGCGCATGTATGTGTCCCCGTTGCTGGACCCTAATGGCAACCAGATCGGCTGGATGACGTCCATGACAGACATCACCGAGCCCAAGCGCATCCGCGAGGCCCTGACCGCCGCGCACGAGCGCTTCATGACCGTGCTGGAAGGCCTGGACGACGCCATCTCGGTCACGGCCGACACCCACGACGGGCTGGAACTGCTGTTCGCCAACCGCACGTACCGCCGCGTGTTCGGCGCGCAGACGGGTGGCCACGACGAACTGCTGGCCGGCCGCCGCGGCCGCTTCACCGACGAATCGGTCGAGGTCTTTGCGCCGTCGGTGCAGCGCTGGTTTGAAGTGCACCACCGCATGCTGGCCTGGACGGACGGCCGCCGCGTGCGCATGCAGGTGGCGCGCGACATCACCGAGCGCCGCGGTCACGAGGAAGCGTCGCGCGTGCAGCAGGAAAAGATCCAGCTCACCAGCCGTCTGACCACGATGGGCGAAATGGCCTCGTCGCTGGCGCACGAACTGAACCAGCCGCTGACGGCCATCGCCAACTACAGCATGGGCGCGGTGGCGCTGGTCAAGGCCGGCCACACCAGTCCCAACATGCTGCTGCCCGCGCTGGAAAAGGCGGCGTCCCAGGCCGAGCGCGCCGGCAAGATCATCAGCCGCATCCGCGAATTCGTGAAACGCAGCGAGCCGCGCCGCCAGCGCGTCGCCATCGGCCGCATCGTCGACAACGCCATCGGCTTTGCCGAAATCGACGCCCGCAAGCGCCGCATCCGCATCGACAGCTTCGTGCCGTCCAACGCGCCCGACGTCCTGGCCGACCCCATCCTGATCGAACAGGTGTTGCTGAACCTGCTCAAGAACGGGCTGGAAGCCATGGAAAAGAGCGAGTCCGACGAGCTTAAGGTTGCCGTAATTCTTCACGAGCAGCATATCGAGGTGGCCGTCGTGGACCGCGGCCACGGCCTTGCCGAACCCGAGCGCCTGTTCGAACCGTTCTTCAGCACCAAGTCGCAGGGCCTGGGCATGGGGCTGAACATCTGCCGTACCATTATCGAATCGCATCACGGCCGCCTGTGGGCTGACCCCAATCCCGCCGGCGGTACTATCTTCCGCTTCACCCTGCCCTGCGCTGCGACCCAGACGCAGGCCCAGAACGATCAGTCCGAGGAGTTGCACGCATGAACACGCCCCACCTGTCGAGCACGGTATTCATTGTCGATGACGACGAAGCGGTCCGCGATTCGCTGCGCTGGCTGCTGGAAGCCAATGGATACCGCGTTCGCGCCTACGCCAGCGGCGAGTCCTTCCTGGAAGACTACGACGCCAGCCAGATCGGCGTGCTGATCGCCGACGTGCGCATGCCCGGCATGAGCGGCCTGGAGCTGCAGGAGCAGCTCATCATCCGCAACGCGCCACTGCCCATCGTGTTCATCACGGGCCACGGCGACGTGCCGATGGCGGTGTCCACCATGAAGAAAGGCGCCGTCGACTTCCTGGAAAAGCCGTTCAACGAATCCGACCTGCGCGAAATCGTGGCGCGCATGCTGGAGCAGGCCACGCAGCGCGTGAGCAAGCACCAGGCCCAGAAGGACCACGAAGCCATGCTGGCCCGCCTGACCGCGCGCGAGCAACAGGTGCTGGAGCGCATCGTCGCCGGCCGCTTGAACAAGCAGATCGCCGACGACCTGGGCATCAGCATCAAGACCGTCGAGGCGCACCGCGCCAACATTATGGAAAAACTTGAAGTGACCACCGTTGCAGATTTGATGAAAGTGGCCCTGGCCAAACCCGAGGCACACGCATGACCGCAAGGATTATTGACGGCGCGGCCCTTTCGCAGCGCATTCGCGAAGAAGTCGCCCAGCGTGTTTCGGCCCTGGCCGAAAAAGGCACCCGCCCCGGCCTGGCCGTCGTGCTGGTCGGCGCGGACCCCGCCTCGCAGGTGTATGTGCGCAACAAGGTCGCGGCCTGCGAAAAGGCCGGACTGCATTCCGTGAAAGAGCAATACCCGGCCGAGATGACCGAGGCCGAACTGCTGGCCCGCATCGACGTGCTGAACCAGGACCCCAGCATCCACGGCATTCTGGTGCAGTTGCCCCTGCCCAAGCACATGGATGCCCACAAGGTCATCGAGGCCATCGCGGCCGAGAAGGACGTTGACGGCTTCCATATCAGCAACGCGGGCCTGCTCATGACCGGGCAACCGCTGTTCCGTCCCTGCACGCCGTACGGCGTGATGAAGATGCTGGAATCGGAAGGCGTGACGCTGCGCGGCGCTGAGGCCGTCATCGTCGGCGCCAGCAACATCGTGGGCAAGCCCATGGCCATGCTGCTGCTGCAGGCCGGCGCCACCATCACGATCTGCAACTCCAAGACGCGCGACCTGGCGGCCCAGACCCGCCGCGCCGACGTGCTGGTCGTCGCCACCGGCAAGCCCGGCATGATCGACGGCTCGATGATCAAGCCCGGCGCCGTTGTCATCGACGTGGGCATCAACCGCGGCGCGGACGGCAAGCTGTGCGGCGACGTGGATTTTGCATCCGCCAAGGAAGTGGCCGGCGCGATCACGCCCGTGCCGGGCGGCGTGGGTCCGATGACCATCGCCATGCTGCTGGTCAATACGGTCGAAGCGGCCGAACGCGCTGCCGGGTAAAGCGTAGACCTCGGTGTCTGACACCCGTGTGAGATGCGCTTCAGATTGAACGGGCGTCTCAAGGGTGTCAGACACCTGCCGCGAATTGGTGACGAACACCATCCGGACCTCGGCGCCGCCGGGCATGGCGCCATCCCCTTGGTCAGGCCTTGCGTTCAGACCGATCGCCCTCACCTGATCCTTATCGCCTTCGCCGGCGCGCCTGACGCGCCGCCCGCCACTCATAAGCCGGTAACACCATGACCCAGAACCCCCTGCTCGCTCCCGTGTCCGAACTGGTCGATTACGCGGCCGTCAAACCCGCGCATATCGTTCCCGCCGTCGAGGAACTGCTGGGCATTGCCCGCAAGGCCGTCGACCACGCCGCCGACCCCGCGCTCGCGCCCACCTGGGAAGCCGTGGCCGAGCCCCTGGACACCGCGTCCGAGCGCCTGTGGCGCGCCTGGTCGGTGGCTGGCCACCTGAATGCCGTGGTCAACACGCCCGAGCTGCGCGAGGCCTATAACGCCGCCCTGCCGCTGGTCACCGAGTTTTCGACCTGGGTCGGCCTGCACGAAGGCCTGTACAAGCAATACCAGCGGCTGGCTGCCGCACCCGACTTCGCGTCCTGGCCGCCGGTGCGCCGCCGCATCGTCGAAATGGCCTTGCGCGATTTCCGCCTGAGCGGCGTCGAACTGCAAGGCGCCGACCGCGAACGCTATGCCGCGATTTCCGACCGCGAGGCCCAGGCGTCGCAGAAGTTTTCTGAAAACGTGCTGGATTCCATCGATGCGTGGTCGCTGATCGTTGAAGACGAAAGCCGCCTGGCCGGCGTTCCGGCGGACGTGATTGCCGCCGCCCGCGCCGCGGCCGAGGAAGACGGCAAGGCCGGCTGGAAGCTCACGCTGAAGATGCCCTGCTACCTGCCCGTCATGCAGTACGCGAAGGACCGCTCGCTGCGCGAGGCGCTGTACCGTGGCTACGGCACGGTCGCGTCCGAACAGGGCGATGCCAAGTTCGACAACTCGCCGCTGATCGAAGAACTGCTGGCGCTGCGCGCCGAGGAATCGGGCCTGCTGGGTCTGGGCACCTTCGCCGCGCTGCGCCTGCAGACGCGCATGGCCCGCGACGCCAAGGAAGTCACCGTGTTCCTGCGCGATCTGGCCGCCCGCGCCAAACCGTACGCGCAGCGGGATCTGGCGGAACTTACCGCCTACGCCACCGGCGAGCTGGGGCTGGACAGCCTGCAGCCTTGGGACGTGGCCTACGCCTCGGAACGCCTGCGTGAATCGCGCTACGCGTATTCCGAAGACGAGGTGAAGCAATACTTCACCGAACCGCGCGTGCTGGCGGGCCTGTTTGACGTCATCCAGACGTTGTTTGGCGTACGCCTGACCGAAACGCCCGTGTCGTCCTGGCACGGCGACGTGCGCGGCGTGCGGGTCGAAAGCCCCGAAGGCGCGCTGATCGGCCACCTTTATCTGGACCTGTACGCGCGCGCCGGCAAGCAGAACGGCGCCTGGGTCGACAGCGAGCGCACGCGCCGCGTCGTGGCCGGCAAGGTGCAGACGCCGATCGCGTACCTGACCTGCAATTTCTCGCGTCCCAACGGCGACCGTCCGGCCGTGCTGACGCACGACGACGTCATCACCCTCTTCCACGAAACCGGCCACGCGCTGCACGCGCTGCTGTCCGAAGTCGACGAGCCCGGCGCCGCGGCGTTTGCCAGCGTGGAATGGGACGCCATTGAACTGCCCTCGCAATTCATGGAGAACTTCTGCTGGGAATGGGCCGTGGTGCAGAAGCTGTCGGCGCACGTGGACACCGGCGAGCCGCTGCCGCGCGCGCTCTACGACCGCCTGGTCGCCGCCCGCAATTACCAGAGCGGCATGCAGACCGTGCGCCAGATTGAATTCGCGCTGTTCGACATGCTGATGCACGACCGCAGCAAGGGCGCGTCAATTTCCGAGGTGCTGGCGCTGTTGCAGGAAGTGCGCAAGGAAGTTGCCGTGCTGTTCCCGCCCGAATGGCATCGCCTGCCGCACGCCTTCTCGCACCTGTTCGCGGGCGGCTACGGCGCGGGCTATTACAGCTACAAGTGGGCCGAAGTGCTGTCGGCGGATGCCTACGAGGCCTTTGAGGAAGCCGCCGCCAGGCAGGCCGGCAACGCGCTGGGCACGCTGGATCCGGAGACGGGTGCGCGCTTCCGCCGCGAAGTGCTGGCCGTGGGCGGCTCGCGCCCGGCGGCCGAATCGTTCGCCGCATTCCGCGGCCGCGCGCCGCGCATTGATGCGCTGCTGCGCCATAGCGGGATGACGGCGAGCTGATGGCGGTGTCAGACACCTGACGCCTGTCGCACGCCGCGCCTGCCAAGACGGCCCGCCATCGCGCGGGCCGTTTTTTTACTCCGGACTTGCGCGTGCACAAGGCATGGCGGCCGTATGCCACTCTCCTCAGATCCTGCAGGTAGAATCCGAAAGGTTTACCCCCTTCCGGCTACTGGACCCATGCGACACCTGATTACCGGCCGCTTCTTTCGCGGACTGCTGTTGAGCTTGTGTGTGTTTCTTGCCGCCTGCGGCGACAGGAACGTGGACTGGACGCTTTACAACGTCAAGGGCCACCTGCCCGACCTGAAGTTCTCGCTGCCCGGCGCGGGCGGCAAGACGGTCAGCAGCGACGACCTGAAGGGCAAGACGGTGCTGCTGTTTTTTGGCTACGCCAGTTGCCCGGACATCTGCCCGACGACCATGGCGCAGCTGACCGCGGTGCTGCAGAACCTGGGCGACAAGGCCAAGGACGTGCGCATCCTGTTCGTCAGCGTGGACCCGCACCGCGACACGCCGGACATCCTGCAGGCCTACGTCAACGCCTTCAACAACAACGCCATTGGCGTGACGGGCAACGAACGGCAAGTGGCTGACCTGGCGCGCCGCTATCGCGTGGCCTACCAGATCGAAAAGCCCCGGCCCGGGGACGACGCCGACATGTACGAGGTGACGCACAGCCGCGGCGTGTACATCTTCGACAAGGACGGCAAGGCGCGCCTGCTGGCCTCAGACACCGACAGCATCGAGACGCTGACCAAGGACGTGCGCCAGCTCATCGACCTGACTTCCTGACGCGGCGCGCAGGTCCGCACACCAGTTGTTACAACGGTGGCGTACGGGGTGCGGGTATCCGTGGGTATCATCAATCCACTTCGCCCCCTTTTCCCTAGTAAGGAGTACGCGCATGAGCATCATCATCATGATCATCGTCGGGTTCATCGTGGGTCTGATCGCCCGCGCCATCATGCCCGGGGACCAGAACATGGGGATCATCATGACCACCATTCTGGGCATCATCGGCGCCGTCGTTGCCGGCTTCCTGGGCCAGTCGCTGGGGTGGTACCAGCCCGGCGAACCCGCTGGCTGGATCGGATCCGTCGTCGGCGCGATCATCGTGCTGTTCGTGGTGGGCCTGATCGCCAAGAAGCGCACCTGACGTCTGCGTCCTGCACGCAAAGAAAAACGGGCCGATCGCGAGATCGGCCCGTTTTGCATTGCAGGCGCCAGGAATGGCCCGTTAAGCAGCCCATAAGCGGCGCCAAGCGCGCCGCCCCTGGTAGCGTCAGCCCGCCGGCGTGACCGGCGCAGCAGGCGCCGCCGCCGTGCGTTCCGTCCACCCGCCGCCCAGCACCTTGTACAGCGTGACCAGATTGGTCAGACGCGCCAGGCGCGTGTCGACCAGCGCCTGCTGCGAGGTATAGAGCGAGCGCTGCGAATCCAGCACGCTCAGATAGTCGTCGATGCCCTGCCGGAAACGTTGCTCCGACGCGTCATACGCGCGCTGGTTGGCGTCCACCAGCAGGCGCTGGGCCTGGATCTGCTCGTCCAGCGTGCCGCGGCCGGCCAGCGCATCCGCGACTTCGCGGAAACCCGTCTGGATCGACTTCTCGTACTGCGCCACCTGGATGTTCTTCTGCACCTTCGCCAGGTCCAGCCCCGCCAGCAGCGAGCCGCCCGCGAAGATCGGCACGGTGATCTGAGGCACGAAGCTCCACGCCCCCGAACCGCCATCGAACAAGCCGCCCAGGCTGGCGCTGGCAGTGCCGGCCGAACCCGTGAGGCTGATGGTCGGGAAGAATGCCGCCCGCGCCGCGCCGATGTTGGCGTTGGCGCCCTTGAGCTGATGCTCTGCCGCGCGGATGTCCGGGCGGCGGGTCAGCAGGTCGGACGGCAGGCCGGCGGGCAGCGTGGTCGGCAGCATGCTGTCGTCCAGTTTGACTGCGTTGTCCAGCGCCGTGGCCATCTGCGGCGACAGCGGCTGACCGACCAGCAGCACGAGCGCATTGCGGTCCTGCGCGGCTTGGCGCGTGTATTGCGACAGGTTGCGTTGGGCGGTGCGCAGCGAGACTTCGGCCTGGCTCAGGTCCAGCGCCGTGGACAGGCCCTGGTCGTAGCTCTGCTTGGTCAGGTTGTAGGAATCTTCCTGGCTCTTGAGCGTGTCGCGCGTCAGGCTGAGCAGCTCCTGGTCCGCGAGCAGCGTCAGGTAAGCATTCGCCACCTCGGCGATCAGCGTGAGCTGCGTCGCCGTGCGCGTCTCGTCCAGCGCCAGGTAGGATTCCAACGCCTGATCGCTCAGGCTGCGGATGCGGCCAAAGAGGTCCAGTTCCCAGGCGGACATGGCAGCGCCCACCTGATAGCTGTGGCTGGTGGTGGCCTGGCCGCTGGGCGACAGGTCGGCCGGCGTGCGCTGGGCAGAGCCCTGCCCCGCCACGCCGATGCTGGGCGCCAGGTCGGCGCGCTGGATGCGGTACTGCGCGCGCGCGGCCTCGACGTTCAGCGCCGCCACCCGCAGGTCGCGGTTGTTGACGAGCGACTGCTCGATCAGCTGTTGCAGCAGCGGATCGCCGAAGAAGTCGCGCCAGCCGATGTCGGCCACGGCCATGCCGCCCGGCGCGGCCACCTGGGCCGCGTTGTAGGCGGCGCCCGTGGGATACGCGGCGTCGATGGGCGCGTCAGGACGCTCGTACGTGGGGGCCAGCGAGCAGCCCGCCAGGGCCGCCGCCAGGGATACAGACAGCAAGGTTCTCATCTGGAGTTTCATTACGGTTGACCCTCCGCCGGCACGTCGTGCGGCCCCTTGGCGCTGGTGTCGTGCTTGTCGACGTTTTCGCTCATGCGCTTGACCTTGAACACGCGCAGCATGATGACGAAGAAGGCCGGGACGAAGAAGATGGCCAGGAACGTGCCGGTCAGCATGCCGCCGATCACGCCCGTGCCGATGGCGTTCTGGCTGCCCGAGCCCGCACCGCTGGAAATCGCCAGCGGGGTCACGCCCAGGATGAACGCCAGGGACGTCATCAGGATGGGACGCAGACGCTGACGGGCGGCGTGGATGGCCGACTCGGTCAGGCTGGCGCCCGCTTCATAGTGCTCCTTGGCGAACTCCACGATCAGGATGGCGTTTTTGGCCGCCAGCCCGATTGTCGTCAAGAGACCCACCTGGAAGAACACGTCGTTGGACAGACCACGCAGCAGCGTCGCCAACAGCGCGCCGATGATCCCCAGCGGCACCACCAGCATGACCGCGGACGGAATGGTCCAGCTTTCATAGAGCGCCGCCAGGCACAGGAACACCACGATGAGCGAGATCGCGTACAGCGCGGGCGCCTGGGCGCCGGACAGGCGTTCTTCGAACGACAGGCCGGTCCATTCGAAGCCGACGCCGACCGGCAACTTGGCCGCCAGGCGTTCCATTTCTTCCATGGCTGCGCCAGAGCTGTAGCCCGGCGCCGCCTGGCCCTGGATGTTGTACGACGGCACACCGTTGTAGCGGTTCAGCTTCTGCGGGCCGAAGCTCCACGTTGCGCTGGAGAACGCCGAGAACGGGACCATGTCGCCATCCTTGTTGCGCACGTACCATTTGTTCAGGTCTTCCGGCAGCATGCGCGAGGATGCCTCGCCCTGCGCAAACACCTTCTTCACGCGGCCGCGGTCGATGAAGTCGTTGACGTACGACGAACCCCATGCGGTGGCGAGCGTGCTGTTGATGTCCGACACGGCCACGCCCAGGGCGCGCGCCTTTTCGCGGTCGATGTCCAGCTGGTACTGCGGCGCGTCTTCGATGCCGTTGGGACGCACGCCCGCCAGCACCGGGCTCTGGGCGGCTTCGCCCAGCAGCTGGTTGCGCGCGGCAAGCAGCTTCTCGTGGCCCACGCCGGCGCGGTCCATCAGCTGGAAGTCAAAGCCGGTGACGTTGCCCAGTTCCATGACGGAAGGCGGCGGCACGACGAACAGTTGCGCGCGGCGTTCCGTCTTGGCGAAGTGCGCGTTGGCGCGCCCCGCCACGGCGGCAGCCTTCAGGCTGGCGTCGCCGCGCTCTTCCCAGTCGCGCAGCTTGATGAACAGGATGGACGCGTTCTGGCCGCGGCCGCCGAAGTTGAAGCCGTTGACCGCGAACACCGAGGTGACGGCGTCCTTTTCTTCGGTCAGCAGGTACTTGGTGGCGTCGTCGATGACGGCCTTGGTGGCTTCAGCGGTGGCGCCGGCCGGCGTCTGGATCTGGGCGAACAGGATGCCCTGGTCTTCGGCCGGCAGGAACGCGGTCGGGATGCGGGTGAACATCCAGCCCATCGCGATGACCAGCGCCAGGTAGACGACCATCAGGCGTTTGGTGCGGTTCAGGCCGCGGGCGACGGTATTGGCGTAACCGTTGCTGCTGCGCTCGAACGTGCGGTTGAACCACCCGAAAAAGCCCTTCTTGGCGCCGTGATGGCCCTTCGGAATGGGCTTGAGCAGCGTCGCGCAAAGCGCCGGCGTGAACACGATGGCGACGATCACGGACAGCACCATCGAGGACACGATCGTGATCGAGAACTGACGGTAGATCACGCCCGTGGAGCCGCCGAAGAACGCCATCGGCACGAACACGGCCGCCAGCACCATCGCGATGCCGATCAGGGCGCCGGTGATCTGGCTCATGGATTTGCGTGTGGCCTGCTTGGGCGTGAGCCCCTCTTCGGCCATCACCCGCTCGACGTTTTCGACCACCACGATGGCGTCGTCAACGAGCAGGCCGATGGCCAGCACCATCCCGAACATCGTCAAGGTGTTGATGGAATAGCCGAACGCCGCCAGCACGCCGAACGTGCCCAGCAGCACCACCGGCACGGCCAGCGTGGGAATGATGGTGGCGCGGAAGTTCTGCAGGAAGAGATACATCACCAGGAACACCAGGATGATGGCTTCGACCAGCGTCTTGAACACTTCATGGATCGACAGGCTGACGAACGGCGTCGTGTCGTACGGATAGACGACGTCCATGCCCGGCGGGAAATACGGCTTGAGGTTGTTGATGGTGTCGCGCACCGCCTGCGCCGTGTCCAGCGCGTTGGCGCCCGGCGCCAGCTTGATCGCCAGGCCCGAGGCCGGGTTGCCGTTGTAGAAGCTGTCGATGGCGTAGGTCTGGCCGCCCAGTTCGATGCGCGAGACATCACGCAGGCGCACCTGCGAACCGTCGGAGTTGACCTTCAGCAAGATCTGGCCGAAGTCCTCGGCCGTCTGCAGGCGCGACGGTCCGATGATGGTGGCGTTGAGCTGCTGGCCGCGCACGGACGGCAGGCCGCCCAATTGCCCGGACGAGACCTGGACGTTCTGTTCCTTGATGGCGGTGGTGACGTCGACCGTGGTCAGCCCGTAATTGACGAGCTTGGCCGGATCCAGCCAGATCCGCATCGCGTACTGCGAGCCGAAAAGCTGGAAGTCGCCCACGCCCTGCGTACGGCTGATGGGATCCTGGACGTACGACGCGACGTAGTCGGCCAGGTCGTCCTTGGTCATCGTGCCGTCGGTGGACACGAAGCCGGCCACGATCAGGAAGTTCTTCGTGGCCTTGGTGACGCGGATGCCCTGCTGCTGCACTTCCTGCGGCAGAAGCGGCTGCGCCAGCGCCAGCTTGTTCTGGACCTGCACCTGCGCGGTGTCGGGGTTGGTGCCCTGCTTGAAGGTCAGCGTGATGGACATGCTGCCGTCGGAGTTGCTTTCCGACGAGATGTACTGCAGGCCGTCAAGACCGTTCATCTGCTGTTCGATCACCTGCACCACGGTGTCCTGCACGGTCTGCGCGGACGCGCCCGGGTAGGTCACCGCGATGCCGATGGCGGGCGGCGCGATGTTGGGGTACTGGGCGACCGGAAGCTGCAGGATGGACAGCGCGCCGGCCAGCATCAGCACGATCGCGATCACCCAGGCAAAAACCGGCCTGTCGATAAAAAACTTTGCCATGCGTGGCTCCTGATTACTGCTTGGCCGGCGCGGCGGGGGCAGCCGCCCCCTGCGCATTGGCCGCTTGCGGCTGGGCCTTGGCGCCGGCTTCGGTGGCAACCACTTCAACGCCGGGGCGGACCATCTGCAGGCCTTCCACGATCACGCGGTCGCCGGCGGCCAGGCCGTCGGTGACGAGCCACTTGTCGCCGATGGCGCGGTCGGTCTTCAGGTCGCGCAGTTCAACCTGGTTCTTGGCGTTGACGACAAGCGCCGTCGGCTGGCCGCGCTGATTGCGCGTCACGCCGCGTTGCGGCACCAGCAGGCCGTCGGCGGCAACGCCGTCAGCCAGACGCGCACGCACGAACATGCCGGGCAACAGACGCCGGTCGGGGTTGGGGAACACGGCGCGCAGCGTGATCGAGCCGGTGCCCGGGTCCACGGTCACTTCGGAGAACTGCAGCTTGCCGGCCTCTTTGTATTGCGAGCCGTCTTCCAGCGTCAGCGTGACCTGCGCGGCCTGCTCGCCGTCCAGCTTCTTGAGCTGGCCGGTGGCCAGCGCGTCCTGCAGGCGCAGGAGCTGCACGCTGGACTGCGTGACGTCGACGTAGATGGGGTCGATCTGCTGCACCGCGGCAAGCGCGCTGGTCTGGTTGGCGGTCACGAGCGCGCCTTCAGTCACGGCCGAGCGGCCGATGATGCCGTCGATCGGCGACAAGACCTTGGTATAGACGAGATTGATGCGGGCCGTGTCCAGCGCCGCCTTCGCCGACAGCACGTCGGCGGCGGCCTGATCGCGCGAGGCGACGGCGTTGTCGTAGGTCTGCTGGCTGACCGCGCGGGTGGCGACCAGCGGCTTGTACCGCTCGGCCAGCAGGGCGGCGGTCTTTTGCTGCGCCTGGGCGCGAGCCAGCGCGGCCTTCTGGCTGTCGACGTTGGCTTGGTAAAGGGCAGGATCGATCTGATAGAGCTGTTCGCCCGCCTTGACCTCGCCGCCCTCGGTGAAGAGGCGCTTCTGGACAATGCCGTTGACCTGCGGGCGGACCTCGGCAACGCGGAACGCAGAGGTGCGGCCGGGCAGTTCGGTAGTCAGGGAAACGGGCTGCGTCGCCAATGTGACGACCGTCACTTGCGGCTTGCCGCCCTGAGGCGCCTCTTGCTTCTTGCCGCAGGCGGCCAGTGTGAGGGCCGATGCCGTCAGCGCGACAACGGCCGCACCGCGCCACATAGCGCTTTTCTTATTCATAGATTGCATTCCCGATTTCAATAAAGGTAGCCCCACGCCGCGCATGCGCCGCGTGCCTGATAGCCGTGAAAGGCCGTTTTGCCTGGGGCGATTCTGCGAAGAACATCAGCCCGTCAGACCGTCTTGGCGCGGTCCGTGGCGTTCGACCTGGGTGGATTCGCGTAGAACACGCAAGGCTGGACGTTTATCGCATTGCTGCATTGCAGAACTCGCATTCTGAGTTATCCCGCTTTAGAAACAAAGGGGCATGTTGAGAAAACATCATTCCATTTATGGGACAATCGTGCGATCCGCACTGTGACAAAATCGCGCCATGAAACGCCTACAGGGAATGGAACTCTTCGTCGAGGTCGCCAAAACGCACAGTTTTAGCCGCGCTGCGGCAACGCTGGGCGTCCCCAAGTCGACCTTGTCTCGCCAGGTGGCCGAATTGGAGCGGTCCGTGGGGCTGCGGCTGCTCAGCCGCACCACGCGCAAGGTGGAACTGACCGATGCCGGGCGACTGTATTTCGAGCGCTGCCAGCGCATCGTGGCCGAAGCGCAGATCGCCCATGAAGAATTGCAGAAGCTGGTCGACACGCCCACCGGGCCGCTGCGGGTCAACATGCCTGCGGATTTCGGCACGGATTTCCTGGCTGAGTCGTTCATGGAGTTCTCCCGGCGCTATCCCGATGTGACGTTTTTCCTGGACCTCGCGAACCCGGACCACGCGTCTCGCGTGTTCCAGACCTGCGACGTGTCGATCGAAATCGGCGACCTGCCTGATTCGACCCAGATTGCAAGACTGCTGGGCATGCTGCCTGCCTACCTGTATGCCTCGCGCGATTACCTGGAAAAGCACGGTGAACCGAGGCATCCCAGCGACCTGACCCGGCACGAGTGCATCGAGTTCCGCGCGGAAGGCGCCGGCCGCGTGACGCGCTGGCCGCTTACGAACGGCGAGCAGCACATCGAGTTCACGCCGGGCAACCGGTTTTCCGTCAACGGCGTCGCCATGGCCCGGCGCCTGGCCATGCTGGGCGCGGGCATTGCGGTGCTGGTGGGCGGTCAGATGTCGGAACAGCAGTCAGGCCAGTTGCAGCGCGTGCTGCCCGATTGGCAGTTGGGACCGTTTCCGGTGCATGCGGTCACGGAGACGCGGCTGCTGCCCGCCAAAACGCGGATCTTCATCGAATTCCTGATGGAGCGCCTGGGCAGCCACTGGCAAGCGAAGGATACGCCCGGTTTCATGAAATCCCGCTGAGATCGAAACAGACTGAAAAATCCTTCGGCAGCCGACAAGTGTTGTCGAGTCAGGTGACCAATGCTGCGAGCGGTGTCTCGCTGTCGGTGTCAGACACCAGCTCAGAACGATTCGTCGTCGCGCAGATAGCGCCATTGCCCCAGCGGCAGATCGCCCAGCGCCACGCGGCCGATGCGTACGCGTTTCAGGCCGATCACCTTCAGGCCCACCAGTTCGCACATGCGGCGGATCTGGCGCTTTTTGCCTTCGCGCAGCACGAAACGCAGTTGATCGTGGTTCTGCCAGCGCACCTGCGCGCGCTTGAGCGGTTTGCCGTCCAGCGATAGTCCGTGGTTCAGCAGGGCCAGGCCGTTGTCGGACAGCTCGCCCTGAACGCGGACCAGATATTCCTTGTCGACCGTGGAGTCTTCACCGATCAGCTGCTTGGCGACCCGGCCGTCCTGCGTGAGGACGAGGAGTCCTTGCGAATCGATGTCCAGGCGGCCAGCGACGGCCAGGCCTTCGAGGTGCGCGCGTTCGAAGCGCTGCGGGGCGCGGTCGTTGGCGAAGCGGGAGCGGGAATCGATCAGGGCGACGGCCGGCGTGTAGCCTTTTTCGGCCTGGCCGGAGACATAGCCCACGGGCTTGTTGATGAGGATGGTGACGCGGGAAGTCTGGCGCGCATGCGCGGCGCGCTCCAGCGTGATTTCCTGGTCGGGATAGGCCCGCGCGCCCAATTCGGACACGACGACGCCGTCGACGCGGACCCAGCCGCGCTCGATATAGCTGTCCGCCTCGCGGCGGGAACAGAGTCCGCGCTCGGACATGAGCTTGGAGATACGTACTTTTTCCATGGGCGGTATTGTATGCGGGTCGGCCGGTGCGGATCTCCAGTGCAGAGGACCAGTGCAGTCGGCCGGTGCGGCCGTCCAGCGCGGAACGGCCAGCGTCCCCTGCCCTGCGGCATTGCGACGCAGACGGCCTTCGGGCAGGGCTTGGCATAATACGCAGCCATGACGAAGCAACCCGCAGCCCATCGCCCCCCTCTCGCCGCTGGCTGGCTGGCGCAAGCCCCGGCCATTCTGTCCCCCGCCCAACGCCACTGGCTGTTCCGGCCGGGCGCGCTTACCGCTGGTCTCCGCCAGGTCGGCCAGGTGCGTCTGCGGGTGTTGGCCGAGTACGCCGACGGCGCGCCGGCTGACGAGGCGCGTGCGATGCGCATTGCGCCGGGCTCACCGGTGTGGATCCGCGAGGTGTTGATGTATGTGAACGGCGTGGACAGCGTGCCGGCGCGCAGCCTGACGCCGCTGACCGCGTCGCACGGCGCCTGGCAAGGGATGCGGCGCCTGTTGACCCGGCCGCTGGCCGACATGCTGTATCACGACAGTACGGTCATCCGGTCACCGTTCGCGTGCCGCCGCCTGGCCTCGCCCGTGCCGTTCCATGCCACCGCCTCGGACGTTCTTCCGCCGGAGGCACGCGCGCTGCAGGCCGGCCGGATCTGGGCGCGGCGCTCGGTGTTCTGGCGCCAGGGCCAGCCGCTGCTCGTGGCCGAGTGCTTCCTGCCGGACTTCTGGGATTTGATCGCCGGCCAGCCCGTGCCGCCGCTCGTGCCGCACCAGCGCACGCCGCGTTGAGGCGAGCTTGCTGAATTTGGGCCGCTGCGCAGACGTTTTGCCCACGCGGCGACCCGCTACTGCCACACCCGCTCGCACCAATCCGATACCGGAACCCTGCCCCCGCAGCCAGCGGGTTCAGCCCTCGTACCGCCGCCCCTGCTCCAGCAGTTCCGGCGTGCCGATCACGTCATTCAATCCATCGAAATCCAGCATCCTGTCCTTCCACGGCCCCGTCGTGCCGTGCTCGCGCAGGCTGCCGTAGTAGCCCTGCAGCGTGTGCGCGACCGCGCGCGCCGTGCCGCCCGGGAAGATGACGATGCGAAATCCCGCTGCGGCAAGCGCACCCGCGTCCTGCACCGGGGTCTTGCCGCCCTCCACCATGTTCGCCAGCAGCGGCACACGCGCTGCGAAGCGGTCGCACGCCGCGCGCATCTGTTCCGGCGTGCGCAGCGCCTCGATGAAGAGCGCGTCCGCGCCGGCTTCAAGATAGGCCTCGGCGCGGTCCAGCGCCGCGTCCAGGCCTTCGGAGGCCAGCGCGTCCGTGCGCGCCAGGATAAGCGTGGATGCGTTGACCCGCGCGTCGACGGCGGCGCGCAGCTTGCCGCACATCTCAGCGGCGGGAATCACGTTCTTGCCGTCCAGGTGGCCGCAGCGCTTGGGAAAGGTCTGGTCCTCAAGCTGGATCATCGCGGCACCCGCGCGCTCGAAGCCACGCACGGTGCGCTGGGTGTTCAGCGCGTTGCCGAAGCCCGTGTCCGCGTCCACGATCACCGCGGCCGACACGCGTTCGGCGATACGGGCCAGCGTGTCTTCGACTTCGGTGTACGTGGTCAGCCCGATGTCCGAGCGGCCGAGCCGCGTGTAGGCGATGGACGCGCCCGACAGGTACAGCGCGGTAAAGCCCGCCTGCTCGGCCACCAGCGCCGACAAAGCGTCGTAGACGCCGGGGGCCAGCACCGTGCCGGCCGCCAATTGCGCTTTCAGGTTCTGTGTTTGCATCTTGGGTTTCCTAATCCAGGCGGCGCCCGAGCAGCGCCGCCGCGGTGTCCGCGGCGATATGGCCGCCGGCCACCGCGCTGAGCAAGCCGTTGCCGGACAGATAGCCCGACACGTCGTTGCCCGATACGCCACGGGCGGCCCCGCCCGCAGCCAGCAGGTTGGGCAGCGCCCGGCCTGCGTGGTCCAGGACGCGGCATTGCGCGTCGATGTCCAATCCGCCTTGTGTGTGAAAGAGCGCGCCCGTCACCTTGATCGCGTGGTACGGCGCCTGCAGCGTGCGCTCGAAGCGTCGTCCCAGCGGGTCCGGCGCGCCGGGACGGACCGCGTCCAGCGTCTGGCCCAGCACGTCCGGATCGCAACCGATCAGCGCGGCCAGCGCCGCCACGTCGCCGCACGTCTTCAATGCCTGGCCTTCCTCGGCCTGCACGAAGTCGGGAAAGCCGCGCGCCAGGGCGAGTGTGCGGTCGTCAAAGACATTCCAGGCCACCGAATCCGGCTGCGCCAGCACGTGGACCGCGGCCTCGGAATAACCGTGCGTCTCGTCGTGAAAGCGGCGGCCCTCGCGGTTGATCTGCACGCCGCCGTCCATCATCACCGCCCAGGAAATCAGCGCGCCCTGCGGCGTGGCCCAGGAGCCGTGGCCCTGGTAGCCGCCCAGGTCCGCGAGGCGCGCGCCCAGCTGCGTGCCCCACTGGATGGCGCTGCCGTCGTTGCCGACGTGGCCGCCATAGACGGCCTCGCGCATGGCGGGCAAGTATTCGCCGACCATCGCGGCGTTGCCGCCAAAGCCGTTGCAGGCCAGCAGCAGGACATCGCAGCCGATCACGTCGACCGAGCCGTCCGGGCGTTCGCAGCCGACGGCGGTCACGCGGCCGGCGTCGTCCGTCCAGATTTCGCGCGCCAGCGCGCGGGTCAGCAGATAGGCGCCGGCCTCGGTGGCGGCGCGTTCCAGGGCCGCGACCAGCGCCGCGCCGGTGCGCTCGGGCAGCGTGTGCATGCGACGCGCGGTGTGGCCGGGGTACAGGAACCCGTCCAGGACTTCGAAGCGCAGGCCGTGCGCGGCAAGCCCGTCCAGGGCCGCGGCAGCCGCACCGGTGTAGGCAGCCACCAATTCAGGTGAGGCCGTGCCGTGCGCCTTGGCCTGGATGTCGGCGGCAAAGCGCGCCGCGTCATCCTCGATGCCCGCTGCCCGCTGCACGGCAGAACCGGCCGCGGGAATGAAGCCCGACGACAGTGCAGTGGATCCGCTGGGCACGGCATCGCGTTCGATCAGCACCGTTTCGATGCCGGCGCTGGCCAGGCGCAGCGCGGCGGTCAGGCCGCAGGCGCCCGCGCCGATGATGACGACCGGCACGTGCATGGCGTCTGCGCCGGGCGCGACGCCCCGGCTGACGATTGGCGCACTCACGACTTCAGCCTGTCCAGCACGTCCTGGCACGTCACCACGTCGGCCACCGTGCGCAGATCCGCCAGCGCAGCTTCGTGCATCGCAGGCGTGGGCGCGGCGCAGCCATCGGCCAGCACCGTCACGTGATAGTCGCGCATGTGGGCGTCGCGCACCGTGCTGGCAACGCCGCCGTTGGTGACGATGCCTGCCACCACCACGCTGGAAATGCCCGCGCGCCGCAGCACCCAGTCCAGCTGCGTGTTGAAGAACGCCGAATACGCGACCTTCCAGACCGACACGTCGACCAGCCCGTCCAGCTCGGCCACGTTGGCCTGCCCTGCTGAACCGGCCACGAAGTCGCCGCGGCGCAGGAACGGGCGCAATTGCTTGAGGTGCGGCGAGATCATGGGCTCGCCGTGCGCGTCGGGCCACAGCGTGAATTGGCTGGCGGCCACGAAGCCGCCCTGCCCCTTCAACGCGCGGGCCACGGGCGCCACGCGCGCCGGCAAGGCCCTGGCCTGCGGGCTGACCGCGCCGCCGCGGTCATAGGCGCCGCCCGGCGCCAGGAAGTCGTTCTGCAGATCGATGATGACCAGCGCGGTCGTGCGGGGATCGAAGGCGTGCATGGCGGGCTCCTACGATGCGGTGCGGGCGATGAGCATGTTGCCCAGGGAATCGACGCGGCCCGCGAAGCCGGGCTCGATCCAGATGGTGGTGTCCGGCTGCTCGAGGATGGCGGGTCCCGCCACCTCGGCGCCGACCGGCAGGTCCAGGCGCGCGTAGCGCACGGCGTCGTGCCATTGCCCGGCGTGAAAGACCCGCTGAGTGCCCAGCGCATCGGGCATGGCCGTACTGGTCGGCGCCAGCAAGGCCAGATCGAACTTGGGGCGCTGGCCGATGCGGGCATAGCGCAGATTCAGGATGCGGACCGGAATGCCGGTCAGGCTGCGGCCGAAGGCGGCCTGGTAGGCGCGGTCGAACGCGGCGGCGATGCCGTCGTGGGTGAGGTCCGCCCGGCCCACTTCCACGCGCACGGTGTGGCTCTGGCCCACGTACAGCATGTCCAGTTCGATGCTTTCGCGGATGCCCTCGAAGGACACGCCCGCCGAATCCAGACGCGCCTGGCACGCGTGCGCCAGCCCGTCGATGCGGGCCAGCAGGTCGGCCGCATCCAGCGCGTTCAGCGCCACGTTCAGGGTCTGCACGCCGTCGTGGCGCATGTCGGCCATGACGCAGCCCAGCGCCGAGGTCACGCCCGGATAGCGCGGGACGATGCCGTGGGCGGCGTCCACCTCGTTCATCATGGCGCACACATGCAGCGCGCCGCCGCCGCCGAACGGCATGTAGGCGAACTTGCGCGGATCGTGGCCGCGTTCGATGGAGACGACGCGGATCGCGCCCGCCATCTTGGCGTTGGCCACGGTCAGGATGGCTTCTGCCGCCGCGTGTACGTCCAGGCCCAGCGGGCGCGCCACGTGCTCGTCAATGGCGGCGCGCGCCAGCTCGACGTCCATCTTGGCCAGGAGACCGCCACCCAGCGGACGTTCCGCAGCGATGCGGCCCAGCAGCACGTTGGCGTCGGTAACCGTGGGGCGGGTGTTGCCGCGACCGTAGCAGGCCGGGCCGGGAATGCTGCCCGCGGATTCCGGGCCGACCTGCAGCAGGCCGCCGGCGTCCACGCTGGCGATCGAGCCGCCGCCCGCGCCGATGGTTTCGATCTGGATCATCGGGGCGCGCACGACCATGCCGAAGTCGATGGCGGTCTGCGCCGACAGCGAGGCCTCGCCCTCGGCCACCAGCGACACGTCGAACGAGGTGCCGCCCATGTCGCCCGTGACCACGTTGGGAAAGCCCGCGGCGCGCGCGATGGCCGCGCAGGCGATGACACCGGCCGCAGGACCCGACAGTGCGGTGCGCACGGGCACGTCGCACGCCGTCTGGCGCGACATGACGCCGCCATTGCTCTGCACCACCAGCAGCTCGCCTTCGAAGCCGTGCTGCTGCAAGTCCGATTCCAGCCGGGTCAGGTAGCTGCCCACCACGGGCTGCAGCGCCGCGTTTAGCACGGCCGTCGAGCAGCGCTCGAATTCGCGGATCTCGGGCAGCACCTCGGTGGCGGCGGTGACGTTGCCGTTGGGCCAGATGGACCGCACGCGAGCCGCGGCCTGGGCCTCATTCACCGGATTGGCGTAGGCATTGACGAAGAAGACGCAGACCGCGTCGCAGCCCGCTTCCAGCAGCGCGCGCGCCGCGGCCTCGACCTGGTCCAGATCGACGGGCGTGTGCAGCGCGCCATCGGCCAGCACGCGCTCGCGCACTTCCAGCCGCAGGTCGCGCGGCACCACGGGTTCATAGTTGCCGCGCAGGCCCCACGTTTGTGGACGGTCGCGCCGGCGCATTTCCAGCACGTCGCGAAAGCCTTCGGTCGTGATGATGCCGGTGCGCGCCACCTTGCGCTCCAGCAGTGCATTGGTGCCCACGGTGGTGCCGTGCACGATGGTCGCGATGTCGCCCGCGCCGTCTGCCACCCGCGCAATGCCGTTCATGAAGCCGCGCGCTTCCTCGCCGCGCGTGGACGGCACCTTGACCACGCGGGCGCTGCCGCCCGCCTCGTCCAGCACGAACAGATCCGTGAACGTGCCGCCCACGTCCACGCCCACCACCAAACCTTGCGCCGCGCTCATGCCGACTGCTCCTTCTGAATGTCGCTCACATAGCCCATCTTGCGGTCGTGCTCGCGCGCCGCGGCATCGCGCCGCGCGGGCTCGCCGTAGCCGCCTCCGCCCGGCGTTTCCAGGCGCACGCGGTCACCGCGTTGCAACCGGATGCCCAGCATCTTCGAGCTCATGGGCGGGGACTGCCACTGGCCGTCCTGCTGATAGCGGAAGACGTTCAGCGCGGCCTGGCCGCCGCCCGCGATGCCCTTGGGCGCGCTGCGGCCGCGTTCGCCGAAGATGAAGGCTTCGGCGCTGTCTTCCAGCAATTCGATTTCATAGATGGTGCCCAGGCCGCCCCGGTGCGCGCCGTCGCCCGCCGAATCCGGCCGCAGGGCCCATTGCGTGAAGCGCACGGGATACGCAGCTTCCAAAATTTCCAGCGGCGGAATGGTGGCGGTGGAGATCGGCGCGTTGCCGTGGCTCAGGCCGTCGCCGTCCGAATGCCCGCCGTGCCCGCCGCCGAAGAAGCTGAACATGACCCAGCGCTGGCCCTTGCGGGCGGCGTCGCTGCGGTAGCCGGCGATCGACAGCGCATTGATCGTGCCGTAGGCCTGCGCCATCGCGCGGTTCGGCGCGGCCTGAGCCATGGCGCAGAAGATCACGTCGATCATGCGCAGGATGGTTTCGGTGTAGCCGCCAACGGGACGCGGGCGGTCGGCCGAGATCACCAGGCCGTCGGGCAGCGTCACGTCCACCGCATCCAGCACGCCGGCGTTGGCCGGCACGTCCGGGAACAGGTGCTTGAGCGCCACGTAGCAGGCCGCGATGGCCGTGGCGCGCGAGATATTGACCGGACCCGCGCAGGCCGGCGACGTGCCGGTGAAGTCCAGCCCCAGCCGGTCGCCGGCGATGGTCAGCTTGAGCGCAATGCGCAGCGGCGCGTCGCGCACGCCGTCGTTGTCCAGCATGTCCTCAAAAGCGTATTCGCCATCCGGCAGGCGGGCGATGTGGTCGCGCATCAGGCGGCGCGCGCGTTCGCGCAGCGTGTCCAGGGACTCCAGCACCGTGGCGTCGCCGTATTCGTCGAGCAGGCCGTCCAGACGGCGCGCGCCCAGTTCCAGCGCGGCCAGCTGGCCGTTCAGGTCGCCCCACAGGCTGTCGGGCAGACGCGTGTTCGCCTTCAGGATGGCCAGCACGTCCTGGTCCAGCACGCCGGCGCGCACGATCCGCACGGGCGGGATCTGCACGGCTTCCTGCCAGCACTCGGTGGCGGCCGGGTTGTAGTTGCCGGGCACCGCGCCGCCCACGTCGTGCCAGTGGGCCGCGGACGCCAGAAAGCAGAACAGCTTGCCGCCGCGAAACACCGGCTTGACCAGCTTGAAGTCGTTGGCGTGCGTGCCGCCCTCGTACGGATCGTTGAACAGCCACACGTCGCCGTCCGTCATGCCGCCGCGCTCAGCCGCAGTCTTGGCAGCCGCCTTCACCGCGAACGCCATCGCGCCCACGAAGACGGGCAGGCCCGACTTGCCCTGGATCAGCGTGGCGCCGGTGGCGGCGTCGTACATGCCGTGGCAGGCGTCATGGGCCTCGGCAATGATGGGGTTGAACGCGCTGCGGTACAGCGTCGCGTCCATTTCGTCGGCGATCTGTTCCAGGCGGCCCTTCAGGACCGCCAGGGTAACGGGGTCAAGCATGATGTTGTTCCTAAGAGGTTTGACGCTGTTTCAGCAGATTCAGCAGTCCGCCGGCCTGCACCATGTCAAGCAGAAAGCCGGGCACGATCTCGCAGTGCAATTCGGCGGGCGTGCCCCCGGGACGTTGGATGCGGCCGGCGACGGGGTCGAACGTGATGCCTTCACCCTCGACCAGGGTCTCGGCCTGGCTACAGGTCAGCAGCAGGAGGCCCACGTTAAAGGCGTTGCGGAAATACAGCCCGTTGAAGGACGGCGCGATCACGGCGGCCACGCCCAGGCGCACCAGGGCGGCCGCGGCCTGCTCGCGCGACGAGCCGATGCCGAAGTTGGGGCCGGCCACCAGCACGTCGCCCGGCTGCACCTGCCCGGCGAAGTCCGGACGGACGCGTTGCAGGCAGTGGCGCGCGATTTCGTCGATGCCGAATTTCATGTAGGCGCCGGGCGCGAGCGCATCGGTGTCGATGTCCGCGCCCACGCGCCAGACGCGATGCGTCGTGGTGTCTGTGTTCATGCCAGGAACTCCCGGGGGTCGGCAACGCGCCCCGCCACGGCCGAGGCCGCCACCGTATACGGCGAGGCCAGGTAGACCTGCGCGGTCTCAGACCCCATGCGCCCCTTGAAATTGCGCGCCGTGGTGGCGATGACGCTGGCGCCGTCCGGAATGGACCCGCCATAGCCCGCACAGGCGCCGCACGACGTGGCCAGCACTTGGGCGCCCGCGTCGCGCAGCACCTGCATGACGCCTTCGCGGTCCGCCTGATCCTGGTCCTGCCGGCTGGCCGGCGCCACCATCAGCTGCATGCCGTCCGCCAGCCGGCGGCCACGCAGCACGGTGGCTGCGGCGCGCAGGTCTTCCAGCTTGGCGCCGGTGCATGCGCCGATGTAGGCCACCTGCACCGGCACGTCGCTATAGGTGTCCACGCCGCGCGCATTGGCCGGGCTGTGCGGCGCGGCAACCTGCGGGGCCAGCGCGGCGGCATCGAACTCGTGCCACTCGGCATCGGCGTCGCGATCGCTCTGCCAGCGTGCCAGATCCAGTTCCTCGGTCACGCCCGCCTCCCGCAGCCAGGCTGCGGTGGTCTCGTCCGGCGCGATGAGCCCCACTTGCGAACCGAGTTCCGCGCTCATGTTCGACAGCGTCATGCGCTCCTGCATGGACAGCGCGCGAACGGCCTCGCCGCAGAACTCCACCGCCTGATAGCGCCCGCCGTTCATGCCGTAGCGGCCGATCATGTGCAGCATCATGTCCTTGGCCGTGACGCCGGCGGCCAGCTGGCCGCGCCAATGCATCATCAGCGTCTTGGGCACCTTGACCCAGATCTGGCCGGTGACCGCCACGCCCAGCATCTCGGTGCTGCCGATGCCGAACATGTAGGCCCCGAACGCGCCGCCGGTGGGCGAATGCGAATCGCCGCCCACGCAGAACATGCCGGGCCGGATGTGTCCGTGCTGCGGCACCACCACGTGGCAGATGCCGACGGAGTCATACACGTTGGGCAGTTGCTGCTCCGCGGCCCAGTCGCGTGCAATGCGCACGATGCGGCGCGATTCGTCATCGGATTCCGGCACGTAGTGATCAATGACCAGCACGATCCGCGACGGGTCCCACAGCGTGGCGCCCAGCTCTTCCAGCATGGGCTTCAAGCGCCGCGGACCGCTGGAATCGTGGAACATCGCCAGATCAACCGCACAGGTCACGATTTCGCCCTCGGCCACCGTCTCACGCCCGCAGGCGGCGGCGATCAGCTTCTGGGCCAGGGTTTGAGGCTGGGCCATGATTACATCCCCAGATAGGCGCGGCGCACGTCGTCGCTGGCCAGCAGGTCGGGACAGCTGCCGCTGTACCGCACGGCGCCGTTTTCCAGCACATAGGCCCGCTGTCCCGTTTCCAGGGACTGACCCACGTTCTGCTCGACCAGCAGAATCGCCAGTCCGTCGCCGTGCAACCGCTTGATGAGGCCGAACAATTCCTCGACCATCAGCGGCGACAGGCCAAGCGAGGGTTCGTCGAGGATCAACAGGCGCGGCTCGGCCATGAGGCCGCGGCCGATTGCCAGCATTTGCTGTTCCCCGCCCGACATCGTGCCGGCCAACTGGTCCAGGCGTTCCCGCAGACGCGGGAAAATGTCGAGCACCTTGTCCAGATTCTGCGCGCGGCGCTCGCGCGCCCGGGTGAAGGAGCCCAGCTCCAGGTTTTCGCGCACGCTCAGGTTCGGGAATACGCGGCGGCCTTCGGGCACCTGGATCAAGCCGGCCTGCACCACCTGCCGGTAGTGACGGCCGGTCAGATCCTGGCCTTCGAAGCGCACCGTACCTCCCCACGGCCGGCACAGGCCGCATACCGTGTTGTTCAGCGTGGATTTGCCCGCGCCGTTGCTGCCCAGCAGCACCACGATCTCGCCCGCCTGCACGTCCAGGTCCACGCCGCGCAGCACCTCCATGCGACCGTAGCCCGCCCGCAGGCCCTTGACCTCCAGCAGCGCGCTCATGCCGGGGCTCCCTGCGCGGCCAACCGGGCCGCCGCGCCGTGGCCCAGATAGGCCTCGACCACCTTGGGATCGCGTGTGACCTCGCCGGGTGTGCCCGCCGCGATCAACCGGCCCTGCGCCAGCACCCACACGTGCTCGGCCAGGCTCATCACGGCGCGCATCACGTGTTCGATCATCAATACGGTGACGCCATCGTCCACCAGTTTCTTCACCACCGGAATCATCTCGTCGATCTCACTGGGATTCAGGCCCGCCAGCACCTCGTCCAGCAGCAAGAGGCGCGGCCGGGTGGCCAGCGCGCGCGCCAGTTCCAGGCGCTTGCGTCCGGCCACCGTCAGGTCGGCCGCCGGCTTGTCCAGCGAGGCCTGCAGGTTGACGCGCGCGGCCACGGCCTCGGCCGCGGCCAGCGCCTCGTCGCGATCGGCCAGACGCAGGTGCGCGCCCACGGCAATGTTCTGGCGCACCGTCTGCGCGCCGAACGGCTGCACGATCTGGAAGGTGCGGGTCAGACCAAGCCGCGCGGATTCGTGCGGCGCCTGGCCCGTGATGTCCTGCCCGGCAAAGTGCACGGAACCGGAACCGGGTTTCAGAAAGCCCGACAGCAGGCCGAACAGCGTGGTCTTGCCCGCGCCGTTGGGGCCGACCAGCGCGGTGAGCGAACCCTGCGGCACGTCCAGACTGACGTCCTGCACGGCCTTCAGGCCGCCGAAGGTGATGGAGAGGTTGCGCGCTTGCAGCAGGATCTCAGACACGGGCGCGCTCCTTCATTTTGAACAGGCGGCCCAGCGACTGACCGCCGCCGGTAATGCCGCGCGGCATGAACATCACGATGAGGATCAGCACCACGCCGTAGATGACCATGCTGATGCCCGGCAGCTCGCCGAACAGGTTGCGGGTCAGGTCGGCCAGCGCATGCAGCGTCACCGCGCCCAGCAATGGGCCCCACAGCGTGCCCATGCCCCCGACGATGGCGCCGACCAGCGCCTCCACCGACACGGCCGAGCCGAACGCGATGCCCGGATCGATGTATTGGAAAACCTGCACATAGAAGGCGCCCGCGACACTCATGAAGGCGGCGGACAGCGCGATGCCGCCCAGCTTCACGCGCAGCGGGTTCACGCCGATGGCGCGCGCCGCGTCCTCGTTGTCGCGCACGGCCTGCAAGTAGGCCCCGAAGCGCGAATGGCGCAGCCACGCGGTCACCAGCAGCGCCAGCAGCACGAAGGCGAGCAGCAGATAGATGTAGCCGCGGCGCGAACCGAACTGCATGTTGGCCACGCCTTCCTGCAGCGGCACCATCAGTCCCACGCCGCCGCCCGTGAACGACGCCGACAGCGCCAGAATGCGGAAGACTTCAGCGAATGCCAGCGTGACCAGCGCGAAGTACGAGCCCTTCAGCCCGTAACGGAACGTCAGCCCGCCCACCGCCACGCCGACCAGCGCGCCCAGCGCGATGGCCCCGGGCAGCACCAGCCACGGATTCAGGCCCAGGTTGAGCTGGCCCAGCGCCTGCGCATACGCGCCGACACCGAAGAACAGCGCATGGCCGAACGACAACTGACCGCCATACCCGCCCAGAATGTTCCAGGCCTGCGACAGCAGGGCCGCGTACAGCGACATCATCACGAACGTCAGCAGCACGCCCGATTGGGACAGCGCGGCCACGGCCACCAGCACCACCCCGAACAGCGCGATTGCGCAAAGATCCCGTTTCATCGTCAGCCCCTCGCCCCGAACAGCCCCTGCGGGCGAAACAGCAGCACCGCGATGAAGATCGCGAAGATGCCCATCTGGCCCAGCGAGTCGCCCAGGAACAGGCCTCCGATGGACTCCACCACGCCGATCAGCAGTCCGCCCACCAGCGCCCCCACGAAACTGCCCATGCCGCCCAGCACCACGATGGTGAAGGCGACCAGCACGAAGCCGCTGCCCACCTGCGGATTGACGTAGTACGCGGGCAAGAGGAAACACGCCGCCGCGCCCAGGCACGCCATGCCGATGCCGAACGACAGGGCGTAGACCTTTTCAACGTCGATGCCCATGAGCTTGGCGCCCTGCTTTTCCCGGGCGACGGCGCGGATCGCGCGGCCCAGGTCGGTGCTGCGGATGATCCAGAACAGCACCGCCGCCACCGCCAGCGCGCCGCAGAACGCGATGACCTTGGGCAGCGCAATCATGGCCGGGCCGATCTCTACCGTGGACAGCGTGTACGCCGTGTCGATGCTGCGCGTGTCGGACTTGAACCAGACCAGCGCCAGGTTCTCCAGCACGATCGCCAGGCCCAGCGTGACCAGCAGGATGTTCTCGTCCATGCCGTGGCTGGCGCGATTGATGACGAGGCGCTGCAAGGCGTAGCCCAGCACGAACATGCCGGCCACCACCAGCGGCAAGGCGGCGTAGGGGTCGATGCCCAGCCGGTCCTTGAGCAGGTAGACGGCGTACAGCGCCACCATGAGCGCCGCGCCGTGGGCGAAGTTGATGATGTGCAGCACCCCGTAGATCAGGGTCAGGCCCAGCGCGATGAGCGCGTAGACCGCGCCCGTCGTCAGGCCGTTCAGCACCGAGGAAAAGAGGATGGCGGGATCGAGCATGGGTCTGGTCAGGCCTTCAGCGGAAACACGGCGTCGGCCTGGCGGTATTCGGCCGGGAAGATCACCTTGATGTCGCCCCCGATCACCTGCGTGAGCAGCGGCTGCGCGCCGGTGTTCTGGCCGTTGACGAACTTGGTCGGGCCGTAGGGCATCAGGTTGTCCTGGAAGGTGCTGGCCGCCAGCGCCTCGATGATCGCGGCGCGGTCGGCGGACTTGGCGCGTTCCAGCGCGTCGGCCAGCAGCAGCATCGCGGTGTAGGTCATGAAGACCTCGTAGCTGAAGTACGCGCCCTTCTCTTCCACGCGAGCCTTCAGCGGCGCAACGCGCGCGTCCTTGGGGTTGAACCAGTGGTTGCAGTCGATGATGCCGTTGGCGATGTCCGGGAATTCCTTCAGGAACTTGTAGCTGGATGCCGCCCCGCCCAGCACGGAGTAGATGGCCTTGGGCTGCACCTTCTGCTGCTTCATCGCGCGCAGCAGCAAGGCGTATTCGTTGTAGTAGTTGGCCGGAATCACGATGTCCGGGTTCACCGACCGCATGCGCAGCACGATGTTGTTGAAGTCGCGCGTGGGGTTCGGGTGCTTGACGATCTCTTTGACCTCGAAGCCGTGCTGCGGCAGCGACTTGGCCAGCAGCGCCGCCGTGCCCGTGCCGAACAGCGAGTCCTCGTGCACGATCATGACGGTCTTGGCCGGCTTGCCGGCGGCGTCGTTCAGCGCGGCCAGGTCCAGGATGGCGCGTTCGCTACAGGCGCGATACCCCGGGCCAAAGCGGAACGTGTTCTTCAAGCCGCGCTCGACGATCTGGTCGGCCACGCCCACGTCCACCACATGCGGCAGGTTGTACTTGGCGGCCGTCTGCGTCGTCGCCAGGCAGATCGCCGATGCATACGCGCCCACGATGGCCGACACGCCTGCCTCGTTCATCTTCTCGACTTCGGCCGAACCCGCCTCGGGACGCGACTGCGCATCGCCCAGCACCGCCTGCAGCGGCGCGCCGCCCATCGACTTGATACCGCCCGCCTTGTTGATGTCCTCGATGGCCAGCAGCGCGCCCAGGCGGCATTGCTGGCCCGAATACGCCAGCGCGCCGGTCACCGGGTGCAGCACGCCGACCTTGATGGGCGCGGCGCCCTGCGATCGGGCCACCCACGGGGCGGACACGAGGGCCGCGGCGGCGGCGGATTGGTAGAGGAAAGTGCGGCGCGAATTCATGGGGCGAATCTCCGAAGGGTTCAATGGAATTGGGCCGACAGTTCTTCGCTGACCCAGACCTTGGCGTCGATGCTGCCGACGCGCGATAGCTGCAACTGATATTGGTAGCGATCGGGCCGGTACAGGCCCTGCAGCAATTGCACGGGCCGGTCGCCGACATCGCGCACCAGGCGCGTGACGGCCAGCAAGGCCGAGCCCACCGACACGTCCAGATGGCGCGCGACCTGCGCATCTGCCAGGCGTGCGGAAATGGTCTGCGTGGCGCCGCCGAACTCCACGCCGGCCGCTTCCAGCAGCATCAGCAGCGGCTCGCGCTCGAGGTCTTCACGCGTGAAATCGGCCACGGACTGCGGCACGTAGGTGGTGATGTGGGACAGCGGCCCCGCGTCGGTGCTGCGCACCCGCAGGCTCTTGTGCACGGGCGTGCCGGACGGAATGTGCAGCGCCTCGGCCACCGTGGGCGGCGCAAACACCAGCGTGCTGTCCAGCACCTGCACGGACGTGCGCAGGCCCATGTTGACGATGTTTTCCAGGAGGCCGGTCAGGTGCGCCTTCTGTTGCGCGCTGGGGGCCGCCGCGGCGTGGGCGCTGGGTGCGCCGCGCAGGGGCCAGGTGCCCAGGCCGGGCCGGCGCGTCACCAACCCGTCCGCGACCAGCATCTCCATTGCCTTGCGGATGGTGATGCGCGCCACGTCGAACTGGTCCGCCAGCGCATGCTCTCCGGGCACGCCGTCCTGATCGAACCGCCCCTCCTGCAATTGCTCGCGCAGGACGAGATAGATCTGGTGGTACTTCGGAAGTGGTAATGAGGTTCCCATGACGGGAACTCTAGGGGTGTCCTAATGTACGGTCAATGGAACAAATGGCGAGACGGGTTGTTCTATCGGGAAAACACCGACTCGATCCGATTGCGTCCCCGCTGCTTGGCGTAATACAGCGCGCGGTCGCTGCGGCTGAGCGCCAGCTCGGCGTCGTCGTCCTTGGTGTGGAGGGCGGAAATCCCGATGCTGACGGTCAGCGGAATGTGCCGCCCTTCCGACAGATAGGGCGTATCGGCGATGCGGCGCTGCACGTTGCGGGCAAAGACGCGGGCGCGTTCGATGTCGGTATCGGGCAGCACAACGGCGAATTCTTCTCCGCCGATGCGCCCCACCAGGTCGATCTCGCGCAACTGCGTGCGCAGCATGCTCGCAAAATGCTGCAGCACACCATCGCCGATGGCGTGGCCCCAGGTGTCGTTGATGTGCTTGAAATGATCCAGGTCGCACATCAGTACGGCCGATCCCAGCCCGCCGTGACCCTTGATCCGCGCCAGCTCCGCGGCGATGCGCGACATGAAATGGCGGCGGTTGGGCAGGGTTGTCAGCGCGTCGGTCGCGGCCAGCTCGCGCAGTTCGAGCTCGGCCCGCTTGCGGTCGGTGATGTCGGTGACGAAGCCGTGCCAGACCACGCCGCTGTCTGCGTCCCGCCTAGGACTCGCGTCGCCCTGCCGCCAGCGCACGCCCTGCAGCGGCAGGCACACGCGGAACTCCACATGCCAGGGGGTTCGCGCCGCCGCCGCGGCCTGCAGGGATGCGCGGTAGACAGGCAAGTCTTCCGGATGGATCCGCTGTTCGACGGCGGTCGTGCTGGCCCGCACGTCGTCTGCGGTGAGTTCGAACATGTCCCAGATGCCCGCGCTGACGTACGAGAAACGCGATCCGCCCTCGGGCAACGGCCGGCATTGAAAGACCAGACCGGGCACCGCGTCGGTCAGGTTGACGACAAGGTCCGCCGTGCGCTGGAGCCTTTCGGACATGGCGCGCACGGCGCTGATGTCGGTCGTGGTGCCCATCATGCGCAGCGCCCTGCCCGATTCGTCGCGGCTGACCACCTTGCCGCGGCTGCAGATCCATTTGTAGCTGCCATCCTTGCACCGGATGCGGTGTTCGACTTCGTAGCTGTCGGTCTTGCCGTCGAAGTGATCCTGCATCGCGGCCCGCACATAGACCAGGTCGTCCGGGTGCAAGCGGGTATAGGCGTCCTCGATGCGTGTGGTGAGTTCGGATTCGCCATAGCCCAGCAAAGCCTTCCAGCCGGGCGAATAAGTGATCTCCCCGGTCACCACATTGCGGTCCCACACCCCCGTACCGCTGCCCGCGATAGCCAGCGACAGCTTGCGGGCCTCATCGCGCCAGGTGTCTTCGTCGGCGCGTTCGCACGCCAGCGCGTGGCGCTTTTCGACGGCCGTGGCCGCCAGGCTGGCGAGGTCCTGCAGAGCCTTGCGGTCTTCATCTGAGAATTTGCGCGCCTGCCCGTTCCCGAGACGGAAGACGCCGAGGAGGCGGCCATCCGCGGCGCGCACCGGAAGTTCGAAGGACCACGAACTTCGGGCACCGGCGCAGGCCGGGCCGGCTGCCGCCTGCCACACGCCATCCGCATCGGTGCATACAATGGCGGCCAGATCCACGTCAAACATGCGGCAGGCCAGGCGCGCCAGCTTGTCCAGCGGGCCGTCCGGATCGCGCTGCGCGACGCCGGCGGCATCGACCGGCGATGGGGTTGGGGACACATCACCGGTAGCGGGCATGTCAGAACCTGATCAATACGACATTCATCGGTACAGCCTGGCGCAATGTGGCTGACATTCTGTCACGGTTCGCACCAAAAATGCATCATTTCGGCAGATATGATCGCGGGCCTATGAGACCCCTTATTTCCGTAACGTTGCCGTGCTGGCGGCCTCGCTGGAACGCCGCGCTGACGTATCCGCTATGGCTTGCCGCCGCAGCGGCGCTGATGGCTTTCCAGTCCGCCATCGCCGCTGCGCAGCCCTTCGATCGCCACGCGGAAAACGTGCGCTACCAGCAATGGCTGAGCGATTTCCGGGAAGATCTGCGCCGGCTGCGGCCATCGGCCGGTGGGCAGCCGGGGGACATCGACGCCCTGTTTGCCGGAACGATCGTGCCCGGCTCGCGCGCCGCGGCGTTGCTGGAAAAACTGGCGGCAGCCCAGCCGGGCGGTACATCCGGCGAAATCCATTTCGTGGGCATCCGGCGCGTCTTCCTGGCCGCGCTGTCCGACGCCGTCGTGGCGGGCGACGGCGGGATCTATCCCGAAACGCAACCGGCGTTTCAGCACCCTGCGCTACGCGTGCGGTACGTACATGTGGACGGTGGCGGGCGCCTGGAACGCTACTTCAACGACCCCGAGGTCTTCAAGCCCTACCGGCTGCCGGCACCGGGCGTTTTCGCCCGCAACGCGTATCCGTTCCTGCTGTTCGAGGAACGCGATGGAAAACTGCGCCTGGGCGGCGTATCCAAGGAATTCTGGGATCTCGTGACATTCATGGACGCGCTGCAATATGCGTGATTGTCTCGGCCGCATCGCATTTGGCGCGGCGTTGGCCTCGGCCTCGGTCATGCACGCCGACCCGGCCCTGGCCGCCTGCGGTCCGACGGACGCGGCGTTCTCCGAATCCGGCGCTTTGACGGCGGTTCGCGTTTCCGTCGATGTGACGCAATCGCGCGTCCTGCTGGGCCGCCAGGGCGAACGCGTCGCCACGCAGCCGCAACCGGTCTGGCTGACCGCGTCCGGCGATCCGCACCCGCGCACCTGGATGGACAAGGTGGACTGGACCGCCTATCGCGTGGGCAACGGCGAGGGTGCGGCCCACGCGCAACTGCTGTTCGACGCCGACGGCCGGCTTTGCCGGGTCCAGCACCTGAACCCGCGGGCTTTGGGAACGCCGACGGTATCCGGCGGCCATGCGTTCGAGTACGGCGCTGACGGGTCCCTGTTGCGCGTGGTCGAGTACACGCGCACGCAGGGCGCGGCCTACACGCTCGTCGGACAGGTCTGCCTGCGGCGCGATGCGCACGGCGCACTGCAGGCATTTATCGCAGGATCTTGCGACGATGCGATAGACGCGACCCCCGGGCGGCGCTACGTACGCGAGGCATCCGGCAGGCTGCTGCGTGTCATCGACGCCACCGCCAACGAATCCGTCGCGGTGCAAACCTACGATGAACAAGGCCGGCCCGCCGCGCGCTATGTGCGGCGGCAGTCTCCATTCCCTTCGCCGGATGGCCACGACGATCCCGGGGCGTATGCGGAACCCGTGGCCCTGCGGGACCGTCTGCACGTGATCGAGCGCGACGCGCTGTCGCGGTTGTCGACCGACGTGGCCGGCAATGCATGGCGCATCGTGCGCCTTCAGGAAGACATCGCTTTGGACGACGATGACATGGTGTCGTGGGATCCGGGCAGCCAGACGGTGCTGGCCGAGGGCGTGACCGGCGACCAGGGTCAATGCGCGCTTGATTCCGCCGCGCAGCAGAAGGTTTGGAAGGCCATGCAGGACGAGCCCGGGCGGATTCTCTGGTACACCGATCCGATGCGCCGGTTGGTGCTGGTGCCGGCCATGCCGGCCGCGACGTGGCGGGCATGCACGGACCCCGCGAACGTGTCGCCGGACGCCTGCCTGTAAACCGCAGGCGCGGAGCGTCCGTCACGGAACGCTGGCCGCGCCTGCCTGGCGCCATCGCGAGTTACGCGGACCTGGGCCGGGTATCCACCGGCAGGCACAGCAGCGCCGTCAACAGCGCCAGCCCCACGTGCGCGGTGTAGATCGGCGAGAAATCCGCGTGACTGGCGACGCCGTGCCCCAGCAGCAGCACCGTGATCGCCACGCCCAGCACGCCGCCCACCTGGCGCGTCGCCTGGTTCACCGCGCTGCCCACCGCGTAATGCTGCGCCGGCAGCCGGTTCACCGCCGCTCCCGACAGCGACGGCAGCACCATGCCCACGCCGACGCCGCTCAGCAGCAGACCCGGCAGCCATTCGGTCAGATAGGCGGGCTCCGCGCCCGGCACCAGCAGAAACCACAACCCGCTTGCCGCGTACACCAGCGCGCCGCCCACCAGAAAAGGCCGATGCCCCATCCGCGCCGCCAGCCTGCCGGTGATGATCGCCGTCGGCATCACGAGCAGCGGACCCGGCGTCACCGCCAGCCCCGCGCGCGGCAGGCTGTAATGCCACACGCCCGTCATGTAGAAGAAGAACGCGAAGAACATCATGGCAAAAGCAATGCCGAAGCTCAGCGTCGCCAGGTTCACGTAGCGGTAGGTCCGGTGCTTGAACAGGGCCAGATCCACAAGCGGATGCGGCGTCACGCGCGCCCAGGCCACGAAGGCGATCAGCGCCATCACACCCACCGCCGCCGCGATCGCCAGTTCGCTGCGCTGCCACGTCGGCGATTCCGATTGCACGATTGCCAGGGCCACTGCCCCCACGCCCACCATCAGCAGCGCCATGCCCACGCCGTCCACCCGGCGGCGCGCGTCCGGTTTCACCGACTCCTTCAGCATCCCCGCGCCGAACCACAGCGACACCGCGCCCAGCGGCAGGTTGATGTAGAACGCCCACGGCCAACCCGCCACGTCCACCACGAACGCGCCCAGGCTGGGACCCACCGCCGCCGCCAATCCGCCCACCGCGCCCCACAGGCTGACCGCGACCGACCGCTTCGACGCCGGAAAGGCTGCCAGCACGATCGACAGCGACGCCGGCGTCAAGAGCGCCGCGCCCACCGCCTGCAGCACCCGCGCGGCGATCAGCCACTGTTCCGTGGCCGCCAGCCCGCAGGCCGCCGACGCCGCCAGAAACAGCAGCACCCCGCCCATGAACATGCGCTTGCGGCCATGCGTGTCGGCCAGTCCGCCCGACGGGATCAGCATGGCGGCAAAGACCACCGTGTAGGCATTGAGCACCCAGGACATGTCCGCGGCCGAGGCTGTCGGGAATCCTTCGCGCAGCGCGCCGAACGCCGCGAACAGCATCGTGCTGTCCAGCGACACCAGGAAGACGGCGATGCTGGCGATCCAGAAAATGGGCCAGGGGGATGCGTGCGGGGCGCTGGCGGCGTGCCCGGGCGCGGCCGCCGGGCCGGGGCCGGTTGCGGCGTGCCCGGGCG
>NZ_CADIJM010000022.1 GCF_902859585.1 Achromobacter animicus | reverse complement strand
CCTTGAGTGAGCCCCGCTTCGAAAAATCGAAGTGAAGACCGCCCAAGGTGATGCGGACTAGGCTATTGCGCTGTGGCTGGCAGGACGAAAAGCGTTTCCACACAGCCTCGGTCGAAAGCGGACTAACGGCTCAAGGAGGATGCTTGTACTGTCAAACCACACCTGCGGGTACACCTATTCGCGACGCATTCGTGAGCCTCCATGTACAGACGGCCCGTAGCGATAGCGCCACTCGTACAGTGCTCAATATGTAGTGGGCTGAAACGCATCATAAAGACAACGGCGCCTTTCCAACTTGGACGAATTTTCGAGTACGAATTCCAACTTCGGCGACGCGAGGAGCAGTGTTTCCACTCATTCTGTACTCGAAAGCTTAACCGTCTTTCCCCGCCTGCGCAGTCCCACACACATAGCCTCTGCACCTCATCGAGGTGGAAGGCCGCACCACCCTTGGATCCACACAATTATTACTTTTCAAATTGAGGGACCAAATTTCCTAGTCCGTTGAACTTCAACAGCAGTGCCGCGACTGACTGAATGTCGCGTTCCTTCAGTTCAAGCTTGTGAACCAAATCGCAAGACTCATTTAACTTCTTTAAGGGCTTCGGGTACTAGGGCTTCTCCACGATAAAACCGGTATGATCTCCGAGGATACGAAGTCTGCGATCCGTACCACCTCTAAAAAACTACCCAGCCTGTACGCATTCACAGCAAGCTGAGGGCCTGTATCGCTTTGCATTCATCCGCCAACTGGAATTTGTTTGCGAGGGTGCCAGAAGTTGATGAAGGGTGCTGATGCACCACCTCGGTGTGAGGGGATGCGGCCACCCAGCAGTTTAGTAAGGGGCATGGCATTCCCGGACCGACCCAATGCTCAACCCTGATTACCCGGAGGCGCCGTGCGCGACATCCAAATCCGCAAGCTAAGTCTCAAGTCCGTGTTCAAGCTCATCGCCATAGGGCAGTATCTGGCTTGGATCCCGTTCGCGATCCTGTGCGCCATCGGCACTTTCTTCGGCTTGGGCTCGATCCAATGGAACGGCCGCGTCTTGGAGGGCCTTGATGCGCTATTGATTAGCCCGGTGATCGGCTTCATCATCGCCACCGGCATCACGCTGATCGTAGGCACGAGCACCGCCGTGGGGCTGTGGCTGTGGTCCAAGCTGCGCCCGCTCAACCTGCGTTTCAAGGACGTCGATCCAGCCACCTGAACCGCATCTCGGGTCCGCTGGCGCACTGCGTCAGCCAGCCCTCACAGCCCGCGCCTGGTTATTTTTCAAATTGAGTGACCAACTTTCCAAGTTCGTTGAACTTCGACAGCCGCCATCGCCGCCTTGAACCAGGGCATCAACCGCGCGCTGCAGACCGACGCGGTGCACGCCAAGCTGGCCGAGCAGGGCTTCCTGCCCACCGGCGGCACCCCGGCCCAGCTGCGCGACGCGCTGCTGGCGGAAATCCGCGACGTCGCCGGGCTGGTGCAAGCGGGCAAGGTGCGGGTGGACCTGTAGGCGTGGCGGGAGGGGCAGGAGGTCGCACTCTAGAAAAATGGCACCTTTCCAACTTGGGTGAATTTCCGCGAAGGAATTTCAACCTCGGCGACGCAAGGTGCAGTGTTTCCATTCGTCCTGAATTCGAGAGCTCGCCTGTGCTCGAAACCAATTTCCCGGTAGCGAGACTTAGGCAGGGACGAGCCAGGGTGCGAATGATCGCTTTGGGTCGAAATCGGCCTATCGCCGACGCAGTTCAGGCCCGGGGAGGCCATGCAGCCAGCCGCATCGGGCGTGGCTGCATCGGCCGATACCAGACCACGCCCGCAGTGTGCCGGACAAGCTCAGGTCGTCTGCCGCAGGCAAGGGCCCCATGCCGAACAAATAGCGGCCCCCTTGAAGTCGACACACGAAATCAGACCTCCACAGGCAGCCCCCCTGCTATAGGCCACGCTGGGAATGACGCAAGTCACCATACAGCAGATCTTGGCCAGTTCGAGTTGCGCTCACCCGCGTGAAGTTCAGAGCTTTTCCCGCCGAATCAACTACATACGCGGACTGTTGCAATCGCCAGCGGAGATCCCTCCGTACCGTACCTACATGAAGGAATGTACGGTAGGCACGACATCGACGCGAGCCGCGCCACGTCAGAATCGATTTTTTTTGGAAGCGCGGCAGGCACGAGCGAAGCTGCGCACCAAGCGCCACCAATACCCGCGCTGGTGTACCGAATCGACGACCTTCGCCGGGTGATAGGACTGTCCAAATGGACTGTTTATGACCTGATCAAAAAAGGGGATTTTCCCCAGCCGATTCAGCTCACCTCCAAAGCAGTCGGCTGGCGCGCGAGTGACATTCAACGATGGGTTGACGAGCGCAAATCGGCCCCTCACTAGGCATAGACCACGACTGGCCCAGAAGATACAAAAGGCCTTGCACAGAGCACTGTGCAAGGCCTTTTCATTTGAGTGTGCCGACGGGGGATGAGACAGCATAAAAAAGCCCTTCCTATGCGGCGCGTAGGAAGGGCTTTTGCAACTAGTCCACTAGCTAGTCCACCAAAACAAAGGAGAACTAGGGGACCTCAGCGTAAGGTCTTGATTTGTATGGTCGGGGCGGTGGGATTCGAACTCACGACCCTCTGCTCCCAAAGCAGATGCGCTACCAGGCTGCGCTACGCCCCGAAGGGTGGAGACTATACCAGAAACCTGCTCGACAAATCGCGATCAGCCAAATCGACCCGTAATGTAGTCCTCAGTCTCCTTACGCGAAGGCTTCACGAAGATCTGATCAGTCTGACCAAATTCCATCAGCTCGCCCAGATACATATACGCCGTGTAATCCGAGCAACGCGCAGCCTGCTGCATGTTGTGCGTCACGATCACGACGGTGTAGTCGTTCTTCAGTTCGGCGATCAGCTCTTCGATCTTGGCGGTGGAGATGGGATCCAGGGCCGAGCACGGCTCGTCAAGCAGGAGCACTTCGGGCTTGATCGCCACGCCGCGCGCGATGCACAGACGCTGTTGCTGGCCGCCGGACAGGCTGTTGCCGCTCTGGTGCAGCTTGTCCTTCACTTCATTCCACAGTGCAGCCTTGCTCAGCGCCCATTCCACGCGCTCGTCCATTTCGCCCTTGGACAGGCGTTCGAACAGACGCACGCCGAAGGCGATGTTGTCGTAGATGCTCATGGGGAACGGCGTGGGCTTCTGGAAGACCATGCCGATCTTGGCGCGGATCAGCGAGATGTCGGTCTTGGCCGTGAGCAGATTGTCGCCGTCCAGCAGAATTTCGCCCTCGGCGCGCTGGCCGGGGTACAGCTCGAACATGCGGTTGAACGTGCGCAGCAGCGTCGATTTGCCGCAGCCCGACGGGCCGATGAAGGCGGTGACCTTCTTCTCCTGGATCGACATGTTCACGTTGCGAATCGCGTGGAACTTGCCGTAGTAGAAGTTCAGGTTCTTGACCTCGAGCTTGTTCTTGACTGCGGTAGCGGTGTTTTCCATTGGGTTTCCCTTGGATGTCGGCGCGTCCAGCGCGCCGGCAAAGCGATCTTTATTTGCGGAACAGGTTGCGGGCGATGATGTTGATGCCCAACACCAGCAGCGTGATCAGCGTGGCGCCGGCCCAGGCCAGGTTGTTCCAGTCCTTGAAGGGGCTGGCGGCGTATTGGTAGATGACGACCGGCAGGTTGGCCATCGGGCCGTTCATGTTCAGCGACATGAACTGATTCGACAGCGCGGTGAACAGCAGCGGCGCGGTTTCGCCGGAGATGCGGGCGATCGCGAGCAGCACGCCGGTGATGATGCCGGACTTGGCGGCGCGATAGCAGACCAGCGTGATCATGCGCCACTTCGGGCAGCCCAGCGCGGCGGTCGCCTCGCGCAGGCTGTTGGGCACCAGCAGCAGCATGTTGTCGGTGGTGCGGACCACGACCGGGATCACCAGGATGGACAGCGCAATGGCGCCGGCCCAACCCGAGTAATGCCCGACCTGCGCCACATACACGGCATAGATGAACAGGCCGATGATGATGGACGGCGCCGACAGCAGCACGTCGTTCAGGAAGCGCGTGGCCGGCGCCAGCCAGCCGCGCTGGCCGTATTCAGCCAGATAGGTGCCGGCCAGGATGCCGACCGGCGTGCCGATCAGCGTGCCGACGCCCGCCATCATCACACTGCCGAGAATGGCGTTGAGCAAGCCCCCCGCCTGGCCCGGCGGCGGCGTGATTTCGGTGAAGAGCGTGTACGACAGCGCGGGCGCACCCTTCATCAGCAACGTGAGAATGATCCAGAACAGCCAGAACAGGCCGAAGACCAGCGTCGTCATCGACACGGCGAGCATGATGCGATTGACCACGCGGCGCCGGCGATAGATGCCGTTCTGCATGTTGAGTACGGATTCAGCCATGATTTTTTCCTTGTGCTCCGGGCGTCAGGTCTTCTTGCCTTCGCCGGCGGACAGGCGGACCAGCAGCGTCTTGGCCAAGGCCAGCACGATGGTCGTGATCAGGAACAGGATCAGGCCCAGTTCCAGCAATGCCGCCTTCTGGATGCCGCCCGCCTCGTTGAATTCGTTGGCGAGCGCCGAGGCGATGGAGTTGCCGGGCGAGAACAGGGAACCGGACCACTTGAAGGCGTTGCCGATGACGAAGGTCACGGCCATCGTCTCGCCCAGGGCACGGCCCAGGCCGAGCATGATGCCGCCGATGACGCCCGACTTGGTGAAGGGCAGCACTACGCGCCACATCACTTCCCAGGTCGTGCTGCCCAGGCCGTAGGCCGATTCCTTGAGCATCGCGGGGACCAGTTCGAACACGTCGCGCATCACCGCGGCGATGAACGGGATGATCATGATCGACAGGATCAGGCCGGCGGTGAAGATGCCGATACCGAACGGTGGGCCCGCAAACAGCCCGCCGATGATGGGAAGATTGCCCAACGTCGCGATCAGGAACGGCTGCACGTACTGCTGGAACACGGGCACGAAGACGAACAGGCCCCACATGCCGTAAATGATGGACGGGATGGCCGCCAGCATTTCGATGGCGGTGCCCAGCGGGCGGCGCAGCCAGGTCGGAGAGAGTTCGGTCAGGAAGATGGCGATGCCGAAGGACACCGGCACGGCGATGATCAGTGCGATCGCGGACGTCAGCAACGTGCCGATGATCGGCACGACGGCGCCGTAATTGGAGTTGACCGGGTCCCAGTCATTGAGCCACAGGAACGACAGGCCATATTTGGCCAGCGATTCGCGGCTGCCGTAGATGAGGGAGATGAGAATCGCCGCCAGAAGAATGAACACCAGGAAGGCGAACAGGCGGGTCAGATTCTTGAACAGCGCATCCATCAGCGCGTTTTTTGTTTGCTTCATAGGCGAAGGCGTGCCGGTAGTCACGGAATCCGCCACGCTGGGCGGAAGCGGCACACTATTATCCATTACCGCGCTCATGGATGGACTTTCCTTAGGAAACCTGGGGGAACAGCAGAGAGGTCGATTTACAAGCGGCGGCCCCGCCCGCCATCAGGCGTCGGGGCCGCTCGGTACTGATTTACTTCCAGACAGCCTGGCCGTCAGTGGACTTCACTTCGCCCCAGGCGGCGCGGATTTCCTTGGTCACGGCTTCCGGCAGCGGCACGTAGTCCATGGCTTCAGCCGACTTGGCGCCGTTCTTGAAGGCCCAGTCGAAGAAGTCCAGCACAGCCTTGCCCTGAACCGGCTTGTCTTGCGACTTGTGGATCAGGATGAAGGTGGCGGCGGTGACGGGCCACGAATCGGCGCCCGGCTCGTCGGTCAGGACCACGCCCATGCCCGGCGCGCTCTTCCAGTCGGCGTTGGCGGCCGCGGCAGCGAAAGCCTTTTGCTCGGGCTGGACGAACTTGCCGTCCTTGTTCTGCAGTTGCGTCCAGGCCAGCTTGTTCTGCTTGGCGTAGGCGTATTCGACGTAGCCGATCGAGTTCTTCAGCTGGCCGACGTAGGCGGCGACGCCTTCGTTGCCCTTGCCGCCCTGACCGGTGGGCCACTTGACGGCCTTGCCTTCACCGACTTGCGACTTCCACTCCGGCGACACCTTGGACAGGTAGTTCGTCCAGCCGAAGGTGGTGCCCGAGCCGTCCGAACGGTGCACGACGATGATGTCGGCCGAGGGCAGCTTGACGTCGGGGTTCAGCGCCTTCAGCGCAGCGTCGTCCCACTTCTTGATCTTGCCCAGGAAGATGTCGGCCAGGACCTTGCCCGACAGCTTCAGCTTGCCCGGCTCGACGCCGTCGACGTTCACGACGGCGACAGTGCCGCCGATCACGGCGGGGAATTGCAGCAGGCCGTGCTTTTCCAGGTCGGCAGCCTTCATCGGGTCATCCGAAGCGCCAAAGTCGACCGTCTTTGCAATGATCTGCTGTTGACCACCGCCCGAACCGATGGACTGGTAGTTGACCGCGTTGTTGGTCGCAGCCTTGTAGTCGGACGCCCACTTGGCGTAGATCGGGTACGGGAACGATGCGCCGGCGCCGGTGACGTTGGCGGCCTGGACGGCAAAAACGGCGGCGCTCAGCGCGACGCCCACGGAAACTTGCTTGAAGACACGTTTGAACATCTGGGTTCCTTCTGTGCTCGTTAAAGGAGTCTTGGCAGGCTTTTTAGCTGCCTGTCTTTCAGCGACCCTCGCATCTTAGGTACCCAACGTGACAAGACCATGACAGTCACAAACTGTTCATGCAGATGTTCGATGCGGCATAAAAACCACGGCCGCGGGGCAGTTGCCGGGCGGCCGAAAGGCTAAGACAAGATTAAAGGGACAAACCCTATTTCGGCCCTGGTCGTTCAGACGCCCAGCTTCTGCATCAGGAACTGGTGCAGGTTGTAGGGCTCGCGGCGGCTCTTGACGCGCGCGTAGTCGCCGCTGGGTTGCTGCTGCCAGGCAAGCTGGTTGTCGCGCAGCGCGTAGGTGAAGGCCTCGTCGATAACGCGTTTCTTGAGCGTCTTGTCGTAGATCGGGAAGGCGATCTCGACGCGGCGGAAGAAGTTGCGGTCCATCCAGTCGGCGGACGACAGGTACACGGTCTCTTCGCCGTCGGCGTAGAAATAGAAGACGCGGGAATGCTCCAGGAAGCGGCCCACGATGGAGCGCACACGGATGTTTTCTGACAATCCCGGCACCCCGGCGCGCAAGGCGCAGACGCCGCGCACGATCAGGTCGATCTTCACGCCCGCCTGGCTGGCCTTGTACAGCTCGGCGATGATCTGCTCTTCGAGAAGCGAATTCATCTTCGCCATGATGCGCGACCGTTTGCCCGCCTTGGCGGCGCGCGCCTCGGCGCGGATCAACGACACCATGCCTTCGTGCAGGGTGAACGGCGACTGCATCAGCGATTTGAGCGCGCGGCGCGCACCCAGGCCGGTCAACTGCGCGAACACCTTGTCCATGTCCTCGCACAGCTTCGGGTCCGCCGTCAGCAGCCCGAAATCGGTGTACAGGCGCGCCGTGCGCGGGTGGTAATTGCCGGTGCCCAAGTGGGCATAGCGGCGCAGACGGCCCTTTTCCCGGCGCAGCACCACCGCCATCTTGGCGTGCGTCTTGTGCGCCACTACGCCATAGACGACGTGCGCCCCCACCTCTTCCAGCTTGGAGGCCCAGTTGATGTTGGTCTGCTCGTCAAAGCGCGCCATCAACTCCACCACCACCGTCACTTCCTTGCCGGCGCGCGCGGCCGCCAGCAGGATCTTCATCAGCTCGGAGTCTTCGCCGGTGCGGTAGATGGTCTGCTTGATGGCCATCACGTCCGGATCCAGCGCGGCGGCGGTCAGGAAGTCGATGACGGGCTGGAACGACTGATAGGGATGGTGCAGCAGGCGGTCGCACTCGGCAACTGCCTCAAAGAGTTCCGCGGGCTTGTCGCCGAAGCGGTCAAAGGGCGCGGGCACGGGCGCGCGGTAGTCGGGAAACAACAGGTCCGGGCGCGCCGCGGAATTGCACAGCTGCATGAGCCGCGACAGGTTCACCGGGCCGGGCACGCGATAGGTGTCGTCGGCCTTGAGCGAAAACTCGCGCTGCAGGAAGGTTTCCAGTTCGACGGGCGTCAGCTTGTCGATCTCAAGGCGGACGGCGGCGCCGAAGTTGCGCTGCGACAGCTCGCCCTGCAGCGCATGGCGCAGGTTGGTGACTTCTTCCTCGTCCACGAAGAGGTCGCTGTTGCGCGTGACGCGCCACTGGTAGCAACCCAGCATCTCCAGGCCCGGGAACAGCTCGCCCACGAACGCGCGCAGGAGGGAAGTCAGGAGGATGTAGCCCTCGGGTTGGCCAGAGAGCTCCTGCGGCATCTTGATCAGGCGCGGCAGCGCGCGGGGCGCCTGGACGATGGCGATGGACGCCTGACGGCCGAACGCGTCAGCGCCGGCCAGCGACACGATGAAATTCAGGCTCTTGTTGTAGACGCGCGGAAACGGATGCGCCGGGTCCAGCCCGATGGGGGTCAACAGCGGCATCACGTCACGGTGGAACACGTCGCGCGCCCATTCCTGCTGCTCCGGATTCCATTCGGAAGCGTGATGCAGCGCGATGCCCTCCTTGTGCATGGCGGGCAGGATCTGATCGTTGAGCAGGTTGTACTGGCGGTTCACCAGTTCGTGCACCGCCTGCTGGACGCATTCGAATGCCTCGTCGGGCGTCATGCCGTCCGGGCCGACCAGGTTGGGCGACTGGCGCTGCTGCTCTTTCAGGCTGGAGATCCGGATCTCGAAGAACTCGTCCAGGTTGGAACTGACGATGCACACGTAGCGCAGCCTTTCCAGCAGCGGCGTCTTGGGGTTTTCCGCCATCGCCAGCACGCGTTCATTGAACTTGAGCAGCGACAATTCGCGATTCATGAGCAGAGGCTCGCCTGGCGGACGTGTGGGCATACCGGATTCCATACGAAAAGAGAGCGTGAAGTTTTACTGCAAACAGGTGACGGTTCTATGACAGCGCCCAATCGCTAAGGGTACGTCAAATGCGGGACATATGGCGCACCGGACAATGGCTCCCAAGCCTCTGTTCCGTAAGCAAAAACCCGTATCCGGCGGCGTTGTCACATGGGGTCCTTATAATCGGTCCACCTCACAGCCAATATTACGAGCCGCATGGATCAACTTCTGGCCGCGGTGGACCTCGGGTCCAACAGCTTTCGCCTCTCCATCGGACGCATCGTTCAGCAGGACGGTACGCCCCAGATCTACCAGATCGACCGCCTCAAGGAAACCGTCCGGCTCGCCGCCGGTCTGGACGCCGAAAAACGGCTTGGCGACGCCGCCATCGACCGCGCCATTGCCGTCCTGGAACGCTTCGGCGAACGCCTGCGCAGTTTCCACCCCAACCGGGTCCGTGCGGTTGCCACCAACACGTTCCGCGTCGCCCGCAACACCAAAGATTTTTTGCCCCGGGCCGAAGCCGCATTGGGCTTTCCCATTGAAGTCATCGCCGGCCGCGAAGAGGCCCGCCTGATCTTCACGGGCGTGGCCCACACCCTGCCCCCTTCGCCCAACAAGCGCCTGGTCATCGACATCGGCGGCGGTTCTACCGAAGTCATCATCGGCAAGGGCCACGAACCGGGCCTGATGTCCTCGCTGTACATGGGCTGCGTCAGCTACAGCCGCCAGTTCTTCTCGGACGGCGTCGTGGATGCGCACCAGATGAAGCAGGCCGAGCTGGCCGCGCGCCGCGAAATCGAAGTCATCGCCAAGCAGTACCGCAAGATGAGCTGGAAGGAAGCCTATGGCTCCTCCGGCACCGCCAAGGCGCTCTTTGCAATCCTGACCGAAGGCGGCTATTCCGACCGCGGCATCACGCGCTCGGGCCTGACCAAGCTGAAGGACCGTCTCATCCGCTCGGGCCGCGTCATTCCGTCCGAGCTTCCCGGCATCAAGATCGAACGCGCCGACGTGCTGCCCGGCGGGCTGGCCATCATGAGCGCGCTGTTCGACGAGCTGGGCATCGATGTCATGCACACCGGCGACGGCGCACTGCGCCTGGGCGTTTTGTACGACCTGCTGGGCCGTGACGACGAGCACGACAAGCGCGACGAATCGGTACGCCAGTTCGTCAAGCGCTATCACGTGGACGTGAACCAGGCGCGCCGCGTTCGCCACGCAGCCCTCAGCCTGTTCGACGCCATGTTCCCCGAAGGCCAGGAGCGCGCCGAGCTGCGTCCCGCACTGGGCTGGGCGGCCGATCTGCACGAAGTGGGTCTGTCGATTGCCCACAACGCGTATCACAAGCACACCGCCTACGTGCTGGAAAACGCCGACATGCCGGGCTTTTCACGCGCCGACCAGCAACTGCTGGCCTTGCTGGCGCTGGGACATCAGGGCAAGCTGGCCAAGGTGGAACCGCTGGTGCGCACGCGCCCGCAATGGAAGGCCATCCTGGCGCTGCGTCTGGCGGTGTTGCTGTTCCGCCGCCGCGGCGAGATCGAACCCCTGCCCCTCACCGCGTCGGTCCGAGACAATTCCATCGTGGTGCGCGTCAACCGCGAATGGCTGGCCGAACACCCGCTCAGCGACTTCACGCTGCGCGCGGAAGAAGCCGAGTGGAACAAGGTCGGGTTTTCGTTCGAACTGCTGGAGTTCTGAAAATCAAGAACGGGGCGGCGCGGCCGCCCCGGCTGATCAGAATGGCGAGAGATCGGTTTCCCGATCCAGCCGCCTGAGTTCCATGCGCAGCGGCCGGGTGGCCCGCCGGATCAGTCTGATTGTCATTCGGCGGAACAGGCGGCGCATGATGGATGGGGTCTAGCGCTGGGTAGCGATGATGGCCGGCTGGTCCAGGCCGAAGTGGCGACGGTAGCGCTCGTCCATGCGCTCCATCTTCAAGAGCACCGGGAAGTCGGCGGCGTTGAAATCCGGATCCCATGCCGGTTCGCCGCATACCTTGGCGCCCAGCTTCAGATAGCCCTTGATCAGCGGCGGCACGCGCGCCGGTAAGGTGCTGTTGAGCTTTTCGACCGGGTAGCGGTGCAGCGGCGTGACGCGCGGCTCGTTGCCCTGGGGCATCTGCTTGGCCACCGTACGCCACACTTCCGCTGCGGTGACGCCGTCATCGCGCAGGCTGACGCTGGCGCAACCGAGCACGTATTCGTAACCGCCGCGGCGCAGGTATTCCGCCAGGCCGGACCACAGCAGCATGATGACCGCGCCGCCACGGTAATCGGCGTGGGTGCAGGAGCGGCCGACTTCAACGACTTCGTCGCGGATGGCGCCCAGGCCCGACAGGTCGAATTCCGACTGCGAGTAATAGCCGCCGGCTTCGCGCGCCTTTTCGGGGGTCAGGATCCGATAGGTGCCAACGACTCGGTCGGTGTCGAGTTCGCGGACCATCAGGTGTTCACAGAACGGATCGAAGCGGTCTTGCTCGATGCCATCTTGCGCATCAGGGAAGACGACACCCATGTCTTCGGTGAAGACCTCATAGCGCAGGCGTTGGATCTGCTCTATTTCTTCGGCGGTACGCGCCAGGCCGACAGCCAGGACCTTCGGGGCCGAGCCCGTCCAGGGTTCTGCGGTACTGCGGCTCGGATTGATGCGTGCTAATTCCAGCATTGCGCGAAGCTCCTAGAGAGTCCAGCCAGTGTGGACGCCCTGTATGTCAATGACTTGACCAATATGTTACGTGACTATGACGCTTAGACCGGCATCGAAAACTCAAACAACAAAAGGCCACGCGACGATTTCGACGCGTGGCCCACATATTAAATCGAAACTCAGGGTTTACCCCAGGCTTGCCGCAAGCTTCTCTGCAGAATTGGTCGCCAGCGCCTCATCTTCGGCCTCAACCATCAGGCGCAGCTTGGGTTCCGTCCCCGAAGCGCGGATCAGGATCCGGCCCCGGCCGTCCAGCTCTGCCTCGACGGCCTGGCGCGCGGCGGTCAGACCGGCATGCGTCTTCCAGTCCAGGCCCGGCGTCAGCGGCACGTTGATCATCTTTTGCGGATACATGCGCAGGTCGCTGACCCAGTCGCCAAGCGTGGTGGAATTGCGACGCAGCGCGGTCAAGACCTGCAGCGCCGCCACGATGCCGTCGCCGGTGGAGTGGCAATCCAGGCACAGCAGATGGCCGGAGCTTTCGCCGCCGTACAGCCAGCCGCGCGATTGCATCTGTTCCAGCACATAGCGGTCGCCCACGTTCGCGCGGTCAAAGCCCACGCCCAGGCGCTTCATTTCGCGCTCGAAGCCAAAGTTGGTCATCAGCGTGCCGACCACGCCCTCGACCTTGCCGCGCTGCATGCGCTCGCGCACGATGGCGTACATGAGTTCGTCGCCGTTGTAGATGCGGCCCTCGCCGTCCACCATCTGCAGGCGGTCGGCGTCGCCGTCCAGCGCAATGCCAAGCTGGGCGCCGCGCGCCTTGACTTCCTTGGCCAGCAGCTCGGGATGCAGCGCGCCCACGCCCTTGTTGATGTTGAAGCCATCGGGGTGCACGCCGATGGCGTGGACTTCGGCGCCCAGCTCACGGAAGACGTGCGGCGCGATGTTGTAGGCGGCGCCGTGCGCGGCGTCCACCACGATCGTCATGCCGTTCAAGTCCAGGTCGTTCGGGAACGTGCTCTTGCAGAACTCGATGTAGCGGCCCTGAGCGTCGCCCATGCGGCGCGCGCGTCCCAGCGCTTCCGAACTGACGCAACCCAGGGGCTCGTCCAGCGCGGCCTCGATGTCGGCTTCGATTTCGTCGGGCAGCTTCATGCCCTGCGCCGAGAAGAACTTGATGCCGTTGTCCTGGTAGGGATTGTGCGAGGCGCTGATGACGATGCCGGCGACCAAGCGCAGCGCGCGGGTCAGGTAGGCGACCGCGGGCGTGGGGATCGGGCCGGCCAGCAGCACGTCGATACCGGCGGCGGACAGCCCCGCTTCCAGCGCGGACTCCAGCATGTAGCCGGAAATCCGGGTGTCCTTGCCGATGACGACCTGCGGGCGGCTTGCGCCGCGCACGGCGTGCTCGCGGGCCAGCACGCGGCCAGCGGCGTAACCCAGGCGCAAGGCGAATTCGGCATTGATCACCGGACCGCCGACTTCACCGCGTACGCCATCGGTACCGAAATATTTGCGTCGAATCATGAACTGATTGCTCCTTGTTCAGCCGCCTGCCATACCTTAAGCGCATCCACCGTGGCCGCAACATCGTGCACGCGCACGATGGAGGCGCCACGCGCGACGCAGGCAAGCGCGGCGGCAATGCTGCCGGGCAGCCGGTCGCCAACCGGCCGGCCGGTGGCCTGGCCGATCATGTTTTTGCGCGACAGGCCGATCAGCAATGGATAACCGGTACTGCGCAGGCTGGACAGCCGGCGCAGCAGTTGAAAGTTCTGGTCGGCCGTCTTGCCAAACCCGAAGCCCGGGTCCAGCACGATGCGGCGAGGATCGATCCAGGCCGCGCGCAGCTTTTGCGCGCGAGCCCCCAGAAACAGGCCGATTTCACCGATCAGGTCGGTGTACTCGGGCGGCGCTGCCTGCATGGTGCGAGGCTCGCCTTTCATGTGCATGACGCACAGGCCACAGCGCGATTGCGAGACGGCTTCGATCGCGCCCGGCTGCCTGAAACCGTAGATGTCGTTGATCATGTCCGCGCCGGCGTCCAGCGTCGCGCGCATGACTTCCGGCTTGAACGTGTCGATGGAGAGCGGCACGCCGCAGTCCCGAAGCGCCTCGACCACCGGGAGCAGCCGGTTGAGCTCGTCGGCCACGGAAACGGGGTCGGCCCCCGGGCGCGTGGATTCGCCGCCCAGGTCCAGAATCTGGGCGCCTTCCTCGATCAACTGGCGCGCATGCGCCACGGCGGAATCGGTATCGTCGTGTTGGCCGCCATCGGAAAACGAGTCCGGCGTGACGTTGACGATGCCCATGACAAGCGGGCGCTCGAGATCAAACTCGAAGCGCCCGCAAAGGAAGTTATTTGCCATAAACCAGAACGAAGAACCTCAGACCGCAGCTGCCGTGCTACCGCCTGCAGCCAGGCCGGTCGGCGGCGTATCGGACGTGTCCGACGGGCCTTGCGGCGTCTTCGGGGGACGCGGGGGGCGGCCCTCCATGATGTCGTTGATCTGGTCGGCGTCGATGGTTTCCCATTCGAGCAGCGCGGACGTCATGACTTCGACCTTGTCGCGGTTGTCTTCCAGGATCTTGCGCGCAACGCCGTACTGCTCGTCGATGATGCGGCGGATCTCGGTGTCCACCTTCTGCATGGTGGCTTCGGACATGTGCGTGGTCTTGGTGACGCTGCGGCCCAGGAAGACTTCGCCTTCGTTCTCGGCGTAGACCATGGGACCCAGTTCGTCGGTCATGCCGTAGCGCGTGACGATGTCGCGGGCGATGGCGGTGGCACGTTCGAAGTCATTCGAGGCGCCCGTCGTCATCTGGTCCATGAAGATTTCTTCGGCGATACGGCCGCCGAACAGCACGGCGATGGTGGACAGCAGACGGCCCTTGTCCATGCTGTAGCGGTCGGTTTCCGGCAACTGCATCGTCACGCCCAGCGCACGGCCGCGCGGGATGATGGTGACCTTGTGTACCGGGTCGGTCTTGGGCAGCATGCGCGCGACGATCGCGTGGCCGGATTCGTGGTACGCGGTGTTCTTGCGTTCCTCTTCGGGCATCACGATGGAGCGGCGCTCGGCGCCCATGATGATCTTGTCCTTGGCCTTTTCAAAGTCGGACATATCGACCGTGCGGCCATTGCGGCGGGCGGCGAACAGTGCGGCTTCGTTGACCAGGTTGGCCAGATCGGCGCCGGAGAAGCCCGGGCAACCGCGCGCCAGGATGGTCGCGTCGACATTGGGCGACAGCGGAACCTTGCGCATGTGGACCTTCAGGATCTGCTCGCGGCCCCGGATATCGGGCAGCGGCACCACGACCTGGCGATCGAAACGGCCCGGACGCAGCAGCGCCGGATCCAGCACGTCGGGACGGTTGGTTGCGGCGATCACGATGACGCCCTGGCCGGATTCGAAGCCATCCATTTCCACCAGCATCTGGTTCAGGGTCTGTTCGCGCTCGTCGTTGCCGCCACCCAGGCCGGCGCCACGCTGACGTCCGACCGCATCGATTTCGTCGATGAAGATGATGCAGGGAGCGTGCTTCTTGGCGTTTTCGAACATGTCGCGGACACGGGCCGCGCCCACGCCGACGAACATTTCAACGAAGTCCGAACCGGAGATGCTGAAGAACGGCACCTTGGCTTCGCCGGCGATGGCCTTGGCCAGCAGCGTCTTGCCGGTACCGGGCGAACCCACCATCAGCACGCCGCGCGGGATACGGCCGCCCAGCTTCTGGAACTTGCTGGGGTCACGCAGGAAGTCGACCAGTTCCTGCACGTCTTCCTTGGCTTCGTCGCAACCGGCGACGTCAGCGAAGGTGATCTGGTTGGTGTTCTCGTCGAGCATCCGGGCGCGCGATTTGCCGAAGCTGAATGCGCCGCCCTTGCCACCGCCCTGCATCTGTCGCATGAAGAACACCCATACGCCGATCAGGAGCAGCATCGGGAACCACGAGACGAAGATGCTCATCAGGAGCGACTGCTCTTCGCGCGGCTTGCCCGAAACCTGCACGCCGTACTTCAGCAGATCGGAGACCATCCAGAGATCGCCGGGGGAAGTCAGCGTATAGGCGCGGCCCGCGTCCGGGGTGACGTAGAGCACGTCGCCTTGAACGTCGACCTTGCGGATACGTCCCGCCTTGGCGTCGTCCATGAACTGCGTGTAAGTCACACCGTCCTGGGTCTGAGCGCGTCCGTCGAACTGTTTGAAGACGGTGAACAGCACCAGGGCTATCACCATCCAGACAGCGACTTTGGAAAATGAATTGTTCAAGGTCGATCTCCTGCTTTCGATTCCGACCGGCGACTGCGCACCCGCGTATGGCACAGTCACAAGTATGTCAATAGCCCATTCTAACCTGTAGGACGGAGTTGCGTCCTGGCAGCCGTGGGGCCCATTTAATTACATTTGATTCTTGAGTTTTCTGGTCGTTGTCTCGGCGGGACGGGGGTTTTCTTGGCCGGGACGATTTGCCCCGGATGATTACGGAAGGGTTACTTCAGATCGCGCGCCACCAGAAAGGTTTCTGAGGACTTGTCCCGAGAGGCCTTCGGTTTGCGTTCGACCACCCGGCGGAAGCGCTTTTTGAAGGATTCCACGATCTGCGAGAAGCCCGTGCCGTGGAAAGCCTTGACGATCAGCGCCCCGTTGGGCTTGAGGTGGGCGCAGGAAAATTCCATCGCCAATTCGCAAACATGCTGGATGCGCGCGGAGTCGGCAATACCCACCCCGGACAAGTTGGGGGCCATGTCTGAAATAACAAGGTCCACCGCACGCGATCCGACCATGTCTTCCAATTGTTTCAAGACTTCGTCTTCACGGAAGTCGCCCTGGATGAATTCCACGCCTGCCACGGGCTCCATGGGCAGGATGTCCAGCGCGATGATGCGCCCGTCCACGACGCCGCCCGGCCCGGCGAGCCGCTCGCGCGCCACCTGTGACCAGCTGCCCGGCGCGGAGCCCAGATCGATGACCAGGTCGCCCCGGCGCATCAGCTTTTCGGTGTCGAGGATCTCGATCAGCTTGAAAGCGGCGCGGGCGCGATAGCCCTTCTGTTGCGCCAGCTTCACATAGGGATCGTTGATGTGCTGGTGAATCCAGTCTTTAGAGAATTTATTCTTGGCCATTACCGTACAATTCCACGCATGCCTATATTAGAACTTACCTCTCGTGAGCGCAGCGACCTGCGGTCCGCCGCTCACCCTCTGCGCCCCGTCGTCCTAATTGGCGACAACGGTTTGACCGACGCCGTGCTGAAGGAAATCGATCGGGCGCTGACTTCGCATGGCCTCATCAAGGTTCGCGCGGGCGGCGACGACCGTGAAGCCCGGGACGCCATGCTCGCCACGATCTGCGAGACGCTATCCTGCGCGCCCGTGCATCACTTGGGCAAGACCCTGATCCTGTTCCGCCCGCTGCCCGGCAACATCAAGCCCGCCGCGCTGGCCGCTCAGGAACTCGAAGCGCCTGCCAAACGCCGCGCCTCGGAACCTTACACGCCCAAGAAGCTGGCCGCCGAAGGCAGGACCCTTGCCAAGCGCCCGCGCCGCAGCGAATCCGAAGAGCCCGCACCCGCCAAGAAGCGTTACGTCCCCCAGGACGAACTCAACAAGAACGGCAAGCCCATGCGGCCTTCCAACAAGCGCGCCACGGCTGGCGGCCACGGCATTCCGCGCCGCGCCGGCAGCGCGCTGAGCCTGCGCGCCGGAGCCCGCAGCGGCACCAGCCGCAAGACCGCAAAAAGGTAAGTCCAGGCACAAAAACGGGCGCTTTACGCGCCCGGTCCACCATAGCGATCCGCAATGTACCGCGGAATTCAGACGAACGTAGCGTCCGGGCCAGGGTGGTTTGACATTTTTACTGCTTGTGGCGATAGCGTCAGATGTAACGCACGCCAAGGACTTCGTATTCGCGAACGCCAGCCGGGGCAACGACCTCGACCACATCGCCTTCACTCTTGCCGATCAGCGCGCGAGCCACGGGGCTGGACACGGAAATCAGGTTGGACTTGATATCGGCTTCAACGTCGCCGACGATCTGATACGTAACGCGATCGCCCGAATCCAGGTCTTCGATGTCGACGGTAGCGCCAAACACGGCGCGGCCTTCGGCCTCGAGCGAGGTCGGGTCGATGAGGTGGGCATTGGAAAGCGTGCCTTCAAGCTCGGCAATCCGGCCCTCGATGAAACCTTGGCGCTCGCGAGCGGCATCGTACTCGGCGTTTTCCGACAGATCACCCTGTGCGCGCGCCTCGGCGATTGCGTTGATCACGGCAGGACGTTCGACGGTTTTCAGCCGTTGGAGCTCTTCTTGCAAGCGCTCGGCCCCGCGCACGGTCAAAGGAATGGCAGACATGTCGTTTCCCAAACAAAAAGTAGAAAAACGCCCCGAAGGAGCGTTCTCGGTGAAGGCCGCAGGACCGGCGCGCTTGCCTTTTGTTTGCCATTTGATGCTTGGAAAAATCTGGCGAGCGGCGCGGGCGACCAAAACAAAACCCCGGCTCGGGTCGGAACCGGGGCAATCAAAGTCATATTGTGGTCAATCTCGGCGGGAATTGCAAGCCGCCGGAGAAAACGGCCTTTTCGGCGCATTTCGGCGCTGTAACCCGCTAAAACCGGCGATTTCGCACCGAAAAGGCTTTGCGGCCTTGCCGGGCCCGATGGACTCCCGCGCGAACCGAGGGTTTTCCGGGAGCCTCCCGGGCCAGGAAACTACTGGACGATAGGCTTTGGGCCATGATGCGGGACGCCTCGACATCCCGCATGTCGTCGTTACTTCGTGCGCCGCAAGAGCGCGTACAGGATGATCGCGCCGAACGTGGCGGTACCGATGCCGCCCAGTGTGAAGTTGCCCAGCTTGATGGTGAAGTCGCCCGCGCCCAGCACCAGCGTGACCGCAGCCACGATGAGGTTGCGGTTGTCGGTGAAATCAACCTGGTTGACGACCCAGATACGGGCGCCGGCAATGGCGATCAGGCCGAAGACCACCACCGACATGCCACCCAGTACAGGTCCCGGGATCGTCTGGATGAGCGCGCCGAACTTGGGCGAGAAGCCCAGGACGATCGCGATCAGGGCAGCGATCACGAACACCAGCGTGGAATAGATGCGGGTGACCGCCATCACGCCGATGTTTTCGGCGTATGTCGTGACGCCCGTGCCGCCGACGGCGCCCGACACCATGGTGGCCACGCCGTCGCCGACGAAGGCCCGGCCGAGGTAGCGGTCCAGGTCGCGGCCCGTCATGGCGCTGACGGCCTTCACGTGCCCCAGGTTTTCGGCCACCAGGATGATGGCGACCGGCACGATGAGGCCCATGGCCTCGGCCTTGAACACGGGCGCCGCGAAGTGCGGCAGGCCGAACCAGGCGGCGGCCGACACGGCGGTGAAGTCGATGGGCTTGCCCAGGCCCAGGCCGTTGGCCAGCACGGCGTACACCACGCACGCGAGGATCAGGCCGACCAGGATCAGCAGGCGCTGCACCATGCCGCGCGTGTAGACGGCGATGCCGCCGACGCAGACGATCGTGACGATGGCCATGGCGCTGTCAAAACCCGAGGCGCCCATCGCGCCCTTGGCGGCAATGGGCGCGAGGTTCAGGCCGATCACCGCGACAACCGCGCCCGTCACGACGGGCGGCATCAGCGTGTCGATCCAGTTGGCGCCACCGCCTGCCCGCGCATTGACGATCCAGACGATCACGCCGATCAACGTGTACGCCAAGCCGCAGGCGATGATGGCGCCCAGCGCCACGCCGATGTTGGCGTTGGCGCCCCCGCCGGCATAGCCGGTCACCGCGATCACGCCGCCGATGAATGCAAAGCTGGAACCCAGGTAGCTGGGCACGCGTCCGCCCACGAACAGGAAGAAGATCAGCGTGCCGATGCCCGACATCAGGATGGCGACGTTGGGATCGAAACCCATGAGCAGCGGCGCGAGGACGGTCGAGCCGAACATCGCGACCACGTGCTGAGCGCCCATGGCCACGTTCTTGGGCCAGGACAGCCGTTCATCGGGCGCAATGATGACGCCGGGCTCGGCGTCGTCCGCCAGGCGCCAGCGCGGAAAGTAGGAATTGGACATGGATTCCCCGGGGGATGGTACGGATTAGGGTTTCAGACTTCGAGCGGGCGCCAGTGTAAAGGGGGCCATCAAGCGGGGGCAACGTTTAAGTTTTGCCGCCGGATTGCCGTACTAGAGGAAACCCCGAAATCCCCAGGCAAAGGAACAGTCATGGCGATCAACAGCATCAGCGGCACCTCCCGCATCGGCAGCCTTGCCGACATGTGGGCCGAAAAGATCCAGGCCAACAAGGAAGCGAAAAATGCCTCGGGGCAGGAGGCCGTCTCGGTGACCGCTGAAGGCAAGATCCGCGTCAATACGCCTGGCGCCAGCAAAGTCGCGACCGCGCAGGCAACGGAAGAAACCGACAACGAAGACGAATACACCCGCCAGATCAAGGAGTTGCAGAAGCAGCTCAAGCGCATCATGGACCAGATCGCCAAGGTGCAGGCGAGCGGCATGTCGGCCGAGATGAAGGCGCAGCAGGTGATGGCGCTGAACGCGCAGGCCGTGCAGATCCAAGGGCAGATCGCACAGGTCTTGGCAATGCAGGCGCGTGCGGCCCAAAGCAGCGGCGGGTCTCAGGGCGGCGGCGTGTCGGCCACGGCCTGATTCCGGGCGAGCATCGCGGCGCCGTCACTGATGGCGCGCATCAAAATTTCTGATTGGACGCTTGGCAGGCGTGCCGGTACTGTCTCCAGACAAATCTAAAACCACGGAGACAAACCATGCACGCAATGCGCACAGCCCTTGCCGGGGCGCTGCTGGCCGTTTGCGCGGCGCCGGCCCTGGCCGGCACCGTCACGGTGATCACGTCGTTCCCCAAGGACCTGACCCAGGCCTACAAGACCGCTTTCGAGAAAGCCAATCCCGGCATCACGCTGGAAATCCTGAACAAGAACACGGTGTCGGGGATCGCCTTCGTGCGGGAGACGCCAGCGGGTCAGCGCCCCGAGGTCTTCTGGGCCAGCGCGCCCGATGCGTTCGAGGTGTTGGGACGCGACAAGCTGCTGGCCAAGTCGGCCGACATCGCGAATAAGGACGTGCCGGACAAGATCGGCAGCTATCCCATCAATGATCCGGGCGGCATGTATCTGGGTCAGGCGCTGGCGGGCTACGGCATTATCTACAACACCCGGTACATCGCGGCGCACAAGATCCCGGCGCCCGTTGAGTGGAAGGATCTGCTGTCGCCCAAGTGGTTCGGCCACGTGGGCATCACGTCGCCCTCGCGTTCGGGCACGATGCACCTGACCGTGGAAACCATCCTGCAAGGCGAAGGCTGGGATGACGGCTGGAACACGCTCTTGCGCATGTCGGGCAACAGCAGCGCCGTCACCGAGCGCTCGTTCGGCGTGCCCGACGGCGTGAACAACGGCCAGTTCGGCGCCGGACCGGTCATCGACTTCTTCGGGCTGTCGAGCAAGTACTCCAGATTCCCCGTTGAGTTCGTCTATCCGTCCGAGACCGCCATCGTCCCGGCGAACATCGCGCTGATCGAGGGCGCCAAGAACACCGAGGAAGGCAAGAAATTCATCGCCTTCACGCTGAGCCAGGCGGGCCAGGAGCTGCTGCTGGAGCCGAAGATCTCGCGGTTGCCGGTGCTGCCCTACTCCGCGCTGGCCGGCAAGATTCCGCCCGGCTATCCCGACCCGGCGGAAATCGCCAAGCGCAGCAAGGTTCATTTCGACGCGGACCTGTCGCAGTCGCGCTACTACGTCGTGCAATCGCTGTACGACCAGACCGTCACGTTCCGGCTGAAGGAACTGCAAGCGGCCACCAAGGCGATCTATGACGCCGAGGCCAAACTGGGCGACAAGGCCAAGAGCGGCAAGGCAGCCGAATTGCTGGGCGAGGCACGCAAGCTGGCCTGGGCGCCGCTGATCGACAGCAAGAAGGCGGCCGACCCGGCGTTCCTGGCGATCTTCGCCGGCAACAAGAAGGACGCGGCCGTCAACCAGCAGATCACGCAGCTTGAAGGCGAGTGGAATGGCCGCGCGCGCGCCAACTACGAAGAAGCCGTCAAGCTGGCACGGCAGGCCGCCGCGCTCTGATCGTCTGAATGCGTTGAACACGGCTGGCGGGCTTGCCCCGCCCGCCGTGGATCGCGCCTGTCTTCTGGCAACGATTTTCGGGACTCTCGATGAATCATTCGAGCCATTCGCGCCTGCCCGCCGGCCCCGTCCTTGCGGCGCTGCTGGTGTTCGGCTTTCTGCTGCTTTTCCTGGCCGTGCCTGTGGGCACGGTCTTTCACAGCGCCTTCGTCAATGCCGACGGCAGCTTCACCACCGGCCACTTCGGCGCCTTCTTCAACCAGCCGTTGATGCGCGAAGCGTTCTTCAACAGCCTGTACGTGGCGGGCTGGTCGGCGCTGATCGCTTCCCTGATCGCGGTGCCGCTTGCGTACTTCACGGTGCGCTTCGATTTTCGTGGCGCACTGCTGATCCAGACGCTGGGCGTGCTGCCGCTCATCATGCCGCCCTTCGTGGGCGCGGTGGCGATGCAGCTGATCTTTGGCCGCTCGGGCAGCGTGAACCTGCTGCTCAATGACTGGTTCGGCTTCACGATTCCGTTCATGGAAGGGCTGAATGGCGTCATCTTCGTTGAAGCGATCCATTACTTCCCATTCATCCTGATGAACCTCGTGGTGGCGCTGCGCAACATCGACGGGGCCATGGAAGAAGCGGCCTTCAACCTGGGTTCGCGCGGGTTCCGGCTGTTCCGCCGCGTCATCTTTCCGCTCGCCCTGCCCGGCTATGTGGCGGGCGCGTCGCTGGTGTTCGTGAAGGTGTTCGACGACCTGGGCACGCCCCTGGTGCTGGGCACGACCAACATGCTGGCGCCGCAAGCGTACCTGCGCATCACGCAGGTGGGACTGGAGGATCCGCTGGGCTATGTGATCAGCGTGATCATGGTGGGATTTTCGATCCTGGCGCTGTGGCTGTCGGCGCGCGTGCTCAAGGGACGCGACTACTCCACGCTGCAAAAGGGCGGCAATTCCATCCAGAAGCGCAAGCTGGGTCCGATGGAAAGCGTGCTGGCGTATGGCTGGATCATCCTGGTGCTGCTGCTGGTGCTGTCGCCGCACATCGGCGTGCTGCTGCTGTCGCTGGCCAGCGTCTGGAGCTATGCGCCGCTGCCGGACGGGTACACGCTGGCCCATTACTCAGCCGTGTTCTCGGAATCGCAGGGCATGATCGCCAACACGCTGCTGTATTGCGGCCTTGCCGCGGGCATCGACGTGATCCTGGGCACCGCGATCGCCTACCTGATGCTGCGCACCCGGCTGCCGGCGCGCCAATGGCTGGATTTTCTGGCTTCGGCGGCATTGGCGATTCCGGGCATCGTGCTGGCCATCGGCTTTCTGCGCACCTTCCGCGGCATCGAGCTGCCTGGCACGGGCACGATGCTGACGTCGTCGTGGATCATCATCATGCTCGCGTATTCCGTGCGGCGTCTGCCGTATGCGCTGCGTTCGTGCGTAGCGGCGTTGCAGCAGATCCACGTGTCGCTAGAAGAGGCGGCCCAGTCGCTGGGCGCCACGCGCATGAGCACGATCCGCCGCGTGGTGGTGCCGCTGATGGCGGGCGGCATGCTGGCCGGGTTCGTGACCAGCTTTGTGACGGCCGCCGTGGAACTGTCGGCCACCATCATGCTGGTGACCAAGGACAGCCAGGCGCCCATGAGCTACGGCATCTACCTGTACATGCAGAGCGCGGCGGGCCGCGGACCGGGCGCCGCGCTTGGCGTCCTGGCGGTGGTCGCCGTGGGTATCGGCACTTACGTATCGCACCTGCTGGTGGACCGCGCATCGAAGCGCCAGCAACCGGCGCGCAATGAAGGGGAATCCGCATGAAGAAAGTCAGCGTCGAATGCCGCAACATCCAGCTCTCGTACGGCAAGACCGAAGTGCTGAAGGACGTCAGCATCAGCATCGAGCCGGGCGAGTTCTTCGCGCTGCTCGGGCCGTCGGGGTCGGGCAAGTCCACCCTGCTGCGATTGATCGCGGGATTCAACCGCCACAGCGCAGGCCAGTTGCTGGTGGACGGCAAGGACATCAGCGGGACCCCGCCCTGGCATCGGAACATCGGCATGGTGTTCCAGAACTATGCGCTGTGGCCGCACATGACGGTGTGGGACAACGTGGCGTTCGGCCTGGTCGAGCGCAAGCTGCCGCGCGCCGAGATCCGCACCAAGGTGGAAGCCGCGCTCGATCTGGTGGGGCTGTCGCAATATGCCAAGCGGCGTCCCAACCAGCTTTCGGGCGGACAGCAGCAGCGCGTGGCGCTGGCGCGCACCATCGTGATCGAACCGCAGGTGCTGCTGCTGGACGAGCCGCTGTCCAACCTGGACAAGAAGCTGCGCGTGCAGATGCGCCAAGACCTTCTGAGCCTGCAGCGCCGCCTGGGCATCACGACGATCTTCGTCACGCACGACCAGGAAGAAGCGATGACCACCGCCGACCGGATGGCGGTGCTGGATCACGGCGTGGTGCAGCAGATCGGCGCGCCGAGCACGCTGTTCGACTACCCCGTGAACCGCTTCGTGGCGAACTTCGTGGGCACGATGAACGTGCTGGAAGGCAATGTGCGCGAGCGCACCAGCAGCAGCGTGACGCTGGCGGTGGACGGCGTGGGCGACCTGCACCTGCCGCTGACCGGCGAGGCCCCCGCAGCCACTCGGCTGGCAGCGAGCTTTCGGCCCCACACGGTGCAGATCGAGATGGCGGATGGCCTGGGCGATGCGCGTTATGTCTGGCTGCCGGGCATCGTGGAAAGCAGCGAGTTTCTGGGCGAATTCACGCGCTATCAGGTGCAGGTTGGAGAGCAGCGGCTGACGGCCGACCAGGCGCATCTGGCCGGCCTGTCGCCGTTTCCGGCGGGCGCGCCGGTGTCGGTGGGACTGGAGCCGACACAGGTGCGGCTGCTGGCCGCCTGACCTACACTCGCCGCCATGGAAATCTACCAGATCCGCGCCTTCGTCACGGTTGCCCGATTGGGCAACCTGACGAAGGCGGCCGAGGCGCTGTCGTTGACGCAGCCCGCCGTGACCGCGCAGATCAAGGCGCTGGAGCAGAGCCTGGGCGTCGCACTGTTCGACCGCAGCGGCGGCCGGCTAGCCTTGGCCAAGGCGGGTGAAGTGCTGCTGCCGACGGCGGAATCGCTGCTGGTGCTGGGCGCGCAATTCAAGTCCGAAGCCCAGCAGTTGCAGGGCAATCTGCATGGCGTTGTCGAACTGGGTGTTCCCAGCGAAAAGCCCGATTTCCTGCGCTTGGGGGAGCTGGCCTCGGCAGTCACGCAGCGCCTGCCGCTGGTCGAACTGAAGACCCAGACCCAGCCCGCCGCGGCACTGGCCGAACAGGTCAGCACCGGCCGCCTGCCCGCCGCGCTGACCATCGCGGCCAACGCGCCGCGCGGCGTGTTGTGGCAGCCGCTGCGCAGCGTGCGTTATCGGATTGCGATGCCCGCCGAGCACGCTGCGGTGCTCAAACGCGGCGGCTGGCGCGAGGTGGCGCAACTGCCGTGGCTGGACGGTCCGTCCGGCAGCCACACGCATCTGTTGCTGCGCGATATGTTCGAGCGCCACGGGCTATCGCCCCGCATCGTCATGCAGAACGACGATCAGGCCAACATGGACGCGCTGGTGCGGGCCGGCGCGGGCTGCGCGCTGCTGCGCGAGGAAACCGCGCTGGCGGGTGCCGCGTCCAGCGACTTCATCGTGTGGGGCCAGGCGCGCGTCGACGCGGTGCTGGGCTTCATGCTGCCTTACGAACGCGCTAGCGAGCCCGCGCTGGTCGCGTTAAGCTCGATCATTCAAGCCATCTGGAAGCCGCGCGCGCCCATCGCGCCGGTCCAGGCATAAGGCTCAATCCCCGCAACAAGACTGCAATGACTGAAATCTGGTTCATCCGCCACGGCGAAACCGACTGGAATCGCCAGCGGCGCCTGCAAGGCTGGCAAGACATCCCCCTGAACGAGTTCGGCGTCAACCAGGCCAGCCTGCTGGCCGCGCGCCTGCACGAAGAGGCCAAGCACACGCCGATCCACGCGATCTACAGCAGCGACCTGCAACGCGCGCACGCGACGGCCGTGCCTGTGTCGGAGCAGCTTGGCCTGCGTGTACGCGTGGAACCCGGCATCCGGGAGCGGGGCTTTGGGGTGCTGGAAGGCCTGGACCATGAGCGCATCGACGTGCTGGCGCCGGAAGCCGCGGCGGCGTGGAAGAGCCGCGATCCGCTGCGCCCGCTGGACGGCGGCGAATCGCTCGGGCAGTTTCAATCGCGCGTCATCAGCACCGTGGACGATATCGCCAGCCGCCATGAGGGCGAGCGCATCCTGATGTTCACCCATGGCGGCGTGCTGGACATCATCTGGCGCCATGCGTCGGGAGTGCCGCTGAATGCGCCGCGTGACGCGGCCCTGCTCAATGTCAGCATCAACCGCGTCGGCGTTGAAGGCCGGAAATGGGAAGTGCTGGATTGGGGTGACGTGACGCACATCGCCGCCGAAGTGGGCGACGACGTGGTGCCTTGAGGGAAATGTCTGCCCCCGTCCGGCGAATGCCGGACGGCTGGCCTCACACCGTCTTGCGCGGCTTGCGCGGGGCGTTGCGGGCCAGCCTGTCGTAGACGGCATTGGGCAGCAGCCGCATCAGCTTGGCCACCACGCCCATTTGCCACGGAATCACCGTGTAGCTCGTTCCCCGGCTGATTGCCGCGTGCGCGCGGGTGGCGAAGGCGTCGGCTTCCATCAGGAAGGGCATCGAGTACGGGTTATGCGCCGTCATGGCCGTCTTGATATAGCCGGGCGCGATCGTCACGACGCTGATGCCCTGCGCGGCCAGTTCCAGCCGCAGGCTTTCGCAATAGGTCACCACCGCCGATTTGGACGCGCTGTAAGCGCCGGCACCGGGCAGGCCGCGTATGCCCGCCACGCTGGCGATCCCGACCAGGCGCCCTGCCCCCGCCGCGCGCATCGGCGCGATGAAGGGTTCGAACGTGGACACTGTGGCCAGCAGGTTGGTGTCGACGATGGCCTTGAAGACGTCGAAATCCTCGCCGTGGTCGGTCAGCGTGCCGGCGCTGATGCCGGCGCTGGCGATGACCACATCCACCCTGCGCTCGCAGAACGCGATGAAGTCCTGCGCCGCGGCGTGCAGCGCCGTGCGGTCGCGCACGTCCACGGCATAGCAGCGATGCTCACCCGGCAGGCTGGCGGCCAGTTCGCGCAGCGCTTCCTCGCGGCGGCCCAGCAAGCCCAGCGTGGCGCCCTTGGCTGCATATTGCTGCGCCAGTGCGCGCCCCAGGCCGCTGCTGGCGCCGGTGATGAAGACTTTGTCCATGTCCTGACCTGCCTGTTGTCGCGTTGCAAAAAATTAGGGCACGCTTTCGCGTGCCCTAATTGTGATCTGCCGGCTTACTTCTGCAGGGAAGCGTGAAGCTCTTGCAGCGGGTAGACCTGCAGGCCGAGGCCCTGGCGCAGATACTGCATGCCTTCGACCGCGGCGCGGGCGCCTGCGATGGTCGTGAAGAAGGTCACGCGGGCGGCCAGCGCCTGGGTGCGGATGGTGCGCGAGTCGGCGATGGCGTTGCGGCGCTCTTCGACGGTGTTGATGACCAGCGAGATTTCGCCGTTCTTGACCATGTCGACGATGTGCGGGCGGCCTTCGTTGACCTTGTTGACCACCTGCACCGGGATGCCGGCCGCTTCGATCTCGGCGGCCGTGCCGCGCGTGGCGACCAGCTTGAAGCCCAGGGTGTGCAGGCCGCGAGCCACTTCAACGGCGCGGGCCTTGTCCTGGTTCTTGACGCTGATGAACACCGTGCCGGACTCCGGCAGGCGCACGCTGGCGGCAAGCTGCGACTTCACGAAGGCTTCGCCGAAGCTCATGCCCACGCCCATCACTTCGCCGGTCGACTTCATTTCCGGCCCGAGGATGGTGTCCACGCCCGGGAACTTCACGAATGGGAACACGGCTTCCTTGACCGAGAAGTAAGGCGGCACGACTTCCTTCGTGATGCCTTGCGCGGCCAGGGTCTGGCCGGCCATGGCGCGCGCGGCGATCTTGGCAAGCTGCAAACCGGTGGCCTTGGAGACGTAAGGCACCGTGCGCGAGGCGCGCGGGTTCACTTCCAGCACGTAGACGTCGCCGCCCTGGATGGCGAACTGCACGTTCATCAGGCCGCTGACGTTCAGGGCCTTGGCCATCATCGTGGTCTGGCGCTTGATCTCGGCGATGACTTCCGCCGACAGCGAGTACGGCGGCAGGCTGCACGCCGAGTCGCCCGAGTGCACGCCGGCCTGCTCGATGTGTTCCATGACGCCGCCGATGAAGACGGTTTCGCCGTCGGCCAGGCAGTCCACGTCGACTTCGGTGGCGTTGTTCAGGAAGCGGTCGAGCAGCACGGGCGAGTCATTGCTGACCTTCACGGCTTCGCGCATGTAGCGCTCGAGGTCCTGCTGCTCGTGCACGATTTCCATCGCGCGGCCGCCCAGCACGTAGCTGGGACGCACGACCAGCGGATAACCGATTTCGGTGGCGTGGGCCAGGGCCTCGCCTTCGGTGCGCGCGGTGCGGTTGGGCGGCTGACGCAGGCCGAGCTTGTTGAGCAGCTTCTGGAAGCGCTCGCGGTCTTCGGCGACGTCGATGGATTCGGGGCTGGTGCCGATGATGGGCACGCCGTTGGCTTCCAGGGCGCGCGCCAGCTTCAGCGGGGTCTGGCCGCCGTACTGGACGATCATGCCGACCGGGTTTTCCTTGTGGACGATTTCCAGCACGTCTTCGAGCGTCAGCGGCTCGAAGTACAGACGGTCGGAGGTGTCGTAGTCGGTGGACACGGTTTCCGGATTGCAGTTGACCATGATGGTCTCGTACCCGTCGTCGCGCAGCGCCAGCGCGGCATGCACGCAGCAGTAGTCGAATTCAATGCCCTGGCCGATCCGGTTCGGGCCGCCGCCCAGCACCACGATCTTCTTGCGATCGGTGGGGGCGGATTCGCACTCTTCCTCGTACGTGGAGTACATGTAGGCGGTGCGGGTGGCGAATTCGGCGGCGCAGGTGTCGACGCGCTTGTAGACCGGACGCACGTTGAGCTGGTGGCGCAGCTTGCGCACTTCGGATTCCGAGGAATCCAGCAGGAACGCGAGGCGGCGGTCGGAGAAACCGCGGCGCTTCAGTTCGAACAGCGTGGCGTAGTCCAGGTCGGCCAGCGTCTTTTGCTCGAGCGCCAGCTCGATGTCGACGATTTCCTTGATCTGCGAAAGGAACCACGGGTCGATGTGCGTGATGTTGTGCACTTCGTCCAGCGTGAAGCCTTGCGCGAAGGCGTCGCCCACGTACCAGATGCGTTCCGGACCGGGCTCGCCCAGTTCGACCTGCAGCTTTTCGCGGTCGGTGGTCTTCTGGTTCAGGCCGTCGACGCCCACTTCCAGGCCACGCAGCGCCTTCTGGAACGATTCCTGGAAGGTGCGGCCGATGGCCATGACTTCACCCACGGACTTCATCTGGGTGGTCAGGCGCGCGTCGGCGGTGGGGAATTTTTCAAATGCGAAACGCGGCACCTTGGTGACCACGTAGTCGATCGTGGGTTCGAACGAAGCCGGCGTGGCGCCGCCGGTGATCTCGTTGCGCAGCTCGTCAAGCGTGTAGCCGACGGCCAGGCGCGCGGCGACCTTGGCGATGGGGAAACCGGTGGCCTTGGAGGCCAGCGCCGACGAACGCGACACGCGCGGGTTCATCTCGATGACGATCATGCGGCCGTTCTTGGGATTGACGGCGAACTGCACGTTCGAGCCGCCCGTATCCACGCCGATCTCGCGCAATACCGCGATCGATGCGTTACGCATGATCTGGTATTCCTTGTCGGTCAGCGTCTGGGCCGGCGCGACGGTGATGGAGTCGCCCGTGTGGACGCCCATCGGATCCAGGTTTTCGATGGAGCAGACGATGATGCAGTTGTCCGCCTTGTCGCGGACCACTTCCATCTCGAATTCCTTCCAGCCGAGCAGCGACTCTTCGATCAGGAGCTCGCTGGTGGGCGAGGCTTCCAGGCCGCGGCGGCAGATGGTTTCGAATTCTTCGGCGTTGTAGGCAATGCCGCCGCCCGAACCGCCCATCGTGAAGCTGGGGCGGATGACCGCGGGGAAACCGGAGGTGCCGACTTCGGCCGCGATGCGGCGCTGCACTTCCCAGGCTTCGTCCATGCTGTGGGCGACGCCCGATTTGGCCGATTCCAGGCCGATGTCGGTCATGGCCTGTTTGAACTTCTGGCGGTCTTCGGCCTTTTCGATGGCGTGCTCGTTGGCGCCGATGAGTTCCACGTTGTGCTTCTTGAGCACGCCATGGTGGGCCAGGTCCAGCGCGCAATTCAGCGCGGTCTGGCCGCCCATCGTGGGCAGGAGCGCATCGGGCTTTTCACGCTCGATGATTTTTTCGACGGCTTGCCAGGTGATGGGCTCGATGTAGGTGACGTCGGCCGTTTCCGGGTCCGTCATGATCGTGGCCGGGTTGCTGTTCACCAGGATGGTGCGGTAGCCCTCGGCCTTGAGCGCCTTGCAAGCTTGCGCGCCGGAGTAGTCGAATTCGCAGGCCTGCCCGATGATGATGGGGCCGGCGCCGATGATGAGAATGCTTTTTAGGTCTGTACGCTTGGGCATGATGCAGTCTTTACTTTTGGCCGGACATCAGGCTGATGAACTTGTCGAACAGCTCGAGGATGTCGTGCGGACCCGGGCTGGCTTCGGGGTGACCCTGGAAGCAGAAGGCCGGGCGGTCGGTGAGTTCGAAGCCTTGCAGCGTGCCGTCGAACAGCGAGACGTGCGTCACGCGCGCGTTGGCGGGCAGGCTGGCAGCGTCGACACCGAAACCGTGGTTCTGGCTGGTGATGAACACGCGCTTGGACGCGAGGTCCTGCACCGGATGGTTGGCGCCGTGATGGCCGGTCTTCATCTTGACGGTCTTGCCGCCCACCGCCAGGCCCATGATCTGGTGGCCCAGGCAAATGCCGAACACCGGCAGCTTCTTGTCCAGGAAGGCGCGGGTGGCGTCGATGGCGTAGTCGCAGGGCTCGGGGTCGCCGGGGCCGTTGGACAGGAACACGCCGTCGGGATTGAGCTTGAAGACGTCTTCGGCGGTGGTCTGGGCCGGCACCAGCGTGATGCGGCAGCCACGGTCGGCCAGGAGACGCAGGATGTTGCTCTTCACGCCGTAGTCGTAGGCGACCACGTGGAACTTGGACTGGTCGGGCGACGTGAACCCGCCTTCGAGCTGCCAGGTGCCTTCGGTCCAGCCGGTGCTTTCCTTGATGGACACGACCTTGGCCAGATCCTGGCCGGCCATGCCGGGAAAGCCGCGGGCGAGTTCAACGGCGCGCTCGGCGTCGGAACCCACGAAGATGCACGCGCCCTGGGCGCCCTTTTCGCGCAGAATGCGCGTGAGCTTGCGGGTGTCGATGCCGGAAATGGCAACGATGCCCTGCTCGGTCAGGTAGTCGGGCAAGGATTGCGTGGAACGGAAGTTCGACACGCGGGCGGGGCAGTCGCGTACCACCAGGCCGGCGGCATAGACGCGATTGGATTCCACGTCTTCGGCGTTGACGCCGGTGTTGCCGATGTGCGGATAGGTCAGCGTGACGATCTGACCGCTATAGCTGGGATCGGTGAGAATTTCCTGGTACCCGGTCATCGCGGTGTTGAACACCACTTCGGCAACGGTATGGCCAGGCGCACCGATCGACACGCCTCGAAAAATGGTACCGTCCGCCAGAGCCAGAATTGCAGGAGGGAAGCGGTTGATCCCCTCGGGAAAGAGTTGCGGCAGCACAGTAAACCCCGGTTTTAGAATCGATAATCAAACCTTCGGATTATACCTCGAGCGGCCGTTTTTCCCGGAGAACCGCGCCAAATAAGGCCGAAACCGGGTTTTTCGGCCGTTTTGCCGCGCCGTTGCGCGGCCTGCAATCAGCGCCCCTCGCCCTTGCGGCGGACTGCGGCCTGGCAGCGTCGGTGATACGCTAGCAGCACCTTCAACCCTAGCCAGCTGCGAGTCGTATAAGTCCATGCCCAGCCAACTTGACGCCCTGCGTGACCACACCACCGTTGTTGCCGACACCGGCGATTTCGAAGCCATGAAGGCGTTGCGTCCCACGGACGCGACCACCAACCCGTCCCTGATTCTGAAGGCTGTCCAGCAGGACGCCTACCGCCCGCTGCTGGAAAAGACCGCGCGCGAACACCGCGGCGCCTCGACCGCCGAACTCATGGATCGCCTGCTGGTCGCCTTCGGCCGCGCGATTCTGGACATCGTGCCGGGCCGCGTGTCGACCGAAGTGGACGCCCGCCTGTCCTTTGACACCCGCGCCACCATCGAACGCGCCCGCGGCCTGATCGCCCTGTACGAAGCCGCCGGCATCCCGCGCGAACGCGTGCTGATCAAGATTGCGTCCACCTGGGAAGGCATCCAGGCCGCCCGCGTGTTGCAGTCCGAGGGTGTCCGCTGCAACCTGACCCTGCTTTTCTCGCTGCCCCAGGCGGTCGCCTGCGCCGATGCGCATGTTCAGCTCATTTCACCTTTCGTCGGCCGCATCTACGACTGGCACAAGAAAACGGCCGGCGCGAACTGGGTCGAAGACGACAACACGAGCGCGCGTGACCCGGGCGTTCAGTCCGTCACCAATATCTACCGCTACTACAAGCACTTTGAAATCCCGACCGAGATCATGGGCGCGAGCTTCCGCAACGTGGGTCAGATCCTTGCGTTGTCCGGCTGCGACCTGCTGACGATCAGTCCGGACCTGCTGAACAAGCTGGCCGCCACCGAAGGCGACGCGCCCGCCCAGCTTCGCGCTGACGATGCGCGCGGCGACATTGCGCGCATCGGCGCTGACGAAGTGACGTTCCGTACGCTGCTCAATGACGATGCGATGGCCAGCGAAAAACTGTCCGAGGGGATCCGCCTGTTCGTGGCCGACGCCATCAAGCTGGACGCCCTGATCGACGCGCAGCGAGGCTGAGTCAGTGCGGCGCGCGGTTGCTGTCCGCGCGCCCTTGCCTAGCGGTGATCGTGAGAGTGCACCTGCAGCGCTTCCAGGAACCGCGATACCATGTTGTACGCGGCGACTGTCGCCGTCAGCTCGACCACCAGCTTTTCCGACCCCATGGCCGCCCGGACGGCGTCGAACACCGCCTCGGGAACCTGCACGTGACGCGTCATGGCGTCCGTGTAGGCCAGCACCGCCCGTTCGCGTTCGCTGAACAGATCCGAGGTTTCCCACGCATCCAGCGCGTCCAGCTGCGCCTGGGATACGCCTTCCTTCAACGCGATCGGCGCATGCTGGTCGGCCTCGTAGGGCGCACCGTTGATGGCCGCCACCCGCATGATGACGAGCTCGCGCAGATCGCCCGGCAACGTGCTGAGCTGCCGGATCGACGTCAGGTAATTCAGCCAGCCGCCGGCCACCGCGGGACTATGCAGCAGCATCTGATACAGATGCAACACACTGCCCCGCTGCGCGACAATGCTTTCCACCAGGGGCCGTGCTTCGGGATGAGTCAGATCAGCGTAGGGCAAACGGGCCATGCGAACTCCGGAAGGTAGGGGGCAGCAAATGCACACATTCTCACAATATCTTTGACATAATGGCAACACACTTGCGCGTCCACGGTATCTCACTCGCATGAATGCGCCCACCGAATCCTACCCCCAACTCACTCTCGCCAATTGCGACAGCGAACCGATACACATACCGGGCGCCATCCAGCCGCTGGGGGCCCTGCTCGCGTTCGATCCCGACGGCACGCTGCGTTACGCCAGCGAGAATGCCGCCCAGTTGCTCGACACCTGCCTGACGCTGGACCAGCCTTGCGCGCCTGAGGCATTGCCGCCGGGCCTTGCGTACTGCCTGTCCACTTGGCTCGGCAACCCCGACCCCATTTTCGATCCGCTGACCATCACGCTGGATCGCGCCACCTATGACGTGATCGGCCATCGCAATGTCGATGGACTGACGATTGTCGAACTCGAGCGCCGGGCCGACGGCGTCGGCATTGCCGCGCCCGAGCGTATCTACCGCAGCATCGAGCGCGTGCGCCGGCAGCGTGACATTCCCGCGCTCCTGGACAGCATGGTGCGCGAAGTGCAGCGCGCCACGGGCTTTGACCGGGTGATGGCGTATCGCTTCCATCCCGACGACAGCGGCGAGATCGTGGCTGAACAGCGACGCGCCGACCTGGACGACTGGGTGGGCCGCCGCTATCCCGCCGGCGACATTCCGGCGCAGGCGCGCCGGCTCTATACGGTAAACACCCTGCGCCTGATCGCCGATGCGACCTACCACCCGGTGCGCGTGCTGAGCGCCCCTTCGCCGGATCCCCAACCGCTGGACTTGAGCTTCTCGGTCTTGCGCAGCGTGTCGCCCGTCCACCTGGAATACATGGCAAACATGGGGGTACGGGCGTCAATGAGCCTGTCGCTGGTGATCGGCGGCCGCCTGTGGGGCATGATCGCCTGCCACCATCACACGCCGCGGGCCGTGCCCTACCCCGCCCGCCTGGCGTGCGAGGCGATGGCGCAGGTCGTTGCGGCCACGGTATCCGGCATCGAAGCCAATGAGCGGGCCGAGCAATCCCGCCAGAACGCCGCGCTGGTCAGCAAGCTTGTCGAGCGCGTGTCGGCCTCTGAAAACGTGCATCAGGCGCTGTCGCAGGACGGTGAGACGCCGGCGTCGCTGGTCCCGAACGATGCCGCGCTGTGCCTCTGGAGCAACAGCGTCACGGTGTTTGGCGGCATTGCGCCGCGCGGCGAACTGGCGGGCATCCTGAACGCGCTGGACCAGAGCGGACAGCGCGTGGTGCACACCACCAACATCGCGCGCGACTACCCCGAATTGCAGACCGAAATCGTCCCGTACGCGGGCCTGCTCGCGTGCAAGTTCGACCCCATGAACAATGGCTGGCTGGTCTGGCTGCGCAAGGAGCAGATCGAGACCCTCGTGTGGGGCGGCAAGCCGGAAAAGCAGTACGCGGTCGGCAGCCTCGGCCCGCGGCTGACGCCGCGCGGCTCGTTCGAAGCCTGGCGCGAGGTCGTACGCGGGGTTTGTCTTCCCTGGCTGCCTGCGGAGCTTGAGGCCGTGGACAATCTGCGCGACGAGCTCTCGCACATTTCGACCAGCCGTGCCGCCGACGTGGACCGCGCCCGCACCGCGCTGCTGGCCATGCTGGGCCACGACCTGCGCGACCCGCTGCAATCCATTTCCATGGCCGCGACCCTGCTGTCCCGCACCGATACCGGCGCGCGCATGGGCGAGCGCATCCGCTATTCCAGCGGCCGGATGCAGCGCCTGATATCGCAGGTGCTGGACCTGTCGCGCCTGCAAGGCGGCCTGGGGCTGGGCATTGAAAAGCGGCTGTGCGACCTGTCGGCATTGGTGAACGGCCTGATCGAGGAAAAGCGCCAGGCCTATCCCGGCTTGCGCATCGAACCCGACGTGCCGGACGGCCTGACGCTCATGGCCGATACCGACCGTATCGCGCAGGTGGTGACCAATCTGATGGGCAACGCGCGCCAGCACGGCGCGCCCCGCCAGCCCATCATGGTGACCGCCGCAAAAACCGATGACGGCATTACGCTCAGCGTCATCAACCATGGCGGCCCGATCGCCGAAGACGTGCTCGCGCACCTGTTCTCGCCCTTCAAGCCGGAATCGGTGGGCCAGTCGCGCAACCGCTCCGGCCTGGGCCTGGGCCTGTACATTGCCGAGCAGGTCGTGCGCGACCACGGCGGCGACATTGCCGTCCAATGCCGCGACGGGCTCGTCATCTTCACGGTCACGCTGCCCCACGCCATGCCTGAAGCAACCCCCTCTTGAACCTGGGAGACATAACTTGAACGAAGTGCGCGCCATGCGGGTCCTGCTGGTGGACGACAACGAAATGGGATCGGAACTGCTGGCCGAGTTCCTGGCGCTTTCAAACCTGGAGACGCGGTGCGCCGCCACCGGGGCCGAAGCCCTGGAGCTGGTCAACACGTTCGCGCCGGATGCCGTGCTGCTGGACATCCTGCTGCCCGACATGGACGGCTACGAGCTGGCCAAGCGCCTGCGCGAACGCGCCAACCCGCCGCGCATCTATGCGCTGAGCGGCCTCGCGCGGCACGAACGACGCGATGCCATCAACGGCATCTTCACTGGATGGATCGAAAAGCCGGCGGACCCCGACGCGCTCCTGGCCATTCTGCACGAGGCCAACTGACGGTTCTTTCATGATGCAATCCGACACCCTTGGCCTGCTGGCCGCAAAGGGCGTGCAGCTCAAGGTGCTCAGCCAGATCTTCCCCGTGCTGCGCCATGAAGTGCTGGGCCCGCTGTCCAGCGCCTCGCTCGCGGCCGCCATGCTGCGTCAGGCTCCTGAAGGCACCACCGGCGAAGCCGTCCAGCAGCGCTGCGAACGGCTTGCCGGCGACCTTTCCGACATGCTCGACGAAAGCGTGGGCGTGGTGCGCGAGCTGGACGGCTGGCTGAGCGATGGCGGCGCCATGACGTCCAGCGGCGACCTGCTGCACGACTGCCGCAAGCTGATGTTCTCGCACCTGCTGCTGGCGAGTCACGGCATCCGCTGGCCCGAGCAGGTGGCGCACGCCGATGTGCAGTTGTTCAGCACACGATATCTGGTCCTGGCATGGCTGTTGTGCCTGTTGCCGCTGGTGCCCGCGGGTGCTCAGCTCGAAGTGGACGCATCTGAGCCCGGCGTGTGGCGTGCCCGCGTGCCCGAAGGCGTACCGGCCTCGGACAAGCCGCCGGCTTTTGACCCGCAGGAAATCGAGCTGCTTGCGTCCGCTTCGGGCTGGCGGCTGGAGCGCCAGGATCGCTGCTGGTCGCTGCATCTGCCGGCGTAACCCGTCGCCGTATTAGCACCAGTTCGATGTCGCCGGTTCAACCGTCCCACCAACCCTTCACGTCACGAGCCCCATGATTTCTCCCGTCCATCAGGTGCTGCGCGATGGCACCCGCGAACGTCACGAAACGCTGGACCAGGGTCTGGCGCTGGCCGAAGATCATCTCGACCGCGGCCACTATCTGGCCTACCTGCGCGCGCTGCTGGGATGGCTGGAACCGTTGGAGCAACGGCTCTGGCAACTGGACTGGCCGGCATCCCTGCGCGCCCCTGAGCGGGCCGGCAAGACCGCCTGGCTGCATGAAGACCTGAAGGCAGCGGGCGATCCCGCGCCTGTCGTGCATTGCGCGCAGCCGCTACAGGTGGCGGCGCCCGACGCCTACGCACTGGGCGTCGCGTACGTTGTCGAAGGGTCGCAGTTGGGCGGCCGGTTCCTGGCCAAGCGCCTGCAGGCGGTGGCGCCCGACTTGCCCCAGCGCTACTTGCGCGGGTATGGCGAGCAGGTGGGACCGTTGTGGAAGGAATTTCTGCTGCACCTGGACAGCGAGGCCGGCGCGTTGGGCCGCGAGGAACAGGCGCTGCAAGGCGCACTCGACGCCTTCGACAGCCTGACCGCCTGGCTGCGCAGCCAGGGCGCGCTGCGGGCCTGAGCCCGGCAGCGCGACCCAAGGCGGATCACAGCTTTTCGGTTTCGCCCGACTTGGGCTGCCACTTCATCAAGCGCTTCTCGCCGACTCCGACAATTGTGTCCAGGATCAGCGCAAAGGCAGTCAGCACGATGATGCCGGCAAACACGGTGTTCACGTCGAACGTGCCTTCGGCCTGCAGGATCAGGTAGCCTACGCCGCTTGCCGACCCCAGGTATTCGCCGACGACCGCGCCCACGAACGCCAGACCCACCGAGGTGTGCAGGCTGGAGAACACCCAGCTCGTGGCCGACGGCAGGTACACGTGACGCAGCAACTGGCGCTTGCGTGCGCCCAGCATGCGGGCGTTGTCCAGCAAGGTCGGGCTGACTTCGCGCACGCCCTGGTAGACGTTGAAGAACACGATGAAGAACACCAGCGTCACGGCCAGCGCCACCTTGGACCAGATGCCCAGGCCAAACCACATGCCGAAGATGGGCGCCAGGATGACGCGCGGCATCGAGTTGGCTGCCTTGATGTAGGGGTCCAGGATTGCGCTGGCGCGCGGCGACAGCCCGAGCCACAAGCCGAAGGCCAGGCCCGCGATCGTGCCGATGAAGAACGCCAGCACGGTCTCGGTCAGCGTCACGGCCAAGTGGTTGTAGATGTCGGCGTTGGTGACGAACCACGCCCAGATGCGCCCCCACACCTTCAGCGGTTCGCCGAAGAAGAAGGCGACCTTCGGATCGCGCGACGCAAAATGCCAGACGGCCAGGATGATGACGAGCAGCAGCAATTGCCAGACGCGCAGGCTGCCGGAACCGGATTTATTCAGTTTGGGCATGGCTCAGGCTCGCTTCTGTTGGGCATAGCCCTTGAGCACTTCCTCGCGCAGCACGCCCCAGATGGCGGCATGCAGCTCGACGAAACGCGGGTCGATGCGCACTTCGGCCACGTCGCGGGGACGCGGCAGATCGATGGCAAATTCTCCGATGGGATGGGTGCCCGGACCGGCGGACAGCACGATCACGCGGTCGCTCATGGCGATGGCTTCGTCCAGGTCATGCGTGATGAACAGCACCGCCTTGCGCTTGGCCATCCACAAGTCCAGGACCTCGTTCTCCATGAGCTGGCGCGTCTGGATGTCCAACGCCGAGAACGGTTCGTCCATGAGGATGATGTCGGGGTCGCGGATCAGCGTCTGCGCCAGCATGGCGCGCTTGCGCATGCCGCCCGACATCTGGTGCGGATAGCGGCCCTCGAAACCGCCCAGGCCGACGCGGCGCATCCATTCGCGTCCGCGGTCCAGCGCCTCGGCGCGGGGCACGTTGGCGAACTCCAGGCCGGCAATGACGTTGTCCAGCGCGCTGCGCCAGGGGAGAAGCGCCTCGCCCTGGAACATGTAGCCCGCACGTTCGTTGATGCCAACCAGCGGCTGGCCAAAGACCTTCACCTGCCCCGACGACGGCGCCAACAGGCCGGCGCTGACGTTGAGCAACGTGGACTTGCCGCAACCGGTCGGGCCCACCACGGACACGAACTCACCCGGCGCGATGGCCAGGGTCGTGTCGCTGACCGCGGTGTAGCGCTGCGACCGGTCGTCACGCGAGACAAAGGTGCAACTTATGTTTTCCAGCGACAGCGCGGCTTCAGCCATTGGCATACTTCTCGTTGGCGCGGCGCGCGAAATCGTTGGTCCACACCTTCGACGGGTCGACCTTCGAGCCGTTGAAGTCAGCCTGGTAGGCGGCCAGCGCCTTGAGCGCGGTGGCCGCGCCGTCTTCGGGGATCATGCCATCCGGCGACAGGCCTTCCATGCTCTTGCCGAGCGCGGCCTTGTAGATGGCCGGATCGCCCAGCAGGTAGGTTTCGGGCACGACCTTGGCGATTTCCTCGGGGCCAGCCTTCTGAATCCACTTGTCGGCGCGCACGATGGCGTTGGTCAGCGCCTGGACGGTGTTGGGATTGGCGTCGATGAACGTCTGCGGCGCATACAGGCAGCCGGCGGGCATGTTGCCGCCGAAGATTTCCTGCGTGTCCTTGAGCGTGCGCGTGTCGACGATGATCTGGATGTCGCCGGGCATTTCCAGCATCGAGACCACCGGGTCCGTGTTGGAGATGGCGTCGATCTGGCCGCTGCGCACGGCAGTCACCGCGCCCGCGCCAGCGCCCACGCCGATGAAGGACACGTCAGAGGCCTTCAGGCCGTGCTTGGCAAGGAAGAAGCTGACCACCATGTTGGTGGACGAGCCCGGCGCGGTCACGCCGATCTTCTTGCCTTTCAGGTCAGCCGCGCCCTTGTAGCCCGGGATGTTTTTCTTGGAGACGCCCACGCCGATCATCGGCGCGCGGCCTTGCAGCACGAAGGCGCGATAGGCCTGACCCTTGGAGTGCATGGACAGCGTGTGCTCGAAGGCGCCCGAGACCACGTCGGCGCTGCCGCCCACCACGGCCTGCAGGGCCTTGGAGCCACCGGCAAAGTCCGCGATGCTGACGTCCAGCCCTTCGTCCTTGAAGTAACCGCGCACCTCGGCGATCGTCAGCGGGAGGTAATAGATCAGCGGCTTGCCGCCGACTGCGATCTGGACCTTGGTCTTTTCAAGCTTCTGCGCGCGCACGATGGCAGGGGCCATGGTCATGACGCCGGCAGCGCCGGCGATCTTGAGCAGTTCACGGCGGGTGACTGTCATTGCTTTGTCTCCTGGTTGTCGGATATTCCGATAGCGCCGGTCTTCGCCAGCTTGTCGATAGCCGCTGAATCATACCCCAGCGATTTCAGGACTTCCTCGGTATGTTCCCCTAATTTCGGGCCCACCCAGCGCGTCTGGCCAGGTGTTTCGGATAGCTTGGGAACCACGCCCGGCAGCTTGACGGGACTGCCGTCCGCCAGGCGATGCTGTTCGATCATGCGGCGCGCAAGGAACTGCGGATCGCTGAACATGTCGGCCACGCTGTAGATCTTGCCGACCGGCACGTCGGCGCGCTTCAGGGCTTCGAGCGCCGCTTCGATACCGCGTCCGTCGCACCATTGCTGGATGGCGCCGTCGATCTCTTGAACGCGCCGCGCGCGGCCGTCGTTGCGCACCAGATCCGGATCCTCGGCCAAATCGTCACGGCCGATGGCCCGCATCAGACGATGAAAAATCGCGTCGCCGTTGCCGGCGATGACGATGTTCTGGCCGTCGCGCGTGGTGTAGGTATTCGAGGGCACGATGCCCGGCAGCGCGCCGCCGGTGCGCTCGCGCACCACGCCAGCCACGTCGTACTCGGGGACCAGGCTCTCCATCATGTTGAAGACGGCTTCGTACAGCGCCACGTCAACCATCTGGCCCTGCCCTGCCTGGCATTCGTCGCCCGTCTTGCCGTTCCAGCGGCCGCCGGTGGCGTCGCGATGGCGCAGCGCCATCATCGCGCCGATCACGCCGTGCAGCGCCGCGATGGAGTCACCGATGGAGATGCCGACCCGCAGCGGCGGGCGGTCGGGGTGGCCCGACACGTAACGCAGGCCGCCCATGGATTCACCGATGGCGCCAAAGCCGGGCTGATCCTTCATGGGGCCCGTCTGGCCGTAGCCGGACAGGCGGACCATGATGAGCGCGGGATTGATGGCGCGCAGCTGCTCAAAGCCGAGCCCCCACTTTTCCAGGACGCCGGGGCGGTAGTTCTCGACCACCACATCGGCGTCCAGCGCCAGCTTGCGGGCGATCTCTTGCGCACGCGGGTCCTTCAAATTGAGCGCGATGGATTGCTTGTTGCGGGCCTGCACCGTCCACCACAGGGAATTGCCCTCGTGCAGATGGCGCCAACTGCGGATGGGATCGCCGCCGCCCGTGCCGTCCGGCCCGTGCGGGGTCTCCACCTTGATGACGTCGGCGCCGAATTCGCCGAAGATGCGCGCGGCGAATGGGCCGGCGATGAGCGTGCCGAGTTCCAGGACCTTCAGTCCGGTCAGCGCTGACATGGATTGTCTTCCTCACATTGATTGCCCGGCCGATACGTTGCCGGCGGGCGTTCTGGTACCGCGAGCGTCAGGTGGTCTTGCGCTCCATCAGCGCCCAGGCGATGGTGCCGGCGTCGACGTATTCGAGCTCGCTGCCGGCAGGCACGCCGCGCGCCAGGCGCGTGACCCGCAGGCCGCGCTCGCCCAGGGCCTCGCCCAGGAAATGCGCGGTGGTCTCGCCTTCGGCCGTGAAGTTGGTGGCCAGGATGACTTCCTGCACCACCCCATCCGTCGCGCGCTTGATCACGCGCTCGAAATCCAGTTCACGCGGGCCGATGCCTTCCAGCGGCGCGACCCGGCCCATGAGCACGTAATACAGGCCACGGTAACCGTGGCTGGACTCGATCATGTTCTGGTCGGCCGGCGTTTCGACGATGCACAGCAGCGAGGGATCGCGCTTGACATTGGAGCAGGTGGCGCAGACCTCGTCTTCGGAGAAACTGTTGCAGCGCGCGCAGTGCTTCAGATCCCGCACCGCGCCGGCAAGCGCCCGCCCCAGCAGATCCGCACCCTGCGGATCATGCTGCAACAGGTGATACGCCATGCGTCTGGCCGATCGCACGCCCACGCCGGGCAGGCGCCGCAGCGCTTCGATCAGCGAGACCAGCGGCTCAGGTTCGGGCAGTAAGGGATCCATTGCAACCTACGGCAGCGGCAATCAGAACGGCAGCTTCATGCCCGGGGGCAGCGGCATGCCGGCGGTGACGGACGCCATCTTTTCCTGCGAGGTGGCTTCAGCCTTGCGCAGCGCGTCGTTGAACGCGGCGGCGACCAGGTCTTCCAGCATGTCCTTGTCGTCGGCCAGCAGCGACGGGTCGATCTCGACGCGCTTGACGTCGTGGCGGCAGGTCATGGTGACCTTCACCAGGCCGCCGCCCGAGGCGCCTTCGACCTGGATGTCGGCCAGCGCGTCCTGCGCCTTCTTCATGTTTTCCTGCATCTGCTGCGCTTGGCGCATCAGGCCGGCGAGTTGTCCTTTCATCATGATGGGAGCTTCCTTGAACGAGGGGAATGAGGTTGGCCGCCGCGTCAGGCGGCGGCCGCTGAATCAACGTGGCGGATCGAGCCAGCAACGACGTGGCCGCCGAAATCCGACAGCAGCGCTTGCACGAAGGGATCGTCGGCGACGGCGTTTTCGGCCGCGAGCTGGCGCGCCGCGCTCTCGGCCTGCGCCACGGCATACGCCGTGGCGTCACCGGTGACGCCGACCTGCACGTCCAGCCGGATGCCCTGCCCGAAATGTTCGCACAGGACGGTCTGGAGGCGCACGCGGCTTTCGCTTTCGGCCAGGGTCTTGACGGCCACGCGCAGGATGATGGCATCGCCCTGCACGCCGGCCCATTCGCTCTGGCGAGCCAGTTCCGATGCCAGGCCCGTCACGGGCAGGCGCGCGGCCAGCTCGGGCCAGGACGCCGAGTCCATGTCCGTCAGGCGAGGCGCACGCGACTGGCGCTTGCGCGCGGGCGCGGGGCCATCGCGGCGAGCGGCCGGCGGTGCAGGCGCCGGGGCGGGTGACGTGGCCAGCGTTTCGAAATCGTCATCCGGATCGGACGTGAAACCGCTGTCGGGCATGAACCCGCCTTCGGCTTCAAAGGGGATTTCTTCGTCGACCCAGGACGGCGGGCCGTCGGTGTCGCCCATTGCCGGGGCGGACGCGGATGCCGGGGCGATCGCTGCGGCGGCCGGTGTCACGGCCAGGGCAGCGGCGCCTTGCGGTTTGGCGGACGGGGCGTGAGGCGCTGCGGCGTCGGGAGGCGAGGTGTCGGCGGTTGAGGTGTCGGCGGTTGATGGGTCAGGCGTCGATGCGTCGGCGGCCGTTACGGCGCGCGCCGCAGTGTTGCTCGTCGGTGCATTGGACGTCGCTGCGCCCGCGTCTGCATTCGTGGCGTCCGGCGGCAGGTCTTCCCAGGGGGGGACGCTGCTGCTGTCTGCGGATTGAGGGACGGGCGCGGCTGGCGATTGCGGCGATGCGACGGCGGCGGGCTGCGCGGGCGCGGCAGCGACGGCGGCGGGAGATTCCGACGGAGCGTCAACGGACGCGGACGCTGCTGCGGACGCGGACTCTGATGCGGATGCCGGCGCCTCGTTGCGCGACGCATTGTCGTCGGCGGCGTTGCTCGCCGAGGCATTGACGGCCTCGGCATGGTTGACCGATGCGCCTGACACTGGCGGAGCGACCGCACCGGCGTCGGGCGCAGACGCGGCAGGCTGACTCGCGCCCGAAGGCGCTGCGGCGGCGGTGACAGCGGCACCAACCGCAGCGGCGGCCGGCGCAGCGATGGCGGCAGCGGGTTCCGCCGACTGACGCGCAGGCGCGGCGGGCGCTTCCAGCGCGGTCTGCGGGCCGGCGTCGCCATTGAGCGCCAGCATGCGCAGGCACGCCATGATGAAGCCCGCGTATTCGTCGGGCGCCAGCGTCAGTTCGCCGCGGCTATGGACGGCGACGGAGTAGAACAGTTGCACGGCATCCGGATGCAGGGCCTGAGCAAGCCGGGCGATGTCGCCGGCCAGCGGATCTTCGGCGGCGGTCACGCCGGTCACGCGCTGCTCGATCGCCACGCGCGAGAGCAGCACGGCCAGGTCGGCCAGCGCACCGGCATACGACAGTCCGCGAATCGCAAGTTCGTCGGCCACGGCCAGCACGCCCTTGGCATCGCCCGAAGACAGGGCGTCCAGCAGGCGCACGAGATGGCGTTGGTCGATGGTGCCGAGCATGCCGCGCACGGCATCTTCGGTTAGGTTGCCCGCGCTGTAGGCGATGGCCTGGTCGGTGAGCGACAGGGCGTCGCGCATCGAGCCCGACGCCGCCTGCCCGATCAGCCGCAGGGCCGGGATTTCAAAGCCGACGTCTTCCTGGCCGAGCACGGCCTGCAGATGGCCAACGATAGAGTCGGCCGGCATCTGCTTCAAATTGAATTGCAGGCAGCGCGACAAAACCGTCACCGGGATCTTTTGCGGATCGGTGGTGGCCAGGATGAATTTGACGTGCGGCGGCGGCTCTTCCAGCGTCTTGAGCATGGCGTTGAACGCGTGCCCGGTCAGCATGTGGACTTCGTCGATCATGTAGACCTTGAAGCGTCCCGCGCCCGGTGCGTAAACCGCCTGCTCCAGAAGCTGCGTCATTTCCTCGACGCCGCGGTTGGAGGCAGCGTCCAGCTCAAGGTAGTCGACAAAGCGGCCCGCATCGATCTCGGTGCAGGCGCGGCAGACGCCACAGGGCTTTGAGGTGATGCCGGTTTCGCAGTTGAGCGATTTGGCCAGGATGCGCGAGAGCGTGGTCTTGCCGACGCCCCGGGTGCCGGTGAACAGCCAGGCGTGATGCAGGCGTTGCGTGTCGAGCGCATGCGTGAGCGCGCGCACCACGTGATCCTGTCCCACCAGGGTATCGAACGATCGCGGCCGCCACTTGCGGGCCAATACCAGATAAGTCATGGCTGGATTGTAGAGCCTGATTGTTGAACCCGTTGATCGAGCGGGCTGGAATGCAAAGGGGACGGGCTTATTCCCGTGGAACGAATCCTTGGAAAATAACCCCGTCCCCTGTGAAAGCGAAGTAGCAAACGCTACAGCTTTGAAGAATCCGGTTGGCGAGCCTTACTCCGGCACTGACCCTAAACGACTATGGCTGCTTCGTTCCCGACCTGACCAGGTTCACCGTCGAACCATGCGAAGGGGCCCGCCAGCCGAGATTCTAGCAGAGCTGCGCTTCGCGCGCTCGCTAGCCTCTCGGCTGGCGGGCCCCGGGGGGCAATATGTGGGCCCCCTCCCCGGCCCTCCCCCCGAGGGGGAGGGGGTGGGGGTCTTGCTTCGCTTGCCCCCCTTCGGCTCGCTTCGCTTTGCCTTGCTTTGCCTTGGGTGCTGCGCTTTCTTTGTTTGGGGGGCGTTGCTTCGCTTGCCCCCCCTTTGGCTCGCTTCGCTTTGCCTTGCTTGCTTGGGTTTCGCTTCGCTTTATTCCATCAAATCTATCCACGCCTTTGCGCGGGGGAAGTACAGGGCGGCTCGGGCGCTGCGGCCGTCTAGGGCTGTGACTTGGGTGCAGTAGCGCTGCAACTGTTCACCGTGGCGTTGGCGCATTCGGGTGGCGAAAGCGGGTGCGGATTCGCCTGGGTGAGGTCTGCCCGTCTTGTAATCGACGATCAGCCAGCCGTCTTCGGTGCTTAGGGCCAGGTCGATAACCGACACTTTGCCTGCCGCGTCGATGAGGGGCCACTCTCGACGGGCGCCTGACTGGGATAGGAGCCATAGGCCGCGTTCGTCTGCCAGGGTGGCTTGCAGGGTCTCCAGGACGGCTTCGGCGGCTGCGTCGGCTTGGCTGGCGGGGATGCCTGCTCGAGTCAACTGACGGCGCATGGCAGGTAGGCGGGGGGTTAGCGCTTCGGGGGGCCACGCGTGTATGCCGTCCTGGCCGATGCGGGCCAGCCATGCGTGGGCCAAGGTGCCGATGGCGGCGTCGTAGCCGGCTTCCAGTTGCCACGCGGGATGTTCGGCGGCTTCGCCCCATGCGCCTCGGGTGGCCGTGGCGAAGCCGGCGCTCATGGTGATGTTCGATTGGCGTTGCAGCTGCGCGAGGCCCACGCTGTCGATGCGGCGCAGGGGTTCGCCTTGCCATTCGGGGGCGTCGCCCTCCTCTTGGACCGGCTCGCCGTTGAGCGATGGCGGGACGGGTGGCGTCAGGCAGGGCCACAGGCGGCCCAGCAGGCTGGCTGCGGGTGGGGTCTTGGTCTGGCCGGTGGCTTCGTCGATCGATACGTGACCGACCAGGTGCAGGCGCTTGCGGGCTCTTGTGGCGGCGACGTAGAGGAGGCGGTCGATTTCGTAGGAGGCGCGGCGGGCTTCGCGGGCGCCCAGGTAGCGGGAGACGGGGTCTGCCTCGGTTTCGGCGCGGGGTTTGACCGGACCGAAGAGGACGCGGCCGCCGCTTTGTTCGAAGCGCACCAACGGGGCCTGATCGCCGCGCGGCGCGCGGTGCAGGCCGTACAGGATCACGGTTTCGAACTGCAGGCCCTTGGACTTGTGCATGGTCATGATTTCGACCGCGCCTTCGTCTTCGTCCGCGGCGTCGGGGGCCGCGAAGAGGCGGGAGATGCCGGCGTCCAGTGCAGCCACGTCAATGCTGCCGTGGGGGGCAAGGCGTTCGACCAGTTGGAACAGGCTTTCTGCGTCGTTGGCGACGGACAGGCCGGCGTACAGGCCCGGTCCGCCCAGCCGGCGCCACAGCGATTCCACCCATGCTGCGAACGGCATTGCGCCGGAGGCGTTGCGCTTGTCCAGCAGCACGGATGCGACCTGGCGCAGGCGTGCGAACTCGTTGGCGCTGAGCACGCTTTGCGCGGACGGCGCTTCGGGTTCGGGTGCCGGCGCATCAAAGAGCGACGCTTGCGGGTCTGCCGACGCAGCGGCCGTTGCCGTGGCGGCGGGTTGCGGCGCAATGCGCAAGGCGCGTTCCAGCAGCACAGGTATCGGCGTGATGTGGTCGTCGCCAAACAGGCGCTGCAGCGACGTAAGCGTCAGGCCGCAATAGGGCGCGCGCAGCACGGACAGCCAGGCGAGGCGGTCGGCGGGATGCGACAGCGCGCGCACGAGCTGGACCAGGTCGGCCACGACAGGGCGCAGCGCCAGCGGCACGAGGTCGACCGCGCGGGAACGGATGCCTTCCTGCGCCAGCCGGCGCGTGAGATTGCCGAGGTGGCTGCGGGCGCGCACCAGGATGGCGACGGGGTGCTTGGCGCCCTTGTGGTCGGTGAGGGCCTGGCGCACCAGTCCCACCGCGATGTCTTCGGCCTGTTCTTCGGCGGGCGGCGCGCCCTCGCGTGACCAGGCCGGGTGAAAGCGCACGGCGGGGTCGGGCAAGGCCGGATGAAAGGCTGTGGACGGGCTGTAGGCGATGGCGCCTGCCGCGGCGTCGCTGCGGCGGGGCAGCAGGTCGACGAACGACTGGTTCACCCAGTCCACGATGCCGGCTTGCGACCGGAAGTTGTCCGTGAGGTTCAGGAAGTCTGGTTTGACCTCTCCCACGCCGACGTCGGCCACTTCCAGGAACAGGCCGACCTCCGCCTTGCGGAAGCGGTAGATCGACTGCATGGGGTCGCCCACCAGGAACAGGCTGCGGCCGTCGCCAGACTGCCAGCCTGCCGTGAGCGTGCGCAGCAGGTCCAGCTGCGTCTGGCTGGTGTCCTGGAATTCGTCGATGAGCAGATGGCGGATCGAGGCGTCCAGCTTGAGCAGCAGTTCGCCGGGATCGTCGGCGCTGCCCAATGCGGCGGCAGCGCGCTGGGCGATTTCGATGAAGTCCACCTCGCCCTTGTCGGCGAAGCGCAGGCGCAACTGCGCGACGGCGAGCGCGAGCGTCATGAGCTGCGCGCCCAGCACTTCCCATTGCGCATCGGTGAAATGCGGCGCGGGGATATCGCGGACGGCGTGCAGGCGCCGGACCCACGCGCCTTGCGCGTCGGCGCCTTCAAGCCAGGCGACGAAAGGTTCCTTGTGCGCGCATTTGGCCGGGAACCCCAGATTCTTGTTGACCGTCTTGCGCAAGGAGCCGGTGCCGGTCAGCAGCAGATGCGCGACGGCGCGCCAGGCGTCCAGCAGTTCGGCATCGGGCTGCAGTTCGTCAGTCCAATCCAGCAAAGCGGCCAGCTTGTTTTCGCCTTCGCCGTCCTGCAGGTTGGCCGCGGCAAGCCGCGCCGGGCCGCTAAGCGACTCGCACCAGCCGTAGGGCATGGCGGCGCACAGGGCATCGAGGTCTTCGCCAATGGCTTCGGCCAACGTGGCCTCCATGGCCTCGCGGTCGGAGCCATGGCGCAAGAGCGGCAGCCATTGATCGCGCTGGCCCAGCATGTCGGCGATCGCGTCCTTGGCGGCCTGCACGTCGACGTCGAGGTGACGCAGCAGGATGCGCACGGCCTCGTAGTCGTCGGCGAGATCCAGTGTGGCGCGCGCCGCGGCCTCGTAGTGCGAACGCGCATCGTCCGTGATGTCCGGCATGCCGCCCAGCTCGGACAGCCACGGCATGCTGCGCACCAGCCCCGCGCAGAACGAGTCGATGGTGCGGATGGCAAGACGCGCGGGATGCTCGAGCAGATGCCAGCCTTGTTCGGCATTGCGATCGAGCGCCGCGCGAGCGAGGTCCCAGCTGCGGCGTTCGTGCGCGGCTTCGGGCGGCGCGTCCAGGCCACGGCGAAGCTTGCTCAGCACGCGGGCATGCATCTCGGAGGCTGCCTTGCGCGTGAACGTGATGGCGACGATTTCTTCGGGCCGGTTCACCGTAGCCAGCAAGGCCAGGATGCGGTCGGTCAGGAGTTCGGTCTTGCCCGACCCCGCAGGCGCCTGGACCAGAAAGGAGCGCGCGGGATCGAGCGCTGCGGCGCGCGCGGCGTGGTCATGCGGAAGGCGATCTTGTTCGGCCATGGTCATGCGTCCTCGTCGTCCAGATGCAAGCGCAGGAACGGCAAGGCATCGCAGTATTTCAGATCGTCGCGCCGGTACGCGACGTTGGCCGCATAGCCGGCGACATATTCGTCGGCCAGCGACTCGATAGCCACGCGCCAGCGTTGACGGATTTCGGGCCAGGACAGGCCTTCGAAGAATTTGCTTTCGCTGGCCAGCGTGACGCCCGGCATGCCCAGGTCTTCGTCGGCCAAGCCTTGTGCGGCGACCTGCCGCGCGTGGATCTGCGCGAGCACCAGGCCCGCCGCTTCACCGCCGGCGGCGTCGGCCAGCACGGACGCATAGAACGGCAACTGCACGTTCACGGGACGACTGCGCGACCAGTCGGGCTCGGGCTTGGCCGCGGCCACGCCGGTTTTGTAGTCGACGATGACGTTGCGGCCATCGGGCAGGCTGTCGATGCGGTCCAGCCGCAGCTTCAGGTTGAGCGCGCCACGCTGCCACTGATGGTTCTTTTCAACTTGTGCGACCGCGAATGGCATGCGCTGCGCCTCGAGATCGAGCCACGACGCCAGCACGGCCTGGGCACGCTGGCATTCCAGCGCCCGCAGGGCCGGCGCGTACTCCTTGAGTTCTTCGTCAGCGGCCTGCGCCACGGCCTGCTCCAGCAGCGCCGGCAGGCGGCCCGCCGCAAGTTGTTCGTGCAGCGCATCCTGGTCGGGCATCATGCCCCACACGATTTCGAGCGCCTTGTGCAGGAACTGGCCACGCACGTTCACGGTGGCGGCGTCGGCATATGGCGCGAGCTCGCGCCCGCCGAGGCGATGGCGCACGAACGCCCACAGCGGATTGCGCGCCTGCGTGTCCAGCACATCCAGCCCGCCCCCGCCACGATTGCCGGCGGCCAGCGGCGGCCCTTGCGAATCGTCCAGCGATTCCTGCGGCAAGGCGGCCTGCGATTCGGCCAGGACCGGCGCCCAATCGGTGAGGGGAAGCGCGGCGATCAGCGGCGACGGGCGCAATTCGCGCTCGCCATCCATGTGCGCGTGGCTGACGATGATGCCGGGCGCACAGCGGCAGAGCGCGGCGTACATGCCTTCCGCCCATTCGCGTTCGCGCTCGGGCGTGGCGCGTGGCGCCCTGGCCTGACGCAATACGGCCAGGGGCAGCAGCGGGTTTGGCTTCGGCGATGCCGGCAATACGTCGTCCGTCAGGCCCAAGAGCCAGACACCATCCCAGTAGCCGCCTTCGGCTTCCAGCAAACCCAATACGTCCAACCGCGCGAGCGGGTCGCGCTGCGGCTGGAACGAGGATGAACGCGCCACGCTTTCCAGCAGGTTCACCGCCGCCAAGCCGCCCAGACGGCCCGCGGCCGGCGCCAGCGCCGAAAAGCTGCCGAGCGCATCGCCAAGCGCACCCATGACCTGATAACCGACGCTGTCCAGCGGCGCTTCGCCGGGGAAGCCCAGGGCCGTCAATGCGGCCTTCATGCGCAGCATCCAGACATCGCACGTAGCCTTGTTGCCGCCCTGCGTCCAGATCTCGGTAGCGTGGTTCCATGCCTGCGCCAACAACGGAATGTCCGCGAGCAGCTTGCGCCATTCCGGCAAGGCTACGTGCAGCTTGCCCTGGCGTCGCCAGCGCGCATCGATGGCCGCAAGACGCGCGCGGTCGCGCACGTCGCCGGCGCAATGCCCTGCAAGCAGCGCGGCGCCCAGCACGTCGACGCCACATCCCTTGCCGGGCGCGCATTCGGCCAAGGCCCGCAGCCACGCCAACGCCGCGCGCGCCATGGGCCATTCGTCGAGCGGACGGCCCACCGCCACGTTGAACGCAAACGCCGGCGCGCCGTCTCGCCCGGCCAGCGCCTGGCTGAGTACGCGGCGTGCAAATGGGGATTCGGCTTCAAGTTGCGGCGAGACGATGGCATAACGGCCGGCAGGGTTGGCCTTCAATTGGCTGGCGGCCCAGGCCGCGGCGGCGCGCCATTCAGCGCCTTGGTCTGCGGCTTCGAAGCGATGCGCCACCGCTTGCACGCGCTGCGTGTCGCGCCATTGCGCAACATCCGTGCCCTGCGCCTCGAACGCCAGCAGCAGGCGCTGAAAGCGCGGTGAGATGTCCGTGAATCCGGCAAGCACCAGTTGCCGCGGCGTGGCGAGGCGGCCGGCTTCAAGCGCGCGCAGCACGCGCGCATAGCCCTGGTTCGCGTCTTCGGCGTCGATGCCAGCAAGTGTCTGGCGGTAGCGTTCGCGCCATCGCGCAAAGCCGCGGTATTCGTCGGTATCCGCGCCGGAAGGCACCTGCAACGCCCATTCGTCCATGAGCAGGTCGGCATCCATCGACAGCCGGGCAGCCTGGCTGGCGTCCAGCAGGACGCGTTCGGCTTCTTCGATGCGGATGGCTTCGGTCCAGACGAGTTGCGTGGCGAAACTGTCGAGCCGGTAGGCAGGCACGTCTTCGTCGGATTCGAACGCGAGCTCGTTGGCGGATTCCGCAAGCCAGGCGGACAGCGGCAAGATGCGAGGCAATTCGCTGACCTGCCGCTCCTGGCGCAGCAATCCGGCGAGCTCGAGCGTAAGGCGGCGCGACAGGCGATTGTTCACCGTCAGCACAAGCGTGTCCGCCGCCGACAGACCAGCGATGTCTGGCAACGAGAGATCGGAGTAGGTGGGCGCTGCGTCCTGCATGGTCATCCAAGGGCGCGCGCGGCAGGCGCCACGCGAAGAAAAAGAGATGAAAAAGGCGGAGAAAAATCTCCGCCGTAGGATACCGCGAGCCGGCCGGCAAAATGCGCCGGTTGCGGTAAGCCGAGCCCTGTCAAAACCCGCAGAGTGCGGCCAGGTTTTCCCAGTGAATCTGCATCTCTGGCGTGGTGTACCCCCAGAATGCAAGCCCCAACACGGCAACCAACGCCAGCACGCCCACGGCGCGCCAGCCTTTGCGGCGCGGGGCTTCGGGGTTCGGGCTGGCGTTCATGGCGCGGTTCCGGGAGGTCGTGATCACGCCGTTGCGGGCTGAGCCGGCGTCACCGGCTGTTCACGCACGGGCAAGCACAGCAGCGCGGCGATGACCGCAAGCGCAACGCCCAGCCACCAGACCAGGTCATAGCTGCCGGTCTTGGCGTAGGCGTAGCCGCCCAGCCACACGCCGATGAAGCTGCCCAACTGATGGCCGAGGAACACGATGCCCGAGAGCGTGGCCGCATAGCGCAGGCCATAGATCTGACCGATGAGCCCCTGCGTCAACGGCACGGTGCCCAGCCAGAACAAACCCATCCACGCGGCAAATACGTACAACACCCATGGCGTCAGCGGCACCGAAAGCAGCAACAGGATGCCGAACGCCCGCATGAAGTACACCACCGCCAGCAGCCGCTTCTTGCTGTACTTGCCGCCGAGTTTGCCGGCGTAGAACGACCCCAGGACGTTGAAGAGGCCGATGAGCGCGATTGCGGTGGCGCCCTGCCCGGCCGTCAGCCCGCCGTCGGTCACATAGGCAGGCAAATGCAAGGTGATGAACGCGGTGTGGAAGCCGCAGACGAAGTAGCTCCAGAACAGGAAGTGGAACGACGGATGCCGCACGGCCTGCTTGATGGCGGTGGCCAGCGATTGCTGGGGACCCGTGTGCGCTTGCGGCCGGCCGCGCAGGAAATACGCAAGCGGTGCGGCACAAGCCACGAAGAGCGACAGCACCCACAGCGCGCCGGTCCAGTCCAGACCGCTGATGAGCAGTTGTCCGGTAGGCACCACGGCAAACTGCCCCAGCGAGCCGCCCGCGCTGGCAATGCCCATCGCCGTGCTGCGATAGGCGGGCGGCACGGAGCGCGCGACGACGGGCAGGATGACGGGGAACGTCGTGCCCGCCTGGCCCAGCCCGACCAGCACGCCGGCCGTCAGATAAAGCGTGGCCTCGTCGGTGGCAAAGCGCGTGCCGATGAGGCCCAGCATGTACAGCAGCGCGCCCAGGGCAATCGTGCGGCCGGAACCGTAGCGGTCGGCCAGCATGCCCATGAAGATACAGGCCACGCCCCACACCAGGTTCTGCAGGGCGAAGGCCATGGAGAACACTTCGCGGCTCCAGCCGTGCGTCAGGCCCATCGGCTGCATGAAAAGGCCGAAGGTGGCGCGCACCCCCATGGCAAGCAGCACGACCAGGGTGCCCAAGGCAATGGTGCGTGCGGAAATCGTATCGGTTTGGCTAGACATGAAACCCGTGTCTGGTTGTTTTTGGGTTTTCGCCCCCTCCTCGGGGCGGCCCCACGCGGCGGCGGGACTCAAACATCATATACAAGTCGGCAGGCGGGTCCGCGAATACCCGCGTTGGCACGACAAGCTTCGCGGACGAGACATTTGCGAGGCGCCATTCAAAGCCCAATGATTTGGGCGTTGCCCCGCCTGCTGATAGACTTGCGTCCTGCTTCGAGGCCCGCGTCCGCAGTGCTAAACTTCGGCTCGCAAGTTCCGCAGCAATTTCAAGGCCTTAGTGCAGTAGCGCGCCCATGCTGGCGCCCGTTTGCCGCCCTCAGTGGCGCAAGCGTCTCGCGCACCCCGCCCCGCTCGCCGTAGTTAAATGGATATAACCGGCCCCTCCTAAGGGTCAATTGGTGGTTCGATTCCACCCGGCGAGGCCACTCAAGCCTCGGCCTTGCGCGCCGTTCCTCCTCAAAAAAGTCCACCCATTCAGCCAGATGAGGGTTAATCCGGGCTACGCTCTTGCGCGCTGCGCGGTTAGCTTTGCGACTTCTGACATGTGACCAATTGCTGCTGCGTCAATATGTCACTGATATTTTTTTCGGTAAACGTCGCAAATCGCCTTGCGTGGCACTTGAAATTGCTGTTTAAATTCGACGCGTAAGCCCATAATTCATCTGGACTTTTCCTGATCCGACGAAACGCCGGCTTAAGAAATATTTGTTCACAGACCGACAAGCCTGCTCAACCATGGCCTTTTCCTGGAAACGTGCAATTGCGAAAGCCCTAGCGCCTGCCGCGCTGGCGGTGTGCGCGCTCCTGCCCCCTGCGGCACAAGCAGCCAAAAATTCCGATCCTTGCAAGACAAACGCCAAATCGGCGGCCTGCAAGGCGCAACAAGCAAAGAAGGCCCCCGCGCCCAAGGCGGGCTCGGGCAAGAGCGCCGCTGCCAAGCAGGCCGCGCCGTCCGCCAAGAAGGCGCCTCCCAAATCCTCTTCGGCCAAGAAGGCCCCGCCCAAGAGCGGCAAGCAGGTTGCCGCGAAAGGCACGCCGTCCAAGAAGGCGGGCGCGTCGGGTAAGAGCGGCAAGGGTGGCAAGGCGGACAAGGCCGCTCGCGGCCGGCGCGTTGCCGCAGCCGGCGCTGCCAGCGCCGCGATGCCGCC
>NZ_CADIJM010000021.1 GCF_902859585.1 Achromobacter animicus | reverse complement strand
TTGCGGCAGGTGATGCCGGGATGCCCCCGCCTCGCCTGTTGCACTTGCTTGGCTTCGCGTCTCAAAAACTGTGTGAGCTGCGAAGGAGCGAGACTATAGCACAGAATTTTGCGCTGTCATGTGGGTGTCGCAAATTATGTTGCTCTCTCTGGAGAGGCGACCTTGGCGCTGTATATATAGACGCTCTATATATATACGCGCCGCAAGTGGACGTATCCCCGAGCCTTCGGGCAGGATTTCCGCGCGTCGCGGCTGGTGCATGCCGGACTACCATCGGATGTAATCGATGTGGCGAAGGCGGGAAAGTTCGCGCCTCACGCTGGCTTCGTTGATCAGCCATGGGGGTGCGCCCACGTCGCAGAGCAGGTGCGGCTCCATGTCCTGGGCCATGTTGCGCATCCGCGCCGTGTTGCGCCAAGCGCGATAGGCGTGCCAAATGCGCGTGAGGAAGCTGCGGTCCGGTGCTTGCGCGGCCTCCAACACGGCAGGCGTTGCAGGGAGTGCGGGCGATAGGCCGACGGCTGCAGAACGCGAAGGTATGGGTGCGACGGGGATGGACGCGATTGTTACGGACGCGACAGGTCCGGCCGTGGGCAGGGGTCCGCGGGGCGTGCCGACCAAGGAAGACGTGGGTGTGAGAGGTTGCGCGGTCATAACGGGCTCCTTTTGTTTCGTTTTGGTAAGCTTAAGCGCCCAAAGACCCGCTGAAAATCGAATTGTTTTGGCCCTTTCGGTAAGCTACGATGACCAATATTTCTTGAATAGGCCTGCCATGCGGTTGCCGCTGAATACCCTCCCCGCTTTTCGCGTTGTTGCGGAACTGCAGAATCTGCGCGCCGCCGCTGAGCGGCTGCACTTGACGCACAGCGCCGTGAGCCAGCAAATCAAGGTGCTTGAAGAGCAAATTGGCTTTCCGCTTTTCGAGCGTAGCGGCCGTGGCATCGTGTTGAACTCGGCCGGTGCGGCGTTGCTGTGCAGCGTGCAGGGCGCCATGGCGTTGCTCGACGAAGGGCTGATGACGGCGAACGCGGCCGCGAGCGGGCGCGAACAACGGTTGCGCGTGTCGGTATTGCCATCGTTTGCGCAGCGCTGGCTGTTGCCGCGCATGGCGCGGTGGCGCGCCCGGCATCCGGAACTGGCATTGGAGATCGAGACTTCCCAGCAGGTGGTCGATCTGGCGCGGGACGGATTCCATGCCGCGCTTCGGATCGGGCAAGGGCCGTGGGCCGGGGTGGAGTCAGAGCCGCTGTTTGATGTGCCGCTGCCGCTCATCGTGCTGGCGTCGCCTGAGACGTTGGCGGCCCTGCCCGACAATTCGCCCGAAACGCTGGCGCGGCAGCCTTTGCTCGGCGAGCGCGAGCTTTGGCAGCATTGGTTCACGGCGGCCGGTTTTCCGACGCCGGTCACGCCTGTGGCTTCGTTCAATGATGCGGGGATGATGCTGCAGGCTGCCGAGCAGGGTTTGGGCATCACGCTTGGCCGTGAACTGCTGGCGGCCGACGCGCTTTGTGCGGGGCGGCTAGTACAGGTGTCGCCCGTGCGCGTGCATTACGAACTGGGGCAGACCTACCACCTGGTGTACCGGCCGAGCTTGCGGGATTGGGCGCCGCTGAATGCGTTCAAGCAATGGCTGCGCGACGAACTGGAAATGTCGCGCCAGACCCTGGTGACCTCCAAGCCCGAGGACGAAAGTTAGAGCGCAGGCGAAAAAAAAGGTAAAGCGGCGGGCAGCAGCTTTACCTTGACCAAAACGCGGCGCCCGGCAGGACATTGCCTAAAAAGCCTGAGTTCGCTTCGCTCGAAAGACCAGGCGGACGCCGCGACGGCGGCAGTCAATCTGTAGTCGTGCTTCAGGCCGCCTTGCGCGCCGATGCCGCGACGGGCTGCATCGAGTCGGTTTCGTTGAACCGCTGGTGCCAGGAGAACGCTTCTTCCAGCAGATGCGGCGTCTGGCCGCCACGGGCGCAAGCACGATCGAAATAGTCTTGTAGCGCGTCGCGGTACGACGGATGCACGCAGTTCTGAATGATGGCGCGGGCGCGCTCACGTGGCGCAAGGCCGCGCAGATCAGCCAGACCGCATTCCGTGACGAGCACGTCAACGTCGTGCTCCGTGTGGTCGACGTGGGACACCATTGGCACCACGCTGGAGATGTCGCCGTTCTTGGCCATCGACTTGGACACGAAGATCGAAAGATGGGCGTTGCGGGCGAAGTCGCCTGAGCCGCCGATGCCGTTCATCATGTGCGTGCCGCCAACGTGTGTGGAGTTCACGTTGCCGTAGATGTCGAATTCCAGCGCCGTGTTGATGGCGATGATGCCCAGGCGCCGCACGATCTCGGGTGCGTTGCTGATTTCTTGCGGACGCAGCACGATGCGCTGGCGGTAGTGCTCCATGTTGGCGAGGATCTTCTCGTACACGGGCTTGGATACGGTGATGGACGACGCCGAGGCGAATGCCAGCTTGCCCTGGTCGAGCAACTCGATCGCGCTGTCCTGCAGCACTTCGGAATACATGACCAGGTTCTCAAAATCAGACGACTCGAACCCGTGCAAGACCGCGTTGGCGATGGTGCCTATGCCTGCCTGCAACGGCAGCAGCGCGTTGGTCAGGCGACCAGCATCCACCTCGCCGCGCAGGAATTGGTTGATGTGACCTGCAATGGCGTTGGTCTCGGTATCGGGCGGCAGCGCGTTGGAGGGGCTGTCGGGCTCTTGCGTGATGACGATGGCGGCGATCCGGGCAGGATCGACCTCGATGCAGGTCTGACCGATGCGCTGGTCCGCAGACACCAGGCCGATGGGCTCTCGGGCGGGACGGTCGCCGGGAACGTAGATATCGTGCAGGCCTTCGATGGCGGCAGGCACGCTCATATTCAGTTCCACAATGATCTTGTCGGCCTGCTGCACGAACGACGCGGAGTTGCCTACCGACATGGTCGGCACGATCGCGCCGGATTCCGTGACGGCGGCGGCTTCGATGATGGCCACGTTGATGGGGCCCAGATGGCCCGCCCGCAACTGCTCCACGGTTTCGGACAAATGCTGGTCGATGAAGGCGATTTCACCCTGATTGATCTTGCGGCGCAGGGTCGTGTCGACCTGGAACGGCAGACGTCGTGCCAGCGCATTGGCCTGCGCCAGCATTTTGTCGGTGTCGTGGCCGAGTGATGCGCCCGTGATCAACGTGATGGCGAGCGGTTCGCGTTCTGCGCGCGCTGCCAGCGCGGCCGGCACCGACTTACAGTCGCCTGCCCGAGTGAATCCGCTCATTCCGACGGTCATTCCGTCCTGAACCAGTAAGGCGGCCTGTTCGGCTGAAGTGATCCTGGCGTGCAGGTCGGCGTTACGGATCCGGTCGAAAGGCATGGTGTCTCCAAATTCAAAGGCTGGCGGCTTAGGGCCGGGCGTAGCGGCTGGGGTCTGCAGCGCCCGGGCACCGTCTGACGCGGCGTTTCCCGAAGTCCCGAAGGCCGTGGATACGGGCGCCGGGACGATTTTTCGGCAGTATAGGAAGCCGAGGGCAAATCTCGTAATGACTTAAAATCATCCGTTCCAGTCGTTTTTTTCATCATTTGAATTTTTCTCGCGCACGGCGCGGAGGGTCAGCTTTCCCATGGACGTGCGCGCATTGCGGTATTTCGTGGAAACCGTCAGGCATGCCAGCTTCACGCAGGCGGCCAAGGCGCTGTTCGTCACGCAGTCCACAGTCAGCAAGATGATCCGGCAACTGGAAGAAGAAGCCGGCACGCCGCTTCTGATCCGCGACGGGCACACCGCCCGCCCTACCGATACCGGCCGGGTCATGTACCAGCGTGGCCTGCAAGTGCTGGAGACTATGCGCCAACTGTCGGAGGAAATGCGCCAGACCGCGGAGCTGGGACGCGGGGCTCTCGAGGTCGGTATCCCGCCCATGATCAATCTGCTGTTCACGCCAGTTGTGAAACGGTTCCGCGAATTGCATCCCGGCATCCACCTGACCCTGCGCGAAGGCACGGGCCAGGCGGTCGAAAACCTGGTGGCCAGCGGCGAACTGGAGGTCGGCGCCACCATCCTGCCTGTCGCCCCCGACGGAGGTCTGGCCGCGCAGGCGTTTGGCAGCTATCCGATCTGGGTGATCGGGCCGCCAGACGCGCCGTGGGCCGGAAAGACGTCGCTGCCGCTGAGCGCGCTGCGCGAGGCGCGGCTGCTGATCCCCACCGACGACTTCGCAATCACCCGGCGGTTGCGGCAGGCGTTTGCCGATGCAGGCCTGCAGCCAAGCATCGCGGCGCAAAGCGCGCATTGGGATTTTCTGGTGGCAATGGCCTCGGCAGGACTTGGCGTGGCCCTCTTGCCCGAACCGCTGATGCAGCGGATGAAGACCCGCGGCCTGAGTACCGCGAAGCTTGCGAAGTCGGGCATCCAGTGGGAGGTTGGCCATATCTGGCTGCAATCCGGCTATCTGTCGTTTGCCGCGCGTGCATGGTTGCAGGTCTGCGACGCGGTGCTGGGCAAGCCTCGCGCGCGGGCTGCACAGGCGTCCGGACGCCAGTTGAAGTGAATCCAAACGTTCGGCTGGTAAACAGGCGTTGCGACGGCCGTCATGGCCGGTCGGCATGCTGATCTGGCCGGGCAAATCCGGCCCCAATTTCCCGGCCCGCTAGCGAGGTCAAGCCCACGAACAGGCACCCTTAAAAATACGGGGACGTAACACCAGTTTTTGTTGCAACGGGTGAGGCGGCGGCTTGTTATGCTGCCGCCTCCACGCGAGCAACTCGCCCCAAAAACATGATCCCCACCACGCCCACTCAGCCCTTTCGCGCCCGCCTCGTCCGCGCGCCCAACCTGGCGGCGCTGCTTGCTGCGCTGCTGCTGGTCTTCTGCTTCCTGCCCGCCTTTGCGGCGCCGCCCGCCGCCCCCGCCGACACCGAAGCCGTTCTGGGTGCGGCCCGCAAGCAGATTGACGAGATCCGCAAGCGGGTCCCCGACGAAACGGACGACGCCGTGCTGCTCAAGCAGCGGGGCGAGGCGCTGGACATCCAGTCCAAGGCAGACGCCGCAACTGAAGCGCTGACGCCGCAACTGGCCAGCGTGACCGCACGCCTGAGCGAACTGGGCACGCCGCCGGACGGCGCGAAGGAAGCGCCGGATGTGGCGGCGCAGCGCGCCCAGCTGGAAAAGAACAGCCGCGCGCTGGACGCGCAGATCAAGTTGGCGCGGCTGCTGTCAGTGGATGCCGGCCAGACGGCTGAACAGATTTCAGCCCAGCGGCGCAAGCAGTTTCAGGCACGCTTGGGCGAGCGTCGCGACTCCTTCCTGTCGGGCCAGTTCTGGGCCGAATTCCGCCAGGAGTTTCCCCGGGATCTGGAACGGCTTGAAGCGTTGCGCGATGACCTGTCCACCGCCGTGGGACAGACGCCGAAATGGGGTTGGCTGCTGCTGACGGTCGTTGCCGGTCTGGCAATTGCACTGCGCGTCTGGGTTGGCCGGTATCTGCTGCGGCTCACGGCAACCCGAGTGCCGCCCGGACGGCTGCGCCGATCGTTTCTGGCGGTGGCCCTCGTGGCGCTTTCGGTCGCCACGCCTGGCGTGATCGCCTTGCTCATCCAGACCGGCCTGGACTGGAGATCGCAACTGTCGGACAGCACCGATTCGCTCCTGACCAACCTGGTAGCCACGGTCTGCTTCGGCGGCTTCGTGTCGGGGATGGGCTACGCCTTGCTGTCCACCAATCGTCCGTCCTGGCGCCTGCCGCCGGTCAGCGACATCGTGGCGAACCGGCTGCGCTGGCTTCCCGGCACGCTGGGCGTGCTGGTGGTCCTGATCTGGCTCGCGGAACGGTTGCCCGTCCTGCTGGACGCCAGCCTGACCACGACCATCACCCTGACCGGCATCGTGGGCGTGTTGAGCATGGCGTTGCTTGCCGCCGTGCTGTTCATCGGCCGCCGCCTGCGCCGCCAGGTCATGCAGGACAGCGAAGCGCCGATTCCGCTCTGGGTCTCGCTGATGCTGGCCGCCATCTGGACGGTGCTGATCGTCAGCTTCGCTAGCCTGCTGCTGGGTTACGTGGCGTTCGGCAGCTTCCTGGTCAAGCAGGTGTTGTGGGTGCTGATCGTGCTGGCGTCGGCCTACCTGGCATCGACGCTGGTCGAGGACGGTTTCAGCACCTTGTTGGGCACGGCGCACCGCGAAGGCGGTGAAGGCGAAGGGCCCAGCATGCGCGATCAGGCCGCGGTGCTGCTGTCCGGACTGGGTCGCGTGGCCATCGCGCTGCTTGCCATCATTCTGGTGTTGGCGCCGTTCGGCGAAGCGCCGATGGATCTGGTGCAGCGCTTTGACCAGCTCCGCAAGGGCCTGGCCATCGGCGAGGCGCAGATCCGGCCCGGCGCGGTGCTGCAGGCGTTGATCGTGCTGGCGCTGTCGCTGCTGGGCGTGAAGATGCTCAAGCGCTGGCTATCCAACCGCTATCTGCCCACCACGGAGCTGGACCCGGGCATGCAGTTGTCGGCCGCGACGCTGTTTGGGTACGGCGGCTTCGTGCTGGCCGTGGCGTTGTCGCTGTCGGCCGCGGGAATCGGACTGGAGCGGGTCGCGTGGATCGCGAGCGCGCTGTCGGTGGGTATCGGTTTTGGCCTTCAGGCGGTGGTGCAGAACTTCGTGTCGGGCCTGATTTTGCTGGCCGAGCGGCCGGTGAAGGTGGGCGACTGGGTTTCGCTGGGCGGCGTCGAAGGCGACATCCTGCGCATCAATGTGCGCGCCACCGAGATCCAGATGGGAGACCGGTCGACGGTGATCGTGCCCAACTCCGAATTCGTGACGAAAACGGTGCGCAACGTGACGCGGTCCAATCCGCTTGGCCTGGTGCAGATCAAGCTGCCCATGCCGTTGTCGACGGATGCCGAGCAGGTGCGTGAACTGATGCTGCAGGCGTTGGCGGATCACGAAGACGTGCTGGAGTCGCCGGCGCCCAACGTCTTCCTGGACGGTATCGACGCAGGCCACCTGATCTTCAATGCTAGGGGCTATGTGTCGTCGCCGCGTGCCGCGTACGGCGTGCGCAGCGCGCTGCTGTTCACGGTGCTCAAGCGCCTGGACGAGGCCAAGCTTGAAGTGTCGTCCCCGCCGACCATGCTGCTCGCGTCGGCGCCGGAACCCGCGCAGGCGCCCGCGCCCGTCGCGGTCCCGCCGCCCGCCACGCCCTGATTGCCGTCATGCACAGGCCGCTTCAGCCGGGAGAGTACAGGTCGGCGAACTGTTGCCGCTCCACGCGAGGGTTGCGCAGTGGCGGCGCGGTGAACGCGGCGCTGCGGGCTGACAGAACCGGATAGCCCTGCACCATCGGCGTTGCCGCCGCCTGCGGCAGCGCGGGCGCCGTGGCTGCAGTCTGGACGGGCGTCTGCGGCGCGACCTGCGCCACGGCGCCGCTGTCGAACCGATGGTCCGCCGTCGTCAGCGCAGGATTGGTGCAGAGCCCCTGCGCCACCAGCGCCGCCTTGGTGCGATCGTCGGTCTGGCACAGGATATCGATGGCCGCGGTTTCCAGACGCCGCGAGCGATCCGCGTCCTTGGTCGATGCCGCAGCCTGCATCGTGCGCTCGAAGTTGCGGCGCAGACTGCATTTCTGGTCCTCGATCGGAATCGCGACGTTCATCCCGAAACCCACCACGGACCCGCCGCCGCCCGCTGACACCATGCAGCTGTCCGACGAGAACGAGCCGTAGAAGCTCTGGCCGCCAACCGGCGGTGCGCTGCGCAACGTGCTGGTCCCGCTGTTGCTTGAGTTGAGTGTGATGCCCTGGTTGTTGCCCGCGTTGGTCGACCCGGACGATGCCGACGTCGTGGAACTGGACGTGCTGGTCTGCGCCCCCGCCGACATGGCGGCGAGCGACAGGGAGATGGCTAGAACGATGCTCTTCATGATGTCCCCTCGCCCGGACGGCCGAAGCCGTCCGGATAATTGGGTCAGCGATTGAACCCAACGACATGGCCCACCGGGCCGACGCCGTGTATCGACCCGAACGCGCCGATATTTGCCGCGTGGAACGAGCCCGTCGCCGAGGCGCTCGTATCCGTCTTGCCGAACGTTGCGCCGCCGTTGGCGATGCTGTCGCCGACCATGATTGGGGCGTTGCCCGTCACATGCCCGTACGACTCGCTATTGGCGTACTGCCGCGTGCTGGTGACGACTTGCGTGCCGTCGCGGCTGAACGATCCGCCGACTTCCGCGATGCCGCCCGTGCTGCCGAACGACGTCTGGCTCGACGAGCCGTAGCCGTTCACCTGGGTGGCCACCACCGAACTGCCGGTGGAGATGGACGAAGCGGTACCGTTGATGGCGCCGGCGTGACCGGTCACCGAACCGCCGACCTGGCCCGGGCCAGTGGCGTAAGCCGATGCGGCAAACAATGACAACGCGGCGACTGCTGCGAGCTTTTTCATTTGAGCTCCTCCTGATCCGTCTGCACGGATGCACAGGTGCCGGAGACCGACCGGCGCGGACCGTTACTACCCAGGAACTGCGCCCTTGCATTCGCAGGGCGTGGGACTTTCGTATTGGTACGGAATGATTGCGCCGTCCTAGGCAGGTCGGTATCGGTTAAACGAACGACCGGGTCTTTCTGGAGGATGGACTCGCGAATTACACAAACCTGAAAGCGGAGATACCGGCTTCGCACGGCCATGCGTATGGATGACGCAATGCGTCCGTCAAGCCCCGCTTGCGGGTGGGTTTCAACTCAAAGGATGGGGCCGCGCGCGTGAGGCTCACGCGTGATATCTAACGCGCCAGGTGTAGCAGCCAGCCGGTCTCGCGGCGCGCCAGCATCAGGTCCACGGCCACCAGCACAAGCAGGAAGCCGCATTCGGCCACGTACAGATTGGCAAGCACCTGATAGCTGCCCAGCAGGACAATGCCGGTCACGCCCGCAAGATACGCGGGCCAGGCGGGCGGCAGCCCGGCCGCAACGCCGCTTGTGCGGCGCGACAGGCATAGCCACGCAACGAGCGGCAATCCAAGCATCGACAAAGGAATGTAGATGGCGATGGCAGACAGCAGCACCACAACGCCGAATTGCGTATGCAGGTACAGGGACATCAGAGCAATGATGCCGACGGCGACATACCAGAGTAGGCGGACGGAAATGAGACGAGTCAATGTGACGGCTCGGTAATTCATGAAGCGGGCTGGAATCGAGGTTTTCGGCCATACTACTCCCGCCTTGCCTACCCCCATCAATCGGAGACCAAGCCATGATTCAGAAGATTGCCAGCATCCACGTCCGCGAAGGACAGGAAGCGCTGTTTGAAGCCGGTGTTACCCAGGCGAAGCCGCTTTTTCTGCGCGCCAAGGGCTGCCATGGCATGGAACTGTACCGCAGCATCGAGCAGCCGCAGCGCTACACGCTGGTGGTGGATTGGGAAACGGTCGAAAACCACATGGTGGATTTCCGGGAATCGGCCGACTTCCAGGAATGGCGCAAGCTGGTCGGCGGCTTTTTCGTTGAGCCGCCCCAAGTGCACCACGAGCAAAAAGTGATTTGAACTTTCGGCGCCGGTCCAGCGGCTGCGCGGACCGGCGCTTATTCTTCCGGGGGCTCGTTGTATTTGCGAGCGCTGCGCCGGAACGCATCGGCGGGATACTTGTTGGCGTTCTTCACCATCTTGCCGGCAACCGCCTGCGCGATATCAATGCCAAGCTGATCCGCCAGGGCCACCAGATACATCTGCACGTCGGCGATCTCGTCCGCGGCGTCCGCAAGCCGGGCGGCCGGCAGATTGCGCGACTCGTCTTCATCCAGCCACTGGAACAACGAGACGAGTTCGCCCGTTTCCCCCGCCAGCGCCATCGCCAGATTCTTGGGCGAATGGAATTGCTGCCATTCGCGTTCAGCCGTGAACTGGCGCACGGCGAGGCGGATTGCTTCCAGGTCTGACATGGGAACTCCCAAAGAAATGGCGCCTCGTTTACGCGCAGGCCAGCCGAGCGCTGGCTGCAAGCGCGACCGCGACCGTCGTCCGCACGTCTGCCAACGCACGGTGGGTCGGCTGCGAGGCGCCGACGTGCCGCGCCAGGATGTCGAGCTTGTGCGACGGCAACTCCGGCCACGCGCGGCGCGCCAATGCCAACGTGCAGTGCGTGGCGTTCGAAAAAGGCAGCCCCGTCTGGTCAGCGGCCGCGCTCAGGAAGCGCCGGTCGAACGAGGCGTTATGGAAGAACACCGGCAGATCCTCGACAAAATCCAGGAACGACGAGAAGGCCTGCGCGACGGGAATGCCGTCGCGATCGACTTCAGCCTGCGTAATGCCGGTAAGACGGGATATGAAGGAAGGGACACGGCCGCAAGTGCGAACGACCTGCGTGTATTCGTTGACGACCGCCCCGCCCTCGCCCACTCTGACCGCCGCAAATTCAAGAATTTCGCAGCTTGCGGTGGACAGGCCGGTCGTTTCCAGGTCGGCCACGATGAAGGGGCGGCCCAACGCTTCAAGCGCGTGCGTCAAGGCCGCTTGCGCACGCGCCGTGGGACGGGCCGGCGATGCGCTGGCCGCACGCGTGCGCCGATAGAAATACGTCACGCGCTTACTCCGCCGGATGCAGGGCGGCGAACCGGGCCGAACCGTCGGCAAGCTGCCCGAAGAACAGATCGGCCGGGCGCACCCACAGCCCGCGCGCGTGCGGCCAGAGGTGTTCGTACACCACCATGGACTCTTCGGTTTCGGAATGGCGGGCAGTGCCTATGTAGCGGTAAAGGCCACCCTTGTAGTGGCGGTGCGTGGCAAGCGCGAGGGCTTCGGATTCAGTCATGGACATCGGGCAAAAGGCATGGCCCGCGGCGGAAATTGCCCGCGCGGGCCACAGATGATCGGCAATGCCGTCTTTATAGCGCACTCGCGCGCAGATGCCCTGCCCGCTAGGCGGCGCGCAATCGTCTTGTGGGTTCGGCGTGGGTATCGGTGAGATCTTCGGTCACGCCGGCCAGCTTGTCCGATTGCGCCAGCGACACTTCAACGACCTGAGCCATGATTTCGGTCACGCGGCGAGACGACGCAACGATCCCCTCCATTGTGCCGCCGGCGGACTGGACCTGCACCGCGCCGCCTTCGACCTGCGCCACGGAGGTCGTGATGAGCGCCTTGATTTCCTTCGCGGCCGCCGCGCTGCTTTGCGCCAGATTGCGGACCTCTGAGGCCACGACCGCGAAGCCCCTGCCGTGCTCGCCGGCGCGCGCGGCCTCGACGGCCGCGTTCAACGCAAGGATGTTGGTCTGGAATGCAATGCCGTCCATGACCCCGATGATCTCGGAAATGCGGCGCGAACTGCCCGTGATGGCTTCCATGGTCGTCACCACGTCGCGCATCGTATCGCCGCCCGTTTCAGCGATGCGGCTGGCGTCCTGGGCGAGGCTGTTGGCCTGTCGCGCGCGTTCGGCGTTTTCGGTCAGGCCCTGGACGGCCACTTGCAGCGTCTGCGCGGCGGTAAAGCGCTTGGTGATGTCGGTAGCGAACTTCACCACCTTGAATGGCCGGCCCTGCGCGTCGAGAATGGGGTTGTAGCTGGCTTCGATCCAGACCTGGCGTCCGCCCTTGCCCAAGCGCATGTACTGGCCGGTGTCGTGCTCGCCATTGCGCAGCCGGCGCCAGAAATCCTTGTACGCCGTGCTTCGGGCTTCTTCGGGCGGGACAAAGAGGCTGTGATGCCGGCCCAGCACCTCGTCGGCGCGATACCCCACCGCACCGAGAAACAGGTCGTTGGCACGCAGGATGGTGCCGTCGAGATTGAACTCGATGATCGCCTGGACCTTGGAAATCGCCGCGAGCTGGCCTTCGGAATCTGCCTGGCGATTTTGCTGATCGGTGATGTCGGTGGCGTACTTGATCACCTTCACCGGCCGTCCGCGCTTGTCAAAGATGGGGTTGTACGACGCCTGCAGCCAGACGTCCGAGCCATCTTTGCGAATCCGCCGATAACGACCGGAATCATGTGCGCCCTGTCCCAGCCTTTCCCAAAAGGCTGCATATTGCGGCGACCCGCGTTCATCGGGATCGATGAACATGCGGTGGTGACGCCCCTGGATTTCTTCGAGCGAATAGCCCGTGGTGTCCAGGAAGTTCTGATTGGCCATCAGGATGTGGCCGTTCAGATCAAACTCAATGACCGCCTGGGATTTGTGAATGGCGTCGATCTGTCCCAGCAGGTCGTTTTTATCGGTACTGCGATATCCACGGATGAAGCGGCCAAGAGTATGCCAAAGCATGGAAACCTCCAGGGTGTGTTTGCCGGCGTGCCTGGTACACGTAATTCTTATGTATCTAATGGAAACTACTTAATCCCAGAAATTATCATGGCCCGATGTAATTCTGAATGTCCCTTTTTAAAAAGAATTCAAAGCGTCGTCACGACGCACACCCGGGAAATCCCGGATTCAAGCCGCGTCCAGCTCGCGATATTGGCGGAAAATGCCCTCGCCAAACGGCAAGCGCCGGCCGCTCGAAAAATAGGCCTGCAGTTCAGGCAAAGCGGTCACGCGCTCATGCAGGGCCAACACCTTTGGATAATGCGCAGCAACGGTCGCCATGCGTTTGGGAAACGCGAACAGCAAGCCATCGACCAGGTGATAAAGGGACAAGTCCACGTAGGTCCATTTGACGCCGCCCGCCAACCACGCCTGCGGCCCGTCCAGCAGCCGTTCGAAATACCCCAGGAACTTCGGAATACGCGCTTCGCGAAATACCTTGGCGCGGCGGGCGGCCTCTTCTTTCTGGTCTTCGTAATAATCGCTGGCGGAAATGGGATGATGGGTGTCGTGCGCTTCGGCCACCATGTCGGCAATGGTGAGTTGCAACTGGTTTACCCACAACCGGCCTTCAAGCGATTCGGGCGCCAGGCCATGCTTTTCGCCGAGGAAAAGCAGAATGTTGGCGGTCTGCCCCAACGTCATTTTTCCGGCCACCAGATAAGGCGGCGCAAAAGGCGGATGCTTGCGGGCCGATTGCATGTCGTCGATCAACGCGCTTTCGTCGGCGCCCGGATCGCGGGCGCGTTCCCGATACGGAATACCGCCCGCTTCCAGCGCCAGGCGCACGAATTCTCCCCGCCCGGGAATGCCATCCCAATACCAAAGGTCGTAGGTCATACGTTCTCCTTTCAGTTGGTGCAGCCTAACCTGCAGTCTGCAGTCGGAACAGCGCGTTAGCAAGGCGCATGCCGGGCGCCTTCAAGAAAAATGGCGCGCCAGCCGTAAGCAAGCGCGCCATTTTTACTGACCGGAAGTTCCCTACGCCTGCGCCGCGTCTTCGAGGATCATCTCCGCACCGCGCTCGGCCACCATCATGACGGCGGCCTGCGTGTTGCCGGAAACCATCTTCGGCATGACCGAGGCATCCACCACGCGCAGGCCTGTCAGCCCGTTGACACGCAGCCGCACGTCCGTGACGGCCGCGGCGTCCGTGCCCATGCGGCAGGTGCCGATGGGGTGGTAGATGGTCTGTCCGTTGCGCCGCGCAAAGTCCAGCCATTCGTCGTCGCTGTCCACCTGCACGCCGGGGCTGACCTCGGCCTCCACGTAGCGTTTGAGGGCGGGCTGGCTCACGATGCGGCGCGCCACCTGCATCCCGCCTACCAGGCTGTCGCGGTCGACCTGCGCGGACAGGAAGTTGGGCCGGATGGCAGGTCCGGCCAGCGGATCGGCCGACTTGATGTGAATGGACCCGACGGACTCGGGACGCAACTGCGCCACCCCGATCGTCATGCCGGGATGCCGGTCCAGGATGCGTTCGGCAGCGTTGGCGTAGCTGGCGTGCACGAAGAAAAACTGCACGTCGGGGGTGGGCAATCCGGGCGCGCTTTTCACGAAGCCGTGCACCAACCCTGTGCCCAGCGTCAGGATGCCTTTGCGGCTTATGTAGTAACGCGCCACCTGCTGCGCCAGCCGCCAGCCGCGCGACATTTCGTTCAAGGTGACCGTGTTCTTGACGCGCCAGTTCATGCGCGTGGCGAAGTGGTCGATGTAGTTTTCGCCCACCGCCGGCTGCGCGTGCACCACGCCGATACCGTGCGAGGCCAGCAAGGCTGCATTGCCCACTCCGGACAGTTCGAGCAATTGCGGGGATTGCACCGCCCCCATGCAGACCAGCGTTTCTCGGCGTGCGCGCACGACGTGTTCCTGCCCGTTCTGGCGGTAGACCACGCCGACGCAGCGCTTGCCTTCGAACATCAGACGCGTGACATGGGCGCCGCATTCGATACTGAGGTTGCGCCGTCCCGCGGCCGGTTTCAGGTAGCCGTCCACGACACTCCAGCGCCGGCCGTGGTGCTGGAGCACCTGGTAGTAGCCCACGCCTTCCTGATCGCCGCTGTTGTAGTCCGGATTGAAGGGTTGGCCGTCTTCGCGCGCAGCCTGCAGGAAGGCGTCCGACACCGGAAAGCGCTCGGCTACCTCTTCAAGGTGCATCGGGCCGTCCTTGCCGCGGGTCTCACCGCCCGGCGCGTAGTTCTCTATTTTGCGGTAGATGCGCTCGGCCACGTCGCGTCCCCAACCGGCAGCGCCCGCGGCCACCCAGCCGTCGTAATCCTGGGGCTGGCCGCGCACGTAGATCATGCCGTTGATCAGCGTGGACCCGCCCAATCCCTTGCCGCGGGGTACGGCGATAACGCGTCCGTGGACGTTGTCCTCGGGTTCGGTGGCAAAGCGCCAGTTGTATTGCGGATCGACCAGCAGCTTGGAAAAGCCCGCCGGAATGGGAATCCACATGCTGCGCGCCTCGTGGCCGGCCTCCAGCAGCAGCACGCGATACTTGCCGTCCGCGCTGAGGCGGTTGGCCAGGATGCAGCCGGCCGTTCCGCCGCCCGCGATGATGAAGTCGTAGTCGCCCATCGTTGTCTACCGAATGTGTGCAGCGCCGCCTAACGGGCGGGCGTCACGCCCAGCGTTTCCACCATCAGTTCGATCTGGCAGGCCAGCATCGGCGCGCCGTAATGAATCTTGCAGCCGCGCGCCTGCGCCGCCACGAGCAGCGCCGTGTCCTTGGGCTGCATGATGACCTCGCAAACCAGTTGCTCCGGCGTCAGGCGGCTGACGTCCAGCGGTAGCGGATCGCCCTCTTTCATGCCCAGCGACGTGCCGTTGACGACGAGGTCATGGCCGGCGGGGTCGGCATTGCCCACCGCGATCTGCGCGTCTGGATGCAGCGACAGGATGCGGGCCTTGAGGTCCTCGGCCTTGGCGGGCGTGCGGTTGGCGATGGTCAGGCGTGAGACGCCAGCCTGCACCAGCGCGAAGCCAATCGCATTGGCTGCGCCGCCCGCGCCCGCCAGGTAGACGCTCTTGCCCTCGGGGGCGACGCCGCAACTGCGCAGGCCACGCACGAAGCCCTCGCCGTCCAGCATGTGCGCCACGAGGCGCCCATCGGCCTCACGCCGCAACACATTGGCCGCGCCGATCTTGCGGGCGACGGGCGTGGCGTCGTCGGCCAGTTCCAGGATGGCGGTCTTGTGCGGCACCGTGACGATCACGCCGCCCAGGTTTTCCAGGCGGCGCAGGCCGTCGACCACGGCCGCCAGGTTGTCGGGCCGCGCGTGAAATGGCACGCAGACGCCATCGAAACCGATCTTGGCGAAGTGTTCGTTCATGCGCTGCGGCGTCTTCACATGGTGAATCGGGTCGGCCAGGATGCCGAACAGGCGCGTGTTGCCGCTGATTTCCTTCATGGATGTCTCCGGATCAATGCTGGATGAATTCTCGCGCGACGCCGGCAATGCCTTCGGCGTCTAGCTTGTAATGGGCGTACAGCGTGGTGGGCGGCGCAATGAGGCTGTATTCGTCATAGATGCCATGACGGCGCAACCGCGTGCCGGTGCCCGCGTCGGCCAGCACCTCGGCAACTGCCGATCCCAGGCCGCCCAGCACATTGTGCTCTTCGACCGTCATCATCAGGCGCGACTGCCCGGCAGCCTTCAGGATGGCGTCGCGGTCCAGCGGCTTGATCGTCGGCATGTCGATCACGCCAACCGACAGGCCCTCTTCGCGCAACTGGCGAGCCGCGGCCAGCGCACCGTGCAGCGTAATGCCGCAGGCGATCAGCGTCAGGTCGCTACCGGCTTCGTGGACGATGGCACGGCCGAATTCGAACTGCGTGTTGTCTTCGTAGACCTGCGGATCGCGCCCGCGGCCGATACGGAAATAGATGGGCTCGGGCCAGTCCGCGGACGCCTTGATGGCCGCCGCCAGTTGCGGGCCGTCCGCGGGAGACACCACCGTCAGGCCCGCCAGCGCGCGCATGGTGGAGATGTCTTCGGTGGCGTGGTGCGAGGTGCCGTAGAAACCCAGACTGATACCCGTGTGATGGCCGATCAGGCGAACCGGAAGGCGCGTGTAGGCGACGTCCATCCGGATCTGTTCGCAGCACAGCAACCCGAGGAACGACGCGAACGTGGCGACGAACGGCATCATGCCGGTCGTTGCCAGCCCGGCGGCCGCCGAAACCATGTTCTGCTCAGAGATGCCGAACTGCACGTAGCGGTCGGGATAGGCCTCGGCGAAGCGGTTCAGCCCGTTCGAATACTGCAGGTCGGCCGATCCGGCCACGACGGGATGCCCGGCCTTCACCAGCTCGATCAATCCGTCGGAAAGGTAGGACAGCCCGGGGTTCACCGCATTCAGGGCGCGGTACTGCCAGGAATCGGGAGAGAGTACTTGTGCCTGTGCCATTCAGATCTCGCGGGAGAGGATTTCTTCGACAGCGCTTTGCGCATCTTGCGGGGCCAGGTAGCCCAGGTGCCAGCCCGGTTCGGTTTCCATATAGGAGACACCCTTGCCCTTGATGGTCCGGGCGATCACGCATGCGGGCTTGGCGCGCGCATCATCGGCGCGCAGGCGGCGCAGCAGCGCAGTCAGTTCGGCAAGATTGTGACCATCGACTTCGTGGACCTCCCAGCCGAACGCCTGCCACTTTTCTTTCAGCGACTCCACCCCCATGACGTCGTCGACCTTGCCGTCGAGCTGATAGCCGTTGCGGTCGATGATGGCGATGAGGCGGGACAAGCGGTTGTGCGCGGCGAACAATGCGGCTTCCCACACCTGCCCTTCCTGCATTTCGCCGTCGCCCAGCATCACGAACACGTTGAAGTCCCGCTGGTTCATGCGGCCGCCGACGGCCATGCCAACGCCGTTGGACAGCGCATGACCGATGGAGCCCGAGCTGAAGTCGACGCCCGGCACCTTGCTCATGTCGGGGTGATCGCCGAGGGGGCTGCCCAACCGCGTGTAGCCGTCCAGCAGCGCGTGATCGATGAAGCCCAGATCGGCCAGCACGGGGAACAGGCCGACGGCGGCGTGGCCCTTGCCCATGAGGAAGCGGTCACGATCCGGCCACTGCGGCTCGCCCGGGCGCAGACGCATCACATCAAAATAAAGCGCCGCGAAGATCTCGGCGCACGAAAAGACGGAACTGTAGTGTCCGACCTTGGCGATTTCGATGAGGCGGATGGTCTCCAGCCTGATATGGCGGGCCTTTTCCCGCAGCATCGCGATTTCCCCTGCGGTAGGGGCCTCTTGATCCTTGCGCATCGCGCCTCCTCCTGTTGTATGGATATATGATATATAATATACCCATTGCGCTCGAATTGGCTACGCCGGGCTAGAATCGCTCCTGGATTCACCTGCACCCTCCATACAGCAAGCCAGAAACGCCATGCCCAGCCTCAAACCGGTCAAAAAAGAGAACCTTTCCGTCAGGGTCTACAACGAAATCCGTAATGCCCTGATCAACGGGCAATACGAACCTGGCGAGCGCCTGATCATCGGCGAGCTGGCGCAGGAAATGGGCGTGTCCATCACGCCGGTGCGCGAGGCCATCTTCCGGCTGATCAGTGAGCAAGGGCTCGAGATGCAGGCGGCCACCGCGGTCTACGTGCCGTACGTCAACTCGGAAAAGCTGCGGGAGATCCAGCAGATCCGCTTCCACCTTGAAGGCATGGGCGCCGCCGAGGCCGCGCAAAACATCACGCGCAAGCAGCTCGACAACCTGATCGCGTTGCAACGGGATTTCATCTCGTGCACGTCCACCGACCCCAAGCGCGCCAGCTACCTGAACCGCAAGTTCCACTTCGCCATCCTCGAAGCCAGCAACAAGCCCATCCTGCGCAACACCGTTGAGTCGTTCTGGGTCATCACCGGCCCCATCCTCAAGGTGTTTCACGTCAAGACTGCCGGCCTGGACTATTCCGAAAACGAGCATCGCCATGAGGCCGTCATCGAGGCCCTGGAAGCGCGTGATTCGGAAGCGGCGCGCAACGCCATCCAGGCCGATCTGGTCTGGGGCGGAAAGATCATGATCGACTGGCTGGTCGAACGGGAAAAAGAACTCGACTACCGCCCCCCAGGGGCTCGCAAATAGGGAGACGCCATGCTGAAGATTTTCGGAGCGCCCAGCCGCTACATCCAGGGATCGGGCGCCCTGGACGCGCTGGGGCAATACGCGGCGCTGTTCGGAAAGCGCGCCGCGCTGGTCATCGACAGCTATGTCCATGGCGTGTTGGGACCGAAAATCGAAGCGCTGTGCGCCCAGCATGGCGTAGTGCTTGCGCCGCTGATCGTCGAAGGCGACCTGACGCCTGAAGTCATCGACGGATTGCGGGCGCAGGCGTCGCCGGCGAACATCGACATGGTGATTGCGGTGGGCGGCGGCAAGTCGCTGGATGCCGGCAAAGCCGTGGCCAAGTCGTCGCACTGCCACCTGATCACCGTGCCCACCGTGGCGTCCAACGACGCGCCCACCAGCAAGAATTACGTGCTTTACGACGCACATCACAACCTCCTGGCCGTCGAGCACATGCTGTTCAATCCGACCATCGTGCTGGTCGACACCGCCATCATCGCGACCGCGCCGGTGCACTTCTTCCGGGCCGGGCTGGGCGATGCAATCTCCAAAAAGTTTGAAGCCGAACAATGCCAGCGCAACGGCGGCAAGAACATGTACGACGCGGCGCCGCTGCTCACGGCCCAGCTCATCGCCGACGGCTGCCTGCGCACGTTGCTGGCGGACGGCGCGGATGCCGTGGCCGTTGCCGGAACCGGCCAACCCACGCCCGCCTTCGAGCGCGTGGTGGAAGCGATGATCCTCATGAGCGGTCTGGGATTTGAAAGCGGTGGCTTGTCCATTGCCCACGCTCTGACGCGCGGGCTACCAAAGATCAACGGCGTCGCCACCGCGCTGCACGGCCTGCAGGTGGCGGTGGGCTTGCTGGTGCAGCTTGACCTGGAGAACCGCAACGACGGCATGCTGGCCGATCTGAAGCAGTGGTATGCCCAGGTCGGTCTGCCGGTCACGCTGCGCGAACTTGGCGCGGCCGGCGAGCCGTCCGATGCGGAACTGTCGCTGGCGGCGGACCTCAGCCTGAAAGCGCGCCATGCCGCCAACTTTGACCGTACGCTGGATGTGGCCACGCTGGCCGCCGCGCTGCGCCGTCACGCCTGACCCCACTGCAGAGCAAGGGCTGGCGGGTTTGATGCCCGCCGGCCGCCCTGCCCGCCCGCGGCATCAGAACGCGACGTTGTCCTTACCTTTCAATCCCAGCTTGGCCCGCGCTTCGTCCGGCGTGGCGACCTCCAGGTTCAGCGCCTCGAGGATGCCGCGGATGCGCTCCACCTGCACGCGATTGGATTCGGCCAGTTGCCCCGGTCCGATCCACAGCGAGTCTTCAAGGCCCACCCGCACGTTCGACCCCATCGCTGCGCCGATGGTTGCCAACGGCATCTGGTTGCGGCCGGCGCCCAGAATCGACCATTCGTAGTCGTTGCCAAAGAGGCGGTCCGCCGTGCGCTTCATGTGCATCAGGTCTTCCGGGTGCGGGCCGATGCCGCCCAGGATGCCGAACACCGATTGGATGAAGGGCGGCGACTTGACCAGGCCGCGGTCCACGAAATGCGCCAGGTTGTAGAGGTGGCTGATGTCATAGCACTCGAACTCAAAGCGCGTGCCGTTGGCGTTGCCAAGCGTCAGAATGGATTCGATGTCCTGGTAGGTGTTGCGGAAGATGAGCGAGCGGCTGTTCTCCAGATGCTCCCGCTCCCAGTCGTGCTTGAACTCGGAGAAGCGGTCCAGCATGGGAAAGAGGCCGAAGTTCATGGAGCCCATGTTCAGCGACGCCAGCTCCGGCTGGAACGTAGTGGCCGGCCGCATGCGTTCTTCCACCGTCATGTGCGGACTGCCGCCGGTGGTGATGTTGATGATGGCGTCGGTCTCGCGCTTGATGCGCTCAAGGAAAGGCTTGAACAGCGCCGGATCCTGCGAAGGCTTGCCCGTCTGCGGATCCCGCGCATGCAGGTGCAGGACGGCGGCGCCGGCCTTGGCCGCGCCGATGGCCGCCTCGGCGATCTCGTCGGCCGTGACCGGCAGGTGCGGCGACATGCTGGGCGTGTGGATGGCGCCCGTGACGGCGCAAGTGATGACGACTTTCTGTTTGGGCTTAGCCATTGTTGTCTCCGTGTTGTTTGTGACGCATGAGGCGCATCAGCTTTTCGTCGCGCCAGAAGCGGCGTGCGGCAAGGTCTTCCTCGGGCAGCAGGGCGCGCCGCTCCTCGGATAGTGCGTCGACCAGCGCGCCTTCCCAGGCCACGCAATCGCCCTGGCTTGCGCCAATGGACTGATAGAGTCCGCCATAGCGGCGGCAGTAATCCGCGATGCCGCCCGGCGCGTTCAGGTCGATGGTTTCAAACGGTCCCATGAAGGACCAGCGCAGACCCAGGCCGTCCTTGACGGTGGTGTCGATGTCTTCGGCGCTGGCGATGCCCTGGCTTGCCAGCCGGAAGGCTTCCTGCAGCAACGCGCCTTGCAGGCGGTTCAGGATGAAGCCTTCGATTTCGCGCCGCACCAGCACGGGCTTCTGGCCGATGCCAGTCATCACGTCGCGCGCGCCGGACAGCGCTTCGGGGCTGGTCCACGGCGCCGGGCACAGTTCGACGACCGGAATCAGGTACGGCGGATTGACCGGATGCGCCACGAGGCACCGGTGCCTGCCGGCGAGATGCTCGGTGAACTGGCTGGCCGGGATGCTGGACGTGGAGCTGCCTATGATGGCGTGGGGTTCGGCCAGCGCGTCCAGTTCGGAAAACAGCGCGCGCTTGATCTCGACGCTTTCCGGGGAATTCTCCTGGACGTAGCTGGCGCCCTGCAATGCCTCTTGCAAGCTGGCCGACACCTGCACGCGGTCGACGATGGCATCCGCGTTGTCGAGCAGGCCCTGTGTTTCCAGCACGCGAAGCTGTTGCAGGATGAGCGCACGCGCTTCGGCAAGCATCGCAGCGTTCACATCATGAAGCCGCACTTCCCAGCCCATGCGCGCGAACACGATGGCCCACCCTTGCCCGATCAGTCCCGTTCCAATGATGGCCGCGCGCCGCGGCATGTGGTCCGCGGCCATCAGTAGAGCTTCTGCGTGAAGCCGTCCACGACGATGGCCTGGCCTGTCACGCTGCGCGCCGCTTCGCTGGCGTTGAACAGGACCATGTTGGCGATGTCGCGGGCTGTGACCATGCGGCCGAGCACGGCCTGGTTTTCGTACTGCGCCGCGATCTCTTCGACCGGCCGGCCCAGCGTATCGGCCTTGGCGGCGATGACGGCGCGAATTCGCGGGCCTTCAACCGCGCCGGGCAGGATGGCGTTGACGCGAATGCCATGGCCGCCCAGTTCGATCGCGAGCGACTTGGTGAACCCGATGACCGCCCATTTGGAGGCGGAATACACCGACCGGCCCGCAAAGCCAAGATGCCCCGCCGCCGAAGAGAGATTGATCATCACGCCGGCCTTCGATTCCTTGAGCAGGGGAATGGCCTGACGCGCGCACAGGAACTGGCCGGTGATGTTGACGGCGAGCGTTCGGTCCCAATCCGCCTTGGAAAGCGTTTCGACGAAACCCGTGGGACCGGCCACACCCGCGTTGTTGATCAGAATGTCCAGGCCGCCGAGTGTTTGGCGAACGGCGGCGAACAGCTGTTCAACACCGGCTTCGTCGGATACGTCGGCCCGCGCCACCTGCACACCGGGCAGTTCCGTAGGCAACGCGGCCAGCCGTTCCTCGTTGACGTCGCACACGAACACGGTAGCGCCCGCGTGGTGAAAGACCTTGGCCATTTCCAGGCCCAGCCCATCGGCGCCGGCGGTGATGAGTACTTTCTTGCCGGTGAAATCCACTTCCTCGAACATGCGCTTGTCTCCTAGGATCGTTCTTATAAGTGCGGACCATCATATACGATATATGATAAAACCAGCTATCCTGTGATCCGTCTTGCGTGTGCCGCTTCATCCAAAAAGCGTCGTTCGCCTGACGGAATCAGCTGCGCATTTTCCTCGTATTTCGGCCGCTAAGGCGTTATTCATGCGGTTTCAGGGAATTCCCTGATTCGGCATGAAGCGACCGCCACTAGAATCCAAGGCGAGGGTTCCTCGCCCCGCCGGCACATATATCATATATAGCAAAAGACGGACGGAACGCAGATCCAGTCCGCATTCCATACCAACAAAGGAGCGTAGACAGTGTTCAAGTTCAACAAAATTGTTTTGGCGCTGGGTGTATGCAGCGCGCTGGCAAGCGGCACCGCAGCGGCCGACATGAAGGTAGGCGCGCTATTCCCGTTCAGCGGCGCGCTTGCGCTGCTTGGACAGGAAAGCTATCGCGGTCTGGAACTGGCCGTTAACGAGATCAACGCGGCCGGGGGGATCAACGGCGAGAAGATCGAAATCATCAAGGCCGACGCCGTCGATCCGACCCAGGCGGTGTCCGAGACCAAGCGCCTGATCTCGGCCAACGTGGTCGGGGTGTTCGGCAGCTATGCATCGGGCATTTCGTACGCGGCTTCGCCCGTGACGGAGCTGGCGGGCGTGCCCTACTTCGAACTGGGTGCCACCGCGCATAAGATCACCACGCGCAACTACAAGTACCTGTTCCGCAGCAACCCCAACACCGCGCTGTACGGCGTGTCGGTCGTGAACGCGTTGCATGACACCATCGCGCCGGGCATGGGCCTGAACCCGAAGGACATCAAGATCGGCATCATCCACGAAGACGGCCCGTATGGGACCGACGTGGCGGCCACCGAGAAGAAGCGCGCCCAGGAACTTGGCTACAACGTGGTGGAGGTTTTGCCGTATTCGGCCAAGACCGTCGACTTGTCGTCGCTGATCCTGCGCCTGAAGGGCGCGAAGACCGACGTGGTGCTGCAGACGGCCTACCAGAACGACGCCATCCTGTTCTTCAGCCAGGCGCGCGCGGCGGCTTTCAAGCCCAAGGTCGTGATCGGGGCGGGCGGCGGCTATTCGCTGGCCGACACCGCCAAGGCCGTGGGCGCCGACATGAACGGCGTGTTCGACCTGGACTTCCCGCAAGCGTCCATCAATCCGGCCGGCGCGCCAGGCCTGGACAAGTTCCTCGAAGCCTACAAGGCAACCTACAAGAGCGATCCGCAATCCGGCCACAGCCTGACCAACTACGTCGGCGCCAAGGCCTTCTTTGAAGCCATCGCCAACGCCAAGTCCACGGACAAGGACAAGATCCGCGCCGCGGTGCTGGCCTACAAGAAGCCCGCCGGCCAGACGGCCAACGGCTGGGGCTTCGACTTCGGCGAAGACGGGCAGAACAATGCCTCGACCTTCTACGTGATGCAGTGGCAAGACGGCAAGCTCGTCACCATCGGCCCGGAAAACCTCGCTCTCGGCAAGCCCATCTTCAAGAAATAAAGCGCGATGCCAGCGGCCGGGCGCCGGGGCCTTGCGCCCCCGGTGCGCGTCCGGTCTTACCCGGGGCCTGAGCGCCCCGCCCCTGGACGCTGCGGGACAGGGACGGGGCGCTTCCCGCACTTAGAGGTTGCACAATGGAATTATTCATTCAACTGGTCATCAACGGCCTGTTGCTGGGCGGCGCATACACGATCATCAGCCTGGGGCTGACGCTCATTTTCGGTGTCGTGCGCGTCGTGAACTTCGCGCATGGCGAGTTCCTGATGATCGGCATGTACATGGTCTATCTGATCGCGGCGCAGTTCGGCGTCCACCCCTACGCGGGTCTGATTCCGGTGGCCGTCATCCTGTTCGCGCTGGGCGCGCTGACGCAGAAGGGCATCATCCAGCCGCTGCTTCATGCGGATCAACACATCCAGATCTTCGCCACGGTGGGCGTGTCCACCATCCTCTTGAACCTGGCGCTGGTGATCTTTGGCGCAAACGTCTATCGCGCGCCGGTCGAATTGGGCACCAACGCCATCGAGTTCGGTCCGTTTTCGATGGTCACGGGACAAGTCGTCACGTTCATCATCGGCCTGACGCTGGCTGTGCTGCTGCACCTGTTCATGCACCGCACCTATCTGGGCCGCGCGTTGCGGGCTGTGGCACAGCACCGCTACGCCGCCACGCTGATGGGAGTGAACGTCAATAACGTCTACGCCATTGCTTTCGGGCTGGGCACCGCCTTTGTCGGCATCGCCGCGGGGTTGCTTGCGCCACAGTACCCGGTGTTCCCCACGGTGGGCACCTACTTCGTGCTGACCGCGTTCGTGATCGTGGTGCTGGGCGGGCTGGGCAGCCTGTATGGCGCCGTCGCAGGGTCCATGATCATCGGCATCGTCGACACGCTGGCGGGTTTCTACATCGCGCCCGACCTGAAAGAGGTCGTCTATTTCGGGATCTTCCTCTTGATCCTTGTCCTGAAGCCGAACGGTCTGTTCGGTGTCGGTACAGAGTGACCAGAACAACAAGGAGCAAGACGTGTTTCCCGACTTTCGACATCCCAAAGCCTACGTCAGCCTCATCCTGCTGATCACGATGTTCCTCGTGCCCGTCGTCATGGGCACGCCCTTCTGGACCAACCTCTTCGTCCTGCTGTTCGTGTTTTCCGCGCTGTCGGTCGCCTGGAACATCGTGGGCGGCTATGCCGGCCAGTTGTCCCTCGGCCATGCGGTGTTCTATGGCATCGGCGGCTACACGGCCACGCTGTTGACGCAGAACTTCGGCATCTCGCCGTGGATCGGCATGTTCGCGGGAGCCGCCATTTCCGCGGCCGTCGCCATCTTGATCAGCTATCCCACGCTACGCCTGCGCGGACCCTTCTTTGCGCTGGCGACCATCGCCATCCTGGAAGTGGTTCGCCTTCTGGTCATCCACGAGGAAAGCTGGACTGGCGGCTCCAGCGGCATCAGCCTGCCCTTGAACATCGGTTGGGCGTGGATCGTGTTCCGCGAGAAGATCAACTACGTCATCATCGCGTTCGGTCTGTTCGTGCTGGTGACGTGGGTCTCGTGGTACATCCGCAAGTCGCGCATCGGACACTACCTGATCGCGATCCGCGAACGCGAGGATGCCGCGCTGGCCGTGGGCATCCACACCGTGCGCGTGAAGATCATCGCCGCCGTGGTGTCCGCCGTGCTGACCAGCATCATCGGCACGTTCCACATCACCTACCTGACCTTCGTCGATCCCAGCTCCGCGTTCTCGCTGGAGCTGTCCATTCAGGTCGCGATGTTTGCGCTGATCGGCGGGTTGGGCACCGTTTCCGGCCCGATCGCGGGCACCTTCCTGGTGCTGCCCATCGCGGAACTGGCGCGCGGCTGGCTCAGCAGCGTCGGCAACGGCATGCACGGGTTGATTTACGGCCTGATCCTGGTCGCGGTGGTGCTAACCATTCCGCGTGGGCTGGCAGGTGCGTTCGGGCCGTTCATCGAGCGCATGCTGGCGCGCCTGCCCTACCTTGGCACGCCGCCGGCCAAGCTCAAGCTGGCCGACGAGATCCGCATCCGTAACGCCACCCGCAGCGAGCAGCCGGTCCTGAAGGCGGAGGGACTGTTCAAGAGCTTCGGCGGCCTGCGCGCCACGAACGACGTATCGCTGACGCTCAACCAGCACGAAATCCTGGGCATGATCGGGCCCAATGGCGCGGGCAAGACCACGGTGTTCAACCTGCTGTCGGGCTTTCTGTCGCCGGACAAGGGCGACATCACGATGCGCGACGAGCAAGGCAACTGGGTCACCTGCAAGACGCCCGACGCCTTCGCGCACAAGGGCCTGGGCCGCACGTTCCAGATCGCCAAACCGTTCACGGGACTGACGGTGTTGGAAAACATCATGCTGGGCGCGTTCATCCACACGTCGGACCGCGACGAGGCCGAGCAGATCGCCCTGAAGGTGGCCGAGCAGACCGACCTGGTGAAGTATCTGAACACCGAAGCGCGCAGCCTCACGGTGGGCGGCATGAAGCGTCTGGAAGTGGCGCGTGCGCTGGCGATCAAGCCGCGCATCCTGCTGCTGGATGAAGTGATGGCGGGCTTGAACCCCACGGACATCGAGAAATCCATCCAGATGATCCGTCGCATCCGCGATTCCGGCGTTTCGGTGCTGCTGATCGAACACATGATGCAGGCCACGATGGCGCTGTCCGACCGCATCATCGTCCTGAATGAAGGGGGCGTGCTGGTCAGCGGCGCCCCCAAGGACGTGGTCGAGAACCCGGCCGTCATCGAAGCCTATCTGGGCAAGGAGTATCAGGATGCTTAAGGTGTCGAATCTGACGTCGGGCTATGGCAAGAGCCAGGTGCTCAACGGCCTGAATTTCGAGGTGAACGCGGGCGAGATCGTCACGCTGATCGGCGCCAACGGCGCGGGCAAGACGACCACGCTCAAGACGCTGTGCGGCGTGATTGCCGCCACGCAGGGCAAGGTGGAGTTCGAAGGCCAGGACCTGACGAACCGCGAACCCTACGACATCGTGGACGCCGGGATCACCATGATTCCCGAAGGGCGACAGCTCTTCCCGCACTTCACCGTGCGGGACAACCTGCTCATGGGCTCGTACAAGCGCGCCGCGCGGCCGATCGTCGAACGCAAGCTCGACGAAGTGCTGCGCATCTTCCCGCGCGTGAAGGAGCGGCTGAGCCAGTACGCCGGGTCGCTGTCGGGCGGCGAGCAGCAGATGGTGGCGATTGCGCGCGGCATGATGGCGGACCCGAAGCTGCTGGTGTTCGACGAACCGTCGCTGGGGCTGTCGCCGCTGCTGGTGCAGCAGATGTTCGACATCATCCGCGACGTCACCTCGCACGGCGTGACGGTGCTTCTGGTGGAGCAGAACGTGTTCCGCACGCTGCGGCTGGCGGATCGCGGTTATGTGCTGGAAAACGGCGCGATCGTGCGCACGGGCACGGGCGCGGAACTGCTCAGCGACCCTCACGTCAAGAAGGCCTATCTGGGCCACTGAAATCCAAGGACGAACGTCTCATGTCTTTACGCTGCACATTCATCGACCATGGCAAGGGCGGCGCGCCCGACTGCATGCGCATCGCCGAACGCGACATGGAAGCGCCGACGCGCCGCCAGGTGCTGATCGAAGTAGCCTTCGCGGGCGTCAACCGCCCGGACGTGCTGCAACGCTCGGGTTCCTATCCTCCGCCCCCGGGCGCCTCGCCCTATCTGGGCCTGGAAGTGTCGGGCACCGTCGTGGCGGCCGGTCCCGAGGTGCAAGGCTTGAAGGCCGGCGACCAGGTCTGCGCGCTGACGCCGGGCGGCGGCTATGCCCAGTACTGCCTGGCCGACGAGCGCCATTGCCTGCCGGTGCCGCGCGGTCTGGATCTGCTGACGGCCGCGGCCATTCCCGAAAACTACTTCACCGTCTGGACCAACGTGTTCGACCGAGCACGCCTCACCGCAGGCGAAAAGTTTCTGGTCCACGGCGGCTCGAGCGGCATCGGCCTGACGGCAATCCAGCTCGCACGCGCATTCGGCGCGGAAGTCTGGACCACCGTCGGCAACGTAGAGAAAGCGGATGCCTGCCGGAAAGCCGGCGCGCACCATGCCGTGCAGTACCGCGACGCAGACTTCGAGGCCGCCGTGCGCGAGGGCACGGGCAACGTGGGCGTCGACGTGATCCTGGACATGGTGGGCGGCGCCTACATCAACAAGAACCTGCGGTTGCTGGCCCTGAACGGACGGCTGGTGCAGATTGCGTTCCTGGAGGGCAGCAAGGCCGAGATCGACGCCCTGCCCATCATGACCAAACGGCTGCAATTCACCGGATCCACGCTGCGCCCGAGGTCCGACGAGGACAAGGGCGCCATCGCGCAATCGCTTGTGCAGAAGGTGCTGCCGCTCATGGATCAGGGAAAGTGCCTGCCCCTGATCCACGAGGTCTTCCCGCTGGCCGAGGCCGCGCGCGCGCACGCATTGATGGAAAGCAGCAAGCACATCGGCAAGATCATGCTGCAGGTGCGGCCATGAACGCGCGCTTTACCGGCCAGACCATCATCGTCACGGGCGCGGTCGGCGGCATCGGCTCGGCCATCGTCGAGGCGTTTCTGGCCGAAGGCGGCCGCGTGGGTCTCGTCGACTTCAATGCGCAGGCCGGGCAAGCCTACGAGAAGGAACTCCAGAAGCGTGGCCATGACGTGTGTTTCGTGCCCACCGACGTCGCGCATTTCGACCAGTGCCAGGCCGCCTATGACCGCATCACGCGCGAGCTGGGCGCCGCCACTGTCCTGGTCAACAACGTCGGCATCTCGCCCAAGACGAACGGCCGCGCGCTGAAGGTATGGGAGATGCCGCCGGCGGAGTGGAACAACGTCGTCTCGGTGAACTTGAACGGCGTGTTCTACATGACGCATCTGGCCACGCCGCTCATGGTGCAAGCGCGACAGGGGCGCGTCATCAACATGTCGTCGGTGGCCGGCAAGGCATACTGCGATATCGTGGCGGCGCATTACGCGGCCACCAAAGCCGGGCTGATCGGGCTGACGCGGCACTGGGCAGCCGAGCTCGGCGAACATCAGGTGACCGTGAATGCGCTGGCGCCCGGCCGGATCAGCACACCGCTGCTGAAAAGCGTGCCGCAGGAAATCAACGACGCGGTGGCGGCGATGACTGCGCTGCGGCGCCTGGGCACGCCCGAGGAAGTGGCGGATGCCTGCCTGTTCTTCGCGTCCGATCAGGCCAGGTTCGTGACTGGGCAGGTGCTGGACGTGGCGGGCGGCTGGCTGATGACCTAGCCCGCGACACGCTCAGTCCTGCACGCCCAGCCGGTAAACCACCGTGTCCAGGCGGCTGACGCCCGCAGACTGGAACTTGGGTTCCTTATCAAGAATGTCGCGGCGGTCGATGATGACGGCGGGCGAAACGTCCGAGAAGATTGCCTGCACCTCGCTGTCGACCACGGAAAACGGCGGGCCTGCCATCTCTTCCTGCGGATAGTCCAAGGTGATGAGCAGGCCGCGATAGGACGGCGACAGCTGCCCGTAGACGTGACGCACGTAGCTTGCCCGCATCGCGTCCGGCAGCGCGACGAGCGCCGCGCGGTCAAACACGCCCACGCAATGCGACAGCACCTGCGCATCCATCTTGAAGATGTCTCCGCAGACGATCTCGATGTTGCCGGCCACGTAGTGCGTGCCGTATGCGGACTCGTGCTTGACCGGCCGCAATTCGTTTTCGGTGAAGAACTGCTCCACCGCAAGCTGCGAGAGCTCTGCGCCCAGCACCTGATGGCCCTGCGCGGCCAGCCACACCATGTCCAGCGACTTGCCGCAAAGCGGGACCAGCACCTTGCCGCCCTTGGGGACGTCAAGCGTCGGCCAGTACTTCTGCAAAAGCGGCGTGATCCGAGCCTGATGAAAATGCGTGCGCCCTTCGCGCCACCGTTCCAGCCAGAATTCCGCGTCCATGACTTGTCTGCTCCTCCTATGAATACGTGTCGCAACTGCCGGGATCAGCGTACCTTCAGCCGTTGCCGGGGCGCCTGATCGTTCGCAATACGCGCTCGGGCATTGTAGTGCTGGTCTGAAATGTCGGGCGCGGCCGCCCCGCCGGCGCTTCGTCCGCGATGGTTCCGGTATCGTATGGGCCCGACATGACGCCCGGCGGCCCTTCTCATGCTTGCAGCGCTTCGCATCCGTCTTCTCTCTCCGTTGCTTCTCGTCAGCGTTCTGATGGGCCAGCCAGCCCATGCCCAGGACGCGTCGCAGCTGGACGACGCTTATCTTGCAGAGCTGCGAGCGGAGAACGACGCGCTGCGTGCGCGCATCCAGCAGTGGCCCCCTGCCCTGCAGGCGCAGAACGCGCAGATCTCCGCGGCGCTGCGAGCCGGCGATCGCCAGGAGGCGCAGCGCATCGCCGAAGACATGGCGCGGCAGGCGCCCGCCGACGCCGACATCAGGCTGTTCCTGGGAAAGCTGCACGGTCAGCAAGGCAACATGGCGGCGGCGCTTGCGTTATTCGAGCAGTCCATCGCATTGAATCCCGACAACAGATGGGCGTACGTCAACAAGGCGGGCGCGCAGGCCGAGCGCGCGGACCTGCCCAACGCGCTGGCGACAACGCAGGTGCTGACTGCAAAGTTTCCTGGCTGGAGCATCGGCTACAACCTGCAGGCGTCGGTGCTGGATGCGTTGAACCGCCCGGAGGAAGCGCTGAGCGCCTTTGAGAAGGCCGTGCGCGCCAAGCCGGCCAGCGCGCTGATCCTGACGAATCTGGGCAACCTGCAACGCAGGCTTGGGCGTCTGGCGGACGCCCGCAACTCCTACGAGGCCGCGCTACGCCTGCAGCCCGGCTACGCCTTCACCGAAACCCAGTTGGCAACCCTGCCCCAATAGGGCCAATGCGCCCGGAGACCCCATGAACCGTCGTCCCCTGCTGCTGATGCTGGGCAGCCTGATTGCCGCGCCGCTGCGCGCTCTGGCCTCTCCCGCCCGCGATGCCATCGTCCGCAAGGTCTATGCGGCGCCGGACGCCAGCCTGTCCTACACCCCTCAGCACGCGGCCTTGGTGCGCCTGCTGCGGGTGCAATGGATGCCGGTCGAATCCGGCGCGCCCGGCATCGATTTCGAGCAACCGCTGCTTGGCGGCGCCGATACGCTTGCCACTGCCCGCGGTGCGCTGAAGACAACCGACGATGCGCTGGCCATCCGGCGGCTGGCCGAAGTCTGCCGCCTGGTCCCGCGCTATGTGCAATCCATCGGCAGGTTGCAACCCGGCCGTTACGCCGTGCCAGCCGAAATGCGCGAGGCCTTCGACTTTCCGGAAAGCGGCGTGGATGCGCAGGGCATGTTCAATCTACGCAAGGAGCATCTTGTCCTGCTGCGCGCCGCGGTCTGGCGCGAAGTGGACGATCAGGCGCTGGGCGCGGTTTTGCGCGAAGGGGATCGCTTCTGGCCCATGCCCTACGTCGACGGCAAGCGTCCGTATGGAAATTCCAGTTACTACCAGGTCGACATTGGCCGGCTGCTGGGCGAACCCTACGCGCTGGACGTCAAGGGGCACGCCATCACCGACCCGGTCAAGGACGCCCGCTTCGAACGTCTGCACTATGAAACGCTGGCGGCGCTCCAGGTTTTCCTGAGCCATTCCGCCGCGGTCAAATCCAAGCGGTAATGTCGGCGGGCCCCGCGCGGCCGGCCAGGCGCGGCCGGCTAAGCGCGGTGCATGAAGCTGCGGATATCGTCCAGGATCGGCACCGCGGCCAGCAGCATCAGCAGCAATGCCAGCGGCCAGGTCGACCCGAAGCCGAAGTTGAAAAACGAATACGCGCCCGTCACGCCGCCGACGAAGAACAAGGTCACCATCAGGCTCAGCACGACGAGCTTGCCGCGGTCGGCCAGCACCCGCGGCATTGACTGCGGGTCGCCCTTCGCGACGTTCCAGTAGAACAGCTTGCCAAGCTCGATGCCGATGTCGGTCACCATGCCCGTCACGTGCGTGGTGCGGATTTCGGACCGGGACACCTTGGTGATCATCGCGTTCTGCAGACCCATGATGTAGCAGAGCAGCATCACCGTGCCGGGCACGTAGAACCAGCGCAGCGTCTCAAGGTTGGCGCCCAGCAGGCCGAAGATCAGCAGCAGCACGGCCTCGAGCAGCAACGGCAGCGCGTACTCGCTGGCCAGCCGGGACCTGCGCCCGAAGTTGATCAGAAAGGCGGAGCTGGCCGCCCCCGCCATGAACGACACCAGGGCCGCCAGCCCTTGCAGCACCACGATCACCCCGCCAAGCGCCATGTGGTCGGCCATCATGGACACGATGCCGGACATGTGGGAGGTGTACTGCTGGACCGCCAGGAACCCGCCCGCGTTGACGGCGCCGGCGGTGAAGGTCAGCAGATAGGCAAGATGGCGATTGGCTTGCGGGCTACGGCTGACAGCGGTCAGCCGGCGCAAATACGGGATGGTCACGCCTGTCCTTTCAAAACAAGAACGTGTTCACTGCGATTCGGAATGACATTCTAGTCGCGGCGGCGGCGCGCCGATCAAGGCCTTGAAACCGGATAGTAAACGCCGCCGAGCGCGCCGTTCAGGCCGCAATACGGCCGGCTGGCTGCGTCGGCGGCCTCGGCCGGCGGGTTTTCGGACAGCACGAGACCGTATCCCTTGCGCGACAACGTCAGCGTCCAGCCGTCGGCGTCGACCGTCTCGATGACCACCGCATTGTTCTTGACCGCGCCCGCGCCGCGCACGTCGCACACCCAGCGGCCATTTTCCGGATGCGCCGCGGAGCCGTCGAATGCCAGGCTGCCATCCGGCTGCCGTTTGATCGAAATGCCACCGGCGAGGTTTTCCCAATCGCCTTCAAAGCCTTGACGGCGCTTGAGCACCAGCGACGACAGAAAGGCGTCGCGATACTTCAACCGGTCCGCCAGTTCCTTTTGGGGCGGGTCGTTGCCGGGCGGCGACGCGTAGGCCTCGTCCCGCACCTTGACGAACCACCGCTGGTCTTCCGTCAGCGCCTTGCCCGTCGCCGGATCGAAGGTCATTCTGGCCTTGCCGAAGTGTTTCGCGATGCTGGCGTCCTGTTCGGCCAACCCGCTATCGGCGCATATCGCCTTCTCGACCGCCGTCCGGGCCCTTGCGCAATCGAATGATGGCTTGCCGGTGGCCCAGGCCGCCGGACTGCACAGCACGATCAACAGCGCGAACCCGGCGGCAAGACGATTCACAGGACAAACTCCCGCAGATTCTCGACCCGCGCCGCCAGGCCGTCCGCGCCCAGATAGTGGCCCAGCTTGCCGGCGCGCACGCGCTTGAGGTCTTCCTGATAGCGGGTGGCCATCGAATCGCGGACCTGCGCGTACGCCTCGGCAATGCCCTCGCCGCAGGCCTGGGCAACGATACGCGCGGCATCGGGCGATCCGCACGCGACGCAGCGCGCGACACCCAGCGCGTCGGCGTCGGCGCCCCGCGCCAGCAGTGCGGCGACCAGCTCGGCAGGCGGCTCACGATCGAAGCGGTGAATGGCCGTGGGGCTGACCGGCGCGCCCGCGTCCAGCAGCGCCTGCGCCGCCGCATACGCATGCTGCATCAGCGCGACGTCCAGCGCCTGGGCGCTACCGCGCAGCGGCGCATCCAGGCGCACGCCCTGCGCCGACAGACGGCGCACAAGGGCCGCGTCATCCTGCGACAACGCGTGCTGCAAGGCCAGCGCGGCCAGGCCAGGCTTGGCGGCCAGCGTTCCGTCCTCGAGCGGGCCGCGCCAGTCGACCAGCGCCTGCCGGTAGAAGACCGCCACGCGGTCGGCCAGCGACTGCGGCATGCCGTGACCCGACACGCGCTCATCCAGATACTCCAGAACGCGCAGGCCGGGGCTGTCTTCGTCTTCCTCGGGGTCGGTTTCCAGGCACAGCGCGGCAAACGCGGCATGCAGGTCCGGCGCGATGGTCGCGATGCCGTCCTGCTGCAAGGCGTGCGTCCAGCCCGGCAGGCCCTGCTTCCACGCGACCACGCTGCCTGCTCGCGGCCCCGGTTCCACGGCGACGTAGATGCGGTCGCAGTATTCGAAACCGCCTATCGGCAGATAGCGCAGCTTCCCATTCCACGTCGCGCCATCCTCGGCGGCGGCTTCCTCGGCGCACTCCTGCTCGTGCTCGATCCACCCTTGCAGGTCGCGGTACTGGTCGCTGCCGTCGTAGAACAGCTCGGACCAGCTCAAGGCCTCTTCGTTGCCGTCCATCTGCGCGCGCAGATCGTAGGCCAGCTCGCCGCCGGCGGTCAGCCGCCACAGGTCGAGCAACGCCGGCGGCAGCGGGCCCTCGCACAGCGCCTCGATCTCGGCGATGCGGGCGTCGGACATCGGGGGTTGCACATCGATCAGCAGGCGGCCGGCAAACACCGCGATGCCGTGCTCACGCAACGCCAGCAGTTCGCCAGACGTGAAAAACTCGCTCATGTTGAAACTTCAAGGTTGGAGACCGGTGCGATTTTACTAGCGGGGGGTGAAGAATCCCCGCACTAAGATGGCCGACCGCCGTTGGTGTACGGAGTTTGCCCTTGGCCTTCAACACGAGAATGCATGACGCCTGGCTGGTGCGGACCGGCGCTGGCGCGCCGGTCCATCCATGAACGCGGTTCGCGTCAGGCGGCGCCGGCCTCGCGCAATTGCTGTCGCCGATATTCGCCCTGCCGCACATGCATCCAGCCCGGATACTCCGGCGGCAGCGCGCTGACCTTGTCCAGCGCGGCCAGTTCGTCCTGCGTCAACCGGATATCCGTGGCGGCCAGATTGTCTTCCAGCTGGTCCACGCGCTTGGCGCCGATGATGACGCTGGTGACGATCTGCTGGTGCAGCAGCCAGGCCAGCGCCACCTGCGCCACCGACACGCCGCGCGCGTCTGCGATCTGCCGCAGCGCATCAATGCTGTCGTAGGCGCGCTCCCGGTTCACGGGCGGGAAATCGAACGCGACGCGGCGGCTGCCCGCCTCGGCCTCGCCATCACGGCTGTACTTGCCGCTGAGCAGGCCGCCGGCCAGCGGACTCCACACCATCAACCCGACGCCCTCGCTCTGCAGCATGGGAACCAGTTCCCGCTCCAGATCGCGGCCGGCAATCGTGTAGTACGCCTGCAGCGACTCGAAGCGCGCCAACCCCAGGCGCTGCGCGATGCCGAGCGCTTTCATGATCTGCCACGCGGCCCAATTCGATACGCCGATGTAGCGCACGTGGCCATGTTGCACCAGCGTGTCCAGCGCCCGCATGGTTTCCTCGACCGGCGTGGCGGGGTCAAAGCCGTGGATCTGATACAGGTCGATATGGTCCAGCTGCAAGCGGGACAGGCTCTTCTTGACGCCATCCAGGATGTGTACGCGTGAATTGCCGCGGGCATTGACGCCCGCGCTCGTCTGCCCGAAGACCTTGGTGGCGATCACGACGTCCTCACGCGGGATCTTCAGATCGCGCAGCGCCTGGCCCGTGATGATTTCTGAGCGGCCTTCGGAGTACACATCCGCCGTGTCGATGAAATTGACGCCCGCGTCCAGCGCGCGGCCCACCAGCCGGTTGGCGTCTTCCTGTTGCAGGCTGCCGATCTTGCTCCAGAGCTCGCCTTCGCCGCCGAAGGTCATCGTGCCCAGGCAAAGCTCCGAGACGAACAGGCCCGTGCTGCCGAATTTCTTGTATCGCATGTGTGCTCCTTCAGGGGCGGGCGAGCGCGCCGGGCCCCGGAGTGGGACACCGCTGCGGCAGCCTGCCGGGGTGCGGACAGTATGCGTCCGGCGAGCCACGCGCACGCTGCTTGATCCTGCCCTTTTTTTGCCCGATTCTCCGGCCCGGCAGCCAATTCAACGCGACCCGTCGTTTTCTCCGGAATTCCTGCCTAATCCTCCGTTCCCCCATGCCGGCCGGCGCGGACCGCGCAAGATGGCAATACACTGGCGGACACCCAATCCTCTGCCGCCGTCGCCCCTCTTGTTTACGGGCGGCGCGCCCCCGGGAGCCCCTCGATGTCCCTGAATTCTGCCCGATCCCTCGCGCCCGGCATCGCCGCCCAGGACGCCGCCTGCGAACTGGCGCGGTCCGAGCTGCTCTGCACGCTCGAGCGCATGACCGGCAACCTTGAAGGGGCGCTGGATACGCCGGTCGAAGGCCTGTACCTGCATCGGCTGTCGCAGCCGTCGGGGGCCAAACCGGTCGTGCAGAAAGCGGCACTGGCTGTGATCGCGCAAGGATCGAAACGGCTTTTCATCGGTGACGAGACCTATGAATACGATCCCTTCCACTTCCTGATCTCTTCGGTGGATCTGCCCCTCGTGGCCAAGGTGTCGGTGGCCAGCCCGACCCTGCCTTATCTGGGCTTGCGGCTGGACCTGAACCCCGAGGAGATCACCGCGCTGATCAGCGACGAGAACCTGCCGCCGCTGGTGCCGGCCGAAGCCTCGCGCGCGCTTTGCGTCAATCCGCTGGGCAGCACGCTGCTGGACGTGGTGCTGCGCCTGCTGCGGTTGCTGGACACGCCACGGGACATTCCGATCCTGGCGCCGATGATCAAGCGTGAACTGCTTTACCGCCTGCTGATGAACGGCCAGGGCGTCGTGCTGCGCCAGACGGTGCTGCAGGACAGCCAACTGAACCGCGTGGCCAAGGCGATCCGCATCCTGCGGGACAATTTCGCGCAACCCCTGCGCGTGGAAGAGATTGCGCGCGACGTCCACATGAGCGTGTCGTCGCTACATCATCATTTCAAGCAGGCCACGGCCATGAGCCCGCTGCAGTATCAGAAGCACCTGCGGCTGCAGGAGGCGCGCCGGCTCATGCTGACGGACGATGCCGGCGTGGCGCTGGCCGCGCATGCCGTCGGCTACGAGAGTTCATCGCAGTTCAGCCGCGAGTACAGCCGCCTGTTCGGCACGCCGCCGCTGCGCGACAAACAGCGTTGGAAGGACGAGACGGCACTGGCCGCCTAGCCACGCGCAATCTGCCGGTTTCCGGGCAATTGCCGCAAATCCTCGAATACGATCCGTAGTCCCGCCAGGCTCAGCCGATCCAGCCGGGTGCGCCTGATCCCGCGGGGAACTGGGCCACGCGCCGTATCATGCGGGGCACCGACGACTCTCGAGGAATTTGCATGCACGACCTGAATGACCTTTATTACTTCGTCGAGGTCGTCAAACACGGCGGATTCGCGCCGGCCGGCCGGGCGCTGGACATCCCGAAGTCGCGCCTGAGCCGCCGCATCGCCCTGCTGGAAGAACGCCTTGGCGTGCGCCTGATCCAGCGCTCCACCCGAACGTTCGCGGTGACCGAACTGGGCCAGGAGTACTACGACCAATGCCTGGCGATGCTGGCGGGCGCCGAAGCGGCGCAGGATGTCATCGACCGCACGCACGCCGAACCGCAAGGCACCATCCGCATCGCCGCACCGCCCGCGCTCATCTATTACTTCCTCGGGGACGTGGTGGCGCGCTTCATGGAAAAGTGCCCCAAGGTGAACGTCTACCTGAAGAGCTTCAGCCGGCCGGTGGACGTGCTGCGCGAAGGCTTCGACCTGGCGGTGCGGGTGCGCTTTGGCGCCATCGAAAGCAGCGACCTTGTCATGAAGAACCTGGGCCTGAGCTGCCAGAGCCTGGTCGCCAGCCCCGCGCTGGCTCGCACCCTTCCGGATTCCGCCGATCTGCAGCACATCAGCCGGCAGCCGACCATGGCGCTCGGCACCGAGCAGCGCGAATGCCAATGGCGCCTGCTGGGTCCCGACAACGCGCGCCTGGCGGTGCCGTTCATGCCCCGGCTCGTCACGGACGACATGCTGGCGCTCAAGCAAGCCGCGCTGCGGGGCGTGGGGGTCGTCGCCCTGCCCCTCCTGATGATCCGCGAGGAACTCGATGCGGGCACGCTGGTGCCCGTGGGCGCCCCCTGGCAACCCGAGCCCGGCAGCGTGCATGCCGTGTTCCCGTCGCGCCGGGGCCTGCTGCCCGCCGTGCGGGAGCTGTTGGATTTCATGGGAGACGCGTATCGTGAAAACGCGCGCTGCGAAGCTGCGACCCAGACGCGCCACGGCATCCCGTCACTGCAACCGGTCCAATCGTTGTCCGATAATTAGAACGCTGAGAGTCGAAATTCCCGTCTACCGGCGCGGTTGTCCTGAAATTAATATCCTTCCTACGCACTCAGCGTTGCACAAAACACCGCGCAACACCGCGCAACCTGAATAGACCAAGGAATCAGCCATGACCCGCCCCTACGTTAAGCTCGACAAGTCCCAAGCCGCCGTTCTGCTGGTGGATCACCAAGCCGGCCTCCTGTCCCTGGTGCGCGACTTCCAACCCGATCAATTCAAGAACAACGTGCTGGCCCTGGCTGACCTGGCCGAATACTTCAAGCTCCCCACCATCCTGACCACCAGTTTCGAAGACGGCCCCAACGGCCCGCTGGTCCAGGAACTGAAGGACAAGTTCCCCGACGCTCCCTACATCGCCCGCCCCGGCAACATCAACGCCTGGGACAACGAAGACTTCGTCAAGGCCGTCAAGGCCACCGGCAAGAAGCAACTGATCATCGCCGGCGTCGTCACCGAAGTCTGCGTCGCCTTCCCCGTGCTGTCGGCCATCGAAGAAGGTTTTGACGTGTTCGTGGTGACCGATGCTTCGGGCACCTTCAACGAAGTGACGCGTGACGCCGCTTGGCGCCGCATGGAACAGGCCGGCGCGCAACTGATGTCGTGGTTCGGCGTGGCATGCGAACTGCACCGTGACTGGCGCAACGACGTGGAAGGCCTGGGCACCCTGTTCGCCAACCACATCCCCGACTACCGCAACCTGATGGCCTCGTACTCGGCCTTCAAGGCGGCCAAGTAAGGTTGCCGCGCGGCCGGCTTGCCGGCCAGACCACGCTGAGACAGCGGTGAAAAAAAGGCCCAGGCAAATCGCCTGGGCCTTTGTCATTTCCGCTTGCGGGCGAAGGGATACGCCTGCTGCGCCAGGAATGTCCCGGGCATATCGTTGTCCAGGATCCCGTAGTTCTGCGGCAGCCGGTTGCCCGCCCCGCGCACCGCGGTGCCGAACAGATAGTCGATGAAGGAAAAGTGCGCCGCGTAGTTCTTGTCGATCGCTTCGGTGTCGGACGAGTGATGCCAGTGATGGAAGTCCGGCGTCACGATGATGTAGCGCAGCCAGCCCCACGGCAGCTTCACGTTGGAATGGATCAGCACGGCCTGGAATCCCACGATGATGATGTAGGCATCGAGCACCGCCTTCGAAAACCCCAGCACGAACAGCACGCCCAACACGGCCACGCGCGTGATCAGCAGTTCAACGATGTGCAGGCGCGAGCCGGCCAGCCAATCCAGCGTGCGCGTGCTGTGATGCACGGCATGGAAGCGCCACATGAAAGGCACCTCGTGATAGATGCGATGCGCGGCGTATTGCGCCAGGTCCGCCACCAGCACGGCCACGAACAGCTCCAGCAGATATGGCATCGACTGGATGGCCTGTTGCAGCGGTTCGTACGCCGCCCAGGAAAACAGACGGTGGATGAAGAAGTTGATGCACAGCAGCACCGCGCCCACCGACAGGTGATTGAACAGAAAGTGCTTCATGTCCACCTGCCACTCGCCGCGGAACACGGGCTGGCCGGGGTACAGCGGCGTCAGCTTTTCAAAGATGATGAAGACGGTGCTGGACGCCAGCAGATCCAGGATGAACCAATCAAGACCCAGATACGGATGACCGCCGGTGTTGGTGGCATTGACCGCTACCTGGCTGCCGCCAGCAGCCACCGCGCAGCACACCAGCACGAACGCGGAAATATTGAGCCAGCGTTGCCGCCCCAGCACCGTGTTGGCCAGCGCGATCGAACCGGACACCAGCAGTGCGCCGAACAGCAGCGTGCGCATGGCTTCCACCGAATAGAAGCTGCGCAGCTCGGGCGTGGTCAGGTAGGCGGGAAAGTGAAACGCCAGCACGCCCAGCACAGAAAGAATCGCCAAAAACAGCGCGATCACGCCGCTCATCATTCCGGTGCCGGGATGAATCCGGCCGTCCTGCTTGAAAAGATCCATCACTCTGCGATAGACGGGGGCGTGCTGTTTCATTGGGGATCTGGGACAGTCCAAGGGGAAGCGAGTGTATCGCCGGGGACGGACCCTTCTGTAAAGAAACGTGAACGCTCACGACAGAATGGCTCATTTCTTGACACCCTTGCGCGGGGTCAACGGCGCACAGCCGTGGTTCGACCCGTAAGGTTGACAAGGCGTGGTCATTGGCGTGTCATGGCCTTTGACGCTGATGATCGCGTCGTGACAGGCGCATCGTCGGTCCCGTCAACCGGTTCCTCAAGAGGCCTTTATGTTCCCTGAATACCGCGAGCTCATAACCCAACTCAAGTCCGAAAACGCTCACTTTTCGGCGCTGTTCCAGCGGCACAACGATCTGGACCAGGAAATCCAGAACATGGAGGACGGCATCAAGCCGTCCTCGGGCGCCGCGATCGAGGTGCTTAAAAAAGAAAAACTGCACCTGAAAGACAAGCTCTACGGCCTGCTCCGCGCGGCCGACCAGAACGGCCACGGCAAAAGCAACGGCAGCTGACCTGCCGCTCGGCGCGGGCTACATCAGTTCCAGGCCCGCGCCCTTGACGACGGAGGCGTACTTCGTCATTTCCGAACGGAAGTACGCCACCGTCTGTTCCGGCGGCATCAGGACGATACGGTTGTTCTGGGTCGCCATCGCCTGCTTCACCTCCGGCGAGTTGAACGCGCGCCCCAGCGCGTCGTAGATGCGGCGCACGTCCGCTTGCGGCAGCTTTGCCGGCCCGACCGCCGCAAACCATCCGCCGATCTCGTAGTCCGCCATCCCCTGATCGCGCAGCGTCGGCAGGTCGGGCAGCGCCGCCATGCGCTCTGCGCCACAGGCGCCCAGCGCCTTGAGCGCGCCGCTCTTGATCTGCGGCAGCACGGACGGCAGCGACAGCACGCCAAAGTCGACCTGACCGCCGATCAGATCGGCCATCATCGGACCCACGCCCTTGTAGGGAATGTGCCGCGCTTTCACGCCCGCTTGCTGCACGTACATTTCCGCGGCCAGGTGCAGGATCGTGCCGTTACCCGAGGACGCGTAGTTATAGCGGCCGGGTTGGCTCTTCAAGAGCGCGGTCAGCGGATCGAACGGCAGGCTCTTGTAGACGCTCGGGAAGATGACATGGTTGTTCGACACCATGCTGAGCGTGTACCCATCGGGCGCCGATCGCACCAGCGCCGACGTGCCCACGATGCCGCCCGCGCCCGGCTGGTTTTCCACCACGACGGTATGGCCCAGCGCGGTGGACAGCGCTGGCCCCGCCGCCCGCGTGATCGTGTCCACGCCGGACCCCACGCCCACCGGCAAAATGAATTTCACCGGCCGGTCCGACTGCGCCCACGTCACGCCGGGCACGCTCAGCATGGCGGCGCCCAGCGCACCCAGAACCTGGCGGCGGCTCCAGCGCCCGCCCGCACGTTGATTGCTCATGTCTGTCTCCTGATGGTTTTTGTATCGGCCGACTTGCGCGGCCGTTTACTGCAAAGGGCTTCAATCATTGCTCTGGCGCGGCGCGGCATGCTGCCCGCCTTGCGCGCGCCCTTACCTCATGCCGCGGCGCCCTGCTCGCGCAACGCTTCGATCTGTCCGGCGTCGTAGCCCAGCGCTTGCAGGAGTTCGTTGGTGTCCGCTCCCAGCACAGGCGGATCGCGCCTCACGCCAAGCCGCTGCCCGTCCATCATCAGCGGAAACAGCGCGGCGCCGGCGGTCTGCCCGGCACGCTCGCCGTCGGGCAGACGGATCTCGGCCAGCCCGCCGGTGGCGCGCAGGTGCGGATCGTCGTACAGCTCCTCGGGCTTGACGATGGGGGCGAACGGCAGACCGATGCGTTCGAATACGGCCGCCAGTTCGGCGGCGCGGTAATGTGCCAGCCGCTTGCGCAGATCCGCCAGCAGCGTGGGCCGCAACAGGACCCGGTCATTGTTCGTGGCCATTGCGGGATCGTTCTTCAGGTCGTCGAATCCGAAGGCATCGCAGAACGTCACCCACTGCGCGTCGCTCACTGCCGCCAGGAATATCTGCTCGCCATCTTTGACCGTGAAGACGTCGTAGAGCGCCCAGGCGGACACGCGCTGCGGCATCGGCGCGGACGGCTGGCCCGTGATCGCGTACTGCAGCATGTGTTGGCCCACGAGGAACACATTGTTCTCGAACAGCGCCGACTGCACTTCCTGCCCCCGCCCGGTGATGCCGCGCTGGATCAGCGCCGCCATCGCTCCGATGGCGCCGAACATGCCGCCCATGATGTCGTTCACGCTGGTGCCGGCGCGCACCGGATCGCCCGGCCGCCCGGTCATGTAGGCCAGCCCGCCCATCATCTGCACGACCTCGTCCAGGGCCGTGCGCATGGCGTAAGGGCCCGGCAAAAAGCCTTTGTGGCTGACGTAGATGAGGCGCGGATTCGCTTTGGACAGCGAGGCGTAGTCCAGGCCGAATTTCGCCATCGTGCCGGGCCGGAAGTTTTCCGCCACCACGTCGGCGCTGGCGGCCAGCTTGCGCGCCACTTCCGCGCCCGCCGGGCTTTGTATGTCCAGCGCGATGCTCTTCTTGTTGCGGTTGAACATCGGAAAAAAGCCCGCGCCGACGCCCAGCAGATGACGCGTGCGGTCACCGCGCACAGGTTCGACCTTGATGACTTCGGCGCCCAGATCGGCCAGGACCATTCCGCAGGTGGGGCCCATGACCATGTGGGTGAACTCCACGACGCGCAGGCCGGCCAGCGGCAACGGACGGGAGGATGGGGGAACGGCGGCGTTTTGCATGGTAAGGCTCGATGTCGATGCGTGATGCGCGCGCTCAGGCCGGCTGGCCGATGCGTGCAGGATAGGTCTTGGGCAGGCCGGCGCGCCACAGCGCGCCGTGCAGGGGCTGATCGGGCAGCCACCCGGCGGCGGCTTCGCGCAAGGCGAGCAGACGGGGCAGATCGACGCCGGTCTCGATGCCCATGCTCTGCAGCATGAACACGAGGTCCTCGGTGCTGACGTTGCCGCTGGCGCCTGGCGCGTGCGGGCAGCCGCCGATGCCGGCCAGGCAGGCGTCAAAGCGGGCCACCCCGGTGTCCAGCGCGGCCAGCACGTTCGCCAGCCCCAGCCCCCGTGTGTCGTGAAAGTGCGCGCAGCACAGGCGATCGCCCGCGATGCGCCTTGCCGCCTCAAACAGGCGTCCCACCGAGGCCGGATCGGCATATCCCACGGTATCGGCCAGACTGACGCGGTCGGCGCCGGCATCCAGCAGCGCCTGCATGAGCCGCAGCACTTCCTCCTGCTGCACTTCGCCCTGCAACGTGCAGCCAAAGGCCGTTCCGACGCCACCCTCGATCAGCATGGACGAACCCGCCGCGTCGCGCGCCGCGCGCATCTGGCCGACCATCGCCACCACCTCGTCCGGCGTCTTGCGCAGGTTCGCCAGGCTGTGCGCGTGGCTGGCCGACAGCGGCACCAGCATCAGGTGGGCGCCGCTGGCCAGCGCCAATTCCGCGCCCTTCAGATTGGGAACCAGCACGGACACCATCAGGCCGGCAAGCTGCGTGGCATGCGCGATCAGTTCCGCCGTATCCGCCAACTGCGGCAGCAGGCGGGCGGGCACGAACGAGCCCACTTCGATCTCGCGCTGGCCCGCCGCGTAGGCCGCGTCGATCCAGTCGAGTTTGATCTGCGTGGGCATCACGACAGAAAGGCTCTGCAGGCCATCGCGCAGGCCCACTTCACGGACCGTGACGGCCGATGGGCGACAGGCGGGTTCTTGGATGGGCATGGCGACAAGGCCTCTAAAAAGACAAAGCCCAGTGTAGATATTCTCAAACCAGCCACAAGCGGTATTTTGGAACGCTTAAAATTCCGTTTCGGAACATCAAACAGGATGACCGCCATGCGCGACCTCGACATCACCACCCTGCGGCTCTTCGTCTCCGTCTGCGAGACCGGCAACATTGCCCGCGCCGGCCAGCGCGCCAACATCGTGGGGTCGGCCATCAGCAAGCGGCTCGCGCAGCTTGAGGACACCGTGGGCGCCAAACTGCTGACGCGCAAGCGCCGGGGCGTCGAGCCCACCGAAGCCGGCGAAACGCTGCTGGAGCACGCGCGCGCCATCCTCGCCAGTTCCGAACGCATCGAACGCGACATGTCCGCCTACGCCAGCGGCGTGAAGGGGCAAGTGCGCATCCTGGCCACCGCGTCGGTCCTGGCCGAATCCCTGGCAGAGGACATCGCGGCCTTTCTTCAAGCCGCCCCCCACCGCAACATCCGGGTCGACATGGAAGAACGCGTCAGCCAGGAGGTCGTGCGCGGCGTCCGCGAGGGCATCGCCAGCCTGGGCATCTGCTGGGATGCGGCCGATTTTCATGGGCTGGAACGGCGTCCCTACCGGGGCGACCGCCTGGCCATCGTCACCGCGCCGGGCCATCCGCTCGCTGACCGCGAAGCCGTTTTCTTTGAAGACGCGCTGGAGTATGAGCATGTCAGCATGCCGGCCGCCGGCGCCGTCCTGCGCATGTTGCAGACGGCAGCCAACGACAGCGGCAAGGCGCTGCGGCACCGCGTCACGGTCAGCAACTTCGACTCGGCCTTTCGCGTCGTGCTGGCGGGACTGGCCATCAGCGTGGCGCCCATCGAAGTCGCCACGCCCTATGCGATGGCGCACGGGCTGCGGGTGCTGCCGCTGAAAGACGCCTGGAGCCGGCGGCGCTTTGCGATCTGCATGCGTAGCGAAGCGGCGCTGCCTGCGGCGGCGGCATTGTTGCTGGATCATCTGGTGGCGGCGGGCGCGAGCAGCGAGTCGTGAACTGGCGTGGGCTTGGACGGGGCTTCGGCGTGCGCATCGACCGGGAGCAGGCAAGTCAGGGATGATTAGCCATGCTAATCAAAGATTAGGATATTTAGTTTTTCTAATTTCCCAGCCAGCGCTAGTCTGAGCGCCCCCTAATGACCTGCCAGACCTTGCAGTATGTCCACCGCCTTCATCCCTGGATTTCTCCTCGGCCTCAGCCTCATCGTCGCCATCGGCGCACAAAACGCCTTTGTGCTGCGGCAAGGCTTGCGCAAGGAGCATGTCTTCCTGATCTGCCTGACTTGCGCGCTGTCCGACGCCATCCTGATCGCGGCGGGCGTGGCGGGCTTTGGCATGGCGGTCGGCCTGCTGCCGTGGCTGGAGCCCGCCATGCGCTACGGCGGCGCCTTGTTTCTCTTTGTCTACGCGGCGCGCAGCCTGCACTCGGCGTTTCGCAAGCAGCACGACCATCTATCACCCTCGTCCCGTCAGGCAAATAGCCCGTTAGCGGCGCTGGCCACGTGTCTGGCGCTCACCTGGCTAAACCCGCATGTCTACCTGGACACCGTCGTCCTGCTGGGCTCCATCTCCAGCCAGTACGAAGGGCGCAAGCTGGCCTTTGCTGCCGGCGCGATCTGCGCGTCGTTCTGCTTTTTCTTTGCGTTGGGATATGGCGCGCGGCTCCTGCGACCCGTCTTCGCCAATGCCACCGCGTGGCGTGTGCTGGATGCCTGCGTCGGCATCCTGATGATCGTGATCGGCATACAGCTGGTGAGGTAATCCTCATCCTTCTGACGGACGGCGAAGGCGGCGGCGCGCTGCTACGCTGCCCTACCCGTCGTCCTTGAAGGATCGTCCGCCATGAGAATCGCAGCTGGCGCCGCCGGCGCATTGGCCATCCTGCTGTGCAGCGGCCCGGCCTTTGGCCAGTATGTGGTGCGGACCCAGGACATGAGCGGCAAATGGAGCGTGCCCAACCCGCAGTACGAAGGCGTGCCCGAGCTGTTCCGGGCAAGCTCGGGCGCCAAGCGTGCCTGCCTGGATCGCGGCCCGCCCAGCAACCTGTACCGCGCCGCCAAGGTCATCGACCTGCGGACCGGCGAAGAGGTGCTGGTGGTGGACTGCATTCCGATCCGCAACGAGCAGCGCCAGCGATCGGAGCAGATTCGGGCCAATGCGTTGAAGGCGGCGCCGACGCAGTGACCCCTCGTTCTTGAAACGTGTCGCCGTCCGTGATGGCGCGCCGACAGGGTTCGGCGGCCTAAGCCACGCGTCTTTGCGACGAGCGCCCTATCGCTTCTTTTGCGCGCCGTCCCTTTCGCCCGCGGACGCGTTCATGTAGTCCTTGACCGTGCCGTCCTTGTTGTAGGTCACCGTCAGCGTGCGCTGGTCCTGCATGGCGCCGTACTCGCTGTTGTTGAAGTAGAACCATGACGCGGTGCGCAGGCCTTGCGGGTTGACCTGCTGCGTGCGAGGGGGACCAAAGTCGCGGACCATCTCATCGAACGTCGTGACGTTGATCTGGATGGCTTGCACCTTATCTTGCGTGATCATGTCTCCCGGCGCGGGAGCAGCGCAGCCCGCCACGATGGCGGCCACGAAAAGCACGGACGATCTCATTGAACTTCCCCAGTCCTGTGTCAGCCGGCAAACGCGGCCGTTGTGTTTGTGAATTCCGAACGAGCATAAGAATACTCTGCCCGCTGCCGCGCGCAGCGTGGGCGTGCGCCGCAATGGCCGGTTAACGTCTGTCACGTTGCGGTCATCTACAATGCCGCCAGTTGCCGAGCGCGAAATGGCGCCGGCCCGCAACAAACAGGCAGCATGACCCGCGCGAAGAAATCAGCACCCAGAAAGAGAGCACCGGCCAGCAAAAGCCGGGCCGCCAGCCCCGGCCGCATCTACCGATTCCTGCGAACGTTCACGCTCACGTCGCTGGCCGCTTTCGGCGCGGCCACGTACGCGCTGAACCCGCAATGGCGCGCCCACTTCTCCATCGACGACATCCTTGCGCGCGTCGGTTGGCCGACCCAGGAAAAGTTCGCCCCCGCCGCGGTGCCCGCCGGCGGCATGGCGCACACGCGCTTTGCCGACTGCCCGCAATTCTTCCCGCAGCAGCGCCCGCCCGTCGTGCCCGCCAGCCAGGCGCTGCGCGAGCTGTGCTTTTCAAACTTCGCCATCCTGCACAACGGACAGACCAAGACGCCGGTGTTCGTGGCCGAGCGTCTGAACCGCAAGATCCTGACGCAGGCACAGGGCATGGAACGGTCCGACAAGTTCTATGCCGAGGCACGCGTGCCGCGCGCCGAACGCGCTGAACTGACGGACTACAAGGGGTCGGGCTACTCGCGCGGTCACATGGCGCCGGCGGGTGACATGTCCACGCACGAGGCCATGGCGCAAAGCTTTTCGCTGGCGAACATGGTGCCGCAGGACCAGCGCCACAATGGTGGGCCGTGGAGCCAGATTGAACAGGACACGCGCAAATACGTAATGCGGGCATCGGGCGACGTGTATGTGTTCACCGGGCCGTACTACGGCGACAAGCCCAAGGAGATTGGCTCCGGCGTGGCGGTGCCAAGCCATCTGTTCAAGGTTGTGTTTGATGCGTCCACGGGGCGCTCGTGGGTGCATTGGCAGGGGAACAGCGCGAGCACCAAGGCGGGCGCGCCGATCAGTTATGAAGAGTTCGCGCGCCGCACGGGGATGCAGTTGCTGCCGACGGGGAATTGAACGTCTCGTCGGCGTTGACTGCCCGATTTTGGTTTAGGTGTCGACCGCATATCGCCCGCGGCGCCTACTTCGGCCGCGGCGATGGCAACCCCTGATCCACGGCGGGCCACTCTCCGGCCCGCAGGCGCGGCAGGCACAGCACCATCGCCTTCGCCACATTGCGCACCTCTTCCTGCAACGCCGAGTCCTCGTCCAGCTCGGCATGACTCGTGGCATACGGCTTGTAGTAGCCAATGTAGCGATCCAGCTTCGACGACGCCCCGGCATCCACCAACCCCATCCATTCGAGCCAGTCGCAGAGCGCGCGCCGCTGCCCCTCAATGCCCGCCACGTCGCCGTGCACCACCACGCCGTAGGCGCGGCCAGCCAAATGCTTCGGAAACGGCCATCCGTCCATTTCGATCTGCTTGGCCTTCCTCGCGTCTTTGCCTGACGTCGTCGTCGGATCGGGGTTGCCGCCATCCGCACAGACCAGCCGGTCGATCATCAGCTTCAGGACGCTGGGCGACTGATACCAATAGGTCGGCGCGAGCAGGATCACGCCATGCGCCGCCATCCACTGCTCGTAGATGTCGTTCATCGCATCGTTGTCCTGCGCGAGCGAATGGTTGGGATAACAGCTACAGGGCCAATGGCAGAGCGGCATCGCGGTGGACACGCAGCCTTTGCAGGGGTGGATGAGGTACTGGTATTCCGACGTGAGGCGGCTCAGATCCAGCATGTCCGCCTGCACACTGGCCGACTCCAGTTCGTCGCGCACGATTTCCGACAGCCGCCAGGTCTTTGAGACCTCGCCAGGACAGGTCCCGTCATTGCGCGCCGCGCCGTTGACCACCAGGACGCGGGAGCGTGTCTGGGGATCGCGCTGCACCAGTGCCGCGCGAGCGAGGCGATCGTGCGCTTCCTTCCACTCCACCGACATGTCGTAATCGGGATCTGCATAGTCCGCTCCTGCCTTGACAGTGACAGGCGCCTTGCGTCCGTTCTCGTAGGCATCCCAAGCGATGGCTTCAAGCCGGTCCAACGCGTCGGCTTCCACCTTGAAGGCCGGATCGTAGAAGCGGCGCATGAACCGCAAGCGGAACGTGTCGCGCGGGAGCTTGCCGGCATATTGTCCTGATCGGACTTCGAGCTTTGGTTTGGCCATGGCGATGAGTCTGCAAGGATGAACGGCATCTCACAGCAACTCTTATGCCCATCGCCCGCCGCCGCGGAATGCGCCGTGCTGACGACGGTGCAAAGCGTCTAACCTTTCAAGGGCGCATTGAGTGCAGTAGGATGAACCGACCGACTGGAGGAATTATGCAAACAGCCAAATGGGACTTTCAGATCGCGCAGCCAGAGCAGGAAGGCGATGAATGGCGCATCGGCTACACGCTGATCTCACCGATCGCCGGCGTGCCGTCCGAACACATCGCCATCGACGAGCGGTTTCATTCCGCCCATGGCGCTATTGCCGAGGCGACCCGCCTCGCGCAGATTCATGTTGCCGACCTGAACGGTGAAGCGCCGACGTTCGAACGTCCGAGCGATGCCGAGGTGCCGTTCGACAAGGACCAGCGGTTTTAGTCAGTCGCGCGCAAACAGACAAATGCAGCCACGCGAACGTTTCTCGCGTGGCTGCAAATCGCTACGTTTGTGCGTTCTACGACAGGCCGTTCAGCGGGCCGGCGCCGGTGCGGTGCTGGCTGGCGTAGCCGAATTCGCCGGGGTGGCGGGCACCTGAATCTCTTTCTTGCGCAATACGCCACCGCCCTGAACGCTACCCTGCACATTCGTGGGCGAGGTCATTTTGGCCACGCAGGTTGCACGTTGCGATTCGGGCAGACGGTTGCAGCGAGCCAGCTCGTTTTGCCGCAATTGCTCGGGGCTCTCCGCACTCAGATTCTGACGATCACGCTCTTGCCGTGCCGCCGCCGCTTCGCGCAGGCAAGTTTCCAGCGGTTGGCCGGAGGCGCCGCTCTTGCAGGTGGCGACATCCTGCTGATGCTGCGCTTGCGAGGTAGCGCTGGTGTCAGCGGCGTAAGCCGCGCCCGTGGCCCACGTCATACCCGCCACGCAAAGAATCGCGGAAACTCTTTTCAGGGGCACTTGAACAGCATTCATCTTGTGAACAGTATTCATGGTCAGCTCCTCAAAATAGGGACATGCGCCCGGCGACACGCCGAACGGAATCTCCCGGCGATATATCTACCACGCGGGGTTCAGAAGTAGCAGCGAACGAAGTAACGCGATGTGTCAACCGCCGCGTTCGATAGGCGTGTTTCAACGCGCAAGGTAGGCGCGTACGAGTTCCATCAGATACTGACCTTGCGGCGTCGGCGTGCTGTCACGGCGGCGCACGATATACACATCCCGCGCGATGTCGGGATCCAGCACTGGGATCGACTTCAGGCCATACCCATGCGCTTCGAACAACGCGGGCATGATGGTCACGAAATTGCCCGATTGCACCAGCCCGATCATGGTGGCCAGCTGATCGACTTCGATGGTCCAGGGCAACTCCAGCCCGCGAGCGTTCAGGACGCTGTCGATCTGCAAACGGGTGGAACTGACCGGATTCAGCCCCACTACCGGCAGGCCCGGCAGCTTTTTCCAAGACAGCTTGCGGCTGCGTGGCGCCAGGGCAGAACCCTCGGCAAACACCAGGTTGTAGCCATAGGTGGCGACGCGCTCGGCCTCCAGGGTGGGACCGAATGACACCGGCGTGGTGATGCCGAATTCCACCTCGCGCTCTTCGACCAGTCCCGTCGTGACGGTCGCGTTGCCGTCGCGGATGGACAGATACACCTGCGGATGCCGTGCATAGAATTCGGGCAGCACATTCGGCAGCACCGAATAGCCTACCGAAGCCACCGTGCTCACCATCAGCGTGCCTTCGTGCCCCCGCGCGCGGCGGGCGGCCTCGGTCAGGCTGGCATCCATCTGGGTAACGATGGGCAGCACGCGCTCATACAGCGCGCGGCCTATCGACGTCAGCACCACGCTGCGCGTCGTACGTTCAAACAAGCGTCCGCCGATTTCCGATTCCAGCTTTGCGATACGCCGGCTCAAAGCCGAAGTCGTGACGCACAGCAGCGCGGCGGCCGACGTGTATTGGCCCATGCGCGCCACGCAGCAGAACGCGCGGATATCTTCTAGATCGTAATTGATTCGCATGGATCAAGAATCGTTGAAATTTTTTCGATAGACGTAACTATACGCGCGGCCTGAACATACAGGCATCACTTCAACGAGCCATCATGAATCCACAAGGCAACGGCATTTTCCTGAAATCGATGAACAGCTTCTTCGTGGGCGGTGCAACCGCCGTGCTTGAAGGCCTGCCCGTCGAATATCGCAGCATGGTCCTGAACGGTTCCCCGCGCGAGGTCAACCCGAACGGAGAGCAGGTCTATGGGCAGATGTATGTCCAGGAATACCGCCTGGCACAGCCCCGGCATGCGGATCCGGTGCTGCTGTGGCATGGCGGGGGCATGACCGGCTGCACATGGGAAACGACCCCCGATGGCCGCGACGGCTGGCTGTGGAAATTCCTGGACGCCGGTTACGACGTCCTGGTCAGCGACGCAGTGGAACGCGGCCGTTCGTCCTGGGCACGCTTTCCGCAGGTGTATCGCGAATCGCCCGTCTTTCGCACCAAGCGCGAGGCCTGGACGACGTTTCGGATCGGACCCGTCTACGACCCGGATCCGCCGCAGCGAAAGGCCTATCCAGGGCAACAGTTTCCCACCGAGGCGTTTGACGCGTTCGCCAATCAATGGGTGCCGCGCTGGCCGGGCCATGAATCCATGATTCTGGCGGCGTACGAAGCGTTGATCGACCGGGTGGGGCATTGCCATATCGTCGCCCACAGCCAGGGCGCGGGCTTTGCAGCCGAAATTGCGCGCCGCCGTCCCCAAGCAGTGCGCCGGGTGGTGGGCGTGGAGCCTGGCGGTATGCCGCAAGCGGCGCCGATTGAAGCACTGCCGCCGCATCTTGTTGTGTGGGGCGACTTCATCGAAGCGTCGGGCTCGCACTGGGTCGGCTACCGCCAACAAGCCGAGCGTTATCTGGATTCCATCCGGGGGTGCGCCGGCGTGTCGGTGCTGGACCTGCCCGCCAACGGCGTCGCGGGAAATTCCCACCTGCCGATGATGGACCGCAATAGCGACGAGGTGTTCCAACGCGTCTTGAAGTGGCTGCAAAGCTGAAGCAACACGAACGAAAAAAACAGGAGACAACCATGACTATTCGCCCCCTTTCCAGCGCAGCGCTGCTGGGAGCCCTTGTGTTGGGAGGAACGAGCGCGGCGCATGCGAAGGCCTACCCCGCCCATCCCATCAAGCTCATCGTGGGCTACGCGCCGGCAGGATCGGTGGACACGTTCGCTCGCATCATCGCCCCCGAACTGGGCCGCGAGCTGGGGCAGACCATCGTCATCGAGAACGTCGCGGGAGCCGGCGGCATCATCGGCGTCACGCGCGCCGTCAACGCCAAGCCCGACGGGTACACGGTGCTGATGGGCATCGTGTCCGATGTCGTGATCGCGCCCATTCTGCAATCGTCGGCGAAATACACCTACCGCGACCTGGCCGCCGTCGCGCCGCTGGGCACAAGCGGCGTTGGCGTCGTGGCGAATCCGAACCTGGGCGTGAAATCGTTCGGCGACCTGATTGCACGGGCCAAGGCAAACCCGGGCAAGCTGACGTACGGCGCCACGGGCGTCGGCTCGCTGCCCGCCATCGCCATGGAGAGCTTCAAGCTCACCACGGGTACGGACATCACGTTCATTCCCTACTCCAGCGCGTCGAAAATCGCGACCGATGTCATCGGCGGCAATGTTGATATCGCGGTGTCCGGGCTGCCAGCCCTGCTCGAACTAATTAAAAGCGGCCGTGTGACGGGCGTGGGCGTCATGAGCCGCGACCGCGACATCGGCAACCCGGACTTGGCGTCGGCGGGTGAAACACCGGAACTCAAAGGGATGGACTATTACTTCTGGACCGGAATTTTCGCACCGTCGAATACGCCGGACCCCATCGTCCAGACGTTGAACGCCGCGTTCAGCCGTGTCATGGCCAAGCCGGAGATCCAGGCACGGTTCAAGGAATTGGGTGTCAAGGTCAGCCCGGCCACCTCGCCATCTGCGTTCGGCCAGTTTGTGGCAAGCAGCGATGCGCAATGGCAAAAGCTGATCGAAGAAGCGAAGATCCCGCGTCAGTAGGAGGAAGGGACGGAGCATGCGCTTACACGCCTAAGCTCACACGCTAGAAGCCCGATCGCGAGTCGGGCAGACCAACAAAATGGCCCCAACCTCGGTGAGGTTGGGGCCACTTGCATGGTGGTCCTAAACTTGGGGCACCTGTCGTCTTTCCTGCCTGCGGAGATCCGTAGACACACATGAATATTGGTCGGGGCGGTGGGATCACGACCCTCTGCTCTCAAATTAGATAAGGGTGAACCAGAGCGAACGCCAGCGAACTTCTAACCCGTTGTTTTTATTGAATCTAGCTTTCATGGCTTGTTCGGGATCGTCCGCTAATGTACGCTGCCATCCGGCAAAAAGTTGCCCCATGGGTTGCCCCATGGCAACCAATCAACGACCCTCTGCTAATGAACAGATAACCGCCGTTTTCTTCAAATTTGGGCCAGCTTAGTCCGGAGTTCAACGCGGACCAATTCGGCTCCCAAGGCCTGTTCTTGGCTCTCTGCAGCGCAGCCTCGTGATCCTTGCGAGCCTTCTGCCACTCTTTCACTCGACGAGCGAGTCGCTGCTGCACTGACAATATTGCTTTGTGCATAGGCAGATCGCGGACTTCCACGCGGTTGCTTGGATCCCGCTCGAATACCAGATCCCTTTCCAAAATTGCCTTCGTCTCGGGCCTCAAAACGCGAGTTGGTGTAGTCTCATCTCTAGTGGTCACGGTCTCTGAAGCGGGCTTTCCCGCCAGAGCAGGAAGCTTCGGCCGCGCACGCGCTTTTCCAGCGGCTTGCTTTGCCCAGTACCCTCTTTCTGGAACGGGCACTCCCAACCTCCGGCAGACTTTACGTAAACCATTGTCTGAGAGGCCATACTCTTGGCACAGCTTCGAAATCGGGACCTTCCATACTCGCTCGTATAGCTCTACGCGTTGTATCGTTCGACGCATCGGCATCCTCTATGTCCTCCTGAGCCGTAGTCCCTACGGCCGTGTGCCTCAATTGATGGCAACGCTTCGAGGTCGGATCGATCTCATCAGCAACCGCCCGCACCCACTTCAACCATATTTCCGCCGCCTCTCCCTCGTCGGGAGACATGGCCCGCTCTATCTCTTGTGCATACTGCCGAACCATGAGTGCACGATGCCAACTCTGCACTTCATGCTCCAATTTCTTCCGTCGTGCCGCCTCCAGATCTCTCAGCCGTTCCCGCTCTAATTCTGCTCTACGAGCTTGGGCGGAAGCTTCTTCATCTCGTTGCCGCTCCCGGTTCTGAGCCAGGTCAAGCACGAACTCGCGCGGAATCCGATCAAATAGCTCTTCCAGTTGGCTTTCGAGAGATGTCCCATCTCCGTCAACCACCTCTATTCCCCCGCCAAAACGACTGAGATGAATCGACATCATGCCTGTGGTCACGAAGTAGTTTTCGTAGGGGGTGCCCGTCGCGGAGCCTTTGGCGTCGTCCTGCACTCGAGCTAGCTTCTCCATGATCCTGAACTCGAGTTCAGCACCCTCGGAGCGGATCTTGAGAGTTTTGTCCCCCTTCTTCCAGGCCACAGCCTCATAGCCACGCATTGACGCCATAGAAAATAAGTCGTCGGCAATATGCAAGGCCCTCTCCCATCCCCGAAGTGTGACGCGCAAGGCGTTTGTCTTGTGCTTCGGAAAAAGCAACAGGCCTTCCCGCACTGCCCCCCGCCAAGTTTGACCTAGCTGAACGGCCGGCTCTTTCGACCTGCCTCGGCGGTCAGCATTCAAGTGGGCAGCTTGTGCTTTGTGCAGTTCCTCCGCTGACGTTTGAAGAACGCCTTGCAGCTCTCTCAAGGCGATGTGAACAGAAGTCCGATCCCTGCGGGCGTAGCGCGGAATAAAGGATTCAGCTTCAACTAGCCGAGCCAGCGTGACCCGCTCCGACTCTAGCAACGTCTCGACAGACTGCGCCCAGTCGTACGTCAATAGCCTCATGTCCTCTCCGATTCATGTCGCGATGGCCTTTCACATGAGTCTAAGCCCACATCACAGGAGATTGCACAAACTCCCTCGATTGCCGTGACGCCTAGTGGCGGGCGAGCCTTGATCTGTCCCTTCCGAGTGGATAGCACGTGTCCAGCCACTGCCCGCAATTGAAAGACTGCGAGCTACAGGAACGACCGAAAGAGGCTAGCCCCAGATCTGCTCGACCTCGACTTTCTGACACTTGGGGGCAGGCCGAGGGAGATGGTCTGCGGCTTCGAAAGGATCGACCGAAGGCGCTACTACCAGGGATGGTGGTTGCAGTGGGTGGAAGGCTAAACCGTCGCAACGCAAACCTTACAAAGTGGCGCGCGTCCACTTCGGCACGCGGCGGGCGTCGGAGGTGGTGCAGGAACGGCAGAGCTTCTGTCCGAGCAGACCATTTCTACACATGGGCGCCTCCGTGTCCCCGCGCACCTCACCCAAAGATTGCTTGTTTCAAATGAGCGGTAGGGAAAGGCTTCGGAAGGTCGTACCGTAAAGAGGTGGCATTTCGCCGCAATAGATCAAAAGGTACATATATGAGTTTAACCGTCCGCATGAATTCGCCTGGTGACCAATCAGGCAGACTTAACGAGAAAGACTTGCCGGAGAAACACCTATTGGAGCAACCGCGGCAACAACAGGAAGACGCCAGGCAAGAGACCACACTGGGCGAAAAAAAGGAGTCCGACGTCGACAAGATGGCTTAACTCGAAGGATCGTGACAGCGTGCAGGACTGTTCGTCCGGCAAAGGCTCGCCCTCCTCTGAGTAGCGTGATTTTGATCGGCAGACATGCCTACTAGAAAGGGAGTTCCTCATGAAGAACTTAAGCAGCTCGGACTTTGACGTCGATGGTCAGCCTATGCGGCTAAACACTCAACATCAAAGCAGCACACGCGATAGCGGTAAGAAAAGTTCACTTCCGTCCCACTCTTCGCGTGAAACGCAAACGCCGAATAAGACAGAGAGCCCTGCGGCGCCTAGCCAGGAGCGGCCTACAAAAGAGGAAGGTTCCAACACCGTTAAAGACGGCCGCGGGCACGGTCCTCGCAGACACACCGACTGGAAGAAATAGTCCGTCCAGCCACAGTGGGCGGGCGGCGCTACTGCCGGACGTGGTGGATGCAATGGCGAATTGGCTCTCCGAAAATCGGCAGCGCTTGCCGAACGGCCAAGGGCGTTGATAGCGCAGAGCAGGCGGCCTCCTAACTTTGCAAACAGCCAGCGCCTGGGCACAGTACTTGCGAGCCCCAAGGCGCTGCGGCGGTGGGCACATCCTTCGGGCCCTCAGGCGAATGGCACCTCCGCCTGAGCCGCCGCAGCACCCCCTTCAAGTGCAGATACTGCCTGCACGGAACGACGAACTCCCGGCGCACGCATCTGGACCCGACAGTGGACTGTCGTTGCCAGCAAGGCCGTACCAGATGTCGAACCTCATCCACGCAATACCAGAAAAAAAGGGGCGCGCGAGGTTGCGCACTTCTGCCCGGAAGTTTTCTTGGGGCCTGTCACGCCGATTTTCCCTTCCCTCGCAAAAACGCTGCAACCTCTCCCTTTAGCGACTTAGCATCATAAGTTGAATTCCTGACGGCAGCCTGCAATACAACCCTTCGAGCGTCGGTCGACATAGAGTGCCAAACGCTCACGACCGCAGCTCCCAGGCAACCAATGACGCGCCGCTCATGCTCGTCAAGAACCCGAGGGTCCAGCATCTCAACAAACGTAGGCAGTTGCACGCCCCCCTCGTTCAGCCAGCGCTCAATTTCATGGTCATCTTGATGATCGTGGTCCATGGCGAATCCTACAAAAGATCATCCGTTGCTAGGCGCGCAATCTTCGCCTTAAGTGCAGACTTAGTAAATGCTGCTTGAGCACTTTGACGATTCAGCACTTGTTGGCGCGCGTCAAGCGGAAGCTCATCCCAAAGGCTCAAAATGGACGCCCCAAGGAAGGCGAGAATTCGACGCTCAGACTCCTCGTATTCCTCGATAGCGAATGATTTGGCCAGCGAAGCAAGCTGCGAGCCACCTTCATCGTCCCAACGCTCCTGTGCGTTTACACCCGTTGACTGTGTCATGGCGTCCTCCCGCCGGTTACCTAAACCTAGTGTAGGCCCGGGACGGTCAGTGCCTTACGGTTGTTTCAATTCAGTCTTAGGACGTACGTGCTGTGGGGAGTACCGTGAATAGGTGGCATACGTCACGACAACTCAAGAGGTACACATCATGACATTCCCTACTCGCTTTAGCGCCGCCGGTCCTCCTTCGCAACCCGGTCAGGACGAACAGTCGAACAAGCAGCAAGAGCAACAAACCCAAGAACAAAAAGAAGAAGCAGCGCGCAAACAGGTTCAGGGCGATCCCACCAAGCAGCGCACGCCGCAGTAGCCTTGGACATCAGTCGCTCTTTTGTAATTAGACGCGGCGCCGCCTCCACTTAGCATCCCCAGCAAGTCTATAAGCGCTGGCTCATCGCATGGACGCGAGAGCTGGCGAATGCCATTTTTACTAGGGCATGGCGCTGCATCCTTTCTGCCCTAAGCATCGCAGAGACGTCGCCAGACCTTATTCCCTTCCAGCACCTGGCGCCGAATAGGTGCGGGCGTTGCTCCGACTTGCGCCTGCGAATCGAAATAGATCGGCCGCGCATGTTCGCAATAATCAACGCCGACCCGTTCCGGGGTCGCGCACCCAGTCCCGCTCAAGCTCAGCAGCAACAGCGTCGTCGCCCATACGGGCCGTTTCCAACTGCACATCACGCACCTCCTTGCGGGCCTGAGCGGCCTGTTCGTTGATCTCCGCAGCCCGTCGTTCCCGCTCCGCCCCCTTTTCCAGCGCTGCGCCCCCGCAGATACGTCCCCACGGCCAGCACCAGAGCGGCGCCAATCGCCACCAGATACCGTTTGAATCGCTCAAGCCATGCCAGCATGGCAAACCTCCCTCATCGCGGCCCCGTAATTCGAGGCCCACTTAGCGCGAAGCGCGTTGCGTTGGCTGGGCGTCCCGCGGTCATAAGCGCCGGGGCGCCAAGTGCGCAGGTAGAGCGCCCAAGAGCCTTCCTCATCACCCACGGCCGGCAAACGTCGTGGATCCGACCAGAGCAGCAACCGCGCCAGGCCGGCAGCCAGCACGTCGTCGAATTCGATGACGACCCAGATCGCCACGTCGTTCGCCGCAACGCCGCGTGCGCGATAAAGCTCTGCAGCGGCGGCACGCGTCGCCGCATGAAGGCGTACCCCTCGGACCATGCCGCCTCCGAGTTCCCCTTGCCAAAAGCTCTTTGCGGGCCCGACGGGCCGCGGCGGGTTCCCCCAATGCCGCTGGCGTCTAGCTCGTACAGGTCCACCAGCTCGCCGACTTCGAGCTTTTGCACGTCCGCATAAATTCCCATCACCGCCCCTTCACGCCTCAATGCTTCCGGCCAGGATAAACAGCGCGTCGATCTGCGCCGACGTCAAACCCAACATCTCGGCAATGGCGGCGAGCATTTCGCTATCGCGTCGGAACTCCTGCAAGTCATCCCAGGCGCGCCGGTACATCGCAGGCGTGTCCGGATGTGCAAGCACGGCCTCGGCCGCGTCGAATAGAGAGCCCTCGCCGAGGAGTGTCTGGTGCATAGCTTCGCGGCCTTGAAAGCGCGATACCACTTGCGGCACGTTCGCCGGCGGTTCGGCATCTGGGTCATGCGCGTCGTATACCGCCATTACCGCGGCGATCTGTTCCGGCGTCATGGGCTTGGTGCCCATCCCATTGGGTTCCGTCGTGAAAAGAAATGTTCCATCTTCGCGCCAAACAAACGGCAAGCCAGCCAAGCCTGCCGCCATCAGCTCCGCATGGAACGTTGGACCAATTTTTTTCATTGTGGCCACCTGCAATTGAGATCGTGCTTAAACGTAATGGTGGCGGACGCGCTGCCGGACAGTCCGTACAAGGTGAAATTGAACATGCCATCCGTTTGCGCTGTGTAAGGAGCCACGCACGCCGATGCGTACTGATACGAAGCGGTGGCGAGGGTGTAGCCGTGCCCTCCGGCGTAGCTCTGGCCGTTCGGCATCACCGACCAGAACCCACTTGCCGCGGTCATAGACAAACCTGCGATCCACGAATGCCGCCAAGAGGCAGCTAAGCTCTACCTCACCGTGGCCAGGTCCAGCGCGCGCATAAAAGCTACTATTTTTCCTTGCAGCGCGACCGCAGCCTGACGAAGTTCAGTCTCCTCTCCTGCCGGGGGCCTCCTAGCCACTAGCTCGGTGAAATCCAGCGAAGCATGCAGAGCGAGCCCCGTACTGAACTTCAACATTGTCGTAACCTCCTCGGCGGTCACCTCAACTTCCCCTGACCTGCGCACAAGCGATTGGTACCCGTGATGCACGTAACCATGGAGCGTCTGCTTAGATTCTTCCCACATCGGCAGCAGATCACCATAGCGCTCGACCTTTGATCTCTGAAGGAGCTGCTTGATGAAGCGCTGCGGCTCAAGACTGTGCTTCCCTTCTTGGAATTTCTGAAGCTCATCCCCCTCTGCCCATTGCAACCAAAGACCACGAAAGTAAGCCTCTAGAGACGGCCGCATTAACGCTGCCGCGGAGCCAAAAAGGCCTTCTTCTACCAACAAAACACAAGACTTGTGGTGTTCGTGTACGACGGAGAACGCCGTCAAGGACAGATGATCAGCACTGCACGTCGAGATTCCGACCCTGTACAACTGCTCTTCTATCCAGCCGGAAACAAGCCGCGCCAAGGCGCACATCTTGTGCACCTTCTTGCTTTGCATATAGCTTGGCCACAGTTCAGATACCCCAACCTCTTCGTCGGGCACATCGGCACTATTCAAATCGTCCACAGATGCCCCCTCAGGCAGGAAAAAACGCGCCCTAGTGTCGAAGTTCATTGAAGGTGGAAACTCGACATGTTGTGAATCATGGACTTAGCGAAATTTGGTTCATCCACTTTGGCCGCAGTGGTTCATTGAACATCGCATTCTTCCCCAGAAAGTTCATTGAACTTGGGTGATGATTGGGACCATCACATCTCGAGGCCCCCATGCCAGTGCGCCTGCCCTACCCTACAACATCTGTGAGCTCGACGCGGTCGACGAACGTCTGCCAGCGGCCAGGAGCAGTCGGTCGTAATCTCCTATCGCTTGGCCGCTTTAGGCCGCTTGACCATCCTTAACTTTTTCTTTCTGGCGACACACTACGACACAATGTAATCTTTCTCAAAACTTCGCATCAGTTTGAGGAGGGTTTGTCGTGGTTTGTACCTATAAAGTGACGGTAAATCGGCTGACGTCGGCGATTTTCGTGTTATGTGCTGCCCATGTCGCGCATCCCACCTATGCCCAGGCGGTCTCCAGTACCGGGGACATAGTGCCAGGGGCAGTCCAAACGCCGCATTGGGCCCTTGGAGGCGATCTGATCGTGGGCGACTCCCTCACCGGGACTTTGACTATCTCCGGTGGCGGCTCCGTGCAAAACGATTGGGCACTCATTGGCAACCGCAACGGCGGCGTGGGCACCCTGACGGTTTCCGGCCGTGACGGCAGTGGCACAGCGTCCACCTGGAACAGCCTCGGCCCGGTGTATATCGGGGGGGAGACCGGCAGCGACGGCACGTTAAGAATCTTGAACGGAGGCATGGCGCAAAGCGAGTCGGCCGTCATCGGCGGAGACAACGGCAGCGTCGGCGAGGTGCACGTGTCCGGGGCAGGGTCGACCTGGAATCTCGCCACGCCGAATGCGTTCCAGATCGGCGCGCTTGGCAAGGGCACGCTGCGTATTGATGATGGCGGCGCCGTGCATAGTGGCCAGGCACTGATCGGGCGCGGCCCCGGCAGCCAGGGCAGCGTCACGGTATCTGGGCCGACATCCGTCTGGGACCCGTTCAACAATATCTACGTCGGTTTCGAGGGTCTTGGAGACCTGCACGTCCTGGAAGGCGCCACCGTGCGCACCGTCGGATCGTCGGCGCCAGGCGCCGCCGCATCGATCTACATCGGCAACCAGGCGAGCGGCGTCGGCACGGTGAGCGTATCCAGCACGACTTCCGATATCTCGACACTTAGGGCAAGCGATCGTATCGAAATTGGCTCGGCAGGCACCGGAACCTTGAACATCGCCAAGGGCGGTCTGGCGGTCGCCGGTAGCGACACGTGGGTAACCGTAAGCAGCACCGCCACAGGCACGCTGAACCTTATTGGCGATGCCAGCGGCCGCGGCGTACTGGAGACCGGCTCGGTCATCAAGGGCGCCGGCAACGCGACCTTTACCCTGGATGGCGGCGTCCTGCGCGCTCGGCGCGACAAGGCCAATTTCCTCAATGGCTTCCTGACGCAGGCGATCGGAAGCGAGGGAGCCTCGTTCGACACCAACGGCTACGAAGTGGGGGTGATGACCGCGTTCTCCGGAACCTCCAGCCTCAACAAGCTGGGTGCCGGCAGGCTGACCTTGTCGGGCGACAGCTCCGCCTTCACCGGAACCACCGATATCCACGCCGGCACATTGCAGATCGATGGCGTCCTCGGCGGGCCGGTAAACGTCCTGACGGGGGCATGGATGACCGGCACGGGAAGAGTCGGTGCAACGGTCAACCGGGGGACCGTCGCACCGGGGCCGCGCAGCGGCTTCGGCACCCTCACTATCGCAGGCAACTATACGGCCCAGAGCGGGAACCTGGAGATCCGCACCCAGCTTGGCGGGGACAACTCTCCAACAGATAAGTTGGTCGTCACGGGCGACACCGCAGGCGCGACGCCCGTCAACGTGAAGAACATGGGAGGCGCTGGCGCTTTGACCCAACGGGGCATACAGATCGTGCAGGTCAACGGGATCTCGGCGGGGCAGTTCAACCTGGCCAATGGCGACTACGTCATCCAGGGACGGCCAGCCCTGGTGGCCGGCGCCTATGGCTATGTCCTGCAGCAGGACTCCGCAGACGGTGGCTGGTATTTGCGATCGTCCCTAACCGATCCTGGCACACCGCCGATCGATCCTGGCACACCGCCGATCGATCCTGGCACGCCCCCAATCGGCCCCGGCACTCCGCCGACCGGTGGCGTTTCGCCGGGCGCCGAACCGCCCCTGCTGTATCAGCCCGGTGTGCCGGTCTATGAAGCCTACGCCAACACACTGCTTAACTTGAGCCGGCTGCCCACCCTGCGCCAGCGGGTCGGCAATCGCCTCTATGATTCGGCGGATGTCGGCCACAACGGCGTATGGAGCCGGATGGAGGGCACGACGAGCCGGCTCGAGCCTTCCACGTCCACCACGGGCGCGCGCCAGGATATCGACAGCTGGAAGGCGCAATTTGGTGTTGACCGTATCCTGGCGGGTCAGGAAGAAGGATCTCGTCTGGTGGGAGGCATAGCCGTTTACTACGGCAAGGCCGACACACACGTGTTTTCGATGTATGGCAACGGCACGATCGACACCACGGCCTATGGTCTGACACCGACCCTGACCTGGTATGGCAAGAATGGCGTCTATATCGACACACAGGCCCAAGCAACCTGGTTCGACAGCGACCTGAAGTCCCGGCTGGCCGGCAAGTTAAAGGGCGGCAGCCAAGCCAACAGTTACGGGCTGGGTATCGAAGCGGGCAAGGCGTTCGGGTTGAACGAGCGGCTGGCCCTGATCCCTCAGGCGCAGCTAAGCTACGTATCAACCCGCTTCGACAGTTTCAATGACAGATTCGGCGCGCACGTGGAAAGCGACAGGGGCGACAGCCTGCTGGCCCGCATCGGCATCGCGCTGGACTACAAAAATAATTGGCAAACGGGTGGCGTGAATCGGGAATCGAGCGTCTACGGCGTCGCCAATGTGAAACATGAATTCCTGGACGGAACCCGTGTGCGCGTGGCCGGCGTACCCGCGTCCAGCAGCATGGCGCGTACGTGGGGCAGCGTTGGGCTGGGCACAAATTACGGTTGGAGCGATCGCTATGCAATCTACGCCCAGGTCGACGCCGACGCGGATTTCTCCGGCAGCTACATCGTCACCGCAACGGCGGGTTTCAGAATGACGTTTTAGATCCGCACAAATGGCAAACAGCGCCTTGCTTAGAGGCGCTGGATCTGCCACCCGATAGGCGCAGAAAGCCCAAAGGAATTCTCACTGTAACTGCGTAGCACTGCTCTCGAACGGCTGCAAGCGGCCAGGAACGGACGTCCGGAGTTTTTCCGCTGCCGACTGCTTCAGGCTGTTTACAGACGTTCACCAGCGAATGCGTGGGGCGCCTAAGCGTGGGCCATCCAGTTGTGCCGCAGACTCAGCAGGTGATTCACACCGCTGACTATCCGTAACACACGAGAGCTGTTGCGATATCGGCGACTACGGGAGTTCGACCAGCGTGAGTGCATCTTTGAGCAGACGGGTGAAATTGATTTTGGCCAGAAGCAGCCGTTGCGGCCTATACTCATCAACATGAGAACGCCAATCATCCGCCGCGAAGCAGAAGAAGATGTTCCAGCAATTGAAGCCGTAACGGAATCGGCATTTCTAAATGCACCGCATACCGACCACAACGAACAGTTCATTCTTGCTGGGTTGCGCGAAGCGAGTGCTCTAACCATTTCCTTAGTTGCCGAAATGGAGGGGACCATCGTTGGAAATGTCGCGGTATCCCCAGTTTCCATATCCGATGGCAGTTTAGGATGGTTTGGGCTTGGCCCAGTTTCGGTCACGCCAAAATGGCAAGGACTCGGCATCGGCTCTGAGCTGATACGAGGGGCGTTGAAGAGGCTTTCTCAGCAAGGTGCGTCAGGCTGTGTGGTCCTTGGTGACCCGTCCTATTACCAACGATTTGGTTTTGCAAACGACGCCAATCTTGTCTTGCCCTATGTGCCGCCCGAGTACTTTATGGCTTTCTCGTTTGGGCTACCGAAACCAAACGGCACTGTTACCTATCATCAAGCATTCGATATAACGAAGTAATGGCAGCTTCGGGTCGAGGCTGTGTGAAAACTCTTTGACGCCGCTACGGTGATCTAGATAGAGTTTGGTATCTCGATCCCGGGAGTCGACATGCCCCGATTCATCGAAGGTCAGGACCGGCAGCA
>NZ_CADIJM010000020.1 GCF_902859585.1 Achromobacter animicus | reverse complement strand
GTCCGACAGCGTATTGAATCGCTATCTCCACAGTTTCGCGGGCGAAAAGTCGCCAATGGCCATCAGGTTTTACGAGCTTGACTTGCAGACTGCGCGGAACGATCCCGCGAGTGTAGGCATCGCAATGACGGAGCAGAGCCTTCAGGTCGATCAGCACGTGCTGGAATACGCTACGCCCACGATCGGCGATTTTGTCAGCGTGCACGGGTTTTGCTCGCGCAATCATCGCTTGAACGCGCTTGAAGGTTTCGTCCGGATTCAGACACAGCGCGAGCAATTGCCGAATGGCGTGTTGGCGCTGGTCCTGCCGGACCCGGTCGGGATGGTCCAGGAAATCAATCATCAGCGCCTGGGTTGGCTAAGGGAGCGGCAGGCTTATGAGGCAGACCCGCTCAACAACTACAAATTCTTCACGTCCGAAAGCCTGAAGCGCCTGCGTGAACTCTGCAAAGTGGCCGCGGACAACGCCATTGCCCACAGTCCCTATGCTTACCACAGTGGAACGGCGGGGCCGCCGGTTTTCGGCGACCCCGCTCGCGAGCGAGCCGAACAGGTCGAGCACAAGGCAGGGAAGCTGCTTGCGCGGCTCGATGAGCGATACGACGAAGTGGCGCGCGCCAGTTGGGAGAAAGCGTTCGAAGCGCACAAGGCGCGGTTGCAGACGCAAGTGGACAAGCTGGCCGAACTCTACGCAGACCAGATCCTCAACAACCCGATGTTCCGCTCGGCGGAGCAGTATGACGACGATGCGCAAAATGCGTACTCAGTATTGGGTTACATCCGCACCATGGAGCTGTGCCTGAGCGGCGGCATCACCGAAGCAACGCCTAAACCAGATTCCGAGGGCAACATTCAACCCGTCACCGGACCGTCAGCGCGCGCGTGGGAAGCCTGGGTCAAGGATGGTCAGAGCATCGTCTTCAAGACCCTGCTGGCGCTCGACAAAAGCCTGATGCAAAGTTTGGTGCCCACGTTCGGCAATCAGGGCGAACTGGATTGGAACGACTTCGGGAAGCTCTACGCCCCGGTCACCAAGATCATTACCAGTAGCGACCTGGGCGACAAACTCATATGGCCTAACGTCCAGGACGCGATCGCCAGTGTGCTGGCCGCTTACAACGGTGCGGTGAGCCGACTGGAACTGAAGGTTGATGCCGGCGTGCGCAACGTCGCCACGCGTGTGAACAGCGCATCGCTCTTGCTGTACTCGCGCACATACATGACCCAGGTCGCCGTTCAGATGAAGCTGGGTGAGTTTTACACATTGATGTGCAAGCAGATCGGGGAAGACCGAAACAGGCTTGCGACGGCCATTGAGAAAGCGACCGGAAAGGCGCACAAGCAGGTGCGGTCGGTGCTGACTGCTGGTGTCCTCAGCCTGGCCCTGAGCGATCCGAAACTCGCGGAACAGATGGTTGACGTGGTGTTGTGGGCCGAAGGAAACGCGAATGACTTGCGAAAGCGCTTTGGCGACGTCGTCAAGGATGCCACCCAGCAAACAGGGGAGGTTATCGGAGACGCCACGCGCCGGGCCGGCGGAGCGCTAAGCGAACTCAAAGTGCTCGCCGGCACGCTGGAGCCGGGGGCGCGCAAGGCCTTGGCCGGTCTTCAGCTAAACGTGGCGCGGGCCGCCGACCTCGCGCAGACCGGATTGAGGGGCGCGCGCAGTGCTGCCGCGATTGCCCGCGGCACGGTCGGAAGCGCTGAACTGCTGCTTGCTGTTGGCTCCACGTACCTGTTATCGCAGGGCTTGCGTAAATCGGTTGAAGCCGTGGATGCCACCTTTGGAGCTAAACACGTGGAAGCCGTGCTGGCGGTGTATTCGGCGTCGATCGGAGTTTTGGGGGGAAGTTTTGAGGTAGTGGGACTGGCGTTGAAGGGCAGTGCCGAACAGGCGCGGAAGGTCCTGCGCGCGCCTGCGACCGGGAGCGGTGCAATCAGCCGGATCGCGAATGCTGGTAAAGCTCTGGCGCGATTTGGAGCTTTACTGAGTGCGGTATCTGGTTTCGTCGATGCAATCGCGTCATTCAAATCTGCAAGAAATGCTCGCGATTTGGGAGGCCGACCGGAGGTTGGATATTACACAGCGGCCGCGTTTTATGGAGCGAGCGCAGCTGCGTCGGGATACGCTATTTACGCAAGCTCCGCAGCCATTCTAAGCTCGACATGGGTGCTTGGACCCGTCGGTTGGGCAATTCTTTTCGGCTTGATCGCATATATAGCCGAGAGAATCGGAGAGGAAGCAGAATCTTCGCCATTGGAGAGGTGGGTCTACTGCAGCCACTTTGGTAAATCCGATTCCGGTAAATTTACCGACGCCAGTACTGCGGTTGCTGCGTTGAATGCAGCTGTTTTGGGAATCGATGCACATGTGATTTTTGATTCTGAGATCCGCTTGGTGCATTACGAAGGGTTGGCTGCAGCCATGGGAGGCATGGAGGCTGGCCCCGCAGTTATCCCGCGCTTGAAATATCGAATAGTTCTTCCGCGATACGACTCGGTCAGGGCTGCGTACTCATGGAAACTTCAAGTCAACCGCTATCGGGGGGACGAAGTGCTCGCGTCGGGCAATTACCCTCACGATGCTGCAAAAAAGGAAGAAGTGATCCTTCCATGCAATCCGTTGGATTACCGCCCGGATAGCACCATTCCGACAGTCAAGGAAGAACTGCTGACTCTCGCTGATGAGAGTAAGTCGAGTTTCCTTGTCATCGAGGGGGATGTCGAACTTTCGGTAGGGCACGATATTGATGTGGTAGTCATCAGCGTCGAGTACCTCCCCAATGTTATCGATCCCGAGATGATTGCCAAAGTGGAATGTATAGAAGCAAAGTAATGATGAAAAAAAATGCACGTTTGGATAATCCAACAAAAGGGTGGCGAGCCGACCTGCCTCTGCCGAATACATTGCCTAGTGCACCACTGCCTCTGTTAGGCCGCTGCCCGAACTTCGTGGACGATATCTATCTGGAACTTAGCGGCTCCCGCAATTTGAATCGCACAGTCATATTCATTTTTGCTTTTTCGATGTTCCTAATAGCAGTATTTATCGTAAAGATATTTTTCTTCGATCTTGGCGGCGGCGCATTTTCGAGCCACCCATTTCTGTTCATGCTGACGACGGCCTTGTCAATTGGGACACTGGTTGCCGGAATAGGAATATTCCGCTCTGGCGCGGCCCCCCCTCGCGATGAGCCGATCCGCTTTAATCGCAAGCGTCGCAAGGTCTACGTTTATCGCTTTCACAACGGCAACCTAGTAAGCGGCAAAGGTACGGGCGTATGCCCCGTGATTTTTAACTGGGAAGATCTGCGCGCCGAAGCCTGGAGCCGAATGAGCCCAAGCCCGAGCGGCGTCCCGATTTTTGCTTGGGGCGTCGATATTGCAGTGGTTGCACAAGGTTCCAATCACGTTATTGATCGCTTCCAATTGGCCGGCAGCAATGCCGATGGGGAACATATGTGGGCCATGGCGCGCGCGTTCATGAACCAGGGACCCGGGTCGTTGCCAAAGTATTCGAACCTACCGCGTGATTGGAATAATCACATCCCGGCGTGTGATCCTGGGCTGCGACTGGCACCAAAAGTGCATTGGCCGATTGATATGGACGTTGAGTCGAAGACGGCGCCGTAGAACGCGTTTGTTCAGCTTCCGAATCTTGATCGAGTGGTCTCGCGGCATTGATCGCTTCCAATTAGCTGGCAGCAACGCCTACGGCGAACACATGTGGGCAATGGCGCGCGCGTTCATGAGCCTGGGACCGGAAGCATTACCCCAATATCCAAACCCTTCCCGTGATTGGAACAAAGATGTGCCGCTCTATCACTTGACCCTGCGTTTAGCGCCCAAGGTGGGGTGGCCGGATGATATGGACGTCGAATCGCGCACGGCACCGTAACTCGTCTTTGGTTGGCGCCGAAGTCAAAGTGCCGACGATGTGCCGTTGGAGCCACGCATCTACTGTCGCAGGGGTTGCGCCAATCGGTTGAGGCCGTGGATGGGCTCTCGGCCGAGATGCGGCGAAGATTCTCCGCGCACCGGTGACGGGTGCCGGTGCGACCACAATACGGCATCGACGTGTCGCCCGAGTTCACCAAATCGCTGATCGATGGGGACACGGGTGAAGGCCTTGCGCAGCACAAGGCCATCTATCTGGGCGCCAGACACCAACGCCAAACCAACAACCGATGCCTTACTTAGCGGCCCCTACCGACCACCCCTTAGACAACTCCACTGCCTGCCGCCACCGCTTCATCCGCGCATCTCTCACGGACTGAGGCCAGGCCGGCGTGAACGTGCGTTCAGCCTGCCACTTCGATGCAAATTCATCCTGACCCGACCAGAAGCCTACAGCCAGGCCGGCGAGGCCCGCTGCGCCGAGTGCAGTCGATTCGGGAACCCGGGGGCGGACAACCGGAACGCCCAGAATGTCAGCCTGCATCTGCATCAGCAGGTCATTGCGGGCGGCGCCGCCGTCGACGCGCAATTCCGTCAAAGCGATGCCGCTGTCCGCATTCATGCACGTCAGCAGTTCAGCGCTTTGCAGGGCGATGGATTCCAGCGTGGCACGTGCGATGTGGGCGCGTGTGGTGCCGCGAGTCAGGCCAACAAGGGTGCCGCGCGCGTAGGGATCCCAGTGCGGTGCGCCCAGACCGGCGAAGGCCGGGACCATGAAAACGTCGTCCGTGTCCGAGACGCTGGCGGCCAGGGATTCGATTTCTTCGGAGCGCTGGATGATGCCCAACCCGTCGCGCAGCCATTGAACCGCAGCGCCGGCCACGAAGACGCCGCCTTCCAGCATGTACGCCGGCTTCCATTTGTCCTGCCCCGCTTGAGGCAGGCCCCAGCCGACCGTGGACAGCAGGTTGTTGCGCGATTCGACGGGCTTGTCGCCCACGTTCATCAGCATGAAGCAGCCGGTGCCGTAGGTGTTCTTGGCCATGCCCGGCGTAAAGCAGGCCTGACCGAAGGTCGCGGCCTGCTGGTCACCCGCCACGCCCGCGATGGGCACGGAGCCGCCCAGCCATTCCGGCAGCGCCTCGCCGACGATGGCGCTGCTGGGCGCGATCTGCGGCAAGACGCTGCGCGGGATGTTGAGCAGCGCCAGGATGTCGTCGTTCCAGTCCTGCGTGTGCAGGTCGAACAGCATCGTGCGCGAGGCATTGCTGGGGTCGGTGCTGTGTACCGCGCCGCCCGTCAGTTGCCAGATCAGCCAGGTGTCGATGGTGCCGAAGGCAAGTTCGCCGCGTTCGGCCAGGCGGCGGGCGCCGGGCACGTGGTCCAGCAGCCAGGCCAGTTTGGTGCCGGAAAAGTAGGCGTCGACAACCAGGCCCGTGCGCGCCTGCAGGAAGTCGCCGTGGCCGTCCTGGCGGAGCTGGTCGCACATCGGGGCCGTGCGGCGGTCCTGCCAGACGATGGCGCGCGCCAGCGGGCGGCCGGTGGCGCGTTCCCAGATCAGCGTGGTTTCGCGCTGGTTGGTGATGCCGATGGCGGCGATGTCAGCGGCAGCCGCGCCGGCGTTGCGCAAGGCTTCGCGGGCGACGTCGAGCTGGCTGTGCCAGATCTCGTTGGCGTCGTGCTCGACCCAGCCCGGACGGGGATAGTGCTGGCGGAATTCACGTTGGCCGACGCCGCGGACCACGCCGTCGCGGTCGAACACGATGGCCCGGGAGCTGGTCGTGCCCTGGTCCAGGGCTAGGACAAATTCATTCGTCGTCACTGTTTTTCGCGCCGTTCAGGTGTGCCCCGGCCAGCGGGTCGAGGCGTCTAAAGGAGAAAGTCGATGCCATGCACAGCAGGCCGATGACGATGAAGCCGGCAACCACGTCGCTGATGGCCAGCGTTTCGGCGCCGCGCAGCGACATGCTGATGTTCAACGTGACCGCAGCCACCCCGACGCCCAGCGTGATGCCCAGTTGCTGGGCCATGGCCGAAAAGCTGCTGGCGCGGCTCATCTTGGCGGGCGGGATGTCGGCATAGGTTAGCGTATTTACCCCCGTGAACTGCAACGACCGGAAGAAGCCGCCCACCAGCAGGATGGCGATCATCAGCCATACGGGCGTGGCCGGGTTGAAGGCGCCGCAGACGATGATGAAACCGCCCGTCAGTAGCGCATTCAAGGTCAGCACGCGGCGAAAGCCGAAGCGTTGCACGATGGGCGTGGCCACGAACTTCATCAGCAGCGCGCCGGCGGCGCTGGCGAAAGTGATGAGGCCGGCCGAGAACGGCGAAAGGCCAAAGCCCACCTGCAGCAGCATGGCCAGCAGGAACGGCGTGGCGCCGACGGCAAAGCGGCACAGGTTGCCGCCCAGCGTGGAGATGGCGAACGTGGGAATCCGCATCAGGGACAGATCGATGATGGGATGTTCGGTGCGCCGTGCGTGCACGCCGTACAGCAGTCCGCACACGATGCCCACGGAGATCAGGCCGAGCAGCATGGGCAGCGGCATCACGTCGCGGCCGATGGCCTCGAAGCCGGTGACCAGGGTGGCCAGGCAGCCGGCGCTCAGCAGAAAGCCGATCCAATCGAGCCGCGGCGTGCCGGTTTCGCGGATTTCGGTGACGTACCGCAGCACCAGAAAAATGCCCAGGAACCCGATCGGGATGTTGATCAGGAAGATCCAGTGCCACGACATGTACGTGACCATGAAACCGCCTAGCGGCGGTCCGATCACCGGTCCCAGCAGTGCCGGGATCGACAGGAAGGACATGGCCTTGAGCAGATCCTGCTTGGGGACGGTGCGCAGGAGGATGATGCGGCCCACCGGCACCATCATGGCGCCGGCCATGCCCTGGACGATCCGGGCCAATACGAGTTGGGGGAGGTCCTGCGAGATAGCGCAGGCGACGGAACTGAGGGTGAACAGGCCGATCGCGGTAATGAATACGCGCCGGGCGCCGTAGCGGTCCGCCGCCCACCCACTGATGGGCACGAAGACGGCGACGGCCAACAGGTACGACGTGATGGCCACATTGAGCCGCACCGGGGTGGATCCCAGGGCCCGTGCCATGGCGGGCAGGGCGGTCGCCACGACCGTCGCGTCCAACATTTGCATGAACAGCGCGCAGCCGACGATGAAGGGGATCATGCGCGCCGCGCGCACCGCATCCGGGGTTGACGGTGGAGCGGGATTGGCTGCGGCGGCGGATTCTGCGGACATGTCGGACGGGCTGCGGTGGAAGCCTGACGATTGTAACGCCGGGGATATGGCCGCCGTGAAGTAAACTCGAGACATCTGCAACCTAATGAAATTGGCGTCATGGCGACCAACTACGAATCCGAGATCACCCAGTTCCTCAAGGACTTCAAGAAATCCCACCCTGGCACCGAAGAGCGCCAGCGCGAGGGACGCGCCCGCCTCTGGGACAAACCGCAGGATCAAGAGCTGCTCGAAGGCTTCCGCGCGGCTCGCGTGGCGCAAAGGCCGTACGTGTATCAGGCCGACTGATACCGTTCTCGGCAAACATGGTCCAGAACCCCTCGGTGCCAGGCGATGCCCTGGCCAAGCTAGTGGCACCGTCCGTCGACAGCACGCCCGACACCATCGATAGCGTGGCGTTTGCGCGTCTGTATGGCGAACCGCTGTTCCAGATGCCGACGGACCTGTACATCCCGCCCGATGCGCTGGAAGTCTTCCTCGAGGCGTTCGAAGGGCCGCTGGACCTGCTGCTTTACCTGATCCGCAAGCAGAACTTCAACGTTCTGGACATCCCCATGGCGGATGTCACGCGGCAGTATCTGTCGTATGTGGATCAGATCCGCATCACCAATCTCGAACTGGCCGCCGAATACCTCCTGATGGCGGCCATGCTCATCGAGATCAAGTCGCGCATGCTGCTGCCGGTCAAGAAGACCGACACCGGCGAAGAGCCCGAAGATCCCCGCGCCGAACTGGTCCGCCGCCTGCTCGAGTACGAGCAGATGAAGCTGGCCGCCCAGAAGCTCGACAAGATGCCGCAGCTGGGGCGCGATTTCGTCAGCAGCCAGGCCGTGGCCGACCTCAGCGTCGAGCGCGCGCTGCCCGACGTCAGCGTGGACGACCTGCGCGCGGCCTGGGCCGACATCATGAAGCGGGCCAAGCTGAACCAGCATCACCACATCACGCGCGAGCAGCTGTCCGTGCGCGATCACATGACGCACATCCTGCGCCGCCTGAACGACGTGCGTTTCATGGAGTTCGGCGACCTCTTCATGGAGCGCGTCCGCGAGGGCGCACCCGCCGCGGTCGTCGTCGTGCATTTCATCGCCATGCTCGAACTGGCGCGCGAATCGCTGCTGGAAATCACGCAGGCCGAGCCGTATGCGCCCATCTACGTCCGCCTGGCGTACACCAGCGTGGCAGCCGTCGCGGCCTGATCCTGACCGGGCTCCTGCCCACCCCGGAGATTCCCTTGAAAGTCGTACACACCATCCAGGAATTGCGCGATCACCTGCGCGGACAGAACCGCGTGTCGTTCGTGCCCACCATGGGCAACCTGCATGAAGGCCACCTGTCGCTGATGAAGCTGGCGCGCCAGCACGGCGATCCCGTCGTGGCTAGCATCTTCGTGAACCGCCTGCAGTTCGGCCCGAACGAGGACTTCGACCAGTATCCGCGTACCCTGGCCGCCGACATCGAAAAGCTTGAAGCGGCGCGTGACGTCTACGTGCTGTTCGCGCCGAACGAGCGCGAGATGTATCCCGAGCCGCAGAATTTTCGCATCCAGCCGCCCGATGACCTGGGCGACATCCTGGAAGGCGAGTTCCGTCCCGGGTTTTTTGCCGGTGTCAGCACCGTCGTGCTGAAGCTGTTTTCCTGCGTGCAGCCGCGCGTGGCGGTGTTCGGCAAGAAGGACTACCAACAGCTCATGGTGGTGCGCAACATGTGCCGCCAGTTCCAGTTGCCCGTCGAGGTGCTGGCGCATGAAACCGTGCGCGCGGACGACGGCCTGGCGCTGTCGTCACGCAACCGCTACCTGACCGACGGCGAGCGCGCCGAGGCGCCGGCGTTGTACGCCGAGCTTCAGGAGATCGGCCGCCGCCTGGCCCAGGGCGAGCGCGATGCTGCTGCGTTGGAGAACGACGCGGCCCAGCGGCTGACGCAGCGCGGCTGGAAGGTCGACTATGTGGCCCTGCGCCGCCAGCGCGATCTGAAGCGCCCCGAGGCCGCCGACCTGCAGGCGGGCGAACCCGTCGTCGTGCTGGCCGCGGCCAAGCTGGGCGCCACGCGACTGATCGACAATCTGGAATTGGTCTACACGGCCTGAAGCGGCGGGTCGGTGACATCCGGGCGCGCGATGCGGGGCGCTCGGTACAAGGCACCTGGTACAGGCGCTTGATAGGGCAATTGAGGCGAGGCGTTTTCATCAGCCCCTAGCAGAATTGCCAGCTTACGGCGGCCCGGCCGGCGGGGCAGACTGTTTGCAATCCTACATTGCAAACGAGCTTCCATGCCCTTTCCTCACCCCGAACTCGACGCCGCCCTTTCAGCCCTGACCGCCCGCGAACGCCAGATTGTTGACTACGTGGCGGCTGGGCGCGCCAACAAGGTCATTGCCATCGACCTGGGCATTTCCCTGCGCACGGTCGAGGCCCACCGCGCCCGCATCTTCGCCAAACTCGGCGCCCGCAACGCCATGCAACTTGCCTGCCGGCTGTGTGCGCACGGGCAGTCCGGCGCATCGCCCGTTCCGGGCGCGCACTGGCCGTCCCGCACTATGCCGCCTTTCGTCCGCCCTGGCGCGCCGGCCCAGGCATTGCACGAGCCCGCCAGCGAATACGGCGACTGCCCGGCAAAACCCGATGTTCCTCCCTGATGGCGATTTGGTGCCGGCGGTCTTGTGCTCACACGTAAGGCAAGCCGTGCTTCGCAGCCAAAACCCTCCGCCATAACGTGCAGCCGTGGGGGCCGCCGTATTCCGCCGCGCTTGTCGTTTCACCGGGCCCAATGGCTGCCGGCCAAAGAATTCGGGCCTGACGAACAAGGTGTTCGTCAGGCCCGGGTGGGGTGCTGCGGTGTTCGCCCTGCGGCGCTCACGCGCCGTGGGCGGACATCCCTTCGATCAAGGGCACTTGGGCGCTGCGGCGCTGGCCAGTTCGTCGATCGGGTCCAGATCCGGCTGGCGGGTCAGGTTGTAGTTCAGGTTGGGCGTCTGGCCGCCAATGGAGCGCACACGCAGCACGTTGTTGGCCGCGACCACGAATTCCACGCGGACATTGCCTTGGCCGTCCATCAGGATGACGCGCGGCGGGCGTTCTTCGGTGGCATCCCAGCAGCCTTGCTCGGAAACGGGCGGGCCCTTCTTGGGATCGTTGTCCAGGTAGGCGGTGCGGCCGCGCCAGCGGCCATTGGGCGCCAGCGTCAGCGTCACGCGCTGGGCCGTGCACTGCATGGCGGGCGAAAAACACGGCAGCGTGCCCATGTAGGTTTGCGGCTGCGGAACGAGGCTATGGGTGATGCCGTTGGCCGCAGGGGCAGGGGCAGGGGCCACGGGGGCGGGTGCCGAGCCGCCGGCGCCGCCGGAGCCACCGGCACCGCTTTCTGCGCCTTCGGGCACGGACTGGCCGTCTTCGGTGGTCTGGCCGGCAGCAACCGCCTGCTGATTCTGGTTCTGTTGACGGCGCGCGTCGGGCTTGAGCTCGATCTGCACTTGCGACGGGGCGCGGATGACGGTGCGGTAGCCGGCGCCGGAACCTTGATACTGGGCGTCGGTCACGGTGCTTTCGGCAGGCAGGTCGTAATAGCCTTCAGCTTTCTGCTTGGCGCAGCCGGTTGCGGCGATCACGGTGCCCGCTAGCAGCAGCCCCATGACGCTGAGTTTGCGGGAGCGGGAAACGATTTCTACGCGCGCGGCCATGGCAGCTTATCCGTGAATTGAGTCTGTCTCCGATTTTACGCACTTATGCGAAGATTCGATACGTTCCCCTTAGCCGTTCCCGGGCATCCCGGCACTTTATGCACAAATTACGACACGGCCGCGCGCGGCTCCTCATTCCTTGCGCCATCGCCGGTTTGTCGGATGGGCAGGCGCGTCCCGACCGCAAGGGGCGATGACGCCGATGTGGCACGTCTTTGATCTACCCTTTGGCGTCTTCATCGGCGTGGCGGCGCTGGCGGGCCTGTTCGTGGGCAACTGGCTGACGGTGCTGACCCATCGGCTGCCGCGCATGATGGAGCGCGAGTGGCAGGCGCAGTGCCTGGACGCCGCCGGCAAGCCGCGGCCCGCCGGACACTATGGCCTGCTGTCGCCGGCCTCGCAATGCCCGGCCTGCGAGGCGCCCATCGAAAGAATGGCCCGGATTCCCGTACTCGGCTGGCTGCTGCTGCGCGGCCGGTGCGCGGCGTGCCACGCGCCCATCGGCTGGCGCTATCCCGTCATTGAACTCCTGACCTGCGCGCTGTTCGCCGCCTGCGCGCTGCGCTTTGGCGCAACGCCGATCGCGTTGGCGGCCATGGGCTTGTCGGCCATGCTGGTGGCGCTGGCATGGATCGACTTCGAAACGACGTTGCTGCCCGACGTTCTGACGCAGCCGCTGGTGTGGGCGGGCCTGCTGGTGAACCTGTTTGATGCATTCACCAGCGTGCAGACGGCGGTGGTCGGCGCGGCAGCCGGGTATCTTTTCCTGTGGGTTATCTTTCATGTGTTCCGCCTGTTGACCGGGCGCGAAGGCATGGGGCAAGGCGACTTCAAGCTGCTGGCCGCGCTGGGCGCGTGGTTTGGTGTCGAGGCCTTGCCGATGTTGCTGCTCAGTGCGTCGCTGGTGGGCGTGCTGATCGGCGGGACGCTGACGCTCACCGGCCGCGCCAGCCGCGGCCAGCCCTTGCCCTTCGGGCCGTACCTGGCGCTGGCCGGCCTGGTCATGCTGCTGCTGGGCGGCGAACAAGGCATATGGCAGTTCATGAACTAGGGACGGCCGGTCAGGACGGCCGGTCCGGACGGCCAGTTGGGGCGACCAGTCACGACGGCCGGTCAGGACGATCGGCCAGCCGAGGGCCGCTGGTATCGACGGCCATGCAACGGCACTAAGCAAGAGACAAAGGAAAGGCAGCATGTTCAACATTGGTCTGACGGGCGGCATTGGCTCGGGCAAGTCCCGCGTGGCGGACATGCTGGCGGAGTGGGGCGCGGCGTTGGTCGACACCGACGAGATCGCGCGATTGCTCACCGCCGCCGGCGGCGCTGCCATGCCCGCGATCGAACACGAATTCGGACCGCAGGCGCTGACGCCCGACGGCGCGCTGGACCGCGCGTGGATGCGCACGCAGGCATTCGCCGATCCGCAGGTGCGGCGGCGGTTGGAGGCCGTGCTGCACCCGGCCATCGGCCGCGAAACGCAGCGGCAGGCGGCGGCCGCTCGCGGATCGTATCTGGTCTTTGTGGTGCCGCTATTGGTTGAGTCCCTGGACCGTTGGCGTGACCGCGTGGATCGTATCTGCGTGGTCGATTGCGATCCCGAAACCCAGGTCGCTCGCGTGCAGCAGCGCAGCGGGCTGACGGAGCAGGACATCAGGCGTATCATGGCGGCACAGGCTGCGCGGGCACGCCGGTTGGAGGTCGCGGACGACGTCATACTCAACGACGCAACGACAACACCGGAACAGTTGCGCGCGCGGGCGTTGACCCTGCATGACCGCTGGCTGGCGCTGGCGACCACCACGGGCCGGTAAGCCAGCGGCTGCCGGCACCCCTGAAAATTCTTGGCCCGCCGGCCAACCACTTGATAGGGCCTGTAAAAAAGCGTGATCGTTTACGAATATCCCTTCAACGAGCGCATCCGTGCTTATCTGCGGCTGGAATACCTGTTCGACAGGCTCTTCTTCTTTGCTCGCGAGGGTGACTCACGCCAGCATCAGGTTGCCGTCACCTCCCTTTTCGATCTGCTCGACGCGTGCGAACGCACCGACGTAAAAGGCGCGGTCCTGCAAGACCTTGAACGCCAGCGCTTGGCGCTGGTCGGGCTGCGCGATCATCCCGGCGTGGCGCAGGACGCGCTGGAAGGCATGCTGCGCGAAATGGAAAAGGTGGCCAGTGCCCTGGCTGCCCCTGGCAAGACCGGCCAGTCGCTGCGCGAGAACGAATGGCTGACCAGCCTGCGCGGACGCCTGTCGGTGCCCGGCAGCGCCACGCAGGTCGACATGCCTTCGTACTATGCCTGGCAGAACAAGCCCGAGGCCGCGCGCTGCGCGGACCTGCAGGCGTGGGTGTCCCCCTTCATTCCCCTTTACGATGGCCTGACCCTGGCGCTGCGCCTGTTGCGCGAGTCCGGACGCAAAACCGACATCGTGGCCGAGCAGGGCGCCTATCAGCAGATGCTGGGCGGCAAACAGTTCCAGCTGCTGCGCGTCTGGGTGGACCCCACCCACGGCGTCTTCCCCGAGATCAGCGCCAATAAGTACATGATCTGGATACGTTTTTCCACCCAGGACGGGGAGTTCAAACCCCAGCAGGTGGCCCGTGATGTGTCATTCCAGATGACCCTCTGTAGCTCTTAGGCTGAAGTTACGCAGGGTTTCGCTGCCCGGATTCCTGTTGCGGGTAGTTTCAGCATGACGGTCATCAGGGCCGAAATCGGGACGGTCTAGTAGACAATACGGCTTTCCTTCCGAGTGTGCCGGAACCGTTTCCATGTCCGATAGCCGTCCTGTATCCCCACCCACCCGCTGGAGCCGTCGCCGCGTGGTCGGCTTGGGTCTGCTGCTCCTCGTTGTGGCGGCAATCGCGTGGTTGGTGCTCCGGCCCTCGGCCAAGCAGGGTGGTCCCGGCGGACGTGCCGGCGGCCGGCCTCCCATGGCGGCCATGGCCAACTTGCCGGTGCCGGTGCGGATCGCCACCGCCGCCCAGCAGGACATCGACATCTTCCTGCGCTCGCTGGGCACCGTCACCGCCTACAACACCGTCACCGTCCGAAGCCGCGTCAGCGGCGAACTCGTCGACGTCGCCTTCCAGGAAGGGCAGCAGGTCAAGGCCGGCGACCTGCTCGCGCAGGTGGACCCGCGTGCGTTTCAGGTGGCCTTGGATCAGGCGCGCGGCACGCAGATGCAGAACCTGGCCCAGCTGGAAAACGCCCGCCGCGACCTGCAGCGCTACCAGGCCCTCTTCAAGCAGGATTCCATTGCCCGCCAACAGGTCGACACGCAGGCCGCGCTGGTGCGCCAGTACGAAGGCACGGTCAAGAGCGATCAGGCCAATGTCGACAACGCCAAGCTGCAACTCGATTACGCGCGCATCACCGCCCCGATCAGCGGCCGTCTGGGTCTGCGCCAGGTGGACCGCGGCAATCTCGTGTCCAGCGCGGACACCAACGGTCTGGTCGTCATCACCCAGACTCAGCCGATTTCCGTGGTCTTCACCCTGCCTGAGACGCAGTTGCCCGAAGTGCGCGCGGAACTCGCCGCCGGCAAGACGTTGACGGTCGACGCCTACGACCGCGCCGACACCCGCCGCATCGCGACCGGCACGCTCGAAACGCTGGACAACCAGATCGACGTGACCACCGGCACGCTCAAGCTCAAGGCACGCTTCGACAACGCCGACGATGCGCTTTTCCCCAACCAGTTCGTCAACGTGCGCCTGCACGTGCTGACCCGCAAGGACGTGACCGCCATTCCGACGGCGGCGGTCCAGCAGGGCTCGGCCGGCGCGTTCGTCTTCCTGGTGCAGGACGACAACACGATCGCGGTGCGCCAGGTCAAGCTGGGCGCCATCAACAGCGGCATGGTCGCCGTGAACGAAGGCTTGAAGGCGGGTGACCGCGTCGTCACGGAAGGCACCGACCGCCTGCGCGCTGGCGCCAAGGTGGAAATCCTGGGCGGCGCCGAAGTCATTCCCGCCACCCGCGACAAGACGCTGGGCGCGGGGGCGCCGGCTGGCACCACGCCCGCGTCCAAGTAAGCCGAGAACGCCGTGAGCCCGTCGCGCCTTTTCATTCTGCGCCCCGTGGCCACCACCCTGTCGATGGTGGCCATCCTGATCGCGGGCCTCATCGCCTACCGTTTCCTGCCCGTTTCGGCGCTGCCCGAAGTCGACTACCCGACGATCCAGGTCGTGACGCTGTATCCCGGCGCCAGTCCCGACGTCATGACGTCGCTGGTCACGTCACCCCTGGAGCGGCAATTCGGCCAGATGCCCGGCCTGAACCAGATGTCGTCCACCAGTTCGGGCGGCGCCTCGGTCATCACCCTGCAATTCAACCTGACGCTGCCGCTGGACGTGGCCGAACAGCAGGTGCAGGCGGCCATCAACGCGGCGTCGAACCTGCTGCCGTCCGACCTGCCGGTGCCGCCCACCTACAACAAGGTCAACCCGGCCGACGCGGCGGTGCTGACGCTGGCGATCACGTCGCCCACCATGCCGCTGCCGCAGGTGCGCGACCTGGTCGATACGCGCGTGGCGCAGCGGCTGTCGCAGATCCCGGGCGTTGGCCTGGTCAGCGTGGCGGGCGGGCAGCGCCCGGCCGTGCGCGTCCAGGTGAATCCGCAGGCGCTGGCAGCGAATGGCCTGTCGCTGGCCGACCTGCGCACCGCCATCGTCGGCGCCAACGTCAACCAGCCCAAGGGCAACCTGGACGGTCCGCAGCGCTCCACCACCATCAACGCCAATGACCAGCTCAAGTCGCCCACCGACTACAACAGCCTGATCATTGCGTACAAGAACGGCGCGCCGCTGCGGCTGGCCGACGTGGCGCGCGCGGTCGAAGGCGCCGAAGACACCCGCCAGGCCGCGTGGGCCGGCGACAAACCCGCCATCCTGCTGAACATCCAGCGCCAGCCCGGCGCCAACGTGATCGACGTGGTCGACCGTATCCAGGCGCTGATGCCGCAGTTGCGCGCCGCGCTGCCCGCCACGCTGGACGTGACGGTGGTGTCGGACCGCACGCAGACCATCCGCGACTCGGTCGCCGACGTGCAGTTTGAAATGCTGCTGGCCGTCGGGCTGGTGGTCATGGTCACGTTCATCTTCCTGCGCAGCCTGACGGCCACGCTGATTCCCAGCGTCGTCGTGCCGCTGTCGCTGGTGGGCACGTTCGGGATCATGTATCTGTCCGGATTCTCGATCAACAACCTGACGCTGATGGCGCTGACCATTGCCACCGGCTTCGTGGTGGACGACGCCATCGTCATGATCGAGAACATCGCCCGCCACATTGAAGAAGGCGAAAAGCCGATGCAGGCCGCGCTGAAAGGCGCGTCGCAGATCGGCTTCACGCTGATCTCGCTGACCCTGTCGCTGATCGCCGTGCTGATTCCGCTGCTGTTCATGACGGAGGTCGTGGGCCGGCTGTTCCGCGAATTTGCGATCACGCTGGCGGTGGCCATCCTGATTTCGCTGGTGGTGTCGCTGACGCTGACGCCCATGATGTGCGCGCGCCTGCTGCGCGCCGAATCCGAAACGAAGCACGGGCGTTTTCATCAGGCCACGGGCGCCTTCATCGACCGCATCATCGCCGGCTATGACCGCATGCTGCAGGTCGTGCTGCGCCATCAGACGCTGACGCTGATTGTTGCGGTGGCCACCTTTGCGCTGACCGTGTTGCTTTACCTGGTGGTGCCCAAAGGCTTCTTCCCGCAGCAGGACACCGGCCTCATCCAGGCCATCACGCAGGCGCCGCAGTCCATTTCGTTTACCGCCATGTCCGAGCGCCAGCAGGCGGCGGCCCGCCTGGTGCTGGAGGATCCCGACGTGCAGGCCGTGTCGTCCTTCATCGGGGTGGACGGCAGCAACGCCACGCTCAGCGCCGGCCGCATGCAGATTTCGCTCAAGCCCCAGGCCGAGCGCAATGGCGATCTGCGCACCGTCATGGCCCGCCTGCAGGAAAGCCTGAACAAGCAGGACGGCCTGACCGTCTACATGCAGCCGGTGCAGGACCTGACCATCGAAGACCGCGTCAGCCGCACGCAGTACCAGATGACGCTGTCCAACCCCGACCTGAAAGTGCTGAGCGAATGGACGCCCAAGCTGGTCGAGCGTCTGCGCGCCGTGCCGGGCCTGATGGACGTGGCCGACGACCTGCAGGACGACGGCCTGCAGACGTGGGTGGAGATCGACCGCGACGCGGCCTCGCGGCTGGGCATCACCGCCGCCGTCATCGACGAGACGCTGTACAACGCCTTCGGCCAGCGGCTGATCTCCACGATCTTCACGCAGTCCAATCAGTACCGCGTGGTGCTGGAAGTCCTGCCGCAGTTCCAGATGTCGCCCAGCGCGCTGGGGCAGATCCACGTGCCCACGTCCACGGGCGCGCAAGTGCCGCTGTCGTCGGTCGCGCACATCAGCGAAGGCCGGACGGTGCTGGCCGTGAACCGGCTTGACCAGTTCCCCATGGTGACCGTGTCGTTCAACCTGGCGCCCGGCGCCTCGTTGTCCGACGCTGTGGAAAACATCAAGGCGGCCGAAGCCGAAATCGGCATGCCGTCCAGTGTCGAAACGCGCTTCCAGGGCGCGGCGCTGGCGTTCCAGAATTCGCTGTCCAGCACGCTGTGGCTGATTCTGGCGGCCGTGGTCACGATGTACATCGTGCTGGGCGTGCTCTATGAAAGCTACATCCACCCCATCACCATCCTGTCCACGCTGCCGTCCGCGGGCGTGGGGGCGTTGCTGGCGCTGCTGATCAGCGGCACGGAACTGGACATGATCGGCATCATCGGAATCATCCTGCTGATCGGCATCGTCAAGAAGAACGCGATCATGATGATCGATTTCGCGCTGGACGCCGAACGCAAGCGGGGACTCGCGCCGCGCGAGGCCATCCACGAGGCCGCGCTGCTGCGCTTCCGGCCCATTCTGATGACCACGCTGGCCGCGCTGTTCGGCGCCTTGCCGCTGATGCTGTCCACCGGCACCGGCGCTGAACTGCGCCAGCCGCTGGGCCTGGTGATGGTCGGCGGCCTGCTGTTGTCGCAGGTGCTGACGCTGTTCACCACGCCGGTCATCTACCTGATGTTCGATCGCATGTCCCGCCGTTGGCGCGGCGCGGGTGCGCCGTCCGCCGGAGACGCGCGATGATTCTGTCGGCCCCCTTCATCGTCCGGCCGGTGGCGACCACGCTGCTGAGCCTGGCGGTCGTGATGGCCGGCATGCTTGCGTTCTTTCTGTTGCCCGTGGCGCCGCTGCCGCAGGTGGACATCCCCACTATTTCCGTGTCGGCCAGCCTGCCGGGCGCCAGTCCCGAGACCATGGCATCCAGCGTCGCCACGCCGCTGGAACGCTCGCTGGGCAGCATTGCGGGCGTCACGGAAATGACCTCGCGCAGCTCGCAGGGCTCCACGCGCATCACGCTGCAGTTCGACCTGTCGCGCGACATCAACGGCGCGGCGCGCGACGTGCAGGCCGCGATCAACGCGGCGCGTTCGCTATTGCCGACCGGCCTGCGCAGCAATCCCACCTATAACAAGTCCAATCCGTCGGACGCGCCGATCCTGACGCTGGCGCTGACGTCCGACACGCTCAGCCAGGGCCAGCTGTACGACCTGGCCTCCACTATCGTGGCGCAGAAGCTGTCGCAGGTGGACGGGGTGGGCGAGGTCACGGTGGGCGGCAGCTCACTGCCGGCGGTGCGCGTGACGGTGCTGCCCGGGGCGCTGGCCAACCAGGGCGTGTCGCTGGACGAACTGCGCGCCACGCTGGCCAACGCCAATGCCAACCGCCCCAAGGGCGTGCTTGAAAACGACCGCTACCACTGGCAGATCATGGTCAGCGACCAGCTCAGCCGGGCCGAGGAATACCGGCCGCTGATCGTCGCCTGGCGCGACGGCCGGCCGGTGCGCGTGTCCGATGTGGCCAAGGTGGAAGACTCGGTCGAAGACCTGTATCAGACCGGCTTTTTCAACGACCGCAACGCGATCCTGATGGTCGTGCGGCGGCAGGCCGACGCCAACATCATCGAAGCCGTGGACGCCGTGCGCGCGCAGTTGCCCGTGCTGCAGGCGCTGATGCCCGCCGACGTCAACATGACGGTCGCGCAGGACCGCACCCCCAGCATCCGCGCGTCGCTGCACGAGGCCGAGGTGACGCTCATCATCGCCGTCGGGCTGGTGGTGCTGGTGGTGCTGCTGTTCCTGCGGCGCTGGCGCGCGGCCATCATTCCCAGCGTCGCGGTGCCGGTGTCGCTGATCGGCACGTTCTGCATCATGTACCTGTGCGGCTACACGCTGAACACCATCTCGCTGATGGCGCTGATCGTCGCCACGGGTTTCGTGGTGGACGACGCGATCGTGGTGCTTGAAAACATCATGCGCCACGTCGAGAACGGCATGTCGCCGATGCGCGCCGCCTTGCGCGGCTCGCGCGAGGTCGGTTTCACGGTGCTGTCGATGAGCCTGTCGCTGGTGGCGGTGTTCATCCCCATCCTGCTGATGGGCGGGGTGGTGGGGCGTCTGTTCCGCGAGTTTGCCGTCACCTTGTCCGCCGCCATCCTGGTGTCGCTGGTGGTGTCGTTGACGCTCACGCCCATGATGTGCGCGCGCCTGCTGCGGCCCGAACCCAAGGACCCCAAGCCGCGGGGCCGGCTGGCGCGCTGGACCGAGCGCAGCTTTCAGTCCATGCAGGACGGCTATCGCCGCTCGCTGGGCTGGGCGCTGGCGCACGGCCGCCTGATGATGCTGACGCTGGCGATCGCCGTGGGCCTGAACGTCTATCTGTACACCGTGGTGCCCAAGGGCTTTTTCCCGCAGCAGGACACGGGTCAGCTGCTGGGCTTTTTCCGTGTCGACCAGGGCACGTCGTTCCAGGCCACGCTGCCCAAGCTTGAAGCGCTGCGCAAGGTGGTGCTGGACGATCCGGCCGTGCAAAGCATGACCGGATACGCGGGCGGGCGCGGCGGCAGCAACAGCAGCTTCATGCAGATCCAGCTCAAGCCGCTGGGCGAGCGCAAGGTTTCGGCCGACGTGGTCATCAATCGCCTGCGCGCCAAGCTGCAGAACATGCCGGGCGCGCGCCTGTTTCTCGTGTCGCAGCAGGACATCCGCATCGGTGGCCGCCAAAGCCAGGGTTCGTACGACTACACGCTGATGTCGGGCGATCTGCAACTGCTGCGCAACTGGATGCCCAAGGTGCAGCAGGCGATGGCCAAGATTCCGGAGATCACCGACGTGGACGCCGACGTCGAGGACCGCGGCCGCGAGATCAACCTGGTCATCGACCGCGAAGCCGCGACGCGGCTGGGCATCAGCATGGCCACCATTTCCACGGTGCTGAACAACTCGTTCAGCCAGCGCCAGGTGTCGGTCATGTACGGGCCGCTCAACCAGTATCACGTGGTGCTGGGCGTGGACCCGAAGTTCGCGCAGGACATCGAATCGCTGCGCCAGGTCGAGGTCATCACCGCGGACGGCGCCCGCGTGCCGCTGTCGGCGTTCACCAAGCTTGAAAACGCGAACGCGCCGCTCAGCGTGAGTCACCAGGGCCTGTTCGTGGCCGACACCATCTCGTTCAGCCTGGCGCCCGGCGTATCGCTGGGGCAAGCGACCACCGCGATCGACAATGCCGTGGCGCGCCTGGGCTTGCCATCTGACCAGATCCAGGCGGGCTTTCAGGGCACCGCCGCCGCGTTGCAGCAGACGCTGGCGCAGCAACCCTGGCTGATCCTGGCCGCGCTGGTCACCATGTACATCGTGCTGGGCATTCTGTACGAAAGCTTCATCCACCCGCTCACCATCCTGTCCACGCTGCCGTCGGCGGGGCTGGGCGCGCTGCTGGCCCTGCTGCTGGTGCGATATGACTTCACGCTGATTGCGCTGATCGGCGTGTTCCTCTTGATCGGCATCGTCAAGAAGAACGCGATCATGATGGTGGATTTTGCGCTGGACGCCCAACGCCACCACGGCATGACGCCGCGCGACGCCATCTTCCAGGCGTGCCTCACGCGGTTCCGTCCGATCATGATGACGACGATGGCGGCCATCTTCGGCGCGCTGCCGCTGGTGCTGGCCACCGGCGCCGGCGTCGAGATGCGCCAGCCGCTTGGCATTACCATCGTGGGCGGCCTGGTGCTGAGCCAGATCCTCACGCTGTACACCACGCCCGTGGTCTATCTTTATCTGGACCGCTTCCGCCTGTGGGCCGCGCGCCGGCGCGCCTCGCGGGGCGGGAATTCCGCATCCATAGAACACACATGATCCGTACCAAGCCGTATTCCTCCGCCACTCTTGCCCGCGCCGCCGCCACGCTCGCGCTTTGCGCGCTGCTGGGCGCCTGCGCGGTCGGGCCCGACTATCAGCGCCCGGCGCTGGACGTGGGCGCGGCCTACAAGGAAGGCCAGGTCGAGGTGCCCGGCTGGAAGCCGGCCCAGCCGCGCGACGACGCCGACCGCGGCGCGTGGTGGAAGGTCTACGACGACGCCACGCTGAATGGCTTGGTGGACCGGCTGAACACATCCAACCAGACCATCGCGCAGGCCGAGGCGAACTACCGCCAGGCGCTCGGTCTGGTGCGCGGCGCGCGTTCGGGCTTCTACCCCACCGTGGGCGCGGGGGCGGGCATGACCCGGGGCGGTAATGGCGGGCAGAGCGGTTCGTCGACGGGGTCCGGCAGCAACGTGTCCAACCAGTATTCGCTGACGGGCAGCGTCAGCTGGGAACTGGACGTCTGGGGCCGGGTGCGCCGCAGCGTCGAGTCCTCTGAAGCCAGCGCCGCCGCCAGCCTGGCCGACCTGGGCGCGACCCGCCTGAGCGCGCAGGCCGCGCTGGTGCAGACCTATCTGCAACTGCGCGTGCTGGACGAACAGAAGCGCCTGCTTGACGCCACCGTGGCCGCGTACGAAAAGTCATTGCAGCTCACGCAGAACCGCTACGAAGTCGGCGTCGCGGGACAGGCCGACGTGGCCGTCGCGCGCACGCAGCTTGAAAGCACCCGCGCGCAGTCCATCGACCTGGATTGGCAGCGCGGTCAGTACGAGCACGCGATCGCGGTGCTGATGGGCCAGGCGCCTTCGCAGTTCAGCCTGCCGCCCGCGGTGTTCACGTTGCGGCTTCCGCAGATTCCGGTGGGCCTGCCGTCCGAGCTGCTCGAGCGCCGTCCCGACGTGGCCGCCGCCGAACGCCGCGCCGCGGCCGCCAACGCGCAGATCGGCGTGGCGCAGGCCGCGTGGTTCCCCAGCCTGACGCTGTCGGCCGACGGCGGTTTTCGCAATGGCGAATTCGCGGAGCTGCTGACGGCGCCCGCCCGTTTCTGGTCGCTGGGGCCGGCCCTGGCGCTGACGATCTTCGACGGCGGCGCGCGCGAGGCGCAGGTCGAGCAGGCCCGCGCTTCGTATGACTCGCAGGCCGCGGCTTATCGGCAGGCGGCGTTGACCGGTCTGCGCGAGGTCGAGGACTACCTGATCCAGCTTCGCGTGATGGAGCAGGAGCAGATCGTGCAGCGCCGCGCGCTGGAATCGGCGCGCGAATCGTTGCGCCTGATCCAGAACCAGTACAAGGCGGGCTTGGTCGATTACCTGAGCGTGGCCGTGGTGGACGCCACGGCGCTCAGCAGCGAGCGCAATGCGCTGAGCCTGTTGGGCAACCGGCTGGTGGCCAGCGTCAATCTGATCGTCGCGCTGGGTGGCGGTTGGGAAGGACTGCCGGTCGAGACGGCGCGTGCTGACGGCGCCGGGCCGGCCGTGACGCAGACGTCCGCCGCGCAAACACCTGCCGCGCAAACGCCGGCGCAGTAACCGCGCGCGGGGCCGGCGCCCCTGCGCCAGGCGGTGGCCTTACAAGCCAACCGCCTTCAGATCCGGCCGCTGGCGATGCCATTCCGTGACCGCCTGGAATGCGATGCCGATCTTGCCCAGGACGCCTTCCGCGTTGGGCTTGCCCAGCAACTGCACGCCTAGCGGCAAGCCGTCGCTGGTAAAGCCCGCGGGCAGCGCCAACCCGGCTGCATTCATGTAATTGCCTGGGCGGGTGAAAGCCGCAAGCGGAGTGGCCGCTTCGTCCACCTCGGCCAGCGGACGCGCGCCGAACGGGGCGGCTGGCGTGAGCACGGCGTCGAACTCCTGCATCCAGTCCAGCCAGTCGCGGCGCGCCTGTGCGTGCGCCTGCAACGCCGCGATGTAGTCGGCGGCCGAGATCCCCTTGCCCGACAGCACGCGCGCGCGCACATACTGCCCGATGGGCTTGGCAGGGTCCTCGATGTAGCCGCGATGCAGCGCGTAGGCTTCGGCCGAGATGATCTGGCCGTTGCGCTGCATCATCTCGCGAAAGTCGAAGGGCAGGGGCGTCTCGGCCACATCCGCACCCAGCGCGGCCAGCACGCGGCGCGCGTCGTCCAGCGCCGATAGCGCGTCGGCGTCCACGGCGATGGGATGCTGTGCCGTCGGCATCACCGCGATGCGTACGCCGCGCAGAGGCTGCGCGCCGCCGGCCGGCTCCCGGTAGTCGAACGCGGGGATGCCGAACGTCAACGGGTCCTGGGTATCGTGGCCGGCCATCAGTGCGGTCAGCAGCATCGCGTCGCGGGCGTCGCGGGTCAGCGGGCCCAAGGTGTCCAGCGTGGTCGACAACGCCACCGCGCCGTGCAGGCTGATGAGACCGCGCGTGGTCTTCAGGCCCGTGATGCCGTTCAGGGCGGCCGGGATCCGGACCGAACCACCGGTGTCCGATCCCAGGGCCGCAGGCGCCAGGCCGGCCGCCACGGCGACGCCGGATCCGCTGGATGAGCCGCCGGGCACGCGCGCACGCTCCAGGTCCCAGGGGTTGCGCGGCGTGCCCATGACGGGATTCGTGCCCCAGCCGCCGAAGGCGAATTCCACCATATGGGTCTTGCCCAGCATCACCATCCCCGCGTCCAGCAACCGCGTGACTGCGGTGGCGGTGACGCCGCTGCGGCGTTCGCGCCAGGCCTCGGACCCCGCCGTGGTGATGTGGCCCTGGATGTCGCACAAATCCTTGACCGCCACCGGCACGCCGTCCAGCGGGCTGAGCAGCCCGTAGCCCGCGCGCCGCCGCGCGTCGGCGGCTTCGGCCAGCCGCAGTGCACCCGCGTTGTCCACGCTGATGAAAGCGCCCAGTGTGGGATTTGCCCGGTCGATGCGGTCCAGGAAGTGGCGCGTCAATTCCACCGAGCTGTAGCGGCCCTGTGCCAGGCCATCCGCCAGATCGGCCAGGGTGGCAAATGCGATGTCAGACATGGATTCCCTCGATGCGATGCCATGCGTCTGTCTGCCAGGCGCATGCAACCCCGTCCGCGTGATGGCGGCCGGTCTCGGCATGTAGGGTGCATCGGCGCGGGGGTTTGGTCTATGCGCGCTTTCCCGCGCGAGTCAAAAGCAAAACGGCCCATGCGGGGCATGGGCCGTCGGACGGCCAGGCGAAGTGCGATGCGTGTCAGAGCACGCCGCGGATCCCGGCGATGCCGTGCGCGCCGTGGCGCAAGGCTTGCGAGACGGTCTGGGTGGATTGACCGCCCAGCGCGAACACCGGTATGCCGGCATCCCGGTTGCCTTCCACAAACCCTTCCCAGCCCAGCGTCGGCGCGCCGGGATGGCTGGGCGTTTCCAGCACGGGGCCCAGCACGGCGAAGTCTGCGCCCAGTTCGCGGGCGTGGACGACCTGGGCGTTGTCATGCGCGGAGACGCCGACCAGCGCATTGCGGGGCAATTCCGGACGGGCGGTCAGGCGCAGCGCGTCTGCCGTGCGCAGGTGCACGCCGTCGGCTTCTTTCCACCATGCAACGGGATGGATGCTGTTGACCAGCACGCGCGCGCCGGCGGCGCGGCAGCGCTTGATGACCTGTTGCAGCACTTCGTGCAGCGAACTGGCGCCCACGCCGTCCGGCCATTGCGGTTCACGGAACTGCACCAGCTTCACGCCACGCGCCAGCGCGGCGTCCAGGCGGCCGAGGAACGGCGCGATGCCCGCGCGCGAGCCGATGGCGCTGATGCCGTAGGTGGTGGGCAATTGCAGCCAGCGCAGCGGGGGCAGGGTGGCGGGCAGCAGGTCGCCCACCGAGGCCGCATTGGCCGGATCCACCCATTCGAGCCGCTGATTTTCCAGGCTTTGCGGTTCGCCTTCCCAGCCGGTGACGTGGCAGAAGGCCAGGCGCACCGTGGTGTGCGGGTAGGCATGCACGTACGTGACCCACGGGCGCGACTGCGTGACGCGGATGCCGATTTCTTCCTGGAGTTCACGGGCCAGCGCCTGCAGCACGGTCTCGCCGGGTTCGAGCTTGCCGCCCGGCAGTTCCCACCAGCCGGACCACGGCTTGCCTTCGGGCCGCTGGCCCAGCAGAAGCTTGCCGTCCGGGCGCAGGATCAGGCCGGCGGCGACGTCGACGATCTTTTCAGACATGGCGGGCCGCCCAGTCGCGTGCGAACTGATACGCCACGCGGCCCGAACGCGAGCCGCGTTCGATGGTCCATTGCAGCGCCTCGGTGCGCGAGGGTTCGATGTGCTGTTCAGGGCAGCCCAGCTCGCGCAGCCAGTGATATACGATGTCCAGGTAGTCGTCCTGCTTGAACGGGTAGAACGACAGCCACAGACCGAAGCGCTCGGACAGCGAGATCTTTTCCTCGACGGTTTCGCCGGGGTGGATTTCGCCGTCGGGCTGGTGCTTGGCCTGCAGGTTTTCGCTCATGTATTCCGGCATCAGATGGCGCCGGTTGGACGTGGCGTAGATGAGGACGTTGTCGCCCGAGGCCGACACCGAACCGTCCAGCACCGATTTGAGCGCCTTGTAGCCGGCCTCGCCTTCTTCAAAGGACAGGTCGTCGCAGAACACAATGAAGCGTTCGGGCCGCGCCGCGACCAGTTCGACGATGTCGGCCAGGTCGCCGAGGTCGGACTTGTCGACTTCGATGAGGCGCAGGCCGCGGTCGCCGTAGGCGGCCAGCATGGCTTTGACCAGCGAGCTCTTGCCGGTGCCGCGCGCGCCGGTCATGAGCACGTTGTTGGCGGGCTTCTTTTCAAGGAACTGCAGCGTGTTGCGGTCGATGGTGGCCTTCTGGCGCTCGATGTGCTGCAGGTCCTGCATGTCGATGCGCGCCACGTGGCGCACGGCGTCCAGCCAGCCGCGCGCGCCGCGCTTGCGCCAGCGGAACGCGTGGGCGGTCCAGTCGATATCGGGCGGGGCGGGAGGCAGGAAGGCCTCCAGCTGCGCCAGCACGCGTTCGGCGCGCTGGATCAGCGTGGTGAACTCGTTAGCCGTCATGGTCGATCAGGAGCGGTAGTCGGCGTTGATCGACACGTACTCGTGCGAGAAGTCGCAGGTGTAGACCGTGTCGCTGACCTGGCCGCGGCCCAGCGCGATGCGCACCGAGATCTCGGCCTGCTTCATCACGCGCTGGCCGTCGGCTTCCTGGTAGTCGGGGTTGCGGCCGCCGTTCTTGGCAACCAGCACGTCGTCCAGCCACAGGCGGATGTTGGACACGTCCAGGTCGTCGATGCCGGCGTAGCCGACCGCGGCCAGGATGCGGCCCAGGTTGGGGTCGGATGCGAAGAACGCGGTCTTGACCAGCGGCGAGTGCGCCACGGCATACGCGACCTTCAGGGCTTCCTCGGTGGTGCCGGCTTCTTCGACGCGGATCGTCATGAACTTGGTGGCGCCTTCGGCGTCGCGCACGATCTTGGTGGCCAGTTCCAGCGCGGCGGCGGTCAGGGCCTCGCGCACGGCGGCGTAGGCGGCGTCGGATTCGCTGTTGACGTTGACGCCCGACTTGCCGGTGGCGGCAATGATGAAGGAGTCATTGGTGGAGGTGTCGCCGTCTACCGTGATGCGGTTGAACGAGGCATCGGCGATCTCCACGGCCAGCTTGCGCAGGAGGGGCTGGGCAATGCCGGCATCGGTGGCCAGGAAGCTGAGCATGGTGGCCATGTTGGGACGGATCATGCCCGCGCCCTTGCTGATGCCGGTGAAGGTGACCGTCTTGCCATCGATCTGCACCTTGGCGGACGAAATCTTGGGCAGCGTGTCGGTGGTCATGATGCCGTGGGCGGCGCTGGACCAGTGGTCGGCGGCCAGGTCGGCGATGGCGGCGGGCAGGCCGGCGACCAGGCGGTCGAGCGGCAGGGGTTCCAGGATGACGCCGGTGGAGAACGGCAGGATCTGCGCGGCGGGCACGCCCAGCAGCTTGCCCAGGGCGTCGCACGTGTCCTTGGCTTTCTTCAGGCCTTCTTCGCCGGTGCCGGCGTTGGCGTTGCCCGTGTTGATGACCAGCGCGCTGATCGGGCCGCCGGCGGCCAGGTGGGCCTGGCAGACCTGCACCGGGGCGGCGCAGAAGCGGTTACGCGTGAAGACGCCCGCCACGCTGGTGCCTTCGGCCAGGCGGAACACCGTCAGGTCGCGCCGGTTGGCCTTGCGGATGCCGGCCTCGGTGACGCCGATTTCTACGCCGGCAACAGGAAAAATTTCGGACTCGGAGGGGATCTGCAGATTAACGGCCATGACTTCGTCTCTTGGTGTGAGCGGGACGGAACCGCCGCCAGGCACGGCGGCGCGCGGGAAAGGTTCGTATTATCCCACCGGATCCGGCGGGGGTGGCCGGTCCCCTCGGCAACCCGAGGGGAGGCGGCCCCAGGCGCCGGCCTCAGGGAGCCATGCGCATGGCGGCCACGTCCAGCACGCCGGCTTCGCGGTTGCTCAGCACGCTGCGCACCGTGCCGTCGGGCGCCTGCAGCACCGACTTGCCGGCCGGGACGTCTTCGCCGCCGGCCCGGCGCGCCGAGCGCCCACGGGACGGCGAGAACAGCAGATCGCCGGGCTGGGCGCCCTGCAGGCGCGGGTTGGCGGCCAGTACGCGCGTGCCCGGCGGGTAGGTCATTTCGCCCAGGACGGTGTCGCGCGCCGCCAGACCCTCGAAGCCCAGCATCCGGCGCTGCGCGTCCAGTTGCAGGTCGACCTTCAGCAAGGGAATCCCGGCGACGGTCAGGGCGTCGCTGCCTTCGGTGCGCAGCAGCCAGCGGGGCGCCGTGCCGGTCTTGTCCAGCGGCGTGCCGCGGGCGGCGGGGTCGACCTTCAGCCAAGCGCCCGCGGGCACCGGTTGCTGGTCCAGCGTATTGCCGATGGCAAGGTGGCAGCTGGAAAACTGCGGATGCCCGCCTTGCACCACGAATTCGATGCGATGGCCGTGCGCGCAGAGCCAGCCTTCCAGCGCCTGGTCCCGCGCGATCTCGGCGGACAGGGTTTCGGGCTGCTTGGGCGTGGCGGGGTAACGGAACAGGCGCGTCGCGGCGACGCCGTTAATGTCTGCCGGGTGGGATTCGGGAAAGATGGCCCGGTCGAACGATGCCAGTTCACCGGGCGTGGCAAGCCGAAGCGTGGTGCCGGTGGGCATCTGGACGCCGGCCAGTTGCGTGGGTTGTGACAGCACCGTCTTGCGCGCGTCGTCGGCCTGCGCTTCGCGCTGGACCGAGAACCACTGGCTGAACTGCTGATACGGGAAGATGGCGCCGATGACGGCCAGCACGGCCATCAGGACGGTGCCGGCGCGCCGGTGGCCGGACAGCCAGTCTCGCGCGCCGGGCGAGGTGGCCAGGGCGGCCAGCCAGGTGAACAGCGTGGCGAGGCAGGCGAGCGAAGCCGCCATCAGCACATAGAAATTACCGCCAGGAAGAGAAACCGGAATCATGGCGGCAATTATGCGCCAATCCGGCAGGCCGGACCGTCGCGAAAAAGTCCTGGTCCGCCCTCAGTCGCGGGCCGCCGCCGAGCGCGTGGCCACCACCTGCAGCTTCAGTTCGCCCAGCGCCTGGAACAGGGCGTTGCGGCTGGCCTCTGGCAGTTCGGCAAACATGGATTTGACCCAGTTCTCGTGGGCGCGGGCCATGCGCGCAAAGCTCTTCTTGCCTTGCGGCGTCAGCTTGATGAGCGAGCTGCGGCGGTCGGTCTCGACCTTGGTCCGCACCACCAGGCCTTCTTTTTCGAGCTGGTCGGTGATCCCGGTGATATTGCCGTTGGTGACCATCATGTGGCGCGACAACTCGCCCATCTTCATGCCCTTGGGGGCGCGCTGCAACTGCGCCATCAGGTCGAAACGCGGCAGGGTGGTGTCGAAGTCGTTGCGCAGGCGGCTGCGGATCTCGCCTTCGATGAGGTTGGCGCAGGTCAGCATGCGCAGCCACAGGCGCAGCGCGTGATGGTCGTCGGGCGCGGCGCGGGATTCCAGGTCGGGGGTATCGGTCATGGCTCGGAAGATTACCGGGAATGCGGGGGTGAAGAGGGCGCCAGACCCATCTGTTCGAAGATGGCTTGGGTCAGCGGGCTGTTCGGATCGTTGAGCGTCAGGACAATATCAAAATGATTGGTGCCTGGCATTGGTACATACCTACCGGGAAAACCGCGCGCCCGCCATGCGGCCAGATAATCATCGCTCTGGCGCTTGAATTCGTCGGTTTCGGATTCTCCGTAGCTGACCACCAGCGGGCAGCCCGCCTGCGGCAAATGCAAGGCGGGGCTGTTGCGGATGGCATCGGCTTCGCTCATGCGCATCCATTCGTTGATGTGGGTGTGCACCAGCGGGCGCAGGTCGAACAGGCCCGACAGGGGCGCGGCGCCCCTGACGACGCCGGGCGGCACGTCGTAGCTGGCATGCCAGCCGCCGGCGAGCAGGGCGCCGACCAGATGACCGCCCGCCGAGCTGCCGCAGATGTGGATGCGCGACGGGTCGCCGCCGTACTCGGCGATGTGGTGGTGAATCCAGGCCAGCGCGCGCCGGTTTTGGTCCACGATACGGTCCAGCGTGACGGCGGGGGCCAGCGAATAATTCACCGACACCACCACCGCGCCCGCCTGCGTGAACGCGGGCGCCATGTTGCTGGATTCGTTTTTGGACAACAGGCGCCAGTAGCCGCCGTGTATGAACACGAAGACGGGCGCGCCGGACTTGCCGGCCGCGGCTGGAAATATGTCCAGCAGTTCATCCGGATGATCGCCAAAAGGCACGTCCAGCGCGCATTCCAGCGTGCTGCGCGCCGTGGCGCTGTCCTCGGCGTATTTCTTGAGTATCGGTTGGATGTCGGGTACTGTCGCGCGAGCGTTGTACTGGACGTCCAGTTCGGCGCGATCGTAGTTGCGGTAGAGGGTGACCATGGCGGCAGGTGGTAAAAACCCTAGACTTGTTTTGCCGATTACTTTAAACCTAAACTATGAACCACGCCAGTTTTCCCTGTGCTGCATAAGGGGATTGGGGCGTTGCAGAGCATACGTTCTGCAGGCACCGGCCTGACGGCGGCGACCATCGCGCCAGCGGGCCGGGCATAGAAGTCTTTCGCATCGCACTTTCAAAAAGAACACCCTCTGCGCGGGCTCGCGCACGGAGCACACCACCATGCGTTTGATCACTTCCTTCCTGGCTGCCGCCGCCCTGATTCCGGCCCTGGCACAGGCCGACACCGTCAAGGTCGGCATCGCCAACGACATCTCGGGCCCGTTCTCGGCGCTGGGCGCCGAAGCCCGCGACGGCTTCAACCTGGCCATCAAGCAACTGGGCAGCAAGCTGGGCGGCCAGCCCGCGGAATTCCTGCAAACCGACATGGGCGGCAATCCGGACCAGGCCCGCCAGCTCGTCACGCGCTACATTCAGCGCGAAAAGGTCGACTTCTTCACGGGTCCCATCGGCTCGAACGTCGCGCTGGCCGTCGGCCCCGCGCTGTTCGCCGCGAAGGTGCCCTACCTGTCCAACAACCCCGGTCCCAGCCAGTTCGCCGGCGCCCAGTGCAACAACTATTGGTTCGGCACGTCGTACCAGAACGATGCCTTCCACGAAGCGGCCGGCAAGGTCGCGGCCGATCGCGGCTTCAAGAAGATGTTCATCATGGCCCCGGACTACCCGGCCGGCAAGGACGCGCTGACCGGCTTCAAGCGCGGCTACAAGACCGCCCCGGGCGACGAGGTCTACACCAAGCTCGGCCAGATCGACTACGCCGCAGAGATCGCGCAGATCCGCGCCGCCAAGCCGGACGCCGTCTACATCTTCCTGCCGGGCGGCATGGGCATCAACTTCGTCAAGCAGTTCGTGTCCGCCGGCCTGTCGCAGAACGTCAAGCTGATCGGCCCGGGCTTCTCGGCCGACGAGGACGTAATCCAGGCCGTGGGCGACCCCATGCTGGGCATGTACAACACCGCGCAATGGGCGCATGACCTGGACGTGCCGCAGAACAAGGCTTTCGTCGAGGCCTTCCGCAAGGAATACAACGGCCGTTACCCGTCGGTGTACGCCGCCCAGGCGTATGACGTGATCATGGCCATGGACGCCGCCGTCAAGCAGGCCGGCGGCAAGGCCACCGACCGTGATGCCATCGTGAAGGCGCTGGAAAAGGCCGACTACCCCTCGGTGCGCGGCAGCTTCACCTACGGCAAGAACCACTACCCGATCCAGGCCTACTACCTGCGCGTCGTCGAGAAAGACGGCAGCGGCCGCATCACCAACAAGCTGGTGGGCAAGGTGTTCGACAAGTACCAGGACGTGTACGTAGGCGACTGCAAGCTCTGATCCCCCCGAAGCGCTGCGCGCTTTCCCCCAGGGGGCGTCGCAGCGGACCGGCGAAGCCGGATCCGCGCGACCCCGCTTGGGGGCGGCGGCTTGGGCGCGGGGATGCGTCGCTGATGCAGGTGGGATAGCTTTGGTGAATTGATCGCGGGGGCCCTTCGGCGGCGCGCGGCAAGGGGGAAGTTTTCATGACGTTTACGCTGATCGTCGAGCAATTGCTGAACGGTCTGCAGTTTGGGTTGATGTTGTTTCTGATTGCGGCCGGGCTGACCCTGGTGTTCGGGATCATGGACATCATGAATCTGGCTCACGGCTCGCTCTATATGGCTGGCGCCTATGTCGCCGCCGAAACCATGCAACGCACCGGCTCGTTCACCGCCGCGGTTCTTGTGGCGGCGGTTGCCACGGGCATCGTCGGTATCGTGCTGGAGCTCTCGCTCATCCGCCGCCTGGCGCTGCGCGACCACCTGGCCCAGGTGCTGGGCACCTACGCCGTCATCCTCATCGCCAATGACCTGGTCAAGATGATCTGGGGTCCGGCGCCGGTCATGCTGAACATGCCCGCGATGCTGTCCGGTCCCGTGCGCCTGTTGCCCGACCTGATGTATCCCGCCTACCGCCTGATGATCATCGTCTTCGGCGTGGCCGCGGCCGCGGGCCTGTACTGGTTCGTGACGCGGACCCGTGCCGGCGTGCTGGTGCGGGCCGGGGCGTCGAACCGCCAAATGGCCACGCTGATGGGCGTGCGCGTGCCGCTGCTGTTCCTGGGCGTGTTCGTGCTGGGCGCGATGCTGGCCGCGGTGGCGGGTGCGCTGCTGGGGCCGATCACCTCGGTGCAGGTGGGCATGGGCGAAGAAATCCTGATCCTGGTGCTGGTGTGCATCGTCATCGGCGGCATCGGCTCGATCCGGGGCGCCTTCGTGGGCGCGCTGCTGGTCGGCATGGTCGACACCGCCGGCCGGGCGTTCCTGCCGATGCTGCTGCGCCAGGTGTTTTCGCCGGCCGTGGCCTCCAGCGTCGGTCCGACGCTCGCGGCCATCGCCATCTACGTGTTGATGGCGGCAGTGCTGGTGTTCCGGCCCTCTGGCCTCTTTCCGGCGCGGGGCTGACCATGAAAACCAAGATCTGGACCGTGGTCCTGCTGGCCGCGCTGGCGGTGTTCCCGCTGGTCGCGCCCATGCTGGGCCTGGACTTCTACATTTCCTTCGTGCGGCGCGTGCTGATCTACGCGCTGGCGGCAACCAGCCTGAACCTCATCCTGGGGTATGGCGGCATGGTGGCCTTGGGTCACGCGGCGTTCTTCGGCGCGGGCGCCTATGCGGTGGGCATCCTGTCCATGTCGGGCGTCACGTCCGCGCTGGTGTCCTGGCCGGTGGCCATGCTGCTGGCGGGCGTGCTGGCCTGCATCACGGGCGCGATCTCGCTGCGCACACGAGGCGTGTACTTCATCATGATCACGCTGGCGTTCGCGCAGATGCTGTTCTACATCTTCATCTCGCTGCGCCAGTACGGCGGTGAGGATGGCCTGAACCTGCCGGGATATTCCACGCTGCCGGGCATCGACCTTGCCCACGATGTCAGCTTCTATTACCTCGTGCTGGCCCTGTTCGCGCTGCTGATGTGGGCCTTCGGTCACGTCGTCGCCTCGCGCTTCGGCATGGCGCTGCAGGGCATCCGCGAGAACGAATCGCGCATGGAGTCCATGGGCTATCCCGTGTACCGCATCAAGCTGATGGCGTTCACGCTGAGCGGTGCGGCAGCGGGGCTGGCCGGCGCGCTGCTGGCCAACCACAACCTCTTCATATCGCCCAGCCTGATGCATTGGACCCAGTCGGCCAACCTGCTGATCATGGTGCTGGTGGGCGGCATCGGCCTGCGCTATGGCGGCGTGGCCGGTGCGGTCGTGATGCTGACGCTGGAAGAAGTGCTGCGCCTGTGGACCGAATACTGGCACCTGCCCCTGGGCGTGCTGCTGCTCTGCGTGGTGTTTGGCGCGCCGCGCGGCCTGGTCGGCCTGTTCGGGCCGCTGTTCAGCGGGCGCGCTGCGCCGCAATCCGGCAAGGTGGGCTCATGAGCAATCCGATGAATGCCACGACTGGCGCAGCCGCGAATAGGACGCAACCCGCGGGGACGCACCGCTCGGGGACACAACCCGCGGGGACACACGCCCCGGTGACGCACGCCCTGCAGGCGCGCGGACTGGTCCGGCGCTTTGGCGCGCTGGTGGCCACCGACAACGTATCGCTGTCGCTGGCGCCGGGCGAGATCCATGCCCTGATCGGCCCCAACGGCGCGGGCAAGTCCACGCTGATCCACCTGCTGTCGGGCACGCTGTCCGCCGACGCCGGCACGCTGGAAGTCGACGGCCGCGACGTCACCGCAATGAACGCGCACCAGCGCGTGGCGGCGGGCCTGTCGCGGTCCTACCAGATCACCAACATCTTCAAGCAGTCCAGCGTGCTGGATAACCTGGTGCTGGCCGTGCAGGCCCACGCCGGCAGCAGCTTCCGCTTCTGGAAGCCGCGCGCCGCGGAATCGGCGCTGTACGAACAGGCGCGCGAGCTGGCCCGCGAATGCGCCATCGACGCCAGCCTGCTCGACCGCGCCGCGGGCACGCTGCCGCACGGCGAGCAGCGCAAGGTGGAATTCGCGCTGGCGCTTGCCGCCCGGCCCAAGGTGCTGCTGCTGGACGAACCCATGGCAGGCATGGGGCCAGACGAGACCGTCCGCCTGACCGAACTGATCGAATCCTTGCGGGGACGCGCCGCCATGCTGCTGGTTGAACACGACATGCAGGCGGTGTTCCGTCTGGCCGACCGCCTGTCCGTGCTGGTGTACGGGCGGGTGATTGCCTCGGGCACGCCGGACGAGATCCGCGCCAACCCCGAAGTGCGCCAGGCCTACCTGGGCGACGAGGAGACCGCATGATGCTGACCATCGAATCAGCCAAGAGCGGCTACGGCGCCAGCCAGGTGCTGTTTGGCGTGGACCTGGAGATTGGCGCGGGGCAGGTTGTGACGCTGCTGGGCCGCAACGGCATGGGCAAGACGACGCTGCTGCGTACGCTGTTCGGCCAGTTGCCGCTGCGCGGCGGCAAGATCCATTTCGCGGGGCAGGACATCAGCGGATGGAGCCCGGACCGCATCGCGCGGGCCGGCGTCGCCATCGTCCCGGAAGGGCGCCAGTGCTTTCCCAATCTGACGGTGCGCGAACACCTGACGGCCTTCGTGGCCGGGCGCAACCCGGAGATCGGCGAACCGTGGACGCCCGATCGCGTCTTCGAACTCTTCCCCCGGTTGGCTGAACGCGCCCGAAACATGGGCAACCAGTTGTCGGGCGGTGAGCAGCAGATGCTGGCCATCGGCCGCGCCCTGGTGACCAATCCCCGGCTGCTGATTCTGGACGAAGCCACCGAAGGGCTGGCCCCGAAAATCCGGGAAGAGATCTGGAACTGCCTGGCGCGTCTGCGTCAGGCCGGCCAGACGATCCTGGTGATCGACAAATATGTCGAAAGGTTACTCAGCCTGGCGGATCGCCATGTCATCCTGGAGCGCGGCAAAGTGGTGTGGACCGGGGACTCGCAGGCCCTGGACGCCGACCGCAGCCTCTGGGAACGCTATCTGGGCGTCTAACAACGTGTCGTAATAAAGCTGCAATTCGGACCTGCCAGGCGTAACAGCCGCTGATATAAAACGCAATAAATCACGATATATATTGCTGCGGTGAAACTTAAGGTGTCTCGAACGCATCCAGACGTTTGCACCTGTATCAATAAACCCCCCTGGCATCTACACTAGCCGCGCCGGTTGCCCGCACGGGGCGCCGGCGTTCAGGCTCATGGCTCAAAAGGCGGGGCGAAGCACGGGTACGGCGCCTCGTAAGGTCAGCGCGTCCTATCTGCGTCCCCTTTTTCGCGCGTGGCATCGCATCAAGTTGTCAGGAAGATTTTGCATGGCGAAATGGGGATTGCGCAGGAAATCACTGATGGCGCTGCTGTTGGCGTGCCTGGTCGCCTTGGCGCCGGCCGCGCTGATTGGCTGGCAGGTGCTGGACGGCGTCCGCGAGCACTTTGGCCGCGCCTTTTCCGACAACTTCACGCAACTGAACCGCCAGCGCATCCTGGCGCCGGTGTCGCGCGAACTGGCGCTGTCGCAGCGCCTGGCCGACAGCGAGGTCACGCGCCGCTGGCTCCGCAATGAAAACGATCCCGCCGCGCGCGAGCTGTTCTTCCGCGAGGCCGACGGCTACCGGCGCGATCTGCTCGGCGGCGCGTACTTCATCGCCAGCGCCAGTTCCGGCAACTACTACTTCAACGACGACAAGCCGCTGTCGGAGACGCCGCGCTACACGCTCAGCCCCAGCGCGGCCGACGACGGCTGGTTCTACGCCACGATCAAGTCGCCCGCCCGCTACAACATCAACGTCAACCCGGACCTGAAGCTCAAGACCACCAAGGTCTGGATCAACGTACAGATCCGCGACGGCGAGACGGTCATGGGGCTGACGGGCGCCGGTCTGGACGTGGGCGGGTTCCTGAAGGAATTCGTGAACAGCGGCCAGCCCGGGGTCACGCCCATCATCGTGGACGAGGAAGGCGCGATCCAGGCGCACATGAACCCCGCGCTGATCGCCTACAACTCGGGCGCGGGCGGGGCGGGCGGCAAGGGCATGGTCTTCAGCCTGCTCGATCAGGGCGAAGGCCGCGCCGAGCTGTTGTCGGCCATGCATGCCGCTCAGGCGGATCCGCAGTCCGTGCAATCGGCCTGGGTCAAGATGGACGGCGTGCGCCAGCTGGTGTCCGTGGCGTACATGCCGGAGCTGCACTGGCACGTCCTGACGGTGGTCGACCTGGGCGCGGCCCGGGTGCTGGATACCGGCTGGCTGTGGCCGGCGGCCATCGGCCTGGTGCTGCTGTTTGCCGCGATGCTGCTGTGCTTCGGCTACGCCATCGAGCGCCTGATGCTGCGCCCCTTGCGCCGCCTGCAGCAGTCCGCGCGGGCAATCGCGGACGGCAGCTACGACGTGCGCCTGCCGCCGGGCGGCCAGGACGAGATCGGCGACCTGAGCCGCGCGTTCGGCGTGATGGCCGACAAGGTCCGCAAGCACACGGCCGAGCTGGAAACCAAGGTGCGCGAACGCACCTCGGAACTGGAAGACGCCAACCGCGCCATGGCCGCGGCGCACAAGAAGATCGGCGACTCCATCGACTACGCCAGCCTGATCCAGCGCGCGATCCTGCCGGACCGCCAGCTGACGCAGTCGCTGGGCGCGCACCATTTCGTGCTGTGGAAGCCGCGCGACGTGGTTGGCGGCGATTTCTACGTGTTCCGCGAGGACGGCGCCAACTGCCTGCTGGGCATCATGGACTGCGCGGGTCACGGCGTGCCCGGCGCGCTGATGACGATGCTGGCGCGTGCGGCGATCGATCTGGCGATCACCGAGGTCGGACCGGGCGATCCTGCGGGCATTCTGACGCGTACCGACAACGCCATCCGGGCCATGCTGGCCGACGCGCAGCTGCCCCGGGCCCTGGCGACCAATACCGATGCGGGGCTGGTATATATTGACCGGCAAGCCGGCAGGCTGCTGTACGCAGGCGCGAAGATCAGCCTGTACGCAAGTGACGGCGAAAACCTGCATGAGGTGCCCGGCGGCCGGCGTGCGCTGGGCGACAAGCGTATGGGGGTTTACGAGAACAACACGCTGCAGATGGAGCCGGGCTGGACGTATTACCTGGCGACCGACGGTTTTCTGGATCAGGCGGGCGGCGAGCACGGGTTCGGCTTTGGCAATACGCGCTTTGCGGACATGCTCAAGACACACGCGCGCCGGCCGTTAACCGAACAGGCGGCCGCGTTCAGCCAGGCGCTCGCCGAGTACCAAGGTGGCCGGCCCCAGCGCGACGACATCACCTTGCTGTCTTTCCGTTTCGAATAATCGTTATCAAGGCGGTACCCTCCATGAATGCCTCCGATCTTTACGCGTTGGGCGCGCGATTCGACCAGAACCGCACGTTGCTGTGTTTCAACGGGCCGATCTCGCGCAGCCTGATCGAGGAAATCGGCAATGCGCTGAAGAACTACCTGAACGCCGAGCACGTCCGGCCCGCTGAAGCCATGGACGTGTTCTCGGTCTACATCGAGATGATTCAGAACATCCGCCAGTACGCTGCGCAGAACGGCGACGCGGACGCCTCCGCCACGGTGGTGATCGGCCGCCGCGACGAAAGCCGCTACGTGGTGTCGGCGGGCAATCTGGTCAGCGCGGAAGACGGCCACAGCCTGGTCGCCCGCATCCAGGAACTGGCCGCGCTGGACAAGCCGGCCCTGAAAGCCGAATACAAGGCCCAACTGCACAAGCCGCGTACGCAGGGCGTCGCGTCGGGCGCGGGCCTGGGCCTCATTGACATCGCGCGCCGCGCCGGCGCGCCGCTGGAAGCCAGCCTGACCCCCGCTGCACAGCCGGGCAAGGCCTTCTTCAGCCTGAGCGTGGTGGTCTGAGGACGCGCGCTCAACAGGATTATTTTCGGAGTATTTGATGAAAGACCTGAACATTCCCGGGACCCAGTCCACGCCCGCCATCACCGCCGACGCTGCCGCCGGCGTGCTGGCGATGCGCGGCGACTCCTACCCCGAGAATTCCTTCGAGCTGTTCGGCCCGGTCATTAAATGGGTCGAGACGTACCTGCAGGATCGCGACACGCCGCTGAAGCTGGAGCTGGAACTCCTGTACCTGAACACCAGCAGCATCAAGTCCGTCATGGACATCTTCGATGTGCTCGAAGCCGCGCACCGCAAGGGCCGCGAGGTCGGCGTCACCTGGTTCTACGACATGCGCAACGAGCGCGTGGGCGAACTGGCTGAAGAGTTCAAGGAAGACTGCACGTTCCCGTTCTCGGTGGTTGGCCGCCAATGAAACCGGGCGCCGCCGAACTGGATCAGCGTATCGCCGAGCTGCTGGCGGATCCGGCGCATGCCGGCCATCCGCTGCGCGACGCGCTGGAAGCGCTCTGGCGGCACACCGAGGAACAGATGGCGCGCATCCAGCGCGTCACGCAGCTTTCGGACGCCTATCAAAGCATGGCGCACGAACGTGAACTGGGCCTGTGCGACCAGTTCGACCGCCAGCTGCGCCGCCTGACCCGCATCGCGCGGATCTCGGATCACTACCAGAACATGATGCGCGACCTGAACCGCGCGCTCGAGGAAACGTCCAGCCGCGACCCCCTGACGGGCCTGTTGAACCGGCGCGCGCTGATGGAAATGATCAAGCAGGAAGTCCAGCGCGCTGCGCGCAGCGGCGACAGCTTTGTCGTCGCGATGCTGGACGTGGATCACTTCAAGGCCGTGAACGACCGTTTCGGCCACGAGACGGGCGACCGCGCCTTGGTCGAACTGGCCGGCGTGCTGGGCGAAAGCCTGCGCGAATACGATCTGTGCGGCCGCTGGGGCGGCGAGGAATTTCTCGTGCTGCTGCCCCATACGGACCCGGACGCGGCGCAGGCGGTCATGGACCGCCTGGTGAGCGACGTGCGGGGGCTGGCGATGCCGGCCGGCGACGAAGTCCTGCGGCTGACGGTCAGTATCGGCATGGCGTATCACCAGTTGGGCGAAACGTTTTCGGAGACGCTCAGCCGGGCGGATCAGGCGTTGTATCTGGCCAAGCAGGACGGACGCGATCGCGTCGCCCTTGGTTTTCCGAGGCGCTGAATGAAACCGGAACAGCTGTTATCCGGGTTGGAGCCCCTTATGCTTGATTCTCATCTTGGCGGTTCGCAGTCGAACCCCCAAGGCGCCGCGTGGCATGTGGGCAATTATCTGACGTCGATGGACCGCGCCTTGCTGCTGTTCGATTTCGACGCAGCCGGCTCCTTGTTGAACGGCAATACCAATTTCCTGGCCGCGGTGGGTTACACCCGCGAAGAGGCGCTGACCCTGCGCCACGAGCTGCTGTGCGACAGCATGGACGAAGGCAAGGGTACGCGCAGCGGCGAACAGGTCTGGGACCGGCTGCGCCGCGGCCAGCACTTTTCGGGCACCTGCCGCTACCGCAAGAAGGATGGCAGCTCGCTGTGGATCGAGGCGACCTACCTGCCGCTGCTGAACGACGCGGGCGAGGTGGGCCGCGTGACGGTGATTTCGCGCAAGTCGATCGCGGACGCCGAACGCCAGGAAGAAATCCGCCTGCTGATGCTGGGCATCAACGAAACGGGCAACGCGGTGGCGGTGTCGGGCTCCGATGGCCGCATCGTCTACGTGAACGACGGCTTTCAGCGGATGCTCGGCTTTTCCCGTAGCGATGCGCTGGACCAGGATCTGGGCGAACTGCTCTCCGGCGGCCGCGCGGACGGCGGCACGCGTGAGGAACTGCACCGCCGCGTGGCCTGTCGCGAGGGCTACCACAAGGACGTGCTGGTCTATGACCGTGGCGGCAAGCCGCTGTGGGTGTCGGTGATGGCCAACTCGGTGTTCGACGAGCGCGGGACGCTGGTCAACATCGTGGACGTGCTGACGGACATTACGCCGACGAAGGTGCACGAGGTGCTGCAGCGCCGGGTGCTGCAAGCGATGGTGAACGAGGCCTCGGTGGTCGAGGTCATGAACATGGTGTGCCGCGAGGTGGAACGCCTGGCGCCGGAAGTGGCGGCGTCAGTGGTTCGCGTGGACGACGCGGGCCTGTTGCGCCCGCTGGCGGCGCCGAGCCTGCCGCAGGGCTATTCGGACGCGCTGGAAGGCGTGCCGATCGGGCCGCAGGTGGGCGCCTGCGGGACGGCGGCGTTTCTGGGCCGGCCGGTGATCGTGCCGGACATTGCAACAGACCCGCTGTGGGACGATTACCGCCATCTTCCGCTGCCGGAAGAATACAAGGCGTGCTGGTCGTCGCCGATCAAGTCGAGCGATGGCCGGGTGATCGGGACGTTCGGTTTCTATTTCCGCGAGCGCCGGCTGCCTGATGATTTCCATCACCGTCTGGTGGACGTGTGCGTGTACCTGTGCGCGCTGGCGCTGGAACGCGAGGAAGCGCGCGCGCGCATCCGGCAATTGGCGTTTTATGACGAACTGACGGGTCTGCCGAACCGCAATCTGCTGCTGGCGCAGGCGGAGCAGGCGATCGCGCGGGCGGAGCCGGAGCGTAAGCGGGTGGCGGTGTTGTTCCTGGATCTGGACCGCTTCAAGCAGGTGAACGATACGCTGGGCCACCCGATCGGGGACGCGCTGCTGCGGGATGTGGCGCAGCGTCTGCGCCGGTTGGCGCGGGCGACGGATATCGTGGGCCGGCTTTCCGGCGACGAGTTCGTGATGCTGATGCCGGAGTTCGAACATGGCCGCCTGACCGCGGCGGCGGAACACATCCTGGTGGCGCTGGCACAGCCGTTCTCGGTAGGCGGCATCACGCTGAACCCGTCGGTGAGCATCGGGATCAGCGTGTTCCCGGAGAATGGCCGGGACATGGATACGCTGCTGCGCCATGCTGACATGGCGATGTATCAGGCGAAGACGGCGGGCCGCAATCGCATTTCGTTCTTCAGCGCCGAGATGAATCGTCAGGCGCAGGAGCGGTTGGCGCTGGAAGCGGCGCTGCGGGATGCGTTGGAAGCGAAGGCGTTGCGTTTGCATTACCAGCCGCAGGTTGGCTTGAAGAACGGCAGCCTGTACGGGGTGGAGGCGCTTGCACGTTGGCGCCATCCGACGCTGGGGGATATTTCGCCGGCGCGGTTTGTACCGCTGGCGGAAGAGTGTGGGCTGATCGGTGATCTGGGCGACTGGGCGTTGCGCGAGGCCTGCTCGCAATTGGCGATCTGGCGCAATAACGGTCTGCGAGTGCCTTCGGTGTCGGTGAACCTGTCGGCGACGAATTTCCACAATCTGAACCTGCCGCGGATGATTGCGGCGACGTTGGCGGAATTCGGGTTGGCGCCTGCGGATTTGATGCTGGAGATTACCGAGGGCGTTGTTCTCGATGCCACGGCTGGGACGTTGCGCACGATTGCTGAACTGCATCGGTTGGGCGTACGGCTGTCGATGGATGACTTCGGGACTGGATATTCCAGCCTGGGGCATTTGCGGCGCTTGATCGTTGATGAACTGAAGCTGGATCGCAGTTTCGTGCAGGGGCTGGAGAGCGATGATGCGGCTCGGGCGTTGACTAGCGCTGTGATTCGGATCGGGGAGAGCTTGAGTCTGCCGGTTGTGGCTGAGGGCGTTGAGAACGAAGAGCAGCGGCGGTTTCTGATCGAGCAAGGGTGTGCTGCGGGGCAGGGGTTTCTGTTTTCGCCGCCGTTGCCTGCTGGGGATCTTGAGGAGTGGTTGCGGGCTCGGGGGTGATTGGTTCTCTTCCTTTGCCGGGTTGAGTTCTTGAGGCGTCCGGCACGGTGGCGTCCCGGGGCGCGCGGGGCCACGATTGCGGTCCGGAGCCTTCGCTCCGGACTGCCCCGTCGTCATCTTCGTCCGCCTTCGGCTCCCTTCAGATTCCCTCGGGCTTATCGACGCCCCGCGCACCCCGGGACGCCACCGCACCGGACTCTGGCAATTCGAGTTTTCAGGCAGCGGGGGCGGTCGGCGTGCTTGGCATTTTTGCGCAGAGCACTTCGGGCCAGAAGCATCTTGCGGTGCCCGTCTCCGTTCGGCCGCGCGGGCGGCCTCCGGAGACTTACGCGGCGTCTTGCGTTGTGGTGATGACGCTTCGCGCGTAGGTGGCGCTTGGGTGTCAGACACCCGCACAGACGACACCTGCATAGATGGACTACAGCTTGAAGAGTGCTTCCAGGGTGTCAGACACCCATGCGAGCACGATTCGCTGCTAATCGTCACTTGAACTCTAGTGCCCGATGGGCGGCGCGCGTACAGGTCGGCAGGCTGTGGCGAACCGTCGCCGCGCCGCCCATCACGGCTCTCCCCACGGTGATGCTGGAGCTTTAGAACCCCACTCCCCGCAAGCGCGCAAGCGACTACCTCCACGTCGACCCACAGCGCGTATGCCGATCGTGGCCGCCCGCGCGGCCGCGACTCGGCGGGCCCCGCAAGACTCGTCCCTGACCACTGCTCTAGCAGCGCCCCGAATCATGCACACCGCAGCTCCTCGGTGCGGGCGACAGGGGGCCGAGCGCCGTCGATGCGCCCGAGGGAATCTGAAGGGAGCCGAAGGCGGACGAAGATGACGACGGGGCAGTCCGGAGCGGAGGCTCCGGACCGCAATCGTGGGCGCTCGGCCCCCTGTCGCCCGTGCCGAGGGGCGGGAGAAGATCGCAGCAACCGTCAATCCAAAGCCACAGCCAACCAGAGCCACAGTCAATGCCGCCTCGACGCCACGCGCCCCACACCTAGTCGCACACAGCCATTCACGCCCAACCCCGCCCCAACACACGCACTCCAATCGTCCCCATTTCCCCTTCCCCTCCAGCATCACTAAATACTTTCCCTCATTTGCACACCCACCACTTCCGATATATATTTCAAGCCTAAACTATCCAGACCTAAATATCTGCGGCTTCCGCTCCAGCACCACAGAGCGACTGTCGCGTACTTGGAGCGTATACGGCAATGAAGATAGTCTGCATCGGCGGCGGTCCCGCCGGCCTGTATTTCGGTCTGCTCATGAAACTGCAGAACCCCGCCAACGAAGTCACCGTCATCGAACGCAACCGTCCGTATGACACTTTTGGCTGGGGCGTGGTCTTCTCCGACGCCACCATGCAGAATTTGCGTGAGGCCGATCCCGTCTCGGCGCAAACCATTGGCGATGCGTTCAACCATTGGGATGACATCGACATCCATTTCAAGGGACGCAGCATCCGCAGCAGCGGCCACGGCTTCATCGGCATTGGGCGCAAGAAGCTTCTGAACATCCTGCAGGCGCGTTGCGAAGACGTGGGCGTGAAGCTCGTGTTCGAGAACTTCGTCCAGGACGACCAGGCCATCGCCCGCGAGTACGACGCCGATCTCGTCATTGCCTCGGACGGCATCAACAGCCAGATTCGCACCCGGTACGCCGATACGTTCCATCCCGACATCGACCAGCGCCGCTGCCGCTTCGTCTGGCTGGGCACCAAGAAGGTGTTCGATGCCTTTACCTTTGCGTTCGTGCAGACCGAGCACGGCTGGTTCCAGGCGCATGCTTACCGGTACGAGGACGGCATGTCGACGTTTATCGTCGAGACGCCGGAGGAAACCTGGCAGGCTGCGGGCATCGAGCAGATGAGCCAGGAAGAGGGCATCGCCTATTGCGAGAAGTTATTTGCGCCCTGGCTGGACGGCAATCCGCTGATCAGCAATGCGTCGCACCTGCGTGGTTCGGCGATCTGGATCCGTTTCCCGCGCGTCATCTGCAATACGTGGGTCCACTGGAACAAGCTGGACACCGCCCGTGGCGAGCGCCGCGTGCCGGTCGTGCTGATGGGCGATGCCGCGCACACGGCGCACTTTTCCATCGGGTCGGGCACGAAGCTGGCACTGGAAGACGCGATCGAGTTGGCGCGTTGCCTGAGCGGCGCGGAAGGCAGTGTCGAAGCCGGACTGCATCATTACGAGGAAGTGCGCAGCGTTGAGGTGCTGAAGATCCAGAACGCCGCGCGCAACTCCACCGAATGGTTTGAGAATGTCGAGCGCTACGCCGACCTGGAGCCCGAGCAGTTCGCGTATTCGTTGCTGACCCGTTCGCAGCGCATTTCGCACGAGAACCTGCGCCTGCGCGATCCGGCCTGGCTGGAAGGCTTTGAGCGCTGGATCGCGGAACGCGCGGGCGCGGCCACGCCCGAGGGCCGGCGTCCGGCGATTCCGATGCTGACGCCTTATCAGGTGCGCGGCGTTCGGCTGAAGAATCGCATCCTGGTGTCGCCGATGGCCATGTATTCGTGCACGGACGGCGTGCCGGGGGATTTCCATCTGGTTCACCTGGGCGCGCGCGCCATGGGTGGCGCCGGGTTGGTGATGGTGGAAATGACCTGCGTGTCGCCCGATGGCCGCATCACGCCGGGGTGCCCGGGGCTGTGGAACGACGAGCAGCAGCAGGCGTTTGCCCGCATCGTCAACTTTGTGCACGGCAACAGCGATGCGCGCATCGGCATGCAGTTGGGTCATGCGGGCCGCAAGGGGTCGACGCAGCTCGGCTGGCAGAAGATCGATCATCCGCTGGCAGAGGGCAATTGGCCGCTGGTGTCGGCGTCGGCCCTGCCGTACATCGAAGGCGTGTCGCAGACGCCGCGCGCCATGACGCGCGCGGATATGGACGAAGTGCGCGACAACTTCGTGGCGGCGGCGCGCCGCGCGGCGGCTGCGGGCTTCGACTGGCTGGAGCTGCACTGCGCGCACGGCTATCTGTTGTCCAGCTTTATTTCGCCGCTGACCAATCGGCGTGAGGATGAATACGGCGGCAGTCTGGAAAACCGGCTGCGCTTCCCGCTGGAGGTGTTCCATGCGGTGCGCGCGGTGTGGCCCGAGGACAAGCCGATGTCGGTGCGGATCTCGGCCAGCGATTGGGTGGAAGGCGGCATCACCGCGGACGATGCGGTCGAGATCGCGCGTCACTTCAAGGCGGCGGGCGCCGACATGATCGATTGCTCGTCCGGTCAGGTCAGCAAGGAAGAAAAGCCGGTGTACGGCCGCATGTTCCAGACGCCGTTTGCCGATCGCGTCCGCAACGAAGCCGGCATCCCCACGATTGCGGTGGGCGCCATTTTCGAGGCCGACCACGCCAACGGCATCATCGCCTCGGGCCGTGCGGACCTGTGCGCGCTGGCACGTCCCCATTTGGCTGACGCCTCCTGGACGCTGCGCGAAGCGGCGCGCGTGGGCTATGTTGATGTGTCGTGGCCGAGCCAGTATTTCGCCGGCAAGCGCCAGCTTGAGACCAACTTCGAACGCGCCGCCGCGATGGCGCAACTGGATATCAAATGAACGCACAACCGCTACCGCTCGCCGGGCGTCACGCCCTGGTGACGGGCGGCGCCCGCGGCATCGGCCTGGCCGCCGCCCGGTCGCTGCTGCAGCGCGGCGCCCGCGTCACGCTGCTGGGCCGCGATGGCGGCGCGCTGGACGCGGCCGCCGACGAGCTGGCCCGATTGGGTCAGGTGCAGGCGGTCAGCGCGGACATTGCCGACGAAGCCTCGGTGCGCGCCGCCTTCGCGCAGGCCGAAGCCGAGTTCGGCCCGGTGCTGATCCTGGTGAACAACGCGGGGCAGGCGGTCAGTCAGCGCTTTGACCGCACGGACGCCGCGCTGTGGAACCAGATGCTGGCCGTCAACCTGACGGGCACCTTCCATTGCATCCAGGCGGCGTTGCCGGGAATGCTGCAGGAAAAGTGGGGCCGGGTGATCAACGTGGCCAGCACCGCAGGGCTGATCGGTTATGGGTATGTAAGCGCCTACTGCGCTGCAAAGCACGGCGTGATAGGGCTGACCCGATCGCTGGCGCTGGAAACGGCGCAGAAGGGCGTGACGGTCAACGCGGTGTGTCCCGGCTATACCGAGACCGACATCGTGCGCGGCGCCGTCGCCAACATTGTCGAGAAGACCGGCATGACGCCGGAAGCCGCCCGCCTGAAACTGGCGGAGCGCAACCCGCAGGGCCGCCTGGTGCAGCCCGAGGAAGTGGCCGAGACGGTCGCGTGGCTGGCGCTGCCGGCCTCCGCTTCGATCAACGGCCAGGCGATCGCCGTCGACGGCGGCGAAGTGATGACCGGCTGAGGCCGGCGTTCCATCCACCCAGCATTCATGAACGGAGACACCATGAGCACCCAGCCCGAAGAGCACACCATGAAGCATCACAAGCGTCCCATCGCCGGCTACCAGGCGAAGACGTTCCTGTGGCAGGTGTCGGACGACGGCAAGGTCGGCACCATTACGCTGAACCGTCCCGAGCGCAAGAATCCGCTGACGTTTGATTCGTACGCGGAACTGCGCGATTTCTTCCGGTCGCTGGTGTATGCCACCGACATCAAGGTGGTGGTGGTGACGGGCGCGGGCGGCAATTTCTGCTCGGGCGGCGACGTGCACGAGATCATCGGCCCGCTCACGAAGATGAGCATGCCGGAACTGCTGGATTTCACGCGCATGACGGGTGATCTGGTCAAGGCCATGCGCGCTTGCCCGCAACCCATCGTGGCGGCCGTGGACGGCGTGTGCGCGGGCGCGGGGGCGATGGTGGCGCTGGCGTCGGATATGCGCTTGGGCACGCCCGCCGCTCGGACCGCGTTCCTCTTTACCCGCGTGGGGCTGGCGGGGGCCGACATGGGCGCGTGCACGTTGCTGCCGCGCATGATCGGTCAGGGCCGTGCTTCGGAACTGCTGTACACCGGCCGCGCGATGACGGCCGACGAGGGCGCGAGCTGGGGGTTTTTCAATGCGCTGCACGAGTCCGGCAAGCTGCTGGAAGCGGCGCAGACGCTGGCGGCGCAACTGGCCGCGGGTCCGACCTTCGCACACGGCGTGACCAAGAAGCTGCTGCACCAGGAATGGAACATGGGTGTGGACGAGGCCATCGAGGCCGAAGCCGAGGCGCAGGCCATCTGCATGCAGACGCGCGATTTCCATCGCGCCTACGAGGCCTTCGTGGCCAAGCAGAAGCCTGTCTTTGAGGGGAACTGATGATGCGCGACGCAAGCTGGCTGGACTGGCCCTTTTTCGACGACGCGCATCGCAAGCTGGCGCATGACGTGGACGCCTGGTGCGAGCAGTCGCTGGGCGACGTGGACCATCACGACGCAGATGCGGCATGCAAGAAGCTGGTCAAGGCCATGGGCCAGGCCGGGTGGCTGCGTTACGCGGTGGCAGGAGGCCCGGGCGGGGCTTGGGGCGGCGCGCTGCCGGAGGTGGACTCCCGCGCGGTATGCATCCTGCGAGAGACGTTTGCCCGGCATGAAGGATTGGCGGACTTTGCGTTTGCGATGCAGGGCCTGGGCAGCGGCGCGATTTCGCTGATGGGCTCGGATGCGCTGCGCCAGCATTACCTGCCGCGCGTGGCGCGCGGCGAGGCGATTGCGGCTTTTGCGCTGTCGGAGCCCGACGCGGGCTCGGACGTGGCGGCGCTGGCCTGCGAGGCGACGCTGGACGGCGATCACTATGTGCTGAATGGCGCCAAGACGTGGATTTCGAACGGCGGCATTGCGGACTTCTATGTGGTGTTCGCGCGCACAGGCGAAGCGCCGGGCGCGCGGGGCATCAGCGCGTTCGTGGTGGATGCGGACACGCCGGGGTTCGAGGTGGCCGAGCGCATCGACCTGATCGCGCCGCATCCGCTGGCGACCATTACGTTCGACAACTGCCGCATCCCGGTGACGCACCGGTTGGGCGACGCGGGGCAAGGTTTCAAGCTGGCCATGATGACGCTGGACATCTTCCGCGCGTCGGTGGCGGCGGCGGCGCTGGGGTTTGCGCGCCGGGCGCTGGATGAAGGATTGGCGCGCGCCAAGTCGCGCCGCATGTTCGGCCAGACGCTGGCCGACCTGCAACTGACGCAAGCCGCGTTGGGCGACATGGCAACCGCCATCGACGCCTCGGCGCTGCTGACGTACCGCGCCGCGTGGATGCGCGACGTGCAGAAGCTACGCACCACGCGCGAAGCGGCGATGGCCAAGATGACGGCGACCGAGTCGGCGCAGACGGTGATCGACCGGGCGTTGCAGATGTTCGGCGGCGCTGGCGTGGTGTCGGGGATGCCGGTGGAGAAGCTTTACAGGGAAATCAGAGCGCTGCGTATCTACGAAGGCGCCACGGAAGTGCAGAAGTTGATCATCGCCCGTGAATTGCTGAAGGCATAAAGGGCCATCGAGCGCCTGCTTTTTGCAACGTAAACCGCATCGCACAGCCAAGGGGAATTTTCATGGAAGTATCCGCCCACATCGACACCTTTGCCCGGGACAACCTGCCCCCGGGCGAACAATGGCCTGAGTTCCTGCTGGACGGCCCCGACGTGGCCTATCCAAAGCGTTTCAATTGCGCGGTGGAATTGGTTGACGCGATGGTCGGCCGAGGCCACGGCGATCGCGTGGCGCTGCGCTGGCGCCAGGACGGCAAGCCGGCGACGATGACCTACGGCGAACTGGCCGCGCTGACGAACCGCATCGCGCGCGTGCTGACCGAGGACATGAAGCTGGTGCCCGGAAACCGCCTGCTGCTGCGCGGCCCGAACAATCCGATGATGGCGGCCTCGTGGCTGGCGGCGATCAAGGCGGGCCTGGTGACGGTGCCGACGATGCCGCTGCTGCGTTCGAAGGAACTGAAGCAGATCATCGAGAAGGCGCAGATCCAGGCGGTGCTGTGCGACGTGCGCCTGAAGGACGAGGCGCAGTTCTGCGCGCAGCCGGATCACGAGAACCACTGCCCGGGTCTGGCGCAGGTGATGTACTTCAACGATTCGGCGCCGGATGCGCTGGACGCGCTGGCGGCCGGCAAGCCTGACACGTTCGAGGCGTGCGATACGGCGGCGGACGATGTGTGCCTGATCGCGTTCACCAGCGGCACGACGGGCTCGCCGAAGGGCTGCATGCACTTTCATCGCGATGTGCTGGCGATGTGCGACCTTTTCCCGAAGCATGTGATCAAGCCGGGGCCGGACGACATTTTCTGCGGCACGCCGCCGCTGGCGTTCACGTTCGGGTTGGGCGGGTTGTTGTGCTTCCCGCTGCGAGTGGGCGCGAGCACGGTGCTGGCCGAGAAGCTGTCGCCGGAAAGCCTCTTGGAACTGATCCAGGAGTTCCGCGCGACGATCGTGTTCACGGCCCCGACCTTCTACCGCCAGATGGCGGCGCTGGTGGGCAAGTTCGATCTGTCGTCGCTGAAGAAGAGCGTGTCGGCGGGCGAAGCGCTGCCGGATGCGACGCGTCAGCTCTGGAAGGACGCAACGGGGATCGAGATGATCGACGGCATCGGCGGCACGGAGATGATCCACGTGTTCGTGTCGAGCCCGCCGGAGTCGGTGCGCCGCGGTGCGATTGGCCGCGTGGTGCCGGGGTATGTGGCGCAGATCGTTGACGATGAGATGAAGCCGGTGCCGAACGGGACGGTGGGCCGGTTGGCGATCAAGGGGCCGACGGGCTGCCGCTATCTGGCGGACGAGCGCCAGCGCCGGTTCGTGCAAGACGGCTGGAATCTGCCGGGCGATACGTTCGTGCAGGATGACGACGGCTATCTGTTCTACCAAGCGCGCAACGACGACATGATCGTGTCGGCGGGCTACAACATCGCGGGTCCGGAAGTCGAGGACGCGCTGCTGCGCCATGAGGCGGTGGCGGAGTGCGGGGTGGTGGGCGCGATGGACGACGAGCGCGGTCAGGTGGTGAAGGCGTTTGTGGTGCTGAAGCCGGGGTTTGCGCCAAGCGCAGAGCTGGTGACGGCGATGCAGACGTTCGTGAAGGCGAATATTGCGCCCTACAAATATCCGCGCGCGATCGAGTTCGTGGATACGTTGCCGCGGACCGAGACGGGCAAGTTGCAGCGGTTTGCGCTGCGCAAGATGGCATAGGCATCGCAAGCATCAAGGAAACATCATGGCAGCACCCATCACGACGGCTCCTTTCGTGAGCCAGGTAGAAGTCCGATTCCGTCATTGCGATCCGGCGGGCATCGTGTTCTATCCGCGCTATTTCGAGATGATCAATGATTTCGTCGAGGAGTGGTTCGACAAGGGAATGGGGTTGCCGTTTCATGCGCTACATGTGGAGCGGCATATCGGTACGCCGATGGCGTCGGTGACGTGCGATTTCAGCGCACCGAGCCGGTGGCACGAGAAGCTGCACCAGACGCTGTCGGTGCAGCGCATCGGTGGGGCGTCGTTCAAGGCGCTGGTGCGGTTTGAAGGGCCGGAGGGGCAGTTGCGGTTGTCGGCGACGCTGACGATTGTGACGGTGGATCTGCGGACGATGAAGTCGATGCCGCTGCCTGCGGATCTGCGGGAACGCATGCAGCATTTTCTGGCAACCGCGGCATAAGCGGGCGCCACCCTGTGGTTTGTTTATTTGATCAATAGGATGAGACGTTATGAAGATTCTGCAACCGCCGGATTGGATGGCGCCCCGGGGCTATTCGAATGGTGTGCTGACCGAGATGCAGGTGGGCAGCAAGATCGTGTTTGTGGGCGGACAGGTGGGATGGAACGGGCAGCAGCAGTTCGAGTCCGATGACTTCGCGGACCAGGTGCGTCAAGCGCTGCTGAACATCGTGCAGATTCTTGCCGAGGGTGGGGCGAAGCCTGAGCATATCGTGCGGATGACTTGGTATGTGACGGACAGGAAGGAGTACGTCGCTGCTTATCCGGGCATTGGTAAACACTACCGGGAGTTGATCGGTCGGCATTTTCCGGCGATGACGGCGGTGGAAGTGGCCGCTCTGGTGGAGGATCGCGCGAAGGTGGAGATCGAGGTCACCGCGGTTGTGCCTGCGCAGTAGTTTTTATGGTTTGACGGTGTATCGAAGGTTCGCCGCTTTTGCTTCCCGGCCGGCACCGGGCGGCGAGGGCGGCGGGCCTTCGGTGCTTGTGGGGCGGATTTTCTTGTGAGCATGCCGCTGAAGTCAGGTGTCTGACACCCGCATGAGAAAGTCGTCATTGCGCGGCGGTATTCGCCGGGTGTCTGACACCGTGCGCGATGCGTAGGACTGATTCGGGTGTCTGACACCCTGCGCAGTGCATAGGTCCGTTTGCTAGATGTCTGGCCGTCGTCGATGATTCGCCGGTCGCGGTTCTTAAGACGCCCGGCGCGTCGTCGGTCTGGGGCGCGCGGGGCTACGATTGCGGTCCGGAGCCTTCGCTCCGGACTGCCCCGTCGTCATCGTCGTTGTCGCCTGCGGCGACTGCCTTCCGATTCCCTCGGGCGCATCTACACGCCCCGCGCGCCCCAGACCGCCGCCACGCCGGGCTGGGGCGGTTTCAGCTCGTCGGACGGCGGGGGGGATTGAGTTCTTGAGGTTCTTGGCTGCGGTTGCACGGGCATGAAGCGTCTTGCGGGGCCCGCCCCACGTCGGCCGCGCGGGCGGCCTGGTGGGGCTTACGCAGCGTCTCGCGTCACGGGCCTGCGCTGCGCGCTTGCGGCGCGAGGGCTGATGCCGGTGTCGGACGCCTATCGCAGGCACGTAGGACAGATTCGGGTGTCATACACCGCAATCCGGGATCAGTTGCCCGCGCGTCGCGTCTCTTTCGGCAGTTCCCCGAACCGTTCCCGGTAATACTCCGAGAACCTCCCCAGATGCCCAAACCCCACGCTCAGCGCCACCTCCGTGACGCTCGCATCCGGCTGCGTCTTCAGCCGGCTCCTCGCCGCATCCAGCCTGAATGCGCGTAGCGCATTCATCGGCGTCGTATTCCGGTGTTCCTGAAAAAGCCGGGTCAGCGCGGTGGCACTGGCACCAGCGTGGCGCGCGATGGTGTTCAGCGTCAGAGGAGCCCCCAGGCGTTCTCGCATGAAGGCCTCGGCGACGCTCAAGCGGCGCGGGACCGTGTTGGGCTGGCCCGCGTGGTTTTGCCAAGTATTGGGCTGGTTGTAGAGCAGGTGCAAAACCAGCGTGTCTTCCAGATGCTCCAGCCACGCCGCGGGCGGGCGGCGGGCGCCGTCGTCCAAGGTGGGCAGCAAGTGGATCAGGCTGCCCATCATGCTGCGCCAGGCGGCGCCGATGGGGGTGTCCAGGCGCAGGGCGGGGCTGAAGTCCAGGGGGCGGGTGGCGGCTTCGCCGAAGGCGCGTTGGCCCATGGCTTCCAGTTTGCCTCTTGGGATCTTTAGCAGCAGTTGTTCGCAGCCGGCTTCCCAGTGCAGCCGAAGGCGGCGGTTGGGGGCGATGACGGCGGCGCAGTCGGGGTCGGCGTTGACGCCTTCGTCGCCGCATTCGATGCGGGCGCGGCCGCGTAGGGGGACCTGCACCAGCATGAAGTCCTGGAGGCGGTCGGGTTCGATGTGGACTTCGGCGCCGTAGCGCAACGTACAGACGGTGAGGGAGCCGAAGCGGCCGCGGTTCAGTTCGGCGTCGACACGGCCGCCTTTCCAGGTGAGGCGGTGGTCCTTGAGGGCTTCGGACACGCGGGCGCGGGTCTCATCCTGTTGCGTGGAGCTGAAGACGCGCCGTTTCAGCAAGGGCGCCAGCTCTAGTCGGGACCAGCCGTGCATGGAAGCCTCCGGGACGGGACCGATCCCGTATCTGGGGGCAGCGTAATGGAATCGCGCGTCATTGGGAATTAAGTGAATCCCGGATAAGCCTGGCGGAATTCGGATAGAGCGGGGGGGGGCGCGGGCCTAATCTTGCCGGGAGGCGCGTGCACGGTGGGCGGGCCTGTTGGAATGGAGGCGCCGCGGCGCGTAAGCTGGGCGACTTGGATCGGCGGCATGCGTGTACCGACGGCAGACGGGTTCTGTCAGCTTTCCGCCAGCGTGGCTGGCGGCGAATACGGGGTGGCACATGAATCGAAATGGATGGAGCCGGCGCGCGCTGGCGGCATTGGTTTGCATGGGCGCTGCGGTGGGCGCGCCGGGTGTGGCGTCAGCGGCCGACAAGGTGAAGGTGGGGCTGCTGACGACGTTGTCGGGGCCGGGCGCGGCGCTGGGCAACGAGATCCGGGACGGCTTCAATCTGGCGCTGCAGCATACGGGCGGCAAGCTGGGCGGGTTGGCGGCGGAAGTGGTGGTGGCCGATGACCAGCAGAAGGCGGATACCGGGCGTCAGGCGGTGGAACGTCTTCTTAAGCGTGACCGCGTGAACGTGATGACGGGCATCGTGTTTTCGAATGTGCTGCTGCCGGTGATGCCGGCGATTCTGCAGTCGGACACGATTTATCTCAGCACCAATACTGGCCCGGAAAACTATGCGGGCGCGGGCTGTAATCCGAATTTCTTTGCGGTGGCCTGGCAGAACGAGGACATTCCGGCGGCGATGGGCAAGTACGCGGCCGATCAGGGGTACAAGCGCGTGGCGTTGATCGCGCCGGATTACCCGGGCGGGCGCGAGTCGCTGAACGGCTTCAAGCGTCTGTACAAGGGCGGCGTGGCCGAGGAGATCTACACGCAGCTCGGCCAGCTGGACTATGGCGTGGAGATTACGCAGCTGCGCGCGAGCAAGCCGGACGCGGTGTTTTTCTTTTTGCCGGGCGGGATGGGCGTGAATTTCATCAAGCAGTTCAACGGCGCGGGGCTGTCCAAGGACATCGCGCTGCTGGCGCCGGGATTTTCCGGGGATGAAGACACGATCGCGGCAGTGGGCGCGCCGATCAAGGGCCTGCGCAATACGGCGCAATGGGCGGCCGAACTCGACAACCCGGCCAACCGCAAGTTCGTCGAGGATTTCAAGAAGACCTACAACCGCAGCCCGTCGCTGTATGCGTCGCAGGGGTATGACGCGGCGATGCTGCTGGACAGCGCGGTGCGCCAGACGGGCGGCAAGCTGGATGCCGAGGCGCTGCGTCCGGCGTTGCGGCGTGCGGACTTCAAGTCGGTGCGTGGCGATTTCAAGTTCAACCGCAATCAGTACCCGGTGCAGAACTATTACCTGCGCGTGGTCGAGGCGGACGCCAGCGGCAAGCTGTCGAACAAGCTGTCGGGCACGGTGCTGACGCAATACCAGGATCCCTTCGCCGCCGCATGCCAGATGAAGTAGGCCGCCGCGGCTTTGCAAAACAGGAGATACGCATGACTGAACGCATTACGACGCGCGAGGTGACGATCGCCTCGCACGATGGCAAGTCCTTCGGCGCCTATCTGGCGGTGCCAGCCTCGGGCCGCGGCCCGGGCCTGGTGTTGTGCCAGGAGATTTTCGGCGTCAACGATTTCATGCGGCGCAGCGCGCAACTGCTGGCCGAGGAAGGCTATGTGGTGCTGGTGCCGGATCTGTTCTGGCGTCAGCAGCCGGGCATCCAGCTGACGGACGGGCCGGCGGACATGCCGCGCGCGTTCGAGCTGTACAAGGGCTTTGACGTGGATCTGGGCATCAAGGACATTGCGTCGACGCTGGCGGTGCTGCGCGAGCTGCCCGAACAGGAAGGCGGCGCTGGCGTGCTGGGCTATTGCCTGGGCGGCAAGCTGGCTTATCTGGCGGCGTGCCGCACGGACGCGGATGTGGCGGTGGGGTATTACGGCGTGGGCATCGAGGACAGCCTTGAGGAAGCCGGCAACCTGCGTGGCCGCCTGGTGCTGCACATTGCCGAGCAGGACGGGTTCTGTCCGCCCGAGGCGCGCAAGCGCATCCTGGAAGCGCTGGGCGGCAAGCCGGGCGTGGAGCTGTACGTGTATCCCGGCGTGGACCATGCGTTTGCACGCACGGGCGGCGATCACTACGACAAGCCGTCGGCGTTGATGGCGCACCAGCGCAGCATGGCGGCGCTGCAGCGCACGATCGGGCCGGAGTTCGATTATTCGTATCTGTGGGACAAGCACTGCGAATATGAATTCGGCACGCGCGACGTGGCGGCGACGATGGCGACGATGGTGGCCGAGCCTTACGTCAACCACATTCCGACGATGACGGGCGGTGTGGGGCACAAGGAGCTGTCGCGCTTCTATCAGCATCATTTCGTGAACAGCAACCCGCCGGACACGCGGCTGGTGCCGCTGTCGCGCACGGTGGGCGCGACGCAGATCGTGGACGAACTGCTGTTCTGCTTTACCCACACGACCGAGATCGACTGGATGCTGCCGGGCGTAGCGCCGACGGGCAAGTATGTGGAGATCCCGCTGGTGGCCATCGTGAAGTTCCGCGGCGACAAGCTTTATCACGAGCACATCTATTGGGATCAGGCGAGCGTGCTGGTTCAGGTGGGCCTGCTGAATCCGGCCGGCCTGCCCACTGCGGGCCGCGAGACGGCGGCCAAGCTGCTGGACGAAACCCTGCCTTCCAACACGCTGATGGCGCGCTGGAAGGACAGCGCGAACAAGTAGGGAGACGACATGCCATATACCGACGAACAACTGGCGGGGCTGGTGCGCGGCGACAGCGTGCACCGGGCCCTGTACACCGATCCGGCGATCTTCGACATCGAGATGCAGCGCATCTACGGCCGCGCGTGGATCTACGTGGGCCACGAAAGCCAGGTGCCCAAGACGGGCGACTATCACACGACGCGCCTGGGCGATCAGGACGTGCTGATGGTGCGCGCGGCCGATGGGCGCGTGCACGTGCTGTACAACCGCTGCCCGCACAAGGGCGCGAAGGTGGTGGCCGACGGCGAAGGCTGTGCGGGCAAGTTTTTCCGTTGCCCGTACCACGCGTGGACGTTCAAGCTGGACGGCAGCCATCTGGGCGTGCCGCTCAAGCAAGGGCTGGAAGGCACGTCGTACGATCCCACGGATCCGTCGTTTTCGATGCGGCGATTGCCGCGCGTCGAGAGCTACCGCGGCTTCGTGTTCGCGAGCCAATCCGCTGAAGGGCAGCCGCTTGTGGATTTTCTGGGCGGCGTGCGCTCGTCCATCGACAACCTGTGCGACCGTTCGCCGGTGGGCGAGGTGGAAGTCGCGGGCGGCATCTTCCGCGTGATGCAGCGGTCGAACTGGAAGGTGTTCTACGAGAACCTGCATGACACGATGCACGCGCGCGTTACGCATGAATCGTCGTATGCCGCGGCGCGCGACGAGGCCAAGGAAATGGGCGAGATGCCGCTCGAGCTGCACATCATGGATGGCAACGGCGAGCCCTACGAATTCTGGGAGAAGCTGGAGCTGCGCGCCTACGACAACGGCCACGGTTACATGGAAGGCATCTTCAATCCGGGCGCCGCCGAACGCGATCCGGTGTCGCGCGCGCACTTCGAGTCGCTGACCGGCGCTTATGGCGAGCAACGCGCTCGCGAGATCCTGGGGATGAACCGCCACAACACGGTGATCTACGGCAGCGGTTCGCCCCACACGGTGTTCCAGCAGTTCCGCGTGATCCGTCCGGTGGCGGTGGATCGCACCTTGATCGAGATCCAGACGTTTCGCTGCAAGGGCGCGCCGGAGGGCGTGTTCAAGCGCGCGATGCTGTACGCCAACGTCATCAATTCGCCGTCGTCCAACGTGATGCCGGACGACATCGAGCTCTACAACCGCTGCCAGGAAGGCAACGCGACGCGGGGCGGCGACTGGGTCAGCATGCACCGGTATCACGGCACGGACCGCGTCGAGCCCGACGGCATGGTGTCCGTGAACGGCACCAGCGAATTGCCCATGCGCAATCAGTTCCGCGCGTGGAAGGCTTACATGGAGGCGGGCGCCGGGACCGGCGCAGACGCCACGGCCAAGGGAGACGGCGCATGCTGCTAGATCTGGATTTCGACGTCGGCACCGCGAATCTTGCGCCGGCCGACGTGCCCGCCGACGCCTACCATCGCATCGCGCAGTTCCTGTACCGCGAGGCGCGGTTGCTGGACGAGCGGCGCTATGACGAGTGGCAGGCGCTGTGGACCGAGGACGGCATGTACTGGATGCCGCGCAAGCATGGTCAGGAAAGTCCGTACGACTTCATCTCGATCTTCTGGGAAGACCGCATGCTGCGCGACGTGCGCATCCGGCGCCTGGAGCATCCGCGCAACTGGTCGCAGCAACCGCCGACGCGCAGCGTGCGGCTGGTGGGCGGCGTGCAGGTCGAGGGTGTGGATGCAGCCGGCAACCTGGTGGTGCACTCGGTCTTTCAGATGACCGAATGGCGCAAGCGGCAGCCGCGCCAGCTTGCAGGCCGTTATACGCACAAGCTGGCCGCCGAGGGCGATGGCTGGCGCATCCGCATGAAGCGCGTGGACCTCGTGAACTGCGACGATGCGCACGATGCGTTCGAGGTGTTTGTGTGATGAGCGCGGACGTGGCGGTGCTGGCGCTGCACTATCAGAACGATGTGCTGCATCCGGATGGCAAGATCCGCGTCGGGCTGGATGCCGACAGCGGGGCGCGCCAGCGCCTGCTGGACAACGCCGCGGCATTGCTAGCGGGCGCGCGGTCGCACGCGCTGCCCATCGTGCACGTGCGCATCGCGTTTCGTCCGGACTACGCGGACCTGCTGCCCAATTGCGAGATCTTCCGCAACGTGGCCACGATCGGCGCGGTGCCGGAAGGGCAGTGGGGCAGCGCGTTCTACGATGGCCTGCATCCGCTGGCGGGCAGCGCGCGCGAGTTCGTCGTCAAGCACACGCGCATCAGCGCGTTCTACGGCACGCCGCTGGAGGAAACCCTGCGGCTGCTGGGCGCGCGGCGGCTGGTGGTGGCGGGCGTGGCGACGCATTCGGTGGTCGAGGGCACGGTGCGCCATGCCGCGGATATCGGCTTCTCGGTGATGGTGGCCGAAGATGCCTGCGCGTCGGCCGATCCGGCGGTGCACGAGGCGTCGCTGGCCAGCATGCGGCTGATCGCGCAGACGGGCTCGGTGCACGACGCGGTACGCTGGGCCGCCGCGCCAAACTGACAAGGAAGACACATGGATTTCTCAGGCTTTCCCGGCCTGGCGGGCAAGACCGCCATCGTCACCGGCAGTACGCAAGGCCTGGGCGCGGATATCGCGCGCGGCCTGGCGGCGGCGGGCGCCAACGTCGTGCTGGTCGGCCGCAACGCCAAGGCAGGCGAGGCGCTGGCCAAGGCGTTGGGCGAACGCGCGCTGTTCTGCGAAACCGATATCGGGGAGGACGCCCAGATCCAGGCCTGCATCGACGCCGCGCTGGCGCGCTTTGGCCGGCTGGATTTCCTGGTCAACAACGCCTGCCAGTATGCGGACCGCGGGCTGGCATCGTCGCGGGAGGAATGGCATCGGACGCTGGACACGAACCTCGTGTCGGCGGCGATCTTCACGCAGCTGGCGGCTGCGCATCTGCCCCGCGGCGGCGTGGTCGTGAATCTGGGCAGCACGGGCGGCAAGTTCGGCGCGGCCGGACGCGCGCTGTATCCGGCGTCCAAGGCGGCGCTGCTGCAGATCACGAAGAATTTCGCGGTGGAATTGGCGCCGGCCGGTGTGCGTGTGCTGGCCGTGTCGCCGGCGTGGACCTGGTCGCCGTCGGTGGAACAGCTGTCGGGCGGATCGCGCCAGGCAGCCGATGCGGTGGGCGCGCATTTTCATCCGCTTGGCCGCGTGGGTTCCGGCGAGGAGATCGCGGCTGCTGTGTGCTTTGCGTGCTCCGACGCGGCATCGTGGATGACGGGCGTCGACATTCCCGTGGACGGCGGCTTCTCGATCCTGGGCCCGGACCGCGGCATCTCGCCGCGCGTGTGGTTCAAGGAATTGATGCCGGACGACGGCGCCTGAGAGGGGCGCCTGAGAGGGCCGCCTGAGAGGGTGTCAGACACCCGACTTAGTCCTAAGCCGGTCGGAGGGGTAAGCCGCAGGGGGGGCAGCCCCCCGATTGGGTGCTATGTCCGTTCCGCACGAGGGCTGCGCGGCTGCCAACGCCTTCGCGCGCCCATCAGCGAATCACGATCTCGCCTTCTTCCAGGCCAGCCTTGCCGCCCACCTGGTCTTCCAGGAACTCCTGCATCTTGTTGCCCAGCTGAATCTTGGTGCCGCTACAGAACCGCCGCGTGGCGGCGATGGTGGCGTTCTGCTGGGGCAGCAGGTCGCGGGCCAGTTGCGCTTCCTCGGTTTCCAGCCCGGCCAGGTCGCCGATGAGCTTGGTGTGCGTGTTGCGCGCGCGTTCGACCACGTCGCCCGTGGCCCGTTGCGGGTTCGCCTGCAGGAACATCAGCAGTTGTTCCAGCTTGGCCTTTTCCTCGTTCATCTTCAGGCGCTTGCGCGTGAGCGCCGAGCGTTTGATGTCTGCGTGCGGGTCCAGGCCTGCCTGCACCAGCGTCGGAATGCCTGCGGGCGAGCCGATGGTGCCGGCGCGCACCGCCAGCAGCGCGCGGGTCTCGCCGCCCGTGATGGCGCTTTGCTGCGTGTTGGGCGGGCCGACGTTCACGCTGCCGCCGGCGGCGATGCTGCACTGGCGGATTTCACGTTCGACGTCGATGTCCTGGCCCGCGCTGATGACGGCGTTCTCGATGAACTTGGCCCGCAGCGTGCCGCCGCAGACGATGTGCGCGGTGCGCGGCGTTCCCGAGGCGTCGTGCACGGTTTCGGCCATGCCGATGATGCCGCCCTTGACGGTGACGCTGCCGCCGGCCTCGACCAGCGCGGCTTCGATGGTGCCGTTGACGACCACGTCACCGGTCACGCGCACTTCCATGGTGGCGGCGATGTCGCCGCGCACCTGCAGGGAGCCTTCGAAGTTGATGTTGCCGGTGGACAGGTTGACGGCGTCCACCTCCACCATGGGGTTGACCTGCACGCCGTGGGTGATGAGCGTCGGCGTGCCGGAAATGGCCGCGCGCAGCAGCAGCGGATCTACCGGATCGATCTCGACGCCGGACAGTTCCTTGGAAAACGGGGTGTCCGGCAACTCGTCGGGCAGCACGGGCTCGCCCAGCACGTTGGTGCCGTCCACGCCGGGCAGCGGCGGAAAGCGGCGCATGAGCGGCGTGCCGGGCGACACAAGCAGCAGGCTGCCGAGATCGCGGTAATCCACCTGCGCCAATTCGTCGATGTCCTCGGCGCGAGGCTTCAGGCGGTCGAGCAGGCTTTCAAAGCGGGTGGGCGTGCCGCGCGTGGGCGGCGTGCCCTGCGCGGCCAGGATGGTTTCTGCGCGTCCCAACGCCACGGCCTCGGCCAGCGCGCCGTCCAGCACGCCATGCACGATGCCCTGATCCGCCAGGGCCTGGCGCACCGCTTCCAGCGTGATGGGCTTGCCGCCCTTGGGCGGGTGCAGCGTCAGCGTTGCCGCCATGAGGGTGGCGTTCAGCTCGATGTCGAAGCTGCCGTCCACGACCTTGCCGACGGGGCTCTGGACGGGCTCGGTGGCCGTGCGGCACAGGTCGATGAAGGCGACGATGGCGTGATTGTCGAGCGCATCGGGGCCCCAGCCTTGCGCGGCCGCGGCAGCGACCAGCACGTCCCACGTCGGAAGGTCGGTGTTGACCGGCAGGGCGTCGGCTTCGTCGGCAACCGCAACGTCGGCATCCTCGTCGGCGGTCTGGGCATCGGCCCGGGAGGCGGGCGGTGAACCAGCCGGTGCATCGGCAGGGTCGCCGCCTTCCGCTTTCGCTGTGCCGGGTGCGCCGTCGGCGACGGCGGATTCGGGACGAGGTGGCGGCGTATACACCGCCGTCAGGACGTTGGTGTCGGCATCCAGTATCAACTGGAGCAAGTTTTCTGCGCCCATTTCACCCTCTCTCCGATTCCGGCACGAGCGGCCGGTTCAATCATTTGGTAATTGAACGAAATATTACGTCATATTCTTTGCCGGGACGATCTTTACCGGCGGTAACAGTCAAAATTTATCGGCCGCATGGCCTAGTCGCGTCCCCGATTTTCCCTGGGAAACGTGCGCGCCATCGCGATCTAGATCATCGGCAGGAAAGACAGGACCGGGATGGCGCAAGCAGCATAAGGGCTCGCCAACGCGTCTCAGGACGCCGCCGGAGCCCCGTCCCATGTTCCAACCACCTTCCTCCATTCTTTCGGCCACGCGCGCCATCCTGGCGCGCGCCGGCGGGATGGCGGCGCTGGCGACGGGTGCTCTGGCGCTGGCGGCCGCCCCGCCCGTGCAGGCCGCCGACACCTACCGCTACAAGGATCCGTTCGGCGTCTGGCGCACGATGAAGGTGCCAACCGGCACCGGTAAATACTACAAGCGCGCGCAAGCAAGAACCGCGCTGCGCGGCGGCGCCGAGAAATTGTGCCTGACCTGTGAGCCGGAAGCCGGTGATGGCGCCCGCCGCGTCACACGCGCGCCCGCCGAACCGGCGTTGCGCTGGAGCACCGTCAAACCCACGACCAAGCACGACAATCTGATCGCCCGCGCTGCATTGGATTCGGGAGTCGACCAGGCGTTGCTGACGGCCGTCATCGCCATCGAATCGGGCTTTCGCAGCGATGCCCGCTCGCCCAAGGGTGCGTTGGGCCTGATGCAATTGATGCCGGCCACGGCGGCGCCGTTGCTATCGGTGGATGACGTGGAACGTGCGCTGGTGGATCCGGCGACCAATGTGCAGGCCGGATCGCGCCACCTGCGCCGGCTGATCGACCGGTATCCGGGCCGCCTGGATCTTGCGCTGGCCGCGTACAACGCGGGCGAGGGCGCGGTGCGCAAGTACGACGCAGTGCCGCCGTATGCGGAAACCCAGGCCTATGTGAAGAATGTGACGGCGCTGTACGAGCAGTACAAGGCGCCGTGACGCAAGCGGGCGCGAAGCCCGCTCCGGACAACCGCTTAAAGCCCTGCGAACACCTTGTCCGCGATATCCAGCGTGGCCTGGATGACGGTGTCGTCGTGCGTGGCCGACACGAAGCCCGCTTCGAACGCGGACGGCGCGAAGTGCACGCCGTTGTCCAGCATGGCATGGAAGAAGCGGTTGAATGCCGCCGTGTCGCAGGCCGAGACCTGCGCGAACGAGGCCGGGATGCTGTCGCTGAAGTAGATGCCGAACATGCCGCCCACCGAGTCCGCCGAGAAGGGCAGGCCGGCCTTGCGCGCGCGTTGCTGCAAGCCTTGCGCCAGCTTGGCGGTCTGCGCCGACAGATTCTCGTAGAAGCCCGGCGCGCCGATCAGTCGCAGCGTGGCCAGACCCGCTGCCACGGCCACCGGATTGCCGGACAGCGTGCCGGCCTGGTAGACGCCGCCCAGCGGGGCGATGTGCTTCATGACTTCGGCGCTGCCGCCGAAGGCGCCCACCGGCATGCCGCCGCCGATCACCTTGGCCAGCGTGGTGATGTCGGGCTTGACGCCCGTCAGGCCCTGCACGCCTTGCGGTCCCACGCGAAAGCCCGTCATGACTTCGTCGAAGATCAGCAGCGCGCCGTGTTGCGTGCAGACCTCGCGCAGGCCTTCCAGGAAGCCGGGCGCGGGCTTGATGAGGTTCATGTTGCCGGCGACCGGCTCCACGATGATGCAGGCGATGTCGGCGCCGTGCTGCGCAAAGGCTTCGCGCACGGCATCCAGGTTGTTGTATTCCAGGGTCAGCGTGTGCGAGACGAACTCAGGCGGCACGCCGGCCGAGCTGGGATTGCCGAAGGTCAACAGTCCCGAGCCGGCCTTGACCAGCAGGCTGTCCGAATGGCCGTGATAGCAGCCTTCGAACTTCACGATCTTGGCGCGGCCGGTGGCGCCACGTGCCAGACGGATCGCCGTCATGGTGGCTTCGGTGCCCGAGCTGACCAGTCGCACCTGTTCCAGCGACGGCAGGCGCGAGATCAGCACTTCGGCCAGCTCGATTTCCGCTTCAGTCGGCGCGCCGAACGACAGGCCGTTGACGGCCGCTTCCCGCACCGCGCGCACCACTTCCGGGTGCGAGTGGCCCAGAATGGCCGGGCCCCACGAACCCACGTAGTCGATGTACTGCTTGTCTTCCGCGTCCCACACATACGGACCTTGCGCGCGCTTGATGAAGCGCGGCGTGCCGCCCACGGAGCGGAAAGCGCGCACGGGCGAATTGACGCCGCCGGGGATGCTGCGGCAGGCGCGGTCGAAGAGCTGAGCGTTACTGGACATGGCGATCAAGGCTTACGGTTGGAGTTGGCGGAATAGGGCGCGGAGCAGGCCGCGGCGGCGGCCCGGACGCTGGGCGCCTCGAACAGCGCCGTGATGACGGCGATGGCGTCGGCGCCGGCCTGGGCCACGAGCGGCGCATTGGCGGGCGTGATGCCCCCGATGGCGACCACGGCGGGCCGGGGCGCGTCGCGCTCGTCGGCAAGGCGGCGGGCTTCGGTCAGGACGGAAAGCGGCGCGCGCACCGTGTCGGGTTTGACGGTGGACGCGAACATGGCGCCGAACGCGATGTAGTCTGCGCCCGCGTCGAGCAATTCACGTGCCCGCGTCAGGTCGTCGTAGCTGGAGCCGCCCAGGATCAGATCGGGGCCGGCTTCGCGGCGGATGTGCGCCAGGCTTTCGTCGTCGCGCCCCACGTGCGCGCCGTCTGCGCCGACGTCCAACGCCAGGCGCCAGTCGTCATTGATGAGAAACACCACACCCAGTTCGCGGCACAGCGGCGCCAGGGCGCGGGCCTGCGCGGCGCGTACGGCGTCGGGCACGTTCTTGCGGCGCAATTGCAGCGACCGCATGCCGCCCGCAGCCGCGTCACGCACAGCCTTCAGCAGGCGGTCGGTGTCGTCCCATTCAGGCGTCACGCCATACAGGCCGGTGGGAAAACGCAGCGATTTCATTGGGGCAGGATCCGGTTGGGAATGCGCCGGCCCATGCCCGGCAGGAAGCTGGCGGCCACGGCGGCGTCGGCGTGGACCAGACCCTGGCGCACGGCCTCCGGCATTTCCAGGCCCTGCGCCAGCATGGCGGTGATCGCGGTGGCGGCCAGGCCGCCGGCATCGCCGTTGCGGTCGGGGGGCGCCTGCCAGGGCCACGTATGGGTCTGGCCGCCGGGTCCGAGCAGTACGTTGGCGAAGTGGCCGGGGCGCTGGGGGCTGCCCAGCACCAGGACCCACGCCGCGCCGGCCGCCACGAGGGCGTGCATGGGAGTAGGTGCGTCCCCGATATCGATGTCGCCGTCGGCGTGCCACTGGGCGAGGCGCAGGTGTTCAATGACCAGCAGGTCGGTCTGCGGCAGCACCAGTTCGAGGGTCGCGGCCAGCAGGTCGTCGGCTTCGTCCTCGTCGGCGGCATTGGCGGGCACCTGCGCGCGCTGACCCAGGTGCAGCACCAGCGGGACCTGGCTGTAGTCGGCGGCAACCTGCGCCGCCACGCTTGCCGTTTCCGCGGTGTATAGTCCGCCCACCTTGATGGCCTGAACCGACATGTCTTCGAGCAGGCAACGCGCCTGGTCGTCCAGCAGATCGGGGGAAACGGGGTGGATTTCTTCGATGCCGGCGGTGTCCTGCACGGTCAGCGCGGTCACGGCCGCCAGGCCATGACAGCCGAGACGGGCGCAGGTGACGGCATCCGCGGGCAAACCGTCTGATCCCGAGGGATCGAGCGGGCCGAAGACCAAAACGAGAGGGGGAGTAACGGGGGCCACGTGACAGTGCTTGATTGAGGGCGCCCCGGCTCATTTGGCATGAATCAGGGGAACCCCTATTGGGTTTCGGTAAGATTGTCCCCATTCTAATGGAAGCCCCTCACCTTTGCCCCACCGCGGGGACGCCGGTGGGGTTTTGATGTAAGAGAGAACTATGCGTACTTGGATGTGTCTGATTTGCGGCTGGGTCTATGACGAAGAGGCCGGCCTGCCCGACGAAGGCATTGCACCCGGCACCCGCTGGGAAGACGTGCCGCCAAACTGGGTCTGTCCCGAATGCGGCGCCCGCAAAGAGGACTTCGAACTGATGGAAATCTGAAACCGTCACGCCGACAACTTCCGCCAGGGCTCGTAAGATGGGGCATACCCCATTCTTCGTAACCGCCGGACTGCCGCCAGGCATGACGTTTGCGTCTGCGCAATCACTCCCAACGGTTTTCTCAGACTACCCATGAAGGGGTTGCCATGACGGAAAAACACCACGAAAACGCCAGCACCGAGGCGGCCAACTTCGCCAACCAGTTCCTGATCGCCATGCCGGGCATGGTCGAAGGAAGCCTGGCGGGTTCCGTCATCTACGTGTGCGAGCACACTGACCGCGGCGCGCTGGGACTGGTCATCAACCGTCCCACCGATCTCACGCTGGGCACGCTGTTCGAACGCATCGACCTGACGCTCGAGATCGGACCCGTCAAGGACACGTTCGTCTTCTTTGGCGGACCGGTCCAGACGGATCGCGGCTTTGTGCTGCACGCGCCCGCCGGCGACTACAGTTCCAGCATCAAGCTGGGCGACATGGCGCTGACCACCTCGCGCGATGTGCTGCAGGCGGTGGCCGATGGCAACGGGCCGGCACGCATGCTGGTCACGCTGGGCTACGCCGGCTGGGGCGCAGGCCAGCTCGAAAGCGAAATGGGCCAGAACGCCTGGCTGAGCGTGAGCGCGGACGCGCACATCATCTTCGACGTGCCGCCCGAGGAACGCTACCCCGCCGCGCTCAAGCTGCTGGGCATCGACCCGGTCATGCTGGCGGGCGACGCTGGCCATGCCTGAAGAAACCCTGCTTGCCTTCGATTTCGGCGAAAAGAAGATCGGCATTGCCATCGGCAATACGCTGACGCGGCAGGCGCGTCCGCTCGAAATCATCTTCAGTGAAGTCCGCGACGCGCGCTTCGGCCGCATCGCGGCACTGCTGCAGGAATGGCAGCCGCACCGCGTCGTCGTCGGTCTGGCGCTGGACGCCGAAGGCGGCGAACAACCCGCCACGGCACGCTGCCGCCGCTTTGCCAACCAACTGAATGGCCGTTTCGGCATCGCCGTGGAACTGGTGGACGAACGCGGCTCCAGCATGGAGGCGCAACGCCTGCTCGGCACACATGCCGCGGACGACGCGATGGCGGCGGCGGTTATCCTGCAACGCTATCTGGATGCCTTGCCCGCGGTCTGACGGCCGCGGCCTGTCTTGCCCATGCTCAATCCGCAACTCGACCGCCGCGGCGAACTCACGCATCTGCTGACTACCGAAGGACTGCCGCGCCGGCACGTCGAGCGGCTGCTCGAGATGGCGCGCGCGCCGTCGGCGTCCGACGATTCGCCGCCGTCCATCGCGCCGGAAATGCCGGTATTTCTGTGTCTGCCCGACACGGACACCGCGGCCCGCGACGCCTACGCCGCTGCCGCGGCCAGCCTGGCGATGCTGCCGGTGCCGCTGGAAGCGCAAGCCATTGAGGCGCTTGCGGAAACGGCCGCTGCGCTGGCGCCGGGTGTGCTGATCCTGCGCCACGGCCAGAGCGGCGCGGCCCATTGCGCCGCGGCCCATGCCGCGCCCGGCCTGCACGTGCTCAATGCGGGCGACGGCCGGCATGCCGATCCCGTCCCCGCGTTGGCGCTGGTACAGGCCATCATCGAGATCAAACCTGACCTCACCAGCCTCGTCGTGACGCTGGTGGGCGACATCCGCCATTCGAGTGTGGCACGTTCCGTCATCCATCTGCTCACCACTCTGGGCGTGCCCGAAGTGCGCGTCGCCGCGCCGCGCACGCTGCTGCCTGACGGCCTGGCCCAACTGGGCGTGCGCGCGTGCGCAACGCTGCAGGAAAGCCTGAGCGATGCGGACGTGGTGATCGCGCTGCCGCTGAATGTCGAAGAAATCAGCGGCGCGCAGCTTCCGTCGGCGCGCGAATATGCCTGCACCCACGGCATCACGCTCGCGGCGCTGGCGTTTGCCAAGCCGGATGTGCTGCTGCTGCCCGCGGGCGGGCTGGTGCCGGGCGTGGAAGTGGATGGCGACATCGCCGCCGCCCTCGAACCCGCCGAGGCACGCGTCGCGGCGCTTGAACAACCCCTGCGCACGGCGGTGCTGCGCGTGCTGGCCGGAGCGGCGCCATGAGACTGCACATAGCCAACGGCCGGCTGATCGATCCCGCAAACGGCGTGGATGGTCAGCATGATCTCTACATTGCCGCGGGCCGCATCGTCGCGGTGGGCGCGGCGCCCGACGCCTTCCAGGCGGATCGGCGTATTGATGCAACGGGCCTGGCCGTGTTGCCGGGCCTGATCGATCTGTCGGCGCGCGTGACGCAGCCGGGCAACGCGGGATTTGCGCCCGGCGAACTGCGCGCGGCCTTGGCCGGTGGCGTGACGCGCCTGGTGCTGCCGCCCGATGCCGAAAATCCGCCGGACGAACCGACCAAGCTCGAGGCGCTGCTGCGCCACACGCAGGCGGGGCAGTGCGCAATCCACCCGCTGGGCGCGATGACCGTGGGCCTGGCCGGCGAAACACTGACCGAAATGGCGCTGTTGGCGCGGGCAGGCTGCATCGCGTTCGCACAGGGCGAGTCGCTCGTGGCGGACACGCGGGTGCTTTGGGGCGCGATGCGTTACGCAAGCGGTCTGGGCCAGACGCTATGGCTGCGTGCGCAAGACCCCTGGCTTGCACGGGGCGCCTCGGCCGCCAGCGGCGCGTACGCGGAACGCCTGGGCCTGGAAGGCATGCCGGCGCAGGCAGAGACGGTGGCGCTGCAGACGATCTTCGAATTGCAGCGCGCGACCGGCGCGCGCGTGCACCTGTCGCGCCTGTCGACAGCGGCCGGCGTGGAACTGTTGCGCGCGGCCCGCCGGGAAGGGCTGCCGGTCACGGCGGATGTGTCCACGAACAACCTGCTGCTGACGGACGTGGACATCGGCTTCTTCGACACGAATCATCGCCTGTCGCCGCCGGTGCGCGGCCAGCGTGACCGCGACGCGCTTCAGTCGGCGCTGGCGGAGGGCGTGATCGACGCGCTGTGCTCAGATCACACGCCGGTGGACGCACGAGGCAAGGCCGCCCCGTTCGCGGCCGCCACACCGGGCGCAACCGGTCTTGAACTGCTGCTGTCGCTGGCCCTGAAGTGGGCGCGCGACAGCCGCCGTTCAGTCGGCGACGCGTTGGCACGCGTGACGTCGGGCCCGGCCGCCGTGCTGTCCGCCGTCGCGCCGCACGTGGGTCCATGCGGCCACCTGGGCGTGGACGCGCCGGCAGACCTGTGTCTGGCGGACCTGGACACCGAATGGATGGTGATGCCGGCAGCGCTGCAAAGCCGCAGCGCCCAGACACCTTTCGCAGGTATGATGCTGCCCGGTCGAGTACGAGCCACCGTGGTCGGTGGCCAACCGGCCTGGGAGACTCCAGTTTGAAGCTGCTGCGCTTTGTCCTACGGCTGAGCCTTGTCCTGCCCCTGATCATTTTCGGCCTGCTGAGCGTGGGCCTGGCCTACCCCCTGATGCGCCCCGCAGCCCGCGCCCGGCTGAACCGCCGGTGGTCGCGCTGGCTGATGGCAGCCTGTGGCATCAAGGTCATCCTCAAGGGCGAACCACGCCTCGAAGGACCGGTGCTGCTGGTGGCCAACCACGTGTCCTGGGTCGACATCTTCGTCCTGAACTCGGCCCGCGCGACGTCTTTCGTGGCCAAGAGCGAGATCCGCGCCTGGCCGGTGATCGGCTGGCTGGTCGCCGGCGCAGGCACGCTGTTCATTGAACGCGGCCAGCGCCACGCGGTGCACGCGATGGGCGAGTCGATGCAGGCGCGCTTCAAACAGGGCGACGCGGTCGGCCTGTTTCCGGAAGGCACGACGACCGAAGGCTTCGAGCTCCTCCCTTTCCACGCCAGCCTCTTCGAACCCGCCCGCGCGGCGGCGGTTGAAATCCAACCCGTGGCGTTGCGGTTCATGCAGCACGGCAAGCGCAGCGGATATGCGGCGTTTGTGGGCGAGGAGTCTTTGGTGGGTAACCTTTGGCGGGTGCTGGGCGTGACGGGTTTATCCGTCGAAGTGGTGTTTCTGCCGCCGCTGGCTGCGCGTCATCCGGATGGGAGTCTGCCGACGCGGCTGGAGCTGTCGCATCAGGCTCGGGATGCGATTGCTCGGGTGCTTTGATTTGCGTAATTTCTGGCTGGCTTTGACCTAGCACCGTAGGTCTTTGTACGTTGCTTGCTGGTGATGCGGTGTTCGTTCTTGACGTGTCCAGCACGGTGACGTGCTTCGGGTTTTGAGACGTCCGGTGCGGTGGCGAGTATCGTTCTTGAGGCGTCCGGCACGGTGGCGTCCCGGGGCGCGCGGGGCCACGATTGCGGTCCGGAGCCTTCGCTCCGGACTGCCCCGTCGTCATCTTCGTCCAGGCCTACGGCCTTCCCTCTCAAGAAACTCCTCCTAAGCTGTTGATATTTCATTGGCTTTTTCTGGGGTGGCCAACGGTACCAAGCTGTAGCCCATGGTCTCTGCGCGCTTTGTCAGG
>NZ_CADIJM010000019.1 GCF_902859585.1 Achromobacter animicus | reverse complement strand
GCTGCCAGCGCCGCGATGCCGCCGCCCGCCGCCTCGGCCCGCGCCGAAGCGGCCGCGCTGCGCTCCAGCACCGCCTATGTGCAAGACCTGGAAACTTCCACGGTCATCTTCGCCAAGAACGAAAACGTCGTGCGTCCCATTGCTTCGATCTCGAAGCTGATGACCGCCGTGGTCGTGGTGGACGCCAACCTGCCGATGGACGAAATGCTGGAGATCACCGACGAGGACGTCGACGAGCTCAAGCACACCACGTCCCGGCTGCGCGTGGGCACCAAACTGTCGCGCGGCGACATGCTGCACCTGGCGCTGATGTCTTCCGAAAACCGCGCCGCGAACGCGCTGGGCCGCCACTACCCGGGCGGCCTGCGGGCCTTCGTGGCCGCCATGAATGCCAAGGCGCAATCGCTGGGCATGACCAGCACGCGGTTCATCGAACCCACCGGCCTGTCCAGCAACAACGTGTCGTCGCCGCATGATCTGGCGCGCCTGTTGCGCGCGGCGTCGCAGCGTCCGCTGATCCACCGCTATTCCACCGACACGGAGTACGAGGTCGAGATCAACAACCGCACGCAGACCTTCCGCAACACCAACCTGCTGGTGCGCAAGCCCGACTGGGACATCAAGGTGTCCAAGACTGGCTACATCAACGAAGCGGGCGAATGCCTGGTGATGCTGGCGCGTATCAACGGCCGCGACCTGGCGATCGTGCTGCTGGATTCGCAGGGCAAACTCTCGCGTATTGGCGATGCCGTGCGCATCCGCCGCATCGTGCAGAGCGAAGTGGCGATGGCGTCGATAGGCGCCGGCGGCTGATGGGCGGCTGACCGCTGCGTGTAGCAAAAATGAAGGGCCCGATTGCATCGGGCCCTTTCCTTATTTGGCGCGCACTTGCGCACTGCACTTCGCGGGCTTTCCATCAGAGCGGGCTTTCGCGCCCTGCTTCCCCAGGCTGGCATACAGCGTCAGCACCAGCAGCGCCGCGGCAGCCAACCCTCCCGCCGCAAACAGATTGCCGGTCAAGCCGAAGCCATCGACGATCTGGCCGCCCGCCCATGATCCGAGTGAAATGCCGATATTGAACACGGCCACATACAGCGCGGTGGCGATTTCCACATGCCCCGGCGCGGCCTTCATCATCCAGGTCATGAGGCCGACAGACACGCCGCCATAGGCCAGGCCCCATGCCACGAGCGCCACACCACCGCCGATAGGAAAACCGCCCACGACCAGGAACAGGGCCGGTGTCAGCAGCAACCCCAGCGCAATTGCCGTCAAGGTCGGCAGCGTGCGCTGCGCCGCGGCGATGCCAGCGAGGAAGTTGCCGGCGATGCCCGCAAGTCCATAGGCAAACAGCAACGCGCCGATCCATTGCGCGTCAAACCCCGACACCGACAGCAACAGCGGACGCACGAAGGTGAAGGCCGTGAAGTGCCCGGTCACCAGCAACAACGTCAGCAGCAGCCCCGCCCGCAATCCGCGATTGGCCAGTTGCGCGCCGAACTGGCGCGCGGAGGCCGAACTGGCCACGGGCAACGCCGGCATGACAGCAAGATGAAGCGCCAGCACCAGCGCGCTGAAGACGGCCATGCTTGCGAAGGCCCAGCGCCACCCGGCGAGTTCTCCAATCAGCGAGCCGAGCGGCACGCCCATCACGGATGCGGCGGCGACGCCGCCAAAGATGATGGATGTCGCCAAGCCGACAGCGCCGTGCGGCACAAGCCGCGCAGCCAGGCCGCCGGCGATGGCCCATATGCCTCCCATGCAGAATCCGACGAGGACGCGCGCCGCGAGTAGCCAACCCAGGCCGGGCGCGAATGCCGAACCCACGTTGGCGATCACCAGCAGACCCAGCAGGCCGCTCAGGATCTTGCGCCGATCCATGCCGCCCGATGCGATCACCACCAACGGCGCGAACAGCGCGGCCAGCAACGCGGGCAGCGAGATCGTCAGGCCGGCAGATCCCGTGGAGACGCGCATCGTGTCGGCAATGGGCGTCAGCAGACCTACCGGCAGCATTTCAGTGGTCACGACGGAGAAAGTGGCAAGACTGGCCGCCCCGACAGCCAGCCATAATGACCGGGCCGCCATCACGCGGCCCGCCATGCCGGCGAGCCATGGGCGCTCAGGCGCCGATGCCCCCACATCGCCACCAACAGCACTACCCCGCCTGCACCGACCGCGACGGCGAAGCCCGCCCGTGCCCCACCGCCATCCACCACGTGGCCGGAAAACGCAGCGCCCAGCGCAACGCCGACATTCAATCCGGCCAGCAGCCAAGTCATGCCTTCGGTCAGGCGTTGCTCCGGCACCAGGCGCTCGACCAGCGACATGGCCACGATCATGGTCGGCGCGAAGAACACTCCAGCAACCAGCACGGCCCCAGCCAGCGCGGCGATGCTGCCGACGAGCAGGAATGGCAAGGTGGTGGCTGCGATTGCCAGACCGCACAGCAGCAAGAGGCGATGCGGCGGCGTCTTTACCTTGAGCGCGCCGTACAACAGTCCGGCCGCGCAGGAACCCACGGCATAGGCCGACAGCACCAGACTGGCCGCGGCCGGCTGGCCCATCTGTTCGGCGAAGGCCACGCTCACGATGTCCACCGTGCCCACGATGATGCCCATCGCCACCATCAGCAGCGCCAGCAAACAAACGTGCGCCGATCGGATCACCGATCCGGCGTCCGTGGTGGCGGCGTCTTGCGCCTGGACGGGCGGTTCGGTGTCCCGCTGTACGACCAGCGCGAACACACCAACCATCAGCAACAGTGCCGCGGCCAGCGGACCGGCCTGGGGAAACACCGCGACCGACAGTCCGACCGACAATGGCGGCCCGGCGATGAACGTGACTTCGTCGAGCACCGTTTCCAGGGAATAAGCCGTCTGCAAACGCGGCTGGCCCCGGTACAGCACGGCCCAGCGCGCCCGCACCATTGCGGACATGCTTGGCATGAATCCCGCCAGCAAGGCGCCCGCAAACAGCGTCCAGTTGGCCGCCTGCCACCACGAACCGCCAAGCAGGATCAAGAATCCGATGACGCTAACGGCCGTGGCAACGGGTAGCACGCGCGTTTGCCCATGCCGGTCCACCAAGCGGGAAATCTGCGGCGACAGCAGCGCATAGGTCAGCACAAAGGTGGCGGAAACAGCTCCCGCCAAGGCATAGCCGCCACGCAGTTGCGACAGCATGGTGATGATGCCGATGCCGGTCATCGGCAGCGGGATCCGCGCCACGAGGCCCGCCAAGGCAAAGCCCCGCGTGCCGCGGGCGGCGAAAAGGTCGCCATAAGGGTTGGTCATTCAGCTCTCCAGCAGGTATCGGCTTGCCGCTGCACGGCCGGCCAGCGACAATACAAACAGTCCGTATGAATAAGATCGTATATTCATACGGACTGTTTGTAAATAATCATACGCGTCGTATGTAAGGAGAGAAGAATGGTTCGCCGCACGCGCGCCGAGATGGAAGAAACCCGCGCCACGCTGCTCGCAACGGCCAGACAGTGCTTTGCGGCGCACGGCTATGCCGCCACTTCAATGGACGACCTCACTGCGCAGGCGGGACTGACCCGTGGCGCGCTATACCACCACTTCGGCGACAAGAAGGGATTGCTGTCGGCGGTCGTGGCGCAGATCGACGCCGAGATGGATGCGCGCCTTCAGACGATCTCGGACCGCTCCGACGACGCTTGGGAAGGCTTTCGCAAACGCTGCCATGCCTACCTGGAAATGGCGCTGGAGCCCGAGATCCAGCGCATCGTGCTGCGCGACGCCACGGCGGTGCTGGGTGGCGCATCCCCGGAATCCCAACGCCATTGCGTGGCATCTATGCAGCGCCTGATCGACAACCTCATCCAGCAGGGGATTGTGGCCGACGCGGATGCGCAGGCGCTCGCTTCGCTGATTTACGGCAGTCTGGCCGAAGCCGCGTTCTGGATTGCCGACGGCGAAGATGGCAGTGCGCGGCTGGCGCGGGGCAGCGCGGCATTGGAGCTATTGCTGCGCGGACTGTTGGCGACACGGTAGGCAGCACGAATGCGCGGGACCTGTTGCTGCCCCGGGCGGGCATGGCGCGACGCCTGCTCGCCAAGTCAGCGCGCGCTAGGTCGTCATGCCGCGCGGCGCTTCGCGGGAACGGGTTGGGCATCGCACAGCGACGGCGGCAACCCTTCCAGGACGGCTTGGGCATTGAGCGATTGGATAGGCACGCGGGCATCCCGGGGGATGCGGCCTTCGGCCTGCAGCAACTGATACCGCAGGCAGCATACGCGCAGGAACGAGGTGAAGTTGGCGGCCTCGCCGCGGTACTCGACCAGCTCGTCGTACAGGCGTTCGATCAGTTGCGTGACCCGCATGCCGTCGCGGCCGGCGATTTCTTCCAGCACCTGCCAGAACAGGTGCTCGAGCCGAAGGCTGGTCGCCACGCCGTGCAGGCGCAGAGATCGGGTTTCGCAGGCGTAGGAGTGCTCGGTGGCGCGGATGAATATTTCACACATGGACGGCTCCTGGGCATCGGCGACACGCTGCCGGGAACGGCGCGCCTGCGAACGACTGTACGACGATTGCCGCGCCGGCCGCAATACGGCCCCCGACTCGGTGACGAGTTGTACCTTCCCGCGCTGATTGATGTACATCATGGTTTTAGCCGCGCAAGCGGCCGAGCATAGTGAAACTGATCAGACTTCGGAGGTAGTGATGAACAAGACCATGAAGGCAGCAGTCGCACGCGCGTTTGGCCAACCGCTGGTAATCGAGGAAGTCGCCGTGCCGCGCCCGGGTCCGGGCGAACTCCTGGTAAAGATCGAAGCCTGCGGCGTCTGTCACACGGACCTGCACGCCGTCGAAGGCGACTGGCCCGTCAAACCCAATCCCCCTTTCATTCCCGGCCACGAGGGCGTCGGCTACGTCGTCGCCGCGGGCGCCGGTGTCACGCACGTCAAGGAAGGCGACCGCGTCGGGATCCCGTGGCTGTACTCCGCTTGCGGTCATTGCGAACACTGCCTGGGCGGCTGGGAAACCCTGTGCGAATCGCAGCAGAACACGGGCTACTCCGTCAACGGCGGTTTCGCCGAGTACGCGCTGGCGGCAGCCGATTACGTGGGCCTGCTGCCCAAGAGCGTCGGCTTCGTCGATGTGGCGCCGGTGCTGTGTGCCGGCGTCACCGTGTACAAGGGGCTGAAAATGACGGACACCCGGCCTGGCAACTGGGTGGTCATTTCGGGGATTGGCGGCTTGGGCCACATGGCGGTGCAGTACGCCAAGGCAATGGGCCTGAACGTGGCCGCGGTGGACATCGACGACGCCAAGTTGGATTTCGCGCGCCGCCTGGGCGCGGAAGTCACCGTCAATGCGCTGACCACGGATCCGGCTGCTTACCTGAAGCGGGAGATCGGCGGCGCGCATGGCGCGTTGATCACCGCGGTGTCGCCCAAGGCCTTTGAGCAGGCGCTGGGCATGGTGCGCCGGGGCGGCACGATTTCGCTGAACGGGTTGCCGCCGGGGGATTTCCCGCTGTCGATCTTCGACATGGTGCTTAACGGCGTCACCGTGCGCGGCTCCATCGTGGGATCGCGGCTGGATCTTCAGGAGTCGCTGCAGTTTGCTGAAGAGGGCAAGGTCCACGCCACCGTCGCCACCGAAAGCCTGGACAACATCAACAGCGTGTTCGACCGCATGAAGCAGGGCCAGATCGAAGGCCGCATCGTGCTCGACTTCGCCTGATACCTGCGCGCGCCCCAAAAGCGCCCGCTGCGGCATGTGCCGCAGCGGGCGCTTTTTCGTGGCGGCGGCTCGGTACAATCCGGCCTACCCTGATCCCAGAGAGGCCGCATGTCCCCTCCTCCCACTGAGCGTCGCAGCAAGCCTGCCACCAGCCGCGCGCCTCGGCGCGGATCTGGCCGGGTGACCATTGCGGACGTCGCGCGCGTGGCGGGCATGTCGATGCACACGGTGTCGCGGGTGCTGAACGCCCCCGAGAACGTACCTGAACGCACCGTCAAGCTCATCCACGACGCCATCGCCCAGACCGGGTACGTGCAGGACCTGGTTGCCGGCGGCCTGGCCAGCGGCCGAAGCCGTCTGGTGGCGGTGACGGTGCCCACGCTGGGCAGCCCTGTGTTTCTGGAGGCGCTGCAGACGCTCAGCCTGCACCTCAGCCGCCACGGCTATCAGATGATGCTGACCGAGAGCGGATACGACCCCGAACTGGAAGTGTCCGCCCTGCAAGCGATCCTGGGGCGGCGGCCCGACGGCGTGGTCATGATGCGCACGGTGCTGACCCCGACCGGCCGGACGCAGTTGCGCGCGGCGCGCATTCCCGTCGTGGAAGCCTGGGATTGGAATGACGATCCGGTCGACATGCTGATCGGCTTTTCGCACGAGGCGGCGGGCGCATGCGTGGCGCAGTTTCTATCTGAAACCGGAAGGCGGCGGCCCGTGGCTGTCATCGGGAATGATCCGCGTGCGGGACGCCGGTTGCAGGGCTTCACGGCGGCGGCGCGCGAGTTGCGTTTGATCGACGCGGACGCAGACACGCCGCATGTGCTGATCCCCGCCCCCGCCACGATGGGCGCGGGCCGCAGCGGGCTGGCCGCACTGCTGGCTCGCGAGCCCGATGCCGATGCCGTGGTGTGCAGCACCGACATGATTGCCATGGGCGTATTGCTGGAAGCCGCAGCGCTGGGCAGGCAGGTGCCGGGTGACCTGGCCGTCGTGGGATTCGGCGATCAGGCTTATGCGGCGGCCACCACCCCGCCGCTGACGACCGTGCGCATCGACGGCTCGCTGATCGGCGAGCAGGCCGCGCGCGCCATCATCGACCGCCTGGATGGTCACGCCAATGCGGGGTTGCGGGTCGATGTGGGATTCACGTTGATGCGGCGTCAGAGCGCCTGACGCTTTCCCTGTCCTGCCCACGCTGAACCGCGCCTCGTTCTGAGCGGAAACATCGCATTTCCTGGGGAATCTCCCTATCAAAAATATTAGCGCTAATAAAATATTAGCGCTAATATTTTCCGATATTCATACCAAGATCAGGAGACAACATGCTTGACCAAGCCCGTGGCGTGTACATCGTTGCGCAGACGCCGTTTCAGGAAAATGGCGCCATCGACCTGGAAAGCGTCGACTCGCTGACCGACTTCTATTTTTCACACGGCGCCAATGGCCTGACCGTGCTGGGCGTTGCCGGCGAGGCCAACAAGCTCACGCCGGCGGAATCGCTGGCGGTGGCGTCGCGGTTCATCGCGCGCGCCAGGAACAAGCCGGTCGTGGTGGGCGTCAGCAACAGCAGCGTGGCCCAGATGGCCGAGCTGACCGGTCAGGTGATGGACGCGGGCGCCGCGGGCGTCATGATCGCGCCGCCAGGCGGGTTGCGCACCGAGCAGGAAGTGTTGTCCTACTTCGAGGCCGTGTTCGACCGTATCGGGAATGTGCCGACGGTGCTGCAGGACTTTCCGTTTTCGACAGGCACCTGGATGTCGGTGCCGGTGATCGGCCAGTTGATCGAGCGTCACCCGCAAATCCAGGCGGTCAAGGAAGAGGACCTGCCCAGCATCACCAAGATCACCAAGCTGCGCGCCCTGCCCGGCCGCCGCGTCGCCATCCTGACCGGCAACAACGCGATGTTCCTGCCGCTGGAAATGGGCCGTGGCATTGATGGGCCGATGGCCGGGTTCTCGCATCCCGAGATGCTGTCGCAGGTCTATGCGCTGTACACGGCGGGCCGTGTCGACGAAGCCCACGCGGTGTTCGACCGCTACCTGCCGTTGCTGAGCTACGAGAACCAGAGCCAGTGGGGCGTCGCCGTCCGCAAGGAGATCATGAAGCGCCGCGGCGCGATCAAGCATGCGGGCATGCGCCGGCCGGGTCCGAAGCTGGACGCGACCGACCACGCCGAGATCGATCTGCTGCTTGAACGCCTGAAGCGCACGCTCGCCGAAGCGGGTTGACCGAATTTCCCGAGTGCCGTGTTCCCGCGGCGTTTCGGGATGCACTGCAGTACCGAACATCAAAAACCATAAGCAAGGAGACAACATGTTCAAGAGCACCAAGCAGAGCATTGCCTACGCGTGCGCGGGTCTGGTCGCGCTGGCGGCGTCGGCGGGCGCGAGCGCGGCGGATAACTGGCCGACCAAACCCATCCGCATGGTCATCCCGTTTTCGGCGGGCGGAAACACCGACGTGGTGGCCCGGCTGATTGCGCCGCACATCGAGAAAGCGGTGGGTCAACCCGTCGTGGTGGAAAACCGTCCGGGCGCGGCGGGCAACATTGCCGCGGACTTCGTGGCGCGCGCCGATGCCGACGGCTACACGCTGTTGATGGGCACGGTGGGCACGCAGGCCATCAACTACGCCATCTACAAGGACATCCGCTTCAAGCCGGCGGATTTTGCGCCGGTCACGCTGGTGGCGTCCGTGCCGAACGTGCTGGCCGTGACGGCCAGCCTGCCCGTGAAGTCGGTGCAGGAACTGATCGAGTACGGCAAGAAGAATCCGGGCAAGCTGAGCTTTGCGTCCAGCGGCGCGGGCAGCTCGATCCATCTGTCGGGCGAAATGTTCAAGAGCCGCACGGGTGTCGACATGGTGCACGTGCCGTACAAGGGCAGCGCCGCGGCCGTGACGGATCTGGTCGGCGGACAGGTGCATCTGATGTTCGACAACCTGCCGACCTCGCTGCCTTTCATCAAGAACGGCACGCTGCGCGCGTTGGCCGTGACCAGCGCGGAACGCAGCACCAATCTGCCCGACGTACCCACCATGGCCGAGGCCGGCGTGCCCAATTTCGAGGCGGGTTCGTGGTTTGGCGTGCTGGCCCCGGCAGGCACGCCGGCGCCCATCGTGAACCGCATCGATCAGGCCATCGAGAAGGCCATGGCCGACCCCGATATGCAGAAGCGCGTGATCGAGCTGGGCGCGGTGCCTACCGTCAAGGGTCCGGCGGAATTCAACGCCTTCATCGGCACCGAGATCGAGAAATGGAAAGCCGTGGTGCAAGCCGCCGGCGCTTCCGCCAACTGACGCGACAGACGAGCCGGCCATGCCTGACGAAGACATCAAAGCCTCTTTACGCGCCGCATTTCAGGGGCGCGTGCTGGACGACGCCGACGCCCTGGCGCCGCACCTGACCGACTACCGCAAGCGGTGGACGGGCCGCACCTTGGCGCTGGCGCAGCCCGACAGCACCGAGGACGTGGCCAAGCTGGTGAACTGGTGCCGGGAGCGCCGCGTCGCCATCTATCCGCAAGGGGGCAACACAGGCCTGGTCGGCGGCAGCGTGCCGGACGGCGGCGGACACAGCATCGTGCTGTCGCTGGCCCGCATGAGCGCCATCCTGGACGTGGACCGCTACAACAACACGTTGACCGCGCAAGCGGGCGCCGTGCTGGCCAACGTGCAGGAGGCTGCTGCTCAGGCGGACCGGCTGTTTCCGTTGAGCCTGGGCGCGGAAGGAAGCTGCACGCTGGGCGGCAACCTGGCCACCAACGCCGGCGGGATTCAGGTGCTGCGCTATGGCAATGCGCGCGACCTGTGCCTGGGCCTGGAAGTGGTGACGCCCGACGGGCAGATCTGGAACGGACTGCGCGGGCTTCGCAAGGACAACACCGGGTACGACCTGAAGCAGCTTTTCATCGGCGCGGAGGGCACGCTGGGCATCATCACAGCCGCCACCGTCAAGCTGTATCCGCGCCCCGCCGCGCAGATGACGGCCTTTGCCGCCGTGCCGGACCCGCAGAGCGCGGTGCAACTGCTGTCGCTGGCGCAGTCGTACCTGTCGGCCAGCCTGACGGCCTTTGAACTGATCAGCGGTCCGGCCGTAGAGCTGGTGCTGCAACACACGCCCGGCGCGCGCAGCCCCGTGCCCGCCAAGGCGCCGTATTACGTGTTGCTGGAATCCAGCGACGCCGAAAGCGCAGCCCATGCCACGGAGCGGTTCGAAGCGCTGATGGAAGCGGCCTTCGAGGCGGGCATCGTCACGGATGCGGCCATTGCGTCGACCCTGGCGCAGTCGGCCTCGTTCTGGCAGATCCGGCATCACCTGCCCGAAGCGCAATCCATCGACGGCGAGAACATCAAGCACGACATTTCGCTGCCGATCTCGCGCATCGGAGAATTCATCGACGCCGCGCAGACGGCGGTGCATGGCGTGTTGCCCAATGCCCGCATCTTCGTGTTCGGCCATGTGGGCGACGGCAACCTGCACTACAACGTGTCGACGCCGCCCGGCGCGGATGCGTCGGCTTACCAGGCCATGCGCAATTCGGAGAAGGCGGTTTCGGGCGCGGTGTACGACGTGGTGGCGCGCATGAACGGGTCGATCTCCGCCGAGCATGGGGTGGGACAGCTGCGGGTGGGTTCGATCGGCCGGTACAAGCCGGCCAACGAGATGGCGATGATGACAAGCATCAAGCGCCTGTTCGATCCGCTGGGGTTGTTCAACCCGGGGCGGGTGATCGCCGCGGACTGACGTCGACGATCATTGAAGCGCGCCCCTGTGCTGTCGCCTTCGCCTTGGCCTAGACCGAGGCCGGGTCCACTTTATTCACGTCGATGTCATAACGGCTGATGACCTCACCGATCTTCTGGCGCGGAACGACGCCCTCGTCAGCCAGCGCCTTGACCGCTGCCAGCACGATGAAATGACGATCCACCTCGAAGAAGGTGCGCAGTGATTCGCGGGTGTCCGAGCGGCCGAACCCGTCCGTGCCAAGGGTGACGAACCGGCGGTCAGTGACGAAGGGACGGATCTGGTCGCCGATGATCTTCATGTAGTCGGTCGCCACGACGACGGGGCCGGCCCGGCCCTGCAAGCATTGCTGGACGTACGGAATACGCGGCTCGTCTTCGGAATGCAGCAGGTTCCACCGCTCGGCGGCCAGCCCGTCTCGGCGCAATTCGGTCAGGCTGGTGGCGCTCCATACGTCACTGGAGATGCCGAAGTCCTGTTCCAGCAGATCACTTGCGGCAATGACTTCGCGCAGGATCGAGCCGCTGCCCATCAGTTGCACATGTGGCTTGCTGGCCGGCTTCGACACGGCGTCCTGTTGTTGACCGTCCCGCAGCAGGTAGAGTCCCTTGAGAATGCCGGCTTCACTGCCTTCGGGCAGCGCAGGATTCGGATAGTTCTCGTTGAGCAGGGTGATGTAGTAGTAGATATCTTCCTGTTCCGCGTACATGCGCCGCAGGCCGTCCTGGATGATGACCGCCAGTTCGTACGCATAGGTCGGGTCATACGAAACGCAGTTCGGGATGACCGACGACAGCACATGGCTATGGCCGTCGTCGTGCTGCAGGCCTTCTCCCATCAGCGTCGTACGGCCCGACGTGGCGCCCAGCAGGAAGCCGCGTGTGCGCGCATCGGCGGCGGCCCAGGCCAGATCGCCGACACGTTGCAGGCCGAACATGGAATAGAAGATGTAGAACGGGATGGCTGGCAGTCCATGATTGCTATAGGCCGTGCCCGCCGCGATCCAGGACGAAATCGCGCCGGACTCATTGATGCCTTCCTGCAGGATCTGACCGTCCTTGGCCTCCTTGTAGTAGCTCAACTGTCCCGCATCCTGCGGGGTATAGAGCTGCCCCAGGTATGAATGGATGCCGATCTGGCGGAACAGGCCTTCCATGCCGAAAGTGCGCGATTCGTCCGGCACGATAGGAATCACCAGCTTGCCCAGGTTGGGGTCCTTGAGCAGCGTGGTCAGGATGCGCACGAAAGACATGGTGGTCGAAACTCCACGCTCGCCGCTGTCTTTCAGTTGCGTGTCGAAGGCACTGAGCGGCGGCACCGCCAGCGGCGCAACCTTGCCGGAGCGCGACGGAACATAGCCGCCCAGCGCGGCCCGGCGTTGTGCAAAGTAGCGGGCTTCTTCGCTGTCGGGCGCGGGTTTCAGATAGGGCATGTCTTCGAGCTGGTCATCGGGCACCGGCAGCGAAAAGCGATCACGGAACGCACGCACGGCGTCCGCGCTCATCTTCTTCAACTGGTGGTTGATGTTCTGGCCTTCGCCAGCCTCGCCCATGCCGAATCCCTTGACGGTCTTGACCAGAACGACCGTGGGCCGGCCTTCGGTGCTGACGGCTTGCGCGTAGGCGGCATGCACCTTCTCCGGGTCATGGCCGCCGCGTGTCAGCGCCCAGATCTCGTCGTCCGACAAGTGCGCCACCAACGCCAGCAGCTCGGGATACTTGCCGAAGAAGTGTTCGCGCACATAGGCGCCGCTTTGCGACTTGAAGGTCTGATATTCGCCGTCCACGCATTCCATCATGCGTTGGCGCAGCAGCCCGCTCGTGTCGCGCTTGAGCAGATCGTCCCAACCGCTGCCCCACAGCACCTTGATGACGTTCCATCCTGCGGCCCGGAAGGTGCCTTCGAGTTCCTGCACGATCTTGCTGTTGCCCCGCACCGGGCCGTCCAGACGTTGCAGATTGCAGTTGACGACGAAGATCAGGTTGTCGAGGCGTTCGCGCCCCGCGACCGAGATAGCGGCCAGCGATTCCGGCTGGTCCATCTCGCCGTCGCCCAGAAAAGCCCACACCTTGCGGCGCTGATGCTCCAGCAATCCGCGGTACTCGAGATAGCGCATGAACCGCGCCTGATAGGCGGCGGTCAGCGGACCCAGGCCCATCGACACGGTGGGGAACTGCCAGAAGTCGGGCATGAGGCGCGGGTGGGGGTAAGACGACAGGCCATCGCGTCCCGCCTCGCGGCGGAAGTTGTCAAGCTGCGCTTCGGTGATGCGCCCCTCCAGATAGGCGCGTCCGTAAATGCCCGGTGCGGAATGGCCCTGGATGTAGACCATGTCGCCGCCGAATGTCTCGGTACGTCCCCGGAAGAAGTGGTTGAAACCCACGTCATAGAGCACGGCGGCGGACTGGTAGGTGGCAATGTGTCCGCCGACGTTGGAATGCTTGCCGGCGCGCAACACCATGACCATCGCATTCCAGCGAATGTAGGCATTCAGGCGCTGCTCGATGCCGATGTCGCCCGGGTAAGCGGGCTGCCGGTCTTTGCCGATGGTGTTGACGTAGGCGCTGGTGACGCGGCCATGCATATCACCGTGCCGGCTGGCGTCGAAGTCGGTAAGCCGGTCGATCAGGTAGTGAGCGCGCGAACGGCCTTCGACCGTCGTGACAGCCTCCAGCGCTTCCAGCCACTCTCGAGTTTCCAGCGGGTCGACGTCGACCAGGGCGAGGGGGTGATTCATGGCGGTCCTCCAGGGAAAATGACGGGTTGAAGCGGGGCTGCGGCCGACCAGCCAGACGGGCGTGGCGCAGTCACCAACATTCAATCCATGAATTGCAACTGCAATCGTATGGGCCGCAATTCTAGTTCAGCTAGAATTGCAAATGCAACTAAAACTCGAAAGGAGCCTGCCATGGCGAAAGACGGAGCGGATCTTTGGTTCTCGTTTGTGCGCGCCCATCGTTTGATGATCCGCGAGGTCGAAAGCCGCCTGGCAGCGGCCAAGCTGCCCGTCTATGCCTGGTACGACGTTCTTTGGGGACTGGAAAGCGGGCCAGGCGGCACACGGCGGATGCACGAACTGGCGGACGCGCTGGCGATCGAACGCTACAACCTCACGCGGCTGGTCGACCGCCTGGAGCAAGAGGGCCTGGTCCAGCGCGCGCGCTCGGCTGAAGATGGCCGCGCCGCGTTCGCCACCATCACGAAGGAAGGCCGCGCGCTGCGCAAGAAGATGTGGAAGGTCTACGAAGGAACCGTTGCCGAAGTGTTTCTGAGCCAGTTCAGTGCAGACGAGCAAGACAAGTTTGCCGCGGCGCTGGACCAGGCCGCTGCCGTTGCCCGCGCGCAAGGCAACTGAAGCTGGCTGGCAAGTTGTTCAAGACATGCAGACGCCGCCTGCCGTCTTTGCGGCGTGAACGCGGGCGAGCGAAGACGCTGCGATCGCATGGCTGACCTCTGTTGATGGACATCTTGCACGACGCGGCATCGTGTCATACGATTGCATTTGCAACGATTGCAATTGCAATGCTATTCATCGACAAGGATAGACATGACACAGGCCGATCTCGCGTTCTACACCGCAGACACCCCCAACGGGCAGAAGGTCAGCATCTTTCTCAAAGAGGCCGGACTGACCTATGAGCAGTTCGATCTTGATCTTGAAAAGGGCGACCAGCATCAACCCGAGTTCCTCAAGATCAACCCGAACGGCAAGATTCCCGCCATCGTTGATCGAAAAGCCGGCCTGGCCGTCTTCGAGTCGGGCGCCATCCTTTCCTATCTGTCATCGCAAACGGAGTGTCTGCAGCCCGAAACGCAGGCCGAAAGCGTTGCTGTGCAGCAGTGGCTGCATTTCCAGATTGGCGGCATAGGCCCGATGCTGGGGCAGCTGTGGTGGTTTCTGCATGCCTCGACAACGGGCAATGCCGAGGCGATACAGCGATACCGGAAGCAATCGCTTCGGCTTTACCAGGTCGTGGATACCCGCCTGAGCGAATCCGCCTTCATCGCCTCGGAAAACTACAGCATCGCCGATATCGCCGCATTCACCTGGCTGAGAACCTGGGACGAGTTGGACCTGGACATCAAGCCTTATGCGCGTGTCCAGCGCTGGCTGGATGTGATCGCTGCGCGGCCTGCGGTACAGGCGGGGCTTCTGGCGAACAAGCCGGCTTCCCGTGCTGCCCCCAACCGGTCTACTTCCACCAAGGGCTGAGCCATGGCGTGGACTTATCTGTTCCTTGCCGCAGCCTTGGAGATAGTGATGGGTCTTTCGCTCAAACTGAATGCAGGTTGGACAAAACCGGGTCCAAGCATCATCGCCGTGATGGCGGGGTTAGGCAGCATCTACCTGCTGGCGCTGGCCTTGCGCGCATTGCCCATGGGGATGGCTTATGCCATCTGGACCGGCATTGGAACGATCGGGCTGGTGCTTGTCGGCGTGCTGGTGTTTCAGGATGAGATGAACTGGACGCGGGCCTGCTTCCTTGGCCTGGCGTTCATCGGAATCGTTGGACTGCGCTTCTCGGAGGCAGCGGCGTAAGAAATGAACGTCGACAGCTGAGCGCGGCGCCCGCGCGCCGCGCTCAGTGCGTGATCCCGGTCAGTGCGTGATCTTGGTGCCCAGCACTGCCAGGAACTGCGCCATCCAGGCCGGATGCGCGGGCCAGGCGGGCGCCGATACCAGGTTGCCATCCGTGTAGGCCTGGTCGACGGCAATCTCGGCGTAGGTGCCGCCCGCCAGCCGGACCTCGGGTGCGCAGGCGGGGTATGCCGAGCAGGTCCTGCCTTTCAGCACGTCGGCCGCAGCCAGGATCTGCGCGCCGTGGCAGACGGCGGCGATGGGCTTATTGGCCTTGTCGAAATGCCGCACGATCTCGAGCACCTTTTCATTCAGGCGAAGGTACTCGGGCGCGCGCCCGCCGGGGATCACCAGGCCGTCGTAGGACGAGGGCTCGACGCGATCGAAGTCGTAGTTCAGCGTGAAGTTGTGGCCGCGCTTTTCGGTGTAGGTCTGTGCGCCTTCGAAATCATGGATCGACGTGGCCACCGTGTCGCCCGCCTTCTTGTCCGGGCAGACCGCATGCACCGTGTGGCCGACGGTCAGCAGCGTCTGGAACGGCACCATGGTTTCGTAGTCTTCGGCGTAGTCGCCGACCAGCATCAACAGTCGTTTGCTCATGATTGTCTCCGTGGGATGAGGGTGGCGTCCGGTTGCTTGCCCGCGGATCGGGCTCCGGTTCTTGATGTTCTTGACCCATTGTGCCCGCCGCGCCAGCGGACCAGGTGGTAGCGGGATACCACCGGGTTCCCTCTCTACTCCAGTGCCACCGTCACCGGTTTCGCGCCCAGCAGGTCCACCAGCACCTTCGGATCGATGCCCACCAGATAGCCGCGCCGCCCGCCGTTGATGTAGACCACGGGATACTCCAGCACGTCGGCTTCCACCCACACCGGCATCTTCTTGCGCGTGCCGAACGGCGACGTGCCGCCCACCTGATAGCCGGAATGGCGCTGCGCAACCTCGGGCTTGCAGGGCTCGACCTTTTTCAGGCCGGCCTGGCGCGCAAGGTTCTTGGTGGAGACCTCGCGGTCGCCGTGCATGACCACGATCAGCGGCTTGGCCGATTCGTCCTCCATCACAAGCGTCTTCACGACAGCGTGCGGGTCCAGACCGAGCTGGCGCGCGGCTTCGCCGGCGCCGCCGTGATCGACGTAGTCATACGTGTGTTCGGAATAGGCCACCTTGTGCTGCTTGAGGAATTGGGTGGCGGGCGTTTCGGAGACGTGGCGGGCTTTGCTCATTTTTGTGCCGGTGGGTAGGGAGATGGCGGCGGTCAGCCGCGTGGGTGATGGGCCGCGTGCAGCGCCTTCAGGCGTTCGCGCGCCACATGGGTGTAGATCTGCGTGGTGGAAATGTCCGCGTGGCCCAGCAGCATCTGCACGACGCGCAGGTCGGCGCCATGGTTCAGCAGATGCGTGGCGAAGGCGTGGCGCAGCACATGGGGCGACAAGGGCGCATTGACGCCGGCGAGCACAGCGTACTTCTTGACGAGTTGCCAGAACGCCTGCCGCGACATCGCCTCGGCGCGGCTGGTGATGAAAAGCGCATCGCTGACGCGGCCGGCGGCCAATTCGGGGCGTGCCGTGGCCAGGTACTGCGAAATCCAGTGCGCGGCTTCGGCGCCCAGCGGCACGAGGCGGTCCTTGCCGCCCTTGCCCAGGACCACGCGCACCACGCCTTCGTTCAGGCTGACGTCCAAGGCACGCACGCCGACCAGCTCGGACACACGCAGGCCCGTGGCGTACAGGGTCTCGAGCATGGCGCGGTCGCGCAGCCCGCGCGGCTGGCTGACGTCGGGCGCGCGCAGCAGCGCGTCCACCTGTTGCTCGGACAGCGTCTTGGGCATGCGCGGCGGCTGCTTGGCGGCGACCAGCGTCAGGCAGGGATCACGCTCGGCGCGGTGTTCGCGCAGCGCCCAGGCGTAGAAGCGGCGCAGCGCGGCCAGCCGGCGGTTGGCGGTGGTGGCGCGGGTTTCTTCGTGACGGAAGGCAAACCAGGCCTCGATATCGGCCTTCTGCGCATCGCGGATCGGCTTGGCCGGGCCGGCGGGCAGCATCTGGGCACGCGCCGGCTCGCCGTGCCGGTCGGCCAGTTCCCGGGCGTAGGCGTCGGGGTCTTCAAGCCAGCGGGCGAACCCGGTCAGGTCGCGCCGGTAGGCGGCCAGGGTGTTGGCGGACAGGCCGTCTTCGAGCCACACGGCGTCGATGAAGGCGTCGATATCGGCCTGGGAGGCAAGCGGCTGGCGGGCGGTGGACATGGCGGGATTCTACGGCGCGGCGCGGCCGGGCAGGCGCTCGCCCACGCCTGCGGCGGCGGACTTGAGCCAGGCCTCGAATACCTTCAGCGCATCGGACCGTTCGCTGCGTTGCGGATAGCCGAAGTAATACCCCTGGCTGACCGCCAGCGACTGCGGCACCGGCATGGCAAGCGCGCCCTGGTCCAGCGCGGGCTGCGCCAGAAAGCGCGGCATCAGCCCGACGCCAAGCCCGGCCTGCACTGCCGCCATCACCATGGTGAAGAGCTCGTAGCGCGGGCCGCCAGCCGCCTGCGGTCCATACAGATATCCATTGGCCGTGTACCACTGGCGCCAGGCGTCGGGCCGCGAGGCCAGATGCAGATGTGTCATCCCGGTCAGCGCGCCGCCGCCCTGCTCCGCCACGCGCGCCGCCAATTCGGGGGCGCAGACCGGCACCAGTTCGCGTTCCGGAAACAGCAGCCCACCCTGCGTGCCGGGCCAGAGTCCGTCCCCGTGATACAGCGCGCCGTCGAACGGCTGGTCCTTGAATTGAAACGGCAGGGTGCGCACGGACAAGCTGACGGTGATGTCGCCGTGCTCGCGCTGGAAGTCGGCCAGACGCGGGATCAGCCAGGTGGTGGCCAGCGTGGGCACGACGGCGATGTGGATGCTGCGCCCCATGCCGGTCCGGCTGACGAGACCAAAGGTGTCCTTTTCGATCTGATCAAGATGGTGACGGATCCGGCCGGCGTATTCGGCGCCGTGATCGGTCAGCACGATGCGGCGGCGCACCCGCGTGAACAGTTGCACGCCCAGCCGCGCTTCCAGGCTGGCCACCTGACGGTAGACGGCGCTGTGCGTCAGCGACAGTTCTTCGGCGGCGCGCGAAAAGCTGCCCAGCCGGGCCGAGGCCTCGAACGCCTGCAGGGCCGTCAGATTGGGGATGCCGTTTCTCATGGAAATACCGCCGGAAGTCCGGCCCGCCGCCGTGCGCCCGCATGCTGCGGCGCACCAGCCGCCACGTGCCGGGGGATCAACAGAATGTGCAATTTTATCAATTGCGTTGTGCGCCCAGGGAACATATGCTCGGGAGTTCTACCCTAGGCTAACCACGACACCACCATGCCCCAGCAAGATTCCCGCCTTGGCGGTCACATTCTGGTCGACCAACTGGTCGCCCATGGCGTCAAACATGTCTTTTGTGTCCCCGGCGAAAGCTATCTGGCGGTGCTGGACGGCCTGCACGATGCCGACATCAAGGTCACGGTGTGCCGTCAGGAAGGCGGCGCGGCCATGATGGCCGACGCGCACGGCAAGCTGACCGGCGAGCCCGGCATCTGCATGGTGACGCGCGGTCCGGGCGCCTCCAATGCGCTGGCCGGTGTGCACATTTCCAAGCAGGACTCGTCGCCGATGATCCTGTTCGTGGGCCAGATCGAGCGCGGCATGCGCGAGCGCGAAGCCTTCCAGGAAATGGACTACCGCGCCGTGTTCGGCACGCAGGCCAAGTGGGTAACCGAGATCGATCAGGTCGAACGCATTCCCGAACTGATCTCGCGCGCCTTCCACATCGCCACGTCCGGCCGCCCCGGCCCGGTGGTGATCGCGCTGCCGGAAGACATGCTGGTCGAGGCCGCCAAGGTGGCCGACGCGCCGCGCTACGAAGTGATTGAATCCGCCCCCACCGCCGGCCAGCTGGCCGACCTGGAAAAACTGCTGGCCGATGCGAAGAACCCGGTCGCCATTCTGGGCGGCACGCGCTGGGACGCGCGCGCCGTGCAGGAGTTTGCCGACTTCGCACAACGCCATGCGCTGCCGACCGCCGTGTCGTTCCGCCGCCAGATGCTGTTCCCGGCCGATCATCCGTGCTTCATCGGCGACGTGGGCCTGGGCATCAATCCCGCCCTGCTCAAGCGCGTGGCCGACGCCGACCTGATCCTGCTGGTGGGCGGCCGCATGTCGGAAAACCCCAGCCAGGCGTACACGCTGCTGGATATTCCGGTGCCCAAGCAAAAGCTGGTGCACGTGCATCCCGATGCCGCCGAGCTGGGCCGGGTGTACCGCCCTACCCTGGCCATCAACACATCGCCGTCCGCCTTTGCCGCGTCGCTGGCGGACCTGAAGGCGCCCGCCACTCCGGTCTGGGCCGATGGCACCAAGGCCATGCGCGAGTCGTACCTGAAATGGAGCGACCCCGAAACCGTTACCACGCCCGGTGCGCTGCAGTTGGGCCAAGTGATGGCGTACCTGGAAAAGACGTTGCCGGCCGATGCCATCATGACCAACGGCGCGGGCAACTACGCCACCTGGCTGCATCGCTTCCACCGCTTCACGCGCTTTGGCACTCAACTGGCCCCCACATCCGGATCCATGGGCTACGGCCTGCCGGCGGCCGTGGGCGCCAAGCGCGTGTGGCCCGACAAGACCGTCGTGTGCTTTGCGGGCGACGGCTGCTTCCTGATGCATGGCCAGGAATTCGCCACGGCGGTGCAGTATGACCTGCCCATCGTCGTGATCCTGGTGGACAACGGGATGTACGGCACGATCCGCATGCACCAGGAAAAGCACTATCCGGGCCGCATTTCCGCGACCGAGCTCAAGAACCCCGATTTCGCCGACTACGCGCGCGCCTTTGGCGGCCACGGCGAACGCGTGGAAACCACCGAACAGTTCGGTCCGGCCTTTGAACGGGCATTGGCCAGCGGCAAGCCCGCGATCCTGCACTGCTTCATCGACCCGGAAACCATCAGCCCGTCCACGACCCTCGAGAAGATCCGCGAGGCGGCGCTGAAGGCCCAACACTGAACCCTGCACGGGCGGAATAGCCGGCAACCCCACCGGCGGGGCGCCCAGGCGCACCGCCGTGCAAACCCCAACTTGCCGCCCGAATTATTTTAAGTTTAAACTTTCCAGATTCCGATCACGGAAATCCATAGCGGAGACCCAGCATGTCCTCGAACCCCTCATTCCACTGGCAAGATCCTCTGTTGCTGGACCAGCAACTGACCGACGAAGAGCGTATGGTGCGCGATGCCGCCTACGCCTACTCGCAGGACAAGCTGGCTCCCCGCGTGCTCAACGCCTTCCGCAACGAGAAGACCGATCCCGAGATCTTCTCCGAAATGGGCGAACTGGGCCTCCTGGGCGCCACGATCCCCGTCGAATACGGTGGCGCCGGCCTGAACTACGTCAGCTACGGCCTGATCGCCCGTGAAGTCGAACGCGTCGACTCCGGCTACCGCTCGATGATGAGCGTGCAGTCCTCGCTGGTGATGGTGCCGATCAACGAATTCGGCTCCGAAGAACAAAAGAAGAAGTACCTGCCCAAGCTGGCGCGCGGTGAATGGATCGGCTGCTTCGGCCTGACCGAACCCAACCACGGCTCCGACCCCAACGGCATGGAAACTCGCGCCGTCAAGACGGCCGACGGCTACAAGGTCAGCGGCAACAAGATGTGGATCACCAACTCGCCCATCGCGGACGTGTTCGTGGTGTGGGCCAAGTGCGTCGGCGGCGACTTCGACGGCAAGATCCGCGGCTTCATCCTTGAAAAGGGCATGAAGGGCCTGTCGGCCCCCGCCATCCACGGCAAGGTCGGCCTGCGCGCGTCGATCACCGGCGAAATCGTCATGGACGAAGTGGAAGTGTCCGCCGACCAGATGATGCCCGGCGTGTCCGGCCTGAAGGGTCCGTTCACCTGCCTGAACTCCGCCCGCTACGGCATCGCCTGGGGCGCTGTCGGCGCCGCCGAGGCCTGCTGGCACACCGCCCGCCAGTACACCCTGGACCGCAAACAGTTCGGCCGCCCCCTGGCCGCCAACCAGCTCATCCAGAAGAAGCTGGCTGACATGCAAACCGAAATCACGCTGGCCCTGCAAGGCTGCCTGCGTCTGGGCCGCATGAAGGACGAAGGCACCGCCGCCGTCGAAATCACCTCGATCATGAAGCGCAACTCGTGCGGCAAGGCGCTGGACATCGCCCGCCTGGCGCGCGACATGCTCGGCGGCAACGGCATCTCCGACGAGTTCGGCGTCGCCCGCCACCTGGTGAACCTGGAAGTGGTCAACACCTACGAAGGCACCCACGACGTGCACGCCCTCATCCTGGGCCGTGCGCAGACGGGCATCCAGGCGTTTTATTGATCGCCTGCCTCATGTAGCGAAGAAAGCCGCCTGCTTAGGCGGCTTTTTTATGTCCGAATGCAATAAGCCATACGCCCGATCCCGCCCCGCCTGCCCATTGCCGTAAGCCCGACTAGGCGTACGCCTGTACACCTCGTACGCTTTACCGGTCCCTTTCCGAGGAGTCGCGCATGCAAGGCATCACCCCCCTGCGCCTGGCGGCAGTCATCGCCATGGCTTTCGTCGCCCACGGCGCTCAGGCCGCCACGACGCTCACCATGACCACCGAGTACCCGGCGACTTCCATGCCGGGCCAAGGCGTGTCCACGTTTGCCGAGCTGGTGCGCGCCAAGTCGGCGGGCAACGTCATCATCGACACGAGTTTCGACGCGGCCAAGGGCATCAAGTCCGGCGACATGATTGACGCGGTTCAAACGCGCAAGGTGGATGCGGGCGACGCCTTCGCCGGCGCGCTGGCCACGAAGTATCCGCTGTTCGGCGTGTCGTCCCTGCCCTTCCTGGCGGACTCGCTGTCCAAGGCGCGCAACCTCAACAAGGCCGCCCGTCCGGCGTACGAGAAGCTGCTGGCTGCGCATGGCCAGAAGCTGCTCTACACCACGCCGTGGCCGGCGTCGGGCATCTGGTCCAAGCAGAAGGTGGACAGCGTGGCGGCGCTGAAGCGCCTGACCATCCGCACCTATGACGCCACGTCGCAGGACGTCATGCAGCGCGCCGGCGCGCGCGCGGAGAACATCTCGTTTGCGGACGCCATGCCACGCATCGCGTCGGGCGAGGTCAATGCGGTGCTGTCCTCCGGCGACGGCGGCGCGGGCCGCAAGTTGTGGGAGTACCTGCCCCACTTCGCGGAGATCAACTACGCCATGCCGATCTCGGTAGCGACAATGAATCTGAAGGCGTACGAGGCGCTGGATGCGCGGTCGCGCAAGGCCATCGACCAGGCGGCCGCGCAGACCGAGACCGAGCAGTGGAAACGCATCGAAGGCCGCCTGCAGCAGAACTACGCCAACATGCGCAAGAACGGCGTGGCCATCAACACTGCCGTGCCGCCCGCGGTGCGCAAGGCGTTGCAGGACGCATCCAAGGAATCCATCAATGCCTGGAAAGCGGCGGCCGGCCCGGAAGGGGCCGCCATTCTCAAGCAGGCGAGCAAGCGGTAGACGAAAGCCGCGCCTAGTTGTTGCCGGACAGGTCGAACAGGCTGGTCGCGTCCATTTCCAGCACGCTTTCGTCGTGCTGGTTCACGACCGTCCACGCCCAGTTGATGATGCCCAGATCCGGGCGCGAGGACGAGTGGCGCGCGCCTTGCACGCGCGCGTGCAAGTGCAGGGTGTCGCCAGGACGGACCGGCGTGCGCCAGCGGACTTCGCCCAGGCCGGGCGAACCGAAGGACTCGGAATCATGCAGGGCGGCGTCGACCGCCATGCGCATGGCCAGCGCGCAGGTGTGCCATCCGCTGGCGATGAGGCCGCCCCACCGGCCTTCCGCGGCGCGCTGCGGATCGGTGTGAAACCACTGGGGATCGAATTGGCGGGCAAACGCCAGGATCTCCGCTTCCGTCACGGTGACCGGCCCGCCTTTGATCACCATGCCGTCCTTGAATTCCGCGAACTTCATGTTGTTTTTCCCCGTGCAAACGAAACCGGCGCGCCCAGGCGCGCCGATCGTCACGCAACTGTTGTTGTGGTCAGTAAGTCTCGAAGTGCAGCCGGCCTTCACGGCGCAGCGCTTCATGCAGGATAGACCAATCCTCGCCCGACTGCACCACCACTTCGCGCAACGCGTCCAGCACGCCGACCTCCATGCCCTTCAGGCCGCAGACGTAGATGCAGGTGTTGCGGTCCGTCAGCAATCCACGGACCTGCGCGGCGCGCTCGCGGATCAGATCCTGCACGTAGCGCTTGGGCTGGCCGGGTTCGCGCGAGAGCGCCAGGTTGATGTCGATGAAATCACGCGGCAGCTTCATCAACGGCCCAAAGTACGGCAGTTCGCGTTCAGTGCGCGCGCCGAAGAAAAGCATGAGCTTGCCGATGTCCGCCGTGCCGATCAGGCGGCGGCTGCGCTCCGTCATGGCGCGCATCGGCGCAGAACCCGTGCCCGTGCAGATCATGATGAGGTTGGCCTTCGGATGATTCGGCATCAGGAAGGTGTGGCCGAACGGGCCAATCACTTGCACCGTGTCGTTCTTCGCCAGGTCGCACAGATAGTTTGAGCAGACGCCGTGCGCGGCCTCTCCACCGTGATCCTGCGTGACGCGCTTTACCGTCAGCGACAGGTTGTTGTAGCCCGCGCGTTCGCCATCGCGCGGGCTGGCCAGCGAATACTGGCGCGCGTGATGCGGCCGGCCCATCGCGTCCACGCCCGGCGGCAGGATGCCGATCGACTGCCCTTCCAGCACCGGAAACGGCTGCTCGCCGAAATCCAGCACGATGTGGTGGATGTCGCTTTCCGTGTCGGCGCCGGTGACGCGGTAGTTGCCCACCACCGTCGCGGTAATCGGCGTCTTGTGCGTGTAGAGATTCACATAGGGGTGCGCGGCAGACCACGGGGGGACGGCCGCGCCGGGCGTCACAAGCGTCGCCGGCGGCGTTGCCGGTTCAGCCTGCGGGTCCGCGGCGACCTGCTGCGCGGCATCGTCGGCACCAGCAGCATCCAGCGGCAACGACTTTTCCTGCGGCAGCTCTTCCCAGCCAAACTGGTCCTGCACGGAATAGGCCTCGGCGCGCACCACCAGCCGCCAGTTGTCGATGGAACCCGTCGGGCACGGCGGCACGCAGGCCATGCAGCCGTTGCAGATCTCCGGATCCACCACGTAGTTGTTCGAATCGTGCGTGATCGCATCGACCGGACAGGTCTCTTCGCAGGTATTGCAGCGGATGCAGATCTCGGGATCGATCAGATGCTGCTTCAGGACTTCCACCGGTAATGGGGCGTTCATCGCCGTCCTCCCAAACGCGCGGGCGCGCGGCCCGCGCGGCTATCAGTTGAAACGCACGTACTCGAAATTCACCGGCTGGCGGTTGACGCCCATGACGGGCGGCGCGATCCAGTTGGCGAATTTGCCCGGTTCCGTGACCCGGCCCATCAGCGACGCGACGAACGCGCGATCTTCCGGCGTGGGCAGCCACTTGTGCTGGTTGGCCTGCCATTGCGATTCGGACACGATCTCGCCTTCGGGCGACATGCGGATGCCGGCCAGCGTGCCGATCTGGCGGTTGAACGCCTTGTGCGGCACCTGCAGGCGAAAGGCCAGGCCGCTCTTTTCGATGACCTTGTTCCAGCGGCCGATGCCGGCCACCGAGTCGCGGATGAAGTCATCGCGCAGCACTTCGTTCAGCGCGTTCAGCATCGGCACCTCGATCTCCGTCAGCTTGCCGTTGCTGACGTTCAGCACGCGGTACGTGTCGTTCTTGAGCTGATGGTCGTCGTTGCGCTTGGTCTCTTCGTAGCGGCCCTTCAGGCCCGATCCGTAGAAGATGGCGGCGTTGGACGACTGGTCCGCGCCGAAGAGGTCAATGGTGACGCTGTAGTGGAAGTTCAGGTAGCGCTGGATGGTGGGCAGGTCGATCACGCCGGCCGCGCGCACAGCTTGCGGATCGTCGGTCTTCAGTTCCTTCATCACTTCGCAGGTGCGCTGGATGACGCGCGAGATGCCGGACTCGCCGACGAACATGTGGTGCGCTTCCTCGGTCAGCATGAACTTGGTCGTGCGGGCCAGCGGATCGAAGCTGGATTCGGCCAGCGCGCACAACTGGAACTTGCCGTCGCGGTCGGTGAAGTACGTGAACATGTAGAACGCCAGCCAGTCGGGCGTCTTCTCGTTGAAGGCGCCCAGGATGCGCGGGTTGTCGGAATCGCCCGAGCTGCGCTGCAGCAGCGCATCGGCTTCCTCGCGTCCGTCGCGTCCAAAGTAACGGTGCAGCAGGTACACCATCGCCCACAGATGCCGCCCTTCTTCGACATTGATCTGGAACAGGTTGCGCAGGTCGTACTGCGACGGCGCGGTCAGGCCCAAATGACGCTGCTGCTCGATCGACGCCGGTTCCGTGTCGCCCTGCGTGACGATGATGCGGCGCAGGTTGGCGCGGTGCTCGCCCGGCACGTCCTGCCACACGTCGCGGCCGATGTTCTCGCCAAAATGGATCTTGCGCTGCCCGTCCTGCGGCGCCAGGAAGATGCCCCAGCGGTAATCCGGCATGCGCACATGGTTGAAGTGCGCCCAACCGTCGGGCTCGACGCTGACCGCCGTGCGCAGATAGACGTCGAAACCATGCGAGCCATCAGGCCCCATGTCCTGCCACCATTGCAGGTAATTGGGCTGCCAGTGCTCCAGCGCACGCTGCAACGTACGGTCGCCGGACAGATTGACGTTGTTGGGAATCTTGTCGGTGTAGTTGATGCCGGACATGTCTCTCTCCTGATTCTTGGAATGGGGCGCCAGCCGCGCGGCGCTTGAGTCTCAGGACCAACGGGCCGGCGCGCATGACGCCTGGCCGCCCGTTGGCCGAACGCTTGCCGCCTAGACGCGGTTCCAGTCGAATGCCGCCTGCTCGCCCTTGCCGTACAGCTTGAGCGCGCCCTTGTCGCCCGCTGCATTGGGGCGGTTGAAGATCCAGTTCTGCCAAGCGGTCAGCCGGCCGAAGATGCGGGTTTCCATGGTTTCCTGCCCGCCGAAGCGCAAGTTGGCTTCCAGGCCGGTCAAGGCATCCGGCGACAGCGCGCGGCGCTCTTCCAGCGCCAGCCGCACTTCGTCGTCCCAATCGATGCTGTCGGGCGCGTAGGTAATGAGGCCCAGCTCCAGCGCGGCAGATGCCGGCAGACTGCGGCCGGCCTGCGCGCGCACCGCTTCCAGCGGCTGCGCCTCGCCGTAAAAGCGCCGTTGCAAGCGGCTCTGGCCGTTCACCATGGGGTACGCGCCAAAATTGCGCTCGCCCACCACGATCTGCGGCGGCGGGGCGTCGATGGCTTCGTCGTCCTCCACGTCCAGCATGTAGCTGCGGTCCGCAGCCAGCGCCAGTTCCAGCAGCGTGCCCGCAAAGCACGAGCCCGGTTCGATCAGCGCGAACATGCTGCGCGACGTCACGTCCAGCCGCGCCAGCGTGCGGCGCAGCATGCCGGCGGTCTCGCGCACGAACCAGTGGTCGGCGTGCCGTTCCAGCGCCGCGTCGGCCGCAAGCACCGCCTCGGCATCGCCCTCCGTCTTTAGGATCCAGGTGCCGATGTCCAGCTCGTTGGTGCGCATCGACAGGATGGCGTCATCCAGTTCGCGCGCCATCTGCAGCGGCCACCAGGCGGCGCCCGCGGCAACGATGTCCTGCAGTTCCGTTTCGACGCGGCCTTGCGGCGCGCGAACCGTCCACGTCGCCTGACGCTTTTCGCGATCGAGCTGCACGTCGACGTAGCGATAGGACAGGCTGGTCTCGGTCTCGGTGCGTTGCAGCGGCGTCAGCGACACGCCCTGCTCGTCCGCCGGGCGGTGGCTGTCCTGCGCCAGCGCCAGGGCGCGGGCGCGGACTTCTTCCTCGAAGCGTGCGGGCTTGACCACGTCGTCCACCAGCCGCCAGTCCTTGGCGCGTTGCCCGCGCACGCCCTCGACCAGCGTGCAGAAGATATCGGCATGATCGTGCCGCACGCGGCGCTTGTCGGTGACGCGGGTCAGACCGCCCGTGCCGGGCAGCACGCCCAGCAGCGGCACTTCGGGCAGGGCCACGGACGACGAACGGTCGTCGATCAGCAGGATTTCGTCGCAGGCCAGGGCCAGTTCGTACCCGCCGCCCGCGCACGCGCCGTTCAGCGCGGCAATGAACTTCAAGCCGCCGTGGCGGCTGGAGTCTTCAATGCCGTTACGGGTTTCGTTGGTGAACTTGCAGAAGTTCACCTTCCAGGCGTGGGTGGACAAGCCCAGCATGAAGATGTTGGCGCCGGAACAGAAGATCCGGTCCTTCATGCTGGTGACGACCACGCTGCGCACTTCGGGGTGTTCGAAACGAATGCGCTGCAGGGCGTCATGCAGTTCGATGTCGACGCCCAGGTCGTACGAATTGAGCTTGAGCTTGTAGCCGGGGCGCAGGCCGCCGTCTTCGGCGACATCCATGGCCAATGTCGCGACCGCACCGTCGAAGGCCAGGCGCCAATGCCGGTACTGGGCGGGATCGGTTCGAAAGTCGACCCGGCTGATGGGGCTGCTCATAGTGTGTCTCCTCATACGCCCTGTGCTCGGACAGGAAAAATACTGCACCACATGAATTATTATGCAGATTAGTGCAGGCGATTTGGAGCGTCAAGCGGAATATGCAGAAAAGTGCAGGTCGCGAAGGACGGGAGGCGGAAAGCAAAAAGCCGCCCTCGAAGGGGAGGCCTTATCGCACATCAACCGCGCGAGCGGGCGGTGCAGCCCTATAGCGGCAGCCCGCAAGCTTTGCGCACCTGCGTACGCAGACCGGCAAAGCTTTCGGGCACTTCCAGATTGCTGGTCACCCAGGTCAGATCGGCCTTGGCATAGAACGCTTCGCGTCCAGCCAGGATGCGCTTCAAGTCAGCCATCGCTTCGTTGTTGCCCGACATCGGGCGGAAGTCGCCCTGCGCCATGACGCGGCTCATGTGCTCTTCGGGCGTGGCGCGCAGCCAGACCGTATAGCAATGCGTCAGCAGCAGGTTCAAGGTTGCGGGTTCGGACACGAGACCGCCAGGCGTCGCCAGCACCATTTCCGGGTAGATCTGCACGGCCTCTTCCAGCGCGCGCCGTTCGTAGCGGCGATAGGCATTGGGACCGTAAAGGTTGTGGATCTCCAGGATGCCGCAGCCGGCCACCCGCTCGATCTCGCGGTTCAGTTCCACGAAGGGGTAGCCAAGATCGTCGGCCAGCATCTGACCCAGCGTCGACTTGCCCGCACCGCGCAGGCCGATGAGCGCCACGCGCTGCGTGCGATTCGGGCGCTGGGCTCCGGCGCCCACGCCAAACAATTGCGTCAGCGCCTCGCGCGCACGCTGCAGATCGGATTCGGTGCGCCCGCTGAGCAATTCCCGGATCAGCAGCCAATCGGGCGATTCCGTGGTCACGTCGCCGACCAGTTCGGCCAGCGCGCAATTGAAGGCGCGCGCAATCTGCAGCAGCACCAGGATCGACGCATTGCCGACGCCGTGCTCCAGATTGGCCAGGTGGCGTTCGGACACGCCGGTCGCCTGGGACAGCCCCTTGCGCGTCATGCCGCGGATGGCGCGCAGGCGGCGCACGCGCTCGCCCAGGGCGATCAGAAAGGGCTCGCGCCGGGGTTCGATGGGCGCCGTGTCTAGCGCTTGATTCATGGTTCGACTGACTCCGCAAAAACCCTGATTACCGCTCTTTTATGCACTATAGTGCTTGACCCACATCAACGGAAGCACTATTTTTCCATCCAACGAGTCACAGCCGATCCGGTGCAAAAAAACAGCAGTCCAACAGGACTGCCGAGCGCCGACAGTGTAAAGGAGCCGCCTGGTGAGTACGCCTGACCAATTCCATGCCCTGATGCGCGACGTGACGCGTCTGACGGCCGGCCAGCCGCTGGATGCAGCGCTGCAGGCCCGGCTCAATGACGCGGCCGGTCCGGACAGCGCGCTGTTCCAGGACATCTTTGCCACCTGTAGGCAGGGCGTGGCCGACGGCTGGATGTGCAACCGCGAAGGCGGCGGCATCAAGTACGGCCGGGTCATCAAGCCCGCCGATGACCTGGGCGGCTGCTCGGTGGACGTCGTCGACATGATCGACCTGGCCGGCCCGCACCACGCGCATCCCAATGGCGAGATCGACATGATCATGCCGCTCACCGAAGACGCCCGCTTTGATGGCCACGGCGCCGGCTGGCTGGTCTACGGCCCGGGGTCGGCGCACCGTCCCACCGTGACGCAGGGCCGCGCCCTGGTGCTGTATCTGCTGCCCGGCGGGGCCATCGAATTCACGCGCCCCGGCTGACAGCCGGTCCGGACACCCGCCCTGCCGCCAACAACAACCACAGGCACGGCGTCCGCCCACCAGGACATCAGGAGACAACCGTGAACACCTGCCCCGCCGAACTGAATTTCGCCAGCCACCTTGCCGCGCTGAACGCGCCGCGCGCCGCCAAGCTGGCCTACATCGACGACACCCGCCAGCTCACGTACGGAGATCTGGCCGAGCGCGTGGCCCGCATGGCCGGTGCGCTGCGCAATCTGGGCCTGCGCCGCGAGGAACGCATCCTGCTGCTGATGCAGGACACGGCCGACTGGCCGGTGGTGTTCCTGGGCGCGCTGCACGCCGGCGTGGTGCCGGTGGCCGTGAACACGCTGCTCACCGCCGACGACTACGCCTACATCATTGCGCACAGCCGCGTTCGGGCCGTGTTCGTGTCGGGCGCATTGCTGCCGGTCCTGCAATCGGCGCTGGCCCAGGCCCCGGCGGATATCGAACACCTGGTCGTTTCGCAGCCGGGCGCAAACCTGCCGGACGGCGCCCACGAATTCGAATCCCTGCTGGCGGCCGCCCCGCTCGCGCCCGCCGCGCGGACGCTGTCCGACGAGATTGCGTTCTGGCTGTACTCGTCCGGGTCCACGGGCAAGCCCAAGGGCGTGGTGCACACGCACGGCAATCTCTGGCACACGGCCGAACTCTATGCCAAACCCGTGCTCGGCATCCGCGAAGACGACGTGGCGTTCTCGGCCGCGAAGCTGTTCTTTGCGTACGGCCTGGGCAATGGCCTGACGTTTCCGCTGTCGGTGGGCGCCACCGTCGTGCTGATGGCCGAGCGCCCCACGCCGCAGGCCGTGTTCCAGCGTCTGGTCCGGCATCGTCCCACGGTGTTCTATGGCGTGCCGACACTGTACGCCAGCATGCTGGCCTCGCCCGACCTGCCCGCCCGCGAACAGGTGGCCATGCGCGTCTGCACGTCCGCCGGCGAAGCCCTGCCGCGCGACATCGGCGAGCGCTTCACGCGCCATTTCGGCTGTGAAATCCTGGACGGCATCGGTTCGACCGAGATGCTGCACATCTTCATTTCGAACCGCGCGGGCCAGTTGCGCTACGGCACCACGGGCAAGCCCGTGCCCGGCTACGAGGTGCAATTGCGCGACGACAATGGCGCGCCGGTCGCGCCGGGCGCCATCGGCGATCTCTACATCAAGGGCCCTAGCGCCGCGCTGATGTACTGGAACAACCGCGACAAGACGCGCCAGTGCTTTCTGGGCGACTGGCTGAAAAGCGGCGACAAGTACGTGTGCGATCCAGACGGCTACTACACCTATGCCGGCCGCAGCGACGACATGATCAAGGTCAGCGGCCAGTACGTGTCGCCGGTGGAAGTCGAGAACATCCTGATCCAGCACGAGGCGGTGCTGGAAGCCGCAGTGATCGGCGTGCCGGATCACGACGGCCTGGTCAAGACGAAGGCCTACGTGGTGCTGCGCGCCGGCTTCGAACCCGACGCGCAGACCGGCGCCGCCTTGCAGCATTACGTGAAGCAGCATCTGGCGCCGTTCAAGTACCCGCGCCAGATCGATTTCCTGGAAGAACTGCCCAAGACCGCCACCGGCAAGATCCAGCGGTTCCGCTTGCGCGCGCTGGAAGAGGCCGCGCTATGACTGCCGCCGAGGCCGCCACAGTCTTTGCCACCCTCCACGCGCGCGGCCGAGACATGCGGCTGGAATGCGCGTGGATCGCCCCGGAACGCGCCGATGCGCCGCTTATCGTGTTCCTGCACGAGGGGCTGGGATCGGTGTCGATGTGGAAGGACTTTCCGCAACGCGTCTGCGCGGCGGCCGGCTGCCGCGGCCTGGTGTATTCGCGCTACGGCTATGGCCAGTCCACCGCGCGCCCGCTGCGCGAAGCCTGGGCTGTGGACTTCATGCATCGCGAGGCGCACGAGGTGCTGCCCGCCCTGCTTGAAGTCCTGGGCGTGAACGCGCACCACGACAAGCCCGTGTTGTTCGGCCATAGCGACGGCGGCTCGATCGCATTGCTGTACGCCGCGCGGTATCCGGATAAGGTCGCCGGCGTGGTCGCGGCCGCGCCCCACATCTTTGTCGAGGACATCTCGGTGGCCAGCATCGCGCAGGCGCGGCAGGCCTATCTGGAATCGGACCTGCATGCGCGGCTGGGGCGTCATCACCGGGATGTGGACTCGGCATTCTGGGGCTGGAACGACATCTGGCTGAAGCCCGAATTCCGCGGCTGGAACATCGAAGACGAGCTCGCCCGTATCACCTGTCCCGTGCTGGCCATCCAAGGCACGGACGACGAATACGGCACGCTCGAGCAGGTGCGCGGCATCCGTCGGCGCGCGCCGCAAACCGAATTGCTGGAGATACCGGACTGTGGGCATTCGCCGCACCGGGATCAGCCCGCCACCGTTGTCCAGGCCGCCGCACGCTTTGTGGGCGCGCTGGAAAAACCCGGTTGACCCTGGCCCTGCTACCGGCCCAGGCGTCCGCCCATAACAAGCACGGAGACAAACCATGAACCACGTCCTGACCCGGGCCGCGCTGGCCGCCGCCCTGACGATCGCCGCAAGCGGCGCGCATGCCGACGACAAGCTCAAGGTCGGCTTCATGCTGCCCTACAGCGGCACCTTCGCCGCGCTGGGCAACGCCATCGAGAACGGCTTCAAGCTCTACGTTGCCGAGCAAGGCGGCAAGCTGGGCGGGCGCGAGATCGAATACTTCAAGGTGGACGACGAATCCAACCCGGCCAAGGCCGCTGAAAACGCCAACCGCCTCATCAAGCGCGACCAGGTGGACGTGCTGATCGGCACGGTGCATTCGGGCGTGGCGATGGCGCTGGCCAAAGCCGCCAAGGATGCCGACACCACGCTGATCGTGACCAACGCCGGCGCCAACGCAATCACCGGCCCGCTGTGCGGCCCCGGCATCTTCCGCACCTCGTTCACGAACTGGCAACCGGCCTATGCGATGGGACCGGTGGCCTATGCCAAGGGCCACAAGACGGCCGTGACCATCACGTGGAAATACGCGGCGGGCGACGAAGCCATCGGCGGCTTCAAGGAAGGCTTCGAGAAGGCCGGCGGCAAGGTCGTGCGCGAACTGAGCCTGCCGTTTCCCAACGTGGAATTCCAGTCGCTGCTGACGGAGATTGCCGCGCTCAAGCCGGACATGGTCTTCACCTTCTTTGCGGGCGGCGGCGCGGTGAAGTTCGTGCAGGACTATCACGCCGCCGGCCTGGACAAGACGATTCCGCTGTACGGCTCGGGCTTCCTGACGGACGGCACGCTGCAGGCGCAGGGCGCGTCCGCGCAGGGGCTGCTGACCACCCTGCACTACGCCGACGGGCTGAACACGCCGCGCGACAACGCGTTCCGCGCCGACTATTCCAAGGCGTACAAGATGCAGCCGGACGTCTATGCGGTGCAAGGCTATGACGCCGCGCAGCTCATGCAGTCGGGCCTCACGGCCGTGAAGGGCGATTTCTCGAAGAAGGAAGCCTTCCGCAGCGCCATGCGCACGGCAACCGTGGACAGCCCGCGCGGCTCGTTCACGCTGTCCAAGGCGGGCAACCCCGTGCAGGACATCTACCTGCGCCGCGTCGACGGCCTGGAGAACAAGGTCGTCGAAGTCGCGGTTCAGAAGCTGGCCGACCCCGCGCGCGGCTGCAAGCTGTAACGCCACGCACCGCGTCCGCCACAGGGAGGCCCCATGGACATCAGCATCCTGCTCATTCAGAGCCTGAACGCATTCCAGTACGGCTTGCTGCTGTTCCTGGTGGCCAGCGGACTCACGCTGATCTTCGGGATCATGGGCATCATCAATCTGGCCCACGGCAGTTTCTACATGATCGGCGCGTACATGGCGTTTGCGCTGGGTCCGGTGGTGGACCGCTGGCTGGGCGGCGGCTTTCTCACGACGCTGGCGGTCTGCGTGCTGGCCGCCGCCGTACTGGGCTACCTGCTTGAAGCCGCGTTCTTCAGCTACCTGTACAAGCGCAATCACTTGCAGCAGGTGCTGATGACCTACGGCCTGATCCTGGTGTTCGAGGAGCTGCGCAGCATTCTTGTTGGCAACGACGTGCACGGGGTGCCGCTGCCATCGTGGCTGCAGGGCAGCATTGCGCTGGGCGACGTGATGACATATCCCGTCTACCGGCTCTTCATCTCGGCCGTGGGCATTGCGGTGGCGATGCTGCTGTACTGGGTCATATCGCGCACCCGGCTGGGCATGATGCTGCGTGCCGGGGCCAGCAACCGCGAGATGATCAGCTCGCTGGGCATCGACATCAACAAGCTGTACCGCGTGGTGTTCGCGGCGGGCGTGGCGCTGGCGGCGCTGGCCGGCAGCATTGCCGCGCCCGTGTCGTCGGTCTATCCCGGCATGGGCAACGGCGTGCTCATCATCTGCTTCGTGGTGGTGGTGATCGGCGGCATCGGGTCGATCCGCGGCGCCTTCCTGGCCGCGATGCTGGTGGGCTTTGCCGAGACCTTCGGCCAGGTGCTGTTCCCTTCCGCGGCGGGCGTGCTGGTCTATCTGCTGATGGCCTTCATCCTGCTATGCAAGCCCGAAGGGCTGTTCAAACAGGGCTAGGTCCTGTCGACATCAAAAGGACCCTCTCGCATGCGCACGCCTCTGCTCAACCGACTTCTACCCTTCGCCGCGCTGCTGGCGCTGGCCGCCTTTTCGTTCAGCGGCAGTGATTACTACACCGGCCTTGCGGTGAAGATCATGATCTACGCGATCTTCGCGCTGAGCCTGCAACTGCTGGTCGGCGGCGCCGGGCTGGTCAGCCTGGGACACGCCGCGTTCTTCGGCATCGGCGCGTACGTGGCGGCGCTGCTGTCGCCGGAGTCTGAAGCGGCCGGGCTGTGGTGGCTGCTGCCAGCCGCCCTGTTCGCGGCCGCCGCCTATGCGCTGGTCACCGGCGCGCTCGCGCTGCGCACGCGCGGCGTGTACTTCATCATGGTCACGCTGGCCTTCTCGCAGATGGCCTACTACGTCTTTCACGACACCAAGATCGGCGGCGGCAGCGACGGCATCTATCTGTACTTCCGGCCCGAACTCTCGCTGGGCGGCTGGATGCCGTTCGATTTAAGCAATGGCAGCACGTTCTACTTCTTCGTCCTGGCGTGCCTGGCGCTGGCGTGGGGGTTTCTGGCGCTGCTGCGGCGCTCGCCCTTCGGCGCGGCGCTGGCCGGCATTCGCATCAACGAACAGCGCATGCGCGCGGCGGGCTATTCGACCTATCCGTACAAGCTGGCCGCGTACGTCGTCGGGGCCACGTTGGCGGCGCTGGCGGGCTTTCTGTTTGCGTTGAAGGACGGCTTCGTCACGCCCGAATTGCTGGCGTGGGAACAGTCCGGCTTGGTGCTGCTGATGGTCATCCTGGGCGGCATGGGCAGTCTGGGCGGCGCGGTGCTGGGCACGGTGACGATGGTGCTGCTGCAGGAACTGTTCCAGTCGCAGGAGTTGTTTGGCGACTACGCGCGCCACTGGCATCTGCCGCTGGGCATCGCGATCATTGCGCTGGTGGCGTTGCTGCCGAACGGGCTGGCAGGATTGCCGGCGCAATGGCGCGAGCGCCGGCAGGCGCGCTTGGCGGATGCCGGAAAGGGCGCAGGCAAGGACACCCGAATCGACTCCCGAATCGACTCCAGCCGGGACGCCATCACGCCGTCACGCGCGCCATCCAAGACGCCCGCCCCCCGCCTGCCGATTCAGGGAGAACGCCATGTCTGATGTCCTGCTTGCCGCCACCGCGGTCACGCGCCGTTTCGGCGGTCTCACGGCGGTCAACGGCGTGTCGCTGCAATTGCAGCGCGGCCAGGTGCACGCCGTCATCGGCACCAATGGGGCGGGCAAGTCTACGCTCATCAACATCCTGTCGGGCGAACTGGCGGCCAGCAGCGGGCAGGTCACGCTGGCGGGCCGCGACATCACCGCCTGGCCGCAGCCCGAACGGGCACGCGCCGGGCTGGGCCGCAGCTACCAGCGATCCACGATCTTTCCGGAACTCAGCGTGTTCGAGAACTGCCGGCTTGCGGCGCAGGCCAGCCGGCAGCGCTTCTGGCACTGGTGCCGTGACGCCGCGAGCTGCCGCCGCAGCGCCGACCTGGCCGGCGAGGCGCTGGACCGCACGGGCCTGACGGGCGACGCGATGCAACCCGCCGGTCTGCTGGCCCACGGCCGCAAGCGCCAGCTGGAGATCGCGATGTGCCTGGCGGGCGAACCGCAGGTGCTGCTGCTGGACGAACCGCTGGCGGGCATGGGCCCCGAAGAAACCGACCGCATCCTGGACCTGCTGCAAACGCTCAAGACCGGCCATGCGATCCTGCTGGTCGAGCACGACATGGACGCCGTGTTCCGCATCGCCGAAACCATCACCGTGATGGTCAACGGCAGCGCAATCGCCAGCGGCGCGCCCGCGCAGATCCGCGCCAATCCCGAGGTGCGCACCGCCTACCTGGGCGAAGACGAAGGAGCGCATTGATGCACACGCTGATCGAAGCCGGCGGCCTGCACGTGTACTACGGCGCCAGCCATGTGCTGCGCGGCGTGGACATGCACATCGCGCCAGGAGAATCCGTGGGTCTGGTGGGCCGCAACGGCATGGGCAAGACCACGCTCATCCGCAGCCTGATGGGCCACGTGAAAAGCGCGCAGGGCAACGTGCGGGTGCGGGGCAGCGACTGCACGCACGCGCAGCCGCACGCGATTGCTCGCATGGGCGTGGCCTACGTGCCCGAGGGGCGCGGCATCTTTCCCAACCTGAACGTGCGCGAGAACCTGCAGGTCGCCGCAAGGCCGGGCAAGCGCGCCGGCCAGGACTGGACGTATGCGCGCGTGCTGGACACGTTTCCGCGCCTGCGCGAGCGCCTGGGTCACGGCGGCCAGCAGTTGTCGGGCGGCGAGCAGCAGATGCTGGCCATCGGCCGGGCGTTGATGACCAATCCCGACCTCTTGATCCTGGACGAGGCCACCGAAGGCCTTGCGCCGCTGATCGTGGCAGAGATCTGGCGCATCATCCGCGACATCCGCGCGACCGGCATGTCCACGCTGATCGTGGACCGCAACTACCGCGCGGTGCTGGAACACACCGATCGGTGTCTGGTCATGGAGAAGGGATTGATCGTGCAGGATGGCGATAGCGCGTCGCTGGCCCGGCAGCCGGAGCAGTTGACGCGCTATCTGGGGGTGTAGCAGCGGGGCGCGTGCGAAGACTGTTCGCCAAGCGCCCGCGCCAATGCGGCAATCGTCAGATCACCGCTTCGATCAGGAACGGGCCGCGGCGCTTCAAGCCTTCGGCCAGCGCGCGCGCAAAGCCTTCGACCGTATCCACGCTGACCGCTTCAACGCCCATGCCGCGCGCCAGATGCGTCCATTCCAGATGCGGATCCTGCAGGTCCAGCATGCGGCGCGCGTTGCGGCCCGGTTCCTGCACGCCCACGTTCTTCATCTCGCCGTGCAGCGTGGCGTAGGAACGGTTGGCCAGGATGATGGTCAGGCAATCCAGATTCTCGCGCGCCTGCGTCCACAAGGCCTGCAAGGTGTACATGCCGCTGCCGTCCGCCTGCAGGGTCACGACCTTGCGATCGGGGCACGCCACCGCCGCGCCCGTCGCCATCGGCAGGCCGATGCCGATGGCGCCGCCGGTCAGCATCAGCCAGTCGTGCGGCGCGCTGTTGACGCTGTAGAGCGGAAATTCGCGGCCCTGCGTGATGGACTCGTCGCAGACGATGGCCTGTTCGGGCAGGTGGTGCGCGACCAGGATGTTGACCGCGGCGCCGGTCAGCTTGCCGGACGCAGGCACTTCGTAGCTGGGCGCGGGCGCCACCAGCCGCGGCGCGTCGGCGGCGATGCCCAGTTCGTCGGCCAGCCATTCCAGCGCGTGCGGCAGGTCCTGGTCGGCCGTGGCCAGCACGAGCTGGTTGCTGTCCTGCGGGGCCAGCAGGCTGGGCTTGCCGGGATAGGCAAAAAAGCCGACCGGGGATTTGGCGCCCGCCAGCACCAGATGCTTCACGTCCTTCAGCTTGGCCACGGCCATGTCGATCGGATACGGCAGGCGGTCCACGGGGGTGCGCGAGCCGCCGCGTTCGATGCGGCGGTTAGACGTTTCCGACACCAGGCGCACGCCGGTGGCGCGCGCGATGCGGCCGGCCGCGTTCAGGGCGCGCTCGCGCAGCGCGGCGCCGCCCAGCATCAGCACGGTGACTTCGCCGGAACGGATGGCGGCGGCGGCGGCGCGCACGGCGTCGGCGGTGGTCTGCACCAGCGGCTCGTCCTTGGCCACGATGGGCGCGGGCGCGTTATCGGGCAGCTCGGTCCAGGCCGTGTCGGCCGGCAGGATCAGCGTGGCGATGTTGCCCGGCGAACGGCGCGCCACGGCCACGGCCTCGGCGGCATCCGCGGACAAGGCCGATGCCGTCATCGTGCGCTTGACCCAGTGCGACATCGGCCGCGCCACGCCTTCCACGTCGCTGGTCAGCGGCGCGTCGTACTGCACGTGATAGGTGGCGTGGTCGCCCACGATGTTGACCATCGGCGTGCGCGCACGCTTGGCGTTGTGCAGATTGGCAAGGCCATTGCCCAGGCCCGGGCCCAGGTGCAGCAGCGTGGCTGCCGGCTTGTCGGCCATGCGCGCGTAGCCGTCGGCCGCGCCCGTCACCACGCCTTCGAACAGGCCCAGCACGCAGCGCATCTTGGGCTTGCGATCCAGGGCCGCCACAAAGTGCATCTCGGATGTGCCCGGATTTGCAAAGCAAACGTCCACATCATTGGCAAGCAAGGTGTCGCAAAGGCTATCGGCGCCGTTCATCGTTGTTTCCCTGGTAGTTATCAATGGCAGTAGCGGGTGGCAAGGCCACCCGCGCAACGGACATCATAGGGAGCCTGGCGGATTCGCGATAGTGCCATTTCCGCTTGCGCGCATGGAACCATTCCGGGCAGTGTTCCGCCTGGCGGAACATAACAGGGCGGCGCCCGGGAAGCAGACGGTCGCCCCCGGTTCGCATGCCGTCAGAACGTGGCGCGCAGCGCGAGGCGGAAAGTGCGCGGCTGGCCGAAGTAATTGAAGTAGTCGGTGTTGCCCACCGACTGGTAGTAATTCCGGTCGAAGAGATTGTCCACATTGAACTGCACCGCCAGGTTCTTGTTGACGTCGTAGACCGCATGCAGGCCGACCAGCGTGTAGGCGCCCTGCGAAATCCTGTAGTCGACTCCACCCGTCGTGCCGGTGTTGAAGATGCCGCTCTGCGCATAGACCGAGCCGCCCACGCGCAGCTTGTTCCATTGGTCCGGCAGTCGGTAGTCGGTGGACACCTTCAGCAGGTGACGCGGAAAGGTGCTGGCAAATGTCTGGCCGGCGAGCGGACCCTGCGCATATTTGGACTGCGTGTACGTGTAGCCCAGGCTGACATTCCAGGCCGGCGTGATGGCGCCGTTGATCTCGAAGTCCACGCCCCGGTTGCGCACCTTCTCGGCAGCGCGAAAGCACGAAAGGACGCCCGGCGGGCACAGGTCCATGTCGTAGATCCGGTCGGCCCGGCCCTTCTGGTCCGTCTGGAACAGCGCCAGCGCGGCGTTCACCCGGCGGTCCATGAACTCGCCCTTCAGACCAATCTCGTAGTTCTGCCCCGTCATCGGCGGCAGCACGCTGCCGTCGACGCCAATGTTTTCCTGCGGCTTGAAGATTTCGGTATAGCTGGCGTACGCCGACAGGTTCTCGTTCAGGTCCTGCACCACACCAGCGTACGGCGTGACCTTGCCGCGCTGCTCATAGCGGCTTCCTGTGCGCACGGTGGTCTGCGCAAAGCGGTCGAATTCGAACCAGCTCATGCGCGCACCGACGAGGAAGGTCGTGCTGTCGGTCAGGCTGAAGCGGCCGGCGGTGTAAATCCCTTGCTGCTTCTGCGTGATGTTGTACTGCCACATGTCCACGTCCAGCCCGGTCGGCACGGGCGGATCGAAGGCGCTCAGGTCGTTCATGTCGACCACGTAGCGATAGCTGGCGTCGCGCCCACCGTGATAGTCGAAGTCGTCCTTGCGCGTGGAGGCGCCCACCACCAGCTCATGCTGGCGGCCCAGCAATTGGAACGGGCCCGATGCATACGCGTCCACGCCCCACTGCGTATCGTTGAAATGGAAGAGGCGCGGGTTCAGTGTGAAAAGGTCGCCGGTGGTGCGCTGCGTGTAATTTCCCAGGAAGTCCGACTTGGCGGACAGCCAGTTCCCGGCCAGGGTGAACTTCCAGCCGTTGTCGAATTCATGCCTGATGTCGGCGAACAGGTTGGTGTTGCGCTTGTTCACGTAGTTCCAGTCGCCGACCAGGCTCGTCTTGCGCGACATCGGGTAGAACGAACCGTCGGTCCGCGTCGGCAGGCCGGACCAGTCATAGCCCTGGTTGCGGTCCTTCTGGTAGGTCAGGCCCGCCGTCACCGTGGTGGCGGGCGTGATGTCGGCCTCCAGGATGCCGTAGAAGAGCGTGTTCTCCTTGCCCGCATGTTGCTGGAAGTCGCCTGAATTGGTGTAAGCCATCACGGCGCGTCCGCGCAGCGTCTTGGCGTCGTTCAAAGGCGAGGACACGTCGAGCATGGTGCGGTAGTCGTCCCACGATCCCGCCGACACCGTCATGACCCCCGTCGTCTCGTAGCCGGGCCGCTTGCGCACCAGGTTGATGGCGGCCGCCGGGTTGCCGGCCCCTTCCAGCAGGCCCGTGGCGCCGCGCACGACCTCGACCCGGTCATAGATCTCGGTGGTGGGTTTGTTGATGGCGTCGAACGAATACGGGTTGGTGATGTTGACCGGCACGCCGTCGATTTGCAGGTTGTCGATCTGTTGGCCACGCGCCTGGTAGGTCGAGCGCTCCGAACCGCTCTGAACCACCGAAATGCCGGTGGTCGCCTGCAACACGTCGTCCAGGTTCCGCATGGACTGGTCATCCATGCGCTGGCGCGTCACCACCGTTACCGATTGCGGCGTCTCGCGCTGCGACAGGTTCAGGCGCGTGGCGCTGTTCGTCACCTGCACGACGTAGGTGTCACTGGTATCCACGGGCGGCAAATTACCGGACACCGTGACCGGTGCGAGCGTGGGGGTCTGAGGCGGCGCACGCCGCAGGGTCAGCGTGCCGTCCGCGGCCTGTGTGGATTCGAGTCCGCTGCCCGCCAGGGCGGCGCGCAGCGCAGCGTCCGTGGTGTATACGCCCCGCACCGCGGGGGCATTCAGGCCGCGCACGAGCTGCGGATCGTAGGAAACGACGGTCCGGCTCAACCTCGCAATCTCGGTCAGCGTTGCGTCCAGGCTGCCAGCGGGCAGATCGAACGCGATGGGCGCCCGCGGCTGGGCCTGGACGGGCTGGCCAAGGCTGGACGCCGCCAGGACCACGGCGATACTCAGGACATGGGGAACAGGCAAAACGCGCATGAAGCTCTCCGATACGTTGCGCACAGTGATATCTGGGTATGTGCCGCGAGATCGGAAAAGTGACAGTCCTCGTGCGAAAAAAAGTGAAAAAAACCGGTCAGGCCGGACGGACGTCGATCAAAGTGAGCCAGCGCGTATAGCGGCTGACCGTGATCGGCAGCGTGTGTTCCAGCGCGCTCAGCGCGCGGTCGGTGTCGTCCAGCGGATAGAGACCGGACACCGCCAGGCGGGCGGCCTGCGGGCTGACGCGCAGCACGCCCGTGCGGTAGCTGGCCAGCGCCGCGGCAATCTCGCCCAGCGGCTGGTCGCGCACCTTCAGCCATCCCTCGCGCCACGACGCGGCGTCTTCCATCGCTTGCGGGCGGTCCGCCCAGGCGGCGCCAAAACGCGCGCCCTGCCCCATCGCCAGCGTCAGCGGCGACGCATCGCGCGGAAGCACTTCGACGCTGCTCTGCAACGCCACGGCCAGGCTGGCTTCCTCTTCCAGCCGCACCATGCAGCCCGCGCCCGCGCTGCGGACCTGCCCGTGCGCCGTGTGCACCGCAAACATCGCCGTAAGGCCGGTGCGCGGCTGCACCACCAACGCGCCCTCCAGCAGCCGCACGCTGCGCGCGTCCGCCGTGAAGTCCAAGTCCACCCGGCTGCGCGCATCCAGGGTCAGCAGGCTGCCGTCCGGCAGCGTGTAGGTCCGGCGTTCCCCCGTGGCGGTGCCCAGATCGGCCGTCAGATTGCCCAGCGGGGAAATGCGGTTGGCCACCCAGCCGCCGGCCGCGGCGGCGCCGGCCAAGGCGGCCGCGTTGAGAAGCACGCGGCGGCGCGCCGGACGCACCAGCGTGCGCCGCAGCGCGTGATGCTCGTTCTTCATGACCGATTCCAGCCGTCCCACCGACTGGCTCAGGCCCTGCTGCAGCCGCGCCCAGGCATGTTCGTGGGCCGGGTCAGCCGCGCGCCAGGCGGCACAGGCGGCGTGATCGGCGTCCGTCGCCTCGCCCGAGGTCAGCTTGACCCAGAAGCCGATCGCGCGGTCCCCGGCCTCGGCCACGGTTTGCTCGCGGCTCATTGCGCATCCGCCAGCGCGTAGCAGCGCTGCAGCGCCTGCGAGATGTACTGGCGCACCATGCTCACCGACACGCCCAGCGCGGCGGCGATTTCCTTGTGCGTCAGGCCGTCGAGCTGGCTGTACAGGAACGCGGCGCGCGCCTTCGCAGACAGGCCGTCGAGCATCTGGTCCACCTGCTGCAGCGTCTGCAGGATGGCAAGCTGTTCCTGCGGCGACGGCGCAAACTGCTCGCCCTGATGAAACAGGCTTTCCAGCCACGCGGCTTCCAGCTCGCGGCGGCGCCACAGTTTCCAGACCAGGCGTTTGGCGATGGTGATGATGAGCGCGCGCGGCTCGCGCACGGAGGCGAGACGCGGCGTCTGGATGAGCTGCACGAACGTGTCGCCCGCGACGTCTTCGGCGTCTTCGAGGTTGCGCAGCCGGGTGTAAAGGCGACCCAGCAGCCATGGCCTGTCTTCGGTGTAGATCCGGGCCAGCAGAGGATGGTCCGAGGTAAGCGTGGAAGGCGGAAGCATGGCGCGGCGGGCGGTTATCTGCAAATGGGAATCGCTCGCATTCTATCGCAGACGTGCCAAGGCGTCCCCTTTCCGAGGCACGCCTCGTTCCCGTTCGGGTCGCACCCGGAAACAGCAAGGCCTCCCGAAGGAGGCCTTGCACGATCACATCCGACGGGTTTGTCCGTCCGCTATGGGTGATTACCCATCAACGGATCGGCCACGGATACATCGCGCCGCCCTGGTTCCACAGCGCGTTCGTGCCGCGTTGCAGGCCCAGCTTGCTGTCCTTGCCCACATTGCGCTCAAACACCTCGCTGTAGTTGCCCACCGCCTTGATGGCGTTGTAGGCCCACTTCTCATCCAGGCCCATGTTCTTGCCGGCGCCCGGCGTCACGCCCAGGATGCGCAGCACGTTGGGGTTCTTGCTCTTGAGCATGTCGTCCACGTTCTTCTGCGTGATGCCGTATTCCTCGGCTTCCAGCAGCGCAAACAACGTCCAGCGCACGATGCCCAGCCAGTTCTCGTCGCCCTGTCGGACCATGGGACCCAGCGGCTCCTTGGAGAAGCGTTCCGGCAGGATCTCGTAGTCGTTGGGGTTGGCGACCTGCGTGGCGCGCACGGCGGCCAGTTGCGAGGCGTCGTCGGTGAAGGCGTCGCAACGGCCGGATTCAAAGGCGCGCACGACTTCGGTCACCTTGTCGATCACGACCGGCTTGAACTCGATGTTGTTGGCGCGGAACCAGTCGGCCAGGTTCAGTTCGGTGGTGGTGCCGGGCTGCACGCAGACCGTGGCGCCGTTCAGTTCCTTGGCGCTCTTGACGCCCAGTTTCTTGCTCACCAGGATGCCCTGGCCGTCATAGAAACTGGCGGCAACTGCGGACAGGCCCAGCGACGTGTCGCGCGTCTGGGTCAGCGTCACGGTGCGCAGCAGCACGTCGACCTCGCCCGATTGCAGCGCGGTGAAGCGTTGCTGGGTGGACAGCGCGGAGCCCTTGAATTTCGAGGCATCGCCGAACACCGCCGCCGCCACCGCGCGGCAGATATCCACATCCATGCCTTCCCATTCGCCCTTGCTGTTCGTCGCGGAGAATCCGGAGACGCCGTCCGTCAGGCCGCATTGCACGAATCCCTTCTTTTTCACCGCGTCCAGCGTGGGACCGGCCATCGCCGCCTGGGACGCGCAGGCCAGGGCAATCGCGCCGGCCGCAACCATCAATTTCCGCTTCATGTTCTGCTTCTCCTGAGATAGATGACCGCCCTGGGCTTGTAGCCGGGGACAGTTGAAACCAGGTCCTGCCTTACCGGACCGGCCGCCAGATTAAGGCATGTCCACAGCGTGAACAACGCGCCGGTCCCTAGTGAAAACCCGTAAAAATGGCGCACTGGTGAACGCGAACCCCTTGTCCGGTGATCGAACTTTTTTGGCGGGGACATGCGCCGTCGTGCCGATTTCCCCGTGCCATACTTTTTTTGCGTCTTTGTCCGATAGCCGGCAAAGCCGCAGACCCTTAAAAGCCGTCGCGTCACATAAAAACCCGGACGCGCAGCGGCAATCGGCCGATTCATGGAGGAGACAAGTCCATGGCACATGCATGCAAGTCGCAGCCTCATCACCCGGCGGCCACTGACCGCCGCCGCGTTATCAAACACGTGCTGTTCGCCACGCTGGCGGCGGCCGGCCTGGCCACCGGCCCCGCCCACGCGGCCGATAATTGGCCCAGCAAGCCGATCAAGATCATCGTGCCGTACACGCCGGGCGGTTCCACTGACATCGTGACGCGCATCGTGATGGAAAAGCTGGGACCGCGGCTGAACCAGACCATCGTCGTCGAGAATCGCCCCGGCGCAAACAGCAGCCTGGGGTCGGCGCTGGCCGCCAAGGCGGAACCCGACGGCTATACGTTCCTGTCGATGCTGCCGGCCTACATCATCAACTTCCATCTCTACAAGCTGGGTTACACGCCCGCGGACCTGACGCCCGTTGTGCAGATGGCGGACCTGCCGCTGTTCCTGTTCGTGGCAAACGAGCTTCCCGTCAAGACCGTGGCGGAGCTGGTCGCGTATGCCCGCAAGAATCCGGACAAGCTCACCTACGCGTCCAGCGGCAACGGCTCCAGCGCGCACCTGACCGGCGCCGACTTTGCGCTGCAGAACAAGATCACGATGACGCACGTGGCGTACAAGGGCAGCGCGCCGATCCTGACCGACATCCTGGGCAACCGCGTAAGCATGGTGTTCGATCCCGTGCTGGTGCCGATGCAATACGTGAAGCAGAACCGCCTGAAGGCGCTGGCGTTCACGGGCAAGGAACGCTGGCCCACGGAGCCGGACATTCCCACCATGGAAGAAGCCGGCATGCCGGGCTTTGTCACCGGTTCGTGGGCCGGCCTGATGGCGCCGGCCAACACGCCCAAGCCGATCATCGAACGTATGGCGCGCGAGATCAGCGAGATCGTCAAGGAGCCGGACGTGCGCCAGAAGTTCGTGGATGCGGGCTTTCTGCCGGTGGGCGGCACGCCGGCAGAGTTTGCCGATTTGATGAAGAAGGACTCGGCACGCTACGCCGAGATCATCAAGCAGGCCAACATCACCGTGAACTGAGCGGGGCCGGGCGCCGCGGCGTCCGCCTCATCGGAGCCCTCCCATGATCGACAAGTTCATCGACACGCCGGAAGCCGCCGTTGCGGATGTGCATGACGGCGCCATCGTGCTCATCAGCGGGTTCGGCGGCGCCGGCATGCCCACCGAACTGATCCACGCCCTCATCGACCAAGGCGCGCGCGAACTCACCGTGGTCAGCAACAACGCCGGCAACCGCGAGACGGGCCTGGCCGCGCTGGCCAAAGCCGGACGCGTACGCAAGGTGATCTGCTCGTTTCCGAAGGCTTCGCACTCCTGGGTCTTCGACGAACTCTACCGGCAAGGCCGCATCGAGCTCGAATGCGTGCCGCAAGGCACCATCGCCGAACGCTTGCGCGCGGCCGGCGCGGGACTGGGCGGCTTCTTCACGCCCACCGCCTACGGCACCGAGCTTGCGCGCGGCAAGGAGACCCGCATCATCAACGGCCGCGGCCACGTGTTCGAGGAGCCGCTGCATGGCGACTTTGCGCTGGTCAAGGCCGACCGCGGCGACCGCTGGGGCAACCTGACCTACAACATGAGCGCGCGCAACTTCGGCCCCATCATGTGCATGGCCGCCAAGACGACCATCGTGCAGGTGCGCGCCAAGGCTGAATTGGGCGAACTGCCGCCCGAGGCCGTGGTGACGCCGGGCATCTTCGTCAAGCGCGTGACCGAAGTGCCTAACGCCGCCTTTTCCAGTTGACGCCATTCCGCTTGAAGGAGTCCGCATGTTTCATCCCCTGACCCGCGAAGCCATGGCGCGCCGCCTGGCCTTGGACATTCCCGACGGCAGCTACGTGAACCTCGGCATCGGCATGCCGGTGCTGGTGGCCGCCCATCTACCCGAGGGCCGAGAGATCGTGCTGCACAGCGAGAACGGCATCCTCGGCATGGGGCCGCCCCCGGCCGAGGCCGACATCAACCTGGACCTCATCAACGCCGGCAAGCAACCGGTGACCCTGCTGACCGGCGGCTCGTATTTCCATCACGCGGACTCGTTCGCGATGATGCGCGGCGGCCATCTGGACATCTGCGTGATGGGCGGCATGCAGGTTGCGGCCAACGGCGATCTGGCGAACTGGTCGCTGAACAAGCCCGGCGAAGCGCCGGCCGTCGGCGGCGCGATGGATCTGGCCGTGGGCGCGCGCAGCGTGTTCATCATGATGGAGCACAACAGCAAGAACGGTGATCCCAAGATCGTCGAGCGCTGCACCTATCCGCTGACCGGCGCGGGCGTGGTGGACCGCATCTACACGGACCTCGCGGTCATCGACGTCACGCCAGACGGCCTGGTGGTCCGGGATATGATCGACGGCATGACGCTAACCGAACTGCAGACGCGCACCGGCGCGCCCCTGCGCGCAGCCTGATGCTGCCCAACCTGCCCGCTCCCGGCTACGCCGCGCCGCCCACGGCCGAAGACCATCCGGACCAGTTGCGCGGCGATCCGGACTATATGCTGACGCTGGCGCGCGGCCTGCACGTCATCCGCGCCTTCGGCACGCGCCGCCATCCGCAGACCGCGGCCGAACTGAGCCGGCGCGCCGGCCTGCCGCGCGCCGTCGTGCAACGCTGCCTGCACACGCTGATCCTCTTGGGCATGGCCGAGCAGCACGGCAGGCTCTACGTGCTGACGCCGCGCATTCTGGGGCTGGGCTACGCGTACTTTTCGTCCACGCCGTTCGTTTCGCTGGCGCAGCCGGTGCTGGAAGAATTGAGCGCGACCGTGAACGAGACCTGCGCGCTCGCCATCATGGAAGGCCACGAAATGCTTTACCTCGCGCGGTCCGAGGTGAACCGTCTGCTGGCCACGTCGATGGGGTTGGGAAGCCGCCTGCCCGCGTATTGCACGTCGATCGGGCGCGTACTGCTGGCGGAACTGCCGGAGCCTGCGCTGGCGCGGTATTTCGCGGCGACCGACCTGCAGCCCTATACCGAGTTCACGCTGACCACCGAGGCAAAGCTGCGCGCGGAACTGGCGCGCATCCGCGAGCAGGGCTATGCGGTCGTCGACCAGGAACTGGAATTGAATGTGCGCGCGATCTCGGTGGCCGTGCGATCGGCCAGCGGCAAGGCCTGCGGGGCGGTGAATGTCAGCGTGAAGGCGGCGCGCGTGCCGCTCAGCCGCCTGCAGGATGACTTCCTGCCGCCTTTGCGGCAGGCCGTGGAACGGATCGGGGAATTCCTGGCCGCGTGAGCGGCCGGCAGGTTACAGGCCGGTGGTGTCCAGCGTGAAGGCCGCGGCGGCGCGGCCGATGCGGTCGTTGACCGCGTGCCAGTCATCGGTGGCGGGCGGCGCCTGCACAATGATGCGCGCATAGCCCTGACCATCCAGATCGCGCAGCAGGCCGTACAGCGCCTGCGCATAGCGCGCCGGGTCCGCGGATACCGGTTGCCACTGCACGCGGGGATCGGCTGCGGCGGGTTGCGGGCCGTAGGCCACCAGCACCACGCGGCCTTCGGGCAGATTGCGTCCGGCCAGCACATCGTTCATGCGGGCCTCGTTGGCCAGTTCCAGCGGCGTGCGCGGCGCGTAATGGGCCTTCAACGTGCCGGACGCGCGCGGCGCCGCGGCGTCGGGCGCAAAGACCTGCACGCCCAGCACGGCCTCGATCTGCGCGGCGCTGATGTGGCCGGGCCGCAGCAGCACGGGCCCCGCGCCGCGATCCAGGCGCGACAGGTCGAGAATGGTGGATTCGATGCCAACGTCCGACGCGCCGCCTTCCAGCACGGGCATGCCGGCCGCGACTTCGTCGGGGAACTCGTTACGGACGTGCTCGGCGCGGGTGGGCGACACCTGGCCGAACTTGTTGGCCGATGGCGCCGCCACCCCGCCCTGCCCGTTCGGCTTGCCTGCCGCAAACGCCGCCAGCAGCGCCTGCGCCACCGGATGCGACGGACAACGGATGCCGATGCTGTCCTGCCCGCCGCTCACCGTGTCGACGATGTGCGGCGCGCGCTTCAGGATCAAGGTCAGCGGACCCGGCCAGAACGCGTCGATCAACAGTTGCGCTTCAGGCGGCACATTCGCCGCCCAATACGCCACGTCGCCGTGAGGCGCAATATGCACGATGACGGGATGGTTCGAGGGCCGGCCCTTGGCCGCGTAGATCTTGGCGACGGCCTGCGGGTTTTCAGCGTCCGCGCCCAGGCCGTAGACGGTCTCGGTCGGAAAGGCGGCCAGTTCGCCGTCCAGCATGCGCTGGGCGGCGTGGGCGATTTCCGCGGCGCTGGCGGAGGCGGACGGAGATGAAGACATCGGTTTGCCGTTTACTCGGGCGCCTGCATGCCCAGCGCGGCGGCCACGCGGGCAGCGTCGTCGCGGGCCTGCTGCAAGGTGGATGCCACGATCGTGATGTGGCCCATCTTGCGGCCACGGCGCGCCTCGCGCTTGCCGTACAGGTGCAGCTTGGCCGAGGGCACGGCCAGCGCGGCCGCCCAATCGGGCTCGCGTTGGGCGTCACCCGTTGCGCCGGCGTACCAGATGTCGCCCAGGATGTTCAGCATGACGGCGGGCGCCAGCAGGTCGGTGCCGCCCAGCGGCAGGCCGGCCATGGCGCGCGCCTGCTGCTCGAACTGGCTGGTGACGCAGGCGTCGATCGTGTAGTGGCCGCTGTTGTGCGGACGCGGCGCGATCTCGTTGACGATCAGACTGCCGTCCTTGAGCACGAAGAATTCCACGCACAGCACGCCGTGATAGCCCAGCCCCTGCGCGATGGCCTGCGCGGCTTCGGTGGCGCGGGCCTGGCGTTCGGCGTGGGCCGCGTCCTGCTGCACGGGCGCCGCGGTGGACACGGCGAGGATGCCGTCGACATGCACGTTGCGCGCCACGGGAAACACCACGCTGGCACCATCAAAGCCGCGCGCCAGCACGACCGAGATTTCGTAATCCAGCGGCATCAGCGCTTCCAGCACGCAAGCCACACCGCCGAATTCCGCGAAAGCGGCAATCGCCTCTTCGCGCGTGTTGATGCGAGCTTGGCCCTTGCCGTCGTATCCCAGGCGCGCCACCTTGAGGATGCCGGGGAACAGCGCGTCTGATGCGGCGTTCAGATCGGCTTCGCTGCGGATGGCGGCGTGCGGCGCGACCGGGATGCCTTGCGCGGCAATGAAGGTCTTTTCAGCGATGCGGTCCTGCACGATGGCCACGGCGTCGCCAGCCGGGCTGACGCGGCATTGGGTCGCCAGCGCGCGCAGGCTGTCTGCGGGAACGTTTTCGAATTCGGTGGTGACGGCCTGGCACGTCTGCGCCAGGCGGGCCAGACCGGCCTCGTCGTCATAGGCGGCCTGGATGTGCAGGTCGGCCACCATGCCGGCCGGGCATTCTGCGGCCGGGTCCAGCACCGCGACCTTGTAGCCAAGGCTTTGCGCGGCGTGACAGAACATGCGGCCCAGTTGGCCGCCGCCCAGCATGCCCAGCCAGCCGCCGGGCGCGATGAGGAAAGGAGTCGATTGAGTCATTCGGATCAGGCCTCGGGCGGAACCTTCATGTCGCGCGCGACCTGCGTCTGGCGGGCGCGGAACGCCACCAGCTTTGCGTGCAGGCCGGCATCGGTGCCCGCCAGCGTGGCGATCACGTGCAGCGCGGCGTTGGCGGCGCCGGCTTCGCCGATGGCAAAGGTGGCCACCGGCACGCCCTTGGGCATCTGCACGATGGACAGCAGCGAGTCTTCGCCGCGCAGGTATTTGGAGGGGACCGGCACGCCGAACACCGGCACTTCGGTCAGGGCAGCCATCATGCCCGGCAGGTGCGCCGCGCCGCCGGCGCCGGCGATGATGCCGCGCAAGCCGCGCTGGTGCGCCGCGGCGCCGTACTCGGCCATGTCCTGCGGCATGCGGTGCGCGGAGATGACGCGCGCCTCGTAGGCCACGCCGAAATCCTCCAGCATCGTCACCGCGTGCTTCATGACCTCCCAATCGCTGGAAGATCCCATAATCACGCCCACCACGGGGGAGGCTTGCGCCGCTGCGGAAGTCTGGTCTGTCATAACCGGTGTCTAGTAGTTGAGACACGGCGCACGCGCCGCGAAATGTCGGGGGACCGCGGGACCGGCCCGCGAAACCCGCTATTTTACCCGGCGCTGAAGACTGCTACGGCAACGTGGCGCTTTTCAGCCAAAGGTAGGTGACCGGATCGTCCGGGCACGGTCCGAAACCGCACTGCAGCGTGGTGCTGCCGGCATTGGCCAGGGCGACGACGAAAAACAGGGCCATGACCACCATGCCCAGCATCGAGACGGGCTTTTTGAGCATGCTGTCGCCCCACTTGCGGTCCACGCACAGCATGACGACGCAGAACACGATGATCGCCGTGAAGGCAACGAACGCCCAGGTATAGAAGTGCACGCCCAGAAAGGGCGTGCCGTAGCCCGCGTCGCCCGGGGCAATGTGCAGCAGCACCTGGCGTCCCGCGGCCAGCATGCCGGCCAGCGCGCCGGCAATGCTCATCGCATAGTGCATCGGCGACGGTCCGAGTCGCAGGTTCAAGAGGAAACCCACACCCGCAAGGATCAGCGCCACGCGCTGCAGCAGGCATAGCGGGCACGGCAATTCGTCGTAGGCGAATTGCCAGGCGAAGGCGATGCAGAGGATGCCGGTGACCCCGAGCAGCGCCAGGGCATTGAGGATGCGCGAGCCGCGCGCCGGATTGCTGGAAAAGATCATCGCTGCCGCTTCACAGGGACATCGCCAGCGGACTGGTCATGTGGTATTTGCACCAGGCGGCGAAGATGGCCAGGGTCAGCAGCCAGAAGGTAACGCACGGACGGCGCCGGCCCACGAGCCCAAACCATACTGCCAGCGTCCCAGTCACAAAGGGCAGCATCATCACCATGCGGCGCTCCTTTTCTCGGAAATCCCGTATCAAGCAGCGGTCGAGTATAGCGTAACAATCCGAAATAATTTCGCGCTGAAAATGCGGGTTTGCCCGAGGGGTTGCGTCAGCCTGCGGCGCCACGTCAAGACCTGCCGGCGAAAAAAAACCGCTCGGACGACGAGCGGCTTTTTTGGTGTGGACGCGATCAGGCGATCAGGCGATCAGGCGGTCCAGGGCTTCGCGGTATTTCGCGGCCGTCTTTTCCAGCACTTCCTGCGGCAGGCGCGGCGCGGGCGGGGTCTTGTCCCACGTTTGCGTCTCGAGCCAGTCGCGCACGAACTGCTTGTCGAACGACGGGGGGCTGATGCCGACGCGGTAGCCGTCGGCGGGCCAGAAGCGCGACGAATCGGGCGTCAGCACTTCGTCCATCAGGTGCAGCGTGCCGTTGTCGTCCAGGCCGAACTCGAACTTGGTGTCGGCGATGATGATGCCCTTGGTGGCGGCAAAGGCGGCGGCTTCGGCGTACAGCTTGAGCGTCACGTCGCGGATGCGCTCGGCCATTTCCTGGCCGACTTCCTTGACCACGTGCGCGAAGTCCACGTTCTCGTCGTGCATGCCGAACTCGGCCTTGGCGGCGGGCGTGAAGATGGGCTCGGGCAGCTTGCTGGCCTGCTGCAGGCCGGCCGGCAGCTTGATGCCGCAAACCGCGCCGGTCGCCTGGTAGTCCTTCCAGCCCGAACCGATCAGGTAGCCGCGGGCAACCGCTTCCACCAGGATGGGCTTCAGACGCTTGACCACCACGGCGCGGCCGCGCACCTGATCCACTTCGTCGGGCGCCACCACGTCTTCGGGCTTCACGCCGGTCGAGTGGTTGGGCAGGATGTGCGACAGCTTCTGCAACCAGAATTCGGTCAGTTCGGTCAGCACCTGTCCCTTGCCGGGAATGGGGTCGTCAAGGATCACGTCAAATGCGGAGATGCGATCCGACGCGACGATCAGCAACTTGTCGTCGCCGACCGCGTACATATCGCGCACCTTGCCGCGTCCCAGCAGCGGCAGGGACTTGATGCTGGATTCATGCAAAGCAGAAGTCACGGGAATGGCCTATGGCAAAAATGAACATTCCCGCCGCGGGCAGGCGCCAGGGCGGGAAGGGAAACGAAATCGGGCACCAGGCGGAGGCGGCGCCGGACGGCAGCTTCCGCAAAGCGCATAGATTACTGCAAATAAGTTCGTCTTGCCGCCGCTCCGGGCGCGGGGTAGGCTTTCTTTCCCATCCATGATTCGCGCCGGCCGCCCCGAGCGTCACGGCGCAACACCGCCCGGAGACAAAGCCGTATGCAGGATGCTTCCCCCAAACGCATGCCCCACGCCGACGCGCAGGTCCACATGACAGGCGGCTGCCAGTGCGGCGCCATCCGCTACGCCCTCACCGACGAGCCCATCACCGCCGCCACCTGTCACTGCCGCGACTGCCAGTACTCCAGCGGCGGCGCGCCGGCCCACGCCCTGATCTTTCCCGCGGGCGCCGTCACGCTGCTGCGCGGACAACCCAAGGAACACCGCTACCAGGGCGACTCCGGCCACACCGTCATGCGCAGCTTCTGTGCGGCGTGTGGCACGCCGCTGTTCGGCAATTCGGAAGGCATGGGCTACGAAGTCGTGCGCGCAGGGTCGCTGGATGACCCCGAAGCGTTTCATTCCCAGGCAAGCCTGTGGACGGACTCGGCGCCGTCATGGCATCACGTGGATCGGTCGGTGCCGAGCTTCGGGAAGAATTCGCCGGGGTAGGACGCGCGTCCGTCATGGCCGCAAAAACAAAAAGAGCTGGCCCGCGAGGACCAGCTCTTTTTCTGCCTGCGCCGCCTTCGCAAGAAGGCGGCATGGGCGTGGACCTTATTGCACCACTTGCGACAGCTTGCCCGAGGCGTACTGCGCGGCGATTTCGGTCAGCGGCAGCGGCTTGATCTTGCTGGCGTTGCCGGCGGTGCCGAATTCCGTGTAGCGAGCGACACAGATCGCCTTGGCGGCGGCGCGGGCGGGCTTGAGGTATTCGCGCGGGTCGAACTTTTCAGGGTTCTCGGCGAAGAAGCGGCGGATCGCGCCGGTCATGGCCAGACGGATATCGGTGTCGATATTGATCTTGCGCACGCCGTACTTGATGGCTTCCTGGATTTCCTCGACGGGCACGCCGTAGGTTTCCTTCATGTTGCCGCCGAATTCACGGATCTCGGCCAGCAGTTCCTGCGGCACGCTGGAGCTGCCGTGCATCACCAGGTGGGTGTTGGGCAGGCGGGCGTGGATTTCCTTGATGCGGGAGATCGACAGGATGTCGCCGGTGGGCTTGCGCGTGAACTTGTAGGCGCCGTGGCTGGTGCCGATGGCGATTGCCAGGGCGTCCAGTTGCGTGCGGCGCACGAAGTCTGCGGCTTGTTCCGGGTCGGTCAGCAGCTGATCCATGGTCAGCTTGCCGTCGGCGCCGTGGCCGTCTTCCTTGTCGCCTTCCATGGTTTCCAGGGAACCCAGGCAGCCGAGTTCGCCTTCGACGGTCACGCCCAGCTTGTGCGCGATGTCCACGACCTTCTTGGTGACTTCGACGTTGTAGTCGTAGTCGGCGATGGTCTTGCCGTCTTCTTTCAGCGAGCCGTCCATCATGACGCTGGAGAAGCCCAGGTCGATGGCGCCCTGGCAGATCTTGGGCGATTGGCCGTGATCCTGGTGCATGACCACGGGGATGTGCGGGTAGGACTCAACGGCGGCCTGGATCAGGTACTTCAGGAAGCCTTCGCCCGCGTATTTGCGCGCGCCGGCCGAGGCCTGCATGATCACCGGGCTGTCGGTCTCCGCCGCGGCTTCCATGATGGCCTGGACCTGTTCCAGGTTGTTGACGTTGAAAGCCGGAATGCCGTAGCCGTGCTCGGCGGCGTGGTCGAGCAACTGGCGCATGGAGACTAGGGCCATGAGTGGTCCTCCTTAGGTACTGTCTATTGAGAGATGGTTGAAGCCTTGCTGAATGGCGTGATTTTACGGGGGAATCGAAGAAAGGTCTTGCAACGGCCGGTATCCTATCCATTCAGGTGAAACCGGACGCCCTAGCCCGGCTGATATCCGCCTTGCGGCCCAGCCCATGCGGCCCACGGCCGCGGCGCCCTTGCCCTGCTTTCCCCCGCTTGTGGCCTAGGGCCTGCCCGCGTGCGGCACATCCACCCGGGTCATCAGGATGCGGGCCTGCGGCTTGGCGCGCCGGTTGGCTTCCACGAAATCCGGCGCGGCCGCCATGAAAAGCGTCTTGCCGTCCGGTCCGCCCAGCGCGGCCGCGAAGATGCCGAATTCGCCGGTGTCGATCTGCTCGAGAATCCGTCCACCACGTTCAACGCGCACGATGCGCTTGCCGATGGCGTCGCCCACCCACAACGCGCCCTCTTCGTCCAGCGCGCCGCCGTCCGGCGCGATTTTGGACGCCGCGATCACGGCGGTCAGGTCGTCGGTTTCAGGCAGCTCACCGAAATTGGCCCAGTCGCGGCGCGGCCCCAGCACGCCGTTGGGCTCGATGTCGAATTCGGAAATGCGGTTGGCGAAGGTCTCGTTGACGATCAGGGTCTTACCGTCGGGCGTGATGAACGAGCCGTTGGGAAAGCACAGGCCGTCCGCCACCACCTGCGCCACACCGTCCGGATCCACGCGCACCAGCGTCGTCGTGCGCACGGGTTCGCCCGCCATGATGTCGAATCCGAAATTGCCCACGTAGGCGCGGCCCTGCGCGTCCACCACCATGTCATTGATATGGCCGCCGGTCAGCGCGGACAGGTCGGCATGCACCGACAGCGTGCCGTCCGCCTCGCGCCGCAGCACCTTGCGGTCTTTCATGGACGAGATCAGCAGGCGGCCGTCGGGCAGCCAACCCAGTCCCGACGGTTGCTGCGGGACCAGACAGACGCGGTCCACCGCCCCCTGGAGCGTCACGGTGATGACCTGCCCCGTGTAGAAGTCCGAGGCCCACAGGCGGTTTTCGTGCCAGCGCAACCCTTCCAGATAGGTGTAGCCGGAAGCCAGTACGGACAATTCGCGATTCGGCATTGCTTTGTCTCCTTTGTCGCCCCGCGCGGGGCTGGTTCCCAGGTGGCGCCCGGCCTTCCTGACGAGGCCGGAAGGGGCATTCTGGCACGGCTGATCTGTCCCCGAACTGACAACTGGCTGTCAGGTTCACGGCGTTAACATCGCGCCCCAAGGGTTAACCCGAGCAGCACCTGGACCCTGGCATGTCCGTCACCGGACCGTCTGCCCCGCCTCATGCCGGCGGGCCTGGCCCTCTGGGCCAAGCGGCGGCTCCCCGTTATCCCGTTTTCAAATGAACACTAAGAAGCTGACGCGTTATATCGGCATCGCCATGGTGCTGGGCATCGTGGTGGGCTATGTCTGCAACAAGTTCGCGCAGACCCCGGAAGAGGCGAAGCAGATCGCCTCGTACTTCAGCCTGATCACCGACATCTTCCTGCGCATGATCAAGATGATCATCGCGCCGCTCGTGTTCGCCACCCTGGTGACCGGCCTGGCCAGCATGAGCGACGCCAGCGCGGTGGGCCGCATCGGCATGCGCGCCATGATCTGGTTTATCGCCGCCTCGGCGATTTCTCTGCTGCTGGGCCTGGCGCTGGTCAACATCTTCCAGCCCGGCGCGCACATGAACCTGGCGATTCCGGACGCGGGCGTGACTTCGGGCCTGAAGACGGGCGATTTCACGCTGAAGGCGTTCATCGCGCACGTGTTCCCCAAGAGCATTGCCGAAGCGATGGCCAACAACGAGATCCTGCAGATCCTGGTGTTCTCGCTGTTCTTCGGCGCGGCGCTGTCGTTCATCCGCGGCAAGGGCCACAACACCATCTACAACATGATCGATGAACTGGCCAAGATCATGTTCCGCGTGACCGACTATGTGATGCGCTTTGCGCCGCTGGGCGTGTTCGCCGCCATGGCCGCCGCCATCACGACCGAAGGCCTGGGCGTGCTGGTCAGTTACGGCAAGCTGATCGGCGAGTTCTACCTGGGTCTGGCGCTGCTGTGGGCCATTCTGTTCGGCGTCGGCTACCTGTTCCTGGGCAAGTCCACGTTCCGCCTGGGCGGGCTCATCAAGGAACCGACCTTGCTGGCGTTCTCGACCGCGAGCAGCGAATCGGCCTATCCGAAGACGATTGAGGCGCTGTCGCGGTTTGGCGTGTCCAAGCGCATCTCGGGCTTCGTGCTGCCGCTGGGCTATTCGTTCAACCTGGACGGCTCGATGATGTATCAGTCGTTCGCCGTGCTGTTCATCGCGCAGGCCTACAACATTGAGATGAGCTTCACGCAGCAACTGACCCTGCTGCTGGTGCTGATGGTGACCAGCAAGGGCATGGCCGGCGTGGCGCGCGCCTCGCTGGTCGTCGTGGCCGCGACGCTGCCGATGTTCCATTTGCCGGAAGCCGGCCTGCTGCTCATCATGGGCATTGACCAGTTCTTCGACATGGGCCGCACCGCCACGAACGTGGTCGGCAATAGCCTGGCCACGGCCGTGATCGCCAAGCTGGAAGGCAAGGAAGAAGGCAGCGAAGAAGGCACCGATGATGCCGCGTCCGCGCAGGCTGCGAACGAGGCGCCGCCCAGCCGGCCCGCCAGCCAGAACGCATAAGTAAAACGGGCCGCAATGGCCCGTTTTGCATGGGAGGCGCCCGCTTGACCGGCGCGGGCGGCCGGGCGCAACATAAAGGCCCATTTCGACCACGTACCGGCGCGGCGCGCATGGTCGCCGCGTCTGGCCCGCACACCATGAATCTTCTGTCTACCCGGGCGGCCGCTGCCGCCACGCTTGCCGCCGGCCTTTTTGCGGCGGTACCCCCCGCGCATGGCTGGACCCGCATTTCGTGCGACCTTGCCGGCACCGTTGCCACGTTTCCCACCACCTTCCGCCAATTCCGCACCGACGGCACGGAACTAACACAGGTGCTGTTCAAGCTGAAGGTGAAGGCTGCCGACATACCGGACGGCGAGCGAGCGGACACCGACTGCGCCGAATTCGTGAACAAGGACGTCGACGTGGTGCTGGAGAACGTGGCCGCGCGCAACATTATGCGCGGCAAGGCCTTGAAGGTGCGCTACAAGTACGACGAATCGCTGGGGCAGACGCTGGCGACCAAATACGAACTGGCGCGCTGAGCCTGCCCCTCCCGGTGTCCCGGCAGCGGTATCAGTCGCGCGGTATCAGTCATTAACCGAGCAGGACACGGGCGCGCCGTCTTCGAATTCCACGTCGTAGGTGTGCACCGGATCCCAGGGCAGCGTGAACCACAGTTCGTAGCCGTCGCCGTCTTCGTCGAACAGCCACAGCGCGCGCAGCACGGCTTTTTCGGCCATGGCTTCGGCGGTTTCTTCGGCCAGGAGCTGGTCGTCTTCAATGCCCAGCTTTTTGTAGTGCTCGTACGAATAGTTGTCGAGGAGGAACTCGGCCGCGGCAAGAATCTGTTCGTCCAGGTTGTCAATGATGGCCTTGACCACCTTGGAGGCGCCGGCAAGGGGCTCTTCGCCGTCGGTCTGGATCATGACGTGAATGGGGGGCCGACCCTCTCCGGCGGGGACGTTTTCCGCCGCCCACAGATCGGGTTCTTCGAGGTCCTGGGTGAAATTGAATCGTGCCATCGGGGGCTCCGTAAATTGAAACGGCAAGCCGGAAAAGGCAGCGGCTTGCCCTAGGCCGTGAGACCTTTCAGCCATTTAACCAGATGCCGGCTCCTGCGTCTGTGGCGGGAAGCGACGTTTTTGCGCCTAGGACATGCGCACGTCTTGCCAGACCGGCGCGGGGCAAGGCGCGGACCGCCCCTGGCGTTATCTGCCCTCGTCTCCCGCCTGCGCAGGCGCCGCCGCATTCGCGCACAGGTCCAGCAGAATGTCGGAAAACTGTGATTCCGCCGTCAGCGCCTGTTCCCGCTTGCGCCGGATCAGGTTGATCGGCGGCAGCTCCCAGCCGAAATCCCATGGCACCATGCCCAGCCTGCCGCGCTGGCACAGTTCGCGCGCGATGTCCTCGGGCACCACCGAGATCGACGACTCGTTCAGCGACAGGATGCCCTCGATCACGTCCGTGGAGTAGGCCTCCAGCACCGGCGACGGCGGCTGCAGCCCGGCGCGGATGAAATGCTCCACGATCAATTGCCGCGTCGGCGTGTTGGCCGCCGGCAGCACCCAGTCCAAGGCCGCGACGGCAGCCCAGTCCGGCTTGCGCCGCGCCAGCCGCTGGGCCAGCCTGCCATGCGCTATAAGACGGGGCCGCTGGCGATACAGCACGCGATGCATCAGGTCTTCGTGCATCACCGTGGACGTGGCGCGGCTGATGATGCAGTCCAGTTCGTGCTGGCGCAGCATCGGCACCAGGTGATCCGTCGTGGCGCGGTGCAGGCTCAGCGTCACGCCGTGGCGCTGATGCAGGCGGCTGATGGCGGCGGTCAGCAAGGCGCTGGACACGTACGGCACCACCCCCACGTGCAGATGCGCCGACCGTCCGGCATGCAGCGCCTCGACCTCGCGCTCCCATAGATCCAGGTCACTGAGCATGTGCCGCGCGCGCACCAGCGCCAGATTGCCCAGCGCGGTGGGCTGCAGGCCGCTGCCGGTGCGCAAGAACAGCGGCGCGCCAAAGATGTCCTCCATTTCGGCCAGCGCCTTGGTGACCGCAGGTTGACTGATGCCGGTCTGCGCGGCGACCCGCGTCAGCGATTTAAGGCGGTCGATGTTGACCAGCAGCGTCAGATGACGGTGCTTGAGTCGGTTGGCAAGACGGACGGCATCCGGGCTCATGGCAGTTTTCTCTATAACCGTCTGGTTATGCAATTATGCCAACAAAGATAAAACCAGTTATTTCAGGCACCTATACTGCTTGCATCCTCTTCAGTCTTGCGGGAACCGCCCGATGAATCCGTCCTTCACCACCCGACCTGAAATACGCGGCACGTTCGGCGTGGTGTCGTCCACGCACTGGCTGGCATCGCAAGTAGCCATGAGCGTGCTGGAACGCGGCGGCAATGCCTACGACGCCGCCGTGGCCGGCGGTTTTGTGCTGCAGATTGTCGAACCGCACCTGAACGGGCCGGGCGGCGAAGTCCCCATCCTGTTCTGGAGCGAGCGCGAGCAACGCATGCGCGCGCTGTGCGGACAGGGCCCGGCGCCCGCGCTGGCGACGCCGACGTACTTTCGCAAGATGGGGCTGGACCTGGTGCCGGGAATCGGCCTGCTGCCGGCGACGGTGCCCGGCGCGTTCGGCGCCTGGCTGACGCTGCTGCGCGACTACGGCACGTGGGAGCTGGCCGACGTGCTGCAGCCGGCCATCGGCTATGCGCGCGACGGATTTCCGCTGGTGCCGCGGATCTCGCAGGCGATTCTGGCGGTGCAGGCGCTGTTCCGCGACGAATGGAAAAGCTCGGGCGACGTCTGGCTGCCGGGCGGCCGCGTGCCCGCCCCCGACGCGCTGTTCCGCACGCCCGCCATCGCGGCCACCTACACCCGCATTCTTGATGAAGCGCACGCCGCCAGCACCGACCGGCGCGGCCGCATCGACGCCGCGCTCGACGTCTGGTATCGCGGTTTCGTGGCCGACGCCATCGACAGCTTCTATACGAACGAGGCCGTGCTCGACACCACAGGGCAGCGCAACCCCGGGCTGCTGCGCAAATCGGACCTGGCCGACTGGCGCGCCACGTACGACGAACCGCTGACCACGCAATATGGCCGCTACACGGTGGCCAAATGCGGTGTGTGGTCGCAAGGGCCGGTGCACCTGCAACAGCTCGCGCTGCTGCGCCATCTGGACGTCGACAAACTGGACCCGCTGTCGCCGCAGTTCGTGCACCGCGTCGCCGAGGCCGCCAAGCTGGCGTTCGCCGACCGCACCGCCTGGTATGGCGATCCCGATCACGTCCAGGTGCCGCTCGCGGCCCTGCTCAGCGACGACTATGCGCGAGCGCGCGCCGCCGGCATCGGCGAACGCGCCTCGGCCACGCTGCAGCCCGGCAGTCCCGGCGGACTTGCGCCGCGCCTGCCCGACCTGGATGCCGCGATCCGCACGCTGGCCGCGTCGGACACGCGCTACGGCGTGGGCGAACCGACCTTTGCCGCGTTGCCGCCCGTCTCGGAATGGGCGACGCGCGAACTGTTCGTGGGCGACACCTGCCAGATCGACGTCATCGACCGCGACGGCAACATGGTGGCCGCCACGCCATCGGGCGGCTGGCTGTCGTCCAGCCCCGTCGTGCCCGAGCTGGGCTTTTCGCTGACGACCCGTCTGCAGATGACCTGGCTGGACGACGGCGTGCCGGGCCAGTTGCAGCCGGGCAAGCGTCCCTGCACCACGCTGTCGCCCGGCCTGGCGCTGCGCGACGGGCTGCCGTACATGGCATTCGGCACGCCCGGCGGCGACCAGCAGGACCAATGGACCGTCGCATTCTTTCTGCGCCATGCCATGGGCATGAACCTGCAGGCGGCCATCGACGCGCCGTCCTGGCACATTGATCACTTTCCCGGCTCGTTCTGGCCGCGTTCGCAGACGCTGAACCGGCTGACGGTGGAATCGCGCATGCCCGACGCCACGCTGGACGCGCTGCGCGCCGCCGGCCACGACGTCAAGGTCGGGCCGGACTGGTCCGAAGGCCGCATCAGCGCCTGCACGCGCGAGCCGGCCGCGGGCGGACAGATGCTGCTGCGCGCGGCGGCCAATCCCCGCGGAATGCAGGGATACGCCGTCGGCCGCTGAATCGATTTTCATACGACCGGCTCTCAGAAGCCGGACACAACGCAAGGGGTAAACACCATGACACTGCACTTCAAACGACTGCTGCGCACGTTCGCGCTGGGCCTGGCGATGGCCGCGCCCGCCCTATCGCACGCCGCCTGGCCCGAAAAGCCCATCACGCTGGTCGTGCCGTGGGCCGCCGGCGGCTCCACAGACATCCTGGCGCGCGTGCTGTCCGAAGGCCTGACGCAATCGCTGGGCCAGCCGGTCATTGTCGAGAACCGCTCGGGCGCATCGGGCAACATCGGCACGGCCTTCGTCGCGCGCGCCAAGCCGGACGGCTACACGCTGCTGGTGGGCTCGATGAGCACGCACACGATGAACCAGGCGCTCTATTCCAACATGCCGTTCGACGGCGTGAAGGACTTTACGCCCATCGCCGAGCTGGCCCTTGTGACCAACACGATGGTGGTGCATCCGTCGGTGCCGGCATCCAACCTGAAGGAATTCATCGCGTACGCGAAGGCCAATCCCGACACCGTGGCGTATGCCTCGGCGGGCCAGGGCTCGACCAACCACCTGAGCGCGGTGCTCTTCGAAAAGGCCGCCGGCGTGAAGATGATGCACATCCCGTATCGCGGCGGTGCGCCTGCGGTTCTGGATACCGTGGCAGGCCGCACGCAGGTGCTGTTCAGCGCCGGCACGCAGACGCTGCCGCACGTGCAGTCGGGCAAGCTCAAGCTGCTGGCCGTCACCGAGGAACAACGCTCGCCGCTGCTGCCCGACGTGCCCACCGTGGCCGAAACGCTGCCGGGGTATGAGCTGGCGGTCTGGTACGGCGCATTCGGTCCGGCCGGCATGCCGCCGGAACTGGCTGCCAGGCTGAACCGCGAGATCAACGTGATCCTCAAGCGGCCCGACGTCATCAAGAAAATGGGCGACATGGGCGTGCTGCTGACCGAAACCACGCCCGAGCAGTTCGGCCAGATCCTGGCGCGCGATGCCGACAAGTACGGCAAGCTGATCAAAGAACTGGGAATCACGGCGGAATGACGGACGCATCTCCCAGCCCGGCGCTGGCCGGCGTGCAGGCCATCGCCCGCGCCTACGCGGACGGCCTGCCGGCCGCCGCCTTCCAGGCAATCGACGACTATGCGCGCCTGCACCTGGCGCACGCGTTGTGCACCGTGAATCGCTACGATGCCGACGCCATGCGCGTGGTGCGCCTGTACAGTTCGAACCCGCAGGCGTACCCGCCGGGCGGCAGCAAGGACAAGACCGGCACGGCATGGGGCCGGCAGGTGTTGCTGGAACAGCGGGTGTTCGTGGGCGAGGGAGAGGCGGCCATCCGCGAATTCTTCAACGACCACGATGCGATCCGCAGCCTGGGACTGCAATCGGTCATCAACGTGCCGGTCGCGTATGACGGCGTGTGCCTGGGCACGGTCAACTTCCTGATGCCGCGCCCGGCGGTGTCGGACGAAGACATTCACGCGGCGCGCGTGGCGGGTCTGCTGGCGCTGCCGGCGTTCCAGGCGCTGCAACGGGCGGCGTGAAGGGGGAGGCGCGGATGCCGTGAACGTTACGGTATCTGCCGCCGACGCCCGCCGTCGGAAACTTCCGCCGTCAGCAACTCCCGCCTCGGAAACGCCCGCCTCGGAAACGCCCGCCTCGGAATCGTCCGCCGCGGGAATCGCCCGCCGCGGGAAAGGCCCGCCCCGGGAAACGCCCGCCCCGGCAACGATCTGAAAGACATCTGTCACAAATGCCGAAGTCGCGGGACGGCGCCGCAGGTATATTGGACCTATTTCCCCCATTGCCTGGCGCTCATCATGATCAAAGGTTCCTGCCTCTGCGGCCGCGTTGCCTACGAGATCAACGGTCCGCTCACCGATGCCCTCAACTGCCATTGCGTGATGTGCCGCAAGACGCACGGCGCGGCCTTCCGCAGCCGAGCGACGGTCCAGTCGAAGGATTTCGCCTGGACACAGGGCGAAGACCACGTGACCTGGTACGCGTCGTCGCCCGGCAATTACCGGGGTTTCTGCGAGGCTTGCGGCACACCGCTGCTCAGCCGCTTTGACCAGACGCCCGACGTCTACGGCCTGCCGCTCGGCGCGCTGGACGACGATCCGGGCGTCAAGCCCCTGGCGCATTACCACGTCGCCAGCAAGGCTCCCTGGCACGACATCACGGACGCACTGCCCCAGCACCCCGGCGCCATGGACGACGCCCCGGAGCACGAGCCGCAGGTATCGCCGCTGACCTTTTCGCACGGAAGATGAACCCACGTCCGGCTCCGGACTTCACAGGAGACTGATATGAGCGACTACGGCGTCGTACTGGACCCGACCACCTTGCAATTCACGCGCAGGCTGCCTGCGAGCGTGCAGGAGGTGTGGGCCTGGCTGACGGAATCCGACAAGCGCGGCCAGTGGCTGGCATTCGGCGACATGGACCTGATGGAGGGCGGCGGCGTCACCCTGCGGTTCCTGCATGCCGACCTGTCCTCCGTGCGCGAACCGACGCCCGAGGCCTACAAGCCCTACGAGGAAGGCCTGACCACGCAGGGCCTGATCACCCGGTGTGAACCGCCGCACGTGCTCAGTTACACCTGGGGCGGCTCGGCGGGCGCCCCGTCCGAAGTGACCTTCGAAGTGTCCCCTGAAGACGACGGCGCGCGGCTGGTGCTTACGCATCGCAAGCTCGCCACGCGGGATGACATGGTGGACGTGGCGGGCGGTTGGCACACGCACTTGAACGTGCTGGCAGCCCGTCTGGCCGGACGCGATCCGGGCCCCTTCTGGTCGGCCAACGCCGCCTGGGAAGCGGAATACCAGCGCCGCATCCCGCGCCGATAGAGTCGTTCAAGCGCAACTATCGCGGCCGAATCCGGGATAAAAGCTGGCTAAACCGCCGGCTTTGCGGTAACATAAACCCGTGATTTTTCCGCAAAAACCGGACTTCGGTCATCCTGCGTGCCAACCTGTAGCGCCCAAGAAAGGGCGCTACTGAATGAACGTCAGCGACGCGAACGAGATCCGGTTTTTTATTGGGGCCGCCCCTGTTGGGTGCACCCCGTCACTGCCCAGAACGCCGCTGCAGTCCCCGTGGCGCCCGGCGTTGCCGCAGACTCGGCAACCCCGCTTCATCCGGCAAGGTGCCCGCAGCACCCCCGCCGCGACCACCGCGCGCATCGCGCGCACTTACCTCAGGGCGCGAGTATCCGCCATTTCAGACATCCGCCCGGATGCCGTGGCCCATACCCACGCTTGCCCGAACGTTTTTTTGCGTTCAAACCGCTGGACCGGTTTATCCGAGTCCGACGCGCTTGCCGCCTTGCGCGGCGCGACATGCCGCAGGCATGCCTGCGCGTTTTGATCAAGGAGTAGAAGATGGCTAAAGAAGAACTCATCGAATTGGATGGCATCGTTGACGAAGTGCTGCCCGATAGCCGCTACCGCGTCAAACTGGACAACGGCATCGAAGTCGGCGCCTACGCGTCGGGCCGTATCCGCAAGCACCGCATCCGCATCCTCGCGGGCGATCGCGTCACCCTGGAAATGTCCCCGTACGACCTGACCAAGGGCCGTATCAATTTCCGCCACAAGGACGAGCGCGCCCCCACGATGCAGCGTCCCCAGCACCACCGCCGCTAAGCCGGCCGCCCGGGCCGGCTTCTTGCCGGCGCCCGGCTCCCTCTTTTCGCGGATCCTTAAGCAGGATTCGCGCACTGCCGTAATGCGTGGATCGCCTGTTCATGAAAGAATGGCGCTCCTCGCCTGGCGCAACGCCAGGCCGGATACGCACGAAGCACGATGGACCTGAAAGAAGAATTGCAAGCCGCCGCAGACCAGCTTGCCCTCTCGCGAAGACGTTTCGCAAAGGGCGAGGAAGGCCTGCGCCTGCTGCGCCAGTCGCGCGAGGCGTTCATCAACAGCCTGCGCAATACCGGCCTGACCTACGCCGAAGCCAAGACCAAGTACGACAACTGCCTGGACGACCAGGAAGCCGGTCAGCGCAACGTGCAACAGCAGATGGAATACGCCGAGCGCATGCACCAGTATGTGCTCAAGCGCATCGCGCTCGAGGCCGAGAAGGCCTGAGCGTCGCCGCCCCGTCAGAGCGGCACGCGTCAGAGTTTGGACGCATCAAACCTTGAACGCGTCAAAGCCCATACCAGTCAGGGCTTGAACGCCCCGATGAAGATCGCCGGATCGATGCGCGCATCGTTCAGGCTGACGTTCCAGTGCAGGTGCGGGCCCGTCGCCCGCCCGGTCGCCCCCACCTTGCCCACCACGCCGCCGCGCGGCACCTCGTCGCCGACCTTCACCGAGATCGCCGACATGTGGCAGAACATGCTGACGAAACCCTGGCCATGGTCCAGGAACACCGTCTTGCCATTGAAGAAATAATCCCCCACCAGCACCACCACCCCGGCCGCGGGCGCCTTGATGGGCGTACCGGCCGGCACGGCGAAATCCAGGCCCGAATGCGGATTGCGTTCCTGGCCGTTGAAGAAGCGGCGCAGGCCAAAGGGGCTGGACAGGCGACCGCCGTCGACCGGACGATCCAGGATCAGGTTGCTGGGCGTGACGCCCGCGCGAAAGCCGCGGTAGGCTTCGACCTGTTCGGCCAGTTCCCGCTCAATGCGCTTGAGGTCGTCCGGATTCGGATCCACCTGACGCCGGTTCTTGAGCGTGATGTGCTGCGCCACGTAATCCTTGGCGCCGACCGTGAACGCCACCTGACGCGTGCCGCCGCCGTCCTTGACCTGCACCTGTTCCTGGCCAGGCTTGACGGTAAGCGGAATGCCGACCACGGCGATCCACTGCTTGCCCGCTTCCCGCACCACCAGCACGGGCCGGTCCAGGTAGGTGACCTGGGGCGCGGCCGCGCCGTCGCCCAGGCTCAGCACGGCCACGCCGCCCGGCACGCGGGCGTCGAGCTTGCGGGTGATGTAACTGGCCTGCTGCGCCCGCGCGGGCCAGGCCAGGCACAGGGCAGCGGCGGCCAGCCCGGCGCGCAGGACGTCGCGGCGGGCAACCATGACGTTTACAGGCACAGGTTGGCCGGTTCAATGATGGTCTGGTCGCGGCGGGCAATGCGCGTCGACAGCCGCGCCTCGGTCTTGCCCTTCCAGTGCGTGGTCGTCAGGACGGCCTCGACGCCCAGGCTGCCGTGCAGGACGAGCTCATACCCGTTGCGCACCGGCTTCTGTTCGAAGTTGACGTCCAGTCCCTTCCAGGCTTCCGCCACGCATTGCGTGTAGTCCTGGGCGGTGCGCTGCGTGGATCCGTAGAACACGGGATCGCGGTCGCGGACGTCTTTGACATTGGCGCAGGCCGTCAGGGCAGCCAGGGCGGTAAGGGACAGGATGGTACGAACCTTCATGACGATGAAAACTCTCGGTCAGCAGGGGTTGATCGGGGCGGCCAACTATACCGCACGGTCTTGGCGGGGCGAGGCCCGCCATGGTGTGCCGCAACGGCCAGCCACCGCGCAAGGCAATGCAGCGTTGTCGCCCGCGCTACGCTTGCGCGGGCCGCCGGGCGGACTTGGGGCGGAAGGCCGCGATGACCTCGGAGCGCGTTTCGGCGTACGGGCCGCCGATGAGGTCGATGCAATACGGAATGGCGGCGAAGATGCCGGGCACCAGCACGGCGCCGTCGTCGTCCTTGAGTCCTTCCAGCGTCTCACGGATAGACTTGGGCTGGCCCGGCAGGTTCACGATCAGGGCGGCATGGCCGTCCGTTTCGCGAATGACTGCCACCTGCCGCGACAGGATGGCCGTGGGCACGAAACGCAGGCTGATCTGGCGCATCTGCTCGCCAAAGCCCGGCATTTCCTTGGTGCCGACCGCCAGCGTGGCCTCGGGCGTGACGTCGCGCCGGGCGGGGCCGGTGCCGCCGGTCGTCAGGACGAGGTCGCAGCCGCAGCCATCGACCAGTTCGATCAGGGTTTCGGAGATGCGGGCGGGCTCGTCGGGAATCAGCCGCTCCACCGCCTGCCACGGCGACACCAGCGCGCCGCCCAGCCATTCGCGCAGCGCGGGCAGCCCCTGATCCTGATAGGCGCCGGTGGAGGCGCGGTCGGAAACGGACACCAGCCCTACGATGAGTTCGTCGGGGTGGCTGCGGGCGATACGGGCAAGGTCGGTCATGGCGTAAGGGGAAATCCGGCGGTGAAGCGCCGCGGCGGCGGCGGCAGGCGGTGCGGCGGGCCAGGGGTCCGGGACGGCCGCGCGACATCGATGCTATCGCATTCTGCTGGGCGGCATGCGGCGGGCGCGGGCGGCGTCTGAGCGGAGTGCGACCGGGACGGTCCGAGTGGCCGGGGTGGCTGGGGTGGCTGGGGTGGCCGGGTGGCTGGGGCGGGACGGGGGGGGCCGGGACCAAGTGTCGCAAAAAGGGGAATTGGCGCGCCGCCCAGGGTTTCCCGCGCTTGTTTGCGTCATGGCCGCTGGATAACATCCGCTAACAATACCGCCCCTTTGTCCCGGCGCGACGCATTTTCGGGTTTCCCATGTTCAAACGCACCCTTCGGCAGCACGCGCTTGCCGCGGCGCTGACCTTGTCCGCCGCGGCCGTGGCCGGCTGGGCGGCCCTGCACACGCTGGCCCTGAAGACCGAACCGGTGCCCGCGGCCGCACCCGGCATCTACATCCCCAACCTGGGCAATACGCTGGACGAACAGACACGCAATCTGTCGCGGCTCAGCCAGGCGCTGCGCACGGGCGATCGCCTGGTGATCCTGGGGTCGTCGGAGCTCACCAGCAACGACCTGCGCTTCGTGCCCTACCGCTTCCTGGCCGACGAGCTGCAGATGCCCGTCCTGGCGTACGGCCATTCCGGGTTCCAGTCGATGGGCATGCAGTTCGTGCTGGCGGCGCTGGCCGATGATCTGTCGCCGGCCTCGCGCGTGGTCGTGATGCTGTCGCCGGGCTGGTTCGACGGAGAGGGCGGATTGGGGCCCGACGAGTTCAAGGAGCACGCCAACCCGCTGCTGCCCCGGCTGCTGCGCCAACCCGATGGCAGGTCGGAAGTCTTGCGGTGGCTGGACGCCAAGGGCGACGCGGGCGTGTACTGGTCGATGGCGGCCGAGCAGGCATACGTGTTCCGTCAACGGCTGGCCAGCCTGTGGGCGCCGGCTTACGCCGCCCCCATTCCCGAACGGGAACGCGAAGGCCCCGCGGCGGCGGCGCGCGTGGTGGACTGGGACGCCTTGGCCGGTCAGGCGCAGGCCGCCGAGCAGGCGCTCATGACGGACAACCGCTACGCCGTGCGTGACGACTTCTTCAACAAGTACCTGCGCAGCATCCCCGAGGGCGGCAAGACCGCCTACCAGCCCCAGCCCCTGACCGGCCGCGACGAATTGCGCGAACTTGACGCCCTGATGGCGCTGCTGCACCAGCATCACGTCAATGCGCTGTTCGTCATGCAGCCGCTGCACCCGATGGTCTTCAACGACCTGGCCCGGTTCGACCCGATCCAGCAGCAGGTCGCCGGCCTGTGCCAGCGTTATGCGATGACCTGCATGGACATGTACGACGCGCCCTTCGAGGTCGGCACGCTGCGCGACGTGCAGCATCTGGGCGAGCTGGGCTGGCTGCGCGTCAACCAGAAGATCGCCGAGGTATTCCGCCCATGAAAAGAACGCTGTGGCTCTGCATGCTGTATCTGGGAATCCTGGCCGTGATGGTCATCCAGGCGGATACGTCCGCCAATCTGGGCAAGCCCATGGAGATCGAATTCCAGTATTCGAAGTTCTAAGATTTGGGGGCCGCTTCATTCAGGGACAGGTCATAAATCTGCAATAATCGGGGCATTCTCGCCGGAACCTCGCCCCCTCCCCCATGTTCGACCTCTTCCACGGCCTAGACCTTTGGGTTGGCCTCAGTCTTGTGCTGGCCCTGACATTCGTCCTGGCCTTCGAATTCATCAACGGCTTTCACGACACGGCAAACGCCGTGGCAACGGTCATCTACACCAAGGCCATGCCGCCGCATCTGGCGGTCGTCCTGTCCGGCATCTTCAACTTCCTGGGCGTCTTGCTGGGCGGCGTGGGCGTCGCGTATGCCATCGTCCATCTGCTGCCCGTCGAACTGCTGATCAACGTGGACACCGGCCGCGGGCTGGCAATGGTCTTCGCCATGCTGGCGGCGGCCATCGCCTGGAACCTGGGCACCTGGTACTTCGGCATTCCGGCGTCCAGCTCGCACACGCTGATCGGCTCGATCCTGGGCGTAGGCCTGGCCAATGCGCTCATCACCGACCTGCCGCTGGGCGAAGGCGTGAACTGGGGCAAGGCCATCGATATCGGCCTGTCGCTGGTGGCCTCGCCCATCGCCGGGTTTGCGGTGGCAGGCCTGCTGCTGCTGGCGCTCAAGCGCTGGCTGCCGCTGTCCAAGATGCACAAGACCCCCGAACAGCGCCGCGCCATCGACAACAAGAAGCACCCGCCGTTCTGGAACCGCCTGGTGCTGGTGCTGTCGGCCATGGGCGTGAGCTTCGTGCACGGCTCGAACGACGGCCAGAAGGGCATCGGCCTCATCATGCTCGTGCTGATCGGCATCGTGCCGGCCAACTTCGTGCTGGACACCCACAGCACCACCTACCAGATCGAACGCACCCGCGACGCCGCCAACCACCTGATGGTGTTCTACCAGCGCAACGAAGCGCTGCTGGGCGATTTCCTGGCGCTGCGCCGCGTCGACATCCAGGAAGACCTGCCCGCCAATTTCCGCTGCGACCCCGCCCTGACCGTACCGACCATCATGGCGCTGCAAAAGGACCTGCACGGGGTTTCCAACTACGCCGACCTGTCCGCGCAAAAGCGCATCGACGTGCGCCGCTACCTGCTGTGCCTGGACGACACCGCCAAGAAGGTGGCGCGCCTGGAAGGCCTGCCCGCCCGCGAGGCCGCCGACCTGCAACGCTTGCGCGCGGACCTGACCGCCACCACCGAATACGCGCCTTTCTGGGTGATCGTGGCCGTGGCGCTGGCGCTGGGCGCCGGCACCATGGTCGGCTGGCGCCGCGTGGTCCTGACCGTCGGCGAAAAAATCGGCAAGCAGGGCATGACCTACGCGCAGGGCATGTCGGCGCAGTTGACCGCCGTGGGCGCCATCGGTCTTGCCAACGTCTTCAGCCTGCCGGTGTCCACCACCCACGTGCTGTCCTCGGGCGTGGCGGGCACCATGATCGCCAACAAGACGGGGCTGCAGGGCAACACGGTGCGCAACATCCTGCTGGCCTGGGTGCTGACGCTGCCCGCCTCGATGCTGCTGGCCGCCGGCCTGTTCTGGATCGGCGTGCAGATCGCGGGCTGATCGCAGCCTGACGGATTCGGCCGTGCAGGCAATCTGCACGGCCGCTGCAACACTCTGGGTAGCGCGCCGGCCTATGCGCCCGCGCCCGGCGCCGTCTACGATGGCGCCATGACACCCGCATCCCCTACCCTGCATTACATCTTCGATCCGCTTTGCGGCTGGTGCTACGGCGCCGCGCCGCTGGTGGAGGCCGCCCGCGCCGTGCCGGGCCTGAACATCGAGCCGCATGGCGGCGGCATGATGACCGGCAGCAACCGCCAGCCGGTCACCGACGCCCTGCGCCGCTACGTCATGCCGCACGACGAGCGCATTGCGGGCCTCACGGGCCAGCCGTTCGGCGCCGATTACTTCGACGGCCTGCTGCGCGACAGCGGCGCCGTGTTCGATTCCGAACCGCCCACCACCGCCATCCTGGCCGCGCAAACGCTGGCGGGCCGCGGCCTGGACCTGCTGCACCGGCTGCAGCGTGCGCATTACGTGGAAGGCCGGCGCATCGCCGATCCCGCCGTGCTGCGGGCGCTGGCTGTGGAGATCGGCCTGGACGCCGAGGCCTTCGACGCTGCCTACGCACAGGCACAGGGCGCCGAGACTGCCGCCCACATTGCCGCCAGCCGCCGGCTGCTGGCGCAAGTCGGGGGCACGGGCTTTCCGACGCTGGCGCTGGAGCGCAACGGCGCTTTCACGCTGCTGGAACCCAGCCGGTACCTCGGCCGTCCCGAGCAATGGCGCGACCACCTGACGGCGCGCATCCAGGGCGGCGCCTGACGCCCCGGATCAGGACTCTTCGATATCGCCGTCGCGCTGCAAGGCGCGATGCATCGCCGGACGCTCACCCAGGCGTTCGGCGTACGCATTGAACACGGGCGTTTCGGGCACGATCTTCATCCGCATCATGTATTGCAGCGAGCCGCCCAGCACGATGTCCACAGCGGAGAACCTGTCGCCCAGGAAAAACGGCCGCGCCTGCAGCACCCGCGTCAGCACCTCTTCGACCTTGTATGGTGTGGATGCGTCTTTCGAAGAAGAAAGGCGCTGGGGTAAGGGACGTCTTCAACCATCAGCCGGTTGCACCCGGACTGCCACTACGAGAGCATCCCACCCC
>NZ_CADIJM010000018.1 GCF_902859585.1 Achromobacter animicus | reverse complement strand
GCACCACCTGACAAAGCGCGCAGAGACCATGGGCTACAGCTTGGTACCGTTGGCCACCCCAGAAAAAGCCAATGAAATATCAACAGCTTAGGAGGAGTTTCTTGAGAGGGAGCCGAAGGCGGACGAAGATGACGACGGGGCAGTCCGGAGCGAAGGCTCCGGACCGCAATCGTAGCCCCGCGCCCCAAGGCCGCCGCCGCACCGTGCGCCTAAAGAACCCAACCCCAGCCCCACCAAAAAAACCGCAAAATCTGCAAACATCCAAAAGCTAAATTGCCCCTACCAAGGAGCAAGCATTGAAGCCCACAACGCGATCCCTCTACGCCCAACGCCTGGACCCCGTCCTACGCTGGCTAGCCGCCAACCCAGACGCCACGCCAGATCTGCACCAGCTCGCAGACCTGGCCTGCCTGTCTCCCTATCACTTCCACCGCGTCTACCGCGCCATGCTCGGAGAAACCGTCAACGCCACCGTGCAGCGCATCCGCATGCAACGCGCAGCCGCCGACCTCTCCAGCACCGATACGCCATTGAAAGACATCGCCCAACGCGCCGGCTATGAATCCGAAGCCGCCTTCAACCGCGCCTTCGGCGCTCTCTTCGGCATCCCGCCGGGCCGGTATCGCGCCGCCCGCTCCCAACCCATCACCCCTCAGGAGCTAGCCATGTACCCCATCGCCATCGAAGACTTCCCCGGCATCACCCTAGCCGTCCTCCCCCATCGCGGCAATGAACAGGAAATCGGCCCCGTCTTCTCCCGCGCCTTCATGCTCGCCGTCAGCCGGGGCATTGCAACCCCCGACGCCATAGGATTCGGCGTCTACTTCGACGACCCCGAACAGGTGCCGGAGAGCCAGTTGCGATCGCTGGCCGGGATGGCCGTCGCGCCCGATGCCGATATCGGGCATGAGCTTGAGCGATTTGAAATCCCCGCCGGCCGCTGTGCCGTCCTCAAGTACACCGGCCCCTACAACGAAATGCGCAAGCCGTACGACTGGCTCTTCTCCGAATGGCTGCCCGCCAGCGGCATGTCGCCCGCCGACTTTCCCATGTTCGAGCAATACCTGAACGACCCCGTCAACACGCCCCCCGCCGAATTGCAGACCCTGATCTGCCTGCCGCTCAGATAGCGCACGCCGCTTACCCGAGCACGCCGGCCAGATACTGCCGCAGCCAGGCGTGCGCCGGATCATCCTGATAGCGCTCGTGCCAGTAAAGCGACACCGCAATCGGCGGCAACGTCAACGGCACCTTCTGCGACACGATCCGCGCACTCCCCGCCATCGCCTTCGCAATGCTCACCGGCATCGTCGCAATCAGATCCGACCCCTCCACGATGAACGGACACACCAGATAACTCGACAGCGTCGCCACGATCTTGCGGCTCCGGTTCTGTCCCATCAGGATGCGATCGATCGCCGTGCTGAAGTAGCGCGTATGCGCCGCAAGATCCAGATGTCCATAGCTCAGGTAGGCGTCCAGATTCCAGCGCTTGCGCAAACACGGATGCCCTTCGCGCACGATGCACACCGCCGGCTCCTGGTACAGAAAGCGCGTGCGCAGATCCGGCGCCGGATCCGGGAAGTAACCCGCGATCAGCTCCACGTGATTCGTATCCAGCATGCTCAGCCCATGCTGCGGCCGCGCCGGCACGATCTGCAACTGGAAATGCGGCGCGTCCACCGCCAACCGCGGGATCAGCTTGGGCAGCAACGTGTACTGCACATAGTCGGTGGCATACAGCGACAGCGTGCGCGACGAATGCGCCGGATCGAACGCCTCGCGCGTACGCGTCGCGCGATGCCAGCCCTCCAGCAGCGGCTTGAAATTCTGGTGCAGCTCCAGCGCCCGCAACGTCGGCTGCCACGCCCCGCCCTCGCGCACCAGCAGCGGATCGCCGAACAACTGGCGCAGCCGGTTCATCGCCGCGCTCATCGCCGGCTGACTGATATTCATCGCCTCGGCCGCGCGCGACACATTGCGGCATGCCATCAACGCATCGAAATGCAGAAGCAGATTCAGGTCCGGGTTCTTCATCACCGCGCGTCCATAAATGGCATCTATACAAATATAAACCTGTAGGACTGCTGTCATTTCCGCGTGAGGCCTAGCATGACCTCGTTGTTGCAGCGAACCAAGGTTGGACACGCATGATCCGGCCATCACGAAGTTCTATCAACAAGGGGAAACCAAGCCATGAAAACAGGGCTACTACGCAGTTGCTGTCGCATTGCCGCGGGCATCACGCTCTTTGCGGCCGCCGGGGGCGCCAGCGCCGCCTGGCCGGACAAGGTCATCCGCATCGTCGTGCCCTTCGCGGCCGGCGGCTCCACCGACCTGGTGGCGCGCAAGATCGCGGAAGGCCTCGGTCAGCGCCTGAATGCCAACGTCATCGTTGAAAACCGCCCCGGTGCAGGGGGCACCGTCGGCACCGAATTCGTCGCGCGCCAGCCCGCCGACGGCTACACCATCCTGATGGGATCGGTCAGCACGCACGGCAGTGCGCCCTGCATCTACTCCAAGCTGCCGTACGACGCCGTCAAGGACTTCACGCCGCTGACGGTGGTCGCCACCATTCCCAACGTCTTGTCCGTGAACCAGTCGGTCCCCGCGAACACCCTTCAGGAGTTCGTAACCCTGCTGAAGAAAGAGCCCGAGAAGTACTCCTTCGCCTCCAACGGCCAAGGCACCTCCAACCACCTGGCCGCCGAACTGTTCAAGTCCACCGCCGGCGTGTCGATGGTGCACGTGCCCTACCGCGGCTCTGGCCCCGCGCTCATCGATCTGGTCGGCGGACAGGTCAACATGATGATGGACGTGGTCATGACCTCGTACCCCTACATCAAGGACGGGAAGATCAAGGCGCTGGCCGTCACGTCGCCGCAGCGCTCGTCCATGTTGCCCGACGTGCCCACCGTCGCCGAATCCGGTTACCCCGGCTACGAGGCCATGGTGTGGTTCGGCATGCTGGCGCCCGCCAACATGCCCGAACCGCTGCGCACCAAGCTCACCGACGGCCTCGTGCAGACCCTGCACGCGCCCGCCATGAAGACCTACCTGGAGCAACAAGGCGCGCAAGTATCGGACGTCGCGGGACCCGCGTTCGGCGCAATGATCAAGGACGAAATCAACAAGTGGTGCCAGGTCGTGAAGAAGGCCGGCATTCGTCTGGACTGACCTTCTTTATTGGAACAATCGATATGTATCGCATAGGGATAGACGTCGGAGGCACGTTTACCGATTTCACGATGATCGACGAGGACGCCGGCGTGGTGCACTTTCACAAAGTGCCTTCCACGCCGCACGATCCCTCCGAGGCCATCGCCACGGGCATCGGCCAGATGCTCGCGGATCACGGGGTCGCGCCATCGCAGGTCTCGCACGTGGGCCACGGCACCACGGTGGCCACCAACCTCATCATCGAACGCAAGGGCGCGCGCGTCGGGCTCATCACCACGCGCGGCTTTCGCGATGTGCTGGAGATCGGCCGCCAGACGCGTCCGCACCTGTACGACTACAGCGTCGGCAAACCGCCCGTGGCGGTGCCGCGTGAGTTCCGCGCCGAAGTCGACGAGCGGGTGAACGCAGCGGGCGACGTGCTGACGGCGCTGGACGAGGCGCAAGTGCGCGATGCCGCGCGCCGTTTTGCCAAGGCCGGCATCGAGGCCGTCACGATCTGCTTCCTGCACGCCTACCGCAACCCTGCGCATGAGCGCCGCGCGGCGCAGATCGTGCTGGAAGAAATGCCCGACGCCTACATCAGCCAGTCATCCGACGTGCTGCCCGAGTTCCGCGAATACGAGCGCCTGTCCACCACCGTGCTCAACGCCGCGGTCGGGCCCAAGATGGCGCGCTATCTGGAACGCTTCCTGAACCGCGTGCGGGAACTGGACATCGGCCATGAGCCGCACACCATTCATTCCAACGGCGGCCTGATGTCGATCGCCACCGTGCGCCAATATCCGGTCCGCACCTGCCTGTCGGGTCCGGCGGCGGGCGTCGTCGGCGCAGCCGCCGTGGGACGCGCCATCGGCAGCCTGAACCTGGTGACGTTCGACGTGGGCGGCACCAGCACGGACGTCTCGCTGGTATGCGAGGGCCGTCCGCTCTTCACGTCGCACCGCCACGTCGCCGGGTATCCGGTCAAGACACCCATGGTCGACATCCACGTCATCGGCGCGGGCGGCGGCAGCATCGCCTGGCTGGACGACGCTGGCGCGCTGAAGGTCGGGCCGCATAGCGCGGGCGCGGTGCCCGGTCCCGTGGGCTACGGCCGCGGCGGCCAGGAGCCGACCATCACGGACGCCGAAATCGCGCTGCAACGGCTCAATCCCGCCGCGCTTCTGAACGGCCGCATGCCGGTGTACGCAGATGCCGCGCGCGAAGTCATCCGCAGCCGCGTCGCCGAACCGCTGGGGCTGGACATGGAGGCGGCCGCCGAGGGCATCCTGCGCATTGCGGCGGCCAACATGAGCCGTGCGATCCGTGCGGTGTCCACCGAACGCGGCTACGACCTCTCGCGCTTCGCGTTGTATGCGTACGGTGGCGCAGGCCCACTGCATGCGGTGGAAGTGGCCGAGGAATGCGGCATCCCCGTCGTCATCGTGCCGCAGGAGCCGGGCACGATGTGCGCGCGCGGCATCCTGCTCACGGATATCTCTTTCGACTTCGTGCAAAGCGAGATCTCGCTGGCCGATGCGGACAGCTGGCCCGCGATCTCCACGATCTTCGACGGTCTGCGCACGCAGGCCCAGGACTGGCTGGCATCCGAACGCGTCGATCCGTCGCTGCGCGTGTGCCACAGCGCCATCGACGCGCGCTACGAGGGCCAGAACTTTGAAGTGCAGGTCAGCCTGGACGACACCGGTGCGGGCGGCTACGCGGAATTCGCGCGCCGCTTCGCCGAGGCGCATGAGCGGGAGTACGGCTACACCGTCGACGACCGCAAGGTGCAGATCATCAACTGCCGCATGCAGGCCGTGGGACAGGTGGTGAAGGCGCCGCTTGCGCCAAGACACGTGGGCGGCACGTTGGAGGACGCGGCGCGGGGCCAGCGCAAGGCTTACTTCGGCCCCGCGCATGGCTGGCGTGAAACGCCCGTCTATGACCGTGACCGCGTGCCGACCGGCGCGCGCTTCACGGGACCCGCGCTGCTCGAAGAAATGAGCTCGACCACGGTGGTGGGCGTGGGCCACGAGGCCAGCGTTGACGAGTACGGCAACCTGATCATCCGCCTGCAAGGAGACTCGCATGACCAAGCCTGATTCCGTTCAAACCCGCGCCGCGGACGCCACGCCCACGCTGGCGGATCCCATCGGCATGGAGGTCTTCTGCAACCGCCTGCTGTCCATCACCGAGGACATGAACAACACGTTGGTGCGCGCATCGTTTTCGACCAACATCAAAGAGCGTAAGGATTGCTCGGTGGCGCTGTTCGACGCTGCCGGACGGCTGGTCGCGCAGGGCACGCAGATTCCGCTGCACCTGGGCTCGCTGGACGGCGCCATGCGCGCCATCCTGCGCACGTTCCCGGCTGACCAGATCCGCGACGGCGATGTGTATATCTGCAATGACCCGTACCTGGCGGACGGCAGCCACCTGCCCGACATCAACATCATCACGCCGGTGTTCTGGGACGGCGTTTTGCGCTTCTTCGCGGCCAACATCGCGCACCATTCCGACGTGGGCGGTGCGGTGCCCGGCTCGATCGCCGGGGGCCTGAAATCGATCTTCGAGGAAGGCATCCGCATCCCCGCCTGCCGCATCGCCCGCGCGGGCGAAACCGACGAAGACCTGCTGCGCCTCATCTGCGCCAATACGCGAGACCCGGAAGAGCGCGTGCTCGACCTGCGCGTGCAGATGGCCACCAACCGCCGAGGCGCGGCCGCCGTGCAGGGCCTGATCCGCCAGATGGGACTGGAGGCGGTGCTGCGGTCGGTGGACGACGTGATCGCCTACACGCGCAAACGCCTCTTGAACCGCATCGCGGAATTGCGAGCCGGCAGCTATACGTTCCGCAGCGATCTGGACGACGACGGCATGGGGGGCGACCCGGTCCCCATTCAGGTGACGCTGACCGTCAGCGCGGACAACCTGCACTTCGACTTCGAAGGATCGGGCAAACAGGCGCGCGGCGCCATGAACCTGCCCTTCAACGCGTTGCGCGCCTGCGTGTACTACGCGGTCAAAGCGCTGCTGGATCCGGACCTGGCGCCCAACGCAGGGTTGTTCGACCCCATCACGTTGTCGGCGCCGGTGGGCACCATCACCAATCCCGAACACCCGGCCGCGGTGGGCGCGCGCTCGATCACCGCACAGAAGGTGGCCGGCGCCATCTTCGGCGCGTTCCGTGGCCTGCTGCCGCCCGAAAAGACCATGGCGTCCAGTAACGACTGCTGCCCCGCCATCGTGTTCTCGGGCCGCTGGCGCGAACGCGCGGGCCATTTCGTGTATCTGGAAACGCTGGGCGGCGGCGCGGGCGCGCGCTTCGATGCGGACGGCATGGACGCGGTGCACGTGCACATGACCAACACGTCGAATCTGCCCGTGGAAGCGCTGGAGAACGAGTATCCGCTGCTGATGGACGAGTACGCGATGATCCAGGACTCGGGCGGTGCGGGCCGCACGCGCGGCGGCATGGCCATCGCCAAGCAGATCCGCGCCGTGGGACCGGGCATCGTGTTCTCGGCCCGCTCGGACAGCCACACCGTGGGCGTGGCGGCGGGCGTGGACGGCGGACGCGACGGACGGCGCGCGCGGCTGATCCGCAATTTCGGCACGCCGCAACAAGAGGAGCTGTTCTCCAAGACCGCGAACATTGCGCTCGAAGCCGGTGAGAGCGTGCGCATCGAAACGCCTGGCGGCGGTGGCTATGGCGCGCCTTCGGCGCGACCGCGGGCGCGCGTGGCGCAGGATCTGGCGGACGGAAAGATCAGCGCCGACGCGGCGCGCGCGGACTATGGCTTGTCCGCGTGAGCCGCGCTGCGCATCAACTGACGTTGAGCGTCATCGAGTACTTCATCTTGTCGTGCGGAAACGTGGTGATGGTGGCAAGCAGCAGCACGCCGCCATCGCCGTAGTAGCGGCGCGTGATGACGAAGCCCGGCGTGCCCGTGTCGACCTGGAGCTGCTTTGCGATCGCCGCGCCGATGGGCGTGGCGGAGAACTCCTGGTTGACCTCGGTGATGCGATCGCCAAAGTGGTCCTCGATCAGGCGCAACAGGGAGATCCGCGACTTCACGTCCACCCGCACGTCGGAATGCGCCGGGTCCGCGTAAATGAGCGTGCAGGCGGCGGCGACGTCGGGATCGTCCAGTGTCTTGATGGAGTTGATGTGCAGCCACTGCTGGCCGGCCTCGCAGCCCAGCGTTTCAGCCAGCCGCTTGGTGAGCTTGACGGTGCGCACGTCCTGCACCAGCAGCGCCGCGTTGCGGGCGTATTGCAGCAGGTCGGGGAACTGCGAGATGCGCTGCGTGAAGCGCGTGGTGGCGCGCGCCGTTTCCACGCGCGTGCCCACGCCCGGACGGCGCGACACCACGCCGGCAACGGTCAGCATGCGGATGGCTTCGCGGATCGTGTGACGGCTGGCGCCGAACTGTTCGCACAGCTCGTGTTCGGTCGGCAGCAGCGTCATCACGGGGTAGCGCCCCGAGCTGATGTCCTGCGACAGCGATTGATAAATGCTCTTGTAGCGCGGTCCGCCCGCCACGTCGGCCGGGAGCGCCGCGCCAGGCCGGCCGCGCGCTTCCCGCTCCCCGCCGGAACTGGCAGCGCGCTCGGAAGATCGGGTCATGAGGGGAGCCTCCTTCATTGGTTTTATAGGGTTTGTCCGGACAATAACCGATTGACAAGGCACTCTGCCAAGATCCATTATTTGTCCGGACATTCATGTACGGACAAATTGTACGGCGGACATGAAGTCGCCGGGCAACAAATCAGTCGGTTCTTGCAGTTCTCTTCCAATATTCGGGGGTTCTCATGAGCAAGGTACTTGCAGTGCTCGCGGCCGCGGCGGTAGCAGCCGGGCTGGGCGCAAACGCACAGGCGCAGCAGAAACTGGTGGTCGCCGGCTACGGCGGCTCGTTCGAAGACATCATGCGCAAGGACATCTTTCCGCCCTTCGCCAAACAGCACGGTGTCGAGCTGGATTACGTTGCCGGCAACTCCACCAACACCGTCGCGCGCCTGCAGGCGCAAAAAAGCAACCAGCAGATCGACGTCGCCATCATCGACGACGGTCCCATGTACCAGGCCATTGCGCTGGGCTTTTGCGAACCCATCAAGAACCTGCCTGCCGACGACATCTACACCACGGCGCGCTACAAGGACGACAAGGCGGTTGCCATCGGCATCGTGGCCACCGGCATCATGTACAACAAGAAGGTCTTCGATGAAAAGAAATGGGCGCCGCCCACGTCGTGGAAGGACCTGAAGGATCCCAAGTACAAGAAGCAGCTCGTCATCCCGCCGCTCAACAACACCTACGGCCTGCACACGCTGGTGGAATATGCCCGCGAAGGCGGCGGCGGCGAAAAGAAGATCGACCCTGGTTTCACCACGTTTAAGAACGAAGTCGGTCCCAACGTGCTGGTCTATGAGCCCTCGCCCGGCAAGATGACCGAACTCTTCTCCAGCGGCCAGGCCACCATCGCGGTGTGGGGCAGCGGCCGCGTCAAGGCGTTTGCCGACACCGGCTTCCCCGTCGGCTTCGTCTACCCGCAGGAAGGCGCTTACGCACTGCTCTCGTCCGTGTGTCCGATCGCCAAGTCCAACGCCAATCCGAAGGCGCAGGCGTTCGTGGAGTACCTGGTGTCGCCTGAGGTTCAGGAGAAGCTCGCCTCGGCTTACGGCTACGGTCCGGTCAACAAGAAAGCCAAGGTGGCTGACGATCCCCGCGTGCCGCTGCCCATCGGCAAGCGCGCCGCCGATCTCATCGTGATCGACTGGGATACCGTCAACCAGAACCGGGACGACTGGAACAAGCGCTGGACGCGGGAAATCGAGCGCTGACTGCGTGTGCTTAAGGGCGGCGCTGGCGCCGCCCACCGGGAGCTTTCATGACCTATCTCGTGCTGGACCGCCTGAGCAAGCGCTACGGCGACACCACTGCCGTTGAAAACCTGAGCCTGTCCGTGAAGCAAGGCGAGTTCATCTCGTTGCTGGGGCCTTCCGGCTGCGGTAAGACCACCACGCTGCAGATGATCGCGGGCTTTGTCGAGCCGTCGGGCGGCAGCATCGTGCTGAACGGCAAGGACGTCAGCAAGGTCCCGGCCAACAAGCGCGGGCTGGGCATGGTGTTCCAGAACTACGCGCTCTTTCCGCACATGACCGCCGCCGAGAACGTCTCGTTCGGCCTGGAGATGCAGCGCGTCAAGAAGGACGAGCGGCTGGCTCGCGTGGCGGATGCGCTCAAGCTCGTGGGCCTGGCGCATCTGGCCGACCGGCATCCGGCGCAGATGTCGGGCGGCCAGCAGCAGCGCGTCGCGCTGGCGCGCGCGCTGGTCATCCGTCCCAGCGTGCTGCTGCTGGACGAACCGCTCTCCAACCTGGACGCCAAGCTGCGCGAAGAAATGCAGCTTGAACTGCGCAGCATCCAGCGCACCGTCGGCACCACCACCATCCTCGTTACGCACGACCAGTCCGAGGCGCTGGCGCTGTCGGACCGCATCGTCGTGATGAACCAGGGACGCGTCGAACAGGTGGCCGAACCGTTCGCCGCGTACGAAGGCCCCGCCAGCCATTTCGTCGGCGGCTTTCTCGGCAAGGCCAACGTCTTCACCCCGCAGGCCGAGCAGTACGAAGGCGAGATGCGCGCCCGCATCGGCGAGGCCCACATCGGCCTGGAAGGTGCGCCCGTGCCGCAAGGCGCCGTGATCGTGCGCCCCGAAAAGATCCTGTTTTCCGAACCCGCGGCCTGTGCGTTGCCCGGCCGCATGAAGACGCGCGTGTTCCAGGGAAATCACTGGCTGTGCCAGGTGGAAACGTCGGTCGGCGAAGTCATGGTGATCCGTCAGAACGACGGGGTGCCGGTGCCGGCCGAAGGCGAGCCCGTGCACCTGCGCTGGCGTGCTCAGGACATGTGCACCGTCGATCCGGCCGCTGCGCCGCAAGGTAAAGCGTCATGAGCACGCGCACCAATCCGTGGGTGCTCAGCGCGCCGGCGCTGGTGGTGTACGCCACGTTCCTCGTGGTGCCGATGGCGCTGGTGTTCCTGATCAGCTTCTTCGACTTCCAGTTCTATGGCGGCATGCAGGCCACCTTTACGTGGAAGAACTACATCGAGATCTTCTCGGACGGCTACTACTACGAGATTTACGCACGCACGTTCGGCGTTGCCGCGGCCGTGACGGTCGCGTGCCTGGTGCTGGGCACGGCTGAAGCCTACGTGCTCTCGCGCATGGCCAATCCGTGGAAGGGCCTGTTCCTGATGGTGGTGTTGGGGCCGTTGCTGATCTCGGTGGTGGTCCGCACGCTGGGCTGGGCGCTGCTGTTCGGCTCGACGGGTCTGATCAACAAGGCGCTGATGGGCATCGGGCTGATCTCAACGCCCATCGACCTCATGTACAGCAACCTGGGCGTGGGCATTGCCCTGACGCACGTGCTGGTGCCGTTTATGGTGATCGCGGTGTGGGCCTCCCTGCAGCGGATCAATCCGGCCACCGAGGCCGCCGCGCTGTCGCTGGGCGCCAGCCAGTTCACCGTGATCCGGCGCGTGATCGTGCCGCAGGTGATGCCCGGCATTCTGTCCGGCGCGATCATGGTGTTTGCGATGGCGGCCAGCTCCTTTGCCACGCCCGCCATCATCGGCGGACGCCGCTTAAAGAACGTGGCCACTGCCGCGTACGACGAATTCCTGAACACGCTGAATTGGCCGCTGGGCGCGGCGCTGGCCGTGGTGCTGCTGGTGGCGACGGTGGTGGTGCTGCTGTCCGCCAACCGCATCATCGAGCGTCGCTACGGCGCGGTGTTCAACCAGGCCGGAGGCTGACATGCAATTTCGCAACGGCCCCATTGGCCTCGTCTTCCACACGCTGTTCATCCTTTTCATCCTGGCGCCCATCGTCATGGTGTGCGCGGTGGCGTTCACGTCCGAAGGCTTCATCTCGCTGCCGTCCGGCGGGCTGTCGCTGCGCTGGTTCCGCGCCATCCTGGACAACCCGCGCTTTGTCGATGCGTTCTGGTTCAGCCTGGGCCTGGGCACGCTGTCGGCCACGCTTGCCATTGCACTGGCCGTGCCCAGCGCGCTCGCCATCGCGCGCAACCGCTTCCCGGGCCGCGAGGCGCTGGTGGCGTTCTTCCTGTCGCCGCTGATGATTCCGCACGTGGTGTTGGGCTTGGCGTTCCTGAAGTTCTTCACGACCGTCGATCTGGCCGGCACCTACTTCGGCCTGGTGGTGGCGCACGTGATCCTGGTCATGCCGTACGCGCTGCGGCTGGTGCTGGCGTCGGCGGCGGGCATCGACCCGGCGCTGGAGCGGGCGGCGCAATCGCTGGGCGCGTCCAACTGGACGGCCTTCCGCCGCGTGGTGCTGCCGCTGCTGTTGCCGGGCGTGGTGAGCGGCTGGGTGATCGCGTTCATCACCAGCTTTGACGAACTGACGATGTCGATCTTCATCGCCTCGCCGTCGACGACAACCTTGCCGGTGCGCATCTTCCTGCATATCGAAGACACCATCGACCCGCTGGTCACAGCCGTGTCGGCGGTGCTGATCTACGTAACCATCATTGCCATATTCATCCTGGACCGCGCCGTCGGTCTGGAGAAGCTGTTTGTAGGAAAGGGACGCTGATGACGGACGAGAAAGAACTGGCGCCGCGCGCGCCCGTGCACCGCGGCATCTACGATGCGGTGGTGATCGGGGGCGGGCTGGTCGGGTCGGCCGTGGCCTACGGGCTGCGGCGCGAGCTGGACCACGTGGCCGTGCTGGACGAGGGCGATGTGGCCTACCGGGCCTCGCGCGGGAACTTCGGGCTGGTGTGGGTGCAGAGCAAGGGGATGGGGCTGCCGCGCTACGGCGTGTGGACCATGACCTCGGCCAAGGGTTGGCCGCAACTTGCTGCCCTGCTGCAGGAAGAGACCGGGGTCGACGTGCATCTGGAGCAGCGTGGCGGCCTGCACGCGCTCTTGAGCGACGAAGAGGTCGAGGTGCGCACGCGCTTCATGACCACGCTGCTCGCGCAGCCGGGCATGGCGCAGTACGACTGGAAGATGCTGGATCGCGCCGAAGTCGCGGATCTGGTGCCGGGCATCGGCCCGGAAGTGCGCGGTGCGACGTGGACGCCGGTGGACGGCATTGCGAATCCGCTCAAGCTCCTGCGCGCGTTGCACATGAGTTTTGCACAGCGGGTTGTGGATTACCTGCCGCAGCGTCCGGCGCAGAGCATCCGGCTGCGTGACGGCGTGTTTGATATCGCCACGCCCAGCGGCACGGTGCGCGCGCACAAGGTGGTGCTGGCCTCGGGGCTGTCCAACAAGCAGCTGGGCGAACAGGTGGGACTGGACGTGCCGGTGCGCCCGCAGCGCGGCCAGATCGTCGTGCTGGAGCGCACGCGCCGCATGCTGGAAACCCCCTTGTCCACGCTGCGCCAGACGGACGAAGGCACCTGGCTGATCGGCGACTCGCAGGAAGAGGCCGGCTATGTGGATAACCTGGTGGGCCTGCCGATCCTCGGCACGCTGGCCGACCGCGCGGTCCGCACGCTGCCCGCGCTGCGCGACGTGCGCGTGGTGCGCAGCTGGGCGGCGCTGCGCGTCATGTCCAAGGACGGCTTTCCGATCTATCAGCAATCCGAAACGTGTCCGGGGGCGTTCGTCGCCACCTGTCACAGCGGCGTGACGCTTGCCGCCGCGCATGCGCTCAATCTGGCGCCCATGATCGCCGCCGGCAGCCTGGCCGACGACATGGCGCCCTTCTCGACCCGGAGGTTTCATGTTCAAGCGGCTTGACGAGGCGCAGCGGCAGGCGCAGGGCGCGCCGGTGCGGGTAACGGTGAATGGGGCCGAGATGCTTTGCCGTCAGGGCGACAGCGTCGCTGCCGCCTTGTTTGCGGGCGGCGTGCAGGCCTGTCGCGATACGGCGGTCAACGAGGTGCCGCGCGGGCCGTACTGCATGATGGGCGTCTGCTACGACTGCCTGGTCACCATCGATGGGCAAGCGAACCAGCAGGGCTGCATGACGCCCGTGCGGGAAGGGATGAAGATCGAGCGCCAGTTGGGTGCGCGCAAGGTGCAGGCATGATCGACACGACGCAATGCGATTTGCTGGTGGTGGGCGCAGGCCCGGCGGGTCTGGCGGCGGCGACGCTGGCCGCCAACCTGGGCGTGGACACCGTGCTGCTGGATGAGCAGCCCGCGCCGGGCGGCCAGATCTACCGCGCCATCACCACCACGCCCGTCACCGACCGCGGCATCCTGGGCGAAGACTACTGGCACGGCGCCACGCTGGTGCCGCCGTTTCAGCAGTCGGGCGCGCGCTACGTGCCGGGCGCGACGGTGTGGGCCGTGGCGCAGCGCACGGCGCCCGAATCAGCGGAAGGCTTCGAGGTGGCGTATTCGGTAGGAGGCGAGGCGCGCATCGTGCACGCGCGCCGCCTGCTGCTGGCCACCGGCGCGCAGGAGCGGCCGTTTCCGATTCCGGGCTGGACGCTGCCGGGCGTCATCACGGCGGGCGCCGCGCAGATCCTCTTGAAGTCTTCTGGCGTTGTGCCGTCCGATCGCACGGTGCTGGCCGGTTGCGGACCGCTGCTGTACCTGGTGGCCTGGCAATACCTGAACGCAGGCGTGAAGGTGGACGCGCTGCTGGAAACCACGCCGCCCGGCCGCATGGGCCAGGCGCTGCCCAAGGTCTGGGGATTTCTGCGCTCGCCGTACCTGGGCAAGGGGCTGAAGCTGCTGCGCGCAGTCAAGGCCGCCGTGCCCATCGTCAAGGGCGTGACGGCGCTGGAAGCGCTGGGCGACGGCAAGCTGCAAAGCGTGCGCTATACCGCAGGCGGCGTCACCAAGACCCTGCCCGCCGATCAGCTGATGCTGCATCAGGGCGTGGTGCCCAACGTGAACCTGTCGCGCGCCGTGGGCGTGCCGCATCGCTGGAACGACGCGCTGGACTGTTGGGAGCCGGAGGTTGACGGGTGGGGCACGACGGCGGTGGACGGCATCGGCATGGCTGGCGACGGCGCGGGTATCGCGGGCGCGGTGGCGGCCGAGCACCGTGGCCGGCTGGCCGCGTTGCAGGCCGCGCATCTGCTGGGCCGCATCGACGCGCGCAAGCGCGACAGCGAGGCCGCCGCGCCGCGCGAGGCGCTGGCACGGGCCGTGCGGGGCCGCGAGTTCTTCGACACGCTCTACAAGGCGCCCGAGGCGTTCCGCCGGCCCACCGGCGACACCATCGTGTGCCGCTGCGAGGAAGTCACCGCCGCGCAGGTGCGCGAGACCGTCAAGCTCGGCTGCAGCGGTCCGAACCAGATGAAGGCCTTCCTGCGATGTGGCATGGGACCCTGCCAGGGCCGCTTCTGCGGCCTGACGGTGGCCGAGATCATTGCCGAGGAGCGCGGCGTGCCGACCGAGGAAGTGGGCTACTACCGGCTGCGTTTCCCGACCAAGCCGCTCACGCTGGGCGAACTGGCCTCCTTGCCGCAGACCGACGATTCGCGTCAGGCCGTCGTCCGCCTGAAGAAATGACGGGTGGACGCCATGACCGTTCAAACGCGGGCGGCTGAAGTCATCATCATCGGCGGCGGGCTGCACGGCAGCTCGGCCGCGCTGCATCTGGCGCGCGCCGGCGTGCGCGCGCTGGTCATCGAGAAGAACTATGTGGGGCGGCACGCCTCGGGCGTCAACGCAGGCGGTGTGCGCACGCTGTCGCGCCATCTGGCCGAGGTGCCGCTGGCGCTGGCCTCGCGCGAGCTCTGGTATCGCATCGGCGAGCTGGTGGACGACGACTGCGGCTTCGAGCAGCACGGGCAGGTGCGTGTGGCCGAGAACGAGGCTGACGCGGAAACGCTACGGGCTCGGCTCAAGACCATGACGGACCACGGCTACACCCACGAACAGTGGATAACGCGCGAAGACCTGCTGGACCTGATTCCTGCGATTGCGCCGACGGTGCAAGGCGGCCTGATCGCGCGCGAGGACGCGGCGGCCGATCCCTACCGCACCACCCTTGCCTTTCGCATGAAGGCCGCCAGTCTTGGCGCGCAGTTCCTGGAAGGCGTGCGCGTGCAGAGCGTGGCGCGGCACGACGGCCAATGGCGTGTGGAGACGGACGCCGGCGTGTACACCGCGCCGCAGGTGCTGAACTGCGCGGGCGCGTGGGCCGACCGGATCGCCGCGCAATGGGGCGAGCCGGTGCCGCTTTTGCCCATCAGTCCCATGATGCTCGTCACGCTACGCATGGATCACTTTCTGGATCCCGTGGTGCTGGGCACAGGCCGCGCGCTGTCGTTCAAGCAGCGCACCAACGGCACGGTGCTGATCGGCGGCGGCCGTCGCGCGTGGGTGGACCGCGATGCCGAATGGACCGAGCTGGATTTCCGCTCGCTGGCCGAAGGCGCGCGCACGGTGGTCGACCTGTTTCCGCACATGCGCGATGCGATCGTGAACCGGGGCTGGGCGGGAATCGAAGCGGCCATGCCCGACGAGATTCCCGTGATCGGCCGCAGCAGCCGGCACGAGACGGCCTTTCACGCGTTCGGGTTTTCAGCGCACGGCTTTGAGCTCGGGCCCATCGTCGGCCGCATCATGGCCGACCTGATCACGACCGGCGCGACGGACCTGCCGATCACCCCATTCCGGATCGAACGTTTCTCGGATGCCGGCCTGGCATCCGGTTCATCCACCAAGGAGCAACACCAATGAACGATATCGTGCGCAAGGAAACGAACGAGCGCCTGTCCCGCATCGTGATTCACGGCGACACCGTGTATGTGGCGGGCGTGACCTCGAATGCGGAAGGCGGCATCGCCGCGCAGACCCGCGACGTGCTGGCCAAGATCGACGGCTATCTGAAGCAGGCAGGCACGGACAAGTCGCGCCTGTTGACGGTGCAGATCTGGCTCAAGGACATCGAGCGCGACTTTGCCGGCATGAATGCGGTGTGGGCGGAATGGGCGCTGCCGAAGGCAATGCCCACCCGCGCCACGTGCGAGGCCAAGCTGGCCTCGCCTGATCTGCTGGTGGAGATCATCGTGACGGCCGCCGCGCAGCCGGCGTACGTCAGCGGGCCGGTGTCTGAAAGCTGACGGCGCCGGGGCGGCCCGGCAGGTTCAGGGTGGCGGTGGCTGGCGGCGTGGTTGCCACCACCTTGCCGGCGCGCAGCACCATCAGGCGCGTGGCGCGCAGGCGCAAGGCCTCGACCGCGTCGCGCGCCTGCAGCAGCACCAGGTCGGCGCGCTTGCCGACTTCCAGGCCCGTCTCGTCCAGGCCCAGAATCCTGGCAGGCGTGGTGGTGACCGCTTCGAAACAGGCGCGCATGGCGTCCTGTCCCGTCATCTGGCCGACGTGCAGGCCCATGTGCGCAACTTCCAGCATGTCGCCGGAACCCAGGCTGTACCACGGGTCCATCACGCAGTCGTGGCCGAAGGCGACCGGCACGCCCGCCGCCATCAGTTCCGGCACGCGCGTCATGCCGCGGCGCTTGGGATACGTGTCGTGGCGGCCTTGCAGCGTGATGTTGATGAGCGGATTCGCAATCGCGGACACGCCCGCCTCGCGGATCAGCGGGATCAGCTTGGACACGTAGTAGTTGTCCATCGAGTGCATGGAAGTCAGGTGCGAACCCGTCACGCGGCCGTGCAGGCCCAGGCGCTGCGTGTGGTACGCCAGCGTCTCGATGTGGCGTGACAGCGGGTCGTCGCTTTCGTCGCAGTGCATGTCCACGCGCAGGCCGCGTTCGGCCGCCAGTTCACACAGGATGCGCACGGATTCGGCGCCGTCCTGCATGGTGCGTTCGAAGTGCGGGATGCCGCCCACCACGTCCACGCCCATGTCCAACGCGCGCTTCAGGTTGTCCAGCGCACCGGGCGCGCGCAGTACGCCGTCCTGCGGGAAGGCAACGAGCTGCAGGTCCAGGTAGGGTTTGACCTTCTCGCGCACGTGCAACAGCGCTTCGGTCGCCAGCAGGCGCGGATCACAGACATCCACGTGCGAGCGGATCGCCAGCAGTCCGCGCGCCACGGCCCAATCACAATAGGCCAGTGCGCGCTCCACCAGCGCTTCCTGCGTCAGCAGGGGTTTGAGCTCGCCCCACAGCGCGATGCCTTCGAGCAGCGTGCCCGATTGGTTCACGCGCGGCAGGCCGAAGGACAGCGTGGAATCCATGTGGAAATGCGCGTCGACAAAGGGCGACGTCACCAGCTGGCCGGCGGCGTCCACGGTCTGCGCGGCCTCGGCCTTCAACGCCGGTTCCAGCGCGGTGATGCGGCCGTCGGCCACGCCGATGTCGATGTTCTTGCGGCCGTCGGGCAGCGTGCAGTTCTTGATGATCAGATCGAGCATGCGAATTCCTTGCGAAAACATTCAGTTGCTGCATCCCTGTCGCGTAGCGCCTCGGGGGGGATCACCTTTCGCCTTTGCGATACGGCTTCATCAAGGCCTGCGGGTAGGCGGCGCGGCGCGCCATGAACACCAGGGCCAGGATGGACAGGATATAAGGCAGCATCAGGTACACCTGATACGGCAGTTCGGGCAGGCCCGGCAGCGCCGCGCCGCCCTGCTGCAGACGCAACTGCAGCGCATCGAAGAAGGCGAAGATCAGCGCGCCCAGCAGCGCCTTGCCCGGCCGCCACGACGCAAACACCACCAGCGCCACGCAGACCCAGCCGCGGCCGTTGACCATGTTGAAGAAGAACGCATTGAACGCGGCCAGCGTCAGGAAGCTGCCGGCCACGCCCATCAGCGCCGATCCGGCCACGATAGCGCCGATACGCAGGCGCGTCACGGACAGACCCTGGCCTTCGGCGGCGGCGGGGTTCTCGCCCACCATGCGCACGGCCAGTCCCACGGGCGTGCGGTTCAGCACCCACGCAAGAATCGGCACCGCGGCCAGCGCGATCAGCGTCATCGGCGTCTGCCCGGCCAGCACGGGGCCGATCAGCGGAATGCCGTCCAAGAACTTCATTTCAGCAAACGGCGTGATCGTCGGCGGCGTGGACACGCTGGGGAACGTGACCCGGTACGCGAAATAGCTGACGCTGGTGGCGAGCAGTGTCACGCCGAGGCCCGACACGTGCTGCGACAGGCCCAGCGGCACCGTCAGCACGGCGTGCAGCAGGCCGAACACGGCGCCGGCCAGCGCGGCGGCCAGCACGCCCACGTACAGCGGCGCGCCCAGGTACACGACCAGCCAGCCGGTGAAGGCGCCGGCCACCATGATGCCTTCGATGCCCAGGTTCAGCACCCCGGCGCGCTCGCAGAGCAGCACGCCCAGCGTGCCCAGTATCAGCGGCGTGGCCAGGCGCAGCACGGCCACCCAGAAGGCCGAGGAACTCATCAGATCCATCCATTCCATGGCGTGCTCCTCAAGCCTTGTTGCGGCGCAGGCGGTACTGCGCGAATAGCGTCGCGACCAGCATGGCGAGCAACGAGGTGGCGACGATGACGTCGGCGATGTAGTTCGGCACGGCAATGGCGCGGCTCATGCTGTCGGCGCCCACCAGCATGCCGGCCACGAAGATGCTGGCCAGGATCACGCCCAGCGGATGCAGGCCGGCCAGCATGGCGACGACGACACCCGTGTAGCCGTAGCCCGGGGACATATCCAGCGTGACGTAGCTGGTGCGGCCCGCCACTTCGATGGCGCCGGCCAGGCCGGCCAGCGCGCCGGACAGCATGGCGGTGCCGAGCATCACGCGGTTGACCGGCAGGCCCAGAAAGCGCGACGCGTGGGCGTTGGCGCCCACCGCGCGCATCTGGAAACCGAAGACGGTGTAGCGGTTCAGCAGCCACAGGCCGAGTGCCAGGCCCGCGGCCCACAACAGGCCGGTGTGGGCGCGCGTGCGCTCGATGAGCTTGCCCAGTTCCAGGTCGCCGTTCAGCGCCACCGATTGCGGCCAGCCCATCGCCATCGGGTCCTTCATCGGGCCGTCCAGCATCATGGACACGAACAGCAGCACGATGAAGTTGCCCAGCAGCGTGGTCACGACTTCGTCGACGCCCAGGCGGGTTTTCAGGATGGCCGGAATCAGCAGGAGCAAGGCGCCGGCCAGGGCGGCCGCCAGCATCATGCCGCCGAACAGGACCGGCATCGGCAGATCGAAACCCGTGCCGCCGTGCAGGCCGCCCACGGCCACGGCCGCCAGGGCGCCCAGATACAGCTGGCCCTCGGCGCCGATGTTGTAGAAGCGCGCGCGGAACGCCACGGCACAGGCCAGGCCGGTCAGCATCAGCGGCGTGGCGCGGGTCAGGGTTTCGGACAGCGCGAAGCGCGTGCCGAACGCGCCTTCGAACAGCAGCGCGTAGGTGCGGCCGACGGGGGCGCCGGCCCAGGCCACCAGCAGTGTGCAGACCGCCAGCGTGAAGAGGATGGCCGCAATGGGCGCCAGCGCCAGCGCAAGGCGGCTGGGCTCGGGGCGGCGTTCCAGGATCAGTTTCATGGGATGCTCAATAGTGAAGAAAGCCGGGCGGAACGGTGCAAACCGTCATGCCCGGGTTCCCGTCATGGCCAGGCCGACGGTGGCGGGCGTCCACTGGGCCACCGGCTTGATCGCGACCAGCTTGCCGCCGCACAGCACGGCGATGCGGTCGGCCAGCGCGAAGATCTCTTCCAGGTCCTCGGACACCAGCAGCACGCCGGCGCCGCGCGCGCGGGCGGCCAGAAGCTGCTCGCGCACGTAGGCCACGGCGCCGATGTCCAGGCCCCATGTCGGCTGGTCGGCCACGATGAAGCGCGGCTCGCGCGCCAGTGTGCGGCCCAGGATCAGCTTCTGCATGTTGCCGCCCGACAGGCTGCGCGTGCGTACATCGAGCGAGGCGGCGCGCACGTCGAACTGCTTGGCCAGCGAGGCCGCGTACGCCTTGCCCGCGCGGGCGCGGATCAGGCCGTGACGCGCAAAGCGCTTGTCCTTCAGGTCTTCGACGATGGCGTTTTCCCACAAGGGGCTGTCGCCGATCATGCCTTCGCCGTGGCGGTCTTCCGGAATGCGGCCCACGCGCGCGGCCGTCCAGCCGGCGGGTGTCGTGGGCGCGGCGGCGTGTTCCGGACCCAGCCGGATCGTGCCGTCCGACGGTTGGCGCAGGCCGGTCAGCACCGACACCAGCGCCTGCTGGCCGTTGCCGGCCACACCGGCGATGGCCACGATTTCATGCGTGTGGACCACGAGGTCCAGGCTGTCCAGGCGCGGCGCGCCGTCGCGGCTGTCGCGCACGGTGACCTGCGACAGCGTCACCACGGGCGCAGCCTGCTCGGCGGCAGTCGCGGCCTCGGCGCGCGGCATGACCACCTTGCGGCCCACCATCAGTTCGGCCAGCTCCGCGGGGTTGGTGCCCGCGGTGTCGCGTTCCGCGACCAGCTTGCCCTGCCGCAGCACCGCCACCCGGCGCGACACGGCCATTACTTCGTCCAGCTTGTGCGAAATGAAGATGACCGCCAGGCCTTCGTCGACGAAGCCGCGCAGCGTCGCGAACAGATCCTGCACTTCCTGCGGCGTGAGGACCGCGGTCGGTTCGTCCAGAATCAGCACGCGGGCGCCGCGGTACAGCGCCTTCAGGATCTCGACGCGCTGCTTTTCACCGACCGACAGCGTGCCGACGCGCGCGTCCGGGTCCACGCCCAGGCCGAAGCGCTGGCCGAGTTCCACGAGGCGCTTGCGCGCCTGGCCGCGGCCCGAGGCCAGCTTCCAGAGCGATTCGGTGCCCACCATGATGTTGTCCAGCACGGTGAGGTTGTCGGCCAGCGTGAAGTGCTGATGCACCATGCCGACGCCCGCCGCCAGCGCGGCATCGGGCCGGCCGGCGGGCAAAGGTTTGCCGAAGACTTCGATACTGCCGGCATCGGCCACATAGTGGCCGAACAGGATCGACACCAGGGTCGATTTGCCGGCGCCGTTCTCGCCCAGCAAGGCCAACACTTCGCCCTGGCGGAGCGTAAGCGAGACATCGTCGTTGGCCGTGAGGCTGCCGAAGCGTTTGGTGATCCCCGTCAGTTGCAGGGCGAGAGGCGCTTGGTTCATCGTGCCGAGGACTTGGGTTCTTTGTCGTTGACCTTCACGGTGAAGCTGCCGTCCAGGATGGCTTTTTCCTTGGCCTGGACCTTGGCGATCAGGTCGGCGGGGATCTTCTGTTCGAACGTGCCCAGCGGCGCGAGCGACGAGCCCTTGTGCTTCATCAGCGAGTACTGGCCGAAGTCATCGGCCTTGAACGCGCCAGCCTTCACCTGCTTGAGGGCTTCTTCGATGGTCGGGATCATGCTCCACAGCGCCGAGGCCACCACCGTCTCCGGGTACTGCGGCTGCGTGTCGATCACGTTGCCGATGGCCAGTTTGCCGCGTTCCTTGGCGGCGTCCGACACGCCAAAGCGCTCGGCGTACAGCACGTCCGCGCCCTTGTCGATCATGGCGAAGGCGGCTTCCTTGGCCTTCGGGGGATCGAACCACGAGCCGATGAAGGTCACCGTGAATTCGGCCTTCGGGTTCACTTCCTTGACGCCTTCCATGAACGCGTTCATCAGGCGGTTCACTTCGGGGATGGGGTAGCCGCCCACCAGGCCGATCTTGCCGGTCTTGCTCATGCCGCCGGCGATCATGCCGGTCAGGTAGGCCGGTTCCTGGATGTAGTTGTCGAACACCGAGAAGTTGGGCTGCTGCGGCTTGCCCGACGAACCCATCAGGAAGGCGGTCTGCGGATAGTCCTTGGCGACCTTGCGGGCCGCGGCTTCAACCGCGAAGGCTTCGCCCACGATCAGCTTGTTGCCCTGCTCGGCGTACTGGCGCAGCACGCGCTCGTAGTCGGCGTTGGTGACGTTTTCCGAGAACGTGTAGTCGATCTCGCCGCGGTCGCGCGCGGCGGACAGCGCGATGTGGATGCGCGACACCCATTGCTGCTCGACCGGCACCGTGTAGACGGCGGCGACCTTGATCTTGGCGGGCGCCTGCGCCAGGGCCGCGCCCGAGAACAGCAGCGCGCCGGCGGCCGCTGCGGCCAGCTTGAGCAGGCCGCGGCGGGCGATGCCTCCGGCGGACGAAAGGGAAAGGGATTTCATGCAGGTGACTCCTACGCGGGGAAGGACAGGAAATGGAGGGATGGGGGGATGCCGCCCGCCGCACGGAGGCCGCTGCCGCAGGCAGGCGTGCCGGGCAGATCGTGCGTGAACGGGGACGTGGGATCGGTCATCGGATGGGAGCGCCAGGCGGCGCACCCGGCCAAATGGTCGAGTTCTCAGCCTGTCCTGGCGAAGCAATATGTATGCCACGGGGCGTTCCCGCGACAAGGCGGGGAAACCTGATGGCCGGGCAGGATTATAGGCACCCTCGCGGGGAAGCGTGGCACCAGTTTGGTGCGTGGTGTCCCGATGGATGGACACCGGCGGGTCGTGCGACGCACTGCAATGGAACGCAGTGTTGCCGCGCGGACGGCAGGGTCTATGCCCCAAGCGCGAGGCCGCGCGCCTAAAATTGCGCGCATGAGCCGCGCCCGCGCCGCGCGCGGCAAGCTGGAAACCCCAATGCAAGATATTCAATTGCTGCTCGAACAGTACGGCGGGTGGCTCGTGTTCGCCAACGTCCTCATCGAGCAAGCCGGTCTGCCGGTGCCCGCCTACCCCATGATGATCGCCGCCGGCGCGCTGGCCGGCGCCGCCGGCTGGCTCGTGCCGCTGCTGGCCGCCACGGCCGCGTGCCTCATCGCCGACAGCCTGTGGTACTGGGCGGGAAGGCGCTACGGGTCGCGTCTGCTGGGCGTGGTCTGCAAACTGTCGTTGTCGCAGGACTCGTGCATCCGGCAGACGCAGCGGCTGTACCTGCGCATCGGCGTGCGCGCGCTGCTGGTGTGCAAGTTCCTGCCGGGCGCGGGCGCGCTGTCCACCGTCATGGCCGGGCTGACCAACACGCCTTACCGCCGCTTCTTCCTCTATGACCTGGCTGGCGCGCTGATCTGGGTGGGCTCGGCCCTGTTGCTCGGCGGCCTCTTCCACAGCGTCATCAACGACGTGCTGGACATCCTGGGCACCTACGGCCCGATGGGACTGGCGGTGCTGGCGGCCGTGCTGGCGCTCTATATCGTGGCGCGCTTTCTGCGACGCAAGATCCTGCTGCGCAGCCTGCGCGTCATTCCACGGCTGTCGGTTGACGAATTGATGCAATGGCGCCAGGACGGCCGCGAGGCGCTGGTCTTCGACGTGCGGCCCGAGGCGCAGCGCGATGCCGCGCGCATTCCGGGCGCCGTGGCCGTGGACCTGAAGCAGCCGTTGCCCGCGCTGGATCCCGGCGCGATCGATTCCGACATCGTGGTCTATTGCGCGTGCCCGAATGAGGTGTCGGCTGCCCTGCTCGCCTCGCGGCTGCGCGCGGCCGGCTACCGCAAGATCTGGGCGCTGCGCGGCGGCTACGAAGCCTGGCTGGAACGCGAACAGCAGGCGTGAGGCGTCCAGGACAGCAAGCCTGGTGCGTCTTGGGCAGGTCCGACGCGTGGAGCCGCAAGCCTGAAGCGTCCAGCGCATGATCCATCGGCCGCCGCGCGTGCGCGGCTGCGTGGCCCGGGCGCATAATGCCCGCATCGGCCCGCGCCTGACGCGGGCAGCCAACAGGAGACAGGCATGCGGTTGTTGTTCTTGGGCGCCGGCGGCACCGGCGGATACTTTGGCGGACGGGCGGCGCAAGCCGGCGCGGACGTGACGTTCCTGGTGCGCGAGCCGCGTGCCGCGCGCATCCGCGAACACGGGCTGCGCATCCAGAGCCCGCTGGGTGACGCCACGCTGCACCCCAAGCTGGTCACGCAGCAGACGTTGCAAGAGAGCTATGACGTCGTCGTGCTGTCCTGCAAGGCCTACGACCTGGACAGCGCCATCGAGGCTATCCGCCCCGCCGTGGGGCCGGACACCGCCGTGCTGCCCATCATGAACGGCGTGCTTCAGTACGACGTGCTGGACCGCGAGTTCGAACCGCATCGCGTGCTGGGCGGCCTGTGCCAGATCAACGCCACGCTCGGCCCCGAAGGCGAAGTCGTCCACCTGGGCAAGCACGCCAACCTGGTGTTCGGCGAACGCGCCGGCCCCGCCCGCAGCGAGCGCTGCGTGGCGCTGGAGCAGGCGCTGGCGGGCGGCGAATACGTCAGCCGCCTCAGCGAAAACATCTATCAGGACATCTGGGAAAAGTACGTCATGCTGACGACGCTGGCCGCAGCCACCTGCCTGATGCGCGGCTCGGTCGGCGAGATCGCGTCCACCGACGACGGCGTCGACATCCTGCTCGGTCTGCTGCAGGAATCGCAGTCGGTGGCCGCAGCCTCCGGTCACACCGTGCGGCCCGAGGCGGACGCCACCGTGCGCAAGCTGCTGTCGGACCGCACCCAGCCCATGACCGCCTCCATGTTCCGCGACCTGCGCCAGGGCCTGCCCGTCGAGGCCGACCACATCGTCGGCGACATGGTCCGCCGTGCCCGCACGCTGGGCGTGGACGCGACTTACCTGCGCGTGGCTTATTCGCATCTGCAGGTCTATCAGGCGCAACGCGCCGCCCGCTGATCGCGGGGGCGGCCCCTGTTCAAGCGGGGCCGCCGGGCGCACACTGATCGGGCGTGCCGCTGCTGCGTGCACGCCCGGTCAAACCCCAGCCGCCCGCCGCCATCCAGCGCATTGGTGCATGGATTGCAAAGAACTCTTCCTGTTTGACGGGTTTTTCGTTCGGATTTGACCGAATAGTATGGCTTTGCCTTGAGCCGGACCCTGTTCCGCCGCAATCGTGCGGTGCCTGTTCCCGGCCCATTCCTTCCAGGAGCAAGACCATGAAAATCGCATTGATCGGCATTACCGGGCGCGTGGGTTCGCGCGTGGCAGACGAATTGCTCAAGCGCGGTCATCAAGTGACGGGCATCGCCCGCACCCAAGGCGAAGTGAACGAGCAGCCGGGCCTGACCGTCCGCCAGGGCGACGCCACCGATCCCGAAGGTTTGACCCCCATCCTGGCCGGCCACGACGCCGTCATTAGCGCCACGCGCTTCGTGTCCGCCGACGCCAAGCCGCTGCTGGCCGCCGTCAAGAACGCCGGCGTGCCGCGTCTGCTGGTGGTGGGCGGCGCCGGCAGCCTGCTGGTCGCACCCGGCAAGATGCTGATCGACACCCCCGAATTCCCCGATGCCTACAAGCCCGAGGCCCGAGCAGGCGTCGTGTTCCTGGACACCCTGCGTCAGGAAAAGGTGCTGAACTGGACCTTCCTGTCGCCTTCGGCCATGTTCGAACCCGGCGAGCGCACCGGCACGTTCCGCGTGGGCGACGACCATCTGCTGGCCGACGACGACGGCAAGAGCTGGATTTCGATGGAAGATTACGCGATCGCCCTGGCCGACGAGATCGAGACGCCCCAGCATTCGCGCCGCCGTTATACCGTCGGATACTGATCCTCGGACGCGTTTGTTTGTAAACTGGCAGGCCGCCGATCGGCGTCATCTGAGTAGTCCTGTATGCGTAAGAAGTGGAAATCCTTGGCCGCCTGCCTGCTGGTCGCCGCCAGTTGCGTGGCAACTGCACCGGCGCTTGCCGCCGCGCCGCAATCGAACAAGGAAATCGCCGTCGCGTTCTTCCGCATGATGTTCCAGGACCGGGACGTCGACGAGGCGGTGCGCCTGTATGTCGGCCCGAACTACACGCAGCACAATCCGTACATGCAGGACGGCGTCGGGCCGATGGTCGACTTTTTCCCGCGCTACTTCGAGCAGCATCCGCAGGCCATCGTCGAGATCAAGCGCGTCATCGCCGAGGGCGACCTCGTCATGATCCACAACCTGTGGCGCGATTCGCCGGAAGACCGCGGCCAGGCCGTGGTCGACATCTTCCGCGTCCAGGACGGCAAGATCGTCGAACACTGGGACGTCAGCCAGGAAATCCCCGAGAATCCCGCCAACAAGAACGGCATGTTCTAGGTGTCCATGATCGAACCCGTTGACCTGCCCCGCGCCTATCTCCTTCTGAACCACGGCCCGACCGTGCTGGTCACCAGCGCGCACGGCGATGCCCGCAACGTGATGGCCGCGGCGTGGGCCATGCCGCTGGACTTCAGTCCGCCCAAGATGCTGGTCGTGGTCGACAAGAATACCTGGACGCGTGAACTCATCGAAGCGTCGGGCGAGTTCGCGCTGTGCATTCCGTCGCGGGCGCAAGCGCGCGCCACGATGGTGGTGGGATCGCAGTCCGGACGCGACGACGACAAGTTCCAGGCCAGCGGCCTGACGACGTTTCCCGCCAGCAAGATCGGCGCACCGCTCATCGAGGGCTGCCTGGGCTGGCTGGAATGCAAGGTCATTTCCGAACCGCACAACCAACAGGCCTACGATCTCTTCATCGGCGAGGTCGTGGCCGCGTGGGCGGCGCCGGACGTGTTTTCCGGCAACCGCTGGCACTTTCCGGACGACGAGCGCCGGTCGGTGCACTACCTGGCCGGCGGCTCCTTCTTCGCCACCGGCGAAGCCTTCAACGTCGCCGATCCGGAGTAAGGGCCATGCGCAGTGTGTACCTGGCGGGTTTCGATGTCTTTCTGCCCGATGCCGTGGCACACGGCGAACGGCTCAAGACCCTGTGCGCCACCTACGGTTTCGAGGGCCTGTTCCCGCTGGATAACGCCGCGCCGCCGGAACTTGCCGGGCAGGCGCTTGCAGAATGGATCTACCGCGCGAACGTCGCGCTGATCCGCCGTGCCGACATGGTGATGGCAAACCTGAATCCGTTTCGCGGCGCCGAGCCCGATTCGGGCACGGCTTTTGAAGTGGGCTACGCGATCGCCTGCGGCAAGCCCGTGTGGGGCTACACCAACCAGGCCGGCACGCTGATCGATCAGGTGGCGGTGGGGGCGGCGGCGGACGACGGCGCCTCGCGCATGGTCGACGCGCAAGGCCATACCGTCGAGGACTTCGGGCTGAATCTGAACCTGATGCTGGCGTGCAGCGCGCGCATTGTGACGGGCGGCCCGGCGGACTGCCTCGCCAGAATGGCGCGCGGCGCTTGAGTCCGGCGTCTGAGTCCGGCGCCTGAGTCCGGCGGCTAGGCGCGCGCCGGCTTCGCCTTTTTGGCGGCGCTGGCTGTCTTGATGGCTTTAGCCGGCTTGTCTGCGCTGACCGTCCTGGCCGCCTTCGGGGCAGCTTTGACTGCCTTGCTCATCTTGCCCGGCGCGGCGTTTCCAGACGCGCCCAGGTATCCCATGACCGCATCGACCACCGCGCCTTCCAACTGCTTGGGCGTGAAGCCCGCGGGCGGCTCGAGCGCGGCCGCGTGCACCAGCGACTCCATGATCCGCAACACCACGTAGGTCGCCAGATCCCGGTCTTGCTGCGCGACTTCTGCGCGGTGCAACTCCAGCAGATGCCGCATGCGGCGGTGGATGTCCTGGTCCGCGCGGCTGTGCTCGTGCGGCTGGTCGAACAGCGGAAACTCCCTTTCCAGTACGCGGTGCAGCGCGGGCTCCAGCAGATGCGCGTGCAGCATCGCCTGCACGATCGCGCCCACGCGCTCGCGCAGCGTGGCTGCCGGGTTGCCGTTCAGCACATCGTCGATCACGTCCAGCATCTGGTTGTCATGCCGGTCATGCAGCGCGGCGATCAGCGCGTTCTTGTTGGGAAAGTATTGATAGAGCGAGCCCACGCTCACGCCCGCCGTTTCCGCGATCAGATTCGTGTTGGTGCCGGCATACCCGTGTGAGGCCAGAACGCGAGCCGTGGCCTGAAGAATGGTGTCGACGGTTTGCTGCGATCTGAGTTGGCGCGGTGATTTCCGGGGCTGGGGAATGACGGTCATGAGTGAGGCAAAGGGCGAGAATCAAACGTGAGCAATGGCTCATTGAATTGGCGGCACGCGATGGCAGGCCGGCCAATCGTGGTCGGGCGCAGTGGCCACCAGGCGGCCATGGATCTGCATCGCTTCGCGCGAATTATGCCATCCGCTCATGCCCGCGATCGGGGCGCGCGCACTCGTTCAAATGCTCGTTCAACAACTCACCCTGTCGACGCCGCCCGCGGCCAGCGCAGCCGCGGGTGCGTTCTACGAGTGCGTTCAGACTGTCGCCGCCATCTCCAGCACTTCGTCGTCGATCGCTTCGGCTTGGCCGTCCTTGAGCTTTTGCAGATGGTCGGCCAGTTCAGCGATCGTCAGCGCCACCAGCCCGTGCTCGGCGGCGTAGCGATCCAGCGCCGCGCCGCGCATCATCGTGCCGTCGGCATTCATCAGTTCGCAGAGCACGCCCGCCGGGCGCATGCCGGCCAGCACGGCCAGATCCACCGAGCCTTCGGTGTGGCCGCGGCGCGTCAGCACGCCGCCCGGTTGGGCGCGCAGCGGAAACACGTGGCCGGGGCTGACGATGTCGTCGGGCTGCGCCGACGGCGAGATGGCGGCGCGGATGGTGGTGACGCGGTCGACGGCGGACACGCCGGTGCTCACGCCTTCGCGCGCCTCTATCGACACGGTGAAGGCCGTGGCAAAGCGGCTCTGGTTGCGCTGGACCATCGGCGGCAATTCCAGGCGATCCAGCGTGTCGCCGGGCAGGCACAGGCAGACGATGCCGCTGCCGTCTCGGATGAGCTGCGCCATGACGGGCACGGTCAGCTTGTCGGCCGCGACGATCAGGTCCGCTTCGTTCTCGCGGTCAAAGTCGTCCATGAGGATGACGGGACGGCCCAGGCGCAGATGATGCAACGCGCGCGACAGGCGCACGGCAAAGGGCTGCGAAGCCAGGCTGGGGATGGGGGACTGCTGGGTGAAGGCAACGTTGGACATTGAAACGCTCTCGCAAAAGGATGGGGCGAAAAACGTTTCAGGGCTAATCGACAGCCGAACGCAATACGGCCAGGCAAGGCGCAAACGCGCCCGGCGCAGCCGAGTATGTGCCGGCACATCTTCTCTCATCCGGACTATGACCGTCGGCCCTGGCATCTCACCAGATCTGCTGACCCCGGCCAAAGCTTGGCCGGGCGCTCGCGGGCTCGCCACATTGCATGGCATACCGCCGGTGGGGAATTGCACCCCGCCCTGAAGACGTACTGCATGTCGTGTTAACGACCGGTCGATTGTACGCCTGTCCGCAGCGCGGGTCTGAATATGCTTATTGCGGTTGGGGTCTTGGGAAATGGGGCGACGGGCCCCGTTTTCCGTCAGGCGGCCTTGGCGGCCTCGGATGTTTCAGTTTTCGCGGTCTTGGCAGCGTTGGCTTTCCTGGCCTTGCCGGCATCGGTCTTAGTGGCCTTGTCCGCATCGGCCTTCTTCGCCATTTTCTTGGGCAGCGCCAGCATCGTGCCGCGGCAAGGCGGCGTGCCGCAGAGGCACTTGTAGCCTTCCTTCAGCGCCTTCGTGATGCGGCCGTCCAGGACCAGACCGTAGTCGTAAGACAGTTCCGTGCCGCGCGGAATGTCCTGCAGCGCCACGATGTAGACGCGCTTGCCGTGCTTGCCCTCCTGCGCCTCGCAGTTGGGCTGGCAGGAATGGTTGATCCAGCGCGCATCGTTGCCTTCGTCGCCACCGTCGATCACGCGGCCGGAGCTGAGCGCAAAGAAGAACGTGTGGAAGGGATCATCCGGATTCGTGGGATGGCGGCGGTCGGCTTCCTTGGCGCTGATGCGCGCGCCGCCGTACTCGATGATGCGCGTGCCTGCAGGGATCTTGCGGGCGGCGAAGACGCCGTTGCCGTGCAGCTTGGAGCGGCGGACGGCATACCAGGGCTTGATCGGAGTGTCTTCGGTGGTCATTGAGGCTCGAGGGTGGCGGTGAGACGAAACAGAATTATATCGGCGGCTTTATTGCGCGATGACAGGCGTATAGTTGGCGCCGCCTTGTCCCTTGCTTGATATTCATCATGATCGTCCGTCCGCGGCCCTCCGCGCTGGCTTTGTTCTTTGTACTGCGCGGTTCCATCATTCCGCGCATCCTCAGCAGGATCATCGTCATCACGGTGCTCTCCTGCGTGGTGGTGTGGATGTACCACCGCCAGGTCTTCTCGCCCGCGCACCTGACCGCGGTGCCCTTCTCGCTCTTCGGTCTGGCCCTGTCCGTCTTCATGGGCTTTCGCAACAACGTCTGTTATGACCGCTGGTGGGAAGCCCGCAAGCAGTGGGGCGACCTCGTTGTGCAGGCGCGCAGCCTGGCGCGCGAAAGCGCCGTGCTGCTGGCGGCCAGCACCGCCAATCCGGTGCAGGAACGGCTGGTGCGGCGCTGCATCGGTTTCGGGTATGGGCTGGCGGCGCGGCTGCGCGGACAGGACATGGTCGAGGCCGTGCGTCCGTGGGTGCAGCAGGACGAGCTGGATTCCCTGGCTGGCTGCCGCAACGTGCCCGATGCGCTGCTCATGTCCATCAACCGGGATCTCGCGGCCTGCCTGCGGCGCGGGGAACTGACCGACATCCTGTATCAGGGGCTGACCCAGCGCGTCGCGCAGTGCGCCGCGATCCAGGCGGCCTGCGAACGCATCAAGTTCACGCCCTGTCCGTTCGCCTACTCGCTGCTGTTGCATCGCACCGCATGGCTGTTCTGCCTGCTGCTGCCTTTCGGTCTGGTGGGCACGCTGGAGTTCCTGACGCCGCTTGCGGTGACCATCGTCGCCTACACATTCTTCGGCCTGGACGCGTTGGGCGACGAGCTGGAAGATCCCTTCGGCGCGGACGAAAACGACCTGCCGCTGTCGGCGCTGGCCCGTGTGATCGAGATCGATCTGCTCGAAGGGCTGGGTGTGCGGCCGCTGCCGGAGCCGGCGGTGCCCGTGGACTACGTGCTGCGCTGAGGACGTTGGAATGCCGGCCGTGGCGATGGGGCCGCCCATCGCGACTGGCGCCGCCCCTACGCGACTGGCGCTGCCCTGTGCCAATGGCGCTGCCCTATGCCAATGGCGCTGCCCTATGACGCCGGCCCGGCCCCCGGCCCCGTCAGCGGCAGCTTGGTTTCCTTCAACCGGCGCAGCACGAAGCAGGACTTGCTGTGCCGGATCCCGGGGATGCGGTAGAGCTGTTCGCGCAGCAGGCGCTCGTAGTCGCGGGTGTCGCGCACGGCGATGCGGATGTAATAGTCATAGTCGCCCGACACCAGAAACGCCTCCAGCACCTCCGGTATCTGGGCCAGCGCGCGCCCGAATTCGTACAGCGTCTCTTCGCTGTGGCTTTCCAGCGTCACGTGGACGATTACCGTGTCCATGAAGCCCAGGCTGGCCGGATCGATGTCCACCGTGTAACCGCGAATCACCCCGGCGCTTTCCATGCGCTTGATGCGGTTCCAGCACGGCGTGGACGACAATCCGACCGCCGCGCCGATGTCGTTCAGGCTGGCGCGCGCGTTGTCCTGCAGCACCTTCAAAATGGCCAAGTCGAACTTGTCGAGGTTCATTTTCTTTGATTCCTCCAAATCAAAGATGAATTTACTCCGTTCGCCTGTTATCCGTGGAAAAGAAGATAAAAATTCTTCGGATCTACCAATAAGATGGATAGCATGAACGATCGCCTGCACCCCACCGCCGCCGCGGCGCTTGCCGCCACCGAAACTGCCACCGAAGCCGCCCCTGAAAACGGGGCGAAAATTCTGCTCGACACGCTGATTGCGCACGGTGTCGACACGGTCTTCGGGTATCCGGGCGGGGCGGTCCTGCCCCTGTACGACGCCCTGTACGCCGAGCCGCGGCTGCGCCACGTGCTGGTGCGCCACGAGCAGGCCGCCGTCCATGCCGCCGAGGGCTATGCCCGCACTACCGGCCGCACGGGCGTGGTGTTCGTGACGTCCGGGCCCGGTATGGCGAACACGACCTCGGGCCTCTTGGACGCCATGTGCGATTCGATCCCGGTGCTGTGCATCAGCGGCCAGGTGGCCACGGCGGCCATCGGTACCGACGCCTTCCAGGAATGCGACGCCATCGGCATCTCGCGTTCCGTCACCAAGTGGAACACCCAGATCCGCGCCGTGGACGACGTGGCCAGCGTGACGGCCCGTGCGTTTGAACTGACGCGCCAGGGCCGCCCCGGCCCGGTGCTGGTGGATTTTCCCAAGGACGTGCAGCTTGCCGTGCCGCGCGACAGCGATGGCCTGCACGCGCCGTCGCAGCACAAGCTGGCCGCGCTGCGCGCGCGCCGCCAGTCCGGCAAGCTGGCGGCCAAGCTGCCGCAGTCGGCCGTGCGCCGCGCCGCCGCGCTTATCGCGCAGGCCAAGCGGCCCATCTTTTACGGCGGCGGTGGCCTGGTGAATGCCGGCCCCGAGGCCTGCGAGGCGTTCACGGATCTGGTGCGCCACACCGGCGCGCCCTGCACGCTGACGCTGATGGGCCTGGGCGCCTTCCCCGCGTCCGACCCGCAATTCGTGGGCATGCTGGGCATGCACGGCACGGTCGAGGCCAATCTGGCCATGCACAATTCGGATCTCGTCGTCTGCATCGGCGCGCGCTTCGACGACCGCATCACCGGCAAGCTGTCGGAATTCTGCCCGCACGCCCGCAAGATCCATATCGACATCGACCCCGCCTCGATCAACAAGGTCGTGCGCGTGGACGTGGCGCTGGTCGGCGACTGCCTGCCGCTGGTGCGCGCGTTGCGCGCCGAGCTGGGCGACACGCCGCTCGAGCCCGCGCGACTGGCGCCCTGGTTCAAGCGCATCGACGCCTGGCGCGCGCAGGACTGCCTGGGCTTCACGCCCGCGCCCGACGCCATCCTGCCGCAACACCTGATGTCGCGCCTGAACGCCGCGCTGGCGGATCGCGATGCCATCGTGTCGACGGACGTGGGTCAGCATCAGATGTGGGCCGCGCAATACCTGCGCTTTGACCGGCCGAACCGCTGGCTGACGTCGGGCGGTGCAGGCACCATGGGCTACGGCGTGCCCGCCGCCATCGGCGCGCAGGTCGCGCATCCGGACAAGACCGTGGTCTGCGTCAGCGGCGACGCGTCGGTGCTGATGAACATCCAGGAACTGTCCACCGCCATGCAGCACGAGACGCCCGTCAAGGTCGTGCTGTGCAACAACGGCTACATGGGCATGGTGCGCCAATGGCAGGAACTGATCCACGGCGGCCGCTACAGCCACAGCTACAACGCGTCATTGCCGGATTTCGTGGCGCTGGCCCGGGCGTTCGGCTGGGGCGCGGCACGGGTGGATGATCCTGCCAAGCTGGATGCGGCGCTGGCTGAGTGCCTGGCGCATGACGGTCCGTACTTCCTGGACGTGGCGGTCACGGCGCAGGAAAACTGCTTCCCGATGATGCCGGCGGGGCATGGCCACCAGAAGATGATGCTGGCCGAAGGCGTCTGGTATCAGGACGAGACGACCTGAGACGTTGCCGGAGTGGGTGTCAGACGCCTTGCAGCCGCCGACACCCGCGCCGTCTCAAAACTGGATAGACAACCCGCCGTCCACCACCAGCACGTGGCCGTTCACATACGACGCCGCAGGCGAAGCCAGGAACACGGCGGCCCCCGCAATTTCCTCCGGCTCTCCCCACCGACCCGTCGGATTGCGTGCCGCCACGCGCGGGCCGAACTGCGGGTCCGCGACCATCTCCGCATTGGTTTCCGTGGCAAACGTCCCCGGCGCGATGGCGTTGCTGGTGATGTAGTGCGGGCCGAACTCCGCCGCCAGCGCGCGCACCATGCCGGTCAGCCCTTGCTTGGCCGCGGGATACACCGCGTCGCCCGCGCGCGCCAGTTCTCCCACCACCGACGTAATCGCGATCAGCCGCCCGCCGCCCTGACGCATCATGCGCTCGGCCGCAAACTTGGCCAGCAACATGCCGGCCACCAGGTCGGTGTCGATCAGCTCGCGGATTTCGGCTGGGCTGGTGTCGCGCAGCGTCTTGCGATTGCGCGCGCCGACGTTGTTCACCAGGATGTCCAGGCGCTCGTGCTCGCTGTCGATGCGTTCGAACGCCTCTGCCATCGCCGCGTCGTTGCTCACGTCAAACGGCAGCGGATGCGCGTCCAGCCCCGCGCCGGTCAGCTCACCCACCGCCGCGTTGACCGCTTCAACATTGCGGCCGTTGATCAGCACGCGCGCACCACAGCCGGCCAGGGCCCGCGCGATGCAAAAGCCCAGCCCACGGGCCGAGCCGGTCACCAGCGCCACCTGTCCCGTCAGGTCGAAATTGCGCAGATACGGAAGTGTCTTCATCAATCGGGCCTCGCTCATTCCCGGAATTCCGGCGCCCAGTGCAAGAGCCGCCGTTCAATCCACGTCACACAATAAACCAGCGCAATGCCGACGATGGACAGCAGCGTCACTGCCGCGAACATGTCGGTGGCGTTCAGCGTCGCCAGCGCGGTGATCATCAGATAGCCCATGCCCGTGGTCGAGCCCACGAATTCCGCCAGCACCACGCCGATCAGCGCAAAGCTGATGGCATTGGGCAGCGCGGCAAACGTCCACGCCGCCGCCGTTGGAATGCGCACGCGCCACAGGATCTGGCGCGGCGAACCGCCCAGCGTGCGGCAGAAATCGACAAGCTCACGTTCTACGCTGCGCCCGCCCTTGTAGGTGTTGAAGAACACCAGAAAGAACACGACGAACCACGACGTGACCACCTTGGATGCCAGCCCCAGCCCGAAGAACATGGTGATGAGCGGCACGAACGCGATCCGCGGCATGGAGTTGAACGCCACGATGAACGGGTTGAACACGTCGGCCAGAAAGCGGCTGCGGCTGAGCGTCATGCCCACCACGAAGCCGCTGCCCACGCCCACCACCAATCCGACAAGCGTGGCCTGCAGCGTCAGCCACAAATGCGGCCAGACTGAACGCGGCCCGGGCTGCAGCCATTCCCACAGACGCACGGCCACGCGCGAAGGCTGGCTGATGAAAAAGGGGTCGAACAGCGTGTTCTGCGCAAACCACGGGATGCGCGTCAGCGTCTCCCACGAGCCCAGGATGACGGCAAGGATCAGGATCTGCCACAGGGTGATGCGCACGCGGCGCGCGACGGCGGCGCGGCGGTCCAGCCGCAACTGGTCCTGCAGGGTGTCAGCGGTATCAATCGAAGTCATGACGCGTATCGGATCAGGCGGCGGCGCGGAACTGCTGGCCCAGCACGCTCCAGAGGCTTTGCACGTGGGAGACGAACTGCGGCGTTTCGCGCAGGGTGAAGACGTCGCGCGGATGCGGGATCTGGATGCGCTCGTCCAGCAGCACGCGGCTGGGCGGGCCGGACAGCACCACCACGCGATCGGACAGCAAGATGGCTTCGTCCAGGTCGTGCGTGACCATCACAATCGTCTGGCCCAGCTTGCGCCAGATCTCCATCAGCTCGCGATGCAGGTGCGTCTTCGTGTGCGTGTCCAGCGCACCAAAGGGCTCGTCCAGCAGCAGGATGCGCGGTTCCACCGCCAGGCTCATCAAGAGCGCCACGCGCCGCCGCATGCCGCCCGACAACTGGTGCGGAAAGGCGTCGGCGAAGGCGCTCAGGTGGCCGAGCTCCAGCAGTTCGGCGACACGCTTGGCGATGCGGTCGGCCGGCACGCCCTGAAACTTCAACCCCAGCGCCACGTTCTTCCTGACGCTGAACCACGGCAGCAGCGTGTCCTTCTGGAAGATGTAGCCCAACGCCGGCGGCACCTGCCCATCCACCACGCGCCCGTCCACCTTGATGGTGCCGGTGGTGGGGCGCAGAAAGCCCGCCATCATGTTCAGCAGCGTGCTCTTGCCGCAGCCCGACGGCCCGACAATGGACACGAATTCGCCTTCGTTGATCGTCAGGCTGACCTCGCCGACGGCGTGCGTCGTGCCCTGGCGCGACTGGTACGCCTTGCCTACCTTGTCCAGCGTGATCATCAAAGGCCCCGGACCTTGCGCACGAAGCTCATGTTCACGCACTTGGCGTAGGGCACGGTCTTGATCTCTTCATTCGAGAACTGGCGGCCGTCGCCCATGATGGCCGTCATGCGGTTGTACGCGTCCTCGGTGATGATGTTGTCCTTCAGGAACACCGTCTCCTTGTAGACGCCCAGCGTCTTCTCGATGGCGGCGCGCGGGAAGGCGCTCAGGTAATCGTCGTAGATCACGTCCGTGATGGCGGCTGCGCTGTTGGCCGTGATGAAGTCCTGCGCCTTGACCATGGCGGTCACAAAGGCCTGCACGACCTCGGGACGTTTCTGGATGGTGTCCTGCAGCGTCAACGCCGCGATGCCGGGCACGTCGCCGCCCATGAACTCGTTCCACGAGGCTTCGGTGGTGGCGTCGAAGATCGGCACGCCCCAGCCTTCCTGGCGCGCTTGCTCCATCATCGACATGGTGGCCATGCTGGCCGCGACCGACCCGGTCTTGAGCGCGCCCAGCATGGTCGCCAGATCGCCCAGCGGGCGGATATCGACCTTGTCAGCCACGCCGGCCTTCTGCATCAGGTACAGCGCCATCAGCCACGTGCTGGACTGCGGCTGCGTCGCGCCGACGCGCTTGCCCGCCAGGTCCTTCATCGACTTGATCTTGCCGCTTTCAAAGTCTTCGCGGCGCACGATGACGTTGGCGTACGTCAGCTTGCGGTCAAAGCCGAACACCAGCGCGGCGGGCTTGCCCGCGATGGTCAGCGCGGGCGCGGCGGTGGCGGCCGTGGCGCCGAACACGATCTGGCCGGCGGCCAGCAGCTGGTTGGTGCGCGGGCCGCTCTGCGAATTCAGGTACTCGACCTCCAGCCCGCCTTCTCCGAAGAAACCCTTTTTCAGCGCCACATAGCCGGCCGCGAAAAAGGGGTCGATGCTGCCCTGGCCGTACACGACCTTGCCCAGCTTGGGCTGTGCGAAAACGACGCGCCCGTTGAGCAGGCTGATGCCCGCGAAGGCGGACGCGGCAGCCAGCACGCGGCGGCGGGTGGTGAAGTCGGAGCTACGGGTCATGTCGTCCTCGAAGTGTCTGGGTTGCAGCTGTTTGGCGTCAACAATACCCCAGCGATTGCTGCCCAACAATGGAAAACGCCCGGTTTCCCGGGCGTTCGGTCGTGCGACGCGGCGCGGATTACGCCGCGGTCTTCTTCGGTGCAGCCTTTTTCACGGCCTTCTTGGCGGCGGTTTTGGTTGCCGTTTTGGTTGCGGTTTTGGTCGCTGCCTTCTTGGCGGGCGCCTTCTTCGCAGCCGTCTTGGCCGCCGTCTTGGTGGCGGTCTTCGTCGCCGTCTTGGCCGGCGCACGCGCGCGGCCCGGCTTCTCGGGACGGGGCTCGAACTCGAATCCCACCTTGCCGTCGGGCTGACGCACCAGGAACGCCTTGAACTTGCGATTCGTGCGGCTGGACACAAAGCCGTCCAGCAGATCGGTGCGGCCGTTGGTCAGCAGTTTTTCCATCTGCTCGCGCGAGATCTCCTGCTGCAGGATGACCTTGCCCGACCGGAAGTCGCACGACTTCTCGGGGCCGACGGACTTTTCGCAGACGTAGCTCATGCCGTGCTCGAACACGCGCGACTGGCATTTCGGGCACGGACCCACCGGCGTGTGGCCGGAGAAGTCCACGGCTTCGCTGTCGTCTTCGTCGTTCTGGCCGAAGTCGAATTCCAGCTTGTACTCATCGCTGATGCGCAGGATGGCGGCAAACGGCCGGCCCATCTTGCTGATGAAGCCTTGCAGCGGACCAATCTCGCGCTTGGCCAGCAGTTCTTCGACTTCCGGCAGTTCGAACGTGCGGCCGCCCGGGTGCTTGCCGATGGAAAAGTCGCAGGCCGTGCAGGCGTAGCGGCGGTAGTTTTCCTTGACCACGGCGCCGCATTTGGGGCACGGCGTGGTCAGCGTGGCGTAGTCGCCCGGCACCGTGTCGCGCTCGTATTCCTTGGCGCGCTTGACGATGACCTGCGTCATCTGCGCGATCTCGCGCATGAAGGCCTCGCGGCCCAGTCCGCCCTGCTCGATCTGCTTGAGCTTGTGCTCCCATTCGCCGGTGAGTTCGGGCGAGGTCAGTTCGGCCACATCCAGGCCCGACAGCAGCGTCATCAGCTGGCGCGCCTTGGCGGTGGGCACCAGATCGCGGCCTTCGCGGCGCAGGTAGCTTTCGTTGAGCAGGCCTTCGATGATGGCCGCGCGCGTGGCCGGGGTGCCCAGGCCGCGCTCGGACATGGCCTCGCGCAGTTCCTCGTCGTCCACCAGCTTGCCGGCGCCTTCCATGGCCGACAGCAGCGTGCCTTCGTTAAAGCGCGCCGGCGGCTTGGTCGACAGGCCGACGGCTTCGATGTCTTCCGTGCGCACGGTCTCGCCGTCCGCCACCGGCACCAGGTTGGCGTCTTCGCCCTGGGCTTCCTTGCCGTACACGGCCAGCCAGCCCGGATTGACCAGCACCTTGCCGTCCGTGCGGAAGCGATGCCCCTGCACTTCGGTCAGGCGCGTCGTGACGCGGTATTCCGCGGCGGGGAAGAACACCGCCAGGAAGCGCTTGAGCACCAGGTCGTAGAGCTTGGCTTCGGCTTCGCTCAGGTCGTGCGGGATCTGCAGCGTGGGGATGATCGCAAAGTGATCCGACACCTTCTTGTTGTCGAAGATGCGGCGGTTCGGTTTGACCCACTGCTGGCTGACGACGGTGTCGGCATGGCGCGACAGGCCGCCCACGGCGTTGGAACCGCCCTTGGCCAGCGCGCGCATGGTTTCCTGCACCGTGCTGATGTAATCCTCGGGCAGGTAGCGCGAATCGGTACGCGGATAGGTCAGCGCCTTGTGGCGTTCGTACAGCGTCTGCGCGAGCGACAGCGTGGTCTTGGCCGAGAAGCCGAAGCGGCCGTTGGCCTCGCGCTGCAGCGACGTCAGGTCGTACAGGGCCGGCGACATCTGGCTCGACGGCTTGGATTCCTCGGTCACGCTGCCGGGCTGCTCGCGGCAGGCGGCGACCACGCTTTGCGCGGCGGCGGCCGACCACAGGCGCGATTCGCGCTTTTCGGGATCTTTGTCGTCTTTCTTGAATTGCGGGTCGATCCAGCGGCCTTCGTACAGGCCGGCGGCCGCGACGAAAGTGGCGCGCACTTCCCAGTAATCGCGCGGCACGAAGCGGCGGATGCGCTCTTCGCGTTCGGCCACGATGGCCAGCGTGGGCGTCTGCACCCGGCCGACCGGTGTCTTGAAGAAGCCGCCGTCCTTGCTGTTGAAGGCGGTCATGGCGCGCGTGCCGTTGATGCCGACCAGCCAGTCGGCTTCGGCGCGCGAGCGCGCCGCGGCTTCCAGCGGCTTCATCTGCGTATCGTCGCGCAGGTTGGCGAAGGCCTCGCGGATGGCGGCCTGGGTCATCGACTGCAACCACAGACGCTGAATCGGCTTCTTCACGCCCGCGTATTGAACGATGTAGCGGAAGATCAGTTCGCCTTCACGTCCCGCGTCACAGGCGTTGATGATGGCGTCCACGTCCTTGCGCTTGGCCAGGCGGACAAGCAGCTTAAGACGTTCGGCGGACTTCTTGTCGGTCGGGCCCAATTCGAACGCGGGCGGAATCACGGGCAGGTGCGTGAAGCTCCACTTTCCCTTGACCGGATCGTTGGGCGCGACCAAGCTGAGCAAATGGCCGATGCTGGAAGCGAGAACGTAACGTTCGCTTTCAAAATAGTCGCCCTCGCGCGCAAAGCCTCCCAAGGCGCGTGATATATCAAGGGCCACCGAGGGCTTCTCGGCAATAATCAGCGTTTTATTCATGTGTATCCAGTGGCGGTAGTCCCGCCGTATCAGCGCGGATAATAAGATCGGAGATTCGCCAGATGCAAGTCGGCACTGAAAGACAAGCGGGATCCGAACTGCACGCTTGGCGTCAATTTTTGTCGCGAAGCACCTTGTGGCTAGGGGTTTTGCTGCTAGGCAGCGCCGCCGTCTGCTGGGTTGCCGCCAATTGGCAGGACATGACAAAAATGCAGCGCTTTGCCGGTGTGCAGGGTCTTCTTGCCGTGTGCGCGCTGGCCGCCGCGTGGTCCGGATTGCGCTTGCGCGCCCGGCCCGGGGTGCGACGCAGCATACCTGGCGCGCTGCTGGCGCTCGCCGGCATTCTGCTCGGCGCCCTGCTCGCGCTATTGGGTCAAACATATCAGACGGGTGCCGATACCTGGGAATTGTTCGCCTGGTGGGCAGTGCTGCTGCTGCCGTGGGCGCTTGCCGCGGGCAGCCAGGCGGTGTGGCTGCTGTGGGCGCTGGTGCTCAATCTTGCGGCCGCGCTGTGGCTGGGCGAACGCGTCTTCACCTGGCTGATGATCTTCGGCGGCCCGGGCCTGCCCAGCCTCGTCATGGCCGCCCTGAACCTGCTGATGCTGTTTGGCTGGGAAATGGCCGCGCGCCGCTGGCGCGCCAGCACGGTCTTCGGACCGCGCATCCTGGCCGCCATCGCGATCAGCGTGCTGGTCCTGGCCCTGATGTTCGGCGATTCCATCGTCGGCGGCCTGGGCACCTACAACGGCATTGCGTGGGTCGCCGCCACGCTGGGCCTGGGTCTTTACTATCAGCGCGGCCGGCGCGATCTCGTCATCCTGGCCATGCTGGCTGCCGGCGTCATCTGCGTGTCGCTGCGTGTGGTGGGCGAATGGCTGTGGCGGCTGGAGCCCGGCGTGTGGGCGGCGCTGCCGCTGGCCGCACTGCTCATGGCCGAGGCCGTCGTGGCCGCCCGCTGGCTGCGTGGCCTCAGCAACGAAGCGCCGGTCCCCATACCCGCCGCTGACGCCGAACCAGCCGGCGCGTCGGCAGGCAATGCCGTGGACCCCGCCGACTCCAGCGCGCCCGTCGCGCAGCTTGCCCCCGCCGCCGTGCCGCGCGCCGAGCCCCCCTGGTACGTGCAGTGCCTGCTGGGCTTGTCCGCCTGGCTGGCCACTCTGCTCCTGCTGCTGTTCGTCGCGTTTTCCAATCTGATCACCACCGAAGGCGGCGCGCTGGTCGCCGGGCTGGTGCTGTGCGCCGCGGGCGTGGCGGTGCTGCGCAGCGACGCCGGTCCATTCTGGCGGCAATGCGGCACGGCCATGGCCTTCACGGGGCAGATCCTCATCATTTTCGGGCTGTCCGATTCGACCTCGTTCGCCAGCGCCAGCTTCTTCGTGCTGCTGATGGCGGCCGCGGTCTATGCGCTGGGGCCCGACGTGATCCTGCGGTTCCTCAGCGGTCTTCTGATCGCCTTGGCCAGCGCGGCGCTGATCTGGCGCGGCCTGTCGCCCGACCTCATGCAGGAAGACCTGATGGACGCGTGGATCCGCTTCGACGCGACCCGTGCCACCTTCCTCTGGTTGCCCATCGGCGTGATCGGCGCGTGGGCCACCGCCGTCATCCTTACCGTCAGCCACCGCGTGGGCGCGCGGCGCGGCCATGCGCTGCAGCCGCTGGCGTGGGCCTTCCTGCTGTCTGTGCAAGGCATGGTCTGGCTGGCGAGCGGCATCTCCGTCATTGAATTGCCCGCCATCTGGCAGTTGGCGCCGCGAACCGCTGTGCTGATCGTCGCGGGCGCGCTGCTGCCCGTGGCCGCCGCGCTGGCCGTCCTGTGGCCGCGCCGCCGCCTGCTGACGGGGGGCGTCACATGGGGCGTGCCGATCGGTCTGCTGCTGCTGGCGCTGTTCTGGCTGCCCAGCCCGGGCGTCGGATTCGCCCTGACGTGGCTGCTGCTGGGCTTCGGCCTGAACCAGTCGCGCGTCATGATCTTTGGCGCGGCCAGCTTGCTGGCTTACCTGGGCGTCTATTACTACCAGTTGGAGCTGCCGCTGCTGCAAAAGGCGCTGTGGCTTAGCGGCGCGGCGGTCCTGCTGTTCGTGCTGCGGGCCGCAGTGTGGCTGGTGCCGCGCCTGATGCGCACGCAGACGCCCGCGCAGCTGCGCCCGATGCCGCCGGTGTCCCCAGCCCTGCGCTGGCGCACGGCGGCCATCCTGGGCGGTCTGGCGCTGGTGCTTGCGGCGGCCAACTTTGGCATCTGGGAGCGCGAGAAGCTGTTGGCCTCGGGCAAGGTGGTCATTCTTGAGCTGGCCCCGGTCGATCCGCGTTCGCTCATGCAGGGCGACTACATGGCGCTGAATTTCGCGGCCGGGCGCGAAGTGACGCGCTTGCGGCTGGGCGGCGACCGCACCGACGTGGACGGCGTCATGGGGTACGAGCCCGACGGCTACGTGATGCTGACACCGGACGCGCGCGGCGTGGCGCAGCCCGTGCGCATCCAGCCTGATGTTCACCCGCACGCCGAAACCGAAGTGCCGCTGCGCTATCGCGTGCGCGGCAATGGCGTGCGCATCGTGACCAACGCGTGGTTCTTCCCGGAAGGCGAAGCGGCGCGGTATGAAGTCGCGCGTTTTGGCGAGCTGCGCGTGGCTGACGACGGCGAAGCGTTGCTGGTGCGGATGCTGGGGGCGGATCTGCAGCCGTTGTGAACGGATGCAGCGTTAAGCGTGCCGGGCGCTTCCGGGTGGGCATCGGTTTGACCCGGATTCGCGCGGATGCAATCAGTCGCGCAGAGCCGCCGGTCAGCCGGGAAACCGCTCGGCCCAGCGCGCGGTGGCGTCCTGCAGGAAGGTCGCGACATCCGCGGCGGGCAGCGGCGTAAATCCCAATGCCGCCCACGCGGCTTGCAGGGCCGGCAGCGGTGCGCTGGTGTCGATCGCCGGTGCGCCATTCTGCTTCGACAATTTCAAACCGCTGGCCGGGTCCAGAATCAACGGCACGTGCAGGTAGCGCAGTGGCGGCAATCCCAACAGGCGCCCCAGCACACGCTGACGCGCCGTGGAGCTGAGCAGATCGGCGCCTCGCACCACGTCAGTCACACCCTGCGCGGCATCGTCCACCACCACGGCTAATTGATACGCCCACAGCCCGTCGGCCCGCCGCAGCGCAAAATCCCCGACTGCCTGCGCCACGTCTTGCTCCTGCGCGCCGAGCCAGCGATCCTCGAAGCGCTCCAGCCCTTCAGGCACGCGCAACCGCCAAGCGCGGGCCTCGCGTCCCGCCGGCAGGCCGTGACGGCAGGTGCCGGGATACGGTCTTTCGCCATCGGCGCCCGGCGCGGTCTGGCCGCGCAGCGCAGAATCCGCAATTTCGCGCCGCGTGCAGCCGCAGCCATAGATCAGGCCCTGCGCGGCAAGCGCATCGAACGCGGCCTGGTAGGCCTCGCTACGTTGAGACTGCCAGACGATGTCGCCGTCCCAAACAAGACCCAGCGCTCGCAACTGCCCCATGATGACGTCCGCGGCACCCGGCACCGTGCGCGGCGTGTCCACGTCCTCGATGCGCAGCAGCCAGCGCCCACGTTGCGCGCGCGCGTCCAGCCAGCTTGCCAGCGCGGTCGCCAGCGAGCCCGCATGCAGCGGTCCGCTGGGGCTGGGTGCGAAGCGGCCAACGTAATTCAAGGGGACGTGGACAAGACTTCAGCCCGCACAAGTGCGCGGGCTGAGGGGTTGGAAAGTGTGGCGCGGGAACGCGTGCTCAATGCAGCAGGCGCCCGCCTTCTTCGTCGAGCAGCTCTTCGAGGACCAGATTGTCGATCTCGGCTTCCTGGCTCCAGAGAACCATGAGGGCAATGATCTTGATCTTGGAGAGCGGCACGGGCGTTTCCGGCGAGGCCAGGCCCCGGTCGATGACGATCTCGCGCAGGGGCGCGGGCAGCACGCCGGCCGATTCCAGGAAGGCGATGAAGCCGATGGACTCGGTGCCGAGCTGTTGGTATTCGTTATCGGTGTAGATCCGGGTGCCGGACGTGGGCGCCTGGGCCAGGTCAACGCACCGTTCGGTGGTCTCGGCAAGGCCATACAGCCAACCGAGCGCGTCGTCAATGTCCTCGTGCTCGAAACCGGCAGCGGCGAGCCGCTTGGCGAGCACATCGGCAGCAGGACAGGCCTGAGGCGTGTAGTAATTCTCGAACAGATAGACCAGGATATCGAACATATGGCGCAGTTTGTGCCTGTTTGCACAGTCGGCCCGCATATCGGCAGACCAGCAAACATGAATTTTACTTTACGCCGATTTATTTTGCCGGGCAACCGGGGAAAAGGCGGATGTTGTACTACGTCACCTTGCACGCAAGGACGCCCATTTTGCACCCAAATGCTGACAAAATGGCTGATTCAGCAAAAAGGGGCGATCCCGCGTGGGTCCGCCCCTTTTTTGTTTGCCGCGTCCTGCGTTACGCCACCTTGGGCGCGTTCTCCAGTTTCAGGCCCGCCAGCTGGCGGATGAAAACAGGGATGCAGATCACCAACCCGATGATGCCGCTGGCCAGGCCCGGAATGATGGTCAGCAGCGCGCCAATCGTGCACAGCCACCGCTCCCAGCTCTTCATGCCAACCAGCATGAAACGCGACAAGGCCGCCGACAGCAACACCAGGCCGACCATGCAGCCAAGCAGGGTCACGAAGAACTCGTACCAGGTGAAGCCCTGCACCGAAATCAGCAGCGACGGTGAGAACACAAAGACAAACGGCACGATCAGCTTGGTGATGCCCAGCCGGAACGCCGTGTTCCCGGTCTTGAAGGGATCGCTGCCCGCCATGCCCGCCGCCGCGTACGCGGCCAGCGCCACCGGGGGCGTGATGTCCGCCAGGATGCCGAAATAAAACACGAAGAAGTGCGCCGCAATGGGCTGCACGCCCAACTGCACCAGCGTCGGCGCCGCGACGGCCACCATGATGAGGTAGTTGGCGGTCGTGGGCACGCCGCAGCCCATCAGGATGCAGACAATGCCGGTCATCACCAGCGCCGCGATCAGCGTCAGCGACTGCATGTCCGTCAATGCCTCGGGCAGGAAGATCGCCGCGCCTGCCGCCAGCGCCTGCGAGGCGGCGATCACGATGTACGAGATCTTGAAGCCCACACCCGTGAGCGTCACCACGCCGATCACAATGCCCACCGTGCCGGCCGCTGCGCCGACCGCCAGCGCGTACTTCGCGCCGGTTTCAAAGGCTTCGTACAGGTCGCGCAACCGCAGCCGCGTGTACGGATTGAGGATGCCCACCACGATGCAGCCCGTGATGCCCGCGAAGGCCGCCAGATACGGCGTGCGGCCGCTGGCCAGCATGCCGATCAGCATCGCCAGCGGGATCAGCGTGGGCCAGCGCATCTTGAACGACTGCTTGAGCTTGGGCATTTCCTCGGCGGTCAGCCCGCGCAGGCCTTCACGCTTGGCCTCGAAGTGCACCTGCATGAACATGCCGAAGAAGTACAGGAACGCCGGAAAAATGCCCGCAATGGCGATCTGCTGGTACGGAATGCCCAGGAACTCGATCATCAGGAACGCGGCCGCGCCCATGATGGGCGGCGTGATCTGCCCGCCCGTGCTGCTGGCGGCTTCCACGCCCGCCGCGAAGTGCCGCGGATAACCCACGCGGATCATCGCCGGAATGGTCAGCGACCCCACCGTCACGGCGTTGGCCACCGAAGACCCCGAAATCATGCCGAACATCGCCGAGCCGAACACCGACACCTTGGCCGGCCCGCCCGCGTAACGCCCCGCCACGGTCGAGGCCACGTCCAGGAACAACTGGCCCAGCCCGATGCGGGTGGCCAGCACGCCAAACAGCACGAAGTGGAACACGTAGGTCGCCACGACGCCCACCGCCACGCCGTACACGCCCTGGCTGGTCAGATACATATGGTTGACGACCTGCGACCACGTATTGCCCGCGTGCTTGAGCAGTCCGGGGAAGTACGGCCCGAACATCGCGTACGCCATGAACACCAGCGCGATGATCGGCAGCGGCCATCCCATGGCGCGCCGCGTGGCTTCCAGAAGGCCGATCAGCAGAATCGAGCCCATCAGCACGTCCTGCGGCAGCGGATTGCCCACGCGGAACGCCAGGTCCTCGAAGATGTACGGGATGTACAGCACCGACAGGGCCAGCGCGATCGCGATGATCCAGTCGTACAGCGGAATGCCGCCCGGCGCATACCAGGTCGACTTGGGTTCGCGCTGGTAATGCGACTTGGAAAAGCCGAAGACCAGGAAGATCAGGCTCAGCACGAAGGCCAGGTGCACGCCGCGGTGCGTCGCTTCGCGCAGCAGGCCGAAGCCGGCGGTGTAGTAGTGAAAGATCGAGAGGCTGACCAGCAGGCCCGAGACGATCCACGTGGCAGTCTTGTCCAGCGGCCGGAAGCGGATTTCCGAATCGTACTTTTCCGCCAGCTTCTGGGTTTTCTCGTGATCGATTTCCATCGCGGTGATTCTCAAGATGATTCAACAAGCAGGGCCGCACAACGGCGGCCCTGCTCAGATGCGGCGCGAAAGTGATCGCCGCCGACATAACGCACTACGACAGTTCGCCCACCCCTTCAAAGGCAAGCTATCCGCTTAAAGAACCCGATCCGCCCAAGCGGGGCCGCGCGGATCCGGCTCTGCCGGTCCGCCACCGGCGCCCCTGGGGGAAGCGCCGCAGGCGCTCGGGGGGGCCTATTACTTCAGCAGGCCAATCTCTTTGTAGAACTTCTCGGCACCGGGATGGAACGGAATGCCCGCGCCCTTGGTCGCGTTCTCGCGCGTGATCAGCTTGCCCTTGGCGTGGCCGGCGTCCAGCGTCTTGCGCGTGGCGTCGCTGTACAGCGCTTTGGTCACTTCATACACGGTCTGCTCAGGGATCTTGGCCGACGTCACCATCTGCGCGTTCACCGAAATCGTCTTGACCTCGGGAATGTTCTGGTACGTGTTGGCGGTGATGACATCCGGCGTGAAGAACTCCTGCTTGGCGCGCAGCGCATCGATTTCCGGACCCACCAGCGACACCAGTTCGATGTTGCCCGTGGAGGCCAGTTCGGCGATGGCGCCGGCAGGCGCGCCGCCCACGAAGAAGAACGCGTCCAGGCCGCCGTCCTTGAGCTTGTCGCCCGCCTGATTGGGTTTCAGGTATTCGGCCTTCACGTCCTTGTCGGTCATGCCGTACGCGCCCAGGATCAGGCGCACGTCGACCAGCGTGCCGGAGCCCGGCTCGTCCATCGACACGCGCTTGCCTTTCAGGTCGGCCACGCCCTTGATGCCCGAACCCTTGCGCGTCACCAGGTGGATGCTTTCCGGATACAGCGTGGAGATCAGGCGCAGGTCCTGCGCCTTGGGCTTGCCTTCGAACGTGCCCGTGCCGCTATAGGCCCAGAACGCCACGTCCGACTGCGTGAAGCCGGCTTCAAACGAGCCACCCATGATGCCGTTGATGTTGGCGACCGACCCGTTGGAGGCGACCGCCGTGGCGATCAGCTTGCCCGGTTGCGACACGGCGTTGCCGATGATGCCGCCGATCGGGTAGTACGTGCCCGCCGTGCCGCCCGTGCCGATGCGGAAAAACTGCTGGGCTTGTGCCGAACTGGTGGCGCCGACGGCGGCGACCGCGACGGTCAGGGCGGTGATCCAGTGCTTGAGTTTCATGCGAGCTTCTCCGGTACTTGTTGACAGGTCTGTCGGGTGACGTGGGTCGTCTTGTCATCGCCGGCGCGGCAGCATTGCCACGCCGGAAATGGGCCTCCCCTTGGGGGCCGTTTTCATGATGAAATTCTGTCATGCCGCCCACTGGTAGCCAATGGTTACGGGGCTATCGTTTACCTGGGGGTGCATCGCCCGTTTGGTTATGGGTGGTCCCGCTTTGGTTATGCGCGTGTTACCTCTCATGCAGTCAGACTACGGAGTCAACAGGATGTCCCAGGAAGTCATACGCGGCATTGCGCTGCCCCCGCCCGCGCAACCGGGCGATCCCTTGGCCCGCGTCGATACGCCCAGCCTGGTGCTGGACCTGACGCCCTTCGAGGCCAACCTGCGCGCGATGCAGGCCTGGGCCGACCGCCACGACGTGGCGCTGCGGCCGCACGCCAAGGCGCACAAGTGTCCGCAGATCGCCCTGCGCCAGCTTGAACTGGGCGCGCGCGGCATCTGCTGCCAAAAGGTCAGCGAGGCCCTGCCCTTTGTGGCTGCCGGCATCCAGGACATCCACATCAGCAACGAAGTCGTCGGCCCCGCCAAGCTGGCGTTGCTGGGGCAGTTGGCACGCGTGGCGAAGGTCAGCGTGTGCGTGGACAACGCGCACAACCTGGCGCTGGTGTCGCAAGCCATGGTGCAGGCCGGCGCGCAGATTGACGTGCTGGTGGAAGTGGACGTCGGCCAGGGCCGGTGCGGCGTGTCGGACGACGCCCTCGTGCTGGCGCTGGCGCAGCAGGCGCGCGACCTGCCGGGCGTGAACTTCGCCGGTTTGCAGGCTTATCACGGGTCGGTGCAGCATTACCGCACGCGCGAGGAACGCGCCGAGGTCTGCCGCCAGGCGGCGCGCATCGCGGCGTCTTACGCGCAGTTGCTGCGTGAGAGCGGCATCGCCTGCGACATCATCACGGGCGGCGGCACGGGCAGCGCCGAATTCGATGCGGCCAGCGGCGTCTACACCGAATTGCAGGCCGGTTCCTATGCCTTCATGGATGGGGATTACGGCGCGAACGAATGGGACGGCCCGCTAGCGTTTGAAAACAGCCTGTTCGTGCTGGCCACCGTCATGAGCAAGCCGGCGCCCGACCGGGTGATCCTCGATGCGGGTCTGAAGTCCACCACCGCCGAATGCGGCCCGCCCGCCATCTTCGGCGAACCGGGGTTGACCTACACCGCCATCAACGACGAACACGGCGTGGTCCGCGTGGAGCCGGGGGCGCAGGCGCCTGATCTGGGCGCGGTGCTGCGACTGGTGCCGTCGCATGTCGATCCCACGTTCAACCTGCATGACGGGCTGGTGGTCGTGCGCGATGGCGTGGTGGAAGATATCTGGGAAATCGCGGCGCGCGGGTTTTCGCGCTAACGAAAAAAGGCCGGCGCGCCGTCAACGCGCCGACCCTTCGATGCAGGCAGCCAGCCCCTACTTGGCCTGGTTCTGGATCTTCTCCCCGCCACGTTCGATGTCCTTACCGGCACCTTCCATCGTGTTGCAGCCGGCGGTCACGGCGGAGATCGCAAGCAGCATCGCAAGCCAAATACGGTGGGTCATTTTCTTCTCCTTCGGGCGTTTCGTTGGACGTTGCGGGTCATGCCAATTGGCAGCCGCGATTACTTGTCCAGCAAGTCCCGTGCCTGATCCTTGGCCTCGCCCACATTGCGCTGCACTTTGCCCTCGGTTTTCTCGATTTTCCCTTCTGCCTCGGTCTTGGTGCTGCCGGTCACCTTGCCGGCCGTTTCCTTCACGGCGCCCTTCACTTCCTTGACGGCGCCCTTGATGCGGTCCTTATCCATGTCATCGCTCCTTATCGCTCAGGTTGCGTGAAACCGCGCCGGAGAAAAACTACAAATCGGCTGCGGACAACCCCAATATAGGAACCGCGCCCAACCCGCGATAGAGGCGCATGCACCGGGTCAGGTGGTGCATTTTTACCGGTCGGCCGCCAGATCTGTCATCCCTAAAAATTGCCGCAGCTCTGGCGTGGCCGGCGCGGTAAAGAGCTCGTCCGGCGGTCCGATCTCGTGGACCCGGCCCTGGTGCATGAACACCACCCGGTCGCAGACCTCCCGCGCAAAACGCATCTCATGCGTCACCATCAACAGCGTCATCCCGTCGGCGGCCAATTCCCGCACCACCGCCAGCACTTCGTTGACCAGCTCCGGATCCAGCGCCGACGTGATCTCGTCGCACAGGAGCGCCAGCGGCTGCATCGCCAGCGCGCGCGCAATCGCCACCCGCTGCTGCTGTCCGCCCGATAATTCGTCGGGCCACGCGTCGAACTTGTGCGCCAGTCCCACCCGGGTCAGCATGGCGCGCGCCATGTCCTCGGCCTCGCGCTCGGGCACACGCTTGGCCACCATGGGCGACAACATCACGTTGCGCCCCACGGTCAGGTGCGGAAACAGGTTGAACTGCTGAAAGATCATGCCCACCTTCAGCCGCAGCGCACGCAGCCGCAGCTCATCGTCGCCCAATTGCGCATCGGCCACCATGATCGCGCCGCCGTCGATCTGCTCCAACCCGTTGATGCAGCGCAGCAGCGTGCTCTTGCCCGAGCCGCTCTTGCCGATGATGGCAATCACCTCGCCAGGATCGACGCGCAGCGTCACGCCTTTCAGCACTTCGTTGTCGCCAAACCGCTTGCGGACGTCTTCAAGGGCGATGAGGGGCATGCAACTTCCTTTCCAGCCGGAGGCTGAGGCGCGACAGGGGCCAGCACAGCGCGAAATAGATCAGCGCCGCGCAGGCATAGACGGTGAAGGGACTGAAGGTGGCGTTGGTGATCACCGTGGCCGCCTTCGACAGTTCCGTGAAACCGATGATGGACGTCAGCGCCGTGCTCTTGACGATCTGCACCGCAAAGCCCACGGTCGGCGCCACTGCAATGCGCAACGCCTGCGGCAGCACCACATACCGCATCTGCTGTACGTAGCCCAGCGCCAGGCTGGCCGACGCTTCCCACTGTCCCTTCGGTATGGCCTCCACGCAGCCACGCCAGATCTCGGCCAGAAACGCGCCCGCCCACAACGTCAGCGCCGCGCCCGCGGCCAGCCACGGCGGCACCTCCACGCCGATCAGCGACAGGCCGAAGAACGCCAGGAACAGCTGCATCAGCAGCGGCGTACCCTGGAATAGTTCGATGTACGCCCAACTGATGCGCCGCATCGCGGCCACGCGCGAAGTGCGCATCATCAGCGCCAGCACGCCCATCAGCGCCCCGCCCGCAAAGGCTGCAAGAGACAGGATGATCGTCCAGCGCGCCGCCAGCAGCAGGTTGCGCACGATGTCCCAGGTGGAAAATTCGATCATCGTGCCGCCTTGCGGAACAGCCGCCGCCCGGTCATGCGCAGGATCTGCCGCAGCAGCACCGCCAGCGCCAGATAGATGCCGGTCGTCACGAGATACACCTCGAACGCCCGGAAATTGCGCGACTGGATGAAGTTCGCGGCAAACGTCAGGTCCTCCGCCGCGATCTGCGAGCACACCGCCGATCCCAGCATCACGATCACGATCTGCGACGACAGCGCCGGCCAGATCCGCATCAGCGCGGGCATCAGCACGATGTGCCGGAACACCTGCAGCCGCGACAGCGCAAGGCTCGCGCCCGCCTCATACTGTCCGCGCGGTGTGGCGTCGATGCCGGCGCGGATGATCTCGGTGCTGTAGGCGCCCAGGTTCAACGCCATCGCCAGGCACGCCGCCTGCATCTCCCCAAGCTGGATGCCCAGCGACGGCAGGCCAAAGAACACAAAAAACAGCTGGATCAGAAACGGCGTGTTCCGGATCAGCTCGACATACGCGGTGACCGGCGCGCGCAGCCACGCCGGCCCCTGCGTGCGCACCCACGCGCACGCGATGCCGATCGCCACGCCCGCCACCGCGCCGAACGCAATCAGTTCGATCGTCACGCCGATGCCCTTGAGCAGCACCGGCGTGTACTCGAACACCGAGGCGAAGTCGTACTCGTAAGCCATGACGGCCGCCGCTCAGGCTACAGATCCTTGGGCAATGCGGCGCCCAGCCATTTCTGCGAAATCGCCGACAGCGAGCCATCCTGCTTGGCGGCCGCCAGAATGTCGTTCACGCGGGCGCGCAGCTTCGGTTCGTCCTTGTTCAGGCCGATGTAGCAAGGCGAGTTCTTGATCAGGAATTTCGTTTCGGGCTTCTTGGGCGGATTGCGCGCCAGGATCGCCGCGGCCACCACGTTGCCCGTCGCGATCATCGGCACCTGGCCCGACAGGAAGGCCGTGATCGTGCCGTTGTTGTCCTCATAACGTTTGACCGTGGCGGACTCGGGCGCAATCTTGGTCAGCTCGATGTCTTCCACCGCGCCGCGCGTCACGCCGATGGTCTTGCCGGCCAGATCCGCGGCGGACGAGACCTTCAGGTCCGCCGGGCCGAACACGCCGTTGAAAAACGGCGCGTACGCTTCAGAAAAATCGATGGCCTTCTCGCGCTCGGCATTCTTGCCCATGCTGGAGATCACCAGATCCACCTTCTTCGTCTGAAGGTAAGGCACGCGGTTGGCGCTAGTGACCGGCACCAGTTCCAGCTTCACGCCCAGTTGCTTGGCGATGAGCTGTGCCGTGTCGATGTCATAGCCCAGCGGCTTCATGTCCGAGCCCACCGACCCGAACGGCGGAAAGTCCTGCGGCACGGCGATCTTGATGACGCCCGCCTTGACGATATCGTCCAGCGCGTCGGCGTGCGACACAGGGGCGGCCAGCAGGGTGGCGGCGGCGCAAAGGGACAGCAACAGGGATCTGCGTTTCATGAGGAACTCTCCAGGGCCCGCACTGCCCGGCCGGGTCAATGCGTTGCACACCAAGTCGGTATACAAAGCGAGGAGATGCAAGTTCTGTGCCATGCCAGCTGCGCGGGGAAGCGGCGGGGTCGGTGCGTGTTTTGCCCCGTTCTGGTGCGCCTGATGCGCCGTCGGCGGGCGCGGCGGCACTGGTTTGGATCGCGCCGGCCACGTGGGGCTATTCGAAAACCGGTGTCTGACACCCGGCAAGCGCGGCGGCAGACTCAAGGCCGTCTCACTGGGTGTCAGACACCTGCCAAGCGGAGTGTCTCAGCAGGAAGGTGTCTGCTTAGCAGGAAGGTGTCTGACACCCCATAAGCAAATCGGCAGGCTCAAGCTGCCCCCACACGGGTGTCTGACACCTGGCAAGATGCCGCCCACCCACACAAGAACCGCGGTGTCCAACCCCCGCCAAGCGTCCCAATACCCCCCAACAAAAAAAGCCGCCCCTATCCAGGGACGGCTTCCAACAACATCAATCGCAACCCGCGCTCAATCCACCTGTGCGCCCGACTGCTTGACCGCCTTGCCCCACTTCTCCACTTCCGAGGCGATAAACGTCCCGGTCGCCTCAGGCGTCAGCGGCATCGGTTCCGCACCGCGATCCCGGAAGAACTTCTGCATCTCCGGCGTATTCAACACCTGCCCGATCTGCTTGCTAAGCGCATTGGTTATCTCCGCAGGCGTCCCCTTCGGCGCCAACACCGCCGCCCAGCCGATCGCCTCAAACCCCGGATAACCCGACTCGGCCACCGTCGGCACGTTAGGCAACTGCGGCAACCGCTTGGCCGTCGTCACCGCCAGCGCTACCGCCTTCTTGCTCTGCACGTGCGGCAAACCCGCCGTTACCGAGTCCACCATCAGCGGCACCTGATGCCCCAGAAAATCCGCCTGCGCCGGACCGCTGCCCTTGTACGGAATATGGCGAATATCAATATCCGCCGCCGCCTTGAACATCTCGGCCGACAAATGCTGCGTGCCGCCAATTCCGGCGCTGGCATACGCCAGCTCGCCCGGATTCGCACGCGCCTGCGTCACCAGTTGCTGCAGCGACGTAATCCCCGACGCCGGCGTCGCCAGGAACATCAGCGGCACCGAGAACACACCCGACACCGGCGCAAAGTCCTTCGTCAGGCTGTAATTGATGGTCTTGTACAGCGTCTGGTTCACCGCCGCCGCGCTGCCCGCGATCACCAGCGTGTAGCCGTCCGGCGCTGCGCGCGTGGCCTGCTCCATGCCGATATTGCTGCCCGCGCCCGCGCGGTTCTCCACCACGATCGGCTGCTTGACCGCCGCGCCCAGCTTTTCAGCCAGCGCACGGGCAAAGATGTCGGTCGCCTGCCCCGGCGGGAACGGCACGATCAGGCGGATGGGACGGTCGGGAAATTCCGCATGGGCGGGCGTCATGGCGGCGGCCAACGCCAGGCCGGCGGCAAGACTGGAAAGAATACGTTTCATGATTGGTCAGTAAAAAGCGACGGCGGACGGCGCGCGAGGGGCGCATCGCCTGCATAAAATAGAGCGCCCGCGCTGGCAGCCCTTGTGAGGCCGGCCCGGGGCAGATCGGAGGGGTAGCGTCACGATAGCATCCCCCCGTCGGTGCTACATTTGCCTTTTCGCGCTTCCCCCGGGGAAGTTCCCCGAAATTCCCTTCATCCCCTGTCCTTACATCCCGCAGGAACCGCCATGGAATTCAGCCAGTTCAACGTCAACACCCTCATGGAGATCACCTCCCGCCCGGACCTCGTGTTCGTCAGCGGCAAGGGATCCTGGCTGGAGGATCACGCGGGCAAGCGATATCTGGACTTCGTGCAGGGCTGGGCGGTGAACACCCTGGGCCACTCCGCGCCCGAAATGCAGCGCGCGCTGGTCGAACAGTCGCAAAAGCTGATGAACCCGTCGCCGGCGTTCTACAACATCCCCTCGATCGAGCTGGCCCAGCGCCTGACCGGCGCGTCCGACTTCGACCGTGTCTTCTTCGCCAACAGCGGCGGCGAAGCCAACGAAGGCGCCATCAAGCTGGCGCGCAAGTGGGGCCAGGTCAAGAAGAACGGCGCCTACAAGATCATCACCATGAACCACGGCTTCCACGGCCGCACCCTGGCCACCATGTCCGCCTCGGGCAAGCCGGGCTGGGACAAGATGTTCGCCCCGCAGGTCGAAGGCTTCCCCAAGGCCGAACTGAACGACCTGGAATCCGTGCGCAAGCTGATCGACGACAAGACCGTCGCCATCATGCTGGAACCCGTCCAAGGCGAAGGCGGCGTGCTGCCCGCCACCAAGGAATTCATGCAAGGCCTGCGCAAGCTGGCCGACGAAAACCAACTGCTGCTGATCGTCGACGAAGTGCAAACCGGCATGGGCCGCACCGGCAAGATGTTCGCCTACCAGCACTTTGACGTCGTCCCCGACATCATGACGCTGGCCAAGGGCATCGGCGGCGGCGTGCCGCTGGCCGCCCTGCTGGCCCGTCAGGAAGTCAGCGTGTTCCAGCACGGCGACCAAGGCGGCACCTACAACGGCAACCCCCTGACCACCGCCGTCGGCGTCGCCGTCTTCGACGCGCTGGTCGCGCCGGGCTTCATGGACGCGGTCAACGCCCGCGCCAAGCAACTGTCCGAAGGCCTGCTGGCCATCTCGGCCAAGTACGGCATGAAGGGCGAACGCGGCATGGGCCTGCTGCGCGCGCTGGTCATGGATCGTGATGATGGTCCGGCGATTGTCGAGGCTGCGCGTAATCAGGCGCCGGAAGGTCTGCTGCTGAATGCGCCGCGTCCGAATTTGCTGCGCTTCATGCCCGCGCTGAATGTGACGGCTGAGGAAGTTGATTCGATGCTGAAGCAACTGGATGCGCTGATTGCGCAGGTGCGTAAGGCTTGATGAGGTTTTAGAAAGTAGTGAATGCAGGGGCCGCGATTATGCGGCCCTTGTTTTTTTTGGGTTGATTGGAGCGCGGTTGGGGTTGGGTATGCGGCCGCGGGTTGGGGACACGTTAAGGAAATCGAATGGACGCGAAGGAATTTGTCGGTAATTGGAATGCGCTGCGGGGCGAGCTGTTGGAGACGTTCATGGCGGCGGACGGCGGGAGCGCGGTCACGGCCAAGGTGCGGGGGTTGGGATTGTCGGCAGAGCAGCTTGAGGGTGTGCGTGGCGTTTTGGATCTGGCGCTGCGGGACACGATGTATTCGCTGCTGCTGGGGTTGGATGGGGCGGCGAGTATTGGCGATAGCCAGGGGCAGTTCACCATCGCGGGTGAGGATGGGGTGGTGATTGAGGATATTGAGTCGGAGGCTTGGGAGTGCTTCCATGGGGATTCGGGCGTTTGCGGTTGATTCGCTCGCCAACGCGCTGGGTTTTTCGGTCGCCGTAACGGGAGTTTGAAGATGTCCAAGTCGCCTGCTGATGACGTGGTGTCGATCTATCGGGAGCATGCCGACGCGTTCGTGCTGCAGCGAGGCAGGGGGCTGATCGAGCGCGCGTGGCTGGATGCGTTTCTGGCGCTGCTGCCGGGGACGAGTCCGCGGGTGCTGGATATTGGGTGCGGGTTTGGGGTGCCGATTGCTCAGTATTTGATTGAGCGTGGCTGCCGGATCACGGGTGTGGATACGTCGGTGCCGTTATTGAATCGGGCGAAGGTGGCGTTTCCTGAGCATCAGTGGATTGCTGGGGATATGCGCAAGATGCCGGTTGCGGGGCCGTTTGATGGGTTGATCGCTTGGCATAGCTTTTTTCATCTATCGCCAGAGGATCAGCGGGGGATGTTTGGGGAGTTCGGGCGGTTGGCTGGACCGGGGGCGGTGTTGATGTTTACCAGCGGGCCGGGGTTGGGTGAGGCGATTGGGGAGTTTGAAGGGAGGCCGCTGTATCACGGGAGTTTGGAGGGGACGGAGTATCGGGAGTTGTTGGGGGGGAGTGGGTTTGAGGTGGTGCGGCATGTGGTGGAGGATGCCGGGTGTGGAGGGGCGACGGTGTGGTTCGTCAGGCGGGTTGGGGAGAAAACATGACTTACCAGCAACGTTGCGAGGTCTGGATCGGGATCAAGCAGGTGCGTGCATCAGAAGCGGACGAATTGAGCGGGCAGCGCTGTTACGTCGTCTGATAGTGGGCCAACAGAATTCATCAATGCAGGGTGGCTCGCCACAATGAGCGGCTCATCGCCGCTGCCTTGAGCCAGGGCGTGTTTCGCAGGATGTTCATCGCGAACACTCAGCCATTCCTGGCATGGCGGCCAACCTCAACGCACTTGCTATTTATACGTAACTTACGTACATTGATGAAAGCCCTGTTCATAGAATTGCCCGCGTTCTCGCGCTATCGGGCCGAGTACCTGGATGACGACGCCTTTCTCGACCTGCAACACGCCATGATGAAGCGCCCCGCAGCGGGTGACGTCATTGAGGGCACAGGGGGACTGCGCAAGCTGCGTCATGGCGACCACCGCCGCGGCAAAGGTAAGCGCGGGGGGCTGAGAGTCATCTACTACTGGTGGGACGGCGGGTCGCAGTTTTGGCTGTTCACCCTGTTCGACAAGGACGAGATGAAGGATCTGTCCGCCAGAGCTAAACAGGCGCTCAAGGGCATGCTCGAATACGAAAGGAAGATTAGGTTATGAAGAAGCGTGACTTGTACTCGGAGATCGCCGAAGGGTTTGAGGCGCTAGCGGAGGCGCGGGAAGGCAAGCGGACGCTGCGCACGCATAAGGTTGAACTCAAGCCTGCGCCCGAAGTGACCGCAGAAGATTTGTTGGCGTTGCGAGAGCGGCTGAAGCTCTCGAGGCAGGTGTTTGCGCACTATCTTCGTACCAATCCTCGGACCGTCGAGAATTGGGAGCAAGGGCGCGCGAAACCGAATGCGCAGGCGGCGTTGTTGATACGCCTAGTGGAGAAGTTTCCGGATACGGTGGATCGGTTGGCGGAGGTGTAGCTGGCCGCAAACATCGAAGCTTCGGCGCTCTGCAGCATTGGTCATAGGCCGCTACGTCGGCTCATAACCCAAATGGGGACCGCTGGCCGTAGCAAACGTTCTTGCGCCAAATATGCGGCGATGTTGAAACGGCGATGGCCCTCAACCAACAGAAAGCTAGCGGGGTAAGGAAGCGGAGCTTCTTGCAGGAGCCTAATGTGATCGTCGCGGTTGTCCAACACGACAGGTGGAACGGGGAACGTTCCGTTCGCGGTCATGAAGCCTATAAGGCCTGGACCACCGAGTATTTTTCTGCAGTCGACTACTAGATAGCGGCCATGCTCGACGGCCCCAGCATGATCCGGGGAAAAATCTGTCCAGCCTGTGCGAATCTGATTGATTTGTTCCCTGGGCCACGCGGCAAGTTGGAATTGATAATTCGCGGAAGGCAGCCACCCAAATGGTGAATGACTCCAATGCCGATGGAGCCAACCCCGAGCGACCTCCTCAGGAACATTCGGAAATCGACTTTGGACACGGGTCCACCACTCATGAAATGGTGTGGCGACTGCTCCGCTATCCTCAAAATCCGGCGCTAAATCATCGGGATAATTGTCCATTTCTCATTTGATTTGTCGGCTACCTTTTCAATCTCGAAAAGAAAAAATTTCGTCGGGCGAACTGACGCCTGACAGCAAGACATCGTACGGGATTCGCCTTATATGCGTGAAGTAAAGATAGCTGCTACCACCGTAGTTCCGCGTATGCCCTGGAAATAGGGGTTTGGGCTGCGTGATCAAGCCAGTGGCCACAATGATCACCCCTTGCCTTGCGGGCTCCAACTTCCGCCAAATGTTCCGGCACTACTGCAGTATGGCTCAGTTGGGAAGCTGGCAAAGGCTTTGGCGAACTCGCCGCCACTCCTGGCGGCGTTTTCACGTCCTTACGTCTATACACGTTCCATGGAAGGCCCTGGGCTGAGGGCGTTCGCGCGCGCCGATTTCAGAAGACGTCGGTGGTGTCGCCTTCGAATAGACTTCGGGAAGGAAAGATCGGCATTTGTAGGTCAGCAGAATCAGCATTCGTTCAGTTGTCTTCCCGCGGTATTTATAACTTCGAGAGGGGTAAACCATTGAATTTCGACCAAGGCTTAGAAGAATCCTTGTCACCGCCTTTGTTCGATCCCAAAGTCAGGTTGCTTGCCGGCGTTTTGGCGGGGTACGACATGGGATGCACAGTAGCTATCGCCAGCGGTCTAATGACTGTTCCTGAGCTTCACGCGGCGTCACTACGCCTTGAACTTCTATCCCAGTTGGCGCTCGGAGCTTGTCGCGGGAAGAAGCGTCCCACCGTTAAGCACTTTGACACATGGTTAAACCGGCAGCTCGGCGGTTCAAACGTCGTGAGAATGGAAGATCCACCGGAAGACGTTTTTGTTCTTGGCATCGTAACCCGCTGGGGAGGATTCCAAATATTCCCAGGTCTCTGGGAAGAGGCGGATAAATCCATTCAGCTGCTTCTTGGCGCGTTGGACGCTGCACCGGAAGAAGTCAGTCGCTCTTGGATGGAACCAGTGCTCGGGTTACTGCGGCTTTCAAATGCCGTAGCGGAGCGCTCTGGGCTTCGAAGGTGGCAATCTGCAACGTCAATGCCTCGACGGCCGATTCAAATACATCGCTGTCCCGACATAAAGACGCTTGCGCGGCGAGTGACCTTCACGGTTCCCGACCTTGAAGAAATTGGCGTTGCTCCAGAAGCGCTGGCGCCGTTTCTTCTTGCAGATTCGGAAAATTCCGAATTGCTCCTGGACCCCAGTCAAGAGACGGTGCAGATGCGTCGTCCGCTATTGAGGGTGGGAGATGATTACATCTTAAGTTCGCCGAGCGCGGTCTCTTATGCCCTGCGGCATTTCATCATGTGTTGGGCTCAGGAGCGCCACCTGTCGCCGAGGTTGAAAGCAGCGATGCTCAAGTTTGCGCATGGACAGTTGATCAAGCTTGCGAGCAGGAAAAGCCGTCACGGCCCACAATTGTTGCGCCTTCCCTTTCATCTACAGGGCGTTGCTGGTATCTGCCGAAGCCTTGTTGTAGCTGTTGCGAGGCGCCACTTCCTGCACTACCTGGTGATCGGAACCGACCTGGACCGGCTTCTACGCGTCGGTTTAATCGCGCCGGACGAGTTCTCGCCGGATGAAGTGATACAGGTCGCGAAGCATGTGGAAGGCGTGCGTAAAGTCATCGAGGCGGCGGACTTCAGTGCTGGTCACACTGTCGTAGTCGGAGGACTTCTCGGCCAAGCCACCACTCTGCCAGACATATCCGAGCGTAAGGGTTGGTCCGCCGTAGGCTCCAGTCTAGGAGATCTCGCCATGTTGTTGCAGGACCCGGACAGTCCCCAGGACCGACTGTTTCACCTGCTCACGCAGAAAAAGTCACTCGGTGAGCAGGGCTACGAGCTTCCCAACTACAACGGACTTCTAAATCTCTATCAGTTCTGGCTGGAGCAGAACTTCAGTCTGCGCCTTTCACAAAGTCGACACGACCGCCCGGCTTACGTGCAGATCGGTACGGATTACGTTCGGACGTATCGCCAGACGCGTCGTCGTGCGCTCGACGACCACGCCGCTCAGCTCCCGGGGGAAGGTACGCTCACACATGTACAAATGTCCGATTCCCACGCAATTTATCGTTCGCTCAGAGGAATTCCCGCTTACGTTAGCGTCGATTCGGCCACTCAAGGCGAACTCGCGTTTTACATGTCGGTGACAGGGGCCACACTGTGGGTGAGGGTGAAACCACCGCAAGACAAAGAGGCCCGGAGGCCTGTGTACGAGTTATGGCAGTCCCTTCAGTTCCTCTTGTACCGCGCATTAATCCAGGGGGGGGCCATGTAGCGCTCTCAAAGAGCCTCTTTCTGAAGTCTGGTTGGACTTCTCGGGGTTGATAAATCAGCCGGATGCGAACAGCAGGGCGGACCTATCTTCAGGCATACATGTGGAATCTGGGAAAACTCCGGGAGCGGTTGAAGTTCGGATTGACTCGGGATTTCTGAGAAATTTTCTCGGTGTGGAGAATCAGGGAGAGGTTTTATTCCTCACGGCAGTGCTGCAGGCGATCGACATGCTAATGGTAAAAGGAACCGAAGACGTACTCTCTCTTGCGGACAGCGCTAGGGCAGCGCTGGGCGGGCCGTCGGCGAAGATCCTGCACACGTTGCGTATCTGGAACGACGTCGACAAGCTTCTTATATCTAACCCGGCGCCGACATATCAAACCCCGACTGACCGGATATCCGCGGCGCGACATGCCTCCTTTACCTGCCTGCCCTCTGTCAGTGCGGTAGTTCAGCTCGACGCCACGGCAACGTCGATTGCGATTAATTCCTGCGTTAACAAGCTCGTCTTTGAATTGCAGAGCAAGTTAAGGCAATGGGCTCGGCGCCCGACCATCGAAAAGCTTCTCGGATACAACGAAACGCTGCTTCGGGAGCGCGGAAGATGGAGGGCAAGTGCTCGGGCGGTGCGAGCGCTTTATGGACTCGACGAAGGTACGCGAACCGCTCAAGAAGCTGAGCAGGAACGGGCTCAAATGCAGCTCACGCTTAGGGCGCTTATTGAAGCGGCCACTTGCGAGTGCTCAGACACTTCAGATAAGGCACCGGATGACTTGCAGGTCGATGAGCTTGTCGGTTTGATGGTCAACCTGATTGACTTAGGGCGGAACTCGGATGTGATGCACTTTGGCCTAGCTAGAAGTGGCATGAAATTGCATCCGAATGGCTCCTACAGCCTCGGCGCCGAAATTCTAGCTGAGCTTGCGGAACCGTTCATGGCACACTCCTTTGGTGAGAGGTTTTCTGAGGCAGCCGCTGAGTATGAAAAGTTGGTTCGCATAGACGCTCCGGTGGAAGCAACCCCGGACGACTTTGTTTTAGATACACCCAAATTCTTGTTCGCCTGGGAAGAGGAGTACGGCATGACGTTTGAAGCGTTTCGCCACATAGCTGGAGCGCTACAAGACATCGCCGTCAAGAAGAACTTGGTTGTAGTCGACTGCACCAGTCATGCCCTCTTCGAAGCATCAGCAGCAAGCGGCGCCTCGTTGGCAGACGTCCACGCGTTCTTACATGCTTTCGGCCTGCCAAGGAGATTGGCTTGGCCGGCAAGCCCACCAGCATCCGCCCACCGGGATGTGATGCCTTGGCGGTTTGAAAGGCGGCTGTCAATTAGCCTTAGACCACTTGTACTTGATGACCCAGCGGGAACCACTTTCACATATGGTCTCGGAACCACTCGCGAGTCGCTGGCATACGTTTTGGAAAGTATCCAGCGCGCCTCCTTTGACAAGGATGTTTTTCACTCGAAAGCAATGCGGTCCTGGCTTGGTGGCCGCGTTGACGAGCTAGGAAGAAAGTTTTCTGAATCGGTCGCTTCGCGCCTACGTTTGCTAGGCTGGGAGGCTGAGACGGAAGTGAAGTTGACGCGGATAGGAGCACCAAAAAACCCTGATCTTGGTGACGTCGACGTTCTTGCTTGGCGGTCGGATGGGCGCGTGCTTGCCATTGAATGCAAACGTCTAAAGGCTTCCCGCTCGATTTCGGAGATTGCGCAGAACTGCAATCGATTTAAAGGCAATGTCGGCGACTTGCTCCATAAGCACCTTCGACGCAAGGGATGGTTGCAGACAAGTCCAGCGAAGTTGGCCAACTTCTGCAAGATTAGCGAGGCAGAGTTGGACGTCGACTATCCGCTAGTAGTCAATCAGGCGGTGCCGTTCAAGTACCTTTCCAGTTTGCCGATTCCGCCGTCAGACGTGGTTGTAGTGGATGCCTTAGAACTTTATCTGAGCGCGGCCTCAGATGCCTCTTTCCCCACCTAGACGAAGGCCATCTGGTTTCCAAAAGCAGGTCAATCTACGTCTAAGCCAGGGATAGGTACCCGGCGGAGCTATTAGACCGAGTGATCGCATGGGAAACAAGGTGCCAGTCGGTGAACGTTCGTAGAGGCCTGCTCGGGGCGATCTTCACCAATTGCAGCTTTGCTTCGCGCGGGCAGTGTCAGAGGTAGAGAGTATCGGCTGGATCGTCTGGGACGCTCGCTTACCGAGCCGCCAAATGGAGGGGGCTTGCCAAATAGAACCCGTAGTTGAACTGCCGGAGTGCACGATCATCGTATAAGCACTCGTCATGCAATCCCATTTGTTCCACTCGATGCATTCGGTCGACCACGTGATAAAGTCCGCCACCATGCTGCGGGTGGTTGTTCTTGAACAATCACCGAGAAAGACAACGGGAGGGCAGGCGAGTGAATGAACGCCAAGCGGTTCAACGTATCCGCGCTTACTTGACTAATGAGCTCCGCTATCCAACGGAACTGATTCAACAGGAGTACCGGACCAGCCGTAACGCGCATCTGGACTTGGTCGTGATGTTGGACGGTCGCATCGGAATTGTTTGCGAAGCCAAGCGTCTCGACAATTTGCCTCGCGACGCCAAGCTGCTTCCGTTCGACCCATTGATCCGCCAGGTCCAGTTTGCGGCGATCGAAGTCGGCGCGCGCTTCTTCCTAGTGTCTGACGGACTACAGATGCTATGGTTCGAGACCGACGAATCAGGCCGGCCCTTACCGCTGACGACGCCGAAAGCCTATCGTGATCTGGTGGATGTTGAATCCGATATTCAGTTGCGCGCAAGCCGGACAGCGGGAGTCAAGCGTACGTTACGCAACATCCTGGAGTTGTCTCGCCAACAACGGTGGTCGCCCGAAGCCCTAGTTCTAGTTCTATATGCACACTTGCAGCGGCGACGCGGTCGCGAGATATTCTGCGAACTGCTCATCGGCGGTTCCGATTTCGAGGCTGCGCTCGCTGTGGCCCGTTCGAAATGGCCGGATGTTTCAAACACGGGGTTCGTAGAGACGCTCGTCTTCGTGACTAGGCAGGATCTAACATCACCGCGCTCCTACGAGAAGGTGCTGGAACTACTCGATGCTTCGGAGCTGGATAAGCTCGCACCGGCCGATGCGCTGGCCCTACTAGACGATATTCTGGGTCGGTATCCGACAACATCCGGCGCAGCTCGATTGCCGCGCTGGACGGCGGATCTGCTTGTGCGGCTTGCTGGTATCGAACGTGGCCACCAGGTATTGGATCTTTATTGCGGCCTGGGTAACTTATCTGCCGCAGTGCGCTTGGAAGGAACCACCTCGCCCGCGCATATGATCCTGTCGGCTCGCCGTGCAACAGATGCCATGTGGGCCTGCGTTCAGCAGTTGATGTTCGGATCTGAATTGCCGTTGATTTCGATCTACGACCCGTTCGAATCTGCGCGACTAACGGACACCAATGACCGGGCAGCCGACCGAATCCTCCTGGCACCGCCCTTCGGGGTAGCCCTCCGAAATGAGCGATTTAGCGAACGGCGAGGCGGCGTGCTGTCGAGCGAGGAGGCCTATCTCCGCCATGCGCTAGAACGTCTATCGCCAACGGGCCGGATCGTTGCAATGCTGCCGAATGGACAATTAGGAAGTTCGGAAAGATCGCCGTTGCGTGAACTTCTGCTCCGCAACGGGCTGCAGGCCGTGCTTGATGTCGGTTCCTTCCTGCCCGATTCGGGCGCGGCAGCGAGCATTGTCGTGCTCGATAGATCCAAGCCATCAAGGGAGGAACTGTTCTTTGCGAAAGCACAGAATAGCGAGCGAAAGGACAGCTTTAATTGCACGTCACTGCCGGGGCTGGCTCATGTTTTGAAGCGTTTCGAAATGTGGATGCGTGGCGATGAAGTCGGGAACGACGACCTCGGCCTGACCGCGACGGCGGCCCCGGGTCAAGGCGTGCTGAGCGCCGGCCCGTACCTCGCTCGCGGAGCGCAACGGCAGCTTCCTCTCGCTTCCTTCAAGCATCATCCGCTGGAAGAAATCGCGCTCGTGACAAAAGGCGGTGCCATCCGTCGCTCGAAGGGCGCAGGCGATGTGTTGTTCATTGGACCGGGCGCCGTTCGTCCGCTGGAGATACAGCTGGATCCGCTAGACCGAGCGGATGAGGCCGAGGTGCTGCAATACCCTAAGGCGGTCGCCACCGAGGGCGATATCGTGCTGAACGGACTGAGCACCTACCTAGGAGCGGCCGCGCTCATCGAGAGCGGACAGTTTCCCATCAATCGACATATCTTCCGCATTCGCGCACATATTGCGTTCGTCCTGCCAGAGTACTTGGCGATCGCGATCAACAGTCGTTACGTTCACGAGGCCTTGATCGCAAGCGCCGGGGGAAGCGTAATGACGATGTTGAGGTTAGAGGTATTAAGGCGGGTTTTGATCCCCGTTCCTCCTCGGGATATTCAGGACGAAATCGTCCGTCGAGTCGCCCTAGCTAAGGAGGAGCGAGACATTGCCGAAAGCTCGCTTCGGGATAAGGAGCAAGCGCTTTCAGGCCTAGTGCGCAACCTCGACCTCGGAGTGAAGGTATGAAGTACCCCGTTCATGTCAGCGGTAGAGCGCTGGAGGGGACGCTCGATGCCGTGATCAAACTCCTTGGTGGCTCTCAGCACCTGCTGTTCGATGCTATGGCGCGGTTGACCAATGGCACGCCTTCGCACGTTGTCGCGCCGACCAGCCCGGTCGAATTCGCCCGCAAGCGAAACGAGATTGCGAGAATCTTTCAGTCTCCTATGATGCTGCGGGGCCTGGATATCGCATTGCAACTGTTCGAAGAGGTCTACCGTGAAGTCGAAGTGCAGGGCGGCGTTCCGGGCTACCGGCCGCAGGATTTGCTAGACGTATTGCGGATCGATACCGAACAGCCCGACGAAACAATCTCGCTTTCCACGGACATGCGTTGGGTCGTGGAATGGCCCATTCGCTTGCCGGCCGGTGGGCCTGAGACGCGTATGAGTTGCGATTGGCTGTCCCGCTCCTGGGGTATTGTGGTACCTCCGTACGTCGTCAACTATCTCTCAAGCGCCGCGACAGCGCGCCGACAGAAGCGCAACGACGCTGCCGTAGCACTTCTGTCAATCGCGGCCGAGGCGACTCTGCGGGACGTCCTTTCGAGCTATGGCTATTCGTTCACGCGGGGAGCGGGAACAAAGGACGTCTATGCTTACAGCCGCGCGCAAGTTACTGCGGACGTGAAGGCGGGAGCCTACATCGTGAAGTTTCACGACGAGATGCCATTGGGCGTCAACGATTTCAGCAGTTCGTTTTCCGGAGCACCAGTCGAGATAAAGCTGAAACGCGCACTGAAGAACATAAGCGGGTCGCGTATCTGTCTCAACCTTGCGGTGCCCGATGCGTTCCTCGATCACTGGTCAACTGCGACAGTGGAAAAGCTCGGCGTATCGACTGTTGGCGGTCTCGGAGCGGCGCTGAAAATCGCCCGAAATCAGGTGGCCTGTGTCACGGCTGAAGACCTTGCCTCGGACTTCGACGAAGTGCTGCAGGCAGTCCGAAACAACCTCGTGCATCTGTCGGGGGCAGCGCTCAACACGCCATTGCCGCGCTTCGACGTTATTAAGAGCGGCTTCGTCTTGCGGGACTTTCTGATGGACGACCTGCTGGTGCAGGACTTTGTCGCCGCTATTTCACGGTTCGTGTCTGTTCAATACGTCAAGCTACGTAGCTCTGGGACGCTTCATACGTAAGGTGCTTGGAAAATGCGCTGCAATAGCGCTAGGCCTTGCATACGCATGCGCGCTGAAGCCGCTTACGAAGCGGCTTCAGCAACCTGCCCATCACAACGGTCAGTGCTTTGGTCGACGCGATCAGCGCGTACTTCATACCGTGATCCGAATCTGCAGGCGCTTGTTGATCAGAGCATCAATATTTGCGATTACCAACTGAGTAAGTAGGGTGGCGACGTCTGATCGGGTAGACAGGCGGGCTTCTCAACGTTGCGCTCTATGGGCCGATCGCTGCCGTCCGCGTAGTTCGCAGGATGGCCACGTCCTTTCAGCAGTTCTTCGCCCTTTTGCCAACTTCCGCTCCAAGGCCGCAATTGTAGGTCTTGTAGCGGCCAAAAGCGGGCACCAATGACCGCATGCGCGTCCACCGATGGAACTGCGCCGAATAAGGCTCCTTTTGATGCACTGCCCATCGGGCCGACTAGGTAAATCATCTCCAGCTGTATGGCACCCTACCCTCGCACAGTCCCTCACAAATCCACGGCTCACCGCCTCTCGTTGCAGGCTATTACCCAACCCTCGTAGGCGGGGGCCCGGGCTTAAGGACCATCCAATACCGCTTCAAGTTATTTATTGCTCACCGCTGGATGACACACACCTTCGGGGGGCTCAGCAAGTGTCGCTTTCAGGCGCGATCACCGCGCATGTGTGATAAGGACGTATACTCGAATGTAAACAGAAATTTCTGGTATTAATTCGGACGTTAACAGACGAGCTCGAAGGCGCGTATGGACATTGACTCAGCGAGCAAAATTGCTCAAATCGGCTTCTACGTTGGCGGGTTAGTAGTTGCCGTTCTTACATATCGAAGAGCTAAGAGCACAATCCTCAATACGGTCAATACTGAATATCACAAAAAGGTAATTGAAAGCGTGGCTGCGCTTAGCGACGAGTTGTATCGGGAGTTTGACTTTTACTCCGACGCCGCATGGCACAAGCAGAACGATGTGAAGGAGATGGTAGCGCGACTAAATGAGGAATTGCTAGAAAACAAAGACGAATTTGTCAAGACTGGGGAATTGAGTAGTGGTATCCCGGTAAGCTCAAAACAGATGCAGCTTTCAAATCTTCTTCAAAAATATAAATCCGATCCATTTCTTCCCGAGAGCGTTCGGGCCAAGACGGTGGGCTTGTTAAAGAAACGCACCGAAGTAATGCTCCATGCGCAAATCGAGGTGCTTCAAAAGTACGTAGAGGATTTAGCCAAGGGAAAGCATTGGGATACGCTTGAAACCAATCATCATTGGATTCACAACCAGATAAATGAGCGTTTATACAAAGGTGGCGTGGGGGTGTCGCAAGTGGGAGAAGCTGTGCACGAAGTTCGCCTCGAAATTCAAAGATATTTCCAAAGATTTAACCCGGTCGCATAAGCAGGAGAAAGCGGGTGGCTTGAATCATTTCATCGTGTCTTACGCTGCGGTGAATTTGCCGAGCCGCTTATTCGTCTGAGCGCTTTTCTAGCCTTCCCTATCAGCGTCTCTGATCAGCGCAAGCTTTCGCGCAGTTTCGTTCCGAGGCAGACATAGGCTGAATGCCCAGTCGCCAATTTATCCATCCCTTTCCGACTAGAGTCGCACCACACCGTATACTCCCCCGACTACCGCAATCAACGGTGGTCCGGTGTGGAAGCCGGTAAATTCGTCGGTGCTGACCTCCGCGTCAGCACGCCTTCGCACGCCCCATGGGCGGGCCTTGGCAGGGGTGCGCTAGTCGTACGCCGGTTCCGACGATCCGGTCTTCCAACCTTGTCCTGTGCCCGCCCGCCCCATTTGGAAGTGGGGCAGCGGGATTTCCATATCGTCGGAGGAAGTCTATGCAATCCCACCCGCTCACCGATAACCCCTGGTCCGTCGACACCAATCCCGAACACGGCCTGGTTCCCCTTTCCAACCTCTACAACATCGACCGCGCCCGATACGCCATCGCATCGATCGCTCGCCTTGTCGGCAACAGCGCCTCCGAACCCAACGCCACCGGTGCGCAGCCGCTGGACGCATGGACCGTGACCGCCTTGTTGGGCGGCGTGGAAGGATTGTGTGAGCATATGGGCGTCATGACTGAGGCCATGCTGGAAACGGCACGAGCGTGCGCACAAGATGCCGATTGCGCCGACCCCACGCATGACGCGCCCGCGTCGATTCAGTAGGCGCTAAAACGGCTCGGGCCTGCCGCGATGTGCGACAGGCCCGAGCCGTTAGATTCAACGAAAACTTGCTCGATCTGAGGCGTTAATCGCTCCGAGGCGTCACGATTCACCCGCTTGCATGTTCTGACCGCTCCCATCCCCCGCCGTCACCAACGCATAATTGTACCCCCGCCCCGACCAATACCGCGCCACCAGCTCGCCATCCCTCCGGCTCCCCTGCGCCAGAAACTGCCCCCCCGGCCCAGGCGGCCGGATATAAAACGTAGCGCGCTGCCCCGCGTTCTCATAGATAACAAGCGCAGCCGGTCCCTGATCCGTAGCCAACAATCGCGCAGCAACAGGCCTAAACCCGCTATCGCTCAAATTGGGCAACCGCTCGGCATGCGCAAAGTACGCATCCAACCACCCCTGCAAATCCCCAGCATCCGCACGCACATCCGGCTGCGGCGCATCGGCTGACGCAAACAACCGATAGGCCTGCATCGCATCCTGCATCGGCAGCACCCGATTCGCCAAGGCCGTATCGCGAACGCTCCATCCCGTGACGCCGCCAATCGCCACCGCCACCACAAGACTAGCCGCCATCGCCATCCGCCGCCGCGTGCGAACGCGTAGCCCCGCGCGCACCGCAGCAGGATCCAACGCAGGATTACCCGGCAAACCATCCCCGCCGGCCCCTTCCCGCAGCCGCTGCGCATCCCGACGCCACGCCTCCAGCTCCTGCGCCTCATCAGGATGCGCCTGCAAATACGCCTGCAGCTCCTGCAACTGCGACGGATCCAACTGTCCATCCACATACGCATTACGCGTCAGATCATCAATAGCGCGTTCTTTCATTTCAATATCCTCAGACGAGCCTCGCCAGCCTGGCCCTCATGCAGTTCACGCAAGGCACTCCGCGCGCGGGACAGGCGCGACATGACGGTGCCTAGCGGTACGTCTAAAACATCGGCGACGGCCTTGTAGCTCATGCCTTCCACGCTGACCAGCCACAGCAGCGTGCGCTGCGCCTCGGGCAGGCGTTCGAAGACATCCAGGGAAGATCGCGCAATCACCTCTCGTTCGGCCGACGGCGCGGCGGCGTCGGAGCCGGCAAACCATGACAGCAGCCGCGCGTAGCGGCGCGAGCGGCGTTGGGAGTCCAGGAACTGGCGGTACAGGATGGTGAAGAGCCACGCGCGCACGTCGCCTTGCGGACGGCGGCCGCGCCAGCGGGTGAGCGCTCTTTCCAAGGTGGATTGCACCAGGTCGTCGGCCGCGACCGCATCGCGCGTGAGGCGCAGCGCAAAACGCCGCAAGCGCGGCAGTAGTTGGCGCAGCACGGCGTCGGAGAGTTCTTCCGTTGGCATCTCGTCGTCGGGGGATGCCGGCGCGTCGGGCGGCACGCGGACCGGTTGAATCATGGCGGGTTCCTGGGACAGGCCTGCGCAACCAGCTTACAGGTCAATGCAGTAAGACGCCGCCCCGGCGGGTTTATTCCATCGCGGAACAACTTTTTTCGCGCGGCGTCCTACAGGGGTATTCATCGCCCCATGGGCAAGGAGCCTTATGCAACAAGGATCTGACCGCAACGGCCCGCCGCCGGGTCAAACGCCACCGGGAAGCCAGCCGCCGGGCCGCCTCCCGCCGAATCGCCAACCGCCGGGTGCACGGCAACAAGACGGCCAGTCGCCGAAAGACCGGCCCCAGAAGCCCCGGCCGCTCACCACCCCGCAAACCCTCCTTCGCCTCACCGCAATCGGCGCCATCGTGCTCGCCTCCGGCGCCGCGTTCGCCTACGTGGGCGGCTGGCTCGACCCGCAGCGCCTGACGCCCGACCGCATCGTGAACGCCCTGGAAGCCAACAGCGGCGTCCACGAGGGCTTTCGGCGCAACCACGCGAAAGGCGTCTGTGTGATCGGTCGCTTTGAAAGCAGCGGCGCGGCACACGAGTTATCCACCGCCTCGGTGTTCGCGCCGGGCAGCACGCCGGTGGTGGGACGGCTGGCGCTGCCCGGCGGCAATCCTTACGCATCGGACTCCAGCGTACCGATCCGCAGCTTTGCCTTGATGTTCACGTCGGCCAATGGCGAACAGTGGCGAACCGGCATGAACAGCATGCCGGTGTTTCCGTTGTCGACACCGCAGGCGTTCTACGATCAGCAGCTTGCCGGCCGGCCCGATCCCAAGACGGGCAAGCCCGACCCGCAGCGAATGCAGGCCTTCTTTGCGGCGCATCCTGAAGCGGCGGCGTTCCTTGCGTGGGCCAAGACCGCCAAGCCTTCGGCCAGCTACGCCACCGAAGGCTATTACGGCCTGAACGCGTTCTACCTGATCGATGGGAACGGAAAGCGCCAGCCGGTGCGCTGGCAGTTGTCGCCGTTGGACGCCGCGGCGGCGCCTGCGGCGCAGCCGGGACACGATGCCGACTATCTGCAAACCGATCTGCAACAGCGACTGACCCAAGGGCCGTTGCGCTGGCGTCTGCTGCTTACGTTGGGCGAGCCCGGCGATTCCACTAGCGACGCAACGCGCCAGTGGCCGGCGGACCGGCCGACCGTCGACGCCGGCACCGTGGTGATTACCAGCAGCGCACCGCAAAGCGATGGACCCTGCCGCGACGTGAACTACGACCCGACGGTGTTGCCGCAAGGCATCGCTGTTTCCGACGACCCGCTGCTGGCGGCGCGTTCCGCGGCCTATGCGGCCTCTTATGAACGCCGCACGGGCGAAGGGCCGCCTCAAGCTGCCGCTGCGTCACCCCATTCGACTCAACCGGAGCGCGCCCAATGAACATGCAGCCCAATCAAACCCGCCGGCCGCCAGCCACGTTCAGCCTATTCGCACGCGTGCTGCATTGGTCGATGGCGGCCGGCATACTCGCGATGCTGTTCATCGGCGTGGGCATGGTGGCGTCGGTGTCCGAGCGGCATCAGTGGCTGGTGCAGATCCATAAGCCGTTGGGCTTGGCGTTGCTGGCGCTGGTGTGCATCCGGCTGGCCAGGCGTGTGTTCAAGGGCGCGCCCGCGTTGCCCGCTGATCTGCCGGCCTGGCAACGTCATGCGGCGCTGGCCTCGCACATTCTCCTGTACGCGCTGATGTTCGCAATGCCGCTGATCGGCTGGGCGATGCTGTCGGCGGGTGGCTATCCGGTGGTGGCGGGTGGTTGGCAGTTGCCGCCCATTGCGCCTGCGGATGCGGCGCTGTGCGCTTGGCTGCGGGGCGCGCATCGCTATCTGGCCTTCCTGCTGTTCGCGACGGTGCTGCTGCATCTGGCCGCGGCGTTGTTTCATGGCTGGGTGCGGCGGGATGGCGTGCTGGAAGCGATGACGCGGGGGCGTCCGGTGTCATCGCGCTGACGTGGGGAATGGGCCATGTGAGGCATCTTCCGTGGCCCATGCGATCAAAGCGCAGAGGGGGTGACACGAATTCAATTCGGCTTCCACGTCACGCCATCCTTTGTCCGATACTTCGGCGTTCCCGTGCAACATCCGCCAGCCCCAAGCGCCTGCCGCCCGATGAACGCCGTCACGCCGCCCTTCTCTTCCGTTAGCGATTGACTCAAGCATGACGTCGGCAAGGGATAGAAATCGCCTTCCAGCACCAGCGTCCAGCTCACGTTCTCGCCTTCGGCTGGATCTACCCGATACACCTTGCAGTTGTGCGCAAGCAGATGGATAGGCTTTCCCGCCAGCACGCCCTTGAACTGATGCTCAGCCGGCGCCTCACGCGTGGCGATAGTTTCAGCAGTGAGCTTCGACCCGGCCGGCGGTGGCGGCAGTTGGGGTTCGCATGCGGCAAGCAGGCTGGTCGCGCTTAGCGTCATTGCGACGCGGCGGGCGGAATGCTTCAGCGATGGTGTCATTTTCTTGGTGGCCATCCTCTTTAGACGCCAGGCCGACGCCACGCCGAACTTGGGTGACTTGAGCTTGGCGGTCGCTGGGTCGGTTGGGTTCTTAAGATTCTTATCTCGGTCGATGATGATTTGAAGCGTCTTGCGAGGCCCGTCCCCGTTCGGCCGCGCGGGCGGCCTCCGGTGACTTACGCGGCGTCTTGCGTCGTGGCGATGACGCTTCGCGTGTGGCTGCTTTTGCTCAAGGAGTCTGACACCTTGTCGAGATTCGCATCATACCTAGTGCATATCCCAAGTTTCCAGACGTCGCCAGCGGCAGACGCTCTCGGCAAATTCAGACAGGGCCAACATCAATCATCATTTAAACGCCAGTGCCCGAAGGGCGGCGCGTAAAGGTCGGCGCGATTCGTCTGAGCGCGGATGACCGGGCCAACTTTGGCTCACGCGGGCCAAAGTTGGCCCGATTTTTTTTGTTTGTTTTCAATCCATTGAAGAATCTCGGGCCACAAATGGCCCGGACTTCGGTTGAAAAAAGCACTTTCGCTGCTTTTGCGCCATTGAGATTGCCATGTTTAGCGGTGAAGCACCCGTAAGCAGTTGATAAGAAAGAACAACGGAAAGGACGCTTCCGAGTTGGCACAACGTTTGCATTGAGGCGATAGGTCATCACCGCCTACTGCCACACT
>NZ_CADIJM010000017.1 GCF_902859585.1 Achromobacter animicus | reverse complement strand
GCCGCACCCGCAGCCCAGCAAGCCGCCACGACGGGCGGCGACGTAGTCCAGCAGGCTGCTGGCGCCGTTCAGCAATCGGCCGACGCGCTGCACAGCGCCGCGGCGGCGCTGCCGGCCGCGCCTGCGCCCGCGCCGGTCCCCGACATGGGCTTCCTGCACTTCGTCGCCCAGAGCGACTTCGTGGGCAAGAGCCTGTTCGTCATCCTGATCCTCATGTCGCTCGTGACCTGGTATCTCATCCTGGTCAAGGCAGGCAGCAACGTCAGCATGCGCAAGCGTTCGGCAGACTTCCTGAACAAGTTCTGGAATGCCAGCTCGCTGGAACAGGTCGAGCACGAAATCAACACGCACGGCGCGCGCGATCCGTTCTCGCATCTGGCCAGCCACGCGATGCACGCGCAGGCGCACCACAACAAATTCGGCGCCACCAAGCTGGAAGAGTCGGGCAGCAATTCGGATTTCGTCACGCGCACCATGCGCAAGGTCATCGACGAAGAAACGGCCAAGCTGGAAAACGGCCTGACCGTGCTGGCCTCGGTGGGTTCGACGGCGCCGTTCGTCGGCCTGTTCGGCACGGTGTGGGGCGTGTATCACGCGCTGGTCGGCATCGGCCTGTCCGATGGCGTGACCATCAACCGCATCGCCGGTCCGGTGGGCGAAGCCCTCATCATGACGGGTCTGGGCCTGGCGGTGGCCATCCCGGCGGTGCTGGCGTACAACACCTTCGTGCGCAACAACCGCGTGTACTTGTCGCGCCTGGATGCGTTTGCACATGACCTGTTTGCGTTCCTGACCACCGGCCAGCAAGTTGCGCTGTCCGACGGCAAGGTGCGCGCGCTGCGTCGCCAGAACGGCCACGCGGCTCAACGCGGGAGCGAATAATGGCCTTTGGCAGCTTTGAGGGTAAAGGGTCCGGAAGCCATGCGGTGTCCGAGATCAACATGGTGCCCCTGATCGACGTCATGCTGGTGCTGCTGGTGATCTTCATCATCACGGCGCCGCTCCTGGCGCACTCGATCAAGATCAACATGCCCCAGGTGGCTGCCGAGCAGATCGAGGAAGAACCCAAGACCGTGGACCTGGCGATCGACGCCGCGGGCGCACTGTTCTGGGACGAGAAGCCGGTCAATATCGACGACCTGCCCAATCGCTTCAAGTCGATCGCCGGCACCAAGCCGCAACCCGAGATCCGCATTCGCGCTGATCAGAACACCCGTTACGAAACGCTGGCCAAGGTCATGGCCTCGGCGCGCCGCTCGGGCATGACGCGTATCGGTTTCGTCACGACGCCGCCCTCGGGTGGTGCTCCGGCGGCGGGTGCTCCCGCTTCGGGCGCACCTGCCGCGGCTCCGGCCCCGGCACCGTCCGGCCGGTGAACGAATCCAGGAAGGGGGCGCATTTCGCGCCCCTTTTTTTTTGGATCGCGCTAGAATCGCGGCATGCGAGTTCTGGTAATCGAAGACGACACCACCCTGGGCCATGCGCTCCAGGAATTCCTGGCCGACCAGGGTTATGCGGTCGACTGGCTGACTGAGGGCGACCGGGTTCTGGGCGCGCTGGCGGGCCAGCCGTATGACCTCATGCTGCTCGACCTCAATCTTCCCGGCATGAGCGGCCTGGACGTGCTGCGGCAACTGCGGCAGGACGGCAATCAGGTTCCCGTGCTCATCCTCACCGCTCGCGATGGCATCGAAGACCGCGTTGCCGGTCTGGACGCCGGAGCGGACGACTACGTCACCAAACCCTTCGAACTGCCCGAGCTGGCCGCGCGTGTGCGCGCCTTCGGCCGCCGCCGTGCCGGCCAGGCCCAGCCGCTCATCGAAGTCGGCCCGCTGGTGTTCGACACCGTCGGCCGCGAAGTCCGCGCCAATGGCCAGCGCCTGTCGCTGTCGGTGCGTGAACTTTCCGTCCTCGAAATGCTGATGGCCCGCGTGGGCCGCGTCGTGACCAAGCGCCAGATCGTCAATTCCCTGTCCGCCTGGGACGCGGATTTCAGCGAGAACGCCGTCGAAGTCTACGTGTACCGCTTGCGCAAGCGCCTGGAAGGCACGGGCGCCAGCATCCAGACGGTACGTGGCTTTGGCTACATGCTGGATGTGGAAACGGCCTGACGGGCCGGCCGCGGCCGGCGATCGCCGTCCGCGCGTTTTCATCCGCCTCATCGAGGGCTTCGCGCCATGACGCAGGAACGCACCCCCCAACCGTCTCCGGCTGCGCGCCCCCCCATGCTTCCCTCCCGATCGCTTGCCCGGCATCTCGTCATCCGGTTGATGCCGCCCATCCTGCTGCTCGTCCTGCTGGATCTGGCGGCAACCTGGGTCATCACCCACAAGATCGACATGTCGCTGTGGATGCTGGAAGACTTCTTCTGGCTGATGGTCGTGGGCCAGGTGGCGTTGATCGCGCTGTTTGCATGGGTGGTGATGCAGGGTGTGCGGTCCGGCCTGCGGTCGGTGAACCATCTGTCTGAAGAAATCCGGCAGCGCTCCATCGACGACATGCAGCCGCTGGAGGTTGCAGGTGTGCCCGTGGAGATCGAACCGCTGGTCACGCACACCAATGATCTGCTGCTGCGGCTGGATGCGTCGCTGGCCGCGCAGCGGCGCTTCATTGGCCACGCCGCGCATCAGTTGCGCACGCCGCTGTCGGGCCTGCGGCTGGAATCCGAACTCATGCTGGCGCGCCCCTTGCCCGACGACGTGCGGGCCCGTGCAGAGCGCATCAAGGCCGTCAGCGACCGCATGATCCGGCTGGGCCAGCAGCTGCTGGTGCTGGCCCGCGCCGATCCCAATGCGCGCCCGCAGGACAGCTTTGTGCGCATCGACCTGTGCGAGTGGGTGCGGGTGCATGGCGCCGAATGGTTTCCGCGGGTGCGCGAGGCGCACTACGAATTGGATCTGGCCGCGCCCGAAACGCCCATCTGGATCGACGCGGACCCCTTGCTGCTCGCGGAGCTGCTGGGCAACCTGATTGATAACGCGCTGCGCTATGGCAACCCGACGGGGCGCATCACGCTGATCGTGGGCGCCAATCCGCCCTCGCTGACCGTCGAAGACGACGGTCCCGGCATTCCGCCCGAAGAGCGCGATCGCGTGTTCGAGGCGTTCTACCGGTCGCCCACTGCGACGGCCGGCGGTTCGGGCCTGGGACTGGCCATCGTGCGAGAAATCGCGCACGCGCACGGCGCGTGGTGGAAGCTCACCAGCCGGCCCGACTTTTCCGGGACGCGGCTGTCCGTCGTATTCCCCGGCCCTCGCAAGGGGGCTCAACTCACTCGCCAAGAACCCGCATCATGAGCCAAGGCACGGTCAGCGCTGCTTCTTTGCCCCCAGGTCACCCGGGCGGCGCCCACGCCCCATCGTCGCGAGCGGCGCTGGTCCTGGGCGCGCTGGGCGTGGTGTACGGCGACATCGGCACCAGCCCGCTTTACACGCTGCGCGCCTGCCTGACCGGCCTGAGCGTGCATACCGACCTGGAGCCGGCCCATCTGCTGGGCGTGCTGTCCATCCTGTTCTGGATGCTGATGGTGGTGGTGTCCCTGAAATACGTGATGCTGGTGCTGCGCGCGGACAACCGCGGCGAGGGCGGCACGCTGGCGCTGCTGGAACTGGCGGTGCGCGCGCGCGAGGGCAAGCTGCGCTGGGTGCTGATCGTGCTGGGCATCTTCGGTGCGGCGCTGTTCTACGGCGACAGCATGATCACGCCGGCGATTTCGGTGTTGTCGGCGCTGGAAGGCATCGGCATCGTGTCGCATACGCTGGACCACTGGGTTGTGCCGATCGCGCTGGTCGTGCTGATCGCATTGTTTGCGATCCAGTCGCATGGCACGGCCGCCATGGGCAAGCTGTTCGGTCCGGTGATGTTCCTGTGGTTCGCCACGCTGGCGGCCCTGGGCGGCTGGCAGATCTGGCAGACGCCCGAGGTGCTGGCCGCGTTGAACCCGATGTGGGGGCTGCGCTTCATCGTCGAAGCGCCGTGGGTCAGCTTCGTGTTGCTGGGCGCGGTGGTGCTGGCGCTGACCGGGGCCGAGGCCCTGTATGCCGACATGGGCCACTTTGGCCGCCCGGCGATCCGCCGGGCCTGGTTCAGCATGGTGCTGCCGGCGCTGACGCTGTGCTACTTCGGCCAAGGGGCGCTGCTGCTGCGCGATCCCACCGCCATCCGCAATCCGTTCTTCCTGATGGCGCCGGAATGGGGGCTTGCCCCGCTGGTCGCGCTGGCCACCATCGCCACCATCGTGGCGTCGCAGGCCGTGATTTCGGGCGCCTATTCGGTGACGCGCCAGGCAGTGCAGCTGGGCTTCTGGCCCCGCATGCAGATCCTGCACACGTCCGCGATCGAGAAGGGCCAGATCTATCTGCCGCAGGTCAACGCGCTGCTGCTGTGCGCGGTGCTGATCCTGGTGCTGTGGTTCCGCAATTCCGACAACCTGGCCGCGGCCTACGGCTTTGCGGTGACGGGCACGATGTTCACGACTTCGGTGCTGGCGTTTGCGGTGCTGCCGCGCGGCAGCACGGGCATCAAGCGCATGATGTGGTTCCTGGTGCTGGGCCTGTTGCTGCTGCTGGACGTGCTGCTGTTTTCGGCCAACGTCTTCAAGATTCACGAAGGCGGCTGGCTGCCGCTGGTGGTGGCGATCGTGGTGTTCACGCTGATGATGACGTGGCGGCGCGGCCGTCGTCTCTTGTCCGACATGCAGCAGCGCGACCGCCAGCCGCTCAAGGAATTCATGGAGCAGCTCGAGCAGTATCCGCCGTCGCGCGTGCCGGGTACCGCCATCTTCATGACGATGAATTCGGGCAACGTGCCGCCGGCGCTGCTGCACAACCTGAAGCACAACAAGGTGCTGCACGACCACGTACTGTTCCTGTCGATCCAGTCGGCCGACGTGCCGTATATCGCGCCCGAAGAGCGCTTCGAGGTGAACAAGCTCAGCGCATCGAGCTGGGCTGCGACGGTCACCTACGGCTTCAAGGAAGATCCGGACGTGCCGGAGGCGCTGCGCCTGATTGCCGAAGCGTATCCGGAGCTGGACCTGGAGCCGATGCGCACGTCGTTCTTCCTGTCGCGCCAGACGGTCGTGGCGGCCAGGAAGCCCGCCTTGTCGCGGTGGCGGCGCGCGGTGTTCTCGTTCATGGCGCGCAATTCGACCCGCAGCACCAAGTTCTTCAAGATCCCGGCGAACCGGGTCGTGGAGATGGGCATGCAGGTCGAGCTGTAGCCGCCACGCTGCCCGCGTCGCGGCCTCGCCGCGCCGGGCCACAACAGCCAGGCGAAAAAAAACCCTCGGTGTGGAAACCGAGGGTTTTTGTTTGGCCTTGAAGAATTACTTCTTCGAGGTCGTGTCTTTCAGTTGGGGCAGCGACGTGCCGCTGGAGGCGAGCAGGCCGGTCTTGACGTACGTGAACAGCTTTTCGCGCGTGTCGACGATGTCGAGGTTGCGCATGGTGAGCTGGCCGATGCGGTCCGCCGGCGTGAAGGGGGCATTTTCCACCTTCTCCATGGACAGACGCTCGGGCGCGTACGTGAGGTTGGGCGACACGGTGTTCAGCAGCGAATAGTCGTTGCCGCGGCGCAGTTCGATGGTGACTTCGCCAGTGACGGCGCGGGCCACCCAGCGCTGGGCGGTTTCGCGCAGCATGATGGCTTGCGGGTCGAACCAGCGGCCCTGGTACAGCAGGCGGCCCAGCTTGCGGCCGTTTTCGCGGTACTGCTCGATCGTGTCTTCGTTGTGGATGCCGGTGACCAGGCGCTCGTAGGCGATGAAGAGCAGGGCCAGGCCCGGGGCTTCGTAGATGCCGCGGCTCTTGGCTTCGATGATGCGGTTTTCGATCTGGTCGCTCATGCCCAGGCCGTGGCGGCCGCCGATGCGGTTGGCTTCGAGCAGCAGTTCGACGGGATCAGCGTATTCGACGCCGTTCAGGGCGACGGGCTGGCCTTCTTCGAAGCGGACCGTGACTTCCTCGGCCTTGACGGCGACGTCGTCACGCCAGAACGCCACGCCCATGATGGGCTTGACGATGCGGATGCCGGAATTCAGGTGTTCCAGGTCCTTGGCTTCGTGCGTGGCGCCGAGCAGGTTGGAGTCGGTGGAGTAGGCCTTTTCAGCCGACATCTTGTAGTCGAAACCGGCTTGGCGCATGTATTCGGACATTTCCGAACGGCCGCCGAGCTCGTCGATGAAGCGCTGGTCGAGCCAGGGCTTGTAGATCTTGAGTTCCGGGTTGGTGAGCAGGCCGTAGCGGTAGAAACGCTCGATGTCGTTGCCCTTGAACGTGCTGCCGTCGCCCCAGATGTTGACGTTGTCTTCCTTCATGGCGGCGACCAGCATCGTGCCGGTGACGGCGCGGCCGATGGGCGTCGTGTTGAAGTACGTGATGCCGGCGGTCGAGATGTGGAACGCGCCCGACTGCAGGGCGGCGATGCCTTCGGCCACGAGCTGCGCGCGGCAGTCGATCAGGCGGGCGTTTTCGGCGCCGTAGGCCAGCGCCTTGCGGGGAATCTCGTCGTAGTCGGATTCGTCGGGCTGGCCCAGGTTGGCGGTGTAGGCGTAGGGGATGGCGCCGTTGTTGCGCATCCAGAGGAGCGCAGCGCTGGTGTCCAGGCCGCCGGAAAAGGCGATGCCGACTTTCTGGCCGGTGGGCAGGTTCGGGAGGATAGTGGTCATTGTTTGAGGTGAGACGCCAACAGGACTTTGACAGCAACGAGCCGCCAAACAAGAAAATAGCCCGCCATTTTAACTCTTTTGAGGGGGGCTGGCCGCCGGGGTTGCGGCGCGGGGGGCGCCTGGCGCGAACAGCTCGGCAAGCCGCAGGCCGCGGATCAGCTCGCCCGTGGCCGCGGCCAGCCGGGTGGCTGGGCGATGGCGGGCGCTGGCCAGCACCAGGTTGTTGGTGATCGTCGGGGAGCCGATGGCGCACAGGGACAGTTCATGTTCGGCGGCCGGACCGCGCGCCGCCGAGCGCGGCAGGATGGCGTAGGCGTCGCCCTGCGCGGCCAGTTCCACGATGGTCTGCACGGCGTCGACCTCGGCCGCGACCTTGAGCCGCACACCCTGCGCACGGCAGACGCTTTCAACGAGGGTGCGGATGGCGTTGGGCAGGCTGGGCAGCACCAGCGGATAGTCGCCCAGCCGCGCGACCGGCACGCGGGCGGGCAGGGGCGGCTGATGGCCCGCGGCCGCGGCCAAGACGAGGTCTTCGCGAAAGAGTGACTCGTAGACCAGTTGCGGGGAAGGGGCGGGATCGTACAGCAAGGCCAGGTCCACCCGGCCGGCGAGCAGCCATTCGCGCACCTGGGCGCTCAGGCCTTCGGCCACCGCGATGGAGGCATCGGGGAAATTCTGGCGGAACGCCTGCACCAGCGGCGGCGTGAGCACGCGCGCGATGCGGGGCGGCAGGCCGATCATGACCTTGCCGGTGGGCGTTTCGCGCAGCGTCTGCAGATCCTCCTTGGCGCGCTCGGCCAACGCCAGCAGGGCGCGGGCGTGCTCGAGAAAGCGCAGTCCCGCTTCCGTGGGCTCGGCGCCGCGCCCGTTGCGGTAGAGCAGATGCTGGCCCAGCTCCAGTTCCAGCAGCCGCACCTGACGGCTGAGTGTGGGCTGCGCGACGTCCAGCATTTCAGCGGCGCGCGAGAAGCTGCGTCGCTCGGCCACGCGCACGAAGTACTCGATCTGCTTGAGATCCATCGGGATATTAGGTTTTTCGATATCAGAAATATACGGTATAGCATTGTTCGCCCTCCGGCATTCCGCGACCATGGCGCTTTCCATGCAGGAAGTCCCCGTGCCCGATTGCCGTCCGCCGCTTGCCTCGCCCTCCCGTCCCCGCCACGCGCTGCCGCCGGGCGCGTGCGACGCGCATTGCCACGTCTTCGGACCGGGCGATGTGTTTCCGTATGCCGAAGGCCGGTCGTACACGCCGCCGGACGCGTCGTTCACCAGCATGGCGGCGCTGCATGCCCATCTGGGCATCGGGCGCGCGGTCGTGGTGCAGGCCAACTGCCACGGATCGGACCACCGCGCCTTGCTGGATGCGCTGGCGCGCAGCGAAGGGCGTTATCGCGGCGTGGCGCTGCTGGGCGCGGACGCCACTGCTGCCAGCGTCAAGGCGCTGCACGAAGGCGGCGTGCGGGCTGCGCGGTTCAACTTCGTGCCGCATCTGGGCGGCGCGCCCGAGCCGGCGGTGTTCGACCACGTGGTCAAGCTGATCGCGCCGTTGGGATGGCACCTGTGCCTGCACGTGGACGGCGCGATGCTGCCCGAACTGCTGCCGCGACTGCTCACGCTGCCGGTGCCGTTCGTCGTGGACCACATGGGCAGGCTGAAGGCGGCCGATGGGCTTGATTCACCGGCGATGCGCGCGTTGCTCAGCCTGGCGGACGTAGGCCAGGCGTGGGTCAAGGTGTCCGGCATCGACCGGATCGCCGCCGGCCGCCGTCCCTTTGTGGAAGGCATTCCCTTCGTGCGCGCGCTGGTTGAGGCCTTGCCGGACCGCACCTTGTGGGGCACGGACTGGCCGCATCCGAATGTGGCCGGCGATATGCCGGACGACGGTGAACTGGTCGACACGTTTTTCGAAGCATGCCCGGACGCCGGACTGCGCCAGCGCGTGCTGGTGGACAACCCGGCGCGGCTTTACGGATTTCAGTAGCACAGAGAAAGCGGAACGAGGGCCAGGAAGCCCCCGCCGCAAGCACATCCCCATCAACGAGGAGACACCATGTTCAAGAAAATCATCTCGGCCGCCGTGCTGAGCCTGGCCGCCGCTGGCGCGGCCCACGCCGACGGTCCCGTGCGCCTGATCATCGCGTTCCCGCCGGGCGGCCCCGTGGATCTGGTGGGCCGCGTGCTGGCCGAGCAGCTGGGCAAGGAGCTCAAGCAGAACGTCATCGTCGAAAACAAGGCGGGCGCCAACGGCAACATCGCGGCCGCCTACGTGGCCAAGGCGCCGGCCGACGGCTCGGTGCTGTTCCTGACCAGCGTGGGCGCGGTGGCAATCAGCCCGGCGCTGTACAAGGACCTGCCGTATGATCCCGCGCGCGATTTCGCGCCGGTCTCGCGCGTGGTGAACAACGCCACGGTGTTCGTGGTGAATCCGTCCAACCCGGCGACGGACGCCGCCGACTTCGTGAAGAAGTCGCAGGCCGCGTCGCAGTCCGTGGCCATCGGCTCGTCGGGCATCGGCAGCATTCCGCACCTGACGCTGGAAATGTTTGCCGATTCCAGCAAGGCCAAGGTGCTGCACGTGCCTTACAAGGGCGCGGCGCCCGTCATCAACGACGTGATGGGCAATCAGGTGTCCGGTTTCTTCGGCGACGTGCCCGGCCTGATCGGCCATATCCAGGGCGGCAAGCTCAAGCCGTTGGGCCTGGCCGCGCCGACACGCCATCCGCTGCTGCCCGACGTGAAGACGATGGCCGAGCTGGGCATCCCCGGCGTCGAATCGAACAACTGGTACGGCCTGGTCGCACCCGCAGCCACGCCCGCCGCTACCGTCGACAAGCTGAACCAGGCTGTGCGCGCCGCGCTGGCCAACGAGGCCGTCCGCGCCCGCCTGGAGAAGTTCGGCGCCGAGGCCGCGCCCAGCACGCCGCAGGAACTGGGCGCGCTGATCGCCGCCGACCGCGAGAAATGGACCGCGCTGATCCAGCGCAAGAACATCCGTCCGGAGTAAGCATGAGCGCCCGCCGAATCGAACCCGTGGTGCCGGGCACCCGCCCGGAGCTGGCCGTGCTGGAGGCGCGCATCGCTGCCGCGCGCGGCCGTATCTCGCCGCTGTATCAGGTGCTGCTGAACAGTCCGGCGGTGGTCGAGGGCTGGGAAGCCATGCTGACCGCGATCCGGCAGAAGACGTCGCTGGCGCCGCGGTTGCGCGAGCTGATCATCCTGCGCGTGGCGACCTTGAACAATGCGCCGTACGAGTTCGAGGCGCACGTGCCGCACGCGCTGGCAGGCGGCATGCCGCAGGCCGTCATCGACGTCCTGCGCGGCAATCCCGCGCCAGATCAGGTGCAGGGGCTGGAACCGGGCGAAGCCGAGGTGCTGGCGCTGACGGATGCCATGACCCGCGACATCGAGGTGCCGGACGCGGTATTTGCACCGCTGCGCGAGCGCTACGATGATGCGCAACTGGTGGAACTGACGGCGACGGTCGGCGCGTACAACATGGTGTCGCGCTTTCTGGTCGCCTTGCGCGTCGGACATTGAAGGAGATGGCTGTGCAGGAAACGATGTTGCTGGTGTCGCTGGGGGAACGGTTTGACGAGGCGCGCGCCCGGGATCTGGCCGAGCGTCTTGCGGACGGGCTGGCGGAGGTGAAGATCAGCGCCTTTGCCGCGCTGGAAGCCGAGGAAACCTACGTGACCGTGCGCGGGGTCCGTGCATTGCCGGAGATCCAGGCCCGCCTCGCTGAACTGGCGCCCGGCGCGCATGCGCGGGTGTTGCACCGGACGCTGGATTTGCCCGGCGCGTCGGCGGGGCAGGAGGCGCCGTGGCACTACATCGTCGAAACCGACGTGCTGCCCGAGGCCGAGGCCGACCTGAACGCCTGGTACGACCAGGAGCATCTGCCGGGGCTGGCGTCTGTGCCCGGCACGGTGCGCGCGCAGCGCTGGGAATGCCGCGATGAATCGCCGCGCTACCTGGCCTGCTACGACCTGCACACGCAGGAAACCTTTGGCAGCCCGCCGTGGCTGGCGGTGCGCGCGACCGACTGGAGCAGCCGCGTGCGGCCGTCGTTCCGCAACACGCGGCGCACGATGTTCAGGAAGATCCTGTAGCGCCAAGCGTTTTAGAAAGCAGAAAGTCAAAAGCAGAAGGGCCCGGACATCGCAGGATGTCCGGGCCCTTCTCATGCGTGCAGGACGGGTTTAGTCGACCTGTCCGAGCAGCAGGAATTCCATCAGCGCCTTCTGCACGTGCAGGCGGTTTTCGGCTTCGTCCCAGACCACGCTCTGCGGTCCGTCGATGACTTCGCCGGTGACTTCCTCGCCGCGGTGGGCGGGCAGGCAGTGCATGAAGACGGCCTTCGGGTCAGCCGCGGCCATCATTTCGGCGTCCACGCACCAGTCGGCGAATGCGGCGCGGCGTTCTTCGTTTTCGGCCTCGTAGCCCATGCTGGTCCACACATCGGTAGTGACCAGGTGCGCGCCCTGGCAGGCTTCCATCGGGTCCTTGAACTGGCGCAGCACCTTGTCGGACGGCGTGCCGATGCGCGAGGCTTCGAGTTCGTAGCCGGCCGGCGTGGACACGTGCAGCGTGAAGCCCAGCATTTCGGCCGCGTGCAGCCACGTGTAAGCCATGTTGTTGGCATCGCCCACCCAGGCGACCGTCTTGCCGGCGATGGGGCCGCGGTGCTCGATGTAGGTGAAGATGTCGGCCAGGATCTGGCACGGGTGGAATTCGTTGGTCAGGCCGTTGATCACGGGCACGCGCGAATGCGACGCGAAGCGCTCGATGCGGGTCTGCTCGAACGTGCGGATCATGACGATGTCGACCATGCGCGAAATCACGCGCGCGGTGTCTTCGATGGGCTCGGAGCGGCCGAGCTGCGAATCGTTGGACGTCAGGTTGATGACCGAGCCGCCCATCTGGTACATGCCGGCCTCGAACGACACGCGGGTGCGCGTGCTGGCCTTTTCGAACACCATTGCCAGCGTGCGGTCATGCAGCGGCATGTGGGGTTCATAGCGTTTGAACTTTTCCTTGATCAGGCGCGCGCGGTCCAGCACGTAGGCGATCTCGGCGGACGAGAAGTCCTTGAACTGCAGAAAGTGCCGCAGCGGGCCGTTTTGAGTCGTGGGAGGAGTCATGTTGATGTCGCAGGTCATTGGGCCCCGCCAGGCTCGTGGCCCGGCAGGGACGTTGATTATGGTTTTTCGGCCAGGAACTGTTGGATGAGCGGCACCAGCAGGGCGACGATCTGGTCGGCCTCCTGGCGCGTCAGGATCAGCGGCGGCAGCATGCGGATGACGCGGTCGCGCGTGACGTTGATGAGCAGGCCCGCTTCCATGGCGCGCAGTGCAAGGACGCCGCAGGGGCGGGCCAGCTCGATGCCCAGCATGAGGCCGCGGCCGCGGATGTCGGTCACGCCGGGCGTGCCGGCCAGCGCGCTGGCCAGGCGGTCTTTCAGGTATTCGCCCACGTCATGGGCGTTTTCAAGCAGGTTTTCGGATTCCAGCGCATCGAGCACCGCGAGGCCTGCCGCGCACACGAGCGGCCCGCCGCCGAACGTGGTGCCATGGCTGCCCGGCGTAAACACACCTGCGGCCGGGCCCGCGGCCAGCGTCGCGCCGATGGGCACACCGCCCGCCAGGCCCTTGGCCAGCGTCATGACGTCGGGGCGGATGTCGGCCCATTGGTGCGCGAACCACTTGCCGGTGCGGCCGATGCCGGACTGCACTTCGTCGATCATCAGCAGCCAGCCGCGCTCGGTGCAGAGTTGGCGCAGCGCCTGCAGGTAGGCGATGTCGGACGGGCGGATGCCGCCTTCGCCCTGCAGGACTTCCAGCAGCACGGCGGTGGTGCGCGGCTCGGCGTCGCCGGCGGCACGCACCGCGTCCAGGTTGTTGTACGGCACCTGGATGAAGCCGCTGGGCAGGGGCTCGAAGCCTTTGCGCGCCTTGTCGCTGCCGGTAGCCGCCAGCGTGGCCAGCGTGCGGCCATGCCAGGACGAATCCATGGTGATGATGTGAGCGTGCTTGTTGCCGCGCTGGTAGGCGTAGTAGCGGGCGAGCTTGATGGCCGCTTCGTTGGCCTCGGAGCCGCTGTTGTTGAACGCGACTTCCTGCATGCCGGACAGCGCCGTCAGCCGGGCGGCAAGCTCGGTCTGCTGCGGGATGTCGTAGATGTTGGAGGTATGGATGACGCGGGCCGCCTGCTCGGCGATGGCGGCGACCAGCTTCGGATGGGCGTGGCCCAGGCACGAGACGCCGATGCCGGCCAGGGCATCCAGATACTTGCGGCCGCCTGCGTCCCACAGCCAGACACCCTGGCCGTGCGTGAACGATACCGGCAGCCGGGCATAGATATTGGCCAGAGGCGAGCTCATCGCGGATCCTCCTGGGGGAATGGCATCGACAGCATGCCCGCTTGCTAGGGCGAATCAGGGGCGAATCGCGGTTCGAAAGAGGGCAAAGGATCAATCATATACAATTCGCGGCGCGGCACGCATGTTTGATCACGCCGAAGATCCGGCTTTCGTGAAAGGCGTCCCGCAGTGAAGAACACATGGCAACTCGCGTCAGACAATTCGTAATTCATGGCGTTACCGAAAGCGGTAGCCGCTTCCGCCCGAGCGATTGGGCGGAACGGCTCGCCGGCGTAATGGCACAGTTCCGGCCCGCCGGCTGTGCTGGTAACCACCTCACTTATTCGCCTTATGTGCTGCCCGTCGTGATCGATGGCGTGCGCGGGATCGTCGTCGACCTGCGCCTGCGCGACCTGGAGCCGCTGGCCTACAAGTTCGTGGTGGATTTCGCCCGCGACAACAACCTCAAGACGGAAGAACGCGAAATCTAGGCCCCCAGAACGAAAAAGCGCCCCAACCGGGCGCTTTTCTCATTCTGCGATCCCTGCACGCCGGTCAGGCGGGCCGGGCGCTACCCGCCGCACGGACGATTGCCCGCGCGGCGGCGACGCACATCATTTCGCGTACACCAGATCGCGCAGCCCCAGCGACAGCCCGGGCCAGTACGTGATGACCATCAGGCACAGGATCACCACGCCGACGAAGGGCACCAGGGGTTTGATCAGGCGCTCGAGCGGCAGCTTGGCCACCGCGCACGCGGCAAACAGGTTCACCCCGAACGGCGGCGTGATCATGCCCAGCGCCAGGTTGACCACCATGATGATGCCGAAGTGCACCGGGTCGACACCGAACTGCAGCGCCACCGGCAGCAGCAAGGGGGCCAGCACGACGATCGACGCCGAGGTCTCGATGAACATGCCGATCACGAACAGGGCGGCGTTCACGCCCATCAGGAAGCCGAACTTGGTGTCGAAGATCTGGGCGAGCCACGTGCCCAGCGCGTCCGGAATGCCTGCGCGGTTGAGCAGGAAGCTGAAGATGCCCGCGTTGGCGATCACGAACATGATGACTGCGGTCGACACGACCGACTTGTGCAGCGTGTCCGACAACTGACGGAACGTGAGGCGGCGGTAGATGAATTTGCCCACGAAGACGGCGTACATCACGGCCACGACCGACGCTTCGGTCGGCGTGAAGACGCCGCCGTAGATGCCGCCCAGGATGATGACGGGCATCAGCAGCGCCAGCCACGCGCGCTTGAAGGCGGGCCACAGCGGCAGCCGGCCTTCGCCGTCGCGCTTGCCCAGGTTGTTGCGCTTGGCGTACAGCCAGACGTAGAACATCAGCGCGATGCCGATCAGGATGCCGGGCATGACGCCGGCGATGAAGAGTTCGCCCGTGGAGGTGTCGGTGGACACGGCAAACAGGATCATCGGGATGGACGGCGGGATGATGACTCCGAGTTCCGCCGCGCTGGCCTGTAATGAGGCGGCAAAGGGGGCCGGATAGCCGTGCCGGATCATGGCCGGGATCAGGATGGCGCCCACCGCGAAGGTCGTGGCCACGCTGGAGCCCGCGACCGCCGCGAAGATCATGCAGGTCAGCACGCAGGTGCAGGCCAGGCCGCCCTGGATGCCACCGACCACGCTCTTGGCGAATTCCACCATGCGTTCGGAGATGCCGCCGGCTTCCATCAGGTTGCCGGCCAGGATGAAGAAGGGGATGGCCACGAGCGGGTACTTGTCCAGCGCGGCAAACAGCTGCTGCGCGACGACCAGCCAGGGCAGGCCCGAGGCGCCGACTCCCGCCAGGCTGGCCAGCCCGATCGACACGGCGACCGGCACGGACAGCCCGAAGAAAATCAGCATCGAGACAATCATTAATTGGGACATGGCGATTTCTGCTGCTCAGATTCGATAAGGGGGGCGGCTCAGCCTTGCGCGTCGTTGCGCACGGGCACGTCGTCTTCTTCGCCGGCGCACCAGCGGGCCAGCACGGCGATGGCCGCCAGCGTGGCGCCCACGGGAATCGCCAGGTAGATCCAGGAGATCGAGATGTCCAGGCTCGGCACGTTCTGGAAACGCACGCGATAGGTCATGTTGCCGCCGATCCAGGCCAGAAAGCCGAGAAAGCCCGCGCAGATCAGGCCGATGATGGCCTCGAGCACGCGGCGGCGCGTGCCGCCCAGCAGGTTGCGCAGCAGCTCGACGCTGATCATGGCGCCGTGGCGGAAGGCCAGGGCCACGCCCAGCAGCACGGTCCAGATCAGGAGGGCGCGGGTTAGGACCTCGCTCCAGTCGGCGGGCGAGTGCAGCACGAACCGGGCGATGACCTGGTAGAACGCGGCGGCCGCGGCGGCCACCAGCAAAAGTTGGGCGAGGGCCGAGACCAGCTTGAACAGGCCGCGGTCGAAGGCGCAGAGCAAACGCATGGTGAATTCCGTTGGCGATGGACGCGGAAAAGTGGGGCGGGCGCGCGGCGCAGGCCGGTCCCGCCGCCAGGCAAACGGCCCCGCGATGGGGGCCGTGCCGGCTTACTTGGTGTCGCGGATCGAGTCGATCAGCTTCTTGTCGAACTTCTTGTAGTACTCGGGGTAGGCCGGTTCCACAGCGGCGGCAAAAGCGGCGCGGTCCACTTCGGACACCTGCATGCCTTCCTTCTTGAGCTGCTCGACGCCCGTGTTCTCGATGTTGTCGACGTAGGCGCGCATGGCCTGGGCCGATTCCTTGCCGGCCTTGTCGAAGTTGGCCTTGTCGGCGGCCGACAGGCCTTCATAGACGTTGGCGGACATCAGCACCAGGGCCGGGCCGTACACGTGGCCGGTCAGCGACAGGTACTTCTGCATTTGCGACAGCTTGGCCGACGTGATCACGGACAGCGGATTTTCCTGGCCGTCGATGGTGCCCTGCTGCAATGCGGTGGCCACTTCAGGCCAGGCCATCGGCGTCGGCAGGATGCCGATCTGGCGGAAGGCCGTGATGTGGATCGGGTTTTCGGTGGTGCGGATCTTCAGGCCCTTGGCGTCCGCCGGGGTCTTGACCGGGCGCACGTTGTTGGTCAGGTGGCGAAAGCCCTGTTCGCCCCACGCCAGCGCCACGATGCCGCGGCTGGGGAACTTGGCCAGCATGTCCTGGCCGATCTTGCTGTCGAGCACGGCACGGGCGTGCGGCAGGTCGCGCAGCAGGAACGGGATGTCGAAAACGCCGGTCTCGGGAACAAAATTCAGGGTTGCACCGGTCGAAACGATCGCGAGATCGATGGTGCCGATCTGCAGGCCTTCGATCACTTCACGTTCGCCGCCCAGCGCGCTGTTGGCAAACTGCTGGACCTTGAACTTGCCGTTGGTCGAGCCTTCGATGGATTTGGCCATCGCGTCGGCGCCGGCGCCGTAGTGCGACGACGTCGACAGGGCGTAGGCCATCTTCAGGGTGGTCTGCGCTGCCGCGGGCAGCGAGGTGGCGGCCGCGCAGGCGGCCAGAATCGTGGCCGCAAGCCAGGTTTTACGCATTGTCTTCTCCGGATTGGTTATCTTTATGGGCGGCTTTGCCTCCCGCCCCGGGATGATATCGGGATTCGGACGCCCTACAGGCGCTTAGTTAACATGGACGAATGATGGATTTCCCTGATATGTCACAGGCCAGGCGCCCTGGTTTCTGGTCAACCTTGCGCCTGGGCGCCCGGATGATGATGCGCGATGCGCGCGCCGGCGAGCTCCGTTTGCTGGTCCTGGCGCTGGTCGTGGCGGTGGCCGCCGTCACCAGCGTGGGCTTTCTGGCCGACCGCGTCGGCCGCGCGCTGGAACGCGACGCCGGCCAGATGCTGGGCGCCGATCTGGTGCTGGATGCCGACGAACCCGTACCCGCCGCCTTCAAGGATCAGGCGCGCGAGCGCGGCCTGACCGTTTCCGGCACGTGGCAGTTTCCCTCCATGGTGGGCGCTGGGGACGGCGCGCAGCTCGCGGCATTGAAAGCGGTGGAGCCCGGCTATCCGCTGCGCGGGGCCTTGCGGGTGGCAGAGGCGCCGTTCGCGCCCGATGCGCCCACGCGCGACATCCCGCCCGAAGGCGCGGTGTGGGTTGACGCGCAGTTACTGGCGCTCTTGAACCTGAAGGTGGGCGATACGCTGAACGTGGGCGACGCCCACATGCGCATCGACCGCGTCATCACCTATGAGCCGGACAAGGGCATGCAGTTCGTCAACGTCGCCCCGCGCGTGCTGCTGCGCGCCAGCGACTTGCCGGCCACCGGCCTCATCGCGCCGGGCAGCCGCATCGGCTATGCCATGCTGGTCGCCGGCCAGCCCGACGCCGTGGCCGGATATTCCGCCTGGCTGAACCAGAACCTGAAGCGCGGCCAGAAGATCGCCACCCTGGAATCGGGCCGCCCGGAAGTGCGCCGCACGCTGGACCGCGCGCAGCGTTTTCTGTCGCTGGTCGCGCTGTTGGCCGTGCTGATCTCGGCCGTGGCCGTGGCGCTGGCGGCGGGACGTTACATGACGCGGCATCGTGATGGCATCGCGGTCATGCGCTGCCTGGGCGCCGTGCAATCGCAGGTCGCGCGCATGCTGACGCTGGAATTCACGCTGGTCGGGCTGTTTTCGTCCGCCGCCGGCTGCCTGCTGGGGTTTGGTGTGCATCAGGTGCTGGTCATGCTGCTGGGGTCGCTGATCGACACGACCTTGCCGGCCCCGTCTGCCATTCCGGCGTTGCAGGGCGTCCTGACCGGATTGCTGCTGCTTCTGGGGTTCGCGCTGCCCGCGCTGGCGCAATTGCGCCACGTGCCGCCCGCCCGCGTCCTGCGGCGCGACGCGGACAAGATCAGCGCGCGCAGCGCGTTCGGCTACGTGCTGGGCGCGGCGGGTTTTGCGCTGCTGATCTGGTGGTTCGCGGGCGATGCCAAGCTGGGCGGCGTGGTGGCGGGCGGCTTTCTGGGCGCCTTTGGCGTGTTCGCGCTGGTTGCCTGGCTGTGCATCCTGGGCCTGGCGCGCGTGCGCCGGCTGGCCGCCGGCCTGCCCGCGCTGCGCTTTGCGCTGGCGGGCGTGGTGCGCCGCCGGGCGGCCACGATCACCCAGGTCTGCGCACTGGCGGTCGGCTTGATGGCGCTGCTGCTATTGACCATGACGCGCACCGATCTGATCCAGGGCTGGCAACGCACCATGCCGCCGGACGCGCCCAACCGCTTCCTGATCAACGTGCAGCCGGACCAGCGCCAGGCCGTGACCGACGCGCTGACGCGCGAAGGCCTGGGCCGCATCACGCTGTCGCCGATGGTCCGCGGGCGGCTGATTGCCGTCAACGGCAAGCCGGTGGGACCGGACGATTATGAAGAGCCGCGCGCCAAGCGCCTGGTGGACCGCGAATTCAACCTGTCCTATGGCGACGAGATGCCGTCGTCCAACCGGATCGAGCAGGGCCGCTGGCTGACGCCGGGTTCCGCGGAGGTCTCGCTGGAGGCCGGGCTGGCGCAGTCGCTGCGCATCGGGCTGGGCGACAAGATGACGTTCGACGTGGCCGGCCAGCAGGTCGAGGTGGCGGTGTCGAGCATCCGCCGGGTGGATTGGGATACGATGCGCGTCAATTTTTTCGCCATCCTGACCCCCGCCGCACTGGCCGACATGCCCCAGAGCTGGATCACGTCCTTCTACCTGCCGCCCGAAAAGGCGGCGGTGTTGCCCGCCCTGGTGCGGGAGTTTCCGAACCTGACGGTGTTCGACGTGGGCGCCATCCTGCAGCAGTTGCAGTCCGTGCTGAATGAAGTGGGCCGCGCCGTGCAGCTGCTGTTCCTGTTCACCCTGGCCGCCGGCGTGCTGGTGCTGTCCGCGGCGCTGACCGCCACGCGCGACGAGCGCATGCGCGAGGCGGCGGTGCTGCGCGCGCTGGGCGCCACGCGCCGTCAGCTTGCCCGTTCGCAGCGCATCGAGCTGTGGGCCGTGGGCGGGTTGGCAGGCCTTCTTGCGGCGGCCGGCGCGACCGCGATCGCTTGGGCTTTATCAACCCAGGTGTTCGACTTCACCATTACCCTCAGCCTCTGGCCGTGGCTGGCCGGCATCGGCACCGGCATGCTGGGCGCCTGGGCGGGCGGCGCGCTTGCCCTGCGCGGCGTCCTGCGCACGCCGCCGCTCGTCACCCTTCGAGAAACCTGATGACGTCCCGCGTCCACACCATTACAGAACCCGTGGAAAACTCCCGCACCATGTTTGACCTTCTTGGCGGCGAAGCCGGCGTGCGCGCCCTCGTCGACCGCTTCTATGACCTGATGGACATGGAGCCCGACCTCAAGGAACTGCGCGCCGCCCACGGCCCCAGCCTGGACGAGGCGCGCGACAAGCTCTTCTGGTTCCTCTGCGGCTATTTCGGCGGTCCGGACCACTACATCGAACGCTTCGGCCATCCCCGCCTGCGGGCGCGTCATCTGCCGTTCTCCATCGGCGAGGTCGAGCGCGACCAATGGGTGACCTGTATCGGCCGCGCAATGGAAGACGAGGGCATCGAGCCCGTCCTGGTCGAGCGTCTGCTCGAATCGTTCTACGGCGTGGCCGACTGGATGCGCAACCGTGAAGGCTGACGATCAATCCGGCGCGCGGCGCACCACCTGGGATGGCCCGCTGGCCGGCGCCATGCTCAGCGATGCCCGGCGCCTTGCCGACGCGGGCCCCGAAGTCTTCAACCCCGGTCACTATGGCGACCGGGCGCGGCCGGTGGACGCCGGCGGACGCCAGGCCGCGTGGTTCGTGGAGGGGCAGGGCTGGCAGGGTGTGCTGCGGCGCTACCGCCGCGGCGGCATGATCGCCCGCATCAGCCGCGACGCGTATCTGTGGAACGGCGAGTCGCGCACGCGCAGCTTTCGCGAATACCGGCTGCTGGCCGCCCTGCGCGCGCAAGGGCTGCCGGTGCCGGCGCCGCTGGCGGCCGCCTACTGGCGCCAGGGCCCAATCTACCGCGCCGCCATCGTGGTCGAGCGCATTCCCGGCGTGCGGCCCTTGGCGCAGGCGCTTTCCGAGCCCCTGTGGCAGCCGGTGGCCGATGCCATCGTGCGCATGCACCGGGCGGGCGTCTGGCATGCCGATCTGAACGCGTTCAACATCCTTATCGGCAACGATGGCCGGGTCTGGCTCATCGACTTTGACCGCGGCACGCAGGGCGGGCTGTCGGAGCGGCAGCGCCAGGCCAATCTCGACCGCCTGCGCCGGTCGCTGCGCAAGCTGGCCGGCGAGGCCGGCGACCGGTTCTGGATGCGCCTGCGCGACAGCTACTGGACGGCCTGGGGCATCGGAATCCAGCCCTGACCGCTGGCCCGCCCGCCGCGGCCCGCCAAGGCAGCAATTGCGCCAATTACCCCCCAAAGTTGGGCAGGTCATCGCAAAATGGCTTTATCATTTCGCCTTTTGGTACTCCTGTCATAAACGGCATAGAGCAAGGGGGCTGGACATAATGGAACTGAAGGCGGGAATGCGTTGGGCGCTCGGCGCGGTGCTGGTCGCGACGGCCACGTCGGCTGCGATGGCGCAGAACAAGGTCGTCAACGTCTACAACTGGGCCGAATACACGGCCCCGGACACGATCCCGGGTTTTGAAAAGGAAACCGGCATCAAGGTCCGCTATGACGTCTACGACAGCAACGACGCATTGCAGGCCAAGCTGCTGGCCGGCAAGTCGGGTTACGACGTCGTTGTCCCGTCCACCCATTACGCCTCGCGCCAGATCGAAGCCGGCCTGTTCCAGAAGCTGGACAAGTCCAAGATCCCCAACTGGAAGCACCTGGATCCTGAAGTCATGGCGCTGGTCGCCACGGTCGATCCCGGCAACGAACACGCCATTCCGTGGGGCTACGGCACCAATGGCCTGGGCTACAACGTCACCAAGGTCAAGCAGATCATGGGCGACGACGTGGACCTGGCCAGTTGGGACATGATCTTCAAGCCCGAGAACGCCGCCAAGCTGAAGGAATGCGGCATCTCCATGCTGGACGAAGCCGCGCAGGTGTTCCCGGCCGTGCTCAAGTACCTGGGCAAGGACCCCAACAGCACCAACAGCGCCGACTACCAGGCCGCGATGGAAGTGCTGAAGAAGATCCGTCCGTACATCCGCCAGTTCAGCTCGTCGGGCTACATCGACGAACTGGCCGTGGGCGACCTGTGCATGGTCTACGGTTTCTCCGGCGACGTCATGATTGCCCGCAAGCGCGCGCAGGACGCCAAGAAGCCTTATGAAGTGAACTACTTCATTCCGAAGGGCGGCGCGCCGGCGTGGTTCGACCTGATGGTCATCCCCAAGGATGCGCCGCATCCCGAAGAGGCCCACGCGTTCATCAACTACATCGAAACGCCGAAGGTCCACGCAGCCATCACCAACACCATGTTCTACCCGAACGCCAACAAGGAAGCGCGGCAGTTCGTGAACAAGGATGTGGCTGAAAATCCCATGATCTACCCGCCCGCCGAGGTCTCCAAGACCCTGTACGTGATCAAGGCCTTGCCCTTGAACATTTCACGGCTGCAGAACAAGTTGTGGTCCGAGCTGAAGTTGGGAAATTAGTCATCATGAACGATAGCCGTTACTCGGCGCAGCAGGCGGACCCGGACGAGTTCGTCCGGGTCTCCGATGTGGTAAAGATCTTTGGCGATGTGGTGGCCGTGCGTTCGGTCAACCTGTCCGTCAAGCGAAACGAAATCTTCGCGCTGCTGGGCAGCTCGGGCAGCGGCAAGTCCACCTTGCTGCGCATGCTGGCGGGCTTCGAGGAAGTGACCTCGGGCCAGATCCTGCTGGACGGCGAGGACATCACCAGCGTGCCGCCGTACCGCCGGCCCGTGAACATGATGTTCCAGTCGTACGCGCTGTTCCCGCACATGACGGTCGAGGCCAACGTGGCCTTCGGCCTGAAGCAGGAAGGCGTGGACCGCGCCGAAATCCATGACCGCGTGTTCGAGGCCCTGGACCTGGTGCAGATGGCGGGCTATTCGCGCCGCAAGCCCAACCAGCTTTCGGGCGGGCAGCAGCAGCGCGTGGCGCTGGCGCGCAGCCTGGTCAAGCGTCCCAAGCTGCTTTTGCTTGATGAGCCCATGTCGGCGCTGGACAAGCAGATCCGCCAGAAGACGCAGATCGAACTCGTGAAGATCCTGGAACAGGTCGGCGTGACCTGCATCATGGTCACCCACGACCAGGAAGAAGCCATGACCATGGCGCACCGCCTGGCCGTCATGACCGAAGGCCAGATCGTCCAGTGCGGCACGCCGCAGGACGTGTATGCCTTCCCGAACTCGCGCTTTGTCGCCAGCTTCATCGGGTCGACCAACATGTTCACGGGCACCATCGTCGTCGACGAGCCCGATCATGTGGCCATTGAATGCGACGAACTGACCCGTCCGCTCTTCGTGAACCACGGGGTCAGCGAACCCCTGGGCATGGAAGTGCACGTCTCCATCCGGCCCGAGCGCCTGCTGGTCTCGCGTGAACAACCGGACGGCGAATACAACTGGGCCCACGGCATGGTCAGCCACATGGCCTGGATGGGCAGCTACGCCCTCTATCAGATCCGCCTGGACTCCGGCAAGACGGTCGAGGCCAGCGTGCCCAGCCGCCTGTTGGCCCAGATGGACGCGCCGGGCATCGACGAAGAAATCTTCGTGAGCTGGGACGCCGACAGCGCGACGGTGCTTGCGTCATGATCCGCTTTTCGCCCCGCGAGTGGCTCCCGTCGGGCAGGGCCCTGGCGGTGGTGCCGCCGTTCGCCTGGCTGGTGCTGTTTCTGCTGCTGCCGTTCCTCCTGGTGCTGAAGATCAGCTTTGCCGAGATGAAGTTCGGCATTCCGCCGTACACGTCGCTGGCGCAGTTTCAGGACGAGGCGATCCAGTTCAGCCTGCACCTGCGCGGCTACATCCTGCTGTTCACGGAAAACCAGTATTTTCGCACGTACCTCAGCTCGGTGAAGATCGCCGGCATCACCACGCTCGTCTGCGTGCTGATGGGTTACCCCATTGCGTACTACATCGCCCGGTCGTCGGCGCGCGTGCGCAACCTGCTGCTGCTGGCGGTGATCCTGCCGTTCTGGACGTCGCTGCTGCTGCGCGTCTATGCCTGGGTGGGCATCCTGCGCAACGACGGCCTGCTGAACAACCTGCTGCAGGGCCTGGGCCTGATCTCCAGTCCGCTCGAGATCTACCGCACCGACCTGGCCGTGTACATCGGCATGGTCTATGCCTACCTGCCGTTCTTCATCCTGCCGCTGTACGCGACGCTGGTGAAGATGGACCTGCGCCTGCTCGAAGCCGCCTATGACCTGGGCGCCCGGCCGTGGCAGGCGTTCTGGCAGATCACGGTGCCGATGTCGCGTCAGGGCGTGATCGCGGGCGCGATGCTCGTGTTCATTCCGGCAGTCGGTGAATACGTGATCCCCGAAATGCTGGGCGGCGCGAACACGCTGATGATAGGCCGCGTGATGTGGAATGAATTCTTCAACAACGCCGACTGGCCGATGGCGTCGGCCGTGACGTGCGTGATGGTGTTGCTGCTGCTCGTGCCGCTGGTGTACTTCCAGTACAGCCAGGTCAAGCAGCAGGGCGGAGACCGCAAATGAACGGTCCGAACAAGACGCTGCGCGCCGTGGTGCTGGGGCTGGGCTACTTCTTTCTGTACGTGCCCATCCTCAGCCTGATGGTGTTTTCGTTCAACGAGTCGCCCTCGGTCACGTCGTGGACCGGGTTTTCGTTCCGCTGGTATCACTCGCTGGTCAATGACGACGCGCTGTTGCGCGCCGCCTGGCTGTCGTTCCGCATTGCCGTGCTGACGGCCACCGCGGCCGTCGTCATCGGCACCTGGGCGGGCTATGTGCTGGGACGCATGGGCCGGTTCCGCGGCTTTGCGCTGTACGTCGGCATGCTGAGCGCGCCGCTGGTGATTCCCGAAGTTGTGCTGGGCATCTCGCTGCTGCTGATGTTCGTCGAGGTGCGCGGCGCGCTGGGCTGGCCCGAGCAGAACGGCATGTTCACGATCTGGGTGGGGCACGTGACGCTGTGCATGGCGTTCGTGGCCGTCGTCATCCAGACCCGCATCCGCGACCTGGACCGCTCGCTGGAAGAAGCCGCGCTGGACCTGGGCGCCACCCCGATCACCGTGTTCTTCAAGATCACGCTGCCGCTGATTGCGCCCGCGCTGGCCTCGGCCTGGCTGCTGTCCTTCACGCTGTCGCTGGACGACGTCGTCATCGCGTCGTTCCTGTCCGGCCCCGGCTCCAGCACGCTGCCCATGGAGGTCTTCTCCCGGGTGCGGCTGGGCCTCAAGCCCGAGATCAACGCGCTGGCGACCCTGTTCATCCTGGCGGTGGGCACGTGCGTGATCCTCGCCAACCGCATGCAATGGCGCAAGGAGTCCGAATCCAAATGACGCAAACCACCCTGTATGGCCTGACCAAGTGCAGCACCTGCGTAAAGGCGCGTGACTGGCTGACCGAGCATGGCGTTGACCACGCCTTCGTCGATTACCGCGACGAGCCGGTGCCGGCCGCGACGCTCAAATCCTGGTCCGAGCAGGTCGGCGGTTGGGAAAAGCTGGTCAACCGCGCCTCCATGACGTGGCGCAACCTGCCCGAGGACCGCAAGACCGCCCATACCGACGCCCAGTGGACCAAGCTGATCGCCGAGTACCCGGCCCTGGTGCGCCGTCCGGTCACCGTCACGCCGGATGGCGAGGTGAGTGTTGGTTTCAGTGAAAAGCGCTACGGCGAACGTTTCGCCTGAGGCCCGCGGCGGGGCCGGACAGGCCTTGCCGGACGCCTTCTTTGACCGCGACGCGGCTCAGCTGGCGCGCGAGTTGCCCGGCAAGGTGATCCGCCACCGGGTCGGCGGCCTGTGGCTGTCGGCCCGCATCATCGAAACCGAGGCCTACTACCTGGAAGAGCGGGGCAGCCATGCCTCGCTGGGGTACACCCACAAGCGCCGTGCCCTGTTCATGGACGGCGGCACCATCTACATGTACTACGCCCGCGGGGGCGATTCGCTGAACTTCAGCGCGGGCGGCCCCGGCAATGCGGTGCTGATCAAATCGGCTTATCCGTGGACCGATGCGCTGTCCGGCCCCGAGTCGCTTGAACGGATGCGCGAACTGAACCCCGATGCGCAAGGCCGGCCCCGGGCGCTGGGCGCGCTTTGCGCGGGCCAGACGCTGCTGTGCCGGTCGCTGGGCCTGAAAGTGCCTGAATGGGATGCCCGCCGTTTCGATCCCGGCGCCCTGTACGTGGAAGACGTGGGCGAGTCGCCGCCGTATCTCATCTGCACCACGCGGCTGGGCATTCCGGCGGGGCGCGACGAACACCTGAGCTACCGTTTCGTGGACCCGGCCTACGCCGCGTTCTGCACGCGTAACCCGCTGCGGCGCGGGCAGCGCGCGGGACAGGATTACGTGTGGGTGGACCGGCAGGGCATCGTGCTGCCCGAGGCGCCGGCCGGCGGCTAGACGCCGGCTTCGCGCATGCGCCGGGCCAGCGATTCGCGCAGTTCGGCGTACTTGCGCTGCAGGCGGCGGCGGTTCAGGCGCTTGCTCCACGCATACAGCGGGATCAGCGGCAGCACGCCGAAGCCGTCGATCAGGTACAGACCCTTCTTGCCGTCGGCGTTCAGGCCCACGGCGATGTTGCTGGTCGACATGTCGTGCACCACGACGTGCGCATCGGCCAGGTCATCGAAGAACGCATCGAGCTGCGCTTTCAGCGCATCGTCGAGCAGGCCTTTCATGGCCAGATCGGTCACGGTCGGCGCCATGTTGCCGGCTTCGTCGGTGATCTTTTCGACCACCAGCCCCAGGCCCAGCGAGGTCTGCGCCACCCCGACGATGCGCGCCATGGGCACCTGCCACACGCCGGACGGGCGCGTCGTGGTGGTGACGTATTCCGAGATCTCGTTCAGGTACACGCGGTAGGCGCTTTCGCGCTGATATTGCTTGTACCAGCGCTTGAACGGCCGCGCTTCCAGGTAGATTGCCCGCGCGCGCATGTCCATGACCTTGACAAGCAGGGCGGGCGAGTGCGGGTGCTGGAAAATGTGCCGGTCTCCGCCCGTGGCAAGCGGCGTTGCCGAATCCAGGTTCAGCGGTCCGAACACGGACTGGAATGAGACGGCAGGCGTGCAGGCGGAGCGGTCGGCGGAGTTCAAAGAAGCGAGGGGTATCCATGCAGATGGCCGCCAGTTTAATCCTCTTGCTCCCGCCGCGCCTTCACGCTGGCGGAGCAGGCTGGAAAGGGGGGCGGAATGGGACCTACAATTCGCGCTTTGGAGACGCCTTTCTTGAACGATATTCTGCTTTGGGTCGCCGCCGGCGGCGCCGTGCTGGCCTTCGTGGCCGCCGTGCTGGCCTGGCTGCGCCCGTCCGCCACCGATCCCCGACTGGACGCCCTGCTGGAAGGACTGGAGCGCACCGAGCGCGCGCTGCGCGCCGACATCGCCGAAGGCCAGCGCGGCCTGCGCAGCGAGTTTTCCGAATCCACACGCGCGCTGCGGCAGGAACTGGCGCAGTCGCACGGGGATCTGCGTGCCGGCCTGTCGCGCGATGCGCAGGCCGCCCGGGCCGAATCCGCCGAATCGCTGTCGCGCTTTGCCGCCGGCTTCTCGGAACAGTTGCAGGGCCTCATCCAGATCAACGAGCGGCGCCTGATGGAAGTGCGCGCCACGGTGGATCAGCGCCTGCAATCGCTGCAGTCGGACAACAGCGCCAAGCTCGACGAAATGCGACGCACCGTGGACGAGAAGCTGCATGCCACGCTGGAGCAGCGGCTGGGCGAGTCCTTCAAGCTGGTGTCCGACCGCCTGGAAGCCGTGCACAAGGGGCTGGGTGAAATGCAGGCGCTGGCCGCCGGAGTGGGCGACCTGAAGCGCGTGCTGACCAACGTGAAGTCCCGCGGCACGTGGGGCGAAGTGCAACTGGCGCGCCTGATCGAAGACAACATGACGCCCGATCAGTACGCCAGCAACGTCAAGCCGGTGCCGGGCAGCGACGCGGCCGTGGAATTTGCCATCCGGCTGCCGGGGCGTGGCGACGGGGGCGATCCGGTCTGGCTGCCGATCGACGCCAAGTTCCCCAAGGAAGAATACGAGCGCCTGATGGACGCGCAGGAAGCGGCCGACGCCGAGGGCGTCAAGGTGGCCGGGGCCGCACTGGGCCGCGCGGTCGAGGTCCAGGCGCGGCTGATTGCCGGCAAGTACATCGCGCCGCCCCACACGACCGACTTCGCCATCATGTTCCTGCCCACGGAAAGCCTGTATGCCGAGGTGCTGCGCCGCCCCGGCCTGCTGGACAAGCTGCACGACCTGCGCGTCAACGTGGCGGGCCCGAGCAATCTGGCCGCGCTGCTGAACAGCCTGCAGATGGGATTCCGGACGCTGGCGATCGAACAGCGTTCCTCCGAGGTGTGGCAGGTGCTGCGGGCCGTCAAGACCGAGTTCGGCAAGTTCGGCGAATCGCTGGCCAGCGTCAAGAAGACCCTGGACACCGCCAGCAACAAGATCGGCCAGACCGAGGTGCGCACCCGCGCCATGCTGCGCAACCTGAAGGGCGTTGAAGCGCTGCCGGAAGCCGATGCGCTGCGCCTGCTGGGCGGGGCGTCGGCGGACGCCGCCGATCCCGAGGACGACGACGCCGAGGAACCCCGCGCGCCATCAGCCGGCGCCGTCTGAACAGGCAAGCTGGGGCACGCCCGTCGCCGGGCGCGCTTGTTGCCCGCCTTGACTGCCGATATCCTCATGCATGCGGCACTTCGCCGTCGATACCTGGAGCATCGTCAGCATGAGCATCGCCGAACGCCATGATTCCTCTTCTCTCGACGCGACGGCGCTGGGCGCCGACATCGCCCAAGGCGCCACCACCGCGCTGACCGCCATGCAGCAGGCGGTCGAGCGCGTCGCAGCGCGCAATCCGTCCATCAATGCCGCCTGCGGCGTGCAGGCCGAAGCCGGGCTGCGGCTGGCCCAGTCCCTGGACGAAGAACTGGCGTCGCTAACGTCCGAACAGCGCCTCGCGCTGCTGCGCGACCGGCCGTTCCTCGGCGTGCCGACGCTGCTCAAGGACCTCGCCACGGCGGCCATCGGCCTGCCCAGCGCAATGGGGTCCGTGCTGTATGGCCAGGTCACGTGGAACCTCGATGCGGACATCGTCAAACGTTACCGGCGCGCCGGGCTGATTCCGTTCGGCCGCACCACCAGCGCCGAGCTGGGCCTGAGCCCCACGACGGAGTCGCCCGTCTATGGCCCCGCCACGCAGAATCCCTGGAAAAAGGGCCACAGCGCGGGCGGCTCCAGCGGCGGCGCCGGGGCGGCGCTGGCCAGCGGCATGGTGCGCATCGCGCATGGCAGCGATGGCGGCGGCTCGATCCGCATCCCGGCGTCGTGCTGCGGCGTGCTGGGCCTGAAGCCGTCGCGCGGCCTCATGCCGCTCGGTCCGCTAAAAGGTGAAGGCTGGGGCGGCCTGGCCACCGAACACATGATGACTCTGTCCGTGCGCGACTGCGCGGCGGCGCTGGACATCAGCGCGGGCGCCGACGTGGGTGCGCCCTATGCCGCGCCCGTCCCGCCCGCGGCGTCCTATCGCGGGGTGGTGGCCCGGGTTGCCGCCGATCCGAGCGCGGCGCCGCGCCGGCGCATTGCCTTCATCAACACCACCTACGAAGGCGAGGCCATTCATCCGGATGTTGCCGCGACGCTGGACGAGGCGGCGCGGTTCTTTGCCTCGCTGGGGCATGAATTGGTGCAGAAGGCGCCGCCCGTCGGCTCCGAGGAAGTCCTGTCGCCGATGCTGCCGCTGATCGCCAGCGCGGCCGCCAACGCCATCGACAGCTTCGTGGCCGCGCGCGGCAGGCGCCTGGCCGCTGACGAACTGCAGCCCACCACGCTCGGCGCGCGTGAGTATGCCCGCGCGATCTCCGGTGCGCAGTATGTGGCCTGCGTCGACACCTGCCACGAGATCACCCGCCGCATCGGGCGTTTCCTGCATCGGGATGGCGCCCAGGGCTATGACCTGTTCCTGAGTCCGGTGCTGGCGTTGCCGCCCGCGCCCATCGGCCGCTACGCCATGGACAACGCCGATTATCTGGCCTACCGTCTGGGCAAGAAGGGCGTCATCGGCTATTCGCCGTTCGCGCCGTTGGCGAACCTGACCGGCATGCCCGCCATCTCGATTCCGTTTGGCATGTCCGCGGACGGGCTGCCCATCGGCATCCAGGTGATGGGACCGCTGGGTGCCGAGGCGCAGCTGCTGGAACTGGCGGCGCAGGTCGAAGCGCTGCGGCCCTGGCCCTTGACCGCGCCCATGGCCGGGTAGCGGCTGCGGGCAACCCGCGCCGCCGCGGCCGTTCGAACCAGGGAGACTCCATGTCATCGTTCGCGACGCATACCGTGTTCAACCAGGTGCCGCCCCTGGAAGACTATTCCCTGTACGACACCGATCCGGCGCTGCGGGAGGCTGTGCGCCGCGAGGGCGCCGAAGCGTGGGCGGGCGACCTCGCCGCGCATGGCGCCTGGCTGGGCCGCGCGCAGACGCTGGCCGCGGGCGCCGAGGCCAACCGCTGTCCGCCACGACTGGTCAGTTACGACCGCGCCGGCCATCGGGTGGACCGCATCGACTTTCACCCCGCCTGGAACGTGCTGATGAGCGGCATCATGGCGCGCGGCCTGCATAGCCGCGCGTGGATGCAGCCCGCGCCGGGCGCGCAGGTGGCGCGCGCCGCCGCCTACTTGATGCAAGGCCAGGTCGAGGCCGGCACGCTCTGTCCGACCACCATGACCTTTGCCGCCGTTCCGCTCTTGCAACGCGAGCCTGCCGGCGTCGTGGACTTTGCGGGCCAGTGGCTGCCTGCGCTCTACGCGCGGGATTTCGATGGCAGCGATGCGCCGCTCACCGCCAAACGCAGCGCGCTGATCGGCATGGGCATGACCGAAAAGCAGGGCGGCTCCGACCTGCGCGCCGTTACCACCCGTGCCTCGCCGCTGGGCGCGCCGGGGCGCGGTAGCGCCTATCAGCTGGTCGGACACAAATGGTTCTTTTCGGTGCCGCAGGCCGACGCCCATCTGGTGCTGGCGCAGACCGATGAGGGGCTGAGCTGCTTTTTCGTCCCCCGCTGGATACCGGATGGCCCGCGCAATGCCGTGCGCGTGCGGCGTTTGAAGGACAAACTGGGCAACTGGAGCAACGCCAGTTCGGAAGTCGAATTCGAAGACGCCTGGGGCGTGATGGTGGGCGATCCCGGCCGCGGCCTGACCGTGCTGCTGGAAATGGCGGGCACCACGCGGCTCGATTGCGTGCTGGGCAGCGCGGCGCTGCTGCGCCAGGCGCTGGCGCAATCGGCGCATCATGCGCGGCATCGTCAGGCCTTTGGCAAACCGCTGATCGAACAGCCGCTGATGCGCAACGTGCTGGCCGACCTGGCGCTCGAAAGCGAAGCGGCCATGGTGCTGGCGCTGCGTCTGGCGCGGGCCGTCGACGAACGCAGCGACGCGGCCGCGCGCGCGCTGGTCCGTGTCGGCACGCCGGCCGCCAAGCTGTGGGTCTGCAAGCGCGCGGTCGCCGCCGTGGCCGAGTGCATGGAGGTCTGGGGCGGCAACGGCTACGTCGAAGAAGGGCCGATGCCGCGCCTGTACCGGGAAACGCCCGTCAATTCCATCTGGGAAGGTTCGGGCAACGTCATGGCGCTGGACGTGCTGCGGGCGCTCCAGCGCGAGCCTGACGCGCTGCCGGCGCTGGACGCGGAATTCGCCCGCGCCGCCGGCCAGCACCGGGAGTTCGACGCGGCGCTGGCGCGTTGGCGCGCGCTGCTGGCCGATGGCGAGCAGGCGCCATTCCAGGCGCGTCGCATCGCCGCCGGTCTGGCGCGCCTGTGGCAGGCCGCCTTGCTCATCGAGCACGCGCCCGGCGCGGTGGCGCAGGCCTTCGTCGGCAGCCGCCTGCAGGAAGCGTCGGGCATCTTTGGCGAATTGGCCCCCGGCGTCGACACGCAGGCCATCCTGTCGCGCGCCTGGCCCGCCATCGCCGCGTGCTAAATTTCCCGGCTCAAGCAACTTTTCCGCACTTCTACCGCCATGCTCTCCCAGCAAGAACTCAAGCAGCAAGCCGCCGACGCGGCCCTGGAATTCGTCGAACAGGTCGCCGGCCCTGACGTCATCATCGGCGTGGGCACCGGTTCCACCGCCGACCTGTTCATCGATGGCCTGGCGCGATTCAAGGGCCGCATCGGCGGAACGGTCGCCAGCTCCGAGCGCAGCGCGGCGCGCCTGGCCGGCCACGGCCTGAAGGTGCTGGATCTGAACGACGTGTCCACGATGCCCATCTACGTGGACGGCGCCGACGAGATCAACGCCGATCTGCACATGATCAAGGGCGGCGGCGGCGCGCTCACGCGCGAGAAGATCGTGGCCTCGGTAGCCGAGCGCTTCATCTGCATCGCCGACGAATCCAAGCTGGTCCAGACGATGGGCAAGTTCCCGCTGCCGCTCGAGGTCATCCCGATGGCGCGTGAATCCGTGGCCCGCGCACTGACCGCGCTGGGCGGCCAGCCCCGCCTGCGCGAGGGCTTCGTCACCGACAACGGCAACATCATCCTGGACGTGTCGGGTCTTTCCATTACTGACGCGCCCGCGTTCGAGGCCATCGTCAACAACCTGCCGGGCGTCGTGACCTGCGGCCTGTTCGCGCTGTCCGGCGCCGACGTGGCGCTGTTGGCCACCCAGAACGGCATCCGCCGCCTGGACCGCCGCACCTGAGTCCGGTTGTGATGCGGGTCCCGCCGCTCCGTCTTGCGGGGTGCGGGGCCCGCATTCATAATCCTGTCACACTTGGGTCATAACCTTGCCGGTTGTGCAGGCCCATCTCGTAACCTCTCTACTTTCGGGGCAATGCAATGAGATCAACCACGCAGGGAGCCCGGATGACGGAGCATACAAACAAACAGTTCGACGCCGATCTGGAAAGCGTCCGTTCGCAGTTCTTGCAAATGGGCGGCGTGGTGGAAGCCATGATCCAGGAAGCGATCGATGCGCTGGCCAGCGGCGACATGTCGCTGGTTGAAAAGGTTCGCGAGCGGGAAAAGGAAGTCAACCGCCACGAAGTCGAGATCGACGAAAGCATCAGCCGCATCCTGGCCCGGCATCAGCCCACCGCCATCGACCTGCGCATGCTGATGGCCGTGTCCAAGATGCTGACCGACATGGAACGTTCCGGCGACGAAGCCGAGAAGGTCGCCACCGTCGCCCGTCGCGTCCACGAAGGCGAACTGCGCCACATTCCGGTGATCGAACTGCGCCACATGGCCGCCAACGTGCGCAACATGCTGCACCAGGCGCTGGACGCGTTTGCCCGCCTCGACCCCATCCAGGCCGCCGCCGTCGTGCGCAGCGACAAGGAAGTCGACAAGGAATGGAAGGGCGCGCTGCGTCACCTGATCACGTACATGATCGAAGATCCGCGCACGATCTCACGCGCCATCGACATGATCTTCATCGCCCGCGCGCTTGAGCGCATCGGCGATCATGCCAAGAACATGTCCGAACGCGTGATCTACATGGTCAAGGGCGCCGACGTGCGTCACACCGGCGTGAAGAACACCGAGCGCCTGGCGCGCGGCGAAGAAGAAACCGAGGACAACTCGGAGCAGTAAACAGAAAGACCGGCTGCCGCTTCACAGCGGCAGCGCCGCTCCCTGGCACAGCCGGGGATCCGGCACCCCCGGCTTGCCCGCGTCGATGCGGCCCGCCAGCCGGCGTCCAAAGGCCGGCATCGCCGGCGCACCCACTTCCAGGTCGTACCAGCCCTCGCAGCCGGCGTATTTGAGCTCGACCGCGCCGCCCGCGGGCACGTGGGCCATCGCGCGCCAGCCATCGTTCATGCGCGACTCCACCCTGACCGGCTGCGGCATGTCGCCGTGGTTCACGAGCCGCAGGCGCAGGCCCGAGGTCACGGGCACCAACTGCGCTTCAAGCGTGCCCGCATCCTGCGCATCGCCGCGGAACGCCCGGTGAAAGCCATCCGGTCCCAACAGCCAGAGATCGTACGCGCCACCCGCGGCCAGCCTCCATCCGTCATCCAGACGCGCGCCCGCGCCCACCGTGTAGCGCCGGGGCGGATGCGCCAGCGCAAGGCGGTCGTAGACATGCAGCACGGCGCCCGCGCCGCCCGGGTTGCGCAGCGTCAGGCGGTAATGCTGGCCGTCGGCCGTGATCTTGCCTACGGCTTCCAGCACGTAGGGCAGAGGACACGCGTGGCGGTGGCTGTCGGGGTGATGCGAACATCTGTCGCCGGCAAAATCGAAGGCCGTCGTCAGATCGCCCGCCACTGCGCGGCGCCAGGGGCTGATGTTGGGTTCGGCCACGCCAAAGCGCGCTTCCAGGAATCGGATGACCGACGTGTGGTCGAACACCTGCGAATTGACCCAGCCGCCGCGGCTCCAGGGCGAGACCACCAGCATCGGCACGCGGGGGCCCAGGCCGAAGGCGCGTCCGTACAACCCGGCCGGATCGTCGGCCGTGGACGCGCTGGGACCACGGCGCGCGTCGTGGTATTCGCCGTCCAGTTCCACGGTGGACAGGCCGCCCGACTCGCCGTCCGGGTGGCGCGCCGGCGGGGCAGGCGGGGGCACGTGGTCGAAGAAGCAATCGTTTTCGTCGTAGGTGACGAACAGGACGCAACGGCTCCACGTGTCGGGATTCGCCGTCAGAATGTCCAGCACGCGCTCGGTGTAGGCGCCGCCCTGGCGAGGTGACGAGACCTCGGGATGTTCCGAATCCGCCGTGGGCGCGATGATCCACGACACGGCCGGCAGCGTGCCGTCCGCGACATCGCGCGCCAGATCGTCCAGCGTGCGCGTGGCCAGCGCGCGGTCGCGCAGCGGGGCGTTGCCCATGTTGCCCGCATGCTGCCGTCGGTAATGCTGAAAGCCCGCGAGCGGATTGTCGTTGTAGTTGTCCGCCATGTCCTGGTAGATGCACCAGGTCACGTCGGCGTCCTGCAGACGCTCGGGGTATGTGGTCCAGGAATAGCCTTCACCCGCCGGACCCAGCCGGTCGTAGGTGTTGACCAGCGCGGGGCCGCCGGCCGCGCCCTGCGGGTCGTTGGTGCCGGTCCACAGAAACAGCCGGTTGGGATTGGTGCCGGCCTGGACCGAGCAGTGATAGGCATCGCACAACGTGAAGGCATTGGCCAGCGCGGTCTGAAACGGCACGTCGGCGCTGCGGTAGGCTCCCATGCCCAGCCGGGTCTTGGCGGACAGCCACTGATCCATGCGGCCGTCGTTCCAGGCGCGCTGCGAATCGTTCCAGGTGTGCGGCGTGATGTAGCCGACCGGCTTGTCGCTGGCGACCTCTGTCTGCAAGTCGTAGGGGCGGCAATGCGCGTTGCCATCGGTCTGCGTCAGCACCGTGCCCGCGCGCGTGGGCACGGGATGCGGATCGGCGAATCCGCGCACGCCGGGCAGCGTGCCGAAGTAATGGTCGAAGGACCGGTTCTCCTGCATCAGGATCACGACATGCCGCACATCCTGCAGCGTGCCGGTCTTGCGGTCGGGTTCGATCGCCAACGCGCGCGCAATGACAGGGGACGGGTCCGGGTGGAGGGGCGGGCGCGATTCTTCTTTCATGACAGCTTTAATACGGTCTGCAACCTTGAATCTTAAGGCCTTCGCCTGCACGCTGGCGGTGCGTATCGGCGCGCCGCAAAAACAAAGCCCCTCGCGTGCGAGGGGCTTTGCCGTGCCGCATGCCCGAAGGCGCGGCGGGGGCGGATCAGGCCGAGGGAGGAACGTAGCCGTCGGCTTCGACGCTGCCGTCTTCGAACAGGAAACGCTCCATTTGCTGCTGCAGGTATTTGCGTGCGCGGGCGTCGGCCAGGTTCAGGCGGTTTTCGTTCACCAGGCGGGTCTGCACGCCTTTCCAGTCTTCCCACGCTTCCTTGGAAATGCTCTGCCAGATGCGGGTGCCGACTTCGCCGGGGTAGGGCGGGTAGTCCAGCCCTTCGGCTTCACGTTTCAGTTTCACACAGTTGACGATACGGGCCATGGTTCGCTGCCGGAAAAATGAATAACGCCACATTTTAGCGGGCTTGGCGTGCGTCGGGCGCCAAGCCCCTCTTGCTTACCGCGGAATCGCGCCGCAGGCCGGGGTCAGAGCTTCTTGATGAACACCAGGCTGTTGCGGGAGCGGTTGTAGTTGTTCTGCTTTTCGCGGGGCAGGTCGGTGATGCCGCCCTGCACGAAACCGCGCTTCATGAACCAGTGCGAGGTACGCGTGGTCAGCACGAACAGCCGTTTGGCGCCCAGCGCGCGGGCGCGCGATTCCATGTGGCGCAGCAGGATCTCGCCTTCGCCGGAGCCTTGCCACTCGGGATGCACGATCAGGCAGGCCATTTCGGCCATCTGCTCGTCGTGGAAGTCATGCAGCGCCGCGCAGCCGTAGATGACGCCGTCGTGCTCCAGCACAGTGAAGTTTTCGACGTCGCGCTCGACCACGCTGCGCGGACGCGGCACCAGCGTGCCGTCGGCTTCCAGCGGCTCGATGAGACTGAGGATGGCGCCCACGTCGTCGATGGTGGCAGGGCGCAGGTCATCCAGCGTGTCCTCGACCACCATGGTGCCCACGCCGTCGTGGGTGAAGATCTCGAGCAGCACGCTGCCGTCCAGCTCGAACGGCAGCAGGTGGGCGCGGGCCACGCCGCGCTTGACCGCGAGCGAGGCGTACTGCAGGAAGGAATGGGTCTCTTCGTCCAGCTCGCCGCCCGCCAGCAGCGCGTCAGCATCCACGCGCGCCAGTTCGGTGTCCAGCGTGCCATCGTCGTTCAGCACGCCCTGCGAGCTGGACAGGAAAATCAGCTTTTCGGCGCGCAGGCCTACGGCCACGCTGGTGGCCAGGTCTTCCATCGCCAGATTGAAGGCGTCGCCGGTGGGCGAGAACCCCAGCGGCGACAGCAGCACGACCGACGAGCCTTTCTCGATGGCGAACTTCAGCGCCTCGATGTCGATCTTGCGCACCTGGCCGGTGTGCTTGTAATCCACACCGTCCAGCACGCCCGTGGGACGCGCGGTAACGAAATTGCCGGAGATCACGCGGATGTGCGCGTGCGACATGGGCGTGTTGGGCAGCCCCTGGCTGAAGGCGGCTTCGATGTCCAGGCGGATCTCGCCGGCGGCTTCCTTGGCGCATTCCAGCGCGGCGGCGTCGGTGGGGGACAGGCCCCGGTCGAACTGCTGCGTGTAGCCCTTCAGGCGCAGTTGCTCGTTGACCTGGGGCCGCGAGCCGTGCACCAGCACCAGCCGGATGCCCAGCGACGACAGCAGGGACAGATCCTGGACCAGGGCGTTCAACGCGCCCGCCTGCACGAGTTCGCCGCCAAATGCCACCACGAAGGTCTTGCCTCGGAACGCGTGCACGTAGGGGGCCACGTCTCGGAACCATCGCACAAACTGTGCGGCGGCGAATTCAGGGGCTTCAAGGGCGGAGACGGTGTCTGGTTCCAGGTCGGGCATGGTGTGAGTTGCTTAACAATCCTATGGGTCGCGGGACGGCGCAGGCCGGCAGGCCGTGCGGAGAGCGCCGCCTCAGAGGGCGGCGCTACGCGGAATTATAGGGCGCGCGCTGGTCCGGTCCGCGCGGTGCGCAGCACGCATTGTTGCGGGCGCCCCACAGGAAGTTCCAGGGGCGAGCCGGGCCGCCGCGCTGACCGCCGCGCTGGCCGCCGCACTGGCCGCCGCGCTAAAAGGGTCAATGCCGGGAAAGCTGCCGGTGTTCCAGCCGGCTGAGCAGCCGCACCACCGGCCACAGCAGCGCCAGGTAGAACAGCGCCGCCAGCACGATGGGCGACGGGTTGTACACCAGCGACTGGGCGTCGCGCGCCACCCGCAGCAGTTCCGGCAGCGCCACGGCGCTGGCCAGTGTGGTCAGCTTGACCACTTCGAGCGTGTTGCTGATGAGATCGGGCATGACGTTGCGCGTGGCCTGCGGAATCTGCACGTGCCACATCGTCTGCCAGGCGGACAGGCCGGTTGAGCGCGCCGCCTCGATCTGCCCGCGCGGCACGCTTTCCAGCCCGGCACGGAAGACCTCGCCGTAATAGGACGAATTGTTCAGCATGAAGCCCACGGCCACCGCCAGCAGCTTGGGCAGGTCCAGGCCCAGGAACGGCGCCCCGAAGTAAATGAAGATCAGCAGCACCAGCGGCGGCAATGCGCGGAAGAAGTCGATGTAGATGGCCAGCAGCACGCGCGACCAGCGGGCTTTCAGCGTGACGGACAGCACGCCGATGAGCAGTCCCGAGGCCAGTCCCACCGGGATCACCATGGCCGACAGCATCAGCGTGCGCCCCAGCCCCTGCAAGAGGTACGGCGCGACGCTGACATAGATGTTCAGATTGAAGAAATTCTGCAGGATTTCGTCCATGCGGTTCCCCTGGGGCCCGTTCGGGGCTCCCTTGTTGTGCCGGGCGGGTGTGATCGGCCTTGCTTCCCGTCCGATATGTATTCGTAAAGATGCGTCCGGGGTCAGTGCTTCCACTTGAAGCGGGTTTCGGTCCAGCGTCCCAGCACGACCACGGGCAAAAAGATCAGCAGGCACGCCACCGCGGCCAAGGTCAGCGGCGTGGCGTTGCCCGCGTTGCTGCTGGCCGATTGGGCGTTGTTGAGCACTTCGCTCAAACCCACGACCGAACCCAGCGCGGTGCTCTTCGTAATGGCGATGACCCGGTTGGTCAGCGGCGCGACCGTCAGCCGCATCGCCTGCGGCATCACGACATACACCATGCTCTGCAGCCAGTTCAGCCCGGTGGAGCGCGCCGCCTCGGCTTGGCCGCGCGGCACGGACAGAATGCCTGCCCAGAAGATTTCCTCGGCGAACGCGGCCAATACCAGCGACAGCGACAGCCAACACGCCATGAACGCCGACATCGACAGGTTGATGTACGGGAATGCGAAGAACAACACCATGATCACCACCAGCGGCGGCAGCGCGCGCAGGATGTCGGCAAAGCAGATGATCAGGAAGTTCACCGGCCGGATACGCAGCGCACGCACCACGGCTAGCACCAGGCCAAGCGCCACGCCGGTCGCGGCAACCGCCACGCCCAATTGCAGCGTGACCCACATGCCGGCCAGGATGTCGGGCAGGTAGCGCCAGGCGACCTCAGCGTTGAAAAACGAGAACAGCAGGGCATTCAGATCCATGGAGCGCTCTTCAAACCGCCTTACGCGGCATGTTCCGCCATGCTGGCCAGAAAGGCCTGGGTGCGGGGTTGTCGGGGGGCGCCAAAGACGTCCTGTGGCGGGCCTTGCTCGACGATCACCCCGCCGTCCATGAACACCACCCGGTCGGCCGCCGCGCGGGCAAAGCCCATTTCGTGGCTGACCACCATCATCGTCATGCCGTCGCGCTTCAGTTCTCGCATCACGTTCAGCACGCTGCCCACCAGCTCCGGATCCAGCGCGCTGGTCGGCTCGTCGAACAGCACCACTTTGGGCCGCAGCGCCAGCGACCGCGCGATCCCCACTCGCTGCTGCTGGCCGCCGGACAACTGGTCGGGATAGGCGCTCGCCTTGTCGGCCAGTCCCACACGATCCAGCGCCTCCAAGCCGCGGCGGTCGGCTTCGGCGCGCGCCAGTTTCTGCACCTTGCGCAGCGCCAGCGTGATGTTCGACAGCACGGACATGTGGCGGTACAGGTTGAAGTGCTGGAACACCATGCCGATGTTCTGGCGGATGCGGTTCAACTCGGCCGACGGGGCGGTGATCTCCTCGCCGTCGACGTGGATGCTGCCGGCGGTCGGCTCCTCCAGCCGGTTGCAGCAGCGCAGGAGGCTGCTCTTGCCCGAGCCGGAAGGGCCGATCATGAAGACCAGCTCGCCGCGGCTCACGTCCAGGTCGATTCCCTTGAGGACCGCGTTGTCGCCATAGGACTTGTGCAGCCCGGCGATTTTCAGGATCGGCGTTTCCATCGAAAGCTCCTCAATGCGCGGGCAGGGGCCGCGTGGCGGCTCCTTACCCAGTCGTTGGCGGTGCGTCGGAAAATCAGCTGCAGCGCAGCTCGACCGGCTGGGCGTCGTAGCCCGGCAGATCCGGGACGCCCTGACCCGGCGTCACGGTGGCCGCCGCCGAACCGGCTGCGGGCGTGAAGCCGAACCACTTCTGCGCCAGCTTGGAGACCGTGCCGTCCTGCTTCAGGCACTTGAGCGCCATGGACACGCGGTCGCGGCCCGCCTTGTCGTCCAGCCGGAACGCCAGCGCCCAGACCAGGCCCGTCTTGATCGTGTAGCTGGTGCGCACGGCCGGATTCTGCTTGGCGGCCCAGGCCGCCACGGTGTTGCCCGCCAGGTTGGCGTCCGCGCGGCCGGCCTGCACTGCCTGCACCGCGTCGGCGTTGGAGGCGTACACGTCATAGGTGAAGCCGTACTTGGCTGCGTTGTCGCGCGCCCAGTTCTCGTAGGCCGACCCCTTGTTGACCGCCAGCTTCCTGCCCTTAAGATCATCCAGGCCCTTGATGTCCTTGCCGTTCTTGCCGATCACGAAGGTGTAGTCGGTGTTGAGGTACCCCTCGGAAAACAGCAGGGCGCGGGCGCGTTCCTCGGTGGCCGTGGTGGGCGCCAGCACGAAGTCGTATTTCTTGGCGTTCAGGCCCGGGATCAGCGCGGCGTACTCGGTGCCTTCGATCTTGATGGTGGTGCCCAGCTGCTTGGCGATGGCTTGGCCCAGTTCGATGTTGAAGCCGTCCAACCCGCCGCCTAGCTTGGGCATGGCGTGGGGGGCAAACGTGGCGTCCACGCCGGTCGTCAGCGGCTGGGCGGCCGCGGCCAGGCTGGCGCCGGCCAGGCACAGCGTGAGGCCGCAGCGGCCGGCAAAAGTCAGGGTGCGGAGAAAGCGGGTCATGACAGGTCCTTTAGGGAAGAGGCGTCTTGCCCAGGGCGGGACCGGCCCCCACGCGCTCGAGAATCAAGCCGTAGTGTTCCGGACGCCGGTGGGCGGCGAAGTTGAAGATGTGCTGCTTGAAGGTGTCTCCCAGCGCCAGATCGGCCTGGCAGAAAATCACCTCGTCCTCCTCCCCCTGCGCCTGCGCCACGATCTCGCCCGTGGGCGCGACGATGGCCGATCCGGCGATCAGGTGGCTGCCGTCCTCGTTGCCGGCCTTGCCTGCGGCGGCCACCCAGACCGCGTTCTGGTACGCGGCCGCCTGCAGGCTGAGCAGGTGGTGGAACATGCGCAAATGGACCGGTTCGTTCCAGTGGATGTTCAATGACGGCGTGTTGTATCCCAGCGCCACGATCTCGGCGCCCTGCAGCGCCAGCACGCGCCAGGTCTCCGTCCAGCGGCGGTCGTTGCACAGGCACATGCCGATGCGCGTGCCCAGCGTTTCCCAGACGTTGAAGCCGTCGTTGCCGACTTCAAAGAACTTCTTTTCCAGGTGCTGGAACGGCGCCTCGGGCTTGTGGTCGCTGTGGCCCGGAAGATGGATCTTGCGGTAGCGCCCGACGATGCGCGCGTTGGCGTCGACCAGGATGCTGGTGTTGAAGCGCCGGCCGTCCGAGGCGATCTCGGCGTAGCCCAGGTAAAAGCCGATGCCCAGCTCCCGCGCGGTGTCGAACAGCACGCGGGTCTCGGGGCCGGGCATTTCCTTTTCGAAGTAGCGCGCCATCGCTTCTTCTTCCGTCATCCAGTAACGGGGAAAGAAGGTGGTCAGCGCCAATTCCGGAAACACCACCAGGCGCGCGCCGCGTCCATGCGCCTCGCGCATCATCGCGAGCAGGCGCGCCACCGCCTGCCGGCGCGTCTCCTGCGGTTGCACCGGACCCATCTGCGCGACCGCCAGGCCGAAGGGACGTTTGCTCATGCCGGGTTCCTTTCGCAATGACTCAGGCGGCGCTATCGGCCGAAAAATACTTGCGCACCAGCGCGTTGGGATTGCCGGTCAGGCGCTGGCGCAATACGGGCTCGGGCGTGCCGCGCTTGACGAAGCGGCCGCTGCCGCGCTCGACATGCAGCTGGCCGTTCTCAATAGCGATGCGGCCGCGGCTGATGACCACCTCGGGCCAGCCGCGCACCGTTCGGCCCTCGTAGGGCGTGTAGCCGACGTTGTCGTGCAGCATGGACGTGGAGATCGTGACCTCCCGTTCCGGATTCCAGATCGCGATGTCGGCGTCCGCGCCCACCGCGATAGTTCCCTTCTGCGGGTACAGGCCATACGTGCGGGCATGATTGGCGGCGGTCAGCGCGACGAAGCGTTCAATCGAGATGCGTCCGCCCAGCACGCCTTCGGAGAAGAGCAGCGGCATGCGCACTTCCAGTCCCGGCACGCCGTTGGCCACGTCCTTAAACGTGGTGGCGTCGCCCTTGGGCAGCTTGCCGCTGGCGTCGAAGCGGTAGGGCGCGTGGTCGGAGGAATAGATTTGCAGGGTGCCGTCGATCAGGCCCTGCCAGACGGCTTCCTGCGAGGCCGCATCGCGCGGGGGCGGGCTGCAGCAGAACTTGGCGCCTTCCAGGCCGGGCGCGTCGATGTCATCGGCCGTCAGGAATAGGTACTGCGGACAGCTTTCAGCGTGAATCGGCAGCCCCAGCGCTTGCGACGAATGCACCACGCGCACTGCTTCCAGCCCCGCGACGTGAACGATCAGGATGGGCACGTCCATCATGCGGGCCAGCGTCACGGCACGATTCGTTGCCTCGCTTTCGGCCAGCGGCGTGTGCGCCACGGCGTGGTACTTCGGCGCCGTCATGCCGCGTTCGGCCAGGCGGCGGGCCACCCAGCGGATCATGTCGTTGTTTTCGGCATGCACCATCACCAGCGCGCCTTCACGGTCGGCGACCTCCAGCACGTCCAGCAACTGGTAATCGTCCAATTTCAGGCGGTCGTACGTCATGAACACCTTGAAGGACGTGATGCCGTTCTTGATGAGTTCGGGCAGGTCGTGCTTGAGCGCCTGTTCCGTGGGGTCGGACAGGATCAGATGAAAGCCGTAGTCGATGACCGCCTTCTCTTCGGCGCGGCGGGCGTAGTCGGCCACCACTTCCGGCAACGCGTTGCCGCGGTGCTGGGCGGCGAACGGAATGATGGTGGTGGTGCCGCCGAATGCGGCCGAGACGGTCGCGCTGTAGAAGTCATCGGCGCACATGATGCCCATGCCCGACAGCTGCTCGACGTGGCAGTGGCTGTCGATGCCGCCCGGCAGCACCCAGCGCCCAGCGGCGTCGATGTCCCGGGCGCCCGGCGGCAGGCCCTGTCCCAGTGCGACGATCACGCCGTCGCGCACGCCGATGTCGGCGTGGAAAGTGTCGTTGGCGGTGCTGACGCGGCCGTTGCGGATCGTCAGGTCAAATGCTGCGGTATCGGTCATGGGTAAGGGGTTCCGCGCAATTAATGGGTCAGAGCGTTCCGGGATAGATGCCGCCGTCCAGCACCAGGTTCTGGCCTGTCATGTAGCCGGCGCGCGCGCCGCACAGGAAGGCGCAGGCGTCGCCGAATTCGGCGGGGTCGCCATAGCGTCCGGCAGGAATGCCCGCCAGCCGGGCGGCCAGCACGTCGTCCACCGTCTTGCCCGTGTCGCGCGCACCGCGTTCGGCGGTCTGGCGCAGGCGATCCGTCAGGAACGGGCCGGGCAGCAGGTTGTTGATCGTGACGCCATGTCGTACCGTCTGACGCGCCAGTCCCGCCACAAAGCCGGTCAGCCCGGCCCGCGCGCCGTTGGACAGGCCCAGGATGTCGATCGGCATCTTCACGGCGGCGGACGTGATGTTGACGATGCGGCCAAAGCGGCGCGCGATCATGCCGTCCACCGTGGCGCGGATCAGCGCGATCGGCGTCAGCATGTTGGCGTCCAGCGCGGCAATCCAGTCTTCGCGCGACCACTCGCGAAAGTCCCCAGGCTTTGGCCCGCCCGCGTTGGTGACCAGGATGTCGGGTTCGGGGCAGGCCGCCAGCAGCGCCTGCCTGCCGGCCTCGGTGGTGACGTCGGCCGCCACCGTGACAACCGACGCGCCGGTCTCGCGGCGGATCGCGTCCGCCGCGGCGTCCAGCGTGGTCGTGGTTCGCGCGGCCATCACCAGATTCACGCCTTCGCGCGCCAGAGATAGTGCGCAGGCGTAGCCCAGGCCTTTGCTGGATGCGCACACCAGCGCGTGCTTGCCCTTGATTCCGAGGTCCATGCGTTCGCTCCTTTCAACCCTGCACGGGTTGGCGGCCGGTGGCGCCCAGCGACAGCCCGACGCGCGCGACGGTCGCCTCCAGTTCGGCGGCGGTCACCGGATCGATCCGCATCCCGGGCGCGCGCAGCGCGTGGCTCTTAATGGCGCCGCGGCGCTGATAGACGTACTTGCGCAACGCCAGCCCGATCTTGGGCTGGAACTCGTAGCGGATCAGCGGGCAGTAGCGATCGAAGATCGCGGCAGCCCCGGCGTGGTCGCCACTGGCGTAGCGTTCGTAGATGGCGACCAGGATCTCCGGGAACGCAAAGCCGGTCATCGTGCCGACCGCGCCGCGCTGCAGCTCTTCCAGGAAGTACACGCCCCCCAGGCCGCCGAAGATGGCCATGTCGGCGTCCGGCACCAGTTCGCGGATGCGGCTGATCTTCTGCCCCACCGGCGGCTCTTCCATCTTGATCATGTGCACGCCGCCTTCGCGGCCCAGGCGCGCCACCACTTCGGGGCGGATCTCGGTGCCGAAGGAGTCCGGAAAGTCGTGGATCACGACCGGAATCTTCACGGCGTCGGCCACGGCCTTGTAGTAATCAAACAGCAGGGCATCGCTGGCGTTGTCCAGGGGCGCCGCGAACACGGCCGATGCGCCCAGCTCCTGCGCTTCGCGGGCCTGCTCGATGGCGCCGGCAATGCCGTGGGCACGCACGCCCACCCACACCGGCACGCGGCCGTTCGTGTGCTTGACGAAGGTGTCCAGCACCAGCCGGCGCTCGTCGTTGGACAGCTTGTGCAACTCGCCCAGAAAGCCCAGGATGGCCAGCCCGGTCACGCCGGTTTCAAGCAGGAAGTCGACCAGCGTGCGGATGCTGTCGGCATCGACCCGCAGGGCGTCGTCAAAGGGCGTGGGGCAAATGGTGAAGACGCCTTTGGCGTCGATGGAGGCTGCCATCTTTTCTCCGTCAGGATGCGTGAAAACCGAAATCGGAAGCGACGTTTCGATGTCATCCTAAAGCGGAAGTTTTAGAACTCCACTTGCTTTTTTATTGCCTTGGTATAACAGCCAGTTAAGTCAAGGTTTACCCTTGGCAGGGTTTGCCTGGACGTTTGCGGACAGCTCGAAACCCTGTTCGCAAAGCGTGTGGCGCAGCACGTCGACAAAGGCCTGCGCAAGCTGCGACAGCGGTTCGAAGCGCGACTGCACCAGGCTTGCCGTCAGGATTTTTGCCTGGTCGATCGGGCGCACCACAAAGTCGCCTTGCGTGCGGCTCTTGACGGAGAATTCATCGACGATGGCGATGCCCGCACCGGCCTGCACCAGCGAGCACGCGTTCTGCGGCGAACTCACTTCCACCGCCAGCCGGCGGGCCTGTCCGGCCTCGTGGTACATCTGCTCGACCAGCATGCCGAACGGCGTGTCGCCGCCGTACGAAATCAGCGGGTAGGGCAACAGGTCGCCGATGGATAGCAGCGAGCGATGGGCAAGCGGATGGTTGTACGGGCAGATGCAGACCAGCCGTGCCTGGCCGATCGGCTGGGTCAGCAGATTCGGGTGCTGCACGGGCAGGATCACCACGCCCAGTTCGGCGCGATTGTCGAGCAGCATCTGCGTCAGGGGCTGCTGCGTCAGCGGCTGAAAGGTGACCTTGACGTCGGGGTGCGTTTCGCGAAAGCGGGAGATGGTCAGGGGCACGAGCATGTGGCCGATGCTGGGGCTGGACACCAGATGCAGGATGCCGCTGCGGCGCTCGGACAATTCCGAAGCCAGTTCTTCCACGCGCCGCACGCCGGCATAGACCGTTTCCACTTCGCGAAAGAGCTGCCGGGATTCGGGCGTGGGATACAGCCGGCCCTTGATGCGCTCGAACAGCGCGAAGCCAAGCCGCTGTTCCGTGTGCGACAGCAACCGGCTGACCGCAGGCTGCGACACGAACAGCAGCTTGGCCGCCCCGCTGATCGAACCCGTGGTCATCACCGCCCGGAAAACTTCGATTTGCCGCAGATTCAGTTGCATGGCACGCCCGCTCCGAATTGACGCGACGAGCATAACAAAGGGTTAAGGGCAGCGCACAAATTGACAATACATGCTCAGTCCGCCCGCAGATAGACTGGCGCCGTACCTTGCCCCCCGCCCGCGTCAGCGTGGCCCGGGCCCCGCCACCACCAGGACGGACGACCAGGACGGACGAATGGAACAGACCCTGTTTGTGATCAATCCCAATTCCACGCAAGCCGTGACGGACGCATTCGACGCGGCGCTGGAGCCGCTGCGCATGGCCGGCGGTCCGCGCATCCAATGCGTGACGCTGGCCGAAGGACCGGCGGGCGTCCAGACGCAGCTCGACGTCGAAAGCGTGACGTTGCCGCTCGCCGCGCTGGTGCGCAAGCTCGATGCGGAGCACGGCGCGGCCGCCGCAGGCTACGTCATCGCCTGCTTCAGCGATCCTGGCCTGCACGCGGTGCGCGAAGCCACGCGCAAGCCCGTGCTGGGCATCAGCGAATGCGGCATGCTGACCGCGCTGACGCTGGGCCAGCGCGTCGGTGTGATTGCGATCCTGCGCCAATCGTTGCCGCGCCACGGACGCATGTTCGGCGCGATCGGCCTGTCGGGCCGCGTGGCGGCCGAGCTGCCGCTGGATCTGGGCGTGGTCGAACTGTCGGACGAGGCGCGTACCCGCGAGCGCCTTTTGCACGTGGGCGCGCGGTTGCGCGACGAGCATCAGGCCGACGTGCTGGTGCTGGGCTGCGCCGGCATGGCGGCGTATCGCGGCTGGCTGCAGGCCGAGCTGGGCCTGCCCGTCGTCGAGCCGACACAGGCTGCCGCGGCGATGGCGATCGGCCGCATCCGGCTGAACTGGCACGGCGCCTGAGGCCACCATGCGCAACCACGAACTGATCGAACGGCTGTCGCATCTGGTCGGCGACAACGGGCTGGTGCTGGACGCCGAGGGGCAGGGGCCCTACGTGCGCGACTGGCTGGGCAAGTGGCAGGGCAGCACGCCAGTGGTGGTGCGGCCACGCAACGCCACCGAGGTGTCGGCCGTCATGCGTCTGTGCCATCAGACGCGCACGCCGGTGGTGCCGCAGGGCGGCAATACCGGTATGAGCGGGGGCGCCACGCCCGACGGCAGCGGCGCGCAGGTGATCCTGAGCCTGAACCGCATGAAACGCATCCGCGAGGTCGATCCGGTCAACAACACGCTGTGTGCGGACGCCGGCGTGCTGCTGGCCGACGTGCAGGCCGCCGCGCGCGAGGTCGGGCGGTTTTTCCCGCTGAGTCTGGGCGCGGAGGGCAGCTGCACCATCGGCGGCAATCTGGCCACCAATGCCGGCGGCACCGCGGTGCTGCGCTATGGCAACACGCGCGACCTGGCGCTGGGGTTGGAGGTGGTGCTGCCCGATGGCCGCGTATGGAACGGCCTGCGCGGCCTGCGCAAGGACAACGCCGGCTACGACCTCAAGAGTCTCTTCATCGGCTCGGAGGGCACGCTGGGCATCATCACCGGCGCGGTGCTCAAGCTGTACCCCGCGCCGGCGGGCCGCGTGGCGGCGTGGGTGGGGGCGGACACGCCCGCGCAAATCGTGGCGCTATTGAGCCGCATGCAGGGCGTCTGCGGCGAACGGCTGACCGCGTTCGAAATGATGTCGGCGCATTGCCTGGATCTGGTGGTGGCGCACGTCAGCGGCGCGGCCAGTCCGCTGGCCGCCCGCCATGCCTATCACGCGCTTCTGGAACTGTCGGACACCGAGCCCGCCGGCCTGCCCGCCTTGCTGGAAGCGGCGCTCGGCGCGGCGCTGGAGGACGGCGTCATCCAGGACTGCGTCGTCGCAATGAACGACACGCAGGTCCAGACGCTGTGGCGGCTGCGAGAAGGCATCTCGCAGGCGCAGGTGCGCGCGGGCAAGGCGGTCAAGCACGACATCGCGCTGCCCATCTCGCGCCTGGCCGCATTCGTCGAGGAAGCGGATCTGGCGCTGGTGTCGGATTTTCCGGGACTGCCCATCATCAACTTTGGCCACATCGGCGACGGCAACCTGCACTACAACGTGCTGCTGCCGCCGGACGTGGCGCCCGCCGAGTACGCCCGGCTGACCGCGGCGCTGAACCGCCGCGTGCACGACCTGGTGGCGCAGCGCGGCGGCAGCATCAGCGCCGAACACGGCGTGGGCCAATTGCGGCGCGACGAGCTGCGCCGCTACAAGTCGCCGGTTGAAATGGACCTGATGCTGATGATCAAGCGGGCGCTAGATCCCAATCAGCTCATGAACCCCGGCAAGCTGCTGTAGGAGCCCCGCGCGCGGGCAGCCAGGGGCCGCGCGCGCGAAGTCCGCCAGAAATTTATAATGGCGGGCTAATCGGATAAATCCTACATGCCTGAATCCTCCAGCCCGCGGGCGCCGAAGAAGCCGGCGCCGCGCGCCACTGACCGGGAGCAGACCCCGGAAGACGCCCGGCAAAGTGCTCAGCCGGACCCTCGGCAAGCCGCCCGGCAAGCCCCCCGGGCCCGTCCCGAAGGCCGCTCCGCCGCGCCCCGTCCCGAACGGCCCATCCCGGCCGTCACCTACCCCGAAGACCTGCCCGTCAGCGCACGGCGGCAGGAGATCGCGCGCGCCATCGCCGGCCATCAGGTCGTGATCGTCAGCGGCGAAACCGGCTCGGGCAAGACCACGCAGCTTCCGAAGATCTGCCTGGAACTGGGCCGTGGCCGCCAGAAGATGATCGGCCACACGCAGCCGCGCCGCCTGGCGGCGACCTCGGTGGCCAAGCGCATCGCCGAGGAACTGAACACGCCCATGGGCGAGGTCGTCGGCTATCAGGTGCGGTTCAACGACCGCACCGGGCCCAACGCGTCCATCAAGCTGATGACGGACGGCATCCTGCTTGCCGAGTCGCAGCGCGATCCGCTGCTGCGCCGCTACGACACGATCATCATCGACGAAGCGCACGAACGCAGTCTAAACATCGACTTCCTGCTGGGCTACCTCAAGCAGCTCTTGCCGCGGCGTCCGGACCTCAAGCTCATCATCACGTCGGCCACCATCGACGCCGAGCGCTTCGCCAGGCACTTTGCCGCGTCGGAAGACAAGCCCGCGCCGGTCATCGAAGTCTCGGGTCGCCTGTATCCCGTGGAAGTGCGCTACCGGCCCGTGCGCGAAGAGCCGGCCGCCGACGACAACGCGCCGGCGCCCAACAAGGCCGGGCGCGACCGCGAGCGCATGTCGGGCGACGAAGAGCGCGACCTGATCGACGCCATCGTCGACGCCGTCGACGAATGCGCACGGCATGGTCCGGGCGACGTGCTGGTGTTCCTGCCTGGCGAACGCGAAATCCGCGAATCGGCCGAAGCGCTGCGCAAGCGGCACCCGGCCGGCACCGAAGTCCTGCCGCTGTTTGCGCGCCTGTCGCAGGCCGAGCAGGAACAGATCTTCCGCCCGCGCGGCAACGCGCGCCGCATCGTGCTGGCCACCAACGTGGCGGAAACCTCGCTGACGGTGCCCGGCATCCGCTTCGTGGTCGACAGCGGCCTGGCCCGCATCAAGCGCTATTCGTGGCGCAACAAGGTCGAGCAGCTGCGCATCGAGCCCATCAGCCGCGCCTCGGCCAACCAGCGCGCCGGCCGTTGCGGCCGGGTGGGGCCGGGCGTCTGCATCCGGCTCTACGACGAGCTGGATTTCAACAACCGCGCGGCCTTCACCGATCCCGAAGTGCTGCGCTCGTCGCTGGCGTCGGTCATCCTGCGGATGAAGTCGCTCAAGCTCGACGACATCGAACAATTCCCCTTCGTGGAGGCGCCGCCGGGACGGGCGGTGGCCGACGGCTACCACCTGCTGCAGGAACTGGGCGCCATTGAACTGGCGTCGGCGTCCGACGACGACACGGACGACGGGCGAACAGGCGCGTCTTTTGTCCTGACCCGCACCGGCGATGAACTGGCCAAGCTGCCCGTGGACCCGCGCATCGGCCGGATGATCCTGGCCGCGCGAGAACACCAGTGCCTGGCCGAAATGCTGATCATCGCCTCGGCGCTGTCCGTGCAGGATCCGCGAGATCGTCCCATGCAGGAGCGCGAGGCCGCCGAGGCCGCGCACGCCAAGTTCGGCGACGACAAGTCCGAGTTCATTTCTTTCCTGAAACTGTGGCGCTGGTATGGCGAACAGGTGCAGCACAAGGCATCGCAGCGCAAGCTGGTGGGCCTGTTGCGGCAGAACTTCCTGTCGCCCATCCGCCTGCGCGAGTGGCACGACGTGCACACGCAGCTGTCGGCGCTGGTGGGCGAGCAGGGCTGGCGCGTCAATCAGTCCGAAGCCACGTACGAACAGCTGCACATGGCGCTGTTGTCGGGCCTTTTGGGCAACATCGGTTTCAAGAGCGACGAAGGCGGCAGCTACCAGGGCGCGCGTGAAATCCGCTTCCACATCCATCCGGGCTCACGCCTGGTGAAGAAGGCCGGCCGCTGGATCATGGCGGCCGAACTGGTCGAGACCACGCGCCTGTACGCGCGCTGCGTGGCGCGCATCGACCCGGTGTGGCTGGAAAAGGTCGGCGCGCACCTGATCCGCAAGAACTGGTCGGACCCGCGCTGGGAAAAGAAGGCCGGGCAGGTCGTGGCCAACGAGCGGGCCACGCTTTACGGCCTGGCCATCTACACCGGCCGTCGCATTCACTACGGCCGCGTGAATCCCACCCATGCGCGCGAACTCTTCATCCGCCAGGCGCTGGTGCCCGGCGAGATCGACACGCGCCTGCCGTTCGTCGCGCACAACCGCAAGCTCATCGCCGGCATCGAAAAGCTTGAACACCAGACGCGGCGGCCGGACATCCTGGTCGATGACGAGCTGATCTACGCGTTCTACGACCGGCAGCTTCCCGCCGACATCTCGCAGACCGCATCGCTGGAAAAGTGGGTGAGCGGCCTGGACAAGGCGGCCGCCGCCAAGCTGATGCTGACGCGCGACGAGCTGATGCGGCACGAGGCGGCCGGCGTCACGACCGATGTCTTTCCCAAGAAGGTGGAATGGCAGGGCGTGTCGATGGCGCTGGACTACCACTTCGAGCCCGGCTCGCCGCGCGACGGCGTCACGCTGTCGGTGCCGCTGTTCGCGCTGAACCAGATCGATCCTGCGCGCTGCGAGTGGCTGGTGCCCGGCATGCTGAAGGAAAAGGTGCATCTGCTGCTCAAGTCGCTGCCGCAGAAGCTGCGCCGCCACTGCGTGCCGCTGCCCGACTACGCCGCGGGCTTCTACGACCGCTGGTTCGAGCGCCTGGCAGACCCGCAGACGGGGTTGGTGGATGCCATCATCGCCGACATGTGGGACCAGGTGCAGGTCCGCCCGGCGGTGGGGGACTTCAAGCTGGAAACCCTGCCGGCGCATCTGTTCATGAACTTCCGCGTCGTGGACGAGCACGGCCGCATGCTGGCCGCCGGCCGCAATCTGGCGCAACTGCGGGCCGAATTCGGCAAGCAGGCCCAGGCCACCTTCCAGCAACTGGCGGCCAGCGACACGCAGGTCGCGCAGGCGCTGGCGCACGAAAACCTGACCTCCTGGTCGTTCGGGCCCTTGCCCGAGATCATGGAGATCAAGCGGCGCGGCCAGTCCGTCATCGGCTATCCGGCCCTGGTGGACCGAGGGGCGCATTGCGACCTGGACGTGTTCGACGATCCCGACGAGGCACGCAAGCACCATCGCGCGGGCCTGTTGAAGCTCTTCCGGCTGGGCCTGCGCGAGCAGGTGAAGTTCCTCGAAAAGAACCTTACCGACCTCACCAAGATCAGCATGCTGTACATGACGCTGGGCACGCAGGAAGAGCTGCGCGACCAGATCATCGACTGCGCGCTGGGGCAGGCGTGTCTTGCTGAGCCCTGGCCGGTGAACGAGCAGCAGTTCGAAGCCCGCCGCGCCGAGGGCAAGGGCCGGTTGGGTCTGCTGGCCCAGGAGGTCGCGCGGCTGGCGGGCGCGGTGCTGACGGAATATGCGGCGCTTCAACGCAAGCTGCCGCAGGCCAAGCCCCACGCGGCCGCGTACGCGGATCTGCAGCAGCAACTGGGTGCGCTGATGCCCAAATGGTTCATCCGAGACACGCCGCACGCGCAGTTGTCGCACTTTCCGCGCTACCTGAAGGCGGCGGTCGCGCGCATCGACAAGCTGCGCGCCGACCCGGCGCGGGACGCAAAGCTGGTGTCGGAAATGGCGCCGCTGGTCACGCAATACCAGCGCGCCCGCGCGGCGCTGAAAGGCGCGGCCGATCCCCGCCTGGACGAGTTCCGCTGGCTGCTCGAGGAGTTGCGGGTCGCGCTCTTCGCCCAGGAGCTGCGTACGCCGATGCCGGTGTCGGTCAAGCGGCTGATGAAAAGCTGGGAATCCTTGCAGCGCTAAGCGCTAGCTGGCGCCACATGCAAAACGGGCCGCAAATCGCTTTGCGGCCCGATTTTTTTTGCGGCGTCTTTACAGCGCCAGGAACCCGACGATCACCAACGCGATCAGCCCGTACTTCGTGGCCTTGTACGCCGTGCGGTTCCACTTCTTGAACGCCTTGCGCTTCTGGTCGATCACCCAGTGCGCGTGCGTCAGCTTGTTGATGGCCCCCGTCTGGTCGCCGCCGTCGTTGGGCGAGCTGGCCGCCGACATGACTTTGCGGCCGAACCAGCGGTTGAAGGCCTCGGCCCAGCGCCACTTCAGCGGACGCTCGACGTCGCAGAACAGAATGATCCGGTTCTCGCCCGTCTTGTTGTAGGCCTCGTGGACGTAGGTCTCGTCGAACACCACGCTTTCGCCATCGCGCCAGCTGTAGTGCTCGCCATCAACGATGATGTGGCAGCCGTCGTCGTTGGGCGTGACCAGTCCCAGGTGATAGCGCAGCGACCCGGCAAACGGGTCACGGTGCGGATTGAGCTGGCCGCCCGGCGGCAGCTCGGCAAACATGGCGGCCTTGACCTTGGGCAGGCCCTTCAGGATGGCGACCGTCTTGGGGCAGAGTTCCTCGGCCGACGGGTGACGGGCGTCGTACCACTTCAGGTAGAACCGCTTCCAGCCATACTTGAAGAACGAGTTGAAACCGATGTCGTTGTGGGTGTCGGCCGCCTTGATCCGGCGAAGCTCGGCCATCTGCATGGCCTCTTCGCGGATCGTCTCCCAGTTGTCGTCCAGCACTTTCAGTTCGGCGATTTCGCTGGTCGTCAGGTACGGCGTCGTGGGCACGCGGGACGTCAGCACCATGAACGCGTTGATCGGCGCCAGCAGCACCGAATGGTCCAGGAATTGCCGTCCCAAGGGCAGTTTGACGCGGCCTCGGAAGTGCGCGAACAGGATGGCGGCCAGCCAGATCCCAGGTATTAACCATTTCATAGGTATGTCTCGTCGTGCGACAGGGTAGTGCGGTATGGGCGGTATTGTCCCACAAGCCTCCCGGGCGGATCCCGTCAGGGCGGGATGCAACTGGCGGATTCTGATGCAAGGATTGTTCTAGGGCGGTCGGCCGCTGGGTACAATTCCGCCATGTCCGAAGCCGTAACGACCCCGACCCCATTTGTTCACCTGCGCGTCCACTCCGAGTTCTCGGTCGTGGACGGTACGGTGCGTATCCCCGACCTCATCAAGCGCGTGGCCAAGCTGGGCCAGCCCGCCGTCGCCCTGACCGATCTGTCCAATCTGTTCGGACTGATCAAATTCTATAAGGGTGCACGCGGCGCGGGGGTCAAGCCCATCGCAGGCTGCGACGTCTGGATTTCCAACGACGAAGATCCGGCGAAGCCCTTCCGCCTGCTGTTGCTCGTGCGCAACCACCAGGGTTACCTGAATCTGTGCGAACTGCTGTCCAAGGCGTTCCTGACGAACCAGGGCAAGGGCCGGGCCGAAATCCGCCGCGAATGGCTCCAAGGACAGGCTGGTCTCATCGCCCTGTCCGGCGGGCGCGCCGGCGACGTCGGGCAGGCGCTCGAGGCCGGCAACGCCGTGTCGGCGCTGGCCCTGGCGCGCCAGTGGGCGCTGATGTTCCCGGGCAGCTACTACGTCGAATTGCAGCGCGCCGGCATGGACGGCGACGAAGGCTACTGCCAGGCCGCCATGCGGCTGGCCTCGGAAGCCGGGCTGCCGGTGGTCGCCACCCATCCCGTGCAGTTCCTCGACGAATTCGAATTCCAGGCGCACGAGGCGCGCGTCTGCATCGCCGAAGGTGAAATCCTGGCCAACCCGCGCCGCGTGCGCCGGTTCTCGAAAGAGCAGTATCTGCTCAGCTCCGAGGAAATGGCGCGCCGCTTCGCCGACGTGCCGTCGGCGCTGGCCAACACGGTCGAAATCGCCAAGCGTTGCAACCTGAGCCTGGTGCTGGGCAAGCCGCGCCTGCCCAATTTCCCGACCCCCGACGGCGTGACGCTGGACGATTATCTGGTCCAGCTCTCCGAAGAGGGCCTCGAAAAGCGCATGGAGTTCCTGTTCCCGGACGTCGCCGAACGCGAGTCCAAGCGCGAGCAGTACTACGAGCGGCTGCGCTGGGAGTGCAAGACCATCATCCAGATGGGCTTTCCCGGCTACTTCCTGATCGTTCAGGACTTCATCAACTGGGGCAAGAACAACGGCGTGCCGGTCGGCCCGGGCCGGGGCTCGGGCGCCGGTTCGCTGGTGGCCTACGCGCTGGGCATCACCGACCTCGACCCCATCCGCTATGACCTGCTGTTCGAGCGCTTCCTGAATCCCGAGCGGGTCTCCATGCCCGACTTCGATATCGACTTCTGCCAGGACAACCGCGAACGGGTCATCGACTACGTCAAGGAAAAATACGGCCGCGCCGCCGTCAGCCAGATCGCCACGTTCGGTACGCTGGGCGCCAAGGCCGTGGTGCGCGACGCCGGCCGTGTGCTGGACATGCCCTACATGTTCTGCGACGGCCTGTCCAAGCTGATCCCGTTCAATCCGATGGATCCGTGGACGCTGGAACGCACGCTCAAGGACGAGCCCGCCTTCAAGGACCGCTACGAGCAGGAAGAAGAAGTCCGCGCGCTGGTCGACCTGGCCAAGCCGCTCGAAGGCCTGACCCGCAACATCGGCATGCACGCGGGCGGGGTGCTGATCGCGCCCGGCAAGCTCACCGACTTCTGCCCGCTGTATTGCCAGCCGGGCCAGGAAAACAGCGCGGTCTCGCAGTTCGACAAGGACGACGTCGAGGCGGCCGGCCTGGTGAAGTTCGACTTCCTGGGCCTGCGCAACCTGACCATCCTGGACTGGGCCGTGCGCTACGTGCGCCAGTTCAACGCCGAAAAGCGCGACTTCGACGTCATGGCGCTGTCCCTGGACGATCCGGCGGCCTACAAGATCCTGTGCGACGCGAACACCACCGCGGTGTTCCAGCTTGAATCGCGCGGCATGAAAGAGCTGCTCAAGAAGCTGCGGCCCAATACGTTCGAAGACATCATCGCCATGCTGGCCCTGTATCGTCCGGGGCCGCTGGAATCGGGCATGGTGGACGACTTCGTGAACCGCAAGCACGGGCGCGCGGCGGTCGATTATTTCCACCCGGACCTGGAAGCCACCCTCAAGAGCACCTACGGGGTCATCGTCTACCAGGAACAGGTGATGCTGATCTCCCAGATCATCGGGGGCTATTCGCTGGGCGGCGCCGACCTGCTGCGCCGGGCCATGGGCAAGAAAAAGCCCGAGGAAATGGCCAAGCACCGCGAACTGTTCGAACAGGGCGCCAAGGAAAAGGGCCACGATCCGGATCTGGCGGTCAAGCTCTTCGACCTGATGGAGAAGTTCGCGGGCTACGGCTTCAACAAGTCGCACTCGGCCGCGTACGCGCTGATCTCGTACCAGACCGCCTGGCTGAAGGCCTACCACCCGACCGAGTTCCTGGCCGCCACCATGTCTTCGGACATGGACGACACCGACAAGGTCCAGATCTTCTGCCGCGACGCCCAGGACAACGGCGTCGAGGTGTTGCCGCCCGACGTCAACCATTCGGGCTACCGGTTCGAACCCGTCGCCGACAAGCACACCGAAAAAGGCAAGCCGCCGCGCACCATGCGTTACGGGCTGGGCGCCGTCAAGGGCACCGGGCAGGGCGCCGTCGAGGACATCCTGCGTGCGCGCAAGGAAGGCGGCCCGTTCCTGAACCTGTTCGACTTCTGCCGCCGCGTCAGCAAGCAGGCCGTCAACCGCCGCACCATCGAGGCCCTGATCAAGGCCGGCGCGTTCGACACCATCGAGCCGAACCGCGCCGCGATGCTGGCCTCCGTGCCCACCGCCATGGAAGCGGCCGAGCAGGCCGCCCGCAGCGCCAACCAGGCCTCGCTTTTTGGCGACGACAGCGGCGACGTGGTCGCGGGCGAACTGGCCAAGGTCGCGCCGTGGGATCTGCACAAGAAACTGACCGAAGAAAAATCCGCGCTGGGCTATTACTACAGCGGCCACCTGTTCGATGCGTGGCGCGACGAAGTGCGCCGCATCGTGCCGATGCAGCTGGCCCGCGTGGAGCCGCAGCGCGACCTGCAATGGATGTGCGGCGTGCTGGCCAGCGTGCGCGTGATGATGACCCGCCGCGGCAAGATGGTCTTTGCCGTGCTGGACGACGGCACGGCGCAGGTGGAAATCTCGGTCTTCAACGAACTCTTTGAAAAGCACCGCAACCGGCTGCGCGAAGACCAGCTCGTCATCGTGCAGGGCAAGGTCAGCAACGACGACTATTCCGGCGGCATGCGCATCGTCGCCGAGCAGCTTTATGACCTGCAGCTTGCGCGCGAAGCCCGCGCCAAGTCGCTGCGCGTCAAGCTCAACGGCAGCGCCGATGCGGCCCGTCTGCGCCAGATGCTCAACCCGTTCCGCGCCGAACCCGAGAACGGCATTCCAGGCGTGCCGGTCGACATCGTCTACACCAAGAACAATTTCCTGTGCACGATCAGGCTAGGCGAGGAATGGCGCGTGCGCATGGCCGACACGCTGCTCGCCAACCTGAACGCCTGGACCAAACCGGACGGCGTGGAGGTTACGTACTGATGTCTTCCAGTCTACGTATCGTGCATTCGGAAGCCGCCACCGCCTTTGGTGGACAGGAAGGACGAATTTTCAAGGAAATGCATGCCATGCGGGCGCGCGGGCATCATGTCGAAGCGATCTGCCAGCCGCGCGCGCAACTGACCGAGCGTCTGCGGGATGCCGGTTTCACCGTGCATGCCGTCGATATGAAGGGGACGGTGGCCTATTTGAAGGGCGTCCCCGCCGTCCGCCAGATCCTGAAGGCGGGGCGCTTTGACGTGCTCAATACCCACAGCCGGCGCGACACGGTCATCGCCGCCCTGGCCGGACGCATGGCAGGTACGCCCCTCATCGTGCGCACCCGCCACCTGTCCAACGTGGTCGGCTCGATGTGGTCTTACACCATCCTGCCGCACCGCGTCACCGCCGTCAGCGACCATGTGCGCGAATACCTGATCAGCCGCGGCGTCCCGGCCGAGAAGATCGCGACCGTGTATTCGCCCATCGTGCTGCCCGCGCCCGTCGAGCACTCCACCTTGCGTGACGAACTCGGCCTGGCCGACGACGACATCGTCGTGGGCTGTGTGGCCGTCATGCGCGCCACCAAGGGCCACAAGGACCTGATCGACGCCATGGCGCCGCTGATGGCCGTGCGTCCGAAGCTGCATCTGGTGTTCGTGGGCGCCGGTTCGCCGGTCTTCGAGCAGACGCAGGCGTACATTGCTCAGCGCGGCCTGCAAGACCGGATCCACCTGATGGGCACACGGCGCGACGTCCCCAATCTGCTGGCGGGATTCGACCTCTTCGCCCTGGCCACACAACAGGAAGCCTCCGGTACGGTCTATGTCGAGGCGCAGGCGAGCGGCCTGCCGGTCGTCGGCACGAACGTCGGCGGCGTATCCGAGATGTTCCGGGACGGCGTGACGGGCTTTCTGGTCCCGCCCAAGAACTCGCTCGCCTTGACCACCGCACTCGAGCGCCTGATCGACGACCCGGCCCTACGCCGCACCATGGGCGAGGCCGGCCGCAAGATGGTCTGGAAAGAGGGCGTGTTTTCTCCCGCGCGCCTTGCGGAAACCACGGAGGCGATCTATACGCGCTGGCTGGCGGAGCGCCGCAAATGAACGCGCCCAACGTTCCGGTGCTGATGTACCACCACATCACGCCGGCGGGTGGCATGATCGCCGCGACGCCCGACGTCTTCGAAACGCAGATCGCGCGCCTGGCGCGCGCCGGCTACCAGTCGCTCACCACCGCGCAGTTCGCGGCCTACCTGGCCGGCGGCAGCGTGCCCGAACGTTCCGTGCTCATCACTTTTGACGATGGCTACCTGAACAATTGGGTGCACGCGCATCCAGTCCTGGCCCGCCACGGCATGCGCGCGGTGCTGTTCACTATCACCGGGTGGATCGGCGACGGCCCCGTGCGGCCGCATGCGGGGCAGGGCGGCGCGCTGCCCCCGACCCCCGATCACCACGCCTGCAAGGAACTCGTGGCGTCGGGCCGCGCCGACGAGGCGATGCTGCGCTGGAGCGAAATCGAAGCCATGCAGGCCGCCGGCACCTTCGAGTTCCATTCCCATACCAACACGCACACCCGCTGGGACAAGGTCTGTGGCGCGGATGTGGCCGCCAAGCGCGAACGCATCGCGCAGGATCTGCACGATTCGCGCGACACCCTGATCCGCCGGCTTGGCGGCGTGAGCGATCACCTGTGCTGGCCGCAGGGTTATTTCGACGCAGACTACGTGGCCGCCGCGCGGCAGGCCGGTTTCCGGCACTTGTACACTACCGACCCTTTCGGCCAGAACCTGCCCGGCACGGATCCCGGCCATATCTATCGCTTCGCGGTGCGCAATCTGGGCGGGTCCTGGCTGAACCGCCGGATCTGGCTGTCGCGCGACCCGTTCTGGGGACCGCGCTATCACGCCTGGAAGGCCTGGAAAAAGCGTCTTAGGAATCGCGGATGAAGCTATCAGTCATCATCATCACCAAGAACGAAGCGGCAAATATTGCCGCCTGCCTGAAGTCCGTGTCGTTCGCCGACGAGTTCATCGTCGTGGATTCGGGCAGCACCGACGGCACCGTGGAGCTGGCGCAAGCGCTCGGGGCCCGCGTTGAAGTCACCGCCGACTGGCCCGGTTTCGGTCCGCAAAAGAACCGCGCGCTGGATCTGGCGACGGGCGATTGGGTGCTGTCGATCGACGCGGACGAGCGCGTCACCCCCGAGTTGGCGCAGGAAATCCAGGACGTGCTGCGCGCGCCCCGCGCCGACGCCTACGAGATCGCGCGCCTATCCAATTTCTGCGGCCGCGACATCCGCCATAGCGGCTGGTGGCCCGACTACGTGCTGCGCCTCTTCAAGCGCGGCACGGCGCGCTTCACCGACGCCGCCGTCCACGAGCGGGTGGTGCCGGCCAACGGCCGGCCCCTGCAGATGCGCGGCTACTTCAACCACTATCCGTACGACAACCTGGACGCGCTGATCAACAAGGTCAACCGTTACTCGTCCGACGCCGCGGCCATGATGTATGCCAAGGGCAAGCGCACCTCGGTCTTCGGGGCGCTGGGCCACGGCTTCTGGACCTTCGTGCGCATCTACCTGATCCGGCGCGGTTTCCTGGATGGCCGCCACGGACTCGTGCTGGCCGTCACCGCGGCGGCGGGCAGCTTCTTCCGCTACTCGAAGCTGATGTTCCTGGCAGAAAACAAAAAGTGAAGATCCTCTACACGAACTTCCACGCCGGCAACGGCGGGGGGCACGTCACCTACATCATCAACCTGGCCAAGGCGCTGGCCCGCGATCACGACATCACCGTGGCGGTGCCCGGCACCAGCCGGCTGTACCGCTACGCCAAGGCCATCCCCGGGGTGACGGCGGTGGACATGCGCTACACGACCCGCCCGTCGTCCTGGTTCAAGGACCGCGCCCGGCTGCAGCGCCTGATCGCCGAGGGCCGCTTCGACATCATCCACGCCAACGGCTCGGCCGACCACAAGCAGGTGATGCTGGCCACGCTGGGCATGCGGCGCCGTCCGCGCATCGTGTTCACCAAGCACAACGATCACCCGCTTTCCAGTTTTGGACACAAGCTGCGGGTGGCGCTGGCGACGGATCATGGCATCGCCGTCAGCGATTACATCCGCGGCATGATGGAGCACTCGCCGTACCGCAAGCGCCCCATCACCACCATCCGGCACGGCATCGATACCAATTTCTTCGCGCCGCCGCCGCCCGAAAGCCTGGACAAGCTGCGCGAACTCTTCTTTGGTCCGGATTGGCAAGGCAAGCTGCTGCTGGGCAGTGCCGGGGGCACCGACTACGACAAAGGCTGGCTGGACTTGGTGGCCGCCGCGGCCGCGCTGCCGCCGGCGGACAAGGCACGCATCTTGCTGATGGTGGCGGGCGATCCGCCCACCGAGGCCAAGCTTGCGCGGGTGCGCGAACTCGGCATGATCGATCAGGTCAAGTTTCCCGGGCTGCTCGACGACGTGCGCGCGGCGCTGGCGTCGTGCCATGCGGGCTTCGTCCTTTCTTACCGCGAGGCCCTGTCGTTTGCCTGCCGCGAGATCATGGGACTGGGCCTGCCCGCGCTCGTCAGCGATGCCGGCGGCCTGCCGGAGAACGTAACGGACGGCGTGGACGGCTGGATCGTGCGGGCGCGCGACGTGCCCGCCATGACCGCCAAGCTGCGCTTCATGCTGGACAATCCGGAAGTCGTCCGACAGATGGGCAGCAAGGCGCGTGAAACAAGTTTGCGCGACTTCAACCTGGAGCGTTTCGCGCAGGCTACGGTGGATGTGTATCAGCGTACGCTTGGCGGACACTGACCCATATAATGTCGAGCTATGTCTATTCCAATCCTTATGTATCACCAGATCGGCGAGCCCAACCCCAAGGGCACGCCGTTTCGCGGATTGACGGTACATCCTGATAGCTTTGCTCGGCAGATGCGCTGGATGCGCCGGCTCGGTTACCGCGGGCTGTCCATGCGCGACGTCATGCCGTATGTCCGTGGCGAGCGCCAGGGCAAGGTATTCGGCATCACATTCGACGACGGCTTTCGCAACGTGCATCACAACGCGATGCCGGTATTGAGCGAATTGGGATTCACCGCCACCAACTATTTCGTGGCTCGGCAGTTCGACGGCGGCAACGTGTGGGACCTCCAGAAGGGCATCCCGTTTTCACCGCTGATGACCGTGCAGGAAATGCGGGAGTGGGCGCAGGCGGGCAACGAAGTCGGTTCGCATACGCTTGACCACGTCCATCTTCCCGAGCTCGCGCCCGAAGAGGCGCGGCGCCAGATCGTCGAGTCCAAGGATGAGCTCGAACAGGCGCTCGGAGCGCCGGTCACCGCGTTCTGTTATCCGTACGGCGACCATGGCCCGGAGCACCAGGCCATGGCGCGCGAGGCTGGATACGACAATGCCACGCTCACCAAGCGCGGCCTGGCGGCGGCGTCCGACGATCCCTTCGGTCTGCCGCGGGTGACGGTGGCGCGCTCCACCAACATCATCCGTTTTCTCCAGAAGTGCCTCACCCGGTATGAAGACAGCCGCCGGCGCGCATAATCGGCGGCTTCGCATTGCGCTGTTGGTGGACCGCTTCGGCAAGCGTTTCGGAGGCGCAGAGGCGTATGGCGTCGAGCTGATGCGTGTGCTCGGCAAGCGGCACGACGTCACGGTGGTCGCCCGGGATTTCGACAGCGATCTGCCTTTCGATTTCTTGCCCGTGCGGTTTCCCGGCTGGCTCCCAAGCTGGACCCGGGTGCTGTATTTTGCCTGGCGCGCTGACCGTCTCACTCGCGGCCGCTTCGACATCGTGCATTCGCACATGAACGGCTGGGCGGGCGAGATCCAGGTCATGCACGTAACGCCGGTCCGCTACAACCACGTCACCCGGGTCAAGCCGCTGCAGCGCCTGACCGCCTGGCTCAGTCCGCGCCTTGCCACCTATCTGACGCTGGAATGGCTGCGCGTGCGCAAGACCCCCCGGCGCCGCGTGGTCGCGGTGTCCGGCCTCATCATGGACCAGCTCCACCGCAGCTACGGCGAGCAGCTTCCTGTGGATATCATCGCTCCGGGCGTCAAACTGCCGGCCCCGGATGGCAACGGCGCCCGCGCCGCCCTGCGGGCGCGGCTGGGCTGGGATGCCGACACGATCGGCTGTCTGCTGGTGGCGCGCAATCCGCTGCGCAAAGGCCTGCCGGCGCTGCTGGATGCGCTGGCGCTGCTGCCACCCCAATACAGGCTGCTGGTCGTAGGCGCCGACGGACCCACGCACGATCGAGTCCACGCCGCGGGCGAGGTCGCCTCCCGTGTCACCTTGATCGATCCTACGTCGGACGTCGGCCAGTATTTCAACGCAGCCGACATCTACGCCCATCCGACGCTGAACGACAGCTACGGCATGGCGCCGCTGGAAGCCATGTCGCATGGCCTGCCGGTCATTGTCAGCTCTCCGGTCTATTGCGGATTCGCGCAGTATCTGTCGGCGGGCACTGACGCGCTCATCCTGTCGGACCCGCGTGATGGCGCCCAGCTGGCGCAGGCGCTGGAAAGCCTGGGGGCGAACCCCGAGCTGCGCGCAGCGCTCACGACGCGGGGCCTGGAAATCGCCCGGGACCAAAGCTGGGAGACCGTAGCGTCGCGCTTCGAGGCGCTGTACGAACAGGTGCTGCTCGAGCGCAACTAAAAAAACGGGGCTGCGAGCCCGTTTTCAGTGGTGCGGCGCTGTCGCCCGTTCCAGGTCGGCCAGCCAGTGGATGGCGTGTGCGCGGTCCGATCCGCACATCTCGTGCTCCGGCTGCAGTCCGCCGCAGAAATCCGGGCGGGAAGGGTCGCCAAAGATGGCGCACCGCATGTCCGGCAGCAACTGAATACAGGGCACGCCCGCGGGCTTGCCGTGCGGCATGCCCGGAATGGGGCGCGTGATCGACGGCGCGATGCAGCAGGCGCCGCATCCCGCGCGGCATTCCAGCGCGGTGGCGGCCAGGCTCATACCCATCCGCGCAACCAATAGACAAAAAGCCCGGCGTATTCCTTCACGATCGAGCGGCTGGCGTCGAACGTACGTTCGTCGGGCAGCCACAACGGCAGCGAGCCGTCAGCCGGCGCCACGATCTGCGGCGGCGCGGGGGCGGCAATCACTTCCACGCCCTGCTTGGAAAAGGCCGCCATCGCGCGGGGCATGTGCAACGCGGACGTGACCAGGAGCACCTTGCCGATGCCGCGGGACTTGAGCTGGTCCTCGGTCAGCGTGGCGTTTTCGTACGTGGTGCGGCTGGCGTTCTCCAGGATCAGCGCCGACTCCGGCACCCCTTGCTGGCGGATCGCGTGCGCCATCCCGCGGGCTTCGCTGACGTCGCCTTCCAGGGCGCCGCCCGACAGCAGCACCTTGGGCGCGCGGCCCGCCAGATACAGCTGGGCGGCCGCGTCCACGCGCACGATGGCCGTGTCCTTGTCATAGGGCAGGAACCAGTTGGCGCGGCCGTTTGCGGTGTTGCCGCCCAGCACCACGATCGCGTCTGCCGTTGGCATTTCGGTGGGCGGTTTGTGCGGATACCGGTTCTCCAGCGCGCCGCCAGCCCACAGTGACGTGGCGGGCAAGGACCAGGCCAAGGCCCAGAGCAGACCCGCGGCAACGAGGGTCAAGCCGATCTTGCGAAGCCGGAACAGTCCCAGCACCAGGCCAAGGACCACCAGAGTGATGCACAAGTTGAAGGGAATGATCAGATTCGTGAGATAGCTGGAAAAGGTCATTTCGAGACTGTCCTGATTACTACGTACCATCCAGCAGGCGCTCGGCCTGCCGTGTCACTTCTTCCTGCGACGGCCACGCCTGGTCGGAGCCGACGCACACCGCGCGCGGGGACCAGGGGCCGGTGCGCTGCGGTTGCGTCACGCCGAACAGCGTGAGCTGCCGGGCCGATGCCGCCGCCGCCACGTGCGACACGCCGGAATCGTTACAGATCACCAGCGTGGCCCGCGCGGTCAAGGCCGCAAAGGCGCCCAGTCCCAGCGGGGGCAGCAACTGCGCCGTGGGCGCATTGCGCCGGGCTTCGTCGGTTTCGGCCGGAGGGGGGCACATTACCACGGTATGGCCGCGGGCCTGCAGGGCGCGCGTCAGTGTATCGAATCCGGGCCAGACCTTGATCCGGCCCTTGTGCAGGCCGGTGGCGGTGGGCGCGATCAGGACGTAGGGCCGGCCGTCCAGCCCGGCCTGGACCAACGCCTCGCCCGCCGCGCGTTCGTGCGCCGGCGTCAGCGGCAGGTCCAGCGTCGGCCCCGGCTTGGCCGGACCGCTCGGCAGATTCCACCGGGTCAGCGCTTCGCAGGTGAGGTGATGCCAGGACTCGACGGCGTGCATCGGCTGGCCGGGCTTGGCGAACGGCCAGCGCAGCAGGAAGCTGCGGCCATCGTCGCGATAGCCCGCCGACGGCACGCCGGCCAGGCGGAAAACCAGCGCGCTGGACAGGGAATCCGGCAGCAGCAGGCCGCGGGCGCGGCGGCCTTGCGCACCCAGCCCCCGGCGGTGCGCGCTGACGGCCGCCCGGTCCGGGCCCACCTTGCCTCGCATGGGAATGAAATCCAGCTTGTCCACGCCATCGAGCAGATCGCGGGCCCAGGGACGGGCGCAGAGGACCAGGGGCAGACCGCTTGCGGCCAGGGCACGCAGGCTGGGCAGGCTCATGCAGACATCGCCCACCCAGTTGGGCAGGCGGACATACAGGCAACTGATATCGGACATGGAAGGGCGCACGGGCGCGGATAGGGCTAAGGGGGCGGGGACGGCGCGCACGCGCGCAGCCGGTACAATCCTGGGCACAATTGTATAAAAGCGAGTGATCCCTTTGAATTCTGCCGCACGGAATGCGCCAGCGGGCTCCCAACCCGTCAAATCCGAACTCTGGTCCCGGATCTACAGCCGCGTGGGTTCCTATTGGAAGGGTTTGTTGGCGGCTGTCCTGCTGATGGCGGGCGCCGCAGCCACGCAGCCTGTGCTGGCGGTCATCATGAAGCCCCTGCTCGATGGCGGCTTCTCCGGCGCCAAACCGTATTACGTCTGGGCGCTGCCGCTGGCGGTCGTCGGACTGATCCTGGTGCGCGGCATCTGCAACTTCTTCAGCGACTACCTGCTGGCCTGGGTGGCCAACAACGTGCTGCTGGGCATGCGGCGCGACATGTTCGAACGCCTTCTGGGCCTGCCCGACGCGGACTTCAAGCGCGGCGACACCGGCCGCCTCCTGAACCGCTTCACCATCGACGCCGGCAACGTTACCGGTTACGCCACCGACGTCATCACGGTGCTGGTGCGCGAAACCCTGGTGGTCATCGCCCTGATCTGCGTGCTGCTGTACATGTCGTGGGTGCTGACCCTGATCATCCTGGTGATGTTGCCGGTCTCGGTCATGATCTCGCGCTTCTTCATCAAGCGCCTGCGCCGCATCAACCGCGAAACCGTCAACATGAACGCCGAATTGACCCGCGTGGTCGGCGAGGGCATCGACGGCCAGCGCGTCATCAAGCTGTTCGACGGCTACGAAGTCGAACGCGGCCGTTTTGATTTCGTCAGCCGCCGCCTGCGCCGCTTTGCCATGCGCACGGCCACTGCCGATGCGGCGCTGACTCCGCTGACCCAGGTCTGCATCTCGATCTCCGTGGGCGCGGTCATCGCCGTGGCGCTCAGCCAGGCCAACAGCGGCTCGCTCACCGTGGGCAGCTTCGCCTCGTTCATGGCCGCGCTGGCCCAGATCTTCGACCCCATCAAGCGCCTCACCAACGTGGCCGCCCGCATGCAGAAGATGCTGGTGTCGGCCGAAAGCGTGTTCACGCTGATCGACCAGGTGCCGGAAAACGACACCGGCACCAAGGAACTGCCCGAACCCGTCCGCGGCAAGGTCGAATTCCGCAACGTGTCGCATCGTTTCCCCGATGCCGACCGCGACACGGTCAACGACATTTCCTTCGTGGTCGAACCCGGCCAGACCGTCGCCCTCGTGGGCCGGTCCGGCAGCGGCAAGACCACGCTGGTCAACATGCTGCCTCGCTTCGTGCTGGCCGATAGTGGCCAGATCCTCGTGGACGACGTGCCTGTCGACGACCTGACGCTGCGCAGCCTGCGCTCGCACCTGTCGCTGGTCAGCCAGGACGTCGTGCTGTTCGACGACACCATCGCGGCTAACGTCGGCTACGGCGCGCTGGGCAAGTCCAGCGAGCAAAAGGTGCGCGACGCGCTCGCCGCCGCCAACCTGCTCGAGTTCGTTGAAGGCCTGCCGCAGGGCATCAACACGCCGGTGGGCGAAAACGCCGCGCGCCTGTCCGGCGGCCAGCGCCAGCGCCTGGCGATTGCGCGCGCGCTCATCAAGAACGCACCCATCCTGATCCTGGACGAAGCCACGTCCGCGCTAGACAACGAATCCGAACGCCAGGTGCAGGCCTCGCTGGAGCGCCTGATGAAGGGCCGCACCACGCTGGTCATCGCGCACCGCCTGTCCACCGTGCAGAACGCCGACCGCATCATCGTGCTGGACGCCGGACGGATCGTCGAACAGGGGCCGCACGCCGAACTCCTGGCAGCCGACGGCCTGTACGCCTCGCTGTACAAGATGCAGTTCCGGGAAGACTGAGCCGTCGCGCGTCGTTCCCCAGCCGCCGCCCTTCGGGGCGGTTTTTCATTGCCGAAGTTCCTGTTTGCCAATCCCGTGGTTTGCCGGAAAATGGCCCCAGCCCGTGCGTAGCGGGCTGGGCGGCGTCCCAGGCGCTTCGGCCCGCCATGCAACCAGGAGCGCTCCATGGCCCTGCCTTCCGAAGGCAATCAAGTCCTCAACGTCGTCGTTCTGCTCGGCGCAGCGGTGATTGCCGTCCCTTTGTTCAAGCGCCTCGGGCTGGGTTCGGTCCTGGGCTATCTGGCCGCCGGTCTGGCGATCGGCCCCTTCGGCATCGGATTTTTCTCCGATCCCAAATCCATCCTGCACGTCGCGGAACTTGGCGTGGTGATGTTTCTGTTCATCATTGGCCTGGAAATGCAGCCGTCGCGCCTATGGAAGTTGCGCGGCGAGATCTTCGGGCTGGGCGTCGCGCAGGTGCTGGTCTGCGGCGCGCTGCTCACGGGCGTGGGCTTGCTGGCCGGCCTGCCGGGCGCCGCCGCGTTCATGGCGGCAATGGGCTTTGTGCTGTCGTCCACGGCCATCGTGATGCAGATCCTGGCCGAGCGCGACGAGACCACCAGCGCGCAGGGCCAGCGCATCGTCTCCATCCTGCTGCTCGAAGATCTGGCGATCGTCCCGCTACTGGCGCTGGCTGCCTTGCTGGCGCCCGCGGGCAGCGGCAGCGATGGCGATCCCTGGTTGCAGGCGGCCATCGCGGTCGGCTGCATTCTGGCGCTGCTGGCCGCCGGCCGGTGGCTGCTCAATCCGCTGTTCCGCCTGCTGGCCGCGGCGCACGCGCGCGAAGTCATGACCGCGGCGGCGTTGCTTGTCGTGCTGGGCGCGGCGCTGCTGATGGAACTGGGCGGACTTTCCATGGCCATGGGCGCATTCCTGGCGGGCGTCCTGCTGTCCGAGTCCACGTTCCGCCATCAGCTCGAGGCAGAGATCGAACCCTTTCGCGGCATCCTCCTTGGCCTTTTCTTCCTGGGCGTGGGCATGTCGCTGGACCTGTTGGCCGTGGCGCGCGAATGGCCGCTCATCCTGGCGGGCGTCGTCGTCTTCATGGCCGTCAAGTCCGTGGGCGTGTATGTCGTGGCGCGGCTGCTTCGCGCAACGCATGCCGAAGCGATCACCCGCTGCGCGTTGCTTGCGCAAGGCGGCGAATTCGCCTTCGTGCTCTACAGCGCGGCGGCGGAAAAAGGCATCTTCGATGCGCATACCGGCGCGGTGCTGACCGCGGTCGTCATCATTTCCATGGCGCTCACGCCGCTCTGCGTCCTGGCGTTGCGCTGGCTGTTGCCCAAGCCCGTGCCCTCCATGGACGGCGTGGACGTGGCCCGGGACTTGGACGGTTGCGCGCTGATCGTGGGTTTTGGCCGTTTCGGCCAGATCGTGACCCAGGCGATGCTGGCCCGCGGGGTCAAGGTATCCATCCTCGACACCGATACCGACGCGATTCGCGCTGCCGCGAAATGGGGCGTCAAGGTGTATTACGGGGACGGTACGCGTGCCGACATGCTGCGTTCGGCGGGCGCCGAGAATGCCTGCGCCATCCTCGTGTGCATCAACGACCCGCGAGCCGCCACGCATATGGTGCAACTCATCAAGTCCGAATTTCCGCTCGTGCGCCTGGTGGTGCGGGCCTACGACCGCATTCATTCGCTGGCGCTTGCCCGCGAGGGCGTGGATTTCCAGGTCCGCGAAACGCTGGAATCGGCGCTGGTGTTCGGCGAAGCGGCGTTGCGCGCCATCGGCGTGCCCCCGGACGAGGCCGAGGAGGTCATCCAGGACGTCCGGCAACGCGACACCGAACGCTTCGACCTCGAGGTGGCGGGCGGGCTGTTCGCCGGCCGCTCATTGCTCTACGGAAATATGACTGGTCAACCGGATGGCATAAACGACCGGCCGGACCGCGAAACTGGCGACGCCGCCGCAAGTCCATCCGCCTGACGGTTGTTTTTCGGCGCGCATTTCGGCTTCTTTGCATTACTTTACGCATCATTTCACGCGCAAAATCAAACGGCTAGGGTAGATTAATCCGCATGACGCTTCACTCAGGAAGCGCTTTTTGCCAGGGGGCTGCCATGCTGCAAACGGACCGTAATTCGACCACGTCGCACGTCATCGGAATCGAGCTTGCCCGGCGTCAGGCCATGACGCTTCGCTGCGGGTTCTCGGGCGTGCTGACGCGCCAGTTGATGGCGCAGGCCGGCGCGGTGGGGCCCGCATGGGCCATCAACGCCCACCGCGAAACCGACAAGGCGCGCGGCGCCAAGGCCTTTCCCTTCCGCATCGCCGCCGCAGTCTCCTGAAATCCGGCTCGGGCGCGCCGCGCCCGTCACCAGCTTCGCGCCGCGCCCGTCTCCAGGTTCGCGCCGCGCCCGTCGCCAGCTTTGCGCCGCGTCACCTGCGGCCCCATCCCGCCATCAATACCGCCACCCGCGCTGATCGCCGCCCACGGTTCCGTGCCCCGGGCGGCGATGCCTTGCGCCCGGCATCGGACACCGGCATCATCATGCAGAACTTGCAGATGAACTACGCCACCCCGAACGCCATCGCGAAGGAGCGCCGTATTGAAATCCCGCGGGATCGTGCACCGCACGCTGTACGCGCTGGCCGGCCTCGTCGCCATCGGTATCTGTGCAGCGGCCATTTCCCTGTTATGGATGGATCGCCGCGTCACGTGGGAAGCCGCCTACGTATCGGCCCGCAACCTGGCCAGCGTGCTCGCCGCGGACATCGGCCGCACGTTGCACGTCTACGACCTTTCGCTGCAAGGCGTGGTCGAGCGCCTGCAAGACCCCGGCATTGCCGACCTCGACCCGCAATCGCTGCACCGGTTCCTCTTCGACCGTTCAGCCACGGCCGCGTATCTGGGCGCCATCGTCGTGCTCGACGCCCAAGGCAACATACGCTACGACTCGCTGGCCTTGACGCCGCCCAAGCTCAATTTCGCTGACCGCGATTACTTCCAGGTCCACCGGGACGCCGACGACATGGGACTCTTCGTCAGCCGGCCGTACACCAGCCGCTTGCGCGGCGGCGATGAAAGCATCGCCATCAGCCGGCGCATCACCAACCCCGATGGCAGTTTCGGCGGCGTGGTGGCCGGGTCCCTGCGTACGGCATATTTCCGCGACCGCTTTGCCGAAGTGTCCATCGGTCCGCACGACGCCATCACGGTCTTTCGCAACGACGGCGCCGTTCTCTTGCGCAATCCGTACTCCAGCGCCGACGCCGGCAGCGGCATCGACGTGCCGCTCGACTTCCAGCAATACCTGATCGGCCGCGAGGGCGCATTTGTCGGCGTGCTTTCGCACGACGGCGTCAATCGGCTCTATGCGTTCGACGCCATCGAGCGCACGCCGCTCGTGATCGACGTTGCGCTGGCCGTCGATGACCTGCTTGAACCGTGGGTCCGGCGCGCCGCGCTGATCGTGCCCATTACGTTGGCGCTCTTTGCCTCGGTCATGGCGCAGATCGTCCTCTTCAGGCGCGAGATGCGCTGGCGGCAGGCATTCGAAGCACAGTTGGCGCGGCAGGCGCAGACAGACGGGCTGACCGGCATCGCCAACCGGCGCACCTTCGACGACATACTGCAAGTGGAATGGGCGGCCGCGCGGCGCGATCGCACGCCGTTGTCGCTGCTGTTTCTGGATGCCGACCACTTCAAGCGCTACAACGATCGGTATGGTCACCAGGAAGGCGACGTGCTGCTCCGGACGCTGGCCCTCACATTTCAGAAAAAGGCCCGCCGCCCGCGCGACCTGGCGGCCCGTTACGGGGGCGAGGAGTTCGTGGTGCTGCTGCCCGAGACCGGCCTCGAACAAGCACAGGACATTGCCGAAGGCATCCGGCGCGCTGTTGCGGAGCTGGCCGTTGCGCATGAGGACAACGAAGGCGGTATCGTCACCGTCAGCATCGGCGTGGCCACGGCCTTGCCACAGGGAGACGATGGTTCGGCGGCGCTTGTGGAAGCCGCCGACGCCGCGGTGTACCAGGCGAAGGAATCCGGCCGCAACTGCGTGGCTGCGGCGTCCGGCGTGATAACCGCGCCGGCATGAAAAAGCCCCGCCGCACCTTCAGGTGGCGGCGGGGCGATGCGCAGTGTCGGGTATTGAAGCGGCCCCTTAGCGGCCCATCACCACGGCCTGCAAACGGGTCTGGGCCTGCTGCACATTCTTGGCCTGTGCATTCATCTCTTGCAGCAGCTTGTTCAGCTCGGCCTGCACGGCAGGGTCCGTCACGGACACGCTGTTGCCGGAGATCTCGATCTTCGACTTGTTCGCTTCCACGTAATCGGCAACCTTCAGGGCAACGTCGTAGGTGGCGTTGATCTGCGGCAGCACATCGGCAAACGTATCAGCCGGCAGGGTGATGGTCTTCTCGTAAGCCTTGTCGTACACGACCTTCAGGTCTTCAGGTTGCTTGAGCTGGGCGCGCGCCGCGTCGGCCTTGGCACGGTGTTCTTTCAGCGCCGCATTCATGTCGTTCAGACCGGCACGAACCGTCTTCAGGTCCTCGCGACGCGACACGATATCGTTCACCGAGCGCACCTGACCCTTCTGCAGGATCCCCGACAACGGCTTGACCGAGGCGTCCATGCCCGCGTTGAAGTCGGTGATCACCGCGTATTGGGCCGCGTAATCGCCAAACGACTTCTTTTCTTCATCCGTCAGTTTCGGCACGCGCACGCCCGGCTTGTCCACGATGCGCGTTTGCAGGAACTGCGTGAATGCGGCGCGCTGTTCGGGCTCCTTGTCGCCGCAGGCGGCCAGCACCAGCGGCAGGGCCGCGATCAGCACCAGGAAAGGACGGAATAGGGACTTCATTGCAATGACCTCCGATTGACTAGGGAAAAGCGCCGAGGCGGTTACCCACCCGGCAAAGCGCCCGCAGCTTATCGATAACCCTAAGTCGCCGCCATGGGTTTCAGAATTCATTGCAAACGAAGCTTTAAGTCACAAAATCCATACATGTCGAGTTGAAGCGTATGGGCGAATCAGGTAGGCCTCGTCGCAATCGCCATCGCATTGCATGGGCAGCGCGGTGAAGAACGGCTCGCCGTGCGGTTCACAGCCCGGCTCGCCGGCCAGAATGTGGTCTCCTGCTGCGTCACATTTCCGCCGCGTGATCCCGTGGATCTGGTGATGCATGAAGTAAAAAAGCCGCGCAAACGTGCGCGGCTCTTCATTCGGTCCGATGACTAGGCATTCTTCTGATGCCGTCATACCAGGATGATGTCGTACTTCTCCTGCGAGTACGTCGCTTCCACTTCCAGCGACACCCGCTTGCCCACGAAGTCACCCAGCATCGCCAGGTGCTGGCTTTCCTCTTCCAGAAAAAGGTCGACCACTTCCTGCGAAGCCAGAATGCGAAACTCCTTCGGGTTGAACTGCCGCGCTTCTCGCAGAATCTCCCGCAGGATTTCGTAGCAGACCGTGCGCGGCGTGCGCACATTGCCGCGCGACTCGCACATGGGGCAGGGCTCACAAAGCTGATGCGCCAGCGAATCGCGCGTGCGCTTGCGCGTCATTTCAACCAGGCCCAGTTGCGTAAAGCCATTGACGGTCATGCGGGTTCGATCGCGTGACAGCGCCTTCTTCAGTTCCGCCAGCACCGTGTCACGGTGTTCCTGTTCCTCCATGTCAATGAAGTCCAGGATCACGATGCCACCCAGATTCCGCAAACGCAGTTGGCGCGCGATCGCCTGCGCCGCCTCGAGGTTGGTCTTGAAGATCGTGTCATCGAAATTGCGGCCGCCCACAAAGCCACCCGTGTTGACGTCCACCGTCGTCAACGCTTCCGTCTGGTCGATGATCAGATAGCCGCCCGACTTCAAGTCGACCCGGCGCGACAGCGCGCGCGCAATCTCATCGTCCACATTCGCCGTATCGAACAAGGGCCGCTCGCCGCTGTAATGCTGGATGCGGTCCACCACCGACGGCGTGTAGACACGCGCCCATTCCAGCATCGCAGCAGTCGTCGTCCGCGAATCGACCAGAATCGACCCGGTATCGGGCCCGACCATGTCACGCAGCACGCGCTGCGCCAGCGTCAGGTCCTGGTGCAACAGCGCGGGGGCGGGCTGTGTGCGGGCCGACGCCTGCACACTCGTCCATAGCTTGCGGAGATACTCCACGTCCGCCGTCAGCTCAACGTCATTGGCGCCCTCGGCCTGCGTGCGCACGATGAACCCGCCTTTTTCATCAGACGGCATCAACGCTTGCAAACGTTCCCGGAGTTGGATGCGTTCCGACTCCGAATCGATCTTTTGCGAAATCCCGATATGCGGATCGTGCGGCAGGTACACCAGCATCCGCCCCGCCATGCTGATCTGCGTGGAAAGCCGCGCGCCCTTGGTGCCAAGCGGATCCTTGACTACCTGCACCATCAGGGTCTGTCCCTCAAAAATCAGCTTTTCAATCGGCGTGGGCGTCAGCCCTTGGCTGCGTTCGGCGCGATTCTCACGAAGATCCGCAATATGGATGAACGCCGCACGCTCCAGCCCAATGTCGATAAAGGCGCTCTGCATTCCTGGAAGCACCCGGACGACCCGCCCCAGATAAATGTTGCCGACGTGGCCCCGTTGAATGCTTCGTTCGACGTGCAGTTCCTGAACCGAACCTTGTTCCACCAGCGCAACGCGGGTTTCGAACGGGGTGACGTTGATCAGGATGTCTTCGCTCATGGCGATCGCAGGGGGCATAACGGGTCTGTCTCCAATGAGATGCGGCGTACAGGCGAATAGTAAACGTACATGCTAGCCCCGCCATCAGCGGCTGCCGCCCTCTATATATATAGGGAAGACCGTTCGCAAGCCATGCCGCTGTCGACCGAACAGGGCAGATCGGCTGGAAACCTTAGAGGCCAACAACAATTTTGCGACGCCGCCATGACAGCTCAAAATTCTGTGCTATAGTCTCGCTCCTTCGCAGCTCACACAGTTTTTGAGACGCGAAGCCAAGCAAGTGCAACAGGCGAGGCGGGGGCATCCCGGCATCACCTGCCGCAACGGCAACCAGAAATGAGCGCTCCGCGGTTATTGCAAAGATCGACGCAAATTAGGCAGAAGCCAGTTGCAAGATCTGCAAAAATTGTGCTATAGTCTTGGGCTTGGCAGTTGCTGAAAAATTAGGGTTTACCCTGACGTTTCGATAGTTGCTAGGGCAGGGCGAAAGTCCTGGCGAGACCTGAAGAGGTCGCCGCAAGAAAGCAAAGCAAAATGCGCAGCTGACTTGACAAGCGATAAAAACTTCTTCATAATCTCGTTTCTCTGCTGCAACGACAGCGACGACGCGAAAGCGAAGTTGGCCGAAGTTGAAGGCAGAAACCAGTAGTACAGAATTTAGCAGTACCGCTCTTTAACAATTAAACAACCGATAAGTGTGGGCGCTTGATGCGAGTGCAGCGGTTTGGGTTTCGGCCTGGATCGCAAGCACAAGAAATCAAGTGCTCACTAGAAGTGAAGTACCTTAGACGTCAAGTTTAAGAACATACCTCACTTCCTTTGAGTAGCGA
>NZ_CADIJM010000016.1 GCF_902859585.1 Achromobacter animicus | reverse complement strand
CTTCCCATCCCGAACAGGACAGTGAAACGCCTTTGCGCCGATGATAGTGGACGGACGTCTGTGAAAGTAGGTCATCGTCAGGCTTTTATTGCTCAAAACCCCGCAGGTATCCCCTGCGGGGTTTTGTCTTTAGTGAGAGACCAGGCCGTTGCGCGGGAGGTTGATTGCGCGATAGGCGCGAACCCTTCCGCGGCTGTAAGCGCCAGGTCCCATTGCAGTGCCCCGTAGTGCCCATCAGTGCCAAAGCGGCACTTAAGTAAGACCCAAGATTCGAACGATTGACCCTGGTGTCAATTGCTTCAAGCAGCTACGCTTGACGACCATAGCAAGGTGGTACCACTCCTTCCCATCCCGAACAGGACAGTGAAACGCCTTTGCGCCGATGATAGTGGACGGACGTCTGTGAAAGTAGGTCATCGTCAAGCTCTTATCCTCAAAGCCCCACCGGTACCCGGTGGGGCTTTGTCTTTGGTGCGTGACTGGCCTGCAAGCCGCGCCAATGCTGAATGTGCCCAAATAACAACGCGCGTGGGCGGGGTGGCTTTGTGCGGTAAGATTGTTCGAGTCAATTCGTTGGAGCGTTATCGTGAGTGATCCCCAGACCCCCGTGCCCGGTACGACATTGGACCTTCGCACGTTGACCCACGTGGCCTATGGCTTGTATGCCTTGGGCTTTCTGACGAGTGGATTTCTGGGCATTGCCACGATCGCGGCTGTTGTGCTCATGTACCTCAAGCGGTCTGACGCGGCCGGCACCGTCTACGCCGGCCATTTCGACTGGCTGCTGCGTACGTTCTGGTGGGCGTTGCTGTGGCTTGCCATCAGTGGGATCGCGACGCTCATCTTCATCGGCTGGATCGGCGTGGCGGCAACCATTGTGTGGGTGCTGTATCGCCTGATACGCGGTTGGCTGTCGCTGCTGGAAGGCACTGCGCCCACGTCTTACGCCTGAGTCCAGGCTGTACCCTCGAAAAGGCCGGCATTGATGCCGGCCTTTTCGCATGCGCCTCGTGTGACGCGCGAGAACATGCGCGCGGATGGTTCTTGGCTCGCGTGTGCACTCAATGGAATCGGAAAGGACGCTGGCGGGCGCCTTGTTTAGGAGCGGGGCGCTGAGCTTCGATTTAGTTGAGTGCGACGCGCAGGACGCATTCAGAGGCGGCGCGTGCGCCTATCGACGTCGCGTGTGCCGGAGGGGCCATTGAAGTGCGTGAGCATGCAGCTTGTCGGCTTGCAAAGGCGCACCAGTGCTGACGATCAGGCGATGGCGTCGCTATTGAAGTCGGGCGGGGATGTCCACGGACGTGGCAATGGGGAACTGCGAGGAGGGGGCTTGCTTGGTGGCGTCGAGCTCGCCCGGCCGTAAGCCAGGGCGTCGCGACAATCCAAAGGCAGGGACGTACGCCGTACGCCCTTTGCCTGCTTACTTCAGATGTGCGTTGACCAGTTTGGTCAGTTCGAACATCGTGACCTGATCCTTGCCGAAGATCGGGCGCAGCTTGGCATCGGCGTTGATGTTGCGCTTGTTGCTGGCATCTTGCAGGTTGTGCTTCTTGATGTATTCCCAGATCTTCTTGGTGACCTCGGTACGCGGCACGGCTTCCGAGCCGATGACAGCGGCCAATTCGGCGCTGGGGGTCAGCGGCTTCATGAATGCAGCGTTCGGCTTGCGCGCGGTCGCGGGTTTGGAGGTTGTGGCCATAATGCGGCGCTCCTTCTCTGGCTGTTGGAAAAATTGTCCTGCGGCCGGAGCATAACGTGTCTCTACAGTAAAGACAAAGGCATTTATCCTCTGTAGCAACTAAAATGCACCGACTGTCCCCTCTCTCACGTCATTCTGTAACGTCCTATGTACGCACGTTCTCCGTTGGAATCGATTCGGCTTTTTCATGACGAATTGACGGCGCTCCGGCGCGATTTGCATGCCCATCCAGAACTTGGTTTTGAAGAGGTCAGAACGTCCGGCATCGTCGCGGGTGCGCTGGAAGCGTTGGGCATCGAAGTGCACCGCGGTATCGGTAAAACCGGCGTGGTGGGCGTGATCCGCGGCAAGCGCTGCGACAGCGGCCGCATGATTGGATTGCGGGCCGACATGGACGCGCTGCCCATGACGGAAGACAACACGTTCGGCCACAAGTCGACCAAGCCGGGACTGATGCACGGATGCGGGCACGATGGTCATACCGCAGTGCTGATCGGCGCGGCGAAGTACCTGGCGCAGACCCGCAACTTCGACGGCACGGCGGTGTTGATTTTCCAGCCGGCCGAAGAAGGACGCGGCGGTGCGCGCGCCATGCTGGAAGACGGTTTGTTCGACACGTTCCCTTGCGATGCGATCTATGCCTTGCACAACTGGCCGGGCCTCAAACCTGGCACGATCGGCATCAACCCCGGACCGATGATGGCGGCGGCCGATCGCTTCGAGATCCTGATCACGGGGCGGGGCGGTCACGGTGCGCATCCCTATCAGACGATCGATCCGGTGACGATCGCGGGTCAGATCATCACCGCGTTGCAGACCATCGTGTCGCGCAATGTGAATCCGCTTGATTCGGCGGTGCTGTCGATCGGGTCGGTGCAGGCCGGGCATCCGGGCGCGATGAGCGTGATTCCGCGCGAGGCGCGCATGGTGGGCACGGTGCGCACGTTTCGTAAGTCCGTGCAGGAGATGGTCGAGACGCGGATGCGCGAGCTGGTGAGTGCCATCGCCGGCGCTTTTGGCGGCACCGCTGAAGTGGTGTACGAGCGCATCTACCCCGCGACGCTGAATACGCCGCAGCACGCCAACCTGGTGGCCGACATCGCGACCGAGATGATCGGCAAGGAAAACGTGGTGCGCGACCTGGTACCCTCGATGGGTTCCGAAGACTTTTCATTCATGTTGCAGGCCAAGCCGGGCGCCTACTTCCGTCTTGGCCAAGGCGGCGCCGATTCCGGTTGCCTGCTGCACAACCCGCATTTCGATTTCAACGACGCCGTCATACCCCTGGGCAGTGCGATGTTCTGCGCGCTTGCTGAACGGGGCATGCCGCTGGCAGATTAAGAAGCCTTCCATGTCTACTCAAAGCACGACTCAACTCACCATCACCCGCCCCGACGACTGGCATCTGCATTTGCGCGATGGCGCGGCGCTTGAAGCCGTGGTCGGCGATACGGCGCGCCAGTTCGCGCGCGCAATCATCATGCCGAACCTGAAGCCGCCGGTCACGACGACGGAACAGGCTTTGGCCTATCGCGGCCGCATCCTGGAAGCGCTTGGCAAGTCGGGCGTGAATCCGGCTTCGTTCACGCCCCTGATGACGCTGTACCTGACCGACAACACGCCCGCTGAAGAGATCATGCGCGCGCATGAGTCGGGCCATGTCTACGCCGTCAAGCTGTATCCTGCTGGCGCCACGACCAACTCGGACGCGGGCGTGACCGATCTGCTGGGCAAATGCACGAAGGCGCTGGAAGCCCTGCAGAAATGCGGTATGCCGCTGTTGGTGCATGGCGAAGTGACGGATCCGTCGATTGACGTGTTCGATCGCGAAGCCATTTTCGTGGAGCGTGTGATGAAGCCGTTGCGGCGCGCCTTCCCCGCCCTGAAGGTCGTGTTCGAACACATCACGACCAAGGAAGGCGCGGAGTACGTTCGCGATGCGGAAGGTCCGATTGCCGCGACGATCACGCCGCAGCACATGCTCTACAACCGCAATGCCATCTTCCAGGGCGGCGTGCGGCCCCACTGGTATTGCCTGCCGATTTTGAAGCGCGAGACGCACCGTCTTGCGCTGGTCGAGGCGGCGACCAGCGGCAGCCCGCGTTTTTTCCTGGGAACGGATAGCGCGCCGCACGCGCGCGGTCTGAAGGAACATGCCTGCGGCTGTGCTGGCTGCTACACCGCATTGCATGCCATGGAGCTTTATGCGACCGCGTTCGAGGCAGCCGGCAAGCTCGACAAGCTGGAAGGGTTTGCCAGCTTCCATGGCCCCGACTTCTACGGTCTGCCTCGCAATACCGGCACGTTGACGCTGTCGCGCGAGACCTATCAGGTGCCGGAAGAGTTGGCGTTCGGCAACACGACGCTGGTCCCGCTGGCGGCGGGCGAGGCGCTGGAGTGGCGCGCTCACGTCTGAGGACGATCGCGGCTGGCGCCGCATGCAAATGAAAAAGGGGTGAGCGGCTGTGCCGTTCACCCCTTTTTTCCGCCGCGCGGACTATCTATATATAGCAGTCACGTCAAAGCGTGCCATCGCGCCGCGCTTCCAGCAGCTCCCAGCGCGCAAACTTCTCTTCGAGTTCAGTTTCGAGCTTGGCCAGTTCGCCGTTGATGCGGTCGACCTCGGCCGGCGCGTCGCGGTAGAGGCTGCCGTCAGCAAGTTGGCCGGCCAATTCAGCTTGCTTCGCTTCGAGCGCGGCAATCGCGTCCGGCAGGCCTTCGAGTTCGCGCAGGTCCCAGGCGTTGATCTTGCCGGCCTTCGCAGGCTTGGGCCGCGCCGCCTTTGCTCGTGCGGCGCCGTCGTCGGCGGGTTTCGCGACCTTGTCGGCCTCGGCCTGCGGAGCGACAGGCGCCGGGCGCTGTGCGACCCATTCGTCGTAGCCGCCCACGTAATCGCGCCAGTGGCCGTCGCCTTCGTAGGCGATCGTCTGCGTGACCACGTTGTTGAGAAACGCGCGATCGTGGCTGACGAGCAGCACGGTGCCTGCGTATTCCTGCAGCAGTTCTTCCAGCAACTCCAGCGTTTCGATGTCCAGATCGTTGGTGGGCTCGTCCAGCACCAGCACGTTGGCCGGCCGGGCAAAGAGCCGCGCCAGCAGCAGGCGAGCGCGTTCGCCGCCGGACAGGCTGCGCACCGGTGATCCGGCGCGCGCCGGCGAGAAGAGAAAATCGCCCAGGTAGGTCATCACATGCTTGCGCACGCCGCCGATCTCGACCCATTCGCTCCCCGGACTGATGATGTCGACGAGCGAAGCGTTTTCGTCGAGCTGCGCGCGCATCTGGTCGAAGTAGGCGACGGCGACGTTGGTGCCCAGGCGCGTCGCGCCGCTATCGGGCTGCAGTTCACCCAGAATGAGCTTGAGCAGTGTGGTCTTGCCTGCGCCGTTGGGGCCGATGATGCCGATGCGGTCGCCGCGCAGAAGGGTTGTGGAATAGTCGTCGACCACGATCTTGTCGCCGAAGCGCTTGCTGACGTGTTCGAGTTCGGCCACGAGTTTGCCGGAGCGTTGGCCTTCGGCCAGCGCCAGCGACACGTTGCCCACGCGCTCGCGGCGTTCGGCGCGCTGCACGCGCAGGCTTTCCAGACGGCGCACCCGGCCTTCATTGCGGGTGCGGCGGGCTTCCACGCCCTTGCGGATCCAGACTTCTTCCTGTGCCAGCAGTTTGTCGAAACGCGCCTGCTCGAGCCTTTCGGACTCGAGCCATTGGGCCTTGCGCTCCTGCCACTGCGAGAAGTTGCCCGGGAAGCTCAGGAGGCGTCCGCGATCGAGTTCGACGATGCGAGTGGTGACGGCGTCCAGGAACCGGCGATCGTGGGTGATGATGACTGCGGCGCCTTTCCAAGCGCGCAGCATGTCCTCCAGCCAGGCGATGCCTTCGAAGTCCAAATGGTTGGTGGGCTCGTCGAGCAGCAACAGATCCGGCTCGTCGATCAGGGCGCGGGCAAGCGCGACGCGCTTACGCGTGCCGCCGGACAGGCCGGCGATCTGCACGTCGGCGGGCAGGCCCAGCTTTTCGATGACGGCGCGCGCGCGCGAGGGGCGCTGCCAGTCTTCGTGGTCGCCATTTGCATTGCATACGACGTCAAAGACAGTGGCATTGTCGTCGAGCTCGGGTTCCTGTTCGACGGTGGCCACTCGCAGACTCGAGCTGCGCGCGATCGCGCCGTCGTCGGGCTGCGTGCGGCCGTCGAGCAGTCTGAGGAGCGAGGACTTCCCTGCGCCGTTGCGGCCGATGAGGCCGATGCGCTCGCCGGACTGGATGGCGAAGTCGGCATGGTCCAGCAGTGGATGGTGCCCATATGCGAGCTGGACGTCGGTCAGGGTGATGAGAGTTTCGAGGGCCATGTAGTGTTGGTGTCTGCGGCATCTAAGCGGATCAGCGCGTATTGTCGCAGGAACCCGCCCCGAGGTTCTTGCGGGCGCCCTGGGGACAGAGCGGACGGCTGTAATAGAATACGCACTGCAAGATGGGTCGGACGATCGCGGTGGGTGCAAGCCCATCGAGGAAGGTCCGGACTCCACAGGGCAGGGTAACGGCTAACGGCCGTCCGGTCGTGTCTTCGGGCATGGCTGAGGAATAGGACCACAGAGACGAGACTGCGGCGCGGGCGCGCTATGCGCGCACTGATACGGCCATCTCCGTATTGCGCCGTCCGGCAACGGGCGGCGGCATCGCAGGGTGAAACGCGGCAACCTCTATCCGGAGCAACATCAAATAGGCATGCGTGCGGCCTCACGGCCGTGAAGGGCGGCTCCGTCCGAGCATGCGGGTAGATGGCTAGAGCGGCTCAGTAATGATCCGCGCAGAGGAATGATCGTCCGCCAGGGCAACCTGGTGTACAGAATCCGGCCTATAGACCCGTCTTGCACTGAATTTTCCCGGCGCGCGCGGATCTGGACGAGGCCGCGCGGCCGTCTGGCGACCACCGCGCCAGTTCATTGCCTCTTCCAGTGTCGTCCATCTGGCGGGAAGCCTCGCCAACTGGAAGGATCGACCGAGCCCCAGGCGGTAAACCGCAATCGTTAGGCGCTACTTCTTAAGTAGGACTTTTAGAGTATGTCGCAACCTCCTGATTTATTGGGAGGTTTTTCTTTTTGCGAATTTACAAGTTGATCTAAGTCCTTGTTGTGATTGAAAAAATTGCAACCGCTCGCTTGACCGCCCCTTTCCCATACCGTAGAGTGGGAAATAGTAGGAAATTGTGCAATTAAGTGGGGTAAATGTGGTGTTTCAGGGAAGCAGCGCGCTCACGCTGGATGCCAAGGGACGGATCTCCATTCCGACCCGGCATCGTGACGCGCTCATGTCGCAGGCCGAAGGCCGGCTGACCCTGACCCGCCATCCCGACGGCTGCCTGCTGGTGTATCCGCGACCGGAGTGGGAAAAGAAGCGCGAGCAGATCGCCGCTTTTCCGATGACGGCCCGCGCGCTGCAGCGGCTGTTGCTGGGCAACGCTCAGGACGTGGAACTGGACGGCTCCGGCCGGGTCCTGATCGCTCCTGAACTGCGCAACGCTTCCGGTATGACGCGCGATGTGATGCTGCTCGGTCTGGGCTCTCACTTCGAGCTGTGGGACGCCGCTACCCTGGCCAGCCGAGAGGCTGAAGACTTGGCCAAGGGTATGCCGGACGTGTTGAACCAGTTTTCGTTCTGAAAGAGTTATGGAATTCGAACATCGGCCCGTCCTCCTGGCGCCGACGGTGGACGCGCTTTTGCTGCCCGGTTTCGGCGGCAAGGGCGCGGCACGGTCGCAGCCGCAGGATGGGCAGGATGTGGCTACGCGAGTCGAAAGCGGCGTCTTCGTAGACGGCACTTTCGGCCGGGGCGGCCACAGCCGCGAGTTGCTTGGCCGGTTGGGCAAGCACGCCCGGCTGGTCGTGTTTGACAAGGACCCGCAAGCGATTGCGGTCGCCAACGCGCTGGCGGCCGAGGATGCGCGGGTCACTGTGGTGCATGGGGGCTTTGCCACCATGGCCGAAGAATTGGAGCAGCGCGGCATCGGCAAGGTCGATGGCGTGATGTTGGATCTGGGCGTTTCGTCGCCTCAGATCGACGATGCCGAGCGCGGTTTCTCGTTCATGCGAGACGGCCCGCTCGATATGCGGATGGACACCACTCGTGGTCCCACGGTGGCGGATTGGCTGGCGCAAGCCAGTGTGGATGAGATGCGGGAGGTCATAGCGGATTATGGCGAAGAACGGTTTGCTTTTCAGGTTGCAAAGGCGATTGCTGCTCGCCGCGCAACAAGGCCGCTGCGCACCACGCTCGAGCTTGCCGAGTGCGTCGCCAGCGCCGTCCGCACGCGCGAAAAGGGGCAACATCCGGCCACACGCACCTTTCAAGCTTTACGGATTTACATCAATCGGGAACTCGAAGAGCTCGCGCGCACCCTCGCGTCAGCTTTAGACCTGCTTGCCCCGGGGGGGAGGTTGGCGGTGATCAGCTTTCATTCACTTGAAGACCGCATGGTCAAGCAGTGCATCGCGGCGGCGGCCAGGCCGGCTGCTGCGCATGCACGCCTGCCCCTGCGCGAAAGCGAAATGCCCCAACCCGTTGTGCGATCCCTTGGCAAAGTCGTGGCCGAGGACGACGAAGTCTCGACCAACGCCCGTGCCCGTTCCGCCATCCTGCGCGCGGCTGAACGTACGGAAACGCCGCTGCCTGCCGAGGGCGGCTTCGCATTTGTGAAGATCGGTTCGCTGCCCGGCAGCGACCTCGCCCCGCCGCCCCGGCGTGGCGGCAAGGGAGGGCGCCGCTGATGGGGCGCGTCAACCTGATCGTTGCGGCTTTGCTGATGCTGTCGGCCATTTCCCTGGTCACCAGCCGGTATCAGTCGCGCCAGCTCTTCGTGGAGCTGGGCCGCGATCAGGCGCATGCGCGCGACCTCGAAACCAACTGGCGGCGCCTGCAGCTTGAGCGCGCCGAGCTGGCCCGCAATGCGCGGGTCGACGCCATTGCGCGCGACGGTCTGAAGATGATTCCCATCGTCCCCGACCGTACGCTCTATATGAATCAGGCGCCCGTGCCCGCGGCCGCCGGAGGCACGCAATGAAGCGCGTGCCCTTCTTCGACAATCCCGTGCTGCGCGGAAGCTTGCCTACGTGGCGCGCCCGCCTGGTGCTGATCCTGCTGTTTGGCGGGTTTACCGTGCTGGCCGGCCGCGCGCTGTTCCTGCAAGGATTGTCGACGGAATTCCTGCAGCAGCAGGGCGAGCGCCGCTACGAGCGCACGCTGACGCTGGCCGCCACGCGCGGCAAGATCATGGACCGTAATGGTGCGGTGCTGGCATCGAGTGTGCCGGCGCGCGCCATCTGGGCGATCCCCGAAGACGTGAAGCAGGCCACGCCCGCGCAGCTGGATTCGCTGGCCAAGCTGCTGGACACGCCGGCGGGCGATCTGCGCCGCCGCCTCGTCGACGAGGACAAGAACTTCGTGTACCTGAAGCGCCAGGTCTCGATGGACGTGGCCGACAAGATCAAGCAGCTGGGCTTGCCGGGCGTGCACCAGCAGCCCGAAACCCGCCGCTACTACCCGGACGGCGACGTGATGGCCCACGTGGTGGGCTTCAATAGTGTCGAGGACCAGGGGCAGGAAGGCGTCGAGCTGACGTTCAACCAGCAGCTGTCGGGCCGACCGGGAAGCCGCCGTGTCATCAAGGATCGGCTGGGCCGCGTCATCGAAGACGTGCAGGCCGTCACGTTGCCGGTTGATGGCCGGGACTTGCGCCTGTCCATTGACACGCGCCTGCAGTACCTGGTTTTCAAGGAACTGAAGGACGCCATGGACAAGCACCGCGCCAAGGGTGCGACGGCCGTGGTGGTGGATGTGCACACGGGCGAGATCCTGGCGCTGGCCAACGTGCCGACCTTCGATCCGAACAACCGCGAAACCTTCCATGGCGCCAACCTGCGCAACCAGGCGATCACGGATACGTTCGAGCCGGGCTCGATCATGAAGCCCTTTACCGCAGCGCTGGCGCTGGACCTGGGCCGCATCAGCACGTCGACGCAGTTCGAGACGGGCAACGGCCGGTTCACGTATCAGGGCAGCACGATCAGCGACGTGAGCCGCAACGGCACGCTGGATGTGGCGGGCGTGCTGCGCAAGTCCAGCAACATTGGCATGACGATGATCTCCGAGAAGCTGGAATCCCGTGAAATGTGGGACCGCTTCACCGAATTGGGTCTCGGCCAGGCGCCGCAAGTGGGATTCCCCGGCGCCGCGCCCGGCCGTCTGCGTCCGTGGGAACGTTGGCGCCTGATTGAAAAGGCCACGATGGCCTACGGCTACGGCCTGTCCGTGTCGCTGCTGCAAGTGGCGCGCGCCTATACCGTCTTTGCACGTAACGGCGACATGGTGTCGCTGACGCTGGTCAAGCGCGATAGCGATCCGACCAGCGTCAAGATCTACACGCCCAAGACGACCGCGCTGGTGCGCGCCATGCTGGAGGCCGCCACCGGCCCCGATGGCACGAAGGCCGCGCAGGTGCAGGGCTACCGCGTGGCGGGCAAGAGCGGCACCGCGCGCAAGATCGTGGACGGCAAGTACAGCACGCAACGTTACCGCAGCTCGTATGTGGGTTTTGCCCCGGTGTCGGATCCGAAGATCGTGGTGGCCGTGTCCATCGACGAACCGACGATCGGCGGCTATTACGGCGGCGCCATTGCCGCGCCCGTGTTCTCCCATATCGTGGGGGGGAGCCTGAGGCTGATGGGGGTGCGGCCCGACGCACCGTTTGAATCCACGATTGTTGCTGGTATCAAGGAGCCAGGCAGATGAGCGCCAACGGCTTCCACTCTTCCCCTGCCGCCACGGTTGTCGAGACCGTGGCGTGGTTGCATGAGCGCGTGTCGTTGACCGCGCATCTCAAGCTGGACTCGCGCGACATCGAGCCGGGCGACGTGTTCGTTGCTTGCCCGGGACTGTCGAGCGACGGCCGTCTCTATATAGATAAGGCGTTGGCGCTGGGCGCCAGCGCCGTGCTGTTCGAAGCGCCTGCCACCGATGCCGTACAAGCCGCGTCGGCCGGCACGCCCATGCTTGCGGTGACCGGCCTGCGCTCGCTGCTAGGCGAACTGGGCGACACCTGGTATGGCCGTCCGTCGGCGGCGCTGGCCGTGGTTGCGGTGACCGGCACTAACGGCAAGACGTCGTCGGTGCAATGGATTGCCCACGCGCTGAGCCGGAACGACAAGGCTTGCGGCACCATCGGCACGCTGGGCGCCGTGCTGCCCGATGGCCAGACGCTGGGCGGCAGCCTGACGACGCCGGATGTGCTGACTGTGCACCGCACGCTGGCCGCGATGCGCGACGCCGGCGCGAAGGCCGTGGCCATGGAGGCCTCGTCGATCGGCATCGAGCAGGGCCGCATGGACGGCGTGCGCGTGGCGCTGGCCGCCTTCACAAATCTGACGCGCGACCATCTGGACTATCACGTCACGATGGAGCGCTACGAAGCGGCCAAGGCGCGCCTCTTCCGCTGGCCCGGCCTGACCGCCGCGGTGATCAACGCCGACGATGAAGCCGGGCGGCGGATGCTGGCCAGCCTGCCGGACGGCGTGACGCCGATGGGTTACAGCCTGAGCGACGATCCTGAAATTCCGGCCGCCATGCGTGCGCGGGACTTGCAGGCAACGTCGCAAGGCCAGATCTTTACGCTGGTGTCGCCGCATGGCGAAGCCCAGATCGTGACGCGCCTCTTGGGCGCGCACAACGTTTCGAACCTGCTGCTGGTGGCGGGCGTGCTGTACAAGCTGGGCCTGCCGTTTGCGCAGATTGCGCGTGAACTGGCGGCGACGGATCCCGTCGATGGCCGTTTGCAGACCGTGGAACCGGCAGTGAACTTGCCAGCCCATACGGCACGCGGTCCGCTGGTGGTGGTGGACTACGCCCACACGCCGGACGCGTTGTCCCGTGCGCTGCTGGCGCTGCGTGCCGTGGCCACGGCACGTTCCGGCCGCCTGATCTGCCTGTTCGGCTGCGGCGGTGAGCGCGATCCGGGCAAGCGTCCGGTGATGGGCGCCATTGCCGCGGAGCTGGCTGACCACGTGGTGGTGTCCAGCGACAACCCGCGCACCGAATCGCCCGAGGCGATCGTCCAGCAGATCCTGGCCGGCGTGCCCGAAGCGGCGCATGCCGACGTGCAGGTCGATCGCGCGCGCGCCATCCTGCAGACCATCTGGGCGGCGTCGCCGGAAGACGTGGTGCTGCTGGCCGGCAAGGGTCACGAAACCTATCAGGACATCGGTGGCGAGAAGCTGCCTTTCGACGATCGCGAATGGGCGCGCGTGGCGCTGCTGTTGCAGCAGACGCCCGGCGTGTCCACCGATACGCGCCGCATTGGCGAAGGCGAACTCTTCGTCGCGCTGGTGGGCGAAAATTTCGACGCGCACGACTACCTGGATCAGGCAGCTTCGCGCGGCGCTTGCGCGGCGCTCGTCGCGCACCATGTTGCCGATGCCGGACTGCCGCAGCTTGTCGTGGGCGATACGCGCGTGGCGCTGACGCGCATCGGCGCCGCCTGGCGTGCCCGGTTCGTGCTGCCCGTGGTGGCGGTGACCGGCAGCAACGGCAAGACGACCACCAAGGAAATGATCTCCGCGATGCTCGCCGAATGGCAGGGCGACGCGGGGCGCCTGGCCACGGCCGGCAACCTGAACAACGACATCGGCGTGCCGCTGACCTTGCTGCGCCTGCGCGCGGGTCATCGCGCCGCCGTGTTCGAGCTGGGCATGAACCACCCCGGTGAAATTGCGCAGCTTGCCGCCATTGCCGCGCCTACCGTGGCGCTGGTCACGAATGCGCAGCGCGAGCACCAGGAATTCATGCACACCGTCGAAGCGGTCGCGCATGAGAACGGCGCCGCGATTGCCGCATTGCCGGCCGATGGCGTCGCCGTGTATCCCGGAGACGAGCCCTACGCAGCCATCTGGGATGCGTTGGCCGCGCCGCGCCGCGTGCTGCGGTTTGGCCTGCAGCCCGGCCTGGACGTCTATGCGGAACAGATCATCGCGGAAGTCGACGCCACGCGCTGCCGTGTCGTGACGCCGGTCGGCGTTGCCGATCTGACGCTGCCGGTGGCGGGATTGCACAACCTGCGCAACGCGCTGGCCGCCATCGCCAGCGCCATTGCCGCGGGCGTGCCGCTCGAGATCGCGGTGCGTGCGCTGGCGGGATTCAGCCCGGTGGCCGGGCGCATGCAGCACAAGCGAATGAGTGACGGAACGTTGCTCATCGATGACACCTACAATGCCAACCCCGATTCGGTCCGCGCAGCCATCGACGTGCTTGCGCGCATCGGCGGCACGCGCGTCCTGGTCTTGGGCGACATGGGCGAAGTCGGGGACAACGGCCCCGCCATGCACGTCGAGGTGGGCAATTACGCGCGCGAGCATGGGCTCGACGCATTCATCACGCTAGGCGAAGCCAGCCGGGCGGCAGCTGCCGCATTCGGCGCTGGCGCGCACGCCTGCGCATCGGTAGACGAAGTCGTTGCCGCCTTGCGCGGCTTGCGCCCGTCCTGCGTATTGGTAAAAGGATCGCGCTTTATGCGCATGGAGCGGGTAGTGACGGCTTTTTCTTTGAATGACGGTACGGCAGCCGCAGGGCAGGGAGAGCAGCATGCTGCTTGAGATCGCCCGCCTGCTTTCCGACGATGTGCGCGCGCTGGGCGTGTTCGAATACATCACCCTGCGCGCCGTGTTGGCCTGCGCGACGGCGCTGGTGATCGGCCTGGTGGCCGGTCCTCGCGTCATCCGCAAGCTGACCGAAATGAAGATCGGCCAGGCCGTGCGCACGTACGGTCCCGAATCGCATCTGGTCAAGACCGGCACGCCGACCATGGGCGGCGTGTTGATCCTGATCTCCATCGCCATCAGCACCTTGCTGTGGGCGGATTGGACGAATCGCTTCGTGTGGGTCGTGCTGCTGGTGACCTTCGGATTTGGCTGGATCGGCTGGCGTGACGACTACCGCAAGGTGGTCTATCGCGATCCCGAAGGCATGCCGGCGCGTCAAAAATTCTTCTGGCAAGCCACCATCGGCATGGTGGCTGCGGTGTATCTGGCGTTCGCGGTGTCCGCGCCCGCCAACACCGAACTCTGGCCCCTGTTCAAGGCCTGGGTGGGCAGCGGCTTCACGATGGCGCTGCCGACGCGCGCCGACCTGATCGTCCCGTTCTTCAAGACGGTGAGCTATCCGCTGGGCGTGCTGGGTTTCGTGGCGCTGACCTGGGCCGTGATCGTCGGCACCAGCAACGCCGTGAACCTGACCGATGGGCTGGATGGCCTGGCGATCATGCCCACCGTGATGGTCGGCAGCGCGCTGGGCATCTTCGCCTACGTGGTCGGCCGCGTGGACTATTCGAAGTACCTGCTGTTTCCGTACATCCCCGGCGCATCGGAATTGATGGTGCTGTGCGCGGCGATCGGGGGCGCGGGGCTCGCATTTTTATGGTTCAACGCGTATCCGGCGCAAGTGTTCATGGGCGACGTCGGCGCGCTTGCGTTGGGCGGTGCGTTGGGCACGATCGCGGTCATCGTGCGCCAGGAAATCGTGCTGTTCATCATGGGCGGCGTGTTCGTCGTCGAGACGCTTTCCGTGATGATCCAGGTGACCTGGTTCAAGTACACGAAGCGACGTTATGGAACAGGTCGACGCATTTTCCGAATGGCCCCGTTGCATCATCACTTTGAAGTGGGCGGCTGGAAGGAAACCCAGGTGGTCGTGCGTTTCTGGATCATCAGCATGATGCTGGTGCTGATTGGCCTCTCTACGCTGAAGTTGCGATGAACATGATGGAATCCTCCCGCGCTGACGCGCCGCTCGTGCTGATCCTCGGATTGGGCGAGACGGGCGTCGCTGCCGCACGCTGGTGCGCCCGCCTGGGCGCCCGCTTGCGCGTGGCCGACACGCGCGCGGAACCGGGAGGCCTGGCCGCGCTGCGCGAAGCGTTGGCGCAAAACGAAGTGGAATACCGGCTGGGCTGCGACGAGTCGTTTGCCACCGATCTGCTGGATGGCGTGTCGCAGGTCGTGTTGAGTCCGGGTCTGGCGCCCACGCAGGCGCCCGCCGCCGACGTGCTGCGCGAGGCCGAGGCCCGCGGCATTGAAATCGTCGGCGAGATCGAACTGTTTGCCCGCGCGCTGGCGGATCTGGCCGCCGATCGCGAGTATCGCCCGCGTCTGCTGGCCGTGACCGGCACCAATGGCAAGACCACCGTCACCGCGCTGACGCGGCAACTGGTCGAAGCCAGCGGGCTGACGGTCATCGCTGCCGGCAACATCAGCCCTGCTGCGCTATCCGCGCTGATGGACGCGCTGGACACGGACGCGCTGCCGCAGGTGTGGGTGCTTGAACTGTCCAGCTTCCAGCTTGAAACGACGCGCACGCTGATGGCCGATGCGGCCGTCGTGCTGAACGTGACCCAGGATCACCTGGACTGGCACGGCGGCATGCAGGCCTATGCCGATGCGAAGGGCCGCCTGTTGAAGATGGCGCGCATCGCCATCGTCAATCGCGACGATCCGCTGACCGTTGATATGGTGTCGTCGCTGAACGCCACGAACGTGCGCAGCTTTGGCCGCGATGTGCCTGAGCTGGTGGGCGACATGGGCCTTGAACTGGGACAGGGCGTAGCGTGGCTGACGGCCTGCGAGTCCAACGATTTCGATGAGCCGGCACCGCCCACGCGGCGCAAGAAGGACGCGCCCGAACCGGTGCGCGCCAAGGGCCGTATGAGCCGCCTCATGCCCGTGGACGCACTGCGCATCCGCGGCATCCACAATGCGCTGAACGCGCTGGCCGCGTTGCAGCTTGCCCGCTGCCTGGATCTGGGCTGGGGCGCCATGCTGCGCGCGCTTCGCGACTACGCGGGCGAGCCGCATCGCGCCGCCTTCGTGCGCACGATCGGCGGCGTGGACTACATCAATGACAGCAAGGGCACCAACGTGGGCGCCACTGTGGCCGCGCTGGAAGGCCTGGGCCAGCCCGTGGTGCTGATCGCCGGCGGCCAGGGCAAGGGCCAGGATTTTTCGCCGTTGATTCCCGTCGTCTCACGCCATGCGCGCGCGGTGATGCTGATCGGCCTGGATGGCCCGGAGATTGGCCGCGTGCTGGAGCCGACCGGCGTCAAGTGCCTGACTGTCGAGAGCTTGCGCGACGCCGTGCGCGGTGCGGCCGAACTGGCGCAGCCGGGCGACGCCGTGCTGTTGTCGCCGGCGTGCGCCAGCCTGGACATGTTCCGCAATTACCCGCATCGCGGGCAGGTGTTCGTGGAAGAGGTCGAAGACCTGGCCCGCGACCGTGGAGAGGTGGCATGAACCGCAACGCCGCCTCCTGGGCGAATTCCGTGGCGCGTGGCGCCGAGGCCGCACAATGAGCCTGATCGCCGACCTGACCGCCAGCGTCAATGCCGTACGGCCCGGCCGTACCCGCATGCGCAACTTCGACATGCCGCTCGTGATCGCGGCGTCGACGTTGCTGCTGCTCGGCCTGCTGATGGTGTATTCGGCATCGATCGCGCTGGCCGACGGCCCGCGCTATGCGTCCTATGGCCGCTATTACTTCGTGATCCGCCACGGTCTCTTCGTGAGCGCGGGTCTGCTCGGCGCCGCCGTGGTGCTGTCGATCCCCATCCGGGTCTGGCAGCGTCTGGCCGTGCCGCTTTTCGTGGTGACGATGGTGTTGCTGGTGGCGGTGCTGATTCCGGGCATCGGCCGCGAAGTCAACGGCGCGCACCGCTGGATCCCGTTGGGTCCGCTGAATTTCCAGCCGTCCGAGCTGATGAAGCTTGCCGCCTTGCTTTACGCGGCCGACTACACCGTGCGCAAGCAGGAGCACATGCAGGCCTTTGCCCGCGGCTTCCTGCCGATGGCGTTCGCGCTGGCCGGCGTCGGCATGCTGCTGCTCCTCGAGCCCGACCTGGGCGCGTTCATGGTGATCGTGGCCATTGCCATCGGCATCCTGTTTCTGGGCGGCATCAACGGCAAGTATTTCAGCAGCCTGCTTGCCGTGCTGGTGGGCACGTTCCTGATGCTGATCTGGCTGTCGCCGTGGCGTCGTGCGCGGCTGTTCGCCTACCTGGACCCCTGGAACGAAGACAACGCCTATGGCAGCGCGTACCAGCTGTCGCACTCGCTGATTGCGCTGGGCCGCGGTGAATGGTTCGGCGTGGGCCTGGGCGCCAGCGTGGAAAAACTGCATTACCTGCCCGAGGCGCATACCGACTTCCTGATGGCGGTGGTGGGCGAGGAACTGGGCTTTGCCGGCGTCATGCTGGTGATCACGCTGTTCGCCATCATCGTGTATCGCGGTTTCGACATCGGCCGTCAGGCCATCGCCATGGAGCGCACGTTCGCCGGCCTGGTCGCGCACGGCGTGGCCATGTGGTTCGGCGTGCAGTCGTTCATCAACATGGGCGTGTGCCTGGGCCTGCTGCCCACCAAGGGCCTGACGCTGCCCCTGATGAGCTACGGCGGTTCGGGCGTGGTGATGAACCTGTGCGCGCTGGCGATGCTGATCCGGGTCGACGTGGAAAACCGCATCATGATGCGCGGGGGACGGGTATGACCGCCGCTCGCACGATCCTGATCATGGCCGGTGGCACCGGCGGTCATATCATGCCGGGTCTCGCCGTGGCCGACGTGCTGCGCGAACGCGGCTGGCGCGTGCTGTGGCTGGGCAATCCCGAAAAGATGGAAGGCCGCCTCGTGCCGCCGCGCGGCATCGAACTGGTGCCGCTGCGCTTCCAGGGCGTGCGCGGCAAGGGCGCGTCCGCGTTGCTGAAGCTGCCGTTCCTGCTGCTGCGCGCGTTCGCGCAAGCGTGGTCGCGGCTGTCCGACGTGCGTCCCGACGTGGTGTTGGGCATGGGCGGTTACGTGGCATTTCCGGGCGGCGTGATCGCGGCGCTGCGCGGCACGCCGCTGGTCGTGCACGAACAGAATGCCGTCGCCGGCACCGCCAACAAGTGCCTGGCGAAGATGTCGCGCCGTGTGCTGAGCGGATTTCCTGGCGTGCTGCCCAAGGGCGAAGCCATGGGCAACCCGGTTCGCGCCGACCTGTGCGCCTTGCCGGATCCCGCGGAACGCTATACCGGCCGCACCGGCCCGCTGCGCGTGCTGGTGGTGGGCGGCAGCCTGGGGGCGCAAGCCTTGAACACCACCGTGCCGCAGGCGCTGGCGCGTCTGCCGCTCGAGAACCGGCCGACAGTCGTCCACCAGGCCGGTGAACAACATTTGCCGGCGCTGCAACAGGCCTACGCCCAGGCGGGCGTGCAGGCCGATTGCCGCGCTTTCATCGACGACATGGCGGGCGCCATGGCCGACGCCGATCTGCTGATCTGCCGCGCAGGCGCCATGACGGTGTCCGAAGTGGCGGCAGCCGGCGTCGCGGCGCTGTTCGTGCCGTTTCCCCACGCCATCGATGACCACCAGACTGCCAACGCGCGCTTCCTGAGCGACGCGCAGGCCGCCTGGCTGCAGCCGCAGACCGCCCTGACGCCTGAGTGGCTGGCGGACTGGCTGAGCCAGCGCACCCGACAAGAACTTGAGGCTGTCGCCGTCCGGGCCCGCGCGCATGCGCGTCCCGACGCGGCCGCCCATATCGCCGACGTCTGTGAACAAGCAGCGGGGCGTTCATCATGAAACACAGAATTCAACATATCCATTTTGTAGGCATCGGCGGTTCGGGCATGAGCGGCATTGCCGAAGTGCTGCTGAACCTGGGCTACGACATCAGCGGTTCCGACCTGAACGAGTCGGCGGTGACGCGCCGCCTGGCCGGCCTGGGCGTGAAGATCGCGATCGGCCATGCCGCCAGCAACGTCACGGGCGCCAGCGCCATCGTCACCTCCACCGCGGTGGCGGGCGACAACCCCGAAGTGATCGCGGCGCGCTCTGCACGTATTCCGGTGGTGCCGCGCGCCATCATGCTGGCCGAGCTGATGCGCTTGAAGCGCGGCATCGCCGTGGCCGGCACGCACGGCAAGACCACCACGACCAGCCTGGTCGCCAGCGTGCTGGCGGCGGGCGACCTGGACCCCACGTTCGTGATCGGCGGCCGCCTGAATTCGGCGGGCGCCAATGCGCGGCTGGGGCAGGGCGACTACATCGTGGTCGAGGCCGACGAGTCGGACGCCTCGTTCCTGAACCTGCTGCCCGTGATGGCCATCGTGACCAATATCGATGCCGATCACATGGACACCTACGGGCACGACGTGGCGCGGCTCAAGAGCGCGTTCATCGAATTCACGCAGCGCCTGCCGTTCTATGGCAGCGCCGTGCTGTGCTCGGACGACGCGAACGTGCGCGAGATCATGCCGTTCGTGTCGCGTCCCATCACGACCTACGGCCTGAACGAAGAAGCGCAGGTGCGTGCCTATGAGGTGCAGCCCGACGGCACGCGCATGCGCTTCAACGTGCAGCGCACTCACCGCGACACGCTGTTGCCGCCCCTGAACGTCGAACTGAATCTGCCCGGCCTGCACAACGTGCGCAACGCGCTGGCCGCGATCGCCGTGGCGACCGAGCTGGGCGTGTCCGACGCCGCCATCTGCGAGGCGCTGCGCGCGTTCAAGGGCGTGGGCCGCCGCTTCACGCAGACGGGCGAATTCCCGGTGCCGGCCAACCACGGCGGCGGCACGTTCACGGTGATCGACGATTACGGCCACCATCCGGTCGAAATGTCGGCAACGCTGGCTGCGGCGCGCGGCGCCTGGCCCGATCGTCGCATCGTGCTGGCCTTCCAGCCGCACCGCTACACGCGGACGCGCGATTGCTTCGAGGATTTCGTGCGGGTGTTGGGCACGGCTGACGCCGTCCTGCTGACCGAGGTCTATGCCGCTGGCGAACCGCCGCTGGTCGCCGCTGACGGACGTGCCCTGTCGCGCGCGTTGCGCGTGGCCGGCAAGGTCGAGCCGGTATTCGTGGAAGACGTGGCGGAGCTGCCGCAGACGGTTGTGGATTTCGTGCGCGATGGCGACGTCGTCATCGTGATGGGGGCGGGTTCGATCAGCAAGGTCCCCGCCCAGGTGGGAGAGCTGGCATGAGCAAGCAATTCGGCAAGGTGGGTGTGTTGTACGGCGGCCGGTCCGCCGAACGTGAAGTTTCGCTCATGTCCGGCAAGGGCGTTCACGAGGCGCTGACCAGCGCCGGCGTGGACGCGCACCTGTTCGACACCGGCGAGCGCAGTCTTGCCGAACTGGCCGATCAAGGCTTTGACCGCGTGTTCATCGCGCTGCACGGCCGTTACGGCGAAGACGGCACCCTGCAGGGCGCGCTGGAACTGTTGGGCATTCCTTACACGGGCAGCGGCCCGATGGCCTCGGCACTGGCCATGGACAAGACCATGACCAAGCGCATCTGGCTGCAGCATGGCCTGCCCACGCCCGACTTTGAAGTGCTGGATGCCGATACCGAACTGCGCCTGGTCCCCGACCGCCTGCAACTGCCGCTGATCATCAAGCCGCCGCACGAGGGCTCGACCGTGGGCATCACCAAGGTCGTCGGCTACTCAGACATGAAGGAAGCCTACGCCGCAGCCGCGCAGTACGACAGCGAGGTCCTGGCCGAGCAGTTCATCACTGGGCGCGAGCTGACCGTGGCCGTGCTGGGCTCGGGCAAGGCGGCGCGCGCGCTGCCGGTGATCGAGATCGCGGCGCCGGGCGGCAACTACGACTACGAACACAAGTATTTCTCCGACGACACGCAGTATTTCTGCCCGGCCGCCTTGCCCGCGGACGTCGCTGAAGAAGTCGCGCGGATTGCCGTCAAGGCCTATCAGACGCTGGGCTGCGAAGGCTGGGGCCGCGCCGATTTCATCCTCGATGCCGACAACCGGCCCTGGCTGCTTGAAATGAATACTTCGCCCGGCATGACCGGCCACTCCCTGGTGCCCATGGCCGCGAAGGCCGTGGGGATCGGCTATGCAGAATTGTGCGTGGCCATCCTGTCCGAGGCCTCGTGCAAGGTGCACGGCCACGCCCGCAACGCTTGACCTGGATACTCCGTGTGGAACGACGCTCGTACTACCAACCTGATCGCCAACACGCTCGCCGTGCTGGCGGTTGCCGCCATGCTCATCGCGGGCGTGGTGTGGGTAGCGCAACGTCCGTATTTCACGCTGTCGGCGATCGAGCTGGAATCGATGCCGGACACCGAGCTTCACTATGTGTCGACGGGCGCCGTGCGTTCGGCGATCGCGGGCCGCGTGAAGGGCAACTTCTTCACGGTGGACCTGGACGACGCGCGCGAGATCTTCGAATCGGTGCCCTGGGTCCGGCATGCCACGGTGCGGCGGATCTGGCCGAACGTGCTGCGTGTGCGCATCGAGGAACAGCAGCCCCTGGCGCTGTGGAACGAGAACCAGATGATCAACACCTGGGGCGAGGCGTTCACGGCCAACACGGGCGAGGTGGACGACGACACGGTGCTGCCGCAGTTCTCCGGACCCGACGGCACGGAAGCGCTGGTCGTGCAGCGCTACGCCGAGCTGGCGCGCTGGTTCGCGCCGCTGGACATGCATGTGGAACAGTTGGAACTGAGCCCGCGCTACGCCTGGCGCGTCGTGCTTTCCAACGGCATGCTGCTGGACCTGGGCCGCGATCCGGGCGCCGATGCGCCGGACCCGCACGGCCTGCCCGGCGCCTTGCCGTTCGCGGCTCGTATTCAACGCTTTGTGCAGGCGTGGCCCACCGTGTCGGGGCGCCTGGTAGGGCGCACCGTCACGCAGGCCGACCTGCGCTATCCGAATGGTTTCGCCCTGGCGCTGGCCCCGTTGCCCGCGTCGGAAACCAAATCCAAATCCACACCGAAACCTCCCAAGAAACGCTAACGCCATGACCCGTGACATCAAGGACCTTATCGTCGCCCTCGATATCGGCACCAGCAAGGTGGTGGCTGTGGTGGCTGAAATCCTGCCTGAAGGCCGCTTCGAGGTGCTTGGCCTGGGCCAGCACGAATCGCGCGGCATGCGCAAGGGCGTGGTCGTCAATATCGAGACCACTGTGAATTCCATTCAGCGCGCGCTTGAAGAAGCCGAGCTAATGGCAGATTGCAAGATTCGAGACGTCTACACCGGCATCGCCGGCAGCCATATCCGCAGCTTCAATTCCAGCGGCATGGTCGCCGTGAAGGACAAGGAAGTCACCGCCACCGACGTCGCCCGCGTCATCGAGACCGCCAAGGCGGTGAACATCCCGACGGACCAGCAGGTGCTGCACGTGCTGACGCAGGAGTTCATCGTCGACGGCCAGGAAGACATCCGCGAGCCCATCGGGATGAGCGGCCTGCGCCTGGAAGTGCGCGTGCACATCGTGACCGGCGCCGTCAGCGCCGCGCAGAACATCGTCAAGTGCGTCCGCCGCTGCGGCCTGGAAGTGCAGGACCTGATCCTGCAGCCGCTCGCCTCCAGCCTGGCCGTGCTGACCGCCGACGAAAAGGAGCTGGGCGTCGTTCTCGTCGACATCGGCGGGGGCACGACCGACGTTGCCATCTTCACCGGCGGCGCAATCCGCCACACCGCCGTGCTGCCCATCGCCGGCGATCAGATCACCAACGACATCGCGGCGATGCTGCGCACGCCCACGCCCGATGCCGAAGAAATCAAGCTGCGCTACGGCGTCGCCAAGCAGGTGCTGGCCAGCCCGGACGAGTCCGTGGAAGTGCCGGGTCTGGGCGACCGCGGCCCGCGCCAGGTCAAGCGCCAGGCGCTGGGCGCGGTGATCGAGCCACGCGTCGAAGAACTGTTCACGCTGGTGCAGCAGGTGGTGCGCGATTCCGGCTACGAGGACCTGCTGGCTTCCGGCGTGGTCCTGACCGGCGGATCCGCGCAGCTGCCCGGCATGATCGAACTGGCCGAGGACGTATTCCTCAAGCCGGTTCGCGTGGCGGTGCCCGAGTACGAAGGCAGCCTTGCCGACGTGATGCGCAATCCGCGCTTCTCGACGGTGATGGGGCTGCTGCAGGAAGCGCGCATGCAGCGTGTGCGTGGCCGCAAGGTGGCTGCGCAGACGGGCAACTTCAAGAGCCTGCTTGCGCGCATGAAAGAGTGGTTCATGAATTAAAGGGTGCAGGTTGGGGCCTGCTCCTTGGTGCGAACCGCGGCTGTCTAGCGGGGAGCGCCAGAAAGAGGAGGCGTCTCAAACCCGTAGCGGGCCTATGTAGCCGGCGTCGGCTTTGAGGCGATTCACAAAAGATAGGTTGTCGGGGAATTTTTGTGATTTGCAAATTCGGACTTGTGAGGGAGTCATCATGATGAACTTTGAGATGCTTGAGAACAACACCAAAGGGACCGTAATCAAGGTCGTTGGTGTGGGTGGTGCGGGCGGCAATGCCGTCGCGCACATGATTCGCAGCGGTGTGCACGGCGTGGATTTCATCTGCGCCAATACCGATGCGCAAGCGCTGGCGGCAACCAATGCGCCGGTGCAGATCCGCCTGGGCCGTACCGGTCTGGGCGCGGGCGCCAAGCCCGAGCAGGGACGCGCGTCGGCGGAAACCGCGCGTGAGGAAATCCGTGCCGCGCTGAACGGCGCGCACATGGTCTTCATCACCGCGGGCATGGGCGGCGGCACCGGTACCGGTGCGGGTCCGGTCGTGGCTGAAGTGGCGAAGGAACTGGGCATCCTGACCGTTGGCGTGGTCACGAAGCCTTTCTCCTTTGAAGGCAACAAGCGCCTGAAGATGGCCGAGGACGGGATCTCGGAACTGGCCAAGCACGTGCATTCGCTCATCGTGGTGCTCAATGAGAACCTCTATGAACTGATGGACGAGGACGCGACGCAGGAAGACTGCTTCCGTTCGGCCGACGACATCCTGCACAACGCGTGCGCGGGTATCGCCGAAATCATCAACGTCGAAGGCAACGTCAACGTCGACTTCGAAGACGTGAAGACGATCATGGGTGAGCAGGGCCAGGCCATGATGGGCACGGCGTCGGCATCGGGCGCGGATCGCGCACGTGTTGCCGCCGAGCACGCCATTGCTTGCCCGCTGCTGGAAGGTGTGGATCTGAACGGCGCGCGTGGCGTGCTGGTCAACATCACCGCCAGCCGCTCGCTGAAGATGCGCGAAACGCGCGAAATCATGGAAACGATCCGCAGCTACGCTTCGGACGACGCGACCGTGATCTTCGGCACCGCCTACGACGAGTCCATGGGCGAAAACCTGCGCGTCACGGTGGTTGCAACCGGCCTTGGCCGTGCGCAAGCCCGTCCGCAACTGGTGCAGAACACCGCTGAAGTGCTGCGCACCGGCACCGACAACATGCCCATGGGCACGATGCCGGCCGGCCAAGGCGGCGACTACCGCAATCTGGACATGCCGTCTGTCATGCGCAATCCGCGCAGCCAGGCGTCGGCCCAGGTGCGGGCGCTGGAAAGCTCGGGAATGGATCATTTCGACATCCCGGCCTTCCTGCGTAAGCAGGCGGACTGAACCTAGAGCCGGTCAACGGCTCTAACTGCACTCCCTCACTCCGGCTCGCCTGTCCCCACGGGCGAGCCGGAGGCAGAGCGGTCCGTGTTTCCCTTGCACGTTAAATAAGGGACGGAGGTTTCGGCCGATCTGAACGCCAGTTTGAATGGCGGCATGGATCGGACAGCGTTACAATACTTCGGTTACGCCGGCAATCCGTACTTATCTTGCCGGCTTCCGGGTTCAAAATTCCAAGTCTCATGTTCCGACAGCGCAGCATCCAGAATCTCGTCCGCACGACAGGCGTCGGCGTCCACTCAGGACGGCGGGTGGAGCTCACCCTGCGTCCGGCACAGCCCAATACCGGCATCGTCTTTCACCGTGTGGATCTGCCGCAGGTCGTCGACCTGCCCGCGCAAGCCACCGGCGTGGGCGACACCCGTATGGCGTCCGTGCTGCAACAGGGCAATGTTCGCGTGTCGACCGTGGAACATCTCATGTCGGCGTTGGCCGGCCTGGGTATCGACAACCTGCACGTTGACCTCACTGCCGAAGAAGTCCCCATCATGGACGGCAGCGCGGCGACGTTTGTTTATCTGTTGCGCTCGGCGGGCATCGTCGAGCAGAACGCGCCCAAGCAGTTCATCCGTGTGTTGAAGCCGGTGGAAGTGCGTGAAGGCGAAGGCCGCAACGAGAAATGGGCCCGGCTCGAACCCCATGAAGGGTACGCGCTGGCTTTCTCGATCGACTTCCGTCACCCCGCCATCGACTCCACGGCAAATTTCGCCGAAATCGATTTCGCCACGCATTCGTACGTTCGCGAAATCGCGCGGGCTCGCACCTTTGGTTTCGTGAATGAAGTCGAGGCCCTGCGGTCGATGGGCCTGGCCCGTGGCGGCAGCCTGGACAACGCCATCGTCATGGACGAGTACCGCGTGCTGAACAGCGACGGGCTGCGTTACGACGATGAATTCGTCAAGCACAAGATCCTGGACGCCATCGGCGACCTGTATCTGCTGGGCAAGCCGCTGGTGGCACGTTATGTGGCGTGCAAATCGGGCCACGGCCTGAACAACCAGCTTGCCCGCGCGCTGCTCGAGCAGCGCGACGCCTGGGAAATCGTCACGTACGAATCGCAGGCAGAAGCGCCCCAGGCGTTTCGCCATGAATGGAAACTGGCCTGACTCCAGGATTCCGCTGAACCCGCGCACGGGGGCCACCCCCGGCCTAGCGCGGGTTTCTGCTTAGATACCCGCTTGGGTTTCTCCTTAGGGACGACGCTGGCCGTCATCCCCTCGCGCGATAGTCGCAATCCGGTAGCCCACCATCCGGCCATCGGTCTGAAAAGTTGGTTTCGCGACGTTTCCGGCCCTTTGAGTTGCCGGACAAAGCCGGGTTGCTCAGCTACTCTTGTGATGCTTCAAGAGCTTGGCGACGGCATCGGCCAACGGACCTGGCCGCAGATTGCCGTGCAGCGTTTCGAACGCACCCAGAGCCTTGTCGTTCAGCGGCTGCGCCTCTGTGGGAGGGCGCGGCTGACGGGCGCCGGGCTTGGGTAACCCCGCTTGTACCTTGATGGCAATTTCGTTAAGGTTCCAGCCCTGGTCCGCCAGAGACCGCGCGATGCGCGGCGCCAATTGACGCATCTTGGCCGCATGCGCGGCGGTCGGCACCACCAAGTGCAGACACAGGTTTTCCAGCTTGGCGACCTGGCACACAGCACCCAGCGGGGCGGGCAACACCGCCGCCACCGCGTATTGAATTTGCAGATGCTTGCGGGCAGTCGCCAATACACCGGCGCCCCGCATGTCATGACCCAGCCATCCCAGGGCGGTATTTTCTACGCGCCGGCTGGTACTGGAACGTTGACGGTATGAAGCGGGTCTATTCATGCCGGCTTTAAAAGAATTAGGAAGCAAACCTTGAAGATCGTGATTATGCACGCCCGCGACGGGCAGGACGGGCATTTCACCCTGGGCGGCGCGCGACTGGCGTTGTTCCTGGGGGGCGCCTTGATTACCGCGGCCATTTTTGGCGCAGCGCTTCAACGATACATCACTCCGATCCTTCCCGCCGTCCACACGATGGGATGGCCGCTCTCTGAGCAGCCGGGGCGCGACGCCGATTTCCTGCGTGAAAACATGAACCTGCTGGCTTCGAAGGTCGGCGCGCTGCAGGCCAAGCTGGTCAGCATCGACGGCTTGGGCCAGCGCGTGGCCAAGGTGGCGGGCGTGGCCTACACCGACCCCGAATTGGCCCAGCAGCTGGCGTCTGCGCAGCCCGAGGCGCCGGCGCATCCCGAGGCCACGCAGGTCATGGATGACCTATTTACCGACCATCCGCCGCCCAGCGCGGCGTCGGCCGAGGCGCTGGGCCGGCAGCTCGACGAGATCCAGGCACGGCTGTCGCAGCAGACTGACAACCTGAAGTTGCTGGACGCGGCGCTCACCAAGCGTTCGGCGGATCAGGCGCGCATGCCGACCGCCATGCCGATCACCGATTACCCCTATCTGTCGTCCTCGTATGGCTGGCGCCGCAACCCGGTGACGGGCCGCTCGGCCATGCACGAAGGGCTGGATTTCGCGGCGCCCTCCGGCACGCCGATTCTGGCCGCGTCCGGCGGCGTGGTGCTCGAGGCCAAGTGGGCGCCCGGCTTTGGCAACATGGTCGAGATCGACCACGGCGACGGCCTGATCACCCGCTACGCCCATGCGTCGTCGTTGCTGGTCAAGCAGGGCGATCTGGTCGAGCGCGGCCAGCAGGTCGCGCGCGTCGGCAGCTCTGGCCGATCCACCGGCCCGCACCTGCATTTCGAGGTCCGCCTTGCCGGACAACCGCTGGATCCGCGCCTCTTCCTGGGGCCGCAGCCTCAGCACGCGCCGCCCGCCGTCGCGCAGGCTGCCGCGCCTTGAACCCTTCGCGGGTTGGCCGGTCAAACCGGCCGACAGTGCTACCCTGGTCATAGGTCCAGGCTATTACGCTCCAGGTGCGTTAAACTGGTTCGTTTCCCGGCGGACCCCCGCTCAACCAATAACATCAAGTCACGGGTGACGCTGCCCCAAGCGCTTCGGGTGTGGTGTGGCTCGTGCGGCCGACATACGCATGGTTTCTCTGCTCAAAAAACTCATAGGTAGCCGCAACGACCGGCTGCTTAAGCAGTATCGCAAGCTGGTAACCCAGATCAATGGGCTCGAACCCAAGATCTCCGCGCTCTCCGACGCGGAACTGGCGGCCAAGACCGACGAATTCCGCTCCCGCCACGCCCAGGGCACGTCCCTGGACGATCTGCTTCCCGAAGCTTTCGCCGTTGTGCGCGAAGCCGGCAAGCGGGTGTTCGGCATGCGGCATTTCGACGTGCAGATGCTGGGCGGCATCGCCCTGCATAACGGCAAGATCGCCGAAATGCGCACGGGTGAAGGCAAGACGCTCATGGCGACGCTGCCCGTCTACCTGAACGCCATCGCCGGCAAGGGCGTGCACGTGGTCACGGTGAACGACTACCTGGCCCGCCGCGACGCCGAATGGATGGGCCGCCTGTACCGGTTCCTGGGCATGTCCACCGGCGTGGTGGTGCCGCAGCAGCCGAACGACGAAAAGAAGGCCGCGTACGCTGCCGACATCACGTACGGCACCAACAACGAATTCGGTTTCGACTACCTGCGCGACAACATGGAGTTCCGTGTTGAAGACCGCCGCCAGCGCGTGCTGTTCTACGCCATCGTCGACGAAGTGGACTCGATCCTGATCGACGAGGCCCGCACGCCGCTGATCATCTCCGGCCAGGCCGAAGACCACACCGAACTCTACGTCCGCATGAACGCGGTGCCGCCGCTGCTGACGCGCATGGCGCACGAGCCCAAGCCGCAGGAGCCGGAACCCGAAGGCGATTACTGGGTCGACGAAAAGAGCCAGCAGGTCTACCTGTCGGAAGCCGGCCACGAACACGCCGAAGGCATTCTTGCCCGACTGGGCATCCTGCCCGAAGGCGAATCGCTGTACGACCCGCGCCACATTGCGCTGATGCACCACCTGATGGTGGCGCTGCGCGCCAACACCCTGTTCTTCCGCGACCAGCAGTACGTCGTGCAAGACGGCGAAGTGGTGATCGTTGACGAATTCACGGGCCGCCTGATGGTGGGCCGCCGTTGGTCCGATGGCCTGCACCAGGCCGTCGAAGCCAAGGAAGGCGTGAAGATCCAGCACGAAAACCAGACGCTGGCATCGATCACGTTCCAGAACTACTTCCGCATGTACGAAAAGCTGTCCGGCATGACCGGTACGGCAGACACGGAAGCGTACGAATTCCAGGAAATCTACGGGCTCGAGACGGTCATCATCCCGACCAACAAGCCCATGGTCCGTAAAGACCAGAACGACCAGGTCTTCAAGACCGACGGCGAAAAGTACAACGCCATCCTCGAAGACATCCGTGATTGCCACCAGCGCGGCCAGCCCGTGCTGGTGGGCACCACCAGCATCGAGAACTCCGAGCTGCTGTCGGGCCTGCTGAAGAAGGCCAAGCTGCCGCACGAGGTCCTGAACGCCAAGCAGCACGCCCGCGAAGCCGAGATCGTGGCCGAAGCCGGCAAGCCGGGCCACATCACGATCGCCACCAACATGGCCGGTCGCGGTACCGACATCGTGCTGGGCGGCAGTGTCGACAAGCAGGTCGACCTGATCCGCGCCGACGAATCGCTGTCCGAAGCCGAGAAGACCGCGCGCATCGAAAAGATCCGCGCCGAATGGAAGCCGCTGAACGATCAGGTCAAGGCTGCGGGCGGCCTGCGCATCATCGGCACCGAGCGCCATGAATCGCGCCGTATCGACAACCAGCTGCGCGGCCGTGCCGGCCGTCAGGGCGATCCGGGCTCGTCCCGCTTCTACCTGTCGCTGGAAGATTCGCTGATGCGCATCTTCGCGGGCGACCGCGTGCGCGCCATCATGGAACGCCTGAAGCTGCCCGAGGGCGAGCCCATCGAGGCCGGCATGGTCACGCGCTCGATCGAGACTGCGCAGCGCAAGGTCGAAGGCCGCAACTTCGACATCCGCAAGCAATTGCTGGAATACGACGACGTTTCCAACGACCAGCGCAAGGTGCTGTACTCGCAGCGCAACGACGTGCTGGAAGCCGCCAGCGTCAGCGCAACCGTGCAGAACCTGCGCGACGCCGCGGTGACCGATCTGTTCAACACGTACGTGCCGCCGGAATCGGTGGAAGAACAGTGGGACATCCCCGCGCTGCAGAAGGCGCTGGAAGCCGACTGGCACCTGCATCTGCCGCTGACCGAGATGCTGGAAAAAGAACCCAACCTGAACGACGAAGAACTGCGCGAACGCGTGGTGGCCGCGGCGCGCGATGCGTACCAGGCCAAGGTCGACCAGGTGGGCGAGGAATCGTGGTCGCAGTTCGAACGTTCGATCATGCTGCAGGCGATCGACACGCACTGGCGCGAGCATTTGTCGGCGCTGGATTACCTGCGTCAGGGCATCCATCTGCGCGGCTATGCGCAGAAGAATCCCAAGCAGGAATACAAGCGCGAAGCCTTCGAACTGTTCTCGGGCATGCTGGAACGCGTGCGCGACGACGTGGTGAAGGTGCTGATGACGGTGCGCGTGCAGTCGTCGGAACAGGTCGAGCAGGCCGAAGCCGAAGCGGCGCAGTCGCATGTGCAGAACGTGCAGTATCACCACTCCGACTACGACGAGGCGCTGGCTTCCGATGCGCAGGAAACGGGTGCGCAACCCGCGCGCAACGCACTGCCCAAGGTCGGCCGCAACGATCCGTGCCCGTGCGGCAGCGGCAAGAAGTACAAGCAGTGCCACGGTAAGCTGGTCTGATAAAAGGGGTTAGCCTTCATGCTGCATTCTGTCGGCCGCACTGAATTCGACCACGCCGTCGTCATGGTGCGAGACCGGCTGGATGCGCTGGCGCCCCATTACGAACGGCAGGGGTTTCACCTCAGCGACAAGGCTGTGCACAACCTGGGGTCGTGCAATCGCCTGATCGTGCTGGAAGGCACGTACGTCGAATTGCTGGGTTGGCCGCCGGGCGCGCCGCCCGCGCGCAAGGAAATTGCCGATTCGCCGTTTGGTCTGGAAGCGCTGGTGTTCCGGACCTATGACGCCGAGGCCACCTACAAACGGCTGCAGGACGCCGGCTTTGCCGTCAATCCCGTCCAGGAACTGACCCGTCCGGCCATGCTGGACGGTCAGGAAGTCCAGGCCCGTTTCCATACCGTGCGATTTGCCGAGCAGCCCTTGCCCGGCATTCGCATGTATTTCTGCCGACACCTGACGCCCGAGTGCGTCTGGTCGCCCGAGCTGATGGCGCATCCCAATGGCGCTCGCAGCCTGCATCGTATCGATGCGCGCGCGGCGGACGCCCGCGGCGTGGCCGAGCGTCTGGCGCTGGTGGCCGGGGTGACTGTCGAAGCCGCCAACGGCGGCTGGGACGTGCCGCTGGCGAACCTGCGCATTCACGTCCAGCAGGATGACACCGCGCAGACGCCTGTCCTGTCCACGCTGACCCTCGAAAATCGCGATGGCGCGCACTACACGCTGGATACCGGACTGTAGCCTTCCACGTACCGACTGCTTGCCGATAGCCCGCCGCCTGGCGGGCTTTTTCATGCCTGCCCGTCCCCGCCACGAGGCGGCCGTGGGCGACGACCGTGAAAAGGGTGCCCGCCTGGGGCAAACCCGGGTTGTCCGTCAAAGTGTATGCACTTTAGTATGCACTTCATCCCGACTGGAGCATTGCCACAGGCGATCCGGTATGACGCTCTCCCAACCTGCAACAACCCCCGTTGCCCGCGCGGCCCGCACCTCGGCCGGGCAGGCCGAGTTGTATGGCGCCGTCAAGGCCATGGCGGTGCGCTTTGAGTTCAAGCCGGGTGAACGCATCAACGAGGTTGAGCTTGCGCGCCGGCTGCACGTAAGCCGCACGCCGCTGCGCGAGGTGCTGAACCAGTTGATGGTGGAAGGATTTCTGACGCGCGCGGTCAATCGCGGCTTCATTGCCCGCCTGCTGGACGCCAAGCAGATCCACAGTCTTTATGAATACCGCGCGGTGCTGGAAGCCGGCATCGTGCGTGCAGCCTGCGAGCGCGCGACCGACGAGGAGCTTGCCAGCCTGCGCGCCTTCGTCGAACGCTCGCGCGACGAGCCCGACGACAGTGATGCCACCCGGCTGCTGGAACTGGACGAAGCCTTTCACCTGGCGCTTGCGCGTTACTCACGCAATGAAGAATTCGTGCGGGCGCTGGAAAGCGTCAACGCGCGCATTCATTTCGTGCGCTGGATCGACATGCAGCAAGGACGCCGCAACCATACGCAAGGCGAGCACCTGCGCATCGTGGACGCGCTGCAAAAGCGCGACATCGAGGCCTTGCCCGGCCTCATCAGCGCGCATATCGGCCGCCGGCTGGACCAGATCACCGACGTCATCCGCACGGGCTTTTCAACGATTTACATGCGGGACCAGGCCGAACCCGCCACGGTAGTGCCGGCCAACACCACAACAGCAGGGGAAAACTGATGAATAGAACGATCAAGCGGGCGCTGGCGGCGGTATGCACGCTGGCCGCGGCCGGGGGCGCCTTTATCGCCGCGCCGGCGATGGCCGAGGAACGGCCGCTGATTCTCGTAGTGCCGTATCCGCCGGGCGGCAGCACCGATATCCTGGCGCGGATCCTGCAGCCGCGCCTGTCGCAGCAGATGGGCGGCCGCGCGGTGGTGGTCGAGAACCGCCCGGGCGCCGCCAGCCAGATCGCCACGGCGTTCGTGGCGCGCGCCGAACCGGACGGCAACACGCTGCTGGTCAGCTTCGACAATCACGGCATCAATCCGGCCGTGAAGCCCAAGCTGCCGTACGACACGTTCAAGGATTTTGTCGCCATCGGGCAGACGGTGCGCTTTCCGTTGGTGATCGGCGCGAATCCGAGCGTGCCTGGGGACAACCTGAAGGAGTTCCTGGCGGCAGCCGCCAAGCAGCCGCCCAACAAGTTCAACTATGCGTCGACGGGCGTGGGCTCGCTGAACCATCTGGCGCCGGAAGAGCTCAAGCGGCTGTCGAAGGTTGAGCTGCTGCACGTGCCGTATGGCGGCGGCGGACCGGCCATTCAGGCGGTCGTCGGCGGGCAGGCCAACATGACGTGGCTGAGCTTTGCCGCGCTGCGTGGCCAGATCCAGGCCGGCAAGATCAAGCCGCTGGCCGTCGCCGGTGAAAAGCGCCTGCCCGAACTGCCCAACGTGCCCACCGTGGCCGAATCGGGCTTCCCCGGCTTTGTCGCTTATTCGTGGAGCGGCATGTTCGCCCCGAAGGGCACGCCGGAAGCCACCGTCAAGAAACTGACGGCTGATTTCCAGGCGGTGCTGGCCGATCCCGAGATCAAGAAGAAGATCACGGAAGCGGGCTTTGAGATCGTTGCGTCTGATGGTCCTGCGCTGGATGCGTACGTGAAGTCGGAGTACGACCGCTGGAGCGCCTTCATCAAGAGCAGCAACATCAATCTGGACAACTGAACGGCGTCGTGCCGGGGCGGCTGACAGCCGCCCCGGCCCGGCTCCCGAATTACGTGGAGATGACATGGAACACATGAACGGCGCCGAAGCGATGGTGCGGATGCTGCAACACAACGGCGTCAAACATATCTTTGGCCTGTGCGGCGACACCACGCTGCCGCTTTATGACGCGCTGTACCGCCTGGACCACGGCATGCAGCACATCCTGACGCGTGACGAGCGCAGCGCGGCCTACATGGCCGACGCCTATGCACGCGTGACCGGCAAGGTCGGCGTTTGCGAAGGCCCGAGCGGCGGCGGCGCGACCTATCTGCTGCCTGGCCTGGTCGAAGCCAACGAGTCGTCGATTCCCGTACTGGGCATCACGTCGGACGTGGCCGTCGGCTCGCGCGGCAAGTATCCGCTGACCGAGCTGGACCAGGAGGCGCTCTACCGCCCGCTGACCAAGTGGAACCGCACGATCGACCGCGCGGACCAGATTCCGGGCATGGTGCGGGCGGCATTCCGCGCCATGACGACCGGCAAGCCCGGCTCGGCGCACCTGTGCTTTCCCTATGACGTGATGAAGCAGGAAGTGGATGCGTCCGACGTGTGGGCGCAGCCCGAGCACGGCAGTTTCCCCGCCATGCGCTTCGCACCGGATCCCGCCGACGTGGCGCGCGCCGCGCAACGCCTGGTGGCGGCGCGCTCGCCGGTGATCATCTGCGGCGGCGGCGTGGTCATCGCCGGCGCCTGCGGCGCGCTGCAGGAAGTTGCCGAGGCCTTGAAGGCGGCGGTGTGCGTGACGGTGAGCGGGCAGGGCAGCCTGGCCGACACCCATCCGCTGAATGCCGGCGTGGTGGGATCGAACGGCGGCGTGATGGCGACGCGCGATGTGGTGGCGGCTGCCGACGTGGTGCTCTTCGTGGGCTGCCGCGCCGGGTCGACCTCGACCGAGCACTGGCGCTTCCCGAACCGCAACGTGCCGATCCTGCACATCGACATCGACCCGATGGTGATCGGCGCCAACTACCTGACCGAAGTCGGTCTGGTGGGCGATGCCAAGCTGGCCCTCGAAGCGCTGTCCGCCGAAGTGCAGGCGCGCATCAAGCACCGGCCATCCGATGCGACCGACGGCGCGGTGCTGGCCGGGCGCGCCAAGGAAGCGCGTCGCGCGCAGCTTGAGCCGCTGGCCGCCAGCCTGGACGCGCCGATCCGCCCCGAGCGCGTGGTGCAGTCGCTGAACCGCCTGCTGCCCGACGACGCGGTAGTCTGCGCGGACCCCGGCACGCCGTGCCCGTATTTTTCGGCCTATTACGACGTCTCGCGTCCCGGCCGCCACTTCATCACCAACCGCGCCCACGGCGCGCTGGGCTTTTCGATGTCGGCGGCGCTGGGCGCCTGGGTCGGCCGTCCGCAATCGAAGTGCGTGTCGGTGATGGGCGACGGCAGCTTCGGCTTCACGGTGGGTGAATTGGAAACCATCGTGCGCCACAAGGCGCCGCTGCTGATGGTGGTGTTCTCGAACTCGGTCTACGGTTGGATCAAGGCCAGCCAGAAGGCCGGCTACGACAAGCGCTACTACAGCGTGGACTTCAATCGCACCGACCATGCGCGTATCGCCGAGGCCTATGGCGTGAAGGCGTGGCGTGTCGAGGACCCGTCCAAGCTGGACGCCGCGATCAAGGCCGCCATGGAACACGACGGCCCCGCGCTGATCGACGTGATCGCGCAGCCGCTGCAAGATACCGCGGCGCCCGTGAGCCAATGGATGGGTTGATGCAATAAGCGCAGCGCGCTGCATTGCCGATGGGGTCCTTCGCGGGGCCCCATTTTTCTTGGCCGGTCCGATTAGAAAAAAATTCCCTGCCGGCGGGCGCGCTCCTATACTGGACCGCTTCGGAGCGGCGGGCCGCGGAGGTCCGGCGCCGTCAACGCGACAGCAGAGAGGGCAGGCATGGACCTGGGGATCAGCGGCAAAAAAGCACTGGTGTTTGGCGGCAGCCGCGGCATGGGGCGCGCCTGCGCCCTGCAGTTGGCGCGCGAGGGCGTGGCCGTGACCATCGCGGCGCGCAATCCGCAGACGCTTGAACTGGCCGCCGCCGACATATCGCGCGAAACCGGCATCGGCGTGGGCTGGGTGTCGGCCGACCTGACGCTTGCCGAGGGGCGCGACGCGGCAATCGCCGCCTGTCCGCATCCCGACATCCTCATCAACAACGCCGACGGCCCGCTGCCGGGCGACTTCCGCGACTGGTCGCGTGACGACTGGATCGCCGCGCTCGACGCCATGATGCTGGGACCGATCGACATGATCCGCCGCGTGGTGGACGGCATGGTCGAGCGCCGGTTCGGGCGTATCGTCAATATCGTGTCGCGCAGCGTGAAGGCGCCGCATGCCGAGCTGGGGCTGTCCAACGGTGCGCGTTCGGGCCTGATCGGCTTCGTGGGCGGCCTGGCGCGCCAGACGGTCCGGCACAACGTCACCATCAACAATCTGCTGCCTGGCGCCTTCGCCACCGATGCGCAGACCCGGCACATCCAGGGCATGGTGGAGCAGGGCGGCAAGACGTTCGAGCAGTTGTGGGACGAGCGGGCGCGCAGCAATCCCGCCGGCCGGTATGGCCAGCCCGAGGAACTGGGCGCGCTGTGCGCGTATGTCTGCTCGGCGCACTCGGGTTACATGACCGGGCAGAGCCTGCTGATCGACGGGGGCGGCTACCCCGGAACCTACTGATGGCGTCAAGACATCCCATGGACCAGACGGACCTGAAGATACTCGCGCTGCTGCAAAAGGACGCCACCTGCTCGGTTGCGGAAGTGGCCGAACAGGTGAACCTTTCCGTGACGCCGTGCTGGCGCCGGATCCAGAAGCTGAAGGACGACGGCGTCATTGCGCGCAACGCCATCCTGCTGGATCCCCGCGCGCTGGGCCTGAACCTGACGGTGTTCGTGTCCATTCGCACCAGCCAGCACAACGAGAAATGGACGCAAAGCCTGATCAATGCCGTGATGGCCTTGCCCAACGTGGTCGAGTTCCACCGGATGGCCGGCGACGTCGACTATCTGCTGAAGGTGGTGGTCGAGGACATGGCGGCGTATGACCGCTTCTACCGCCGGCTGATCGGCGCGGTGGATCTGCTGGACGTCAGCGCCAGCTTCTCGATGGAAGTCATCAAAAGCACGACGGAATTGCCGCTGGGCGCCGTGTAGCCGCCGGGCGCGCAAATTTTTTCCTGAGTCCCCCGCCGCCGCGGATGCAAATTTCTTTCTGCGTGTTGCGCGGGCCCAATCTGGCAATGCTTTTGCGCGGGGCGCGGCGTAGGATATCGCTCACTCCAGTCTTGGAGTGAATTGGGATATCAGAGGACCCTATGTCGTTGGCAGTGCCCGCCGGCTGCGCCGGATTGCAAGAATCGCGGCAAGCAGCATCGGTGGATGACCTCCTGGCCGGCTGGAATGGCGTCGACGACCTGTGGGTGTTTGCCTACGGTTCCCTGATCTGGCATCCCGGGTTTGCCTGGCGCGAACGGCGCCTGGCCACCGTGCGGGGCTATCACCGTTCGCTGTGCCTGTGGTCGCATGACCACCGCGGGTCGCCGGACAATCCTGGTCTCGTGTTCGGACTGGATCGCGGCGGTTGCTGCCGCGGTGTCGCCTTCCAGATCGCGGCCAGCGACGTGCCGCAGGTCTTTGAAGCCTTATGGCGCCGGGAGATGGTCACGGGCGCCTACCGTCCGCGCTGGCTGACCTGTCACACCGAGGCCGCGCCGGTGCGTGGACTGGTGTTCCTCCTGAATCGCACCTGCCGTGAGTATGCCGCCGATCTCTGCGACGACCGCCTGCTGACGTCCGTGCGCAATGCAGTCGGACATTCCGGACCGTGCCTGGACTACGTGGTGGAAACGGCGCGCGCGCTGCGTGCGCATGGGATCGACGACTGGCGGCTGGGCGATCTGGTGCGCAAGCTGGGTCACGCGTTCTGACGCGTTTCAGAACTGCCAGCGGCCGAACACGAACAGCACATTGCCCGCGCCGCTTGAGCCCGGGATGTACGTCGCGTAAAGCATGGCGTCCTTGTAGCCCGCGCTGACCAGCGGCAGGATGCCGGGAAACGGCACGTAGCTCATGATGTCGTGGCGCGCGGTGAGGAACACGGTGTAGCCCGCGCCGAGCCGGAAGTTGTCGCTGACCTGGCCGATCTTCAGAAAGCCATAGCCGGCGATGGGCTGCACCTTGGAGTGCGAGTCCAGAAACGCCATGGCGTATAGACCTTGCCAATCGCCGTCCTCGTCATAAATGCTGCGGCCGTAGCCGCCGCCCCAGGCAAGTTCGCGGAAGCTGTCGATCTTGTCGGCGCTGTACTTGGCGCGGTTGTGCCAGGCCCAGCCGCTGACATAGAGGTCGTTGCCGCCTTCGGACCAGATCTGGTCGATACGACTGCACGCCGACTGGGCCCACGAGGGCATGCCGTCGCAGGCGTGTGCGGAAACGGTGAAAACGGACAACAGCACGCAGAGCAGCGCGGCGCGGAATCTGGCGGTCATCGCAGGACCCAGGTAAAGATGACAGTTCCGTTACTGTAACGGAGCGCGTGTCATCTTCCCTGTCAGCGGGCTGTCACCGGGGGGCGGCAGGGGCTGCGGCCATCCGATGCGGCGCACGGATGTGGCGGCAGCGCTACAGAAGAAAGATCGTGGCCAGGCCCAGGAAAATGAAGAAGCCGAGCGAATCGGTGGCGAACGTGAGCAGCACCGACGAGCCCATTGCCGGGTCCTTGCCGAAGCGCGCCCGCACCATGGGCACCAGCACGCCGACCGAGGCGCCGACCAGCATGTTGCAGATCATGGCGGCCATCATCACCAGCGCGATGGACAGCGAGCGCGAGATCACCCATGCGAACAGGGCGGCCACGAGGCTGCCGCACAATCCCACCAGCAAGGTCACGAACAGCTCGCGCTTGACGAGCTGCCACAGGTTGCGCCCGGTGATCCGGCCCATGGCCAGCGCCCGGATGATGAGCGTCATGGTCTGGTTGCCCGAGTTGCCGCCGATGCCGGCCACGATCGACATCAGGAACGCCAGGATGACGATTTGGCTGACCGTGCCCTCGAACTGCGACGCCACGAACGAGGCCGTGGCGGCGGTACAGAGGTTGAACAGCAGCCACGGCGCGCGGTTGCGCAGCGCGGTGCTGACGGGGGCAAAGATGTCTTCTTCCTGCAGACCGGCGCGCGACAGCGCCTGTTCCTGCGAGTCTTCGCGCATCACGTCCACGACGTCGGCGATGGTGACGCGGCCGATCAGCCGGCCCTGGTCGTCCATCACGGGGGCGGAAACCAGGTCGTAGCGCTCGAAGGCGCCGGCGGCGTCCGCGTCGGAATCCAGCGGGTTCAGCGTCAGGAAGTCGGAATTCATGACCGCCCGCACTTCGGTTTCGGGCTCGCTGACCAACAGGCGCGACAAGGGCAGGATGCCCTGCAGCTTGTCCTGGCGGTCCACGACGAAGATCTGGTCGGTGTGATCGGGCAGTTCGTGCAGCCGGCGCAGGTAGCGCAGCACGACCTCGAGCGTGACGTCCTCGCGCACGCGCACCATCTCGAAGTCCATGATGGCGCCGACGCTGTCTTCCGGATAGCCCATGGCTTCCAGCAGCTGCGCGCGTTCTTCCTCGGTCAGACCCTTCTGGACTTCGGCCACCACATCGGGCGGCAGGTCGGGCGCCAAGTCGGCGAGCTCGTCCGCGTCCATGCTTTCGGTCGCGGCGACGAGATCCTGGCGGTCCATCGCTTCGATCAGCGATTCACGGACCCAGTCTTCGACTTCGAGCAGGACGTCCGCGTCGTGCTCGGGGCTGACCAGCTTCCAGATCGCCTGGCGCTCGTCCTTGGGCAGCGATTCGAGGATGAAGGCGATATCGGCCGGGTGCAGGTTGTCGACCAGCGTCTTGAGCTCGGCCTCGTGCTGGCGGTGCACCAGGTCTTCGACGAGGGGCGCCTTGGCGTCGCCTTCTTCCTGGCGGTGAACCAGGTCTTCGACAAGCTGCTGGCGCCGCAGGCGCTCCTGGACTTCAGCCAGGGCGGTCTGGGCGTCTTCCGGGTCGAGGCGGCGTGGCGTCGCGGGCGGTTTCTGCGCGGCGGCGGACTGCGTCATGCGTTACGGCTCAAAGTGTGGGAAGAGGGCGGCTGCGCCGCGCTTCGTCGGTGGCGACATACGTCAGCGTGGCCTCGGTGACCTTGACGACTTCGGCGTCCAGCCGCTGGCGTTCCGCGTAGACCTCGACGGAGACCGTGATCGACGTGGTGCCGGTCTTGACGATGGCGGCGTAGAAGCTGAGCAGGTCGCCCACGAACACGGGCTCTTTGAACTGGAAGGCATTGACCGCCACGGTGGCGACACGGCCAGCGGCGCGGCGGGCGGCGGGGATGGACCCGGCGATGTCGACCTGAGCCATGATCCAGCCGCCAAAAACGTCCCCGTGGATGTTCGCATCGGCCGGCATCGGCATGACGCGCAACACCGCGTCGCGATGGGCAGGCAGAGTCGTAAACGGGGTTTTGGTGCTGGAGGTCATGCGGCCGACTCCAATGCTAGAGAACCAGCCGATTATGCAGGAAAAACGAGACGGCGGCGTGCGCGTCGGCGCCCGCCGCCCGGCCCGGCGCGGCCATCAGGTGGCCAGCTTGACGATCCCGTAGCCGCCAACCAACAGCCAGACGTAAAGGATGAAGCCCAGGGCCATTACGCGCGGGCCGGCCTTGCGGATCTGGGCGAAGCGCGTTTCGATGCCCAGCGCGGTCATGGCCATGGTCAGGGCGAAGACGTCGAGCCGGCGGATGGCCGCGACGACATCGGCGGGAATGATGTCGAGCGAATTGATGATGGCCAGCACCAGGAACCCGACGGCGAACCAGGGGATCGGAAGCTTGGCGCTCTTGCCCTGGCCGCCCGCATGGGAGGCGGCGCTGCGCAGGTACATGCCCAGCACCAGCAGCACGGGCACCAGCAGCGCCACGCGGGTCATCTTGACGATGGTGGCGACCTCGGTGGTGGCGGGGTCGATGTTGCTGGCGGTGCCCACGACCTGCGCCACTTCGTGAACCGTGCCGCCGATGTAGATGCCAAGCGCCTGCGTATCGAAGTTCAGCCAGCCGGCGTGATAGAAGACCGGATACAGGAACATCGACAGCGTGCCGAACAGCACCACGGTCGCGACAGCCACCGCGCTCTTGTGAGGGGCGGCGCGCAGCGTGGGTTCGAACGCCAGCACCGCGGCGGCGCCGCAGATGGCGCTGCCCGCGGCGGTCAGCATGGCGGTGTCGCGATCCAGTCCGAGCAGGCGCTGCCCGACGACGGTGCCGATCAGCAGCGTGCCCACCACCACCGCCACGGACACGGCCAGCCCCGGCATGCCGACGGCGGCGATCTGCTGGATGCTGATGTTCAGGCCGTAGAAGGCGACCGCGATACGCAGCAGGCGGCGCGCGGTGAAATTCACGCCGACGCCCCAGTCCGCGGGCATGGTGCCGCGCAGGAAGTTGCCATACAGCATGCCGACGACGATACCCACGACCAGCGGCGAAAAACCGAGCTGCCGGATGAAGGGCAGATCAGCCAGTTGCATCACCGCGCCGGCCATCAGGCCCACGAACAGCACGCCGTTGAGCTTGTCGCGCCAAGGCGTGGCCGCGGCAGCGGGGGCTGCGGCAGCAGGGGCCGCTGGGCTGGCGGGAAGGGGGACGGCGGTCGTGGTGGAGGTGTTCATTACTGGCCCTTTGGGCATAACTACATAACTAGACGAAATATTAGATCCGGCCGTATTATTTGAAAAATCTTCAATCTAAATATTGAATATCAGAAATTCTGATATCGAGCTCATGACGCCGGATCAATTGCTCACATTTGCCGCAGTCGCCGATACCGGCAACATCAGCCGCACCGCCCAGGCGCTGCATCTGTCGCAACCGGCGGTGTCCGGCCAGCTGCGCGCCTTGCAGGAATGGTTTGGCGAACCGCTGTACCGCCGCAGCGGCCACGGCATCGCGCTGACCGAAGCCGGCGAGCGCTTGGCCGAGCAGGCGCGGCAGCTGCGACAGGTGTACCGGCAGGCGCAGGCCGTGCGGGAATCCTGGCGAGGCCTGGAAACCGGTGCATTGCGATTGGGCGCCAGCACCACGCCGGCCAGCTACCTGCTGCCCCGCCTGGTGGCGGACTTTCGCCACGCGTTTCCGGCCGTCAGCCTGCATCTGTCGGACGGCAATACGCGCGAGATCGTGGATCGCCTGCCGGCGTTGGATCTGGCGTTCATCGAAGGCGACGTGCCCGCCGGACTGCCCGCCGACACGGCGGTGCACGCATGGCGGCAGGACGAAGTAGTGGCGATCGTGCGGGCGGATCACGCCCTGGCGGGTAAGGGCGCCGTGACGCTACGGGATCTGGCGGGGTCGCCGCTGGTGATGCGCGAACCCGGTTCAGGCGTGCGCCGGCTGGTGGAACGGGCGTTCAGCGATGGCGGTCTGGCGCCGTCGGTGGGCCTGGAGCTGGCGGGGGTGGAAGGGGTGAAGCAGGCCGTGCGTGCGGGGTTGGGCGTGGGCTTCGTGTCCGTGATGTCGATGCGTCACGAAGACGGGGCGCTGGCGGCCCTGCGCCTGTTGCCCAAGCCGCTGACGCGAACGCTGAGCATCCTGGTGCCGCATGCCGATGCGGCTGCCCGCGCCGCCGAACGCTTTCTGGCGATGTGCCTGGCGGTCGGCGGGCAGGACGTCGGGTAACTAAGCAGCCGGGCCGTTCAGGCCTTGGCCAGGCGTTTGAGCGCGAGCTGCACCCAGTAGGTGCCGCCCAGCGGCAGCAGATCGTCGTTGAAGTCGTAGCTGCCGTTGTGCAGCATGCAGGGGCCCAGTCCGTGGCCGCTGTCGCGGTGCTCGCCGGTGCCGTTGCCGATCCACACGTAACAGCCCGGCAGTTCCTGCAGCATGAAGGCGAAATCTTCCGCGCCCATGGTCGGCTGCACGTTGGCGTTGACGTTGTCCGCGCCGACGATGTCGCGCAGCACGTCGGCGCAGAAAGCGGCTTCGTCGGCGTGATTGATGGTGGGCGGATAGTTGCGCTGGAACGTGAATTCGACTTCGCAGTCCATCGCCGCGCTGGTATGCCGGGCGATCTCTTCCATACGGCGTTCGATCAGGTCCAGCACGTCCAGCGTGAACGTGCGCACCGTGCCGCGCAATTCGGCGTGGTTGGGCACGACGTTGTCGGCGCTGCCCGCGTGGATCTGCGTGATGCTGAGCACCGCCGCATCCAGCGGATTGCGGTTGCGCGTGACGATGGTCTGCAGCGATTGCGCCATCTGCACCGCGGCCATGACGGGATCGATGCCAAGGTGAGGCATGCCGGCGTGCGTGCCCTTGCCCTTGATGACGATCGAGAATTCGTTGCTGGAGGCCATGATGGGGCCGGGCGTCAGACCGAACTGGCCGGGCTTCATGCCGGGCCAGTTGTGCATGCCGAATACTGCTTCCATCGGGAATTGCGTGAAGAGGCCGTCGTCGATCATGCGCTTGGCGCCGCCGCCGCCTTCCTCGGCGGGCTGGAAGATGACATAAACCGTGCCCGCGAAATCGCGGTTCGCGGCCAGGTATTGGGACGCGGCCAGCAGCATGGCGGTATGGCCATCGTGACCGCAGGCGTGCATCTTGCCTTCGTTCTGGCTGGCATGCGCGAAGGTGTTGACCTCTTGCATCGGCAGCGCGTCCATGTCGGCGCGCAGACCCACGGCGCGATCGCCGGGCTGGTTGCCGCGGATGATGCCGACGACGCCAGTTCCGCCCAATCCGCGATGGATCTCGATGCCCCATTCCTCGAGCTTGGCCGCCACCACGTCGGCGGTGCGGAACTCTTCGAAGGCCAGTTCGGGATGCGCGTGGATATCGCGTCGGATCTTGGAAATATCCTGGTGCCAGGCAACGATGGGTTCAAGGAGTTTCATGAGCGAACTCGGGCGGAATATGGGGAACGGACAAAGGGTATCATCATTCAAAAATCAATTTAATGGAGACAAATACCATGACGCGTCCGTGGCTTGCTCAGTATCCCCAAGGCGTTCCTGCGGAGATCTCCACCGAGGATTATTCCTCGCTCACCGACTTGCTGGACCGGGCCTGCAAGCGTTACGCATCACGCATCGCCTGCACGGCGATGGGCAGCAACATCACCTATGCGCAGCTGGACGGGCAGGCACGCGCGTTTGCAGCATGGCTGCAAGGCCTGAACCTCGAAAAGGGCGCGCGCGTGGCGCTGATGATGCCCAACGTGCCGGCGTATCTGGTGTGCATGCTGGGATCGCTGCGCGCGGGCATGACCGTGGTGAACGTCAACCCGCTCTATACCGCCGACGAATTGCAGCGCCAATTGCTGGACAGCGGCGCGTCCGTCATCGTCATCCTGGAAAACTTCGCGCATACCTTGCAGCAGGTCTCCAACCGCGGCGACCTCAAGCACATCGTCGTGACCGGCCCGGGCGATCTGCTCGGCGGCCTGAAAGCGCCGCTGGTCAACCTGGCCGCGCGCTACATCAAGAAGATCGTGCCTGCGTGGCACATCGACGGCGCGCACGCGCTGCCCAAGCTGCTCCACGAAGGCGCGCACCTGCCGTTCAATCCGCCGTCCATTTCCATGGACGACGTGGCGGTGCTGCAATACACGGGTGGCACCACGGGTGTGCCCAAGGGCGCGATGCTGTCGCACCGCAATCTGGTGGCCAACGTGCTGCAGACCGAAGCGGTGGCGCAGCCGGTCGTGCATGACCTGGCGGACCAGCAGCTCACCATCATCAGCGCGCTGCCGCTGTATCACGTGTTCGCCATGACGGTCTGCGGTCTGTATGCCCTGCATGCGGGCATGCGCAACGTGCTCATCATCAATCCGCGCGATCAGCCGTCGCTGATCAACGCATGGCGCAAGACGCCGGTCAATCTGTTTCCGGGCGTCAATACGTTGTTCAACGCGCTGGCGCACAACGAAGACTTTGCGAAGCTGGATTTTTCCGGCCTGCGGCTGACGCTGGGCGGCGGGATGGCCGTGCAGCAGCAGGTGGCCGAACGCTGGCTGAAGATTACCGGGCGGCCGCTGATCGAAGGCTACGGCCTGTCCGAGACGTCGCCGGTGGCGACTGTCAATCCGACCAATGCGACGGCGTATTCCGGTTCGATCGGGCTGCCGTTGCCGTCGACGGATGTGGCGATTCTGGACGATGCCGGCAACGAGGTGCCGCTTGGCGAACGCGGCGAAGTCGGCATCCGCGGGCCGCAGGTCATGCTGGGATACTGGCGCAAGCCTGATGAAACGCGCGATTCGATGACGGCCGACGGCTACTTCCGTACCGGCGACATCGGCATCATGGACGAACAGGGCTACACGCGCATCGTGGACCGCAAGAAGGACATGATTGCGGTGTCCGGATTCAAGGTCTATCCGAACGAAGTGGAGGCGGCGGTCGCGCAGCATCCCGGCGTGCTGGAATGTGCGGCGATCGGGGTGCCCGATGAGCACTCCGGCGAGGCGGTCAAGGTGTTCGTCGTGAAGAAGGACCCGGCGCTGACCGAAGAACAGGTTCAGCAGTGGTGCAAGGACAAGCTGACGGGCTACAAGCGCCCGCGCTTCGTGGAGTTCCGCGACGAACTGCCCAAGAGCAACGTGGGCAAGATCCTGCGCCGCGAGCTGCGGCCGGACGCGCAGGCCGCTGCGGCATCCGCCAAGACGTCCGCGTAAAGCGCCAGAGGCCGCGCAAGGCGGCCTCTGGTGTCCAGGCCGCCGTTTGGCTGCCTGCGGTTTGCGTTTCAGCCCTGGTTGTTCAGATGCGGGGCAATCATTTCATGCAGCGCGCGTTCGATGGCGGGATTGCCCGCCACGACGCGCCCGCCGATCGGCCAGGGATCCTGCTTGTGCATGTCGGTGCAGACACCGCCCGCTTCGCGCAGGATCAGTGTGCCTGCAGCCACGTCCCAGGGCGCCAGGCCCATTTCCCAGTAGCCGTCGTATCGGCCGCAGGCGGTCCAGGCCAGGTCCAGCGCGGCGGCGCCCATGCGGCGCACGCCACGAGACCGGTTGATGGCGTCATGCAACATTGGCATGTACTGCGCGGCAAATGAGAAGTCGCGGAACGGGAAGCCCGTGGCCAGCACGGCGTCTTCGATCGTCTGCGTGCGCGAGCATGAGATCCGCCGGCCATTCAGCCATGCGCCCACGCCGTACACGCCCGTGAACAGCTCTTCGCGGCAGGGGTCGTAGACCACGCCGATGACCGGCGTGTCCACGGCCAGTGTTTCGTTGGCCGACATCGACGTGCCCGCGTGCGCGATCAGGGCGATGGACACGGCGTAGTGCGGGATGTCGTGCAGGAAGTTGGTCGTGCCATCGAGCGGGTCGATGTACCAGGTGGCCGCGCCTTGCGCCTTGCCGCCCGTTTCTTCGGCGACGATGCCGAACCTGGGCGTGCGGGCCTTCAATTCCTGGATGATCGCGGCCTCCGCCTCGCGGTCCGCCTGCGATACGAGATCGTTGCGGGCCTTGCGATCGATCACGAGATCGGCGCGGTGGTGCGCGTAGGATTGCAGGATGGCTGCGCCGGCGTGGGCGGCCGTGACCGCCGCGTCGATCGCGGCGCACAGGTCGATGGGCGAAGCCAGCGATTGGGGCTGATCGTAGGTATCCATTGGCCCAGTGTAAGCCCGTCCATGCGTCAAACCCGTGGCAAACGGACTAATCCATTGGGCCGCGTGGTGCGCATCCAACGCGAATCGGCCGGCGGCCCGATAATTCGCGCTTCATCGTGTTTGTATTTATTGGGCTGGATGTCTGTGACTTACGTTCCGCTGGTTCCCGCAAAGGTTGATGTCGATGCCGACGGCAGGCTGGTCAGTTCCGTCTATGGCGATGTCTATCACTCGCCGTCGGGGGCGCTGGGCCAGGCCGAACACGTCTTCCTGCGCGGCAACGGACTGCCGGAGCGCTGGCGGGGGCGCGCCTCGTTCACCGTCTGCGAGACGGGCTTTGGATTGGGGCTGAACTTCCTGGCGCTGTGGAAAGCGTGGCGGGACGATCCGCAACGGTCTGCGGCTTTGCACGTCGTCTCGATGGAAGCGCACCCATTTTCCCGGGACGACCTGGCCGCGCTGCTGGCGCGCCATGCACCCGAGCCGCTGGCAGGCCTGGCGCGCGCCCTGGCTGCGCAGTGGCCGGCGCTGCTGCCGGGACTGCATCGGCTGGAATTCGAGAACGGCGCCGTCACACTGACGCTGGGCTTTGGCGATGCGCAGGTGCTGGCGCCGCGCCTGGGCGCACGGGTGGACGCGTTTTTCCTGGACGGCTTCGCGCCCGAGCGCAACCCCGAGATATGGGCGCCGCCGCTGTTGCGCGCGTTGGCCAGCCTGGCGGCGCCGGACGCCACGGTCGCCACGTGGGCCTGCACCGGCGAACTGCGCCGCAATCTGGCCGATGCCGGCTTCGACGTGCGCCGGGCGCCCGGATATGGGGGCAAATGGCACATGACGGTGGGGCGGGTCTTCCAGGCCGGAAGTGCGGCGCTGCCGGCGGCGGTCTCATCGGAACGGCATGCGGTGGTCGTGGGCGCGGGGCTGGCCGGTGCGGGCATTGCTCACGCGCTGGCAGGCCGAGGCTGGCGCGTTACGGTATTGGACGCCGCCCGGTCGCTGGGCGCGCCGGCGCATGCCGGCCACTTGGCCGCGGCGCTTACTCCGGTGGTCGCGCGGGATGACAACGCACGGGCGCGGCTGTCGCGGGCGGGCAGCGAACGGGCGCTGGCGCGCTGGCAGGGTCTGCCGGGCGGCGCGGCGCCACGGGTGTGCGGCACCGTCCAGGTCGAGCGGGACGCGGGCCGGTCGGCGACGCTGGCCGGCACCCTGGAAGCGCTGGCGTTTCCGTCGGATTGGGTGCGCCAGGTGTCGCGCGAAGAAGCCAGCGCACTGGCCGGACTGCCGGTCGCGCGGGGCGGCGTGTTCTTTTCGCAAGGGATGCTGGTGCAGCCGGGGCTGCTGATCGACGCGTTGCTGTCCGCGTCCGGCGCGGTGGTGATCCCCGGTCGCGCCGAGCGGGTGTCGTCTGCGGGCCAGGCTTGGCGCGTGCTGGACGCGTCCGGTGCGGAGCTGGCCCGGGCCGACACGGTGATCCTGGCCAATGCCGCCGGATCGCGCGAGGTGCTGGCGGCCAGCGGCCTGCTTGACCCGCTGCCCCGCGTCGCCCAGATGCACGCGCTGGCCGGTGAAGTCACCTTGATCCCGGCCGCGGCCCTGGACGGAGGCCCGCGGTGCATCGTCGGGGGCGAGGGGTATCTGTTGCCGGACATCGGCGTGGGCTGCGTCGTCGGCAGCACCTATGTCCACGGCGCTGCCGAGGCCGTGGTGGGCGCCGAAGGGCAGGGCGTCACGCTGGGCAAGGCGGCCGGGCTGCTGGATGGCCGTTTTCCGGCATTTGACGCGCTGGTGCCGGGCAGCCTGCCCGGGTGGGCTGGGTGGCGCGCCGTCCTGCCGGGCCGTCTGCCCGCGGTCGGAGAATTGCCGCATGCCCCGGGTCTGTGGCTGGCCGCGGGTTATGCATCGCGGGGGCTGTCGTGGTCGGCGCTGATGGGAGACCTGATCGCGGCCCGTCTGATGGCCGAACCGCTGCCGCTAGAGACCGATCTGGCCCAGCTTGTTTCACCACGATGAAAAAAATTTAATGCGCGGCGGGGGCTTTGCCGGGCTGGCGTAGAATTGTAAGAATTGCCGGAATTTGGCGCGAATAGGCCGCAATTGACCTTTCGGGACGGCAATTCGGCGACTCGGCGGCGTCTGCGCGCCTGGCGCAGGCCAAGGGCTTCATGCCCCTTTTTTGGATGAATTAACCGTCCAAAAGAGGGATCGAGTTTATTTCAAAGCTCAAATCCGTCAAAATAGCGTCTTTTGATGGTTTTTGGCTTAAGCCGGGGGATGCTCTGTGCCGCCCAAGTTCGACTTTGCCCATACTACCCAGCTCGATAATGTCGAGCTGTTGACGTCCCGCCCCAGTCGCATCGATTTCGACGCGGGCGATGGGTTGCACCTGGTAGTCGAGGCGCATGCGCCTGGAGTTTTTCGCCTGCGCTGCGGCGAGGCGAACCACTTCAATGATGACAAGCCCGGCGCGCGCGTGCGCGCCGTGGCCGAAATGCTGCTCGCGCGCCAGGAGGCGGTGGGCGAAGCTACCATCGCGCCCCGCGAAAGCGGGGACGGCTGGCGAATCACACAGGGCGACGTCGCCCTGGAGATTCAGACCAACCCTGTGCGCGTCGCCCTGTACCGCAACGAAGACCGCGTCTTCGAATCCGAGGTTTCCGCGCATACGCCCGCATTCGGGTACAACGCGCTGGACCAGGCCGATGACGCTGTCTGGACGGCCGGTTTCACGCTGGCCGCCGATGAGCGGGTGTTCGGCCTGGGCGAAACGCCCGGGGATCTGAACCGCCGCGAGGAATCGGTGGTCTCCGACGACCCCGAGCATCGTGCGCTGCCGTTGGCATGGAGCCCGCGCGGTTGGGGCGTCTACGCCAACACGATGCGCCGCGTGGAACATTCGGTGGGCGTCGCGCCCGCGGATTCGGCCTATGTGCTGACCGTCGACGACGCCGTGCTGGACCTGTTCCTCTTTGCCGGCGAACCCGCCGAAATCCTGAATCAATACACCGCGCTGACCGGCCGCGCCGGCCAGCCCGTCCTGTGGGCAATGGGCGCGTGGCTGCAGCAGGCCGCCGGCGAAATGCCGACGCAGACGGTCGCCCTGGTGGCGCGCATGCGCGAAAACCAGATTCCCGTCGATGCCGTGACGCTGGCCCAGCCGATCGCGTGGGGCTTTCAGGCGGACAAAACGGTTTTCGAATGGGACGCCCAGCGCTTTCCCGACGCCAAGCAGATGCTGGCGCTCTTTCACAAGCACAACGTGCATGTGGCGGCCTCCGGCTTTCCGGGCGTCATCAAGACCAGTCCGCTCTTTGAAGAGCTGGAAGACCGCGGCTGGCTGCTGACCAAGGACGACGGCGCCGCCCAGGTGTTCGACGGCAACGCCGCCACGTCCGGCCAGCCCTACGGCCTGCTGGACCTGACCTACCGCGACATCTACAACCTGTGGGTCGAGCGTCACCGCCAACTGGTGGAAGACGGCCTGGACGCGCCCGCTTGCGACGCGCAGATCGCCATCCCCGATGGCGTGACCGCCCGCAACGGTGAGACCGGCCCGGCCTTGCGCTCCATGTACCCCTTGCTGGTGCGCCGCGCGCTGTTCGACGCGGTGGCCGGACTGAAGGTGCCGCCCGAAGGCGTGGTGCCCAGCGCCGACCTATTCCCGGCGGCCCAGCGCCTGCCGTGGCAGGTGGGTCCCCAGGTCGACAACACCTGGGAAGGCCTGCGCCACACGCTGCGCACGTCCCTGTCGATCGGTTCGAGCGGCGTGCCCGTCCAGGTGCACAACATCGGTTCAGCCGCGCGCGATCGTTCGGGCATGACGTCCGAGCTTTACCTGCGCTGGCTGACCGCCGGCGTGTTCTCGGCCAATTTCTCGTTCCAAGGCGTGGAAGGGCTGATGCCCTGGGATTTCGGCGACGAAACCCTTTCCCACGCCAAGACCTGGATGCAGTGGCGCTACCGCCTGGTGCCCTATGTGCTGGGCGCCATCGAGGACTCGGCCCGTACCGGCCTGCCGGTGCAGCGCTCCATGGCGCTGTCGTTCCCGAACGATCCGCACGCCCACGAATGGGATCTGCAATACCTGCTGGGTCCGGCCCTGCTGGTGGCGCCGGTCACCGAACCGGGCAATCAGGTGCGCGTCTACCTGCCCAAGGGCGAGGCGTGGTGGGATCTGAACACCGGCCATCGCTACGAAGGCGGCACCACCTGGACCATCGATTGCGAGCTGGGCCAGTTCCCGGTGTTTGGCCGCGAAGGTCACATGCTCTGTCTCGGACCGGCCGCGCAGCATACGGGCGAGTTCAACTCGGCCCGTATCCTGGACGAGGTCTGGATGTTCGGCATGCCGGTGCATAACCCGGTCGTCATGCGCAACAAGATCCGCGTGATGCAGATGCAGGGCTCGAGCTACATCAAGGGGCTGGAAGGGCTGCGGATTTCGCCGTCCGAAGGCCTGGAAGTGAAGCGCCGCGGCGCGGAAGTCCGCATTTCGCGCGCTCGCTGAACCCGGATCGGCCGCCTGTCGGCCACCAATAAAAAGGGCAGTCAGGAAGGCTTTCCTTCCCGGCTGCCCTTTGTGTCTTTGCCGGATCGCCGTTGTCGGGGCACTTGCGCCTTCTTTGAGAAGCGCAGCGGGGCCGCGTCGGCAACTCATATTACTTGTAGTTATTAAAAATGGAAAAAACGGTCGTTCTCTTTAGAAGAGAAAAGATACAAAATCGCTTGCCATGATTCACATCGAGAACCTATCCAAGACCTATGCCACGCCGCACGGAGAATTCCAGGCGCTGCGCGGCATCAACCTGCACATCGAGCAGGGCGAGGTCTTCGGCATCATCGGTCCCAGCGGGGCCGGTAAAAGCACGCTGGTCCAGTGCATCAACCTGCTGGAACGTCCCAACCAAGGCAACATCTCCATCGGCGGCCAGGCCCTGACGGGCCTCAACGAAGCGCAGCTTCGTGAACAGCGCCGCCGCATCGGCATGGTGTTCCAGGGCTTCAACCTGCTGTCGCGCCGCACGGTGTACGGCAACGTGGCCCTGCCGCTGGAAATCGCGGGCGTGGCCAAGGCCGAGATTCCGGCGCGCGTCGAGCGCCTGCTGGCGCTGGTAGGCCTGGAGCATCTGCGCGACCGTTACCCCAGCCAGATCAGCGGCGGCCAGAAGCAGCGTGTCGGCATTGCCCGGGCGCTGGCCAACAATCCGGACGTCCTGCTGAGCGACGAAGCCACGTCCGCGCTGGACCCGGAAACCACGCACAACATCCTGGCGCTGCTGCGCGACATCAACCGCAAGACCGGCGTGACCGTGGTCATGATCACGCACCAGATGGAAGTCGTGCGCGAGGTCTGCGACCGCGTCGCCGTGCTGTCGCAGGGCGAGGTGGTGGAAGTCGGCAGCACGCGTGAAGTGTTCGCCCAGCCGCGCCACGACGTGACGCGCAACATGGTGTCGGCCGCCACCGCGTCGGAACTGACCGACGCCACGCTGGCCGCCGTCCAGGAACGCATCCGCGCGCTTACCGCCGCCAAGCCCGGCCAGGCCGTGCGTCTGCTGCGCCTGTCGCTGACCGGCACCGACGCATCGGGCGCCTTCCTGTCCGACCTGACCCGGCAGTTCGCGCTGGACGTGGGCCTGGTGCAGGCGCGCGTCGAAGACATCCAGGGCGTGGCCGTGGGCACGATGTTCGTGCTGGCCCAAGGCGCGCCCGCCGCGCTCAAGGACGGCATCGCCGCCCTGAACGCCCGTGACATTACCGTTGAAGAAATAGCTCATGAGTCCGCAACTGATCGACCTGCTTATTACGTCGCTGCTTGACACCCTGCTGATGGTGGGCGTGGCCAGCGCCATCGCGGTGATCATCGGCATTCCGCTCGGCGTGACGCTGACGGTGACCGCGCGCGGCAACATGCTTGAAAACCAGCCCGTGAACCACGTGCTGGGCGCCATCATCAACGCGACCCGCTCCGTGCCGTTCGTGATCCTGATGGTCGCGATCATCCCGTTCACGCGGCTGGTGGCACAGACCTCCATCGGCACCACCGCCGCCATCGTGCCCTTGTCCGTGGCCGCGATTCCGTTCATGGCCCGCATCGCCGAAAACGCCATGCGCGAAGTCGATCCGGGTCTGGTCACCGCAGCGCGCGCGATGGGTGCGTCGCCCATGCAGATCATCATGAAGGTGCTGCTGCCCGAAGCCCTGCCGGGCCTCATCGCCGCCACCATCGTGACCGTTGTCAGCCTGATCGGCTATTCGGCCATGGCCGGCGCCATCGGCGGCGGCGGGCTGGGCGACCTGGCGATCCGCTACGGCTACCAGCGCTTCCAGTCGGACGTCATGGCCGCGGTCGTGATCGTGCTGATCGTTCTGGTGCAGGCCATCCAGAGCCTGGGCGACCGCTTCGTGCGCCGCATGTCGCATCGCTGATCCACTTTGTTTTTTCCTACTTCCGTCATATCGGGATATCGCAACATGAGCATCAAGGTTTTGAAGTCGCTGGCCGCGTTCGCGTTGGGCGCCGCCGTTTTCGCCCAGCCCGCGCTGGCTCAGGACAAGCCCCTGAAGGTCGGCGTCACCGCCGGCCCGCACGCCCAGATCTTTGATGTGGTCAAGGCCGAAGCCGCCAAGCAGGGCCTGAACCTGCAGGTCATCGAGTTCTCGGACTACGTGCAGCCCAACGTGGCGCTCGCCGCGGGCGACCTGGACCTGAACAGCTACCAGCACCAGCCCTACCTGGACAACGCCAACGCTGATCGCGGCTACAAGCTGGTCAGCATCGCCAAGACCGTGATCTTCCCGATCGGCATCTACAGCAAGAAGATCAAGTCGCTGTCCGAACTGAAGGAAGGCGCCCGCATCGCGCTGCCGAACGACCCGACCAACGGCGGCCGCGCGCTGCTGCTGCTGCAGGCCAATGGTCTGATCAAGCTGCGTCCGGAAGCGGGCCTGAAGGCCACGCCGATCGACGTGGTCGAAAACCCCAAGAAGCTGCGCTTCATCGAACTGGACGCCGCCCAATTGCCGCGTTCGCTGGACGACACCGACGCCTCGGCCGTGAACACCAACTTCGCGCTGGAAGCCGGCCTGAACCCGACCAAGGATGCTATCGCCCAGGAATCGCCCGATTCGCCGTACGCCAACGTGCTGGTCGTGCGTGAAAAGGACAAGGACCGTCCCGAGTTCGCCAAGCTGGTCTCGATCTATCACAGCCCCGCTGTGAAGGAATTCATCCAGACCAAGTTCAAGGGCGCCGTGGTGGCCGCCTGGTAATCCAGGAGCTGGACGCGTTCTGAAGACGGCCGCCGCGAGCGGCCGTTTTTTTGGCGGGTTGTGGCGGCGGGATGCGGACAGACCGCGCCTGCAACACGACCGGCTGTCATTTTTTGACAAGCCCATCGAAATCCGCCATAATTTCGGGCTTCGGTCGGGTTGTTAGCTCAGTCGGTAGAGCAGCGGACTTTTAATCCGTTGGTCGCGAGTTCGAGTCTCGCACAACCCACCACCCCAATTCGCAGGACATTGTTAACGCCGCTATTCATAGCGGCGTTTTTGCGTTTGGGTCCAAGCGCCCTTGGCGTCAAGGGTCAGCGGCCGGCTATAGACCGCGCCTTACGCAGGTACTCGGTAATTTCTGCTTCCGGCACCGCGCGCGAAAACAAAAAGCCCTGCAATTCATCGCAGCCCGCAGCGCGCAGAAAATCGCGCTGCGCAGGCGTCTCGACCCCTTCAGCGTTGATCGTCAGTCCCATTGACCGTCCCAGCATCACGACCGCATTCACGATGGCGGTCGAATCGCTGCCTTCGCCGATATTGGCCACGAAGCTGCGGTCGATCTTGATCTTGTCGACCGCGAACCGCTGCAGGTAGCTCAGGCTGGAATAGCCGGTTCCAAAATCGTCCAGCGCTATCCGGAATCCCGCGGCGCGCAGTGTGGCGATCGCTTTCTGCACCCGGCCATCGTCTTCAATGAACACGCCTTCAGTGACCTCCAGTTCGATCTGCGCGGGGTCCACGCCCGCGCGTTGCACGAGGTCGATGACGCGCTCCGCGAACCCTTGGCCGCGAAACTGCACGGGCGACAGGTTCACGGCGATGGACAGGCCCGGCCATTGCAACGCGGCGTGGCAGGCTTCCTTCAGTACCCATTCGCCCAGCGGCACGATCAGCCCCGTGGACTCGGCCACCGGCACGAAGATCTGCGGCGACACCGGGCCCTTGCCCGGATGGTTCCATCGCACCAGCGCCTCCACGCCCACCAGCTGTTGCGTGCTGCTGTCGATCTGCGGCTGGAAATGGACCTGGAGCTGGCCGCTGTCAGCCAGCGCGCGGCGCAGGTCTTCCTCGATCACCGCCTTGGCCTTCAGCGTGTCGTCCATGTCGGGGGCGAAGAAGCTGTACTGGTTCCTGCCCAGCTCCTTCGCGCGATACAGCGCGATGTCGGCCTTGCGCAGCAGCTCGCTGCGCGTCGTGCCGTCACGCGGGGCCATCGACGCGCCGATGCTGGCGCCCACGAAGGCCCGGCCGCCCAGCAGGTCGAAGGGCTCGCGCACCTCCGCGAGGATGCGTTGCAGCAGCTCGGTCGCGCCAGCTTCGGTCGCGTTCTGCATCAGCACGGCGAACTCGTCTCCGCCCAGCCGCGCGACCGCATCGTCCGGCCCGAGGATGAGCTTGACCCGTCTTGCGAACTCTTCGATGAGCGCGTCGCCCGCGGCGTGGCCCCACGTGTCGTTGACCTGCTTGAAATGGTCCAGGTCCAGCAGCAGCACCGCACAGCACGCATCGGGCCGGCGGCGGACCAGCGCCTGGTCCACGCAGGTATTGAAATAGGCGCGGTTAGGCAGTCCGGTCAGCACGTCGTGAAAGGCGAGATGCTGCGCGTGCGCTTCGCTGGCCTTCAGTTCGACATGGGCCGTCCGTAGTGCGCTCAGGTGCGCCTGTTGCTGGCGCAGCAGGCGATAGGTGCGCAGCGCCAGCCATGCGACAAGGATGAAGGCGCTGGCGAGCATGGCGGCCACGGCGGGCAGCATCGAGCGCCAAAGTTCGGAGCCGGGCAGGTCGGGCCGCCACATCAGATAGCCGAGCAACGCGCCATCGGACGACAGCAGGGGCTCTTCGCGCTCGTGCACTCCATCGTGACGCGTGCGCACGGGATGATAATGAAGCCCGTCTATCAGGTTGTCTCGTGCGAACGAGCGCAGGAAATCCCCGTCGACGAATCTGACGCTCACGAGCAGATTGGGCGTCTCGACCGCCGGGGTATCGAGGTTGGGCGGAAAGCGCGCGACGCGCATCACGCTCACCACCGCAGGCCTTTGCCCGATGGTTGCGAGGTCGGTGGCATGCACGGCGGCAGCCGTCGTGCGCACCGACGAATTGGTGGAGGGAGGCTGGCCGGGCAGGCGCTCATGGTCGTTGTTGGGCCGGGTGTCCTGTCCGCGAGTCAGCGCGATGAACGGGCGCAGGTCCGGTTCGTACACGGCGTAGCGTTCAGGGGGAACCAGTTCGCCGTGGACATTGCCGAAGCGCACCGTGTTGTCCGGGCCAAGGATGAACACCAGATCCTGTTCGAACAGCCGATGCAGAAAGGCCCCCACGTTGTCGTCGAGCCAGGCCTGGTCGGGCGCGGGCTTGGCCAGTTCATCGGCCAGCATGTCCCAGATGGCGACGGCTTCCTGCGCCTGCGCCACGTCGTCCAGCGTGTTGCTGATTGCCTGCTGCAGCTCCTTGCTCTGGCGCATCGCCGCCATATCGTCGCTTTTGTCGACGGACAGGTGCAGCGAGAACAGCATTGCCGCCAGAAAACCGACAAAGGCGATCAGCAGCAGGACGAGAAGTCCGCCAGCGGAACGGGGAAGCGGCCCTTCATTTATTCTCATGCCGGTACAGCTCCGTGTTGTTGGGGCGATCAACAGACGGATCAGATGCGCTTCGAGGCCGCGTGCCGGCGCGGCAGGATTCGAAGAGGCACGTGATCGATCCGCACGCTGACGCGGTCGTCGACGATTCCGGTGCCGGGCAGACATCGGGCGCCGCAATTCGCGTGCCTGCGCCGCGCGGTGAGAGCGTTTGGCGGCGCCGGGGGCGTGTGGATGCAGCCCGGCATGGCGCTTGCTGCATGACGGGGTTGCCATTCACTGCGATCCCTCGCGGATCGAAATCACCCGATGGACCTTGCGCAAGCGCCAAACCCGGCTGACGATCCGTCGCTGCCGCCATCCCCCCTCGTTGTGATCTCCCCGCATCTGGATGACGCCGTCCTGAGTTGCGCTGGCCTGTTAGCGGCGCGGCCGGGCAGCACGGTCGTGACGGTTTTTACCGCGCGGGCGCCCGCGCAGCATCCGCTGACCGACTGGGACCGCCGATGCGGGTTCGACAGCGCGGACGCCGCGATGACGTGCCGGCTGGCCGAAGACAGGGAGGCGCTTGGCATCGTGGGGGCAGTGGGGCGGGAGCTCGGCTTTCTGGACTGTCAGTACACCGCGACGGCGGATCAGGATGGACCGCAGATCACCGAACGCCTGTTTCACCTGCTGGCGAGCTTGGCGCCCGCGAGCGTGGCGATGCCGCTGGGCGTTTTCCATTGCGACCACGAGCGCGTCAGCGACGCCGCCCTCATGATCCGCGCCGCGTTGCCCGGCGTTGCCTGGTTCGGCTACGAGGATGTGCCGCACTGCGAGCGGCCCGGCGTCGTGCAGGCCCGGCTGTCGCAACTGCTCGCGCGGGGCGTCATGGCCACGCCCGTTCGTCTGACCGTGGATGCGGCAAGCAAGGCGCGCGCCATCCAGGCCTACGCGTCGCAGCTCAAGGGGTTGGAGAGCACCGCCCTGGAATTGGCAGTGCATGAAACGTACTGGCGGTTGACGAACGGCGCGGCGGATACGGATTGAAGTGCGATAGCGCTGCGCGCGCTCATGAGCTGGCTGCGGAAAGGGCGGGCGTTGAGCCAGCGGGGCAGTCTCGATGCGGGTGCGTCGGCTCAAACGGACGAGACAGCGAGTGGTGTGAAATGTCCGTTTACATGTAGCGTGTAACGTCTAAAATCGGGACGCTTCCACGCCGGCTGCCTGATGGCGGCCCCGCCTCTCGCGTTGCGCCGTGTTTTCTGGCGCTCATCACCGTGCAACCTGCCATCGGCCCGATTCCCGCTCCTCCGCCGCAAGGTTCCGTGTATGCCGCCCGCATCCATCAGGTGCAGGTGGACGCGCTGCGCCGGATGTTTCCCTTCGCGCTGGCTGGCTCACTGATCACCGCCTGCTTCTCGGTCTTTGCGCTGCTGGACGTGCTGCCCCGTCAGCAGATCCTGCTGTGGATTGCCGTCACGCTGGTGGTCGGCGCATTGCGCCTGGGTGCCATGCTGGCCTACGACCGGCGCCGTGCCGACCCGGCCGCCGCTCGGATCTGGGTGCGGCGCATGCTGGTGGGCAACCTGTGTTCGGGCATCCTGTGGGGCTTGCCGTTCGCCTACTGGACGTTCATCGTTCCGCTGGAATACCAGCTCTTTTTCATCGTCATCCTGTTCGGGCTGGGCACCGGCGCCATCTACTCGAACTACATGATGTTGCCGGTCATGTACGCGTTCGAGATCCCCGCCTTCGCGCCCATGTTCATCGCGCTGGCGGCGCAGCCGTCCGCCATTCACCTGGCGCTGGTCACCAGCGGGCTGGCCTATCTGGTCGCCACCCTGGCGTTTATCCACCGCATGAACCGCACGCATCTGGACGCCTTGCGGCTGGGCTATGAAAACCTGGCGCTGCTGGAACAGGTGCGCCAGGAGAAGGCGGCCGCAGAACGCAGCGACGTGGAAAAGTCGCGCTTCCTTGCCGCAGCCAGTCACGACCTGCGTCAGCCGGTGCACGCGGTCAACCTGTTCCTGGGGCTGCTCACGAACGAGCGCCTGTCGCGGCATGGCCGCTATCTGGTCGACAACATCGCCAGCGCGATGGCGGCGATGGGCCAGCTGTTCGACGCGCTTTTGAACCTGTCCCGGCTGGATGCCGGCGTCATCGAGACGCGCGTCGAGGCCTTTGCCCTGCAGCCGCTGCTTGAGCGCTTGCGGGCGGAATACGCGCCCCAGGCGGCCGAGAAGGGCATCACGGTGCGGGTGCGGGCCTGCGCGGTCAGCGTGCGATCGGATCCCATCCTGCTTGAACGCATTCTGCGCAACCTGATCAGCAACGCCATCACGCACACGGCGGGCGGGCGAGTGCTGATCGGATGCCGGCGCGCCGGCGGGCGGCTGCGGATCGAGGTCTGGGACAACGGCCCGGGCATTCCGAAGCCGGAGCAGGAACGCGTGTTCTGGGAATTCCATCAATTGGGCAACCCCGAACGCGATCGCAGCAAAGGCTTGGGACTGGGGCTTGCCATCGTGCGCCGTACGGCGCGGCTGCTGGGGCACGAGCTGTCGCTGCGCTCGCAGGTGGGGCGCGGCACCGTCTTTGCCCTGACGGCGCCTATCGCGGAACGTGCAGCGTCGGAGCCGCCTGTGCGTGACCCGGAGCCCGGCATGCCGCAGGTGACCGCGTCCAGCGGCGGCCTGGAAGGCACGCTGGTTCTGCTGGTGGACGACGATCCGCAGAATCTGGCGGGCCTGTCCATGCTGTTCGAGAGCTGGGGCTGCCGCGTCATCGCCGCCACCAGCGGCAATGCGCTGCTCGAGCGCGTGCTGCCGTTGGCCGAAAGCCCCGCGCTCATCATCAGCGACTACCGCCTGCGCGACCACGAGACGGGCATCCATGTCATTGAAAGGCTGCGCGAGGAATACAACGATCCGGACCTGCCGGCCTTGATGGTCAGCGGCGACACGGATCCGGCCCGGCTGTCCGAGGCCGCCGCCCGCGGGGTGCCGCTGCTGCACAAGCCCGTGCAGGTCCAGGCACTGCGCGAGCGCGTGGCCGGACTGCTTCAGGCCACCCCTGTTCACCCCCTGACCGGAGACGCCGAATGACGGCAGTGCTATTGATTGACGACCATGCCATGTTCCGCGAAGCACTGGTCATGGCGCTTGACGATGCGCTGCCCGACGTGACCATCCACCCGGCGGCCAGCGGGCAGGAGGCGCTGGAGGTGCTGGACCAGCACGACGCCATCCGCAACGTCATCATGGATTTCTATCTGCCCGACATCGCGGGCGCGGATCTGCTCAAGCGCCTGCGGCAGCGGCGGGCGCAACTGCGCGTGCTGGTGCTGTCGGCGTCGCAGGATCCCGAGGACCGGCGCCGCGCCATGGACGCGGGGGCGCAGGGATTCATGAACAAGTCCGCCAGCTGCCAGGAACTGGCGGCCGCGCTGCTGGCGATTGACGAAGCGCCGGCGCGGGTCATGCACGCTGCGTCCGCCACCGGCAGTGCCGGCGCCGCGCAGGACGAGGCGGCGCTGCTGCGCGCGCTGACGCCGCGCCAGAGCGAGGTGTTGCGGTTGATGTGCGATGGCCTGCGCAACAAGGAAATCTCGGAACAGCTCAACATGACGGAAAAGACCGTCAAGACGCACGTGTCGGCCATCCTGGGCACGCTTGGGGTGCTGAACCGCACGCAGGCCACGCTGGTGGCGCGGCGCGGCGGCGTGTTCGGCAAGCCGGTCTAGGCCGGGACGACCCTTGCTGCGGCGCATGCGCGCCGGCCGCTGTCCCGGACGACCTTGCCGTTCGCCAGCGCGATTTCCCGCTCGGCCGCGCCGATCGTGTCTGGCCGATGCGCGACGATCACGCGTGTTATCTCAAGCCGCGCGATGGCCGCGTTGACCGCACGTTCCCGGTCGATATCCAGATGGCTGGTCGCTTCGTCCAGGAACAGGACGGCTGGCCGCTTGTACAGCGCGCGCGCCAGCAGCACCCGTTGCTTCTGGCCGCCTGAGAGCACGGTGCCCATGTCCCCCACCAGCGTGTTGTAGCCCATCGGCATGGCGCGGATGTCGTCGTGGATTGCGGCGATCTGCGCACATTGGGCAGCGCGCTCCGGGCTGTACTGCGGATCGAAGAAACTGATGTTCTCGGCGAGGGACCCGGCAAAGAGCGCGTCGTCCTGCAACACGGTGCCCGCCATCCGGCGCAGGCAGGCCGCGCCGGCGCCGCGGGCGGGCACCCCGTCGATCAGCACGTCGCCGTCCGTCGGCACCAGGACGCCGAGCAGGATGTTGATGAGCGTCGACTTGCCGCCGCCCGACGGCCCCGTGATGGCGACGGATTCACCGGGCTCGATCCGGAAGCTGACGCCGTCGAGCACGTAGGGTTCCTGCGGGCTGTAGCGAAAGCGCAGGTTGCGCACCTCGATCACTGGCGGGCGCACAGGCATGTCGTCCGCCTGCGGCATGTCTTCCGGCGGTTCGGGTGACTGGCGCACGATGTCGGCCAGGCGCTCGCCCTGCAGCCTCAGCATCTTCACGTCGACCAGCTTGTCCAGAAGCGCCGCCACGCGCTGGTCGAACAGTGTCTTGTAGACGATAAAGGCGAGCAGGGCGCCCACGGTGAACTGACCGTCCAGCACGAGCCTGGCGCCCAGCCACAGGATGACGATGGACGACAGGCCAAACAGCAGGCCGTTGCAGGTGCGAAAGAACAGCGCCCACTTCTGCGTGCGAAGATCCGCGTTGATCTCGTTGACCAGCAGCGACAGCCACCGCGACCGGCGGTCGTCCTGATGCTGGAAGAGCTTGATCGCCTTCACCCCGCGCACCGTTTCGAGAAAGTGCGTTTGCTCCTTGGCCGCGTGCACGATGTGCGCCTCGGTGGCATTGCGCAGCGGCGTATAGCCGCTCCAGCGCACGATGCCGTAAAGCGCCATGGCGCCCAGCGAGATTCCCGCGAGCGGCGGACTGTAGAGGAACATGAGCACCAGCGTGATGAGCATCACCAGCCCGTCCAGCACGGCTTCCAGGAATGAGGTCGTCAAGGTGCGCTGGATCTCGTCGACGGCCCCAAAGCGCGACACCACATCGCCCAGGTGCCGCTTTTCAAACCAGGCGACCGGCAGACGCAGCAGGTGGGTGAAGACGTTTGTGCGCCATTGCAGGTTCAGCGTCGTGCTCATGACCATCAGCATCCAGCCGCGCGCCACCGAGGTGAGCTGCTTCATCACCATCAGCAGGGCGAAGGCCAGCGCCAAGGTGGTCAACAGGTCGCGGTCGCCCGTGTTCAGCACGTGGTCCACGATCCACTGCAGGAAGAAGGGTTGCACGACCGTCAGGATCTCGAGGGCCAGCGCCAGCAGCAGCACCTGCGAGCATGCCCCGCCCAGGCCGCGGATGCGCCCGGTGAGTTCGCGCAGGCGCACAGGTGCGCTTGCGCGCGTCTCCTGGAACTGCGGCGTTGGCCACAGTTCCAGCGCGACGCCGGTGTAGGACGCCGACAGCGCCGCAAGGGAGCAGGTGCGCTCGCCGCTCGCCGGGTCGATCAGGGTGGCCGAGCGCGCGTTGATGGCTGTCAGCACCACGAAGTGATTGAACTCCCAGTGCAGGATGCAGGGCAGCTTCAGGAGGCCGAGGGCGCCCAGTCCGGCCTTGACGGGACGCGCCGCCAGGCCAAGCTGGCCGGCCACCTGAATCAGCGTGGCGAGCGTCGCGCCTTTCATCGACACCGGAAAGCGCGCGCGCAGGGCCGCGAGGCTCTGGTGGTGGCCGTGATAGCCCGCAATCATCCCCACGCAGGCCAGGCCGCACTCGGCCGCTTCGGTCTGCAGTAGCCCCGGCACGCGCCGCTTGAATCCGAGCGCCAGGCGCTCCAGCGCGCTCATAGCTTTTCCGCCAGGCGCATGGCCGGATCGAACGCCCACTGGTACAGCCGGCGCGTCTGCTGCAGCAAATCGGCCTCCAGCCGCATGCCGGGCCGCAGCGCCAGTTCCTGGCCTTGCGGGCCGTAGGCGGGCGTCTCGATCGCCACCGTGATGCGGTAGACGGCCTCGTCGTCTGGCGTGTTGCGCTTGGCGTCGTCGAGCTGCCATTCGGGCAGGGCGCTGCGCGCCACGTCCTGGACGATGCCGGTCTGCTGGCCAAACGTCTGATAGGGATAGGCGGCCAGACGGATCAGCACCTTGTCGCCCGGCGCCACGAAACCGACCGCGCGGCTGGGCGCCAGCAGTTCGGCCAGCAGGTTCGCGCCGTCCGGAACAATTGTGGCAAGCGGCCGGCGGCTGTCGACCGCCTGGCCGGGATCGGCGGTGGCGGCCGTGACCACGCCCGCGTGGGGCGCGGTCAGGACGATCTGGCGCCGCGCCTCGTTCTGGGTCAGTTCGACCGCCACGGCGGACAATTCCCGGTCCAGTTGCGCCAGCTGGTTCTGATGGCGCAGCGTCAGCTCGGCCAGCGACTGTTCGTGTGTCGCAAGGGTGGTTGCCAGCCCGATGCGGTCGCGCAGCAGCGCTTGCAGCAGGTTGCGCTGGTCCAGGAGTTCAGCGCGCTTCTGATCGGTTTCCTCGGGCGACAGATAACCTTTATCCATCAGTTGCCGATAGCGCTGGGCGCTATCCTGCGCGAGCTTGATGCGTTCGCGCTGGCCAGCGATCTGCTGGTCCATGGCGGCAAGCTGCGCCTTCAGGCTGGCGATGGCGGTGGCCTGGGTGCCGACTTCGCCTTGCTGCAGCAGGGCCGTCTTTTGCCGGGCCTCGTGCAAACTGTCGTGGCGCTGCCGTATCTGCATGCTGATCGCCTGATGCGTGTCGCCCAACGCGCTTTGCTGGTCGCCCGATACGACATACAGCACCTCACCGGCGGCCACGTGCTGGCCTTCCTGCACGCGGCGCTCGAGCACGATGCCCGGTTGCGGCACGTACAGCTTGAGCAGTCCCGCGTCCGGGGCAAGTTGGCCGCTGACGGTCGCGCGCTTGGTATAGGTGCCGAACGCCAGGAACAGGCAGACGGCCAGCACGAAGCCCGCCAGAACGGTCGTCGCAAGGGCGAAGGACACCGGCCGGATCAGGACGATGTCGCCCAGGCCGGAGATGCGTTGCGCGGCGAGCGCTTGGTCGCGGTAGAGCGGCACGGATCGGGAACGTGAGAGGCTTCGCGCTGCGGGGACTGTCCGGGCTCGGACGGCCCCCGCAATGCTCGTCAGTCAGTTCAGCTCAAGAAAACCTGTCTGATCCCTGCCGTGCTGGGCATTTGGACATTGGGCTTCGTGGAGAGCTGGGCGTGCGGGTTGTAGGACGAAGCGCCCGTGGAGCGGTTCGGGCCGATTCCGCCGCTGACCTGGTTGATCTCGTCGGCGGTCATCGCTTCGATGCGGAACTCCGCGTTGCCTTGCTGAACCTGCTGTTCCACTTTTTCCATTGCTATCTCCTGCTGCATGCCGGCGGAAAAAGCCGCGCCGACGTCGGCTGAGCGCCCCGCGGGCGGATCCAGCCGCGTGTGTCACGCACCTTCAAGGCCGGGGGCTGGTTTGCTCGAGGCGGACAGTAGCAGCGGCCCGGTGCAGGCGCATCGGTCTTTGGTCGTAGATGGCGCGCGGACGCCCGTGATGTCTTTCGCTTTTCAAAGCCATCGCGTATAACTGCCGAACGATATGTGCGCCGCAACATGGTTCATATCGCAGTTATCTGATCGCAAGCTCCCTCAGCCTCCCGCAAGGAGTACCGCCGTGGCCCGATCCAAAGCGTCGCCGACTGACCGCGATCCCCTGTTGATCGACCTGGCGCTGCAGGGCGGCGGCGCCCACGGCGCATTCACCTGGGGCGTGCTGGACCGGCTGCTCGAAGAATCCTGGCTTGGCATTGACGGCATCTCGGGCACCTCTGCCGGTGCCATGAATGCCGCGGTGCTGGTGCTGGGGCATGCACGGGGGGGCGCCGACGGCGCCCGTGCGGCGCTGGAAGACTTCTGGCGCCGCGTGTCCGACGCCGCGCGCTACAGCCCTTTTCGCCGCAGTCCGCTCGATATCCTGATGGGTTCCTGGTCGCTGGATCATTCGCCCATGTTCATCGCCTTCGACCTGGCGTCGCGGGTGTTTTCGCCCTATGACCTCAGCGCTGCGGCCAATCCGCTGGCCGCCATCCTGCAGGAAGTCATCGATTTCGATGAACTGGCGCGCGCGCCCATCCATCTGTTCATCACGGCGACCAATGCGCGTACGGGGCGCGGTCGGGTGTTCAAGAATGCCGAGGTGAATGCCGACGTGCTGCTGGCCTCGGCCTGCCTGCCGACCATGTTCCGGGCGGTGATGATCGACGGCGACCCGTATTGGGACGGCGGCTACAGCGGTAATCCCACGATCACGCCGCTGGTGCGGGAATGCCAGTCGCACGACACGATCCTGGTGCAGATCAATCCGGTCGAACGCCCCGGGTTGCCCAGCAGCGCCCGCGAGATCATGAACCGGCTGAACGAAGTCACGTTCAACGCGTCGCTGCTGAAAGAGCTGCGCATGATTGCGCTGCTGCGGCAGGTGGCCGACCCCGGCAATGGCGAGGGCAGGATGTGGGCGGACATGCGCATCCATCGCGTCTCGTCCGATCTGATGGTGGAACTGGGCTATTCCTCCAAGCTCAACGCCGAATGGCCATTCCTGTGCATGCTGCGCGACGAGGGCAGGAAGGCAGCCGACCGCTTCCTGGCCGAACATGGCGATGACCTGGGCAAGCGGTCATCGCTGGACATCGACGAACTGCTGGGCGAGGTCTGACCATGGGACTTTTCGGCATCCTGCTCGCGCTGGTATTACTGATCGGGCTGGCCTACCGCGGCTGGAGCATCCTGCTGCTGGCGCCGGCGGCGGCCATGGTGACGGCGGCCGCGGCGGGAGAGCCGCTGCTGGCGCATTGGACGCAGACGTTCATGGGCGGCGCGGCCGGATTCGTGGCCCAGTTCTTTCCGTTGTTTCTACTGGGGGCGCTGTTTGGCAAGTTGATGGCCGACAGCGGGTCGGTCACCGCGATTGCCGACGCGATGACGCGCAAGCTCGGCGCGCGGCGCGCGATCCTGGCGGTGGTGCTGGCCGGCGCCATCGTCACCTACGGCGGCGTCAGCCTGTTCGTGGCGTTTTTCGTGCTGGCGCCCATGGCGCACGCGCTTTTCAAGTCGGCCGGGATTCCGGTGCGCCTGATGCCCGCGGCCATCCTGCTCGGCACATCCACCTTCACGATGTCCGCTTTGCCTGGTACGCCCGCCGTGCAGAACGCGATTCCCATGCCGTTCTTTGCGACCACGCCGTTCGCCGCGCCCGGACTGGGCATTATCGCCAGCGCGATCATGCTGGGTTTCGGACTGTGGTGGCTGAGCCGGGCGGAAGCGTCAGCCCGGCGCGCGGGCGAGGGCTATGTGGCGCCCGCGGGCATGGCCGCCGACGTGTCTGACGATGTCCTGGTGCGCGAGCGCGCCACGGTCGCGCGCGAGTTCGATCCGGCCGAAATGCACCACGGCCAGCGCAGCCCCGACGCGCCGTCCACGCTGGTGGCCGCGACGCCGCTCGTGGTCGTCATCCTGGTCAACCTGTTCATGACGCTGGTGGTCCTGCCGCGCATGGACACCGCCTGGCTGGCCGAGGCGCGCTGGGGCGGCACCAGCCTGGCCGCGGTGGGTGGGGTCTGGTCGGTGATCACCGCGCTGTTGGCCGCGATTGCCGTGCTGGTGGTGTTGAACTTCCGGCGCCTGCCGTCGCTGCGCGACACCATGGACGCGGGCGTGAACGCGTCGGCGCTGCCCCTGCTTAGCGTGGCAAGCCTGGTGGGATTCGGCGCCGTGGTTGCGTCGCTGCCGTCATTTGCCGCGGTGCGCGATTGGGTGCTGTCGATCGAAGGCGGGCCGCTGGTATCGCTCGCGGTGGCGACCAACGTGCTGGCTGCGCTGACCGGGTCGGCGTCGGGCGGCTTGACCATCGCCCTGCAATCGCTGGCCGCGACGTACATGGAGCTGGCCCAGACGCTGGGCATCGATCCGGCGCTGATGCACCGCGTCTCGGTGATCGGCGCGGGCACGCTGGACAGCCTGCCGCACAACGGCGCCGTGGTGACGCTGCTGGCGGTGTGCGGGTCAACGCACCGCGAGGGCTACATGAACATCGTCGTGGTGGGCATCGTGGGACCCATCATCGGGCTGGCCGCCGTCATTGCGCTGGGCAGCGCGCTGGGGTCTTTCTGATGGGCGAACGCTCAGGACAGCGTGCGCGCGGGCAGCGCCGCCGACAGGTCGTTCAGACTGAGACCGCAGCACCGCGCCCGCTCGGCCAGCGTTTCGCTCTGCGCCAGCGCGCGGCTGCTTTCGTCCAGCAGCACGTCCAGCTGCTCTTGCGGCGTGGCGGCCATCGCCCACGCGCGCTCGGCGAAGCGGATGGCGAACTGGTCCACACAGGTTTTGCAGATGGCCGCGCCGTTCTGTTCGAGCAGCGGCGCGCCCTGCGCGAGCGTCGATTGGCAAAACAGACAGGCGAGGGCGTGGTTCATGCGTCGGGCGGCCGGTGCGAATTGTTCGAAGGCGGCCGCGCGGATGGCGGCGCTTGTCATTGAACAACGGCCGCGCACGCCCAGTCTTAAATCGCGATCCGGCCCCTTAATCGACGTTGAAGCCGCCCGGGCCCGCCTGCCCGAGCAGTTCGCGGGCGCATTGGACCGCTTCGCCCGGCGTCGCGACCGCCAGGAACGGCAGGCCGAAGGCGCGGGCCATCTTTTCGCCGCGCTTGCGCAGCTTGTCCAGCGCGTCGGTATCGCGCTCGACGGCGATGAATGCCCGGCAGCGTGCCCGCAGACGCGGCATGTTGGCCGTCTGCCATTCGATCATCGCCTTGCGGTCCTCGTGCGCGGCCTCGTGGCGGGTATCGGGCACCACCATGACGAAGCTGCGCGGGTTGTCCACCAGCAGCTCCATCTCGCGAATCCACGAGGCCGAGTAGCCTAGCGGCGCGCCGCCATGGCGGGCGGTCACGATGGGAAATTGCGACAGGTCGTGGAAGAAAAACTGATCGTGGTTCATTCGAAGGCTCCGTGGGGCAGGGCGGGATCGTCCTTGGCGCAGCCGCAGCTGCCGTATAGCACCAGGCTGTAGGAATCCAGCTCGAAGCCGCTGCGCCGCGCGATCTTCCTGACCAGTTGCGCCATGGCGGGATCGCTGGATTCCCGGATCTGTCCGCAACGCGTGCAGACCAGGTGGTCGTGATGGCCCTTGTCGCTCAGTTCGAACACATTGGTGTGCGTATCGAGCTGGGTGCGTTTGAGCAGTCCGGCGTGCTCAAGTTGCGTGATCACCCGGTAAACCGTGGCCAGGCCGATATTGCTGTGATCCGAGATGAGGCGGCGGTAGATATCCGCGGCGCTCATGTGCTGGTCTGCGTGGCGGTAGAAGATGTCCAGGATCTTCATCCGCGGGAAAGTGGCTTTGATGCCGGCGTCGCGCAGCCGTGTGTGGTCCATGTCGATTCTCCATCAGGGGGGCTGATACCCGGTTGATGAGAATGATGTACATTTTCAAATGGACCCGCTAACGGGAACCCGTCAACCTGTACCTCAAACCTGCCAACCATGCTTCAAGCGGCTGCCGCTTCCTCTATGCCCGACGTCCTGCTGACGCCGTTCAGCCTGCGCAGGCGGCGGGAGTCCAAGGGCATTTCCGTGCCTGCGCACACCCACGCCGAGGGCATGCTGGTGCTGGTCCACGAAGGGCTGGTGATGGTGCAGTCCGGCGAGCGCGTGCTGACGGTGCTGCCCGGCAGCCTGGGGTGGATTCCGCCCGGCGTGCAGCACGGGGCGCGCTGGTTTGGCGAGGCGCGCGGGTCATTCCTGCACGTGCATCCGGACATCTGCGGGCGCCTGCCGGCGAACTGCCGGGCGTGGCCGTCTTCCCGGCTGATCGAGGCGCTGGTCGAACGTTTTACGGAAGGCATGTGGCAGGATGCGACGCCGTCTTACCACGCGCAGTTGTTCGACGTGCTGCTGGAGGAACTGCGGCAGCGCACATCCGATGCCACCGCGCCGCTGCCGATGCCGGCCGATCCGCGCCTGCAGGATCTGGCCAACACGCTGCTGGACACGCCGGACGATACGGCGGGCATTGAGGAATGGGCGCAGCGGCTGAATATGTCGTCGCGCACGTTGATGCGCCGTTTTCGTCAGGAGACCGGCGTCACGCTGGGGCAGTGGCGCCAGCAGGCCCGGCTGCTGCGGGCGCTGGAAATGCTGTTCAGGGGCGGATCGGTCACCCAGGCCGCGTTGTCGGTCGGGTATGAAAGCACCAGCGCGTTCATTGGAAGCTTCCGCACGGCGTTCGGCATGACGCCGACGCGGTATCTGGCGGATCGCGGTTAGGGGTTGAACGCGGTCAGGCGTGCCACGCAGTCAGGGAGCAGCGCAGTCAGGGGGCCACGCAGTCGGGGGGCCACGCAGTCGGGGGCAGCGCAGTCGGGGGCAGCGCAGTCAGGCGGCGGCAGGCTGGTCCGGATGCAACGGGCCTTCCGGGTCGTTTTCCGCGTCCGGCCGGGGCGGTACCGGCGTCAAGCCGAGCGACAGCCGCAGGCGCTGGCAATCCGGATTGGGCGAGCCGTCCGGCATCCAGATGTCGAACTCGCGGCACGGCGTGGGACGGCTCTCGTAGATGTCGCAGTGGATGCCGGGCTTGCCCAGCTCGCCGCGCAGTGAAATGCAGCGTCCGCCGCCCATTTCCGTGCCCTTCATGCAGGCCCGCAGCGGGCTCATCTGGGTGACCAGGTCCAGCGGCACGTGGCCGCCGTTTTCGCCGGCCAGTTCCCCGACGTAAAACGACACGCGAAAATGCGCGCAGCAGGCGCCGCAGTCCAGGCAGGGATTGGCGGACGGGTCGTCGCCGGCCAGCACCGCGGGCGAGACAAACGAGACGAGCGAGGTCAGTGGCAGGGACATGGGCGTAGGTCCGAAGGCCGGAAATATTATCTGGATTTGCGTTGCGGCCGCTACGACTTTTTTCAGGGACATTGCAGGAGTAGCATCGGTACCCTGTCAGTCCCGAGGAGCGCTTTCTTGTCCGCAAAAACCGATTTTCCAGATGGCCTGGCCCGTTGCGGCTGGGTGGACACGTCGGCCGAATACATGGCCTATCACGACACCGAATGGGGCCGCCCCGAAGGCGACGATCGCGCGCTGTTCGAACAGCTCTGCCTGGAAGGTTTCCAGTCCGGACTCAGCTGGCGCACCATCCTGAACAAGCGCGAGGCCTTCCGCCGCGGTTTCGCCAACTTCGATCCCGCCAGGCTCGCAACCTTTGGCGAACCGGAAGTCCAGGCGCTGCTGGCGGATGCGGGCATCGTGCGCCATCGCGGCAAGATCGAAGCCATGATCAACAACGCGGCCCGGGCACTGGAAATGATCGACCGCGAAGGATCGTTGGCCGCGTATTTCTGGCGCTTCGAAGCGCCGCCCGCCAAGGGGTCCACCTACGGCGCCTCAACGTCGGAACAGTCCGAAGCCCTGTCCAAGGCGCTCAAGAAGCTGGGCTGGAAATTCGTGGGGCCCACCACGGTCTACGCCTTCATGCAGTCCGTGGGCATGGTCAATGACCACAGCCCGGGCTGTCATTGCCACGCGATCATCGAGAAAAAGCGCAAGGCGTTTGTGCGGCCGTTTGTGCGTCCGCCCGTGCGTCCGCCCGTGCGTCCGCCCGTGCGGCCAGCCGGCTGACGCCTTGTACTGAACGGCCCGCGTCAGGCGGCGCGGCCGTTCTCCTGCCCGGTCTGTACCGGCGCCTGCCCCGGCAGGCTGTAACGCCCCTCGCGGTAAGCCCAGCTTGGCCACAACGCGTGCGCCAGCGCCTCGGTCGCCAGTTCGGGGTTCAGCGGCGCGGGGGCGTAGTCCTCGGGCGCGGTGTAGCGGTATTGCACCGCCGTCTTGTTGGGCGCCAGCACCAGCAGATCGTCGCCCTTCAGATAGCCGTAGGTGCTGTCGTACTGCATGATCGCGCGTCCCGGCGTGCTGCGCGTAAGGTCGTGCCCGATCATCGGATGCTCGGTATCCACGCCGATCAGCGACAGCAGCGTCGGCGGCAGGTCGATCTGGCTGACCAGGCGGTCGTCGCGCCGCGCCTCGATGCCGGCGCCCAGGATCACGGCCGGGATATGAAAGTGGCGCACCGGCACCAGGCTGGCGCCAAACACCCGCGAATCGTGGTCCGCCGCCACCAGGAAGACAGTGTTCTCCCAATACGGCGACGCCTTCGCCTTCTCGAAGAACCGGCCCAGCGCCCAGTCGGCATAGCGCACCGTGTTCTCGACCGTGGCGGGATTGCCGTCGGTCTCGATGCGGCCCGCCGGATACTCCCACGGCGTGTGGTTGGACACACTGAACGCCAGGGTGAAGGTAGGCAGGTCGCCGTCTTCGCGCAGCAGGCGGTCCAGCTGGTTGAACATGTCCTCGTCCGAGGCCCCCCAGGTGCCGACGAATGCCGGGTCGACAAAATCGGCCCGGTCGACAATCTGCTTGAAACCGTTGCCCAGGAAGAAGCCCTTCATGTTGTCGAAGTGCGACTCGCCGCCATAGATGAAGCGCGAGTGATAACCGTGGCGTCCCAGCAGATCCGCCAGCGAGAAGAACCCGCGCTGCGAGCGCGGCAGCTTCAGCACCGCCTGCGCGGGGGTGGGAAGAAAGCCGGTGGTCACGGCCTCCAGGCCGCGCACCGAACGGGTGCCGGTGGCGTAGGCGCGCGTGAAGGACCAGGCGTCGCGCGCCAGCGCATCCAGTTCCGGCGTCAGGTTGGCGCCGCCCAGCGCTGCGCTGTACTGCGCGCCCAGGCTTTCTTCAAGAATGATGACCAGGTTGAGCGGGCGGTGCGTCTTGCGGGTGGCCGGCTGGCGGTGCAGGCTGGGGTAATCGGGGTTCGGCGGCGGATACGGCAGTCCGGACTGCGCCAGCACCAGGGCGTGCATCTTGTCGTCGTCCATGCCGCCATACACGGCGGAGGCCGACTTTTCGTTCTTCATGCTGTAGACCGCGTAGAACACGTTGTACAGCGAGTTCAACGCCAGGGTATTGAGCATCCCGTCGGAGCTATAGGCCACCGAAGACGGGTTGATCGGACGGTGGCTCAGCGTGCCGCGGATGGCCAGGATCACCACGGCCAGGATCGCCACGCTGGCAAGCGGCATCTGCCACCACGTCAAAGGCGCGTCGGGACGCGCGTGGCCCAGCAAGGTCCAGGCGGCCCAGCCGATGAGCGCCAGCGCGCCCAGCCCGCCCAGCAGCGCGCCCTTGTAACCGCGCCACAGCATTCCGGAAACCTCGCGCGGATGCTTCAGGTATTCGACAAACAGGCGGTTGGGACGGGAGTCGTATTCGATGATGAAGGGCGGCGTCGCCACTTCCAGGAACGCCAGCAGCACGAACGCCACCAGATACCAGCCGGCGGCCAGGTTTGCCGCCAAGGGAATGTGACCGAAAAGCGGCGACAGGACGGCCGGCAGCGCCGCCAGCACCGCAATCTGATGCGCGTCGATGCGCAGTCCCCGCAGCAGCAAGGGCGCGAGACCGCCGGCATTGCGCACGCGCTGCCATTGCCACAGCGCAAGCGCCAGACGGCTGAGCGTCAGCAGCGCGAACGCCGCCAACACGAAAATCAAGGTTGAATGCCGCATCGGGCCTCCAGGTTGTCCTGCTTCACCACCCGGCGCGGGCGGATTCGGTCATTTGGCATTGGAACCGCGCCGGGGTCAAAAATTCTGTGAGGGCGTCCTATAAGGCAGTTCTTCGCACGCCCTAGTGGTCTCTGTTTGTAACGGCGGCGCCGGCGCCCGGGCACAGCACTTGCTGCGCAACGCCGCGGACGTTCGTGCCGTTGACATGCCTGCCCGGCGCGACCGCCCGGAAAAATCCGCACACATTATGGCGTCGTTCCGTCCGACCGCCGCAACAGGCCGCGATACCCTGGGGTAGCAAGTCCGGCCAGCGGTGTGCGGCCGGCAGCCAAGCCAAGGATAGTAACCATGACGCGCACAAGAAAAATAGCGATCGGGATTGTAGGGGGCATTGCCCTGCTGGTGGCGGTATTGATCATCGTGATCGCCACTTTCGACTGGAACCGCGCCAAGCCCATGATCAACGAACGGGCCACCGCCGCCATGGGGCGCCCCTTTGCAATCAACGGCGACCTGAGCGTGCGATGGCAGCGCGAGCCCGGCGAAAGCGGCTTGCGGTCCTGGGTGCCCTGGCCGCGCGTGGTCGCCAACGACATCACGATCGCCAACACGGAGTGGGGCAAGGCGCCGCATTTCGCCACGCTCAAGCGCGCGGAATTCAGCCTGTCGCCCTTGCCGCTGCTGGCTCAGCACGTCGTCATCCGGCATATTCAATTGACGGAGCCGGCCGCCGACCTGGAACGGCTGGCCGACGGCCGCGCCAATTGGGTCTTCACCCTGCCGGAATCGGGCGAGCCCTCGCCCTGGGTGCTGGACATCAACGAGATCGGATTCGACAAGGGCCGCGTGGGCTATGCCGACGAAATGCTCAAGGCCGACCTGACGGTGCTGGTCGACCCGCTGGGCAAGCCCGTGCCGTTTGCCGACGTGACGGGTAAGTCGTTTGTGCCCGAGGACGGCACGGCCCCGGCGCCGCGCGATTACGTATTCGGCTGGAAGGTCGATGGCAAGTACAAAGGGCTGGCCACCAAGGGCGAAGGCAAGGTCGGCGGCATGCTGGCCATGAAGGACCCCAAGCAGCCGTTCCCCTTGCAGGCCGACGTGTCCATCGGCGGCACGCGCGCATCGGTCGCGGGCACGCTGACCGATCCTGTGAATCTGGGCGCGCTGGACCTGCACCTGAAACTGTCCGGCTCGTCCATGGCGCAGCTCTATCCGTTGACCGGCGTGACGCTGCCCGACACGCCGCCCTACAGCACCGACGGCCATCTGGTGGCCAAGCTGCAGAATCCCGGGGGCGCGGTCTTCGACTACAAGAACTTCAACGGCAAGGTCGGCGACAGCGACCTGCATGGCGATATCACGTTCGCGCTGGGCGCGCCCAGGCCCAAGCTGACCGGCAAGCTGTCGTCCAAGCTTCTGCAAATGGCCGACCTGGGTCCGCTGATCGGCGTGCAGTCGGGCGGCGGGCCGAAGTCGGCCGTGGATAAATCCAAGGACGCGCCCGCTAAGCCGAAGGGCGGCAAGGTTCTGCCCACGCAAGAGTTCCGTACGGACCGCTGGCGCGACATGGACGCGGATGTCTCGCTGGACGCCGCCCGGATCGTCCATGACAGCAAGCTGCCGCTGTCCAAGCTGTCGGTGCATGTCATCCTGCAGGACGGCAAACTCACGCTGGATCCGCTGCGCTTCGGCATGGCGGGCGGCACCATGAACGCCACTGCGCGCCTTGACGGCTCGCGCGCGCCGCTCACCGGCCGTATCGATATGCAAGCGCGCCGCCTGCAGCTCAAGCAACTCTTTCCGTCGGCGGAAGCCATGCAGAAGACGCTGGGCGAGCTGAACGGCGACCTCGCGATCAGCGGCACCGGCAACTCCGTGGCGGCATTGCTGGGCTCGGCGAATGGCGACGTCAAGATGCTGGTCAACGACGGCGTGATCAGCCGCAGCCTCATGGAGCTTGCCGGTCTGAACGTCGCCAATTACGTGGTCTCCAAGCTGTTCGGCGACGACGAAGTGAAGATCAACTGCGGCGCGGCGGACCTGGAATTGAAGAACGGCGTGATGACGCCGCGCATCTTCGTTTTCGACACGGACAACGCGCTGATCACCATCACCGGCTCGGCCAACTTCAAGGACGAGACCATGGACCTGGACATCGATCCCGACAGCAAGGGGTTCCGCATCTTCTCGCTGCGCTCGCCGTTGTATGTGCGCGGGACGTTCGGATCGCCCGATGTAGGCGTGCATGTTGCCCCGCTGGCGGCGCGCGGCGCGGGCATGGTGGCGCTCGGCGTGCTGCTGACGCCGGCGGCCGGGCTGCTGGCGCTGATCGCGCCCAGCGCCAATGACGAGAATGCGTGCGGCCCGCTGCTGGAGCAGATGCGCAAGCCGCCCAAGGCGCCGGCGCCGGCCAAGAAGTAAGCGGGCGCGTGCCGGCGAATGCGCCAGTTCCGCCCAGGTGACAGGAATATGCGGGCCGGCGTGACCGCAGATGTCCCCGTCCCGCCACGGCGCGTGAAGGTCAGCCCCCGGGCATCAGTCGAAAGCCATCCGGCGCGGCTTCGTCGGCCGCGCACACCACATTGCGGCCATGGTTCTTGGCGTAGTAGAGCGCCTGGTCGGCGCGCTCGAATACCGCCTCCAGCGTCGCGCCCTGTTCCGGATAATGCGCCACGCCGGCCGAGATGGTGAGGGGGGCGGGTAGCGGCGTCGCCGCCGGCGTCGCAAGCCGCGCGCGCAGCCGCTGCGCAATCGCGATGGCCGCCGCCATGCTGGCGCCCGGCAGCAGCATCACGAATTCTTCGCCGCCCGGCCGCGTCAGCACATCACCGCTGCGCGATCCCTCGCGCATCACGCCGGCCAGCGCCTGCAAGGCCTGATCGCCCGCCGCGTGGCCATAACGATCATTGATGCGCTTGAAGTGATCGATGTCGATCGCCACGATGGCGACCGGCGTGCCTTCGGCGCCCAGCAGCGCCAGCGCCTCATCCATGCCGCGGCGGTTCAGCAACGCGGTCAGCGTGTCGGTCGTGTTTTCGCGGCGCAGGTCGCTGAGCTTGTGATGAAACGACGCCAGTCCCATCAGCAGCGCGCGCCGCAGTTGCGCGGCCTCGAAATACCACGAGCGCACGGCACGGATACGGTCCGCGGAATCGGGGTCCTGCATGCGCTTGGCAATGCTGGCCATCTGCCCCAATGGGCGTGCGATCCAGCGCGACAACAGCCAGATCAGCGCTACCGATAGCAGCAGCAAGGGCAGGGTGTTGCGGGCGGTCGCCATCAACAGGTCCGAAAGCGGGGCAAGCGTGCTGTCCACCGGCCGCTGCGCGATGATGCTCCAGCCGGTGCTGGGCACGGGCGCAAACCCGGCCAGCATGTCGCGGCCTTCGTTGTCGATGAAGCGCCGCTCGCCGGTCTCGCCACGCCGCGCCGAGGCAAAGGCTTCGTTGTCGGGGGCCGGCTTGCCAAGCTGCGCGCTGTTGGGGTGATAGATCAGCGTGCCCTTGCGGTCGATGACGTAGAGAAAGGAATCGTCGCGGTAGAAATGCTGGTCCAGCAGACGATCCAGCACGTTGTCTTCGTGCAGGTAAAGCGAGCCGGCGATGAAGCCGAGATAGCGAAAATCGCGGGAAAAAATCGGCTGGGTGTAAAGGATCTGCCAGCGGCCGTTGCTGGCCTGAAACGGCTCGCTGATCGTCGGCTGCCGGGCGGCAAGCGCCTGCTTGACCGCGTCGCTGACCAACTGATGTCCCAGCAATTGCGGATACGACGGCGACACCGCCAGCACCTTGCCTTGAGGTGATGAGACAAAGCTGGAATTGAAAAGCCCCAGCTGCTGCTCCTGCCGGCGCGTTTCCTCGGCCATGCTTTCGGGACGGCTTTCCATGCCGGCCAGCTCGTCGGCGCTGTAGGCGAGATAACGGCGAATGTCGTTCAGCAGCGCATCGGTGGTCAGCGCCAGCTTGGACGCATAGATGCGGTTCGTGTCCATGGCATTGCGCAGCAGCAGATCGCGCTGCACCAGATAGCTGGCATGCAGGCCGCCCGCAAGCACCACGACGACCGACAGCAGGCTGATCCACAGGATGAGACGCCGCAGGTCGACGCGGAACATGACGGCATCCGTCAGTTGCGGGCGCGGCCCGGTGGCACGCCGGACGGCGGCGGGGCGTCGCAGATCAGGGCGTCCCACGCGCGCATCGCCTGCCGGGCCACCGCCTGCAAGGTCTTGCGGCTGGCGCCGTCGCGCGCCTGGATGGACATGCCATGCAGCACCGTCGTGTAGAACGCGGCCAGCCCCTTCAAGTCCGCGCCGGCGGGCAATTCGCCTTGCGCGGCGCCTGCGTTCAGACGAGCGAGGATGCGGCTTTGCATCTCGCGCCGGTTGTCTCCCAGGAAGTTCCCCACGCCAGGCTGGTTGTCGCAACCGGCGGGTGCGCCCAGCACGATCATGCAGCCAGGCGGCAAGCCCGGGGCGGTGAAACGTTCGGCCGATGCCAGCAGCATGGCCTGCACCGCGTCGCGCGCCGTCGGCGCCGCCAGCAGCGCGCGACGCGCCGAGCCGCCCTCGGTCTCGCGGTACAGCTCGACGGCTTCGCGGAAAAGACCTTCCTTGGACCCAAAGGCGCCGTAGAGGCTGGGCGAGTTGATACCCATCGCTTCCGTCAGATCGGTCAGCGATGCCCCTTCATATCCCTTCGACCAAAAAACTTCCATGGCCTTTTGCAAGGCCTGGGCACGATCGAAGTTCCGCGGGCGCCCACGTTCAGCCATGCCCGCGATTTTACTCGCGCCGCGTATTTTGTGTTGATCGATAAAAAATTGTTGACCGTGCCGCAAGCGCGCGGCGATGATATTTGTACCGATCACTACAAAACGAGGTTTCCCATGCAGAACTTGAACGGAAAAGTGGCGTTCGTCACGGGCGGCAGCCGAGGCATCGGCGCCGCCATTGTTCGACGCCTCGCCGCCGACGGCGCGAATGTGGCCTTCACCTATGTCAGCGCATCGTCCGCCGAGCCCGCCCGGGCGCTGGCGCAGGAGCTGACGGCGCAGGGCCGTCGCGCGATAGCCATCCAGGCCGATTCCGCGGACGCCGCCGCGGTCAAGCGCGCCGTCGAAGATGCGATCCGTGAACTTGGTCCTGTCGACGTGCTGGTCAACAACGCCGGCATTTTTCTGGCCGGGCATGTCGCGGACACCAGCCTGGACGACTACGAGCGGACGATGGACATCAATGTGCGCGCGCCTTTCGTCGTCATCCAGACGGCGCAGGGCTCGATGCCGGATGGCGGCCGCATCATCAACATCGGCAGTTGCCTGGCCCCACGCGCGGGCCGCGCGGGTGTTGCGCTGTATGCCGCCAGCAAGTCCGCGTTGGTCGGACTGACGCAAGGCCTGGCGCGCGATCTGGGGCCGCGCGGTATCACGGTGAACGTCGTACACCCGGGCCCCATCGACACTGATATGAACCCGGCCGACGGAGACCGCGCGGCTGATCTGATTGCCGTATTGTCTTTGCCGCACTACGGGGAAGCGCGTGACATTGCGGGGATGGTCGCATTCTTGGCAGGACCGGAAGGGCGCTATGTCACGGGCGCGAGCTTGGCCGTCGATGGCGGGTACGCGGCCTAAAAGTGGATGTCTTCAAAACTTTTTCGCCACCCGACTTGCACAAACAAAAAAAGCCCCATATAATCTTTCTTCTTCGCAGCACACACATAACGAAACGCTACAGCGCTTAGCGCAGCAGCAGATCAAAGTGAGTGACTTGCAGGGCTGTTAGCTCAGTTGGTAGAGCAGCGGACTCTTAATCCGTAGGTCGAGTGTTCGAGCCACTCACAGCCCACCAGAATTCTTTGGCGGTACTTCTAGCAGTAACTGCAGCAGTAACCCAGCGCTAAGCCCACCGGAAACGGTGGGCTTTTTGCTTTGTGGGAATTTTGGCCGCAATGCTAACGTACTCCGGTTTCATCTCCTCAGCTTGCGAGCCGCATCTCGCAAGCCGGCAGGGGGATTGCAGGAAGGAAGACGCATGTACGACATCATCGGCGACATCCACGGCGAAGACCTGAAGCTTGAGGGGCTGCTGCGTTGTCTCGGCTATGTGCCGGCGGGCAAAGGCTACAAAGCCCCCCAAGGCCGGCAGGCAATATTCCTGGGCGATCTGGTGGATCGCGGCGCCGGGCAGCGACGTGTCCTGGAAATCGTCCGCGCCATGATGGATGACGGCCAGGCGCTGTGCGTCATGGGCAACCACGAATTCAATGCCATCGGCTATGCCGTCGAAGACCCTCACCATCCCGGCGAGTTCCTGCGGCCCAATCGCGGCGACTCGGCGACGTGCCGGAAGAACCGCAAGCAGCACGGCGCCTTCATCGATCAGATAGGGGAAGGCAGCCCCGAGCATGCCGCCTGGGTTGCCTGGTTCCGCCAATTGCCGCCCTGCATGGACTTGGGCGGCATTCGTGTTGCGCATGCATGCTGGGACGACCGCGCCGTCAAAGCGTTGACCGAAGCGGGCTGGGTGGCTGGCAAGTCATTGGATGACGCCATGCTGGTGGCCACGCATCAAAAGGGCTCGGATCTGGAGCAAGCCAGGAAGCTGCTCACGTCGGGAATGGAATTGGCATTGCCTGACGGCCGCTACATCGAGGACAAGGAGGGGCACCGCCATCACCACGTGCGGCTTGCCAATTGGCGCGATTGGGCCGGTGCCTTGCATGAGGTCGCTTTGGTGCCGGCCGGCCAGGAAGAGCAGATCCGCGGCTTGGCATTGCCCGAAGGCTTCAAACGGACGCCCATCACCGGCGCGCCCGTGTTCATCGGCCACCATTGGTTCAAGGGGCAGCCCAAGATCGAGAGCGGGAAGCTCGCCTGCCTGGACTGGTCGGCCGCAGCCGGCGGTCCGCTGGTGGCGTACCGCTGGGATGGCGAGGACACGCTGTCCAATGAAAATCTGGTCTGGGAAAGGAATAACGCCGCGACGGCTTTCAAGCCATGATCCGCAGCGCCGTCTCGATCCCGAACGTCTGCGCAAACTGCTGCGCCGCCATCGGCTTTCCGAACAGATACCCCTGACCTTCTTCGCAATGCTCGGCCTGCAGCCGTTCGCGTTGCGCATCCGTTTCGATGCCTTCGGCGATGGTGTTCAGGTCAAAGCTGCGCGCCACATCCAGAATGGCCCGGACCACCGTGGCGTCCTGGTTCGATTCCAGTATCCCGCTCACGAACGATCGATCGATCTTGATGCGCGTGATCGGATGGGTCTTCAAAAGGCTCAGCGAGGCATACCCCGTGCCGAAGTCGTCGAATGAAATGCCCACGCCTTGGGCGCGCAGGCGCTGCAGCGTTTCCAAGACCGTGTCGTCGCTGTTCAGCACGATGTTCTCGGTGATCTCCAGTTCCAGCGCCTCGGCCGGCAGGCCGTGCCGGGCGAGTGTTTGCGCAACTTCGGCCGCCAGGTCGCCCTCGCGGAATTGCACGCCAAAAAGGTTCACGGCGATGCGAAAGTCGTGCAGGCCGCTGCGTCGCCAGAAGGCGGCCTGACTGCACGCTTCATTCAGCACCCATGACCCGACCGTGCCCGCCAAGGGCCCGCCTTCCAGCGACGGCAGGAAGACGCCCGGCGCCAGCAGACCCAGTTGGGGATGGCGCCACCGCAGCAGCGCCTCGGCGCCCGTCAGTGCGCCCGTCGCCAGATTGATCTGCGGCTGATAGAAGAGCTGGAATTCGCCTTTGGCGACCGCGCGGTGCAGCTCCATGCCGTAGAGGCGCCGCGCCACGGCCTCCAGGCGCAGGTTGGGGGCGAAGACAGAGATGCGGCCGCGGCCGACCGCCTTGGCTTTGACCAAGGCGAGATCGGCGTTGCCCACCAGTTCCAGCGCTTCGTGCGCATGCAGCGGGGCCAGAGCCACGCCGCAGCTCGCCGTCAGGCACAGCTCTTGCCCCTGGACCGAAATGGGGTCGGCGAAGCGCGCCAGCGCCTGTTGCGCCAGTTCCATTGCCTGTTTCAGGTCGCCGACTTCGTGCTGCAGGATGGCGAACTCGTCGCTGCCCAGGCGGGCCACCGTGTCGCACGGACCCGCGATGCCGTCCAGGCGTGCCGCGAGTTCCCGCAGGATCGCGTCGCCGACGGCATGGCCCATCGTGTCGTTGATGTCCTTGAAGCCGTCCAGGTCCAGCATCAGGATGGCGGCGGCACACGGATGCGACAGCACTTCCTCCACGCGCCGGTAGAACACCCCGCGATTCGCAAGGCCCGTCAGGGGATCGAAACTGGTGAGTTTGCGCGCGTCGTCGTCATGGCGCGTGTGGGGGTGGGCCGCCCCGGGCCGTGGGGTGGGGCTGCGCTTCGTCCTCTGCGCGCCCGCAGGCAGTTCGGCCCGCGCGCGGGCGCGTTCGGCGCTGACTTCGACACGCCGTAATTCCAGGCGGTCGGCCGCCATGCGGGCCAGTTCGCGCAGCCGTTCCTTGTCGTCCTCGCTGAAATCGGCGTGCGGTTCCGTGTCGATGACGCACAGCGCGCCCAGCGGATGGCCGTCCGGTGAATTCAGGGAAACGCCGGCATAGAACCGGATGCCGGCAGGGCCCGCGACGAGCGGATTGTCGTGGAAGCGTTCGTCCAGGCGCGCATCGGGCACGACCATGACGTCGTCCTGCAAGACCGCATGGGCGCAGAAAGAGACGTCACGGCGCATGTCGGTGTCGCCGACGCCGATGCTGGCCGCGAAAAACACATGCTCGCTGCCGACCATGTTGATGGCCGACACCGGCATGTCGAACATGCGCGATGCAATGCGCACGACCGGGTCCAGGCTGGGCAGCGGACGCTGCGGATCCAGTCCGTATTCCGACAGGGCGCGCAGCCTCTCGGTTTCGGTCGGCAAAGGTGGGGGGCATTTCATCTACAGCCTCCTTTCTGTTTCTCCTTGTGCTGCGCCGTCTGGTTCCCCCGGCGTTGCGCGGGCAAGCCGCGGAACTGTCCACCACCTTGCTGCGCCGCCATTGCGGGTAACGCAGCGGATGGTGTCGTCCATCAAAGCGGTCTGTTATGCCTTACAGCGAAACCGGCGCCACATTGCCGGAAGCGCCGGTGGAAGAACCAGTTTTCGAAGTGTGACTTGCCTGAAAAGTTTCGGAAGACGAATCTGTAACTGATTATTCCGATGTATGAATTTATCGCACGAACCTTCTTTTTTCCAGTGCGGGATGTGTTTTCAGATGCGCACATGGCCGGCCGGATGCGGCCTGTTCGTGTTTGCGAATGGCCACTTCCGTTACACCAGCTACGCGTCAAAAGCATGTCCGGACGCGAAAAATCGACCATTTTCTTGCGTGGAAGGTTTTCAGCTCGCATTCATCGTTGCGTCATACGCGGCAAACAGAATGCGGGCCTCGAATAGCCTCCACGGGAAAAAGGAACATGAAGCACTGGAATCGGAATGCGCTGGCCTGCGCAATGATGAGCGCGGTGGCGTTGATTGCTGGCTGCGGCGGTGACAACGACAACGACAACAGCAGCGACCCCGACACGCCGCCCGTTACCGAACCTCCCGTGCAGGCGCGTCCGCTTGAGCTGACGATCCTCCACATCAATGACCATCACTCCACGCTGGACGGCAAGGACCGGACGCTGACCCTGAAGAACGCGGCGGGCGCCGATACCGAAGTGACCGTGTCCGCCGCCGGCATGCCGCGCGTGAAGGCCGCCATCGACCAGCTGGCGGCGAACTGGCCGAACGTGTTGAAGCTGCACGCGGGCGACGCGCAGACCGGCACGCTGTACTTCAACCGCGCCGGCGAGCCGGGCGAGGCCGATGCCGCGCTGATGAACACGGTCTGCTTTGACGCCATGGCCGTGGGCAACCACGAGTTCGACAAGGGCGACGATGGCCTGAAGCGCTTTGTCGACTTCCTGCATGCCGGCGCCTGCCAGACGCCGGTCCTGAGCGCGAACGTCAACTTCGGCGCGAGCTCGCCGCTCAAGGGCACCGACCTGATCAAGCCCGCCATCGTGGTGGAACGCGATGCCCAGAAGATCGGCATCGTCGGCCTGACGATCGCCAGCAAGACCAAGGAATCGTCGAGCCCCAACGCGGACACGACGTTCACCGACGAAACCGTGGCCGCGCAGGCGCAGATCGACGCTCTGCGCGCCAATGGCGTCAACAAAGTGATCCTGCTGAGCCACATCGGCTACGGCTACGACAAGGAAGTCATTGCCAAGCTGAGCGGCGTGGACGTGGTGGTGGGCGGCGATTCGCACACGCTGCTGGGTCCGGACGCGATGAAAACGATGGCCGTGGGCACGCCGGGCGGCGCGTATCCGACCCGTCTGGCCGACAAGGACGGCAAGCCGGTCTGCCTGGTGCAGGCCTGGGAATACTCGCAAGTCGTGGGCGAACTGAAGGTCAGCTTCGACGCCAACGGCGACGTGACGAACTGCGCCGGCACGCCCCACGTGCTGATCGGCGCCGACTACCGCGTCAAGTCGGGCAGCGCCCTGGTCGCGGCCTCCGATGCCGATCGCGCCGCCTTCAAGGCCGGCGTCTCGGCCAGCGGCTTCCTGCGCGAGCAGACGCCGGACGCCGCCGCGCTGTCGGTGTTGCAACCGTTCAAGGCCAAGATCGACATCTTCAGCAAGACCAACGTCGCGCAGGTGCCGCTGGAACTGTGCTTCCGCCGCATTCCGGGTCCCACGCCCGCCAGCAATGCAGCCAGCCCCGCTTGCGAGAGCGAAGGCAACGTCGCCCTGCGCGGCGGCGACATCCAGCAGTTGGTGGCGCAAGCCTATCTGGACGTGGCCAATGCCGAATACGGCGGCGCCGACATGACCCTGCAAAGCGGTGGCGGTGTGCGCCGCGCGCTGAACGGCACCGTGACGGCGGCCGACGTGATCGCCGTCGTGCCGTTCGGCAACATGCTGTGGCGCCTGGATCTGACCGCCAACGAGGTCAAGTCCATGATCGAGGATGGCCTGGACGCGACGTACAAGCCGGGCGGCAAGGACGGTCCTTACCCCTACGCGGCCGGCCTGCGTTGGGATGTGACCGCGTCCAACGCCAAGGGCAGCCGCGCCAGCAACTTCCAGTACCTGGACCAGGCCACCAGCACGTGGCTGCCGCTGGACAACGCGCGTACCTATCGCCTGTTCGTGCTGAGCTTCAATGCCACCGGCGGCGACGGCTACACGACGCTGGCCAACGTGCCGGCCGAGCGCCGTTCCGACATCGGTGTGCTGGACGCGGATGTGTTCCAGGCCTACATCGACATGCAGGTGAAGGATTCGGGCACCGGCCTGCCTGTCTTGAACCGCATCGACAACGACCGGTACAGCACGCACAACTGGCAGCAGTAATCGTCAATCCGGCAGGCCGGAACGCCGGTCCTGCCGTGCCGTTGGCGGGTCCCCGATGCGGGGGCCCGCCTTCGCGCGTTCTGAATACGCGCTCGGCCTCGCGCTAGCCGCGAGGCCCGTCGCTCAACCGTATTCCAACTGATAGAAATGCTGGCTGGCGATCAGCGTGGCGCCGCACGACGTGCGCATGCCTTCCAGCGCGGTGAGGCGGTCCGAGCCGACGTTCTGCACGCCTTCGACGATGGTGTGGGTGTCGCCGCATTTGGGGCAGGTGACGCGATCGCCGACGCGGGCCATCGGCTGCCCGAAGATGACGACGGTTTCGTCGCCGGTCACGACGACGCCGCCGTGCGACGTTTTATCGCCCTTGCGGATGACGGAGCGTTGGGACATGGTGCGCGCCAGGTATGGGTTCAAAAAGCCAGGTGTGGGTTTACAGATACGTGCCGTCCGGCGCCAGCCGTGCCGGGCCCACAACGAAAGTGCCGTCCGGCGCCATGCGCACGGGACCGCCGCCGCCTTTATAGCTGCCGTCGGGGGCGCGTTGCGGCGTGCCGGCCACGTAGGTGCCGTCCGGGGCGCGGGTGATCGGACCTTCTCCACCGACGATGGTGCCGTCGGGCGCGCGGCGCGGGGTGCCGGCGATGAAGTGCCCGTCGGGCAACATGCGGATCGATTTCGTCGTCATGAGTGCTCCTTGGTCGGAGCGCAAATCATAGCGAAGCATCGTGACGCGCTTTGTAATAGGACGTGTCATCTTTGAACGTCCTGCGTAAACAGTTGTGGGATGATTTGCGCCTACTTACATATGCTCCGCGCTCATGACCGACATCAACGCCCTGTTGCTTCCGATTCCCGGCGACGCGCCTTGCGGCGTCGACCTGGTGTTTTCGCCCGAGTTCGACGCGATCCGCGAGGCGCGCCGGCATGACGATCCCCAACTCGACCAAGGCGATTGGGTCATCGACCTGAAAGAGGCCGACTGGCCCGAGGTGGCGCGCATCTGCTCCACGGTGCTGCGCGAGCGCAGCAAGGACATCCGCATCGCGTCATGGCTCGCGGAAGCCTGGGCCAAGACGCGCGGGTTTGCCGGGCTGCGTGACGGCTATCTGCTCATCGACGGGCTGTGCCGCGATTATTGGGAAGGCCTGCATCCCGTGCCGGAAGACGGCGACGTGCAGCAGCGCGTGGGCAATCTGGCGTGGCTGCTGTCGCGATCGCAGCAGCTGATCGGCGAGATTCCGCTGACCCAGGCCGATGGCGCGCGCTACGGCGCGGTGCTGTGGGAGGCGGCGAGCCAACTCGCCAATGCCGTCAAGCGTACGCCGGATAACGCCAATGAATTGACGCGCGGAAAGCTGACGCTGGACCGCTTCGATGCCGCGCGGCGCGATACGCCGCCGTCGTTCTATTCCGAGCTGGACACGCAGCTCGAAGGTTGCTCGCAGGCGCTGGCGCAACTGGAGCGCACGCTGGACGAGCGCCTGGGCGACGAAAGCCCGGCGTTCTCCCGTGTGCGCGAGTCGCTGCGCAATGTCACGGAACTGGTGCACCGCTTTGCGCGCGACGCGGGCCTGCTGGTCCGTGCCGACCTGGCGGCCGCGCCGCCGCCCGCGTCGTCCGCACCCGCCGTTCCCGTTCGAGTGGAGCCCACCTTGCCCCCCGCCGATCACTTTCCCGCTGTCGATACGCCCGCGCATGGCGCGCCGCCGGCCGCCGTGCGCGGTCCGATCCAGACCCGCGAACAGGCGCTGGCGCAACTGCGCGAGGTGGCCGATTTCTTTCGCCGCACCGAGCCGCACAGCCCGGTCGCCTATCTGGCAGACAAGGCCGCAAGCTGGGGCGAGATGTCGTTGCACCTGTGGCTGCGCACGGTGGTCAAGAACGACGAGACCCTCTCGGGCCTGGAAGAACTGCTTGGCATCAAGAAGGCCGGCGAGGGCAGCTGAGGCGGCCCTCGGCGCGCGGCCTCAGCGCGCCGCGCGGAATTCGATCCGCCGGTTCTTGGCGCGGCCTTCGGGCGTGGCGTTCGTGGCCACCGGCTGATCCGGGCCGGCGCCCATCGCCTCAAAACGCGATGCCGGCAAACCCTTATCGACCAGATAGTCCCGCACCGCGTCCGCGCGCGCCTGGCTGAGCGCCAGGTTGGTGCTGCGGCTGCCGGAACTGTCGGTGTGGCCGATGATCTGGATCTTGTCGGCACGCAGCTTCGGCACGGCATCGGCCACCCGGTCCAGCAGCTCGCGGCCGCGTGCGGTCAGGCGCGTGCTGCCCGTCTCGAACTCCACCACGCGATTGCTGAGCAGGTTGTCCAGCACGTCCTGCTCGTCCTTGTCCGCCGACACGCGCAGGCCGTTGACGATCTTGTAGGTGGGATTGAGCGAGGTGGCGAAGGTGCTGGCGATCTGCTGGCGCGAGGCTTCGTTGTCCACCTCGCCGCGCAGCCGGATCTGAGTGCCGTCGATTTCCAGCTGTCCGCGGTTGATCTGCTTGAGCGGACTGTCCAGCAGCTTGCCGACGTGTTGCGACCAGTTCGGCGGGGCGACGACGCCGCCTACGTCGATGCGGTCGATCACATTGCCTACGCCATACACCTTTTGCAGCCGTTGCAGCACGTCGGCCTTGGTGGCTTCGTCCGGCACCGCGCCGCTGGCGACCACCTGGCCGGGTTGGGGGATGACGTTGGCGGGAACGACCGTCGCCGCGTCCTGGGCATGCGCCGCCCAGGAGCAGGCCGCGGCCAGGACCAGAGTGAGTGTGCGCATGTCCTAGGCTCCGATGAAAACTTCGCGGTAGGTCTCCAGCGCCTGGCGCAGGGACAGCCGCTGTTGATCCAGATAGCTCGACAGCTTGGCCAGACCGTGGCTGGCGCTGACGTGGTCGCGCACCCAGGGGGCGGCGTCCAGCATGATGTAGTGCTGCGACAGCGTCTGCGGCGTCGACAGCAGGGTGGCCAGCGTCTGCGGTGACGCGCCGCGAAACCCCACCACCAGCCGGTGCTTGCCCGCGATATGGCCGATGAACATGGCGATCTCGAAGTCGGCGCGGTTCAGGAAGGGCGCGATCAGCGTCATCCAGTACGTTGCCACCAGATTGATGTAGAGCGGGTCGTCGGGCAGCGGCAGCGCCAGTCCGGTGTCCAGCTGCGACGAGCCGCTGGACATGACCGGCGTGAGCAGGATGCCCAGCGCCAGCACGATGTCGTGCATGTTGGCGGCGTGGCCGTTGCTGCGCAGCATCGCTTCCACGCGCTCGAGCGTCTGCAGGTCGATGAAGGCGTCAAAGCCGTCGTCGGCGGCGGTGCGGATTTCGCCTTCCAGGCCGTTCAGCGTCTGCAACGCATCGGCGGGATCGCCTTCCTGCATGAGCTGCGACGCGGCAGCCCCCATGCGGTTCCACATCCGGCTGAAGGCCAGCGGACTGCGCGCAATGAAGTCCAGCGGGCGCGATACCTCGACCGAGGTCGCGCTGATGAACGGGAAGCGCCGTCCGGACTGGTCGCGGCTGGGCTGCAGATGGCCCGCGATGGCCAGCTTGCCGCGCGAACCCAGCACCGCGAAGGGCACCGGCTGCGCCTCGTCGTACAGCGTCTTCCAATGCGGATCCTGCGCCAGGATCTCCATGGTGTTGGCGACCCAGGCGTCCAGCGTCGCCATCAGCTGCGGGTGCGAGGTGTTCTTCACGAAGTCGCCACGCGACGGAATCTTGCCGAAGTAGGCCGTGCGGAAAATGGGGGACTGCGGATTGCTCATTGCTGCACTCCGGCAGCCGTCGAGGCGACGGAAGGTTGAGGGGAGGAGCCCGCGACCGTGGCGGGCAGACGCAGGTTGCGCAGGCCCTGGCTGCCGGGCTCGGCGCCGCCTGCGCTGGCCGCCTGGGTATTGCTGATGATGCGCAGGCGGACCGGGACGGTGATGTTGGACTTGGTCCAGCTCATCTCGAAGCTGCCGTCCTGGTTGGGCTTGCGCTGGGCGCCCGAGATCAGGCGTTCCAGGCCGAAGCGGCCGGGCTCGTTCACGATCTCGACCACCGTGCCGTCAAAGGCGGTGGCGGTGATGCGCGCGCCGGGTGCGCCCTGCGCGTTGGGCCACACGAAGTTGACCCATTGCGGCGGCGTGTTGCGGTAACGCAGTTGCTGGCCGTCGATCTCGATCGTGTACTCGGTGACGCCGCCCGCGGGTCTGGGCTGGATCTGGAACAGCGTCTGCGGCTGGCTGGCCGCGCCTGATCCGGCTGCGCCGCCCGACAGCGGCGCCACCCATTGCGCGAAGTTCGCGGTGAACGACGGCTGCAGGTCGATGCCCATGTCGCCCCACGTGCGGGCCGTGAGGATGTCGCCGCGGCGCACGGTGAGCGGGCCCAAGGTCTCATTGACGTACTTGGCGATGCTGCCCTGCGGACCGAAGACCTGCGCGATCTCTTCGCTGCTGGCCTCGATGCCGGCCTTGGTCGAGAACGGATACTTGTCGGCCAGGTTCTGCGTGAAGCCCTGATAGACCTGCGCGTTCCAGACCTTGTTCAGCTCGGTCTGCGCGGGCTGCATGGCGACGGCGTAGCCCTGGATCAGCGGCCGCACCAGCAGCGGGCGCAGCGTCTCGCGCTGTGCCGGCGTCAGGCCGGCAAGCATCTGCTCGTCCACCAGCTTGAGCGCGTCCGCCAGTTCGGAGTCCTTGCCTTCCAGCGTCTGGCGCATCAGCAGCAGGGCGCCCGGGCCGGGATCGCCCTGGTTGTTGATCAGGTTGAAGCGCGTCCGGATCTTGGACAGGGCGTTCATGTAATTGCCCAGCAGCGACTGGTTGTCGCGTTGGACCACCAGGCGCGCCACGTCGGAGAATTCGCGTCCCACCGGGCCCATCGGGATCTGCTCGCCGCCGGGCGCCGCCTCGGCCGGCTTCGGCTGGCCCTGGCGCAGAATCACGCGCTTGAACCAGGCGACGACGCCCGTCTGCGCCTGCGTGATGCCGGCGTTGATCAGCGACGGGTTGTCCCACGAGGTCTGTTCGTACGTGGTGTTGATGAGCTTGACCAGCGGCGAGTTCTGCGGATCGCCCAGGCGGTTCATGCCTTGCACCGCCTGATCGAAACTGGTGAAGGGCTTGATGGTGACCCCGCGCAGCATCTTCTGCCATTCCTGCGCGTATTCGGTCTTGTACATCGTGGCCAGGCTCTTCTGGATCTGTTCGGGGCTGCCTTCCAGCGTGAGATCGTCGCGCGCGTTCACGCCCAGCACCCAGTCGCTGGTCTGCACCTCGCGGCGCGCGGCTTCGCCGATGGCCGGCTCGATGTATTGCTCCCAGGCCTCGCGCGTGAACGTGCCCGGCACGGCGTAGCTGCCCGCCACGACCGCGGCATCGGCCTCGCCCATGATGCGGGCGACGGTCATCGCGGGGAAGCGCGTGGCGGCGCGCGCCTTCAGCGTGGCATAGGCGCGCTCGCGCGCCGGCATGCCCTGCATCACGCTGCGCAGGTTGCCGCGCGTGCGTTCCACCATGGCCAGATTGGTTTCAATCTGCGGCCAGTCTGCATCGGCGGCACGCGCCACGTAGAACGAGATCAGGCGCTCGGCGCTGCGGATCAGCTGGTCGCGCGGCATCGCGCCCCGGTTGGTTTCCAGCCATCCGCGCCAGAATCGGGTGATCTGGTCGGATAGATGCGTGGGATCCACGTGTTCGCGGTTTGCCATCATCAGGTACGTCTTGAGCGCGTTGTAGGCGTCGTCGACGTTGGTGGGCGAGGCGTCCTGGAACAGCGTGTTGCCGGCATTGGCGCTCACCGGCTGAGCCTGCGGCGGCGCCGTACGCGGCGCGCCGCCCGCGGCCGCCTGCGACACGTCCACGCGGCCCAGATAGTCTTCCAGGCTGGCCTTGACCGGCACCAGCATGAACTGGCGCAGACCGTTGTAGTATTCGGCCAGCAGGCGCTGCTTGAGCACGTCGCCCTGGTACAGACCCAGCCCCAGCGACAGCGGCCGGCTCGTTGAATAGCGGTCCAACTGCTCGATGCGATCCTGCAGGATCTCCATGGCTTCCAGGCGGCTCTGCAGATCGGTGCGTTCGCTTTGCAGGCGCACCACCTTGTCCAGATCCGCCTGCACATTGCTCGCCAGTTGCCGGTTGCCCAGATACGACCAGCTCCAGCCGCCCAGCACCAATCCCAGCGCCAGCACCAGGCCGAAGAAGGTCAGGTAGCGCATGCGGACCTTGTTGGGGCTGGCGTGCTGGCGCACCAGCTTCTTGTCGGCAAAGATGACGTTGGAGAACAGGTCGCGCAGGAAGAATCCGTTGTGCGACGTCACGCTGCGCGCCGCTTCGCGCGAGGCCGGCCGCAAGCCGAAGCGCGCCGCGAGCTTGTCGGTGGAGGTGCTGCGCGACGCGCCTTCCTGCAATGCGCTGGTGAAGTAGAAGCCCCGGAATACAGGCTTGTACTGGAACGGGTTCGTCTCGAACAGCGTGGACAGGAAGGTGCGCAGCGCCGGCTTGATGCCCGCGAATTCCAGCGGGAAGGTCAATAGCCCCGGCGGCAGGGCCGCATTGCGGCGCAGCGAGATCTGGGCCGTGCCCATTTCCTTCAGGCCTTCATAAAGCTCATCGAAGCGCTCGTCGAACAGCGTCAGCACATCGCGGCTTTCGTCCGCGCCGTAGGGCAGCGTCGCGCCCCAGACGCGGTCGCGCTCGCGCGCGTCGGCATCGGCGAAGAATTCGGAAAAGCCCGCGATCAGGTCAGCCTTCGTGAAGATCACATAGACCGGCGCAAACACTTCCAGCCGGTCGGTCAGTTCCTGCACGCGCTGGCGCAGGTTCTTAGCTAGGTTGATGGCAAATTCGGGGCCCGCGTCCGTCAGCTCGCTGATGCTGGCCGCCACGATGATGCCGTTGATCGGCGCCTTGGGGCGATGGCGCTTGAGCAGGTCCAGAAAGCTCATCCACTCGTTGCGGTCCTCTTCGTGCACCGAGTAGCGGCCGGCGGTGTCCAGCAGGATGCCTTCGGTGGTGAAGAACCAGTCGCAGTTGCGGGTGCCGCCCACGCCGCGCACGGCGGCGCCGTTCTTGTCGGCAAACGGAAACTGCAGTCCCGAATTGATGACGGCGCTGCTCTTGCCCGCCGCGGGGTTGCCGATGACGATGTACCAGGGCAGCTCGTACAGCGCCTCGTTGCCGGAGGTCTGGCCGATCTTGGAGGTCTTGATGGTGCGGACCGCCTGCGTCAGGCGGGTGCGCAGCGCCTCGATTTCGCTGCGGTTGGCGGCAGGGCTGGCGGCCGCGCCCGTCTGCACCTGCTGTTCCAGCATGTCGCCCAGCTGCTGGTTGGCCCGCCGCGTGCGGCGCCGGCGCCAGAGATAGACGCAAAGCCACAGAAGCAGCAGCACGCCCAGCGCCGCGCCGGCCCAGGTCATGGCGATCTGCATCGTGTCGGCGAACAGGAACAGGAAGACGATCAGCGCGATCAGGCCGATGAGCATGAAGGTGCGTGGGTTGGCGAATACGCGTCCACTCCAATAGCGCACGTCGCTCATGGCGCTGGAAAATCGAGAAAGCAATCCTGATGGGCTACGCATGGTTTTCGCTTTTGTTTTGGGTCAGGCGGTGGCGCTGGCGGCCGGTCGTGAGACCAGCGCGGCGGCGCGCAATGCGGGGTCTTGCAGGGTAAGGGTCAGCACGGGCTGGTCGAACTGCAGGCACGTTTCGCAGGCCACGGCCAGCGTCAGCAGCGACGCCGCCGCGCCCGTGTGGCCGCAAGTCATGCCGACGGCCTGGCAGTCCTTTGCGGCATCCAGATGGTCGAAAACCTGCGATGCCACGTTCAGCGGCTCAAGCGGACGGGCGCCGCGGTGATCGCCATCGCTGACGATGCGGCCGACGGCGCCGGGCTCCACGGCGGCGGCTTGCAGCAGGTCGCGCGCCAGGTCCGCCAGCGACGCTTCGGCCAGGGCGCCGCGCGCGTCGGCTGATTTCTGCCGTTGCAGCATCGGCGACAGCGTGACGTGGAATTCGGCCTGCGCATCGGGCGGCGCCAGCAGCAGGCCGGCGGCGGCTTCGCCCGGGACACGGCCCTGCGGATTGGCGTGCGTCAGCAACGTGGCCAGGCCGTCCCAATGGGCGACCTGCTCGGCGTCGATATAACCATCGCCGGCCAGCACGATGCGCCATTGCGGTTCGGCGCGGGCATTAGCTGACTCGGCGGTGGGCTCGGCGGCAATCTGGCGCAGCAGGTGGTCGGTGGCCATGCCGTCGCGTGCGGGATGTTCGGTAATGTGGATGCGCGCATCGGGCCAGGCCCCCGCAGCCGACCGCACTGCCGCGAGCGCGCGGTGGCGCGCCGCTTCGGACCACGCCGCCGGCACGACCACGTCGAGGTGCAGGCGGGGCCAGTCCGCTTCGCGCGCGGGCACGTCCAACTCGGTTGCGCGCGCGTGCGCCTCATGCGTCAGCACCTGTGCGACATCGGCCAGCATGGCCGTCACACGCAACGTGGCGGCGGCCAAGGCGTCAGCGGGCGCGCCCCGGTCCCGCGCGGCGGCATACAGCGCCATGTCGTCCATGCCGGCCACGCGCGCGGCGAAAATCGGATAGCCCTGCGGCGTCTTCAGTTCCGCATCGAGTTCGGGCCGCTTCTGCTCGGCCAGCGCTTCGGCGATCGCCGCGACATTCTCGCCCGGCGCGGCGCGCGCGGCGGCCGCGATCAGCCGTAGCGCAGTGGGCCGGGCCGGCGCGTCGGATTGCGCTTCCGTCTGCGCCTGTGCGGGCGCCGCCTTGGGCGCGCGGGCAGCACGCACCATGCGCGCCCCGATCCAGATCGCGGCCAGGATGGCCAGCGGCAACGCAAACAGGTACAGCCCGATGTCGACGCCGGTGGGCAGCGTGCGCGACTCCTGCCACCAGATGATGACGGCCAGCCACACCACGGCGAACAGGGCCAGGACGAGCCCGCCTTTCTTCAGCACGCGAATCATTGTTTCGCGGCCTCCCGTGCGCGTTCCATGACGCCGGGGCGGCGCAGCTCCACGTGGCCGAAGTCCATCATCTTCCAACGTCCGCCCCAGGTCAGGCCGACGAGCTCGGCGGTCTCGCCGAACAGCTCATAGCCGCGCATGGCCCAGGGGTCTTTTTCCGAAATCACGATCTTGCCGTCGCGATAGAACGCGCTGTCCGCGGCCAGACCGAACTGGTGATAGCTCTGGAAGGCGCCGGCGTTCGTCACGTGCGACCCCATGCCTGCCAGTTCATCCTGCCGCTCGGGACTGCGGTAGCCCTCGATCAGGGTCATTTCATAGCCGTGCTGTTCGCGCATGATGCGATACGCCAGCAACAGCCGCTGGCGGAAATCGGCATCCAGAAGATCCCAGTTACGGCTTGCGCCGCCCAGCTTCGGACGCACTTGTTCGACTTCGCGGGTGGTGAATGCTTCAGGGGGCAGGGCGGCGGGCGGAACCAGTCTTTCGCCCTCCAGCAATGCCTGGATTCGGCGGTCTGGACCGCTGGTTGAGGCGCTGTAAACGAATGTGTGATTGTGTCGCATCAAGAAAGCAAACAGTGACGGAAGCAATACAACTGTCAGCCCGATTGCGACCTGCCACCGATACCTTCCAACCCACTCGAACGAGGCGCCGAACCCTTTTCTTATCGCGCCGGCCGTGCCGCCCACGGCGCCGCCAGCCTGGTTCGCGCAACGCGTCGCGCCCCGTGCCACGCCCGCTACGCAGGCGCGCATCCCCCGCACGGCGCCTTGGCGCAGTGCGGGAAAAAACAGGAGAGCGGAGACGCCCACCGCCAGCAAGAAATACAGGGGCAGAAGCAGCAACAAGGCAGGTCCCTCATGTGAAGGCGTAATCTTTTGTTTTATCCGCGCATGAGGCAAGCGATCCGGCGTTGCAAACCGCGTCGGAGGCTTAGAAATCGTAACAAGAATCGGTGTCTGAAAGGGGTCGATCAGGTATTCTCGGCGGGCTTGGTTACAGGGGGGCTGCACACGCCTCCTGCTGACACGGGAACCCGCATGGCAGAAGAGAAAGAACAAGCTCGCCCTACGATGACCGCGCCGAGTCTGCTGATGACCTCGACTGCCGCGCGTGGCGAGGCCGACTCGCCGCGCATCCTGGCCGCATTGGAAGGACGCGCGCCGGACGCCGAGGTCAAACACATGGCAACGCCGCGACGTTCGCGCGCGCGGCGCTGGACCGCGCTGTTACTGGTGCTGTTGTTGTTGGCGGGCGGCATCGTCTGGGTAATACATGAAGACGACGCTGCGTCGATGATGGCGCGGGCACCGGTGCAGGCGCCTGCCGCGTCGCCTGCGCTTGCGAACGCGTCTGCAAACGCGCCGGTGCCTGCGCTTGCAACCCCCCAGCAAGCCGCACTGTCGCCGTCGCCGGATTCGGGCAGCAACCCGCTCGGCACTTTGGAAAAAACACCCGACGTCGCCACGATCATTGATGAGTCGCCGCCTGCGCGCGACGCAGACCTGGGCCGCGGCGAGCCCGAACCGCTTGGCGAGCCGGCCAATCCCTTGTCCATGCTGGCGATGACGCCATCATCTGCGCCCGCCGCCACGTCTTCGCTCGCAACCGCGGCGGCGCCGGGTCCCACGCGGCAGGCCGCGGAGCGGCTAGCGCAACGCGACGGTGCATCGGGCGCCGCTGCGCCGGGCGCCGCTGCGTCGGGCGCCGGTGCGCCTCGCGCGGTGAAGTCCGCGCCCGCCGCTCCGCGCAAAAGCGCCAAGACCGCCGACAAGGATGCCGCGCTGTTGTCGGCGCTGATGGACTACGGGTTGCCGCCTGCATCACCGCCCGGCACGCGTGTCTACAAGTCCGACGGCGTGTTCATCCGCGAGATGCCGGGTTCGCCGTTGTCGGAGCGGTTGAAGGAATGCCGCCGTTTGAGCTTCATCGCAGGTGAACAATGCCGCCTGCGCGTATGCGCGGGTCAATGGGGCACCGCACCGGAATGCCCGACCCCGCAGGCCAATATCGAACCTTGAATTCTTGCCGGCTCGACGATGCCGGCGCCGCCCACGTTCCCATGAGGTTTTTCTTCCATGGCTGTCAACGCTAGCAACGGCAGTTTCAGCGCCGAGTCCCGTCTTTTCCGGCTTGATGGCGAGGGCGCGATGTCGTCCCTGCAGGTCGAAGGCTGGATCGCGCGCGAAGGCCTGTGCACGCTGAGCGAGATGCGCGTGGTGGCGTTGGCCGAAGATGCCGCGCTCGATCTGAACGACATGGTGTCGCGGCCCGCCACGCTGTGGACCACGCGCGCCGACGGCACCGAGGCCGGCCGCAGCGGCGTGGTGCGAGCCGCCGAGATGCTGGGCGGCAATGCCGGCATGGCCCGGTATCGCCTGACGCTCGCGCCCTGGTTGTGGCTTGCCACGCAGCGGCGCGACAGCCGCATCTACGAGAACCAGCCGGTGCTGGACATCGTGCGCCATGTGCTGGACAGCTATGAAGGCTATACCTACAAGGTGGCTTCCGATGTGGAGGACCACCTGGCCGGCCTGCCGGCGCGGCCCTACACCACGCAGTACCGTGAAACCGATTACGCCTTTCTGTCGCGCCTGCTCGCGGAAGCCGGCTTGGGTTGGACCACGGTAGAAGATGACAGCGCACCGTCGCGCCACGCGGTGCTGATCTTCGCCGACAGCCGCAGTCTGGCCGAAGACGCGGAATCGGCGGGTGCGGGCGTGCGGTTCCAGCGCGCCCATGCAAGCGAATCGCGCGACGGCGTGCAGGCCATCGCGCGCCGCATGCGCCGCACCGTGGAGAAAGTGACGGTGCTGGCCTGGCATGAAAGCGGCAAGCACGCCATCACCGGGCAGGCCTTGGCCGGTCCCGCCGATGACGCCGGGGACGAACGGGCGCTGGAATGGTTCGAGCCCCTGGGACACGGCGGGTTGCTGAACCAGGCGCACGCTCAGTTTCAGGCGAACCTGCTGATGCAGGCCGCGCAGGCCAGCGCCGAGACCTTTGTCGGCCGCGGCACGGTGCGCACCTTCCGCTCGGGCACGCGGTTCACGCTGCAGGAGATGTCGCCGCTGGGGCCTTCAGGCGAGGCCGGGTTTGAGCCGAACTTTGCGCTGGACCGCGTGGAGCACGCGGGGGTGAACAATCTTCCCGGACAGAACGACGCCAGCCTGGCGGACAGGCTGGGCGCCCTGGACGATTTCCTGTGCTTTGAAGACGAGGCCGAGGACGACGGCCAGGCACCGCACGGCGATGCCGATATCGGCGTGGGACGCCCCGAGGCGGCCGTGATGGCGCGCGCGCACGAGGTCGGCTACGCCAACCGGTTCTGCGCGGTGCGCTGCGACCGCCCGTGGCGCGCCTTGCCCGCTGCGGCACGCGGCGCCAGGCTGGCGGGGGCCCCGTCCGCCGTCGGCGTCCATACGGCCATTGTCACCAGCGCCGACGGCGCGACCGAGGCCAGCGGTGAAGACGAAATCCATCGCAACGCGCGCGGCGACGTGCGTGTGCGCTTTCATTGGCAATCCGACGGCGAGGGCCTGGCGAAAAGCCGATGGGCGCGCGTGGCGCAGCGCCAGGCAGGCGCGGGCATGGGCATGAGCTTCGTGCCGCGCATCGGGCAGGAAGTGCTGGTGAGATTCCTGGACGAAGACATCGATCAGCCTCTGGTCGTGGGCGCGCTCTACAACGGACGAGGCGAGGGCGGCATTCCGTCCACGCCCGGCGGCAAGGCGGGCGAGCCGATGAACACCGAGGTGTACGCGGCGGCCATCGACGGCAAACCCAGCGCGCAGGCCAACCTGGCCAGCGGCAACGCGCCGGCGTGGCACGGCGCGGCGGGCGGCGACGATCAGCACCGCAACGCAGCCGCGTTGAGCGGCTTCAAGAGCAAGGAATTCGGCGGCGACGGCTACAACCAGATCGTGTTCGATGACAGCGACGGCCAGTTGCGCATGCAGATCAAGTCTTCCCAATCGGCCAGCGAATTGAATCTTGGCCACCTGATCCACCAAAGCGGCAACTATCGCGGCAACGTGCGCGGCGTGGGCGCGGAACTGCGTACCGACGCGTTTGGCGCGGTGCGCGGCGGAAGCGGCGTGCTGCTGACCACCTACTCCGCCGCCGGCAGCGAGCCCGCGGGCGATTCGGCGGGGCCGCTGGCGCTGGCCGGGCAGGCCGACATCATGGCGCAGTCGTTCGACGGCGTGATCGGCGCCCATCAGGGCGTGCGGCTGGCCTCGGCGCGCGGCACGGCCTCGGCCGGCGCGAGCCGGCTGGACGGCGAACG
>NZ_CADIJM010000015.1 GCF_902859585.1 Achromobacter animicus | reverse complement strand
CTGATCTATCGTCGCAGCAGCAGGCTTGTGTCGCATCACCCCGTGTCACTGATTTCCAACCAGCAAACCATTCCTATTGACGACAGCGACCATATCAGGGTGTCAGACACCTGGGCAGTAGGCTTTCGGAGAGTGTCTGACACCCGGATTCAAATCGCCGACAGCCGCTTGAGCACGGTTTCCTTGCCCAGCAGTGCCAGCACCGCATCCACCGCAGGCGTCTGCGTCTGACCGGTGACCGCCACGCGCAGCGGGATGGCCAGTTGCGGCATCTTCAGCCCGCGGTCGGCCAGCACGCCCTTGATCAGCGCGGACAGCGCTTCGCGCGTCCACTCCGCATCCTGCGCGCGCTGCGCGAAATCGGCCAGCGCCTCGCGGGCCGGCGCGGTCAGGTGCTGTTCGGCCAGCTCCGCCGGGGCGCCCTTGAATTCGCCGCAGAACAGCATGGCGCCGTCGGCCAGTTGTTCCAGCGTTTCGGCGCGGTCCTTCAGGAGGCCCATGACGCCCGGCAGGTCGATCTGCTCGGGATAACCGCCGCGCGTCGCCACGCGCGTGGCGACGCGTTCGGCCAGTTCGGCGTTGTCCATCTGCTTGATGTAGTGGGCATTGACCCAGTTCAGCTTCTTGGGATCCCACTGCGACGCGGACTTGGACAGATGCTTGGTGTCGAACCACGACACGAGCTGGTCGCGCGAGAAGAGCTCGTCGTCGCCGTGGCTCCAGCCCAGACGGGCCAGGTAGTTGATCATGGCTTCGGGCAGATAGCCCTCGTTGTCGTACTCCATGACGTTGACCGCGCCGTGGCGCTTGGACAGCTTTTCGCCGTCCGGGCCCAGGATCATCGGCACGTGGCCGTACTCCGGCAGGGTGGCGCCAAGCGCGCGCAGGATGTTGATCTGGCGGGGCGTGTTGTTGACGTGGTCGTCACCGCGCAACACGTGCGTGATGCCCATGTCCCAGTCGTCGACCACGACGCAGAAGTTATAGGTGGGCGTGCCGTCCGGACGCGCGATGATCAGGTCGTCGAGCTCGGTGTTGTCGAAGCTGATCGTGCCCTTGACCATGTCGTTCCAGGACGTGGCGCCGTCCTGGGGATTCTTGAAGCGCACCACCGGCTTGCGGCCTTCGGGGATGGCGGGCAGCGTCTTGCCGGGTTCCGGGCGCCAGGTGCCGTCGTAGCGCGGCTTGTCGCCGCGGGCGCGGGCGGCCTCGCGCATCGCTTCGACTTCTTCGGGCGAGCTGTAGCAGTGATAGGCGGTGCCGGCGGCCAGCATCTGGGCCACGACTTCGCGGTACCGGTCCATGCGCTGCATCTGGTAGAAGGGGCCTTCGTCCGGCTGCATGCCCAGCCATTCCATGCTGTCCAGGATGGCCTGCACCGCTTCCGGCGTGGACCGCTCGACGTCCGTGTCCTCGATGCGCAGCACGAAGGTGCCCTTGTGGTGGCGCGCGAAGGCCCAGGAGAACAGCGCGGTGCGCGCGCCGCCCAAATGCAGGAAACCGGTGGGCGAGGGCGCGAAGCGGGTGCGAATGGGAGTAGTGGCGTTGGAAGTCATAGGTGGCAGTGTTAGCGGCTGCGGCGCCACAAAGCGGCGTCGGGCAGTGTCCTCATCAAGCGGACAGCGGGCTTGTCTTGATACGATGAACGCTATTTTAGATTAGTGTGAACAGGCCCTGGCCCGACCTCCCCATGTTGAGACACGCTCTTGCGCCGATGTTCGAACCCGCCTCGCTGGTGATCGTGGCCGATCGGCCGCTGCCCGCGGCAAGTTCCCTCTCTCCCTCCCTGAAGACAAAGACCACGGTTGTCGCCGTCGAACCCGGCGCAGCCCCCGACCTGCCGGACAGGCTTGAAGGCCTGGCCCAGGGCGACCGGCCTGATCTGGCCCTGGTTTGCGTGTCGCCTGCCGTGCTGCCCGAAACGCTGCGCCGCCTGGCGCCGTTGTCGCCCCGCGCCGTGATCCTGCTGCCGCACGAACTGCCCGACCCGTACCCGCGCGGCACGCTGGCGTTGTGCCGGGCCTGGGCCGAGGAAAACCACTGCGAACTGCTGGGGCCGCGCTCCTTCGGCGCGCAGCGGCCGCACGCGGGCCTGAACTTCAGCCAGCACCCGGTTCTGGCGCGCAGCGGCCGCGTGGCGCTGGTGGCGCAGTCGCGCTCCATCATGGCCGCCGTCATGGACTGGGCCGAGGACGTGCACATCGGCTTTTCCACCGCCGTGTCGCTGGGCGACGAAGCCGTGGTGGGCCTGCCCAAGCTGCTGGACTACCTGGCCAGCGATCCGCGCACGGACAGCATCGTCCTCTACCTGGAAGACGTCGGGCCCGCCCGCGAGTTCATGAGCACGCTGCGGGCCGCGGCCAGCATCAAGCCGGTCATCGTGCTCAAGGCCGGCCGCTCCGATGCCGACAGCAGCGACGCCGTTTTCGATGCGGCGCTGCGCCGGGCTGGCGCGGTGCGTGTGCGCTACTTCGTGCAGCTCTTCTCGGCCGTGAAGGTGCTGGGCTACACACGCCGCCCCAAGGGCCGCCGGGTGGCGCTTATCTCCAACGGCAGCGGACCCCCGCAGCTCGCCATGGATCTGATCGGCCCCGACGCCGCCGTCCTGCGCGCCGACCTGGCGCCCGCCACGCAGCGCGCGCTGGCCGAGATGCTGGAGCCCGACGCCGGCACCGCCAACCCCGTCATCACCTATCTGCCGATGACGCCCGAGCGCATCCGCGCCATGCTCGAGGCCGTCCTGGACGACGCCGGCGTGGACGGCGTGCTGGTGCTGCTGGCGCCCGACGCCTTGGCCGACATGCCCGCAGTGGCGCGCGAATTGGCGCAGATCGCGCCGTCCGCCAAGAAACCCGTGGTGACCTGCTTCATGGGCGATGCCGGCATGCGGCCGTTGCGGCGCATGCTGGACGATGCGGGCACGTCGGCGTTCCGCACGCCCGAGTCGGCCGCGGACGCGTTCGGCGTGCTGGCGTCGCACCACTACAACCAGCAGTTGCTGTTGCAGACGCAGCCGCCCGAACCTGCCAGCCACGTGCCGGACCTGGCGGCGGCGCGCGAAATCGTTGCGCGCGTGCGCGCCGATTGCCGGCGCGAACTGAATACTGCTGAAATCCGCACGCTGCTGGGGCTGTTCTATGTGCCGTTGTCCGACGCGGCCGCACCATCGGCAGCCGACGCCGAATCACGGCCCATGGCGATCCGCGTGCGTCGCGATCCGCAATTCGGCCCTGTCATCCGCTTTGGCGCGGGCGGGCCGGACGCGGTGCTGTCGCTGGCCGAGCGCGGCATGGACTTGCCGCCGCTGAACGGCTATCTGGCGCGCCAACTCATCGAGCGCAGCAGGCTGTGGCGACGCGTGCTGGCCCCCCGGGTCGGCCACCTGGCTGCCGAGGCGCTGCAGCAAACCTTGGTGCTGGTGTCCGAGCTGGTGTCGGAACTGCCCGACATCGAATCCCTGGACATCGACCCGCTCTATGCGGGCGAAACGCATCTGCGCGCCGGCGGCCTGCGCATGACGCTGACCGATACGCCGGGCTGCGCTTCGCCGCAGACCACGGGCTACCCGCACATGGCGATCCACCCGTATCCGGCTCGGCTGGTGCAGGTGCGCCGGTTCGATGACGGCATCCCGTGGGTGCTGCGCCCGATCCGCCCCGAAGACGGCGAGGCGCTGCAGGAATTCATTCGCGGCCTGTCGGAGCGGTCGCGCTACATGCGGTTCGTGTCGATGATGCGCGAACTCACGCCGCGCATGGTGTCGCGCTACACGCAGGTGGACTATCACCGCGAACTCGCCCTGGTGGCGGCGACGCAGGTGCCCAATCCCGCCAATCGTGGCCATCCGCGCGAGGTGCTGGTGGGCTTTGCACACTACCTGCGCAATCCCGACGGGCGGGGCGCGGAATACGCGCTGGTGATCGGCGACGACTGGCAACGGCGCGGGTTGGGACGTCAGCTCATGACCGCGCTGATCGACGCCGCGCGCGAGCAGGGTCTGGAATACATCGACGGCCTGGTGCTGTCGACGAACCGGCCCATGCTGGCGCTGATGACCAGCCTGGGATTCACGAACGATCGCGATCCCGAGGATCCGACGATGCGCCGGGTCTGGCTGGACCTGGGCTGAGTCTGATTCAGGATCCGGGTCTGGACCTTGGGCTGGGCCCGGGTCTGGACCCGTCACCCGTCGCGCCGGGACGCTTCAGGCGGTCCGGCGCGACGGCTGCGCGGGTTTGAGCCGCGCGGCCGCTTCGTCCACCGACAGGACGTCGCCGAAAAACAGCATCCAGCCGTGCAGTGCGTTTTCGTGTTCCGCCGGCGTCACCGCGGCCAGCGCGTCGTCGATCATGATGGTCCGAAAGTCCCGCATCATTGCGTCGCGCGCGGTGGATTCGCAGCACACATTCGTGACGGTGCCGCATATCAACAGCGTATCCACGCCCAGCCCGCGCAGCAGCGGTTCCAATTCCGACGAACCCGGCGCCATGGCGCTGTAAAAGCGCTTGACCACGCGCGGGTCCGTGGCCTGCGCGTGCAGGTCCGGATGCAGCGCAAAGCCCGGCGAGTCGCGCCGCAGGGTCTCCAGGCGGCGGGCGCTGCGTTCGGGCGTGAGCATCACGCCATGATGATGCGACCAGAACACGTCCGCGTTGTCCGACGCCGTCTGCACCCACACCACGACCCCGCCCGCATCGCGCACGGCGCCGCACAGGCGGTTGATGGGGTCGATGATCTCGCGCGCGGGGGCGCATTCGCCCTGATAACCCGGCATCACGAAATACTGCTGCATGTCGATCACCACCACCGCGGTGCGCGCGGCCGGCAGTTCGTCATAGGGATGCAGGCAGCCCTGACGGGCCACGACGCGATCCTTCACCCAGTGGGGGAATTCCATGCTTCCTCCTTAGCCGTAACGCCGCGCCACGGCGGACTCGACGCGGTAGATGATGAGATACATGACGCTGGAAATCAGCGCCAGCATCACGATGGCGGTCATGACGATGTTCAGCTTGAACACCTGGCTGCCGTTCATGATGAGAAAGCCCAATCCCGAATCCGCCGACTGGAACTCGCCCACGATCACGCCCACCAGCGCCAGGCCGATGTTCATCTTCACGGCCGCGATCATCGTGGGCACGCTGCCCGGCAGTACGACCTTGGTCAGCACCTGCCAACGGCTGGCGCCAAAGGTGTGGGCAAGCTTCACCTTGTTCAGGTCGATACCGCGGAATCCCGCGTACACGACCATGATGGTCACGAACACCGCAATGGCCACCGCCATGCCGTAGACCGCGTAATCGGAACCCAGCCACAGATAGAAGATCGGCACGAATGCGATCTTGGGCATGGCGTTGGCCACCACCAGGAAGGGGTCCAGCACCTTGTACAGAAAGTCGGACCACCACAGTGCGGCCGCCACCACGATCCCGATGCCCATGCTGAGCACAAAGCCGACCAGCGTCGCCGACAGCGTCGTCATGATGTGCTTGCCCAGGCTGCCGTGGTTCCACAGTTCCAGGAACGTGGGCCACAGCGCGCTGGGATAGCTGGTGAGCAGCGGATTGACGATGTGCATGCGCGGCAGGATTTCCCACGCGCATAGAAAGACCACCAGCAGCAGCGCCTGGGCCATGCGGATGTTGCGGCGGCGCGCGCGGTCGCGGCGCAGGTAGTTCAGGTATTTCTCGCTGGGGCCGGGCACGGCGCGCAGCGGAACGGTATTGGCAATCGGCGCGTTCATGGGTCAGCCCTCCACGTGAACATCCAGCTCGTCCCAGAGCTGTTTGAAGTAGGTGTTGAACTCCGGCCGCGAGCGCGCCTGGAACGGCGTGGGTCGGACCTGGCCGTCGCCGTAATGAATGCGGTACTGGCTCTTTAAACGTCCCGGCCGGCGCGACAGCACGATCACGCGATCAGTCATGGCGATGGCCTCGCCGATATCGTGTGTCACCAGCACCACCGTCTTGCCTTCGCGCCGCAGGATGTCCACGACTTCGTCGGAAATCGCCAGCCGCGTCTGCGAATCCAATGCCGAAAACGGTTCGTCCAGCAGGATCACGTCGGGCTCGGTGACCAGCGTGCGCGCCAGCGCCGCGCGTTGACGCATCCCGCCGGACAGCTGTCGCGGCGTGTGCGACAAAAACGCGCCCAGGCCGCATTTTTCAAGCAGGTGCACGGCGCGCGCCTCGCTGCGCGCGTCGCGCCGCCCCTGGATCTCGGCGCCCAGCATCACGTTGTCCAGGATGGTGCGCCATTCGAACAGATAGTCCTGCTGCAGCATGTAGCCGATGCGGGCATTCGGCTTGGTCACCGCCTGCCCGTCGACCAGCACCGCGCCCGAGGTCGGCGGAATCAAACCCGCGATCAACGACAGCAGCGTGCTCTTGCCACAGCCGCTTTGCCCGATCAGGCTGACGAACTCGCCCGGCGCCAGACTGAACGAGACGTTGGACAGCGCCTCGGTCTCGCCTTCCGGCGTGAAGTACGAAAGACAGACCTCGCGCAGTTCGATCTTGGCCGTGGCGGGCGCCGGCTTCAGGTTATGGATGGCGGCGCCCATCATTGCGCCTTTTTGGCAAAGTCGGCGATCACCACGTCCTCGTACTTGACGCGGGCGGTGTCCTTCATCACGGCGCTGGCCACCAGCATGTCCTGCAGTTGCGTCATCGCCTGCGCGGTCACCAGCGGCGTGGTCTTCCAGATCTGATATTGCTTGTAGCGTTCGATCGCCTCGGTCACCGCGGCCTGGTCCATGCCGGGAAAGAAGGTCATGATCTGCGGGGCCAGCGTGGCGGCGGGCGTGTCCTTCACGTATTTCTCGGCGCGCGCGACCACGTCGGTCCAGGCCTGGATGACCTTGGGGTTGTCGCGGATGTATTTGTCGGTGGCGGTGAAGACCGTGTAGTCCACCTGGCCCACTTCATGTCCCACGGACGCGACGATGTGCCCCTTGCCGTTGCGCACCAGTTCGCCGGCCTCGGGTTCCAGGAAGATGCCGTACTCCCCTTGGCCCGCCATCCAGGCGCCGGCGCGCGCGGGGATGCCGATGTTGTTGAGCAGCTTCACGTCCTTTTGAGGATCCAGGCCATGCTTGCGCAGCGCGGTCTCCAGAAACACGATGGGATTCGATCCCGGGCGAAAGCCGATCACTTCCTTGCCCTTGAGCATGGACCAGTCGAACTTGTCGACCGGCTTGCGCGACAGCAGGAAAAAGCCGTCCGTGGCGGTCAGGCCGGCAAAGATCTTGGGCTTGACCGGTGATTCGCTGTTCTGCACGTAGATGGACGCCTCGGGCCCGATCAGCACGATGTCCGCGCTGCCCGACAGCAGGGCGGTCATGCCCTTGTCGGTGCCTTGCGAGGTTTTCATGGACACGTCCAGGCCGGCGTCCTTGAAATAGCCCTGCGATAGCGCGACATACTTCGGCACGTAAAGGATCGATCGCACCACTTCTTCGTAGCGCACCTTCACGGGAGGGTTCAGGGCTTCGGCCTGAGCGGCCAGAGGGGCAAGCAGCGCGAGCAGCGCCGCGCCTGCCAGGCGGGGCAAGGGCAAGGTCTTCACGGGACTTTCTCCTGCGTCTTGAATGCGCCGACGGATCGGCGCAACACGGCCAATGGGATGGATCGACTGCAACAACAGGGAAGCCCGAACAGAGAAGGCCCGGGCCGGTAAGGCTTGGATCGAATACTATATTCAAGATAAGGAGGCGACAAGCGTTTTGAGATTGGCGTTTTTCTCTATGGACGCAAGCCCTCCGAGCCGGGACAATGCAAGGCTGGAATACCAGTTGGTATACAAAATAAGATTTTGAGCCGCTTCAGATTTGAATCGTGACGGGGCAGGGCTCATCCCATCGTAGGCGCGCAATGCCGGCGCGCCCATCAGCCAGGAACACGAGCCGCGTCTTGCACGCCGCCCGTTTTCGTTCCCGGCCCGTGCTGCGCTAGACCAGCACTTCGTTCAGGAAGTCCGAAATGTCCGCCACTTCCTCGGCGCAGACCGAGTGCGGCATTGGGTACGTGTGCCAGCGTACGTCGTAACCCAGGCGCTTCAACTCCGCCAACGACGCTTCGGCGCGCGCCAGCGACACCACCGGATCGTATTGGCCATGCGCCATGAAGATAGGCGTGGCATTGTTGGCAGGCTGACGCTCAGCTTCTGCGGTGTCCAGCAGCGGCAGATAGCCAGACAGCGCCATCATGCCGGCCAGCTTCTCCTTCAGGCGCAGACCCGTGTGCAGGGTCATCGCGCTGCCTTGCGAGAACCCGGCCAGCACGATGTTCGACGTCGGGATGCCACGTGCGTTTTCACGCGCGATCAATTGGTGGATGGCGGCTTCAGAGGCGCGGATGCCGCGGCCGTCTTCCACGCGCACCAGATCCATCACCAGGATGTCGTACCAGGAACGCATCGACATGCCGTTGTTGATGGTGACCCGTTGAACCGGCGCATTCGGAAACACGAAGCGCACGCCACGCCCGGCGGGCAGGCGCAGCTCCGGCACGATGGGCGCGAAATCGTTGCCGTCGGCGCCCAGGCCGTGCAGCCAGATCACGGCGTGCGTGGGGTTGGGAGCGGTTTCGATCTCGATGCAGTCGAGCAGGTCGGGTGCGGTCATGGACGGGCTGTTGGGGATATCAGAGGGTAAGGGTCTTGAGCGCCTGGAACAGCGCGCGATAGTGCTTCTTCTGCGGCTCCTGGCCCTGCAACAGCGATGCGTTGGCCAGCTTTTCCTTGCGCGCGGCGCGGATCAGCGTGCGCAATTGCTGCACGTCGGCCTGCGGGTTGTTGGTCAGGAGGCGGGTCAGGGCGTCGTCGTCGTCGAGCAGGCGGTCACGCAGCCCTTCAAGGCGGTGCATGGCGGCCGTTTCCTCGCGGGAGCCGTTCTCCCAGACGTCGAGCTGCTTGCGGATGACGTCAGCCGGCGCGTCGCGCATCAGCTTGCCCACGAAGTGGACCTGACGCCGCAAACCCTCGCGGCCGGTGGTGCGCTGGGCCATGCGGATGGCCTCGTACAGCCGTTCTTCGAGCGGCAGTTGCTTCAGACGTTCGGGCGACAGCGCGATCAATTGCTTGCCCAGGTCCAACAGGGCGTGCATCTCACGCTTGACCTGGGACTTGCTGGGACGGTCGTAGCCGTTCTCGTCGTAACCGTCGTCGACGGAATCTTCTTGGGGATGGGAATTCATGGAAAACTGCGCAATGACAGACTTGGCTATGATAACCGTCTCTGCAAATTGGACTGCAATGGTTAAAACCTCCTCATCCTTGCCGCTGGCGGCGAATCACGCGCGTTTTTCCGAACTTGTCGAACAAACCCTGGCCTACGCGCGCCAGATCGGCGCTTCCGACGCCGCCGCGGAAGTCTCCGAAAGCCTGGGACTGTCCGTCTCGGTCCGCAAGAACGACATCGAAACCGTTGAGCAGACGCGCGACCGGGCGCTGGACCTGACGGTCTACGCCGGCCAAAGCCGCGGCTCCGCGTCGACGTCCGACTTCTCCGAGGCCGCCCTGCGCCAGACGGTCGAAGCCGCCTGGCACATCGCCCGCCATACCGCCGCCGACCCGGCCGCCGGCCTGCCCGACGCCGACCAGCTGGCCACCGAATTTCCCGATCTGGACCTGCACCGCGCCTGGACCGTTTCCACCGAGGAAGCGGCCGAACTGGCGCTGCGCGCCGAGCGCGCCGCACGCGAGGTCGATCCCCGCATCACCAACACCGATGGCGCCACGGTTGGCACGTACGAAGGCCAGTTCGTGATGGGCAACACGCGCGGCTTCCTGGGCGGTTATCCGTATTCGCGCCACAGCCTGTCGGTTGCGCCCATCGCGGGCCGCGGCAACGGCATGCAGCGCGACTACTGGTACACGTCCGAGCGCGATCCGGCCAAGATGGCTTCGCCCGAAGCCATCGGCCGCTACGCCGCCGAACGTACGCTGTCGCGCCTGTCGGCCCGGCGCGTGCGCACCGGCAAGTTTCCGGTCCTGTTCGAGGCGCCGCTGGCGCTTGGCCTGGTCGGCGCGCTGACGCAGGCCGTCAACGGCGGCGCGCTGTACCGCAAGGCCAGTTTTCTGGTGGATTCGCTGGGCAAGCCGCTCTTTCCCAAGCACATCAATCTGGTCGAAGATCCGCACATCCGCGGCGCCATGGGCAGCTCGCCGTTCGACGACGAAGGCGTGCGCACGCGCCGCCGCAACGTGGTGTCGGGCGGGGTGCTGGAAGGCTATTTCCTGTCGTCCTACACCGCCCGCAAGCTGGGCATGACCACCACCGGCAACGCCGGCGGCTCGCACAACCTGGTGTTCAGCTCCACGCAGACCCGCCGCGGCGACGATTTCGAAGCCATGCTCAAGAAGCTCGGCACGGGCTTTCTCGTCACCGAACTGATCGGGCAGGGCGTCAACTACGTGACGGGCGACTACTCGCGCGGCGCCTTCGGCTATTGGGTCGAAAACGGCCAGATCCAGCATGCCGTGCAGGAAGTCACCATTGCCGGCAACCTGGCCGACATGTTCAAGCAGATCGTCGCGATCGGCGCCGACACGATCTCGCGCGGCACAAAGACCACCGGCTCGATCCTCATCGAGCAGATGGCAATCGCCGGAATCTGATCCCGCGAGCCGGCGGCGCGCAATGCGCCGCCGGGTTCCTGCATTTGTCCGCTTGGCAATCCCCCCGCATGGCAATCCCGCGCATTGCAACCCCTTTACGCTCGGGATTTCCTCTAGCCGTTCCGGCCATTGCCACCGTGTAATATCCGGCGGGTATTGCTCAAAGTCCCGGGTGTTGCCGTATAGGAGCAAAGTGATGCAACGACGTTCATTCCTGAAGCGCGCCAGCCTGGGCGCCGTCGCTGGCGCCGCCGTCAGTGCGCCCGCGTTCGCCCAGGACATGCCCTCGGTGAGCTGGCGCCTGTCTTCAGGCTTTCCCAGCGCCCTGGACCTGCGCGTCGGCGCCGCCGAAAACTTCTGCAAGTTCGTTGCCGAATCCACCGGCGGCAAGTTCAACATCCGCCACTTCCCCGACGGCGAAGTCGTTGCCGCCGCCGACCTCATGGAAGCCGTGTCCACCAAAAAGGTGGAGTGCGGCCACGTCTCCTCGCGCCTTTACTACGCCAAGAATCCCGCGTTCAGCTTTGACGCGGCCGTGCCGTTCGGCCTGAATGCGCGCCAGATGAACGCCTGGATGAGCGAAGGCGAGGGCCTGCGCCTGACGCGCGAACTCTTCAAGCCCGAAAAGATCATCAACTTTCCGCTGGGCAACACCGGCGCCCAGATGGGCGGCTGGTACGTCAAGGAAATCAAGCGCACCGGCGACCTGAAAGACCTGAAGATGCGAGTCGGCGGCTTGGCCGGCGACGTGCTGTCCCGTCTGGGCGTTGTCCCCCAGCAGGCCGATCTGGCCAAGCTGGCCGAGCTCTTCGAAAAAGAGGGCCTGCAGGCAGTGGCGGGGGCGGGCGCGTATGAAGATGCCAAGCTTGGACTGAATAAAGTAGCTAAGTATTACTACGCACCTGGTTGGTGGGCGGGCGGCGAACAGCTGTCGCTCTATATCAACGACGAGGTCTGGAACCAGTTGCCCAAGCACTACCAGGCCGTCGTGCAGTCCGCCGCGCTGGCTGCGCACACCTCGGCAACGGCGCGGTTCGATGCCCTCAATCCGCAGGCGCTGGCGCAATTAACCTCGAATGGCGCGCAAGTGCGCGCATTCCCCCGGTCAATCATGGACGCCGCGTTTGAAGCATCGCAGCAGGTCTACAAGGACTTGAGCGCCAAAGACCCCAGATTCAAGGCATTGCATGATAGTTACATGGGCTTTCGCGACAGCGAGATGCCGTGGTTTCGCCTGACCGAAGGCGCGTTCGGCCAGTACCTGGGCGTGGCGCTGTCGGCCAGGAGTTAGGAGGAAGCCGGTGCCGAATGGCATTCGGTGAGTTTCAGGGTTTGTGCTAGTAACCACACGTTTTTTACAAAAAAATGGGCGGTTTTGAGGCTTTTGTTGAACGGCATTCGAGTTTCGGCCTGATACAAAGGAGTAATATCCCGGGTCTTGACGCGCATACATGCGGCCTTTAGGCGGCATCGACGTCAATCCGGCAGGATTACATCAGCCCGGATTACCAATATTCCGAGACAGACTTTAAGGTGGTAACAACCATGCAATCCAAGACCAAAAAGCTGCTGGCCGCGCTGATCGCCGCCGGTATCGTCCCGGCCGCCAACGCTGCCGACATCAAGCTGGGCGTGGCTGAAGCCCTGTCCGGCGGCGCCGCCCAGTACGGCGTGTCGATCCGCAACGGTTTCCAGCTCGCTGCCGATGAAATCAATGCCGCAGGCGGCATCCACGGCAACAAGATCGTCCTGGTGATCGAAGACGAACAAGGCAAGAAAGAAGAAGCCATCAACGTCTTCAAGAAGCTGATCTTCAAGGACAACGTCCTGATGGTCTTCGGTCCCACCCTGTCTAACTCAGCCCAGGCCGCCGACCCGGTCGCCCAGGCCGCCAAGACGGTCGCTTTCGGCACCTCCAACACCGCTGACGGCATCACCTCCATCGGCAACTACGTGTTCCGCAACTCGGTCACCGAAGCCGACGTGCTGCCCGCCACCATCTCCACCGTCAAGGCCAAGACCGGCCTGAAGAACGTGGCGGTGCTCTACGGCAACGACGACGTCTTCACCAAGAGCGGCTACGACAACTTCAAGAAGGCCCTGGAAGACCAGAAGATCCCGGTCACCACGACCGAAACGTTCGCCAAGGGCGACGTGGACTTCAAGGCCCAGCTCACCAAGATCAAGGGCACCAACCCCGACGCCATCGTGCTGTCCGCACTGCTGGCCGAAGGCGCCCCGATCATGGTCCAGGCCCGCCAACTCGGCCTGAACGTGCCGGTCATCGGCGGCAACGGCATGAACTCGGTCAAGATTTTCGACCTGGCCCCCGGCGGCGCGTCGAACAATCTCTGGATCGGCAGCCCGTGGTCGATCGAGAACAAGGCCCCCGAGAACGTCAAGTTCATCGACGCCTACAAGGCCAAGTTCACGAATGCCCCCGACCAGTTCGCGGCGCAGTCGTATGACGCCATGTACATCGTTGCCCAGGCCCTGAAGAACACCAAGATCACCGGCGAACTGGCCAAGGACCGCGCTGCTCTGCGCGATGCCCTGCCGTCCGTGACCTGGACCGGCGCCACCGGCCCGTTCAAGTTCCGCCAGGCCACCGACCGCGCCGGCAAGCCGGCCGGTTACGACGCCGACCAGGCGCCGATCGTCAGCGTGACCAAGGACGGCAAGTACGTCATCGAGAAGTAAGCAGTACGCATCCCCGCGCGGGGGGATGCGCCTTGCGGATGGCCTGCTGGCCGTCTGCAAGGCGCTTTTTATCGCAGGGCCGTCCCAAGTAAAAAGCTTCCCCGGAAGCAGAAAAGACCTCGCTGTGGGCACAGCGAGGTGGCCCTCTCAGATCTGGAAAGTCCCATCATGTTCGAACAACAATTCGTCAATGCCTTGTCGCTGGGCTGTGTGTATGCACTGTTCGCGCTGGGCTTCACGCTGATCTTCGGCGTGCTCGGGGTGATCAACCTGGCGCATGGCGCCGTCTTCATGGTTGGCGCCTACGCAGCACTTGTCGTGGTCCAGCAGTTCAGCCTGCCCTTGTGGGCGGCGCTGATGGTCGCGTTCTTCGTCGCCGGCTTCACCGGGGTCATCATCGACTACCTGGTCCTCAAGCCGCTGCGCAAGCGCAACGCACCCCACCTGATTCCCATGATCGCCACCATCGGTGTCGGCATCATCCTGAACAACGGCGCCCAAAGCATCTTTGGCGCCAGCAACCTGCGCTTCCCGCACGGCACCGTGCCCGAGGAAGTCATCGAAGTCGCCGGCCTGCACCTGACCGTCATCGAACTGGGCATCATCTTCCTGTCGTTCGCGCTGATGGCCGTGCTGATGTACGTCATGCGCCGCACGCAGTTCGGCCGCGCGCTGCGCGCCATTGCCGAATCGCCCAAGGCCGCGTGGCTGCTGGGCATCAACGTCGAAAAGCTGTTCATCACCACCTCGTTCGCCGCGGCCGCTCTGGGCGGCGTGGCCGGCGTGCTGATCGGGCTGTACTCGAACGCGCTGTTCCCGCTGATGGGCCAGCCGATGCTGCACAAGGGCATCGCGGTCATCATCCTGGGCGGCATGGGAGACATTCGCGGCGCCATGCTGGGCGGTCTCTTCCTGGGCTTCGCCGAGGTGCTGTCCGTGGCTTACATCGGCTCCACCATGCGCGACGCGGTGGCTTTCGGCCTGCTGTTCCTGATCCTGCTGGTCCGCCCGCAAGGTCTGTTCGGCAAAGTGGTTCAACGCAAGGCTTAAGGTATGAGCGGATTCGAAAATTTCTGGGCCATCTACGGCAACCTGGTGCTGACGCTTGGCACCAATGCACTCCTGGCCCTCTCCATCTGGCTGACGCTGGCCTGCGGCATGCTGGCCATGGCCAACGCCGCCTTCATGGGCATCGGGGCTTACACCGCCGCGCTGCTCACCATGAATTACGACGCTCCGTTCACGGTGGCGCTGGCTGGCGGCATGGCCGCGCCCGCGCTGGTGGCGGCCCTGATCGGCCTGCCGACGTTGCGGCTGTCCGGGGTCTACCTGGCGATGGCCACGCTGGGATTCGGTGAAGTGGTCCGCGTGACCATCCTGAACACCGAGTCCCTCACCGGCGGCGCGCTGGGCCTGAACGGCATCCCGCAACTCACGCAGTGGTGGCACGTCCTGTTGGCCGTCATCATCGTGCTGTTCGTGCTGTGGCGCGTGCGTGCTTCCAAGATCGGCCGCTCCTTCGACGCCATCCGTGGCGACGAGACGGCGGCGGGCCTGATGGGCATCAACGTGCGTTCGAACAAGATGCTGGCCTTTGTTGCCGGCGCCATGATCGCCGGCCTGGCTGGCGCGTTGAACGCGCACCTGACGTTCTTCATCGGTCCCAACGAATACGGCTTCGACCGTGGCGTCGAAATCCTGACGATGGCGATCCTGGGCGGCATCGGCGGCCTGGCCGGTCCCGTGATCGGCAGCTTCATCATTACGGTGCTGCCTGAATTGCTGCGCGGATTTGCGGATCTGCGCCTGATCGCGAATGGAGTGATCCTGGTGGTGATTGTGTTGTTCCTGCCGCAAGGCATCTGGGATCCGGCGCGCTTCAAGCGCTGGATGCGTCAAAGCCGCCAGGGAGGGAAGCGTCATGCTTGAGCTGTCCTCCGTCTCCAAGAGCTTTGGCGGCCTGCATGTGCTGCATGACGTCAGCCTGTCCGTGCCCGAAGGCGCCATCTTCGGCCTGATCGGCCCGAACGGCGCCGGCAAGACCACGGTCTTCAACCTGATCACCGGCCTCTTGCCGCCCAGCGGCGGCTCCATCACGTTCCAGGGCGAAAGCGTCCTGCGCAAGAAGCCGCACAGCATCACGCGCATGGGCATCGCCCGCACGTTTCAGAACATCCGTCTGTTCAAGGAAATGACGCTGCTGGAAAACGTCGTCGTGGGCGCCTATCGCCACATGAACTACGGTTTCCCCAGCCTGCTGCTGGGCCTGCCCGGCTACCGCGAGCACGAGCAGCGCGCCCGCGAACGCGCACATGAACTGCTGACGTGGATGCGCCTGGATCACAAGGCCAACGATTTGGCGGACAACCTGTCCTACGGCGAACAGCGCCGCCTGGAGCTGGCGCGCGCGCTGGCCACCGAGCCCAAGCTGCTGCTGCTGGACGAACCCGTCGCCGGCATGAACACCGGCGAACGCGCCGAACTGATGCGCGAGATCCTGGCGATCCGCGACCGCGGCTACACCATCCTCATGATCGAGCACGACATGCGCTTCGTCATGGGCTTGTGCGAATGCATTGCGGTGCTGAACTTCGGCAAGATCATCGCCTGCGGCGGTCCCGAGGAAATCCGCAACAACGAGCAGGTCATCGAGGCTTACCTGGGCCGCGAAGACGACGAAGACACCGAACAAGCGGAGGCCGCCAAATGAGCGCCATGCTGGAAGTCCGCGGACTCGAGGTCAACTACGGCCACATCGAAGCCGTGCGCGGCATCGACCTGGACCTGAACGCCAACGAAATCACCGCCCTGGTCGGCGCCAATGGCGCCGGCAAGTCGACCACGCTGCTGGCGCTGTCGGGCCTCCTGCCCAAAGCGCGCGGCCGCATCCTCTTCGAGGGCGAAGACGTCACCAACCTCGCGCCGAACCAGCTGGTCGCGCGCGGCATCGTGCAGGTGCCGGAAGGGCGGGCCATCCTCACCACCATGACGGTGCTGGAAAACCTGGAACTCGGCGCCTATCGCCGCGGCCTGAAGAACGTCGCCACCGATCTGGAATACGTCTTCAACCTGTTCCCGCGCCTGAAGGAACGGATCCATGGCATGGCCGGCAACCTGTCCGGCGGCGAACAGCAGATGCTGGCCATCGGCCGCGCCTTGATGGCCAAGCCGCGCCTGTTGCTGCTGGACGAACCGTCGATGGGCCTGGCGCCGATCGTGGTTCAGGAAATCTTCCGTTCGCTGCGCGCCATCAATGCCGACGGCCTCACGCTGTTCCTCGTTGAGCAAAACGTGCGCCAGGCCTTGAAGATCGCGCAACACGGCTACGTGCTTGAAAACGGCGCGTTGGCGCTGAAGGGCACCGGCCGCGAACTGCTGGGCCATCCCCGCGTCCTGGAAGCCTACCTGGGCGCCTGACGGTGCAGGGGGCATCATTTGTCCCCTTATCCAAATTGCGGCTGCCGTCTGGTGGCGGCCAGCCGCAAGTCACCCGAATTCTTTCCGCTTGCCCATTTTTTGAGCAACCGTGTTAGAATTTCAGGCTTTCCCTCATTTTGACCTTTGCACGGGCGGATTCATAACGCTTAGGCGGGGGGCGATTAAGGGCTGCAGTTTGTGGCCAAAGCGCTGCAATACGCGGCCTAGTTTGGGAAAGAACACTGGCGGGATGTTCCGGCCAGAGCAAATTTTTATTCTTAGGAACCATCATGAAGACCTTTGTGGCCAAGCCGCATGAAGTCCAACGTGACTGGTTTGTGATCGACGCCAAGGGCAAAGTCCTCGGTCGTGTGGCCAGCGAAGTCGCACGTCGTCTGCGTGGCAAGCACAAACCTGAATTCACGCCTCACGTTGATACCGGTGACTACATCGTCATCATCAACGCGTCCGATATCGTTGTTACCGGTGCCAAGGCGAAGGACAAGAAGTACTTCCGCCACACGACGTACCCGGGCGGTATCCGTGAAACGAACTTCGAGAAAATGCAAGAGCGTTTTCCCGGCCGTGCCATTCAGAAGGCCGTCAAGGGCATGCTGCCCAAGGGTCCTCTGGGCTACGCCATGATCAAGAAGCTTAAGGTCTATGCCGGTGCCGAGCACCCGCATACCGCCCAGCAGCCCAAGACGCTGGATCTCTAAGGAAACGCCATGATCGGTAACTGGAATTACGGAACCGGCCGTCGCAAAACTTCGGTGGCTCGCGTTTTCATCAAGAAGGGCACTGGCAAGATCGTCGTCAACGGCAAGCCCGTCGACGAGTTCTTCGCTCGTGAAACCGGCCGTATGGTCGTGCGCCAGCCGCTGGAACTGACCGGCCACCTGGAATCGTTTGACATCAAGGTCAACGTGCACGGCGGCGGCGAAACCGGCCAAGCCGGCGCAATCCGTCACGGCATCACGCGTGCCCTGATCGATTACGACGCCACGCTGAAGCCCTCGCTGTCGCAAGCTGGCTTCGTCACGCGCGATGCCCGTGAAGTCGAACGTAAGAAGGTCGGCTTCCGCAAGGCGCGTCGTCGCAAGCAGTTCAGCAAGCGTTAATGCCCTGCAAAAAGCCCGCTTCGGCGGGCTTTTTGTTTTTGGGCCGGCAATGCGTCATCGCCGGCCCCGCGCGGAACTCCGCGCCACCCGCCCGGTCGGAAAAAAGGTTTGCAGTGCCAAATCCGGCACGCCGGTGCAATCCGCCGTTTCCCGAGCGATACAATCGTCATTCGTTCTCCGAAGAGCATCCATCATGGCCCAAGCATCGAACACCCGCATCAAGGTTGGTATCGTCGGCGGCACCGGATATACCGGCGTCGAACTGCTGCGCTTGCTGTCGCAGCATCCCAACGTGGAACTGACTGCCATCACGTCCCGCAAGGAAGACGGCCTGCCCGTCGCCGACATGTATCCCAACCTGCGCGGCCGTGTGAAGCTTGCCTTCTCGGCCCCGGAAAAGGCCTCGCTGACCGACTGCGACGTCGTCTTCTTTGCCACGCCGCACGGCGTGGCCATGGCGCAGGCGCAAGAGCTCATCGCCGCCGGCACCCGCGTCATCGACCTGGCCGCCGACTTCCGCCTGCAGGACATTCCCACGTTCGAGCGCTGGTACAAGATTCCCCATACCTGCCCGGACATCCTGGCCGAATCGCAATACGGCCTGGTCGAACTGAACCGCGAAGCCATCTCCAAGGCTCGCGTCATCGGCAACCCCGGTTGCTACCCGACCACGGTGCTGCTGGGCCTGGCGCCGCTGCTTGAAGGCGGCAAGGCGCTGGTCGATACGCAAACGCTGATCGCCGACTGCAAGTCGGGCGTGTCCGGCGCGGGCCGCAAGGCAGAAGTGGGCTCGCTGTTCTCCGAAGCCTCCGACAACTTCAAGGCCTACGGCGTGGCCGGCCATCGTCACCACCCCGAGATCTCCGCCCAGCTCGAAAAGCTGGCCGGCGGCAAGGTGGGCCTGACGTTCGTGCCGCATCTGGTGCCGATGATCCGCGGCATGTTCTCCACCATCTATGCCCGCATCAAGCCCGAAGCGCGCGACACCGACTTCCAGGCGCTGTTCGAGCAGCGCTATGCCGACGAGCCCTTCGTGGACGTCATGCCTGCCGGCAGCCATCCCGAAACGCGTTCGGTGCGCGGTTCCAACAACCTGCGCATCGCGCTCAGCCGCCCGGATAACGGCGACCTGCTGATCGTCATGGTGGTGCAGGACAATCTGGTCAAGGGCGCCGCCGGCCAGGCGGTGCAGAACATGAACCTCATGTTCGGCATCCCTGAAACGGTCGGCCTCGACCAGGTCGCCATCCTGCCGTAAGGCCAGGGCGGCCCGCTCGGCGGGCCGCCAATATTGCTCTTTATGCCTGCAGATCCGCCAGTCAGTTCCCCGCCTCGCGCCCGTCATGGCGCCATCGTGCGTCTCTGCGCGATGCTGCTGCTGGGCGTGCTGGCGGGTGGCGCCGCCGGGTTCTTTCACGCGCGGCACCTCTACCGTCCGCAGGACGCCGTGGTCATCAGCGTCCAGCAGGCCGAAGCCCAGGACGAGGCCATGCGCCAGCAGGCCACGCAGCTGCGTTACATCCGCGGCCAACTCGATACCGCCGACGGCGAACTGGTCATCGAACGATCCGCCCGCCAGGAACTCGAAACCCAGCTCCACGCCGCGCAAGCCGAAGTCGGCCGCGTACGCGACCAGCTCGCGTTCTATGAGCAACTGCTGCCGCCCGGTCCTGAGGGGTCTGTGGACATCCGAGGCGTACAGATCGACCGCGAAGGCGGCGGTCTGCGCTACAAGGTGCTGCTGATGCGCAGCGGCCGCAATGGCGGCACGCCCTTCGCGGGCGCCCTGCGCTTTCAGGCCACAGGCGTGCTCAAGGGCGAAACCGTCACCGTCGACCTCGCGCCCATGCAGGTCAAGGCCGAAACCGGTCCCGTCACGGCCACGGGCGAAAACCTGGCTGCCGCCTCGCTTGCCCTGCAGTTCGACCAATACCAGCGCAGCCAGGGCATCCTGGCCGTGCCCGAGGGATTTGTCCCCGAAAGTGTGACCGTTAGCGTCCTCGAGGGTGAAACCGTCCGCGCATCGCGCAGTGTCAAACTGGAACTTTGAGTCTGGTCAAGCCCTGCGCTATAGTGACACCATACGAGCGGCGACGCCGCTCACTGAAATATGGCCGATTCGGCCAGGAGTGAACCATGAATGCAGTGACCGAAACCGTCGACCTTCAGGCCCCCCCGCCTGTTCCCCTGGTGTTCACCGACTCGGCTGCCGCCAAAGTGAAAGACCTGTTGGCCGAAGAAGGCAACCCCGAACTGAAGCTGCGCGTATTCGTCCAGGGCGGCGGCTGTTCCGGCTTCCAGTACGGTTTCACGTTTGACGAAGTCGTCAACGAAGACGACACCGTGCTGGACAAGGACGGCGTGCAATTGCTCGTCGACCCCATGAGCTTCCAATACCTGGTCGGCGCCGAGATCGACTACAAGGAAGACCTGGAAGGCGCGCAGTTCGTCATCCGCAATCCCAACGCCAGCACCACCTGCGGCTGCGGCTCCTCGTTCTCGGTGTAATCGCCAAGGCAGGAAAGGAAAAAGCCCTTCGGTTTTCCGAAGGGCTTTTTGCATTGGGGCGGCGCTTGGCGCGCGGCGGGGATTCTGCGCGCGATGCGCTGCGTCCCTACGGTGGGCCTGGCACCAAGCCCAGATCGCCGCCTGGGCCTGATGCGGAGCTCAAGCCGGATACAGCGCTCCAAGTATCCTCGGGCCGCGTGCGCCGGTCACGCTGGGCAGGCCGGCTGGCTTGCCCTTTATGAACGCATGCGCCAGCCACGCAAATGCCAAGGCCTCCACCTGCTGCGCGGGCACGCCTAGCGCATCGGTGGGACGAACGGGGCGTTGCAGGCAATACGCCAGTTCCTGCATCAGGCCGGCGTTGTGCGCCCCGCCGCCGCACACAAAGACCTCCTGCGTCCCCGCCGCGGCCCGGTCGATCGCGTCGGCGACCGTCCTGGCGGTCAGCCGCTGCAGCGTCGCCTGCACATCTTGAGGGGCAGGCGCGGCACCGTCGAACTCCGCCAGTCGGGCGTCCAGCCACTGCATGTTGAACAGGTCGCGGCCCGTGGATTTGGGGGGCGGCAAACCGAACCACGGCTCGCTGCCGATCAGTTGTTCGAGCAGGGGCGCCAGCACCTGTCCCTTCGCGGCCCAGCGGCCGCCGGCGTCGTAAGGTCGGCCCAGATGGCGCTGGCACCAGCCGTCCAGCAACACGTTGGCTGGACCGGTGTCAAAGCCGCGCGCTGGCTGCCCCGGCTCAAGCAGTGTCACATTGGCAATGCCGCCCAAGTTCAGTACGGCGCGGCCGTGGCTGGCGCCGAAGATGGCGGCGTGAAACGGCGGCACCAGCGGCGCGCCCTGGCCGCCTGCGGCGACGTCGCGCGTACGGAAGTCGGCGATCACCGAAATGCCGGTCTGTTCCGCCAGCAGGGCAGGCGCGTTGAGCTGCAGCGTGTAGCCCAGGTCAGGTCGGTGCCGCACGGTCTGGCCGTGTGCCCCAATGGCGCTGACGTCGGCTGCGGCCACGCCGGCATCCGCAAGCAGCTTTGCCACGGCCTGGGCATACACGCGCGCCAGTGCATTGGCCGCGAGCGCGGCGCGGGCAAGCTCGTCGCCTCCCGAAACGTTCAGTGCCAGCAACTCCCGGCGCAGATTCTCCGGCATGGGCAGGCTGGCATTGGCCAGCACCTGCGGCGGTTGTCCGTCTTCGAGGCGGGCCAGCACGCCGTCGACGCCATCGACGCTGGTGCCCGACATCAGGCCGATGTAGAGCGGGCGACGGTCTTGCTGCAAGGGCAGGGTGGCATTCACGGGCGCCTCCAAATAAAAAAGGCGGCTGGGGCTTTTCGCCCCGCCGCCGCACCCGCTGCGCGCGGGCCTGTTTAGTGCGGACCTGCCTTAGCGGCTGGCCACGTTGGTCAGCGCGTCAGGCAGCGTCTGCTGGAATTGCGTCAGCAACTGGATCTGCTGCTTGTACGGTCCGACCGCCTGGTTGAACGCGCGGACTTCCGCGGGTTCGAGGGCGCGGGCTACGGGCAGGTCCACCGACAGCGGGTCGATGGGCTGGTTGTCGACGCGGAATTCGTAGTGCAGGTGCGGTCCGGTGGCCCAGCCGGTGGAACCGACATAGCCAAGCAGTTGGCCTTGCGAGACCTTGGAGCCCTTGGTGACGCCTTCGGCGATGCGGCTCTGGTGCGCGTACAGCGTCGAATACTTGCCGTGGTGCTTGACGATGACCACGTTGCCGTAGCCGTTCTGCCAGCCCGAGAATTCGACCGTGCCGTCCGCGGTGGAGTGGATCGGCGTGCCCGACGGCGCGGCGTAGTCGACGCCCTTGTGTCCCGTCCAGGTCTTGTGGATGGGATGCATGCGCATGCCGAACGTCGAGCTGATGCGGCTGAACTTCAGGGCAGTGCGCAGGAATGCGCCGCGCAGGCTGGTGCCGTCGAAGTCGTAATAGGAGCCCGACTTTTCGTCGGGGCTGAACCAGACGGCGTTGAAGGTCTTGCCGCCGTTGATGAATTCCAGGGCCAGCACGCGGCCGGCGCCAGCGTAGCGGCCGTCGTGCGAACGCACTTCGTAGACCACGCGGAATTGATCGCCTTGGCGCAGGTCGCGCAGGAAGTCGATCTTGGCGCTGAGGATGTCGGCCATTTGCATGGTGACCGAGTCCGGGATGCCGGCGGAGTCCGTGGCGCCGAAGAGCGAGGACTTGATGGTGCCGACTGCGACGCGGGTCTGGCGTTCGGTGCTTTCGGTGACTTCCTCGGCCTTGTAGCTGTCGCCGGACGGGGCCACGTGCAGCATGCGCGTCACGACCTGGCCGTCGGATTCATTGCCGGGAGTGTGGATGTAGCGCAACCAGACCAGGTTGCCCTGTTCGTCCGTGGCGGCCTGCACCGAGCGGCCCGGGTACAGCTTGTAGATGCTGCGGGCGCTGGCGTCGTGCGTCAGGAAGGATTGCAGGTTGGGGGCGTCGAGTTCCAGGCGCTGCAGCACTGCCGACAGCGTGTCGCCCGGACGGATCCGGGTTTCGCTGATGTAGGGGGCGGCGCTGGGGGTGCTGACTTCGACTTGCTCGGCGGTCAGCGGCAGAATGCTCTGGATGACGCGCGAGGGGGGGAGTTCGGTGCGGTCGGGTTGCTGCACCATGCCGAGAGCGGCGGCGCCTGCGAACAGACCAATTGCGGTGACGAGAAGCGTGCGGCGGAAAAGTCCCGAGCGATGGGGCTTGGGCTCAACGGGCGCAAATACGGCAGCGACTTTGCGCTTGAGGCCACTCGCCAGTTCGTGGAGGCCACGAGTCATCGTGAAAATACCCTCTCAGGTGGCTTGAACTCTCAGGGTGCGGTACACGAACGGCCCTCGCGCGCCACGTTTCCGGGGCAAGGGCTGGCGCGGGGCGCATCTTGTGAACAAGGGATGGTAGAGCGAACGCACCTGCGTACATATGGCAGTTGCGTATGATTAGGCCGGTATCCTAGCCGATTCGGCTAGAATTTACGATAGTTTTCGTCACTTTTTACACCTTTTTGTCGGCTGAAGCCGCCTTGGGCCCCCTGTCATGTCACCCACCGAAGCCCCCATCACCCCCGAAGTCGAAGCGGATCTGCGTATAGCCAAGCGCGGCTGCGATGAACTGCTGGTCGAGTCCGAATTCGCCCGCAAGCTGGCCAAGAGCCGCGCCACCGGCGTGCCGCTGCGCATCAAGCTTGGCCTGGATCCGACCGCGCCGGACATTCACCTGGGTCATACGGTGGTGCTGAACAAGATGCGCCAGTTGCAGGACCTGGGGCACAACGTCATCTTCCTGATCGGCGATTTCACCTCGACCATCGGCGACCCCAGCGGCCGCAACAGCACGCGCCCGCCGCTGACGCGCGAACAGATCGAGGCTAACGCCAAGACCTATTACGCCCAGGCCAGCCTGGTGCTGGATCCGGCCCGCACCGAGATCCGCTACAACTCCGAATGGTGCGATCCCCTGGGCGCGCGCGGCATGATCCAGCTGGCGTCGCGCTACACGGTCGCCCGCATGATGGAGCGCGAAGACTTCACCAAGCGCTTCAAGGGCGGCATCCCCATCTCGGTGCATGAATTCCTGTATCCGCTGATGCAGGGTTACGACTCGGTCGCGCTGAAGTCCGATCTGGAGCTGGGGGGCACCGATCAGAAGTTCAACCTGCTGGTGGGACGCGAGCTGCAAAAGGAATATGGACAGGAGCCGCAGTGCATCCTGACGATGCCGCTCCTGGTCGGGACGGACGGCGTAGAGAAGATGTCCAAGTCCAAGGGCAACTACATCGGCATTTCGGAGTCGCCCGATTCCATGTTCGGCAAGCTCATGTCGATTTCCGACACGCTGATGTGGCGCTACTTCGAGCTGCTGTCCTTCCGCTCGCTGGAGGACATCGCGTCGCTCAAGCAGGAGATCGACGGCGGCCGCAATCCGCGCGACGCCAAGGTCATGCTGGCCCAGGAAATCATCGCGCGGTTCCATTCGGCCAAGGCGGCGGACGACGCGCTGGCCTCGTTTGAGGCACGGTTCCGCGACGGCGCCATCCCTGACGACATGCCCGAAGTCAACATCGGCGGCGCGCCGGTGGGCATCCTGAAGCTGTTGCGTGAAGCGGGGCTGGTCGCTTCCGGCTCGGAAGCGCAGCGCAACGTCGAGCAAGGCGGCGTGCGCGTCAACGGCGATCGCGTAGAAGACAAATCGTTGCAATTGCCGGCCGGGACTTACGTCGTTCAGGTGGGCAAGCGCAAGTTTGCGCGTGTTAACTTGAACCCGTAAATGCGAAGTTTTGATACGCTCAGGGTACATACAAACGCCTGGCGCCTTTGCGGCATTTAAAGGAGCACGACATGGAACTTTCGAGTTTGTCTTTTTCCGATCACGAGTCGATTCCCGAACGCTATGCTTTCGGCAAGATCGATGCGCAATCGCACGTCGCGCTGGCAGACAACTGCAACCCGCAATTCTCCTGGGACGACGTCCCCGCGGGCACGCAGTCGTTTGCACTGATCTGCCACGATCCCGATGTGCCCTCGCGTCCTGACGACGTCAACCAGGAAGGCCGCGAAGTGCCCGCCGACCTCGCTCGTGTCGACTTCTTCCATTGGGTGCTGGTCGATTTGCCGGCCGACCTGCGCGAGATCGACGAAGGCGCGTTTTCCAACGGCATCACGCCGCGCGGCAAGGGCGGCCCGTTGGCCCCCATGGACGCGCGCCAAGGCATCAATTCCTATTCGTCGTGGTTCGCCAATGACCACGACATGAGCGGCGAGTACTTCGGCTACGACGGTCCGTGCCCGCCCTGGAATGATGCCCTGGTCCATCGCTACATCTTTACGCTGTACGCCCTGGACGTGCCCAGCCTGAACTTGCAGGGCTCTTTCAACGGCGAAGACGCACTGCGGGCCATTCAGAAGCATGTGCTCGCGCAAGCGTCGCTGACCGGCACCTATACGCTCAATCCGGCGCTGGCGCCCAAGCAAATCGGGGCCACGTCGGCTTGATCGACACCGTCATGTACGCAGGGCCGCCAAGTGCGGCCCTTTTTATTGCCCGCGCCCTTTGCATGAATCTTTCTCAAGTCGTCATGAGAGCCGTTTCCCGACCCGCGGCGATGCCGTGGTTTTCGCGCCCGTCCGCCGGAAATTGGGCCGGTTCAGGCCGTTTTGAGCGCAAATGATCCCGCATGACGGGGTAAACTACTCAGCATTCTGCGGGTTTACCCGCCCGACGCCGTTTTCTTCTTTCTCGTTTTCTCCTTTTACCGCCTCAGGAAACCCCCGTCATGTTTGACCGCAACCTCACCTTGTCCAAGGCTGACCCGGACGTTTGGGCCGCCATCCAGAAGGAAGATCAGCGCCAAGAGCAGCACATCGAGCTGATCGCTTCGGAGAACTACGCCAGCCCGGCCGTCATGGAAGCGCAAGGCACGCAGCTCACGAACAAGTACGCCGAAGGCTACCCGGGCAAGCGCTACTACGGTGGTTGCGAATACGTGGACGTGGTCGAGCAACTGGCTATCGACCGCCTGAAGCAGATCTTCGGCGCCGAGGCCGCCAACGTGCAGCCCAACTCCGGCTCGCAGGCGAACCAGGGCGTGTACATGGCCGTGCTCAAGCCGGGCGACACCGTGCTGGGCATGAGCCTGGCCGAAGGCGGTCACCTGACGCACGGCGCGTCGGTCAACGCGTCGGGCAAGCTGTACAACTTCATCTCGTACGGCCTGGATGAAAACGAAGTCCTGAACTACGAGCAGGTCGAACAGCTGGCCAAGGAACACAAGCCCAAGCTGATCGTGGCGGGCGCATCGGCCTATGCCCTGCATATCGACTTCGAACGCATGGCCCGCATCGCCAGTGAAAACGGCGCGCTGTTCATGGTCGACATCGCCCACTACGCGGGTCTGGTCGCCGGCGGCGCCTATCCCAACCCGGTTCCGCATGCCGACTTCGTCACCTCGACCACGCACAAGTCGCTGCGCGGCCCGCGCGGCGGCGTCATCATGATGAAGGCCGAGCACGAGAAGATCATCAACTCGGCAATCTTCCCCGGCATCCAGGGCGGTCCGCTGATGCACGTCATCGCCGGCAAGGCCGTGGCCTTCAAGGAAGCGCTGGAACCCTCGTTCAAGGACTACGCGCAGCAAGTGGTCAAGAACGCCAAGGTGCTGGCCGACACGCTGGTCAAGCGTGGCCTGCGCATTGTCTCGGGCCGTACCGAAAGCCACGTCATGCTGGTGGACCTGAGTTCCAAGGGCATCACGGGCAAGGAAGCCGAAGCGGTGCTGGGCCAGGCCCACATCACGGTGAACAAGAACGCCATCCCGAACGACCCGGAAAAGCCCTTCGTGACCAGCGGCATCCGCCTGGGCACGCCGGCCATGACCACCCGCGGTTTCACCGAAGCCGACGCCGAGCTGACCGCCAACCTGATCGCCGACGTGCTGGACAACCCGCGCGACGAAGCGAACATCGCCGCCGTGCGCGCCAAGGTCAATGAACTGACCTCGCGTCTGCCGGTGTACGGCAAGAAGTAAGCAGGTGCCCCGGACGCGGCCTGGCCGCTTCCGGGCAAAACCATACCAAGGGACGGCGCCGCAAGGCGCCGTCCCTTAATCTTTCTGAGCGGGTAGGGGGGCATCCTGCCGCACGAGGGGGGGCAATACGGCGGCCGCGCCGGATTCGTCCCTAATGACGCTTTGCATCGTGCCCGTCGTTACAATATGCTCAATTTTTGCGTCCAGCGCCTTTAGGGATCACACATGCGGTGTCCATTTTGCGGCAATGCCGAAACGCAGGTCGTCGACAGCCGGGTCTCCGAAGAGGGCGACGCCATTCGCCGTCGCCGCCGTTGCCTGTCCTGTGACAAGCGGTTCACCACCTATGAACGGGTGGAGCTCGCCATGCCTTCGATCGTCAAGCGCAATGGCAGCCGCAGCGAATACGATCCGGTCAAGCTGCGCGCCAGCCTGAGCCTGGCCCTGCGCAAGCGCCCCGTCAGCACGGAGGACGTGGATGCGGCCGTCGCGCGCATCGAGGAACAACTGCTGGCCAGCGGCCAGCGCGAAGTGCCGTCCGAACACATCGGCGAACTGGTCATGAACGAACTGCGCAAGCTCGACAAAGTGGCCTACGTGCGCTTTGCCTCGGTCTACAAGAGCTTCGAGGACATCGGCGAGTTCGTCGAGGCGATCCGCGAGATGCAGGGGCCGCTGCTGCCCGGCAAGCTGCGCAAGGACTAGCGCCGCACGGCGCGGCCTGACCGATCATGAACGGCGCCTGGGGCGCCGTTCATTGCATTGGCGTCCGGCGCAGGGCATCTCCAGGCGTGAACTCCCCCCGCATCAGGCTTGGCGTCAGGGGCTGAAACTTGCGCCATACCCGGCGCATGTGTTGCGCCGACCCGAATCCGGACTTTTCCGCCACGCGCTCCAGGTCCAGCCGGGTGTCGCGCAACAAGTCGCGCGCCAGCGCCACGCGGATCTGATACAGGTAGTCCATCGGCGTGCAGCCGGCGTGTTCACGAAAGAGGCGCGTCAGATGGCGGGCGCTGGTGTGCGCCTGATCTGCCAACGATTGGGCCGACCAGGGCGCAGCCGGATCGCGGATGACGGCATCCTGGACCCGGTGCACGCCAGGGTGCATATGGCTGCGATGGTCCAGCCAGGGCGACAACGCGGAATCCGAGCCCACCCGGCGCTGGTAGACGACCATGTCGCGCGCCGCCTCGCTGGCCGCGCGCGGGCCGCAATGGCGCGACACCATGTGCAATGCCAGATCGATCCCGGCCGTGATGCCCGCGCTGCTGACCAGGTTACCGTCCTCGACGAAGATGCGGTTGTCCAGCACGCGGGCAGTGGGATCCAACGCGGCAAGCTGTTCCAGACAGGTGTGATGCGTGGTGCACTCGCGCTGCCGCGTCAGGCCGGCCGCGGCCGCGAACAGCGCGCCCGCGCAGACCGTCATCAACGTGAAGCCGTCGGCCGGATGGCGAACCGCCAGCCAGTCGACGATGGCGCGCGCATCGTCGTCTTCCAGGCGCGTGTGTTTGCCCACCACGCCCGAGATGATGACCAGCGCATTGCGGGGCACGGCAGCCGGCAGCGGTTGCACGTGCGCCAGGTGCAGGCCCGGAATGCCGCTTTCGACGTCGCGGGAAGGGCCGCAGAAATGCTGCGCGAACGTGCCCGGACACAGCTTGTTGGCCACGCGGAAGGCTTCCGCCGGACCCGCGAGGTCCAGCAGGACGATGCCCCGCGGCACGACGAAATACACCGGGATCATCTGCGCCTCCCGCCGGACGCTACGCGGCCAGCGCGTCGGCCGCGCGCACGATGCGGGCAAAGCGGCCCTGCAGGACCAGCTCGGTCCGGTCGCGGATCTCGGCCGGCGTGTAGTTCCTGCCGGACGGGCTTTGCATGGCAAAGGTCAGCGTGGCGTCGGTGGGAAACACCACCTTGAAGCCGGCGTCGCTGGCATGGCGCGACGTCGTTTCGCAGCATTGTTCCGTGCGGATGCCGACCACGATGATGCCTTCGATGCCGTGTTTGAGCAGCCAATCGTGCAACGAGGCGCCGTGCTCGTCCTTGGCGTACAGCGACGAATGCACTGTCTTATGAAATACCGCCGTGGGAGAAATTCGCAATTCCTTGAGCGTCCTGACGTGGCCGGAGGCGAGCGAAAACGGATTGGCAGGGTCGTCGGCGGGGCTGGTGTGGAATACCTGCAAGACCGGCATGTCCTTCGCGGCGGCGGCGTCGATCAGCGGCTGGATCTGCGAAATGAACGCCGGATACTCCGATTCGTCCCAAAACGGACGTTGGCGAAAGGATTCCTGGACGTCGATGACGATAAGTGCCTGTTTCATTTCCGGGCCTCCTGGCCATGGATTCGTGGGGGTGACGCCATTTTTACTCCCGATTGGCCGGATCCGCGAGCGCGTTCCAAGACGGCCGGCGGCCCAAAACGGACATGGCGGGGTGGCAGCCGGAAAGCGCCCGGGCCGCGCGGCAGATTCGTGCGCGGCGGACATACAATCCTCGGCATGGACATTACCCGCGACTCCGACGATCTCTTCTGGATGCGACGCGCCCTGGCGCTGGCGCACACCGTTATGTTCACCACCGCACCCAACCCTCGGGTCGGCTGCGTGATCGTGCGTGACGGCCGCGTGCTGGGCGAAGGCGCGACGCAGCCGCCGGGCGGCCCGCACGCGGAAATCTGCGCGCTGCGCGATGCGCAAGCGCGCGGCGAGACGGTCGTCGGTTCCACGCTGTACGTCACGCTGGAACCGTGCAGCCACTTCGGCCGCACGCCGCCATGCGTCGATGCGGTGCTGGCGGCGCGGCCGGCGCGCGTGGTGGTCGCCATGGGTGATCCGAATCCGCTCGTCAACGGGCAGGGGCTGGCGCGGCTGCGCGAAGCGGGCATCGCGGTGACGACCGGCGTCTGCCGCGAAGAAGCGCTGGCGGTGAACGCCGGCTTCATTTCGCGTATGAGCCGCGGCCTGCCGTGGGTGTGGATGAAGATGGCGGCGTCGCTGGACGGCCGCAGTGCGCTCCATAACGGCATGTCGCAATGGATCACCGGACCGGAAGCGCGGGCCGACGGACACCGCTGGCGGGCGCGCAGCTGCGTCGTGCTGACCGGCATGGGCACCGTGCTCAAGGACGATCCGCAGCTGAACGTGCGCGACGTCGATACGCCGCGCCAGCCGCGCAAGGCCGTCGTGGACGGCCAATTCCAGATCCCGGAGACCGCGCGGCTGTTCGATGGCGCAGAGGTCATCGTGTTCACCGCGCGCGAAGATGCCGCGAAGGCAGCGCGCCTGGCGGACAAGAATGCGCGCGTGGTGTGCTTGCCGGGCACGGAACCTGGCCGCGTCGATCTGCCTGCCATGATGCGCTGGATGGCCGAGCAGCAGTTCAACGAGGTTCACGTCGAGGCAGGCGCGGGCCTGAGCGGTGCGCTGGTGTCAGCCGGCTGCGTCGACGAACTGCTGTTGTATCTTGCGCCGGTGCTGCTGGGCGACGCGGCGGGCATGGTGCGCTTGCCGATGCTCGAACACCTGGACGCCGCGCGGCGCTACGAATTTACCGATATCGCGCGCGTGGGCGCCGATCTGTCTGTGCGCGCGCGCGTGGCAGGCACGTGGCGGCATTTGATGGAAAGCGTGGCGTTGCCCACGTTGTCGTAACGGATTTGCTGTTAGCACTCCGCGCGTTCGGCTGCCAATCGTTTGAAAGCCGCGCACAGCTTGCGTCTGCACGATTCACCCTATCGATGCGTGCGGATCGGCATACGCGATGGGCGCGCACCACACCGTGCACCACACCGCGCACGAAGGCGTTTCGCGTGATTACGCGAGCAAATATTCGCGCAAAATGAATTGCCACAAAAGAGTCACGGGCTTAGCATAAGCAGCATGACTTGGCGCTACGCGCTCACGGACCACCCGCACAGCCGCTGCGCGCCCTCGTCACCACGGATTCCCGTGCCGCGAATCGGCGCAGTTCAACACCGACCGGCACGCCACTGAACGAAGTCGCCCAGCGCCGTTCAGCCCGTTCGCTGCGATCGCATGGCGAACGCTCCGGGTTTATCCCGGGCCAACAAGAATCCATCGGATATCGCTCATTCCGTCGTTTCGTTGCCGACCATTTCATGTGCGGTTGCGTCAGGCACGCTATATGCGGGTCTATGCTCGAGACGACGAGTTAACTTGCTCACGTTAGTTGCAATCCCTGACGGAACTAGTGCGAAAGGGGTGCAGCCTAAACACAAAGGGTCCGATCGTGCTTATGGTTGATGTGTGGCGAAAGCAACATAACAACTTGCCGAAAACGCCAACAGCGAAGTTGTTTAGTAATTCGCAGGCGCTGATGCACAATGGGCATGTAGGGACGTATTGAATTTTTCGCGTGTTGTATGTAGGAGGTTTCCGTGCAAAACATCGTCGAAGGCTTCAAGTCGCAGTATGCAAGAGAGCAGGAATCAGAGCTCTCGCTCGAGGAGTATCTGAGCCTCGCCAAGCGCGATCCCATGGCCTACGCCAGCCCCGCTGAGCGCATGCTGGCCGCGATTGGCGACCCTGAAATCGTGGATACGCGCAACGACCCACGTCTTTCCCGTTTGTTTTCCAACCGGACCATCCGGCGCTATCCCGCGTTCCAGGAGTTCTACGGCATGGAGGACGTGATCGGACAGATCGTCGCGTTCTTCAAACACGCCGCGCAGGGGCTGGAAGAGCGCAAGCAAATCCTCTATCTGCTGGGACCGGTGGGCGGCGGCAAGTCGTCCATCGCCGAACGGCTCAAGGCGCTGATGGAAAGTTTTCCCATCTACGCGTTGAAGGGATCGCCGGTGAACGAATCGCCGCTCGGGCTGTTCCATCCGGAACGATTCGGCGACATGCTCGAAAAGGAATACGGCATCCCCAAGCGTTACCTGACCGGCATCATGTCGCCGTGGGCAGTCAAGCGCCTGAAGGAGTTCGACGGCGACATCTCGAAGTTCCGTGTCGTGCGCCTGAACCCGTCGGTGTTGCGGCAGATCGCCATTGCCAAGACCGAACCGGGCGACGAAAACAACCAGGACATTTCGTCGCTGGTGGGCAAGGTTGATATCCGCAAGCTCGACCGCCATTCGCAGGACGACCCGGACGCGTACAGCTATTCCGGCGGTCTGTGCCTGGCGAACCAGGGGCTGCTCGAGTTCGTGGAAATGTTCAAGGCCCCGATCAAGATGCTGCATCCGCTGTTGACGGCTACCCAGGAAGGCAACTTCAAGGGCACGGAAGGCTTCTCGGCCATCCCGTTCAACGGCACGATCCTGGCCCACTCGAACGAATCGGAATGGCAGACCTTCCGCAACAACAAGCACAACGAGGCGTTCCTTGACCGTATCTATATCGTCAAGGTGCCTTATTGCCTGCAGGTGTCCGAAGAGGTCCGCATCTACGAAAAACTGCTGCATCACAGCTCGCTGTCCGAAGCGCCGTGCGCGCCCGGAACGCTGGACATGATGGCGCAGTTCTCGGTGCTGACACGCCTGAAGGAACCCGAGAATTCCAGCATCTATTCCAAGCTGCGGGTCTACGACGGCGAAAGCCTGAAGGACGTCGATCCCAAAGCCAAGGCGCTGCAGGAATACAAGGACTACGCGGGCACGGATGAAGGCATGACCGGCGTCTCCACGCGTTTCGCGTACAAGATCCTGTCCAGCGTCTTCAACTACGACCAGACCGAAGTGGCCGCCAATCCGGTGCACCTGATGTACGTGCTGGAGCAGCGCATCGGCCGCGAAGACTATCCCGACGAAATCCGCCGGCGCTATCTCGAGTTCATCAAGGGCTTCCTGGCGCCGCGTTACGCGGAGTTCATCGGCAAGGAGATTCAGACCGCTTACCTGGAGTCCTACTCCGAATACGGCCAGAACATCTTCGACCGTTACGTCACGTTTGCCGACTGCTGGATCCAGGACGAGGAGTTCCGCGATCCTGAAACCGGCGAAAGCTTCGACCGCAGCGCGTTGAACGATGAGCTGGAAAAGATCGAGAAGCCCGCAGGCATTGCCAATCCCAAGGACTTCCGTAACGAGATCGTGAACTTCGTGCTGCGGGCGCGCGCCAACAACAGCGGCCGCAATCCGAACTGGACCAGCTATGAAAAGCTGCGCGAAGTAATCGAGAAAAAGATGTTCTCGAACACGGAAGACCTGCTGCCGGTGATTTCGTTCAACGCCAAGGCCTCGGCCGAGGACAAGACGAAACACCAGAGCTTCGTCGACCGGATGGTGGAGAAGGGCTACACGGAAAAGCAGGTCAGGCTGCTGTGCGAGTGGTATCTCCGTGTGAGGAAGTCTTCCTGAGCGAGGTGAATCATGAATTCACTGATCGATCGCCGTCTTAACGGTCGCAACAAGAGCGCCGTTAACCGGGAACGCTTTCTGCGGCGTTACAAGGATCAGATCCGCAAGGCGGTACACGGGATGATCCGTGACCGCTCGATCCAGGACATGGATCAAGGCGGTGAGATCAACCTGCCCGCCCGCGATATTTCCGAGCCGACATTCCGGCACGGCGCGGGCGGCGACCGCGAAATGGTGCATCCGGGCAACCGCGAATTCGCCAAGGGCGACACCTTCGACCGGCCGCAGGGCGGGCAGGGCGAGGGCGGCTCCGAGCCAGGTGAAGGTGAGTCGGTGGACCAGTTCACCTTCAGCCTGTCGCGTGCTGAATTCCTGAACCTCTTTTTCGAGGATCTGGAACTGCCGCACCTGGCGCGCAACCAGCTTGGCGAAGTCAGCCAGAAGAAGTGGCAGCGCGCCGGCTACACCACCACCGGCTCGCCCAGCACGCTGAGCATCAGCCGCACGCTGAAGTCATCGCTGGCACGTCGGGTGTCGCTGGGCGTGAAGGCGCGCGCCGACCTGCGCGATGCCGAGGACGCGCTGGAAGAGGCCAAGGCTGCCGGCGTGTCGCAGGCCCGAATCCGCGAGCTGGAACAGGAGGTCGAGGATTGCCGCGAGCGTCTGGCGCGCGTGCCGTTCCTGGACGACCTGGATCTGCGCTATCGCAACCGCGTGTCGGTCGCCATCCCCATGGCGCGCGCCGTCATGTTCTGCCTGATGGACGTGTCCGGCTCGATGGACGAGGGCAAGAAGGATCTGGCCAAGCGCTTCTTCACGCTGCTCTACCTGTTCCTGTCGCGCAAGTACGAGCACGTCGATCTGGTGTTCATCCGCCACACCGACAACGCCGAGGAAGTGGACGAGCACACGTTCTTCTACGACCCCAAGAGCGGCGGCACGATCGTGTTGTCGGCATTGGAGCTGATGCGCGAGATCCTTGAAAAGCGCTATCCGCCGTCCGCGTGGAACGTCTACGCGGCGCAGGCCAGCGACGGCGACTCGTTTGGCGCCGATGCGGGCAAGAGCGCGCGATTCCTGGCCGAGCATCTGCTGCCTTCGTCGCGCTACTTTGCCTACATCGAAATCCCCGACTCGCAGGAAGCCCGCAAGAGCAGTCTGTGGGCCGAGTATGAACAGAAACTGGAACCGCACTTCGTCATGCGGCGCATTTGCGACCGCGGGGAAATCTTTCCCGTGTTCCACGACCTGTTCAAGAAGGAGACCGCATGAACGCCAACATGGGTGCGCTCGTGGAGCCGGGATCGGACGGCGGTGTCCGGCCGATCTCGCAGGGTTCCGAATGGACGTTCGAACTGATCCAGACCTATGACGACGCGATCTCGCAGATTGCGCGCGAATATGGCTTGGACACCTATCCGAACCAGATCGAGGTCATCACCTCGGAACAGATGCTGGACGCGTACGCGTCGGCGGGCTTGCCCATTGGCTACCCGCATTGGTCGTACGGCAAGGAATTCATCCGCAACGAGCAGTACTACCGACGCGGCATGCAGGGGCTGGCGTACGAAATCGTCATCAATTCCAACCCGTGCATTTCTTACCTCATGGAAGAGAATTCCATGCCGATGCAGGCGCTGGTGATCGCGCATGCCTGCTACGGGCACAATTCCTTCTTCAAGGGCAACTATCTCTTCCGGCAATGGACAGACGCCGACGGCGTGCTGGACTACCTGGTGTTCGCGCGCAAGTACGTGATGGCGTGCGAAGACCGCTACGGCATCGACGCCGTGGAGTCGCTGCTGGACTCGTGCCATGCGCTGTCGCATCACGGCGTCGACCGCTACAAGCGCCCGACGCCGGTCTCCTTCAAGGAAGAGGCCACCCGCCAGGCCGAGCGCGAGGAACACGCGCGCCTGCAGTACAACGACCTGTGGCGCACGCTGCCGCGCATCGAAGCGGACAAGGACACGCGCGTCGCGGCGTCCGTGTTTCCGCCCGAGCCCGAGGAGAACCTGCTGTACTTCATCGAGAAGTACTCGCCCAAGCTGGCCCCGTGGCAGAAGGAGCTGGTGCGCATCGTCCGCAAGGTCGCGCAGTATTTCTATCCGCAGACCCAGACCAAGGTCATGAACGAAGGCTGGGCCACGTTCTGGCACTACACCATCCTGAACCGCCTGCACGAGAAGGGCCTGGTGAACGACGGCTTCATGATGGAGTTCCTGCAAAGCCACACCAACGTCGTCAGCCAGCGCGGCTTTGACGAGCGCGGCTATGGCGGCATCAACCCGTACGCACTGGGCTTTGCAATGATGTCGGACATCCGCCGCATCTGCGAAGCGCCCACGCCCGAAGACCGCCGCTGGTTCCCCGACATCGCGGGCGGCGACTGGTTGAAGACGTTGGACTTCGCCATGCGCAACTTCAAGGACGAGTCCTACATCTCGCAGTATCTGTCCCCGCGCCTGATCCGCGAATTCCGCTTCTTCGCGATCTCGGACCACCAAGCCAACCCCAAACTGGAAGTGGCCGCGATCCACGACGACGAGGGCTACCGCGACATCCGGCGCCTGCTCGCCGCGCAGCACAATCGCGACAACCTGGTGCCCGACATCCAGGTCGTCCGCTTCAACCGCGACACCGACCGCTCGCTGGTGCTGCGCCACTTGAAGAGCCGCGGCCGGCCGCTGGCCGGTGAAGATGCCGAACAGGTCATGAAGCATCTGGCACGTCTATGGGGATTCCGCGTCCGGCTGGAAGAAACCGAACCGGACGGCACGATCAGCTCCTACCGGGAGCAGGACCCGCCCGCGTCGAAGTAATGGCGCCGGCAGGGGAAGGGACGCGCGTAGTGCGTCCCTTTTTGTTTGCCCGCTTGCTGTGCTGTTGCCGATTCTGCTAGAATCGCGGATTCGCATTTTCAGCAGCGTCTTTCATCAGCACCGAAAGGCCCCTGGAAGTGCAGTAGGACAGGTGGCCGAGTGGTTGAAGGCGCACGCCTGGAAAGCGTGTATACGTCAAAAGCGTATCGGGGGTTCGAATCCCCCTCTGTCCGCCAAGAATACTGGCAAGGCCGCCAAGCCCCCAAAAAGCGGCCAAGCCAAAAAAGGCCCCGATCTCCCAGAGACCGGGGCCTTTTGCATTTCCGGGAATCGTTACGGTACGCTCGTGCCATGACTTTCGACCTGCCGATTCGATCATCCGCGCCTCGCCTGGATCTCTACAGCCTGCAGGTCTTTGTGGCCGTGGTCGAAGAGGGCAGCATTGCCGCGGCCGCCGCGCGTGAGCACATTGCGCCCTCGGCGCTGAGCAAGCGGCTGTCGGAGCTGGAGCGCATCCTGGATGTGGTGCTGATCACGCGGCATGCTCGAGGGGTGGCGGCGACGGGCGCTGGCCACGCGTTGGCGCGGCATGCGCGGGCGCTGCTGCATCAGGCGCGCGGCCTCACGGACGAGATCCGCGATTTTTCATCGGGCGTGCGCGGGCATGTGCGCATCGCGGCCAACCTGTCTTCCATCACGCAGTTCCTGCCGCAGGATCTGCGGCGCTTTCTGACGCTGCACCCCGGCGTGCAGATCGATCTGGAGGAGAACGTCAGTTCCGCGGTGACGCGAGCGGTGCAGCAGAACATGAGCGATATCGGTATCTATACCCAGACCGACGACGACAGCGGGCTGCAGAGTTTTCCGTACCGGCGCGATGTGATGACGCTGCTGGCCAACCGGTCTCATCCGCTGGCTGCGCGGGAGCGCGTGGCGTTTGCCGACACGCTGGAATATGACCACGTCGGCATGCACCGGGGCAGCGCGGCGAACTACCTGTTCACGCGCGAGGCGGCAGCCATCAATCGGACGGTGCGGCTGCGGTTCCAGGTCACGTCATACGATGCGCTGGTATCGATGGTGCGCTGCGAGCTGGGTATCGGCATCGTGCCCGTGGAGGCGCTGTCCCTCTTCGATTGCGGCGATCTACGGATTATCCCTTTGACGGACGCGTGGGCGCGTCGCCAGCTCAAGTTGTGCGTGCGCAGCAATGAGCCCCTGTCCGGCGCTGCCCGGTTGCTGATGGAACACCTGCTGCAAGAGGCCGCCGCCTCTGGCAATTGAGGCAGGTCTTTCGGGATTCGGATCCGTATGTTGCGTAGCAAAATCCGGACGGCCAACGCAGGCGCCGCCGCGCGCAGCCATCGCGAATGGCGATGCCCCGCTGAAGAATCGCGATTTGTGCCACGCCGGCGGACCTCGGAAGATGGCTCATCAAGCCCATGTACCGCCCGCCGCGCGGGCGCGAGGAGAGAGAGACGTGAGCCTTCCAAGCCGAGTGCAGATCGTGGAGGTGGGACTGCGGGACGGACTGCAAAGCGAGTCCGAGTTTGTGCCCACCGAGACCAAGGCTGCCATCCTGAATGAACTGATTGCCGCCGGCGTGCGGCACATCGAGGCGACCTCGTTCGTGTCGCCCCGTGCCGTGCCGCAGATGCGCGACGCCGCGGAGTTGCTGGCGCTGGCGGACAAGCGGCCGGGCGTGGTGTTGAGCGCGCTGGCGCCGAACCCGCGCGGCGTTGAACGTGCGCTGGCATCGCGTGCCGATGAAGTCGTGGTGTTCCTGTCGGCCAGCGAAAGCCACAACAGAAAGAACCTGAACCGGTCCGTGGAGCAATCGCTACGCGACATCGAGGATGTGGCGGCGCTGTTGCAGGAACATCCCATGCGGCGCAAGGGCGCCATCGCGGTCGCCTTCGGTTGTCCGTTTGAAGGCGATGTCGATATCGCCTCGTTGAAGACCATCGTGGCCGAGTTTGCCCGCCTGGATTTCGACGCCGTCACGCTCGGCGACACGACGGGCATGGCGACGCCGCGGCTGGTGCGCAAGACGGTGGACGCGCTGCGCGCCGCTTTTCCGGCCATGGACTTTTCGCTGCATTTTCACAACACGCGCGGCCTCGGGCTGGTGAATGTGGTCGAGGGGCTGCATGCCGGCATCACATCCTTTGAATCGTCGCTGGGCGGCTTGGGCGGCTGTCCTTTCGCGCCCGGGGCGACGGGAAATGTCTGCACCGAGGACACGGTCAACCTGCTGCACGAGATGGACATCGAGACGGGCATCGACCTGGCGGCGCTGATCCAGGCGTCGCGGCATCTTGAGCAGGTGATGAAGCGCCGGTTGTCAGGACAGGTGATGAAGGCCGGGCCGCGTCTTGCCTTGCACGATTACGACGGCGCCGTGGCCGCCGTCGGCTGATTTCCGCAACCCTGGATTCAAAAGAACCCATGCCTTTATCCGGATTCCGCATTCTGGACCTGACCCGCATCATCTCGGGTCCGTTCTGCACCTCTCTGCTTGCCGACATGGGCGCAGAGGTCATCAAGATCGAGACGCCGGGCGAAGGCGACCCGGTGCGCGCCCAGGGCGTGATACGCGACGGCCTGAGCTGGTACTTCGCCAACTACAACCGCAACAAGAAATCTGTCACGCTCGACCTTTACAGCGAGGAAGGCAAGGCCGTGCTGCGGCGCCTCATCGCCGAATGCGATGTCATCGTCGAGAACTACCGGCCGGGCGTAATGCAGAAGATGGGGCTGGGCGACGAGGCGCTCAAGGCGCTCAAGCCCGACATCATTCATTGCAGCATCAACGGCTTTGGTACGACGGGGCCTTATCGCGACCGGCCGGCATTCGATTTCATCGCGCAGGCGATGAGCGGGTTCATGAGCCTGAATGGCGCGGAAAGTCAGCCGCCCATGCGCGCGGGCCCCCCCATCAGCGATCTGGTGGCCGGCATGAATGGCGCGCTCGGCATCGTGGCGGCACTGCTGCGGCGCGAGCGCACCGGGCAGGGTGACAGCGTCAGCGTGAGCCTCCTGGGCAGCATGATCGGCCTCTTGAGCTTTCAGGCGTCGAACTATTTTGCCGACGGCCGGCTGCCTGCGCGCACGGGCAACGATCACGGCATCGCGTCGCCCTACGGGCTGTTCGAGACGGCCGACGGGCAGGTCGCAATCGCGCCCAGCAACGACGCCGTCTATCACAAGCTGCTGGACGCGTTGGAGCTATCGGAACTGCGCGCCGATCCCCGTTTTGCGACGAACGCCGATCGCATGCGCAATCGTGGTGCCATCACCGAGGCCATCCAGACGCGCACGCGTCAGCACACCAGCGCCCACTGGATCGAACGCCTGAACCGGTTCGGCGTGCCGTGCGGTCAGGTGCTGAACCTGCAGGAAGTGTTCGAGGATCCTCAGGTGCAGGACCAGCGCATGGCCATCGACGTGCCGCATGGCGGCCACGGCGATGTGCGGATGCTGGGCTTCCCGATCAAGTTTGCGCAGGCCGAAGCCCGGCCCGTGCAAGCCGCGCCCGCGCTGGGCGCCGATACTCGCGATGTCCTGCTGCGATTCGGATTCGCGCAGGAGGACATCCGCGGTTTGCAGGAACGCGGCGTCATCTGAATGCGCCGCGGCAGGACCACCAAGGCGACACAGCCTGCCCATAAAGCAATAACGACGGAGACAAACGACATGCTACGCAACCTTCTGCTTTCAGCTTGCGTGCTGGGCGTCGCGGCAGGCGCCCACGCCCAGGAGTCCTACCCGAATCAACCCATCCGCATCATCGTGCCGTTCACGCCAGGCGGCGGCACGGACTTCCTGTCGCGCACAGTGAGCGCCAAGCTGGGCGAGACGACCAAATGGAACGTGGTGGCCGAGAACCGGCCGGGCGCAGGCGGCACCATCGGCATCGGCGCGGCCGCGCGGGCCAAGCCGGACGGCTATGAGATCGTCATGGGGCAGGTCGACAACCTGGCGGTGGCGCCTTCCATCTACAGCAAGCTCTCCTACGACCCGATCAAGGACTTTGCGCCGATTGGCATCGTGGGCGAAGCGCCCCTGGTCATCGTGGCCGGAAAATCCAGTCCCTACCAGACCTTGCAGGCGCTGATCGAAGCGGCCCGCAAGGCGCCGGGAGCCGTCAACTACGGGTCGCCGGGCGCCGGCACCATCACGCACCTGGCTGCCGAACTGCTCCAGCAGCGCGCGGACGTCAAGCTGGTCCATGTGCCGTACAAGGGGTCGGGGCCCGCCATGGCGGATCTGCTGGGCGGGCAGGTGCCGGTGATCTTCACGTCCATCCCGTCGGCGGCGCCGCAGCTCAAGGCCGGCAGCGCGGTCGCGCTGGCCGTTACCTCGCCGCAGCGCAGCCCGGCGCTGCCCGACGTGCCGACCGTGGCGGAACTGGGTTATCCCGGCTTTGACGTACGGGTCTGGTATGGCTTGCTGGCGCCCGCCAAGACGCCCAAACCCGTCATCCAGACGCTGAACACGGAGCTCAACAAGGTGCTGGCATTGCCGGCGATGCAGGAGGCCTTGGCGGCTCAGGGCGCGCAGGCCATGCCCACGACGCCGGAACAGTTCGCGGAGACCATCAAGCAGGACTACCAGAAGTGGAAGCCTGTGATCGAGGGTGCGAAGGTGAAGCTGGACTGAGGGGATCGCCGGCTTTGCGCCGGCGATCCCGATGCGCGGAACACCGTGCGCGTCACGTCTTGGGCGTGTCGTACGACGTATCCAGCACGTCGTCTTCCGGCGTGATGACGCCCGGTTCTCCGGGTTCCGCAATGGCGCGGCCACGCCGCGGCATGCCGGCGACGACGTTGCTTTCATCCGGCATGGGTAGGGTTTCGGTACCCTTGCGCGGGTCTGTCGGGGGCTTTTGTTCGTCCGCACCCTTGGACGCAGTGGTGGGATCAGGGGTGGTTTTCAGCATGGCGATTGCTCCGACTGCGCGCGAGGCCAGGATGGCGCCGCGCCTGGACATGGATCCATCTTAGAACCCCCATCCCGGTGAGGCAGCGTTCTGGATGTCACGATTGCAAGGGGCTGTTGCAGGACGAGGCCATCAAAACTTGCCACACTGCGTCCTTATAATCTCGAGCTTCGCGCCGCCATTTTCCGCCGACCGCCCATTCTCGATATCCCCACGCCCACCTTGACCGAATCCGTCGAACGCTCCGTCCATGCTGAACTCGTTGCCGTGCTGGTTGCGGTGACCAACGGCGAGCCGCGGGTGCTGACGACGGACGATGCCAGGGCGTTGCCGGCCGGGCCGTTCGAGTTGTCGCACCGGTCGCTGCAGGCCGGCCTGCGCGATTGGGTCGAGGCGCAGACGCATCATCCGTTGGGGTATGTCGAGCAGCTGTATACCTTTGCGGACGGCGATCGCTCGGATGAGTCCGGCGGGCGGGTCATCTCGGTCAGCTACCTGGGCCTCACGCGCGAAGCGGGCGAGACGGGCGTTGCGCAAGTCGGCTGGCAGGACTGGTATCGCTACTTTCCGTGGGAAGACCGCCGCGCGGGCACGCCGGCGCTCGTCGAGGATGTGATCGTGCCGCGGCTCACCGCGTGGTGCGAAGGCAGCGCGGACGCATCGGTCCGCGCGCGCCGCCAGCAGCGCGCGGCGATCACCTTTGGACTGGATGGCGCAGCGTGGAATGAGGACATGGTGCTGCAGCGCTACGAACTGTTGTTCGAAGCCGGGCTGGTGCCCGAGGCGGTGCGGCGCACCGGCGAAACCGCGGTGGTGCCCGGACAGCCGATGCGCCACGACCACCGGCGCATCCTGGCCACCGGCATTGCGAGGCTGCGCGCCAAGATCAAGTACCGCCCGGTGGTGTTTGAACTGATGCCGGACGAGTTCACGCTGTTGCAGCTGCAGATGGCGGTCGAGGCGCTGGCGGGGCGTGGGTTGCACAAGCAGAACTTCCGCCGCTTCATCGAACAGCAGGATCTGGTCGAAGAGACCGGCGCCATGGCGACCGGCACCGCCGGCCGGCCCGCCAAACTGTTCCGGTTCCGGCGCGACGTGCTGTTGGAGCGGGCCATTGCAGGCAGCAAGCTGCCGGTGTCGCGCGTCGTTTGATGCTTGACAAGGCTTATACTCATAATTAGCATAAGTGGTGCGCAATTCTTGCGCGCCTTTTTTTACGATACAAATACTCAAAATGAGCATTAAAGCCGCAAAGCCCCTCGCAGCCGATCGCCTTCCCGTTCCGCCGCTGCCGGACGTCATGCTGGAGCCGCTCGTGCGGGCGGCGTTGTTGGAGGACCTGGGCCGCGCTGGCGACCTGACGACCGACGCCATCGTGCCGGCCGATGCCACGGCCGAAACGCGGCTCGTGGCGCGGCAGGAGGGCGTGCTGGCGGGATTGGATCTGGCCCGGCTGGCGTTCCGCACGATGGACCCGAACCTGGCATTCACGGTGTCGCGCCGCGATGGCAGCGATCTCGAGCCCGGGATGGAGATCGCGCGCATCCAGGGCAATGCGCGCGCGATGCTTAGCGCGGAGCGGGTGGCGCTCAATTTTCTGTGTCACCTGAGCGGCGTGGCGACAGCCACGGCGTCGATCGCCCGGGCCATCTCGGATTTCGGCGCGCGTGTCACCTGCACGCGCAAGACCATGCCGGGGTTGCGGGCGGTGCAAAAGTACGCGGTGCGCGTGGGCGGCGGCAGCAATCACCGTCATGGGCTGGACGACGCGGTGCTCATCAAGGACAACCACATTGCGCTGGCCGGCAGCGTGGCGACGGCCGTCGAACGGGCGCGCGCCGGCGTGGGCCACATGGTGAAGATCGAGCTGGAAGTGGACACGCTGGAGCAGCTTGAAGTGGCGCTGTCGCTGGGCGTGGACGTGGTGCTGCTGGACAACATGAGCCTGGATGACCTGCGTCGCGCCGTCGCGATGGCGCGGGGCCGGGCGATTACGGAAGCCTCGGGCCGGATCACGCCCGAAACCGCGGCGGCCGTGGCCGCTACCGGCGTGGACCAGATCGCCGTGGGGTGGCTGACGCACAGCGCCAAGGTGCTGGACATTGGTCTGGACGCCTGACTTTTCATTGGTCCCGAACATGAAACGCCTGCTGCTCTCGTCTCTTACGCTTGTTGCTCTGTCGCTGACGGCCTGCGGTAATCCGCCCTCGGGCGAGGCGCCGGGCGATGCGTCGTATCCGTCGCATCCCATCACGATCGTCGTGACGTTCCCGCCCGGCGGCGGGACCGATCTGCTTGCACGCCGCATCGGCGCCAGTCTGCAGGAGTCGTTGGGGCAGCCGGTGGTGGTGGAGAATCGGCCGGGCGCCAGCGGCAACATCGGTGCCCGGATCGTGGCCGAGTCGCCGCCGGACGGCTACACGCTGCTGATGGTGAACAGCTCGTTTGCGATCAACCCGGGCGTCTATCGCAATCTGGGCTTCTCGCCGAACCGGGATTTTTCGGCGGTCATCAATGTGGCTTTCGTGCCCTCGGTGTTTGTCGTGCCGGCGGCGTCGCCTTTGCGCAATCTTGATGACGTGATCTTGGCCGCCCTGCCGGACAAGCCGCTGGCGTTTGCGACGTGCGGCAACGGCACACCGCAGCATCTGGCGGGCGAGATGCTGTCGCGCAAGACGGGTGCGGTGATGCAGCAGGTGCCGTACAAGGGATGTGGCCCGGCGCTGACCGATGTGATGGCGGGGCAGGTGGGCGTGGGGGTGGTGACGGCTTCCAGCGCGGCGCCGTTGATCGCCGCGGGCAAGCTGCGCGCGCTGGCCGTGACGTCGCCCGCGCGGTCACCGCTCATGCCCACTGTGCCGACGGTGGCCGAGCAGGGCGTGTCAGGCTATGCGCTGGATCAGTGGCACGGGCTGTTGACCCCGGCGGCGACGCCGCCGGCAGTGGTCGACAAGCTGAATGCGGCGGTGGGGAAGATCGTGCGGCGGCCGGATGTGCAGGCCGCACTGCGTGAGCAGGGCTTTACGCCTGCCAGCAGCTCGCCGCAAGAGTTTCAGCAGATGATCGGCGCGGACATCGACCGCTATACCGCGCTGACCGAGGCGATCGGATTGCGGGCGGATTGAACGGCAAAGCGGCCGATCCGGCGCGTGATGCGCGGAATCGGCCGCGGAGGGGGCTGAAACTACGGTTGCAGCGTCAGCCGCTGCTATCAGACAGCCGCTTTGGCGTGCTGCTCCAATTGCTCCTTCAGGCCCGGTTCCAGCTTGAGCTGACGCGCCAGCTCATCCAGGTACGCGCGCTCCATGTAGCTTTCCTGGTCCACGACGAGCAGGCTGGCCAGGTACATTTCCGCCGCCATTTCGGGCGTCTTGGCCGACTGGGCAATGACGCTGGGATCCAGCGGACGGGACAGCTCGGCTTCCAGCCAGCGGCGGTCCTGGGCGTCGGATGACAGCTTGGCCAGTTCCGTTTCCAGCAGGGTTTTTTCCTCGGGACCGATGTGGCCGTCGGCCTTGGCCGCGCCGATCATGGCGGTGAGGACGGCGTTGCTGTGCTGTTCGGCCTCGGGGGCGGGCAGGCGGTCCAGCGTCTGGGGCGGGGCAGTGGGCGCGCCCGCCTGCTTGCGCTGCCAGTCGCCGTAGGCGCGATAGGCCAATGCGCCCAGCGCGGCCATGCCGCCGTACATGGCGACCTTGCCGCCGATCTTGCGGGCCTTCTTGCTGCCCATCAAGAGGCCTAGGGCGCCTGCGCCCAGGGCGCCGCCGCCCAAGCCGGAAAGCAGGGACGATCCCTTGCCGCCGGTGGCGTTCTGCACGCGGTTCGTCGTGTCGGAAAGCAGCCCTTGTCCGGACTGCAACAGTTGATCAAGTAATTGCCGGGCGCTCATGCGGCCTCCTGTAAAACGATCGGTCAGGGATATCGGACCGTGGCCGTCGCAGGAAGTTCAGCTAACCGTCAGGCGGTTGATCCGGCCCCGGAAGGCTGCGGCAAGTGCTACAACCGTCCTTGTCGCCGGCCGACCGGCCGCCCCATGCACAGGCGCAGCCAGATCATCCAAGGCTGTCCCTGGTAGTCCCAACACAGGAGAACCGAACCATGAGCATCCGCGTGCGCCAGAATGCGCCCCAGTCCCTGCAATTCACCGCCACGGCCGAAGGCCACGACCTGCCGCTGGACATGCCCAAGCCGCAAGGCGAGGGGCCGGATCCGCACGATTACTTCGATACCGCGCTGGGCGGATGCAAGGCGATGACGCTGATGGTCTACGCGCAGCGCAAGGGCCTGCCGCTGGAATCGGTGGGGGTGGAAGTGGTGCGCGATGCCAGCGAGGAACGCCGTGGCATCTACCGCCTGACCGCCAAGCTGACGCTGCACGGCGAGTTGTCCGATGCGCAGATCGACGAATTGCTGACCGTGGCCGAGAAGTGCCCGATCCACAAGCTGATGACGGCGGTGGACGTGCAGGTGTCCACGCTGATCGTGCGGCCGGACTGAGAAACCGGAAATCTGAGAAGGGGCCGGAGAAACCGGCCCCGTTCGACAAGGCGGGGCGCCAGGCCCCGTCCCAAGAAAGTCTTACTCTTCCATGCCCGGAACGATGGTCGAGAAGCCGCCGTCCACGTGGGTGATCTCGCCGGTCACGCCGGCAGCCAGGTCCGACAGCATGAAGGCCGCGACGTTGCCGACGTCTTCGATGGTGATGTTGCGGCGCAGGGGGGACTGGTTTTCCACGAACTTCAGGATGGCCGAGAAGTCCTTGATGCCGCTGGCGGCCAGGGTCTTGATCGGGCCGGCGGAGATGCCGTTGGCACGGATGCCGCGCGGGCCCAGCGCCGTGGCCAGGTAGCGCACGCTGGCTTCAAGCGACGCCTTGGCCAGACCCATCGTGTTGTAGTTGGGAACCACGCGCTCGGCGCCCAGGTACGTCAGCGTCAGCACGGAACCGTTGCGGCCTTCCATCAGGGGCAGCGCGGCCTTGGCCATGGCGGCAAAGCTGTAGGCCGAGATGTCGTGGGCGATGCGAAAACCTTCGCGCGACAGGCCGTCCAGGAAGTTGCCGGCAATGGCTTCACGCGGGGCGAAGCCAATGGAGTGGACCAGGCCGTCCAGGCCGTCCCAGTGCTTGCCCAGTTCGGCGAAGGCGCCGTCGATCTGGCTGTCTTCGGCCACGTCGCAGGGCAGCACGATGTTGCTGCCGAATTCGGCGGCGAATTCGCTGACGCGGTCCTTGAAGCGGTCGCCCACGTAGGTGAACGCCAGTTCGGCGCCTTGCTGATGACAGGCGCGCGCGATGCCGTAGGCGATGGAACGGTTGGAAAGCACCCCGGTGACCAGGATGCGCTTGCCGGCGAGAAAGCCCATAGATGTGTCCTTGAAATTTTTCCCTTCTGGAGGCCGCCTATTTTAGGGAATTTGGCGGTCCAGCGGGCAAAACGGCGCGGCCCCTTTGCGGGGTGCCGCGCCGGTGTGCCGCGCCGAGTGTGGCGGGAGTTACCCGCGCGCGTTTGTGCCCGGCACGCGGAGCTGCGTGCCGATCTTCAGGGCACTGCCCTTGATGTTGTTGAGCGCACGCAGCGCGTCGACCGTGGTGCCGTATTGCTTGGCCAGCGAGAACAGGGTGTCGCCCTGGCGGACCTTGTGGCTGCGGACGTTGGGGCGGGCGCTGGAAACGCGGGCGGCGGGCGCCTGCGTGGTGCGGCCACGCGGGGCGGCGGCCTTGTTGTCCTGCGGCGCCGCGTCCAGCGCGCCCACCGGCGGGGCCAGCGATGCGATCTGCACGCCGCCCGTGCCGGGGTCGCCCGGCACCAGCAGCGCCTGGCCGTTCGCGGATTTCTGGCGGCGGCTGATGTCGTTGGTCTCGCGCAGCGAGGCTTCGGATACGCCAAAGCGCTTGGCGATGGCCGCGTAGGACTCGCCGCGCCGGGAGTGGTAGACCTTCCAGGCGGACAGGTCGCCCTTGTAGTTGGTGAGGTTGGCGTTGAAGATTTCAACGCGGTCGGCCGGCAGCAGCAGGGTGGGGCCGTGGTCGCCGCGGATGACCGGGCGGTTGAAGGACGGGTTCAGGGCCTTGAATTCGTCCAGCGGCATTTCGGCCAGCTTGGCGGCGATTTCAAGGTCGATGTCGCTGTTCTTCTGCACCGTCACGAAGTACGGGGTGTTGCCCACGGGCGGCAGGGCCACGGCATAGCGCTGCGGATCCGCAATGATGTTCTTGATGGCCTGCAGCTTGGGCACGTAGTTGCGGGTCTCGTCCGGCATGTTCAGCGACAGGTAGTCGGTGTTCTGGCCGGCGGCCTCGTTCTTGGCCATGGCGCGCTGCACCGAGCCTTCGCCCCAGTTGTAAGAGGCCAGGGCGAGGTACCAGTCGCCCTGCATTTCAAACAGCTTTTCCAGGTAGTCCAGGGCTGCGTTGGTTGAGGCGATGGGATCGCGACGCTCGTCGCGCCACCAGTCCTGCTTCAGGTTGAAATGCTGGCCCGTGGCCGGCACGAACTGCCACAGGCCCGAAGCCTGCGCGCGGGACAGCGCCGTCGGGTTGTACGCGCTTTCCACGAAGGGCAGCAGCGCCAGCTCGGTCGGCAGACCGCGGCGGTTGATCTCGTCGACGATGAAATACAGGTATTTGCCCGCGCGTTCCGCCATGCGCTGCACCGCCTCGGGGTGGGACGCGTAGTAGTCGGTCCACTGCTTGGAGAGGTCGGTATTCAGGTTGGGGATCGCGAAACCGCGGCGGATGCGGTCCCAGGCGTCGGCCGGCGGGTTGGTCAGGTCGATCGTGCGGGAAGTGTCCCGGGCGATGTATCGGCCTTGGGAATTGGTGGTGAGGTTCTTGTTATCGGGGGCTTTGGTTCCTGCGCAACCGGCGAGGACTGCCAGCATGAGCGGCAGAAGGAGTCGGGATAGATTCATCAGGTGGTCACTTGAAATCGTTCTTCCATTCACGAAGGGAGGCAAAAACCTCTACCGGCGTTTGCTGGTGGCGTCCGGCCCAGCTTGCGGCGGCCTGGACGACGTCGGGCTGCTGCGTGCGCAAGAACGGATTGGTCGCGCGTTCCTGGCCGATGGTCGAAGGAAGCGTGGGGTGACCATCCGCGCGTAATTGCTGGGCCCGCAGGTGCCACGTTTGCAGGTCGCGGTTGGCCGGTTCGACGGCCGATGCCCAGCGAAGGTTCGCTAGAGTGTACTCGTGTGCGCAAAAAACTTTTGTATCCGGCGGTAAAGCGGAAAATTTTTCCAAGGAATCAAACATTTGCGCTGGGGTGCCTTCGAAAAGCCGGCCACAGCCCCCCGCGAAAAGCGTGTCGCCACAGAACAGCGCGTGCTCGACGCCGGCCGCGCGGCCGGCATAGGCGATGTGCCCGGCGGTGTGGCCCGGGACGTCCAGCACGGTCAGGTCCAAGTCCAGTTCCGGCAGCGTCACGCGGTCGCCTTCGGCCAGACGGACGTCGCAGCGCGGCAGCTTTTCGCGCGCCGGACCATATACGGTGATGCCCTCGATGCGGGACAATTCGAGCACGCCGCCCACATGGTCGCCATGGTGGTGCGTGAGTAGAATGGCGCGCAGCTTCAAGCCATGCTGATCCAGGAACTGCAACACGGGGCCGGCTTCGCCGGGGTCCACGACAGCCGCCAGGCCGTCCTGGACGATTGCCCAGATGTAGTTGTCGGAAAAGGCTGGCAAAGGCAAGACCGCGGCGTTGCGTTCGCGGCCGCCTGCGGGGGCGGTCAAGGCTTGCATGGGATTCGAAGGAAAAAACGTGGCAGAAGAAACTCCGCCGATTGTAGAACTGGCCGAATGGTTCCAGACGCCGCCGGGCCAGTACGTGCTGGCCTGGGAGCGGGCCCAGTTCGACGCGGCCGTCGCGGATGTCTTCGGATATTACGCCTGGCAGGTCGGCCTTGCCGACCTGAACCTTTTGCGGGCGAACCGGATGCCGTTCAAGGGCTATGTGGGCACCGAGACCCCTGCGCCGGAAAACATGCCCGGCTGGCAGTCGCGCGTGGTCGTCGCAGAGCCCGAGGCCCTGCCGTTCGAATCGCAAAGCGTCGACCTCCTGATCCTGCCGCACACCTTCGAACTCACGCCCGATCCCCACAACGTGCTGCGCGAGGTCGAGCGCGTGCTGGTGCCCGAGGGGCGGGTCGTCATTTCGGGGTTCAATCCCTGGAGCATGTGGGGCGCGCGCACCCGCATGCCCGGCATGGAGCCCTGGCTGCCGCAGCCGCCGTCGTCCCAGGTGTCGCTGGTGCGGCTCAAGGACTGGTTCAAGCTGCTGTCGCTGGAGGTCGATGAAAGCCAGTTCGGCTGCTACGCGCCGGCCTGCCGCAGCGAAAAATGGCTGCAGCGCTGGAGCTTCCTGGAGTCCGCCGGCGCCCGCTGGTGGAGCCTTGGCGGCGCGGTGTACATGGTCTCGGCAGTCAAGCGCGTGACCGGCATGCGTATCATCGGGCCTGCCTGGAAGACCAAACCCAAGCGCGCACGCGCGGCGTCGGTGGTGGTCAACCGCCAGGCGGACGACGGCTTCGACCCCTCCTGAACGGCCGGGCCGGCCTCACATTGCAAGAATAAGGACACGCACGCAGCACCATGCAGGACAACAAAGCGAACGATCAGAAAGTGGAAATGTGGACCGACGGCGCCTGCAAGGGCAATCCGGGTCCCGGCGGCTGGGGCGTGCTGATGCGCGCCGGCGCGCACGAAAAGACGCTGCATGGCGGCGAACTCCAGACCACCAACAACCGGATGGAACTGCTGGCGGTCATCGAAGGCCTGCGCGCCCTCAAGCGTCCGTGCGTCGTCACCATCCACACCGACTCGCAATACGTCATGAAGGGCATGACCGAGTGGCTGGCCAACTGGAAACGGCGCGGCTGGATTACCGCCGAGAAAAAGCCGGTCAAGAATGCCGAGCTCTGGCAGGCGCTGGATGAGCAGGTGCAGCGGCACACGGTGTCGTGGCGCTGGGTTCGCGGTCACGCGGGCGACCCCGGCAACGAGCGCGCGGACCAGCTTGCCAACATGGGTGTCGAGGTCGCGCGCCGCGCCTGAACGGTATCCGTCGCCCCTGCCGGCATCCGGATATACCCTCAAATCGGCCCACTAGGGCAGATTTAGTTCTTTCATCGCGCTTCAGGATTGTTCCAGTATGTAAATTCGGGTGCTAAAGTGCCAACCCTTCCTCCAGTTCCTGCGGCGACGTCCGAGTGGGGCATGCCCGGTCCGCGCCGCAACACCGCCACTTTCGCGCATGAAAAAAGCTGTACTGCTGGCCGCCGTCGCGGCAGGGTTGGCCGCGGGGGCCGCGCTCGGCGTGTTTGTGCCGCGCTGGCTGGCGCCGTCCGCCGCTCCCGCCCCGGTCGCCACCAAATCCCAAACCGCGCCCGCCGCGCCCGCTCGCGTGGCCGTGGCCGCCGTCCAGGAAATTCCCTTTGCGCGTGGCCTGTCGGCTGTGGGCAGTCTGCGTTCCGATGAATCCGTCGTCCTGCGCCCCGAAGTTGCCGGCCGCATCCAGGCCATTGATTTCAAGGAAGGCCAGCCCGTCAAGCAGGGCCAGCTGCTCATCCGCCTGGACGACTCGGTGCCGCGCGCCGAATTGGCACAGGCACGCGCGAACCTGACGCTGGCGCAAAGCCATTACCGCCGCGCCGTCGAGCTGCAGGGCAAGGGCTTCGTCAGCCAGCAGGCGCGCGACGAGTCGGCCAGCACCCTGAAGGTGCAGGAGGCCGCCGTGGCGCTGGCCCAGGCGCGGCTCGACAAGATGACGATTACCGCGCCGTTCGCGGGCATCGTCGGCCTGCGCAGCGTGTCGGTCGGCGACTACGTGAACCAGGGCCAGGACCTGGCGCCGCTCGAGGCGATCGATCCGCTCAAAGTGGATTTCCGCGTGCCCGAGATGTACTTGAGCAAGGTGCGGGTCGGCCAGCAACTGACGCTGCGCCTGGACGCCTTGCCCGGCCAGGAGCGCCGGGGACTCGTCTACGCGGTCAGCCCGCTGGTCGACGCGGGCGGCCGGTCGATCCTGCTGCGCGCCACCGTGGCCAACCAGGACGGTGTGCTGCGCCCCGGCATGTTCGCGCGGGTGCAACTGCTGTTCAACGAGGACAAGGCGCTGGTCGCGCCCGAGGCCGCGCTATCGCCGTCGGGCGAAACGCAGTACGTTTACCGGGTCGAGAACGGCGTGGCGCATCGGCGCGAAGTGACCATCGGCGAGCGCCGCGAGGGCCGTGTCGAGATCCTGACCGGCGTCGCCCTGAACGACCAGCTGGTGGTCTCGGGCCTGCAGCGCGTGACCGATGGCGCGCCCGTGACCATCGTGGGCAACGGCCAGTAGCCGGCCCCTTACCCTTTCAGCGATAGCACCATGCGTATCTCGGAAACCTGTATCAAGCGCCCGGTGTTCGCGTCGGTCCTGTCGCTGATCATCGTGCTGATCGGCCTGATCTCGTATTCGCGCCTGACGGTGCGCGAATACCCCAAGATCGACGAGCCCATCGTGTCGGTCGACACCACGTATAAGGGCGCATCGCCCGAGGTGATCGAATCGCAGGTGACCAAGCCGCTGGAAGACCAGCTGGCCGGCATCGAAGGCGTCAACGTGATGACCTCGCGCAGCCGGTCCGAGCGCAGCCAGATCAACATCAAGTTCAACCTGACGCGCGACCCGGACGCCGCGGCGGCCGAAGTCCGCGACAAGGTCTCGCGCGCGCGGCGCTTTCTGCCGGACGAGATCGACGAGCCCATCATCGGCAAGGTCGAGGCGGATTCCCAGCCCATCATCTACATCGCGGTGGAATCCGGATCGTTCTCGGCCATCCAGACGTCCGACTACATCAACCGCTATATCAAGACCCGTCTGTCGGTGCTGCCGGGGGCGGCGGAAGTGCGCGTCTTTGGCGAGCGGCTGCCGTCCATGCGCATCTACGTCGACCGCGACAAGCTGGCCGCGTACGGCCTGACCGTGCAGGACGTCGAGGCCGCGCTGCGCAGCCAGAACGTGGAAATTCCGGCGGGGCGCATTGAATCGCGCGCGCGGGAATTCTCGGTGGTGTCCGCGACCGACCTGCAGACGCCGGCCCAATTTGAAGACGTGATCGTCGCCAACGTGAAGGGCTATCCGGTGCGGATGCGCGACGTGGCCAAGGTCGAGATCGCGGCAGCCAATGACCGCATCCTGTCCCGCTTCAATGGCAAGCCCGCCATCAACATCGGCGTCACGCGGCAGTCCACGGCCAACCCGTTGGAACTGTCCAAGGCGGCGCGCCAGGAAGTCGCCCGGCTGAACGAGACCCTGCCGGCCGGCATGAAGCTGAACATCGCGTACGACTCGTCCGTGTTCATCGAGCGGTCGATCGATTCCGTGTTCCACACCATCATCGAGGCCATCGTGCTGGTGGTGCTGGTGATCTTCTTCTTCCTGCGCAACCTGCGCGCCAGCATCATTCCCATCGTCACCATCCCGGTGTCGCTGGTGGGCGCGTGTGCGCTGATGTACCTGTTCGGCTTTTCCATCAACACGCTGACCCTGCTGGCCATGGTGCTGGCGATCGGCCTGGTGGTGGACGACGCGATCGTGGTCCTGGAGAACATCTACCGCCACATCGAGGACGGGATGCCACGCAAGGAAGCGGCGCTGCGCGGCTCCAAGGAAATCGGCTTTGCGGTGGTCGCCATGACCATGACGCTGGTCACCGTATATGCGCCGCTGGCGTTCGCCACGGGGCGCACCGGCCGGCTGTTCATTGAATTTGCGCTGGCGCTGGCCGGCGCGGTGCTGGTGTCGGGCTTCGTGGCGCTGACGCTCACGCCCATGATGTGTTCCGTGCTGTTGCGGCACGAGACCAGCCATAGCCGCTGGTACAACCTGATCGAAGGCTGGCTGAACGGCATGAGCAACGGCTATCGCCGCATGCTGGGCGCGTCGCTGCGGCATCGTTGGATCGTCGTGGTGATCGGCCTGGCCGTGGCCGCGGGCAGCGGCGTGCTGTTCAAGGTGGTCAAGAGCGAGCTGGCGCCGGTCGAGGACCGCGGCGTGGTGTTCGGCATCGTGAACGCGCCCGAGGGCGCGACCCTGAACTACACGCTGGACAGCATGCTGGGCATCGAGAAGTTCTATGCCGACATTCCGGAAGCCAGCGGCAGCCAGGTCACGGTGGGCTTTCCCACGGTCACGGACGGCACGGCGATCCTGCGCTTGAAGCCCTGGGAAGAACGCGAGCGCAAGCAGCAGACCATCACGCAGCAACTGCAGCCGCAGTTCGCATCGCTGCCGGGCGTGCGCGCCTTCCCGACCAATCCGCCGTCGCTGGGCCAGTCGGCCCGATCCAAGCCGGTGGAGTTCATCATCATGAGCCAGGCCTCGTACGAAGAGCTGTCGCGGCTGACCCAGATTTTCCTGACCGAGCTGCGCAAGTATCCCGGCCTGCTGAACCTGGACACCGACCTGCGCCTGAACACGCCGGAGCTGCGCGTGCGCGTGGACCGCGACAAGATGGCCGACGTGGGCGCCAACGTGGACGTCGTGGGCCGCACGCTGGAGTCGATGCTGGGCGGCCGCCAGGTCACCCGCTACAAGGACGAAGGCGAGCAGTACGACGTGATCGTGCAGGTCACGCCGCGCGACCGCGCCAATCCCACCGACATTTCAGGCATCTATGTGCGCGCGCGCGACGGCAGCATGGTCCAGCTGGACAACCTGCTGGGCGTGCACGAAGGCGTGTCGCCTCAGTCGCTCAACCACTTCAACCGCCTGCGCGCCGTGAAGATCGATGCGGCTGTCGCGCCGGGCTACGCGCTGGGCGAAGTGCTGGAACACATGCATCAGGTGGCGCGCGAGGTCCTGCCCAACACGATCATCACGGACCTGGACGGCCAGTCGCGCGAGTTCCGCGATTCGTCGGGCAGCATCTATCTGGTGTTCGCGATGGCGCTGGCGTTCATTTATCTGGTGCTGGCCGCGCAGTTCGAAAGCTGGCGCAATCCGTTCATCATCATGCTGTCGGTACCGCTGTCCATGACCGGCGCATTGCTGGCGCTGTGGCTGACGGGCGGCACGCTGTCCATCTACAGCCAGATCGGGCTAATCACGCTGGTCGGCCTGATCACCAAGCACGGCATCCTGATCGTGGAATTCACGAACCAGTTGCGCGACGAGGGCAGGGAACTGTTCGAGGCCGTGGTCGAAGCCAGCGTGCTGCGCCTGCGGCCCATTCTGATGACGACGGGCGCCATGGTCCTGGGTACCGTCCCCCTGGCGCTGTCCACGGGCGCGGGGGCGGAATCGCGGCAGCAGATCGGCTGGGTTCTGGTCGGCGGGCTGTTGCTGGGTACACTACTGACCTTGTTGGTCGTGCCGGTGGCCTACACGCTGATTGCCACCGCACGCAAGAAGCCAGGCGAGTCCGGCAGCGAAGCGCATCAACCGCATACGCCGCCGGCCTCGCAGCCTCAAGCATCGGAATAAACCCTTCGGAATAGACGCGTCGAAATCGACGCGTCGGAATCGTTATGCGCCAGATCATCTTTGACACTGAAACCACCGGACTGGACCCTGCACAGGGTCATCGCATCGTCGAAATCGGCTGCGTGGAGCTCGTCAACCGGATGGCCACGGGCAACAACCTGCACATCTATCTGAATCCGGACCGCGACAGCGACCCCGAGGCACTCGCGGTGCACGGGCTGACCACCGAGTTCCTGTCGGACAAGCCGCGCTTTTCCGAGGTCGCGGACGAATTCGTCAAGTTCATCCAGGGCGCCGAGCTGATCGCGCACAACGCCGCGTTCGACGTGAAGTTCTTCAACGCCGAGCTTGCCAAGACCGGGCGCGGTCCCATCACCGAGTTCTGCGAGACCGTCACCGACTCGCTGCTGCATGCCCGGTCGCTGTTCCCCGGCAAGCGCAACTCGCTGGACGCGCTGTGCGACCGCTTCGGCATCTCGAACGCGCACCGTACGCTGCACGGCGCATTGCTCGACTCGCAGCTTCTGGCCGAAGTCTGGCTGGCGATGACGCGCGGCCAGGACGCGCTGTTGATCGACGTGGACGACAACGCGGGCACCGGCAGCGATGGCCTGGTGCTGGCCAAGTTCGACGCATCGGGGCTGCCGGTGCTGTACGCCAACGCCGAAGAGCTGGCCGAGCACGAGGCTTACGTGGCTGCGCTGGACAAGAGCGTGGGCGGCGAGAGCATCTGGCGCAAGCTCGATGCGCCTGTGGCGGCGTCCGCTTGAAAGTTTTCCCGAGGCGACTTGCACACGTTTAAAAATTCGTGCTATTATTTCGCCTCTTTCGGGGTGGTTAGCTCAGTGGTAGAGCACTGCCTTCACACGGCAGGGGTCACTGGTTCGAACCCAGTACTACCCACCAAAGACCTTCTTGGGCTTAACAGCCTTCGAAGAGCCCCAAAAGACAACGCCCATGTCGTAGCAGTAATGCAGCAGTAATTAGCGATATCGGTTTTGTTCTTCGGGCAGTCAGTATTTCGGGCAGTAATGCTCAAGTAAAAAGCCAACCTTCATCGGTTGGCTTTTTTGTTATCGATTCATTAATCTTCTTCTGATCTGCCGCAATCTGGCTGCTGCCGGTTGCGCCAAGCCTGTTCCACGCCTGTCTATCATCGATAAAACGGCGAATGACTGCCGAGCAAAACAGGAGAAGGCCATGGGTCCGCATACCAACACCATGCTCATCATCATCTGCACCGGCGTGGCGCTCATGTTGATCGGCTTCGGGTTTCGTGACCGCAATCTCGGCATGACCCTGATGGGCCTGGGCCTTGTCACCGCGATCGGCGCGATCATCTACAAGGCATACATCACCTTCTACTGACCGCTGATAACTGACCGCGGGCCCTGCCGGCGGTTTTCAGCTTTTCTGCGCCTGCTGGCGGGCCACCCGCGCGAGCAGCGTGTCGAGCTGGTTCGCGAATGCCTTGCGGTCGGACTGGCTGAACGACGACGGGCCGGCCGTGTCCACGCCGCTGGCGCGCAGTTCCTCCATCATGTCCCGCATCGCCAGCCGTTCGCGGATGGTTTCCGGCGAATAGCGTTCGCCGCGGGGATTGAGCGCCATCGCGCCTTTTTCCAGCACCTGCGCAGCCAGCGGAATGTCGCCGGTGATGACCAGGTCGCCTTTTTCCGCCCGCTCCACGATATGCGCGTCGGCCACGTCAAAGCCGCGCGGCACCTGCACGGCCCGGATCAGCGGCGACGGCGGCGTGTAGAGCGCCTGATTGGCCACCAGCGTCAGGGGCACCTGCCAGCGCTGCGCGGCGCGGAACAGGATGTCCTTGATGACGGCGGGGCAGGCGTCCGCGTCGACCCAGATGTGCATTGCGCTTACTTGCCCAGCGCTTTCTCAAGCGCCTCGGCCACGAGGTCGTTGGTCGATACGCCGCGTTCGGCGGCGGCGGCGCGCAGCTTGTCGGCCTGCGTTTGCGACAGCTTCAGCGGGAAGGGCACCAGACCGGCGGCCTGATCCAGCTTGCGCTGCTCGCGGCGGTCAGGCACTTGGGACGAGGCGCCAAAGCGGTCGGGCGTTGCCGATTGCTTGAGTTGGCCGGCCAGCTTGAGGGCCTGGTTCTTTTGAAGATCGAATTTGTTCATCGGAATTCCTGATAGGGAGCGCCATCATAGACGCAACGCGCCTCAGCGCGGTTTGGCGTGCTCCAGTTGGGCGATTCCCTCCTCGGCGCCGTCATGCAGCGGCACGCTCAGGCCGAGCCGGGCGGTGGCCGCCGATACCTGCGAGCCCTGCGTCGAACCGGCCGCCAGCAGGTCCTGGCCGGCCTGGTACACCGCGCGCACCACGACCAGCGCTTCGTCGCGCGTGAGGTCGGTGGTGGTCAGCATCAGGGCTGCCACGCCCACGGTCGGGATGCGTTCCTGCTGATTGGGATACGTGCCCGCCGCGATGTCCAGCGGCATCAGCACGCTGTCGCCGGCCGTGAGGGTCTTGATGGCATCGGCGTCGAGCGGCAGCAGCTTGAGCTGCGCGGGAATCAGCGCGTCGCGCAGCGGCGTTGCCGGCACGCCGATCACCTGGGCTGCGGCGTCGACCGCCCCGGATTGCAGCAGCGGCAGGGCGGCAACAAACGGGGTGTCGGACACTTGGTAATCGCGCCCGGCCTGCAGGCCATGCGCGGCCAGCACAGTTTGCAGGGTAGCGCGCACGGCTGACCCTTCGGGACCCAATGCGATCGTCTTGCCCTTCAGATCTCGCACGCCACGCAGAGCGGGATCGTCGCGCACGACGATGTGGACCATCTCCGGATACAGGCTGCCCAGCGCGCGCAGGCCGGGAAACGGCCCCTGACCCGCGAAGGGACCCGTGCCCTCGTAGGCCATCTGCGCGGTATCGGCCTGCGCCAGGCCGACGACGGCGTCGCCGCTGCGCAGCAATGCGATGTTGTCGGCGCCGCCGCCGGTGATGAGCGGCGACACCCGGATCTGGCGCGCGCGCGCCACGTCGCTCAGGGCGCGGGAAAAGGCCAGGTACTCGCCGCGGTCCGGACCGCCGGCCAGCGGGTAACCCTGCTGGAGCCGGGAAAGCCGGCCATTGATGCGCGCGACCGAGCGTTCCAGCTCCTGCTGGACCACATGCTGGGCCGTACTGGACGCGCTGTAGGTTACCGAGTGGGTGATCTGGTCGAGCGTGTCCAGCAGCTGGCGCGTGACGGGCGGCGGCGCCCCGGTGTCCAGTGACGGCGCCTCGGCCGCCTTGAAGCCTGCGGGCGTCACCAGCTTCCACGCGCCGTCCGCTTCGCGGTAGATGGCGCTGGCGTGGGCAATGATGCGATCGCCGGCCTTGTTGCCGCCGGACTTCACGCCGCTGATGCTGCGGGGACCGGCGCCCAGCAACGTCACCAGCGACGCCGCGCCGGGCTGATCCCATGCGCCCAGCGAAATGTCGCGGGTCAGTTCCAGGTCGATGTCGTAGTACACGACGCGCCGGGTTTCGCCCGCCGGGGCGGTGCTGTCCGTTGCCGACCCCATGCGCTTGAGATCCGCGATGCGGAACAGGTCCTGCCCATAGGTCGCGTCCAGGCTGCGCGTGACGTCTGCGCGCAGGGTGTCGGCATCGGGAGCGCGGCCGCACGCAGCCAGCATCGCGCACAGCAGGACAATCATGAGTCTTTTGAACATGGCTACATCCCTCCCACGAACGGCAAGGAGATCAGCGAGCTCAGGACGATCACGTTCAGGATGTCCACCAGGAAGGCGCCCGTGACCGGAACGACAATGAACGCTTCCGGCGCCGGACCGTGGCGGCGCGTGAGCGCCTGCATGTTGGCGATGGCGGTGGCGGTGGCGCCCAACGCGAAGCCGCAGAACGCCGCAGACATGATGGCGGCCTCGTAGTCGCGCTTGAGCAGCCGGAACACCACCCAGGCGGCATACAGCGCGCAGACCAGCGTCTGCACCGCCAGCATCAGCGCCAGCGGACCGGCCAGGCGCGCGACGCTGGACAGGTCCAGCGTCATCATCGTCATGCCCAGAAACAGCGATAGCGAGATCGTGCCGATGATGTCGGTGGCGCGATCGTCGAGCCGGATGCCCACCAGCGGCCCTGCGTTGCGGATGAGTACCCCGGTCGCAAGGCACCACAGGAAGTTGGGCAGGCTGACCGGGGCATCTTCCACCAGCGCTGCCAGCATGCCGCCGACGACCAGGCAGACGAACGCGGCGGTCATGGACAGGATGAACGTACCGGGGGTGGGCGGCTGATGCGCTTCATTCAGGTCGGCGGCCTGGTGGCCTTCGGCCGCGGTGTGGTCCAGGCTGCCCGACACTTTGTGGCGGCGCATGATCCATTCCGCCACGGGGCCACCCACCACGCCGCCCAGCACCAGTCCCAGCGTCGCCGCCGTCATGGCCAGCGGCATGACGTCCTGGATGTTGTTGAAGTCGGCAAAGCGCGTCGCGTAGGCCGCGCCGGTGCCGTGACCGCCCACCAGCGTGATCGTGCCGCCCAGCAGGCCCATGAGCGGATGCATGTCCAGCAGCCATGCCATGCCCAGCCCCACTGCGTTCTGCAGGACCAGAAACGGAATCAACGCGAGGAGAAAGGCGATGAGACGGGGCCCGCCGCGCGCCAGCAGCTTGAGGTTGGCGGTAAGCCCGATGCAGCCGAAGAACAGCAGCAGCAGCGTGGGCTTGATGCTGGTCTCCAGCGAGACGGCGACGCCGCCCCAGGTGGACAGCAGATAGGCCAATACGGCGAACAGCAGCCCGCCTACGATGGGGTCCGGAATGCTGTAGCGCGCCAGGACGCCGATGCGCGTGGTCATGACCCGTCCGATGACGAGCACGAGGCAGCAGGCGAGGAGGGATTGGACGGGCGAAAGGGAGATCATATGAACCTTCGCGCCCCGCCGGGGCGCAGCAAGACTAGCTGTTCAAACCCGATGTTCAAGCCCGCTGTTCAGGCCATCTTCCGCCGCATCGTTCGCGGACTGCGAAGCTATCTTACGTCCAGGCCAGTGCACCTGTACACGGGGTGGGGGACGCCGTCAGGCGCGCAACGGGCGTGCGGCCGGGAAGGGAAAGGCGCGCGACATGTAACTGGCGCCCTCGCCGTAGCCCGCCAGTTTTTCGGCCAGACCCGGCGTCTGCGGCGCGAGCGGCGCGTAGCCATGACGCAACCAATAGCCGGCCGCCGATGCCAGGGACACCAGGCTGGCGCGCGTCAGGCCGTTGTCCATGGCGCTTGCGGCGGCGGCGCCCACCAGCGCCTGACCCACGCCCGTGCCTTGCGCCGCCGGCACGACCGCGCAGTCATGCAGAAACCAGTGATCGGCCCGCGCCGGCAGCGCGGGTAGCGGCACGTCCAGGGCGGGCGGCAGGCCCGCATCCCACGGGTAGGAAATCAGGTAGCCCAGCAACGCGCCCGAAGACATTGGCGTGCCGGGCTGGGCAACCCAGCAATATTGCGGCGCAAGCGCGAGACGGTTCAGGAAGAAGCCGGCGCCTTCCAGCAGGAACTGAGGATAGGCAAGGGCCTGGGCCTGCAGGATGGCGTCCACATCGCTGGCCCGCATGGGACGGACTTGGTATTGCATGACAACCCGAAGACTGGAGATGCCCGCCATTTTAGCGGCCGGGCCCCGGCCGGCATTTCATGAAAATTCGACGAGCCCCTGCGCATACTGCACCGCATCGTGTCCCGTATTCCGTCATTGCAGAACCCCATGCACATCCAGTTCCGGTCCGACCCGCCAGCGCCGCAGGTGTTGGCAAAATCCCTGCCGCTCAGGTCCGTGTGGCCGCCGCAGGCCGCCGACGTGCCGTATGACATCCGCGTCACGTGCGTGATTCCGTGCCTGAACGAATGCGAGAACCTGCGCGTGCTGCTGCCGCTGCTGCGCAACCGGCTCTCCGCGCTTTGCACCGGTTGGGAGATCATCGTGGCCGATGATGGCAGCACTGACGGCACGGACGCGCTGATGGCCGAATGGACCGAGCACGAAGGCTTTCGCCACGTGCAGTTGTCCCGCAATTTCGGCAAGGAGGCGGCGCTGAGCGCAGGTCTGGAAGCCGCCAGCGGCAACGTGGTCATCTGCCTGGACGCCGACCTGCAGCATCCGCCCGCGTTGATCGAGCTGATGTTGGCGCGATGGGCCGCGGGGGCCGAGATGGTGTACGCCGTGCGGCGCGACCGCGCCGACGAATCCTGGCTCAAGCGCTCGGGCGCGCGCTGGTTCTATCAGTTGCTCAGCAACGCACGCGGCGTGCAGGTGCCAGCGCACGCCGGCGACTTCCGGCTGATGGACCGCAGCGTGGTCGATGCGCTGATCGCGCTGCCCGAGCGCACCCGCTTCATGAAGGGCCTGTATGCCTGGGTCGGCTTCAAGGGAGAGGCCGTGCCCTACACGCCGGACGAGCGCATGCACGGGACCAGCACCTATAGCGGGCTGCGCCTTTTTCGCCTGGCGCTTGACGGCCTGACGGCATTCACGACGTGGCCGCTGCGCATGGTCAGCCTGGTGGGCGTGGCGTTTGCCGTGCTGGCGCTGGCCTATGCGGCCTTTCTCGTGGGCGATTACCTGATGTCCGGCAACGCTGTCTCCGGGTGGACGACCATCGTCACCGCGGTGCTGTTCTTTGCGGGCGTCAATCTGATCTCGCTGGGCGTGGTGGGCGAATACGTGGCCCGCATCTTCGACGAGGTGAAGGGTCGTCCGCTGTTCGTCGTGCGGCGCAGCCGCGGCCGACCCGCTGGCAAGGCGCAGGGCTGATGATGGCGGACTACAGCACACCGGCGCGCTCCGAATGGACCCCGCCGGCAGGACGGTTTTTGCTGGCCGTCGGCATCTGGCTGGCCTGGCTGGCGTGGATGCGGCCGCTGACCTTGCCCGATGAAGGGCGCTATGCCGGCGTGGCCTGGGACATGCTGCGCAGCGGCTCGCACGCCGTGCCGCTGCTGGACGGCATGCCGTACTTCCACAAGCCGCCGCTGTACTACTGGCTGACCGAGCTGTCGTTCTCGGTGTTCGGCGTGCATCCGTGGGCGGCGCGCGTGCCGTCTTGGCTGGCCGCCTGGGGCGCCGCCGCCGGGTTGTACGTTTTCGTGCGGCGTCATCGCGATGCGTTTGCCGCCACGCTGACCGTGCTGGCGCTTTGCACCATGCCGTTCTTCTATGGGGGCGCGCAGTTCGCCAACCTGGACATGCTGGTTGCGGGCCTCATCACGCTGTGCGTCCTGGCCGCCGCTGAAACCGCGCTGCGCGCCGAACGCGGGGAAGGGGCGCGCGGGATGGCCGTCGCTGCCGCGGCGTTGGCCGCGCTGGCCGTGCTGGCCAAAGGGCTGATCGGGTTGGTGCTGCCGGGCGCCATCCTGCTGCTCTGGCTGGTCTGGGAACGGCGGTGGCGCGGGCTGGCGGCGCTGTTCTGGCCGCCGGCGCTGCTGATGTTCGTGGCCGTCGCCGCGCCGTGGTTCGTGCTGATGCAGGTGCGGTATCCCGGCTTCTACGACTATTTCTTCGTCTATCAGCATTTCCAGCGCTTCGCCGCCAGCGGCTTCAACAACGCCCAGCCGTTCTGGTTCTATTTGCCGGTGCTGGCTGGCCTGAGCCTGCCGTGGTCATTGTGGGGCGGCGGCATCCTGCGCCGGGCCTACTGGGCACCCGGTCCCGCGCGCAGCCTGCGGCGCCTGGCGGCGGTGTGGTTCGCTGTGGTGGTGGTGTTCTTTTCATTGCCGCATTCCAAGCTGGTCGGCTATGTGCTGCCGGCATTGGCGCCGCTGGCCTTTCTGCTGGCCGAGGTCATCCTGTCGGCATGGCGCGGCCAGACCGGCGTGATGACGCCGCGGCTGGTGCGCATCAGCGCCACCGTCGCGGCGGGAATCTGCGTCATCGCGGTGGGTGTTGCGGCGTTCAATGCCCGAGGCAGCGCTGCGCCGCTGGCCACGCTGGTGCGGCAGGAGGCGCGGCCGGACGACACCTTTGTCTCGCTGCACGCCTACCCCTTCGATCTGGCGCTGTACGCGCGTGCGCCGCGGCCCACGTGGGTCGTGGACGACTGGCTCAATCCGGAAGTGCCGGTGCGCGACAACTGGCGCAAGGAACTGTACGACGCCGCCAAGTTCGATCCGGTCACCGGGGCGCAGGTGTTGGTCAGCGCGGCCCAGTTCAATGCCCGCTTGTGCGCGGCGCCCGAGGGGTCGCGGTTCTGGGTGTGGGGCAATCATGGCGACGGCGCGGTCTACGCGCCGCTGCAAGGCGTGAAGCCTGCCGTCGCCAGCGCCCGGCATGCGATGTGGTTACTGCAGGCGGACGCGGCGCTTAAGAACCGGCTTTGTGCCGGAACGCCCACAGCCGGCTAGCGATGAATGTCGCGAACGCCAGGCCGATCAGAATCAGCGCCAGCAGCGTGTCGTACGGCACGTCGGTGGCGTGCAACAGCCAGGCGTAGGCCGTTTCATTGATCAAAAAACCAATCGCTGAAATGAAAAGGAAACGACGGGCCGCTACGGTCCAGGGTATGGGCGAATGTCGGAACGTGAGCCGGTAATGGCCGCTGAAGGACACCACGAAGGCGACCATCCAGCCGATCAGGTTGGCCGCCAACGGGGGGGCGCCGAACGCTTCGACGCAGCCCACGGCAATGGCCCAATGCGTTGCCGCAGCGGCGCAACCGACGGCGATGAAAAGGCTGATTTGCCGGATGAGGGCGCGCATGTGGGATGTGGCGGACAGAAAGACGGAGAGGCGGCGATGAGCAAACGCGTCGTGGTGTGCGGTGATGATTTTGGCATGAATGCGGATGTCGACGAGGGCATGATTGCGCTGGCCGGCATGGGGCGCGTCAGTGCGGTCAGTTGCCTGACGCTGGGACCCACCTTCGCGGCCAACGCGCCGCGGCTCGCCGCGTTGGATGTGGACATCGGCCTGCACCTGAATCTGTCGGAAACGCTGCGCGCGGGCGCCGAACCGATGCCCGCGTTGGGCGCGCTGATCCTCAAGGCCTACGCGGGCCTGCTCGACGCGGCGTGGGTCGAGGCGCAGCTTGTCCGGCAGTTCGATGCGTTCGAGGCGGCGTTCGGCCGGGCGCCGGACTATGTGGATGGACACCAGCATGTGCATCAGCTGCCCGGCATCCGCCAGCGCTTGCTGGCATTAATGGCGCGACGTTATGGCACGCAGGCGGGCGTGCAGACGCCCTGGCTGCGCCAGACCGCGCCCGGCATGCAGTGCGGGATGCCGCTGAAGGAGTCGGTGAAGGCGCGCGTGATCGGCGCGTTGGGGGCGTCGGCGCTGGCGCGCGAGGCCCGTTCATGCGGCTTGCGAACCAACAGACGGCTGCTGGGCGTCTATGCGTTCGACGGCGGCAGGCGCCGCTACGCGCACTTCTTGCAGACCTGGCTGTTCAACGCGCGCGAAGGCGATCTCGTCATGTGCCATCCGGCACTGGGCAGCGAGCGGGGCAGCGCCATGGCTCGCCAGCGGCGCGCCGAATTCGACGTGCTGGCCGATCCGAAGCTGGGTGAATGGCTGCGCGCCAATGGCGTCAGCATCACGCGCCTGGCGTTGACGCACGCGGATCCCGTGTTGCCCGTGGCGGCGCGCGCTATCCCTGCGTAAGGCTTTCCAGCAGCCAGGCGCCCGCTGGTCCCAGCGCGCGGCGCGTGGACCAGACTGCGTCGACATGGATGTGGCGCGGCCAACCCGGCACCTTCAATTCCACGAGCTGGTCGCGGCCGAAGCGCTGGATCATCCAGCGCGGCAGCTCGGTCCAGCCGAAGCCCAGGCTGGCCATTTCCAACAGCATCAGATAGCCCGGCGCCGACCACGTCGAATGGGCCGGCGTGGCCTCCTTGTCGTCCAGTTCGTAGGTGCTCAGTCGCAGCTCGCGTTCGGTCTTCAGGTGATCGGCCGTGACCGACGGCAAAGTAGCCAGCGGATGCGAGCGCCCCACGCACAGGACGATTTCGGAGCGTTCCGCCAGGCACGCGTGCGCGACGTCCGGCGGATAGCTTTCCTGCGCCGCCATCAGCCCGACGTGCGCGCGGCCCTGCTGCACCAGTGCCACCACATCCTCGTATTCCGCGATCAGGCATTCGAAGCGCAGCGCCGGATAGCGCGCGTCGATCTGGCTCAGCATGGCCTCGAACGTGCGCGACTGGAACGTGTCGGACAGCACGACCGTGAGCCGGGGTTCCAGGCCTTCGGATAACTGGCTGGCGCTGCGGTTCAGGCGATCGTTGGCGGCCAGCACCTGCAAGGCCTGCCCCAGCAGCACCTTGCCGGCGGCGGTCAGGGAAGGCTGGCGCTGACTGCGGTCGAACAGCGCGACGTTCAGGTCCACCTCGAGATTGGCGATGGTCTCGCTGATGGTGGACTGGCTCTTGCCCAGCTTGCGGGCCGCAGCCGAGAACGAGCCTTCAGAGGCGACCTGGGCGAAGGCGGCGAGGGATTCGAGGGAGTGGCGCATAAGTGGCCCGGCGGTAGTTGTATCGGTTTTTCCGATGGATATTATCTTTTTCGTACCGGAAATGTCGCGGACAATGCGGTCTCTCTTCAGCATTCGACCGCAGGTGGGTCATGACCCAAGCCAAGAAAACCCTAAAAGAACGTTTCATCCACGCCTTCTTGTTCGAAATTATCGCCATCGGCCTGTGTGCGCCCGTGGCCGCGTGGGCCATGGGCAAGTCGCTGTTCGAAATGGGCGTGCTGACCGCGGTCATCGCCTGGATCGCGCTGGTCTGGAACATGATCTACAACGCTGGCTTCGACCGTGTCGAAAACCGCTTCGGCTGGACCCGTACGTTCCGCATCCGCGTACTGCACGCGTTCGGCTTCGAGTTCGGCTTGATCCTGATCGTGATTCCGCTGGCGGCCTGGTGGCTCAGCATCAGCCTGTGGGAAGCCTTCGTGCTGGACATCGCGCTGGTGCTGTTCTATCTGCCCTACGCGTTCTTCTACAACCTGGCGTACGACCGCAGCCGTCCCCGCGTGATCGCGTGGCTGTCCCGCCGCAGCGGCGCCGCTGCCGCCGGCGTCTGACGTCTCTTCAACCCTTCTTGCGCTCGTATGCCTGGCTCGCGTCCTGCATGAAGGTTCTGACAGCGGTCTCGTACTGCGTGCCGCTGCGGAAGGCGCCCGAATGCGAGGCGCCTTCTATTTTCACCAGCCGCTTCAATTCCGGCGCCACGTTGCGGGCAGCGGCAAAGAGTTCGTCGCTCATGGTGTGAGGCACCACGCGGTCGGCCGTGCCGTGCATGAACAGCATGGGCGTGTGCAGCTGGGCCAGCTTGTCCACGGATGCGAACGGCTGCGTGACGAGCAGGCTGGCGCCGGGCACGTTGCCCCAGCGCAGCGTGGCCAGCATGGCGCCGATGCTGGTGAAGCTGGATTCCACGATCAGGCCCGCGAAGTCCGGTTGCTCGGGACGTGAGGCCAGATCGATGGCGATTGCGCCGCCCAGGCTATGGCCGTACACAAAGCGGCGCGCCGGATCGGGCTGCAGGCGCGCCAGTTCCTTCAGGCCCGCCATGGCGTCCTCTAGCGCGCTGTCTTCAGAGGGCAGACGCGGCGTGGACGCACCGAAGCCGCGGTAATCGATCGCCAGTATGGAATACCCCATGCGGCTCCAGCCGTCGATGCGGAACGCGCTGCCATTCAGGTTCCAGCGCGCGCCGTGCAGATACAGCACCGTGGGGGCGCTTTTTTTGGGGCTGGCCAGATACCAGGCGCGGATCTTGTCGCCGTTGTCGAGCGTCAGGTCGTAGACCTGCGTTCCCGCGGCAGGGTCCCGCCACCAGGATTGCGGCTCGGACTGTGGCGAAAAAATGGTCTGGCGCTGCCAGGAATCCAGCTGGGAGCAGCCGACCACGCCGGCGGCGGCAAGCACGGCGGCGGCAAACAGGCGGCGGGCGGAGAGTCGGGGCAGGGCGGGCATGAATGATCTGACCCGGCAAGTCGGGCCGGGTTCCGGCATCAGCATACTCCGGCGCGGGCGCCGGAAGTTTGCCCCGATGTTTACCGGTCCGGGCGCGGCCCGCCATCAGGCGGCGCCCGGGTGGACCTCGCGCGTCAACGCCAGCCATGCCTGCGCGGCATACGACAGATAACCGCCACGGCGCCACACCAGGACCATCTCCCAGTCCGTCCCCGAATCACGCAAAGGCACGCGAGCCACGCTCGCATGCAGTTCCTCGTTGGCCTTCATGCGCGGCAGAAACGCCACGCCCAGCCCCGCCGCCACCAGCGCCACGATGAAATCGATCTGACCGCTGCGCGCGGCGATGGTCGGGACGAACCCCGCCCGTTGGCACGCGTCGTGGATGATGCGGTTCAGGGCAAACCCTGTTTCGAACAGCACGAAGGGCGAGTCGCGCAGATCGTGCAGCCCCACCGACTCGGCGCGGGCCTGTGGGTGATCGGCGGGCATCAGCGCCACCAGCGGTTCGCGCGCGACGGGCTGCCATTCAAAGTGGTCCGGCACGGGCTTGAGCGATCCCGCCAGTTCGATTTCGCCGGCCATCACCATTTCTTCAAGCCGGCGGCTGCCGTGTTCGACCAGGCTGATCTCGATGCGCGGATAGCGGCTGCGAAAGCGCGCGAACATCGGCGCAAACAGCGAACTGCTGCCCAGCGGCGGCAGGCCCAGGCGCAGCACACCCCGTTTCAGGCCCTTCAGGTCATCCAGCTCGGCGTTCAGGTCGTCGCGTTCGGCCAGCATGTTCAGGGCGCGCCGATACACGATCTCGCCCGCGGCCGTCAGCCGCAGCGGCTGCGCCTGCCGGTCCAGCAAGAGCATGCCCAGCTCGTCCTCCAGCTGTCGAACGGCCTTGCTGATCGTGGGTTGGGTCGCGTGGATCACTTTGGCCGCCTGGGAGAAACCGCCTTGCCTGACGACCTCCACCAACGCCCGCAACGTTCGCAGTTCCATCGCTATGCCAGTTTGGAATAAATGGGATTCATCGAATTCATTTTATCTATGCGCCTACGAAGCGTAAAACAAGGGCTCGCCGCTGGATCTTCGTCTCATGCCCCGCTTTCGCCATTCCACCCTTATCCGCAGCGCGCTGCGCCGCAGCCGTTTGCTGCAGATTGCATTGATCGTCCTTTTCTCCGTGCTGGGCCAGGCGATGGCGCAGGCCTCGGGGCTGCCGGTGCCAGGCGGCGTCATCGGAATGGCGCTGGTGCTGGTCCTGCTGGCGACGCGGCGATTGCGCGTGCGCAACGTGCAGCGCGGGGCGAGCTGGCTGCTGGGGGAAATGCTGCTGTTCTTCGTGCCGGCGGTGATGTCGTTGCTGGACCACCGCGAATTTCTCGGCCTGCTCGGCGTGAAGCTGCTCGCCGTGATCCTGCTCGGCACGGCGCTTGTCATGGCCGGCACGGCGCTGACGATCGATCTTTGCTATCGCTGGATGAACCGCCGTGCGGCCTGAATTCAACCTGCTGTTCTGGCCGGCGGCCACCGTCGCCGCGTATGTCTGCGCGCGCCTGTTCTACCGCCGCTTTGCCTATTGGTGGACATCCACCCTGGTCGTCGCGCCCGCGCTTCTGCTGACGCTGGCCATCCTGCTGCATACCGGCTATCGCGACTACATGTCCGGCTCGCACTGGCTGATGGCCATGCTGGGCCCGGTCATCGTGGCGTTCGCGCTGCCGCTTTACGAGCAGCGGGCGCTGATCCGGCGGTACTGGCCGGTATTGGCCGCGGGCGTGGCCGTGGGCAGCGGCATCGCGGGTGTCAGCGCATGGTTGCTGGGCAGCCTGCTGGACTTGCCGCCGGACCTGCGGCTCAGCCTGCTGCCGCGCTCGGTCGCCACGCCGTTCGCGATCGCGGTGTCTTCCCACGTGGGCGGGGTGCCTGACCTGACGGCGGTCTTCGTCATCGTCACGGGCGTCTTCGGCGCGGCCATCGGCCAGCTCATGTGCCGCTGGCTGCCGCTGCGCTCGGCGCTGGCGCGCGGCGCGCTGTTCGGCATGGGCGCACATGGCGCCGGCACGGCCAAGGCCCGAGAGCTTGCCGCCGAAGAAGGCGCGGTCGCGGGCCTGGTGATGGTGATGGCGGGCCTGTTCAACGTGCTGGTCACGCCGGCCGTCGTGGTGGGATTGCTGGCCTGAGCCGCTGTTCAGTGCAGCAGTTCCAGCGCGACCGGATACAGCGAGGCGACAAGCAGCAGAGCCATGCCCACATTGAAGGCGCGGATCGCGGCGGGCCGGTGCAGGACGCGGCGCAGGGCTGTACCGAACGTCACCCAGATGCCGATGCTGGGCAGGTTGACGATGCCGCAGACCAGCGTCGCGATCACCAGATTGGCAAAGAATCCGTTTTGCGGCGTATAGGTGGCCACCACGCCCACCGCCATCACCCACGCCTTGGGATTGACCCACTGGAAGGCGGCGGCCTGCAGGAACGTGAACGGTTTGCCGCGCGCCTCGCCCTCGTCCAGCGGACCCGAGGTGGCGATCTTCCAGGCGAGGTAAAGCAGATAGGCCGCGCCGGCATACTTCAGGATGGTGTAGAGGACAGGCGTCTGCTGGAACACCGAGCCCAGGCCCACACCGACCAGAAAAATCATCAGCGTAAAGCCCAGATTCACGCCCAGCAGGTGCGGAACGCTGCGCCGGAATCCGAAGTTCAGGCCCGACGACGCCAGCATTACGTTGTTGGGGCCGGGCGTGATCGAGCTGACCAGTGCAAACAGCGCCAGCGGACCCAGGAGGGAAAGCGAGGCCAGCGGGACTTCGGCCCAATTGGCGGGAAACAGGTTCATGTCGGGGTCCTTACGATGGCGCGGCGTCCGCCGGCAATAACGGCGATCACGGCGGCGGCAAACACGAACGTCGTCGCCTCCACGGTTTCGCCAAACAGCAAAGCAGCGGCCACGACGGTAAGGAAGGGTTGCAGCAATTGCACTTGTCCGACCCGGGCAATTCCGCCGGCGGCCAAGCCGCGATACCAGGCGAAAAATCCCAGGAACATTGAGCCGAAAGCCAGGTAGGCGAAGGCGGCAACCACATCGGAACTGGGCCAGTGGGGCTGCTGCGCCGCCATCCAGCCGACGGGCAGGGCAACCACCGGTGCGCTGATGGTCAGCGCCCAACATATTGTGCGCCAACCGCCCAGCGTGCGCGAGGCCCGCGCACCCTCCGCGTACCCCATTCCGCCCAGCACCACCGCCACCAGCAACCACAGGTAGCCGGCCGTCAGCGTGCCTTCGCCCTGGCGCAGCGCATAGGCGGTGACCAGCGCGGCGCCGGCGACGGCCCAGCCCCAGAAGGCGGCGGATGGACGCTCGCCGCTGCGCAGGGCGGCAAAGGCGGCGGTGGATAGCGGCAGCAGGCCGTTGAAGACAGCGCCCTGCGACGAAGGCACCGTCTGCATCGCCATCGACGAGGCCAGCGGCCAACCCACGACGATGCCCAGCGCCGCCAGAATCACGCCCGGCCATTCCTGCCGGTTGGGCCGGCGGCTTCGCGTGAGCCACAGCAGGGCGATGGCGGGCAGGGCGGCGATGAGCGCACGGCCCAATCCGACCAGCAAGGGCGACAACTCGGCCACCGCGACGCGGGTCATTGGCAGGGTCAGCGAAAACACCAGCACGCCCAGGAAACCATAGCCGTATCCCTCCCAGAGGGAAGTCGAGGCGGCGGGGGCGGCCGAAGGCGTGGCATAAAGCGCGGGACGGGACATGACGGCACCGTAAAAAGTGACATGGCCGCAGCGCCTGCGGTTGCAGGTTTGCGGCATTGCTGTCACTCTACGCACAGCCGTCAGTACAGTACCGGTACACCTTCGCAGTCACTTTAATCACTGGCCTGGTCAAATCTCCATGACAGTTGCTCACTCCCCCCCATCTTCCCTGCCTTGGCAGCCCGTGCGCCAGGCCGATGCCACGCTGGTGGCGCAACTGGCCGACGGCCTGGCCCGCCGCATTGACGAGCAAGGCCTGCGGCCCGGCACGCGCCTGCCGTCCATCCGCAAAATGGCCGAACAGTCGGGCGTCAGCCGTTTTACCGTGGTCGAAGCCTACGACCGCCTCGTGGCGCGCGGGCTGGTGCAGTCGCGCCGGGGCGCGGGGTTTTTCGTAAAGGCGCGCAGCGGCCCGCTGACGGCGGTGGCCGCGGCCGCGCCCAGCACGCTCGCGCCGCCCGCACGGGTCGACATCGCGTGGCTGCTTCGCAGCATGTTCCGAGAATCCACCGCGCCGGGCATGCCGGGCGGCGCGGGCCTGCTGCCTGCGGACTGGCTGGATCCCGACATGGTGGCGGGGGCCGTGCGCGCCGTGGGCCGCTCGGTGCGCGCCAACCTCGTCAGCTACGGCAGCCCCCAGGGCTTCGCGCCGCTGCGCCAGCAGATTGCCGCGGTCCTGCAGAACGAGGGCGTGCCCGCCCATCCCGAGCTCAACCTGCTCACGACCAACGGCGTCACCCACGGGCTGGACCTCATCGCGCGCCATCTGGTCAAGCCGGGCGATACCGTCCTGGTCGAGGACCCGGCCTGGTTCGTGATCTTCGGCCGGCTGGCGGCCTTTGGCGCCCGCCTGATCGGCGTGCCGCGCGGCCCGGACGGCCCCGATCTCGACCTGCTCGAGCAACTGGCCGCGCAGCACAAGCCCAAGCTCTTCATCATCAATGGCTCGGTCCACAATCCCACCGGCCACACCCTGTCCGCGGGAGCGGCCTACGGCATTCTGCGCATCGCCGAGCGCCTCGATTTCATGGTGGTCGAAGACGACACCTACGGCGAGCTGCATCCGGGGGGCGCCATCAAGCTCGCCGCGCTGGACCGGCTTAACCGCGTCATCTACGTGGGCGGCTATTCCAAGATGCTGGCGGCCAGTCTTCGTGTCGGCTATTTGGCCGCCAATTCCGAACTGCTGCAGAAGCTGGCCGACCTGAAAATGCTGGCGGGTCTGACCTCGCCCGAACTCGGCGAGCGCGTCGTGCACCGCGTCCTCATGGAAGGGCAGTACCGGCGGCATATCGAGCGCGTGCGGCACCGGGTCGATGACGCGCGCCAGCGGTGCATGAAAGGGCTGCTGAAACTGGGCCTGACCATCCCGCACGAGCCGCACGGGGGCATGTTCGTCTGGGCCGATTGCGGGCGCGATTCCGAGGTGCTGGCGCGCGAAGCCGCTGACCGCGGCCTGCTGCTGGCGCCCGGCACGTTGTTTTCGCCGACGCAGGCGCCGTCCACCATGCTGCGCTTTTCGGTATCCGTTGCCGACCACCGGGGAATCTGGGCCGAACTGGAAAAACTTTTCGCGCAGAACGGGTCCTACAATCAATAATTCCGAGCCACATCGCCAGTCACCGAAGGAACCGTCATGTCCGCACCCATCAAGCCTCTCACCCAGAACTTTGCCGTCGCCCCGCAACTGGGTCCCGACGACATGGCCGACGTGGCCGCCGCCGGCTACAAGAGCGTCATCATCAACCGCCCCGATTTCGAGGGCGGTCCTGACCAGCCCACCGCCGCCGACGTGTCGCGCGCCGCGCAGGAAGCCGGTCTGCAGATCGAATACCAGCCCGTCGTGGGCAGCGCCATGACGGCCGCCGACGTCGCGCGCTTTGCGGAACTGCTGCGCACCCTGCCGGGCCCGGTCCTGGCATACTGCCGCACCGGCACCCGCTGCACGAACCTGTTCGCGGCTGCCCAGCAGTTGGGATAAACCCGGCCTTGACCCTCGTCAAGGCCGCCGGTTCGACGGATGTGGACCCGGCGGCTTTCCGGTAGCATAAAGATTCCTTTAAAACAGGAGCAGGCAAGATGTTCAAGAAGATCCTGATTCCCACCGACGGTTCTCCGCTCTCGGCGCAAGCCGCCAACGCAGGTATCTGCTTCGCGCGCTCGGTTGGCGCCGAAGTCGTCGCCCTCTACGTGACGCAGCCGTTCGCGGCCACCATCGGATTTGACGGCATGGCCGCGGCCTATGCCATCACCGACGAAGACTACGAAAAGGCCTCCGCCGAGCAAGCCGACAAGTACCTCAAGCAGATCATCGACCGCGCCGATACTGCCGGCGTCAAAGCCGATGCGCGCGCGGTGTCCAACTTCAACGTCGCCGACGGCATCGTTCAGGCCGCCACCGACGCCGGCTGCGACCTGATCTTCATCGGCAGCCACGGCCGCAGCGGCCTGTCGCGCCTGCTGCTGGGCAGCGTCACCGCCAAGGTGCTGTCGCTGGCCACCACCGCCGTGCTGGTGTATCGCGTCAAGGAAGACAAGAAGTAATTGCGCGCCAAAGTGGTGCGCACCGCGCACCGCCGCATGCGCCACGGCCCCTCCGTCGGAGGGGCTTTTTTATGCGCCGCGCATGCGCTTATACGTTGGTATGGCGGGGCCAAACTCATTGCCTTCGCAAAGACCCTTCGCAAGGCCGATTCAGGCTTGTATCTTGCCGCACGGCGCGTAATATTTACGCATCTTCATCCAACCGTAGGAAGAGGCCATGACCCGCAAGACGCGCATCGAGCTTTATCGCAATATCGGCATCAGCGCCCATATTGATGCAGGCAAAACGACGACCACCGAGCGCATCCTCTTCTACACCGGCATCACCCACAAGATCGGCGAAGTCCATGACGGCGCCGCGGTGATGGACTGGATGGAACAAGAGCAGGAACGCGGCATCACCATCACGTCGGCCGCCACCACCGCCTTCTGGAAAGGCATGGCGGGCAACTACCCCGAACACCGCATCAACATCATCGACACGCCGGGCCACGTCGATTTCACCATCGAAGTCGAACGTTCCATGCGCGTGCTCGACGGCGCCGTCATGGTCTATGACGCCGTGGGCGGCGTGCAGCCGCAGTCCGAGACCGTCTGGCGCCAGGCCAACAAGTACCGGGTGCCGCGCCTGGCCTTCGTCAACAAGATGGACCGCGTGGGCGCGGACTTCCTGCGCGTGCAGCGCCAGATCGCCGAGCGCCTGAAGGGCGACGCCGTGCCCATCCAGTTGCCGATCGGCGCCGAAGACCACTTCGAAGGCGTGATCGACCTCGTCAAGATGAAAGGCATCATCTGGGACGACGCCAGCCAGGGCGTGAAATTTCAGTACGTGGATATCCCCGCAGCCATGCAGGACGAGGCGCAGAAGTGGCACGACAAGATGGTGGAAAAGGCCGCCGAGGCCAATGAAACCCTGCTTGAAAAATACCTGTCCGGCGAAGCCCTGACCGAAGCGGAAATCAAGGAAGGCCTGCGCGCCCGCACGATCGCCAACGAGATCGTGCCGATGCTGTGCGGCAGCGCGTTCAAGAACAAGGGCGTACAGGCGATGCTCGATGCAGTCATCGACTACATGCCGTCGCCGGTGGACGTGCCCGCCATCAAGGGCCACGACCAGCGCGACAACGAAATCGAGCGCCACCCGACCGACAACGAGCCGTTCTCCGCGCTTGCCTTCAAGATCATGACCGATCCGTTCGTGGGGCAGCTCGTGTTCTTCCGCGTGTATTCCGGCGTGGTGAAATCCGGCGACTCGGTTTACAACCCGATCAAGGAAAAGAAGGAACGCCTGGGCCGCATCCTGCAGATGCATGCCAACGAGCGCCGCGAAATCACCGAAGTCTACGCGGGCGACATCGCCGCGGCCGTGGGCATCAAGGACGTCACCACCGGCGACACGCTGACCGATCCCTCGCACATCATCATCCTTGAACGCATGGTCTTTCCCGAGCCCGTCATCTCGCAGGCCGTGGAACCCAAGACCAAGGCCGACCAGGAAAAGATGGGCATCGCGCTGGGCCGCCTGGCGCAGGAAGATCCGTCGTTCCGCGTGCGCACCGACGAAGAGTCCGGGCAGACCATCATCTCCGGCATGGGCGAGCTGCACCTGGAGATCCTGGTCGACCGCATGAAGCGTGAATTCAACGTGGAAGCCACGGTGGGCAAGCCGCAGGTGGCGTACCGCGAGACCATCCGCAAGACCTGCAACGAGGTCGAGGGCAAGTTCGTCAAGCAATCGGGCGGCCGCGGGCAGTATGGCCACGTGGTGCTCAAGCTTGAACCGCAGGAAGCGGGCAAGGGCTACGAGTTCGTCGACGCCATCAAGGGCGGCGTCGTGCCGCGCGAGTTCATTCCGGCAGTGGACAAGGGCATCCGCGAAGCGCTCAACGCCGGCGTGCTGGCGGGGTACCCGGTTGTGGACGTGAAGGCGACGCTGTTCTTCGGCTCGTACCACGACGTCGACTCGAACGAAAACGCGTTCAAGATGGCCGGTTCGATGGCATTCAAGGAAGGCATGCGGCGCGCTGATCCGGTGCTGCTAGAACCCATGATGCAGGTCGAGGTCGAGACGCCCGAGGACTTCACCGGCAATGTCATGGGTGACCTGTCGTCGCGCCGGGGCATGGTGCAGGGCATGGAAGACATCGCGGGCGGCGGCGGCAAGGTCGTGCGCGCCGAAGTGCCGCTGGCCGAGATGTTCGGCTATTCGACGTCGCTGCGGTCACTGACGCAGGGCCGCGCGACGTACACGATGGAGTTCAAGCACTACGCCGAAGCGCCGCGTCAGGTGGCGCAGGAAATCATGGCGGCCCAGGGCGCGGGCCGCTGATTGTCCGGTGACTGAGATTCGAGCGGCTGGATTCCAGGCCGCCGAATTTCCGGCCGCAGCGTTTGTCGCCGCGGTATGTCAGGCGGCGGCCGCGGCTGCCGCCGGGCGCAGCCGCGACGCGGCCAGCTTCACGCCCAGCAGGATCATCGCAAAGCCGTATGCATGAAAGAGCTGCGGCGCCTCGCCCAGCAGCGGCCAGGCCAGCAGCGCGGCGTAGACCGGCACCAGAAACATCGACAGGCCCGCGGTCGCGGGGCCGGCCACGCTGATTAGCCGGCCGTACACGTAATAGGCGCCCAGGCTAGGCACCACTGCCAAAAACAGCAGCACCGCCGCCAGGCGCGGGTCCGTCCAGGCAGGCGCCATGCCGGCGGCCGCTTCAATGCCCGCGAACGGCGCCAGCGCCAGCGCGCCACCCAGCATCATGGTCGCCAGCCGCGCGCTGTCGGGCACCGCCGGCAGGGTCAGACGCTTTTGCAGCACCGTGTAGAACGCCCACCCGGTGGCCGCCAGCAGCACCCACAAGTCGCCTTGTCCGAACGCCAACCGGGCCAGCACATTGGCGTCACCGCGTGTCAGCACCACCAGCACACCGCCGAGCGCCAGCGCAAGGCCGGCCGCGCGCGGCGCGTACAGCGGCTTGCGCCAGATCACGGCTTCCAGCAGCGTCACCAGCAGCGGGCTGCACGAAAAGATCAGCGCGATATTGGTGGCGCTGGTGGTCTGCGCGCCGATGTACTGCGGCGCCACCGCCACGCCCATGCCCAGCACGGCCAAGGGCAACAGCGCCGGCAAGCCGCGCCACAGCGCCCGGCGATGCGTGCGCAGCGCGGGGAGGGCGAACGGCAAGAGGATCAGAAGGGCAATCAGCCAGCGGCCGAACGCGAGGAAAACGGGGGGAAGGTTGGCGTCGTGGGCCCAGCGGGCTGCGACCATGTTTGAAGCGAATAGCGCCGGAGCGCTGAAGAGCATGACGGCGCCGGACAGGCCGAGACCGGGTTTTGCGGGTGCTGCTGTGTTGGGCATGATTTCCGGCCGCGCGGATCGGCGCGCGGGCTTGCTGCGTGGGAACTGCCGGCGCACCCGCCGGGTTGTGCCGCAGCGAAAGCGCCGAATCGGGGCGTGCGGGATAGGTGCGCGCCTTTTGGGGAAAGTCTACGTGCCCACGCGCAAAATAGGTTTCCTGATCCCCGCCTGTTTGCGGCAATCTGAAGAATCTTCTTTCTGTAGAATCCGCTCTTGCAGGGATTCTGTCTTCACATATCGCCCACGATGCCCACATTGCCCAAACTCGATGAAACCGACCGCAAGATCCTCCGCGCGCTGCGCGCGGACGGTCGGCTGACCAATCTGAAGCTGGCCGACATGGTCGGCCTGTCGCCGACGCCGTGCTGGAACCGGGTCAAGGCTTTGGAAGAGGCGGGCGTGATCGAAGGCTATGCGGCCTTGCTGAACCAGAAGGCGCTCGGGCTGCCGGACACGGTAATGATCGAAGTCACGCTGGAGCACCACGACGACGACACGCTGGCGCGCTTTGGCGAAGAGATCAGCCGCCTGCCCGAAGTGGTCGAGGCGTTCCTGGTGACGGGCGAATACGACTACCTCATCAAGGTCGCCGTGGCGGGCACGGAGGGCTACGAGGAATTCCTGCGCAAGCGCCTGTACAAGCTGCGCGGTGTGCGGCACAGCCGCTCCACCTTTGTGCTGCGCCGCCTGAAGCACACGCCGTCCGTCGAACCCTGACGGGTGCGTCCGTTATCCGCCGAGGAATTCCTGAATGGCGCCATTGAAGGCGCGCGGATTGCCCAGGTTCATGCCGTGCGATGAGCCCACGATATCCAGGCGCTGGGCTTGCGGCAGCCACTGCGCCAGCGCATCCAGCACGGCCGGATAGGGCGCCGGACTGAGCGCGCCGCCGATCAGCAGCACCGGCATCGTCAGGCTGCCGATCTGCGCGGGCGTCAAGGCGTCGGGCTGCTCGTCCACTTGCGCGAAAAGCGTGCCCACGTTGTCGCGCACCATCTCCTTGAACCACGGCACCATGCGCTGCCACGTGTCGGGTCCGGTCACTGTGTCCACGAACAGGGCCAGCCCTTCTTCGACGTCGCCTTGCCGGATGAGCGTCAGGGCGCGCTGGCGGAAACCGCCGCGTTCATCCTTGCAGCCCGGCAGCGACAGGCCGGGGTCCGCAAGAGTAAGACTGCGCAGCGAGTCGGGCTGGCGCAGGGCGGCTTCCAGCGCGACGCGCCCGCCACGCGAATGGCCTACCAGATGGGCCGGGCCGCCGGCCACCGTGTCGATGAATTCCAGCACGTCGCTGGCATGCTGCTCGACCGAAAAGCCGCCGCCTTCGCCGTCCCAGGTCTCCGGCCAATACCGGCGCAGGCACACGGCCAGCACCCGGAAAGAACGCCCCAGCGGCGCCATTTGCGACTTCCAGTAGCGGGCGTCGGACAGCGAGCCATGCACCAGCACCAGCGGCGTGCCGCTGCCGTACTCGGTGTAGGACATGGCGTAACCGCCGATGGACGCGGTTTGCAGGGGCAGAACGGGTTCGGAACGCATGTGGATCGGGAGGTGAAGCCAGGCACGCATTCTAGCCCGGCATCGCGTTGCAGCGGGCGTGCCGGACGCTGATACACTCGTCTGCGGCGCGCCGGCGGGAGTCAGCCCGCGCGCCTGATTTCTTGAACGGAGTTTTCAACGATGTCGCCAGAATCCATCGCCGCCTTGCCGGAATCCGCCCAGCGCGTTGCGCGCCTGCTGGTGGACATGGGGCACGACAAACCCGTGGTGGTGCTGCCCCAGTCGGGCAAGACCTCGGCGGAAGCGGCTGCGGGCCTGGGCTGCGAAGTCGCCCAGATCGCCAAGTCCATCATCTTTCGCCGCGCCACCGACGACGCACCGGTGCTCGTCATCGCCAGCGGCGCCAATCGCGTGGACGAAGCCAAGGTCGCGGCGCAGGTCGGCCCGCTGGCCAAGGCCGATGCGCGTTTCGTGCGCGACATGACCGGCTACGCCATCGGCGGCGTCTGCCCGATCGGCCACGCGGTCAAACCGGTAATGCTGCTGGATGCGGATCTCTTCAATTACGAAAGCCTGTGGGCCGCCGCCGGCCACCCGCACACCGTGTTCAACCTGACGCCGGCCCAGCTGGCGGACATGACCGGCGCGCCGGTTGCGGACGTGGCGCTGCGAGCCTGAAGGCCCCGGTTTGATCTTTGGGTCTGGGATTCGGATTCGAGCATGCGGCCGGAGACCCCGGCCTGCGCTGCGGCCCGGCCCGGTCAGCCGGGGTGCGCCTGAAGCCCGTCGATCAGCACCTGCCGCCGCCCCTGCGAGCACGATTCCACCCGCGCCTCCACGCCATAAACGGCGGCCAGCGAATCCGGCGTGATGACGTCCGCCGGCGCTCCCGCGGCGTGCAGACGCCCCTCGTGAATCATCACTGCCTGATCCGCGTGCTGCAGGGCCACGTTCAAGTCGTGCAAGACAATCAGGCTGATCAGGCCATGCTCTCGCGTCTCTTGCCGCAGTAGCCGCATGACGTGGAACTGATAGTTCAAATCGAGGGCCGATAGCGGCTCGTCCAGCAGCAGCACGCGCGGATGGCGGATCAACGCTTGCGCCAGGCCCACCAGTTGCTTTTGTCCGCCGGAAAGGGCGTCCAGATAGTGCAGCGCCAGATGCGCAATGCCCAGCCGTACCAGCAGTTGGTCGATGGCCTGCAGATCCACGGGCCCCGCCGCGGCGTCGCTGGCGCGCGCCGCGACCAGGACCGATTCGAACACGCGCAGGTGAACCGCCGCGGGCAGGCTCTGCGGCAGATACACCACGTGGCGCGCGCGCTCGCCGTGGTCCAGCCGGGTCAGGTCCAGCCCATCCAGCGCCGCGTTGCCCGCCCGGGGCCGCACCAGACCCGCCAGAGCCTTGAGCAACGTCGACTTGCCGCTGCCGTTGGGTCCCAGCAGCGCCGTCACCTTGCCCGGCGCCAGCGGGGGGATCGACAGGTCGTGCAGGACGTCTTCGCGCCCGTAGCCCACCGTCAGCGCCTGCACCGTCAGTCCGGAAGATTGGGTCGTGTGTGCCGGCGTTGTCATGGCAATTGGCGGCGCAGCACGACGGACACGAAGAAGGGGATGCCGACCAACGCGGTCACGATCCCCACGGGCACCACCACGCCGGGCATCAGATTCTTGGACGCAATGGACGCCAGCGACAGGATCACCGCGCCCACCAGCGCGCTGCCTGGCAGATAAAAGCGGTGGTCTTCGCCGAACAGCCGCCGCGCAATGTGCGGCGCGACCAGCCCGATGAAACCGATGGTTCCCACGAATGCCACGGCCAGCGCGGACAGCAGGCTCACGCGCGCCAACGCCGACACCCGCACGCGGCGCACGTCCACGCCGAAGCTCGCGGCGCGGTCCTCGCCCAGCCGCAAGGCGGTCAGCTTCCAGGATTGCCGCATGGCCAGCGGCAGTGCCACCGCGAACGCCAGCGCCAGCACGCCCACGGTCGTCCAGCTTGAACGCGTGAGGCTGCCCATTGTCCAGAACACCAGGTTCTGCAAGGCCTCGGCGCTGGCCGTGAACTGCACCAGCGACACCAGCGCATTAAAGGTAAACACCATGGCGATGCCGAACAGCACGACGCCAGACGTATTCATGCCGCCCCAGCGGGCCACGGCGTCCAGCAGCAGCGCCGCCAGCAGGGCAAACAGGAAAGCGTTGGCGGCAATCAGCCAGCCGGCCGGAATGCCGGGCAATCCGAACTGAAGCACGATCGCCAGCGACGCCCCAAACGCGGCCGCCGACGACACGCCCAGGGTGAACGGGCTGGCGAGCGGGTTGTTCAGAATGGTCTGCATCTCGGCGCCCGCCAAGCCGAGCGCCATGCCCACCAGCGCGGCCATCAGCGCGGACGGCAGGCGGATGTCCCAGACGATCACGCGATAGGTCGGGTCGGCGTCGCCGGGCGCGGCCAGCGTCTGCCAGAGCGCGCGCCAGGGCAGGCCGGACGGGCCCACGGTGAAGTCGATCAGCAGCGCAAACAGAATCGCCGCCAGCAGCAGGGCAATGAGCCCCGCCCGGCGGCGAAGAATGTGGCGGTAAGCGCCTGCCGCGCTTGCGGCGTGCCGCATTACTGCAGCAGTTGCAGCCGGCTCTTGGCCGTGGTGGCGGCCGGCGTGGTCGGGTAGTCGCGAACAATGCGCTGCAAGGTGGTCTTGGCGCCGGCGCGGTTGTTCAGTTCGATCTGGCTGCCGGCGATGATCAACAGCGCGTCGGGCGCGCGAGCGTTATCCGGCGACTTCTGGACCATGGCGTTCAATTGCTCGATGGTGCCCTTGAAGTCCTTCAGCGCATAGCGGCTGCTGCCCTGGTAGAACTGGGCGCTGGGTGCGAGCTGGCTGTTGGGATAAAGCGCGGTGAAGGCGGCCAGCGATTCGGCCGCTTCCTTGTATTGGCCCTTTCGGAACAGGTCCATCGCGCCGTCATAGGCGGTCTGTTCCTGGGGATCGCCGGCGGAGGCGCCCGGGGGATTGGCGCTGCCCGGCGCGGTGCCCGGCTTGGCGCTGGGTTGCTGGCGCGACACCAGTTCAAGCTGGTCGCGCAGTTGGGCGATTTCCTGCTGCAACGACTGGATCTGGTCGGCCAGTTGCAGCTTGGCGCGTTGGCTTTGCTCGTTCTGCTGCTGCACCTGCTGGCGCAAATCCAGGATGGCCTTGCGGGCTTCATCGTCGGAAAAAGCGTGAGCGGGGGCCGTGAGGGCGGCAAGCGCCAGGCCAGTGGCCACAATCAGGGGACGCAGGGACAGAACGTAATCGCGCATGAATATTCCCGGGTATAAAAACAAACGTCGGGACGGCCGGCTGGCCGTCCCGACGCGAGGTAGGGCTCCAGACTAAGCGAAAATCTTAGCGCAGATAGTTGATATCGGCGCGGCGGTTTTCAGCAAAGTCGGCTTCAGTCGTACCCGTCGAGCGCGGCTTTTCTTTGCCGAAGCTGATGGTTTCGATCTGGTTGTCGCTGACGCCCAGCAGGGTCATCATGCGACGCACGGCGTCGGCACGACGCTGGCCGAGGGCCAGGTTGTACTCAGCACCGCCGCGTTCGTCGGTGTTGCCTTCGATCTTGATCTTTTGCTGTTGGTGCGAAGCCAGGTACTTGGCATGGGTTTCGACCAGGCCACGGTATTGGTCCGACACGGTGTAGCTGTCGAAATCAAAGTACACCGAGCGCTGTTGCGCCAGGATGCTTTGGGGGTTGAAAGGATCAAGGATTTGGCCAGAGGCCGAAGATCCTTGGCCAGCGCCTCCACCCTGACCCGCTTTATCGTCGAGAGGGACGGAGCTGCAAGCTGCCAGGGCGGCAGCCAGAGCGGCGATGGTTAGGCTTTTGGCAATGCGCGACTTCATGATAGTTCCTTTGCAAAGAGAGTCACACGTGTTATCGGGTAATGAATGGGCCCCAAGTCGGTTCACGTATTTCCCCGTTCAGTACCGAAAGCGTTTGTCGCACGCGTCCATCGCTTGACACACCTGCCAGCACGCTACGGCCATTCTGGATGGCGGCGTAGAGCACTTGCATTCCGTTGGGCGCAAAGCTGGGCGACTGATCGTCACGACCATCAGTCAGCAAGGCTTCGGCACCAGTGGACAAGTTCAGAGATGCGATTCGAAACGCGCCGTCTCGTCTTGCAACGTACAGCAGCGTCGATCCATCGGGGGAAATTCGGGGTGAGATGTTGTAACCACCATTAAACGTGAGACGGCGTGCTTCGCCGCCTGTCGAGCCGGTCTGATAGATTTGCGGCCCGCCGCTGCGGTCACTCGTAAAGATAATGGAAGCGCCGTCGGGCGTAAAGCTCGGCTCGGTGTCAATCCCGGGAGAACGCGTAACTCGGCTCGGATTCGAGCCATCGGCCGCATTAACGACGTAAATTTGCGACAAACCGTCACGCGTCAAGGCGACAGCCAGCTTGCTGCCATCAGGCGACCAACCGGGGGCGCTGTTGTTGCCCTTGAAATTGGCGACCGGTGCGCGGGCGCTGGTGGCCAGCGTGTGCACGTAGACGACGGGTTTGCCGGACTCGAAGCTCACGTAGGCGAGCTTGGCGCCATCGGGCGACCAGGACGGCGAAATGATCGGCTCGCGCGAGCGCAGGGCAACCTGCGGATTCTGGCCGTCGGCATCAGCCACCTGCAGTTCGTAGGTGGAACCCTTCTTCAGCACGTAGGCGATACGGGTCGAGAACACGCCGCGAACGCCGGTGATCTTTTCGTAGATACGGTCGGCGATCTGGTGGGCCACGCGGCGCAGTTCCAGCTCGGTGCCCGAGAAGGCCACGCCGTCCAGCTGCGACTTCTTGACCGTATCGGCCAGGCGGTAGCGCACGTCGTAGCGGCCATCGGCGCCGCGGGTAATGCTGCCGTAGGCGATGAAGTCGGCGCCCTTGCCGCGCCAGTCGTCGTGGGCGATCGGGGAGTCGACGTTCAGGCCGGAGCCGGCCGCGTTGATCAGGCGGAACTGGCCGGTGCGGGTAAGGTCGGCGCGGATGACTTCGGCCAGCGCGCGGCCGTGGGTATCGTCAACGGCGAAGTCGGCGATAGCCACGGGGTATTGCGTGGCGCCGGTGCCGGAGATATCGACACGCAATTGTGCGTGGGCGGGCTTCATGGCCATCAGGCAGGCAAGCGCCACCATCAGCAGTCCGATTCCATACGCTCTCCAGAGCGCGAGAGTGGGTACTCGTCGACTATAAGCGGGAGTCATGTTCGTCAATCTCCTGTCAGTCATACATTCTGTAGACAACGTCAATAATGGGTTCGTAGCGGCCCGTCGAGGGCTTCGGGAACGGGTTGCAACGGCGGATGCCCGTCTCGACCGCGCGGTCGAAGCCGGAGTTGCCAGAAGAACTGGTCAACGTAACGCCATTCACCTTCCCGTCAGAACCTAACTGTACCCGGTATTGCGCGGTCGGATTTCCCGAGCCGCTGCGGGGCGGGGGCGGATACGCCACCCCGGGTTGCACGCAGGCGCGGACCTTGGCGCCATAGCCGCTGTCGCGTCCGCCGCCAGCCTGGTTGCGGTCGGCGGTGCCGCCAGGAATGCCGGCTGCGCCCAGGGCGTCGTTGCGGAACGCGTCCTTCAGCGCCTTGTCTGCGGCAGCCTTTTTGGCAGCCGCAGCCTTCTCGGCGGCGGCCTTTTCAGCAGCCGCCTTTTCAGCCGCGGCCTTCTCGGCAGCGGCCTTTTCAGCGGCGGCCTTCTCAGCAGCCGCCTTCTTGGCGGCTTCTTCCTTGGCCTTCTTCTCGGCAGTCGCCTTTTCAGCTGCGGCCTTCTCGGCTGCGGCCTTTTCAGCGGCGGCTTTCTCAGCGGCCTTCTCGGCGGCAGCTTTCTCGGCGGCCGCCTTCTGGGCGGCAGCCTTTTCAGCCGCGGCCTTCTCGGCGGCCTGGCGTTCTTGCTCGAGGCGCTTCTTTTCCTTCAGTTCAGCCTGCTTGCGCTCTTCCTCGAGGCGCGCCTTTTCCTTGGCGGCCTCGGCGGCTTCGCGTGCCTTCTCTTCCTGCTCGCGCTTCTTCTTGGCTTCCTGGATGGCGATCTCGGGATCGACCTCCTCGGTCTTGGCCTGAACCTGCGGCTCGGGCTCGGGAGGCGGCGGCGGGGGCGGCGGAGGAGGCGGCTCGGGCGTCTTTTCAGGCTCCGGCTCGGGCTGGGGCTTGGGTTGCGGCTTGGGCGGTTCGGGTTGCGGCGTGGGCGGGGGCGAGACGGGCGAATTGCCGTCTGCCCAGAGTTGCACCTGGACGGGGCCAGGGTTCTCGGTATGCCAGTTCACGCCAAAGATCAGGGCAACCAGCAGCAGCAGGTGCACCGCCACAGCCAGAATCAGCGAATTCCGGTTGTCGTTGTTGGGCGGGGTGGCCGGCGGGCCGCTGCGGTGTCGAATTATGGGTGGCGTCATGTGCGGTGCATGCCGGCCAGGCCGGCGGAGGGCGGCGCGTTAGCGTTTCTTGGCGGGGACGGGCTGGGAGGCGGCGCCGGACTGGTCCACCAGCAGGCCCAGGCGGGTGATGCCGTTGGTGCGCAGCTCGTCCATGACCTTCACGACCGTCTCGTAGGGCACCTTGCCGTCGGCGGCGATCACCACCGGCGTTTCCGCGGTGATGCGCGAACGCACTTGCGCGACCAGTTCGGGGCGCGCGATGTCCTGCATGGTGGCGCCGGCTTCACGCATGCGCAGCGCGATCTTGCCGTCTTCCGAAATCTGGACTTCCAGGGGCTTGACCGGCACGTCGGAGGCGGCGCCCACCGACGGCAGCTGGATCAGTCCGGGCGTGATCAGGGGCGCGGTCACCATGAAGATGACCAGCAGCACCAGCATCACGTCGATGTACGGCACCACGTTGATGTCGGCCTTCATGCGGCGGCCGGACCTGCCGCGCGAGCTTACCGAGGGCATTAGCGCACCTGCCGTTGCAGAATGTTCAGGAATTCATCGACGAAGCTGTCGAAGCGGATCGAGATGCGGTCGATGTCATTCGTGAAGCGGTTGTAGGCAACCACGGCCGGGATGGCGGCGAACAGGCCGATCGCGGTGGCGATCAGCGCCTCGGCAATGCCGGGGGCCACCGAGGCCAGCGTGGCCTGCTGCATGTTCGACAGGCCGATGAAGGCGTGCATGATGCCCCAGACCGTGCCCAGCAGGCCGATGTACGGGGACACCGAACCGGCGGACGCCAGGAAGTTGAGGTGGGATTCCAGCGAGTCCATTTCACGCTGGTAGGCGGCGCGCATGGCGCGGCGCGGGCCGTCCAGCACGGCCGTGGCGTCGCCGCTGGCGTTGCCGCGGCGGGCCTTCAGGAATTCGGTCATGCCGGCATCGAAGATGCGGGCGAGGGCGCCTTGCTCGTCGCGGCGCGAGGCCACGGCCTGCTGCAGCATCGACAGGTCGCCGCCCGACCAGAAGTCGTCTTCAAAGCGGCGCGTCTGGTCATGGGCCCGCTTGATGGCCATGCGCTTGGCGAAGATGTAGGTCCAGGACATGATCGAGATGCCCAACAGCATCAGCATGATGAGCTGGACCGGCACGCTGGCGTGCGAAATCAGCGAAAGCAACGACATGTCGTTGGTGACTTGCATGGTTATTCCTGAATGAATTCCAGTTTTGCGCGAATGTCAGCCGGCAACTCCGCCGGCCGCATGTGAACGGCATCGACGCAACAGACTTGGATGTTGCCTTCGGCAAGCAGTTCCCCGTTGCGCTCCGCGCGCTGCGCGAAGTGTATCGAAGCGCGGCCCAGTTTGGTGACTCGGCTGCGTATGGTAAGCAAATCGTCCAGTCTGGCCGGTTTGCGGTAGGACATGTCCAGGGCGCGGACAACGAACAGCCGTTGCTCGCTGGCGGCCAGTCCGGACTGGTTGACGCCAAGGTCCCGCAGCCATTCGGTGCGGGCCCGCTCCAGGAATTTCAAGTAGTTGGCGTAGAAAACCACCCCGCCGGCATCCGTGTCTTCGTAGTAGACGCGGACTTGCAGGGTGGATTCGGCGGACTTCGGGTCGGTCACGGTACTCAACAGATGATATGCGGGTCGGGACGCGGAAAGTCCGTAGTGGCTACAAGGTTAGAGCGTGTCGAGCTTGGTCAGCACGGCTTCAAGCGCGGACTCTACCGGAATCTTGGCCGCTTCGGTTTCCCGGCGGGCCTGCAATTCCACCACACCATCGTTCAGGCCGCGTTCTCCAACTGTTACACGCAGCGGCGCACCGATCAGTTCCCACTCGGCAAACATGACGCCGGGGCGGGCATCGCGGTCGTCCAGCACGACATCAACGCCGCGCGCCAGCAGGGATTCATAGAGCTTTTGCGCGGTGTCACGCACCGTTTCACTTTTGCCCCAGCCCACCGGGCAGATGACGACCTCGAAAGGCGCGAGCGCTCGGGGCCAGATGATGCCGCGCGCGTCGTGGTTCTGCTCGATGGCGGCGCCCACGATGCGGGTCACGCCGATCCCGTAGCAACCCATTTCCAGGACGGCGGGCTTGCCGGTTTCGTCCAGGAAGGTGGCCTTCAGGGCTTCGGAGTACTTCTTGCCCAGGTAGAAGACGTGGCCCACTTCGATGCCGCGCTGGATCGACAGCGTGCCCTTGCCGTCGGGCGAGGGGTCGCCGGCGACCACGTTGCGCAGGTCGGCCACGAGTTCGGGCTCGGGCAGGTCGCGGCCCCAGTTCACGCCCTGGGTGTGGAAATCTTCGCGGTTGGCGCCGCACACGAAATCGGCCATGTTGGCCACGGTGCGGTCGGCGATGACGTGGACCGGCTTGACCGTCTTGACCGGGCCCAGGTAGCCGGGCTTGCAGCCAAAGTATTCGACGATCTCGGTTTCGGTGGCAAAGCGGAAGCCCGACAGGCCCGGCAGCTTGCCCGCCTTGATTTCATTCAGTTCGTGGTCGCCGCGCAGCAGCAGAAGCCAGATGTCGACCTTGCCCTTTTCGCCGTCGGTGGCCAGGACGATGGACTTGATCGTGCGTTCCAGCGGAATGTCCAGCAGCTTGGCCACGTCCTCGCACTTGGCGGCGCCCGGCGTCGCGACGTCTTGCATCGTCTGAGCGGCAGCGGCACGGGTGGCGTACAGGCTGGGCGCCTCGGCCAGCTCGATGTTGGCGGCGTAGTCCGAGTCCGCGTTGTAGACCAGCAGGTCTTCGCCCGTGTCGGCGATCACCTGGAACTCATGGCTGCGCGTGCCGCCGATGGAACCCGTATCGGCCGCCACCGCGCGGAACTCCAGGCCCAGACGGCCGAAGATGCGCATGTAGGCGGCGAACATGGTGTCGTAGCTCTTCTGGGCGCCGGCTTCGTCGCGGTCGAAGGAATACGCGTCCTTCATCGTGAACTCGCGGCCGCGCATCAGGCCGAAGCGCGGACGGCGCTCGTCACGGAACTTGGTCTGAATGTGATAGAAGTTCAGCGGCAACTGGCGGTAGCTGTGGATTTCATTGCGCGCGATGTCCGTGATGACTTCCTCGGACGTCGGCTGCAGCACGAAATCGCGCTGGTGCCGATCCTTGATGCGCAGCAGTTCGGCGCCGTACTGCTCCCAGCGGCCGGATTCCTGCCAGAGTTCGGCCGGCTGCACCACGGGCATCAGCAGCTCGATGGCGCCCGCCGCGTTCATTTCTTCGCGGATGATCGCCTCGACCTTGCGGATGACCTTCAGGCCCAGCGGCATGTAGGTGTAGATGCCGCCCGCGAGCTTGCGGATCATGCCGGCGCGGGTCATCAGCTGGTGGCTGGCGACTTCCGCTTCGGACGGGGCTTCTTTGAGGGTGTTGATGTGGTAGTTGGATGCGCGCATGTTTAAAGGTGGCAGCAGATACGTATAATCGACCGTAATTGTATTGAATTCGGTGGGGGTGGCCCATGCTTGACCGCGAAGGCTACCGCCCCAATGTCGGCATCATTCTCGTCAACACTAGAAACGAGGTCTTTTGGGGCAAGCGTATCAGGGAACATGCATGGCAGTTCCCCCAGGGCGGCATCAAGTATGGCGAAAGCCCGGTGCAGGCCATGTATCGCGAACTCCATGAAGAGGTGGGCCTGAAGCCCGAGCATGTCCGTATTTTGGGGCGTACACGCGATTGGTTACGTTATAACGTGCCCGATCACTTTGTCCGGCGTGAGTGGCGTGGCCACTATAAAGGACAAAAACAGATTTGGTTCTTGTTGCGCCTGGTGGGACGTGACAGTGATGTTTGCTTGCGCGCGACGCAGCATCCGGAATTCGACGCCTGGCGCTGGAGCCAGTACTGGGTTCCGCTGGATGCCGTCATCGAGTTCAAGCGAGACGTCTATACCCAGGCGTTGAACGAGTTGTCGGCTATCCTCTTTCGGCGCCATCACGAAACCCGCTACCTGCGCCAACGAGTGCATGGTCAGCGGGCTGCAGAGAATTTGCCCGAAGGAACGGACGGTCATGCGCATATTGTTGGTTGAAGACGAACGGGACATGGCGTCCTGGCTGATGCGCGCGCTCGCCCAGAGCGGGTTTGTGCCCGATCACGCGGCGGACGCGCGCACGGCTGAAGCCTTCATGGCGGGCACCGAATACGATGCCATCGTCATGGACTTGCGCCTGCCCGACAAGCATGGTCTGGTCGTCCTCCGGGAAATGCGCAACCGTGACGACCGCACGCCCGTCCTGCTCCTGACCGCGCAAGGTGCGCTGCAGGACCGTGTGCGCGGCCTGAATCTCGGCGCCGACGACTTCCTGACCAAGCCCTTTGCTCTCGAAGAACTCGAAGCGCGCTTGACCGCGCTCGTGCGCCGCAGCCGCGGCCGCCAGCATCCGCGCCTGCAGTGCGGCTCGCTGTCCTACGACAGCGAAAGCCGTGCGTTCACGCTGGACGGATCGCTGCTGTTCCTGACGCCGCGCGAACACGCCGCCCTGGCGGCGCTGCTGACGCGCAGCGGCTACCCGGTGGACAAGTCGCAATTGTTCGGCAAGGTCTTCACGCACGACAGCGAAGCCAATCCGGACGCCATCGAGGTCGTGCTGCACCGCCTGCGCAAGAAGCTGGCCGGCAGCGACGTGCGCATCGTGACCGTGCGCGGGCTGGGCTACATGCTGGAAAGCGTCGCCAGCGAGTCCGCGGAACCCTAAGTGAGCCTGCGGATTCCCGGACTGCCGCGCGTCGGCATCCGCGCGCTTCTCATCATCCTGCTGCTGCCCGGCGTGGTGGTGCTGCTGGTCATCGACAGCCTGAACGACTACCGCACCCTGGCCGAGATCACCAACGAAGCCTACGACAGCGCGCTGGTTGAACCTGCACGGGTGCTTGAAAGCAGCCTGGAATTCACCCCGGACGGCAACCTGCAGGTTGCCACGCCGCTCTACGCGCAGGTCATGCTCGAATCGCGGGCGGGCCTGCGCAAGTATTTCCGCATCGAGGAAATCGATCCGCCCTTGCCCGACGGGGCGCCCGTGCCCCAGACGCAGGGCAAGACGCTGCTGGGCATGCCGGAAATGCCGCGCCCGCCGTCCTGGCCCCGGTCCAACGGCCAACCCATCTTCTACGACAGCGTGTACCGCAACGATCCCGTGCGGGTCGTTTCCGTGGTGCGCGATCTCTATTACCAGGGCCAGCATCGCCAGGTGCTGGTGGTCGTGGCCGAAAGCACCGGCAAGCGCATCGAGGCCGAGAACAATGCGCGGCGCCAGGAGATCCTGCGCGATTCACGCATGCTGGCGCTGGTCGTGCTGCTGGTCTGGTGGGGCGTGTCGTGGGCCTTGAAGCCGCTGCGCCGGCTGCAGGCCGACATCCGCGGACGCCGGCCGGACGACCTGACGCCGCTGGACGCCTCGCGCGTGCCCAGCGAAGTCGCTCCGCTCGTCGAAGCCGTCAATCACCACATCGCCCGCTACCGGCGGGTGCTGGACGAGCAATCGAACTTTCTTGCCGACGCCTCGCATCAATTGCGCACGCCGCTCGCCATCATGCTGACGCAGGCGCAATACACGCTGCGCGAACGCGATCCAGCGCGCGTGCGCGAGGGACTTCGCGCCATCGTCGACCAGCTCGGGCGCACGCGCCGGCTGACCGAACAGCTTTTGTCGCTGGCGCACGCAAACCAGGCCGGCCAGACCCCGCGGCAGTTGCTCGACATGAACGCGGTCTCGCGCGAGGTCGTCTTGCAGTACCTGCCGCTCGCGCACGAAAAACAGCAGGATCTGGGCTGGGTGCAGGCCGATGCCGAAGACGGCCAGGACACGCCGGTGCCGGTGTCCGGCAACGAGGCCGAGCTGCACGAGGCCTTGTCCAATCTCGTGCACAACGCGATCCATTACGCGCCGGTCGGCGCGCAAATCACGGTCTCCGTCTGCCGTGCCGACAACAGGGTCGAGGTCGCCGTCTCCGATAATGGGCCGGGCCTGGATCCCGTCATGCGCACGCGCGCCTTCACACGGTTCGAGCGCGTGGGTACGGACAAGCCGGTGACCTCCTCCGGTTCTGGCCTGGGCCTGGGCATCGCGCGCGCCTACGCCCGGCGCAACGAGGGTGACATCGAACTGCGCGATGGCGAGCCCAACGACCAGGGCGGCGTCGGCCTCGCGTCGGTGCTGTGGCTGCCGCTGGCGCCCACCGTGTCGCAGTATCCGCGGCCCGCCGAGGTCCAGCTCAAGGGCGATCAATAACCGGGCGATCAATAACCGGGCGATCAATAACCGGGCGATCAATAAGGCGGCGCTCACCAGCGCCTTCCTCGACGCTCAATCCATCAAGGTCCGCTTCCCCACTACCCGCTTTTTTCGCGGCTTCGCGCATGCCGATCAGGGATAACCCCCGGATTCAGGAATGCGACAGCGCATAGAAAGCGGATTAGCAGCTTCCTTCCGTAATCTGCGATCCGGCCTGTCGTCAGGGGCCGGGCGCTGTCCGCTTCGTGCAGCGCATGAAAGGCCGGCGCTGTCCGGCACAAGGAAGGAGGACGGAAGTGAAAAAGACAATCAACAGAAAGGACTATTACGGCGGCGCGCTGATGGTCCTTATCGGCATGGCCGCGATCTATGGCGGCACCGACTACCACATCGGCTCGCTCAGCCACATGGGTCCGGGATTTTTCCCCGCGGCGCTCGGCGGCCTGCTGGCGCTCACCGGCCTGCTGATCGCGATGTCGGCGCGCTCGGCCGAACCCGCGGCCCCGGCGCCCGCCGAAGGCCATCCCACCGGCATGCCGGACATCCGCGGCAGCGTCTGCATCCTGCTCGGCATCCTGGCTTTCCTGCTGCTGGGCCATTACGGCGGCCTGCTGCCCGCCACGTTCGCCATCGTTTTCATCTCAGCGTTGGGCGACCGCAAGAACACGATCAAACAGGCCATCCTGCTGTCGATCACCATGTCCGCGATCGCGGTCGTCGTTTTCTGGTGGGCGCTGCAACTGCAGCTTCCGCTGTTCCGCTGGGGTTGATGCGCCATGATTTCTCAAGCTTTGGTAGACCTTTGGTACGGCTTCGGCGTCGCGTTCCAATGGCACAACCTGATGTGGTCGTTCTTCGGCGTGCTGGTGGGCAACCTTATCGGTGTGCTGCCCGGCATGGGCGCGCTGTCCGCGATCTCCATCCTCCTGCCGCTCACCTACGTCATGCAGCCCGTGCCCGCCATCCTGATGCTGGCCGGCATTTTCTACGGCTCGCAATATGGCGGCGCCATCGGCGCGATCCTGCTCAACCTGCCTTCGCATCCGCCGCACGCGGTCACGTGTCTTGATGGTTATCCATTGACCAAGCAGGGCAAGGGCGGGACAGCGCTCGGCATCACGATGATCTGCTCGTTCTTCGCGGCATCGGTCGGCATCATCGTCATGATCTTTGCCTCGCCGCTGCTGGTGGAAGTCGCCTTCAAGTTCGGCCCGACCGAGATCTTCTCGATCATGCTGCTGGGCCTCTTGGCGGGCGCCACCATGTCGCGCGGCTCGCCGCTCAAGGGCGTGGCGATGACGGTGTTCGGCCTGATGTGCGGCGTGGTCGGCACCGACGTGAACACCGGCACGATCCGGTTTTCGTTCGGCCTGCTCGACCTGTCCGACGGCCTTGAACTGGTCGCGATCTCGATGGGGCTGTTCGGCGTTGCCGACTTCCTGATGAGCGTGAACCGCATGACCATCATCGGCAGCGGCGCCAAGCTGCGACTGCGCGACATGCGGCCCAGCAAGCAGGAGCTGATGACCGCTTTCTGGCCCATGGTGCGCGGCACGGCCGTCGGCACGCTGTTCGGCGCCATGCCCGGCACCGGCCCGACCATCACCACCTTCGTCGCCTACGCGCTGGAGCGCAAGGTCTCCAAGACGCCCGAAAAGTTCGGCACCGGCATGATCGCCGGCGTGGCATCGCCGGAAGCATCGTCGCATTCGAAGACGCAGGTCGACTTCATCCCGACGATGAGCCTGGGCATTCCGGGCGACGCCGTGATGGCGCTGATCCTGGGCGCGCTGCTGATCCAGGGCATCCAACCCGGCCCGCAGCTCATCACCGAGCATCCGGACATCTTCTGGGGCCTCATCGCCAGCTTCTGGGTCGGCAACGTGCTGCTCATGGTGCTGAACGTGCCGCTCATCGGCGTGTGGGTCAAGCTGCTGCAGGTGCCGTACCGCTACCTCTTTCCCTCGGCGTTGTTCTTCATCGCGGTGGGCGTGTACAGCACGCAGAACAGTCTCTTCCAGATCTGGGAAGTGCTGGCTTTCGGGGTTATCGGCGCGGTCCTGATGACGCTGGAGTTCTCGGTGGCGCCCATTCTGCTGGGCTTCGTGCTCGGCCCCATGGTCGAAGAGAATTTCCGCCGCGCGTTGCTGCTGTCGCGCGGTGACCTGGCCGTGTTCGTCGAACGTCCGATCAGCGCATGGTTCATCGGCGCCAGCGCCTTGCTGATCGCGCTGCAGGTCTGGGCGTTCCTGCGTCGCAACAAGGGCAAGAACAAACCTCAGCTGCCGCAGACGGCCTGATCCCCCGGCTTGCTTCTGGCACACGCGGCCCGGCTTTTGCCGGGCCGTTTGATTTGTGCGGCGGCATCCCTCATGCTTGGGGTTTTCATCGCCCGCGCACTGCCACCATGCACATTCTCTTTGCTTGTCCCCATCACGATGCTGACGCCTGGGTGCCTCGCCTCGAGGCCGCCATGCCCGGTTGCCGTATTTCGGTTTGGAATCCCGACGGCCCGCCGTCTGGTGCGGAGGTCGCGCTGGTCTGGCGTCCGCCGGCCCAGCTCTTCCAGCACGAAACCGGTTTGCAAACCCTCTTCAATCTGGGTGCGGGCGTCGATGCCTTGCTGAAGATGCCGGAGATCCCGGCCCACGTTCGCATCGTGCGTCTCGAAGACGCCGGCATGGCCGCGCAGATGGCCGAATACGCGCTGTATGCGTTGCTGCGCGTCTCGCGCGATTTCGAAGCCTTCGATCAGGCGCAGGCACGCCAGCATTGGGACACCCGCGAGGGCACCCGGCAGGCGGACTGGCCCGTGGGCGTTCTCGGGTTGGGGCAGGTCGGTGCGCGCGTTGCGCAAACCCTGGCTGAATTCGGCTATCCCGTGGCCGGCTGGTCGCGCTCGCCGCGCGAGATCCCGGGTGTTGAATCCTTCGCTGGCGAGGCCGCCTTGCCGGCCTTCTTGGGCCGCACGCGTTTTCTGGTCAACGTGCTGCCGCTGACGCCCGACACGCAAGGCATCCTCAACCGCGAAACGCTGTCGCAGCTGCTGCCTGACGCGCATCTGGTCAACGTGGGACGCGGCGAGCATCTGGTCGAAGACGATCTGGTGCAGATGCTCGAAGAGGGCGAAATCGCGGGCGCCACGCTCGACGTCTTCCGCACCGAACCGCTGCCGAAAGACCACCCGTTCTGGCACGACCCGCGCGTCCATGTCACGCCGCATATCGCCGCGCGCACGCTGCGCGACGAAAGCATCGAACAGATCGCGGGCAAGGTCGCGCAACTTATGCGCGGCGAATCCATCACCGGCGTCGTGGAACGCTCGCGCGGCTACTGAGGCGCGGGCGTCACGGCTTTCTCAAGCCGCTCGTACATCGAGGGCAGGCGCTGCGACAGAAAATCCAGCAGCGTCCGCACGGCAGGCATCATGCCCCGCCGTGACGGATAGATGCAGTGCACGATGCCCTCGGGCGATTGCCATTGCGGCAGCACCGGCACCAGCTGCCCGCGGCGCAGTTCCTCCTGCGTGGCGATCGACGGCAGCAACGCGATGCCGCGTCCGCGCACGGCCGCTTCCGTCAGCACTATGAAGTCGTTGCACGACAGTTGCGGCTTCAGTTCGATCTGCACCTCCTCGCCCTTGTCATTGCGCAGCGGCCACCGCACTTCGTTCTGCGGATCGCTGAAACTCAGCGTCACGTGCGACGCCAGGTCCTGCGGCGTATCGGGCGCGCCGTGGCGCTGCAAGTATCCGGGGCTGGCCACCAGCGTGCCGCGCGCCGTGCCCAGATGCCGGACGACCAATTCGGCGTCCGTGTCGAGCTTCGTGCGGACCCGCAGCGCCAGGTCCACGCCTTCGCGGATCAGATCCACCCGCCGGTTGGTCACCAGCAGTTGCACCGATATTGCGGGCCACGCGTCCAGAAATTCCGGCAGCAGCGGCGCCAGCACGTCCTGCGCGATCGACACCGGGCAGCTCACGATCACCGGGCCGGTCGGCTCCGCCTGCAACTGCCGCATCGCGTCGTCCGCCGCGCGCGCCGATGCGGCCATCTCCCGGCAGTAATGCAGATAGCGCTCGCCGGCGGACGTCAGCCGAAGCCGGCGGGTGGTGCGCTGCAAAAGACGCACCCCCAGGCTCTCTTCCAGGTGGGAGATACGGCGGGATAGACGGGATTTCGGAATGTCCAGCGCGCGCGCTGCGGCGCTGAAGCCTCCTTGCTCGACGACTTGCGAAAAGTAGTAGAGGTCATTGAGATCTTGCATGATTGTTCTATGTTTGGAACGAACAGTTCATCATACCCGTATTTATGTATTCAATCGGTCCTACTACAGTGTCGCCATGCACAACGGATCTGCCAACGCCGCCCAAGCGGCAAGGCCCCGCCCGATCATCCTGACGGGTGCGGCGCTGACAGATCCAGACCGTCCACACCGGGCGCGCCCACTGGAGATATCTGCAATGAAAACCCTGGTCATCCTTTCCTCGATTCTCGGCGAACGTTCCAACAGCAAGCAATTGGCCGATCACCTGATCGCCCGCATCAAGGCGTCGAACCCGGCCTCGGCCATCAAGGTTCGCGACATCGGCGCGCAACCCATTCCTTATTTCGACGGCAACACCGCTGGCGCCCTGTTCACGCCCGCTGAATCGCGCTCGGTCGAGCAACAGCGTCTGGTCGAACTGAGCGACACGCTAGTCGCCGAAGTGATGGAAGCCGATCGCATCGTCTTCGCCGTGCCCGTGTACAACTTCAACCTGCCGGCGCAGTTCAAGTCCTACCTGGATCACCTGGCGCGCGCCGGCGTCACGTTCCGTTATACGTCGGAAGGCGTGCCCGAGGGGCTCGTCAAGGGTAAACAGGTGGTCGTGCTGACCGCGCGCGGTGGCAAGGCGGAAGGCACGCCGTCCGACACGATGACGCCTTACCTGCGCCAGATGCTGGCGTTCCTGGGAATGACCGAAGTCACCTTCATCGCCGCGGAAGGCATGGCCATGGGCGAAGTGGCCGCGCTGGAAGGACTGGCCCTGGCCAAGCAACGCATCGACGCGCTGCTGCCGGCTGCCAGCGAAGCCTCGCTCGCCGCCTGACCCGGCGGCGCTGCCGTATCAAGCAAAAAGGCGAGCCGGAAGGCTCGCCTTTTGCATTGGGCCAGGACGGCTGGCTTAGTCGCGCAGACGCTTGATGAGGCTGGAGGTGTCCCAGCGTCCGCCGCCCAGTTTCTGGACGTCGCCGTAGAACTGATCCACCAGCGCGGTCAACGGCAGGCGCGCGCCGTTGTTGCGCGCCTCCGCCAGCACCAGGCCCAGATCCTTGCGCATCCAGTCCACCGCGAAACCGAAGTCGAACTTGTCGTCGACCATGGTGCCGCCGCGGTTCTCCATCTGCCAGCTCTGCGCCGCGCCCTTGCTGATCACGTCCAGCACCTGCTTCATGTCCAGCTCGGCCGCCTGGCCGAATGCGATCGCTTCCGACAGGCCCTGCACGATGCCGGCTATGCAGATCTGGTTGACCATCTTGGCAAGCTGGCCGGCGCCCGGGGGGCCGACCAGCGTGACCGCGCGGCCAAAGCACTGCGCGACGGGCTGGATGGCGTCAAACACCGCCTGCTCGCCGCCGCACATGACCGTCAGCACGCCATTGACGGCGCCTGCCTGACCGCCCGAGACGGGGGCGTCCACGAAGTTCAGGCCCAGCTCCTTGGCTTTCGCGTGCAGTTCGCGCGCCACGTCGGCGGACGCCGTGGTGTGGTCGACGAACACGGCGCCCGGCGCCATGCCGGCGAACGCGCCGTCAGGACCCAGCACGACGCTGCGCAGGTCGTCGTCATTGCCCACGCAGGCAAAGACGATCTGCGCGCCGGCAACGGCTTCGCGCGGGGTGGCCGCGCTATGCCCGCCAAACTCGGCGACCCAGGCCTGCGCCTTGGCGGGGGTCCGGTTGTAGACCGTGACGTCATGCCCGGCGCGGGCCAGGTGACCGGCCATGGGCAAGCCCATCACGCCCAATCCGAGGAAAGCGACTTTCTGGGCTACGGCTGCGTCGTAGCTCTTGGTACCGATCGTTGCCATGCAATGGACTCCGCTGAATAAGGGTAGGTCTGTTTCAGGACACTAACCTTAACGCAATCAAAAGCCGGCGGCGAGTCCATCTCTGCGGCTATCGCTGGCGCTGACGTAACCGTCCACGGCCGGATCGCCCAACCGCCAGATGAACTGCCCCGATCCAAAGTCCATGTACGGCTCGTCCATGCCTTGCAGGACATGGCCGCGCTCCCGCAGTCCCTGTGCAACGGCAGGGGATACCGTCGGCTCCAGGTCCACCTCCAGGCCCTGGTTCCACTTCCAGCGCGGTGCATCGCAAGCGGCCTGCGGCTGCTGGCGGTAGTCCAGCATGCGCACCAGCGCCTGCATCTGGCCCTGCGGCTGCATGTTGCCGCCCATGACGCCAAAGCTCATCACCGGCGCGCCATCACGCATCAGAAAGCCCGGAATGATCGTGTGGAACGGCCGCTTGCCGCCCGCGACCACATTGGCGTGCTCGGGATCGGCGCTGAAGCAGTGGCCACGGTTCTGCAGGCTGACGCCCGTGCCCGGCACCACGACGCCGGATCCGAATCCCATGTAGTTCGATTGGATGAAGCTGACCATCATCCCGTTGCGGTCGGCGGCGGTCAGGTAGACCGTGCCGCCTTGCGGCGCATGGCCGGTCGCGAAAGTCTGAGCCTGTCGCGGATCGATCAGTCGCGCGCGCTCGGCCAGGTAGTCGGCCCGCAGCATCTCTTCCGGGGCGACCCGCATGTGGCGCGCGTCGGCCACGTGCGCATAGACGTCGGCAAACGCCAGCTTCATCGCTTCGATCAGCATATGCTGCGTCTCGGGATGATCGATCGGACGCGCCGCCAGATCGAAGTTCTGCAGGATGCCCAGCGCAATCAGCGCCGCGATGCCCTGGCCGTTGGGCGGAATCTGATGCAGCGTATGGCCGCGGTACGCCTGGCTGATCGGCGTGACCCACTCTGGGGTGTAGTCGCTCAGATCTTTCAGCGTCAGGGCCGCGTCGTGCGCTTGCGCGTGTGCCACCAGCTTGTGAGCGGTCTCGCCTTCGTAGAAGTCGCGCCCGCTGGTTGCCGCAATGCGCTTGAGCGTCGCCGCCGCGCCTTGCAGCACGAAGTGTTCGCCGATGTGCGGCGCACGGCCGCGCGGCAGGAAGTGGTCGGCAAAGCCGGGCTGCGGTTGCAGCACGTCAGCCTGCGCGGTCCACTTCTGATGCACCATCGGCGTGATCGCAAAGCCGCGTTCGGCGTATTCGATGGCGGGCGCCAGGATGTCGGCGAAAGACAGGCGGCCCAGCTTTTCGTGCAACGCAGCCCAGCCGGCCACGCAACCCGGGACGGTCACGCTGTCCCAACCCCTCGCCGGCACCGCGCCCTGATGCTTGCGCCGGAAGTAGTCCACGTTCCAGGCGGCAGGCGCCGGTCCGGAAGCGTTAAGTCCATGCAGCTTGGCGCCGTCCCAGATGATGGCAAAGCAATCTGAACCCAAACCGTTGCTGACGGGTTCGACCATCGCCAGGGTTGCCGCCGCGGCAATGGCCGCGTCCACGGCATTGCCGCCTTGCGCCAGGATGCGCAGGCCCGCCTGGGCAGCCAGCGGCTGGGAGGTGGCGACGACGTTGCGGGCAAAGACAGGCGTGCGGGTACTCGTATACGGATTCTTCCAGTCGAAATTCATGTCGAATCATCGCGTGGGGTAAACCCGTAGCTTAACGTAGATGAAATCGGCTATGTACGATTTGTTGCTGTAGGTAATTTTCAGTAGTTTTCAGCCGAATGCACGACGTTCGCGCAAAGAAAAACCCCCGAGCAAGGCCCGGGGGTTTTTTTTAGCAGGACAGGGCGCCACACAGGCGGCGCGTTGTGCCTTTAGTCTTCTTCGACGAAGGTTTCTTCGCGCTTCTTGCGGATGGCCGGCAGGGCCACCAGGATCACCAGGAACACGGCGACGGCCAGCAGGGATGCCGACAGCGGACGCGTCACGAAGGTGGAGAAGTCGCCGCGCGACAGCAGCAGGGCACGGCGGAAGTTTTCTTCCATCATGGGACCCAGCACCAGGCCCAGCAGCAGCGGGGCGCCTTCGCACTTCAGCTTCGACCACACATACCCGATGATGCCGAACATGGCCGTGGTGAAGATGTCGAACGGGTTGTAGTTAAGTGAATACACACCGATCGTGCAGAACACCAGAATCGCCGGGAACAGGATGCGGTAGGGCACCTTCAGCAGCTTGACCCACAGGCCGATCAGCGGCAGGTTCAGCACCACCAGCATCAGGTTGCCGATCCACATCGAGGCGATCAGGCCCCAGAACAGCTCCGGATGGCTCGTCATGACTTGCGGGCCGGGCTGGATGTTGTGGATCGTCATGGCGCCCACCATCAGCGCCATCACGGCGTTGCCGGGGATGCCAAGCGTCAGCAGCGGAATGAACGAGGTCTGAGCTGCAGCGTTGTTCGCCGATTCCGGACCTGCCAGGCCGGCCGGGTGGCCCTTGCCGAAGCGTTCCGGATTCTTCGAGATCTTCTTTTCCAGCGTGTAGGAAGCGAAGGAGGACAGCACCGCGCCACCACCCGGCAGGATGCCCAGGGCCGAACCCAGCGCCGTGCCACGCAGCACGGCCGGAGCGGCTTCCTTGAATTCCTGCTTGTTCGGGTACAGCGTGCCGATCTTGTCGGTGATGTCGACGCGGTTTTCCTTCTGCTCGAGGTTCGTCATGATTTCGGCAAAGCCGAACACGCCCATGGCCACGATGGCGAAGTCGATGCCGTCTTGCAGTTCCGGCACGCCGAAGTCGAAGCGGGCGACACCCGAGTTGACATCGGTACCGACCATGCCGAGCAGCAGGCCCAGGATGATCATCGCGATTGCCTTGGGCAGCGAGCCCGAGGCCAGCACCACGGCGCCGACCAGGCCCAGGCACATCAGCGAGAAGTATTCGGCAGGACCGAACTTGAACGCGACTTCAGCCAGGGGAGGCGCAAAGGCAGCCAGCAGCAGCGTGGCAACGCAACCGGCAAAGAACGAACCCAGCGCGGCAATTGCCAGCGCGGCGCCCGCCCGGCCGTTGCGGGCCATCTGGTGACCGTCCAGCACGGTCACCACCGCTGACGTTTCTCCTGGCAATGCCACAAGAATCGCCGTCGTGGAGCCGCCGTACTGGGCGCCGTAGTAAATACCCGCCAGCATGATCAGGCCGGCCACCGGGGGCAGCACGTACGTGATCGGCAGCAGCATTGCGATGGTCGGAACGGGGCCGATGCCCGGCAGCACGCCGATCAGCGTCCCCAGAATGCAGCCCAGCAGTGCGTAAAGCAGGTTCTCGGGCGTGAACGCCACCGAGAAACCCATCATCAGGTTGTCAAACAATTCCATGACCGGTTGCTCCTCAGTTCATGCCCAGAAACGACGGCCACAGCGGGAAAATCAGCCCCAGCCCCTTGATGAATGCCAGGTACGTGAACACCACCAGGAAGATGCCGTTGGCAACAGCGACCTTCAGGTTGAATTCATGGCTGGCAAGACTGCTGACGACCACCAGCACGAACACCGAGATGTACACGCCCAGCAGCTTCAGGACCAAGCCGTACAGAACGACGGAGCCCACCACCAGGAAGACGATGCGCCAGTCGAACTTGTCGACGTGAGTTTCATGGGCTTTCTTGGACAGCGAGCCAAGCAGCACGATGGCGCCGAGCAATGCAAGAACAATGCCTAGCCAGAAAGGAAAGTACCCTGGGCCCATTCGGGCAGCAGTACCCATTTGGTAGCTGCTGGCCTGCCAGGCGAATCCCAGTCCGAGAGCGATGAACATCACCCCCGACCAGAAATCCTGTCGATTGCGTAGCTGCATGATTGGTTGGCTCCTGTTTACAGCATGTAGATAAAAGAGGTTTGTAGCCGGATGGACGCTCGCCGAAAGGCGAGTGACAGGCACAAAAAAGGCACTTCGGGGTGCCATTAATTATTCTGAAAGCGACGTCGTGGTTTCTTGAAAGGCCGAATGGTAATGGACGCCCGCCACGCTGCAAACCCTGTAAGGTCTGTGAAAGGCTGGGGTTTTCCCTAGAATTGGGGAACTCCCGATCCCCGTTTGTAACGCGGTCAGAAGTTTGAGGGCTTTTTGAAAGCTAAGTGAAAGTTTATAGAAAGATTCACGAAAGCCGGATCGGCCGGATGCGGCAATTTCGACGGATGGGGACTTTTCTTGGCAGGCAAGAGCCGGTAACCTTCGCGCGCCAAAACCCAACCGTATTTCCTACTGAATATTGCCGGGTTTCTCACCTTGCGTGAAGAGGCCCGGTCCAACCCAGGATGGTTTACGATAGCGCCCATGCTGCAAGATCTAGACCAACTCGCCGCCCGAATCGGGCAACTGGTGCAACGCACCCGCCAACTCCACGCCGAGCGTGACGCGTTGCGTCTCCGCCTGAACGACTTCGAAGCCGAGCAGCGTGTGCTCAAGCAGCGCGCTGCTGATCGCGAGGCCGAGGTCGTCACGCTGCAAAGCAAGCTTCAAGATAACGACGGCGCCGTCTCGGCCATGCTCGAGGACGCCAAGCGGGCAGAAGCCGCGCTGCGCGAGCAACTCGCTCGCGAGACCGCCGAGCGCCAAGCGCTCGAATCGCGCTTCGCCGCGCGCGAAAGCGAACTGCAGGGCAACTTGCAATCGCGCGACACAGAACTACAGCGCTTGCGTGTGGCCGCCGCTTCGGCCCGCGAGCGCATCGACGCCGTCCTGGCCCGCTTGCCGGGTGCGCCGTCCGGAGAGCAACACTAAATGGAACGTGTAGACGTATCGATCCTCGGCCGTGAGTATTCACTTGCGTGCTCCGCCGAAGAAAAGCCCACGCTGCTGGCTGCCGTGCGCCATGTCGATCAGCTCATGCTGCGCATCCAGGGCACGGGCAAGGTTTCCAGCAACGAACGCATCGCTGTGATGGCTGCATTGCAGATCGCTGGCGAGCTGCTTGCAATGAAAGCGCCGGACGGTCCGCTGGGCGGTTTGGCGGTCGGCGACTTCAAGCGTAGAATTGAGGACATGAACGCAGTACTCGATGACGCCTTGTCGGGTCAGGAAAAACTGCTCTAACGTTCATAAGCTGCATTCAAGATTTTCAAGTTTGTCCCTGCCGTGTTCGTGACTAGGCCATACATTCTCTGAACCTATGTCTTTTTGGCATATTGGTTGCGGGAGTGCAGAGCTGGAGTGATTGTCTCTTGCAGACGAACCCGATGCTCTTCGGAACGCGACCACCTTGAACCTCAGGGTTCGAGATGCCGGCCTTGACGGCACAGGCGGGGCATCTATCCCAGCGGACCTGCCATGGAGCAGGTCCGCGTCGGGTGCCTCTCGGCAATTCCCCTTCGTCCTCCCACATAGGACCAGTCCATGTTCAAACACCCCGTTTTTTCGCTCACCAGGCTTGGTGCGGCGTGCGCAGCCGTGGCCGCCATCGCTGTGGCCCAACCCGTTTTCGCTCAGGCTCAGGCGCCCGCACCGGCGGCCGCTGCCGAGTCCGCCGCGAACCGTTCGCCGGAGCTGACCTTGCAAGCGATGGCGTCGTCCGAGGTCAAGCAGGACACCGTCCGCATCGCCCTGTCCGCCGAAGTCGAAGCGCCGGATCAGCCGACCGCCGGCCAGAAGCTGACCGCTGCGCTCGAAGACGTGGTCAAGCGCGCGCGCGACACCAAGGACGTGGAAGTGCGCACCAGCAACTTCAACGTCTGGCCCAACATGAACAACAAGGGAAAGATCGCCTCGTGGCGCGGCCAGGGCGAGATCGTGCTGGAATCCAAGGACTTCGCGGCTGCCGCGGCCTTGGCGTCCAAGCTTTCCGACAAGACCGCCATTTCCAACATCAGCTTCTCGCTGTCGGATGCCGCGCGTGAAGCCGAAGAGCGCAAGCTTCTCAAAGAAGCGGCGCAGGCCTTCAAAGACCGCGCATTGGCCGCGGCCAACGCGTTCGGTTTCTCCGGCTACCGCCTGTCCAAGCTGGATCTCGGCGGCTCCGGTGCTCCCGCGCCGATGCCGCGCATGATGGGCGCGGCCATGGCGAAGGGCGGTTCCTTCAGCAGCGCCGACGTCAGCGTTCCCCTTGAAGCAGGGAACGTGACGGTCAGCGTCGCCGTCAACGGGACGATCGTTTTGCAGTAAGGCTGAACATGATGGCGCCCAAGGCGACCATCGGCAGGGACAGCCACTGTCCCATGCTCAATCCCCCCGCGAGCAGACCCAGGAAGTTGTCCGGCTCGCGGGTGAACTCCACCAGGAAGCGGAACGTTCCATAACCCATCAGGAACAATCCGCTCACCTGTCCCAGCGGGCGCGGCTTGCTCGAAAACCACCACAGCAGCGCGAACAGCACGATGCCTTCCAGGCCCAGCTCATAGAGTTGCGAGGGATGGCGGGGCAGGCCGTCGCCGCTGTCGGGAAACACCATCGCCCACGGCACATCGGTGGGACGGCCCCACAACTCGCCATTGATGAAGTTGCCCAGCCGGCCAAAACCCAGGCCCAGCGGAATCAACGGCGCGATGAAATCGCTGATTGCAAAGAACGGCAGGCCCTTCTTGCGCGCAAACAGCAGCATCACCAGGATCACGCCGATCAGGCCGCCGTGGAAAGACATGCCGCCCTGCCACAGGTACAGCACTTCCAGCGGATGCGAAAGGTAATAGCCTGGCTTGTAGAACAGCACATATCCCAGCCGTCCCCCCAGCACCACGCCCAGCACGCTATAAAAGATCAGGTCTTCCAGGTCCCGCACGTTCAGCGATGTAGTGTGCCCGCTCTTGATGCGATGGCGGCCCAGCAAATACACGAGCGCGAAGCCCGCCAGGTACATCAGCCCATACCAATGAATGGCGAGCGGCCCGATCTGCAGGGCGATGGGGTCGATTTTTGGATATTCCAGCATGTTCTGCCCGACACAATAAAGTTGAATGATAATAACCGGCGAGCACTGAAGATTCGCATGCCAAGCGAGCCAGCTTCCCCGGGTGCGTTCGCCATGTCCGCGCCCCGACGGCCGACAGGAGACACTGACCATGCCGCACAACGAACGTTCCCGCCACATTACCGAAGGCGTCGCGCGCGCACCCAATCGCGCCATGTACTACGCGCTGGGCTACAAAGAAGCAGATTTCCAGAAACCCATGATCGGCGTGGCCAACGGCCATTCGACGATCACGCCCTGTAATAGCGGCTTGCAACGGCTGGCCGACGCCGCCATCGACGCGATCCGCGCGTCGCGCGCCAATCCGCAGGTGTTCGGCACGCCCACCATTTCCGATGGCATGTCCATGGGCACCGAAGGCATGAAGTACTCGCTGGTGTCGCGCGAGGTCATCGCCGACTGCATCGAAACCGCCGCGCAAGGCCAGTGGATGGACGGCGTCGTCGTCATCGGCGGATGCGACAAGAACATGCCCGGCGGCATGATCGCCTTGGCGCGCACCAACGTGCCGGGCATCTATGTTTACGGCGGCACCATCAAGCCGGGCCGCTACAAGGGCAACGATCTCACCATCGTGTCCGTGTTCGAGGCCGTTGGCGAATACACCATGGGCCGCATGCCCGAAGAAGATTTCAAGCAGATCGAGAAATGCGCGATTCCCGGCTCGGGCTCCTGCGGCGGCATGTACACCGCCAATACGATGAGCTCGGCATTCGAAGCCATGGGCATGAGCCTGCCGTATTCCAGCACGATGGCCAACGAAGACGAGGAAAAGGTCACATCGGCCGCCGAGTCCGCGCGCGTGCTGGTCGACGCGGTCAAGCGCAATCTGCGCCCGCGCGACATCATCACGCGCGAAGCCATCGAGAATGCGGTGTCCGTCATCATGGCCACGGGTGGCTCCACCAACGCGGTGCTGCATTTCCTGGCCATCGCACACGCCGCTGAAGTGCCGTGGACCATCGACGACTTTGAACGCATCCGCCGGCGCGTGCCTGTGCTGTGCGACCTGAAGCCGTCCGGCAAGTACGTGGCCACCGACCTGCATCGTGCCGGCGGCATTCCGCAAGTCATGAAGCTTCTGCTCAACGCGGGCCTGCTGCATGGCGATTGCATCACCATCACGGGCAAGACCATCGCGGAAACGTTGGCCGACGTACCCGACGTGCCGCGCGCGGATCAGGACGTCATCATGCCGATCGATCGCGCGCTCTATCCACAGGGGCACCTCGCTATCCTGAAGGGAAATCTCTCGCCGGAAGGCTGCGTCGCAAAGATCACTGGGCTGAAGAACCCCGTCATCACGGGGCCCGCACGCGTGTTCGATTCCGAAGACGACGCGATGACGGCCATCATGGCGCAGCAGATCCGCGACGGCGACGTCGTCGTCATCCGCTACGAAGGCCCGAAGGGCGGTCCGGGCATGCGTGAGATGCTGGCGCCCACGTCCGCGCTTGTGGGGCAGGGGCTGGGCGAAACCGTGGGTCTCATCACAGACGGCCGTTTTTCCGGCGGCACCTGGGGCATGGTGGTGGGCCACGTCGCGCCCGAAGCGTACGTGGGCGGTCCCATCGCCCTCATCCAGGAAGGCGATTCGGTTACCATCGATGCCCACAAGCTGCTGCTGCAGCTCAACATCAGCGACGAAGAGATGGCGGCTCGTCGCCAGGCCTGGGTCCAGCCCAAGCCGCGTTATACACGCGGTGTGCTTGCCAAGTTCGGCAAGCTCGCCAGCACCGCCAGCCGTGGGGCAGTAACCGATGCGTTTGAAGATTAGTCTGTTGTTGGCCGCGGCCGGCGCCCTGGGCGCTGGCGCGGTGCATGCGCAAACCACTGGCCTGGATCTGGCCAAGAGCAAGGCCTGTATGGCCTGTCATCAGGTGGAAGCCAAACGGGTCGGGCCGCCCTTGAAGAGCGTGGCGGAACGATACGCGGGGCAGGGCGACGCCATGGTGGATTACCTGGCGGGCAAGATCCGCGGCGGTGGCCGCGGCGCCTGGGGCGCGGTGCCTATGCCCGCCCAGACCCACGTCACGCCTGAAGACGCCCGCGCTTTGGCCGAATGGATCTTGTCGCTGGCACCGGCAAAGCAGTAGCCTTATTCTTATGCCCCGGCACCAAGCCGGGGGCGCCGGCCGCGCGCAGCGGCCGTCTACAGCAAAGGAATCGTCATGGCAGAACAACCATCACCGGGCAATGAAGTCGCCGTACTTGGCGGCGGTTGCTTCTGGTGCGTCGAAGCAGTGTTTGTCGATCTGCGCGGGGTCAAGAGCGTCTTGCCGGGCTACGCGGGCGGACACGTCGACAATCCCAGCTATGAACAGGTCTGCGGCAAGGACACCGGCCACATCGAAGTCGCGCGCATCGAATTCGATCCAGCCGAACTCTCTTACAGCGATCTGCTGCGCGTCTTTTTCGCCACCCACGATCCCACCACCCCGGGTCGCCAGGGCAACGATATCGGCCCGCAGTACGAGTCCGCCATCTTCTGGCAGAACGAATCGCAGCGCGAGCAGGCCGAAGCCGTCATCGCCGAGGTCGAGGCGCAGAAAGTCTACGATGCTCCCATCGTGACCAAGCTGCTGGCGCCGGCGCATTTCTGGCAGGCCGAGGACTATCACAGCAATTATTTCGCCTTGCATCCCGAGCAAGGCTATTGCCAGTTTGTGATTGCGCCCAAGGTCGCCAAATTCCGTAAGCAATTTCAGGATCGCCTGAAGCGCTGAGCGGCGGCAATCGTTTCGCGTGACTGAAGGCCCCGTACGGCGGAAAGCGTTCCGCCGATCAAAGCGGGGCCTTCTCGCATGTGGGGCTTTTTTCCACGCGGTGCTTTTCCCGATGCGTCGCGAGTCAGATTGACGATCGCCCAAAGAAAAACCCCGCTTCGCAGCGGGGTTTTGGGCAAGCTTGGTAGACGCACGCCTGGCGCCCGTCTGCAAGTCTTATTCCACGGACTTCACAACGCCACGGCGCATCTGGTCCAGCTCGATGGATTCGAACAGGGCCTTGAAGTTGCCCTCACCAAAGCCGTCGTTGCCCTTGCGCTGGATGATCTCAAAGAAGATCGGACCGATCTGGTTTTCGGTGAAGATCTGCAGCAGCAGTCCGCCGTCCGGCGCGCCATCCAGCAGGATCCGGTTCTTCTGCAGGCGATCCACGTCTTCGCCGTGGTTCGGCATGCGGCGATCCAGCAGTTCGTAGTAGGTCTCCGGCGTGTCCAGAAACACGACGCCCGTCTCGCGCAGCGCTTCTACCGTCGCATAGATGTCATCGGTCGCCATGGCGATGTGCTGGATGCCTTCGCCGCGGTACAGATCCAGGTACTCCTGAATCTGGCCTTTCTCGTCGGTGCCTTCCTCGTTGATGGGAATGCGGATATTGCCGCAAGGCGACGTCATCGCCTTGGACTTCACGCCCGTCACCTTGCCTTCGATGTCGAAGTAACGCACTTCACGGAAGTTGAACAGGCGCTCGTAGAACTCCGACCATTCGGCCATGCGGCCCTTGTGCACGTTGTGGGTCAGGTGGTCGACCAGCGTCAGGCCCGCGCCGCGCCAGTTGACGTCGGTCTGCGCATTGGCCGGATCCAGCGGAATGAAGTCCACGTCGTAGATGCTGATGTCGCCAATGCCGCCGTGGCCTTCCTTGCCGGCCCAGCGGTCCACCAGATAGATCAGCGAATCGCCAATGCCCTTGATGGCAGGAATGTTCAGTTCCATCGGCCCGCTATGGGAATCAAAGCCCCACGCGCCAAGTTCCAGCGCACGCTTGTAGGCGGCGTTGGCGTCCTGCACCCGAAAGCCAATCGCACAGATCGACGGGCCATGCAGGCGAGCAAATCGTTGAGCGAAGGAATCGGGCTCGGCGTTGATCAGGAAGTTCACGCCGCCTTGGCGGTACAGCGTCACGTCCTTGTGGCGATGCTTGGCAATGGCCTTGAAGCCCAGCAACTCAAACACCTTGCGCAGCGCGGCGGGGTCCGGCGCGGCATATTCAATGAACTCGAACCCGGCGGTGCCCATCGGGTTGTCCCAGGGTTGGAAAGCGCTGCTCATAAGTCTGCTCCCTTGCATGTTTTGTGAGGACGACTTGTTCTTCAAGTCTAGACGCAGATTGTAGGTACGAAGGCCGGGCAGACAATTGCAAAGATGGCGCGAAAGGCAATGACTTGAGCAATAATATTGCTCGTTTTCGAATTAGAGGGGTTGAAGATGTCCGGAATTGAGCTAGACAGGACAGATCTAAGGATTCTGGCTGAACTGCAGCGCGACGGACGCCTCAGCAATCAGGAGTTGGCGGACCGCGTCTCGCTGTCGCCCAGCCCCTGCCTGCGCCGAGTGCGGCGTCTTGAAGAGCAGGGCTTCATCAAGAAATACGTGGCGCTCATCGACGCGGCCAAGGTAGGCCTCGGACTGCTCGCGTACGTCAATATCCGCCTGAACAAGCACAGCGGATCCAGTCACGCACCCATGAGCGACTTCGCACGCGACGTCCAGCTCTGGCCGGAAGTCGTCGAGTGCTATGCCATGTCCGGCGACATGGACTATCTGCTTCGCATCCAGGTTGCCGATCTGGCGCACTTCTCTCGCTTCGCCATGGACACCCTCATGCGCCACCCGGCGGTGGTGGACATGCGTTCCTTCTTCGCGCTCCAGCAGATCAAAGAAACGACGGAGCTTCGTATATAGACTCAATGAGCGGGGCGGGTGCCGCCGTCGAAGGCATCCCCATACCTTCTATATATATAGAGGCGAGCCCGCACGCTCTATATAGATAGATACCGAAGAACGCCGGCTCAGCGGCTTGCCCGCAACTGCGTCGCCAAAAAGAATCACATTTCTGCAAAATGGGTGTCATGCTGATCGCACACGCCAAATTTCTGTGCTATAGTCTCGCTCCTTCGCTGCTCCAACAGTTTTGAACAGCGAAGCCAAGCAGGTGCAACAGGTTCGTGGGTTTCCCCGGCCTGCCGCAAAGGCAGTCAGAAATGAGGCCGAGCGGTTATTGCAAAGATCGACGCAAATCAGGCAAAAGCCAGTTGCAAGATCTGCAAAAATTGTGCTATAGTCTTGGGCTTGGCTGGTGATGACGAATCAGGGTTTACCCGGATCGATGTTTCAGCCACCTGTGCGGTAATCAGCCTTCGGGTTTCCCGAAGCCGCTTGAAAGCTAAGCGGGGTTGCAAGATGCGGTGCAAATCAGGCAGAAGCCAGTTGCACAATCTGCAAAAGCTGTGTTATAGTAGAGGGCTTGGCGGTTGCCGAAAAATTAGGGTTTACCCTGACGTTTCGATAGTCGCTACGCGCTGAGAAATCAGCGCCTCGATTTTGAAGTTAAGTAGTACAGAATTTAGCAGTACCGCTCTTTAACAATTAAACAACCGATAAGTGTGGGCGCTTGATGCGAGTGCGGCGGTTTGGGTTTCGGCCTGGATCGCAAGCACAAGAAATCAAGTGCTCACTAGAAGTGAAGTACCTTAGACGTCAAGTTTAAGAACATACCTCACTTCCTTTGAGTAGCGA
>NZ_CADIJM010000014.1 GCF_902859585.1 Achromobacter animicus | reverse complement strand
TGCTGCCGGTCCTGACCTTCGATGAATCGGGGCATGTCGACTCCCGGGATCGAGATACCAAACTCTATCTAGATCACCGTAGCGGCGTCAAAGAGTTTTCACACAGCCTCGGCCATAAGCGGACATACCGGCCGCTCGACTCAGACTAAATGCTCACTTAATGCTGGGGGTGTTCATAGGCTTGGTATCCGACAAGATCATCATTCAGCGGCTACCTTCACTCGCCATCTACCCCGCGTCTCGTCGCGACCGCCACCCGCAGGGTGAACTCTGTAATCTCGGCTGGAACACCCAAGCGGATCGGAAAACCCATCCACAACGCGGTTCCATTGCTGACATACAGTCTCATACCTCCAACGTCATACAGGCCGGACACGTATCCCTGGTTTGCGAACTTACCAAGGTGATTGAGCCCCGCAATCATCCCACCATGCGTGTGGCCAGAGAGCTGCAAATCGACACCCGCTTTCGCATTGTCCAGCGCCCCCTCCGGACGATGGCTCATGAGCACTATGGGCCACGTCTTGTGCGCACCGCGCAATGCCACATCCAGATCCGGCCCGGAGAATCCATAGCCACTCGCCGCAGCATCGGTCACCCCTACGATCGTCAATCCAGCATCACCGAGCGGTAATTCAACGTGGGAGTTTTCGATCAGTTGGATACCGAGTGCCGCCAAGCGCTCTCGCCACTGCGTGTAGTCGAAGTAGTACTCATGATTCCCTGGGATACCAAGTACACCGAAGCGCGCCCTCAGGTTGGCAAGCGGCGCCACGTCAGCAATCCGGTCGCCGACGGTTCCATCGATGAAGTCGCCGGTGAACAAGATCAGATCAGGCGATAGAGCATTAGTACGCGCCACGACCTCGTTTACCCATGTCTCCGGGAACAGTCGACTGATGTGAGTGTCGGTGAGTTGCACCACTCTGAAACCGTCAAGCGATGCTGGCAGATCTGCGATTGGCACCTCAATGTGCTTTACATCAGGGACACGAACCGCGTTTCCGACTCCGATGATCGACGTGACAACGGCCAGTATCATCGCTACCGGCGCCACCCAGGGCGCGATGCAATTGCGCGTCTGCCTGCCGCGAATGAGCCAAACCAGAAGCAACAAGCCATCCCCGAGCAATACGAAGAAAAAAAGTAAGACGCATGCGCAAAACAGCCAACCGACGAACAGCGCGAACGAGTACGGCGCCTCGAACGACCACATGTTTCCGTACAGCGCATCGTTGATCCAATGCACTTTGGATACGACGAGAAGGAGAATCGAGATGAACACTCGCCATCCGCGCCCAACAGGCAAAGGCAGAACGAAGCGCCAAAGAAGGTAGAGAAAGACGAAGGTGAAGGCAATGTGAAACACGAAGGCAATGATCCTGATTAGCGCGGTTAAATCAGACCGCTGGAGCCGCTCGATGGTATTAGCTCTGACGCCAGCAATCTGTTAGCAGGATTCAACCTTTCGTTGAGTTGGGCTCACCGGTGATTTTCCGTGTGTGACGTCGTCCTCTATTCGCGAATTCGCGCACATGAGCCGCTCTTATCGTTGAGCAAATAACATTGCTGCACTGAGCCTGTCCGTGTCGATGGTCGAAGGCTATGGAGCTGCTCATTGGCACACTTAAGCGCGATGCAACGATGTGCCTAGCCGGAATCAGAGACGTTCGGAAGGCAAACCAGTTGTCCCTCGTTACGATCATTGCGCGCAATAGCTTTGCTGGGGCGCTTATCGGTGGAATTCGAGACTCAGGAAGTGGTCGACTTCTGCAACCTCCACGACATTCGGCCCGAGTAAAAACTGGTCAAAGGTCCACAGCTAAACCAACTCTGGGATGACGCCGCTAGCAAAAAGGCGCGATATCGCTACGTTCTGGATCTGCGTAAAGCGTAACTACTCCGCATCGAGCGGGAGGGGCGTTCTCCGCCAGCTCACGGTTCCGCCTGCTTACACGAGCGGCTCCTCCCGCAACATGTCGATGAATTCACGCAGACCAGGTGGGGTTTGCCGATGTCCAGGATAGTAGATATAGAAGGCGGGCTCGATTGGCGCCCACTCAGGAAGGACCACCTGCAACTCGCCTCGCTCGAGCTCTCCCGTGATGCGCTTCTCCAAGCAATAGGTGATACCAGCGCCGGCCTTCGCCATTTCCACCCCGAGTGTGGTTTCGTTAACACAGAGCTGCCCAGGCACGTCGATCGCTTGACGTTCACCGTCCTTCTCAAACTCCCAACGATAGATGACGCCCTGGCCGGTTCGGATCTGAATGCAATTATGTGCTTTCAGGTCCTCAGGGACCGCGATAGGAGTCCGCCTGTTCAGGTATTTGGGCGCTGCCGCGGCAACCCACTTTAACGGAGCACCGATACGGACAGCGACAAAATCCTCGGGTACCGTTCCCCCGAAGCGCACGCCAGCATCGAAGCCTGCGGCAACGATGTCGACCATCTGATCTTCTACCGCAACCTCTACCGACACCTCCGGATAGTTTTGCAGAAATTTGGGTAGGTACCTTGATACCAGTAGCCTTGCGCCATCATTCAGCGTATTGATCCGCAGGCGGCCCATCGGGCGATCGCGATGCCGGTCCACCTCCTCAAGCGCACCCGCGATCTCGTCGAACCCGATCTCCAGACGAGAGGCCAGGTTTGAGCCGGCCTCAGTTGGCGACACCGTGCGGCTAGTCCTGTTCAAAAGGCGCACCCCAAGGCGCGTCTCCAGGTTCCGGATCGAATGACTCAAGGCCGAAGTTGAGATCCCCAAATCAACCGCTGCTTGCGTGAAGCTGCGTAGCCGGTGAACGGCCAGGAACGAGTTCAGATCGGCGAGATCGGCCCTGGATAGTTTGGCGGTGGGGCGAACTGGCATGGGATCTCCAAGGTTGAGAAAAATTCAACGTTCTAGTGGAATTGCCTCAATAAATGGCGCTATTAGACGATTTATTATTAATTCAATTCAACAATAGGCTACCCCAAACACACGCCAACGGCTACCTGACTTCATTAGGAAGATCTTGAGCCGGCCAGCTTCTGGCGATCTTGAGTAGGTAGCCAGCTGCCATACGGAGAAAAAACCATGGACCACGCCATACGTAGAGGCGGAGTCGCCATCGTTACTGGAGCCGCCATCGGCATCGGTTACGCCATTGCCCATCGACTTGCCAAGGAAGGGATGAAACTCGTCCTGCTCGATCACAACGGGCGCATGCTTACGCAGGCATCCGAGCGCCTTCACACCGACTTCCCCGAACTTGAGCTGCGCAGCATTGCCGGCGACGTCACCTCTGAAACCGCTGGCGCGGCCATGGGTCGAGAAGCCGAAGCCCTTGGCGAGATCTCCGTAATCGTGAACAACGCCGGGATCCTGAAAGGCGCTGGGCCGTACGAGAACATGGAGCAATGGCGCCAGACGATGGAAGTCAACTTCTGGTCAATGCTCGGAATACAGCAGCACTTTGTTGGCCCCCTTCTTGACCAACCATCCGCTTCGGCGATCGTAAATGTGGGTTCAAAAGAAGGCATAACGACCCGCCCCGGAAATGCCGCCTATGCGCTCTCAAAAGCAGCCGTGCGCGTGTTGACTGAGCAATTGGCTCATGAGCTGAGAGAGCAGATCGGCGATCGCGTTACGGCTCACCTGCTCATTCCTGGCTATACCTTCACGCCCATGAACTTCCCTGGTACGACCTACGACTCTCTCAAGCCAGAGGCGCCATGGAGCGCTGATCAGGTCGCCGATCGCATGGTCCAAGGTGTGCGCGCCGGTGAGTTCTACATCTTTTGCGAGGACAACGAGGTTACGAGCGAACTGGACCAACGACGGATGCAGTGGGCCATGGACGATCTTATAAAGCGGCGGCCGGCCCTTTCTCGGTGGCACCCGGACTTCAAGAACGAATTCGCTGCCTTTGCCAAGAGCAGTGAACCTCGTTAAGCCATGCTCGACGTCAATCCCGCCCGCCTAGCCACCATGGCGACTCTCTTCTGCAATGGGTTGCTTTACGCTACTTGGGGTGTGAGCGTGCCCGTCATCAAGGAGAAATTCGGCCTTTCAGAAGGGGTGCTTTCCCTTGCGATGGCCGCGGTAGCAATCGGCGGGATAGCGACGATGGCCGCCGCAGGACGATGGATTTCGCGTGTGGGAAGCGGGACCGCGAGCGTTCGCAGCGGCATTCTTATGGCCCTCTCAGCGGGTCCCATCCTGCTCATGTGGGACTTCGGTGGCCTGCTCGTCCTGCTATTCATATACGGGATGGCCACAGCGGCCAACGACGTCGCAGCGAACGCGCAAGTGGCGCACCTGGAGCAAATCTCCAAGCGATCGCTCATTGGGTCAGTGCACGGCAGCTTTAGCGCCGGAGGCCTCGCAGGGGCGCTCTTGGCAAGCGCATGGGCAGCCGGGAACGTGACGCCGGCGCTCAACTTTATTTGCGTGGCGATGCCCTGCCTCCTGGCCATGGTATTGGCTGCTCGGTTTTTGCGTAATGATCCCCTTACACACAGAGAAGCCGAAGGAGCCGCGAGTGGAGCTCATCCCGGTTTGGACAAAGAGGCTGGTCGCCGACTCCGAACGCTCGGAGCCCTAGCTTTCTCAGCCTTGGTCATTGAAGGGGCCTTCTATGACTGGGCAGCCGTGTACATGCGAGACATCGCTCACGCGAACGCCGGGTGGGTAGGCTTCGGATATGCAGCCTTTGCCATTGCGATGGCGATGGGTCGCATGGGCGGAGATTGGGTGCGAGACAGGTACAGCCACCAAGCAGTGATAGCTACCAGTGGCGCACTCAGCCTAGCGGGACTGACCGTCGTTCTATCCAATATTTCTCCAACCGCCGTAATCGCAGGGTTCTTCATCACTGGCGTCGGCTTGTCGAACGTAATTCCAGTGCTGTTCTCTACTGCGGGCAAGCTGGCCAACGAGGCGGGCTGGGCAGCATCGCAGGGCCTGGCCACCACAACTCGGATCGCATATATCGGGCTGCTGGCGGGTCCGCTGGTGATCGGACCGGTTGCCGAGATGGTCGGCCTTCAATTGGCGATGGTGACTCTCATGGCAGCAGTTTCCGCGACTTGCGGAGGATGGCTGTTGCTGAGCAAAAGAACTGACGGCGCTCCGTGGATGCTGCCCCGCCAGCGTCACGTACATCCGTCTTGCAATCGACTCTCGAACTCTAATTAATGACCGAATCAACCGTTTCCCTATCCCGTACCTTTGACAGCTCTATATCTCCCCACGGCTTTCTGGGCGCAATTCTCACGCTCGGCCTTGGCGGCCTTTTTGTCGGAACAGGCGAATTCGCATCGATGAGCCTGTTGCCGGGAATGGCGGAAAGTACTGGGGTGTCCATCCCTAGTGCCGGCGCATACATCAGTGCCTATGCCATTGGAGTCATGATCGGAGCTCCGCTGATTGCCATCGGCGCCGCCAGGTGGCCACGCAAGCATCTGCTGCTCACGCTCATGGTTCTCTTTGCCATTGGCTACATCGGAAGCGCGTTAGCCACCGGCTATCACTCGTTGATCGTTGCTCGATTTGTCTCCGGTCTACCTCATGGCGCCTACTATGGCGTCGCCTCGCTCGTGGCCGCGACGCTTGCGGGAGAAGGCAAGCGGGCTCAAGCCGTCGGCTATGTAATGCTCGGATTAGCAGCAGCAAACGTTGTCGGCGTACCGGCAGCCACAGGTCTAGGGCAGTGGCTAGGTTGGCAGTCTGCCTTTGTCGCGGTTGCGGCTGGTGCTGTCCTGACCCTCGTAATGATGCTTCGCTACATCCCCGTAATGCCTGGAGGAGGAAGCCCCATGACCGAACTCGCGGGCCTGAAGCGGCCGCTCCTTTGGCTCACGCTGGGAGTTGCATCTGTCGGGTTTGGCGGCATGTTCGCCGTCTACAGCTACATCACGCCGACCCTCACGAAGGTGACGGGCTTCGACGAAGCGACGGTTCCTGCGGTGCTTTGCGTATGGGGTCTTGGGATGGTGGTGGGAAATTTGGTTGGCGGAAAGTTCGCGGACAAAGCCCTCGTCCCGACGATCTTTGGATTCTTACTCTGGAACGCGGTCTTCCTCGGGGCGTTTTCTATGTTCGCCGGATCCAAGGCGGCGACCGTTACCGTACTGTTTCTTGTAGGCACAGGCTTCGCTTTGGTTCCGGCTCTACAAGCGCGATTGATGAACGTGGCTGGTGAAGCCCAGACCTTGGCCGCAGCGCTTAACCACAGCGCGTTCAATCTCTCAAACGCGATCGGCGCAGTGCTAGGTGGCGCCGCGATTTCGCATGGTCTGGGTTGGGCGTCTACAGGCTGGGTAGGCGGCGCGCTGGCCGTGCTAGGCATGGCACTTATGGCCTTCACGGTACGCAGCACAACAAGACGACGCGCCGAACGAATCTGAAGTCGATGCTTTAAAACGGCCGTCTCATAGTGGGTTCAACGCAGGTTGCCGAATGACCGCATTGGGTCGAAATCTGCCAGTCGTCGACGACTGGTCGCGGCCAGAAGCGGTCTGTCGCCGTAGCGGGCTCCAGACTAAGAACGACCATCGCAAGTGCTTCAAGCGACGGCCGTTGTAGGCTGAGTGCGGTGCGGCCGGTCAGCGACATATTCCGCTATCCACCAGCCGCCTCGGTCGATTCGACCGACACAGTGCGACCTCCTGCAGGTCTGCCCCCTTCTCGCAAGGCGTTATGGTCGTGTCCTGTGTCCGTACTTACCTTGCGCCAGATTTGATCTGAGGATCCGTAGAGACTGCAGCGCCCCCCCAACGATCAATCCTGGCCGCACGAGCTGAACGGCAAGCTGGATGAACTTCTCGAACAAATGTTCAACCTGGATGCACTTTATGGCTAGAAAACCAACTGAGGTATTCGGGTCCGTTATCGCACCGAATGGCCAGGGGGTTTCCCCGCCAGCCGATGATCTGCTTGAGCGTGCGGATCACGCGCTTGGACGGCAACGAGAAGTCAACCTCAATGCCCAGTGCCTCGCGGTTGAAGTCGTCGATCACCTTGAACACGCGGATTTCAGTTCGAGTGCGATAGATCCGGTACACGCGCTTATGGTTCCAGCCGAAGCCTCGCACATTGCACAGATACAGGAAGCACAGACCAAAGCCCCAATTGCGGTGGTTGTCAGTTGGGGCCGCTCCTGAGTTGGCCGTAGCTGAGCTGGTCCGCGGCGTAGCAATCGCACGCCACCTGCTCCAGGCCTGGCCTGTTCAGGATCTCGATGTTTCCGCGGCGATACGCGATCAGCTTGCGGTGCTGAAGGGCCGAGGCCGCCACCGTTACGCCGACCCGCCGCACACCCAGCATATAAGCCAGGTATTCATGAGTGAGGTGAAAGCTGCCCGAATGCGCGCGGTCTTGCGTCATCAGCAACCAGCGCGCAAGCCTGCCCTCGATGAAATGAGAATGCATGCAGACCGCGGTCTGGGCGAGCTGCTGCAGGATTACCACGGTATAGCGGCCGATCAGGCCGCGCAGCGCTGCACTGGCGTCCAACTCCTGCCGGAACAGATTCGCTTTCATGCGCAAGGCGGACCCGGCGCCCTGCACGACGGCGCGCAACTGCGAGGTATCGGCGCCCAATGAAACGTCGACGCTCCACATTCCTTCATTGCCGACCAGGCCCACCTCCAGGGAAGCACCGTGCTACTGCGGCAGAATCAGGGAGATATAGCTCCCGCGCGGAAAGTAGACGTCGTTGATGCGGTCGCCGGGCTGAAGCAGGCATTGCCCGAAGTCCAGGTCAACGGACTCGAAGCGATCCAGCAAACGGGGCCGCTCCCGGCTGGGCATCGCGGCGAGCAGGCGGTTGGGAACATCGGCGATCGCGGGGCGCGGCAAGTTCTGCTCCTGGTTCCATCTCAGGCGCGGACCGCGCCGCCAGTTTGACTCAGCAGGCGCTGATACTCCTGCCGCACGACCATATAGCATTCGCAGACACGCGCCTCCAGCGCTGCGCGATCCAACACGGTGATATGGCCGCGGCGATACCGGATCAGACCGGCCTCCTGCAGGTGGCCGGCCGCCTCGGTGACGCCTTCGCGCCGCACACCCAGCATGTTGGCGATCAGTTCCTGCGTCATGGCGAGTTCGTCGGATTGCAGTCGGTCCAGGCTGAGCAGCAGCCAGCGGCAAAGCTGCTGGTCCAGCGAATGATGTCGGTTGCACACCGCTGTCTGGGCCATTTGCGTGAGCAGCGCCTGGGTGTATCGAAGCAGCAGGTGCTGCATGGCCCCACCTCGGTCGAACTCGTCTTTCAGCGCCTGACCCTTCAACTGATAGGCGGACCCCGCGCTTTGGACTATCGCGCGGCTGGGCGTGGTTTCTCCGCCCATGAACAAGGAAATGCCAACGATGCCTTCATTGCCGACCACGGCAATTTCGGTGGAGGCGCCATCTTCCATGACGCACAGCAGCGAGACAATGCAGTCGATCGGGAAGCAGACATGCCGCATTCGGCCGCCCGGTTCGTACAAGGCTTTTCCCAACGGCAGGGAGACGCGTTCCAGAAGCGGAAACAATCGTTCCATCTCCTGCAGGGGCAACGCCGCCAATAGTTGATTCTGGGGGGGATCGCGTGAATCAGGCATGAAGAGTCCCTCCAACAAGCCCAGTTGCAACGGCCCTATCCGGGGCCGCAATCCGAAAATCCTCCGGCACACTTTGCCCACTCGGCAGGGGCAATCGCCACGCGCTATGTGCGGTGGCGAACGGAGTCCTGCCCAGAGTAGCGCACTATTGGTCGCTGGCCCCGCTACGCGGCCCGGCGCGGCCAGGTCAGGAATCCATCCCTGCGCTGACCCTGTCACGCTATGGGAAGCCCAGACTCAAGTCCGTTCGCTGGCGCACATAGCGCCGGCGGCCTTGGCATCCAGGTATTTCTGCACCAACGCGCGCGTGGAGCTGTCCAGCCCCTGTGCGTGGGCCTGCCCGGCCCCAAGCGCTTGCGCGATATGCGCGGCTAGCGTCTTGCCTAGCTCCACGCCCCATTGATCGAAGGAGTCGATGTCCCAGATTACGCCCTGAGTGAACACGCTGTGCTCATAGAGCGCGACAAGCGCGCCCAATGACCGGGGCGTGAGCTTCGCGGCCAGGAGCGTATTGCTGGGGCGGTTCCCCTGCACCTGCCGGTGCTTCCCTCGAGCCTGCGCGTCGCCAGGGCCGCCCCCCTCGTCCAGAGGGCGTCCGAAGGCCAGGGCCTGGGCCTGGGCGTACATGTTCGCCAGCAGTTCTTCATGGCCGCCCGCCGATGACGGCAGCGGCGAAAGGAATCCGATGAAGTCGCAGGGCACGATCTGGGTGCCCTGATGCAACAACTGATGGAACGAATGCTGGCCATTGGTCCCGCAGGCCCCCCAGTAGACCGGACTGGTTATGCTGCCGACCGGGGCTCCGTCTTGGGTTACGGACTTGCCGTTGCTTTCCATCATCAATTGCTGGACATAGGAAGGGAATCGTCTCAGATCGTGGGCATAAGGCAGAATCGCAACCGATCGCGCCCCGAGAAAGTTGTTGTTCCACACGCCCATCAAACCAAGCAGAACGGGAAGATTCTGTTTCATCGGCGCGGACAGGAAATGGGTGTCCATGTCGTGGAAGCCGGCCAGCATCTCGCGGAAGGCGGCGGGCCCGATGGCGGTCAGCAGCGCCAGGCCCATGGCGGAACACAATGAATAGCGGCCGTTGACCCAATCCCAGACGTCGAATACATGCTCCGGCGCGAAACCGGCCGCGATGGCGGCGTCGCGATTGCCCGTTACCGCCACGAAATGCGCCCGCAGCGCGCCCTCGTCCTGGATGTCTTCCAGGCACCAGGCTCGCGCGGCGGCCGCGTTTCGCAAGGTTTCGGGTGTGTGGAAGGTTTTCGAGCAGACGATGAACAGCGTTTCGCGCGGGTCCAGATCACGTGTTGCCAGAAAGAAGTCGGCGCCGTCCATGTTGGACACGAAACGGAACTGCATGTCCCGCCGTCCGTAGTGCTGTAGGGCCGCGCAGGCCATTCCTACACCGATCGCGGAGCCGCCTATGCCCAGGTTCACGATATTCCTGATCTTTTTGCCGGTCCCGCCGAACCAGGTGCCGCTGCGCACCTTGCCGGCGAAATTTTCCATGCGGCGCAATACGCGCTGAACGTCAGGCACCACATCCCTGCCATCCACCCGCACGCTGGCATCGGCCGGCATGCGCAATGCGACGTGCAATGCCGCGCGGCCTTCGCTGGAATTGACCGGATCGCCGTTGAACATGGCGTCTATCTTCGCCGGCAGACGGCTCGTGCAGGCCAGGCGCAACAACAGCTCGAGCGTCCTGCGGGTGATCCGGTTCTTGGAGTAATCCAGGTACCAGCCGGCGGCTTCCTCGCTGAAGCGCTGCCCGCGCTCCGGGTCAAGCTGGAACAGGTCTCGAAGGTGCCGCGGGCGCACTTCGTCCAAGTGCTCGGCCAGCGTCTGCCAAGTGTGGGAGAGCGACACGTCGCTCGGGCCGCCCGTTGCTCGTCTGACCATTGCGCTGTTCCTCCAAGCCGAACGACCGGCCCCACAAGAATGCGGGGCTCGGGTCGCTTATGCCACAGGCTGTGAAGGGAGTCCGTGCGGTAGCGTACAGAGCCTGCGGTCGTGCTTGGTCAATCTATGGCCATGAAACCCATTGATTGGCCCTCGCTCGAAGCCGCGCCCGAGTGGATAGACCTGTTTACCCGAAGCAAGGCCACGCCGCACTCCGCCGAAAGCGAGCCGCCGTTGCGCGCGGAGTTGTTCAGCGCCCTGCAGATGGAGCAGCACGGCCAGGCCTTGGCGGGCGCGCATCTGGTGGGCACATCGCGACCGCCGGACACTTTGCTGCCGCGGTTGACTGAAAACCAGAAGTTGCTGGCCCAGGCCTGCGCGCTGCTGATGGAGTCCATGCGGCAGAACCGCCGGATCACCCCGGCCGACGAATGGCTGCTGGACAATTTCTACCTGATCGAAGAGCAGATCCGGCTGGCCAAGCGGCACTTGCCCAAGGGCTACAGCCGCAGTCTGCCAAAACTGGACGCGGGCCCCTCCAAAGGGCTGCCGCGGGTGTACGACATTGCGTTGGAGATGATTTCCCATAGCGACGCGCGGATCGATGCCACGGGCATCCAGGCGTTCGTGGCCGCCTATCAATCAATTGCGCCGCTGCAACTGGGGGAATTGTGGGCGGTTCCCATCATGATTCGCCTGGCCCTGATCGAGAACCTGCGCCGCGTCGCCATCCGCCTAGCGTACGCGAACATGAACCGCGGGCTGGCGGACACGTGGGCCGACACCATGCGCAAATCTGCCGAGGAGGATCCCACCGGTCTGATACTTGTCATCGCGAACATGGCGCGATCGAATCCCCCCATAGACGGTTCGTTCGTCGCGGAACTGGTCAGACGGCTCCAAGGGCACGGCCCGGCGCTGGCGCTGCCCCTGACGTGGTTCGAACAGCGGCTTGCCCAGTCAAACCTGACCATTGAACAAATGGTCCTCGCCGAGAACCAGCAGCAGGCCGCCGACCAGGTGTCGATCAGCAACAGCATCGGCAGCCTGCGCACTTTGTCGAAGACGAACTGGAACGACTTCGTGGAAGCCGTCAGCATCGTGGACCGGACCCTGAGCCAGGATCCCGCCAACGTCTACCGGAGCATGGACTTTCCCACCCGAGACCACTACCGCCATCGAGTGGAGCGGATGGCGCGCAATTCTGACCATGCCGAAACCGAGATCGCCGCCATGGCGATCGACCTGGCCGCCGCAGCGGCGGCCGACCCGACCCCTGGCGTCGATCCGCGTCGCGGGCACGTGGGCTTCTACCTGATCGACCAGGGCCAGGACGAGCTGGCAAAACAGGCCAAGGTTAGATCCAGCATGGCGGAAAGGCTGGCCCGCATCTCCCCCCGCGCCGCGCTGCGCCTGTATGCGGGCGCCATCATCCTCCTGACGGGCGCGGTCAGCGCGCTGCTGCTGACGATGGCCCATGGGGCGGGAGCTGGCCCCTGGGCCATGGCGTGCTTCGCCTTGCTGTCCGTGCTGGCCGCCAGCCATCTCGCCGTGGCGATCGTCAACTGGTCCTTGACATGGCTGGTGCGCCCCCAGCGCCTGCCGCGCATGGATTACGCCAAGCGAATCCCCGACGATGCCCGCTGCCTGGTCGCCGTCCCCACGATGCTGATCGACCTGGATGACGCGGATACGCTCGCCGAAGCGCTGGAGATCCGCTTCCTGGCGAATCCCGGGGACAACCTGAGCTTCTGCCTGCTGACGGATTTCGCGGATGCCGCGTCGGAGCATCTGCCGTCGGACGCCCTGCTGCTGGAGCGCGCCAAGGCGCAGGTCCAGGCCCTGAACAAGAAATATCGGACGCTCGGACGCAGCCCGTTCTACCTCTGCCACCGCCCCCGCCGCTGGAACGAACAGGAACGGATCTGGATGGCCTACGAAAGAAAAAGAGGAAAGCTGGCCGATCTGAACGGCCTGCTTCGCGGCCAGGGCGCTGACGCATTTTCCTGCGTGGTGGGCGACTTGGCGGCGCTCGCCGGCACCAGGTACGTCATCACGCTGGACACCGACACCGACTTGCCTCGGGAAACCGCCTGGAAGCTGGTTGGCGCGATGGCCCATCCGCTCAATCAGGCGCAGTTCGACCCAGCGACGCGTCGGGTAACGCGCGGCTACGGCATCCTGCAGCCCCGGGTGACGGTAAGCCTGAACGACCTGTCGGCGTCGCCGTATGCACGCCTCAATGGTGGCGATCCGGGCATCGATCCCTATACCAACACAGTCTCGGACGTTTACCAGGACATCTTCAAAGAGGGGTCCTTCATCGGCAAGGGCATCTACGACGTGGACGCCTTCGATGCGGCATTGAAGGACTGCTTCCCGGACAACCGGATCCTGAGCCACGACCTGCTGGAAGGCTGCTATGCACGCTCGGGCCTGCTAAGCGACGTCCAGCTATTCGAAGGGCAGCCCGCCCGCTACGTCGCGGACGTCAGCCGCCGGCACCGTTGGATACGGGGAGACTGGCAGTTGCTGGGCTGGCTGTTCGGCCGCGCGCCCGCAGCCCCGGGCGCGGAACGCGGACCGCCCCTGCCTGCGCTGGCGCGCGCGAAGATCCTGGACAATCTGCGCCGCAGCTTGGTCCCGGCCAGTCTTGTGCTTTTGCTGGCGCTGGGCTGGATGCTGTTGCCGACCCCGTACCTGTGGACCGTCGCCTGCGTGATTATCCTGTTCCTGCCCGCCCTGTTCGCCTCCGCCTTGAGTGGGGTAAGGAAAGAAGAAGACGTCGAGCTGTCACGGCATCTGGTCGGCTGGTTGGCGCCCACGCTGCAGCAATTCACGCGGGCGGCGTTTTCCTTGACCAGTCTGGCTCACGAAGCCTTGTACAGCCTGGACGCGGTCATCAGGACGCTGTACCGGCTGATTTCGCGCCGGCGGTTGCTGGAATGGAAGGCGTCAAGCATCACCAACCAGGACAGCGGGACGCGTTCCGGTCCGTTCCTGCTTTCCGTCTGGGGCTCGCCCGTGCTCGCCGCCGCCATCGGCGCAGGTGTGATGCTGCTGAACCCATCGGCCTGGGTGGCTTCCTTGCCGGTGCTGGCACTATGGGTGGCGATGCCTGCCATCGCGTGGCGCTTGAGCCGCCCGCCGGTGCTTGCCCGGATCGACTTGTCTCTCGACCAAAACCAGTTCCTGAGAATGCTGGCGCGCAAGACCTGGTCATTCTTCGACGGCCACGGCGGCGCGGAAGACAACTGGCTGATACCCGACAACATCCAGGACCAGCCGTCCCCGGCCATCGCCCACCGCACCTCGCCCACCAACCTGGGGCTGGCGCTGCTGGCCAACCTGGCCGCTTACGACTTCGGTTACCTGCAGGCGGGCCGTCTGCTGGAAAAGACGCAGGCGTCGCTGGGCACCATGGCGACGCTAGAGCGCTATCTGGGCCACTTCTACAACTGGTACGACACTGTCACGCTGAAGCCGCTCGCCCCGCTCTACATTTCGACAGTGGACAGCGGCAACCTTGCCGGCCACCTGCTCACCTTGCGCCCCGGCCTGCTGGAACTGGCGCATGCGTCCATCCTGCATCCCCGAACATTCGAGGGTTGCGCCGACGCATTCGCGGTCTTGCGGGAAGCCGTCCCGACCGACGATTCGCCCGAATTGGAGGCGCTGGCCGACGCACTGGCGTCCGCCACCCTGGCAGGTCCCGCGACATTGGGGCAAGCCAGGCAACATCTCGACCGGCTATGCCAACTGGCCGCCGGCCTGACCGCACGCTACGCGGCGCCGGAATTCGCGCAGGCGCTGTGGCACGGCGAGGCGTTGTTGCGCCAATGCGAGGCCGCGCGCGATGAGCTGGCTCTGCTTGCGCCCTGGCGAGCCTCGCCCGCCGGCGTCGGATGGGGAGACATGCCCGAATTGAACGCCGTGCCGACCTTGCAGCAGGTCGCGGGTCAGGCCACGGGATTGCTGCCCGCCTTGCGCGCGCGGCTGTCGCTGCCGGAGACTTCCTCCGACGAGCGGGCATGGCTGCTGGAGACCGAGCTTTCCGTGGTCGTGGCGAGCGAGCGGGCCCGCGAACGCCTCGCCTTGATTGCCCTGCTGGCCGACACGCTGGCCGAGATGGCGGTGGCCGATTACGGGTTCCTGTACGACAAGGGCAGCCGCCTGCTGGCCATCGGCTACAACCTGACCGAGCGCAGGCGCGACGAGGGCCTGTACGACCTGCTGGCCTCCGAGGCCAGCCTTTGCAGCTTCGTGGCAATCGCGCAAGGCCAGCTCCCGCAGGAAACGTGGTTTGCCCTGGGCAGGCAGCTCAGCAGCGCCGCGGGCGGCACCGTGCTGTTGTCGTGGAGTGGCTCGATGTTCGAATACCTGATGCCGCGGCTCGTCATGCCGTCCTACGCGCATACTCTGCTGGAGCAGACCTGCAAGTCGGCCGTTCGCGCCCAGATCGAGTACGGCGACAAGCTCGGCATTCCCTGGGGCATGTCCGAAAGCGCGTACAACCTGTTCGACATCGGCATGAATTACCAGTATCGGGCGTTCGGCGTGCCGGGCCTCGGTCTGAAGCGGGGGCTTGCGGATGACGTGGTGGTGGCTCCGTACGCATCCATTCTGGCGCTGATGGTGTCACCCGACGAGGCGTGCAGGAACCTGCAGCGCCTGGCCAAGGAGAACCTGCTGGGTCGCTACGGGTTCTACGAGGCCATCGACTACACGCCGCGCCGCCTGCCGCCGGGCAAGACCGGCGCCATCATTTATGCCTACATGGCGCACCACCAGGGAATGGGGTTCCTATCGATCGCAAGCGTGCTGCTGGGACGCACGATGCAGGCGCGCTTTGAAGCCGATCCGTCCTTCCAGGCCACTCTGCTCCTGCTGCAGGAGCGGATCCCTCGCGCGGCGGCGGCCCACACCAAGGCCGTGGAACTATCGGTCATCCGCAGCACCGCGTCGGGACTGCCAGAGGCATCGGTGCGCGTGTTGGATACCGCCGACACCGCCATTCCCGAGGTGCAGCTCCTGTCCAACGGACGCTATCACGTCATGGTCACCAACAGCGGCGCGGGCTCGAGCCGTTGGAGAGACCTGGCCGTGACCCGCTGGCGCGAAGACGGTACCTGCGACAACTGGGGCACGTTCTGCTACCTAAAGGACAAGGACAGCGGCGCCATTTGGTCCACGTCGCACCAGCCTACCCTGACGCGGCCGAACCACTACGAAGTCATCTTCTCCGAGGGACGGGCCGAATTCCGCCGCACCGACCATCAGATCGACACGCATACCGAAATCGTCGTGTCGCCGGAAGACGATATCGAGCTGCGGCGCTGCCACCTGACGAACCGGAGCCGCGAACGGCGGACCATAGAAATCACCTGCTATGCCGAGATCGTCATCGCGCCGCCCATGGCGGACGAACTGCATCCGGCGTTCAGCAATCTCTTTGTGCAGACCGAGATCGTTCCGTCCGAACGCGCCATCCTGTGCTCGCGCCGGGGCCGCAGCCCGGCGGACAATCCGCCGAGAATGTTCCAGCTTCTGGCGATCCATGGCGGCAATCCCGGTACGGCGTCCTATGAAACCGACCGGTCCATCTTCCTGGGCCGAGGCCGCTCGGCGGCTGATCCCCAGGCGCTGGAGGGCGACGCGCCGTTGACGAACAGCCAGGGGTCGGTGCTGGACCCGATCTCCGCGATTCGCTGCGAGATCACCCTGGAGGCGGAGGAATCCGCGGTGATCGATCTGGTGCAGGGCGTGGGCGACAGCCGCAGCGCCTGCATGAACCTGATCAGCAAATACCGGGATCGCCACCTGGCCGACCGGGCCCTGGAACTGGCGTGGACGCACGCGCAGGTACTCGTGCGCCAATTGAACGCCACCGAGGCGGATGCCCAGCTCTATGCGCGGCTTGCCAACGCCATCGTCTACCAGAACCCGGCCATGCGCGCGGAGGCGGCGACGCTGCTGAAGAATCGCCGGGGACAATCGGGTCTGTGGGGATACGCCATCTCGGGCGACCTGCCCATCGTGCTGCTCCGGATCAAGGATCCGGCAAACTTCGAGCTGGTTCGCCAACTGGTCCAGGCGCATGCCTACTGGCGGCAGAAGGGCGTGGCGGTGGATCTGGTGATCTGGAACGAGGACACGGGCAGCTACCGCCAGGCGCTTCAGGACCGCATGATGGGTCTGATCTCCGCGGGCGTGGAGGCGCACATCATCGACCGCCCGGGCGGTATCTTTGTGCGCCCCGGCGACCAGATATCGGAAGAGGACCGCACGCTGCTGCTGGCGGTGTCGCGCATATCGCTCAGCGACGCGCTGGGTACGCTGGCGAACCAGGTGAACCGCCTGGGCCTGCCGGAGATCCGCACTCCGCCCATGGTGATCTCGACGCCGCCCCTGCCGCCTGCCGCGCAAGCGGCCGCCGCGCAGGAGCAGTCCGAGCTACTACATCACAACGGGCTGGGCGGTTTCACGCCCGACGGAGAGGAATACGTGATCACCACAAGCCGGGGCCAGCGCACGCCGGCGCCCTGGGTGAACGTCATTGCCAATGCCGGCTTCGGCACTGTCGTGTCCGAAAGCGGACAGGCCTATAGCTGGAGCGATAACGCCCACGAGTACCGCCTCACTCCCTGGCACAACGACGCGGTTAGCGACGCCTGCGGAGAAGCCTTCTACCTGCGCGACGAGATCAGCGGCCACTGCTGGTCCCCTGCGCCCTATCCGGCGGGCGGCGAGTCCGCCTACGTCACGCGCCACGGCTTTGGCTACACAGTGTTCGAACACTGGGAAGACGGCATCGAATCTGAACTGTGCGTCCATGTCGCCCAGGATGCGCCGGTGAAGTTCTACGCGTTGACGCTGCGCAACCGGTCGGGGCGGCGCCGTCGCCTGTCGGCAACCGGCTACGTGGAATGGGTGCTTGGCGACCTGCGCGCAAAGACCTCCATGCACGTCACGACCGAGATCGATCCCGACACCGGTTCACTGCTGGCACGCAACAGTTTCAATACGGATTTTGCCAGGCACATCGCGTGGTTCGACACCAGCAGCGCGAGCCGGACCATGACCGGCGACCGCAAGGAGTTCATCGGCAGGAACGGCACCCTGCGCCACCCGCAAGCGTTGCGCCGCAGCCGGCTCTCGGGCAGGACGGGCGCGGGACTCGATCCCTGCGCGGCCATCCAAGTCCCCGCCACGCTGGAGGACGGTCAGGACGTGCGAATCCTCTTTCACCTCGGCGCGTCGGCGCAGGGTATCGAACAAGTCAGGCAACTGGTGCGCCAATACAGCGAGCCGGGCGCGGCCGGAAGCGAACTCCAGGCGGTCAGGCGGTATTGGCGGGACACGCTGGGTGTCGTGCGCATCGACACCCCGGACGCGGCCGTGAATACGCTGGCCAATGGCTGGCTGCTCTACCAGACGTTGGCCTGCAGGCTGTGGGCGCGCAGCGGTCACTACCAGTCGGGTGGCGCCTACGGCTTTCGCGACCAACTGCAAGACGTCATGGCGCTGGTGCTCGCCCGCCCTGCCCTGGCACGCGATCACCTGCTGCGCTGCGCGGCCCAGCAGTTCGTGCAGGGGGACGTGCAGCATTGGTGGCATCCGCCCACGAACCGCGGCGTGCGCACGCGCTGCTCGGATGACTACCTGTGGCTGCCGTTTGCTACCTGCCACTATGTGAAGGTGACGGGGGACACAGGCGTGCTGGCTGAAGAAGTGGGCTTCATTGAGGGCCGCCTGCTTAACCCCGGCGAGTCTTCCAACTACGACCACCCCATTGCGTCCAGGGAGTCCGCAAGCCTGTACGCGCACTGCGCCCTTGCCTTGGCGCACGCCTTGAGCGCCGGCGGCGCGCATGGCTTGCCGCTGATCGGCTCCTGCGACTGGAACGACGGCATGGACAAAGTCGGAGAAGCCGGACGCGGCGAAAGCGTCTGGCTCGGCTTCTTCCTTTACGACACGCTGACGCGGTTCGCGCCAGTGGCCCGTGCGCAGGAAGACCTGGCGTTCGCCGCGCACTGCGAATCGGAAGCCGCCCGGCTGCGCTTGTGTCTTGAAGCGTCCGGCTGGGACGGCGGGTGGTACAGGCGGGCCTATTTCGACGACGGCAGCCCCCTGGGGTCCGCCGAGAATCCGGAATGCCAGATCGACGCCATCTCCCAAAGCTGGGCCGTGCTGTCGGACGCCGCCCGGGAGGACCGCGCCCGCCTGGCCATGCAGGCCGTGGACGACCGGCTCATCGACAACGCCCGCGGACTGATACGACTGCTGGATCCGCCTTTTGATTCCTCTGGCCTGAATCCCGGCTACATCCGAGGCTATGTGCCTGGCGTGCGCGAGAACGGCGGCCAGTACACCCACGCCGCCATCTGGACCGCCATGGCATTCTGCGGCCTTGGCGAAGATGCGCGAATCGGTGACCTGCTGACGATGCTAAACCCCATCAGCCATTCCGACTCCCCCGCAAAAGCTGCCGTCTACAAGGTGGAGCCTTATGTCATGGCCGCCGATATCTACACCACGCCCGGGCAGCGAGGCCGTGGCGGCTGGACCTGGTACACCGGCTCATCGGGCCTGATGTACCGCCTGATCCTGGAATCGGTGCTGGGGATGCGCCGGCGCGGCGCATCCATGAGCTTTCACCCCTGCCTGCCCGCAGACTGGAACGCCTTCAAGCTGCACTACCGGCACGGGGCTACGGTGTACTCCGTGACCGCCCTGCGCGGACAGTCCGAGAATGGCGCGGGGTACGTGACGCTTGATGGAGTGCTGCAGAAATCGGGTGAAATCCCCTTGCTGGACGACGGAAGGGATCGCGAGGTCATGATCGTGTTACAGGCGTGATCTCCCCGCCGTTGCACCGTAGAGCGCACCAATAGATACCTATTAGTGTGTTGTGGAAGATGCCACGTGCCTGCCTGGATACCGTGACGCGTTCAAAACGGTTGATGGCTCAATCACTTGGGAATGGCCGCTCTATTCCGGGACATGTCGCGCGCGCAAAACGACAGGCCGCTTAGGGCTCCAATCCCGCCACCGGCAAAGCGAACAGCACGATCCCCGGATTCGCCACGACAAACCCCGTGCCCGCCAGGAAGATCACAGGCGACAGCGCGCGCGCCATGTCCGCGCTACCTTGCGAATCTTGCACCGTAATGCGATACGACTGGTCCAGCGCCGTCTCCGTGGATCCGCCCGCCTGCGCCGCACCCGGCGTCGCCGGCCGGGCAAGATAGCGTTTGCCCTTGAGGTGGTGGGTGTAATAGACCATCCCTTCCTTTGTGGTCTGAAAGTGCATGGCCAGCGCCTGCTCCCGATCACGCGGCGTCGCGTTGTCCTTCAGTTGCAAGCGCACGTAGCCCCACGTGAAGCCGTCGGCCCCGACATAAAAGTTACGCGGAATCCCTGCGGTCAGGCGGGTGCGAAAGTCAGCTTTCATCGCCTGCGCCATCGCGGGCGGCATGTCGAACAGATAGTGATACTGCGGGCCCAGCACCGCAAACGTCTTGCCGTCCGACGACACCATCAAAGTGGAGACGTTTTCGGTGTAGGTCTTGGTCGACGCGCAGCCCGCCATCAGAAGGGTAAGCGCGGAGAGAAGCAGCGTGGTCAGAAAGCGTTGCATGGATCCATTGGTGCGTGTATTACCCGAGCACTACACGAACCAGCGCAACGTGTAGGCGTAGTACCCAACGCGTCAGATTGTAGACGCCAAAATCAAGCTGGTTTGTGCATTGCGCTCACCTGCGCGCTGACAGTCGAACAAGGTAAGAAATGGGACGAATGATTCGATGACTTCCATAGTCTGGCTCCGCTCGCCGGCCGACTGGCGCGGGGCGGTATAAATCCGTCACCGCGTTCATCACGATGTTCAAGAAGGCGCCGGGGAAGTATGCCTATCCCGAGGCAAGAAAAACAGCACCAACAACGAGCATGCTCCGGCGCAAAGGAACGCGATATCGTACCTGCCGCTGATCGCCACCGTCGCCGCGAAAGCAGCCGGCGCCACGATGTTCACCAAACTGACCAATATCGAGGCGCCCGCAGCAGTTTCCGCGATTTGGTGGGCCGGCGAGCGCCGGGCAACCTCCGCAATTTGCACACCGTTCCAACTTGCCGCGGAACAGCCAGCGACAAAGGCTAGAACCATGAGAGACCACAGCGGCCATTGCGCAGTGGTAAATCCCAAGAGAATTGTCGTGCCTGCAGAGAACAGGGCAGCAATCGACAGGCTTCCCGTGGCCGAACCCAAGCGGTCCGAGAGCCAACCCAACGCAATTCTGCCGACGACCCCCCCTACCTGCATCACGGCAAATATCGCACCCGCCAAGCTCAAGGAAAAGCCCAGCCTGTCCACCAGGTAAACCACGGTGAATGCGAACCAGCAGCTTTGGGATACGGCAAACAGGCTGCCCACAATCGACATCTTCAACAAGCCGGGATTGTTTCCTAGCGATGCCAACGGCACGCTGAGCATGCGTAACGAGTGCAGCGTAGGCACGATGGATGTCCGCCGCCTCTTCGCCGAACCTCTCACATCCAAGATCTCGCTCAATCGCCAGGTCAGCGCGGTTGGTACCAATACAATCACCGCACAGACAATGAGGGCCAAACGCCAACCGATAAGGGCGATCACTACGGGAATACACAGCCCCGCGATCATTCCGCCCAGAGGAACACCCGCCTGCTTGACCGAGAACATGAGATTGCGCATCTCCGGCGGCGAGAATCTCTGCAGCACCTCACTGCCCGCCGGGTTCGCAGCCCCGTTGCTCATACCCATGGCAAAGCAGGCCACCAGGGCTACGGCCATGCTCGGGTAATAGAAAAGTCCCATGCTTGCCGTTCCCAAGACCAGCGCAAGCTGCAGACTGCGCGTTCCTCCAATTTGCCTAAGCATGGACGAGCCGACAACGAGAATCATCAGGCCGCCTAAAGCGTTGCTCGCAGTCAGGTAACCGATGGAACTACCGCTCCATCCGAACTCTTCGGACATTGCAGTGGCAACGATCGGGATGAGGCGTGAAAGAAACGCGGAGACAGTCTGTAGCGTAAAAATGGCGACTACAGGCATGACCCATGCGGTGGAAGAGCTCTTCATGGCGGCGGGACCCAAGATGGTGACGAGGGTGATCTCTCGTTAAAGCCAGGCGAAATGATACCTACTGCGCGGCGTCTGATTCGCCGATGGGACCGTCGCCCGTGACTATCTGCATGTTCAGGGCGACCTCAAAGCCCGCCCCCGGCCGAGATGGGCCGGGCCTGGTCGTCGAACTTGGCGCTCGCGGAATCGTTCGCAAACCCAGGTCGAGCCCGGAAGCCCCCCCGAAGCACCAAGATAAGGCTGCGTGCCAGGCTTCGCGATAATTGGCCAGACACGAGAAATCCATCATTGATTTCGTCTTAAATCTGTGTAGCCTTTCGAAGTAGCAACCAAGCCGCACCGCTTTGCCAGATCGCTAGCCAGCGTCTATTGCGTCTTCCGGGATGCTCGCTGGTTTGCCCGTCCGCATGTCACTCGTACGTATTTCCTTAAATACCAGAGGGCGAAAATGGTTGAACCCCAAACCCTGGCGGAGCGGAAAACGGTAGGCCGGCAGGCGCGGCGCCGAGCGAAGCGATCTCAACATGCGCAGATCGGCAACACGGCGCGTGATCCCATCGAGCTTCTGCAAGCCAATAGTGCTGGCCGCGTCGAGGCACTGATTCCATTGCGTTATGGGCGCATGGCGGTGTCGCCGTTCACCTTCTTTCGAGGCAGCGCGATCCTCCAGGCCCACGACCTTGCGGGGACCGTCGATTCCGGCATCGTCTTTCCGATCTGCGGTGACGCCCATCTGATGAACTTCGGTGGCTTTGCGACACCGGAACGACAACTTGTCTTCGATCTGAATGACTTCGACGAAGCCGCGACGGGTCCATGGGAGTGGGACGTAAAGCGCCTTGCGGCGAGCTTGGCGATCGCCGGTCAACATGCGGGCGCTAAAAAAGGCACGATCAGCGACTTCATACACACGGCCGTCCTCGAATACGCTGCGCGCATGCGCGAGTACTCCAGCTTCAGCGCCCTCGAAATGTGGCACGAAATCCTTTCGTTCGAACGGTTGCGGGACAGTGCAGCAACGGACGAGGGGCGCAAACTCATCGACAAGGCGATTGCAAAGGCCGGAACCCGTACCCACGACAGCGTATTGAGCAAAATGGCCGTGCAGCGCGACGGCGCCTGGACAATTCAAGATGCCCCGCCCGCCTTGTTCCATCCGGCGGGCCCGGCCTCGTTGCTCGGCCCCGCCAGCAACTGGACCGATACACATGCCTGGCGAGGCAAGCTGGCCAAGGCATTCGAGGCTTATACCGAGACGCTATCTGCCGACCAGCGCACCTTGCTACGGCACTACACGCTGAACGATATCGCCTTCAAGGTCGTCGGTGTAGGCAGCGTGGGAACTTTCTGTCTGGTGATGCTGTTCATCGATGGACATGGGAAACCCTTGTTCCTGCAAGTCAAGGAAGCGCGCAATTCGGTGATCGCCGACTACTACCCCGCGTCAGGGGAGAAGCACCAGGGCGAGCGCGTGGTGGTCGGACAGCGGCTGCTGCAAGGCGCAAGTGATGCCTTTCTTGGCTGGACGTCCGGGCCTGCTGGCCGGAACTTCTATTTCCGGCAGTTGCGTGACATGAAGGTGTCGGCGGAGATCGAGCGTATGAGCAATACCTTGCTCCTGGGCTATTCCCGCTTTTGTGGCTGGGCGATGGCGCGAGCCCACGCCAAAGCCGGCGGGAAGGCCGTTGAGATTTCTGCCTATCTGGGGCGTGGAGAGGGCTTTTCCGACGCGCTGAACAAATACGCATTGGCTTACGCCGATCAGAATGAAGCGGACTATACGGCCTTCATTCGTGCGTGCCGCTCTGGAAAGCTGGAAGCCCGAAGCGACGAAGACATGGCAGCGGATTTCCGCATTTGAAGTCTTCTTTCAGACGCCCTACCCGCAGGCACGCATTTCGCTATCGCTCAGCGTATCGGGAAGTACATACCAGCCAAGGTTCCATTCGCGCCGCAATAAGGCGGACCCGATGCACCCGCGCCGGGCGGCTGCTCCTCGACGACCAGCCCATCACCCTGGCGCTTCAGGTTCAGAACCCAACCCTTGGTGTCGACGCTCTTGACCTGCAGGCGCTCGCCCTTGGCCTTGCCGGAGGCTTCCACGTTGCACGACCAGCTTCCGGTGCGAGGCTGGTCGGCCGAACCTTCATACAGGATGTCGCCGTCGGGCTTCTTCCAGAGCGTGATCTCGCCCGAGATGTTGCGCCATCTGCCGGTAAAGCCCTTGCGTTCGCCCAAGTCCAGCGAGGCGAGGAACGCGTCTCGATGTTTCATGCGGGTCGCGATTTCCTCGACGGGCTTGTTTTTGTCGAACGGCTTCTCGAAGGCGTCGTCGCGCACCTTGGTGAAATCGCGTTGGTCGCGCAACAACGCTTCGGCCGTCGCGGAGTCCAGGGATTTGCGCGCTTCGTTGTAGCGCTTGGCGATGCTTGCATCGAGCGCCGCGAGTTGCGGATTGGCGCAGATGGCTTTTTCTGCTCCCGTGCGTGCCTTGGCGCAGTCAAACGAAGGCGAGACCTCCGTCGCCGCCGCGGCGGACAGGGAAAGTGCGCACAGCACAGCGGCGCAGGCGGCGGGGAGTATCGTTTTGGTCAGCATGGTGTCGTGGATGATAGCGAGAATTTGCCCTGCCCGTCATCACTTCCCACAAGCGGAAAACGCTCATCGAGCCATCCCGTGATACCGCCGCGCATCACCTTCACCGGCCGCCCCAACTGAGCAAGCCGTATTGCGCCCCGTGTCGCGCCATTGCAATGCGGACCCGCGCAGTACGTCACGAAAATCGTGTCCATCGGATAGCTCGCCAACTTCGACTCGACGATTTTTCCATGCGGCAGGTTTACCGCGCCTGGCACATGGCCCTGCGCGAACAGCGTAGGGCTACGCACGTCCAGCAGCACAAAGCCCGGTGTTCCGCCAGCGAACGCGCTGGAGACATCTGAACAATCGGTCTCGAATTGCAGCTCCGCGCGAAAGTGGGCGAGCGCGGATGCGCCGTCTGCGGCGGGGATGGCGGTGACGGGATTGGTGGTCGGCATAAGAGAACCTTGAACAATAGGCCTAAGGAAGAGATTCGCCCGGAAAGATCGATCCAGGAGCCTCATTCTGACGTCGCGCCGCGATTCGGATAAGTGGCGTAAATGCCATTAACCGGTAATATCACGCCATGCACAAACATCTCGTCGTCGCGCTGGCCTATGACCGGCTGTGTACTTTCGAATTCGGCTGCGTGACCGAGCTGTTTGCGCTCGAGCGTCCGGAGCTTGGCGTCGATTGGTATCGCTTTGCAGTCTGCGCAAGCGAGCCCGGCCCGCTGCGTGCGGCAGGGGGCATCACGGTTGCCGCGCCCTACACCCTCAAGCTGCTCGATCAGGCGGACACGATCGTGGTCCCCGGCTGGCGCGATGCGGACGAAATGCCGCCATCGCCGTTGCTGAAGAAGCTCCGCAAGGCGTACGAGCGGGGCGCGAGGCTCTGCTCGATTTGTTCCGGTGTGTTCGTGCTGGCGGCGGCGGGGGTGCTCGACGGGAAAACTGTCACCACCCACTGGCGATACGCCGCAAAGCTGCAGCAACGCTACCCGCAAGTGCGGGTCGAGCCGGATGCGCTGTATGTCGATGAAGGACAGATCATCACGTCGGCAGGCTCGGCAGCCGGTCTGGACATGTTGCTTCACCTCGTGCGACGCGATTACGGCGGAGCCGTGGCAAACCGGGTCGCGCAGCGGCTCGTGGTGGCGCCGCATCGGGAGGGTGGTCAGGCGCAATTCGTGCCGCGCCCCATGCCGCATGACGAAAGCGGGCGCGTGGCCAAGCTGATGGACTGGATGCGCCGACATCCCGCTTTGCCGCACACCTTGCGCTCACTGGCAGAGCACGCCGCCATGAGCCCGCGCACGCTGCAACGGCAGTTTCATGACGCGACGGGCATGGCGCCGTATGAATGGCTTGTCCGGGAGCGGGTGGCGGCCGCCCGGGACATGCTCGAAGCCAAACCGCCCTTGCCGATTGGCCGCATTGCCGAACTAGCCGGGTTCGGCTCGGAAGAGTCCATGCGCAGGCACTTCCGGCGCATCGTACTGACGAGTCCGACCGCTTACCGGGACAAGTTCGGCAACGGCGTGTAGGCGCTTTCGGGAAGACCGCTCAACTCTTGGCAGCCGTCTGCCCTACCAGCGGATCGTATACGGCCTGTCCCCCAGCCCCCACACGCCGTCTTTCCGTTCCAGCATGATGTGCCGGGTTTCCCACTCGTCCGGCTGATCCTTCGAGGGAAAGCCGCTTATCTGAGGATAGAACGCGGGATCCGCCGCCCAATCCGCGGTGGTGCGATCCAGCCGCCATTCGAACTTCACCGCCGACACCGCGTTGGGGTTTTCGTCGAACGGATTCTTGCCCGGCTTGGTGTAGTTAAGAATCCTGCCGACCTGCAGGCCAGGGGCGCAGAACTTCGCGGTGTAGAGCAGTTTGGAACCGAAGAGGGCTTGGCCGTCGGTATAGTACGCGCGGCCCTTTTCGGTCAGCGCCATGTGGCTAGTGGCGTCGTCGGGATCCTCATCCGGTTTTGGAGGTGAACCGTCGCCATCGGCGCTGACGCGCTTGACCGTGATGAGTTCGTGCTTGATCAGCGCTTGCACGATTTTGTCCTGCTCTTGCAGAAAGACCGTGTAGACATCGGTCGGCAAGGGGCGCACACCCACCACGTTGACGCAGGCGCTGCCTGGCGCATTGGTGGGCGTCGCCATGGCGTCGACCAGGATGTTGTGTATCTTGCTTTCGGTCAGGCCTGGGCCCAGCGGCGATTCCTTCCAGGCATAAAACCCCACGGCTGCGACGATCGCCAGACCCAAGGCCCAGACCTTGCGCGGAATTCGGCGGCGTTTTGGCGTGCGCGACTGCTGATTCATTCCCTTCCTTGCGGCTGGTGGTCTCGCGATAGTAACGCGGGACGCAGGGGGCTTGCAGCGCGCCCGGCCGCGTCCCGCGGGTGGACCCATTCCGCCGTCAGGGCTCGTACTTCGAGATCTTCGTGCCCTCGAGCGATACGCCTGCCATCAGGCCACCGTTGTTCATCACGAAGCCAACAATCGGCTGCTTCGCAGTGTTCGTGTCGATGCGTCCGTTAGCGCCGATATTGACGATCGCCACCGTGGCGTCGGCGCCGACAGTCCAGCCGCTGCTGTTGCGAAACTTGTTCAAGGCGTCATCCGTCATGAACAGCAGGACCATGGCCTTTGATTGCGCGCCTGCCTGAAAGCCGATCGACCCCGACGTGGTGCGGTAGTAGCCTACCGCCGACTGCCCTACGCGCAGCACACCTTTGCCATGCTCGGCGCCAACGATGAAGCTCCCGCTGAGCACATCCGGGAACACCAGCACGCCCCTGGCGCGAGCGACCAGTTCACGGGATGACGGCGCGGCTTCGTAAAGCTTGGATAAGGTCGCGTTGGCCGCGTCGTCCAAAGCAGCCCGCGTATCGGTCTTGGGCGCAGCAGACGGTTTGGACGGCGGTGTCGTGGTACAGCCGCCAAACAGAAAGCCAGCCGCAATGATGGTGAAGAGGGCCATACCGGTCCGGCAGACTGCGGAATATTTATGAGACATGACGTACTCCTTTTGTGGTGTGTCGCACGGGAAACTGGGTAACGCGAGAAAAAATGCCCTGCGCGTTCACGGCCCGACCTGATAGCCGCGCTGCTGCATGCAAGCGGCATATGCTGACGAAGCGTTCGCACTCTGCTGCGCCTGGTTCGCACGATCCTGACGCCGGTCCTGTCGTTGGCGCGACCCGCCCACCACCATGCCCGCCGCGGCGGCGTCTTTCGCTTGGTTCTGCCGGTACGCCTGCTTGGTGTCGTCATCCATACGGTCGTACACCTCTTCGTGCTGGCGTCCACGCGCGCCTGCGACGACAGCGCCCGCCGTGGCGCCGGCTGCTGCGCCACGGGCTCGTCCGCCAGCCGAAGGCGTGTCGGCGGCCGCCGCGCTCGACGTGTTGGCCGACTGCGCCTGGCACGCGGCGACGTCCTGCTGGGTCAATTCGGGAGTCTGGCCTTTGAGCGGCGTAACGGTCTGGGCGGCCGTCGACAGGCAGACGCCTGAGAGCACGACCGCCATGCAAGGGAAAATCGACTTGTTCATGAAATGCTCCCTGAATATGAAAGTCCGGGATTCTTGGAGTGCGGCATCCCTCGCCCGAGCAAATTGGCGTGGCGCGGCGGTGACTTCCAGCATTCCGGCAGCGCAACGGAGGTCCGCATTGCTCGGGTCGGCGGCGCTCATTTCCCGATGACGGAGGGTTTGATCAGCTTTATGCCCCGCGACGCGTTGTAGCCGTGGATCTCCTTCACATCGAGCTTGCGCATGAACCCGACGGTGTGGGCATCGATGATTTGTCCCGGCACCATGATGGGAAACCCCGGTGGGTACGGAATGACGAAATTGGCGGACACCAGCGCCGGTCCGGCTTCCAGGCGTTGGTCCAGTTCCGGGCTCGCCAACGGTAGGTACTCGCAGTCCTCTTCGTTGTAGGCGGCAAAGAATGCAGCGCGGACGTTGCCCTCCGGCGTGATGCTGCCGGGATCGTCGCGGTATCCATCGTGGAATTGGCTGAAATTGGGCAAGTCCGGCACATCCTCCATCAGACTCCGGACCTTTTCCGCGAAGGCGGCCCGCCCGGCTTCGCCCGTTTCCCTCAGCCGCGTTTCGATCTCTTCCGAGATTTCGAGCAGTACCTTGATAAGCGACGCGACGTCGCTGCGGGTGTTGTTGATATTGCTCTGCAAGAGCACGCTATTTCGCGAGGTCTTGTTGAGCTGGATGTTGTAGCGCGAGGCCAGCAGGTTCTTGAACGCGGTGCCGTCATACCCCGCCGTGCCGCACACCAGCGTCAGTCGCGTCGGATCCAGACAGAACTCATCGTCCTTGAGCGCCTTGGCGGCGGTCAGCCAGTTCGTGCCGGGCGCCAGAAAATCGGCAAACCCCGATGCCCGAAACTCCTCAGGGATCATTTTGTCGGCGCCCAGGACACTGAAGTATCTGGAAATCAGCGGGTGATTGGACACCTCGCGCCGAATGGCCAACGCGACCTCGATGGCGCGCATGACCAGCTCGTAGCCTTCCAGCTCCATCTGCCGGCGTGCGACGTCCAGCGACGCAATGATCTGGGCATTGGGCGACGTGGACGCGTGAATGAAAACCGCCTCGCGAAATGCCGACACATGATGTTCGTAGTCTTCGTCGCGCACCGCCACGATCGACCCCTGCCGCAGGCTGGACATGGACTTGTGCACGGAATCCGTCTCGTAGACCCGTATCCGCATGGTCTTCGGGTTCGGCGTCAGCTCCCGGTCCAGCAGGCGCGGATCCTTGGGATCCAGGTCTTCGCCCAGTTCCCGGCACTGGGCCTCCCAGGCTTCCTGCGCCTTGGGATCGTCCCGCCACTCGCGCAAGGCCGCTGCAGCGCCCATGGCGGTGCGCATGCGCAGGAACGGTGACCAGCGCGCAAACCCAAACCACGCTTCATCCCATAGGAAGATCAGGTCCGGCTTGATGGCCAGGCATTCGGCCATGACGCGGCGGGTGTTGTAGATGTGGCCGTCGAAGGTGCAGTTGGTCAGCGTGACCATGGCGGCCTTGTCCAGGCGCCCCGCCGCCTTCAGGTCCAGCAGCGCCTGCTTGACCGTGCGTAGGGGCACGGCCCCGTACATCGAGTACTCCGTCATCGGGAAGGCTTCCACGTAGAGCGGCTGCGCGCCAGACAGCACCATGCCGTAGTGGTGCGATTTGTGGCAATTGCGGTCCACGATGACGATATCGCCCGGCTTGGTCACCGCCTGGTAGACCATCTTGTTCGACGTCGATGTGCCGTTCGTGACGAAGAATACGTGGTCAGCGCCAACAGCACGCGCGAACTTCTCCTGAGCAACCTTGATGTTGCCGGTCGGCTCCAGCATGCTGTCCAGGCCGCCGGTCGTGGCAGAGGTCTCCGCCAGGAACAGATTCAGGCCATAGAACTCGCCGAAGTCGCGGATCCAGTTCGACTTGATGATCGACTTGCCGCGTGCGATGGGCAGCGCATGGAAGGTGCTGATCGGCTTGGCGGCGTATTGCTTGAGGTTGTCGAAGTGCGGTGTGGATTGCCGATCTCGCACTCCTTCAAGAATGTTCAGGTGCACCTCCATGGGTTCCTCGACCTCATAGAACACGCGGCGTATGGCCGACGCGCTGGGGTCTCCGGCAAGCTGCTCCACCTTCCGGTCGGTGAGCAGATAGATGTCCAGCTCGGGCCGTATGTTGGCAATCAGGCGGGCCAGCTTCACGCCGATCTCCCTCGGCGAGTCCACCGTGGTGTCCAGATGCTGGTAGACGGACAGGTAATCGCGCAGCAGCGACGCATCGTGCTTGGACGGAACGGGTATGCCATCGTAGATGACCACTGCCTCGAGCTTGCCGTTGAGAATGGTCGCCAGCAGCGCATCTTCGACGCTGCCCGCCATCACGGGCTCGTAGATCAATGTGTCGTCGTGACGCCGAAGCTCGCGTATTTCGCGGCAGATGGCGGCGGCGCGCGCTGGTGGCGCCGGGCTGACGAAAAGCGCCTCAAAGTAAGGCCGCCGCGCAAGGCTCCCGGCCATCCCGGGTGGCGTTCGGTCCGGCCCCTCCCCCGCAGACTCCTCGGCTGCCTCCCATTCGCCTTCGTCGTAGCGGTAGCTACCCGAGAGCAGTGCGTTGCTCATGCGCAGCACCAGCCGCGCGGCGCCCATCGCATCGCCATCGGCGATTCGGTCGTCCAGCGTGCGCAGCAATTGCACGCCGGGGTATGCAAAGTAGCTCTCCATCGGCCGAAGATCGCTCAACGCGTCCTGAACGGCGCCGGACCCGCCCGCCCCCTTACCGCTGCGTACTTCGGCGGCCCAGGTCTGCGCCTTGGCGTTCAGGTCGCGCCATCGGTCCAGTCGCGCGGCGGAGATGGAGAACAAGTGGTCCAGTTGATGCCCTTCGTGTGTCTCGGTCGACATGACAGTCCCCTGATGGTTTGCGCAAGCCCTGTTGCCAAGCCGGCGGGGCTCGCAATGTCTCTACGAAAGAATCATGATCACCACCATTCCCCAGATCGTCAGCAAGGTATTGCCCACGGCGTACGTCACCGTGTACCCGAGTCCCGGCACCTGGCTCTTGGCCGCTTCGCACACCATGCCCAACGCGGCCGTAGTGGTGCGCGAGCCTGCGCAAATTCCAAGGATCAACGCCGGGTCGAAGCGGAAGACGAACTTGGCAATGAACATGCCCAGCACGAGCGGCACAGTCGTCGCGAAGATGCCCCACAGGAACAGGCTGATGCCGAGCTTCTGCAAGCCCGCGACGAAGCCCGGCCCTGCGGAAATACCGACTACCGCAATAAACACGTTCAAACCCACGGAGTTCATGAACCACAGCGTGGGTTCGGGAATCCGGCCAAAGGTGGGATGGATGGCGCGGAACCAGCCAAACACGATGCCGGCGATCAACGCGCCACCCGCTGTCGAAATCGTGAGCGGGATACCGCTGACGTTGATCACGATCGCGCCGATCAGCGCGCCGATGGTGATCGCCAACGACACGAAGGCGACGTCCGTCACAGTCGTGGGCCGGTCGACGTAGCCCAGATTCTTGGCCGCGGCATTGATGTCCTGGGTCCGCCCGACCACGGTGATCACGTCGCCGCGGAACAGTTCCGTCTTCGGCAGGATGGGGATCACCGTCTCGGTCGGCCCGCGCCGGATCTTCTTCAGGAACACGCCGCGCGCGCCGGGCCAGTGCGCCAGTTCCTCCAGCCGCTTGCCGTCCACGCTCTTGTTCGAGACGTAGATATCGACACCCTCGGTCTTGATGTCCAGCAGTTCGGCGTCCTCGACCTCCCGGCCGCTCGGGCCTAACCGGGCGATCATCTGGTCGCGCTTGCCGCCTACCGCGACGATGTCGCCGGCTTCGATGACGGTCGCCTGGTCCACCTCGATGATCTTGCCCCCCCGCCGTATCCGCTCGACAAAGGCCCGGAAGCCGGCCTGCGTGCCCGCTTCAACCTCGCCGACCGTCTTGCCGATGAAGGGGCTGTTCTCAGCGATGGCGTAGGCGCGCACTTCGAACTCGTACCAATGGGTAGCATCCGCCGCGCCTTGCCCCGCGCCCAGCTTCTGCTCATAGGCCTTGCATGCCGCCACTAGGTCGATGCCAAGCAATTTCGGGCCGATCTGCGCCAGGATGATCGCCGATCCCACGGTGCCGAAGATGTACGTGACCGCGTACGCGATCGGCATGGCGTCCAGCAACGCCTGCGTTTCCTCCGGCGTGCGGCCCAGCCGGTTGATCGCATCGGTCGCCAGGCCCATGGAGGCGGAAATGGTCTGCGAGCCCGCAAACAGCCCGGCCGCGGAACCCAGGTCGTAGCCGGCGAGCATCGCCGCGACGACCGCAGCGCCCAACGACAGCAGCGCCATGATCACCGCGAAGATCGCCTGCGGCAGCCCATCCTTTGCGATACCGCGCACGAACTGCGGGCCCACGCCGTAGCCCACGGCAAACAGGAACATCAGGAAGAAAACCGACTTCACATTGGGGGATATCTTGACGCCGAGAATGCCGATGACGATCGCGACCAGCAAGGTCGAGGTCACCGCACCCAGGCTGAAACCCTTGAAGCTCTTTCCGCCTACCCAGTAACCGATACCGAGCGCGAGAAAGATGGCGATTTCAGGGTAGGCCTTCAACGTAGCAACAAACCAGTCCATGACTTTCTCCTTGCCGATCCAAAGATGGAAAGCGCCGTGTCATGCAGTTCGGGGGTGCTAGCGTGTCCTGGCGGCCCTGCCGACGTCCAGCATCAGCCTGTTGGTGATGCGGCCGGCCAGCTTGAAAAGCTCGTCCTTCAATTCGAACGGGGAAAGCCTGGCTGGATGAGACGTATCGCGGATATTCATTGCGGCCTCCGATGCATAAAACAACGGTCAATGAAAATGCGTCTTGCGCGGCGCCAAAAGCGCGGCAAGTTCCGGAATGCGATTTGTCACTTGGGACTTGTTCTGGCCGGGCGCCAGGCGCATCGCACCATGCTTGATGCGAAATCTACCCGACGCCTGCGACCGTCTCAATCATCCCAAACATGCTGATCCTGCGGATGAATATACTGCTGCGAAATAAAAACAGCATCATCGTTTTTACAGTGACGGAAGACGCCATGGCGGGTCCAGATCAAGTGATTTCATTCCATCCGGACAGCCCAAGCACCAAGCCCATGATCAGCTGAGCAGTCGTCCCCTCTGGCGCTCGTCGCGCGAGGTTAAGTTCATTCGCTCCATGCCGTAGTACCAGAAAGAGCTCGAATCGGCGCTACGGCGCACATCGACCAACGGAGGAGTGCGACATGCCGAGGTTTCCCTTGAAGCGTCTTACCAATCAGAGAACCCCGCGCCGCCTGACGGGCTTTGTCGCCGTCCCCCTGTTGAACCTCGCGTCCAGCGCCTATATCGGGCAAACCGCCCTCGCCGGGGACTGCACCGTAAGCCCTACGTCCATTTGCTCCGGCCCGGCTGCCGTTACGGACGTCCCGCAGGGCATCAATGCGGGGGCTCCCATCTCTGTCACCACCCAACCCGGATTCGGCCTGTCCGTATCCGTGGCAGATAACGGAATCGATCTTCAGGGTATAGGCGGGGTGTCGTTCGTCGACGATCATCAGTCGAATATCAGCACGGCAGGCAGTTTCGGCATCTATGGCTTGAACGACATCAGCGGCGACCTAAACATCACCTCCACCGGCGCAGTCACCGCGACGGGCCCGTCGGGCGAAGGAATCCGAGGCGACAGCTATGGTGCAAACATGCTGATCATCGCCAATGACACCCAGGGCGGGGAAAACGGCATCGGCGCCAACGGCTACGGCAGCGGGTCGGTTCGGGTTGTCTCGACGGGGACGGCCACGGGCGTGAGCAAGGCAGGCATCTACGCCAACATGGTCGGCGGCACCGATCTGACGATCGAGGCGAATCACACGCAGGGCCACGAGAATGGCATCGTCGCCATGTCCGGAACCGGCGCGCTGACCGTGACCTCGTCAGGCTCGGCCACCGCGACGAACGGCCATGGCATCGCGCTTTACGGGCAAAACGGTGCCATCACGCTTACCGCAAGCGATACCTACGGTGGCAACGGCAACGGCATCTATGTGTCGAACAGCGGTACGGGCGCTGTCCACGTCACGTCCACTGGCACGGCCACCGGGTCCATCGACGGCATCGGCGTGCAGATCGCAGGCGGCACCGATACGACCGTCACCGCGGCGGACACGGCAGGCCTGAGTGGCGCGGCCATCATCGTCAACAACAACGCCGGCACCGGCGCCGTCCAGGTCAGCTCGACCGGCACGGCGAATGGCGCCAGCGACGGCATTGCCGTCACCAACGCGACCGGCACCAGCACCACGGTCCGCGCTGTAAACAGCAACGGCGCCAGCAACATGGGAATTCTGGTCGACCACAGCGGATCCGGCGCGGTGCAGATCGACTCCACGGGCACGGCGACCGGCGGCTTCAGCGGCATCGCCGCGTTCACCTATTCCGGGGTGGACACGACTATCGACGCCGTGGATACCCACGGTGAATTCGGCATTGCGGTCTCCGGCAACGGAGGCGCCATTTCGGTCAGGTCGACCGGTACCGCCACTGGCACGACGTCGTCGGGGATCTCGGTTGCAAATGCGGGGGCCGGAGACGTTACCGTTACCGGAAGGGTCACGAACGGCGGACTGTATGGCATTTACCTGGTGACGACCGACACGGGCGATGTCAGCATCACAAGCACGGACACCGCGACGGGCGCCGGCATGGATGGCGTGTATGCCGAAACCCGCGGCCTTGGGTCGGCGCTGGACATCACCGTCAATAACGCCCAGGGCGGACGCAGTGGCGTGTATGCGGTGAATGGCGCTGGCGCCTCGCCGACCGCCAATAGCACCAACGTCGTCGTGCTGGGACACGTGGCGGGAGGTTCCGGCGCCGCGATCTCTACAGCCTCGAATGCCGGCGGCACGAGCACCGTCGACGTCAGGCCGGCTGCCCGCGTCGAATCAACCTCCGGCGTTGCCATTTCGAACAATGGCGGGAACAGCCATGTCATCGTCCGCAACGGCGCCGTCGTCAACGGCGCCATCAACCTCGGCGCGGGCAACGATACGATGGACCTGTACGGCGGGTTCTCCGGCATCACCGCGCTGGACGGCGGCGGTGGCGGCGTTGACACCCTCAACGTGTCCAATGCCGTGAACGCGACGCACGCCGGCAGCGACATCCGCAATTGGAGCGTCTTCAACTTGGCCAGCAGTGGTCTCACCTTGACGGATGCCGGATTGGCGGTGGGCACACCCGCCGACACTACGACCGGTGTGTTCCTGCGTGACGGATCGTCGCTGACGGTTCAGCAGAGCGGTTTCGTCCTGAACGGCAATTTGTCCCTGGCTGCGGGCACGGCCCTGTCCGGACCGGCCATCAGCGGCGGTACGGCGACGATCAACGGCACCGTCACCAACGCGGGAACCATCACGCTGGGCGGGGCCGCGCCAGGCAACGTGCTGACCATCGGCGGCAACTACGTGGGCAGCGCCGGCGTCATCGCCTTGAACACCGTACTGGGCAACGACGCGTCGATCACCGACAAGGTGGTGGTCAACGGCGATACGGCCGGCACCTCGGTGTTGAAGGTAACCAACGCGGGCGGCGCGGGGGCCGCAACCACGGAAGGCATCATGCTGGTGTCGGTAGGCGGCAACTCGAACGGTGCCTTCTCGCTGGCCGGCGATTATCAAGTGAACGGCAAGCCCGCAGTCGTGGCGGGCTCGTACGCCTATCAGCTTTACCAGGGCAACGCATCCGGCACGGAACTGGGCAACTGGTATCTAAGGTCTGAACGGACGGACGACGCACCGTCCGCGCCGGGCGTGAATCCCGCGCCGCAACCGCTGTATCAGGCCGGCGTATCGGCCTACGAGGCCTACCCACAGGCGTTGCTGGCGTTGAACGGAGTGTCGACGCTGCAGCGCCGTGTCGGGAACCGCTATTGGTCGGGCGCGGGTGGCGGGCAAGTAGCAGGCGGCGATGCCCGCGCGGGTGGCATGCAGGACGCCGGCGCTCACCTCGACGGCACCGGCGCGTGGGCACGTATCGAAGGCGGCAACCGCCGGGTCGAGCCCAGCGCGTCGAGCAGCGGCACCGACTTCACGCTGAACTACTCGAAGGTGCAGGCGGGCTCGGACGTTCTGTTGTCCCGCCGCGAGAATGGCGCGCTGGTGGGCGGCGGATACTTCCAATACGTACACGGCAACACGTCGACGCGCTCCGTATATGGCAATGGCGACATCGCCACCGACGGCTACGGCCTGGGCGGCACGTTGACGTGGTACGGCAACGACGGCCTCTACGTGGATGGCTTGGCGCAGGTGATGTGGTTCAACTCGGACCTGAGTTCGCGACTGGCTGGCCGCCGCCTGGTCAAAGGCAACGATGGCGCCGGTTACGCCCTGTCCGTCGAAAGCGGCAAGCGCATCGCGCTGAACGCCGTATGGTCGCTGACGCCGCAGGCGCAGTTGACCTATTCGGGCGTGCACTTTGATCGCTTCGACGATGCGTTCGGCGCGACGGTGCGCTCAAGCCGGGGCGGCAGCCTGCAGAGCCGGCTGGGCGTGACGCTGGACCGTGAGACGCGCGGCGGCAAGGATGGGATGGACCGCGCGCATGTCTATGGTGTCGCCAACCTGTACTACGAGTTTCTGAACGGCAGCCAGGTGGATGTGGGCGGGACGGCATTCAAGTCTCGGCCGGATCGCCTGTGGGGCGGCATCGGCGCCGGCGCATCCCACAACTGGGGCAAGGACAAGTATTCGATCTATGCCGAGGGGTTGCTGAACACCAGCTTGGCGCACTCAGGCGGCAATCGCTCGTTGTCGGGGACCATGGGCTTTCGGATGCGCTGGTGAAGGCGGCGGACGAACGCCCGCTCTACTTCTTGAACATCCCTTCCGCGACCAGATCCGCTTGCCGGCCATTCACGAGCGCAGTCGCTTCCGTGATCCGGTAGTCGGCCAGAAAATCGCAGAATTCCTGGGTCTTCATCGGTAACAAGGTGCTTGAACTGAACGAATCCCATGCCCGGCCATCCAGCCCTTCGTTCATCGTATTCATGCCAAACGGACTGAACGCCAGGGTGCGCTGTGTCGTCGCGCCCTGGTCATTCTTCAATTCCACAGTCACCCGCAGATTGGCGATTTCACCCAGTTTGTCGGTGGTGACGACAAAATTCGGTTCGCAGGCCAAGGCGCCGCCGTTGCCGCCGTGGTACGTCGACTTGTGCTGCAGGCGCAGCATGGGCGCCGCTTTGCCCGCCTGTTTGCGCTGGTCCAGATCGCTTTTACATTGGCCCAGGAATTTGGCGTCGTCCTGCGGATCCGGTTGATGGTTGCGCCGCTCCTGGCGGTATTGCAGGGCCTTTTGGCAATCGGTCTTTACCGACTGGCCGTTGTAGTAGATCCAGATCAGGAATCTTGGTGCACGGGCGGAGCCCTGCTCAATCGCCTCTTCAAACAGGGAACGCGCCCGGGCGTAATCAACTGGAACGATCTCGCCCAGGTAGTAGATTTCGCCCAGATTGACCAACGCATCCCGGTCGCTTTGCGCGGCCGCGCGCTCGAACCATGACACGGCGACGGGTGGATCCTGATCCACGCCCCACTTGCCTTGCAAGTAGGCAAGGCCCAGCAGGTTCTGCGATTGCGGCTCGCCGGCTTCTGCCGCGCGTTGCCACCACCTGAAGGCCTCGGCGTCCTTCTTCTCGACGTGCGAGTAGCCAAAGTTGTAGAAGCTGCCAACACGGAACAGCATCTCGGGTTCTTTGTCCCGCTCTGCCCAGACGCGCGCCAACCGCAGGGTGTCAAGCTTGGTGAAGCCGATTCGCGCCATCATCGCGCGGGCATCAGAGGAGGCCGACCCGACGTGACGTTCAAGGTATTCGATGACCGGCAGCCGCATTTCGACGTCCGTCTCGGCTGCGGCCTTGCCCTCGTAAACGATGTGGCGCTGGCGCTCCAGCTCTTTCATGTCGTCGATGTTGTCGATGTCGTCCTTGGCGATGAGCCCGATGTAGCGCTCAGCGATGCTGGCGTCTTTGTCGACACCGATGCCGTACTCGAAAAAGTAGGCGGCGTTGGCACACCCGTATTGACCGACCTGATGGCACGCCAGCGCGTAGTTGGCGATGGCCAATTTGACGTCGCGGCTGACGCCAACGCCGTGCTCATACATGAAACCCAGCGCCATGAGCGCTTCGGGATCGTTGTCCTTCGCGAGATCCTGAAGCGCCTTCAGCGCCCCGGCGTCTTGCTGGACGGCGCGGTCATAGAGGCGTTCGGCCTGGTGGTCTGGCCCGGCGATGGCCGAAAAGGCGGATCCCACCAGCACCGCGGCGGCGGCGAACTTCAAATACGTGTACATCTACTGCTTCCCTGTGAACAACGGCTGTCGCTGTGGTGCAAACGACCGGGCGATTGTATCTGCGCCATGTGGCATGGCGGTTCCACGCAGATCAAGACGAACGCATTGATCCCGCACACCACCTGACCGCGCGATGCGTTGCGATAGACTCCCGGCTTGTTCGGCATTTGAATCAGCAGGAGTTACACGCAATGAGCAGCATATTTCCAGGCGATATGTGGGCAGTGGGCGAAGCCCAGATCAACGGTCTGCCGGTCGTCGTTCGCTTTCGCACCGGTCTGCCGTCCGAGTCCGATCGTCAGCTCAACGAAAACCTGATCATCATCACCTGGGCGTATCAGGGCATCGAGACGGGCATGCCGAACGACGAAGACAAGCAGCGCACCAATGCGTTTGAAGAAGCCATCGAACAGGGCTTCGAGCATTCGGACGCCGGTGTGCAGGTGGCTTGCCTGACGGGCAATCATCAGAAGGAGTGGCGGTACTACACGCCGAATGTCGAAGCGTTTCTGGATGCGTTCAACGCATGCCTTGCGGGGCATCCGGTCTATCCGGTCGAGCTGCGCATGTTCAAGGATCCGGACTGGAATGCCTTGGCGGGATTGCAGCCGAAGGGGTCGGATCAGTTGCATTGAAGCGGGGCCGGTCCCATGCTGCATCCCGCCGGCCCGGCTGACGCATCGCTCCCCGACATCAGGGCGCGGCCGGCTTGATGTTCTGGTTATGCCGGAAGAGGTTGTGCGGATCGTAGCGGGTCTTCACCTGCACCAGCCGGTCGAAGTTCTCGCCATAGGCCGCTCCCACCCGTGCGGTTTCGTCCTGCGTCAGGAAGTTCACATACACGCCGCCTTGCGACCAGGGCTCTGTCGCCTTGAAGATATCGCGCGCCCAGGCGATGCAACGCGCATCGTCCTGTGGATCGTCCCAACGTCCGTGCACGTTCATGGCGAATTGCGCTGCCCGGTGCGGATACGCGGTGGCTGACACCGGCACCTGCATCGCCACGCCGGCAATGTGGCCAAAGAAGATCTCGCATTGCGGCGACGGCACGTTCTGTACCGCCGACACGACGGCGTCGATCAGGCCGTCTTCCAGCTCCCCGATGTTGTGAGACTTCCAGTAGTTGCGCGCGCCGGGCGTCAGCAATGGATCGAACGCCTTCTGCCAGGCCGCGTACGGCATCGGCCCAAGATGTTCGCCGTAGGGCTCGCCCAGACCACGCACCACTTGCAGGGCATCCGGCCCCTTGTCCACGCCGCCCGTGTAGCACGACGCAAAGGCGATGATGGGCTTGCCGTGCACGGATGCCGGCAGGAAAGGCAGCGGCGGCGCCTGGCGCAGCACCGCCCAAACGGTCAGCTCCTGAGGCATGGACGGCAATGCATCGCGGTATCGCGCCAGCGCGTCGCGCGCCTGTTCGAGCGGTATCACCACCAGTCCGCCGTAGACCTCAGGCCCCACCGGATGAAGCTGAAACTCGAACATCGTGACCACGCCAAAATTACCGCCGCCGCCGCGAAGTGCCCAGAACAGGTCCGGGTTTTCCGAGTCGCTGGCGTGCAGCAACTGGCCGTCGGCTGTGACGACGTCGGCAGACACCAGATTGTCGACAGTCATGCCGAACCGGCGCGTCAGCCAGCCGAAACCGCCTCCCAACGTCAAGCCGGCTACGCCGGTCGTGGAGTTGATGCCCAGGGGAACGGCAAGGCCGAATGCCTGCGCTTCGTGATCGAGGTCGGACAAGGTGGCGCCGGGTTCCACGAAGGCCCGAGCGCGCACGGGATCGATGCGTACCGATTTCATGGGTGACAGATCGATCATCATGCCGTCATCGCAGACGGCGGTGCCCGCGATGTTGTGGCCGCCGCCGCGCACGGAGACTACCAACTGATTCTCGCGCGCGTAATCCACGGCGCGGCGCACGTCGGCAGGGCCCGCGCATCGCGCAATGACGGCGGGCCGCCGGTCTACCGTGGCGTTCCAGATCTTGCGAGCGTCGTCGTAGCCGGCATCGCCGGCGGACAGGATCTGGCCCCGGACCGCGGCGCGCAGATCTTCCAAGGTGCTGCTGGACAGTTTGTTCATCACACATCTCCTCGAAGGCGATGCATTTACAAACAGCGTCTAAAGCAAGCCGTCTATCTGCTGGGGCGCGACATGGGAGTTGCCTCCTTGAAAAAGGGGCCATGACCCTGTGCACATGAATGCCCGGCGAACGCCGCGCGGGGGGAAGGCGGCAGACGCCCTGTGCCGTGCGCCGGAGCGTGCGTGATGGGGAAAAGTATAGGCCTTTGCCCGCGCGGACAGGAGTCCTACGAATCGTTTTTCAGAACCCCGCGCACGTTCATGACGGCCAATCCCAGTTGCAGTGCAATAAGCGCCCACGCGTCATCGTGCAGGCCCCACGCCACCCACAGCACGTTGCTGGCGAGAAAGACCCAGAAGCCCGCGTGGCGGCGCCCGGCGCTACGCGACGCGACCAGCCAGGCGGCAGCAAGCGACGCCGCCATGGCTGGCCACTGCAGAAAGTCCCACAACGCGTCAAGCGTCATCGGCTACGGTCCCTGCACAATCTGTGCACCGGGATCACGGCTTGGACCGGGCGCCCTGACCGCGGTTGCGCTGGCTCTGCTGGTCCTGGCCAGTGCCGATCTGCGTGGTATGGCCCTCCTTCTTCGTGCGGTTCTGCGTGTCGCCGTGACTCGCCTGCGACTCGCGGGGCGTGTCGTCCTGGCTGCGGTCGGGCGCGTCCGTTTCGTGCGTGCTGTCCTTGTGTTTGGTCATCATGTGCTCCTTTCATCAGGGTCAACGTGGTACGTACTGGGGGACCAGTCATTCCTTCGCGGTGCCGACGTCATCGACACTGCCGGTGCTACCGGCGCCCGAGCTGCTCGCGCCTGGATTCAAGCCTCCCGCGGCTCCAACGCGGATCCGGTTCTCGACATCATTCACGCCCGCGCACTCGACCGTGCAATCCTCGACGCGGTGTTTGGTGCGCCGATCGGGAACGGTGCCCTCCAGCACGACATGACCGTCCAGGACCGCGACCGAAACGTCGCTCACGTCCAGGCCGCTATGGGCCAGCGCTTCGCATACGTTCTCGCGGATGCGATCGTCCGAACGGATGTAGCCCTTGGGATCGGTCCGGCGCGATGCGCGATCCCGCCAGGCCGTCGGGCCACGGTTATAGCCGCCCCGTTCGGCGGTTTCGAACGACATGGATTCCTCGCGCCACGCGGGGCGGTCGCCGTAGTAGCCGCCTTCGTCATCGCCGAACGACGTGGGACCGTCGTAGGCCTGTTCCCGGCCGCCATAGGCACGGTCGCGGCCGCTCTGGAAGCGTCCCTGGCCGCCGGCCCCGCGGCCTTGATCGCCATATCTATTTCCTTGCGGGTCGTATCCGCGATCATCACCGCCACGGCCGCGGCTCTGACCCTCATAGACCTGTTGGCGCTGGAACGAGGGATCTTCATTCGAAAACCCGCCATAGCTGCTTTGGCCGGGATCGGCACTGCGGCTGCGCACCGGTTCCCGGGTCTCGCGCGTGCCGCCTTGTCGCGTGCCTTCGCCCTGGTAACCGTATGACGGCGCGGGGTCCTGCCACGGTTCCCGGTCGCCGCGATAGTTCGACGTGTTCCTCGGGTCTCTACTCATATCGTCTCTCCCGTTGCAAGTTGCGAAACAAGCAGGCCGGACTCGCGCTCAAACGTTGAAACGCGCGCCCTCGCCCGCCCGCTTGGTGTAGGCAGCAAGTGCTGTGCCGGGTGCCGATTGCGCAAGCGGGGGCAGGGGTCCACGCTTTATGGCCGATAGGCCAAAGGCGGCCGCGATGCTAAGAAAGGGTCATGCGGTCAGAACGCCGTGGCAAGGCCAAACAACCGCATCCGGCAACACGACACTCGACATTCAGGAGATGAATATGGCTTCAGGATCCAGGCTGTCCGACGTAATCGTAAAACTCCCCGATCGCTCCACATGCCGCGTAGAACGGCGTTTGATCGCAAAGAGAACCCAGGAGGCCTCCAGCGTCCCCATCTATGTCTGCACCTTGCCTTCTGGCGAACCCGTAACGTGGCTGGGAGGCGGTAAATATCGCTTGCCGTGCGGGTCGGTAGGCGTGGCCGTTGCGCACAAACCGCCAGAAAGATGACGGGAGGGCGGACGGCACGGAGCTTGCTGGGCCCGGGCATTCACGCAGGAGGATCGGAATGAATGCCATCGAACGGGTCGCCGCTTACATGCACGAGCATTCGCTGAAACTGGTGACGGCCGAGTCCTGCACGGCGGGGCTGATTGCGGCCACGCTTGCGGACATACCGGGCGCGGGCGCGCTGCTGGATTGCGCGTTCGTCGCCTACTCGCCACAGGCCAAGCAGAAATGCCTGGGCGTCGCTGCACGCACGCTGCAACGCCACAACCTCACGAGCGAAGCCGTGGCGCGGGAAATGGCGCTGGGCGCGGCGCGAAACAGCCCGGCAAATGTAGCGATCTCAAACACGGGCGTCACCGACGATACCGACCCGGAGATTCCCGCCGGCACGCAGTGCTACGCGTGGGTGTTCAAGTCGGGTCCGGCCGACGCCTCGCCCGCGATCTATACCGAGACGGCGCGCTTCGAGGGCGATCGCAACGCCATCCGCCGCGCCAGCGCCGAACACGCCCTGGCGCAGCTGATCGCCTATCACAAGCAGTGGCTGGACGGCGCCCGCCCCTCCTCGTCCCGATCAGCCTGAGCACCAGCGCCGTCCGGCTCGGCCTCCCACCCCATCCGCAGTGCGGCGGCGAATCCGCCTTCGACGCGCGAGTACGGCCGAGCGCTTGTGCTGACGCGCGGCAGGCACGACCATGCGATGTGCGCCCCGCCGGCTTCCAGCTTGTCGACCAGGGCCTGGTCCTCGCTGCACGTCAGCGCCGCAAAGCCGCCGATGCGGCGGTACGTGTGCGCCGCGATGCCCAGGTTCGCACCATGCACATGCCGGTGACCGTCGCGATCGTGGTAGTGCGTGGCGAACGCCCGGCGTGCGCGCTGCGCGAACTCGCCATGCGCATCCCATCCGGTGACCGATACGGTGCCGCAAACCACCTCCGCATTCAGGGAAAGCTGGTCGGCCAGCCACCCGGGCGACACACAGGTGTCGGCGTCGGTGAAAGCCAGCCAGCGCGCGCCGGCATTGAGCAGATGTTGAGCGCCCGCCGCGCGCGCCATGCCGACGTTGCGCGCCTGGACCATCAGAAGCTCCACCGGCCAGCCTGCCGCCCGGCGCGCGGTCTCATCCTCGCAGTGATCCAGCACCACGACGATACGCACGGGTTCCCGGCCAAGACGCGGATGGCGGGATGCGCGCATGACGGCACGCAGGCAGTCTTCGATGTGGCGCTCCTCGTTGTGCGCTGGAATGCATACGCCGATCATGAATGGCTTCCTGATTGGGGGTGTCTGCGCCAGGCATCCAGGCGGAACTCGTCTTCCACGTGATGCACGCTGCGCGACAGGCCGGGCAACGCGCCGATCGCCGCGTGCAGCGCGTCCGTGTTCTGAAGACGGTCATCGAAATCCGGCCGCCAATGGCAGGCAACGATCTCGCCGTCCGGCGCAAGGGATGCATCGACGGCGCTCAGAAACCTGCACAGCGCGGCGCCGTCCAGGTAGTACGCGACTTCCGACAGCACGATGAGGTCAAAGCCAGCGGCGGGCGTCTCGGGCCACTGCCGCGGCAGGTCCAGCGTCAAGACCTGGACATGGTCCATGCCTTCGCCGGCCACGCGGGCGCTGCAACGCGCCGTTGCGGCCGGCGCGGCGTCCACCGCACAGACGCGCGCGCAGCGCAGCGCAAGGCACCGCGTCAGCTCGCCCGTGCCGCAACCCGGCTCGAGGGCATGGCGATAACACTCGCGCCCCAGCGCCGCCAGCAACAGGCCGCGTTTGCGGCGTTCGTACCACGCGCTGGCCACGCGCCACGGATCGGGATCCGCCTGGTAGAGACGTTCAAAATGGTCCACGGCTACAGAGCCCATGGCGTGCCTCCGTCGTTGAGCACCGCCTGCCCATGCGCGGCCTGATCACGCTCCGCATGGCTCTGCCGGATAAACACGGGCAGATCGGCCATTACCTGCGCAAAGTGCGCGTCGCGGCACAAGGGGCCCGCGCCCAGCGCCCGCGCGGCCCGTTCCACCACCACCGACGCAGCCGCTTCCACGGCCAGCCGCGCGCGGGCGCAGGCCAACGCGCACGCCTGCCGCGGATGCGCGTCGATCTCGGCGGCGGTTTCGCGCAACACCGCCCGGGCCTGCGCCAGGGCCACGTCGATGGCGCCCAGATGCACCAGCCGATGCGGGTCGGCGGAATGCCTGGGCAAGGCCCGGTGCAAAGTCTGTGCGATATGCAGCAATCCGCCGTACCAGCACGCTGCAATACCGGCGCCGCCGTGAAGAAAGCCAGGCCGATGCACGTACGCGCCAGGATCATCCACCAGCGCGCAGCGCGCGTCCCGAAAGACCACGTCCACGCTTGCCGACGCGCGCATGCCCACGGCATGCCAGCCGGCATCGGTCACCTGCACGCCGTCCTGATCCATTGCTACCGCGGCCAGACACGCCTCGCCCGCGGGATTCCAGCCGCTGACGAGCGCGTGCGTGACGGCAGCCGCGCCGGAGCACCACGCCTTGACGCCTTGCAGCACTGCCGTGCCGTCGGGCTGCGGGGTGATTTGCACGCGATGATCCGGGGGCTCCGCGCACCACACCGCCCAGCGGCTATTCGCCGGCGGGACAGGCGCCTGGAGTTCCGCCAGGATGGCGAGCGCATCGGTGTGCCCTTCGTAGAGTTTGACCAGGCTCAGGTCCGCCTCGGCCACGCGGGCCAGTGCGCGCCACCGATCCAGCGTTTGGCCCGACCCCGGCAAGGGCAGTTGATCGCATCCCTGTTCCACCAGGACGCGCAGCCAACGGCCGGGATCCAACGGCGCATGGGCGTCGGATAGGACCTCATTCAATCGTTGGTGCGCGGACTGCCGGGGAGGTGACGGGTCGGGACGTTCGGTCATGGCGATGCGTAGGTGCGGCGTTGGGGTTATGTCCCCGGACAGCAAGCGCCGTGCCCATCACCGCGCGCGCGGCGTCCAACCCATGGGCAACGCGTCGCCTTCCACGCAAGCGACCAACGAAGCCCCCTGCCCGCCCTGCACCGCATGGCCGCCGGTGAAATCGGAAAATGCCGGCAGCACGGTGATGCCTTCACGCAGCCAGAACGCGGGCCAGCTGCGCGGGACGCCCGGCACACGCGTTTTGGGGTGGACGTGGCCGGCGATCACGTGCCGGCCCAGCGCGTCCGGTGTCGGCAGGTGGCGGAACAGGAACGGGCCGTCGGCCCACGCCTCGCCGAGCTGGCGCATGCCCAGCGCCGGGGCGTCCAGCGCGCGGTCATGGTTGCCGGCCAGCACCGCCACGTCCACGTCCGGATTCGCCTCGCGCCACGCAATCCACGCATCGCGCCACGCGGCCTGCGCGGCGGGCCCGTGCAGGACGTCGCCGACAATCAAAAGCTCCGTGGCGCCCGTCGCGGCGATCAGGTCCGACAGGCGCCGCAGGTCGTCCATCGTCGCCCCGCGCGGCACGGCGATACCCGCTTGCCGAAAGACGTGGCTCTTGCCCAGATGCAGGTCCGCGATCACCAGCCGGGACCGCGCAGGCCAGTGCAACGCGCGCGCCCCCAGCAGGACGACAGGCTCGCCTGCCAGCGCCACCGCAAGTCCGGCCTCAGGCGATTCGCGCATACCGCTTCTCCAGTTGCTCGGCGGCGCGCTTGACTCGTGCCTGCCAGGTTTCGGTGCTGAGCTGCCCGCGCAGGCTTTCCGTCCACAGCGGAAACGACAGCGGCGTAAGCGCGCGCGGCTCGCACAAGGCCAGCTCGCGCCGCTGGCAGTCCTGCAGCGCCGCCAGGAGCCGCGGCGCCTCCAGTTGCAGTTCAAAGACTTCGCGCTCGGCCTGCGCGAGCAGCAGGTGATCGGGATCGTAGCGGCGCAGCACGTCGTAGAGCAGCCCGCTGGAGGCCTGCACCTGCCGCAGCGAACGCGCCGCCTGCCCCGGCAGCGATGGCGTCAACAACCCCGCGACACGCGCGATCTCTCGAAACTGCCGGCGCGCCATTTCGCCCAGATTGACGCCTTCGCGCAGGTCATCGGCCATGTTGTCCGGGCTGAGCAGTGCGCGCAGCAGCGTGTCGTCCAGGGCTGCGGGTTCGGCCAGCGTCAGCATCAGGCCGTAATCGTTGACGGTGTAGGAGATGGTGTTGGCCTGCCGCCGGCCCCAGCGCAGGGCGACCATCGCAGCGATTCCTTCATGCACGGCGCGGCCTGCAAACGGAAACAGGAACAGATGCGAGCCGCGCCGCGTCTTGATCAGTTCGGCCACCAGACGGCCGTGGTCGGGCAGTGCGCTGGCCTGTTCCTGGATGCGAAGCAGCGGGGCAACGGCGCGCATTTCCGGGTGCTCGCCGGGATGGGAGTACAGGCTCTCGACCTCGCTCGCCAATTGCGTGGACAAGGGCATGCGCCCGCCCTGCCAGGTCGCGACGGGTCCGTCTCCGCCCTTTGCCCGCCGTACGTAAGCCACCATGCCCTCCAGCCGCACCAGTTCCAGCGTGCGCCCGGCAAATTGAAACCGGTCGCCGCGCCGCAAGCGCGCCAGAAAGCCCTCCTCGACCGATCCCAGGCCGCCGCCTCGCAGATACTTCACCGCCACCGCGCCGTCGGACGTGATGGTGCCGATGGACAGCCGATGCCGGAACGCGATGCGCCGGTCATGCACGCGGTAGCAGCCGTCTTCATCGCGCACGACGCGGTGGTAGTCCGGATACTTCGCGAGCGCGCGTCCGCCCTGCACGATGAAATCCAGCACGGCCTGCCAGGTCGCGGCATCGAGCGTGGCGTAGGCATGCGTGCCGCGCACCTCCTCAAACAGATCGCCAGCTTCGAAGCCGCCACCCAGCGCCAGCGTCACCGCGTGCTGCGCCAGCACATCCAGGCTGCCGATAGGCGGCACGCGGGACTCGATCTCGCCGCGCGCGATCGCCTGCCGGGCCGCGGCATACTCGATCAGTTCCAGCGCTTGCGCGGGCACGCAGACCACGTTGCCGGACTCGCCGGGCCGGTGCTTGGCGCGGCCGGCGCGTTGCAACAGCCGCGCGACGCCCTTGGGGCTGCCGATCTGCAGCACCTGATCCACCGCCGGAAAGTCCACGCCCAGATCCAGGCTGGACGTGGCCACCACGCAGCGCACCGTGCCGTCGCGCAGCCCTTGTTCGACTGTGGCGCGCAGTTTGGGGTCCAGCGAGCCGTGATGCAGCGCCAGCGTGCGCGGATCCTCCGGCCAGATCGACTCCAGCGCGCGGTGCCACAGCTCGGCCTGCGCACGCGTGTTGGTAAAGAGCAGCGTCGCGCGCACATCGAACAGGCGCTTGAAGACGCGTTCCAGCTGCGACAACCCCAGGTGGCCCGCCCACGGCAGCGCGCGGCTGCGTTCCGGCAGCAAGGTGGAGATCTGGATCTTGCGCGGCCTGGCGCCGGCCACCAGCGCGCTGTCGGGCGCCTGCGGCAGCAGCACGGCGCGGGCCTCATCCAGGTTGCCCAGCGTGGCGGACAACCCCCACGTTCGAGCCGCTGGCGACAGCTTGCGGACTCGCGCCAGGCACAGCTGCAGCAGCACGCCGCGCTTGTTGCCCAGCAGTTCATGCCATTCGTCGACCACGATGCAGCGCAAGGCGCGAAAGCGCGTCGACGCGTCGGCGTAGGACAGCAGCAGCGCCAGCGATTCCGGTGTGATCACCAGCACGTGCGCCTTGCCCTGCCGCGCCAGCCGCTTGTCGCGCGCGCTGGCATCGCCCGTGCGCAACGCGACGGTCCAGTCGATGCCCAGTTCGGCCGCCGTCTGGGTCAATGCCCGCGTCGTGTCCGCAGCCAGTGCGCGCAGCGGCGTCACCCACAAGACGCGCGGACCTTCGCCGGTGGCCGCCTTTGCCGGCATGTCTTCCGAAAGCGCTTCAAGCAGCGGGCCGCCAAATGCCGCCAGCGTCTTGCCGCTACCGGTGGGCGTGTGCAACAGGCCCGACTCGCCGTCCAGATAGCGGCGCCACGTCTCGCGTTGAAAAGGCGCGGCTTTCCAGCCGCGCGCCGCAAACCACGCGACCAGCGGCGCACCCCTGCCCCGGGCCGTGCCGCTCATCGCGCCAGCGCCTTCAGCGTGTCCAGCTGATCGGCCTGATCCGCCGGCTTGTCGTGCCGCCAGCGCAGGATGCGCGGAAAGCGCACGGCGATTCCGGACTTGTGACGCTTGGAGATGTTCACGCCTTCGAAGCCCAGTTCAAACACCTGCACGGGTTCGACCGAGCGCACCGGACCGAAGCGCTCGCGCGTGTGCGCCCGCAGCCAGCGGTCCAGTTCCAGGATCTCTTTATCGTCCAGGCCCGAGTAGGCCTTGGCAATGGGCACCAGCGCGTCGCCTTCCCACAGCCCGAAGGTGTAGTCGGTGTAGAGCGTGCTGCGGCGGCCGTGGCCGGACTGCGCGTACAGCAGCACGGCGTCGATGGTGAGCGGGTCGATCTTCCACTTCCACCAGTCGCCGCGCCGCCGCCCGCTTTGGTACGGCGCGCTGCGCCGCTTGAGCATGAAGCCTTCGACGCCACGCTCGCGCGATTCGCCGCGCAGCGCGTGGGCCTCGTCCCAGCTTGCCGGCACGACGGCCGGTGACATCCGCAGCCGTGGGTCGGGATGGCGGCGCAGCAGCGCTTCCAGGCGCTCGCGGCGCTCGGCCTGCGGCAATTCGCGCAGGTCCTCGCCTTCAAGTTCGAGCAGGTCATACGCCAGCAACTGCACCGGCGCCTCGGCCAGCCACTTGGGACCGGGCTTCAGGCGCTGGATGCGGGTCTGCAGGGCCGAGAACGGCATGGGGTCCGTGTTGCCGTCCTGCCAGGCGAGCAGTTCCCCGTCGATGACGCAGTCCACGTCCAGCGCGGCGGCCGCCGCTTCAACTTCCGGAAAGCGGCCGTCAAGGCGCTCTTCGCCGCGCGACCAGATGGACACCTCGCCACGCCGCCGGATGAGCTGCGCGCGGATGCCGTCCCACTTCCATTCCAGCAGCCATTCGTCGATGGGTCCAAGCACGGCGGGATCGCCTTCGAGCGGCGACGCCAGGAAAAAGGGATACGGTTGCTGGCGGTCGCCTGGCAGTTCCTCGGCGCTGAGCAGATCGCGCAGGAACGCCGGACTGGGCGACCACGCGCCCAGCATGCGCTGCGCAATGCGGGCGATGGGCACGCCCGACATTTCGGCCAGCGCCTGCTGCACCATGCGCTGAGACACGCCGACGCGCAGCGCGCCGGTCAGCAGCTTGTTGAAGACCAGGCGTTCTGCATAGGGCAAGCCCAGCCAGGCCGAGACGACCACCTCGCGCCGCTCGATCTCATCGCGGTTCGCGACGGGCAAGAGAATCTCTTCGATCCAGTCAGCCAGGCCGCGATCCGGCGCGGCCGCTTCCGGATCCGGGACGAGCAGCGCCAGGGTTTCGGCCAGGTCGCCGACCTGGTCATAGCAGGCGTCCAGCAGCCAGGGCGCAGTGCTGGAAGCGTCGGCCGCCCAGGCCCGCAACTCGCTAACCCCCGCGATCTTCTTACGTGTGCTGGTGATCTTGCCGCCGGCCAGCAGATACAACGCCCAGACCGCGTCGCGCGGCGGGGCATCGCGGAAGTACGCCACCAGCGCCGCGCGCTTATCCAAGGTGGCGGTACTGCGGTCAAGCTCCTGATACAACGCCGCGAATCGCTTCATGCCTGCGTCCGTTCCCCTGTCGATCTTCGTTCATTGGCCGCCCTAATCGTCTTCGCCATACTGCGTCACCAGCGTCTCGGCGGCGATGCCGGATTCATTCAACGTACGCACCAGCGCCTCGGTGTCGCCGTGCGTGGCGATGACCCGCTTGGCGCCGGTGTCGTGGATGGTGCGCAGCAGGTCGGGCCAATCAGCATGATCCGACACGACAAAGCCGCGGTCCATGTTGCGGCGCCGGCGGTTGCCGCGCAGCCGCATCCAGCCCGACGCAAAGCCATGCTGCGCCTTGCGGAAGCGCCGCAGCCACGCGCTGCCCGCCGCCGACGGCGGCGCCAGGATCAGCTCTCCAGCAAATCCCGTTCCCGAGGCCGCGGAAGGGCCGTCCGCGTCGATGACCAGACGCGTGTCGGCCAGCGGAACACCGGCCTTACGATAGACGTCCACCCCCGCGGCGATCGCGCCGTGCAGGTAGACGGGCCGGTCCGCAAAGGGGATCAATTCAGCCAGCACGCGCTGCGCTTTGCCCAGGGCGTAGCAATAGAGGATGGCGGCCTCGCCGCGCGCGGCGCAGTGGTCGCGCCATTGCACGATGTCGCGCGCCACGTCCGAGGCGCTGGGCCAACGGTAAATAGGCAGGCCAAAGGTGGCCTCGGTGATGAAGGTGTCGCAAGGCACGACTTCAAACAGGCTGCACGTCGGATCGGGCTGGCGCTTGTAGTCGCCGGACACGACCCAGACTTCGCCATCGACTTCGATGCGCACCTGCGCCGATCCCAACACGTGGCCCGCCGGATGCAACGACACGCGCGCGTTACCCAACGTGAAGACTTCGCCGTAGGCATGGACCCGGTAGTCCTGGTCGCCCAGCCGCCATTGCAGGATAGGCAAGCCTTCGGCGCTGGTGTGGTAGCGCCCCATGCCGGAACGTGCATGATCGCCATGACCATGCGTCAGCACGGCGACCTCGACGGGCCGCCACGGATCGATATGAAAGCCGCCGGCTGGGCAATACAGGCCTTCCGGACGCAATTGCACGATGTCGCGCATGGGACCTCCCGATCGGCGCGGCGCGACGGTTTCGCGGCCGCATGTCTTTGGTTATACCCCGCGAGGACGCAGAAAAAGTGCGCTGGAAACGCACCGCTAACATCCGATGAAAAATTAAAAGTTCAGTTGCAGACGGGGGGCATCGTAAGCCGGTAGTGTGGAGCGGTGGCTTAAAGGAGAGAATATGCGTACCAATCACATCCTCACGATTATTGTTGTGGTCGTCGTCGCTTCGATCGCCCTGTCGGTCGTTCCCTGGTAATTCCTTGGCAGCGAGGCCGGACATGACACGGAACCTTCATGCCCTCTGCTTTGCCGCATTCCCTGCTGGACCTGACGCTGCGCGCCATCCCGCGTCGCTATCGCGTGGGCCCGCTGCCCGCGGCCCGCAGCGGGCTTGAAGTTTCCGACCCGGCGACGGCGCTTGCCATCGCCATCGAACAGGCCCGCGTTGCGCTCAGTGCAGACGCAGCGCCGTCATCCGCCTGTGAACGCCTGTTCGTAGACGCGCTCTCGCAACTGATTCGGGATGCACTGCGCGAAAGCGGCGGAGATTCCGCGTTTCGGGCCATGGTGCTGCGGCATCAATCCCCTCTGGTGCGCGAATACGCTTCGTTGTCGGCGCACGCCCAGGCGGACCGGCGCGCGGTACGTACTGCGGTCGATGCGTTTGCGCATCCCGGCAAGCGCCGCGGCATGCCGGCCGGGCCGCTGGGGGACGCGCTGACGTCGTTGCATGCGGCGGCGGCGGCCGAGGACTGGGCGGTTTTGACGCAAGGCGCCGAGCGCCTGCTTGCGGCGCAGCCCTCGGATGCCGCGACAAGCCCGGCGATTTCCGCGCCACTGGAACGGTTGCTGAAGGATCCCGCCTTGGCGCGTCTGCGGCGCATGGAGACGTTGTCCACGGATCCGCTGGTGCAACGCTATCAACACTTTTGGCAACGGCAAGGCCCCCGCCCCGGCACGCCGCAGGCCGCCGCGCAGGGGCTGGACGCTCGCCGCCGCGGCATCGCCGTTGAAGCGTTGGCCAAAGGCGCCATTGCCGCAATGGCCACGCAGCTTGCGCAAAGGACGGGCGAAAGTTATCGGGTGGTCACGTCAATGCACGTCCCGGCGTCTATCCCGGGCAACGCAGACCGCGCCAAGACCGAATGGGACGTGGCCCTGCTGCGCCAGTCGGCCGGCGACGCTGCGGCGCCGGTCTGGGATGTGTGCCTGCTGGTCGAGGCCAAGGCATCAACAGACGCGGCGACGACGGATCTGCCCCGCTTGCTGCGCGGTCTGCGCTTGCTTGCGCACGCAGACGCACAGACCATTTATGTGTTCGAGAGCCATCAGGGGCCGGTGCGGCTGCGCGGTGCGGCGTTGGCGGCTCTGTCGGCGGACGACGCGGATCTTGCCCGGACGATTCTCTACTTCTCCGACGCGCCGGCGGATACCGCGCCTCGGCTGCTGAATGCCGCTGGCCGGATGCAGCTGTTGTCGGCGCAGGAAAGCCTGGACTTCGCCAGCGCGTTGGCCTCAGGCGAGGCGCCGGATGCGTCGGCGCTTTCGCCGGTGTGGCAACAGTTGCTGGTTTCGCCTCGCTGGCGCGCCGTGCTGAACCAGTTCGCGCTGTTGCGGCAGGTGCGTGAGCTGATGGTGCATGTGGATGACATGCACACTGCCATCACGCGCTTGGGTCAGGATCGCGCCGGCACATAAGCGCAGTCGCCCGCGGCCGCTCCGCTCCAATCCGGCGCATGCCGCTCGATGTGCGCGCGGATGAAATCCGCCAGCACGCGCGTAGCCATGGACGGGAACCGGTTGGGCGCGGTCAGCAGGTAGATGGCGTCGCCCACCCCCTCGGGCTCGTACGCGGGCAGCACCTGCACCAGCGTCTCGTCACGCAGCAATTCCCACACGGCATAGCGGGGCAGCAGCGCCACACCCAAGCCCGCCAGCACCGCATCGCGCAGAAACGGATAGTCGCCCGACTGCAGCCGCGGCGCGACGCGCAGGATCAGCGGGTCGCCATGCGCCTGCTTGAGCCGCAGGTCGAAGCGCCGGCCCAGCGATTGCGGCGCGATCAGGTCGCAGCGGCCCAACTGCTCCATGCGTTGCACCGGCCCGTTGCGCGCCAGGAAATCCGGCGACGCGCACAGGCACCACTGAATGTCGCACAGCCGCCGCGCCACGTGATCTTCGGGCGGAGACGAGGTGATTTTGAGGGCGATGTCGACTTCGGCGGAGATCAGGTCGCCGATCCCGTCGTTGATGTGCACACGCAGCGCAATGTCGGGGTGCGCGCGCGCAAATTCCAGCAGCACGGGGGCAAGATAAAGGTGGCCCAGGCCAGTGGGCAGCCGGATGCGCACATCGCCGCGCACGGTCCCATCCAGGCTGTCGATGGCCGCCTGCACCGCGCGCATCTCGTCCAGCAATCGGATCCCGTGCTGGTACAGCAACTGGCCGGCCTGCGTCAGCTCGACATGCCGGGTGGTGCGCCGGAACAGCTGCGCGCCCAGATCGAGTTCCAGCCGCTTCAGGCGGTGTGACATGTTCGACCGCGTCATGCCGCAACGCTGCGCGGCCGCGCTCAGGTTGCGCGACTCGACCATCGCGACGAACAGTCTGACGAGGTTGAGGTCCGGCTTATTGTCAATCATGGTTCACCATTCCCGGCACAAACCGGTGGATTGTCCAATGCGTCGGCCGAGTCTAGCATCGTCTTCATCGCCTTCGAACCCTTGCTCCGGACCGACATCCACCCATGCCCACCCCGTTGACCGACGCTTCCAGCGGACCCTATTCCGGACTGCGTGTGCTGGACCTCAGCCAGGGCATCGCGGGCCCGTACTGCGCGCAGATGCTGTGGCAGCAAGGCGCCGACGTCGTAAAGGTGGAACCGCCAGACGGCGACTGGGGCCGGCACGTCGGTGTGCTCCGCGACGACCAGAGCGCGCTATCCATCGCCTACAACGCCGGCAAACGCGGTGTGTGCGTGGACGCGCGCCAGCCGCAAGGCAAAGTGCTGCTGGCAGACATGGCGCGGCGCGCGGACCTCGTGATCCAGAATTTCCGCCCCGGCGTCGCCGAACGCATGGGGGTGGGCTACGACAGCCTGGCCGCACGTTGCCCGGGGTTGATCTACGTGTCCATCAGCGGCTACGGACCGGACGGTCCCTACGCCAATGCGCCCGCCTCCGACTCCGTGATGCAGGCGGATAGCGGCCTGATGTTCGCCAACCAGACACCCGCCGGCGAGCCGCGCCGCATCGGCCTTCTGATGGCGGACATCGCCACCGCGCTGTACGCCGTGCAGGCGGCCAGCGCCGCGCTCTACCAATTGGCGCGCACCGGCCGCGGCCAGCATGTGCAGTTGAATCTGCTGCAGGCCTGCGCGGCCTTGCAGGTGAACGACATCCTTGCGTACGGCATTGCGGGACAGCGGGAGGCCGTGGCGGTCAGCGCCCCCAACGGCGTCTTCGACACCGCGGATGCGCGCCTGTCCGTGCTGGCGTTGAACAACGACCAGTTCGCGCGCTTGTGCCGCGCGCTCGAACGAACCGACTGGCTGGCGGACCCCGCCTTATCCACCAACGCAGGCCGCATGGCGCAGCGCGACCGACTGCATCGGGAAATGGCGGAACAGTTGGCGCGGCGCCCTGCCGCACACTGGGTGGAGCGCCTGGCCCGCGAGGACGTGCTGCACGCGTACGTGCGGGACTACGACGGCCTGGCGGCGCATCCGCAGGCCACGCATCTGGGACTGCTGGAACCGCTGGCGCAGCCCGGCGGCCAGCCCCTGCCCTATGCGCGCGCGGCCGGGGCCTTGTCACGCCGGCCGCTCACCGCGGCGCCGGCGGTTGGCGAGCACACCGTGGATGTGTTGACCGAGTGGGGCGTCGCGCCCGCCGACATCCAGGCCATGCTGCATGCCGGCGTGCTGCGCCAGGCAAAATGCGGCAAGGAAGGCCGCTGATGCGCGCCCTGGTCTGCCATCGCCATGGTCCGGTTGAAGACGTGTTGCCCGGCGAGCTTCCCGAGGCGCCGGCGCCCGCGCCCGACGAAGTCACCATCGCCGTCGAGCATGCCAGCGTCAGCCACGCAACCAAGCTGCTCATCGAGGGACGCTATCAAAGCCGTCCGCCGCTGCCGTTTGCGCCCGGCACGGAGGCCGCGGGCCGCGTCATCGCGTGCGGCGCCAAGGTCACGCGGTTCAAGCCCGGCGACAAGGTAGTGGCGCTGGCGCGCTGGGGCTGCTATGCCGAACGACTGACCTTGCCGGAATACACCGTCTATCCCGTGCCCGAGGATCTGCCGCTTCTGACCGCGCTGCCCATTCCCATCTCGTACGGCACGGCATGGGGCGCGTTGTTGTGGCGCGCCGCGATGCAGCCCGGCGACACGGTGCTGGTGCTGGGTGCGGGCTCGGGCGTGGGACTGGCGGCCGTGGAGATTGCGTCGGCGCTGGGCGCGACGGTGCTGGCCTGCGCCAGCACACCGGCCAAGCGCCAGGCCGCGCTGGACGCGGGCGCGGCGCAGGCGTTCGCCGCTGACGAGTCGATGCCGCAGGCCGTCAAGGCGGCCAGCGACGGGCGCGGCGCGGATGTGGTGCTGGACGCGGTGGGCGGCGACGCCTTCGAACGCAGCGTGCGCGCCGCGGCGGCCAATGCCCGCATGGTGTCGGTGGGTTTCGCCAGCGGCCGCGTCCCCGACGTGCCGCTGAACCTGCTGCTTGTGAAGAACATTGCCCTGCATGGGTTTTTCTTTGGCCGCTACATCGGCTGGACGCCCGCGGACGAACGCATCGTCCACGCGCCTGCCATGCAGCGGACCATGTCCACCCTGTTCGACTGGGCCCGCCGCCAGCGGATCCGGCCGGCTGTAACGGCGATCTATCCGATCACCGGTCTTGCCGCAGCACTCGCCGCCCTGGAAAGCCGACAAGTCGTCGGCAAGGTGGCGATCACGATAACGACGGAGACAACCCCATGCGTACCAACGACTTCCGGCGCGCCGCCCGGCCACGCCATCTTGCCGCCGCGGCGCTAGCCGCCTGCTGCGCCAGCCTGCCCGTCGCCGCGGTGGCGGCCGACGCCTATCCCGGCAAACCCCTCACGATGGTCGTGCCCTACCCGCCCGGCGGGCCGACCGACATCGTGGCGCGGTTGGTGGCCGCCGAGATGTCCAAGACCATCGGCCAGAACATCGTCGTCGACAACAAGCCCGGCGCCAGCGGCATGATCGGCGCGGACCTCGTGGCGCGCGCCGCGCCCGACGGCTACACGTTCCTGGCCAACGCGTCGCTGCACGTCATCAACCCGTACATCTACGCGTCGATGCGTTACGACGCCTTCAAGGACTTCGCGCCCATTACGCAGCTTGCAAACGTGCCACTCGTGCTGGTCGTGCCTGAAACGTCGAAGGTGCGCACGGTGCAGGACCTTGTGGCGCAGGGCAAGGCCCAGCCGTTGAACTTCGGATCGGCGGGCTCGGCCTCCGCGCAACAGCTTGCGGGCGAATCGTTCAAGGTGCGTTCCGGCCTGCCGATGCAGCACGTGCCTTACAAGGGTAGCGCGCCCGCGCTGACGGATCTGGTGGGCGGGCAGATCCAGCTGATGTTCGATTCGATGCCGTCGGCGATGCCGTTCATCAAGTCGGGCAAGCTGCGGGCGGTGGCGGTGACGACCAGCCGCCGCGTCGATGAACTGCCCGACGTGCCCACCATGGCCGAATCCGGTTTCCCGGGCTTTGACATCAGCACGTGGTACGGCCTGTGGGCGCCCAAGGGCACGCCGCCGGCCATTGTGGCCAAGCTGTCCGAGCACGCGGCGCGGGCGCTCAAGCAGCCCAATGTCGTGACGCAGTACGCCGGCCTGGGCGCCAAGCCGGTGGGATCTGATCCCGCCACGTTTGCCCGTTTCAATGTGTCCGAGGGCGAAAAGTGGCGCGACATCGTCAAGGCGGCGCAGATCACGCCGCAATAGTGGAAAAGGCGGCTCAGACTGACCTCGACCCGGGCGGCGCGGGTAATCCCCCATAAGCAGCGCCACGCCGCTGGATAAGAATTCATGGTTTCCTATCCGCGGCCGCCGCGCGCATCGCGCGCCAACCAACCCCGAGGTCCCAGGCATGAAGGCGTTCTTCCACGACGATCAAAAGCTTCACCATCCGCAGACCTACTTTTCGCGCGGCAAGATGCGCACGCCGCAGGAGGTGCCGTCGCGGCTGGACGGCCTGGTGCAGGCGGCGCGCAAGCAGGGATTCGACGTCCAGGCTCCCGCCGACGACGGGGCGGGTGCGATCGCGGCGGTGCACAGCCTGGATTACCTGCGCTTCCTGCAGGACGCGCATGAGGACTGGATGAAGCTGCCCGGCGATTGGGGCGGCGAGGTCGTGTCGAACGTCTTCGTGCGCGAACGCAATGCGCTGCGCGGCGTGCTGGCCAAGGCCGGGCGTTACCTGGCGGACGGCAGTTGTCCGGTCGGCCCCAAAACCTGGCACTCGGCGTATTGGTCGGCGCAATGCGCCATCGCGGGCGCCGACGCCCTGCTGGCCGGAGACCGCAGCGCCTACGCGATCTGCCGCCCGCCCGGTCACCACGCGCGGCGCGATGCCGCGGGCGGCTTCTGCTACCTGAACAACGCCGCCATCGCGGCCCAGCGGCTGACGTCCAAATTTCCGCGCGTGGCCATCCTGGACACCGACATGCATCACGGCCAGGGCATCCAGGAGATCTTCTACGAGCGCAGCGACGTCCTGTACGTGTCCATCCACGGCGATCCCGAGAATTTCTATCCGGTGGTGGCAGGCTTTGAAGACGAGCGCGGAGCTGGCGAAGGATACGGCTACAACATCAACCTGCCCATGCCGCACGGCTCGCCCGAATCCGTGTTCTTCGACCGGCTGGCGCAGGCGCGCCGCGCGATCACGTTGTTCCAGCCCGATGCGCTGGTGCTGTCGCTGGGCTTCGACATCTTCGAAAAGGATCCGCAGGCCATGGTCAGCGTGTCCGAAGACGGCTTCGAGCGCTTGGGCCGCGACGTAGGCGGACTGAACCTGCCCACGCTGATCGTGCAGGAGGGCGGGTATTACATCGAAGGTCTGGAGTCGAACGCGAAGCGGTTTTTCGCGGGCCTGGCGGGCGCCTGATCCACCGGTGGGCACACTGGCCGTCAGAAGCTGACCGCCACCCCTGCGCCGCCGCGGTCAGACGGTTCAAGCCGAACCACCCGAAATCGCTGGTGGCCGCCGGGCGGGTTCAAGCCTCGGCCGACGCTTCCCACATCGTCACTCTGTCCCGGCCCGTCTGCTTTGATCGGTACAGCGCCTGATCGGCGCATTTGATGACGGCCTGCGGCGACGTGCCGTCCCGCGGCCACAGCGCCACGCCCACGGACACGGTCACCGGACGCACGCCGTCGGGCATCGGGCGCGCCGCCACGGCCGCCCGGATGCGCTCGGCCGCCTGGGCTGCTATCTGTGCCGCGGGCCGCGTGGCGCCCTGCGCTTCGTCCTGCGCGCCTCGCTGCGGCAAGATCATCACGAATTCCTCGCCGCCGATGCGAAAGGCCTGATCGCCGGCGCGCACGTTCTCCTGCAGGGTCCGCGCCAGCGCCACCAGGACCTTATCGCCCGTCGGATGGCCATACACATCATTGATCTGCTTGAAGTGGTCGAGATCGAGCGCGATGACCGCGAACGGCGACGCGGCGGCGACCAGCTCGTCGATCCGCGCGCGCAGGGCGCGGCGATTCATCAGCCCGGTCATGGGATCGGTCAGCGATTCCGTGTTCAAGCGGCCGACTTCGTCCCGATGGCGCGCTTGCGCGGCGGCCAAGGCCTGCCGCAGCTTTTCGGCCTCGAAATACCAGGTCTTCAGCGTGGTGGCGCGCAAGGCCGTCGGACCAACCGGCTCGTCGCTGGCGAAGGCCTCAGCCAGGCGTGCGAGCGGCCGTGCGATCGCGTAGGCGCATGCGCTGACGAGCAACAAGGTCAGCACCACAGCCGGAACGGCAAACTGCAGCGACGCGCCCAATAGGTCCTTGAGCGGCGACAGCGCGCTGTCGAGCGGACGCTGCACCACGACCGCCCAGTTGCCCTTGACCAGCGGCGCGTATCCCGCGATCACCGCCGCGCCAGAAGCGTCCATGACTTGCTCGACGCCCGGCCCCGTGGCGGGCGACAAGCGCGCCTGGACCGCGCTCGCAATGTCCGCGTCCGCGCCATGCCGGTACAGCATCTGACCCTCGCCGTTGACCAGATACACGGAGGTGCCGTCCGCATACGCATGCTGGCCGACGAGCCGGTCCAGGCCGCCGCCATGCTCCAGCACAACGATGGCGGCGAGATAACCCGACACCGCGTTCTGCGGGCCTGGCACAGGTTCCACCAGTGTCAGCGTCGCAAAACGCGCGCCGCGCAGGCAGCATGGCCGCGCCCATTGCCCCGCGCGCAGCTCCCGCACGCCCAGTTCGTCCAGTTGCTTGATGGCGGCCAGCGGCGACGGACTGTCCTTGGACCGGCTGGTGATCCGGCCACCGGGATCTGCCAGCAGTACCGCCGTCACGCCTTCGATCGTGCCGGCCAGATCCGACAGTTCAGCCTGCAGCGCGCCGGGCGCATCCGCCAGCCGCGGGATGCGGTTTGCCCCGGCGGTAAGCTGCCGGTCGCCCGTCTGGATATACAGGTTGATGATGTCCGCCAGCTTCTGCGCGTAGGCCAGATTGGCGTCGAGCGTGTTCTTGACGACCTGCGTCTTCTGCGCCTGGTAGCCCGCGTACATGGCATTGAAAAAGCCGACCGCCACGCTGAGCACCGCCAGCGAAATAAGCACGGTCAACAAGCGCACCCTGCGTTCTCTTGCCATGTCGCTCCTGAGGGGAGAGCACCGCGAATCGCCCGGATCGGCGTAGCTGCCGGATGCGCACGCCACGGAGGACGACAGCGCAGTCACCGGCGCGGGCTGGCGCACCGGGATAACGCAGAATACCGAACTATTTTTGGGTAATCCAGCGGTCGCCAACCGCAACTCGGCAGGCCCAACGCGGCGCTTGGGCTATGCGTCCGGTGCCCGCTGCAGGCGCATCGCCACGCGCCGCGCAACCGGCAGCCCGTGGCTGGCCTCGGCCGCCAGCACCGCATGCAGCCGTGAGCCGGGAGTTACCTGCACTTCGCGGAATCCGAGCCGCGCATACCAGGGCGCATTCCATGCCAGGTCGCGAAAGGTCGTCAGGGTGACAACAGCCAGGCCCGCTGCCCAGGCATGGCCGCATGCGGCCTGCACCAGGGAGCGGCCAATTCCCATGCGCTGATGACCGGCATCGACCGCCAGCTCCCGCAGGTGCAACGCGTCTTCGAAGCGCTCGGCGCAAAGGAATCCGCACAGTTGGTCCGACGCTTGCGCCACCCATGACGTGCCCTGCGCGATCAGGCGCAGATGGTCGGCCTCAGACATCACCGCGTCGTCCGCGATCCATTCCAGGCCGGGCGCGGCGCGAAACAGCGCGCCCGCAGATCGTTCGATCGCGGGCAGCAGCGCAGCATCCTCGGGACGGGCGGGGCGGATAAGCGTGGACAAGGCAACTCCAGATTGCGGCAGGCGCATGCGATTCTACGACCCGCCATCAACGCGCGCCATGTTCAGCCGCCGCGCAGAATCCAGTGTTTTAATCGGCGCTCCCTCGCGGGAAATTTCGTCCGGGCGGCAGCGAGACGCCGGGCCGGGCGATTCCAACAACAAGATTCAGGATTTCGCACGTGTTTCATGTCATCACAGGGCTTATCGCGCTCTACGTCATCTGGCGCTTCGTCTGGCAATTGAAGTGGCCTGCCCCCGGCCGAGTACTGCTGTCCGTATTGGTCGTGCTGGCCGCCGAGCACCATCTCATCACTCGCAACTTCTTCGGCACCATGGCCTCGCCCGAGGTGCCCGCTGCGGTGCTGATGACGCTGGGCTGGGCGTTTGGCGCGCTCATTCTGCTGGCCGCCTTCCTGTTCGTCACGGATGTGGCGGGGCTCGTCATATCGCTGTTCTCGCGGGGACGCGGACGCGCGCTGCTGGGCTGCACGCGTCTGCGCGCCGGGTCCGCCGTGGCCGCGCTTGCGCTGTCCGCCGTTGGCGTCTGGCAGGCCGTGCGCGTGCCGGAGGTCAAGACGATCGAGGTCGCCTTGCCCAACCTGCCGCAAGCGTATGACGGCTTTCGCATCGTGCACCTGACCGACCTGCACGCCAGCCGCCTGCTGCAGGGCGACTGGATGCAGGCCGTCGTGGCGCGCACCAATGCGCTCAAGCCGGACCTGACGCTCATTACCGGCGATCTGGTCGATGGCACGCCTGCGGCGCGCGCCGCCGACGTGCAACCGCTGGCCGATCTGCGCGCGCAATATGGCGTGGTGGCGATTCCGGGCAACCACGAGTATTACGCCGAGTACCTGGGCTGGATCGAGGCCTTCAGGAAACTCGGCCTGCGCATGCTGCTCAATGAACACATGACAATTGAACGCGACGGCCAGCCGCTGGTCCTGGCGGGCATCACCGACAGCGTGGCGGCGCGCGTGAACCAGCCCCTGCCTGACATCGACGCGGCCATGAAGGGCGTGCCGCCGTCGTCGGCGGTGATCCTCTTGAGCCATCGGCCCGTGGGCGCCAAGCGCCACGCGCAAGCCGGCGCCGGCCTGCAACTGTCGGGCCATACGCATGGCGGCCAGATTCTGGGTCCGCATTTCATCACCCAGCTGGCCAACGAAGGCTATGTGTCGGGCATGTACCAGGCCGGCAACATGCAGCTCTACGTGAGCAACGGCGCGGGCCTGTGGCCAGGCTTTCCCATCCGGCTTGGCCGGCCGTCGGAGATCACGCAGATCGTGCTGCGCGCCGCGCCGCCCGCCTGACGCGGCCCTGCCACACACGCGGCGGCGCATTGACAAGCGCCGCCGCGCTGACTTAGCATTCGGCCCTGCTTTTTCAACGCCTTTCGCTTCTTGGGTGCAACCGTGTCTGCCATTCGTCAATTCGCCTGAACGCCGACGAGTACCGTCCTGGTACCGCGGTCAGCCTGCCCGCATTCGCTGCTCGACGCCATGTAATGAGCACACCCCCGCCCGGCAGGCGCGGATCCAGGAAGCGCAACACCTCCCATCCCCGCTTCCCCTCCCGTAAAGACTGTGTCGTCGGCTTTTCCCATTTGCTGGAGAAGACCCATGACGCTGGATTTCTGCGCCTATGCGCAATCGCTAGACCTGTTCCGATATCCCCGAACGCCTCACCTTGAAGGCTCGCGCCTGCAGGATGGGGACGAAGGCCATGACCACGTGCCTTATCGCACGTTGGCCGGCCAGACGCTCGTCGTCGAAGAAAAGCTGGACGGCGCCAACACCGGCATCAGCTTCAGCCCGTCGGGCGAACTGCTGCTGCAATCCCGCGGCCACTACCTGGTGGGCGGCGGCCGCGAGCGGCAGTTCAGCTTCGTCAAGGCCTGGGCCGCCGCGCACGCGGACTGGCTGCTGGAGCGGCTGGAAGATCGCTATGTGATGTACGGCGAAACGCTGTCGAAGAAGCACTCCGTGTTCTACGACGCCCTGCCGCATCACTTCTTTGAATTCGACGTGCTGGACCGGCGCACCGGCGAGTTCCTGTCGACCGGCGCGCGCCGCGCGTTGCTGGCCGATGGTCCGGTGCTGTCCGTGCCCGTGTTGTACGAAGGCCCCGCGCCCGCGCGGTTGGCCGAAGTGAAGGCCATGCTCAAGCCGTCGCTTGCCAAGACGGCTGGCTGGCGCGATGCCTTCGAGGCCACCGTGCTGCGCGAAGGCCTGGACCTGGCTCGCGCGTGGAAGCAGTGCGACAAGTCGGATCTGTCGGAAGGCCTGTATATCAAGGCCGAAGCGGACGGCAAGACCATCGCCCGCTACAAGTGGGTGCGCCGCGACTTCGTACAGGCCATTCTGGATTCGGACATGCACCATTCGGAGCAGCCGTTCATCCCCAACCAGCTCGCCGACGGCGTCGACCTGTACGCGCCGCGCCTTGCAGTCGACTGGGACACGTTGCGCGACGACCGCACGGGAGAGACATCATGAATCACGAACAGATCCGGGCCCTCGTGCCCCAGCCGGGGCGCGGCGCGGACTATGCGGCTTGCCTGGCCGCCTTCCCCGCGCTGGAGCTGGCCAAGACCACGCCGCAGGACCCCCGCTATCACGGCGAGGGCGATGTATGGACGCATACGCAGATGGTGGTGGACGCGCTGCTCGCGCTGCCGCAGTACCAGGCCGCGCCCCGCGCGGAGCAGGAGATCGTGTTCCTGGCCGCGCTGCTGCACGACGTGGCCAAGCACAGCACCACGGTGATCGACCCGGTAACCGGCGCCATCGGCCAGCCTGGCCATTCGCGCAAGGGCGCCATCGACGCGCGCATCGCATTGTGGGACGCGGGCGTGCCGTTCGCGGTGCGCGAAGCGATATGCCGGCTGATCGCCACGCATCAGGTGCCGTTCTTCGCGCTGGAAGGCTCGCGCCGCGGCCGCTCGCCGGAGTTCATCGTGCGCGAGTTGTCCTGGCACGTGTCGCTTCCATTGCTCGCCATGCTGGCCGAAGCCGACATGCGCGGCCGGATATGCGCTGACTCTGCCCGCGTGCTGGACAACATCGCCCTCTTCTGCGAGCTGGCGCGCGACGAGCAGTGCTTCGGCCAGCCCCGTGCCTTTGCCGACGCGCACACCGCCGTCAGCTATTTCCGCGGCGCCGACGTGCATCCCGACTATGCGTTGTTCCAGGAGCCGGGCTCGCGGGTCATCGTCATGTCGGGGTTGCCGGCGTCCGGCAAGAACACGTGGGTGGCGGCGCATCATCGGGACCTGCCGGTGGTGTCGTTTGACGATGCGCGCGAGGAACTGGGCCTGCGCCATGGCAAGAACGAGGGCATGGTCGCGCACCTGGCCATTGACCGTGCAAAGGCACTGCTGCGCGCCCGCGCGCCGTTTGTGTGGAACGCCACCAACCTCAGCGAGCTGATGCGCAAGAAGACGCTGGACCTGCTGTATGCGTATCACGCGGACGTGGAGCTGGTGTATCTGGAAAAGCCGCGTGTCGAGCTGCTGCGCCGCAATGCGCGGCGCGACACGTCGCTGTCCAACAAGACGCTGACCGGCATGCTGCACCGCTGGGACCTGCCGCTGCCCACGGAGGCACACCGGGTGGTTTATGCGGTGTAGCGCGGTGTAGCGCGGGTCAGGCAGGCACAAGCGCCGGCGTCAGCATGCTGTCGCGCAGGCGCAGCACGGATGCGCATGAGGTGTCGCGATGCGTCACCAGCGACAGCGACAGCGCGCCCTGCGCATCCGGGTCGGTCAGCGGCACAAATGCCACGTGCGGCGTCGAATACGCGCGGGTCACGCCGGGCACCAGCGCCACGCCCAGGCCGCTGGCGACCAGGCTGACCAGCGTCTGCACCTGAATGGCTTCCTGGCTGATGCGAGGCGAAAACCCCGCCTTGTGACACAGCGCCAGCGTCACGCCGTTCAACCCCGGTACCTTGGCTGGCGAATACAGCACGAAGTTTTCGGACCGCATGCGCTCGAGCGCAATCGGGCCAACGTCGGCCAGAGGATGGCGGGCCGGCACGGCCAGCATCAGGTCGTCGCGCTCGACCACCCAAGAATCCAGTTCGCTGTCTTCGGCCAACGGACCGCGCACCAAACCTGCGTCGATCTCGTTGGCGCGCAGCATCGCCACCAATCCGACCGTGCTGTCTTCGCGCAGGTCCAGATGCACATCCGGGTACTGCGCGCGGAAGGCCGGCAGGCAGCGCGGCAGCAGCATGTACGTGGCCGAGCCCACAAAGCCCAGGCGCAGCGTCCCCCATTCCCCCAACGCCACCCGGCGCGCCGCCTGGCGCGCCTGATCGCTATGGAACAGCGCGCGGCGCGCATCGGCCATCAGGGCGTCGCCCGCGGGTGTCGTGGTGACGCCCTTGGCGCCCCGCACCAGCAGCGGCACGCCTACCGCGTGCTCCAGCTTCTGGATCGACACCGACAGCGCGGGTTGGGCGATGTGCAGCGCATCGGCGGCGCGACGGTAACTCCCCAGTTCGGCGATCGTGACGAACTGCCGAAGCTGGCGCAAATCTATAGCCATAACAGATTCCGTATCAAGCAATACCGAAGCCATATTAGACGCGTATGTGCGGCGCCGATAGGATTTCCGCCATGACGACAACTCCCCTCTCAAATGGCCCGGCGCTGGACGGCATCCGCGTCCTGGACCTGACTTCCGTCGTATTCGGCCCCTATGCCTCGCAGATCCTGGCCGACTACGGCGCGGACGTCATCAAGGTCGAAGCGCCCGGCGGCGACTCCACCCGGCAAACCGGCCCCGCGCAGGAACCCGGCCTGTCCGCGATCTTTCTGGGTCTGAACCGCAACAAGCGCAGCATCGTGCTGGACCTGAAGCAGCCCGCCGCGCGCGAGGCGCTGCTGACGCTGGTGGACCAGGCCGACGTGCTGATGCACAGCATGCGGCCGGCCAAGATGGCGGCGCTGGGGCTGGACCCCGCCACGCTGTGCGCGCGCAACCCGCGGCTGGTCTATGCCGGCCTGTATGGCTTCGGTGAAGGCGGCGCGTACGACGGCCGCCCAGCCTACGACGACATCATTCAAGGCCTGTCGGGGTTCGCGGATCTTGTCGGCCGCCAGACCGGCGCGCCGCGCTACCTGCCCACCGTCGCCGCCGACAAGACGTGCGGTCTGGTCGCCACGCACGCCATTCTTGCGGCGCTGTTCCAGCGCGCGCGTACCGGACAGGGGCAGCAGCTGGAAGTGCCCATGTTCGAAAGCATGGCGTCCTTTGCGCTGGTCGAGCACTACTATGGCCGGCATCTGGCGGACGAGCCCGGCGACGCCGGTTATCCGCGCGTGCTCACGCCCTGGCGCCGGCCCTGCCAGACCGCAGACGGACACGTCTGCCTGATGCCCTATACCGACGCGCATTGGCGCGACTTCTTCAACGCGGCCGGCCGCCCCGATCTGGCGCAGGATCCGCGCTTTGCCGACATCTCGGCGCGCACGCGGCACATCGAGACCCTGTACGAATTGCAGGCCGGCCTCGTCGCGGCCCATGACACGGCGTACTGGCTGGCGCTGTGCGAGCGGCTGCAGATCCCGGCCGCACCCGTGAACCGGCTGGAAGATCTGGAGACCGACCCACATCTGGCCAGCGTGGACTTCTTCGTGCCGCTGGAAAGCGCGTCCGGCAGTCACTACCGCTTTCCGCGTAACCCCGTGCGTTTGCAGCATTCCCACGTGCCGCCCGCCATGCCGCCGCGCCTGGGCGAGCACACGCGTAACGTGCTGGCCGAAGCGGGCCTCTCGCCGGCAGCCGTCGACGCGCTGCTGGACACCGGCGCCGCCCGGCAAGCGAACGTCCCCCTTTCTGAAAACGCCAAGGACCCCGCATGACCCAAGACCGCGACACCTCGCCCGCCATCCAACTCGGCCAAGGCTTTTACTGGCAGGACCTGACAGTCGGCCAGCGCTTCCAGACATTTCGCCGCACGGTGACCGAGACCGACATCGTCAACTTCATCAGCGTCACCGGCATGCTGGAGACCATCTTCATCGACGCCACCTACACCCACGGCGCCATCCAGGGCCGCCCCGCGCCGGGCGCGCTGACCTATGGCCTGATCGAAGGCCTGATCATGCAGGGCATGGTGCAGGGAACGGGTCTGGCGCTGCTGGAGGTCCACAAGAAGATGATTGCGCCGGTGGTGGCCGGCGACACCATCTGGGCCGAGATCGAAGTCACCGGCGTGCGCCCGACCTCGCAGCACAACCGCGCGGTCGTCACGTCCGCCATCGACGTGCGCAACCAGCACGGCAAGCCGGTGATGGCCTACACGGCCGTGCGCATGCTGGCCGGCAGGCCGCGCTGACCAGGCTGACCGCTATCAGCGGCAGGCATCCCGCAGAGGCGCCGCCGCCCATCCGCAGTACCCATAACAGCCCAAGGAGACAACCCATGAAAAAAGCACTGCTGGCGACCACGCTGGCCATTCTGGCGCTAGGAGGCGCCGCCAGCGCCCAGGCCGCGTGGCCCGACCGCCCGATCACGATGGTGGTGCCCTTCCCGCCCGGCGGTCCGACTGATCTGGTGGCGCGCGTGCTGGCCAAGCAGTTGACGGACCAGTTGGGCCAGACCGTCGTCGTCGAAAACAAGGGCGGCGCCAACGGCAACATCGGCATGCAGTACGCGGCCGCGGCCAAGCCCGACGGCTACACGGTGCTGTACAACACCTCGTCCATCGCGCTCAGCCCCAACCTGTATCGCTCGCTGGCCTTCGACCCGGTCAAGGACTTTGCGCCGGTGTCCACCACGGCCGTCATTCCGCTCGTCCTGCTTGTGCATCCGTCGGTGCCCGCCGACACGGCGCCGGCCTTCGTGGACTATGCCCGCAAGCATCCCGGCAAGCTGTCGTACGGCTCTGCCGGCGCCGGCAACGTCACGCATCTGGGCGCGCTCCTGCTTTTGCGGTCACTGGATATCGATGCGGTCCACGTGCCCTATCGCGGCAGCGCCCCGGCCATGACGGATCTGGTCGGCGGACAGGTCCAGGTGATGACCAACACGCTGAACGATTCGCTGGGCTTCATCCGCGAAGGCAAGCTGCGTGCGCTGGCGGTGACCAGCGAGACGCGCAGCGACCAGTTGCCCAACGTGCCGACGGTGGCGGAAACCGTGGCGCCGGGTTTTGGGATGGGGGCTTGGCAGGGCGTGGTGGTGCCGGCCGGCACGCCCGCGCCTGTGATCGACAAGCTCAATGCCGAGATCCTGCGCGCGCTGAAATCTCCGGAGATGCAGAAGCAGCTCAAGGTGCAAGGCGCGCAGGCGCTGGGGTCGACGCCGCAGGAATATGCCGCCTACATCAAGAGCGAGATCGCGCGATGGGGCGAGGTGGTGAAGGCGGCGAACGTGAAGCTGGATTGAACGCAATTGCGCCTACGCGTCACTCGCCAAGACAAACGCCCGCGTGAAGCGGGCGTTTTCAATACTGCTTTGGTAAGCCGGGCGACTTAACGTCCCGCGGCCTTGGCGCTCAGGCCATTTGCCACGCCCATGTCGGTCTTGGGCACGTCGCGCAGGATCACGCGGACGTCTTCGCCAGAGATGTCGAGACTGGCGCACACGGCCTGGTTCAGCGCCGCGATCAGGGCGGCCTTCTTGGCTTCGTCGCGGCCTTCGATCAGATCCACGTCCACGCGCGCCATGCGCTTGCCGATTTCGCCCGCGACGATCACGTGTTCGGCCGGGACTTCGTGCAGCACGGCGCGCACGCTGGACAGCGGCGCCGCGATGCTTTCGACCACCGCGTTGGACGCGGCGTTGAGCAGGTCGGCTTTCTGGGCGGCCGTGTGGCCTTGCATGATCTGGACGTTCAAGAGGGGCATGACGATTCCGATGTTCCGATAAAAGGAAAACCGGCCAAGCCGACCGGCAAGCCATCATATCGTGACTGCGCCCGCGTGCAAGCAACTGCACGCGGGCGCAAGGGGTCATGCGGAGAACGCCGGAATCAGGCGGCGGCCTTGCCTTCGCGTTCCAGTTCCGGTTGGACGTTCGACGCGTCTGCATCCGCCGTAGCCGGGGTTTCCGTCAAGGTTTCAGCCGACACGGGCGTCTCGGTCAGGGCCGGCGTCACCAGCTCCACGACCTTTTTGCGGGACAGCATGCCCAGGAACTCGTCGTCCTCGCCCGTCACGGCGACCGGCTGATCGCTGTGAACCAGTTGCGCCAGCACTTCGCCCAGGCCCGCCGTGGCAGGCACCGACGCCAGGTCCTCGACAAAGCGGGACACATCGCGCGCGCCTTCCTGCATGGCCTTCGCGGCTGCCTCGGCAGTCAAAACGCCGGCGAGGCGCTTGCCGTCCAGCACCGGCGCGTACTCGTAGTTCAGCGCGCTCATGCGGTCCACGGCATGCGCGGGGCGCGAGCGCATGGTCAGCGTCAGGCGCGCCGGATTCACGGCGTGCGTGGCGTTGAGCACCTTGGTGCGGTTCACGTCCTGCAGGAACGACTGCACGTAATCGTTGGCCGGGTTCAGCAAAATGTCCTCCGGCGTGCCTTCCTGCACCAGCTCGCCGTCCTTCAGGATGGCAATGCGGTTGCCCAGGCGCAGCGCTTCGTCCAGATCGTGCGTGATGAAGACGATGGTCTTGTTGAGCTTGGCCTGCAGTTGCAGCAGCTGATCCTGCATTTCGCGGCGGATCAGCGGGTCCAGCGCGGAGAACGCTTCGTCCATCAGCAAAATTTCGGCGTCGGTAGCCAGCGCGCGCGCCAGGCCGACACGCTGCTGCATGCCGCCGGAAAGCTGATGCGGGTACTGGTTCTCGAAGCCCGACAGGCCCACCTGTTCCAGCCATTCGCGGGCGCGCTGCTCACGCTCGGCCTTGCCCACGCCTTGGACGGTCAGTCCGTACGCGGCGTTATCCAGCACCGTGCGATGCGGAAACAGGCCAAAGCGCTGGAACACCATGCTCATCTTCTTTTGACGGAAGACTTCCAGGTCGCGCTTGTTCAGGCTGACCACGTCCACGCCATCGACCAGGATGTGGCCCGCGCTGGGCTCGATCAGGCGGTTGAAGTGGCGGATCAGGGTCGACTTGCCCGATCCGGACAAGCCCATGATGACGTAGATGCTGCCTTCTTCGATGGACAGGCTGATGTCGCGCAGACCCAGCGTGTGGCCGCTTTTGGCCAGCAGCTCTTCCTTGCTCATGCCGCCCTGCGCGGCTTCCAGCCACTTCTTCGGATGCGCTCCGAAGATCTTGTAGATGTTCTTGACTTCGATCTTGCTCATCGCTGGCCTCCCATGCGCATGCGCTGTCCATACGATTGCGTGATCCGGTCGAACAGCACGGCCAGCACCACGATACCCAGGCCTGCCAACAGGCCCCGGCCCACTTCCAGGCGGTTGATGCCCAGCAGCACTTCATAACCCAGGCCGCGCGCGCCGATCATCGACGCGATCACGACCATCGACAGCGCCATCATCGTGGTCTGGTTGATGCCGGCCATGATGTTGGGCAGCGCCAGGGGCAATTGCACGCCGAAGAGCTGCTGGCGGGGATTGGCGCCAAAGGCGCGCGACGCTTCCAGCACTTCGCGGTCGACCAGGCGGATGCCCAGGTCGGTCAGGCGGATAAGCGGAGGCACGGCGTAGATGACGGTTGCGATGATGGCGGGGATCTTACCCAGGCCGAACAGCATGACGACGGGAATCAGGTACACGAAGCTGGGCATCGTCTGCATCACGTCCAGCACGGGCAGCATGCCCGAACGCAGCCAATTCACCCGCGCCATCAGCACGCCCAGCGGGATGCCGATCAGCACCGACAGGCCGGCGGCCATGATCATCAGCGCCAGCGTCTGCATGCCGGCGTCCCACAGGCCCAGCACGCCGATCACGCACAGCAGCGCGCCCATCGCCAGGCTCAGCCCGACGCGGCGGCTCACGCCATAGGCGATCGCGATGGTGACGGCGACAACCGCCCACCAGGGCGAGTTGCGCAAAAGTTGCTCCAACCACACCAACGCATGCAGCACGGGCTGGGACAACGTCTCCAGCGTGTCGGCATAGTTGGTGACCAGATGATCGACAAAGCCGTCGATCGCCCCCCGTACCTGACGGGCGGGAATAATTTCAGGAAACATCGTTTTGACTCCATTCTGGCGCGCTCGCCGCCCGTGTCGCCACCGGGCGCGCCGGCGCAGCGGAAAACAACGAGACTGAGACGGGTGCCTGGCACCTGGACGGATGATGGATCGCGCAGATCACATCCGCATCGGTGCCCTGCACCGGTATCACTGCCACCGCGGGTGGCGGCACAAGCACGCTTGCCGGGCCGGACGCATGCGCCCGGCCGGCGGCCATCCCGGCAAAGAGGTCCGGTCCCTCAAAGGGCCGGTACGCGCCACCGCGGCGCGCAGCCAGGATCACAGTGCTTTACAGCGCGCTTTGGACGCGCCCGGCGACGTCGGCGGGGACCCACTTGGTCCAGACGTCGGGTTTGTTCTTCAGGAACCACTTGGCCACGGCGGTGGATTCATCGCCGGACTCTTCCATGTGGGCCAGGGTTTCGTTGATGACCGGCAGCGGCACCGAAACCTTGGACAGGAATTCGGTCAGCTTGGGCGCATCTTCGGAGAACTTGGTGTTCACCGCCGTGAAGACGGGATTGTCGGGATAGGCGCTGGGCTCAGGCTTGGCGCACTTGGGCGACGTCAGGCACTTGTGCTTTTCGGCGTCGTAGGGCGGCAGGTCCAGCTTGACCAGATCCATGGCGCCGACCAGCGGCGTGGGGGACCAGTAGTAGAAGACAACGTTCTGCTTGCGCTTGTAGGCCGACATCAGGGCCGCCTTCTGCGCCGCGCCCGTGCCGGGCGAATACAGCGTGTAGGAGTCGTCAAGCTTCAGGGCATGGAACAGGTTGTTGCTGGTGACTTCGCAACCCCAGCCTGCCGGGCAGCCGTAGAAACGGCCCTTGCCGGGCTCTTCCGGATCCTTGAACTGGTCCTTGAACTTGGGCAGGTCGGCGGCGGACTTCAGTTCCGGCAGGCGCTCAGCCGTGTACTTGGGGATGTACCAGCCTTCGGCGCCCATGTACAGGTCACCGATGCGCTTGACCTTGCCGGTCTTCTCGGCGCGGGCCCAGGGGTCGGCCACGCTGTTCAGCCAGATTTCGGTATTGATGTCCAGATCGCCGCGCTCGAGGGCAGCCAGGGCGGGCAGCGTTTCGGTCGGCAGGGTTTCGGTCTTGCAACCGTAGCCCTTTTCCATGATGAAACGTTCGACGTCAACCAGGACCAGATTGGATTCCCAGTTCATGGCGCCGAAGGTGACCGGCCGCTTGATTTCGCATTGCGGCGCGTCGGCGGCTTGGGCCGAACCGGCAAACGCAAACAGAACGGCCGCGGCGGCCAGGGTCTTGACAGGGGTAAAACGCATTGGCTTTTGCCTCCATAGGTTCAGGCACGCACGCCGGGAACAAGCCCGGGAGGCACCGTGGAGCTAAGGGGGTTGTGCGGAAGACGGGCAGAACCGCCAATACAAACCGACACTAGCAACAAGACGGCCCGCGAGGGACGCGGCGTCTTGCAAGACAGGGAGCTTCAAAAACGGGTTTTTGAGAACTCAGAGAAAGAGAACAAACTGAACGAAGAAGGCGGCATCTTAAACGAAATTGAGATGCCGACCAACCCCGAGGGTGAATGAAACAGATACATTCGCCACGAAAAACGTCAGGGAAAACCCGGTATGCACTTGGGTAGATGGCCGTTTTCCCCAGGGGAAATTCGTCCGGGGATGTCCGATACATTTAGTTAACATTATGTTCGGATAAACACATACAGGGCGTTCCAAAGCGGGCTTGGGAAGCCCGAAATGGCCGGTTTGCGCGGCCAGTTCGGCACCCTTACTTGCGGGCCAGCGACTGCTGGTACGGCCCGGCGTCCAACGCCCCCGCCGGCAAATCCCCCTTCAGCGTCCCGTTGTCCTTGAAGATCTGGAACTCGCGGCCGAGCGTATCCAGATCCGCCGCGTTCAGCGACACCCGGTAATTTTCATCCCACAGGTCCGCGAACACCTGCGCATCCGCTTGCGGCAGATTGCCCGCTTTCTGCACCGCGCTCACCACCTGCGCGGGATTGGCCTGGCCGTATTCCAGCGCCTTGCGCAGCGCCACGATCGCCCGCACAACGGCGTCCGGATTCTTCTGCTGGTACTCCGCGCGGACCAGGCCCACGGCGTTGTAGGGCACGCTGTCGCTTTTGGTCAGCGTCTTCCACTGATCGCCAAACGTGGACAACGTGCGCACCTTCAGATCCTTCAACTGCGCGGTCGTGACATTGCGCAGCGCGGCGGCGTCCACTTCCTTTTGCGCCAGGAACTGCACCAGGCGCGGCTCATTGCCCGGCACCAGCGTGAAATCCTTCTCCTTGATCCCGTGGTTGCCGGCCAGCACGGCGCTGGCGATGGTCGCGGTGGAACTGCCCGCGGGCGACATGCCGATCTTCTTGCCCTTCAGGTCGGCCAGCGTATTGATCGGCGAATCTTCCAGCACCACGAAGGAAACGTTCGACGGCTGCGTCGCCAGCACGATCTTCACCGGGACGCCATCGGTCGCCAGCGCAAACGCGCCCGCGGCCGGAGATCCGAAAGCCAGGTCGATGGCGTTGGCGGCGATGGCGCGGGTCGGGCCATTGACGTCCGAGAAGTGCACGTACTCCACCTCCAGGCCTTGGTCCTTGAAGAAGGTGCCCGCTTCCAGCACCGCGCCGTAACCCAGCGTCAGCCCGCTGGGCCAGTAGCCGACGCGGATCTTTTCGGCATGCGCGGGCGCTGCGGCCAGGCCGCCGGCCATTACCGCCAAGAGCGCGGCGCGTTTGATCAATTGCAAGGGTTTCATAAGTGCTCCAGGTGTGAGTCCTGCCCGGTCAACGCGCCGGCGGCAGGTGTCGGTAAGTGGAATCGGTGCGGTCCAGCCCACGCAGCAGCGCGTGCCACAGTCGCGGGCTGCTGCGGCCGGCGGCGCGGTCGAAGGTTTCTGCCGCACGCTGGATGGCGTCGCGGTCGGGCACCGCGACGGACTGGCCGCTCGCCTGGATCTGCAACTGCGCACGGCAGGCAAATTCCAGGAAATACATCAGTTCGAACGTCTCGCCGACGGTCGCCCCGCACGTCAGCAGGCCGTGGTTGCGCAGCATCAGCGCCTTGTGCGGCCCCAGGTCGCGCACCAGCCGCGCGCGTTCGTCCAGGTCGACCGCCACGCCTTCGTAGGCGTGATAGCCCATGCGCCCATGAAAGCGCGCCGCGTGCTGGGTATAAGGCAGCAGCCCGCCGCGCAGGGCGGACACCGCCACACCGGCCAGCGTGTGGGTGTGCATGACGCACACCGCGTCCGGCCGGGCCTGATGCACCGCCGAATGGATGACAAAGCCCGCCCGGTTGATGCCAAGCCCGGTCGGGTCATCCAGGATTTCGCCGTCCGCGCCCACCGTCACCAGGTTGTCGGCGCGAATCTCGTCGAACAGCAGGCCGAACGGATTGATCAGGAACTGGTCTTCCGCGCCAGGCACACGCGCAGAGATATGCGTGTAGATGAGATCGGTCATGCCGAACTGCGCCGCCAGCCGATGGCAGGCGGCAAGGTCGATGCGCGTCTGCGCGCGCGCGGCGTCCAACACGTCAGGATCGGGCTTGGGTGTCTGCGCCACCGGCGGCCTCCCAGAAGACGATCTTGCGATGCAGCCAGCGCACCGTCTGCGCGCCGGCTACGCCGAATGCGGCCAACAGGATCACGCCGGCGAACATCGTGCTGACGTTCAGATTGACCGCGGCCGATCCGATCAGGTAACCCAGCCCGGCCTCCGACGACACCAGCTCGCCCACCACGGTGCCGATCAGCGCGAGCGACACGCCGATCTGCAAGCCGGCAAAAATGTCGCCGGACGCCGCCGGCAGCTTCACGTGCCGGAAGATGTACCAGCGCGACGCCGAGAACGCGCGGCACGCGTCGATCAGGTCCGGGTCCACACGCCGGATGCCGACGATGGTGTTGATGAACAGCGGGAAAAAGCAGATCAGCACCACCAGCACCACCTTGGACGCCAGCCCGAAGCCGAACCACACCAGGATCAGCGGCGCCAATGCCACCTTGGGCGTGGCCTGGATGGCGACCAGCAGCGGATACACAAATTTCTCGAACGTGCGCGATTCCGCCAGCAGCGCGCCCAGCAGCAGCGCCAGCGCGCTGCCGATGGCGTAGCCGATGAGCGTCGCGGCCACGGTATAGCCGATGTGGCGCCAGATCGTGCCGTCCTGGAATACCGACACCAGTGTGCGGAAGACGGCGCCGGGCGTGGTCAGGATGTAGTCGGGCACCTTGAAGTACGTCACGGAAAAATGCCAGGCCAGCAGCACCACGGCCAGCGTGGCCAGCGGGTACAGGACAGCGGTCAGTCGTTGCATGGATTCATCCGATGAAGTGGCGCCGAAGATGATCGGCAGCGGCGGTGAACGCGGGCTCGGCCAGCGTCGCCATCGTTCGCGGGCGCGGGATATCGACCTTGAAGTCCTCGACCACCCTGCCCGGCCGGGCCGACATGACCAGCACGCGGTCCGACAGCATCACGGCCTCGGGAATGCTGTGCGTGATGAACAGCACCGACTTGCGGTCGCGCATCCAGATCCGCTGCAACTCCAGCGTCAGCGCCTCGCGCGTCATCGCGTCCAGCGCGGCGAATGGTTCGTCCATCAGCAGCAGCCGCGGGTCGCGCTGCAGCATCCGCGCCAGCCCGACCCGCTGCTGCATGCCGCCAGACAGTTCGTTGGGATAGTTGCCGGCAAAGTCGCGCAGCCCCACGAGGTCCAGCAGTTCCCGCGCGCGGCGCTCGGCATCGGCGCCGCGCTCGCCGGCGGTTTCGCTCGGCAGCAAGACGTTGTCCAGCACCGTGCGCCACGGCAGCAGCGTTGGCTTCTGGAAGGCAACGCCGATGTCGCGGCTGGGCCTCTCAACCGGCACGCCGCCGACTTCGACCTGGCCGAGCGTAGGGGTGAGCAGCCCCGCGGCAAGCTTGAGCAGCGTGGACTTGCCGCAGCCCGACGGCCCGAGAATCGTGACGAACTCGCCCTCGCCCACCGCCAGATCCACCTCGCGCAGCGCATCGATGCTGCCGCGCCGCGTCTGGTAGGACACCGACACCGCGCGCGCCTGCAGCAAGGGCGCTGCCGTCATTGGACCGCCTTCGCCTGCGCGCGCACGGCGGCGGCATCGAACGCCGAGAACTTCGGCACGAGCTGGTTGCTGAAGATCTTGTCGACGGGAATGTCGGCGGTGTTGAACTCGCCGGCCTCGTGCATCGCGCCCACGAACGACCGGATCACCCCCAGATCGAATTCGCCCGCCACGCGTTCAGTGCCATCGGGACGGCGCAACGTGCTGTCCATGCGCTTCTTGACCAGCACGATGGCTTCGTCCAGGTTCTTCTGATAGTCGCCATCCTTGGGCTTGGCCTCGGGCTGGTACTTCCAGAACGTCTCGGCGCACAGACGCGGATTGGCGTCGCACGCCAGCACCGCCTTGGTGTAGGCGCGCCCGAAGCGGGCCAGCAGCTCGGGCTGGTCGCGCAGCGTGTCTTCATGCGCGATGAAGCCGTTGCTGTTGATCTTCTGGAAAATCGGCGGATACGGCAGGCGGCGGACCTTGGTGCCGGTCAGCTCAAGCATCGCGGTCCACGAGCTGTTGTAGTTCAGGGCGTCCACCCGGCCCTCCTTCAGCGCCAGAAAGCCGGACCCCAGCACGCCCACCGCCACGACGTCGACATCCTTGCCGGGCACCAGCGATTCCTGCCGCAGCAGCGCACGCGTCGACGGAATGGTGCCCCAGGTCAGCGCGCCGACCCCGATCTTCTTGCCCTTCAGGTCCTTGATCGTCTTGATCGGACCATCGGCCAGCACCGCCAGCTCCAGCTCGTTCGACGGGATGGTGTTGTAGAAGTAGCGCACCGGCAGCGGCGTCTTGCCGGTCTCGTAGCTGGCCAGAACGGGCTCGGGCAGCGGCAGCCCGATGGTGACCTTCTTGGACGCCACCTGGGGCAGCAAGGCGCCTGCGCCCTGGAACACGATCGTCTTGACCTCGATGTTCTCCTGGTCGAAGTAGCCCAGGTCCTTGCCCAGCCCGTATACGCCGCCGCTGGCGACGGTGAGCGGAATGCCCAGGGCCACGGTGACGGTGTCGGCGGCCTGCGCGGCCGGAAAGGCGGCCAGCGCGATGGCGGCCGCGGCTACGCGCGCCAGGGTGTGTGCGGGTTTGGTCATTGCAGTGTTCCGTTGGTGTGTGTTCGTATTCAGGTCGTGCTGGTGCGTGTTCATGCAGATCGGTACGGTGCGCGCCAAGGCGCACCACTGCGCATCAGGCCGCCGAGGCCTCGGGTTCGGTCGACGCCTCACGCGCCCGCTGCTTGAGCAGGTTGCGGTCGACCTTGTTGGTGGAAGCCAGCGGCAAGGCGTCCAGAAACCAGACGCGGCGCGGATGCTGGTAGGCCGGCGCGTGCGTCAGCACGTGCTGCTTGACGGCGTCTTCGGTCAGCACGCCGGGCGCGGCGGGCACAACGAACGCCACCGGCTTGTGGCCCTTGATGTCGTCCGGCACCGGCACGACGCAGGCCTGCTGCACGCCGGGCAGCGTCTCCAGCACTTTCTCGACCTCGCCGGGAAAGATGTTTTCGCCGCCGGACACGAACATGTCGTCGTCGCGGCCCACGAAGTAATAGAAGCCCTGCGCGTCGCGGCGCAGCACGTCGCCCGTGACGTAATAGCCGTCGGCGGTGATGGCCGCGCGGATGTCGGGGCGGTTGTGATAGCCCAGCATGATGCCGGGGCTCTTGACGTGCAGCACGCCCTGGTCGCTCTCGTGGCCCGCGGCGTCCACCAGCCTAACCTGCACCTGCGGATGCGCATGGCCGATCGACATGTCAGGCTGCGGCAGCCCTGCCGGATGGGGGCCGAACGTGACGGGGCCGGCCTCGGTGGTGCCGTACGAATTGATCACGCGAGCCTGGGGCAGCGCACGGCGGATGGCGGCCTGCAAGGCTTCGCTGACGGGCGCCGAGCCCATGCGCACGACCTCCACGCTGCTCAGGTCGGCGCGGGCAAGCAGATCCTCTTCGCGCAGCACCATCGCCATCATCGGCGGCACGGACGTGAGCCAGGTGGGGCGATAACGCGCGATGGCCTCGATGTAGGGCCGCGGCTTGAACTGCGGCAGCAGCACGATGGTCGCCTGCCCGGCCAGCGCAAGCTGGCACAGCGCCAGCGCGTTCATGTGATACATCGGCGCGGCGATCAGATAGCGCTGCCCGGCCAGGCTTTGGCCGGCGAGCCGCGTGCGCACCACCCACAGATGGCTGCGGTGCGACAGCACCACACCCTTGGGCTTGCCGGTGGATCCGGACGTGTACAGGAAGAACGCGGCTTCGTGCGGCGCCGGCGTCACGGCCTCGAACGGACCCGGGTCGAGCAAGGCGTCCAGCCCGGCCTCGCCGGACGCGCCGAACTCCACGACGGGCAGATCCGACGGTGTCTGCGCGCGCCGCGCGGCATCGCAGAAGACCAGCCGCGCGCCGCTGTCCTGGATGACGAAGTCCGACAAGGCGCGCGGAAACTTGTAGTTCACCGGCACGACAACCAGGCCCGCCCGCTGCGCGCCCAGCAGCACGGCCAGGAACTGCGCGCTGTTGGCGGCCAGCACCGCGACGCGATCGCCGCGTTGCAGCCCGCGGCGCAGCAGCCCGCGCGCGACGGCATTGCACAGACCATCAAGCTCCCCGACCGTCAGGCGCGTCTCGTTCTGCGCATCGTCCAGCGCGATCACCGCCACATCGTCGGGCTTGGCGCCCGGCGGGGTGAGCCCGCCCAGGTTGTAGGCATGAAAGCCGGGATCAGTGCTCATAGACGAAGTCCAGTAAGGTGTTCAAGCCCGGCAAAGCCACGGCCAGGCCGCTCAATCCATCGCGTTGCCAGGGCCGCGCGCGCAGGTCGTCGCCCAGCGCGGCGACGTGCCGTTCCAGCGCATCGGGATTGCCAGCGCGCAAGGCGATGGCGCCGAAGAAGCTGTCGCGGCCCAGCGCATCGCACGCAAGATCGCCGTAGCGCTGGGCATAGGCGTCGGCATCCAGCAGATCGACCGAAAAGCCGGGGCTGGGGATCGAAAAGCCGCGCCCGTCCAGATGGACCTGGCCGAACGCCGCCTGCGCGTACGCCTGCGCATCGGCCTGCGGGTGTGCGGACACCAGCGTCAGGCCCGCGAGGCCACGCACGCCATTGGCGTGCGACTGCCATTCAGGACGCCACACCAGTTCCGGCGTCAGGTGCTGGCAGTAATAGACGCGGCCGGCCTCGAAGGCGCCGGGCTGGTAGCGCACGGTGCGGAAGCTGGCTTCGTGCTGCACGCCGTCCAGTTCAAGCGGACGGGTGAAGGCATGCAGCGGCGCCACCGCCGCGCCGGCGCGCGTCAGCGCGGCATGCACGGCGTCGGCCGAGGCCGGCTTGTAGACCAGCCCGTCGATGCCCGCGGGGTTGTCCAGGATCTCCTGGCGCAAGGTGCCACCGTCGGTCGGCAGGCCGATCAGCTCCAGGTAATCGTCCTGGAACACCATCAGATGATTCACCGACCCGAACGCGTGGCGGCCTTGCGGCGTCAGCGTGAACCCCAGCGCCGCGAACAGGCGCGCGGCCGCATCGGTGCCAAAGCGCGTATTGATCACCAGGTGATCGAGCGGCAGAGCGCTGTTCATGCCCCTCTCCCCTCAGCCCTTGGGCGGCGCGGTCAGATACACGCCGCGCCCGCTGGCCAGCAGCGCGCCTTGGGCGTCCTCGATGCGCGCTTCAGCCACCGACAACTGCTTGCCGGCCTTGACGACCTTGCCACGGATGGTGAGGTCGCCCTGGATCGCCGGCCGGTGATAGTCGACCCGCAGGTCCACCGTCGGCACGCCACGGCCCGTGTGGGAGACGAGCGCCCAGTCCGCGGTCAGGTCGATCAGCGCGGCCAGAATGCCGCCGTGCGTGTAGGGGTTGTCGGGGTTGACCGACCATTCCTCGCGCCACGTGGCCTGCAGCACAATCTCGCCGTCGCCGACCGACAGCACTTTCAGGCCAAGCCATTGGTGATAGGGACTGCGCAGGAGACGCGCCTGGATATCGGCCGCGGCGGGCAGGTTCTGTTCAGACATGTTCAAAGGTTCCGATTGGGATTCAGGGAGCGACGATGATCTTGCCGATGACCTTGCGGTCGCGGATGGCGGCCAGGCCTTCGGCCGCTTCTTCAAGCGGCACCACGCGGTCGATCAGCGGCGCGATCTCGCCGCGGTCGACCTGGTCCAGCAGCGCAAGCAGGTTCTCGTCGTAGAAGCTGTTGGAACCCTTGACGGTCAGTTCAAAGCTCCAGATGTAGCGCAGGTCTTCCTTGGGGTCGTAGCCCGCGGTGGCCCCGCACGTCAGCAGGATCCCGCCTCGACGGATGCAACGCAGCGACGGCACCCAGGTGTCGCCGCCCGTGAAGTTCACCACCACGTCCACCCCGCCTTCCGTGCCGCGGCGCTGCGGCTTGCCATACTGCTGGATCGCCCATTTGGAGAAGTCAGTCTCGCGGTAGTCGACAACGTGGTCCGCGCCGATCTCTCGCAAACGCGCCAGCTTGTCCGCGCCGCTGGCGCATGCAATCACCTCGGCGCCCAGGCGCTTGGCCAGGATGACGCTGGCCGTGCCGACGCCGCCGCTGGCGCCCAGGATCAACACCTTGTCGCCGGCCTGCACGGTGCGGTGCGTGACGAGCATCCGGTGGGCGGTGCCATAGGCCACCGGCAAGGCGGCCGCCTGTTCATACGTGACGTTGGCCGGCAACGGCAGAAGCTGCGCCGCCGACACCAGGCAGTACTGCGCCATGCCGCCGTCCAGCATTTCGCCCATCAGGCCCTTCTCGCGATTCAGCGGATTGACCAGCACGCGGTCGCCCGCCTTCCAGCCTTCGACGTCCGCGCCGACCTCGGCGATGTCGCCGGCCAGATCCAGGCCGATGATCACCGGCAGCGGCACCTTGATGCCGGGCATGCCCTGCACCGTGAAGACATCGTGGTAGTTGAAGGACGAGGCGCGCACGCGCACCACGACGTGGCCGGGAGTCGCCTGGGGCACAGGCTTGTCATGGACGACCGACAGTTGGTCCAGGCCGCCGTGCGCGTTGAGCACGAGCGCCTTCATGGTTTGGGACATGTGATTGGATCCGTGAGGGGAAAAAAAGCGGGAAGAAGATCAGTCCGCCGCGGCGCGGCGCCAGCGGAACAGGTGCGTCTCAAGCGGCTTGAGCACGCAGAACTCGATCAGCACCATCAGGCCGACCAGCGTGATCGTCCATGCAAACACCTGATCGGTCTGCACGAGGTCGGCCGCCTGCCGCAGCCTGTAGCCCACGCCGTTGGACGCGCCGATGGTTTCGGCCACCAGCGACACCCGCCAGCCGAAGCCGAACGCCAGGCGCGCGCCTGAAAAGAAGTCGGGCAGGATGGAGGGCAGATAGATCGTGCGCAGGATGCGCAGCGGCGGCATGCGGAAGCTGCGCGCCAGCTCGACCAGGTCGGCGCGCACCGAGCGGGCGCCCTGCCAGACGTTGGTCAGGATCAGCGGCAGCGCGGTCATGAACACCACGAAGATGGTCGTGGCGTTGGAGATGCCGAACCAGATGATGGCGAAGATGGCCCAGATGGCCGAGGAAATTGTGTTGGTGACGGCCAGCACGGGTTCAAAGAACTCGCCCAGCTTGCGGCGGCTGCCGAACAGCAGCCCCAGCGCCGTGCCCGCCACGGCGGCCAACGAGAAGCCCGCGATGACCCGCCAGAAAGTCACGCCCAGGTCGCGCCAGAACGTATCGCTGGAAACCAACCGTCCCAGCGCGTCGGCCACGCGTGCCGGACCCGGCAGGATGTACGCGGGCACGCCGCGCGCGGCGAACGCCCATGCGGCCAGCAGCAGCGCCACCAGCAAGAGGCGCCGGCCCGCATTGCCGCCCAGGACACGCCATGCCGACACGCGGACGGCCGAAATCGAAGTCTGGTTCATGACGCTACACCCGCACGCGCAACTGACGGATCAGCTCGGCGACCTCGGGTTGAGACGGCGCGCGCGGCCTGGTCAGCGTCACGGGCGCGATCTCGCGGATGCGACCGGGCCGCGGCCGCAGAATTACCACCTGATCGGCCAGCACCACCGCTTCCTCGACGTCATGCGTCACAAACACCACGGTCATGCCGCGGCTTGCCTGGATGTCCAGCAGCTCGGCGTGCATCTGCGCGCGGGTGCCGGGGTCCAGCTTGGAGAACGGTTCATCCAGCAGCAGAATGCGCGGCTCGTTCACCAGACTGCGCGCCAGGGCCACGCGGCTGCGCATGCCGCCGGACAACTCATGCGGGTAGGCCGACGCAAAACCGGCAAGCCCCACTGATTCCAGCGCGGCCAGCGCCCGCGCCTGGCGTTCGGCGCGTGGCAAGCGCGTGGCCTCCAGGCCGAAGCAGACGTTGTCCCGCGCGGTGCGCCACGGCAGCAGCCGGTCGTCCTGGAACAGATAGCCCACCGCGCGCCAGTCGGTGTACGCCGCCGTGCTGGCGCCTTCCACCAGGATGTTGCCCTCGTCAGGATGCGCGAGACCCGCAATCAGATTGAGCAGCGTGCTCTTGCCGCAGCCTGACGCACCCAGTATGGCGACCACCTGGCCATGCGGTATGTCCAGGTCGATGCCCTCGAGCACCTGCAGCGGCGAGTCGTTGCGGCGCGCAAAGCGCTTGGACACCTTACGCAGCGAGATGGCGGCGGACGCGGGCTGGCGGTCGGGAGATATGCGATGGACGTGATGGATGGCGGAAAGATCGGTCATGAAAGGCACGGTTGATGACGATGCCTTGCACGCCGGGCTTGGGGCGAAACGACATCATGCTTCGCAGCTTATGCGTCATGCACATGCATGGGAACGAACGATTTCCCATCTGCAAATGGCGTGCAGTCCTTAGGTGAAAACCGGCTATCGGCATGCGGAAATCTTCGTAGCCAGCGGAATGTTGCGCACCTATGTTCAGGGGCTTTCACGCCCCAATTGGATACTCGAAGCATGCCAGCCCGTCTTGCCGTCACCCCCGCCGCCGCGTTGATCGACGTGCCCCGCGTCTTCTCGCTGGAGGGCTTTCATCCGCATTCCGCCGTGACCCTGACGCTGACTTCGCGACAGCCTGATGGCGAGGTCTGGCGCAGCCGCAACACCTACCTCGCCGATGCGAAGGGGACGGTCGACGTGTCCGGGCAGGCGCCCGTATCCGGCGGCTACCGCATCGCCGACGGCCAGGGTCCGATCTGGTCGCAGTCCCCGGCGCATGCCAGCGATGCTGGCGACACCGAGGACCTGCCCGCTCCCGAGGGCGCGGACGGCGTCATCCATGTACGCGCCTCGGCCAGCGACACGCACGGCAATCACGCGTCCGCCCGTTTCGAACAGCGCCACGTCGACAGCGGCGTCACGCGGCAGCCCTTGAACGAGGACGGACTGGTGGGCGTGCTGTATACCCCCGCCGGTCCCGGCCCGCATCCGGCCATCGTGGTGTTGAACGGATCGGGCGGCGGCATCAACGAAGCACGGGCCGCGCTCTTTGCGTCGCGCGGTTATGCCGCGCTGGCGCTGGGCTACTTCGGCGCGCCCGGCTTGCCTGACTACCTTTCCGAAATTCCGCTGGAATACTTCGAGCGCGCGCTGCAATGGCTGCGCGCGACGGTCAGGCCTGTTGAAAACTTCATCGCCGTCAGTGGCCATTCGCGCGGCGGCGAACTGGCGCTGCTGCTGGGCAGCCTGTATCCGCAGGCCGTATCGGCGGTGATCGCCTACGTACCCAGCTCGGTCGTACATGGCGTGTTGAACGCGGGCAAGCCGGGCACGGGCCGCTTCGGTCCCGCCTGGACGCAGGCGGGCCAGCCGCTGGCGCACGTCTGGGAGAACAACGCCGCGCAGGATTGGGGCCTCGTCGACAGCCTGCCCGAGCCCCGCCGCCAGGCGCAGGCGTTCGTGAACGCCCAGCAGGATGCGGCCGCCGTCGCGCGCGCCCGCATTCCGGTGGAACGGATAGCGGGTCCGGTCCTGGTGCTGTCCGCAGGCGACGACGGCTATTGGCCATCGACCCGGTACGCCGCCGACGTGGCACAAACCCTGCAAGCGGCCGGCCATCCGCACGCCGTGGCGCACCTGGACTATCCAGACGCCGGGCACGCCCTGCAGGCGCCCGGTGTGCCCACCACCGAGATTTCGCGCGCGCATGCGGTGTCCGGCATCGTGTTGACCGGCGGCGGCGACGCGGCCGCCAACGCGCGCGCCAACGCGGACTCGTGGGCGGCGGTGCAGCGCTTTCTGGCGGCCGCGGTCGCTGAACGCACCGCAGCCACCGCATGAGCGCGCAGCAGGCGCCCGGCGCGGGCGCACTGGCGGGCGTGACCGTCATTGAATTGGAAGGCATCGGTCCGGCGCCGATGGCGGCGATGCTGCTGGCCGACATGGGCGCGACGGTCCTGCGCATCCAGCGTCGGGATCCCGTCGAGCAAGGCATCCAGCGCGAACCGCGCTTCAACCTGCTGCTGCGAAACCGCACGTCGATTGAACTGGACCTCAAGCGGCCGGAATCCGCGGCGCTGGTGCTGGACCTCGTGGAAAGCGCCGACGCCCTCATCGAAGGCTTCCGTCCCGGCGTGATGGAACGGCTGGGCTTGGGGCCGGACGCGTGCCTCGCGCGCAATCCACGCCTGGTCTATGGCCGGGTCACGGGCTGGGGACAGTCCGGGCCGCTCGCCCAGTCGGCGGGACACGACATCAACTACCTGGCTATCACCGGCGCCCTTGACGCGATCGGCCGGCAGGGCCAGCCGCCCACGCCGCCGCTGGCGCTCCTTGGCGACTTCGCGGGCGGCGGGTTGTATCTGGCGCTGGGCATCCTGGCCGCGCTGATCGAACGCGCGCGCAGCGGTCTGGGACAAGTCGTGGACGCGGCCATGGTCGACGGCGCGGCGTCCCTGTCCACCGCTTTTCACGGGCTGGCTGCGGCGGGCATGTGGCGGGCCGAACGCGGCACCAACCTGATCGACTCGGGCGCGCCCTTCTACGACGTGTACGCCTGCCGAGATGGCCGCTATGTTTCCATTGGCCCGTTGGAGGCCAAGTTCTTCAAGCAACTACTGACGCTGTTGGAACTGCCGCCGGAGCTGGCCGGTTGGCAATCCGACCGCGCCCGCTGGCCGGCGCTGCGCGAGCAGCTGGCGCAAGCCTTTGCCGCCCGCTCGCGCGACGAATGGACCGCGCGGCTGGAAGGAACCGATGCGTGCTTTGCGCCGGTGCTGAATTTTGACGAAGCCCCGAATCACCCGCACTTGCGCGCGCGGCACGTTTATCGAGGTTGACGGCATTGCCCAACCTGCGCCCGCGCCGCGCTTGAGCCGCAGCAAGGCGCCGCCGATCGCGCCGGTCGCGGCGCCATTGCGCAGCACGTCGGCGCTGGCTGCGCTGGGCCGCTGGCTGCCGCCCGCCGCGCTTGAGCGCGCGCAGGCGCACGGCTTGCTCGACTAGACCCTCAGCTACCCGCAGCGGCGTGGGCCGGCGCGAAGAAGTAATCCTTCCAGCTTTCCGCCTGCCCTTGCAGCACGCCGATTTCGCGCAGCTTGTCGGCATATACCTTCGTCTGCTGCGGCGTGATCGTGAACTGGTTCTCGGGATCGTCCAGGATCTTCTTCACGAAATCCGCCGGCAGCTTGGAATTCTGCTGGCGGATGAAGATCGCGGCGGCCTCGTCCTTGTGCGCGGGAATCCATGCGGCGGCTTCCGCTAGCGCGGCGTAGAACGCGTTATAGGTTTTGGGATTGGCGTCGTGGAATTTCTGCGTGGTGTACAGCACGTTGAACGTCGCGGGGCCGCCCAGAATGTCGTACGAACTGATCACCTTGTGCACCGCCGGATTGCGCTCCAGCGCCTGGTAGTAGAACGGCGCGCTGGAAAAATGTGCATTCACCTCCAGGCCGCCAGAAATCAGGGCGGTCGTGGCGTCCGGATGCGGCAGGCTGATGGAGATGTCGTCAAAACGCTTGAAGTTGTCCTTGCCGTAGCGCTTGGCCGCTTCGATCTGCAAGGTGCGCGACTGGAATCCGACGCCCGCGGCCGGCACCGCAATGCGGTCCTTGGCGCCGAAGTCGTCCAGCGTCTTCACCGCCGGATTGTTGCTCAGCAGATAGTTGGGCAACGATCCCAGCGCCGCCACCAGCTTCACGTTCTGCTTGCCGCGCGTGCGGTCCCACAGCACCAGCGCGGGCGGCACGCCGGCCGACACCATGTCCAGCGCACCGGCGAGCAGCGCCTCGTTCATGGCCGATGCGCCAGATATCTGTGCCCATTCCACCTTGATGTCCACGCCGGCCTGCTTGCCGTGCTTTTCGATCAGCTTCTGGTCCTTGACCACATCAAGGATCAGATAGGCGATGCCAAACTGCTGCGCCACGCGCAGCGTGCCTTCGGCATGCACCGGTGCGGCGGCCGCGGCGAGCGTTGCAAAAGCCAGCGCGGAGGTCGCCGCAAAGCGCCGCAGGGGAAAGGGATTGATGGACATGAGGTCGCGGGCTCCTTGGGCCGGTGGGTTCGCCACGCCGCGTCATTCGCGATGTAGGGTGGCGACGCAGGGTTGCAACGTAGGTTGACCGGCGATCCTAGCAACGCGCGCGCGGCGGAGAAACGAACTATTTCTGCTATCCAAATAGCGTCGATGGCAGGCCGCTCAGCGCAGCCGCAATGCCCACGCCGAACGCGCCAGCGCAGCCGAAGGAAACAAGCATATGTCCAGATATTCTTTGTCGGCGCAGCCTTCGCTCCGTAGCATGACCCCAAGCTATTTCACATGCATATCGGGGTTTGGAATCATGAGTTCGTACAAGAAGCTGCCTTCCATCGACGCCGCGCGCCGGCGTTTGCTGTTCCATATCGGCTCGGTGGCGGCCGCTGGCGCGCTGCCCGGCGTGACGTTCGCCCAGTCCCGCGAGCAGGCCACGCTGGCCTCCGGCAGCGCGGGCTACACGTGGGCGCTGCCGTTCGTCGCCGAAAGCGCGGGCTACTGGAAGGCGCGCAACGTGGATCTGAAGGTGCTGGATTTTCCGACCGGACGGGACTCGATGCAGGCCCTGCTGGCCGGCTCGGCCAACTTCTCCACCACCACGGATACGCCGCTGGTCTTTGCCGTGTTGCAGGGACTCAAGCCCGGCATCCTGGCCAACTTCAGCCGCTACTCGTACGACATGAAGATCGTTGCGCGCGAAGGCAGCGGCATCGCCGCCGACAAGCCCGCCAGCCTGAAGGGCAAGAAGATCGGCACGCCCGCCGGCACGTCGGGCCAGTATGCACTGGCCAAATATCTGGAATTCGCAAAGCTGTCCGCCAGCGACATCACGCAGGTGAACCTGGCGCCCACCGATCTCATCGGCGCGCTGGTGCGCGGCGACATCGATGCGTTTTCCTGGACCGCGCAGGCCGGCAACGCCGCGGTGCGCCAAAGCGGCGGCAAGGCGTTCTTTCTGACCCAGGACGGCTACGAAAAATTCTTCCGCAGCCACCAGTTGCTGCTGGTCAACCAGAACACGCTGGACACGCGCCAGGCGCTGGTCAAGGACGCGATCGGGGCGTTGCTCGACGCTGAGAAGCGCATTGCGCAGGATCCGGCGTGGCCCGACCTGATCGCCACGCGCATCCGCAGCACGCCTGCGGAGGTCAAGCAGGCCACGTCGGTATTCGAGTTCAAGGTGGGATTCGATGACAGCTTCGTGGACGACCTCGTGAACCAGGCCAAGTGGGCTATCGACGCCAAGCTGGCGCCCGCGCCCGCCGGCGACCTGCGCGCGCTGTTCCGCGCCGCGATCAAGGACGCGCCGCTGTCGGCCGCCGCGCCCGACCGCGTCAAACTGGCCTGACGGCATGGGCGCCCTGATCGAATTCCAGCGCGTGTCGCAGTTCTTTGCCACGCGCGGCAACGCGCCCGCGCAGGCGCTGCACGAGGTGTCGCTGGACCTGGCGGCCGGCGAATTCACGTGTCTGATCGGCCCGTCGGGTTGCGGCAAGACGACATTGCTGCACCTGCTGGCAGGCTTTCTGCAGCCTACCGACGGCGCGGTCCGATTTCATGGCAATCAGGTGGAGCGCCCCGGTCCCGAACGCGGCGTGGTGTTCCAGGAATATGCGCTCTTCCCGTGGATGACGGCCAGGCAGAACGTGGAATTCGGCCTGCGCGCGCAATCGGTCGCCGCACCGCAACGCCGTCATCGCGCGCTGGCGGCGCTGGAGCGCGTGGGTTTGGCTGCGTCCGCAGACCGCTATCCGCACGAGTTGTCCGGCGGCATGCGCCAGCGCATCGCCGTGGCGCGGTCCCTGGTCGTCGAACCGAAGGTTCTGCTGATGGACGAGCCGTTTGCGGCCGTGGATGCCATGACCCGCGCCGCGCTGCAAAAGGACCTGCTGCGGCTGTGGCAGGAGACCGGCGTATCGGTCGTGTTCGTCACCCACAACATCGACGAGGCGATCTTCCTGGCGCAGCGCGTCGTCGTAATGGCCCCGCACCCCGGGACCATCAGCGACGACATCCGCATTGGCCTGGACTACCCGCGGCAGCGCGGATCCCTTGAATTCGCCCAACACTACAACCGGATCGAGGCCGCGCTGGCGGCCGGCGCCCAAAGGCAGGCGGCATGAACTCATTGACCCTGCGCCGCGAGTCCGTGGCCGAAACGACCCCCGATATTCCCGTCCGAGCCGATCACGCGGCCAGCGGCGATGCGCCGCCCGCGCGTGCGGGACTGGCCGACCGCTTCCAACTGGCGCACGCACATGCGGAACGCGTCCGGCGCCGCCGGCGGCTGCTGCTCAACCTGGCCGGCATCGCGCTGTTCCTGCTGGGATGGGAAGCCATTCCTCACGTGTTCTCGTGGATGAACCCGGCGCTCTTTCCGCCGCCGTCACGCGTGTTGCAGGCCGCGCTGCCGCTGATCGAATCGGGCGAACTGGCGGGCCACATCACAGCCAGCCTCACGCGGGCCGCGGCAGGATTCAGCATCGCGCTGATCCTCGGCATCACCGCCGGCATCCTGACGGCGCGGATCGCGTTTCTACACCATCTGAGCGAACCCGTGCTGCATGGCTTTCGCTCAGTGCCGTCGCTGGCGGTCGTTCCGCTGGCGGTGCTGTGGTTCGGCATCGGCGAGCTGCCGAAGATCGCGCTGATCGCCTGGGGTGCGTTCTTTCCCATCTGGATCACCACCTTCATCGGCGTGCGCGACACCAACATCGTCTACCTGCGGTCCGCGGCGGCGTTGGGCGCGGGCAGGCTGCGTACGCTCTTTCTCGTCATCCTGCCCGCCGCCCTGCCCTTCATCCTGGCCGGGGTGCGGCAGGCCATCGCCGTGTCGCTGATCGTGCTGGTAGCGGCCGAGCTATCGGGTTCGACCCGTGGCATCGCCTACATGATGTCGCTGGGCCATCAGCTCTTTCAGGTGGAGATCATGTTCATCGGCCTGGTGCTGCTGGGCACGTTCGGCTTTCTGGCGGACCGGCTGTTCGTGTGGGCAGCGCGCCGGCTCTTCCCTTGGTATCAAAGCGCCTCCTGACATGAGCCTTCCGCACAAGCGGGCAGAACCCCGCACGGTAGTGCTGCGCAACGCGCGCATCCATACGTTTCATGACGCCCGGCCTTCGGCCCACGCCATCGCGCTGGCCAACGGCCGGGTTGCGGCCTACGACGAGGAAGCCCTGGCGCTGGCCGACGGCGATTCGCAGGTGCTGGACCTGCAGGGCGCGACCGTGATCCCTGGCATCAACGACAGCCATGCCCACATGGAGCGCGAGGGGCTGAAAACACTGCGCCCCTCGCTGACGCACGCGCGCAGCGTGGCAGACGTGTTGCAGGTGGTGCGCGAGCAGGCGCGGCTGACGCCGCCCGGCGAATACATCGTCACCATGCCGGTGGGCACGCCCCCCTATTTCTTCGGCGGCGCGGCGCAGTTGGCGGAAGGCCGGCTGCCCAGCCGGCAGGAACTGGACGCCGCGGCGCCCGACCACCCCGTCTACATCCCCGCGCCCTTCGGCAACTGGGGCAAGCCGCCCGGCAGCGGCGCGCTCAACAGCCTTGCGCTGGCGCGCAATGGCCTGACGCCGGCATCGCAGCCGCGCTGCAGCGGCATCGAACTGGGCCGCGATGCCGCCGGAGAACTGGATGGCAGCATCGTCGAGCGCAACGCCCGCCCCGCCGTCGAATTCGACCTGCTGCCCGACGTGCCGCGCTTTGGCTTTGCAGATCGACTGAAGGGCCTGCGCATCTCGCAGCGGCTTTATCACGCCAAGGGAACCACCAGCATCTATGAAGGCCACGGCTGCGCGCCCGAGACCATCTCGGTCTATCGCAAGCTGTGGGAAGACGGCGAGCTGACCATGCGATCCACACTGGTCGTGAGTCCGGCGTGGAGCGACCTGGCCGAGGCGGCGCGCGCCATGCGCGACTGGCTGGCCACCGCGCGCGGGCGCGGACTGGGCGACCCGTGGTTTCGGGTCAGCGGCATCCATATTGCGTATGGCGGCGATCCCGTCGTGGCCTGCTGCGCACGTGCCAACCTGCCCGACACCGGCTGGTCCGGCTTCGTCGAACAGGCGGTCACGCCATCGGATTTCCGGGCGCTGTGCCTGCTGGCTGCCGAACATGACCTGCGCGTCAACGTCATCGTCTCCGACAAGCTGCACGAGGTCGTTCCAGTGCTGCGCGAGGTCAATGCCCGGTTCCGGCTGGCCGGCCGCCGCTGGGTCGTCCAGCACATCGCCCGCTCGCGCATCGACGACCTGAAGGCGCTCAAGGCGCTGGACGTGCTGGTCACGACCATTCCCACGTATTTCCTGTGGAAAGGCGGCGCGGCGTACCTGGACGACCCCGATGGCGGTGAAAGCGTGGTGCCGCATGCCGAGATGCTGGCGCTGGGGCTGGACGTGTCGCTGGCGACCGACAATATTCCCTATGATCCGTTTCACACGCTGTGGGTCGCCGGCGTTCGGCAGGAGCGGATGACGGGGCGCGTCATTGGCGACGGGCAGACGCTGACGGCCCGCGCGGCGCTGCGCGCGTTCACCGTGGCCGGCGCCCGGCTGAGTTTCGACGAAGACTGGAAGGGCCCGCTCGCGCCGGGGTTCGCCGCGGACCTGGCGGTGCTGGATCAGGACCCTATCGAGTTGCCGGCCGCGGCGTGGCGGGAAGTTCGCTGCACGATGACTATCGTGGGCGGGCACATCGTGCACGGCGGGCCGGACGCGGTTTCATCGTGATGCCGGCATCGGGGTTGCCGGCTTTGATCGCGATGGCTTCAATTTCGTCGGCTTCGATTCGATCCTCTTTGACTTCGCCTGCCTCGACTTCGCCGGTGGCGATCGTCGGCGGCGGCGCTGCAGGCACGCTGCTCGCCCTGCACCTGACCCGTTTGCACGGCATCCGCGTGACGCTCTACGACGGCGCGGGCGCTTTCGGCCGCGGCGCGGCCTATAGCGCCACGTCGCCCTGGCACCGCCTGAACGTGCCGGCGCACAAGATGGGCGGCTGGCATGCGGACGACGCCGACGGCTTTCTGCAATGGCTGGCCGACCGTGATGGCGGCACGGCGCAGTCGCATGGCCACCGGTATGTCGAGCGCGCCGTATACGGCGAATGGCTGTCGTCGCACCTGTTCGACGCAGTGCGCGCCGGCTATGTCCAGCTTGTGACCGCCCAAGTACGAGGGCTTCGGGTCAAGCCGGGCGGCGTCGCGCGCTGGGAGCTGCTGCTGGACAACGGCCAGCGGCACGACGCCCACGCCGTGGTGCTGTGCCAGGGCAACGCGCTGCCGCGTGCGCTGCCGGGCTTGGCGAACCATCCGCGCAGCATCGGCAATCCGTGGCTTGCACGGTCGCTGTCCCGCATCGGCAAGCACGATGCGGTCCTGGTGGCCGGATCGGGCGCCAGCGGTGTGGACGTCGTGCTGGAACTGCTGCACACGGGCCATTGCGGGCGCATCCATCTGGTTTCGCGTCGCGCCTTGCTTCCGCAGCCCGAGACCTTGCCCACTCACCCGGCCGCGCCGCGCCCCTTCCTGTTCGATCCGTCCCGCGATCCACCAGCCCTTCGCGACCTCTACCGCACGGTGCGCGGCGCCATCGGGGCCGATCTGGCCGACTCCCGTCCGTGGCAACCCACCATGGATGCCGTGCTGCGCCAGGCGGACACGCTGTGGGATGGCCTGACGCTGGCCGACCGCGCGCGCTTTCTGCGCCATGTGCGCCCGTATTGGATGGTGTTCCGCCATCGCGCCGATCCCGCGGCCCTCGCCCGGCTGCAAGCCGCGCAAGACAGCGGCCAGCTACGCCGCACCGCGGCGCGCATCCTGTCGGCCGCCACGGAGAACGAACGGCTGCACGTCACGCTGCAACGCGCCGGCCAGCCCGCATCTGCCATCACGGCGGACTGGGTCATCAACGCGACCGGTCCCGAGGAGCGCATCGCGCTGCGCAACGACCCGCTGATCGCGGGTCTGCTGCGCGACGGCCACGCGCGGATCAACGATTTGGGATTGGGGCTGCACGTGACGGCGGACGGCGAAGTCCCCGCCGCCGACGCACGGCAGACGCCCGCGCTGTTTGCGCTGGGGCTGCCCACGCGGGGCGTGTTCTGGGAAGTGACCTCGGTGCCCGCGCTGCGCGCGCGGGCGGCGCCCCTGGCCGCGCGTCTGGCGCAACGCCTGCGGCGGGAAACCCGCTGACGAACCAGCCGGACTAACGCGCCGGCCCGCCCCCCAGCAGCTTGAACGACTGGTCCGCCGCACGCAGATCGCGCGATTCGCGGTTCCAGCCAATCTGACGCCGGTAGCTGCCCAGCAATCCGGCCCGCACAAGCTCGTCTTCGGCCACCGGCGCAGGCGCGTCGGCCTGGGGCGACACGTACATGGCGTCTTCGGGGCACCACGCCTCGCACATGAAGCAGGTCTGACAGGCGTCCTGGCGCGCGATGACCGGCGCAGCCCCTTCCACGATGTCGAACACGTTGACCGGGCACACCCGGACGCAGATGTTGCAGCCGGTGCAACGGCTCTCGCTGATGAGCTCGATCATGCCGCCAGCCTCGTTTGCGGTGCGGATTGCGGCACGGATTGCGTTGTGGATTGCACGCCGCCCCCGTCGACCGCGCGCGGCTGCACCCACACCTCGTCCAGCCCGCCAGCGCTCAGGTGATGGTATTGCGCGGCGTCCTGTTCCAGATAGTCGTAGCGTTTGTGCATGCCGCGCGTCTCGCGGCGGGCGAGCGCGCTGCGGTACATCCAGCGTGACGTGGCCAGCATGGCCGCCGCCTCGCGTGTGGCCAGCAGATCCACCGCGGCCGCGGGCGCCGCTGACCGCAAGGCGTGCCACTGCGTGTCCAGCCGGGCGACCGAAGGCTCAAGCACGTCCGCCGTCCTGAAATAGTTCCGCTCGAATGGCATGACCTCGTCCTGCACCGCCTTGACCAGCGCGGCCGCATCCGCGGCACGCGCGCCGTTCCCGCGCAGGCCCGCAGCCCCCGCCGCGATGGAGGTACGTCCGCGGCCGCGCGCGGCCAGCGCATGGCCGGCAGCGCCGGCGCCGGCCCAGGACCCGGACGAAATGGCCCAGGCGGCGTTATGGCTGCCGCCCCCGGTAAAGCCGCCGCAGATGGGCTCGCGCGTTGCGGCATCACCAGCGGCGTACAGCCCCGGCACGGTGGTCGAACAATCCGGCCCCGCCAGCCGCAGGCCACCCGTGCCGCGCACGGTGCCCTCCAGGCGCAATGTCACGGGAAAGCGCTGCGTAAACGGGTCGATGCCGCTGCGGTCAAATGGCAGGAAGAAGTTCGGTTGGGCGGCGCGCATCGCCTGCCGCGTGGCCTCGTCGGCCTGATCCAGGCGCGCGTAGACCTTCTGACGCAGCAGTTCCCGCGCGATGACCGAGCGCCCACCCTTGGACGCCGCGCCCGGAATCGGCACACCATCGGCGTCGGTGAAGGTCGCCCAGCTATAGAACAGCGTCTTGGTCACCGAGCCGAATTCCGGCGAGATGCCGTAGGCATTGGAAAACTCCATGCCCGACAGCTCCGCGCCCAATTCGGCCGCCATCAGCAGGCCGTCTCCGGTCAGCACGTTGCAGCCCAAGGCCCGGCTCAGGAAGGCGCAACCGCCCGTGGCGATGACGACCGCCCCTGCGCGCACCGACCACGCACCGCCCCGCTGGCGGTCCACGCCCGCCGCGCCGGCGACCGCGCCGTGCTCATCGCGCAGCAGCTCCAACACCGGGTGATGATCGAGAATTTTGCCGCCGGCCTGCTTGACCTGCTTGCGCATCAGCCGCATGTATTCCGGGCCTTGCAGCGAATTGCGCCGCGACACACCGTCGGCATCCACCGGAAAGGGATAGCCCCAGTCCGCCAGGGTATTGATGCCGTCCCACGTCCGGTCCAGCACACGGCCCATCCAGCCATGGTCCGCGAGGCGGCCGCCCATGTCGTAGCGGCTGGCCATCGCGGCGGCGCGCTTCTGCGGATCCCGATCGACATACCAGACCGCGGTGCCGGCCGCCGCCGTGGCGCCGGACGAACCGCAATAGCCTTTGTCCGCCAGGATGACGCTTGCGCCGGCCTGGGCGGCGCAGACCGCGGCCCACGTCCCGGCGGGGCCGCCGCCGATGACCAGCACATCCGCCTCGTAGCCCGAATTGGCGCTGCCTTGCGGCGCCGCGTGTTTGCCGGCCATGAAACCCCCTGCTGTGATTGCTTGCAATAGGAAGGTTCGATGGTATGCCGCCAGTCCGCCGTCACGAACGACGGATCGGCGATTTGCAAATCACCGGGGTGATGCGCTTTGTCCGGCCATCACTGCCCGGGCGGGTCTCCGTACATATAGTCCCGCCGCCACGGATACGACAGATCGGCGGAAAGATCCAGTTCATCCGCGCGCCCCGTCGCGGGATGCTGCGCAAGAATCTGATGCAGCGCGATCCACCCATGCTCGAAGGCCATCGCGCAACCGGCCAGATACAGCCGGTAGGCGCGCAGCGAGCGCTCGCCCCGGTCCGCGCCCAGAATGCGCGCCGCGTCCGGCAACCGCGCTTCCAGCCGATCGCTCCACGCCCACAGCGTGCGCGCATAGTGCGGACGCAGGTTCTCCACGTCCAGGTCTTCCAGGCCGCCGTTGGCCAATGTCTGCATCACGACGCTGACGTGCGTCAGCTCGCCGCCCGGGAAGATGTACTTCTCGATGAACTCGCCCATGCCGTTGCCGAGTTCTGCGTTATCCACGCCGGCGGCGGTGATGCCGTGGTTCATGATGAGCCCGCCCGGCTTGAGCAGGCGGCGCAGCGTGGCGAAGTAGCTTTGCAGTTGCGCGCGGCCCACGTGCTCGAACATGCCCACCGACGCAATTTTGTCGTAGGGCTGCGATGCGTCCAGCTTGCGGTAATCCAGCAGTTCGATGCGCACGCGATCGGACAGGCCTTTTTCCTGGATCAGCCGGCTGACGTGCGCGTGCTGGTTGCGCGACAGCGTGATGCCCGTGGCGTCCACGCCGTAGCGTTCGGCCGCCCACAGCAGCAGCCCGCCCCACCCCGCGCCCACATCCAGGAAGCGCTCGCCCGCCGCCAGGCGCAGCTTGCGGCAGATGAGATCCAGTTTGGCTTCCTGCGCCTGCGCGAGCGTCATGCCCGGTTCGCGGAAGTACGCGCAGGAATACACGCGGCGCGGATCCAGCCACAGCGCGTAGAAGTCGTCGGACAGGTCGTAGTGAAATTCGATCTGCCGGGCGTCGCGCTCGATGGAATGGCGCCACACCGACATCACCTTGCGCACCAGGTCGGTCAGCCAGCCGCCGCGCGCCGCGTCCATCGGAGAGCCAGGCAGCAGGGCAGCGGCCGCCGCCATCACATCGCGCATGCTGCCCTCGATATCGATGCGGCCTTCGACATAGTCCTGGCCTAGCACGCCAACGGCCCCTTCGGCCAGATGCGCCAACGCGGTCTTGTCATGCGTCACGAACCGCACGCGCGGGTCGGGTGGGCCGAGCACGGCGCCATCGGACAGCACAAGCTGGACGGGAACAGGCAAGGCCTGAAGTTTGCGCTCCACGACAGATAGCAAAGGATTCACGGCTTATCCTCCGGATGCATAGGGACACCAGGGACGCTAACGGAAAATGCCCGCCATCTTCCTGTAAGCCCGCCCATGATAAAGTCCCCGGCTTGGCGCGGCGAATACAGCCTCTGCACTGCCACGCGCCCTGTCCCTGCGTTTTACCGCGATCTACATGCCCCCAATGCAATCTACCCGCAGCAGCCTGCCCGGTTGGCTCATTCTCATGGGCGCGCTGACGGCCATCGGCCCGTTCGCCATCGACATGTATCTGCCCGCGTTCCCCACGATCGCGGCGAACCTTGGCGTGGCCCGCGGCGATGTCGAACGCACCTTGGCCGCGTACCTGATCGGCCTGGCGCTGGCGCAGGTGTTCTACGGCCCGATGGCGGACCGCTACGGCCGCAAGCCGCCGCTGCTGGTGGGCCTGACGCTGTTCATGATCGCCTCGCTGGGATGCGCGCTGTCGGGTTCGGTCGAAGCCCTGACCGGCTGGCGCGTCGTGCAGGCCATGGGCGGCGCGGCCGGCATCGTGATCCCGCGCGCGGTCATCCGCGACCATTACGAAACCCATGAAGCCGCACGCGCGATGTCGCTGCTGATGCTCATCATGGGCCTCGCGCCCATCCTCGCGCCGCTGATCGGCGGCCAGCTGCTGGCCATCACCTCGTGGCGCAGCCTGTTCTGGGTGATGCTGGCGGGCGGTGCGATGCTGATGGCCGCGGTCATCATGATCATGAACGAATCGCTCACGCCGGACCGCGTGGTGCCGCTGCGCTGGAGCACCATCCTGCAGAACTACCGCGGCCTCTTCGCGCACCGCGGCTTCATGGCGCACAGCCTGGCGGGCGGGTTCGGGCAGGCGGGCATGTTCACCTACATCATCGGTTCGCCGCGCGTCTTCATCGAACTCTACGGCGTGCCGCCGCAGTACTACGGCCTGCTGTTCGGCACCAATGCGCTGTCGCTCATCATCTGCTCGCAGATCAGCGCCCGCCTGCTGCGCACCCACACGCCGCGACAACTGCAGCGCCGCGCGCTGGTCACGCTGGCCTGCGCCAGCCTCGCCGCCGTCGCCCTGACACTGGCCGGCCTGATGACGCTGCCGTTGCTGATGCTGTGCCTGATCGCCTACATGGGCAGCCAGGGCTTCGTGAACCCCAACTCGGCGGCACTCGCGCTGTCGGACCAGGGAAAGCGCCTGGGCGCGGCGTCGGCGCTATTGGGGACGCTTCAATTGTCGTGCGGCGCCCTGGCGGGTTTTGCCGTCAGCGCCTGGCAGGCCGACACCGCCCTGCCCCTGACGACCACCCTGGCGGCCTGCGCCTGCCTGTCCTGGACGGCCGGCCGTGTGGCGCGTTCGCACACGACTTAGTCCTTTGGCTTGATTTATTTAAGAATTCCGTATTAGAATCGCGGTCTTCACATGAAGTTTCCCGTGCGGGACTACTATGCTTTGTAGTTCAGCACTCTGACCCCCAACCGCGTGTTGTGAATTCAAGCGGGTGGCAGGCAGCGGGTATAAGCACTGGGGTGAAATCACTTTCCCCCTCATCCACTAAGACTGGGTGGCCGGCCAAGGCAGCGCACAGCGCAGCCCACACAGCCCGGCGGCTAAACCCCCGTCTACCCCCCGAAGCGATGCGCGGCAAGAACGACACTAAAGAGGTGCATCCATGGCACGCGTATGCCAAGTGACCGGCAAAGGCCCGATGGTGGGCAACAATGTTTCGCACGCGAACAACAAGACCAAGCGCCGCTTCCTGCCCAACCTGCAATCGCGCCGGTTCTGGGTTGAAAGCGAAAACCGCTGGGTTCGCCTGCGTGTTTCGGCCAAGGCCATCCGCACGATCGACAAGAACGGCATCGAAGCCGTGCTGGCCGACATGCGTGCCCGCGGCGAACTGGCCTAATCGGCCGCCCCGCCAATCTACATACTAGGAGCACGACATGGCCAAAGGTATCCGCGAAAAGATCAAACTCGAGTCGACCGCCGGCACGGGTCATTTCTACACGACCACCAAGAACAAGCGCAACATGCCCGAGAAGATGCTGATCAAGAAATTTGATCCGGTCGCTCGCAAGCACGTCGACTACAAGGAAACCAAGCTGAAGTAATTCAGCCGGTATCCCGCAAAAAAGGCCCTGTCATGCAGGGCCTTTTTTATTGCCGTTATTTTCTTGCCATTCGTTTTCCACCGCCATTTGCCGCCGCGCTGGAGGCCATGTTTCAATTAGGCCGCACCCGCGGCGCCCCAGGCGCGCGCAGGGGCCCGATTCATTCAACGCTGCGATAACCCGCCATGATCCGTCCCTGCCTCACCCTGCTGCGCCGCGCCGTTGCGCCCGCTCTCATCGCCCTGGCGCTGACGCCGGCCGCCCCCGCCGCCGCGAAAGACAAGGAACCGCCGATCCGCATCGGCGAGATCAACAGCTACAAGGCCATTCCCGCCTTTCTGGGCCCGTACAAGAAGGGCTGGCAGTTGGCGCTTGAAGAAGTCAACGCCGCGGGCGGCGTGCTGGGCCGAAAGCTCGAGGTTATCTCGCGCGACGATAACGGCAACCCCGGCGACTCGGTCCGCGCCGCGCAGGAACTGCTGGCGCGCGAAAAAGTCGAGCTGCTGTTCGGCGGCTTTCTTTCCAACACGGGTCTCGCACTGACCGACTTCGCCAAGCAGCAAGAGGTTTTCTTCCTGGCCGCCGAGCCGTTGACCGACAAGATCACCTGGCAGGAAGGCAACCGCTATACCTACCGCCTGCGTCCCTCCACCTGGATGCACGTGGCGGCGCTGGCCCCCAAGGCGCTCGCGCTGCGCAAGAAGCGCTGGGCCATCGTCTATCCCAATTACGAATACGGCCAATCCGCCGTAGCCACGTTCAAGGCCATGATGCAGTCGTTCCAGTCCGACGTCGAATTCGTCGCCGAACAGGCCGTGCCGCTGGGCAAGGTGGATGCCGGCGCGGTCGTGCAGGCATTGGCCGACGCCAAGCCCGACGCCATCTTCAACGTGCTGTTCGCCGCCGACCTGACCCGCTTCGTGCGCGAAGGCAACACGCGCGGCCTGTTTGAAAACATGCCCGTCGTGTCGCTCTTGTCCGGCGAACCCGAGTACCTGGAACCGCTGGGCGCCGACACGCCCACCGGCTGGATCGTCACCGGCTACCCCTGGTACGCCATCGACACCCCGGCCAACAAGACCTTCGTCGAAGCCTATAAAAAGCGCTTCAATGAGACGCCCAAGGTCGGTTCCGTCGTCGGCTATGCGTCGCTGATGTCCATTGCGCAGGGCCTGAAGGCCGCCGGTTCCGTCGACACGGAAAAACTCGTCGACGCTTTTGCCGGCCTGAAGGTGGACACGCCCTATGGCCCCATCCAGTACCGCAAGATCGACCATCAATCGACGATGGGCGTCTATGTGGGCGTGACGGCGGTCGAAGACGGCAAGGGCATCATGAAGGATTTCGCGTACATCGACGGCGCCCGCCTGCAACCGCCTGACGAGCAGGTGCGCAAGATGCGGCCGGCGCCGGCCCGCTGATGAATGTATCCGGGCTGCTGCTGCAGCTACTCAATGGCCTGGCCGACGCCAGCGCGCTGTTTCTGGTCGCCGCCGGCCTGTCGCTGATCTTTGGCGTGACGCGCGTGGTCAACTTCGCGCACGGCTCGTTCTACATGCTGGGCGTGTATCTGGCCTGGACCTTCACCAGCCACTTCGGCGGCGGCGCGGGCTACTGGTTCGGGCTGCTGCTGGCGGCGCTGGCCACCGGCCTGATCGGCGCCGCGGCCGAGCTGCTGGTGCTCAAGCGCCTGTATCGCGCCCCCGAACTCTTCCAGTTGCTGGCCACTTTCGCGCTGGTCCTCATCATCGGCGATGTGGCCCTGGCGGTCTGGGGTCCCGAAGACCTCTTCTCCGCCCGCGCACCGGGCCTGTCGGGCGCCGTGCAAATCCTGGGCCGGCGCTACCCCGAATACGACCTGCTGCTGATCGCCGCCGGTCCCATCGTGCTGGGCCTGCTGTGGCTGCTGCTCATGCGCACGCGCTGGGGCCGGTTGCTGCGCGCCGCCGCTGAAAACCGCACGATGCTCGCGGCGCTTGGCGTGAACCAGGCCTGGCTGTTCACGTCGGCCTTCACGCTGGGCGCCTTCCTTGCCGGCCTGGGCGGCGCGCTGGCCGCGCCGCGCGTGCCCGCCACGCTGGGCCTGGACCTGGAGATCATCGCCAGCGCCTTCGTGGTGGTGGTCGTGGGCGGGCTCGGATCGATACCGGGCGCGTTCCTGGCGGCCGTCCTGATCTGTTCGGTCAAGGCGCTGTTCGTGTTCCTGGGCCAGGTCGCCATCGGCCCCTGGGTATTCAACCTGTCCAAGCTCACGCTGCTGGCTGAATTCGCGGTGATGGCCGTGGTGCTGGTCGTGCGGCCTTGGGGCCTGATGGGCAAGCCGCCCGCGCCGGCCTCACACGCCGGTCCGCCCGAACGCCCCATCGCTCCCGCTGGGCCTCGGCTGCGTCTGGCCTACGCCGTGCTGCTGGTTCTGTTGGCGCTGGTGCCCGTCGCCACGCTGTACTGGCCCTATCTCAGCATCCTGATGACCGAGATCCTGATCGCCGCGCTGTTTGCCGCCAGCCTGCACTTTCTGACCGGACTGGCCGGCATGACCTCGTTCGGCCACGCCGCGTGGTTCGGGCTGGGCGCCTACGGCGCCGCGTTGCTGCTGAAACTGGCCGCCATCCCCATGGAAGCGGCGCTGCTGCTCGGCCCGTTCGCCGCAGCCCTTGGCGCGCTGGTGTTCGGCTGGTTCTGCGTGCGCCTGTCCGGCGTGTACCTGGCCATGCTGACGCTGGCCGTCGCGCAGATCCTGTGGGCACTCACCTATCAATGGGATGACGTGACCGGCGGCAGCAACGGGCTGACCGGCTTGTGGCCCTCGGCATGGCTCTCGCAAGGACCGTGGTTCTATTACCTGTCGCTGGTGCTGTGCGCGGCCGGGGTCTGGTGGCTGCGGCGGCTGGCGTTTTCCCCGCTGGGCTTTGCGCTGCGCGGCGTGCGCGATTCGTCCTTGCGCGCCGAAGCGCTGGGCATGGACACGCGCCGCATCCAGTGGGCCGGATTTGTGGCCGCCTCGTTCGCGGCGGGCCTGGCCGGATCGCTCTACGCATTTTCCAAGGGCAGCATCGCGCCCGACGTGCTGGCGGTAAGCCGCTCGGTGGACGGGCTGGTCATGGTGCTGCTGGGCGGCATCCAGACGCTGGCCGGTCCGCTCGTTGGCGCGGCGTCGTACACCTGGCTGCAGGATGCTGCGGCGCGCAGCACCGAATACTGGCACGCAGTGCTGGGCCTGGCCATCCTGGCGCTGGTCATGGCCTTCCCCGAAGGGCTGGCCGGCGCGGCGGCCCGCCTGCGCAGGAGGTCCGCATGACGACGGCAGCTCCCCTGCTGCAGGTGCGCAACCTGCGCAAATCCTTCGGCGGCATCGACGCGCTGGCCGACGTATCGTTTGACCTGCACGCCGGACACATGCTGGCCTTGATCGGCCCGAACGGCGCGGGCAAGTCGACATGCTTCAACGTGCTGGGCGGGCAGTTGCGCCCGGATTCGGGTTCGGTTCGGCTGGACGGGCAGGAGCTTGTTGGCCTGTCGGCCGGCAAGATCTGCCGGCTGGGCGTGGGCCGCAGCTTCCAGACCGCGGCCACGTTCCGGTCCATGACCGTGCTTGAAAACGTGCAGACAGCCCTGCTGTCTCGCGACCGGCTGCTCTTCAATCCATGGCGGCGCGCCGCCCGCCATGCCGTTGATGAAGCCAGGACCCTGCTGTCGCAAGTGCAGATGGCGGACAAGGCTGACGAGGCCTGCGGCACGCTGGCCTATGGCGACGTCAAACGGGTGGAGCTTGCGATGGCGTTGGCGCACCAGCCGCGTCTGTTGCTGATGGACGAGCCCACGGCCGGCATGGCCACCAACGAACGCCACGCGCTGATGCGCCTGACCCGCCAACTGGCGGATACGCAACGCCTTGCCGTCCTGTTCACGGAACACAGCCTGGACGTCGTGTTCAAGCACGCAGATCGCATTGCGGTGCTGGTGCGCGGCGGCCTGCTGGCCGAAGGCGCTCCCGCCGCCATCGCGGCTGACGAGCGGGTCAAGGCCGCTTATCTGGGCACCGAAGCGCCGCAAGGCGCCTGACGTCAACGCGGGCCGCGGACCGTCAGGACCGCGACGGCGCCTGCGTCAACAAGCCCGCCGCAACCATCGCATCACCCATCCCGCTGCGGGCTGTCCGGCTGGCATTCCCAGAAAATCCGGGCCGTGCATCCCGCGCAAATGTTCCGGTCCAGCTTCGCGTAGATCGCATGCAATGCCGTCGCCTTGTCCGGAAAGATGTGATCGGCGCCCAGCCGCTCCAGAAATCCTGTGCGGCGCCACATGTCCATGACCTCTGGCCGAGGCCGGTGGAAATAAAGGTCGCCGCCCATCGCGCGCCGGGCCGCCAGTTCGTCGTCCCAGACCTGCGCGCCGGCCAGGTCGATGAAATTCATGCTCTTGGCCATGATCAGCAGATGGCGGGGCGCGCCGGGCGCCGAGCGCAGGTCATGCAGCCGCTGCGCCACGTGCGCCGCCGCGCCGAAATATACCGACCCTTCCATGCGCAGCAGCTTCAGTTGGGGACATTCCGGCAACGCGTCCGGCTGATGCTCCAGCACGACGAAGCGGCGATCCAGCCCGCGCGAATCAAATCCCATCGTGCGCATGGCCGGCCGCGACGTGCGGTGCAGATACACCATCAGCGACAGCACCGTGCCCAGCAGGATTGCCACTTCCATGCGGATGGCGATCGTCGCGGCCAGCGTGGCGCCGGCGATGGCGCATTCGCCAGGCTGCGTGCGCAGCAGGTGCCGCCAGCGCGGCACGTCCAGCAGCGTCCAGGCCACCAGCAATAGCAACCCCGAGATCGCGGCATGCGGAATCAACGCCAGCAACGGGGCGGACACCGCCACCAGCAGCATCAGCAACAACGCGGAAAACACTGACGCCAGCGGCGTCTTCGCGCCGGCCTCGAAGTTGGGAATGGACCGATTGAGCGATCCGCACGACAGATAACAGGAAAAGAACCCGCCGACGACGTTGGACAGACCCTGCCCCACAAACTCGCGGTTCGCGTCGATGCGCTGCCCGGAACGCGTCGCCACCGCCTTGGCGATGGAAATGGACTGCGCCAGCGCCACGATGGTCAGCGCGAACGCCAGGCTCAGCAGATCGGGAAGCGCGCGCCAGTCGACGCTGGGCACATGAAACGGCGGCCACGGTTGCGCGATCGCGCCCAGCACGGGAACCGGCGCGTCCCCGGGGGCCAGGATCCACGTATTGAAAACCCATGCCGCGAACGTCCCCGCAGCCAGGCCGAGGAGCATGTAAGGTTTGCGCTTGTCGAACCTGCGTGCCAGCAATGCCGTGACCAGGGTGACCAGCGTCACCAGCAAGGCGCCGGGATGCACCTGCCCGAGATGCGTGGCGACGCTTTCCAGCACCGCCCCCGCGCCGTGCGCTTCTGGCGACGGCAGGCCCAGCGCGTCCTTCAAAGCATGCACCGCGATCAGCACGGCCGCGCCGCTGGTAAAGCCGAACAACGCCGACGGTGATATGAAGTGCGCCAGCGATCCCAGCCGCAAGACACCCACCAGCCACTGCATGACGCCGACCAGCACGGTCACGGCAAGTGCAAGCTGGATGTAGGCGGGGCTGCCCGCAGCCGCCAGCGGCGCCAGCACGGCAAAGAGCGCCAGCGAATTCGCGTTGGTCGGGCCCGACATCACATGGCGGCTGGAGCCGAACAATGCGGCCACGATACAGGGCACGATGGCCGAATACAGGCCGTACTCCGGCGGCAGGCCCGCCAGCGTGGCAAACGCAACGCCCTGCGGCAGCACCAGCAACGCCCCCAACAGGCCCGCCGCCAGATCGGCGCGCAGCGTCAACCGGTTGACGTCGTCCACCCACGAGCCGAAAAGCCGGCGCGCGACGTTCATTCCCCCCTGCATCATCCTGTCTTGTTCCCTGGGCATCGGCGTTCACGCCGGTCCGGCTAGGGTAAACGCTCGACCTTGACCACGCAACGCGGCAATCAGCGGATCAGCCCGCTTCACCGCCGCGGCGCGCCTTCATGGCCTGGCCGATCGCGGCCAGCGCATCGTCAGAAATCAGCCGCGCCGCCATCGGCAGCAGCTCGTCCTCTTCGCGCCGGATGTGCGCGTTGTAGGCGTCGGTGAAGGCCTGGACCTGCTGCGCCGGCAATTGCGCCGGCCGACCCGCCGCGATGTCGGACAGCGTCTCGCGCAGGGGTTCCCACAGTCCGGCCAAATGCCGATGATCAGCCATCAGACCGTCAACCAGCGCGTGCAGGCACACCGCGTCGGACCCCGCCATGGAATCGATCAGGGCGGGAAACAGGTCCTCTTCTTCGTCTTCGTGGTGATGGGCGGCGGCCGTGTCGAAATACCGGCGCACACTGGTGGCGGCAGTTTGCGCCGCAGCGTCGCTGCCATGCGCGGGCAGGTGCGCCGCCAGCCGCGCCAGCGTGGCGCATTGGCGCGCGATGCGTCCGTGGCACGCCGACAGCAGCGCCAGCGGATCGTCAGGGCCCGGCGCCGCGGCCGGTCCGCCTGGAAAGCTCACTGCCATCGCCTACCTCCGAAATCGTGTTGCGTTATCCCTGCGTGCCGCGCCACCACAAACGGATGGAATCCCACGCGCGGCCGGCAATGCCCGCCTCGGCCACCGGCTCCAGCGCGACAACCGGGAAGTGCATGGCGGGCTTGCCGTCGACCGTCACCCGCAGTTCGCCCACCGTCGATTGCGCGGCGATCGGCGCAACCAGCGGCGCCTGCGGCGCCCAGACCGATTCGACCTTCGCGCCGGCGGGCACGGTGACGTACGCGTCCCGCGAGAAGCCGACCTTCATGCTGTCCGCCTCGCCCTTCCAGACCTCCGGCGTCGCGACGGTTTGCCCGCTCGCGTAGAGCTTGATGGTATTGAACCCCTGGAAGCCCCATTCCAGCAACTCGCGGCTTTCCTGCGTGCGCAGCTTGTCGGACGCAGTGCCGACCACCACCGTGATCAGCCGCCGCTGATCGCTGCCATTGGGCCGGCGCGCCGAGGCAATGATGCAATAGCCGGCCGATGCCGTATGTCCGGTCTTCAACCCATCAACGCTGGGATCCAGCCACAGCAGCCGGTTGCGGTTGGGCTGCGTGATCTTGTTGAAGGTGAACTGTTTGGCCGAATCGTAGGTCTTGTAGAGCTGAGGAAAATCGCGGATGAAGCGCGTGGCCAGGATCGACAGGTCGCTCGCGGTGGAGTACGTATTCGGATCCGGCAGCCCGTGCGGACTGGCGAAACGCGTAGCGTGCAAGCCCAGACGCGCGGCGGTGTCGTTCATGCGTTCGACAAAGGCTTCGACGCTGCCCGACACGGCCTCGGCCAGCGCGACGGCCGCGTCATTGCCCGATTGGATCATCAGCCCGCGCAGCAGGTCGTCCACCGATACCTTGGAGTTGGGCTCCAGGAACATCTTCGAGCTCCCCGCCGGCACCTTCCAGGCCCGCGTCGAGATCGTGACGAGCTGGTTCGCCGTCAGCTCTTTCTTGGTCAACGCCTCGAACACCACATAGGCCGTCATGATCTTGGTCAGGGACGCCGGCTCGATGCGCGTCGTGGCCGCGTGCGACGCAATGACCTGGCCGCTGGTTTCATCCAGCAGCAGCCAGGCCTTGGCCGACAGCGCTGGCGCGGGCATCGATTGCGCCATTGCGCTGGACATACAAGCGGTCGCAACGAGCAGGCTCGCCGCCAACTTCTTCATCAACATATAGCTGCTTCACTTCCATGTTCTGGTTTTCTTCGGGTGCGCGCGATTGCAAGGGAAAGGCCTGATTCCAGGCACTTTCCGCGCCTGCTGCCGCGCGCGCCGCCCGCAATTGGAACATGCGCCGCCAGATAGGTTCATCCGCATGCCTCGCGACGGCGTCTGACCGCGCGCCTTCGCAGCGTTTTCCATCGCGCGCGCGGCCTGCGGCTATGGCCCGCGAAAACGCCGGCGAATGTCACGACATCTTGCGAAACCCCTTGCAGAAAGCACTTTTCTGCGTCGAAAACAACAAACAGTGGCTTAAAACCCGTTGGAAAGCCGCTTTTACCGCCACTCTTCCGCTATCATCGGGCGCGTAGCGTCAAATGCCGATATCCGGCACGCGCTGCTCCATGTCCTCAACATACGGATTTTGACCATGGCCACGAAAGCTAAAGCTCCTGCCAAGAAAGTCACCAAGACCGCCGTCAAGGCGCCCGCAAAGAAGGCAACTGCCGCCAAGCCCGCCGTGAAGCCGGCTGCCAAGAAGGCCGTCGCCGCCAAGAAGGTCGCTGCCGCCCCCAAGGCCATCAAGGCCGCGATGAACAAGACCCAGCTCATCGCCTACATCGTTGAGCAATCGGGCGTCGAAGCCAAGTCGGTCAAGGCCGTCCTGGCCAGCCTGGAAACTTCGGTGCTGGGTTCCGTGGACAAGAAGGGCGCTGGCGAATTCACGCTGCCCGGCCTGTTCAAGGTTGCCGTGCAAAAGGTTCCCGCCAAGGCCAAGCGCTTCGGCAAGGATCCGTTCACGGGCGAAGAGCGCTGGTTCCCCGCCAAGCCGGCTTCGGTCAAGGTGAAGGTTCGCCCGCTCAAGAAGCTGAAGGACGCCGCGCAGTAATTTCATTACGCGCAGTCTCCGGTCAAGCCGGAAAGGCCCGCCTCGCAAGAGGCGGGCCTTTCTTTTTTTCACGCGTGCTTTGCATTGTGCCGCCCACGCTTTGCGTTGATCCCGAGCCGCTGCTAGAATTTTGTCTTTACGTGAAGATACTTCACATTAAAACAACAGCCACTCGCCATGAATGACCTCGTCGATCTCGTGATTTCGCAGTGGGCCAAAGAGTGCCCGTCGCAAGACTTCTCCGCCATGTCGGTCGTTGCGCGTCTCTTCCGCCTGAATGCCTTCGCGGCCCGCAACGTCAACCGCACCTTTCGCCAATACAACCTGCACCAAGGCGAATTCGACGTGCTCGCCACGCTCTACCGCACCGGCGCCCCCCACGCCATGAATCCGCAAAAGCTTGTCGAAGCCCTGTTGCTCACGTCCGGCGCCATGACCAATCGCCTGGACAGACTGGAACAGGCCGGGCTGCTCGTGCGCAGCCCCAATCCCGAGGACCGGCGCGGCGTCATCGTGTCGCTCACCGCCGAAGGACTGCGCGTCATCAAGGTCGTGCTCAAGGACTATCTGGCCGATCTGAATGAATTTCTCGAACCGCTGTCGGCGGCCGAGCGCCGCCAATTGGCCGGTCTGCTGAAGAAACTGCTGCTCAAGCAGGACCAGGACACGCCCGGCAGCGTCGGTGCGTAACCCGTAGCGACCGCTTCATCTTCAATACCATTTGCGCTTCAGATCAGTGACTTCCCCCGAACAAACCACCCCGACCCTCACCGCCCCCATCATCCTCCTGATGTCGGTGGCGACCGGCCTGGCCGTCGCCAGCAATTATTACGCGCAGCCCCTCTTGCACACCATCGGCCAGCAGTTCTCGATTTCGAACGCAACGGCCGGCACGATCGTCACCACCGCGCAGCTCAGCTACGCCGTGGGGCTGATGCTGCTGGTGCCGCTGGGCGACATGTTCGAGCGCCGTTCGCTGATCGTGCTGATGAACCTGCTGTCGGCGGGCGGCCTGCTGATTTCCGCCTTCTCCACCAGCATCTCGATGCTCATCATCGGCACCGCGCTGACCGGCATGCTGTCCGTCGTCGCCCAGATCCTCGTGCCGTTCGCGGCCACGCTGGCGGCGCCCCACGAGCGCGGCAAGGCCGTGGGCACGGTCATGAGCGGGCTGCTGCTGGGCATCCTGCTGGCCCGCACCGCGGCGGGCGCGCTGGCCGACGTGGGCAGCTGGCGCACGGTGTATTGGGTCGCCGCCATCCTGATGCTGTGCATGTCCGCCGTCCTGTGGCGCGTATTGCCTCGCTACCAGAGCCCCACGGCAATGAGCTATCCGCAGCTGCTGGGCTCCATCCTGCGCATGTTCGTCGAGGAACCCCTGTTCCGCGCCCGGTCCCTCATCGGCGGGCTGCTGTTCGCCGCCTTCAGCATGCTGTGGACGCCGCTGACCTTCCTTCTGGCTGGCCCGCCCTATGAATACAGCAACACCACCATCGGCCTGTTTGGCTTGGCGGGCGCCGCCGGGGCCTACGCCGCCAACCGCTTCGGGCGCCTCGCCGACCGCGGCCTGGGCAACCTCGCCACCCGCGTTGGCCTGCTGCTTCTGCTGGGTTCCTGGGGACTGATGGCCTTCGGGCAGGTGTCGGTGCTTGCTCTGCTGGCCGGCATCCTGGTGCAGGATCTGGCGATCCAGGGCGTACACGTCACCAACACCAGCTCCATCTACCGCCTGCGGCCCGAGGCGCGCAGCCGCCTGACCGCCGGTTACGTCACCTGCTACTTCGTCGGCGGCGCGTCGGGTTCGCTGGTTTCGTCCTGGTTGTACGCCCATTTCGGCTGGCCCGCGGTGGTGATCGCGGGCGCCGTCCTGGCGGCCCTCACGCTGGCTTATGGCGCGCTTGCGCCCAGTGCGCGCATCCCCGAAATGCCCTCGCCCCCTGCCAGCGCCTAGCACCTCCTATAATCAGGGGTTTTGACCGCCACCGCGCCCCGGCGCGATGGGGCGGCTCACCCCTTTTTTGCCACCGCGCACGAGCCCATGCAGGAACGCTACCTCCCCACTACCGTCGAAGCGGCCGCCCAACAAGACTGGCAGGCCCGCGACGTCTATCTGGTCCACGAACACGCCAAGAACCCCGACGGCTCCGAAAAGCCCAAGTTCTACGCCTGCTCCATGCTGCCCTATCCCAGCGGCAAGCTGCACATGGGCCACGTGCGCAACTACACCATCAACGACATGATGGCCCGCCAGCTGCGCATGCGCGGCTACAACGTGCTCATGCCCATGGGCTGGGACGCCTTCGGCATGCCGGCGGAGAACGCCGCCATCAAGTCCAAGGTGCCGCCCGCCAAGTGGACCTACGACAACATCGCCTACATGAAGAAGCAGATGAAGGCGATGGGTCTGGCAATCGATTGGACGCGCGAAATGTGCGCCTGCGATCCGCAGTACTACAAGTGGAACCAGTGGCTGTTCCTTAAGATGCTCGAAAAGGGCGTCGCCTACCGCAAGACCCAGGTCGTCAACTGGGATCCGGTCGACCAGACCGTGCTGGCCAACGAACAGGTCATCGACGGCCGCGGCTGGCGTTCCGGCGCCCTCGTTGAAAAGCGCGAGATCCCCGGTTACTACCTGCGCATCACCGATTACGCCGACGAACTGCTGGGCGCCGTTCAGAACGACCTGCCGGGCTGGCCCGAGCGCGTGCGCCTGATGCAGGAAAACTGGATCGGCAAGTCCGAAGGCCTGCGCTTTGCCTTCCCGCACCAGATCGCCGGCCAGGACGGCCAGCTGATCCAGGACGGCAAGCTGTACGTCTTCACCACCCGCGCCGACACGATCATGGGCGTGACGTTCTGCGCCGTGGCGCCCGAACACCCGCTGGCCTCGCACGCGGCGGCCAACAATGCGCCGCTGGCCGCGTTCATCGAACAATGCAAGCTTGGCGGCACCACCGAGGCCGAAATGGCCACGCGTGAAAAAGAAGGCATGCCCACGGGCCTGTTCGTCACGCACCCCATCACGGGCGCGCAGGTCGAAGTCTGGGTCGGCAACTACGTGCTCATGACCTACGGCGACGGCGCCGTCATGGGCGTGCCGTCGCACGACGAGCGCGACTTCGCCTTCGCCAAGAAATACAACCTGCCCATCGTGCAGGTCGTGGACGTGCCCGGCAAGGACTACTCCACCGACGCCTGGCAGGAATGGTACGGCGACAAGCAATCGGGCCGCACCATCAATTCCGGCAAGTACGACGGCCTGTCCTACAAGGAAGCCGTGGACGCCATCGCGGCCGACCTCGGCGAAAAGGGCCTGGGCGAAAAGCAGACCACGTGGCGCCTGCGCGACTGGGGCATTTCGCGCCAGCGCTACTGGGGCACCCCGATCCCGATCATCCACTGCGAAGACTGCGGCCCGGTGCCGGTCCCGGAAAAGGACCTGCCCGTGGTCCTGCCCGACGACCTCATCCCCGATGGCAGCGGCAACCCGCTGGCCAAGAACGAGGCCTTCCTGTCCTGCGCCTGCCCCAAGTGCGGCAAGCCCGCGCGCCGCGAAACGGACACGATGGACACGTTCGTGGACTCGTCCTGGTACTTCATGCGCTACACCTCGCCCGGCAACGACAACGCCATGGTCGACCAGCGCAATGACTACTGGATGCCGATGGACCAGTACATCGGCGGCATCGAGCACGCCGTGCTGCACCTGCTGTATGCGCGCTTCTGGACCAAGGTCATGCGCGACATGGGCCTGCTCAACTTCGACGAGCCCTTCACCAAGCTGCTGTGCCAGGGCATGGTGCTGAACCACATCTACTCGCGCAAGACGCCCCAGGGCGGCATCGAGTATTTCTGGCCTGAAGACGTCGACAACGTCTACGACGATCGCGGCGCCATCGTCGGCGCCAAGCTGAAGTCGGACGGTTCGGCCATCAACTACGGCGGCGTGGGCACGATGTCCAAGTCCAAGAACAACGGCGTCGATCCGCAATCCCTGATCGACACGCTGGGCGCCGACACGGCCCGCCTGTTCGTCATGTTCGCCAGCCCGCCCGAGCAGACCCTCGAATGGTCCGACTCCGGCGTCGAAGGTTCCAACCGCTTCCTGCGCCGCCTCTGGTCCATCAGCTACGGCCATCGCGAAGCCATTGCCCGCGGCCTGGCCCAAGGTACGGACTGGACGCAGGCGCCCGCCGCCGTCAAGGATCTGCGCCGCGAGGTCTACGGATTGCTCAAGCAGGCCGACTACGACTACCAGCGCATCCAGTACAACACCGTCGTGTCCGCCTGCATGAAGATGCTGAACGCCATCGACGACGCCAAGCTGCCGGAGGGCGCCGAGGCCGACGCAGCCTATGCCGAAACCGTCGGCGTCCTGCTGCGCGTGCTGTACCCGGTCGTGCCGCACGTCACCTGGCACCTGTGGCAGGATCTGGGCTACGCCAAGGAACTCGGCGACCTGCTCGATGCGCCGTGGCCGCACGTGGACGAAGCCGCCCTCGTCGCCGACGAGATCGAACTGATGCTCCAGGTCAACGGCAAGCTGCGCGGCTCCATCCGCGTGGCCGCCAAGGCCCCCAAGGAAGACATCGAAAAACTGGCCGCCAGCCAGGAAGAGGTCGCCCGATTCCTGGAAGGCCGTCCGCCCAAGCGTGTCATCGTGGTTCCGGGCAAACTGGTCAACGTCGTAGGCTGATGAGGTCAAGCATGTACTTCGCCGGGCAACAATCGCAACTCTCCCGCCAATCCTGGCTGCTGCGCGGCGCCTGCCTGGCGCTGTTCATGCTGCTCACCGCCTGCGGTTTCGCGCTGCGCGGCGTGACCCCGATGCCGTTCGAACGCCTGTACGTGGGCATCCCCGATACCACCCAGTTCGGCGCGGACGTGCGCCGCGCACTGCGCGCGGCCTCGCCCGACACCAAGCTGGTCGACACGCCCAAGGAAGCGCAGGCGATCCTCCAGCAGGTCAATGACTCGCGCACGCTGCGCGAGGTCTCGCTCAACGCTCAGGGCCGTGTGGAATCCTACGAACTCGGCATCAACTACACGTTCCGCCTGATCGACGCCCAGGGCCGCGCGCTGGTCCCGGACACGACGCTGTCCATCTACCGGGAAATGCCGTACGACGATCAGGTCGTGCAGGCCAAGCAGGGCCAGATCGACACCCTGTTCAAGGCCATGCAACGCGATCTGGTCTCGCGCGTGCTGCGCCGCATCACCGCGCCTGACGTGCACAAGGCATTCGAAGCCGCGCAGGAAGGCGACGACGAAAACACGCCGCTGTTCAACCCGAACGAACCGCAGCGGCCGCGCGTGCCCACCCCCTGGCAGACGCCGTCCGTCACCGACCCGACCAACGTCCGCTAGCCCATGGCACAGCCTCTGGACGCGGATCGGCTGGCCGAACACCTGCAGCGGCCCGGCAATCGGCTGGCGCCGCTGTACACGGTCTCCGGCGACGAACCGCTGCTGGTGACAGAAGCCGTCGACGCGTTGCGCGCTGCCGCGCGCAACGCCGGCTACACCGAGCGCCTGTCCATGGTGATGGACGCGCGCAGCGACTGGAGCGCGGTCCTTGCCGCCACCCAGAGCGTGTCGCTGTTCGGCGACCGCCGCATCCTTGAAATCAAGATCCCCACCGGCAAGCCGGGCAAATCCGGCGCCGACACGCTGACCAAGCTTGCCGAACAGGCCGAAAAGCAGCCCGAGGCCGATACGCTCGTCTTGATCGCCTTGCCGCGCCTGGACAAGGCCACCCGCGAAAGCCGCTGGATGCAAGCGCTGGTGCGCGCCGGCATGGCCGTCGACATCGCCAACATCGAACGCGGCCGCCTGCCCGCCTGGGTCGGCATGCGCTTGGCGCGCCAGAACCAGCGCGCGGACAACGCCACGCTGCAATGGATGGCGGACAAGGTCGAAGGCAATCTGCTGGCCGCCCACCAGGAAATCCAGAAGCTCGGTCTGCTCTACCCCGAAGGTCAGCTCGCCCCCGAGGACGTGGAGCGCGCCGTGCTGAACGTCGCCCGCTACGACGTCTTCGGCCTGCGCGACGCCATGCTGGCCGGCGACATCGGACGCACCATCCGCATGATCGACGGCTTGCGCGCCGAAGGCGAAGCCCTGCCGCTGGTGCTGTGGGCGGTCGGCGAAGAAATCCGCCTGCTTGCCCGTATTGCCGAGGCGCGCGCGTTGGGACAGGATGCCAACGGCCTCATGCGCCGCCTGCGCATCTTCGGCGCCCACGAACGCTTGGCGCTGCAGGCCCTGAATCGGGTCCAGCCCGGCGTCTGGCCCGCCGCCGTGCAGCACGCCCACGAAGTCGACCGCCTCATCAAGGGCCTCTCGGTGCCCGGCCGCCTCTCGGATCCCTGGGAAGAAATGACCCGGCTGGCCCTGCGCGTGGCCGCCGCCGGCGGACGACCGTGAAGGCGGCCTCGCCGCCGCCTTCGCCTCGTCCCCCTTGCGCTCCCACACCCGGCCCCCAGACCGGATCTCGCCCGGCCCGACAGCCGGATATACACTGAATCTCCAGGCGGCGCCCGCGCCGCCCCATCACATGATCGACGCCGCCATGTCCTCGTCCTCCATCGAACAAGCCATGCTCACCCTGGGCGAAAACGCCCGCCGCGCCTCGCGCGCCATGATGCGCGCCGACAGCGCCGCCAAAAACCAGGCGCTGATTGCCATGGCCGACGCCCTGGCCGCCAGCCACGACGAACTGAAAGCCGCCAACGAAAAAGACGTGGCCGCTGCCCGCGCCAATGGGCTGGAACCCGCGCTGCTGGACCGTCTGACGCTGTCGGACAAGACGCTGGCGCACATGGCAGAAGGCCTGCGCCAGATCGCTGCCCTGCCCGATCCGATCGGCAGCATCACCGCCACCACCGTCCGGCCCAACGGCATGCGCGTCGCCCAGATGCGCGTGCCGTTAGGCGTGATCGGCATCATTTACGAATCGCGCCCCAACGTCACCATCGACGCCGCTGCCCTGTGCCTGAAGTCCGGCAACGCCGCCATCCTGCGCGGCGGCAGCGAGGCCCTGCACTCCAACGTGGCGCTCGGCCGCATCGTGCAAACGGGCCTGGCCGCCGCCGGCCTGCCGCAGGATGCGGTGCAGGTCGTCGCCACCGCCGACCGCGCGGCCGTGGGCGCGCTCATCACCATGACCGAACACATCGACGTGATCGTGCCGCGCGGCGGCAAGGGCCTCATCGCCCGCCTGTCCCAAGAGGCGCGCGTGCCGCTCATCAAACACCTGGACGGCAACTGCCATATCTACATCGACGCCGCGGCGGATCCGGACAAGGCCCACGCCATCGCCCTGAACGCCAAGACCTACCGCTACGGCATCTGCGGCGCCATGGAGACGCTGCTGATCGACGCCGTGGCCGCCGTGTCCATCCTGCCCAGCCTGGCCGCCGCCTTCACCGAACACGGCGTGGAACTGCGGGGCTGCCCGCGCACACTGGCGCTGCTGCCCCACGCCACGCCCGCCACCGAAGAAGACTGGGCCATCGAATACCTGGCGCCCATCCTGGCCGTGCGCATCGTCGACACGCTGGACGACGCCATCGAACACATCGCGCGCTACGGCTCGGGTCACACCGACGCAATCGTCACGCAAGACCTGTCGGCGGCCCAGCGCTTTCAGCGCGAGGTCGACTCCAGCTCGGTCTACGTCAACCTTCCGACCTGCTTTGCGGACGGCTTCGAGTACGGCCTGGGCGCCGAGATCGGCATCTCCACGAACCGTCTGCATGCGCGCGGCCCCGTGGGCCTGGAAGGCCTGACCACGCTCAAGTGGGTGCTGAACGGCGAAGGCCAGACCCGCGGCTGACAGCGCGGGCGCGCCCGCGCTCGTACTGACGCGGCCCTGAACACGGGGCCGCGCCAAGCCCTCTACAATAGGGCCAGCTTTTTTGCCTGAATTTGTCCATCCCACGCGGCCCGGCCGCGCATCGTTGAGATCCCCATGCATTCACCCGTCATGGCCATGGCCTTCAGCCTTTTCGTGCTCTGTTTCATCACCTGCACGATCAGCGGCATCGTGCTGTTCTTCGTCAAGACCAAGCAGGTCAATGCGGCGCTCAAGCACCCGTACCTGCAGCACCGGCCGTTCAAGCAGTTTCCGCTGGCGATCCAGGCCGCGATCATGCTGGATTACTTCTTCCGCCTGATGTTTCCGGGCACGCGCTTCTGGCTGATCGGCAACGCCAACGACCTGCTGTCCCACGTCGAACCCAAGAAGATCCCGCTCGCCCTGAAATGGCCGATCGTCGGTTTCTGGGGCTCGTGCTGGCTGGGTCTGATTGCCATGATCGTGTTGTGGATCATGCTGTTCCTTGGAGCCTGAACGCATGCAGATCAAATTTGAAGACTATCCCGGCAGCGTCGATGCGGCGCGCTTCCTGATTGCCGCGCGCCAGTCGGGCATCGCCGGCCCGCGCCTGCCCGCCGAATGCCGCCCGCAGTCCTTGGGCCAGGCATTTGCGGTGCAGCAGCGCACGGCCGAACTGCTGCGCGCGACTCGCCAGGACAGCATCGCTGCCTGGAAAAGCGCGCTGCCGTCTCCGGAAAAAACCGTCGTGGCGCCCATCTACGCATCAGGCACGGCGGACGCCGGGGCCGGCCCCATCGCCGCCGGCAGCGACATCGTGCGCATTGAGCCCGAGATCGCATTTGAGCTTGCCCGCGACCTGCCGCCGCGCGACACGCCGTACACCGAAGCCGAGATCGACGCCGCGGTGGGCGGCGCCCGCCTGGCGCTGGAAGTCCTGGGCTGTCGCTACGCGTCCCCGGAACACGCCAGCCTGCCCGAACTGCTGGCGGACCACATGTTCAATCAGGGACTGGTGCTTGGCCCCCGCATCTCGTCGCCCGATGCGGCGCCGGGCTGCATGACCATCACGCTCAAGGTCGACGGCGTCGAAGTCGAGCAGCACGCCGGCATCCACCCCAACGATCGTCCCAAAGCCGGACTGTATTGGCTGGCCAATTTCCTGCGAGAGCAAGGTCTGGGTCTGACGGCCGGCCAGCATGTCATCACCGGTTCGTACGCGGGCTTCCTGGACGTCCCCGCGAAGAAGGACGTCGAACTGACGTACGGTGACCTAGGCGTGCTGAAGGTGCGTTTCGGCGGTTGAACACGCACGCCGGTGGATGAGGCGGGGCCAGCCCTGGCGCAACCCACGATTCACTGCGACGGTCGCGGGTCACAGCTACCGGCCAAAAGCAAAGCCACGGTCACCGACCACCGCCCCCCGGCCCGTCGCCGTTGACGCTGTTATCGAAGCGCCGGCTCCGCGATGCCGACCGCCTCGCCGCCCGCCTCGATGATTTCACCGGCTGCCAGGCACAGGTCCTCGCGGAAGCGCCCCGCCACCACCTGCACACCCACCGGACTGGGCCCCGCGCTGCTCATCGCGCTGCCCATGGCCACGGACAGTCCGGGCAGGCCCATGAACGGCAGCCCGATCTGGGTCATCTGCGCGCGCCAGACCCGCGCGTAGGCCGCGTCGCCCTGCAGGTCGAGGTTGTCGGGGAACGGCAATTCGGCCGACACCGGCAGCAATAGCACCGGATACTCGGCAAAAAACACCTCCCACAGGCGCGTGAGCGTCGCACGGCGCGTCAACACTGCCGAAAAGCTTGTCAGATCGGCGCTTGCCGCCTTGTCGCGCTGCCCGGCCAGCGCCACCAACGCGCCACGGTCGCCCTCTTTTTCCGCTGCCGCCACCATGGCGTCATAGCCGTCGGCCATCCACATGCGGATCTGCAGGTCAGCGGCCTCCTGCATCGGGGGTATCGCTTCCAGCGTATCGACCGTCCAGCCTGCCTCGCTCAGCCGCCGCGCCGCTTCCTGCAATGCCTTCACGATGGCTGGATCGGTGTCCATGCCGTCGGGGTTCAAACACAGCGCGGCGCGCTTCGGCACATCCGGGCCGGTCAGCGGCGCGGGCACCCACCACGGATCACGCGGATCCGGCGCGGCCAGCGCGGCCAGCCCCAACCGGATATCGGCAATGGTGCGCCCCAACGGACCCGACACCGCCGTGATCTGCCCGCCAATCGACCGCTCCGGCAGCGCGGCGTTATACGCCGCCACCCGGCCCAGCGACGGGCGCAGGCCATGCACGCCGCACGCGTATGCCGGATAACGGATCGAACCGGCGATGTCCGTGCCATGCGCCAGATGCCCGATGCCGGCCGCCACCGCAGACGCGGCGCCGCCCGACGAGCCGCCGGGCGTCAACGCCGGATTACGGGGATTGCGCGTATCGCCATGCAGCGCGTTGCCGGTAAACCAGCGCAGCGAAAACGCCGGCGTATTGGTCCTGCCCACGATCACCGCACCGGCGCGCCGCAAGTTGTCGACGACGGGACTGTTCCGTTCGGCGATCAGGTCCTTCTGCAGGCGCACGCCGTTGGTCGTGGCAAAGCCCGCCTGATCCACGTTGACCTTCACGGTGACGGGCACGCCCGCCAGCAGGCCGGGATCTTCCCCGCGCGCGAGCGCCGCGTCCACCTCTGCGGCCTGCGCCAGCACGTCCTCAGGCCGGTGATCCACCACCGCGTTGATCGCGGGATTGACGGCATCGAGCCGTTGCAGCGCGCTTTGCGCAGCCTGCACGGCGGACACCTCACGCTTGCGGACAAGGGTGGCAAGCTCAACTGCGGACAAACGCCAAAGATCGGACACGCGCGACTCCTGAAAATGTGGATTTTTCTGCGGGCCAGCAAACCTTAGCGCCAGTCTCGCCACTCCACAACCCTCGGCTTGCCGCTAATTGCTCTCTTCGAAGACGTCGACAATCGCGTCCGCCACCGCCCGCACGCGCGCGGTGCGGTTCAGGTCGCCATGCATCACCAGCCACAGGTCATAGGCCTCGCTGCGGGCTGGCCAGATCCGCACCAGTTCGGGATGGTCCGGCGCCATATGGGTCGGCAACTCGCCGATGCCCAGTCCCGCCACCACCGCGTCGATGATCATCAGCCCGGAATTCACCTCGACGCCGATGCGGCCGTTGCGGGTGGGCTCGCCGCATAGCGAGTCCGACCAGCCGGGCAGCACGGCCTGCTGATACGCGATCAAGGTGTGCCCCGCGAACGCGGTGCCGGGCTTGGGTTCACCATGCGCGGCCAGGTACGACCGCGACGCGTACAACCCCACCTCCTTGCGCGCCAGATGGCGATGGATCAGGTCGGGGTTGTCGGGCTTGATGTTGCGGATGGCCAGATCGGCCTCGCGGCGCGTCAGATTGCTGATCTGAATGCCGGTGGACAGCACCACGCGGATATCCGGGTGCTCGGCATGGACCCGCTTGATGGCTTCCATGATGAAGTAGCGAGCCACCGTTTCCGAAGTCGCTATCCGGACAACGCCGGACAGTCGGTGATCCAGCCCCTGCATCTGGCGTTGAAGCTGGTCAGCCGCCTGCTCCATGCGCTCGGCGGCGGCAAAGGCCAGCTCGCCCGCCGCTGTCGGCACGTATCCGCCCGGCGTGCGCAGGAAAAGTCGCGCGTCCAACGACGCTTCCAATGCCGCCAAACGCCGGCCGGCAGTGGCCTGGTCGATCTGCAGAACCGCCGCAGCGCCGCGCAGCGTTCCCACGCGGTGGATCGCCAGAAATATCCGTGCGTTATCCCAATCCATTTCAAGCCTTTGATGCAATTCTGCATGACTATAAAGCAGTAATTCGGCTTTTTTGCATCAAAGGATCCGCCTAAGCTTTGCCCTCTCCGCGCGTTGCGCCATCAGAAAGAAACTTGCCATGTCCTCCGCCTGCCGCCCCGTCATTTCAATGGACGTGCCGCCCGCTTCCTCCACGGGATGGGTGCCCTTGGTCACCCTGGCCGTCGGCTTCGTCATGGCCATGCTCGACGTGACGGTGGTCAATGTCGCAATCCCCAGCATCGCGCTCCAGTTCACCGTGCCGCTCACGGACCTCGTCTGGATCGTCGACGGCTACACCCTGACCTTCGCCGCGTTGCTTCTGGTTGCCGGCGCGCTGGCCGACCGCTATGGCGCCAAGACGCTCTACCTGACCGGGCTGGGCGTGTTCACCGCCGCGTCCCTGCTTTGCGGGCTGGCGCCGAACGCCGACATGCTGATCGCGGCGCGGATGCTGCAGGGCGTTGGCGCGGCGCTCTTCATGCCCAGCTCGCTCAGCCTGCTCACGCACGCCTATGCCGACGAAAATGTGCGCAACCGCATGCTGGCCGCATGGTCAGCCATTGTGGCCGTCGCTGGCGCATCCGGACCGTTGCTTGGCGGCGCGCTCATCCACCAGTTCGGCTGGCGCAGCATCTTCCTCATCAACATCCCGCTGGGTCTGGCCGGCCTGTGGCTCGCCCGCCGCCGCATCGCAACCGCGCCGCGGCGTCCCCGCGCGCTCAACCCCTTGAGCCACCTGCTCGGCGTCGTCGCGCTGTCTTCCTTGTGCTTCGTCCTGATCCAGGGCAACGCGTATGGCTGGACCTCCCCGTCGATCGCTGCCACGGCGCTGCTGAGCCTCTCCGCCACGGCGCTGCTCGTGCACCGCGAACGCCGGCACGCCCAGCCCATCATCCCGCGTGCGCTCTTCGCCACCCGTCAATTCGCCGCCGCCAACGGCGTGGGCTTTCTCATCAACCTCGCCTCATATGGCCAGTTGTTCCTGCTGAGCCTGTTACTGCAACACGCGCGCGGCGCCGATGCGTTGCAGACGGGCATCGAACTCGTGCCGATGCTGGCGGTGTTCTCCATCGGCAATCTCATCTCGGGCCGCGTGTCGTCGCGGTGGAGCGTGTCGGCCTCGCTGCTGGGCGGCGTCACGCTCGCAGCGCTGATGAGCGCCGTCGGCATCGCCACCTTTACACCCGGCGTCGCCTACTGGCCCTTCGCCGTTGTCGTCGCCCTGGCCAACCTGGGCGTTGGCATCGCGGTGCCTGCGATGACCAGCATCGTCATGCAGGTCTCTGGCAGCCAGCACGCCAACAGCGCAGCGGCAGCCTTGAACGCCAATCGCCAATCCGGCGCGTTGGTCGGCGTTGCAGTCATGGGCACCATCCTGCATCTCTTGCCGGACTGGCATGCCAGCCTGCCCGCGGCCTACAGCGTGATCACGGTCAGCTACGTCATCACCGTCGTGCTGACCGTGCGCTTCCTGCGCCGCGCCCGCAACGCCTGAGCGCGCGTCGGTATCTTGCTTCAGCCGCCCGCCATAATCGCGACGCCGCGCCCAGCGTAAAACTTGTCGAAATCAGCCAGCGGCAGCTCCACATCCGCTTGCGAACCCGGCTCGCCCGACGGGTTGTGAAACCTCACAGACGTGGGCGTGGCGCGCGTCACCAGCACCAGATGTCCGCCTTTTTTCGGTGGCTCCATGTCGGGCCATCGAATCCAGGGGTGGACCGACGCCATGAAGAAATCCGACTGCGCCATCAGACCCGGCAGGTCCGACGCGGGCAGATCGACGCACACCTGCGCATGCAAACCGAAAATGTCGGCTACATATCGCACGAACGGCGCATAGATCAGGCCCTTGATGTTTCCGTCCGCTTCCTCCACGTAGGCGCCATACGGCAAGCTGCCGCGGGCGAGCGCCAAGGTTGGATGAACGCGCCCGGTCCGCGCCGCCAGCACCATCTTCAAACATGCCATCCCGCAGACATGGCTGGCCCAGCGCACATACTCGTGCAGATCCCGTGCGCCGGAATCGCGCCATGCGGGGTCGTGCGCCAGATCCAGCTCCTTGCGAATGATCTCGCCCGCCCGATGCGCGGACTCCCATTGGCAGAAATACGGAACGGTTTCGCGCGCGGGCGTCGGACTCATGCAAGGCTCCCGAGAGGTCGGAAAGCCCTTATGTTGCCGCCGCACTGCCCGCGTGGCAACGGCCCTTGCTTTGCTTCACAATGCAGCAAACCCAACAAAGGAGACCTGCATGTCCAGCATTGCGCCGTCTAGTTCTGCTTCGTCCGGTTCTGCTTCGTCCGGTTCTGCCTCGTCCGGCCCTGCTTCGTCCGGTCCTGCTTCGTCCAGCTCTGCCTTGCCCGGTCCTGTTTCGTCCAGTTCCGTTCCACCCAGTTCTATTTCTTCCAGCCCCGGCCCCATCCGCCGGGTCGCCATCGTCGGCGCCGGCACCATCGGCGCCAGTTGGGCTGCCCTGTTCCTCGCGCACGGGCTGGAAGTCGTCGTCAGCGATCCCGGCCCGCATGCACAGGCCCAGACCCTTGCCCGCGTGCAGGCGGCATGGCCGGTCCTGGCCGAGCTCGGCCACGTGCGCCCCGGCGCCACCGCCGACGCGTTGCGCTTCGACCCCGACCTGCAAACCGCCCTGGCTGGCGTCGACTTCGTCCAGGAAAACGCGCCCGAGCGCGAAGATTTCAAAACCGACCTCTTCGCCCGCATCGACGCCATCCTGCCACCGCACGTCATCGTCGCCTCCAGTTCGTCCGGCCTCATCATGAGCCGTCTGCAATCGCGCTGCCGCCATCCCCAGCGTTTCTTGATCGGCCACCCGTTCAATCCGCCCCACCTCATCCCGCTGGTCGAAGTCGTCGGCGGCGATCAGACTTCCGCCGACACCATAGACCGCGCTATCGACTTCTACCGCAGCATGGGCAAACACCCCATCCGGCTGAACAAGGAAGTCCCGGGCCACATCGCCAACCGCCTGCAAGCCGCCCTATGGCGGGAGGCCATCCACCTGGCCGCCGAAAACGTCGCCAGCGTCGCGGACATCGACGCCGCCGTCTCCCAAGGCCCCGGCCTGCGCTGGGCCCTTTTCGGCCCCCACATGACGTTCAACCTGGGCGGCGGCGAAGGCGGCCTCGCCCACTTCATGCATCACTTGCTAGGCCCCGTGCAGACCTGGTGGGATGACCTCGGCACCCCCGAGGTCACGCCAGCACTGCAACAACGCCTGATAGAAGGCGTCAACGCCGAGGCCGGCCACCAAAGCATCGCAGACCTCGTCGAAGCCCGCGACGCGCAACTCACTGCGTTGATCAAAGTGTTGCGCCGGTGAGACCCTCGGAAAGGGACGCCGGGGCGTTCAGTTCGGCGGCGCTAACATCTTGGGAGTCGACATCGAACGTCCGCAGCCAAAGCCAATCCAAGCGCCGCGTGGCGGGGCGACCGAGGGTGCACCGCGGTTTATGTATGAAGCCGATATTGGAAAATCTTGCTCAAACGTCATGCGCAATGGGCTGGCGCGCCTTTGCGCCGGCATGCTTTTCCACCGGCACGCTTTTGCACCAACACGCTTTTCCACCGGCACGCTTTTCCACCGGCACGCTTTTCCAACGGCACGCTTTTCCACCGGCACGCTCTTCCACCGGCACGCTTTTCCAACGGCACGCTTTTCCAACGGCAAGGTTTTCCACCGGCAAGGTTTTCCACCGGCGACGCTATTGGCAACGCCTCTCCACCGGCGACGCTTTGCGCAGGTCCGAAACTTGCTCCGCTTTTAAGTGCCTGATCGTGAGAAGGGTGCCCCGTCGTGAGACAGGAACCTGCTCTCGGCAAGAAATGCGTTCTCTATCCGACCGTCTTCGTCACCAACGAAGGAGTTTTCTCGAATGATTTCCGTAATTCACGACACCGACCGTTCCCGCTTCACCGCCACCGTCGACGGCGTAATCTGCGTCCTGGACTATCAGCTCGAAAACGGCGCCATGGCCATCACGCACACGGGCGTGCCCAGTGCGGTCGGCGGCCGCGGCATCGCCGCCGAACTGACCCGCCAGGCACTGCTCACCGCGCGCGAAAACGGCTGGAAGGTCCGCCCCTACTGCTCCTACGCCGACGCCTACATCCGCCGACATCCCGAATACACTGACCTGTTGGCGTAATCCTCTCTCGCAAGACAACTCACTTCAACTCCCCGCCGTGCCGAAGCAACCAAGTCACACCAAAGCGCCTTGCCCCTGCGGCAGTCCTCGTTCCTACGCCGACTGCTGCGGCCGCTGGCACGACGGCCCGCAATCGCTTCAAGCCCCCACTGCCGAAGCCCTCATGCGCTCGCGATACAGCGCCTTCGTGCTGGACAAGCTGCCCTACCTGCTGGCCACTTGGCATCCCACCACGCGCCCCGCGTCACTCGAGTCCAATTCGCCCGGTTTGAAATGGCTTGGCCTGCAGATCAAGGCCGCAGCCGACCAGGACGCCGAACACGCCACCGTCGAATTCGTAGCCAGAAGCCGCCTGGACGGCCGCGCCAGCCGCATGCACGAGACCAGCCGCTTCGTGCGCGAGAACGGACAATGGTTCTACCTCGACGGCGACGTGCGCTGATCCCAGCGCAGCCAATTGCCAGCGTTAAGGCGCGTACGGTGCCAAGTCCCCGTCAATGGCCTGCTTCAGCGCATCCAGCAGATCGATCCCGACGGCGCCAAGCCCGCGCGCGTCGCCCACGATCGCCAGCTCGGTGGGCGGCACATCGGCAAATCCGTCTGCAGCGGCCAGTTCAACGTGCGTCTCCAGCCGCGCCGAGGTCGGCAACAGACTGATCCCCAACCCCGCCGCGACCGCTGCCTGCACGCCGGCCAGACTATGGCTGTGGTACGCGATATGCCACGGCTGCCCGGCGCTTTCCAGCGCATAGATCATCCGCTTGCGATAGACACATCCCTGCGGAAATAGGACCAACGGCACCACCGCTGCCTTCTCATTGCGCTGTCGACCGCCCACCCACACCAGGCGTTCCGGCCATGCCGCAAGGCAAGGACCATCGCCAGGCTCCCGCTTGACCAGCGCCAGCTCCAGCTCGCCGGACGCCAGCCCGGCGCGAAGATCTGTGCTCATGCCGCTAAGCGTTTCCAACCGCACCTGCGCGTGGCGCGCGGCAAATTCCGCCAGCAGCACTGTCAACCGCGACACATCGAAGTCCTCCGGCACACCCAGCCGTATCACCCGCGCGGTCCGCGGCGCCGACAACACGTGCTCCGCCTCCCCTGCGATCGCCAGCAAGCGTCGCGCATAGGTCAACATCAGCTCGCCGTCCTCGGTTGCCGACACATTGCCGCCGGCACGGTCGCGAAGCAGCAACGTCTTGCCCACGCTCTGCTCAAGCTTGCGCACCTGCTGACTGACGGTCGATTGCGTGCGATGCACCCGGCTGGCGGCACGGGTGAAACTGCCTTCGTCCACGACGCAGACCAGCGTCTTCAATAGTTCAAGATCCAGCATCCGGTTCAACTCGTATTGGACAGCGCCCGCCATGACCTTCACACAGGACAGGCTTATTTAGCAATCAACTGAGTGTACGATTTTTATTAATTTCACAACTGCGCCACCAGAATCTTACGCTGTAGATTCCACCCTCGCTGAAGGAACCGACATGCCCCTCGATCACACTCGACCCCAATGGCTCACCTTTGACTGCTACGGCACGCTCATTCAATGGGACGAAGGCCTGCAGGCCGCAGTGGAAAAGATCCTCGAGGCCCACCCCGGGTCCACACCACGGCCCTCCGCTGCGCAGTTCCTGCATGAATACGACGATCACGAGCACCGCCTCGAGCGCACCCCGCCCTACCGCAACTTCGCTGACGTAACCCGCGAATCATTGCGGCTCACCCTGGCGCATTTTGGCCTTCCGTACCGGCCCGAAGACGCAACGATGCTCACGAGCAGCATCTCCCGCATGCCACCGTTTCCTGAAGTCGTCGACACGCTCGCCAAGCTCAAGCAAGCCGGTTTCCGCCTTTGCATCATTTCCAACACGGACGACGACATCATCGCCGGCAACGTCGCCCAACTGGGCGGCCATATCGACCGCGTCATCACGGCCGAGCAGGCCCACGCCTACAAGCCGTCACGCGCCATCTTCGCCCACGCCCATCAAGCGCTGGGAGTCACCCCAGCAGACGTCGTGCACATCTGCGCCAGCCCGCACCTGGACCTCGTCGCGGCCCGGGACATCGGCTTCCGATGCATCTGGATCGACCGCGGCACCGGCCGCAAGCCCTTGCCTGACTACCGCCCTGAAGCTACCGTAGCAACTCTGGATCGTGTGCCTGACCTGTTCCGCGACGCCGGCTGGCTCTGATCCCCCTCTCATCTTTTTTTGAAGGTTGCCATGAACCAGGAACCCGGTTTCGCCGACGCTCTCTTCCATGCCGATCCCGTAACCGCCTTGCGCACGGATCTGGCGCTGGCACTACGTGCGGCGGCAGCTCACGGCTTGGGCGAAGGCGTCTGCAACCACTTCAGCGTCGCGTTGCCCGGCGACCCCGATCATTTCCTTCTCAACCCTCGAGGCCTGATGTGGAACGAGGTCCAGGCGGAAGACATCGTGCTCGTCGACGCGTATGGCAACAAACTCGCCGGCCGGCACGAGGTTGAACCGACAGCCATGTTCATCCACGCCGCGATCCATCGCATCGCCGGCAAGGCCTGTGTGCTGCACACCCACATGCCCTACGCCACCGCGCTCACCCTTACTTCCGATCGCGGCTTGGACACCACCCTGTCCCAAAACGCCATGCGCTTCCATGGCCGGCTTGCCATCGACGCGGAATACAACGGACTCGCGTTGGACGTGACCGAAGGCGAACGCATCGCCCACGCCATGCAGGGCGCCGACATCGTCTTTTTGGGCAATCATGGCGTCGTCGTCTGCGGGGAACGACTCGATTACGCGTACGACGACCTCTTCTTCCTCGAACGCGCCTGTACCGCGCAAGTCCTCGCACAATCCACCGGGCGTCCGCTCGAACCCGTCAACGCGGAAATCGCAGCGAAGGTCGCCGCACAGATCCAAAGCGAACGCCTGCAGTCCGAGCTGTTCTTCGAAGCCCTGCGCCGCCAGCTGCCCTAACCTCGAAAACATCGAACCCAAACAAAAACCCCTCGCGGCGCCAGCCGCGAGGGGTTTCTTAATTAAAGCGATATACCAAGGATGTTTTGAGGCCAGCAGCGCATAGCCGCGCCCCGCGCCGACGTATTAG
>NZ_CADIJM010000013.1 GCF_902859585.1 Achromobacter animicus | reverse complement strand
AGTGTGGCAGTAGGCGGTGATGACCTATCGCCTCAATGCAAACGTTGTGCCAACTCGGAAGCGTCCTTTCCGTTGTTCTTTCTTATCAACTGCTTACGGGTGCTTCACCGCCAAACATGGCGATCTCAATGGCGCAAAAGCAGCGAAAGTGTTTTTTTTCACCGAAAGTTCGAGCCATGTGTGGCCCGAGATTCTTCAACGGTTTGAAAACAAACAAAAAAAACTCGGGCCAACTTTGGCCCGCGTGAGCCAATGTTGGCCCGTTCGTCTTCGTAGAAGAGCCTGTTGCACATCGCGGCAGGCCCGAGCCGCTTATACGCTTATTGAATCGACGCGGGAGCGTCGTGCGTGGGGTCAGCGCAATCCGCGTCCTGTGCGTAGGCGCGTGCCGTTTCCAGCATGGCCTCAGTCATGATGCCCATGTGCTCACACAGCACGCCGCCTAACAATGCGGCCACGGTCCATGCGTCCAGCGGCTGCGCGCCGGTGGCGTCGGGTTCGGAGGCGCTGTTGCCGACAAGGCGAGCGATCGGCGCGATGGCATAGCAGGCGCGCTCAATGTTGTAGAGCTGGGAGAGGGATACGAGGCCAAGTTCGGGATTAGCGTCGACGAACCAGGGGTCTTGGGTAAGGGAGTGCTGCGTCATGGACAATCTCCTATAGCGGCGAACAAACCCGCACCCCACTTTCAAAATGGGGAGGACGGGCACGAGTCGAGGTTGGAAGACCGGAGCTATAGGACCCGGCGTGCGCAAGCGCACCCCCGCCAAGGCCCGTCCATAGGGACGTACAGAGCCAACTCCAATGATCGCTTTCGACCCCTCGCGGTCGATCGGACCTAGCCGCCGGATGACTGCGGTGCATCAGAAGTTGCCGCTCGCACATCCTCAATTTTGGGGATGTCGCCGAAGGTTCTTCGCACCTAGCCTGCGAGCTCAACATCCGTCTAGTCAAGGAGATGGCATGCGAGTCCTTCTACTAATCGCGTCTATGATTGGGCTTCTCGCATCGGACGCCGCGTTTGCGCAAGCGCAAGTTCAACTGGCCAACGATAAGCTCATCAAAGCTACAAACTTCGTTCAGGAACTCCGCACGCGTCGAGGAAGCATTGCGACAGAAGAAGCAATCCGCGCTACCAAGCTGGGCTGCGATGGGCTTCAGGAACTGACCAGAGATCAAGCATTTCGCCAACGTGTGTCTGATGTAGCGGCAGCCGCAGAAAAGCACAGCGAAACCAACGCGGCCATACGGCATAGCCTCGCACGCTTTCTCGGTGAGTTTCTGAGTCCTGAAGTATTAGTCCTGGAGCGAGCGGGTCTCTCAAGCACGGCCATCGTTCAAGTCGTAAAAGACGGCTTCGATCTCCAGGCGCATGCATACATCGGCAAGTACGGTGGCGGCTCCGCTGAACACTTTCTACGAAATTTGGACGAATTCACGAATGAAGTCTGTCGCGCTGCGGGCCAAGCCAAGCTAATAGCAGAGGGCAAGAAAGAAGACATGCTGTTCCGCCTTGGGGTCGGCCTCGGTGGGGCTGCTGTAGTGCTCGCCGACTTGACACTTACTCCCACTTGGACCGGGCCGCTGGCGGTGCAGTCCTACTCATTCGGTTTCACGCTTTTGGCCGGAGCTATTCTGAAGTAGCCAGTGGCGGCAAAACTCAAAAACCATGCCGCCACACGCGAAGCGTCATCGCTACGACGCAAGACGCCGCGTAAGTCACCGGAGGCCGCCCGCGCGGCCGAACGGTGACGGGCGCCGCAAGCTGCTTCTATCCCACACGAATGCGTGCAAGAACCTCAAGAACCCAATCCGCCCCAGCGCCCGTAAAGCTTCAACCGTAAAGCCCGGTGCGGCGTGGGCCTGGGGTGGGCGGGGCGTGTAGATGCGCCCGGCGGAATCCGAAGGCAGCCGCCGCAGGCGGCAACGAGGATGAGCACGGGGCAGTCCGGAGCGAAGGCTCCGGACCGCAATCGTAGCCCCGCCCACCCCAGGCCCACGACGCGCCGGGCGTCTCAAGAACTCCACCCCCGGCAATAACACGGCACCGAGAGGCGTCCCAAGCACTCACTGCCCGGCAACACCAATAAAGCATCATCAAGCAGCCCGAACCCCAATCGCCACCACCCTCGCGGTAAACCCCTTCAACAACTCCTCCCGCATCGCCTCGGCCCGCACCATCGACGCCTCCTTCACGTGCCCGTACCCGCGGATCTCCTCCGGCACGCTCGCCAACGCCACCGCCTTATCCAGATTCCCGCGATTCAACTTCCCCAGAATCGCCGTCACAGTCTCCCGATACTCCTTGATCAATTCCCGCTCAGCCCGCCGCTCCTTCGTATACCCGAACGGATCAAACCGAGACCCCCGCAAAACCCGCATCCTTGCCAACATCCGAAACACCTTCAGCATCCCCGGCCCGTAAGACCGCTTCACCAGATGCCCATCCTTGTCCCGCCGTGCAAACAAAGGCGGCGCCAGATGAAAGCGCAGTTTCCAATCTCCCTCGAACTGCTCACCCACCCGCTTCAAGAACTCCCCATCCGAATACAACCGAGCCACCTCGTATTCGTCCTTGTACGCCATCAGCTTGAAGTAATACCGCGCCACCGCCACCGCCAGCCGGTTCGTGCCCGTCGCCTCCCGCTCCGCATGCACCACCTTGTCCACCAGATCCGTGTACTGCTTGGCATAGTCCGCGTCCTGATACTGCGTCAGGAACGCCTTGCGCACCGCCACCATCTGCGCCAACTCACTGGCCGGCTTCCTTAGATCCACCACCGGACTCGCCACCCGCGGCCGCGTGATTTCGATGATGTCTTCCGGCTGCGCGGCCGGCACACCCCCATTGGCCATCAACCGCGCCACCGCCGCAGGTTCATGCGCCGCGCGCCGTCCCCACGCAAAGGCTGCGAGATTGTTCGGCACCTGTTGGCCGTTCAGCTCGATCGCGCGCAGCAGCGCCTCGCGCGACAGCGGAATCCAGCCCTTCTGGAATGCGTAGCCCATCATCAGCGGATTCGAATAGATCGCATCGCCAAGCAGCACCACCGCCATGGCTGCGGCATCCACCGCGTCAAGATTCTCCTTGCCGCAGGCGCTCTGCAGATCTGCCGTCAGATTCGCCCCCGGCAATGTCCAGCCCGGGTTCGACACGAATGCGGCCGTCGGCGCCGTATCGCTGTTCAGCAGCACATGCGTGCGTCCTGGACTCACGCGCGCCATCGCCTCTGCGCTCGTCGCGACCACCAAGTCGCCCGCCAGCAGCAGATCCGCCTCGCCCATCGCCACGCGCGTGTTCAGCAGATGGTCCGGCGAGCCCGCCAACACCACGTGCGAAAACACCGCGCCGCCCTTCTGCGCCAGTCCCGCCATGTCCAGCACCGAACAGCCCTTGCCCTCCAGGTGCGCCGCCATGCCCAGCAGCTGCCCGATCGTCACCACACCCGTGCCGCCCACCCCCGCGATGAAGACCCCATAAGGCACGTCCAAACTGCGCAAACGAGGCGCCGGCACATCCTCGTCCGGCGCGCCGCCCGATTGCGCCAACGCGGGCGGCTTCTTCAGCTTGCCGCCTTCCACCGTCACCAGGCTCGGGCAAAAGCCCTTCAGACAGGAGAAGTCTTTGTTGCAGCTCGACTGGTTGATCTTGCGCTTGCGCCCGAACTCGGTCTCCAGCGGCTCCACCGACAGACAGTTCGACTTCGACGAGCAATCCCCGCAGCCCTCGCACACCCGTTCATTGATGACCACGCGGCGCGCCGGGTCCGGATAGGCGTTGCGTTTGCGGCGGCGGCGCTTTTCGGTTGCGCAGGTCTGGTCGTAGATCAGCACCGACACGCCGGGATGCTCGCGCAGCTCGCGCATCACCGCGTCCAGCTCGTCGCGATGGCGCACGGGCACGTCCCGCGCCAGGTCGGTCACGTCCACATACTTGCCGGGATCGTCCGTCACCACCACGATCTTCTCGATGCCCTCGGCCGCCACCTGGCGCGTGATCATCGGCACGCTGATCGGGCCGTCCACCGGCTGCCCGCCCGTCATCGCCACCGCGTCGTTGAAGAGGATCTTGTACGTGATCGGCGCCTTGGCCGCCACCGCTGCCCGAATCGCCAGCAGCCCCGAATGAAAGTAGGTGCCGTCGCCCAGGTTCGCGAACACGTGCTTTTCCTCGGTGAACGGCGCCTGCCCCAGCCACGGCACGCCCTCGCCGCCCATCTGCGTGAAGACGTCGGTGCTGCGGTCCATCCATCGCACCATGTAGTGGCAGCCGATGCCCGCCATGCCGCGCGAACCTTCCGGCAGGCGTGTCGACGTATTGTGCGGACAGCCCGAACAGAACCAGGGCTTGCGTTCTTCGATCACGCGCGGGCGCGCCAGCGCCGCCTCGCGCGCGCGGATGAATTCCACCCGCGCCTCGATGCCGGCGCGCACGTCGTCCGGCAACGCGAAACGCAACAGGCGCGCCGCGATGGCCTTGGCGACCATCGCGGGCGAGAACTCGTAATGCGCCGGCAGCAGCCAGTTGCCCTGCGGCACGGACCACTCGCCGCCATCCTTGTCGTCGAACTTGCCCACCACGCGCGGAATCTTCTTGCCGCTGCCGATCCAGCTGAACAGCTCCTCTTTCAGCTGATATTCCAGCACCTGGCGCTTTTCCTCCACGACCAGGATCTCGTCCAGTCCTTCCGCGAACCGCTGCGTGCCGGCGGACTCCAGCGGCCACACCATGCCCGCCTTGAAAAGACGCAGGCCGATGCGCCGGCACACGTCTTCGGACAGGCCCAGGTCCGAGAGCGCCTGGCGCGTGTCCAGGTAGGCCTTGCCGGACGTCATGATGCCGAACCGCGCATCGCGCTGTGGCACGTCCCAGAGTTCGCGGTTCAGCCCGTTGGCGCGCGCATAGGCCAGCGCGGCGTACAGCTTGTAGTCCAGCAGCCGCGCTTCCTGCTGCAAGGGCGTGTCGGGCAGCCGGATGTTCAGGCCGTCCGGCGGCAGCTGGAAGTCCTCGGGCAGCACGATGCGCACGCGGTCAGGGTCCACGTCGACCGATGCCGACACCTCCACGATGTCGGTGATGCACTTCATGCCCACCCACACGCCCGCGTAGCGGCTCATCGCCCAGCCGTGCAGGCCGTAATCCAGCACTTCCTGCACGCTGGACGGGAACAGCACCGGAATCATGCAGGCCTTCAGGATGTGATCGCTCTGGTGCGGCAGCGTCGAGGACTTGGCGGGGTGGTCGTCGCCCGCCACCACCAGCACGCCGCCGTGGCGCGCGGTGCCGGCTGCATTCGCATGCTTGAAGACGTCGCCGCAGCGGTCCACGCCGGGACCCTTGCCGTACCACATGCCGAATACGCCGTCGTACTTTGCGCCGGGAAACAGGTTCACCTGCTGCGTGCCCCACACCGCCGTGGCCGCCAGGTCTTCGTTGATGCCGGGTTGGAACTCGACGTGGTGCGCCTTCAGATGGGCGGCGGCCTTCCACATGTTCTGGTCGACGCCGCCCAGCGGCGAACCCCGATAGCCCGATACGAAGCCCGCCGTGTTCAGCCCTGCCTGCGCGTCGCGCACGCGCTGCATCATGGGCAGCCGCACCAGCGCATGGATGCCGCTCATCCACGCGCGGCCGGATTGCAGGGTGTATTTGTCGTCGAGCTGGACGGATTCAAGCGCCGCGCGGACGGCGGGCGTAAGGGGGGCATTCATGTCTACTCCAACATCGGATGCCCCCACCAGCGTCGCGCGCCTCTTGCCAGAACGCACGCGGGCCAACAAGGGCCGTGAAAGTGAAGTCCTGATGCGTTCGCGCCTCTGCGGGCGGAATCGCGCTTGCCGCACCCGCCGCTCCGAAAAAACGGGGCCGGCTGGCGTTAGTCCTTTCGGTTGTAACCCCTGGCCCTCGGGCGGGCAATAGGGCGATGCGATAATTGCCGGCATGGACTTCGCCCCTCGCATCGTCGCCTGGCAGCGCCAGCATGGCCGCCACGATCTCCCCTGGCAGAACACCCGGGATCCCTACCGGATCTGGCTTTCCGAAATCATGCTGCAGCAGACGCAGGTGGCCACCGTCATTCCCTATTACGAGCGCTTTCTGCAACGCTTTCCGGACGTCGCAGCGCTGGCCGCCGCCTCGCAGGAAGACGTGATGCCATATTGGGCCGGCCTGGGCTACTACGCCCGCGCCCGCAACCTGCATCGCTGCGCGCAGGAAATCGTGCGCGACTGGGGCGGCCGCTTTCCGCCCACCGCCGAGGCCATCGCTACGCTGCCGGGCATCGGCCGGTCCACAGCCGCGGCCATTGCGGCGTTTTCGAACGGCGAGCGCTCGCCGATTCTGGACGGCAACGTCAAGCGCGTATTCACTCGCCACTTCGGCATCGCGGGCGACCCGGCCAAGCGCGAAGTCGAGCAGCGTCTCTGGGCGCTGGCGCATGCGCAGGTGGACGCGGCGCCCGGGCTGGACATGGCGGCCTACACGCAGGGGCTGATGGATCTGGGCGCCACGCTCTGCACGCGCGGCAAACCCGCCTGCGACAGATGTCCGGTGGCGGACACCTGCGTTGCCCGCCGCGAGGGACGTCAGGCGGAACTGCCCACGCCCAAGGTGCGCAAGGCCATTCCGGAACGCGAGACCTGTATGTTGGTGCTACGGCACCAGGGCGCGTTCCTGCTGCAACAGCGTCCCGAACCCGGCATCTGGGGCGGGCTGTGGAGCCTGCCGGAGTTTGATGCGGCGGGCGATCCCGACAGCGCCTCGCGCGCGCTGGGGCTGGAGCCGGAGCAGCGCTTCGAGCTGGCTGCCTTCGCCCACACGTTCACGCATTACCGCCTGCACATCCGGCCATGGCTTGTGCCGGTGCGCGCGGTTGCCCTGCGCGAACCGGCGTTGCCGGAACGCTGGGTGCCTGCAGACAAGCTGGGGACGATGGCGCTGCCCGCGCCGGTCAAGAAGCTGCTGCAGGGACTGGTGGATGCCGGAATGCAGGACAGCCTGTTCGGCGGTGAAAACGCGGCGTAGCGATTGGGCGGGCTGGCCGGTGTGAGCTTGAGCGGTGTCAGACACCGGTCAAACTACGACGCCGCCTCATTGAGGTTTCAGACACCCGCCCCGCTCAGCAGCATCACCAGCTTCAAATCCGGATGCGTCGCCAGCCGGAACGTGATCTGCTGGTACGCCAGCTTGCCGCGCTGCGGATGCTGGAATTCGCGCAGGCCGCCTTCGCGTTCGACCACCGCGTGCCGCGTCCACCAATGCGAGAAGACCACGCTTTGCCGGCTCAGGCTGTCCAGCAGCGCCAGCACCGCCGGTTCGTCCAGATGCGCGCCCGCGTCGGCGCGAAATTCAGCCACCACGCGGCGGGCGCGTTGGTCCCAGTCGACCACCAGTTCGCGCGCGGCGGGATCCAGGAAGATGTAGCGCAGGAGGTTGGGCTCGGGATCGCGCTCGGGCCAGTGGTCGAACAGGTCGACCAGCGGCGCATTGCAGGCCAGCACGTTCCAGGCGCGGTCCAGCACATAGGCGGGCGCGTTGATCGCGTTGACGCATTCCTGCAGCGGACCCGGCGCGCCGCCGGCGTCGTCGCGGGCGTGCTGCGGGTCGGCGCAATCGGCAAGATCGAAGAGGTACGCACGCTCGGCCCGCGCCAACTGCAGCACGCCCGCGATGCGCGACCACACCGAGGGCGACACCGACACCTCGCGCCCCTGCTCGATCCACGTGTACCAGGTGACGCTGATGCCACACAGCTGCGCCACTTCCTCACGCCGCAGGCCGGGGGTGCGGCGGCGCGATCCCTCGGGCAGGCCGGCCATCTGCGGCGTGATGCGCGACCGCGCGCTGCGCACAAATTCGCCCAGCGCGTGACGGCGCAGATGCGAGCCTTCGTGGCCTGTGGTGACGGGCTGGGGGGAAGTGTTCATACCAGGATGAGTAATGGGCTTGTACGTGTATACGGGCCCGCCTATCTTAGCGCCTGCATCCTTTCGCAATCCCGAAAGGAATTCCGACAACGATCTCGACAGCATTCCCGGCAACATTCCGGCCAGGATTCCGCCCCCAACAGCCTTTCCGACACGAGGACCCCTCATGACCGCCAGCTCGCACGACGCCGCCGTGGACCGCCAATTCAGCCCCCGCGCCGCCGCCTACCTGACCAGCGCCGTCCACGCCCAGGGCGAAGACCTGCTGCAAATGGCCGCGGTCGCCGGCCAGCACCCGGACGCGCGCGTGCTGGACCTGGGCTGTGGCGGCGGGCACGTGAGTTTTCACGTGGCGCCGAAAGTGGCGCATGTGACCGCCTACGACCTGTCGCAGCAGATGCTGGACGTCGTCGCCGCCGAAGCCGCCAAGCGCGGGCTCGCCAAACTGGTGACCTGTCAGGGCAAGGCCGAGTACCTGCCGTTCGGCGACGCCGAGTTCGACCTGGTGATGTCGCGCTATTCCACGCACCATTGGCAGGACGCCGGCCGCGGCCTGCGCGAGGCTTTCCGCGTGCTCAAGCCGGGCGGCATTGCCGTCTTTGCCGACGTGGTGTCGCCGGGCGAACCGCTGCTGGACACCTGGCTGCAGACCATCGAAGTGCTGCGCGACACCTCGCACGTGCGCGATTACTCGGTGGCCGAATGGACCCGCATGCTGACCGAAGCGGGCTTCACGCTGCAGGAACTGGCGCCGCGCCGCCTGCCGCTGGAGTTCCAGTCGTGGGTCACGCGCATGCGCACGCCCGACACGCTGGTGGCGGCGCTGCGCCACATGTTCGGCATCGCACCGGACGTCGTGCGCGCGCATTTCGACGTGCGCGAGGACGGGTCTTTTACCAGCGACACCGCGACGATCGTGGTGAGAAAGCCGGGCTGAATCAGTCCACTCTCGACGGCTCCATCGCGGCCAGCGCCCCCACCACGCCCAGGCTGCGCAGCAACTGCGCAGCCGCGCCCACCGCCCGCACAAACCGCGGCTCCTGGCCGAGGTCACCGAACACCGGCTCATACCCCGTCATGACGCCCGCCCACGCCAGCATCGCCGCGGGCCCCTCGCCCGCCTGCTCCGCCGCCCGTTCGGCCTGCTCATACCGATGCGCCAGCGCTTCGGCCAACGGGTCCTGGACCTCATAGACACGCCCGGCCTCATCCTGTCCGCGCAGGAAAAGCAGCCACCCGGCCACCGCCAACGCCAGACCCGGCATCGGCGCATCCGCCGCCAGCCGGTCGCGCACCGTCCCCAGCAGCCGCTGCGGCAATTTCTGTGAGCCGTCCATCGCAATCTGCCGCGTCTGGTGCCTGAGCGCCGGATTGGCGAATCGCTGCAACAGGCCTTGCCGGTACTTCTCGATATCCAGCCCCGGCAACGGCGGCAGCGTCGGTTCGATCTCCTGGCCCATCAGCGCGCCCAGGAACCGCCGCATGCCGGGCCGGGCCATCGCCTCGTCCACGGTGGCCCACCCCGCCATCACCGACAGATACGCCAGCGCCGAATGCGCGCCGTTGACCATGCGCAGTTTCAGCGTCTCGAACGGCGCGGCGTCCATCACGAAACGCGCACCGCCCGCGGTCCAGTCCGGCCGGCCCGCCGCGAAGCGGTCTTCGACAACCCATTCCAGATAGGGCTCGGCCACCACCGGCCACGCATCGCGCACGCCCAATGCCGCCGCGATCTCGTGCCGATCCACGTCCGTCGTGCGCGGCACGATGCGGTCGACCATCGAGCAGGGAAACGCGCACGCCGATGCAATCCAGTCCGCCAACGCCGGATCGACGCGCGCCGCGAACGTCAGCACCAGCGCCCGCAGCAAGTGGCCGTTGGCGGGCAGGTTGTCGAGCGACATGACCGTGATCGGCGGCAGGCCCATCGCGCGGCGGCGTTGCAGGCCGTGCACGACAAAACCGATGACGCCACACGGCGACTCGGGATTCGCGAGGTCATGCACGACGTCGGGATGATCCAGATTCAGCCTGCCGCTGGCGGGATCATGGAAATAGCCCTTCTCGGTGACCGTGATGCTGACGATGCGCGTGCCGGCGGCCGCGATGCGCGCCAGCACGACCTGCGGGTCCTCGGGCGCCACCAGCGTTTCAAGCAGGCAGCCGATGACACCCACACGCTGCCGCGACGCGCCGCTGCCATCGGCATCGCGCAGCGCCAGCGCATACAGGCCGTCCTGCGGCGCCAGCGCATCGCGCGTGTCGGCGTGGCGCAGCGAGACGCCGCAAATGCCCCAGTCCAGCCCGGCTCCGGCGCGCAGCGCCGCATCGTTCACCGCCGCCAGATGCGCACGCGCGAATGCGCCCAGGCCCAGATGCACGATGCCGATGCCGAGCGCGTCCCGGTCATATCCCGGCCGCGCCACCTGCGCGGGCAGGCCGTCCAGCGCACCCGCGTTCAGCCGGCCGCCTTCGCCTACCAGTTCCATAGCGTGCCGTCGTGCTGCAGCCGGTTCACGGGCAGATACGCGCGCTGATACGGATATCGCGCCGCCAGCTTCTCGTCGATATCCACGCCGTGGCCCGGCGCCTCGCCCGGATACAGCATGCCCTGTTCGAACGTATAGGAGTGGGGAAACACGGCATCGGTCTCGTCGGTATGCCGCATGTATTCCTGAATGCCGAAATTGGGCACCCACAGGTCGAAGTGCAGCGCCGCCCCCATGCAGACCGGCGACAGATCCGTGGCGCCATGGCAGCCGGTGCGCACTTGATACAGCGACGCCATATCGGCAATGCGCCGCAGATGCGTGATGCCGCCCGCGTGAACGACCGTGGTGCGGATGTAATCGATGAGCTGGTTCTGCACCAGGTCCTTGCAGTCCCAGATCGTGTTGAAGATTTCGCCCACCGCCAGCGGCGTGGTGGTGTGCTGGCGGATCAGCCGGAAGGCCTCCTGGTTCTCGGCGGGCGTGGCGTCCTCCATCCAGAACAGGCTGTAGGGCTCCAGCGACTTGCCCAGCCGCGCGGCCTCGATGGGCGTCAGGCGGTGATGCACGTCGTGCAGCAGATGGTGCTCGAAGCCCAGCTTCTCGCGGATGCGCTCGAAGAGTTGCGGCGCGTGGCGCAGATATTTTTCGGTGGACCAGTCGTGCTCGCTGGGCAGGTCGGCATCGGCGGGCTCGTAGAACAGCGTGCCACGGCCCACGCCATAGACCTTTTCCAGCCCCGGCACGCCGCTCTGCGCGCGGATGGCGCGATAGCCCATGTCGGCGTAGCGCAGCACCTCGTCGACCGTGTGCTCAATGTCCGAGCCGTTGGCGTGGCCGTAGACCATCACGCCGCTACGGCTCTTGCCGCCCAGCAGCTGATACAGCGGCAGGCCGGCGGCCTTGGCCTTCAGGTCCCACAGCGCGGTGTCCACGCCGGCGATCGCGGTCATCGTGACCGGCCCGCGCCGCCAGTACGCGCCCTTGTACAGGTACTGCCAGATGTCCTCGATCTGATGCGCGTCGCGCCCGATCAGGCAGGGGATGACGTGCTCGGTCAGGTAGGCGGCCACCGCCAGTTCGCGCCCGTTCAGCGTCGCATCGCCAATGCCGGTCAGGCCCTGGTCGGTTTCGATCTTCAGGGTCACGAAGTTGCGGCCCGGAGAACAGACAATCACGCGTGCATTCGTAATCTTCATCTTGGACTTCCGGCTACAGGAAAGGGACAGCCGCACAACGCGGCCGCAGGATCAGAACGTCACCATCACCTTCATCGCCTGGTTGCGATCGCCCGCCAGCGCAAAGGCGTCATGCACGCGCGCAACGGGCACCGCCGCCGTCAGCAGCGGCGACACATCCACCAGGCCGCGGGCCAGGCAATCCACGGCCATCGCGTATTCGTCCACAAAACGGAAGCTGCCGATGCACGACAGGCTCTTGACCATGATCTGGTTGAATGGGCAATCCGCGCTGCTGCCGGACAGCGTTCCCACCGTCACGACAACGCCACGCGGACGCGCCGCGCGCAGGCAGCTTGCCAGGCCGGCATAGCTGCCCGACGCCTCGAAACACACGTCCACCGTGCCCTTGTTCGCGGCCAGCGCGTCCAGGGCGGCCGGATCCGTGGCCGCGTTGATGGTTTGCGTGGCGCCCACCCGGGCGCACGCCGCCAGTGTCTGGTCCACGATATCCACCACGATGACCCGGCTGGCGCCCGCCAGGCGCGCGGCCATCAGGATCAACGCGCCGATCGGACCCGCGCCGACCACCATGGCCGTCTTGCCCAGCAACGATCCCGCGCTGCGCACCGCATGCAGGGCGACGGCCAGCGGCTCGCCAAACGCAGCCAGTTCAAACGACAGCGAATCCGGCACGGGCACACACTGCCGCGCATCGACCACCACCTCTTCGCGCATCGCGCCCTGCATGTGCGGAAAGCGGCTGGCGCTGCCGAAGAAATGCACCGACTCGCAATGATTCGAATCGCCCTGCCGGCAATAGCGGCACACGCCGCAGGTGCGCGCCGGATCCAGCGCCACGCGGTCGCCGGGCCTGACCGCCGTCACGTCCGCGCCCACCTCCAGCACCTGCCCGGACGCCTCGTGGCCCGGCGTCAGCGGTTCACGGATGACAAAATCGCCCACCCGGCCGTGCCGGTAGTAATGCAGGTCGGATCCGCAGATGCCCACGGCCTTGACGCCGACGCGCACCTGCGACGGCCCCAAAGGCTGCGCGTCCGAGGTGTCCAGGCGCAGGTCCTGCGCCCCGTGGATCATGCAGTTCAGCATCAGCGCCACCCCTGTGCAAATTCGCCGATCACCCGTTCCAGGTGATCGCGCATCGCCTGCCGCGCCTCCTGCGCGTCGCGGGCCACCAGCGCGCCGAAGATGCGCTGGTGATCGGCCTGCGACGCCTGGCGCAAGGCCTGCGTATGGAAATGCTGTTCCATCTTTTCCCAGACCGGCCCCCGGGCCTGATCCCACATCGACGTCACCGTGGCCAGCAGCACGCTGTTGCCGGTGGACTGGGCAATGCACAGGTGAAAGCGGCGGTCGGCCTCGGCATTGGCGTCCTTGTCCGTCATCCGGTCGCGCATGGCCGTCAGCGCCTCGAAGATGCGGTCCAGGTCCGCGTCAGTGCGGGTGGTGGCCGCCAGCGCGGCGATCTCGGATTCAATCAGGCAGCGGGCGCGAAGGAGCTCGAAGGGGCCGGCGCCCGCCTCCGGCATCGCGGACGGACGGTTCGCGTCCGGTTCGCAGACATAGATGCCCGAGCCGCCGCGCACTTCCACCACGCCCTGCAGCTCCAGCGCAATGATGGCCTCGCGCACGGACGTGCGGCTGACGTCGAAGCGCTCGGCCAGCGCGCGCTCGGCCGGCAGCCGCTGGCCCGCGGCAAATTCCCCCTGCGCCACCAGCGCATGGATCTGCGCGGCCAACCGCAAGTAACCGCGGTCTGGTGCGACACGGCCGGCGGGGACTTCGGGCTTGGAGAGCGAATGCAACGTCATGGCGCCTCAAATTGGTCTGACCAAATCGTATTTGGTCCACCAATTTCCGCCATCGTGGTTTTCCACTACGCGCCGACCGGCAACGCTCGGACAACGCCCGGACAACCGCCGGATCGCCCCTCGACAGCCCCCGCGCGGCCCCTGTATAGATACGGATCGAACGACAGCCAAGGAAAGCGACATGCCCAGCACGACCGACCAGCCCTTGCCCGCCAATCTGGCGGACCTGACCGTCACCGAGGCGGCAGCACACATCCGCGAGGGCCGCCTCACCAGCGTTGCGCTGACGCAAGCCTGCCTGGACCGCATCGACGCCCGCCAGGACCTGAACGCGTTCATCACGGTCGACCGCGACGGCGCGCTGGCGCAGGCGCGCGCCTACGATGCGGCGCCCGGCCACGGCCCGCTGGGCGGCGTGCCCGTCGCCATCAAGGACAACATCCACGTCGCGGGGCTGCCGAACACCGCTGGCACACCAGCGCTGAAAGACTTCCGCCCCGCCGAGGACGCGCCCGTCGTGCAGCGGCTGCGCGAGGCCGGCGCCGTCATCCTGGGCAAGACCAACATGCATGAACTGGCGTTCGGCGTGTCCGGCTTCAACACCGCCTTCCCCGGCCCGGATGGCGATGGCACGCGCAACGCCTACGACGCGCGCCTGATCGCTGGCGGCTCGTCGTCCGGCAGCGGCGCGGCGGTGGGCGCGCGGCTGGCGCCCGCCGCGCTGGGCACCGACACTGGCGCCTCGGTGCGCCTGCCCGCTTCGGTGAACGGCGCCGCCGGATTCCGCGCCACCGTGGGCCGCTACGACGGCTCGGGCATCACCCCCATTTCCCACACGCGCGACACACCCGGACCCATCGCCAATGGCATGGCCGATATCGTGCTGCTGGATGCGATCCTCACGGGCCAGACCGAGCCGCTGGCGCCCCTGCCGCCCGAAGGCATTCGCCTGGGCCTGGCCGCGTACTTCTGGGCCGACCTCGATCCCGACGTGCAGGCGGTTTCAGAAGCCGCCTTGAACACACTGCGTGCCGCCGGGGTGACGCTGGTGGACATGGACATGCCCGACCTGCCCGCCGCCAACGCGGCGGTCGGCATGCCGCTATGCCTGTTCGAGCAGAAGCCCGATCTGACGGCCTATCTGGCGCGTTATCACGTGGGGGTGAGCTTTGATGAGGTAGTCGCGCAGATTTCCAGCCCCGACGTGAAGGGCATTTTCGACAACCTGATCGTGCCGGGCGTGCTGCCCACACCGGACGGCCAGCTCCTGCCGTTGCAACCGCTGTATGAACAGGCCACCGCCGGCGGCCGGCGTGAGCTCATCGACGTCTATCGCCGCGCCTTCAAGGAACACGCGCTGGACGGCCTGCTGTTTCCGACCGTGCCGGTGCCACCGCCCGCGTCCACGCCCGAAGCCAGCAGTTTCGAAACCTTTGCTCGCCTGGCGCGCAACGTGGATCCCGGCAGCAACGCCGGCCTGCCTGGCCTGAGCGTGCCGGCCGGGCTGTCGAATCAAGGCCTGCCGGTGGGATTGGAGATCGACGGCCTGCCGGGCGAGGACCGCAAGGTGCTCGCGATCGGCGTGGCCATCGAAAAGATATTGGGGCGCATCGCTGCGCCCCGGGTCCAACCTTAGCCTCAGCCTGGGCTTTCGCGGCAGTCAGCCGCGTCAGCCCAGGTTGGGCGCCAGCGTGCGCTTCAGGTCTTCGATGCTGCGGCCGCTGCGGCGGGCGTAGTCTTCGAGCTGGTCTTCGCCGATGACGCCCACATTGAAGTACTGCGACTGCGGGTGGCTGAAGTAAAAGCCCGACACGCTGGACGCCGGGTACATCGCGTAGCTGTCCGTCAGCATCATGCCGATGTCCTCACCGTCCAGCACGCGGAACATGTCGGTCTTCACGACGTGTTCCGGGCAGGCCGGGTAGCCCGGCGCCGGGCGGATGCCCACGTACTTCTCGGCAATCATGTCTTCGTTGGACAGGGCCTCGTCGGGCGCGTAGCCCCACAGGTCCTGGCGCACGCGCGCATGCAGGCATTCGGCGAAGGCTTCGGCCAGGCGGTCCGCCAGCGACTTGAGCATGATGCTGGAATAGTCGTCCAGCGCCTTCTCGAATTCCGCTTCCTTCTTTTCGATGCCCAAACCGGCTGTGACGGCGAACATGCCGATGTAATCGACCTTGCCGCTGGACTTGGGCGCGATGAAGTCGGACAGCGACTTGTTGCTGACGCCCTCGCGCTTGGCGCCCTGCTGGCGCAGGTTGCGGTACGTGAACAGCACTTCGCTGCGCGTCTCGTCCTTATAGACCTCGATGTCCTCGTCGTTGACGGTGTTGGCGGGATAGAAGCCCACGACGCCATTGGCGGTGAGCCAGCGGCCTTCAACGATGCGCTTCATCATGGCCTGGCCGTCCGCAAAGACCTTGCGCGCCTGCTCGCCCACCACCTTGTCTTGCAGGATGGCGGGGTACGGGCCGAAGAGGCTCCAGGTCTGGAAGAACGGGCCCCAGTCCACATACTTCGCGATTTCGGCCAGATCGTAGCTCTTGAACGTGCGGCGGCCGATGAACTTGGGGCGTGGCGGCGTGTAGTTGTCCCAGTCGATCGCCGGACGCGAGGCGCGCGCCTCGGCCAGCGGCAGGATCGGCGTCGCCTTGCGGTTGGCATGGCGGCGGCGCACGTCTTCGTACTCTTCGGCCAGTTCCGTCAGGTAGGCTTCCGACTGGTCGGACATCAGGTTGGTGGCCACGCCCACCGACCGGCTGGCGTCGGGCACGTAGATCACCGGGCCTTCGTAATTGGGCGCGATCTTGACGGCGGTGTGCACGCGGCTGGTGGTGGCGCCGCCGATCATGAGCGGCACCTTGCGGCTGCGGAAGTACTCGTCGCGCTGCATTTCCGACGCCACGTACGCCATCTCTTCCAGGCTGGGCGTGATCAGGCCGGACAGGCCGACGATATCGGCGTTCTCTTCCTTGGCTTTCTCAAGGATCTGCGCGCAGGGCACCATCACGCCCATGTTCACGACTTCGAAGTTGTTGCACTGCAGGACCACCGACACGATGTTCTTGCCGATGTCGTGCACGTCGCCCTTCACGGTGGCGATGACGATCTTGCCCTTGGCGCGCACGTCGCCGCCCGCGGCCGCGATCTGGCGCTTTTCTTCCTCGATGAACGGAATCAGGTGCGCCACGGCCTGCTTCATGACGCGGGCGGATTTCACCACCTGCGGCAGGAACATCTTGCCTTCGCCGAACAGGTCGCCGACGACGTTCATGCCGTCCATCAGCGGGCCTTCGATCACTTCGATGGGACGGCCGCCGCGCGCTGCGATCTTCTGGCGCACCTCTTCGGTGTCTTCCACGATGAAGGCCGTGATGCCGTGGACCAGCGCGTGCGACAGGCGCTGCTCAACCTCGGCATTGCGCCAGGCCAGGTCTTCTTCCTTCTTGGCGCCGCTGCCCTTCACGCTGTCGGCAAACTGCACCAGGCGTTCGGTGGGCGTGCGCTCGTCGTCGGCTTCGGTCTTGCCGACGGGTTCCGGCCGGTCCAGCACCACGTCTTCCACCAGATCGCGCAGCTTGGCGTCCAGGTCTGCGTACACGCCCAGCTGGCCGGCGTTGACGATGCCCATCGTCATGCCTTCCTTGACCGCGTAATACAGGAACACGGTGTGGATGGCCTCGCGCATCGGCTCGTTGCCGCGGAACGAGAAGCTAACGTTGGACACGCCGCCCGAGATGCGCGCGTGCGGCAGGTTCTCGCGGATCCAGCGCGTGCCTTCGATGAAGTCCACGGCGTAGTGGTTGTGCTCGTCGATGCCGGTGGCGACCGCGAAGACGTTCGGGTCGAAGATGATGTCTTCCGGCGGGAAGCCTTCTTCCTCGACCAGGATCTTGTAGGCGCGGCCGCAGATTTCCTTGCGGCGCTCCAGTGTGTCGGCCTGGCCGAGTTCATCGAACGCCATCACCACCACCGCTGCGCCATAGCGGCGGCAGAGGCGGGCGTGATGGCGGAAGGGCTCCAGCCCTTCCTTCATGGAGATCGAGTTCACCACCGCCTTGCCCTGCACGCACTTCAGGCCGGTCTCGATGACTTCCCACTTCGAGCTGTCGATCATGACCGGCACGCGCGCGATGTCGGGCTCGGACGCGATCAGGTTCAGGAAGCGGTGCATGCAGGCCACCGAATCCAGCATGGCCTCGTCCATGTTGATGTCGATGATCTGCGCGCCGTTCTCGACCTGCTGGCGGGCCACGGCCAGCGCCTCGTCGTATTTCTCTTCGCGGATCAGGCGCGCGAACATCTTGCTGCCCGTCACGTTGGTGCGTTCGCCCACGTTGACGAACAGCGTGTCTTCGTCGATGTTCAGCGGCTCCAGGCCCGACAGGCGGGTCTTGACGGCGATCTCGGGCACGACGCGCGGCGTCAGCGCCGTGACCTTCTCGGCAATCGCGCGGATGTGGTCCGGCGTGGTGCCGCAGCAGCCGCCCGACATGTTCACCAGGCCCGCGCGCGCAAATTCTTCGAGCAGCGCCGAGGTGTCGGCCGGGGTCTCGTCAAAGCCGGTCTCGGCCATGGGGTTGGGCAGGCCGGCGTTGGGATACACGCAGACGTAGGTGTCGCAGATCTTGGACAGCTCGGCCACGTAGGGGCGCATCAGCGCCGCGCCCAGCGCGCAATTCAGGCCGATGGTGACGGGACGCGCGTGGCGCACCGAGTTCCAGAAGGCCTCGACCGTCTGACCGGACAGGATACGGCCGGACGCGTCGGTCACCGTGCCTGAGATCATCACCGGCAGGCGGATGCCGCGTTCCTCGAACACTTCCTCGGTCGCGAAGATGGCGGCCTTGGCGTTCAGCGTGTCGAAAATGGTTTCGATCAGGACGATGTCGATGCCGCCGTCGAGCAGGCCGTTCAGTTGCTCGATATAGGCGACACGCAGTTCGTCGAACGTGACGTTACGCGCGCCCGGGTCGTTCACGTCCGGCGAAATGGAAGCCGTCTTGGGCTGCGGGCCCAGCGCGCCCGCCACGAAGCGCGGCTTGTCGGGCGTGCTGTAGGCATCACAGGCTTCGCGCGCGAGCTGCGCCGACACCAGGTTCAGCTCGTAGGCCAGTTCGGGCAGGTCGTAGTCACCCTGGGCGATCGTGGTGGCGCCGAAGGTGTTGGTCTCGATGACGTCGGCGCCCGCGTCCAGGTACTGGCGGTGGATCTCGGAGATGACGTCTGGCCGCACCAGCGACAGCAGTTCGTTGTTGCCTTTCACGTCCTTGCCGTGCTCGGCAAAGCGCTCGCCGCGGAAGTCCGCTTCGCCCAGCTTGTAGCGCTGGATCATGGTGCCCATGGCGCCGTCCAGGATCAGGATGCGCTTGCCCAGCAGGCGGGCAAAGTCGCCGCCGCGGGTATAGGCTTCGGGAGGGTACGGCAGGCGGGGATACGACACGATCAGGTCCGGATTAGGTTGGCCACGGCAGCGCGGATGTGGCTAAAACGCGAAAAACGCCGAAAAAACAAGCCCTGATCGTAACAAAATGGGCCTTCGCGCGCCTCACGGTGATACAGTTTCGGCCCCGAACCGGTGCTTTCGGCGCATCAGGTTGGGCAAGCACGCAACACTTGCCCGCCGCGAGCGAAAGATAAACGGGAAACAGGAAGACGCCCCCGCAGTGCCGCGCCGCCCGCAAGGCCGCCGCAGCGCCGCCCGTCCAGCCTGTGCTGCCCCCGCAACGGTCCCCATGCGCGCCTGGCGCCCATGGCAGCCCGATACCGGCCTGTTCGCTCGTCAGGATGCCTGTTTCCCGCCACGCGGCCTTTCGGCTCGCCCGGCGCGCCGGCATCCTTCCCATCGTGAATGGCCTGCGGGGTCGCGGGCTGCACCGAGGTCTTGTAGATGAAAGCCCGCTCCATCCGGCGCTATGCCGGCGCCCTGCTCTGTTCCGCTCCGGCCATCGCCGCCGCCCAGCAAACCGCTCCCGCCACGTCCGAACTCGACAGCATCACCGTCACCGCCCAGCGCGTGCCCACCGACGGCCGCACGCTGCCGGTGTCGATCTCGGTGATCACCGCCGAGGACATCGCGGCCAGCAGCGCGCGCACCATGCAGGACCTACTGTCCACGCAGGCCGGCATCAACCTGATCAACACCACCAGCTCCAGCGATAACGCCATCGTCGACCTGCGCGGCTTCGGCATCACCGGCGCCAGCAACACGCTGATCCTGATCGACGGCGTCAAGCAGAACACCAACGACCTGTCGGCGCCCAGCCTGGGCGTGGTGCCGCTGGATCAGGTCGAACGCATCGAAATCGTGCGTGGCAGCGGCTCCGTGCAGTACGGCGGCGGCACCACCGGCGGCGTGATCAACATCATCACCCGCTCCGACTTTGCCAAGGAACCGGTCACCGCCCGCGCCACCGCCACGTTCGGCAGCTACGGCCTGCGCCAGTACGACGCCGCGGTCGCGATGAACAACGAGAAGGTGGGCGTTGACGCCTACATGCAGTCGCTGCACAGCGACGGCTACCGCGACAACAGCGGCGAGCGCCGCGAAGGCGGCGGCGGCGGCATCACCTTCCGCCACAACGACGGCTCGATTCGCCTGTACGGCCGCACCACCACGCAGAAGCTGGAACTGCCCGGCCCGCGCACGATCAACCCGTTCACGGGCGTGAACGAATTCCAGGACGATCCGCGCGGCTCGAAGAACGACGTCGATTACGTCAAGACCACGACCACCACGTTTGGTCTGCAACTTGAGCAGGCCATCGGCGCCGGCGTGCTGTATTCGGACCTGTCGACCCGCGAGAAGAAGCTCAGCGGCCTGACCTATGACGGCTTCGGCGACACGCTGCGCGACCAGAAGCTGGAAGAGAACATCGCCAGCGTGCGCTACCGCCTGCCGATCAACGGCGGCCACAGCGTCGTCTTCGGCGCCGATGCGCAGGAAGCCAAGACCACCGCCGACCAGAACGCCTACTACGACTTCGAACCGTCGAAGTGGCAGTCGCGCCAGCATCAGTACGGCCTGTTTGCCGAAGGCCAGATCCGCGCCACCGACAGCACCTACATCACGGCGGGCGTGCGCCGCCAGTACGCGTCCGACGACCTGGAAGTGATTTCGGGCTCGGGCACGCCGTCCGACCGCAGCCACCACCTGACCGCGTGGCAGTTGGGCGTGCGCCAGGACCTGTCCGGCGGCTTCGGCCTGTACGGCAAGGTCGGCCGCAGCTTCCGCCTGCCCAACGCCGACGAACTGCTGTCGGTCCAGTCGCCGCTGGCCCCGCAGACGTCCACCGACAAGGAAATCGGCGTCACCTGGCAGTCGGCCAGCAGCAGCGCGCGCCTGTCGTACTTCCACTACGACCTGACCAACGAGATCCAGTACAACCCGCTGGCCGACGGCCTGTGGGGCCCGGGCACGGGCGCCAACACCAACCTGGATCCGACCCGCCGCCAGGGCATCGAGCTTGAAGGCCACACCGCGCTGTCCAGCAGCGTCACCGTGGACGCCAACCTGACCTGGATGGAAGCGCAGTTCCGCTCCGGCACCTACGCCGGCGTCGACCTGGCCGGCAAGACCGTGCCGCTGGCGCCCAAGTGGCTGGCCAACGCCGGCGTGACCTGGCGCCCCACCGATGCGTTCCTGTGGAACGTGTCGGCGCAATACGTGGGCAAGTCGCGCATGGACAACGACCAGGCCAACCAGTTCGACAAGGAACTGGACGCCTACGTGCTGTTCAACACCAAGGTCGCGTACAAGTTCACCCGCAACATCGAAGGCGCGGTGGGCGTGAACAACATCTTCGACCGCCAGTACGCCACGTACGGCATCCGCGGCGGCAACGCCTCGTTCGAGATGCTGGGCCCCGTCGCCAACTACAGCCTGTACCCCGCCCCCGGCCGCAACTTCTACGCGTCGCTCACGCTACGCTACTGATTGCCGCCTTGCGGACTGGGCCTGCCGGTCTGAGCCTTTGTTGAGGCTCAGGGTCTGCGCAGGCCCTTTTCTACATCTGTGCCCACCCGACGGAGCCGCTGCATGACCTTTCGACGCGTCCTGACGACTGCCGATGTTGCGCTGAAGCTGACCCTGACGTCGGCGTCAGGGTTGATGCCGACATTTGTGCTGACATTGGTGCCGATGGTGGCATTGACCCTGGCGCTGTCTCCGCGGCTGTCCCACGGCGCCCCCGCCATCCAGGTCCAGGACGACCGCGGCCGCACCGTCACGCTGGATGCCCCCGCCCGGCGCGCCGTCACGCTGGCGCCCCATGTCACCGAACTCATCTACGCCGCCGGCGCGGGCGGATACATCGTCGGCACCGTCCTCGGCAGCGACTATCCGGCCGCGGCGCGCGCGCTGCCCGTCATCGGCGACGGCACGCAGCCGGACGCCGAGCGCGTTGCCGCCGCCCGGCCCGATCTTCTTATCGCCTGGCAACCGTCCGCCGCCGAACCGCTGACGCGCGTGATGGACAAGCTGGGCGTGCCCGTCTTCTACAGCGATCCGCTGACGCTCGCCGCCATCCCCGGCGCCGTCGAGCGCATGGGCCAGCTGTTCGGCACCGAGCCCGTGGCGCAGGCCGCCGCGCAGGACATGCGCGCCCGGCTGGATGCCCTGAAGGCGCGCTATGCCGGCCGCCGCCCGGTGCGCGTCTTCGTCCAGGCCGGCCTGGACCCCATCTACACCCTGAACGACACCAGCATCGTCAGCGACGCGCTGCGGCTGTGCGGCGGCGTCAACGTCTTCGGCCAGGCGCCCATCGTGGCCCCGCAAGTCACGCTGGAAGGCGTGCTGGCGGCCCGGCCCGAGGCCGTGCTGGCCGGCGTCTCGCGCCCGGAGGACACGGCCAGGAACCTGGCCGCGTGGCAGGAAATGGGCCTGCCGGCGGCGCGCCAGGGCCATGTCTACGGCGTCGACGCCGACGCGCTCTACCGGCCAGGCCCCCGCCTGATCGACGCGGCCGAGACCCTCTGCGCCGACCTGGACCGGGTGCGCTGACGCGCGCGATCCGCAAATAGTGGAACGCGCGGGCCAGTGCCCGGCCCTGCCGTCCGGCGGACTGCTTTATCATTCGGCATCAGTCAGCCAGTCCCCCGCGGGCCTCGCATCGTGCGCGCCCGCCCTTTGAAGCACCGCCATGACCACACAAGACACTCTCACCATCGCCGGCCGCGCCTACTCGTCGCGCCTGCTCGTCGGAACCGGCAAGTACAAGGACTTCGAACAGACCCGCGCGGCCCTGGACGCCAGCGGCACGGAAATCGTCACCGTCGCCATCCGCCGCACCAACATCGGCCAGAACGCCGGCGAGCCGAACCTGCTGGACTACGTTCCCACCTCGAAATTCACGCTGCTGCCCAACACGGCCGGCTGCTACACCGCCGACGACGCCGTGCGCACGCTGCGCCTGGCCCGCGAACTGCTGGACGGCCACGACCTCGTGAAGCTCGAAGTGCTGGGCGACCCGCACACGCTGTTCCCCAACATGCCCGAAACCCTCAAGGCCACCAAGACGCTGGTCGATGAAGGCTTCAAGGTCATGGTCTATTGCACCGACGATCCCATCCAGTGCCGCATGCTGGAAGACATGGGCGCCGTGGCCGTCATGCCGCTGGCCTCGCTGATCGGCTCCGGCATGGGCATCCTGAATCCCTGGAACCTGCGCCTCATCATCGACCAGGCCCGCGTGCCGGTCGTGGTCGATGCCGGCGTGGGCACCGCGTCCGACGCCGCCATCGCCATGGAACTGGGCTGCGACGCCGTGCTGATGAACACCGCCATCGCCGGCGCGCGCGACCCCATCCTGATGGCCAGCGCCATGAAGAAGGGCGTGGAAAGCGGCCGCGAGGCCTTCCTGGCCGGCCGCATGCCCAAGAAGCTGTACAGCGGCGCGCCCAGCTCGCCCACCGAAGGCCTGATCACCGGCGGTCCCGCGAAATGAATTCCCGCCAGCCGGCCGCCAGCGGCCGTCCGATCCCCAACGCGCTGACCATCGCCGGCGTCGACCCGTCCGGCGGCGCCGGCATCCTGGCCGACGTCAAGGCCATGAGCGCGCTGGGCGCCTACGGCTGCGCCATCATCGCCGCGCTCACCGCGCAGAACACGCAGGGCGTGACCGGCATCTCGCCGGTGCCGCCCGCCTTCGTCGGCCTGCAGATCGACACCCTGTTCACCGACGTGCGCATCGACGCGGTCAAGATCGGCATGCTGGGCCAGCGCCCCGTCATCGAGGTCGTGGCCGAAAAGCTCGCCAAATGGACGCCCGCGCACATCGTGCTGGACCCGGTCATGGTCGCCAAGAGCGGCGACCTGCTGCTCGAGAACGATGCCGTCGGCGCCATGCGCGAAGCCATGCTGCCCCTGACCACCCTGCTCACGCCCAATCTTCCCGAAGCCGGCGTGCTGCTCGAAGAGCGCCCCGTCGAGACCGTCAAGGAAATGCGGCGCGTCGCCGAGCGCCTGCGCAACAAGCTGGCGCATTCCGGCGAACGCTGGGTGCTCGTCAAGGGCGGCCACCTGCCCGGCAGCGAAACCATCGACCTGCTGCATGACGGCGACCGCATGATCGAACTGCCCGGCCACCGTATCGACACCGCCAACACGCACGGCACCGGCTGCACGCTGTCGGCCGCGCTGGCGGCGCTGCTGCCACAAATCGGGGACGTACCGGAATCCGCCAAACGCGCCAAGGCCTACCTGACTGAAGCCATCCGCCACGCCGAGCGCCTGTCGGTCGGCTCGGGCCACGGCCCGGTCCACCATTTCCACGGCTGGTGGTAACGCCCCTTTCCGGCTGAGCTCAACGGCGCCCCACGGGGCGCCGTCTGCTTTTCCGGGCTCCGCGCCGCGCCTGAAACATCTGCCGCACGGGCGCGCCGTCACAGGACGCTACGAATCGGTACAATGGCCCGTTGATTCCTCTGTTTTTTCTGACCGTCATGAACGCTTCGACCCTGCCCGACGTAGAACAAGCCCGCTTCAATATGGTGGAACAGCAGATCCGCCCGTGGGACGTCCTGGACGCCAACGTGCTGCAAGCGCTGTTCGATGTGCGCCGCGAACAATTCGTTCCGCCGGCCCTGCGTGGCCTGGCGTTTTCCGACCTGGAGCTGCCGCTCGAGATCAACGCGGTCAACACCCGCGAGAACATGCTCGCCCCCAAGGTCGAAGCACGCCTCGCGCAAGAACTGCTGCTGACCAAGTCCGACTGCGTGCTGGAAATCGGCACGGGTTCCGGCTATCAGGCCGCCCTCTTGGGCTACCTGGCGCAACAAGTCACCTCCGTCGAGATCGACAGCCGCCTGGTGACCTTCGCGCAGCAGAACCTGCAGATGAACAACGTCACCAACGTCAAGGTCGAAACCGGCGACGCCCGCAATGGCTGGGGCTCCACCGAATACGACGCCATCCTGGTCACCGGTTCCGTGCCGGTCGTGCCGGACGCGCTGAAGTACCAGCTGCGCGTGGGCGGCCGCCTTGTCGTGGTGGTTGGCCAAGCCCCCATCATGACCGCCTGTCGCATCACCCGCACCACCGCCGCCAGCTTCGAAACCGTCAAGCTCTTCGAAACGGTCATCAAGCCGTTGCGCGGCGTCACGGTGTCGCAGTTCAAGTTCTAACTCCGCGACCTCGCCGCCTTTTGCCCGGCCCCCATGGGGCCGGCGTCACGTCCGGCGGCCCGGCGTATCGTTGAAAGATCATGCGCGTCCGCTCACTTACGGCTTTACTGGTTTTCACCTGCGCCGCAAGTGCCGGCCCGCTGACCGCGTCCGCCCAGAACCTGGTCCAGGTCTGGCAGGCCGCGCTGGGCAATGACCCCACCTACGCCGCCGCGCGCGCCAACTACCGCGCCGGCCTCGAAAAAGAACCCCAGGCCCGCGCCCTGCTGCTGCCCCTGATCACCGCCGAAGCCGGCGGCGCCTACCAGGAAACCCGCAGCACCCGCGGCCTGTCCTACGCCTACAGCGGCGGCCGCGGCGTGTGGGACCTGGCGCTCACCCAGCCGCTCTTCGACTGGGGCCGCTGGCAGAACTTCGAGCAATCCAAGCTCATCGTCGCCGACGTCGAAGTGCAACTCCAGCAGGCCTACCAAGACCTCTTGCTGCGCGTCGCCGACGCCTACTTCAACGTCCTGTACGCCCAGGACACCCTGACCGCCACCGAAGCCGAAAAAACCGCCGTCGCCGGCCAGCTTGAATCCGCCAAGCGCAACTTCGAACTCGGCAACGCCACCATCACCGACACCTACGAGGCCCAGTCGCGCTACGACCTCGTCGTCGCCCAGGAACTGCGCCTGCAGAACGACCTGGAAGTGCGCCGCGACGAACTCGCCAAGATCATCGGCACGCAGCCCGGCGCCCTGGCCGAACTGCCCTACGGCGTGCAACTGCCCGCCCCCCAGCCCGCCCGCATCGCCGACTGGAGCAACCAGGCCGAAACCTCCAGCCTCGAAGTCCTGCGCGCGCAATTGCTGACCCGCATCGCCGGCCGCGAAATCCAGATCGCCAAGAGCGGCCACTACCCCACCCTGAACCTGCGCGCCACCAGCGGCAGCGCCAGCGACGCCGTCATGCGCAACGCCGCCCCCGGCAAGCCCATCGACAACACCATCGGCGTGGTCCTCTCCATCCCCCTGTACTCCGGCGGCGGCGTGTCCTCGCAGGTCACGGAAAAGGTCGAACTGGAACAGAAGGCGCGCTACGACTACGAAACCGCCCGCCGCCAGGCCGTCCAGGCCACCCGCCAGTACTACACCGGCGTCACCAGTGGCCTGGCCCGCATCCAGGCCCTGGAAGCCGGCGAAAAATCCAGCCGCGCCGCGGTAGAAGCCAACCGCACCGGCTACGAAGTCGGCGTGCGCATCAACCTGGACGTCCTGAACGCCCAGCAACAGCTCTACGCCACCCAACGCGACCTGGCCCTGGCCCGCTACAGCACAGTACTTTCCAGCCTGCGCCTGAAGGCCACCAGCGGCATCCTGGCGGAATCGGACCTGGAAGCGATCAACCGGCTGCTGCGTCCGGCGCGCTGAGGGCGTTTCCGCTGCTGCGACCAGTGTCTGACACCCTTGGTGCACTGTCTGGAACGGAAGATCCTCTCTACGGGTGTCAGACACCTAATTTTGATCTCGGCGGGTGTCAACACCTGATCGCCCCGCCCCCCACCAGCGCGCGAGCGCACACCGCCACGACGCCCCACCGCCTCGATGCCGATTGCCGCCGCCCGGGCGGCAGCAATCTGCGGCCCCGCAGATCTCCTGCCCAGACCACAGGTCTTGCAGCGCGCAAACTAAAGACCCTGGCAGCACGGTGTCGCGGTCACCGTGGGCGCGAGCGCCGTCGATGCGCCCGAGGGAATCCGTAGGGAGCCGAAGGCGGACGAGGATGACAACGGGGCAGTCCGGAGCGAAGGCTCCGGACCGCAATCGTGGGCGATCGTGCCCACGGTGACCGCGGCGCCGGGCGACCTACGAAGATCCCCGGCGCGACATACGATCCGTTAGCGGCCAAAAGAAAAGACGGCCATCAAGGGGCCGCCTTCCATTCATCCGCTACACAATCCAAAGCAAATTCACCCGCCCTGAATCTTCTTCACCAACGCCGTCGTAGACCGCTCAAACTCAAAAGGAATCGCAACGGCACGTCCGCCCCAGGTCTTCACCAGCGCAGTCTCCGGCAACGTCTCCATATCGTAATCGCCACCCTTGACGATCAGATCGGGCTTGATCTCTCCGATCAGCGCCTCAGGCGTGTCTTCATGGAAGGACGTGACTACGGTCACGAAACCCAACGCCGCCAGCAACGCCGCCCGATCTTCCATGCGATTTAGCGGACGCTCCGAACCCTTACCCAGCCGCCGCACCGACTCATCCGTATTCACGGCGACAATCAACGTCGCCCCCAACTGCGCCGCCTGATCCAGATAAGTCGCATGCCCGCGATGCAGGATGTCGAACACCCCGTTCGTAAACACCAGCGGCCGCGGATAGCGGCCAGCGGCAACGGCAGCGACGAGTTCGTCGCGGGACAGGACCTTGGATTCGAAGCGGGCGGCAGGCATGCGGCGATTATAGGAGGGATCAGGCGCCGCCCAGGATGATCTCTTTGTCCTTCGGCACGATCAGCGCCGACACTTCCTTCCGGTAGCGGTTCAGATCCTTCACCGTCTCGAAGCTGCGGTCCATCAGCTTCGACAGAATGTGCAGAATCCGCGTCGCCACCTTCTGCTCCCACACCCCGTCAAAGCGGATCTGCGTATCCAGCCAGTGCTCCAGCCAGCCCGGCTCCGGCAGGCGCGACTGCACCGTATCGTTCGGGAACAGATCCTTGTTCACGTGCAGATTCGTCGGATGCAGCGCCTGCTGCGTGCGGCCCGCCGACGCCATCAGCACCCCGATCTTCGAGAACGCCAGACGCGCCTCTGCGCTCGTGTCCTGTCCGCGATCATGCAATGCGCGGCGCATGTATTGCAGATAGGCGCCCGCGTGGCGCGCCTCGTCCTGCGCCACCGTCTTGTAGATCGCCTTGATCACCGGTTCCGTGTGCCATTCGGCGGCGCGGCGGTACCAGTGGTTCAGGCGGACCTCGCCGCAGAAGTGCAGCATCAGCGTTTCAAGTTCAGGGGCCTTGTCGAATTCAAAGCGCACGTTGTGCAGCTCTTCCTCGGTCGGCACCAGGTCCGGGCAGAAGCGGCGCAGATACTCGATCAGCACCAGCGAATGCTTTTGCTCTTCAAAGAACCAGACCGACATGAACGCGCAGAAATCACTGTCACCGCGGTTGTCGCGCAGGAACATCTCGGTGGCCGGCAGCGCCGCCCACTCCGTGATGGCGTTCATCTTGATCGTGTGGGCTTGTTCGTCCGAGAGCTTGCTGCGGTCGAAATCGCCCCACGGAATATCGTGCGCCATGTTCCATCGCACGGCTTCCATGGTCTTGAAGAGTTCTGGATAAAGCATATTCTGCCCTTGTATTCGTCCCGCTAGTGGGGCTATGAAAATTGATGAATGGCGCGCGCGTTCTTATAGGCTCGGGCGCTGCATGCCACTTTGCGCAGCGCTATTTTTCGCCGTCTCCCGCGAAGCTATGATGACCGTTTCATGAATGAAACATGACAGTAAGGTCTAGATCATCGCGCCGCCTATCGGGTCAACGCCCATATCGCGACCCCGACTGCCAGCGCCAGCACGCCAACCAGCGCTGCAACCAGCCGGTTGTTCTGCTCTTGTGCGCGGCGTAACTGCATCATCTCGGCCAGCATCGCGGGCGAGACATTGGGTCGGCTCAGATGGTCATGGACCAGCCTGGGCAGGGCGGGCAGCATTTGCGACCACTGCACGGCCTCTTTTTCCAGGCTTTTCCGCAAGCCCTGGAATCCGACACGCTGACGCATCCAGCGTTCCAGATAGGGTTTTGCGGTCTTCCAGAGATCGAGGTTGGGATCGAGCTGACGGCCCAGTCCCTCGACGTTCAGCAGGGTCTTCTGCAACAGGACCAGCTGCGGCTGGATTTCAACGTTGAAACGGCGCGAGGTCTGGAAGAGCCGCAGCAGCACCTGCCCCAGCGAGATCTCCGACAGCGGCCGGTCAAAATACGGTTCGCAGACGGCGCGCACCGCGCCCTCCAGTTCTTCCTCGCGCGTATCCGGCGGCACCCAGCCCGATTCGATATGCAGTTGCGCCACGCGGCGATAGTCACGATGGAAGAAGGCCAGGAAATTCTGCGCCAGGTAATTCTTGTCGAACTCGGACAGCGAGCCCACGATGCCGAAGTCCAGCGCGATATAGCTGCCCAGCGTGCCGGGGCGGTCCGACACGTAGATGTTGCCCGGGTGCATGTCCGCATGGAAGAAGCCGTCGGTGAACACCTGCGTAAAGAAGATCTCCACGCCCGTGCGCGCCAACGTAGGAATGTCGATGCCGGCTTCGCGCATGCGCTCGACCTGGCCCACGGGCATGCCGTACATGCGCTGCATCGTGAACACGGTGGAAGCCGTGTATTCCCAGATCACCTCGGGCACGATCAGCATGTCGCCGCGGCCGGATTCCGGGCCGAAATTGCGTCGCAGCTGGCTGCAATTGGAGGCCTCGCGCACCAGGTCCAGCTCGTCGTGCAGGTACTTGTCGAACTCCGCGACAACCTCGCGCGGCTTCAGGCGGCGGCCATCGGCGCCCAGGCGCTCGATGATGCGCGCCACGACCTTCAAGAGCGACATGTCCTTTTCGATAATGCTGAGCATGCCCGGACGCAGCACCTTCACGGCGACCTCGCGGCCATCGTGCAGCACCGCGAAGTGGACCTGCGCAATGGACGCCGACGCCACCGGGTCTACGTCGAACTGCGCGAACAGCTTTTCGGGCGGTGCACCCAGCGCCGCCTCGATGCAGGCAGCCGCCTGGGCGGACGGGAACGGGGGCACACGGTCCTGCAGCAACGCCAGTTCGTTGGCGATGTCGGCGGGGATCAGGTCCCGGCGGGTGGACAGCACCTGCCCGAACTTCACAAAGATGGGACCCAGCGATTCCAACGCCAGACGCAGGCGCTGCCCGCGCGGCGAGCGCGGACGCGTGCCCAGGCGCATGACGCGCAGCAGGCACGTGGCCAGCGGATGATTCAGGCTGGATAGGACAAGTTCGTCCAGGCCGTAGCGCAGCGAGACGACGATGATGCGAAAGAGGCGCAGCAAGGGGAACATGGATCAGGCGCCCCGCTTTGCGCCGGCCGAGGCCAGGCGGGTTTGCAGCGCAGCCGCCGATCGCGCCAGCGCATCCGCGCGCGCGTTAAGTTCGGCCAGGTCCAGGCGCCATTGCTCCAGGGCCGGGCGGCCCGCCAGAACACCGCTTTCTTCGGACAGGTATTCAGAAACATTCTCGGCCAGCCGCTGACCCGCATTGCGAGCCCCGCCGGCCACCGCGCGCGCGCCGCCCACGATGCGCAGCGCGGCGATGTCGCCCACCACACGGGCAAGCGCGTCTTCGGGGTCGAACCGCAATTGCTTGGACAGATCTGCGACCACCTGCGCCAGCGCCGCGTCGCCAGATATATGCGTAGCCTCGGCGAAATCGGGCTTGTCGTGCCCCGCGCCCAGACGCGGCAACGGCAGCTTGTCTGGCGACACGGTCAGCGTGACATCGGGCACCACGGCCGGATCGGCCTGGTCCGCCAGTCCGTCGCTGTCAATCGACAGACCCAGCGTGAAGCCGCCCATGACGAAACGCACCGTCTTGCCGGCATGCCGCGCCAGGCGTTCGCGCGCCCAGTCCTCACGCCGCAACAGGGCGTTGAGGGCGCTGACGGCCAGGCGCTTGGGGGTGGGCAGGAACGAAAAAGGCAGCATGAGCGGTTGCAAGGACCCGGGAGGGCTTGCCGAAGTTGATGGGTAAATCGGGAGTGTAACGGGTTAGATGGGAGCCTGTTTTGCGGAAGGCACATGGAAAAACCGGCCCTTTGGGGGCCGGTTCATGCGGACGCCGTGACGGCGTCCGCGGCAGAGGGCCGGTCGAGCCGGACCGCCAGGGTTTAGCTGGCGTGTTCCACCGGGATCTGCTGGATGCCGGCCAGCAACCAGCCGCCATTGGCCGGCTTGAACAGGTTCCAGACTTCTTCGAAGCGGAAAGCTTCGGCGCCCGGGGCCTCGCGCAGCATGCCGGAGAAGCGCACGCTGGCCAGGTGACCGTCGGAGACGGTTTCGATGCCCAGCATCTCGGCGTTCAGCAGGACCACTTCGGTCTTGTTGGGCGCCGCGCCGCGCTCGGCCAGTTGCGGCTTGAGTTCGGTGATCAGGTCGTCGGTCAGGAATTCACGCAGACCGTCGGTGCTGCCGCTGTCCCAGACGGCCTGGATGCGGACGAACTGTTCCTTGGCTTGCTTCAGGAAGGCCGGCGTGTCGAAATCGCCCGGCACGAACCAGTTGTTGTCATCGCCCGCCTTGGGCAGGACGGCCGGCGGCTCGATGGGAGCGGCGGCCACCGGTGCGGCGGCTGCAGGCGCGGCGGCGCCGGGCTTCAGCGCTTCACGCCACATCGGCTGCTGTTGCTGCTGGCCCGAGGCGTTGTTGTTGCCGCCAAATGCGCCCTGGGTGGCAGTGCGCGGACCGGCGCCGCGCAGGCGGCGGATGATGAACATGACGGCAAAGACGACAGCGGCGATCAGCAGCGCGGACGACAGGAATTCCAGGAATGCGCCCGACAGGCCCATGCTGGAGAGCAGCGCGGCGATACCCAGACCGGCGGCGATGCCGGCGATGGGGCCCAACCAACGAGAAGCGCCGCTCTTGGCGGCGGCGCCCGCTGCGCCGGCCGTTGCGGCACCGGCGGCTGCCGGCGCGGCGGTGGCGCCCGCGGTGTTGCTGTTGGCAGCCGGCGGCGTGGTGGCCTGGCGCTGCGTCGTGACATTGGAGGATTGACGGCCCACGCTGGCGCCGCCGCCGGCGCGACGGGCTTCGGCGTCAAACGACGCCGTCACCAGCGCAGCGCCCGAAACGGCGATGAGCGCTGCCGCGACAAAGCGCGAAAGACAGAATTTGGACATAGATTTGCTCCCTCGTACTCGCGCCCCCGCTGCCCCGAGCAACGGGAGGGCCTCGCAATACGCGAGACCATCTGCGCGACTTTTCTTACAGTAATCTGAATGGCGTAAGAATAACGGACAAGCCGCCGCCCCACAAGTTCCCCGCGGGACGGCGAAATCCGCCGTGGTCGCCGGGCGTCAGCCCAGACGGACGCCTTCGTGCAGCGCGGCGATGCCCGCTGTCAGGTTGAAATATTGCACCCGCTCCAGGCCGGCGGTGCGCAGCATGTCGGCCAGCGTCTCCTGGTCGGGGTGCATGCGGATGGATTCGGCCAGATAGCGATAGCTGGCCTCGTCCTTGGCGATCTTCTTGCCCAGCCACGGCAGGACGTTGAACGAATACCAGTCGTACGCGGGCGACAGCGGCTTGGCGATGCGCGAGAACTCCAGGACGAGCAGCTTGCCGCCCGGCTTGAGCACGCGGGTCATTTCGGCCAGGGCGCGGTCCTTGTGGGTCATGTTGCGCAGACCGAAGGCCACGCTGACGCGGTCGAAGTAACCGGTGGGGAACGGCAGGCGCTCGGCGTCGCAGACGGCGGTGGGCACCAGCAGGCCGGCGTCAGTGAGACGGTCGCGGCCCACGCGCAGCATGGAATCGTTGATGTCGGTCAGCCAGACCTCGCCCGTGGGGCCGGCACGCTTGGCGAAGGCGCGCGCCAGATCGCCCGTGCCGCCGGCGATGTCCAGCACCTTCATGCCGGGGCGGATGGCGGCGCGGCCGATGGTGAAGGCCTTCCAGACGCGATGCAGGCCCGCCGACATGAAATCGTTCATGACGTCGTAGCGCTGGGCGACTGAATGGAAGACTTCGGCGACCTTGCGGGCCTTTTCGCCTTCGGGGACCGATTGGAAGCCGAAGTGCGTGGAGGTCGAGCCGGAACCGGCGGATTGTTGCGATTCGGAGGGGTTTTGCATGGTGAATTCCCGATATATCGGTCAATGGTAGCCTATCGGGCGCGCGCCTGCGGCGTGCCGGACCCGCCGAATGACGCGCTGCGGTCACATACCTGAAATATTGCGGCCATACTATCGCAATGTTCGCGCCGCGCCGGCGCTCAGAAGTGTGCCCAATTCGATATGTCCAGCACCATCCTCGTCGTCGAAGACGAACCCGCCATCCAGGAACTGATCGCCGTCAACCTGTCCTTCGCTGGCCACAAGGTGCTGCGCGCCTTCGACGCCGACCAGGCCCAGACGCTGATCCGCGCCGAGCTTCCCGATCTGATCCTGCTGGATTGGATGCTCCCGGGAACCTCCGGCCTGGCCATGGCGCGCAAGCTGCGCAACGACGAGCGCACCCGCGCCGTCCCGGTCATCATGCTGACCGCCAAGGGCTCCGAGCAGGACAAGGTGGACGGCCTGGAGGCCGGCGCCGACGATTACATCACCAAGCCCTTCTCGCCCAAGGAACTGATGGCCCGCATCAAGGCCGTGCTGCGCCGCCGCGCGCCGCAGCTGACGGACGACGTCATCGACGTCGGCGGCCTGAAGCTCGATCCGGTGACGCATCGCCTGTCGGGCAACAGCCAGTCCCTGCAGATCGGCCCCACCGAATTCCGTCTGCTCCACTTCTTCATGACGCACCCGGAGCGCGTGTTCTCGCGCTCGCAGCTGCTGGATCAGGTGTGGGGCGACCACGTCTTCGTGGAAGAACGCACGGTCGACGTGCACATCCGCCGCCTGCGCAAGGCCCTGGAACCCAGCGGCCATGACGCGCACGTGGAAACGGTCCGCGGCAGCGGCTATCGGTTTACGGCACAGCTCCCGACGCGGTAAAACTGGCGCACGATGATCTGGCTGCGCACGCTTATATTTGTCGCCCTGTGGGCGGTGGTTGCCTTACTGGCGCAATGGCTTATTGGAGACCCCGCTGGCTGGGTCGTGTTTTCGGCTTCGCTGACCGCCATGCTGCTGTGGCGCAGCTGGCGGCTGACGCTGGTTTCCCGCTGGGCCAATCAACCCGACTCCGCCCCGCCGGCCTCTGTCGGCCCCTGGGACGACATTCTTGCTCCGCTCTATCGGTACACCCGCGCCCGCGCACGTGAACTGACTGAAACCCGCGACACCATGCAAGGCATGCTGGCTGCTGCCCAGGCCCTGCCCGACGGCGCCGTCACGCTGAACGAAGACTTCCAGATCGACTGGTGCAACCGCATGGCGCGCCAGCATCTGGGTCTGCGCTTGCCGGCCGATCGCGGACACAACCTTCTGAACCTGCTGCGCGCGCCGGAATTCGTGGAATACGCGCATCGCCCGTCCTGGCCCGAACCCATCCTGGTGCGGCTGGGCCAGCAAGGCCAGGAACGGCTGATGATGATGCAGTTGACGGCGTACGCCAGCAACCAGCGCCTGCTCATCACCCGCGACGTCACGCAGATCGAACGCCTGGAAACCACGCGCCGCGACTTTGTGGCCAACGTCTCGCACGAGCTGCGCACGCCGCTGACGGTGCTGGCCGGCTTTCTGGAAACGCTGCGCGACATGCCCGACGACGCGTTGCCGCAGGAGCAGCGCGAGCAGTACATCGACATGATGCACGAGCAGGCGCACCGCATGCAGGCCATCGTGGAAGACCTGCTGACGCTGTCCACGCTGGAATCGTCGCCGGGCAGCGATCCGCGCGCGGTCAACATGGGCGCGCTGCTGCAAAAGGCGCGCCAGCAGATCGAAGCGCTGTCGGGCGGCCGGCACCAGCTCGTCTGGCACGTCGACGAAACCCTGGACGTGCTGGGCGCCGAAAACGAGCTGACCTCGGCCCTGTCCAACCTGCTGACCAACGCCGTGCGCTACACCCCGGACGGCGGCACCATCACCGTGCGTTGGGAGCGCGAACCCGAAGGCGGCGCGTGCTACAGCGTGCAGGACACGGGCATCGGCATCCCGGCGCGCCATCTGCCGCGCCTGACCGAACGCTTCTACCGCGTGGACCGGGGCCGATCGCGCGCCGTTGGCGGCACGGGACTGGGCCTGGCGATCACCAAGCATATCGCCATGCGGCACGACGCCGAACTGCTCATCACCAGCGAACCCGGCAAAGGCAGCGTCTTCTCGCTGCGCTTTCCCGCCGACCGCATCGCCATCGCCGAAACGGCCTGAATTCCGCCCGCGCGGGCGCCTGAGTGCGCCCCGCGGGTGGTAAATTTTTGGCCATGCGCATCCTGGTCATTGAAGACGAACCCAAACTGGCCGACTACCTGAAGAAGGGACTGTCGGAACAAAGCCACGCCGTGGACGTGGCGCGCGACGGCGTCGATGGCCGCCATCTGGCGCTGGAAGGCGCGTACGACCTCATCGTGCTCGACGTCATGCTGCCCGGCGTGGATGGTTTCGAGGTCCTGGCCTCGGTGCGCGCGCACAAGGACACGCCCATCCTGATGCTGACCGCCCGCGATGCGGTGGAAGACCGGGTCCGAGGCCTGGAGGGCGGCGCCGACGACTACCTCGTCAAACCCTTCGCTTTCTCCGAACTGCTGGCCCGGGTGCAGGCGTTGCTGCGCCGCGGCCGGTCCCAGGAGCCCACGCTGCTGCGCCTGGCAGACCTGGAGCTGGATCTTGCCAGCCGGCGTGCCCAGCGCGGCGGCCACCGCCTGGACCTGACCGCCAAGGAATTCAGCCTGCTGGCCCTGCTGCTGCGCCGCCAGGGACAGGTGCTGTCGCGCACCACCCTGGCCGAACAGGTCTGGGACATGAACTTCGACAGCGACACCAACGTGATCGACGTCGCCGTGCGGCGCCTGCGCGGCAAGCTGGACGATCCCTTCGACTCGAAACTGCTGCACACCGTGCGTGGCATGGGGTATGTGCTGGAATCGCGCGTCGCCCCGGGTGGCAGCCCCCGATGATCCGCCCGCGCGTGCGGTCCATGCAGGCGAGGCTGACGCTGCTGTTGGGCGCCATCGCGCTGCTGGTCTCAAGCCTTGCCGGGGCAACCCTCTTCTGGGCGCTCAAGCGCGAGGTCGAACGCCAGGAGATCACCGAAGTCAGCGGCAAGCTCGAACTCATCGACCACCTGATCGACATGCAGAACAGCGCCAGCGGCCTGCACGATCTGGCGGCCACCTTCGACCAGATGCGCGCGGGGCAGGGCCAGCTCGGCATCTGGATCGTCGACGCGCAAGGCAAGGCCGTCTATGGCGGCACGCCGCCCGAGACGCTGGCATCGCCTGACGGTCGCCAGGTCCTGCTGGAAACGCCCGATGGTGGCCGCATGCGCGGCCTGCGCGTCGCCATGAACGATCGCATTCTGCCTGGCGCGCAGTTGACGGTGGCGGTCAGCACCCGGACCAGTTCGCAATTTCTTTACGCCTACGGCACGGCTCTCGCGCTGATCTGCGCGCTGTGGGTGGGCGCCACCGTCGTGCTGGCGGCATGGGCCGTGCGGCGCAGCATGGCGCCGGCGCGCCGGCTGTCCGAACAGGCCGCGGGCATCCAGCCCGATAACCTGGCGCGCCGCCTCCCGCTGAAAGACACCGACCGCGAATTGCATGACCTGGTGCGCTCCTTCAACCGCACGCTGGACCGGCTGCAGGCGGCCTACCAGCAGATGGAGGGATTCAATGCCGACGTGGCGCACGAACTGCGCACGCCGCTGGCGACGCTCATCAATGGCACGCAGGTCATGCTGTCCGCGCCGCGCGACGCCGCCGAGCTGCGCGACGCGCTGGAATCCAATCTGGAAGAGCTGGAAGATCTGAAGACGCTGGTCAACGACATGCTGTTCCTTGCCCGGGCCGACCGTGGCGAACGTGCGGCCGATCTGGCTCCGGTGTCACTGGCCGCGGAAGCGCGGCGCGTTGCCGAATACTACGAAGCCACGCTGGAAGAACACGGCGTGCAGCTGCGCTGCGAGGGCGACGCCACCGTGGCCGCCAACCGGGGCCTCGCGCGACGCGCGCTGGCCAACCTGATTTCCAATGCCATCAAGGCCACGCCACCCGGCGGCGGGATCGTGGTGGCCTGCTCCCGCATCCCCGGCGGCGCGCGCGTCACGGTCCGCAACCCCGGGCCGCCCATCCCGCCCGCCGACCTGCCCCGCATCTTCGACCGCTTTTTCCGCGCCGGCCCGACGCGCGCCCCGCGCAGCGAAGGCCACGGCCTGGGTCTTGCCATCGTGCGCGCCATTGCGCTCATGCACGGCGGCGAGGCCGATGCAGTGTCAGACACCACCGGCACTGTCGTCGGCATCACGCTGATGGATCCGGCGGCAGGGCCGAACATTACAAAAACGTAATCTGCGCGACAGGATCGGGTCACCCCCGGTTTCTTAAAGTGCCATCACGCTCATTCCCTCTGCAAGGATTCTCGTGAAAGGCACTCTGCTACGCACTTCGTTCGCCGCCCTGGCGCTCATGCTATCCGGCGCGGCGTTGGCCGCAGGCGACCACGCGCATGGCAGCCACGCGCAGCCCGCCGCCGCAGCGCCCATCGGCACGCCGGGCGATCCGGCCCGCGTCACGCGCACGGTCGAGATCGACATGAACGACGCCATGCGCTTTTCGCCCGCCACCATCGACGTGAAGGCCGGCGAAACCGTCCGCCTGAACGTGCACAACTCCGGCAAGATCCGGCATGAGCTCGTACTGGGCACCGATGCCGACCTGCAGGCGCACTACGCCATGATGATGAAAGATCCCGGCATGCGGCACGAGGAACCCAATGCCGTGTCGCTGGAAGCCGGCAAAAGCGGCCAGATCGTGTGGCGCTTCGACAAGGCGGGCACGGTGTCGTTTGGTTGCCTGGAGCCCGGCCACTATGCGGCGGGGATGAAGGGTTCCGTCTCGGTGCTGTGACATGACGGCGCCCTCATTCACGACCCGCCGCCGCTTCGTGCAGGGCCTGGCCACGGGCGGCGCACTGGCCGCGCTGGGCGGCTGGCGCCATGCGCTGGCCCGGCCCGCCACCGTGCCAACGGCCGAATTGCGCGGCACTGAATTCCATCTGGAGATCGGCGAGACGCCGGTGAACTTCACGGGGGCCGCGCGCGTGGCCACCACGATCAACGGCAGCCTCCCCGCGCCTCTGCTGCGCTGGCGCGAGGGCGATACGGTCACGCTGCATGTCACCAACCGCCTGCGCGAGCAGACGTCGATCCACTGGCACGGCATCCTGTTGCCCAGCAACATGGACGGCGTGCCGGGCCTGAGCTTTGCCGGCATCGATCCCGGCCAGACCTTCACGTACCGGTTCGATGTTCGCCAGAGCGGGACCTACTGGTATCACAGCCACTCGGGTTTCCAGGAGCAGACGGGCCTGTACGGCGCCATCGTCATCGAGCCGCGGCGCCGCGATCCCATCGCATCCGATCGCGACTACACGGTGCTGTTGTCGGACTGGACAGACGAAGACCCGATGCACGTGTTCAACAAGCTGAAGGTGATGCCCGACTACTACAACCGCATCCAGCCCAGCGTGCAGGGCTTGTCGCAAGATGCCCGCGACCGCGGCTGGCATGCGGCGCTGGGCGAGCGCCTGATGTGGGAACGCATGCGCATGAACCCGACGGACCTGGCGGACGTGTCGGGCGCGACCTACACCTACCTCACCAATGGCGCCACGCCGGCCGCCAATTGGACCGGGCTTTTCACGCCAGGCGAGCGAGTGCGGCTGCGATTCATCAACGGCTCGGCGATGACGTACTTCGACGTTCGAATCCCGGGCCTGAAGATGACCGTCGTGGCCGCCGACGGACTGGACGTGCGGCCCGTGGACGTCGAGGAATTCCGCATCGGCGTCGCGGAAACCTATGACGTCATCGTCGAACCTCTGGAAGACCGCGCCTACACGATCTTTTCGCAGGCGATGGACCGCTCCGGCTACGCGCGGGCCACGCTTGCGCCACGTCCGGGCATAGAGGGCGACGTGCCCGAGATGGATCGCGTGCAGGTGCTGGGCATGATGGACATGGGCATGGCGCATGACATGGGCGGATCGCAGGCCATGCAGGCCGGGCACGGCGATCATGGCGCCGGCGCGGACCAGGGCGGCATGGTCGAGGTCAGGCACCCCTACCCCGCCGAGCGCGGCGTGGGCAATTCCATGCTGCCTGACGTGGTGTCGACCCGCCTGGACGATCCCGGCCCCGGACTGCGCGACAACGGCCGCCGCGTGCTGACCTATGCGGACTTGCGGTCGGTGCGGGAGCCCGACGACGACCGCGCGCCCTCGCGCGAGATCGAGCTGCACCTGACGGGCAACATGGAGCGCTACATGTGGTCGTTCAACGGCGTGAAGTTCTCGGACGCGCGGCCCATCGTGCTGCGCCACGGCGAGCGCGTGCGCTTCGTGCTGGTCAACGACACGATGATGACGCATCCCATCCACCTGCACGGCCTGTGGAGCGACCTGGAGTCCCCGGATGGCGCGTTCCAGGTCCGCAAGCACACGATCTCGCTGAACCCGGCGCAGCGCATCAGCTATCGCGTCAGCGCCGACACGCGTGGAAACTGGGCCTACCACTGCCATCTGCTGTATCACATGGAGGCCGGCATGTTCAGGGCGGTCGTGGTGGAGTAAACGATGAAGCCGAACTGTTTCCAGAAACACGCGCCGGCCCTTTGCGCAATCGCCCTTGCGCTGGCGCCCCCACTGGCCGCGGCTCAAGCGGCGCAAATGGATCATGCCGGCATGACCGGGATGGACCACGGCTCGATGGACCATGGCCAGGCGCCGTCACCGGACAGCCCGGAAAGCCACCAGGGTATGGACCATGCAGAGGCGAACCATGACGCGCCCGCCGCAGACGCCCCGCCCGTCGGCAGCCTGCCCGCAAGTGATGGCGAAGGCCCGCGCGGCTACGACAGCTACGGCATCCATCCGCACATGATGGACAACGCGCCCACGTGGCAGGTGCTGTTCGACAAATTCGGCGGATCGCGCAATCGCGATGGGCAGAACGCGCTCGAATGGGATGGCCGCTTCTGGTTCGGCACCGCCACGGACCGCCTGCTCGTCAAGAGCGAGGGCGAGCGCGAAAGCGGCGGCGGGTCGGACGGCAAGGTCGAGGCCTTCTGGAGCCACGCCATCTCGCCATTCTGGGATCTGCAACTGGGTGCGCGCCGGGACATCGGCGCAGGCCCCAAGCGCAACTGGGCCGCGGTCGGCGTCGAAGGCTTGCTGCCCTACAACATCGAACTGACGGCCACTGCCTATGCAGGCCCGTCAGGCCGCAGCGCCCTGGCGCTGAAGGCTGAGTACGATCTGCTGCTGACCCAGCGCCTGATATTCACGCCCGAACTGCAAGCCAGCGTCTACGGCAAGAACGACCCGCAACGCGGCATCGGTTCCGGTCTGTCGCAGGGATCCCTGTCCCTGCGCCTGCGTTACGAGGTGACGCGCGAATTCGCTCCCTACGTTGGCGTATCCTTTGAACGGAAGTTCGGCCAGACGGCAAGCTATGCCTCGGACGCCGGCGAGAGCCGGTCGCAGGCAGCCGTCATCGCGGGCGTGCGGTTCTGGTTCTGACCGGCCCGCGCCAGAACATCCCCTTTATCCCCCGGAGCATCATGAACGTTTCCCGTCTTACGCGCCGCCTCGTCCTTGCCGCGGCCCTCAGCATCCCCGCGATTGCCGCCGCGCAGGCGCCCGTCAAAGTCGAAGTCTGGAAGACGCCCACCTGCGGCTGCTGTGAAGACTGGGTCAAGCACATGCGCGACAATGGCTTTGAGGTCGTCACGCACGACGTCGACGACACCGGCCCCATCCGCCGCAACGCGGGCATGGCCAACTACGGTTCCTGCCACACCGCGATGGTTGATGGCTACGCGGTCGAAGGCCACGTGCCGGCCAGCGACGTGCGCCGGCTGCTGCTCGAAAAGCCGGACGCGGCGGGTATTTCGGCCCCCGGCATGCCGCTGGGGTCCCCGGGCATGGACGGTCCGGAATACGGCGGGCGCAAGACGCCGCACGACGTGGTGCTGGTCGACAAGCGCGGCGGTGCCAAGGTTTTCCAGGCTTACCGCTGAGCCGCGCCTGAAACAATTCACCCACACCGCCTCAATGGCTACTCCTTGCACTGCAGCAAAAATGGTCCACAATAAATAATTGCGTTTCTCACCAACCCTTGGCAGTCATGGCACAAATCGTCCTGTTCGAGAACATCCACCCGAGCGCCCGCGCCGTCTTCGAGGCCGCCGGCTACACCGATATCGTCACGCATGCCGCGGCCCTGCCGCCGGCGCAATTGCACGACGCCCTGCGCGGCGTGCAAGTGGCGGGGATCCGTTCTCGCACGCACCTGGACGCTGCCCTGCTTTCCGGCAACCCCGACCTGCGCGTCGTCGGGTGCTTCTGCATCGGCACGAACCAGGTCGATCTGGACACCGCCATGCAGCGCGGCATCCCGGTCTTCAATGCACCGTTCTCCAACACGCGCTCGGTCGCCGAGCTGGTGCTGGGCGAGGCCATCCTGCTGCTGCGCCGGATTCCCGAAAAGAACGCCCGGGTCCATCAGGGCCATTGGGACAAGAGCGCCGCGGGCGCGTTTGAGACGCGCGGCAAGACGCTGGGCATCGTCGGCTACGGCAACATCGGCTCGCAGATCAGCACCCTGGCCGAAAGCCTGGGCATGCGCGTCATCTATCACGACGTCGAGGCCAAGCTGCCGCTGGGCAACGCCCGCCCCGCCGGCACGCTGAACGATCTGCTGGAACAGGCCGATGTCGTGACGCTGCACGTCCCTGGCGGCAAGTCCACCGAAAACATCATGAACGCCGAGACCATCGGCCGCATGCGCCGCGGCGCCATCCTGATCAACGCCTCGCGCGGCGCGGTCGTCGACATCGACGCGCTGCACGCGGCGCTGAAATCCGGCCACCTGGCCGGCGCCGCGCTGGACGTGTTCCCCACCGAGCCCAAGAGCGCCGACGAACCGCTGGCCAGCCCGCTGATCGGCATGCCCAACGTCATCCTCACGCCGCACATCGGCGGCAGCACGCAGGAATCCCAAGAGAACATCGGCCGCGAAGTCGCCGAAAAGCTCGTGCGCTTCCTGCAGGCCGGCACCACCAAGGGCGCGGTCAACTTCCCCGAGCTGCCGTTCCTGGAACAGGCCGGCGGCACGCGCATCCTGCACGTGCACCGCAACGCGCCCGGGGCGCTGGGCGCGCTGGACAACCTGATGGCGCAACACGGCCTGAACATCGTCAGCCAGACCCTGCAGACGCGCGGCCAGATCGGCTACGTGATCACCGACGTGGAGGGCCAGGTCGACGACATCGTCATGACCGCCTTGCGCGATCACCCGATCACGGTCCGCTGCGACCGGCTGTAAAAGCAAAAGCCCCTTCGGGGGCTTTTTTGTTATGCGACCGGTTGGCTTGGGATGGTGTCAAATCCCACCCGAATCACCCGCCGCCCGATGCAGGCATTGCGCGATCTTTTCGCGGACGCTGCCCGGGTCGAAGGGCAGGCGGCCGATGATGCCTATTTCGCGGTGAAACGCGTGTTCGTCCAGCGGCATCAGCCGCAGCCCCGTCATGTCCAGACGCCGCAGCCGGGGCAGCAGCGCCACGCCCAGCCCGTGCCGGACCATCCCCGCGATGGCCTCGATCTCGTCGAGCTCCACGGCCTCATGCACGGTAATCCGGTGCTTCTTCAGAAATACATCCACCACCCGCCCGCCGAACGAAGCGCGGTCGTAGCGGATGAAGGGCTGGGTCGCCAGCAGTTCCCGCCAAGGCGCGACCGGCATGGATTCCGGTATGGCCAGCATCACCGGCTCGCTCATCAACGGCTGCCATCCCAGTTCGGGCGGCAAGGCGAACGGCGGGCGGATCAGCACGGCCAGATCCACTTCGCCCGCGTCCACCTGACCCAGCAGCGACAGCGACACACCGGGCACGATGCGCACGCGCACATCGGGATAGACCGCGCGGAATTCGCCCACCGCGTGGACCAGCAAATCCTGCTGCACGGACGCAATTGCGCCGATGCGCAGCAGCCCGCTGACATGGGCGCCGCCGGCAGAGGCCGCCATGCGATCGGCCATGGCGACCAGCTCTTCGGCCTGGGGCAGCATCTCGCGGCCCTGCGCGTTCAGCAGGGCGGCGCGCGGACTGCGGTCAAAGAGCGCGACGCCCAGATACTCTTCCAGGCGCCGGATCTGGGCGCTGACTGCGGACTGCGTGAGTCCAAGTTGCGCCCCCGCCCCGGTGAAGGTGCCGTCCCGCGCCACGGCGATGAAGGTCTTAAATTCTTTGAGCACAATCAATTTTTTCGATGCTAAGACTCGAAAAATATCGTTTTGCTATAAAAAAAACAATACTTAAACTACGTCCTGGTGCTAAAGCCGACGCGACTGCGGCGGCCACGCGCCCCGAACGCTCATCTTTCCTTTGCCTGACCCGGAGCCTTGCATGTCCGCTCAAACCAACCTGCCGCCGTTCCACCTGGCCTTCCCCGTGAGGGACCTGGCCGAAGCCCGCGCCTTCTACGGCGAAAAGCTGGGCTGTCCGGAGGGGCGCAGCTCCTCCGAATGGATCGACTTCAATTTCTACGGCCACCAGATCGTGGCTCACCTGGCGCCCAGCGAGTGTGGCCACAAAGCCACCAGCGCGGTCGATTCGCACAATGTGCCCGTGCGCCATTTCGGCGCCGTGCTTTCCATGGAACAATGGGAAGCCATGGCCAAGCGCCTGACCGACGCCAAGACCGAGTTCGTGATCGAACCCTACATCCGCTTCAAGGGCGAGGTCGGCGAACAGGCCACCATGTTCTTCCTGGATCCGTCGGGCAACGCGCTGGAATTCAAGGCGTTCAAGAACATGGATTCGTTGTTCGCCAAGTAACCCGTCACTACAGGTTTCGTGCCGTTGAACGTAAATTCAGACCCGCTTTCTCCGGCCGAAACCCGCTGGCGCATCCTGCCCCAGGGTGACCGCTGCCTGATCATTTCCTTCGGCGAACACATCGACGCCGCCATCGGCCGCACGTGCCTGGCGGCGGCCCGCATGCTGCGCGACGCACGGCTGCCGGGCGTTACCGATGTGGTGCCCTCCTTCGTCGCCGTGGCCGTGCATTACCGGCCCGGCGGACAGGGCGAAGGCCCCACCTACGCCTCACTCTCCGAACACATCCAGGCTTTGCTGGCCGGCGGCATTCCGACCGGCGATGCGGGCGGACGCGAGGTCGACATCCCCGTCTGCTATGGCGGTGAACACGGTCCCGACCTGGCCGAGGTCGCCCGCGCGGCGCGCATTTCGCCCGACGCCGTCATCCAGTTGCACAGCGAACCGCGCAGCATGGTGTTCATGCTGGGATTTGCCCCCGGACATGCCTATCTGGGCGTGCACGACGAAAAACTGAACATTCCCCGCCGCCCCTCGCCGCGTACGGCCGTACCGCCGGGCGCAGTGGCCATCGCCAACCGCCAGACCGTGATCTACCCAAACCGGTTGCCGGGCGGTTGGAACATCATCGGCGCCACGCCGCTCGTCATGTTCGACCCGGCCCGCGAACCCGCCGCCCTGCTGCAGCCCGGCGACACCGTGCGCTTCGTGCCGATCGCGCCCGACGAATTCGACCGCATCCGGGGGAACCGCCCATGAGCGTGACGGTGATCAAGCCGGGCATGCTGTCCAGTTTCCAGGACCGCGGGCGCGACGGCTATCAGCATCAGGGCATTCCGGCAGCGGGCGCCATGGACGAGCGCGCCCACCGGCTTGCCAATGCCCTGGCGGGCAACGAAGACGACCCGGCCACGCTGGAAATCACGCTGACCGGCCCCACGCTGCGTTTCGACGTGCCGGCCTGTTTCGCACTGGCGGGCGCCGACTTGGGCGCCACGCTGAATGGCCAGGACATTCCCCTGCTGCGTCCGCTGATCGCGCGCGCGGGCGACGTGCTGGCCTTCGGCGCGAGGCCCGCCGCCGGCGTGCGCGCCTATCTGGCCGTGCACGGCGGGTTCGCGCTGACGCCCGTCATGGGCAGCGAAACCACGTACCTGCGCAGCGGATTCGGTGGCTTTGAAGGACGCGCGCTCGCCAAAGGCGACGTCGTCCCCCTGCGCCGGCCGCTGCCGCCGGACGGCGATGCCGCCGCCTTGCAGAAGGCGCTGTGGGACGTGCGCGTCTATCTGCCCGCGACGCTGGGCAACAAGCAGCGCGACTTCATCCGCTTTCTGCCCGGCGTGCACTGGCCGGAATTCTCGCAAAGCAGCCGCCGCGCGTTTGCGGAGTCGGATTTTCGCATCAGTCCGCAGTCGGACCGCATGGGTTACCGACTGCTCGGCCGCCCGCTCGCCATGAACCAGCCGCGGCAGATGCTGTCCGAAGCGGCCTGTTTCGGCACCGTGCAGGTGCCTTCGGGCGGCGAGGCCATCATCCTCATGGCCGACCGGCAGACCACCGGCGGCTATCCGAAGATTGCGCAGATCGCCACCGTGGATCTGCCCGCCCTGGCGCAGTCCGCGCCCGGCCAGACGCTGCGTTTCCAGCGGATCGAGCTGGAAGAAGCGCAGCGCCTGGACGGCGAGCGCGAGCGCGCGTTTGCCGAACTGCACGCCGCGCTTGAACCGCTGCGCGCGCTGCTGGCCTAGAAAGGAACCCGTTATGACCACCCGCATCGACCTCAATTGCGACATGGGCGAAAGCTATGGCGCCTGGACCATGGGCAACGACGCGGCAGTGCTGCAGTTCGTCAGCTCCGCCAACATCGCCTGTGGCTTTCACGGCGGCGACCCGGCCACCATGCGCAAGACCGTGGCCGCGGCATTGGCGCGAGGGGTGGCGCTGGGCGCCCACCCCAGCCTGCAGGACCTGGCGGGATTTGGCCGCCGCGTCATCCAGATCAGTCCGGACGAGGCCTATGACATCGTCGTGTACCAGATCGGCGCACTGGCCGGCGTGGCGGCCTCGCAAGGCGCGCGGCTGCATCACGTGAAGGCGCACGGCGCCCTCTACAACATGGCAGCCAAGGACGAACCGCTGGCAAAAGCCATCTGCCAGGCGGTCAAGGACGTGGACGCGTCGCTGATCCTGTACGGGCTGGCGGGCAGCAAACTGATCGATGCGGCGCGCGCCGTTGGGCTGTCGGCCGCCAATGAAGTCTTCGCGGACCGCTCCTACCAGGACGACGGTTCCCTTACCCCGCGCACGCGCGCAGGCGCCATGATCGAAGACGTGGATGTGGCCGTCGCGCAGGTCGTGCGGATGGTGCGGGAAGGGTTGGTGCGGTCGGTGGACGGCAAGGATGTGCCGGTGCAGGCCGACACGCTTTGCATCCATGGCGACCAGCCCAACGCGCTGGTCTTTGCCAATGGCATCCGCAGCGCGCTGGAGCAGGCGGGCATCGAGGTGCGCACGCCGCCCCGCGGCTAAGGCGGGCGCAATAGCTAGGCGTCGTCGAGCGATGCCTCGCGGTACGCCCGCACGATGTCGGGCAGCACCTGCACCACGTACTTGCGCGTCAACGCCGCGGCGTGGTCGAAATCCCGGACGCGCAGGGCCTGGATGACGCCTTCCGTATAGATCGGAATCTTGTTGGCCTCCAGTGACCTGCTGGCCAGCATGTGGCGCAACGGCTCGATCTGTTCGTACACCTTGCCGAGCATGCTGGTCAGCGGCGCATTGCCGGTAAAGCGCGCGGCGGCCAGGTAAAAATCGCGCGAGGCGGCGATAAAGCCGCGCCCATCGAGGCGGCCCATGGCGGCGACGATCGCCTCATGCTGCGTGGTCAGTTCGGCCACCAGCGCGCTCAGATCGGGCATCTCGGCGACCTGCCGGATGCAATAGGCTTCCAGCTCCGCGCGCAGCATGTACAGATGGCGGATCTGGGTTTCGGTATAGAGGGTGACCCGGAACCCCTTGCGCTGGATGTGCGTCACCAGCCCGCTCAGTTCCAACAGACGCAGCGCTTCCCGGATGGGGCTGCGGCTGGTGCCGAAGCGCTGTTCCAGTTCCTGTTCCCGTAACGGCTGCCCGGGCCGGATAGTGCCGTTCACTATCAACTCACGAATCTGTTCCTGTAGGAAATACGGAATCGTGGCGGGCGCTTTGACGTCCAATCGGCTCCCCTTCTACTGCGTATGCAAGCTATGAGACCCAGACAAGATACTAGAAATCTATTGAAACAGAAATAGAAATAATGTTTCACACAATAGACACGGCATCGCATGGCCTGCTGTGGACAGGGCGGGAAGGACGATTTCGACCGCTCGGCGCGGTCAGTCCCAGTCGTCGCGATAGACGAATTTGGGCATCTGCCAGTTGAAGCGCAGGGCCATGAGGCGCATGGTCAGCCCCGCGGCCAGCGCGATGGGCACCGACGCGTTGGCCGACAGGCCGAGCGACATCGAGCCCAGATACAGTGCGCCGGTCACCAGCGACACGCTGGCATAGAGTTCCTTGCGGAACAGCAGCGGCACCTCGTTGCACAGCACGTCGCGCAGCACCCCGCCGGCGCACCCGGTGATCATGCCGCTGATCAGCACGACGGTGATCGGCAACTGCATCATCTGCGCCACCTGGCAGCCGATGACCGTGAACGCCACCAGACCCAGCGCGTCAGCCAGCAGGAACACGCTGCGCAAGCGGCGCATGACCGGCGCGATCAGCGCGGTCAGGATCGCTGCCCCGCCCGTCATCCACAGGTACTCGGGATGCACGACCCAGGTCAGCGGATAGTGCCCCAGCAGCACGTCGCGCAGCGATCCGCCGCCCAGCGCCGTCACGCACGCGATGATGCAGACGCCCATCCAGTCCATGTCGCGCCGCCCCGCCGACAGTGCGGCCGTCATGGCTTCGGCAACGATGGCGACCAGGTACAGCGGGTGCAGCAGGGCGGGCGACAGATCGGTAAACATAGGTGGGGGGGTAGCTTGGGCAGGCCCCATTGTATTGAGCCTTGCCGGCGGGCGCGCCATTGCCTGCGCGCGCATCATCCCGTACCCTCAAACCTGCGTTGACAACGATCAACTCCGGTCTCGTTTCGCGGCGAGACAATGGAGACGTGCCCGACCGGGCGCTACTGGGCCAGGCAGCGCGGACGCGGGAGCCGCCCCTCTGGCCGTAACCGGGAGATTAGGTATGACCCAGCAAATTGGCCCCATCCTTCTGGCCACCGACCTGAGTGCGCGCGGCGACAGAGCCCTCGACCGCGCCCTGCAGTTGACCAAGGAACTGAACACCAAGCTGATCATGCTGCATGTCATGGAATCCCATGCCACGCCGCTCACCACCCCCGTCTGGCGCCGCCTGTCGCCGGACCACAAGGCCCTCGTCGAACGCGAACTCGCCGAAGACGTCGCCGCCGCCAACGTGCCGGCGGAAGTCGTGGTCACCAAGGGAGACCCCGTCGCCAGCATCATGGAAACCGCCGACGCGTATGGCTGCTCGCTGATCGTGGCCGGCATCGCCCGCCAGGAAACGCTGGGCCGCCTGCTGCTCGGCACCACGGTCGAAAAGCTGGCCCGCCAGGCGCGTCAGCCCGTGCTGGTAGTCAAGAACCGCCCCCGCCGGCCCTACCGCGACGTACTGGTCGCCACCGACTTCTCGGATGGTTCGCGCCAGGCGCTGCGCGCCGCACTGCAATTGGTGCCAAATGCGGACATCACCTTGTTCAACGCATATGAAGTGCCGTTCCAGAGCGTGAGCAAGCCGGACGACGGCGTCGTCGACAACCTGTATCGAACCGCCGAACAGTGCGCCGAGCGTTTCATCGCCGAAACGCCCGAACTGCCCAAGGGCCGCCCGACCAAGGTCGTGCTCGAAGCCGGCCAGCCCGAAACCGTACTGTCCGACTACTCGTTCAACCACCGCTCCGATCTGGTCGTCACCGGCACCCACGGTCGCACCGGCATCCTGCGCACCGCCATCGGCAGCGTGGCCGAGCGGCTGCTGGAATCCCTGCCCAGCGACGTGCTGATCGTCCGGCTGAGCGGCGAAGAATAAGTTTTCGGCCAGCAAAAAGGCGGCGCTTGTGCGCCGCCTTTTTTTGCGCTGGGTCGGCTACGACTCGCCCTGCTTTTCCATGGTCTCGATCGTGCCGCGCAGCTTGCGCAGCAGCACGAGTCCCGGCAGGGCAATGGCCACAGTCAGCAGGAAGAACCCGGGCCATCCCAGGTATTCGACCAGCGGCGGCGTCAACGGGCCGGCCAGATAGGTGCGGCCCACGGCCGACAGCGCCGACAGCAGCGCAAATTGCGTGGCGGAGAACCGCTGGTGGCACAGCGCCATCAGCAGACCCACGAAAGACGCCGTGCCCAGGCCGCCGCACAGGTTCTCGATGCCCACGCCGGTTGCCATCAGCCACAGGTTTTTCGGGCTGACCGCAATCAGCCAGTACGCCAGGTTCGACACTGCCTGCAAGAGGCCGAACGCCATCAGCGACCGGTACAGCCCCCAGCGCGCCATCAGCGACCCGCCCGCCAGCGCGCCGATGATGGTGGCCGCCAGCCCCAGCACCTTGTTCACAGTGCCGACCTCTGTCGGCGTGAACCCCGCGCCGCGGATCAGAAACGTGGTGGACAAGGCCCCGGCGAACGCGTCGCCCAGTTTGTACAGCACGATCAGCAGCAGCACTTCCATCGCGCCGCGGCGCATGAAGAATTCGCGGAGCGGCTCATTCACCGCCTCGCGCAGGGTGCGCGGCGGGCGCGCGACGTGCTCGGGCTCGGGCGCCCACAGCGTGGCCAGCGCGCAAAGCAGCATCAGCCCGCCCATCACCATGTAGGTGTTGCCCCACCCTATCCACTGATCCGCCATGATCAGCGCCAGACCGCCCGACGCAATCATGGCAAGCCGGTATCCCATGACCCGGATGGCCGCGCCCGCGCCGCGCTCGTCCTTGCGCAGCACGTCCGTGCAATAGGCGTCGAAGGCGATGTCCTGCGTGGCGGACAGAAAGGCAACCAGCACGGCCAGCACGGCCAGCGCCATCAGCGTGGACGACGGCGAAAGCGTGCCCATCGCCATGATGGCCACCGCCAGCAGCAGCTGCGTCACGAGCATCCAGCCCCGGCGCCGGCCCAGCAAGGGCGGCGCAAACCGGTCGACGAACGGCGCCCAGAGGAATTTGATGGTGTAGGCCGTGCCTACCAGGGTGAGGAAACCGATTTCCTGCAGCGGCACGCCTTCGACGGTGGCCCAGGCCTGCAAGGTGCCGCTGGTCAGGGCCAGCGGCAGCCCGCTGGCAAAGCCCAGCACCAGCAAGGGGGCAACGCGCGGGCTGGTGTAGACGTTGAATACAGCGGTGATGACGGTCTCCTGAAACTTGGCCAGCGGCGTCACGGGCGCCGGCCGCGGGCTTGCGGCATTTTAGGGCCTGTTGCCCCGCGCCGTCAGGAGGATGCGTGTCGGAATGTCAGGGGGATGATTGTCAGGGCGAAGCAAAGCGGTACACGGCCAGCGTGCTGCGCCAGCTGGGGAACGCCTTTACTTCCTTGCCTTCGTTGAAGGTGGCGCGTTCCAGGATGCGCAGGCCCACTTCCCCCGCAAGCTGTTCGAAATCGCGCAACGTGCACAGATGGATGTTCGGCGTGTTGTACCACTGGTACGGCATCTGCCCCGTCACGGGCATGCGGCCGCGCAGGATGGCCCAGCCGTGCGGCCAGTAGCCGAAGTTGGGAAACGACACCACGCCGTAGCGCGCCACGCGGGCCATTTCGCGCAGGATGTGCTCCGTGCGGTGCATGGACTGCAGCGTCTGCGACAGCACGACGGTGTCGAACTGCTTGTCGTCAAAGAGCGCCAGGCCGTCTTCCAGGTTCTGCTGGATGACCTCGACGCCGCGGCGCACGCAGGCGATCACGCAGGTGTCGTCGAGTTCGACGCCGGCTCCCTTGACCTGGCGATGGTCGCGCAGGTGCGCCAGCAGCGCGCCGTCGCCGCAACCCAAGTCCAGGACGCGGCTGCCCGGCTCGATCCACCCGGCAATGCGCGCCAGGTCGGGCCGCAGCGCGCTGTGAGCATAGCGGGGAGTCACGGAAGTCATTCGGAGCATCCTTCAATCGGGGCGGCGGCTTGCAGGCCCAGCTCGCGCGCGATGCGTTCGTAGTAGCCGCGCACCACCGCGTGATAGCGCGCGTCTTCCAGCAGGAAGGCGTCGTGGCCGTGCGGCGCGTCGATCTCGGCGTACGTGACGGGACTGGCGTTTTTCAGCAGCGCCCGCACGATCTCGCGCGACCGCTCCGGCGGGAAGCGCCAGTCGGTCGAAAACGACACCAGCAGGAAGTTCGACTTGGCAGGCGCCAGGGCGCGCGCCAGATCGCCGCCCGTGGTGCGAGCCGGATCAAAGTAGTCCAGCGCGCGCGTGATCAGCAGGTAGGTGTTGGCGTCGAAATAGCGCGTGAACTTCTCGCCTTGGTAACGCAGGTACGACTCGACCTCGAACTCGACGTCGTAGCCGTAGCGGTACGCACCGTTCTCGGCGGGTGCGCGCTGGGCGCGGCCGAATTTCTCGGCCATGTCGTCGTCGGACAGGTACGTGATGTGGCCGATCATGCGCGCGACCGACAGGCCGCGACGCGGCACGGTGTCCTGCGCGTAGTAGTCGCCGCCGTGGAAATCCGGGTCGGTGATGATGGCGCGGCGGGCCACTTCGTTAAAGCCGATGTTCTGCGCGGACAGGCGCGGCGTGCTGGCGATGACGATGCAGTTGGCCACGCGTTCGGGCAAGGTGATCGACCAGCTGAGCGCTTGCATGCCGCCCAGCGATCCGCCCATCACCGCCGCAAAGCGCTCGATGCCGAAGTGGTCCGCCACCCGCGCCTGCGCCCGCACCCAGTCTTCCACCGTCAGCACCGGGAACGCGGCGCCCCAGGGCTTGCCGGTCTCGGGGTTGATGCTGGCCGGCCCGGTCGAGCCGAAGCACGAGCCCAGGTTGTTCACGCCGATCACGAAGAAGAGATTGGTGTCCACCGGCTTGCCGGGGCCCACCATGTTGTCCCACCAGCCCAGGTCGTTGGGGTTGTCCGCGGCTTGCCCAGCCACGTGGTGCGAGGCATTGAGCGCGTGGCAGATCAGCACGGCGTTCGTGCGCTGCGCATTGAGCGTGCCGTAGGTTTCGACAGCCAGTTCGTAGGACGCGAGCGATTGGCCGCTCAGCAGGGGCAGCGCTTCGTCGAAACGAATGAACGTGGGGGAGACAAGGCCGACCGAACCGGGATCAACGGTATCGGAAGTCGTGACGGTTGCGGGGACGAACCCGCTGGCCGAATCACCGGCCAAATGTTGGGCAGGAGTGGTCATACGGACCTCTTTAGCTGGATTTATTGGAAGGCGCCCGCAAGCGGATCAGGCAAATCGGCGCCGAAAATTGGGTAGTGCGGCAGGAATTCTAGCACTGCTACGTGCCGGCTTCCCAGGGCTCCTGTCCCAGATACTCGTAGCGTTCGGTGTTCACGCGGGACACGCGCCATTCCACCGGCTGGCGGTTGTAGGAGAACGCGATGCGGCGGATCTCCAGCAGCGCACTGCCCTCGGCCACGCCCAGGCAGCGCGCCTGCGTGCGTTCGGCCAGGCAGGTCCGCAGGCGCTCGTCGGTGGCGATGACGTTGACGCCGAAAAGGTCCTGGTACAGCGCGTACAGCGTGCTGGTGCGCTCGCGCAGATGCGCTTCAGTCAGCCCCGGAAAGCGCGATTCGGGCAGGCACACCTCGTCGGCCATGACCACGTCGCCGTTGAGCGACAGCACATTCAGGAACTCGAAAACATGGGCGCCCGCGGGCAGTTCCAGCTTTTCGCGCGCGACCGCCGAGGCCTTCACGCGCCGGAAGCGCAACAGCTCGGTGGTCGGATAGGACTTGCTGCCGTCCTGCCCGACGATGCGGAAAAATTTGAAGAAGTGATGGTTGCGCGTGTGCACCGCGACGTAGGTGCCGCGCCCCTGATGGCGCACCAGGATGTTCTCGGCGGCCAGTTCGTCGATGGCCTTGCGCAAGGTGCCGATCGATACGCCGAACCGTTCAGCCAGATGCTTTTCCGGAGGAATCGCGTCGCCCTGCTTCCACTCGCCTTGCGCCAGCGCGGCAAGCACGGCCTGCTTGACCTGTTCGTACAAGGGACTGCCCAGGGGCACAGTCGGTGACAGGCTGGTGTTCATGGGTGCATCGCAAAAATCAAGGACCTCCAGTGTAGCGGCGCGTCCGTCATTCGCTCAAGTCATGTAAGTCATCTATATGATTTAGTTGACTTTGAAAAAAGCCGGGCCTAAGATTTCCTGGCCGTTGTGATCCGCGCCGCGTGCAGCACCCGGGCGGCGCCCCTGACTCAGAGAGGAAGACAATGATTCACGCCGTATTGCACGATGCGAAGGACACGGTGGCGGTCGCCGTGGTGGAAGGCCTGACCGCCGGAACGGAGTTGAACGCCTGGATCATGGATGAGGACAAGATCATCCATGTGCGCGCGTCGCAGGACATTCCCATCGGACACAAGGTGGCGATGAAGGACATGGCCGTGGGCGACACCGTCTTCAAGTACGGCGTCGACATCGGCCGCGTGGTGGCGCCCATCAAGGCCGGCCAGCACGCCCACGTGCACAACATCAAGACCAAGCGCTGGTAAGCGCCCGTCCATCGCACAGGAACCCACCATGTCCATCATCACTGCCCAGACCACCTTCCAAGGCTATCGCCGCGACAATGGCCGCGTCGGCGTGCGCAACCACGTCATCGTCCTGCCCGTGGACGACATCTCCAACGCCGCGGCCGAAGCCGTCGCCAACAATATCAAGGGCACCCTGGCCCTGCCTCATCCTTATGGCCGCCTGCAGTTCGGCGAGGATCTTGAACTGCACTTTCGCACGCTGATCGGCACCGGCTGTAACCCCAACGTCGCCGCCGTGGTCGTGATCGGCATCGAGGAAGGCTGGACCAAGCGCGTCGTCGACGGCATCGCCGCCACCGGCAAGCCCGTCATGGGCTTTTCCATCGAACTGCACGGCGACCACGACACGATCATGCGCGCGTCGCGCTGCGCCAAGGAATACGTGCATTACGCCACCGCACTCACGCGCAGCGAATGCCCCATCGCCGACCTGTGGGTCTCCACCAAGTGCGGCGAATCCGACACCACGTCCGGCTGCGGCGCCAATCCCACGGTGGGCAACGCGTTCGACAAGCTGTATGCGCTGGGCTCCACCCTGGTGTTCGGCGAGACGTCGGAGTTGACCGGCGGCGAACACATCGTCGCCGAACGCTGCGCCAACGACGCCGTGCGCGAGCGCTTCATGTTCATGTTCGACCGCTACCAGGCCATGATCGACCGCTGGAAGACCAGCGACCTGTCCGAGTCCCAGCCCACCAAGGGCAACATCGCCGGCGGCCTGACCACCATCGAGGAAAAGGCGATGGGCAACATCCAGAAGATCGGCAAGCAATGCCGGGTGGATGGCGTCATCGACAAGGCCGAGATCCCCGATGGCCCCGGGCTGTGGTTCATGGACTCGTCCTCGGCCGCGGCGGAAATGGTCACGCTGTGCGCCGCCTCGGGCTACGCCGTGCACTTCTTCCCCACCGGCCAAGGCAACGTCATCGGCAACCCGATCCTGCCGGTCATCAAGATCTGCGCCAATCCGCGCACGGTGCGCACGATGTCCGAGCACATCGACGTGGACACCAGCGCCCTCTTGCAGCGCGAGATCGACCTGAACCAGGCCGGCGACAAGCTGCTGGAATGCATGCTGGCCACCGCCAACGGCCGGTGGACCGCGGCCGAGGCCCTGGGCCACCGCGAGTTCGTGCTCACGCGGATCTTCGAAAGCGCCTGATAGCGCCTTTCCGGCGCCGGCGCGACCAGGAGAACGCGCCGGCCGCCTTAGCGGCATCCTCGCAACATCAACGACAAGAACCTGCAGACCCGGGCGCAGTCCGCGGCAGCAAAGGCGTACGCATTCCTACCCGGGCGTTATCCCCAAGGAGGAAGACAGATGAGTAGCGAACCGCATTATTCCCTGCACGATGCGCAGCGCCGTCGCCTGCTGGGCGCCCTGGGCGCCGCCGGCCTCTGTGCGCTGGCCCCGTGGGAACGCGCGCTGGCGCAGAAAGGCGCGTGGCCCGAGCGTCCCATCAACTACGTGGTGCCGTTTCCGCCGGGCGGCCTGACCGACGTGGCCGCGCGCCAGGTGGGCAAGGCGCTGGCGGACGCCGAACGCTGGAACGTGGTGGTCGAAAACAAACCCGGGGGCAGCGCCAACATCGGCGCGGCGCATGTGTCGAACGCGGCGCCCGACGGCTACACCTGGCTGGCCATCACGCTGTCGCACGCGGCCAACGCCACGCTGTTCGCGGGCAAGGCCGGATATGACCTGACGCGCGACCTGACCCCGCTCGCCGGGCTGGCGTCGTCGCCGATCATGGTGGTGGTCAACGCCAAGAGCAACATCAAGACCATGGACGACCTGGCGCGCGCGGCCAAGGCCAAGCCGCTGTCGGCCGGTTCCAGCGGCAACGGCACGCCGCCGCACCTGACGCTGGCGCTGTATCAGAAGCTGACGGGTGTGCCGCTGATGCACGTGCCGTACAAGGGCGGCGCGCCGTCGCTCACGGACCTGATCGGCGGGCATCTGGACGTGGTGTTCTCCAACTACCCGGAATCGCTGGCGCACGTGAAGAACGGCTCGCTTCGCGCGCTGGCCATCACCACGCGCGAGCGCAGCAAGGACCTGCCCGACCTGCCCACCACGGCCGAAGCCGGCCTGCCTGACCTGATCGTCGAGAACTTCACGGGCGTGCTCGCGCCGGCCGGCACGCCACCTGAACTGGTCCAGCGCATCGGCGACGCCATCGTCAAGCAGGTCTCGCAGCCCGCCATGCAGCAGTCGTTGTTGCAACTGGGCTTCGTGCCGCAGCCGCGCGGCCCCAAAGAGTTCGGCGCGTACCTGAAGTCCGAGGTCGACCGCTGGGCCAAGATCATCCGCGACGCCAACATCCAGGTCGCCTGACGCGGCCAACCTGCCACCACGAAAAGGAGCCCGGCAGATGCGAGTTTTGATATCGGAGTTCATGGACGCGCCTGCCGTCCAGGCCCTGCAGCAGCGGTTCGACGTGCAGTACGCGCCCGAACTGGTCGAGCAGCGCGGCGCGCTGCTCGCCGCCGTCGCGGATGCCGACGCCCTCATCGTGCGCAACCGCACTCAGGTGAACGCGGAGGTGCTGGCCGCCGCGCCGCGCCTGGTTGCGGTGGGCCGGCTGGGCGTCGGGCTCGACAACATCGATCTGGCGGGATGCGAGACGCGCGGCATCAAGGTCATTCCCGCCACGGGCGCCAACGCCCGCGCCGTGGCCGAATACGTCGTCGGCACAATGCTGTCGCTATTGCGCGGCGCCTATGGGTCCACCACGGACGTGGCGGCCGGAGCGTGGCCCCGCAATGCGCTGTCGCAAGGGCTGGAAGCGCACGGCCGCACGCTGGGCGTGGTGGGATTCGGCGGCATCGGCCGCCTGGCCGCGCAGCTTGCGCGCGGGCTGGGCATGCGCATCGTGGGCAGCGATGCCGCCCTGCCGCCCGACCATCCCGCGTGGCAGGAAGCAGGTGCAGAATCGCTGTCACTGGACGATCTGCTTGCCCAGGCGGACGTCGTGACGCTGCACCTGCCGCTCACGCCCCAGACCCGGCATCTGCTGGACGCCGCGCGCATCGAACGCATGCGCGCCGGCGCCATCCTCATCAACACCTCGCGTGGCGGCATCGTGGACGAAGCCGCGCTGGCGGCGGCGTTGCGGGCCGGGCGGTTGCGCGGCGCGGCGCTGGATGTCTTCGAGCAGGAACCGCTGCCCGCCGGCAGTGCGCTGGCCGACGCACCGAACCTGATCCTGACACCGCACATCGCGGGACTCACGCAGGAGGCCAACACGCGCGTTTCCGACATGGTGGCCGCCGGTGTGACAATGGCGCTTGACGCCCGCGCACGCTGACGAGGCGCGGCGCGCCTCACACGACAGGAAGGATATGGCTCACATCTATCTGGACGAACTTCAACACCTGGCCGCGGCCGGTCTTGCCGCCGCCGGCGCCAACCCGGTCATGGCCGACAGCACCGCCCGCGCACTGGTCTTCGCGGAAAGCCAGGGGCTCAGCTCTCACGGCCTGTCGCGCGTGCCGTTCTACGCCGGTCATCTGCGCACCGGTCGCGCCATCGGCTCGGCCGTGCCGCGCCTTGTGAACGAACGCGGCGGCGCGGCGCTGATCGATGCCGGTTCGGGCCTGGCGTTTCCCGCCTGCGCGATGGCGGTCGAACAGGCCACGGCCCGCGCCCGCGAGCATGGCGTTGCGTTCGTGGGCGTGGCCAACAGCCATCACTTTGGCGAAGCGGCCTACCACCTGGAAGCCCTGGCGGACGCCGGCATGGTGGGGCTGGCGCTGAGCAACTCGCCTGCCGCCATGCCCGCCTGGGGCGGCAAGCGCCCCCTGTTCGGCACCAACCCCATCGCGGCGATCTTCCCCCGACGCGGCGGCGCTCGCCTGGTCATCGACCTGTCGCTATCGCAGGTGGCGCGCGGCAAGCTCATGATCGCCGCACGCGACAACCAGCCGATTCCGCTGGGCTGGGCGCTGGACGCCGAGGGCCAGCCCACCACCGATCCGAAGGCGGGACTGGCCGGCAGCATGCTGCCCGCGGGCGGCGTCAAGGGCGCCATGCTGGCGCTCATTGTCGAACTCATGGCCTGCGCGCTGACCGGCGCGCGCTTCGGCTACGAGAACGAGTCGTTCTTTGTGGATGAAGGCGGACCGGCGCGGCTGGGGCAGGCATTCATGGCGATCGATCCCAACGCGCTGGCGGGTAACGATGTCTACCTGGAACGCGTGGAAACGCTGGTCGACGCCATGCTCGAAGACGAAGGCGTGCGCCTGCCGGGCGACCGCCGCCGCAAGCTGCGCGACGAGGCGGTCAAGCACGGCCTGGACCTGCCCGATGCGTTGATGACGCAGTTGCGCACGCTGGCGGGTGCAGGCTGAACCGCGCGGCCGGACTGCGCGATTTGACTGCCGGGCTTGACTGCGGGGTTTGACTGCCGGGTTTGACTGCCGGGTTTGACTGCGGGACTTGACCCCGCCGCCCGGCGCCCCTACTGCCCGTGGGAGAACCACAGCATCAGCGGCGCCAGCAGCAGAAACACGACGGTGGACACCAGCACGGCGCCCGCCGCGGTGTCCCCCAGCGGCGTATAGCGCCGCGCGTACATGTAGCTGACCACCGCGCACGGCATGGCCATCTGCAGCGTCAGCGCACCGGCCAGCACCGGCTCCAGGTCCATCGCCCACACCACGGCCAGCCCGGTCAACAGACCCGCCACCAGGCGGATCGCACCGACCTTGGCGCCGTCGCGCAGGCCGTTCGACGGAATCAGCGCCAGCGCATGGCCCAGGCTCAGCAGCATCAGCGGCACCGTCACCGCGCCCAGCATGCGCGCCGTCTCGATGATCCACGCGGGCACCGGCACGTCCAGCAGACGCAGCGCCACCGCCACCACGGACGCCAGCAGGATCGGGCTCTTCCAGCTTCCCTTGGTGTTGACGCCCGGCAGCATGCGCACCGCGATGGTGTGCATCACGAAGGAACTCACCGCAAAAAAAGCCACCGCCACCGACAGGCCCGCGTCGCCGAACGCCAGTTGCGAAATCGGCAGGCCCAGGTTGCCGGCATTGGGCTGGAACGCCGTGGGTAGAAGGCTCAGCACAGGCAGCTTCCAGGCCTTGAGCAGCGCCGCGCAAATCAGCGCGCACAGCAGCAGGGCGATCAGGGTTGCTGCAGCCACGTCGGCCAGCGCGCGGTTGTCCAGGTGGGTGGTGACGAAGGTGTGGAACACCAGCGCGGGCGTGGTGACGGAGGTGACCAGCGTGGTGATGAAGTTGCCGCCGAAAGGAAGATCGCGCTTGCCCCAGTAAAGCCCGATTCCCACGCAGGAAAGCAGGGGCAGCATCAGCACAATGGCTGACAGGTAGAACTGCGCGATGGCCAACATGGACTATTCCGTCAGAGATAAAAAAATTGATGCGTCACGGCATCATTGCTTGCCCCGGCCGGGGCGGTCGCCGCAGCATGGACGCATTGTTCACAACAGGACCACCCCGTCCTCGCCGCCATGTCCGCCACACCGATGCGCATTCCTGCCCACTCATCGCGTTGCGCCGTCCGCAGCGCCATTCCACCCGCCGGCCTGCATCTGGCAGACCGGCAGGCAGCTTGCCTGCCGTTATCGGACAGACAGGCCGCGTGCCTGCGGTGGTCCGCCGCGGGCAAAACCAGCTGGGAAACCGCCCGCATATTGGGCGTCAGCGAAAGCACCGTGAATTTCCACCTGCGCAACGCCTGCAGCCGCCTCGGCGTGCGGGGCCGGCGCGCGGCCGTGGTGGCGGCGCTGCGGCTGGGCCTGCTCGAGTTCAAGGCTTGATGACGACGGACCGCAGGAATTCGCGCGCGCGCTCGGCGGGCAGGCTTTCCTCGGTGCCGGCGGCCACGGCCTCGATCAGCATCGTGTCCGTCACCCACACCTTGGCCTGCAGCCATCCGGGCTTGCCCACCGCCTTGCCGCGCACCTCGATTTCCTGGCCATAAGGCGGCCATTCGTTGGGCGGCGGCGCCTGCATATTGGTGTAGAGCGACCGCATCAGGGCCACGCCCAGCGCCTGCCGGGCCGCGGGGCTGGCCGCGATCTCCGGTGGCAGGGGCGCCGATCCCACGGCAAACACCGCTTCGCCGACGGTCGCGCTGGCCATCGTGAACTTCAACGCGTGCGTGTCCAGCTTCAACTCGCGGGTTTCCGTCGACACCCGGGCGGGGAACGCGGCGCGGACGTGGCCGTCCGCCACATCCATCTCGCGCCAGTTGTAACTGGGCGAGCAAGCCGCCAACGCCAACGTCAGCGTCAAAAAAACGCCCGCTTTCTTGAACATGAAACGAAACAGCGATGAAATCGTCATTACCCGAGGACTCCAGGGTCCCGTCATTTCGAGGAATCCAGAAATTGTCGCCGATTTCCATGGCACCCGCGCCCGATGGCACGTTGCTCGCCAATTATTGCTGGCCCGCCGCGCCAAATGTCCCGCCTCCGATAGCGGGCGACGGAGGCCGGCTATCCGGTGGCCGGCACTCCGGTGACGGGCTATCCGATGACGGGCACTCCCGTGACGCGCAGGCCGCAGACGGGCAGCCGGCAGCCCGGCCCAGCATCTATCTGCTGCACGGCCTGAGCGAGCACGCCGGACGCTATGACCGGCTGGCGCGCTGGCTGACCGCCCGGGGCTGGACGGTGGGCGCGCACGATCACCGCGGTCACGGCCGCTCCGGCGGACACCCCGCCACCCTGCGTGACCAGGAAGACCTGGTCACCGATGCCGTGGACCGGCTGCAGGACTGGACACAGGCCTGCGGCCGTCCGTCCATTCTGCTGGGCCACAGCCTGGGCGCCCTGGTCGCCGTGCGCATCGCCCAGCGCCGGCTGGCCGACCTGGACGGGCTGGTGCTCAGCTCCCCGCCCTTTGCCGTCAATGTTCCGCAATGGGTGCGCCGCACCCTGACATGGATGTCTCTGCATGCCCCCGACCTGCGCGTCCCGCACGGCCTGGCGCCCGCCCGCATTTCCCACGACCGGGCGGTTGTGAAGGCCTACCGCGCCGATCCCCTGGTGCGGCGCCGCATGACCGGGCGGCTGGCGCGCTTTGTGGACGAAGCCGGCCAGCAGGCGCTGCGCGAAGCCAGCCTGCTGCCCTGCCGCACCCTGCTGATGGTGGCCGGCGACGACTCCATCGTGGCGGCCGAAGGCAGCCGCCAGTTCGCCCAGCGGGCGCCTGCTGAATTGCTCACGCTGCGCTGGTACGACACCGCGTGGCACGAGATCTTCAACGAAACCGCCCCCATTGCCGATCCCGTCTATGCTGACCTGGACGAATGGCTGGCGCGCACCGCCCAGACATTGTCCCTGTCCCCAGTACTGGTTCCCTCAGCACAGGAGGCCAGCACCCCGTAAAATCCGGCGACAGCCCCCAACGAGAACAATCCGTGACCGATACTGCCGCCAACCGCCTCGCCCGCCTAGAGGCCAACCGCTCGATGCTGACCCAGACCCTGCGGGGCATCGAGAAAGAAGGCCTGCGCGTGGACGAACAGGGCATCCTGGCCCGCACGCCGCACCCCGCCGGGCTGGGCTCGGCGCTGACCAACGAACACGTCACCACCGATTATTCCGAGTCGCTGCTCGAGCTCATCACGGGCACGCACGACAACGTGGACGCGCTGTTGGCCGAGCTTGCCGACACGCACCGCCACGTCTACACCGTGCTGGACCATGAACTGATCTGGAATCAGTCCATGCCGGCCACGCTGCCGCCCGAACCTGAAATCCCCATCGCCTGGTACGGCACGTCCAACACGGGCATGCTCAAGCACGTCTACCGCCGCGGTCTGGCCGAACGCTACGGCAAGACGATGCAATGCATCGCCGGCGTGCACTACAACTTTTCGCTGCCCGAAGCCCTGTGGTCCGTGCTCGACACGCAGCCCGGCTCCGGCCAGGACCGCCGCTCGCGCGGGTACATCGGCCTGATCCGCAACTTCACGCGGTATTCGTGGCTGCTGATGTACCTGTTCGGCTCGGCGCCCGCGCTGGCCAGCGGCTTCCTGCAAGGTCAGGACCATGCGCTGGACAAGCTGGGCGACCACACCCTTTACCTGCCCTACGCCACCAGCCTGCGCATGAGCGACCTGGGCTACCAGAACAAGGCGCAGTCGCAGCTCAAGCTCTGCTACAACGACCTGGACACCTTCCTCGGCCGCCTGTACGGCGCCGTGACGCAGCCCTGGCCCGACTATCAAAAGATCGGCACCCACCGCGACGGCGAATGGATCCAGCTCAACACCAACGTGCTGCAGATCGAAAACGAGTACTACTCCAGCATCCGCCCCAAGCGCGCCACGGGCCGCTGCGAACGCCCCATCACGGCGCTGGCCGAACGCGGCGTGCAGTACGTTGAAGTGCGCTGCCTGGACATCGATCCGTATTCGCCGGTCGGCATCGACGCCACCACCGCCCGTTTCGTCGACGCCTTCCTGCTGTTCTGCACGGCCTCGGACAGCCCGTTCTTCCCCGCCAACGGTTACTGTCAGCGCAGTGCCGACAACTTCTCGGTCGTCGTCAAGGAAGGCCGCAAACCGGGCCTCGCGCTGGACCGCGACGGCCAGACCATCGGCCTGGCGCAGTGGGGCCACGAACTGCTGGACCAGATCGCGCCGTACGCGGCGCTGTACGACAGCGCCATGGGCGGCACCGCCTACGCGGATGCGCTGGCGGTGCAACGCGCCAAGCTTGACCAGCCCGACACCACGCCCTCGGCACGCCTCTTGACCGAACTGAAGGACAGCGGCCTGTCGTTCCACGATTACTCGCTGGCGCTGAGCCGCAAGCATGCGGATGCGCTGCGCGCGCAGCCGCTGCCGGCCGACGTGGCCACAGCCTATCAGCAAGCCGCCGAAGCGTCCGCCGCCGAACAGCTCCGCCTGGAACAGTCGGACACTGAAGACTTCGATACCTACGTGAGCCGCTATCACGCCGCGCTCAAGGCGCCGCGCAAATAAGGCGTATCGTTAGGGATTGGTCCGCGCCGCGCCCCTGCGGGGTGCGCGCGCGGGCCTTACCAGTCACATCAGGAGGTTTTATCCATGCGCCGCACCGCAAAATTTCTGCTGGCCCTGGCGGTCAGCGTGGCGGGCATTGCCCACGCCGCGCCGCCGCCCATGCAGACCGTGGAATCCGTCGACCTGAAACGCTACGTGGGGATGTGGTACGAAATCGCCAACTTCCCCATGTTCTTCCAGCGCAATTGCGTGGGAGACACCACGGCCGAATACACCGCGCATCCGGACGGCACCATCGGCGTGAACAACCGCTGCCGCACCAAGGACGGGGATATCGATTCGGCGTCGGGTACCGCCACGGTGGTCGAAGGCAGCAACAACGCCAAGCTCGAAGTCACGTTCTTCAAGCCATTCAAGGGCGATTACTGGGTGATCGGCCTGGATCCCGAATACCGCTGGTCCGTCGTCGGCACGCCCGATCGCAAGTACCTGTGGATCCTGTCGCGCTCACCCAAGCTGCCCAAGGAAGAACTGGACAAGGCGCTGGCCGCCGCCACGGCGCAGGGCTATCAGCTCGACGAGCTGCGCTACACGCCGCAGAAGTAAGCGCCCCCCTCAGCCCGCAGCGTAGTCGCGGGCCAGCCTGACCACCGTCACGCCGGGCTTCAACTGCCGCAGCGACGGCATGATCAGCGTGCAGTTGGCGTAAGGCGTCACCACCGGCTGCTCGTCGGCCCAGCCGATGAGCGATCCGGCCTTTTCAAACGTTTCCAGCCCCGACCAGGGGCCGGCAAACCGCACATTCATCGAAGGCGCCACCACGGCGTCCGTCACTTCCAGCACGCGTTGCGCCGCCGGATCCGGCAGCAGCCAGCCTTCGGGCAGGTCCGGCGCGTCAATCACGCCCGATTCCACCAGCATCCGCGCCACCATGTCGCGCGCCACATCGCGCGACGACAGGTCGCCATGAAAGCCGCATTCGATCAGCAGGGCGCAGGCGTCGTCGCGAGCCGGGTCGCCAAAGTGTTCAAAGTCGCGCATGCGCACGCCGTCCTTGTGGCCGGCGTCCACGATGACGTGCTGCGGCGCCTTCAGGCGGCGCGCCAGCGCGATATTTCGCGGCAGCACGCCCGTCAACAGCAGCGGCGCCCCCGGCTCGTGCATCGAATGCAGGTCCAGCAGCCAGTCGGCGCGCCGCACCCAAGGGCGCAGCGCCGCGCCGCGCTGGCGGTCCGGCGACGTGGGGTTGTCCAGACGCTCGGCGCTCCAGACGCGGTTCATGTCTTCCTGCACGAAACGCGACGCATCGTGGTTTGCGTGATCGAAGCGGTCGAACGCGTCCAGGTTGCAAAAGGCCAGCGTCAGGCTGCCGCGGCGCGGGCGCAGACCCGAGGCCAGCAGGTCCTTCAGCGCCCAGGCGCCGCACAACTCGTTGCCATGCACGAGCGCGCTCACCATGAGCGCCCGTCCCGGCACGCCCGAATCAAAGTGCCACACGCCCGGCGTGTCGGTATTGCCCGCGCGCTCGGCGGCGATGTCGGGAACGGGGAGCTTGAATTCCATGGTGATATCCGCTTGATGCCTGGTCTTTCGATGGTGTGATGCGTCGCGCGCAGCCTTATTGCGCTTCGATCTTGGCGGCCTTGACCAGCGCGCCGTACTTTTTGGTTTCTTCGGCCTGGAACGCCACCGGGTCCACGCCCGGCTTGGCCACTTCGCCGCCGGCGTCCTGCATCTTGGCGCGGAACTGGTCCGACTTCAGCGTTTCATCCAGCACGGTGCGCAGCTTGGTCACCACCGGCTCGGGCAGGCCGGCCGGGCCGTACAACGCGAACCACAGGTTGATGTCCACGGACTCAAAGCCCTTGGTGGCGGCCAGCGGCGCGATCTCGGGCGCGGCGGGCGAACGCTTGTTCTCGGTCAGGCCCAGCGCGACGATATTGCCGCTGCGCACCTGCGGCAGCCCGGAGGACAGCACCAGCATGCCGTAGTCCAGCTGACCGCTCATCAGGTCGGTCACCAAAGGCGACACGCCGCGGTAAGGGACGTGCTCGGCGCGGGTGCCGGTGGCCTGGTTGATCATCTCGCCGGCAAGGTGCAGCGTCGTGCCCACGCCCGACGAGCCGTAGTTGAACGTGCCGGGCGCGGCGCCCTTCAGCTTTTCCAGATAGTCGGCGGCGGTCTTCACGCCCGAGTTCTTGCTGGCGGCCAGCAGCATCGGCTGCGAGGCCACGATGCCCAGCGCCGTGAAGTCCTTGGCGCTGTCGTATTTGACGGCGGTGTTGATCATGCGGGCGATCACCATTTCGTTGGTGGAGCCCAAAAAGATGGTGTAGCCGTCCGGCGCGGCGCGCGCCACGCGTTGCGCGCCGATCGTGCCGCCGGCGCCACCCACGTTCTCGACCACAACGGTCTGGCCCAGGCGCTTGCCCAGTTCTTCGCCCAAGAGGCGCGCGGTCAGATCCAGGCTGCCGCCTGCGGGGTAACCGACGATCAGCGAAATGCTGCGGGACGGATAATCGGCCGCGCTCGCGGCAGGGGCCGCGGCAAGCGCCGAGGCGGCACACAACGAGACTAGCGCCGCACGCAGCGGCTTCAAGATGGACTTCATGACTTTCTCCCTGGGGTGCTGTGGGTGGACGGCGGAGCCGTCTCATTTGATTTCGGGAGCTATTTTCGAGCGCGGCCCAGGGGCAGTCCGTGCCAAAGCGGCACATCGTTGTGCTGATCGGGATTCTGGCGGCGAGATATGGTCGCTGAACTCCAGCTACTGAACAAAAGACGTTGAACTTCAGGCGCAGGAATCCGGACCCGAGGCCAGACCTGAATTCACGCCTTGCGATTCGCCGTCGCTTCCCAGGCGGCTTCGGCCAGGTCGGTCAGCCGCGCGCGCGGACGGTACAGGCGGACTTCGAATGCGATCTCGTCGCTGCGTCCGCCCAGCTCAGCCAACGCGCCGCGCCGGCAGTCAGCCGCCACCATGGACCACGGCAGCCAAGCCACCCCCACACCCTTGGCGACCGCGCCGTGCGCCGCGTCCAGGGAATCGCTGCGCACAAACGGCGTCAGCGCATACGGCGTGGCCTCAAGCCGATCCCCCACGATGCGCTCCATCGCCAGCCCGCCGGTGTAGGTGATGAGCGGCACGGGCGCCCCGCCCTCCTGCAGCAGAAAGCGCGGCCGGCCCCGGGTATCCATCTGGCTGACCGGCACCAGCTTGTCCGTCGCCAGCGTCATATACCGATAGCGCGAAGGGCTGAGCGGCACGGACAGCGCGGGATGCTCGTAGCAGCACAACAGGTCGACCTTGCCCTGTTCCAGCCGCACCACCAGGTCCTGCGCCTTGCCGGTGGACAGCTCCACCTGCGTGCCGTCCGTCAGCACGCGCGGCGTGCGGTGGCGCAGCCGCGCAATCCAGTCCGCCACCAGCGTGCGCGCCAGGCTGCGGCCCGTGGCGATGCGCAGGACGGCCTCGCCGCCCGCGCCCGAACTGCGGATGCGATGGCGCACCAGCCCCATCTGCTCGACGACCTGCGTCGCCGTCTTGAGCAACGTCTCGCCTTCGGGCGTGAGCGTCACCGGCAGGCGCTGGCGTTCCACCAGCGGTGTGCCGGCCCACGTCTCCAGCGCACGGATGCGCCGCCCGAAAGCGGGATGCGTGACGTGCCGCAGCTCGGCCGCACGCACGAAGCTGCCGGTCTGCGCCAGCGCAATCAGGTCTTCGAGGAGTTTCAGGTCTGCCATGGACGACAAGCTTACGGCATCGCGCTGCTAGGCCGCCGCTTGTCCCTCGGGCAGGGACAGGATGCGCGCGATGACCTGCGCCGTCTCGCGGTAGTGCGCCGCCAGCAGCGCCACCGCGCGATCAGCATCGCGCGACACCGCCGCATCCAGCAGCGCGCGGTGCTCGTCGTCAACATCGCGTTCAGGGCCGTACGCCATGGCTTGCGCGCGCGCCGGCCGGCGGTAGCGCTCGGTCTGCGCGTACAACTGCGCGGACAGGTCCAGCAGCCAGGGTGAGCGGCAGGCGCCGATCAGCGCCTGATGAAAATCCTGGTGACGGGCTTCCAATGCGTCCTCGCGGTCCGGGTCCAGCCCCGGCGCGGCGTCCGCGCGCCGCGCGGCCAGCGCCAATGCGTGAAACGCGCCGACCAGCCGAGCCTCCCAGGCGTCGTCGGCATTGGCCAGCGACCGGCGCAACGCGTCGCAATCGATCAGGATGCGGGTCTCGCAGGCATCGCGCATTTCGTCCACGGACAGCGGCGCGATGCGAAACCCGCGCGACGTCGTGGTGAGCACCATGCGTTCGCTGCGCAACCGGTTCAGCGCCTCGCGGATCGGCGAAAAGCTGCCGCCATAGCGCTGGCGCAGCAATTCCAGCCGCAGCGACTGGCCCGGCGCAAACGCGCCGCGCATGATGTCGCGGCGCAGTTGCCGGTAGATCTGTTCGGACAGCGTGATGTCTTCGATCTCGGCGCCGCCGTTTGCCGCCGCATCCTCACGCGGGGCCTTGATTCTGGGTTTCAAGCGCGGCGCTCCTAGACGGCCACCACCGGGTGGCGCAGCGTGCCGATGCCTTCGACGCAGGCCACGACCACGTCGCCCGGCCACAGGAACTCCTGCGGTTTGCGGCCGGCGCCCACGCCCTCCGGCGTGCCGGTGGCAATGATGTCGCCCGGCTCCAGCGTGATGCCCGCGCTGATGTCGGAGATCAGGAACGGCACCTTGAACAACATGTGCCGCGTGTTCGAACCCTGCTTCTTTTCGCCGTTGACCGTCAGCCACAGGTCCAGCACCTGCGGATCGGGAATCTCGTCGGCGGTCACGATGCACGGTCCGAACGGCGCATACGTGTCCTGCCCCTTGGAATAGATCCACTGCCCGGCGCGGCGGCAATCGCGCGCGCTCATGTCCAGCATCACGCTGTAGCCGAACACGTACGACAGCGCATCGGCCTCGGCCACGCGCGACGCGCGGCGTCCGATGATCACCGCCAGCTCGACTTCCCAGTCCAGTTGCTGCGTGATCTTCGCGTTGTGCTCGATGGCGTCGCCCGGTCCGATCACCGTCGTGGGCGGCTTGGAAAAGATGACGGGCTGCTTGGGCAGGTCGGCCGACGTGTCCAGCGTGCGACTGGATTCGGCCACGTGCTCCACGTAGTTCAAGCCGATGCCGAAGATGTTCTTGCGCGGACGCGGGATGGGCGCCAGCAGCTTCACGTTCTCCTGCGGCACCGCGCTGCCCACCGGCCAGTTGCCACGGAACGTATCCAAGAGACGCGTCGCCTGCGCGACTGCCACCGGACCCAGATCGATGAATTCCAACATGTCGTCGGGCAAGTCGACCCCGCCTTCCTGACCCAGCAGGAACAGGTCGATCACGTAGCCGTCGACAAGCGCGCCCAGGCGGGCGGCGGCGGTGGGATGAGCGCGAAAGGTCACCAGGCGCATCGGGAACTCCAGAAGGTCAAAGGTTGATGGAACCGGCCGCCACGGCGCGGCGGTTTGCGTTCAGAAACTAGATCAGCTGCTGATGGCCGCCGTTGTCCTGCACCGCTTCCTCGCGATACAGGGCCAGCGAGCGCATGACGGGCAGATCGTTGAAACAGAAGAGGCATGCGTCGTCGTTGAACGACAGGTTGGCGTGTTCGTGGATGGCCCAGGACGGCACGCAGAAGATGTCGCGCTCGGTCCAGTCATAGCGCTTGCCGTCGATGACGGAAAAGCCGCTGCCCTTGGCCACCTGGTAAATGAAGCTGCCGGTATGCCGGTGCGCCTTTGTGTGCTCGCCGGGACGCAGCAGCTGCATGCTGGCGCCAATCGTCGGCATGACGGGGCCGCCCGTCGCCGGATTGACGTATTCCAGCAGGATGCCGTCGTAGGGACTGCCCGCGGTGGTGCGCGCGTAGCGGCGCAACGCCTCGTACGTGGGCTCCCATTCATACTTGAAGAGCGGGGAATACGGCTTGGTCCATCCGGAAACCTGCGGCCGCAGCGCCACGCCGCCCCACGCGCCGCTGGTGTCGTCCACCGGGTGCGTGACGGTCTGGTTCAGGTCTGGATGCACGGCATAAAAGCCCGCTTCCAGTGCGTTGACCAGGGGGATGTCCAAGCCGTCCTGCCAGATGCAGGTGGTGCCGTCCTCGGCCACGCCGTGCTCGTGCCAGGTGCCGTTCGGCGTCAGCACGAAATCATTCGCCCCCAGCGTCATCTTGTGGCCGTCCACCACCGTGAACGCGCCCTGTCCTTCCATGATGAAGCGCAGCGCCGAATGCGTGTGCGCATGCGCGGACGCCAGCTCGCCCGGCCGCATCACCTGCAGCCCGGAATACAGCCAGCCCACCGCGGCCGCCACGTCGCGCCGGCCAGGATTGTTCAGGTAGATGACGCGACGTCCCGCCTCTTCGGGGGACACCAGTTCGGCGGACCGCAGCACGTGACCGCGCAGGTCCTGATAGCGCCAGACCACGGGCACGGACGCCGACCGCGGCGCCCACGGCTCGATCTTGTTCGCCACCGTCCACAGCGCGCCGGTCTCCAGCCGCGCCAGCTCCTGGTAATAGGCCACCCGCTCCGGCGAGTCGGCCACATTGGCGCGGCCCGCGGTGTCTTCGCGGTAGGCGTCGTAGCGGTTCCCTTCCATTCCGTGCCCCTGGTTTTATAAAACGCTGAGGATTTTCGAAAATACTAAGCGCGGGGCCGGAGGGCGGGCAATGGCGAAACGCTAGGGGTTTTCCTTGAACGGCGGAGTCGCTTCGCAAAAATATCTTGGCGACCGTGGCAAAAATACTGTACAAAAACACAGTGCGACGTGATACATTGCGCTCGCCCGAAAAACTGTCGTCCAGGGGAGAATTCCTGTGTCAGAAGCTGCTCATCTCGTTCAGTACATCGTCGTTCCCTACCGCGCCGCCGCCAATGGCGTCGCCCCCGGGGAAATCCGCCCGGCCAGCAGCGAATTCGGAGCCATCCGCATCGCGAATTCCATGGCCTCCAAATTTGCCGGCGTCGCGGCCTATGAAGTGATGATCGACAAGGAAACCGGCGACATGGAATCGCCGCGCATCCTGATGCAGATCGGCACCGTGCCTTCACTGGACGACTAGCCAACGGAAATCGCCCGCCCCGCATGCACGCGGGGCGGGCGATTCAATGGCTTGGCGTGCAATGCCAGCACGCGGCCAGTACCTCTGTGGGGCCGGTCATTCGCAGACGCCTGATCTGCGAACGCTAGAACAGATACTTGATCCCCACCGAGCCACCCACCGCGCGCAAGCCCGACGCACCGCCCAATCCCTGCTCGGCGTTCAACTGCACATTGACGAACGTGTTCTTGCCGGCCCGACGGTCGTAGCCCGCCGATAGCCCCACGCGCGATCCGTCCAGCTTGTTGTCAAAGGCAATATCGCCTTGCGTCAGCGTCTGGTAGGAACTGGACGATTCCCCCAGCGTGTGCCGGTAGCTCAGCATCAGCCATCCGTGGTTCTGCGCGCCGTCCTGCTCGCCCCACGCTTTGGACAGCTTCAGACTCACGCGCGAATGCAGCGCATGCGATGCCGGCAACGCCACTTGGCCAACGTCATCATCGCCGTCGCGCAGCTTGACGTGCTGGACCATCACCTGCGCCTGAGGTTCGAGTCGAAGTCCGTTGGACGCATCGCCAATGTCGAACGCCTTGCCGGCTTCGGCCGACAACGCCACGCCCCAACCCGACGTCTGCATCGACATGCCATCCACGCCGTTCGATTGGGTTTTCACGCCATAGCGGCTGATCTGCGTGACGAAGTCGGCATACCCGCCCTTGCCGTCCATCATCGTGTAGTAGGCGCCCAGACCGTACATCGTCTGATCGCTGCGGCCGGCATTGATGGTCGAACGCGTGGATGCCTGGAAATGATCCACGTCGGCTCGGGATACCATCGCGGTGCCGAACACGCCCAGACTGTTGCGGCGGATGCCCTGGCTGGTCACGAAGAGGTCCGTGCCCACCTGCAGGCCGACCAGCGTCGTGCGGCTTCCCACCTGAGACTGCAGGATGCCGCGCGAAGCGCCATCGCGGTTTTCCCATCCGCCCAGCGTTCTGGCCCACGCATACGGGTAAACCTTCCGCGCCAGCATTTCGGTGGCGCCCATGCGTTCATTGAACGTCCCCACCGCCACTTCGGACTGCCTCAACGCTTGGCCGCCCAGCTGCGAGTACAGCGAGACCTCGGGGCGGGTTTCGCTGATCAAGTACCAGTTGTTGGCAAGTTCCGGTGAGCTATCCAGCGCGCCATGCGTCAGCACGTAGTGGAACGCGCCGCTCCGCGAAGCTTGTCCAGGCGTTTGCTGGAATGCGTTGTCCGTGCTGGCGCCGGCCTTGACCAGCAGATAGCCGTTTCCGCTGAAGGCATCGCCGAAGCCGCCGTCGGTGTTGATCGTCAGGTTGGTCAGCCCCGTGGCCCCGGCGTTCAAGGTGAGGTAATCCGCTGCGCCGTTGGCGGGGGGGCCCAAGTGCAGTTGCACTTCGCCGCCACTGCCCACCAGATTGTTGGCGGTAAACGTTCGGCCGATCTCATCGTGGGCCCAGTCCGCGGGCGGTGCAAACGCGACGCTGCCTTCAAGCCGAAGCTCACCGACGGTGCTGAGGTTGTTTGCTTGCGCGGGGTTGGAAGCATCGGTCAGCACGTTCCATTTGCTGGTCGCGTCGATGGCGAGACTGGGTCCATCCACCCAACCGTCGAGCGTGGCGCCACCTGCCAGACGCAAATCGGCGCCAACCGCACCCACGACCCGGGCGAACGCATGATCGGCATGGCCCAGCGACGTCCCCCGGATCTCAAGCGCGCCGTCGAATAGCCGCGTGATGCCGGTGTACGTGAGCGGGCCCGTCAGCGTCGTCATGCCTTCCAACTGATGCAGCTCGCCGCTACCCGATATGGCATTGGAGAACGCGCCTCGGTGCTGAGACATCGCCAGGACGGCATTGTTTTCGATCGCACCTGCGCCCAGAGATCCACCGTATTGCGTGCCGCCGGCGCCAAGCTGAAGCACCCCTTCTTCGATGACGACCGCGCCGGAAAAGGCGTCATTGTCACGACCGATGGACAAGGTTCCCGCGCCGGTCTTGATAAGCGCGCCCGATCCGGTGATGTTTCCGAACAGGTGTACGTCCGCCGCCTGCCCTTGCGTCGCCAGCTCTGGATTTCCTGTCCGGATCACGCCGTCTCTGGCGAAATGCATGTCACGGTCCATCACCGTCGCAGCCTCCACCTGCAGCCCGCCGCCGTTGAAGGTAAGCGTGCCTGACCGATCACCCAGATTGATGTCGTGGTCAATCGCGAGCCACCCGCCCGACAGCGTCCACGGCGTTCCGACCTGGCCGGTCCCGCCTATCAGCTTCCAGGTTCCGGCCGACGTTTTCTCGAAGGCATTGAAGCCCAGATATTGGGCCGGTCCGGTCGCACCGGTTCCGATCAGGCTGACATCGAAGACGTTGTTGTCGTAGTCCAGGCGGGCGTCCCAGCCACCATCAAGAACGAGCGTATTCGTGCCGCCCGATTCCGTGGCATCGACCAGGCCGATGATCTGGCTGTCCGGGTTGTCCCAGCCGCCCTGCGCCTTGAGCACCAGCGTGGAATCGCGGGCGGTCGCGGCATATTTGATGGCGGTGTCCTGGTTCTCCGGGCCCTGCGATATCGTGCCCGTATTGATGATTACGGAGTTGGCGCCCGTGACGTAGACGCCGTGACCGCTCGTGCCCCCGGCGCCGCCCGCGGGGCCGCCCTCGACGTAGCTGCCAGGCCCGCCGTTGCCGCCCGATCCGCCAGCCGCCCCGCCGCCGCCTCCGCCACCGCCGTAGCCGTCCAGGACGGCGTCGATTTCTTGCCGGCTCAACCCCAACTCCAGCGCTTCGGCCGCTTCAGGGTTGGCGATGCCGCCGTCTACCCCCGACTCTCCGCCGGCAATGCCGCCCCCGCCACCCATGCCGGAAATCTGACTCTCGAACAAAGCCTGGCCGGGCGTTCCTCCATGGGTGTAGGTGCCACCGCCCCCGCCGCCACCGCCTGCAAACTTGCTGGCCCCTGGGCTCTGAATATTGCCTCCGCCCGACGAACCATTGCCACCCGCGTGGCCCCCATCTCCGCCAAAGCCTGCCCCAAACGCGCCGCCAAAGGTGAGGTCCGCGCCGCCGCCACCCCCGCCGCCGCCACCGCCGCCCGCGCCCCCGCCTCCGTCACCACCGCGGCCGCCATTACTGGACACGGTCATATGAAAAGCGCCCCCGCCACCGCCCCCGCCGCCGCCGCCCTTGCCGCCGCTGATCGCGTACCCGTCGTTATGCAAGACCACGCCGTCGCCCGAGATCACGATGCCGTGCCCGCCGTTACCTCCCGAGCCTCCCGCGCCCCCCACGATACCGCCGCGTCCACCGCCCCCGCCGCCGCCCCCCCCGCCGCCGGGCGCCCCTTCAATGTCGTCATAGGTCGTATAGGACGTCGTGATATCCAGGGCGGTAATGCCATCCCCGCCGTCCCCGCCCCTGCCGCCATTGGCAGCCCCGCCAACGCCGCCAACGCCCGCCTCGCCAATGATCAGCGCGCGCGCAGCGGGATGCGGGGACATGCCGAGAGAGATCAAGGACAGGCCAAAGAAAAGCCTGAGCGTGATGCCGCGCGCTTTGTGGATTTGAGTCGGGGTCGAATGTGCGTGTCGCAACGCCAAGCAAGAATCCGTGTGCATCTCTGGTTCATCCTGGGTAGTGGATTCACGCGCGGCTTCACGAAAACAATGGCACCCGGCGCATCGGGCTGCACCAGGCGAAATCGTCTGCTTGAGGTTTTAAGAACGTGGAACACCGGACTTGCCGGTTGCGCGCTGAATTCCGATTAATGACATCGCGCGACGTCGGCTGAGTAGTCTCAAGTAATTATTGATACCCATATCGTCGGCGCAATTGATTCTGTGTATGCGCGCAGGATTCGCCGAGAGTACGTTTACTCCGTTGGCCCGCAATCTTCCAAAGCCACCGATTCCAGCCGTCGAAATGCGACTGATCCTAAATGAGCGAATACCCGCGCAGCCGCTATGCGGCGGGGCGCCTACGCGAGGGATGTTCTGTGTTCGCTAGAACAGATACTTGATGCCGACCGATCCACCCACGGCGAGCAACCCCGACTCGCCCCCCAGGCCCTGCTCGGCATTCAGCTGAACATTGATGAACGTGTTCTTGCCCGCCCGCCGGTCATAGCCCGCCGACAGGCCCACGCGCGATCCATCCAGCTTGTTGTCGAACGCGATATCGCCTTGCGTCAGCGTCTGGTAAGAGCTGGTCGAGTCCCCCAGCGTGTGCCGGTAACTCAGCATGAGCCACCCATGGTTCTGCGCATCGTCCTGCTCGCCCCAGGCTTTCGACAGCTTCAGGCTCACGCGCGAATGCAGCGCATGAGATTTGGGCAGCGCCACGCGGCCAAGGTCATCATCGCTGTCGCGCAGCTTGATGTGCTGGACCATCACCTGCGCTTGCGGTTCAATTCGCAGCCCTTCGGACGCGTCGCCGATGTCGAACGCCTTGCCGGCTTCGGCCGACAGCGCCACGCCCCATCCCGATGTTTGTAGCGACATGCCGGCCGCGCCGCTCGATTGCGTTTGGACGCCATACCGGCTGATCTGCGTGACGAAGTCGGCATATCCGCCCTTGCCGTCCATCATCGTGTAGTACGCGCCCAGGCCGTACATCGTCTGATCGCTGCGGCCGGCATCGATCGTTGAACGCGTGGATTCCTGATAATGATCCACCTGCGCGCGCGAGACCATCGCAGTCCCGAACACCCCAATGCTGTTGCGGCGAATCCCTGTGTTGGTCACGAACAAGTCCGTTCCCACCTGCAGCCCGCCCAGCGTCGTGCGGCTTGCGACCTGTGATTGCAGAATGCCGCGCGACGCGCCGTCGCGGTTTTCCCAGCCCCCGAGCGTTCTGGCCCAGGCAAACGGGTATACCTTCCGAGACAGCGTTTCGGTGGCGCCCATACGTTCGTTGAAAGTGCCGACCGCCAGTTCGGACTGCCGCAGGGCTTGCCCGCCCAACTGCGAGTAGATGGAGACCTCGGGGCGGACTTCGCTGATCAAGTACCAGTTGTTGGCGAGTTCCGGCGAGCCGTCCTGCGCGCCATGCGCCAATACATAGCGAAACGCACCGCCCCGCGGAGCCTGTCCCGGCGTCAGCCTGAAAGCGTTGTCCGTGCTGGCGCCTGCCTTGACCACCAGAAAGCCGTTTCCTCGGAGCGGATCGCCAAAATCGCCCTCGGCGTTGAGCGTCAGATTGGTCAAGCCCGTCGCTCCGGCGTTCAAGGTCAGGTAATCCACGGTGCCGGCGGCAGTGGGAATCATGTGCAGCTGCACTTCACCACCGCCCCCTGCCAGGTTGTTGGCGGACAACGTGCGTCCGATCGCATCGGTGGTCCATTCGGCGGGTGGCGCAAAGGCAACGCTGCCGGCAAGCTGGAGTTCGTTGACCGTGCTGAGGTTGTTGTCTTGCGCGGGGTTGGACGCGTCGGTCAAGATGTGCCACCGGCTGGACGCGTCGATGGAAAGACTCGGCCCATCCACCCAACCTTCGAGCGTGGCGCCGTTGGCCAGGCCCAGGCCCGCACTGCCCGCACCGATGACCCGGGCGATCGCATGATCGGCCTGGCCCAACGACGTGCCGTCGAGGACCAGCGTGCCATTGTCCACCCGCGTGACGCCGGTATAGGTGAGCGGTCCGGTCAGCGTGGTCGTGCCCGGGCCTGCCTGTCGCAGTTCGCCCGTACCCGATATGGCGTTGGACATGACGACCGCGTCGGCGCGATCGATGGCCAGGACGGCGTGGTTCTCGAAAGCGCCCGCCCCCAACGATCCTGCGGTCTGACCCGTGCCGAGCTGCAGCACGCCATCGTCAATCAGCGTGTCGCCAGCAAAGGCATTGTCGCGGTCGATGATCCACGTGCCCGCGCCGGTCTTGGTCAGCGTGCCCGATCCCGTGATCGCGCCTTGCATCACGGATACCGTGCCGTCCGCCGCACGGATCGCGCCCTCTCCCGCGAACTGCATGTCGCGCTGCGTCAGGATGTCGGCATCCAGTTGCAGTCCGCCGCCGTTGAACGTGATAGCGCCGGCCGCGTCGCCCAGGCTGGCGTCCTCGGCAATCGCGAGCCACCCGCCCGACAGGGTCCAGGGTGTGAGGGTATGGCTGGGCGTTCCTGTCAGCGTCCATGTTCCGGCCGACGTTTTTTCGAAAGCATTGAAGCCCAGGTATTGCGCCTGCGCGCCACTTCCGATCTGGCTAACGTCAAAGGCCAGCGCGCCGCCGCCATCCAGAGCCAGCGTATTCTTGCCACCCGACTCCGTGGCGTCGACCAGGCCGATGATCTGGCTGCCCGCTTGCAGAACAAGCGTGGAATCGCGAGCCGTGGCTGAATACTTGATGGCGGTGTTCTGGTTCGCCGGCCCTTGAGATATCGTTCCGGAATTGATGATCATGGTGTTGGCGCCGGTGACATAGACACCGTGACCGCTGTTGCCGCCAGCGCCGCCTGGAGGCCCGCCAGGGAATCCGGTCCCACGCCCGCCGTTGCCGCCAGATCCGCCGGCTGCCCCGCCGCCTCCGCCGCCCCCACCAAATCCTTCCAATCCCGTTCCTGGATTTGCCCGGCCACCGTCTACGCCGGCCTCACCGCCAGCCATACCACCCGATCCGCCTACTCCCGGACTTTGGCTATGGAATAACCCTTGGCCCGCCGACCCGCCGTTGTTGTAGGTACCGCCGCCACCGCCACCGCCACCCGCATAGGGGGACGTCCCCGGGACGTCGCCGCCACCCGGCATGCCATTTTCACCCCCATTGCCGCCATTTCCGCCGAAACCCGTTCCATCGATCCCGTTGGGGTTGATATCCGCGCCGCCTCCTCCGCCCCCGCCAGCGCCGCCGCCTTCTCCTCCGGACCCATTACCACCCCGGCCGCCGTCGCTGACCGCACGCTCACTGTAGCTACCGCCACCCCCGCCCCCGCCGCCACCGCCTTTGCCGCCGCTGATCGAGTAGCCGGCGTTATGCAGGACCACGCCGTCGCCAGAGATCACGATGCCGTGCCCACCGTTCCCGCCCGCCCCGCCCCCGCCGCCGGCAAAGTTTCCCGGCCCGCCCCCACCGCCACCGCCACCGCCGCCGCCGGGCGCGCCTTCAATGTCGTCATAGGTCGTATAGGACGTAGTGACATCCAGGGCCGCAAAACCATCCCCGCCGTCGCTCCCGTTGCCCCCGTTGGCAGCCCCGCCTGCGCCGCCCACCCCCGCCTCGCCGACGATCAACGCGCGCGCCGCGGGATGCGGGGACATGCCGAGAGAGATGAAAGACAGGCCAAAACAAAGCTTGAGCGCGATACCGCGCGCCTTGTTGGTTCGATTCGAGATCGAATCCGCATGTCGCGACGCCAAGCAAGAATCCGTATACATCAATGGTTCATCCTGGGTGGTGGATTCACGCGCGGCTTCACGAATTCAATAGCACCGGAGGATCAAGTGACGCTCCAGGCAGAACTGCTATTTGGGTCTCGTAAGAACGTGGAACACCGGAGTGGCCGGTTGCGCGTTTGAATAATCCGGTTAATCACATCGAACGACGGATGCACGCTGTAAAGCGTTCAAGCCTGTGTCGTCGGTGTCTCAGATTCTCTTTATGCGCCCTGGCTTCACCCAGAGTAGGTTTACTCCGATGCCGCACCAGCATTTATAAGAATCAGTTGCCGGACAAAATCAGACGATCGCTATGGCGCAAATTTCAAGAAACTGCCAGTTATCCGGCGGGCCCATGCTTCGCGCGATTGCTAGAACAGGTACTTCACCCCCACCGAGCCGCCCACCGCCCGCAACCCTGACGCGCCGCCCAAGCCCTGTTCGGCATGCACCTGCACGTTGACGAAAGTGTTCCTGCCCGCGCGCCGGTCGTAGCCCGCCGTCAGGCCCACGCGCGACCCATCCAGATCGTTGTCGAACGCGATGTCGCCTTGCGTGGCGGTGGGGTACGTACTGGAGGATTTTCCAAGCGTGTGCCGATAGCTCAGCATCAGCCAGCCGTGGTGCCGCGTCTCGGGTTGCGCGTCCCAGACTTTGGAAACCTTCAGGCTCACACGCGAGTGCAGCGCGCGCATTCCCGGCAGCGCCACCGGCCCGACGCGGTCTTCGCTGTCGCGCAGTCTGACGTGCTGGACCATCACCTGGGCTTGCGGCTCGATGCGCAGTCCGCTGGCGTCGTCGATGTCGAAGGCTTTGCCGGCTTCGGCGGACAACGCGGCGCCCCATCCGGACGTCTGCAAAGACAAACCTTGCGCGCCGCGCGAATGGGCCTTCACACCGTAGCGGCTGACCTGCGCGACGAAATCGGCGTATCCGCCCTTGCCGTCGATCAACGTGTAGTAGGCGCCCAGGCCGTACATGGTCTGATCGCTGCGGCCGGCAGCCACGGTCGAACGCGTGAACGCCTGATAGTGCGCCACGTCGTTGCGGGAAGCCATTGCCGTAGCGAACACGCCCGCGCTCCGGCGGCCGGCGCCTCTGCTGGCCACGAACAGGTCGGTTCCCACCTGTAGCCCGCCCAGCCGCGAATCCACGGCGACGTTCGCTTGCCGGATCCCCATGGGTGCGCCATCCCGGCGTTCGAGGACCCCGAACGATCGCGCCCAGACATACGGATAGACCGTTCGCGCCAGTGTTTCGGTCGCACCCATCCGTTCGTTGAACGAACCCACCGCCACCTCGGACTGCCGCAAGGCCTGATTGCCCAACTGCGAGTAGATGGACACCTCGGGGCGGACATCGCTGAACAGATACCAGTTGTTGGCCAGATCGGCTGCGCCGTTTCGCGCGCCGTGCACCAGCCCGTAGTTGAACGCGCCGGCCAGCGTGGGTTGTCCTGGGGATTGGCGAAACGCATGGTCGGTGCTGGCGCCGGCCTTGACCACCAACAGCCCGTCGCCGGCCATGGGATCTCCGAAGCCGCCGGGCGTGATGATCTTCAGGTAGGTCAACCCCGTGGCGCCCTGGGTCAGCGTCAGATGATCCGCAGCGCCGGTCGGACTGACGTGCAACTGGACTTGCCCGCCCGCGCCCGCCAGGTTGTTGGCGGTGAGTGTCCGGCCGACCTCGTTGTTGGACCCGTCGGGCGGTGCGAAGGCAATGCTGCCGGCAAGCTGAAGCGCGTTGACGGTGCTGAGATTGTTTCCCGCCGAGGCATGAGGGGTATCGGCCAGGACGTTCCATCGGCTCGTCGCATCGATGACGAGATTCGGTCCGTTCATCTGGCCGTCGAGCACGGCACCGTTGGCAAGGTACAAGGCCGCATTGCTGGCGCCAGCAACACTGGCCGCATGATCGGCCCGCCCCAGGCTCGTGCCTTTAATGACCAGCATGCCCTCATCAACTCGCGTAGCGCCTGTATGCGTGAGCTGTGCCGCCGGCGGGGTAATGCCCGATCCGGTGTCGTTGCGTTCGATGATCCATGTTCCGGCCCCGGTCTTGGTGAGGTTGCCGGCGCCGCTGATCGTTCCGTGCATCACGGACACGGTGCCGTCGGCAGTGTGGACCGCGCCATCACCGCGCAGCTGAAAATCGCGCTGCGATGTGATGCTGGCGTTCAACTGCAATCCGCCGCCCTCGAAGATGAGGCCGCCCGCCGTGTCTCCCAGCGCCGCGTCGTCCGTGATCGCGAGCCATCCCCCGGAAAGCGTCCAAGGCGTAAGCGCCAGCGCGGGCGAACCCGTGAGCGCCCACGTGCCGTGAGACGCTTTCTCGAATGCGTTGAAGCCTAGATACTGACCCTGCGCGCCGGCGCCGATCTTGCCCACGTCAAACGCCTGCGCAGCGCCGCCATCCAGGACCAGCGTGTTTGTGCCGCTCGATTCGGTGGCATCGACGAGCCCCTGAATCAGGCTGCCTTCGCGGAGCATCAAGGTCGAATTGCTGGCGGTCGCCGCGTACTGGATCGCGGTGTCCTGGTTGACCGGCCCCGCCACAATGGAGCCCGCGTTGATGATGATGGAGCCGGCCCCCGTGACATAGACGCCGTGATTGCTGCTGCCGGCTGCGCCACCCCCATTCGTATCGAAACGCGAGTACTGCCCGCCGCCACCGCCATCGCCGCCTGGCGCTCCGCCGCCCCCACCCCCTGCGGCGAATCCTTCATACGGTTTGGCATCGCCTCCGTTGACGCCGGATGCCCCGCCGGCAATGCCGCCCGCCCCCCCAATGCCCTCGATCAGGATCGGCCACACGTCTGCGCCCGGCGCCCCCCCGTTGACGGAAGCACCTCCGCCCCCGCCCCCGCCGCCAGCCCAGGAGACGCCTGGAGGGCCCCCGCCGGCAGTCAGGCCATTTTCTCCCCCGTTGCCGCCGTCTCCGCCGAAGGCCGCCCGGACGTGTGCGCCGCCTCCGCCGCCCCCGCCGGCGGCGCCGTCAACGCCCATCGAGCCGTCACCACCGCGACCGCCGTCCGGCTCTACGGAGGGGTGGAAAGTGGAGCCGCCTCCCCCTCCGCCACCGCCGCCCTTGCCGCCGCGGATCGACCAGCCATCGTTGTGCAATACCACCGCGTCGCCTGAGATGACGACGCCGACTCCGCCGTTGCCGCCGTCGCCACCCGCTCCCCCCATGGAGTGACCATGCCCGCCGCCACCGCCTCCCCCGCCGCCGCCGCCGGCCCCGCCCTCGACGTCGCCGACCATGGTGTATGACGTCGTCAGGTCCAGGGCGGCATCTCCGTTGCCACCATCGCCGCCGCGGCCTCCATTGGGTGCGCCGCCGAGGCCGCCGGCCCCCGAAACACCCACGATCGCGCCCCAGGCATCGGGTTGGTGTGACATGTTCACGGACAGCAGCAACAGACCAAGGCAGAGCTTGATCGCGGTTGTTCTGGCATTGGGAAACAGCATTGAATCTGCGCGGCGCAGCGCCGCGCGGGAATCCACGAGCATCAATCGATCATCCTGGGTGTTGGATTGACGCGCGGCTTCTGTTCGTTCAGCTCGGCTGTTCGTCAAAGCGCATCGCGTCGGTGTGATCGATTGTGTTCAAGCTCCCCGGCCACACCCAGAGTACGTTTACTCCGATGGCGCGACCCGCTTATCAGGATCAACGTCCGCTTGGGAATCCGACGAGTCTCGGTTGCTCTGAATTCGATAACGTGCCAGCCCACCGGAACGTTTGCGGCGGCAAAGGTGTATTCATGCCGGCGGCATTCAAAGTGCAAATTTGCATCTTGAAAGCGCAGTAATGCGCTCCGGGAACTTCGTGCCACGGTTACGCTGGAGCCTTCTGATCACCCACCTTCTTTCCCATATCCCCAAGGAGAAAACCATGACGACGCAAGCGAACCCGCTCGACAAGAAAACCGCCTACTGGGGCGTGCCGTGGGAAGACGCCTATGGTTATGCGCAGGCGGTGCAGGTGGGCAACGAAATCTATGTGTCGGGCCAGCTCAACCACGACCAGGACGGCAACCTGATCGCGCCGGCCGAGCTGGACGACCAAGGCAAGCCGCGCGACTTCTCCACGATGGAAGCGCAGATGCGCGCCACCTACGAGAACCTGGCGGTGTTGCTGGGCAAATTCGGCGCCACGCTGGATAACGTCGTCGAAGAAACGCTGTATGTGCTGGATGTGGATGCCGCCTTTGCAGCGGCGGGCAAGGTGCGCAAGGCCGCGTACGGCACCGACCGTCCGCAAGTGGCCAGCAACCTGATCGGCGTGTCGCGTCTGGCGATGCCTGCGCAGTTGATCGAGATCGCTTGCAAGGCCATCCTGCGTCCCAAGGATGCCGGCTGACCGGGCACTGCTGATTGGCGGGAAAAGGGCCTAGCGGCCCTCGATCAATGCCTTCTGCTTGGCCACGGCCGCGGCGCAAAAGCGCATGAAAGCCTGGACGCGCCGGGATCCGCGGATGTCAGGATGGGTGAGCAGCCAAAGCTCATCCTGAAGCTCCGGCACGACGGGACCGACGCGCACCACATCGGCCATCGCGTCGCCCAGCATGCAAGGCAGGTAGCCCATGCCCAGGCCGGCCGAGATACCCGCGCTTACCGCGGCAACCGAGTCCGACCGGTAGGCAATGCGGGATGGCGCGACACGGCTTTCAAGGTAGTGCGCGGCCTTGAGCCCGGACAGCCCGCCCGCGTACGACACCCAATCCAGCTCGTAAAGGCGTTCGGCGGCGGGTGTCTTGCGGCCAAATTGCTGCGCAGCCCCGTAAGGCGCCCACGCGATGCCTGCCAGTCTGCGTCCCACCCAGCTCTCGGGCGGGCGCCGCGTCGCCCTGAGCGCGACGTCGGATTCGTCCCGCGCCAGATCCAGTGTGCCGTTGCCGACCAGCACCTCGACGGTCAATGAGGGATGCGCGGCTCTGAATTCAGCAATGATGGGCGTCAGGAAATACAGCAGGAGCGAATCGCTGGTGGCGACGCGCAGCGTGCCCTGCGGATCGTGCGCGGCACCGGAAATGCGTCGGGCCACGCTGACGACATCGAGTTCGACGCGCTCGCTCAGTGCGCGCAGCTCCGTGCCCTCAGACGTCAGCTTGTAGCCCGCGTGCCGCCGGTCGAACAACGCGACGCCCAACGCGGCTTCGGCGTGCGCCACGCGGCGCGAGACGGTGGAGGCATTGATGCCGAGCTTTTCGGCAGCGATCGACCGATTGCCGCAGTCGCTCAGTGTCTTGATGATGCGCAGGTCATCCCATGACAACTGTTGCGCCGCGTCGCGCTGTCCCATGGAAGGGCGATCGGAGTGCGTCTGAGTTTTTGCGGGTTTGGACGGCACGATGATTGGCGGATGCTCTTTCGCGGCGGATTATTAGGAATCGTCGGTGATCCTGCCCTCGCGATTTGCCCTCGCGATTGTGCCCGCGCGATTTTGTCCACGGGCTTTCGCCCGCAGTATCGGCGAAAACAAAAAAGGGCCCATGAAGGGCCCGGAACAACGCACTGCTTTAATCAGTTGGCGCGCCCGACAGGAATCGAACCTGTATCAAGAGCTTCGGAAACTCTCATTCTATCCATTGAACTACGGGCGCAGCGCAAGGAGGCGGTATTGTACCCAGTTTTACGCGTTCTGCATGAACTGGATCAAATCCTCCGGCAAACTCATCGAAAACCCGTCCTTTCTCATTGGACGATCGTCCATGACACCGTTATATAATCCAGCGTTTGCTTGCAGGCGGGCATGAGTTGCCGCCGACTTGTGCAGTTCTGATTTTCTGTTGCCGCCGCCAGGCGCCCCCGGTACCCGTTAGCAGGATTAGGTCATGAGCAACGAGCAGGAACACATAGAAGAGCACTCCTCCCCCATCAAGACCCCGAAGCAACTGATCGTCACGATCGTCCTGGCTTTCGTGGTTCCCATCGCCATCATCATCCTTCTGGTGAACATGGTGGTCACCGGCACCAAGACCGGCGCCGGCTCGGACGCTTTGTCCGGCGAGGCCGTCGCACGGCGGATCGCGCCCGTTGCGGGATTCGAACTCGTTGACGCCAACGCGCCCAAGGTCTTCAAGACCGGCGAACAGGTCTTCGCCACCGTCTGTACGGCCTGTCACACCGCTGGCGTGGCTGGCGCACCCAAGCTGGGCGACAACGCCGCGTGGGCGCCTTTCATCAAGGCTGGCTACGACGAGATGATGAAGGTCGCGCTGCACGGCAAGGGCGGCATGCCCGCCAAGGGCGGCAACCCGGCCCTGTCCGACTACGAAGTCGCGCGCGCCGTGGTCTACATGGCCAATAAGTCCGGCGCCTCGCTGCCGGAACCGGCAGCCCCCGCTGAAGACGGCGCCAAGAAGGAAGGCGAAGCCGCACCGGCCGCGCAAGCCGCTGCACCGGCGCCGGCGGCTCCCGCTGCTGCCGCGCCCGCCGCCGCTGCTCCTGCCGCCGCCGCACCGGCTGCCGCCGCTCCTGCTGCCGCCGCTCCCGCCCCCGAACAAAAGGCCGCCGCCGTCAACCCGGCGGGCGAACAGCTCTACAAGACGGCCTGTTTCGCGTGCCACGCCACGGGCGTGGCCAACGCGCCCAAGTTCGGCGACAAGGCCGCCTGGGAGCCCTACATCAAGACCGGCATGGACGCGATGGTCAAGGTCGCCATGACGGGCAAGGGTGCAATGCCTCCCAAGGGCGGCGCAGCCAACGCCTCGGAAGACGACATCCGCGCCGCCGTGGAGTTCATGGTGAACGCCGCCAAGTAATACCCGCCCGCATCGCAGGCGATAAAAAGCCCCTTGAATCTTCAAGGGGCTTTTTTTATCCGGTGACCCGGCTTCGCGTGGCAAAGGTGTCAGACACCTCGCCACCCAGCGATCAGTCCGCCGCCGACGTCTTCACCAGCGACATGCCCAACTGCACGCGGCGCTGCAGCCACAGGCTGGGACGGTAACGGGTGTCGCCCGTCACACGCTGCATGCTCTTCAGGATTTCCAGAATGCGATCGGCGCCCAGCTTGTCGCCCAAAGCCAGCGGGCCTACCGGGTAACCCAGCCCCAGCGTCACGGCCAGATCGATGTCCTCGGGCGTGGCGATCTTCTGCTGCGCGATATCGCAGGCGATGTTCACGATGTGCGCCACGATACGTTGCGCGATGAAGCCGGGCGAATCCTCGATCACCGTAACGGGCACGCCGTCGGCGGCCAGCAGTGCATGGGCCGCGTCGCGCCACTTGTCCTCGGTCGCGGGCGAGACCATGATCGTGCGGCGCTTCGCGTTATCGAACGCATACAGCGTGTCCAGGCCAACCGTGCGGCCCGCGTTCAGGCCTTGCGCGGAGACGCTGGTGGACACGTCTTCACCGAACGGCGTGACGATAATCAGCGCATCGGCATCCGGCGTCGATCCCGTGACCAGCGTGCCGCCCAGCTTTTCAACCAGCGCGGAAGCGCGGGCGTAGCCTTCGCCGTGCTTGGGGCTGACCCAGACCTTCAGGCCCTCGGGCAGCGCGGGCGCCGCCGCTTCGGCCGGCACCTGCTTCTGGCCGTCGGCGTAGACGTAGAAGCCCTCCCCCGCCTTGCGGCCGATCAGCCCGCCCGCCAGACGCACGGTCGTGATCGGCGACGGGCGAAAGCGCGGCTCGTCGAAGAACTGGCGGTAGATGGATTCCATCACCGGATGCGAGACGTCGAGCGCGGTCAGGTCCAGCAGTTCGAACGGTCCCATGCGAAAGCCCGCCTGCTCGCGCATCACGGCGTCGACCTGGGCGAAGGTGGCCACAGCCTCCTGCGCGACGCGCAGGCCTTCGGTGTTCATGCCGCGGCCGGCGTGGTTGACGATAAAACCGGGCATGTCCTTGGCGCGCACGGGCGTGTGCCCCATGCGGCGGGCCAGCTCGGCCAGGGCGTCGCCCACCTCCGGCGCACTGCGCAGGCCGTCGATGACCTCGACCACCTTCATCAGCGCAACGGGATTGAAGAAGTGATAGCCGACCACGCGTTGCGGACGCTTGCAGGCGGCCGCGATGGCGGTGATGGAAAGCGACGAGGTGTTGGACGCCAGAATGCAGTCGTCGGACACCACGCCTTCCAGCGCGGCGAAAAGATCACGCTTGACGTCCAGCCGCTCGACGATGGCCTCGACCACGAGCTGGCAGTTCGACATGTCGGTCAGCGCGGTGGCCGATTCGACGCGCTCGAGCGCGGCTTGTGCGTCGGCGGCGGTCAGCTTGCCCTTCTGGGCCAGCTTCTCCCAGGTCTGGCGCAAGGATTCGCGCGCGGCCGCAATGGCCTCCAAACTGGTGTCGTACAGACGCACGCGCAGGCCGGCCTGCGCCGCGATCTGCGCGATGCCGCGCCCCATGGCCCCGGCGCCCACGACGCCGATGGTTTGAATCTCCGTCATCAACTCTCTCCTGCCTGTATTGGAATGGATCGTGCGCCCGGCGCGGCGCGGCGTGCGCGACAGGCGGACTGGCCGCCTTCGCGCGCGCATCAGGCCCGGCTCTGCGCCAGCGCCTGGATTTCTTCGGCCGACAGTCCCAGCTTCTCGGACAGGACCTGCTCGGTGTGCTCGCCCAGCATGGGCGGCGCGCGGCGGTACTCGACCGGGCTGCCGGAAAACTTCAGCGGGCTGGCGGCCACGGGCACGGTGCCGGCGGCCGGATGCGGCAGCTCGCGCTTCATGTTGCGGGCCAGGACGTGCGGGTCTTCGTAGACCTGGTCCAGCGTGTTGATGGGCCCGGCCGGCACGCCCACGCCTTCCAGCGCCGCGAGCCAGTGGTCGCGCTCGCCGGTGGCCATGCGCTCGGCCAAGAGGGGCACGAGTTCCTCGCGGTTCTTCACGCGTTGCGGGTTGGTGGCGAAACGCGGGTCGGCCGACAGCTCGGGCAGGCCGATCGCGCCGCAGTAGTTGCGGAACTGGCTGTCGTTGCCCACGGCCACGATGAGGTGACCATCGCTGGCCGCGAACACCTGGTAGGGAACCAGGTTCTGGTGCGCGTTGCCCGCGCGGCGCGGGGCCACGCCGGAGGTCATGAAGTTCAGGTTCTGATTGGCCATCATGGCGACCTGGCAGTCCAGCAGGGCCATGTCGATGTGCTGGCCCAGGCCGCTGCGGGCGCGCTCGTGCAGCGCGGCCAGGATGCCCACGGTGGAATACATGCCCGTCATCAGGTCGGCCACGGCCACGCCGGCCTTCTGCGGACCGCCGCCGGGCAGGTCGTCGCGCTCGCCCGTGATGCTCATCAGGCCGCCCATGCCCTGGATCATGAAGTCATAGCCGGGACGGCTGGCGTACGGGCCGGTCTGGCCGAAGCCCGTGATCGAGCAATAGATCAGGCGCGGGTTCAGTTCCTTCAGGCTCTCGTAGTCCAGGCCGTACTTGGAAAGCCCGCCGACCTTGAAATTTTCAACCAGGATGTCGCTTTGCAGCGCCAGCTCGCGCACCAGCTCCGCGCCGCGCGGCGACGCGATGTCCAGCGCCACCGACATCTTGTTGCGGTTGGCCGACAGGTAGTAGGCGGCCTCGGTGGTGTCGTGGCCCGCTTCGTCCTTCAGGTACGGGGGGCCCCAGGCGCGCGTATCGTCGCCCGAGCCGGGCCGTTCGATCTTGATCACCTCGGCGCCAAGGTCGGCCAGGTTCTGGGTGCACCAGGGACCCGCCAGCACGCGGGTCAGATCCAGCACGCGTATGCCGGTGAGGGGAGCGGGACGTTGCGACATCGGTAATCTTTTCGCTAGAAGGGAAATGAGAACTTCCGGCCCCGCGGAGAAGCGCCGGGCGGACTGGGATTCCGTCATGCCAGAAGGCGGCCCGCGGGGGCCGCCTTCCGATCAACATTCGTCAGACTGGATATTAGCCTCTGGAACGCGTTGGCCGGACGTCTGGCGACGGAAAGATCAGGAATGCGCCTTGATGGTCTCGCGCGCGATGACCAGCTGCTGGATCTGCGAGGTGCCTTCGAAGATGCGGAACAGGCGCACGTCGCGGTAGAAGCGTTCCACCGCGTATTCGGACATGTAGCCCGCACCGCCGTGGATCTGCACCGCGCGGTCGGCGACGCGGCCCACCATTTCGGTGGAGAAGAGCTTGCAGCAGGCGGCCTGCATGGTGGTGTTCTCGCCACGGTCGCGCATGCGGGCGGCGTCCAGCACCATGCAGCGGGCCGCATACAACTCGGCCTGGCTGTCGGCGATCATCGCCTGGATGAGCTGGAACTCGGCGATGGGCTGGCCGAACTGCTTGCGCTCGTTGGCGTACTGCACGGCGTCGCGCAACAGGCGGTCGGCAATGCCCACGCACAGCGCGGAAATGTGCAGGCGTCCCTTGTCCAGCACGCGCATGGAGGTCCGGAAACCGTTGCCTTCTTCGCCGCCCAGCAGCGCGCTGGCCGGCACGCGGCAGTTGTCGAACACGACGTCGCTGGTCAGCGCGCCGGCCTGGCCCATCTTCTTGTCCGGCTTGCCGATGATGAGGCCCGGCGCGCCCGCTTCGACCAGAAAGCACGAGATCGAATTGGCGCGGCGCTCGGGCGCGGTACGCGCCATGACCGAGAACAGGCCGGCGATGGGCGCGTTGGTGATGTAGCGCTTGGTGCCGTTCAGCACGTAGCAGTCGCCGTCGCGCTCGGCGGACACGCGCAGCGACATGGCGTCGGAACCGGCATCGGGCTCGGTCAGCGCAAAGGAGCCGATGAGCTCGCCGCTGGCCAGCTTGGGCAGGTAATTGGCGCGCTGCTCGTCGGTGCCGGCCAGGACGATGGCCTGCGAGCCGATGCCAATGTTGGTGCCTGCCAGCGAGCGGAAGGCGGGCGAGGTCTGGCCCAGTTCGAACACAACGCGGACCTCTTCTTCCATCGTCAGGCCCAGGCCGCCGTAATCCGGCGAGATCGACAGACCGAACAGGCCCAGGTCGCGCATTTCTTTGACGATGTCCGGCGGCACTTCGCCGCTGGCGGCCAGTTCGTCCTCGGCGGGGATCAGGCGTTCGTGGACGAAGCGGCGGACGGCGTCGATCAGGAGATTCAGGGTTTCGGTGTCGAGGGCCATGATGGAGGTCTCTATAAGCGGATATGGGTCAGGAATGGGGGTGGCGGCCGGTTCAGGCGCGCATGCCGCCCACCAGCAGATCGAAATAGCCGTCGGCGATGGATTCGGCGCTGTCGCCCTGGCCGGGCTTGTACCAGCGCACCATCCAGTTCAGCATCGACAGCACCGCGCGCCCGGTGGCGGCCACGTCCAGCGCGCGGAATGCGCCTTCGGCCACGCCCTGCGCGATCACGTCGCGCAGCTGTTTCTCGTAGTTGTCGCGCAGGCGGGCGGCATCTTCGCGCTCGGACAGCGCCATGCCGGAATACCCGATCAGCATCGTCACGAACTGGGCGTGGTGCTGCTCGAAGTACCGGGCATGTCCCACCATGAAAGCGCGCAGGCGGGCCACGCCGCCCTCGGCGCCGGCCACGTCGCGGCCGACGGTGTGCGTCAGACCCTCCAGCACCTCGAGGATGATGGCGTCGTAGATGTCCTGCTTGGTGGGGTAGTAGTGATAGATGGCCGCCTTGGACACGCCGATCGCGCCGGCCAGGTCGGCAATGGAGCTGCCGTCGTAGCCGCTGCGCGCGAACAGCTTGGCGGCTTCTTCCAGAATGCGTTCGCGCGGGGCGGCCAGGGTGGGTGGCCGGCCCGCACGGGCACGTTTCTGAACGGGTTGGGGGGTGATGCCCATGGACGCCTTTGGCAGGGGCCGCGCGAGGCCGGAGGGTTCTGGCGAACCGCAATTGACAGCCATTCCGCGCATGCCGTTAAATAAAGATTAATTAATTACCGGACGGTCGGTAGGTAATTAATATACTCCAAAACCTACAACGAGACGACGCCCCATGCCCCATCCCCTCGTGACTGATTTGTATGGCCAGATGTCCTTGCCGGTCATCAGTGCCCCGATGTTCATCGTGTCCAATCCCAAGCTGGTCATCGCGCAGTGCACGAGCGGCATCGTGTTGTCGTTTCCCGCGCTGAATGCGCGCCCGCAGACGCTTCTGACCGACTGGCTGGACGAAGTCCAGGCCGGCCTGGCGTCCTACCGCGAGGCCAATCCCGGCGCCCCCGTCGCGCCGTTTGCCGTCAACCAGATCATCCACCAGTCCAACGACCGGCTGGAACAGGACCTGGCGGTATGCGCCAGCCACCGTGTGCCGCTCATCATCACCAGCCTGCGCGCCCCCGGCGACCTGGTGAAGGGCGTGCACGACTGGGGCGGCAAGGTCTTCCATGACGTGACGACGATCCGGCACGCGGAAAAGGCGCTGGAAGCGGGCGTGGACGGGCTGATCCTGGTGTGCGCGGGCGCGGGCGGCCATGCCGGCACGCTCAGCCCCTTCGCGCTGATCTCTGAAGTGCGGCGCTTCTATGACGGCCCCCTGATCCTGTCGGGCGCCATCACCTCGGGCGCGCACGTCCTGGCGGCGCAGGCCATGGGCGCGGACTTCGCCTATATGGGCACGCGCTTCATCGCCAGCGAGGAAGCGAACGCCAGCGACGGCTACAAGGCCGCGATCGTCGAGGCCAGCGCCTCGGACATTCTGTACACGCCGTTCTTCACCGGCATACCGGGCAATTACCTGAAGGCCAGCATCGCGGCCGCCGGCCTGGATCCGGCCAATCTGCCCGCCCCGGACAGCGGCGCATCCAATTTCGGCACGACCCGCGTCAAGCCCTGGAAGGACATCTGGGGCGCCGGCCAGGGCGTGGGCGGCATCGCCAGCGTCGAGCCGGCCCGCAAGATCGTCGACACGCTGCGGCATGAATACGCCGAAGCAAAGGCCCGCCTGGCCACGGGACCGCACGCATGAGCGCCGGCCTGAAGGTGGCGCGCGACGGCGCCATCCTCACGCTGACGATCGACCGCAAGGACCGCCGCAACGCGCTGGACACCGCCACCTATGCCGCCCTGACCGAGCAGATTTCGCTCGCCAGCGCGGACGTGGCGGTCTCAGCGGTCATCCTGACGGGCGCGGGCGAACACTTCACGGCGGGCAACGACCTGCGCGACTTCCAGGCCGAACGCGGGGCGGGCGACAGTGCCGGGCTGACGTTCCTGCGCGCGCTGACCACGGCCGACGTGCCCGTGATCGCCGCGGTCGAGGGTTACGCCATCGGCATCGGCGTGACGCTGCTGCAGCACTGCGATTTTGTCCACATCGGGGAAGGCGCGACCCTGCGCATGCCGTTTGTCGCCCTGGGGCTGTGTCCCGAAGGCGCGTCCAGCCTGCTGATGCCGCGTCTGGTGGGCCGCCGGGCAGCGCAGTGGCTGATGCAGGGCAAAGCTTTTTCGGCGCAGGAGGCGGAGGACGCCGGTCTGGCCACGTCCGTCACGCCCAAGGGCGAGGCGCTGGCTGCGGCCCAAGCCACCGCAGAGGACCTGGCGCGCCAGCCGCCTGCCGCGCTGCGCCTGACCAAGGCCATGATGAAGCGGGCGGACCGCCAGGCCATCCAGGAGACGCTGGACTACGAAGCCCAGCAGTTCCGCGCCCGCCTGCAGACCGAAGAGGCGCAGGCGGCATTCGCCAAGTTCTTCAAGAAATAACGCGTCAGAACGGCGAGTCGGGCCGGAAGTTCGGCGCCCGGCGTTCACGCAGGGAATTGATGCCCTCGCGCACGTCCGGGCCGCCAAAACCCATGAATTCCAGCGCCAGCGACGTGTCGAAGGTCGGTCCGGCCATGCGCAGCCAGTTGTTCAGCGAATATTTGGTCCAGCGGATCGCCGTCTGCGACCCGGCCGCCAGCTTGTTGGCCACTTCGAACGCCTTGCCGATCAGTTCGGCCTCGTCCACGCAGAGCGACACGAGGCCGATGCGTTCGGCTTCCTCGCCAGACACCGTCTCGCACAGCATGAGGTAGTACTTGGCCTTGGCCATGCCGCACAGCAGCGGCCAGACGATGGCGGCGTGGTCGCCCGCCGTGACGCCGAGCCGGGTGTGGCCGTCGATGATGCGGGCGTCGCGCGCCGCGATCGAGATGTCTGCCAGGAGGCCGGCCACCAGCCCCGCCCCCACCGCCGCGCCGTGCATGGCCGACACGATGGGCTTGCTGCAATTGATGATGTTGTAGACCAGGTCGCGCGCCTCGCGCCAGACGCGGGTGCGCACGTCGAAGTCGTCCGCCATCTGCTGCACCAGATCCAGGTCGCCGCCCCCCGAGAAGCCCTTGCCCTCGCCGCGGATCACCACGACCCGCGTGTCCGGATCGGTGTCGATGTCGCGCCAGATATCGGCCAGTTCCCGGTGCATCCGGTCGTCGGCCGTGGACAGCTTGCCCGGCACGCCGCCCTTGGCGCCCATGATCAGTTCCAGCACGCCGCCAGGATGGCGGCGCAGCTTCAGGGATTCGTAGGCCGAATAGTGTTCCAGCGTGATGTCGGTCATTGTCTGCTCCGGGTCTGGTCTTTGGATGTTCGCACCCCGCCCCAAGGCGGCCGCGTTTTTGCGCACTATAGTGGATACGGCCGACCCGCCAAGACGATTTCCCTCCGGAGCCTCACCCCATGAACACCCCCGCCGTCCCCATTGACCGCGCCGCGCTGCCCGCCCTGTTCGCTCCCCGCGCGGACGACTCGCACAAAGGCAGCTTCGGCACCGTGGGCGTGGTGGGCGGCGGTCCCGGCATGACCGGCGCAGCCCTGCTCGCCGCCCGCGCTGCCCTGAAGACCGGCGCCGGCAAGGTGCTGGTGGGTTTCGTGCAGGAAACGCTGCCGCTGCCCTGCGATCCGCTGCAACCCGAACTGATGCTGCGCGACTTCCGTTCGCTGCTGGAAGAAGACTGGGGCGTGACCGCCTGGGTCGCCGGCTGCGGGATCGGCACGGGCGCGCTGGCCGCCAACGCCCTGTCCGAACTGTTCGTCCTGCGGCGGCACGCGCCGCTGGTCCTGGACGCCGACGGCCTGAATCTGCTCGCCCGCGGCGAAATCCGGCCGACCTGGGGCGCGGGGCCCGTCGTGCTGACCCCGCACCCGGCGGAAGCCGCCCGTTTGCTGGGCGTCGGCACCGACACCATCCAGCGCGACCGCCCCGCCGCCGCCCGGCAACTGGCGCAGCGCTTTCAGGCGTGGGTGGTGCTCAAGGGCGCCGGGACCGTGGTGTGCGCCCCGGACGGCGGCCTGCACGTCAACACCACTGGCAACCCGGGCCTCGCCACCGCCGGAACCGGGGACGTATTGGCCGGCATGCTGGGCGCGGTGATCGCCCAGAAGCTGCCCCTGGACCAGGCCGTGCTCGGCGCCGTCTGGCTGCATGGCGCCGCCGCTGATGCACTCGTCGCCCAGGGTGTCGGCCCCATCGGCCTGACGGCCGGCGAGCTTGCCGACGCCGCCCGCGCCCTGCGCAACGCACGCTAAGTCCAAGCCCGACAAAACATTTTTACAACATACTAGGGTTTTCCCCTAAAATGAGATTGCTATTGGCCTAGGGTTATCCCTATAATGGTTTACCCCATGACGAAACGGACTGGAGCCCAACCATGAGCGAACTGACCCTGAACCACACTGCCCGCCTGACCGACGCGCTGGAGCGTGACCTGCTCCGCGGCGCTCTCGAAAACCAACCGAATTCTCACCCGCTGACCAGCCTGAAGAAGGCTGGCCAATCCGTAGCAGCCGCTGTTGCCGCCGTCTTTGCCTTCATCGACGAAGTGAACGAATCGATGAACAAGGCTCGCGCCGCCAGCTCGCGCTTCTCCGGATCGCAGTGGTAATAACAGCCGCGCCAGGCTGAATCGCGACCAATCTCCCGCGACTCAGCCTGGCGCGCTGCCGTTGCCGCGCCCGCCTGGCCCTCCCCAGGCTCCCGCCGCAACGTTTCGGCGCCCGTCCCCTCACCGGCGCCATCGCGTCGCGAGAGGTCCCAAGAGGGACCGCGCGACGCCCTCTCTCCCTTCTCTTCTCGGCGTTTTCCCTAGCGCCCCGATTGCCGCTGCGCATTGACAGCGCGCGAACCCCCTACCGATAATCGGCCCCTTGCCGTCGTGCCCTGGCGACATTTCCCCGCAAGCCCCCTGGCCGACGCAGTCGTCCCCTGGCGCGCGTGGCCGCCTGCACGATCCGGTTCGTTCCCCATCCGGAGTTGTCACCATGAAGTTGCGCACCACCCTGGCCCTTGTGGCCGCCGCCATTCCCCTGGCAGCCGCCCAAGCCCAGACGCTGAAGATCGGCCTGTCGGCCGAACCGACCTCGGCGGACCCCCACTATCACAAGATGACGCAGAACGACGCGTTCTCCGCGCACGTCTACAACTCGCTGGTGGGCCGCAGCGCCGACATGAAGCTGGTTCCCCAGCTTGCGACTTCCTGGAAGAACCTGGACGACCTGACCTGGGAATTCAAGCTGCGCGACGACGTCAAGTTCTCGAACGGCAAGCCGTTCACGTCCGAAGACGTGCTGTTCACGATCTGCCGGACGCTGAACAACGAAACCAACGTGTCGCAGTCCTACATGGACATGACCAAGCGCATCACCGACGTCCAGACGCCGGACGCGCACACCGTCATCATCAAGACGGGCGAACCCTTCCCCCTGATGCCGGCCGAACTGGCCCGCTCGCTGCCGATCATCTGGAACGGCATCGTCGAACACGGCAAGCTCACGTACGACCCCAAGAAGGGTTGCGGCGTGACGGGCGCCTGGCCCACGGTGGTCGACTTCAACAACGGCAAGGACGCCATCGGCACCGGCCCCTACATGCTGAAGTCCTACGTCAAGGGCACCGGCATCGAGCTGGTCCGCAACGAGAACTACTGGGGCGAGAAGCCGCACTGGAAGGAAGTGAAGTTCGTGCCGGTGCCGTCCGCCGGCCCGCGCCTGACCGGCCTGCTCTCCGGCGACTTCGACATGATCGAAAACCCCGCCGCGCGTGACCTGCCGCGCCTGAAGGACAACCCGAAGTTCGCCTTTGTGGCCACGCCGTCCACCCGACTGGTGTTCTTCCAGCCGGACGTGGGCCGCAACCCCAGCCCGTTCGTCAAGAGCGCCGACGGCAAGAACCCGCTGCAGGACCTGCGCGTCCGGAAAGCCATCAACATGGCCATCGACCGCAAGACGATCACCGCCCGCATCATGGACGGCATGGCCACCCCGGCCTTCCAGTTCATGCCCGACGGCATGTTCGGCGCCCTGCCCAAGGCCCCGGAAATCAAGTACGACCCGGAAGGCGCCAAGAAGCTGCTGGCCGAAGCCGGCTACCCGAACGGCTTTGAACTGACGCTGTCGTCCACCAACGACCGTTACGTCAACGACGGCCAGGTCGCCCAGGCAGTCGCCCAGTACCTGTCGCGCGTCGGCATCAAGACCAACGTGGACGCGATGACCGCCTCCATCTACTTCCCCAAGCGCGCCAAGCGCGAGTTCAGCTTCTCGATGGGCGGCTGGCCGGCGGAAACCGGTGAAGCCTCGGCGCTGTTCCAGTTGTGGGTCGCCACGCTGGATTCGCCCGTCAGCCTGGGCACCAGCAACTACGGCGGCTTCTCGAACGCCGACTTCGACAAGGTCTACAAGCAGGCCATCGTGACGGTCGACCCCGCCAAGCGCGAAAAGCTGCTGCAGGAATCCACCCAGATCGCCCTGGACAACGTGCCGCTGATCCCGCTGCACTTCGAAAGCAGCATCTGGGCATACCGCAAGGGCATCTCGTACGAAGGCCGCCGCGACCAGTACACCCTGGCCACCTCGGTCAAGCCCGACGCCAAGTGAGCCGGCAGGGCTGAGTAAAGAAGAAACGGCTGCCTCGTGCAGCCGTTTTGCCTTGTGGCGGCGCAAATGCGCCCCGCTTTGCCCGAGTTCCCCGCCCCATCCCCTACAATCGTCTCGCTTCATCGGAACCGCCATGCCCACGTCTTTGCCCCCGTCTTCGTCCGCCCCTGCCCCCCGTCCTTTCCTGTTGGCCTGTCCGGACCTGTCGGCCGAGCGCGTGGGCAACACCGATACGCCCGGCGTCTGGCATTTCGATTCCGGCGCGCCCGGCAAGCGGGTGATGCTGAGCGCGCTGATCCACGGCAACGAACTGTGCGGCGCCTGGGCGCTGAAGGACCTGCTTGCCGCCGGCCTGCGCCCGCGCCGCGGCACGCTGACGCTGGCGTTCTGTAACCTGGCGGCGTTCGACCGCTTCGACGCCCGCAATTACGCCCCCGCGCGCTTCGTGGACGAAGACATGAACCGCGTCTGGAGCGAGGACAAGCTGTCCGCGCCGATCTCCCAAGAGCGCCGCCGCGCCGCCGAGCTCCGTCCGTGGGTGGAGCAGGCGGACTGGCTGCTCGACTTCCATTCGATGAGCAATTCCGACGTGCCGCTGCAGCTGACCGGCCTGGAACAGCGCAACATCGATCTGGCGCTGGCATTGGGCAATCCCGCCACAATCATTGCCGACGCGGGCCACGCCGCCGGTGTGCGCATGCGCGATTTCGGCCGTTTCGGCGAAGCCGGCGACAACGGCACGCGGTCCCTGCTGATTGAATGCGGTTTCCATGGCGCCCCCGAGGCGCGCGGCGTGGCCGCCGACCAGATGGCGCGCTTTCTGGTGCAGGCCGGCACGGTGGACCGCAGCGACATCCCCGCCGCCTGGTTCGCGCCCGGCGCGCCGCTGCAGCGCGCGCTGCGCGTCACGCACGCTGTCGCCGCCAAGAGCGCCGACTTCCGTTTCGCCGAGGCCTGGAAGGGCCTGGAGATGCTGCCCAAGGCGGGCACCGTCATCGGCTGGTCGGAAGGCGAGCCCGTCACCACCCCGTACGACAACTGCGTGCTCATCATGCCCTCCACCGCCAACCTGCGGCCCGGCGTCACCGTCGTGCGCCTGGCGCAGCCGATTGCGTAGCGTACGGCCTGCCAACCCCCCCGGCTTTTCCCCAACCCCTGAGCCCACCAAGGAAATCATCTCGTGGCCTTGTTCATCCTACGCAGACTGATACAGAGTCTGTTCGTGCTGCTGGCCGTTTCGGTCGTGGTCTTCTTCGCGGTGTATGCCGTGGGCGACCCGATCGAGCTGCTGGTCAGCCCCGAAGCCAGCCAGGCCGCGCGCGAGGCGATGATCGCCCGCCTGGGCCTGGACCTGCCCGTGTGGCAGCAGTACACAGGCTTCCTGTGGCGCGCGGTGCACGGCGACCTGGGCACGTCCTTCGTGCACGGCATCCCGGCGATCGAACTGATCGTGCAGCGCATTCCGGCCACGTTCGAGCTCGTGATCGTCGCGATCATGCTGACCTGTGTGATCGGCATTCCGCTGGGCCTGATCGCGGGCCTGTACCGCGATGAGTACGTGGGCCGCGGCATCATGGCCTCGTCCGTGCTGGGCTTTTCGCTGCCGAACTTCTGGCAGGGCATGATGCTGATCCTGCTGTTCGCCGTCTGGCTGGGCTGGCTGCCCGCCACCGGCCGCGGCGACACGGTGACCGTGCTGGGCGTGCGCCTGTCCATCCTGACCGCCGACGGCTGGTCGCACCTGATCATGCCCGCCATCAACCTGGCGCTGGCCAACATCGCCCTGGTGCTGCGCCTGACGGCCTCCGGCGTGGTGGAAGCCCGCAGCCAGGACTACGTGAAGTTCGCGCGCGCCAAGGGCGTCAAACCCGGCCGCATCGTGCGCCGCCACATCCTGCGCAACATCCTGATCCCGGTGGTCACGGTGATCGGCATGGAGTTCGGCACGCTGATCGCCTACTCGACCATCACCGAGACCGTGTTCGCGTGGCCCGGCATGGGCAAGCTGCTGATCGACAGCGTGTACCAGCTCGACCGCCCCGTCGTCGTCGCCTACGTGATGCTGGTCACGCTGATCTTCGTCATCATCAACCTGGTTGTGGACATCCTGTACGCCGCGCTCGACCCGCGCGTGCAGCTCGTGGCCCCCGCTCATTGAACCGCCATGGCTAACTCTCCCAATCCCGGCCGCACCCGCACCGTCCAGCCTCTGGCCGAGACGCCCCGGCGCGCCGCCATCCTGAAAAAACTGCATGCGCGCCCCACGGTGCGCGGCTCGGTCATCGCGCTGGCCGTCCTGATCATCCTGGTGGTCTTCGCGCCATTCTTCGCGCCGCAGAATCCGTACGACCTGGCCAACCTGTCGCTCATGGACGGGCGCCTGGCCCCGCGCCAGGCGCTGATGGACGGCAGCATCGCCTGGCTGGGCACCGACGACCAGGGCCGCGACATGCTCAGCGCCATCCTGTATGGCCTGCGCATCAGCCTGATGGTGGGCCTGTCCGCCGTCGTGCTGGCAACCGCCATCGGCGGCGCGATCGGCCTGGTGGCCGCCTACATCGGCGGCTGGGTCGACACCGTGCTGATGCGCATCGTCGACTTCATCCTGGGCTTTCCGACCATTCTGGTGGCGCTGGTGCTGCTGGTGGTGCTGGGCCGGGGGGTCGACAAGGTGATCCTGGCGCTTGTCCTGGTGCAATGGGGCCACTACGCTCGGATCATGCGCAGCCGCGCCCTGCAGGAACGCCGCAAGGAATACGTCGAGGCCGCGGCCAACCTGGGCTTTCCGGCGTGGCGCATCATGCTCTTTCACCTGTTGCCCAACTGCCTGGGTCCGGTGATGGTGTTCGCCACCATCCAGATCGCGACCGCGATCGCGCTGGAAGCGACGCTGTCGTTCCTGGGCGTGGGCGTGCCGATCACCGAACCGTCGCTGGGCCTCTTGATCTCCAACGGCTTCCAATACCTGCTGTCGGGCGACTACTGGATCAGCCTGTTCCCGGGCATTGCGCTGCTGGTTCTCATCCTCTCCATCAACATCGTGGGTGACCGCCTGCGCGAAAGCCTGGATCCTCGTCGAGCATGAGCGACATTCTTCTTGATGTGCGCGGCCTGCGCACTGCATTCCATACCGAGGCCGGCGCGTGGCTGGCGGTCGACGGTGTCGACCTGACCGTGCGCCGTGGCGAAATCGTAGGCCTGGTGGGCGAGTCCGGTTCGGGCAAGTCGGTCACGGGCTTTTCGCTGCTGGGCCTCATCGACCCGCCGGGCGAAGTCGTCGACGGCGAAGTGAAGTTCAAGGGCACGGACCTGCGCAAGCTGTCTGAAGAGCAGATGCGCCAGTTGCGCGGCAACCGCATCGCCATGATCTTCCAGGACCCGCTGATGACGCTGAACCCGGTGCTGCGCATCGGCGAGCAGATGATGGAAGCCATCCTGACGCACGAGGACGTGCCGCGCGCCCAGGCCGAGGAACGCTGCCGCGAGGCGCTGGCCATGGTCGGCATCCCGTCGCCGGAAAAGCGGCTGAAGAGCTATCCGCACGAATTCTCGGGCGGCATGCGTCAGCGCGTGGCAATCGCGATTGCGATGCTGAACAAACCCGACCTGATCATCTGCGACGAGCCCACGACCGCGCTGGACGTCACCATCCAGGGCCAGATCCTGTACCGCATGCAGCAGATCTGCCGCGAGCACAACACCGCGCTGATCTGGATTACCCACGACCTGGGCGTGGTGGCCGAGCTGGCGGACCGCGTGGCCGTGATGTATGCCGGCCGTATCGTGGAAAGCGGTCCGGTCGAACAGGTGCTGGATGCGCCGCGCCACCCCTATACCAAGGGCCTTCTGGACTCGATGCCCGGCGCCACGCAGCCGGGCGCGCGCCTGCACCAGATCAACGGCATGGCGCCCAGCCTGGCGGGCCGTCCGTCGGGCTGTGCGTTCCGGCCGCGCTGCGTCAACGCGGTCACGCGCTGCACCGAGCAGGCCCCCTCCGTCACCACCGAAGGTTCGCGCAGCTATCGCTGTTACGTGCCGATTGCCCGCGAGGCACAGTAAGCAATGAGCCAAGCCGATACCCCCGTCATCGAGCTCAAGAACGTCCACAAGCGCTTCGAGCAGCGGCCTGACCTGGCCCAACGCATTCTCGCCCTGACCGGCCGCCCCATCGACCGCCGCACCGTGTACGCGGTGAACGGCGTGGACCTGTCCATCAAGCGCGGCGAAGTCGTGGGCCTGGTGGGCGAGTCCGGTTGCGGCAAGTCCACGCTGGGACGCGTCGTGGCCGGCCTGCATCGCCAGACCGAAGGCGAGCTGCTGTACCAGGGCCTGGACGCCAACCGCCTGCGCGGCGCCGACAAGCTGGCGTACACGCTGGGCGTGCAGATGATCTTCCAGGATCCGCAGGCCTCGCTGAACCCGCGCCAGCGGCTGCGGCAGATCCTGGGCGAATCGCTGAAGGTGCACAAGCTGGCGCCCCCGGCGGAGATCCCCGCCCGCGTCGACCAGGCGCTCACGGAAGTGGGTCTGGCCACCGAATACCGCGACCGCTTCCCGCATCAGATCTCGGGCGGTCAACGCCAGCGCATCGGCATCGCCCGCGCGCTGATGGTGGCGCCCAAGTTCCTGGTCTGTGATGAACCGGTGGCGGCGCTGGACGTGTCGATCCAGGCGCAGGTGATCAACCTGTTCATGGACCTGCGCGAACAGCACGGTTTCACGTACCTGTTCATCAGCCATGACCTGGGCGTGGTCAAGCACATCTCGGACCGCGTCGCGATCATGTATCTGGGTAAGATCGTGGAGATCTCGACGTCGGCCGAAATCTTTGCCCGCGCCAATCATCCGTACACGCAGGCGCTGATGGCCGAAGTGCCGGACGTGGCGCGCCGCGGCCGCAAATTCACGCCGATCAAGGGCGAGATTCCGTCGCCGCTGAATCCGCCGTCCGGCTGCACGTTCAACCCCCGCTGTCCCCACGCGATGCCGCGCTGCCGTGAAGTGGCGCCGGCCCTGAAAGAAATCTCGGCGGGCCACTGGTCGGCCTGCCACCTGAACGAAGCGAGCGCCTGATGAAACCTTCCGATATGTCCAACGTGGACCGCATCGCCATCGAAATGGGCCATGCGGGCCGCAACGCGATCCTGTACGTGGACGAGGACCGCAACTACGACCGTCCGTTCAAGCTGCAGACCTATCGCCCCTACGGCTACACGCCGGACCGCCCGGTGGTGATCGTGCAGCACGGCGTGCTGCGCAACGGCGACGAATACCGCGATTTCTGGGTCGAAGCCGCCGACAAGCACAAGCTGCTGATCGTGGCGCTGACGTTCTCGAACGAAATCTGGCCGGGCGTTGAAAGCTACAACAACGGCCGCGTGTTTTCGGCCGGCGGCAATCCGCGCCACATCGATGGCTGGACGTATGCGCTGGTGGGCAACGTCATCAAGGACATGATCGCCGGCGAGATCACCGACGGGCAGAACGTTTACCTGTTCGGCCACAGCGCGGGCGGCCAGTTTGTCCACCGCCTGATGAGCAGCCAACCGCACGCGCCGTTCAAGGCGGTGACGGCGGGCAATCCGGGCTGGTACACGCTGCCGACGTTCGATCATCCCTATCCCGAGGGCATGGACGGCGTGGGGCTGACCGAGGACCATCTGGTGAAGCTGCTGGCCTACCCGATGACGATCCTGGCGGGCGACAAGGACATCGAGACCAACGATCCCAACCTGCCGTCCGAGCCCGCGGCAATGCGCCAGGGCCCGCACCGCTTTGCCCGTGCGCAAAACTACTTCGAATTCGGCCGCAAAGAGGCCGAGCGCCGTGGCGTGCCGTTTGGCTGGAAGCTGCAGGTGGTGCCGGGCATCGGCCACGACGGCCGCGCGATGTCTGCCGTGTGCGCGAGCCTGTGGTTCGATGGCAAGATGCCCGACGATGCCGAGCTCGCCCGCCTGGCCGGCCAGCAGGTCGCCTGAATTCCTTTTCCATTGCTGAAATCCGATACCGCCATGTCCAACACCCAGAGCACTGAACAGATCGTCGCCGGCATTCAAAGCTGGCTGCAATGCGAGTCGCCGTCGAACTTCCCGGAAGGCATCGCCGCGATGGCGCGCATCATCGCCGACTACGCGGCTGCGGCCGGCCTGACGGTGGAGCTGTCGTCGCTGGGGCCCACGACGGGCCCGCTGCTGTACGCGACCAACCGCGCGCCGGGCGATACGCATCCGGGCATCCTGATCCTGGCGCACATGGATACGGTGCATCCGGTGGGCACGCTGCTGGAAAACCCGGTGCGCATCGACGGCGACCGTCTCTACGGCCCGGGCAGCTATGACATGAAGGCGGGTATCTATCTGGCGCTGACGGCGCTGGCCGGCGTGGCGCGTCCGGGTGCGACGCAACTGCCGGTGGATTTCCTGGTGGTGCCCGACGAAGAAACGGGCAGCCACGCCTCGCGCGCGCATATCGAACGCTTCGCCGCCAATGCAAAGTACGCGCTGGTGTGCGAACCGGCCCGCCCCAACGGCGGCAAGTGCGTGACGGCACGCAAGGGGACGGGCATGCTGAATCTGAACGTGAAGGGCCGCCCGGCCCACGCAGGCATGCAACACGAGAAGGGCCGCAGCGCGATCCGCGAGATGGCGCACCAGGTGCTGGCGCTGGAAGCGATGACGGACTACGACCGTGGCATCACGGTGAGCGTGGGGACCATCGCGGGCGGTACGGTCACGAACACGGTTCCGGCGCTGTGCCGCTGCGTGGTGGATTTCCGCGTGCCTGACATGGGCGCCGCGGAAGACGTGCTGCGCCGGATGCGTGAACTGTGCGCAGTGGGTCCGGACGTTGAACTGGACATCGACGTGGAACTGAACCGTCCGCCGATGGTGAAGACGGAGGCGGCGGCTGCGTTGCTGGCCTTGGTGCAGGGGTTTGCGGATCGCGCGGGCTTCTTGCTTGAAGATGCGCCGATGACGGGTGGCGGCAGCGATGCCAACTTCACGTCGGCAATGGGTATTCCGACGCTGGATGGGTTGGGAGCGGATGGGGATGGCGCGCATACGTTGAATGAGTATGTGCTGGTGTCTACGTTGGAGCAGCGGTTGAAGTTTTGGGAATTGCTGCTGCGGGATTTGGCTTGATCTAGCTCTTGTTGCTTTGCGCGATGAGTTGAGTTCTTAAGACGTCCGGCACGGTGGCGGCCCGGGGCGCGCGGGGCCACGATTGCGGTCCGGAGCCTTCGCTCCGGACCGCAATCGTGGGCGATCGTGCCCACGGGGACCGCGGCGTCGGGCGACCTACGGGGGAGTGTCATAAATTTTGTGTTTGGGGCCTAACATGTTGCTCAAGGAGCATGTATGGCTACCAAGAAAAAGACACCGCTGAGGGAACTGCCGGCGATTCCCGCAGAGTTGGTTGATCAATTCGTCAAAGGCCCGATGACCGCCGAGGCGGTGCAGGACCTGTCGATGGCGTTCAAGAAGGCGCTGATCGAACGGGCCCTTGGAGCGGAATTGGGCCACCATCTGGGCTACCCGGCGGGCGGCGAGCGCCCCGAGCAGGCCACCAATCAACGCAACGGCAAGAGCTCCAAGACGGTCCTGACCGATGATGGGCCGCTTCGGGTAGAGATCCCACGCGACCGCGATGGCAGCTTCGCTCCGATCCTGATCCCCAAGCACGAGCGCCGCTTTACCGGGTTCGACGACAAGATCATCGCCATGTACGCCCGCGGGATGACGGTGCGCGAAATCCAAGGGTTTCTGCTCGAGCAGTACGGCACGGAAGTCTCGCCGGAGTTCGTCAGCTCGGTGACCGACGCGGTGATGGACGAGGTCACGGCCTGGCAAACGCGGCCCCTGGAGACGATGTATCCGGTGGTGTTCTTCGACGCGCTGAGGGTCAAGATCCGCGAGGACGGCGTGGTGCGCAACAAGGCCGTTTACTTGGCGCTGGCGGTGTTGCCAGACGGCACGCGCGACATCCTGGGCCTGTGGATCGAGCAGACTGAGGGCGCCAAGTTCTGGATTAAGGTGTTCAACGAGCTCAAAACCCGCGGCACGCAGGACATCCTGATCGCTGTCACTGACGGTCTGAAAGGCATGGAGCAGGCGCTGAGCGCGGTGTTCCCGGCCACGACGCTGCAGACTTGCATCGTGCACCTGATCCGATCCAGCCTGGAATACGCCAGCTGGAAGGAGCGCCGGACGGTGGCTGCGGCACTGAGGCCGATCTATACGGCGACGACCGTGGAGGCAGCGCTGGCCGCGCTCGTGCAGTTCGAGCAAGGCCCTTGGGGCCAGCGCTACGCCCCGATCGCTGACGCATGGCGCCGGGCCTGGGACCGTGTGATCCCGTTCTTTACGTTCCCACCGGCGATCCGCAAGGTGATTTACACCACCAATGCGATCGAGAGCATTAATGCCCAACTGCGCCGCGCGGTGAAAACGCGAGGTCACTTCCCAAGCGACGAAGCCGCCACCAAGCTACTGTGGCTGGTCTTGCGCAACATCACCGGGGCCTGGGGCAGCGCCACGCACGACTGGAAGGCCGCTATGAACCAGTTCGCCGTGATTTATGCAGAACGCTTCACTGACCCGTATCGCTGAGATAGCATCAATAAGCCTGATAGAAACAACTATCAGGCTTCTAACGCCTCAAACACAAAAATACTGACACTCCCACCTACGGAGACCTGCCGCCACGAAGGCTGATGTCTCGAGGGCCGATATCAGACACCCTGACGAAGACGATTGTCAGCTCGGATCACCGTCTCAGCAGGTCTCAGACACCTAGCCATAACTACATCCGTAGACAAACCCACCACCATCCAAATACCACCATCATCCAGATCCATTCGCCTAGAATGTCGCCCACCAAAATCGCCATCCCCCACCATCTCTCATGTCCGCCGCCCCCACCAGCGCCATCGCTTACGGCCTAGCCACGTTAGCCGCCGACGGCACCATCCTTGACACTTGGTATCCGCGTCCCTCGCTCGCCGACAACGCCCCTCCCACCGGGACTCGTCATCTGACGCCTGAGGAAGCGCGCGCCGCGCTTGGCGAGCACGTGGCCACGGCGCTCTTCCGGGACACGCGCCGCAAGGTCGATATCGTTGCCGTGCGCACCGCCATTTCCTCGCTCGACGAGCCGCCCGCTGATGCTCACGACGCCTACCTGCGTCTGCATCTGCTCAGTCATCGGCTCATCCGGCCGCATGACGCCAATCTGGATGGGTTGTTTGGCGTGCTCGCCAATGTCGCGTGGACCTCGGTGGGGCCTTGTGCGGTGGATCAGGTTGACGCGCTGCGCTGGCATCTGCGCGCCACCGGGCAGGTTCTGGAAATTCGTGGCGTGGACAAGATTCCGCGCATGACCGATTACGTCGTGGCCAGTGGCGTGCGTATCGCGGACACGGCGCGTGTGCGGCTGGGCGCGCATCTGTCGCCGGGCACCACCGTGCTGCATGAAGGGTTCTGCAATTTCAACGCCGGCACGCTCGGCGCGTCCATGGTCGAAGGCCGCATCAGTGCGGGCGTGATCGTGGACGATGGCACCGATATTGGCGGCGGCGCGTCGATCATGGGGACCATGTCGGGTGGCGGCAAGCAGGTGGTGTCCATCGGCAAGCGTTGCCTGCTTGGCGCCAATTCGGGCATCGGCATTTCGCTGGGCGACGATTGCGTGGTCGAGGCCGGTTGCTACGTCACCGCTGGCACACGGGTGCTGACGCCGGAGGGCGCGGTGGTCAAGGCGGTGTCGCTGGCCGGTCAGCACGGGCTGCTGTTCCGCCGCAACTCGCAGACCGGCGCGGTGGAAGCGCTGGTGCGGACCGCGGCGTGGGGCACGTTGAATCCCGCGCTGCATTCGGGGCACTGAATGGAATATGGCCGCTGCGAGCGGCCATATCAATCATGCGGCGTGCGCTCGGTTACCTGAGCCGGCGCCTTGGCGTCAGGCGTATTCCGCCGTTTGCCCCAGCTGGTTGTACACCAGGTTGACGAAAAGGTCGGAACTCAGGATGCGCGCCACGCGGCATGAGAAGACCGTCTTGCCGCTGTCGTCCTGCAGGGTGACCGTGTCGGTCCAGTCATTCAGATCGATGGGCTGCAGCGACTCGTAGGGCCACGTGACGCCGTCGATGTGCAGGCCTTGCGCGGACAAGGACACTTCGCGCGTTTCAAGGTTGGGGAAGGTGCCGCCGGTGATATAGCGGAACGTGACGCGCGCGCCCTGCTCGGTCAGCGATTCCAGAACCGGCAGCCGGCGCGCCACGTACTGCGAGCGGAAGGCGTCCATGAACGCAGGGAATTCGTCGATGCCGGCGGCGACTGTCCAGGCGCCTTGGGCAGCGCTGCGGTACGCCAGGCGGTCGGCAGATCCTGCTGGCGAGTCCGGCTGGCCGGTGTAGAGGCAGAGATCCTGGATGTCCGCGAATGCGGTGTAGGTGCGGGCGCCGCCTTCCTGGCTGACGACTCCGTTTTCGTGCAATTCAAAGCAATCCGGGGCGCTCCCCGTGCGGGTAAACACCGCGAATGCGTCTATGGCCTGCGGGGTTTCTCTATCTGTCATGCAACTTCCTGAATGGATTGGGGTGCTATCGCGGCCCAGGACGTCGCAATGTCTTGCGAGCCGTATTCTCCCCCATATGCGGATTACGTGCTTGATGACCCCAATTCCCGCACGTTGAACGGAAATCACTCGCCCGGCGGAATCGGCGCGAAACGCATGTGCTGCACGTCGCCGCGTCCGGCGATGATCGCGGTGGATTCGGGCACTTCTTCCCAGACACCGGCCATGTCCGACAGCGGCTCTGACAGTAGCAGGAAGGCATCGTCGTCCATGGCGGCGATCTGCGCGTTGTCCGGGTAGAGTTCGCGCAGGTGGCGCACGCAGGTGTTGTGAAACAGCGTGCGCGAGTCGCCTTCGCTGGAATAACGCACCGCGATCAGGCGCTCGCCGTCCAGCGCGCATACGGTCATGTTGATGGGATGCGCCACGCCGTGGCGCCGGCCGGTTTCCTCGACCGCGCCCACCATGCGGGCGATTGCGGGGATCGGGTCTTCGTCCAGGCCGAACGTAAGGGCCAGAAGAAACATCACCTCGGAGTCCGTGGAGCCTTCCAGCGATCCGAAATACGCGGGCGCAATCATCAGCATCAGATCACGGCGCAGCAGCGGGTAGTCGCGGATGAGGCCGTTGTGCACGAACAGCCATTGCCCGTGCCGAAAAGGGTGGCAGTTGGTCTCTTGCGCGGGGGTATCGGTGGCGGCGCGGATGTGCGCGACGAAGTGCGGTGCGTGGATGGCGCGGGCGGCCTCGCGCAGATTGCGGTCGTTCCAGGCCGGATGCACGCTGCGATAGCGGAACGGCGGTTCGATGGGGCGGCCTTCGATGGGGCGGCTGTACCAGCCCAGCCCGAAACCGTCGCCATTCGTGGTGGTGGCGCCCAGGCGGGAATGCAGGCTTTGTTCGATGAGCGAGTGCTTGGCCTTGAACAGCACGCTCTCCATCTGCAGGGGACTACCGGTGTAAGCCAGCCAACGGCACATGATGCGCTCCTTCGATCCGGATAGGCCAGTGTAGGAGCGGGGCGCGCGTTCTTTCAAGCCCGCGGCCGCCCCCTATTTGTTCAGCAGCGCCTTCAGCATGGCCATGCGCTCCTTGGGGCTCATGGCGGCCGTCGCGTCGTCCTCCTGGATGCGCACGTCGCCCAGGCCCATTTCCTCGATGAAGCGCGACGGCTCGCGCACCAGGTCTTCACGCGCGCGGCGGCGGCGCTTGCACCAGCTCAGGTGCAGGCTGCGCTGCGCGCGCGTGATGCCGACGTACATCAGGCGCCGTTCTTCCTGAATGCGGGTGGCCAGGTTTTCGGCGGCGCGCGCAGGATCGCCGACTTCGTCGTCCTTGCCCAGATGCGGCAGCAGGCCTTCTTCCACGCCGGCCAAGTACACGTGCGGGTATTCGAGGCCCTTGGAGGCGTGCAGCGTGGACATCTTGACGGCGTCGGGCGCTTCTTCCTCGCCGCGCTCCAGCATCGTGACCAGCGCCACGTGCTGCACCAGATCGAAGAGCGACATGTTGTCTTCCTCGGCCTTGCGCTTGAGCCAGCCGGTCAGCTCCAGGACGTTCTGCCAGCGCGTCTGCGCCGGGCGTTCTTCGAAGAGTTCGAAGAGGTGCCGCTCGTACTGGATGGCTTCGAGCAGGTCGTCGAGGATGGCGCCCGCGGGTTCCGCAGGCGCCGCGTCGTTGCCCGAGGCCGCGCCGCGACCGGCGCGCCACTGCATGCGGCGGATGAATTCCGCGAAGGTGCGCAGCTGGTCAATCTGGCGCGGCGCCAGCACGCTTTCGAGGCCGGTCTCGGCCACGGCGGCCAGCAGCGATAGTTCACGGCTGGCGGCGTACTGGCCCAGCGCCTGCAAGGTCGCCTGGCCGATGCCGCGCTTGGGCGTGGTGGCCGCGCGGATGAAGGCGGGGTCGTCATCGTCGTTGGCCAGCACACGCAGGTAGGCCAGGATGTCGCGCACTTCCGCCTTGTCGAAGAAGCTTTGCCCGCCGGAGATCGTGTACGGAATCTTCAGGTTGCGCAGCGCCTGTTCCAGGATGCGCGACTGATGATTGCTGCGGTAAAGGATGGCGAAATCCTTCCACTGCGCCTGGCGTTCGAAGCGCGCGGCGGACACCTTCATGGCGATGGATTCGGCCTCCTGCTCCTCGCCGTCCATGGCCGAGACCTGGATCGGTTCGCCCACGCCCAGCTCGGACCACAGTTTCTTTTCGAAGAGCTTGGGGTTCTTTTCGATGACCTGGTTGGCGGCTGCCAGGATGCGCTGCACCGATCGGTAGTTCTGCTCCAGCTTGATGAGCTTGATGTTCGGGTAGTCGGTGGTCAGCTTGGCCAGGTTCTCGATGGTGGCGCCGCGCCAGGCGTAGATGGCCTGGTCATCGTCGCCCACGGCGGTGAACATGGCGCGCGGGCCGGTCAGCAACTGCACCAGACGGTACTGGCACACGTTGGTGTCCTGGTATTCGTCCACCAGCAGGTAGCGCACGCGGTTCTGCCAGCGGGTGCGCACTTCTTCGTTGCTGGCCAGGAGTTGTGCGGGAATGCGGATGAGGTCGTCGAAGTCCACCGCCTGATAGGCGGCCAGCGTGGCGGCGTAGCTGCGATAGACGTTGGCGGCTTCGACGTCGCCCGGGGTGATGGCTTCGCGCGCGGCGTCGTCCGGCTCCAGCAGCGCGTTCTTCCACAGCGAGATGATGCCCTGCACGTGGCGCAGGCGGGCCTTGTCGGTGGTCGCCAGCAGTTCCTGGATGATGCCCATGGCGTCGTCGGCGTCCAGGATGGAGAACGTGGGTTTCAGGCCCGCGTTGCGCGCTTCTTCGCGCAGCATCTTCACACCCAGCGAGTGGAAGGTGCTGATGATCAGGCCCTTGGACAGCTTGCGGTCGACCAGCGTCTTCACGCGCTCGTCCATTTCGCGGGCGGCCTTGTTGGTGAAGGTCAGCGCGACGACATTGCGGCCCATGTAGCCGCATTCGCGCAGCAGGTAGGCGATCTTTTGCGTGATGACGCGCGTCTTGCCGCTGCCGGCGCCCGCCAGGACGAGGCAAGGGCCGTCCAGGTAGAGCGTCGCCTCCCGCTGCGCGGGATTCATGCCGTGGCCAATCGGTTCGCTTGCGGACATTGGAGATTCAGATCGTCATGCGTCGCGGCGGCCATGCCAACGCAGCCGGCAAGCAAGAGGCCTGCCGCTGCCCGTCAATGGGCCGGAAAAACGCGAGAAAAAGGGGACGGGCGCAGCCGCCGCAACGGGTCTGCCGCGCCGGTGCGATAGAGGAAGACGATCATAGAACAATCGGGTCGAAGGCGCATCGGGGGGTTGCCGCAGAGGCGCCCCACGTGGCCGCAGGTGCGCAACACCGGCGCATCGTCGCAGCGGCGAACGGTACACGGGGAGTCCTGCGATGCGCGACAGCCAGCCAGCGGCGCGGGGCCGCGGCGCCCCGTCGCACGAGCGTGCCGCCCTATCGCTTATCAGATTTCCAGCGGATCGACTTCCAGTTGCCAGCGCACGCGCGCCTCGTTCGCCAGATAAGGCAGGTGATGCGACCACGATGCGAGAAACGCCTGCAGCGCCGGCCGGCTGCTGCTTTCGGCCAGCAGCTGCGCGCGCTCGATGTTGGCCACGCGCACGACGCGCAGCGGCACGGGGTCGTACAGCATGATCGCTTCCATGCCGGGAAAATCGGCCGCCCATTCGCCCTCGGGCAGCACGCGGGCCTGCTCAAGGAACGCTTGCGCCACCTTGAGTTCGCGCGCCTCGGCGGTCAGCAGCGCCTGGTAGACGTAAGGGGGCAAGCCGGTGCTTTCGCGCTCGTGCAGCGCGTGGCGCGCAAACCCGGCGTAGTCGTGGCGCAGCAAGGCCTGGTACACGGGCTGCTCGGGATAGCCGGTCTGGATCAGCACTTCGCCGTTGCCCTGATGGCGGCCCGCGCGGCCGGCCACCTGCATCAGCTGCGCGAACAGGCGTTCGGGCGCGCGGAAATCATGAGCGAACAGCATGGAGTCCGCATTCAGCACGCCGACCAGCCCCAACCGCGCAAAGTCGTGCCCCTTGGCCACCATCTGCGTGCCGACCAGAATGTCGACCTCGCCGGCGTGGACGGACGCGAACAGCGCTTCGGCGCTGCCCTTCTTGCGCGTGCTGTCGGCGTCAATGCGCAGGATGCGCGCCTCGGGAAAGAGTTCGGCCAGGTGCTCCTCGACCCGCTGCGTGCCGCGGCCCATGGGCGCCAGATCCTGGTCCCCGCATTCGGGGCAGGCGCGCGGCACGGGGGCCTGATAGCCGCAGTGGTGGCACTGCAGGCGATGGCCGCGAAAGTCCGTGCGATGCAGCACGGTAAAGGCCGTGCAGCGCGGGCAATTGCTGACCCACGCGCAGGACTGGCAATGCAGCACCGGCGAATAACCGCGCCGGTTCAGGAAGATCAGCACCTGTTCCTTGCGCTCGAGCCGCTGGCCGATGGCCTCGAGCAGCTGCGGCGACAGCCCTTGCTTCATCTGCAGGCGGCGCGTATCCACCAGGCGGATCTTGGGCAGCTCGCTGGACCGCGCGCGGCCGGGCAACGTCAGGCGCAGGTAACGGCCACGCTCGGCGTGCTGCCAGGTTTCCAGCGACGGCGTGGCGGACCCCAGCACGACCGGAATGTTCAGATCGTGGGCGCGCCACACGGCAAGGTCGCGCGCCGAATAGCGCAGTCCGTCCTGCTGCTTGTAGGACGTATCGTGTTCTTCGTCGACCACGATCAGGCCCAGCTCGGTCAGCGGGGCGAAGATCGACATGCGCGTGCCCAGCAGCATGCGGGCCTGGCCGCGCTGGGCGCGAGTCCACGCCTGCAGCCGCTCGCCGTCGGACAGCCCGCTGTGCATCACCGCCAGCCCCTCGGGTCCGACCAGCGTTTCCAGGCGCGCCCGCAGCGCGGCTTCGAGCTGCGGCGTCAGATTGATTTCGGGGACCAGCAGCAGCACCTGCCGCCCAGCCGCCAGAACTTTTTCGGCGGCGCGCAGGTAGACCTCGGTCTTGCCGCTGCCCGTCACGCCGTGCAGCAGCACCGGCTTGAATCCGCCCAGCGCGCCGATGGCCTGCACCGCCGCCTCCTGGGCCTCGTTCAGCGCCGGCGGCTGGTCGGGCGTGGCCGGCGCGCGCGCGGTCTTGCGCTTGCGCGCATCCATGCGCGCCACGGGCCCTTCTCCGGACCGCTTGCCCTGGTAGGACGTGGGCTTGCGCAGCGGCGGCGGCAGCGTGGGCAGCATCACCTCGCCCAACGGGCGTTGATAGTAGTCCGCCGCAAAGCGCGCCATGCGCAACCACGCTTCGTCAAAAGGGGGCAGATCGTCCAGCACCGCCTCGATCGGACGGATCTGTTTGGGCTCGAAAGACGGCTCTGCGGGGTTGTCGACGACCACCCCAATCATCTTGCGCCGGCCGAACGGAACGATCACCCGCAGGCCGGCCGGAATCGGCGCGTCGCTGCGGTAATCGAACGGGCCAGGCAGCGGCACGTCCAGCGCGACGCGCACCCAGCACACCGCTGCGGTGTCGGGATTCGCTTGCGCGTCAGGCATGGAGTCTGGGGACATTCATCTAATGAAATAGGACTAGCCGAAAGGATGAGGAACGCACGGCGCCACGTTGGAGGATTCTCGCTCGCCGCCGCGCCATTGATCCACCGGCGCCTGTGGATAACTTTGGGGAAAAGGCGAGAGCAACATCAGAAAATGGAATATGGCAAGAATGCACAAACTATTGCATCCCTGTTGATAAGCGACATTTTCCGATATAAAACAGGCACTTGAAGCCGGTTTCCAGATTGTAAGCCAGCTTGGGGAGGGTTTTCCCCGACCCCGGATTTTATGTGCACAAGTCGCCCCCGGGCGGCCCATCTGCTTCGGCCCTTGGGGCCGAAGCGTTCACTTACTTACGCGTGGAAGGCGCGGCTGTACTGGTGGACTTCATCGACCAATTCAGCTACAGCTTCTGGCGGAGTGAAGCGCGAAATGCCATGTCCCAGATTGAACACATGGCCGCCCTTGCCCACCGGGCCAAACGCGTCCAGCACGCGACGCGCTTCCGCGCGAATGGCGCTGCCAGCGCCAAAAAGCGCCATCGGATCCAGATTGCCCTGGAACGCGACCGAGTCGCCGGTGCGGCGCCGGGCCGCCGCCAGATCCACGGTCCAGTCCAGGCCCACTGCGTCGCTGCCACAGGCCGCAATGTCTTCAATCCACTGGCCGCCGCCCTTGGTGAAGACGATGACCGGCACGCGCCGCCCTTCGTGTTCGCGGGTCAAACTGGCGACGACCTTCTTCGTGTAAGCCAGCGAAAACTGCTGGAACAGGCCGTCGGCCAGCACCCCGCCCCAGCTGTCGAACAGCATCACTGCCTGAGCGCCGGCCGCGATCTGGCCGTTCAGGTATTGCAGCGTGGCTTCGGCGTTGATCTCGAGGATGCGGTGCAGCAGATCGGGACGCGAATACAGCAGGGTCTTGATGAGACGGTAGTCGTCGCTGCCCTTGCCTTCGACCATGTAACAGGCGATGGTCCACGGGCTGCCGGCAAAGCCGATCAGCGGCACCTTGCCGTCAAGATCACGCCGGATCGTGCTGACCGCATCGAACACGTACCGCAGCTTGTCCATGTCGGGCACCGCCAGGCGCGCGACGTCTTCTTCGGTGCGGATGGGATGCGCAAAGCGCGGGCCTTCGCCTTCAGCGAAGTCCAGCCCGAGGCCCATCGCGTGGGGCACGGTCAGGATGTCCGAAAACAGGATGGCCGCGTCCAGGTCGTAGCGCTCCAGCGGCTGCAGCGTGACTTCCGAGGCATAGTCCGGATTCTGCGCCAACCCCATGAACGAGCCTGCACGCGCACGCGTCTCGCGGTACTCGGGCAGATAGCGACCCGCCTGGCGCATGAGCCAGATGGGGGTGTAGGGCACGGGTTCGCGCATCAGGGCGCGCAAGAACACATCGTTCTTCAAACGGGGAGCAGACACGGCTAACCTCGATGATCGGAAGCCGTGAGTTTACTTCCCCTGGCTGACAAGGCGGGTCGCGCCCGCGTTGACGGGGTTGAGCGGGCGCAATGGGCGGCGGCTGCGGGCGTGCCGCCTGGTTAGCGTCAACCCATGTCGTGCATCCGCGCCGCGGCCAGCGCCGCCTGACGGTAAGGCGCGGCTTCAATGCCGTGCTTGCGCATCAGCGCCCAGAACGCGCGGCGGTGCTTGGCGCAAGCACGTGCGGCCTGTGCGACGTTGCCGCCGTGGCGCGACAGCGCGTGACGGATGTATTCGCGCTCGAAGCCGTTCACCACCTGCGCCTTCGCCGCCCGGAATGTTTCTGGCACGCCGCGCCGGTATTGGTGCCGCAAGCTGCTCAAAGCGTGCTCGACGATGTCGGCCGGCACCTTTGGACGCGCGGATCCCGCGCGTGACGCGTGGGGCGGATATGCCGCGTGCTCGGCACCCTGCGCCTCTGCATGCTCGCCCAGATAGTTGACGGGATGCTCATGGACGCTACCCGTCACGCCGGCACGGCGCACGGCGCCGCGGCGAGCCAGGCGAACCAGCCGCACCCGCAGGCTCTCGACGCACACCGGCTGCGAGATGAAGTCCGCCGCGCCCAGGCTGAGCAAGTCCAGAATGGCGGGCGCCTTGACGTCGTGGATGAGCAGCAGAACGGGCGTTGTGAGCGCGCCGCGCGCCTGCTGCAAGGCCATGCGGGCCCAGGCGAGCGAAGACGGCGCCACGGGAAGAATGCAAGCGTCATAGCGCCGCAGCGACAACGCCTGCTGTGCAAGGGAGTCCGGCGGCGCCTCGGCAAGCGCCGGCGAAGCCAGGGACACCGGATGCAGCCGCACACGCGTCACCTTGGCCTGATGGCCGGCGATCCAGGCGTCCATCGTCGATTCATGACCGGGCGCCAGCAGCACCCCGCAATCCAGCACGTCTCGCATGCCTTCCTCGTTTGCATCGCAAAAACTGAAGGCTACTGTTGCAGACCCCGTGCCGACTATTCGTAGTGAACGCATTGCGGCAGGCCGCTACAGGGCGTAGCACCGAGGGGCAGCGCAGGTTGACGCGGGCTCGGCAAAATATCGGACGCATTCAGGTGTCAGACACCCTGCAACAAAGAGGAATGAAAAAAAGCGGCCCGAGGGCCGCTTTTTTTGTACGCCGGGACAAGCCCGGAAACCGCATTGCCGCTTAGTGCGAGCGGCCGCCTTGGCGCAGCTTGCGCGCCGCGATGGCTTGCGCAGCCAGCATGGCGAGCTCGGCTTCGACGACAGCGATGTCAGCCTTGTCCTTGGCGTTGGCCAGGGCCAGTTCGGCCTTCTGGCGCGCTTCCAGGGCGCGGGCTTCGTCGAGGTCGGCGGCACGGATAGCCGTGTCGGCCAGGACCGTCACGCTGCCCGGCTGAACTTCCAGGATACCCCCGGCGACGAAGATGTTTTCCTCGCCTTGGTCGGCACGAACGATCTTGACCGTTCCGGGGCGTATGCGCGAGATCAGCGGGGTGTGGCCGGGCAGAATGCCCAGTTCACCCGACTCGCCAGGCAGAACCACGAACTTCGCCTCGCCGGTGAAGATCGCTTCCTCTGCGCTGACCACATCCACATGCAGGGTAGCCATATCGGTTCCTTATTGCAGTTTCTTGGCCTTCTCGAAGGCCTCGTCGATCGAACCGACCATGTAGAACGCCTGTTCCGGCAGGGAGTCGCACTCGCCGTTGACGATCATCTTGAAACCACGGATGGTTTCGGCCAGCGGAACGTACTTGCCGGGCGAACCGGTGAAGACTTCAGCAACGTGGAACGGCTGCGACAGGAAGCGCTGAATCTTACGCGCGCGGGCCACGGCCTGCTTGTCTTCCGGCGACAGTTCGTCCATGCCCAGAATCGCGATGATGTCGCGCAGTTCCTTGTAGCGCTGCAGCGTCTGCTGCACGCCACGGGCAACCGAGTAGTGCTCTTCGCCGACGACTTGCGGGTCGAGCTGGCGGCTGGAGGAATCGAGCGGATCGACGGCCGGGTAGATACCCAGGGCGGCGATGTCACGCGACAGCACGACGGTGGAGTCCAAATGCTGGAAGGTCGTGGCAGGCGACGGGTCGGTCAAGTCGTCCGCAGGGACGTACACGGCCTGGATCGAGGTGATCGAGCCGGTCTTGGTCGACGTGATGCGCTCTTGCAGCTTGCCCATTTCTTCGGCCAGCGTGGGCTGATAACCCACGGCGGACGGCATACGGCCCAGCAGTGCGGACACTTCGGTACCGGCCAGGGTGTAGCGGTAGATGTTGTCCACGAAGAACAGGATGTCGCGGCCTTCGTCACGGAACTTCTCGGCCATCGTCAGGCCGGTCAGCGCGACGCGCAGACGGTTGCCGGGGGGTTCGTTCATCTGACCGAACACCATGGCGACCTTGTCCAGAACGTTCGACTCTTCCATTTCGTGGTAGAAGTCGTTGCCTTCACGGGTACGCTCACCCACGCCGGCAAACACCGACAAACCGCTGTGCTGCTTGGCGATGTTGTTGATGAGTTCCATCATGTTCACGGTCTTGCCCACGCCGGCGCCGCCGAACAGGCCGACCTTGCCGCCCTTGGCGAACGGGCACACCAGGTCAATAACCTTGATGCCGGTTTCCAGCAGTTCCACCGAAGGCGACAGTTCGTCGAAACGGGGAGCGGCTTGGTGAATACCACGCTTTTCTTCGTGCTGGATCGGGCCGGCTTCGTCGATGGGACGACCCAGCACGTCCATGATGCGGCCCAGCGTGCCGGTGCCGACGGGCACCGAGATCGGGGCGCCCGTGCCGGTGACCTTCATGCCGCGGCGCAGACCGTCGCTGGAGCCCAGCGCAATGGTACGCACCACGCCGTCGCCCAGCTGTTGCTGCACTTCCAGCGTCAGACCCTTTTCGGCGAACGAGGAACCCTCGTCGGCCAGAGTAAGCGCTTCATAGATCTTGGGCATTTGATCGCGGGGGAACTGAATATCCACCACGGCGCCGATGCACTGAACGATGGTTCCGTTGCTCATGTCGATTCCTTGCTTGATAGCTTTTGACGGGATGCTGCCTGCCTCAAACGGCGGCAGCGCCCCCTACGATTTCCGAAATTTCTTTGGTGATCGCGGCCTGACGGGTCTTGTTGTAGACCAGTTGCAGATCGCCGATGACCTTCTTGGCGTTGTCCGACGCCGCCTTCATGGCGACCATCCGGGCCGACTGCTCCGAAGCCATGTTCTCGGCCACGGCTTGGTACAGCAGGCCTTCAACGTAACGCTGCAGCAGGTCGTCGATCACGCTACGGGCGTCGGGTTCGTAGATGTAATCCCAGCTGTATTCCGACTTCACTTCCGAGGTCTTGGCCAGGCTATCGGCGCCCGTCTGGTACGGATCTTCCAAACCGCTGGCCAACGGCAGCAGACGCAGGAACAGCGGCTCTTGCTTCATCGTGTTGACGAAGCGGGTCGAGGCCACGTACAGCGCGTCGATACGGCCTTCCAGGTAGGCGTCCAGCTGCACCTTGATCGCGCCCAGCAGGCGGTCGAGTTGCGGCTTGTCGCCCAGTTGCACTTCCTGGGAAACCAGTTTGGCGCCGATACGGGTCAGCACACCCACGCCCTTGTTGCCGAAAGCGGTCGCTTGCACGGCGATGCCGGCTTTCTCGAACTCTTTCAGCTTGCCCAACATCACGCGGGTGATGTTGGTGTTCAAGCCGCCGCACAAACCCTTGTCGGTCGTCACCATGACCACGCCGACCGCCTTGATTTCGCGTTCGACCAGGTACGGGTGGCTGTACTCGGGATTGGCCTGCATCAGGTGCGCAGCAATCTCGCGCACCTTGGTGGCGTACGGACGGCCTGCACGCATCCGCTCCTGCGCCTTGCGCATCTTGGATGCGGCGACCATTTCCATCGCCTTGGTGATCTTGCGCGTGTTTTGCACGCTCTTGATCTTGGTTCGGATTTCCTTAATTCCGGGCATTGCGCTTTCCTGTGAAGACTGGCCGATGGGTTCCGCTCGCGCCTCAACCATCCGGGAAGGATGGGTGAGGCGCCTGGGACGCCTAACCCATCACTTTCTTAAAAAGCACCGTGCTTCTTGAATTCCTGAACGGCGGCGGCCAGTTCGGCCTCGTCGTCCTTGGACAGTTCCTTGGTGTCTTCGATGCGCTGGATCAGAGCAGCGTGCTTGCTCTTGAGCTGATCCTTCAGCGACTTCTCGAACGACAGCACTTGGGCCACGTCCACGTCATCCAGGTAGCCGTTGTTGACCGTGTACAGCGTGACGGCCAGTTCCCACACTTGCAGCGGCTGGTATTGCGGCTGCTTGAGCAGTTCAACGACGCGCTTGCCGCGCTCGAGCTGGCGACGGGTGGCGTCGTCCAGGTCGGAGGCGAACTGCGCGAAGGCGGCCAGTTCACGGTACTGCGCCAAGTCGGTACGGATACCGCCGGACAGCTTCTTGACGACCTTGGTCTGGGCAGCGCCACCGACGCGCGACACCGAGATACCGGCGTTGATTGCGGGGCGGACACCGGCGTTGAACAGGTCGGTTTCCAGGAAGATCTGGCCGTCGGTGATCGAGATCACGTTGGTCGGAACGAAGGCCGACACGTCGCCTGCCTGGGTTTCGATGATCGGCAGCGCGGTCAGCGAGCCGGTCTTGCCCTTGACGGCGCCTTCGGTGAACTTCTCGACGTACTCTTCGTTGACGCGAGCAGCACGCTCCAGCAGACGCGAGTGCAGGTAGAACACGTCGCCCGGGTAGGCTTCGCGGCCCGGCGGACGGCGCAGCAGCAGCGAGACCTGGCGGTAGGCCCAGGCTTGCTTGGTCAGATCGTCATAAACGATCAGGGCGTCTTCGCCACGATCGCGGAAGTATTCGCCCATCGTGCAGCCGGCGTAGGCGGCCAGGTACTGCATGGCGGCGGAGTCGGAAGCCGAGGCGGCCACGACGATGGTGTATTCCATCGCGCCGTGCTCTTCGAGCTTGCGGACCACGTTGTTGATCGTCGAAGCCTTCTGGCCGATAGCGACGTACACGCAGGTGACGCCCTTGCCCTTCTGGCTGATGATCGTGTCGACGGCCACGGCGGTCTTGCCGGTCTGGCGGTCGCCAATGATCAGTTCGCGCTGGCCACGGCCGATGGGAACCATCGAGTCGATAGCCTTGATGCCGGTTTGCAGCGGCTGCGACACCGAGCGGCGGGCGATAACGCCAGGCGCCACTTTTTCGATGATGTCGGTGGCCTTGGCGTTGACCGGGCCCTTGCCGTCGATCGGCTCGCCCAGCGTGTTGACCACGCGGCCTTTCAGTTCCGGACCAACCGGAACTTCCAGAATGCGGCCGGTCGTCTTGACCTGGTCGCCTTCGGAAACGCCGGTGTAGTCGCCCAGAATAACGGCGCCGACGGAATCACGCTCGAGGTTGAGCGCCAGACCGAAAACGTTGTTGGGGAATTCGAGCATTTCGCCCTGCATCACGTCGGACAAGCCGTGGATGCGGGTAATACCGTCGGTCACGGACACGACGGTGCCCTGAGTACGGACATCAGCCGAAGCGCCCAGGCCCTCGATGCGGCTCTTGAGCAGTTCGCTGATCTCGGAGGGATTGAGTTGCATATTGACTCCTGGAATCCTGTTAGTAGCCTTAAGCGGCGAGCTGATCGCGCATGCGGACCAATTGGGCTTGTACGGAAGTATCGAGCACCTGGTCGCCGACGGCCACGCGCACGCCGCCGATCAACGACGGGTCGACGGTAACGCTGGGCTTGAGCTTGAGGCCGAATTTTTGTTCAAGCGCGCCGACCAGATCCTTGACCTGGGCATCGCTGAGCTCGAACGCGCTGGTGATTTCCGCCTGCGCCGTGCCTTCGTGACGATTCCGCAGCGCGACGAATTGCGAGGCGATCTCGGGCAGCAGCAGCAGCCGGTCGTTTTCGACCAGCAGCTCGATGAAATTATGGGCGGCTTGCGGCAAATCGGCCTTGATCAGGCCGGTAAACAGTTCGACGCGCTGCTTGTCGCCCAGACGCGGATCGGCCATGGCCTCGCGCACGTCGGGGTTGGAGGCGACCTGCGACATTTCGCTGACCAGGTCGGCCCACGCCGGCAGACCGGCCTTGTCGTCGCGCGCTGCGCTGAAGAGCGCTTCAGCGTAGGGCCGGGCAACAGTGGAAAGTTCAGCCATGACGGTCCCGGATTAGAGCTGCGCGCGGAGCTGGTTCAGCAGCTCGGCGTGTGCGCGGGCGTCAACCTCGCGCTTGAGGATCTGTTCAGCACCCTTGACGGCCAGCGCGGCGACGTCGTCGCGCAACGCTTCGCGGGCGCGCTGGACTTCCTGCGCGGCATCCTGGGCAGCCTGCGCCACGATGCGGGCACGTTCGGCTTCCGCTTCGCGGCGGGCCTGCTCGATCAGGGAGGCGGCTTGCTTCTCGGCCTCGATGATGCGTGCGTGGTTTTCGGACTTGGCAGAAGCCTCGATCAGACTGACGCGCGCCTGGGCTTGAGCCAGGTCGGCTTTGCCCTTCTCGGCGGCGGCCAGGCCGTCGGCGATTTTTTGGCGGCGCTCGTCCATCGCCTTCGTCAGGGGAGGCCACACGAATTTCATCGTGAACCAGCCCAGAACGAAGAACACGAGCATCTGGAAAATGATCGTCGCGTTCAGATTCACGGTCGTTCCTTTAACACCTTTCGGCTCCGACCGCACCCGGAAAGGGGCGTCGCGGAGCACTCGATACTTTGCTGACCGGCGATGGAGCCGTTGCTCTCATCGCCGCCAGCGTCATGACCCACCTATTTGCCGGCGGGCGGTGCCTTAGCCGACGAACGGGTTGGCGAAGGCGAACAGCATGGCGATACCCACGCCGATCAGGAATGCCGCGTCGATCAGGCCAGCCAGCAGGAACATCTTCGTTTGCAGAGCGTTCATCAGTTCAGGCTGACGAGCCGAAGCTTCCAGATACTTGCCGCCCATCAGTGCGATGCCGATGCAAGCGCCGATAGCGCCCAGACCGATGATAAGACCGCAAGCGAGGGCAACGAAAGCGACGTTGGTCATGACAACTCCTTGGTTAGAAATCTGAAGTCAAAAATTGAAAAATAAGAGGTACAGCTCAATGCAAGATAATCTTGCTATCCGGTGCCGGCCGGGTGGCCGACGCCGGAAATTCGGGGGATCAGTGGCCTTCGTGAGCCTGACCGAGATACACCAGCGTCAGCATCATGAAGATGAAGGCCTGGAGCAGAACGATCAGGATGTGGAAGATTGCCCAGATCGAGCCGGCCAGGATGTGGCCGATGCCCAAGCCGATGCTGGCGCCGTTGAAGCCGGTCCAGGCGCCGCCCAGAAGGGCGATCAGCATGAAGATCAGTTCGCCGGCGAACATGTTGCCGAACAACCGCATGCCCAGCGACACGGACTTGGCGGCGTATTCGATCATGTTCAGCAGCAGGTTGAACGGGGCCAGCACGATGGCGCCCAGGCCATGCGCATGGAACGGCGCGGTGAACAGTTCTTTGACGAAACCGCCCGGCTTCTTGATCTTGATGCCGTAGTAGAACATCAGGAGCAGCACGCCCAGCGACATGCCCATCGGCACGTTCAGGTCGGCGGTCGGGAGGATGCGGTGGTAATAGAGGGGATCGCCGTGCTCAGCACCCAGACCGGTCAGGCGCCAGATGGAGGGCAGCAGGTCGACGGGCAGCAGGTCCAGCGCGTTCATCAGGATGATCCAGAGGAACACGGTCAGGGCCAGCGGGGCGATGAAAAGACGGCTCTTGGCGTTGTGGACAATGCCCTTGGCCTGGTCGTCGACCATGTCGACGATCATTTCCACGAAGGCCTGGAAGCGGGAAGGAACGCCGCTGGTGGCGCGGCGCGCGGCGCGCCACAGGAAGAAAATGACGATCAGGCCCATCAGGCCGGACCAGAACAACGAGTCGTAATTGATGATGTCGAACTGAGCAATAGCGCTCTGTTTCTCACCCGTATTGTTCAGATGCACCAAGTGATGCTGAATATACGCGGATTGAGGCGACACGTCGCTGGCAGCAGCCATTTGAACCTATCCTATTTGCTGTATGCCCGGTCCTTGCGAACCGGACGATTCCACGATTTCGTTTGCCGCAACTTACTCGGCGCTAAGACAGCCTGCGGAACATCAGAAGCAGGAGATAGCCTTTCAATGTGAGTATCAGACCGAGCAACGCGGCAGGCCAGACAAGCCAGTCATGCGTTACACGCGAAAGCAGCCACAACAGCAATGCCGTTGCGAACAACTTGATCAACTCACCAGAGAGAAAGGTAAAGGGACTGGCCTTACCGGCCCGAACGCTGACAGCCAGGCGCAATGCGAACAACGCATTGGGTATGAAATACGCTCCTGCCCCCGCCAGCGCCGACCAACCTGCCGCCGCCCCTCCGACAACCCCCGCTATTACTGCTGCTGCGAGCCCCATGGCGCCTTGCGCCGCCAATGCCAACAAGAGCCCACGGCTAGCTTGTGCATTCAGCGCCGCGCGATCCGCGTCACTGAGTACCAGAACTTCCACCACATCCGGATCGATCGAATCCTGATCCAGGCCGGGCCTCAGACCGGGTTTCTTCCCCTGCCCTTGCTGCATGGAGCTCTGCTGCATCAAACTTCCCCGCTTAACTTGGCCCTGAGGGAATCGACGCGCTTTTTTAGGCGCATGTTTCTTATCCCGCAAGCGTCAAACCCGCAGAGTATAGCTTGGTTTTTTGCACCCTAGCAAATGAACTTTCGGCCGTTTGTAAGGCGGCAACAACGCCCGCTTGCGGCGGGAAAATTGGGGACGAGCGAGCGGCCCGCCGAGTCGTGTCCGCAAGCGCGCGCCGCTCATGAAAAGGCGCGCGGCCCCTTGCAGGAAACCGCGCGCCCGATGGGCTTAACAGATACGCGTCTGCCGGACGCGCCCTTGCCGGACCTTAGTCTTCCTTGACCGGCGGCGGCGCCCACTGCCCGTCCAGGGCGCTGTTCTGCGGCGCATAGAGACGCATGCTGAGCACGAACGGACCATCGGCGGCCGGCGTGCTGACCCAGTTGGCGCGCTTGGACTCGCCCGGATCACGGCGCTGGACGTAGATGTCGAGCGAGCCGTCGGCGTTGTACTTCAGGCCGTCGGTGCTGCGGATCACGTAGCGGTTAGCCGGATTTTCGGCAAAGCCGTACTTGCTGTTGTAGACATGCAGCGACCAGAGCTGCGCCGGGGGCAGTTGACCCTTGTCGAAGTGCAGCACGTAGTCTTCGTTCGAGTCCAGCGGACGGCCCTTCGAATCAGACACGGTGACCGGATACAGCACGTCTTCCGGCGTCGGCGCGCCCAGGCCGGCGTAGGCGATGGCGGCGCGGCGCGTGTAGTCGGTGCCGTAGGTGCCGATGCCCGTCAGCACGGTGTTCCAGCCGTTGATCGGCGTGGCCAGGCGCGAGACGTTGTCGGCGATACGGCGGCCCGCCAGCGGTTGCGCATCCGTCAGGGCCTGCTGCACGGCCGGGCTCAGACGGCCATACGAGAAGGGCTGACGGTCATCCAGGCCGATGCGGCGCATGCGGTCCAGCATGGGCGTGTCGTTGGCATGCGGCGGGTTGTTGCGCAGCGCGTCGAAGAACACGGCAAAGAACGAGGCGGCATCCATGCCCGCGACCTGCTCGGCCGGGGTGCCATCGGGCACGGTGGTCGCCGGGGCCGGCATGGGCAGCGTGCTGCCGATCGGTGCGGTGCCGACACTGGAGCCGGTCTGCGGGAAGGCGTTGCCGGCATTGCGGCCGCGCGGCGTGGTGGCCGGGGTCACGGGCACCAGCAGCGGCCGCGCCGTCATGCCGGACTGGATCTGATTGACCGCGGCGTAGTCCTGCGGACCGCCGGCCTGCGTCCAGCCGATCAGCCAGCCGGTCGAGGTCGGGGCGCGGATCACGTCGACGCCCGCCGGCACGGTGCCGTTCCAGTGCGGACCGACGATGGCGAAGGACTGGGCGCCATGGCCGTTGGTGCGCGTGCCGCGCGAGGCGAAGACGTCGCTCCACATGTCCAGCGCGGACAGCACGGTGTAGCGGCCGCCGGTGTCAGGCAGGCTGATGATGAGCGGGGCGCGCGAGACGTCGAACCACAGGCTGGAATACAGCGCGTCGGCGCTAGGCCACGGCGCGTCGGTGGCGCGCGGGTCGGGGAACGCGGCCTTGTGGCCGAACTGGTTCATCGGCGCCTTGCCGTCCAGCGGGCTTTGCACGGCCGTGGCCTGGCGGCGGGCCAGTTCCATCAGCACCATGGGATACGCATAGACGTAGGCGTCGATGGCGGTGTCGCGCAACTCGGCCTCGCTCATCTGAGGAGCGGCGGCCTGGCCGGCCTGATAAGGCGTCTCGGAGACCAGCCGCAGCGTGGACTGCGGCGATTGAGCCTGGGCAACATTGAGAAAGCAGACGCTGAGCGCGCCGGCGAGCGCAGCCGTGGACAGCCGGCGGGTAGCGGTAGGTATACGCATGCAAGGCTCCTTCTTGATTTTGTTTGCAATCGAGCCGCCGCGCGGGACTTGCCAGTGTGGGGGGCAAGCCGCTCTGGCGCGGCACCTCGGGATGACGCTCAATCAGGATAGGGCCGAAGTCTGCAACAAGGTGCTAGCCAGAAGTTTCAAGGCGAAACCTGGGGATTGCCCGTAGATGACCATGAAAAAGCGCGCCGTCATAGGGCGCGCGGGGCAATGAAGGGCCTGCTGGGGATGCAGGCCCGGACGTAACAAGGATTAACGGTGTTTGAAGTCGGGTTTGCGCTTTTCGGTGAACGCGGCCATGCCTTCCTTCTGGTCTTCCGTGGCAAAGAGCGAGTGGAAGACGCGGCGTTCGAACAGCAGACCTTCGTTGAGCGAACCCTCGAATGCGCGGTTGACGCATTCCTTGGCCATCATGACGGAGGGCAGCGACATGGAGGCGATGACGGTGCCAGCGTCGAGGGCTTCTTCGAGCAGCTTGTCGGCGGCGACGACGCGCGAGACGAGACCGGCGCGTTCGGCTTCTTCGGCGCCCATCATGCGGGCGGTCAGCGCGAGGTCCATGGCTTTGGCCTTGCCGACGGCGCGCGGCAGGCGTTGCGTGCCGCCGGCGCCGGGGATGACGCCGAGCTTGATTTCGGGCTGGCCGAACTTGGCGGTGTCGGCGGCGATGATGATGTCGCACATCATGGCGAGTTCGCAGCCGCCGCCGAGCGCATAGCCGCCGACCGCGGCGATGACGGGCTTGCGGATGCGCTTGAGGGTTTCCCAGTTGCGGGTGATGTATTCGCTGCCGTAGACGTCCATGTAGGACCAGTCTTTCATGGCGCCGATGTCAGCGCCGGCGGCAAAGGCCTTTTCGCTGCCGGTGATGACGACGCAGCCGATTTCGGGATCGGCCTCGAACGCGAGCAGCGCGGCGCCGAGTTCATCCATGAGCTGATCGTTCAGCGCGTTGAGCGCCTTGGGACGATTCAGCGTCAGCAGGCCGACTCGGCCCCGGGTTTCGACCAGTACAAACGACTCGCTCATGAATGTCTCCGGTAATAAGATATGAGCCATGAAAAAAATTGATGACGTACCGCCCATACTTTACCGCCTTGCGCCGCACGATCCCGCCGGCCACCGCTACCGGATAACCCTTACGATCGCATCGCCCTCGCCCGCGGGCCAGCGCCTGTCGCTGCCGGCATGGATTCCGGGCAGCTACCTGATTCGCGATTTCTCGCGGCAGATCGAGTCGCTGACCGCCTATTCGGGAACGCGGCGGGTGAATGTCGACAAAACAGACAACCACACGTGGCAGGCAGCGCCTTGCGAGGGGCCGCTGCGGATTGAATACACGGTGTATGCGTGGGATCTGTCGGTGCGCGGCGCGCATCTGGACGAGACGCACGGGTTCTTCAACGGTACGAGCGTGTTCCTGCGCGTGCAGGGCCAGGACCATGAACCCTGCCTGGTGGACCTGGCGCCGCCGCGAGGCATCGACGGCTGGAAGGTGTACACGAGCCTGCCAGAGGCCGCAGGCCACAAGGGCGCGGCACGGCGGCACGGCTTCGGGCTGTATCTGGCGCCGGACTATGACGCGCTGATCGATCACCCTGTCGAAATGGGCACGCCGCAGGTGTCGCGCTTTGTGGCGCACGGCGCGGAGCACGAGCTGGTGTTCACGGGGGTTGCGCCGAATCTGGATCTGGCGCGGATTACGGAAGACGTGAAGAAGATCTGCGAGACGCAGATTGCGTTTTTCGAACCGCGCACGAAGCGGGCGCCGTTCCTGGACAGCGCGGACCGCTATGTGTTCATGACGATGGTGACGGGCGACGGCTACGGGGGTCTGGAGCATCGCGCAAGCACGGCACTGATGACGGCGCGCAAGGACCTGCCTGTGCTGGGCCAGCAAGGCCAGGGCGACGGCTACCGGGGATTCCTTGGGCTGGTGAGCCACGAGTATTTCCATACCTGGAACGTGAAGCGGATCAAGCCGGATGTGTTCGCGCCTTACGATCTTTCGCAGCCGGATCTGACGCGGTTGTTGTGGGTGTTTGAGGGCTTTACGTCTTACTACGACGATCTGCTGCTGTTGCGCTCGGGCGCGATCACGCGTGCGGATTACTTGCGTCTGCTGGGCAAGACGATCACGAGCGTGGCGCGCACGCCGGGGCGGCATAAGCAGTCGGTTGCCGAAAGCTCTTTCGATGCTTGGACGCGGTATTACAAGCAGGACGAGAATTCGCCGAACGCGTTGGTGAGCTATTACACGAAGGGCGCGTTGGTGGCGCTGGGGTTGGACCTGCTGATCCGGGACGAATCCTCTGGCGCGCGTTCGCTGGATGATGTGATGCGGTTGTTGTGGGATCGCTATGGGCGGGATTTCTATCGAGGCAAGCCGCAAGGGTTGCCGGAGGATGGATTGCCCGCGCTGATCGAGGAAGCGACGGGCGTGGATACGCGGCGGTTCATCGCTCGGCATGCTTACGGGACGGCGGATGTGCCGTTGGCTGACTTGCTTGAAACGCAGGGTGTAAAGCTGCAGTGGAAGGCGTCGGCCAATATCCCGTCATTGGACGTGCGGACGCGCAAGCAAGGTGAGTCACTGACGCTGGCGACCGTGCTTGAAGGCGGGGCTGGACATAAGGGTGGGTTGTCTGCCGGGGATGTGTTGGTGGCGATCGATGGGCTGCGGGTGGATGCGCCGGCGGGGTTGGAGTTGCTGTTGGCGCAGTACCGGGCTGGGGATCGGGTGAATGTGCATGTTTTTCGGCGGGATGAACTCCGGGAGTTTCGGGTGCGGTTGAGTGGGCCTGAGGCTTCGGAGTGTGTATTGGTTTGAGGCGTTTGGGATGGTCCCGTGGCTTCCCCTAGGCTTGGGTTCTTAAGACGTCCGGCACGGTGGCGGCCCGGGGCGCGCGGGGCCACGATTGCGGTCCGGAGCCTTCGCTCCGGACTGCCCCGTCGTCATCGTCGTTGTCGCCTCCGGCGACTGCCTTCCGATTCCCTCGGGCTTATCGACGCCCCGCGCGCCCCGGGCCGCCACCGCACCGGACTCTGGCAATTCAAGTCTTCAAGCCGTTGGGGCGGTCGGCGTGCTTGGCATTTTTGTGTAGAACTCTTCGGGTCAGAAGCACCTTGCGGTGCCCGTCTCCGTTCGGCCGCGCGGGCGGCCTCCGGCGACTTACTCAGCGTCTTGCGGCGTAGCGATGACGCTTCGCGTGTGGCTGCCTTTGGTCTTGGTGCCTTTCACCCGCAGATTCGTAGGACCGATTCCGGTGTCTGACACTCACAAATTCGTAAGACCGAATCAGGTGTCTGACAGCCTGGTGAGATTCGCTTCATACCAAGTGCGTCTCCCAAGGGTGTCAGACACCGGCAGCGGCAGACGCTCTCGTCAAGTTCAAGCGGAGTCGCCATTAATCGTCAATTGAACTCCAGTGCCCGATGGGCGGAGCGAACTGGTCGCCAAGTTGTGGCTGGCCGTCGCCGCGCCGCCCATCACCGCCCCTCCCCCCGTGACGGCGGCCCATTAGCAAGCCAATCGTCACCAGCGCGCAAGCGACCACCGCCACGACGCCCCACCGACCCAATGCCGGGTTGCCGCCGTCCGGGCGGCAGCAACCCGGCGGCCCCGCAGATCTCCTTCCCTGACCACAGGTCTTGTAGCGCCACAAACCAAAGACCCTCGTAGCACGGCGTCGTGGTCACCGGGGAGGCGAGCGCCGTCGATGCGCCCGAGGGAATCTGAAGCTCAATAGTCGTCCTGCACGACACCCGTGACGAAGAAACTGTCTTCGTGGCCGCACTGTGGCAAGGTGGAATGCCGCTCAGGTAAAGA
>NZ_CADIJM010000012.1 GCF_902859585.1 Achromobacter animicus | reverse complement strand
CTTCCCATCCCGAACAGGACAGTGAAACGCCTTTGCGCCGATGATAGTGGACGGACGTCTGTGAAAGTAGGTCATCGTCAGGCTTTTATTGCTCAAAACCCCGCAGGTATCGCCTGCGGGGTTTTGTCTTTGTGGCGTCGGGAGTAAGCCGGCTGCATTGCCGGCGCGTGTCGAGCGGTGCCCTATGCCTGGCAACAGAAGCAGGTCGGGCGCGGAGCGCTAATACGTCGGCGCGGGGCGCGGCTATGCGCTGCTGGCCTCAAAACATCCTTGGTATATCGCTTTAATTAAGAAACCCCTCGCGGCTGGCGCCGCGAGGGGTTTTTGTTTTGTTGAGCGGGGGATGGCCTGCGCAGCAGAGGATTCTCGACTTGGCTGCTTTAGAGAGGGCTACGGGATCCGCCGACGTAATCCTGGCGGTCGATGCCGTGGCGTTGAAGTTTGTCGTAGAACGTCTTGCGCGGAATGCCTAGCGCGTCGAGCGTGGCCTTGATGTCGCCGCGGTGGGCGGTGAGGGCGTCGCGGATGATTTGCGCTTCGATCTGCTCCATGCGTTCCGGAAGGCTGAGGGCGCCCCCTTGCGGTTGGACAGGCTCAGGTGCGGAGCTATTGAGAACCCCAAGCACGAAACGTTCTGCGAAGTGCGCGAGTTCACGAACGTTGCCGGGCCAGTCGTGCGTCATCAGGTGTTGGCGGATCGAGGCGGGCATGTCGGGGATGTCGCGCTGGAAACGGCGTGAGGCGTGGCCGAGGTAGTGGGCGAAGAGTAGCGGGATGTCTTCACGGCGTTCCCGCAACGGTGGAAGGCGGATCGTGACGACGTTGAGGCGGTAGAACAGATCTTCGCGGAACTTGGCGCGTATGGCGGGGCTACCCAGATCTTCTTTTGTGGCGGCGACTACGCGCAGGTCGAGATTGCGGACTTCGTTGCTGCCGAGCGGAGTGATCTGGCGTGATTCGAGCACGCGCAGCAGTTTGACCTGGACGGCGAGCGGCATGCTTTCGATTTCATCGAGAAACAGGGTGCCGCCGCTGGCATGTTCGATGCGGCCGATGCGTTTCTTTTGGGCGCCCGTGAAAGCGCCAGGCTCGTGACCGAAGAGCTCGCTTTCGATGACGCTTTCGGGTAAGGCGCCGCAATTGATGGCGACCAGCGCACGGTGCCGGCGCCGGCTCAGGCGGTGCAGTGCGGTTGCGACGACTTCCTTGCCGGTGCCCGTTTCACCTTCAACGAGTACATCGACGTCGGCGTCTGCAATGTGGCGCAGCGTTTGCTTGATGCGCTGCATGGCGGGCGTGGTGCCGATGAACGGCACTTCGTCGGCTTCGACGGTGAAGGCGGCTTCGCGCAGACGACGGTTTTCGAGAACGAGGCGCCGTTTTTCGGCGGCATGACTGATGGCGGCTACCAGGCGATCGGCCGGATAGGGCTTTGACAGGAAGTCGTACGCACCTTCCCGCATGCATTGAACTGCTGTGGCGATGTCGCCGTGGCCTGTAATCAGGATGACTGGAATGTCAGGCTCGATGGCGCGTAGCCGCTGGAAAAGCTCGAGGCCGTCGATATCAGGCATGCGGATATCCGTGACCACTACGCCGTCGAAATTCCGGTCCAGGGCCGGCAACGCAGCACGCGCGTTGGCGTGCGCCTCGACCGAGATGCCGTGAAGCTTCAGCGTTTGCTGGGCCGCGCGGCGCAGTTCGTCGTCGTCGTCAATGAACACGGCGTGGGGCGCGACGGGCCGTTGCATGCGGTCGTCCGTCACGTCCGCGACCTTTGCTGTATTACGGGCATTTGCGGAATTTGCGGCAGTTGGGGCCTCGGCGCCGGGGGACTGAGGATCAGGGGCACGCGTCATGGTGAGTGCTCGGGGTGTGATTTTGATCCGGCGCTTTGCGCAGGGTCAGAATGAACAAGGCGCCGGTCGCGGGCGCATGAGGGGACGGCAAGCTGGCATCGCCTGGGCGGGCGGCGCGTAGTTCGCCGCCGAACTCTGTGACGATGTCGCGGCTGATGACGAGGCCCAGGCCCATGCCGTCCGGCTTGGTCGTGTGAAAGGGGGTGAAGAGGTGGGCGCGGGCTTGGTCGGACAGGCCGGGGCCGTTGTCGTGAACCTGCAGCTGCACGGTGTCGCCGAGGTCTTGCAAGGCGATGATGATTCGCCCGTTCTGGGCGCCTTCCAGCGCCTCGAGCCCGTTCTGCAGCAGATTGACCAAAACCTGCTCCAACCGAACGCGATTGGCCAGGACGTGGCAGTTCTGGTTGCGAGGCGGGCTTTGCAGCGTGACGCCTTGGCGGCGGGCGCGGGGACCCACGAGGAGAATCGCCCCTTCCAGAGCTTCCATCAGGTCGGTTGGGCCGACTGTTGCACCTGCCTTGCGCGAAAAGGCGCGAAGCTCGCCGGTGATGTGGCCGATTCGATCGGTCAGTGCGGCGATGGTACCCAGGTTCTCCTGGACGGCGCTTTCGTCGCGGCGTCGCAGAAACTCGGCGGCGTTGTCGGCGTAGGCGCGGATGGCTGCGACGGGCTGGTTGACCTCGTGCGCGACGCCAGCCGCGACCTGGCCCAGCAATGCCAGCTTGCTGGCCTGGACCAGTTCGTCCTTCATGGTGTGAAGCTGGGATTCGGCGCTTTGGCGTTCGTCCATTTCGTCGACGAGCTTGGCGTTCACGTCTCGCAGCTGCGCTGTGCGCTCGTCCACCAGCGCTGCGAGCTGTTGTTGAATCGCGGCCTGTTGCTCGGCGCGTTCCTGGTTGCGATGACGGCGGTACAGCACGACGCCGATCAGCGCGGCGAGCACGCTCTGCGTAAGTAATGCGCCGAGTTGGGCATTTGCGCTGGCCTGATTCATGGCCGCCTGCACCGGGGATAGCTGGTGCAGCGTCCAGCCGGGCGATTCGATGACCGGCAGGGTGGTGTGCAGCAGCGGAGCGCCGGCGGCGGCGCGGGGCAGCGCGTCGTCGGTGCGGATGAGTTGGCCGTTGCTGGCCGGTTGCAGGGGCGGTGTGACGGGAAGCGGTTGGAATTTTGCGTCGCCAAACTGCAGGCTGGTGCGCAGCGTCTCTGCCAGCGCGGCCGACAGCGGCGCCAGCACCCTGAAGCGCCAGTCTGGAATATTGCCCAGCAACACCACCCCATGTTCGTCGGTCACGAAGATGACGGCGTTGGCTTGGCGCCAATCGGCCTCCAGGTCCCGGAAGTCGACCTTCAAGACCACCACGCCCAGCATTGCGCCCTGCGCGTCGTCCACACGCCGCGACAGGTACAGGCCCGCTTCGTGGCTGACCGTGCCCAGTGCGAAGTGTTCGGCCGAGCCGTGCAGGACCGATCCCTGGAAGTAGGGGCGGAATTCGTAATCGACGCCGACGAAGGTGGCCGGTTCGCGCCAATTGCTGGCGGCGATCGCCAGGCCTTTTTTGTCGAGCACGTAGATGGCGGAGGCGCCGACGCCGCGGCTGAGCGCTTCGAGCTTTTCGTCCAACGCCTCGATCTGCCTTGAACTGGCCCCTTGAAGCGCCGCGCGCAGGTCGACGTCTTGAGTCAGCACAAAGGGCAGCGCCCGGAATTTGTCGAGGTTGTTGCGCAGCAGCGCGGCGTTGATCTGGCCGGTGCTGCGGGCCTGGAGGGCGGCCTCGCGCAGCGCCCCGTCGCGCGCCCACTGGGTGGCCGCGTGCAGCGTGATCGCGACGATGCCGACGGCCAGCAGTGTCAGCCCCACGCGCCATGGCCAGGACCAGGCGCGGGAAGAGGTGGGCGGGGGGAGGGGTGAGGAAGAGGAGCCGTTCATGGTGTGCGGTTTTCCGCACATTTTAGCGGGTTTCTGTGCGGAGATTCGCCTATTAATGCTTCTCGGTGGACAAGCAGCGATTGCGAAATCCTATATTTTTCAATGCTTTATCTGAATTGTTGCGGAGCCGCCTGACTTGGCATGGGTATTGCGTTTATACCGGCAAGCCGCGCGGCACACCCGCGGTGAAATCGGCCGGCGGCAGGATCGCATGGCCATAAAACAGATAACGCCCCGACGTCGCACGCGCCACGCTGCGCGGAGCAAGGGGCCCTGGTGGGGACAATCCCAATGATCGAAGTGGATCAAAGCGCGCCCGCGCGCAAGCTCAAGTTCTATCAAATCCTGTACGTGCAGGTGATCTTCGCCATCGTGGTGGGCATCTTGCTTGGCGCATTCAAGCCGGAACTCGGCCAGCAGATGCAACCCCTGGGCGACGCCTTCATCAAGCTGGTGAAGATGATCATTGCGCCGGTCATCTTCCTGACCGTGGCAACCGGCATTGCCGCCATGAGCGACCTGAAGAAGGTCGGGCGCGTGGCCGGCAAGGCCATGCTGTATTTCCTGGTGTTCTCGACGTTGGCGTTGGTCGTCGGCATGGTGGTCAGCCATATCGTGCAGCCCGGCGCCGGCATGCACATCGACCCGACCACGCTGGATCAGAAGGCCGTATCCGGATATGTCGCCAAGGCGCATGATTCGACGATCACCGGCTTCCTGATGAACGTCATTCCCACGACCATCTTCAGCCCGTTCGTCGGTGGCGACATCCTGCAGGTGCTGTTCGTGGCGGTGCTGTTCGGCATTTCGCTCGCCATGGTCGGCGAGCGCGGCAAACCGATCCTGAATTTCATGACGGCGCTGGCGCAGCCCATCTTCAAGATGGTGGCGATCCTGATGAAGGCCGCGCCCATCGGCGCCTTTGGCGCGATGGCGTTCACCATCGGCAAATACGGCATCAAGTCGGTCGTGAACCTGGCGATGCTGGTGGGCACGTTCTACGCGACGTCGGTGCTGTTCGTGGTGGTCGTGCTGGGCCTGGTTGCCCGCTACAACGGCTTCTCGATCTTCAAGCTGGTCCGCTACATCCGCGAAGAACTGCTGCTGGTGCTGGGCACGAGCTCGTCGGAAGCCGCTCTGCCGACGTTGATGCAGAAGATGGAACGCGCTGGCTGCTCGAAGTCGGTGGTCGGCCTGGTGGTGCCTACCGGTTACTCGTTCAACCTGGACGGCACCAACATCTACATGACGATGGCCGCGCTGTTCATTGCGCAGGCCTGCGACATTCCGCTGTCGCTGGGTGATCAGATCCTGCTGCTGCTCGTGGCGATGCTGAGCTCGAAGGGCGCGGCCGGCGTGACCGGCGCGGGTTTCATCACGCTGGCGGCCACGCTGTCGGTGGTGCCTTCGGTGCCGGTCGCCGGCATGGCGCTTATCCTGGGTGTGGATCGCTTCATGTCGGAATGTCGCGCCCTGACCAACCTGGTCGGCAACGCGACTGCCACCGTGGTCGTCGCGCGCTGGGAAGGCGAGCTCGATCAGGAGCAACTGCATGCCACGCTGGACAGCGCAGGCACGCCCGCGGCGGCGCAGACGCAATCGCAGCCGCAAGTCGCCATCGGCGAACCTGCCCGCCAGAGCTAAACTTTTTCGCCGCGCGTGCCCGGCGGCGAATGAAACATGGCCTGCGCCGAATCGCGTGCCGGTCAAAAAAAATCCCCCGAAAGCCATGCGGCGCGGGGGATTTTTTTTCGGGCTGGATTTGTGTCAGGGCACCTGGATGCCGGCCTCGCGGAGCAGGTTGGCGGTTTCGAAGAGCGGCAGGCCCATTACGCCGGTGTAGCTGCCGGCGATGCGCGAGACGAATGTGCCCGCCAGGCCTTGAATGCCATACGCGCCCGCCTTGCCGAAGGGTTCGCCGCTGTCGCAATAGCGGCTGATTTCGTCTTCTTGCAAGGCGCGCATGTGGACTTCGGTGATGGAGACGGCTTCCAGCAGGCGGTCGCCACTGCACACTGCAACTGCGGTATGGACTTCGTGCGAGGCGCCGGACAGCGCTCGCAGGATACGGATCGCGTCGTCGCGGTCTGCGGGCTTGCCCAGGACCTCGCCCGCCAGGATGACGGTGGTGTCGGCGGCAAGCAAGGGCAGGACGGGCATGGCGTGCGCGCGCATCCAGTCGCGGCCGCGCAGGGCCTTGTCCCGGGCGGTGCGCTGCACGTAATCAGCGGCGCTTTCGCCCGGATGCTGCGGTTCGTCCTCGCCGGGCGGGGCCGGGACGAGCAGGACCTCGTGCGCGAGGCCGATCTGATTCAGCAATTCGCGGCGGCGCGGGCTGGCGGAGGCGAGATAGAGGCGCGGGGAGGAACGGGAGAGAGTGGCGGTGTCGGTCATGCGCAGCAGGGCAGGCGCCGCCGGGCGGCGGTCACGCGCGGTGGTAGGGATGGTTGGTCATGATGGCCCAGGCGCGGTAGAGCTGTTCGGCCAGGACCACGCGCACCATGGGGTGGGGCAACGTGAGGGACGACAGGCGCAACTGGCCGCTGGCGGATGCCTTGAGGGCGGGATCCAGGCCGTCGGGGCCGCCGACAAGAAACGCGACATCCTGCCCGCCCGCGCGCCACTGTTCGAGTTTTTGCGACAGCGCCATCGTGGTGAGGTCGCGGCCGCGTTCGTCCAGGGCCATGCGCAGCACATTGGCGGGCAGGGCGGCCTCAATGCGCTTGGCCTCGGCCGCCATCATCTGGGCCGGGGTCTTGCCTGTGGTGCGGGGTTCGGGCTTGATCTCGCGCAGTTCAAGGGCGCAGTCGGCCGGCAGGCGCTTGGCGTAGTCGTCCCAGGCGGTCTGCACCCAGTCCGGCATCCGCGTGCCCACCGCGACGACGATCAGCTTCACGGCGTGATCAGTCTTCGGTGTCGTCGTAACCGCCGTCGCTGTCGCTGGGGACAGGCGCGACGCGGGTCGATTCGGGCAGGAGCTTCACGCGCACCGGCTTGCCGCCCCAGATTTCTTCGAGGTTGTAATACTGGCGAATGGCCGGCTGCATGATGTGCACGACGACGTCGCCAAGGTCGACGACGACCCATTCACCGGTGTCCTCGCCTTCGATGGTGATGCCGGTGAGCGACATGGCGCGGCCGCGATCGGCGACGCTGGACGCCAGCGCGCGGGTCTGCCGGTTGGAGGTGGCGCTTGCAATCACGACGCGATCGAACAGGCTGGTCAGATGCGTGGTGCTGAAGACCTTGATGTCTTGCGCCTTGACGTCTTCGAGGGCGTCGATGACGGCGCGTTGGAGTTTCTGTATATCCATAGGTGCAAATATAACCCGCTCGAGGGCAGCGGCGGCTGACCGGCAGCGCCGGGCGGGAAGGGTTTATCGGTAGAGTTTGTGCGCCGCAATATAGGCGGCGACGGACGCGTCGAGCAGTCCGTCGGTGGATTCGCCCTGCGCCAGGCGCTGGCGGATTTCGGAAGCCGACACCGGCATGGGCGGAAAAGGCAATTCTTGCAGCGTGCGGCCCTGGTCCTCTAGCCATTGCGCAAGTTTCGGCGGTGCGCTTAGGGGCGTGCCGGGGCGAGTGGCCACGGCCAGGTCGACCAGGCTGGAAATGTCGCGCCAGTTGCGCCAGGTGCAGAAATTGGCGAGCTGGTCGGCCCCCAGCAGCCATGCATAGCGCGCGTCCTGCGGCAGGGCGCGCAGCGTGTCGATGGTGTAGGTGGCGCCGCCCCGCTCGATTTCAATGGGGTTGACCGCCAGTCCGGGATGGCCGGCGATGGCCAGTTCCAGCATCGCAAGGCGATGTTCGGCGGTGGCGTTCAGCGCAGCGCGCTGCCAGGGGTTGGCGGCGGGGATGAGCTGCACCTGGTTTAACCCCAGCGACTGCAGGGCATTCTGCGCCAGCGCGATGTGGGCGACGTGAACGGGGTCGAAGCTGCCGCCGAAGAGGCCGATGCGTTTCAAACCCAGTCCTGCGGTTTGAGATAGGCGGCCAGTTCGGCCTCGGGGGTGCCGGCTTCAGGCTGCCAGTCGTAGCGCCATTGCGCGAGCGGCGGCATGGACAGCAGGATTGATTCGGTGCGGCCCCCGGATTGCAGGCCGAAGAGCGTGCCGCGGTCGAAGACCAGGTTGAATTCGACGTAGCGGCCGCGGCGGTAGGCCTGGAAATCGCGCTCGCGTTCGGTGTAGGCGATGCCGCGGCGCTTGTCGACGATGGGCAGGTAGCTGTCCAGGAATGCGTCGCCGACTGAACGGGTCAGGGCAAAAGACGCGTCGAAGCCGGGGGCGTTCAGGTCGTCGAAGAAGACGCCGCCGATGCCGCGGGTTTCGTCGCGATGCTTGAGGAAGAAGTATTCGTCGCACCAGCGCTTGTAGCGCGGATAGTAATCGGGCCCATGGACCGCCAGCGCGTCCCGGCACACCGTGTGGAAGTGGCGGGCGTCTTCTTCGAAGGGATAGTACGGGGTGAGGTCGATGCCGCCGCCGAACCAGAAGACGTCGGCCTCGTCATGGCCGGGCCGCGCGGCCGCGACGAACATGCGCACGTTCATGTGCGTGGTGGGCACGTACGGATTGCGCGGGTGCAGCACCATGGACACGCCCATGGCTTCCCATGAGCGGCCGGCAAGTTCCGGGCGGTGCGCGCTGGCCGATGGCGGCAGCTTGGAACCCTTGACGTGGCTGAACAGCACGCCGGCGCGTTCGAAGAGCTGGCCGCCTTCGAGCAGGCGCGACAGACCGCCGCCGCCCTCGGGCCGCACCCATTCGTCGGCGCGGAAGGGGCCGCCTTCGGCCGCTTCCAGCGCGCCCACGATGCGGGCCTGCAAGCCGGTGAGGTAGTCCCGGACAGCGGAGACGGGCAGAGCGGTCATGGGCGGTTCCGGTTACGCGTTGGACTTGGGCTTTTGCTGCGACGGCTTGAGCGCGCGCCAGCCGATGTCGGAGCGGTACTGGCGGCCATCGAAGTGGATGCGGTCAATGGCTTCGTAGACACGGTCGCGCGCCATTTTGACGGAATCGCCCAGGGCGGTGACGCACAGTACGCGCCCGCCAGTGGTCTTGACTTCTTCGCCATCGAGCTGGGTGGCGGCGTGAAAGACCATGCAGTCTTCGGCATCGGCGGGCAGGCCACGGATGACGTCGCCGGTGCGCGGCGTGTTGGGGTAGTTGTGAGCGGCCAGCACGGCGCCCAGGGCGGTGCGGCGGTCCCAGACGATGTCAGCCTGGTCGAGCGTGCCTTCGACGGCGTGCTCGAGGGCATCCAGCAGGTCGCTCTTGACGCGCATCATGATGGGCTGGGTTTCGGGGTCGCCCATGCGGCAGTTGAATTCCAGCGTCTTGATTTCGCGGTCGGGATCGTCGCCCGGGGCGATCATCAGGCCGGCGTACAGGAAACCCGTATACGGAATGCCGTCGCGCGTCATGCCCTGCACGGTAGGCAGGATGATTTCGCGCATGATGCGGTGATGCAGTTCGGGCGTGACGATGGGCGCGGGGGAGTAGGCGCCCATGCCGCCCGTATTGGGACCGCGGTCGCCGTCTTGCAGGCGCTTGTGGTCCTGGCTGGTGGCCAGGGCGAGCACGTTGCGGCCGTCGCACATGACGATGAAGCTGGCTTCTTCGCCGATCAGGCATTCTTCGATGACGACGCGCGCGCCGGCTTCGCCCATGGAGCCGTCGCCCAGCATGGCGTCGACGGCGGCGTGCGCTTCTTCGAGGGTGGCGGCGACGACCACGCCCTTGCCCGCGGCCAGACCGTCAGCCTTGATGACGATGGGCGCGCCTTCCTGGTCAATGTAGGCATGAGCCTTGGCCGGGTCGGTGAAGGTTTCGTAGCGCGCGGTCGGGATGTTGTGCCGGACCATGAAGGCCTTGGCGTAATCCTTGGAGCTTTCAAGCTGCGCGGCGGCCTTGGTGGGTCCGAAGATCTTCAGGCCACGGGCGCGGAAGACGTCGACGACACCGGCGGCCAGGGGCGCCTCGGGGCCGACGACCGTCAGGGCGATGCCCTCGCGCTGGACGAAATCGGCCAGTTCCTCGGCATTGGTGAGCGGGATGTTCTCCATCTGCTCGGCCCGTTGCGTGCCGCCGTTGCCCGGAGCGACATACACCTTGTGCACGCGCGGGGAGCGGGCCAGCCGCCAGGCGAGGGCATGTTCGCGGCCGCCCGAGCCAATTACCAGGAGTTTCATGTTGCGTGAGTCTGAAGAGGCGCGCAGGCGGACGGAGCCGCTGGCGCGCCAGGAAAGGGAGAGTTACTGCGCTTCGTCGAAAATGACGGTCGTATAGACTTCCTGCACGTCGTCCAGGCTTTCCAGGGCGTCGAGCAGTTTCTGCATCTTGGCGGCGTCGTCGCCGGCGAGTTCGGTTTCGTTCAGGGCCTTCATGACGATGCCGTCGACTTCGGCCTTCAGGCCGGCCTCGTCGAAGGCCTTGCGCACGGCAGCGTAATCGGACGGGGCGCAGACGACTTCGATCACGCCTTCTTCGTCGGTGGTGACGTCTTCGGCGCCGGCCTCGAGGGCGGCTTCCATGACCTTGTCTTCAGGGGTGCCCGGGGCGAACACGAATTGGCCGCAGTGCTTGAACATGAAGGCGACCGAGCCTTCCTGGCCGAGGTTGCCGCCGTTCTTGGAGAACGCGTGGCGGACTTCGGCGACGGTGCGGGTGCGGTTGTCGGTCATGCAGTCGACGATGACCGCCGCGCCGCCAATGCCGTAGCCTTCGTAGCGGACTTCTTCGTAGGCCTCGCCGTCGGCGCCGCCCGCGCCACGCTGGATGGCGCGCTGGATGTTGTCCTTGGGCATGTTGGCGTCGGTGGCCTTGTCCCAGGCCATGCGCAAACGAGGGTTGCTGTCCGGGTCGGGGCCGCCGGCGCGCGCCGCCACGGTGATTTCACGAATGATCTTGGTCCAGAGCTTTCCGCGCTTGGCGTCTTGGCGCCCTTTGCGGTGCTGAATATTGGCCCATTTGCTGTGTCCGGCCATGGCTTCCCAGGGTAATGTGTCTGCAAAGACGGCATTTTACCGTGCCGGCGGCCCTCCCGTCCGGCAAGAGGGACGCTTGTGTCCATATAGCCACGCGCACAAGGCGGGCGGCAGGCTCTACACTTGGGCATCCATCTGATCCCTGGTCCGGAGCCGCCCATGCCCAACCCCCTTGTCATCGCCAAGAACGCGCAGACCGAGTTGGCGCTGCTGCCGGCCCTGGCCAACCGCCACGGGTGCATCACGGGGGCCACCGGCACGGGCAAAACCGTCACCCTGCAGGTCCTGGCCGAGTCTTTTTCCCGGATCGGCACGCCCGTGTTCATGGCGGACGTCAAAGGCGACCTGACCGGCATTTCGCAGGCGGGCGTGTCCAGCCCCAAGCTGCAGGAACGCCTGAAGAACCTGGGGCTGCCGGAGCCCGCCTGGGGCGCCAGCCCGGTCGCCCTGTGGGACGTCTTTGGCGAGCAGGGGCTGCCGGTGCGGGCCACCATTACCGATATGGGGCCGCTGCTGCTGTCGCGCATTCTTGAACTGAACGACACGCAGGAAGGCGTCCTGACCCTGGTTTTCAAGGTGGCGGACGACGAGGGACAACTGCTGCTGGATTTGAAGGATTTGCGGGCGATGCTGCAGGACGTCGCCGACCGCGCCGGCGAACTAAAGACGCGCTACGGCAATGTGTCCTCGGCCAGCGTCGGCGCCATCCAGCGCGGTCTGCTCGCGCTGGAATCGCAAGGCGCGGAACGATTTTTCGGCGAGCCGATGCTGGACGTTGCCGACCTGATGCGCACCGACGCGCAGGGCCGCGGCATCGTCAACGTGCTGGCGGCCGACAAGCTGATGCAGGCGCCGCGCCTGTACGCCATCTTCCTGCTGTGGCTGTTGGCCGACCTGTATGAAAAGCTGCCCGAGGTGGGTGACATGGACCAGCCCAAACTGGTCTTCTTCTTCGACGAGGCCCACCTGCTGTTCAACGACGCCCCGCAGGCGCTCCTGACCAAGATCGAGCAGGTCGTGCGCCTGGTCCGCTCCAAGGGCGTGGGCGTTTATTTCGTGACCCAGAATCCGCTGGATATCCCCGACACCGTGCTGGGCCAGTTGGGCAACCGCGTCCAGCATGCGCTGCGGGCGTTCACGCCGCGCGACCAGAAGGCCGTCAAGACTGCGGCGCAGACCATGCGGCCCAATCCCGGCCTGGACATCGAGGCCGCGATCACCGAGCTGGGCGTGGGCGAGGCGCTGGTGTCGCTCCTGGATGCCAAGGGCCGCCCGATGCCGACCGAGCGCGCCTACATCGTGCCGCCGGGCAGCCGTATCGGGCCGGCGACGGACGCGGAACGTCAGGCGCTGCGCCAGGGCAATCCCCTGGCGCCCAAATATGAAAAGGCGGTCGACCGGGAATCCGCCTACGAAATCCTGGCGGGCCGCGCGGCGGCGCCGGCAGAACCTCCGGTCGCCAAGGATGTTCCGGCCCGGGCCGGGCAGCCGTCCGCCAAGACGTCCCAGCCGCCTGCCGACGAGAGCGGCGGGCTGATGGACAGCCTGAAGGACGTGCTGTTCGGGTCGACTGGACCGCGCGGCGGCAAACGCGACGGCGTGGTGCAGACCATTGCCAAAAGCTCGGCACGCTCCATCGCGCGGGAACTCACACGAGGGATCCTCGGGTCGTTGCTGGGATCGAAGGGCCGGCGCTAAGCCTCATCGGCGCAACGTGGCGAATCGGCCAGTCCGACCGTCCGTTTCGTAAAGTGGGGTATTGTGTGGCCGGCATTTATGCCTGACATTGCGGGCGGTGTATCAATGAAAACCAAAGGAAGACGTGGTGGCTAAGAAACACAAGATTGCGGTGCTCCCAGGAGACGGGATCGGCAAGGAAGTCGTGCCGGAAGGTTTGAAGGTGCTGGATGCCGTGGCGACGCGGTTCGGAATCGAGTTCCAATGGGACCATTTCGACTGGAGCTGCGACTACTACGCCGAGCACGGCAAGATGATGCCGGACGACTGGAAGGACCAGATCGGCCAGCACGAGGCCATTTTCTTCGGTTCGATCGGCTGGCCCGCTACGGTGCCCGACCACGAGGCCTTGTGGGGCTCGTTGTTCAAGTTCCGCCGTGAATTCGATCAATACATCAATCTGCGCCCGGTGCGTCTGATGCCCGGCGTGCCGTCGCCGCTGGCCGACCGCAAGCCCGGCGAGATCGATTTCTTCATCGTGCGTGAAAACACCGAAGGCGAATACTCCAACAGCGGTGGCCGCCTGTTCGAGGGCACCGACCGCGAAGTGGTCATCCAGGAAAGTGTTTTTACACGCATCGGCGCCGAGCGGGTGCTGAAGTTCGCATTTGAACTGGCGCAAAAGCGCGGCAAGCACCTGACCGCCGCCACCAAGTCCAATGGCATTTCGATTTCGATGCCGTGGTGGGACGAGCGCGTGGCCGAGATGGCCGGGAACTATCCCGACGTGCGCTGGGACAAATATCACATCGACATCCTGTGCGCACACTTCGTGCAGCATCCGGACTGGTTCGATGTCGTGGTGGCTTCCAACCTGTTTGGCGACATCCTGTCGGACCTGGGACCGGCCTGCACGGGCACCATCGGTATCGCGCCGTCCGCCAATCTCAACCCGGAACGCAAGTTTCCGTCGCTCTTTGAACCGGTGCATGGCTCGGCGCCGGACATTTATGGCAAGGGCATCGCCAACCCCATCGGTCAGATCTGGAGCGGGGCATTGATGCTGGATTTCTTGGGGTATCCCGACGCGTCGGCCGCCGTGGTTAAGGCAATCGAGACCGTGCTGGCCGAAGGTCCGCGGACGCGGGATATGAAAGGCAACGCTTCAACGGCCGAAGTCGGCGACGCGATCGCTGCGCTGGTTCGAGCCGGCTGATGGCATTGGCGGCAGGCCCGTCCGATTAATTGATGAACGACTCGATTATTTCTCCCCCCTCCGATCACGTGGGCGGCGGGCGGGCCGACCGCTTCGTGCGCAAGCTTTTTCGCATGCTGCGCTCGCGCACGCAGCGGCACAATCAGCATCTGTGGCCGTTCGTCCGTATCTGGCGCGACAAGGAAGGCGCGATCAGCGGGTATCGCGCCTTCGGTCGTTCGCTGCCCGTCACGCCGCTATCCCAAGGCTACGACCCCGCCGACAAGGTGGTGCATCTGATCCTGAGCGGCCCGTCGATCGCCGAGATTCCCTATGACCGGATGGATATCGGCGTGGCGATGGGCGTCAATGGCGCCATCGCGCTGTCGCGCAAGTTTGGTCTGAAGTTCAAGTATTACTGCATCATCGACCAGAACTTCGTGCGCGACCGCATCGACCTGGTGCGAGAGATCGTCGCGAGCGACCTGACCTTGTATGTGTTTCCGGAGGTGCTGCGCTACATCATGCAGGGCATCCCCCAGGAACACATCCGCTGCCGCATCTGCATCATCGAACTGATATCCAAGCGCGCTTACGAGCGTAGCGCCGCGCCGGCAGTGCTCAAGCGCATTGCGGCGGCCTCGGCTGACGTCGAACTGCTGGACGCCAAGCAGGGGCTGGGCTACAGCTTCGATGCCTCGCTGGGGGTATTCGATGCCGATACCGTCGCGTATGCGGCCCTTCAGGTCCTGATGTCCGGCGGGGTGCGCGAAGTCTACGTGCACGGGCTGGACCTGACCGTGCAGGGCGGATTGCGTTTCTACGACGAGGGCGGCAAGCCGCAGACCAGCCGTCTGACGCGCAACTTTCCGCGCTACATCGAGCCGTCTTTCCGCTTTGCATCACCGCTGTGGCGCGCGCGGGGGGTGTCCGTGTTCAACCTGTCGCCGGTCAGCGCGTTGTCGGCCGACATCATCGAACGCAAGGACTGGCGCACGCTGCTCAAGGACTGATCCGGCGGTGCGGACGCCGCCAGGCCAACCCGAGCATCAGAAAAAAACAAGGCGCCGCGAGGCGCCTTGTGCTTTTGCCGATGCCGTTCGTGTCAGTGCGCGCCGGCAGCCGCTTCCGCCGCACCGCCGCCGCCCGATTTGGACGGGCGCGGCCGCGCGAACCACACCAGGCCCGTCAGCAGCAGGAAGATGATGGCGGACGCGTAGAACACGTCCGTCGCCGACATCGTGAAGGCCTGCGCATTGATCAGCCCGTCCACCATGGTGAGCGCTTGCTGGTGCGAGACGCCCAGCCCGTTCTGCAAGGTGTTCATGGTCTGGTCAAACGCCTGCTGGCCGGGCCGGGCAATCTCGGTCAGCTGCGCGTGATGCAGCGTTGCGCGGTTTTCCCACAGCGTCGTCGAAATCGACGTGCCGAACGCGCCCGCCGTCAGCCGCAGGAAGTTCGACAGCCCGGATGCCGCCGGGATGCGCCAAGGCTCCATGCTGGACAGCGTGATCGACGTGAGCGGCACGAAGAACGCCGCCATCGCTGCGCCCTGGATGATGGTCGGGATCATCAGTGTGCGCACGTCCGTCTGGGTGTTGAAGCCCGCGCGCATGAAGCAGACCAGCGCAAAGATCAGGAAGGCGACCGTGACGATCTGCCTGGGGTCGCGCGTGGCCAGCATCTTGCCCACGATGGGCGTGAGCAGGATCGCCAGCAGTCCGACCGGCGCAGTTACGAGCCCCGCATAGGTCGCGGTGTAGCCCATGTTGCTTTGCAGCCAGAGCGGCAGCAGCACGACGTTGCCGAAGAAGACGCCATAGGCCACCGCCAGCGTCAGCGCGCCCACCGTGAAGTTGCGGACCTTGAAAAGGCGCAGGTCCACTACGGGGTGCGCGTCGGTCAACTCCCAGATCAGGAAGAACACGAAGGCCACGAACGCAATCGCCGCCAGCGCGATGATGGTGGGGCTGGCAAACCAGTCCAGCTCCTTGCCCTTGTCCAGCATGATCTGCAGCGCGCCTACCCAGACCACGAGCAGGACGAGGCCGAGCTTGTCGATCGGCAGCTTGCGCGTGACGGATTCGCGGTTGCCGTAGATGCGCCAGCTGATCCAGGCGGCCAGGAGGCCCACCGGCACGTTGATGTAGAAGATCCAGGGCCAGGTGTAGTTGTCGGAAATCCAGCCGCCGAGCAGCGGGCCGGCCACCGGCGCCACCAGTGTCGTCATGGACCAGACCGCCAGCGCCATGCCTGCCTTGGACTTCGGAAAGCTGGCCAGCATCAGCGTCTGCGACAGGGGGATCATCGGGCCGGCCACCGCGCCTTGCAGCACCCGGAACGCGATCAGCGCCTCAAGCGAGGGCGAAAAGCCGCACAGCCAGGACGCCAGCACGAAGAGCAGCGTGGAGATCAGGAACAGGCGCACCTGTCCGAAGCGCTGCGTCAGCCAGCCGGTCAGCGGCACGGTGATGGCGTTGGCCACCGCAAACGATGTAATGACCCACGTGCCCTGGCTGGTGCTCACGCCCAGGTCGCCGGAGATGGTGGGGATGGACACGTTCGCGATGGAAGTGTCCAGCACGTTCATGAAGACCGCGGTCGACAGGGCAATGGACCCGATGATGCGGGTCGCGCCCTCCAATGGCGGATGGGTGCCCGGCGGGCGGGCGGCTTCTTGGGGCGCGCCGGCGCCCGCGGGCTGGGCGGCCGTGCTCATGATGCGACGTTGGCGGCGATGATCTTCGCGATCATTGCGTCGACTTCATTGTGGGCGGGCTCGAAGGCGCGGGTCGACCAGGCCGGTTCCTTGCGCGCCACCTGCGTGAGCGGGGCGCCATCGTCCTTGCCGACGTCGACTTCCACGTCCATCGACAGGCCCACGCGCAGCGGATGCTGCTTGAGGTCTTCGGGATCCAGCGTGATGCGCACGGGGACGCGCTGCACCACCTTGATCCAGTTGCCGGTGGCGTTCTGGGCGGGAAGCAGAGCGAAGGCGGCGCCCGTGCCGGCATCCAGCCCGGCGACGGTGCCGTGGTAGGTGACCGAGCTGCCGTATAGATCGGCCACCATCTTGACCGGCTGGCCGATGCGCATCTTGCGCAACTGGCCTTCCTTGAAGTTGGCCTCGACCCAGACCTGGTCCAGCGGCACCACGGTCATCAGCGCGGCGCCTGGGGCGACGCGCTGGCCGACCTGCGCGCTGCGACGCGCGATCACGCCGCCCACGGGGGCGGGCAGCACGGTGCGCGACTGCGCAAGCCAGGCGTTGCGCAGCTCGGCGGCCGCCTGGCGCACGTCGGGGTGATCGGCCACCGAGGTGCCTTGCGTCAGCGCCTGGTTGGTCGCCAGCTTGGCCTGCGCGGCGGCCAGTGCCGCCTTGGCTTGCGCAACGCCGGACTGCGCGGACTTGAGCGCGACCTCGGCGTGCAGGATTTCCTCGCCGCTGACGCCGCCCGACTTGGCGAGCTGCTGGCGGCGCTTCACGTCGCTCTGCGCGCGGGTCAGCTCAGCCTGGGCGCGCAGGATGTCGGCATTGCGCAGGTCGACGTCGGCCGCCAGCGCATCGTTCTGCACGTAGTAGGTCTGCACCTGGCGCACGGTCTGCGCCAGCTTGGCTTGCGCCTGCTGCAGGGCGACGTCGGTGTCGGCGGGGTCCAGGCGGACCAGCGGCTGGCCGGCGGTGACCGTTTCGGTGTCGTCGGCTTCGATGGCCACCACGGTGCCGGGCACCTGCGGTGTGATCTGCACCAGGTTGCCGTGCACGTAGGCATCGTCGGTGCTTTCAAAATGGGCGCCGAACAGCGCCCACCAGATGCCGTAGGCAATGCCGGCAACGATGAAAACGCCGGTCGCCGTCAGCAGGAGGCGTTTACGGGCGGGATGGGTGGTGGGAGTGGCAGCGTTCATGACGTCTGAATCCGGGATCGTTCAATGAATGGAGTTCGGGGCAGGCTCGGCCTGCGCCGCATAGCCGCCGCCCAGGGCGGTGGCAAGGTTGGCGTCGAGCTGATAGGCGCGGATGCGCAGGTCCGTTTCAAGACGGGCCTGCGTCAGCACGCCGGTCTGCGCGATCAACACGGTGATGTAGTTGCCCATGCCGGCCTTGTAGCGGTCGACGGCCAGGGCGTAGGCGGCCTCGATGGCCTCGCGCGCCTGGCGTTGCTGGGCCTTTTCCTGGTCCAGCAGGCGCAGGCCGTCCAGGGCGTCGGCGACCTGATGTGCGGCGTCCAGCACGGTCTGGTTGTAGTCCGACACCGCCAGGTCCGCATCGGCGCGGCGGCCCGCGAGATTGGCGTTGAGTTCTCCGCCGTGGAAGATGGGCAGCGTGATGGCCGGACCGATGCCGGCCATGCGGGCGTCGGCGCCCAGCAGGTTGCCGGTGCCGATCGCCTGAAAGCCGACGAACGCGGCGAGGTTCACGTTGGGATAGAACTCGGCCTTGGCCGTGTCGATGGCGTGGCGCGCCGCCTCGGCGCGCCAGCGGGCGGCCGTGACGTCGGGCCGGTGACCGAGCAGGTCGAGCGGAACACTGGCCGGGACCGCGCCGGCCGGTGCGGTCAGTGACACCTGAACCAGATCCTGTCCCCGCTGCGGGCCGGCGCCGGCCAAGGCGGCGACCTGGTTACGCAGTTGGGCGAGCGTGGTGTCGGTCTGGGTCAGTTCGACCTTGCCGGAGGCCAGCGACGACTCGGCCTGCTTGACTTCAACCTGCGTGTCCAGCCCGGCCGAGTAGCGGCCCTGGGTCAGCGACAGAACTTCAGCGCGCTGTGCGATCACGCGGTTCAGCACGTCGCGCTGGGCAAACGCGTTCTGCAGGTTCAGGTAGGCGCGCACGGTCGCGCTGGCGAGCAGGTTGCGCGCGGCTTGCGCGTCGGCGCTGGCGGCTTCCTGTTGCGACACGGCGGACTGCAGGCGCGAACGGTTCTTACCCCAGAAATCAAGCTCGTAGCTGAAGTCCAGCGCCAGCCGGTTGTCGCTGACGACGGAGCCGCCCAGCGGCGCCGGGTAGATGTAGTCCTTGGACAGGTGCTCGCGATTGAGGGTGTAGCCCGCGTCCACGCGCGGCAGCAGCGGCGCGCGCGCGATGCCGACGGCGGCGTTGGCCTTGGCCAGGCGCGCCTGCGCGGCGCTCATTGACGGACTGTTTGCCAGCGCTTCGGTCATCAGCGCGTTGAGCTGCGGGTCGCCGTAGCGTTCCCACCATTGGGCGGCGGGCCATTCGGTGGCTTGACCGGTCAGCCCGAGCTTGGCGGCATCAAGCGCGGCGACGGGCTTGGGCGCCGGCTCCATCAGCGCGCAACCGGCGAGGGCGAGCACCAATGCGGTAGATAAAAGGCGTTTCATCCTGACTGTTAGCTGAAAGTAATTGATTGATCTGTATTTGCCTAGGCAATGATTATGCCAAATAAAAACCCCGGCTCCAGCACGGGGCGTGGGGTCAGCGGTCGGCCGGGGAGCCGGACGCGGACCCGTTTGCGATCATTCGTCGCATGAAGTGCATGAGTTGCTTGACCTCGTCGGTCGAAAAGCCGCGCAGGTGATGATTGAGCGCGCGGGCAATGTTGGCGGGGATTTCGCGGGCCTTGGCCTCGCCCAGTTCGGTGAGCTCGATCTTGACGACGCGGCGGTCTTCCTGACTGCGGTTCCGGCGCAAGAGACCCTTGGCTTCCAGGCGATCCAGCGCACGCGTCATGGCGCCGGTGTCCATGTCGTTGAGCCGCGCCAGTTCGGCGGGCGTATCGGCACGGCCCAGAAACACCATGGCCAGCGGGCGCCATTGCATGGCGGTGAGGTCAAGCGGCGCCATCTCCTGGTCCAGCATGCGGTTCAGGGAGTGATAAGCCAGCTTGATGAGGTAGCCCGCGTTGTCTTCGGCCATGCAACGGGTGTCGTTGCGGTAATGGACCGGGGTGTCGGGCGACTCGGAGGATTCGGGCGTGGGCAGGGAAGGCGCGGCAGTCATGCGGCGCATTTTACTGCCTAGTCAGTTATTGTCAAGGCTGTATCTTTGCCGCGGGTTCGGCCACCGGCGCCTGCTTGCGCAGACCGGACCAGACGATGGCGGCCACGATCAGCGCAGCGCCGGCCAGCATGCGCGGCGTCGGCTCCTGGCTGAACAGCACCCAGGCGAAGGCAATGGCATAGACCGGTTCCAGCGCAATCACCAGCCCCGCGCTACGGGCGTTCAGCCGGGTCAGGCTGGAGACGAACAGGTAATGGGACAGCCCGGTGCAGAAGACGCCCAGCAACGCCAGCCAGAACCAGTCCAGCGCGGGCAGGGCAGGCAGTTGGCCGATCGCGAAGGGCACCATCACCAGCGCCACCACCACGTTCTGCCAGCAGGCCACCTGCATCGGATCCATGCCGGAGGCCGAGCGGCGGTTGCTCAAGGCCAGCAGCGCAAAGCTCAGGCCGGACAGCAGGCCCCACGCGAGTCCGATGGTGCCCTGGTCGGCCAGGTTGAACGAAGGCGTGACGAGCACCAGGCCGGCGGTCACCAGGCCCAACAGCAGCCATTCGGCAAGACGGACGCGCTCGCGGAAGATGAGGCCTTCGAACAGGGTGATGAAGGCGGGAAAACTGGCAAAGCCGAGCGTCGCGATGGCAATGCCGCCCACCTTCACGGAAATGAAGAACGTGACCCAGTGCGCCGCGAGCAGCGCGCCCGCGAGGACCAGCACGAACAGCTGCGCCGGGGTCAGCACGCCCAGCAGCGGCTTGCGGCGCATGCGCGCGAAGATGCCCAGCGCCACGACCGCGAACAGCGCCCGTCCCAGCGTGATGACGGCGGCGCTGGCCTGGATCAGTTCGCCGAACACGCCGGTCAGGCCGAATAGCACGGCGGCAATATGGATATAAGTGAGGGCGCGGTGTCGGGTCATGCTGCGAAGGAGGCGGTCTGCATCAGAGAAGGCGTGCAATTATTTTTGCGGTGAACTTAAAATCATCGCATGAATCGTATTGCCAAGCTTACGGCGCTCCCGCTGGCCTCCAGCCGCGCCGCCGGGATCGCCATGGCGGTGCTTGGCGCCATCCTCTTTTCCGCCAAGGCCATCGTCGTCAAGTTCACCTACCGCTACGGAATCGACGCGGTCACGCTGATCGCGTTTCGGATGCTGTTCGCGATGCCGTTCTTCGCGGTGGTGGCGTGGCGCCAGTCGCGCCGCGCGGCGCGGGGCGAGATCGTGGTGATGACCACCAAGGAACGCCTGCAGGTGTGCGTGCTTGGTCTTCTGGGCTATTACCTGTCCAGCTTCCTGGACTTCCTGGGGTTGCGCTACATCACCGCCAGCCTCGAACGCCTGATCCTGTTTCTGTCTCCCTCGCTCGTCGTGCTGCTGTCGGCCCTTTGGTTCAAGCGGCCGATCGAGCGCCGGCAATGGCTGGCCATGGTGCTGTCGTACGCCGGCGTGGTGCTGGTGTTTGCGCACGACCTGTCCTTCGGCGGAGGCGGCGAGGTGCTGTTAGGGTCTTTGTTCGTTTTCGGCTCGGCCGCAAGCTATTCTGTGTACCTGATTTGCTCCGGGGAACTGATCAAGCGGATCGGCCCGACGCGGCTGGTGGCGTATGCCATGCTGGTGTCGTGCGTGGCCTGCATCATCCAGTTCTTTGTCGTGCACCCGCCGTCGATGCTGATCCAGCCCGCCGCGGTCTATGGCTATTCCATCATTCACGCCACGCTGAACACGGTGGTGCCGGTATTCATGCTGATGTGGGCAGTGTCGCTGATTGGCGCACCCACTGCTTCGCTGCTGGGCATGGTGGGACCGGTGTCGGTGCTGTTCCTGGCCTCGTGGTTCCTGGACGAGCCCATCACCGTGTGGCAGATGGGCGGAACCGTCCTGGTGCTGGCGGGGGTGTTTGCGTTGATGGGGGGCGGCGCCATGCGCACGCCGCCCGCGCAGGACGACAGGCAATCCACGCGGTGAAGTCTGCATTTTTGGTCAATTCGCATTATTTCCAATGAAAGGAGGCCAGCATGGCCAGCAATCTCGTCAAGGCAATTCGTATCGAGCAGCACGGTGGTCCTGAAGTTTTGAAGCTGGTTGAGGTGGAAGTGCCGCCGCCGGCCGCCAACGAAGTCACGATCGAGCAGCACGCTGCCGGTCTGAACTTCATCGATATCTATTTCCGCACGGGCTTGTATCCGCATCCGCTGCCGCACGGCCTGGGTTTCGAGGGCGCCGGCGTGGTGACCGCCGTGGGCGCCGACGTCAAGCACCTGAAGAAGGGCGACCGCGTGGCCTATGGCCAGAGCCCCATCGGCGCCTATGCCAAGGCTCGCAACGTGCCGGCCCTGCAGGTCGTCAAGGTGCCCAAGGGCATTGAATTCGATGAAGCGGCCGCGCTGATGCTCAAGGGCCTGACGGTGCAGTACCTGTTCCGCCAGACGTACCGCCTGCAGGGCGGCGAGACCATCCTGTTCCATGCCGCGGCTGGCGGTGTCGGGCTGATCGCTTGCCAATGGGCCAAGGCGCTCGGCGTCAAGCTGATCGGCACGGTCTCCAGCCCGGAAAAGGCGGAACTGGCGCGCGAGAACGGCGCCTGGGAAACCATTGATTATTCGCGTGAAAACGTGGTCGAGCGCGTGCTGGAACTGACGGGCGGCAAGAAGGTGCCCGTGGTGTACGACGGCGTGGGCAAGGACACGTGGGAAACCTCGCTGGACTGCATCGAGCCGCGCGGTTTGATGGTCAGCTTCGGCAACGCCTCGGGGCCGGTGGCAGGCGTGAACCTGGCCGTCCTGAATCAGAAGGGCAGCCTGTACGTGACGCGCCCCTCGCTGGGCATCCACGTGAACACGCTGGAAAAGCTGCAGTCGGCCTCCGAAGAACTGTTCGACCTCGTGCTCAAGAAGAAGATCAAGGTCCGCATCGACCAGCGCTACACGCTGGAGCAGGCGGGCGAGGCGCAGACGGCGCTGGCTTCGCGCAAGACGACGGGCGCGACGGTGCTGACGCTGGACTGATCGCAACACAAAGCATTGCGGCGCCCCGTGGGGCGCCGCAGCGGGCCTGGAGGACGCGCGATGCGCGGACTGCCAGGCTTTTTTATGGGCGGTGCAGAGCGCACCGCCCGCTGATCAGAGATTTTCTTCGTTGATCAGGTCTTCCTTGCCGTAGAACTTGACGCCGATGTGAATGCGTTCGCGGCCCTGCGAGCGGCGATGGCGGTTGGTATCGCGCAGCGAGTAGACGCAGCCGCAGTATTCCTGCTGGTAGAAGTTCTCGCGCTTGCTGATTTCGATCATGCGCGCCGAACCGCCGCCCTTGCGCCAGTTGTAGGTCCAGTAGATCAGGTCGTCGTAGCGCGCGGCGGCGCGTTCGCCGCAGCCGTTGATCTGGTTCATGTCCTTCCAGCGCGAGATCCCGAGCGAGCTGGTGATGGTGTCAAAGCCATGCTCGTGCGCGTAAAGCGCGGTGCGCTCGAAGCGCATGTCGAAGCAGGCCGTGCAGCGCTCGCCGCGCTCGGGCGCGTCTTCCATGCCCTTGACGCGTTCGAACCAGTTGTCCATGTCGTAGTCGGCGTCGATGAATTCGATGCCGTGCTGCTCGGCGAAGCGGATGTTCTCCTGCTTGCGGATTTCGTACTCTTTGACCGGATGGATGTTCGGGTTGTAGAAGTAGATCGCGTAATCGATCCCGGAGGCCGTCATGGCCTCCATGACCTCGCCGGAACAGGGCGCGCAACACGAATGCATCAGCACCTTGCTGCGGCCAGCGGGCAGGTCGAGTTTGGGGCGGACGAGTTCAGACATGGCGGTCAGGCAAAAGCGGAAAAACCCTTATTTTACGACGAGTTGCCATCAGCCTAGCACCGTCGTCCAGAGCTCGCGGACCGCGGCCCGTTCTGACTGCAACTGGTCGGGCGCCACGCGGGCCTTTTCCACGCCCTGAAGACGCAATTGGTGCTGGACGCGCCGAAGCGTGCGGTAGGCGTCGCCCGACCGCGCCGCCAGGTCCGGCGGGATCAGCCCGGCTTCGCCGGCCAGGCGCAATAGCGCGATGTTGCCCAGGTTGCGCACCAGCACCGGATGCGTGCCCGCGTGGCACAGCACCAGGTACTGCGTCACGAATTCCACGTCGACCATGCCGCCGCGATCGTGCTTCAGATCGAAGCGGTCGGTGGTGTTGGGATGGCCGGCATTGATCTTTTCGCGCATCGCCAGCACCTCGTTGCGCAACGCGGCCGTGTCGCGCGGCGCCACCAGGATGTCCTCGCGGATCTTCTCAAAGCGCTCGCCCAGGTTGGCGTCGCCCGCCGCGAAACGCGCCCGGGTCAGCGCCTGGTGTTCCCACGCCCAGGCGTGCTTGTGCTGGTATTGCTCGAAGGCCTCCAGCGAGACCGCCAGCAGCCCCGCGTCGCCGTCGGGCCGCAGGCGCAGGTCGGTTTCGTACAACCGGCCCGAGGACGTCATGGTCGACAGCCAGGACGACATGCGCCGGCCCAGCTTGGCGTAGACCTCCGCCGCGTCGTCGCGCGGGTCGTCGAACAGGAACACCAGGTCAAGATCGGACGCATAGCCCAGTTCCTTGCCGCCCAGCTTGCCGTACGCGATGACGGCAAAGTGCGGCTCGGCGCCCGGGACCTTGTTCACGAGCGGCCAGGCGCGACGGATGGTTTCGGTAAGCAGCAGGTCGGCCAGCGCGGACAACTGGTCGGCCAGCTTTTCGACGGTGAGCTCGCCCTCCAGATCCTGCGCCAGCAATTGGAAGCTGGCCTGGCGCTGCACGTCGCGCATCAGGTTCATCTGGCGTTCGACGTCCGGATCGCCGTCCGGCAGGCGGCAGGCGTCCATATCTGCGGTGAGCTGCCGGGCAATCTGGCCGAAGTCTAGCGGCTCGAAGAGCGTGCGCCAGTCGATCAGGCTGTCGAGCAGCAGCGGATGCTGCGTCAGGTACTGCGCGGCCCACGGACTGGCGGCCACCATGCGCGCCACGCGCGCCAGCGTGTCCGGGTATTCGGCGAGCAAGGCAAGGTACGCGCTGCGTTGCGCAATCTTTTCGATCAGGTCGAACAGGCGCACCGCCGCTTCATGTGGCGCCGGCGTCTGCAGCGCCGCGCGCAGGGCGGCCGGCAGCAGGACCTCCATACGGCGGCGGCTGCTTTCCGGCAGGCTGCGCACGCGATGGCTGCCCGATAGCGTCTCGGCGCGGCGCAGCAGATCGTCTGCATCGTTGCCGAACGCCTGGCGGATCTGCTCGCTCAGTTCGCATTCGCTGTCAGGCTCGGGCTGGCTGGACGGCGTGGCGTCTGCGGTGGCGTCCGGGGCGGTGGCGGGTGCAGCTTCTTCCTCGCCCATGCCGACCATGCGGAAGACGTTGCGGAAGGTCTGCGACACGAACTCGCGGTGTGCCGCCAAGGTGTTTTCAAAGTCTTCGGCGGTCATCCCCAGCGCCGCGGCCAGGGCGGCGCGCAGGTCGGGGTCGCCGGGCAAGAGGTGGGTCTGCTCGTCTTCGCGATACTGCAGCGCATGCTCGGTGCGGCGCAGGAAACGATAGGCCTCTTCCAGCCGGCGGGCATCGTCCTCGGGGATCAGACCCGCCACGCACTCGGCATGCAGCGCTTCGAGCAGCCCCCGCTTTTGCAGCGCCGGCATGCGGCCGCCGCGAATCAATTGCGCAAGCTGCACCACGAACTCGATCTCGCGGATGCCGCCGTCGCCCAGCTTGATGTTGTTGGCGCTGTCGATGCCATTGCGCGCCGACGCGCGGCGCTGCCAGTCCTGGCGGATGCGCTCGCGCAGCGCGCGCAGCGCGGCCAGCGCGTCAAAATCGAAATACTTGCGGTAGACGAAGGGCACGCGCAGGCTTTCCAGTTGCCGGGCCTGCGCGGCGCTGTCGCTGTCTTCGAACGCCTGCGCGGGCATCAGCCGCGCTTTCAGCCAGGCATAGCGCTCCCATTCGCGGCCCTGGCCGATCAGGTAGTGCTCCAGGGCATCCAGGCTCCAGGCCAGCGGACCGGCGTCGCCGTCCGGGCGCAGGCGCAGGTCGGTGCGGAACACCTGGCCGTTGGCGTCCACCTCGGACAGTACCGGCATCATGCGGCGGGTCAGGCGCCCGTAGAACTCGTGATGGCTGATGCGGCGCGGGCCGTCGGTTTCGCCTTCTTCGCCGTACAGCATGATGAGGTCGATGTCGGACGAGACGTTCAGCTCGCAGCCGCCGAGCTTGCCCATGCCGACGATCAGCATCTCCTGCGGTTTGCCGGTGGCCGGGTCGCGCGGCATGCCGTGCACGGCCGACAGTTCCGCCGCCACGCTGCGGTAGGCGGCAGCCACTGCCATGTCCGCCAGCGTGGTCATGGCGCCCACCACCTCTTCAAGCGGCGCTTGCCCGGTCAGGTCGCGCACGATCAGCACGCTGAAGACGCGTTCGCGCAGCTTTCGCAGCACCATGCGGCAGACGTCCACCGGCAAGGCGGCGGAGGCGGCCGAGGCGGGGCCGGCCAGTTCGTTCTGCCATTGCGCCATCAGGTCGGGTGTCACCGGGTGTTTCACGGCCTCGTCCAACCAGGCGGCCAGGTCCGGGTGGGCGTCCAGGCGGCGGCGCAGATGGCCGGACCAGGCGAGGGCGGGAGCGATCAAGGATGGTTTCGACATGGTGCAAAGGGCGGCAGACGGATGGACGTGTTTCAGGTATAAGTGGGGACGATACTGCAAGACATCTCCTCCTGCCCACTGATCCGTGTCTGTTCCAAAAAAAGTGCTCCGCAGCCTGTTCTGGGCCGCGCTGACCGTCTATGGCGTCGTCGCCATCGGGTTTCTGGGCGTGCGCTACTGGGTCCTCCCGCGGGTGGATCAGTGGCGCCCTCAGATCGAAGCCTACGCCAGCCAGGCGTTGGGCGCCCGCGTTACGATCGGCGCGATCAAGGCGAACTGGCAAGGGCTCAATCCCAGGCTCGATCTCGCTGCCGTCCAGGTCTACGACGACGAGGCCGATCCGGTATTGAGCCTGCCGTCCGTGTCCGCGGTCGTGGCATGGCGCAGCCTGCTGTCGCTGTCGCCCACGCTGGTGCGGCTGCGGCTGGAAAAGCCGGAACTCACGCTGCGGCGGGACGCGTCCAATCATCTGTGGGTCGCCGGTCAGGACATCGACCTGAATGCGAGCGACCATGCCTCCGATCTCAATCATCCGGGCCTGCGATGGCTGGCGGCGCAGCGCGAGCTGCTGGTCAGCGACGCCACGCTGCGCTGGCAGGACGAATTGCGCCAGGCGCCGGAACTGACACTGGAAGGCGTCGACTTCCTGGTGCGCAATGGCAGCCTGTCGCACCGGTTCGTGCTGCAGGCCTCCGCAGGGCCCGCGCTGGCGCATAAGCTGGAACTGCGCGGGGAATTCAACCGTGGACTGTTTGGCGTCGACGCCAAAAAGCCCGCCAACTGGAGCGGCCAGATTTTTGCGCAGGCCGACGACGTGGAGCCGCAGGCCTGGGCGCCGTGGATCGACGTGCCCGCAGTCGCCGGCCGGCTGGCGGCTCGGGCGTGGTGGCAATTGGATCATGGCAAGTTCACCGAACTGACCAGCGATGTCGCCGTGCGCGGCGTGTCCTGGATTTCGGCGCCGGACGGCCCCGCTGTCCAGAGCGGCTCGGGGCAGTTGCGCTTTTCCGTGTGGCCTGGCGATTACGTGAAGATCGAAGGCGTGCCGCTGGGGCGCAGCAAGGGCGCGCCTGACGTGGCCGTCAAGGGCGCGGTGCATCAGCTGCGCGTGACGCTGCCCGGCGTCTTCGAGACGCCGACGCTACGGGCCGACGACCTGGAGCTCGATGCCCAGGTCAAGGGGCCGGATCCGGCGCATTGGTTCGTGGACGTGGCGCAGTTGCGCCTTGCCAATGAAGACCTGGAAGCACGTCTGCAAGGCCAATGGCGGCCCGAAGGCAAGACCGCGGCGGGCAGCGTCGACGTGCGCGGCACGATGGTCCGCGGGTCGATGTCGGCCATTCACCGGTATCTGCCGCTCGAAGTGAATGCGGACGCCCGCGAATGGCTGGCGACCGGCCTGCCCGCCGGGCAGATGCATTCGGCGGCCATCACGCTCAAGGGCGATCTGGACGACTTTCCGTATGGCGCACCGGGCTCGACCGGCGAGTTCGTCATCGCCGGCAACTATTCCGGCGCCAAGGTCGATTACGCGCCGGCGCGCAAACACCACAAGGGCTGGCCGATGCTGGAAAACCTGTCGGGCAGTTTTCGCATCGACAAGGTGAGCCTCGCGCTGGATAGCGCCGGCGGCGCTGTGGCCCATACCGGGCAGGGACATACCGTCACGCTGGGCAAGGTGAAAGCCGCCATTCCGAACATGGAGCACGACTCGCAGCTTCGCGTCACCGGCGACACCTCCGGGCCGGTGGCGGCGTACCTGGCGCTGGCGGCGAATTCTCCGCTGGGCGAGCTGCTGGACGGGGCGCTGGACGAGGCCCACGGCACCGGCGACTGGCGCATGCCGCTCGATCTGACCGTGCCGCTGCTCAACACCGATGACACACAAGTGGTGGGGCGCATCAAGTTCTCGGACAATTCGTTCAGCTTCATGCCCGAGATCCCGGTGCTCAGCCAGATCCACGGTGATCTGGAATTCTCGGAAAAAGGCGTGCAGACCAAGGGCATCCGCGCGCAGTTCCTGGGCGGCCCCGTCAACATCTACGGCACGCTGGCGCAAGGCACGGACGCGCTGCGTTTTGACGGCACGCTATCGGGGCCCGGCCTGTCGCAGTTGAGCCGCGCGCCGTCGATGTCGCGCTTTACCGGCCGTGCGGCGTACAAGGGCCGGCTGATCTACCTGAAGGGCGGTGCGATCGACATCTCGGCCGAGTCCGACCTGGTCGGCATGGCGATCGACATGCCCGCGCCGGCCGGCAAGCCCGCCAAGTCCGCGCAGCTGTTGAAGCTGCAATGGTCGCCGGCACAGGACCGCGGCGCGCGCGACCGGCGCTGGCTCACGGCCAGCCTGGGCGACAACGTGAATGCGTTGTTCGAGCGGGACCCGGCCGATGGCTCGTCGTCGTATTTTTCGCGCGGGGCGCTGGGCGTCGGGCGGCCAGCCAGCCTGCCGGAACGCGGGCTGAGCCTGAACGCCAGCCTGCCCGAGCTGGACATGGACGGCTGGGAAAAGGTTTCGGACGGATTCGACGAGCCGCCCGTCAAGGGCAGGCCGCCCGCCAAGCCCATCCTGCCGCAGCCCGAGCGCATCAGCCTGGCGGCCGGCGTGCTGCACGCCAGCGGTTTCACCTTCAATGACCTGACGCTGTACGCCACGCGTCCCGCGCCGGCGCGCTGGCGCGTCGAACTGGAATCGCGGCAGGCGGCGGGCACGCTGGAGTGGCGTGAGGCGCAGGGCGCCATCGCCGGCCAGATCACCGCTCGCCTGAAACATCTGTCGATCGCGGGCGAGGGCGACGCCAACCAGGCCGACAAGGCGCTGGCGTCCGGCAACGATCTGTCCGACATCCCCGCCATCGACCTGCAAGCCAACCAGTTCATGCTGTACGGCAAGAACCTGGGGGCGCTTCAGGTCACGGGCACCAATCTGGAACGCGGACGGCAGTGGCGGCTGGACAAGCTGTCCATCACCAACGATTCGGCGGCCCTGAACGCCACGGGGAGTTGGGGGCTGGAAGGTCCGAACCGCGGCCTGACCGTCGACGCGTTGCTGAAGCTGGAAAACGTCGGTGACTTCATGGGCCGGATCGGCTTCGAGAACGTGGTGTCCAACGGCAAGGGAACGATCCAGGGCAAGGCGACCTGGCGCAATCTGCCGTGGACACACAACATTGCCGACGTGGTGGGGGACGTGGTCGTCAGCCTGGACAACGGCCGCTTCATGCACGTGAATTCCCGCACCGCGCGCCTCTTGGAGTTGCTGTCGCTGCAATCGCTGCAGCGGTTGGCACGGCTGGACGTCAATCCCACCAACCTGCTGCGCGACGGCTTTCCGTTCGACACCATTCGCGGGAACGTGAAGGTGGCTGACGGCATGCTGACCACCGAAGGCTACAAGATCAACGGGCCGGTCGCGGCCATCGTCCTGGCCGGAGGCGTGAACCTCGTCAAGGAACGCTGGGACATGAAAGCGGTGGTGATTCCGAATCTGGACGCCAGCGGCGCGGCGATGGTCACCGCACTGGCGGTCAATCCGCTGATCGGCCTGGGCGCTTTTGTCACGCAATGGCTGCTCAAGCAGCCGCTCGCCCGCGCAATGACCATGGAATACGCCGTCACAGGCAGCTGGGACGATCCCAGCATCGAGCCAATCGAAGCCGGCAAGGAACCGGCCAAGCAGACGCCGCGCCCCGCGAATGCCACGCCGCGCCGGATGCCGGAATTCATCGAACATTGAACCGCCGCCCATGAAAAAAGCCGCCCTTGGCAAGGGCGGCTTTCTTTGGCGCGGACGTTCCGCTTACTTCTTCTTCATCATGTCGAAGAATTCGGCGTTGGTCTTGGTGGCGCGCATCTTGTCCAGGATGAATTCCATGGACTGGACTTCGTCCATGTCGTGGATGAACTTGCGCAGCACCCACACCTTCTGCAGCAGGTCCGGGGCGATCAGCAGCTCTTCGCGGCGGGTGCCCGACTTGTTCAGGTTGATGGACGGGTAGACGCGCTTTTCTGCGAGGCGGCGCTCGAGGTGGACTTCGGAGTTGCCGGTGCCCTTGAATTCTTCATAGATGACTTCATCCATGCGGCTGCCGGTTTCGATCAGCGCGGTGCCCAGGATGGTCAGCGAGCCGCCTTCTTCCAGGTTGCGCGCCGCGCCGAAGAAACGCTTGGGGCGTTGCAGGGCGTTGGCGTCCACACCGCCGGTCAGCACCTTGCCGGAAGCCGGCACGACGGTGTTGTAGGCGCGGGCCAGACGGGTGATCGAGTCCAGCAGGATCACGACGTCCTTCTTCATTTCGACCAGGCGCTTGGCCTTTTCGATGACCATTTCGGCCACTTGCACGTGACGCGTGGCGGGCTCGTCGAAGGTCGACGCCACCACTTCACCGCGCACGGTGCGCTGCATTTCGGTCACTTCTTCCGGGCGTTCGTCGACCAGCAGGACGATCATGACCGCGTCGGGATAGTTGGTGGTGATGGCATGCGCGATGTGCTGCATCATCACCGTCTTGCCGGACTTCGGGCTGGCGACGATCAGGCCGCGCTGGCCCATGCCGATGGGGGCGAAGACGTCGAGGATCCGGCCGGTGAGGTTTTCCTCGCTCTTGATGTCGCGTTCCAGGCGGATGACGCGGTTCGGATGCAGCGGCGTCAGGTTCTCGAACATGATGCGATGCTTGATCGCCTCAGGGGCCACGCCGTTGACCTTGTCCACCTTCACCAGGGCAAAGTAGCGCTCGCCATCCTTGGGGGTGCGCACTTCGCCTTCGATGGAATCGCCGGTGTGCAGATTGAAACGGCGGATCTGCGACGGAGAAATATAGATGTCGTCGGTGCTGGCCAGATACGAGGTTTCCGGCGAACGCAGGAAACCAAAGCCGTCGGGCAGGACTTCAAGAACGCCGTCGCCGAAGATCTGCTCGCCCTGCTTGGCGCGCCGCTTCATGATGGCGAACATCAGTTCCTGCTTGCGCAGGCGGTTGGCGTTCTCGATTTCCAGGCCAGCGGCCATTTCGAGCAGCTGCGAGACGTGCAGCGCCTTCAGTTCGTTGAGGTGCATCGCGGTGAGTGTTGGGGGAAAAGTAAAGGAGGGTCTGGCGGCGTGCCACGGACGGGCTCGCGCGGTACTGAATGAGCGCCGCCTATGCGGCGGCGCCCTCGTTTACAGCACGCGATTTACAACGCGCCGTCCAGGAATGCGGTGAGTTGCGACTTCGACAGCGCGCCAACTTTGGTGGCGGCAGCCTGGCCGTCTTTAAAGAGCATAAGGGTCGGAATGCCGCGGATGCCGTACTTGGTGGCGGTGCCCTGGTTCTCGTCCACGTTCAGCTTGGCGATCGTCAGACGGCCAGCGTATTCGGTGGCGACTTCTTCCAGGATCGGGGCGATCATCTTGCAGGGGCCACACCAGGCAGCCCAGTAGTCCACCAGCACCGGCTGGCCGGATTTCAACACATCGGCATCGAAGCTGGCGTCACTGACGTTCTTGATTTGGTCGCTCATGATGGTGATTCTCGGTTCGGCAGCAAAAGGCGCGTGAAAACGCGCCTTGCCTTGTTCTTGTTTGTGGAATGGACTCAAGCATACCACTGTCAATAACAACAGGCATACCACTGTTAATAACAACAGGGTTTGCAGGTTTTTGTGTAGGATGTTGCGGCGCAGCTGTCGCGGTCCGGGAAGTCAAAGCCCGGATCGGCGGTTGTGACTGTCATCATCCTACCGAAATCGGACCTGGTCAGGTCGTGCGCATCCCACCCGGAGCCGCGCAGAATCTAGGCTTATCCGTAAAATGTCGGTTTTTTTCCACAGATGTTGGGGATAACTTGGCCACTCCACGTTACAACGAGGCGTCCATCCGCGTCCTGAAGGGGCTGGAACCCGTGCGGCAGCGCCCGGGCATGTACACCCGCACCGAAAACCCCCTGCACGTCGTGCAGGAGGTCATTGATAACGCCGCAGACGAGGCCCTGGCCGGCTACGGCAAACAGATCCAGGTCACGCTGCATGCAGATGGCAGCGTGTCCGTCGAGGACGATGGCCGCGGCATTCCCGTCGGCCTGCACCCCGAAGAAAACGCGCCCGTCGTCGAACTCGTGTTCACGCGCCTGCATGCGGGCGGCAAGTTCGACAAGGCGGGCGGCGGCGCCTACGCCTTCTCGGGCGGCCTGCACGGCGTCGGCGTGTCCGTCACCAACGCGCTCGCCACCCGCCTGGAAGTCATCGTCTGGCGCGACAACGCCGTGAGCCGCCTGGTGTTCAAGGGCGGCGACGTCGCCGAACCCCTGGCGCCCTACGATCAGGGCGGCCGCAAGAAGTCCGGCACACGCGTGCGCGTCTGGCCGGACGCCAAATACTTCGACAGCCCTAATATCCCGCTGGGCGAGCTGACGCATCTGCTGCGCAGCAAGGCCGTGCTGCTGCCGGGCGTGAAGGTCACGCTCGTCAACGAGAAAACCAACGACACCAAGACCTGGCAGTATCAGGACGGCCTGCGCGGCTACCTGGCCGAGGCCCTGGCGGGCGCCGAACTGATGGTGCCGTTCTTCGAAGGCGAACAGTACGCGGGCGCCGACCACGAAAACTTCGCCGAAGGCGAGGGCGCCCAATGGGTGGTGGCCTGGACCGACGACGGCAACGCGGTACGCGAGTCCTACGTCAACCTCATTCCCACGCCGGCCGGCGGCACGCATGAGTCCGGCCTGCGCGAAGGCCTGTTCGGCGCGGTCAAGGGCTTTGCCGAACTGCACAGCCTGCTGCCCAAGGGCGTGAAGCTGCTTCCCGAAGACGTGTTCGCCCGCGCCAGCTTCGTGCTGTCGGCCAAGGTGCTGGACCCGCAATTCCAGGGCCAGATCAAGGAACGCCTGAACAGCCGCGACGCCGTGCGGCTGGTGGGCGGTTTTTCCAAGAGCGCGCTCGACCTCTGGCTGCACAGCAACGTCGAATACGGCAAGAAGCTCGCGGAACTGGCCATCCGGCAGGCGCAGGCTCGCCAGCGTTCGGCCCAGAAGGTCGAAAAGCGCAAGAGTTCCGGCGTGGCGGTGCTGCCCGGCAAATTGACTGACTGCGAGTCCAGCGACGCCACGCGCACTGAAGTGTTCCTGGTCGAGGGCGACTCGGCCGGCGGCTCGGCCAAGATGGGCCGCGACAAGGAATTCCAGGCCATCCTGCCGCTGCGCGGCAAGGTGCTCAATTCCTGGGAAGTCGACCGCGACCGTCTTTTTGCCAACAACGAGATCCACGACATTTCCGTGGCCATCGGCGTCGACCCTCACGGTCCCAACGATACGCCCGACCTGTCCGGCCTGCGCTACGGCCGCATCTGCATCCTGTCGGACGCTGACGTCGACGGCTCCCACATCCAGGTGCTGCTGCTGACGCTGTTCTACCGGCATTTCCCCAAGCTCGTCGAGGCTGGCAACGTGTACGTCGCCAAGCCGCCGCTGTTCCGCCTGGATGTGCCCGCGCAGGGCAAGCGTCCCGCGCGCAAGATCTACTGTCTTGATGAAGGCGAACTCGAGGCCGCGCAGGACAAGCTGCGCAAGGAAGGCGTGCGCGAAGGCGCGTGGGCCGTCAGCCGGTTCAAGGGCCTGGGCGAAATGAACCCCGAGCAACTGTGGGAAACCACCATGAACCCGGACACGCGCCGCCTGCTGCCCGTGGGCTACGGCGACCAGACGCCCGACGACACCACCCGCATGTTCGACATGCTGATGGGCAAGGGCGAGTCCTCGCAACGCCGCGCGTGGATCGAAGAAAAGGGCAACCTGGCGGAGCTCGACATCTGATGACGCCGTCCGCGCCCGGGCAAGCCCGCATGGTCGTCGACCTGACCGCCGACGACTACGCGGATTTTGCCGCCTATGTGTACAAACGGCCGGAACTTCGCCGCCGCCGCTACCGGTCTCATTTGCGCTTCGGCATCCTGATGATCGTCGCGCTGCTTGCGTACCTGATCTGGCAGACCTGGGACGGCAAGGGACCCAATTGGGGCGCGATCCTGCCGGTGTATTTCCAGGGGCTAGCGGTCGGGCTGGGCATCCTCGCGCTGCTGGCCCTGGCCTACGAATACGTGCTGCCCGGACTCGTGCGGATGAACACGCGCCGCATGCTGGCCAAGCAGCCGGACACTCTGTATCTGGGTCGGCACGAACTTGATTTCGGCCCCGACGGCGTCACCGACAGCACCGCCTCTGCTTCCGGGCAGATGGCGTGGACCGACGTGCGGCGGGTCGAAGAAACCCCCGAACATCTCTACGTCATCCTCGGCACCCTGCAGGGCGTGATCATCCCCAAGCGCGGGCAGGACGCCGCCACGCTGCAAGCCGTGCGCGCCCAGATCCGCGCGCACGTTGCCGACACCCAGCTCATGGCCCCGTCCGCCTGAGGCGCATTGACGCCGTTTCGATGAATTTGTTTACCTGAAACCATCATGACCGACAGCAATCAACCAGGCCTGTTTGACTCCAACCCGCCCGGCGGCGATGGCGACGGTGACGGCAACGCCGCCATCACGCTGGCGCGCTACGCGGAACAGGCCTATCTGGACTACGCGGTTTCCGTGGTGCGCGGCCGCGCGCTGCCCGACGTGGGCGACGGGCAGAAGCCCGTTCAGCGCCGCATCCTGTTTGCGATGCAGGCGATGGGGCTGGGCTCCGGCGCCAAACCCGTCAAATCCGCGCGCGTCGTGGGCGACGTGCTGGGTAAATACCATCCGCATGGCGATCAGGCCGCGTACGACGCCATGGTCCGCATGGCGCAGGACTTCTCGCTGCGCTATCCCTTGATCGACGGCCAGGGCAACTTCGGTTCGCGCGACGGCGATAACGCCGCCGCCATGCGTTACACGGAAGCGCGGCTCACGCCCATTGCCAAGCTGCTGCTCGACGAGCTGGACGAGGGCACCGTCGATTTCGTGCCCAACTACGACGGCAGCCAGCAAGAGCCGCAGATGCTGCCGGCGCGGCTGCCCGTGATGCTGCTGAACGGCGCGTCGGGCATCGCGGTCGGCATGGCCACTGAGATTCCGCCGCACAACCTGCGCGAAGTCGCCCAGGCCTGCGTGGCGCTCATCAAGCAGCCGCAGTTGCCGGACGAGGAGCTGTACGCCATGATCCCCGGCCCGGACTTCGCGGGCGGCGGACAGATCATCACCCCGGCTGCCGATATCGCGCAGATCTACGGAGGGGGCCGCGGCTCGCTCAAGGTGCGCGCGCGCTGGCAGTTTGAAGAACTGGCGCGCGGCCAGTGGCAACTGGTCGTCAACGAGCTGCCCCCGGGCACGTCCGGCCAGAAGGTGCTGGAAGAAATCGAGGAAATCACCAATCCCAAGGTCAAGACGGGCAAGAAGAGCCTGACGCCCGAGCAGACGCAGGCCAAGGCCGTGATGCTGAACCTGCTGGATGCCGTGCGCGACGAATCCGGCAAGGACGCCGCGGTGCGTCTGGTCTTCGAACCCAAGACTTCGCGGGTGGACCGCGACGAGTTTGTCAACACGCTGCTGGCGCAGACCAGCATGGAAGGCAGCGCCAGCGTCAACCTGGTGTGCATCGGCACCGACGGCCGGCCGCGCCAGAAGGGCCTGCGCGACATCCTGGTCGAGTGGCTGGCATTCCGCACCAACACCGTCGTGCGCCGCACGCGCTTCCGCCTGGATAAGGTCATCGACCGCATCCATGTGCTGGAAGGCCGCATGGTCGTCTACCTGAACGTGGACGAGGTCATCCAGACCATCCGCGAATCCGACGAGCCCCGCGCCGCCCTGATGGAACGCTTCAAGCTGTCCGAGCGCCAGGCCGAAGACATCCTGGAAATGCGCCTGCGCCAATTGGCGCGCCTGGAAGGCTTCAAGATCGAGCAGGAACTGGCCGACAAGCGCAAGGAGCAGATCTCGCTGCAGGAGCTGCTGGACAACCCCACGACGCTCAAGCGCCTGCTGATCAAGGAAATCGAAGCCGACGCCAAGCAATATGGCGACGAGCGCCGCACCCTGATCGAAACCGCCGAGCGCGCCGTGCTGGAAACCAAGGTGCTGGACGAGCCGGTCACCGTGGTCGTGTCGCAGAAGGGCTGGCTGCGCGCGCGTCAGGGCCACGGCCATGACGCTTCGCAATTCGGCTTCAAGCAGGGCGACGACCTGTACGGCGCCTTCGAATGCCGCACCACCGACACGCTGATCGCGGTCGGCGACAACGGGCGGGTCTACTCGGTGCCGGTGTCCGGACTGCCGTCGGCGCGTGGCGACGGCCAGCCGGTCACCACGATGATCGACCTGGAATCCGGCACGCGCATCGTCCATACGATCGCTGCCTCGGCCGACAGCCGCTGGCTGCTGGCAACCCGCGGCGGTTATGGCTTCGCGGCCAAGCTGTCCGACATGGTCAGCCGCCAGCGCGCGGGCAAGCAGTTCATCACGCTGGAAACGGGCGACGAACTGCTGCGTCCGGTGCCGCTGTTTGCGGGCGCCCAGCAACTGGCGCTGCTGTCGCAAAAGGGCAAGTTCCTGGTCTTCGGCCTGGACGAGGTCAAGTCGCTGTCGGGCGGCGGACGCGGCACCATCCTGATGGGACTGGACGGTGCGGACAAGCTCGACCAGACCGTGCCGATCGGCCCGAAGGGCTTGCGCGCCACCGGCATCTACCGCAACAAGATGACCGAGGACATCCTGGCGGGTGCGGACCTGGCCGTCTACGTCGGCAAGCGGGCCCGCAAGGGCCGCGCGCTGGACGTGCGGCCCAAGCAGCCGTTGCTGTCGCCGGTGCTGGGTTGACGCCTGCGCGCCGCCTGATGCCGAAAACGCACGGCGGCGCGCGCCACTTGCGCCGCCGGGTTGTCTTCCAGGGGCCCGCATGAGCATCGACCTCGCCGAGCGGCCGCGCCTTGCGCACGTCGATGCCCTGCGCGGCTTCGCGCTCTTCGGCATCCTGGTCGTCAATATCAACGTCTTCGCCTTCCCGTTCTATGGCGGGGGCGTGCCGGATCCGGTGTATTCCAGCCCCTTGGACGTGACGGTCCGCTGGCTGGTCGCCTGGTTGTTCGAAACCAAGTTCTACCTGCTGTTTTCCTTCCTGTTCGGCTACAGCTTCACGCTGCAGATGTCGGCGGCCGAGCGCGCCGACGCGGCCTTCGCGCCGCGCTTTCTGCGCCGGCTATTGGGACTGGCGGCCTTGGGCATGGCGCACGCCATCCTGTTCTACCAGGGCGACATCCTGGTCACCTACGCCTTGTTGGGTCTTGCGCTGCTGTTATGCCGGCGCATGGACCCGGGCCGGGCGCTGCGTGTTGCCCTGTGGCTGATCGCGCTGGCGTCGGCGGTGTGGGGGATTCTGGGCGCGTTGAGCTTTCTGGACCCCGTTCCGGCCGGCTACGCGCTGCAATACAAGGCCGACGCGCTGGCCTCCATCGAGGCGTACCGCGGCACCGTGAGCACCACGATCGCGCAGCACATCAAGGAACTCACCGAAGCCATCTGGTTCACGGTGCTGTTCGTGCAAGGGCCGTTCGTCTTCGCCATGTTCCTGGCCGGGTACGCGTTGGGGCGGCGCAATGCGCTTGCGGATCCCTGGCGCTCGCGCCGCGCCCTCGGATTGTTGTGCGCGTTGGGCGTCCTGCCCGGACTGGCAGGCGCCGCGGCGTATGCCACCAGCGCATTGCCGCAGGCGCGCGTGATGTGGGAATTGCCGGGCCTGGCCGTGGGCCTGTTCACCGCGCCGCTCCTGAGCCTGTCGTACGGGGCGGCGTTCCTGCTGGCGCTCCGCACGGGGCCGGGCGAGCGCCTTGGGGTCTGGCTGGCGCCGGCGGGGCGGATGGCGCTGAGCAATTACCTGATGCAGTCGGTCGTGTGCGCATTTCTCTTCACGGCGTGGGGCCTGCGGCTGTTCGCCGCCGTGACGCCTCTGGCCGCGTTTCTGATTGCGGTGGCCATCTTTGCCGCCCAGTTGCCGTTGTCTGCCTGGTGGCTGCGGCATCACGCCTATGGACCCGTGGAATGGTTCCTGCGCGCGCTCACCATCGGCGCGCGCCCGCCCTGGCGGCGGGCCGGCGCAGGCTGATCAGGCGGCGCGGGGCGGAGGATCGCCGCCCGGCGGCCGTTGCGGTGGACGCCTAACCCCGCGTCTGCGCGATCGCGGCGTCGATGGCGCCGGTCAGCCGTTCCGTCAGTTGATCCAGTTCGTCGTCGGAAATGATGAAGGGCGGCGCGAGCAGGACGTGATCGCCCTGTCGTCCATCGAGAGTGCCGCCCATCGGATACACCATCAAACCCCGCGCCATCGCCTCGCGCTTGATCCGCGCATGCAGCGTCAATTCGGGATCGAAGGGCTGCTTGCTGGCGCGGTCCTGAACCAGCTCCACGCCCATGAAGAGACCCCGGCCGCGGATGTCGCCCACATGAGGGTGTTCGCCCAGCGCCGCGTGCAGACGCTGCGCCAGGCCTGCGCCCTGAACCCGCACGCGCTCAAGCAGCCCGTCGCGCCGGATCACGTCCTGCACTGCCAGCGAGGCCGCGCACGCCAGCGCGTGGCCAAGATACGTGTGGCCATGCTGGAAAAAGCCGCTGCCTTGCTGCATGGCCTGCACGATGTGCTGTTGCGCCATGACTGCCCCGATGGGTTGATAGCCGCCGCCCAGCCCCTTGGCGATGGTGATGAGATCCGGCGTCACGCCTTCCTGTTCGACGGCGTATAGCGTGCCGGTCCGGCCCATGCCGCACATCACTTCGTCGGCGATGAACAGGACGCCGTGGCGGTCGCAGACCTCGCGGATGCGGCGGAAGTACCCCGGCACGGCAGTCACCGCGCCAGACGTCGCGCCCACCACCGGCTCGGCCACGAATGCCATGACGGAGTCGGGGCCGAGGCGCAGGATGGCCGTGTCCAGTTCCTCTGCAAGCCGCTCGCCGTATTGTTCGGCGGTTTCGTCGCTGCGTTGGTCGCGGTAGGCATAGCACGGCGAGACGTGCTCGACCTCGATCAACAGCGGCGCGAACTGTGCGCGCCGCCAGGCATTGCCGCCGACCGCCAGCGCGCCGAGCGTATTGCCGTGATAGCTCTGCCGCCGCGCGATGATGTGGCGGCGCTGTGGCTGACCGATTTCGACGAAATACTGGCGCGCCATCTTGAGCGCCGCTTCCACCGCTTCCGACCCGCCCGACACGAAGTACGCATGGGAGGTGCCGGCGGGCGCGTCCGCCACCAGGCGGGCCGCCAGCTTTTCAGCGACCTCGGTGGTGAAGAAGCTGGTGTGGGCATAGGCCAGCGCGTCGATCTGCGCGTGCAGGGCCGCCTGGACCTCCGGATGATTGTGGCCCAGGCAGGACACGGCCGCGCCGCCTGAGCCGTCCAGATACGCGCGGCCCGCGCTGTCATGGATCCAGACGCCCTGGCCGCGCACGGCGACGGGGGGCGTATGGCGAAGGGAGCGATGCAGGATGTGGGTTTGGCTCATGCTGCGGGTTCCTGGGTCAGGTTGAGGGTGGCATTGGCTTGGGCGCCTCAGCCGTGGCGGCGCGCGGGGGCGCCGGTCCAATAGACGTTGTCAGTGCGCAGGCGCTGCTCGACTTCGGCCAGCCGGTCCAGCACCGCTTCGCCGCCGAGGGCCGTCAGCCGTGCGATCAGGTGTTCGGCCAGCCCAAGCAGACCGGCGGTCGTGTGGAAGAACGAGCCCGGCCCCTGGCGCGCCGGCCGGGCTTGCACGCCATCGCGGTCGGACGGGGCGAAGCGCAGCGTGTGGCGGGCGTCCCCGGCAAGCGGCGACAGCGGGTCGTCGGTCAGCGCCACCACGGCCACGCCGCGCCGCGCGGCCTGGCGCGCCAGATCCACGGTGGCGGCGGGGTAGGGGGCCTGCGAGATGACGATCAGCGCATCGCCCGCGCCCAGGTTGTCGATCTGCTCGGCCGGCGCGCCGCCCAGCCCGTCGATCAGGACACTGTTGCGCCGCACGAGCTGATAGGCGTAGCGCATTTGGAATGCAATGCCGAAGGCTGAGCGCGTGCCCAGGAAACCAACCTGATGTGCGTCCAAAAGGGTTTGCACGGTGGCGTCGAACGTTGCGGGCGGGTTCAGCGCGCAGACCGAGGAAATGGCCTGGACCTGATACCCGGTCAATGCATCGTGGCCGGGTTGGGCGGACGCGCCCGCCGCAGCCTGCAGGGCAGCGGCGCGGTCGCGCAGGCCCGGCTCGCCCTGTGCGGCCAGCGCCTGCTGGAACGGCTGACGGAAATCCTCGTAGCTGCCATAGCCCAACGCGCGAGCCAGGCGCAACATTGTGGCGGGCGCCACACCGAGCGTCTGCGCCTGCCGGCGCATCGACCAGAGTCCCACCTGCGCGGGATTCGCCACGACCCAGCGCGCCGCCCGTTGCAATTCGGGCGGCAGTTGTTCCAGCTTTGCCTGGAGGGTGGCGAGCAGGGAAGCGGGCAAGGACATGTTGGCAGGGGCGGATAAACGGTAAAAACATATGATAAATAAAACATCATGAACAAAACATATGTTTTTTGTTTAGGCCAGCCAGCAGGCGGATGCCGCTCACAGCCCCCGGCACAGCGGAAACAGCGTGCTGACAAGTCCATTCATACTCCGGTCATCCTCGCCAAATCCGCGTTCATTTATTTACATCGTGCCCGGGTTTTTGTTTGACTCGAATAAATCGGGCGCATATGATTCGTGTAGAAATGATTTTGCCCGAACCATCTGTATCCATGACTGACGCCGCGAAAACCGAAACCACTCAGCAGTACGACCTGCGCATTTTGCGAGCCCTGCGCCGCATCACGCGTTCGATCGCGCTGCATTCGCGCCAGTTGTCCGCGGTCAGTCACATCACTGCGCCGCAGTTGATGTGCCTGCGCACCGTGATCGCCAACGGTCCGATGACCGCCACCGCGATCAGCCGCGAGATGCACGTCAGTCCCAGTACGGTGGTCGGCATCCTGGATCGCCTGGAAGACAAGGCGCTCATCCGCCGCGAGCGGGGCCGTGAAGACCGCCGCATCGTGTTCGTCACCGCCACCGAGGCGGGACAGGAATTGGCGCAAGGCGCGCCGTCGCCGCTGCAAAAGCATCTGGCTGACGCGCTCAATGCCTTGCCGGAATTGGAACAGGCCACCATCACCCTGTCCCTGGAGCGCATCGTGACGCTCATGGAACAGGACGGTCAGGCCGCAGTCGACACGCATGGAGACGTGTCGTCGCCCATCCTTGAAGTGCCCACGGGCGGGGCACCCCCAGAATCGGGAATCGTTGCATGAAGAAAAACGAACTGGACTCCCCCATACTCTCAAGTGCCGTGGCGCCGGCGGTCAGCGCGCAGACCCATACCATGCGTCTGCCCGACCGCAAAGACGGCGCCGCGATCCACCGCCTCATTTCCGAGTGCCCGCCGCTCGACCTGAATTCCCTCTACGCGTACCTGCTCCTGTGCGAGCACTTCCGCGACACCTGCGTCCTGGCTGAAAGCGCCGGGGGACGCATCAATGGTTTCATCTCCGCATATGTGGACCCGTCCCGCCCCGACGTCCTGTTCGTCTGGCAGGTTGCGGTGCACGCCCGCGCTCGCGGCCAACGCCTTGGCCGCGCCATGCTCCGGGAACTCTTGCAGCGCAAGGGCCTGGCGCATGTCCGCTATCTTGAAACCACGGTGGGGCCTGACAACCAGGCTTCGCGCCGCACCTTCGCCGGCCTGGCCGCCGAAGTAGGCGCCCACGTTTCCGAACAGCCGTTCTTCGACCGGCAACTCTTCGGCGGCGCGGACCATGACGACGAGATGCTGTTAAGGATAGGTCCGTTCGCCTTGCCGTCCCCATAGGGACGCCAAAGGCCTGACGGTCTTATCGATTTACCGGGATGGTTCGAACTGTCCAGGTGCGCCCGCCGCACCTGGCGGGATCAGGCCGTCCGTCAATTAATGAGTTGAAAAGGGAGGATTAATCATGGACTTGAAGATCTTTGACCGCATGGAGTCTGAAGTGCGGGGCTACATCAGGTCGTTTCCCGTGATATTCAATCAGGCCCGTGGCTCGACGCTCATCGATGAAGATGGCACCGAATACATCGACTTCTTCAGCGGCGCAGGCACGCTGAACTACGGCCACAACAATCCTGTTCTCAAGGAAAAGCTGCTGGAGTATGTGCAGGCGGACGGCGTCGTCCACGGCCTGGACATGGCCACCAGCGCGAAGAAGCGTTTCCTGGAGACGGTGGATCGCGTGCTGCTCAAGCCGCGCAACTGGCAGTACACGCTGCAATTCACCGGCCCGACCGGCACCAATGCCGTCGAAGCCGCGCTGAAGATCGCGCGCCAGGTGAAGGGCCGTCCCAACGTGATCTCGTTCACGCACGGCTTTCACGGCGTGAGCGGCGGCTCGCTGGCCGCGACGGCCAACATGAAGTTCCGTGACGCCGCCGGCTACGCGCTCGGCAACACGACCTTCATGCCCTACGACGGCTACTTCGGTCCGGACGTGGACACCATGGCGTACATGGAACGCATGCTGGAAGACCCGAGCAGCGGCATGGACAAGCCGGCCGCCGTCATCGTGGAAACGGTGCAAGGCGAAGGCGGCGTCAATGTGGCCACGCTGCGCTGGCTCAAAGAGCTGGAAAAACTGTGCAAGCGCCACGACATGCTGCTGATCGTGGACGACATCCAGGTCGGCTGCGGCCGCACGGGCACGTTCTTCAGCTTCGAAACCGCCGGCATCCGCCCCGACATCATCACGCTGTCCAAGTCGCTATCCGGCTTTGGCCTGCCGATGTCGCTGGTGCTGATGAAGCCCGAACTGGACATCTGGAAGCCCGGCGCGCACAGCGGCACCTTCCGCGGCAACAACCTGGCGTTCGTCACCGCGACGCAGGCGCTGGAAACCTACTGGACCAACGCCGCATTCACGGCCGACATCCAGCGCAAGGAACGCCTGGTCGGCGACTGGCTTGAAAACCTGGTGCACAGCTATCCCAACGCCGGCCTGTCGGCGCGAGGCCGCGGCCTGATCCAGGGCCTCGTGTCCAACGGCAATCCGGCGCTGTCCAACCGCATCGCCCAATGCGCTTTCAAGAAGGGCGTCGTGATCGAAACGTCGGGCGCGCACGATGAAGTGCTGAAGTTGCTGCCCGCGCTGACGATCGAGGAAGACCTGCTGGCCAAGGGCCTGGATCTGATCGAGGCCAGCGTGGCCGAAGCGCTGGCCGATGAGGGGCAGTCTGCCCGCATCCTGAAATTTGGAGGAAAACGTCAATGATCGTACGTAATGTCAAAGATGTGATCGGCACTGCCGACGAAGTCCGCACCGACACCTGGGTCAGCCGCCGCGTGCTGCTGAAGAAGGATGGCATGGGCTTTTCATTCCACGAGACCACCATTTTCCCGGGCGGCCGCACGCACATCCACTACAAGAACCATCTTGAGGCGGTGTGGTGCATCGAGGGCGACGGTTCGATCGAGACCATTGCCGACGGCAAGAAATACGACCTGGGCCCCGGCGTGGTCTACGCGCTGAACGAAAACGACGAGCACTGGCTGTGCGGCGGCAAGGAGCCGCTGCGCGTCATCTGCGTCTTCAATCCGCCGCTGACCGGCCAGGAAGTGCACGACAAGGAAGGTGTCTACGCGCTGCCCGATGCGGTCGCGGCCTGATAAAAGGAGGTTCGCATGATCTCACCCGCGCAGGATCCGTACGCCTCCCGTACGGATCGCAGTTCCGCCATCATTTCCCGCCAGGATCCGGTTGTCTATGAAGACGGCAAGTATGCCAACGCCCTGAGCGAAGAGCAGGTCGGCCAGTACGACCGCAACGGCTTCCTGCTGCTGGAAAACCTGTTCACGGAGGCCGAGGTGCGTGCGCTGTCGGCCGAGGTCGAGCGCATGACGCGCGACCCGTCCATCGTCCGCCGCGAAGAGGCCATCACCGAGCCGGGCAGCAACGCCGTGCGTTCCATCTTCATGGTGCACGTGCTCAATCCGATGCTGGCACGGCTGGTGCGCGATCCGCGCCTGGTCAACGTGGCACGTCAGATTCTCGGCTCCGAGGTCTACATCCACCAGTCGCGTGCCAATATGAAGCCGGGCTTCAAGGGCAAGGAGTTCTACTGGCACTCCGACTTTGAAACCTGGCACGTCGAAGACGGCATGCCGTCGATGCGTGCGCTCAGCTGCTCGGTGCTGCTGACCGACAACAACGAGTGCAACGGCCCGCTGATGCTGGTGCCCGGCTCGCATCGGCAGTTCATTTCGTGCGTCGGCGAGACGCCGAACGAGCACTACAAGCAGTCGCTGAAGAAACAGGAATACGGCGTGCCGGATCCTGTCAGCCTGCAATTGCTGGTGGAGCAGGGCGGCATCAGCACGATGACGGCCAAGGCCGGCTCGGTGGTGTTCTTCGACTGCAACACGATGCACGGCTCGAACAGCAACATCTCGCCGTGGCCCCGCGCCAATGTCTTCATGGTCTACAACAGCATGGAGAACACCCTGAACCCGCCCAAGTACGGGCTGACCCCGCGTCCCGAGCACATCGCGACGCGCAAGGGATTCAAGGCGGTCACGCCGCTGGACACCTTGAAGCTGGTCGGCGGCTGAGCAACCGCCACCTCATCTGGCCCGGGCTAGTCCCGGGCTTTTTTTGTCGCTTTCGGGCGGTCCGGCGCGCCGCATTTCTTGTATTCTCTGCGGCATTCGCCACTCGTTGAGCCATCGCCGCCATGTCCGCCCGCATCCTCAGCCTGCATATCTACCCCGTCAAATCCTGCGCGGGCATCGATCTGACCGAATCTCCCATCGATCGGGCGGGCCTCGCGCATGACCGGCGCTGGATGGTGGTGGACGCCGCGGGCCAGTTCATGACGCAACGGCAATGGCCGGCCATGGCGCTCATCCGCACGGCGCTCACTGCTGACGCGCTGCGGCTGTCGGCGCCTGGCATGGCTGACCTGGATATCGCGTTGGACGGATCGGGTCTGCACGGCGACGCCCTCACGGTCGGCGTCTGGGCCGACACCACCACGGCCCGGCGCGAAAGCGAAGCGGCCGCCCAATGGCTGACCCAGTTCCTGCAAACGCCGTGCGGCCTGCTCAAGGTGGACGCCGCGGCGCGCCGCGACGCCAAGCCCGACTGGGTGTCGCGCTGGGTCGATGCGCACCCGGACCTGGCCGACGCCTTCGTGGGCGAGCACTGCTTCGGATTTGCCGACGGGTTCCCGCTGCTGATCGCCAACCAGGCGTCGCTGGACGACCTGAATGCCCGCCTGCAGGCCAAGGGCGCCGACGCGGTGCCCATGGACCGGTTCCGTCCCAATATCGTGGTCGAGGGCGAATGGGAAGCCTTCGAAGAAGACCACACCGCCATGATTTCGGCGGCCGGGGTGCGGATGGCGTTCGTCAAGCCGTGCACGCGTTGCTCGATTCCGGACATCGATCAGCGCACGGCCAAGCAGTACGAGGAACCGGGCCGTACGCTGGCGGGTTACCGCAATCTGGACATCGGCGTGGTGTTCGGCCAGAACGCCATCCTGGATGCGCCGGCGGGGGCGCGGCTCAAGGTGGGCGACGCCGTCGAGATTGAACTGGATTTCTGACGCGCCGCCCTAACGGGGCTGGGGTCTCATTTGGCCCCTAAGCCTTAAGCCCAGCCCGGCCGGAGCCTTACGGCGTGGAAAGCTTCAGGCCCACGAGGCCCAGCACGATCAACGCGACGCTGGCTATTCGCAGCCAGCTCGCCGACTCCCCGAACAGCACGATGCCGGCCACAAAGGCGCCAATCGTGCCGATACCCACCCACACGGCGTAGGCCGTGCCCAGCGGCAGGGTTTTCATGGCCAGGGCCAGCAGCCAGAAACTGACCAGCATGCCGCCCACCGTAACGATGGAGGGGCCAAGCCGGGTGAATCCGTGCGTGTATTTCAGGCCGACGGCCCAGACGATTTCAAATAGGCCAGCCAATACCAGGATGATCCAGGTCATTCACGACTCCCATGTTGCGTTGCCGGCAAGGCGCCGGCATAAATGGGGTCGTCCCCGGAAAACGCGCCAGCCGTTTGACTGTGCGCAGCAACGGGCCGTCCCGCTGCGGCAAAAATTATAGAATACCGGCTTTCGACGGCAAATCCGGATGCCGGGCATCAACCTTGCAACACTTCGCGGTCCGGGCCGCGAAACCAGGAATTTTTTATGCAACGCATCATGCTGCGGGCAAAGCTGCACCGCGTCACGGTCACCGAAGCCGACCTTCACTACGAAGGATCTTGCGGCATCGACGAAGACCTCCTCGACGCTGCCGGCATGCGCGAGTTCGAACGCATCGAACTCTACAACGTGACTAACGGTGAACGCTTCGACACCTACATCATCAAGGCGGCCCGCGGCAGCGGCGCCATCTCGCTGAACGGCGCGGCTGCGCGCCGGGCCCAGGTGGGCGACCTGCTCATCATCTGCACGTACGGTCCGATGTCCGAAGAAGATTCGGCCAAGCACAAGCCCCAGGTGGTGCTCGTGGACGACGCCAACCGCGTCAAGGAAATCCGCAAGTTCCCGGCATGACGCCGGGCCGGGCGGAGCGCCTTCCCGGCACAGCCGGATAGCGCTTCGTCGCCTCTGAACCGTTTCATCATGAGCTTCCAGGTCATCATCCAACCCAGCAAGCATCAATTCCCGGTCGAGCCCGGCCAGACCGTGCTCGACGCCGCGTTGGCGGCGGGCATCGTCCTGCCTTACAGCTGTCGCAACGGCGCGTGCTCCACCTGCAAGGGCAAAGTGGTGTCCGGGGAGTTCGACGCCGGCCAGTACCCCGCGCAGATCCTGTCGCCGGAAGAACTGGCCGACGGCTACACGCTGTTCTGCCAGGCCCGGCCGGAATCCGACCTCGTGGTCGAATCCACCGAGGTCCGGCTGGCCAGCGACATCCAGATTCGCAAGCTGCCGTCGCGCGTCCAGACCATGGAACGCGTCGCGCCGGACGTCACGGTCCTCAAGCTGCAATTGCCGGCTTCCGAACAGTTCCGCTACTACGCCGGCCAGTACGTCGAAATCATTCTGAAGGACGGCCGCCGCCGCAGCTATTCGATGGCTGGCGCGCCGCACACCGGCAGCCCGCTGGAGCTGCACATCCGGCACATGCCGGGGGGCCTCTTTACCGATCACGTGTTCGGCGCCGGCGACACGCAGATGAAGGAACGCGAGATCCTGCGCCTGGAAGGGCCCTTCGGATCGTTCTTCCTGCGCGAAGACAGCGACAAGCCGATCGTTCTGCTGGCCAGCGGCACGGGCTTCGCGCCCGTCAAGGCGATCGTCGAACACATGATCCACAAGAACATCAACCGTCCGGTCGCGCTGTACTGGGGCGGCCGCCGTCCGCAAGACCTCTACATGGACGCGCTGGCGCAGTCGTGGTCCGCGCAACTGCCGAACTTCCGCTACGTGCCGGTGGTGTCCAATTCGCTGCAGGAAGACAACTGGACCGGCCGCGCCGGCTTCGTCCACGAAGCCGTGATGCACGACATCGCGGATCTTTCCGGGCACCAGGTCTATGCCTGCGGCACGCCGCTGATGGTCGATGCGGCCCGCCGCGAGTTCAGCGCCCAGAACGGTCTGCCGCCGGAAGAGTTCTACGCGGACGCCTTCACGTCCGAGGCCGATCTGGCGAAGGCCGGGTCTTAAGTAATATGTTTTTTTATTACTTAGGCGGCTGCAAAGCGGCAAGGTAAACTGCTTTGGCAGCGGCCTGCCGGGGGTACGCGGACATCGGGTCCGCGCACGCAACCGGCATGCAAGGAGCGATGCGGGCATGAAAGTAGCGGTATTGGGTAGCGGCATTATCGGCATCTCCAGCGCCTGGTGGCTAAGCCAGGCGGGTCATGACGTCGTGGTCATAGACCGCTGCACCGGTCCCGCGCAGGAAACCAGCCTTGCCAATGGCGCGCAGATTTCCGTCTCCTACGCCGAGCCCTGGGCCAATCCCCAGGCGCCGATGAAGCTGCTCAAGTGGATGTTCCGCGACGACGCGCCGCTGCTGTTCCGTCCGCAACTGGACTGGCGGCAGTGGATGTGGGGCCTGGCATTCCTGCGCGAATGCATGCCTGGCCGGCTGGCCCCCAACATCCGCGCCATGGTGCGCATGGCCGAATACAGCCGCGCCACCCTGCGCGGCATGCGCGCCGAACTCGGCATCCAGTACGACCACCTGGAACGCGGCATCCTGAATTTCTACCGCGATCCCCACGAATTCGAAAACTCCCAGCGTGCCGCCGGCCTGATGCGCGACTTCGGCGTCGAGCGCCGCGTCGTGAACACCGACGAAGTCATCGCCATCGAGCCCGCGCTGGCGCCGCATCGCGCCACGATCGTGGGCGGCGACTACACGCCCGAGGACGAAAGCGGGGACGTGCACCTCTTTACCGTCGCGTTGGCCGAACACTGCGCCCGCGCGGGCGTCGAATTCCAGTACAACACGCGTGCCACCCGGCTCCTGACGCAGGGCGGCGCGGTCACGGGCATCGAACTCATCCAGCCCGACGGCCGCTATGCCACGCTGTCGGCCGACGCCTATGTGGTCGCCATGGGCAGCTTCAGCCCCGCGATGCTGCGTCCCCTCGGCATTCCGTGCAACGTGTATCCGGCAAAGGGCTATTCGGCCACGTTCCCGGTGCGCAATCCGGGTGCGACCCCCACCGTCAGCCTGACGGACAGCAGCCACAAGATTGTCTTTTCGCGGCTGGGCGACCGGCTGCGCATGGCAGGTACGGCGGAACTTTCCGGCTATTCGCGCAGCCTGAATACCGGCCGTTGCGAGGCCCTGACCCGCCTTGCCAAAGAACTCTTTCCCGACGCGCTCGATTTCGAGCGCGTCAGCTATTGGTCGGGCCTGCGCCCGTCCACTCCCTCGAACGTGCCCATCATCGGCCGCAGCCGTATTCCGAATTTGTATATCAATACCGGACACGGTACGCTTGGCTGGACGATGGGTGTTGGCTCGGGCCGGGCATTGGCCGATCTGCTCAGTGGACGGCGGCCAGAACCGGAATTCCCTTTTCTTGGTCTGTGAACCTATGAAGAAACTGCAATTGGCGGGCGTTGCCCGCGCGATGTTCGCCAGCCGGCGTGCATGGGTGTTTGGCGCCGCGATGGCGATGGCCGGCGTGGCAAACGCCGCACCCGTCGAAATCCAGGTCTGGCACACCCTGACAGATGCAAACAAGGCCGAGTTCGAAAAGCTCGCCAAGCAATACAACAAGGAGCAGGACGACGTCAAAGTGACGCTGCGCGGCTTCGCGTCGCCGACTGCCCTGGAACAAGAGGCGGTGTCCGCGGTCAAGGCCAAGAAGGGCCCGAACCTGCTGCAACTGTCCGATAACCACTCGCCCGAAGTCGTGGCCCAGCACAAAGCCGTGCTGCCGCTCTACGAACTGCTGGCCAAGTATCCGATCAAGGACTTGAACTGGTTCGTGCCGGCCACCAGCAGCTTCACCCGCGACAGCAAGGGCCGCCTGCTGGCTTTCCCCTGGATGGCCGAAGTGCCGGTGATGTTCTACAACACCGCCGCCTACAAGAAGGCTGGTCTCGATCCCAACAAGCCGGCGCGCACCTGGACCGCGCTGCAGGCCGAACTCCTGAAGCTGCGCGACGTGGCCGATATCGACTGCCCGTACGCATCCAGCGATCAGGTCGCGGTCCACCTCGAGAACCTGGCGCCGGTCAACAACCAGCTGTTCACCAGCAACAACAACGGCCTGGACGCGGTCACCAAGAAATCCGCCGCGCCCGCCATGCAGTTCGACACGCTGTACATGCGCCACATCTCGCTGATGGTCAGCTGGAAGCGCTCGCTGCTGTTTACGGCGTATTCCGGCGACAACGCCTCCGACAAGCTGTTCGCCAAGGGCGAATGCGCCGTGCTGACGGCCAATTCGGGCGCGCTCGGCCAGTTCCTCGCCACCAAGTCGCTGTCCTTCGGCGTCTCGCCGCTGCCGTACTACGAGCAAGCCACGAAGGAGGGCGGCAAGCCCTTCGTCAGCGGTTCGGCGTTGTGGGCGCTTGAAGGCCATCCGCAGGCCCAGGAAAAGGCCACCGCGCAGTTCCTGGCGTGGCTGTCCAAGCCGGTGGTCGCCGCCGAATGGCATCAGCGCACGGGTTACCTGCCGCTGACCGAAGCCGCCTTCCGTGCCTCGGACGTGTCGTTCTACAGCAAGATCCCGGGCGCGCAGGCGTTCGTGGCTTCGATGAGCGCCAAGCCCGTCCAGAACGCACGCGGTTTCCGCATGGCCAACTACGAGCGCATCGAACCCGTGCTGAACAAGGAACTCACCGATGCCTTCGATGGCAAGGTGCCTCCCGTTTCTGCGCTGAACAACGCCGCCGCGCAGGCGCGCACCATTGCCACGCAGCGCTGATCGCGCCGCATAGCGGCGCGCTCTCGCAGCGCCGCGCAGCAGAAGAAAGCCTGGTCTACGGACCAGGCTTTTTTGTTGTCCGGATTCGTCGCGCGCGCGGGGTGGATGAATCCATCCGTCCGTACATGCCAGTCTGGCGGCGCCTCCGGCGCTCGGCCACCATGCCGTTCAAGCGTGTCGCTTCCGATGCGCGCTTTGTTCGCGGTGAGGCATGGTACGAATCTTCTTTCTGGCGGCCGGGCTGTCTTGCCTGGGCGCATGCACGTGGTCGGGCCCGGGCTCAGGCCGAGACACAACCTCCTGGCAGGCGGCCAAGCCGTTCTCGCAAGGGTTCCGCTTCGACTGGCAACTATCCGGCGATCCCGCCGTCGCGCCGCTGCAGGTCTTCGACGACGGGCGCGAGACCTGGCTGCAATTCCAGCCGGGCCAGCCGTTGCCGGCCATCTTCGGTGCAGGCGATGGCGGCGAACTCCCGTTGCCTTATGTGCGCCGCGACCCTTACGTCGTGGTCGCCGGTGCATGGAAAGCACTGCGCTTTCGCGGCGGCAGGCTGACTGCTCGGGCGCAGCGGGCGCATGGTGCGGCGGACATTCCGTCGCCCTTGACCCAATCCGCCTCGCGTATGGTGCAGACCCCGGCAACTGCCCTAGACGCATCGCAGCGTCCGAGGGCGGATTTCACCTCGCACACCAAGCTCGTCGACGATTCGGCTCCGCGCTCGGATGGGGCCGCGCTGGCCGGCACAGAAGCGTCGAACCGTCATGCCGCGCAGTCCGCCACGCTTGCGGGCGCAACGTCCACCGACACGCACGTTGATGCGCAGGCTGCCCCGTTTCGAGCCGCGCCACCCGACGCCACGCTGCGCGCGGTGCTGGCGCGCTGGGCCGGCGCGTCGGGCTGGACGTTCGAACCACAGCATTGGGCCGTAGACGTCGATATCCCGCTGGCGGCCACGGCCGAATTCTCCGGCGACTTCAAAACGGCAGTGCGTGGGCTGCTCGGGGCCACCGAACTGGCCGACCGTCCGTTGCAACCCTGCTTCTATGGCAACCGCGTCCTGCGCGTCGTGCCGCTTGCGCAATCGTGCTCGCGGGCGGCCACGCCCAAAGGAGCCGCGGCATGAAGTTCCTTTCGTTAGCTTGCGCCACGCGCGTTCCGGCAACCAGAACGTTCGCCTGCACGGTGCTCTCGTGCGTGCTCGCTGGCTGCTCGGTGTCCGAGCAGGTCACGATCATGCAACGCGCGGCCAGCGGCCGGCATGCGGACGCCGCCACCCGCCATCAGGCCTTTGCGGACGGTTTGTCTGATCGGCAGGCTCGCATCGCCGCGCAGGAAGTCTCCACGCCCTGGCTGGCGGGCAAGCCGCAACCGCTCGCGCGCGAGGTCGCGCTGCCGCCGGCATTACGCGAAAACGTCAAAACCACGCTCATGCTGGCCGACGACGCAGACCTTTCCACGCTGGCGCAGCGCCTGACCGCCGCCACGGGCATTGCGGTTCGAGTGCGTCCCGACGCTTTGCTTCCCCCCGACCAATTCCTGCCGCGTCTTGCCGTCAGCGGCGCGGTGGCTCTCGCCGCACCGGCGCGCATTGAAGTGCGGGCGGATCCTCAGCCGCTCGCCGATCTGCTCGACGCGCTGGCCGCGCGCTTTTCGGTGCACTGGCGCTACGAACACAACGCGCTCGAGTTCTACCGCACCGAAACGCGCGTCTTCGATCTGCGCGCCCTGACGCTCGCCAGCAAGGTCGACGTGCGGCTCGGCCGCTCAGGCAGCGCAGAAGGCGAGGGCTTCGAAAGCACCTCCAACACGACGCTGGCCGCGGGCGAACACAACGCGCTGGCCATCCTGCGCGCAAACGTTCTGCCTTTCCTCACTCGATCCGGCGTTATTGCAGAGCCGGTGGAAGGCGCAGCCACGTTGGTCGTAACAGATACGCCGGACGCACTGGACCGGGTCGCACGCTATCTGGAACGCGAGAACAAGGCGTTGACCCGCCGTGTCCGCCTGCTTTTCGAGGAAATCACCTTTATCGCCAACACGGAAGCCACGGGGGGGCTCGACTGGAATGCCCTTTATGCAGCCGCAGGCGCCACGGCGCGGCTGGCCGTGCCTGGCGTGCCGGCCACCGGCGCAGGGTTGCTTCAAGCCGCATCGAGCGCGGGACCATTCCAGGGCTCGCAGGCCATCGTGTCCGCCCTCAGTGCGATGGGCGCGGTCGTGCGGCACAGCAAGATTCCGGTTCTCACCTTGAACCGCCGGCCGGTCTCGCATGCCGTCAGGACTACGTTCTCCTACATTGATCGCGTGCAGAGCACTGCCATGCCCGGCATGACCGCCACTGGCGCGAACGGATCGCTGCCTGCCGTCTCGATCAGCCAAAAAGAAGAAACCGTCGGCTCGTTCCTGACCCTGGTGCCGGACATCCAGGAAGACGGGCAGATCCTGCTTTCCATCGCGTATGACAACGCGGTCGCGCAGCCCCTGAAAACAATCACCTTCGGCGAAAGCGCCAATCAGGTGCAAGTGCAGCAGATCACGGTCGATGGCAGCGGCACGGTACAGCAGATCGAACTGCGGCCGGGGCAGCCCATGATTGTGGCCGGCTTTGACCGCACGCAGGACCAGCACGACCGCCAACGGCTGGCGCCCGGACTGCCGCTGCTTGCGGGCGGCCTGGATCGCGCCGCCACTGAACGCCACACGACGCTGATACTCGTGACGGCTCAGGTCGAGGAAGGGTACTGATCGTGAACCGGGCCCCTCAACTCCTGCTGATCGACTGCCCGGGCGCCGAACGAACGCTGGCGTTCGGCTTGCGCTGGTTCGCGCTTATCGGTTCCAACGTCCCCAAGCTCGCGCGGTCGCGCGGACGGCGCCTGCGGGCCACGCATTACGTGGTGGGCGGATCGCCCGCCATGGTCGCGGGCTATGGACGCACCCGCGCCGGACTCCGGGGTGCGCGATTCATGCGCCGCGCCGGCGCACCGGCCGCGGTGCCGCCGCAATCGGCCGCGCAGTTGTTCGCCTTGCTGCACCCCGAGGGCGGTCATAGCCTGGTTCGGCTGCCGGACGGGCGCCATTGGCTTGTCGCCGCGCACGGCGGCGCTGTCCTCTCGCAGACCGACCGGGTGTTCGGTTCGCTTGACGAAGCCCAGCAGGAACAGCGGGCGCTGCTCGCGCAGCGTCCGTCCCTGGCGGAGCGCGCGCCGGACCAGGTGTGGTCCGCGTTGATTCAGGCCGTGGATGCCGGCGCCGCGCTTACCGCGCTGCCTTCGCGTTGGGCCGAGCTGCCCGTCGCATTGCGTCTCTTTCTGGCGTGCGTCGGGCTTGCCGCGGCAGCGCCGCCGCTGTGGAACGCCGGCGCCAGCACGTTCTCGAAAAGACAGGCAGCGCCGCCGCAGCCCGTTGCCGTTCGGGACCCGGTGGCCGATGCCTACGAGGCGATGATGCGCGCCACCACAGTCCAGCCGGCGACGGAGCTGACGCGCCTGCTCGCAAGCGTGGCGGCGCTGCCGGTGCAGGTGCAGGGCTGGGCGTTGCGCCGCGCGCACTGCGACGCTGGCGCGCAGCATTGGAATTGCGCGGCCGTGTACGCCCGCGTTCACCCATTGGCCACGAACCATGGCCTGCACGCATTGTTGCCAGTGGGCTGGCAGGTGTCGTTCAAGCCGCTCGAGGAAGCCACGCTGGCATGGCGCCTGGCGTCCGAGCCGATCCGGATTGCCGACATGACGTTGCCTTCGTCGCTGTACGTCGACACGCGGGTGGCTGGCGGACTGCAAGGACTACGCCCAGCATTCGCTTCCGTCGCGCTGTCGCATTCCGTGCCGCTCCTGCCGCATGGGCAGCGCCAGCCTGCGGCTCAGCAGCCGGCGGCCAGGCAGGCGAGCGCAGGGCAATCCAATCCCGCGCGGACGGGCATGCCCGTCGTGCGGCGGCGCAGTCTGGCCTTGCATGGGCCATTGCGGTCCATGGCGTTGATGCCGGGGCCGGTATCCGCGGCACGCTGGTCGCGCCTTGTGGTGACCGTGCAGCCGCAACCGCGGCCCAGCCTCGTGGCCAGTGCGCTAGTGGCCGAATTGCAGGGAGAACTTTATGAACAGGAATGAGCTTTGCATCCCGCGCTGGTGCGTAGCCCGGCGAACGATTGCCGGTATCGCACTGAGCGCCGCGGTGGTATCGGCAGGCCATGCGCAAGGCGTAGATCCGGCGTCCGCGCCGCAACCTTGGCCCGAGGTCGAAACCGTACGCACGTTGCTGCGCGCGGACGCGGCGGCCGCGATGTCCGACTGCCAAATCCCGGGTCTTTGCACGATGAACGAAGGGAAAGGCCTGATGGCGTCGCCCGCGGGACGCGCGTCGGACAACATACGCGTGACCGCAATTTTCGGCACAGCGAGCCGCTTGAACGTTGACATCGTCGTCAATGGCACGCTGCAGCGCTATCGGGCTGGCCGCGCCGATCCCGTGGCAGGAGGCAGTCTGGCCGCGCCGTATCGTCTGCTGGCCATCGACGGCGCCTGCGTCCGCGTGCAGCGCGACGGCCGCGACCAGACCGCGTGCCTAGACGCCGGGGGCGGACACCCATGATGACGCAGACCCAGCCCATCGCGGACACGCTCGTTCGCCCGCCCGAGCTGCATACGCCCGAAGACGTCGCTGGCATGGATCCCGCCTTTGTGCGCGCTCTGAGCCGTCAGTTTGATCTGGCGGCGCTGGCCGGACGCTTGTGCCCGGTCCTGCTCGAGGGCGGCCTGGCCGCGATCTTTGCCGTCAAGGAATACACCGTCGGCGATCAGATCGACGAGGTCGAGCGCATGGTGAAGGCGGCTGGCTATCGCATGGCAAGTCCCGCGCGATACGTCGTCCCGGCGCCGCTCCTGCTGATGATCGCGCGCGGCCAGTACACGGCGCCCAGTCCCGGGCGCTCAGCGCGGGCCAACCCGGCCGAACGCGCCTCGGCGCTCGCCGCCCTGTTTCTCGACATCGTCCGCTGGGGCGTGGTCCAAGGCGCCAGCGACGTCCACATCAACGTGGACCAGCGGCGCGACGCCAGCGAAATTCGCTACACCATCCACGGCGAGTACGTCGGCTCCGACCGGTTCGCCGGCCTTTCCAGCGCCACGCTGCTCGAAGTCCTTGCCGTCGCGTGGATGGACGTACGCGGCGGCAATGGCGCCGTGTTCGATCCGGCGCTCGAGCAGCAGGGGCGCATTTCGCTGACCGTGGACGCGGCGCCCATCGTGCTGCGCTGGGCGTCGCTGGCGGCGGACGCGGGGCCTTCCGTGTGCCTGCGGATCTTGCGGTTGGATGCAACCGTCAACGGCGACCTCCTGGCCTTGGGATACCTGCCCGGCCAGGCCGAAACCCTGTTGCGGGTGCGTGAGCGCGAGGGTGGGGCCATCGTGCTGGCGGGCGTGGTCGGCTCGGGCAAGTCCACCACCATCGCCGCGCTGATGCGCGGCATCGCGCCCACGCGCAAGGTCATCACGCTTGAAGACCCGGTGGAATACCACATTGGCAACGCGTTGCAGAACACGCTGACGGGCGCGCTGGCGGACGCGGCGTGGCCGACGCTGGACGCCAAGCTCAAGACCATCAAGCGCTCGGCGATGAACGACCTGCTGATCGGCGAGATCCGCGACACGCAGACCGGCCGCGCGTTCATGGATCTCGCCAGTTCCGGCGTCAGCCTGTACGCCACGACACACGCCGGATCGGCCGCGATGATTCCCGAGCGCCTGGCGTCCGACGCCATCGGCGTGTCACGCGAATTTCTTGCGTCGCCCGGCATCCTGAAGCTCTTGATCTATCAGACGCTGCTGCCACGCCTGTGCCCCGGCTGCGCGTTGCCCGTCGACAGCCTGTGGTCGGGCGTCCACGCTCGGCATGCGCAAGCATGGGACTGGCGCGGCTGGGTGCTGGGCATGCAAGACGCGTTCGATCTGCACGCCGAGTCGCTCCGGGTCAGAAACGAAGCAGGCTGCCCCGCGTGCCGCCGCGATCACATGCCGGAATTGAACGGAACGGCGGGGCGCAGCGTTGCCGCCGAAATGATCGAACCCGATCGCGTGCCGGACTTTCTAGACCAAGTGCGGCAGCGCGACAACCGCGCACTGAAGCAACAGTTCCAGCCTGCCACGCGCAGTGCGTGGCGAGACGCCGGCACGCGCGGCGCGCGGGCGCTGGATTGCGCGCTGTATCGGACGAGCCTGGGAGAGATCGATCCGCGCACGCTGTTGCGCCGGTTCGAATTGCCCATCGTGCCCAGCCTGCACACGGGATCGGCCGCTCCGCTACAGCCCGCGGCGCTTGCGCAGGAGGCCGGCACGGCCCGCTCTGAAGGAGCGCACCATGGCTGATCTCGCGTTGCCGGCATCGCGCGGGTCCCTGCGGTCAGCAGGTACACGCCAGCTGCGGCTAGACGCGCTGCGCTTTCGGCCGCAGCGCGCGGATTATTACGAATATCTGGCGGATGTCGTCGAAGGCACGCAAGGCCGAAAGAGCCTGCGCGACATCTTCGAGGACGACGCCAGCCGGTACGGGCCCGAGACGGTGCGCGGCCGCCTCTGTCAGCACTGGGCTGCCGCGTATCTGGGCGCCGGCGGGGACCTGGGCGTCGCCTGGTCCGACACGCTGCCGCACGACGAATGCCTGCTGCTCAGTTGCGTGCAGGAAGAAGGCGGCGATCTGCCCGCGGCGCTGCGCGACCTGGCGCGCGCCGTCCGCCTGGCGTCCGAGGCTTGGTCGGCATTGCTGTCGGCAGCCGCCACGGGCGTCGTTGCCGCCTTGGTGGCCTTCGCGTTGCTGTGCGCCATTCCGTTCTTCAGCGTGCCACGGCTGCAGCAGGTCTTTCAGGCCGTGCCCGCCGAAGACTATGCGTCGCTCACGCGCTGGCTGTTCGCTTTGGCGGGCGGTTTGAAGCAGTGGCTTGCGCTGTGGGTCGTCCTGATATTTGGCGTGGTCATGCTCGCCCTCTGGTCGCTGGCGAACTTCACCGGCGATCTTCGCGCCATGCTCGACCGTTGGCTGCTCTGGCGGCTGTATCGCGATTTCCAGGCCATCCGCTTTCTGTCGCTGCTGGCCGTGCTCATCCGGCAGCACGGCGCGGCCGACACGCGATTGCGCCGCGCGCTGGCCGTGCAGGCGCGCGACGCCTCGCCGTGGCTGCTCTCGCATCTGCACGCCATGCTTGGCCGCATCGACGCAGGCGCCAGCGGCGCAGAAATCTTCGGCACCGGACTGCTGGACTCCCAAACGTGGTGGTACATGGCGGACCTGATGGACGCGCTCGGCGTCGAGCCGGGCCTGGCCCGCGTGCGCCAGCGCGTCGAGGTCCGCCTGTTGGCCCGGGTGCGGCGCCAGGCGCTCGTGCTGCGCTGGTGCTTGCTGATCCTTTCCCTCGCCACGGTGCTGGGCATCACGCTGTGGCATTACGCGGTGATAGACGAGCTGCGCCAGGCACTGACCAATTTCTATGCCAGCCAGTAGTGCTCCGCGGGTTGGCGGCAACGGCGCGGCTCGCCGCGCACTTTAATCAATGAGGATATTCATGAACGCAGTCAGTCTGTCCCGATCCCTTGGTGCGAACCAGCGTGGATTTTCCTTGATGGAAGTGTCCATCGTCACGGCCATCGTCCTGCTCATCGCCATCGTCGGCATCCCTGCCATTGGCGGGTATGTCATTGAAAACAAAGTGCCGAAGGTCGGCGAGGAATTGCAGCGGTTCATCGCCAGCATGAAGATCAACGCGCAAGGCGGTGGCGTGACACCGTACACGGGGCTGGACACCGGCGCCCTGGCCAACGCGCTGCGCGACTCCACGGTGCTCTCGGTGCAGGGCGCGGGCGCCGCGGCGAGCGTGGCGCACGGCCTGGGCGGCTCCGGCATCGGCGGCAGCGGCGTAGTGCAGGTCGAGCCCGCGTCCGTCGACGGCGCGGGGATGGGCTCGGCGTTCACGCTCACGCTCACCAATGTCAGCCACGCAGCCTGCCCAGCGCTCGCGTCCGTGCTTCAACGCGTGTCGGAAATCATCTCCATCAGCGGCAGCAGCGGCGCCAAGGTCGTCAAGGATTCCATCACCAATCCCGCGACGCCATACCGCGCCGCGCAGGCCCAGGCGCAGTGCAGCCAGGGCGACGTAAACACTTTTGTCTTCACTGCACGATGAGCGCGCACCGGGAGGTCCGGCTTTTCCCGGCGGGGCGTCAGCGTCCGTTGGTGTGCCAGCAGGCAGGCTTTTCTCTCATCGGCCTGGCGCTGGCGCTGGCTATCACCACGGCCATCGCCATCTGGGCATCCAACGCGGTCGTCCACGGCATCGAGGCATCTGCCGCCCGTTCAACGGGCGTCTGGCTGACGCAGATCCGGCTGGCGGTGACGGATGTGCTGTCCCGGCACTCCGAGGCGCTGACCAAGGGGGAGCCTCCTCAGGACAGCCAGGGCCAGCCGCTGTTCGGCGATGCGCTGCGGCCCACGCTTTCCGAGCTTCGGGTGCAAGGCCACCTGCCTGCGGACTTTCCCGACCGGTCGGCGCTGGGTTTCGGCGCGGACATCCGGCTCCTGCGCAGCCAGGCCTGTCCCGACGAGCCTTGCCGGATCGACGGCGTCGTCGCTGCCGACAAACCTTTGCTGAAAAAGGGGACGCAATTGCCGGACGAGGTCGCCATGGCTTCGGTCATCGCGTCCGCGGGCGGCTATGGCGGGGCCGTATGGCCGCAAGCGCCGTTCCAGTTGCGAGGCGCCGCCTATGCGTTTCCCAACCCGCCGGCGGCCGACGCGCTCGCGTATCCGCCTGGCACGCTTGCCCTGTGGGCGGGCGCTGGCGCCGGGCAGCCTGACATGAGCGGCTATGTGAAGATGCGCGACACCCGCGATCCGGATCTGCAAGGCAATCTGTCTGTCGCAGGCAACGTGGACGCCGGTGGTTACGTCACCGTCGGAGCCCGGGAGATCCCAGGCCATGCCTGCGGCGTTTCAGGCGGAACGCTGGCCACCTCGGCCGCCGGTCAGCTGCTTTCCTGCGAATCCGGCATCTGGACGCAGGCAAGCGGAGGCTTTGGGGGCGCCTACAGCACCAACTATCCGCTCGGCTGCTTCCATTACACGGGCTTGTCTACGGCCAATCCTCGCACGGGCCAGTGTTCCTGCCCGCCCGGCTACGCCGAGGTCATCGTGTCCGCCGGCGGGAAATGGACGGAAACCGAGGGTTGGACCACGGGTTTCGTCTGCGTCCGATGATGGCCATTCCGCCCATATCCCGCGTATCCCCGCCAACCCTCTATAATTGGCGATTCGCCCTAAATTCTGCTTCATCCACGATGAAATCCTCCGAGATTCGCCAGCAGTTCCTGCAATTCTTCAAGTCCAAGGGACACACCATTGTTCCCTCGTCGTCGCTCGTCCCGGGCAACGACCCGACCCTGCTCTTCACCAATTCGGGCATGGTCCAGTTCAAGGACGTCTTCACGGGCAAGGAATCGCGGTCGTACACGCGAGCCACCTCGTCGCAGCGCAGTGTGCGCGCCGGGGGCAAGCACAACGACCTGGAGAACGTGGGCTACACCGCCCGCCACCACACGTTCTTCGAAATGCTGGGCAATTTCAGCTTTGGCGACTACTTCAAGCGCGACGCCATCCAGTACGCCTGGGAGCTGCTGACGCAGGTCTACAAGCTGCCGGCGGAAAAGCTCTGGGTGACGGTCTACCAGGAAGACGACGAGGCCTACGATATCTGGGCCAAGGAAGTGGGCGTGCCGACCGAGCGCATCATCCGCATCGGCGACAACAAGGGCGCACGCTACGCGTCCGACAACTTCTGGCAGATGGCGGACACCGGCCCCTGCGGTCCGTGCTCCGAAATCTTCTTTGACCACGGCCCCGAGATCTGGGGCGGCCCCCCGGGATCCCCCGAAGAAGACGGCGACCGCTACATCGAAATCTGGAACCTGGTGTTCATGCAATTCGAACGCGATGCCGCCGGCAACATGCCGCGCCTGCCGCGTCCCTGTGTCGACACGGGCATGGGTCTGGAACGCATCGCCGCCGTCCTGCAGCATGTGCATTCCAACTACGAAATCGATCTCTTCCAGCACCTGATCGCCGCCGCCGCGCGCGAAACCGGCATCAAGGACCTCAAAGACAACTCGCTCAAGGTCATCGCCGACCACATCCGCGCCTGCTCGTTCCTCATCGTCGACGGCGTGATCCCCAGCAACGAAGGCCGCGGCTACGTGCTGCGCCGCATCGTGCGCCGCGCGCTGCGCCACGGCTACAAGCTGGGCCAGACCAAACCCTTCTTCCATCGCCTGGTGCCGGATCTCGTCGCCGAAATGGGCGAGGCCTACCCGGAACTGGCCGCCGCCGCGGATCGCGTGGCCCAGGTCCTCAAGCAGGAAGAAGAACGCTTCGGCGAAACCCTCGAACACGGCATGCGCATCCTGGACACCGCCTTGGCCAACGTGCCCAAGGGCGGCGTGCTGGACGGCACCACGCTGTTCACGCTGTACGACACCTACGGCTTCCCGGTCGACCTCACGGCCGACATCTGCCGTGAACGCGAAGTCGAAGTCGACATGGCCGGCTTTGAAGTCGCCATGGAACGCCAGCGTGACCAGGCCCGCGCGGCCGGCAAGTTCAAGATGGCCGAAGGCCTCAGCTACGAAGGCGCCGAAACGCGTTTCGAAGGCTACGAAAAGCTTGAGCTGGACAACGTCAAGGTCACGGCCCTGTACGTGGACGGCACGCAGGTGCAGGAAGTCAAGGCCGGCCAAAGCGCCGTCGTCGTGCTGGACGCCACCCCGTTCTATGCGGAGTCGGGCGGCCAGGTCGGCGATACCGGTCTGCTGGAAGCCGATGGCGTGCGCTTTGCCGTCGCCGACACCCTCAAGATCCAGTCCGGCGTGTTCGGCCATCACGGCACGTTGGAGTCCGGCTCGCTGGCCGTCGGCGACACGCTGCTGGCCCGCGTGGACGCCGTCCGCCGCGCCCGCACGGTGCGCAACCACTCGGCCACGCACCTGATGCACAAGGCGTTGCGCCAAGTGCTTGGCGCGCACGTGCAGCAGCGCGGCTCGCTCGTCGATCCCGACAAGACCCGTTTCGACTTCGCGCAGGATGCCCCGCTGACGGCTGAGCAGATCGCCCGCGTCGAAGCCATCGTCAACGCCGAAGTCCTGGCCAACCATCCCACCGTTGCCCAGGTCATGGGCTACGACGATGCGGTCAAGGGCGGCGCCATGGCGCTGTTCGGTGAAAAATACGGCGACACCGTGCGAGTGCTCGACATCGGCTTCTCGCGCGAACTCTGCGGAGGCACGCACGTCACCCGCACGGGCGACATTGGCCTGTTCAAGATCGTGTCCGAAGGCGGCGTGGCCGCGGGCGTCCGCCGCATCGAAGCCATCACTGGCGACAACGCGCTGGCCTGGGTGCAGAACCAGAACGCCTTGCTGACCCAGGTGGCCGGCATGCTGCGCAGCACCCCGGCCGATCTGCCGGCGCGCATTGCGCAGGTGCAGGACCAGGTCAAGACGCTCGAAAAGGAACTGGAGCAGTCGCGCAACAAGCTCGCGGCCAGCGCCGGCAATGACCTGGCCTCCAGCGCCGCGGTCGACGTCAAGGGCATCAAGGTTCTGGCGGCCAGCATCGGCGACGTCGATCCCAAGGCGCTGCGCGGCATGGTCGACAACCTGAAAGATCGCCTGAAGCCTGCTGTCGTGCTGCTGGCCACCGGCTCGGCCGATGGCAAGATCAGCGTGGTCGGTGGCGTCACCGCCGACCTGACCGACCGCATCAAGGCGGGCGATCTGGTGGGCTTTGTGGCCAGCCAGGTGGGCGGCAAGGGCGGTGGCCGTCCCGACATGGCCATGGGCGGCGGCACGGATATCGCTGCGCTGCCCGCAGCCATCGCTGGCGTGCAGAAGTGGGTGGACGAGCGCCTCTGATGAGCGACGTCGATTCCCGTCTCGATGCCGGCGCCGAGGCGCCGGTGTTCGACCAAGACGTCGATGCCAGCGGGCTCACGTGCCCCTTGCCCATCCTGCGCGCCAAGAAGGCGCTTGCAACGATGGAAAGCGGGCAGGTCGTGCGCGTCATCACGACGGACCGCAATGCGATCCGCGATTTTCAGGCGTTTGCGCGTCAGACCGGCAATGCGCTGGTCGCGCAGCAAGAGGCCGACGGTCGCTGCGTGCATTTCCTGCGCCGGCGCTAGCCGGGCGGGCATTCGCTTCATGAACAAGGCCCGCTTGAAAGCGGGCCTTGTTCTTTGCGGGCGTCAGTTTGGCGAATTTTTTTGCCTTTTTGGGGCGGCCCTTTATACCGGCGTGTCCTTGCCTACCTGTGAATGGCCGCGGCGACCGCCTGCGTGATCGTGAAGTCCACCAGATCACCTTCCTTCAACTGCTGAAGTTTTGCGCGCAGCGCCGGATCCCTGACCTGGATGGTGCGCCTGCCGCCTTGGGGGCCCTTCAGGATCACCAGGTTTGCGCTCCGGTTGATGTGCCAGATCTCGGCCGTGATCGTGGTCTGCCGGCCCACTGCGCCGCCGGGCATCGCGCCCTTGGCTGACCGTGTCGCGGCGGTCTCGGTCACGACTTCGGGCGCACCGGAACCGGCGGGACGCACGTCCACGGCCACCGACTCGTAATAGTCCAGCGTCAGCGTGTCGCCCGCTTTGATCTGCTTGAAGTTGCGGATGTCCGGTCCGGCCACGATGTCCACGGTATTGCCGTCGGCGCCGCGCAGGGTGATGGTCCGGCTGGCCTGGTCCACCGCCGTCACCTGGCCGGAGGCCGTCGTCAGTGCCGCCCCGATCACGCGCGCGGGCGCCTCGGTGGGTAACGCCAGCGCTCCCGCCAGCAATCCCGCCATCGCCAGGCGCGCAACGGGTGAGAAGACTGATTTTTGGTTCTTCATGGTTTGCACACTCCAGTTAAACGACTTTTTGTGGGGAAAAGCGGAGTCAGGCAGGGGCGCGGCAACGCAGCCTGGATCTTCCGGGCGCTTGCAGCAAAGTCGGGGTGGCAGGAGGAGGCTGCCGCTTCATGGCGGCCAGCAAGGGCAGGGCGTAGCGTATTGCGCGGGTCGACATGAAATCCGATCTCTCCAATCAGATTGCTCTTCAGACGCACCAACTGCTCAAACGCATGACAACCGGGGTAGGCCGCAGATGAAGGTACCGGCGAAACTGCGCACACGAAGGCGAGTGCAACCACGACCGGGCCACCTGCAGATCGAGCCGCAGCAGGGCTGGGCTCGTGCTTGTAGAATACCCGGATGTGGTGTTTTAGGATACAAATCGCACCGCATCACAGATTCTTCGGCACTCGCATTTGCCAGCAGGCTCCTTTCAGTGCTAGAATTTCCCGTTTTTCACAACTAATTCAAGGGATTACCTATGGTGGTGATTCGCCTGGCCCGCGGTGGGTCCAAGAAGCGTCCGTTCTACAACCTGGTGGCCACCGATTCGCGTAACCGTCGCGACGGCCGTTTTATCGAGCGCGTGGGTTTTTACAACCCCGTGGCTAGCGAAGGCACGGAAAACCTGCGCATTGCGCTGGATCGCGTGCAGTACTGGACCGGCACCGGCGCGCAACTGTCGCCCGCCGTCGAGCGTCTGGTCAAGGAATACTCGGCCAAGGTTTCCGCCGCGGCCTAATTGCCCGCGACGCACATCCTTAGCTGATTCTGGAGCAGCAGGTTTTCCACGCTTAGAGCCTCGCGCTTGAAAGCGGATATTCCTGGCTGCTTCATTGCTATCCAAGCCTGATAAAGAGCACGATAAATGCCTGATGCCGCAACCTCAAACGCGGCGCCTACGGATTTGGTCGAGCTGGGCCGCATCACTGCAGCCTACGGTGTGAAAGGCTGGGTTAAAGTGCAGCCGCATTCGGCCAACGCCGAAGTGCTGCTCTCAGCGTCTCAATGGTGGTTGACTCGCCCTGTGCCTGAATTGGCGCGGGGCGCTGTCGCGTCTGCGCCTGTCGCATTCAAGATCTTGCAAGTTCGTTCGCAGGGAGCCACCGTGGTGGCGCAACTGCAGGGCATCACGGATCGCGACCAGGCCGAAGCGTTGCGCGGACATACCGTGCAAGCGCCGCGCGGATCATTTCCCGCGCCCGAGGAAGACGAATACTACTGGGTCGATCTTATTGGTTGCGCGCTGTACTCCAGCGCCAACGGCGAACCCGCCCGAATTGGCGTGGTCAGCGAGGTCCTCGACAACGGCGCTCACGCCGTGTTGAAGGTCCTGCTGCAGAAGGGTGAAGGCGAAAGCCCCGAACCCGTCCTGGACGCCAAGGGCCGACCCGCCGAAATGCTTGTACCGTTCGTACGCGCGCATATCCACGCCGTTGATCTGGCTGCCCGCCGCATCGACAGCGACTGGCCCGCGGATTTTTGATGCGTATCGACGTCGTTACGCTATTTCCCGAAATGTTCGGGGTGGTGCGCGACCTCGGCGTCACCGGCCGGGCCCACGCCCAGGGCCGGTGGCAGCTCCATGCCTGGAATCCCCGCGATTTCACGCATGACGTACACCGCACCGTGGACGACCGCCCCTATGGCGGCGGCCCAGGAATGGTGATGATGCCGGGCCCGTTGGAAGCCGCCGTCAATGCCGCCCAGCAGGCGCGCGCCGGACAGGGCCTGGGTCCCGCCCCGGTGGCGCTGCTTGCGCCGGTCGGCCGGCGCTATGACCAGGCCGGCGCCGAAGCCTTGGCCGCCAGCGATGGCCTCATTCTCATCTGCGGCCGCTACGAAGGTGTGGACCAGCGCTTCATTGATCGCTGCGTCACGCAGGAAATCTCGCTCGGCGACTTCGTCCTCTCCGGTGGTGAAATCGCGGCGCTTGCCGTGATCGATGCCGCCGTGCGTCTTTTGCCAGGCGTGCTCAACGACGGCGATTCCGCCCTGCAGGATTCCTTCAACGACACCTTGTCCGGCCTGCTGGACAGCCCGCACTACACGCGCCCGGAGGTCTACGAGGGCGAAGCGGTGCCGGCGCCGCTGCTAAGCGGCCATCACGCCAATATCGCGCGCTGGCGGCGCGAGCGGTCGCTGGCGTTGACTGCCGCACGCCGGCCCGAACTCATCGAATCCGCGCGCGCGAAAGGCTGGCTGAGCAAGCTGGACGAGCGCTATCTGGCGGAGTTGGCCGGCACGCCGTTGCCTGCGGAGCCGGGCACAAGACGCCGGCGCCCGCGCAAGCCCGCCGCGGATGCCGCGCCCACGGGGCAGAACCAGCCCGACACCACCCCGGATTCCAGCCCCGATCCCAAGCCCAATCCGTCCGACGTCTCCTGACTGTCGCGCCGGCCCGCCACGCCCACAACGCTAGGGAAGTCCCTGGATTGTGGGCGTTTTTGCGGCTCCTTAGTATTGAAAATTACATGCACATGAAATTTTCATATGAGCCGCTCTGCCGCCGTTCGCCGTGCCAGCGCAGCACCCTCGTCGCCCGCCCACGCGCAGCGGCCGGAGTCGGCCGTCGATCTGTGGCTGGGTCAGCAGTTGCGTCAATTGCGCAAGCAACAGGGAAGGTCGCTGGCTGACGTCGCCCGGGCCTGCGGCATGTCGCTCGGCCTGCTCAGCCAGATCGAAAGAGGGCTGAGCTCGGCCTCCGTCAAAGTCCTACATCTCCTGGCGCGCGAGTTCCGCGTGTCGGTCAATGCGTTGTTGCGCAACGCCGAGCATACCGGCGGCGAAGAGGATGGCCGCGTGGCCCGCGCGGGCACGCACCGCCATATCGACTTGAAGGAAACGGGCATCAGCAAAGAGATGTTCACGCCCTCGGCCTGCCGCAGCATGGACCTGTGCCGCGCATCCATCGCGCCCGGCGGCTCCACCGGCACCGAGCTCTTCGTGACGGGGCAGGGCGAGCAGATCGGCCTGGTGCTCACGGGCGTGCTCGAACTGTGGGTGGGCGACCGCGTCATTCGCCTGCAAGCGGGCGACAGCTTCTGCTACGCCAGCAGCACGCCGCGCCGCTGGTGCAATCCGGGAACGCAGACGACCGAGGTCATCTGGGCCATCTCCAACATCACTCAAGCCGCGGAGGAGAACACGCCACAAGCGCCCTGAGCGCGCAGCACCCAAGCGGCGGAACGCGCGGGGAGCGTGCCGCTACACCGGACGCGTCACGCGCGGCCCGGCCTTCTTTGCCACGATGAGGATATGTCATGAAATTCAAGACTCTTGTTGTCTCTGTATTCGCAGCATTGTCCATGGCGGCGGGCGCCCAAGCCCAGACGGTATTGAAGGTGGGGTCCACGCCCACCGGCAGCCCATTCACCTTTCTCGATACCAAGACGAACAGCATCGAGGGCGTGATGGTCGATATCGTGAAAGCGGTGGGCAAGGAGGCCGGGTTCTCGGTGCAGATAGAGCCCATGGCGTTTTCCGCACTGATCGGATCGCTGACATCCAAGCGCATCGACATCGTGTCGGCGGCGATGTTCATCACGCCGCAGCGCCAACAGGTGGTGAGCTTTTCCGAGCCCGTCTATCGCTACGGCGAGGGCCTCATGGTGCTCAAGACCGACAACAAGGAATACAAGTCCTTCGCCGACATGAAGGGCATGACCGTCGGTGTGCAGGTCGGCACGGCCTTTGTCGAGCCCATTCAAAAGAGCGGCGTCTTCAAGGAAGTGAAGCTTTACGACAACCCGCCAGACATGATGCGCGACGCCAACGCCGGCCGCATCCAGGGCGGCTTCATGGACTATCCCATCGCTGCGTACGTCCTGTCGCAGGGCAACTATCCCAACCTGAAGATGGCGCAGTCGTACCAGCCGACGATCATGGGAAGCCTTGGGCTTGCCACGCGCAAGGACGACACCGAGCTGCTTGATCGGATCAACAAGGCGCTGGCCAAGCTGAAAGCCGACGGCGCCATCGACGCGATCCTGAAGAAGTGGGGTCTGGGCGGCGCGTGATGCCGGTCGGGCCGACTCAGTTCAGGCATTTGCAGCATCCCGCCGGCGCGTTCGGTCGCGTCGGCGGACGCAGCGCATCCGCGGCACTTCTCTGGCCGTTTCCCAAGCGGTCATCGCGGGCTGTCTTCTTGGAGTGGGTGGACTCATGACGGAATTCTTGAAAGACGCGGCAGAGTTCATGCCGATCCTGCTGGAGGGCGCCAAGCTCACCATTCTGGTCACGCTGGGTTCCCTTGCGCTGTCCACGGTACTGGGCCTGGTATGGGCGTTGATGCGGGTGTCCGGCAACAAATATCTGTCGGGCTTCAGCGCGGGCCTTGTCAATCTGCTGCGCGGCATTCCGATCATCGTGCTGCTCTTCTACATCTACTTCGTGATGCCGGACATGGGCGTGTCGCTGAGCGCTGTGCATGCGGCCATCATCGGCCTGGGCATCGCCTATTCGGCCTATCAGGCGGAGAACTTCCGTGCGGGCATCCAGGCGATCGACCGAGGGCAGATCGAGGCGGCGATGGCCATGGGCATGGGTTGGGGCCTCACGATGCGGCGCGTCGTGCTGCCGCAGGCCGTAAAGATCGTCCTGCCGCCGTACGGCAACATCATGATCATGATGCTGAAGGACTCGTCGCAGGCGTCCACCATCACCGTCGCCGAGCTGGCGCTGCAAGGCAAGCTCATCGCCGTATCCACCTTCAAGAACGCCACGGTGTTCACACTGGTGGCGCTGATGTACCTGGTGATGTGCGTGCCGCTCATCCTGCTGGTGCGGCATCTGGAAAAGCGGAGCGCCATCAAATGATCAGCCTGCAAGGCGTAAGGAAGAGCTTTGGTCCGCTTGAGGTCCTGAAAGGCATCGACGCCGAAGTCGGGCAGGGCGAGGTCGTGTGTGTGGTGGGTCCGTCCGGCTCGGGCAAGTCGACCATCCTGCGGTGCATCAACGGACTGGAACGCTACAACGCCGGTCGCATCACCGTGGACGGCGAGCTCGTCGATTGCGACGCGCCTTCCATCGTGTCGATCCGCACGCAGGTGGCGATGGTGTTCCAGCGCTTTAACCTGTTTCCGCATCGCACGGCGCTGGAAAACGTCATCGAAGGCCCGATCTTCGTGAAGAAGGAACCTCGCGCCCTGGCGGTGGAGCGCGGCCGCGAATTGCTGGCCAGCGTGGGGCTGGCGGACAAGGAGCACGCGCATCCGAACCAGCTATCCGGCGGACAGCAGCAGCGCGTGGCGATCGCGCGGGCGCTCGCGATGCAACCCAAGGCGATCCTGTTCGACGAGCCCACCTCGGCGCTCGATCCCGAACTGGTCGGCGATGTGCTGGGCGTCATGCGCAAGCTGGCCGAGGCCGGCATGACGATGGTCGTCGTCACCCACGAAATGAGCTTTGCGCGCGAGGTCGCCGACCGCGTCATGTTTTTCGACGGCGGGGTCATGGTGGAGCAGGGCGCCGCCCGCGAAGTGCTGAATCATCCGCAGCATCCGCGCACGCAGGACTTCCTGCGGCGCGTGCTGCATCCCATGTAAGGAAGGAAGCCCCATGCAGCCAGCGCCGTTTCCGCTTTCCCCGTCACTGTGGGCGGCCACCGCGGCGCCGCCGCCGCCCACCGGGCCGCTGGACGCGTCGGCGCAGGCCGACGTCGCCGTGATCGGCGGCGGCTATGCCGGCTTGTCCACCGCGTTGCACCTGGCCGAGCGCGGTGTGAAGGTCGTACTGCTGGAGGCGCGCGAGATTGGCTTCGGCGGATCGGGCCGCAACGGCGGTCAGGTCATTCCCGGTTTGAAGTACGACCCGGAGGATCTGATTTCGATGTTCGGCCCCGAGCGCGGGGAGCGGCTGACACGGTTTGCCGGCGCGACGGCGGACGTGGTTTTTGACCTGATCGAACGGCATGCGATGGACGTGCCGCGCGTGCGCGCCGGATGGATCCAGGGCGCGCACACGCCGCAGGCGCTGCGCATCGCGCAAGGCCGCGCGGCGCAATGGGCGCGCCTTGGTGTGGACGCCCAGCCGCTCGACCGCGCGCAGGTCGCGCGCCTGATCGGCACGGACAAATACCTGGGCGGATGGGTCGACCGGCGGGCAGGGGCGGTGCAGCCGCTGAGTTACGCGCGGGGCCTGGCGCGCGCTGCGCTGAATGCGGGCGCGACGCTGCACACCGACACGCCCGTCACCGGTCTGAGGCGTGACGGCGGCAAGTGGACGGTGTCCACGGCTCGCGGTCCCTCGGTCAGCGCCGATCGCGTGGTGATGTGCACCAATGCCTACGGCGGCGATCTGTGGCCCGGTCTCAAGCCGTCCATCATCGACGCCAACACGTTCCAGGTGGCAACCGCGCCGCTGCCGGACCGCATCCGCGCGGGCATATTCCCCGAGGGCCACGTCACCTCCGACACGCGCAACCTGTTGCTGTACTTTCGTCTGGATCACCAGGGCCGCTTGCTGATGGGTGGCCGCGGCCCCTTCCGCGAGCCCAAGGGCGAGTCGGACTGGGCGCATCTTGAGCGCGTGATGTTGAAGATGTTTCCACAGGTCGCGGGCACGCCCTTTGAATTCCGCTGGTGCGGCCGGGTTGCAGTCACGCGCGACTATCTGCCGCATCTGCATGCGCCGCAGCCCGGGTTGCTGGTGGACATCGGCTGTCAGGGCCGCGGCGTCGGCTTGCAGACCTGCATGGGCGCGGCCATGGCCGAATATGTCGCCACCGGCGATGCCAATGCGTTGCCCGTGCCGCTGTCGCCGATCGTGCCGTTTCCGCTGTATCCGCTCCGCCGCCTGTACGTCAATGCAGTGGTGAGCTGGTACCGCATGACGGACGGCGGGGTTTGAAGAACGGCCGCGTCCGCGACCCGATCCCCGCCAAACCCCAAAAACAAAAACCCCGGAACGGTGTCCGGGGTTTCTGGGCTTCACATCAGGCGCTGGGATCAGTCGCCCAGCTTGGCGCGCTGCTCCTGCACCTTCTGCAGGGTTTCGCTGAACTGCGCCATGCGGGCTTTTTCCTGTTCGACGACGGCGGCGGGGGCGCGCTCGACGAAGCTGGCGTTGGACAGCTTGCCCTTGGCCTTGGCGATTTCACCGGCCAGACGGGCGATTTCCTTGTCCAGGCGCACGCGCTCGGCGGCTACGTCGACTTCAACGTGCAGCATCAGGCGGCTGCTGCCCACGACCTGCACGGGCGCACCGGCGTCGGGCAGCACGTCCAGCACGTCGACCTGGCTCAGCTTGGCCAGCGCGGCCAGGTACGGCGCGTTGCGCGTCAGCATCGGCGCGTCGCCCTGGGCGCACAGCGGCACCTTCTGGGCGGGCGACAGGCTCATCTCGCCGCGCAGCGCGCGCACCGCTTCGACCTGAGCCTTCAGTTCGGCCACGTCGGCTTCGGCGGCGGCGTCCACCGCATCCGGGTTGGCCTTCGGGTAGGGCTGCACGCTGACGCTGGCGGCAACGCCTTCCTTGCGCTTGCCGGCCACGACAGACACCTTCTGCCACAGCTCTTCCGTGATGAACGGGATGATCGGGTGGGCCAGGCGCAGCACGCATTCCAGGACGCGGATCAGGGTGCGGCGGGTGCCCAGTTGCTGGGCCGGCGTGCCGGTCTGGATCTGCACCTTGGCCAGTTCCAGATACCAGTCGCAGTATTCGTCCCACACGTAGCGATAGAGCGCGTTGGCGATGTTGTCGAAACGGTAGTCGGCAAAACCGCGCGCCACGTCGGCTTCCAGCGTCTGCATCTGGCTGATGATCCAGCGGTCCACGAAGGACAGCTCGCCGGCATCCGGCACTGTCAGGTCATGGCCTTCGGTGTTCATCAGCACGAAGCGCGTGGCGTTCCAGAGCTTGTTGCAGAAATTGCGGTAGCCCTCGCAACGCTTCAGGTCGAAGTTGATGTTGCGGCCCAGCGTGGCGTAGGCCGCCATGGTGAAGCGCAGCGCGTCGGTGCCGTAGGCGGGGATGCCGTCCGGGTACTGGCGGCGCGTAGCCTTTTCGATCGCGCCGGCCTGCTTCGGGTTCATCAGGCCGTAGGTGCGCTTGGCGACCAGGCCGTCCAGGTCGATGCCGTCGATCAGGTCCACAGGGTCCAGCGTGTTGCCCTTGGACTTGCTCATCTTCTGGCCGTCGGCGTCGCGGATGAGACCGTGCACGTAGACGTGCTTGAACGGGATCTGGCCGGTCAGGTGCGTGGTCAGCATGACCATGCGCGCCACCCAGAAGAAGATGATGTCAAAGCCCGTGACCAGGACGCTGGAGGGCAGGTAACGCTGCAGGTCCGGCGTGTTTTCCGGCCAGCCCAGCGTCGTGAAAGGCACCAGGCCCGACGAGAACCACGTGTCCAGCACGTCGGGATCGCGCGTGAGCGGACCCGTGACGCCAGCGGCGCGCGCCTGTTCGATCGCGCCGGCTTCGTCGTGGGCGACGAACACCTGGCCGTCTTCCGAGTACCAGGCCGGAATCTGGTGGCCCCACCAGAGCTGGCGCGAAATGCACCAGTCCTGGATGTTGTTGAGCCACTGGTTGTAGATGGTGGTCCAGTTGTCCGGGTAGAACTGGATGCGGCCGTCGGCCACGACTTCCAGCGCAACCTCGGTGATGCTCTTGCCCGGGTTCAGCGTGCCTTCCGGCGCGGGCTTGCTCATGGCAACGAACCACTGGTCGGTCAGCATGGGCTCGAGCACGACGCCGGTGCGGTCGCCCTTGGGCTGCATCATCTTGTGCGGCTCGACCTTGACCAGATAGCCCTCGGTCTCCAGTTGCGCAACAACGGCCTTGCGGGCCTCGTAGCGTTCCATGCCCTGGAACTGCTGGGGACCGTTTTCGTTGATGTGCGCGTCCAGCGTGAAGATCACGATCAGCGGCAGATCGTGACGCATCGCGCAGGCGTAGTCGTTGAAGTCGTGAGCGCCCGTGATCTTCACGCAGCCCGTGCCGAATTCGGGGTCGACGAAGTCGTCGGCAATGATGGGAATGTTGCGGTCGCAAAGCGGCAGTTCGACCTGCTTGCCCACCAGGTGCTTGTAGCGGGGATCGTCGGGATGCACGCACAGCGCGCCGTCGGCCAGCATGGTTTCCGGACGGGTCGTGGCGATGGTCATGCCGCGCAGGGTGACGGTCTGGCCATCCTTGTCGACGATGGTCTGCGGGCCGTCAACGAACGGGTACAGGATGTGCCACATGTGGCCATCGGTCTCTTCGGACTGCACTTCCAGGTCGGACACGGCCGTGAGCAGCTTGGGATCCCAGTTGACCAGGCGCTTGCCGCGATAGATCAGTCCCTGTTTATGCAGACGGACAAAGGTTTCCACCACGCCGCGCGACATGCGGTCGTCCATGGTGAAGTATTCGCGCGGCCAGTCGGCCGAGGCGCCCAGGCGGCGCACCTGTCCGGTGATGGCGCTGCCCGACTTTTCCTTCCATTCCCACACTTTCTCGACGAACTTCTCGCGGCCCAGGTCGTGGCGCGAAACCTTTTGGGCGTCGAGCTGTCTTTCAACGACGATCTGCGTGGCGATGCCGGCGTGGTCGGTGCCGGGGATGAACACGGTGTCGTCGCCCGACATGCGGTGGTAGCGCACCAGCCCGTCCATGATGGTCTGGTTGAACGCGTGGCCCATGTGCAGCGTGCCCGTGACGTTGGGCGGCGGGAACTGGACGACGTACGGCTGGCTTTCCGTCCCCGTTTCCACATGCTGGCCCGCGGCGAAGTACCCGCGCTTGTCCCACTCGGCATACCAGCGGGATTCCAGTTCGGAGGGTTCGAAGCTCTTCGAGAGTTCCGGGGTTTCGCCGGCGATGGGCGCGGCGTTCGGGGGAGCAGCTTGAGTCATTACTAAGTTCCGGCAGACAGGGGCGCCCGGGTAGGGAGCGGGCAGCAAACCGCTCATTTTAAGATGTATTGCGGTCTTCTCGGCGTGTTAGAATGCCGGGTTGCTGTAAACCTTTTAGAAGTCCCTGAATTCATTGAGGATTCCTTCGGAAATGCGTGCAGAATCATAGGATTCGCGTGCAACCGGAATCCCGCTTGCATTCCAGGATGCGTCCGACAGGTCGGCAGTGTCGAATCCTGTTTTGGCGGTGGTTCAGAACGGCCCGAGCCCCGCCAAGCAATTAACTAGAAACCCGTCAGAAATCAGTTTTCGGAGTCTTTTATGTCCATCCAACGCACCCTCTCGATCATCAAGCCCGACGCCGTCGCCAAGAACGTGATCGGCCAGATCGTCGGCCGTTTCGAGCAAGCCGGCCTGAAGGTCATCGCCGCCCGCCTGACCCAACTGTCGCGCGCCGACGCCGAGCGTTTCTACGCCGTGCACGCCGCCCGTCCCTTCTTCAAGGACCTGGTCGACTTCATGATCTCGGGCCCCGTGTTCGTGCAAGTGCTGGAAGGCGAAGACGCCATCCAGAAGAACCGCGACCTGATGGGCGCCACGGACCCCAAGAAGGCTGAAGCCGGCACCATCCGCGCCGATTTCGCCGACAGCATCGACGCCAACGCCGTTCACGGCTCCGACGCTCCGGAAACGGCCGCTGTCGAAGTGGCTTTCTTCTTCCCCGAAATCAACATCCACAGCCGTTAATTTTTGGCTTAAGTTGTTGAAAGCGCTTTAAGTTTTACCTGGTTATGGAATCCGTCGAACGAATCAATCTGCTGGGGCTGGACGGCTCCGCCCTGTCCGAATTGGTCGGGCAGTGGGGCGGCAAGCCGTTTCGTGCCCGCCAGTTGCAGCGCTGGATGCACCAGCGCGGCGCCGATTCGTTCGACGCCATGACCGACCTGGCCCGCGATTTTCGCAGCCAGCTTGCGTCGAATTGCCGCATCGAGGCATTGCCCGTCAACATCGAGCAGCGCTCGACCGACGGCACCCGCAAGTGGCTGTTTGACGTGGGGCAGGGCAATGCCATCGAAACCGTCTTCATCCCCGAAGACGACCGCGGCACACTGTGCATTTCCAGCCAGGCCGGCTGCGTGGTGAACTGCCGCTTCTGCTCGACCGGGCACCAGGGCTTCAACCGCAACCTGAAGACCAGCGAAATCATCGGCCAGTTGTGGTGGGCCAAGCGCGTGCTCGAAGCCGACATCGGCACGGCCCGCCTTGAAAGCGCCCGCGCCACCGAAGACACGCGCGTCATCAGCAACGTCGTCATGATGGGCATGGGCGAACCCCTGCTCAACTACGACCAGGTCCTGCCCGCGCTGCGCCTGATGCTCGACGACAACGCGTACGGCCTGTCGCGCCGCCGCGTCACCGTGTCTACCTCCGGCGTCGTCCCCATGATGGACCGCCTGTCGCAAGACTGTCCCGTGGCACTGGCCGTTTCGCTGCACGCGCCCAACGACGCGCTGCGCGACGAGCTCGTGCCGCTGAACAAGAAATACCCGCTGAAAGAGTTGCTTGCTGCCTGCGAACGCTATCTTGCGTTTGCGCCGCGCGACTTCATCACGTTTGAATACTGCATGCTGGACGGCATCAACGACACCGACCAGCACGCCAAGGAACTGATCCATATTGCACGCCAGGTGCGCTGCAAGCTGAACCTCATCCCGTTCAACCCATTCCCCGCCTCCGGCCTGAAGCGATCGGCCTCGGCGCGGGTGAAGGTGTTTGCCCAGCGTCTCATGGACGCCGGCATCATCACCACGGTCCGCAAGACCCGGGGCGACGACATCGATGCGGCTTGCGGCCAACTGGCCGGAGAGGTGCGGGACCGCACTCGGATCACCGAGCGCAATGCCGCACAGCGCCAGACCATACCAATTAAACAGGTGCACGCATGACGCAGGATTTCGCTTCTGCAGTTTCCGACTCGTCCGCCGCCGAGGTGGGCAGCGTGGGCGCCGCCTTGCGCGGCCTGCGCCTATCCAAGGGCTGGTCGCTCGACGAGGTCTCCAGCCGCATCAAGTTTTCCACCAAGCAGATCGAAGCCCTTGAAAACGAACAGTGGGATCACCTGCCCACCGGCGTTTCCTTGCGCGGCCTCGTCCGCAACTATGCGCGCCTGCTGGGCGCCGACGCCGAGGCCATCGTCGATTCGCTCGACCCCAAGGCCCGCGTCACCGGCCCGGCCAAGCTCAGCCCCAGTTCGCTGCATTCGGCGCATTCCATTCCCCAATCCAGCGCCGACGACGACCGCTCGTCCACGACGTCCTGGGGCTGGCTGATCGCCATCGTGCTGGTGCTGGCCGCCGGCGTGGCATATGCCTTCTGGCAAGGTTGGCTGCCGCAGCAGTGGCTGCCGGCCGACTGGCTGCCGAAGTCGACCAAGTAACACGGTTCCACCCGATGCAAGATTCTTCTCTGCCTTGCCAGGACGCGCCGCCTCCCCCGGTGGGAGCCGCAGCGCGCCGCGCCACGCGTTCCGTGGCGATCAAGTGGGGTGATCGCGTCGTGACGGTGGGCGGAGACGCCCCGGTCGTGGTCCAGTCCATGACCAACACCGACACCGCGGACGCCATCGCCACCGCGATCCAGGTCAAGGAGCTGGCACTGGCCGGCTCCGAGCTCGTGCGCATCACCGTGAACACGCCGGAAGCCGCCCGCGAGGTCGTCGCCATCCGCGAACAGCTCGACCGCATGGGCGTGAACGTGCCGCTGGTGGGCGACTTCCACTATAACGGCCACAAGCTGCTGACGCAGTTTCCGGAATGCGCCCAGGCGCTGTCCAAATACCGCATCAACCCCGGCAACATGGGGGGCGGCAAGCGCCGCGACGACAACTTCGCGCAGATGATCGAAGTCGCCTGCCGCTACGACAAGCCGGTGCGGATCGGCGTCAACTGGGGCAGCCTCGACCACGAACTCATGGCGCGCAAGATGGACGAAAACAGCCGGCGCGCCCAGCCCTGGGAAGCGCAGGCCGTCATGCGCGATGCGCTCGTCGTCTCGGCCATCAGCAATGCCCAGCGCGCCGAAGAACTCGGCCTGCGGCGCGACGCAATCATCCTGTCGTGCAAGGTCAGCCATGTCCAGGATCTCATCGCGGTCTACCGTGATCTGTCCGCCCGTTGCGACTATCCCCTGCATCTTGGCCTGACCGAGGCGGGCATGGGCAGCAAGGGCATCGTGGCTTCGACCGCCGCGCTTGCCGTGCTGATGCAGCAAGGCATCGGCGACACCATCCGCATTTCGCTTACGCCTGAACCCGGCGGCGAGCGCAGCCGCGAAGCCATCGTCGCGCAGGAAATCCTGCAGACCATGGGACTGCGCGCCTTCACGCCCATGGTCGTCGCCTGCCCGGGCTGCGGCCGCACCAGTAGCACGTTCTTCCAGGAACTTGCCGACAGCATCCAGTCGTTCCTGCGCCGGCAGATGCCGGTGTGGCGCGCGCAATACCCCGGCGTCGAATCCATGAACGTCGCGGTGATGGGCTGTGTGGTCAATGGGCCGGGCGAAAGCCGTCATGCCGACATCGGCATCAGCCTGCCGGGTACCGGCGAAGTGCCGGCCGCGCCGGTGTTCGTCGACGGCGAGCGTACGGTGACGCTCAAGGGCGACCATATCGCCGAAGAGTTCCAGGCCATCGTTGAAGAATACGTTGCGCGCCGTTATGGCGCGCTCGCCTCTCACTAAAGTAAGGGTGTAGCCACTGGTGCGCGTCTCGGGCGCGCCAGCGGCATGATCAAGATGACTCAAGCTTTCCAGAAAGTCGCCGCCATACGCGGCATGAATGATCTGCTGCCGGGGGCTAGCGCCCGCTGGGAGCAATTCGAGGAAATCGTGCGCGGCTGGCTGCGCGGCTATGGCTATCGCAATGTGCGCACGCCGGTGCTTGAGCATACGCGCCTGTTTGCGCGCGGTATCGGCGAAGTCACCGACATCGTCGAAAAAGAGATGTACACGTTCACCGACGCGCTCAACGGCGAATCGCTGACCATGCGCCCCGAGATGACCGCCGGCATCGTGCGCGCCTCCATCGAGCACAACCTGCTCTACGACCGTCCGCAACGCGTCTACTCCATCGGTCCCGTCTTCCGCCACGAGCGCCCGCAGCGCGGCCGCTACCGCCAGTTCCACCAGATCGACGTCGAGGCCCTTGGCTTTGCCGGTCCCGATGTGGACGCGGAACTCATCGTCATGCTGGCCCGCCTCTGGAAGCTGCTGGGCCTGAAGGACGTGCGCCTTGAACTCAATTCGCTGGGCCAACCCGCTGAGCGCGCCGCGCATCGCGCTGCCCTGATCCAGCATCTGGAAAAGCACCGCGACATCCTCGACGAGGACGGCCAGCGCCGCATGTACAGCAATCCGCTGCGCGTCCTGGACACCAAGAATCCCGCCATGCAGGAAATGGCCGACAGCGCGCCGCGTCTGTTCGACTTCCTGGGCGAAGAGTCCCGCGCGCACTTCGATGGCGTGTGCCAGCGCCTCACCGACGCCGGCATCGAATACCGCTTGAACCCGCGTCTGGTCCGCGGCCTGGACTACTACAACCTCACCGTCTTCGAATGGGTCACCGACCGTCTCGGTTCCCAAGGCACGGTTTGCGGCGGCGGCCGCTACGACGGCCTGGTCGAACTCTTGGGCGGCAAGACCGCGCCGGCCGTGGGCTTTGCCATCGGCATGGAACGTCTGCTCGACCTCTGGGAACAAAGCGTTGAAATCGCCGCGCCGGCCGAGTGCGATGTCTACATCGTGCATCAGGGCGAAGACGCGCAGCGCCTGGCCGCCCGGGTCGGCGAAGACCTGCGCGACGCGGGCCTCTCGGTCATCGTGCATGCCGGATCGGCTGGCTTCAAGTCGCAATTCAAGCGCGCGGACGCCAGCGGCGCCCGCGTTGCGGTTATCCTTGGCGCCGACGAAGTGGCGTCGCAGACGGCCAGCGTCAAGTTCCTGCGCGCAGAAGAGCAGGGCGAGGCGGCGCAACAACAGGTTCCGCTGGCAAAGCTGGCCGACGCATTGAACAACAAGGGTTAAGGCATGGCATACGATCTTGAAGAACAGGAAAAACTCGACGCGATCAAGGCGTGGTGGGCCCGCTACGGGACGCTGCTGCTGGCCCTGACGACGGTGGTGCTCCTGGCTTGGGGCGGCTGGTGGGGCTGGAAGGCGTACGAATCGCATCAGGCCAACCAGGCCATGGGTTACTTCGAAGCGCTGGAAGACGCCGCTCGCCTGGGCGGCGCCGATTCCTCGGTGCGCATCAAGACAGCCGCCTCGACGCTGCGCGAAAAATATCCCAACACCGGCTATGCCGCGCGCGGCGCCCTTGTGGCAGCGCAGGCCCTGCAGGCGCAAAAGGACGACGCCGGCGCCCGCGAACAGCTCGAATGGCTGGCTGGCCAAGGCAAGAACCCCGCCATGCAAGCCGTGGCGCGCCTGCGTCTGGCAGGCATGATGCTGGACCAGAAGCAATACGACGCCGCGCTGGCGCAGTTGAACAATCCGCCGGCCGCCTTTGCCGCCTTGTTCGCTGACCGCCGCGGCGACGTGCTGGCTGCGCAAGGCAAGCGCGAGGAAGCGCGCGCGGCCTGGCAGAGCGCCATTGATGGCCTGGGCCTGGCCAATCCCCTGACCCAGGTTGTGCAACTGAAACTGGATGCCTTGAGCGGAGCGTGACTGTAATGCGTAAATTTGCACCTGGCCGTACGTGGCGCGGCGCCGTTCTGCTGGCAAGCCTGCTTGCCCTGGGTGGTTGCGGCATGTTTTCCCATGACGACGGCCGTTACGATCCCGCGCCCTTGACCGAATACAAGGCCGGCATGTCCGTGCGCCAGGTCTGGTCCACGTCCATCGGCAGCGGCTCCGGCCTGGGCTTCGCGCCCACCGTGCTCGGCGACGCCATCTATGCCGCGACGCCCGACGGCTCCGTCGGCAAGTTCGATCTGCAGAGCGGCCGTGTCATCTGGAAGGCCAAGGCCGACACCAAGTTGTCTGCCGGCGCCGGCAGCGATGGCACCACCACCGCCGTGGCGTCCCCAAACGGCGACGTCATCGCCTTCGACGACACCGGCAAGGTGAAATGGAAGGTCCGCGCCACCAGCGACGTCGCCATCCCGCCGGTTGTCGGCTACGGCATCGTCGTTGTTCGCAGCGGCGACTATCGCATCCAGGCCTTCGACGCCAACAGCGGCGAGCGCGTCTGGAGCGTGCAGCGTCCCGGCCCGTCGCTCGCCTTGCGCAGCGTTGCGCAGATGGTCCTGGCCGAAGGCCTGGTCATCACGGGGCTGCCTGGCGGCAAGCTCCTTGCCATCGCGTCCAACAGCGGCAACGTGCAATGGGAAGGCACCGTCGCCACGCCGCGCGGCGCTGGCGACCTGGAGCGCCTGACCGACGTGGTCGGCGCGCCTCGCATCGCCGGCAACCTGCTGTGCGCCGTCGCTTATCAGGGACGTATCGTTTGCTTCGACGTCACCGCTGGCGGCCGCCCGCTCTGGACGAAAGACTTCTCCAGCGTCAGCGGCCTCACCCTGGACGACCGCTTCGCCTTTTCCGCCGACCAGAACAGCGTGGTCAACGCGTTTGCGCTGGATAATGGCGGTAATCTCTGGAAGCAGGCCGCCCTGAAGAACCGCCAGGTCACCGCTCCGGCTATGCTGGGGGGTGCGCTGGCTGTCGGCGATCTGGACGGATATGTGCATTTCCTGTCGCGCAGCGATGGCAGCCTGATGGCGCGTCTGTCGGTGGGTGGCGGCGCGGTCGTGTCGCCGCCGCAGACGACGCCCCAAGGCGTGCTGGTCCAGACGGGCAATGGCAATCTCGTCCTGATTGGCACCAACTGAACCTTATAAAACAAAGCCTTTTACCGTGTCTTTCAAGCCTGTCGTTGCCCTGGTCGGCCGCCCCAATGTGGGGAAATCGACCCTTTTCAACCGCCTGACGCGATCGCGCGCCGCGCTGGTGGCCGATTATTCCGGCCTGACCCGCGATCGCCATTACGGCGAGGGCAGGGTGGGCGATATTCCGTTCATCGCCATCGATACCGGCGGCTTCGAGCCCGTGGCCAAGGACGGCATCCTGCTCGAAATGGCCCGCCAGACCCGGCAGGCCATCGCCGAGGCGGACGTCGTCGTGTTCCTGGTGGATGCGCGCGCGGGCATCAACGCGCACGACCACGAAATTGCGCAACTGCTGCGCAAATCCGGCCAGCAGCGCGTGCTGCTGGCGGTGAACAAGGCCGAAGGCATGGGACTTGGGCCCGCCATCGCCGAGTTCCATGAACTCGGCCTGGGCCAGCCCTATCCGATTTCGGCGGCGCACGGCGACGGCATCGTCGACCTGATCGAGCTAGCGCTCAAGGATCTGGCCGAACCGCCTGCCGAAGAAGAACCTGCCGAAGAAGGCGAACACGATCACCGCATCAAGCTGGCGATCGTGGGCCGTCCCAACGTGGGCAAGTCCACGCTCATCAACACGTTCATGGGCGAAGAACGCGTCATCGCGTTCGACATGCCAGGCACCACGCGCGACGCGATCGAAATCGATTTCGATCGCGACGGCCGCCGCTACACGCTCATCGACACCGCCGGTCTGCGCAAGCGCGGCAAGGTGTTCGAGGCCGTCGAAAAGTTTTCCGTCATCAAGACCTTGCAGGCCATCGAGGCCAGCAACGTGGTGCTGCTGATGCTCGACGCGCAAACCGAAATCTCCGAGCAGGACGCGCACATCGCCGGGTTCGTGCTGGAAACCGGGCGTGCCGTGGTTGTGGCCGTCAACAAGTGGGATGGCCTGGACGGCGAAGAAAAGGAACGCATCGAGCGCGAGTTCAACCGCAAGCTGCGCTTCCTGTCATTCGCGCGCGTCCACACGATCTCGGCGCTGCGCGGGCAGGGCATCAAGCCCTTGCTCAAGTCCATCAATGCCGCACACGCCGCCGCGTTTGCCAAGCTGTCCACGCCCAAGCTCACGCGCGAGCTGCAAGCCGCGGTCGAACAGCAGCAGCCGCCGCGCAAGGGCATCTTCCGTCCCAAGTTGCGCTACGCGCACCAGGGCGGACAGAACCCGCCGCTGGTCGTTATTCACGGCAATGCGCTGGACGCGATTCCCGACTCGTACCGCCGGTACCTCGAAACGCGTTTCCGCAATGCGTTCGACCTGGCCGGTACGCCGCTGCGCATTGAATTCAAGTCTTCGCACAACCCCTACACGCAGGAAAGCTGATCCATGAGCCGTTTCTGGAGTCCCGTTGTCGGGACGCTCAGTCCGTATGTGCCGGGCGAGCAGCCCAAGCTTCAGAATCTGGTCAAGCTGAACACCAACGAGCACCCTTACGGGCCGTCGCCCAAGGTGCTCGATGCGATCCGCGCGGCCTGCGACGACACGCTCAAGCTCTATCCGGATCCGTCCTCGGACCGCCTGCGCGAGGCCATCGCTACGGCCGTCGGCGCGCAGCCGCAGCAGGTGTTCGTGGGCAACGGATCCGACGAGGTGCTGGCGCACGCATTTCTTGCGCTGCTCAAGCATGATCGCCCGCTGCGGTTCCCGGACATTACCTACAGCTTTTACCCGGTGTATTGCGGCCTGTACGGCATCGAGTTCGAATTGATGCCGCTCACCGCGGACTTCCGCATCGACGTCGAAGACTACCTGCCGGCGCGCCACGGTCAGGCCGGCGCCATCATCTTCCCGAACCCCAATGCCCCCACCGGTCGCGCACTCAGCGCCGCCGAAGTCGAACGCATCGTCGCCGGCAACCCTGACACGGTCGTCGTCGTGGACGAGGCGTACGTGGATTTCGGCGCCGAATCGGTGATCCCGCTGGTCTCGCGCTACGACAACCTGCTGGTGGTGCAGACGCTTTCCAAGTCGCGCTCGCTGGCTGGTTTGCGCGTGGGCTTTGCCGTGGGCAGCGCCGCGCTCATCGACGGCCTGGAGCGGGTAAAGAACAGTTTCAACTCCTACCCCATCGATCGGCTGGCATCCGCCGGCGCAGTGGCGGCGCTGGAGGATACGGAGTATTTTGAGCAGACCCGCAACGCCGTGATCGAAACCCGGTCGCGCATGACCGCAGGGCTGGAGTCGTTGGGCTTCGAGGTGCTCCCGTCGGCGGCGAACTTCGTGTTTGCACGCCACCCGGAAAAAGACGCCGCGACGCTCGCCGCCGCCCTGCGTGAACGCAGCATCATCGTGCGTCATTTCCGTCATGCGCGGATCGACCAATTCCTGCGCATCACGGTGGGTACGGAAGGCCAATGCGACATGCTTCTGCAAGCGCTCGACAAGATCCTGCAGGCGTGATTTCAAGGGCTTTTCAGCTGGAAAACTCTGGTCTCATTTTTGCTTCCCGGCCAAGTAGCACGGGCCGGGAAAACCCTGTAGAGTACGTGTTTCGGCGTGCTCCACCAGTACAAAAAGCGCGTCATCACTCAATAACAATCAAATGGAGCCTGGCCAATGAGCAATAAAGGGCAAACTCTGCAAGATCCGTTCCTCAACACGCTGCGCAAGGATCATGTGCCCGTGTCGATCTACCTCGTGAACGGCATCAAGCTTCAAGGGCAAATCGAATCCTTCGACCAATACGTGGTGCTGCTGCGCAATACGGTCACCCAAATGGTCTACAAGCACGCCATCTCGACCGTCGTTCCCGCGCGTGCCGTCAATTTTCAAGTGGAAGTCCCTGCTGAGTAATCTCGCTCCAGCTTTACCTTTTATTGCCCGCCAGACGGTTCCCGTCGGCGGGCATTTTCGCTTTGGCTCGAATATGGTGCATGTATGCGCGCTCTGATCATCAGTGTGGATCTCGGTGATCCGGACTTCACGGCGCACGCCGAGGAATTCGCCATGCTGGCCAAGGGCGCGGGCGCCGAAATCGTCGGCACCCTGACGGCCCGCCGCGATCGTCCGGACGCCAAGTTCTTCATCGGCTCCGGCAAGGCCGACGAGGGCGTCGCGATGGCGCAGGCGCTGCTCGCCGATATCGTCCTTTTCGATCAGCCTTTGTCGCCCGCCCAGCAACGCAACCTTGAACGCGCCTTCAACCTGCGCGTGGTGGATCGCGTGGCGCTCATCCTTGATATCTTCGCGCTGCGCGCAAAGAGCCACGAAGGCAAGCTGCAGGTCGAATTGGCCCAGCTCCAGCATCTGGCCACGCGCCTCACGCGCATGTGGAGCCACTTGGAGCGGCAGCGTGGCGGCATCGGGATGCGCGGCCCCGGCGAATCCCAGCTCGAAATGGACCGCCGCATGATCGGCGCCAAGGTCAAGACGCTGCGCGAACGGCTCGACAAAGTCGAGCGCCAGCGCATCACCCAACGGCGCGCCCGCGCGCGGGGTGGGGCGCTGTCGGTGTCCCTGGTCGGCTATACCAACGCCGGCAAGTCGACGCTGTTCAACGCGCTGACCCGGGCCGACGCCTACGCCGCCGACCAGCTCTTTGCCACGCTGGACACGACGACGCGCCGCATCTGGATCGAAGGCGCCGGATCGGTGGTGGTGTCAGACACCGTGGGCTTCATCCGCGACCTGCCTCACAACCTTATTGCTGCCTTCCGGGCCACCCTCGAAGAAACCGTGCACGCCGACCTGCTGCTGCATGTGGTGGACTCGGCCAGCCCGCAGCGGGATGAGCAGATTTTCGAAGTGAACAAGGTCCTCGCCGAAATAGGCGCTGCCGCGATTCCAACCATTCTGGTATACAACAAGATCGACCGGGCGGGATTGGAACCGCGGGTGGAGCGCGATGCACATGGTACGATTGCGCGAGTATTTGTAAGCGCCACCGAGCGCGCCGGTTTGGATGCGTTGCGCGGGGCAATTGCGGAGACCGGACAGATTGTGGGAAACAATGCCGCGAATTATCAAACTCTTCAATCTGAATGACCCCGGTTGGGGTCGTGGAAACAACAATGGCTCCGAGCCGCCGCCCAAGCGGCCCCAAGGCAACGGAGACGGCCCTCCTGACCTGGACGAGGTCTGGCGCGATTTCAACAATCGCATCGGGAACCTGTTCGGGCGCAAGGGCGGTGGCGGCAATAACCGCCCCGGCAACCGTGGCGGCATGACGCCGCCATCCCCGCGCGGCACACGCATCGGCCTGGGCGTCATTGCTCTGGTCGCGGCGGGCATCTGGCTGGCCAGCGGCTTTTACATCGTGCAAGAAGGCCAGGTCGCGGTCGTGACCCAATTCGGCAAATACAAGAGCACGTCGCAAGCCGGTTTCCAGTGGCGTCTGCCGTACCCCATTCAAAGCCATGAAATCGTCAACGTGTCGCAACTGCGCACGTTCGAAGTCGGATTCCGTGGCGGCGCGCGCAACAAGGTTCTGCCCGAAGCGCTGATGCTCACGACGGACGAGAACATCGTCGATATGCAGTTCGTCGTCCAGTACCGCCTGAAGGCAGACGGCGCGCCCGACTATCTCTTCAAGACGCGCGACCCGGACGAGTCCGTGCGCCAGGCATCCGAAACCGCCATGCGCGAAGTCGTGGGCAAGCAGTCGATGGACTTCGTGCTGTACGAAGGCCGTACGACGGTGGCTTCCCAAGTCCAGGCGCTGATGCAGCAGATCCTTGATCGCTACCAGACGGGCGTGCAGATCAGCACCGTCGCCATCCAGAACGTGCAGCCGCCCGAGCAGGTGCAGGCCGCGTTCGACGACGCCGTCAAGGCCGGTCAGGATCGCGAGCGCCAGATCAACGAAGGCCAGGCCTACGCCAATCAGGTCGTGCCGCTGGCCAGCGGTCAGGCATCGCGCATGACGGAACAGGCTGAAGGTTACAAGGCCAAGGTCGTCGGCGATGCGCAAGGTAATACGTCGCGCTTCACCAGCATCCTGGGCGAATACGAAAAGTCGCCTCAAGTCATGCGCCAGCGCATGTACCTGGAAAGCATGCAGGACATCTTCACCCGCGCCAGCAAGGTCATGGTCGACACCAAGAGCAACAACAACATGTTGTATTTGCCCCTGGACAAGATCATGCATCTGGCCGCTCAGGACGCAGGCAAGTCGAACATCGGCAGCTCTGGCTCGCCCGTGTCCAATGCGCCTGTCCAGCAGCCTCCGCGCGGTACGGCCGCGCCGGTGCCGCAGCCTTCCGGCAGCAGCAATAGCAACACGCTGCCTCGCGACCGTATGTCGCGCTAATCCGGAGGAGTCCTGAACATGAATCGTCTTATGCCCATCCTGGTCGGCCTGCTCATCGTGCTGGCCCTCCTTTCCTCCAGCGTTTTCGTGGTGCGCGAGCGCGACTATGCCTTGGTGTTCTCGCTGGGCGAGGTCCGCCGCGTCATCAGCGAACCTGGCCTTTACTTCAAGGTTCCGCCGCCTTTCCAGAATGTCGTCACGCTCGACAAGCGCATTCTGACCATCGAAACCAACGAAGCCGAGCGCATCCAGACTTCCGAAAAGAAGAACCTGCTGATCGACTCCTACGTCAAGTGGCGCATTGCGGATCCCCGCGTGTTCTACGTGACGTTCGGCGGCAACGAGCGCGCGGCCCAAGAGCGTCTGCAGGCTCAGATCCGCGACGCCCTGAACGCGTCGGTCAACGTGCGTACCGTGCGGGACGTGGTCTCGACCGAACGCGACAAGATCATGACGGAGATCCTGGAAAACGTCGCCAAGCGTGCCGAGCCCCTGGGCGTGCAGATCGTCGACGTGCGCCTGCGCCGCATCGAGTTCGCACCGGAAATCTCCGAGTCGGTCTACCGCCGCATGGAAGCCGAGCGTACCCGCGTCGCCAACGAGCTGCGTTCCATCGGCGCCGCCGAAGGCGAGAAGATCCGCGCCGAAGCCGATCGCCAGCGCGAGGTCATCGTGGCCCAGGCGTACGCCAAGGCCCAGGGCATCATGGGTGAGGGGGACGCCGCAGCGGCAGCCATCTACGCCCAGGCCTATGGCAAGAACCCGGACTTCTACACGTACTACAAGAGTCTGGAAGCCTATCGCGCATCGTTCTCCAAGCCGGGCGATGTACTGGTCGTGGACCCCAGCTCCAGCTTCTTCCAGTTCATGAAGGATCCGGCGGGCGCTGCCTTGGCGCCGGTCACCGTGCCGGCCAAGTGATCTTGCCCAGCTAGCACGAACGAAAAGCCCCTCGGGTCCCCGAGGGGCTTTTCTGCTTCAGGCGGGACGATTTCCGCCCGGTATCGAGGGCGCGGCCGGGCAGTCCGGCCACGCCCGACCCACGGCTGGCGCTCGCGGCTGAACCATGTACAATACCGCGTAAGCTAGAAAACATTCCGCAGCGGCTGAGCGGGCTTACGCCCCTCAGCCGCTTTTCGTTTGGGCGACGCCCACGCATCACTTGGCGTTATTCAGGTAAACACATTCATGGGTAACTGGCTGCTGCCCGAAAGCCTTGCCGACGTACTTCCGGCAGAGGCTCGGCGCATCGAGGAACTGCGCCGCGAACTTCTCGATCTTTACCGTACTTACGGTTTCGAGCTGGTCGCGCCGCCCCTGGTCGAGTACATCGATTCATTGCTGTCGGGCACCGGCAGCGATCTGGATCTGCGCACCTGCAAGCTGGTCGACCAGCTTTCGGGCCGCACGCTGGGCGTGCGCGCGGACATGACTCCCCAGGTTACGCGCATCGACGCGCACTTGCTGAACCGCGCGGGCGTCACCCGCCTGTGTTACTGCGGCAACGTGCTGCATGCGCGCCCCTCGGACTTGCTGTCCAGCCGCGAACTGCTGCAGATCGGCGCTGAAATCTACGGCCATGCCGGATTCGAAGCCGACCTCGAAATCATCCAGCTCGTGCTGGAAACCGTGGCAATCGCTGGCGTTCGCAATCCGCGCCTGGATCTGTGTCATTCCGGCGTGCTGCGCGCCATCCTGAAATCGGACCCGGCAGCGGCCGAACTGGCGCAGGACGCCATCCGGCTGATGCGCGACAAGGATGTGCCCGGATTGGGTGAGCTCGTGGCGCGCGCGCCCGGCATTCGTCCGGAAACGTTGAAGGCGCTGCAGTTGCTGCCCACGTTGTACGGTGGTCCCGAAGTGCTCAAGGTTGCCCGTCGCGACCTGCCGGCATTGCCGGGTGTCGCCGAGGCGCTCGACGCGCTTCAGGCGGTGGTGGATGCGACGCCGAACGTGTCGTTCAGTGTGGATCTGGCCGACGTGGGCGGTTACGCTTACCACACGGGCGTCAAGTTCGCCCTGTACGCCGAAGGCTGGCACGACGCGTTGGTCAGTGGTGGCCGCTACGACGACGTCAGCCGCGCGTTCGGCCGCGCGCGTCCGGCCACGGGCTTCAGTCTTGATTTACGCAAGCTGGCGGCGGGTCTGCCGCCGGCGGAAAGGGCGCGAGCGGTTCGTGCGCCCTGGGGGCAAGCCCCCGCTCTGACCGAGGCGGTTCGCCGCTTGCGCCGGTCAGGGGAAATCGTCGTTCAGGTATTGCCCGGTCACGAGCAGGATCAGGACGAATTCGTTTGCGATCGCGAGCTGGCGCTGCAGGATGGCGTCTGGACGGTCAAAACGCTGTGACTAACTCCCTCTCGGAAACGAGGGGGCCGCGGGGAGATTTCCGGATTTCCCGAGAAACTCGAAATTGATTCGTATCATGAGCAAGAACGTAGTCGTAATCGGCACCCAATGGGGTGACGAGGGCAAGGGCAAGATCGTCGACTGGCTGGCGGAATCCGTCCAGGGCGTGGTCCGCTTCCAGGGCGGTCACAATGCCGGCCATACGCTGTGGATCAATGGCAAGAAGACGATTCTTCGCCTGATCCCGTCGGGCATCATGCACCCCGGCGTCACCTGCTTCATCGGCAATGGCGTCGTGCTGTCCCCGGAAGCCCTGCTCAAGGAAATCGAAGAGCTGGAGGCCGCCGGCCTGGATGTGCGTTCGCGCCTGCAGATCTCCGAAATCTGCCCGCTGATCCTGCCGTACCACGTCGCCATCGACAAGGCGCGTGAAGCACGCAAGGGCGAGGGCAAGATCGGCACCACTGGTCGCGGCATCGGCCCGGCCTACGAAGACAAGGTCGCCCGCCGTGCCCTGCGCGTGCAAGATCTCTTCAATCCTTCGCTGTTCGACGAAAAGCTCGCCGAAGTGCTGGATTACCACAACTTCGTGCTGACCAAGTACCTGGGCGCGGAAGCCGTTTCGGCCAACGAAGTCCGCGATCAAGCCATGGCGCTCGCGCCGGCCATCGCCCCGATGGTCAAGGATGTCTCCAGCAACCTGTACGCCATGCAGCAGGAAGGCAAGCGCCTCCTGTTCGAAGGCGCACAAGGCGCGTTGCTGGACGTCGATCACGGCACGTACCCCTTCGTCACCAGCAGCAACTGCGTGGCAGGTGCGGCCTCGGCCGGCGCCGGCGTGGGTCCCCAGCAACTGGATTACGTCCTAGGCATCACCAAGGCGTACACCACGCGCGTCGGCTCCGGCCCGTTCCCCACGGAACTGGTCGACGAGATCGGCACCCGCCTGGCCACCATCGGCAAGGAATTCGGTTCGGTCACGGGCCGTCCGCGCCGCTGCGGCTGGTTCGACGGCGCGGCGCTGAAGCGTTCGGTCCGTCTGAACGGCATTTCCGGTCTGTGCATCACCAAGCTGGACGTGCTGGACGGCCTGGAAACCATCCAGTTGGGCGTCGGTTATCGCGTCAATGGTGAATTCCGCGACGTGCTGCCCTATGGCGCGCACGCCGTGGCGCAGGCGCAACCGGTGCTCGAAGAGCTGCCCGGCTGGAGCGAGTCCACCGTCGGCATCACCGAATACGCCAAGCTGCCCGCCGCGGCGCGCCGCTACCTCGAGCGCGTGGCGGAAGTCTGCGGTGTGCCGATCGACCTCGTGTCCACCGGTCCGGACCGCAACGAGACCATTGTTTTGCGTCATCCCCTGAAGGGCTGACATCGGGTTATTATTCCCAAGGCCGCCGCCGGTCATACCGGCGGCGGCCTTTTCGTATTTTTGTGCAGGAGATGCTTGCCTATGAGCACGCCGACCAGTGACGATAGCCATCTGTGGGTAACGTGGGACGATTACAACCGCTTGATCGAGCGCCTTACTTTGCAGGTGCATCAGTCGGGCTGGAAGTTTGACAAGATTCTTTGCCTGGCGCGCGGCGGTATGCGTGTAGGCGACGTCATGTCGCGTATTTTTGACGTGCCGCTGGGCATTCTTGCCACCAGCAGCTATCGCGAGGCAGCCGGCACCAAGCAAGGCGACATGGACATCGCCCAGTTCATCACCATCACCCGCGGCACGCTTTCCGGCCGGGTGTTGCTGGTGGACGACATGGTGGATACCGGCAAGACGTTCAATAAGGTGTTCGATCACCTGAAGAGCCAGTTCGCCGACATCACCGAATTGCGCAGCGCCGTGCTGTGGTGGAAGGGGCATTCCCTGGCAACGCCCGACTATTACGTCGAGAAGCTGCCCACGAATCCCTGGATTCACCAGCCGTTTGAAGATTACGACAGCTTGCGTCCCCATCAGCTGGAAGCCTGGATCCGCAAGGGTTCCCAGAGCTGATCGCAAGCGGGGCAGGGACGGGGTGCTGGCCGCAGTCGAGCGCTGGCAGTAGGCAAACCGTCCTTACCCATGCTAGAATCGCTGGTTATCGCTAAACCGAACTTGGCTTGTTACTCTCTGGGTAGTCTTTGGGTAACGGAAACAGCCAGCTCAAACCCGGGCGAAAGCGTGCCCGGGTTGCGCTTTCAAGGCGTTGCTGGAAAAGCAAGCCAGGTTTGTCATCAACTTTGTTACCCTACAAGCAGGCCAATTACTTTATGCCTATCGTTCGACTGAAGGAAAACGAACCGTTTGAAGCCGCTCTGCGCCGCTTCAAGCGCACCATCGAAAAGACCGGTTTGCTCACCGAACTGCGCTCGCGCGAGTTCTATGAGAAGCCCACCGCCGAGCGCAAGCGCAAGCATGCCGCCGCCGTGAAGCGCCACTACAAGCGCATCCGTAGCCAACAACTGCCCCCGCGCCTGTATTGATTTCTGATTCCCGAATCTATTGATTCCAGAATCATTCATCCAGGATTTGCTCGCCCGAGTCGACGTCGTCGACGTTGTCGGGCGATATGTGCAGTTGCGAAAGGGTGGGGCCAACTTGCTTGGCCTGTGCCCCTTTCATAACGAAAAAAGCCCCTCGTTCACTGTCAGCCCCACCAAGCAGTTCTATCACTGCTTCGGATGTGGTGCACACGGCAGCGCCATCACCTTCTTGATGGAACATACGGGCGCCAGTTTCCCCGACGCCGTGCGCACGCTCGCGGCGTCGGCGGGAATGACGGTCCCCGAAGAAAACCGCAGTCCCCGCCAGCAGCAGGAATCGGCACGCCGCAAGGCCGAAGAGTCCCGCCATACGCAGGTGCTCGATGCGGCCCAAGCCCATTACCTGAAACAGTTGCGTGCTTCTCCCGCAGCCGTCCGCTATTTGAAGCAGCGCGGTCTGACCGGCGAAATTGCTGCGCATTTCGGATTGGGTTGGTCCGGTACGGACCGCCACGGCTTGTCCCAGGTGTTTCCCAACTACGAAGACCCCACCCTCGTGGAGTCCGGACTTGTCATCGAGTCCGAAGACGGGCGCCGCTACGACCGCTTCCGCGAGCGGGTGATGTTTCCGATCCGCAACGCGCGCGGCAGCCTCATCGGATTTGGCGGCCGGATCATCGGCAAAGGCGAGCCCAAGTACCTGAACTCGCCCGAGACGCCTCTGTTTTCAAAAGGGCAGGAGCTCTACGGTCTTTGGGAGGCGCGTCAAGCCATCCGCCAGGAAGGTCAGGTCATCGTCGTCGAAGGCTACATGGACGTGGTCGGGCTGGCGCAGCAGGGCATCGCCAATGCCGTCGCCACGCTGGGCACCGCGACCACCCCGGATCACGTCAAGAAGCTGCTGCGGTCCAGCGACAAGGTCATCTTCAGTTTCGACGGCGACAAGGCCGGACGGCGTGCTGCCTGGCGCGCGCTGCAGGCCTGTCTGCCGGTGCTCAGGGACGATATCGCGATCCGCTTTCTGTTCCTGCCGGCCGAGCACGATCCCGATTCGTATGTGCGCGAATTGGGGGCCGAAGCGTTCCGCGCCTGTCTGGGCGATGCCGTGGCGCTGTCCCGGTTCCTCCTGGACGAGCTTGCATCGCGTCACAACATGAACGAAGCCGAAGGCCGCGCCAGTTGCCTTCACGAGGCCAAGCCGCTGTTGTCAGCGATTCCTGAATGTGCGCTGCGCGTGCAGATCGAACGGGAAATGGCCAAGCTGGTTCAGCTGACGCCCGAGGAAATGGCGCAGGTCTTGGCGCAGCAAGCCGCCAAACCGTTCGCACCCGGCCCGCGGCCAGCGCCCGGCGCGGGTGAAGCCGGAATGCCTTCGGGTAGCGAGCCCGGTCATGACGGCGGTCCGCCTGACATGGGCTACGACTTCGGCAACCACGATTTCAGCGACATTCCGGCAGACGAGTCGGACTTCACCGATTACGGCCAGTACGCCTCGCACGGCGACGAGCCGAGCGGCGGCCCGGGCGGATGGCAACAAGGCGGCAAGCAGGAATGGAAGGGTAAAAGCGACTGGAAAGGTAAGGGCGACTGGAAGGGCAAGGGCGATTGGAAAGGTGGCAAGGGCAACTGGAAAGGCCGGCGCGACAACGACGTTGGCGGCTTCGAGGGGCGCCGCACCATGCCGTCCCTGGCCAAGCGGCTGTTGAGTCTGCTGCTCGCCCATCCCGAACTGGTTGACTCCATGGGCGACCAGCAGCTTGAAGTCATCGACCATGGCCCCCATCTAGGATTGGTACGGGACCTGATCATGCTGGCGCAATCCAGCGGCGCGCGCCATGTCGGTGCGTTGCTGGAGGCCGCTGAGCCAGATTCGGACCTTGCCACGGTCTTGAAGGGCCTGCGGGCTGACATGCTCGCGCAGGAAGACCTGCCTGATCCCCAAACCGAATGGGACGACGCGTTGCGGCGAATCGAATTCGATTCAGCGAAAACGGAAATGGCCAAGCTGGCGGCTTCAGGGCTTGCTTCGGAAGAGGCGCGCAAACGCTATCTGGAGCTGTCTAGCCGTATGACGGTCTTGAAAGGTGCTGGGTTGCGCTAAATACGCTAAAATCAAAGGTTTTCCGCTCATGCGGGGCGCCCAAGTGCGCTGGTCAAGGCTTACCGCCATTGCCAGTTGCGGCCCGACTGTTGCATGATCGACAAAATTGACGGTCGGTATGGAAGTTGATTGTTCCCCATACCGGTACAGCAGTAGCAGGAACGTGAAATGTAGTTTGGCACCGGAATCTATTCCGGATGCCGGAATCTAATACTTATTGTGCCAATTGGACGAGAGCGGCAAGCCGCTCGGGCACCCGGTAGTTGAACGCTTCAGAAAATCCGGATGCGTGTGTCTGAATTGTTACATGGTTAATTAATATAGCTGAGCGGTGGATCAATAGCAGTTCAGCGGCGGTCATTCCGCGTGGCGTTAGTGGTTCGGGTGCTGTGTATACCTAGCTGCTTGGGGCAATGGCCCGATAAGCGAGCAAAGCCTATTTATAGGCAGGCAGCCCCCCCAACGTCCGGAACCCGCCGATGAATGAGGTCATGCACGTCTTGCGCCAGAACGGTAAAGCACCCGGTACGGCGCCAGAAGGGCTCGAAAGAGCCGGTGCTGCGAACAACGCAGCCGCGTGAACTCCGCCGATCCACCAGATTTACCCGTATTCCAAGCCGCCCCGGGTCCGTACCCGGCGCGGCGTTATGCGGTGCAACATGCCCAAACGGGTTGCGACGACCACGGAAGCGACTATGACCAAATCCACCGGCAAATCCTCCTCTGCAATTGATGCGGCCGAAAACCAGGCTGTGGCGCCCAAGCGCGCCGTCAGCATGGCCGCGGAAAAAGCGCCCGCCAAGACGGCGGTGAAGGTCGCCAAGCCCGCTGTCAAGACAGCTGCCAAAAAGGCAGCCAAGACGGCCGTTGCCGCGGACAAGCCTGAAAAGGTGACGAAGGCCCGCGCCAAGAAGGCCGAAGACAAGCTTGCCGACCTGGTCGGCAGCGCGCGCCCCGCACCGAGCGGCCGCCGTCCGGGCCGCCCCGCCAAGAACGCCAACAACGACTCCGATGGTTTCGACGATCCGATGGACGGCGAAGGCGAAGTCCTGCCCGACCTGAAGCCGCCGAAGCGCGGCGGCAAGCGTGGCAAGGCCGATCCCAAGGACCTGATCGCCCGCGGTCCCGTCACGCCGGAAGAATACGAAGCGCGCCGCAATCGCCTGAAGCAGCTGATCAAGCTGGGCAAGGACCGCGGCTACCTGACGTACGGCGAAATCAACGACCATCTGCCCGACGATCTGGTCGACGCGGAAGCCATCGACGGCATCATCAGCACCTTCAGCGACATGGGTATCGCGGTCTATGACCAGGCGCCCGATGCCGAAACCCTGCTGATGAGCGAAAACGCGCCGGTAGCGTCCAACGACGACGACGTCGAAGACGAAGCCGAAGCCGCGCTCACGACCGTGGACTCCGATTTCGGCCGCACCACCGACCCGGTCCGCATGTACATGCGCGAAATGGGTTCGGTCGAGCTGCTGACCCGCGAAGGCGAAATCGAAATCGCCAAGCGCATCGAAGACGGCCTGAAGCACATGGTCATGGCCATCTCGGCCTGCCCGACCACCATCAACGAAATCCTGGCCCACATCACCCGCGTGCGTGAAGGCCAGGCACAGATCGACGAAGTCGTCGACGGCCTGGTCGATCCGGAAGACGGCGAAGAATACGCCGGCGCCGGTGTCACCGCGGACGAAGACGAAAGCGACGACGGCCCCGCCGGCGGCATGTCCAGCAAGCAGCTGGAAGACCTGCGCGTCAAGGCTCTGGCCAAGTTCGACGAGGTCAACAAGCAGTTCGACAAGATGCGCCTGTCGTACGAGAAGGACGGCTACAAGTCGGACATCTACGTGCGCGCCCAGGAATCCATCCAGAACGAACTGATGGGCATCCGCTTCACCGCCAAGATGGTGGAAAAGCTGGCCGACACGCTGCGCAACCAGGTTGAAGAAGTCCGTCAGCTCGAGCGTGCTGTCCTGCATACGTGTGTGGACCGGGCCGGCATGCCGCGCCTGCACTTCATCAAGGTGTTCCCCGGCAACGAAACGAACCTGCAGTGGGTCGTCGACGAAGTGGCCGCTGGCCATCCGTACGCCGAAACGCTGGAGCGCCAGATTCCCGCCGTGCAGGAACTGCAGCAGAAGCTGATCGACCTGCAAACGCGCGTCGTGCTGCCGCTGAAGGACCTGAAGGACGTCAACAAGCGCATGGCCACCGGCGAAGCCAAGGCTCGCAAGGCCAAGCGCGAAATGACCGAAGCCAACCTGCGTCTGGTGATCTCGATCGCCAAGAAGTACACGAACCGTGGCCTGCAGTTCCTGGATCTGATCCAGGAAGGCAACATTGGCCTGATGAAGGCCGTGGACAAGTTCGAATACCGTCGCGGCTACAAGTTCTCGACCTACGCAACGTGGTGGATCCGTCAGGCCATCACGCGCTCCATCGCCGACCAGGCACGCACCATCCGTATTCCGGTTCACATGATCGAAACGATCAACAAGATGAACCGCATCAGCCGTCAGATTCTGCAGGAAACCGGCGCTGAGCCGGATCCCGCGACGCTGGCGCAGAAGATGGACATGCCCGAGGACAAGATCCGCAAGATCCTGAAGATCGCCAAGGAACCGATCTCCATGGAAACGCCCATCGGTGACGACGACGATTCGCACCTGGGTGATTTCATCGAAGACACGTCCACGCTGGCGCCTTCGGACGCAGCGCTGCATGGTTCGATGCGCGACGTGGTCAAGGAAGTGCTAGACTCTCTGACCCCGCGTGAAGCCAAGGTCCTGCGCATGCGTTTCGGTATCGAAATGAGCACCGACCAGACCCTGGAAGAAGTGGGCAAGCAGTTCGACGTCACGCGCGAGCGCATCCGCCAAATAGAGGCTAAAGCGCTGCGCAAGCTGCGTCACCCCAGCCGGGCCGACAAGCTGAAGAGCTTCCTGGAAGGGCAGTAAATTTCCTGGGCCTCTAGCTCATGCCTGGTTAGAGCAGCGGACTCATAATCCGTTGGTGCCGAGTTCGACTCTCGGGGGGCCTACCAAGAATTGACGCGGGTTTGCATGAAGTTCATGCAGCCCGCGTTTTCTTTTGTGTGTGGGAATTTTTGCCGCTCTGGCTGAGCGCTGTTTCGATGGCATTCGTGTTGTGGAACTGAGCCCGCTGGACCGGGTCCAGCGCCACTTTGGGAAATATGGAGGCCGATGTGTCTTGGGAGGGCGGTCACAGGCCGATCCTGCACGACCAAGTCCAGGTGGTGGAGGCCATGCACTCGGCGCTGCCGTGGCACGAGCGCATGATGATCATCGCCGAGTACCCGCAAAGGAACGCCAAGTTCGGCGGCCTGGATCCGAAAGGCCGGCGCAAGGCCGCGCGCGCTTGCATCGCCACTACGACAGGCGTGGCGCTGATGGAAACCGAATAAAAACTGTACCTAAACCTGTTCCGCGGCCAGGTCGAAAGGAGGCTGCCGTGAAGAACGCGAAGGAAGTGATTGACCTACTGGCCGTCTACCCTGGGCGATGGTTCGAGATGAAGCAGATCATCAACTATGTGGACGCGAGGGCCGACACTCGGCTGCCCGCGGTCCTGCGCACCGGAGTCCGGCGTGTCTTAGTCGCAAAGGAAGAGTGCGTGCAGATCAGCAGCACCAGAGACGACGCCAGCGCCCGCGTGCACGCCGAGTATTGGTGGCCCGTCCTAACATCGGTTCCTGGTAAATACTTTCAACAATCATCACAATACGCGCGGGCTCTTGCGCCCTGAAGAACTGACGCTCCGAGCGAAAGCCGGCGCTTTCGTTTGATCCTTCGCATGGACTTTACTGTACGCGACAGCAATACTTTTCCTGGCTTGCAATGCCGCAATCCAACCATCAGGAGAAGCACATGCTGATTGAAGGCTTTTGGAAGGTGGATTTCGCTGCGTCTATCCCTGGCGCTGGTGGTGTCGTCGTGCTGGAGAATGGAACTATCCGCGGCGGCGATAACCAGATGATCTATAGCGGCTCATACGGTTTGTCTGGATCCGATCCTAACGCCAAGATGAGCATGACGGGCGAACTCTCGGTGCGCGCGTACGTAGACGGCGCAAACAGCGTGTTCAACACGGGGTCCCGGCCGTTTACCCTGAAGCTGAATGGCACCACCGATGGTTCGTCATTCCGCCTTACTGGTGCTTCGCCGGTCGGAGGACAAGGAATCGTCATCGCCGGCAAGTTCATCGCGCCGCTGAACTTCTAAGACAGCCGCATTATCTTCGAGCCGCCTCTGGGCGGCTTTTTTGTTTCCAGAGAGCGGGGCTAGAGAGAACCGTCCACCGTCGCGCTGCTGAGTACGTGCGGAGTGATCGCTTGGAACATTTACGGCGCAAACCAGTACCGCGACGCCGACGACGCCAGACTGGCGGAAATCGAGAAGCGCCAGGCGGCCATCTAGCGCGCCTGACAGGAGGAAAGAGACCGTGCTTACCGCAGCGCCGTCCTGGCGTGACAACAAGCCGAGTCGAAGCTGGCTCAAGCGGAGCGCGATCGTGATGCCGCTTTCGCTCCTAGTTGGCGGGTTGCTCAAGCAGCTTGACGGCCGGCGGACCGGGACCCAAACGCCGGCGGCGGACCTGATGGCGCCGGCCCCGACTGGATCGGCCTATTTGGAGGTGTCTCGGCCAAGTTCAAAGCCTCGGACGACGACTTGGCGAGGTCGGAAAGGATGCTGCAGGATGGGCTGATCAGATGACGGGCTTCAGGATTCCGCGAGGGCCATCGGGGCTACCAAGTAGCATTCGCTCATGCGATGATGACCACGACAGCGCCGGGTAGGCGCTACTGCGTGTGAGGTTCCCCGATGAGCGATACCCCGAAGGATGGCAATACCAAGCGGCCAACCCCGCCTCAAGATCCCGAGCGGCCGGTAAACTCCTCAGCCCAAGGACGCGCCAGACGCGCCGCGTCGCATGCGGTGGCCGGCCGACTTCCCAGCCAAGCATTGACCTCTACTTTTCCACGGTGCCCTTAGATCTAGCCGGGCGCGTCTGGTTACGCTTCACGAACAGAAATATCGAAATCCTTTCCCATAGTTCGCAAGGCCGCTGAGATCGTGTCGATCTTCGTGGAGTGCCCAAGATTGACGATGCGGGTGACGTCTTGAGGACGGGTGGTCAAGCGGCGTGCCCGCTCGGCGGGTGTGATGCGCTGAGCCAGCATCTCATTTAGCAGAAGTACCTTCGCCCACACGCTCGGGGGAGGGGAATGAGAACTCCAGCGTCTCCAGGGGTGGACGGAAGAGGAACGGGTCCGCGGTCGCCACTGTGACGACCAGCTTTTCGGAAGGCTACGAAAGAAACCTGAGCAATCAGGTATCGCAGCCGCCAGCAATGGCGGCTGTTTTGTTTTTGGCGTCCGGGCGTACGAGAAGGCTCAATGACCGCGCATCGTTGACCGTTCTGTATTGGTAACCCCGCGTAACACTTCCTCGTCCAAAAGGACTATTCCTCAATAATCCTCGAAACCGCTCACGGCTGTGGGCGATGACGGGAGGACCCATCCGCCCCGTCCGATGTTTGGCATGTGCTGATACCGAAGCTCGATCGGAGGAAGTTTCATGAAAAACAACGCTCTGCACGCCGGCGTGCTTTCTCGCTCGTCGCTGCTCCCTCTCCTGGCATTTCCTTGGCTATCGGCCGCTCAGATCACCATCGAGAGCGGGCAGACGGTATCCGTCCCGGGCACGCAAGCTTCCCCCTGGAACATAAATACTTCTCTCCTTGTCGGCAACGCGGGAAGCGGCACGCTCAATGTGTTGAGTGGCGGCCTGGTGAGCAGCCCCGACGCTTACCTGGGGGGTATTGCTGGCGGCGCCGGGTTGGTCTCGGTGACCGGACCGAACGCGCGATGGGAGGTGTCCTTCGACGGGTTGAGCATGCTGAATGTAGGGTGGAGTGCGGCAGGGGCGCTGACGGTTGCCGGGGGCGGCGTGGTCCAGAGTCAGCGCGCCACCCTCGGGGAATTCGACGATGGCGTAGGCGTTGTGACCGTCACTGGTGCGGGCTCGCAATGGATAAACAATCAGCTGCTCTTCATCGGAATGTCGGGTATGGGGAGTTTGAACATCGCGGATGGCGGCTATGTTTCGACGGGTTCAGGCTCCATTGGCGTCTTTGGCGGCAAAGGAGCGGTAATTGTTAGCGGGGCCAATTCTCAGTGGCTTTCCGCCTCGCCCATTCAGATTGGCTCGTTCGGAAGTGGCAGCCTGACGATCTCCGAAGGCGGGAAGGTGATCGCTCCCGGCGCGCTGATAGGCTCGACAGCTTCCGGGATCGGCAAGCTTGTCATCGGCAGCGATGCGGGCACTGCGCCGGTTGCGCCTGGCACGCTGGAAACCACGCGCGTTTCATTTGGCCCGGGCGACAGCCATGTGATTTTCAATCACACGTCTTCCAGTTATGAGTTCGATGCGACGATCAACAATGGCGCCAACAATGCCGCGGGGTCCAATACTGGATTGGTCGGCGGCGGGCGGCTCGAAGCGATGGCGGGGCGCACCATCCTGAATGCGGACCACAGGGACTTTACGGGTGTCGCGCGAATAGGCGGCGCGGGCATTCTTCAGGTCAATCGCGATCTATCGGGCGCGTCGATGCAGATTCTTACGGGCGGTACGTTGGAAGGGCGCGGACGGGTGGGCAGTGTCGTCAACGCAGGCACCGTATCGCCCGGGGCATCGTTGGGCACGCTGACCATCAGCGGAAACTATACGGGTAGCAGCGGTTCGCTGCTGCAACTGGAGACGGTGCTCGGCAATGACGCGTCGCCCGCTGACAAACTGGTTGTGACGGGCGATGTTGCGGGCGATACCGCTGTCAAAGTCACCAACCTGAGTGGCAGCGGGGCGCAGACGATAAACGGCATTCGAGTTATTGAGGTCGGCGGCGCGTCGCCCGCAAATGCCTTCACCCTTCAGGGCGATTACCGGGCCGAAAACGGTCAGCAAGCCGTGATCGCCGGCGCGTATGCGTACACGCTTGAACACGGCGGCAGCGAGACGCCCGCGGACGGTCACTGGTACCTCGTATCCGAGTTCAGGGAGCCCGGGACGGCTCCCGAACCGGAACCAGGGCCCGGACCCGGACCCGGACCCATTCCGGAACCCGAACCCGGGCCTGGCGCACCGGTGGAGGAAATTCCCGGCATGCCCGAAGAGGGGCCGCGCTATCAGCCTGGCATACCGCTTTTCGAGCAGTATCCCCAGGTGCTCGCTTCCCTCAATACGGTGCCGACGTTGCAGCAACGCATCGGAAACCGGTTCTGGCGAACTGACGGTCAACTGCCCGCAGCCGGAGAAAAATACGGAGGGTGGGCTCGCATCCAAGGCTCCACCAGTTCAATGAACCCGGCACAGTCGGCGACGAAGTCGAGCCGGGATATCGATCTGTGGAAGCTGCAAACCGGCATTGACGTCGTGGCGAACCGCCGGCCGGATGGGTCGATGCTGGTGGCCGGCGTGAATCTTTCCCATGGCAACGCGTCCGCCGATATTGCGTCTCCGTACGGCCGGGGCAAGATCGACACGACCGGCACGGGCGTGGGCGCCAACCTGACCTGGTACGGCGCCAGCGGGTTCTACATGGATGGACAATTGCAGGCCATGTGGTTCGACAGCGATATCTCGTCGCGCACGATCGGGCGTGATGAGGTGAAGGGCAACAACGGAAACGGCGTCGCCATCTCGGTGGAGACGGGCTATCGCTATGACATCGGTAAGGGGTTCTCGCTGACTCCGCAGGCGCAGTTGATTCGGTCTCGCGTGGACTTCGACAGTTTCACGGACCCGTTCGGCGCGAAGGTGCGGCTTGACGATGGCGACAGTCTGACCGGACGTTTAGGCGTGTCGCTCGATTATGAACCTGAATATTCTGGTGCGAAGGGCGCGGCGGGGCGAACGCATGTGTACGCCATCGCGAATCTCTATAACGAGTTCATGAATGGCACAAACGTCAACGTGGCCGGCGTGTCTTTTCGAAGCCGGGATGAGCGTCTGTGGGCCGAGCTTGGCGTCGGTGGAACCTACCTGTGGAACAAGGGGCGCTACGGTGTGTATGGCAACCTGAGCGTAGCCGGCGCCACCAACAACATGAGCGACAACCATTCCGTGGGTGGCATGATCGGGTTTCGCGTGCAATGGTAGGGATCGTCCAAGGCTCGTACGCGAAAGGGCAATAGCTCCCGCGAATAGCAAAGCCCCGCCAGCAGGCCCCCCAAATGGAAGAGCGCCCCAGCTCAAGATGAGTCTGAGGCGCTCCTGCCCGGCTTCGCACGCGATGGGTGTCAGACAGCCCGGCAACTCAAATCTACTGCTGGCAATCCGGCCCGGCAATAGGGGAAACCCTTGCGATAAACGGGGTTGAATCATCTTCTTTTCCAGGTTTCTTGACGGGCGCGCGCGTCAAGGTGCGGGGGCGAATTTGTCCGTCTCGGCATCCACGAATTGTCCGCCGGCCGCCGGCTGGCGACACTGGCCTCCACGTTCATTGCACGGGAGAGCAGACATGTGGGGGCATCGAAAACGCCAGTTGGGCCAAGGTATGACCGAATACATTGTCGTGGTGGCGCTGGTCGCCGTCGCGGCAATCGCGGTCTATCAGTATTTCGGACAAGTGGTGCGTTCGCAGACGGCAGCGATGGCCCGCGAGCTGGCTGGCGAAGATGGCAGCACGCAGTCCAAAGCCGCGCAGCAGGCGGCCCAGAAGGCTGCCGCGCAGACCAAGGCGCGGTCGCTCAAGTCATTTACCGGCAATGCCGAGATCGCGAATTGAGGGCGCATCCCATCATGTTCGCCGATCAACAGCGCGGCCAAGCCCTGGTCTTGGGTATCGTCATTGCGGCCGTCGGTGCGGCGTCGCTGGTGGTCCTGTACAACTTTGGCCAGACCATCGAGGCGCGAAGCCGCCTCACCCATGCGGCCGACGCGGCCGCCTATAGCGGCGCGCTGGTTCAGGCGCGGGCACTCAATGCCATTGCCTACGTGAATCGCAGCCAGATCGCGCATCAGGTTGCCATGGCGCATATGGTGACGTTGGGAGCGTCCGCGCACTATCTCGATGCGATGCAATCGCAGCGCCAGCGAGGCAACCCGCCGGCCAGCCTGATCGCCATGCTTTTCGGACCCGACGCCGGGGCGGCCTATCAGGGCGCGCGGGGGCCTTCGAATGCCGACGGCCGGCTCGCCTCTGCTTTCGCGCAACACGATCGCGTCGTGCATCAGGTGCTGGAAATGGCGGCGCGAGAGATTGTGGGTGACCTTACGGCATCACGGGAGCGTGCAATGCGTGAGGTGCTGGCTGCCAACTATCCGGCGTTCGGTGAGATCAACGCTGGCGGGGCGTCCGCTGCTGCATCGCCAATTGATCTGAGACTGCTGACCGACGGGTGGCCTGGCTACACGGAGCGCCACGCCGCGACGCGCAAGGCCGGCTTGCGCCCTGCAACGGAAGACGCGGTGGCTCGCTATGGGTTCCTGGATCGCCGCAACGACACACGTCGCAATCCTTGGGCCGTCAGCTCACGTTGTCCCTTGCATCGGCACGAGCTCAGGCGGCGCGGTTCGACCTGGCTGGGGCCGGACGGCCATTGGGGCGCGTTGGACACGCAGTCCTACCACGCGCTGCGCTCGAACCGCTGGATCGGCTGCTATTTTCGCGAGTACGCGATGGGATGGGGAACCGTGCAGGGCGAAAAAAGCCGTGCCCCAGACGACGTGGAATATGTCGAGGATCCGCCCGCAGACTTTTCGCAGGAGGACTTCTGGCGGTGGATCGAGCACGCCACCTCGTGGAACATCTTTGACGGGGCCACCAATTCGATGGCGAATTCCTACGCCATGGCGTCGGCCCGGCGCTGGCCGGGGCGCGGATTGCCGGCGTATCGGGAAGTCGCGTCGAAGCGTCTGGCTGAGCCCTTACGGTTTGCCATCGCGGTCAGCCTGGATTCCACCTTCGTCAAAACCACGGATGCCGACAGTGCCGTCGCCGCGCCAAGTGGTCAGTTTCGCTACACCGCATTGGGGCGGACCGGCGCCGTCACGGTCAGCACGGCGGCCGAGACGCACTTTGCGCGGCCGGAACGGCGCGCCGACGGCAGGTCGGAACTGGCCACGCTCTTTCGGCCCTATTGGCAGGCTCGCCTGTCCGCGCTTACGCAGCAGGAAGCCGTGCAGGCCGGGAGGCTTCGATGAAGAGGCGCGGGTCAACCGAACGCGGGCAGGCGGTGGTCGAGGCGTTGCTGATGTTGCCGCTGATGGCAGTGCTGCTCTGGGCGGTCTCCGATATCGGCGCCATGCAGTTTTCAGCGCAGCGCAACACGCAAGCCAGCCGGCAGGCTGTCATGGCGGTGGCGTTGGGCCAGCCGGCGGCAACGCTGCGTGCGCCGTCAGGAATGGTCCTGACCGACGCGGCCCAGAGTCGGCCCGGGACCGCCGTGGCCGGCGCCGCGGCGTTGCAGAACGAGTGGTTCGGCGGGGCAATGCAGTTGTTGTCCGTGCAGACCCGTTCGCTGCCGCTTCCGGGGAACGCCATGTTTGGATTGCCGATCTCGCGTCACATCAGTGTCGCAAGCGGAGCGGGCTATGCGCATGGCGACGCCGACGCGCAACGACGCATAGGCGCGTCGTCGGCAGGGTGGTTGCAGGCCGGCCGCACGTCGCTGGCCGAGGCCGAGCGCATGCAGCCTCAGGTCAGCAAGGTCGAGGTCCCATGGAGGCGGCCTGCGTTGTCGCTGGATTGGCTTTCGGCGTGGCATGACGTGGTGCCGAATGATCGGCTTGGCAAGCGTGTGGAGGACGGAAGATGAATCGGGCCCGAACGTTTCCCAAGCGGTGGGGCAGGTGGCGCCGCCTTGGTTTCCTCGCAGTCGGCGTTGGCCTATGTGGTGGGTTGTTGCTGCCTCAGCGCGCCAGTGCGTCAGCGGGCGTCCTCAGCCTTGAGGGCCTGCAATTGCCCGCGGGGGCTGTGCGCGAGCGCCTGGCAGACCGGATGTGGCTGCACGGGATGCCCGCGCAGGTATGGGTGTTCGATGTGCCCCAAAGCCCGTCGGCCGTAGCCAAAACGCTGGCTGCCCAGCAGCCTGCATTGGCAGATCTGCACGTGCTGCCAGGACAACTCATCTTGTCCGGCCGCATCGGCAGTGACCGCTGGGTGGCGCAATTGGAAAGTGCTGGAATGGACCGTACTGTCGGCAGCCTTTCGGCGATCAGTGTTCGTGCGGCTCCCACCGCGCAGTTGCCCGGGTGGCTGCCGAAGGGCGCGCGCGTCAAATCGGATGTCGCCGTGATGGAGTCCGGCGTCAAGGTTTCCGACCGCATCTGGCAGTACGCGGTGCCACCGCAAAAACTGGCCGAACTCCTCGATGCCGGAATGCGGCGGGCGGGATGGGTTCAGCAGGGCGATGGCGCCGATCAATGGTGGGCGCGTGAACGCGAGCGGATGAAGCTGTGGTTGGTGCCTTTGGACGGCGGCAGCGGGCTGCGTGCACTGGGGTGGGCGCCATGAATCCCTGGATCATTCGCGGCGCCGTGCGGCTGCGCCGTACCGGCGTGTACGGATTGGCCGTGCTGGCAGGACTGGTGGCCGCCTGGGCCGTGCGGGAACACGTCCAGCAGCGCGTCCAGGCGCTGGAGGCCGAGGCGCACACGCCGTCGGTCAGTCGCCTGGTGGCTGCTTATGACCTGCCGGCCGGCACGCTACTCGAAGAGGTGCACCTTGCTGTGCGCCAGATTCCGCAGCCCTGGGCGCCGGGGGCCAGTGTGGATCCCCTTGAGGTCGGCAGCGTGATCGGCGCCACGCTTCTTGCTGATGTCGCGCATGGCGAACCCCTGCTCAGAAGTTTCATGACCTTCGAAGCGCCGCAGCCCTCGCTGGCCGCGCGGCTCCAGGCGGGGCAGCGCGCCCTCACGGTTGCCGCCACCGATCTGGGCGGGCTGGCGGACATGCTGAAGGGCGGCGACGCGATCGACATCTATGTGACCTTCAATCACCGCCAACGCGAGCTCACCGTGCCGGTGCTGCAGAGCATGCGCGTCCTGACCGTCGGGGGCGAGGACGGCGCTGGCAACATCACCTTGGCGGCGACGCCCGATGAAGCCATGCGGTTCATCGCCGCGCGGCAGGCTGGGATGTTGACTGCAATGTTGCGTCATCGCGATGACGCAGCATCCGTGAACCCCGCCGCGCAAAGCGATCTGGCTTCGCTCATCGGACTGGACGCTGAACCCAAGCCTGCGCCGGGCGTTGCCATTCTTTATGGCGATCGCCTGGACGCGTGGGCAAGCATCGACTCGGAGGGGCCATGACGCCAATAAGAACTTTCCTGGTCTTCGTGCTGTGCCTGGTTTGCCACCCCGCATGGTCTGACACCCAGACATTGGAACTGCAGGTCGGCGAGACCCGCGTGTTGCCGCACCCTGGCGTGAGGCGGGTGGCCATCGGCAATAGCCAGGTGGTCAACGCCGTGGCTGCCGAAGGGCGCGAGATCGTGGTGTTCGCACGGGCGGAAGGCGTGTCGTCCGTGCATGTCTGGGCAGGCCGCGATCGCATCGCGGCCTATGAGTTGCGCGTGGTGGCCGCCGGTACGCCGCGCTTGCGCGAAGAGGTTCATAGCCTGCTCTCCCGCATCCCGGGTGCGCGAAGCTCGAGCGTGGGCGGCCGCATTTTGATCGAAGGCGACGATCTGTCCGACGATGACCGCTCGCGCATCGCGGCGCTGGCGGACCGGTATCCGGAGGTCGTGGATTTCACGGGACAGGTCGGGTGGGACCGCATGGTGCTGCTGGACGTGCAGGTGGTCGAAATTCCCACGTCGCGGCTGCAGGAGTTCGGCGTGCGCTGGGATGGCCTGACGCAGGGGGGCGTCAATGCAGGATTGGCGTGGGATGGCGGATCTCGTGGCCGCATGACCCGGCCGGGCGAGCAGATCATCGAGACGGCGGCACCGGTCTCGTCGGCCGCGGGTTACTTCGGCGTCAACGCCTTGCTGTCGGCACGTATTGCTGCGCTGGCGCAAACGGGAGAAGCGGTCATGCTTGCGCAACCGCAGCTCCTTGCCCGAAGCGGCGCGAGCGCAACCTTTCTTGCAGGCGGGGAAGTGCCTTACGCTTCCACCGATGCGCAAGGCAATCCCACCACGCTATTCAAACCCTATGGCGTGTCGCTGAACATCACGCCTCGGATCGACCGCAACGGCGTCATCCGGTCGCTCATCGAAGTGGAGGCCAGTTCAGTCGACACCTCGCTAAGCCTTCCGGGCGGCCCGGCGCTGCGGACACGCCGCGCGTCCACCGAGTTCAATGTGCGTTCCGGCAACACGCTTGTCATCGGCGGCTTTCTCTCGCGCGAGCAGGGCTCCGACGTCAGCGGCTTGCCGGGTCTGCGGAACATCCCGATCCTGGGCGCGTTGTTTTCCTCTACCCGCTATCAGCGCCGCGAGACCGAACTGGCTATCTTCGTGACGCCAAAGATCGTGTCGCAGGGCGAGCCCGCCATGGCGGATCGCGTTCGGCGCGGACGCGAGATGCTTGAGTCGACGTTTCCGGATCCTCCCCAACTGGGAACGGCGGTGCCTTCCGATGCGGCTGGGTGGGATCCCTACGCGGGCGCCGGCTCGCAATGGGTCATGCGTTCGGCGGGTGGAGGTTCGACATTGGCGAAAGGGCCGTGATGCTCAATATTGAACTGACCTTTGAGGACGCCGCGCAGCAGCAGCTCAAGCTGCCCGCGCCGGTGCTGATTGGAAGGGGCGCTGATTGCGCGTTGCGGATTCCGACCTGGAGGATTGGCCGGCAACATGCCCGGCTGGTTTGCGAAGCAGACGTCATCGTCCTGGAAGACCTGGGCACGCTGGCGGGTACGATGGTCAACGGCGTCAGGGTGGTGCGGCACGCGCCGGTGCTGCCTCACGACGAGATCCTTATCGGGCCTTGCAGGCTACGCGTGTCGAGGCTTGCGCCCGAGGCAGCAGACCGCGTCGACACTCCGGATGCCGCGCCTCAGGGCGCCGCGCAATCCGGACAACCTCCAACGTACGATGCTGTTTGCGTCCCGGCGGCGGTGGCTTCGCCGGCCCCTGCTCATCGGTTGCACGACCGCCGCCGCCTCCATGCGGCCCTGCTGAACGCGTTGGACCTGCGCCGGCGCGATGTGGCCGGGATGAGCGATGGCATGCTCCGCGCCGAGGCCGAGCGTCTTTTGATGCAGATCGTGGCCACGGACGCCGAACTTCCGTCGCAGGCCGACAAGGCGGCGCTCTGCCGCGAGGTGCTGGACGAAGCGGTGGGGCTCGGACCGCTGGAACCGTTGCTCGCTGCGCCGGATATCACGGAAATCATGGTCAACCGCTACGACGAAATTTACGTCGAGCGTGCGGGCCGCCTGTGGCGCGAACCGGCTGCGTTCACCAGCGAGCAATCGGTGCGCTGGGTGATCGAACGCATCGTGACCCCATTGGGACGCCGCATCGATGAAAGTTCTCCGATGGTGGATGCGCGGCTGCCCGATGGGTCACGCGTACACGCCATCATTCCCCCCGTGGCGATGAAGGGCGCCAGCCTGACCATCCGGAAGTTTCCGCAGCGGCGGCCGCAGATGCCAGACCTGATTGCGCTGGGCGCGCTAAGCGACCCGATGGCACGGTTTCTGGCGCTATGCGTAAGGATGCGCAAGAACCTGGTCGTTTCAGGCGGTACGGGTTCCGGCAAGACGACGCTGCTGAACATCCTGTCGAACGAGATTCCTGACGGCGAGCGCGTGGTCACGATTGAAGACGCGGCGGAGTTGCGGCTGAACCACGCGCATCTGGTCGCGCTGGAGGCGCGGCCGGCGAACCAGGAAGGCAGAGGCCGAGTCGACATCCGGGAACTCGTGCGCAATGCGTTGCGCATGCGGCCGGATCGCATTGTGGTGGGCGAGTGCCGGGGCGCCGAGGCGTTCGACATGTTGACGGCCATGAATACGGGCCATGAAGGCTCACTGACCACACTGCACGCCAATTCTCCACGGGACGCCTTGGCCCGGCTGGAATCCATGATTTTGATGGCGGGGCTAGACCTGCCGCTGTCGGCAGTCCGTGAGCACATTGCCGCCAGTGTGGATGTGGTCGTGCAGCAGGCGCGGTTGTCGGATGGACGCCGCGTCGTCACGGCGATCGTTGAAGTGGCAGGCATGGAAAGCGGCCGCATTCAGTTGCAGGACCTGTTCGGCTTTGATCGAGCCCATGGGTTTCGCGGATGCGGCGCGCTACCTGGATTCGCGCAGGAATGGGCGGACAAGGGCGTAAGCCTGGATACCGCATGGTTTTCGGACTCGGCGGGCCGGGCGTCTGACTTCGGCCCTTTTGCGCAGAGCTTGCCATGATCTGGCTTGCGGCAGCGGCCGCCATGGTTTGCGCCGGGTTGCTGGCGTGGCGTGCGCAGAACTGGTTTGCGCCGGCGCTTCGGCGCTACCGCGAGGTCTACACCCAGGATGCGAGCGTGCGCTTGAGCGAAGTGTTTTTGTTCATCGACCCGCGCCAATTGTGGGTGGGCGCAGTTGGCTGCGGTGTAGCGGCCGCGGTCGCCGCGTTCACGGCCTCCGGCAGCGCGCTGGTGGCGGTCTTGTTCGCCCTCCCGTCGGCGCGGCTGCCACGAATGGTTGTAGAAGGTTTGCGGCGACGGCGTGCGCGACGCTTTGAAGCGCAATTGCCCATGGCGCTGTTGATGCTGGCATCCGCGTTGCGGGCCGGCGTGGCCATGACGACCGGTTTGCGCCATGTCGTGGAACAAAGCAGCGCACCGCTCGCCCAGGAGTTCGGTTTGATGCTGCGGGAACAGCGTCTGGGCGTGCCGTGGGACGTTGCGCTGGACAATCTGCAGGTCAGGATGCCTGCTGACTCGACCTCGCTGGTGGTGGCGGCAATGCGCATCGCGGCAAAGACCGGCGGCAATCTGGCGGAAGCCCTGGAAAGCATCGCGCAGACATTGCGTGTCCGCCTTCAATTGCAGGCAAAGCTGCTGGCGTTGACGTCCCAGGGGCGGCTGCAGGCATGGATCGTCGGGGCTTTGCCTTTGCTGTTGCTGGCGGTGCTCGACCGACTGGAGCCGGAAATCATGGGGCTGTTGTGGCATACGCCGATGGGGTGGGGCGTGCTGGCCATCGTGGCGGTGCTGGAGACGGCCGGCGTGCTGCTGATCCGGCGAATCATGCGGATTGATATCTGAGTGGGGGCGGGATGTGGCTATACCTGAGCATGTCCGCGACGGCGGCCGGGACGGCCTGGCTTGCGTGGGTGCTGTTGAGACCGTTGTTGAAGGCGGAACAGAATGCGGCGCGCGCCATGCCGTGGTGGTGGCGCGTCGCATGGCCCTGGATCGCTGCGGTGGCGCCGTTGGCGGGTCCGCTCTGCTCGTGGCGGTGGCGGCTACGGCTGGATCAGGCAATAGAACGGGCGGCGTTGCCGCGGGAAGTCGGGTATGCGCACATCGCGGCGTTGTGCGCTAGCGCGGCTATGGCTGCCGGCGGCATGGCCGCCGCCGGAGCGCTTGCGCTGGCACCGCCGGGCGACGCGGCGCTGCTGCCCTGGGCGCTGGCGTGTGCGCTGGCCGCCGGCATGGCGCCGGCGTTGTGGTTGAAGGGGCTGGCTGCGCAGCGATGCCGCGCCATCGAACGGGATCTGCCCTTCGTGTTCGACATGATGACGCTGTGCGTCGAAGCGGGCTTGAGCGTGCAGGGCGCGCTGCAATTGGCGGCACAAAGCGGTCCGCCGGGTGTGCTGCGCGACGCGCTCACGGATGCCCTGGCAGAAATGCGGGCGGGCGTGTCCAGAACCGTGGCGATCAAGACATTGGCCGAACGCAGCAACAGCGCGCTGGCGCGAAACTGGGCGGCGGCTCTGGCGCAGGCGGAGGCGCTTGGGGCCAGCCTGGGGCCGGTCTTGCGTGCGCAAGCGGCGCAATGCCGCAGCGATCGCCACACGCGGGCCGAGCAACTGGCGATGCAGGCGCCGGTGAAGATGCTGCTGCCGTTGATCGGCTGCATCTTTCCGTGCACGTTCATCGTGCTGGCGTTTCCGATTGCGGTTCAGTTGTTGCAGAGCGTGCAATGAGACGCCCCATGCCACTACGCGAAGGGCGCTTGCGGTTGCTGACCGTAAAGCGGTGGTGTGGGCGTATGCGTGGGTTGCTGGGGCGGGCCCCGCCGGGGCCGCGGGCAGGCGTGCTGCTGACTCCCTGCGCCGCGGTGCATACCTTTGGTATGCGTTACGCCATCGACGTGGCGTTTATCGGCCGGGACGGCCGGGTGGTGGGATTGCGCCGGGCGCTTGCGCCGTGGCGGGTGACGTTATGCCTGCGCGCCGTTGCCGTTGTCGAGATGCGTGCCGGGGTTATTGATGCCGAACACGGAGGTATAGGCCGGATAGAAGCTGCAGTACAGGACGCCGCCCGCCGCGATGTTGAACGGAATCTGCAGCGTGCCGGCAAATTGGGGCGACAAGCCGACGGCAACCAGCAATCCGGCGCACAGGTCGATGAACAGGAACACCATGATCCAGCAAACGCCGTACACCATGAACGGCAGCTTGTTGCGCCAGCACGCGATGCCGGAGAAGAACAGGGCTTGCGTCAGGCGCAGGCCGTGCCAGGCCACCAGCACGGGCGCGTGCCAGAACAGCGCCGCGATCACAACGTAGCAAATTGCGAACAGCATCAGCGGCATGGCCATGGCCGACAGGATCGGCTCCATGCTCTTTTCGACCGAGGCGATGCGCATGCCTTCCATCATCGAATCGGAAAAGGGCAGGAAGATGGCCAGGCCTGTCACTAGGCAAAGGCCGGCATACAGCAGACCCATCAGGAACAGCTTGCGGAACACGCCGGGCTGCTTGAGCGGCTTGCCCCACATGGACGGCAGCATGACGCGGTCGGCCTCGACGTGCTTGCACGCGGACAGCGTCATCAGGGTGATGATGGGCATCAGGGCCACCACCAGCATCGGGCCGACCGGCGGCGTTGCCGATGCAAAGACGACGAGCAGGCTGATCGCCATGGCCCAGGTGAACATGGCCAGGGGTTGTTTGCGGAACAGACGGAATCCGTCGCGGACCCAAAGCCAGCCGGACGTCGCGGGTAGAAATGCTGCTTGCATGGCTCTCTAGAGGGGAGTTCTCTCAAATACGGGATGCTGTTCCCATTATGGGGGGCGTAGCGGTTACGGCAAGACGGGCAGTTCCGAGCGGTGGCGCGCTTGCAACACTCTTTCGAAGTGGCGTGGGTCGTGCGGCTTGAGCGTCTGCGCCGGGCGGGGCAGGAAGAAGTCATACAACCGGGACAGCCAGAAACGCAGGGCTGCCGCTCGCAGCATCTGGGGCCAGACTTCGCGCTCGGCGTCCGTGAAGGGGCGCACCGCCGCGTAGGCAGCCAGCCAGGATTGCACCAGCTCGGGGATGAATTCGCCGGTGTCGCGCTCGATGCACCAGTCGTTGACGCTGACGGCCACGTCGAAAAGCCAGGTGTCGCAGCCCGCGAAATAGAAGTCGATGATGCCGCCCATGAGCGGATCTTCGAAGGTGCCGGCAAAAAGGACGTTGTCCCGGAACAGGTCGCAGTGGGCGGGGCCGGACTGCAAGGCCTGCCATGCGGGCGTCTGGATGGCGGCCTGCTGGGCGGCCAGTTCGGACGTCAGCAGTTCGGCCTGGGCGGGGCTGAGAAAGGGCAGGACCTTGGGCGCGGTTTCGAGCCACCACGACAGCCCGCGCAGGTTGGGCTGGTGGATCGGAAAGTCCTGCGCCGCGACGTGGGCGCGGGCGAGGGTGGCGCCGGCAAGCGCGCAGTGGGCGGGGCCGGGGGCCGGCTCGTACCCGCCGGGCAGGCGCGACACGATGGCGCACGGCTTGCCGTGTAGCGTGGTCAAGCGGGTGCCGTCGCGCAGCGTCTGCGGCTGCGGCACCGGGATGCCGCGTTCGGCCAGGTGATACATCAGCTCAATGTAGAAGGGCAGCTGCGCCTGCGTCAGCACCTCGAACAGCGTCAGGACATATTCGCCCCGCGTCGTGTACAGAAAATAGTTGGTGTTCTCGATACCCGCCGTAATGCCTCGAAGCGAGACGAACTCGCCCAGATCGAAATGCGCCAGCAGGGCGCGCGCGTCGTCATCGGATACGGGGGTGAATACGGCCATGGATCTTCGGTATGAGGGTTGAACGGACGCGCGCACGGGCGTGCAGGGTCGCGGCGCCGCAATTTTAGACCACATGGCGGGCGGCCTCGGGCAGCGGTTCCACGTGGGGCGCCGATCCCGGCGGGCACAATGTCGCCAAGCACCGTAAAATACCGCATCCCCTTGTTTTGTAGAGTGATTCTTGGACTCCCCCGACTGGCGGCTTTGCGTCGCCCCGATGATCGACGTCACTGACCGCCACTGCCGGTACTTTCACCGTCTGCTGGCGCCGCGCGCCCGTCTGTACACCGAAATGATCACCACCGGTGCGCTGCTGCACGGCAACGTGGCCCGCCACCTGGACTTTGACGAGGCCGAGCATCCCGTCGCCTTGCAATTGGGCGGCAGCGAGCCCGACGCATTGGCGCACGCCGCCAAGCTTGGCAAGCAATGGGGCTATGACGAAATCAACCTGAATTGCGGCTGCCCATCCGAACGTGTCCAGAAGGGCGCCTTTGGCGCCTGCCTGATGGCCGAGCCGGCCCTGGTGGCCGACTGCATGAAGGCCATGCAGGACGCCGTGGACATTCCTGTCACGGTCAAGCACCGCCTGGGACTGGACTACGACGAATCCTATGAGTTCGTGCGCGATTTCGTGGGCAAGGTCTATGACACCGGTTGCCGCGTGTTCATCGCGCACGCGCGCAATGCCGTGCTCAAGGGCCTCTCGCCCAAGGACAACCGCGAGATCCCCCCGCTGCGCTACGACGTGGTTGCGCAATTGAAGCGCGATTTTCCGGATTGCACGTTCGTGCTCAATGGCGGTCTGGCCGATGCCGGGCAGTCCGTGCAGGCGGCCGGAGCCTTTGATGGGGTGATGCTGGGTCGCGCCGCGTGGCATACGCCGCGCGTGCTGTCTGAAGTGTCAATGCAGTTGTGGCCGTCGGTGCGGCTGCCCAGCGATGCGCAGGTCGTGGACGCGATGACGGAATACGCCGCGCGTCAGGTTGCCAAGGGCGTGCCCTTGCGGGTGATGACGCGTCCGATGCTGGGGCTGGTGAATGGCCAGTCAGGGGCGCGCCGGTGGCGCCGGATGTTGTCGGATCCGGCCCTTTTGGCGGCGAACAATCCGGAACTGATCTACGACGCGTGGCGCAGCCAGCGGCATGCGCCGGGTGCGCGCGACGCGGCGCGCGAGGCCGCGTCCGCCGGGATGTGAATCCGCAGCCGGCGCCGCAAGGGCGCCGGCGGGCTCAGGACTGGGCGGGCTCCGCGCTTTCGGCAGGCCAATCGCGAATGTAGGCCTTCAGCATGTTGTTTTCGAACTGCTGCGCCGCGACGATGGCCTGCGCCATGTCGTAGAACGAAATGACGCCCATCAGGGTGGGGCCGTCCATGACGGGGATGTAGCGGGCGTGCTTTTCGAGCATCAGGCGCTGAACTTCGTCGGCGCTGGTGTTGGGCGAAACGCTGACCGGCGCATCGTCCATGATGGAACGGATGGTCGTATCGCCTGCGCCGCCGTGCGCGTGCATGTGGCGGATGATTTCGCGGAACGTGAGCATGCCGGTCAGGGTGCCGAATTCCATGATGACCAGCGAGCCTATGTCTTGTTCGCTCATGGTTTGCACGGCCTGGGCCACGGGCATGTCGGGCGACGCCGTATAGAGCGTATCGCCCTTGACGCGCAAAATCTCACTGACCTTCAACATCGGTATCTCCTGGGGCGGACTGCGCCCTATGCTTTGCTATTTCTTGTTCGCTTCCAGTTGCAGCACTGGGGCGACTCCATTTCCGGTATTTTGCGCTTCTCCGCAGAGTTCTTCCAGCGTTGGCGTGGTTTGCGGCGAATTTACGGACGATGCGATGCGCAGGATGTCGGGGTCATTGCGGACGCGGGATTGGCTTCGGTCCAGCAGGAAGCGATCCACGACGGGCGCCAACGAGGTCTCGCGCGCGTCGCACGTCAGCATCCAGTTGTCTTCGGGACTGCGGGTGGCCAGTCCCATCTTGCTCAGCGTTTCCAGGACTTCATTGAGTTCATCCTGATGCAGCCGCAGCTCCGAGGCCAGCGTGTTGGCGGCCACGCCGCCGGGCGTCGAGAGCTGCGCGCGGCGCAGTGCGCGCAGCGCATCCAGCGCGTCGACGAACGAGGCGCCCGGGTAGCGGTTGATGTGCCAGCGTCCCAGCCGGATCAGCGGCGCGCTGGAAGCAAGCGTTGCGCCCAGCAGCACGGCCAGCCAGGACAGGTAGATCCACAGCAGGAAGATTGGCAGCGTGGCGAAGGCGCCGTAGATGACCGTGTAGGTGGGAAACCGGGTCAGGTAGAAGGCGAACGCGGACTTCATGATTTCCAGCACGATGGCCGTGACACAGCCCCCGATCAGCGCGTCGCGCCACAGCACGTCGCGGTTGGGCACGACGACAAAAAGCGCGGCAAAGCCCAGGCCGGTCAGCACCAGCGGGATGAACGAGACGACGACACTGATGACTTCAGGGACGTCCTTGATGAGACCCAGCGATTCGCGGGCCACGAACGAGGTCGCCCACAAGCTGGCGCCAGCCAGGACGGGTCCGAGCGTGATGATGGCCCAATACACCAGTGCCCGCTGCGGCAGGGGACGCTGGCGCGAGACGCGCCAGATGTCGTTGAAGGCCTGGTCGATCGTCATGATCAGCAGCAGCGATGTGACCAGCAGGAACGCGCCGCCAATGGCGGTCAGGCGCGACGCCTGGTGCGCGAACTGGTTCAGGTAGTCCATGATGTTGTCCGACACGGACGGCGGCATCAGGCTGGTGGTGAGGAAGTCCTCGAGGGCGACCCGGAATTCCTGGAACACGGGAAAGGCCGTGAACAGCGACAGCACCACCGCGAGCATGGGGACGATTGCCAGAACGGTGGTGAAGGTGAGGCTGGAGGCAACCTGCAGCAGCTTTTCTTCGTTGGCGCGTTGGAGGACGAAACGAAATACGCGTCCGGTCCTCGCGACCCGGGAAATGCGCGAGGTTGGTCGTTCTTTGACCGCCGGCGTAGCGGCGGCGGGCTCGGCGGGGCGATTCATCAGGCGATAATAGCAGCATGAATCCCGAACTCAACCCCCGCTTGCGCCTCGTCGCCTCGGTTTCATTGTTTGCCCTGATCGTGCTGTGCGTCGCCTGGGAAACCGTGGTGGCGCCGGTGCGGCCGGGCGGTTCCTGGATGCTGCTGAAAGCCTTGCCGCTGGCGTTCCCGCTGCGGGGCATCGTGCGAGGCAATCTCTACACCTACCAGTGGGCGGCCATGCTGTCGCTGCTGTATCTGATGGAAGGCGTGGTGCGCGCCATGTCGGATCCGGCGCCGCTGTCCGTCTTGATGGCGTGGGGCGAGATCATCTTGTCCACCACCTTTTTCCTCAGCGCCATCTTTTATGTGCGGCCCGCCAAGCGCGCTGCCCGGAGTCAACGCGCATGAATGCCCAGTCCCTGTCCGAACTGCAAGCCGTCAACTCCTTTGCGGCCCTGCCCGAGGCTTTCTACACCCGGCTGGCGCCGCGCGGGCTGAACAATCCTCGTCTGCTGCACGCCAACGAACAGGCGGCCGCCCTGATCGGCCTGGATCCGTCGGTCCTGACCACCCCCGAATTCCTGCGGGTGTTTTCCGGCGGGCAGCCATTGCCGGGCGGCGATACGCTGGCCGCCGTCTATAGCGGCCACCAGTTTGGCGTGTGGGCAGGGCAGCTTGGCGACGGTCGGGCGCATCTGCTGGGCGAGGTTCAAGGGCCCGAGGGCGCCTGGGAACTGCAGCTCAAGGGCTCGGGCATGACGCCGTACTCGCGGATGGGCGACGGGCGGGCCGTGCTGCGGTCTTCCGTGCGGGAGTACCTGGCCAGCGAGGCGATGTTCGGGTTGGGCGTGCCCACCACGCGCGCCCTGGCGCTGGTCGTTTCCGATGATCCGGTCATGCGCGAGACCGTCGAAACCGCCGCGATCGTGACGCGGATGTCGCCCAGTTTCGTCAGGTTCGGCTCGTTTGAACATTGGTCGTCACGGCGTCAGCCCGACATGCTGAAAACGCTGGCCGATTATGTGATCGACCGCTATTACCCCGAGTGCCGCGACGTGCCGACTGGCGATTCGGCGTCCGAGACGGCCCCGTATGTGAATCTGCTGCGTGAAGTCACGCGGCGCACGGCGTTGCTGATGGCGGACTGGCAGGCTGTCGGGTTTTGCCACGGCGTGATGAATACCGACAATATGTCGATCCTGGGGCTGACGCTGGATTACGGCCCTTATGGTTTCATGGACGGATTCCGGCTGGGTCATATCTGCAACCATTCGGATGCCGAAGGTCGGTACTCCTGGAATCGGCAGCCGTCAGTGGGACTTTGGAACCTGTATCGGCTAGGCGGCAGTCTGCACCTGCTGGTGCAGGACGCCGACGCATTGCGCGCCGTGCTGGATGAATACGAAGCCATTTTCACGCGCGCGTTCCATGACAAGATGGCCGCCAAGATGGGTTTGGCGGCGTGGCGTCCTGACGATGAGGCGTTGCTGGACGATCTGCTTAAACTGATGGACGCCAATCAGGCGGACTTCACGTTGTCCTGGCGTCGGCTGGCCGACGCCACGCAGGGACAGCGCAGCGCCTTTGAGGATTTGTTTATCGACCGTCCCGCAGCTAGCGCCTGGCTCGACAAGCTGCTGGCCCGGCATGCGCAGGACGGGCGGCCTGCGGCGGATACGGCGGCCGCCATGAACGGCGTGAATCCCTTGTACGTGCTGCGCAATCACCTGGCAGAACAGGCGATTCGCGCGGCCAAGGCCGGCGACGCCAGCGAAATTGAAACGCTCATGAAACTGCTGCGAAGCCCCTTCGTCGCCCAGGAGGGTTTTGAACGCTATGCCGGCCTGCCCCCGGATTGGGCTGGTGGAATCGAAGTGAGTTGCTCGTCATGAAGATAATTTTGCGATAACGTCGATGGCATTAATCCTGCGACATTCCCGGGATTAACAAAAAAATCCCGGTAAAAATGTGAAATATCGCCATTTTTTTCGCTGCAATCATTCGTTTCCATTGTAAAAGTCGTAAGATTGCCGGCTCCGGGGCATTTTTGATCGCGTGGGCGCTCCAGGGGTATTTGTCGACAATTTCAATGTAAAGCACTCTGAATATGCCTGGTGCAGATGGTTTGCTATGTATAGGACTGCTCGAGGACGACGCCGATTTCCGCGAGGAACTGGCGTTGGGCTTGGGCGGCTACGGTTTTCGCGTGGCGTTCGCTTGTGACAATGCAGTGGCGTTCTACCGCCGCCTGCAAGAGCAGCCGTGCGACATCGTCATTCTCGACGCCCATCTTCCAGGCGAAGACGGCTTTTCCGTTGCGACGCGCCTGCGTGCCTTGAGCCCGGTGGGCATCGTCATGCTGACGGGCCGCAGCGCCCTGGAAGACCGCGTCCGCGGCCTGGAGGGCGGCGCCGACGTCTACATGACCAAGCCGGTGGATTTGCTGGAACTCAGCTCCGTCATTCGCAGCCTGGCGCGCCGCATGCGGTTGGCCAAGGCGCCACGCCCGGCTGACGCCGAGACGCGCGCGTCGGCGGATACGAACTGGTCGCTGCAGGACGGCGGCTGGATCCTGGTGGCGCCCGACGGCGCCTCGCTGCACCTGAGCGCGCAGGAACGGACGTTCCTGGTAGCCCTGATGGACGCCGCGGGCAGTGCCGTCAGCCGGCAGGCGCTGGCTGAACTCTTCCTGCCCGACAGCCCGGGCGGGTTTGAGTTGCGGCGTATCGACGTGCTGGTGAGCCGTCTGCGCGCCAAGGCGCAGAGCGCCGGACTCAAACTGCCGGTGTTGTCGGTGCGCGGTCAGGGCTACGTGTTCGCGGCCTGACCCGGCCGCGGCTGCGGCTGACGCCAAGGCCCGTGCAGCGCTTAAGCCGACTGCCCGTTGGCGGGCAGGGTGATGACAAAACGCGTGCCCACGCCCACCTTGCTTTGCATCGTCAGCGAACCGCCCTGGCTCTGGCAGATGCGCCGGGCCAGATACAGCCCGATCCCCATGCCCTGGGTTTCGCGATGCGCGGACCGCCGAAAGCGCGGCTCGAAGATCCGGGCTTGTTCCTCTTCTCCAATCCCCGGGCCGCGGTCCACGACGGCTGCCCAGGTCATGGCCGTGTCGCCGACCCGTGTATGACCCGTCTCGATTCGCACCGGTTCGTTGGCCGGCGAATACTTGATGGCGTTGTGGATCAGGTTGCGCACGACGACGCTGGTGAGCGGGCGATCACAGAATACCGGCTGCGGCGCTTGCGCTTCGAGCACCAGGGCATGCGCAGTATCCGGGCGCATGGCATTCACCACGTCGCGCACCAGGTCGGCCATGTCTGTCTGTTCGCCGCGCGGGCTCCAGGCATGTTCCTCGAGGCGATCCTGATTCAGCAACTGATCCATCAGCTCGGTCATCCGCGCAACCGACCGATGAATACGCGCGAGCCGCGTGTCCACGGTTTCGCCACTGTCCGACAGGATCATGTCCAGCGATTGCGCCGCGGCGCTGATGGTGGCCAAGGGCGCGCGCAGCTCGTGCGAGATCAGCGCGTTCATCTGCCGCTGCGTGTCCAGCGCACCGGCCAGTTCGGCCAGCCGCAGTTCGCCTTGCGCCAGGTGTTCGGCGTCCGAGCCGGCGCCATTGTTGCGCGCGGGCGCGGCACTGTTGGAGGCATCCAGCGCCAGCCAGACCAGCGTGCCTGACACCAGCATCAGCCTCAGCATTTCGAAGCTCGCATCCGCGGCGTCTGCGCCGCTTGCGTGCCACGCGTCGTGTCCGAGAATCCAGGCTGATGCGCCAAACGCGAGCATCAGCGCAAGGTTGGCCGGGCGGCCAGACCGCTGCCGCACCGCGCTGGCCAGGAACCACAGCGCCAGCGGCACGCTCAGCGCAGCGCACACGCAGGCAATGGCCGCAGGAAGCACTCCCGATTCCGTTTCATACACGAAGATCAGCGCCAGCGCCGCCACGCCGGACAGCGCAATGCTGATCCACCGGCACGCAACGCCCAGTCCGGTTGCAATGCGCGATCCCTGCAGCAGGGGCGCGGTCAGGGCGAGCAGGGCGGCATAAGAGGCAGCTTGCAGCGCGCCCGGCGGCATCAGATCGGGCAGCGAACGGAACAACCCTTCGACCAGCGCGAAGGCCATGCCTGCTGCATACAGCGCGTTGCGCGTGTGCGCCCAGGCCACGCCGCACACTATCGCGCAGGCGATGGCGACGCCGGCGGTCAAGCCTGAGTGCAGGTTCTCGTAGCCGGCATGTCCCCCGTCGGCATTCAACCCATAAGCGAGCGCGTAGGCCGGCCAGAAGCAGGCGCACAGCAGCAGACCAACTCCCGACCAGATGGTTGTCCGGAAGAAGCCGGGCTGGCTTGCGCGAAGGTGGCGAAAACGCCAGCGGGTGCGAAGAAACAATCCTTCCGTCAACTAGGAACCCATTGGTGATCATGCGCGAGGTCTTGCGCGTGGGCGGAGTTTACGACAGCTCCGCTTATCGCGCGGACGCCGATTCCTTCCAGCACGAGCTGCGTCGCCGTGTCCGGCACGTCAGCCGCATAGACCGACATGCCGAGCGTCATCGCGGTCGCGACCACGGTGGCGGCCAGGTGCTGGCTGCCGGGACTTTGCAGGAGACCGCCGATGAAACTGCCGCTCAGCGTCACGTACGAGACGGGAAATTCATGCAGGTGCTCCATGGCGCCGAATTGCTGCGACAGCCGCGCTACCCCGACCCGTCCGCCGGCGCCCATGACGATATCGCAGAGCTGGCGCACATCGGCGCCTTGTTCGACGAGTCCCGCGGCGTCGACTTCCAGGATCAGCCGCGCTGACAGCGTGGGCCGGTCGTCGAGCATGCGTTCAAGACGCGCGAAAAAGGATCCTTGGGCAAGGGTGGCAAGCGATACCGGCACCGTAAGTGCGCCGTCATGAGTGAACAGCCAATCGAGACCCAGACGGATCGCCTGGATATCGCATTCGGCGGACAGGCCCAGGCGCACGGCTGGCGGCATGAAGATCGAAGCCGGCACGGGATCGGTGCCGGAGGCATCGTGCAGCGTCAGGCAGGCCTCGTGGTGCAGCAGGGCGCCCGACAGGTCATGCAACGGCTGTGCCGTCAGTGAGAACCGGTGCTGCTCCAGCGCGGTAACCAGCGCGTCGTGCCAACTGTATTCACCGATGCGGGTGCTGTCGGCGGCCTGGCTTGCTGGCGTGATCTGGTCGTCGTCGGCGCTTTCGGCGCACATCAGCGCATGATCCAGACGCGCGAGGATGTCGCTCATGTTGTCGCCCGGCGCGAAGGCTGCCATGGCCAGCGCCCACCGGCACCATCCGTATTTGTCCATCGGCACGCGCAGCGACCGCAGCTCGCGCCGCACGCGTTCGGCCAGCACGCTGGCCTGCGGCGCCGAGGTGCGCGGCAGCAGCAGGGCAAAATCCGATCCGCTGATCCGGGCGATCAGCGTGCCCGGACCGCCGAATTCCTGCACCAGCTTGCGCAGGCGGTCCGACGATGAGCGCAGCCACTGGTCAGTGAAGGCGCGCGACAGGTGCCGGTTGATCTGTGCGAGGTCGCGTTGGCGGAACATCAGCAGATGGCCGCCGGCCTCGTCGGATTTATCTGCCAGCGCAAGCCGGAACTGGTCGACAAAATGCTTGCGGTTCGACAGGCGCGAGATGGGGTCCCGGTAGATTTCGCTTTGCAGCGATTCGATGCGCGCATTCTGCTCCTCGACCGTGGCGGCGACACGGCGCTGCGCATCGACCAGCGCCTGGTCCACACCGGGCACTTCGCACGAACCGCTCAGTGGCGCATCGGCGCCGGGCGCCAGCGCACGCACGCGTTCGCAGATGTCGCGTGACGTGCGGGCTTCGATCCAGCGCACGAGATTGGTGGCGAACAGTGCCCAGAATGCGGCCGCGGCAAGCACCAGACCCAGAACGCGGATGCCGCCTTGCCACAGCGTGTCGCGAGCCAGACGGGCATCGGCCTGCACGGTGAGGGTGCCTTTGCCTTGTCCGCCAGGGATGACGAACGGCCGGGAAATGGCCGGTGCTTCCATGTTCAGCCATCCGGCGCGCCAATCGCGCTCCCGGCCTGCGGCGCCTGGTCCCGACCGGCGCTCCACACGCAGCGCGTTCCCTTCGTTCGTGATATTGACCAGCGAATACAGCCCCTGTCCGAACAGTTCATCGGCAAGCGCGACCTGCTCGCTGTGGCTGCCGGAACTGTGCGACAAGGCCCAGGCGAGCGCGTTGGCGCCCGATTCGCTTTGCTGGGCGAGTTGCGTATTCAGATAGCGGTGCGCCGCCAGCATCCCGAGGGCCTGAGCGCCCAATAGGATAAAGCCGACCAGAAGGGCGGAGCATAAGAGCAGCCGGCGTAGTGTGGGCATGTAGTGGCGAATCCCTTCCTGGGCGTACGCGGATGAAAACCTGGATATCAAACGTGACACACGTTACGAAACGACAGCTAGCAACGGCGTCACGATACTGGGACGTGTCACAGAACGCACAGAATATTACGAAATGCTCGGTCATATCCGACAAGGTGTGCAATTATTTCGCTCGTGAGAATGGGCCGTTTGAGAACTATTGAGACACTGCGTATTAATTTTTGGGGTTGCGGTGTCGTAGATGGGTCGAGGCGTGGCGAAAGGACCGGCCAGAGATCGCCAATCCGGGACCCCGCCATGACCGCTGCGAGCAACATAGGATCCGAAGAAAGTCAGGAGAAGGAGGCGCGTTGCCTCCGAAATGTGGCGTTTTTTTGCGAAAACAATGCATAATTTAAAATATGTTACAGCCCCCGGGCCCGTGATCGGGCCGCAACGCCGGGGGCGTTTGGATAGGGGGGCTCCGTGCGTGAGAGTTACCTGCTCGCACTGTGCCTGACGCTCGCGGGCGCACTTGCAGCGATCAGTCTGCTGTTCTTCCGCCGGGACCGCGCGCTGCGCCGCCGCCTGACGCGGGATGAACTGACCGGCCTCCTCAGCCAACAGGAGTTGCATCGTCGCGTGCGTACCTGGCTGGGCCAACCCCAGGGTACGACGCGCCGCGGCGCCTTTTTTCTCGTCAGTTTCGAACACTACGCGCAGATCAGCGCCATGCTGCGCGCCGGCGAAGATCAGGCATTGCTGGTGCAGGTGGCCGATCGCATCAGCCTGGTCGCACGCGCGCTCGGTGGGATGGCCGCGCGCTCCGGGGCCGATTCGTTCACCGTCTGTGTCCCCGGCGTGGACGAGGAGGGGGCTGCCCAGGTGTCCGCCAAGCTGCTGGCCGACCTGAGCGCGCCCTATGAACTGGGCGCCCGTCCCCTGATTGCCGTCTTCCGGATTGGCGCGGCGCTGTATCCCGCCCACGGCCGCAGTGTCGAGGAGTTGCAACGCTGCGTGCAGGTGGCGATGGTGCCCCTCAAGGATCGGGGCGGCGAGGGCTGGAATCTCTTCGACTTCCGGCTGCTGGCGCGGCAACGGGATCAGCAAGGCCTGGAAAATGACCTGAGGCTGGCGCTGACGACACCGGCCATGGAGCAGTTTGAACTCTATTACCAGCCGGTCTGCGACAGCGCGACCGGCGTGGTGCAGGGGTGCGAGGCGCTGCTGCGCTGGCATCACCCCGTGCTGGGCAGCGTGTCGCCCGCCGTGACAATCGAATTGGCCGAGCGCAGCGGACTGATCGTGCCGCTGGGCGCCTGGATCCTGGAGCGCGCCTGCACGCAGGCGGCGCTCTGGCCGTCGGCGTGGCGCGTCCACGTGAACCTGTCGGTCAAGCAGATGAACGAAGACGGGTTGGTCCAGCTTGTATCGGACGTGCTGGCGGCCGCCCGGCTGTCGCCGCGCAAGCTGGTGCTGGAGATCACCGAGTCCATCTTCATCCTGCACTACGAGCGGCACGTGAAGATCCTGAATACGCTGCGCGACATGGGCATCGGGGTGGCGCTGGATGACTTTGGTTGCGGCTATTCCAGCCTGAACCATCTGCGCCATCTGCCCATCGACTGGGTCAAGATCGACCGCAGCTTCATTTCCGCCCTGGAATCGGACGCCGGCAGCCGCGAGGTGGTCTCCGCCCTGTTCGGCTTGTGCCAGGCCATGCACCTGCCGGTCGTTGCCGAAGGCGTCGAAACCGAAGGGCAGCGCGAAATCCTGAAGTCGTTGGGATGCCGCGTGATGCAGGGCTTTCTGCTGGGGCGGCCGGCGCCCGCCGCCGAAATCCAGGCTTTGGCCGCGGCGGTGTCATAATCGGGGTTGCTTGCAAACCCGACCTGTTGACTCCTTATGCCCGGCAATACCCTAGGTACTCTTTTTACCGTCACGAATTTCGGCGAATCCCACGGGCCGGCCATCGGTTGCGTCGTGGACGGCTGTCCTCCGGGACTGGCCCTGGACGCATCCGATATCCAGTACGAACTGGATCGCCGCCGCCCGGGCACCTCGCGCCACGTGACGCAGCGCCAGGAAGCCGACCAGGTCGAGATCCTGTCCGGCGTCTATAACGGGGTCACTACCGGCACGCCCATCGGGCTGCTGATCCGCAATACCGACGCGCGCAGCAAGGACTACTCCAACATCGAGGACACCTTCCGTCCGGGCCACGCCGACTTCGCCTACTGGCGCAAATTTGGCGTGCGCGACCCGCGCGGCGGCGGACGTTCCTCGGCCCGGCTGACGGCGCCCACCGTGGCGGCCGGCGCCATCGCCAAGAAGTGGCTGGCCGAGCAATACGGCGTCAAGGTGCGCGGCTACATGAGCCAGCTGGGGCCTGTCGCCATTCCGTTCGTTTCGTGGGACGAAGTGCCCAACAATCCCTTCTATGCCCCCAACGCCGAGGTCGTCCCCGAACTGGAAGCCTATATGGACCAGTTGCGCCGGGACGGCGATTCCATCGGCGCGCGCATCGAAGTCGTGGCAGAGAACCTGCCGGCAGGCTGGGGCGAACCGATCTACGACCGCCTGGACGCCGACATTGCCCACGTCATGATGGGCCTGAACGCGGTCAAGGGCGTTTCCATTGGCGCCGGCTTCGACTGCATCACGCAGCGCGGGTCGGAACATGGCGACGAGATCACGCCCGAGGGCTTCCTGAGCAACCACGCAGGCGGCGTGCTGGGCGGCATTTCGACCGGCCAGCCCATCACCGTGTCGCTCGCGATCAAACCCACGTCGAGCATCCGCGTCGAGCGCCGCTCGGTCAACCGCGCCAACGAGCCGGTGATGGTGCAGACGCTGGGCCGCCACGACCCGTGCGTGGGCATCCGCGCCACGCCCATCGCCGAAGCCATGCTGGCGCTTGTGCTGATCGACCACGCGCTGCGCCATCGCGGTCAGTGCGGCTCGGCGCCCGTCTGATACGTTTTCCCGTAGTTGAATTGGCTTGGAGGCCGACATGAAACAGAAGCGTCATTTTCTGCGCAATGCCGGGGCCGTGCTGTCGCTGGCCGTGCTGGCCGGCTGCACCAGCATGAACACCACGCAGTCAGGCGCCGTGGGCGTTGACCGCAAGCAATACATGTCCACGATGGTGCCGGCGCAGGCGCTGGAACAGGAAGCAAACCAGCAGTACGCCGACATCCTGCAGGAGGCCAAGTCCAAGGGCCTGCTGGATCGCGACGCCAAGCAAGTGGCGCGCGTGCGCGAGATCTCGCAGCGCTTGATCGCGCAGGCCGGCGTGTTCCGTCCCGATGCGGCCAACTGGAAATGGGAAGTCCACGTGCTGTCCAGCGACGAGGTCAACGCCTGGTGCATGCCCGGCGGCAAGATCGCCGTCTACACCGGCCTGATTTCGCAGATCAAGCCGACCGACGATGAGCTGGCCGCGGTGTTGGGCCACGAAATCGCCCACGCCCTGCGAGAACATGCGCGCGAGCGCGTGTCCCAGCAGATGGCGACCAATCTGGGCTTGCAGGTGCTGTCCATTGCCACGGGATCCAAGGCGGCGTCCGACCTGGGCGGAGAGTTGACCAGCGTGATGTTCACCTTGCCCAACAGCCGTACGCACGAGACCGAAGCGGATCGGATGGGTGTGGAACTGGCGGCCCGGGCGGGCTATGACCCGCGCGCCGCCGTGACGCTGTGGCAGAAGATGGGTGCGGCCAGCCAGGGCAGTGCACCGCCCGAGATCCTGTCGACCCACCCGTCGGCCGCCTCGCGCATCAGCGATCTGCAATCGGCTTCGCAGAAAGTGATGCCGCTTTACGAACAGTCCAAGGGCCAGGCCGCGCGTTAAGATTGCAAGGCGTTACGCTGACGACGCGGCCCGCGCGGCAATGCCTGCGCGGGCCGTTTTCCATGGTCCTTTCCCTGCGGCGGGGCGTGCCTGGACGTCCCAATCGCAGGCCGCCGCGGTATCCGTTCGACTTACACGCCGCTCGCCGTCTTCACGCCCTGGCCGCGCATGATCTCGATGCCCAGGCCGTGCAGAATGCGCTGCGTCTCGGCGTCCGGCACGTCTTCCGCATAGACCGCAATACCTAGCGAACGGGCCGTTTCCAGCACCGACGCCGTCAACTGCTGGCTACCCGGGCTTTGCGACATTCCGCCCACGAACCCCCCGCCCAATTTCACGTAGGACAACGGCAGCGTGTGCAGTTGCGCCACCGCGCCAAATTGCTGCGCCAGGCGTCGCACGCCGATGTGTGCGCCAAATTCCGCTGCGACGCGCGCAAAGGCGGTGATCTGCTCGTGGCATTCCACCAGCCCGTGCGCGTCGATTTCCACGTACAGACGGCGCGCCAGCGGACGGTTTTCGGTCAGCAGCAGTGCAAGCTGGCGCAGGAACTTCTGGCCGCGCAAAGAGGGCAGCGCCACGCGCACGGCAAGTTCGCCCGAATGGCTGGCCAGCCATTCCAGGCCAAGCCGCACGGATTCCAGATCGCATTCCGCCACCAGGTCCAACCGCACGGCCGGCGGGATGAAGAGCGTAGCGGGGATCGGTTCCTGGTCGGGCGCGGTGCGCAGCATCAGCATGGCTTCGGTGCGCACGGTGCGCCCATCCAGCGCCAGCAAGGGTTCGGTGGACAGTTCGAACTGCCGGTTCTCCAACGCCGTCTGGATGGCGTCCTTCCAGGCGCGTTCGCCTGCTTCCGACGGCGACTGCATGTCGGTGGCGCCCGCGATCACGACCTGGTCGTTGCCGGCGCTTTCGGCGCGCATCAGGCCAAAGTCAAGGCGGGCCAGCACGGCGCCGGCCTGGCTGCCGTGGCCGTAATCGGTCATGGCCTGCGCCCACCGGCAAAGATGGCCCTCACCAACCGGAATACGCGAGGCATGCAGATCCGCGCGGACCTGCTCGGCCACCATCATGGCCTGCGGCGCCGCGCAGCCGGGCAGCAGCAGCGCAAAGTCCGACCCATTCAGCCGCGCCAGCATGGGGGCGGCGACGTGCATGCGCTTGAGCGTGCCCTGGATGCGTTCGCACGCGGTGCGCAGCCACTGGTCGATGAATTCGCGCGGCATGTGGCGGTTCAGGTCGGCCAGATCGCGCTGGCGGAACACCAGCACGTGCCCGCCGTCGATCCGCGACGTTCCCGCCGCGGGCCGGGTTTCCAGCGCACGGCGGAACTCGTTGACGAAGTATTTGCGGTTGGGCAGGCCGGTCACCGGGTCCTGGTTCAGCTCCAGTTCCAGCGACTCGATCTTCGCGTTCTGTTCTTCGACGCTGGCATGGATGCGTTCGCGCGTCTGGTTCAGCGCCTGCACTACGCCGGACAACTCCGGCACGCGCGCCTCGACCTGTTCGCCCGGCGCGTCGCGGCCGATGCCGCGGACGTGGTCGCTGATCTCGCGCAGGAGGCGGTTCTTGATCCATCCGACCAGCACGAAGGCAAACATGGCCCACAGGATGCCCGCGCCCACGACCAGCGCGATCATCTTCAGGCTGCTGCGCCACAAGGCTTCCCAGGCGTAGGCGTCGTTGGCGATCAGGGTGACTTCGCCGATCTGCCGCCAGCCGTCGCTGACCGCGTGGCTGGCCGCCTGGCTGTCCAGCGGCGCCAGCGCCTGAAACCACGCCGGCACGGACGCGGCGGTGGCGGTCGACTTGCGTTCGATCAGGACCTTGCCTTCGGGATCCGTCAGGCGCACCAGCGAGAAGTGCCCGCCGTCGTATAGCGCCGAGACCAGCAGTTCCTGCACGACCGGATCGTTGTTCGCCGGTTGCGACAGGGACAGGGCCAGGGAGACGGCCGCGTCGGTGCTTTGCACCTGAAGCTGGCCCGACAGATACTCACGCGCCGAATTGACGCTGAGCGCCAGCGTTCCCAGCAAAATCACGCTGATGGCGAGGGTCACACTGAGCAGTAGCTGACGAAGTATGGACATAGTCTTGTTTCCGGACATCAGGGGCGGATGCCTTCCCGTTCCATGCGTTGAAGTAGGTCGCGCCAGCGGCTAAGGCGGTCGACGGGCGCGGCCGCCTTGCCGTCCACGTAGACGCCGTCGGCGTTGAAACTGAAAACCGGCGTCAGGTCGCGCCGCTGCGTGGCCGGCAGGATGGTTGAGATCAGGCTGTCCAGCACCAGCGGGACGGCATTCGGGGTTTCGTAATAGCCCAGCACCATGTGGGCCACCTGGCTGCTGCTGGCCGCGCCGCCGATGCGGGCGCGCACGTAGATGAAGCGCAGCTTGTTGGCCGGTACGCCCATCGAGAGCAGGGTGAAATACTTGCCGATGACATAGTCTTCGCAATCGCCGGCGCCTTTGCCCAGCGACTCCAGGGGCGTGGCCCAGTAATCGGCTTGCTTCCAGATGATGGAATCCTCGCCGGAGAGCAGGGCGCGGTTCCAGAAGTCGTTGGCGACGGTGAGACGGTCGCGGTCGGTTGCGGGGGCCGGGCTGCGCAGCAGTTGCAGCCAGTTCGATACGGACTTTGCGCCCTTGGCGCCATAGCGGCTGGCCGACAGGCTTTGCAGCCTGTCGGTGTTGATCTCCAGCGCCGAGCTGCCGCTCCACCCGCAAGCCAGGCATAGCAGCGCCACACGGCACAGAGTCAGCGCGCTACGGTAACGGCGGGTTAAGGGCATGAAACGGATTTTCACATTTTTTCGACGTCTCAGAATGCGCCGTTAAAAAAAATGCGTCGTGCGGGACGGGGGAGGGCCGGAGCCGGCCCTCCCCGTGAGGTCGATGCTTAGCTGTGATCGACGTTCAGCTTTCCCTTCTGCAGCAGGTCATTGATGATGGCCTGATCCGTTGCCAGCTTGCCGCCGTTGGTCAGATCGACGTTCTCCAGAATGATCTTCTGGTCCGCACCCTGGCCAATCTTGCCGTCGGTGCTGATTTCGATGACCGTGTTGGCGCTGTTGGCGGGGTCTTTCGAGAAGTGCAGGTACTGGGTCAGCGTGCCGTCCTTTTCGCCTTGCAGCATGTCGCGCAGGTCCAGCACGTCTCCACCGTTGGCAACCGTGGCGTTCGAGAAGTCCTTGATCACGTCCACGGCCGGCTTTGCCGTCGTGCCTTGATCGCCGAATTCCCACTTGAACGTGTCGCTGCCATCGCCGCCGTACAGGATGTCGTCGCCCTTGCCGCCGATCAGGACGTCGTTGCCGGCGCCGCCGTACAGCGTGTCCTTGCCCGCACCGCCGTACAGGATGTCGTTGCCGTCCTCGCCGTACAGGATGTCGTCGCCGCCCTGGCCGTAGAGGATGTCGTTGCCGGTTCCGCCATGCAGCTCGTCATTGCCGCCACGGGTGTCGCCCTGCACGTCGAACAGACCGTGGTTGTCCGAGATGAACTTGTGCAGATCGGCGTCCGTCGGCTGCGTGCCGTTCTTCAGCAGCAGGAACAGCTTCAGACCATCCAGACCGGAGCCGTCGGCGTAGTCGGTAGGCTTGGCCGGATTGCCATTGACGCCCCACGGCAACTGATCCGTATTGATCGCGTCGCCGAACAGGATGTCCGATCCGTCGCCGCCGTAGATCTTGTCGTCGCCGACGGGTGCCAGCTCGGTGGAGGTGCTTCCGCCAACCAGCGCGGACTCCAGATCCGACGGCGACAGAACCACCTGCGAGTTGCCGGTACGGCCAGACGTGTACGTGCGGATATTGTCGATATCCACCCGGAACGCGCTGTTGCTGGAGGTGTTGTCGTTGAGGATGAACTGGAACAGGTACTCGCCCGGGCCGTGGATGCCGGCCGTCCGAGTGCTGGCCTCAGTGCCAAACTCGACCTCCTTCCATTGCGAGCCATCCCACTTGAGCAGGACCCACTTGAAGGTATCGTTTGCGCCCTTGTTGGCGACGGATGCGTCAAAACCGAACGAGGCGCCCGCGGCGTTCGTCACCACGATCTTGTTGGCTTCGGACATGGTCACGGTGTAGGCCTTGCCGTCCACCGCCGTATCCGTCAGGCGCATGACGTTGCTGGTCCGGACGGCGGTCCCGGTGCCTTCCTTCTGCCAGTTGTCGGGATTGTTCACGCCCGACGTGTTGTTGAATGTGACGTAAACCGAACCGCCCGACGTGAAGCGGCCGCCGGTGTTGTCATAGTTGTTGAGTGTGGAGGTGGACACGCCCGAACCGATGCCAATGCCGTGCACATCGCTGACGCCAGCCAGCTTGCCGAACTCGGTGTCGCGGTTGTACCACCATTCCGAAGTCGGCTCGCCGTCGGTCAGGAAGTATGTCAGGTTCTTATAGGGGTTGCCGCTGCTGTCCACCGTGGGCTGACCATCGAACCAGCTCTTGGCTTGGTTGAACGCCGATCCATAAGGCGTGCCGCCGCCGCTCTTCAGGCCCATCAGGATGTCGACCATCTCGGAGACGTTGCTGGTCGTCAAGCCGGATATCGTCTTCTGTACCTTGCTGCCGTCGCCTTCGAACGTGATCAGCGACACGTTGATGGTGCCGTCGTGCGTCGCGAGCTGGCCTTCCAACAGCGCCTTGAGCGCCTTCTTGGCGGTAGCCAGACGCGATTCGGCGCTGCTTCCGCTGCCCCACTTGTCGTCCATCGAACCGGACAGATCCAGAACGAGAGCGATGTTGTAGCTGCTGCCCGGCGTCACGTTCTTCACCATGCCGCCCTGGTCGCCCAGCAGCACGTCGTTGCCCGTTCCACCCTTGACCGTGTCGTTGGTGTTGTTGCCGCCGACGAACTGGTCGACATGCAGCTTGAACGTCTGTTCGGCGGAGGTGTTCTGGCCGCCGTTGGCCGTGCCGCCCGAATCCTTGACGCGGAAGTCGAAGGAGGAGCCAGCGTTTTCGCCGACGTTGGAGGCGGACGCCTGGAACACCAGCTTGCCGCCCTGGATGTCAGCAGCGCTGATTTCCTGGCCTTGCGTGACGGCCTTGCCGTTGAGCATCAGCGTGCCGCCTGTGGGCAGGGAGTCGATGATCACCGACGTAAACGTGTGGCCTTCCACCGGGTCCGAGAACGGGAAGTCGTCGGCATCGAAGGTGTAGGTCTTGCCTTCCGTGACGTTGCCCGAAGCATCTTGCGACACGGGGGCGTCGTTGACCGGCAGTACGTCGATATCCAGTGTGGACGTCGTCGAGGCCGCGCCGTCGGACACGGTGTACTTCACCTGCGGCACATCGCCGTTCCAGTTGGCGTCCGGCTTGAACGTGTAGCTGCCATTGGCGCCGATCAGCAGGGTGCCGACGCCGGCAATGGTGGCGGTCTTGCCTGCTTCGTAGCGCACGCCATTCACCGTGAACTCGGTGACGGTCAGCGTCTTGCTGTCCACGTCGGTCGCGCCCTGGAGCACGTTGCCGGTGGCGGTCTGGTCTTCCAGGATCTCCTTCGTGTGGGCTTGCAGGACCGGCGCGTCGTTGGTGCCGTTGATCGTGATGGTCAGGGTCGCTTCGCTCTTGTCGCCGTCCGCATCCGTGATGGTGTAGCGGATGGTTTCGGTGAGCGTTTGGCCGTTGTTGAGCGCTTGAACCGCGGGCAGGCCGTTGTTCAGTTGGTACGACCAGGTGCCGTCGCCGTTGTCGACCAGCTTGCCGTACTTGGCGTCGGTCGTCGTGATGGCGACGGTGCTCTTGTCGGCGCCGAGCGTGTCGTTGGTCAGGACGTTGCCGTTGATCGGCGTTGTGCTGTCTTCCGTAACGGAAGCCGCATCGTTCCTGGCGACCGGAGCGGTGTCGATGATCTGGATGACCAGATCGTTGCTCGTCGACTTGCCGGCCAGGTCGGTGACCTTGACCGTGAAGCTGTCACGTACCGAGTCGTCGCCCGCCGAGTGGTTATCCGCGCCGCCCGTTTCCTTGTAGGAGTAGGAGATGACGCCCGTCGCAGCGTTGTAGCCGGTAACGGTCAGGATGCCCTTGTCGGTGGTGATGACAACCGGGTTGGCAGCGCTCGCGCCGGTGACGTCGCGGCCAGCAACCGTGACGGTGGTGATGCCGGCTTCCGCCGACACGCCCACAGAACCGGTGACCGTCGCGTTGGAACCTTCAACGACGCTGTTGTGCGCGCTGGTGACGTTGCCGTCGCTGTCAACCGGGGTGACGACCGGGGGACCGTCGGTCTGGCCGTTGATGGTGATGGTCAGGGTCGCTTCGCTCTTGTCGCCGTCCGCATCCGTGATGGTGTAGCGGATGGTTTCGGTGAGCGTTTGACCGTTGTTCAGGGCTTGAACCGCGGGCAGGCCGTTGTTCAGTTGATACGACCACGTGCCGTTGCCGTTGTCGACCAGCTTGCCGTACTTGGCGTCGGTCGTCGTGATGGCGACGGTGGTGCTGTCAGCGCCGAGCGTGTCGTTGGTCAGGACATTGCCGGAGATCGGGGTGGCGGTGTCTTCGGTGACCGAGGCGCTGTCGTTCTTGGCGATCGGAGCCGTGTCGATGATCTGGATGACCAGGTCGTTGCTCGTCGACTTGCCGGCCAGGTCGGTGACCTTGACCGTGAAGTTGTCACGGACCGAGTCA
>NZ_CADIJM010000011.1 GCF_902859585.1 Achromobacter animicus | reverse complement strand
CTGCACCACCTGACAAAGCGCGCAGAGACCATGGGCTACAGCTTGGTACCGTTGGCCACCCCAGAAAAAGCCAATGAAATATCAACAGCTTAGGAGGAGTTTCTTGAGAGGGAAGGCCGAAGGCCTGGACGAAGATGACGAGGGGGAAGTCCGGAGCGAAGGCTCCGGACCGCAATCGTGGGCGATCGCACCCACGGTGACCGCGGCGTCGGGCGACCTACGAAGAACTTCGGGGCGCCAAGATCACCGACCTAAGAAGAACCCATCGGCACCAAGATCAGCAATTCAACATCAAGTCTTCACAGACCGATGCCGACTAATACTCATCATGATCCCAAACGCAATCCCCATCGTGAACAACGCCGTCCCCCCATAACTCATGAACGGCAACGGCACCCCCACCACGGGCAAGATCCCCGTCACCATGCCTACGTTCACGAATACGTAGATGAACAGCATCATCGTCAGCGCGCCCGCCAGCAGTCGACCGAATTGCGACGCGGCCCGCGACGCGATCGTCAAACCGCGCGCCATCATCAGGCCGTACAGCACCAGGATTGCAATACCGCCGTACAGGCCGAATTCCTCTGCGTACACGGCAAAGATGAAGTCGGTCGTGCGTTCCGGGATGAAGTCCAGGTGCGTCTGCGTTCCCTTCATGTAGCCCTTGCCGTACACGCCGCCCGAGCCCACTGCGATCATTGACTGGATCGTGTGAAAGCCCTTGCCTAGCGGATCCGAGCTGGGATTGAGCAGCGTGCAGACCCGGTGCTTCTGGTATTCGTGCAGCACCACCCAGTCCACGTCCGGCTCGCAGAGCTGGTCTTCGTAATAGACCAGCGTGCCAATGGCGATGACGCCGGCCAGCATCACCGGCACCAGCAGTTTGAACGACAGTCCCGCGAAATAGATCACGAAAAAGCCCGCGCCGAAGACCAGCAGCGCCGTGCCCAGGTCGGGCTGCAGCACGATCAGGCCAAATGGTGCGGCCAGCATCGCGGCGGCGGCGAGGAAGTCGCGCACGCGGACCGCGCCTTCGTGGCGCTGGAAATACCAGGCCAGCATCATCGGCACCGCGATCTTCATCATCTCGGACGGCTGGATGCGGGTCACGCCCAGGTTCAACCAGCGGGTTGCGCCCTTGCTAGTTTCGCCGAAGAACTCGACGCCCAGCAGCAGCACCACGCCCACCACATAGAACGGCAACGCCAGCTTCATCAGCAGCTTTGGCGGAATCAGCGCCATTGTCCACATCGCGAAGAACGCGATGATGAAGTTGCGCGACTGTTCCGCGAAGCGCCAATCCGTGCCACCGACGGCCGAGTGCATCACCGTCAGGCCCAGCGCCGCGAACATCATCAGGATCGCGAGCAGCGGCCAGTCGAAGGCCGTGAACACGCGCAGCAGAATCAGGCCAAGACGTTTCATTGTTGGCGCACCAGGTCGGAGGCGATGTCATCGACGGTCGCCATGGTGTCGGCGGGTTGGGGACGCGCGATCTTGTCCTGGCGATCCTTGGCCAGCCAGTAATCGAAGACCTTGCGCGCGACCGGAGCCGCCACGCTGGCGCCCCAGCCGGCGTTTTCGACGATCAGCGCCACGGCGATGCGCGGTTGCTCAAGCGGCGCGAAGCCCATGAACAGCGCGTGATCACGCAGGCGTTCGTCGATCGCGCTGGCCCGGTAGTGGCCGCCACGCAGACTGAACACCTGCGCCGTGCCAGTCTTGCCGGCCGCCTGGTACGGCGTGTTGGCGAACGCGCGCCGCGCCGTGCCGGCGCGCACCACGTCGGCCATGGCGTTCTTGATGACGTCCACGTTGGCCTGCTTGAGCGGGATGCGGTAGTCCGGCGGCGCCTCGGTGGGCTTGGCCACGCCCGAGCGCGAATCGCGCACCGCATGCACCAGGTGCGGGCGGCGGTACAGGCCGTTGTTGGCCAGCGTGGACGTGCCCTGCGCCAGTTGCAGTAGCGTAAAGGCGTTGTAGCCCTGACCCACCGCCACGGAAATCGTCTCGCCCGCGTACCAGCGCTGGCGCTCCTTGTCCTTGTAGGCCGAGCGCTTCCAGTCGGTGGACGGCAGCACGCCGCGCTTCTCGCCTTCCAGGTCGATGCCGGTGATCTGGCCGAACCCGAACTGCTTGGTGAAATCGTGCAGGGCGTTCACGCCGATTTCAGGGCCAAGCGAATAGAAATAGGTGTCGGAGGAGACGACGATGGCCTTGTGCATGTCCGTCATGCCGTAGGCCGCGCCGCCAGCGTTGCGGAACTTCTGTCCGCCGAATTCGTAATAGCCCGGGTCCGAAACCCGGTCGGTCGCGCGGCGTTTGCCCAGTTCCAGCGCGGCCAGGGCCACGAAAGGCTTGTAGGTGGAGCCGATGGGATACGTGCCGTACAGGGGACGGTTGATCAGCGGATGGTCCGGCGATTCGTTCAGCATGCGCCAGTTGTCGACGTCGATGCCATCCACGAACAGGTTCGGGTCGAACGACGGCTGCGACACGAACGCCAGGACCTCGCCCGTGTCCGGGTCGATGGCGACGAGGGCGCCGCGCTGGCCCTCGAAGGCCTCTTCGGCCACCTTCTGCAGGCCCATGTCGATGGACAGCATGATGTCCGAGCCCGGCACCGGATCGATGCGGCGCAGCGTGCGCATGGGCCGGCCGCCGGCGGTGACCTCGACTTCTTCGAGGCCCGTGCGGCCGTGCAGCTGCTCTTCCCAGGTCTTTTCGATGCCCTTCTTGCCGATGACCTCGGTGCCGCGGTAGTTGCCGAGCTGCCCGGCACGGTCCAGCTCTTCGATGTCGTTGTCGGCGATGCGGCCAATGTAGCCGACCACGTGCGCGGCCGACACGCCCTGCGGGTACTCGCGCACCCAGCGGGCGCGCAGTTCGACACCGGGGAACTGGAAGGCGTGCGCGGCAAACCACGCGGCTTCGGTTTCGTTCAGGTTGTTGCGCAGTTGCAGGCTGGCGTAGCGGCTGGATTCGGCCGCGCGGCGCTTGAAGCGGCGCTGGTCGGACGGGCTGATGTAGACGACTTCGGTCAGGCGCTCGAAGAGTTCGTTCATGTTGCCCGCGTGGGCCGGTACGACTTCGAGCGTGTAGGTGCGGTAGTTGCGGGCCAGGACTTCGCCGTTGCGGTCCAGGATCTCGCCGCGCCGCGGCGGAATCGGCACGACCGCGATCCGGTTGCGGTCGGCGCGTTCGGACAAGCCTTCGTAGCGGTCGACCTGCAGATACCAGAAACGGCCGACCAGCACGCCGAAGCAGACCAGGGCGAAGGCGCCGCCCACCCAGGCGCGCAGGCGAAAGCGCTGCTTCTGCTGCTGGCCGGTTTTCTTGAATTCAAACATGACGCAACGCCGCCGTCAGGCGGATGAGGATTCGGCGTCGTCGACACCGCGTTGCGGCAGGTGCAGCACCCAACCCGCCAGCGGCCACAACGCAGCCGTCAGCAGCACGCTGATGCCCCAGTCCCAGCCCGGCCATTTTCCGGCCAGCCACGCGTGGATGATCTGGGTGACGAAGCGCGCAATGAAGAACACAGGCAGCATGTGCATCGCCTGGCTCCAGAGGTCGAACCGTTGCAGCCGGCGATGCAGGACCACCGCGCCGTAGGCGACGAGCGTGTACGACAGCGCGTGCTCACCCAAGAGGCCGGCGTCGTGCACGTCCATCAGCACGCCGAAGAAGAAAGCCGTGAACAGACCCACGCGGCGCGGCTCGTGCACGCACCAGAAAGCGATGATGAGCAGCAGCACGTCGGGCGCGCCCTGCCACAGACGCCACGGCAGCAGCGACACCAGCCAGGCGAGCAGGACGGTGCCCCACACGAAAAAGGCATGCGCGGGACCCGACAGCCGGTCGGGATGCACGTTGCTGGGCGTGCCAAGGCGGCGCGGGGACTGCCCCGCAGCGTGTTGGTTAGTCCGATCCACCGGAATCGACCTCCTGACGGTTGGACTCGGCGCGATCCACATCCACCTGCAGAACCAGGAAATGGCGATAGCGTTCGGGATGGGCCAGCGGTTCACATACGGCGCGCGCGAAACCTGAGGCGGTATCGCGTTCCACCGAGGTCACCTTGGCCACGGGCAGGCCGGCGGGAAAGAGGCCGCCGACGCCGCTGGTGACAATAGTATCGCCTTCCTTGATGTCGGCATTGGCCGCCAGGTAACGCACTTCCATCTTGCCGGGCGAGTTGCCGCCGAACGCAATCAGACGAAGTCCGTTGCGCAGGAGTTGCACGGGGATGGAAACCTGCTCGTCGGTGACGAGCGCCGCCTCGGCGGTCATGGGCGTCACGCGAACGATCTGGCCAACCACACCGCCTTCGTCGATGACGGGCATGCCGGGCGCCAAGCCAGCCTTGCTGCCCTTGTTGAAGACCAGGCGCTGCGTGAACGCGTTGGTGGGTTCGTACATGACTTCAACAACCACTGCGGACTGCGCCACGGTGTCGGTCACGCCAAGCAGGCGGCGAAGCTGGGAGTTTTCGGCGGCAAGCTGCGCCGCGTGGGATGCGACCTGGGCGAGTTCGATGCGCTGACGCTGCAAGGCTTCGTTTTCGCTGCGGATGAGGTTGGCCGCGTTAACCCATTCGTTGACTTGCTGGACGAGATCGCGCGGCGCCATGACGGCACGCTGGAACGGATAAAGCCCTACGGCAATCGCGCGGCGCGCCGGTTCCAGCATGCGCCATTGGGAATCCATGACGATCAGGGCCAGAGCAAGGACGACCAGAACGACCAGCCGCACCTCTGCCGGTGGGCCGCGCCTGAATAGGGGGGGAGTCCCTTGTCGTTGCATGAATCTCAGCCCGGGCGCCCGCGTCCGAGGCCCCCGCAGCGGCCGGAGCCAGAAAAAAGCGGGGCTCCGGGCTGGCGGGCAATATTAGTCGTTGATGAAGATGGCGCCCAGTTTCTCAAGGTGTTCCAGCGCCTCGCCGCAACCGCGCACGACGCAGGTCAGGGGATCGTCGGCCACCACGACCGGCAGGCCGGTTTCTTCTTGCAGCAGGCGGTCCAGGTCACGCAGGAGCGCGCCGCCACCAGTCAGGGCGATGCCCTTGTCGGTGATGTCGGCGCCCAGTTCGGGCGGCGTCTGTTCGAGCGCGATCTTGACGGCGGAAACGATCTGGTTGAGCGGATCGGTCAGCGATTCGAGGATCTCGTTGGACGAGACTGTGAAGCTGCGCGGCACGCCTTCGGCCAGATTGCGGCCCTTGACTTCGATTTCGCGGACTTCGGAACCCGGGAATGCGGAGCCGATTTCCTTCTTGATCAGTTCGGCCGTGGGTTCGCCGATCAGCATGCCGTAGTTGCGGCGGATGTAGTTGACGATGGCTTCGTCAAACTTGTCGCCGCCGACGCGCACGGAACCCTTGTAGACCATGCCGCCCAGCGAGATGACGGCCACTTCAGTGGTGCCGCCGCCGATGTCGACGACCATCGAGCCGCTGGCGTCGGACACGGCCAAGCCGGCGCCGATGGCGGCGGCCATGGGTTCTTCGATCAGGAACACGTGGGAAGCGCCGGCGCCGAGCGCCGATTCACGGATGGCGCGGCGTTCAACCTGGGTGGAGCCGCAGGGCACGCAGACGATGATCCGCGGGCTGGGCGCCAGCATGTTGCGGGGGTGCACCATGCGGATGAACTGCTTGAGCATCTGTTCGGTGACCGTGAAGTCGGCAATCACGCCGTCTTTCATGGGCCGAATGGCCTCGATGTTGCCGGGAACGCGACCGAGCATCTGCTTGGCTTCGTGCCCGACGGCCTGAATGATCTTCTTGCCGTGGGGGCCGCCTTCATGACGGATTGCGACCACGGAAGGCTCATCGAGAACGATGCCCTTGCCGCGGACGTAAATCAGCGTATTGGCGGTACCTAGGTCAATCGCCATATCGCTGGAAAAATAACTGCGCAGGAATCCGAACATGGGAGCTCAGCTAAATTCTGGGGGGAATTGGGGTCAAGCCGCGGGGCGTTTGGCCCGTGAAACAACGGGTCCGCCTGTCATCACGGCGATTAAACCGTGAATCATAACTTATAATTTCCCCGGAAATAGCGCATAAATGCAGGCTATTCAAGCTTTGTAACGGGTTTGGCGTATGCATACTGCCCACTCCCGCCCCGCGGCCTTCGCTTACCGATTTTTGCAATCCCCCATGGCGCTCAACGACAAAGATGTGGCCCGCATTGCCCGGCTGGCCAGAATCGAACTGACCCCCGACCAGCGCACCGTCGCGCAGGCCGAACTCAACGGCATCCTCCACCTGATCGAACGGCTTCAGTCCGTCGATACCCAAGGCGTCGAACCCCTGGCTCATCCCCTGTCCGCGCACGAGGACATCGTATTGCGCCTGCGTGAAGACGCCGTGACCGAAGCCGGATCGGAAGCCCGCCGCCAGGAACTGCTGGCCAACGCGCCCGATGCCCAGGACGGCCTGTTCCTGGTTCCCAAGGTCCTGGATTAAGTCATGACGAAACCTGCCCTGCATACCCAATTCGAGGGGATCGCCGCGTTGCGCGCGGCCCTCGCGCAACGCGAAGTCAGCGCGGTAGACCTGGCGCAAAGCGCCCTGTCGGCCGCCGAAGCGGCCAGCGGCCTGAATTCCTTTTTACATATTGACGCCGAATTGACGCTGGCCGAGGCCCGCGCGGCCGACGCTGCACTGGCAGCCGGCACCGCGGGTCCGCTGGCCGGCATCCCGATCGCCCACAAGGACGCGTTCGTGACGCGCGGCTGGCGCACTACCGCGGGCAGCAAGATGCTCGACGGTTACGTCAGCCCGTTCGACGCGACCGTCGTGGAACGCCTGGGCGCGGCCGGCGCGGTGTCGCTGGGCAAGCTGAACTGCGACGAATTCGCCATGGGCTCGGGCAACGAGAACTCGGCATACGGCGCCGTGAAGAACCCCTGGGATCACGTTGCCGTACCCGGCGGCTCGTCGGGCGGTTCGGCCGCCGCCGTGGCCGCCCGCCTGGTCGCCGCCGCCACCGGCACCGACACCGGTGGCTCGGTCCGCCAACCCGCCGCGCTGTGCGGCGTCAGCGGCATCAAGCCCACTTACGGCACCGTGTCGCGTTACGGCATGGTGGCCTTCGGCTCCAGCCTGGACCAGGCCGGCCCGCTGGCCCCCAGCAGCCGCGACCTGCTTGAAATCCTGGATGTCATCAGCGGCTTCGATCCGCGCGACGCCACCAGCCTCGAAAAATGCGATGGCGCGGTCAACGAACCCGGCCGCGTGCGCCGCGACTTCGACGCCGCGCAGGCCCGTTTCGACGCCGCCGGCAGCCAGCCGCTCAAAGGCCTGCGCATCGGCGTGCCTGAAGAATACTTCGGCGCCGGTCTGGCCCCCGATGTGGCCGCCGCCGTGCAGGCCGCGCTTGAGCAATTCGAGGCGCTGGGCGCCGTGCGCGTGCCCGTCTCGCTGCCGCGCACCGAGCTGGCCATTCCGGCGTATTACGTCATCGCTCCCGCCGAAGCGTCCAGCAACCTGGCCCGCTACGACGGCGTGCGCTACGGCCACCGCGCCAAGCAGTATGGCGACCTGAACGAGATGATCAGCCGCTCGCGCGCCGAAGGCTTCGGCGACGAGGTCAAGCGCCGCATCCTGATCGGCACCTACGTGCTGTCCCACGGCTATTACGACGCCTACTACCTGCAGGCGCAGCGCCTGCGCCGCCTGATCGCGCAGGACTTCCAGCGCGCCTATGCCGATCAGTGCGACGTCATCATGGGACCGGTGACGCCGTCGGTCGCCAAGAACATCGGCGACAACCGCGACGACCCGACCGCCGACTGGCTGGCCGACGTCTACACGCTGGGCGTCAGCCTGGCGGGCCTGCCCGCCATGTCGATCCCCTGCGGCTTCGGCGGCGAGAACCAAAATCGCCCCATCGGCCTGCAGATCATCGGCAACTACTTCGACGAAGGCCGCCTGCTGGCCATCGCCGACCGCTACCAACACGTGACGGACTGGCATCAGCGTGCCCCTGTCCAGCAAGGCTGAGAACATGAACTGGGAAATCGTCATCGGCCTGGAAACGCACACGCAGCTTTCCACGGACTCCAAGATCTTTTCGGGCAGCAGCACGCAATTCGGCGCCGCACCCAACACGCAGGCGAACGAGGTTGACCTCGCCCTGCCGGGCAGCCTGCCGGTCATGAACCGCGGCGCGGCCGAACGCGCCATCCGCTTCGGCCTGGCCGTGGGCGCCAAGATCGCCCCGCGCTCGGTTTTTGCGCGCAAGAATTACTTCTACCCTGACCTGCCCAAGGGCTACCAGATCAGCCAGTACGAGCTGCCGGTGGTGGTGGGCGGCTCGCTGTCGTTCTTCGTCGGCGAAGAAGAAAAGACCGTCAACCTGACGCGCGCCCACCTTGAAGAAGACGCCGGCAAGTCCCTGCACGACGACTTCAACCTGGGCAATGGCAGCCCGGCCAGCGGCATCGACCTGAACCGCGCCGGCACCCCGCTGCTGGAAATCGTGACCGAGCCCGAAATGCGCTCGGCTGCCGAGGCCGTGGCCTACGCGCGCGCGCTGCACAGCCTGGTCGTGTGGCTCGGCATTTGCGACGGAAACATGCAGGAAGGCTCCTTCCGCTGCGATGCCAACGTGTCGGTCCGCCCGGTAGGCCAGAAGGAATTCGGCACCCGCACCGAGATCAAGAACGTCAACTCGTTCCGCTTCCTGGAACGCGCCATCACCTACGAAGCGCGCCGCCAGATCGAGCTGATCGAGGACGGTGGCACCGTCGTCCAGGAGACGCGCCTGTACGACGCCGACCGCGACGAAACGCGCAGCATGCGCAGCAAGGAAGACGCGCACGACTACCGCTACTTCCCCGATCCCGACCTGCCCACGCTGGTGATCTCCAGCGCGTGGGTGGACGAGGTCCGCGCCGCCATGCCCGAACTGCCGGCCGCCCAGCGAGCCCGCTTCGAAACGGAATACGGACTGCCCGCGTACGACGCCGCGCAACTGACCATCAGCCGCGATCTGGCCGCGTACTTCCAGGCGGTCGCCAACGCGCTGCCGGCCGGCCAGGCCAAGCTCGCGTCCAACTGGGTCATGGGCGAAGTCGCCGCCGTGCTCAACAAGGAAGAAAAGACCATTGCCGAATCGCCCGTCGCGGCGCCGGCGCTGGCGGCCCTGATCGGCCGCATCATCGACGGCACGATCTCCAACAAGATCGCCCGTGAAGTCTTCGGCGCCATGTGGGCCGGCGAAAATGGCGGCGATGCCGACGCCATCATCGAATCGCGCGGCCTGAAGCAGATCAGCGACACGGGCGCCATCGGCGCGATGATCGACGAGGTGCTGGCCGCCAACCCGGCCATCGTCGAGGAGTACCGCGCCGGCAAGCAGAAGGCGTTCAACTCCCTGGTCGGCCAGATCATGAAGGCCGCCCGCGGCAAGGCCAATCCGCAGCAGGTGAACGATCTGCTGAAGCAGAAGCTGGATAGTTGATGGACCGCCGGTTCTCCTCGCGGAAAACCGGCGCAATATCAGACTGAATCGGGGGCCGCGGCATATTGCCGCGGCCTTTTGTTTGGCCAAGAATGATCTGGTCGATTTCGCCGGAGCTTGGCCATGAACTACACCGAGGTCAGCAGCAACGACTTGCTGCACCGATTCACCGATTACCTGCAGGCCCTCAGCCAGGGACAGCACTTCATCATCGCTGTCGACGGCGTGCGCCGCGCCAGGCTGACGCCCGTCCTGCCCGATACCTCACTGAACGCGCACGATGCCCTGGAGGCCATGAAGCGCCTGCACACCGCGGCTCCGGTCTCCCACGACATCATCCGCGCGTGGATTGAAGAAGGCCGGGAATGAACACCATCCGTCTGGTGCCGGACGCGTCGGTCGCCCTTGCCTGGCTGCTGTACCGCGTGGATGTCCACGAATCACTGCTTGCCCAGCATCTGCTCGACGTCGCGCACGGCTCGCAAAACACCGTGCCTCACATCTGGCGCGTGGAAGTTGCCAATGGCGTTTTGCGTGCAGAGCGCAGCCAGCGCATTTCGCGGGCCCAGGTCGCTGCGTTCAATCAACTTCTCGACAACCTGCCCATCGCCGCCGACAACGACGATGCGGCTTCCTGCATCGCGCGCACCTGCCAGCTTGCCCGCGCCCATGGGTTGACTGCCTACGACGCCAGTTATCTCGAACTCTCGCTGCGGCAGCGCGCGTGCCTGGCCACCTTTGACCGCAAGCTGGCGGACGCGGCGCGGGCCAGCGGCGTCACCGTGTTCGGGCAACCGCACGGCGTCGCCGAACCCGTTGCGCCCTATCTGTGGCAATGACGTTTTGGCAATCGCATCTTTGCAATGACAAAGGGCGGCCCATGGCCGCCCTTTGTCATTGCTTTCAGCAACGAGACGCTTACTTCACCCCGTACTTCGTCCGATACGCCAACACGGCATCCCGGTTCTCCGCAAACGACGCATCATCCTGCAGCAGGGCCAGGATGTCGGTCAGCGAGGCAATCGCCACCACGGGGATGCCGTAGGTCTTGGCCACGTCCTGCACGGCCGAATGCGGCGACAGGGCGTCGTCCGGGCCGGCGCGCTCCATGCGGTCCATCGCGATCAGCACGGCGGCCGGTTCGGCGCCGGCGGCGCGGATGATTTCCACGGACTCGCGCACCGACGTGCCGGCCGTGATGACGTCGTCAATGATGACGACCTTGCCTTTGAGCGGAGCGCCGACCAGCGTGCCGCCTTCGCCGTGATCCTTGGCTTCCTTGCGGTTGTAGGCGAACGGCACGTCGCTGCGGCCCTGCATGTCCGGGTGGCCGGCCAGCGCCACGGCGGTGGCGGTGGACAGCGGGATGCCCTTGTACGCGGGGCCGAACAGCATGTCGAATTCGACGCCGGAATCCAGCAGCGCCTGTGCGTAGAACTGCGCCAGCTTGCCGACCGAGCGGCCATTGTTGAACAGGCCTGCGTTGAAGAAATAGGGGCTGATGCGGCCCGACTTGACCTTGAAGCTGCCAAAGCGCAGAACGCCCTCGTTCAAGGCGAAACGGACGAAATCCAGGGCGGTGACGGAGGACGGGGCGGCGGGCATGCAGGGTGATCCGGTAGGTGGCAGACCCCGCATTTTATCCGCTGTCGGGGCTGTTCCAGGTGGCCGCGGCGGAGTCGGTTAAATTCCTGGCATTGTCCGCCCCCCCTGCGGCCGCATTACAGGAGTTTCGCTTTGCTGCGCATCACGTCGATCAACCTCAATGGCATCCGGTCCGCCTTCAAAAAGGGCCTGCAACCGTGGATGGAAAAGCACGCCGCCGACGTGCTGTGCCTGCAGGAAATCAAGGTATCCCACGAGGACCTGACCGACGAACTGCGCCATCCGCCCGGCTACACCGGCCACTTCCACCACGCCGTGAAGAAAGGCTACAGCGGCGTGGGCATCTACCTGCGAGATGCCGCCGAGCGCGTGAACAACGGCTTTGATTGTGAAGAGTTCGATAGCGAAGGCCGCATCATCCGCGCCGACTGGAAGGATCTGTCGGTCATCAGCGCCTACCTGCCTTCCGGCTCCAGTGGCGACGAACGCCAGCAGGCGAAGTATCGCTTCCTGGACAGTTTCGGCCCGTGGATCGATGCCCTGATGCACGAGCACAAGACGACCGGCCGTGAATTCGTCATTTGCGGCGACTGGAACATCGCGCACAAGGAAATCGACCTGAAGAACTGGAAGGGCAACATGAAGAATTCGGGCTTTCTGCCCGAAGAGCGCGCGTGGCTGACGGACGTCTTCGACAAGCGCGGCTTTGTGGACGTATTCCGCACCATCGACGACCGCCCCGACCAGTACACCTGGTGGAGCAATCGCGGCCAGGCCTGGGCCAAGAACGTCGGGTGGCGCATCGACTACCAGATCGCGACCCCCGGCATCGCGGCCAAGGCGCGCAGCGTCGCCATCTACAAGGACGAACGCTTCTCGGATCACGCGCCGTTGACGGTCGATTACGACTTCACTTTGCGCGCGTGATTTTTCTCAAAATAAATATAGGGACGCATTAAGGGTGCCAAGCGGGCGGCGGCGTCTTTGCGACGCTGCCGGATGCCCCGCAGCGGCGTATCAGAAGGCGCCCTGCCCTATGCCGCATCGGCGAAATTAAACGGGGACACTTCAAAAATCCCTGAATTTTCAAGCTCCCCCGTTTGATCAGCCCGGTTTCCATCCACAGGCGATCAACACTCCGCTTTTATACGTCCCCGTTTATCGTCTGGAAAAATCTGTTTGTTATCAAGGTGATGGCGCAGTTTTTCGCTTTGCGCAGGGCAACATTTTGCCCCTACAATCCCCGCACCATACAGGTGCAGCCATGCACCAAAACAAACTGATCGCGCCCCAATTTGGCGCAATTTCCGCACCTATTCGAAGCACCCCCGAGGAGATCATGGTGAAAGTGCAGAGTCTGGACGACTTCCTGCGTGGCGTCGCCGCGCGCGACCCGCAGCAACCCGAATTCATGCAAGCCGTCCAGGAGGTGATGCTCAGCTTGTGGCCCTTCGTCGAGAAGCATCCCCACTACGCCGAGCACGCTCTGCTGGAACGCCTGGTCGAACCGGAACGCGTCATCCAGTTCCGCATCTGCTGGACCGACGATCAGGGCCGCGCCCAGGTCAACCGCGGCTTCCGCATCCAGCACAGCTCCGCAATCGGGCCTTTTAAGGGCGGCATGCGCTTTCACCCGTCGGTGAACCTGTCGATCCTGAAGTTCCTCGCCTTCGAACAGACCCTGAAGAACTCGCTGACCACGCTGCCCATGGGCGGCGGCAAGGGCGGTTCCGACTTCGATCCCAAGGGCAAGTCCGACGCCGAAGTCATGCGCTTCTGCCAGGCGCTGATGATCGAGTTGTATCGCCACCTGGGTCCGGACACCGACGTGCCCGCCGGCGATATCGGCGTGGGCGCGCGTGAAGTCGGCTTCATGGCCGGCATGATGAAAAAGCTGTCCAACTCGACCGCCAGCGTCTTCACCGGCAAGGGCCTGACCTTCGGCGGCAGCCTGATCCGCCCCGAAGCCACCGGCTACGGCACCGTCTACTTCGCCGAAGAAATGCTCAAGCGCGTCGGCAAGTCCTTCGACGGCATGCGCGTGTCCGTGTCGGGCTCGGGCAACGTGGCGCAGTACGCCATCGAGAAGGCCATGGCGCTGGGCGCGCGCGTCATCACCGTGTCGGATTCGAACGGCACCGTGGTCGACGAAGCCGGCTTCAACCACGAGAAGCTCGTGGCGCTGATGCACATCAAGAACGACCTGCGCGGCCGCCTGGACACCTACGCCCGCCAGTTCGGCCTGCAGTACGAAGCCGGCAAGCGCCCGTGGCACGTGCCCGTCGACGTCGCCCTGCCCTGCGCCACTCAGAATGAGCTGGAGCTGTCGGACGCCCAGACGCTGATCAAGAACGGCGTGCTGGCGGTTGCCGAAGGCGCCAACATGCCCGCCACGCTGGACGCCGCCAAGGCCTTCATCGCCGCGCGCGTGCTGTACGCGCCGGGCAAGGCCAGCAACGCCGGCGGCGTCGCCGTGTCGGGCCTGGAAATGGCCCAGAACTCGGCCCGCCTGTCGTGGACCCGCGAGGAAGTGGACACCCGCCTGCATGCCATCATGCGCGACATCCACGAAAACTGCGTGCGCCACGGCCATTCGGAGCGCGAGTACGTGAACTACCTGGACGGCGCCAACATTGCCGGCTTCGTCAAGGTCGCAGACGCCATGCGTCAGCAAGGGCTGTATTGATCGCCGCCCGCTGAAGCGCGCGCGACAACGCGCGGGCCCGGCATGCAAAAGGCCGACTCGGATGAGTCGGCCTTTTGCATTGCGGCGATGGCGGGCCGCGGATGGGCCCGCGCCTGCGCCTTTAAAAAGCGCGCAGCCTGGCGGGGTGGCGCAAAGATCAGTGCTTCATCGCGCCGTGATCGTGGCTCATGCCGGGATTGTGCGAGGCCGGCTTGACCTTGAACTCCACCGCCACTTCGCCTGCCTTTTCAAACTTGAGCGTGGCGGGCACGGTGGCGCCATCCTTGAACGGCGCCTTCAGCTTGATGAACATGACGTGATAGCCGCCCGGGCTGAGCTTGACCTCCGTGTCGGCGGGCAGCGCGATGCCGCCTTCGACCTGACGCATCTTGGAGACGCCGTTTTCGGTCTGCACGGTGTGCAGTTCGACGCGTTCGGCGGCATCCGACGAGACCGACAGCAGACGGTCCGGCGCCTTGGCGTCGTTGTCGATATCCATGTACCCCGCACCGTTGGCCTGTCCGGGCGCCGAGGCGCGGACCCAGAGATCGTCGACTTCGACCTGGCCGACCTTGTAGTCCTTGGCCCACGCCGAACCGGCGGTGCACAGGCCGATCGCGGCAACAACGGCAAACTTGCGGATGTTCATGGGTGTCCTCCTGAGACGTTAGCGGCGCCTGACCAGGCTGCGGGCGGCTGACAGCACCGAGTCGGTCAAGGCTTCCATGGCCTCGGAGTTTACCCGCCAATGCTGCCAGTAGAGCGGCACGTCCTCCCACGCCCGGCCGCGCAGCAGAACGAGTTGACCGGCATCAAGATGTTCCTGCACGAGCGGCAGCGGGTTCATGGTCCAGCCCAATCCGCCCAGCGTGGCCTGCACGAAGGCGCGCGTGGACGGCACCCACCAGACCGGCGGCTCCCACGGCGCGGGGTCGGCGATCTTGTGCGCAAAGCGCGCCTGCAGCGCGTCCTTGCGGTTGAAGACCAGAACGGGCGCCTGAGCCAGCGTCTGCGCGTTGACGCCCGAGGCGAAGTAGCGCTTGTGGAAGTCCGGCGTGCAGGTGGCCACGTAGCGCATGCTGCCCAACGCGTGGATGCGGCAGCCCTGCACCGGATCGGCCAGCGTGGTCACGGCGCCCAGCACGGAGCCGTTGCGCAGCAGCGCGGCCGTGTGATCCTGGTCTTCGGACAGCATGTCCAGCGTGGCGCGGGTGCGCGCCGCGAACTGCAGGGCGGCGTCAACGAACCAGGTTTCCAGGCTGTCGTGGTTGACCGCGATGGGGATGCTGGCGTGGGGCACGTCGTCGTCGGCGACGCCCAGCCGGTTCAGCGCGTCGTGTTCCAGCAAGGCGGTCTGCTCGGCCAGTTGCACCAGCACCTGTCCGTCTGCCGTGGCGGCGGCCGGCACCGTGCGTTGGACCAGCAGCCGGCCCATCCGGTCTTCCAGCGCCTTGATCCGTTGCGACACCGCCGACGGCGTGACGCTGAGCGACAGCGCCGCGCGCTCGAAACTCCCTTCGCGCACCACCGCGGCCAGGGCGCGCAGGTTGCCGTGATCGATTTTCATGAGATTAGGAATACTTAATATAGTGAAGGAAAATTAGCTGTATTTCATATACATGGCAAGGGAAAATGGCGCATTGCCGATTGCTCTCAGCATTCGGCCACCCATCAAAGCGCCGCCACAGGCGTTGCAGTCACAGGTATTTTTTCCATGTTTGCCACCTTGTCATCCCCCGCCTTCCTTACCGCCTGGGCCAGCGGAACGGCCACGGGCCTAGGCCTGTTCGCCGTCGTGGGCGCGCAAAGCGCGTTCATCCTGCGCCAGGGCCTCATGCGCGCGCATCTCTTGAGCGTCGTCGCCATCTGCGCGCTGATCGACGCGGTCTTCATCTTTGCCAGCGTGTCCGGCCTGCAGGCGCTGACCGCGTGGTTCCCCTGGCTGACGACCGCCGTGCTGTGGTTCGGTGTGGCGTTCCTGACCTGGTACGCCGCGCAATCCGCGCGCCGCGCCTGGACCGCCACGGGGGGTCTGGCCGCCGCCCGCGACGTGGTGCCGTCGCGCCGCGCCGCCATGCTGGGCGCGCTGGGTTTCTCGCTGCTGAACCCGCACTTCTGGCTGGACATGGTGGTGGTCGGCTCGCTGGCGCACGGCTTCGAAGACGCCCGCATGGCCTTCGCCGCCGGCGCTTTCACCGCCAGCCTGCTGTGGCTGGCGGTACTGGGCATCGGATCGCGGCTCTTTGCACCCTTCTTTGCCAGCGCGTCGGCCTGGCGCGCGCTGGACGGCATCATCGCCGTGGTCATGGCTGGTTTGGCGATCAGCCTGGCGCTGAAGGGCGTCTGAGCCTCGCCATGTACACCTCCACGTTCATCTTCGCCATAAAGCAGTTCGACGATGCATTCCACCGCCTCGACCAGCGCATCGCAGAGGCGGCGCGCGCGATGCCGGGCTACCTGGGGGAAGAATCCTGGGAAGACACCACGCGCGGGTTGTTCGCCAATGTCTATTACTGGCAATCGCTTGAAGCGTTGGACGCGCTGATCCGGCATCCGGCGCATCAGCAGGCCAAGGCCGCGCAGTCGCAATGGCTGGACGGATACCGGGTGGAGATTGCCCAGGTGCTGCGCCAGTACGGGCACGGCGTGCCCGCGCCGGCACTTTTATAATTGGCGCCTCACCACTTTCTGTCGGGCGCCGGGCCGGCCCGCCAACGCGCCATGCGTGGACCTTCGCCTTCCAAAGACGTGCGCCTGCCGCCGCTTGCCGCCATCCAGGCGTTCGAAGCGGCCGCGCGGCTGGGTTCCTTCGAGCGTGCGAGCGAAGAACTCTTCGTCACCGCCAGCGCCATCGGCAAGCGCATCGCCTCGCTGGAAACCCTGCTGGACGTCACGCTGTTCATTCGAAGCAGCCGCGGCGCGACGCTGAGCGCCGCCGGACGCGAGTACCTGGAACAGGTGCGCACGGCGCTCGATCTGCTGTCCGACGCCTCGCTGCACAAGCGCAACGAACCCAAGCTGGAAACGCTGCGCGTCGTGTCCACGCCGACATTCGCCCGGCAGGTGCTGATTCCGGCCCTGCCCGGTTTCACGGCGGCAAACCCCGGCGTCGAACTTGAAATCATGCTGTCCATTCCCTATCTGGACATCATGCCCCCCAACGCCGACGTCTGGATCCGCTTTGGCAGCGGCAAATATCCCGGCCTTCATGCGCATCCGCTCACGCACGATCCGGTGTTCGCGGTGTGCGCACCGAGTTATCAAGCGGCGCGCGGCCCGTTCAAGCGGCCCGCCGATCTGGCACGCGCCGACCTGTTGCGTTGCCCGATGGAACCCTGGCGTCCGTGGCTGGCAGCGGCTGGCCTGGACTGGCCCGAGCCGTCGCGCGGCGTGTGGCTGGTAGACCTGGGCATGATGCTCGCCGCGGCGCGCGCCGGCCAGGGCGTGGCGCTGACTCGCCGATCGCTAGCCGCCGAGTGGCTGGACGAAGGCAAGCTCGTTCGCGTGCTGGATGTGGAGATCCCCGGCGAGTCGCAGTACTACCTGTGCACCGAAGCCACACGCACACCGGGCGGCGCGGCCCAGGCGTTTTCCCTATGGCTCGCCGAGGTCTGCAAACGCGCAGCCCAATGGCCATGCGGGCCGCAGGCCGGTCAGGAATAAATTTCCAGTTATCTGCGGAATGAATTTCCGCACGACGCCGCACCCTGCTCGCTAGGATGCGGCCAGCGTGACTGCGCCCGTCCCGGAGACACGCTGTGTGGACAAGCGGAAGCGGACGCATTGCGAACGCAACACCGACGCACGCCCATCTCACCGCCCATTCCACTCACAGCATTCAGTAAGCTGAAAGGAACCTTGCATCCGCACTAGGTATTTACGCGGAAAAGCACCGCCGGGTCAGATTCGCGTAAGCGATTAAGCAGACAGTCACGACACGCAACAAAGGAGCGCGCCAACAAAACACCATCCGCCGATTGGCGCCGGCACACGGCTTTCCACGCAGTTCACCCAATTACAACGGAGACATCCATGGATTTTCGTTTGAAGCTGCTTGCAGGAACCCTTGCATTTGCCGTATCGGCCGCGTCCCACGCCGCCGACCCCATCAAGATCGGCGTGGCCGGCCCCTACACGGGCGGATCGTCCTCCATGGGCGTCAGCATGCGCGACGGCGTTCGCCTTGCCATTGAAGAGATCAACAAGAACGGCGGCGTGATGGGCCGCCAGCTCGTCGCGGTCGAACGCGATGACGAAGCCAAGAACGAGCGCGGCGTACAGATCGCGCAGGAACTGATCAACAAGGAACAGGTGACCGCCACCGTCGGCTATATCAACACCGGCGTCGCATTGGCCTCCCAACGTTTCTACCAGGACGCCAAGATCCCGGTGTTCAACAACGTGGCCACCGGCAGCGTGATCACGCATCAGTTCAAGGCGCCTGAATACCCCGACAACTACGTGTTCCGCAATGCGGCCCACGACAGCATCCAGGCCCCGATGATCGTGGAAGAAGCGATCACGCGCCGCGGCTTCAAGAAGGTCGCGATCCTGGCCGACTCCACCAACTACGGCCAGCTCGGCCGCGAGGACCTGGAAAAGGCCCTGGACGCCAAGGGCATCAAGCCGGTCGCCGTCGAAAAGTTCAACATCAAGGACGTCGACATGACGGCCCAGCTGCTCAAGGCCAAGGCCGCGGGCGCCGAAGCCGTGCTGACCTACGGTATCGGCCCGGAGCTGGCCCAGGTCGCCAACGGCATGACCAAGCTGGGCTGGAAGGTGCCGATCATCGGCAGCTGGACGCTGTCCATGGCCAACTACATCGACAACTCCGGCGCCAACGGTGAAGGCGCGCGCATGCCGCAAACCTTCATCCAGGACCCGGACACGCCCAAGCGCAAGGCGTTCATCGACGCCTACCTGGCCAAGTTCAAGCCCAAGAACAACCGCATCGATTCGCCGGTGTCGGCGGCGCAGGGCTATGACTCCATCTTCCTCTTGGCCGCGGCCATCAAGCAGGCGAACTCGACCGACGGTCCCAAGGTGCGCGAAGCACTGGAAAACCTGCAGACCCCGGTCGAGGGCGTGGTGATGACCTACAACAAGCCCTTCTCGCACGACAACCACGACGCGATCACCGCGAAGGAAGTGGTCATCGGCGAGGTCAAGGGCGGCCGGGTCATCAAGGCCAACTAAATCCCGACAAGCAGGAAGGCGGCGGCTGCCCGGCCGCCGCCGCCCGCGCCTGAAGCTTCGGGCGCGGGGCATGCAGCCGCCTGAAAACAGCGTTCTGCCCAAGGGGGTTGGGACGGAACACAGCGCCTCAAGACACACACCATGATTCTTCTACAGCTCATCTATAGCGGTATCGCGCTAGGCATGATCTATGCGGTCATTGCGTTCGGCTACCAGCTCACCTTCGCCACATCGGGCACCTTGAACTTCGGCCAGGGCGAAGCCCTGATGCTGGGCGCGCTCGTCGGCCTCACGCTCGTCGGACTGGGCGTGAACTACTGGGTCATGATTCCCATCGTCTGCATCTTCGGCTTCGCGCAGGGCGCGCTGGTCGAACGCGTGGGCGTGCGGCCCGCCATCAAGACGCGATCGGAATTCGGCTGGATCATGGCCACCATTGCGCTGGGCATCATCTTCAAGAACGTGGCCGAAAACATCTGGGGCCGCGACGACCTGCGCTTTCCCTCGCCGCTGCCCGAGGCGCCGATTCAGGTGCTGGGCGCCAACGTGCTGCCGATGGAGCTGCTGGTGGTGTTCGGCGCGCTGGGCATGATGATTCTGGTGGAAATCTTCAACCGCAAATCCATCTACGGCAAAGCCTTCGTCGCCACGTCCAACGACCGCGACGCGGCCGGCCTGATGGGCATCAACACCGGCATGGTCATCACGTTCTCGTACGCGCTGTCGTCGCTGACCGCGGCGTTTGCCGGCGTGCTGGTCGCGCCGCTGACGCTGACGGGCGCCACGATGGGCGCCGTGCTGGGCCTGAAGGCATTTGCCGTCGCGATCATTGGCGGCCTGTCCAGCGGGATGGGTGTCGTGGTGGGCGGGCTGATCCTGGGGATCGCCGAAACGACCACCGGTTTCTATCTATCAACGGGATACAAAGACGTGCCGGGATTGGTATTGCTGCTGCTCGTTCTGACCTTCAAGCCCGCCGGCCTGTTCGGCAAGACCGCGATCAAGAAGGTGTAAGCGATGAAACCCCTGCATCTTCTCCTATCCATCGTGGCCGTGGCCTGCCTGGCCGCCGTGCCGCTGGGCGTGACCAACACGTATTACCTGCACCTGATTGAAACCATCATGATCTATTCGATCCTGCTGTTCGGGCTCGATATCGTGGTGGGCTACACCGGCCAGGTGTCGCTGGGCCACGCGGGTCTCTTCGGCATCGGCTCGTACGTGGCCGGCGTGCTGGTCTTTCACCTGCAGATTCCGATCTGGCTGACGCTGCCCGCCGCCATCGTCATCGCCGCCGCCTTTGGCGCAGTGCTCGCGCTGCCGGCGCTGCGCGTCACCGGCCCCTATCTGGCGATGGTGACGCTGGCCTTCGGCACGATCATCCAGATCCTGATCAACGAGATGACCTTCCTGACCGAAGGCCCGCTGGGCATCAAGGTCACCAAGCCGTCCATCGCCGGCCACGTGCTGACCAAGGCCGAGTACTTCTGGCTGGTCGCCGCGCTGCTGGTGATCTCGCTGATCGTGGTGCACCGGATCTTGAAGTCGCACCTGGGCCGCTCGTTCGAAGCCTTGCGCGACAGCCCCATCGCATCCGACTGCATGGGCGTGTCGGTGTACCGGCACAAGGTGATCGCCTTCGTCATCAGCGCCGGCTTTGCCGGCCTGGCGGGCGCGCTGTACTCGTATTCGGAACAGTACATTTCGCCGAACACGTACAACTTCGAACTGACGATCCTGTTCCTGCTGGCCATCATTATGGGCGGCCGCAAGAGCCGCACCGGCGCGCTGCTGGGCGCCTCGATCATCGTGCTGCTGCCCAAGATGCTGGACGACATCGGCACCTTCCGCCTGATCGCGCTGGCGGTGGCGATCCTGGTGACGGTAGGCAGCGTTGTGGCCATCTCCAAGGGCCGCACCGAGCCGCGCAAGGTCGCGGTGCCGGTAATCGGCACGATCGTGCTGGCCATCTTCTCGTACTGGCTGGACGCCGTCACCGACTGGCGCCTGACCATCTTCGGCGCGATGATCCTGTTCGTCGTGTACTACCTGCCCGACGGCATCGTGGGCTTCGTTCGCAACCTGTTCTTCTCGACGCGGCGCGCAGCGCTGGCGGTGAAGAAGGACCTGGTGAAGGAACAGGATGCGGTGCCAGACGCCGTCGCGGGCAAGGGCGAGACCCTGCTGGCGGCCAAGAACGTGCTGATGCAGTTCGGCGGCCTGAAAGCGCTTAACGAGGTGGACCTGACCGTCAAGCGCGGCACCATCCACGGGCTCATCGGACCCAACGGTTCCGGCAAGAGCACGATGATGAACGTGCTGACCGGCATCTACGTGCCCACGGCCGGCGCGGTGGAGTTCGGGGGCAAGTCGCTCGTCGGACTCCCGCCCGCGGACATCGCCGAAGCCGGCATCGCGCGCACGTTCCAGAACGTGCAACTCTTCGGCGAAATGACCGCGCTGGAGAACGTGCTGGTGGGCCTGCATCACACCTTCACGACGGGTCTGGCTGGCATCGCGCTGCGCACGCCCAAGTGGAAGACCGAGGAACAGCGCGCACGGGCACGAGCCATGGCGCTGCTGGAATTCGTCGGCCTGGAATCGCTGGCCAGCGAAGAAGCGCGCAACCTGCCCTATGGCAAGCAGCGCCTCCTGGAGATCGCCCGCGCACTGGCGCTGGATCCGCAACTGCTGCTGCTGGACGAACCGGCGGCAGGCCTGACGGCGCCTGACATCGTGGAGCTGCTGGCGATCATCCGCAAGGTGCGTGACCACGGCATCACGCTGATCCTCATCGAACACCACATGGACGTCGTGATGGGGGTGTGCGACACGGTGTCGGTGCTGGACTTCGGCCAGAAGATCGCCGAGGGCCTGCCTAATGAAGTGCAAAGCAACGCCAAGGTGATCGAGGCGTATCTGGGCGGCGCGCCCGCCTGACGCCAAGGGGACAAGAAGATGCTATCGATCAAGAATCTGGAAGCAGGCTACGGGAAGGTGAAGGTGCTGCACGGCATCAGCATGGAAGTGCCGAAAGCCAAGGTGGTGACGTTGATCGGCTCGAACGGGGCTGGGAAGACGACGACGATGCGGGCCCTGTCGGGGATGATCCGGCCGACGGCGGGGGAGATCACGCTGGGTAGCAAGCGGATCGATGGGATGGAGTCGCATCGCATCGCGCGGCTAGGGCTGGCGCATTCGCCGGAGGGGCGCCGGGTGTTTCCTACGCTGTCGGTGACTGACAACCTGCTGCTGGGTGCGTTTCCGCGTCTGACGGGTAGCCGGCCTAAGGGTGACGTTCAAGCTGATCTGGGGCGGGCGATGGATCTGTTCCCGCGTTTGAAGGAACGGCGCGATCAGCTGGCTGGGACGCTGTCGGGCGGTGAACAGCAGATGCTGGCCATGGCGCGCGCGGTGATGCTAAATCCGGAATTGGTGCTGCTGGACGAGCCTTCGATGGGACTGGCGCCGATTCTGGTTGAAGAGGTGTTCCGGATTATTGCGCGGCTCAAGGAGGAAGGCGTGACGATGCTGCTGGTGGAGCAGTTTGCGGCGGCGGCGTTGAATGTGGCGGATTATGGGTATGTGCTGGAAAACGGGCGGATTTCTGTGCATGGGAGTGCGGAGAAGTTGAAGCATGATCCGGCTGTGGTTGCGGCTTATTTGGGTGGGGGGCATTGAGGGGGTTGGCTGTGGCGTTATTCGGCTGGCGGTGAGGGGGGGTCTTTAGACGCCCGCCGCAGCGGGGGCCGGGGTGCGCGGGGCTACGATTGCGGTCCGGAGCCTCGTCCGCCTTCGGCTCCCTACGGTTTCCGTCGGGCGCATCTACACGCCCCGCGCACCCCGGCCCCCGCTGCGACAGGCTCCAGTTGATTCAGCTTTACCGGTGGCGGGGCGAGTTGGGTTCTTTAGGTTCTTGCCCACGGTGGGGGAGAGAGAAAGATCTTGCGGGGCCCGCCCGCGGCGGCCGCGCGGGCGGCCTTCGGGGGCTTACGCGGCGTCTTGCGTCGGAGCGATGACGCTTCGCGTGTGGCTGCGATGTGGTTGGGTTCTTGCCTATGGCAACGTTTAGTGTCTGACACTGACGAGCACCATTCGCAAGCCGCTCTCCGCACGCGCGCAAGCGCACACCGCACCGACGAACCGCAGCTCCGATGCCGATTGCCGCCGCCCGGGCGGCAGCAATTCGGCGGCCTCGCAGACCTCCTTCCCTGACCACAGGTCTTGTAGCGCCCAAACCAAAGACCCTCGTAGCACGGCGTCGCGGTCACCGTGGGCGCGAGCGCCGTCGATGCGCCCGACGGAATCCGTAGGAGTCGCCGCAGGCGAGGACGAGGATGAGGAAGGGGGAGTCCGGAGCGAAGGCTCCGGACCGCAATCGTGGGCGATCGTGCCCACGGTGACCGCGGCGTCGGGCGACCTACGAAGAGCTTCGTAGCGCGCCAAAAGAAAATGGGCCTCTGCAGGCAACCGACCAAATCAGTCTTCACCTGCAAGGCCCACGCTCACGTCGCATCACTCTCGATGCGACGTCACCCTCAAACGATCGTCAGCGTCACATCAATGTTGCCGCGCGTTGCGTTCGAGTACGGGCACACGATGTGTGCAGCCGCGACCAGCTTTTCGGCTTCTGCGCGGTCCAGGCCCGGCAGCGAGATCTTCAGTTCCGCTTCGATGCCGAAACCCGTCGGAATCGCGCCGATGCCGACGATGCCGTTCACCGACACGTCCGCCGGGATCGCGATCTTGTCGCGGTTGGCGACGAACTTCATCGCGCCCAGGAAGCAGGCCGAGTAGCCGACGGCGAACAGTTGTTCGGGGTTCGTGCCTGCTGCGCCGGCGCCGCCCAGTTCGCGGGGGGTGGTCAGCTTGACGTCCAGGTTGCCGTCGTCGCTGACGCCACGGCCTTCACGGCCTCCGGTGGCGGTGGCGTTGGCGCGGTAGAGGACTTTTTCGATCGACATGGTGTGGTTCCTTTGAATGAAAGTTTGTACTGCTTGCCTTGCGGGACCCTTCCCGTGTTGGCGGTCAACGATGAACTTGCGACTTGCTTAAGACTTTAAATAGTGAACAACAATATCGTGCGCTATTTATAAAACCGGATGATGACAGTCATCACCCACAACCTCAAAGACTTCCGGCCAGCTTCTCCCGCAGCGCGTGCAGCATCTTCGTCATGCCCTGCGCTTCGTCCAGCGAACACTGCGCTGCCGCGCCAACCGCGTGCGGCACCGCTTCGGCCTTTTCGCGCAGATCGCGGCCCTGTTTCGTCAGGCCCACGATCACCTGGCGTTCGTCGGTCACGGCGCGCTTGCGCGTCACCAGTCCCGCGGCCTCCAGGCGTTTAAGCAGCGGCGTCAGCGTGGCCGAATCCAGAAACAGGCGGCTGCCGATATCCGTCACCGTAATTTCGTCGCCTTCCCACAGCACCAGCATCACCAGGTATTGCGGGTAGGTCAGGTCCAGCCCGCTCAGCAGCTTGCGGTACACCTTGTTCATCGCCAGCGAGGTCGAGTACAAGGCGAAGCACAACTGGCTGTCCAGCAGCAGCGGGTTGAATGCGGCTTTGGTCTTGTTTCTGGATTTCATGGTGCGATATTAAATAGCGCGCGATTTATCGTCAACACTTTTTTTAAGTCCTGATAACGATTACGCCGCCTGCTCCGCTTCCACCGCGCCGCGGTCCGAGCCGTATTGCTTCAGCCCGTCCAGGTCCAGCACCCGAACCGCCCCGTATTCCACGTTCAGCAGCCCCGCCTCCTCCAGCTTGCGCAGCGCCTGGTTCGCGCGCTGACGTGACACCCGGGCCAGATAGCCGACTTCTTCCTGTGTAATCGTCAGTCGCATCCCCATGCCCGGATACAGCAAAGGGTTGAAGAGCTCGGCCAGACAGCGGGCCACGCGCGCATCGGGATCGAGCAGACGGTCGTACTCCGCCTTGCCGATGAACTGCGCCACGCGCTCGTTCAATTGATGCAGCAGGTACCGGTTGAACGGAATACTGGTATCCAGCAACCAGTCGAACGTCGTGCCCGGCAGGCGCGCCACCACCGAATCGCGCAGCGCCACGATGTCGTACTTGCGGACCTCGCGTTTCAGCAGCGAGCCCTCGCCGATCCAGCCGCCGGCGGGCACGCCCGTCAGCGATGCAACCTTGCCTTCCGAGTTGCCCACCGACACCTTCACCAGTCCCGCCAGTACGCCGATCCAAGCCTGGGCGAGTTCGCCTTTGCGCTCTATGATCGATCCGGCAACGACCTGCTGCACGGAAAGGTCCCGCTCCACGCGCGCTTGCTGTTCGGCGTTGAGCACGCGGAACCAGGCGGCGGCGAGTTGCAGGGAGTCGGATAGCTGCATCGGGAATACCCTAAAAGGTCCTTGAATGTCGCGATGGTGACAGTTGGTAGCAACCCAACCTTATACCTTAACTCCTGCCGTAAATCTAAAACCAACTGGTCAAGCACACCGCCGCAACCGCCGCTTCATTGCAGGCACTGCGCGCGATGCGCCCAAACCGGAGGAGACAACGTGGCACATTCATCGCCCGCATCTGCACAGGTGCCGGCGGCGCCGGACACCTTTCCGGCGCTGCTGCTCGCGCATGCCAACGTTCGTGGGTCGCGGCCCGCGATACGAGAGAAAGACCTGGGGATCTGGCAAACCCTGACCTGGTCCGAAGTGGCGGAGCATGTCCGTCACGTCGCGCAGGGTCTTGCATCGCTCGGCATTCAGCCCGGCATGCACGTCGCCGTCATCGGTGAAAACCGCCCGCGCCTCTACATGGCCATGATGGCCGCGCAATCGCTCGGCGCCATCCCTGTTCCGCTCTATCAGGACGCGGTCGCGCAGGAAATGGTGTACGTGCTGCAGGATGCGGAGATCAGCGTTGCGATCGTCGAGGACCAGGAGCAGGTCGACAAGATGATCGAGGTGCGCGAACAGTGCCCTGCGCTCAAGCATGTCGTGTTCGACGACCCGCGCGGCCTGCGCCATTACGCCGATCCCATGCTGCTGTCGTATGAGCAACTGGAAGCGCTGGGCAGTGAATATGCCGCCAAGCATCCCGACTTCTACGCGCGCGCCGTCGCTGCCGTGCAGCCGCATGACCCCGCGGCCATGTTTTATACGTCCGGCACGACGGGCAAGCCGAAGGGCGTGGTGCTGACGCACCATGCGCTCATCGACCGCGCGCGCGCCGTGTCAGAAATGGAAAAGCTGACCGACCAGGAAGACGTGCTGGCCTATCTGCCGCCCGCCTGGATCGGGCAGAACATGTTCTCGTACACGCAGTTGCTGGTCACGGGCTTCACGGTGAATCATCCCGAGTCGCCCGACACCGTGTCGATCGACATGCGCGATATTGGCCCCACCTATTACTTCGCGCCGCCACGCGTGCTGGAAGGCTTGCTGACGCATGTGATGATCCGCATGGAGGACGCGGGCTATCTCAAGCGCAAGCTGTTCGCGGCGTGCATGAAGCTGGCGCGCCGCGTTGGCACGAAGATCCTGGACGGTGAATCCGTCAACGCCTGGGACCGCATGCGCTACGCGGTGGGCAACGTGCTGATCTACGGTCCGCTGCGCAACGCGCTGGGCATGAGCCGCGTGCGCGTGGCGTACACGGCCGGCGAAGCCATCGGTCCAGACCTCTTTGTGTTCTACCGCTCCATCGGCATCAACCTGAAGCAGCTGTACGGCTCCACCGAAACCTCGGTGTTCGTCTGCGTGCAGCCCGATGGCCAGGTTCGCGACGACACCGTCGGACCGCCGGTGGCGGGCGTGGAGATTCGCGTGGCCGACAACGGCGAGATCCTCGTCAAGAGCCCGGGGCTCTTCAAGGAGTACTACCGCAATCCCGACGCCACGGCCGAAGCGCGCAGCGCCGACGGCTGGTTCCACACGGGCGACGCGGGCTATCTGGATACCGATGGGCAGCTCAAGATCATCGATCGCGCCAAGGACGTGGGCAAGCTGGCCAACGGCAGCCTGTTTGCGCCCAAGTACATCGAGAACAAGCTCAAGTTCTTCCAGCACATCAAGGAAGCGGTGGCGTTCGGCGCCAACCGCGAAGACGTGTGCGCGTTCATCAACATCGATCTGGAAGCTGTGGGCAACTGGGCTGAACGCCGTGGCCTGCCGTACGCCGGCTACACCGACCTGGCGGGCAAGGACGAGGTCTACCAGCTGATCGCCGAGTGCGTGGAGCAGGTCAACGCGGATCTCGCGACGGATCCCAAGCTGGCGGCGTCGCAGGTCAGCCGTTTCCTGATCCTGCACAAGGAACTGGACCCGGACGACGACGAGCTGACCCGCACGCGCAAGGTGCGCCGCGCCTTCATCGCGCAGAAGTACGGCGTGCTGATCGACGCGCTCTTTGGCGGCAAGCAGTCGCAGTTCATCGAGACCGAAGTGAAATTCGAAGACGGACGCACCGGCAAGATTTCGGCGGATCTGCGGATCCATCCGGTCAAGACGTTTCCCGCCATCACCGCCCGAGCCGCGTAAAGAACATGAGCACTAACGACCGCGACCAGCGTATCGGCGATGTCATGCTGGACATGCAGAACATCTCCCTGTCTTTCGGCGGCGTGAAGGCGCTGACCGACATTTCCTTCAACGTGCGCGAGCACGAGATCCGCGCCATCATCGGGCCCAACGGCGCGGGCAAGAGCTCGATGCTCAACGTCATCAACGGCGTGTACACGCCGCAGCAAGGCGGCATCGCGTTTCGCGGCGAGCGGTTTTCGCGGATGAACCCGCGCCGCGCCGCTGAAATGGGCATCGCGCGCACGTTCCAGAACCTGGCGCTGTTCAAGGGCATGAGCGTGCTGGACAACATCATGACCGGCCGCAACCTGCGCATGAAGAGCGGCCTGCTGGCGCAGGCGTTCCGCCTGGGGCCGGCCGAGCGCGAAGAGATGCAGCACCGCGAGTTTGTCGAGAACATCATCGACTTCCTGGAAATCCAGGCCTATCGCAAGACGCCGGTGGGCCGCCTGCCCTACGGGCTGCAAAAGCGCGTCGACCTGGGCCGAGCGCTGGCGATGGAGCCGCGTCTGTTGCTGCTGGACGAGCCGATGGCCGGGATGAACATCGAGGAAAAGCAGGACATGAGCCGCTTCATCCTGGATGTGAACGATGAGTTCGGCACGACCATCGTGCTGATCGAGCACGACATGGGCGTGGTCATGGACATCTCGGATCGCGTCGTGGTGCTGGACTACGGGAAAAAGATCGGCGACGGCAAGCCCGATGAAGTTCGGGCGAACGAGGATGTGATCCGCGCCTATCTCGGCGTGTCGCACTAAGCCGGACAACCAAGGCGGAAAGACATGGGATTTTTTCTAGAGACTTTATTCGGCGGCCTGATGAGCGGCATGTTGTACGCGCTGATCGGCCTGGGCTTCGTGCTGATCTTCAAGGCGTCGGGCGTCTTCAACTTCGCGCAGGGCGCGATGGTGCTGGTGGCGGCGCTGTCGATGGCGCGCTTTTCGGAATGGCTGCCGCGCTGGCTGGGCTTTGACAACATGATCCTGGCCAACGTGCTGGCGTTCATCGTCAGCGCCATCGTGATGTTCCTGCTGGCGGTCGCGATCGAACGCTTCGTGCTGCGGCACCTGGTCAACCAGGAAGCCACGACGCTGTTGATGGCCACGCTGGGCATCAGCTATTTCCTGGACGGCCTCGGCCAGATCACGTTCGGCAGCTCGGTGTACTCCATCAACGTCGGCATGCCCAAGGATCCGCTGATGATCCTGGACTCGGTGTTCGAAGGGGGGCTGCTCATCAACCTTGAAGACCTGACCGCGGCGGTCATCGCCGCGCTGCTGGTGGCGACGCTGGCGCTGTTCTTCCAGTACACCTCGACGGGCCGCGCGCTGCGTGCCGTGGCCGACGACCACCAGGCCGCACAGTCGATCGGCATTCCGCTGAACCGCATCTGGGTGATCGTGTGGAGCGTGGCGGGGCTGGTGGCGCTGGTGGCGGGGATCATCTGGGGATCGAAGTTCGGCGTGCAGTTCACGCTGTCCACCGCCGCGCTGCGCGCGCTGCCGGTGGTGATCCTGGGCGGCCTGACGTCAGTGCCGGGCGCCATCCTGGGCGGCCTCATCATCGGCGTGGGGGAAAAGCTGTCCGAGGTCTATCTGGGGTCGCTGGTGGGAGGCGGCATCGAAATCTGGTTCGCCTACGTGCTGGCGCTGGTGTTCCTGCTGTTCCGTCCGCAAGGGCTGTTCGGCGAGAAGATCATCGACCGCGTCTAAGCCTGCGTCACCGAGGATAAAAAATGTTCTATCGCGAAAACGGCCAATTCAAGACCAGCTATCGCGCTGACCAGCAGATCTTCCCGATCCGCCAGGACCGCGTCTTCATCTGGCTGCTGATGGCGGTGGCGTTCATCGTCGTTCCGGCCATGGCCAGCGACTACCTGCTGCGCGCCATCCTGATTCCGTTCCTGATCCTGGCGCTGGCCGCCGTGGGCCTGAACATCCTGGTCGGGTACTGCGGACAGATCTCGCTGGGCACGGGCGCCTTCATGGCGGTGGGTGCGTATGCGGCCTGGAACTTCGGCGTGCGCTTTCCCGGCATGCCGCTCGTGGTGCAAATCTTGTTGGGCGGCTGCTTTGCCACCATCGTCGGCGTGATCTTCGGCATCCCCAGTTTGCGCATCCGCGGCCTGTATCTGGCGGTGGCAACGCTGGCGGCGCAGTTCTTCGTGGACTGGGCGTTCCTGCGCATCCCCTTCTTCACCAACTATTCGTCCTCGGGCAGCGTGTCGGTGCCCCCGCTCACGGCCTTTGGCCTGCCGGTGCAAAGCGCCATGGAAAAGTACCTGTTCGTGCTGATCCTGGTTGTCATCTTCAGCTTGCTGGCCAAGAACCTGGTGCGCGGCGCCATCGGCCGGCAGTGGATGGCGATCCGCGACATGGACGTGGCGGCATCGGTCATCGGCATCCGGCCCATGTACGCCAAGCTGACGGCGTTCGCGGTCAGTTCGTTCATCGTGGGCGTGGCCGGCGCGCTGTGGGGCTATATCCACCTGGGCTCCTGGGAGCCGCTGGCGTTCGACCTGGGCCGCTCGTTCCAGCTGCTGTTCATGGTCATCATCGGCGGGCTGGGTTCGATCATCGGCAGCTTCTTTGGCGCCGCGTTCATCGTGCTGGTGCCCGTGGCGCTGTCCAACATTCCGCACATGCTTGGCCTGCCGCTGTCGGTGGACACCGCCGCCCACATCGAGCACATGGTGTTCGGCGCGCTGATCGTGTTCTTCCTGATCGCCGAGCCGCACGGCCTGGCGCGGCTGTGGAGCATCGGCAAGGAGAAGCTCAGGATCTGGCCGTTCCCGCACTGATCGTGTTTCGTTTTGATTTCCGTGGGTCCATCGCAGCACAACCGCGCTGGACCCCCGCCCCGAATACCCGGCTCAAGACCGGGCCAATCCCGGTGTCACAGGGTTGACCGACCCAAACACCACGCAGGAGGTAAATGGAGATGAAGCGTCTTAACCTGAAGTTGGCGGCAGCCTTGATGGCCGCAGCCGGCGCCGCAGGCGCCGTGGCCACGCCGGCAATGGCGGCCGAAGAGCAGTTCGTTCCGTTGCTGGTGTATCGCACGGGATCGTTCGCGCCGCTGGGCATTCCCTGGGCCGATGGCAAGCTGGATTACCTGAAGCTCGTGAACGAGCGCGATGGCGGCGTGAACGGCGTCAAGATCACGTATGAAGAATGCGAAACCGCCTACGCCACGGACCGCGGCGTGGAATGCTACGAGCGCCTGAAGGGCAAGGGCACCGGCGCATCGGGCTTCGACACGCAGTCCACCGGCATCACCTTCGCGGTCAGCGACAAGGCCATCGTCGACAAGGTGCCCGTTGAAACGATGGGCTACGGCCTGTCGCAATCGGTGGACGGCAGTGTGTTCGAGTGGAACTTCCCGCTCCTGGGCACGTACTGGACTGCCGCCGACGTGATGATCCAGGACATCGCCAAGAAAGAAGGCGGCATGGACAAGCTCAAGGGCAAGAAGATCGCCCTGGTCTACCACGACTCGCCGTACGGCAAGGAGCCGATCCCGCTCTTGCAGAAGCGCGCGGCCAAGGAAGGATTTGAGCTGCTGCTGTATCCGGTGACGGCGCCGGGCGTGGAGCAGAAGTCCACCTGGCTGCAGATCCGCCAGGCGCGTCCGAATTACGTGCTGCTGTGGAGCGCGGGCATCATGACGCCCACCGCCATCCGCGAAGCGCAGGCCAGCGGCTATCCGCGCGACAAGATGTACGCGATCTGGTGGGCTGGCTCGGAAGGCGACGTGAAGGACCTGGGCGATGTCGCTAAGGGCTACAACGCCATCACGATCCACAACAGCGGCGCCGACAGCGACAAGGTCTACGACGATCTGAAGAAGTACGTCTACGACAAGGGCCAGGGCGCGGACAAGACCGGCAAGACCACGCTGGGCACCATCGCCCACACGCGCGGCATGATGATCTCGATGCTGCAGGTGGAAGCGATCCGCGCCGCGCAGGAAAAGTACGGCAAGGGCAAGGCGCTGACGCCCGAGCAGGTGCGCTGGGGCTTCGAGAACCTGGACCTGACCCAGGAAAAGCTCGACAAGCTGGGCTTTGGCCAGATCATGCGTCCGGTCAAGACCTCGTGCGCCAACCACAAGGGCGACGACTGGGCCCGCATCGTGCAGTGGGACGGTTCCAAGTTCAAGGTCGTTTCCGACTGGTATCAGGCCGACAAGACGATCCTGGACCCGATGGTCAAGGAATCGGCGGCCAAGTACGCCAAGGAAAAGAACATCACGCCGCGCAAGTGCGAGTGATGCTTCTGGAGCACCCGCGGCCCCGCGCCGCGGGTGCGCAACGCAGGTTGATATGAACCGGCGGCCGGCTTTCCGGCCGGCCGCCGCCACGCCGCAGGAAGGTTTATGAACGACGCCAATATTGCCGCCGCCGACGCCCCCCAGGTGCTGCTCGATGTGAACGGCATCGAGGTGATCTACAACCACGTGATCCTGGTGCTCAAGGGCGTGTCCCTGCAGGTGCCCGAAGGCAGGATCGTGGCGCTGCTGGGCGCGAACGGCGCCGGCAAGACCACGACGCTGCGCGCGATCTCGAACCTGCTCAAGGGCGAGCGCGGCGACGTCACGAAGGGCCACATCCAGTACCGCGGCCAGCGTATCGAACGCCTGACGCCCGCCGAACTGGTCAAGCGCGGCGTCGTGCAGGTGATGGAAGGCCGGCATTGCTTTGCCCACCTCACCATCGAGGAAAACCTGCTGACGGGCGCCTATACGCGCAGCATGAGCCGGGGCGACACCACCGCCGCGCTGGAGCGGGTCTACCAGTATTTCCCGCGCCTGAAGCAGCGCCGCACCAGCCAGTCCGGCTACACCTCGGGCGGCGAGCAGCAGATGACCGCGATCGGCCGCGCGCTGATGGCCAACCCGAACATGATCCTGCTCGATGAGCCGTCGATGGGTCTGGCGCCGCAGATCGTCGAAGAGATCTTCGAGATCGTGCGCGACCTGAACCAGCGCGAGCGCGTGAGCTTCCTGCTTGCCGAGCAGAACACCAACATCGCGCTGCGCTACGCCGATTACGGCTACATCCTGGAAAACGGGCGCGTGATGATGGACGGCGCGGCCGCCGACCTGGCGCAGAACGAGGACGTAAAGGAGTTCTACCTGGGCATTTCCAGCGGCGAACGCAAGAGTTTCCGAGACAACAAGTTCTACCGCCGCCGCAAACGCTGGCTGGCCTGATTCCCGACGCGGGCAAGCCAGCGCTTGCCGCATGGCGCCGGCAACGGCGCCGCCAACCGGCACACGAGAAGGTGCGATTCCATGTCCGAGTTTTTCGATGACCGCGAAACCCGCGCGCCCGAGCAACGCGAGCGCGATCTGATGGCCGCCCTGCCTGGGGCGATTGCGCGGGCCATCGCGCGCGCGCCGGCCATTGCCGAGCAACTGCGCGGCGTGGACCCCGCCACGATCACCTCGCGCGAGGCGCTGGCCCGGCTGCCGGTCCTGCGCAAGCATGAACTGCTGGAACGCCAGCAGCATAGCCGCGATGACGGCGCGCAGCCCGCCGGTCCCGAGAAAGCCTTCGGCGGGTTCTCCGCCATCGGCTGGGGCGAAGCTGTGCGTGTGTTCGCCTCGCCCGGTCCGATCTATGAACCGGAGAGCGCGCGGTCGGATTACTGGCGCTTTGCGCGCGCCCTGTACGCGGCGGGCTTTCGCGCCGGCGAACTGGCCTACAACTGCTTTTCGTACCACTTCACGCCGGCCGGCTCGATGATGGAAACGGCCGCCCACGCCGTGGGCTGCACCGTGTTTCCCGGCGGCACCGGGCAGACCGAGCAGCAGGTTCGCGCGATTCAGGACCTGGCGCCCAGCGGCTACACCGGCACGCCGAGCTTCCTGAAGATCATTCTTGAGAAATCAGACGAACTGGGCGTGAAGCTCGATTCGCTGCGGCGCGCACTGGTCTCCGGCGAAGCCTTTCCGCCGTCGCTGCGCGACTGGCTGGCGGCGCGCGGCATCGACGGCTACCAGGCCTACGGCAGCGCCGACCTGGGCATGATCGCGTTCGAGACGCCCGCTCGCGAAGGGCTTGTGGTGGGCGAGGACATCATTGTCGAGATCGTGCGTCCCGGCACCGGCGAACCCGTGCCGGCAGGCGAAGTCGGCGAGGTCGTGGTGACCACGTTGAATCCGGATTACCCGCTGGTGCGCTTTGGCACCGGCGATCTGTCCGCGGTGATGTCCGGCATCTCGCCGTGCGGACGCACCAACACACGCATCAAGGGCTGGATGGGACGCGCCGACCAGACCACCAAGGTGCGCGGCATGTTCGTGCATCCGTCGCAGGTGGCGGACGTGGCGCGGCGGCATCCGGAGATCCTGCGGGCGCGGCTGGTCATCAGCGGCAGCACCGGGTCGGACCGCATGGTGCTGAAGGTGGAGTCGCGCGAACAGAACGACGCGCTGGCCCGCCGGATTGCCGATTCGGCGAGAGACTTGACGAAGTTGCGGGCCGATGTCGAATGGGTGGCCGAGGGTGGCCTACCGAACGACGGCAAGGTCATCGACGACATCCGGACGTACGAATAGGCGATTCGACTCGAGTGCAAGCGCGAGGGCAAGCGCGCGGGCAGGCGCGCGGGCAAGCGGCCGCTACGCGCGCGGTCCGGTTGCGTCGCCGTCGCGGCGCCCAGCCCGCGTGATGTACGCGTGGATGCCCATGCCAACGAGCATCGCCCCCGCAAACACCGCTGCGTCGCCGATGCCCGCCGCGGCAGCGACGAGCGCCGGGCCGGGGCAGAAGCCCGCCAGCCCCCACCCCACGCCAAACGCCAGGCTGCCGGCAGCCAGACGCGCGTCGAGCCGGGTGGCTTGCGGCCAGCGCATGGGCTCGCCGGACAAGCTGGCCCGGCGACGCCGCAACAGCGCATAACCGACACTGGTCGCCAGCACGGCGCCGCCCATCACGAATGCCAGGGTAGGATTCCACAACCCGGCCAGATCCAGAAAGCCCAGCACCCGTGCCGGGTCCGCCAGGCCCGATATGAGCAGGCCCAGTCCGAAGACGAGCCCGGCGGCGAAGGCGTAGAGCGCGGCCATGATCAGACGCCCGCCACGTGCCGCAGCACGTAGACCGTGGCAAAGCCCGCGGCCATGAAGATCAGCGTCGCCACGAGCGACCGGCGCGAGCCGCGCGACAGGCCGCACACGCCGTGTCCGCTGGTGCACCCAGACGCATAGCGCGTGCCGATGCCGACCAGCAGGCCGGCGACGATAAGGCGCGGCGTGCTGGCCTCCACCGTGATGGAAGGCAGTTCGGAAAAGAGGCGGAACAGCCAGGGCGCGGCGCACAGCCCCAGCAGGAAAGCGATGCGCCAGCCGCCGCCGCGCTCGGGCGCCAGCAACCCGCCCACGATGCCGCTGATGCCCGCGATGCGTCCCGCGCCCAGCATCAGCAGCACCGCGCCGGCGCCGATCAGCAGGCCGCCCACCGTGCCGGCGGCCGGGGTGAAGGCGGACCAGTCCACGTTCACTTGAGTGACTCCATGGCGCGTCCGCAGTACAAACTGGATAGCGTTTTCATCACCTGGCTGACCTCGAAGCTGGCCATCTGGTAATAGACGTATTTGCCCTCGCGCCGCGTCGCGACCAGACCCTCGTCGCGCAGCACACCCAGCTGTTGCGAGAGCGTCGGCTGGCGGATGCCGGTCAGCGATTCCAACTCGCCGACGTTGCGTTCATTCTGGACCAGCTGACACAAGAGCAGCAAGCGGTCTTCGTTGGCCAGCGCCTTGAGCAGCGCGCAGGCCTGGGTGGCGGACTCGCGCAGGACGGCGACTTCGCAATCGGTAAGGGGAGCGTTCATGACGAGGTGTCGGACACGTGGGGGATAGCCGCGTCATTATATTTATGAATAAACTATGCGCAAATATTATTTATTTTCGTAAATTGACCTGATCGGGCCGCCCTTGCGGCCTTCACGCGAGCCCTCATGACCCCGCACATCCAGGCCTTCTTCGACACCGTCACTGCGACCATCACCTACGTCGTCCACGAACCCGCGCCCGGCGGCGCGTGCGCCATCATCGATTCGGTGCTGGATTACGATCCCAAGTCCGGCCGCAGCAGCACCGCCAGCGCCGATCGCGTGGCTAATTACGTGCGCGAACGCAGCCTGCGGACCGTCTGGCTGCTGGAAACCCATGCCCACGCCGATCATCTGTCGGCGGCGCCCTATCTGCAACGGCAGCTTGGTGGCGTGATCGCCATCGGCCAGAGCATCCGCACCGTGCAGGGCGTCTTCAAGACCATCCTGAACCTGGAGCCGGAGTTCCAGCTCGACGGCTCGCAATTCGGCCATCTGTTCGCCGATGGCGAGACCTTTCAGATCGGTTCGCTGACCGCCACGGCCATCCACGTGCCCGGCCACACGCCGGCCGACATGGCCTATCTGATCGGCGATGCGGCATTCGTGGGCGACACGCTTTTCATGCCGGACGTGGGCACGGCGCGCTGCGATTTTCCCGGTGGCGACGCGCATCTGCTGTATCAGTCGATCCAACGGCTGCTGAGCCTGCCAGACGACACGCGGCTCTACATGTGCCACGACTATCCGCCGGCGGGCCGCGAGGCCGCCTGGCAAACCACCGTGGCCGAAGAGCGCCGCGGCAACATCCACGTGCGCGACGGCATTACCGAGGACGAATTCGTCGCCATGCGCACGCGGCGCGATGCCACGCTGTCGATGCCCACGCTGATTCTGCCGGCGATCCAGGTGAACATCCGCGCGGGCCATTTCCCGCCCCCCGAAGACAACGGCGTGCGCTATCTCAAGATTCCCGTGAACGCGCTCTGACCCTCGGCCGCGGCGCACTTGCGCCGCGCGGCCTTATCCCGCAAGATCGCCCGATCGCAGCCACCCGATCCGACGCGCATCCATGTTTGCCGAAGCCGAAGCCGACCCCATCCTGTCCAAAGACGAATTCAAGGCGCTCGAAGCGCGGCTGCGCGTCGCGTTGCTCAATGCGCAATACGAACGGCTGCGGCAGGCCGACAAGACGCTTCTGATCGTCGTGGCCGGCATCGATGGCGCCGGCAAGGGCGCCACGATCAACCTGCTGAACGAATGGATGGACCCGCGCCACATCCGCACGCTGGCCTACGGGCCGCGCGAAGGCGACGAGCTCGAGCGCCCACCGCTGTGGCGCTACTGGCGCGATCTGCCGCCCAAGGGCAGCACGGGCATCGTGTTCGGCTCATGGTATACGCCGCTCGTCATTGAAGCCGCGCGCAAGAAGCCCAACGCGGACGCGATCGAGGCGCACTCGGCGGCGATCATGCGCTTTGAGACCATGCTGGCCGCCGAAGGCGTGCAGATCATCAAGCTGTGGTTTCACCTGTCCGCCAAGGCGCAGAAGACGCGCGCGCAGCGCCTGCTGGCCAACCCCGATACGGCCTGGCAGGTCAGTCCGGTCGACATGAAGGTCAACAAGCGGTTCGACCGCATCCGGGCCGGCGCCCAAGTCGTCCTCAATCACACCGACTGCGGCCATGCGCCGTGGGTGGTGATTCCCAGCGCCGACGAAAACATGCGCGCCGCCCGCACGGCCGAGGCGGTGCTCGGCGCGCTGCGCCGGCGCGGGGTGCCCCGCCTGCCGCCCGCTTTCGTGGCGCACTCCAGCACGACGCGCATCGTGGACCGGCTGGGCAAGCTGGACTACGACGCCAAGGTGGACAAGGAAGACTACGAGACCGAACTCGGCCTGCTGCAAGGCCGGCTGGCGCGCGCCGCCCGGTCCGACAAGTTCAGGAATCGCTCCCTGATCCTGGTGTTCGAGGGGCAGGACGCAGCCGGCAAGGGTGGTGCCATCCGCCGCGTCACACACGCGCTGGATATCCGGCAAGTCGACATCACGCCGATATCCGCGCCCACGACCGAAGAGTTGGCCCGGCCCTATCTGTGGCGTTTCTGGCGCTGCATTCCCAGCCATGGCCGCATCGGCATCTTCGACCGCTCGTGGTACGGCCGCGTGCTGGTCGAGCGCGTCGAAAAGCTGATACCGCCCGCCCGGTGGCGCCGCGCGTATGCCGAGATCAACGACTTCGAGGAACAGCTTGCCGCCAGCGGCGCGCTGGTGCTGAAGTTCTGGCTGGCCGTCACGCCCGACGAGCAGCTCAAGCGTTTTCACGAGCGCGAGAAATCACCGTTCAAGAATTTCAAGATCACGCCCGACGACTGGCGCAACCGCGACAAGTGGAAAGAATACGCGGCGGCAGCCAACGAGATGATGACGCGCACCGATGTGGCCCACGCGCCGTGGCATCTGGTGTCGGCCAACGACAAGCGTTACGCTCGCCTGCAGGTGCTGCGGCATATCGTCGACGCCATGGAAATCCAACTCTGAAGACCCCAGGAGGCCTTGCGCCATGAGTACCGCAGAAATCCGTCCCATCGTCGCCACCGACTTCGACGCCTGGCTGCCCCTGTGGAAGGGCTACCAGGACTTCTACCGCGTCAGCATCGACGACGCCGTCACGCGCAACACCTGGGCGCGCTTCCTGGACCCCGCCGAGCCCATGCACGCGGCGCTGGTCTATGAAAGCGGCCGCGCTGTCGGCATGGTGCACTGGATCTTCCATCGCTCCACCTGGACCGCCGGCGACTACTGCTACCTGCAGGACCTTTATGTGGACCAGGACGCGCGCGGCACGGGCGCGGGCCGCAAGTTGATCGAACACGTCTACGCCGAAGCCGCCGCGGCCAACTGCGCCCGCGTCTATTGGCTGACACACGAAACCAACGCGACCGCCATGCAGCTCTACGACCGGATTGCCGACCGTTCCGGCTTCATCCAGTACCGCAAGGTGATGGCTTGAGCGCGCGCGATCCCAACTGTCCGCTGTGCCAGGAAGACGGCGGCACGCTGCTGTGGCGCGGGCCGCACCTGCGCATCATCGAGGTCGACGACGCCGACTATCCAGGCTTCACGCGCGTGATCTGGAACGGTCACCTGGCCGAGATGACCAGCCTGTCCACGCATGGCCGCGACCTGCTGATGCGGGCGGTGTATGTGGTGGAGGAAACGCAGCAGGCGATCCTGACGCCGGACAAGATCAACCTGGCGTCGCTGGGCAACATGGTGCCGCACCTGCATTGGCACGTGATCCCGCGCTGGCGCGGCGACCGGCATTTTCCGGATCCGATCTGGGCAGCGCCGCGCATCGCGCCGGGCGCTGAGCCGGATTCCTGGAAGGACCGGCAGGCGCAGGTGCAAGCGCTGCTGCCTCGCTACCGCGACCGGCTGGTGGAAGCCATGAATGCGTTGCTATGGCATTGAGCCTGCATGGGCGTTGAGGCAGTCAGGGCAATGAGCCGCCAGGCGCCACGGATGCAGGCCCGCGCCGCTCCCCCAGCCAGCGTGCGTACGCCGATTCGACCAACTGCGCGGCACGATCCGCGCTGAACAGACCCTGCCCGCGGATGAATTCGCGGCCCGCCTCGCCCATGCGGCGTCTGCGTTCGGGATCGGCCAGCAGGCTTTCCAGCGCCGCGGCCAGCGCAGCCGGGTCTCGCGGCGGCACCAGTAGCCCGGTCACGCCGGCCTGCATGGTTTCCGGCACGCCGCCCACGTCGGTGCCGATCACCGGCACCCCCATGGCGGCGGCCTCGACGAACGCCGTGCCAAAGGCTTCGCGGTGGGTCGGCAACGCAAACACGTCGAACGCCTGCAATACGTTGCCGATGTCATGACGCCGGCCCAGGAAGTGCACGCGCGATGCGAGGCCCAGGGATTGCACCTGCGCCTTCAGGCGCTCGAACACCGGCATGCCATCTCCGGCCAGCACCAGGTGGGCATGCGGAAACGTGGCCACAACCTGGTGGAAGGCGTCGATCAGGTCCGCGTGCCCCTTTTCCGCACGCATCACGGCCACGCAACCCACCACGAGGGCATCGTCAGGCAGCCCGAGTTCTTGCCGGACAGAGCCCTGGCCATCGCTTTCGGGCAGGACGATCGGGGAATGGATGGTGGCGATGGACTGGGGCGCCGCGCCGCCATCCAGCAGCTGGCGGTGCACGTGCCGGCTCACCGCGATGACGCGGTGGGCCAGCCACGTATAGGCGTACAGCGAGTTGATCGGCTTGGCCAGGTGGCGGGTGCGCACAATGAGCGGCGTGCGCGCCAGGCGCGCGCCCATCGCGGCCCGCACCGTGTCGCTGCGGCTGTGGGTGTTGACTACGTCGAACCGGCCACGAGCCGCCACGCGCCGCACGAATGCCACGCTGCGCATGAAATTCACAGGGCCGTCCATGTTGATGGTGTGCACGGTGAACCCGGCGTCGCGCAGGCGCTGCGTCAGTTCGGCGTGCGGCTGGCACACGGCTTCCAGGTGATGGCCGCGCTCGCGCATGGCGACCATCTCCTTATAGATGCAGAATTCCTGTCCGCCGAACGCCGTAGCCGCCTCCGTATGCAGAATGCGCAGGCGGCCGGCGGTAACGGGCGAGGGATGCAGGTCTGAAGGGTTGCGTGGCGGCATGACGGCGAAGGGCGCCAGGCGGCCTGGCGAAGCCACGACAGAATCGTGGGTTCAAAAAAGGCCGACGGCGTCGGCCTGTAATAGGGTTGTTACATAGAGGTTAAGTGAATGTAATCGACAACCCGCTGGCGCGACAAGCCGGTCGGATTCGCGGTGCTGCGCGCCGCCGGTGCGCCGCGTCAAACTTCCAGTACGCCGTGATCCGGCGCGTCGCGGGCGTTGCAGTAGACTGGCCGCACCGTCAGTTGCAGGAGCCGGCATGAAATCGTCCAACATCATCGTGCAGCGTGTCTATGAAGGCACCGGTCCGGAAGGTCACTACCTCGCCCTGGTCGACCGCATGTGGCCACGCGGACTGCGCCGCGCAGACCTTGGCCTGGACGAATGGGCCCGCGACATCGCCCCCAGCGCCGAACTGTGCAAATGGTTCAGCCACATCGAGGACCGCTGGGATGACTTCCGCGCCAAGTATCTGGCTGAACTCGCCACCCCAGCGCAGCAATCGCGCATGGCGGCGTTGCTGGACGCCGCGGGGGATCGCCCCCTGACCTTGCTTTTCGGTGCGCGCAATACCGAGCACAACCAGGCGGTGGTGTTGCGCGACGCGCTTCTCGACTACGCCCGACAACACCGCAAACGCGCAGCCTGAACCAGCCGTCCCCGCGCCGCGATCCGCCTGCGCTTCCGTCTTTACCCCCTTTACCCTTATGCCCCGCCGATGGCGCGCGCCACGCGCGCCCGAGCCTATCCCAGAGGAATTCCATGTCTTTCAGTTCCGATGCCTGGACCCGCAACGCCGCGCTCTATGAGAAGACGCGCGACATGCCGTTCAACCGCGAGTTGGCCAGCGGCCAGCTCGCCGAGGACGCGTTCAAGCACTACATGATCCAGGACGCGCACTATCTGGTGGCGTTCGGACGCGCGCTCGCCATCGCCGCCGCCAAGGCCGACGATGCCGACGGCGTGGTGCAGTTTGCCGAGGCCGCCAAGGGCGCCGTCGTCGCCGAGCGCAGCCTGCACGCCGGGTTCATGCAGCAGTTCGGCATCGACGCCGCTACCTTCGAAGCCACGCCGCTGACGCCGGCGAGCCATCACTACACCAGCTTCCTGATTGCCACCGCCTGGAGCGCGCCCTATCCGGTCGTCCTGGCCGCCCTGCTGCCCTGCTTCTGGATCTACGCCGAAATCGGGCGCGACATCCACGCACGCGCCGTGCGGCCCAATCCGTATGCGGCCTGGATCGACACCTACGCCGGCGACGATTTCCACGCGCTGGTCCGCGCCGTGACCGCCACCGTGGATCGTGCGGCGGATACAACGTCGCCGCAGACCCTGGCCGCGATGCACCAGGCCTACACGCACGCCGCCCAGCTTGAATGGATGTTCTGGGATTCGGCGCACCGTCAGGCTGGCTGGCCAGTCTGATTGGGAAGGCGGTCTGATCGCACAAGCGGGCCGATCCGGCTGACCGGGCTGTGCCAAAATCGCGCCCATGCCGATCGACAACCGCCTCACATCCAACGCCCTGGCCGCCCAGGCCGCGCAACTGCCTGCCGCGTGGCAGGCCGCCTTGTCCGCCGACCCTGCCGTCGCCGCCGCGCTGGCTGCCGCCACCGCCCATGTGGAGGCGCGCCTCGCACAAGGCGCCGTGGTGTACCCCGCCACGCCCTTCCGCGCGCTGCATGGCCTGGCGCCGTCGGACGTGTGCGTCGTGATCCTGGGCCAGGATCCCTACCATGGCCCCGGCCAGGCGCAGGGCCTGGCGTTTTCGGTGCCGGACGATTGCAAGCGCCCGCCCAGCCTGCGCAATATCTTCAACGAGATTGCGCGCGACTATCCGGCGCTGAGCGTCCCGGCGGGCAACGATCTGAGCCCCTGGGCCGACCAAGGTGTGCTTCTGCTAAACACGGCACTCACGGTCGAAGACGGCCAGCCCGCCTCGCACGCGAAACGCGGCTGGGAAACGGTGACGGATGCGCTGATCGCGCACGTGGCACGTGATCCCTCGCCCAAGGTCTTCATGCTGTGGGGCGCCCACGCGCAGGCCAAGCGGCTGTTGCTTCCGCCCGACAGTGGTCATCTCGTCCTGATGTCCAACCATCCATCTCCGCTATCCGCCCGCCGGCCGCCCGTGCCCTTCCTCGGATGCGGCCATTTCCGGGCCACCAACACCTGGCTGCAGGACCAAGGGAAAAACCCTATTGATTGGGGACTGGACAAAAAAATAATTCCATTGCAGGGCGAATTCGGGTTATGATCGCCGCACTGCACAAAACGAGTTCGGCATTTACCGCCTTGATTTAGCGGAATTTTTTGCAGACTGCCGGGAAGCCTATCCCCGGCCTCATGCCGAACTATCATCGATTCCTGACCCCTTTCCTTTCGCCCTGCGTTCCATCAGTACAAGAGAACGCGCCACGCGCATGGTTGATCCGGTCGGCACGATGCTCCATCAACCGTCGCCTGGATCCGGCCGCCTAATCCCCTGGCCCGACCAAGCACTGCGTCGCATTGATTGCGGCAAGGGAAAGTAATGTCTTTCGATACCCTGGGTCTCGCGCCCGCCCTGTTGTCGGCCGTTCAAGAAGCTGGCTTCACCACCCCCACCTCCGTTCAAGCCGCCGCCATTCCGCAAGCACTGGCCGGCCATGACCTGATGGTGTCCTCGCAGACCGGCAGCGGCAAGACCGCCGCCTTCATGCTGCCCGCCCTGCACCGCATCGCCCAGATGCCCGCCAACAAGGGCGTCGGCGTGCAAGTGCTGGTGCTGACCCCGACCCGCGAACTGGCCCTGCAAGTCACGGAAGCCACCGCCACCTACGGCCGCAAGCTGGCCGACCTGCGCACCGCGACCGTCGTGGGCGGCATGCCCTACGGCGCGCAACTGAAGGCGCTGTCGCGCCGCGTTGACGTGCTGGTCGCCACCCCGGGCCGCCTGATCGACCACCTGCAATCCGGCCGCGTCAAGCTGAACACCGTGCACACGCTGGTGCTGGACGAAGCCGATCGCATGCTGGACATGGGCTTCATTGAAGATATCGAGACCATCGTCGAGCGCCTGCCCGAAGGCCGCCAGACGCTGCTGTTCTCGGCCACGCTGGACGGCACCGTCGCCAAGCTGGCCTCGCGCATGATGCGCGAGCCGCAGCGCATCGAGATCGCCGGCGCCAAGGAAAAGCACACCAACATCACGCAAAGCCTGCTGTACGCGGACGATGCCAGCCACAAGATGCAATTGCTGGATCACGTGCTGCGCGACGCCTCGCTGGATCAAGCCATCGTCTTCACGTCGACCAAGCGCGGCGCGGACGACCTGGCCGACCGCCTGGCCGACCAAGGCTTTGCCGCCGCTGCCCTGCACGGCGACATGAACCAGCGCCAACGCACCCGCACGCTGTCGCAACTGCAACGCGGCCAGCTGCGCATCCTGGTCGCCACCGACGTGGCAGCCCGCGGCATCGACGTGCAAGGCATCAGCCACGCCGTCAACTTCGACCTGCCGATGCAGGCCGAAGACTACGTGCACCGCATCGGCCGCACGGGCCGCGCTGGCCGCAACGGTCTGGCCTTCACGCTGGCCACGCACTCCGAGCGCCACAAGGTCCGCCGCATCGAGCACTACATCGGCCAGTCCATCACCCCTGAAGTGATCGCCGGCCTGGAACCCAAGCGCACCCCGCGTCCGTCCACCGGCGGCGGCGGCGGTGGCAAGCCGTATGGCAAGCCTTTCGGCAAGCGTCCCGGCGGTTTCGGCGGTTCGCGCCATTCGGGCGGCTTTGCAGGTAATCGCGACGGCGCGCCGCGCGATGGCGCACCGCGTGAAGGCCGTTCGTTCGGCGGCCCGCGTGGCGAGTTCAAGCCGCGCGACGGCGGCTACCAAGGCAACCGTTCGTTCGACGACCGCCCGTTTGGCGACCGCCCGCAGCGTTCCTTCGGTGACCGTCCCAGCTTCGGCGATCGTCCCCAGCGCGAAGGCGGCTACCAGGGCAATCGTCCCTTCGGCGACCGTCCTCAGCGTGAAGGCGGCTTCCGCGGCGGCGACCGCGATTCGCGTCCCAGCTTCGGCGACCGTCCCAGCTATGGCGACCGTCCGCAGCGCGATGCCCGCCCGTTCAGCGAGCGTGCCCCGCGTGAAGGCGGCTTCCGTGGTGGCGATCGCGACGCGCGCCCCAGCTTTGGCGACCGTCCCAGCTTCGGCGACCGTCCGCAGCGCGAAGGCGGCTTCCGCGGCGGTGATCGCCCCGAAGGCGGTTTCCGTGGCAAGCCCTCGTTCGACAAGCGTCCTGGCGCCCCCGCCAAGCGCTTCGGCAAGTCGAACGATCGCCGCGGCTGATCCCCACGCCTGATTCAAAAAGCCCCGCGGCCATGCCGTGGGGTTTTTTTTTGGGAAAATGTCGGTTTACCCACGTCTCTGCCGCCCATGCAACGCCCCGCCCCCGCCAATCTGCCCCCCCTTTCCCCCGCCGCGCGTGAGCACAGCGACGCTACCGCCGCCCACCTGCGCGCCGCGATCGCGTCCAACGGCGGCTGGCTGCCGTTCGATCACTGGATGGCGGAAGCCTTGTATGCCCCCGGGCTGGGCTATTACGCGGCAGGCAACGTCAAGCTGGCCGATGCAGACGACGGCGGCAAGACGCCAGCCGGCGACTTCGTGACCGCGCCACAGCTCACGCCGCTGTTTGCGCGCACGCTCGCGCGCCAGGCGGCCGAGGTGCTGCGCCAGACCGGCACGCACGACGTGCTGGAGTTCGGCGCCGGCACCGGCGCGCTGGCCGAAGGCGTGCTGCATGAACTGTATGCGCTGGGCCTGGCCGACACGCGCTACTGGATCCTGGAAGTGTCGGCGGACCTGCGCGCCCGCCAGGCCGAACGGCTGGCGCCTTTCGGCGACAGGGTGCAGTGGCTGGATGCGCTACCGAATACGTTTTCGGGCTGCGTGCTGGCCAACGAGGTGCTGGACGCGATGCCCGTGTCGCTCTTTGCCTGGAGCGAAGCCGGTCAGGTGCAGGAACGCGGCGTGACGGTGGATGCGAACGGCGGGTTCACGTGGGAAGATCGGCCGGCCCCGGCGGCCCTGGCCACCGCCGTTGCGGCGCGCATGCCCGCGCTGCCCGGCTATGTGTCCGAAATCAATCTGCAGGGCGAGGCGTGGATCGCCGCGATGGGCAGTTGGCTCGAGCGCGGCGCGGCCTTGCTGGTGGACTATGGCTTTCCGCGCAGCGAGTACTACCATCCGCAGCGCGCGGGCGGCACGCTGATGTGCCACCTGCGCCACCATGCGCATGGCGACCCCTTCACCGCGCCGGGCCTGCAGGACATCACCGCGCACGTGGACTTCACCGCGATGGCGGAAGCCGCCCTTGAGGCGGGCATGCAGGTGCTGGGCTACACCTCGCAGGCCCGCTTTCTGATGAACGCCGGATTGATGGATCTGCTGGCCGGGCTGGACCCGTCCGACGCCCAGGCCTACGCGCAGGCGGTCGCGCCCGTGCAGAAGCTGCTGTCGGAGGCCGAGATGGGCGAGTTGTTCAAGGTGCTGGCCATCGGTCGCGGCATGACGGCGCCGCTGTCCGGGTTTTCACGCGGCGACCGGCTGGGCAAGCTGTAAGCGACGAGTAGTGGCCGACTGCGCTGAGCGGCTGCGGCGAGTAACTGTGGGGAGTAACTGCGACGAGTACTGCGGCAAGCGGCTGCGATGTGCAATTGCGGCAAGCGCCGCAGCGGCCGGCCGAATCAGCCCGCCTGCAGATCCACCAATCGCGCCAGTCGCGCCTGGCGCACGCTTTCCTTGATGCGCGCCGGCTCGCCCGCGCACGCCTTGGCGATGGCGCCCGCGTCCACGCCGCGCACCGCCGCCACCCGTTCCTGCCAGGCGGGCATATCCACCGCGCGCAACACGGCCGCGGCATCCAGCAATTCAAAAAAGCGTTCCGGTTTGCGCAAGGCATCGACGCGCTCCATCAGCGCAAGTTGCGCATCGGCGCCGTCCGGCATGCCGTCCAATGCATCGAGCGCGTCCAGCACATCAGGCAGCAACCGCGCATAGTCGTTGCATTCCGTGGGCACGCGCATCCGGCGGCCGAGCGCGTCGCGCTCGGGCGTCAGGCGGCACATCAGCGCGTAGCGGCTTGCCAGCGGCAAGCCCTGCTGCGCTGCGCGGTCGACCTGCGGCCCCACTTCCTCCACGCCCAGCAGCTCGGGCATCACGCGCGCCAGCGCGCCGGATTCGGCTAGCACGCCCAGCATGCGCGAAGGCGTTTGCGCCATCAGGCCGCGCGACAGTTCCTTCCAGACGCGCTCGGCCACCAGCGCATCGGCCTCGCCGGCCGCCACCATGCGCCGGCACAACGTCATCGTTTCCGGCGCCACGCTGAAATCGCCAAAGCGCGCCGCAAAGCGGGCGAGGCGCAGGATGCGCACGGGGTCTTCCTCGAACGCCTCGCCCACGTGCCGAAAGACGCGGGCGCGCAGGTCGTCGGCGCCGTTCAGCGGGTCGACGAGCTGTCCGTTCTCGTCCTGCGCAATCGCGTTGACCGTGAGGTCGCGGCGGCGCAGGTCTTCCTCCAGCGTGACGTCCGTGCCCGTATAAAAAGTGAAGCCCTTGTAGCCCCGCCCCGACTTGCGTTCGGTGCGCGCCAGCGCGTACTCCTCTTTCGTGCGGGGATGCAGGAAGACGGGAAAATCGCCGCCGACCGGGATGAAGCCGCGGCGCGTCATGTCCTCGGGCGTGGCGCCCACCACGACCCAATCGTGATCGCCAGCCGGCAGGCCCAGCAGCGCGTCGCGCACGGCGCCGCCGACGATGTAGGCGCGCAGGCCCTCGGTGGCCGGGTCCCCCGTCATTGCGCCGCGGCGGTTTCAGTGCCGACCGGCACGATGTTGCCCAGGCGTTCCTTCAGCGATTGCGGCTGGCCGGTGAACATCGCCGCGTAGTACGTGGCGTTGGACATCACGTTCTTGACGTACGTGCGCGTTTCCGTGAACGGGATGGTCTCGGCAAAGATGGCGCCTTCAACCGGATGTGTGAACGTCGAGCGCCAGTTGCGCGGGCGGCCCGGACCGGCGTTGTAGCCCGCGCTGGCTAGCATCTGCGAACCGTTCAGGTCGCGCAGCACGATGTTCAGGTAGTTGGTGCCCAGTTCGGTATTGGTGTCGAAATCATTGACGCTGCCAGGGGTGAAGTCGCTCATGCCGATCTTGCCGGCGACCCACTTGGCCGTGGCGGGCATGAGCTGCATCAGGCCCGAGGCGCCCACATGCGAGCGCGCATCCATGATGAAGCGCGATTCCTGGCGGATCAGCCCGTACACCCACGCCGGATCGAGCGCGATGGCGTTGGCCTTGGCGGTAACGCGGCCCTCGAACGGCGCGATGAAGCGCTGGCTGAAGTCGAATTCCTTTTCCGTGCGGTCCGACGTATTGACCACGCGGTCGTAAATGTTTTCGGCGCGGGCCAGTTCGGCGGCCGCCATGAGCTGACGGTCGTTCATGCCGCGCAGCGTGAAGTTCCATTCAGGCACGGCCTCGGCACGCCAGCCCAGACGGAACAGCAGCACGGCGCGCTGCAGGCCCGGATTGGCGCGCGCCTCGGCGATCTCGCGGTCGCTGATGGGCGCCGGACGCGGCGGCACGTTGATGCGCCGGCCCAGTTCTTCGGCCGCGAGCTGGCCGTAGAAATCGAAGCGGTCGGAGATGCTGGCATAGGCGGCCTGGGCCTTTTCCTTGTGGCCCTGCGCGGCCTGGCCGCGGGCCTTCCAGTACACCCACGCGGTCTCGGCCTGCTGCGAGGCCGGCATCTCGTCGATGGATTCGATGACCCACTTCCAGTCGATCTTGGGCTGGCGCAGCGCCGCGCGCACCTTCCAGGCGGCGTTGTATTCCGTCATGCGGATGTGGCCGGCCTCGCGGTACCAGTCGTTGGCCCGGCTGTCCAAGCCCAGCGCGGCGGCCAGCGCGTACTGCCCCCGCACCCAGGCCAGGTTCTGCTTGGACATCGACTTGGCCCATTCGCGGCGCAGATAGGAATCGGCGACGCCGATGTCCGACCGCGCCAGGCGGGCCAGCGCGATCGTGACCAGTTCCTTTTCGTTGCGGCCCACCGGCATGCGGTCCTGGCGCGTGAGCCACTTCATGGGGTCCTTCATCAGGACGTCGTAGGTCTTCACGTCGCGCGGCTCGAACATGTACTGCACGAACTTGCGCGCGTCGGTGGTCTTGTTGGCCTCGATGGCGTCGCGCAGCTGCGGTTCAAGCTGCTCCCAGCCCAGGATGCCGTCGGCCACCAGCTGGTCGTACAGCGCCCAGCACGCGCTGCCGGGCGCGAAGACGGCCATCGCCTGCGCGGCGGTGGCGCGCTGGCCGGTCATGTGCTTGGCGTCAAGAATGGCGCATTCGATCTGCGCGTTGCTGTTCTTCACGGGCGCCAGCTTGCGCACGGTTTCGAAGTCGCCGCTGCGCGCGGCAGCCAGCAGCCAGTCGCCGCGCAGGCGGTCGGCCAGGTAGGCGTCGCCATTGCTGTTGATGAACTGCTGCAGGGCCGCGACGGGACGGCCCGAGGCGGGCGGCGTCCAGAGCTGGTAGCGCAGCAGCCAGTACTCGGGGTACATGCCCAGCGGATCGCCCTTGGCCTGCGGCACGAGCACGCCCAGAACGGACCACTGCTTGCGGCTCATGGCCTCGCGGGCGGCGACCACGGCGGCCAGCGCGGGGGTTTCGGCAGTAGGCGGCAGGCCTGCCAGCGCCACGGGCGGCACCGCGATCATCGGCTGGGCGGCCTGCACGGCGGGCTGGGGCTGAGGATTGACGGCGGCGCTGCGCTGCTGCGCATCAACGGGCGCACAGGCTGCAGTGAACAGCGCCACTAGCGGGAGAAAGCGGTGCAACCCGCGGTACAGCCCGGAGCGGGCGTCGGCGGCTTGGGACGAGGATTTCTGATACCGTGGTGGCTGCTGGGCGCCTGTCTCTCGACGCACCCGCATGCTGAGCCTACGCAAGTTCGTCTTCAGCATGTTTGCCTTCATCTTCAACCCCCCGGTTACAGCCACAGCATGACTACGCAAAATACTCAAGAGGATACCGCAGTCCAGGAGCGCACGCGATTGCGAAAATTGCGCGCCGACCTGCCGGAAGACCAGCGCAGCCGGGGCGCTTTGCTCATGCGCGCGCGCCTGTTCACGTGGCTGAACGTCGCCCGCGACCAGGCCGTGCAGGCGGGCAATCCGGCCCCCACAACCGTCGCCGCGTTCTGGCCCATGGCCGACGAACCCGATCTGCGCCCCCTGCTGACGCAATGGAGCGAGGCCGGCATGACCGTCGCCCTGCCCGTGGTGCGCGAGCGCAACGCGCCGCTCGCGTTCCTGCCCTGGACACCCGAAGCCGAGCTGCGCGCCGGCCCCTACGGCATCCAGGAGCCCGTGGCCGGTCCCGAACTGCTGCCTGATGTGGTTCTGGTGCCCACCCTCGGTTACACCGAACAGGGCGACCGCCTGGGCTATGGCGGCGGCTACTACGACCGCACGCTCGCCGCCCTGCGCGAACGCGGCTACGCGTTCACCGCCATTGGCATCGCCTGGAGCTGCGGTGAGCTGGAACCGGGATACGTCCCCGCCGCGCACGACGTCCGGCTGGACGCGGTGCTGACCCAGGACGGCTGGGTGCCGCACGCCCCGCTCGAGGAAGGCAAGACAGGCGGATCGGTCCTGCATTCGTATCGGATGAACTGACACGCCGGTCTGCGGGTGCAACCAACGCACCCGTCCGATGCGCCACTCTGACGCACCCGTCGGTGCACCCGGCGACGCACCCGGCGACGCACCAGCCTGACGCATCAGCAGCTTCGCGAGGGCGCACCAGCGTGGTGCGCTTTCCAACGCCCCCGCGCCCGCCGTGGCGCGGCCCGTCCCCCGATCTCCGCGTCGTCCGCCGTGGGGATGGCAATTCCCCCGTCCGCAGCGCATATTGACTCCGTGGCGCCCGCCAGCCGCCAAACCTGGCATGCGGGTTGCTTGTAGCTATGCATCTGCACCGGAGGAGCCATGATGGACAGACCCGCCCGCCCATCCGCCTATGACGAAATGCGCGACGGCGAAAGCCGCATCCGCGCCCACTATCAGGCATTCGAGCGCTGGCACAACGAGCAGTCGGCCGAGGCCATGTCCGTGCGCCGGCTCGAGGCCGACCTGAGCTTTCGCCGGGTCGGCATCACGTTCTCGGTGGCGGGCGACGCCGCCGGCACCGAACGCCTCATCCCTTTCGACCTGATCCCCCGCATCATCCCCGCCGACGAATGGCGGCTCCTGGAAGCGGGCCTGAAGCAGCGCGTGCGCGCGCTGAACCTGTTCATCCGCGACATCTATCACGGTCACGACATCGTGCGCGCCGGCATCGTGCCGGCCGAGCAGGTCTTCCTGAACGCGCAATACCGCCCCGAGATGCAGGACGTCGACGTGGCCGAAGACATCTACTGCCACATCGCCGGCGTGGACATCGTGCGGGCGGGCGCCGGCGAGTTCTATGTGCTGGAGGACAACCTGCGCGTGCCGTCGGGCGTGTCGTACATGCTGGAAAACCGCAAGATGTCGATGCGGCTGATGCCAGACGCCTTCGGCCGCATCAAGGTCGAGCCGGTGGCCCACTACCCGGACCTGCTGCTGGACAACCTGCGCGAGGTCGCGCCCCATGGCGGCGACGACCCCACCGTGGTGGTGCTGACGCCGGGCATGTACAACTCGGCGTACTTCGAGCACGCGTTCCTGGCGCAGCAGATGGGCGTGGAACTGGTCGAAGGCCAGGACCTGTTTGTGGAACAGAACACCGTCTACATGCGCACCACGCGCGGGCCGCGCAAGGTGGACGTGATCTACCGCCGGCTGGACGACGATTTTCTGGATCCGCTGGCGTTTCGCGCCGATTCCGCGCTGGGCGTGCCGGGCCTCTTGTCGGTGTATCGCGCCGGCCGCGTCACGCTGGCCAACGCCATCGGCACCGGCATCGCCGACGACAAATCCACGTACCTGTACGTGCCCGACATGATCCGCTTCTACCTGGGCGAGGAACCCATCCTGTCGAATGTGCCCACCTGGCGCTGCGGCCGGCCGGACGAGCTGTCGCACGTGCTGGCCAACATGCACGAACTGGTGGTCAAGGAAGTGCACGGCGCGGGCGGCTACGGCATGCTGGTCGGGCCGTCCGCCTCGCGCGCCGACGTGGACGCGTTCAGGGACCGCGTACGCGCCAACCCCGGCAACTACATCGCGCAGCCCACGCTGGCGCTGTCGACCACGCCGACCTACGTGGAATCAGGCGTCGCGCCGCGCCACGTGGACCTGCGTCCGTACGTGCTGTGCGGCAAGGAGATCCGCACCGTGCCGGGCGGCCTGTGCCGCGTGGCGCTGACCGAGGGCTCGCTGGTGGTCAACAGCAGCCAGGGCGGCGGCACGAAGGACACCTGGGTGCTGGAGGACTGACCATGCTGAGCCGAACCGCCGACAACCTGTTCTGGATGTGCCGCTACACCGAGCGCGCCGAAAACACCGCCCGCATGCTGGACGTGAACCTGCAGATGTCGCTGCTGCCGCAGGACACGCACACGCGCGAAGGCTCGTGGCTGGGCGTGCTGCGCATTTCCGAGCTGCAGGGCCTGTACCAAAGCAAATACGCCTCCATATCGCCGCACGACGTGCTGCAGTACATGGTGCGCGATCCGGAAAATTCGTCATCGATCTATGCCTGCATGCGCGCCGCTCGCGAAAACGCGCGCGCGGTGCGCGGCAGCCTGACGACCGAAGTCTGGGAAACCTACAACACCACCTGGCTTGAACTCCTCAAGCACCTGCACACCGGCCTGCTGGAGCGCAATCCGGGCGAGTTCTTCGAGTGGGTGAAGTTCCGCTCGCATCTGGCGCGCGGCGTCACGATCGCCACCATGCTGGAAGACGAGGCGCTGTACTTCATGCGCATCGGCATGCATCTGGAACGCGCCGACAACACCGCGCGCATGCTGGACGTGAAGTTCCATGAACGCGGCGGCGCGGGCGCGCAGGACGGCCGTGCGGAACCGGCCGGCGCGGCCGCCTTGCAAAGCGAGTTCTACCGCTGGTCGGCGCTGCTCAGTTCCGTGTCCGGCCTGGAGATCTACCGCAAGGTGTACCGTGATGTCATCACGCCCGACCGCGTGGCCGAACTGCTGATCCTGCATGGCGACATGCCGCGATCGCTGCTGGCCGCGATGCGGGCGGTGGCCGGCGACCTGGCGCGCGTCTCGAATCAGCGCTCCACGGAAACCGAGCGCCGCGCGGGCATGCTATGTGCGGAGCTGCAGTACGGGCGCGTCGAAGACATACTGGCGAGCGGACTGCACCGCTACCTGGATCGCTTCCTGGACCGCATCAACGACCTGGGCAACCGGATCAGCCAGGACTTCCTGGTGCCGCTGTCGGCCTAACACGGGAGAGGCAATGAAGCAGATCATCACGCACGTCACGCATTACCGCTACACGGCGCCGGTCAACTACAGCATCCAGACCCTGCGCCTGACGCCGCGCGACGACGAGCACCAGCGCGTGCTGCGCTGGCACATCGAGGCTCCGGGCGAACTGGACAAGCAGGTCGACGCCTACGGCAACATCACGCATACGCTGACGCTGAACCAGCCGCACAGCGACATCGAACTGCGCGTCTCCGGCCAGGTGCTGGTGGCGCCGCTGACGCGCGGCGTGCTGGGCAGCGAAGACAGCCGCCTGCCGGTGCACGCCTATTGCGTGCCGACGCGGCTGACGCAGGCGGATGAAACGATTCTGGCCTTTGCGCGGGCAGTGTTGCCGAATGGACTGTCGACGTCGGACGACATCCTGAAACTGGCGGCGGCGATCCACGGACGCGTGGCCTACGTGCCCGGCACCACGGACGTGACGACCGCCGCCGATCAGGTGCTGGCCCTGGGCCTCGGCGTGTGCCAGGACCACGCCCACCTCTTCCTGGCCTGCGTGCGCGGCCTGGCGGTGCCGGCGCGGTACGTCAGCGGTTACCTGTACACCACCGCCGAGCATGCGGCCAGCCACGCGTGGGCGGACGTCTGGCTGCCCGACGTGGGCTGGACCAGCGTGGACATCACCAACAACCAGTTCGCCTCGGAGTGCCATTGCCGGCTGGCGGTGGGCCGGGACTACGACTCGGCCTCGCCCGTGCGCGGCGTGCGCACCGGTGGCGGCGAGGAATCGATGGAGATCAGCGTCCGGGTCCAGGCCGGCGCGCAGCAGTAAGCCCGCAGCAGTAAGCCCGCAGCAGTATGCCGTTACATCCGCCCCGCCGCGCCGCAATACAATGCGTGGTGGTTTTTCCCTCTTTCCGATCATGACCTACTGCGTAGCCGCCCGACTCGACGCCGGCCTGGTGTTTCTCTCCGACTCCCGCACCAATGCGGGCGTCGACCAGATCAGCGTGTTTCGCAAAATGACCGTTTTCGAACTGCCGGGCGAGCGCGTCATGGTCCTGATGACCTCCGGCAATCTGGCGGTCAGCCAGGCCGTGCTGAATGTGCTGACCCGTCAGCGCGAGGAAGGCGCCGACACCCTCTGGAACGCGCCCGACATGTTCGCGGCCACGCGGCTGGTGGGCGCGGCGGTGCGCGAGGTCTACCGAAGCGAGGCCGCCGCCCTGCACGAGCAGGGCGTGGATTTCAACGTCAGCATGATCTTCGGCGGCCAGATCGGCACCGAACAGTGCCGCCTGTTCCAGGTGTATTCGGCGGGCAACTTCATCGAGGCCGGCCAGGAGTGCCCGTATTTCCAGATCGGCGAGGCCAAGTACGGCAAGCCCATCCTGGACCGCGTGCTGCAGCCGGACACCTCGCTGGACGAGGCCGCCAAGTGCGCGCTGATCTCCATGGATTCCACGCTGCGCTCCAATATCTCGGTCGGCGTGCCACTGGACCTGCTTGTGTATAGCGCCAACTCGATGCGCGTGACGCACTTTGCCAGCATCGACGAACACAACGAATACTTCCGCATGATCCGCGGCACCTGGGGTGAACGCCTGCGCCAGGTCTTTGCGGAAATCCCGGATCCGTCGTGGACCAATCCCGACGCCCCCGGCTCACTGGTGCCGCCGTCGCGCGTACACCAGCCGCTGCGCATGGAGCCCGTCAACACCGCCCACGCCCCCTACGTGACGCCGCAGGTGCTGGCCGAAGAGCCGGGCAAGGATCAGCCCAACTGAAACGCGTGACGGGGGCATGGCGCATGGGGGGGCCATGGCACCCCGCCTATCTCGGCCCGCGTCCCATTGCCCAGGCCAGGATCTCATCCCGATTCCCATCCAGCTCAGGCACTGCCGCCGGCTGTACCGGCAGCGGCTTTGAGAACTTGACCGGAAACGCCACGCGGGGTCCATCAGGCGTCTCGGCAACCACGCCCCGATGGCGTACGTGCGGATCGTCGAAGACCTCGTCATGCCGAAGCACCGGCGCCCAGGGAATGTCGCGGCCACGGAACACGCCTTCCCAATAATCCAGGCTGCGGCTGGCAAACAAGGCGCGCAGCCGGTCGTTCAGCGCCCGCTTATCACGCAGCCGTCCTGCCCGCGTCCGGTAGGTCTCCGTGCTCAGTTCGGGACAGTCCGGAGTAAGCGCCTCGCAGAGGTTTTGCCAGAAGGTCTCTTCCAGGATGCCCAGCGCAAGATGCCGTCCATCGGCCGTCTCGAACACGTCGTTGTCGGGCATGACATGCGCCATGTTATCGATGGCCGCGCCGGCGGGCCCGTTCATCGCCTGCAGGGCCGGCGCCATCCAGGCGGTCAGCGCATCATGGATGGACACGTCCAGATGCTGGCCCACGCCCGAGACACGCGCGTCATCGACGGCGGCCAGGATCGCCAAGGCGGCGTGCATGGCCGCGCAGTAATCCGACAGGCGCAAGCGCGGGCGCCCCATCACGTCGCGCACCTGCGATGGAACGGCCCAGTAACCGGACAGGGCCAGATAGTTCACATCGTGGCCGGGCCGCTGCGCGTAGGGGCCTGTCTGGCCAAAGCCGGAGATCGAACACATCACGATACGTGGATTGGCTTGCGCCAAGCGGGTGTAGTCCAACCCCATCCTGGCCATGACGCCGGGCCGGAAGCCTTCGATCAGCACGTCGCTGCGCGCGGTCAGCTGCAGGAGGGTGCTCCGGTCTTCCTCGCACGTGAAGTCCAGGCTGATGGATCGCTTGCCGCGGTTGTACTTGGCAAAGGTTTCCGCGCCGAGCTGACGCGCCGTGTCGCCCTGCGGCTTTTCCACCTTGATCACGGTGGCGCCAAGCTGGCCGAGCAGCATCGCCGTATATGGGCCCGGGTGAAGCTGGCCCAGGTCCAGCACGGTCAGCCCACTGAGATAGCCGCCGCCTCGGGTCATGCGAGGATCCCCTTGGCGATCGTATTGCGCTGGATTTCGCTGGTGCCGGTGACGATGCGGTAAAGACGCAGGCGGCGGAATATGAACTCCACCGGATGATTCTTCGTCACGCCCACGTTTCCGTGGATCTGCATGGCCTTGTCGGCAATGTCGAAGCAGCGTTCGGACACGAACAGCTTGCACATGGCGGCCTCGTCCCGCACGTCTGCGCCGGCGTCGGCCTTTGCCGCCGTGGCAAGCACCATGTGTTCGCAGGCGTACAACGCCGTCGCCATGTCGGCCAGCATGTGCTGGATGGCCTGGAAGCGGCTGATCGGGCCGCCGAACTGCTGGCGGTGCTTGGCGTAGTCCACCGCCAGCCTGAAGGCCTGCCGCGCCAGGCCTATCATCGTCGGACAATGCAGCAGCCGGTTCACGCTGATGCGATTCATGGCGATCTTGAAGCCCTGCCCCGGCGCGCCGATCAGATTTTTCTTCGGCACGCGAACCTGGTCGAACACGATGTCCGCGTCCACGTACTGCCCCGTCATCGGCACGCAGTCGTGCACAAGCCGCACGCCGGGACTGTCCAGGTCGATCAATATCGCCGAGATGCCGTCGGTCCCTGCCTCCGGGTCCGTGACGCACATCGTGATGGCGAAGTCCGCAAACATGGACGCCGTGATGTAGTGCTTGGTGCCCGTGACGATGTAGTCGTCGCCGTCCTCCACCGCAGTGGTCTGCAGACGGGTCGCGTCAGAACCCGACTGCGGTTCCGTCATGGCAAAGCAGGCCCCGCGCTCGGCATGAATCACGGGCATGATGTAGCGCTCAAGCTGATACGGCGTGGCATGGCGCACCAGATTGCCGATACGCGATGGCCCGCCCCAGTCGCCCAGCACGTGCGGAAACAGGATGGCGCCGGAAGCGGCGACGTCGTCCTTCAGTACGCACAGATCGCGATAGGACAGGCCCTGCCCGCCCAGTTCCACCGGCAGCTGCGGACCGTACAGTCCGAGCGTCCGGCACCGTTTCCATACGGATTGCACCAGACTGCGCTCGAACTTGTCTTCGTAACTCAAGTTGAGCGAGCGCTCCAGCGGAAGCAGTTCGTCCTGCAGATACTGCCGCAGCCGCTCGCGCAGTTCGGCCAGGGTGAGCGGTGTGTCGTTGGGCATGATGTCTCCTGTCTAGGTAGTGCCCAGCTTGACAGCGCCAGTCATCCTCATGATTATCTTTTCTTCGATCTTGATAACCATGCGGAATCATGAGACTGGAAGATCTGGACTATTTTCTGGCCGTCGCCCGCCTGGGACACGTGGGGCGCGCCGCGGACAGCATCGGCATCAGCCAGCCCGCGCTGACCAAGGGAATCCGCCGACTGGAAGACGAACTGAAGCTGCAGTTGTTCCTGCGCACGCCCAAAGGCATGGAGCTGACCGTTCCCGGACGCGCGTTCTATCAACGGTCGGTCCAGGCCCGACGCGAGCTTGACGACGCGATGCAGGAAGCTGGTGATTTGCATCGGGGTAGCATCGGGCAGGTGCGCGCCGGCGTCACGCCGCTGTTGGCCGAGCCGTTCTTCAATCCCGCTTGCATCGAATTGCTGTCGCAGCGGCCCGCCGCCAAGGTGCAGGTCATGGTCAGCCTGAACGATGCGTTGATTCCTGCCCTGCGTCAGGGAGACCTGGACTTTGCGATCAGCTCGCTGTTTGAATCCGCCACCGCGGCCGAATTCGATTGCGAACCGTTGTTTGCAGACCGGCTATATGCCGCGGCGCGGCCGGGCCATCCCTTGCTGAGCGGCCGCAAAGTTCGCTTTGCCGACCTTGCTCCGTACAAATGGATGCTGCCCGGTCCGCAAGCCGCCTCCCGCCGCTGGCTGGAAACCAGATTTGCGCAGCACGGCTTGCCCCCGCCCGAAGTGACCATCGAATCCAACGCGTCCGTATCAAACCTGCTGAGCATCCTGCACGGCACGGACCTGCTGACGCTGGTCAGCGAAATGACCCTGTCGGCGCACGCCGGCCAGGACCTTGCGATTGTGCCGCTGGAGGACCTTACCTGGCATCGCCAGATCGGCGTGCTGACGCGGCGCAATAGCTATCAGTCGCCCCTGACCGAGCGGCTGCTGGAGATCCTGCGCCAGCACGCGCAGCGGCGCACGCAGGCGAAGTAACGCCCGGCCCGCCGCGTGGCATTCGCTATTCCGCCGTCAGACCAAGGCGCTGGATCAGCGGTCCATAGCGAGCGGACTCCTGATCGATGAGCTTGCCCATGTCGGCCGGCGAGCCGGCGATGGATTTGAACGACTGCGACTCAAGCGCCTGCAAGACTTGCGGGTCGGCCATGACCCGGCGGATCGCCGCATTCAGGCGTTCCACCACCGCTGGCGGCGTGCCCTTCGGCACGGCGATGCCCGCCCAGCTTCCGCTGTCGAAGCCTGCGTAACCCAGTTCGGCAATCGACGGCACGTCAGGCAGGGACGCAGCCCGCGCTTCGCTGGTGACGGCTACCGCGCGGATTTTGCCCGACGTAATGAATGGCATGGCCGGCGCAACGGCCACAATACCCACATCTATCTGTCCGCCGGCCAGGTCGTTCAGCGCATTGCTGCCGCCGCGGTACGGCACGTGAACGGCATCCAGGCCGAAATGCTGCTTGATGGTTTCGAACGTCAGGTGCATGGACGAGCCCACGCCCGGGCTGCCATAGCTGAGCTTGCCCGGATGGGCCTTGGCGTACGCCTGCAGTTCGGCGAACGTTTTGATCGGCAACGCACTGCTGACCAGCACCACGTGGGGCGCGATGCTCAAACCCGATACCGGCGCAAGGTCGGCGATCGGATCGTATGTCAGCTTGGGCGACAGATGCTTTGCGATCGCGAAGTTGCCGCCATATTCAAGCAGGGTATAGCCATCGGCCGCCGCACTGGCGACTTTACCGCCGCCCAGGTTTCCGCCGCCGCCTCCCACGTTCTCGACGATGATGGTTTGCCCCAGCTCCTTGCCCAGCGGCGCCGATACCAACCGGGCGATGTAGTCGAACTGCCCGCCCGCCGTGAACGGAACAATCAGGCGGATGGGCTTTTCCGGATACTTGCCCGCCCCGTCCGCGGCCTGCGCCGGCGCGATGGCGGTCAGGCCGGCCAACGCAAGGGTCGCCTCGGCCAAGCGACGGACCGCCTTCACTCCCCACCGAACATCTCGTTTATCCACGCCTGTCTCCTGTCTCTTATCGGGGTTGGACCGTCGCCTCCCCTTTGGCAATAGAGGTAACCCGGCGCCCCGCGCCGCGTCATGCCACACCCGGCGATCTTCATAACGCACGGGAATCGCGCAGACGCGATAACGCAGCGGCATGAGGTTTTGCGTCCCGGTTATGCGGCCGTGCGCTGCGCCGCGCAGCATAGCGGCAAGCCAAATTCGATACGGAGCCGTCATGAACCAAGGCCGATACACTACCCGCAACGCGCGCTACTGGCGCGACCGTCCCGCCATTATTTTCGGCGACCGCAGCATAACCTTCGGTCAGTTGGATACCCGGTCCAATCGGCTGGCCAATGCGCTGCTGGGGCTGGGCCTGGTCAAAGGCGACCGCGTCGCCATCCAGGCCTGGAATTGCCCTGAAATCATCGAACTGGAATGCGCCCTGTACAAGGCGGGACTGGTCAAGGTGGCATTGAATGCCCGCTTGTCTGCGCAGGAGATGGTGGACTCGGTCAACAACGCGCAGGCCGCCGTATTTATCGTGGATCCGGCGCATCTGGAGGACGCAGAGTCGCGTCGCAACGCCTTCGAGACCGTTCGCCATCTCGTCGTGACCGGAAGCCGGGACGCGGGCGACTGGCGGTCCTACGAACGCCTGCTGGAGGCTGCCGCCGACCGCAACCCTGATGTCCCCATGCAGCCGCAAGACCTGGCGGTGCTGCATTTCACATCGGGTTCAACCGGCAAGCTGAAGGCCGCAATGCAGACGGTCGGCAACCGCCTGGCCTCGCTGCGCAAGGTGGTCATGGGCCGAATGCGCGCGAATCCGGGTGAAGTGCTGGCGTTGGCCGGGCCGATCACGCACGCCAGCGGCATGTTCATGCAACCGTTTCTGTTTCAGGGCGGCACGATCCTGCTGCACGACCGGTTCGAGCCCGAGGCCTTTCTCGCGTCAGCCGCCCGCCACCGCGCCGCCTTCAGCTTCATGGTGCCCACGATGGTCAACATGCTGATCGCGCATCCGAACCTGCATCGCCATGATCTGTCTGCGCTGCGGCAGATTTCCTATGGCGGCGCGCCGATGGCACCCGCGCGCATCCGCGAGGCCTGGGAAGCATTGGGACCGAAGCTCAGCCAGGGATATGGCGCCGGCGAGACGACCGGCGGCCTCGTTCTGCTAAGCGCGTTGGATCACGCCGATGCGATGGCGGGCCATCCGGAGCGCCTTCTGTCATGCGGCCGGCCTTTCGGCGAAAGCGAAGTCCGGCTCGTCGATGAAAACGGTCAGGAAGTGCCTCCCGGCGAGATTGGCGAAATCAGCGTCAGCGGTCCGGACGTCTTTGCCGGCTACTGGCAAGAGCCGGAACTGTCGGCGCAGGCGCTGCGCGACGGCTGGCTGCATACGGGCGACCTGGCGCGCACCGACGACGAAGGTTTCATGTACATCGTCGACAGGAAGAAGGACATGATCATCTCGGGGGGCTTCAACATCTACCCGACGGAAGTCGAGCAGGCGCTCTACCAGCACCCCGCCGTTTACGAAGCCTGCGTGTTCGGCGTGCCCGACAAACTGTGGGGCGAGTCAGTCAAGGCGATGATCGTCCTCAAGCCGGGCGAAGCGGCGACCCCGGCCGACCTGATCGAGCATTGCCGCAAGCAACTGGCCGACTTCAAGAAGCCGCGGAGCGTCGAACTGTTGGCGGAACTGCCGAAGAACGCCAATGGCAAGGTCGCAAGAAAGCAGATGCGGGACGCATTCTGGATGGATGAGGAGCGCAAGGTTGGGTGATCGCAACGGCATGCGGGCATGGCGCACCGGTCAGGTGCCGTCCAAGACGGCACCTTTCGGATCAGCGCCGCTCGAACTTCGGCGCGCGCTTTTCTTCAAACGCCTTGCGGCCTTCCTTCGCGTCGGCGGTGGCAAAGCAGATCGCCTGCAGATCGCGCTCGTATTCCACGGCCTTCTCCAGCGGCATCGACAGCGCGGCGCGCAGATTGACGCGGGCCGTCTCGGCGGCGATGGGCGCGCGCGAGGCGATGGTGGCGGCGAGCGCCTGCGCGCGCTCGCGCAGTTGTTCTTGCGGCAACACCTCGCTCACCAGACCCCAGGCCAGCGCCTGCTCGGCGCGGATGGGGTCGCCGGTCAGCACCATGAGTGCGGCGTTGCTCGGGCCGATCGCATGGACAAGCTGCGCCGTCATGCCGCCGCCGCCGATCCAGCCCAGCTTGATCTCGGGCGCACCCAGGCGCGCGTTGTCGGCGGCGATGCGGATATCGCAGGCCAATGCCATCTCCAGGCCGCCACCGAAGGTGTAGCCGTTGATCGCAGCCACCGTGGGCTTTTTCAACATGCGCACGCAGTCGCAGTAGTCGAGCCGGTTGCGAAAATCCCAGGGCGTCGCGTAGCGGTCCAGCTCGGTGATGTCCGAGCCGGCGCAGAAGGCCTTGGGACCCGCACCGGTCAAGATCACCGCGCGCACCTGCGCGTCGGTGTTGCATTGCTCCACCGCCGCGATCAGCAAATCGGCCATCTCGGGCGTCATCGCGTTCAGCTTCTCAGGGCGGTTGAGTTCAATGATGGCGACATGGCCATCGATACTGAGATTGACGAGTGCGCTCACGTCGACATCCTTATTGCGGAGTGCTTGGGGTGGCGGCCAGGCTGGCCTCGAAACGCTCGGTCAGGCCGCGCGCCAATGCATGGGACGATGCGCCGGCGGCGACGCCATCGCGCAGGAACTGCGAGGCCTCGCTCTGAAAGGCGATGTAGCCGTCGTGCCGCGGCCGGATCGAGGCCGCTTCCAGCGTGCGGGCCGTGTTGGCGTAGAAGTTGCCGCTCGCCGCATTCACGTTTGCATCGGCCCAGCTGCCCCGATGGCTGGGCTGTCCGTCATGCTGCGGGATGAAGCGGCTTTGGGTCTCGGCTGCCAGCAACCACAACAGATGCGCGCGTAGCTCTGGTCCCACGATGCAGCGCTGCGATATCGCAATGCCGGTGCCGCCGAGGATCGACCCGGGCCGGCCAGCGTCGGCCTGGGGCGCGTCACGGAACGTGAGCGGCTTGGCGACGGCGGCGGTGGCGTAATTCACATAGCCATAGACCAGCGGGCAGAGCGTGATGTCGTCGCGCGCGCTCATGTGGCCAAGCAGCGCAATGGGGTTGTACGCCAGGGCGTGCGCGGGCGTGCGCCGCGCCAATTCGCTTAGCACGTCGCACGCGCCGACAAGCGTCGCCTCGTCATGCCAGGCGCCGTGCGGCCTCAGGTCGGTGTCGGGCGCGATGGCGGCGGCGATCGACAGCAGCGACAGAAACGGATGCGGTCCCCCCCAGCTGAGCGCGACCGAGCCGCTGCGTTGCGACAGCGTCATCACCTCATGCCATGTGCGCGGCGCGGGGCCGTCAAGCCGATCCGCGCGCGTGGCCATCACCTGCGTCGCAGCGTCCAGCGGCAGCGCCCATTGGCGGTCGGCCATGCGATAGCTGTCGTACGACAGTCCGATGCTGTCGCGTGCGATCCGCGCCAGCTCGTCGGGCGCGAACACGGTGTCCAGCGGCTGCAGGCAATCGTGCGCCAGGGCTTCGCCCAGATGCGGATGATCCAGCACCACCAGGTCATAGCGGGCGCAGAGCTCGGCAATCGGCGCCGACTCAAAGCCTTCGAGCGACTGCTTGTCCCAGTGCACCAGCGGCGTGTGGGCGGTCGCCGCGTGCAGCGCATTGAAGCCGCGCGGGTGATCCCAGGTCAGGCCCCGATAGGGTAGCTGGCTCATTCCGAGGCTCCACGCAACACCGCACCCGACGCCGCATGCGCGGCGATCTCGTTGTCGCTGAAGCCAAAATCACGCAGCACTTCGTCGGTGTGCTGACCGGTGAGCGGCGCACCGCGCACCACCTGGCTCGGCGTCTTGGAAAAGCGGATCGGAAAGCCTGGCGTCTTGATCCGGCCTTCGGTCGGATGGTCGTACTCGACGAACGTGCCGTTGTGCGCGATCTGCGGATCTTCGACCAGATCGGCATAGCCATACACGGGGCTGCACCAGATGCCGGCGGCATCCAGTTTGGCGAACCAGTCGGCGGTCGAAGCCTTGGCCAGCGTATCGCGCACCAGCGCGTAGATCTCGTCGCGCTTTTCCCAACCGTCGCGCTCGGTGTACGTCGCCAGGCGCGGCTCTTCGGTCACGCGCGCCAGCACGTTCATGTCGGGCATGGCCAGCGCCAGATACCCGTCGGTCGTCGCGAAGGTGCCGTAGGGCGCGCGGATGTACACGTGGGCATGCGGCTCGGCGCTGCGCACCTGCGGCTTGTGCCCCACGGTAAACACCGAGAGCTCCTGCATCTGGATCGTGGTGATGGCATCCAGCATGTTGACCTCGACCTTCTGGCCTTCGCCGGTGCGCTCGCGGTGCAGCAGCGCGGCCAGCACGCCTTCGAACGCGCAATACGCGGTGACGGCGTCGACCACATACTGGCCCGCCGCGCGCGGCGCCTCGCCGGCCCGGCCCGACGACAGCATCGCGCCCGACATCGCCTGCAGCAGCAGATCCTGTCCGGGACGCGTGGCATAGGGGCCGTCCTCGCCGAAACCCGACATCGATACATAAATCAGGCGCGGGTTCAGGGCCGACAGGGTCTCGTAATCCACGCCCAGGCGGCCGGCTACACCAGGCCGATAGTTCTGGATGAACACATCGGCCTGCGCCGCGAGCTTCTGGATGATCTCCTTGCCGCCGGCGCTCTTCAGATCGATCGCCAGCGAACGCTTGTTGCGGTTCAGCGAAAGAAACGACACGTTGATCTTGTTGCCCGTGATGCCGCCAGCGGGCGCGTGCCGCTGCCATTCGCCGGTGGGCGGCTCGATCTTGATCACGTCGGCGCCCAGGTCGCCCAGACGCTGCGCCGCGAACGGCCCCGCCATGGCGATGGAGCAGTCCAGAACCTTGTAGCCAGAAAGAATGCTCATTGCTTCTACCCTTTGCGTGGCGCCGATGCGCCTCAGTGCATGACCCAGCCGCCGTCCACCGCCAGCGTCTGTCCGGAAATGAAACCCGCCTCGTCCGAGGCCAGGAACAAGATGGCCGCGGCAATGTCGCCGGCGTGCCCCCGGCGCTTGACCGATTGGCGTTCGAGCACCATGCGGTTGTAGCCCTCGGGATCGGGATGGATCTTCTCGGCGTCGGTCGGAAACGCGCCCGGCGAAATGGCGTTGACCGTGATGCCCCACTTGCCGAACTCGCGGGCGAAGGCGCGCGTGGCGCCCACCATCGCACCCTTGGATTGCACGTAGGGCAGCAGGTTTTCCCAGCCGCCCGATAGGGTGATCGACGAGATGTTGATCACGCGGCCCCACTGCTGTTCGCGCATGCCAGGCAGTGCCGCGCGCACGATCTGCACGGCGGCCTCCACGTTGACACGGTGCACGCGCGCCAGCTCGGCATCGCTGTATTCCTCGAACGGGCGCGACGGATAGATGGCCGCGTTGTTGATGACCACGTCGATCGTGCCCTCGGCCGTCAGCCGCTCAAGGTGCGATTGCAGCGCGCTGGCGTCGGCAAGGTCGGCCTGCAGGATCTGAAGCTGGCCGGCCAACTGTGCCGGCACGGTGCTGCGCAAGCGATCGATATGCCCGGCGTGGTTGTCCAGCGCAATCACACGTGCGCCCGCTTCCAGCAGCGCAATCGTGGTGTCCACGCCAAAGCCGCCCGCGGCGCCCGTGTACAGCACGCGACGGCCTTGCAACGAGAAGCGCGCGCTCATGTGCGCCCCGCGATAGGCGCAAAGCGTCCCGACAACGGCGGATAGTCGGTCTCGGGCTGCACCGCGATTGCGCGGATACGAGCTTCGCAGGCCGCGATGTCGGCGGCCGAGCCCAGCACGCTGAACGTGGTGTCGTAGCGGCGCTCGTCGCCATGCTCGAGCCAGATGAGCTCGTTGCGCTCGCGCGCCGCGCCCTGGCCCAGCACATGGTTGGTGGAGGGCTCGATGCCCATCGCATACTGGCCGGATTGCAGGTTCTGCCATTGGTACTGGCAGGGGAATTGATGCTTGTAGGTGCTGACCTGCATGCCCAGGCCCAACGCGTCGTTCACCAGGGCGACCGGCACGCTGCCGTCGGCCGCGGCCGCCATCTCGTGCTGCCACACCTGCTCATGAAAGCCCAGTTGCGGCGCCGGCATGCGGCGGTAGCCCACGCCCTGCTTGCGGTAGTCCTGCTCGTGCGCGGCCCACACCACCTCGCGGATCGGCGCCAGATAGCGAGAGTCTGCATCCAGCACCGGATAGCCCAGGTTGATGTGGTAGCAGAGCATATGGGGCGTGCGGTAGAAGCCACGATTCACGACACGATCCGACAGCTTGATGTCGTTGGTGCCCACCTCGATCTCGATGCGGCGGTGCAGCTCGAGATGCTCGCCGAACACCGTGCCCTGGCTCACCACGCCCTCGGCCCACAGCACGCAGCGATCGCCGTCCCAGCGTTCGCCGTAACCGGTCAGCCGCGCGGGAATGGTGCCGACGCGGCCATGGATCGATTGCCTGGCCGTCTTGCGCGGGCCGTACACGTAGTTGTCGGCCGGTGCGTCGTACATGAACAGGATGTGGTCCAGCCCGCAGGTGATCATGAGCCCGGAAAACGACCGCATCCAGCCCAGTCCGCCCTCGCCTTCGTAGTCGTGCAGCCCGGGGTGGCGAAAGCCCGACGGCGATTGCCATCCCATGGCCATACCGCGATATTCGCAGTCGGCGATGTCCATCGCCCGATCCACCAGCACCGTAAAACGCAGGCCCGTGCCGCTGCGGAACTCCAGCATGCGGATACCGCGCTCCAGCCCGTCGTCCAGCGTCATCAGGCGTACGCCGGCAAACTGCGCAAGCTGTCCGGTGCGCGCCTCTACGTCGCGGCGCGTCATCCAGGTTCCGTAAATGTCAGGCATGAGTTCTCCCTGGCGGATGCGCGGACGCGCGTCCACCGGTGTCGGTGTTCGGAATCGTGTTCAAGAGGCGCGCCGCGGACGCTGTTCGTTGATGGCTTCGCGGCGCGCCGGTACTGCTTGGAGCGCCGGCCTACAGACCGTTCGCGCGCAGCCGCTCGTCGAGGAATTGCTTGGCGCGCGGCACGTCGTCTTCGGTCAGGTGTTCGATGATGATGGGAATGTTGGGGTGCTTCTTGGCCAGGCGCTGCAGGTACAGGTCGTAATTGAGCGCGCCCAGGCCCGGCGCCGGCAACTCGATCTCCCCGACCCCACGGAACGTATGGCTTTCCGCCGCGCTGTCGTCACCGATGTCGCTGTGCTTTTCCGACTTGTCATCGCCCGAACGCTTCACGTCCTTGGCATGCGCGATGCAGATCTTGTCGGAGAGCGCGTCAAACACCTGATTGAGCGTGCGGTCCATCTGGTCAATGTTGTGCGCTTCGAAGAAGTTCGTCGGGTCCATCAGAAGGCCCAGGCCCGGGTGGTCTACTTCAGCGAACATGCGCAGCGTTTCCTCGACCGACCCCACCACGTTGTTCACGTAGGTCTCCAGCAGGAACACCGCCCCATGGTCGTAGGCATGCTGCGACAGCTCGGCGATCACCGCGCGGCACTGGTCCCAGCCTTCCTCGGTCTTGTTCTTGGGGTGATGCACCCAGTCGCTTTCGGTGTCGAACGTGCCGGTTTCCGAGATCACGTAAGGCGAGCCCAACTGGCGTGCGTGCGTGAGGATCTCTTTCAGATAACCGTTGCGGCGTTGGCGCTCGGCGGGATCGGGATGCACGATGTTGGTGTAGGCCGAGATGCAGGACACCGGCAGGTTGTAGTTGCGGAAGGTGTCGCGGATCTGCGTGCATTTCTGCGCGGTCAGTTGCCCCGGGCCGAGTTCCATGTCCTTGAAATGCAGGTCCAGCTGCACGGTGTTGAAGCCGTGCGAGCGGATCACCTTGGCGGTGCGCTCCAGCTCATAGGGAAAGTAGCCCGAGAAGATTCCGGTCTGGATCATGATGGTTGTCTCCGTCTGTTTTTCTGTCTGGTTATTCAACAGCCGGCAGCCGTACCGTGCGGCCTTCGGCGATGGACGTGTACGCGGCCTCGACCAGCGCCATCGTGCGTACGTTGTCGGTCACGCTCAACGCAGGCTCGGTGCCGCTGGCCAGCGCGTACTGCAACTGCTCCATCACGCCGATGAAGGCATGCGGAAACCACATCGTGTCCCACGTGGGCGTCACCCAACGCCCGTCGGTATGGCCCTTGGCCGCGCGCGAGGCGTAGCTCAGGGTCGACGGCTCGCCGGTGGGCCAGCCGATGGTGCCGCGCGCGACGCCCTCGGTGCCTTCCACGCGCCAGCGGATGTGCTGGTCGTCGGGGTATCCCTCGGCCCGCGGACCCGACCACACGTCTTCGAGCGACAGCGCGAGCAGGCCGTTGCCAAAGCGCAGCGTGGTGCTCACCAGCCCATCCTGATGCGCGAACTCGGTGCGCGGATCGGGACGGGTGATGCTGGTGATCTCGGTGGGCTCGCCAAAAAGATAGCGCAGGGCATCGAGGTGATGCACGCTCATGTTCGAGAGCGTCAGACGGTCGTAGCCGCGCAGGAAGTCCTGCCAGTGCGGGATTGCGTGCATGTCTATCTGCGCGAACACCGGCGTGCCCAGCACGCCCTGGTCGAGCAGCTGCTTGAGCGTGCGCATCGACTGGTCGTAGCGCATATTCTGGTTCACCGACAGGATCTTGCCGGCGGCCCGGGCCTCGTCGCGCAGGGCGCGGGCTTCATCCAGCGACAGCGCGAGGGGCTTCTGCGCCAGCACGCCGCGCACGTGCGGGGCGCGCAATGCGGCGCGGATCAGCGCGGGCTGCTGGTCGGGCGGATACGCGATGTCCACGATCTCGATCTGCGGATCCGCGATCAGGGCCAGGGGGTCGTCATGCACACACGGGATGCCATAGCGTTCTGCAACCGCGGCCGCTTTGCTGCGGGTGCGTGACGCGATCGCCGCCACGGTGAAGCCGGCCTGCTGATAGGCCGCCAGATGGCACTCGGCCATGATCATGCCGGCGCCGATGCAGCCGATGCGAAAGCGCCGTTCGCGGACGGGGGGGTCGGGCACCAAGGTAGGGTTCGACATGTGCTCCTCCTGCCGGCCTGGTATGCACTGTCGACTGCCTGGCATCCTGCCGTGCTGTGTTTGATGTATTGAGCCGCGATATTCACATCAAAACAATCAGGGGTAAAGACGGTCGGCGCTCATAGCGCTGCTGCGTTACCTTTTTGATCTCGAATGATTGCAAATGATGGCTTATGATGGCCGCGCTGCCATCGTCCTGATGGTGTATTGAGAGCCTGATCCGCCATGCGCCCCACCATTTCCCTCATTGCCCGTGAAGCCGGCATGTCCACCGCGACGGTGGACCGGGTCCTGAACGACCGGGACGGCGTGCGCGGCAAGACGCGCGACCGCGTGTTGGCGATTGCCAATCGCCTGGGCTACTTCGTTCCGGGCGCCGAGTCCGCCAGTCAGGACGTGCGGGTCGATTTCGTCTTGCCCGCCGGCACCAACAGCTTCATGACCGCGCTGGGCCGGCACTTGCTCGAAGAAGCCGCTGCCCGCCCCGACGTGCAGGCCCGCCTGCATCTGATCGAGGGATTCGACGCCAACAAGCTCGCGAAAAAGCTCTACGAACTGCGCGAGCAGACGCAGGCGGTTGGCCTGGTCGGGCTGGACCATCCTCAGGTGCGCGACGCCATCATGGCACTGCGCGACAGCGGCGTGCACGTGAGCACCCTGGTGTCGGACATTCCGATCTCGGCGCGCCTGGGGTACGTGGGCATCGACAACCGCGCCGCAGGCCGCCTGGCCGCGCTATTGCTGGGCCGGTTTCTGCCGCAGCACACCGAACGCAAGGTCGCGGTGTTCGTGGGGTCATTGGCCTATCGCGGCCACGAAGAGCGCGAGATGGGCTTTCGCTCGCTGCTGAGCGAAGAGTTTCCGCACCTGCGCATCGCCCACACGCTCGAGATCGGCGACGACCGCGACCGGGCCTTTGCCGTCACGCAGGATCTGCTGCGCACAGACCCGCCGCACGCGATCTACAACATCGGCGCGGGCAATCAGGGCATCGCGCGGGCGCTGAAGGAGGCGCGGCCGGCCGAGGCATGGGCGGCCGACGCGTGGCCGGACGCGGCCCGGCCGATCGCGGCCCGGCCGATCGCGGCCCGCCCGGACAAGGCGTCCTCCGCCCCTCGCATCGTCTTCGTCGGCCACGACCTCACCGAAGCCACGCGCCGCCTGCTGCTCGATCGCACGATGGACGCCGTGATCGACCAGAATCCGCGCGTCGAGGCACGGGAGATCGTGAAGCTCCTGGTGGCGGCCGTGAAGGGCGCACCGGAACCCAGCTACCTGCCCCGGCTGCAGGTGATCTTCCGGGAAAACATTCCGGAGCCGTGATGGCCCGGCGCGGGCCCGGCCTGGAACCCGTGCGCGCGGTTCGCACCAGCCCGGGCCCAGGCAAAATCCAGCCCATCCGAGGCACTACACGCACGCTTTTTAGCGCTTCTGCCGGCAAGTCCACGTAAACCCTCCTTTCCGCACGCCGAAGCCCGGCTTGCGAAACCGCGAATTCCCAACCTCGCCCTTGTCGCGCCACACTGCCGATGCCTGCCCGCCATGCGCGGCATCGCGGGCCAAGAGACTACAAGGAGCGAGACATGTCCCACCGATACGCGCGCGCGATCCAGCGCGCCGCCTGGCCCGTGCTGGCCCTGTCCTGCCTGGCTGTTGGCAACGCCGGCGCGCAAGGAGCCTACCCGAATCACCCGATTTCGCTGGTCGTGCCGTTTGCCGCGGGCGGTCCCACCGACGTCGTGGCCCGCAGCCTGGGCGCCTCCATGGCCAAGACGCTAGGGCAGAGCGTCGTCATCGAAAACCGCACCGGCGCTGGCGGCACGCTGGCCTCGCAGCATGTGGCACGCGCAGCCCCTGACGGCTACACCTTCCTGATCCACCACAACGGCATGGCGACGGCTCCGGCGCTGTACCGCAAGCTGTCGTTCAATCCGCTGACCGACTTCTCGTATGTCGGCCAGGTCGCCGACGTGCCGATGACCCTGCTGGGCCGAAAGGACCTGCCGGCCGACGGCATGGCCAACTTCATCAAGTACGCCAAGGAAAACGGCAACAAGATCAACCTGGCCAATGCCGGCCTGGGCGCCGTGTCGCAGCTGTGCGGCATGCTGCTGCAGGAGTCGCTGGGCGTGCAGTTCACGACCGTGCCCTACGCGGGCACCGCGCCCGCCATGACGGCGCTGCTGGGCGGCCAGGTGGACGTGCTGTGCGACCAGACCACGCAGACCATCCCGCAGATCAAGGCCGAACGCGTCAAGCTGTACGGCGTCACAACCCAGGAACGCATCAAGACGCTGCCCGACGCGCCCACCCTGCAGGAAGGCGGCCTGAAGGATTTCGAGGTCAAGGTATGGCACGGTGTCTACGCCCCCAAGGGCACGCCGCCCGAGGCCATCAACAAGTTCAACGCCGCGCTTCGCGCCGCACTGAAGGACCCGGCTTTCACGCAGAAGATGGCCGAGCTGGGCGCCGAAATCGTGCCCGAAGCCAAGCAGACGCCTGAGGGCCTGCAGACGTGGCTGAAGTCTGAAGTCGACAAGTGGGGCGGGGTGATTCGCAAGGCGGGCGTGTACGCGGATTGAGGCATGTTGCGGCGCCCGGCTGGGCGCCGCGGCGGAACAAAACAAGGCCATCTCGGCAACGCCCGTGTGAAGGGATGCGTCTCCAAAGCGGTGGCCGTGTCGGAAAACACTTGATGCAGCCAGGGACGTTGGCGTTCGGAGGCTTCGTTCTAGGCGGTAGACCCGCGCTGGTTCACGATGACGCAGGCTTATGACGTCATCGCTTGAGCCTGTTCTAGGGGGGAAAACGGCCATCGCTTCGCAGCGGCGTTCCGCCAAAGCGCAGGCTCTGAGAGAGGCGCTTTATGTCAACACTACTTGGCACACGGCAAATTTCCGTTCGAATCAATCGGAGCATTTGCTGATAAGTTGGGCAGTTGGCGTGCGTTTCTAGTCAAATCCGCATAGCCGATCTATTTCCTCGGGGAATTGCGCAAAGGGCACGTTGTATTGAAGGAAGGCCTCGAAACTGTCTGGATAAGCTTCGATCACCAGCAAAATTAGCCAGAACGGAATGGTGATTGGGGCTATCAAGATGCCGTTGGGTTGAGAGAGCTTGTGCCGCAAGCCCATGTACCAATTCCGATACGGCTTGAGCGTTTCCTCTGCCCGGCTTAGTCGTGGGGCCAGCAAGGCAGGCTTGGGCAAACCCTCTGGTCCGTTTTCCATGAAAGAGAAAAGATAGGACCACAGCCCCTTCGCTGACTGATCTCCAGTAAAGAGGCCGAGATTGCCGCACGCGACGCACACCTCAGACGGCGGGTCCATGCTGTAGTCGACGCCGATTAGATAGAGAGGGTGTCTGCTGAAGTAGCCGTTTGCGGAAATGATGGGAATGTAGCCGGCTACCGCTTCCAGTTGATCCCAGGCAAGAACATGCGTCCGCTTCTGCCTTGGGTATACGAAGTAGAGTTTTCGCGTACCGCGGTGTACACGAACATATGCCCCGCGACTTTTATGCGTTCCGCCTGCGAAATAGAAAATCAAGGCCATGATCGTCAAGGTCGGAGATAAGGCGAGCATGATCATGATCTGTTCGCCGCTGATGTCCTCCACGCCAATTGCGATTACTCCCGCAAAGAACGCTACGATACTCACAACGATCGACATCGCAATAAAACTTGCGGCGCCCCCGTGCACGTAATTCGCGTACGTTTCGAGTTCAACGCAACTTTCGTTAGCGCGCCGAACGCCATCGGGTTTGGGGGGAACAGAAGCAGTACCCGCTCTGTCGAGTGGAGTGCCTCCGAGGCGAAGACTATTCGGCAGACGCTTAATATTTTTGTTCATTCGGGGGGCGTACAGACTCAAGCTTGGATTGATGGATCGGATCTCTAAACCAACCTCCCGATGTGAATTCCAAAGGCGCAGGCTCACCGGGCTGCCGAATTGCCAGAGTTGGATGTCGTTCTGGGTCGGGGAAGTAGAGATACTCCAGCGCCACTTCGGCGTCCTCATGCATGAAGATCGACCACCCGCATTCTTTGCCGGTCCCACCTAATCGCGAGACGACGCACTCGAGTTCATAGTTGACGGGACTCGTGCCGGGCGCATATGCAATGGGTCCGTCCACTTGAATCAGCTGCCTGCCCCGCATAGTTAGAGACAGTCTCGACTGAAATCGGTCCTCGAGATAATCAGTGTTATCGGGTAGCTGACAACTGATGCGAAGAGCACCTACCGCATATCCTGATGCGTTGGTCCATTCAGCTGTCAACCTTGGTCGATAAAGCATGCCGTGAACCACGTCCAATTCTTCAGCGTTGGAGTAATGACGGTCTTCCACTCCCCACGCACTGTGTTTGAGCCAGATCTCGACCGGACCGTGCTTGTTGACGTCAACACCGAAGGCGAATCCAAACAAGAACACCACCGCAATACCCGCCGCGATTGCCCATCCCGCAGGATTTAAGCCGAGCATGATTGCGGCACCTCCACCGACAAGGGAGGCTGCCGTAGCCGTCCCTCCCGCCCACATCGCGACAGTTATAACGCCGCCAGCTATCGCTGATCCAATCAACATTCCCGCCTGCTCAGGGTTGCCGTCACCAAACGCCTGGGCCGCCTTGATCAAGTCGGCAACTGCCGCCAGTCCTGCCGCTCCGGCTCCAAAGAGCGCAATGCCTCGCTTTGCTGCAATGACGGACGTCTGGAGCGCCAAAGCTGTGTTTCCCCGCCTCGTTGCACTGAATGAAATCATGGAAGTACCAATTTCTATGCCGGCGGCGACGACGGCGCTCGTCGCTCCAGTGAAGCTCACGTAATTGGCGGCAGTTTCGTCCGAATTCCTCAGGTTCTTCCAAGCGTTTGACAATGCATTCAACGCTAGAAGGCCACCCAGTCCGGTGAATAAGTTTCCGACTGGCGCTCGCAAGCGATTCAACATACTGATGAACGGGTTGCCCTCCATCCGAATTGCCCTGGACAGCGGCAGGGCCGACTTGTCCGTGGTCGCCTCGCCAATCTCGCGGTACGTGGTTTCACCCACCTTCACCCAGTCATAGACTGATGTCCTCTTGCCCGAATCTGCCTGACTGATCTTCGGGGACGGCATCTTCCACCCACGCAACCCGTCTTCGCCAAGCGTTTGATATCCTTGGAATTCATAAGCGGCTCGCTGCAGGTCGACGATCCCAACGTCGTAACGAACGATGGTGAAACCGGCTCTGACCTCCATCACATGCCGCAGACGTGGAACCAGTACATCCGCCACCTTGGTTTCCGGCAGCGCCTGCAACAACCCGATTAGCGCGTTGGACGCTGTGGTCAGCTGGTGCTGTTCCAACACCTTGTCCATGACGTTGAAAAGATTCTTGGCAATCTCGCCGGAGCTCGACTTCAGACGAGCAAGAAGCAGTTCACTGCCATTGGCCAGTGCGAGCCAGTAAGGGCTTTTATCGACGGGCAGATTGATCAGGTCGTGCAGTACCTGTATTCCATCTTTCGCGTGCACCAGACCGCCAATGCACTGCAGGACGGCGTCCTCATAGTCATGGGCGTTGTAGATCACGCCGCGATCAAAGCAACGCAGCGCCTTGCCCAGCAACCGCGAGGGGTCGATAAGGCGAACCCACGCAACGGAATCCGCTACCGCTGCTGCAATAGTGCGGTCGAACGCTTCGATTTCCTTGGCGTAGACGCCGGGGAATGACATGGCGCCGCTGTAGTTCACCAAGTTTTGCTGCCGCGTGATCGTGTTGGCGACGTCTGGGTTTCCACCTGCCTCTTTCTTCATCGCCTCGAAGTAATTGCGGATGAGCGTTGCGCTCTGCAATTTGTGCGCGTTGCGTCCGGCGTATTCCGTCTTGCGGGTCACGGAATGGGTAATCCGATAATGAAGCTCGCTGGCGATCCCGATCGGATCCTGCAACGCAACCACCAGGGGCGTGAAGTCCTTGCGTGGCAGCAACGCGAGGTACATGTTGGCCAGGATGTTGTGGTGGTTTGGCGCCTTTTCCGAGAACTGGATTTCGCTCCAGTCGAACGGCTTGGGCGCACCATGTCCGGATGGCGAGACGAGTTCCCGTGCGGCCTCGCCCAGCAGCGTCGCGTCGAAGATGTGTTCTTGGTACGCATTGCCCGCAGGCCTGCACTGTGTGCTCAATGCATCGCGAAGGCCGCCGTCATTGGTCTCGATGGCCCACAACGTGCGGTGGGACAGCAGCGTGTCGCTCACCAGGATGTGTACGGTTTCGGCAGTCTTTGCGTCCGGCGCGAAGAGATACGTCTGAGCACCCACCGTATCGGGCCGGCTGAGCCGGCCCGGCGTGGCATCGGCGTCGTCCGCATCACTCCACCAGATACGGGCGAAGCGGACGTCTTCGGTGACTTGGTAATGCTGCGTCCACATGCGCCCATTCTGGAAGTGGAAGAGGTAGACGTAAGTGCCCGGACGCAATGTGCGCAATCCGTACGCTTTGCCCGCCGTGAGCGTGGGATAGCCCTCAATGTTCAGGCGGGGAAACACCTCCCTGTCCCACGCGTAATCGGCAATGCCATAGCGCAGCGGATACAGGGGCACACCGCGTTCGCAGGGCGGTGGGGAGATGGCTTTGCCCAGGCGTTTTTCATTCGGGCGAATGGAACCCAGCGCCTTTTTGTAGTTCACCGCTTTGCAGTCCACCTGATGAGGCTCCTTTACCGCGCCACAAGGGTCGAGAGCCGCGCTTCGGCGTCCACCAACCGCTGTTTTCCCGGAATGTGCCGGCTGGTCAGCATTTCGCGAAGCGCGTTGTCTGTGGAGAAAAACGCTTGCGGGTAGCGAAAGCGCAGATCGACGTAGCGGCGAACGTCGCGTTCCAAGGTGAGTGCGAGTTGATCGGCCGCCTCGTGCACGAAGAGGTCGATGCAACGCCACAGAACTGGTTCATTCTTTGGATCGTCGTAGGCCGGCGTTCGCTGGCGAACACTGCGCGCGCAGTCACGCATGAACCACGCGAGGCTGGCCTCGTCGAGTGAGATCTCATCGGCTTTCGTCAAGGCGATGGGCTCGTCCAGCGCGGTTGTGGCTTGCCCCGGGAAGGGAGAGTCCGCAACCAGCCATTCGCCCTGATGCGGGTTGCCCGCGTACCAGATGAAACGTTGAATGGGGCCGAACAGCCTGGCCAGGGCGTGCGCGTTCAAGCCTTCACAGAACTCTTCAAGCGCCCGCGCGCCGTTAAGGCTGAAGCTGATCGGAAGTCCGTCTGAACCCGTCAGTTGATGCAACTGTTGCAGATGGGCGACCAGGGTGTCGTCATCGTCAGAGGCGAGCAGGATGATCCCCGTTTGCTGACGGAACCAATGGTCAAGGGCGTGAGTGAACAAGGCCTCGTCGAGGGGCACGAGCAGGGGACCATGGCGATAGCCTGGGTTGCGGTACTCCCGAGGCGTGTCGCGCCACACCCACCGGTGCTCGAATCCCCTTGTGATTCGCAGAACGTCGCTTTCGAGTGTGTCGCTGCGGGCGCCGTCCAGAAAAAGCCAGGGGCGGATACCGTGTTCCAGCGAGGTCCAATCCGGACATGCCAATGTACTTACCACCCGACGCGTCCATCTGGACGCCTCGGCCGTCAAATCAGTCGCCGCTCCCGCCATGTGAGTTTCACTCGTTGATTGAACGAAAAGTCGTTCAATCTAAGGCGGGGCCGCCCCCTTGGACATATGAATACTTCGAAACTGCTGAGGAGCGGGTCTGAGTTACCAGCAAAAAAATCCCCACGCAGCGTAACGCTTCGTGGGGATCGATCTGACCAACTTATTAAGACCGGGGAAGACGCCGGCCTTTTACGACGGCAGCCAGCGGTATTCCCGCCGCCGTGCAACCGACCGCTTACACCGTCAGTTCCTTCCAGATCGCCAGCGGCGCTTCGGAATTGTTCAGCGTGTAGAAATGCAGGCCGGGCGCGCCGTTGTCCAGCAGCGTCTGGCACAGCTCGGTCACAACGTCCACGCCGAAGGCGCGGATGGAGGCCTTGTCGTCGCCGAATTCGGCCAGGCGCAGGCGGATCCAGCGCGGGACTTCAGCCCCGCACATCTCCGAGAACCGAAGCAGCTGCGTGTGGTTCGTGATGGGCATGATGCCCGGCACGATCGGCACGTTCACGCCCTTGGCGCGGGCGCGGTCGACGAAGTCGAAATAGGCGTCGGCGTTGAAGAAATACTGCGTGATGGCGGCATCGGCGCCGGCCTTCACCTTGGTCACGAAATGGTCCAGGTCGGCCGACGGATTGGCGGCCTGGGGGTGCATTTCGGGATAGGCGGCCACTTCGATGTGGAACCAGTCGCCGGTTTCCTTGCGGATGAACGACACCAGTTCGTTGGCGTAGCGCAGTTCGCCCGCGTCGCCGCCCATGCCCGAGGGCAGGTCGCCGCGCAGGGCCACCACGCGCCGCACGCCCTCGTTCTTGTAGGCCTGCAGGATGTCGCGCAGATCCTGGCGCGACGCGCCCACGCACGACAAGTGCGGCGCCGCATCGCAGCCCAGATTGCGCAGCGTGCGCACCGCGTCGGCCGTGCCGGCGCGCGTGGAACCGCCCGCGCCGAACGTCACGCTGACGTACTTGGGCTGGATGGCCAGCATCTGCTTGGCCGCACGCACCAGACGCTCCTGGCCGGCCAGATCACGCGGAGGAAAGAATTCCAGACTAAAAGCAGGAGAGTTCGATTCGGACATATCAATCTTTTTATGGCGCCAAGCGCCGCTTAGGGCAGGTGCGGCCCCCGCGGGGTGCCGCGGATCCGGGCTCCGCCGGTCCGCAGGCACGCCCCTGGGGGAAGCGCGCAGCGCTCGGGGGGGCTCTACCCTACGGGATCAGCTTGGTCAGGAGACCGGAAATGATGCTGTAGAGGATGGCGCCGCCCACGGCCCACCAGAACCCGTTGACCTGGAAGCCCTTGAGCACGGAGCCCACGAACCAGAACAGCAAGGCGTTGATGACGATGAGGAAGAGCCCAAGGGTAACGATCGTGATGGGCAGCGTCAGCAGCACCAGGACCGGCTTGACCAGCATGTTCACCAAGCCCAGCACCAGCGCGGCGATCAGCGCCGAACCGAAACTGGCCACCGTGATGCCGGGCAGCAGGTAGGCAACGGCCAGCAAGGCCACTGCGTTCAGGATCCAGACGAGTATCAGTGTCACCATGTTCGAACTCCTGTATTGACGCTCCGCGGACCCGTCGGCGCCGGGCGGCGACGGGCGTGACCCGCAGACCGGAAAACCCGCGCCGACATGGCGCGGAATTTTCCTATTGTGCTACATCCATCAATAGCGGTAGTGGTTGGGCTTGTAGGGGCCTTCGACCGGCACGCTGATGTAGTCGGCCTGGTCCTTGCGCAGGGTCGTCAGCTTGACACCCAGCTTCTTCAGATGCAGGCGGGCGACCTTCTCGTCCAGGTGCTTGGGCAGCACGTAGACTTCGCCGGACTTGTAGGCGTCGTTGCGCGTGAACAGTTCGATCTGGGCGATCGTCTGGTTGGCGAACGAGGACGACATCACGAACGAGGGGTGGCCGGTGGCGCAGCCCAGGTTCACGAGACGGCCCTGCGCCAGCAGGATGATGCGCTTGCCGTCCGGGAAGATGACGTGGTCGACTTGCGGCTTGATCTCTTCCCACTGGCAGTCGGCCAGCGCAGCGACGTCGATTTCGTTGTCGAAGTGGCCGATGTTGCAGACGATGGCCTGGTCCTTCATGGCGTTCATGTGCTCACGCGTGATCACATGGTAGTTGCCGGTGGCGGTGACGAAGATGTCGCCGTGGGCGGCGGCTTCTTCCATCGTCACGACCTTGAAGCCTTCCATGGCGGCCTGCAGGGCGCAGATCGGGTCGATTTCGGTGACCCACACTTGCGCGCGCAGCGCGACCAGCGCCTGGGCGCAGCCCTTGCCCACGTCGCCGTAGCCGGCCACAACCGCGATCTTGCCGGCGACCATGACGTCGGTGGCGCGCTTGATGCCGTCAACCAGCGATTCGCGGCAGCCGTACAGGTTGTCGAACTTGGACTTGGTGACCGAGTCGTTGACGTTGATGGCGGCAAAGGCCAGCTCGCCCTTTTGCGACATCTGATACAGACGATGCACGCCGGTGGTGGTTTCTTCGGTCACGCCCTTGATCAGCGCCAGGCGGGTCGAGTACCACTTGGGATCGCGCTTCAGGGTTTCCTTGATGGCGGCGAACAGGATGCGCTCTTCATCGCTACCCGGGTTGGCCAGGACCGAGATGTCCTTTTCAGCCTTGGTGCCCAGATGCAGCATCAACGTGGCGTCGCCGCCGTCGTCGAGGATCATGTTGGCGTTCTGGCCATTGGGCCATTCGAAGATCTTGTGGGTGTACTGCCAGTACTCTTCCAGCGTCTCGCCCTTGACGGCGAAGACCGGGGTGCCGGACGCGGCGATGGCGGCGGCGGCGTGGTCTTGCGTGGAGAAGATGTTGCACGAGGCCCAGCGCACTTCGGCGCCCAGCGCCACCAGCGTTTCGATCAGCACGCCGGTCTGGATGGTCATGTGCAGGCTGCCGGCGATGCGCGCGCCCTTGAGCGGCTGCGATGCGGCGAATTCCTCGCGGATGGCCATCAGGCCGGGCATTTCGGTTTCGGCGATGGCCAGTTCGCGGCGGCCCCAGCCGGCCAGCGACATGTCGGCGACGAGGTAGTCGGAAAAGGATTTATCAGTCACAGCGTTCATGGTGTGTAGGCTCCACGTGAAATACGAACGGCGCACGAGATGGCCGGACAACGCGAATACACCACGACAGTCGAGTGCTCGCCTTTCCCGCCATACGCGACAAAGGTGAGCGCCGTTGCTGTAGCGACGCGCGGGGCGCGGCGCTTGAACAAGGATTCCTGAGCCTGGCGAGCCGGGGTCCGCATGGGTAAGACACATGGGGGACCGCAGGGTCGTCGCAACGCTCCTCAGGATTGCCGGGCATTGTACAAGGTTGGCGCGCCGCGCGGTTAGCAAATCCGGGCGGCGCGCGTGTTTCAGGTGGTGGTCGCCCAGTCGCTAGCCGCGCCGCGCGAATCGCCCTGGGTCAGCGGCACCAGCGCGTCCAGCAGATCCGAAGCGACCGAATCCCAGCTGCGGGTCAGCGCCTGCGCGCGCACCGCGTCCCGGTGCAGCGGCAGCGCGGCCAGGCAGGCCCGCTTCAGATCGTCGTCCAGCCGGCCCGTCACGCCCTCCTCGACCACGGCAAGCGGCGCCTCGCTGCGAAAGGCCGCCACCGGCGTGCCGCAGGCCATGGCCTCCAGCATCACCAGCCCGAAGGTGTCGGTCAGGCTGGGAAAGACGAACACGTCGGCCGCCGCGTAAAAGCCGGGCAGCGCACCGTCCTGCTGCATGCCCAGGAAGACCGCGTCCGGAAAACGCTTCTTCAGGCGGGCCTCGTCAGGTCCTGCGCCCACCACCACCTTGCTGCCCGGCAGATCCAGGGACAGGAAGGCATCCAGGTTCTTTTCCTTGGCTACGCGGCCCACGCTCAGCCAGACCGGCCGGGGCAGGTCCTGGAACGCCTGGCTGGCCGAGGGCTGGAACTTGCGCGGATCGACCCCGCGCGACCAGACGCGCAGATTCGCCAGGCCACGCCGCACCAGGATGTCGCGCACCGTGGGGGTGGGCACCAGCACGCATTGCGATGGCCGGTGGAACCAGCGCAGGTAGCGCCACGGCAGCGCAGCAGGAATGCCCATGCGCGCCTGCAGGTAGTCCGGAAACATGGTGTGGAACGACGTGGTGAAGCGCCATCCCCGCCGCATCGCCATGCGCCGGGCCGCCAGCCCCAGCGGGCCTTCCGTGGCGATGTGCAGCGCATCGGGGATGGTGTCGCCCAGGATGCGGCGCAGTTGCCGGCCGGGTTGCAGGCACAGCCGCAGATCGGGTTCGGAGGGCGCGGGGATGGTTCGGCTGCCCTCGGGGCTGACCACGATCAGCTCGTGGCCCCAGTCGCTGAGGATCTGCCGCATGGTCGACCAGGTGCGGACGACGCCGTTGACTTGCGGATGCCAGGCATCCGTGACGAGAACGATGCGCATGATGGAGCCGGAAGTGGGCAATGGCGCTATTCAGCCTGCGCCATGTGACAAGCCCAAGACGGGGACGCAAGCGCGCGGCTTCGCGTCTTTAACGTGGCTTCAATGGGGATGGCGGCGCGGTCATGCCCAGGCGCGGCGGCGCGTCAGTGCGCAGCGCGTCAGTTGTTACGCCGCGGATACCCTTGCGACTTGATGCGGATCCAGACTTCGCGCTTTTCTTCTTCCGACATGAACACCCAGTTGGCGACTTCCATGGCAGTGCGCCCACATCCGCGGCAGATGTCGTCAAACAGCGTGGAGCACACCGCCACGCAGGGTGAATCCGACGCTTTGAAGGCGCGCTGGGCGTCCTCGGCGTCGGGCAATTCGGAAAGATCGGCGAAGTAACGATTCATGGGCCGAAGGTTAACACCAGGGGTGCGTCCCTTTTTGGATAGCCCTATCGCCTGCCGAGGCTTGATTGACAGGCGGTGCGCCCCCCTTCATCGCCAGCCGAAGAAATTTCCGGCTTCGGCCAGCACGGCGTCCGGCGTTTCCTCGGCCAGATAGTGCGCGCCGGGCAGCGGGCCGCCGGTCACGTCGTCGGCCACCGCGCGCCATAGGGCCAGCACATCGAAGTTTCGGCCCACGGCGCCGCGCTCGCCCCACATCGCGCGCACCGGCATGCGCAGGCGCTCGCCCGCCGCGCGGCCGGCCTTGTCGTGGTCCAGGTCGATCGTGGCGGACGCGCGGTAGTCTTCGCAAATGCCGGTTGCCCAGCCGGGTTGGCGCGCGGCGCGTTCGTATTCGGCCATGGCCTCAGCCGAAAAATGCGCCAGTCCGCCCGGCCGACCGCCCATCACGGACCGCAGATAGAAGACGGGATCGTGCTCGATCATCGTTTCCGGCGCCGGCGCCGGCTGGATCAGCCAGAACCAGTGGAAATAGGCCTGCGCAAAGGCGCGCGTCGTGCCTTCATACATATCCAGCGTGGGCGCGATGTCCAGCAGCATCATGCGCGAGACGGCCTCGGGGTGGTCCAGCGCCAGCCGGTGCGCGACGCGCGCGCCGCGGTCATGCGCCAGGATCTCGAAATGGTCATGGCCCAGACCGCGCATCAGCGCCACCATGTCTGCCGCCATGGTGCGCTTCGAATGCGCGGCGTGATCGGCACTGGCAGCGGGCTTCTCGCTGTCGCCATAGCCGCGCAGGTCGGCAGCCACGCAGGTCCGATGACGCGTCAGTTCGGGCCAGACGCGGTGCCAGATGGCGTGGGTCTGCGGATGGCCGTGCAACAGCAACAGGGGCGGACCCGAGCCGTCGATGCGCGCGGCGATCTCCACGCCGTTGGCCCGAAAGCGCCGCACCGGCAGGTCGAAAAAGGCGGTCATCTGCGTCATCTCCTTTGTTGTCGCGCACGTCACGCGCTAGGCGGCGTCCAGCCGGTCGCGCACCTGACGCGCCACGTCCTTCATCCACGGAAAGCGCGCCCAATGGCGGGCTTCAAAACGCTCGACGTCGGGCAGTTGTTGCAGCGTTGCACCCACCATGTCCTGTCCCTGCGCGAACATGTGCCGATGCCGCGCCGGCAGGTCAAAGTGTGCGGTCCAGCCATCGGCCGCGCGCACCTGCCCGGCCATCACGTCGATGCTGACGCGGTTTGCGCCAGCCGCCGTATTGGACACCTTCGAGAGCAAGGCGTCGACCTCGGCCGGTGGCAACGTCGCCAGCAAGAGGCCGTTGTTGAGCGCGTTGAAGTAGAAGATTTCGCCGAAGCTGGACGCGATCACCGCCCGGATGCCGAACTGCTGCAAGCCCCAGACGGCGTGCTCGCGGCTGGAACCGCAGCCGAAGTTGGGCCCCGCCACCAGAATGGACGTGCCCGCGTACGCAGGCTGGTTCAGCACGCAGTCCGGCCGCGGCGCGCCCGCTTCGTCAAAGCGCAGGTCGTAGAGCAGCCCCTTGTCCAGCCCGGCCTTGTCGATGATGCGCAGGAACTGCTTGGGCATGATCTGGTCGGTGTCCAGATTGGAATACGGCAGCGGCGCGGCCACGCCTTCGGTCATGGCATTCATTTGGCGTCTCCCCAGGTGCGCACGTCGACGATACGGCCCGCCAGCGCAGCCGCTGCGGCCATTGCGGGACTCATCAGGTGCGTGCGCCCTGCCCGCCCCTGGCGTCCCTCGAAATTGCGGTTCGTGGTGGACGCGCAGCGCTCACCGGGGCGCAGCACGTCGTCGTTCATGGCCAGGCACATCGAGCAGCCGGGCTGGCGCCATTCGAAGCCGGCCGCGATCAGGTCGGCGGCCAGCCCTTCGGCTTCAGCCTGCGCGCGCACTGCGCCAGAACCGGGCACCACCATCGCCCGCACCCCCGCCGCCACCTTTTTGCCGCGCGCCAGTTCGGCCACGACACGCAGGTCTTCGATGCGGCCGTTGGTACAGGAACCGATGAAGACGCGGTCGATCGGCACGCCCGCGATGGGCGCGCCCGCGGCCAGGCCGATGTAGTCCATGGCTTTTTCCAGCGCCTGCCGGGCCAGCGCGTCGGGCTCGTCCCGCGGATCCGGCACGGCGCCATCGACCGGCATTGCCTGATCGGGGCTCGTGCCCCAGGTCACAAACGGCGCGATGCGGCCCGCGTCGAACGCGTGTTCCACGTCGAAGCGCGCGTCGTCATCCGAGCGCAGCGTGGCCCACCAGGCGCGCGCGTCGTCCAGCATGGCGCCGCGCAGCTGCGGCGCGTGCACCGTGACGTAGGCATCAGTGACGGCGTCCGGCGCGATCAGTGCGGCGCGCGCGCCGGCTTCGACCGTCATGTTGCACAGGGTCATTCGCGCTTCGGCCGACAGCGCAGCCACCGCCTCGCCGCAGAACTCCACGGCATGACCGCGCGCGCCCTGCGCGCCGATGCGATGCACGATGTAGATCACCAGATCCTTGGCCGACACATGCGCCGGCAGCACGCCGTCGATGCGGATCCGCATGTTGCGCGCCATGCGGTAGACCAGCGTCTGCGTTGCCAGAATGTGCTCGACCTCGCTGGTGCCGATGCCAAAGCCCAGCGCCCCCAACGCGCCGTACGTGGTGGTGTGGCTGTCGCCGCACAGCACCACCATGCCGGGCAGGATCATGCCGTGTTCCGGCGCGATGACGTGCTCGATGCCTTGCAGCGGATCGGTCGTGTCAAATAGCGCGATGTGCTGCGTATCGCAATTGCGCTTCAGGTTCAGCGCCTGCCGCGACGACGCATCGTCCGCAATCACGCGCAGCGCGGAAGGCACGGGATGCGTGGGGATGATGTGGTCCACCACGGCCATCTGCTGGCCCGGGCGCAATACGTCGCGGCCCCGCGCGGCCAGGCCGCTGAAGGCCTGCGGGCTGGTGTACTCGTTCATGATGTGCAGGTCGACGTAAAGCAGCACGTGCTCGGCGTCGATCCGGGCCACTTCATGGCTGGCCACCAGTTTGTCGTAAAGCGTCATGCCGGGCATGTCTGTGCTTCCTTGCTTGAAAGAGGCGCCCGCGGTGCGCGCGGGCGGGTATTGCGGCCGGCGGTATTGCCGCCGGCTATTGCGGGTGCATCCTGCGCGTTCAGTTCGCCTCGATGCCGGCTTCCTTGACGATGCCGGACCAGCGCGTCATCTCGGCGGCTACCATCGCGTCGGTCTTGTCGGGCGTGGTGATCAGCGGTTCAAACCCCTCCCTCTGCATGCGTTGCGTCAGCGCGTCCGTTTTCAGCGCCTGCCCCAGCTTCGCGTTCAGCGTGTCGATCACCGCCTGCGGCGTGCCGGCCGGCGCGCTGACGACGAACCAGGTGTTGAATTCATAGCTAGGCAGACCAGACTCGGCGATGGTCGGCACGTCGGGCAGCAGCGGCGAGCGCTTTGTGCCGGTCACCCCGAGCGCGCGCAGCTTCTTGCCGTCGACCTGCGGTTTGGCGGCGGACAGCACCGGAAAACTCATCTGCACCTGGCCGCTGATCGTGTCGAGCATGGCCGGGCCGCCGCCCTTGTACGGCACGTGCATGATCTGCGTCTTGGACACGGACTTGAAGAGCTCCGCGGCCATGTGGAACGTGCTGCCGGTGCCGGCCGAGCCAAAGCTCAGTTCGTTCGCGGGACGCGCGCGCACGTACGTCAGCAGCTCGCTCACCGACGCGACGGGCAACGAATTGGTGACCGTCAGCACGTGCTGGGACGTGCCCACCGTTCCCACCGAGCGCAGATCCTTCGCGGTGTCGAATGGCATGTTCTTGAAGAGCGCCGGATTGATCGCCAGCGACATGGTGTTGATGCCCAGCGTATAGCCGTTGGGTTCTGCGCGCGCCACGGCCGACATGCCGATGTTGCCGGACGCGCCGGCGCGGTTTTCGACGATCACGCTCTGCCCCAGTTCCTTTGCCCACGCGTCGGCGATCAGGCGGGCCGCGATATCCACGCTGCCGCCCGGCGCGAACGGCACGATCAGCGTCACCGCGCGTTCAGGAAAGGCATTGCTGGCCGCAGCGCCATGGGCCCAACAGGATGCGGCAACGGCCGCGCACAATGCGCCGGCCAATCTGGCTATCTTCATTTCGGGTCTCCTCGTGTGGCCGCGTGGCGCGGCTCTGTATCGGTAAACCCAGTGTATAGGCCGGTTTCATTCTTATAATTCGTGGAATGTATAAATCTTTATTAAATTCAATTTATAAATCGCCATGGACGCGCTCTCCGATCTCGCCTTCTTCTCGCTGGTGGTCAAGCACGGCAACCTCTCGGCCACGGCGCGGGAACTGGGGCTGACGCCGCCCGCGGTCAGCACCCGGCTGGCCAAACTGGAACAGCGGCTGGGCGTGCGTCTGTTGAACCGCACCACGCGACGTGTCAGCGTCACGCAGGAAGGCGAGCTGTACCTGGCCGAAGGCGCGCGCATCCTGGCCGATCTGCAGGCGCTGGAACGGTCGGTGTCCAGTGCCCGCGCCCAACCGCAGGGCCTGCTGCGCCTGAACGCGACGTTCGGCTTTGGACGCGCGCACATCGTGCCGGCCGTTTCGGATTTCTGCAGGCAGTTTCCCGACGTGGAAGTGCAGATGCGCCTGACCGACAGGCCGCTCAATCTGATCGAGGAAGGCTTTGACGTGGCGGTGCGCTTCGGCGACCTGCCGGACGCGCGGCTGACGGCGCGCAGGATCGCCTCAAACCGGCGCCTGCTGTGCGCGTCGCCGCGCTACCTGGAGATTCATGGCGAGCCGCGCGCCCCCGGCGACCTGCAGCGCCACCGCTGCATCGTCGTGCGCGAGAACGACGTGGCCTACGGCACCTGGCGGCTGGAATCCGGCGCGCGCGCGGAAACGGTGAAGGTGCGCGGCCCGGTCAGTTCGAACGACGGCCAGAGCGCGCTGGAATGGGCGCTGGACGGCCACGGCATCGTCATGCGGTCCGAATGGGAAACCGCGGCGCACCTGCGCGCCGGCCGGTTGCAAGAAGTGCTGACCGACTGGCGCACGCCGCCCGCGGATATTCACGCGCTGTACCCGGAACGCCTGAACCTGCCGGCCAAGACGCTGGCGTTCGTGGACTTCCTGTCGCGACGCTTTGCGCGCCGCCTGCGGGCGCCCGGCTCCGGCGCCGCCGTGTGGTGAGGCCTCAGATCTCGTCGATGGCCGTGCTGGCCGGCGCGTTCTTTTCCGCGTCGATGGCGTAGCGGTCTCGCGTCCGCACGTAAAAGCTGGCGCCAAACCGGCCCACCGGAAAGTAATCCTGCAGGCGCACGCGCCACGTCTCCGTGTCGATCAAGCCATCGCGCGCATGCAGCCAGCGCACCTGACCGATGAAGATCTGGCGGCTGGCGGTCTCCATGGTCTCGAACAACGTGCATTCGAAGGCGACGGGCGCCTGCACGATGCGCGGCGGCGCGACGCGGTGGCTGGGCGCGGCGTCCAGACCCGCGTGCGCCAGTTCGCTGACATCGGAGGGCAGGCGGTCGCCGCAGCGGTGCATCTTTTCGGCCATGGCTTCGTCGGTCAGGTGAACGACGAACTCGCGGTCGCGCGCGATGTTGACCGCAGTGTCCTTCAGCCCGCCGTCTTCCAGGCGGTTGATGCTGACCATCACGATGGGCGGGTCCTCGCCCAGCATGTTGAACATGCTGAACGGCGCGGCGTTGACCACGCCGGTCTCGGACAGCGTCGTGATCAGCGCGATCGGACGGGGCACGATCAGGCTGGCCATCAGCTTGTAGCGCTGATATTCGGTGATAGCGTCGAAGTCGATTTCCATGTCAGGCCAGTCCCAGCATCTGGGCAAGGGTTTGCGCGGGCTGCGGGCGCTCAAGGCTGATGCGCCGCTCCAGGTCCGCCAGGTGGTTGTCGTTGGTCCGCACGGCTTCGGCTACGTCGCCGCGCTCCATCATGTCCACGATCAGCACGTGCTCGCCGTGTTCGCAGGCGGCGTTGCCGGGCGGCTCGTACAGCGCCACGATGAGCGAGCAGCGCGAGACCAGCTCGGCCAGGTAGCCGTGCAGGATGGTGTTGCCGGACAGTTCGCCCAGCCGCACGTGAAACGCGCTGGCCTGCCGTGCCCAGGCCGGTTGCCCGGCGCGGTGCAGCAGCGCATGCTCGTCACGTAACTGCTTGCGCAGCGAGGCGTAGTCGGCGCGCGTGGCGCGGGCCGCGGCCAACGGCAGCAAGGCCGCCTCCAGCGCGCGGCGCGCCTGGAAGATCTGGCGGGTGTCCTCGGGCGTGGGTTCGGCCACCACCGCGCCGCGGTTGTGGTGCAGGTCCACGACGTGCTCGTGCGCCAGCCGCTGCAACGCCTTGCGCGCCACCGATCGCGATACGCCGAACAGGTCGCAGATCGCGGCCTCGGGCAGCTTGGTGCCAGGCGTCAGGCGCTGGCTCATCACGCTTTCGTAGACCGCCTCGCAGATGCGGCGTTCCATGTCGGCGTCGGGCAGGACGTCATCGTCCGCGGCGGGCTTGGGGGGTTTGGACCGCGCGGCGGCGGCGCGGCGGGATTGGGTTGGACTTGGCACTGCGGCTCCTAAACGATCACACCCGGCGGCAAGCCGTCCACATGCCGGCAGATCTCGCCTGGCGTGGTGAACCAGATCTCGCCGCGGTCACGGGCGGCGGCCAGTGGCGCCAGCGCGCGCCGCAGGTGACGCAACCGGTATGGCTGGCCGACGATGTAGGGATGCAGCGCAATGCCCATGACCAGCGGCTGGCGCACCGCCTGCGCGCGCATCTCCTCGAACTGGTCAAGGATCATATCGGCAAAATCGCGCGCGTCCATCTTGCGGCCCATGATCATCGGAATGTCGTTGAGTTCCTGCGGATACGGAATGGCCCACAGGTCGCCCGCGCGGGTGCGCATACGCATGGGCTGGTCGTCGTGGCACCAATTCAGGGTGTAGCGGTAGCCCGCCTCGGCCAGCAGGTCGGGCGTGGCGTGGCTTTCCGAAATCCACGGCGACAGCCAACCCGCCGGCTCGCTGCCCGCGTGCCGCAGGATGCGATCGCGGCAGTGCGCTAGCAGCGCGCGTTCCTCGGCCTCGGGCAATCCGCCCTGCCGGTGCGCGTTGCTGTAGCCGTGTCCGATGAGCTCGTCGCCGCGCGCCAGGAAGGCGTCCACCAGATCGGGGCAATGCTCATACAGCGCGGTATTGATCAACACGCCGGCGGGCAGGCGCAGCTCGTCGAAGAGTTCCAGGCAGCGCCACGCGCCCACGCGGTTGCCGTATTCGCGCCAGGCGTAGTTCAGGACGTCCGGATGGGGCGACGCCGGGCCGAGTTCCGCGCCCAGTCCTTCCCCGAACGCGAAGTGCTCGATGTTGAAGCCCAGGTACACGGCCAGGCGTGCGCCGTTCGGCCACGAATAGTCGGCGCGGCCCGCGATGGCGCGGTACGGGAAGCGGCCGTGGCTGGCCAGCGGTTGCGGCGTCCAGGCGGCGTTGCCTTCGCGCCCCGGTTTAGTGCTTGGAAGCGAGGATGGATTCATTTTGGTGCAAATCCTGAAGCATGATTGTGAACAAAATCGCTGCGGTTTTGGCGACAAAATCCTGACATCGGTGTGCACATATCCCGCCTACACTGCCCGCGCCCAGCGGCGGCGGGGCGAAAGCGGCATGCAGCAATGAACGCGGATCAGGTGGCATGGATCTTGCATAAGGGAACGAAGCAGCACTTAACCCCATGCAAGATTCATTCCACTTTTTCAGGAGTGTCCCGATGACCCCGACCCGTCGTTCCTTTATGCGCCACGCGGCCGCCGCCGCGCTTTTCGCCGCGGGCCTTGCCTCGCAGTCGGCGCTGGCAGCGGACCCGATCAAGATCGGTCTGATCACCGCGCTGTCCGGGGAGTCGGCGCGCGCCGGCGAAGCGCTGACGCGCGGCATCACCATCGCCATTGACGAGATCAACGCGCGCGGCGGCTTGTTGGACGGCCGCCAGGTCGTGCTGGTGCGCCGCGACGACGAAGGCAATCCTGCCAAGGGCATGGCCGCCGCGCGCGAGCTGATCTACAAGGAAAAGGTCGCCGTGCTGTTCGGCGGCCTGGACACGCCGGTCTCGATGGCCATCGTTCCCATCGTGAACCAGGAGAAGGTGCCGTTCATGGGGCCGTGGGCCGCGGGCACCGCCATCACGCAGAACAAGGGCAATCCCAACTTCGTGTTCCGCGTGTCGGCGATGGACGAGATCGTCGACAGCGCGATGGTCCAGTACGCGAAGAAGACGTTCCAGAGCGCCAAGCCAGGCATGATCCTGGTGAACAACCCCTGGGGCGAATCCAACGAGAAAGGCCTGAACGCCGCGCTGGCCACCGCCAAGATCACGCCCGCCGGCGTCGAAAAATTCCAGCCCAACGATCTGGACATCGTGCCGCAACTGAGCCGCCTGAAGGCCGCCGGCGCCGACACGCTGTTCCTGGTCGGCAACGTGGGTCCGTCCGCGCAGGTGGTGAAGTCGCTGGACCGCATGGGTTGGAAGGTGCCGATTGTGTCGCACTGGGGCCCGGCCGGCGGCCGCTTCACAGAACTGGCCGGTCCCAACGCCAAGAACGTGCACTTCGTGCAGACCTACAGCTTCTTCGGCAAGCAGGGCCCGGTGGGCGACAAGGTGATGCAGGCGCTCAAGACCAAGTATTCCGACATCAAGGGTCCGCAGGACATCACGCCGGCCGTGGGCGTGGCCAACGCGTACGACGGCATGCAGCTTGCCGCGCTGGCCATCGCGCAGGCCGGCTCGACCGATGGCGACGCGGTGCGCCAGGGCTTCTACAAGATCGGCAAGTACGAAGGCCTGATCAAGACGTATGAGCAGCCTTTCACGCCGGCCTCGCACGATGCGCTGCGTGAGGACGACTACGTGTGGACGCAGTTCATCGACAACCGCATCCTGCCCGTCAAGGGCGTGCAGTAAAGCGGCCAGACGCCGCGGGAGACGCGCATGTTGTTGATGTCCGCCATCGTCAGCGGCCTGGGACTGGGAAGCATGTATGGGCTGATGGCCCTGGGCTTTTACCTGACCTATGCCGTGTCCGGCACGGTGAACTTCGCCCAGGGCAGTTCCATGATGCTGGGCGCCGTGCTGACCTACACGTTCGCCCAGACGCTGGGCTGGCCGCTGGCCGTGGCGCTGCTGTTTGCGCTGGCGCTCTGCGCGCTGTACGGCCTGGTCGTGGAGCGGCTGGCGGTGCGGCCGTTTGCCAGCCGCGGCTCCAATGCGTGGCTCATGTCCACGGTGGCGCTGGGCATCGTGCTGGACAACGTGGTCATGTTCACGTTCGGCAAGGAGCCGCGCAGCCTGCCCTCTCCGCTGGCGCAATCGCCGCTGGAGATCGGCGGGCTGGGCCTGGGCATCTATCCGCTGCAACTGCTGATCCCGGTGGTGGGTCTGGCGCTGGCGGCTGCGCTGCACACCTTGTCGCGCCGCACGCGCTGGGGCGTGGCGCTGCTGGCCGTGGTGCAGAACCCGAACGCCGCGCGGCTGATGGGCATCCCCGTGCGCCACGCCATCATGGCCGCCTTCGCGGTGTCCACGCTGTTCGCGGGCGTGGCCGGCGCGCTGGTCGCGCCGCTCTTTAACGTGCAGGCGGACATGGGCACGCTGTTCGGTTTGAAGGCCTATGTGGTCGCCATCCTGGGCGGCATCACCAGCGCATGGGGCGTGATGATCGCGGGCTTGCTGTTCGGCGTGGTCGAAGCGCTGATCACCGTGGCGCTGGGCTCCGGGTATACGCAGATCATCAGCTTCACGCTGGTGATCGTCATGTTGGCCGTGCTGCCCAATGGCCTGTTCGGGCGCGCCGATGTGAGGAAGGTCTGATGAACAAGCAATCCGCAATGCGCTGGCTGCCGCCGGCGCTGTATGCCCTGCTGGCCGTGGCGGCGCTGATGCTGGCCGCCACCGTCAACGGCTACTACGTTTTCGTGCTGGGCAATGTGGCGCTGCTGGCGCTGGCCGGCATCGGCCTGAACGTGCTGCTGGGTCTGACCGGCCAGATGTCGTTCGGCCACGCGGGCTTTTATGCCATCGGCGCGTACACCGTCGCGATCCTGACCGGCCAGGCCGAATGGAGCTTCTGGCTGGCGTGGCCGGCCGCCGCGCTCGTGTGTGGCGCGTTCGGCCTGCTGCTCGCCGTGCCCGCGCTGCGCGTGAAAGGCCCGTATCTGGCGATGATCACCATCGCCTTCGGCTTCATCGTGGAACACGCGCTGATCGAAGGCGGCTCGGTCACGGGCGGGCAGAACGGCCTGATGGGCATCGTGCAGCCGGCCCTCGGCAGCCTGGGCGGCGACCGCGGCGTGGCCATGCTTGCCATCGTGGCGGTGTTTGCCGCGCTGATCGGCTATGCGCTGCTGTCGCGCGGCGCGTGGGGCGCGGCCATGCGCGCGGTCAAGGACAGCGAGACAGCAAGCGAATCCATCGGCATCAATCCGCTGGTGGTCAAAGCGGTGGCCTTCATGGTGTCGGCCGCGGTGGTCGGCCTGGCGGGCGGGCTGTATGCACCGCTCACGGGCATGATCACGCCGCACAATTTCAACTTCATGCAGTCCATCCTGTTCGTGCTGGCGGTGACCATCGGCGGCGCGGGCTCGCTGGCCGGGCCGCTGCTGGGCGCGGTGGTGGTGGGCCTGCTGCCCGAAGTGCTGTCCAGCCTGGAGGAATACCGCTTGCTGTTCTTCGGCGCCTTCCTGCTGGTGGTGTTGTGGGCCGCGCCCGAAGGCGCCGCCGGGCTGCTGGCGCGCTGGCGGCGGCGCGCGCAGACGCAAGGGCTTGCGCCTCGCCACGGCGCGTTGCCTGCGACCGCGCGTGCGCGCCGCACGTTGCAGGCCGACGCGCTCACCATGACCTTCGGCGGCGTGCGCGCCGTGCAGGCCGTGTCGTTCACGGTGCCGCCCGGTGCGGTGACGGCGCTGATCGGCCCCAACGGCGCGGGCAAGTCCACCGTCATCAACATGCTGAGCGGCTATTACCAGCCGACAAGCGGCCGCGTGGCGCTGGGCGATGCCCCGCTGGCCGCGCTGCCCGCGCATCGCGTGGCGCGCAGCGGCATTGCACGCACCTACCAGACCTCGCAGCTCTTCGACACGCTGAGCGTCGAAGACAACGTCGCGCTGGGCATGCTGCGCGGACGGTTGGGCGGGCTGCTGGCGTCGCGCCGCTACCTGGCGCCCGACGTGCGCGAACGCGCGCGCGCCCTGCTCGCGTTCTGCGGCTACGAAGGCGCGCTGGACATTCCCGCGGCGGACCTGCCGCACGTGGACCGGCGGCTGGTGGAGATTGCGCGCGCGCTGGCCACCGATGCCGACGTGCTGCTGATGGACGAGCCCGCGGCCGGACTGTCGCGCGAGGACAAGACGCGGCTGGCCGGGCTGCTGCGGCGCATTGCCGAGGCGGGCGCGGGCGTGCTGCTGGTCGAGCACGACATGACGCTGGTGATGGGCGTGTCCGACCACATCGTGGCGATCGACGCCGGACGCGAACTGGCGCAGGGCAGCGTCGCCCAGATCCAGCAATCGCCTGAAGTGCGGCAGGCCTATCTGGGCGACGAGGCGGCCCGCCGGGCGCCCGCCGCGCGGCGCAGGCCGGCGGGCGAGGCGCTGCCGCCCGAGGTGCTGGGTGTGGGCAATCTCACGACCGGCTACGGCGCCAATCCCGTGCTGCACGGCATCGACCTGCAGGTCAGGCAAGGCGAGATGGTGGCGCTGCTGGGCGCGAACGGCGCGGGCAAGTCCACGCTGATGCGCACGCTAGCCGGGCTGCACCGGCCCGCGCAGGGCGGCATGCACCTTCAGGGTCAGGAGCTGCACGGTCTGGCCGCCGACCGCATCGTGGCGCGCGGCCTGGTGCTGGTGCCGGAAGGACGTCAGGTGTTTCCGGGACTGAGCGTGCTGGACAACATCCGCCTGGGTGCCTTCCTGCATCCGCAGGATCGTGAGGCGCGTGTCGAGGAAATGCTGACGCGCTTTCCGCGGCTGCGCGAACGGCTGCACCAGCGCGCGGGGTTGCTGTCGGGTGGTGAACAACAGATGCTGGCGATCGCTCGCGGCCTCATGGCCAAGCCCGTGATCCTGCTGCTGGACGAGCCGTCGCTGGGCCTGGCGCCCAAGATCATCGACGAGCTGTTCGATGCGCTGGACCGGCTGCGCAAGGAGTCGATGACCATCCTGCTGGTGGACCAGATGGCGGCGCTGGCGCTGTCCCTGGCCGACCGCGCGTACGTGCTGGAATCCGGCCGGGTCGCCGCGCATGGCGCCGCGCAAGACATTGCCAAGGACGGCGCGCTGGCGCGCGCGTATCTCGGGGCATAGCGGAAGTGAGGCGCCGAGGCGGCCGCCTGGAAGTGTGGCCGCCGGAAGGGCCTAATGGGTCTGGAGGGTCTGAAGGGCTGGAAGGGCCGGAAGGGCCGGAAGGGCCGAAGGCGGCCCCGCGTGAACATCACGCGGCGTCCGCCCCCAGCCGCGCACCCGCGCGCACAATGCCGCAACGCTTGTGCGCGCGCATCACCACGCCGACTTCGCTGTTCAGCACGCCGTCCAGCTCGCCCAGCCGCCGCGTCACCACGTCCCAGAGATGCAGGCTGTCGCGGCACAGCACGTGCCAGAAAAGCTGCGACGCGCCGCTGGTGCCGAACAGGCAGCGGGTATTGGGGTCCAGCGCCAGATGCGCGGCCAGCGCGTCCACCGTTTGCGGACGCACCTGCACCGAGATCACCGCTTCCACCGGAAAGCCGACCAGCGCCGGCTCGACTTCCACGCGAAAGCTCAGCGCCCGGCGCTCCACCAGGTTCTGCAGCAGGCGATGCGCGGTGGGCTCGCTGACGCCGGATCGTTCGGCCAGCTCCGCCAGGCTGGCGCGGCCATCGCGCATCAGGTGCGACACCATGCGCTGCTCGGGATCGGTCAGCGCGGCTGGCGGGGACAGCAGCGGCGCGTCCGCATCGCCTTCAGACGCCGGCTGAATCCGCCACTGGCCCGCGCGCCGGAACGGCCGAAGCACCAGCCGCGCCTCCACGTGCTCCACCCCGTCGATGGACGGCAGCACGTGGGTCACGACGTCCGGCATATCGGCCGCGTCGGCCAGCGTCAGCTCGGCCATCAGATCGGCGGAACCGGCCAGTGTCACCACGAGCTGGCTGATGTCCAGCTTCGCGAGTTGGTCGGCCACGTCCGGCACCCGGCCAGACCGGCAGCGCACCCAGGCGTGCAGCACCACGCCGCGGCCGGTGGCCAGCGGGTCCGGTTCCGCGATGACGCGCAGCGCGTCCGCGTCCATCAGGCGCTTGATGCGCCGCGCGACGGTTCGCTCGGCGATGCCGGTCGCCGCGCCCAGCTCGCGCCAGGACGCGCGAGGCTGCGCCTGCAGCGCGACGAGGCACGCGAGATCCGTGTCGTCCAACGCGGCGCTTAGGGAATTACCCTTACTTGACGTGACCATATCCATTAATCTAACGTTCGCGCATTGATAAAAACACAAAATTTAGTGGTCTATTTGACCAAAAAACAAAACACAATTTGAGGACGTCATGAGCAGCACATCCGCAACCTTGCGCGCGGCGCAAGGCGCAAGCGCCCCGCCCGTTTCGCGCGGCCGCACGATTCTGGCCGGTAGTGTAGGCAATGCGGTGGAATGGTTCGATTGGACCATCTACGCGTCGTTCGCCATTTTCTTTTCCAGCCAGTTCTTCCCGCCCGGCAACGAAACCACTGCCCTGCTTGCGACGTTCGGCATCTTCGCGGTGGGCTTCTTCATGCGTCCGGTGGGCGGATGGGTGCTCGGCATCTTCTCCGACCGCTACGGCCGCAAGGCCGCACTGGGCCTGACGATTTTGATGATGGCGGGCGGCTCGCTCATCATCGCCATCACGCCGACCTACGCCACCATCGGCATCGCTGCGCCGCTGCTGCTGACCGCCGCGCGCCTGCTGCAAGGCCTGTCGCTGGGCGGAGAGTATGCCTCGGCCACGACCTTCCTGGCGGAAATGGCGCCGCCGAACAAGCGCGGCTTCTATTCCAGCTTCGTCTTCTTCAGCGCCGCGGTCGGCATCCTGGCCGCCTCGGCCGTGGGCTGGATCCTGACCACCGTTCTCACCAAGGCCGACATGGCCGAGTGGGGCTGGCGCATCCCGTTCCTGTTGGGCGCGCTGGGCGGCCTGGCCGGCATGTGGATCCGCCGTGCCATCCCGGAAACCGAAGCCTTCTCGCACGCCAAGAAGGCCGGCATCGAAAAGCAACCCCTGCGCACGCTGCTGCGCGACCATCCGCGCGAAGTGCTGCGCATCGTGGGCTTCTCGGTCCTGACCACGTTCGCGTTCTACATCTTCGTGGCCTACGTGCCCACCTACGCCATCCGGCAGGTCGGCGCCGACCCCAAGACCGCGTTTGCGGCCAACACCGTCGCGCTGATCGTATTCATGCTGGTGCAGCCGCTGTTCGGCATGCTGTCCGACCGCATCGGCCGCAAGCCCCAACTGATCTTCTTTGCCGCCGGCTACCTGATCTTCTTCTATCCGGTCATGACCACGCTCGGGCCGTCATTCGGTTCGATCCTGGCCGTCGAACTGTTCGGTTTGGTGCTCTACGCGATGTACACCGCGATCGCCCCGGCCATCATGTCCGAGCAGTTTCCCACCAGCGTGCGCGCCGTCGGCATCGGCACGCCGTACAACCTGGTCGTCGCGCTGCTGGGCGGCACCACGCCCTACCTGCTGACCTGGCTGCAAAGCAAGGGCATGGAGCGCTGGTTCTTCTATTACGTGCTGGCGGGCGCCGTGATCACACTGATCACCTTCATCCGCATGCCTGAGACGAAAGGCCAGGTCCTGAAATAGACCAGCCCCGGTAGGCCATCCCGGTAGGCCGTCCCCCGCTCAGCCATCCCGATCAGATCGCTTTCCGGTCCCGCCGAGGACCGGAAGGCTTTTTCCATTTCGACGAGACACATGCCCGCCCAAGACACCACTCCGCATTTCCAGGACGCCCGCCAGCTTGCCCGCGCCATCCGCGAGCGCAAGCTCCGGTCGCGCGATCTTACCCTGCATTTCCTCGACCGCATCGAGCGCGGCGCCGCACTGGCCGCCTACAGCGTGGTCACGGCCGAGCGCGCGCTGGCGCAGGCTGAGGCGGCAGACCGTTTGCTGGACGCCGGCATCACTCTGGGCCCGCTGCATGGCGTGCCGGTCGCAGTGAAGGACAGCGTGCAGTGGGAAGGCACGCCGTGCACCGGCGGCTCGCAGGCGCGCGCCGGCGTCGTCAGCACGGAAACCGCCGCGGCAACGCGCGGGCTGGCGGCGCAAGGCATGGTGATCCTGGGCAAGACGCGCATGACGGAGTTCGCGTTCGGGCTGTCGGGACAGAACCCGACGCAGGGCACCGCCCGCAATCCGTGGGACGCAACGGTGGCGCGCGCGCCGGGTGGCTCGTCCAGCGGCGCGGGCGTGGCGGTCGCGGCCGGTCTGACGCCGCTGGCGCTGGGCGGCGACACCGGCGGCTCGGTGCGCGCGCCGGCGGCGTTGAATGGCGTGGTCGGCTACAAGCCGTCCTCCGGCCTTATCAGCCGCGCGGGCTGCCTGCCGCTGTCCGACACGCTGGACGTGCTGGGCCCGATTGCGCGCAGCGTCGGCGACGCCCGTCTCCTGACCCAACTGCTGGCCGCCCCGGACGTCGATGACGGCGCCACGCTGGCGCTGCCGGCCGCCCGCTTCACCAGCCTGCGTCACACCGCCGCGCGCCAGCCGGGCGCCGTCGCCGTACTGGCGCCGCAGGCCTGGCCGGCCCCGCTGACCGACGAGGCGCTGCAAACCTGGCACGCGGCGCAGGGACGCCTGGCAGAGGCTGGCTTTACGCCCACCGCCTGGCACCCGCCCGCCTCGCTGTCCTTTGCGCGCATGGCGGAAGACAACTCGCTGGTGCTGGCGTACGAGGCCTTCCGCTATTTCGGCGCTTTGGCCGAAGACGCCTCGCAACCGTTGTGGGACGTGGTGCGCGCGCGCATCGCCGCTGGCGGCCGGATCACGCAGGCCAGCTACGAGGCCGCGCTGCTGCGCCGCCAGGCCGACATGGCGGCTTTCGAAACAGCCATGCGGGGCGTTGACGCCCTGCTCATGCCCGCCAGCGATCAGGCCGCCCAGGCGCTGGACTCGCAGGACACGCGCCACGCCGGCCTGGGCAAGCTGCTGCGCCCGGCCAACTTCCTCGGCGCGGCGGCGATTGCGCTGCCGGCGGGCCTGGACATGGACGGCATGCCGTGCGCCGTGCAACTGCTGGCGCCCGCAGGCGGTGACGCCGCGCTGCTGGACTGCGCAGCGGCGCTGGAAACGGTGCTGTCTCCAACGCCGCTGCAGCCGGACCTGTCGGCCTGGGGTCTTTGACGCCGCGCGCAGCCACGGCAGAAGCCCGGCCCGGCCGGCGCGCGCCGTGAATCAAGAACGCCGTTCATCGGCGGCACAAAACGAAAAAGCGCCCAATCGGGCGCTTTTCGTTATCCGCATCGCGGATCCTGGATCGCGTCAGGCGGACTTCTTCAGTTCCTGGACCTTGTCCGTGGCTTCCCACGAGAACTCGGGCTCGGAGCGGCCGAAGTGGCCATAGGCGGCGGTCTTGGTGTAGATCGGGCGCAGCAGGTCCAGCATGTTCACGATGCCCTTCGGACGCAGGTCGAAGTGCTCGCGCACCAGCTTGGCGATCTGGTCGTCGGGGATGACGCCGGTGCCTTCCGTGTAGACGGTGATGTTGATGGGTTCGGCCACGCCGATGGCGTAGCTGACCTGCACCTGGCACTGGCGCGCCAGACCGGCGGCCACGATGTTCTTGGCCACGTAACGGGCGGCGTAGGCGGCCGAACGGTCGACCTTGGACGGATCCTTGCCCGAGAACGCGCCGCCGCCGTGCGGGCAAGCGCCGCCGTAGGTGTCGACGATGATCTTGCGGCCGGTCAGGCCGCAATCGCCTTGCGGGCCGCCGATGACGAAGCGGCCGGTCGGGTTGACCAGGAACTTGGTCTTGGGCGTGATCAGGCCTTCGGGGAAGCTGGGCTTGATGATGTCTTCGATGACCGCTTCGCGGATGGTCTCTTGCGAGACTTCCGGCGCGTGCTGGGTCGACAGCACCACGGTGTCGACTTCGGCGGGACGGCCGTCGACGTAGCGGAACGTGACCTGCGACTTGGCGTCCGGGCGCAGCCAGCCCAGGCGGCCGTCCTTGCGCAGTTCGCTCTGACGCTGCACCAGGCGGTGCGCGTACCAGATCGGGGCAGGCATCAGGTCAGGGGTTTCGTCGCAGGCGTAGCCGAACATCAGGCCTTGGTCGCCGGCGCCCTGGTTCAGGTAGTCTTCCGAGCTGCGGTCCACGCCCTGCGCGATGTCGGGCGACTGCTTGTCGTAGGCGACGAGCACCGCGCAACCCTTGTAGTCGATGCCGTATTCGGTGTTGTCGTAGCCGATGCGGCGGATCGTGTCGCGCGCGACCTGGATGTAATCGACGTTGGCGGTGGTGGTGATTTCGCCAGCCAGCACGACGAGACCGGTGTTGCACAGCGTTTCGGCTGCAACACGCGCGTTGGGGTCTTGCGTGAAGATGGCGTCGAGGATCGAATCGGAGATCTGGTCGGCAACCTTGTCGGGGTGCCCTTCGGAGACGGATTCGGAAGTGAAGAGAAAATCGTTGTTGGCCACAGATGCGTCCTTATTGTCCGGTCTTGCCGGCGCATAGGTTCTCGAGGCGCGTTGCACCCCGGTCTGCATGCAATGCCAACTGGGCGCGACGCTTTAGCGGATTTGGCGCAGGCTGCGCGAAGCGCAGTACCCTTGCCGTCGCCCCGCAAGTTGTCGGTTAACTCGGCGACTGGGCGCATTTTAAGCGAAAATGCCGTTCTTATGCTTGTTGCCGGGGTGTATCCATATGCCTCGATCAGCAGTATTACCCTGCCCGATTTCAACCTTTTGACGCATGTTGCTGCCTCTGTTCCGACTTTTTGCCGCCCTGCCGCTCCCCGTCGCGCATGCGATCGGAAGGTTCGCGGGACGCGCCATCTACGCCTTGCCGGGCAAGTACCGGCGGCGCCTGCAGGCCAATGCGGCGCAGGCGGGCTACCCCGGCGCGGCGTTCGCCCGGCGCGCGGCGGCTGAAGCCGGCGCGATGATTCTCGAGAATCCCCGCGTCTGGTTCCGCAACCAGGAAAGCCTGGCGCAGGTGGTCTCCGACGATGACGACGTGGTCGCCGCCGCCCGCGCCGAGAACCGCGGCATCCTGTTTCTGACGCCGCACCTGGGCTGCTTTGAGATCACCGCGCGCTACCTGGCCCGCCAGATGCCCATGACGGTGATGTTCCGCCCCCCGCGCAAGGAAGCGCTGGCGCCCTTGCTGGAAACGGCGCGCAACAGCTCGGCCGTCAATGCGGTGCCCGCCAACATGCAGGGCGTGCGGGAGTTCGTGCGCGCGCTGCGCCGCGGCGAATCCGTCGGCATGCTGCCCGACCAGGCGCCCAGCGTGGGCGACGGCGTGTGGGTGCCGTTCTTCGGGCGCCTGGCCTACACCATGACGCTGCCCGGCAAGCTTGCATCGCAGACCAACGTCCCCATCATCCTCACGGCCGGCGAACGCCTGCCCAAGGGCCGAGGCTGGCGCATCCACTACGTGCGCGTGCCCGAGCCGCTGCCCGCCGAGCCCGAGGCCCAGGCCGCCCTCATCAACGCCGCGATGGAAACGCTGATCCGCCGCTGCCCCGACCAGTACCTCTGGAGCTACAACCGCTACAAGACTCCGCGCGGCGCGACCCCGGCGCCCGACGCTGAACCGGCGCCCCCGACCGCTTGAACCCTGGCTCATCCCGCCGTCCGGTCTCCATCCACATCCATGAACGATAGAAAAACGCGCACGCTGGTTACCCTGCTGAAATGGTTCGGCCGCATCAAGCCGTCGACGCGCCTGCGCATCGGCGCGGTGTTGGGCTGGCTGGCGCCGCGGCTGGCCAAGTCGCGCGCGCGCATCGTCCGCCGCAATCTTGAACTGAGCTTTCCCGACCAGCCCGAGGCCGTGCGTGAACAGTGGGTGGCCGATCACTTCCGCGCGCTGGCGCAATCCATCGTCGACCGCGGCGTGCTGTGGTACGGCACGCCCGAGGCCATCAAAGAGATGGTCACGCAGACCGGCGCCGACCGCATCAACGCGCTGACGGCCGAGGGCCGCTCGGTCATCCTGCTTGCGCCCCACTTCATCGCGCTGGACGCCGCCGCCACCCGCCTGACCATGGAAGTGCCCAGCGCGGCCACCATGTATACGCCGCAAAGCGATCCGCACATCGACGCCGTCGTGGCCGCCGGGCGCGCGCGCTTCAATGAAGTATTCCTGGTCAGCCGCAAGGACGGCGTGCGCGACCTGATCCGGCACCTGCGCGCCCCGCGCCCGGTCTACTACCTGCCCGACATGGACTTTGGCCGGCAGGGCTCGGTCTTCGTGCCGTTCTTCGGCGTGCCCGCCGCCACGCTGCTCGCGACGGCGCAGCTCGCCCAGAAATGGAACGCCGCCGTCCTGCCGATCGTGGGGTTCTGGAATCCTGACACCGGCAAGTACCATGTCGACGTGCTGCCGCCACTTGACGACTTTCCGGGCGACGACACGCTGGAAGCGGCCACCGCCCGCCTGAACCGCGAACTCGAATCCTGGGTGCGCCGCTGCCCCAGCCAGTATTACTGGGTGCACCGCCGCTTCAAGACACGCCCCGAAGGCGAAGCCAAGCTGTACTGAACCGCGGCGCGCACTCGCCGCACCGCGAGAATGGGGGATAATCCGCAGATGAACTGGAACTTCACCAAAATGCACGGCGCGGGCAACGATTTCGTTGTGCTCGACGGGGTCCGCCAGACCATCGAGATGACGCCCGAACGCGCGCGCGCCCTCGGCGACCGCCACTTCGGCGTCGGCGCCGACCAGATCCTGCTGGTCGAACGCGCCACGCGGCCGGACGCCGACTTCCGCTACCGCATTTTCAATTCCGACGGATCCGAGGTCGAACACTGCGGCAATGGCGCCCGCTGCTTCGTGCGCTTCGTGCACGAGCAAGGCCTGTCCGACCACAATCCGCTTCGCGCCGAGATCGCCACCGGCATCCTCGTCCTGGACGAAGGCGACGACGAGCAGGTCACCGTGGAAATGGGCAGCACCCGCTTCGATCCGGCCGCGCTGCCCTTCGACACCGCCGGCCTGCCTTCCGTCACGCAGGGCCAGGACACCCTCTGGGAACTGGACCTCGACGCCCCCGCCGGATTTCCCCGCACGGTCACTCTGTCCGCCGTCGCCATCAGCAACCCGCACGCCGTGCAGGTCGTCGACAACGTCGACACCGCGCCCGTCGCCGTGCTGGGGCCGCTGATCGAAACCCATCCGCGCTTTGCGCGCCGCGTCAACGCCGGCTTCATGCAGGTTGTCGACCGCAACAACATCCGCCTGCGCGTCTTCGAGCGCGGTGTCGGCGAAACGCTGGCCTGCGGCACGGGCGCCTGCGCCGCCGTCGCGGCCGGCATCCGCCGCGGCCTGCTCGATTCGCCCGTGCGCGTACAAGCGCTCGGCGGCGTGCTGACCGTCGCCTGGAACGGCGAACAACTCCGCATGACCGGCCCGGCCGAATCCGTCTTCACGGGCCAGGTCGACATCGACAAGCTCGTCTTTTCCATGGCGCTGAACCGATAACTCTATGACCGATACCGCTTTCACCGCCCAGGACATCGCAACCTTCCTGCAAGAGAACCCCGGCTTCTTCGACGACCACGCCGAAGTCTTCGCCACCCTGCAGGTGCCGCATCCGCACGGTTCGCGCGCCATCTCGCTGGGCGAACGCCAGATCCTCACGCTGCGCGAGCGCACCCGCGAACTCGAATGGCGCCTGAACGAACTGGTCCGCAACGCCACCGCCAACGAGACCATCGGTTCGCACGTGGCCAAGTGGTGCTGCCGCCTGCTGTCCGAATGCGATCCTCAGCTGGTGCCCGGCGAAATCGCGCTGGGCCTGGCCGAACAATTCGAACTGAACCACGTGGCGCTGCGCCTGTGGAACCTGTCTGACCTGCCCGATCACGGCTACGGCGAGCCCGTATCCGATGACGTGCGCACCTTCACCGACAGCCTGAAGACGCCGTATGTCGGCGCCGACACCGCCTTCGAAGCAGTGGCGTGGCTGGACGCCAAGCCCAAGTCGCTGGCGCTGGTTCCGTTGCGCCTCGAAGCCGACGGCGCCGCCGTGGGCCTGCTGGTGCTGGGTTCAGACGACCCGGAACGTTTCACGCCGGAAATGGGCACGACGTTTCTTGAATCCGTCGGCCAGCTGGCGTCGGCGGCTTTGCACCGGTTGAATCCGGCCTCGCCCAAGGCGTAGGGCTGCCGGGGCGGACAAGGACAACGCGATGCAGAACGCCGAGCAGAATGCGAAGCACGAAGCCGAGCAAGCCAACAATCCGCCCCCGCTGCCGGATCCGATGCGCGCCTGGCTGCGCCATCTGGAGACCAACCGCCGGTACTCGCCCCATACGTTGGACGGCTACCAGCGCGAACTGCATTTTCTGCGCGAACTGGCCGACAAGGCCGGTCTGCCGCTCGACAAGCTTGGCAACGGCCACATCCGGCAGTTCGTCGCGCGCCTGCACGCGCAGGGCCGCGGTCCGCGCAGTCTGGCCCGCACACTCGCGGCGTGGCGCGGTTTCTATCAATGGTGGGCGCCTGCCGTCGAACTGGCCGGCAATCCCGTCGCGGGCGTACGCGCGCCCAAAGCGCCCCGTGGCCTGCCCAAGGCCTTGTCGGTCGAACAGACCCAGGCTCTGCTGGAAAGCGCACCGGCACAGGTCGCCACCGAACCGGCCGCGCTGCGCGATCAGGCCATGTTCGAGCTGTTGTATTCCAGCGGACTGCGGCTGTCGGAACTGGTGGGACTGGACCTGTGCTACGAGCGCACCGCCGATTACGAGTCGCGCGGCTGGCTGAATCTGGATGATGCCGAAGTCGTGGTGCTGGGCAAGGGCGGTAAACGCCGCTCAGTGCCGGTCGGTCAGCAGGCCCTGGCCGCGCTGCGCAAGTGGATCGAGGTGCGTCCGCAGCTTGCGCTGCCCTCGCCGCCGCCCGCAGACGCGGCCGCGCTATTCCTGGGCGCCCGCGGACGCCGCATTTCACCCCGCGTGGTGCAGTTGCAGCTTGCGCGCATCGCGCAGACGGCGGGCGTGCCCACGCATGTGCACCCCCACGTGCTGCGCCACAGTTTCGCCAGCCACGTCCTGCAATCCGCGCAGGACCTGCGCGCCGTGCAGGAGATGCTGGGCCACGCCAATATCTCGACCACGCAGATCTACACGCGGCTGGATTTCCAGCATCTGGCCAAGGCCTACGACCAGGCCCATCCGCGCGCTGGGCGCAAGTCCTGACCTTTCTTGGCGAGGCGCTCGTCCAGCCTGATCAAAGGCCCGGCCCGCACGCGGGTATACGCTACCCGCCCACGGCCAACATGCCGCCCAGCAGCATCACGCCCAGCAGCAACACCGCAATCGCGGCCAGCGCCTCGACCGCATAGCGCAGCCGCGCCGCGCCAGCGCCGGACAGACGGCTGCCCAGACGCGTCGCGGCGCTCCCGGCCGCAACAGCCAGGCAAGCCAACGCCGCCACGGTCAGCCCCGTGCCCAAACCCATCGCCAGCGCCGATGCGACGCCGGCAAGAAAGAAATTCTGCGACAACGCGAACACCAGCACGATCAACGCGCCGCTGCAGGGCCGCAGGCCCACCGCGAAAATCGCCGACCACGCGCGGCGCCAGTTCATCGGACCGGCAACCTGTTCCGGCGCGGGTACGTGCGCGTGTCCGCAACCGCAGTCGTGGTCATGGTGATGATCGTGATCATGGTGATGCGCTTGGACCTGAACCTGCGGATTGCCGTACGCATGCTTGTGCGCGTGTTCGTGATCATGCCGGTGATCATGTACGTGCTCGTGTACGTGCTCATGCCCATGCGCATGTTCGTGCGTGTGTTCGTGCGTGTGTTCGTGCGCCTGCACCGGCGCATCTGCATGATCATGCGCTGCATGTTCACGCGCCCCGGCCCGCCGCAGCAACGGCCTCACCGCCTTGAACCACACCAGCCACACGCCCAACAGCGTCACCAACGCATACGACGCCAGCTCCAGCCAGCGCGTGGCTTCGTTCATCGTCGCCGCCGTCGCGTTGAAGATCAACGCCAGCACCGCCACCATCACGATCGCCACCAGCGCCTGGATCAGCGAAGACGCCAAAGCCAGCAGCGCACCGTTGCGCGCCGTCTGGCGGTTGGCCAGGACGTACGACGAAATCACCGCTTTGCCATGGCCCGGTCCCAGCGCATGAAAGACGCCGTACGCGAACGACAGGCCGACCAAGGCCCACGCTGCGCCGCCGTCCGCCTGCCAGGCACGGACAGCGCCCGTCAGTTGCCTGTAGAAATGCGACTGCCAGACAGACACGCTGCCAAAAAAACTGGACAGCCAGCCGGGACCGGCAAGGCCGCTGCCGCTTTCCGGCACGCCAAAGGGATGCGTGCCTTGCGCGGCCGCAATCGACAGCCCACCGAGCATCAGCAGGATGATCGCCAGCGCGCGCGCGCGGCGGCTCACGGGCATCGCACCTCGATGCGGTGCGTGAGTCCCTTGGTAATGGCGAACAGTTCGTCGGGCAAGGCGTCCGGGTCGGCCGGGATCGCGGCCAGTTCCTGCATGGTTTTCCAATCCAGTTCCTTGGGCTTGCGGTAGTCGGCCTTGCAGGCCGCGCCTTGCGGACCGCCGAGCGACACCGCCCCCTTCTCTTCAAATGCGTAGGCCACGAAATAGGTGGGGTCGTAGATGTCCACCTGCGCGCCGCCCGCGCCCGGCACGACGGGCTCGGCCAGCGGCAGCGTGAAGGACAGCGTCAGCCGCGTGGTCTTGGGGTTCCAGTCGACGCGGGCGTCGCGAGGTGCGGCGAATGCCGCGGTCTTGCCGTCAACGGTGACGCGCGTGAAGTAATGCGAGATCGGCTCACCCAGCGCCTTCATCCAATCCTGCGCCATGCCTTTCAGAGTGTCGGCGGGAAGCGTCCCGTCCTTGGCCTTTTTCAGCCCCTGCGTCGCGTAGGCGCCGAACATTTCGTCGAACAGCCACACCTGCCGCACGGCGCTGATGCGCTGTTCGGCATCGACGTCGATCTGCGCGCGCGCATCGATCCACATGTGCGGGTGCGCGCTGGCGGCGCCCGCCGCCAGCAGCGCCGCCACGGCGCTCAGGGTTGCAAGGCCGCGGCAAGCTGGCGTGCGTTCCATTCAAACATTTCCAGGTAGGTGGCGCCCGGCTGTCCAGGCTTGGACAGGGCATCGGAGTAGAGCGTACCACCCACCTTTGCGCCGGTCTCGCGCGCGATCTGCTGGACCAGCTTGGGACTGCTGATGTTCTCGACGAACACCGCGGGCACCTTGTCGCGCCGCACCTGTTCGATGATCGCGGCCACCTCGCGCGCCGACGGTTCGGCGTCGGTAGACACCCCCATTGCGGGGATGAACGTCACGCCATACGCGTCGCCGAAATAGCCGAACGCATCGTGCGAGGTGACGACCTTGCGGCGATCGGCGCCGATGGCGCCAAAGGTCTTGCGCACGCTGGCGTCCAGCGCCTGCAGCTTGGCGACGTAGGCGTCGGCGCGTTGGCGATACGCCTGCGCATGCGCGGGATCCGCGGCGGCCAGGCCGTCGGCCACGTTGCGCGCGTAGATCACGCCGTTCGCCAGGCTCTGCCAGGCATGCGGGTCGGCGTCGCCATGGTGATGGTGATGGCCGGGCTTGTGGTCGTGGTCATCGTCATGGTCATGGTCGTGGTCATCGCCGTGCTTGTGATCGTGTCCGTCCTTGTGATCATGATCGTGATCAGCCTCGTGCGCGTGCCCATCGCCATGCCCCGCGAACTTGCGCGGCGTCACGCCCTTGGACGCCGTCACCGTCTGTCCGGCGAACCCGGACGCCTTCGTCAGCTTGGGCAGCCAGGTCTCGAAGTCCAGGCCGTTCACCACCAGCACGCGCGCATCCGCGAGCTTTTTCGCATCGCCCGGCGTGGGTTCGTACCCGTGCGCATCACCGTCAGGCCCGACCAGCGTCGTCAGGCTGATGTCGGCGCCGCCAATTTCCCGCACGATGTCGCCCAGGATGGAAAAGCTGGCCACCACTTTCAGCGGCTCGGCCGCCTGCGCGGTTCCCAACATGGCCGACAGGCAGACGCCCGCCATGGCCAGCAGTGCGCGGCGGCGTGCCGGCAGAATCGAACGCATGGTCAATCTCCTTATGAAGTCTCAGGCAGGGCGCGCGCGGCGCGTTGCCCGCAGCAGCCCGCCTTGCGGGCCGCCCACGATGGAAAACAGATAGCAGGCGCCGGCCGCCAGGATGATCGCGGGCGAGGCCGGCACGTCGAAGTGATAGGAGACCAGCAGCCCGGCCACCGAAGACGCCACGCCGAGCGCCGCCGACAGCGGAATCTGACGGGCCGCGCTGCGCACCCAGAACCGCGCCGCGGCGGCCGGCAGCATCATGATGCCCACCACCATCAGCGTGCCCAGCACCTGAAAGCCCGCCACCAGATTCACGACGACCAGCACCAGAAAGCCCATGTGCACCACGCCGCCCATGCCGCCGCTGGCGCGCAGGAATCCCGGGTCCAGGCATTCGGCAACCAGCAGCCGGTAGATGGCCGCCAGCACAAGCAAGGTCACGCTGGCCGTGGCGGTCACAAGCAGCAACGCCGCGTCGTCCAGGCCCAGCACCGTGCCGAACAGCACGTGCAGCAGATCCATGTTGGAGCCGCGCAGGGACACCAGCAGCACGCCCAGCCCCAGCGATATCAGGTAGAAGGCGGCAAAGCTCGCGTCCTCGCGCAGCGGCGTCAGCCGGGCCACCAGCCCCGCCAGCAATGCCACGGCCAGTCCAGTCGCAATACCGCCCAGCATCATCGCGCCGAGCGACAGGCCGGCCATCAGAAAGCCCACCGCCACACCCGGCAGAATGGCGTGCGACATCGCATCGCCCATCAGGCTCATGCGCCGCAACACCAGAAAGACACCCAAGGGCGCGGCGCCCAGCGACAGCGCGCAAGCACCCGCAAGCGCGCGCCGCATGAAACCGTAGTCGAGGAACGGCGATACCACCCAATCCACGAGCGTCATGCCCAGGCTCCCGCGTGGCGTTGGCGCGCCGTCTTCAGATGCGCCTCGCTCAAGGTGGCGGTGGTGTCGCCCCAGGCCACCACTGAACCGGACAACAGCAGGCTTTCCGGAAAGTGATCGCGCACCAGGTCCAGATCGTGCAACACCGCGATCACGGTGCGGCCTTGTCCATGCAGGCCGCACAACAGGGCCATCAGTTCCTCGGCGGTGTGGCTGTCCACGGCCGCAAAGGGTTCGTCCAGCAACAGCACCGGCGCGTCCTGCACCAGCATCCGTGCAAACAGGGCGCGCTGCATCTGCCCGCCCGACAGCGTATCCACGCCGCAGCCCGCGCAATCGGCCAGGCCCACGGTTTCAAGTGCGTGCATGCACCGGTCCAGCTCGTCGTTGCTGAACGCGCGCCAGGCGCCGACCCGGCGCCAGGCGCCCATGGCCGCCAGGTCCAGCACTGTCGTCGGAAATGATCGGTCCAGTTCCGCCGCCTGCGGCAGCCACGCCAACGCCGATCGTCCGGCGCCCTGGATGCGCACGCTGCCGGTCATGGGTCGCAGCACGCCCATGATGCCCTTGATGAGCGTCGACTTGCCCGCGCCGTTGGGTCCGACCACGGCTGTCATGCCGCCGGGCGCGAAGCTGCCCGAAACCGCGCGCAAGGCCGCGCGCCCATGCCAGCCGAACGATGCGTCGACCAGCTCGACCGTGACGGGCGCCGCGTTCATCGCGGCCACCAGTCCAGCGCCCAGCCGGTCAACGCCCACAGCGCGATGCCGGCCATCAGGGCGTAAGCCATGCGCCGCCAGGCGGAAACGAGAAACGCGGAACGGGGCGGCGTGCCCCGGCCGGGCGCGGCGCCGGGCCGCGGGGGCAGGAGCGAGAAATGGGACATGGCAGGCAACAACGGAATTCGGCAACGACGGGAAAGCGGCAACCGCAGCAACAACATACGAAGCAGCGGTAGTTTTATTATGTTATATCATAACTAAAACATGACGGCTTCAGAGCCGGTTCCCGCACGCCGGGGTTTTCTGCTACCTTCCAGGCATCTCGCGCGCGCGTCGCGCGCGCTTCCCATTCAGATAAAGCCCGCCATGTCCGCTCCGTCCCGTCCACCCCGCAACGACAGCGTTGGCGCTCAGCTCAGCGTCGCCGAAACGCTGTGCGCGCAGCGCGGACGCCGCCTGACCCCCATCCGCCGCAAGGTCCTCGAACTGTTGCTGCGCCATGGCCGCAGCCTCAAGGCCTACGAGCTGCTGGACGCCATGCGCGCGGTCCATCCGGGCGCTGCGCCGCCCACGGTGTATCGCGCCCTGGACTTCCTGATGGACGAAGGCCTCATTCACCGCCTGGACGCCGTCAATGCCTGGAGCGCCTGCCACGACGCCGGCGGCGCCCCGCATGACCTGCTCGTCGTCTGTACCGGTTGCGGCGCTGTCGCTGAAGTCTCCGACCCGGCCATGAGCCGTCAGTTGGCCGAACGCGTTGCCCAGACGGGCTATGCGCTGGCCACGCATGAAACCGAAATCCGCGCGCTGTGCCCGCAGTGCCAGAAGACGCAGCCGGCCGACGCGGGTCATCACCACCATCACCACTGATTGGGCGGGCGCCCCTGAGGCGTTTCATCCATTGGGTGCGCCTCATCCTTGGATTGGCCTCATCCCGGGCACCTCTCATCCTTGGATGAGCCCCATTTCGAGCCGCATCTCATCCTTAGGATGCGCCCCATCGGCCGCGCCATTTCAAGCCCGCCCGCTCCCGGGCCGCCGGCTCGCCCTTGAATTCAGGCAAACCGCCCCAAAATAGAGGTATCGCCCGATACTTGACGGCGATCGGCTGCCATCTGGCGGCCACGGCCCCCCGGGTTGGCCCGGGGTTTGCCCCCTGCCCCCGACTGTGCTGTAATCCTGCGTCCGGCCGCTATCGGTGGCTCTCGCAGCCTGTGGCAGACATCAATCGGCAGGGACTGAAAACCCCGTCAGGCGCTGTGTTTCACGCCCTGACATCACGCTAGCAGCTTCGCCATGAACACCCCGCGCAGTTTGGACAAAATGGTTCCCGTCACCATCCTCACCGGCTTCCTCGGTGCGGGCAAGACCACCCTGCTCAAACGCATCCTGACCGAATTCCATGGCCGCCGCGTCGCCGTCATCGAAAACGAGTTCGGACCCGAAAGCATCGACAACGACCTGCTCGTGCAGGACAGCGACGAAGAAATCATCGAGCTGTCCAACGGTTGCGTCTGCTGCACGGTGCGCGGCGACCTGATGCGTACTCTGTCCGAGCTGCGCGCCAAGCGCGAAGCCGGCGAACTCACTTTTGAACGCGTCATCCTCGAAACCACCGGCATGGCCAACCCCGGCCCCGTGTGCCAGACGTTCTTCATGGATGACGACATCGCCGAGTACTACCGCCTGGACGCGGTGGTCACCGTGGTCGATGCCAAGCACGGCATGTCCACACTCGACGAACAACCCGAAGCCCAAAAGCAGGTCGGTTTCGCCGACCGCATCCTGATCTCGAAGAAAGACCTGGTCAACGAAGTCGACTACGAAGCGCTGCGCCACCGTCTGGTTCACATGAACCCGCGCGCGCCGATCACCGCCGTCAACTTCGGCGACGTCGACCTCAAGTCCATCATCGACATCAGCGGCTTCAATCTGAATTCCATTCTGGACATCGACCCGGAGTTCCTGGCCGATGAGCATCCGGACGCCGCGCACAACCATGCCCACGATCACGACCATGATCACGGCCACGGCCATGACCACGATCATGACCACGATGGCGAATGCGGCGCGCACTGCAATCATGCCCACCATCACCACCCCAAGCACGACGACGAAATCGGCGCGTTCGTGTTCCGTTCCAACAAGCCGTTCGATCCCGCGCGCCTTGAGGAATTCCTGGGCGGCGTCGTGCAGGTCTATGGTCCCGACCTGATGCGCTACAAGGGCATCCTGTACATGAAGGGCATCAACCGCCGCATGTTGTTCCAGGGTGTGCACATGATGATGGGCGCCGAACCCGGCAAGCCGTGGACCGCGGCCGAAAAACCGTCCACCAAGATGGTGTTCATCGGACGTAAGCTGCCCCAGGAGATTTTTACCCGGGGCTTGGAGCAGTGCCTGGCGGGGTAATCCCCATTCCTGCGTGACGCGATGCGACGAAGGCAGTACTGTGAGGTACGGATAGCGTAGGCAACAAGTAACACGGACCGGGACGGACGCCCGCGCCAGGATCGATTCATAGTGGAGTGTTTACATGGCTACCAAGGCAGCAACCAAAAAATCAAGTAAGTCGACGAGCGATACGGCGATTGATCTGCCCAGCGAAAAGGAATTGCTGGCCATGCCCGAGTCGGACTACATGAACGACCGCCAACTGGCGTTCTTCAAGGAACGGCTCAAACAACTCGAGCAGGACATTCTGGCCAACGCCGGCGAGACCACCGAGCACCTGCGTGAAACGCAATTCGTGCCGGATCCCGCCGACCGCGCCACCATCGAGGAAGAGCACGCCCTGGAACTGCGCACCCGCGACCGCGAGCGCAAGCTGCTCAAGAAGGTGCAGCAATCCATCGCCCGCATCGACAGCGGCGAATATGGCTGGTGTGAAGAAACGGGCGAGCCCATCGGCATCCCCCGTCTGCTCGCCCGCCCCACGGCCACCCTGTCGCTCGAAGCGCAGGAACGCCGTGAGATGCGTCAAAAGCTGTACGGCGACTGATCCGTCCCGCTTCCGCTCCGTCCCTGAAAGGCCATGCCGGTTAACCGCATGGCCTTTTTTCTACTTGATATACCGGCGACCGCCCCCAGCTAAAACTTTCAACGGAAGGAACGCATGGAACAATTTCACGCCACCACCATCGTGTGTGTGCGCCGCGGCAACCGCGTCGCGCTGGGCGGCGATGGCCAGGTCACCCTGGGCAACATCGTCATCAAGGGCACTGCCCGCAAGATCCGCCGCCTGTACCACGACAAGATTCTCGCTGGCTTCGCCGGCGCCACCGCCGATGCGTTCACGCTGCAGGAACGCTTCGAAGCCAAGCTCGAAAAGCACCAGGGCAACCTGATGCGCGCCGCGGTCGAACTGACCCGCGACTGGCGTACCGACCGCGTCCTGCGACGCCTGGAAGCCATGCTGATCGTGGCCGACGCCGAGCACACGCTGGTTCTCACCGGCAACGGCGACGTGCTGGAACCCGAGCACGGCCTGGCCGCCATCGGCTCCGGCGGCGCGTACGCGCAATCGGCCGCGTTGGCCCTGCTGCGCAACACCGACCTCCCGCCCGAGACGATCATCAAACAATCGCTCGAGATCGCCGGCGACCTGTGCATCTACACCAACCAGAACCACGTCATCGAAACGCTGGGCGACTGACGCCTGCCGCGCGGCGCAACCTGCGCCGCGGCGCCCTCCCAGCCCGCCCTAGCTTCAAGGATCCGCCCTGATGTCCGCATCCAACATGACGCCCGGAGAGATCGTCTCCGAACTCGACAAGTACATCGTCGGCCAGAACCGCGCCAAGCGCGCGGTCGCGGTGGCACTGCGCAACCGCTGGCGCCGCCAGCAGGTCGCCGAACCCCTGCGCCACGAAATCCATCCCAAGAACATTCTGATGATCGGCCCGACCGGCGTCGGCAAGACCGAGATCGCGCGCCGCCTGGCCAAACTGGCCAACGCGCCGTTCATCAAGATCGAAGCCACCAAGTTCACCGAGGTCGGCTACGTGGGCCGCGACGTGGACACCATCATCCGCGACCTGACCGAATACTCCATCAAGCAGACCCGCGAACTGGAAATGCGCCGTGTGCGCACCCAGGCCGAGGACGCCGCCGAAGACCGCATCCTGGACGCCCTGGTTCCGCCGCCCCGCGGCGCCTCGGGTGAGCCCCAGCGCGGCGAGGACAACAGCGCCCGCCAGACGTTCCGGAAGCGCCTGCGCGAAGGCCTGATCGACGATCTGGAAATCGAGATTGAAGTCGCGCAGACCGTGCCGCAAATGGACGTCATGACGCCCCCCGGCATGGAAGAAATGGCCGAGCAGCTGCGCGGCATGTTCGCGGGCATGGCGCGCGACAAGAAAAAGCCCAAGAAGATGAAGGTGCGCGAAGCCTTCAAGCTCATCGTCGACGAAGAAGCCGCCAAGCGCGTCAACGAAGAAGACCTGCGCAGCGTTGCGATCAACAACGTCGAGCAGAACGGCATCGTGTTCCTGGACGAAATCGACAAGATCGCCGCCCGCCAGGAATCCGGCGGCGCCGATGTGTCGCGCCAAGGCGTGCAGCGCGACCTGCTGCCGCTGGTTGAAGGCACCACCGTCAACACGCGTTATGGCATGGTCCGCACCGACCACATCCTGTTCATCGCGTCGGGCGCCTTCCACCTGTCGCGTCCGTCGGACCTGATCCCCGAACTCCAAGGCCGCTTCCCGATCCGCGTCGAACTCGAATCCCTCACCGCCCAGGATTTCGTGCGCATCCTGTCCGACACGGATGCGTCGCTGACCAAGCAGTACACGGCGCTGATGGCGACCGAGGACGTCGAGCTCGAGTTCACCGACGAAGGCGTACGCCGCCTGGCGGAACTGGCCTTCGAGGTCAACGAAACCACCGAGAACATCGGCGCCCGCCGTCTGTACACGGTGATGGAAAAGCTGCTGGACGAGCTTTCCTTTGACGCCACGTCCAGCCAGGACAAGCACGTCAAGATCGACGCCGCCTACGTCAACTCGCAACTGGCCGAAGCTGCCAGCAGCCAGGACCTGGCCCGCTACGTGCTCTGACGCTCCGGGCACCAGCGACCCGCCGCAGATGCAAAAAACCCCGCCGCAACGCTTTGCGGCGGGGTTTTTTCTTTGGGACAGCGTCAGTTCGTGATCGCCGTCACCACGTACTTGCCATCCTTGCGCGTAGCGGTAAACCGCACCTTGTCGCCCGCCTTGATATTGGCCAGCAACGCCGGATCGGCCTGGTAGACCAGCGACATCGCCGGCAGGTCCAGCGCCTTGATGGCATCGTGCTTGATCGTGACCTTGCCCGCCGCGGCGTCCACGCGCCGCACCTCGCCCGTGGCATCGGCCTGCTGCGCGAAAGCGACTGGCGTCGCCAGCGACACGACAGCCATTGCGGTGGCAACCGCCATGGGCGTTGCGTACTTGCGGTTAAAACCCATATGTAACCTCCCTATGCGATCCAAGCGGCCGGGGCGCCTAAGGCGCTCCTGCCGCTTTTTACAGTGCTAGGATACTGCGCGAATGCAACCATTCCGCCGCGAGTGCGCAACAATCCTGACGGTTGTTTGCGGAGCGGCCCTGCTTGCGGGCTGCGCTTACCGTCGGAAGCAAGCCTCCAACTCTTCTCACTCAATCAAAAAACATGGCCAACCGCTTATCCGTCATTGCCACCCGCACCGGCGACGATGGCACCACCGGGCTCGGGGACGGATCCCGAATCCCCAAGGACGCCCCGCGCATCGCCGCCCTGGGCGATGTGGACGAACTGAACAGCGTCATCGGCCTGTTGCTCACTGAAACCCTGCCGGACGACGTGTCCGCCGACCTGCTCACCATCCAGCACGACCTCTTCGACATGGGCGCGGAGCTTTGCATCCCCGGCCATGCCGCGATCACCCAAGCGCAGGTTGCTTATCTGGATGCGCGGCTCGCGCACTACAACGCGGCGCTGCCGCCGCTGCGCGAGTTCATCCTGCCCGGCGGCTCGCGGCCGGCAGCAGTGGCGCACATGGCGCGCACGGTAGCCCGGCGTGCCGAGCGCGCGGTGGTCGCGCTGGCGGGAGTGGAAAGCGTAAATGCGCCGATCCGGCAGTACTTGAACCGGTTGTCGGATCTGATGTTCGTGCTGGCGCGCTTCCTCAATAAGGCGACTGGTAAAGGGGACATATTTTGGAGCAGCCCAGTTGCCCGTAAGGCCACGTAACTCCTGCGTGAATTTGCAAGGGCCGAATTGCCGCCTCTTCCTATGTCGATGTGACCCTCCTATTTCGACAAACGCCTTGTTTCACTTGTTTGAAGGCGTCATGGCAGTTGCGGCATAATTGAGGGTTAACGAGCGTGTTCGCGCACCGCGCTCATCGCTCAAGGACTATATAAGAATGAGTATTATTGTTACCGGCGGAGCGGGCTTTATCGGGTCCAACTTCGTACTTGACTGGTTCCTAAAATCCAATGAGCCCGTCGTGACGTTGGATAAGCTCACCTATGCAGGCAACCCGGCTAACCTCGCTACGCTTAAAGGCAATCCCGCTCACAAGCTGGTGCAAGGGGACATCGGGAACTTTGAACTCGTCAGCCAACTACTCGCAGAGCACACGCCACGCGCCGTCCTCAATTTCGCCGCGGAATCGCACGTGGATCGCTCGATCCACGGTCCGGGCGAGTTTATTCAGACCAACATCGTTGGCACCTTCCAGTTGCTCGAAGCCGTGCGTGCTTACTGGAGTGCGCTTCCTGACGTTGATCGCGCGGCCTTCCGCTTCCTGCACGTCTCCACCGATGAAGTCTACGGCTCGTTGGAAGAGGACGATCCCGCTTTCAGCGAGACCAACCGCTACGAGCCCAACAGCCCCTATTCGGCCAGCAAGGCAGCCAGTGATCACCTAGTTCGCGCGTATCACCATACCTACGGCCTGCCCGTGCTCACGACCAATTGCTCCAACAATTATGGTCCGTACCATTTCCCCGAAAAGCTGATTCCGCTCGTGATCCACAATGCGCTGGCTGGCAAACCGTTGCCTATCTATGGCAACGGCCAGCAGATCCGCGATTGGCTGTACGTGAAGGACCACTGCGCAGCGATCCGCCGGGTGCTGGCCGACGGCAAGCTGGGCGAAACCTACAACGTAGGGGGCTGGAACGAAAAGGCCAACCTCGATGTCGTCCACACGCTTTGCTCGCTACTCGACGAGCTCAGCCCTCGTGCCGATGGTCAGCCGTATAAGAACCAGATAACGTTCGTCAAGGACCGGCCGGGTCACGATCAGCGATACGCCATTGATGCGTCGCGCCTGGAGCGGGAATTGGGCTGGAAGCCTGCGGAAACCTTCGAATCCGGCATTCGCAAAACCGTTGAATGGTATCTGGCCAACCAGGATTGGGTCGCAAACATCACCAGCGGCGCCTATCGCGACTGGGTGAACACCCAGTACGATGGCTGAACGCGCCAATGGCTTGCGCTCCACCCGGAGCGCGGCCTCCTGCAATCATGAGCGCTTTCCCAATTTACTTCCCGTATCCACTCGTTGAGCAGTGGGCGACAGCGTTTCCCTTCAATCGCATTCTCTCGTGGATGGCACGATGAGCCAGAACGTCGCTATCCTCCTTTGCACCTATCAAGGTGGCCAATACCTTGCAGAACAGTTAGATTCCTTCGGTTCACAATCGCATCGGGAATGGAGCGTTTGGGTATCGGACGACGGTTCCCAGGACAACACGCAAGAGGTGCTCAAATCGTACCAACAGGCTTGGGGACCGGAACGCCTTGTTGTCCGGGCGGGACCCCGCAAGGGCTTTGCTGCGAACTTCCTGTCCCTTGCCTGCCGCGAAGAAATCGCTGCTGATTATTACGCAATGTCGGACCAAGACGACATATGGCATGCTGACAAGCTTGAACGGGCTGTCCGCTGGCTCAAAACTGTCCCCGCTGACGTCCCGGCGTTATATTGCACGAGGACCGAGCTGGTGGACGAAGCAGGCGGAAAACTTGGATACTCGCCCTTGTTCACGCGCCCGCCGTCCTTCAAGAACGCCTTGGTGCAGAACGTGGCAGGCGGCAATACCATGGTCTTCAACAACGCCGCACGCGAGTTGTTGAAGTCGGCCGGCGCCGACGTTAAGGTTGCAGCCCACGATTGGTGGGTGTACATCGTGGTGAGCGGATGCGGCGGCCAGGTGTTCTACGACCCCATTCCTTCATTGCTTTATCGGCAACATGCGGAGAATTTGATCGGCGCCAACACCGGCTTTGGCGCACGCCTTCAACGGATTGGCAAGCTGTTCAAGGGCCACTTGAAGGCATGGACAGACCAGCACATCGTTGCCATGCGGCCCATCATTTCCAGCCTGTCGCACGACAGCTCGTCCACCTTCGAGCGGTTCACCTTGGCGCGTCAACGCAGTTTGATCCCTCGCGTCTTCGGAATATGGCGATCCGGGATCTATCGACAGACTCCGCTCGGCAACCTCGGGCTGCTGATCGCAGCGATTCTCAATAGGATCTAGGCTCGTTATGAAGATTCTTCTATTGGGCAAGACCGGACAAGTCGGAAGTGAGCTGCATCGCACCCTGCTCCCGCTCGGTGAGTTGATCACGTTAAGCCGCGCAGAGGCTGATCTTGAAGTTCCGCCAAGTCTGATCGATGTGTTGGCAGCGCATTCACCGGACGTGATCGTGAATGCGGCTGCCTATACCGCGGTTGACAAGGCGGAATCAAATACGCAAACGGCGCATGCCATCAATGCAGAGTCCGTGGCGGTGATCGCTCAATACGCAAGATCACGCGGCGCGTTGCTGGTGCATTACTCCACTGATTACGTTTTTGACGGCGCCAAAACCGCAGCCTATGAACCCTCGGATATTACCAATCCGCTAAGCGTCTACGGTCGCACGAAACGCCAAGGCGAAGAGGCCATTGTGGCCAGCGGCTGCCAGTTCCTGATTCTTCGGACGAGCTGGGTGTTCTCGGCGCATGGAAGCAATTTCGTCAAGACAATACTGCGCTTGGCGAAGGAGCGCGACGAGTTGCGCATCGTCGCGGATCAGCACGGCGCACCCACGTCGGCGGAATTGATCGCCGACGTAACCGCGCTGGCTATTGCGGGATTTCGCCAGGGGCTGTGCAAGAGCGGCATCTATCATCTGACCGCCGCCGGCCGAACCACATGGCACGGCTTTGCGCGCCATATCGTGTCCCGCGCAACCGCGAACGGCGCGGCAATCAAGGCAACCTCCGAGAAGATTCATCCGATTCCCACGGACGATTACCCCCTGCCGGCACCCCGCCCCAAAAATTCCTGCCTGGACACGTCCGCGCTGAGCGAAGCGTTGCTACTACAGTTTCCCGACTGGACCGTTCATGTGAACCGAACCGTGGATCAATTGACTACATCGATGGAGTATCCCCTATGAACCGCAAAGGCATCATTCTGGCCGGAGGCTCCGGCACGCGATTGCACCCGGCCACGCTCGCGATAAGTAAGCAGCTACTGCCGGTTTACGACAAGCCAATGATCTATTACCCGCTCAGCACTTTGATGCTGACGGGAATTCAAGACATCTTGATTATCTCGACGCCGCAAGACATTCCGAGATTCCAGCAACTTTTGGGTTCCGGGGAGCAGTGGGGCCTTAACCTTCAATATGCGGTCCAGCCCTCCCCAGACGGATTGGCGCAAGCGTTCATTATCGGTGAATCGTTTCTCGACAACTCGCCTTCCGCGCTTGTACTCGGGGACAACATTTACTACGGCCATGACTTCGCAAGCTTGCTGAGCAGCGCCAACGAGCGAACGACGGCCGCCAGCGTATTTGCTTACCATGTCCACGACCCAGAACGGTACGGCGTGGCGGAATTCGACTCCGAGGGAAAAGTTCTCTCCATTGAGGAAAAACCTAAGACGCCAAAGTCGAATTACGCGGTGACCGGTCTGTACTTCTATGACAACCAGGTCGTCGACATCGCGAAACGCATAAAGCCATCCCCGCGCGGCGAACTTGAAATTACCGATGTGAATCGCGTCTACCTGCAGCAAGGAAATCTCTCCGTGGAAATCATGGGTCGGGGATATGCCTGGCTGGATACCGGTACCCATGAATCCTTGTTGGAAGCAAGTCAATTCATCGCGACTTTGGAGAATCGCCAAGGTCTGAAAGTGGCATGCCCCGAAGAGATCGCCTATCGCCAGGGATGGATCACTGCCGAGCAACTGGACGGATTGGCTACGCCCCTCCAAAAGACCGGCTATGGCCAATACCTGAAGCGCCTCCTCCTCGAAAGGATCTACTGATGAGAGTTTCCTCTCTAGAAATTCCAGAAGTTAAGGTTATTGAACCCAGGATCTTCCAGGACGCGCGCGGATATTTCTTTGAGAGTTTCAATCATCGTCAATTCGAGACGGACATTGGCCAGAGGGTCGAGTTCGTTCAGGACAATCAGTCCCTGTCCATGAAGAATGTCTTGCGGGGACTTCACTATCAAATCGAAAATACCCAGGGAAAACTCCTGAGGGTCATATCAGGTGAAGTGTTTGACGTCGCAGTTGACATTCGCAGATCGTCGCCGACATTTGGCAAGTGGGTCGGAGAGAATTTGTCTGCGGATAACAAGCGGCAATTATGGATCCCGCCAGGTTTCGCTCACGGGTTTCTGGTCCTGTCCGACTCGGCGGAAGTTTTGTACAAGACTACGGACTATTACGCGCCCCAGCATGAACGCTGCATCGCGTGGAACGACGAATCGCTAAATATACGATGGCCGCTTGGCGCCCCCCCGATACTGTCGAAATCCGACGAGCTGGGTAAGCCTTTAATAACCGCGGAACTATTTAAATGAGTTCAATCTTCGTGACCGGCGGCGCAGGCTACATCGGCACCCACACGTGCTTGGAATTGTTGCGGGCCGGCCATAAGGTTTTTGTTTACGACAATCTGTCGAATAGCAGCCGTCTGGGACTTGAACGTGTTGAGCGTATTGCCAACGCGGATATCCAATTCATGGAAGGCGACATTCGCGACGCAGGTGCGTTGACGCGCGCACTTCAGGAAAGCCAATGCGATTCGGTGATCCATTTTGCGGGATTGAAAGCTGTCGGCGAATCCGTTACGAATCCCTTGACTTACTACCATAACAACGTTGTTGGCACCTTTACACTGCTGACTGCGATGCAGACCATCGGCGTAAAAAAGCTGGTTTTCAGCTCGTCAGCCACTGTCTATGGTGAACCGGTATCATTACCCATTGATGAGGCGCATTCTTTATCGGCAACCAATCCGTATGGCCGTACCAAACTGATCGCTGAAGACATGCTGCGTGACCACTTTCGAGCGTCACCGGATTGGAACGTAACCATTCTGCGTTATTTCAATCCTGTCGGTGCCCACGAAAGCGGCTTGATCGGTGAAGACCCAAAGGATACACCCAACAATTTGATGCCATTTATTGCTCAGGTGGCGATCGGGCTTCGCGAGAAGTTGAATATCTGGGGCAACGATTATCCTACCCCGGACGGAACAGGCGTGCGTGATTACATACACGTCGTCGACCTCGCGATTGGGCACGTAAAGGCAATTGAAAGGGTGGCGCCGCCGCAATGCATCGAGTTGAATCTCGGAACCGGCCGTGGTTATAGCGTCCTAGAGGTCTTGCGCGCGTTTGAGCGGGCGAGCGGCAAGACCATTGCGTACGAATTCCTACCTCGAAGACCTGGTGACGTCGCCGCTTGCTACGCCAGCACCCGCCATGCCGAGTCAATACTGCAATGGCGCGCCGAACGAAACTTGGCAGCCATGTGCGAAGACCACTGGCGCTGGCAGCATCGCAACCCTGCCGGGTACGCTTCAAACAACGATTTCGCGAGTGAAAATGCAACGGAATAGCGGCTCCCCGGCTTCACTGACTAAGAGTCTTTGGAGCAATCGCGGCCTGATCAAAGCACTGGTTAAGCGGGACGTACTTGGCCGGTACAAAGGATCCTTCCTCGGGATCGTTTGGTCCTTTTTCAATCCGGTGTTCATGCTGCTTGTGTACACATTCATGTTCAGCGTGGTGTTCAAAGCCCGTTGGCCTGGCGGAAGCGAATCAAAAACTCAGTTTGCGATAATTTTGTTCGCGGGTCTGATGGTGTTCAACCTGTTTGCCGAAGTGATCAACAGAGCGCCAAGTCTCATCCTGTCAAATACGAATTACGTCAAAAAGGTGATCTTTCCCCTGGAAATTCTGCCTGTCGTCGCCCTAGGCGCTGCGCTCTTTCATTTTCTGATCAGCATGAGCGTCTGGTTGCTTTTTTATCTTATTTTTCTAGGCATACCGCCGGCAACCGCACTCCTTTTACCCATAATCTTGTTCCCACTGCTGCTTTTCACCCTTGGGATAACCTGGATTTTGGCGTCCCTAGGCGTTTTTCTGCGTGATGTGGGACAGGTGATTAGCATCCTGACCATGGCCCTGATGTTTCTATCCCCGATTTTCTACCCGATCTCCGCGCTGCCTGCACAGTATCAGGAGTTCATGGTGATGAATCCAATGACTCCTGTGGTCGAAGCGGTTCGAAACGCCCTGATCTGGGGCAAGGCTCCCGACTGGTTGCTCTACAGCGGTTACACGCTCATAGCTGCCATGATCGCGTGGCTGGGATTTGCATGGTTTCAAAAAATGCGAAAGGGATTTGCTGATGTCCTCTGATACTGCAATCACGGTTGAGAACCTTAGCAAGTGCTATCAAATCTATTCCTCGCCGCGGGATAGGCTGAAGCAGTTTTTCATCCCTCATCTGCAACGCGCGGTGGGAAAGCCGCCGAGCCATTACTTCAACGAGTTCTGGGCACTTCGAGACGTATCGTTCGAGGTCAAGAAGGGCGAAAGTGTTGGCATTCTTGGACGTAACGGATCCGGCAAATCCACCCTTTTGCAGATGATCTGCGGCACGCTTTCCCCAACGGCGGGCAACGTTCAGACGACCGGCCGTATTGCTGCGTTGCTCGAACTGGGCTCTGGTTTCAATCCTGAGTTTTCTGGTCGAGAGAACGTTTACATGAATGGAGCCCTGCTTGGACTAACCAGCCAACAGATAGATGAAAGATTCGATGCCATCGCCTCGTTCGCGGATATCGGTCAGTTTATCGATCAGCCCGTCAAGACCTATTCGAGCGGCATGTTGATTCGGTTGGCTTTCGCCGTTCAGGTTCAAGTCGAGCCCGATATCCTCGTCGTTGACGAAGCGCTGGCTGTGGGCGACGCGCTTTTCCAAAAGCGATGTTTCCGGCGCATCGAGAAGCTGGTAGCCGATGGAACGACTTTGCTTTTTGTGTCTCACGACCAGGAAAGCGTTCGGACGCTCACCAGTCGCGCCCTCCTCCTCAAGCAAGGTCGGACCGTCACCTGGGGCAAGTCGTCGGACGTGGTCCTGGAGTACCGACGGCAGCTGCACGACGAAGAATCGTCGTACTTCACGGCAGCCACGAAACAACTCGCGGCCAAGGCCCAGGCTGCGGTGACGCCTGCAGCGACGGGAGATGGCTCCGATCGATCCGACGAGCAAGCCCATGCCTCGCCTGCGGAGATGGCACGCTCCGACAAGCTTACGTTTGGGGATGGCGAGGTCAGAATCGTCAAAGTGGAGACATTGAACGGCGAGGGGCAAGAGTCGACTGTGTTCTTCCCGGGCGACGCGCTTCGCATTCGGATTTCGTGCGAGGTCTTAAGTCCAATTTCCAACCTGAATGTTGGCGTGAGAATCAGGAACAAGGAAGGCATCAAGATTTATTCTTGGGGCACACTTAATCAAGACATGCGGTTAAGAAATTCGGCCGCCAGCACTCCACTATTCTGGGACCAGAAGTTTTCCGCGGGCGAGACATTTGCGGTTGAACTGTCGTGTGACTCACCGTTGGGGATGAATCTGTATGAGATTCAGGCAACAGTAACGTTTGAAGAAACGCCGGACTACATGGGACAACGCATGTTGCATTGGATCGACGAAGCCGCTTTCTTCCAAATTTTGATGAATCGCGATGAAAACTTCTTTGGTGGGGTCGCGGATTTGAGGATGAATGCATCGTGGTAAATAAGATTTCACCCCACTCGGAAGTACCCGACCGCGAGCCGACCGTACTTGGCGGAATTGAGCGTGTAATCCGTACATGCGGAATGTCGAAGGTATTATGCCTTGGCCGGTCCAGTTCAGCTCATGTGACGGCACTGCTGAAACACGGTGTGGATGCTGTCGGCTTTAGCGAGTCCACGGCGACGGCGCAGGGCGCCGGCGGTCAGATAACTGGCGGGACCTTGTCTGGATCGGTCACTCAGTTGCCGTTTCAGGACGCCGAATTCGGCACCGTTCTCATCGTCGATTGCCTGGAGTACGTGCATGCTGGGAAAGTCGAGCAGGCACTATCCGAAATTCGCCGCGTGGCGCAGCGTTATGTCTGGCTGCAGGTAGCAACGACCGCGGCCGCGCAGGATCCCGCGCGATTGACCGTTCAAGATCGCGCATGGTGGGAACGCCTTTGCTTCGAAGCCGGTTTCCGGAAGCATCCAGCCTACTACGCTGTGAATGATTATGAAAGCCTGAATAGTGACGGCGCTTCGATCTGCATATTGTTGGAACGCATGCCCGCAGCGGCTGAAGCCGCATATCCGCTGTCATCCCTGGATGAAGAGCGCAGTCTGCACATGGATATGTTTCGAGACACGGGCACTCGATCAGATGCTCACGTCGGGCGATATCACTTCGCCTCCAAATACATCAGGCCCGGCGATGTGGTTCTCGATGCCGCGTGTGGACTCGGGTACGGCACGTACACTTTGAAAGGCCTGACGGCAGCGTCGTCCTTCCGAGGTATCGACGGTAGCACTTCCGCAATCGATTATGCCAACGCCTGCTATAGCGTAGACCAGACCATTACCTTTTCGGAAGGCTTTCTACCCGAATGTCTGTTCGACATCCCGGACAACAGCGTAGACGTTGTCGTTTGTTTTGAAACGTTGGAACACGTGGAGCGTCCGGCTGACCTCTTGAAGGAGTTTCACCGGATTCTGACTCCTGGAGGCAGAATCATATCGAGTGTTCCCAATGACTGGAGTGACGAGACGGGAGAAGATCCCAACCCATATCATTTCCACGTTTACGATATTTCGAAATTCACGTCCCAGATGGAAGGCTGTTTCGAAATCGAACACCTGTTCGGCCAGACTGCAGACAGGGTGAAACTCGCAAACGGACGATGCGAATGGGAAAGGCGCCCCCGTCAGCTTCGCGAAATTGGCCTCGACGAAACAGAGGGCGTCGAATCTGAATGGCTGTTAGCGATTGCCGCCAAATCCCCAATCGGTGGTGAGGATGTCCCGTACGTTGACAAGGGTTACACCTCTGAAGAGCGGGTAACGACGGGGAATGCCTTGGCATTTTCTCGCGATTACGAAAATCCATGGCTGATCCGAAGCTTGATTGCTCTGGGTTCTCGAACTTCCAACGGTCGTCTGCGGGAAAAGTGGGCCCGCCAAACGTTGATCAAGGCCTCTCCGGATAGCCCCGATGCGGGAGCAGCCTTTTGTATACTCGCGTATCTGGCCCTGAATCGAGAAATCGTCCTTAACGATGCTGATAGCGAAGCAATCAAACGATACATCGCCAATGGACAAGCGTCGAGCAACCCAAGCGTCCTGCGCTGGCAAGTTTCCCTTGCGTACGTTCAAGGGCTGCTTTCACTGAGCGTTGGCGACCGCAAAGGTGCGAAAGAGTATCTTCGATGGGTGCTTGATGCGGATGTTGCAAGCTTCAGCGTTTCGTTGTTGACTAAACCAGCCCAGGCTGGATATTTGCTCGGGCTATTGGAAGCTGTGGACGGCGACCTCGCCGCGGCCCGCCAGACTTGGCGGCAAACCGCAGTGGACGTACAAGGTGCAATGGCGCAGTACTTTTCCGCGCCCCATCTAACACCCGCGCCGTTCGTCCTGCGCGAAACGGCGGCCGCGATGTTGTTCTGTGGTCGAATACTGGCTGCGGACAAGCACTCGGGCAGCCTGAACTCAGCGCCTGCGGCCTTCTTCGCAAATGCGGCAAACGACTACTTGTCCGAGATCGAGCGTTTGACTGCGCTCGCCCTCAAGTTTGAATACCAGCTTGTCGCAGAAGCTCGGGAGAATGGTCGTGCGCTAGCTTCGCAGGCCCACCAGTTGGCCGAGATTCAAGAGTATGTGGTTGCTTTGGAGCAAAGCCGCAACGAGCAGAAGCTACAGATGGCAGAGTTGCGCCAGTATATTTCCGACCTCGAAGAAAGCAAGTCCAGGCTGACGCAAGAATTACAGAAACGGTAGGCTGCGCAACTCTAGCGGCGGCGAATGGTTTACTTTTCGAGCGTCTCGGGTTCGATGTAGACGGGAACATTCATAATAATAGGATTAACCATAAATGAAGAGTCTAAACGTTTGGATCGTAACGTCAGAATTCCCGCCCATGTACGGTGGCGGAATTAGCACCTACTGCCGCGAAGCTGGCATGGCATGGGCTGAGTCCGGGCATTCGGTTACCGTGTTTACGCGGGCAAACCCTGGACAGACTGAAATCAGCGAAGAATCGCTCCAAGAACGGTTTGGGCTCGTTCGCGTTCCAGTCGTGGCTGCTCCGAAATTGCAGGCTGCACTCGGTTACTGGCATTTGATGTCTTATTGCATCGCCGACGAAATTATCCGTCGAATCAAGACATCGGGAATAACGCCCGACATGATCGAGGTTCAGGACTACGGCGCAATGGCGTATTTCCTGTTAAAGCGAAAGCTGGCTGGCGCGCGTGAATTGGCTTCGACCCGCATCGTCATCTATTCCCACACGCCAGTTTTCGAGCTTGCCCAGGTCAACCAGGAACCCTCGTATCTCTTCCCCAATTACTGGTTGGGCCAATGCGAAAAATTTTGCCTGAGGGCGGCAGACGCCGTGATTAGCCCCTCTCAGTTTCTGAAAGGAAAGATACAGCAGCATACTGACAAGCCCATAGAAGTCATCCCCTACCCGCACTTTCAGACTGCATCTGAAGCGTCCAACAAAGCGGCAGCCGTTCCGGAGTTTGACTGCGTTTATCTTGGAAGGCTGGAGTATCGCAAAGGTGTGGTGCAACTTCTGAGCGCCTTCAAGACGCTTTGGGAGGCCGGACACAAGATTCGCCTGCGCATGGTGGGGGGTGACACCCATTGGTCGCCCAAGCAGATCAGTATGAAGACATATATCCAGAACCGATATTCGTCTTTCATCGATCGGGGCCTGCTCACGTTGTCTGAGCCAGTTCCCACCGACCAACTCCCTGGGATTTTTGCGTCTGCCCGAGTCGTTGTGGTGCCGTCGATATACGAAAACTATCCGTATGTCTGCATGCAAGCCATGGAACTGGGAATGCCCGTCGTCGTCTCGAAGTCCGGAGGGCAGGCCGAGATGGTTGGGTCCGACTCATCCTGCGGCTGGGTGTTCGATTGGGACCAACCCAACAGCTTTCAGGACACCATTCAGCAAGCGCTGGCAAGTTCACCCGCGGAATTGAAGACAATTGGCTCCAACGGCCAGCTAAGAATCCGGGATGTTTGCTCGGTACCGAACTTCATTCAGAACCGGACACAGCATCTGGCTCGCACGATCGCGCTCTCTGACTCCCAACCCGCGAAGTATCCGTTTGCGCATGAGGACGTCAAGGTGGATCGCATTGCTCCCGTTGCACAAGACGATTCGGGCAGTGTGTCAGGGCGAATTTCCGTCGTTATACCCTTCTACAACCTGGCCGCGTTCCTTCCCGACACACTGGCCAGCGTGGCAGCCAGCGACTATGCGGGTATCGAGATCGTCATTGTGAATGACGGTAGTACCGATTCCGATGCAATTGAGCTGCTGGGGCAACTGCGTCAGACGAGTCCTCATCTTCGCATTCTGGACATAGAGAATGGCGGCCTGGCCAACGCGCGCAACGTGGGCGCTCGGGCGGCCACAGGAGAATACGTTGCCTTCTTGGACGCTGACGACTGCGTCATGCCCACGTATTACTCGCAGTGCGCGCACATCCTGAAGAAGTTTGACAACGTTTCCTTTGTTTATTCCTGGCTAAATTACTTTGGTGAGAGTGAAGGCTATTGGCTCAACTTCGACACTGAGTTCCCCTACTTTCTGGCCGCCAACATGCTCGCTGCGTTCCAGGTTGTGCGGAAGAAGGATTTCCTGGAAGCCGGCATCAATGATCAAGAAATGATGTTCGGAATGGAAGATTTTGAGGCATGGCTGCGGATGGCCAGCCTCGGGTACAAGGGAGTTTCCATTCCTGAGCCGCTCGTGAACTATCGTGTGCGACACAATTCCATGGCTCGGCAGTTCCGGCGGAGCACCGTTCTCTATATGTACGAGCAGATGGCCAAGAAAAACCCAGCCATCTATCAACGGTTTGGCGATGAGCTCTTCATGCTGATGAATGCGAACGGCCCCGGGTACCTCTGGAACAACCCCACCATGACCTATCCAAGCATTGGCTATATCGGGGATGGCGCGATCACTGCCGCGGAAAGTACGGCGGTTGCAACCGAATTTAGTGCTGGCGATTTAATGCGCCTGAAAGCTCTAGCATCGAGGCCGTTCATGGCAAAAATCATAAGGCTGATTCTTTCTTTCAAGGCCGACGAATGGTTCAAACGATGACCGATAACGCAACGCCCCTTCGTTGCCTCGTCCTCGGCGGGCGCGGTTTTGTGGGCTCCCATCTTGTAGATGGGCTGCTAGCGGCGGGACACCGCGTGCGTAGCTTTGGACGCCTGCATACTGGCCACCACGAATCTCGTGAGAATCTCGAATATTTCGATGGGAATTTCGAGAATTCGGATGACGTGCGATCAGCGTTGGAAGGCTGCGATGTTTGCTATCACCTGATTTCCACGACACTACCGAAGTCGTCGAATGGTGATCCTTGCTACGACATCGAAAGCAATTTGATTGGCACCGTTCGACTGCTCAACGCCGCAGTCAGAGGGGGTGTAAAAAAAGTAATCTTCACCTCGTCTGGCGGCACGGTGTACGGAAATCCTCGGTATACCCCAATACCGGAGAGCCATCCTACTGATCCCATTTGTTCCTATGGAATCACCAAACTCGCTATTGAGAAGTATCTTGAGATGTTCCGAACCCTGCACGGGTTGGAGTACCAGGTTTTGCGTTTGGCGAATCCTTACGGGGAAAGGCAACTGACGCGAGGCAACCAAGGCGCCATTGCGATCTTTCTGGGAAAGATCATGAGAGGAGAGAGCGTGGAGATCTGGGGCGACGGGTCATCGGTTCGAGACTATCTGCATATTTCAGACGTCACACGCGCGTTAATCCGTTGCATCGAGCCGGGCCGCACCGAGGAGCGCGTATTAAACATCGGCTCCGGGATAGGCGTTTCGGTAAATGCTTTACTGGATGCGATAGAAACGGTGGTTGACCGACCAGCAGAGCGGAAATATTTGCCCGCCCGTGCATTCGATGTTCCCTCAAATGTACTGGATATATCCGCGGCGCACCGTTCGCTCGACTGGTCGCCTAAGGTCGGCTTTACCGAGGGTATATCACGGTTTCACCGCTGGCTCGCAAATAATCCCCACGCTCTTTAAGAGTAAACAGCAAGCAAATTCGACAGCCACGTCAGACTAGACCACAATTGATTTCGAATTTCGATCTAGCCGTCATTAGGCCATCAAGGTTGCGCTGCAAGTAAAGTAGACCGCATTCGCGTCAAGATGCATAAAACGAATATATTGGTCGGACAATGGATTAGGCGTGCTTTTGGGGACAAGGGCGCGCCTTATATATTGCTGATTGCGGTGCTGGCAATTTCTGCCATCTGTTTTGGACCGGGTATAGTCATGTCGGATACCATGACCAGATGGGCGGGCGCTTACACCGCAGTTGGGAAGCTGGAGATCCCGTGGGGATTGGAGCGTTGGCTGGCGCCGACGATGACGTGGTTTATGGTGCCATTTGCCGCGACGGAATTCGGACCACCATTATTTCTTATTGCACAAATCGCCTACTTAATGCTCGGGGGAGTCGCATGGATTCGTTTTTCTTCATGCTGGCGTCCATGGTGGGTCGCTTTCGTATTTACGATTCCACTTATTTTCGCTTACGCGAGTTTCATCGTCCCGGACGTGTGGACGCTCGCTGCAATCCTCGTCACTGTCGGTTGTTTTCAAGCGGTTGAGACATCTCGACGCACGCTTCCGCTTTTTACCTTTTTTTTCTCCTGCATCGTTCTATTCGGCTTCCGCCAAAATTCGCTTGTCCTTGTGCCATTCATTTGGTTTTTCATCGGCCGACTCCGACACGTGACAAAGGGGGTAAAGACAGGTATGTTCGCCCTTACTGTTCTCGCCCTGTCTACGGTAGCGCTGGTGCCACCCTTCGTAGGATTCGTCGGGCCGGATAGCTCAGCCTCCGCACCCGCCTGGGAGCTGGCTGGCGCAATCAGAGTAGCGAAGGAAAGCGGCATACCTTTAGATTCAACATTGTCGCTCGAAGGTTTTGGAGACACGGAACTGGCCGCCAGCCGCCACTCATTTGTGACCATAAACCCCCTTATTTGGGGTGGTGACGCTGCAATTCCGACGAGGGCCATAATGGATCAGTCCGCAGAAATAAAATCTCGATGGCTGCAGATGATACTTAGGCACCCAATCATATACGTTAAGGCCAAACTCAGGATCTACGAATGCATGATGGGCCTTTGTGACGGCGATATATTTGGAAAAATGTCATGCATGAAGCCGTGGCCTCAGTTGGAGGGTCGCCTTCGCACATGCGACGGCTCTGAAACAAGTTCCAAGATTCTGTCAGCTGTAAATAAGGTTCAGGAGACGATTGGCGTACTTTTCCTTCCCATAATCTGGATTCCCCTAACCGCTGCAATAATGTATTTCAGTTGGAACACATATGGCCGGCACGATCGGATCTTGATTATCCTGGCCGCAGCATACTTCGGAAGCTTCTTTGTACTCAATCAAGCGGCGACATTTAGATATTTCGTGCCAACGTATGTGGTGTTTGCAGCATACCAAGCTCGGTTTTTTCTTTCGTTACCTCGGACGTTAATGGGGCGAAGGCGTGCATGATTGAAGTCGACAAGGGCAGTGGTCTTGGATTGGCAAGTCCGAGTCCAACTATATTCTGAAAGCTTCACGTCGCGATGATGAACAGACGGCCCTTTCTCCGTTTCATATCGTGCTCGTTCATCTGGAATCTAATGGCTGAGAACACTGTACGCAAGCGTATGTCCGAAAGCCTAGCCACCCTCGAGAAACTCGGGCCATGCCTGCTGCTGGCCGCAGTGTTCACCCTGTCTTTTCTAGGCTTCGCGCCTGGCATCTCGATGTCAGATACCTTAGCCAGGTGGGCCGGGGCCTTCACCATAGTGGGAAAACTAGAGATTCCCTGGGGGCTTGAACTTTGGTTGGCCCCGACGATGACCTGGTTTATGGTCCCGTTCGCGGCGACGGAGTTCGCAGGCCCGTACTTCCATGCCGCGCAAGTTGTCTGTCTGCTATTGAGTGGTATTGCTTGGATCTGTTTCACTTCCAGTACCCGGCCGTGGTGGGTGGCAGTGCCTTTTATGATCCCGTTGGTATTTGCCTACACAAGTTTCATCGTCCCGGACGTATGGACACTCGTAGCGATTTTAGGGATTGTGGCCTCTCTTTACGCGTTGGAACGGTCGGCTTTCGTATCGGTGTTCTTCGTGTTTCCACTATCTTGTCTGATCCTGTTCGGCTTCAGGCAAAATTCGCTGGTGCTCCTGCCATTTGTTTGGCTATTTATTGCAAAGCTGCAGAACGCGTCGAAGACTATTAAAATCGCTCTGGTGGCAACGACCATAGCGGCCGTGGGTGCCATCAACTGGGTCCCTTCCTTAATCGGCTTCCAAGGTGCAAGTAGTTCTGCAGCTGCGCCGGCCTGGGAACTCCTGGGGGCTAACCGTGTGGCGCGAGAAATCGGTATGGAACTGGACCCGGCAGTTACCTTCGACGGCCTCGCCGACACGACCAAAGCCGTGAAAGAACATTCGTTCGTCACGATTGATACCATTCTTTGGGGTGACAAAGCAGCGATTCCGACGACGGCAATCATGGCCCACGCGGACGAAATCAAAAGCAGGTGGCTTCGAATGATTCTCAGGCACCCAATGTTATATCTCAGGACGAAGCTGAGAATTTATGAATGTATGCTTGGCTTGTGCCGAGGGTATCTCCAGACTCGAATTGCATGCGTGAAACCGTGGCCCGTGCTGCAGGAAAACCTCGACACGTGTGTGCCCGGCACTAACGCCGCCAACGTCCTCGAGGAACTGAACCGTATTCAGGGGCCGGCACAGGCCGTACTTCTGCCAATCTTCTGGCTGCCCCTGTCTGTCATCGTTTTTTTCTTCGCTTGGCGTGGGTATGGGCGCCACGACAAAATGCTGATCTGTCTGGCGACAGCGTATCTCGGTAGCTTCTTTCTGCTCAACCAAGCAGCATCTTTCCGATATCTACTCCCGACCTATGTAGTGTTCACCGCATATCAGATTCGGTTTCTGTTCGAGCTACCGGCAAGATTTAGAACGCGATGACCATGAGCGGCACGAGTACTTCGTTTCCTGCCAGAACATAACCTCATCCAGTAAACAGACGGCTCAAAGCCGGATGATTTTACCGCGAGTTGTCGAAGAGTCGCCTACAGAGCGACATCGATTTTCTCCAAATAAACTGGCAGGGATCTAATTGGCTTTGGCGCAAGGTCTTACTACGGCACGCTTTTGCAAACTTCGCGCCTTCTAGAGAAAACGCTTACCAGCTTTTCGTGAACCGCGTTTGCTGTGTGGGCCAAGATTAATATTGCTGATAATCCGCCAGCCAGCGCACTCCAATACAGGTAGCGAAAATCGGAGGCTGGCGCAACAACAATATATGGGAAAATATAGAGCAGACCGGATGCGGATACCATAGCGATGACGAGGCCAACTCTAGCAGGCCGCATGACAGTCAACCCGATCAACAGTTGGAACGTTAACAGAATAAGCCAGAACCAACCAACATATAAAAATGATCCATTTGACAATTTCAGGATGCTCGAGACAACCATCTTCGCATTCATCGCTCCGGGAACGCGAAAATCAAAAACGTCGGGAACCCTTTTCTCGCTAGCGAAGTGCGCTTGCAGAATCAAATTGCGATCAGTATGGCTTGGATAATACCCTTCACTCATTAAAAAATTAAAGACCGCGAATCTATGCTTCATGTAGACTGAAGATTCATTGGAAATCGCATTCAACCAACTAGCACGCAACTCGGCCTGTAAGCCAGCATCGGTATTGCGCGGCAACAAAGATGGCAAACCATCGGGCCGACGCATTATGAGATTGTTCGCGTTTCCCCATAAAATGGATTTAGCATATTCCTCGGCCACTTTATCCTTCCTATACTGAGGCGTCGTCTTTATATATTCAGGAAAGTAGTCCACACCGCTTATGCTGGAAATTCCTGCTATATCATATAATTCCAAATACTGAATCGGGTAGCGCTTTTGCGCTTTGATATAGCCATACGATACAAGTTGCACACCTCCAACGACTGCGGCGAGAATAAATATTGAAGCGATCGCAGAATATGCGGTCGTGGTGCGTTGCGAGGATCCGGGTTTGCGCTGCGCTATGATCGTCCAGGCCAACATAATCATGACAGGAGCTAACGCAAATATCCCGTTTGTTCTCACGCCAAATGCGTAGGCCGACAGGCATAGAACTGCGATAGTTCTGACCGCCGATATGCGCCGTTTCATATATGCCACACCCACAAGTCCGCAAGATAGAAACAACGAAAATGAAAAGCCTACATCCTTCCACAACACCCCCGAAAAATTTATGACAACGGGAGTTGCGAGAAAGAGCGCAACGAGAGGGTCCAGACGTACAAACCTGAAATTTCAAGAATTCGTGCCCAAAAAACCGCAGCGATGGACAGCACCAGCAGATGCAGGATCAATAGCGATTCAATGCTTCCCGTCGCTTTAATGAGTTGAGCCTAAACCCATGCCATGAGAGGCGGATGCCAATCCCAATAAATTCCGGACATCGCCTCGCGCAATTGATCCGCGGAATCGTTGGAATAGACTCCGGGGTAATAGGCCGCCAGCGTTAGATACGCCGCCATCAAAAGAAATAGAAAGAAAATCCAGCGGTAGAGATTACGCCAATTGAGCAGAACGAACACTGCTGCCAGCGAGAATCCAAGAAGAACGAAGGACAACAATATGATCGGATACGTTATCCTATTCTTGTATGCCCCCGGTGCAACGATAACGTCCCTTACGCCATTACGCTTCGAATAGAGGTCAACAACTTTCTCGTTGTTTTCCCATTTCAATATGACAATCCCGGAATACGGGTTCGTCGCGAATGCATCCGAATGAGGCCCTTGAATTTCAGGGAAGCGACCCCGGGCTGCATCAAATGGGAAATATAAATTCCATCGCGCTTCACCCAAGAGGAATCCACTTCAAACCTATCCCACGGGATTTTTTTGTTTTCACCAATTTCAAATGCGCCACGAAACCAAACTTCTGCGCCTTTTGAATTCGCGTTTTTTGTTCCAGTGGCATGGATGTCAACGCGATTGACCGCTTCCCCGGCAGCTGGTCGTAGAAAGCCAAAGCCGATCAACGCGTGACCAAAAACCCCGAAAACTGCGCCGAGAAGGATCGCACGCAAGAAAACCCGCATGGGGTATGCCACGGGTCAACATTAACCCGCTCGAGTGCGCGATTCCGAGTCGAAACCATACACCCTATTTCTTCGGTGAATAAAAGTTCATACAAGCCTTGACCAGAACTGCCAGCACGGACAGATTGCCCTTAAAGCTGGATATCTTCGTCGGAATCTCTCCTTTGGGGTAACGACGTATTGTCGGGATTTCCAAGCAACGATAACCCGCTTTTGGCGCACGATACGACAGATACGCCAACAGCTCGTAGGTCATGAACACATCCCGAAACGGCGCAACCCTGGGATCGAGCAGCATACGTTTGCTGTAGGCACGGAAACCCTGGGTCGTATCCGTCCATTTAAAGCCCGAAAATAGGCCGAGCATCGGCGCGTGGATGTACCGTATGGCCAAATGTCGGGACATAGGTGTGTTTTCCGCTACGCCTCCCGGGATAAAGCGTGAGCCCTGGACAAAGTCCACGCCTTGTTTTAGAGCTTCGATAAAGCGCGGTATCGCTTCCGGATCGTCTTTATCGTTCCCGTCAATGGTGATAATGCCTTCATAGCCTTGATCGAGTGCGAAAGCGTAAACACAGCGTAATTGGGCGCTCAACTTGCCAGGCCCAGTTTTAACTAATAGCCCCTTGACTTCATGACGCCGTAGGGATTCCAAGTTCAGCGAGTTATCGGAACTTCCCCCGTCGACGATGATGATGTCAGCTGTATCATGAATTTGCAGGGCAGCCATTCTCGTCAGCAGACGCTTGATCCGGTTTCCCTCATTGATAACAGGAATGGCCACGCACCAAGGATGCCTGCGGCCGCTCCATAAGGCCGTTTGAAATGTCGGTATCTGCCAGCTCGCCCGAAGTTCCGGTGAGACATTGAAGTTCATGTTTTTATTGCCTTTAGCCCACCCGGGCCGTTATAAGGGCGACACCCGCGATTACCATTGCAATACCGAGTGCAGTCGTCCAGGGGAACGGCTCTCGAAATATCGCTGCCGAGCACACCGCCACCGTTGCGATCGCGCCTGCTGTCAGCACCGGATGGGCGACATTCAGCGGCAGGCGGGCCAACGCGGCTGCGTAAAGCAGGAAAGCCATTCCATATAGTGCGAGGCCGAGCCAGAAGGGCCAATTTTGCAACGCGACCAGTGGCTCGCTGGGTGTCGGAAATTTGCGAGGCGGCGTCATCGCTATCTTGACCAGGACGCTGGCGGAGGCGTTTGCTGCAATGCCAAGAATCAAGACAAGCCACTTCATCCGCGAACCTCAGTACTCTCGTTCCGGTAGTGCCGTATTGCCACGGCCAGTGCTCGCTCGATGGACGTCACATGCGCCTCAGTCTGGGTGGCCAGCATTTCGATCGAGACCACATGATCGGGCAGATATTGGTTCAGAGCAGCGGCGACATTGGCGTGATCCACTCCACCGTCACCCAGCGGCAGCAACTCTGGCTCGCTCGCATGGACGTGGTAAACATGGGATGCGCAATCTTGAAGGACAGTGGTTGGATCTTCGCCATTGATGGCAAGTGCGCCCGTGTCCAATTGCATTCCAATGGCTTTATGGTCTATCAAGCGTACGACTTCAAGCGTTTCACCGCTAGAAGTCATAAAGTTGGCGCCGTAGCACGTCGGATTGGGCTCCAGGCAGATCCGCACACCATGAAAGTGAGCGATGTCTCCAAGGCGTCTGAAAAAGGCCACTGCAGTGTCCATGGTTTTTCGATCGTCGAGTCCGGAACGGTCTCTGTTCTTCGGCGAACCAAAAACAATTCGTTTTGCGCCTAAGCCCGCACCTATCCGACATACCGCCCCGAGATGACTGAGCATGGCGTCCTGCGATTCGCGCGTGCCAAATAGATTTAAGCCCGTTGTACCAAATAGCAGCGCCTGCATGCCCGTGAGTTCGACGCCGCGATCAGCCCACCACGTTCTTACGCGTGCGATATCCTTATCGGATGCCTTCGCGGGTTGCGCGAAATACTTGCCCGGAGCGACATCGATAGCATCCACTGCGTGCCGTTTAAGCAGCGCCGCCATCGATTCGTCTTCACTGATATCCCAGGCGATGTTGGAGATGGCCAACCTCAAGATATCACCCCCGAATCGGTCTTTATCGTAAGCGGCTCGGACTGCGCATACGCCCTGATAGCCTGAATGGTTTCACGAGCACCATACTGATATGGACCCACGCTCCCAAAAGTCGCAGCGTGGATGGTCCGCATATCGTAGGTGGACGGCGTCCCGGGAAGTTCCTGGTCAAACAGTTTCCCGAAGCCCTCCTTGGACACCTTGGCTACGCTGACCGGTTCTGCAGTAAGGTGGAGCAGCTTCAGGCCGGCCTTGAGCGCTGTCTGGATGTCGTACCAGAGGTTCACCATGGGGTAAAACTGGAATACTCCACGGCTCTCAATGGCATGCAGGTTATTCGTGTTCAGAAAGTCGTAAACGACATTCTTGCGAAGTCCCGGACCCACAAGCCCAGGTAGGCGCACAATAAGGTGAGCCGGAAAGTGTTGCTCAACAAATTTTTCGAGCAATCGGCGATGCAGACCATATGCATGTAGCCCCGATTCCACCACCGGCGTCGCTTCGTCCACAGCTATCGGTTCTTTGAATACGTCGACCGTGCTTATCAAAACGAAGGTCTCGCAACGGATGGTTTTCAGGTGCGCGATTAGTCCCTCGATCTTTTGCAGATCGGCCTCCGGCTCTCGGTTGGCGATCCATTTCTGAGCTGGAGCGCCAGCGCACACCACTGTATCGAAAGACTGCCCCTCGATGGCGGCGATGTTCGTGGAACGAAAGCGCGCATCAAAGGATGCCTGTTTGAGAAGCGTGGATCCGACGAACCCCGAATACCCAATTAACGCATTATTCATCTCGATACTCCGGATATGGCGCTCTCGGCGATTACCGGGGAGGGGAAAGCCTCGGAATCCAGTTTTTCGAGAACGTCGTATATGTTGTCAACTTTTCCGCCCAGCACAGAGTAGCAGCCGGGAAGCTCCGAGTGCTTCTCGAACAAAATTGGCCTGCCGTCGTCTCCCTCGTTCTTCATCAGGACAGTCTTTATCTCAAACAACGATTCAACGTATTTAGCTTCGAGCACCGCAGGCAGATATCGCCCTACATCCCGAACCATGCGCTCTACTCGCGTGGCGCGTTCATAGTGCTCTAGCCTGTCGTACGGACTGATACCTTGTTCGTCATTCCAATGCATGTGAGGCGTATAACGCACATGCGAAAGCGTATGCAATCCACGCGCGGGAAATGGCATCATCGAGAAGAATGGACCGTCCATGACCGTAATGCCTAGGCCCTCAAGTGCGGGTGGGGCCTTCATCAACGCCATCTCGGTTATTTCATGTTTGAGGCGCGTCCTGGTGCCGGGAAAATCTCCCGTGAACTGATTCAGTCCGCTGTATGTGCAGTTAAAGACATACGGGGAACTCAGACACATTTCAGACCCATCTGCGTGCGTCATGACCACCTTCAGGTCGTGCTTCGGCCCCCTGGATACTGAGATCACTTGCGTTTGCAGATGGACATGCACGCCACAATGCTCCAGTTCTTTAATCGCCCAACTCGCCAACTTGGTCGAGTCAAAAGCATATTCACGGACCAGAAATACTTCCTCGATCAAGTGTGGCTCGAACAAGGCTCGAAGCGACGGCTCGGCAGGCTGAATGCTTGCACCAATCTCACGGCAAAAACGTTCAAATTGTTTGGCAGTGACCTTGGAGTTGCGGCGCGCGATCGCATAAAGCTTCGTGAAGTCCTGAGTTACCGCCTGGGGCCAGTCCCGGACAAACTTGGGCAAATTAACGCGGCTCCGATATGCGGTCGTGAAACTGCGCGGATAATGGTACCCGTTGTGAACGCGAGCTTGATTATTGTACGAAGCACGCTTCAGCAGTGCGGATTCTCGCTCCACCAGTACGATACGTTTGAATCCGCGCTGCTTCGCCAAATATATGGCAATGGCAGCTCCGTAGAATCCGCCACCCACAACGATTGCATCCTGATAATTGTCTATGGTTGGCATTTGGCGACCCGCTCGGACCCATTGTCCGAAGCGCCTGCCGGAGTGGTTCCAATCTCCTCAATATTCAACTTTTCATGCCGGGTCATGCGAGCGCTAGTAAATTCTTGCCCAACATGATAAAGCGGCCCTTCATTCGACAGGCTAACCATCTGCAGGATGTATTCGCCAAGTACTAGAAGGACAAGAGAGATAAGAAAGAACATCCCTGATTGCTGGAGTGACAGACTAATCCAGCCAGGCGCAACGTCGGGTTTTAGCAATCCGACCACGAGAACGTAGATGGAATAAAAAAGATTCGCGACCGCGCCAAATAACGATAACGAGGTGACAATACGCATCGGCGCACGGGTACTAGACACCATCAACCGCATGCCTCGGTCGACACTTTCGCCCAGTCGCTTGGTGTGCGCAACCTTCGGTTCCGCGCGGTAATTCAAGTTAACGCGTGCGAATCCTCCAGTTGCCGGGAGATGCCGATACGTCATCGCCGGCTGAGAATGCTGAAGAATAAAGTTGACGACTCGCTTACTCAACACTCTGTATTGGGGAGCTTCTTTAGCGAGATGAATGCCGTTGAAGCGCTTGTATAACCCGTTGAATACGGCATAAGACAATCGATAGGCAACCGACTGCGCGACCTTTCGCTGGTTACTGGCAAACACCACGTCGGCGCCGCTGACTGCCTTTTCAAGCATTTCAGGCAGAAATTCCACACTGTCAGCCAAGGGATCAATAACAGCAACGAAATCACCCAATGCATTCTCCAGGCCAACCCACGACGCAGTGTCAGCATCGACCTCCTTGGTCAATGCATATATCTGCAAATTAGGAAGACCACGTTCCCCCGTAAGCGTTTTAAGCACGGAGACGCTGTCGTCGCTGGAAGCGTTATCGACGACAATAATTTCATATTCACTAACCAACGAGGCAATGCAAGAGGCGGCATCGGTTAGTATTTTTTCAAGATCGTTCGAACGGTTGCGCACGACGAAAACGATCGACATGAAAATTGGGAAAAAGGCCATTAATACCCCACTAAATGCCACCACCAAATTGGCGTGCGCCAATCATCGGAAACTGCGGAAATTCTACCTTACCGGATATGCCGAAAGTGCCTCTTCCGTAGAAACATAAGCGGGGTATTGGGCAATTAATTTGCCAACTTCATCCTCGGGGTGGATTAAATTTGATACATCAGCCCTCGTGCTTGACCCCAGCAGACTACGTTGCCCTGTTTAACGGATCTCGTGACTGTAAATGAATCGAAGCTGTGACTGGTCGATGCGACTTTGAACAACCCCGCCCCATGTCAACACCCCCACCAGCGGTGAAATGATGCACAGCGACGAGCAATGACTCGTGAGCAACCATGCATCGATGCGTCGTAAAGGCGCGGGTTAAGAGTCACGTTGACTTAGTCACTTCCACGGAGCCCACCCGATATGAAGTCGGATGCAGTGCAACCGCACAGCATCTTGTCTCAACCTATTGGCAAATGACGAATCAATTCACCCCAGCCGCATGCGCCTGTTCGTCCGCATGGTACGACGACCGCACCATCGCGCCCACCGCCGCATGCGAGAACCCCATCGCGTAAGCCTCACGCTCGAACATCGCGAACGTGTCCGGATGCACATACCGCAGCACCGGCAGGTGGTGTTCCGAGGGCTGCAGATATTGGCCAATCGTCAGCATGTCGACATTGTGGTCGCGCATATCCCGCATCACCTGCAGGATTTCCTCGTCGGTCTCGCCCAGGCCCAGCATCAGGCCGGACTTGGTGGGCACTTCCGGGTGCAGCTTCTTGAACTCGGCCAGCAGCTTCAGCGAGTGCATGTAGTCCGAACCCGGACGTGCCTGCTTGTACAGGCGCGGCACGGTTTCCAGGTTGTGGTTCATGACGTCCGGGGGACCCGCGTTCAGGATGGTCAGCGCGCGGTCCAGACGGCCGCGGAAGTCGGGGACCAGCACCTCGATGCGGGTGGTGGGCGACAGTTCGCGGATATGCGTGATGCAGTCCACGAAGTGGCCGGCGCCGCCGTCGCGCAGGTCGTCGCGGTCGACCGAGGTGATCACCACGTAGGACAGCTTCATGGCGGCGATGGTGCGCGCCAGGTTTTCGGGCTCTTTGGTGTCCAGCGGGTCGGGCCGGCCGTGGCCCACGTCACAGAACGGGCAGCGGCGCGTGCACTTGTCGCCCATGATCATGAACGTGGCCGTGCCCTTGCCGAAGCACTCGCCGATGTTCGGGCACGAGGCCTCTTCACAGACCGTGTGCAGGTTGTGCTCGCGCAGGATGCGCTTGATGTCGTAGAAGCGTGAACCGGGCGCGGCGGCCTTCACGCGGATCCATTCAGGCTTCTTCAGGCGCTCGGCCGGAATGATCTTGATCGGAATGCGCGCCGTCTTGGCCTGCGATTTCTGCTTTTGCGTCGGGTCGTAGACCGCTTCCGCGGGCGCGGCGGCGGATTCGTTCGAGGGCACAGGAGACTCGGCGAGCGTGGACATGGGACACCTTCGTGACCGGCGCGCAGAACGGCCGGGTCTGGGAGAAAACAGGCATTTTACCCTTCGCGGCCCGATCCGATGCGGGAACGTCCGGCGGCCCGGGGAACCGCTGCAGTATGTCCGGCGCCCCCATCAGCCCTGGGTTATCGTCTGGCCTGACGTATTTCCAGCCTTTGCCATGCCTTCCCTGCCCTCGCCCGCCCCAATCGCCGTGATTGCCGCCCGTCTCGATGCCGGCCCGACCGCCCGCGCTTTGCAGGCCTGCAGTGAACGCGTCGCGTCAGCGGGTTACTACCTGTCCGTCGGCCCCTGGCACGAGCCCGCCGGCCTCGCCCTGCTGGACGGGCTGCGACCGGCGGCGGCCCTGGTGATTGGTCCCGTGGACACGCCCACCCTGCGCACCGCCCTCAGCGCGCTGGAGGTCCCCATCGTCGAAACCTGGATCGCCTGCCCGCAGACGCTGGACAGCGCGGTCGCCATCGACAACGCCGAAGCCGGCCGCATGGCGGCGCGGCATCTGGCCGAAAAGCGCCATCCGCGTGTCGCCTGCATCAGCGCCGACACGCCGTGGGAGCGTGCCCGCCGAGAGGGCTTCATCAGCAGCGCCGCCGCGTTGGGACTGGAACTGGTTGCGGACATCGTCCAACCGGAAGTCCAGCACATGAACGACGGCCGCATGGCGTTCCTGCGCCTGTTGGCCACCAATACGATCTTCGATGCGGTGTTCTGCACGTCCGACCTGCTGGCGGCCGCCGCCGTGTCGGAGGCGCACAACCGCGATCTGCAGGTACCGCAGGATCTGGCGGTGCTGGGGTTTTCCGACGACGGCAGCGCGGTGCAGTGGGTGCAGGGCCTGACCACGCTGGGCGTGGACGCCGCCGAGCTGGGCCGGCGGGCCGGTCAGCTGTTGCTGGACCGGCTGGACGGCGAACGAGGCGCCGGGCAGCACGACATGATGGAAGTGGTGTTCGATGCGCGCCTGAGCACCTGAGGCGCGTGAGGCTGGTCTACGCTTCGTACAGCGCCGGAAAGCCGCAGTCCTGCAGCATGCCGTTGGCTTCCTTCAAAAATGCGGGCGTCGCGGTTTCCGGGACGCGGACCAGCCATTGCACGGCTTCCTCTTTCTTGCCTTGCAGCAAGAGCATCCGACCCAGGTGGAACATGCCGCGGAAGTCGCCGCCTTCGGCGCAGCGCCGGTAGCAGTCAAACGCGCGTTCCAGGTCTTGCGGGACCACGTCGCCGGCCTCGTGATAACGGCCCACGACGCCGATCGACTTCACGTGGCCGGCCTGCGCGGCCTGCTGGTACAGGGCCAACGCCGCGGCCTGGTTCTGCGTCACGCCGCCCCGGCCCGTGCGCAGCATGTGCGCGTAGTTGTACAGCCCCCAATCCAGACCCGTGTCGGCGGCGCGGCGGAACCAGTACGCCGCGACCGTATCGTCGGCCGCCACGCCCCAGCCGTTTTCATAGCAGCGTCCCACCATGTTGATGGCCATGGGGTGATCAGAGTGCGCGGCACGCTTGAACCAGGCCAGTCCCTCCGCGGGCTGGCGCTCGACGCCCACGCCGTCCAGCAGCATCTGTCCGTAGATGGTCTGCGCCTCGGTCAGCCCCAGGTCGGCGGCGGCGCGGATCCATGCGGCGTATTCCTCTGGCGGTCCGGATTCGCGCAGACGGGCAAGTTGTTCGGGCGTGGTGGCGGCGACCTCGGCCGCGGTGTAGGTCTTCAATTTGGGTTTCTTCGGCGTTGCCAGGCGTGCGCAAGATTCTGCGCCAGCGCATCGCCCGTCTCGGTGGGCGTGCGCCGCACGCCACAGGCCGCCATGTCGACGGTGCGCAAGCCTTCGTAGCCACAGGGATTGATGCCCAGGAACGGCGCCAGATCCATCTCGACGTTCAGCGACACGCCATGGTACGCGCGGCCGTTGCGGATCTTGATGCCCAGCGCGGCGATCTTGGCCAGCTCGCCGCCTTCGGGATGCGGCACATAGACGCCCGGCGCGCCGGGCTTGCGACAGGCCCCGTCCACACCCAACTGCTCGAGCGTGTCGATGACGGCCGATTCCAGCAGCGCCACGTATTCCTTCACGTACATGTCGGCGCGGCGCAGGTCGAACAGCGCGTAGGCCATGACCTGGCCGGGGCCGTGATAAGTCACCTGGCCGCCGCGGTCGCAATGCACGATGGGAATGTTGCCGGGATTGAGCACGTGTTCCGGCAGGCCCGCCTGGCCCAGCGTGTAGATCGGCGGATGCTCGCACAGCCAGATTTCATCCGGCGTGTTGTCGTCGCGCTGGCTGGTGTACGCCTGCATGTCCTGCCAGACCGGCAGATAGTCCGCCGGTTGCGCGAGCCACTTGATCACAGCGGTCTTGCCTTACAGGACGATGGACACCATGGGGTGGCCATGCAGCGCCCGGTACAGCGCATCCAGCTGCTCGCGCGAGGTGGCGCGCACCGTGAAGGTCAGGCCGAGGTAGTTGCCGCCCTTGCTGGGGCGCATTTCCACCGTCGCGGCGTCGAACCCGGGATCGAACTGCAGCACGACCTCGGTCAGCGTCTGCGCAAACTCGGGATGCTGCTTGCCCATGACCTTGATGGGAAAGTCGCTGGGGTATTCGATCAAAGAATCTTCGGGCGGAATGTTCATGATGTGCCTAAAAAGAGTTGCCCCTGAATGTTCTTATATGGGGGCACGCGGCGTGCCGGCAAGTGCCGGCGGGCGCCGTTGGGGCGGGCGGCCGGCCGGCATGCATTGCAGGCAGGCCGCCCCGCGCCAGGACTACAGCGCGGCGATGCGGGCATCATAACCCGCACGCAATTGCTCAAAAACAGGGCCGGGCTTGCCCGTACCCACGGGTTTCCCGTCCAGCGACACGATTGCCAGCACTTCCTTGGTAGCGGACGACAGCATCAGCTCGTCGGCCTGCTCCACCTCTTCTTGCGAGATCCGGCGCGACTCGAACGGGATGCCGGCCTCGGCGGCCAGTTCGCCCATCAGGCCGTAGCGGATGCCTTCGAGGATCAGGTTGTTCTTGGGCGGGGCCAGCAGCTTGCCGCCGGAGACCACCCAGATATTGGTGGACGCGCCTTCCGTCAGGTAGCCGTCGCGGAACTGCAGGACCTCGTCGACGTGGGCGTCCACGGCCTGCTGCTTGGCCAGCACGTTGCCCAGCAAGGACACGGACTTGATCTCGCAGTGCAGCCAGCGCTCGTCGGGGATGCTGATGGCGGACAGGCCTTGTTCGCGCTGCGCGGCAGGCGGCGGGGACCAGGGCGCGATCATGCCGAACACCGTGGGCGTGACGGCCGGCATGGGGAACGGATGGTCGCGCTTGGCCACGCCGCGCGTCACCTGCAGGTAGACGATGCAGGTGTCGAGGTTGGAGCGGTCGAGCAGCTGCTGGATCAGGTCGATCCACCCGCTGCGGTCGAACGGCGGCGCGATGCGCAAGGCAGCCAGGCTGCGATCAAGGCGGTCGAGGTGTTCGGCCATGCGAAACGCATTGCCTTGGTACACGGGGACGACTTCGTAGATGCCGTCGCCGAAAATGAAGCCGCGGTCCAGGACGGAGACCTTGGCCTCGTCCACGCGCAGGAATTCACCGTTGAGATACACCTGGCTTTCGCCCGGCACGCCCGGAATCATGAGGCACTCCTGAATTTGAAATGGAACAGGGACGAGCCGCGCGGCTCGCCCCCGAAGAATGCAAAACGGGCGTTTCGCGCACGAAACGCCCGCTGCTAGCTTACACCCGCGGCTGCGGCCGCGGGGCGCCGATTTACTGGAACCAGCGCTTGACGGTGTCGACCATGCGGCCAAAGAAGCCGGCACGTTCGACGGCGTCCTGCACCACCAGCGGTTCGGTGCGCAGCACCTTGCCGTCCAGCGTGAATTGCAGCGTGCCGACCTGCTGGCCCTTGGCCAGCGGCGCGATGAGCGGATCGGTGCGCTGCGCGACCGGCTTCAATTCACCCGCCTTGCCGCGCGGCACGGCGATGGACACCGGGTTGGGCGGACCGAGCTTGACGTTTTCGGCGGTGCCTTCCCAGACGCGGGCGTCGATGCCGGGCTGGCTCTTGTCGAACAGCTTGACCGTGTCGAAGTTCTGGAAGCTCCAGTTCAGGAGCTTGAGGCTTTCTTCGGCGCGCGTCGCTTCGCTGTCGGTGCCCACCACGACCACCAGGATGCGGCGATCACCGCGCACGGCCGTCGACACTAGGCAGTAGCCGGCCGAATCCGTGTGACCGGTCTTCATGCCGTCCACCGACGGATCGGCCCACAGCAGGCGGTTGCGGTTGGGCTGCGTAATCTTGTTGTAGGTGTAGCTCTTCTGCTTGTAGTAGTGGAAGAAGTCCGGGTGATCGGTGATCAGGTGCGCGGACAGCGTGGCCAGATCGCGCGTGGAGGTCATGTGCTGCGGATCAGGCAGACCCGTGGCATTCATGAAGTGCGTGTTCTTCATGCCCAGGCGATCGGCTTCCTGGTTCATCAGCGCGGCAAAGGCGGACTCGCTGCCGCCCACGGCTTCGGCCAGGGCCACCGAGGCGTCGTTGCCCGATTGCACGATCATGCCCTGGTTCAGTTCGTCCACCGTGACCGGCTTGCGCGGTTCGATGAACATGCGCGAACCGCCCGTGCGCCAGGCGTGCTCGGACACCGGCACGGTCTGCTCCAGCGTCAGGCGCTTTTCTTCCAGTGCGTTGAACACGACGTAAGCCGTCATGATCTTGGTGAGCGAGGCCGGCTCGACCTTCATGTCGGGATTGGAAGCGGCCAGCGTCTGGCCGCTGTTCACGTCGACGACGATCCAGGCCTTGGCCGCGATGGTGGGCGCCGGGACGGCCGAGACGTCGCCGACGGGCACCGCGCCGGTCGGCGACGGAGCCGGTGCCGTCGCGGCCGGCGCGGCGGCGGGTGCGGCTGGCGCCTGCTGCGCCCAAGCTGGCAGGGAGGCCGCCAGCATCGCTGACAACACCGCGCCTGAAATGATGCGACGGGTAAAGACAACGGGGGATTGAGCGGAGTGAGGCAATTTCTTCATCGGCAACGTGGGTCCAGGAATGACGCCCGCCGGCGCGGGGCAAGTGGCTGACAATTATAGGCAGTCGATCAGACCCATCCCGGCCGCGTGGGGTTCCCTGCGCGCCTAAAACATGCAACCTGATGCAACCTGCGAACTGCCAGGAGGCCGGATCAGTCCAGCGCAACCTTCAAACGGGCCTGCACCAGCTGGCGCAGCACGAGCAGCTTGCCGTGGAAGAAATGCGAGGCGCCCGGCACCACCACCACCGGAATCGAACGCGGCCGCGCCCAGTCCATGGCTTCGGACAGCGGCACCACTTCGTCTTCTTCGCCGTGCACCAGCAGCGTGTCGTCGGGCACCTGCACTTCGTGCGACTGAAAGCGGTTGACGGCCGGGCCCATCAGCATCAGCGCCGACGGCAGCACGGCTTCGCCCGCATCGGCCAGCGCGGCGTAGGTTTGCGCGGCAACGGCGGTGCCGAACGAAAAGCCCGCCAGCACCCACGGCGCCTGCGCCAGTTCGGGGTGCAGTTCGCGCATCTGCGCGACCACGGCCAGCATGTCCTGCGTCTCGCCGACGGACTTGTCGAACGTGCCTTCCGATTGGCCGACGCCGCGGAAGTTGGGGCGCACCGCCACCAGGCCGTGCTGCACGCAGGCGCGCGACAGGGTCGTGACCACCTTGTTTTCGCGCGCGCCGCCCTGCAGCGGATGCGGATGCAGCACCAGCGCCCAGCCGCGCGGCGTGTCGGCGGGCCAGTCGATGGCGCAATCGATGCGGCCGGCGGCGCCGGTGAAAGCGTGGGTTTCAGTGCGTGCGGACATGGCGGAACTCAACGTGCGGAAAAAAGAAACGATGTTAACCGCCCGGCCCGCCCGGCGAAATGCCGGTTGACCGCAACCGGCGCGCAGCGGCGCGAGCTGACGCTACTTTCCGCGCGAGGCGGCTGCGGCGGGCGGCCGCAAGGTGGCGGCAAGCCATTGCGCGAGCTGATCGCTCGCCTCGTCGGTGGCCTGGCGCAGCGCCGCGACGCCCCCTTCGGCATCCTGCGTGGGCGCGGGCGCGGCCACCAGAATGCGCTTCTGGTCCACGACGTTGCGCCCATCCAGCAGCACCGCCTGCAGCAGGACGCGTCCCTGGCTCGACTGGCCGTCTTCGGAGAAAACCTGCTCGAACTGCGCCAGCGAGACCTGCAACTGCGGCGTCTGCAACGTGACGCGGTCACTCAGCACCGCGCCTTGGCGCGACAGGCGGTCGGTGATGCGCTGCCGGACGAGGTCGGCGGGCGACGCGGCCCAGCGGTACGTGGCATAGGAACGCGGCGCGGCGCTGTCGCCCACGCGCCAGATCATGCCAGTGTCGGTCAGACCGGGGGCCGATTGGAACGTCAGCGCGATCGGATCGCGGGCCGGCAAGGCCGGCACGGGCCGCGCGTCCAGCCCCAAGTCGAACAGCGTGGGCGGCGCGTCCACGCGGCCGATGCTGCATCCCGCAAGGGCCAGGGTCAGAATCAGAATGGCGCTGCGCATCTTCATGAGGTCTATCTCCGGAATCCGGCAAAACCGGGTTCGCCGGGTCCCGGCGCGATGGGCGGGGGACCGAACAGGAACGATTGCGGCGTGTTGTCCACACGGCGCAGGGTGATGGCGGCGCCACGCGCGGCCGTGCTGACGTCGTTCGCCATGGTGGTGAAGGCCGGCAGGGTCTCGCCGTCCAGCCGCGCGGCGGCCAGGGCGATGTCGTTCAGGCTGCGCGTGGCAACCGCCAGCGGGCCGTCGGGCGCATTCAGGCGCGCCAGCGACTGACGGGCCTGCTGGGCCAGGTCGCCGATCTCGCGCGCGGCGCGGTCGGCCTGACGCGACGTGCTGTTCAGCGAATCCATCAGCGGACCCAGCTTGGCCAGCGTGGGCGCGAGGTCGCGGCTGGCTTCCTTCAGGGACAGCGAGATGTCGTTGGCGTTCTGCAGGCTGGCCGTGAGCGCCTGCACGTTCTGTTCGCTCAGCACGCGCTTCAATTGTTCGGTCGCGACTTCGACGTTGGAGATCAGCTGGTCACCGCGCTTTTCGATGCGGTCCAGAAAGCCCGGACGCAGCGGAATGGCCGCCGGATGCTCGGCGGTGGAGGTCAGGCGCTTGAGCGACGAGCCGTCGTCGCGCAGGTCCACGTTGGCCATGCCGGTCACGCCCTGCACGCCCAGCTCGGCCCACGTCGATTCGGTGATCGGCGTGTTGGGCGCCACACCGATGCGGATGCGCACCTGCCCGGGCTTGTTGGGATTGAGCGCCAGCGACTGCACGCGGCCCACGGGCACGCCCTGATAGCGCACGGCCGATTGCGGGTTCAGGCCGGTGACGGCCGTGGCCGAGATGATTTCGTATGGCTGCAGTTGCGTCCGGTCGCGGCCAATCCAGATGGCCGTCAACGTCGCGGCAGCCAGCAGGACCAGCGTGAAGATACCGGCCATGAGCGCATGACTACGGTTTTCCATGGTGCATTCCCTTCGGTGCCAGATCTCCCAGCGCGCGCAGACCGCGCTCGCCCAGGAAGAATGTATGTATGAACGGGTGATCGAACTTCAGGACTTCAGGCACCGTGTCGCAAATGATCACCCGCTTCTCGGCCAGCACGGCCACGCGCGTGGCCAGCGCCAGCAGCGTGTCCAGGTCGTGCGTCACCATGACGACGGTAAAGCCAAGCTGCCGGTGCAGGCTGCGCACCAGGTCCACGAATTCGTCGGACCGCAGCGGATCGAGCCCGGCCGTGGGCTCATCAAGGAACAGCAATTCCGGGTCCAGCGATAGCGCGCGCGCCAGCGCTACGCGCTTGACCATGCCGCCCGACAGGTCCGACGGGCGCTTGTCCGCATCGCGCGACGACAGGCCCACCATGGCCAACCGGCACATGACGACGTCGCGCACCAGGTCTTCCGGCACCGTGCGCAGTTCGCGCAAGGGCAGCGCCACATTGTCGAACACCGACAGCGCCGAGAACAGCGCGCCCGCCTGAAACAGCATGCCCCAGCGGTATGACAGGCGCCGGCGCTCTCCCGCCGTCAATTCCGACAGCGTGTGACCCAGCACCTTCACCGTGCCTGCCGCCGGCACGTCCAGTCCGATGATCTGCCGCAGCAGCACCGTCTTGCCCGTGCCCGAACCGCCGACCAGCACCAGGATCTCGCCCGGAAACACCGTCAGGTCCAGATTGTCGTGCACGACATGGTCGCCAAACGCGGTTCGCAGGCCGCGCACGGTAATGACCGGCTCGACGGTCACGCCCTCTTCGGTGAACAGCCGATTCTGCGTGGCGTTGTTCATCAGATGCCCACCGAACTGAAAATGACCGCGTACACCGCATCCAGCAGAATCACGCCCGTGATCGACGTAACCACCGACGTAGTGGTGCCGCGGCCGAGGCTTTCGGTGTTGGGTTGGATGCGCAGGCCGAAATGGCAGGCGATGAGCGCGATCAGGATGCCGAAGGTCACGCCCTTCAGCATGCCGATCCAGTAATTGGTCAGCGTGATCGCATCAGGCAGCGACTGCAGGAACCACTGCGCGGACACGCCCAGTTGCGCCTGCGCCGCCAGCATGCCGCCCAGCAGCGCCATCGCGCTGGTCCACAGCACCAGCAGCGGCATCGTGATCGCCAGCGCCACCACGCGCGGCAGGATCAGCCGCTGGCCGTGCGAAATGCCCATGACCAGCATGGCGTCCAGTTCCTGTGTGACCCGCATCACGCCGATCTGCGCCGTGATCGCAGACCCCGAACGCCCGGCCACCAGAATGGCCGCCAGCACGGGGCCCAGCTCGCGCACGATGGACACGCCCAGAAGACGCACGATGAAGCGGTCTGCGCCGAACATCTGCAGCTGCTGCGCCGACAGGTAGGACAGCACCACGCCGATCAGAAAGCCCACCAGCGCCGTGATGCCCAGCGCCTGAGCGCCGGTCCGGTACACCTGCGCGGAGATTTCGCGCCACGGGCCCAGCCAGGGCCGGCGCAGCATGGCGCCCACGTCCAGCACCAGTTGGCCCAGCATGATGAGCAGCGCCTTGCCGTTCTCAGCGGCCCGCAGGATCGCACCGCCCATGGCGCGCACCCATGTCCAGGTTTCGGGCTTGGCGGCGGGCGCGGGCGTCTCGCCCTTGTTCATCGCCAGCGCGTTGAAGACGTCCTGCTGCCCCGCGCCCCAGCGCACGCGCTCGGGGAGCTTTTCACCCCACGCCTGCCAGATGATCAGCGCGCCGATCGTGTCCAGCCGATGGATCGCGTGCATGTCCCAGCGCGCGCCTTCCTTGGCCGCCCGCGCGAGCGCCGCGCGTCTGCGTTCCACTTCGCCCGACTCGGCCAGCGCCAGGACGCTCCAGTCGCCGCCGACGTGGCAGACCCCGCCTTCATGGCGGAAAGGCGCGGCGGCGGTCGCAAGCAATGCGGAATGCGGCATGTCGTCGGGGTGCGGATGCAAAAATGTATCGCCAATCATAAACGCAGGGGGGCTGCGGCCGCGAGCGCGGCCCGCGTGCCCTACAATCGCGGCCATGCCCGCCCCCGTTTGCCCCATCGACCTCCCCGCCCCGGAAACGCTTGCCCGGACGCTGGCGCAGCGCCTGCCCGCCTTCCAGGACGTCACCTGGACCGGCAGCACCGGATCGACCAATGCCGACCTGCTGGCGCGCGCGCGCACCGGTGCCGGCGCGGGCAAGCCCTGGCTCTTGGGCACGCATCAGCAGGATGCCGGCCGCGGCCGCGCGGGCCGCCCGTGGCAGAACCGCTCGGGCTCCACGCTGATGTTCTCGTGCGCCTTTGACGTGCACCTGCCCGCCATGCAGCTGGCGGCACTATCGCCGCTTGCCGGCGTGGCCGCCTGCGAAGCGCTGCGCACCGTCGCCGGGCCGGGTTCGCATGGCCTGTGCATGAAATGGTCCAACGACATTCAATGGCACGACGCCAAGCTGGCGGGCATCCTCGTCGAGACCACCCGCAATCCGGGCGGCCGCGACACCGGCTACACCGTGGTGATCGGCATGGGCGTCAATCTTGCCGATGCGGCCGAACTGTCGCTGGCGCTGGGCCGCGAGATTGCGGACTGGACGCAGGTGCAGGCCGGTGCAGACCGCGCCGCCGTGGCTGCAGACCTGATCTGCGCCAGCGCCGCGGCGTGGCACGAGGCGGTCCGCACGCTGGAACGCGACGGCTTCGGCGCATTCCGACAGCGCTTCGACCAGGTGGACGCGCTCGCGGGCCGCAAGGTGAACGTGCTGGACAAGGGCGCTATTCTTTTAAGCGGCACCGCCTGTGGCGTGGACGAGCAAGGCCGCCTGCTGGTGCAAACGCCCGAGGGCGCCACACCGATCTCGGTCGGTGAAATTTCGATTCGACGCCAAGCATGATTATTCTCATCGACTCCGGCAACAGCCGCCTCAAAGTGGGTTGGCTGGACGCCACCAATCCGGACATGCCGCGCGAGCCCGCGGCCGTCGCCTTCGACGGCCTGGACCTGAACGCGCTGGATGACTGGCTTGCCGCCCTGCCCCGGCCGCCGCGGCGCGCGCTGGGCGTGAATGTCGCTGGCGCGGCGCGCGGCGACGCCATCGCGACCATCCTGCAAAAGCACGGCTGCACCGTCAACTGGTCGCCTTCGCAGGCAACGACGCTGGGCCTGGTCAACAGCTATCGCACGCCCACGCAGCTGGGCGCCGACCGCTGGGCCTCGCTGCTCGGCGTGCTGTCGCGCCTGCCCGGCACTCACCCGCCGTTCGTGCTGGCCAGCTTCGGCACCGCCACCACCATCGACACCGTCGGACCGGACAACGTCTTTGCGGGCGGCCTGATCCTGCCCGGCCCGGCCATGATGCGCACGTCGCTTGCCCACGGCACGGCCAACCTCCCCATCGCCAACGGCCAGGTCGTGCCCTATCCCACCGACACGCACGAGGCCATCGCCTCCGGCATCGCCGCTGCGCAGGCCGGCGCGGTCGTGCGCCAATGGCTGGCGGGCCGCCAGCGCTACGGCCAGACCCCGCAGATCTACGCGGCCGGCGGCGGCTGGCCCGAAGTCCACCAGGAAATCGAACGGCTGCTGGCTGACGCGGGCGGGGCCTTCGGCGCCACGCCGGTTCCCGTTTACCTGGACCACCCGGTCCTGGACGGATTGGCCGCCGTGGCGCGCGCCACCTTGAACACCACTCCCTGACGAAGGTCCGGCATGCGCGTGCTCTTTATCCTGATCCTGTTGGCGAACCTGGGCGTCTATGCGCTGGGACAAGGCTGGCTGGGCGCCCGGCCCGAAGACGAAGGCCGCGATGGGCGGCGATTCAGCCAGGAATTGAATCCGGGCGCGGTGACGTTGGCGCCGCGTAAAACGCCTTAACGGCCCGGCGCCGCTCCGTCCAGCCAGGGTCCCAACGCATCCATCGTCCGCCCGGTGGCGCCCGCATGCTGGTCGAACCAAGCCCTCGCGGCCTTGCTCGCCAGCTGCCTGCGCGGCGTGTCCCGCAGCAGCGCGATTGCCGCGTGCACCGCCTGCGCCGGATCCTCGGCGCGCAGCGCGGCGCCGGCCTCGATGGCGTCTTCCGCCGCCTGCTTGAAATTGAACGTGTGCGGCCCGACGATGACGGGCACGCCCGCCGCGCAGGCTTCGATCAGGTTCTGGCCACCCAGCGGCGCAAAGCTGCCCGCCACGATCGCCACATCCGAAGCTGCGTAATAAAACGCCATCTCGCCCAGCGAATCCCCAAGCAGCACGGCGGCGTCCGGTGGCGCAAGCGTGCCTTCCGAACGGCGCACAAAACCGAATTTCGCGTCCGACAGCAGGCGCGCAGCTTCGTCAAAGCGCTGGGGATGACGTGGGATCAACAAAAAAAGCGGCGCGCCCCGCGCTGCTGCCTGACGTTTGATCGCCTCGATGAACGGCGCGTCCTCACCCTCGCGCGTGCTGGCGACCGCAACCACCTGGCGCCCGAGCTGTGCCCGCCACGCGCGTCCCGCCTCTACCTGAGCGGGCGGCAGCACCAGATCGAACTTGAGATTGCCGGTCACAACCGCCGCCGGCGCACCCGCCTCGGCGAGCCGCCCGGCATCTTCCGCCGTCTGCGCCAACACCATGTCCAGCCCGGCCAGGGCCTCGCGCATCACGCGGCCCATCCGGCGCGCCTGGCGCAGCGACGACGCGGAATAACGCGCGCTGACCAGCGCCATGGGCACCCGCGCCTGCCGCGCGGCGGCCAGCAGGTTGGGCCAGATCTCGCGTTCCATCAAGAGGCCGCAGCGCGGCCGGTGCGCCGCCAGGAAGCGGCGGGTCGCGCCCGGAAAATCGTAGGGCAGCCATGCCTGCCGCAGTTGCCCCCGCGCGATGGCATCCTTGAACAGGCGCTCGCCCTCCGCGCGGCCGGTCGCCGTCGTGTGCGTGAGCAACACCGGCAGGCCGCGCGCCAGCAGTGCGTTCAAGAGCGGCAGCGCGGCTCGCGTCTCGCCCAGACTGACGGCATGCATCCAGACCGGGTTGTCCGGCAGCACGGTGGCCGGATCAGGGCGCCCAAAGCGTTCGGGAGAGAAGATTTCCCAGCGGCCCCCGGCGCGCTTGGCGCGGCGGGCCATCCATAGCCAGATCAGCGGCGCGAGCGCCCGAAGCCCCAGCGTGTAGACGCCGCGGTTCATGTCACTGCGCGGCGAGCGCCTGCTCGACCGACGCCATGACGGCCTCGCGCGACGGCGAGGCGCCGCGGTCGCCCAGGCTGGCGGTGTAGTTGGACCCGACCAGGGGGGTGCGCACGGGCGTCGAGGCCCGGTAGATGCCGATCGTGGGACGGCCCAGCGCGGCTGAGAGGTGCGTCAGGCCGCTGTCCAGGCCCACCATCAGGCGGGCGCCGGCCAGCAGCTTGGCCACGGCGGACAGATCCATGCGGGGCATGACCTCGGCCCCCTCCATGCCGGCCACCAGCAGCTGGGCGCGCTCGGCTTCCTGGTCGTTGCCGGCCAGCAGCTTCAGCGTGCAGCCGGCCTCGCGCAGGCGGCGGAACACCACGCGCCAGTCTTCCTCGGGCCACAGTTTGTCGTCACGGCTGGCCGACGGCATGATCACCGCATAGCCGCGGTCAGTGTCCAGATGATGCAGCCGCGGCAGCTCGGCGGCGTTCAGACCGCCGCTGCCGACTTCGACGACCGGCTCGGGCGCCTGGGTCGCCTGGCGCGCAAACGCCTGCAAGCCAAAATCGGGCAAGCCGGCATGCTGATAGCCGAACGTCAGCCCGGCCAGCTTGCGCTGACGGATCACCGCGGGCTGCCAAAATTCGACGCGATGACGCACGTTGTAGAACAGCGAGGCCAGCGGCTCGCGCGCGGACCGCCAGTCCAGCCCATGCTTGACGCCCTGCGTCTGACGCACCAGCCACGCCGATTTCAGCAGGGCCTGCATGTCCAGGACCACGTCGTAGCGCACGGCCCGCAGGCGCTCGCGCAGCGCGCGCCGCTCGGCGCGCACTTGGGCAGACCACCACGACTTACGCCAGCGCCGGTGCGCGACCTTGATGATTTCGTTGACGGCGGGATGCCACGACGGGATCTCGGCGAAGGCTTCCTCGACGACCCAGTCGATCTGCGCGTCCGGCACATGCCGGGCGATATCCGTGATCGCAGGCAGCATGTGGACAAGGTCGCCCAGGGAGGACGTGCGAACGATGAGAATTCGTGTGGGCATGGACAAGGATTGGTGCAGGGAGCCGCGCTCGACCCGATGAGAGCAGACACCGATCAACGCAGCCGGAACTTTACATCAACAATGGCAATTGCTGCGCACGCCAGCGCATCCTTTGTCGTGCCGTTCCGGGCAAGCTGGGGCAGAACACCAAATCGGGATTATGACCGCTTCTTTTTCTTCAAGATCATCCACTTTGGCATTCGGAACAAAACCAGGCGGCGGTACAACACGACATACGTCGTCGAGAAAATGCCTGTAAACAGCATCAGCAGCCAGGGATTCTGCCAAAAAAGCACCGCGGGGATAACTGCCAGCGACGAGAGCAGCCACAGGTACGGCGACGTCATTGAATTACGTTGCGTCTGATGCCGCATTTCACGCGAACCGATGGCCCAGCGGACCAGGCGTTTGTAGATCAGCATATGCAAGTGCACGCCATCCGGCGCGCCTGGCGAGCGCCCCCGGAGGAATTTCTTGCGGTAGATGGAGAAGAGCGTCTCGAACACCGGATAGATGCACAACAGCAGGGGGAACCAGGCGGAGACGTAGGGATGCCGCGCGAGCATCAATACGGACAGTTCACCGATGATGAATCCGAGGAGATATGCGCCACCATCACCAAGGAAAATATGGCCGTGCGGAAAATTCCAGACCAGGAAGCCGATGACGGCGCCCAAGGTGCTCAGGGCAACAATCAGAAGGAAGCGGTCACCCAGGTAAAACGATACGTACGCAAAACCCGCCAATATCATTGCGGACACCACGGCGGCCAAGCCGTTATATCCGTCGATAATGTTTATCGCATTGGCGGCGCCGCCGATGGCGACGGAAGTAAATACCAGCGAAATCACCCCGAATTGCAGCAGCCAGTCCACGCCGATAATGTCGACACGCGTCACTTCAGCGCCCAATAGATAAAACGCTGCAGCACCCGAGAGCATCGCAAGTCCCAGCCGGACAAGCACTCTCACTCTTTTCGTCAGGTCCTCGGCAAATCCGCCAAGAAAAGCGGGCATGCCTGCCGCAAGCAAAAGAACCAGATTCGGGAGTACATCGGGTTCGCGCACGGCGACCAACGCGCAAGTCACGCCGGAAGCAACAAGCAGGGACAAGCCGCCGATGCGCGGCACGGGGACTGCATGGTACTTCTGCACCCCTTCAAGATCGTGATCGGCCGTCAGTCCATCGTGCCAGGCGCGGTAGCGAACGATCAGCAAGGTCGAAATGAGCGAAACCAGGAACGCTACGAGGACGTACAGCATGGAAGGGCGCCTAAAAAGTTAGGCGAATTGTAGCGTCAGACGCATTTGTGTAATGAACTTAAGACAGACAGGTTTACAAATGAACGGATACGTTGCGCACAAAAAAAATGGGGCGCGCATAGACACTAGCCAAACAGCTAAACTGCGGACCTTTCCCAACGGCAAGAAAGTTCGGGCGACGATTCGGGCGACCCGCTGCCTCGACTCCAGCACCAAGACGCATTCCCAAGAATATGCACCCTTTCAAGCCCGCTGAACACGCAAGCCTGCTGCAACTGCCCGAATGGAAGGCATTTTCCGAAGCCGTCCTGGAAGGCGCGTTTTGTACTGACGCGCTGCACCTCGTGCAGGCTGCCGACCTGACCGTTGACTTGAGCGCGCATGTCGACTCGCCCGCCGCGCGGCAGGCCGGCGCCGCCCTGCTTCACGCACGCGGCTTCGACACCGCGCGCAAGGCCTTGCTGGCGGGCGAGCCTGTCAACATGACCGAGGATCGGGCTGCGTGGCACACGATGCTGCGCGCGCGTCAGCCTATCGCGGAAGTCGCCCACGAACACCAGCGCGTGCGCGACTTCGTGCAGGACGCCGATGCGCACCGCAAATGGAAGTCCATCATCCATATCGGCATCGGCGGCAGCGACTGGGGCGTGCGCCTGGCCACAGACGCGTGCGGTGGCTACGGCTGCCGCCGTGACCTCAAGTTCGTCGCCAATATCGACGGCCACGCGATCGAGGACGCAGTCCTGGGCATGGACCCCCGCGAAACGCTTGTGGTGGTGACGTCCAAGTCGTTCACGACGGCCGAGACGCTGGCGAACCTGCGGCGCGCGGTGCAGTGGCTGGCCGATGCGGGCATAGAGAATCCTTACGACCATGTGGTCGCCATCACTGCCAAGCCGGCGGCGGCGGCCAAGATCGGCATTCCCGAAAACCAGACCTTCCAGTTCTGGGACTGGGTGGGGGGCCGCTACTCGCTTTGGTCGGCAGTCGGCCTGCCGGTTGCGCTGGCCGTGGGCCTGGACGTGATCGAGGGCATCCGCGCCGGCGCCGCCGCGATGGACGACCACTTCGCCCAGGCCGACATCGCCGACAACGCCCCGGTGCAGCTCGCGCTGGCCGGCATCGCCAACCGCAGCGTGCTCGGCTACGGCTCACTGAGCATTGCCGCCTACGACGCCCGCCTGCAATACCTGGCCCCCTATCTGCAGCAGCTCGACATGGAGTCGCTCGGCAAATCCGTGGATATTGCCGGCCGGCCCGTGGGCGTGCCCACCGGTCCTTCGGTCTGGGGCATGCCGGGCACGGACGGGCAGCACACGTTCTTCCAGTGGCTGCACCAAGGCACGGACGGCGCGGCGGTCGATTTCATCATGTGCCGCGAAGCCGACCATCAATGGGTCGAGGAACACGCCATGCTGCTGGCCAATTGCCTCGCGCAGCGCCAGACGTTGCTGCGGGGCACATCGATCGACGCGGATGAGGCGGCGCTGAAGGCGCAAGGTATGCCGGAAGCCGATGCGCAATGGCTTGCCCGCCACCGCCACCATCAGGGCGGCCGGCCCTCGACGTTGATCGTGCTTCCACGCCTGACGCCCGAGGCGCTCGGCGCCTTGCTCGCGCTTTACGAGCACAAGGTCTTCGTGCAAGCGCTGGTCTGGGGCATCAACCCTTTCGACCAATGGGGTGTCGAAGCCGGCAAGAAGATGGCCAGCGGCATCCTGCGCGAACTCCATGGCGAACCGCAGGCGCCGTCGCACGACCAATCCACTCGGCACTGGATCTCGCTGCTGGCAGGTGACCGGCAGGACCGCGACAACCACGATTGACCGCCTGGCCCGGCAGGGTTTTGTCCCCGAGATAGCCAAACCCGCCTTTTGGGCACAGAATGCACATAAAGCGTTTCTACAAGGAGACAGCCATGCGCATTGCCGATGCCCAATGGATTCCTTCGACGCAGCACCAGACATGGGATGCGTTGACCGACCCGCGAGTGTTACAGAAATGCATTCCCGGGTGTGTCGAAGTCGCCATGCGCAGTCCGACCGAATATGCGGTCACGCTGCGCGCCAAGATCGCCGGCATCGACACCGACTACGAAGGCGAGATCCTGCTCTCCGACATGAACGCCCCCGACAGCTGCACGCTGGTGTTCGAAGGCAAGGGGCGCGCCGCCTGCCTGGCGATCGGCACGGCGCAGGTCAACCTGACCACCAAGGACCAAGGCACCCGCGTGGCCTACACGGTGGCGGGCATGGCGGGCGGCAAGCTGGGCGAATGCGGGGAAGGCGTTCTCTTGAAGGCCGGCGAGAAGATCATCGAGAAGTTCTTCGCGTCCTTCATCGACCACATGGCGGCACAGCCCCGGATCGCGCCCCCTCCCCCGCCTCCCGAACCAGAAGCGCGAGGCCTTTCGAATTCACGCTGGTCCTGGATGCTGGTCGTGCTGGTCATCGCGGTTTTCTGGGGATACCACACGTTTTACAAGTGATAACCCTAGACATTATGGTCGCTCGTTAATCGGAAGGCGGCTCGTCTCCTGTATCGTGGATTGCGCTCTCCAGGAGAGCGCCGAGCCACATGCGGCGGGGCAAGCCAGCCGCAAACCG
>NZ_CADIJM010000010.1 GCF_902859585.1 Achromobacter animicus | reverse complement strand
GTCGGTCTTTACCTGAGCGGCATTCCACCTTGCCACAGTGCGGCCACGAAGACAGTTTCTTCGTCACGGGTGTCGTGCAGGACGACTATTGAGCTTCAGATTCCCTCGGGCGCATCTACACGCCCCGCGCCCCAAGGCCGCCGCCGCACCGTGCTCCGTTAGTTCAGGTATCTGCATCGCTCGGGCGGGCGGAGTGCTTGGCGTTTTTGTGCTCGGTCGGAGCTTGGGATGGAAGAACTTGCGGAGCCCGCTCCACGGCGGCCGCGCGGGCGGCCTGGTGGAGCTTACGCGGTGTCTTGAGGCGCGCGTTTGGCGCTGCGCGCTTCGCTGTGTGATTTGCCGCTATCAATAGCCGCGCTTTGGATCGAAGATGTTTGGCAGAGCTTCACCGCGTTCATTCGCGGCGATCAGCAGCGCGGTGTGTCGTGCCCGCTCCTTGCGGTCGGGGATCGCTGCGCAGTGGGGCGTGATCGTGATTCTTGGGTGCGTCCACAGCGGCGAGTCTTCTGGCAGGGGTTCCTGTTCGAAGACGTCAAGGATCGCCTGGTCCAGATGGCCGCTGTTCAACGCATCCAGGATGTCCTGCGTGACCATGTGAGTGCCGCGCCCCGCGTTGATGAGGCTGGCGCCTTTGGGTAGTTGCGACAGCGTGTCGCGGTTGAGGATGCCGCGAGTGGCGTCGGTTGCGGGAAGCAGGCAGACCAGGAGGTCGGTGTTTGCCAGGAATTGGGTGAACTGTTCCTGCCCTGCGTAGGAGGGCAGGCCGGGCAGTGTGGTCGCGCCGCGGGACCAGCCGCTGACGGGGAAGCCCGCGCGGGACAGGAGTTGCGCGGCGGCGACGCCGAGGTGACCCAGGCCCATGATGCCGACGCGTACGTCAGCGGCGACCCGTAAGGAGTCAAAGATTTCCCAGTGCCGCCGCGGCTGGTTGTCGGTGATGCGTTTGACGTTGCGCGTGATCATCAGGGCGCTGGTGAGCACGTATTCTGCCATCTCGGTCTGCGTGCGGGCGGTGACCATGCGGGCGATGGGCAGGTGGCGCGGCAGGGCGGGGTCGGCGAGGATGTGGTCGACGCCGGCGCCGGCGCTGATGATGAGTTTGAGGTTGGGGAAGGTGGCTAGGCGGCCGGCGTCGGGGGCCCAGACGAGGGCGTAGTCGATGGTGGCAGGGTCGGGGTCTTCATGCCAGCCGACGACGTCCAGGTCCGGCGCGAAGGTGCGGAACTGCGTGCGCCATGCGTCGATCGCCTGAGGGCCGCCGGAGTTGATGATGAGGCGCATGCGTGTCCTTGCTGGTGTTGCGGGCGTGTGTGCCAGGCGCGTGTTTCAAGCGCATAGTCCGGCGGCAAATGCCCGGCGCGGCGCGCCTGCGGGTTGCCCACAGGAGCGCCGCGCGGTGTCGTCAACGTTCGACCGTGCGGTTCCAGCGGGCGTTGAAGGCGGGCCGGGCCGCGTTGATCTGGTCCCAGTCCAGGATCTTAGCGTTGGCCATGTAGCCTTGGAAGCGTTTGAGGGACTCGGCGTTGTCGGCGGGGGCCTGGACGTTCTTGTTGGACGGGAAGTGGCCGCCCATTTCCAGGGCCTTGGCCTGGGCCTTGGCGGACAAGAGGTAGAGCGCGAGCTTCTGTGCGAGTTCGGGTTCGCTGTTCTTGGCGATGACGCATTCGCCGACCATGAGGATGACGGAGCCTTCCTTGGGCTGGGCGTATTCCACTGGGATGTCGCGCTTCTTCAAGCGGGCGATGGCGGTGGGGGTGAGGGGGAAGATGGCGGCCTCGTCGGACTGGATCATCTCGGCGAGCTTGGCGGAGTTGGGGATGTACTCGAGGACGTTGGGGCCGATGGTGGAGGGCCACTTCTTGAAGCCGGGCTCGTAGTTCTGGTCGTTGCCGCCTTCGATGCGATTGAACATCAGGAAGCCGTGCAGGCCGAAGGTGCTGCCGGAGGCGGACTGGAAGACGACCTTGCCTTTGTACTTGGGGTCGGCCAGGTCGAGCCACGAGGTGGGCGGGGTCCAGCCGTTTTTCTGGAAGAGGCGGGTGTTGTAGCCGAGCCCGGTCATGCCGATGTCGATGCCGGCGGCCATGCGGTCTTTCATCAGGGCGGTGGGATACAGCTCTTTGAGGACGGGGTCGTCGTTGAGCTGTTCGCACAGGCCCATGGAAATGGCGCGGGCCATGATGCCGTCGTCCAGGAACATGACGTGCATCTGGGGCTTGTCTTTGTAGGCCTGGGCCTTGGCGAGGACGTCGGTCGAGGTGCCGGGCACGACGACGATCTTGACGTTGTTGGCCTTTTCAAAATCGGGGAAGACGTGCTGGGTGAAGGCGCGTTCCATGTCGCCGCCGTTCATGCCGACGTACAACGTTTTCTGCTGCGCGATGGCGCCGGCGGACAGCAATGCCAGCATCGCCGCGCCCAGCAGTCGTTTCCCCTTGCTCAGGCGCTGCGCGCCCTGTTTCTTGTGCATCATGGTGACTCCAGCGTTTGCTCACGAAGACGATCAGGCCGGGCCGCGGCGCCGTGAGCGGCGGGCGCGTACCGTTCAATGCGGAAGGCATCGATAGGGATGGAAGATCGGCCGTGCACGACCAGGTCGGCCAGGACTTCGCCGATGGCGGGGCCAATCTGAAAGCCCGCGCCGGACAGGCCGAAGGCGTGAAAAAGGCCGGGCATGGTGGCGCTGGGGCTGAGCACGGGATTGTGGTCGGGCATGTTGCCTTCGACGCCGGTCCAGAAGCGGATGACCTGGGCGCCGCGCAGCACGGGCAGGAGCTTGACGGCATTGGCCATGAGCGCGCCGAGGTTGGCGCGGCCGGGGCGTGCGTAGTCGGGGTCGGCGGAAACGCCGCGTCCGCCGCCGATGACGCAGTTGCCGCGCGCGACCTGCCGTGCGTAGATGCCGCCGCCCTGCATGCCGAGGCTGACGTTCATGAACAGCGGCAGGGGCTCGGTCACCATCATCAAGGGGTGGATGGACGTTTCGGGAACCGGCTCGCCGAAGCCTTCGGCAAAGCGGCCGGCCCAGGCGCCGGCGCAGTTCAAGAGGTAGCGCGATCGCACTTCAAGCGTGTCGCCGGCGCGCACGATGAAGCGCGTGCCGTCGTGCGTGGCGGAGGTGACGCGCACGCCTTCGCGCACGTCGGCGCCCAGCGCGGCGGCGGCACGTCCGAAGGCGGGGGACACGAGCCGAGGGTTGGCGTGGCCGTCCTGCGGGCAAAAGGAGCCGCCGACCACGCTTTCGCCCAGCCAGCCGAAGCGTTGGGCGAGCGCGCGGCGATCCAGGATTTCAAGGTCCATGCCGAAGCCGCGCGTGTTGTCGCGGTAGGCTTCGAGCAGCGCCAGATCGGCGTCGGAGGTGGCCAGCTTGAGGTGGCCGGAACGCACGTATTCGCCGTCGATGCCGATCAGCGCGGGCAATTGGCCCCACAGTTCGTGCGCGCGCCGCGCGAGCGGCAGTTGTTCGATGCCGCGTCCCTGCCGGCGCACGCCGCCGTAGTTGACGCCGCTGGCCTTGGCGCCGCACAGCGCGGCTTCCAGCAGCACGACGGGCACGCCTAGCCGGCGCAGGAAGAGTGCGGCGCTGCCGCCGACGATGCCACCGCCGATGATCGCGACTTCGGTATCGATGCGTTCCATCAGGCGGCCTTTTTCGCGGGCCGTTCCAGGCAGACGACGCTGACCGGAATAGGCTTGACCGGCGGCTGGTTGCGCAGCCGTCCTACCGCCTGCGGCGCGCAGCCGACGGCATGGGCCAGGACTTCGGCGCCGGCCACGCCGCACATGCGGCCCTGGCAGCGTCCCATGCCGACGCGGGTCAGCGCCTTCAGGCGATTCATTTCTTGCACGCCGTTGTCGCGCACGGCCTGGCGGATGGTGCCGGCGGTGACTTCCTCGCAACGGCAGACGACAGTGTCGTCGGCGATGCTGGCGGCCCAATCCTCGGGAAACGGAAATGCGCGTTCCAGCGCGTCGCGCACGCGGCTGTTTGCCGCGAGTTGCGATTCCAGTATCCGCGCGCGGCGCGCGTCGTGCGGATGTCCCGTGTCCTCAAGCAGCGCCAGCGCGGCGCGTTCGCCCGCGAGTTCCGCTGCATCGGCCCCGGCAATGCCTGCGCCGTCGCCGGCAACGTAAACACCCGCCACGCTACTGCGTCCAGCGGCGTCGCGCCGCGGGATCCAGTTGCGGTCGCGTTCGTTGAATTCGAAGTCGCAGCCGATCAGGCTGGCGAGTTGGGTTTCGGAGCGCAGCGACAGGCCGAAGCCCACGGCATCGCAGTGCAGTGCATGCGTCTGCCCGTTCTGGGTGTACGACAGGCCCGTGACGCGATCGCCGCCCTGCACGGCGACGGGGCGCACGCCGCTGCGCAGCGGCACGCCGTGCGCGCGCAGCCACGCCATGTAATAGAGGCCTTTGGCCAGCAGCGCGGGGGCGCGCAACATGCCGGGTAGCGCGGCGACGCGGTCCGCAAATCGCGATGTGTCCAGCACGGCGGCGACCTGTGCGCCTGCTTTCGCGTATTGATACGCCACGAGATAAAGCAGGGGACCGGTGCCCAGAAATGCGACGCGCGATCCGATGGCGCATCCCTGGTGCTTCAACGCGACCTGCGATCCGCCCAGCGTGTAGACACCGGGCGTCAGCCAGCCGGGAAACGGCAGCACGCGGTCGGTCGCCCCAGTCGCAAGAATCAGATGCGTGTAGGGCACCGCCGTGCTGACGCCGTCGCGCAGCACGTCCAGCGTCTTGCCCTCGGCGTTCCAGACCAGGCACCCTGGGCGGTATTCGACGTTGCCCTGCAATTCCTGCATGGTGCGGTGTACGGCGTCAGCCTTGCGATGTTCAAAACCATACAGCGCGGATTTGGGACGCGAGAAGCCGGGCGGCGGCTGACGGTAGATCTGGCCGCCGGGGCGCAGCCCTTCGTCCAGGATCACGGGCCGCAGACCTTGCGCGGCCAGCGTCTGGGCCGCGCGGATACCGGCGGGGCCGGCGCCCACGATCACGGGCATGACGATGCTCATGACGCGTCATCCTCGGGCCAGGCAGCGGCCGTCAGCGTCCCTGGGGCAGAGGCGGCGGCCAGCGTGCCGGGCGCGGCAGCGGGCGCCAGCGCGGCGCTCTGCAGCCGCATGCCGGGCTCGATGTACGTTGAACAGGCGCGCACGCGCTCGCCGTTTTCAAGCTGCACCCAGCAGTCCTGGCACGCGCCCATCATGCAGAAGCCGGCGCGCGGACCACCGCCGAATTCCGAGGTGCGCAGGCGTTCGGCCTGCGTCAGCACGGCGGTCAGGACAGTGTCGCCGGCCAGTGCCGTGCACGTCTGTCCGTCGAAGGTGAAGGTCAACGCGGGCCGGCCGGTTTCGGCCAGGCGTTTCAGGATTGCCATGGCGCGCGCGGCTCCTTTGCGGCTGTCGGCAGCGAGTTCATTTCTGGCCCACCAGGACGCGGTCCAGGCCATACACGCGATCCAGCAGCAGCATCGTCACCGCGGTCAGCGCGATCACCAGCGCGGACACGGCGGCCATCATCGGGTCGATGGATTCCGTGGCGTACATGTACATGCGCACCGGCAGCGTGATGGTCGAGGGCGCGGTGATGAACACCGACATCGTCAGTTCGTCGAAGCTGTTGATGAACGCCAGCAGCCAGCCGCCGGACACGCCGGGAATGATGAGCGGCAAGGTGACCGTAAAGAACACCGTGGCGCGGCTGGCGCCCAGCGACAGCGCGGCGTGCTCGATGGACCGGTCAAAGCCCACCAGCGCGCCGATCACCAGGCGCATCACGTACGGCGTGATGACGACGACGTGGCTGGCCACCAGCCACGGAAAGCTGCCGGCCATGCCCATCAGCGCAAAGAAGCGCAAGAGCGCCACGCCCAGCACCAGATGGGGAATCATCAGCGGCGACAGGAACAGGCCGTTGAGCACGTCGCGCCCCGGAAAGCGGTAGCGCGTGATGGCGATGGCGGCGGGCACCGCCAGGCACACGGCGATGCTGGCCGACAGGAACGCCAACCACAGGCTGTTCTTGAACGCCTGCATGAAGTTGGGATGGTCGAAGACCGCATAAAACCACCGCAGCGAGAAGCTGGTCGTCGGCACCGTCAGCGTCGAATCGGGCGTGAACGCCACCAGGCACACGATGACCAGCGGCGCCAGCACGAACGCCACCACCAGAAAGTTGAACGCCAGCGCGAAAGGACCGTTCTTCTGCATGTTCGATTCCTTGCGCGGGTCAGCCCAGGCTGCGGCGGTAAGAGCGTTCGACGACGCGGTTGTACGCCATCATGACGATCACGTTCACGATCAGCAGCACGATGGCGATCGCCGCGCCCAGCGGCCAGTTCAGCTCGGTCAGGAACTCGTCGTACACGACAGTGGCCACCATCTTCAGCCGCCGTCCGCCCAGCAGCGCGGGAATGGCAAACGAGCTGGCCGACAGGCCGAACACGATGAGGCTGCCGGACAGGATGCCCGGCATGGCCTGCGGCAGCACGATGCGCGTGAGCGTCTGAAACCGCGAGGCGTTCAGCGACAGCGCGGCGTGCTCGACGGTGGGGTCCAGCTTCTGCAGCGACGTCCAGACCGGAATCACCATGAAGGGCAGCATGACGTGCACGAGGCCGATGATGACGGCGGTGGGCGTGTACAGCAGCGTTCCCAGCCCAAGCGCGGCGGCCGCCTTGCCCAGCGGCCCGCCGGGTCCCAGCAGCATGCTCCAGCCGAACGCGCGCACCACCAGCGAGATCAGCAGCGGCGACAGCACCACCAACAGGAAGATCGAGCGCCAAGGCTTGCGCATGCGCGACAGGATGTAGGCCTCGGGTGCGCCGATCAGCACGCAGATCAGCGTGGTGACGCCGGCGATCCAGAAGGTGCGCCAGAAGATCTCGATGAAATAGCCGTCTGTCACCACGGCCAGATAGTGTTCGAACGTGTGGCCGGGCTGGATGCCGGTGGCGTAGTCGAACGGCCGGAACGACAGGGCAAAGGTCAGCGCCAGCGGCGTGAGCACCAGCGTCAGAAACACGAGCGCCAGCGGAATCGATCCCAGGATGGCCAGCATCCCGTCGTTGCGCGGCTTGGGCGGGTTGGCGGCGTCGCCGCGTTGCGTCAGCGTCGCCATGTCAGTCCGCCGCCGCGGCAGCCGGTGCGCGCAACACGCGCAGCACGCCGTCCGCCCAGTCCAGCCCGATCTGTTCGCCGTCGTCATGCGGGCGGCGGCCGTCGTTGGGCGTGAGGATGGTCAGCGCCCCCACCGGCGAATCCAGGTCGTACATCCACTGGCTGCCCAGGAAGTAGCGCGTGTTCACGACACAGGCGAGCTTGCCCTGGCCAGACGGCACGGGCACCAGCTTTTCCGGGCGCAGCGACAGCTGCACGCTATCGCCGTGGCGCAGGCCTTCGCCGTCCACGACCAGGCTCAACGCGCCGGTCTGCACTTCAGCCTGCGCGCCGCAGCGCGTCACGCGGCCGGGCAGCAGATTGGTCTTGCCGACAAAGCGCGAGATGAACTCGGTCTGCGGGTGTTCATACATGCGGTAGGGCGCGTCCACCTGCGTGGCCCGGCCGTCCTGCATGACGACGACGCGATCGCTGATGGACAGGGCTTCGGCCTGATCGTGCGTGACCATGACGGTGGTGGTGCCGATCTTGCGCTGGATGCTGCGCAGTTCGAACTGCATGTCCTCGCGCAGCTTGGCATCCAGGTTGGACAGGGGTTCGTCCAGCAGCAGCACCGGCGGACGGATCACCAGCGCCCGGGCCAGCGCCACGCGTTGCCGCTGGCCGCCCGACAGTTCGCGCGGGAAGCGGTCGGCATGCTTGTCCAACTTGACCAGGGCCAACGCCTCGCGCACACGCTCCTGCCGTTCGGCGCGTTCCACCTTGCGCATCTTCAGGCCGAACGCGACGTTGTCGGCCACGGTCAGGTGCGGGAACAGCGCATAGCTCTGGAATACGATGCCCAGACCGCGCGTGTTGGGCTTGGCGTGCGTGATGTCGCGGCCGTCCAGCGTGATGGTGCCGCAGGTCACATCGGCAAAGCCGGCAATCATCTGCAGCGTGGTGGTCTTGCCGCAGCCGGAGGGGCCCAGCAGCGAGACGAACTCGCCCTTATCGACCGACAGGCAGAAGTCCGAGACGACACGCAGATCGCCGTAGTTCTTGGAGACGTTGTCCAGCCGCAGAAATGCCATGTTCCAAACCCCGTGGCCCGTCCGGGCCCTGCGCCGCCGGGTGGAAAAAGTGCCGCCCAGGCTGCCTAAGTGATGGCGCAGTCTAGGAGCCGCCAAAACAGAGGGTCAATTAGGGTTTTCCGAAGAATCGAATTTTTTATTCGTTATTTCCGTTAGACTGAATTTCTTGATAAAAACACGTCAGACTATTTTGATTATCGGAACCCGAGAATGAAGAAATCAGAAACGCCGGAGGATTCCGCTGGCCAGGGCGTATTGCAGCGGGCCTTTGCCGTGCTGCGCGTGCTGGCCGATGCCAAGGGAGACAAGCTGCGCCTGACCGATATCGCCGCCCGCACGGGCCAGGCGCAGGCCACGGTGCACCGGGTGCTGCAAGGCTTGATGCAGGAAGGGGTGGTGGAGCAGCCGGCTCAAAGCAAGGGGTATCAGCTCAGCGTTGCCTTCTTTTCGCTGGCGGCCGCGGCGGGCAACCATCAATCCAGCCTGCGCACCCTCTACCGGCCCGCGATGCTGCGCCTGTCCGGCATGCTCAACGACACCATTTTCCTGCTGGTGCGCAGCGGGTTTGACGCGGTCTGCGTCGACCGCGTGGACGGCGCCTTTCCGGTGCGCTCGCACACCGGCGACATCGGCGGCCGCGTGCCGCTGGGCATGGGACAAGGTGGCCTGGTGCTGCTGGCCAGCCTGCCGGAAGCCGAGCGCGAAGAGGTCATGCGCTTCAACATTCCGCGCCTGCATCACCTGGGCTTCGTGGACGAGATCTCGATGCGCGTGCGCATCAAGGAATGCCTGGAACTGCGCTACGCGCGCAGCCAGGGGCAGGGCGTGTTCCCCAACATCGCGGGGCTGGCGGTGCCGGTCTATGATCCCAACGGCGTCACGGTCGCGGCGCTGAGCGTGGCGGCGCCCATCGAACGCATCAGCGATGAGCGCCTGCCGCTGATCGTGGAAATGCTGCGCCGCGAGGCTGACGCGGTGGGCGGGCAGATCAATCCTTTCGACCCCGCGCTGCGCAGGCCCAGCCAGTTTTTGGGCACGGGCAACGGCGCATAGCCGACGCACGGTGCCCGGCGTCGGCGCATAAAAAAACCCGGACACGTATGGGTCCGGGCTTTTTCAACAAGCATCAGCGATCAGGTCGGATACGTGCCCGGCAGCAGGATGCTGCGGTCGCCCGGCTCGATCGTGCGGCGGCCGCACAGCGCCATCGTCGTGTCCATTTCCTTGTACAGGATCTCCAGCGTGCGGGTGACGCCGGCCTGGCCATACGCGCCCAGCCCGTACAGGAAGGCGCGGCCGATCATCGTGCCGCGCGCGCCCAGCGCCACGGCCTTCAGGATGTCCTGGCCGGAGCGGATGCCGCCGTCCATCCACACCTCGATCTTCGAACCCACGGCATCGGCAATTCCCGGCAGGGCCGCGATGGACGACATGGCGCCGTCAAGCTGGCGGCCGCCGTGGTTGCTGACGATGAGCGCGTCGGCGCCGCTGTTGGCGGCGAGCTGCGCGTCTTCGACATCCAGAATGCCCTTGATGATGAGCTTGCCGCCCCAGCGCTGCTTGATCCATTCCACGTCGTCCCAGCTCAGGCGGGGATCGAACTGCTCGGCCGTCCACGACGACAGCGACGACAGGTCGCTCACGCCCTTGGCGTGCCCGACGATGTTGCCGAAAGTGCGGCGCTTGGTGCCCAGCATGCCCATGCACCAGCGGGGCTTGGTCGCCAGGTTGATGAGGTTGCGCAGCGTGGGCTTGGGCGGCGTCGACAGGCCGTTCTTGATGTCCTTGTGGCGCTGGCCCAGGATCTGCAGGTCCAGCGTCAGCACCAGCGCCGAGCAGCCGGCGGCCTTGGCGCGGTCGATCAGGTTGCCCACGAACTCGCGGTCGCGCATGACGTAGAGCTGGAACCAGAAGGGCTTGCCGGTGGCCTGCGCCACGTCTTCCAGCGAGCAGATGCTCATCGTGGACAGCGTGAACGGCACGCCGAAATCGGCGGCGGCCTTGGCGGCCAGGATCTCGCCGTCGGCATGCTGCATGCCGGTCAGGCCCGTGGGCGAAATCGCCAGCGGCATGACCACGTCCTGGCCCACCATGGTGGTGCGCAGCGACCGGCCTTCCATGTTGACCGCCACGCGCTGGCGCAGCTTGATCCGATGAAAGTCGCTTTCATTCGCGCGATAGGTGCCTTCGGTCCAGGCGCCGGAATCGGCGTAGTCGTAGAACATGCGCGGCACGCGCTTCTGCGCGACAACGCGCAAATCTTCGATGCAGGTGATCGTAGAAAGGTTAGCGGTCATGGAGTGTCTGTGGAGTGATAGGGGTGCGCCAGCTGCGACTCATTTTCTTGTGCTTTCGGGCCGCCAGCCGTGGGGCAGCCTTGCCGCCGCGCCAGGCTTGATGACCCGCGCGGCGCCGCCCAGTATACGCGCCGAGGCCGGCAAGCGTCGCTTGCCGGCCCCGTTCGCCCCCCTGCGCAAAGGCTCTATGGCCCCTGCACGCCCAGCCCTAGCGCGGCCACACCTTGCTGACCGCGCGTATCGTTGCCCACGCCACCCAGCGCGGGCTGGTCAGCCGCGCGCCCGGCAGCCGGCGCATCACGTCCACCGCCAGCCCGCCGCGCTTGTGCCATTGCTTCTTGCGGGTCTGGCTGTCGGTCCAGCGGCCTTCCAGCCACGGGAATTCCCGGCGGCCCGGCTTGTACACCGGCGGCGTGTTGTAGATCAGGATGTACGCCAGCCGCGGCGTCTGCGACGTGTTCGGTCCCGTGAAGTGCAGCGTGCGCGCATCGTGGACAGTGATGCCGCCCGGATCAAGGGGTTCGGCCACCGCCTGTTCGCGCGGGAAATCGCCGCAGCATTCCAGCGGATGCAGCGTCTTGTCGCCGCCCGGGGAACGGTGCTCCAGCACGTCCCACTTGTTCGACCCCGGCAGGAACTGCATGCAGCCGTTCTCGACGGTGGCCGGCTGCAGCGCCAGCCAGATGCTCAGTTCGTTGTAGACAAAGTCCGGCGACCGGAAAGCTTCGTCCTGGTGCCACGGCGTTTCCGGACCGTGCGGGCCGGGCTTGAGCAACGCGTGCTCGCCATACAGCGCGGCCTGCGGGCCCAGCAGCTGCCGCGCCAGTTCCAGCGTGCGTTCGTGGTACACCGTCTTCAGCAGGCCCGGGGCATAATGTCGCGGATCGTGCAGACTCGGAAACTTCGCGGGCTTGCTCGGGTCGTCGCGGCTGACAAAGTCATATTGCGCGCCCTCGTTGTAACCCGTCTTATTCGAGAACAAGTCCAGCAGCGTCCTGCGGATGTAGCCGACCTCGTCCTGAGGGCACATGTCCTTCAAGGCCAGGTAACCCTGATCCCTGTAGCGCGCTGTCTCGGCTTCCGACAACAAACTGGTCTCTTCCATAATGGCTTCTCCAAGCTCTGGTAATGGGTATTTCTAAGCTGGCACGTTTTGACATGGGCTCTAACGTATCGCTTCGAAGCCTGCCGGGCCTATAGACCATCCGCTGTAGCCGGTTCCGCCTACGCCAGTCGCGCGTGGCGGCGCATCATCCGAAGGAAAAACCCATGCAAGACCCTAAGGCCGATACCCAGATCGAAACCGTCCACGTCACCGTCAGCGGCACGGTGCAAGGCGTGGGCTACCGGCACGCCACGGTGCGGCGCGCGCACATGCTTGGCGCGAAGGGCTGGGTGCAGAACATGCTGGACGGCACGGTCGAAGCGCTGGTGCAGGGCACGCCCGACCAGGTCGATCACATGCTGGAATGGCTGCGCCGCGGACCGCCGGGCGCGTCGGTGCAGGAAATCATCACGCGCCGGGAGTACACCGATAAGCGTTACATCCGCTTCGAGCAACTTTGAGGGCAGTGGGCCCTCGCCGGCACGCGGTAGGCCGGGCGGATGAGGGCCCGGTAGCGTAAAGGCTGACTGGCGTCAGCGCGTGCGCAACCAGCGCGCGCCGACCTGGTTGATGACCAGCCCGGCCAGCACGCACCCGGCGCCCACCCATTGCAGCGGCTGCAGCCGCTCGCCGAACGCCATCGACGCCGCCCACAGCCCCACCACCGGCACCAGCAGCGAGAACGGCGCGACCTTGGCCGCGGGATGGCGCGACAGCAACTGCGTCCAGAGCGTGTAGGCAACCAGGGTCGCCAGCACTGCCAGATACAGCACCGACAATGCCTCGCCCCAGCCCATGCCGGTGATCATGCCCACGACCGGTTCCCAACCGTCGATCAACACGGCCAGCGCCAGGAAGGGCAGCACCGGGGCGGCGCTGCTCCAGGCAATGAACGCGAAAGGGTCGTAGCCGGGCGCCTTGCGGCTGGCCAGCCGCACGATCATGTTGGACACCGCCCACATGAATGCCGCCCCCAGCGTCAGGACAAAGCCCAGCATCGTCATCTGCCCCGGCCCGTCGCCACGCGCCCCCGCGATGACCGCAAGGCCCATCGCGGCGACGCCCAGTCCGATCCAGTGATGCCGCCGCGCACGCTCATGCAGCACCGGCGCGGCGAGCAGCAGCGTAAAGAAGGCCTGGGTCTGGATGACAAGCGAGGCCATGCCGGCCGGCATGCCGAACTTGAGCGCCGTGAACAGCAGGCCGAACTGGCCCAGCCCCTGGACCAGCCCGTAGGCCGCGACCCAGTGCCACGGCAGCCGCGGCATGCGCACAAAGAGAATGAGCGGGAAGGCGGCCAGCGCGAATCGCAACGCGCCGAGCATCATCGGAGACAAGCCCCGCATGCCGACCTTCATGACGACAAAATTCAGGCCCCAGATGACCACCACCGCGAGGGCGCAGAAATAGTCTTTCCGGGAAAGATGAGTGGGGGTGGACATGGCGGGCATTATCGCATCGCCCACCCCAAAATCGGCTGAATCAGCGCGCGCTCAGCACTGCGGAAAACGCCTTGACGGCCATGTCGATATCGTCGTCGCTGATGTGCCGATGCGTGACGCAGCGCAGCCGCGTACGGCCCCACGGACGCGTCAGCACGCCTTGCGCCTGCAAGGCCGCGACCCACTCTGCATTGGTCATGCCGGTGTCGGCGGTCTCAACCTGCACGATGTTGGTTTGCGGCACGGTCGCGGTCAGCGTGGGCGCCAGCGTGTTGATGCCGTCGCTCAACCGGCGCGCCCGCACGTGGTCCTCGCCCAGCCGCGCGCTCATGTGCTGCACGCCTTCCAGGCCCGCGGCGGCCATGATGCCGGATTGGCGCTGCGTGCCGCCCAGCATGCGGCGCAGCGTGCGCGACTTGGCGATCACGGCCTGGCTGCCCGCCAGCACCGCGCCCACCGGCGCGCTCAAGCCCTTGGACAGGCACAGCGACACCGTATCCGTGTATTGCGTGATGTCCATGGCCGGCACGCCCAGCGCCACCGCCGCGTTGAACAGCCGCGCACCATCCAGGTGCACCGGCACGCCGGCGGCGCGCGCCATGCCGTGCACGGCCTGCATATGGTCCAGCGGCAGCACTGCGCCGCCCGCGTTGTTGTGCGACGTCTCCATCGCCACCAGCGCGGTCTTGAGGCGGTGTCCGCCTGCCATCAGCGCGTCTTCGAGCCGGTTCAGGTCCATCGCGCCTTCGGCGCCGGGCAGGCCTTGGTAGAACAAACCCGTGAACGTGGCCGCGCCGCGTTCCGACGTGTACATGTGGGCAGTCGCTTCCAGCGCCACCTGTTCGCTGCGCTGCGTTTGCGCCAGCACGGCCAGCAAGTTGGCCATCGTGCAGCTCGGCACGAAGAGGCCCGCCTCCTTGCCCAGGCTGGCCGCGACAGTCGCTTCCAGCTCACGCACGGTGGGATCGCCGTCCAGGCCGTCATCGCCGATCGGCGCGGTGCGCATGCGCTCGTACATGGCCGCGGTCGGGTGCGTGACCGTATCGCTGCGCAGGTCGACGCGGAGTGGGGGAGGTTCGGCGGGGGTCCGCTGGGTCATGGCTTTCAGTGCTGCAAAATTTTGGAAAGAAACTGGCGCGTGCGCGGGGCACGCTCCTCGACATTGCCGAAGAACTGCTCCTTCTGGCAGTCCTCGACAATCTTGCCGCCGTCCATGAAGATCACACGGTCGGCGACGCGGCGCGCGAATCCCATCTCGTGGGTCACCACCATCATGGTCATGCCTTCGCCCGCCAGGTCGGTCATCACGTCCAGCACCTCGTTGACCATCTCGGGGTCCAGCGCCGACGTGGGCTCATCGAACAGCATCACGACCGGGTCCATCGACAGCGCCCGGGCGATCGCCACGCGCTGCTGCTGGCCGCCCGACAGTTCGCCGGGATGCTTGTCCTTGTGCGCCGACAGACCCACGCGCTCAAGCAGCGCAAGCGCGCGCTGCCGCGCTTCGTCCTTGCCGCGCTTGAGCACCTTGATCTGCCCCAGGCACAGGTTCTCGGTCACGGACAGGTGCGGGAACAGCTCGAAGTGCTGGAACACCATGCCGGCCACCGCGCGCAGCTTGGGCAGGTTGGTGCGCGGATCGCCCACGGACACGCCGTTGACCACGATCTCGCCTTTTTGAAAGGGCTCGAGCGCATTGACGGTCTTGATCAGCGTGGACTTGCCCGACCCGGACGGGCCGCACACCACCACGACTTCACCGCGGCGCACGGTGGTGGAGCAGTCGTCCAGCACCTGGAAGTCGCCGTACCATTTGCTGACCTGCCGGATCTCGATCATCGGGGGATTGGAAGAGGATTGCATCGTTGAACCTGTGGATAACGTGATTGCTGCGGCAAGCGGCTCAGCGCAGCACCCGCGTACGCTTTTCAAGCTGCTTGACCAGACGCGATGCCGTGAAGCAAATCACGAAATACACCACCGCCACGAAGAGATAGAGTTCGACCAGCCGGCCGTCGCGCTGGCCGATCTTGGACGCGGCGCCCAGGAAGTCGGTGAGCGACAGCACGTACACCAGCGACGTGTCCTGGAACAGGATGATGACGCGCGTCAGCAGCGCCGGCACCATGTTGCGCAGCGCCTGCGGCAGCACGACGTACCGCATGCCTTGCCAGTGATTCAGGCCCAGCGCCATGCTGGCCGATACCTGGCCGCGCGCGATGGACTGGATGCCGGCACGCATGATTTCGCAGAAGTACGCGGCCTCGAACAGCGTAAACGTGATCACCGCCGAGTTGAACGCCCCCACGCGCAGCGGCGTGGGCGATCCCACCACCCACGCGGCGATGTACGGCATCAGAAAGTAGAACCAGAAGATCACCAGCAGCAGCGGGATCGAACGCATGACGTTCACGTAGATGCCCGCCGGCACCGACAGGATCTTGTAGCGCGACAACCGCATCATCGCCAGGATCGTGCCCAACGCCAGGCCCATCACCGCCGCCAGCACCGTCAGCGTCAGCGTGAAGGTCATGCCGGTCTGGAACAGGTACGGCAGAGAGCCCCAGATCACATCGAAATCGAATTTGCCCATGTCAGCGCCCCAATCCCGCAGGCGACTTCGCGGCCGTGCCGATCAGGCCGGGCACCGCGACTCGGCGCTCAAGTGTGCGCATCCCCAGCACGACGATGCCGTTCAGAATCAGGTAGATCACCGTCGCGGCCGAAAACGCCTCGAAGATGTGAAAGCTGAACTCCGCCATGGATCGCGCCTGGCCCGTCAATTCCAACAGGCCAATGGTCAGCGCCACCGACGAATACTTGATCGTGCCCATGAACTCCGAGGTCAGCGGCGGCAGCACGATGCGATAGGCCTCGGGCAGGATGATGTAGCGGTAGACCTGCCCCTCGGTCAGTCCCAGCGCGGTCCCCGCCTGAAACTGCCCGCGCGGCAGCGACTGGATGCCCGCGCGCAATTGCTCGGCCACACGCGCCGATCCGTAAAAGCCCAGGCACAGCACCGCGGGCACGAACTGCCCCCACGGCTGCGGCATCTGCTTCATCGCCAGGCCCCAGGCATGCGGCAGCAATTCGGGCAGCACGAAATACCACAGGAACATCTGCACCAGCAGCGGGATGTTGCGGAACAGCTCTACATAGGTCGCGCCGATGGCGTTCATCAGGCGCGACTGCACCGTGCGCATCACGCCCAGCCAGGATCCCAGCAGCAACGAGAAAACCCAGGCCGTCAATGCCAGCGCGAGCGTCCAGCCCACACCGATCAGGATCGTTTCCAGGAAGGTGTGCACGCCGTCCGGCGACATCTCCAGGAAGACGCTCCAACTCCAGTTGTAATTCATGCCCTCGCCCTTGATTGCAACGCCGGCCCCGGCCGGCGTCCTTGCTTCATGCGCCGCGGGGACGCGTTGCGCCCCGCGGCATGCGGCTTACTCGTAGGCCTTGGGATCGCCCGAGTCGGTGGGGTTGGCCAGGGCGCGCTTCAGGGCGTCGCTCATGGGGTACTTCAGGTTGATCTGCTTGGGCGGAATCGGCGAGTTGAAATACTTGTCGTACAGCGCCGCAACCTTGCCGGTCTTCATCAGATCCAGCACCGCGTCATCAACCACCTTCTTGAACTTGGGATCGTCCTTGGGCTGCATGATGCCGTAGGGCGCCATTTCCAGGCCCTTCTTGCCGATCACGAAGGCGTCCGGGTTCTTGGACGAGGCCACGGCGCCGTAGGCGATGCCGTCGTCGTTAGCCGAACCCGCGGCGCGGCCCGATTCCACCATCAGGATGGTCTCGGCGGTGTCCTTGGTGGGCGCCATCGAGATGCCCAGGTTGCCCTGCGCATTCAGTTGCGAGATCAGCTTGAACGTCTGGCCGCCGGCCTGCGCCGCGATGGTCTTGCCGCGGAACGAGGACAGGTCATTGGGGTCCACGCCGCCGTCCTTGCGCGCCACCAGCACCACCTGCGCCACGAAGGTCGTGGGCGCGAAGGACACCAGCTTGTGGCGGGCCTCGTTATTGGTGGTGTTGCCGCACTCCAGGTCGATCGTGCCGTTGGCCAGCAGCGGAATGCGCGTGGCCGACGTCGTCGGGTTGTAGCGGACTTCCAGCTTGGGCAGCTTCAGCGCTTCCTGCACGTACTTGGCGACTTCCTGGCAGATCTCGACCGTGTAGCCGATCGGCTTCTGATTGCCGTCCAGATACGCAAACGGCACCGAGGTCTCGGGGTGGCCGATCGTGATGACGCCGGTTTCCCGGATCTTGTCCAGGCGGCTGGGACCTTCGGCATGAGCCGTCGCGGTGGTGCCCAGCAGGGCGGCGGCGACGGAGATCGCGGCAAGTGCTTTCATCTGATTCCCTTGGCGCCGTACGTGCGGCGCGTGTTTATGTTCACGTTCGGCAGTTCCAGTCTGGCTGGCGACCGCCGCGTCCCGCGATGAGCCCCGCGGCTGGCAAAAAGTATCAACTAGCAGTATGGTTTTATCCAGTTCCAATCAGGTATTCCTCTATACGGATTTGACATGGCCATTACTCGCATGGGCTTGCGGCACATTGAGGCGTTCCGCGCCGTCATGATGACCGGATCCATGACCGCTGCGGCGCGCCGCGTGCATACCTCGCAGCCGCACGTTAGCCGCTTAATTGCGCAATTGGAAGCCATCACCCAGTTTCCATTGTTCGACCGCAATGGCAGCCGGCTGAGCCCGACCCAGGACGGGTCGCGCTTTTTTCAGGAGGTCGAAAAGACCTTCATCGGCCTCGCCGGCCTGGAGTCGGCGGCGGCCAGCATCCGCTCGTTCAGCGCCAGCCGACTGAGTGTGGCGGCCATGCCACGCCTGGCGGGCGGGCTCCTGGCGCGCATCGTCGCGGCCTTCAAGACCGAGTACCCGGACGTCATGGTGTCCATCCACTCGGGCAACGCCAGCGCGGTCCACAACTGGATCAGTTCGGGGTTCTGCGACACCGGGCTGGCGATGCTGTCCGGCGAAGCGCCCGGCATCCAGGTCGAACCGGTGCTTACGATGAGCTGCGTGGCGGTGCTGCCGCGCGGACACCGCCTGACCAAACTGAAGAAGCTCAAGCCCGCCGATTTTGCGGGCGAGCCCTTCATCGCATTTCCCAGCGGCACTCCGCTGCGCGAGAAGATCGACGCCGTGTTCAAGACCGCCAAGGTCGAGCGTCATACGGTGGCCGAAGCGGGATTGGGGTCGTCGGTGTGCGCGCTGGTGGGCGCGGGGCTGGGCGTGGCGCTAATCAACCCGTTGGCCGCGCGCGAGGAGTACGAAGCGAACGGCGTGGAAGTCCGGCCGTTCAGCCCGGCGGTGCCGGTCACCGTCGCGCTGCTGTACCCGCCGTATCACACGCGCACGCGCCTGGTCACGGTGTTCTCGCGCTATGCGCATCAGCTGATGCAGGAAGAGATGGGGGATCTGAAAGCGCGGCCGCCGCGGTAGCCGATCGCTGCGGCGATGTGTGTGGAGACGGTGTCTGACACCCTGTGAGACACCGCCTCAAACTGGCGACCATTTCCCCAGGGTGTCAGACACCGTTGCCGCAATTGCCTAGGCCGGCGTCTCCCGCCCGTCACGGTGCAGCATCACCAGCACACCCGTATCGCCCCGCATGGCCCGCACCGGCTCGCCCTCGTTCCACTGCGAGACAATCGCCGGCGGGCCGTTGTAAACGCCCGCCGCAGTCTGCAAGGATTCCGGCGAACCGATCCAGGCGTACACAGGTTCATGCAGCCAGTCGCCACCAGCGCGCGCCACGCCCACGTAAAGCCCGTCCACGTTGTGAGGGCAGAGCGCCTGGCCCGCTTGCATCACCAGCCAGCCATACGCGCCGTTCCACGCCAACCCGAACGTCAGCACATGCTGGCAAGCAAGCACTTCACGGCCCTCGGCCATGTCGTAGACGCCTTCGGCCCACGCCTCGTCGCCATCGTCATCCCGCCCCACGTTCGCCAGGATCCGCGCATACCGCCCCGCCTGGCCATCAGGCGCGGGCTCCGGGATGCCTGGCCGTTCCGACGGCAGCCAGCTCACCTCACCGACATCGCTGTAAACGATGGGCACCCGCACGGCGCCTTGGCCATCCACCACACCGCGCCGCGCATCTTGCGTCAGCACGCTGATCCGCATCAAGCCGCTTGTCCACAGCTCGGCGGCATCCGCCGCCGTATCCAGCGGCGCCAGCGCGGCAAAGCTCGCATCCAGCACCGGCCGCCCCGACGCGTCGATCAGCCCCTGCATCCCATCGCGCTCGGTGATGAACGCGTGAAGGTCCTCGTCCCAATAAACGTCGTCCCACTCGGGCGCCGCTACCCAATCGCCACGCCGGTCGACCAGACCCCACGCCTGCGCCTCGAACGCGGGCGCCAAGCCTCCAGGGCAGAACGACCCCGCGTCCTCGAAGCGCGGCGTGATCGCCCAGCCACCCGACTTGTCCACAAAGCCCAACTGATCCCCGACGCGCGCCACCACCAGGCCTTGCGCGCAGTTCCAGGCCTCGTCCAGCGACGGCTGCAGGATTTCACTGCCATCCGCGGCGATCAGCCCCACCTTGTCGCCAATCTGGACGCTTGCAACGTCTTCTTCAAAATCCCACACCGCGTCAAAGCGCGGCGCCACCAGCACGCTAGCAACGTTCTCCGTCACGCGCAGCAGCCCGGTGCGTCCTTCGCTGCTTATCCACAGCACGCCCTCATCGGACGCGCCGCTGCGCCAGATCGCATCCCACTGCGGCGCCATCACGGGCAGCCAGCAATCGCCGTCGTTGTCGCCGTCGTTGTCGTCGTCGGACTCGGCCTCCGGATCGACCGCCCGCAGCCCCCACAACTTGTCCACACGGTAGCGGTACAGCGCGCTGCCAAGCCATGCGTCTTCATCGTCGCCCCCCTCGGCAACGTAGTCTTCGAAGCTGACCGTGCGGGCCGGATCCTGTTCGTGGAAATAGGAATGCGACAGCCCGCCAAAACCAAAGCGCCACGCCCAGCCGGAGGCGTCACCGGCATCTTGCACGTCCAGCAATCGGCACACAGCGGCCAGGTCACCGGCCTGCATGCCTTGCCGCACGGCTAGCCAGCGTTCTTCGCACAGGGTGCGCGTCTGGTGAACATAAGCCGCCGCGCCGTCCGCGTGCACCCACGACAACTCATTGAGATTTGCGCTTATCCACAAGTCGCCGTCGTCGTCGTGTTCATCGATCAGCTCGCCCAGATACTGCACGGCGGCATCGAACTGCAGCACGGGCAGCGCATATTCGCGATCCGAGTGCGCCCCCATGAATGCCGCCAGTTCGCCCAGCCGCTGATGGGCAACGCGCGCATCGGCGGCCATGCCCGCACCATTGCCATCGCCAAGGAGGTCCTGGTCAGCGGGCGCCGCACGGGACTCGCCCTCCGCCAGCAGCACCTGCCACAACGTCGGCAGGTTGCCGTTCGCGCTGGCGATCTCCGCGGGCGGCGCGCCTTCATCCTCGTCCGAGCACAGATACAGCCAGGCCCGATTTCCCATCTTCACTTCCTTTATTGCAGAGGCGCCCGGGGCGCTTGATTGGTGACACCCGATACCCGGATCCGGAAAAGCCGAAGGCCAGCCCGGATCGGGCTGGCCTTCGATGTGCAATCACCTTCAATCCGCACGGCCTTTCGTCAGGTCTTCCTGACCGAAGTGTATTCGCGAATCCCCCGCGGGCGGATCCGCTGGCATCCATTCAACCCGCGCTGCCGCCACCCCCTTGAGACGCCGCCAGCGCAACCGCACTCTCAAAATTCTTGCCGTTCTCATTGGCAATGGCCTCTGCCAGCTTCATCATCATGGACATCAAAGACGAATTCAACACCGCCACTTTCACCTGCAGGGCGGCCGTCAACGCAGCCTTCTGCTTTTCATCCATGGTGGCTGACTGAACATCGCGCAACTCCTCCAGCGCTTGCGCAAGCTGCTTTTCCAATTGCGCGATCTGCTCCCTGAGCGACTCTAGCGATTCGCCCCCATTCTTGGCGGGATCCGACTCCTTGCTCTGCTGCGCCGCCGACGTGTCGGCCGAAGACGCGTCAGCATTTGTCTGCGACTCCGGCTCCGTGGCGCTGACTTCATTCACTTGAGAAGCGGGAGGGGGGGACGGTGGTTCGTACCGCGAAGCGACTGGCGTCGAACTGGCACTGCCGATCTCTACTATCATTTTTGGTTTCTCTGAAAAGGCGGCTCGGAAAGCGGTTGGGCCGAACGCGCGCGAATGCCGTCCTGCAAACATCGGCACGCAAATCGCACGGGCGATCCCGCGCATCGCGTGCCCGCTGGGCGCCTTAAGCCGGCGCCACTTTGCTCCTGGGGTCATCAATGATCTGCCGCGCGACTTCATATCGGATCCCCTGCCGATCCAGAATCCGAACGTGCTTGACGACATGCGCCAGCGCCGCGAGAAACGAAGGCGCTTGTTCGTGACGCTCGTAAGCCGCCTCATCTGCCCAGCCCTCCACCAGATGAAACAGATTGGCGTCTGTCAGATCCGCGGCAAAGGCGTAGTAGATGCAGCCGGGCATCTTTCTGGCGGCCAGCACGTCGGGGATGACGGCATCTACAAATGACTGCCGGTCTTCAGGGTGCACGCGGTAATAGGCCGCAACCACAACCGCTGTCGGCAGGTCTTTGTCATGGTCGGCGGCAGACCGGCCGTGGTCGGGGAATTGGGCGCCGTACGCGCCGGGTTGATGGGGAAGGTTCATATCAATCCTGTCGATGGTTCGTTTGACGGTTCACTGACCGGGGTGCTTGGGATTCCACAGCCTGAGGCTGCTGCGGTGTTCATATCCCTTGCCATTCGGGTAGCTGACGAGTTCCATGTCCGAACCCCAAGGCGAGCGAAAGTGCACCCATGTCTCGCCTTCGGTATCGCCCGATGTCATCGTCACGGGTTTTCCCAGCACGGTGATGCCCTGGGCCTTCAGATAAGACACCGCGCCCTCGATATCGTCGGTGTAGAACGCGATATGCGAGGCGCCGATATCCTCGGCGCGAGGCATGACCTTGCTGCCACGCGAATTCACATACTCGAACAACTCGATGTTCGAGCCCTCTCCGCAACGCAGCATGGCAATCGTGACGCTATCGGCGCGGGGCGCGAAACCCGCAGCATCGGGCGACGTGGTTGGGTCCAGCTGAAATGGTCCGATTCGTGTCACGGGTTCGCATCCGAAAGCACTCTTGAAGAATGCCTCCGCCTGCTTCAGATCGGGCACGTTGACACCCACGTGATCCACACCCGCGACGTGGATGCCAGCCGCCTGCGCTGCAGCACCTGCCAGAACGCCAATCGCCATGAAGCAAGAAGCCAGTCGTTTCATGATGCGCATCCCCATTACTGACGATCGAGAAAGACGTGGGCGCTCGCAAGCTTGCCGTCTTTGATGGTGAAGATATCTTCGCCGTGCACCTGATCTGGATTGCCGCGGGGACCATAGCTCCAGACCACGCGGCCGAGACCATGATTCCAGGTGATTGGCGCTGGCGTGAAACGGAATCCCGCATGGGTGCCTTGCAACTGCTCGATCAGGCGGTTTACCTGCGCGTATCCGGTAGCGACGCCGCTTTGATCGGCCACGAAGAAATCTTGCGTGTACACCTGGTCAAACTTCGACTCGCGGGATTGGGCGTTGGCGTCGTTCCAAATCGAAAAATGGATGTCGATCAGGCGTTGCGCCAAATCGGCAGGGTCTTGCGTGGCGGGTTTCATTTGTGATGTTTCCTGTGCGTGCGCATAAGGCGCGCTGCACATCGCAGCCAGCGCCAGTACGCAATGAGTCAAGAATTTCATGTTGAGAAGTCGCGATCAGAAGCGCGATGCGCTCAGACCTGCGCCATCCCGCCGTCGACAAACAGCTCGATGCCATTGACGAAGCTCGCCGCGTCGGAAGCCAGAAACGCCACGGCCTTGCCGATCTCTTGCGGCTCGCCCAGACGGCCCAGCGGCACCTGCGCGGCCAGATGATCGAACAACCCCTGGCGCGCTTCGTCGGGGACCAGACCGCCCAGTCCCGGCGTGCGGATCGGGCCGGGGCTCACGACGTTCACGCGGATGCCGCGCGGCTTCAGATCCAGCGCCCACGAGCGCGCAAAGTTGCGCACCGCCGCCTTGCTGGCGCTATACACGCTGAAATTTTCCGTGCCCTGGATCGATACGGTCGACGCCGTCAGGATCACCGAGGCGCCATCGACCAGCAATGGCAAGGCCTTTTGCACGGTGAACAGGGTGCCGCGCACGTTGGTGCCGAAGATGCGATCGAAGTGCTCTTCCGTGATCGCGCCCAGCGGCATCATGTCGCCGCCGCCCGCGTTGGCGAACAGGATGTCGAGCTTGCCGGCGCTCTTGGCGATCTGGGCGTAGACGTTGTCCAGGTCGCTCAGCACCGACGCGTCGGCACGGATGCCGGTTGCCGCGACGCCGATGCTGGCCACGGCGGCGTCCAGTTCGGCCTGGCGGCGGCCGGTGATGAAGACGCGCGCACCCTGCGCGGCCAGTTCCTGGGCGGTCGCCAGGCCGATACCCGTGGTGCCGCCGGTGACGAGTGCGATCTTGCCGTTGAGTTGCTGATTCATGATGAGCTCCATGTATTCGATGAGGAAGTTGTCAGTCAGCGGGCTGGGGAGGAAGTCTCCTGAAACGCCGTGTTGACTGGGCATGGAGGTACTGTAGGCGCGCAGGGATAATGGATAAACCCTGCAAGATTGAAATGATTATCCATATTTATGGATAATCAGCACGCCAGCGGTTGTCATGCATGAACTCGTCGATGGGGATTCCAGCGATGCCCGCGGGGTTGAGGGCAGAGCGGTTTTTCACCTGGTCGATGGGGAAAACTGGAACCGCCCGGCAGGAAGAGAATTTCGGCTTGAACTGCCGAGAACCAAAGAAAAAGGGGCTGCATAAGCAGCCCCTTGTACGAACGCCGGATATCCCGGGAAAAATCTAGGTAATCGCGGGATCCAATACGATCAAGCGTCGATGTTGCCCGCCGACAGCGCGTGCGTTTCGATGAAGTTGCGGCGCGGTTCGACGTCGTCGCCCATCAGCGTGGTGAAGACCTCGTCCGCCGCGATAGCGTCCTCGATCTGCACGCGCAGCAAACGGCGCACCTTCGGGTCCATCGTGGTTTCCCACAGTTGCTCGGGGTTCATTTCACCCAGACCCTTGTAGCGCTGCTTGGAGATGCTGCGGTCGGCTTCGCTGCGCAGCCATTGCATGGCTTCGCGGAAGTCGGACACGGGCTGCTCCTTGCGCTTGTCGCCTTCGCCGCGGGCGGCCATCGAACGCGCGCCGACCTTGCCCAGGAAGCTCTTGGCGGCCTTGGACAGAATGGCGTAATCCGAGCCATTGATGAAGTCGGCGTCGATGATGCTGACGCGCACGTTGCCGTGGTGCATGCGCTGCACGGACAGGCGATGGCGTTCGGTGGCTTCGTCGAATTGCGGAACGACCTCAACGCCATTGCCGTTGATGGGATCGCGCATGGCATCGGCCAGCCGCTTGGCGGAGTCCGCGGTGGACTCGGCCGTGTCCAGGTTGATTTCCACGCCTTCGGCCATGGCCGACAGCGCGCCCACGTCGAACACGCGCGACAGGCGGGCGATGACGCCGTCGGCTGCCACGTATTGGCGGGCCAGGTCGTTCAGTTCTTCGCCGCGGATGATGTTGCCGCCCGAGATGATCTCGGCGTCCTTCAGGGCGAGCGTCAGCATGAACTGCGCTTCTTCCTGGTCATCCTTCAGATAGCGCTCTTCGCGGCCAACCTTGACCTTGTAGAGCGGCGGCTGCGCGATGTACACGTAGCCGCGCTGCACCAGCTCGGGCATCTGACGGTACAGCAGCGTCAGCAGCAGGGTGCGGATGTGTGCGCCGTCGACGTCCGCGTCAGTCATGATGATGAGGCGGTGGTAGCGCAGCTTGTCCACGTTGAAATCGGGACCGATGCTGGTGCCCAGCGCCGTGATCAGCGTGGCGATCTGCTCGCTGGCGATCAGGCGGTCAAAGCGCGCCTTCTCGACGTTCAGCACCTTGCCGCGCAGCGGCAGGATGGCCTGGAACTTGCGGTCGCGGCCCTGTTTGGCCGAGCCGCCTGCGGAGTCACCCTCGACGATGTACAGCTCGCACAGCGCGGGATCCTTTTCCTGGCAGTCAGCCAGCTTGCCGGGCAGGCCGGCGCCTTCCAGCACGCTCTTGCGGCGCGTCATCTCGCGCGCCTTGCGCGCGGCTTCGCGTGCACGGGCGGCTTCGACGATCTTGTTGCACAGGGCCTTGGCGTCGTTCGGGTGTTCGAGCAGCCAGGTTTCCAGCGTGCGGGCCACGGCTTCTTCAACGGCCGGACGCACTTCGCTGGACACCAGCTTGTCCTTGGTCTGGCTGCTGAACTTGGGCTCGGGCACCTTCACCGACAGCACGCAGGCCAGGCCTTCGCGCATGTCGTCGCCGGACGTCTCGACCTTGGCCTTCTTGGCCAGTTCGTTGTCGGTGATGTACTTGTTGATGATGCGCGTCATCGCGGCGCGCAGGCCGGTCAGGTGCGAACCGCCGTCGCGCTGCGGGATGTTGTTGGTGAAGCACAGCACGCTTTCGCTGTAGCTGTCGTTCCACTGCATGGCCACTTCGACGCCCACGGACACGCCGCCGGCGGAGGATTCGGTGCTGACCGAAAACACGTTCGGATGCAGCACGGTCTTGGCGCGGTTGATGTATTCAACAAAGCCCTTCACGCCGCCCGAGAACGCGAAGTTCTCTTCCTTGCCCTGGCGCTGGTCGATCAGGCGGATCTTGACGCCGTTGTTCAGGAACGAGAGCTCGCGCAGGCGCTTGGAGAGGATCTCGTAGTGGTATTCGATGTTGTTGAAGATGATCGGATCGGCCAGGAAGCGCACTTCGGTGCCGCGCTTGTCGGTCGTGCCGGTCACGGCCAGGGGCGCAACGCGCTCGCCCTGGCGGAATTCCATCTGGTGCACCTGGCCGTTGCGGCGGATGGTGAGACGCAGCCATTCGGACAGCGCGTTCACGCAAGACACGCCCACGCCGTGCAGGCCGCCGGACACCTTGTACGAGTTCTGGTCGAACTTGCCGCCCGCGTGCAGTTCGGTCATGACGATTTCCGCCGCGCTGCGGTGGAATTCGTCGTCCTTGTGGATGTCGGTCGGGATGCCGCGGCCGTTATCCGTGACGGAGATGGAGTTGTCGGTGTGGATCGTGACGACGATGTCGTCGCAATAGCCGGCCAGGGCTTCGTCGATGGCGTTATCGACGACCTCAAACACCATGTGGTGCAGGCCGGTGCCGTCGGACGTGTCGCCGATGTACATGCCGGGGCGCTTGCGCACGGCCTCCAGCCCCTTGAGCATCTTGATCGAGTCAGCGCCGTAGCCGCTGGTCTCGGGAGTGGTGTTCTGCTGATCTGACATGTCTGTATCGATAACGCTTTAAAGAACGGCCTGGCGGCCGGACCGCCCGCGGACCATCGGTCCGCAAGCGGCACAAACCCACGGGGGGAATGCGGATCAGATCCGCATGGGCATGACGACGTACTTGAACTGGTCGTCTTCGGGCAGGGTGATGAGCGCCGACGCATTGGCATCGGGCATGACCGACCACTGGATGTTGTCGACCTTCACGTTGGACAGCACGTCGAGCAGATAGCCCACGTTAAAGCCCACGTCCAGCGCTTCATGGCTGTAGTCGATGTCGATTTCTTCCTGGGCCTCTTCCTGCTCGGCATTCGAGGACGAGATCTTCATCTGGTTCTGCGCCAGTTGCAGGCGCACGCCCTTGAACTTGTCCGTGGTCAGGATGGCGGCGCGCTGCAGGCTGCCCTGGAGCGCTTCGCGGCCGACCAGGAAGTGGCGCGAGTAGTTCGTGGGAATCACGCGCGTGAAATCGGGGAACTTGCCTTCGACCAGCTTGGAGACCAGCTCGACGTCGCCAAAGCGGAAACGGATCTGGCCCGGCGCCACGTCGATGGAGACGGTCTCGTCGGAGTCTTCCAGCAGGCGCTGCATTTCCAGCACGGTCTTGCGCGGCACGATGACTTCGTGGCGCTCGGCGATGCCGTCGGCTTCGGTCGAGCAGTGCGCCAGGCGGTGGCCGTCGGTGGCAACCGCGCGAACACGGCCCGGTTCAAACACCAGCAGCATGCCGTTCAGGTAGTAGCGGATGTCCTGCTGGGCCATGGCGAAATGCACCATGTTGAACAGGTGGCGCAGGGTGCGCTGCGGCATGGTCAGCGACACGTCCCACTGCTCGGGCTGGGCCACGGTGGGGAACTCGCTGGCGGCCAGCGTCTGCAGCGCAAAGCGGCTCTTGGCGGATTGCACCGACAGCTTGTTGCTGGCCAGGGCCAGGCGCACGTCGCCCGTATCGGGTAGGGCTTTCAGGATGTCCAGCAGCTTGCGCGCGGCCACCGTGGTGGACTCGTTGTCCTGGCCGACACCAAAGTCGGCGTGCGTGGTGATCTGCACTTCCAGGTCGGTCGCAATGAAGGCAACCTTGTTGCCTTCCTTGCGCATCAGGATGTTCGCAAGAATGGGCAGGGTATGGCGTCTTTCGACGATGCCCGCCACAGTCGACAGCGGTTTCAGCAATGCATCGCGTGTGGTTTGTACGAGTTGCATGTTCATCCTTTTAGAGTTTGTTCCAACACGTGCAGGGTATGGTTGAGCTCCGCTTGCTTGGCGCGGGCATCGGAAATCTTGCGAACGGCGTGCAGCACCGTGGTGTGATCACGGCCGCCGAATAAATCGCCGATTTCCGGCAGGCTTTTCTGGGTCAGCTCCTTGGCCAGGTACATCGCAACCTGGCGCGGCAACGCGATATTGGCCGGCCGGCGTTTCGAGTACATGTCGGCGACCTTGATCTTGTAGAAGTCCGCCACCGTCTTCTGGATGTTTTCCACGGTGATCTGGCCGTTGGACACCGACAGGAGGTCCTTCAGCGCTTCCTTGCAGACATCCACCGTCAGCACGTCGCGGCCGTGGAAGCGCGCGTAGGCCAGGACCTTGCGCAGCGCGCCTTCCAGTTCGCGCACGTTGCTGCGCAGGTGCTTGGCGATGAAGAACGCCACTTCCTCGGGCATGGGCACGCCTTCGGACTCGGCCTTGCGCAGCAGAATTGCCACGCGCATCTCCAGCTCAGGCGGCTCGATGGCGACCGTGAGGCCCGAATCAAAGCGCGAGATCAGTCGGCTGTCGATGCCCGACAGTTCCTTGGGGTACGTATCGCTGGTGATGATGATCTGCTTGCGCTGCGCGACCATCGCCTCGAACGCATAGAAGAATTCTTCCTGCGTGCGGTTCTTGCCTGAGAAGAACTGGATGTCGTCGATCAGCAGAAGATCGAGCGAATGGTAGTAACGCTTGAAATCGTCGAACGCCTTACGCTGGTACGCCTTGACCACGTCGGACACGTACTGGTCGGCATGCACGTAGCGCACGCGCACCCCGGTGCCCGCCGCCACCATGGCGTTGCCGATGGCGTGGATCAGGTGGGTCTTGCCCAGGCCGACGCCGCCATACAGGAACAACGGGTTGTACGAGGTGCCGGGATTTTCCGCGACCTGCAGCGCCGCAGCGCGCGCGAGCTGGTTGGCCTTACCGGTCACGAAGTTCTCGAACGTGAGGTCGGTGTTCAGGCGCGATCGCTCGTACACGATGTTGGCGGCGTCCGCGTTCACGGCCTGCGCAGCGGCGGTCGTGGCGGGCGGGGGCGGGGCGGTCGTCACGGTGACCGTCACGGGTGGCGCGGCGCCGGAAGGGGGCGCAGCGGACGGGTGCGGTTGCTGGGCTGGCTGCTGCGCACGCACGGGCGCGACCGGCATACGCGGCGCGGTCCCTTGCGAAGGCAGCTCGAACAGCACCTGCACCGGACGCTTGAACCACTCCGCGGCCAACGCTTCGATCTGGTGGGAAAAGTTTTTGCGCACCCAATCCAGCTTGAAGCGGTTGGGCGCGGCAACGCGCAGCACCGCCTGCGTTTCGTCGTACGCAAGCGGGACCAGCGGTCGTATCCACGCGCTGATTTGTTGGGGGGGGAGTTCCTGCTCAAGACGACTGACGCAGGTCTGCCAGAATTCTTTCATGTCGCTCTTATTCAAACCTCGATTCTACCTTGCCCGGGCGGGGGTTATCCACAGGGAAGGGCATGAGTGTCTATATGATCACCCCTTAACTGTTTGACAAGACAGGGAAAACTTGCTGAAATGGTGGGCTTTTCCGAATTCTGTCTGTCAGAAGGTTTCGCAGAAAGCTTGGCCGGACACGCTCCCGCAAGGGCAAATTGCCAAAAGCGCAATTGCCCCTACAAGAGCAATTTGTCCGGTTTTTAGCTTTGCTGAATAGGTCGCCCGAGATGAAATTCTCGGTACAGAGCCCCGTCTAAGAGTTGTTTTTTGCATTGGATGCAAAACCCATGCAAAACCCGTTGCAAAAACGCTCTCTGGATACCCGCTTCTGCTTAGCGCGACGTGGAACCCTCCGGGCAGGTCCCTTCTGACTTTGTTCTTTTTGTGGATCGTCCATGAAACGCACCTACCAACCTTCCGTTACCCGTCGCAAGCGCACCCATGGCTTTCGCGTGCGCATGAAAACCCGCGCTGGCCGCGCCATCCTGAGCGCCCGCCGCGCCAAGGGCCGCAAGCGTCTGGCCGTCTAAGTCCAGTTTTCCGGTTTTCCGGAAACTGACTTTTGCACGGACCGACCATATTGCAAGATCTCTCGCAATCCTGTTCCGGTTCCGCGCAACCGCCTGATCCGCAGTCCATGCCGCGCTCCACGCTTCCCCCGGAGGCGCGGCTGCATCGCCCCTCCGAGTTTGCCGCCGCCCTTAAAGGCCGGCGTCTTGCCCGAGGGGCATTCTTCATTGTGAGCGCCGCTCCCAATGATCTGCCTCCCGGCCAGGACGCCTGTGCTCGTTTGGGGCTCATCATCGCCAAGCGGTTTGCCGCCCACGCCTCCACGCGCAACGCCTTGAAGCGGGTCATCCGCGAAGCGTTCCGCCACCGGCGCCTGGCGCTGCCGGCAAAAGATTACGTCGTGCGCCTGCATAGCAAGGTCGCGCCCGCCACGCTCACTGCGCTGAAACGCGCCGCCCGAGCCGAAGTGGACGCTCACTTTGAGCGGATCGCACGATGATCAAGGCACTACTCATTGCCCCGATCCGGTTCTACAGGTTCTTCCTGAGTCCCTGGATTGGACGGCAGTGCCGTTTTACTCCGACCTGCTCGGCGTACGCGATCGAAGCGATCGAGCGCCACGGTGCATGGCGCGGATTCTGGCTGGGCGTCCGGCGCATCGGCCGGTGCCATCCCTGGTCGCCCGGGGGCCTGGATCCGGTTCCGCCGGCCAAGGGAACCAACGACGCCCGTTGCTGCTCCCACAGCCACCGCATCGAGCACGATTGACGCTAAACTGGCGGGCTTTGCTGGCCCGTATTCACTTCAGTAGGCACCATGGATATCCGACGAACCGTCCTCTGGATGATTTTTTCCTTTTCGCTGTTGCTCCTTTGGAACAACTGGCAAATCCATAACGGCAAGCCGTCGCTGTTCGGGGCCCCGCCCGCGGCCAGCACGAGCGAAGCGCCGGCTGCGGCCAACAACGCGACGCCGTCCGTGCCCAGCGCCCCGGCTGCCACCGCGGCCCCGGCCTCCACGGTGCCTGGCGCCGCCACGCCCGTTCCCACGCGCTCCGAAGAAGTCGTCATCACCACCGACGTGCTGCGCCTGACCTTCGACACGATGGGCGCCCAGCTGGTGCGCGCCGAACTGCTGAAGTACCCGGCCACCGGCCAGGCCGACAAGCCCACGGTTCTGCTGGACCGCTCGGCGGGCCTGAACTACGTGGTGCAGACCGGTGTGGTCGGCGCCCCCAGCGGCCAAAGCTTCCCGACGCACCAGACGCCTTTCCGCCTGGTCTCGCAAGAACGCGAACTGACCGGCGACAACCTGGTCGTCACGTTCGAAGGCGAATCCGGCGGCGTGAAGGTCACCAAGACGTTCACCCTGCACCGTGGCCGCTACGACATCGACGTGCGCCATGACCTGGCCAACGTCGGCACCGCCCCCGTCACGCCCTCGCTGTACCTGCAGATCGAGCGCGACGGCAACGACCCGGCCGACACGTCCAGCTTCTATCACACGTTCACGGGCTTTGCCGTCTACTCGGACCAGGACAAGTTCCAGAAGAGCACGTTCAGCGACATCCAGAAGAAGAAGGCCAGCTACATCAAGCAGGCGGACAACGGCTGGATCGCCGTCGTCCAGCACTACTTCGCCACGGCCTGGGTGCCCCCGCAAGGCAAGCCGCGCACCAACGAACTGCTTGAAGTCCAGCCGAACCTGTACGCCGGCCGCAGCATCGAAGCCGTTGGCGACATCGCCCCCGGCGCCGCCGCCCGCGTCGATTCGCACCTGTGGGTCGGTCCGCAAGACCAGAAGGCCATGGCCGCGCTGGCGCCGGGCCTGGAACTGGTGGTCGACTACGGCTGGCTGACCATCATCGCCAAGCCGCTGTTCACCCTGATGACCTGGCTGCATTCCATCCTGGGCAACTGGGGCTGGACGATCGTTGCGCTGACCGTGCTGATCAAGGCCGTGTTCTATCCCCTGGCCGCCGCCAGCTACCGCTCGATGGCCCGCATGAAGCAGGTGGCTCCCCGCCTGCAGGCCCTGAAGGAAAAGTACGGCGACGACAAGCAGAAGCTCAATGCGGCCATGATGGAGATGTACCGCACCGAGAAGATCAACCCGCTGGGCGGCTGCCTGCCGATGCTGGTTCAGATTCCGGTGTTCATCTCGCTGTACTGGGTGCTGCTGGCCAGCGTGGAAATGCGCGGCGCGCCGTGGATCCTGTGGGTGCACGACCTGTCGGTCCGCGATCCGTTCTTCATTCTGCCCGCCATCATGATGGCCACCATGTTCCTGCAGATCAAACTGAACCCGACGCCCCCGGACCCCATCCAGGCCAAGGTCATGATGATCATGCCGCTGGTGTTCGGCGGGATGATGTTCTTCTTCCCGGCCGGCCTGGTGCTGTACTGGTGCGTCAACAACATCCTGTCGATCGCGCAGCAGTGGTCCATTACCCGCGCCATCCAGAAAAAGTCGGAAGCGGCAGCCAATCGCTGATCGCCCTCCCGACACAAGAAACCGGCCTTTCGAGGCCGGTTTTTTTACGCCCGTTGCCGATGAAACGCGGAAGGCACACTCAGCATTTTCTATGCCCATGAGGCATATACATAGGTATTACTTATCGACAAAGCAGGATCAATCAACTTCACACCGTCAACCATGACACCTATGATGGCTCTGAATTTGCCCTCCGGCGTCCCGCCCGCCGGAGTTTTTGCTGCAACGCGCGCGGCCCGCCAAGCGGATCCGCGTCATCCAGAAATGATCTAGGGAGTGTGCCATGACCGACAAGAAGCCTCTGACTACCGCCTCGGGCGCCCCAGTACCGGACAACAACAACACCCTGACCGCCGGCCCCCGCGGCCCGGCCCTGCTGGAAGATTTCTGGCTGATTGAAAAACTTGCCCACTTCGACCGCGAACGCATCCCCGAGCGCGTCGTCCACGCCAAGGGCTCCGGCGCCTACGGCAAGTTCACCGTCACCCACGACATCACCCGCTACACCCGCGCCAACATCTTTTCCAAAGTCGGCAAAGAGACGCCACTCTTCCTGCGCTTTTCGACCGTCGCCGGCGAACGCGGCGCCGCCGATGCCGAGCGCGACGTGCGCGGCTTTGCCATCAAGTTCTACACCGACGAAGGCAACTGGGATCTGGTCGGCAACAACACGCCCGTCTTCTTCATCCGCGACCCGCTGAAGTTCCCCGACTTTATCCACACCCAGAAGCGCGATCCCAAGACCAACCTGCGCAACGCCACCGCGGCGTGGGATTTCTGGTCGCTCAACCCCGAATCGCTGCACCAGGTCACCACGCTGATGAGCGATCGCGGCATCCCCGCCAACCTGCGCCAGCAGCACGGCTTTGGCTCGCACACGTTCAGCTTCATCAACGCCAACAACGAACGCTTCTATGTGAAGTTCCACTTCAAGTCGCAGCAGGGCATCGCCTGTCTGACCGATGAAGAGGCCGCGCAGGTCGTCGCCCACGACCGCGAAAGCTCGCAGCGCGACCTGTTCCAGAACATCGAGGAGGGCAACTTCCCGAAGTGGACGTTGAAGGTGCAGATCATGCCCGAGGCCGAAGCGGCGACGTATCACATCAACCCGTTCGACCTGACCAAGGTCTGGCCGCATGGCGACTACCCGCTGATCGAGGTCGGCGTGCTGGAGCTGAACCGCAACCCCGAAAACTACTTCGCCGAGGTCGAGCAGGCCGCCTTCACGCCGGCAAACGTGGTCCCGGGCATCGGCTTCTCGCCGGACAAGATGCTGCAGGGCCGCCTGTTCTCGTATGGCGACACGCACCGCTATCGCCTGGGCATCAACCATCACCAGATCCCGGTGAATGCGCCCAAGTGCCCGTTCCACAGCTTCCATCGCGACGGGGCTGGCCGGGTGGACGGCAATGCCGGCGCCACGATCAACTACGAGCCCAACAGCGCGGGCGAGTGGAAGGAAACGCCCTCGGCGGCCGAACCGCCGCTGGCGCTGGACGGCCAGGCCGCGGCCCGCTGGAACCATCGCGTCGACGACGACTATTACTCGCAGCCGGGCGCCTTGTTCCGCCTGATGACGCCGGCCCAGCAGGAATTGCTGTTCGGCAACATCGGCCGCCACATGGCCAGCGTGCCGGAAGTCATCCAGCGCCGCCAGCTGGATCACTTCCGGAAGGCCGATCCGGCCTATGCCGAAGGCGTCGCCAAGGCGTTGGGGCTGAAGCTGTAAACGCTACGCACCATCCATGAGAAGGGGGGCGGCATCATGGCCGCCCCCTTTTTCATTCTGATCGCAAGATCGCTGCAACAATCACGGCAATGATCACCGCAACATTCGCCGCACTGCCGGAATCATCCCGCGGCATCCGCCGCAAACCGCACACCAATCACCGCTGCATTCCCCAACGCCGCACCGTCAGCCGCTCCAGCGTATCGAACGCCAGGTTTTCCACAAGCAGACCAATGATGACCACCGCGGCCAGGCCCGCGAACACCCGGTCTGTGTATAACTCGTTGCGGTTCTGAAAGATGTACCAGCCCAGCCCGCCCTTGCCGCTGGACGCGCCAAACACCAGTTCAGCAGCAATCAGCGTGCGCCAGGCAAACGCCCAGCCGATCTTCAAGCCGGCCAGAATGGCGGGCAGCGCGGCCGGCACCAGAATCTGCAGGACGTAGCGCAACCCGGTCAGCCCGTAATTGCGCCCCGCCATCCGCAGGGTGTCAGACACCCCCAGAAAGCCCGCATACATGTTCAGCGCCAGCGCCCACAGTACCGAGTGGATCAGCACGAACACCAGACTGCCTTCGCCCAGCCCGAACCACAGCAGCGCCAGCGGCAGCAGGGCAATCGCCGGCAGCGGGTTGAACATCGCCGTCAGGGTGGACAGCAGATCACGGCCGAACCGCGTGGACACCGCCAGCGTCGTCAGCACAAAGGCAAGCACGACACCCGCCAGATAGCCCTGCACCAGCACGCGCATCGACTGTCCGGCGCGCGCCAGCAGCTCGCCGCTGGTCACGCCATCGACAAAGGCCTGGGCGGTCTGCCACGCGCCAGGCAACAGCAGATCATTGTCGGTATAACGCGCCGCCAGCTCCCACACCGCCGCCAGCAGGACAAGGATCACGCCCTTGCGCAGGGCGGCGTGCTGCCACAGCCGCTCGTGCCACGGCAGCGGCGCTTCGGCGGCCTGCGGGGGCAGGGGCGGCAGGTCGTATTCCACCTCGGGGCGAATGAACGCCGATCCGGCATGGCTGATGCTCATGCGCGCTCTCAGGCCGCCGCGCGCTCGGCCTGAGCCAGCGGGGCGGTTTCGAACAACAGGTCGTGAATGCGGCGCGACGCCGCCTGAAACGCCGCTGATCCCTGGCTGTGCAGGTCAAAGCCGTGCGCATTCAGTTCGGCGCGCACGCGGCCCGGATGCGGGGACAGCAACAGAATGCGGCTGCCCAGCACCAGCGCCTCTTCGATCGAGTGTGTGACGAACAGCAGCGTAAACCGCACGTCGTCCCACAGCGCCATCAGCTCTTCCTGCATGCGACGGCGCGTCAGCGCATCCAGCGCCGCGAACGGCTCGTCCATCAGCAACACGCGCGGCTGCATGGCCAACGCGCGCGCAATGGCCACGCGCTGCTTCATGCCGCCCGACAGCGTATGCGGATAGGCATCGGCAAAGGCCGCCAGCCCCACCTTGTCCAAGTAATGCATCGCCCGTTCATCGGCCTCGCGCCGGTTGAGCTTGCGCGAGGCCAGCAGCGGAAACGCCACGTTCTGGCGCAGCGTCTTCCAGGGCGGCAACTGGTCGAATTCCTGGAACACCACGATGCGGTCCGGGCCAGGCCCTTGCACGGTCTTGCCGTCGATCGCGATCCGTCCCTCAGTGGGTTCGATGAAGCCCGCAACCGCCTTGAGCAGCGTCGATTTCCCGCACCCGGACGGCCCGAGCAGAATGAAACGCTCGGCGCCGTGCACGTCAAAACTGACCTGATGCGTCGCGCGCACACGCCGTTCGCGCGTCTTATATTCGATCGACACCTTATCCACAGCCAGCAAAGGCGTGGGCCGTTGAACGTTATCCACAGGGGCGGCGGGGCTCACAGCCATGTCAGCTGCCCTGCGCCGTGACGGGATCGTCGAAGAAATAGTCGCGCCAGCTTGCCGGTGCGTTCTTGATCGCGCCGACCTTGTGCATGAACTGCGCCAGCGCGAACGTGTTTTGCGGCTGCAGTTTGAACTGCACGTCGGGATTCTTGATGACCTTGATGAGGAAGTCGCGATCCTGCTTGGCGCCGGTGACGCGCAGATAGATGTCCGCGGCCTTCTCCGGATTGGCGGCGGCAAAACTCGCGGCTTCCTTCAACGCTTCCTGGAAGGCCTTGTAGGTCTTGGGATTGTCGCGGCGGAATTTCTCGGTAGCGAACAGCACCGTCGACGAACTGGGGCCGCCCAGCACGTCATACGAATTGAGCACGATGCGCGCCTTGGGGTTCTCGGCCAGCTCCTGCTCCTGGAAAGGCGGGTTGCCGAAGTGGCCGGTGATTTCCGTGCCGCCGGCAATGATGGCCGCCGCGGCGTCCGGGTGCGGCAGCGCCACCGAGATCTTGTCCAGCTTGTTGTACTGCGCGTCGCCCCACAGCTTGGCCGACGCCAGTTGCAGCACGCGCGATTGCACAGACACGCCCACGGCGGGCACGGCGATGCGGTCCTTGTCCGTAAAGTCGGCGATCGTCTTCACGTTCGGGTTGTTGGTGACCAGGTAGTACGGAAAGTTGCCCAGCGACGCCACGCCCTTCACGTTCTGCTTGCCGTGCGTGCGATCCCAGATCGTCAAGAGCGGTCCCACGCCCGCCCCCGCGATGTCCACAGCCCCCGACAGCAGCGCGTCATTCACCGCCGAGCCCCCGGACAGCTTGGCCCACTCGACCGAGATATCCACACCTTCGGCCTTGCCGTGCTTTTCGATGAGCTGCTGGTCTCGCGCCACGTTCAGCAGCAGATAGACGATGCCGTACTGTTCGGCAATGCGGATGCGCCCTTCGGCCATGGCCGGCGTCGGCGAAGCCAGCGCCAGCACGGCAAGTATCAGCGCGAGGCCCGCGCCCGTGGCGGTCTGGACCAGTCGATCCCGTAGCGTGGAGGTCAAACGCATGGCGTTCCTTGTGGATAAGTGGTTTAAGGCCGACATGCGCGCGTCAGAACGGCACATCGCCTTCGATCGTGGTGCGGTAGAGCTTGCGGCGCAGGTGATCCGGCGTGCCGCCCGCCAGGTGGATCAGCGAGCGGTTGTCCCAGAACACCAGGTCATGCGGCTGCCATTTGTGACGGTAGATGTGTTCCGGCCGCACGCTGTGGGCGAACAGCTCGGCGAGGAGCGCGCGGCTCTCGTCTTCGGGCAATCCTTCGATGCGAGTCGTGAAGCCTTCGCTCACGAACAGCGCGCGGCGGCCGTTCTCCGGATGCGTGCGCACCACCGGATGCACCACCTCCTGCACCTGCGCAATCTGTTGCGCGCTCAGATTCGGGCGCCAGTTGCCTTCCTTCTGCAGTTGCCCGTATTGGGCCAGGTAGGAATGCACGCCGCGCTTGCCGTCGATCGCGTCCTTCAGTGCCTGCGGCAAGGTGTCGTAGGCCAGGTGCATGTTCGCGAACAGGGTGTCGCCGCCTTCGGCAGGCAATTCCTGCGCATGCAGCAGCGACCCCAGGCTGGGCAGTTCCTTGTACGAGATGTCCGAGTGCCAGTACTTGCCCGCGTCGCCCAGCCCGATAGGCTTGCCGTCTTCCAGAATGTTCGAGACGGTCAGAATCTCGGGATGGCCCGGCAGGTGGAATTGGTGCAGCACGTGGATCATCAGGCGGCCGAAGCGGCGGCTGAAATCGATGTGCTGCTGGGGCGTGATGCGCTGGTCGCGGAACACGAGCAGGTGGTGGTCCAGATGCGCCTTGTGCACGCGCGCAAAATCGGCGGTCGCCAGTTCCTGCGACAGGTCCAGGCCGATGATTTCCGCGCCCAGGGGACCGGGCAGGGGGCGCACGTCAAAGGACTGCGGCTGGGGGGCGGCGTGCGCTTCGCGCCGCAAGGCATTGCTCTGGGACATCGATCGCTCCGTATTCGCCTTGCGGCATGGCTGGAACGACCGATTATGGAAACCGCGCCATGTATCTCAAACGAAGATATCGGCGTTTGATCAAAGCTTTACGTCATATAGCAAAAAGCCGCGGGGCGCCCCCGCGGCTTCATGGCCATCCGCATATAAGCAAATAGCGTATTGGTCCTTACCTGGCCGGCATGAAGGCCTCGACCAGCTTCACCCAGTACGTCGCGCCCACCGGCAGCAGCGCGTCATTGAAGTCGTAGTTGGGGTTGTGCAGCTGGCACGGACCCATGCCGTGATACGACTCCATGCGGTGATCGCCGTCGCCGTTGCCCAGGAACAGATACGAGCCCGGCACGGATTCCAGGAAGAACGAAAAATCCTCCGCGCCCATGAAGGGCGGCATGTCGCGCAGCACGTTTTCCGCGCCAAAGGTGTCTTCGGCAACCTTGGCCGCAAACGCGGTTTCGTTTTCCCAGTTCACCAGCGGCGGATACGCGCGCACAAAATCCAGCTCGCCCGTGCCGCCATAGACCTGCGGCAGGGTGGTGGCGATGCGGCGCATGTCGGCTTCGATCTTGTCCAGCGTCTCCACGGAATACGTGCGCACCGTGCCGCGCAGCACGGCCTCGCCGGGAATCACGTTGTAGGCATCGCCCGCGTGAATCTGCGTGATCGACAGCACCGCCTGATCCAGCGGATTCTTGCTTCGCGAGATGACCGTCTGCAGCGCGTGCACCATGTCGGCGGCCACGATGATGGGGTCAACAGACGAATGCGGCTGCGCCGCATGCCCGCCGACACCCTTGATCACGATGTCCCAGCGATTACTTGACGCCATCGTCGGCCCCGACCGGAAGCCGAACTGATTGACCGGCATGCCCGGCATGTTGTGGATGCCGAACACCGCATCGCAGGGAAACTTGTCGAACAGCCCGTCCTGCATCATGGCGCGCGCGCCGGCATTGCCGCCTTCCTCGGCCGGCTGGAAGATGAACACGACTGTGCCGTCGAAATTGCGATGCGTGGACAGATACTGCGCGGCGCCCAGCAGCATCGTCGTGTGCCCGTCATGGCCGCAGCCGTGCATGCGCCCGCTGATCGTGGACTTGTGGGAAAACCGGTTGTGTTCCGGCATCGGCAAAGCATCCATATCGGCGCGCAGGCCGATGGTCTTGCCGCCGCTGCCGGCGCGCAAAATGCCCACCACACCGGTTTTCCCCAGCCCCGTGTGAACTTCGAGTCCCCAGCCGCGCAGGCGTTCGGCCACCAGGTTGGATGTGCGCGTTTCCTGGAACGCCAGTTCCGGATGCGCATGGATGTCGCGTCGCAGGGCCGTCAGATCCCCGTGTACGCGTTCGATTTCGGCAATGGTTTTCATGGCTGTGGATAAGCTGTCTGGATTGAAGGAGGGCGCACGCGCAAAAGGCCTGCTGGTCGGGGAATTCTCGCGCCGCCCCGCGTGCCGCGTCCAGCCCTTTTTCGGCGCAGGTCAGGCGGCATCGTTCAAATGGCAGGCGCTGAACTGGCCTGGCGCAATTTCGCGCAGGAGCGGGCGCTCGGCCTTGCAGCGCGGCATCGCGTGGGGACACCGCGGGTGAAACGCGCACCCTGTGGGCGGATCCAGGGGCGAGGGCAGCTCGCCCCGGATGGGCTGATACGCACGCCGCCCGGGCACCAGCGTCGGCAGCTCCTTGAGCAGCGCCTGCGTGTACGGATGATTGGCGCGCGCGAACACCGTATCGGTATCGGCCAGCTCGACGATGCGTCCCAGATACATGATCGCCACGCGGTCCGAGATATGGCTGACCACGCTGAGGTTATGGCTGATGAACAGATACGTCAGGTCCAGCTCATCGCGCAGCCGTTCGAACAGATTCAGCACCTGCGCCTGGATCGACACGTCCAGCGCGGCCACGGCCTCGTCGCAGACGATGACCGATGGTTTCAGCGCCAATGCCCGCGCAATGCCGATGCGCTGGCGCTGGCCGCCCGAAAACTGATGGGGATAACGCTGTGCAAAGCTCGGATCAAGCCCCACCTGGCGCATCAAACCGGCCACGTACTCCTGCTTGTCCCGCGACCGGATCAGGCCATGCGCCGCGGGCGCCTCGCCGATGATCTCGCGCACGCGCATGCGCGGATTCAGGGACGCGTACGGATCCTGGAAGATCATCTGCACGCCCAGCTCGTACGCGCGCCGCTCCGGGCCCTTCATGGCCTGCACGGGCTTGCCCTGATAGTCCACCTGCCCGGCGGACGGCGGCAGGATGCCCGACACGATGCGGCCCAGCGTGGATTTTCCACAGCCTGATTCACCGACGATGCCAATCACTTCGCCCGGTCTGACCGCCAAGTCCACGCCGGCCACGGCATGCACCACCTGCGTCTTCAGTCCCGCGCCCAGCAGGTTGGCGATGCGGCCGGCCAGATCCACCGGCTGCACGAAGCGTAGTTCGACGTCGCGCAGGGCGAGGATCGGCGTGGGATTGTTCAGGGCGTCGTTCATATCGCGTCCGGCGCTCCAGCATGCCAGCAGCGCACCCATTGCGCCGGGCGGACTTCGACAGGCGGCGGTTCGACCAGACAGGCGTCCGTCGCGCGCGGACACCGCCCTCGGAATGCACAGCCCTGCGGCAGGTTGAGCAGCGACGGCGTCATCCCGGGAATCGGCACCAGTGGCTTGCCACGCGACTGCGGCGTCGGAATGGACGCGATCAACCCGTGCGTGTAGGGATGCATCGGGTGGCGGATGACCGCCTCGGTGCTGCCGGTTTCCACGACGCGCCCCGCATACATCACCGACACGCGATCGGCCAGACCCGCCACCACGGCCAGGTCATGCGTGATCCAGATGAGACCGGTCCCCGTTTCGCGGCAGAGTTTCTGCACCTCGAACAGGATCTGGCCTTGAATCGTGACATCCAGCGCCGTCGTGGGCTCGTCCGCAATGATGAGGCGCGGAGAATTCAACAGCGCAATGGCGATGGCCACGCGTTGGCGCATGCCGCCCGACAACTGATGCGGATAGGTTCGAAGGCGCTCTTCCGGCGACGGAATGCCCACCATGGCAAGCGTCTGCAGCGCGCGCTGGCGCGCCGCCTCGCGAGACACTTTGGCGTGCGCTTGCACCGCTTCGATCATCTGCGTATCTACGCGCAGCACCGGGTTAAGCGTCATCATCGGGTCCTGGAAGATCATCGCGATCTCCTGTCCCCGCAACTGCCGCCACCGCGCGGGCGTGGCCGCGCGCAGGTCTTCACCGTTGAGCAGCACCTCGCCTTCGACGATGCGGCCGGGTTCATCCAACAGGCCCATCAAGGAAAAACCCGTGATGCTCTTGCCCGATCCGGACTCGCCGACGAGGCCCAGGATTTCGCCCTCGGCCAGCGTCAGGTCCACGCCGTCCACGGCCTTGACCACGCCGTTGCGCGTGAAGAAATGCGTCTTCAGCCCATGCACATCAAGCACCGGGGAACGGTCAGGCAGGGGGCGTTGCGCCGCAAGTGTCTGCATCGCTCCTGTCCTCAATTCGCATGCCGCGGGTTGAGCACATCGCGCAGGTGGTCGCCCACCAGATTGATCGCGATGATGGCGAGCGCCAGCGCAATGCCCGGAAAGAACGAAATCCAATACTGGCCCGACAGCAGGTATTCAAAGCCGTTGTAGATCAGCATGCCCAGCGACGGTTCCGTCACCGGCACGCCGACACCCAGAAACGACAGCGTGGCTTCCAGCGCGATCGCGTGCGCCAAGTCGATTGTGGCGATCACGATGAGCGGCGGCATGCAGTTCGGCAGCACGTGCCGGAACAGCACGCGCGACCACGACAGCGACATGCAGCGCGCCGCCTCCACATATTCCTTGCCGCGCTCGACCAGCGCCGCGCCGCGCGCCGCCCGCGCAAAATACGCCCACTGCACGACGATGAGCGCGATGATCACCTTATCCACACCCTTGCCCAGAATCGCCAGCAACATCAGCGCCACCAGGATCGCCGGGAACGACAACTGGATATCCACAACCCGCATCAGCAGGGCATCGATGCGTCCGCCGAAATAGGCGGCAATCAGCCCGACCGTCGCGCCAATGCCGAAGGCGGCCAGCACCGACACCGTGGCCACCATCAGACTGGTGCGCATGCCATACAGAATGGCGGAAAGTAGATCGCGCGCCTGGCCGTCGGTGCCCAGCAGGTAGCGCATCGAACCATCCCCGCTTTCGCTGCCAGGCTTGAGCTTTGAATCCATGATGTCCAGGCTGGCCAGATCGTACGGATTCTGCGGCGCGATCCAGGGCGCCAGCAACGCCGCCCCCACGATCACGATCAACATCACCAGCCCCAGCGTGGCGAGCTTGCTGGCGAAGAAATCCGACACGAAGCGGCGCCAGGGCGTCTGCTCTTTCGTCGGGGCCGGGGGCGAGGCGACGGTGGCGGGCGAGTTCATCGACGGCTATCCAAACGTACGCGGGGGTCCAGCACCGTGTAGATGATGTCCACCACCAGATTCAACATGACCAGGAAGAACACGATCAGCAGCAGATACGCCACCACCACCGGACGATCCAGGTTGATGATGGAATCGATCAGCAGCTTTCCCATGCCCGGCCACGAAAACACGGTCTCGGTCACGACGGCAAACGCCATCACCTGGCCGAACTCCAAACCCGCCACCGTCACCACCGGAATCAGGATGTTCTTGAGCAGATGCACGCCCAGCACGCGCTTTTCGGACAGGCCCTTGGCGCGCGCGAACTTGATGTAATCCATGGGCAGCGCTTCGCGTGTGGCGGCCCGCGTCACGCGAATGATCATCGCGCACTTGGCGAAGGCAATGGTCGCTGCAGGCAACGCCAAGCTAAGCCAGCCATCGAACGTCAGCACGCTCAACTGCAGTGAGCCGATGCTGACCGTGTCGCCACGGCCGCCGGCCGGCACCCAGCCCAGCATCACCGCGAACACCATGATGAGCATCAGGCCCACCCAGAAATTCGGCAGCGAAAATCCCAGCACCGAGCCCGTCATGATCGCTCGCGAACCCACTGCTGCAGGTTTCAGACCGGCCAGAATGCCGAGCGGCACGCCGATCAGCACCGACAGCAGCATCGCCACACAGGCCAGCTCCACCGTTGCGGGCATGCGTTCCAGGATCAGGTGCATGGCCGGCTCGCCGGTCAGGAAACTGTTCCCGAAATCGCCGCGCACGGCCTGGCTCATGAAGATCAGGTACTGCCGCCACAACGGCTGGTCCAGTCCCAGCGACGCGCTGATCGCGGCGCGTTGCGCCTCGGTCGCTTCGGGACTGGCCAGCATCGAGACGGGATCCCCGACCATGTAAATGCCGGCAAAGACCAACGCCGACATGACGAGCATGACGACGATGGTCTGCAGCAGCCTTCTGACAATGGTTGCAAGCACGAGAGATCGCCCGGCGCGCTTACTTCTTCAGCGTTGCGTTCTGCGCCAGCGTGACCTGGTCCGGACGGCCCTGGTAGCGGATGTCGTTCTTCATGGCCCAGACCGACAGTTCGAAATGCACGGGCAGCATGGCGAAGTCATCCATCGCGATATTGCTGGCCGTCGACAGCAGTTCCGCCCGCTTGGCGTCGTCCATCGTGGACGAGGCCTGCTTCACCAGCTCGTCCATCTTGGGATTGGAATAGCGGCTGCGGTTCGTCGTGCCCTGGCCGGCTTCCGGATTGCGCGTCATCAGCAGCGACGTCAGCGCGTTGGACATTTCACCGCTCGTCACCGACCATCCCGCGAGGTACGCCGAGAACGAATAGCTGTCGCGGTTCTTGAAGAACACCGGGGGCGCCATCGCGTCCACGCTGGTCTTCACGCCGATGCGCGTCCACATCGATGCAATGGCCTGCGCCACCTTCGAATCGTTGACATACCGGCCGGACGGCGAGCCCAGCGTGATCGAAAACCCGTTCGGATAGCCCGCTTCCTTGAGTAGCGCCTTGGCCTTTTCCACATCGGCCTTGGGCGCCTTCGAGTGTTCCTTGCTGGCGCCAAACATCGGATACGGCAGCAGGTTGCCCGCGGGCAGGGCGACGCCGCCCATCACGCGTTCGACCAGCGCATCGCGGTTGATCGCCAGCGACAAGGCCTCGCGCACGCGCTTGTCCTTCATCGGATTCTTGTCGGTGCCCTGCACGCCGGGCGACGGCTCCGCATACTGGTCCAGCGCCACGTACACCACGCGCACCGACGGCGTTTCCTCGACAAAGAGCTTCTTGTCGGATTTCAGCTTCGGCAGGTCGTCAGTGGGGGGATCTTCAATCATGTCCACGTCGCCGGCCAGCAATGCGGCCACGCGCGCTGCCGCGTTGCTGATGGGGCGGTAGACCACGCGATCCCACTCGGGTTTCTTGCCCCAGTAGTTGTCGTTGCGCGCCAGCACGAATTCAGCGCCGCGCTTCCAGGACACGAACTTGTAGGGACCGGTGCCGATCAGGCCATCGCCGCTATTCAGTTCGGTTGTCGTCTTGCCTTCCGCAGCCGGCCCTGATGCGGCCTTCTTCGACATGATCGGCAACTGCGCCAGATTGACCAGCAGGTTAGGCGCGACTTCCTTGGTGGTGATGCGGATCGTCATCGGATCCACCGCTTCGGTCTTGGCGACGGACCCCAGATACAGCGTGAACGGCGACGGGCTGTTCGGCACCTTCGGGACGCGGTCATACGTGAACACGACATCCTCGGCGGTGAACGGCGTGCCATCCGAGAATTTCACGTTCGGCCGCAGTTTGAACGTCCAGACCTTGCCATCCACGGTCCACGATTCCGCCAGCGAAGGTTGCGGCTTGAGTTGCGCGTCTGTGGCAACGAGCGTATCGAAGATGGTCTGGGAGATCTGCGTGTTCGGGGTCAACGCGTGGTATTGCGGGTCCATCGACGAGGGCTCGGTCTTCAACCCGATCACCAGGTCGCGAGCCATGGCCGAACTGTATGTGCCACAGGCCATCACCACCGCGGCAGCGCCGCAGGCCAAGACACGCGAAAACCGAGATGCCATCGTGATCTCCCAGAGTTGTTTCGGGTTTTGAACCTCGGGGCCACAGTAACCAGCAAACAACGCGCCGCGCAACAGTTATATTCCCCTATTGTTTAGCCCTGCCTTCTACCCTGATATGTCCGCCTACGCCCCCATCGCCGCCATCGCCACCGCCCCCGGAAGAGGCGGCATCGGCGTCGTGCGCATTTCTGGTGCGGACCTGTCCGGATTGGTGCGGCGCCTGTTCCAGCGCGATCTCACACCGCGCCATGCGCACTATCTTCCCTTCAAAACGGTAGACGGCGAACTGCTGGACGAGGGCATTGCCATCTACTTTCGTGGGCCGCATTCCTACACCGGCGAAGACGTGCTGGAACTGCAGGGCCACGGCGGCCCGGCCGTGCTGCGACGTGTGCTGGATAGCTGTCTGGTCGCCGGCCGAGATCTGGGCGTGCGATTGGCCGAACCCGGCGAATTCACGCGCCGCGCGTTTCTGAACGACCGCATGGATCTGGCGCAGGCCGAGGCGGTTGCCGACCTGATCGAAGCCTCGTCCGTGGCGGCCGCGCGCGGCGCCATGGCGTCGCTGTCAGGCGAATTCTCGGCGCGTGTGAACGACCTGTCCGATCGCATCATTCATCTGCGCATGCTCGTCGAGGCGACCCTGGATTTCCCCGAAGAAGAAATCGACTTCCTGGAAAAGTATCAAGCCCGTCCGACGTTGGACGCGCTGGCGGGCGATCTTTCCGCATTGATTGCCCAGGCGCGGCAGGGCGTCATCCTGCGCGAAGGCCTGCATGTAGTGTTGGCCGGCCAGCCCAACGTAGGCAAGTCGAGCCTGCTCAACGCGCTGGCCGGCGACGACATCGCCATCGTCACGCCCATCGCCGGCACCACGCGCGACAAAGTGGTGCAGGAAATCCATATTGATGGCGTGCCGCTGCACATTGTCGACACGGCCGGCCTGCGGGAAACCGAAGACACGGTGGAAAGCATCGGCATTGCTCGCACCTGGCAAGAGATCGAGCGCGCCGACGTCATCCTCCATTTGCAGGATGCCACCCAGCCAGGCGACGAGCTGGACGCGCAGATCACCGCGCGGCTGCCGCCGCGCACGCCGGTGCTGAAGGTGTTCAACAAGGTGGATCTGTTGCCCGAGCCTTTCGTCGCCGGCCCCGGCGAACTGGGCATCTCGGCCAAACGCGGCGCCGGCCTGGATGCGCTTCGCGCGGAGCTGCTGCACATTGCGGGCTGGAATCCGGGTGCGGAATCGCCTTGGTTGGCGCGCGAACGTCATTTGCATGCGTTGCAGGAGGCGGCGGAGCATCTGGAACTGGCTGCCGCGCATGCCAGCCAGGATGACCGGGTGTTGGACTTGTTTGCCGAGGAACTGCGGTTGGCGCATGACAGCTTATCGAGCATCACCGGCAAGTTCACCAGCGATGATCTGCTGGGGGAGATTTTTTCGAGTTTCTGCATCGGGAAGTGAGGGGGCATTTCAGCCCGCAGTCCGGCATTGCGGAACTGCTTCAACATGCGTGAACAGATCAGTTTTCTTTATTAATAAGACTCCTCTGATTTACACGAAATATCGGCGGCTTTTAAAACCGGTGGTGCCCTTTGGCACCAAGGACGACCCGTGCGGTCTGTCGCAACCGGAAGCTCGCCATGCCCACCCAATCCGATCTGCGTTTCACGTTCGCTGTCGGCGACGAATCGTTTGAGGTCATCAAATTTACGCTGCAAGAAGGGTTGTCCGAGACCTTTCTGCTGGAGGTGGACCTAACCAGCGGCAACCCCGCCATCGATTTCGGTGTAGTCCTGGACCGCGCCGCGTTGCTTACGATCTGGCACGGCGTCACGCCCGTGCGCTACGTGCACGGCGCAGTCTCGTCGTTCGTTCAGGGCGACACGGGCTTTCGGCGCACGCGCTATTCCGCCATCGTCGAGCCGCGCCTCGCGCGTCTGAAGCTAAGTTCCGACTGGCGCATCTTCCAGTCGCAAAGCGTCCCGCAGATCGCTGAGGCGGTGCTCAAGGCGCATGGCCTTAACCTGGATTACGAGCAGCGCAGCACCACCGAACACCAGACGCGCGAATACTGCGTGCAAGCGGGCGACACTGACTACGACTTTGTCGAACGCATCATGCGCGAGGAAGGCTTCTTCTATTCTTTCCGACATAGTGCCGAAGGCCATCAACTTATCCACAGCGACCGGCTTTTCATACACGGCCGCGTCGGCGACGAGCCGGTGCAGTACAACCCCACACCCGGCGGTGACCAGCCGCAGCCAGCGCTGCGGCAATTCTCCTACACGGAGAACGTTCGCACCGCGCGCCAGACCCAGCGCGACTACACCTTTCACCATCCGCGATACACCCACCAGCACAGCCGCGACGGACGGGATCTGGACCGTCAAGGCCGCCGCTACGAACGCTATGACTACCCGGCCCGCGCAAAATTCGACGAAGCCGGCAGACCTTTCGCCGAGAACCGCCTGCGGGGCCATCGCCGCGATTCGCGCGTCGCTTTTGTTGAAGGCGATGACCCGCGGCTCCAGCTGGGCATTTCATTCACCCTCGCCGGTCATCCTCGCGAAGACCTGAACCGCGGCTGGCGCCCGGTGCGCATCGTCCACCGTGGCATCCAACACACGAGTCAGGCCGAGGAAAGTGCACAAGCCCAGCTGGGAACGCACTACAGCTACGAGGCGGAGCTGGTTCCTGACGATGCCGAATGGCGCGCGGAACCGCTACCCCGGCCGCGCATCGACGGTCCGCAGAACGCTGTGGTGGTCGGCCCGCCCAATGAAGAGATCTATACCGACGAATACGGCCGGGTGAAGGTCCAGTTCCCCTGGGACCGGCTCGGTAAGGAGGACGAGTACAGCTCCTGCTGGATTCGCGTCTCGCAGAACATCGCCGGCGCCACCTGGGGCCACATGGCCATCCCGCGCATCGGTCAGGAAGTCATCGTCTCTTACTTCGACGGCGACCCCGATCAGCCCGTGATCACCGGCCGCGTCTACAACCGCCTGCAATTGCCGCCCTACGAACTGCCGCGCCACAAGACGCGAATGACGATCAAGAGCAAAACGCACAAGGGCGAGGGGTACAACGAACTGCGCTTTGAGGACGAGAAGGACCAGGAAGAGATCTACGTCCATGCGCAGAAGGACCAGAACATCCACGTCAACAACGACGAAACCACGTTTGTGGGCCATGACCGCAGCGAACAGGTCGAGAACGACGAGACCATCACGATCGGCCACGACCGCAAGGAGACCGTGGGCAACGACGAACAGGTCAACATCGGCCAGGACCGGCGGCACGACATCGGGCGGGACGACTTTTTGACCGTGGGGCGCAATCACACGATCTACACCACCAAGGACCGTACCGAGGAAGTGGGCAATAACCGCCGCGACAAGACCGCGGCGAACCATTGGGTGAGTATTGGCGGGCATCAGGAACACACCGTCGAGGGCCACGCCGAGCTGCAGGCCGGCCAGGGCATCCGTCATCGGACTAAGGAATATGCCCTGCATGCCGGAGATGAGCTGGTCATAAAAGGGCCTGGTGGAACCATTCGAATAGATGGCGCCGGCATAACCCTTGACGCTATCTCCATCCAGGTCAAAGGCCCCCTCCAGAAGCAAGGTGGCGGCGGCGGCAACAAGCTTGCATTGGATAGCGCGGTGCTAGAAGGTGCACTATCTGATTGTCTGGAGCGTGCCAGATGAAGCGGAGCGCCGTACAAGAATTCGCCCGAACAGAGCGCGCATCCAACGACCATCTTTACCTCTTGCTGGACCTGCTAGCGCCGTGCGCACCAACAGATTCCCTGAGTATCAAATCGCTGACCCAAGCGTTGGGCGCTCAGTCGATCGCGCCCGTAATGCGGCCAGACCTGGCGCATACGCCTGACGCATGTCCGGCGCTTGTACAGCTGGCTGCGCCAGGCGACATCGCGAACACTTCTATGCTCGCAGCCGCTGAACATGCCGCGCGTGAGGACGCCAGTCACAAAAAGCGCTATGTCTGCGGATGGTTGACCAGTGATCAACCCCTTGCTGCGCTCGCCGATCACATCGCGGCGCGCTGCCTGGATATCACCGCGCCGGTAGCCGGGATGCGCACGATACCCTGGTTCGAACCACTGCGGCTCGAACTGCTGGCGGCATCAATCGGGCGTGACATTTCCGGGCTCGTCTGGCCAATAAAGCGTTGGCTCTGCCCGACAAGTTGGGGCACCTACACCTTGCTTCGGGGTGCTCCAACCGGGGCCGGCACGGAAGAACTCGTGCTAGCTCGACAGGCTCAACAACTAGCCCCGCTCGTCGGCGACTTCCTGGATGTGTGGCGCCTGGCGTTAACGCTTCCGATGACGTATGCCCCCATGCGCTGGCGTGGCGTCACGATTCTGCCGCCGCAAGCCGCCGTGCATGCATTCCGGATGATCCGCGACGCCCATCACCTTGGATTGCGCCTGAGCGCAGACATCATCGACCTGTGCACACATCGCGTGTTCATTCATCCCGGTCTTCCACAGCATCCAAAAGTTCAAGCCGATATCGCGATCGCAGCCATAGGCCAGTCCACATTGCAAGCGCGTTTTGAAACCTACGATGACGTTGCGTGGCAGCGCATCGTTGCATCGTTATCTCCAGCGTCGAACTATTCATGAGCACCAGCAAGACTCTGACTCAGGCGGGCCGCCAGGCGGCGCCCAATCCCACCGGCAATTGCAGCGCCTGTGAACGAAAGGGCATACCGATCCTGCCGCTTCGGCTTGCAGTCATGCCTCTTACCGACGGGCTCAAGCAGCATGGCGAACTGCACCACGGGTCAATCCAGACTGCGTTGCGCATACTGCGGCACGGTTATGTCTACGTTCTGCTGGACAAAGAAATCTGGCACGCCTATCAGGTCACACCGGAAGGCTACCTGCGCCAGTTCAATCCGTTCTCCATGCCGCGAGCGAAGCCCGAGCCGCTAGCCACCTTATGCGTGGAGGCGGGACATGATCTGCGCGCGGCATTCATCAACGTCGACACCGCAACGCATAAGCAGGCCTGGATCGCGTTTTCACAGGATCCTTGGCCGAAGGCGACACTCGATGCTTATCGCACCGGCAAATACGCTGATGGAAAAGCACTGCCGGCTGATTATCGTGAACGGTTCAGAGTGGTCAATCTCTTGACGCTCAAGCAAGATCCGACAGGTGGCAACCAGGCGCTTGCCCTTGAGAACGGCGATGATCTCCACCAGCATGTCGCCGAGTACGCGATCGGCACCCGCGATTTCGGCAGCGTCCATGATTGGCATCCCCGTCATGCGCGCTTGGAAGCCATGCAGGCGCAACTGCGCATGCTCGAAAAGCAGCATGGGCTTCCAAAAGGAGTAGCCGGCCTCGTCCTGCCCGACCCGGTGGGCATGGCGGCAGAACTCAACAGCCTGCGGCTCTCCGTCAACACGATGCGTCAGCGATGGCGTGAAGAACCCACAAGGCGGTATGCCTACCTGACCTCTCAGTGCCTGCTCGGCATCAAAGCTTACATCGCCCAGCAGGTCGAGGCTGCACACCCGCCGACGCCGCCAGCCAGCGATTACTGGACGTCCAGCGAATCCGGCGTCCCGCCCGTATTCCATGACCCCGCGCAGCAACATGCAGGTATGGTCGATCGCAAGACCAAGCGTCGCATGGCCCGGCTGGAAGAGCGTTACTGGGAAACCGGCCCAGCGGGACGGAAAACCTTTCAGGATGCGTACGACAAGGAAGACGAGAATTTTCAGAAGCAGATCGACGCATATGCGTCCGACTGGGCCGACCTGGTGACGGGCGCTAGCTGGCGCCGGATCATGGCCCTGGACTATGCGGACGCCGACGCGCGTTCGCAGCAATGCCGCCTGAGCACCACCGCGGCTTGTCTCGCGGGCGGCATCACGGATGCCCCGCCACAGCAAACCACAGCGGCGGACGAGAGAGAAGCTGGCGAGAAGCCCACTCCGGAAGTGTTGGGCCCCAGCAGTCAGGCTTGGCAAGACCTTCTGTCCGACGGTGGTAGCCCGGCCTACACCGCACTCAATGGCCAGCACACTGACTTGCAGCAAGCGTTCGAACCGCAGTTCACGGACGCAATGCCCTCCGACGCAGGCAAAAAGTACTTTGACGCGATAAAAATGGTCGCCACCAGCAAAGAGGGTAGCGAATGGCGCAGCGCGCTTGTTGTTGAAGCTGCAGACCAGCTGTTGGCGGCCATCCACGATGCGAGCAACCGCCTAGAAAGTACCCTGAGCGCCGGCGCCAAGGCGGCGTTGGACAACCTCCAGTCCGGTGCCGCCTGGCTATACGGTAAAGCCAAGTTCACCCAGATCACCATCCAGCTCACGGTGGGGGAGTGCTTCGAGCTGCTGTCGAGCGAGATCCGCGAGCATGCCAACTCGGCCCAAAAGGCGGCCGGAAAGCGCGCACGCGCCATGCTGCTGGGTAGTTTGATCACCATCCCCAATGCCAACGTCCGCAATGTGCTCATCAACGTCACGCTATGGGCGCATGGAACTGCCGAAGAAGTCAAGAAGCGCATCGTGGATTTCAGTCAAGAAGCCAAGGAGGGCGCGCAGGACATCAAGCAGGCGGCCGGCGCACTTGGACAGGAGGTCAAAAGGGAAGCCCAACATGCCTTACGGCAAGTCAACGCCGGCCTGAAGAATCTGGAACCCGCCGCCGCCGCGGTGCTAAATGAAATGAAGGTGGGCGCAGCGGGAGCTCGTCGTGTCGCCCGCAGCACCTTTGCAAGCTTGAAGAGCCTGGCCGTCGGTAGCGTGGATGGGGGCTTGTCTTTTATCGGCCTGTACTTTCTACGGGACAGTTTGAAAAGCGCGATTGCCGACCTGGATGCGAAGGTGGGAGCACAGCATCCCGAGGCCGTCGCGGCGTTTTACAGCGTTTCGCTCGGCTTCCTAGGAGCGAGTGTTGAGGCGGCGGGCTTGGCGATCAAGATACCGGCGGACGCTGCCAAGGATTTCGTGCTGCGTTGGGGCGCGGAGAAAACTCCTGTGCTCACTCGCGTCGTGGGGCTGGGTTCGAGGATGGTGATGGTTGGTGGAGCGATATCAGCTTTGGCGGGGATTGCGGATGCCGGTGCGAGTTTCAATGCGGCCATACGCCTATCGAAGGCTGGAGATGTAGATGCCCGCCGTTACCACATATTTGCCGGTGGGTTATCAATTACTGGAGGATTTGTGGTGTTTTGGGGAGCAGTGCGATCACTCTCGTTATTCGGGGGATTGGGTGCCGGCATTGCTATCGTACTCATTGCCTTCGTAGTGACGAAAATTGCGAAAAACCTCGAATCGGACGCGATGGAAAAGTGGGCTCGGCGTTGCTACTTCGGCCGAACAGAAGCGAATGAGCGCTGGCGCAATCCGGACGATATGGACGTCGCCATTGCTGCGCTTAACGCCGCAGTGCTCGGCATGGAGGTCGACCTCCGCTTCTACAATGAAGATCGAGCGAGCTCGATAGATGAGCTCTACACCGAAGACATCGAAGTACTCAAGAACCGCGGCGCAGTCGTGACGACAGAGCGCTTGGTTACAGCGTGACATTACCTGGTTTCGATGCCGAACGATCCCGCTACCGCTTCACCCTCACCACCGAGCGCTTTGGCCTCGCACACGACGGCATACGTAAGCCTACTCTGTCTTCTCACGTCATGGCATGTGGGCAAGTCAACGATACCGCCCATGCCATGCAAACTTCTGCCCTGAACCATCCGGATTACACGCTGGTCAGCGAGACGAAACCAACATCCGGCCGGCCAATTCTTAGCGGCCGATACTGGTTTGATCCCATCAACAAGATCAAATCGGCAACATTTGCCGTCGCATTCTGGCCGGATAAAAACGACGACACCGGCTTCGTCGCCATCGAGATCACGGAGAAACTTTGATGGCGAGACCACAGCTAACTCCCCCCTGCGCCGGATGGCAATGTGATCTGCCCGGCCCCAATGACCCACTCATTGAGCCCCCCGTGCTGCTCTGGCAGGCGCCAACGCACATGGATGAAACGTATGTCGAGTTCGCTCGGAACACGTCGAGTTTGCGCGGTGTTTGCTTTTTCCTTTCACTGCTGCTCGGATTGATGTTCCTCCTGCTCTTGGTATTCGCTGGATGGGATATTTATGCGATAAGCGCGGCGTCTGAGGATGTCACGCTTGAAGTTGCAAGCATTTTCCTACTGCACGTGAGCACACTCTCCCTGAACGCTTGGGCTGCTCATGTTATCTACCGTTCCGAGGTGTCCCCGCCCCGGGATCTCCCGCTTCGTTTCAATCGTCTACGCCGCAAGGTTTACGTCTATGACTTCCATTCAGTCTGGTGGAATCCATTCGATCGCGGGCACGTAACCAAGGCAAGTTATGACTGGGACGATCTGCGCGCGGAAAAGTGGAAAGTTCGCGGCGCGATTCCGGGCGGAGGACTCATCATCAAGGAAGGCGTCTCCATCGCGGTGGTGGAACCGGGTACCAACACAGTCGTGACACGCTTCCACTTGAATACTGACGCCGCGAACACCTCCAATTTTTGGGCCTACGTGTGCGCCTACATGCAGAACGGCATCGAAGGCCTCGACCCCGATCGTGCCGAACCGCGTGACGCCAACGACATCGCTCCGTACAACATCGCCTTGCGCTTGGCCCCTAGAGTCGAGTGGCCCGCGGATATGGACCTTGAATCAAGAACGGCGCCATAAACGCAGTCGAGGCCCAAAGACTGGATTTGCTTCCTAGAAGGGACCGATCGCCAGCCGGCCTACTGCGGCTCCACAGCCCCGATGCAATCGTTGGTGAACTCAAGCTTCTCCGCCATCGAAATCACAAAGGAACTCTGATGGCAAGACCTCAACTGAGCCCGCCCTGCGGCGGCTGGCAACGCGATCTGCCAGGCCCCAATGATCCTCCAGATGAGGCTCCCATGCTGCTCTGGCAGGCGCCGGCTCATATGGATGAGACGTATGTTGAATTTGCTCGGAATACGTCGAGTATTCGCGGTGTTCCCTTCGTTCTTTCACTGCTTATCCCTTGGTCCTTCCTCGAGCATTCAGGCCTGGTCGCAAATACTATCCACGCGCTGACATCGGCGGGAGTGGGCGTGCTTGAAGTCGGCATTCTTCTGCTTTTTGCGATGTCAATTGCCATCTGTGTCTGGGCAGTATGGGTTATCTATCGGGCCGAAGTTTCCCCGCCCCGCGGTCTTCCGCTTCGATTCAATCGACTACGCCGCAAGGTATACATCTATGACTTCCATTCTGTATGGTGGAATCCCTTCGAGCGCGCATACGTGACCACCGCCAGCTATGACTGGGAAAATCTGCGCGCGGAGAAATGGAAAGTCCGTGGCGCGACGCCTGGCGGCGGGCTCATCATCAAAGAAGGCGTCTCCATCGCGGTGGTGGACCCGGGCACGAGCAACGTCGTGGCACGCTTCCAATTGAACACCGACGCTGCGAACACCTCCAATCTCTGGGCATACGTGTGTGCCTACATGCAAAACGGCATTAATGGCCTCGACCCAGATCGTGTCGAACCTCGTGATGCCAATGACGTCGCTCCCTACAACATCGCTTTGCGCCTGGCTCCCAGAGTCCAATGGCCCGCGGAGATGGATCTTGAATCTCGTACGGCGCCGGACATGGACTCCGTGCTAGATTCGACCGGTCAGATTGCATCTACCGCTTTTGCGTCGGGAAGATAACCAGAGGCGCGTCGTCATGAATACGAATGCCACCCCTTTTCATATCCGCGTCGCAAAGCCTGCTGATGTCGCCCGCATCGAGCACATCGTCCACGAGGCTTACACCCCCTACATCGGACGCAACGGCGCAACGCCCGGTCCCATGCTGGACGACTATCCGGCGCGCGTCGCGCAAGGCGTGGTTCACGTCCTGGAATCGGAAGACGGCATCGAAGGCCTCATCGTGCTGATTCCAGAACCCGACGACAGCTGCATGTTGCTGGACAACATCGCCGTATCGCCAACCGCGCAAGGCAAGGGCCACGGCCGGACGCTGCTGCAGTGGGCCGAAGACACCGCGCGCCGCGCCGGATTTTCACGCATTCGGCTTTACACCCAGGAAGTGATGACCGAGAACATCGCCATCTACACGCGGCGCGGCTATGTGGAAACGCATCGCGCCACGGAGATTGGACTGAAGCGCGTCTTCATGCAAAAGACCCTTGATTAATGGGCTCTTGCAAAACTCTCAAATATCCAAAGAGCCGATTCGAAAATATGAGCTTTTACTCATAATTTATCGGCCTGCCTTTTCTGGCCATCAAATGCGCGGCGATCCTGTTTTTCGCCAGCGATTTCGCATAGACGGACTCCGGCCGGATGCGCTGCGCAATGACGTACCCCGTCATGCACGCCAGCATCAACGGCAACATGACTTCATAGCTCAACGTCATCTCGAAGATCATCAAGATCGACATCAGCGGCGCATGCGTGGTGGCCGCCAGCAGCGCGCCCATTCCCACGACGGCATAACTGGACACCGCCGACAAACTGCCGGTCGGAAACAGGCCCTGCAGCGCAGTCCCGTACAAGGCGCCCAGCGCCGCCCCCACGAACAAGGTCGGCGTGAATACTCCGCCTAGAGCGCCGGACCCGACACTGGCCGCCGTAGCCAATGTCTTGAGCAACAGCAGTGCGGCTACCGCCTGCCACGCCCAATCCGTATGCAGCATGCTGTTCACCACGCTGTAGCCGTTGCCCCACACCGCGGGATCGATCACAGACAGCGCGCCGACTACCAGTCCGCCTGCCGCCATCCTGGCCCAGATTGGAAACGGCAACCGGCGAAATGCCGCGCGAGACAAGTCCAGGAATCGCAGGAATTGGGGCGCGGCCAGACCTGCAATCAGGCCAAGTCCCAGGTAGTTGATCACTTCCCACCCCGACACGAACTCGAAATGCGGCATCTGGAAGACCGCGTCGTAGTGCAGCACCTGCCGCGTCACGATGTTGGCGACCACGGACGCGACGGCCAGGGGCACCAGCGTCGCGGTTGAAATCACGCCGTACACAATCTCTGAAATGAACACCGCGCCGGCAATCGGCGCGTTGTATGCGGCGGTGATGCCCGCCGTCGCGCCGCAGGCCACCAGCAGCCGGAGATGGCGAGGCGGCAAGACCAGATAGCGGCCCGTCAATGATGCACACATTGCCGCCAGTTGCACCATCGGTCCCTCGCGGCCGATCGATGCGCCGGATCCGATCGAAAAAATCGAGGACAGGCTGCGCGCGACCGTCTGGCGAAAGCCGATGACGCCACGGCCGATCGAGATGGCTTCCATATAGTCGGCTGCCCCCCGCCGGGGCAGCCATCGGGTGGCAGCCTGCAGGATCAGGCCGGCGATCGCGCCCCCGGCCGCCGGCATCAGAAACCGCTGCCAGGGGTCCAGCCCACGCGCGAGCGACACCATGCCGTGGGGAACCTCGCCGCCCCCTACCAACAATTGCATCCAGCCAAGCAGTTCGCGAAACACCATCGTTGCCAGCGCACCCAGGGCGCCAATCAACGCGGCCGCACACAACGTCAAGGCTAAATTTTCCGCCAAAAGTCCGCGTTTCAACCGCCTGGCCCAGGCCGGTCGGCGCAGTTTCAAGTCGCTATCCATGGCCGGATTCTACGGCGGATCCTGCTCACTTTTTGTTCAGCGCACCGTCAACAAACCGCCCAGGTCACCCCTCGAATACCCGATTCCGATCACCGCGTAGCGGCCCGTTTTGGGGCGCTGCAAGGGCAAAAATCCGGGTAGGCGTAGGGCGGTTTTCCGAGGTAAAAGGGCGCTTCTCGGGACCCAGTTGCCAGAAACGCCCTGTGGATAACTCCTAAGTAGCGCGCTTGTGCACATGTTGTGGAGGCAAGTTGAACAAGCAGGGGTTTCGGACGCGGTCCAAAATCTTGTCCAACTTCAGCTTTTTTCCCACACAGAGTTCTTGCACAAGCAAAAACGGACGCAAGGCAATGAAAAGAAAGAGGTTTTCAAGGTTAAGGTAGTTATCCACAGCCCTTATTAATCATTAGTCTTTATATAAAGAAAAAAAAAGGAAAAGCCAAACATGCTTTCCCATTTCGCCCATCCACCGCCCCCCGGACTGCGTCCATGCGTATCCTCCTGATCGAAGATGAAGCTGAACTTGCCCGCTGGCTGTCCAGAAGCCTGGCCAGACATGCCGGCTTTGTCGTGGAATGGGCTGATGACGGACTTGTCGCCGAAAGAAGGCTGGCCGTCGAAGATTTCGATGCGGTCATCCTGGATCTCGGACTTCCCGGCATGGATGGCCATACTTTGCTGGCGAAGATTCGCGCGCGGGACGACCGTACGCCGGTGCTGGTCTTGACCGCGCGCGATTCACTGGCCGAGAGAATCGGAACACTTCACGAGGGAGCGGACGATTTCCTGCCGAAACCCTTTGTTGTGGAAGAGTTGGAAGCGCGATTGATTGCGCTGATTCGCCGCAGCCGCGGGCGCGAACATCCGCGCCTATCGCTGGGAAACCTGGTTTTTGAAACTTCCGCGCAGAAATTCACGGTCAATGGACAGCCTTTGCAGTTATCCCCACGTGAACATGCGGTCCTTCGGGTGCTGATCCAGAAAAGCGGCGAACCCATCAACAAGCAGCAGATCCTGGACCGCATCCTCACGGACGATGCCGACATCAACCTGGAAGCCATCGAGGTCCTGGTTCACCGATTGCGCAAAAAATTGGCGGAAACCGGTGTGCAGATCGTGACCATGCGCGGTATGGGCTACTGCCTGGAGAACCTTGTTGACAACTAGAAGTCCGCAAAACAGCGTTGATTTTTCGGCGAAAAAACGCGCCCGAACGCTGAAAACGCAGTTGCTCTGGTGGCTGATTCCGACTCTCGTCTTCGTGATGATGGGTGCGCTCTGGCTGTCCAACCACCAGCTGCGCAACCAGGTCGACAATGCCTACGACCGGTCTCTCGCCGGCGCGCTTCGCGCGATCGACCACAACATATCCACAGCCAGCGGTGGATTAGCCATGGAGCAGCCCTACCTGATGCTTGAGTTTTTCGAGCTGACGGCCAATGGCAGCGTGTTCTACCGGGTGGCAACCGAAGACGGGCTGGCCGAGATCGGCCATCCCGGGCTGCCTCTGCCGGAGCAGCCCCTCGTGTCGGGCGAGCCGCGGTTTTTCTACGCGACCTACCAGGGCCAGCCCGTCCGGGTGGCGGCATTGGCCCGGCCCATGGATCCGCCGCTGTATGCGAACCAGGGCGGCCGGGTGATCGTGCAGGTCGCGGAGGGCCTGGAAAGCCGTCAGGCGTTCCTCCACAAGGTTTTGGTGCGGTCGGTGGAGCGGGACCTTGCCGTGATCCTCATCAGCGTCCTGGTGATCATCCTGGGCGTTTTCATGGCCCTTCGCCCCCTGGAGCGGCTGCGTCAGGAAGTCAAAGGCCGATCTGCGGACGATTTAAGCCCCGTCAGCGCGTCCGACATGCCGGGGGAGGTCCTACCCCTGGTGGCGGCCGTAAACCTCCACATGGCCCGATTTGCGGCCTTGGGGAGGGTGCAGGCGCAGTTCCTGGACGACGCGTCGCACCAATTGCGCACGCCCTTGTCCGTTTTGCGGACCCAGACCGCCTATGCCCTGCGCGAAACAGACCCCCAGGAGGTCCGTACAGCCCTTCTGGCGATGCAAGAGGGGTTGGACAGGGCCGTACGCACCACCAACCAGATGCTCGCGCTGGCGCGCGCTAAAGACGCTTCGCTGGCCGAAGGTGGTTTGGCGCCTGAATCGGTGGACCTGGTGGACCTCGCGGACGGGGTGATCCGTACCCAATTACCCAATGCCCGAGGCCGGCAGTTGGACATCGGCCTGGAGGCGGACTGCAGGCCGGTTGTCGTCGGCGGGGCGGAGTGGCTGTTGCGGGAAGCGGTCAGTAACCTGGTCGACAACGCCATCCGCTACGCGTCCGCCGGTGGTGTGGTCACCGTCCGGATCGAGACCGACACAGACCAGGCCCGGCTACTGGTGGAAGACGACGGACCGGGCATGTCGGACGAGGACATTGCCCGGGCGTGCGTCCGCTTCCGGCGAGGCGCGGCAGGCAAGAACACCACCGGGGCCGGCCTGGGCCTGGCGATCGTGGGCACCATCGCCGAAATCCTGGGCGCCCGGCTCGTGCTCGAGAACCGGGTGGGGCAGCCGGGCCTGCGCGCGGCGTTGGTGTTTACCCTGCAAACGGGACCGGATGCTGCGCCGCGTCACGAAATCGGCCGAAATTGAAAGCTTATGGAAAGCTTCGGTTTTGTACGGTTGCGTCCACTGGAGCCGCTGGACGCGATCGATCGCCGTAGCGCCGCTGCCAGCGATACCTAGACCTATAAATCCTGGAGACGCAAGAATGCAGACGACCCTGAAGCTGCGCATCGCAGCCATGGCGGCGCTTGGCGCCATCACCCTGTCCCTCGGCGCGGCCCATGCGGCCGATGAACCCCGCCGCCCGGAGTGCATTGCGCCGGCGCAGCCTGGTGGCGGATTCGACCTGACGTGCCGCCTGGCCACCGAAGGCCTGAAGCAGAGTGGGGCGCTCAAGAGCGCCATGCGCATCGTCTACATGCCGGGCGGCATTGGCGCGGTGGCATACAACAACATCGTGGCCCAGCATCCGAATGAGCCGGGCACCATCGTTGCGTTCTCCGGCGGCTCGCTGCTCAACCTGGCGCAGGGCAAGTTCGGCAAGTACAACGTCAACGACGTGCGCTGGCTGGCCGCGATCGGCACCGATTACGGCGTGGCCGTGGTGCGCAACGACTCGCCGTACACCGACCTGAAGAGCCTGATGGACGCCTTCAAGCAGGATCCGACCAAGATCGTGCTGGGCGCGGGTGGCACCGTGGGCAGCCAGGACTGGATGAAGGCGGCGCTGACAGCCAAGGCGGCGGGCGTGGACTTCAAGAAGATGCGCTTCGTCGCCTTCGAAGGCGGCGGTGAGGCCGTGACGGCGCTGCGCGGTGGCCATATCCAGGCCTACATGGGCGATGCGGCCGAAGCATTCACGATGCTGGAAGGCGGCGCCCCGATTCGCGTGCTGGCGGTCTTCAACGACCAGCGCCTGCCGGGCAAGCTGGGTTCCGTGCCCACTGCCAAGGAACAGGGCTACGACATCGTCTGGCCGATCATCCGTGGCTTCTACGTGGGTCCCAAGGTGTCTGACGCCGACTACCAGTTCTGGGTGGACGCGTTCAACAAGACGACGGCCGCACCCGAGTTCGAGAAGCTGCGCCAGCAGCAGGGCCTGTTCCCCTTCAACAAGACCGGCCCCGAACTGGACGCCTACGTCAAAAACCAGGTCAAGCAGTACGGCGAACTGGCCGACACCTTCGGCCTGATCAAAAAGTAAGCCGGCCGCAAGGCCCGACCCCCGAACGCGCCCGCCAGGGCACACCTGCCGCCATTTCAGGCCGGCGGCAGGTCCCGCTGCGCCGCGCGATCGGATTTGAACGGAACCTGGACCATGAACGATCGAATTCTGGGCATTGCCGCCCTGGCGCTGGCCGTCTTCATGACGGCCGCCGGCTGGAGCATCGAGGCGCCTTTCGCCTACGAACCCGTCGGGCCACGCGCCTTCCCGCTGCTGCTGGCGCTGATCATCGGCCTGTGCGGGCTGTGGCTCGTCTACAAAGGCGGCCACGCTGTCGAGCGCAACCCTGCCGGCGCCAACGGGCGCATCGCGCTGATGGTGGTGTTCGTGACCGCCTATGCGTTTCTCTTCCAGTGGCTGGGCTTCATTGTCGCCACGTCGCTCATGACGATCTTCGTGGGCCGCCTGTTCGGCGGCAGTTGGCTCAAGTGCGCGATCGGCGGCGTCGTCATGAGCATTTTCTTTTTCGTGCTGTTCGACAAGGTGCTGGACGTCGTCCTGCCCGGCGGACTGTTGGAGAACCTGATATGAGCGGCATTCTCGATCATCTGTCGATAGGCTTTGGCGTCGCGTTTTCGCTGACGAACCTGCTGGTGGCTGCCATCGGCTCCTTCATCGGAACCATGGTGGGCGTGTTGCCGGGGCTGGGGCCCGTCAATGGCGTGGCGATGTTGATCCCCATCGCCTTCGCCATGAATCTTCCGCCCGAAACGGCGCTGATCCTGCTGGCCGCGGTATATGTGGGCGCGGAGTACGGCGGCCGCATCACCGCGATCCTGCTGAACGTGCCGGGCGAAGCGAGTGCCATCATGACGACGCTGGACGGCTATCCGCTGGCGCGGCAGGGCCTGGCCAACGTGGCGTTGTCCTTGTCTGCATGGTCGGCATTCTTTGGCGCCATCGTGTCGGTGGTGGGCATCATCCTGCTCGCGCCGCTGCTGGCGAAATGGGCGCTCGCATTTGGCCCCGCCGAATACTTCGTGCTCATGATCTTTGCGTTCTGCTGCCTGACCAGCCTGCTCGGCAAGCAGCCGGTCAAGGGCGTGTTGGCGGCGATGATCGGCCTGTCCATTTCGGTGGTGGGCGTGGATGCGAACTCGGGCGTTTACCGCTATACCTTCGAGTCCGTGCATCTGGCCGACGGCATCGATTTCGTCGTGGTCGTCATCGCCCTGTTCGCCGTCAGCGAGATGCTGGAGATGCTTGAGAAGGTGATGGCCGGCCACAGCGTCGAGGTCAAGCCCAGCGGCCGCAAGCTCTTCAACCTGAAGGAGATGGCTTATACGTGGTGGAGCGTGGTGCGCAGTGCGTTCGTAGGCTTCGGCGTGGGGGTGCTGCCCGGCGCAGGTGCCAGTGTGGCTGCGGCGGTCGCGTACTCGCAGGAAAAGCGCATCATCGAAGCCAAGGATCCCGAGGCCAAGTTCGGCAAGGGCGACATGCGTGGACTCGTCGCGCCGGAAGCCGCCGCCACCGCGTCGGCGATCGGCTCGTTCGTTCCGATGCTGACGCTGGGCGTGCCCGGTTCCGGCACCACCGCGGTGATGATGGGTGCGCTGACGCTCTACAACATCACGCCGGGACCGGTCCTGTTCGATACCAAGCCGGAGCTGGTGTGGGGCCTGATCGCATCGTTGTTCGTCGCAAACGTGCTGCTCTTCGTGATGAACGTGCCGCTGGTGCGGTTCTTTTCCAAAGTGCTGTCCGTGCCGGGCTGGCTGATGGTGCCGGGCATCCTGTGCATCAGCTACATCGGCGTCTATGCAATCAACGCGGGCACCTTTGATCTGCTGCTGGTTGCGGCTATCGGAACGCTGGGCTACTTCCTGCGCAAGTTCGGTGTGCCGATGGCGCCGCTGGTACTTGGCGTCGTCCTGGGCAACATGATGGAACAGAACCTCCGCCGTGCGCTGTCGATGACGGATGGCGACGTGGGCGTGCTGTTCGCAAGCCCCGTGTCGATCGCCCTGTGGGTGGGCGCGGCGGCAGTGGTGATCGTGCCGCAGATCCTGCGCCGTGTGCGCGCCGCAAGAAAGGTTGCCGCTGGGCCGGTCTGATGAAGCGGGTCCGCGCACCGGCCGGTGCGCGGGCTGACGTAATGCGAGACCGGCAAATGCTTAGGGGCGCCTTTTGGCGCCCCTTTTTTTTAAGCATGTTGAGGTTAATTCGACCGCATTTTCATATATGAGCTTTTACTCAGATATTGAGCCGTCAGACCTGCTTCAGACGCTCCAGCGCCGCGTCCAGCGTTGCGTCCTTCTTGGCAAAGCAGAAGCGCACGATCCGATGATTCGATTCGGGCGCGTCGGGCTGGCGATAGAACGCGGACACCGGAATCACGGTCACGCCATGGTTGACGGTCAGGTCGCGCGCGAAGTCGGCTTCGTTCTGTTTGGAGATCTGGCTGTAGTCAGCCAGCAGGAAGAACGTGCCGGGACTGGGCAGCGGCCGGAATCGCGTCTGCGCCAGCCCTTGCGACAAGCGGTCCCGCTTGGCCTGATAGAACGCCGGCAGATCCAGGTAAGGCTTGGGATCACGCATGAATTCCGCCAGCGCAAACTGCATCGGCGACGGCACCGTGAACACCATGAACTGATGCACCTTGCGCAGCTCGGCGCTCAGTTGGCGCGGTGCGCAGCAATAGCCGATCTTCCATCCGGTGGTGTGATAGGTCTTGCCAAACGACGAGATCACAAACGCATGTTCGGCAAGCAGCGGGCGGCGCGCCACGCTGGCATGCGGTTTGCCGTCGAACACGATGTGTTCGTAGACCTCGTCCGACACCAGCAGCACGCCCGTGTCGCGGACGATCGCTTCAAGCGCGTCCAGGTCGCTCTCGTCAAGCACCGCGCCGGTGGGGTTGTGCGGAAAGTTCAGCATCAACAGACGGGTCTTGGACGTGATGGCGTCGCGCACACGTTGCCAGTCGATGCGGTAGTACGGATCGGCTTCGGTGGGCGCGCGCAGCGGCACGGGGACTGCGGTGCCGCCGGCCAGGCGAATCGCCGGCAGGTACGAGTCATAGCAGGGCTCGATCACCACCACTTCGTCGCCGCTGCCCACCGCCGCCAATACCGTGGCCATCAACGCCTCAGTGGCGCCACTGGTCACCGTGATTTCGGTTTCGGGATCGTAGGCATGGCCGTAGAGTTCGCGCGTCTTGGCCGCGATGGCTTCGCGTAGCGGCGCGACGCCCGGCATGTACGGATATTGGTTGTGGCCGTCGGCCATCGCCTTGGTGACCAGCGCACACAGCGCGGGGTCCGGATCGAAGTCAGGAAAGCCCTGGCCCAGGTTGATGGCCTTGTGCTCGATGGCCAGGCGGCTCATCACGGTGAATATGGTGGTGCCGACGTCGGGGAGTTTGGAGCGGATCATGTTGGACGCGAAGTGAACACGGGTAGCCGAGGAAAGTTTTCGTAAGTATCCCACTAACTCATAATTCATTTTTCATGAGCTTCTAACGCGGATCGGATTGTGGTTCAGAACATGCGGGTGCGAGTGCTGGGCGGGTTTGGTATTGCGCTGGCCGGCGCGTTGCTTGCGGTGTGGGCCCACCTGCCGCTGCCGTGGATGTTGGGCGCGCTGCTGTTGACTGCGGCCACGCGGATTGCCGGCGTGCGCACTGCGTGTCCGCGGCCGGCGCGCAATGCGGGCCAATGGGTCATCGGCGCATCGCTGGGGCTGTATTTCACCCCACAGGTCATCGGACACATTGGCAGCAACGCTGGCCCTATTGTCGTGGGGATGCTGTTCGCGCTGGCGCTCGCATTTCTGGGCACCGCCATTCTGCGGCGTTTCACGGATGTGGACTTCAAGACGGCGTGGTTCTCATCGGCCATCGGCGGCGCAAGTGAAATGGCCAATCTGGCCGAACGCCATGGCGCGCGGATCGATCGCGTTGCGACCGCGCACAGCGTGCGCGTACTGCTGGTGGTTGTGACGGTGCCCTTCATATTCCAGTGGTGGGGCGTGGCTGGCCTGGATCCCACCGTGCCGGGACCGCGCGACGTGCACGCGCTTGGCCTGGCCGCGTTGGTGGCCCTGACCATTGTGGGCGGCGCCATGTTTACGAAGCTGCGGTTGCCCAATCCCTGGGTGCTTGGGCCCATGCTTGTCGCAATGGTGCTGACTGCGTCCAGCATCGAGCTTTCCGCATTGCCGGACTATGTGCCGAAAGCAGGGCAACTGCTTATCGGCTGGTCACTTGGCGATCGGTACCGGCCAGACTTTTTCCGCGCAGCGCCGCGTTTCATGGCGGCAGTGGCGGGCTTTACGGTGCTGGCATTGGCGCTGGCCTTCGGCGTGGGCGCCTTGCTGTCCTTGTGGTCTGCTGCGCCCATTCCCACCTTGATTCTGGGCACGACGCCGGGCGGTATTGCCGAGATGGCGATCACCGCCAAGGTGCTGCAGCTGGGCGTTCCGGTGGTGACGGCATTTCACGTCACGCGCATGGTTTTTGTGGTGATCGTGACGGGTCCCATTTATACGGTTTTGGCGCGTCGGCATGGCTAATTCCGCCTGGCGGTACTGCCGTTCCAGTGAAAAAAAAGCGACATTGGGGTAAACAACTATATGACTCGGTAATGCCGGATGAGTATGCTGATTCCGCAGTTGATTCAAGCGCGAGCAGACTCGTTTCTGCCGCTCTGGCGACAAGCGGGAACACTGGTTTTGCACCGATCGTTCAGTTCGCACGGCGTCCTTGATTCATTGCATTTCGATTTAATTACAGGACGCTAGAGAAAATGGCTCAGAAGGGCAAAGTCAAGTGGTTCAACGCTGACAAGGGTTTCGGTTTCATCACGCCGGACGTGGGCGGCACCGATGTGTTCGCACACTTTTCCGCCATCCAGGGTCGCGGCTATCGCAGCCTGAACGAAGGCCAGGAAGTCGAATACGAAGTTAAAGATGGTCCGAAAGGACCTCAAGCGGCCGAAATTCGCCCGCTCTAAATCGGGAAATCCCAATTTCCCGTCAGCCAGGCTAGGCCTGGCTACAACGCCCCAAGACCTCACGGTCTGGGGCGTTGTTTCATTTGGGCAGCCAATTCGGTTCGTGAAGTGATTTTGCTGCGGCTCTGCAGCGCTCGTTTCTATCTGCTCAGTAACGCTGAACCGCTCGCGTCGCGACGTGCGCTGCAGCCCTCAACCCTGGCGTGTATCTTCACACTGTTAGTGTTCACTAACATATCCTCGAGCACTGGATAACTCTGTGGATAATTATTTCCGGACATGAGCTCGCGAGTGATCAGTTATGAAGCAATCGCGCTTCAGTGAACCGGGTTTTGCACAGATTTCTGCATCAATGCAGGCGATGTCTTTTTGCTCCCCGTGAATAGATTCCCTGCTTGCGTCAGGCGTGCTTAGAAGGCGTTTAATCAACGTTTTCATAGGGAAACTCGCCTTTTGTCCGGGTGTTCGCGAGGTTTGTTTACCCGAATCTCAGCGTCTGACATGCGAGTTTAGCGTCGGTCATCGCGCGTAAATTCGTGATTTGGCGCTTGTTGTTCACAAAGATATCCCCATGCCGGTTATGCACAGAATTACGCCACTCACTATCCAAATTGACGGCCTGCGCCTGTGGATAGAAATGGGGATATCGCCTAAAGGGTGAGGTCGCGGGAACAGGAATTGCGGATGATTCGGCGGCTCGGGTTGACTCGGTTGGGCGGGTTGGGCGCTGCGGTGGGCAGTCTAATTTTCGCGGCGGATTTCTCCTTGCGACCTGTCCACAGGTTTCACATGAAGCCATAGGCGCCTCGCCCATATGGATGATGGCGGCGCAGCGGGAGTGCGAGCAAGATTAGCTTCGGGTCAGTGACCATGCCCGATGGCCGCGAACCGATCATTCAATATTGGGGTGGGGATAATTTTGTGAATAAGTCGCCCCGATGTTCAGGCCGCGCGATTTGACCGTGCACTGTTGGAAGAGTTCAGCAGGTTATTGAACTTCGCTTCCGCAGTGGCCTCAGGTTTCAGTTGTCGGCTTTGCCTTTGATTTCTAACGCGGAATTGCTTTCGTGATTTTGGGTCCGCCGGCAACGAGTTGCTGTCGTGCATCGATGTGCACCGCTTTGCCGTCTTGAACTCGTTGCCTTCGACGCTGTGGATAAGACATCTCTCGCTGAATAGAGTAATGGGCGAGTCAGGGAAGATACTTGGGCGGCCGGATTCTCGGGGCTGACTGTCCCCGCCTGTGTACTCCTGTGCTGCTTCGTGGCTGCGTCCTGGTCGTTTCGCGGGCTTGCCTGTTGATAAGAATGTGCGTAACCCTGGCTTCGCGCTTCGCCATCCGATTCTTTTCATAGTGTCTCGTCGTTGATAGGCGTCTGTGGATAAACCAAATGTCTGATTGGTGCATCACAGCTCGAGCGGGGCGACATCCCGAATTTGCTCGCGTCCCCGCACTCGATGGACGAAGGACTGTTGGCGGCTTGATCTGGTTTGTGGACAACGCTGTGGTTAACACTTCGTCGAAGCACGCGCCGACATGTGAATTCAGAAGCGACCTACCGCCGGTGGTTTTTTGGGGCTATCGCTCACGGTGCAGCGAGCCATGAACTTAAAAAATATGAATTTTCGGGTAGGGGTAGGTAAGGGGGGAATAAATCGATATTTTTCATCTTTCTTACCTTTTCACCCCGGTGACGTCAGGTATCGAAGATCAGTCGCGACTCAGGTTGGGGACCGTGATGGCAGCGATCCTCATGCGGGGTAGCACCTGCGGCAACTGAGATCCCGACCCAGGCGTTTAAAGCCCGGAACGCTCTGAGGGGTGTTTCACGTGAAACACCGACGCTACTTTTCCTCATGCCCGTCAATGTGTTTCACGTGGAACATCCTCTACGATGCGAGGATGCGTAAGGGAATCGGCTTTTTGGGTTTTTTTGTTGGAGCGCAGCGCGGCCTTCGTGGCTCTCAATATCGGCGTTCATTTCTGGAAAGGCCAGAAGCTCTGATACGGCCGTGTCTCCAATGAAGCTGCAACGGCTTGCCTGGCGTGCCTCCAGACGCGACGAATCCGGGTAGTGGTATGCCTTCAATGTTGCAGGCCGGGCAGTGTTCCACGTGAAACAGCCTTTCTCCCCCTGACTTTGCCACGAGTTATCGCACGCATGCCCAGCGCGTTCGCACGATTTAGCGAGTTTATGCAGCGTACATCCCGTCGCGAAACGCTGTCTTCAGCTCTCTGCAGACGGCCGACTGCAGAGAGAATGGCGCATTTGACGATCCGGTGAACTGTTGAACGACGTAGCAGTCGACCTAGGTCGATGTTTCACGTGAAACATCGAGCGGCCGTCGGCCGCGGGAGCTGGGAACCACAGCCGATGAATGAAGGCAGGGCGGCTAACAGCATTTCTCCGCGCGCGCTGAGACGTTCTCCTCAGTTTAGCCAAGTGGAGTGTTGTTGCCCGGGGTTCTGTGCATAAACGGACCTCTTGCGCTCGGCTTAGCAGGATACGGAATAGGGCAGCCAAATGGACTTGGGATGCCCCGAACAGAACTTACTCGCGGGACTAGGGGAGTGATGTGAGTGTTCCGCCAAGAGCCGGACGCACTTGGAAAAGGCCTCTGACCGATACTCGCGCGTCAGCGATCGCTGTTATCCGCAGTGTGGGACGGCGGCGTGTAGCTGGGTCTAACTGGGTGTGCGATGTTCCACGTGAAACTTCGCAGCGATCAGAGCTTGGATAGTTGCAAAACTTGCGACGTGTGGTCGAGTGCGTTTGCCAGACAGGCCGTGCGGTGGACTTGCGGGGTTGCTTGGACCGGGGTGTATCGGGCCGCCGACTGTTGAATGTTCAATTGTCATCGATCATTCAGGTCAGTTGCCGCAGGGAAGGGCGGGCCGAGTCATTCCTTTGGTGCCTCGCGATGTTTCACGTGAAACATCGGCTAGGTCGTCCTCATTGGCCTTCGAAGCTCGCGCTTGGGCGACACTACGGCAGCCCAGCTTGCTGAGGCTACTCCCCACGCCGCCGACATCATAAGAGAGACCACACTCGACTCGCTCCCAATTCAGAGCGCCTCAGTCCAGCTACTCTCGATAGCCATCCCTGTTCCACGTGAAACGTGTTACCGACTGGAACCTCGTACTCAGTCGACAAACGACCCAGGTGTTTCACGTCGAACACTCCGATAATCACCGGCAGGTGCCGATATCCTGCGCTACCCAGCGCTACGGACCACAGCTACCCCGAGCCACCACGCGCCACATCACATAAAACAACCAGCCCGCATGTTTCACGTGAAACATGCAACCCCTGCCTCTATAATGAGCGCCGATCGCTCTCTTCTTTACCTCCCCCCCATCATGGACTATCCCCGCGAATTCGATGTCATCGTCGTCGGTGGCGGCCACGCCGGCACCGAGGCGGCACTGGCTGCTGCCCGTACCGGTGCGCAGACGCTGCTGCTCACGCACAACATCGAGACCCTTGGCCAAATGTCTTGCAATCCGTCCATCGGCGGAATCGGCAAGGGTCACCTCGTCAAAGAGGTGGACGCGCTGGGCGGGGCCATGGCTCTGGCAACCGACGAGGCCGGCATCCAGTTCCGCATCTTGAACGGATCGAAAGGTCCGGCCGTTCGCGCAACGCGGGCGCAGGCTGATCGTGTCCTGTACCGCAAAGCCATCCGGGGACGCCTCGAGAATCAACCGAACCTCTGGTTGTTCCAGCAGGCTGTCGAAGACCTGATGGTGGAGGGTGACCGTGTCGTCGGCGCCGTCACGCAAGTTGGGCTGAAGTTCCGAGCCAAGACGGTAGTACTGACCGCCGGCACGTTTTTGAATGGTCTGATCCACGTGGGCCTGCAGAACTACTCGGGCGGTCGCGCTGGTGATCCGCCCGCGATTTCGTTGGGCCAGCGCTTGAAGGAACTGCAGCTTCCCCAAGGCCGCCTCAAAACCGGCACGCCGCCGCGCATCGATGGACGCACGATCAATTACGCCATCCTGGAAGAACAGCCCGGCGACTTGGACCCGGTCCCCGTGTTCTCGTACATGGGCAACGTGGCCATGCACCCGCGCCAGCTGCCGTGCTGGATCACCCATACGAACGCGCGCACCCACGACATCATCCGTGGCGGCCTCGATCGCTCGCCGATGTATAGCGGCGTCATCGAGGGCGTGGGTCCTCGCTATTGCCCGTCCATCGAAGACAAGATCCATCGGTTTGCCGACAAGCAGTCGCATCAGGTCTTCCTGGAGCCGGAAGGGCTGGACACGCACGAGGTCTATCCCAACGGCGTGTCGACCAGCCTGCCGTTCGATGTGCAGCTGGATCTGATCCATTCGCTGCCCGGTCTTGAGAATGCCCACATCATGCGACCCGGCTACGCCATCGAATACGACTACTTTGATCCACGTGGACTCAAGAGCACACTGGAAACCAAGGCAATTGAAGGGCTTTACTTCGCGGGACAGATCAACGGCACCACCGGCTACGAAGAAGCCGCGGCCCAGGGGCTGCTGGCTGGCGTCAATGCCGCACTGAAGTCTCAGGACCGCGAGCAGTGGACGCCGCGCCGCGACGAAGCGTACCTTGGTGTGCTCGTCGATGATCTGGTCACGCGCGGCGTGACCGAGCCGTACCGCATGTTCACGTCTCGCGCCGAATACCGCCTCAGCCTGCGCGAAGATAATGCCGATCTGCGCCTGACCGAAATCGGCCGCCAGCTCGGTATTGTCGACAATGCGCGGTGGGATGCGTTCAACCGTAAGCGCGACGCAGTCGCTGCCGAAGTCGAACGCCTGAAGTCTTCGTGGGTCAATCCGCGTCTGCTGCCGGCCGAGGTGGCTGAACCGCTGCTCGGCAAGGCGATTGAACGTGAGTACTCACTAGCAGATCTGTTGAAACGGCCGAACGTTACGTACGAAGCCTTGATGGCCGCCCAGAACGCGGACGGCACGTTGCTGGCCGGCCCGGGCGTTGTCGACGACGACGTGCTCTCGGAGCAGGTCGAGATCCAGGTCAAGTACGCCGGCTATATCGCGCGCCAGCAGGATGAAGTGCAAAAGCACATCGCCCATGAACAGCAGCCGATCCCGGCGGACGTCGACTACGACGCCGTGACCAGCCTGTCCTTCGAAGTGCGCCAGAAACTCAAGACGCATCGTCCGGAAACGATCGGCCAGGCCGCGCGCATTTCCGGCGTCACGCCGGCTGCCATTTCGCTCCTGCTCATTCACCTGAAGCGCCTGCATTACGGCTCGCGCAAGCAAGCGGCATGAGCGCGCCCGCCAATCAGGCCGGCATCGACATGGCCGGCCGACTCACTCGCGCATGCGAGCAGCTGGGCGTGACCGCCGATGACGGCGCCATCGCCAAACTGCTCAATTACCTGGCGCAGATGCAGCGCTGGAATCGCACGTACAACCTGACCGCCATCCGCGATCCGCAGCAGATGCTTGTGCAGCATCTGTTCGATAGTCTTGCGGCCGTAAAGCCCTTTAGCGAGGCGCTGGCTGCGCCCGATGCGCCGGCCAAGGTCTACGACGTCGGCTCGGGCGGCGGGCTGCCTGGCGTCGTTCTGGCCATCATGCGGCCCCAGTGGTCCGTGACCTGCGTTGACGCCGTTGAAAAGAAGACCGCGTTCGTGCGTCAGATGAGCGGCGCGTTAGGTCTGCCCAACCTGCAATCGCAGCATGCGCGCATAGAAACGATCGATCCTGCCGGGTGCAACATCGTGACGTCGCGAGCGTTTGCATCATTGGATGATTTTGCGCAACTCGCGGGTCGCCACGTAGCCAAGAATGGTACCCTCGTCGCCATGAAGGGCAAGCTCCCCGAAGAAGAAATCCAGGCGCTGCACGCGCGCGGGGAATGGCAAGTCGACCATATTCAGCCGCTCCAGGTCCCGGAGCTGCAAGCAGAACGCTGCCTGATCTGGATGCGCCGCAGTCAAGGAACCCTATGAAGAACATACCCCCCAGCACATCCGCCCGCGTCTTCTGCATTGCCAATCAAAAGGGCGGGGTGGGCAAGACGACGACCGCCATCAATCTGGCGGCGGGCCTTGCCACGCACAATCAGCGCGTGCTGCTGGTGGACCTGGACCCGCAGGGCAATGCCACGATGGGTAGCGGCATCGACAAGAATTCGCTGGAATCCAACCTGTACCAGGTGTTGATCGGCGAATCCTCCATTGAACAGTCACGCGTGAAGTCGGAATCCGGCGGTTACGACGTGCTGCCCGCCAACCGTGAACTGTCCGGCGCCGAGATCGATCTGGTGCAGATGGAACAGCGCGAGCGCCAACTGAAGGCCGCCATCGACACCGTCGCGACCCAGTACGACTTCGTGCTCATCGACTGCCCGCCCACGTTGTCCCTGCTTACCCTCAACGGCCTGGCTGCCGCGCACGGCGTCATCATTCCGATGCAGTGCGAATACTTCGCGCTCGAAGGCTTGTCCGACCTCGTCAACACCATCAAGCGCGTGCATCGAAACATCAACGACGACCTGCGCGTCATCGGCTTGCTGCGTGTGATGTTCGACCCGCGCATGACGCTGCAACAGCAGGTGTCCGCGCAACTCGAATCGCACTTCGGCGACAAGGTTTTCAAGACCGTAGTGCCGCGCAACGTGCGCCTGGCCGAAGCACCCAGTTACGGGATGCCGGGCGTCGTGTATGACCGTGCGTCACGCGGCGCGCAGGCCTACATTTCATTCGGCGCCGAAATGATAGAGCGCGTCAGGAAGGACCTGAACTAGCCGTCCCCCATGTCCGACGCCGCGCTCTTTTTTCCGCCCCAGACAGCCCTCTGCACGCCGCCCGCCGACGTGCGCGATGCGCTGCGCGTGCGGCTGGAAGACGCGGCGCTCAATGCCACCGCCGTCGGCGCGCAGGTGATCTATGATGGCTGGCTGGTGCGTTTCGCCCAATCGCCGGCCAAGCGGGTACGCAGCGTCAATGTGCTGGGGTTATCCACACGTCCTTTGGATGAGCGGCTGGCGTATTGTTCATCGTTGTATGCGCGCCAGGGTTTGCCCATGGTGCTGCGCATCACCTCCATCGGCCCCGATTTTTCGCTCGACGCCGACCTGGAGGCCCGCGGCTATATCTACACCGGTGAGACTCGCGTCATGAGCACGCCGCTCGCTCCGCGCGCAAGCGTCAGGAGCGATCTGCATTTCAGCATGGTCGATGCCGAGCGCTTCGCAGCGGCGGTCGGGGCGCTGCGCGGCTCGTCAGCCGCGCACATCGAAGAACATCAGACCCGCCTGCAAGGCCTGGCTGTGGATAAGCAGCCGGTGCTTGCCACCGACGCGGCAGGGCAGGTGGTTGTCGCGGGCATGGCCGTGCGCGAAGGTGACTTGCTCGGCCTGTTCGACATCGTTACCCATCCAAGACATCGGCGCAAAGGCTACGCCGCCGTCCTGATGGAGCATTTGCTGGCCGAAGGGGCCGCCGGCGGCGCCAGGACGGCCTACCTGCAGGTCGAGCCGGAAAACATCGCGGCGCGGACGCTGTACGCCCGCTACGGATTCAAAGACTGTTACGCGTATTGGTACCGCCTGCCCGCCGAGCAGGCGGACACCTGAGCCTGGCGCTCAGGATACAAAGACAGAAGGAAAGAGGATTTAATTATGGCCACCAAGAAACCCAAGGGATTGGGTCGCGGACTGGACGCCTTGCTGGGCGCCGATGCGCCCGCCATCGACAACATCGGCAAGGCTGTCGCCAAGCCCGAGGGTCCGCCGTCCACCCTGCCCATCTCGAAGATGCGCGCCGGCAAGTATCAGCCGCGCACGCGCATGGACGAGGGGGCCCTGGGCGAGCTGGCCGAATCGATTCGCACGCAAGGCATCATGCAGCCGATTCTCGTGCGTGCGCTGGGCGACGCGCCCGGGCATTACGAGATCATCGCGGGTGAACGGCGCTTTCGCGCGGCGCAGCTTGCCGGCCTGAAGGAAGTGCCGGTGCTGGTGCGCGAGGTCGCCGACGAAAACGCGGCCGTCATGGCGCTGATCGAAAACATCCAGCGCGAAGACCTGAATCCGCTGGAAGAAGCGCACGGCGTGCGCCGTCTGCTCGATGAGTTCGGCCTGACGCACGAACAGGCCGCGCAGGCCATCGGCCGCTCGCGCTCCGCCACCAGCAATCTGCTGCGTCTATTGAACCTGGCCGCGCCCGTGCAGACCATGCTGCTGGCCGGTGACGTCGACATGGGCCATGCCCGCGCGCTGCTTGCCGTTGACGCGGCCACGCAGATCCAGCTTGCCAACCTCATCATCGCGCGCCGCCTGTCGGTGCGCGAAGCTGAAAAGCTCGTCGCCAAGACCGCCAAGGAGGCCGAAGCGTCGGCCTCGCCCAAGAAGAAAACCAACGGCGTGTCGCGCGACCTGACGCGTCTCGAAGAAGCACTGTCCGACCACCTGGGCACGCGCGTCGCGCTGAAAGTGGGCGCCAAGGAAAAGGGGCAGATCGTCATCGATTTCCACGGCTGGGAGCACTTGAACTCGCTCCTCGAACGCCAAGGCCTTTCCGGAGCCGTGGATGCCTGAACGCGCATTGCCCGTCATTGCGGTGCTCGCAACGGGCGGCACGATCGCAGGGGCCCAGGCCGACGCCACGTCCGCGGGCTACAAGGCCGGCACGTTTTCCGTGAACGATCTGCTTGGTGCGGTGCCGCAGCTTGCCGGCATCGCCGAAATCCGCGCCGAACAAGTGGCCAACGTCGGCAGCCAGAACATGACGCACGACGTCTGGCGCACACTGGCGCAGCGCGTGGACACGCTTTGCCAGGACCCCTCGGTGGCAGGCATCGTCATCACCCACGGCACGGACACGCTCGAGGAAACCGCGTATTTCCTCAGCCTGGTCAACCGCCATGACAAGACTGTCGTGCTGGTCGGCGCGATGCGTCCGGCCACGGCGCTTGGCGCCGAAGGCCCGGCCAACCTGTACAACGCGGTGGCGCTGGCGCGTCACCCCGACGCGCGCGGCCGCGGGCCGCTCGTCGTCATGAACGAAGACATCCACTACGCCCGCGAAATCCAGAAGATCGCCAGCGCGGGTCTGTGCGCCTTCTCGTCGCCCAATCGTGGCCGCGCCGGCGTCATGCACGGCGGCGTGCCCAACTTCTATTCGCGCAACGCCACCACGTTCGGCGAGCAAAGCGAGTTTTCACTCGCATTGCTGGAAAAGACCGGCTGGCCGCGTGTCGACATCGTCTACGCGTACGCCAACCTGCAGGCCGATCTGATCGATTTTCTGGCCAGCGCGGCTGACGGCATCGTGCTGGCGGGCGTGGGCGATGGCAACGCCACCGACCTGGCCATCGAAGGCCTGCGCCGCGCGGCGGACGATGGCGTGGCGGTCGTGCGGTCCAGCCGCACCGGCAGCGGGTTCGTGGCGCGCGATGTCGAAGTCGACGACGCCGCCTTGGGTTTTGTCGCGGCGCGCGACCTGAACCCCCAGAAGGCGCGCATCCTGCTGATGCTCGCCCTGACGGTCACGCGGGATCCGGCTGCCCTGCAGCAGATCTTTGACCGTTACTGAACCATGGACCGCGGCGGCTAGGCCGTCGCGGCGCCTTGCTGCGCAAGCCCCAGGTTGGTCCGCAGCATGTCGTACACCTGCCGCGTCAGCGGATTGATGAGATCACGCCTTATCCACAGGAAGTACGTCACATCCGGCAGCGGTGGCAGTCCTTCCTTTTCTCCCAGCACCCGCATCTCCGGCCCCAGCAGTTCCACGCTGCGCGCCGTCACCCCCAGGCCCGCGCGTAGCGCCGCCTTGATCCCCACCAGATTCGGCGCCACGTAGTTCGTGTGCCAGCGCACCTGCGCCTGCTCCAGTGCATTGAGCGCCAGCCGGCGGAAGATGCTGGGCTCGTCCGCCAGCACCAGGGGTACGGGCGAGTGGGCATCGTGCACGTAATCTGCGGACGCCAACCATACCGTCGGCGACGTGCGCAACGCCACGCCCTCGAAGTCCTGGTCAAAGCGCGTCGAAATAGTCAGATCGATTTCACCGGCGCGCAGCGCGTCCATCAGGAAAGGACTGCGATCCACCCGGATCTCCAGTTTCACGCGAGGCGCGACACGCGCGATGTGCGTCAGCAGCGTCGGCAGGATCGTGTCCGCCACGTCCAGCGGTGCACCCAATCGCAGATCGCCTTCCAACGGCCCGGCCTGCAGCGCCCGCAACGCTTCGTCATTGATGGCCAGCATGTGCCGCGCGTATTCGACCAGCCGCCGGCCGTGGGAAGACAGCACCTTGTTGCGGCCCTGCTTTTCAAAGAGGGGCAGGCCGATCATGGACTCGAGCCGCTGCATCTGCTGCGTGATGGCCGACTGCGTCTTGTGCAGCCGGTTGGCGGCTTCCGAGAATGTTTCATGCTGGGCGATTGCCGTCAGCGTGCGCAGCAGGTCAAGGTCAAGGTTCCGCATCAGGGCGTTGGAAACGGGTTCAGGGATAACCCGACACATTAGCAGCCCTAATGGAATGTTCAAGCAATTTAAATTGTTGGCCCGTAAACCCGGCGATACAGTGAGTGCAATAACTCATGAAACAAGAGGGAACGTCGACGTGAGCACTGCACATCCTCAACAGGCCGGCATCGATAGCGCGGTCGAAAATATTAAAAAAACTGTAGGAAATAAGGGCCTGAACCGCGACAGCCTGCAATCTGTCCTGGACGAGCTGGTTGCCCTGGCCGGCAACACCGCGTGGTGGGGCGCCGACCGCTATCCGCCGCCTGAAGGCGAAGAACGCCAGGCCCGTTACCTCATCGCCGAGGACGCCGACAAGAGCTACGCGCTCTATCTGAACGTGATGCGCCCGGGCAAGAAGATCGTGCCGCACAACCACACCACCTGGGCGTGTATCGCCGCGGTCGAGGGCGTGGAATACAACTACGTGTACGACCGCATCGACGACGGCTCGCAACCCGGCGTCGGCAAGCTGGAAAAGGTCGACACCGTCGTCGTCGGTCCCGGCAGCGGCATCGCCCTGATGCCCGACGACATCCACGCCGTGGAGATCCAGGGCGACAGCGTCATCCGCCACCTGCACATGTACGGGCGCGCGCTGGAAACTTTGGACCAACGCCTGGGCTTCGACCTGGAGACCGGCACCTGCAAGATCATGCCCATCGGCGTGCAGACGCGGCGCTGATCATGAGCAAACCCTTCCGGTCCGCGACGCGCCTGCTGCGCGCGGGACGTCCTCATCAAGGCTGGGTCAATACCCCGGTCACGCGCGCCAGCACATATGTCTTTGACAGTGTGCAGGCGTGGCGCGATACGCGGGCGCGCCGCGAACAGGAGCGCCTGCCATCCTACGGCGCGCGCGGCACCGACAGCACGCACGCATTGGAAGATGCGCTGATCGAACTGGAAGAGGGCTATCGCGCCAAGCTGTACCCCACGGGGCAGGCCGCGATCGCCACTGTGCTGCTCGCCTATCTTCGCGCGGGCGACCACGTGCTGCTGACCGATGCCGTGTACGAGCCGGTGCGGCGGTTCTGCGCCGAACACCTGACGCGCCTGGGGATCGAATTCACGTACTACCGCCCCGATGGCCAGGGCATCGAGCCGCTGATCCGGCCCAATACCCGCATGATCTACGCCGAGTCGCCCGGGTCCCTGACGTACGAGATGCCGGACCTCACCGAGTTATCCACAACTGCAAAAAAACACGGCTGCTGGCTGGCTGTGGATAACACGTGGGCGTCCGGTTTGCTGCAAAAGCCGCTCGCATTGGGCGCCGACATTTCCATCCTGGCCGCCACCAAATACCTCGGCGGCCACGCCGACGTGATGATGGGCGCGGTCGTCACCAACGATCGTGCCTGGCGTGCACTGGAACGCGCAACGATCGACTTTGGCCAGACGGTTGGCGCCGACGACGCTTACCTGGTGCTGCGCGGCATGCGCACGCTGCCGTTGCGCATGGCGCAGCACGCCCGCAGCGCGCTGCAGATCTCGCAGTGGCTGCAGGCGCGGCCCGAAGTCTCGCGCGTCTTGAATCCCGCCTTGCCGGGCGATCCCTCCCACGCCATCTGGCGGCGCGATTGCAATGGCGCCAATGGCCTCCTGACGATCGAACTGTCGGACGCCTACACCGAGGCGGATGCCGAAAGGCTTATCGACAGCCTTCAGCTCTTTGGCATCGGCGCATCGTGGGGCGGCTTCGAAAGCCTGGTGATTCCGGTCTTTCTGCAGAACTCGCGATCGCTTCCCGGCTATCAGGCCAGCGGTCCCATGCTGCGCCTGCATATCGGCCTGGAAGATCCTGACGACCTCATCGCCGACCTGGAACGCGGTCTTGCCGCGCTGACCCAACCCCTTCGCTCCCTCCGAATCTCATGATGCAGTCCTCTCACGACCAACAATCCGCCAGCGTCGATTCGCATACGCTCAAGCAGTGGCTGCACGATGGCGGCGAGATCGCGCTGCTGGACGTGCGCGAACATGGCCAGTATGGCGAGTCCCATCTCTTCTACGCCGCGCCGGTGCCGTACAGCAGGCTCGAAATCGACATCGTGCGTCTTGCGCCGCGCCTTGGCGCGCGCGTTGTCGTCTACGACAACGGCGGCGATGACGACACTGCGGCGCGTGCTGCGCGCGCACTGGCCGCGTTGGGCTACACCAACGTGCACCGATTGGCGGGCGGGCTGGCGCAGTGGCAGCGTGATGGTTACGCGGCATTCGCGGGCGTCAACGTGCCCAGCAAGACCTTCGGCGAACTGGCCGAAGAGGTTTTCCACACCCCCCGCATCGGCGCCCGCGAACTGGCCGAGCGTCAACGCCGCGGCGACGACCTGATCGTGCTGGACGGCCGTCCGTTTGCGGAATACCAGAAGATGAGCATCCCGGGCGGCATCTGCTGCCCCAACGGCGAACTGGCGCTGCGCGCTCATACGCTCGCGACGCGGCCGGACACCACCATCGTGATCAACTGCGCCGGCCGCACCCGCAGCATTATCGGCGCGCAGACGCTGATCAATCTTGGCGTTCCCAATCCCGTCTACGCGCTCGAAAACGGCACGCAAGGCTGGTACCTCGAAGATCTGCAGCTCGAACACGGCGCGCGCCGCCGCTATGCCGACGACGTTCCGCAGGACGACGTTCCGGCGCTGGCGCAGCGCTCCGCGCAGCTCGCCCGGCGCCATGGCGTGCCGTCGGCAAACGCGGCGCAGGTACAGGCCTGGCTAGGCGATTCCGCGCGTACGACGTTCCTGTGCGATGTGCGCAGCGCCGAGGAATTCGCGCAAGGCTCGCTGCCGGGCGCGCAGCACGCACCGGGCGGCCAGCTTATCCAGGCGACGGACCAGTACATCGCCGTGCGCGGCGCACGCATCGTCGTGTTCGATGCGGAAGGCGTGCGCGCCCCTGTCGTCGCGAGCTGGTTGCGGCAGATGGGCTGGGACGCTTGCACACTTGAAGAAGGAAGCGACGCGTCGCTGCGGAACGACGTGGCCGCGGCGCTGATGCCGCCGATCACCGTGTTGTCCGATACGCAGCTTGCGGACGCGCTGTCGCTCGGCGCGCAAGCGATCGATATCCGCCCCAGCATGCGGTATCGGGCGCGCCACGTCGCCGGCGCGCGCTGGTCAATCCGGCCGCGTCTGGAACGGCTGACCCTGGATCCCGCACGTCCCGTCATCCTGCTGGCCGAGGACGCCGCACTGGCGGCCTGGGCGGCGAACGATGTTCGCGCATTGGGCGTTTCAGACGTCAAGGCGAACACGGGCACGCCCGAAAGCTGGACCGCGCAAGGGATTGCGCTGGAATCCACGCCCGCCGACCCACCCGACAGCGACTGCATCGACTACCTCTTTTTCGTGCATGACCGCCACGACGGCAACAAAGCGGCGGCGCGCCAGTACCTGGCCTGGGAAACCAACCTCGTCAAGCAGATCGACGAGCGGGAACGTGCCACCTACCGGTTCCCCGGGGCTCCGGCCGGCTGACGCCCGCCGCCGCGCCGACACGCGCGGCGATACCCACGCTTCAACCTGATCAGTACGCCCCGGCGGCCTTTGCCGGCGGGGTGCGGACGGTTCATGGCGAACCGGAATGCAAAGGACGGCCGAGTATCCGGCCGCCAACTCAAGGGGAAATCCAGATGAAGCAACACGCATTGCACGCTTGCAAGACCGCCGCCGCCGCGATGGCCGGCCTGTTGTGGGGCGTCACGGCGCACGCGCAGGCGCCAGCGCCGTTGGCGGACTATCCGAAGCAGGCCATCACCGTGGTCTCGCCGTTTCCTCCCGGCGGCGGCAACGACGGCGTCGCGCGTCTGATCGCGCAGGAACTGGGCGCCATCACGGGCCAGAGCGTGGTGGTCGAGAACCGTTCGGGGGCGGGCGGCAACGTCGGCACCGCGCAGGTCTCGCGCGCCAAGCCCGACGGCTACACCCTCGTGATGTCGCAGACCAGCGTCATGGCCGTCAATCCGCGCTTGTACAAGAATGTGGGCTTCGATCCGCTCAAGGACTTCGTGCCGATCTCGCAGATCACCTCGGCGCCGCTCGTGCTCGTGTCGCGTGCTGACGGGCCGTACAAGACGCTGGACGCCTATCTGGCAGCGGCACGCAAGCAGCCGGGTGTCATTACGTATGCCACGCCCGGCAACGGCACGATGAGCCACCTGATGGGGGCGCTGGTGTCCAAGAAGGCCGACGTCAAGCTGGTGCACGTGCCGTACCGCGGCGCCGCGCCCGCCGTGACGGATCTGCTGGGCGGCACTGTCGACATGCTGATCACGTCACCTGCATCGGCCGAGCCTATGGTGGCCGCCGGAAAACTGCAGATCCTCGCCATGAGCCATGGCGACGGCGTCGGCGTGTTCAAGCGCGCACCCACGCTGAAGCAGGCCGGACTTGAAGGCATCACCGCCGACGACTGGTACGGCCTCTTCGCACCCGCCGGCACGCCACCCGAGCGCGTTGCGTACCTGGCGCAGGCCGTGGACCGCGCCATGAAGTCGCCCGCCGTGATTGCCAAGATCAACAGCGGCGGAAGCCAACCCGTCGGCAGCGCGCCGGACGCCTTCAAGAGCCGGCTGCAGCAGGACACCGCGTACTGGGCCGAAATGGTGAAGACGGCGGGCGTGTCGCTGGACTGAACGCGTTTGCGCACCCTAGGGAAACCACGGGGAGCGGCGTGTGTGTGCAGGGCGAGCCGGCGGGGATGCCGTTCAATTACAGGGCAGGGCACGTTTGCCAACATGTGGCATCGTGACTAGACTGGAAAAACGTGCAGTCCCGCGCAACGCTTCAGCCACAAGGTGAACAAGCATGCACGCACTAGGGGTAGCAACGCTGGAAGACGCAGAGCGGCTGGTCCAATCCAGCCCGCTCTCGCATATCAAGGTGGGCCTGTCCGACGTCGACGGCGTCATGCTGGGCAAGTACCTGCGGCGCGACAAGTTTCTGGGCGCATTGCGATCCGGCCTCGCGTTTTGCGACGTGGTCCTTGGATGGGACCTCGACGACCAGCTCTACGACAACACCCGCTACACCGGCTGGCACACGGCATACCCGGATGCAAAAATGCGGATCGTGCCGCAGAGCGCGCGCCGGCTTCCCTTGGAGCAAGGCCCCGGCGGCGAGGACATGCTGCTGTTCCTGGCCGAATTCGAAGGCGATGCCGCCGCCATCTGCCCGCGCCGCCTGCTGCACCGCGTGATCGATCGCGCGGCGGACATGGGCTATGACGTCTACGCCGCACTGGAGTACGAGTTCTTCATGTTCCGCGAGACACCGCACTCGGTCCGCGCCAAGCACTACCGCAACATGGAGAATTGGACGCCGGGCAATTTCGGATACTCGGTGCTGCGCAGCACGGTCGAGGGAGACTTCTACCGCAAGCTGCTCGACCTGTGCGAACGCATGGACATGCCCATCGAAGGCCTGCACACCGAAACCGGCCCGGGCGTGCTGGAAGCGGCGCTTGCCGTGGACCGGGCGGCGGCCGCGGCCGACAAGGCATTTCTGTTCAAAACCTTCACCAAGGCGCTCGCGCAGCAGAACGGCCTGATGGCCACCTTCATGGCGAAGTGGTCGCACGAGCATCCCGGACAGAGCGGCCACATCCATCTGTCGCTGCGCCACCACGACACGGATCGATCGGCCTTCTTCGACGAGTCGCAGCCGCATGGCGTCAGCAGCACGCAGGCCGCCTTCATGGCGGGTGTGCAGCACTACCTGCCCGAGTTCACCGCGTTGTACGCGCAGACCATCAACAGCTATTCGCGCCTGGTGCCCGGCTACTGGGCCCCGCTGGACGCCACCTGGGGCATGGAAAACAGGACGACGGCGCTGCGGCTCATTCCCGGCAGCGACAAATCGCAGCGCGTCGAAGTGCGCATCGGCTCGGCCGACGCCAATCCCTATCTGGCCCTGGCCGCGGCGCTGGCGTCTGGCTTGCACGGCATCGAACAAGGACTGACGCCCGAGCCCATGGTGCAGGGCAACGCCTACACGCAGGAGTTTCCGGCGCATCTGCATCTGCCCACCACCTTGTGGGAGGCAGCGCAGCGTCTCCGCGCATCTGAAGCGGCGCGTCAGCTGTTTGGCGATGCGTTCGTCGAGCACTATGCCGCGACGCGCGAGTGGGAAGAGCGGCAGTTCCGGCGCCATGTGACCGATTGGGAGTTGGCGCGCTACTTCGAAATCATCTGAACTGTTCATCGCCACCAGGGCCGCCATGACCGACGAACTGATCACCATCAGCCCGATAGACGGACGCGAGGTCGTCCGCCGCGCATATGCCAGCGATGCGCAGATCGCGCAGGCGCTGGCCAACGCACAGGGCGCGCAGCCGGAATGGCACGCGCTCGGCATCACCGCGCGGGGGCGCATCGTCGAGGCCGCAGTGGCGCATTTCGTGGCGGCCAAGGATGAGATAGCGCGCGCCATCACCATCCAGATGGGCCGCCCGTTGCGCCACGCGCCCGGCGAGGTGGACGGCTTCGCGGCCCGGGCGCGTCACATGATCGGCATCGCGGAAACAGCGCTCGCGCCCATCGCCGCGCCCGCGCAAGCCGGCTTCACACGTTTCATCAGCCGCGAGCCCATCGGCGTGGCGCTCACCATCGCGCCGTGGAACTATCCCTTGCTGACCGCGGTGAACAGCATCGTGCCCGCTTTGATGGCGGGCAACACCGTCATCCTCAAGCATTCGGACCAGACGCCGCTGTGCGCGGAACTCCTCGATCGCGCGTTTCGAGACGCGGGGGCGCCGAGAGGCGTCTTTCAATACCTGCACGCCAGCCACGACATCACGCAGCGGCTGATCCGCGCTCCCGAGATCGGCCACGTTTCCTTTACCGGCTCGGTGCGGGGAGGGCGCGTCGTCGAGGAAAGTGCGGCGGGCCGCTTCATCGGCGTCGGGCTGGAGCTGGGCGGAAACGATCCGGCCTATGTGCGAGAAGACGCCGACCTTGACGCGGCGGCAGAGTCGTTGGTCGACGGCGCCTTCTTCAACGCCGGCCAGTCCTGTTGCGGCATCCAGCGCATTTACGTGGCGCGCGGCGTACATGACGCGTTTGTCGAGCGCGCCGTTGCCTTGACGCACCGCTACGTGCTGGGCAATCCGTTGCAGCCGGACACGACGCTTGGCCCCGTTGTGCGTGCCCGCGCGGCGGCAGAGATTCTCGACGTCATCGAACAGGCGGTCAGTTCAGGTGCGGTAAATCTGATTGATCACTCGCATTTCAAGAATGCGAGTGAAGGCTCATCTATGAGCAAAAGCTCGTGTTATGTGGCGCCCGCTTTACTGACTCAGGTTGACCACCGGATGCGCATCATGAGCGACGAATGCTTTGGTCCGGTGGTTGGCATCATGCCGGTCGACAGCGACGATCAAGCCATTGCGCTGATGAACGACAGTCCGTATGGATTGACCGCCGCGGCCTATACGCAGGACGAAGCCGCCGCGTTGCGTATCGGCAGGCAGCTGCGCACCGGCACGTTCTTCATGAACCGCTGCGACTACCTCGATCCGGCGCTGGCGTGGACGGGCGTCAAACAATCGGGACGGGGCGTGTCCTTGTCGGCCGTCGGATACGAACAGCTCACGCAGCCCAAGTCTTTTCATCTGCGCAGCCTCTGACGCCGCGCCATCAGGATTCGCATCATGACCGTCCCCGCCGTCAACTGGAACTATCCCACCAACATCAAGGCAGGCCCCGGGCGCATCAAGGAGCTTGCGGGCTATTGCCGCGAGCTTGGCATGACACGCCCATTGCTCGTGACGGATCCGGGGCTCGCTGCGTTGCCCATGGTTCGCGACGCGGTAAGCGCATGCTGCGATGCGGGGCTGAATTGCGCGGTGTTCCACGACATCAAGGGCAATCCGACCGGTCGCAACGTCGATGACGGCGTGGCTGCGTTCAAGCGAGGGCAACATGATGGTGTGATCGCCTTCGGCGGCGGCTCCGCGCTTGATGCGGCAAAGGCTATTGCCTTGATGGCCGGGCAGGACCGGCCCCTATGGGACTTCGAAGATATCGGCGACAACTACCTGCGCGTCAATGCCGCCGCCATGGCGCCCGTCGTGGCCGTGCCCACCACCGCGGGCACGGGCTCCGAAGTCGGGCGCGCCTCCGTCATCACCGATGAGGCCGCGCAAGTAAAGCGCATCATCTTCCACGCCCGCATGCTGCCGTCCATCGTGATCCTGGACGCCGAGCTCACGGTCGGCCTGCCGCCGAAAATCACGGCTGCCACGGGCATGGATGCGCTATCGCACAATCTCGAGGCCTATTGTTCGCCGGTATTTCATCCCATGGCGGCCGGCATCGCACTCGAAGGCATGCGCCTCATCAAGGAGTATCTGCCGCAGGCCGTCGCCGATGGTGCCGACCTGCAGGCGCGTCAGCAGATGCTTACCGCCTCATGTATGGGCGCCACCGCGTTTCAGCGCGGCCTGGGCGCGATGCACGCGCTCGCACATCCGCTTGGCGCGCTGTATGACGCACACCACGGGTTGCTCAACGCCATCCTCATGCCTTATGTCTTGAAAGCCAACGAGCATGCGGTCGCGCCGCGTCTTGAAGCGCTCGCTCGCTACCTCGGCCTGCCGCAGCAGGGACCCGGGGCAGTGCTTGAGTGGGTGCTGGGGCTGCGCCAGGCAGTCGGCATCCCCCACACGCTGGCGGAAATCGGCTTGGACGATGCCCAGGCCGAGCGGGTAGGGCACATGGCGAGCCAGGATCCGTCCGCTGGAACCAACCCGGTAAATTTCTCCGCAGAAAAATATTCTCAGCTTTTCCGTGCAGCAATTCGCGGAAACCTGTAAGCTTCGCCCCCTCTGCGCGGAAACGCGGCGGAGGTGGAACTGAAATTTTGAATTTTTCGTCCGAATGGTTTGACAGCGGATTTGAAAGTGTTCATAATCTCAAGTTCTCCGCTGGAGGGGTGCCCGAGTGGTTAAAGGGGGCAGACTGTAAATCTGTTGGCCTTGCGCCTACGTTGGTTCGAATCCAACCTCCTCCACCAGAGACCCATACCTAAATCCAGGCGCGGTTTGCCTGGATTTGCAATGTAAGGCCCGAAAAACTGGGCGGCCTTCGCAAAGAAGGCGGCAAAGTTTTTAGGGCCTACGTTTCGAAGGGTTGGGAAGCGAGAAGGTGAAAGGGTTTGCCGCGGGTGTAGCTCAATGGTAGAGCAGAAGCCTTCCAAGCTTACGACGAGGGTTCGATTCCCTTCACCCGCTCCAAGATTTTTAAATGCCCATGTGGCTCAGTGGTAGAGCACTCCCTTGGTAAGGGAGAGGTCGCGCGTTCGATCCGCGCCATGGGCACCACAAATTCCAAATTCTTTTCTTCAGTCAGAAGCGCAATCCAGGTCAGGAGTCAGCCATGGCAAAAGGCAAGTTTGAACGTACCAAGCCGCACGTGAACGTGGGTACGATTGGTCACGTTGACCACGGCAAAACGACGTTGACGGCGGCGATCACGACCGTTCTGTCGACCAAGTTCGGCGGCGAAGCCAAGGGCTACGACCAGATCGATGCAGCTCCTGAAGAAAAGGCCCGCGGCATCACGATCAACACGGCTCACGTCGAGTACGAAACGGAAACGCGTCACTACGCGCACGTTGACTGCCCGGGCCACGCTGACTACGTCAAGAACATGATCACGGGTGCCGCCCAGATGGACGGCGCGATCCTGGTCGTGTCGGCCGCTGACGGCCCCATGCCGCAAACGCGTGAACACATCCTGCTGAGCCGCCAGGTTGGCGTGCCGTACATCATCGTCTTCCTGAACAAGGCTGACATGGTTGACGACGCCGAGCTGCTCGAGCTGGTGGAAATGGAAGTTCGCGAACTGCTGTCCAAGTACGACTTCCCGGGCGACGACACCCCGATCGTCAAGGGTTCGGCCAAGCTGGCGCTGGAAGGCGACAAGGGCGAACTGGGCGAACAGGCCATCCTGTCGCTGGCTGCTGCGCTGGATTCGTACATCCCGACGCCTGAGCGTGCCATCGACGGCGCGTTCCTGATGCCCGTTGAAGACGTGTTCTCGATCTCGGGTCGCGGCACCGTGGTGACCGGCCGTATCGAACGCGGCATCATCAAGGTCGGCGAAGAAATCGAAATCGTCGGTATCGTTCCGACGGTCAAGACGACCTGCACGGGCGTGGAAATGTTCCGCAAGCTGCTGGACCAAGGTCAAGCCGGCGACAACGTGGGCATCCTGCTGCGCGGCACCAAGCGTGAAGACGTCCAGCGCGGCCAAGTTCTGGCCAAGCCGGGCTCGATCACCCCGCACACGGACTTCACGTCCGAGGTGTACATCCTGTCCAAGGAAGAAGGCGGCCGCCACACCCCGTTCTTCAACGGCTATCGTCCCCAGTTCTACTTCCGCACGACGGACGTGACCGGCACGATCGACCTGCCGGCCGACAAGGAAATGGTTCTGCCGGGCGACAACGTGACGATGACCGTCAAGCTGCTGGCCCCGATCGCCATGGAAGAAGGTCTGCGTTTCGCCATCCGTGAAGGCGGTCGTACCGTCGGCGCCGGCGTCGTCGCCAAGATCCTGAAGTAAGCAATACCCGGATGGGTAGGGTGGGCATTCATGCCCCTCTATCCATCTTTGCTGTAAAAGTAGTACTATGTATGGTTCCGCGAGCCGATGCAGGCGGAACAAGAGTTTGATGTGTTTAGGGGCATAGCTCAATTGGCAGAGCGTCGGTCTCCAAAACCGAAGGTTGTAGGTTCGATTCCTACTGCCCCTGCCACCGCCAGGATAAACCCGCGGGAGATCATCGCGAGTTACGCATTCACGGCGGCTCGCGTCGCAATATGTCTAATACCAGCGTTGAAACCGTAACCAGTACCGCCGACCGGGTCAAGCTCGGGCTGGCGGTTCTCGTCGTTATTGCTGGCATCGTCGGGTTTTCCGTGCTTAGCGCACAGCCGATGCCCGCTCGTATCGGTGTGTTCGTCGGCGGCCTCGTGATCGCAGCTGCGATCGCCTGGTTCAGCGAACCCGGTCGCCGTACCCTGAGCTTTGCCAGCGAGTCCTACAACGAAGTCAAGCGTGTCGCGTGGCCCACTCGCAAGGAAACGACCCAGATGACGGGCATCGTTTTTGCGTTTGTCGCGGTCATGGGCATTTTCATGTGGGTGCTCGACAAGGGCATCGAATGGATTCTCTACGGCCTGCTGCTGGGCTGGAAATAAGGACGGCAAATGAGTAAGCGTTGGTATGTCGTCCATGTGTACTCCGGCATGGAAAAAAGCGTACACAAGGCCCTGAACGAGCGCATCGAGCGCGCGGGCCTGCAAACGTCTTTTGGCCGCATTCTTGTGCCCTCCGAAGAAGTCGTCGAGGTCAAGGGTGGTCAGAAGTCGATCACCGAGCGCCGTATTTTCCCCGGTTACGTCCTGGTTGAAATGGACCTGACCGACGAAACGTGGCACCTGGTCAAGAACACCAACCGAGTCACCGGCTTTTTGGGCGGCTCGGGCAATCGTCCGACCCCGATTTCCGAAAAGGAAGTCGAAAAGATCCTCTCCCAGATGGAAGAGGGCGTCGAGAAACCCCGCCCCAAGATCCTGTTCGAAGTGGGCGAGATGGTTCGGGTCAAGGAAGGTCCGTTTGCAGACTTCAACGGCAACGTCGAAGAAGTCAACTACGAAAAGAGCAAGGTCCGTGTGTCCGTCACCATTTTTGGTCGCGCCACGCCCGTCGAGCTCGATTTCAGCCAGGTCGAAAAGACCTGAATTTAACCCCCGGGGAGCCCTGTCCGCACAGGCCAGGGCGATATAACCCGCAAGGAGCAAAGCATGGCGAAGAAGATCGTCGGCTTTATCAAGCTGCAAGTGCCGGCTGGTAAGGCTAACCCCTCCCCCCCGATTGGCCCGGCTCTGGGTCAGCGTGGCCTGAACATCATGGAATTCTGCAAGGCGTTCAACGCCAAGACCCAAGGTATGGAGCCTGGTCTGCCGATTCCGGTGGTGATCACCGCCTTCGCGGACAAGAGCTTCACCTTCATCATGAAGACCCCGCCCGCGACGGTCCTCATCAAGAAGGCCGCTGGCGTGCAAAAGGGTTCGCCCAAGCCGCATACCGACAAGGTCGGCACGCTGACGCGCGCACAAGCTGAAGAAATCGCCAAGGCCAAGGGTCCCGACCTGACCGCCGCCGATCTGGAAGCCGCAGTGCGCACGATCGCTGGCAGCGCCCGCAGCATGGGCATCACGGTTGAGGGGATCTAATCATGGCAAAGTTGTCCAAGCGCGCCGCCGCTATTGCACAAAAGATCGACCGCACCAAGCTGTACCCGGTCGCTGAAGCCCTGACCCTGGTCAAGGAAACCGCCGTCGCCAAGTTCAATGAATCCATTGACGTGGCCGTGCAACTCGGCATCGACCCGAAGAAGTCGGACCAACTGGTCCGCGGTTCGGTCGTGCTGCCCGCCGGCACCGGCAAGTCGGTTCGCGTCGCCGTGTTCGCCCAAGGCGACAAGGCTGAAGCCGCCAAGGCTGCTGGCGCTGACATCGTTGGTCTGGACGACCTGGCTGACAGCATCAAAGCCGGTCAAATGGACTTTGACGTCGTCATCGCCTCGCCCGACACGATGCGTGTCGTCGGCGCCCTGGGTCAGATCCTGGGCCCGCGCGGCCTGATGCCGAACCCGAAGGTCGGCACCGTGACCCCCGACGTCGCAACCGCTGTGAAGAACGCCAAGGCCGGTCAGGTTCAGTACCGTACCGACAAGGCTGGCATCATCCACGCAACGATCGGCCGTGCGTCGTTCGGCGTGGACCAGCTGCAAACCAACCTGGCCGCTCTGGTCGACGCCCTGCAAAAGGCGCGTCCCGCAGCTGCCAAGGGCATTTACCTGCGCAAGCTCGCCGTTTCGTCCACGATGGGCGGCGGTGCGCGTGTGGAAATTGCCTCGCTGTCGGCTTCCAACTAAGCCAACAGCAGTAAACGTACTTTGGGCTGCATCCGGACCCCTCCGGATGTTGCTGTCAAAGACCGCTGGAGCAGGGCAGTGGAAGGGATTCTTCCTTCCGCAAGGAAAGCAGCATCGCCGCTGCCCCGCTTAATCCCGGAGCTCGCATAGTCCGGATCCAGCGTAGACGGCGTCCCCAGGAAGATTTCTTTACCCGAAGAACTCGTCCAGGCGCCGCATTCGGTTGACGCGCAAGGCTCCGGCCCCAGGCGTCTTTTGATGGAGTGTTCAAACCGTGAGTCTCAATCGTCAAGAGAAAGCGGTGGTAATCGAGGAAGTCTCGGCGGAAGTCGCCAAGGCCCAATCGATTGTTATCGCTGAGTACCGTGGTCTGGACGTCGCCTCTGTCACCGTACTGCGCAAAACTGCGCGTGAATCGGGCGTGTATCTGCGTGTTCTGAAGAACTCGCTGGCCCGTCGTGCTGTTGCCGGCACGGCTTTCGAGCCGTTGGCTGAGCAACTGACCGGTCCGCTGATCTATGGCATCAGCACCGATCCGGTCGCGGCGGCCAAGGTCATCGCTGGCTTCGCGAAAAGCAACGACAAGCTGGTCATCAAGGCGGGCGCTCTGCCCAACAACTTGCTGAACCAAGAAGGTGTGAAGGCTCTGGCCACCATGCCCTCGCGCGAAGAGTTGCTGTCGAAGCTGCTTGGCACCATGCAAGCCCCCATCGCGCAATTCGTGCGTACGCTCAACGAAGTTCCGACCAAGTTCGCCCGTGGCCTCGCTGCCGTGCGCGACCAGAAGGCAGCGGCCTAATCGCCCTGCTGTCCGGAATTCGCTGAACGACGAAGCGACACCCAAACCCTGGCATTACCAAAATATTTGGAGTTCTGAAAAATGGCACTTAACAAAGCTGAAATCCTTGACGCCATCGCTGGCATGACCGTGCTCGAGCTGTCCGAGCTGATCAAGGAAATGGAAGAGAAGTTCGGCGTGTCGGCTGCTGCCGCTGCCGTCGCTGTTGCTGCTCCCGCCGCTGGTGGCGCTGCCGCCGCTGCTGAAGAGCAAACCGAGTTCACCGTCGTCCTGCAAGAAGCCGGCGCGAACAAGGTCAGCGTCATCAAGGCCGTGCGCGAGCTGACCGGTCTGGGTCTGAAGGAAGCCAAGGACCTGGTCGACGGCGCTCCGAAGCCCGTCAAGGAAGCTGTGGCCAAGGCTGACGCCGAAGCCGCCAAGAAGAAGCTGGAAGAAGCTGGCGCCAAGGTCGAAGTCAAGTAAGACCTGCGTCAACTGCCCGGGGACAGCACAGTTTGCAGTCCCCGGGCTTTTGCGTTTCCAGGAAACCCCTACTGAGGGTATGCCCATTCAGTGGGGTTTCCTGGAGTCGTATCACCTGGGGCCGTGGTTGACGGCCCATGCAACCTCGAGTCGGAGTGCTCATGCCTTACTCGTACACCGAAAAAAAGCGCATCCGCAAAAGCTTCGCCAAGCGTGAAGACGTTCAAAACGTTCCCTTCCTTTTGGCGACTCAGCTTCAATCCTACCTAACTTTCCTGCAGGCGGATACCGCCCCGTCCGAACGCGTAGCCGACGGTTTGCAGGCGGCGTTCTCGTCGATTTTCCCGATCGTTAGTCACAACGGTATGGCGCGCTTGGAGTTCGTGAGCTACGTGCTCGGCGAACCGGTGTTCGATGTCAAGGAATGTCAGCAACGTGGCCTGACCTATGCCTCGCCCCTGCGAGCCAAGGTCCGCCTGGTGCTGCTTGACCGCGAAGTCAGCAAGCCCACCGTGAAGGAAGTGAAGGAACAGGAAGTCTACATGGGCGAAATTCCGCTCATGACGGGCACGGGTTCCTTCGTCATCAACGGCACGGAGCGCGTCATCGTTTCGCAGCTGCACCGTTCGCCGGGCGTGTTCTTCGAACACGACCGCGGCAAGACGCACAGCTCGGGCAAGCTCCTGTTCTCGGCCCGCGTGATTCCTTACCGCGGCTCGTGGCTGGACTTCGAATTCGACCCGAAGGACGTCCTGTTCTTCCGCGTCGACCGCCGTCGCAAGATGCCTGTCACGATCCTATGCAAGGCCATCGGCATGACGCCGGAATCCATCCTGGCCAACTTCTTCGACTTCGACAACTTCGAACTGAAGAGCGAAGGCGCGATGATGGAATTCGTGCCTGAGCGCTGGAAGGGCGAAATGGCCCGTTTCGACATCGCCGACCGTTCGGGCAAAGTGATCGTCGAAAAAGACAAGCGCATCAACGCCAAGCACCTGCGCGACCTGGCTGCCGGCGGCATCCAGCGCATCTCCGTGCCGGAAGATTTCCTGTACGGCCGCGTGCTGGCCAAGAACATCGTCGATGAAGATACCGGCGAAGTCATCGCCAACGCCAACGACGAGATCACGGAAAGCGTGCTGGGCGCCTTGCGCGCCGCCAACGTGCACGATTTCCAGGCGCTGTACACCAACGACCTGGACCGCGGTCCCTACATCTCGCAAACGCTGCGTACCGATGAAACCGCCGACCAGATGGCCGCGCGCGTTGCCATCTACCGCATGATGCGTCCTGGTGAGCCGCCCACCGAAGAAGCGGTGGAAGCGCTGTTCCAGCGTCTGTTCTACAGCGAAGAGACGTACGACCTGTCGCGCGTCGGCCGCATGAAGGTCAACAGCCGTCTGGGCCGTGGTGAAGACATCACCGGCCCGATGACGCTGACCAACGAAGACATCCTTGAAACCATCAAGGTGCTGGTTGAGCTGCGTAACGGCCGTGGCCAGATCGATGACATCGATCACTTGGGCAACCGCCGCGTGCGTTGCGTGGGCGAACTGGCCGAGAACCAGTTCCGCGCCGGTCTCGTGCGCGTCGAGCGCGCCGTCAAGGAACGTCTGGGCCAGGCCGAGACGGAAAACCTGATGCCGCATGACCTGATCAACTCCAAGCCGATCTCGGCTGCCATCAAGGAGTTCTTCGGTTCGAGCCAGCTCTCGCAGTTCATGGACCAGACCAACCCGCTGTCGGAAATCACGCACAAGCGTCGTGTTTCCGCACTGGGCCCGGGCGGTCTGACCCGCGAGCGCGCCGGCTTTGAAGTCCGCGACGTGCACCCGACCCACTACGGCCGCGTCTGCCCGATCGAAACGCCGGAAGGCCCGAACATCGGTCTGATCAACTCCATGGCGCTGTACGCTCGCTTGAACGAGTACGGCTTCCTGGAAACGCCTTACCGCAAGATTGTCGACGGCCGCGTCAGCGACCAGATCGACTACCTGTCGGCCATCGAAGAAAGCCACTACGTCATCGCGCAGGCCAACGCCGCACTCGACGAAGAAGGCCGTTTCGTTGACGACCTGGTCGCCTGCCGTGAAGCTGGCGAAACGATGCTGACCGCCCCGGCCAACGTGCACTACATGGACGTTGCCCCGTCGCAGATCGTGTCGGTCGCTGCCTCGCTGATTCCGTTCCTCGAGCACGATGACGCGAACCGCGCACTGATGGGCGCCAACATGCAACGTCAGGCCGTGCCTTGCCTGCGCCCGGAAAAGCCGGTCGTGGGTACGGGTATCGAGCGCACCGTGGCCGTTGACTCGGGCACCACCGTGCAGGCGCTGCGTGGCGGTCTGGTTGACCACGTCGACGCCGAGCGCGTCGTGATTCGCGTGAACGACGAAGAAAACGTCGCCGGCGAAGTGGGCGTCGACATCTACAACCTGATCAAGTACACGCGTTCCAACCAGAACACGAACATCAACCAGCGTCCGATCGTCAAGCGTGGCGACCGCGTTGCCAAGGGCGACGTGCTGGCTGACGGCGCATCGACCGACCTGGGCGAACTCGCCCTGGGTCAGAACATGCTGATCGCGTTCATGCCCTGGAACGGCTACAACTTCGAAGACTCGATCCTGATCTCCGAAAAGGTCGTGGCGGATGACCGCTACACCTCGGTGCACATCGAGGAACTGACGGTTGTCGCCCGCGACACGAAGCTCGGACCGGAAGAAATCACCCGCGACATCAGCAACCTGGCTGAAACGCAGTTGAACCGTCTGGACGATTCCGGCATCACGTACATCGGCGCCGAAGTCAGCGCCGACGACGTGCTGGTCGGCAAGGTCACGCCCAAGGGCGAAACCCAGCTGACGCCGGAAGAAAAGCTGCTGCGCGCCATCTTCGGTGAAAAGGCGTCCGACGTTAAGGACACCTCGCTGCGCGTGCCTTCGGGCATGACCGGCACCGTGATCGACGTGCAGGTGTTCACGCGTGAAGGCATCGTGCGCGACAAGCGCGCCCAGTCCATCATCGACGATGAACTGCGCCGCTATCGCCAGGACCTGAACGACCAGCTGCGCATCGTTGAAAACGACCAGTTCGACCGTATCGAAAAGATGCTGGTCAACAAGACCGTCAACGGCGGCCCGCGCAAGCTGGCAAAGGGCGCGACGATCACCAAGGCCTACCTGGCCGACCTGGATCGCTGGCAGTGGTTCGACATCCGTCTGGCCGATGAGCCGCACGCTGTCGTGCTGGAACAGGCCAAGGAATCGCTCGAGCAGAAGCGTCACCAGTTCGATCTGGCCTTCGAAGAGAAGCGCAAGAAGCTGACGCAAGGCGACGAGCTGCCCCCGGGCGTGCTGAAGATGATCAAGGTCTACCTGGCCGTGAAGCGTCGTCTGCAGCCTGGCGACAAGATGGCAGGTCGTCACGGCAACAAGGGTGTGGTCTCGCGCATCACCCCGGTGGAAGACATGCCCCACATGGCTGACGGCACGCCGGCCGACATCGTTCTGAACCCGCTGGGCGTGCCCTCGCGGATGAACGTCGGCCAGGTGCTGGAAGTTCACTTGGGCTGGGCTGCCAAGGGTGTTGGCCATCGCATCGCCGACATGCTGCGTGACGAGCGCACGGCGCAGGTCAAGAACGTCCGCGCTTATCTGGACAAGGTCTACAACACGACCGGCTCCGGCGCGCGCATCGACGAACTGACCGATGACGAAGTCATGGAAATGGCCCAGAACCTCAAGAACGGCGTGCCGTTCGCGACGCCCGTCTTCGACGGCGCGACCGAAGAGGAAATCACCAAGATGCTGGAACTGGCCTATCCGGACGACGTCGCCGAGCGCATGGCGCTGACGCCTTCGCGTACGCAGGCATGGCTGTTCGACGGCCGCACGGGCGAGCAATTCGAGCGCCCCGTGACTGTCGGCTACATGCACTACCTGAAGCTGCACCACTTGGTCGACGACAAGATGCACGCCCGTTCCACCGGCCCGTACTCGCTCGTGACCCAGCAGCCGCTGGGCGGCAAGGCGCAGTTCGGCGGCCAGCGTTTCGGGGAAATGGAAGTGTGGGCGCTGGAAGCATACGGCGCCGCCTACACCCTGCAGGAAATGCTGACGGTGAAGTCGGACGACATCAACGGTCGTACCAAGGTTTACGAGAACATCGTCAAGGGCGACCACGTGATCGACGCCGGCATGCCGGAATCGTTCAACGTTCTGGTCAAGGAAATCCGCTCGTTGGCCCTGGACATGGATTTGGAGCGTAACTAATGAAAGCGCTACTCGACCTCTTTAAGCAAGTCTCTCAAGACGAGCAGTTCGATGCCATCAAGATCGGCATCGCCTCGCCCGAGAAGATCCGTTCGTGGTCCTACGGCGAAGTCCGCAAGCCCGAGACGATCAACTACCGCACGTTCAAGCCCGAGCGTGACGGCCTGTTCTGCTCCAAGATCTTTGGCCCGATCAAAGACTACGAGTGCCTGTGCGGCAAGTACAAGCGCCTGAAGCACCGTGGCGTGATCTGCGAAAAGTGCGGCGTTGAAGTCACCGTCGCCAAGGTTCGCCGTGAACGCATGGGCCACATCGAGCTGGCCAGCCCCGTCGCGCACATCTGGTTCCTGAAGAGCCTGCCGTCGCGTCTGGGCATGGTGCTCGACATGACCCTGCGCGACATCGAACGCGTGCTGTACTTCGAAGCCTGGTGCGTGATCGAACCCGGCATGACGCCGCTCAAGCGCGGCCAGATCATGTCGGACGACGATTTCCTGGCCAAGACCGAGGAATACGGCGACGACTTCCGTGCCCTGATGGGCGCCGAAGCCGTGCGCGAACTGCTGCGCACCATCGACATCGACCGCGAAGTGGAAACGCTGCGCGGCGAACTGAAGGCCACCAGCTCGGAAGCCAAGATCAAGAAGATCTCCAAGCGCCTGAAGGTGCTGGAAGGCTTCCAGAAGTCCGGCATCAAGGCCGAGTGGATGGTCATGGAAGTGCTGCCCGTGCTGCCGCCGGACCTGCGTCCGCTGGTGCCGCTGGACGGCGGCCGCTTCGCGACCTCCGACCTGAACGACCTGTACCGCCGCGTCATCAACCGCAACAACCGTCTGAAGCGTCTGCTCGAGCTCAAGGCGCCTGAAATCATCCTGCGCAACGAAAAGCGCATGCTGCAGGAAGCGGTCGACTCGCTGCTGGACAACGGCCGCCGAGGCAAGGCCATGACGGGCGCCAACAAGCGCCAGCTCAAGTCCCTGGCCGACATGATCAAGGGCAAGAGCGGTCGTTTCCGTCAGAACCTGCTGGGCAAGCGCGTCGACTACTCGGGCCGTTCGGTCATCGTGGTGGGTCCGCAGCTCAAGCTGCATCAGTGCGGTCTGCCCAAGCTGATGGCCCTGGAACTGTTCAAGCCGTTCATCTTCAATCGTCTGGAGATGATGGGCCTGGCCACGACCATCAAGGCTGCCAAGAAACTGGTCGAAAGCCAGGAACCGGTGGTCTGGGACATCCTGGAAGAAGTCATCCGCGAACACCCGGTCATGCTGAACCGTGCGCCGACGCTGCACCGTCTTGGCATCCAGGCGTTCGAGCCGGTGCTGATCGAAGGCAAGGCGATCCAGTTGCACCCGCTGGTTTGCGCGGCGTTCAACGCCGACTTCGACGGTGACCAGATGGCCGTTCACGTGCCGCTGTCGCTGGAAGCCCAGCTGGAAGCGCGTACGCTGATGCTCGCGTCCAACAACGTGCTGTTCCCGGCCAACGGCGAACCGTCGATCGTGCCGTCGCAGGACATCGTGCTGGGTCTGTACTACACGACCCGCGAGCGCATCAACGGCCGTGGCGAAGGCATCTTCTTCATGGACGTCGCTGAAGTCCAGCGCGCCTACGACAACAACGAAGTCGAGCTGCAAAGCCGCATCACCGTGCGCCTGAAGGAACACGAGCGCGACGAGAACGGCGAATGGCAACCGGTCATCCGCCGTCACGAGACGACGGTCGGCCGCGCGCTGCTGTCCGAGATCCTGCCCAAGGGCCTGCCCTTCACCGTCCTGAACAAGGCGCTGAAGAAGAAGGAAATCTCGCGTCTGATCAACCAGTCGTTCCGCCGCTGCGGCCTGCGCGACACGGTGATCTTCGCCGACAAGCTGATGCAGTCGGGCTTCCGCCTGGCCACGCGCGGCGGTATCTCGATCGCCATGGGCGACATGCTGATCCCGACCGCCAAGGAAGGCATCCTGGCCGAAGCCAGCCGCGAAGTGAAGGAAATCGACAAGCAGTACTCGTCGGGTCTGGTCACGTCCCAAGAGCGCTACAACAACGTTGTGGACATCTGGGGCAAGGCTGGCGACAAGGTCGGCAAGGCGATGATGGAACAACTGGCCACCGAGCCCGTGACCAACCGTCACGGCGAGGAAGTGCGCCAGGAGTCCTTCAACTCCATCTACATGATGGCTGACTCGGGCGCCCGCGGTTCGGCTGCCCAGATCCGCCAGCTGGCCGGCATGCGCGGCCTGATGGCCAAGCCGGACGGCTCGATTATCGAAACGCCCATTACCGCAAACTTCCGTGAAGGCCTGAACGTACTCCAGTACTTCATCTCCACTCACGGTGCGCGTAAGGGTCTGGCCGATACGGCACTGAAGACCGCGAACTCGGGTTACCTGACCCGTCGTCTGGTCGACGTGACGCAGGATCTGGTCATTACCGAAGACGACTGCGGCACGTCGCAGGGCTACAACATGAAGGCCCTGGTCGAAGGCGGTGAAGTCATCGAACCGCTGCGCGACCGTATCCTCGGCCGCGTCGCTGCCGTGGACATCGTCAACCCGGACACGCAGGAAACGGCCATCGTCGCCGGCACCCTGCTGGACGAAGATCTGGTCGACACCATCGACCGCATCGGCGTTGACGAAGTCAAGGTCCGCACGCCGCTGACCTGCGAAACGCGTCATGGTCTGTGCGCGCACTGCTACGGCCGCGACCTGGGTCGTGGTTCGCCGGTCAACCAGGGCGAGGCAGTTGGCGTTATCGCTGCCCAGTCCATCGGTGAACCGGGCACGCAGCTCACGATGCGTACGTTCCACATCGGTGGCGCGGCGTCGCGTTCGGCCCTGGCCAGCGCGGTGGAAACCAAGTCGACCGGTACCGTCGGTTTTGCCAGCACGATGCGCTACGTCACGAACGCCAAGGGCGAACGTGTCGCGATCTCGCGCTCGGGCGAACTGGCGATCTTCGACGACAACGGCCGCGAACGCGAACGTCACAAGATCCCGTACGGCGCGACCGTGCTGGTGGGCGATGGCGAGGCCGTGAAGGCCGGCGCGCGCCTGGCAACGTGGGATCCGCTGACCCGTCCGATCGTGTCGGAATACGGCGGCGCCGTCCGCTTCGAGAACATCGAAGAAGGCGTGACCGTTGCCAAGCAGGTGGACGAAGTCACCGGCCTGTCGACGCTCGTCGTCATCACGCCGAAGACCCGTGGCGGCAAGATCGTCATGCGTCCGCAGATCAAGCTGGTCAACGAGAACGGCGAAGACGTCAAGATCGCCGGCACCGATCACTCGGTGAACATCTCGTTCCCGGTGGGTGCGCTGATCACGGTGCGTGACGGCCAGCAGGTTGCCGTGGGTGAGGTTCTGGCGCGTATTCCGCAAGAATCGCAAAAGACCCGCGACATTACCGGCGGTCTGCCGCGTGTGGCCGAACTGTTCGAAGCCCGTTCGCCGAAGGACGCCGGCATGCTCGCCGACGTCACCGGTACGGTTTCGTTCGGCAAGGACACCAAGGGCAAGCAGCGTCTGGTCATCACCGACCTGGAAGGCGTGAGCCACGAGTTCCTGATTCCGAAGGAAAAGCAGGTGCTGGTGCACGACGGCCAGGTGGTGAACAAGGGCGAAATGATCGTGGACGGCCCGGCCGATCCCCACGACATCCTGCGCCTGCAAGGCATCGAGAAGCTGGCGACGTACATCGTCGACGAAGTGCAGGACGTTTACCGTCTGCAGGGCGTGAAGATCAACGACAAGCACATCGAAGTGATTGTTCGTCAGATGCTGCGCCGTGTGAACATCGTTGACGCGGGCGACACCGAGTTCATCCCGGGCGAGCAGGTCGAGCGCTCCGAGCTGTTGAACGAAAACGACCGCGTCACGGCTGCCGACCTGCGTCCGGCTACGTACGACAACGTGCTGCTGGGTATCACGAAGGCCTCGCTGTCGACCGACTCGTTCATCTCGGCCGCTTCGTTCCAGGAGACCACCCGTGTCCTGACCGAAGCCGCCATCATGGGCAAGCGCGACGACCTGCGTGGCTTGAAGGAAAACGTCATCGTCGGCCGCCTCATCCCGGCGGGTACCGGCCTGGCTTACCACCATGCACGCCGCGACAAGGAACAGCTGGAGGCGGCGGAACGCGAAGCCGCTCGCCAGCAGGCCAACCCGTTCGAAGACGCACCGGTCACGGTGGGTTCGGACGCCGAGACGCCTGCTTCCGACGTGGGTACCGACGACGCCGCCGAATAAGCGGATCGTCCGGACAGGTTCCACCGCGAGGCTGCGGTGGAAGCCTGAAAATAAAAAGGCCGCTGATGCGAATCAGCGGCCTTTTTTCTTGCGAAAAGAACGGGTGCGGCAGGACTACTTGGCGGCCTGTGCGCGGGCGCGCTGGAAGACCGGTCCCCAGACCGGATGACCGGCTTCGGCGGGGGCGAGTTCAAACGCCGGATCCAGCACCAGGATACGCGCGAAGCTGTCCTCGCAAAGCTGGGTATAACGCGTCACGCAATAGCTGAACGCCTGAAGCTTGTAGGCCTCTATGCGTACTGCTTTGGACGAGGTGGCCAGGGTATCGGACCGGGCAACGCCGCGGATGACTTCGCCATATTGACCGGCGCTGTATTGGTCGCGCACCTGCTGCAGCTCGGCCAGGGCTTCGGCCGTCGGAGGGCTCTCGGGTTTCGGTTTGGAGATGCCCGCGCAACCGGCCAGGAGGGCCGATACGCCAAGCAGACTGCTCAGGATGCGAATTTTCATGGCTTCTAAAGATGTAGGGTGATGACGCAGTACGCTATCGTGCCACAGCCTGATGCGCTCGGACATTTTCGGCAATGTCCTGACCTTGCGGATTGGATAATATTCCGCCTAAATAGCCCCTGAACCCGTTTTGGCGCGCACGCGCAGCTTCGATGATGTCTACTCCCGCCGGCTTGTTGACGCCGCGTGGCCCCTTTTCCGGCGCCGCGCCGTTGGCCCTGCGCCCGTTGAGCGCCATTGCCGCCAGCGCGGCAGGCGGGGTGCCGGAGTCGCGCATCAAGCGGCTTCTCTCGGACCTTCTGCCGTCTCTCGTCGCACTGCATGCGCAGGGCGAAATCTGTGGCGACATTTCGCTCGAAACCGTCGGCATGGACGAGAACGCGCGCGCGCATCTGCTGCCCGAACTGGCGGTGGCGCGGTCGCGCCGTTCCAGCCGGACGCCGGCCGCCGGCTTCGCGCCGTTCGAGCTGTACACCGACTCAATGGAATGGCCGCGCGGCCCCTGGTCGGACATCTACTCCCTGTGCGCGGTGGCGTACGCCCTGGTGATCGGCAGCCGGCCGCCGCCGGCGCCGGAACGCCGCGCCCACGACGAATACGAAGCGCTGGCGGACATGGGGCTGCCCAAGTACAGCCAGGAATTCCTGCGTGTCATCGATGCCGGCATGTCGATGGACACCAAGGCGCGGCCGCAGTCGTTGGCTGAGCTGGCCAGCCTGCTGGGCGTTGCGGCCTACGACGAACCCGAAGCGCCCGAAGACGAATTGGACGAAGTGGCCAAGGTCGCGCCCATGGCGGGTTTACCGGAACGGCGCGAGCCCGCCCGCCGGCGGGGACCGTTGCTGTTCTGGCTGTTGATCCTGGCGCTCATCGGCGCAGGCGTATACGCGTGGTTTCAGTGGGGCAAGGGCACGCCCAACGCCCTCATCACGCGCTCGGAAGTCGTGCAGCCGAATCCGCCCGTCGTGCATCCGTTGCCGCAGACCCCGCCGCCCGCGCCACCGCCGGCGCCAGCGACCACTCAGGCGCCTGCGGATCTGCCGTCGTTGACGGCCAGCGGCGCCGCATCCGGCCAGCCAGCCGCCGCCGGGTCTGCCGCGACGGCCGCCGCGTCATCCGCGGGGGCGCAGTCAAATCCGGCGAGTACCGCCGAGGCGCCGCCAACCCCCGAAGTGCAGGAACCGGCGCCGCCCGCCGCCACTGAAGAGGCGCCCAAGCCCAAGCCCGTGCCGGTCACCGTGCGGCTGGACATCCGTCCATGGGGTGAAGTCTGGATCAACGGCGTGGCGCGCGGCATCAGCCCGCCCGTGAAGGACCTCAAGCTGATTCCGGGCAAGTACCAGGTGGTCGTGCGCAACGCCGACCTGCCGCCGTTGCGCATGACGCTTGAGGTCAAGCCGGGCAAGCCGGCGGTCATCTCGCACACCTTCCAGTAAATAAGGCGGTCTACACCTTCGGCAGGTGCAGGATGAACTCTGAGCCGACGCCCGGTTCACTCTGCACCTCGATGCGCCCGCCATGCCGTTTGGCTACGGTGTGCACGAAAGCCAGTCCCAATCCGGCACCGCCCACATCCCCCCGCGTTTCAACGCCCACCCGCGCAAACGGTTCGAACAACCGGGCTACGTCCTGGGCCGCGATTCCCTGGCCTTGATCCTTGATGCGCACGCGCCAGAAGCCGGGCTGTTCATCAATGCCGCATTCGATGCGCGTGCCGCTGGCGCTGTACTTGATGGCGTTGTCGACCAGGTTGCAGAGCGCGCGTATCAGCAGCGTCTGTTCGCCGCGGGTGTAGGCAACCGGCAGCGGCATCCGGGTCTCCAATGCGATGCCGCGTTTGTTGGCAGACGGCCAGAGATCGTCGACGGCGTCCTGCAGCAAACTGCCCAGATCCAGCTCGATGGTGCTGATCGGCATCGATTCGGCACGTGTCAGATGCACGAAGTCATCGACCAGCGTGAGCGTGCGGTTGGCCAGCATCGCAATGCGCTCGAGCGTGTCGGGCCGCACTTCCTGCTGCCCGCCTTCCCGCGATAGCTCCACCAACGCAAGAATCGAGCTTTGCGGCGCGCGCATGTCGTGCGAGATGAAGCGCAGCGTTTCTTCGCGTTGCCGCTCGGCCTGGCGAATGCTTGAGATGTCGGTCAGCGTGGCGACCGTGCCTGCGAACTGGCCCTCGGCCGTGTGGATGGGGGCGCATTTCAGGATCAGGTCGCGGCCGGCGCGGTCGCGCACTTCGACGTCCGCGCTCCAAGGCGAGGCGGCGTCGGCGGGCGGACGGCCGCTTAGGGCCTCTGCCACGCGTGTCCGCGCCGCCTCGTCGGCGAGGGTATGTTCCAGCAGGTGCGCCGCCGGCCGGCCGATCCGAGGCGGACGGATGCCAAGCCGCTGGAAGAACAGGATGGCGGCCTGGTTGCGGAATCGCATGCGGCCTTCCTGGTCGAACACCAGCGTCGCATCCGGCATGCCGTCCAGCCCGTCAGCCAGGAACCGCCGCAGGTTGCGCACTCGCGCCAGCGCACGCCGAAGTTCGCCGACCCGGCTCTCCAGCGACGCATTCGGATTGGCAAGCTGCACGCGGGCTTCGTTCAGGATCGGGGGGTATTCGCGCTGCAGGCGCTGCAGTTCCGTATCCATATAGCGCAGCGCGGCTTCCTGATTGCGCCAGCTCCAGAGCGGATAGCACAAGGCCACGCCCGCCAACGCCGCGGTCGGTGCGAACCACAGATAGGCCTGGGCAAGCAGCAGCCACGATGCAAGCGGGATGGCGGCAAGCAGCGCAAGGCTGACCAGCAGCGCCTTCTTGGGCGACAGGCGCCACAAGGCCAAGCTGGCGAGCAACACCGGCAACAGCGCGAAAAGCGCGCTCCACCCGGCCGGTGGCCGCTGGAAGGCGATGTCGTCCCGCGCGGCCTGCAGAACGTTGGCGATGATCTCCACGCCCGATATGCCGCTGACGTCGTGCGACACCGGCGTCGGATACTCGTCGCCCAGGCCCGTCGCCCAGGCGCCCACCAGCACATACTTGCCGCGCAGCTCATCGGGCGTCCAATCGCCCCGCAGCACCGAAAGATAGGAGACGGTCCGCACGTGGCCGGGCGGGCCTGCATACGGGATCAGGATCCGTCCGTCGGCGTTTGCACGCTTGAGCAACCGTTGGGCGCGATCAGCTTCGCCGCCGACCTCGAGCATCGAGATGGCCAGATGATTTCTGCGGTCGCCGGCAAATTGCGCGGTGAGGGCGGCTTCGCGCACGACGCCGTCCGGGTCGATGACTGCATTGATGAAGCCGGTGGAGGCCGATGCCTGCGCCAATTCGGGGATCGGCAGGCCGATGGCCGTCGGGTTTTTCAGACGGTCCAGAACCACGGGCAGCACGGTGTGCGCGTTGCGCCGGATGCTGTCCGCCAGGATGGCATCGTCTGCGGCATTGATCTTGTCTGGCTCGGCAAAGATGAGATCCACCCCCACAGCCCGCGCGCCCGCCAGCCGGTCGAGCAAGGCCGCGTGGATGGCACGCCGCCACGGCCAGCGTCCCAGCGCGTCGATGCTCGCGTCGTCGATCGCCACGACCAGGATGTCCGGATCAGCCGGACGGCCCGTCATCATCACCGCGCGGTCGTACAAGACCTGATCAAGACGGCCGAGCCCATTGAAAGTGCCCAGGAAAGCGGCCAGCGCCGCCAACGCCAACGTCAGCCACAATCCGGACCGCCAGGACCGGTCGAGCGAGTCGGCGGGGGCGGCCATGGCGCCTGTCTTAGTACGCGGTCAGCGTCACAAGCCCGCCAGAGCCGCTGCCAACGCCAAGGCCGTACGACGTCATCAACATGTTCGCGCCCTCGAAGGATCGGACCGAATCCGCCCCGTGCAGGCCAAGCGCATCGACGGCGCGCACCGACACGTAGAACGTGCCGGGGCCCGGCGCGGAAAAGCGGATGTCGTTGGCGGGAAAGCTGGCGGACGACACGGGCAGCGCGCCATCGGCATCGCGCGAGACGCGAACCAGATAGCTTTGCGCCCCTTCGACCGGCGCAAACGGCACTGACCACGTGCCGCCGGCGCGTACCGGATCGCCCAATTGCGGCGCGGCGAGCAGCGGACGCAGGGCGGACATGGCGCCGTCGGCGCCCACCGCGGCCCCGTAACCTTGCGCCACCGCGACCGGCTTGGCGGGCGAATCGCCGGGCGCGTGCGCCTGCAAGCGCACGCTGCCTTCCAGGACTTCGCTATGGACGCCTTGCGCGCTGCTCTGCACGCGGAATCGCGTGCCGCGCACACCCGTCACGGCGACCGGCGTGCGGATCTCGAAACGGCCCACACCCTGGCCCGCTGGCGCGACGCTGGATTCCACGCTGCCGCGCCGCACATTGATCACCGAATCCGTCAGCGCAGTGCCCTCGAACTGGCGCAGGCGTGTGAGGTCCACCGCGCCGTTGGACGGCAACGTGAGCCGCGATCCGTCGGCAAGCTGCAGCGTGACGAAACCGTTGGGGGCGGTTTCCAGCGTACTGCCTTCGGACACCGGCGTTCCGGGCTGCACGGACTTGCCATTCAGGCTGGCCTGACCGCTGACGTGCACGACCTGCGCCTGCGCGTCGCGCACCGGAATCATCGCCAGCGGGATGTGCAGTTCCAACCCGATGGGCAGCAATTCCGGGGTCACGACCTTGTTGAGCGTCTGCAACCGGTTCCAGTTGGCCTGGTTGCGTGTGTACTGCGTGGCCAGTTCGATCAGCGTCTCGCCCTGGCGCACGCGATGGATGAAGTCGTCGCCCAATGCGCCGGCGGGCTGGCTGTGCGCGGGGGCGGCCAGCGTCATGCAGGAAGCCAGGACAAGCAGAGAAAGCGCGCGGAAGCGGCTCATGGCAAACGATTCTCCAGGGATTCGGGCGACGCCGTTACGGCGAGAGGTTCTGGCCGTCGTCGGACGGGCTGACCAGTTCGAGCCGGTAGCCAAGCGCATAAGAGGAGGTCAGGCGCACGCCGTGCTGCGGACGGAGCTGCAGCTTCTGCCGGATGTTCGATAGGTGCGTATCCAACGTGCGCGAGGTGGCGGGGATTTCGCGGTTCCAGACGCACTCGGCGAGCACGTCGCGCGACATGAGCCGGCCGACATTGCGAAAGAACAGCAGCGCCAGCTCGAATTCCTTCGGGGCCAGCGAAATCGCGACGTCGTCCAGCGAAATGGCGCGCGCCGCGGGGTCGACCCGATACCGCGCGACTTCAATGGTCTGGTCGACGGGCTCGGCGATCTGGCTGCGGCGCAGCAGCGCCGCGACCCGTGCCAGAAGCTCGAGCGGACGCATCGGCTTGACGATGTAGTCGTCCGCGCCTGCACGCAGGCCTTCGACCAGATCATCCTCGGCCGACCGGTTGGTCAGGAAAATCACGGGAATGCGCGCGCCGATGTGTGTGCGCAGCCAGCGGACGACGTCGTCGCCGTCGATGTCGGGCAGGTGCCAGTCCAGCAGCACCAGGTCATACGTTTCAGTGCGAAGGGCGGCGAGCAGATCCCGGCTCTGGTGATAGCTGGTGCAAGCATAGCCGGCGGCGGTCAGAACTTGCTGGATGCGCCGAGCCTGGTCCAGGTCGTCTTCCAGCGACGCGATTTTCATTGGACGAGTTCTCGCGAAAGTTGGCTGCGCAGGCGCGCGTGTGGCGACCTAGCAAAACGAAGGGGGGATTTATGTAAACGAATGATAACTCGGGAAAACCCTTCGGCGGCTACGTTATGGCAAGAACTGTCAAACATTGCAAAGTTGACGAATCTTGACTGGAGTTGTTGCATAGGGCGACGCCAAACTGTTCCAACGATGTCACCAGCCGCGACACAGCAGGCGGTGCAAGGGGAGGGAATGCAGACCGGAACAGATATGAATCAATTGCGCATACTTGTGATGTCACCGGACGAAACCGTGCGCGGTTCGTCCGTGTCCACGCTGTTGCAGGCCGGCATCTCGGCCCGCGGATGCTCGACCTCGTTGGAATTGTTCGGCCTGCTCAGCAGCGGCCACCACGACGCCGTGGTTCTGGACATCGGCGCGTCGGGCGAAATCGGTTACGCCCTCATTGCGCGGCTGCATGGCTCCGCGCCGCTGGGCATCGTGGTTGTCGGCAAGGGCATGCCCGTGGACAGCCGCCTGCGCTGCCTGCAGAGCGGCGCCGATGCCTGCCTGCCCGATCCCCAGGATCCTCGTGAACTCGTCTGCATCTTGCTGGCGCTGGCGCGCCGCCTGCCGGCGGCCGCCGATCCCGCCGAGCCGCAGGACGCGGGCAACGGCCGCTGGGAGCTCCACGACCAGGGCTGGACGCTGGCCGCCCCGAATGGCGTCACGCTGTCGCTGTCCGCCAACGAGCGCCTCATCGTTCGCGCCCTGCTGAACGTGGCGGGAAAGGCGGTCGACCGCGAAGCCCTGGGGAACGAATTGCAGGTGGAAGGGGGCGCTGCACGAGCCAGCAGCGCGCGCAGCATCGACGTTATCGTCAGCCGGCTGCGGCGCAAGGCCGAACAGGCAGGCGTGGTGTTGCCGATCCGCACGGTATACGGCAGCGGCTATCTTTTTACAGACCGCTAAACGCGCACGCTGTACACTTCGCGGAGCCATGCCGGAGGGCAGGGATTGCCCGGATAGGGCGTCACGGCCGGCCGCACTTGCCGGTCCTCGATCTGCCCGCTACGTGGCCCCAATTTTCGCCAGCGGCGGTCAAATGCCCCGCTTTTCGCGCCAACTCGCCGCTGCGCGACACTTACAAAAAACTTTGACAGTAGCCCTTGATCTCAGTTATGCTAAAGGGCTTACTGCTTTATTTCGCGCGCAAAATCCGCACGCTCAGGCAGACAGTTCAGGATCAAGGCCCAAAGGCGCGTCACGAACCTTTGTCCTTGGCCCAGCTAGCACCAACTGTTTTTCTGGCTGCACCCGATTTTGTGCGTTTGTCATGGTTTGTTGGCAAGCCCGCTCTTTTACGTATTTGAACGTTTGAGGCGGTTTTGCGCGAACTGCCTTCTCCGAAAGCTCACCCGCTCCAGGAGACGAGTACGTAAGTACTTACCAGTGGTACGTAAAAGGGATTTCAAAGGTCATGCCTACCATTAGCCAACTCGTGCGCAAGCCGCGCGAAGTCAGCATCATCAAAAGCAAGAGCCCCGCGCTCGAAAACTGCCCGCAACGCCGCGGCGTGTGCACTCGCGTGTACACCACCACCCCCAAGAAGCCGAACTCCGCTCTGCGTAAGGTTGCCAAAGTGCGTCTGACCAACGGTTACGAAGTCATTTCGTACATCGGCGGTGAAGGCCACAACCTGCAAGAGCACTCGGTGGTTCTGGTGCGTGGCGGCCGTGTGAAGGACTTGCCCGGTGTGCGTTATCACATCGTGCGCGGTTCCCTTGACCTGCAAGGCGTCAAGGACCGTAAGCAAGCCCGCTCGAAGTACGGCGCCAAGCGCCCGAAGAAGGCTTAATAGCAAGTCGGCAGTACCCCCACGTGACGGAAGTCCGTCACCCGGGAAGTGCGACCGCGCCGTCCAGATGATGGGAAGGTGCGCGGCACGTAAGGGGTCGTCCCAATGGACGGCCATGGCCGTGTAATGAAACACGGTTCAACTGAACAGACACAAGGAAGCAACAATGCCCCGTCGTCGCGAAGTACCCAAGCGCGAGATTCTGCCCGATCCCAAGTTCGGCAGCGTCGAGCTCGCCAAGTTCATGAACGTCGTCATGCTGGACGGCAAGAAGGCCGTCGCCGAGCGCATCGTTTACGGCGCCCTCGAGCAAGTCGCCACCAAGACCGGCAAAGAGCCGATCGAGGTTTTCAGCCTGGCGATCAACAACATCAAGCCGATCGTCGAAGTCAAGAGCCGCCGCGTTGGCGGTGCCAACTACCAAGTGCCGGTTGAAGTGCGCCCCGTGCGCCGCCTGGCCCTGGCTATGCGTTGGCTCCGTGAAGCCGCCAAGAAGCGTGGCGAGAAGTCGATGGATCTGCGTCTTGCTGGCGAACTGATCGACGCCTCCGAAGGTCGTGGCGCCGCGATGAAGAAGCGCGAAGACACGCACAAGATGGCAGAGGCCAACAAGGCCTTCAGCCATTTCCGCTGGTAATTTAAGGACTAATCCACCATGGCCCGCAAAACCCCGATCGAGCGCTATCGCAACATTGGTATCTCTGCGCACATCGATGCAGGGAAGACCACCACGACCGAACGTATCCTGTTCTACACCGGTGTCAATCACAAGATTGGCGAAGTGCATGATGGCGCAGCCACCATGGACTGGATGGAGCAAGAGCAAGAGCGTGGCATCACCATTACGTCGGCTGCTACGACGGCGTTTTGGCGTGGCATGGCCGGCAACTACCCCGAGCACCGCATCAACATCATCGACACCCCGGGACACGTGGACTTCACCATCGAGGTGGAACGTTCCATGCGCGTCCTGGACGGTGCTTGCATGGTCTACTGCGCGGTGGGCGGTGTTCAGCCCCAGTCCGAAACCGTGTGGCGTCAAGCCAACAAGTACGGCGTGCCGCGTCTGGCCTTCGTCAACAAGATGGACCGCACCGGCGCCAACTTCTTCAAGGTCTATGACCAGCTGAAGAACCGCCTGCGCGCCAATCCCGTGCCGATCGTCATTCCCATCGGCGCCGAAGACACGTTCCAAGGCGTGGTCGACCTGGTCAAGATGAAGGCGATCATTTGGGACGAAGCCAGCCAAGGCACCAAGTTCGACTACAAGGACGTTCCGGCCGAGCTGGAAGGTCTGGCGAACGAATGGCGTGAAAAGCTGGTTGAAGCCGCCGCTGAGTCGTCGGAAGAGCTGATGAACAAGTACCTGGAAACGGGTTCCTTGGAAGAAGCCGAAATCAACCTGGCCATCCGTCAACGCACCATCGCTGGCGAAATCCAGCCGATGCTGTGCGGCACCGCTTTCAAGAACAAGGGCGTGCAGCGCATGCTGGACGCGGTCATCGACTACCTGCCTTCGCCCGTGGACATCCCCCCGGTCGACGGTCAGGACGACGACGGCAACGCGATCAAGCGCAATGCCGACGACACCGAGAAGTTCTCGGCCCTGGCATTCAAGCTGATGAGCGATCCGTTCGTGGGTCAATTGACCTTCGTGCGTGTGTACTCGGGCGTCCTGAAGTCGGGCGATACGGTCTACAACCCCATCAAGGGCAAGAAGGAACGTATCGGCCGCATTCTGCAGATGCACGCGAACAACCGCGAAGAAATCAAGGAAGTGTTGGCAGGCGACATCGCCGCCGTGGTCGGCCTGAAGGACGTGACCACCGGCGAAACGCTGTGCGACATCGACTCCCACATCCTGCTCGAACGCATGATTTTCCCGGAGCCCGTGATTTCGCAGGCCGTCGAACCCAAGTCGAAGGCTGACCAGGAAAAGATGGGTCTGGCGCTGTCGCGTCTGGCTCAGGAAGATCCGTCGTTCCGCGTGCGCAGCGACGAAGAATCCGGCCAAACCATCATTTCCGGCATGGGCGAGCTCCACCTGGAAATTCTGGTCGACCGCATGAAGCGCGAATTCGGCGTGGAAGCCAACGTCGGCAAGCCGCAAGTGGCTTACCGCGAAACCATCCGCAAGGTCTGCGAAGAAGTCGAAGGCAAGTTCGTCAAGCAGTCGGGCGGTCGTGGTCAGTACGGTCACGTTGTCCTGAAGGTCGAGCCCCTGGCTCCTGGCGGCGGCTACGAATTCGTGGACGCCATCAAGGGCGGTGTGGTTCCTCGCGAATACATCCCCGCGGTGGACAAGGGCATCCAGGAAACGCTGCCTTCGGGCATCCTGGCCGGCTACCCGGTCGTGGACGTCAAGGTCACGCTGTTCTTCGGTTCGTACCACGACGTCGACTCGAACGAAAACGCGTTCAAGATGGCCGGTTCGATGGCATTCAAGGAAGGCATGCGCAAGGCTAGCCCCGTGCTGCTGGAACCGATGATGGCCGTCGAAGTCGAAACGCCGGAAGACTACGCTGGCACCGTGATGGGCGATCTGTCCTCGCGTCGCGGCATGGTCCAAGGCATGGACGACATGGTTGGCGGTGGCAAGACCATCAAGGCTGAAGTGCCCCTGGCCGAGATGTTCGGTTACGCCACGAACCTGCGTTCGCTGACGCAAGGCCGTGCTACGTACACGATGGAATTCAAGCATTACTCCGAGGCTCCCAAGAACGTCGCTGACGAAGTCATCGCCGCTCGGGCCAAGTAAATAACCCTTGCCGGGTCCGTCCATCCGGACGGCCCCGGCAGAAATCAAGTTTCCTTGAAAGTCAAAGGATAGAGATCATGGCAAAAGGCAAGTTTGAACGTACCAAGCCGCACGTGAACGTGGGTACGATTGGTCACGTTGACCACGGCAAAACGACGTTGACGGCGGCGATCACGACCGTTCTGTCGACCAAGTTCGGCGGCGAAGCCAAGGGCTACGACCAGATCGATGCAGCTCCTGAAGAAAAGGCCCGCGGCATCACGATCAACACGGCTCACGTCGAGTACGAAACGGAAACGCGTCACTACGCGCACGTTGACTGCCCGGGCCACGCTGACTACGTCAAGAACATGATCACGGGTGCCGCCCAGATGGACGGCGCGATCCTGGTCGTGTCGGCCGCTGACGGCCCCATGCCGCAAACGCGTGAACACATCCTGCTGAGCCGCCAGGTTGGCGTGCCGTACATCATCGTCTTCCTGAACAAGGCTGACATGGTTGACGACGCCGAGCTGCTCGAGCTGGTGGAAATGGAAGTTCGCGAACTGCTGTCCAAGTACGACTTCCCGGGCGACGACACCCCGATCGTCAAGGGTTCGGCCAAGCTGGCGCTGGAAGGCGACAAGGGCGAACTGGGCGAACAGGCCATCCTGTCGCTGGCTGCTGCGCTGGATTCGTACATCCCGACGCCTGAGCGTGCCATCGACGGCGCGTTCCTGATGCCCGTTGAAGACGTGTTCTCGATCTCGGGTCGCGGCACCGTGGTGACCGGCCGTATCGAACGCGGCATCATCAAGGTCGGCGAAGAAATCGAAATCGTCGGTATCGTTCCGACGGTCAAGACGACCTGCACGGGCGTGGAAATGTTCCGCAAGCTGCTGGACCAAGGTCAAGCCGGCGACAACGTGGGCATCCTGCTGCGCGGCACCAAGCGTGAAGACGTCCAGCGCGGCCAAGTTCTGGCCAAGCCGGGCTCGATCACCCCGCACACGGACTTCACGTCCGAGGTGTACATCCTGTCCAAGGAAGAAGGCGGCCGCCACACCCCGTTCTTCAACGGCTATCGTCCCCAGTTCTACTTCCGCACGACGGACGTGACCGGCACGATCGACCTGCCGGCCGACAAGGAAATGGTTCTGCCGGGCGACAACGTGACGATGACCGTCAAGCTGCTGGCCCCGATCGCCATGGAAGAAGGTCTGCGTTTCGCCATCCGTGAAGGCGGTCGTACCGTCGGCGCCGGCGTCGTCGCCAAGATCCTGAAGTAATTCGGATCTATTAAGCAGCACCCAACCAGCGAGGGCGTGATCCCGCCCTCGCGTCTCGTTCTTTAGGAAACGCCATGAAAAACCAAAAGATCCGCATCCGCTTGAAAGCCTTCGATTACAAGCTGATCGATCAATCGGCCGCCGAAATCGTCGACACCGCCAAGCGCACGGGCGCTGTCGTCCGCGGTCCGGTGCCGCTGCCCACGCGTATCCGTCGCTACGACGTTCTGCGTTCGCCGCACGTCAACAAGACGTCGCGTGACCAGTTCGAAATCCGTACCCATCAGCGCCTGATGGACATCGTTGATCCCACCGACAAGACCGTTGACGCCCTGATGCGTCTGGACCTGCCGGCCGGCGTCGACGTCGAAATCGCGCTGCAGTAAGACGCTCCGGGCCTGCTACCTTCGCCGGCAGGTTCGTAAAAAAATGGCCGCACTCCCTCGGGATTGCGGCCATTTTGTTTTGGCGTTCCGGCCCGAATGAGCATGTAAGCATGTGCTCACTACCTGCTCAAACGACGCTGGAAGGCAGCATGCCCGCCAGGCCGCGCAAACCGTGGCAAAAATGCCCACCGAGGCACGGCCTGAATCCGCTAAGTGCTTGTGCCGCTTAGAAAAAACATGCTAATATGCGAAGCTTGTCATTTTGTGGCAAGTCTAACTATGGACAAAGCCCAGGCCGCCTTGCTGTTTGAGGGCGCTGCACCTAGTCCAGGTTGAACATAGTCGTAGGGCAAAGGCCGTTACCTTTTGCCTGATTAGCCCCGACCAATCGCAGTCGGGAATGGAGAAAACGATGTCGAATTCGACACCCACGCCCGCCGCTCACCGGCTGGGGCTGGTGGGTCGCAAGGTCGGCATGACCCGCATTTTTACCGAGGAAGGTGAATCCATCCCGGTGACCGTGCTGGACGTGTCCAACAACCGCGTGACCCAAGTTAAGTCGCTGGAAACCGACGGCTACGCCGCCATCCAGGTGGCTTATGGCACTCGTCGTGCCTCGCGTGTGGCTCAGCCGCAAACGGGCCACTACGCCAAGGCCGGCGCTGAAGCCGGTAGCATCCTCAAAGAATTCCGCCTTGATCCCGCTCGCGCCGCTGAATTTGCGGCCGGTTCCGTGATCGCCGTGGAATCCGTGTTCGAAGCCGGCCAACAGGTCGACGTCACGGGCACGACCATTGGTAAAGGCTTCGCCGGTACCATCAAGCGTCACAACTTCGGTTCGCAGCGCGCGTCGCACGGTAACTCCCGTTCGCACCGCGTTCCGGGCTCGATTGGTCAAGCACAAGATCCGGGCCGCATTTTCCCGGGTAAGCGCATGGCCGGTCACCTGGGTGACGTCACCCGCACCGTTCAAAACCTCGACGTCGTTCGCGTTGACGTTGAGCGCGGCCTGCTGCTGGTCAAGGGCGCTGTCCCCGGCCACGCTGGCGCCGACATCGTTGTGCGCCCGGCCATCAAGGCCCCGGCCAAGAAGGGAGCGTAAGTAAATGGATCTCAAGCTCCTGAACGACCAAGGTCAGGCCGCTGCTACGTTCAGCGCGCCGGACACGATCTTCGGCCGTGACTTCAACGAAGCGCTGATTCACCAGATCGTCGTGGCTTTCCAAGCCAACGCGCGTTCCGGCAATCGTGCTCAGAAGGACCGTACGGAAGTCAAGCACTCCACCAAGAAGCCCTGGCGTCAAAAGGGTACCGGCCGCGCTCGCGCTGGTATGACTTCGTCGCCGCTGTGGCGTGGCGGTGGTCGGACTTTCCCGAACTCGCCCGAAGAGAACTTCAGCCAGAAGGTCAACAAGAAGATGTACCGCGCCGGGATCCGTTCGATCCTGTCGCAGCTCGCTCGCGAAGACCGCATCGCCGTCGTTGAATCGTTTGATCTGGAATCGCCCAAGACCAAGGCTGCCGCTGCAAAGCTGAAGAGCCTGGGCCTGGACTCGGTCCTGATCATCACCGACAGCGTCGATGAAAATGTTTACCTCGCCACCCGCAACCTGCCGCACGTTGCCGTTGTCGAGCCCCGTTATGCCGATCCGTTGTCGCTGGTCCACTACAAGAAAGTGCTGATCACCAAGCCGGCCATCGCTCAACTCGAGGAGATGCTGGGATGAACGCTGAACGCTTGATGCAAGTCATTCTGGCTCCGATCGTGACCGAAAAGGCCACGTTCGTCGCTGAGAAGAATCAGCAAGTCGCTTTCCGTGTCGTGGCTGACGCTACCAAGCCGGAAATCAAGGCTGCCGTCGAACTGCTCTTCAAGGTGCAGGTCGAGTCCGTGCAGGTCCTCAACCGTAAGGGCAAAGTCAAGCGCTTTGGCCGATTCGTTGGCCGTCGCCGTAATGAGCGCAAGGCTTACGTCTCGCTCAAGGACGGCCAGGAAATCGACTTTGCGGAGGTGAAGTAAATGGCCCTCGTAAAAGTTAAGCCGACTTCGGCTGGCCGCCGTGGCATGGTGAAGGTTGTCAGCCCGAACCTGCACAAGGGTGAGCCCTACGCGCCGCTGCTCGAAAAGAAGACCCGTGGTTCTGGCCGTAACAACAACGGTCACATCACGATCCGTCATCGTGGCGGTGGTCACAAGCAGCACTACCGTATCGTCGACTTCCGTCGCGATAAGGACGGCATCCCGGCAAAGGTCGAGCGTCTGGAATATGACCCCAACCGTACGGCGCACATCGCTCTGCTGTGCTACGCCGACGGCGAACGTCGTTACATCATCGCTCCCCGTGGCCTGGAAGTCGGTGCGACCGTGCTGTCGGGCACCGATGCTCCGATCCGCGCTGGCAACACGCTGCCGATCCGCAACATCCCGGTCGGTACGACGATCCACTGCGTCGAAATGCTCCCCGGCAAGGGTGCCCAGATGGTCCGCTCGGCTGGCGCTTCCGCCGTCCTGCTGGCTCGCGAAGGCATCTACGCTCAGGTGCGTCTGCGCTCGGGTGAAGTCCGCCGTGTGCACATCGAATGCCGCGCCACCATCGGTGAAGTCGGTAACGAAGAACACAGCCTGCGCCAAATCGGCAAGGCCGGTGCAATGCGTTGGCGCGGTGTCCGCCCGACCGTTCGTGGCGTTGCCATGAACCCGGTGGATCACCCGCACGGTGGCGGCGAAGGCCGTACCGGTGAAGCACGCGAGCCGGTCAGCCCGTGGGGCACTCCGTCGAAGGGTTACAAGACCCGTCGCAACAAGCGGACGAACAATATGATCGTCCAACGGCGCAAGCGCAAGTAAGAGGCGAACACTATGTCACGTTCGATCAAGAAAGGCCCGTTTGTCGATGCTCACCTGATCAAAAAGGTGGACACGGCCGTCGCGGGCAAAGACAAGAAGCCGATCAAGACCTGGTCGCGTCGTTCCACGATCCTGCCCGAGTTCATCGGTCTGACGATCGCTGTGCACAACGGCAAGCAGCATGTTCCCGTTTATATCAACGAGAACATGGTCGGTCACAAGCTGGGCGAGTTCGCGCTGACCCGTACGTTCAAGGGTCACGCCGCGGACAAGAAGGCGAAGAGGTAAGCGATGGAAACTACTGCCATTATCCGTGGGGTTCACATCTCCGCTCAGAAGACCCGTTTGGTTGCGGACCTGATCCGTGGCCAGAAGGTCGGCCGTGCGCTGGAAATCCTCACCTTCTCGCCGAAGAAGGCTGCCGTCATCCTGAAGAAGGCTGTCGAGTCCGCCATCGCCAACGCCGAGCACAACGACGGCGCCGACATCGACGAACTGAAAGTCACCACGATCTTCGTGGACAAGGCTCAGTCGATGAAGCGCTTCTCCGCTCGCGCCAAGGGCCGCGGCAACCGTATCGAGAAGCAGACCTGCCACATCACGGTCAAGGTCGGAGCTTAAGGAGTCACGATGGGTCAGAAAATTCACCCCACTGGGTTCCGTCTCGCGGTCACCCGTAATTGGTCCTCGCGTTGGTTCGCCGACGACAAGGCCTTCGGCTCGATGCTTGCCGAAGACATTCGCGTTCGCGAGTACCTGAAGAAGAAGCTCAAGAGCGCCTCCGTTGGTCGCGTGATCATCGAGCGTCCCGCCAAGAATGCCCGCATCACCGTCTACTCGGCTCGTCCGGGCGTGGTGATCGGCAAGCGCGGCGAAGACATCGAAAGCCTGAAGGCTGATCTGCAGCGTCTGATGGGCGTGCCCGTGCACGTCAACATCGAAGAAATCCGCAAGCCGGAAACCGATGCTCAACTGATCGCCGACTCGATCTCGCAACAGCTCGAGAAGCGCATCATGTTCCGCCGCGCCATGAAGCGCGCGATGCAGAACGCCATGCGTCTGGGTGCCCAAGGCATCAAGATCATGAGCTCGGGCCGTCTGAACGGTATCGAAATTGCTCGCACCGAGTGGTATCGCGAAGGCCGTGTGCCGCTGCACACCCTCAAGGCCAACATCGACTACGGCACCTCCGAAGCCCACACCACGTACGGCGTGATCGGCATCAAGGTCTGGGTCTACAAGGGCGACATGCTGGCCAACGGCGAATTGCCGCCGGAAACCGCAGCCCCGCGTGAAGAAGAACGTCGTCCGCGCCGCGCTCCGCGTGGTGATCGTCCGGACGGTGCTCGCACCGGTCGTCCGGGTGGTCGTGGCCGCGCTCCCCGCAAGGCGGACGCTGCTCCGGCGCCTGAAGGAGAATAACCATGCTGCAACCCTCCCGCAGAAAGTATCGCAAAGAGCAGAAGGGCCGCAACACCGGTCTGGCGACTCGTGGCACCCACGTGTCGTTCGGCGAGTTCGGCCTGAAGGCTACCGGCCGTGGCCGTCTGACCGCCCGTCAGATCGAAGCTGCTCGTCGCGCCATCAATCGTCACATCAAGCGTGGCGGCCGTATCTGGATTCGCATTTTCCCGGATAAGCCCATCTCGCAGAAGCCTGCCGAAGTCCGTATGGGTAACGGTAAGGGCAACCCGGAGTACTGGGTTGCTGAAATCCAGCCCGGCAAGGTGCTCTACGAAATGGAAGGGGTTAGCGAAGAGCTCGCGCGTGAAGCTTTCCGCCTGGCCGCTGCCAAGCTGCCGATTTCGACCACGTTCGTCGCGCGTCATATCGGTGCTTAAGGAGTACTAACATGAAAGCTAGCGAACTCCGTTCGAAAGACGCCGCCGAGCTCGGCAAAGAGCTCGAAAGCCTGCTGAAGGCCCAATTCGGTCTGCGCATGCAGAAAGCCACGCAGCAACTGGCCAACACCAGCCAGCTGCGCAACGTGCGCCGCGACATCGCTCGCGTCCGCACCTTGCTGACCGAGAAGGCAGGGAAATAAAGATGAGCGAAACTCAAAACACCCAAGTGGCCAAGCGCCAGCGCACGCTGGTTGGCAAGGTCGTCAGCAACAAGATGGACAAGACTGTCGTCGTTCTGGTTGAGCGCCGCGTCAAGCACCCCATCTTTGGCAAGATCATCATGCGTTCCGCGAAGTACAAGGCGCACGATGAATCGAACCAGTACAACGAAGGCGATACGGTTGAAATCGCTGAAGGCCGTCCCATCTCGCGCTCGAAGTCGTGGCGTGTGGTGCGTCTGGTTGAAGCCGCACGTATCATCTAAGTGAAAGCTGCACCTCGGAACGGTTCGCCGTTCTGATATAAAACGGCAAGGGCCAAAACCCTTGCCGTTTTTTTATGTCTCGCATTTGGGAATTCTGTAGGGAAGCATGGTCATCGTCCGCAAATCAGCCGGGCTTGCCGTCGCCATCGCGTGCTCGATGGCAATGGCCGCCGGCGCCGCGTTCGCGCAGGAGCGAGACGGCCCCATGCCGTCCGCCGCCAGCGCCGCGCCTGGTGCGGGCGAGGCTGCCATTGCCGGCACGTTTCCCGCTCCGATGCCGCCAAGCTCGGCTGCCGGCGTACGTGGGGCGAGCGCAACCGAGGGTGCACCGCCTGCGGCGCCCGGTTCCATACCACCGCCGATGGATGCGACGATGCTCGGCAAGCAACTGCTCAACGCCGGGCCGGATCCTCGGGTTCAATTGGATGGAAGATCCAAAGATCATGCCGCCATCTTCGGTACCGAAGACGAGGACGAGCAGGGTTTGCTGGACCAGGAACGCGCATTGCAGGCCCAGCGAGACCAGCTGAAGGTATTGGAGCGCGTGCTGAACGCCCCGCCGCCGAATGCGGATCCGCACCCACCCGCCATGATTCCGCTGACCCCCGGCGGTCAGATGACCATGCCGCCCTTGATGCCCACGCCGTCGGGTTCTCAACTGAATCGCACCAGCAGTCAGACGCAGCGCAGCGTGGACGACATGCAGCGGCGCGTCGATGAGTTGAGGCGTGGTGCCGATACCCTGAGGCAAGGCGGACGCTAGCCCATGGCCTTAGGCGGGACGACAGACGCGCAGAACGCGATGTTGTTCCGCGGCGCTGCCTATGGGCGCCGAGCAAACTCCCGCAGCCGTCCGGCGACGCCGGTCGGAAAGTAATACACCGACAGCACGAACAGAATTCCAAGCCAGAGCAGCCAGCGGTCCGGCTCGAACAGCAAGGCCAGCGGGGCGATGCCCGCCACAACCTCATGCACGGCATGCAGGCCGTCCTGCAGATAGCTCTGCGCGAACACGAACAGGCTCGCACCGACCACTGCGCCGTACATGGTGCCCATTCCGCCGATCACGACCATCAGCAGGATGTTGAGCATGATCTCGAACGACAACGTCGTGTCCGGGCCGTTGTAGCGCAGCCAAAGCGCATACAGCGCGCCCGCCAGGGTCGCGAACGCCGCCGCAAGCAGGTTCGACAGGCTGCGGTAAAGCACCGTGCGGTAGCCGATCGCTTCGGCGCGGAAAGGATTCTCGCGAATCGCCTGCAGCACGCGGCCGAACGGCGAATTCACGATGCGCAGCAACATCAGGAAGAGCGCCACGCAGACCGCCGCGATCAGGTAGTAAGTGATGATCCGTCCGTCGACTGTGACGCCAAACAGGGGTTCAGAAAGCGGACGGAACGCCGGTCGCAACATCTGCGGAACCTTGAAGTTCAGGCCATCCTCGCCACCGGTCAATTCCGACAACTGCGACACCAGCGTCTGAAACGCCGCAGCGACGGCCAAGGTGATCATCGCGTAGAAGATGGCGCGCACGCGTAGACTGGCCAGACCGATCAGCAAGGCGAAGGCGAGCGACACGGCCAGTCCGGCCGCGGTCCCGGCAAACACCGCCGTCCAGCCGGGTTCCATGCGTATGCTGGCGATCGCCACGCCGTACGCGCCGATGCCAAAGAACATGGTGTGCGCGAAGCTGACGATGCCCGTGTATCCCAGCAGCAGGTCGTAGCTGGCAACCAGAACGATGAAGACGAGGATCTTCGCCGCGACGGCCAATGCCTTGGGGCCGGGAAACAGGAAGGGCGCCGCGGCCAGCGCGGCCACGATTGCCATGAGCAGCAGCGCCAGGATCGCGCTGCGCGGAGGATCGCCGGAAAGCAGGCGAAACGACATGTCGGCGGCTCCTAGCGGTTCGTGACGGGGTACACGCCTTGCGGGCGCCACAGCAGAATGGCGACCATCAGCGCGATGTTCGAGAAGAGGGCGGCCTTCGGCATCAGAAAGCCGGTGTAGTTGGCCATCAGCCCGACCAGCAGCGCGCCGATCAGGCAGCCCACCGTGGAGCCCAGGCCGCCGATCATGATGACGATGAAGATCAGCACGTTTACCTGCGCGCCCAACTGCGGCACGATGGATTGCTGGTACATCCCCCACAACACGCCGCCCAATCCGGCCAGCATCGACCCGGCAACGAACACCCCGACAAACAGATGCCGGATCCGGTAGCCCAGGCTTTCGACCATCTCACGGTCTTCGACGCCGGCGCGGATCAGCAGGCCAAGCTTGGTACGGTTCAACACCCACAACATGCCGCCCAGCACGATCAGGCCGACCACTAGCGCCACCACGCGATACTTCTCGATGGCGGCGTCGCCCAGCAGGAACGCGCCGCGCAGGGATTCGGGCAACGGCAACGTGATCGTTTGCGGTCCCCACATCATCTTGATGATTTCTTCGCCGATGATCATGCCGCCCATCGTGATGAGGATCTGCTTCAGATGCTGGCCGTAGACCGGCCGCACGATCACGCGCTCAAATGCCAGGCCCACGGCGCCCGCCACCAGCATGCCCACGATCATGGCTGGCAGCACGGCGACCAGATTGGTCCACAGGCTGCCGGACTGCGTCCAGTCAGCCATGGAACCCAGCACGGTGGCCGCCATGTAGGCGCCGATGGCAATGAACAGGCCGTGGCCGAAATTGAGCACGTCCATCAGGCCGAAGACGAGCGTCATGCCGGACGCCACGATGAAGATGATCATGCCCATCGCCAGCCCAGCGAAGGTCAGCGTGACCCAGGTGGAAAACGACCCGACCAGGGGCAATGCGATGACCGCCAGCGCCAGCACCAGCAGCACAGGCATGAGGTCGACGCGTGCGCGCGGCAGCGGCGCTTCGATGTCCAGCGTGCTCATTGGTGGCTTCCCAGTGACAGGCCCAAAAGGCGCGTCTGCAGCGCCTCGTCCGCGGCCAGGTCGGCCATCGCGCCTGCGTGCACGACCTGGCCGTTGTCCATAATTGCTGCGTAGTCGCCAACGCGGCGGGCAAAGTTGAAGTTTTGCTCGACCAGCAGGATGGTGGTGCTGGACTGCTTGAGTTCGATGAACGCGTCGATCATGTTCTGGATGATGGCCGGCGCCAGACCCTTGCTGGGTTCGTCGACCAGCAGCAGGCGCCGCGGCTCGATGATCGCGCGCGCCATCGCCAGCATCTGCTTCTGCCCGCCCGACAGTTTGCCGGCGGGGTGCAGCCAGAACTTCTTCAACGCCGGAAAGAATCCGAAGATCCACTCCAGCCGGGCGGTGTCCAGTTGCGCGGCATTTCTGGCAAGGCGTGCCGCGAGCAGGATGTTCTCCTTGACGGACAGGTCGCCGAAGATGCCCATGTTCTCGGGCACATAAGCCATGCCCATGCGCGCCATGTCGGGTGGCGATGTGCGCGTGCCGGGTCCGCCGATCGGCTTGGCGTCCAGGCAGACCTGGCCCTGCGATGCGCGCCACAATCCCATGATGGTGCGCAGCGTCGTCGTCTTGCCCGCGCCATTGCGCCCGAGCAGCATGGTGACCGCCGATGCCGGCACCGACAGGTTCACGCCGTGCAGGATGTGATACGCGCCGATGTGCGTGTGCACGTCCTTCAATTCCAGAAGCGGTTGCGCCGTCATGCCGCCTCCTGCGCGCTGATGCCCAGGTAGGCCTGCTGCACGATGGGCGAGGCAATCACGGTGGCCGGATCGCCGTCGGCCATCAGCCGGCCGTTGTGCAGCACGACGATGCGGTCCGCCAGCTCGCGCACGACATCCATCTTGTGCTCGACGAGCAGAATGGTCTTGGACGCGTCGGCCTTCAGCTCGTGGATGAGGTCCAGCACGACAGGCACGTCGTCCACACTCATGCCGGCGGTAGGTTCGTCGAACATGAACACCGAAGGCTCCAACGCGATAAGCATGGCGATCTCCAGCTTGCGCTGGTCGCCGTGGGGCAGGTCGGCGGCGGGTTGGTCGCGGCGCGCGGTCAGCCGCGTGCGTGCGAGCAGGGCATCGGCACGCTCCATGAGACCGCGATCGTCGCGCCACGTGCGCCAGAATCGGATGTGGCGCCAGCCCATGCCCTGTTGCCGAGACTGCAGGGCAAGCCGCACGTTTTCGTGAACGCTCAGCCGGGGGAACAGCTGCGTCAGCTGAAATGCGCGGCCTAGCCCCGCGTGCATGCGGGCCGGCGCGGACAGCGTGGTCAAATCGCGTCCGTTCAATGTCACGGTGCCGGCACTGGCGCGCAACTGCCCCGAAATCAGATTGAAGTACGTCGTCTTGCCGGCGCCGTTCGGGCCGACGATGGCGGTCAAGGTGCCGGGCGCGTAGGCGCAACTGACATCATTGACCGCCACATGACCGCCGAAGCGAACGGTGAGCGAATGGGTCTCAAGCATGAGCGGCGGGAATCAGCGCTTATTCTGGATAGGCACGGCCATCTGGTCCGGCGTGATTTCCTTGACCAGGTCCTGGACTGCCCATGGCACCGAGGGATCGTTCTTGATCCGGAAGTGGTACATCGACTGCATGGCCTGGTGATCCTCGGGCCGGAAGGTCATCTTGCCTTTGGGCGTATCGAAGCTCATGCCTTCCATCGCCTTGATGAGCTTGTCGGTATCTGAATCGCCGCCGGTCTTGTTCAACGCGGCAACGATCGCAATGCCCGACGCCATGCCACCCGCGGTGAAGAAATCAGGCGGTTGGCCGAAACGCTTCTGATGCTCGGCCACGAGCCAATCATTGACCAGGTTCTTGGGGATGCCGTAGTAGTAATACGTGGCGCCTTCCATGCCCGCCAGGGATTTGAGCGGCGTCATGGCGGTCAGCGTGTTGCCTCCCGTGGCGATCTCGATGCCGTAGCGCTTGGGATCCAGATCGGCGATCTTGAACGGATTGCCGGCGCCGGCCCACAGGATAAAGATGATCTTGCGGCCGGGCTTGTCCTTCAGTGCATCGAAGAGCCGCTGCGCGCCGGCCGTGAAGTCGGTCGCGTTGGCCGGCAGGTATTCCTCGTGCACGATCTTGGCGTTCTTGAGCGCGCCCTTGAAGGCTTTGACGCCGTCGCGGCCAAACGCATAGTCCTGCGCCAGCATGGCGATCGACGTGCCGTCCTGGTCGAACGCCACGGCGTTGGCGATGGCGTCCTGCGAGGAGTTGCGCCCGGTGCGGAAGATGTACTTGTTCCACTTCTCGCCGGTAATGGAATCGGCCACCGCCGGCTCCACCAGAAGGATCTTTTCGTATTCCTCCGCGATCGGCAGCATGGCCAGCGCCACGCCCGACGACGTCGGACCGACGGCGATGTCGGCGTTGTCGTCGGCATAGGCGGACGCGAGCTGCGCGCGGGCCACGTCGGGCTTGCCCTGGTTGTCTTTCTCGATGACGCGGATCTTGCGCCCGGCCACCGTCATGGTGCCCTGCGTGGCGTATTCCAGCCCCAGCATCAGTCCGTTCTGGGTCTGCTTGGCGTAAGCCTCAAGCGGGCCGGTCTTGTCATAGACATGGGCGACAACGAAGTCCTTTGCCGCCAGCGCGGAACTCATGCACAGGCTGGCCATGGCGGCGAGCAGAATGCGTTTCATGGAAGTCTCCTGGTGTCATTGGGCGCGCGCGGCCGTGTCGTCCGGCCTGGCGAGAAATTGACGGATGGGTTCGATCTGGGCGGGCACGTTCAGCGCGGGGGCGTGCCCGCAATCGGGAAAGTCGATGCGCTGTGCGCGGGGGCCGCGCTGCGTCATGGCGTGCGCAACGTCGGGCAGCAGCAGGTCCGAATCGGCGCCGCGCAAAAGCAACGTCGGCATGCGCAGCGTGTCGTAGCCGGCCCACCGGTCATAGTCGTTCGGGTGATGGCTGAACTGCCCGACGATGGCCGGATCGTAATGGGCGGTGACGCGGCCGTCGGGCAGCCGGCGCACCGACGTTTCCGCCATCCGGCGCCACTGATCGTCGCTCTGCCAGCCATAGGGTTTGTAGGCGGCGCGCAGCCAGGCTTCGAGTTCCGTCACCGTGTCGAAGGCCGGCGGGTTGCCGGCATAGGCCAGGATGCGCTCGATGGCAGGCTGCGGCAGTTCCGGTCCGATGTCGTTGACGACCAGGTGCGAAATGCGATCGCGCAACGTGGTCGCGGCCGCATGCATGCCGGTCGCGCCGCCCATGGACGTTCCCACCCAGCGCACGCGCGCCAGCGACAGGCCGTCCAGCAGGGCGCGCGCCAACGTGGCGTAGAAGTCGAGCCGGTACTCGGCGACCGGATCGGGGCTCCATTGCGACAGGCCGCGCCCGATCGCGTCGGGACAGATCACGCGGTAGTCGCCGGCCAGTGCCTGCGCCAGCTCGTCAAAGTCTCGGCCGGTGCGAGCCAGGCCATGCCACATGATGATGGGCGGCGCGTCAGAAGCGCCCCAGTCCGTGTAGTGCAACTCGCGTCCCGCGCAGCGCAGATAGCGCGACGCCGGCGTATGGCGCGCGGTTGCCGACCCTGCCTCGTCCATGCGTCTCCTCCCGGTTTGTCCAGGTTGTGTGCTTGTCGGGCTGAATATAGACTTGCGGCAAGCGCGCCCACAATGCGCCGGCCACCCCACAGCAGGGTGAGTCAACAATATGTAGACGCAAGATCAATTTGCGCAGCCCCCAGGAGACCGTGCCATGCCAGATACGGAATTCGCCATTTCGGCCAGCGCCGGCGCTGACCGGCGCGATGCGTGGCGCGCCGCGCTGGCCGATGCTTTCGGGCCGTTCGAGGTGCATGGCGGCAAACCCGGTCATTTCGCGGGCCATGTCCGCTATGCGCGACGCGCCAGCCTTCAATTCAACGATCTGCATTACCAGGGCCAGCGGCTGGAACGCACGCCGGGCAACGTGTCGCGGCTGGATCAGGAGTTCTACACCTTTGGCCTGCCGCTGGCCGGTCCGCTGGCAGTGCGACAAGCGGGCCGCGAATTCCAGGTGGAACCGGGTTGCGTGTATCTGATGAACCAGAGCCTGCCGTATCAGGCAACCGCGAACGGCGCGGCGGGCTACCGCAGCCTGAGCGTCTCGTTCCCGCGCAGCGCACTGTCGCAGCGGGACTCACGCATCGGCGCCTTCTACAAGCTGCGCACCGACGACGGGTCGCCCCGCGGCGCGCTGCTGGCCGGCTACATGGATCACCTGTTCAAAGGCATGGACGGCTGGTCCGAGACCGAGGCCGCCGAGCTGGGCGAGCGTCTGATCGACCTCATCGTGCTCTTCCTGGTGCAGCCGGGACAGGGACAGGTCTCGGAGGCGGACAGCAGCGTCACGGTGGCGCACAGAGCGCGTGTGCTGGCCTATATCCGCCAGCATCTCGCCGATCCGGATCTGTCGCCCGCGCGGGTAGCGCAGGGCTGTGGGGTCTCGGTCGCCTATCTGCACCGCATCCTGCGCGCGGGCGGGTTGTCGGTGGAGTCGTTCATTTTTGAGCAGCGGCTGGACCGGTGCCGCGAACTGCTGCTGGACGCGCGGCACCGCCATCGCGGCATCGCCGAGCTGGCGTATCAGGTGGGTTTCTCTCATCCTTCGCATTTCAGCCGGCTGTTCAAGCAGCGCTTCGGCATGACGCCGCGGGACCTGCGCGCGGGCGGGCGCGCCTTGTAGGCGTGAACGCGGACCGTTGCGCGCCAGGCAATGCCGCCAAACAAAAACGGCCCGCTTGATCAGCGGGCCGTCGGCCTTTCGGAACCTTCGAATCAGGCTTAGAACGGCGAAGGCTGGTTGGACAGGTTGACGATGCTGTTGGTCGTCAAGTCCAGGCGGATGTGCTCGGACGGCGCACCGTTTGCGAGCTTGAGCATGATCGCCATCAGCGGCTTGAAGCGCGCCTTGAACAGGTCTGCGGGCGTGTTGGCGTCGCTGACGTTGTTGCCGTTCATCTGCACGGCGGCGTTGGTCTGGTTCAGTGCTTGAGCCAGCAGCTTGTACTGACTGGCGCGCTGCGCCGGGATATCGGTAAACGCGAGGTCGCCGGCATTGGCCAGGCGCACGAAGTCCCCGGCCATCTCCAGCGCCGTCCACTGCGCGAAGTCCGCCAGCTGCATGCCGTTGGCCTGGGCCAAGGCTTGCGCGCGCGATTGCGCGTTGGTGGCATCCGCGGCATAGGCCGGATTGCTGGCGCCGCTGCCGCCGCCGTCAGACAGGCATGCAAAGAACGCGGGCGTCAGATTGTTCTGATTGCCGGTGTTCGCCAATTCCTTGAGCGTGACCGTCGTCTGCAGTTGCGACAACGCCAGCAGGTCGGCGCCCGTCAGCGGGCTCTTGACCAGCTCGCGCATCTCGCAGCGCCAGTCGTCGTTCAGCAGGCGCAGGCGCACCAGTTCGCTCATGTAGCGATAGGTGAAATCGCCGTAGTCCTTGGCGTCCAGGATGGAAACGTCCCAGCGCGGCGGCACGGTGTAGGCGTTTTCCGCGCGGTACAGGTCGAACAGCTCATCGAAGCGCGGCACCTTGTCCAGTCGGATGGTCTGCACTTCGATCTCATCGGCGCTCTGCAGCGTCATGAGCTTGTACGCGGGCACATAGGCGGCCATGGAGGGCGCCTGGATGTTGAAGAGCGCGTGGTCGCCGCCGTAGTTGCGCAGCGCCATGTCGTTGAAGTGCATGTGGCCGCCCACGTGCACCTTCAAACCGGTCTCGGCCAGCGCGCGCGTGGTGTTCTCCGCGGGACGGCGGATCATCTGCATTTTGTTCGCGCCCAGCAGCGCTTCGATGTCGTCGGACGCGCCATTGAAGAACTCGGACATCGGGAAGTGGCTGAAGGCGATGACCTGCTTGCCCTGCGCCTTGCCGCGCGCCACCACGTCGGCCAGCCACGTGATGACGTGCGCCTTGTGGGTCAGCATCTTGTTGTAGCCCTGGTCACCCGAGCCGGTGAAGTCGTTGGCGCCCGGACCGGTCGGCACGTAGACGTTGGCATCCAGGCCCACCAGCCACACGCCCTCGACGGGCTCGACCACGTACGACGTGTCGGGCACCATCTTGCACAGCGTGTAGTTCTGCGGCTTGTTCGGACCGCCGGTGCCTTCGGCGCAGATCTCGTACTGACGGTTGATCCAGTTGGCTTGCGAGACCGCCGTGGCGTAATCGTAGTCTTCGTACTTGTAGGTGCTGTACGGGGTTTCGTAATACACGTTCTGCGGCTGCGGCATGAAGCCATGCTGCTCGAGCGCGGTCGTGATGCCCGAGTAGCCCATGTGCAGCACTTCCTCGGTGCAATAGGTGTTGCCGATGCGCGTCCAGTCGCCGCTGTAGGCGGTGTTGCATATGTTCGCGCCGCGGCTGTAGATCGGCTGCGAGAAGCCGATTGCGCCCGTCACGGGATCCAGGCCAAGGTAGTCCCCCTTGCCCGCGGGCTGGTTGAAAGGGCGGTTGGGGTCATGGTTGCCGGGCGCGGCAAAGAACTGGATGCCGTGCTTCTTTGAATAGTCGTCCATGATCTTGACCAGGCCGCGCATGTGCACAGGCTGGCCGTCGTCCGAGAAGTCGCCCGGCAGTGCGATGTACTTCACGCCGCGTTTCACGGCGTCGTCCAGCGCGGCCAGGAAGGCGAAGTAGTTTTCGTTGAAGAGGCGCGTGGACGTGAGCTGCGCGTACATCGTGCGGATGGTCGCGTTGTCGCCGGCCTTCGGGTTGGGGATGCCGGGGAACGAGCCGTCCTTGAAGTCCGCGTAGACATCATGGAAGTGGATGTCGGGCATGAACGCGACCTGCACGGGGGCGGGCGGCTGTGCGGGCGTTTCGGCCGGGGGCGGCGTCTCGGCGACGGGCGGTGGCGTGTCATCGTCCTTGTCGCCGCCGCAAGCGGCGAGCAGGGCAACGAGCAGCAGGGAGGCTGCGGCGCGGACGGGGCGGGAAGGGCGAAGCGTCATCGGGGGGCGGGGTCCTGGGTTCAGTGTGGCGGCGGTCGGGCATGGGCGTGGGCCATGCCGAAGCGGCAGCCGCGGGTCAGCTAATTGGGTCAGCTACCTGGGTCAGCTGCTTGTAAGCGGGCCCAATGCTCACTGAGCCGCATGACAGCGTCATGAATTCCTAACCGGTCCGCGCCACACGACAGACAAAAAAAAGCCCCGCACGCCAGGTGCGGGGCTTTGCTTTGCGATGGCCGCAGGATCAGACGTGCGTGATGAACTTGGTGACCAGATAGCCCTCGAAGGTCTCGGTGCCGCCTTCGCTGCCGATGCCGCTGTCCTTGATGCCGCCGAAGGGCGTCTCGGCCAGGGCGCTGCCGAAGTGATTGATGTTGACCATGCCGGCTTCCAGGCCGTTGGACACCTTGGTCGCGGTCTTCAGCGAATTCGTGAACACGTACGAGGACAGGCCGAAGGGAAGGCTGTTGGCGCGGCGCAGCACCTCGTCGGTGTCCTTGAAACGGACGACGGGCGCCACGGGGCCGAACGGCTCTTCGGTCATCAGCATGGCGTTGTCGGGCAGTTCCGTGACCACGGTCGGCGCAAAGAAGAAGCCCTTGCGGTCCAGCGGACCGCCGCCCACCACCACCTTGGCGCCGTGCTTCTTGGCGTCGTCGATGAAGGCGCTCATGGCGGGCACGCGGCGCTCATGCGCCAGCGGCCCCATCTCGGTGCCGGCTTCCAGGCCGTCGCCGACCTTGATGTTCTTGAGGACCTCAGAGAATCGCGCCAGGAACTGCTCGTACGCGCCGTCCTGCACGTAGAAGCGGGTGGGCGATACGCAGACCTGGCCCGCGTTGCGCACCTTGAACTTGGCCAGCATCTCGGCGGCGCGGTCGATATCCGCGTCGTCGAACACCAGCACGGGCGAGTGGCCGCCCAGTTCCATGGTGACGCGTTTCATGTGCGCGCCTGCCAGCGCCGCAAGCTGCTTGCCGACCGGAACGGAGCCGGTGAACGACACCTTGCGCACGATCGGCGAACGGATCAGGTAATCGGAGATGGTGGCGGGTTCGCCCCAGACGATGTTCAGGCAGCCCTTGGGCAGACCCGCATCGTGGAACATGCGCGCAATCGCCATGACCGCGCTGGGCGAGTCCTCGGGACCCTTGAGCACGACCGTGCAGCCGGCGCCGATGGCGGCGGCGATCTTGCGGATCGCCTGGTTGTACGGGAAGTTCCAGGGCGTGAAGGCGGCGCAGACGCCGATGGGTTCTCGCACCACGATCTGGCGCACATCCGGATTGCGCGGCTGGATGACGCGTCCGTAAATGCGGCGGCATTCCTCAGCGTGCCAGTCGGCATGTTCCGCGCAGGAGGTGACTTCGCCCACGGCTTCGGCCAGCGGCTTGCCCTGGTCCAGCGTCATGTTGCGGCCGATCTCCTGGGCGCGCTCTCGCGACAGCGTGGCGACCTTGCGCAGGATCGCCGAGCGGTCCATGGGCGAGGACTTCTTCCACGATTCGAAGGCGCGCTGGGCAGCGGCAAGGGCGCGGTCCAGATCGGCTTGCGTGGCGTGAGGCAGCTGGCCCAGCACCTCGAGCGTGGCGGGGTTGATGACGTCCTGGGTGCGCCTGCCCTCGCCGGCGACGAATTCGCCGTCGATATACAGCGCCAACTGTTCATACATGCCTGTCGTTCCTTGCGTAATAGGAATGGGTAGCCAAGGGCGAGAGCGACCGCTGTCGCCCACGGCAGTCTAAACCAGCTTCCCCGTAGTGGAAGGAGCCAATCCCCGCCGCGGACTTGGGTCCATTGGCCTGCCAAGTGCCGGCACGCGTGCCACCGTGGACAAGCGCATCGCCGTGGACAAAAATGAGGAATCTTCGGCTGTCATCCGTATATCCATCGTGCAACCCATCGATGCGCGTCCGGCCGCCAAGCCCAGCCTCTATTCGCGGGTTGTTTTCCGCTTCATTGACTGGCTGCGTCAGCGCATTGCGCAGGCCTCGCTGGTCGGCGACAAGCCGATATTCCAGAACAGCCAGTTCCCGTGGGTTGCCACCCTCGAAGCGCGGGCGCCTGCCATTCGGGCCGAACTGATGAGCCTGCTGGCCGACCGCCAGGCGCTTCCGGCCTTCCACGAACTCTCCCCGGATGTGGGCATGATCACCTCCGACGACCGATGGAAGACGTTCGTCTTCCTGGGCTATGGCCTGCGCTCTGAACGCAACCTTGCCCGATGTCCGTCCACCGCGCGCGCCCTGCAGGACATCCCGGGCCTGCGCACTGCCTTCTTCTCCATCCTCGAACCGGGCAAGCGCATTCCGCTGCACACGGGGCCGTACAACGGCGTGCTGCGCCTGCACCTCGGCCTGGTCGTCCCCGACCCGCCCGAACGCTGCTGGATAGAAGTCGGCGGCCAGCGCTATAGCTGGCGCGAAGGACAGGCGGTGGTCTTTGACGACCTGTATCCCCACGAGGTACACAACGACACCGGCGGCGTCAGAGCCGTGCTTTTCGTGGATTTCGAGCGTCCCTGCCGAGCTCCTGTAAAATGGCTAAATCGCCTTGTGCTCATGGCCGCGCCGTTCACGGACGAAATCCGTCGCGGCAAGGCAAATCATGACGCCTGGGAGAAGGGCTACTACCGCCAGAAATAGGGGCGGATGGCCCGACAAACCGACCCCCTTGACAGGGGGCGTGGTCTTTTGTGCGCAATCCCAACAAAGTGCTTGCGCTCAAAAATTAACCACGTTAGAATTATCAGCTTTCCCAGATTGTCGATTCACTTAGCCGAAGGTTAGGTGAGCGCGTCGGGGGGAATACCCGCAGGATTTCAACCCAGGGTCGTTGCGTTGCCACCAGTTGCTGGTCCAGATAGTACGGACTTGCCGACAAAAAAGCAGGGCGGCTGACCTGACGGGACCAAAACTGGCAGGAATTGCAGTGTTCCCTTGTTGGGAAAACCGTATTTCCAGTTAAGTTGGAACAGGAAAAATCATGATCCAAATGCAGACCACGCTGGACGTGGCCGATAACACTGGTGCGCGTCATGTCATGTGCATTAAGGTGCTCGGTGGCTCCAAGCGCCGTTATGCCGGTATCGGCGACATCATCAAGGTGAGCGTCAAAGATGCGGCTCCGCGCGGACGCGTCAAGAAAGGCGAAATTTACAATGCCGTGGTGGTTCGTACCGCCAAGGGCGTGCGCCGTAAAGACGGTTCGCTGATTCGTTTCGGTGGCAATGCCGCCGTGTTGCTCAACGCCAAGCTGGAGCCTATCGGCACCCGCATCTTCGGACCCGTTACGCGTGAACTGCGTACCGAGAAGTTCATGAAGATCGTGTCGCTGGCCCCGGAAGTGCTGTAAGGAGCCCTACGATGAACAACATTCGTAAAGGCGACGAAGTCATCGTCCTGACCGGCCGCGACAAGAAGCGTCGTGGCACGGTGCTGGCCCGCGTTGGTGCCGACCACGTTCTGGTCGAAGGCGTCAACGTTGCCAAGAAGCACGTGAAAGCCAACCCGATGGCTAACAACCCGGGCGGGATTGTCGAAAAGACCATGCCGATCCACATCTCGAATGTGGCGCTCTTCAACCCCGCAACCGGTCGTGGCGACCGCGTGGGCGTTCAAGAAGTCGAAGGTCGCAAGGTCCGCGTGTTCCGTTCCAATGGTGCCGTTGTCGGCGCCAAGGCGTAAGGGGCGATAGACATGTCTCGTTTGCAAGATTTCTACAAGAGCAAGGTCGCTGGCGACCTGCAGGCCAAGTTTGGCTACAAGAGCGCAATGGAAGTGCCGCGCATCACCAAGATCACCCTGAACATGGGTGTCTCGGAAGCGGTCTCCGACAAGAAAGTCATCGAGCACGCTGTGTCGGATCTGACCAAGATCGCCGGCCAGAAGCCCGTCGTGACGAAGACCAAGAAGGCTATCGCCGGTTTCAAGATCCGCGAAAACTACCCGATTGGTTGCATGGTCACGCTGCGTGGTCAACGCATGTACGAATTCCTGGATCGCCTGGTGGCGGTTGCGCTGCCTCGCGTGCGCGACTTCCGCGGTATCTCGGGTCGTGCGTTCGACGGCCGTGGCAACTACAACATCGGGGTGAAAGAGCAGATCATTTTCCCCGAAATCGAGTACGACAAGATCGACGCGCTGCGTGGGCTGAACATCAGCATCACCACCTCCGCCAAGACCGACGAAGAAGCCAAGGCGCTGTTGACGGCCTTCAGCTTCCCGTTCCGTAACTAAGGGGCTGATGACGTGGCTAAACTTTCCCTCATCAATCGCGACATCAAGCGCGCCAAGCTGGCTGACAAGTTCGCTGCCAAGCGCGCTGAGTTGAAGGCGATCATCGACGACCAGTCGAAGACCGACGAAGAACGTTACCAAGCTCGGCTCAAGCTGCAACAGCTGCCGCGCAATGCCAACCCGACGCGTCAACGCAACCGCTGCGTGGTCACCGGTCGTCCTCGCGGCGTGTTCCGCAAGTTCGGCCTGACGCGCCACAAACTGCGTGAAATGGCGATGAAGGGTGAAATCCCCGGCATCACCAAGGCCAGCTGGTAGGAGAAACAATATGAGCATGAGCGATCCCATCGCCGATATGCTGACCCGCATTCGCAATGCGCAGCAAGTGGACAAAGTTACGGTGAGCATGCCCTCCTCGAAGCTGAAGGCGGCTATTGCCGCTGTGCTGAAAGACGAAGGCTACATCGACAGCTTTGAAATCAAGGGCACCCAGGCCAAGCCTGAGCTCGAGATCACCCTGAAGTACTACGCTGGCCGCCCGGTCATCGAGCGCATCGAACGCGTCTCGCGCCCTGGTCTGCGTATCTACAAGGGCCGTACCAGCATTCCTCAGGTCATGAACGGCCTGGGCGTGGCTATCGTTTCGACCTCGCGCGGCGTCATGACCGACCGTAAGGCTCGCGCCAACGGCGTCGGCGGCGAAGTGCTGTGCTACGTGGCCTAAGGAGAAATTCGAATGTCACGTATCGCTAAGTATCCGGTCGAACTGCCCAAGGGTGTCGAAGCTGACATCAAGCAGGATCAGATCACTGTCAAGGGCCCGCTGGGCTCCCTGACCCAACCCCTGACTGGCGACGTCACGATCTCGCTGGACGGTGGCAAGCTCACGTTTGCCGCTGCCAACGATTCCCGTCACGCCAACGCCATGTCGGGCACCGTGCGCGCGCTCGTGGCCAACATGGTCAACGGCGTGAGCAAGGGATTCGAGCGCAAGCTGAACCTGGTCGGCGTGGGTTACCGCGCCTCGGTTCAAGGCGACGCCGTTAAGCTGCAGCTCGGTTTCTCGCACGACGTTTTGCATCAGTTGCCGGCCGGTATCAAGGCCGAATGCCCCACCCAGACGGAAATCGTCATCAAGGGCTCCAACAAGCAAGTCGTCGGTCAGGTGGCCGCTGAAATCCGCGCGTACCGCGAACCCGAACCCTACAAGGGCAAGGGCGTGCGTTACTCGGACGAACGCGTCGTCATCAAAGAAACCAAGAAGAAATAACGGCGCACGCAAGGACGAATCATGGACAAAAAAGTTTCCCGTTTGCGTCGTGCGGTTCCGACTCGCCGGAAGATCAACGAGCTGCGCGTTCATCGCCTCTCGATTTTCCGCTCGAACCAGCACATCTACGCCAACATCATTTCGCCGGAAGGCGATCGCGTTCTGGTCAGCGCCTCGACGGTGGAAGCCGAAGTGCGTGCGCAACTGGCCGGCCAAACCGGTCAGGGTGGCAACAAAGCCGCTGCGACGCTGGTTGGCAAGCGCGTGGCCGAAAAGGCCAAGGCTGCCGGTATCGAACTGGTCGCTTTCGATCGCTCGGGCTTTCGTTACCATGGCCGCGTCAAGGCGCTGGCCGATGCCGCGCGTGAAGCCGGCCTGAAGTTCTAAGCGAGGATCTGTCAAATGGCTAAAGTACAAGGCAAGAACGCCGCGGAAAAAGAGAACGATGACGGCCTCCGCGAAAAGATGATCGCGGTCAACCGCGTGAGCAAAGTGGTCAAGGGTGGTCGCACCATGAGCTTTGCCGCGCTGACCGTGGTTGGCGATGGCGATGGCCGCATCGGCATGGGTAAGGGCAAGGCGCGTGAAGTGCCGGTGTCCGTTCAGAAGGCTATGGAACAGGCCCGTCGCGGCATGTTCAAGGTCGCTCTGAAGAACGGCACGCTGCACCACACCGTGGTCGGCAAGCATGGCGCCGCTACCGTGCTGATTTCGCCCGCTGCTGAAGGTACTGGCGTTATCGCCGGCGGCCCGATGCGCGCTATTTTCGAAGTGATGGGTGTGCGTAACGTGGTTGCCAAGAGCCTGGGCTCGAGCAACCCCTACAACATGGTTCGCGCCACGTTGAACGGCCTGCGCGCCTCCCTGACCCCGGCCGATGTTGCTGCCAAGCGCGGCAAGACGGTCGAAGAGATCCTGGGGTAAATCATGGCTCAGAAGCAGATCAAAGTGACCCTCGTGCGCTCGGTGATCGGTACCAAGCAATCGCACCGTGATACGGTTCGCGGTTTGGGCTTGGGCCGCATCAACAGCAGCCGCGTGCTGGTCGATACGCCCGAGGTGCGTGGGATGATCCGTAAGGTGGATTATCTCGTTTCCGTCTCGGAAGCCTAAGGAATCACCATGTCGGATATGCAACTTAATACGCTGAAGCCCGCCGAGGGCTCCAAGCACGCCAAGCGCCGCGTCGGCCGTGGCATCGGTTCGGGTCTGGGTAAGACCGCCGGCCGTGGTCACAAGGGTCAGAAGTCGCGCTCGGGCGGTTTCCACAAGGTTGGCTTCGAAGGCGGTCAAATGCCGCTGCAACGTCGCCTGCCCAAGCGTGGTTTCACCCCGCTGGGTCAACACCTGTATGCACAAGTTCTCTTGTCGGACCTCCAGGCCCTGCCCATCGATGACATCGATGTGCAAGCGCTGAAGGCGGCCGGCGTGATTGGCCAGGCGGTTCGTTACGCCAAGGTCATCAAGTCTGGTGAACTCTCGCGCAAGGTCGTGCTCAAGGGCATTACCGCGACGGCCGGCGCTCGCGCCGCCATCGAAGCCGCGGGCGGCTCGCTTGCTTGATCAGAGGTGACGAGTGGCTAACGCGCAGGCATTGGGCAAATCCGGAGCACGATACGGCGATCTGAAGCGCCGTCTGGTGTTCCTGGTGCTCGCCCTGGTGGTTTACCGTTTGGGTACACACATCCCGGTTCCGGGTATCAACCCGGACGCGCTGGCGGACTTGTTCCGTCAGAACCAGGGCGGGATCCTGGGCCTGTTCAACATGTTCTCGGGCGGAGCGCTCTCGCGTTTCTCGATTTTTGCCCTGGGGATCATGCCGTACATTTCGGCATCCATCATCATGCAGTTGATGTCGGTGGTGGTGCCGTCGCTGGAAGCGCTCAAGAAAGAGGGCGAATCCGGCCGTCGGAAGATTACCCAATACACCCGCTACGGCACGGTCGTGCTGGCGCTGGTGCAAGCCGTGGGCATTTCGGTGGCGTTGGAGTCTCAGCAGGGACTGGTGATCGATCCGGGCATGCTGTTCCGCTTCACGACCGTCGTGACTTTGGTCACTGGCACCATGTTCGTCATGTGGCTGGGTGAGCAGATCACGGAACGCGGTCTGGGCAACGGGATTTCCATCCTGATCTTCGCAGGTATCGTGGCGGGTCTTCCCGCGGCGCTGGCTGCACTGTTGGACCTGGTCCGCACCAACGCGATGTCTGTGCTTTCGGCACTGTTCATCGTGGCTCTGGTGGTGCTGGTTACCGCTTTTGTGGTGTTCGTGGAACGCGGACAGCGCAAGATCACGGTGAACTACGCCAAGCGTCAGGTCGGCAACAAGGTCTACGGTGGTCAAAGCTCGCATTTGCCGCTGAAGCTGAACATGGCAGGGGTGATTCCGCCGATCTTCGCGTCGTCGATCATTCTGTTCCCGGCCACGATCACGAGCTGGTTCTCCAGCAGCGAGAACATGCGCTGGCTTAGCGACCTGGCTGCGGCCCTGTCGCCTCGTCAACCGCTCTACATCACGCTGTACTCGGTCGCGATTATTTTCTTCTGCTTTTTCTACACGGCTCTGGTTTTCAACAGCCGCGAAACGGCGGACAACCTGAAGAAGAGTGGTGCGTTTGTTCCGGGCATCCGTCCGGGCGAGCAAACGGCGCGCTACATCGACAAGATCCTGATGCGTTTGACGCTCGCAGGTGCCATCTACATCACGTTGGTGTGCCTGTTGCCGGAATTCTTGGTGATGCGCTGGAACGTTCCCTTCTACTTCGGTGGTACGTCTCTGTTGATCATTGTGGTGGTGACGATGGATTTCATGGCGCAGGTTCAGGCCTACATGATGTCTCACCAGTACGACTCGTTGCTCAAGAAGGCCAACTTCAAGGGCGCGGGTTTGCCGATGCGGTAAGCAAAAGAATGTCCAAGGACGACGTCATTCAGATGCAAGGTGAGGTTCTTGAGAACCTCCCGAACGCGACATTTCGCGTCAAGCTCGAAAACGGCCACGTGGTGTTGGGCCATATTTCCGGCAAGATGCGTATGCATTACATCCGGATCCTGCCGGGTGACAAGGTCACAGTGGAGCTCACGCCCTATGACCTGACGCGAGCCAGGATTGTTTTCCGCTCCAAGTGAGCGAAACCGGATTACGGAAAATTAGGAGTCAACCATGAAAGTAATGGCATCGGTTAAGCGGATCTGCCGCAACTGCAAAGTTATCAAACGTCACGGCGTGGTGCGCGTTATCTGCACCGACCCGCGTCACAAGCAGCGTCAAGGCTAACTCGGGTTAGCGACTACGCAACGGATTTATTCAAGGAACAGTCATGGCCCGTATTGCTGGCATTAACATTCCGCCGCAACAGCACGCCGAGATCGGCCTGACCGCCATTTTTGGCATCGGTCGTACGCGCGCTCGCAAGATTTGCGAAGCGGCAAACGTACCCTTTGACAAAAAGGTCAAGGATCTGAGCGACGCTGAATTGGAACGCGTCCGCGAACATGTTGGTTTGTTCACGGTTGAAGGCGACCTGCGTCGTGAAGTACAGCTCTCGATCAAGCGTTTGATCGACCTGGGAACCTACCGCGGTATGCGTCACAAGCGCGGTTTGCCCGTGCGCGGCCAGCGCACTCGCACCAACGCCCGGACCCGTAAGGGCCCGCGTCGTGCTGCTGCGTCCCTGAAGAAATAATCGAGGAACAGGATTATGGCGAAAGCTTCCACCAGCGGCGCTTCGCGCGTGCGCAAAAAGGTCAAGAAGAACGTCTCGGACGGCATCGCGCACGTTCACGCTTCGTTCAACAACACCATCATCACCATCACCGATCGTCAGGGCAACGCACTGTCGTGGGCCACGTCGGGCGGTGCTGGCTTCAAGGGTTCGCGCAAGTCGACCCCGTTTGCCGCGCAGGTTGCCGCTGAAACGGCTGGCCGCGTTGCGCTCGAGTACGGCATCAAGACGCTGGAAGTCCGCATCAAGGGCCCCGGTCCTGGCCGCGAGTCGTCGGTCCGTGCGTTGAACGCGCTGGGCATCAAGATTTCGTCCATCGCCGACATCACGCCCGTTCCGCACAACGGCTGCCGTCCGCCGAAGCGTCGTCGTATCTAAAGGGAATCCACATGGCACGTTATATTGGACCCAAATGCAAGCTCTCGCGCCGCGAGGGTACTGACCTGTTCCTGAAGAGCGCCCGCCGCTCGCTGGATTCCAAGTGCAAGCTGGATTCCAAGCCTGGCCAACACGGCCGCACTTCGGGTGCCCGCACTTCCGACTACGGCCTGCAGCTGCGCGAAAAGCAAAAGCTGAAGCGCATGTACGGCGTGCTGGAAAAGCAATTCCGCAAGTACTTCGCTGAAGCCGAGCGTCGCCGTGGCAACACCGGCGAAACGCTGATCCAGCTGCTGGAATCGCGTCTGGACAACGTCGTCTACCGCATGGGCTTCGGCTCGACGCGCGCCGAAGCTCGCCAGCTGGTGAGCCACCGCGCCATCGAACTGAACGGCCACACGGCTGACATCGCTTCGATGCTGGTCAAGGCTGGCGACGTCGTCTCGGTTCGTGAAAAGGCCAAGAAGCAAGGCCGTATCAAGGAATCGCTCGACCTGGCCACCAGCATCGGCATCCCCCAGTGGGTGGAAGTCGACGCGGCCAAGCTGACCGGCACGTTCAAGTCGGCCCCCGATCGCGCTGATGTCGCTCGCGACATCAACGAATCGATGGTCGTCGAACTGTACTCGCGTTAATCACGCCTGCCGGCGCCTCCTTCGCAAGGTGCTGGCAAGCTGGTCACGCGACCCGGTTGACCCGTTAGCAAGTCCCGCAGCAGCCCGCTTTCGCCATTTGGTGGAGCGGGCTTTGCGGTAAGTATCGGGCAGCGTTTTTGCGCCGCCCATGGTTTGAGCATCAAGTCTCACCCTGTCCATCAGCCTTATCGGTGTAACGAGCCGAGGGTATTGAAAAGGAACACAGTAAATGTCCACTCAAGGTTTCCTGAAGCCGCGCTCCATTGAAGTCGAACCGGTCGGCACGCACCATGCCAAGATCGTGATGGAGCCGTTCGAGCGTGGCTACGGTCACACGCTGGGCAACGCCCTGCGCCGCATCCTGCTGTCTTCGATGACCGGCTACGCGCCGACCGAAGTCCAGATGACGGGCGTGGTGCACGAATACTCGACCATCCCGGGCGTTCGCGAAGATGTCGTCGACATCCTGCTGAACCTGAAGGGCGTGGTCTTCAAGCTGCACAACCGCGACGAAGTGACGCTGGTTCTGCGCAAGTCCGGCGCTGGCACGGTGCTGGCCAGCGACATCGAGCTGCCGCACGACGTCGAGATCATCAACCCCGGCCACGCCATCTGCAACCTGACGGAAGCAGGCAAGCTGGAAATGCAGATCAAGGTCGAAAAGGGCCGCGGCTACGTGCCGGGCAACGTGCGCGCGCTGTCGGAAGACCGCACCCACACCATCGGCCGCATCGTTCTGGACGCTTCGTTCAGCCCGGTCCGCCGCGTGAGCTACGCCGTTGAAAGCGCCCGCGTTGAACAACGCACCGACCTGGACAAGCTGGTCCTGGACATCGAAACCAACGGCGTGATCTCGCCCGAGGAAGCGGTGCGCCAGTCGGCCCGCATCCTGATGGACCAGATCTCGGTCTTCGCCGCCCTGGAAGGCGCTGGCGATTCGTACGAAGCCCCGGTCCGCGGCACGCCGCAGATCGACCCGGTGCTGCTGCGTCCGGTCGACGACCTGGAGCTGACGGTGCGTTCGGCCAACTGCCTGAAGGCCGAAAACATCTACTACATCGGCGACCTGATCCAGCGTACCGAAAACGAGCTGCTCAAGACCCCGAACCTGGGTCGCAAGTCGCTCAACGAGATCAAGGAAGTGCTGGCTGCACGTGGCCTGACGCTCGGCATGAAGCTCGAGAACTGGCCGCCCCTGGGCCTGGAGCGTCCGTAAGTCTTGAAAGGGTGCCGCCCCTGAAAAGGGCGTCCCCCGCAGCGCCCGGCCTCACGGCCGGGCAGTTTGCGAAATCGTCGTAAAATGCCCCGTTTTCTACCGGACCGCAGCCTGATTGCAGGCTGATAGAAGAGCCGGCAACCCGATGGCGGAAACGCCTTCTTTAGATTCAAAGGAAACTTATCATGCGTCACGGTAATGGCTTGCGTAAGCTCAACCGCACCAGCAGTCACCGTCTTGCCATGTTCCGCAACATGGCCGTTTCGTTGATCACCCACGAAGCCATCAAGACCACGCTGCCGAAGGCGAAAGAATTGCGCCGCGTCATCGAACCCCTGATCACGCTGGGCAAGGAGCCCACGCTCGCGAACAAGCGTCTGGCTTTTGCCCGTCTGCGCGATCGCGATGCGGTTGTGAAGCTGTTTGCCGAAATCGGCCCGCGCTACGCGGCCCGTAACGGCGGCTACACCCGCGTGCTGAAGATGGGCTTCCGTCAAGGCGACAACGCTCCCATGGCTTTCATGGAACTGGTTGACCGTCCGGAAGTCGATGAAGCCGCTGAGGACAGCGCCGAGTAATTTCGGCAGCTAGATAAGCGACAAGGGCGGGTCTTCGGACCCGCCCTTGTTTTTTTGGGCGCCGCGATGGGGCGCTGCGATTCGCGAGGGGACGCTGATGCACCGATCAGGCGTTGCCCGCATCCTCGCGTTCGCGCCCGCCGCGCAACTGCCCCCGCAGCTCCGCGGCTGTTGCGGCCAACACATCCTGGGGCGGCTGAGGCGGCATCCTGAAAGTCAGGTCCTGCTGCTCGATGTATTGCGTGGACGTCACGTCCTGCGGGTGATGCATCGGAACGACATGGGCGTGCGCGTGCGCGACATGGATGCCCGTGAACGCAAATCCCACGCGCTCGACGCCGTACAGGCGTTTCATCTGGCGGCCCAGCCGCTGGCCCAGGTTGACGATGCTGGCGGCAAGGTCAGCCGGCATGTCTTCGTAATAGGGATAGTGCTGCTTGGGAATGATGAGCGTGTGCCCGGGGCGCACGGGCTGGATGTCGAGGAAGGCCAGCAGGCGATCGTCTTCGTGGATGACGTGCGCGGGAATCTCGTGACGGGCGATGCGGCAGAACAGGCAGTTGTCGGACATGCTTGCCTCGGCGTGTAAGAGGGCGGCGCGGCGGCCTGGCGCGCGGCGGTTCCGGGAAGGTGGCCGCAATACCGATAAAATACCGCGAGTTACATCCCACGCGGGTATCCCAAGGAGGCTCCATGTTGCGCGATGACGACGTCGTGCTGGTCATCAGCAATGCGCCGGACCTGTTGCTGGCCAAACGCATTGCGCACGTGCTCGTCGAAGACGGACTGGCCGCGTGCGTGAACCTCGGCGCGCCCGGGTTGTCCATCTACCTGTGGAACGGTGAGGTCGAAGGGACGGAAGAAATCCCCATCCAGATCAAGACGACCTACGCGCGGCATGCCGCCGTCGTGCAGGTCTTGTCGAAAATGCATCCCTACGACGTTCCCGAGATCATCGTGCTGCCGGTCATCGCCGGCGCAGCGCCCTACCTGGACTGGGTGCGCGAGCAGACGGCCATTACGCAGAACAAGAGAAACTGATGTTGCAACTTGCCGGTACGGTCGGCGCGCGCGGACGCGCCGAGAGCGCGACCTCCCCCTTTTTCAGGCACTGCCTGATGCTGCTGGCGATGGCCATCCTGCTGTTCGGATGGCAGGCAGCCGCGCGCGCGGATACCGAGTTCCTGGAGCCTGAAAAGGCGTTCGTGTTCAGCGCCAAGATGGCGTCCGCGGACACGCTGGAGCTGCACTACAAGGTCGCGCCCGGCTATTACATGTACCGCGAGCGCTTCGCCATTGCCATCAGTCCCGCCGATGCCACCACGTTGGGCGAGGCCGTTTATCCCAAGGGCGAGGTCAAGTACGACCCGACCTTTGAAAAGGACATGGAAGTCTTCCACAAGGACGTGACGATCCGCGTCCCGGTGGGAGCCGGCGGACAGCCGTTCACGCTCACGCTGACGGGCCAGGGCTGCGCGGATGCCGGCCTTTGCTATCCGCCGATGGACAGCACCGTGAAGCTCACGCCCGTGGCAGGTGGATATACGGTGGCGGGCACGGGGCTTGGCGGGGCGTTGGCGCCGCAAGCGGCTTCCGGCGGCTTGTCCGCGCTGGTCAATGCCGGAGACACGGGCCTGGCCGACGCGCTGGGTGGCCTGGGATGGATCAAGACGGCTGGCGTGTTTCTGGTGCTGGGCCTCTTGCTGGCCTTCACGCCGTGCGTGCTGCCCATGATCCCCATCCTGTCGTCCATCGTGCTGGGCGGCGCGCAGCAGGAGCGGCCCAGCCGCGGACGCGGATTGGCTTTGGCCGCCACCTACGTGCTGGGCATGTCGGTGGTGTACACCGCGCTGGGCGTGGCTGCCGGCCTGAGCGGCGCGGGGCTCGCGGCCTGGTTGCAGACGCCGTGGATCCTGACCCTCTTTGCCATCCTGCTGACCGCGCTGGCGCTGGCGATGTTCGATGTATTCACGTTCCAGATGCCGTCGAGTGTGCAGGCGATGCTGTCCGAGCGCTCGTCGCGCGTGCCGGGCGGACGCTACACCGGCGCCCTGGTCATGGGCGCCTTGTCGGCGCTGATCGTCGGCCCGTGCGTGGCCGCGCCGCTGGCCGGCGCCTTGCTGTATATCTCGCAGACCGGGGACGTGATCCTGGGCGGATCGGCGCTGTTTGCGATGGCATGGGGGATGGGCGTGCCGCTGTTGATCGTCGGCGCGTCGTCGTCCGCCTTGCTGCCCAAGGCCGGACCGTGGATGGACGGCGTCAAGCGGTTGTTCGGCATGCTGCTGCTGGCGACCGCGTGGTGGATGCTGATTCCCGTCGTGCCCACCTGGGTCCAGATGACGGGGTGGGCGTTTCTGGCTGTCGTGTCGGCCGTGATGCTGCGCGCCTTCGACGCCTTGCCGCAAGGCGTGGGCGCCGGGCGCATGTTCGGCAAGGGCCTGGGCTTGTTGCTTGCCCTGGCGGCCGCGGCGTGGCTCGTCGGTGCGGCCAGTGGCGGGCGCGATGTGCTGCAGCCGCTGTCGCACTTGGCCGCGCGCGGCGATGCGCCGGCTGCCGGCGCCGCCGCGGCGGGCGATGTCCATTTCACGCGTGTGCGCAGCAATGCCGAGCTGGACGCGCTGCTGGCGCAAAGCACCCGGCCGGTGATGCTGGACTTCTATGCGGACTGGTGCGTGTCGTGCCGCGAAATGGAGCGCTTCACCTTCACGGATCCGGGCGTCGCGCAGCGCATGGCGGGCATGGTGCTGGTGCAGGCGGATGTGACCGCGAACAATGCCGACGACCGCGCGCTGCTCAAGCGCTTCCGGCTGTTCGGCCCGCCGGGCATCATGTTCTTCGAGCCGGGCGGTAAGGAAATCGCGGATGCGCGCGTAGTGGGCTTTCAAGACGCAAAGCGCTTCACGGAATCGCTGGACCGCGTGCTCGTGCGTTGAGGGACGAGCACGCTGGCGGCGGGGCAGGCGCCAGCGTCTGATGCGCGCAACGCGACGACGCTTGCGTTGAATCAAGAAAGGGCGCGATATACCATGATCGCTTCGCTGCCCGCGCGGCGCATCCCACTCCCTCCAGGCCGGCGCCGTGACGTCCCCCACCGTTGATGCAAGTCAGGACCGGAACGGTCTGATTTATCTTCAATTGATGTTCGTCATGGCCACGTGGGGCCTGAACATCGTCTCCATCAAGTATCTGACCCAGCACATGGACATCCAGGCGCTCGCCGCCGTTCGGATCGTCATTGCATTCATTACCGTCACCCTCATCATCAAGGCACGCGGCGGCCGTATCCCGAAGTTGGGTAGCGCGCAGCTGGGCTGGGTGGCGCTTGCCGGCTTTCTGGTGGTGTATGCGCACCAGGTGGCGTTGGTGTCGGGTTTGCGCGTGTCGTCGGCGGCCAACGGCACGCTGATCATGGCCACCAGTCCGTTGCTGTCCGCCTTTCTTGCCGCCATCTTCTACCGAGAAAAACTCACGGCGACTCGCATTGCCGGCGCGCTGCTCGGCCTCCTGGGCGTCGGCATGGTGGTGGTGGGCAGCGGCGCGCAGCTCGGGTTGACCGGCTGGGGCGATGCCGTGGTGTTCGTGGCCGTGCTGGTGTTCGTGTTTGGCGGCCTCGTCATCCAGCGGATGTCACGCATGATGGATCCGCTGGGGATGCTCTGGTACATGTACCTGGCCGGCGGCGTGATGCTGGTGGGACATGCCGCGCTGACGCCGTCCTCGTACCACGCTGAGACGTGGCAGATGGCATGGTGGCCTTGGGCGGTGCTGATGTTTTCGGCGGTGGTCGCGTCCGGTATCAGCAACATCGTGTGGAACGCGGGCATCGCGCGGCTGGGGATCAGCCGCGCCGCGCTGTTCGTGAACTGGCTGCCGATCTTCGGGTTGCTGTTCGCGGCCCTGTTCCTGGACGAGCACGTCACGCTGACGCATGTCGTCGGTCTGGGCTGTGTGCTGGGCGGGACGTGGCTGGGACTGCGCCGCGGCGCGCAGCCGGCGCGGGCTGCCGCCGCAAAGGCTTGATGGCGGGGGATTGCCGGCGTCCTGGCCGGCGGGAGGCGCCGAGCGCAGACGGCCAAAGCCGCCGCGCCCGGAGGTCTTTCTAGCGCTGGCTTTTCAACAGCTTGGCCGCTTCGATGGCGAAGTACGTCAGGATGCCGTCGGCGCCGGCGCGCTTGAAGGCCAGCAGCGCTTCCATCATGACCTTGTCGTGATCCAGCCAACCATTGGCGGCGGCCGCCTTGATCATGGCGTATTCGCCGCTGACCTGGTAGGCGAAGGTCGGCACGCGGAACGTGTCCTTGACCCGGCGCAGCACGTCCAGATAAGGCATGCCCGGCTTGACCATGACCATGTCGGCGCCTTCTTGCAGGTCGCCGGCCACTTCGCGCAGCGCCTCGTCGATGTTGCCCGGATCCATCTGGTAAGCCATCTTGTTGGACTTGCCCAGATTGGTGGCCGAGCCCACGGCATCGCGGAAGGGGCCGTAGAACGCGCTGGCGTACTTGGCCGAATACGCCATGATGCGCGTGTGGATGTGGCCGTTGGCCTCGAGCGCGCGACGCACCGCGCCGATGCGGCCGTCCATCATGTCGCTGGGGGCGACCATGTCGACGCCGGCTTCAGCCTGCGTGAGCGCCTGCTTGACCAGGATCTCGACGGTGGGTTCGTTGACCACGTAGCCGTCCGCGTCGATGACGCCGTCCTGGCCGTGGCTGGTGTACGGGTCCAGAGCCACATCGCACAGCACGCCCAGTTCCGGGAAACGCGATTTCAGCTCGCGGACCACGCGCGGGATCAGGCCGTCGGGATTGGTGGCTTCGATGCCGTCCGGGGTCTTCAGCGACGGGTCGATGGCGGGAAACAGCGACAGCACGGGGATGCCCAGCGCCACGCATTCTTCGGCCACGGGCAGCAGCGTGTCCAGCGAATAGCGGACCACGCCGGGCAGGGACGCCACGGCCTGCCGCAGGCCGGAGCCTTCGGCCACGAAGACGGGGTAGATCAGGTCATTGACCGTCAGTGCGTTCTCGCGCACCAGACGGCGGGTGAAGTCGTCGCGGCGCAGGCGGCGGGGGCGGGAAACCGGAAACTCAGGAGTGATGATCTGCGGGTTCATGGTACGACCTTGGGGGAAATCCAATTTTCGATGTGGGCGCCGGCTTCTTCCAGGCCGATGCGCTCGGGCGCCGAGAAGGGAATCGTGTGCAGCGCGCCGATGTCGGCCAGGTCCTTGCGGACCGAGAACACGGTGCGCATGCGCTGACCGTACGGCAGCTTGTCGGCCTTGGTCAGCAGCGCCAGCACCGGGCGGCCGGTGGGGGCAATGAAGTTCGCCAGACGCCGGTCCAGTTCTGTCACGCCGCGGCGGATGTCGATGAGCAGCACGATGCCGACGAGCGACTCACGGTCGCGCAGGTAGCCGCCCAGGATGTCCGCCCACTTTTCCTTCTCGTTGCGGGCCACGGACGCATAGCCGTAGCCGGGCAGGTCGACCAGATAGCCGATGTGGGCTTCCGGGTCCAGCGGGTCCGGCAGGCCGAACATGTTGATCAGGCGTGTGCGGCCCGGCGTCTTGCTGGAGAACGCAAGGCGGCGCTGGTTGCACAGCACGTTGATGGACGTGGACTTGCCGGCGTTGGAGCGGCCGACAAAGCAGACCTCGGGAGCGCCGGCGGGCGGCAACTGGTCGAGGCGAGCCGCGGAAGTGAGGAAGGAGGCGCGATGTAGGAGGGACACGGATGGCTTTCGATACGGTTGGTTTCGAGCCCTATTGTATAATCCGGCGTTTGCTACAGTGGTCCCCGTGCGCGGAGCCGTCTTTTTTGCTTACTGTTTAGCTGTCATCCAGCCGATAAAAGCCCCTTTCGGGCAGCGCTGACGCGGCTTCGCAGAAAGATCGCAAGCAGGACAAGCAAAACAGGTTCGATACGGTTTTACTGCGAGTGCGGGCAGGCGTGGGCGCCTTTTTGCGCCTTGATCGATGTGATCGTCGAGGTCTTCATGAAGCGTGTGCTGTCCCGGATGTTGGTTGCGAGCGGGCTGTTGCTCGGCGCCTCCGCCCTCTCTGCTACGAGTTTCGCCGCCAATGGCGCTGCGGGCCCGGCCAAACCAGATGCCGCCAAGGGCGGTCAGCTGTTTGACCAAGGCGACGCGGCCCGCGGCATTATTGCCTGTGCCTCCTGTCACGGCGCGGCGGGTAACAGCACCATTCCGGTGAACCCGAACCTGGCCGCGCAGCCGCACGAATACCTGGCCAAGCAGCTTGCCGACTTCAAGGTGAAGGAAGGCGCCAAAGCGCCTGTTCGCAACGGCCCGGGCGGCAATCCCAGCCCCATGACCGTCATGGTGCAGAACCTGACGCCGGCCGACATGCAGAACATCGCGCTGTACCTGGCAACGCAGCCGCTCAAAGAGCCCGCCACGGCTGGCCATGAGAATCTGGTTGAGCTAGGTCAAAAGATCTGGCGTGGCGGTTTGCCAGACCGCAACGTCCCGGCTTGCGCGGCATGCCATTCTGCCAATGGCGCCGGGATTCCCGGTCAGTACCCCCGTCTGTCGGGCCAGTTCCCCGTGTACATCGAAGAGCAACTGAAGCTTTTCCGTAGCGGCGACCGCAAGAACGACGTCATGCATGCCATCGCGGACCGCATGTCGGACGCCGACATCAAGGCGGTGTCGGATTACGCGGCCGGCCTTCGGTAAACGATCGGCCGCAACGTGCGCGGCCGGTCCGCGTTGATGCAACTTGCGCGTGCCGGAACCTCGTTCCGTCATGCACTGTCTATGAGGGGGGTAGCCGATAGCGCGGCCCCCCTTTTTTCATGAATTCGACTCGAACCCACTCCCGCCCCTCTTTGCGCAGCCTGCCAGGCGATCTCTTTGAACTTCTGGGTTCGATGCGTTTTGCCGTCAGCCTGCTGATGTTCATCTGCGTGGCCAGCCTGGTGGGGACGGTGCTGCAGCAGAACCGCTCGTCCAACAACTACATCGACCAGTTCGGCCCGTTCTGGTTTGAAGTGTTCGACAAGTTCTCCATCTGGCACGTCTACAACAGCTGGTGGTTCCTGCTGATCATGGGCTTTCTGGTCGTGTCGACCTCGGTGTGCCTGATCCGCAATGCGCCCAAGATGCTGCGCGACGCCCGGTCATTCCGCGAGCACGTGCGCGAGGGCAGCTTGCGCGCATTCCCGCATCGCGTGGAAACCACCGAGCCCACCGGCGTGCCGCAGACCGTGACCGGCCTGAAGGCGCTGCTGGGCCGCATGGGGTATGCGGTGCGCGTGCGCGAGGACCAGGATGGCGTCCTGCTGGCCGCCAAGAAGGGCAGCGCGAACCGCCTGGGTTATGTGTTCGCCCACGCGGCCATGGTCATCATCTGTATCGGCGGCCTGCTCGACAGTGAACTGCCGGTGCGCCTGCAGGTCATGTTCGGCGGCAAGCAGCCCATCGTCGACAACATGCTGATCTCCGAAGTGCCGGAAAGCGGCCGCCTGTCGGTCAACAACCCGAGCTTTCGTGCCAGCGTCCTAGTGCCCGAGGGCGGCCAGGCCAGCACCGCGGTCGTGATGGTGGGTGACGGCGCCCTGGTGCAGCCGATGCCCTTCACGCTCAAGCTCAAGAAGTTCGTCGTCGACTATTACTCCACCGGTATGCCCAGCCGCTTCGCCAGCGAAGTCGAGGTCACGGACCCGGACACCGGCAAGACCTTCGATTCCACCATCGAGGTCAACGAACCGCTGCGCTTCAAGGGCATGACGGTCTATCAATCGAGCTTTGACGATGGCGGCAGCACGGTCGCGCTCAAGGGTTATCCGCTGGTGGGCGCCAACGACGCCACGTTCTCGGTCGATGGCACGGTCGGCAAGACCAGCGAGCTCACCGCGCAGACGGCCAAGGGCCCGCGCAGCATGGGCATCGAGATCACGGCCATGCGTCCCATCAACGTCGAAGACCTGACCCGGGGCGACCCCAAAGGCGCCGACCAGAGCTTTGCCGAACACGTGGCATCGGTTGCCGGCAGCGCGGCCGGCAAGAAGAACGAGAACCTGCGCAACGTCGGGCCCAGCGTCGAGTACAAGCTGATCGACGATGCGGGCCAGGCGCACGAATTCCAGAACTACATGCTGCCCGTCGAGCTGGACGGCGCGGCCGTGTTCCTGGCCGGCGTGCGCAACAACGCGTCCGAGCCGTTCCGCTATCTGCGCATTCCGGCCGACGACGACAGCACCATCGCTGAATTCATGCGCCTGCGCGCCACCCTGGCCGATCCGGCCGCGCGCAAGGAAGCCGCCCGCCGCTTTGCCGAACGCAACAGCCCGTCGGGCGCGGACCGCCAACCGCTGGAGACCGCGGCAGAGCGCGCGCTGGACACCTTTGCCGCCGGCGGCCTGCAGGCCGTCGCGGCTTTCCTGCAAGCCAATACGCCCGCCCCGGATCTTGAGCGCGCGGCCGATGTCGTGATCCGCCTGATCGGCGCCAGCATGAACGAATTGCGCGCCATCGCGCGCGAACGCGCGGGTCAGCCGCCCGTGCCCGTCGAGGGCCAGGAGGGCGAACGCGCGGCGGTGTGGTCGCGCCTGGCAGTGGCGGCGCTGTCCGACCTGACGGTCTATCCCGCGCCGGTGTTCCTGTCGCTGGCCGACTTCAATCACGTGCAGGCCAGCGTGTTCCAGGTCAGCCGCACCCCGGGCAAAAACACGGTCTACCTGGGCAGCCTGCTGCTGGTCCTGGGCGTGTTCTCCATGTTTTACATTCGCGATCGTCGCGTCTGGATCTGGGTCAAGCCGCAAGGCGGCGGCAGCAGCGTCCTGGCGGCCATGACGTCTCAGAAGCGTACACTTGACTTCAATCAAGAGTTTGAACGCTTCAAGCAGGCGCTGCTGCGCCAGAAAAAAGGGTCCTGAGGTTATTTATGTCCACGACGACCACCACGCAACCCCCGTCGCCTGAAACGCTCTGGCAGGACGCCTTATCCGAAACCGGCGACAGCCGCGCGCAACGCGGCAAGCCCGACTGGACCGACATCGTCTTCTTTTTGCTGCTGGCAGCGGGCGCGGGATTCGCGCTGACCCGCTACGGGCACGCGATGGACTACTACGAGAAGATCATCCTGTGCGGCACGGTGCCCGCGGTGGCCTGGCTGGGCTGGCTGTGGCGGCCGCTGCGCCGGTTGATGATCGCCTGTGCGATCTCGTCGGGCCTGGCGCTGATGCTCTATGGCACCGACCTCGCCCGCGCCGAGCAGGTGTTCTTCCTGAAGTTTCTGTTTTCCTCGCAGTCCGCCATTCTTTGGATGAGCGCGCTGTTTGCGCTGTCGATGGTGTGCTACTGGATCGGCCTTTTCAGCCCGACGGCCGCCTGGCTGGGCACGGCGCTGAATTGGGGCGCGGTGTTTGCTGGCGTCACGGGTCTGCTGGTGCGCTGGCGCGAGGGCCATCTGATGGGTCCGGACCTGGGTCATATCCCGGTCAGCAACCTGTATGAAGTTTTCGTGCTGTTTTGCCTCATCACGGCGCTGTTCTATCTGTACTACGAACGCAAGTACGCCACGCGCGCGCTGGGCGGCTTTGTGATGCTAGTGGTCACCTCGGCCGTCGTGTTCCTGCTCTGGTATTCGTTCACGCGCGACGCGGGACAGATCCAGCCACTGGTGCCCGCGCTAAAAAGCTGGTGGATGAAACTGCACGTGCCCGCCAATTTCATCGGCTACGGCACGTTCTCGCTGGCGGCGATGGTGGGCTTTGCGTACCTGGTCAAGCAGCACGGTCAGACCACGTCGTGGGCCAAGCTGGCGCCGCTGTTCATCCTGGGCGTGTTGCTGTGCGCCGAGCCGATGGTGTTCCGCTCTGATGGCTTGTCGGCCACCTGGATGCTGTACTTCGGCGTGGGCGCGGTGATCGTGGGCGCCATTCTTCTGGGCCGCCGCCGCATCGCGGAGGCGCTACCCTCGCTGGAAGTGCTGGACGACATCATGTATCGCGCCATCGCGATCGGGTTCGCGTTCTTCACGGTGGCCACCATTTTGGGGGCGCTGTGGGCGGCCGACGCGTGGGGCGCGTACTGGCAGTGGGACCCGAAGGAAACCTGGGCGCTGATCGTCTGGCTGAATTACGCGGCCTGGCTGCACATGCGGCTTATCAAGGGCCTGCGTGGCGCGATGGCTGCCTACTGGGCGCTGATAGGCCTGTTGATCACGGGGTTTGCGTTCCTGGGCGTGAACATGTTCCTGTCGGGCCTGCACTCGTACGGCCAGCTTTAACGCCGCGAACATCCCGGCAGACGAACGAAGGCCCCTGCATGCAGGGGCCTTTGTCTTTTGCGCGACGCCCGTTCAGGGTAGCAGCGATTCGCCGCGAAGCTGGTCCGCCAGGGTTTCGCGCTGGCGCACGACATAGTATTTGTCGCCGTCGACCATGACCTCGGCGGGGCGCCCGCGCGAGTTGTAGTTGCTGGCCATGGTCACGCCGTAGGCGCCGGCCGATTCCACCGCCAGCACGTCGCCCTGGCGGATGGTCAGCAGGCGCTGTTTGGCGAGCCAGTCGGCGCTTTCGCATACAGGGCCGACGAGGTCGTATTCGGCGGGGTCGCCGGCGCGCGGGTGCAGCGGTTGCACGCCATGGAACGCGTCATAGAGCGCCGGGCGCAGCAGGTCGTTCATGGCTGCGTCGACGATAGCGAAATTGCGGGCTTCGGCATGCTTGATGTACTGGACGGTGGTGAGCAGCACGCCGGCGTTGCCGACGAGCGAGCGTCCCGGTTCCAGCACCAGTTGCAGATGACCTTGGCCGCGCGCGTTCATCCGTTCAAAAACGCGGTCGAGCAGGGCGCGGGGCGAAGGCGGCGTCTCGTCCAGGTAGCGGATGCCCAGTCCACCGCCCAGGTCCAGGTGTTCGATAGCGATGCCCGCCTGTTGCAGGCTTTCGATCAGGTCCAGCAGCTTTTCGAGGGCATCGAAGTAGGGACTGATGTCGGTGAGCTGCGAGCCGATGTGGCAGTCCACGCCGACGATCCGAAGACCGGGCAGCGACTGCGCGGTGCGGTAGGCCTCGAGCGCGTCGCCGATGGCGATGCCGAATTTGTTTTCCTTCAGGCCGGTCGAGATGTACGGGTGCGTGCGGGCGTCGACGTCCGGGTTCACGCGCAGCGACACGGGGGCGCGCAGGCCCATGTGCGCCGCGACGTCGGACAGGCGGTGCAGTTCGTCGACCGATTCGACGTTGAAGCACTTTACGCCAGCGCGCAGCGCATCGCGCATTTCCCAGGCCTGCTTGCCCACGCCTGAGAACACGATGCGGGAAGCATCGGCGCCGGCGGTAAGCGCGCGATGCAGTTCGCCGCCGGACACGATGTCAAAGCCGGCGCCCAACCGCGCAAATTCGCCGAGCACGGCCAGATTGGAGTTGGCCTTCATGCCATAGCAGACGAGCACCGGACGCGGTCCGATGGCGCTGCAATAGGATTGCCACGCGGCTTTCAGCGCCGCGCGGGAGTAGACGTAAAGGGGTGTTCCCAACCGTTCGGCCAGATGGTCAAGCGGCACATCTTCGGCGTACAACACATTATTGCGGTACTGGAAGTAGGGATGGCCGGCCAGGTCTGGCGGAGTGGGGAACGGTGGCGTCATGGGAGGGTCGGGGCCGGAGGGATCTGCACCGGCGGCGCGGTCTGCTGCGTACTGGCCGGCGCCTTGCTGCCTTCAGGGGGCGGAGGCATGGAGAGCGGCCCCTTGTACCCGCAGGCCGCCACGATGCCGGTCGCCATGAGCGTGGCTACAATGCGAAGAGCCATGCGGCTGTATGCCAATTGGAACACTGGGAACTCCGTAATTCTTGCAGGCTCGATTATGACCGAAACCGAATTTCTTGCGTTGATCGACCAGGTGCTGGACAGCATCGAAAGCCAGGCCGATGACTGGGCGGCTTCGCTCGACGTCGATGTCGAAACCAGCCGCAGCGGCAATGTGCTGACCATGGTTTTCGAGGACAACACCCACGTCGTGGTGAACAGCCAGGCCGCCATGCAGGAGCTGTGGGTCGCCGCGCGCAGCGGCGGCTTCCACTACCGCTTTGATGGCCAGCACTGGAACGATACCCGGGGAGGACCGCAGCTGCCGGACGCCCTGTCTCAGATCTGCTCCGCTGCCGCCGGCGTCCCCGTGACGATACGGCTGTAAAAAAAGGCCGGCCCACTGGGCCGGCCTTTTTGCATCAGAAGGGAATCTTCTGCGACCAGGGCGTGGTGGTTTGCGTCCCCACGCCCGGCGCGACCTTGATCCGGGTGTCCTCGCTGGAGCTGCTGCTCAGGCCATTCAGGAATTCACCCAGCGTGTCGGCTTCGGGCAGTCCGAGGCGCGCCACGGCTTGTCCCGGCGGAAACTCCGAGAAGTAGAACTCGCCGTTTTCGACGAGCAGACCGTCCGGACGCGGACGCTGCTTTTCTTCCGGCACGCCCTTCAGCACGCTCTGCATGTAGTCCACCCAGATCGGCATGGCGACGCCACCGCCGGTTTCGCGCGAACCCAGCGACTTGGGCTGGTCAAAGCCCAGCCAGGCGGTTGCCGCCAGCGTCGGCGTGTAGCCCGAGAACCAGGCGTCCACGGATTCGTTGGTCGTGCCCGTCTTGCCGGCGATGTCGCCGCGCTTGAGGAGCGCCCGGGCGCGCGCCGCGGTGCCGTACGTGGTGACGCCGCGCAGGATGTCGTCCATGACCCAGGCGGTGCGCGGGTCGATGGCGCGGGCTGCCGCGTCGCCGGCCACGACCGGCTTGGATTGCATGATGACCTTGCCGCTGCTGTCGGTGACGCGGTCGATGAGATAAGGCGTCACGCGGTAGCCGCCGTTGGCGAAGACCGAGAACGCGCCGGCCAGTTGCAGCGGCGTGACCGAACCTGCGCCCAGCGCCAGCGGCAGCACGGCGGGCTGGCGTGCCTTGTCAAAGCCGAAGCGGGTCAGGTAATCCTGCGCGTACTGCGGGCCGATGGCCTGCAGGATGCGGATCGACACCATGTTCTTGGACTTGTACAGGCCTTGGCGCAGCGTCAGCATGGGCTCGTACTGGTTGCCGTAGTTCTTGGGATTCCAGGCCTTCGAGCCGGTTTGCGCGGCGGTCAGTTCGAACGGCTGGTCCGAGATCTGCGTGCCCGGCGTCAGGCCGCGTTCCAGCGAGGCGGCGTAGATGAAGGGCTTGATGTTCGAGCCCGGCTGGCGCCATGCCTGTGTCACGCGGTTGAAGTTGCCGCGGTAGAAATCGAAGCCGCCGACCATGGCACGGATGGCGCCGTCCTGCGGCGACAGCGCGACGAAGGCTGCCTGCACCGACGGCAAGTTGATGATTTCCCAGTTGTCGCCGAACTTGCGGATGTAGACCACGGAGCCGCGCTTGATGCGCTGTTCGGGCTTGGCCTTGTCGTTCAGCGCGCGAGCCACGACTCCCAGCACCTTCTTGTCCGTCACGGTGATGACTTCGCGCGAGCTGCGCGCCAGCTTCACTTCGGTGGGGCTGGCCGATAGCACGACCGCGGTCAGCAGGTCGCCGCTGTCCGGGAACTTGTCGAACACGCCGTCCAGGAACTCGTCCAGCGCGGCGGGGTTGTTCTCGGTGCCGGCGGGCAGGTCCAGCTGTTCTTCCGGGCCGGGGTAGGGCGCGCGGCGCGTGTATTCCAGCACGCCTTCGCGCACGGCGCGGTAGGCGGCTTCCTGGTCCTTGGACTGCACGGTCGTGTAGATGTTGATGCCGCGCGAATACACGTTGTCCTGGTACACGTTGTAGAGGAGCTGGCGCGCCAGCTCGGCCACGTATTCGCCATGGATGGAATAGCCGCCGGCCGGGGTGCCTTCGGCGGACTTCATGACGATGGGCTGCGCCATCGCCTGCTTGTATTCGGGTTCGGTCAGGTAGCCCAGCGAGTGCATGCGGCCCAGCACGTAGCGCTGGCGGAGTTCGGCGCGGGGGCGGTTGGCGATGGGGTTGAAGCGCGAGGGGGCCTTGGGGATGCCGGCCAGCATGGCGGCTTCTGCGGGCGTGATTTCGGACAGCGGCTTGCCGAAATACGTGCGAGACGCGGCCGCAAATCCGTAAGCGCGATGGCCCAGGTAGATCTGGTTCATGTAGAGCTCGAGGATCTGGTCCTTGGTGAGCTCGGATTCAATCTTGAAGGTCAGCAGCAGTTCGTAGAACTTGCGTGAATAGGTCTTTTCGGACGACAGGTAGAAGTTGCGCGCGACCTGCATGGTGATCGTGCTGGCGCCCTGCGTCTTGGACATGTTGATCAGGTTGGTCAGGCCGGCCCGCACCACGCCCATCCAGTCGATCCCGCCGTGCTGGTAGAAGCGGTCGTCCTCGGCCGCCAGGACCGCCGATTTCATGACGTCCGGGATTTCGTTGAAGCGCAGCACGTTGCGGCGTTCTTCGCCGAACTCGCCGATCAGGACGCGGTCTGCGGTGTACACGCGCAGCGGCACCCGCGGACGGTAGTCCGTCATGGCGTTCAGGTCGGGCAGGTTGGGCCACGCGAGCGCCAGCGCCATGCCCGCGAGCAGGACGCCGCACAGGAACAGGCCGGCGAAAAGGATGCCGGTTTTAACGAAGAACCGCAGTATCGGGGAGCCGCTGCTGGCGGGCTTGTCTTTTTTGGAGGAATTCTGGGGCTTGCTCATCGCGGCGATTTTACGGGTATCTCCGGTCCCGCCTCATCGTGGCGGATCGGTTTCTGTAACAAAATAGGTCAGTGTGGTGCGCGGGCAACTGCGGCAAATGTGATAATGCCGCCATGAACTTTGCCGCTAACTCATGTCCGGAGGCAGCCCCGGACCCGGCGCGCGCCGACGCCGCGCCTGAAAGCCAGCCCTGCGCCGTCGAGTGCACGGGCAAGACCGCGTCGTTGCCGCACGACCTGCCGGTATTTTTGGTCGGAATGATGGGCGCGGGCAAGACAACCATAGGCCGTAGCCTGGCGCGCGCGCTGGGGCGCGACTTTATGGATCTGGATCATGAGCTCGAGGCGCGTTGCGGCGTGCGGGTGCCGGTAATCTTCGAAATCGAGGGCGAAGCCGGTTTTCGTCGCCGAGAGTCCGCCGCCTTGGAAGAGTGTACCCAACGGCGCAACATAATTCTTGCAACGGGGGGCGGCGCCATCCTGGACGCCGGGAACCGGCAGCTTCTGCACGAGCGCGGCATCGTCGTCTATCTGCGCGCCAGTGTGGACGAATTGTTCCGCCGGACCTGCCGCGACCGCAACCGGCCCCTCCTGGCCACCGCCGACCCGCGCGGCACCCTTCGCGACCTGATGACCCGGCGCGAGCCCCTATACAAGGAAGTCGCCGACCTGGTGGTGGAAACGGGGTCAATGCCCATCCACACCCTGGTCAAGGCGCTGCTGCCGCAATTACAAGCATTCGAGAAGCGCATATGAACGTTGTTGACGTTGAAACCCCGGGCGGAAGCTATCCGATTCACATCGGACCGGGCCGTCTGGACTCGCTGGATCAATGCATTCCCGCGGACGCCACCGCGATTGCGGTGGTCACCAATCCGACCGTGGCGGCCCTGTATGCCGAACGCGCCGAAGCCGCGCTGGCGCGCACGGGCAAGCGGGTGCTGCGCATCGAACTCCCCGACGGCGAGGCCTATAAGGACTGGCAGTCGCTCAACCTGATCTTCGACGCGCTGCTGGGCAATCGCCTGGACCGGCGCTGCGTCCTGGTGGCGCTGGGCGGCGGCGTCATCGGCGACATGACGGGTTTTGCCGCGGCCGTGTACATGCGCGGCGTGCGTTTCCTGCAGGTGCCCACCACGCTGCTGGCGCAGGTCGACTCCTCGGTGGGCGGCAAGACGGCCGTGAACCACCCGCTGGGCAAGAACATGATCGGCGCCTTCTACCAGCCGATCGCGGTCGAGATCGATACCGACGTGCTGGGCACACTGCCGGCGCGCGAGGTCTCGGCGGGCCTGGCCGAGGTCATCAAGTACGGCCTCATCCTGGATCCGGAATTCTGGCGCTGGTGCGAGGACAATGCGCAAAAACTGCGCGCGCTGGACCCCGAGGCCGTCACGTATGCCATCCGCCGCTCGTGCGAGCTGAAGGCGCAGGTGGTGGGCAAGGACGAGCGGGAATCCGGGCTGCGCGCCATCCTGAACCTGGGTCATACGTTCGGCCATGCCATCGAATCGGGCCTGGGCTACGGCGCCTGGCTGCACGGCGAGGCCGTGGGCTGCGGCATGGTGCAGGCGGCTGAGCTGTCGGCCGATGTGGCCGGCTTTGATCCCGCCGACGTCGAACGCGTTCGCGCGCTGGTCCAGGCCATCGGCTGCCCGACCGTCGCGCCGGACCTGGGCGCCGACCGCTGGTTGGACCTGATGCAGGTGGACAAGAAGACCGAAGGCGGCTCGATCCGCTACGTGCTCATGACACGCATCGGTGAAGCCCTGATGCGGCCGGCCCCCGACGACGCGGTGCGCGCCGTGCTGGCACGAACCACCCAGTAAACGTAGTGAAGGACGGTGTTGCAGATGAATGAACTGGCTTCCTATGCTTCTCACCCGTCCCGATCGCGCGGCCGGGCGCATGCCGAGCCGCCACCCGAGAACCGCACGGAATTCCAGCGCGACCGGGATCGCATCGTCCATTCCAGCGCCTTCCGGCGGCTGGAATACAAGACGCAGGTCTTCGTCAATCACGAGGGCGACCTGTTCCGCACACGCCTCACGCACAGCCTGGAAGTGGCGCAGATCGCGCGCACGCTGGCGCGCAGCATGGGGCTGTCCGAAGACCTGACCGAAGCCATTTCTCTGGCCCACGACCTGGGGCACACGCCGTTCGGCCATGCCGGCCAGGACGAGCTGAACGCCTGCATGCGCGAACTGGCGCCGGAGGCGGGGGGCTTTGAACACAACCTGCAAAGCCTGCGGGTGGTGGATGAGCTTGAAGAGCGCTATGCCGACTTCAATGGCTTGAACCTGTGTTTCGAGACGCGCGAGGGCATTCTCAAGCATTGCTCCGTGGCCCACGCACGGGTGCTGGGAGATGTCGGCGAACGGTTTCTGAACCGCACGCAGCCGTCGCTGGAGGCGCAGCTTGCCAACCTGGCTGACGAGATCGCCTATAACAACCACGACGTGGACGACGGCCTGCGGTCCGGGCTCATCACGCTGGATCAGTTGAAGGAAGTGTCGATCTTCGAGCGCCACCATGCGTACGTGGTGGACCGCTATCCCGGTCTGGCGCCGCGGCGCGCAGTCGCTGAAACGATACGCCGCATGATCAACACGCTGATCGTCGACCTGACCCACACGTCGCTGGCGCGCATCCGCGACGCGGCGCCGGCCAGCGCGGACGACGTGCGCCGCTCGCCGCCGCTGGCGGGGTTTTCCGACGAGATCCGCCGCGAAGCCGACACGCTGAAGAAATTCCTGTTCGACAATCTGTACCGCCACTATCGCGTGCTGCGCATGACGCGCAAGGCGCGGCGCATCGTGCGCGAGCTGTTTGCGGTGTTCCTGGATGATCCGCGTCTGCTGCCGCCCGATTACCGCCGCGCGCAGTTCAACGAACAGGCGCGCGCCATCTCGGACTATATCGCCGGCATGACCGACCGCTACGCCATCCGCGAACACAAGCGGCTGTTCGACATGGCGTAGGGTTCAGCTGTCAGCGGTGCTTGCGGTAGGGCTCGTCGGCCTCGACGAAGGTCGCTTCGGCCAGCGCGTCCCGCGTCCATTCCTGCATAGCCGGCAGCGCCAGGACAGCGTCCATGTACTCGCGCACCGGACCTGCCGCGGCGATGTTGTAGGTCTTGAAACGCGAGACCACCGGCGCAAAGAAGGCGTCGGCAATGGAAAACCCGCCAAAAAGAAACGGGCCGCCCTGGCCGAACTGCACACGCGTTTCCTGCCAGATGGCCTGCACGCGCGCGACGTCCGCGAGCGCCGCTTCGGGGAAGTCGATGCCCGGCAAATCGGCTTCGACATTCATCGGCATGGCTTGGCGCAGCGCGCCGAAACCGCTATGCATCTGCGCGGCCAGCGAACGCGCGCGGGCGCGGGCCTTGGCATCTTTCGGCCACAAGGCGGCCTCCGGATGACGCTCGGCGGCGTACTCGCAGATGGCCAGCGAATCCCACACGGCGAAATCGCCATCCAGCAGCACGGGCACCAGGCCGGCGGGCGACACCGCCGCGACACGCTTGGAAAATTCCTCGGTGAACAGGCCGACCTTCTGCTCCGTGAACGCAATGCCCGCGGCGCGCAGCGCGATCCACGGACGCATGGACCAGGACGAGTAGTTCTTGTTGCCGATGATCAGGGTGTACATGCTGGCTTTCCCATTGGATGGAGTGGGGGTGTTCAGTCGCCCGGCCTGCGGCGCAAAAGCTTGCCCAGATACTGGCCGGTGTGGCTGGCCTGCGTTGCTGCCACGATTTCCGGCGTGCCTTGCGCCACGACCCTGCCGCCGCCGTCGCCGCCTTCAGGACCCATGTCGATAAGCCAGTCGGCCGTCTTGATGACGTCCAGGTTGTGCTCGATGATGAGCACCGTGTTGCCGGCGTCCACCAACTGATTGAGCACCTGAAGCAGCAGTTCGATGTCGCGGAAATGCAGGCCGGTCGTCGGCTCGTCCAGGATGTACAGCGTGCGCCCGGTGCTGCGGCGCGACAGCTCCTGCGAAAGCTTCACGCGCTGCGCCTCGCCGCCGGACAGCGTGGTCGCGCTTTGCCCCAGGCGGATGTACGACAGACCCACGTCGATCAGCGTATGCAGCTTGCGCGAGATGGCGGGCACCGATTCGAAATATTCGAGCGCCTGCTCCACCGTCAGGTCCAGCACTTCGCTGATGTTGCGGCCGCGGTAGCGGATTTCGAGCGTCTCGCGGTTGTAGCGCTTGCCGTGACAGACGTCGCAGGGCACGTACATGTCGGGCAGAAAGTGCATCTCGACCTTGACCACGCCGTCGCCCTGGCAGGCTTCGCAGCGGCCGCCCTTCACGTTGAAACTGAACCGCCCCGGGTCATAGCCGCGCGTGCGCGCTTCCGGCACGCCGGCGAAGAGTTCGCGGATCGGCGTGAACAGCCCCGTGTACGTGGCGGGATTGCTGCGCGGCGTGCGCCCGATGGGGCTTTGATCCACGCTGATGATCTTGTCGAAGTTCTCCAGCCCCTGCATCGACACGTAGGGGGCGGGCTCGCTCTGCGCGTGATGCAGCTGGCGCGATACGGCCACCGCCAGCGTGTCGTTGATGAGCGTGGACTTGCCCGAACCGGACACGCCGGTCACGCAGACGAGGCGGCCGGCGGGCACGTGCAGGTCGACGTTCTTGAGGTTGTTGCCGGTGGCGCCGGTGAGCGTCAGCCACGGCAGTTCGTCGTCGACAGGGCGGCGCTTCGGGATGGCGATGGCGCGCGCGCCGCTCAGGTATTGGCCGGTCAGCGAATTGGGATCGCGCTGCACGGTCTCGGGATCGCCCTGAGCGACGACTTCGCCGCCGTGCTCGCCCGCGCCCGGTCCCATGTCCACGACCCAGTCGGCCATGCGGATCATGTCCTCGTCATGCTCGACCACAATGACGCTGTTGCCGAGATCGCGCAGGTGCTGCAGCGTGCCGATCAGGCGGTCGTTGTCGCGCTGGTGCAGGCCGATGGAGGGCTCGTCCAGCACGTACATCACGCCCGTCAGGCCCGAGCCGATCTGGCTGGCCAGCCGGATGCGCTGCGCCTCGCCGCCGGAGATCGTGTCCGCGCTGCGGTCCAGCGACAGGTAGTTCAGGCCGACGTTGTTCAGGAAGCTCAACCGGGCCTCGATCTCGCGCACGATGCGCTGCGCGATCTCCTGCTTGGCGCCCGTCAGGTTCAGGTTGCGGAACCAGTCCAGGCAGCTGGACAGCGGCATGGCCTCGACTTCATAGATGGCCTGGCCGTGGCGTTCGCCACCGCGCGGGTCATGGCCGATCAGCACATTGCGCGCTTCGGGGCGCAGGCGCGAGCCGGCGCAGTCCGGGCAGGTCTTGATGTTGCGGTACTTGCCCAGTTCCTCGCGCACCGTCGCCGAGTCCGTTTCGCGCCAGCGGCGCTCCAGATTCGGGATGACGCCCTCGAAGGTGTGGCGCTTGACGGTGCTGCGGCCTTTTTCGTTCAAGTACAGAAACGAGATTTCTTCCTCGCCGGATCCGTACAGGACCTTGTCGCGCAACGCTTCGGGCAGGTCTTCGAAGGGCGCTTCGATGTCGAATTCGTAATGCGCGGCCAGGCTGGTCAGCAGCGAGTGCGTGAAGGCATTGCGGCGATCCCAGCCGCGGATCGCGCCGGCGGCCAGGCTGAGTTCCGGAAAGGCGACGACCCGCTTGGGATCAAAGAAGCCGACCTGTCCGATGCCGTCGCAACTGGGGCAGGCGCCCATCGGGTTGTTGAAGCTGAACAGGCGCGGTTCGAGTTCGGGCAGGCTGTGGCTGCACACCGGGCAGGCGTAGCGGCTGGAGAAGACCTGTTCGCGCTCGCTGTCCATGTCCAGCGCCAGGGCACGGCCTTCGGCGAGTTGCAGCGCCGTCTCGAAGCTTTCGGCCAGGCGCTGCTTGCTTTCGGGCTTGATGCGCAGGCGGTCGATGACGACGTCGATATCGTGCTTCTCGGTCTTCTTCAGCGGCGCCATGCCGTCGATTTCCACCAATTGGCCGTCAATGCGCAGGCGCACGTAGCCCTGCGCCTGCAGGCTGGCGCATTCGTCCTCGAAGCTACCTTTCTTGCCGCGCGCAATGGGCGCCAGCACCGCCAGCCGCGTCTCGGGCGTCCAACCCAACACCGCGTCCACCATCTGGCTGACGCTCTGGGCCTGCAGCGGCAGGCCGTGGTCGGGGCAGTAGGGCGTGCCGACCCGCGCGTAGAGCAGGCGCAGGTAGTCGTGGATTTCGGTGATGGTGCCGACCGTGGAGCGCGGGTTGTGTCCCGCGGCCTTCTGTTCGATCGAGATGGCCGGAGACAGGCCCTCGATGAGATCCACATCCGGCTTGTCCATCAGTTGCAGGAACTGGCGGGCGTAGGCCGAAAGGCTTTCCACGTAGCGCCGCTGGCCTTCCGCGTACAGCGTGTCGAATGCCAGCGAGGATTTGCCGGACCCGGACAGGCCAGTGACGACCACCAGCTTGTGGCGCGGCAGGTCCAGCGAGACGTTCTTGAGATTGTGGGTGCGAGCACCCCGGATGCGTATGGTCACGTCGGTATGGGTAACGTCCAGTTGCGTCGTCGATGACGCCTTTGATCCCGCGCACCCTTTGGGCGCATTTAAGCGATTTCAAAGGCCAACTTGGTACTATAGCGCGCCGAATCCTCTCGCGTTCAAGGCCGTTCATCCGGTTGGACTGGCCTGAGGCCGGCGCCGCACCGCAAGCATCAGACCGTGAGCGTATGACATGAGAAGCATGCGCGCCGCCCTAGTCATCGTTGAAATTTCCGCATGCCGGCAGATAAAAAACTGAAATTGACCCCCTCCGAGCGCCGCGCCAGCGTGGCCCTGGCCGGCCTGTTCGCCGCGCGGATGCTGGGGCTGTTCCTGTTGCTGCCCGTTTTTGCCGTTGCCGCAAGCGGCATGCCGGGCGGCGACGATCCTGCCCGCGTGGGGCTGGCGCTAGGCATGTACGGCCTGACCCAGGCGTTCATGCAGATTCCCTTCGGTCTGGCGTCCGACCGCTGGGGGCGCCGTCCGGTGGTGATCTTCGGGTTGTTGCTGTTTATCGCCGGCAGCATCGTTTGTGCGCAGGCGACGGACGTCTTCTGGATCACCATAGGCCGCGCCATCCAGGGCGCCGGCGCCATTTCCGCCGCGGTCACCGCCTGGCTGGCCGACGCCACCCGCGACGAGGTGCGCACGCGCGCCATGGCGATGGTGGGCGCATCGATCGGATTGTCATTCGCTGTGTCGCTGGTGCTGTCGCCGGTGCTGGTGGGCTGGTGGGGGCTGTCGGGCCTGTTCTGGACCATCGCCTGCCTGGGCGTCGTCTGCCTGGCCGTGGCGCGGTTCGTGGTGCCGGTGGTGCCTCGCACGCAGGCCCGCACGATGCAGGCGGCCAAGCCGCGCGAGGTCCTGACCCATCGCGACCTGCTGCGGCTGAATTTTGGCGTCTTTGTCCTGCATCTGATTCAGGTGTCGCTGTTTGTCGTGGTGCCGGCGCTGCTGGCCAAGGTCGGCGGACTGGACGCGCGCGACCTGTGGAAGGTCTACCTGCCGGTCATCCTGGTGTCGTTCGTGCTGATGGTGCCGGTGGTCTTCGTGGCCGAAAAGCGCCGGGCGCACCGCGGCGCGCTGCGCGCGTCGGTGGCCGGCCTGGTGCTCGTTTGTGCGCTGCTGCCGGCGGCCAGCCACGGCTTTTACACGCTGGCCATCGCGCTGACCGGATTCTTCGTCGTCTTCAATGTGCTGGAGGCGCTGCAACCGTCGCTGGTCTCGCGCGTGGCGCCGCAGGCCTACAAGGGATTGGCGCTGGGCTTCTACAACACCGCGCAGGCCGCGGGCCTGTTCGCCGGGGGCGCGCTGGGCGGCTGGCTGGCGGGGCATTCGGGCGCCAGCGCCGTGTTCCTCGGCGCGGCAATCCTGTCGGCCGTGTGGCTGGCGGTCACCTGGGCGCTGCGGCCCCTGGCCTGACCGTTGCGGGCTTTCCCGCAGGCTTTGGAAAGTCGCGGATCTGGCCCCGAACGGCGTCCAACAGCGCCGAAATGGTTTGCCTGCGGTGACCGATTTGTCACCGATCCCGTTTGGCGCGGCGGGCGCTTTCGTCGATAATACGCATCAACACAGGCTTCACCTGGGCATCGCCGGTCATCGCTTCGATGACCGGCGAGTTTCATGAAGCCGGTCTTCAACATCGCTTTTTTATGTTGTTGCCGGCGCGCTCGCGGCAACGCAAGTCGCAGGCTGTCAACAACAGAGGGACATCGGCATGGCATCGGTTAACAAAGTCATACTCGTGGGCAATCTGGGTCGCGACCCGGAAGTCCGCTACAGCCCCGACGGGGCGGCAATCTGCAACATGTCGATCGCCACGACCTCGTCCTGGAAGGACAAGGCCAGCGGCGAAAAGCGCGAAGAAACGGAATGGCACCGCGTCGTCATGTACAACCGCCTGGCTGAAATCGCCGGCGAATATCTGAAGAAGGGCCGCTCGGTCTACATCGAAGGCCGCCTCAAGACGCGCAAGTGGCAAGACAAGGACACCGGCGCCGACCGCTACAGCACCGAAGTCGTCGCTGACCAGATGCAAATGCTGGGCGGCCGCGAAGACGGCGGCGGCGGCGGTGGCGGCAACTACGGTGGCGGCGGCTACGACGACGCGCCGCGCCAGCAGCGCGCCGCCCCGGCCCAACGCCCGGCGCCCCAGCAGCGCCCGGCTCCCGCAGCGGCCCCGGCCAGCAGCGGCGCCAACCTGGCGGACATGGACGACGATATTCCGTTCTAAGCGTCGCCCCGCGTTAGGTATGTTCAAGACCCCGGCTTTCAATGGAAGGCCGGGGTTTTGCTTTTGGGGATCACGGGGCGACGCAGCCGCGCCTCAAGGGCTAGGGACGGTCCGCGCCAGCGATTTCCTTTGCAGGACCTGGCTGAAATGCCTCAATCAGAAAATCGATAAACGCCCGCGTGCGAGCCGTCTGGTTGCGGCGTTGCGGGTAGTAGACGAACAGGTCCGCCGACGGCAGCGCGAAGTCGGGCAGCACCACCCGCAGCCTGCCGCTTTCCAGATATTTGGCCAGATCCCATTCCGACCGGATGAGGATGCCGTGGCCGTCCAGGGCCCAGCCCAGCACGATGTCGCCGTCATTGCTGGATAGCCCGCCTTCCACCTTCACCACTTCGACGCGGCCTTTGTGTGTAAACCGCCAGACGCCGTGCGCCTCGTCGTTTTGCCGGTGAAGAATGCACTGGTGATGCGCCAGGTCGGCCAGCGTTGCCGGCGTGCCGTGCGCCTTCAGGTAGCGGGGCGACGCGCACAGAAAGCGGCGGTTGGTCATGATGCGGCGGGCGGCGAGGCGCTTGTCGGGCAGTTCGCCGAAGCGGATGGCCAGATCGAATGCGCCTTCCACCAGATCGACGGGCCGGTCCGTGACCTCCAGTTCAACCTGCACCTGCGGGTAGCGCTTCGCAAAGTCGGAGACCAGCGGCGCGATGGTCGTGCGGCCGAATCCCAGCGTGGCGTTGACGCGGATCAGGCCGCGCGGCTGGGCGCTGCTGCTGGACACCACGTCTTCCATCTCGCGCAGGTCCGCCAGGATCCGGGTCGCATAGGCCAGGTAGGTCTCGCCTTCGTTGGTCAGGCTGATGCTGCGCGTGGTGCGGTTGACCAGCCGCACGCCAAGGCGCTTTTCCATCAGGGCCAGTCGCTTGGTGGCCGCCGGGGGCGTCAGATCCAGTTGCCGCGCCGCCGCGGACAGGCTGCCCAGCCGGGCGATCAGCACGAAGAACTGCAGCTCGGAGGCTAGGTCGGCTTTCACTGAAAGTAAATAATCAAATGAACTTGGGTGAATTCTAGGGCAGGGATGCGCCACTAATCTATCGATTCCCGATGCGACCCAACCGGAGACAAGCCATGAGAATCGTCGACATCCGCGAGCAGACCCTGCCCATCAGCTCGCCCATCCGCAACGCCTACATCGACTTCAGCAAGATGACGCTGAGCCTGGTCGCCGTGATCACCGACGTGATCCGCGACGGTAAGCCGGTGGTCGGGTACGGCTTCAATTCGAATGGCCGTTATGGACAGGGCAAGCTCATGCGCGAGCGCTTCATCCCGCGCGTGCTGGAAGCGGACCCGGATACGCTGGTGGACGCCACGGGGCGCAACCTGGATCCGCACAAGGTCTGGGACGCGATGTTCAAGAACGAGAAGCCCGGCGGTCACGGTGAGCGGTCGGTGGCGATCGGCACCATCGACATGGCCGTGTGGGATGCGGTCGCAAAAATCGAAGGCAAGCCGCTTTTCCAGTTGCTGGCCGAACGCTACGGCAATGGCCAGCCGGACCGGCGGGTGTTTGTGTACGCGGCCGGCGGCTACTACCACCCAGGGCAGGACCACGCCGCGCTCAAGGACGAAATGCGCAGCTATCTCGATCGCGGCTATACGGTCGTGAAAAAGAAGATTGGCGGCGCGTCGCTGGACGAGGACCTTCGCCGGATCGACTCGGTGCTGAGCGTGCTGCAGGACGGCCAGAAGCTGGCTGTGGATGCGAACGGGCGGTTCGACCTGGACACGGCGATTGCCTACGCCAAGGCGCTGTCCCAGTACGACCTCTTCTGGTACGAGGAAGCGGGCGATCCGCTGGATTTCGAACTGCAGGCGACGCTGCGCAACTACTACGACAAGCCCATGGCCACGGGCGAAAACCTCTTCTCGATGCAGGATGCGCGCAACCTGATCCGCTATGGCGGCATGCGCGCCGACCGCGATTATCTGCAGTTCGATTGCGCGCTCAGCTATGGGTTGGTGGAGTACCTGCGCACGCTCGCGATGCTGCGTCAGCATGGCTGGTCCGCGAGCCGCTGCGTGCCGCATGGCGGGCATCAGATGTCGCTGAACATCGCGGCGGGTCTGGGTCTGGGCGGTAATGAGAGCTACCCGGATCTGTTCCAGCCCTTTGGCGGCTTTCCGGACGGGGTGAAGGTGGAGGCCGGCTACGTCACGATGCCGGACCTGCCGGGCATCGGCTTTGAGGGCAAGTCCGATCTGTACGCCGTGATGCGGGCGCTGTCGGCCTGATTGCCGGCGACGGCGGTCCCGTTGGCCACGCCAGCGGGAGCCGCCGCACTGCACTGATTCAGGCCATCACGGCGAATCCGTTGTGGTTGGCCTGCGTCGCGACATAAATTGTTTCACTTTACCGGCTTGTGTCGTCTATCTAGTAGTAGGTAAGATTCATCCCATCGACGCAGCGCAAACAACAAACCGCCCGGCGCCGAAATCAGAAATACAGTAGGACCGCCTTTTTATTTCCCTCGACATCTACCTACAAGTAGATAGCTAACTGAAACGCATACTGCATCTAAACCTGGAGATTGACCATGAAGACCCTCGTATCCGCCCTGATTCTTTCCGCTTCCTTCATCGGCGCTGCCCAAGCTGGCGAACTGGACTATCCGCCCGAACTGAACACCCAAAGCACGGTGACCCGCGCTCAAGTGCAGCAAGAATTGGCCGCCGCCCGCGTCAACGGTGAACTGGCATTCGGTGAAGAAGCCTACGCCGCCGCCCCGATCGCCTTCACCAGCGACAAGACCCGCGCTCAGGTCAAGCAAGAACTGGCTGCCGCCCGCGCTCAAGGTCTGACCGACGGTGGCGAACTGGACTACCCGCCCGTTCAAGGCTGATTTTTTCGACCAAACCTCTATCTATAGATAGATAGCTTCAACCCCACAACGCAACACTGCATTTCAAACCGAACTGACTGGAGATTTCTCATGAAGACCCTCGTTTCCGCCCTGATCCTTTCCGCTTCCTTTATCGGCGCTGCCCAAGCTGGCGAACTGGACTATCCGCCCGAGCTGAACACCCAAAGCACGGTGACCCGCGCTCAAGTGCAGCAAGAACTGGCCGCCGCCCGCGTCAACGGTGAACTGGCATTCGGTGAAGAAGGCTACGCCGCTGCCCCGATCCCTTTCACCAGCGACAAGACGCGCGCTCAGGTCAAGCAAGAACTGGCTGCTGCCCGCGCTCAAGGCCTGACCGACGGCGGCGAACTGGACTACCCGCCCGTTCAAGGCTGATTTTTTCGACCACGCCTCTATCTATAGATAGATAGCCTTAACCGACAACCTCGCAGCAACTGCAGCAACTCAACCATTCTGGAGATTTCTCATGAAGACCCTCATTTCTGCCCTGATTCTTTCCGCTTCCTTCATCGGCGCTGCCCAAGCCGGCGAACTGGACTATCCGCCCGAACTGAACACCCAAAGCACGGTGACCCGCGCTCAGGTGCAGCAAGAACTGGCAGCCGCCCGCGCCAATGGCGAACTGGTGTCCGGTGAAGAAGGCTACGCCGCCACCGCCTTTGCCCACGCTGGCGACAAGACGCGCGCTCAGGTCAAGCAGGAACTGGCAGCCGCCCGCGCCCAAGGCCTGACCGACGGCGGTGAACTCGACTACCCGCCCGTGCAAGGCTGAAGCAGATGGCAATCAAAGCGGACCCCGGGGGCGGGATTCTTGTCCCGGCCGGAGTCCGCTGGCACGGTCGGTGACATGGAATGGCCCGCTCGGCAACTGCCGATCAGGGACCCTCCCAATGACGAACCGATCTATTAGTAGGTAATATGCCGCCATGGATACCCCGACTTCCAATACCACTCGCGAACTGCTTCTGGCGCACGCCGAGAAGCTGATCCGCATGCGCGGATGCAACGGCTTCAGCTACCGCGACCTGGCTGAGCATGTGGGCGTCAAGACGTCCAGCATCCATTACTACTTTCCAGGCAAGGACGACCTGCTGTACGAAGCGGTCGAGGCCTACAGCACGCGCGCACTTGGCGCGGTGCGCGGGATCGACACCGCGCAGCCGGCGCAGGCGCAGCTTGAAAAATATCTGTCGATGATGGAATCCGCCGCCTGCGGTTCCGGTGAGCTCTGTCTGGGCGGCATGTTGGCCGCCGACGTGATGAGTTTGTCGGAACGGGTCCGCGGCGCGCTGCAGGGGTTCTTCCGCGCGCACGAAGCGTGGCTGGCCCGCGTGCTGGCCGAAGGCGCGGCGCAGGGTACGCTGAAGTTTTCCGGCACGCCCGAAGCAGCGGGGCGGGCGGTGTTCGCGACGATCCAGGGCTGTCTGCTGGTATCGCGCCTGTTCCAACAGCCGCCCGCGTTGTGCGAAGCGATCAGCGCGCTTTACGTTGAATGCGAAGGCAAGACGGGCCACGGCGCCTGAACGCCACGCGCTGACTTCGCTGTTCACCCTTTCACGGCCGCCTTGCTGACGCAGGCGGCCGTTGTGTTTGGGCGCGCCGACTGCGCGTCGCCGTCTTACGCCAGCGCGCGCGCCATGTCGGTGCTGGTGCGTTCCTGCACGCCGAGATCCCGCATGCGTTGCAGAAAGCTCGACTGTGCGTTCGCAAAGCCCGCGACGGGACTCATGCAGTCCGTCAGCAGCACGATGCGCGACAGGTTGCCACCGGGCAGGTGCTCGGCCAGGTGTTCGACGGTGGCCTTGACGCAGTGGCTGCCGGCCTCACCCGCGATCAGGATCAGATCGGCGCGGTCCAGCGAGTCCAGCAAGCCGCGGTTGAGCTGGCTGCGCGGATCGTCGGCGTCTGGCACCTCGGCCATCAGCGCGCTGTAGTGTTCGGTCCAGGGATTGGCGCCCTTGGGCACCTTGCGCACAATGAACTGGCGCTCTTCTTCCCAACGACCATACGCGGCGCGCACGTCGGGATGCACGTTATGACCCCACGTGCCGATCTCGCAATGCACCGGCCACGCCATCAGCGTGTAGCGGCCCCGCGCTTCGAGTTCATCCAGGTAGTTGAGCGTGCGCGGCAGGTCGTCGTCATGGCGCGGCACGAATTCGCCGGCGCGCAATTGCGCCGCCGTGATCGGCGTGAAGGGCGCGACCGGGTCGCCATTGCCCGCGCGCCAGAACGTGGGGTGCGCAATGTCCAGACGATGATGCGAATCCAGCGTGACCGTGATCGAGGAGAGCACGGGGGCCGTGGCGTCGATGAACCGCGCCAGCCGCTGCATGTCTGCGTGGGCGCCTGCGATGGGCAGCGCGGGCGCAACCGCCAGGCCGGTCAGCGGGTCGAGGGGCCGGTACGACTCGGGCAAGTCGCAGAAATCGTTTTGCGGGTCGACGATCAGCAGGTGAATGGTGCGCGGCATGGTGGGGGGGGCGGGGTCTTAGAACAGCACGAGGTGTTCGGCGCGGTCGGGCAACTGGCGCAACAGCAAGCGCCATTGGCGCCAAAGGATGGACGATACGCCTAACGCGCCTAACGGAATAAGAATCCACATGGCCTGCTCCTGTCAATATTCGCACGGTCGTGCGAAATTAAGCGAAAGTAAAGCCGGCACAACGCCGGCTCGGGGGGATTACTCGATGTACTTGAAGCTGCGATACGTGGAGATAAGACGCTCGTAGCCGGCCTTCACGCGCTCGTGCGCCTTCGGGTCACGTAGGAACCGGGCGTCGTGCATCAGGCCGATCATCAGGCTGTAGACCTCGAACACGAGCTGTTGCGGGTCCGTGTCGGGGCGCAAGTGGCCGGCTTCGAGCGCCTGGTTCACCGTGCGCACCATCGCGGCGCGCCAGCGCTTCAGGTTGTGTTCCAGCACGGAGCGCAGCGGCGAGTCGACATCGTCATATTCAAACGCGCCGGCCACGTAGATGCAGCCGGTCAGCGTTTCGACATTGCTGGCGCGGTCGATCCACAACGACACCAGCGCGTTCAGGCGCGGCAAGCCGCGCGGATAGGCCATGGCCGGCGTGAAGACCGCTTCAACGAAGCGCCTGTCGTATTCGTCCAGCACCGCCTGCTGCAGGGCTTCGAGCGAGCCGACGCGCGAGAAGACGCCGCTCTTGCTGATGCCGAGCCGTTTGGCGACCTGGCCCAGCGAGAGGCTTTCCATGCCTTGCGCGGCGGCCATGTCGAGCGCCGTGTTCACGATGGCCGCGAAGGTGAGTTCGCTTTTCTCGGTTTTTGCTGTCATGGCCGAAATTTAGCACGATCGTGCGAAAAACAAGGGGTTTTTAATCGGGGAGGGATGAGGCAGCAAGACACCCCCCGCCCAGATGCAAATTCAGACCCGAAAAAAAACCGGACGGCATTGCCGTCCGGCTTTGGTCAAGCGGGGCGCTAAATCAGGCGCGCGCCGCCTTGTACTCCAGGCGGTACTTGTGCAGCAGCGGCTCGGTGTAGCCGTTGGGCTGGGTCAGGCCTTCGAACACCAGGGCGCACGCGGCCTTGAATGCCAGCGAGGTGTCGAAGTTGCCGGCCATCGGCTGGTAGAGCGGGTCGCCCGCGTTCTGGCCGTCGACGACCTTGGCCATGCGTTTGAAGGTCTCGGTGACCTGATCGCGGTTCGTGATGCCGTGACGCAGCCAGTTGGCGATGTGCTGGCTGGAAATGCGCAGCGTGGCGCGGTCTTCCATCAGCCCCACGTTGTGGATATCGGGCACCTTCGAGCAGCCCACGCCCTGGTCGATCCACCGCACCACGTAACCGAGAATGCCTTGCACGTTGTTGTCCAGTTCCTGCTGGATGTCGGCAGCGGACCATTTGGTGGGATCGCCGACCGGCACCGTGAGCAGGCCATTGAGCAGGTCGTCGCGCACGCTGTCCAGCTTCGTGCGTTCGAGTTCCTGCTGGACCGCTTGCACGTCGACCTGGTGGTAATGCAGCGCATGCAGCGTGGCAGCGGTGGGCGAAGGCACCCAGGCGGTATTGGCGCCGGCCTTGGGATGCGCGATCTTTTGTTCGAGCATGGCGGCCATCAGGTCGGGCATGGCCCACATGCCCTTGCCGATCTGGGCGCGGCCGCGCAGGCCGGCGTCCAGGCCCACCAGCACGTTGTTGCGTTCGTAAGCGGTGATCCACGCGCTGGACTTCATGTCGCCCTTGCGCAGCATGGGACCGGCTTCCATGCCGGAGTGCATCTCATCGCCGGTGCGGTCCAGAAAGCCGGTGTTGATGAAGGCGACGCGTGAGGCGGCAGCTTCGATGCAGGCCTTGAGGTTGACGCTGGTGCGGCGCTCTTCGTCCATGATGCCCATCTTCAGCGTGTTGCGCGGCACGCGGATCAGGTCTTCGACGCGGTCGAAGAGTTCGCTGGCGAATGCGGCTTCGGCGGGGCCGTGCATCTTGGGCTTCACGATGTAGACGGAGCCCGTGCGCGAATTGAGCTTGTGCTTGCGGTCCTGCACCGCGGCCAGGCTGGTGACGACGGCGTCGAGAATGCCTTCGGGGATTTCCTGGCCTTCGCGATCCAGCACGGCCGGGTTGGTCATCAGGTGACCCACGTTGCGCACGAACATGAGCGAGCGGCCATGCAGCGTCAGCGCCGAGCCGTCCGGCCGCGTGTAGTTGCGGTCGGCGTTGAGCTTGCGGGTGAAGGTCTTGCCGCCCTTGGTGACGTCCTCGGTCAGGTCGCCCTTCATCAGGCCCAGCCAGTTGCGGTAGATCTGCACCTTGTCGTCGCCGTCGACGGCCGCGACCGAGTCTTCGCAGTCCATGATCGTGGTGAGCGCGGCTTCGACCACCACGTCTTTCACACCCGCCGCATCGGTGGCGCCGATGGTGCTGGCGCGGTCGATCTGGATTTCGAAATGCAGGCCGTTGTTCTTGAGCAGGATCGCCGTGGGAGCGGACGCGTCGCCTTGGTAGCCGACGAATTGCGTGCCCGTCTTCAGTCCGGTCGCGCCGGTGGCAAGCGCCACGCGAAGCTGGCCGCCTTCGACCGTGTAGCCCCTGGCATCCGCATGCGAGCCCTGCGCGAGCGGCGCCGCGGTGTCCAGGAAGCTGCGCGCGCGGGCGATGACGGCGGCGCCACGTTCCGGGTTGTAGCCGCGGCCCGTGTCGCCGGGCGTGGCAGGGATGGCGTCGGTGCCGTAGAGGGCGTCGTACAGGCTGCCCCAGCGCGCGTTGGCGGCGTTCAGCGCATAACGCGGATTGGACATCGGCACGACGAGCTGCGGGCCGGCCTGCTGCGAGATCTCGGTGTCCACGTTGTCGGTGGTGGCGCGCACGGTGGCAGGCTGCGGCAGCAGGTAGCCGATGCCTTCGAGGAACTTGCGGTAGGCGGCGGGATCCGTGATGGGACCGGGATGGGCGCGATGCCAGGCATCGAGTTCTGCCTGCAGGCGATCGCGTTCGGCGAGCAAGGCCCGGTTCTTCGGCGCCAGATCGTGCACCAGGGCCGCGAAGCCTTGCCAGAAGTCGTCGGCCTCCAGGCCGGAACCGGGCAGCGCTTCCTGTTCAATGAATTGACTGAGATTGGCCGCCACTTGCAGGCCGTGGTGCTGGATGCGTTGAGTCATGCGGTTCTCTGGCGTTGAGTCAGGCTGACCGGCGCGGCGCGCCGGGTGAGGGGTGCTGACATCATCGTCCGCGACCGCGCCGATGTCCATACGGAAACCCGCTGGTCATACCAGTTTGTGCGGTGCACCCCGGGCGGATCATCAATTTTTATGGTTTGATATCAGCCACTTACCAAGGCAAGGCCGATCCGCGAGAGCGCCGACGGCGCATGGTCATACCACTGGTCGCGGAGAATGCATGCACGCGGAAACTGAAGAAAAGCCCCGTCAGGTGGCCGATGAAGTCGCCGAACGGATCGAGCGTCTGATTCTGGACGGCGTCCTCAAGGCGGGCCAGGCCCTGCCGTCCGAGCGGCGCCTGACCGAAAAGCTGGGCGTATCGCGCACGGCGTTACGCGAGGGCCTGAAGCTGCTGCGCGCCCGCGAGATCATTCACACGGCGCAGGGCAAGGGCTCGTTCGTCGCGCGCATCTCGAACGTGGACGCCGGGCCGCTGATGCACCTGTTCAATTCGCAGCCGCGCACGCTGTATGACCTGCTTGAAGTGCGGTCGCTGCTGGAGGCCGAATCGGCGCGGCTGGCAGCCATCCGCGGGACCGAAGCGGATTTCATCATGATCCGGCGCCGGTATGACGAGATGGTGTCCGCGCAGGGCGTCGCCACTGACACCGCCACCCACGCGCATCTGGACCACGCCTTTCATCTGGCGATCTGCGAGGCCTCGCACAACCCTGTGCTGGTGCATACGCTGCAATCGCTGACGGATCTGCTGCTGGGATCGGTGTTCGCGTGCGTGAACAACCTGTACCACCGCGAGCCCGAGAAGCGCCAGATCGACCGCCAGCACACGCGGCTGTTCAATGCGGTGATCGGGCGCCAGCCAGAGCAGGCGCGCAAAGCCGCGGCCGATCATGTGGACAGCGTGCGCCAGAGCCTGTCGGATATCGAGCAGGAAGAGCAGCGCCTGGTGCGCGCGACGCTGCGTCTGGAAGGCTGGACGTAGCGCCGCGCGCTGGCAGCGACGATGCCGGCTGTGATGACGGCGGTGATGACGGCCTCAGCGATCGGCCACCGCGCACCCGGCCAGCGCCAGCGGTTTGCCCGCGTAAATGCGGCCGAATCGGTTGTTGAGCAATGCCTCAAGGCCAATCGCCTCTTGCCCCACGAAGCCCTGCTGCGGCAGAACGCCGTGCGCCACCAGATCTAGGGCCGCGCAAATGCCTGCGGCCGTGGACAACTGGATTGCGCTCAGGCGGTGGCCGTCGACTTCCGCGCCGAAGACACGAATCGGATACGACTCTTCTTCCAGACGGCCGTGGCGGTAGCCGGACGCCGATGCCTGGATCACGATTACGTCCTGTTCGGTAGTGGGGATGGCCGATTCGAAGATGTCCTTGAGCAGGTCGCGGCGGTCGCGCAGGCGCAGGTCATTGAGCAGCAGCTTCATGATGTTGCAATGGCCGGGATAGCGCACTGACTTGTAATCGACGTTGCGCGCGCGGCCCAGCAGCGTCGCGGGCAAGGTGCCCAGGCCGCCGGAGGTGTTGAAGGCTTCGTACTCCACGCCGTCCAGCGCAAAGGTTTCGTAGCCTTCCAGTGCGGGCACGCTGGACAGTTGGCCGTCCACGATCGCCTCGCACGGATTGCAGTATTCGTTGATCAGCCCTTCGGTGCTCCAAGTCAGGTTGTAGCGCAGGCTGTTGGACGGATAGCGCGGCAGTGCGCCGACGCGCATGCGCAGATCGAGCAAGGTGTCGAAGCGGCGCGCCAGCGCGTTGCCGACGATGCCGATGAAGCCGGGCGCCAGACCGCATTGCGGCATCAGCACGCCGCCGGTGTCATGGGCCAGCGCCTGGATCGCGTGCGTGCTGGCCACGTCTTCGGTCAGGTCGAAATAATGTACGCCGGCCTTGGCGCACAAGCCCGCCACCGCAATCGCGCGATGAAAGGGCAACGCATTGACCACCGCGTAGGCGCCTTCGATGCAGCGGGCCACGCCGGCATCGTCGCTGACCTGGCGCGTCTCGCAGCCCAGTTCGGCAAGCACGGCCAGCCTGCTGGCGTCCTGGTCCGCGACGAGGACGGAATAATCGCCGCTGCGTTCCAGCATCAGCGCGATCGCAAAACCGATTTTTCCGGCGCCCAGCAGAACGATGGGCTTGGTGTGCGTGGACATGGTGCGGCTCCTGCAATGAGAGGGAAGGGAAGTGGCCCCATCCTATGCGGGAGTGCTGTCGATTTGTAGCGGCTAAACCGTCGAATCGGCTTCAAGTCACGTCGATATGACCGTTGAAGTGGTCGAAGCGTCAAAGAAAAAGCCCTCTGGCTTGTGGCCAGAGGGCTGCCTGGTAGCGATTCACGGCCGGCGTGGCCCGTGGATCAGCTGCCCAGGTGGGGGGGATAGTCCAGGTTGCCGAAGGTCACCAGGCCTTCGGTCTTGGCTTGTGCCAGTTGCGATTCGACTTGGGCGCGGCTCAGCGACGTGGCGGAGGCCGAGGCGGCGACGGGCGGGTAGTCCATGTTGCCGAAGGTGACTTGGCCGGCGTTCTTGGCCTGGGCCAGATCGGCTTGAACTTGCTGCGAGGTCAGGCTGGAGTGTTGAGCGATGGGGGCGGGGTAGCCTTCTTCGCCGAACGTGTATTGGCCCGAAACCTTGGCTTGTTGCAGCTCGGCTTGAACCTGAGCGCGGGTGGGGGCTTGGTCGGCTTCGGCGGCTTGAGCGCCGGCAGCCAGAACGGACATGGACAGCATCAGTGCGGTAGCAAGGGTTTTCATGGCAGACCTCCGAGTCTTGTGAGCTTGGGATTCGAGCCCCAGGCCTGACTGCCTGGGGCTCGCTTGCTGTGTCCCGATGAGAGGCATTCTGTGCCTAAACAACCCTGGGATAAACCCTTATTACCTGAAAACATCTTTCCAAAATCATGGCTAATCGGTTTGGATTGTCCATGTTGGCGCCATGGGTGGCGATATTTCCATTGCATGACGCGTCAGATATCCGGGCCTTGGAGGTCGGCTCGACGGTGAATGGGAGGGCGACTGGAGGAGTGGGCGCGCGGCCGGCTCGGGGCAGGCAGAGGCGGACATCGGAGGGGCGCGGCGAGGGGGCGGCCGCAGGAGAGTGGGAGATAAGCGGCGGCCAGCGCGCGCGACGCCCTGGCTCGCGGCCACGTCAGGTCAGCGGTTCAGGTCGGCCAACGCGTCGTTGTATTCGGCCTGCGCTTCTTCAAGCTTGCGTTGGGCCTTGTCGATCTTGTCCTGCTTGCCCTTGGCTTTCGCCTCTGTCAGCTCTTGCTGGCGTTCGGCCACTTTGGATTGCTTTTCGCGCACGTCGGCCTCGCGCTGCGATTGCAGGCGGCTGTCGGTGCAGCTTGCCTTGGCTTCGGACAACGCCTTGCGCAGGCCCGCCTCGCGGCGCGAGTTGTTCTGCGCCTGCGCGGCGGCGATGTCGTTTTCGATGTGGCAGAACTTGGCCGCGCAACCGCGCAGCGGCGCGCAATCGGTGGCGGCTTGTGCGGGCAGCGTGGCGAAGAGGGCGCACACGGCGGCGGCGGTGGTCAGGGATTTGATCATTGCAGGCATGCGGTGACTCCGTGACGTGGGGCGGAAGGCCCATAATCGCCTGAGGCCGTCAATCCCGCAAATGCACGGCCTGAAAGTACCGCCCGAAAATACCGCTCGAAAGTGCCGCCCGGAAGTGCGGCCCAAAGGTGCGGCCCAAAGGTGCGGCCCAAAAGCGCGGCTCGAAAGCGCGGGACGCGCAGACGTCGCCATGTCGCGCTTCCGCGCCGCTTCAACCGCGCCGCATCAGCGGATCAACGTGCCCGCCAATGCCGCGGCAACCAGCAATGCGCCCAGCCACAGGTTGGCGCGGAACAGCATGAAATTGCGGTGGGGATGCTGGATGTCGAACACCTTCAACTGCCAAGCCAGATGCGCGGCCACGGCGACCATGCCGACCTGATAGGCCCACGACAGGCCGATGGCATAACCGCCCCAGGCCCACAGCAGCACGGTGCCTGCGTAGAACCCGCCAATCCAGAGCTTGCCCTGGTCGCCGAAGCGCATCGCGGTCGAGTGCAGGCCGACGCTGCGGTCGTCGCGCACGTCGACGTAGGCATAGATGCTGTCGTAGCCCACCTGCCACAGCACCGCGCCCAGCCACATGGCGATGGCGGCGAGCGGCACGTGGTTCTGCGTGTCCGACCAGGCCATCAGCATGCCCCAGTTGAAGCAGATGCCCAGCACGACCTGCGGCCAGTAAGTGACGCGCTTGCACAACGGATAGATGAAGACGAAGGGCAGCACGGCCACGGCCAGCCAGCGGCTCATGTCGTTCAGAAAGAACAGCAGCGACCCGCACACCAGCAACTGGCCCAGCAGGAACCACACGGCGTTCTTCATCGACAACTGGCCGCTGGTCAGCGGACGGAAGCGCGTGCGCTCGACGTGCTTGTCGAAGTCGCGGTCGCACATGTCGTTGACGGTGCAGCCGATGCCGCGCATCAGCAGGGCGCCCAGCGAGAAGACGATAAGGCGTTGCAGGTCAGGCAGGCCGCCCGCGGCCTGGACCAGCGCGGCAATGGCCGGCAGCAGGGTCAGCCAGGTGCCGATGGGGCGATCCAGGCGGCACAGCCGCGCGTAGGGCCGCCACGACTTCGGCAGCCAGCGTTCGACCCAGTCGGTGAAGACGATGTCACTGAGATCGGCGGGGGATTGTTGCGAAGCGCTCACTGTCACGGTCACAAGTGGTCGGGAAAGCCGACAGCATAAAACAACGGCCGGGCATCGCGCCCGGCCGATCGGTCATCAAGGCATCCGCGCCGCCCCTTCAAGGGACGACGGCGGACGTTATCATTCCGCCTTCAGCAGCTTGCCCAGGATGGCGATGCCGGTGCGGATCTTGTCTTCCGGCACGGTGGCGAAACTGAGGCGCAGCGTGTTGCGCTTGCCTTCGCCGCTGTAGAACGGCGCGCCGGGCACGAAGGCCACGTTCTGCGCGATGGCCTTTTCGAGCAGCTTGGTGCTGTCGATGTGCTCGGGCAGCGTCAGCCAGATAAACATGCCGCCTTCCGGCTTGGTCCAGGTGACGGTGGACGGGAATTCCTTCTGGATGGCATCCAGCATGCAGCTGCCCTGGGCGCGGTAGATCTCGCGCACGTTCGGCAGGTGCTCGGCCAGGAAGCCGTCCTTGACGATCTCGTACACGGCCATCTGGGTCAGCGTGGGCGTGTGCAGGTCCGTGGCTTGCTTGGCCTGCACCAGCTTGTTGATGAGCGCGCGGCCGCCGGCGATGTAGCCCAGGCGCAGGCCCGGGGCCAGCACCTTCGAGAACGTGCCCAGACGCACGACGTTCGCGCCGTATTCCTTGGCCAGCGCGATCAGGCCGGGCTGCGGCTCGCCGGCGTAGCGCAGTTCGCCGTAGGGATCGTCCTCGACGATGGTCAGGCCCAGTTCGGCGGCGCGCTTGACCAGCGCGATGCGGCGCTCCAGGTTGAGCGTGCGGCCGGTCGGGTTCTGGAAGTTGGGCAGGGCGTACAGGAAGCGGGCGCCGTCAGCCAGTTCGGGCGTGATGGCTTCGGGGATCAGGCCGCCTTCGTCGGTGGGCACCGGCACGAAGTTCGGCTGGTACAGGCTAAACGATTGCAGCGCGCCCAGGTAGCTGGGGTCTTCGACCAGCACCTTGCTGTCCTTGTCGATCAGCACCTTGCCCAGCAGGTCCAGCGCCTGCTGCGAGCCGGAGACGATCAGGACCTGGTCGGGGGCGATGTCGGCGCCGGAGGCGGTCAGGTCATCGGCGACCCACTTGCGCAGCGGTGCGTAGCCCTCGGTGGGACCGTATTGGAGGGCCGCGCGGCCGTTGGTGGACAGGACCTTGTCGAATGCCGCACGCACCACTTCTACCGGGAAGCCGCCGGGCGCGGGCAGGCCGCCTGCGAACGAAATGACTTCGGGGCGCTCGGTTACCTTGAGAATCTCGCGGATGGCGGAGCTGGTGAGTTGCAGGGCGCGTTCCGAAAAGGAAAACGCAGGTTCGAGGGGCTTGTCCATGGAGTGCTTCTTGATCAAGAAGGGTGGGTCGGTTGATGCGTTTGACAACAAAGTATTGTCCCACACGGTAACAGCCCGGCCCTTTTATCGGGTGGAACCCCTAAAATCACCTGCATCGATAACCGCCAGTACAGTTACATTTTCATGTTCGAAGCCGCTCCCATCGTCGCCGATTCCAAGGCCGCCCTGTATGCCGAACTGACCATGCAGGCGCGCGCGCTGCTGGAAGGCGAACCCGACCGCATCGCCAACGCCGCCAACCTGAGCGCGCTGGCGTTCCAGGCACTGCCCGACCTGAATTGGGTGGGCTTTTATTTCTTCGACGGCACGGAACTGGTCCTGGGCCCGTTCCAGGGCAAGCCCGCGTGCGTGCGCATTCCGCTCAATCGCGGCGTGTGCGGCGCGGCCGCCAGCCAGCGTCAGACGCAGCTTGTGCCGGACGTGCATGCCTTTCCCGGCCACATCGCCTGCGACGCGGCCTCGCGATCCGAAATCGTGGTGCCGCTGGTGCACAAGGGCGAACTGATCGGCGTGTGGGACGTGGACAGCCCCGTGCCGGACCGGTTCGACGAAGACGACCGCAAGGGCATGGAAGCGCTGTGCGCGGTGTTCCTGGCGACCTTGGGCTGAACGCCAGCCCGCGTCCGCCTTGCCGCCGCGTTGACACCGCCGCGCCCGCCCGGTAGATTTCTGCATCCGCCGCATATCGCGTCCCGCTCATCCATGATTCATCAGGCCCACCAGACTGCTAGCCACCTCCGCGCCCTTGGCGTGGTGCTGGCTGCCGCCGGCCTGAAATCCAAAAAACAGCCGCTCATCTGACCGGAGCATGCTGTTCCGTCAGATGGGCGACGGAACAGCGGCCTCCTGGCGGCGCTTTGGCGCCTCCGCGCGCACCCCCTGACCTCCCGAGCACTTCTGTACGGTCCCCCAACGGTCCATACGAAGGAGTGTTCTCATGCAATCTCAACAATCTCTGTTCCAGGGCGTTTGGGTGCCGCTGGTCACACCGTTTTCCGGCGGCCATGTCGACGGCGGGGCGCTGCGCCGCCTGGTGCGCCACTACGTGGCCGCAGGTGTGGACGGGCTGGTCGTGTGCGGCAGCACGGGCGAGGCCGCGGCGCTGGACGATGCCGAACAGCTTGCCGTGCTGGATACGGTGCTGACCGAGGCGGGCGACCTGCCCATCGTGATGGGGCTGGCGGGCAATCATCAGGGGCACGTGCTGCATCGGCTGACGGCGTTTGGCACGCGTCCCCTGGCCGGCATCCTGGCGCCCGCGCCGTACTACGTGCGGGCGGGCCAGGAAGGGGCCGCCGCGTACTTTCGCTGCCTGGCCGATGCCTCGCGCTTTCCGCTGGTGCTCTACGACATTCCGTACCGGACCGGCACCACGCTGGAGACGCCCACGCTGCTGGCGCTGGCCGCGCATCCCAACATCTCCGCCATCAAGGATTGCGGCGGCTCGCTGGACAAGACGGTGGCGCTGATCAGCGATGGGCAGATGAATGTCCTGGCCGGCGAAGATCTGCAATCGCTGTCCGCGATGTGCCTGGGCGCCACCGGCATGATCGCCGCGGCCGCGCACGTGCGCCCCGATCTCTTCGTGGCGATGCACCGCGCGGTGCGGGCGCAGCGGCTGGACGAAGCCCGTTCGCTGTTCCATGCGCTGGCGCCGGTGATCCAACTGGTGTTCGGCGAGCCCAATCCCGGTCCGCTGAAGGCGGAGCTTGCGCGGCAGGGGCTGCTGTCGAACGAACTGCGCCTGCCCATGCTGCCGGCCAGTGAAGCCCTCGCGGCGCGCTTGGGCGCCGCCGTGGACGCGCTGGACCGCCAGTTTCCGGCGCAAGGCGTCACCCTGCGCGCGGCGTGAGCGCTTTGTGGCGTCCGGATTCAATTGGTAATAAATCGCCTACCGGGAAGCTGACGGATTGCTTATGATGCGGCCATTCTTCAGGGTGAATAAAACCTTCATGGGCCAAGCTTTTGAAGCCTTGTCCGCCTGGCAGGTCATGCTGGCGGGGCTGCTCTTCTTCGGCAGCATCTACCTGGTCTTTGGCGCGGCCACCTGGTTGCTGACCCGGCACATCCTGCCGGCCCTGGGGCTGGGCCGGCCGCTCGATCCACGGCCGCTTGCGCCGGGCCAGTTGCGCCGCGAGCTGGCACAGTCAGGGCTGTCGATCCTGTTGTTCGGCACCGGCATGATCTTTCCGTGGGGCCTTCTGCAATTAGGGTGGGCGCGTCTGGACCCGGACGCGAGCTGGCAGCAGATCGTGCTGGAAATTTTGGCGCTGGTGGCCTGGAACGACGTGCATTTCTGGATCAACCACCGGCTGCTGCACACGCGGCTTCTGCGCCGCTTTCACCTGCCGCATCATCGCTCGGTCGTGACGACGCCGTTCTCGACGTACAGCTTTCATCCCATCGAGGCGCTGATGTTGGGCAACGTGATCCTGCTGCCCATGGTGGTGCACGATTTCAGCTTCTGGTCGTTGTTGTCGGTGCCGCTCTTTAGCCTGTTCTTCAATTGCATCGGTCACGCCAACTACGATTTCTTTCCCAAGGTCTCGTACGCGCACTGGTTCGCCGCCAGCCGCCGGCACCATCTGCACCACGCCTGCTACAACGGCAACTACGGCTTCCAGTTCACCTTCATGGATCGCCTGTTCCGCACGCGGCTGGGGGCGGAAGCCGCCGAGCGACAGCTGGAAGTCTATCGGCAGCGCGAGTCCGGCGCCGGCCTGCGAGGCTCCGCATAGTGGCGGCAAGGATCGGCCCGAATGACCAGAGCGGCCCGCGGCGTGCGCTGCCCACGCTGCGCAACCGGCGGGATTGGCAGAGCCTGACCTATCTGGCTGCGCTGCCCCTGCTGGCGGCCTGGCAGTGGTTCAACGGATTCTGGTGGCCGGCCTATGCGCTGATGCTGTTTCTGACCCTGGGCATCGGCGTCATCCATCACAACCACACGCACATCCGGATGTGGCGCGGCCGCTGGGCCAACCGCATCACCGACTTCTGGATCACGCTGCTGCAGGGCCATCCGACGTTCGTGTTCTATCCGGCCCATGTGGCCAATCATCACCGCTACAAGCATGGCGAGCGCGATGTGGCGCGCACGTACCGGTTTGGCGGCGACACCAACCATTTGTGGGGCTACGTCATCCATCCCGTGCAAGCGGCCTGGGTGCTGTATCCCCTGTTTTTCGCGTGGCTGGGCCGGCTGCGCAGACACTGGCCGGGCGCCTTTCGCTATTGCATGGCGCAGTACGGCGCTTGGCTGGGCCTGTGGGCCGGGCTGATCGCGGTGAACCCGGTCAAGGCGCTGGTGTTCGTGATCGTGCCGCAGCTGCACGGCCTGCATTGGCTGCTGGCCACCAATTATCTGCAGCACGCGCATGCGGACGGCGGACCGCGGCACGTTGCGGGCCTGAACTACGCGCGCAATTTCGAGGGGCTGGTCAATCCGCTGCTGTTCAACATCGGCCTGCACACCGCGCACCACGAGCATCCGCGCGCGCACTGGTCCGAACTGACCGGCCTGCATCGTGATTACTACCGCAGCCGCGTGCGCGCCGAATTGAACGAGCGCGGCCTCTTGCCCTATATGTTCCGCACCTTCGTGCTGGGCGCTTTCGTGCCGCGTTTTCGCAGCCGTTCCTGCATGGCGCCCGAGCACGTCCGCTAGCGCCGTACACCCCATTTCCCAACCAGAGATCCGTCATGCCCATTGCGTTTCATCGTGTCTACCTGGAGAGCGCCGGCTATTTCATGCCGGGCGAGCCCGTGTCCAACGAAGCCATGGACGACTACATCGCGCCGCTGAACCGCATGTCCAGCCGGATCAAGAGCCGCATTCTGGCCGAGAACGGCATCAAGCAGCGCTACTACGCGATCGATCGGGATGGCGCGACCGTGTTCTCGAATGCGCAGCTTGCAGCCAACGCAATTCGCGATTGCCTGCGGCGCCATGACACCGACCTGTCGGCCGTGTCGATGCTGGCCAGCGGTTCGTCCGGAGGCGATGCGCTGATGCCGGGCTTTTCCAACATGATCCAGGGCGAGCTGGCCGCGCCGCCAATGGAGACGTTGTCGGTGCATGGCATCTGCGCCGCGGGCGTGTCGGCGATCCAGGCGGCCGCGCAAGGCGTGGAGTTGGGCGCGCATGCCAGCGCGCTGGCCGTGGCCAGCGAACTGCCGTCGCGCCTGTTCAAGCGCTCGCGCTTTGCCGCGCGCGGTTACGACGCCGACTTCGACGCGCACTTCCTGCGCTGGATGCTGTCGGACGGCGCCGGCGCGGTGCTGCTGGGCAATGGCCAGCGGCCGCTGCCCGGCGCGTCGCAGGGCGTGCGCCTGCGCTTGAAGTGGGTGCATCAGCGCTCGTTCTCCGGCGACTATCCGGTGTGCATGCAGTTGGGGCTGTCGGCCGACCGGAGCAAGGGGCATCTGGACTACCCGTCCTGGAACGAGGCCGAGGCCGATGGCGCGTTGTCGCTGCGCCAGGACATCCGCCTGTTGCCGCATCTGTTCGACATCGGCATCCACGAGTACGCCAAGCTGGTGCGCGACGGCTGGGTGGATCCGGACCAGGTCGATCACTTCCTGTGCCATTACTCATCGGAAAAATTCATTCCGGTCGTGGAAGACCTGATGGAGAAGGCTGGCCTGGTGATCCCGCGCGAGCGCTGGTTCAGCAACCTGGCATGGCGCGGCAACACGGGCGCCGCCTCCATCATGATCATGCTGGCCGAGTTCCTGGAAACCCGCGAGGTCAAGCCGGGCGAGCAGATCTTCTGCTACATCCCCGAGTCCGGGCGCTTCATGGCGGCCTACATGCTGCTGGAAGCCGAAGCGGTGCACGCCCAGCCGGCGGTGGCCGCAGGCGTGTCGGGCGTCGCTACGCCGGGCGTCGTTACTCCTGGCGTCGCTATGCCGGGCGCCGCTGCGCGCGAAGACGCGGCGTCCGCCGACGCCGACGCTATCGCGCCGCCGCACGATCCCGACATGGCGCCGCAAGGCCTGGGCCAGCTTCTGACCGAACTCGCGGCGATCTGGCACGACTACCGCTCGCGCGTGTGGCGCACGCCGGTGGTCCGCCGCCTGCGCAACCGCCAATTCCAGACCACGGATTACCTGACGTGGATGGAGAACTGGATTCCGCAGGTGCGCGAAGGCAGCAAGTGGATGCGCGAAGGCGCTGCGTCGCTGACCGAGCAATACGCGCCGCTGGCCGCGCTGATCGACATGCACGCGGGCGAAGAGCAGAACGACTTCCAGATCTTGTTCGACGACTACCGCACCGCGGGCGGCACGGTGGACAGCATCGACGCCCTGCGCCGCAATCCCGGCGGCGAGGCGCTCAATGCCTACCTGCACAGCCTGGCCGCCACGCGCGATCCGATCGGCCTTTTGGGCGCCATTTACATCATCGAAGGCACGGGGCAGCGCATCGTGCCGGCGCTGCTGCCGCTGCTCAAGGCCAGTCTGAAGCTGCCGCCCGACGCCTTCCGCTTCCTGGAATACCACGGTCACAACGATGAACACCATCTGGCGCGCTGGCTGTCGGCCGTGGAACTGGCGCTTGATTGCGACGAGGATGGCCGCGCCGAGCAGCGCATCGTCGACACCGCGCGCCGCACGGCGGCGCTTTACCTGATGCAGTTTCATCACGTGATGGAGGCGGACGCGGCATGAACAAGGAGCCTGAATTCCTTGCCCGGGAGCACGATCCGGCGGATCCCAGCCCCTGGCTCGCGTTGTACCTGGACCGCAGCACGCCGCTGCCGGACAAGGTCAAGAAGGCCTGGCTGACGGATTCCAGCTGCGCGTCGCGCCAATACCTGTTGCCGTTCCTGCGGCCGCTTGCGCGGGCCTTCATCATCCTGATCCAGATCGTCAAAACGTTCCTGCCGCGACGCTGGTCGCATTCCCGGGTGCTGCATCGCATCCTGGCGTGGGGCTTGAAGCGGTTCGTGTCGCCCGAGGCCAACTGGCTGATCCTGCGGCATTTTCATCTGGGGGCGCAGGCGCTGGCGTTCATCGCGGCGAACTCGCCGGTGCCGATCACTACGACGCCGCTCGAGCCGATGACGATCGACGACCTGAAGGACGATCTGTTCGTCAAGCACGACCTGAATCTCTTCAACTTCGTCATCCGGCTGAACCAGGCGCTGCGGGATGCTGGCGTGGAGATGCACGCGCCGCAGACCGTGGACTTTTCCATGCTGCGCGACCCGCCGATCCGGCTGGAGGACATGCCGCAAGGCAAGCTGAACTTCCTGGACCTGCAAAGCGCCATCGAGCTGTTCACGCCGCTGTATCAACTGCTGCTGACCGACAACGACTTCTGGCGCGCGGCCAATTCGCTGCAGCTCGATGAGACCGTGGGCATCTATGCGGCCAAGCTGCTGGGCGCGCCGCAGCACCTGATCCTGGTCAACAACAGCCATCCGCTGGTGCCCATGTCCACGCTGCGTGCAGGCTACCGGCTGGTGCTGCACGGCCTGTCCACCGAGATGCTGCACAGCCTGCTGATGGAGATGAAGGCGGCCCAGGCGGGCGCCGAACCGCCGGCCCCGATCGCGTAGAAAAGGCGGCAGGGATCAGTGTTGACCCTGCGTTACACCGGCCAGCCGCTGGGCTATATTGCGACGCTTGTCCGACAAGCCCGCCGGAACACCCCTCCGCCGGGCGTCATAGGAATTGCCGCAAATGCCCCAGACGCTAGAGGTCATCGCCACCATCCTGTTTGCCGTGGCGGTCCTCCACACCTTTTCGGTTCCCTTCTTTGCGCGCCTGGCGCATCGGGGCGGGCCGCACGCGGGCTTCTGGCATCTGTTTTCCGAGGTCGAGGCCGTCTTCGGCGTGTGGGCCTTCGCGCTGATCGTGACCATGGCCGCGCTGGCCGGGCCGTCGGCCGCCATCGACTACATGGACACGCGCAACTTTACGGAGCCGCTGTTCGTCTTTGTCATCATGGTGGTGGCGGCCAGCCGGCCGATTCTTGAGCTGGTGGGGCTGCTGGTCCGCATCGTGGCGCGGGCGATGCCCATGCCGCGCGAGCTCTCGACCTTTTTCGTGGTGATGGCGCTGGTGCCGCTGGGCGGCTCGTTCATCACCGAACCCGCCGCGATGACGCTGGCCGCCATCCTGCTGCGCGACGCGTACTTTCGCAGCAGCGGCCGGGCCGGGTTCAAGTACCTGACGCTGGGCGTGCTGTTCGTGAACGTGTCCATCGGCGGCGTGCTCACGTCCTACGCCGCGCCGCCCGTCCTGATGGTGGCGGGCACGTTCGGCTGGGATTCGGCCTTCATGCTGCAGCACTTCGGCTGGCGCGCGGCGCTGGCAGTCTGCCTGAACGCGGGTCTGCTGACGTTCATCTGCCGCAAGGCGCTGCTCGAAGGCGCGGTGGGCACGCGCGGCGGCGTCGATGCGCCGGACGGCGCCGGCAAGCGCGCGCCGGTGCCCGCCATCGTGATCCTGGTGCACCTGGTGTTCCTGGTCGCCATCGTGCTGACCGCGCACCATCCGGCCATCTTCCTGGGCCTTTTGATGATGTTCATCGGCTTTTCCGAGGCGTACAAGCGGCACCAGGACCGCCTGATGATCAAGGAGGGCCTGATGGTCGGTTTCTTCCTGGCCGGTCTCGTGGTGCTGGGCGGATTGCAGAAGTGGTGGCTGCAAGGACTGCTTGGCGGGCTGGAGCCCTTCGTCCTGTTCTGGGGCGCGACGGCCCTGACAGCCATTACCGACAACGCGGCGCTCACCTATCTGGGGTCGCTCGTGGAAGGCACCAGCGAGGCCTGGCGCTACATGCTGGTGGCCGGCGCGGTCACGGGCGGCGGGTTGACGGTGATCGCCAACGCGCCCAATCCGGCCGGTTTCGCCATCCTGAAGAACCATTTCCCGGATGGCAGCATTTCGTCCGGGCGCCTGTTCCTGTGCGCCTTGGGACCGACCCTGGTGGCCGCCGTGATGTTCTTGCTTCCCGTGTAGGGGAAGGCCGCCCGCACCAGGCAGGCCGTGCCCCGGGCGCCGGCTTGCGGCCGGCAGGGTGGGGCGGACACCGACGCTTTATGAAAAACCGCTAAAATTCAAGACTTTCCCGTATTTTTCCGGCCTTGCCCAGCCGCCGAGCCTTGCGCCCGCGCGCGGCAGCAGGCGGAATTTGATATGCCGGGCTTGCGCCTGGGAGCCCTCGATGCCCATCTACGCCTATAAGTGCAGCGCCTGCGGCCATGCCAAAGACGTCTTGCAGAAGATTTCCGACGCGCCGCTTTCGGTTTGCCCCGAATGCGGCCAAAGCACGTTTTCCAAGCAGGTGACCGCGGCTGGATTCCAGCTCAAGGGCTCCGGCTGGTATGTCACGGACTTCCGTAACAACGGCAGCGGCAACAGCAGCAGCGCCAACAGCAGCAACCCGGGCGCCGCCCCGGCCTCCGCTGAAAGCGCCACGCCCGCCGCCGCGCCGGCTGCCGCGCCTGCCGCAGCCCCCGCCCCGGCGACGCCTGCTGCCGGCAGCGCCGCTTCCTAGAGCGCATCGCGATGCGGATGCGCGTCATCAAGAAGTACTTCATCACCGGGCTGCTGATCTGGGTTCCCCTGGTCATCACGGTGTGGGTACTGGGACTGCTGGTCGCCACCCTTGAAGGGTTCGTGCCCGGCTTCCTGTCGTCCGAATCGCTGTTCGGACTGGACATTCCCGGTTTCCGCTTCGCCCTCGTGATCGTGGTGGTGCTTCTGACGGGCGTCTTCGCCGCCAACCTGATCGGCCGCACCATGGTCGACCAGTGGGAAAGCCTGCTGGGCCGCATCCCGCTCGTGCGTTCCATCTACAACTCGGTCAAGCAGGTCAGCGATACCGTGCTTGCTCCCAACGGCCAGGCGTTTCGCCGCGCGGTGCTGGTGCAGTATCCGCGGGCAGGCGCCTGGACCATCGCTTTCGTCACCGGCACGCCCAGCGGTGAAGTGGCCGCCAGCCTGCCTGGCGACCACATCAGCCTGTACGTGCCGACGACCCCCAACCCCACATCCGGCTTTTTCCTGATGGTGCCTCGCGCCGAGGTCGTCGACCTTCAGATGAGCGTGGACGCGGCCTTGAAGTACATCGTTTCCATGGGCGTGGTCGCCCCGGTCCCGGGGGCAACGCCCGTGGTCCGGCCGGCTGCGCTCTCTCCGGCGCCGGGCGTGCAGGACGCACCCCGCGCCGATTCGTAACCCTTACACACCAAGCACAAAACGGAGTCATCCCGCATGCGTACCTGCTACACCGGCCAGGTTTGCCGTGACCATCTCGGCCAGACCGTCACCCTGTACGGCTGGGTGAACCGCCGCCGCGACCACGGCGGGGTCATCTTCATCGACCTGCGCGACCGCGCGGGCCTGGCGCAGATCGTGTTCGATCCGGACAACGCCGCTTTCGCCACCGCCGAGCGCCTGCGCAATGAATTCTGCGTCCGCGTCACCGGCCTGGTGCGCGAGCGTCCGGCGGGCACGGCCAACGCTGAACTGGCCTCCGGCGAAATCGAAGTGCTCTGCAAGGAAGTCGAGATCCTGAACGCGTCGGTCACGCCGCCGTTCCAGCTGGACGACGACAACCTGTCGGAAACCACCCGCCTGACGCACCGCGTGCTGGACCTGCGCCGTCCGCAGATGCAGCGCAACCTGATGCTGCGCTACCGCGTGTCCATCGAAACCCGCAAGTTCCTGGACGAGCTGGGCTTCATCGACATCGAAACGCCGATGCTGGCCAAGAGCACGCCGGAAGGCGCGCGCGACTACCTGGTGCCCTCGCGTGTCAACGCCGGCCACTTCTTCGCGCTGCCGCAATCGCCGCAGCTCTTCAAGCAGATGCTGATGGTCTCGGGCTTTGACCGCTACTACCAGATCACCAAGTGCTTCCGCGACGAAGACCTGCGCGCCGACCGTCAGCCGGAATTCACCCAGATCGATTGCGAAACCTCGTTCCTGAACGAATTCGAAATCCGTGAAATCTTCGAAAACCTGATCCGCCACGTGTTCAAGGTGGTGCAGGGCGTCGACCTGCCGTCGCCGTTCCCGATCATGCCGTGGACCGAAGCGATGCGCCGCTACGGCTCGGACAAGCCCGATCTGCGTGTGCAGCTCGAGTTCACCGATATCACCGACGTCATGCGCGACGTGGACTTCAAGGTGTTTGCCGCCGCCGCCACGGCGCCCGGCAGCCGCGTGGTCGCCCTGCGCGTGCCCGGTGGCGCCGAAATGTCGCGCAGCGAGATCGACGCCTACACCCAGTTCGTGGGCATCTACGGCGCCAAGGGCCTGGCCTACATCAAGGTCAACGAAGTGGCCAAGGGCCGCGACGGCCTGCAATCGCCCATCGTCAAGAACCTGCACGACGCTGCCCTGGCCGAACTGGTCAAGCGCACCGGCGCCCAGGACGGCGACATCATCTTCTTTGGCGCGGACCGCGAGAAGGTCGTCAACGACGCCATCGGCGCGCTGCGCGTGAAGATCGGCCACAGCGAGTTCGGCAAGAAGACGGGTCTGTTCACGGCCGGCTGGAAGCCGCTGTGGGTGGTCGACTTCCCGATGTTCGAATACGACGAGGAAGACGGCCGCTACACCGCTGCCCACCACCCGTTCACCAGCCCCAAGGACGGCCACGAAGACTTCCTGGAATCCGATCCCAGCAAGGCGTTCGCCAAGGCCTACGACATGGTCCTGAACGGCTGGGAAATCGGCGGCGGCTCGGTCCGTATCCACCGCGAGGAAGTGCAGAGCAAGGTGTTCCGCGCGCTCAAGATCGGCGCCGAGGAAGCCCGCGAGAAGTTCGGCTACCTGCTGGACGCGCTGCAGTACGGCGCGCCTCCGCACGGCGGCATCGCCTTCGGCCTGGACCGCATCGTCACGATGATGACCGGCGCCGAATCGATCCGCGACGTGATCGCCTTCCCGAAGACGCAGCGCGCCCAGGACCTCCTGACGCAAGCGCCGTCGGAAGTCGACGAGAAGCAACTGCGCGAGCTGCACATCCGCCTGCGCAACGTCGAAAAGGCGTAAAGCCCCGGAGCGCCGTTGGCGCTCCCCCCCCCCCGGCGGCCTTCTTCACGGGGGCCGCTGGCGGACCGGCAGCGCCGGATCCGCGGCGGTCTGCTTGAAGCACGATCCGCACTGGGCGCCACGCCCGAATCATGAGCAGGTTTCAAGTGTCTGATCAGTCAGTCTGGCGTGACCGCATGCCGCAAAGATGGGAATGCCCGGCTGAAATGGAGTAATCTGGCTAACGCCGCCAAACACGGCGGCGGCTGGCCAGAGGACCTACCGGGACCCGGCCGGTGGTTCCCAAGATTTGAAAGGCGCCATTGCTTCCATGTCGCTCATCCGAGTCGTCAGCTACAACATACACAAGGGCCGTTCGGCACTAGGCCGGCGCGACTCCCTGAATGAACTTCGCCTGGGCCTGTATGGCCTGCGCCCTGACCTGGTCTTCCTGCAGGAGGTCCAGGGCCGCAACGAGCAGAAGTCGCTGCTCGACGCCCAGCACGAGTCCCTGGCCGCGGCATTGCGGCTGGATGTGGCCTATGGCCGCAACGCCATCCGTCACGCCACCGACCACGGCAACGCGCTGCTGTCGCGTTATCCCATCCTCGACCACGAAAATCTCGACATCTCCGACCATCGCCTCGAGCAACGCGGGCTGCTGCATGCGCGCATCGACGTGGGCGATCGGGCGGTGCATTGCTTTGTGGTGCATCTGGGCCTCTTTGCCGGCAGCCGCAGCCGCCAGATCCTGGCGCTGACCGAGCGCATCAAGCGCATGGTGCCCGACGGCGAGCCCATCCTGATCGCCGGCGATTTCAACGACTGGAATGACCGGCTAGCGCCCATGTTCGTGCAGCAGCTTGGGCTGTACGAAGTGTTTTCACATGCCCCGCGCAGCCATGGCGGCGACCTGCCGCGCCTGCGCGACTCGGTCAAGCGGCTGTCCAACGCCCTGCGCGGTTTGCCCAGCAGCGGCGTCTCGGTCATGGAGCGCAACAACCAGCTCGGCATGGACGGCAGCTCCCGGCTGCTGGCGCCGCCGCCGCGCACGTTTCCCGCCGTGTTCCCGTGGTTCCGCCTGGACCGCATCTACCAGCGCGGCTTTGCCGTGCGCAGCGCCCGGGTGCTGCGCGGCCGCGAGTGGGCTAAGCTGTCCGATCATTCGCCCTTGCTCGCGGAGCTGGAACTCCCGTGAAGGACGAGCAGGACAGGCTGGAGTGGGTGCAGGGCAACGATATCCGTCTGCTCCAGAACGGCGCCGACTTCTTTCCCGCGCTGTGCGCGGCGATCGACTCGGCCACGGTCAGCGTGCACCTGGAAACCTACATATTCATGCTCGACCGCACCGGCACGAAGGTGCTGGAGTGCCTGTCGGCGGCCGCGCGCCGCGGCGTCAAGGTACGCGTGGTCCTGGATGGCTTTGGCAGCGCGTTGCACGGAGAGCGCGTGCGCGTTGCGCTGACCAATGCGGGCGCGCAGTGCCGCATCTTCCGGCCCGAGCCGCGCTGGTTCGCGCGTTTCGTGCCATCGCGCAGCCGCCTGCGGCGCCTGCATCGCAAGGTCATCATCATCGATGGCCGCATGGCCTTTATCGGCGGCATCAACGTCATCGACGACTACGATGACCTGGATCCCACCGACGGCCTGACCGGTCCGCGTTTCGACTTCGCCGTGCAGGTCGAAGGCCCGCTCGTCACGCAGGCGGCCCATGCGCAGGATCTCCTGTGGGTGCGCCTGAACTGGGCGCGCCTGCGGCGCCATCCGCGCGACTGGCATCGGTTGCAGTTGCTCAAGCCGCGCGATGTTCCTGCGCCGCCTGGCGGCATGCTGCGCGCCGCGCTGGTGCTGCGCGACAACCTGCGTTTCCGCAGGACATTCGAGCGTGCCTATCTGTTCGGCATCTCGCGCGCGCGGCGCGACATCCTGATCGCCAATGCCTACTTCTTTCCGGGCGTGCGCTTTCGCCGCGCGCTGGCCAAGGCCGCCGCCCGCGGCGTGCGCGTGCGGCTGCTGTTGCAGGGCAAGGTCGAATACCGGATGCAGTATCACGCCACGCGTTCGCTGTATGACAAGCTGCTGCGCGACGGCATCGAGATCTACGAGTACATGCCGAGCTACCTGCACGCGAAGGTCGCGGTGATCGACAACGTGGCGACGGTGGGGTCATCGAACCTCGACCCCTTCAGCCTGCTGCTGGCGCGCGAGGCCAATGTCGTGGTCGACAGCCAGCCGTTCGCCTGGGACCTGCAGGAGCGCTTGGAAACCGCCATCCGCGAAGGCGGACGCTTTATTCGGCCGCTGGATTACCAGCGCCGGGGTTTCGTGCGGCGGTGGGTCGATGCGGCGTCTTATGCGTTGCTGCGGATCGGCGTGGCGTTCACGGGCACGTCGGACAAGTACTGAACGCGGGCGCTCACGTACGGGGTTTGAGAAGCCCCAGCGCCAGCGCCGTTCCCACCAGGATGATGGCCGCGCCAATCGCGATGGACGGCGTCACGGCTTCATCCAGCAGCGTTGCGCCCCAGACCACGCCGAATATCGGCACGAGGAACGTCACGCTCACGGCCGCAGTGGGGCCCACATTGGCGATCAGCCGGAAGAAGATGATGTAAGCCGCACCGGTGCAGACCACCGCCAGCAGTATGGTGGAGATCCACGCGGGCGCCGAGGCCGGCGTCTCCGGCCAAGCCGGAATGGCCAGCGGCAACAGCACGAGCGACGCGGCGATCATGCTGCCCGTGGCGCTTGCCAGCGCATCCACGCCTGTCAGGAAACGCTTGGTCCAGTTGGCCGCGATGCCGTAGAAGACCGGCGCCGACACGGCCGCTAGGACGGCGGGGCCTGTGCCGCCATCCTGGAAATTCAGCTTGTCCCAGACCAGCACGACGATGCCGATCAAGCCGATGAACAGCCCCAGCGACCGCATCCTCGGGAGCCTGTCCTTGAGCCACAGCCACCCCACCACGGCGCCCCACACGGGCGTCACCGCATTGGCCACCGACAGGAAGCCGGCGCCCAGGGACTGTGCGGCATAGGCGTAAAGCAGAAAGGGCACGGCGGCATTGAGGGTCCCGACCACCAGCAACGCCTTCCAGTGGCGTCCGATGATCGGCAGCCTGCCGCGCCACATCGCGGCCGGCAGCAAGAACAGGGCGGCAAGTCCGACGCGCAGCTCGATCAGTGCGATGGGTCCGAACTCTTTGACGGCCACGCGCATGAACAGAAAGGAGCCGCCCCAGACGGCGGCCAGAAGCAGCAAATCCATCAGATTGCGTTGACGCATGATTTGTCTCGGGCGTACGCCTTATTTCCGGTTCGTGACCAGATTCTTCATCTTCACCCGGTGCGCCAGCAGCGCGCAGGTCAGGGACAGGACGATACACAGGATCAGCCCGGTCCGCACGCCGGAAAGCACCGTGCTGTGCGAAATCAGAATGCCGACCACGGCAGTGCCCAGCGCGCTGCCGATGGCGCGCGTGGTCTGCACCAGCGCCGACGCCACTCCCACGTCGCGCCGCTCGCTCAGCATCTGCATGAAGAGCGTCAGGTTGGGCAACAGAAAGCCCAGCGCGCAGCCGTTGACGAAAAAGGCGGACAGGATCCACCACGCCGGCGTGCCCGGTGAAATCAGCAGCACCATCAGCGAACCCGCTGCCAGCAGGCCGCCGCCGAACACCATCAGCCGCTGCGGCTCGGTCTGCTTGGGGAACATCCGGCCGTTGATGATGCTGCCGACCGAGATCGCGGCCACCAGCGGCGTCAGCAGCAGGCCCGCCTGGCTGGGCGTGTAGCCCAGCACCTGCTGCAACAGCAGCGGGCTGTAGAAGATCAGGATGAACATCACCGCGCCCACCATCATTGCTGCCACGTTCAAGAGGCGCGGGTCGCGGCCGGACAGCACGCGCAGCGGGAAGATCGGCGACTTCACGCGGCGTTCGGTCGGAATCAGGATGGCAATGGCGGCAGCGCCGACCAGCGCCAGGGTCAGGCCGAGCATCGGGTGCGCGTGTTCGCCGCTGGCGAAAGCAAGCTCCAGCGCGGCCAGCGGCGCGCCCACGGCCAGCACGAGCAGGATGGCGCCCAGCCAGTCGATCTTGCGGCTGCCGTCGTGAATGGGCCGGATGCGCGGGAAATAACGGGCCAACAGGAAGAAGGCGGCCGCAGCCGCGATCGGCGTGATGAAGAACGCCGCGCGCCACCCCAACGCCTGCGTGGCCGCCCCGCCCAGCACCGGGCCGATGCCGCTGGCCATGGCAAAGGCCGCGGACACCAGCGCCATCCATCTGACCCGCTGCTTGGCGTCGGGAAACAGATCCGCCGGCGCGGCGAATGCCGTGGCGATCATCATGCCGCCGCCCACCCCCTGCAGGGTGCGGAACACGATGAGTTGGGTCATGGATTGCGCCAGGCCGCATGCGATGGAGCCCAGCGCGATGATCAGCACCGACACCAGCATCAAGGGCTTGCGGCCGAACATGTCGCCCAGCCGGCCGAAGATCAGGATGGAGGCCGCAGTGGCCAGCAGATAGCCCGTGCCGACCCAGGCGTAGAGCGCCATGCCGTTCAGCGCCTCGGCCACGCGCGGCAGGGTGGTGCTGATGATGGTGGAATCCAGGGCGGCAAGCACCACGGTGGCCGACACGCCTGCCATCGCCATCAGCAGGTCCCGTCGTGAGCGTGTGGGATCAGTGGCTGGCTGCGGGGGCGTCGGCGGCGGATTCATGCCGTCAAGGATATCACCGGCACCCTGATATGGTCGCTGTCGTCAATAGGAATGGTTTGCTGGTTGGAAATCAGTGACACGGGGTGATGCGACACAAGCCTGCTGCTGCGACGATAGATCAGACTGATATC
>NZ_CADIJM010000009.1 GCF_902859585.1 Achromobacter animicus | reverse complement strand
AAGGCCGCTGCGCCAAAGCCGGCGCCGCCTGCCGCCAGTGCGCCGGCACAGGTCCGCGCAAAGCCCTGAGCCGGGTTCTGGCTAACCCTGGCGTGTGCGCGGCTTTTGCGGCCGCGCGGCGCCGGGCGGAGTTATGATCGACCGCATGACTACTACCTACCCCACTATCGAGCAGACCGTCGGCAACACGCCCCTGGTGCGCCTGCAGCGCATTCCTGGGGCGGCGGGCGACGCGCGCGGCAATGTCATCCTGGCCAAGCTGGAAGGCAACAACCCGGCGGGATCTGTCAAGGATCGTCCCGCCTTGTCGATGATCCAGCGCGCGGAAGAGCGCGGCGACATCAAGCCCGGCGACACCCTCATCGAGGCCACCAGCGGCAACACCGGCATTGCGCTGGCCATGGCGGCCGCCATGAAGGGTTACCGCATGATCCTGATCATGCCGGACAACCTGTCCGTCGAGCGGCGCGCAGCCATGGCCGCCTATGGCGCTGAGCTGATCCTGACGCCGGCCGACAAGGGCGGCATGGAATACGCCCGCGATCTGGCCACCGAGATGCAGGCCGATGGCCGTGGCGTGGTGCTGGACCAGTTCGCCAATCCCGACAATCCGCGCGCGCACATCGAAACGACGGGCCCGGAACTCTGGAATCAGACGGAAGGACGCATCACCCACTTCGTCAGCGCGATGGGCACCACGGGCACGATCATGGGCGTGTCCACCTACCTGAAGTCTCGCAATCCCGCCGTGCAGGTGGTGGGCGCGCAGCCGGCCGAAGGATCGCAGATTCCCGGCATCCGCAAGTGGCCCGAGGCCTACCTGCCCAAGATCTTCGACCGCAGCCGCGTGGACGCCTACGAGTCCATCCAGCAATCCGAGGCCGAAGTGATGGCACGGCGGCTGGCTGCCGAGGAAGGCATTTTCGGCGGCATTTCGTCGGCCGGTGCGCTGGTCGCGGCGCTGCGGGTTGCCGAACGCGTCAACGATGCGACCATCGTGTTCATCGTGTGCGACCGCGGCGATCGCTATCTGTCGACGGGCGTGTTCAACTGACACGCAGGGCCCCCGCCGGCCGCCCCGGCCAGTAGGGCACCCAAATGAAAAACGCCCTGGCGGTTGAACCTGCCAGGGCGTTTGTCTTTCGGCGCGGACGTGTCCGCACGAGGTCGCTCACCGAGCGACGCGGGCCTCGATCTCCGTTGCCAGATCCGCCACCGACGTCGCATAGAAGTAGCTGCGGTTGTACTTGGTCAGGGCAAAGAAGTTGGGCGTGCCCACGCGATACTGCGCCGTGCCGCGCATTTCTTCGACCAGATCCACCACGCCCAGCGGCTGGCTGCTCCAGCCATCGCTGGTCGCGCCAGGCTTGAGCTGCGAGCCGGCCGCCGACAGCGTGGTCCAGTTTTGCTTGGGCTCCAGGCCGCCGTCCACCAGCGCGGTGGGATCGGCGGGCAGCACCACGGGTGCGAACACCGGCAGGCCGCGCTGCCAGCCGTGCTGCGCCAGGAAGCTGCCCACGGACATGATCGCGTCCTGCGTGTTGTTGGTCAGGTCGATATGGCCGTTGCCGTCGCCGTCCACGGCATAGTGCATCACGCTGGTCGGCATGAATTGCGGCATGCCGATGGCGCCGGCATAGGAGCCCTGCGTTTCCAGCTCGAGCTTGTCGTTCATGACCAGCGTCAGGAAGTCCGCCAATTGGGTGCGGAACATGGTGGCGCGCTCGGGCTTGGCGGGGTCGGGGTAGTCAAAGGCTAGCGTGGCCAGCGCGTCCAGGACGCGGAAGTTGCCCATGTTGCGGCCATACAGCGTTTCGACGCCGATGATGGAGGCAATGATGGGCGCGGGCACGCCGAACCGTTGCGCGGCCTGGTTCAGCAGGTCGCGGTTTTCGTTGTAGAACTCGACGCCCCAGGCGATGCGCTTGGGCTCGACGAAGCGCGACCGGTAGGTCAGCCAGCTGCGCCAGACCTTTTTGCCCGGCGGGGAGGGCGCAATCAGCCGCGCGACCGTCGCGTTGTAGCGCGAGCTTTCCAAGGCGGAGACCATCGGCGCCAGCGGCAGCTGCCGTTCGGCGGCCAGGTTCTCGACGAAGGTGCGGACTTCGGGGCGCAGCGCGCCCGACGGCGTCAGCGTGGCGGGTGCGTCGTCCGCCAGTTCGGGGCCGAGCGTCGGCGTGCTGGGCCCGATGCGGATGGGGGTTGTCCCTGAAGCCTGGGCCGTTTGGGGAGCGAGGGACGTGGAGGGTGCTGCGGTGGGAGTGGTGGTGGAGCACCCCGCCAGCAGGGCGGAAAGCGCGCCGAGTTGCAGTATTCGCCGACAGATGAACATAATCTTCCTTATGGAGACCATGTATCTTACCCACCCGGCATGCCGCTTGCATGAAATGGGAAGCTGGCATCCGGAAAGCCCCCAGAGGCTGGACGCCATCTCCGATCAGTTGCTCGCAAGCGGATTGATGCCTTATCTGGATGACCGGCAGGCGCCGCAGGCGTCCCGCAATGACCTCTTGCGCGTGCACACTGTCCAGTACCTGGACAGTTTGCAGAAACATACGCCGGACCAAGGGTATTACCCTATCGATCCCGACACCCTCATGAACCCGCACACCTACGAAGCCGCGCTGCATGCCGCGGGCGCCGGGGTGGCCGCGGTCGACGCGGTGCTGGGCGGCGAGGCGCGTACGGCCTTCTGCGCGGTGCGCCCGCCGGGGCATCATGCCTGCCGATCGCAGGCCATGGGATTCTGCTTTTTCAATAACGTCGCCATTGCGGCGCAGCACGCCATGGACTTCCACGGCCTGACGCGCGTGGCGATCGTGGATTTTGACGTTCACCATGGCAACGGCACGGAAGACGTCTTCGCCGGCGATGATCGGGTGCTGATGTGCAGCTTTTTCCAGCATCCGTTCTTCCCCAACAGCGGCGCGAATCACCCGGCCGCCAACATGCTGAATGTGCCCGTGCCTGCCTACACCGCGGGCGCCGCCGTCCGGACCATCGTCACGGACACGTGGCTGCCGCGGCTGGAAGCGCACCGCCCCGAACTGATCCTCGTGTCGGCGGGCTTTGACGCCCACCGCGAGGACGACATGGGGCAGATGGGGCTGGTCGAGGCGGACTATGCCTGGATCACCGAGCAGCTTGTCGACGTGGCTGACCGCCACTGTCAGGGCCGGATCGTGAGCACGCTCGAGGGCGGTTACAACTTGTCGGCCCTGGGCCGCAGCGTGGTCGCGCACATACGGGCGCTGGCGAAGCTGTAGAATCAGGAAAAAATTGTGCAATGCGATCCCGGCGCAAAGCCGGGTCATTATTTTCCAATTGGAGGCAGCGGGATGAAGGTGTTGGTACCTGTCAAGCGCGTCGTTGACTACAACGTCAAGGTGCGCGTCAAGTCTGATCAGACCGGCGTGGATATCGCCAACGTGAAGATGTCCATGAACCCCTTTGACGAAATCGCCGTCGAAGAAGCCACCCGCCTGAAGGAAAAGGGCGCGGTCGCTGAAGTCGTGGCGGTTTCTTGCGGCGTTGCGCAATGCCAGGAGACACTGCGCACCGCCATGGCCATCGGCGCCGATCGCGGCGTGCTGGTCCAGACCGATGCCGAACTGCAACCGCTGGCTGTCGCCAAGCTGCTCAAGGCGCTGGTCGACAAGGAACAGCCCCAGCTCGTGATCCTGGGCAAGCAGGCCATCGACGACGACGCCAACCAGACCGGCCAGATGCTCGCCGCGCTGCTCGACTGGCCGCAAGCCACGTTCGCCAGCAAGGTCGAACTGGCCGACGGCAAGGTCACCGTGACGCGTGAAGTCGACGGCGGCCTGGAAACCCTGTCGCTCAAGCTGCCCGCCATCGTGACCACCGACCTGCGCCTGAACGAGCCGCGCTACGTCACGCTGCCGAACATCATGAAGGCCAAGAAAAAGCAGTTGGACACCGTCACGCCGCAAGATCTGGGCGTTGATCCCGCGCCCCGCCTGAAGACGCTGAAGGTCAGCGAGCCGCCCGCCCGCAAGGCCGGCATCAAGGTTGCCGATGTCGCGGCGCTGGTGGACAAACTCAAGAACGAAGCGAAGGTGGTCTGATCATGACGACGCTGGTTATTGCCGAACACGATAACGCCCAACTCAAGGGCGCAACCCTGAACGCCATCGCCGCCGCCGCCAAGATCGGAGGCGACGTGCACGTGCTGGTCGCTGGCGCCAACGCGCGCGCCGTGGCCGACCAGGCCGCTCAGGCCGCCGGCGTGGCAAAGGTGCTGCTGGCCGATGCGCCGCATCTGGCGGACGGCCTGGCCGAAAACGTCGCGGCGCAGGTGCTGGCCGTGGCCTCGAACTACAGCCACATCCTGTTCCCGGCCACCGCCTCGGGCAAGAACGTGGCCCCGCGCGTCGCGGCCAAGCTGGACGTGGCCCAGATCTCCGACATCATCGGTGTCGAATCCGCCGATACGTTTCAGCGCCCGATCTACGCCGGCAACGCCATTGCCACCGTGCAATCGGCCGACGCCGTCAAGGTCATCACCGTGCGCACGACCGGCTTTGACGCCGTCGCCGCCCAAGGCGGTTCCGCCTCGGTCGAAGACGCTGCCGCCGTGGCCGATTCGGGCCTGTCCACGTTCGTGGGCCGCGAAGTCGCCAAGAGCGATCGTCCCGAACTGGCCGGCGCGCGTGTCGTGGTGTCGGGCGGCCGCGGTCTGGGCAGCGCCGAGAACTTCAAGATCCTGGATCCACTGGCCGACAAGCTGGGCGCCGCGCTGGGCGCTTCGCGCGCCGCCGTCGACGCCGGCTACGCGCCGAACGACTGGCAGGTTGGCCAGACCGGCAAGATCGTCGCGCCGCAGTTGTACGTGGCTGTCGGTATCTCGGGCGCCATCCAGCATTTGGCCGGCATGAAGGATTCGAAGGTCATCGTCGCGATCAACAAGGACGCCGAAGCGCCGATTTTCGGTGTCGCCGATTACGGCCTGGTGGGCGACCTGTTCACGGTCGTTCCCGAGCTGACGAACGCGCTGTAAGCCACAGCCGCTTCGATGAAAACCGCGGGCCTTCGGGTCCGCGGTTTTTTTTTGTAGAAGCACCGCTCACATATTTCAAAAATTCGAAAATCTTTGATTTTCGGAAAGACTCTGATAAGGTACTTCGCGCTACTCACCGTTTGCGATTGTGCTTGACCTGTACAGAACGAAGGAGATTCGTGATGGAATGGTTCTTTGACACGCTACGTAAGTACCCGGAGCTGGCGATTTTCTTGACCTTGGGCCTGGGTTATTGGATCGGGGCCAAGAAAATCTTCGGATTCAATCTGGGCGCAGTGACCGGGACATTGTTGGTGGGCGTGCTGGTTGGTCAGCTCAACATCTCGATTGCTCCCATTCTCAAGCAGGTGTTCTTCCTGCTTTTTCTTTTTGGTCTTGGCTACGGTGTCGGACCGCAATTCTTCCGCGGCATGAAAAGCGATGGCCTGCCCCAGGTCATTTTTGCCGTCATCATCTGCGTGCTCTGCCTGCTGGTCACCTGGGTGACCGCCATCGGATTCGGCTTTGATGCCGGGACCGGCGCGGGGCTGCTGTCGGGCGCGCAGACCATCTCGGCGGTCATGGGCGTGGCGACCGACACGATCAACGGCCTGTCCGTTGACGCGGCGACCAAGAAGCAGTGGATCGACAACATTCCCGTCGCCTACGCAGTCTGCTACATCTTCGGCACGGTCGGCAGCGCCTGGCTGCTTGCTTCCCTCGGTCCCAAGCTGATGCGCGTGGACATCGTGAAGGAATGCAAGGAGTACGAGGCCAAGATGTCCGGCGGTGCCGATTCGATGGAGCTGTCGGGCTACCGCAAGTTCACCGCGCGGGCCTACCGGTTGGACCACACGGAATACGTCGGCAAGACGGTGGGCGAACTGGAAGCGAAGTTCGTGGACGCCCGGGTCTTTGTCGAGCGCATCCGGCGCGGCGACCAGGTCATGGACGCCGACTCCACCACCGCGCTGCAGGCCGGCGACGTGCTGGGCGTGACGGGCCGCCATGACGCGCTGGTGCTGCAGGCCTCGGGCCTCATCGGCACCGAGGTCGAGGACCGCGACGTCATCAACCTGCCGGCGGAGATCGTCGAAGTCGTGCTGACCAACAAGAACGTGGCCGGCAAGACGCTCAAGGAACTTGCCGAAAACGAGACCGTGCGCCAACTGGGCCGCGGCGTGTTCCTGCGCAAGGTCGTGCGCGGCGGCCACGAGATGCCGGTCAACTGGGGCCTGAAACTGGACCGCGGCGACCGCCTCTTCATCCTGGGCGCCACACGCGACGTCGAACGCGTGGTCAGCAAGCTTGGCTACGTGGACCGCGCCACCAACCAGACCGACATGGTGTTCGTGGGCTTCGGCATCCTGCTGGGCGGTCTGTTCGGCACGCTGGTGCTGACGGTGGGCGGCATTCCGATCACGCTCTCCACCTCGGGCGGCGCGCTGATCTCGGGCCTCATCTTCGGCTATCTGCGGTCGGTGCATCCAACGTTCGGGCGCGTGCCCGAGCCGGTGCACTGGTTCCTGACATCGGTGGGCCTGACCGCATTCGTCGCGGTGGTGGGCATTGTGTCGGGGCCGGGCTTTGTGCAGGGTTTCCAGCAGCTGGGCGCAAAGCTGTTCATCGCGGGCGTCATCGCCACCAGCATCCCGATGATCCTGGGCGTGCTCATTGCCCGCTACGTCTTCAAGTTCCACCCCGCCATCTCATTAGGCGTGTGCGCGGGGGCGCGGACCACCACCGCGGCGATCGGCCAGATCACCGAGACGGCAAAGAGCCAGGTCCCGGCGCTTGGCTACACGGTGCCTTACGCCATCGGCAATACCCTGCTCATCATCTGGGGCATTGTCATCGTCATGCTCATGGCTTAGCAGGACTGCCCGCAAGCGCCGGCTTGCGGGTGCTGGATAGAAGCGCGGCAATCGTAACGGCGCTCGACTTGATGGCGCCTGTCAACACGCACACCAGGAGTACACAAAATGGCTTCCACTGCGCCTGTCACCGTCAGCCTGGCCTCGGCCCTGAAGACCACGCGTTCCCACCAACGCGACCTGGAGCAACTCTCACCGTTCGAACTGAAGGACTACCTGATCACGTTGGCCAAGGACAGCCAGCAGTCTGCTGCGGCGTCCATGTTGAATGCGGGCCGTGGCAATCCCAACTGGATCGCCACGGAGCCGCGCGACGCCTTCTTCCTGATGGGCCGGTTCGCCATGAAAGAGGCGCGCCGGGTGCGCGACGAGGGCATCCTGGCGGGCATGCCGGCCAAGAAGGGATGCGCCGACCGGCTGCGCAAGTTTCTGTCCAAGCACAAGAGCGAGGACGGCTACGATTTTCTCGTCGGGGTGCTGGAATACGGCGTCAAGATCAAGGGGTTCGATCCGGACGAGTGGATCCATGAACTGACCGACAGCATCATCGGCGACCACTATCCCGTGCCGCCGCGCGCGTTGGTGCACACCGAGCAGATCATCCACGACTACCTGATCAAGGAAATGTGCGACGGCCGCCCGCCCAAGGGCAAGTTCGACCTCTTCCCGGTGGAAGGCGGCACAGCCGCCATGTGCTACATCTTCGATTCGCTGATGGTCAACGGCCTTTTGAAGCAGGGCGACACCATTGCGCTGTTCCTGCCGACGTTCACGCCCTATATCGAGATCGCGCACCTGGAGCGTTTCCAGTTCAAGATCGTCGGCATCAACGCCAGCAGCCTGCGTGCCGACGGCACGCACGATTGGCATTATCCGGCCTCGGAAATCGCCAAACTGGAAGATCCCAAGATCAAGCTGGCGGTCACGGTGAACCCCAGCAACCCGCCGTCGGTGGCGTTCAGCCCTGCCGAGATGAAGCAGATCGTGCGCATCATCCGCAAGAATCCCGACCTGGTGCTGGTGACCGACGACGTGTACGGCACCTTCGTGCCGAACTTCCGCTCGCTGATGGCGGAGGTGCCGCAGAACACCATCTGCGTGTACTCGTTCTCAAAGAACTTCGGCTGCACCGGCTGGCGCCTGGGCGTCATCGCCACGCACGAAAACAACACGATGGACCGGCGCATCGCCGAGCTGCCCGCGTCCTGGAAAAAGCGCCTGGACAAGCGCTACGGCGCCATGACGATGGAGCCCGAAAAGCTGAAGTTCATCGACCGCCTGGTTGCCGACAGCCGCGAAGTGGCGCTGAACCACACGGCGGGGCTGTCCTTGCCGCAGCAGGTGCAGATGGGCTTTTTTGCGCTGTCGCACCTGCTGGACCTGAAGGACGCCTACAAGCACCTGACCATGCAGATCGTGCGCAGCCGACGCGACGCGTTGTGGCGTGGGCTGGGGATCCCGATGCCGCCGGAAGATCCGATGCGCGGCTGGTATTACGTCGAACTGGACTTCATGGTCTGGGCCAAGATCATGTACGGCGATGCGTTCTGCAAGTACATGATCGACAACTACGAGCCGGTGGACTTCCTGTTCCGCCTGGCGGAGAAGACGGGCGTGGTGCTGATGGACGGCGGCGGGTTTGGCGGGCCGCCGTGGTCGATCCGGATCTCGCTGGCGAACCTGGACGATGCGGACTACGCCAAGATCGGCAAGTACATGGTCGAATCCGCGACCGAGTACGTCGAAGCGTGGAAGGCGTCCGAGCTGGTGCGCTCCGGCCCGACCGCGGGCAAGGGCCAGACGGTCAAGGCATCGGCCGCCAAGAAGGGCGCGGCTGCCGGCAAGACCGCCGCCAAGAAGGCCGTGAAAAAGGCGGTGAAGAAGGCGGACACGGCGGCCAAGTCGGCCAAGAAGCCGACCGCGAAGTAGGCCACCGAGAGACAGGCAACCGCGACGCCGGCAACCGTGCAGTCGGTTGGGGGCGACGCGGGCTGCCGCAGGCCAAGCAACCGCAAAGCAGGCAGCCGCAGAGCAGGCAACCGCAGAGCAGGCAACAACAGGGCGGCGTGGACTTATGACGTGTTCGGTCGGGTTTTTCAATAGCGTTCCCATCGCGGTGCTGTTCGTCACGGTGGGTCTGGGATACCTGATCGGCAAGCTGAAGGTCGGGCCGATTCAGCTAGGCGGCGTGTGCGGCACGCTCATCGTCGCCCTGCTGATCGGCCAGACGGGCTGCCAGATGCGCGGCGACCTGAAGGAGGTCGCGTTTGCGCTGTTCATCTTCGCCATGGGCTACTCCGGTGGCCCCCAGTTCTTCGCGAACCTAAACCGGTCCAGCCTGCGCTATGTCGTCCTGCCGCTGATCGAGGCGGTGCTGGTGCTGACGATCGTGCTGGCGGCCGTGCCGCTGTTCGGGCTGGATGCCGGCACTGCTGCAGGCCTGGCGGCGGGCGCTGCGACCGAATCGGCCGTGGTAGGCACCGCCGCCGAGGCGCTCAAGCACCTGGGCCTGCCGGACGCGGAAGTGCAGCGCATGGAGGCCAACATCGCCACGGCCTACACGCTGACCTATCTGGTGGGCCTCATCAGCATCGTGTTCTTTACCAGCCAGGTGGCGCCCGCGTTGCTGCGCATCAACCTGCGCGAAGCGTCCAAGGCGCTGGAGGCCAAGCTGGGTGCGGCGCCCGGCGACAACGACGAGGCCAGCCTGCCGACGCTGCCGCGTCTGGTGGGACGCGCCCACGTGGTCAAGGACGTGGACGGCAAGCGGGTGGGCGACGTGGAGGCGCAACTGGGCGGGCGCACCGTGATCAGCCGCGTCCTGCGCAACGGCGAGGCCGTCGACGCCACGCCCGACTACGTGCTTGCGACGGGCGACATCGTGGTGGTGCTGGGATTACGCCGCTTTGCGCTGCGTGCCGGATCGGTGATCGGTCCGGAGATCCAGTTGCCCGAAGCGCACGCGGACGACCTGCAATTGAGCGAGCTGCAGGTCATCGTCAGCAAGAAGACCGTGAACGGCCACACGGTGGGCGAGCTGGCTTTGCGGCCCAATGCCCGGCGCGCGCGAGGCGTGTTCCTGCAATCCATCTCGCGCTCCGGCCACGTGCTACCCCTGACGCCGGCGACCGTGGTGCAGTTCGGCGATCTGGTCACGCTGGTGGGGGCGGAGCCCGAACTGTCCGAGGCGGGCGCCGCGCTGGGTTCCGAATTGCGCCGCAGCGGCGTGACGGACCTGGTGTTTCTGGCGTTTGGCATTCTGGCCGGGCTGATGATCGGCAGCCTCGGGGCAAGACTGTGGGGGATTCCGGTCTCGCTGGGCAGCGGGGGCGGGGCGCTGGTCAGCGGTCTGGTGTGCGGCTGGATCAATGCCAAGCGGCCGTCGATCGGGCACATGCCGGCCCATGCGGTGCAACTGCTCAAGGACCTGGGCCTGGCGATTTTCGTGGCGTGCGTGGGCTTGTCCGCCGGGCCGGATGCGCTGTCGCTGATCCGCGAGCATGGGGCGGTGCTGCCGCTGATCGGCCTGCTGGTGTCGCTGGGGCCCGCGTGCCTGTCGCTGTGGGTGGGGCACAAGCTGTTGAAGATCGAGGGGCCGCTGCTGGTGGGCGCCATTGCCGGGCAGCATGTCAGCACCCCGGCCATCAGCGCCATCCTGACCGCCAGCGGCAGCTCCGTGCCGCTGCTGGGCTACACGGTGACATACGCGATCGCCAACGTGCTGCTGCCCGTGCTGGGACCGATCATCGTGTCGCTGGCCTATCACCTGAGCTGACCCGGTGGCGGGGGCCGCCAGCGCTCGCCGTTAAGACGGCTGCGAATATTGCATAAGGTTATATGACTTGCGTATTTCCTCGCCTAAAGGTTTGATGGAAGAATCGTTTCACACGCGGTAACGTCACACGGCAACCTCCGCCACGAAATGCGATTGCCCGCTGCAGTCCATGCTGGACCGTCAGCCGGTCCCTACAACTGAATCCCGTACAGGAGACATCATGAGTCAACTACGCCTGGGCGACGTCGCCCCCGATTTCGAGCAGGAATCCTCGGCTGGCAAGATCCGCTTCCACGAGTACCTGGGCAACAGCTGGGGTGTGCTGTTCTCGCATCCGGCCGATTTCACGCCGGTTTGCACGACCGAACTGGGCTACACGGCCAAACTGGCCGACGAGTTTGCCAAGCGCAACGTGAAGGTCCTGGCCCTGTCGGTCGATGGCGCCGATTCGCACGCCAAGTGGATCGAAGACATCAACGACACGCAATCGACGACGGTCAACTTCCCGATCATCGCCGACAAGGATCGCAAGGTTTCCGAGCTTTACGACATGATCCACCCGAATGCCAGCGCCACGGCGACCGTGCGTTCGGTGTTCGTCATCGATCCGAACAAGAAGGTCCGCCTGACCATCACGTATCCCGCCAGCACGGGCCGCAACTTCAATGAAATCCTGCGCGTCATCGATTCGCTGCAGCTGACCGACAGCCACAGCGTGGCCACGCCGGTCAACTGGGAAGACGGCGACGACGTCATCATCGTTCCGTCCCTGCAGGACGAAGCGGTGATCAAGGAAAAATTCCCGAAGGGCTACAAGGCCGTGCGTCCGTACCTGCGCATCACGCCGCAACCGAATAAGTAAATTCGAAAAATGGGGGGTTGGCCCCCCGGCTTGAACGCGGTCCCGCGCCGCCCGAACCGCCGCGATCTTCATAGAGGATCGCGGCGGTTTTTCGTTGTTGGGATGCTTGTCCTATATGCCTCTTGGCGATGAGCAACCAAATAATGATTCGTTCCGTTCAGATCGGCCAACACGCAAACTTGCCTCCACATTGCAGATCACAGGGAGCAAGGGATGTCTTTCAGGAAAGCCGGTTGGTTGGCCGCCTTGGCCGCAGTGACGGTTTCATTTGCCGCGATTGCGCCGGCGCAGGCGCAGCAGAAGCAGACGCTGCTGAACGTGTCCTACGATCCGACGCGCGAGCTCTACCGCGCGATCGATGACGCCTTCATCAAGCAGTACAAGGAAAAGGCGAACGTCGATCTGACGATCCGCCAGTCGCACGGCGGTTCCGGCCGCCAGGCGCGCTCGGTGATCGATGGGCTGGAAGCCGACGTGGTGACGCTGGCGCTGGCCTACGACATCGACGCCATCGCCGACCGCGGTCTCTTGCCCGAGAACTGGCAGGCCCGCCTGCCGCAGAACAGCTCGCCGTACACGTCCACCATCGTGTTCCTGGTGCGCAAGGGCAACCCCAAGCAGATCAAGGACTGGGACGATCTGCTCAAGGACGGCGTGCAGGTCATCACGCCCAATCCCAAGACCTCGGGCGGCGCCCGCTGGAACTATCTGGCCGCCTGGGCGTATGCGCTGGAGAAGAACGGCGGCAGCGAGGACAAGGCGCGCGCCTTCGTCGGCGATCTGCTCAAGCACGTGCCGGTGCTGGATACCGGGGCGCGCGGCGCCACCACGACGTTCGTGGAACGCGGCGTGGGCGACGTGCTGCTGGCGTGGGAGAACGAGGCTTTCCTGGCGCTGGAAGAACTGGGTCCGGACAAGTTCGACATCGTGGTGCCGTCGCTGTCCATCCTGGCCGAACCGCCGGTGGCCATCGTCGATAAGGTCGTGGACAAGAAGGGCACCCGCGCCGCCGCGCAGGCCTATCTGGAATTCCTGTACACCCCGGCCGCGCAGGAAATCATCGCCAAGAACTACTACCGGCCGCTGGACAAGACGGTCGCCGCCAAATACGAAGCCAAATTCCCCAAGGTCAAGCTCGTCACCATCGACGACAAGATCTTCGGCGGCTGGCGCAAGGCGCAGAAGGATCACTTCAGCGACGGCGGCACCTTCGACCAGATCTACCAGCCGCAGAAGAAATAACTGCATAACGTTCGGACGACGGCCATGACTTCAGCCTCGAACCCGGCGGCAATCGGCGCGCAAGCGTCTTTTGCCGTTCGGCGCAACAGCCCGGGCGTGCTGCCCGGATTCGGCATTTCCATGGGCTACGCGGTGCTGTATCTCAGCGTGCTCGTGCTGATCCCGCTGGCCGCCTTGCCCATTAAGAGTGCGGGGCTCGGATGGCAGGGTTTCTGGGACGCGGTGACCGCGCCGCGCGTGGTGGCGTCGTACAAGCTGACCTTCGGCGCCTCGTTCATCGCCGCGCTGGTGAACCTGGTGTTCGGCACGGTCGTCGCCTGGGTGCTGGTGCGCTATCGCTTTCCCGGCAAGAAGATCCTGGATGCGCTGGTCGACCTGCCGTTCGCGCTGCCGACGGCCGTGGCGGGCATTGCGCTGACCGCGCTGTACTCGCAAAAGGGCTGGCTGGGCGGGCCGCTGTCCGACTGGTTCGGCCTGAAGGTGGCGTTCACGCCGCTGGGTATCGTCATCGCGCTCATCTTCATCGGGGTGCCGTTCGTCGTGCGCACGGTGCAGCCGGTGCTCGAAGACGTGGAGCGCGAAATCGAAGAGGCCGCCGCCAGCCTGGGCGCGGATCGCTGGCAGACCTTCCGGCGCGTGCTGCTGCCGACGATCATGCCGGCCCTGATGACGGGCTTTGCGCTGGCGTTCGCGCGCGCGGTGGGCGAGTACGGGTCGGTGGTTTTCATCGCCGGCAACATGCCGATGGTGTCCGAGATCACGCCGCTGCTGATCATTTCCAAGCTGGAGCAGTTCGACTACGCCGGCGCGGCCGCCATCGCGACCGTGATGCTGGTGCTGTCGTTCGTGCTGCTCCTCATCATCAACCTGTTGCAGGGCTGGCAGGCGCGCCGCGGCCTGGGGAGGCAGTCATGAGCGCACCGGATCGTCCCGCGCATTTGACCGAGCCGCGCTGGGTGCGCGGCGTTTTGCTGTTCATCGCGCTGGGATTTCTGGCGCTGTTTCTGCTGGTGCCGCTGGCGGCCGTGTTTGCCGAGGCCTTCCGCAAGGGATGGGCGCTTTATCTTGAAGCGATCGTCGAGCCGGACGCCTGGGCGGCCATCCGGCTGACGTTGCTGGTCGCGGCCATCGCCTTGCCGGTGAACCTGGTGTTCGGCGTCGCCGCCGCGTGGGCCATCACCAAGTTCCAGTTCCGCGGAAAGCAGTTCCTGATCACGCTGATCGACTTGCCGTTCTCGGTGTCGCCGGTGGTGGCGGGCCTGGTGTTCGTGCTGCTGTTCGGCTCGCAGGGCTGGTTTGGCGAATGGCTGCAGGCCCACGACATCAAGATCGTCTACGCGGTGCCCGGCATCATTCTGGCGACGTTGTTCGTGACTTTTCCGTTCGTCGCGCGCGAGCTTATCCCGCTGATGCAGGCGCAAGGCAGCGAGGAAGAGCAGGCGGCGCTGACGCTGGGTGCGAGCGGCTGGCAGATCTTCTGGCGGGTGACGCTGCCGAACATCAAGTGGGGCTTGCTGTACGGCGCGATCCTGTGCAATGCGCGGGCCATGGGCGAATTCGGCGCGGTGTCGGTGGTGTCGGGCCAGATCCGCGGGCTGACCAACACGATGACGCTGCATGTCGAGATTCTCTACAACGAATATCAGTATTCCGCGGCGTTCGCCGTTGCCTCGCTGCTCGCGCTGCTGGCGCTGGTGACGCTGGTGGCCAAGAACGTGGTCGAGTGGCGCAACGCGCGCCTGCAGCAGAACGCGGACCAGCCGGTGGAGTATCCCGGCGCCGCGGTAGCCATCAAGCCGGCGGTCGCCTGACGTGACCGGCCGGACAAGGAGACAGGCATGAGTATCGAAGTACGCAATCTATCCAAGCGGTTCGGACAGTTCCGCGCGCTGAACGACGTGTCGCTGCACATCGAAACCGGCGAACTCGTGGCGCTGCTGGGCCCGTCGGGCTGCGGCAAGACGACGCTGCTGCGCATCATCGCCGGGCTGGAATCGGCCGATTCGGGTAGCGTGCTGTTCGCCGGCGAGGACGCCACCGCGGTGGACGTGCGCCAGCGCCAGGTGGGATTCGTGTTCCAGCACTACGCGCTGTTCAAGCACATGACGGTGTTCGAGAACGTGGCGTTCGGCTTGCGCGTCAAGCACCGTTCGCAGCGCCCGTCCGAGGACCAGATCAAGCGCAAGGTGCACGACCTGCTGGGCCTGGTGCAACTGGACTGGCTGGCCGACCGCTATCCGGCGCAATTGTCGGGCGGACAACGCCAACGCATTGCCCTGGCGCGTGCGCTGGCGGTCGAGCCGCGCGTGCTGCTGCTGGACGAACCGTTCGGCGCCCTGGACGCCAAGGTCCGCAAGGAATTGCGCCGTTGGCTGCGGCGGCTGCACGACGAGTTGCACGTGGCCAGCGTGTTCGTCACGCACGATCAGGAAGAGGCGCTGGAAGTCTCGGACCGCGTGGTGCTGATGAACGCCGGCCGCATTGAGCAGGTGGGTACGCCCCGCGAGGTCTGGGAAGGTCCGGCCACGCCGTTCGTCTACGGTTTCCTCGGCGACGTGAACCAGCTCCAAGGCACGGCCACGCGTGGCGTGTTTGAAGGCGCCGGCCTGTCGCTGCCCGCGCCCGAGCTGGCGCAGGCCGATGCGCAGCGCGCCACCGCGTACGTGCGCCCGCACGAGTTCGAGGTCGAGCGTTATCGCGCCGGCGCGGACGGCATTCCGGTGCGCCTGTCGCACGCCTATCTTGCCGGGCCCAGCGCGTATCTGGAACTGGCGCGCCAGGACACGGACGCGATCATCGAGGCCGAGGTGCCCGAGTCGCTGTATCAGGAGCTGAATCTGCGGGACGGCGAAATCCTGCTCGCGCGTCCCCGCCGGGCGCGCATCTTTGCGGTGCAGCCATGACGACGACCGATACCTCCGTTGAACTGACCCCGGCGCTGGCGGCGCGCTGGCGCGATCTGACTGAGCGCCTGGCGGACATCCAGCGCCGTTATCCGGACGCCGCGCTGGCGTCGTCGCTGGCGGCCGAAGACATGGTGCTGACCCACGCCATCTACGACGGCGGCCTGGACCTGGAAGTCTTCACGCTGGACACCGGCCGCCTGCACGCCGAGACGCTGGGCGTGCTGGACGCCGTGCGGGAGCGCTATGGCCGTGAGGTCACCGTGTACCGGCCCGTTCAGGCGGCGGTCGACGAGCACGTCGCGGCGCACGGCGCTTATGCGTTCTACGAAAGCGTCGATCTGCGCAAGGCCTGTTGCCAGATCCGCAAGGTCGAACCGTTGAAACGCGCCCTGGCCGGCCGCGGCGCCTGGATCACGGGGCAGCGGCGCGCGCAGTCCACGACGCGCGGCGAGCTGCTGCTGGAAGAGGACGACGCGACCTTTGGCCTCTACAAGTTCAACCCGCTGGCCGAGTGGAGCGAGGACGAGATCTGGTCCGCCATCCGCGCGCTCGGCATTCCGTACAACCCGCTGCACGACCAGGGCTACCCGTCCATCGGTTGCGAACCCTGTACGCGCGCCATCCGCCCCGGCGAAGACCTGCGGGCAGGGCGCTGGTGGTGGGAGTCGTCCGACTCGAAGGAATGCGGCCTGCATGCGGGCAACCGGGTCATCACCATTGCGGCGCGCGCCGATTGAGCGCGGCCATGAATTCAAAATTGTTTTAGGGGAATATCTATGTCTGCCGTGATCCAACGCAGCCACCTGGATTGGCTGGAATCGGAAGCGATCTTCATCCTGCGTGAAGTCGCCGCCGAGTGCGAAAAGCCCGTCCTGCTCTTTTCGGGCGGCAAGGACTCCGTGGTGCTGCTGCGCCTGGCCGAAAAGGCCTTCCGGCCGGGACGGTTTCCGTTCCCGCTGATGCACATCGACACCGCCCACAACTTCGACGAGGTGATCGCCTTTCGCGATGCCCGCGCGGCCGAGCTGGGCGAAACCCTGATCGTGCGCAGCGTTGAGGACTCGATCAAGCGCGGCAGCGTCGTGCTGCGCCGCGAGACCGATTCGCGCAACGCGGCCCAGGCTGTGACGCTGCTGGAAGCCATCGAGGAATTCGGGTTCGACGCCTGCATCGGCGGCGCGCGCCGCGACGAGGAAAAGGCGCGCGCCAAGGAACGCATCTTTTCGTTCCGAGACGAGTTCGGGCAGTGGGATCCCAAGGCTCAACGCCCCGAACTCTGGAACCTGTTCAACACCCGCGTGCATCGCGGCGAGAACATGCGCGTCTTTCCGATCTCGAACTGGACCGAACTGGATGTCTGGCAGTACATCCAGCGCGAACAGCTGGCGCTGCCCCCGATCTACTACGCGCATGAGCGCGAGGTGGTGCGCCGCAAGGGCCTGCTGGTGCCCGTCACCCGCCTGACGCCGCCGGCGGAAGGCGAACAGGTTGAGCGCCTGTCCGTCCGGTTCCGCACGGTGGGCGACATCTCGTGCACCTGCCCGGTCGCCTCCGACGCCGCCGACACCATGGCCATCATCGCCGAGACCGCCGTGACGGACATCACCGAGCGCGGCGCCACGCGCATGGACGACCAGACTTCCGAGGCCTCGATGGAGCGCCGCAAGAAGGAAGGCTATTTCTGAATGAGATGACGCGCCGGCGCATGCCGGCGCCTGGGGAACCACATGAATGCACTGAACGATTCCTTTCTTTCCGGCGCCGACACCGGCGTGCTGCGGCTGATCACGGCGGGCTCCGTCGATGACGGCAAATCCACGCTGATCGGCCGCCTGCTGTACGACAGCAAGGGCGTCTTCGCTGATCAGCTGGACGCGATCTCGCGCGCCAAGCACAAGCGCGTGGCGGGCGACGGCATCGACTTTTCGCTGCTGACCGACGGCCTGGAAGCCGAACGGGAGCAGGGCATCACCATCGACGTCGCCTACCGCTACTTCTCGACGCCCACGCGCAAGTTCATCATCGCCGACGCGCCGGGCCATGAGCAGTACACGCGCAACATGGTGACCGGCGCGTCGACCGCGGACGTTGCCGTGATCCTGATCGACGCGACTCGCGCCGCCGACGGCAAGCTGCTGCCGCAGACCAAGCGGCACAGCACCATCGCGCGTCTCTTGGGCATCCGCCACATCGTCGTGGCGGTCAACAAGATGGACCTGGTGGACTGGGACCGCGCGGTGTTCGAACGCATCCGCGATGCCTATGCGGACCTGGCGGTCAAGCTGGGCATCCCGCACTTCGACGCGCTGCCGCTGTCGGCGCTGAGCGGCGACAACGTCGTCACGTTGTCTGCCAAGACGCCCTGGTACGAAGGGCAACCGCTGCTCGCCCTATTGGAATCGCTGGATCTGTCGGGCGACGGCCGCACCTTGCCGCTGCGCTTTCCGGTGCAGTGGGTGTCGCGTCATGGCGGCGATCGCGCGGATGATTTCCGCGGCTATGCCGGCCGCGTCGCCAGCGGCGTGCTGCGCCCCGGCGACGAAGTGACGGTGCAGCCGTCGGGCGTGACGGCGGTGGTGCAGGAAGTGCGTGCGTTTGATCGTGCGCTGGATGAAGCGGTGGCTGGCGATTCGATCACGCTGGTGCTGGACCGCGACGTCGACGTGTCGCGCGGTGACGTGATCGTGCACACCGCCGCGCCGGCGCAGGTCTCGCGCGAGTTCGAAGCCGAACTGTGCTGGCTTGATGCGCAGGCGTTGAATCCCGCGCGCAAGTATCTGCTGAAGTCGGGCACGCGGCTGACGTCGGCGAAGGTGCGCGCGGTGTTGTCGCATCGGGACATCCATGAACTGCAGGAGGTCGAGAACACAGAAGGCACCTTGCGCATGAACGACATCGGACGCGTGACGTTGACGACGCGCGAGTCGCTGGCGGTTGATCGTTATGACGATGTGGCGGCGACCGGCGCGTTCATTCTGATCGACGAAGCCACACATCAGACGGCCGCGGCGGGCATGCTGCGGTAAACCGCAATTTTGGATGAAAGGCGGGCCCGCGCGACCCGTTTTTTTGTGTTGTTTTTCGTCCAATCCCAATGCTGGCGCGGGTTTCCGGGCCATATCGCAAGATGAAATCGAATTGTTCAGACGATGTCTTCTTCTTGCGGTAAAGTTGGGCTGTCTTACGAAAAGGCTTTTGGTGCTTGTCAAAACCACTGTGTTTTTGTACAGTATTTTTTATGGCACGCACCGATCATTCTTTTCCCGCCGGTTCTGGGTCCCCGGCTGCCGCCCCCGCCGCCTTGCGCGGTCGGGGTGCGGTTACTAATGTTCGGCATCGCTTTCAGCGCGATGACCGCGTGCAGGTCGACGACGGCTGGTCCGCTTCCGGTCTGCCTGCCGACTTCGTTGATTCTGTCCCCGATTTCTTTCCCGATATTTCATCGTCTGCCGGTCAAGCCGCTGCGGTTGAACAGACTGCAGGCGCTGCTGCCCGCGCCACGGTCATCCCCATCCTGCCCGACACGCGCTCCACGCCGGCCGCCCCTAAAACCACGGTCACTGCAGAAGAGGCGCGCAAGATCCTGTCGCGCAACGATTCCCCTGACATTCCCTTTGAAGTGGCTGCCAATCCGTACCGCGGTTGCGAGCACGGTTGCGTGTACTGCTATGCCCGGCCCACGCATTCCTACCTGGGTTATTCACCCGGGCTGGACTTCGAAACCCGGCTGGTCGCCAAGGCCAATGCGGTCGAGGCCCTGCGCGCCGAACTGGCCCGCCCCGGCTACAAGCCGTCGCCCATCAATATCGGCTCGGCCACCGACGCCTACCAGCCCATCGAGCGCGATTGGCGCCTGACGCGCGGCATGCTCGAACTGGCGCTTGAAACCCGCCACCCGGTCACCATCGTCACCAAGAACGCGCTGGTTGCCCGCGACCTGGACCTGCTGGCGGCTCTGGCGCAGCTGAATCTCGTGGTGGTCTACATCAGCATCACCACGCTGGATGCCGGCATGGCCCGCACGCTGGAACCGCGCGCCGCCGCGCCGTGGCGCCGCCTGGAAGCGGTGCGCAGCCTCACCGACGCCGGCGTGCCGGTGGGCGTGCTGGTGGCTCCGGTCATCCCGTTCATCAACGACGAATCCATGGAACACATCCTCCAGGAGGCCAAGGCGGCCGGCGCGCATTACGCCAGCTACACGGTCCTGCGCCTGCCCTGGGAGGTCAAGACGCTGTTCGAGGACTGGCTCAACGCCCATTACCCGGACCGCGCGCAACGCGTCCTGCATCGCATCGAAGACCTGCGCAACGGCCGCCGCAACGATCCCAACTTCGGGTCGCGCATGCGCGGCACGGGCATCTGGGCTGACCTGCTGCGCCAGCGTTTTGCGGTTGCCACGCGCAAGCTGGGGCTGAACCGTGCCCGCCTGTCGCTCGATTGCAGCCGGTTCGTGCCGCCCGCGGGGCCCGGTGCCTCAGCGTCGTTATTCGATGGCGCGGCGTCCGGAGCTGCAGGGGTTGACGCAGCGGGTGCTGCAACCGGCGTAGCCGCAACGCCGTCGGGATCAACCAGCGTTGCTGGCGATGCCCGCTCGGCTGGCGCCGGCAACGCTGCCGGCTCCGCCAATGCCGCTACCGATTTTCAATCCCCGGTTGGCGCGAAAGCGTCTTCAGGGGTCCCTTTTCCTGGTGGTTTGCCCGCGGTCAGCGGCGCATACGGGCGCGGTGCGCGCCAGTTGCGCGCCATGGCGGCCGGCCAATTGTCTTTGTTCGATTGACCGCAGGCTGCTGTTGCCTCGGGTGCATGCCAGGGCGATTTGCCTCGGCGCTGGAACGTTTATCCAAGGAGTTCCCATGAACACCGCTGATTTTTCCGTCCTGCCGGATGAGCTTGTCGTTTCCCTGAATCCGCTGCGCCGCGGCGCCAACCGCGCGCGCACCTTCTGCGCCCGGCTGACCGGCATGGCCATGCCCTGGAGCGGCACGATGTCCGGCCAGCCGGCACGGTCGACGCGCATGCCCGCCCGCTGGCCGTTCCCGCCGGCGCCCACCCCCGAGGAAGTCTCGGGCGCGGCAGGGTCTGTTGGCGCCCGGGAGGCCGTCGCGCCGGCGGCCAGTGCTCCAGCGGCCGGCGTCCCGGCGGCCGGCGCTTCGGCGGCTGGCGCGCTGGCGGGTCTGCCCGTCGCCGACGCCGCCACTGCCGCGTCCGCCGCTGTGGCGCGCAATCACAGCATCGGAGACGCCAAGGCGCAGCCGGTGGCCAATCAGCTCACCATGAAAGCCATGATTACGGACGTAGTGCTGGTGCTGGCCTGGGGCGCGATGATTCCCGGCCTGATGTGGTTGGGCGTGGCTGGCGGCTTCTGATGGCCGCTGGCTTCTGACGACCCGCGGTGGCGGTCAGCTCGATCCCAGCAGGATCACGCCCGCCAGAATGGACACGCAACCAGCCAGACGGCCCACGCCCACTTTTTCGCGCAGCAGGAACATGCCGGCCAGGGTGCCGAGCATCATGGACATTTCCCGGGCAGGCGCCACCAGGCTTAGCGGCGCGCCGTTGCGCAGCGCATACAGCACCAGGATGTACCCCAGCGGCGACAGAAACCCCACGGCCAGTGCCAGATGCCAATGGCCGCGCATGGATTCCCACGATTGGGTGGGGCGGCGCAGCATATGCGGGGTCATCATGGCGGTGCGGGTCACACAGGTAAACCAGTCGAACAGCACCGGACTGATCAGCAGCACTTTCACGCCGTACGCGTCCACCACCGTATAGGCCGCGATGAACAGGCCGATCACCACACCCCAGCGCACGCCGATCCACGCCTGCGCCTGCTTGAAGATGGCGAGCCGACCCTGGGTGGCAATCAGCAGGACGCCGGCCACGACGCACAGCATGCCGGCGATGCCGGTGCTGGTGGCGGGTTCGCCCAGCAGCAGGAAAGCGCCTGTCGTCGACAGCAGGGGGCCGGTGCCCCGCGCAATCGGATACACCACGGACAGGTCGGCCACCTGATAGCCGCGCTGCAGGCACAGGCTGTAGCCCAGATGCAACAGGCTGGATGTCAGGATGGCGCCGACGACGGGCCAGGTCCAGTTCATGCCGTCGTGCATCAGCACCCAGATCACCCACGGCGCATACAGCACCGTCGCGCACAAGCCGTAGGCAAAGACGAACGGCGCGCCCACCATGGCCGCGCGCTTGGCAAGGAGGTTCCACGTGGCGTGGGCCATCGCCGCCAGGACGACCAATATCAGGGACGAGTACGACATGAGGGAACAGCGTCAGATGACGTGTTTGTTACAGGGAGTTGGAAGGGTACCGCAAACCGTGCTCAAGGCGCACATGTTACCCGAGGCTCTGGGGAATTTTTGGTGTAGAATCATCGGTTTGCCAAATCTCATCCTCTGCTTGCGGCATAGCATCGCAATACACGCCAACAGGAAAACCGCATTGCGGCTTACGCATTGCGGCTTACCTAGCGGACAGGTTGCCATGCACACGCACCAGGCCGGATGTGGCCGAAATCTTGATTCTTCAGTCTGGAATCCTGGGCCACGCGAAAGCCGGGCGTGAACAACATCGATCGGCAAAAGTTTTAGTCCGCAAAGACATGATGATCTAGGAGTTCACATGAACCTCATCGCTATCCTGGAACAGGAAGAAATTGCCCGTCTGACCGGCGGTCAAGCCAAGCCTGAATTTGCTCCTGGTGACACCGTCATCGTGAGCGTCAACGTCGTTGAAGGCACCCGCAAGCGCGTGCAGGCTTTCGAAGGCGTTGTTATCGCCAAGCGCAATCGCGGCCTGAACTCCGCGTTCACCGTGCGCAAGATTTCGTCGGGTGAAGCCGTGGAACGTACGTTCCAGCTGTACTCGCCGCAAATCGCCAGCATCGAAGTGAAGCGCCGCGGCGACGTGCGCCGCGCCAAGCTGTACTACCTGCGCTCGCGCTCGGGCAAGTCGGCTCGCATCAAGGAAAAGCTGGTCAGCAAGCAAGCCCCCGCGGCTTGATCGCTTATCGGCACACGGCCCTGACAGTGTCGGACGTTCACGCCAATCCGCGTTTCCGTCCGGCACGGTTTTCCGGGTTAAAAAGGCACCTGCGAGGGTGCCTTTTTTCTTACTTCTGAGCGTATGTCTGAAACCTCGTCCTCCGCGCGGCCTCGACGGCCGCTGGCGCGCCCCGGATTCGATCCGGCGACGCAACCGTGGGTGGTGGCCAACGAATCGCTGCCGCCCGTGCCCACCCGCCTGCTGACGCCGGATTCCCTGCGCGGCACGCTGAGCCAGCCGTCCACCTGGACGCTGGAGCTGTCGCGCGACAACGATCTTCGCTATCCCGGCCGCGAGGGCACGCCTGTGCCCGCTGCCGTGCTGATCCCGCTGGTGACGCGCGACGAGGGCGTGAACATCATGCTGACGCAGCGCGCCGCGCATCTGCACGACCACGCGGGCCAGATCAGCTTTCCCGGCGGTCGCATCGAGACCAGCGACGCCACGCCTGTGGATGCGGCGCTACGAGAAGCCCAAGAAGAAACGGGCCTGCCGGCCGATCATGTCGAAGTCCTGGGCAGCATGCCGCCGTACCTGACGGCGACCGGCTTTTCGATCATTCCCGTGGTGTCGCTGGTGCGGCCGGGTTTTGAACTGGCGCCCGACGCGTTCGAAGTGGCCGAGGTGTTCGAGGTGCCGTTGTCGTTCCTGATGGACCCGGCCAATCATCGCCTTTATGAAGCCCGGCTCGATGACGGACGGGTGCGCCAGTATTACGGCATGCCGTACGGCAAGCACTTCATCTGGGGCGCCACTGCGGGCATGCTGCGCAACCTCTATCATTTGCTGCGCCACGGATTCACGCCGCGCTGATTGGCCTTTGAATCCGCTTCGGAACGATCGGGCGTGCAGGCCCGCACAAGCAAACGGCCCCGATGGGGCCGTTTTCAATGGGGGGCGCGGCAAGCGTCAGTAGCGCTGCTGGCCCGCCAGGTTTTCTTCAAGGATGCGTTCGTACAGCGCGTAGCGCGCGGGATCGATCCTGCCGCTCTGCAGCGCCGCCACCACCCCGCACCCGGGCTCGTGGCGGTGCGTGCAGTTGTAGAAGCGGCATTCCTCGATGGGCTGCGTGAACTCCGGAAACCCGCGAATGATGTCATCCCGCGTCAGGTGATGCAGACCGAAGGCCTGGAACCCCGGTGAATCGATCAGGTCGCCCCCCGGCACCGGCAAATGGTAGAGCCGGGTGCTGGTGGTCGTGTGCTTGCCCATGTCCAGCGCGGTGGAATGCTCGCGCGTCGCTGCGGCGGCATCCGGCACCAGCGCGTTGAGCAGCGTGGATTTGCCCATGCCGCTCTGTCCCAGCAGCAGGTTCGTGCGGCCGGCCAGGCGCGGCGCCAGCAACGTGTGGACTTTCTCGGGCTCGAGCGCGCTCAGTTCGATGATGTCCACGCCCAGCGCCGCGATGGGCGCGAGCCGCGCGCGCGCGGCCGGCAGCTCGTCGGTGAGGTCCGTTTTGTTCAGGATGATGAGGGGCGCGATGCCGGCGCTCCATGCGCCCGCCAGCGCGCGGCCGGTCAGGTCGTCCGAAAAGGTGGGCCGGACAGCCACGACGATCAGCAACTGGTCGACGTTGGATGCAAACTGCTTGGACCGCATTTCGTCGGAACGATAGAGCAGGTTGCTGCGGGGCAGAATGGCGTCGATCGCGCCTTCGTCCTTGCCTTGCGGCGTGATCTTGACCCGATCGCCCACTGCGGCGCCGGTTTTCTTGCCGCGCGGGAAGCACTTGCGTAGGGCCCCATCGGCCAATTCCACGGTGTAGTGGCGGCCATGCGCGGCGATGATGCGGCCTTCCATCGGCGCGCTCATGTGGCGGCCGCCATCAGGTGGCGGATGCGCACGGCGGCAGGAGGGTGACTGTCGTAAAAGGCGGAATGCACAGGGTCGGGCGTCAGGGTTGCAGCGTTGTCGTCGTACAGCTTGACCAGCGCCGAGACCAGACGGTCCGGCGAGCTTTGCTCGGCGGCATAGCGGTCCGCTTCGAATTCGTCGCGGCGCGAGTACCAGCTGGCCAGCGGCGTCAGCATGAAGGTGAATACAGGAATGACCAGGAAGAACAGCAGCAGCGCCATTGCGTCGTTGCGGCCGCCCAATTGCGGCATTACGCCCAGGCCCACATAGAACCACGGTTGCTGCGCGATCCAGCCCAGGATGGCAAAGAACACCAGCGCGGCGGCAAAGCTGAAGATCACGCGCTTGATGATGTGGCGCTTGGCGAAATGCCCCAGCTCGTGCGCCAGCACGGCCTCGATTTCGTCGGCGTTCAGGCGTGCCAGCAAGGTATCGAAGAACACGATGCGGCGGGATTTTCCGAAGCCCGTGAAATACGCGTTGCCGTGGGCCGAGCGGCGCGAGCCGTCCATGACGAACAGGCCATTCAGGGCAAAGCCGCAGCGCTGCGCCAGACGCTGGATGCGGCCGGCCAGTTCAGGGTCGGACAGCGGGGTGAACTTGTTGAAGAGCGGGGCAATGAACATCGGATAGATGATCAGCAGGGCCAGGTTGAACACGGTCCATAGCGCCCAGGCCCAGATCCACCAGTAGGCGCCGGCGCTGCCCATCAGCCACAGCACCGCGGCGGCCAGCGGCAGGCCTAATACGGCCGCAACAAGGAGACCCTTGGCTGCGTCGGCGACGAACAGCCCCGGCGTCATGCGGTTGAAACCAAAACGCGCCTCCAGCTTGAACTGCCGCCAAAGCGTGAAGGGCAGACCGAGCAGGCCCAGCACCAGCGCAACCACCACCAGCAGCAGCATCTGCCGCACGAAGTCGTTGCTGGTAAGCTGGCTGACCATCAGGTCGATGAACTGCAGGCCGCCCAGCAGCGTCAGGGCGACCAGCACCAGGGCGTCATAGGTGCGCTCGAGCATGCCCAGCCGAACCCGCGCCACGGTGTAATCCGCCGCCCGCTGATGGCTGGTCAACCCGATGCGATGGGAGAATTCCGCAGGCACCTGGTCGCGATTGCGGGCGACATGGCGGATCTGGCGTGACGCCAGCCACATGCGCACGGCAATATCGGTCAGCAGGAAGGCAACGAACAGCAGTGTGAACATGGGCAAAGCGTTTTGCTCAAGAAGGGATGTGCGAAAATCGCGCGTTTTAAAGGCAAATTATATGGCTGCGAACGAAAACCGCCTGATCTGGCTCGACATGGAAATGACGGGGTTGGACCCCGAGAAAGAACGCATTATCGAAGTCGCCGTCGTGGTGACCGAACCCGACCTGACGGTCGTGGCCGAAGGTCCGGTGATCGTCGTGCACCAGTCCGACAGCCTGCTCGACGCGATGGACAACTGGAACAAGTCGACCCACGGCAAGAGCGGGCTGATCGACAAGGTCAAGGCGTCCACGGTGACCGAGGCAGAGGCAGAGGATACGCTGTTGGCGTTTCTTGCGCAGCATGTGCCGGCGGGCAAATCGCCCATGTGCGGCAACACCATCAGCCAGGACCGCCGGTTCATGTTTGCCTACATGCCGCGCCTGGAACAGTTCTTCCATTACCGCAACCTGGACGTCAGCACACTCAAGGAGCTGGCGCGCCGCTGGGCCCCCGCCGTCTACAAGGGATTCGAGAAAAAGAGCCGCCACGAAGCGCTGGCCGACATCTACGAGTCCATCGACGAGCTCAAGTATTACCGCGAGCATTTCCTGAAGGTCTGAGACCGTCGGCGGACCGCCCGGTTCCCACGGACTTTGGCCGCACCCGACTGTCATGCCGTCCTACTCCGTCGCGCAGATCCGCCAAGCCGAACAGCGCGCCCTGGCAACGGGGCGTGCGCTGATGCCGCTGGCCGGCGCGGCGGCGGCCGGCTTCGTCGCGGCGCGGGCGCCGGCCGGCACGTCGATTCTGGCGCTGGCCGGGCCCGGCAATAACGGCGGGGACGCATTGGAAGCGGCTGCGCTATTGCTGGCGCGCGGCCTGGATGTTCACGTGGTGCTGCCTTCGGGGCCAGACAGGCTGCCTGCCGATGCAGCGCGCGCCTGGGGCCGCTGGCTGGCCGCGGGCGGAGCACCCCGGACGCACGCCGTGTTGCCGACCCGGCCGTTTCAGGGGCTGGTCATTGACGGGCTGTTCGGCATCGGTTTGAACCGTCCGCTCGATGCCGCGTGGCAATCCCTGATCGACACGGTCAATGCGTGGCAGGTTCCGGTGCTGGCGCTGGATGTGCCCAGCGGCATTGATGCCGACACCGGGGTGGCGCTGGGCCGCCCGATCCGGGCGCGATGGACGTTGTCGTTCATTGCGGCATGCCGTGGACTCACGCTGGCCGGCGCAGGACGCGAGACGGCGGGAGAATGCCACGTCGACACGCTAGGCGTCGTCATGGCCGGCGAGGACAGCCCGGGCCGCTAAGCCCGCAACGCGCCGGCCGTCAGGCTGGCCGGCCGCCAAAGCGCGATTCGACTTCGGGCGACAGGGGGCGGTAGCGTTCGTTGTCCTGCCCGGCCAGGGCATTCAGGTGGGTTTCGGAGGGATCGAACACCTTCCAGTAGAGCCGTCCGCACAATTCCCGCGCGGCGTGGCCCGGCCAGTTGTCGGGCAGCATGGGGGCAGGCAGTTGCGGATCGTGCAGCACGATCCGGCGCCAGTTGTGCAGCACCATGACGCGGACGGTGAACGCCTCGGCGGGCGAGGGCGCCTCGTCCAGCAGCTTTTCCAACGGGCCAAAGTTGCGCGAGAACTGGCGGTATTGCTCGGCCACGTCGTCCAGGTTCCAGCATTGCGTGGCCAGGCTGGCGATCGGCAGCCCGCCGGCGCCGGCCAGGTCGCGGGCCGACAGCACCAGTGCCCGGTCCGGGATGCCCAGCTTTTCAAGAATGTCGTGCGCGGCGCGCGCCTCGGTATGCGGATGCGCAAACAGCCCCGGCGCGATCATGCCGAAGCCTTCCCACGTCAATTCGCGGCGCAGCTCGCCGCGTTCTGCCAGTCCGTTGCCTGTGCGCGGCAGCGCGACCAGCGTCCATTCCCCGTTCCATTCCTTGGCGCCGCCCACATAAATGCGCTGCGACGCGTGCGACGTGTGGCGCAAGCCCTGCTCGGAGATCAGGTAGAGGCTGCGCCGGCCGTGGCGTTCGGATTGCAGCCAGTTTTGCGCCACCAGACGAAAGACGCTGGTGCGCAGCAGGCGTTCGTTGATCCCGAGCGGGGCCAGAAGCTCGATAAGGCTGCCCAGCCAGATGGCGCCGCCGTGCGGGGCCAATGCATCGCCCAGCACGCTGACGCAGAGCGATTTCGCGCGGGGCGGATCGCTTTTCAATAAGCGGGACAGAGCGCGTTCCAGGGTCGACTGAGGGTTTGCCATGAGGAGGGCCGCGGACGGCCGATATCGGGATGCCGGATATGATACATAAATCCAATGTGATACAGATTTGAGTTTGACAATGATTTTTTTGTATTAAATAATCGTCCCATGACATGACGGCACTGCGCAGCGTTTGCTTTGCGTTTTCGCAAACCGTCTCAAGGAGACAACTATGTACGCTCAACTCGTCGAAACCGGCGTCAAGCAGGTCAAGACCGCGGACCAGCTTGAAGGCCTGGAACAGACGTTCCAGCGGCGCATCGACGACGGCGTCCGCATCGAGGCCAAGGACTGGATGCCCGAGGCCTACCGCAAGACGCTGGTGCGGCAGATTTCGCAGCACGCGCACTCGGAAATCGTGGGCATGCTGCCGGAAGGCAACTGGATCACCCGCGCGCCGTCCCTCAAGCGCAAGGCCATCCTTCTGGCCAAGGTGCAGGACGAGGCGGGCCACGGGCTCTATCTGTACAGCGCCGCCGAAACCCTCGGCGTGTCGCGCGACGACCTGATCGACGACCTGCACGCCGGCCGCGCCAAGTACTCCAGCATCTTCAATTACCCCACGCTGAGCTGGGCCGACATCGGCATGATCGGCTGGCTGGTCGACGGCTCGGCGATCATCAACCAGATCCCGCTGTGCCGCTGTTCCTACGGCCCGTATGCGCGCGCCATGGTGCGCGTCTGTAAGGAAGAGTCCTTCCATCAGCGCCAGGGTTACGACCTGCTCATGCAGATGTGCCTGCACGGCACGCCCGAACAGAAGGCGATGGTGCAGGACTCGCTCAACCGCTGGTGGTGGCCCGCGCTGATGATGTTCGGTCCGTCGGATGCGGATTCGCCCAACAGCGCCCAGTCGATGGCCTGGAAGATCAAGCTCTTTTCCAACGACGAACTGCGCCAGAAGATGGTGGACCAGACCGTGCCGCAGGCCGAGTACCTGGGCCTGACCGTGCCGGACCCCGATCTGAAGTGGAACGCGGAGCGCGGTCACTACGACTTCGGCGAAATCGACTGGACGGAGTTCTACGCCGTGCTCAAGGGCAATGGTCCGTGCAACCGCGAACGGCTTGCCGCGCGCGTGAAGGCGCATGAGGACGGGGCCTGGGTGCGCGACGCGCTAGTCGCCTACGCCGACAAGCAGTCTGCCCGTAAAGCCGCTTGAGGTCCCCCCCCGGAGCGCTGCGCGCTTCCCCCCCCAGGGGGGCGCCGCAGCGGACCGGCGGAGCCCGGATCCGCGCGGCCCCGCTGGCCCTCGCTGGCGCTTCGGGATGCGTGACTTTCTGGACACCTTCTTTTTATTTATTGCAGACCGGCCGTGCAATGCGCACCCGGCACTAGAGGAAATCCATCATGAGCAAAGACTGGCCTCTGTGGGAAGTCTTCATCCGCAGCCAGCACGGCCTGGCGCACAAGCACGTGGGCAGCCTGCACGCGCCGGATGCGGAAATGGCGATCAATCACGCCCGCGACGTGTACACGCGCCGCAACGAGGGTCTGAGCATCTGGGTGGTGCGTGCGTCGGATATTTCGGCCAGCAGCCCGGGCGACAAGGATCCGCTGTTCGAGCCGGCCAACAGCAAGGTCTACCGGCATCCGACCTTCTTCCCGATGCCCGAAGAAATCAAGCACATGTAAGGCGGGTGGGGGAGACATGGACAAAGCATTGTTTGAATACCTGCTGCGCCTGGGCGACACGTCGCTCATCCTGTCGCAGCGGCTGGGCGCCTGGACGGGCCACGGTCCCATCCTGGAAGAGGACCTGGCGCTGACCAATACCGCGCTCGACCTGCTGGGCCAGGCCCGCATGTGGCTGACGCTGGCCGGCGAGGTCGAAGGCGCGGGCCGCGACGAGGACGCGCTGGCCTATCTGCGCGACGCGCACGAGTTCCGCAACGCGCTGCTGGTCGAGCGCGACAACGGTAACTACGCCGACACGATGGCGCGGCAGTTCCTGTTCGACGTCTGGCACTACTTCCTGCTGCAGCGCCTGGAGGCGTCCACGGATGAGCGCGTCGCGGCCATCGCGGCCAAGTCGCTCAAGGAAGTGACCTATCACGTGCGCCGCTCCTCGGACATGGTGGTGCGCCTGGGCGATGGCACGGCGGAAAGCCACGCCAAGATGCAGGCCGCTATCGATGACGCCTGGCGTTTCACGGGCGAGCTCTTCACCGACGACGCCATCGACCAGGACGTCGCGGCGCGCGGTATCGGCTGTGCCCTGTCTGCGCTGCGCCAGCCGTGGCTTGCGCACGTGCGGGAAGTGCTGGAAGAAGCCACCCTGACCGTTCCCGACGAAGCCGCCGCCAACCACGCCGCGCATCGCGGCGGCCGCCAGGGCAAGCACACCGAGGCGCTGGGCTACGTGCTGGCCGAGATGCAGCATCTGCACCGCGCCTACCCGGGAGCCACGTGGTGAACGCGCTGGCGCCCATTTCCGCCGACCAGGTCTTTGCCTGGCTGCAGGAGGTCCCGGACCCCGAGATCCCCGTGCTGTCCGTGGTGGACCTGGGCGTGGTGCGTGAAGTGTCGTGGGACGGTGACGCCTGTGTCGTCGTCATCACGCCCACCTATTCGGGCTGCCCGGCCATGCGCGAGATCACGCAGGACATCCGCCAGACGCTCGAACGCCACGGCGTGTCCGAGGTTCGGGTGGAGACGCGTCTAGCGCCCGCCTGGACGACCGACTGGATGAGCGAAAAAGGGCGCGAGGCGCTCAAGGGCTACGGCATCGCCGCGCCCGCTGAACGCGCCATCGACATTTCGGGCATCAGCCGCCGCACGGCGGCCCCGGCCATCGCCTGCCCGCGCTGCGGCTCGCGCGACACGCGGCTGGTCAGCAATTTCGGGTCGACGTCGTGCAAGGCGCTGTATCGCTGCGTTTCGTGCCGCGAGCCCTTCGATTATTTCAAGACTCACTAAAGAGTGGTTTCGAGATGAGCCAGAACCAATTCCATGCTTTGAAGGTGGCGTCCGTGGCGCGCAATACGCGCGATGCCGTGGTCGTGACCTTTGATCTGCCCGACACGCTGACGAACGAGTTCGCCTTCCTGCCCGGCCAATACCTGACGCTGCGCACCCAGCTCAATGGCGAAGAACTGCGCCGTTCGTATTCGATCTGTTCGGCGCCGCACGACAAGCTCTTGCGCGTGGCGATCAAGAAGGTCGACGAGGGCGTGTTTTCGAGCTGGGCCAATCACGAATTGCAGCCCGGCCAGACCCTGGAGGTCATGGCGCCGGCGGGCAACTTCACGGTGGACTTCTCGCCCGAGAACCAGCGCCACTACGTGGCGTTTGCCGTGGGCAGCGGCATCACCCCCGTGTTTTCGCTGGTCAAGACGGCGCTGTCGACCGAGCCGCGCAGCAAGTTCACGCTGTTCTTCGGCAACCGCGCGTCGTCCGCGGTGCTGTTTCGCGAGGAAATCGAGGACCTGAAGAACCTGTACATGGACCGCTTTTCGCTGGTCTACGTGATGAGCCGCGAAACGCAGGACATCGAGCTCTTCAACGGCCGCCTGGATGGCGACAAGGTCGACCAGCTGATGTCGGCCTGGATGAGCCCCGAGGATATCGATTACGCTTTTGTGTGCGGTCCGCAGACCATGACCGAGAGCGTGGTCGAACGGTTGCAGGCGCGCGGCATCCCCAAGTCGAACATCAAGTTCGAGCTCTTCGGCGCACCCAAGGGCCCGCGCGCGCTGCGCACCGGCCAGGACGCCCCGCAGGCGCCCGGCAAGGGGCAGTGCGAAGTCACCGTGGTGCAGGACGGACACAGCCGCATGTTCGTCATCGACAAGAACAAGGACAGCGTGCTGGATTCGGCGCTGGCGCAGGGCATTGAACTGCCGTATTCGTGCAAGGGCGGGGTGTGTTCCACCTGCCGTTGCAAGGTGATTGAAGGCGAGGTGGACATGGACGCCAACTTCGCCCTTGAAGATTATGAAGTCGCGCGCGGGTTCATCCTGAGCTGCCAGAGCTTCCCGGTCAGCGACCGGCTGGTCATCGACTTCGACCAGGAAACCTGACCCGGCGCGCGCCAGGCAAGCATTCAAAACTTATTGGAGAGACGAGCGTGTCCCAGAAATTCTTCGAACGTCACCAGCCCCTGCTGGAACAATCCCTGGCTGCCGCCGCGCTGCGCGGCTACTGGAGCCCGTTTGCCGAGTCGCCCAGCCCGCGCAACTACGGCGAGACCGCCAACGACGAAGGCCGCGCCGCCTTCGAAGCGCTTCAGGGCAAGCCCTTTCCGCTGAACCTGCATGATGCCGACGGCGTCGTGGGCGGCGAAAAATCTCCCTATGGTTTCGACCTGGGCATCACGTATCCCCGCGTGCCGGCGGACAAGCTGATCGCCGCCTCCAAACGCGCGCTGGAAGACTGGCGCCGCGCCGGTCCCCACGCCTGGGTGGGCGTGTCGCTGGAAATCCTGGCGCGCCTGAACAAGCTCAGCTTCCAGATCGCCTACGCGGTCCAGCACACCACGGGCCAGGGCTTCATGATGGCCTTCCAGGCCGGTGGCCCGCACGCGCAGGACCGCGGCTTTGAAGCCGTGACCTACGCCTGGCAGGAAATGTCGCGCATCCCGGGCATCGCCGTCTGGGAAAAGCCGCAGGGCAAGAACGATCCCATTCGCATGGAAAAGCAGTTCACCGTCGTGCCGCGCGGCGTCGCGCTGGTGATCGGCTGCTCGACCTTCCCGACGTGGAACGGCTACCCGGGCCTCTTCGCCAGCCTGGCGACGGGCAACACCGTCATCGTCAAGCCGCACCCGGGCGCGATCCTGCCGCTGGCCATCACCGTGAAGGTGGCGCGCGAAGTGCTGCAGGAAGCGGGCTTCGATCCCGACGTCGTGCAACTGGCCGCGCACGAGGCAGGTGACGACACTGCGCAGAAGCTGGCGCTGGACCCGGCCGTCAAGATCGTTGACTTCACCGGCAGCACCGCCAACGGCGACTGGCTCGAAAACAATGCGCGCCAGGCTCAGGTCTACACCGAGAAGGCCGGCGTGAACCAGGTCATCATCGATTCGACGAACGACCTGAAGGGCGTGGCCCGCAACCTGGCGTTCTCGCTGGCCCTGTATTCCGGCCAGATGTGCACCGCGCCGCAGAACATCTACGTGCCGCGCGACGGCATCAACACGCCGGAAGGCCGTGTCAGCTTCGACGACGTGGCCGCCGCGCTGGGCGTGGCGCTGGAAAAGGTGGGCGCCGACGCCGCCAAGGCCGTCGAGCTGACGGGCGCCATCCAGAACGAAGGCATCGTCGAACGCATCGAGAAGGCTCGCGCGCTGGGTCTGCCCGTTGTGGCGGACAGCAAGACGCTGGCGCATCCCCAGTTCGAAAACGCCCGCGTGCGCACGCCGCTGCTGCTGCGCACCGAGGCCGGCAATGCGGCGCTGGGCCAAGAGTGGTTCGGCCCCATCGCGTTTGTCGTCGCCACGGATTCCACCGCTCACAGCATCCAGCTGGCGCGCGACAGCGTCATCAAGCACGGCGCGCTGTCGCTGTCGGCCTACACGACGGATGATCGCGTGGCCGAGCAGGTGCAGGACGCCGCCGAAGTCTCGGGCGTGTCGCTTTCGCTGAACCTGACGGGCGCGGTGTTCGTCAACCAGACCGCCGCCTTCAGCGACTTCCACGGCACCGGCGCCAATCCGGCGGCCAACGCCGCGCTGTCGGACACGGCGTTTGTCTCGAACCGCTTCCGCGTGGTGCAAACCCGCCGTCACATCTAAGCCGGGCGATCGCAGATGAGCTATCAGGATATTCAATTCGACCTGTCCGGCGGCGTTGCGCGCCTGACGCTGAACCGCCCGGACAAGCTGAACAGCTTCACGGCCAACATGCACGCCGAAGTGGCCGACGCGCTGACCCGCGTCGAAACCGAAGGCGCGCGCGTGCTGGTGCTGACCGGCGCGGGCCGCGGCTTCTGCGCCGGCCAGGACCTGAGCGAGCGCAAGCCCGCACCGGACGGCACGCCGCCCGACCTGGGTGAGACCGTCGACAAGTTCTATGGCCCGCTGGTGCGCCGCCTCAACGCCTTGCCCATGCCCGTCGTGGTGGGCGTCAATGGCGTCGCGGCAGGCGCGGGCGCCAATCTGGCCTTCGCGGGCGACATCGTCATCGCCAAGGCCTCGGCCAGCTTCATCCAGTCGTTCTGCCGCCTGGGCCTCATCCCCGACACGGGCGGCACGTTCGTGCTGCCGCGTCTGGTGGGCCGCGCGCGGGCCATGGGCCTGGCGATGCTGGGCGACAAGCTCAGCGCCAAGCAGGCAGAAGAGTGGGGCCTGATCTGGCAGTGCGTGGCGGACGAGGAATTCGATGCCACGCTGGACCGCCTGGCCACGCACTTCGCGGCCGCGCCCACCAAGGGCCTGGCGTTCACCAAGCGCGCGCTGCAGGCCAGTTTGGGCAATGACCTGTCCACGCAGCTCGACCTGGAACGCGACATGATGCGCGAACTGGGCCAAAGCGCGGACTACGCCGAAGGCGTCGCCGCGTTCCTTGGCAAGCGTGAACCGCAGTTCAAGGGGCAATGATGAGCGTGCACGTTCCCCCCGTTGAAGTGCCGACCGACCCGCAGGCGCTGGCGCAGGCCGTGGGCTCGGTGATGTATGCCGGCGACGCGGCCACGCAAGGCCTGGACATGAAGATCGAGGAAATGGCGCCGGGCTATGCGCGGCTGACCATGCGCGTTCGGCCCGACATGCTGAACGGCCACAAGACCTGCCACGGCGGTTTCATCTTCGCCCTGGCCGACAGCGCGTTCGCGTTTTCATGCAATTCGCGCAACGTCAGCACGGTGGCGTCGGGCTGCACGATCGACTATCTGGCGCCGGGATTCGAAGGCGACCTGCTGACCGCCGTCGCCCAGGAGCGTTCGCTGGCCGGCCGCACCGGCGTCTATGACGTCACCGTCACCAATCAGGATGGACGCAACGTGGCCTTGTTCAGGGGGCGTTCCTACCGCATCAAGGGCCAGATCGTCGGGACGCCCACGGACGCCTGACTGCTGCACCGTACCAAAGAGAAGAGAGACATCATCATGCCCAACACCATGAGCAAGCCGGGACTGGATCCTATCGAGCATGCCAGCCAGGACGAGCTGCGGGCCCTGCAGCTCGATCGCTTGAAGTGGACCCTCAAGCATGCGTACGAAAACGTCCCGCACTACAAGAAGGCGTTCGACGAAGCCGGCGTGCATCCCGACGACCTGAAGCAGTTGTCGGATATTTCGAAGTTCCCGTTCACGACCAAGAAGGAACTGCGCGAGAACTATCCGTTCGGCATGTTCGCCGTGCCGCGCGAGCGCATCTCGCGCATTCATGCGTCCAGCGGCACGACCGGCAAGCCGACCGTGGTCGGCTACACCCAGGGCGACCTGGACAACTGGGCCAACCTGGTGGCGCGCTCCATCCGCGCCGCAGGCGGCAAGCCCGGCGATACCGTGCACGTGGCCTATGGGTACGGGCTGTTCACCGGCGGCCTGGGCGCGCACTACGGCGCCGAGCGCCTGGGTTGCACGGTCATTCCGATGTCCGGCGGGCAGACCGAAAAGCAGGTGCAGCTGATCAATGATTTCCGTCCGGACATCATCATGGTCACGCCTTCCTATTTCTGCAACATCCTGGAAGAGCAGCGCCGCCAGGGCATCGACCCGCGTCAAAGCTCGCTGCGCATCGGCATCTTCGGCGCCGAGCCGTGGACCGGCCAGATGCGTGCCGACATCGAAGCCGAAGCGGGCATCGACGCGGTCGATATCTATGGGCTGTCTGAAGTGATGGGCCCGGGCGTGGCGAGCGAATGCGTCGAGACCAAGGACGGTCCGGTGGTCTGGGAGGATCACTTCTACGCCGAGATCATCAACCCGGATACCGGCGAACCGGTGGCCGACGGCGAACCGGGCGAACTGGTGTTCACGTCGCTGACCAAGGAAGCGATGCCGATCGTGCGCTACCGCACGCGCGACCTGACCCGCCTGTTGCCGCCCACCGCGCGCAGCATGCGCCGCATCGGCAAGATCACCGGCCGCAGCGACGACATGCTGATCGTGCGTGGGGTGAACATGTTCCCCACGCAGGTGGAAGAACTGGTCCTGAAGATCGCGCAGCTTGCGCCGCACTATCAGCTGGTGCTGTCCCGTTCGGGCAACATGGACGAACTGGAAATCCTGACAGAAGTGCGCGCGGAGTTCTCGGGCCTGTCCGACGCCGAACGCGCCAATCTGGGCAAGCAGCTGCAGCATGCCGTGAAGACGCACATCGGCGTGAGCGCGCGGATCCAGGTGTCGGATGCCGGGCATGTCGAACGCACCTTGACCGGCAAGGCACGCCGGGTGATCGACAAGCGTCCGAAGTAGAGGGCGCGTCCCTACGCAAAAAGGCAGCCAACCGGCTGCCTTTCTTCATTTCGCGACCTTTATCGCCCCACCGTCCGCAGTATGCGCCGATACCAGAGGTGCAGCAGGACCGCCGACAAAGCCAGCCCGAACATGGCCATCAGCCACATGCTGCCGGCCCCCTGCGGCGAGCCCGGCACCAGCACTTCGCGCAGACCGTCGATGCCGCCCCGGCCGGGACCAAACCCAAACCACCAGCCCCCAACCAGCCCCACGCCCGCCAGCGCGACCGTCTGCAGGATCAGCGGCACGACCGCGATCTTGTACGCGCGCAGCAGGTACGAGTTGATGCACTGCATCGAATCGAACAGGTGAAAGAGCGGCAGCACGGCGAGCAGCGTGGTTGCGACGGCGGCAACCGCGCCGTCGTCCGTGTACGCGGCCAGGATCAGCGGACGGCCGATCAGCAGCACCGCAGCCGTCAGCAGCGCGCCGATCAGACCCAGCGCCAGACCGGCCATGCCGGTGCGATGGGCGTGCGCATAATTGCCCGCGCCGATGGCCTGCGCCGTCAGCGCGGCGGTCGCCACGCCCAGCGCCATCGGCATCATGTAGCAGAGCGCGGCCAGGTTCGACATGATCTGATGCCCGCCGGTCACGAAGGTGCCCTCGCGCGCCACCAGCAGCGCCATGAACGTGAACGCTGAGACCTCGACCAGGTACGAGCCGCCCATCGGGATGCCCAGGCGCAGCAGTTCCTTGAGCGCCTTCCAGTCCGGCTTGCCGATGCGAAGCTGGAAGCGGCGGTAATACCGATCGTGCGTGATCACCCACAGACCCAGGCCCAGGCTCATCCACGACACCACGGCTGTCGCCAGCCCCGCGCCGGCCGCGCCCATCGCCGGCAGGCCCAGCTTGCCGTAGATGAAGAGCCAGTTGAACAGCGCCTTGAAGCCGATGATGGACAGGTTGATGGCCATGACGAGCTTGGGCCGCGACACCGCTGTGCCCAGCGCGTAGATGGTGCGGAACACCAGCGCGGCGGGCAGGGCCAGCACCAGTGCCTGCAGGTACGACGCGATGCGGTCGCGCACGCCCGGGGCGACGTCCCCCGACATGAAGAGCCACATGTCCGGAAACAGCATCAGCGCGGCGCCCACGACCGACAGGCCGAGCGCCAGCCACACGCCCTGGCCCCAGCTCTTTCCGACTTCCGCGTTGTTGCCGGCGCCGAACTGCTGCGCCAGGATCGGGATCAGGGCGTGCACGACACCCATCAGGCCGACGAAGACGGTGATGTAGATGGAAGCGGAAAGCGCCATTGCCGCCAGATCGTCGGGGCTGGAGTGTCCCGTCATGGCGGTGTCCAGCACCCCGAAAGAGATGCTGGCCCACTGGCTGATGAGGACGGGCCAGGCCTGCTTGGCGATGCCGCGCAGGGTGGCGCCGAAGGTCATCGGCGCCCCGATCGCGGCGGTCATGGCTTGACGCCGGTTCGCAGCAGGCGGAAGACTTCGGAACGGTCGGCGCGGCGGCCGCCTTGCCAGAGGACTTCGGCGCCTTCGCTGTACGCGGCCGTGCCGTCGCGCAGGCTCTGGTTGGTGGTCTGTTGCAGGACCAGCGTGCAGCGCGTGTCGAACGGGAACGACAGGTTGTTGAAGATCAGGAACGAGGCACGCTGCCCGCTGCCCAGGCTGAGCCCCCGAATGCACTCGCCCGGGCGCTTGTGCTGCGCGATGGCCTGGGCCAGTTGGCCTGACACCGTGCGATAGCTGCGTGCGTAGTCCACCGCGGGTTGCCACAACAGCACGAGCAGGATCCACGTCACGGTCAGGCCGCCGGCCGACAGCACGGTGCCGCGCCACAGCGCCTGCGGGCGCACGCGCAGCCGCCAGACGACCAGGACGATCCAGCCCAGGGTGAAGAGCACCGCCAGCGCAAAGGCGACCCACGAGATCACGGGTTCATAACCGGTGGTCTGGCGGGCGATGTTGCGGGAAATCTGCGCCGGCCAATGGAAGTGCAGCGCCACCCAGCCGAGCCAGGCGGTGGCCACCGTCAGCGAAAAACACATGACGGCAAACCAGTCCAGCGTGTTCACCACGCCGCGGCGCAGCGTGGGCAGCGAGAACGCGCCCAGCACCGCGCACGGCACGGCCAGCAGCACGAATTCGGAATCGCTGGCCTCATCCACGAAGAACAGGATCACCGCCGAACACACCAGCAGCATCAGCGGCACCCAGATGTGCGGCGCGTAGATCCAGGCGCGCCACCGCCAGATCGCCAGCAGCGCCAGCGGCCAGGTCGGCCACAGGTACCACGGCAGGTCGCGTAGCGTGCGGGCGGCGTCGTGCAGGCCAGGGATGGCGAAGGACGACAGATTCCAGGTCTTCCAGTTGCGGATCCAGTACTCGCTGCCCTGGCTGGCGGGAATCCACCAGGCAAGGATCAGACCGGTGGCCAGCACCGCGGCCCACAGCATCCAGCGCTTGCACTTCCAGAGCTGGCTGCGCGGATAGAAGGCCAGCGCGACGCCGACCATGATGGGCAGGGCGCCCACCCAACCGCGCGTCAGGAAGCTGGCAGCCAGCGCAATGCCAAGCGTGGTCGAGCCGGTGACGGGACGATCCACCGTGCGCGCCAGCGAATAGAACGCAAGCGCCTGGCAGGCCATGATGGCGGGGATGACGGTGGTTTCGTGGGTGCGCTGCAGGATGCCGACCGTGGCAAGCAGCAAAAGGAGGGCGGCGTCGGCCAGCATGCGGCCGTAGTCGCGCGGTTCGGGCTCCCCGCCAAAAGGCAACGCCAGCGGCTGGGCTTCGGCCCGGCGGCCGAGCAGATACGTGCCGTACCAGACGCTCGAGGCCGTGATGCCGAACCACAGCAGATTGGGCAGGCGGCCGGCAGTGATGTCCCCGATGAACGGCCCGAACAGCCAGATGCTGATGGCGCCCACCCAGGTGATCAGCGGACCTTCCTCGGCGTGGGCCAGGTGCCCCACCTGCGGCAGCAGCCAGGTCAGGCCGCCTTCGCGGATCGCGGTGATCATCGTCGCCAGTCCGACGGCGTCGTCGGTTTTCCACGGGTCGCGCATGAACAGCCCGGCCACGATGTAGGCCAGGGACAGGCCCAGCAGGATAAGGCGGGGCAGTTTTGCGGTGGCTACCGACGTAAGCCGGGCCGGTGTGGAAATGGAAAGTGGGGACACGGGCGTTAATGTAACCGAGTGGTCGGGATGCGCCACCCCCTGACCGGCCTCCTGGCGCCGAGGGGGGAAAAAAAAGCAGCCCGAAGGCTGCCTTTTTGCTGTGACTCCCGTAGGAGCAACAGGATCAGGAAGCGGACTTGACCGTGCCAGCCGTGCGGGCGAAGCGGGCGCGGAACTTTTCCACGCGGCCGGTTTCGACGATGCGGGTCTGGGCGCCAGTGTAGAACGGGTGCGATTCGGAGGTCACGTCGCACTTGAAGAGCGGGTACGTCTTGCCGTCGAGTTCAACGGTTTCGCGCGTTTGGACGGTCGAACGGGTGATGAACTTGTTGCCCGTTTGCAGGTCGGCGAAGACGACTTCGCGGTATTCGGGGTGAATGCCTTCTTTCATGGTGCTTTCCTAGACTCGGTCGAGTCTTTTTCAAGAGTTAGGGTCGCCAGCTACAGCTGCCTGGTTCCGCTGCCGCGGTTCGCTACCAAATCTTGGCGCGACAGGCGCTAGCCACGTATCCAAAAAGTAACCCCGCATTCTAGCACGCGATCCCGCCTGCGGCCAGCCGCAAATGGGCGCCCGGGCTGTCATGCATCCCGGGTTTCAGCGCGACGCAAATGTCAGAGATCCGTGCGCAGTTTCCAGATTTCCGGAAACAGCACCACTTCCAGCATGCGCCGCAGGTAATCCACGCCCGACGTGCCGCCCGTGCCCCGCTTGAAGCCGATGACGCGTTCGACCGTCGTAACGTGGCGGAATCGCCACAACCGGAAGGCGTCTTCCAGATCGGTCAGCTTTTCACCAAGCTGGTAGAGCGCCCAATAGCGGTCCGTGTCGCGGTAGACCGTCAGCCAGGCGGCTTCGACCGCCGCCGATGCCTGATACGGCTGGGTCCAGTCGCGTTCCAGGTGATCGGCCGGGATGTCCAGGCCGTTGCGCGCCAGTAGCCGCAGTGCCTCGTCGTACAGCGACGGGGCCTCGTAGGCGCTCTGCACCTGGGCCAGCAGGTCGGCGCGGTGCGAATGCGGCTTGAGCATGGCCGCGTTCTTGTTGCCAAGCAGGAATTCGACCTGGCGGTACTGGTAGCTCTGGAATCCGCTGGAGCGCGCCAGATAGGGACGCAGCGCAGAGTATTCAGGCGGCGTCATGGTTGCCAGCACGTCCCAGGCGTGGACGAGCTGCTCCATGATCTTGCTGACGCGCGCCAGCATCTTGAAGGCCGGCTGCAGGCGGTCCTCTGCGACGCTGGCGATCGCGGCCCGCAGCTCGTGCAGCATCAGCTTCATCCAGAGCTCGCTGGTCTGGTGCTGGATGATGAACAGCATCTCGTTGTGCTCGGGCGACATCGGGTGCTGGGCGCCAAGCAGTTCATCAAGATGCAGATAATCGCCGTAGGTCATGTCGCGCGCGAAATCGAGTTGCGCCTTTTCCTGGTGGACGATGTCTTCGGGGCGTTCGTTCTGGCTCATGCGCGGCCTCCGTGGCAGGGCGGCGCGGCGCGGCGGGCGGATGCGTGCAGGGCGCGCCAGTGGGGCGCGAAAAGGAATTGCATGGTCGATTCTCCAAGCGGGGCGGCTGCTGTCGGGCAGCCGCGCCCGGGCCGGCAAATCAGCCTACAGTTCGCGCAGGACCGCGCGGACCGGGCTGGCATCGGCCTGGATCAGCGCCAACGGCAAGGCGATCAACTCGTAATCGCCTTCAGGCACGTCGTCGAGCACCAGGTTCTCCAGTACCCGCATGTCGTGCCGCAAGATCGTATGGTGGCTGTCCAGGGTCTTGCTGGAAGCGGGGTCGATGCTGGCGGTGTCCAGACCGATCAGCATGACGCCGCGTTCGGCCAGCCATTCGATGGTCTGGGGCGCGTAGGCGGAGAAGTCATCCGTCCACCAGTCCTGCGCGGCGTGCTTGGCGGTGCGCACCAGCACGCGGGGCGGCAGGTTGTGCGCCGCATGGGCTAGATGGTCGATCGTGATGAGGTCGCCGCAGTCGATCGCATGGATCACGCGGCAAGGGCCCAGGAAGGGTTCAAGCGAAACCGCGCCGATGGCTGCGGCCCCGTTCTGGTAGTGCAGCGGGGCGTCGGCATGCGCGCCGATGTGCGGCGACATCGTGATTTCGCTGACGTTGACCGGACAGCCGGGCGTAAGCGTCCACTTCCATTGCTGGCGGTACGGCGTGTCGCCCGGAAAGACGGGAGATGCCGTCGAGACGGGCGGGGAAATGTCCCACAGGCGTTTCATGGCGGGCAAGGAAAGGTCGCGAGGGCCGGAATTAGGTTAAGCCTAAAACAATATCGGGCGGTAGTCTAACGGAATTCCGGCGCTTGTTGCGGTCAGAGGCAGCCCAGTTCAGCCAGCGACACCGCCGAGCCTCCCGCGACGATCAGGTGGTCGATCAGTTTGATGTCCACGAGCGCCAGGGCTTCCTTCAGGTGCCGCGTGAAGCCGTGGTCTGCCGCGCTGGGCGACGCCACGCCAGACGGGTGGTTGTGCGCCACGATGAGGGCCGCCGCGTGGTGGCGCAAGGCCTCGCGCACGACCTCCCGCGGGTAGACCGCCGCCTGCGAGAGCGTGCCCCGCGCCAGTTCGCCCGTGGCGATCAGGCGCAGCTGGGCGTCCAGGTACAGGGCGATGCAGTGCTCCACTTGCAGATGGCCGAGCGCCGCCTTGCAATATTGTTTCACTCGGGTGGGGTGGTTCATGGCGGTGTCCCGGACCAGGTCTTCTTCCATGGCGCGGCGGGCCAGTTCCAGCAGCGCCGCCAGGGTGCAGGCTTTGGACGCCCCCAATCCGGCGATGGACATCAGGTCCTGGGGCGAGGTGCTCAGCAACCCGCGCAGCCCGCCGAACCGGTCCAGCAATTGACGGCACAGATCCACTACATTCAGCCCTGGAATCCCCGTGCGCAGCGCGACGGCCAGCAGCTCGGCATCCTGGATCGATGCGGCCCCGTGACGGAGCAGACGCTCTCGGGGACGGTCTTGTTTTGGCAGCCGGACGGACAATTTCATAAGAGGCTCTAAAATCAGGGTTTACTCAAATACCCATACGGTGGCAGATCGTGAGCATCGCCTCTAATGAAGTGAACGTTTTGGTCCGTCCGGATTCCTACCTGACGCTGCATTACCGCATCACCCTGGCCTCGGGCCCGGGGGCGGGTTCCGTGTTCACCGACACCTTCGACGGCCGTCCCGGCACGTTGCAGATGGGCGGCGGGCAGTGGGCGCCTGGCCTGGAGGCCGCGTTGGTCGGCCGCGCCGAGGGCGACAAGTTCAGCGTCACCATCGAGCCGGCAGACGCCTACGGCGACCGCAATCCCGAACTGATCCAGCGCGTGACGCGCACCATGCTGGCGCAGCACGCCGGCGAGGACGCCACGTTCGAACCCGGCGACCTCGTTGAATTCACCGCGCCCAACGGCGGCCGCTATTCGGGCGTCCTCAAGGAAATCAACGACGAATCCGCGCTATTCGATTTCAACCACCCGCTGGCAGGCATCAGCCTGAAAGTGGACGTGGCGCTGCTGGGAGTGCTTTGATGAGCCAGGCTGTCACCGCCTCCGACGCCGAAGTCCTGCTGGCGCAGCCGCGCGGCTTCTGTGCAGGCGTGGATCGCGCCATCGATATCGTCGAACGGGCCATCGAACTGCACGGCGCGCCCATCTACGTGCGTCACGAGATCGTTCACAACCGCTACGTCGTGGAAGACCTGCGCGCCAAGGGCGCCATCTTCATCGACGAGCTCGACGATGCGCCCGCGGGCGCCATCGTGGTGTTTTCGGCGCATGGCGTCTCCAAGGCCGTGCGCGCGGAAGCGGAAGCGCGCGGGCTGCAGGTCTTTGACGCCACCTGCCCGCTGGTCACCAAGGTTCACATCGAAGTCGCGCGCATGCGCGCCGCCGGCCGCGAGATCATCATGATCGGCCACAAGGGGCATCCCGAGGTCGAAGGCACCCTGGGCCAGGCGCAGGGCGGCATGTACCTCGTCGAAACCGTCGAAGACGTCGCCAGCCTCGAAGTCACCGATCCCGAAAACCTGGCCTACGTCACGCAGACCACGCTGTCGGTCGATGATGCGGCCGCGGTGTCGCAGGCGCTGAAGGCGCGCTTTCCCAGCATCGCCGAGCCCAAGAAAAGCGACATCTGCTACGCCACGCAGAACCGGCAGGATGCGGTCAAGATCCTGGCGCCGGAATGCGATCTGGTGCTGGTCGTGGGCAGCCCCAACAGCTCGAACTCCAATCGCCTGCGCGAAGTGGCCGAGCGCAAGGGCGTCGCGTCCTATCTTATCGACGGCGCGGAATCCATCGACCCCGCCTGGCTCGTCGGCCGCAAGCGCATTGGCGTGACCGCGGGCGCCTCGGCGCCGGAAGTGCTGGTGCAGCAGGTGATCGCGCGCGTCAAGGAACTGGGCGCCGTCTCGGTGCGCAAGATGCCGGGGCTGGAAGAAAACGTCGCGTTCCCGTTGCCCAAGGGCTTGTCGCGCAAGGCGGCCCAGACCGAATCGCTGGAATGAACAAGCGCCGCCCACGCGGGCGGCGCCACAAAAATACCGAGGAGACACCATGCAGCTTTACAGCTACTTCCGCAGCTCGGCCGCGTATCGCGTACGCATTGCCCTGAACCTGAAGGGCCTGCCGTACGAGACCGTGCCGGTTCATCTTCTGAAGGAGGGCGGCCAGCAGTTGTCGGCCGGCTACCGCAAGGTGAACCCGACTGCGCTGGTTCCCACGCTGGTCGACGGCGATGCGGTCATCGGCCAATCGCTGGCCATCATCGAATACCTGGAAGAAACGCACCCGGAAACGCCGCTGCTGCCTGCCGACGCCATCGGCCGCGCCCGTGTGCGCGATCTGGCGCTGGGCATCGCCTGCGATACGCATCCGCTGAACAACCTGCGCGTGCTGAAGTATCTGAAGCACACGCTGGGCGTGGATGAAGCGGCCAAGACGGCCTGGTACAAGCACTGGGTGCATCAGGGTCTTGAAGCGTTGGAAGCCCAACTGGCTGCTTCCCCCGCCACGGGTCGGTTCTGCCACGGCGACACGCCGACCATCGCGGACCTGTGCCTGGTGCCGCAAGTGGCGAATGCGCAGCGCTTCGAGTGTGACCTGTCGGCCATGCCCAATGTGCTGCGCATCGACGCGGCGTGCCGGGCCCTGCCGGCATTTGAAGCGGCCGCGCCGGGCAACCAGCCCGACGCGGAGTGATGCCCGGCTGATCAGACCCGGCTGATCAGCCGATCTGCACCGGCACGAAGATCTTGTCTTCGCCGCGTTGCACCAGCAAGGCTACGGTCTTGCCCGCCTTCGACAACTCGGCCTTCACCTGGCCGACGTTGTGCACCGGCACCCCATTGAGGGACAGCAGCACGTCGCCGGGCTGAATGCCAGCCTTGGCGGCGGGGCCTGCAGAACGCTCGATGAGCAGGCCTTCCGCACCCGACTCCTGCTGCTCCTGAGGGCTCAGGGGGCGCAGCGCCAGGCCAAGCTGGCCGCGCTGCACTTCCTGGCCGTCGGCCGACGCCTGGGTCTTGTCCTTGGGCACGCCACCCAGCGTTGCGACCATCTCCTTCTGCCCGCCGTTGCGCCATACGTCCAGCTTGATCTTCTCGCCGGGGGCGGCCATGGTGATCGTCGAAGCCAGGTCGCCGGAAGACACGATGGTCTTGCCGTCGATCTTGCGCACCACGTCGCCCGGCTGCAGGCCGGCCTTTTCGGCGGCGCTGCCCTTTTCGACGCTCGACACCAGTGCGCCCGACGGCGAATCCAGCTTGAACGAGTCGGCCAGGTCCTGATTCACTTCCTGCACCGTCACGCCCAGGCGCGCATGCTGCACCTTGCCGTGCTCAAGGATCTGGTCCTTGATCTTGTAGGCCAGGTCGATGGGAATCGAGAACGACAGGCCCTGGAAGCCGCCGGTGCGGCTGTAGATCTGCGAGTTGATGCCCACGACTTCGCCGCGGTCGTTGAACAGCGGACCGCCCGAGTTGCCGGGGTTCACGGCCACGTCGGTCTGGATGAACGGCACCGAGGTGTCGTCCGGGAGCGAACGGCCCTTGGCGCTGACGATGCCGGCGGTGGCGGTGTTCTCCAGGCCGTAGGGCGAGCCGATGGCCAGCACCCATTCGCCCACCTGCAGCTTGTTCACGTCGCCCACCTTGATGACCGGCAGGTTCTTCGCCTCGATCTTGATGACGGCGACGTCGGTCTGCGGGTCGGCGCCCAGGACCTTGGCCTTGTATTCGCGGCGGTCGGTCATCTTTACTGTCACTTCCTTGGCGTCCTGGACCACGTGCGCATTGGTCAGGATGATGCCGTCGGAACTGACGATGAAGCCCGAGCCTTCGCCGCGCATCGGGACTTCACGAGCCGGCGCGCGGCCACGAGCGCCGGGCACCTGGCCAAAGAACTGCGCGAACGGGTCGTCGCTTTCGGCGGCCGACACCTTGCGCGTGCCGCTGACGCTGATGTTGACGACGGCCGGACCGGACTCGCGCGTGATTTGCGCGAAGTTGGGCGGCACGGACGCGCTGATCGGCTGGGACGCAGCGGTGGCGGCGGGGGCTTCGGCGGCCATCGAAACGCTGCCGGTCAAGGCGGTTGCGCCTGCGCCGCCAATGGCGCCGGCTGCCAGCAGCGCCAGGACGAGGCGCGAGGGTTTGATTTGCGTGGTCTTCATGTCGGCTCCTGCGATCATGTTGGGAACATGGCGCTATCTTCGGGCCGCACACTTAGGGGAAACTTAAGCGGGAGAAATCCAGGCTAAGCGGGAAAATTGACGCGCGCCCGCAGGCCTTGGCCGGACGGCGCGTCTTCAAGGGTGATGGATGCGCCGTGGCGGTCGGCAATGGTGCGTGCGATGGCCAGTCCCAATCCGCTGCCATGGGTCGTGTTGCCTTCGGCCCGGTAGAAGCGGTCGAACACGCGTTCGCGCTCATGGACCGGGATGCCGGGCCCCTCGTCGTCGATCATCAGCGAAATGCGGCCCGGGCCGTGTTCCAGACGCATCCCGATGCGGCCACCGGCAGGCGAGTGCTTGATCGCGTTGTCCAGCAGATTGCGCACCAGCAGCACCAGCGCATCGCGATTGCCCTGCATCTGCGCTTGCGTATCGCCGTCCAGCGTGACGTCGATGGATTTGGCGTTTGCTTCGGGCAGTGTCTCGGACAGCGCCTGCCGCAGCACGTCCGCCAGATCCACCGGCGCCAGCGGCGTCTGCTCCTGGGCGCCTTCCTGGCGCGCCATCGACAGCAACTGCTCGACCAGCCGCGTAGCGCGGTCGATGCCGGCAGTCAGGCGCTGTTCGGCAAGCTGGCGCGCGGCGGGGTCTGCTGCGCGCTGCAGCGCCTGCATTTGCAGGCGCAACGCCGCCAGCGGCGAGCGCAGTTCGTGCGCCGCGTCGCCCACGAATTGCTTCTGCTGCGCAAAAGCGCCGCGCATGCGTTCGAGCAGCAGGTTCAGTTCCTGCACCAGCGGGCGGATTTCATCAGGCAGCCCGCGTACGCTGACGGGCGACAGATCTTCGGGCTGGCGAGCGGCCACCTGGGCGCGCGCGCGCTTGACCGGACGCAGCGACCAACTGACGACGCACCAGATGATCAGCATCAGCAGCGGCGCGGCGGCGGCAATCGGCGCGACGGTGCGCAGCGCAAGGGCGCTGGCCATGTTCTTGCGCACGCGCATGTCCTGCGCCACCTGAATCACCTGGAAGGGCGTGGCCAGCGAATACACGCGATAGGTTTCGCCTTCCAGCTTCGCGTCGGAAAACCCCAATACGATCTGGCTGGGCAGGCGCAGGCGCGAGCGTGAGTTGAAGACGCGCAAGCCGTCCGGCGTCCAGATCTGGATGATGAGGTCATCGGCAACCGGCGATCCGGCGCCGCGCGCATGTGTGGGGCCGGTGCTCAGCAGCCCGTCGCCGGTGCCCAACGACAGGGCGGTGCGCTGCAGCAGCGAGTCGAAGATGTCGTCGGCCTGCGCCAGGGTGCTGCGGTAGGCGATTGCGCCTTGCACCAGCGCGCCGACCGCAATGGCGGCCAGCAGAAAGAAAAGCAGCCGGGCTCTCAGCGAATAGCTAAGCGGAATGCTCATGTTTTGGGGATGACATAGCCGACGCCTCTGACGTTCTGGATCAGGTTGGGACCCAGTTTCTTGCGCAGGCCATGAATATAAACCTCAACGGCATTGCTGCTGATGCTGTCTTTCCAGCTATAGAGTTTTTCCTCGAGCTGGGCGCGCGAGAAGATCATGCCGGGCCGCGCGATCAGCGGTTCCAGTACTGCCCATTCGCGCGCGGTCAACGCCACTGGCGCGCCGTCGACCATGGCGGCGTGCGATTGCGGGTCGATGGTGACGCCGTCGTGCTCGAAAATGGGCTCTGCCCGGCCCGCGCTGCGGCGGATCAGTGCCCGCATGCGCGCCAGCAGTTCGTCTACGTCATAGGGTTTGACGATGTAGTCGTCGGCACCTGCGTCCAGCCCGGCGATCCGGTCGCTGACCGCGTCGCGCGCAGTGGCGATGAGCACCGGCGTGCGGTCCTTGCGGGTGCGCATGTCGCGCAGCAGCGTCAGTCCGTCCCGCTTGGGCAGGCCCAGGTCGAGCAGTACAAGGTCGTAAGGATCGGTGCGCAGCGCGGAGTCCGCCGCGCTGCCGTCCCGAACCCAATCGACGGCGTAGTGTTCCGCGCGCAGGCAGTCCAGTACGCTTTCGCCGATCATCATGTCGTCTTCCACGAGAAGAATGCGCATGGTTTATTCCGCTGGGATGGTCCAAGGGGGTTGGACGCGCGGCGATCAGCGCGAGTTCCCGGCCGGGGTGGCGGGGTGGGGGTGAGGGCGGGCAGGGGTGAAATGAAAAAAGCAGCCCGAGAGGGCTGCCTTTTTGGAAATCTGGTGCCGGCAATAGGAGTCGAACCTACGACCTTCGCATTACGAATGCGCTGCTCTACCAACTGAGCTATGCCGGCAAGACCATTTGCTTTTGTTTCTGGACCAAGCCGGAAAGCGCTAGCAAAACATCTTTTTTCTTCCAGTTCGTCGGCTTTTTTAGGGCCCGATCTGGAAAGACCGAAACTATATCAGAGTTTTTTCGCGATGGGCAGCTAGAAGCGCAAAAAATTCAGAAAAAAACGAGATTTGCATGCGCCGAATTTTTAGTTCATAATTTCGGTCTTGGCAGATCCCCGATAGCTCAGTCGGTAGAGCGACGGACTGTTAATCCGCAGGTCGCTGGTTCGAGCCCAGCTCGGGGAGCCAAAAGAATTTTGGGCCGCTCACGCAAGTGAGTGGCCCTTTTGGTTTTTGCGGTGGTGTTCGCGTCTCTGTGCGTGTAGGTCCACAGCATGGGTATTTACCAAGTGCGCATCGACAACTAAGGCGATCGGCATGAATGACGACAAGCGCGGCCGCGATCAAGGCGGGCAGGGCGACCGGCCGGTGCAAGACAAGCGCATCGGTGTCACCGTCATCTCGGGCTTTCTGGGCAGCGGCAAGACGTCGCTCTTGAACCGGCTGCTGCAAGCGCCTGAGTACGCCGACGCGGTGGTCATCGTCAATGAATATGGCGATATCGGCGTGGACCATCATCTGGTGCGTCTGGCGCCGGACAAGGTCGTGCTGGTCGAGGGTGGGTGCCTGTGCTGCGTGGTCAGCGGTTCGGTGGTCGACACCTTGCGTGATCTCTTCATGCAGGCGCTCGCGCGCAAGATCAAGCCGTTCCGGCGCGTCATCATCGAGACTAGCGGTCTTGCCGATCCGGCGCCCATCCTCTTCACACTGAAGCACGAACGCTTTCTGGCCGAGCGCTACGCGTATCGCGGCGCAATCGTCGTGGTGTCGGCTGCGCACGGCGCGGAACAGCTGCGCGCGCAGCCCGAGGCGGCCCGGCAGCTTGCGCTTGCTGATACCGTCGTAATCAGCAAATCCGATCTTGTCGATGCGGCGCAACTGCACGAAGTCGAACTGGCGATCGAGGCCATCAATCCTGGCGCGCGGCGCTACGTGCAACGCCCGGATGCCCCGTTGGCCGTTGGCTTGCTCCAAGGGCCGGACCTGCTTGCTCGTCGCGATGGAAAGGTCACGGCAAAGTGGCTTGGCGCATTTTCGTCGTCGGCCGCGGTACGGCATGCGGACGTAAGCAGTTTTTCGCTCACGCTGGAAACGCCGATGAGCCGAGCGGCGTTTCTGGCAGGCGTCGCGCGTATCCAGGAGCGCTACGGGCCGGGCGTGCTCCGGATGAAAGGCATCGTCTGTTTCGCCGGTGAATCAAGTCCGTGTGAAGTGCATGGCGTGCATGGCGAGTTGTATCCGTTGCAGTCCTTGAACGAATGGCCGGATGATGTGCGCGTCTCGCGGCTGGTGTTCATCGTTCGCGGCTTGGCCGTGCCGGAGGTGGCTGCCGCTGTGCGTCACGCTTTGGGCCAATCGTCCGCGTGATTGCGCCGAAGGACCCCGTTTCATTGATCGATATTCCGTTGCGGATGCTGCACGGAAATACGGTATAACCGGTACGGTCTGATGCACTTGCCGAGACAGTGATGGATCGACTGAAAGCCATGCAGGTGTTCGTTGAGGTTGCCGATCGGGGCAGCCTGTCGGCGGCCGCCGTGCATCTGGACATGTCTCGCGCCATGGTGTCGCGATACCTGGCCGAGATGGAGCAATGGGTTGGGGTGCGCCTGCTGCATCGCACGACGCGGCGCCTGAGCCTCACGCCGGCTGGCGCCGAAACCCTGCCGCGCTGCCGCCAGATGCTGGATATGGTCGGCGATCTGCACAGCGCCGTCGCCACACCCGAGGATACGCCGCGCGGCCTGCTGCGCATCACGACGAGCATGTCGTTTGGCGCCCGCCATCTGGCGCCGGCCGTCACCGACTACGTCAAACGCCACCCCGGAACGTCCGTGGATCTGATGCTGGTCGAGCGCGCGGTCAATCTGGTGGAAGAGCGGGTCGACCTCGCGGTGCGCATCACCAATGATCTGGATCCCAATCTGATTGCGCGCAAGCTGGCGGTGTGCCGATCGGTGGTCTGCGCGTCTCCGGAATATCTCGCGCGCGAAGGCGTGCCTGCGCGCGTCGAGGATCTGTCATTGCGCAATTGCCTGACCCATTCGTATTTCGGCAAGAGCCTGTGGCGTTTCGAGCGCGATGGCGAGCCGGTCGACGTGCCTGTGGGGGGAAGCATCAGTGCCAACGAAGTCTCGGTGTTGTGCAGTGCCGCCGTGGAAGGGGCGGGTATCGCGATGTTGCCGACGTACTATGCGGCCGAATACATCGCGTCGGGCAAGCTGCAGGTCATCCTGCCCCAATGCAAACCCCAGGAACTAGGCATTTATGGCGTGTACGCCTCGCGCCGGCAGATGCCCCTGATTTTGCGTTCGATGATGGATTATCTAGCCGAGCGGCTGGGGTCGGCGCCGTGGGACAAGCCGGCGGGCTGAGTGGCGGACGGGTGAGGGGTAGGCCGGCGCGGCGGGTTGGTGGGCCGATAACGGGTACGCCGCAGCTTGAGGCCGGAATAGATGGCGGTATAATTTGCCAGCTTTTGACCCAAAAAATACCTAACAATCGTTCCGGCCTGGTGGCAGGCCGGCGCAATCCAGAGCCCGGCTCGGTTTGCGCAAGGGGGCGAGCCGGTCTGGCAGCGGCGTTCGGCCGCACGGCAATGGCCGATGCCCGTCGGTTCTAGTCTTTGCTATCAATCTTCGCGGAAAGGGTTGGTGCCGGAGGTTCCGGCGCGTTCCGCGGCCATATTGGCGATAGGCGTCAGCGTTGCTGGCGCCAGCTTTTCCAGAATTTGCTCAGACGTTTTGCCGCAGCCGCGCAGCCGCGGCAGGCATTCCGCCTTACGGGCGCCGGCGTGGTGGTTTTAGCGCAGGGCAGCGCCATGAGGTGTGGGCGTGGCGGTAAACAGGAACCCAGTGACAATTTCGCAAGCCAACATTGACTGTTGCGTCGCCGCTTTTGCGGCGGCTCGGTCGTTTGCGGGCGAGCGTCGCGTTGGGAGATCCGCGGGTGGCCGCGCCGAGATGCGTGGATTTGGATTCCGCGGCACCGCTGCCGGTGGCGTCGAAACGAATCACGTCGTTGATTTGAGTTGCGGTGCGCGATTGAATCGCGGCACGGGTTCGAAGTGCCACGCGGGTTTGAATTGCCACGCCGATCGCTCGTTTATTTATTTTGAATCCGGCGCCGCAAATGAAGAAGGCCCGGCGAATGCCAGGCCTTCATCAAATTGGTTGCGGGGGCAGGATTTGAACCTACGACCTTCGGGTTATGAGCCCGACGAGCTGCCAGACTGCTCCACCCCGCGTCTGAGAAAAGAATATTAACCTTATTTCCAACCAAGCGCAAGTTAGCCCCTTTTTGAATTTGGATGTCGATGAACGATAGCGAGGCAATACTCGTGCTGGAAACCGCGCTGCTGTGCGCGGTTCAGCCGATGCAGATTTCCGATATGCGCAAGCTGTTCGGGGATGATGAACAATTCGACAGCAGCACGGTGCGCCGGCTTCTGGAGACCTTGCAAGGCAACTGGGCCGACGGCGGGCTGGAACTTGTACAGCTCGCCTCCGGCTGGCGTTTCCAGAGCCGCCCCAGCATGCAGCGCTACCTGGAGCGCCTCAGCCCTGAAAAGCCGCCCAAGTATTCGCGCGCCGTGATGGAAACGCTTGCTATCGTCGCCTGGCGCCAGCCCGTGACGCGCGGCGACATCGAAGATATCCGCGGCGTGACGGTTTCGTCGCAGATCGTGAAGGCCCTCGAGGACCGCGGCTGGATCGAAGTCATTGGCCACCGCGACGCGCCGGGTCGTCCCGCGCTGTTCGGCACTACGCGCCAGTTCCTTGACGATCTGGGGCTGCGTGCGCTGGACGAGCTGCCGCCGCTGGAAACCGCGCACGCTGCCGCCGCGCTCGCCGGGCTGGATCTGGGCGAAGTGCAGCAGGTGCTGGGCGAGACGCCGGAACCGGCTGATGGCGAGGGCGGTGCGGACGCGTCGCCGGAGCCGGCTGATGGCGAGGGTGGTGCGGACGCGGCGCCGGCGGAAGATGGCGCGCAAGCGGCTGAATCCGGGGCGGACGGCATCGTCCAGCAGGGGGCGGACGCCCCGCAACAAGCGTCGCAAGAAGGCGAAAATCCGCCTGCTGCCGATCCTGATGCCGAATCCTCCGAGATTTTCCCCGTTGCGGAATTGTCTGTTTCGGAAGACGATGTCCCCATAGCGGCCATCGATAGCGTAGAATCCCAGCTTTCGCGCACAGAAGAAGGCGCGGATCCCGCCGACGAATCCACCGTCCGGGAGCAAGCCGAAGGCTTGTCCAATACGCCGCTCTCGTCCGATCTTCCCGACGACAGGGCTGGCAACGACATTTCCGATATGGCCGCCGATGCCTCCGAGGCCGGTGCTGCAAAGGAAAGAGTCGAGAACGCAAAACACGCGGAACCGACTGACCCGACTGACAAGACCGATGCCGAGGCCCCTGGCGACGCCAGGCGTGAGCCCGTTTACGGTCTTGACGAGGCTGTTCAGTCCGAACCCGATGCTGCCGCCGCGGCTTCGGAACAGGCGGACCCCGACCGGTCCGGGTCTGAACCGGATTCGGCGTCCCCAGATGATGACGAGCCTGCTCCCGGCAGGCCTACCCAAGTTTGAAATTCGGAGCTGTCCCAGTGACAACGAATACAGCAATGCAGGACGACACCCCCCGTTCGGATGACGCCGCTGCCGGCGCGCAGCCGGAATCCTCCGCCGCGCGCGAACCGGCCGCCGAGGGCGAAGCCGGCGCCCGCAGCCGCGGCCGCAAGCTGAGGACCCCGTTCCGCCGCCGCCGCGGCGACGCTGCCGCCGAACAGGCGCCCGCCGCCGAAGGGCAGGCCACTGCGCCCGCCGCACCGGTCGAGTCCGTGGACTCCCGGGGTGGCGAGCAGGAAGCCGAGCAGGCGCTGTCCTACCTGGATACGGCTGACCGCATGGAGCAGCGTCTGGGCAAGTACCTGAACAGCGAAGTGGTCATGCCCAAGCTGCACAAGGTGCTGGCCGACGCAGGCATCGGGTCGCGCCGCGAAATGGAAGAGCTGATCGTCGCGGGCCGGGTGTCCGTTAACGGCGAACCGGCGCATATCGGTCAGCGCGTGGGGCCCAACGATCAGGTGCGTGTCAATGGCAAGCCCATCATGCGCACCAACACGAAAAAGCCGCCGCGCGTGATCCTGTATCACAAGCCCGCCGGCGAGATCGTCAGCCACGACGACCCCGGTGGCCGCGCCAGCGTGTTTGCCCGACTGCCCAAGCTGCGTACCGGCAAGTGGCTCTCGGTGGGCCGCCTTGACCTGAACACCGAAGGCCTGCTGATTTTCACGACGTCGGGCGACATGGCCAACCGGATCATGCACCCCCGCTATGGCACGGAACGCGAGTACGCCGTTCGTGTCCTGGGCGAAATGGACGAGGCGCAGCGCCAGTCGCTGGTCGACGGAATCGAACTCGAAGACGGCTTGGCCGCGTTCGGCGCGCTGGACTACCTGGGCGGCGACGGCAGCAACCGCTGGTACCGTGTCACGCTGCAGGAAGGCCGTAACCGCGAAGTCCGCCGCATGTTTGAAGCGGTCGGCGTCACTGTCAGCCGCCTGATCCGCACGCGCTTCGGCGATGTCGTGCTGCCGCGCACGCTGCGCCGTGGCCGCTGGGACGAACTGGACGCTTCGCTGGTGACCGCGCTGATGGTCCAGTTGGGACTGTTGCGCGATGACGACGATTCGTCGGGCAACCGTCGCCGCTCCAAGCAGCCGCAATCGCACGACAGCGCCTTGCCACCCGGATTCGGCACGCTCGACCGCAACGGCATGAACGGCGCCCGCATCGGCCGCCGTGGCAAGTTGCAGGGCGGCGGCCTGGGCAGTGCAGGGCAGGCTGCGGCGTGTCCTTCTGATCCTTTCGGCACCGGCCTCATGATCGCCGGTGGTTACGCCAACGGCCACCCGCTCTCGGGCGAACCCGGCCTGGGCAATCGCAAGGGCAAATCGGGTCCGCGCTCCGCGGGCGCCGGCAAGTCCGGTGGCAAGCAGGGCGGCAAGGCCGGCGGCAAGCCGGGTGGGCGCGCGGGCGGCAACGCACGCGGTCCCCGCGCCGCAGCGAACGCCGCGGCCGGCAATCCGATGGCAAGCAGCCCGGTGGCCGGCAGTCCGGTGGCCGGCAATCCGGTGGCCGGCAATCCGGCAGCGGGCGGCACGGGCGATGCGCCGGCTGGCGCTGGCCGCCGTCCTGGCGGCAAGTCCGGTGGCAAGCCTGGCGGCGGCAAGCCGGCTGGCGGCAAACCGGCAGGCGCGCGTAGCGGCAATCCGGGTCGTGGCGGCAAGCCCGCCGCGGGCGGTCGCGGCGGCAACAAGGCCGAAGGCGCGCGCACCGGCGGCAACAACAAGGGTCCGGGCGCCGGTGGCAAGCCGCGTGCGCCGCGTAGTGGCGGTCCCCGCGCCGACGGCGGCCAGCGTGGCGACGATTGGCAACCCCGCAGCGCTTCGGCTCACGAATCGCGGCTGGGCGTCATGGGCGGTGGCCGGGGACGTCAGGGTCGCTGATCCCCGCAGGGCGGCCCGCAGACTGCGCCGCCGCCCCGCATCCGTCCCATATAAACGTAAGCCCGTGACGAATCAGGCGATTTTCCCGTTTATCTGGTAAAATCAATGGTTTTCATGGCTTCGCGTCATGGCTTTTTGCTGGAAGCACTGGATTCTTTAAGTGCGCTTTACCGCAAAAAGCACGTCGGCTGCATGCTTGTTGGCTGCATTTGGGCCGATCGGGCGCACGGCCTTGTGCTGGCGTGTTGCTGGCTGGCGTGTTGCCGGGCGCTGTTTGCAGCAATCTCCTTGGCGCGTGCCGCTTTTCGCGGAAGGCGCACAGGCGCCTGAGTACCCAGCCAAGTCCGTCGAAAGCCGGGTTCGGCACCGGGTCGGGAAATCAGGGCGGCGCAAGCCAAAAATTAGGTCGCAATATAGGGCACTGCCCAGCATTGCTCCTTACGTGTAGTAGGGAAGCGGCTGGGCTCTGTGCAATATCGGTGGGCTGGGCGTACAGCCCATTTTTTTTGAGTATATGGCTGATTTATTCGCATTGACCGAAGAGGCTCTGGCCGGCATGGACGTCGAACTTGTCGACGTGGAACGTGCCGCCCTGGGCCTTTTGCGCGTCACGATCGATCGGGTCGGCGGTGTGCGCATCGAAGACTGCGAGCAGGTGTCCCGCCAATTGTCGCGGGTCTATGAGGTCGAGAACATCGACTACAAGCGCCTCGAAGTGGGTTCGCCGGGTGTTGACCGCCCGCTGCGCACCGAGGCCGAGTTCCGCCGTTTCGCAGGCGAGCGCATCGAAATCAAGCTGCGTGAGGCATTGGACGGCCGCAAGGTCTTCTCGGGCACGTTGACCGTGCCGGAAGACGAAGCCGCAGCCGACGCAGCTGCTGGGATGCACAAGACCGTGTTCGGTCTCGAATTTGAGGCAAAAAAGAACGAAGTCCAGGTGTTGAATTTCACGGTCGAAGATATCGAGCGTGCAAAACTGGATCCCGTTCTGGATTTCAAGGGCAAAAAGCGATGAGTCGCGAAATTCTTCTGTTGGTCGATGCCTTGGCGCGTGAAAAAAACGTCACGCGTGACGTCGTGTTCGGCGCTCTCGAAAGTGCGCTGGCCTCGGCCATGAAAAAGCGCTTCAAGGATGATGCGGACATTCGTGTTTCCATCGATAGGGAAACGGGAGACCACGAAGGCTTCCGCCGCTGGCTGGTCGTGCCCGACGAGGCCGGTCTGCAAGAACCCGACAAGCAGGAAATGCTGTCGGATGCCGAGGAAATCGTCCCCGGCATCAAGGAAGGCGAGTACATCGAAGAGCCCCTCGAACCCATCGAGTTCGGCCGTATCGGCGCCCAGGCCGCCAAGCAGGCCATCCTGCAAAAGATCCGCGACGCCGAACGCGAACAGGTGCTGAACGACTTCCTGGACCGTGGTGAAACCATCGTGTCCGGAACGATCAAGCGCATGGACAAGGGCGACGCCATCGTCGAAACCGGCAAGATCGAAGCGCGCCTGCCGCGCTCCGAAATGATTCCCAAGGAAAACCTGCGGGTTGCCGACCGCGTCCGTGCCTTCGTGTTGCGTGTTGACCACGCCGCGCGTGGCCAGCAAGTGATCCTGTCGCGCACGTCGCCCGAGTTCATCCGCCAGCTGTTCGAGAATGAAGTGCCCGAAATCGAGCAGGGTCTGCTCGAGATCAAGGCTGCCGCCCGCGATGCCGGCGTGCGTGCGAAGATCGCCGTCGTGGCATACGATAAGCGTATCGATCCCATCGGGACGTGTGTGGGCATGCGCGGTTCGCGCGTGACCGCCGTGCGCAACGAACTCGGCGGCGAGCAGGTCGACATCGTGTTGTGGTCCGAAGACCCCGCGCAGTTCGTCATCGGCGCGCTGGCGCCGGCCAACGTCGAATCCATCGTTGTCGACGAAGACAAGCATGCGATGGACGTCGTGGTGGACGAGGAAAACCTGCCGAAGGCCATCGGCGCCAAGGGCCAGAACGTGCGCCTGGCGTCCGAACTGACCGGCTGGCAGATCAACATCATGACGCCGGAAGAAAGCCTGAACCGCCAGGAAGTCGAGCGTTCGGGTCTGCGCACCACGTTCATGAGCAAGCTGGACGTCGACGAGGAAGTCGCTGACATCCTGATCGACGAAGGATTTACCGGTATCGAGGAAATCGCCTACGTTCCCATGCAGGAACTGCTGGAAATCGAGGCGTTTGACGAAGACACCATCAACGAGTTGCGCGCCCGTGCCCGCAATGCGCTGCTGACCGAGGCAATCGCCCAGGAAGAGCGCCTTGAGACCGCACAGGATTTGCTTGAACTCGAAGGCATGACGCCGGAACTGGCCGCCAAGCTGGCCGAGCGTCAAGTGCATACGCGTGATGATCTGGCCGAATTGGCAACGGACGAACTGGCGGAAATCGCCGGTCTGACCGAACAGGAAGCCAGCGATCTCATCATGCGTGCCCGCGCCCATTGGTTCGACGAAGAATAACCAAAAGGACACGGGTCTGCGGTGGGCGCTGCAGCCGCTTCATCCACCGCAAGTTCACGTTGTTTGTAATAGCTGCCTATAGGGAAGAGAGAGCCTAATGTCGAGTAATACCGTCGCCCAGTTCGCTACCGAGCTGAAAATGCCTGCCAACGTGCTGCTGGATCAGCTGCGTTCGGCTGGCGTTGACCTCAAATCGGTCGACGACTCCGTCACCGACAGCGACAAGGCGAAATTGCTCGAATCGCTGCGTCGCGCGCACGGCGCAACCGAAGGCAAGAAGATCACGCTGACGCGCCGCCAGACTTCCGAGATCCGGCAAGCCGACGCCACCGGGCGTTCGCGCACGATCCAGGTCGAAGTGCGCAAGAAGCGCGTCTTCGTCAAGCGCGACCCGTCCGAACTCGCCGCCGAACAGGCCGCCTCGGCCCGTCCCGAAGAAGAAGTCGCGGCAGACGCCGCACCGCAGGTTTCCGCACCGGCTGCACCCGCAGCTCCCGCGGCGCCTGTCGCCGCAGAAGCTCGCGAAACGGCGCCTGTAGAGGCCGAAGCTCCCGACCAGGCCGAAGCGCCGCAGCAGGAGCCCGTCGCAGCCGAAGCCGCCGCCCCGGCAGAAGCGCCCGCGGCAACCGAATCCGTCGCGGCCGAAGCGCCCGCCCCCGTCGAGGCCCAAGCGCCCGAAGTCCAGGCTCAGCCTGAACCCGAACCGACGCCGGCGCCTGCTCCTGCCGAGCCCGTGGCCGAAGAGGCCAAGCCCGAAATCAAGACTGAAACCACCGAGCCTCTGGCTGAAGAAGCCAAGCCGGAACCTGCTGTGCTAGCCAATAAGTCCGAAACATCTTCCTCCCAGGCCGCCGCGCCTGTCGCCCAGGCGCAGCCTGCCGCGAAACCCGAATCCGTGAAGCCCGCCGCCGCCGCGCCCGCCGCTGCGCCCAAGGTGGGTGGTCGCGTCGACAACCGCCGTGCCGCGCCGCCGCTGGCCGCTTCCGCCACGACCGCAGGCCGCGACGAAGCCCGCCGCGCCGCCGAGGCCGAGGCCGCCGCGCTGCGCGAAATGCTGAACCGTCCCCGCAAGGTGCTGCGCGCGCCTGAGCCCGAGGCGCCTGCCGCCGCGCCGATCTCCGGCACGCTGCACAAGCCTGCCGGCAAGCCCGGCGCCGCCCCCGCGGCCAAGAAGGACGCCAAGCCGGCTGCCCCTGGCGCCAAGAAAACCATCAAGACCGCCGAAGTCGCTTCGACCTGGTCCGATGATTCGTCGCGCAAGAAGCCGGCCGACAAGCCGGCAGCCCCGGCCAGCCGTGACGGCTGGCGTGCGGGTGGCAAGGGCGGTGGCAAGTCGGGCGGCCGTGGTGGCCGTAACCAGCAGAACGACCGCCGCAACGAGCCGGCGCCGCAGGAATTCATCGCACGTGAAGTCCACGTGCCGGAAACCATCAGCGTGGCCGACCTGGCTCACAAGATGTCCGTCAAGGCCGCCGAAGTCATCAAGCAATTGATGAAGCTGGGCCAGATGGTCACCATCAACCAGGTGCTGGATCAGGAAACGGCCATGATCGTGGTCGAGGAACTGGGCCACGTGGCCATCGCCGCCAAGCTGGACGACCCGGAAGCCTTCCTGGACGAATCCGCCACCCAATCCGAAGCCGAGCAACTGCCGCGCGCGCCGGTCGTGACCGTCATGGGCCACGTCGACCACGGCAAGACCTCGCTGCTGGACTACATCCGCCGCGCCAAGGTTGCCGCGGGCGAAGCCGGCGGCATTACGCAGCACATCGGCGCCTACCACGTCCGCACCGAGCGCGGCATGGTGACCTTCCTTGACACCCCGGGCCACGAGGCGTTTACCGCCATGCGTGCCCGCGGCGCCAAGGCGACCGACATCGTGATTCTGGTGGTTGCCGCCGACGACGGCGTGATGCCGCAGACGCGTGAAGCCATCCACCATGCCAAGGCCGCAGGCGTGCCCATCGTGGTGGCCGTGACCAAGATCGACAAGCCCGCCGCCAACCCGGAACGCGTCAAGCAGGAACTGGTTGCCGAGCAGGTCGTGCCGGAAGAATACGGCGGCGACGTGCCGTTCGTGGGCGTGTCCGCCAAGACCGGCCAGGGCATCGACGACCTCCTCGAAAACGTGCTGCTGCAAGCCGAAGTGCTGGAACTGAAGGCGCCCGAAGACGCACCCGCCAAGGGTCTGGTCATCGAAGCCCGTCTGGACAAGGGCCGTGGCCCGGTCGCGACGATTCTCGTGCAAAGCGGCACGCTCAAGCGCGGCGACGTCGTGCTGGCCGGCGCAAGCTTTGGCCGTGTGCGCGCCATGCTCGACGAAAACGGCAAGCCGATCCAGACGGCCGGTCCCTCGATCCCTGTTGAGATCCAGGGCCTGACCGAAGTGCCGGCCGCCGGTGACGAACTGATGGCGCTGTCCGACGAGCGCAAGGCGCGCGAAATCGCGCTGTTCCGCCAAGGCAAGTTCCGCGACGTCAAGCTGGCCCGCCAACAGGCAGCCAAGCTGGAATCGATGTTCGACAACCTCGGCGAAGGCACCCAGACCCTTACCCTCATCGTCAAGACCGACGTGCAGGGTTCGCAGGAAGCCCTGGTGCAGTCGCTGGTCAAGCTGTCCACCGACGAAGTGCGTGTGCAGGTCGTGCACGCCGCAGTCGGCGGCATCTCGGAAACCGACATCAACCTGGCCATCGCCTCGCACGCCGTCGTCATCGGCTTCAACGTGCGCGCCGACGCCAGCGCCAAGAAGCTTGCCGAGAACAACGGCATCGACGTGCGCTACTACAACATCATCTACGACGCCGTGGATGAGGTTAAGGCCGCCATGTCGGGCATGCTGGCGCCCGAGAAGAAGGAAGAAATCATCGGCCTGGTCGAGATCCGCGAGGTGTACAGCATCTCCCGCCTCGGCAACATCGCCGGTTGTATGGTGCTCGACGGCATCGTGCGCCGCGATTCCCAGGTCCGCCTGCTGCGCAACAACGTGGTTCACTGGACGGGGCACCTCGAGTCGCTGCGCCGCTTCAAGGACGACGTCAAGGAAGTCAAGTCGGGCTTCGATTGCGGTCTGACGCTGCGCGGCAACAATGACATCCAGGTGGGCGACCAGCTGGAAGTCTTTGAAATCAAGGAAATTGCGCGCACGCTGTAAAGCAGGCGCCAGGCATTGTTAATGAGCCGTCACAAGTCCAAAGCCATTCCCGGCCGCAATCTGCGGCTGGCCGACCAGATCCAGAAGGATCTGGCCGGGATCATCCAGCGCGAAATCGACACGAAACGCGCTGGACTGATCACGATTTCGGGTGTGGAACTGTCGACCGACTACGCGCATGCCAAGGTGTGGTTCACGGTTTTGGGCGCCGAGCCCGAAGCCGCCACCACCTTGCTGAACGAGAAGGCCGGCTGGCTGCATTCGCAGCTCTACAAGCTTCTGCACATCCACACCGTCCCCACTTTGCGTTTCTTCCACGACGAGCAAGTCGCCCGTGGCATCGAAATGTCGATCCTCATCGACCGCGCAAACCGCCCCGGCCCGCACTCGGGCGTACCCGACGAGCCTGAAGACAAGTCCTGATCGGGCTGTCGTCACTGCTTCATTTTTTTCCGGATTTCGACGATGGCTAAACGACGCGGGCTTGCGCTCGACGGTGTGCTGTTGCTTGATAAACCTGTGGGTTTGTCGAGCAATCACGCCTTGCAGCGCGCCAAACGCGCCATGGACGCGGCCAAGGCTGGCCATACCGGCACGCTGGACCCTTTTGCCACCGGCCTGCTGGTGTGCTGCATGGGCCGCGCCACCAAAATTTCCGGCGCGATGCTTGACGCCGACAAGGCGTATCGCGCTACGCTGCAATTTGGATCGGAAACCGATTCCGGCGACCTGACGGGCAACGTCACCGCGACCGCCGAACCCGGTTTTGTTGTCGAGGAACAGGCGCTGCGCGATGCACTGTCACGTTTCTCGGGCACCATCGAGCAGATTCCGCCGATGTACTCGGCGCTCAAGCGCGACGGCAAGCCGCTGTACGAGTACGCCCGCGCGGGCATCGAGCTGGAGCGGGCGCCGCGCAAGATCACGATATACCGCATCGAGCTGTTGTCCCTGACCGGGACGCAGGCAGAGATCGATGTGGCTTGCAGTAAAGGCACATACATCCGAACACTGGCCCAGGACATCGGGCGCGTGCTGGGCTGTTTCGCCCACCTGACGGCGCTGCGGCGCACGCACGTCGGGCCCTTCTCTCTGGAACGCGCCGTTGAACTGGAAGCCTTGCAGGCCATGCCAGACCCCAAGCAGGCATTGCTTGCACTGAACGAATTGCCGGAGGGCTTGCTGCCCTCCACCCTGACCTTAAAGGACTCGCTATGACTCGCGCCTTGCGCAACGTCGCCATCATCGCCCACGTTGACCACGGAAAAACCACCCTGGTCGACCAGCTGCTGCGCCAATCCGGCACCTTCCGCGAAAACCAGGCGCTGACCGAACGGGTCATGGACTCGAACGACCTGGAAAAGGAACGTGGCATCACGATTCTGGCCAAGAACTGTGCCGTTGAGTACGAAGGCACCCACATCAACATCGTCGACACCCCGGGCCACGCCGACTTCGGCGGTGAAGTCGAGCGCGTGCTGTCGATGGTCGACGGCGTGCTGCTGCTGGTTGACGCGGTCGAAGGCCCGATGCCCCAGACCATTTTCGTGACCCGCAAGGCACTGGCCCTGGGCCTGAAGCCGATCGTCGTGGTCAACAAGGTCGACCGTCCGGGCGCCCGCACCGATTTCGTCATCAACGCCACGTTCGACCTGTTCGACAAGCTGGGCGCCACTGACGAGCAGCTGGACTTCCCGGTCGTGTACGCATCGGGTCTGTCCGGTTACGCCGGCCTGACGCCGGATGTGCGCGAAGGCGACATGCGTCCCTTGTTCGAAGCCATCCTGCAACACGTGCCGCAGCGCGAGGACGATCCCAACGGCCCGCTGCAGATGCAGATCATTTCGCTGGACTACAACAGCTACGTCGGCAAGATCGGCGTGGGCCGCATCAACCGTGGCCGTATGCGCCCGGGCATGGAAGTGGCCTACAAGTTCGGTCCCGATGGTCAAGGCGGCCGCGGCCGCATCAACCAGGTGCTGAAGTTCCATGGCCTGGAGCGCGTCGTGGTGGACGAAGCCGAAGCCGGCGACATCGTGCTGATCAACGGCATTGAAGACCTGGGCATCGGTTGCACGGTGATGGATCCGGTCAACCAGGAACCGCTGCCGATGCTGCGCATCGACGAACCGACGCTGACCATGAACTTCATGGTGAACACGTCGCCGCTGGCCGGCCGCGAAGGCAAGTTCGTGACCAGCCGCCAGGTGCGCGACCGTCTGGATCGCGAACTGAAGTCCAACGTGGCGCTGCGTGTGCGCGACACGGGCGACGACACGGTTTTCGAAGTGTCGGGCCGTGGCGAACTGCACCTGACCATTCTGCTGGAAACGATGCGCCGCGAAGGCTACGAGCTGGCCGTGTCGCGTCCGCGCGTGGTGTTCAAGGAAATCGACGGCGTGAAGTGCGAGCCGTTCGAGTCGCTGACCGTTGACGTCGAAGACGCGCACCAGGGTGGCGTCATGGAAGAGCTGGGCCGCCGTAAGGGCGACCTGCAGGACATGCAGCCGGACGGCCGTGGCCGTACGCGTCTGGAATACCTGATCCCGGCCCGCGGCCTGATCGGTTTCCAGAACGAATTCCTGACGCTGACGCGCGGCACGGGCCTGATGAGCCACATCTTCCACGAGTACGCGCCGATCAAGGAAGGCTCCATCGGCGAGCGCCGCAACGGCGTGCTGATCAGCCAGGACAACGGCGACGCCGTGGCTTACGCGCTGTGGAAGCTGCAGGATCGCGGCCGCATGTTCGTCAACCCGGGCGATGCGCTGTACGAAGGCATGATCATCGGCATCCACAGCCGCGACAACGACCTGGTCGTGAACCCGATCAAGGGCAAGCAGCTGACCAACGTGCGCGCGTCGGGCACCGACGAAGCCGTGCGCCTGGTTCCGCCGATCCAGATGTCGCTGGAATACGCCGTGGAATTCATCGACGACGACGAACTGGTGGAAATCACCCCGAAGTCGATCCGTCTGCGCAAGCGCTACCTGCTCGAAAACGAGCGCAAGCGCGCCGCGCGCGAAGCCGCGGTCTGAGCTTGAAGGCGGCAGTCGCCGCCTTGTCGCCGGATCAATGAAAAGCCGCGCACCTTCGGGTGCGCGGCTTTTTTTTGCAACCACTGCGGCCGCCGGCTACACCGCGCCGTGCTGGTGCCGGTACTCTTGCGTTCGCCCGCCATAGCCATAGGCCGCCGCGCGCGCGTCGATCACATGGACGTACGAGCACTCGTGCAGTTCGCCCAGGATCTCCTGGAACGCGGCATAGACGTCCTTGATGAAGCGCGCCTTCTCGGACTTGGTGTTGGTCTCGTCCGTGACGCTGATGTCCAGGTGGAATGCGTTTTTGCCCTGCTCGGACAAAGGACGCCCGCCGATGAACCAGAGTTCGTGCGGAATGTGCTGCAGCGTGATGGCGATGACGGGCAGCTTTTTACCGAGCACGGACTGGGTCAGCCCGGCGACGGATTCGACGATGCGTTGGTCAATGGCGGCATCGGTTGTGCCGGAACGATGGATGACGATGTGGGGCATGACGGCTCTCCGGTTGGGTAGGTACAGGGCCAGTGTAGAAAGCGCGTTGACATCGGAAAAGCGGGAAATTACGATTTCATCCATCGATTTAGCCGTTGGATAAATCATGAGCGGATTCGACCTGGACCAGCTTCGCACGCTGGTTGCGGTGCTGGACGCGGGCAGCCTGACGGCCGCGGCGCCCAAGGTGTTCCTGTCGCAATCGTCCGTCAGTGAACAGATGCGCAAGCTGGAGGACAGGGCGGGCCAGCCGTTGCTGGTGCGCGGCAAAGCGGGCGTGCGCGCCACGCCGGCCGGTCAGCGCCTCCTGGCGCATGCGCGCACGATCCTGGCCCTGAGCGACGAGGCCTACCGCGACCTGCGCGGCGTGGCGCTTCGGGGCGAACTGCGCCTGTGCATCACCGATTACTTCCGGCCGGGGGACGTCGCCCGTCTGCTGCGCCGCCTGAACGAGCAGTATCCGCAGGTGCGGCTGCACGTCACCATCATGAAAAGCGGCGCGATCGAAGCGGCTTACGAGCGCGGCGAGATCGACGTCGGCATATCCATGGTCATCCAGGAGCAGGGCGCGACGCGCGGCCGGGCGGACGGCGCGCTGCTGCGGCGTGAACCGCTGCTGTGGATGGCGGCCGAGGGCGTGACGCCGCCGCTGGCCGAACCCTTGCCGTTGCTGGCGCTGCCGGAAACCTGCGCGCTGCGCCAATACGTAGAGCGGATGTTGTCGCGCCGCGGCGTGCCGTATGCGGTATCGCACGTGGCGTCCGGCGTCGCGGGACTGCAGTTGGCCGTCGCCGCGGGATTGGGCGTTGCGTGCCTGAACGAATCGGCGCTGGGTGCGGGCATGGCGCGGCTGCAGGCGCCCGGCTTGCCGGCGTTGCCATCGGTGGAATTCAGGTTGCTCGCTGCCCGCCCCGGCGAAAGCGAGTTCGTGGGGCTGGCGCGCGAGGCGATCGTCAAGGCGATGACGTAGGCAGCGCCTTGACTGAAGGTTGCGGTGCGTGCGGACAAGCGCGGGCGACGCCCTGTCCGTAGCACAGCCGCCGTGTCAGGCGGGCAGGGAAGGGGCGTACTGTTCGGCGGACATCACCCGTTCGTGGAATTCCACGACCTTTCGCACCACCTTGACGGGGTCGTCTTCGATGATGAAAAGATCCAGGTCGTGGGCGCCGATCATGCCGTTGCCGAGCACCTGGTCGCCCAGCCATTCGGCCAGTCCCGACCAGTACTCGCTGCCGACCAGCACGATCGGCGCCGGCGGCACCTTGCCCGTCTGGATGAGCGTCAACGCTTCGAAGAGCTCGTCCAGCGTGCCAAAGCCGCCGGGCATCGCCACGTAGGCGAAGCTGTGCATGAAGAACGCTGCCTTGCGAGGGAAGAAGTACTCGAAGGACAGGCTGATGGTCTGGAATTCGTTGTTGTGGGCTTCGTGCGGCAGGCTGATGTTCAACCCGATGCTCGTGCCTCCTGCTTCAAATGCACCTTTGTTGGCGGCTTCCATGATGCCGGGGCCGCCGCCCGCGATGACTGCGAAGCCAGCTTCTGCCAGCGCCGCGGAGATCGCGATGGTGGTTTCATAGTACGGGGAATTACGGCTGACTCGTGCGCTACCGAAAACGCTGACTGCGGGCCCGATGTGAGCGAGCTTGTCTGCCGCCGTCCTTATCTCTGACATAATCAGCGGAATTTGTTTGCCGGCGGGTGTATCCATATCTGCCTTTGTAACCATGAAAAAAACGCTATTACTGGTCGACGGTTCAAGTTACTTGTACCGCGCTTTCCACGCTATGCCCGATTTGCGCAACGCGCAAGGCGAACCGACAGGTGCGCTTTACGGCGTGGTCAATATGCTGCGCAAGCTTGTATCTGACCATAAGGCAGAGTATGCCGCATGTATCTTCGATGCTCGCGGCAAGACGTTTCGGGACGATCTGTATCCGGAATACAAGTCGCACCGTCCCCCTATGCCTGAGGACCTAGCAGCACAAATCGATCCCATCCACCGCGCGGTGCGCGCTCTGGGCTGGCCTGTGCTGGCGATCGAAGGCGTCGAGGCGGATGACGTCATTGGCACGTTGGCACATCGTGCCGCGCAGCATGACGTTCACACCATCGTCTCTACGGGCGACAAGGACCTGGCGCAACTGGTCAACAGCCACGTCACGCTCGTCAACACCATGAGCGGCGAGGTCCTGGACGAAGCCGGCGTCGTGAACAAGTTTGGCGTGCCTCCCGAGCGTATCGTCGACTACCTGATGCTGGTGGGCGACACGGTCGACAACGTCCCGGGCGTCACCAAGGTCGGGCCCAAGACGGCCGCCAAATGGATTACGGAATTCGGCTCGATTGACAAGCTGATCGAAGGCGCCGATGGCATCAAGGGCGTGGCCGGCAACAACCTGCGCGAAGCCATCCCCAATTTCCCGCTGACGCGCCAACTGCTCACGGTCAAGTGCGATTGCGATCTGACCGGCCACATCGACAGCGTGGACGACCTGACGCCGCGCCCGCGCGACGACGCCACGCTGACCGAACTGTACGAACGCTACGGCTTCCGCACGTGGCTGCGCGACCTGACCGGTGATGTCGAGCGCGTGCCCACGGGCGATGCGCGCGTCGCGCACGAGGCGCCCGCCGCGCCCGCCACGCTGGATTACCGCATCATTTCCGACTGGGCCGCGTTCGACGCCTGGATGGAACTGATGCAGCAGGCATCGCTGGTTGCGCTGGACACCGAGACGACGTCGCTGGACGAGATGCAGGCCCGGCTGGTGGGCTTGTCGATGTCGGTGGCGCCCGGCGTGGCCTGCTACATCCCGGTCGCGCACCGGGGTCCCGACGGTGCGGTCCAGTTGCCCAAGGATGAAGTGCTGGCCCGTTTGAAGCCCTGGCTGGAAGACGCGGCGCGCGCCAAGCTGCTGCACCACGCCAAGTACGACACGCACGTGTTCGCCAACGAAGGCATCCGCCTGGCCGGCGCCGCCGAAGACACGATGCTGCAGGCCTACGTGCTGGAATCGCATCGCGGCGTGGGCCTGAACGATCTGGCGCAGCGTTATCTGGGACGCAGCGGCGTGTCCTACGAGGACCTCTGCGGCAAGGGCGCCAAGCAGATCGGGTTTGACGAAGTGGCGGTGGACAAGGCCGGGCATTACGCGGCCGAAGACGCCGATTTCACGCTGCAACTGCATCAGGTGCTGCGTCCGATGGTCGCCGCCGACGAAGGGCTGGAACGTATCTATCGCCTGGAAATGCAGGTGTCCGGCGTGCTGACCACCATCGAACGCAACGGCGTGAAGGTCGATGCCGCCGAACTGGGCCGCCAGAGCAACAAGCTGGGCCAGGAGATGCTGCAGCTCGAGCAAAAGGCCTATGAACTCGCCGGCCAGCCGTTCAACCTCAACTCCCCCAAGCAGCTTGGCGAAATCCTGTTCGGCCGCATGCAGCTGCCGGTGGTGCGCAAGACCGCGAGCGGCGCGCCCTCCACGGACGAGGAAGTGCTGAGCAAGCTGGCGCTGGACTATCCACTGCCGCAGGTGCTGCTGGACTACCGCGGGCTGTCCAAGCTGAAGTCCACCTACACGGACAAGCTGCCGCGCATGATCAACCCGGCGACCGGGCGGGTGCATACGCACTATTCGCAGGCCGCCGTCATCACCGGGCGTCTGGCGTCGTCGGATCCCAACCTGCAGAACATTCCGGTCCGCACCGAGGCCGGGCGTCGGGTGCGCGAGGCGTTCATCGCCGAGCGCGGCCTGCTGTTGTCCGCAGACTATTCGCAGATCGAGTTGCGCATCATGGCGCACGTTTCGGACGACGCGAATCTGCAAAGCGCCTTCGCGGCGGGCGAAGACATCCACCGCGCCACCGCATCCGAAGTATTCGGCGTGCCGCTGGACGCCGTGACCACCGATCAGCGCCGTGCCGCCAAGGCCATCAACTTCGGCCTGATCTACGGCATGGGCGTGTTCGGCCTGGCGTCCAACCTGGGCATCACGCGCGACGCCGCGCAGGCTTACATCGACCGCTACTTTGCGCGCTATCCCGGCGTGGCCATGTACATGGACGACACGCGGCGCCTGGCGCGCGAGCAGGGCTACGTGGAAACCGTCTTTGGACGGCGGCTGCAGTTGCCGGAAATCCGCGGCGCCTCGGGGCCGCGCAGGCAGGGCGCCGAGCGGGCGGCCATCAATGCGCCCATGCAGGGCACCGCGGCCGACCTCATCAAGATGGCCATGGTGGCGGTGCAGGACTGGCTCGACACCGAGAAGCTGCAGACGCGCATGATCATGCAGGTGCACGACGAACTGGTGATGGAAGCGCCGGACGAGGAGCTGGATCTGGTCAAGGAGGCGCTGCCGCGCCTGATGTGCAACGTGGCGACGCTGCGTGTGCCGCTGGTTGCGGAAGTGGGCATGGGCAAGAACTGGGAACAGGCGCACTAAAGGGACAGAGCGCCCCGGGCCGTCTTCGGACGGCCCATTTCCGGTTTTTGGATTGCAACAATATAATGTTGCGCTTCCCCCGCCTGATCTTTTCCCCCCTCCATGTTGCTGCTCTGGGTTTTGCTCGCCACCATTACCGGCGGCCTTATTGCTGTCCTCATCGCGAGCTGGCTCGCGTACAAGGTCTTTGCCAAATACCTGCATCACATGGTGAGTCTGTCGGTGGGCGTGCTGCTGTCGGTCGCGCTGCTGCACCTGCTGCCCGAAGCGTTCGAGACCGGCGTTGGCAACGCGCATGTGCTCTTCGGGCTGATGCTGGCGTCGCTGATCGGGTTCTTCGTGCTGGAGAAGATTGCGCTGCTGCGCCACAGCCATCACCACGAAGGCGACGGCCATCACCACCACAAGGGACACGACCGGCACGAGGCGGGGCGCGGCGGGATGCTCATCCTGATCGGCAGCTCGCTGCACAACCTGTGCGATGGCGTGCTGATCGCCGCGGCGTTTCTCACCGATCCGCTGTTGGGGGTGCTGACCGCGGCGTCGATCATCATCCACGAGATACCGCACAAGCTGGGCGACTTCGTCGTTCTGATCAATGCCGGCCTGCGCCGCCGCCGGGCCTTCGCGCTGATTCTCTTTACCAGCTTGTGTTCAGCGGTCGGCGGCATAATAGGCTACTTCGTGCTGCAGCAGGCGCAGGACTGGACGCCGTACATTCTGGTGGTTGCCGCCAGCAGCTTCCTGTATATCTCGGTGGCCGACCTGATGCCGCAGATGCACGAGCGGGTATCCCTGTCCGATGCCGTCCCGCAATTGCTGCTGGTCGGTGTGGGTGTGGCGCTGATCTACAGCGTGACGACCCTGATGCACCACGGGCACGACCATGGCGGCCATGACCATGGCGCGCCGCATGCGGAGCACGGCCACCAGCACTAGCGCTGGCACGGCGGTAGGGATGGCCGGCTTTCGTCGACCCCAACCAAGGAGTTCTCCATGAGTTTTTCCACCGCCGCAGGCAATGTCGCCCCCACCGTGATCCACACGGACACGCAGGGCCTCGTCCATGGGGATTTCCAGCTACCCGTCACGGGTGGCCCCATCGATGCCTACTACGCGGCGCCCGAGGGCAAGCGCGATCTGCCGATCGTGCTGGTGATCCAGGAAATCTTTGGTGTGCATGAACACATCAAGGACATCTGCCGCCGGGTCGCCAAGGCCGGCTATCTGGCCGTCGCTTGCGATCTTTATCAGCGCCAGGGCGACGCATCCTCCTACACCGACATCCCGAAGCTCATTTCCGAACTCGTCAGCAAGGTCCCGGACGAACAGGTGTTTGGCGACTTGGACGCCAGCGTCGCCTGGGCCGCCGCCAATGGCGGGGACCCGCGCCGGGTGGCGGTGACGGGTTTCTGCTGGGGCGGGCGCCTGACGTGGATGTACGCCGCGCACAATCCCGACGTGAAGGCGGGCGTCGCCTGGTACGGCAAGCTCAGCGTGGGCCACGGGCCGCTCATCAAGCGCGTGGCGCTGGATGTGACGAACGAGCTGCACGGTCCCGTCCTGGGCCTGTACGGCGGGCGCGACGCCAGCATTCCGCTGTCTGATGTGGAAGCCATGAAGACGAAGCTGGCCGCCGGCAACGCTGCGGCGAAGCAGTCCGACATCGTGGTGTATCCCGAGGCCGATCATGCGTTCCTGGCGGATTACCGCGCCAGTTATCACCCGGAGGCCGCGAAGGATGGCTGGGCGCGGATGCTGGAGTGGTTCAAGCGGTATTTGTGAAGCGGGACGGGCGAGCCACGAAAGTTGCCCACCGGATGTGAGCTTCGCAGAAGAAAGCCGACCCGCGGGTCGGCTTTTTCATGCGGGGCCGCCCCCTCGGGGGGCAGCAAGCGTGCGAAGCGTGCGCGGCGTGGAGGCTATTAATTCCCCGCTTCGCGCAAACGGCTGGGCAAGAGCTCGCCGTGGCGTGCCAGCAAGGGGTACGCCGCCGCGCCCACCAGATGCGAGTTGATGCCCTTCATATCCCGCAGGATGTCCAGATACAACGCGCCGACTTCCGCCGCGTCGACCTGGCCCGACTTGATCTTCTGCAGGTGCGTGTCGGCCGCCTGGGTTTCGATCGTGCGGAAACGCGCCTTTTCGCCGGCCAGCGAACGCGCCTGGCGCAGGTCGTCGTTCACGAAGAGGGCGGCGGCCGTGCGCTGGTTGGCGATGAGCTGGCCCAGCGTGTCGTCCAGGCTGGCGCGTTGCTCGGGCGAGAACGTCCATCCCTGTTTACGCAACTTGGCAACGTGGCTGAGCAGCCCGTGATGGGCGATATCGCCAGCGTGTCCGATGTTGCTGGTGAAGGCCAGGATGTCGTCGAGCCGCTGGATGTCGTCGCGGGTCATGTTTTCCTGGTCCAGCGTCGCCAGATACGTCGTGATGGCGTTTTCCAGCTTGTCCAGCGCGCCGTCGAGCTGGCGCGCCTGCACCATGCGGTGGCGGTTGTCGCGCTTGAAGCCCGCCCGCGCGTAGAGCAGCAGCGTCTGCAGCATGTCTGCCATCCGCAGGGCTTCGCGCGCGGCGTTGCCCAGCGCCACGGCCGGCACGTCGTGCGCCCATTCGTCCAGGTATTGGGGCCGCGACGGGTCGTTCGGGTCGGCGCGTTTGGGCAGCCAGCGGGTGAGGAGGGCGGCGTACGGCGTCAGGAGCGGCAGGAAGGCCAGGGCAATGACCACATTGAACAAGGTGTGGAAGTTGGCGACCGCGCGGGCGGGGTCGCGCGCCAGGTCGCTCATCCAGGGCTGCAGGAGCGGCAGCAGCAGCAGGCCGGCCAGCACGCCCAGCACCCGTGTCAGCAGATTGCCCAGCGGCAGGCGGCGGGCGGCGGGGTCGTCGCCGGTCACGCCTTCGATCATCGGGTTGATTGCCGTGCCCAGGTTGGCGCCCAGCACCAGCGCAAAAGCCACGTGCGGCGCCACCATGTTGTGGCTGGCCAGCGACATCACCAGCACCACCACGGCCACGCTGGAGTGCGCCGCCCAGGTGAATGCCGCGGACAGCAGCACCGCAGCGACGGGCTGGGTCGCCAGCGCGTCCAGGACCATGCCCAGCATGGGCGCGGTCTGGAAGGGGGCAAAGAGTTCGACGAGCTGGTGCAGCGACAGCAGCAACAGGCCCAGGCCGATGAAGACCCGGCCCAGGTCGCGGGTGCGGCCCGGCGGGTAGCGCCGGAACATCCAGACGCCGGCAAGGATCAGGATCGGCGCAAGCTCGGTCAGGTCGAAGGACAGCAGCTGGACGATCAGCGTGGTGCCGACGTTGGCGCCCAGCATGGCCGCCAACGCGGGCACCAGGCCGACGACGCCGCCCGCGGCAAAGCCGGTGATCATCAAGCCGGTGGCGGTGCTGCTCTGCAATGCGGCCGTGATGCCCAGGCCGGCAAAGAATGCCCGCAGCCGCGTGCCAAGGGCTCGCCCCAGCGCCGCGCCCAGTGCCGCACCAAACGCGCGTTGGACGCCCGTTTGCACCATGTGCACGCCCCAAAGCAGCAGCGCCACGTAGCCGGCGAAGTCAAGCAGGGTAATGAGTCCAGACATCCAGGCGTTTTTCCGTTCTTTTTATGACAAGTAATAATTCTGTAATGATCGCATGCCCCGCCGGGCTTTGACACCCGGCGCGAAGATACAGGATACGCCCGGCGGGGCTTTGCTGCGTGCGCCCGGGGCTACGCGTATCATTGCCTGATCATTTGTGGATGTCTTGGAGTTTGGCGTGGCCGTTTCCGTTTTCGATCTGTTCAAGGTGGGTATCGGCCCGTCAAGTTCCCACACCGTGGGTCCGATGCGGGCGGCACTGCTGTTCGCCCAGGGCCTGGAGCGGGACGGCCTGATTCCGCGGGTCGCCAGCGTGCGGGCCGAACTGTACGGATCGTTGGGCGCCACCGGCAAGGGCCACGGCACCGACAAGGGCGTGCTGCTGGGCCTGATGGGCGAGGCGCCCGACACCGTCGATCCGGCTGCCATCGCCGGCATGGTCGCGTCCGTACGCGCCAGCCGCCAACTGCCGTTGCTGGGCAAGTACCCGCTGCCCTTCGTGGAAAAGGAACACCTGATGTTCTACCGCCGCGAAGCCATGGCCGAGCACCCCAACGGCATGAAGTTCCACGCCTTCGACGCCGACGGCCAGAGCCTGCGCGAGGCGCGCTACCTGTCGGTGGGCGGTGGCTTCGTCGTCACGGCGGGCGCGTCCAACAGCCAGGTCATCGCCGCGCACGACCAGTTGCCGTACCCGTTTCGCATGGGACGCGAGCTCTTGGCCATGTGCCAGGAAAACGGCATGACCGTCGCGCAGATCATGATGCAGAACGAGTTGACCTGGCGCGAAGCCTCGGAAGTCAATGCCGGTCTGGACCGGATCTGGCAGGTGATGCAGGACTGCGTGGCGCGCGGCTGTGGCATCAACTATCCGGAGGCGGACGGCGAGCTGCCCGGTCCGCTGCGCGTGCGCCGCCGTGCCCCGGAGCTGTACCGCAATCTCACGCAGCGCGCCGAGCGCACGCTGTCCGACCCGCTGTCCGTCATGGATTGGGTGAACCTGTACGCGATGGCCGTCAACGAAGAGAACGCCGCGGGCGGCCGCGTGGTCACCGCGCCGACCAACGGCGCGGCGGGCATCATCCCGGCGGTGCTGCACTATTACGATCGCTTCGTGCCGGGCGCGAACCGCGATGGCGTGCGCGACTTCCTGCTGACCGCGGCCGCGATCGGGCTGCTGTACAAGTACAACGCGTCGCTGTCGGGCGCGGAAGTGGGCTGTCAGGGCGAAGTTGGCGTGGCCTGTTCCATGGCGGCCGGCGGATTGGCGGCGGCGCTGGGCGGGTCGGTGGAGCAGGTGGAGAATGCGGCCGAGATCGGCATGGAGCACAACCTGGGCCTGACCTGCGACCCGGTCGGCGGACTGGTGCAGATTCCCTGTATCGAGCGCAACGCCATGGCCTCGGTCAAGGCCGTCAACGCCGCCCGCATGGCGCTGCGCGGCGACGGCCAGCACTACGTGTCGCTGGACTCGGTCATCAAGACCATGCGCGAAACCGGCGCCGACATGAAGACCAAGTACAAGGAAACGGCGCGGGGCGGCTTGGCGGTGAATATCGTCGAGTGCTGAGCGCGGCCTGGGTGGAGGCCTCCCATCCACGCGCTTGTGCTTGATACGTACGCAAAAAAGCCCGCCGAAGCGGGCTTTTTTGCGGCCAAGGGCCGGGGCCGGTCAGATCACGCGAGCATTCTGCAGCGCGGCGATGCGGGCCGGGATCGGCGGGTGCGAGGCGAACATGGCTGCCAGGCCGCCCTTGCCGGTGATGCCGGACGCTTCGAAGGACTTGGGCAGTTCGCCCGGTTCCAGGCCGCCCAGGCGCGCAAGGGCGCGGATCATCGGTTCGCGGGCGCCCATCAGGTGGGCCGAGCCGGCGTCGGCGCGGTATTCGCGCTGGCGCGAGAACCAGGCCACGATGATCGAGGCCAGGACGCCGAAGATGATTTCACAGACCAGCACCGTGACGAAGTAGCCCGGGCCGATGCCGCGTTCGTTCTTGAACACGACGCGGTCGATGAAGTAGCCGACCACGCGCGCCAGGAAGATGACGAAAGTGTTCACCACGCCCTGGATCAGGGTCAGGGTGACCATGTCGCCGTTGGCGATGTGCGCGACTTCGTGCGCCAGCACGGCTGCGACTTCCTCTTCGGACATGCTTTCCAGGAGGCCCGTCGACACGGCGACCAGCGAGTCGTTCTTGAACGCGCCGGTGGCAAACGCGTTGGGGGCGCCTTCGTAGATGGCGACTTCGGGGCGGCCGATGCCGGCGCGGTCTGCCAGTTGGTGGACCGTGTCGACCAGCCAGGCTTCGCGCTGGTTGCGGGGCGCGTTGGGGTCCAGCACCTGCGCGCCGGTGCTCCACTTGGCCATCGGCTTGCTCATGAGGAGCGAGATGATGGCGCCGGTGAAGCCAACCACGACCGAGAAGATCAGGAGCGCGTTGAAGTTGATCCCGTTGGCCGTGATGACACGGTCCACGCCCAGGATGCGCAGCGTGGCCGACAGCACGAGCATGACGGCCAGGTTGGTGATGACGAACAGAACAATGCGTTTCATGTTTTTTTATTCCTCTGCGAGCGGCAAATACCCGGATTTCGACATCGCGGGGCCTCGCCAGTTCCCCGACTCGCCGGCTCCGCTCCGGGTGACGGAGAGTATAGTATCGCTTTCCCTTATTCCATCCCCCCCTTTTCCCTTAGCGTAGACCCGCATGCAGGCACTTTGGATGTTGGTGGCGTCCGCCATGTTCGCCATCATGGGGTCGTTCGTGAAGCTCGGCACCGAACACGGCGCGTCGCTGCCGCAGGTCGTGCTCTTTCGCGGCCTGCCGTCGGTGATCCTGTTGCTGATCTGGGCGCGCGCCGGCCGCCAGTCCATCATTCCCACGAGCTGGAAGCTGCACATCTGGCGCAACCTGTCCGGCGTCACATCGATGTGGCTGGGCTTTTTTGCCATCTCCCATCTGCCGCTGGCCACGGCCACCAGCCTGAACTACACGGCGCCGCTGTTCATCGCCTGTTGGATGCTGGGGTGGGGCGGGGCGCAACGCGATCCGGTGCGGATCCTGGCCGTGGCGCTGGGGTTTATGGGCGTGATTGCCGTGCTGCGGCCCAGCATCAACGAAGACCAGTGGCTTGCCGCCTTGCTCGGCATGGGGGCGGGCGCCATGTCCGCCATCGCGATGATGCAGATCCGCCAGCTGGGCCGCATCGGCGAACCCGAATGGCGCACGGTGCTGTTCTTCTCGGTCGCGGTGTGCGCGTCCAGCGGCGCCGGACTGGCGTTTGAAGGCTGGGGCTATGCGGACTGGACCGGTTATCTTTCGCTGCTGGGCGTGGGCGTCGCGGGGCTGTTTGGCCAGTTGGCCATGACCCGGGCGTTCGGCATGGGGTCGGCGCTGCTGACCGCCGCCCTGCAGTACAGCACCATCATTTTTGCGGCGCTGATCGGCATGGGCTTCTGGGGCGACCATCTGGACGTCGTGGCCTGGGCCGGCATGGGCCTCATCATCTTCGCGGGCCTGCTGTCGGTGTGGCGCACCATGCGCGATCCCAAGCCGGTCTGAACCCAGCATCCGCCGAATTCCACAGGAGCCCCCTCGCATGACGACGACCCTGATCTCCGCCGCTGACCTGGCCGCGCGTTTGGATACGCCCGACGTGCGCGTGTTCGACGTGCGCCACGATTTGACCAACCACGCGGCGGGCCGCCAGGCCTATGACGCGGGCCACATTCCCGGCGCCCGCTACCTGGATCATGAAACCGAGCTGGCCGCCGCGAAGACGGGCAAGAACGGCCGCCATCCGCTGCCGGACCGCGCCCAGTTCGGCGCGCTGATGGCCGCCCACGGCGTGACCCCCAGCACGCTGGTCGTGGCGTACGACGCCAGCGGCGGCATGTATGCGGCGCACCTGTGGTGGATGCTGCGGTGGCTGGGCCATGACCAGGTCGCCGTGCTGGACGGCGGATGGCAAGCCTGGACGGCCGCTGGCCTGCCCGTCAGCCATGACGCGGCGCCCGCCGTGCAGCCGGGCAAGCCGGTCGAGCCAGGCGCACCGCTGGCCGGCACGGTGGATGCCCAGACGGTGCTGGCCAACATCGCCCAGCCGGCCTTCACCGTGATCGACGCGCGCGCCGCCAATCGCTATCGCGGCGAAGTGGAACCGATGGACCCGGTGGCCGGCCATATCCCCGGCGCGCTGAACCGCCCGAACGGCGAAAATCTGCAGCCGGACGGCCGCTTCAAGTCAGCCGACGCGCTGCGCGCGGAATTCGGCGCGCTTCTGGCGGGGCGCGATCCGGCGTCCATCGTCCACCAGTGCGGCTCGGGCATCACCGCCTGCCACAACCTGCTGTCGATGGAAATCGCCGGCCTGTCCGGTTCCCGCCTGTATCCGGGTTCCTGGAGCGAATGGTGCAGCGATCCCGCCCGGCCGGTGGCCAAGGGCGAATGAACGACAAAAGCCAGGGCGCACACCCTGGCTTTTTTCATGGTCGCGGGCGGGCAGTTACCAGACCGCGGCCAGCTTGACGCGTCCAGACACGCTTTCGGCGATTTCCAGGAAGTGATCGAGCGGCGGCGTGGCCAGCCCCGGCACCTTGGCCATGTCGTCCCACCGCCGCAGGCGGATCGCGTCGGGCGCGCCGGGCATGCTGGCGAAGTCCACCGCCTGGCCGGCGTCGAAACTGCCGCCCTGCAGTGCCAGGCTGCGGCGCGAATCCTCGGACAGCCTCGCTTCGTACTGCGGTTCGACATAGCAGAGGTAGCGCTTGGCCTCGACGTGCAGGCGGATGGGATCCAGCACGGCGGCGCTGAACAAGCCGCGCAGGAAGGGCAGCACGAAATACTGATGCTTGTCGTCGATGCCGCGCAGCGTCGGCGTGCCGGGCCGATCGGCGATCAGGTGGCCCAGGTCATGCAGCAGGCACGCCGTGATGAGATGGGCGTTGGCGCCGTTCTGTTCGGCGAGCGTCGCCGTCTGCAGCGCGTGCCGCAGATGGCTGACGGATTCGCCATGATAGGAACGGTGCCCGCGTTCCAGGAAAAGCTGTTCGATATCCTGCAGGGTCAAGGCCATGGTTGTCTCCTGAGTGGCCGCAAGGGGAAGAGGCGGGCAGTGACCGCAACGGTCAGCCGGCTGCCGGCGCCATCTCCAGAAAGCGCGCGATAAGCTGCACCGGTTGGCGCTCGCGCAGGCAGTACAGGTACTCATTCATCACGATGCCGGCGTCTTCGATGTCGAGGGCTGCCAGATCGGGGTGGGACGGGATTTCGCGTGACGGGATCAGGCTGATGCCCAGCTCGCACAGGATGGCTTGGCGGATCGACTCGCGGCTGCCAATCTCCAGCGTGCGGCGCACGGTGACGCCGGCGGCTTGCAGCGCCTCTTCCGTCAGGTGGCGCGTCATGGAACCCGGCTCGCGCAGCAGCAGCGCATAGTCCGCCAGATCGGCAAGGCGCACCTGCCCGCGCCGGGCCAGCGGATGTGTCCGGTGCACCACCACGCGGATCGGGTCCGCGGCGATCTTGCGCCGGTATAGGTGCTTGTCATCCATCAGAAAGGAAGACGTGGCAATCTCGATGCGGTAATCCTGCAGCGCCCGGAGCATCGACTGCGAATTGCCGATCGTGACGGTCAGGTCGATGCCGGGATAGCGCTGGTTGTAGCGCCGCACGGTGTCCATGATGTAGTACGGGCCGGTCGCGCCGATGCGCAGGTTGCCCTCGCGCAGATCGCTCGCGTCGCGCAGCCGGAAGTCGATCTCGGTCTCCTGCTGCACCAGCTTCTCGACCATCGGCATCAGGTTCTGCCCGGCGTCCGACAACCGCATGCCGCGCCCCTGCCGGTGGAACAGTTCGATGCCGTAGCGCGATTCGAGCTGACGCAACTGCCCGGTCACCGTGGGCTGGCTCACGCCCAGTTGGGCGGCGGCCTTGGTGACGGTTCCGCAGCGGGCCACGGCATAGAAGGATTTGAGTTCGGCGACGAGCACGATCGGGGGCGAGGATTGGACGCAATGCGCAAGACCGCCAGTACACCAAAATAATTTGATGTTTTTATTACTGCATTTGCGCGAAGTGTCATAAACGCTCAATACGCCGATTCCATACTGCCTTCGTTCCCAGACCGGAGGCCTCATGCCCCAACGCGATACCGCCTTTCTCTCCGTGCAGAATCTCGTCAAGCGATTCGGCACCCACACGGCGCTGGCCGATGTGTCGCTGGATATCCGCGCCGGAGAGCTGGTGTGTCTGCTGGGGCCGTCGGGTTGCGGCAAGACGACGCTGCTGCGTGCGATTGCCGGGCTGGAGCGCCAGGACAGCGGCACCATCGTGCTATCGGGCCGCGACATCTCCCATGCCGAGCCGCAGGCGCGCGACTACGGGATCCTGTTCCAGTCCTATGCGCTGTTTCCGAACCTGACCGTGGCCCAGAACGTGGCCTACGGCTTGAGCGGCAAGCGCGCCCACCGCAGCCACGTCGCCAGCCGCGTCGAGGAAATGCTGACGCTCGTGGGTCTGGCGGGCGCGTCGAACAAATATCCCGGCCAGATATCGGGCGGCCAGCAGCAGCGCGTGGCGCTGGCGCGCGCGTTGGCGCCGTCGCCGTCCCTGCTGTTGCTGGACGAACCCATGTCCGCGCTGGATGCGCGGGTGCGTGAACACCTGCGCATCGAACTGCGTGCGCTGCAAAAGCGCCTGTCCATCACCACGCTCATGGTGACGCATGACCAGGAAGAGGCCATGGTGATGGCCGACCGCATCGCCGTGATGAACGGCGGCGTCATCGAACAGTACGGCACGCCGCGCGAACTGTATCGTCAGCCGGGATCGGCCTTCATCGCCGATTTCGTCGGCGAGGCCAACTGGCTGCCGTTTGAACGCATCGACACCCACCGCGCCCGCGTTGGCCGCCAGGAGCTGGCGGTGGACGCCGCGCTGGACGCTGGCTCGGGCAAGCTTTTCGTGCGGCCCGAGGCCGTGCGCGTTTCCATGGCCAAGCCGGAAGCGCCGAACGCCATGCTGGCCGACGTGCTGGATGGCGTGTTCCTGGGTCGCAGTTATCGCCTCGCCCTGCGCCTGGAAGGCGTGCCCGGCGCCACGGTCCATTCCATCGTGTCCCCTGAAACCGGAGACGCCCTGCTGGGCGCTCACGCTGCCGGCCGTTGCTGGGTGGAGCTGCCGCGCCATGCGATACGCGCCTACGCTTGATCCTGCCGTGAACAATTCCCGCGCCATCGGCCAGCCCGCTGCGGTTTCCGCTGCGCCCGCGGTTCCCGCATCCGCGCCGCTGCCCGCCTTGGGACGCCGTCCGTTGCCCGCGTGGGTCGGCGCGCTGGGCCTGGCGTTGGGGCAAGGCGGCCTGGCGCTTGGCCTTCTGCTTTTCCTGGCGTTGCCCTTGGCGGCGATCCTGCTCAAATCGGTCACGGACGCTGACGGCGGCTGGGCGGGCCTGTCGGTCATAGCCAGCATCATCAGCGCCGACGGCTTCATGGACATGGTCGGGCGCAGCCTGGCGGTGGGCGTCGTGACGACCCTGCTGGTGGTGCCGTGCGCGTACGGTTTTGCGTATGGCCTCACCCGCACCCGCCTGCCGGGCAAGGGCCTGCTGCGCACGATCGCGCTGCTGCCGCTGCTGGCGCCGTCGCTGCTGCCTGGCATTGCGTTGGTCTACCTGCTTGGCAATCAGGGCCTGCTCAAGGGCCTGACCGGCGGCGCCACCATCTACGGCTTCTGGGGCATCGTCGTGGGCGAGGCCTTCTACACGTTTCCGCATGCGCTCATGATTTTGCTGACCGGCCTGGCGCTGGCAGATGGGCGCCTGTATGACGCCGCACGCGCCATGGGCGCGGGGCCGTGGCGCACCTTCATGACGGTCACGCTGCCCGGCACGCGCTATGCGGTGTTCTCGGCCTGCTGCGTGGTGTTCACGCTGACCGTCACGGACTTCGGCGTGCCCAAGGTGGTGGGCGGCGATTACAACGTGCTGGCGATGGAAGCCTACAAGGCGGTGGTGGGGCAGCAGAATTTCCCGAAGGGGGCGGCGATTGGCATCCTGCTCCTGCTGCCGGCGCTGCTGACCTTCGTGCTGGACCGCCGCTTGCGTGCCCGTCAGGGCGCCCAGATGAGCGGCCGCGCGCAGCCTTACGCGGCCGGCGTGAACGGCCGGCGCGACGCGGCGTTCCTGGCGCTGGCGGGCGTGATGGCGGCCTTCCTGCTGCTGATCATCGGCGTGGCGGTCTGGGCCTCGTTCGTGAAGATGTGGCCGTACAACCTGTCGATGTCGCTGCGTTCGTACGACTTCGACAACATGGACGGCGGCGGCTGGCTCGCCTGGCGCAACAGCCTCCAACTCGCGTTCTGCACCGCGCTCGTCGGAACCCTGGTGGTCTTTGTCGGCGCGTGGATGATGGAGAAGGTGCCGGCGCGCAGCACGATGGCGCGCGGCCTGCGCGGCGTGGCCGGCATGCTGGCGCTGATGCCGATGGCCGTGCCGGGGCTGGTGCTGGGCCTGGGCTACATCTTCTTCTTCAACAGCGTGTCGAACCCGCTGAACGTGCTGTACGGCACGATGCCGCTGCTCGTGCTGTGCACGGTGGTGCACTTCTATACCAGCGCCCACCTGACGGCCGCCACCGCGCTCAATGCGCTGGACCCGGAGTTCGAGGCCGCCTCCGCGTCGCTGAAGGTGCCGCGCCTGACGACCTTTTTGCGCGTGACGCTGCCGATGTGCCTGCCCGCGGCGCTGGACGTGGCCCGCTACCTGTTCGTGTCCGCCATGACGACCGTGTCGGCGGTGGTGTTTCTGTACAGCCCGTCCACGGTGCTGGCCGCGGTCGCCGTGCTGAACATGGACGACGCCGGCTTCATCGGCCCGGCCGCCGCCATGTGCACGGTCATCATGGCCAGTTCCGCCGTCGCCGCGCTGATCCTGCACCTGGCGAGCCGCGCCCTGGTGGCGCGCACCCAGGCCTGGCGGCGCCCGGCGTCCCGCTGACCGATCATTTTTCCAGGATGACTTTCATGACTGCTCAACCTTTGCCCGTCCGCCTAGAAGCGGTGATCTTCGACTGGGCCGGCACGCTGGTCGACTTCGGTTCCTTTGCCCCCACCAAGGTGTTCGTGGATGCGTTTGCGCAGTTCGGCATGGACGTGTCGCTGAAAGAAGCGCGCGGCCCGATGGGCATGGGCAAGTGGGATCACATCCGCACGCTGTGCGACCAGCCCGCCATTGCCAGCCAGTACCAGGCCCGCTTCGGCCGCTTGCCGAGCGACGACGACGTCACCGCCATCTACGAGCGTTTCCTGCCGATGCAGCTGGAAAAAGTGGCGCAGTACTCGGCCGCCATTCCGGGTGCCGCCGAGGTGATGCGCGCCTTGCGCGCGCGCGGACTGACGATCGGATCGTGCTCCGGCTATCCCGCCAGCGTGATGGGCCGCGTGGTCGAACGCGCCGCCACCGAGGACCTGACGCCCGACTGCATCGTCGCCAGCGATGAAGTGCCGCGTGCGCGTCCCGCGCCCGCCATGGCCTTGAAGAATGTGGTGGAGCTTGGCTTGTCCGACGTGGCCGGCTGCATCAAGGTCGACGACACCGCGCCCGGCATCGAAGAGGGCCGCCGCGCCGGCATGTGGACCGTGGGGCTGCTGCTGTCCGGCAACGCCGCGGGCCTGACGCTGGACGAATACAAGGGCCTTTCCGAACCCGCCCGCGACGCGGCACGCGATGCTGCCCGCGCGGAACTGAATCCGGCCGGTCCGCACTACCTGATCGACACGGTGGCCGACCTGCCGGCCGTGGTCGACGACATCGAAGCCCGACTGTCGCGAGGCGACCGCCCCTGAACTAGACGCTGCCGCCCGGCGTGCCGGGCCACCCATAGACCTTTGACTCACCACGATCCGCAGCCGGCAGCCGCCGGCCGTGGGGACCTCGTTCACCCTGCTTTTCCGCTCACTCACGGAGTTGTTCATGAATCGCTACAAGCTGCTTGCACTGGCCGCCGCCCTGACGGGCGTGATGAGCGCCGCCTCGGCCGAGACCACGCTGACCGTCTACACGGCGCTGGAAGCCGACCAGATCAAGGCCTATCAGGCCGCCTTCGAAAAGGCCAACCCCGACATCAAGATCCAGTGGGTGCGCGACTCCACCGGCATCATCGCCGCCAAGCTGCTGGCCGAAAAGAACAACCCGAAGGCCGACGTGATCTGGGGTCTGGCCGGCACGGCGCTGGGCCTGATGGACAAGGAAGGCATGCTGCAGCCCTACGCCCCGAAGGGCCTGGACCAGATCGCCGCCAACATGCGCGACGCCAAGGCCGAACCGGCCTGGGTCGGCATGGACGGCTACGCAGCCGCCATCTGCTTCAACACGATCGAAGCCGAAAAGCAGAAGCTGCCCAAGCCCACGTCGTGGCAGGATCTGACCAAGCCGGTGTACGCCGGCAAGATCGTCATGCCGAACCCGGCCTCGTCCGGCACGGGCTTCCTGGACGTTAGCGCCTGGCTACAGATCTTCGGTGAAGAAAAGGGCTGGGCCTATATGGACGCCCTGCACAAGAACATCGGCTCGTACACGCACTCGGGTTCCAAGCCGTGCAACATGGCTGCCGCCGGCGAATTCCCGATCGGCATCTCGTTCGACTACCGCGCCGCCAAGCTGAAGGCCGACGGCGCGCCGGTCGAAGCCGTGTTCCCGTCGGAAGGCCTGGGCTGGGAAGTCGAAGCCACCGCCATCATGAAGGGCACCAAGAACCTCGACGCCGCCCGCAAGCTGGCTGACTTCTCGGCAAGCCGCGAAGCCAACGAGCTGTACAAGGCCAACTTCGCAGTGCTGGCGATCCCGTCGATTGCGACCGCCAATCCCAACCTGCCGGCCGATCTGACCTCGCGCATGATCAAGAACGACTTCACGTGGGCCGCAACGAACCGCGACCGCATCATTGCCGAGTGGACGAAGCGCTACGACGGCAAGTCCGAGCCGAAGAAGAAGTAATTCCTGACCCACCGCGGCGGCAGCGCGCCGCCGCGCATCGGGAGACCCGCGGGGGTCTCCCCGACATTCCTCTCGCAGTAGTTCAAAAATGAAGACTTACGACGTAATCGTGGTGGGCGCGGGCATGCTCGGCATCGCGCATGCCTGGGCGGCCGCCAAGCGCGGCCTGTCCGTGGCCGTCATCGAGCGCAGCCGCCAGGCGCACGGCGCGACGATCCGCAACTTCGGCCAGGTCATCGTGACGGGCCAGGCGCCCGGCACGATGCTGTCGCACGCGCAGCAGTCCCGCGAGCTGTGGCTCGATCTGGCGGACAAGGCGGGTTTTCATGTGCGTGCCAATGGCGCGCTGGTGCTGGCGCGCAATGCCGACGAGGCCGACGTGTTGCGGGAATTCGCGGACATGCGGCTGCGGCAGGAAGGGTACCGTGCCGACCTGCTGTCGGCTCGCGAGGTGGGGGCGCTGTACAACGGCCAGCTGGCCCACCACTGCCTGGCGCTGCGCGGCCACGATGACCTGCAGATCTATTCGCGCGAGGCGCTGCCGGCCATCACGCACTATCTGCAGTCCTCGCTGGGCATCGACTTCATCACGGGAACCCTGGCGCGCGCCGTGGAGAACGGCGAAGTCAGCACCTCGGCGGGCGACTTCAAGGCGTCGCATGTGTTCGTGTGTCCCGGCCACGATTACCTGACCCTGTTGCCCGAACAGTTCGCGCCGCTGAACCTGGAGGTCACGCGCCTGCAGATGCTGCGTGCGGTGTTCGACGGCGCGCCCGTTGCGCTGGACCGGCCGCTGCTCACCGGCCTGTCCTGCGTGCATTACGGCGCCTTCTCGGACCTGCCGACGGCGCAGACGCTGCGCGGCGTGATCCAGGCGCGTACGCCGATGCTGCTGGAAAACGGCATCCACCTGCTGATCAGTCCCACGCCGTACGGCGAACTGATCATCGGCGACTCGCACCAGTACGGGCAGGACGCATTGCCATTCAACGACGAAGCCGTCGACAACGCCATGCTGGATCTGGCCTCGCAGGCGCTGGGTGCGCGGCTGCGCGTGGTCGAGCGGTGGCAAGGCGTCTACGGCGCGCACGGACCGGCGCCGTTTTCCGTGCTGCCGGTGGACGCGGCCACCACGGTGGCGGTCATGCACTCTGGCGTCGGCATGACGGTGGGGTTGGCGATCGGCGAACGGACGGTGGCGGGCGTCACGGGACGCTGAACCCGAGCTGCCCCTGGACGAAAAAAGGGCCTTGCGATCCGTAAAGGATGTCGCAAGGCCCTTTTGTCATGCGGGCTGAGGCGGTGGGGACTACACCGACTGCATGATGCGGCGGTACCACTCGTGGAAGTGCTGCATGCCGTCTTCCATGGGCGACTGGTAGGGACCGGTCTCGTTCACGCCGCGCAGCATCAACGCCTTGCGGCCGGCATCCATGCGTTCGGCGATCTCGTCGTCCTCGATGGCCGTTTCCATGTAGGCCGCGCGCTGCGCCTCGACGAACTCGCGCTCAAACGCAGCGATTTCCTCGGGGTAGTAGAACTCGACCACGTTGACCGTTTCCTGCGGGCCCTTCGGGTACAGCGTGGACAGCACCAGCACGTGCGGATAGAGCTCGATCATGTGGGTCGGGAAGTACGTGACCCACACGGCGCCGAAGTCGGGGGCGTCGCCTTCGCGGAACGACAGCAGGCGGTCGTGCCACTGCTTGTACACGTCCGAACCCGGCTGCGCCAGCGCATTGTGCACGCCCACCTTCTGCAGGCTGTACCAGTCGTTGAACTCCCAGGTCAGGTCGTCGCACGTGACGAAACGCCCCAGTCCGGGATGGAACGGGCCGACGTGGTAGTCCTCGAGGTAGACCTCGATGAAGGTCTTCCAGTTGTAGTTGCACTGATGCACTTCAACGTGGTCCAGCACGTAGTCGCCGAAGTCGAACTCGGGGCGCCCGAACAGCGGCGCCATGTCGGCAGCCGGGTCGCGCGGGCCTTCGAAGAGCAGCCCGTGGCAATCGCGCAGGCGGAACTTCTGCAGATTCATGCAGGGCGTGGTTTCGAACTGCGGCGCGCCCAACAACTCGCCTTGGTTGTTGTACGTCCAGCGGTGCAGCGGGCAGACGATGTTGCCGCCAGTTGCCTTCAGGTTGCCGTGCGTGTTGCAGTTGCCGGCCACGTTGCCGGCTTCGCCACCAAGCATCAATGCCTGACGGTGACGGCAGACATTTGAGATGAGTTCGACGCCATGCTGGTTGCGAACCAGCGAGCGCCCTCCGTTTTCCTGGACCAACGTACGCCAATCCCCGATTTCGGGCACCAATTTCTGGTGGCCGACGTACAGCGAGGATTGCTTGAAAATGAGTTCTTGCTCGCGGGCAAAGAGGGCTTCGTCAAAATAAGCGCTGACGGGTAGCTGGGTGCGAGCCGGCACGACATGTGCCATCCGACCGATGTCGGTCATGATTCCCTCCGCTCGGATAAAAAAGCCAGGACGGTTTGAGCCTTGCCAGGCGCTTTTGTTCAAGTCCAGGTCCCTCGCGGTGTGTGCCGGGGGCCTTGTTCGTGAATTCGAGCCTGGTTGAATCCGTACTGGCGCGAAGAAAAATCGGTGTCTGGCCGATCAAATAAGCCGTGAATTGTACCCCAAGGGCTTGTACGACGCCCGTGGCAAAAGGGCAGGCCATTCGCGTGAATCCCGGGGTGGGTTTGACCGCGCGCAAACCGCGATTAACCCTTTATTCCGTAGGTCTTTCAGACGAGCCGGCGGGTGGCCGGATGACGCCTGAGCAACCAGCTGCTGGCGGCCGACAAGGCGAACACCATCATCGTCAGGAGCGGCACCACCCACGCATCGCGGTCCTGGCCCGAAAAAGCCCCGACGCGGCGCGCGACATCCAGGAAGACGGGATGGATGAGATAGACGCCAAACGTCAACGGGGCCAGCGCTGCAAGCCTTGGCAATCGCGGCGAGGACACGATCCATTGGAACGCAGCCAGCGACATGAACGGCACCGTCAGGCTGAAGTAGTCGTAGAAGTAGGTGTCCAGCACGTGGCCGTTGGACATGACGGTCACGCCCCACGCGGTCGCGGCCACGGTGGCGGCCAGCATCAGGCCCGGGCGCGGAACGCGCATCTCGCCATCGAAGATCAGACGGCCGGCGACGAAGTAGCCCAGGTAAGGCAGGAACCACGTCAGGAAAAAGCCATGCGGCGCGCCGAGCGCGCGGCGGTACAGGGCGTCAAGGATCGCCACGCCCAGGATGCCGACGACCCACAGCGCGCGCGCCTTCGGCGTGCTGCGCACATACAGCACGCGGACCAGCGGCGCGAACAGGTACAGGCCCACGATCATGTACAGGTACCAGAGGTGGTAGTAAGGCTCGCCCTGCGCGACCTTGCGCGGCCAGAACGAAAAATCGATGCGGCCGTCGTCCCACCAGTCCAGCCCCGTGCGCCATGCCAGGTAGAAGAGCGTCCAGAACAGCAGCGGGGCCAGGATGCGCGCAAGACGGCGGCTGTAGAAGCGGCGCGCGTCCTGGGGCTTGTCGGGGTCGAGCAGCAGGGCGCCGCTCACCATCACGAAGACGGGCACGCACCAGCGTGCGGCGGAGTCGTACAGATTGGCGGCCAGCCATGCGCCGCGGCCGTGGGCGGCGGGATCGCTGACGATGAGTGCGGCGCTGTGCAGCAGAACGACGGCCAGCGCAGCCAGCCAGCGGGCTGAGTCCAGGCGGGCGTATCGGTCTTCGGTCTGAGGCATCGGGCTCCCGGAATGGTTCGGCGACTGCGCCTTACCTTAGCAGCGACGTGACGCCGATTTCTGTATCCAGGGGTTAGACCGCGCGTAAAAAACCGACAGGGCCGTGAGGGCGCTGTCGGGGGGAAAGGCATGCTCGCGGCAGGGCCGCGGGCACACCGGTCGCGGGCCGGCACTCCGCGAACGTTTTGTCACGAAACCGGCATGAAGGCAGGCTTACTGCAGGACGATGTTGGCCTGCTTGATGAGCTGCGACACGATGGGCTGCTCGGTCTTGATCTGCTTGTCCAGCTCGGCCGCCGTGCCCGAACGCGGGTCGATGCCCATGTCCAGCAGGCGCTTCTTCACCGCTTCGTCCTTCAGCGTTTCGGTCAGCGCGGCCTGCAGGCGCTCGACAACGGGTGCCGGCGTGCCCTTGGGGGCCACGAAGCTGAACCACGCGGTCATGTCGAACGCGGGATAGCCTTGCTCGGCCAGCGTGCTCACGTTGGGCTCGGTCGCCAGGCGCGTGGGGCTCGTGATCGCAAAGACCTTGACCTTGCCGGCGTCAGCCTGCGGCATGCCGGTCGCCACCATGTCGAAGAACAGGTCCACGTCGCCGCTGATCAGCGCGGGCAGGGCCTGCGTGGCGCCCTTGAAGGGCACATGCAGGATGTCGATGCCGGCGCGTTCCTTGAAGAGTTCGCCGGCCAGGTGCGACGACGTGCCCGGGCCGAAGGTCGCGAACGTCAGCTTGCCCGGATTCTGCTTGGCGTACGCCACCACGTCCTGCGTGCTGTTGAACGGCCGCTTGGGCGAGGACAGCAGAACCAGCGGGCCGACGCCCACCATGCCGATCTTGGCGAAGCTGTCCGGGTCGTAGGGCAGTTCCTTGTAGAGATAGCGGTTGGTCACCAGCGTCGAGTTGGTGGCCATGAGGATGGTGTAGCCGTCCGGCGCTTCGCGCGAGACATAGGCCGCCCCAATCGACGTGCCTGCGCCGGCCTTGTTTTCCACGATCATGGACTGGCCCAGGTTCTTGGCCATCCGCTCGGCCAGGACGCGCGTCAGCACGTCGGTGGCGCCGCCCGCCGGGAAGGGCGAGATCACCTTGATCGGGCGGGACGGATACGTATCGGCCTGGGCGCCCAGCGCGGCGGCGCTGAGCACCAGGGTGGCGAGCAGTTTGAAGCTGTTGCGAATCATGTTTTCCCCTTGAAGTCGCATGGTCAGAGTGGATCGCCGGGCCTGGCTTGGCTGACGCGCATATCGTTCACGACGTCGCTTGCCAGGTCTCCTTGGATGTTTTAAATTCCGGATTATGGAATTTAATTCTGTCTTTCGAAATAAACTATAAAAACGAAGCGTATATAAATGCAACCGTTTTCTGGCGCCAAGCGCATCACCCTCCCGCCGTCCAAGCCGGACCAGAAGCTTGAACTGAGCCTGCCCGCCCGGCGCAAGCGGGCCGCCGGCGCGGGCGAGGGCGCCAATTCCCCTGACTTCATTACGGCGCTGGCGCGCGGCCTGGATGTGCTGCGTTGCTTTCGCCACGGCGTGGCCGCGCTGGGCAACCTGGATCTGGCGCGCCTGACCGGCCTGCCCAAACCCACCATCAGTCGCATCACCTACACGCTGACGGAACTGGGTTACCTGCGCTATCACCCCGACACCGGCAAGTATTCGCCCGGCTACGGCGTGCTGGCGCTGGGATTCGGCCTGCTTGCCGGCCTGGAAGTGCGCGAACTGGCCAAGGCGTCCATGACCGATCTGGCGCGCGAGACCGGCGGCGCGGTGGCGCTGGGCGCTTTCGACGGCGACGCCATGACCTACGTCGAAGCGATCCACGGCTCGTCCGCGCTGTACCTGCGCCTGCCCGTCGGCTACCGCGCCACGCTGGACAGCGCCATGGGGCGTGCATACCTGGCCAGCCTGCCCGAAGACGAGTCCGACGCCGTCCTCGCGCGCCTGGACCAGGCGGCGCCGGCGCCCGAGGCCATCGCGCGGGCGCGCGCCGAACTGGCGCAGTCCGGCTGCTGCTGCGCCATCGGCGAATGGCAATCCGGCATCAATGCCGTGGCCGTGCCGTTCACGTCCATCACGGGCGAAGGCGTCTTCGTCATGAGCTGCGGCGGGCCGGCCAGCTTGCTGGAGGCTTCGCATCTTCGGGATCACGTCGCCCCGGCGCTCCTGGCGGCGGTGGCGGGCCTGGCGGGCACGCAGGCCTAGGGCATGGGACGCATCCGGGCCGCGTCTGGCTATCTCGTACAATTCACGGATTAATCCACCCCCAAGTGCCCCGGAGGCCCGTTTGGCCAAACCCACTCAAGCTGATTCGCAGAACGACGATCGTCCCTTGCCCCAGGATTTCGAAACGGCGCTGGCCGAACTGGAATCACTGGTCGCGGCCATGGAAGACGGATCGCTGCCGCTCGAGCAATCGCTGGCTGCCTACCGGCGCGGCGTGGCGCTCACGCGGGTGTGCCAGGATCGCCTGGCGCAGGCCGAGCAGCAGGTCAAGGTCCTCGAAGGCGGCCTGCTGCGGCCGCTGGATCCCGCGGCGCTGGACGACGAATAAGACACCGATGAAGCAAACTCATCTCGCATTTTCCGAGTGGTTGCAAGGCCGTGCGCGCCACGTCGAAGACGTGCTCGACGACCTGCTGCCCCCGGCGGATCAGGCGCCTGCCCGCTTGCATGAAGCCATGCGCTACGCCGTGCTCGGCGGCGGCAAGCGCGTGCGCGCCGCCCTGGTCTATGCCGCCGGACAGGCCTGCCCCGTCAGCGGCAGCGTGCTTGCCATCGAGGCCTCGCTGGACCGCGCGGCCGCCGCCGTCGAACTGATCCACGCCTACTCGCTGATCCACGACGATCTGCCCTGCATGGACGACGACACGCTGCGCCGTGGCCGTCCCACCACGCACGTGCAGTTCGACGAAGCCACCGCCATGCTGGCGGGCGATGCGCTGCAGCCGCTGGCATTCGAACTGATCGCGTCCATGCCGATCGCGCCGGCGTTGATCGTCCAGGCCACCCAGTCGCTGGCCCGCTCGGCCGGCAGCCAGGGCATGGCAGGCGGGCAGGCGATCGACCTGTTCAGCGTCGGCCGCTCGCTGTCGCGCGATGAACTGCAGATGATGCACGGCATGAAGACCGGCGCCATGCTGGCGTGCAGCGTGGCGTTGGGCGGCATCGTGGCGGGCGCCAGCTCGGCATCGCGCCAGGCGCTGGACGCCTACGCGCAGGCCATGGGCCTGGCGTTCCAGGTGGTCGACGATATTCTTGACGTCACTGCGGACAGCGCCAGCCTGGGCAAGACGCCGGGCAAGGACGCCGCCGAAAACAAGCCTACGTACGTGTCCCTGCTGGGCCTGGACGAAGCCCGGGCCTTTGCCGAGGAACTGCGCGTGGCGGCGCTGGCCGCCCTGGCGCCGCTGGGCGACGCCGGCGCGCGTCTGGCCCAGCTTGCCGACTTCATCGTTCTTCGAGACCGCTGATCCGAGATCAGCCCGGCCTTCTTGGTAGGCCGGGCCAACGAACCCCATAAAAGCATGACGACAGATTTACTGGACCGTATTCAATCGCCGGCTGACCTGAAGCGCCTGGATCGTCGCGAACTGAAAAAGCTTGCCGATGAACTGCGCGGCTTTGTGCTGGAGTCGGTGTCCAAAACGGGCGGACACCTGTCGTCCAACCTGGGCACCGTCGAACTCACGCTGGCGCTGCACCAGGTGTTCGACACGCCGCACGACCGCATCGTGTGGGACGTGGGTCATCAGTCCTATCCGCACAAGATCCTGACGGGACGCCGTGCCGGCATGGCCAAGCTGCGCCAGCAAGGTGGCATTTCGGGCTTCCCGAAGCGCAGCGAATCCGAGTACGACGCCTTCGGCACCGCGCATTCGTCCACGTCGATCTCCGCGGCCCTGGGCATGGCGGTGGCCTCGCGCAATGCGGGCGAACAGCGCCAGCACATTGCCGTGATCGGCGACGGCGCCATGTCCGCGGGCATGGCGTTCGAGGCCATGAACAACGCGGGCGTCACGCCCGACATCAACCTGCTGGTGATCCTGAACGACAACGACATGTCGATCTCGCCGCCGGTGGGGGCGCTGAACCGCTATCTGGCGCGCCTGATGTCCGGACGCTTCTACGCCACGGCCAAGAACGTGGGGCGGGCGGTGCTGCAGCACGTGCCGCCGGTGCTTGAGCTGGCGCGCCGCTTCGAGGAGCACGCCAAGGGCATGGTCACGCCCGCCACGCTATTCGAAGAGTTCGGCTTCAATTACGTGGGCCCCATCGATGGCCATGACCTGGACGCGCTGGTTCCCACGCTGCAGAACCTGAAAGCCCTCGAAGGCCTGCAGTTCCTGCACGTCGTCACGCGCAAGGGCCAGGGCTACAAGCTGGCCGAAGCCGATCCCGTGCTTTATCACGGTCCCGGCAAGTTCGATCCGGCGGTCGGCATCCAGCAATCGAAGGCGCCGGGCAAGCGCACCTTTACGCAGGTGTTCGGCACGTGGCTGTGCGACACGGCGCAGCAGGATGCGCGCCTTGTGGCCGTCACGCCCGCCATGCGCGAAGGCAGCGGCCTGGTCGAATTCGAACAGCGCTTCCCGCAGCGGTATTTCGACGTGGGCATTGCCGAACAGCATGCCGTCACGTTCGCCGCGGGCGTGGCCTGCGAAGGCCAGAAGCCGGTCGTCGCCATCTATTCCACCTTCATGCAACGCGGCTACGATCAGTTCATCCATGACGTCGCCCTGCAGAACCTGGACGTCACATTTGCGCTGGACCGCGCCGGCATCGTGGGCGCGGACGGCGCCACGCACGCCGGCAATTACGACATCGCCTTCCTGCGCTGCGTGCCGAACATGGTGGTGGCCACGCCTTCCGACGAAAACGAAACCCGCCTGCTTCTGTCGACCTGTTATCAGCACCCCGGTCCGGCATCGGTGCGTTACCCGCGCGGCGCGGGCTGCGGCGCGGCTGAAAGTCAGAGCCTCGATACCGTTGAACTGGGCAAGGGCGTCGTCCGCCGCGAAGGCAAGAAAATCGCCATCCTGGGCTTTGGCACGCTGGTGCAGGCTGCGCTGGGCGCCGCCGGCAAGCTGGATGCCACCGTCGCCGACATGCGCTTTGCCAAGCCGATCGACCGCGAGCTGATCCTGGATCTGGTCAGCCGCCACGACGCGCTCGTCACCCTGGAAGACGCCTGCATCATGGGCGGCGCAGGCAGCGCAGTACTCGAGGTGCTGAGCGCCGCCGGCGTGCTGATTCCGGTGCTGCAGCTTGGCCTGCCGGATGAATTCATCGACCACGGCGAGCAATCGGCCCTGCTGGTGGGGCTGGGTCTGGATGCCGCGGGCATCGAGCAGTCGATCCGCACGCGCTACGCCGACCTGTTGAAGTGATCCGGCCGGCCTGATTCCGGCTGATCCTTGCGTCCGAGGACATGCGTCTTCGGACGCAAGGATGAAACACACTGTTCCGGCCCCGCCCGCATGGCTCCGTGGGGTTACCCCTTCTCATTGCGCGTGGCTGGGCGATAATTAGCCCCTTCTCAAGACAACTGGGCCAGCACGTTGCGCCATGGCGGACCGGCCCGGACAGGTAAGCCGAAATGAATTCTCCGATCGACCCCGCCATCGTGATGCCCGACGTCCAGAGCGCCACCGACACGCGGCATATCCCGATCCAGCGCGTTGGCATCCGCGGCGTGCGTCATCCCATGCTGGTCCAGAGCGGCGACGGCTCGGCGCAAGGCACGGTGGCCAGCTGGACGCTGACCGTGGCCCTGCCGCCCGAAGAAAAGGGCACGCACATGTCCCGCTTCGTGGCCCTGCTCGAAAAATACCGCACCACGGCCATGACGCCGGCGCTGTTCCGCACCATGGCGGCCGACATGCTGCCGCTGCTGCATGCCGAACGCGGCGACATCACGGCATCGTTCCCGTACTTCATCAACAAGTCCGCGCCGATCTCCGGCGTGCAGAGCCTGCTGGATTACGAGGTCCAGTGGATCGCGCGCGCGCAGGCCGACCGCGTCGAATTCGAACTCGTGGTCCAGGTGCCGGTCACCAGCCTGTGCCCGTGTTCGAAGGCCATCTCCGAATACGGTGCGCACAACCAGCGTTCGCACGTCACGGTGTCGGCCATCCTGAATGAAGACATCTCGATGGACGGCGTGATCCGCCTGATCGAAGACGAAGGCTCGTGCGAACTGTGGGGCCTGCTCAAGCGCCCCGACGAAAAGTTCGTCACTGAACGCGCCTACGACAATCCCAAGTTCGTCGAGGACCTGGTGCGTGATGTGGCGGCCCGCCTGAACGCGCACCCCGGCATCGCGCGCTATCGCGTCGAGGCCGAAAACTTCGAGTCCATTCACAACCACTCGGCCTACGCCGTCGTCGAAGGCTGAACGCCCGTGCGCCACCCGGCGGCCAGCGACTGGCCGCTCATCGCCGATCTGCAGCAATGGGAAGCGCGGCTGGCCAGCAATCTGGCGAGCCGCGGCCGCTTTGGCGTGGCGCTTTACGAGTTCTTCCGCTTCGGCGTGAAGCAGGCGTGGGCGTGCCTGTTCGGCGGCCTGATGTGCGCGCTGCTGCTGGGCACGCACTGGTGGTATCCCAAGGATGCCGCGCTGGCGCGCTACGACTTCCTGACGCTCGCCGCGCTCGGCATCCAGGCCGCGCTGCTCGCGCTGCGCATGGAAACCTGGAGCGAAGCGCGCGTGATCCTGATGTTCCATGAGGTCGGCACCTGCATGGAAATCTTCAAGACCGCCGCCGGCTCGTGGATCTATCCCGAAGCCAGCGTGCTGCGCATCGGCGGTGTGCCGCTTTTCACGGGATTCATGTACGCCGCGGTGGGCAGCTACCTGGCCCGGGTGTGGCGGTTGTTCGATTTCCGCTTTCGCGCGCATCCGCCGCTGGCCGCGACCGCCGTGTTGTCGGTGCTGATCTACGTGAACTTCTTCGCGCACCATTACGTGATGGACTTCCGGTGGGCGCTGTTCGCCATGACCGCCGTCCTGTTCGCGCGCACGTGGGTGTATTTCCGGATCTGGCAGGTCTACCGGCGCATGCCGCTGCTGCTGGGTTTCGTGCTGGTGGCGCTTTTTATCTGGTTTGCCGAAAACATCGGTACCTTCGCCAATGCGTGGCGCTATCCCAACCAGGCGCAGGTCTGGCAGGCCGTGTCCATCGCCAAGCTGGGATCCTGGTTCCTGCTCATGATCATCAGCTACGTCATGGTCAGCGCCGTCAACCGGCCTCGGGCGATCACCGCCGCCGACCTGCCTGCAACTGGCGGGCAGGAACGTGCCCGAAACGCGTCCCTTATTTCTTAAGCCTACGCCGGCTTGCAAGCGACCGCCCAATCGGTGATAATCGAGAGCTTTCTTGCTCGACCACCCATGGTTTTTGGGTAGCGGGCTGCCCCTTGCGGCGAAACGTCAACGATGTTGATCCACCCATGATGGAAAGCGCGGGTGCAAGACGTTTGGTTAGCAAGACATCCTCAAGGAGTTTTACTCATGCGTCACTACGAAGTAGTGTTTATTGTTCACCCCGACCAAAGCGAGCAAGTGCCCGCCATGGTCGAGCGTTACCAAGCGCTGGTCACGGGCCAAGGCGGCTCGATCCATCGCCTGGAAGACTGGGGCCGCCGTCAACTGGCCTACCCGATCCAGAAGCTCGTCAAGGCTCACTACGTCTGCCTGAACATCGAGTGCGGCCAAGCCACGCTGGATGAGCTGGAACACTCGTTCCGCTACAACGACGCCGTGCTGCGCCACCTGGTCATCAAGACCAAGAAGGCCCAGACCACCCCGTCGATCATGATGAAGTCGGTCGAGCGCGAAGAAGCCCGCAAGGCTTCGGCGGAAGCTGCTCCGGCTCAGGCCGAGTAAGCAGGCTCACGCAGAGCTCATTGCATCAAGTCCCCTCGGTACCAGGCAGGATGAATAAGCTGGAACTCAGCGCCCGCGTTCTCGAATGCGAGCCTTTGCGCCACACACCCGCCGGTTTGCCAGCGCTGGAAATGCTGCTGGCGCACGAGTCGGAAGTCATCGAAGCCGGCCACCCGCGCCGTGTCGAACTGACGATTTCCGCCGTGGCACTGGGAGATCTGGCGCTGCTCTTGAGAAACACCGCTTTAGGGTCTGAATTGCTGGTGCAGGGGTTTTTGGCTCCCGCCCGCAAGGACTCGGTGAAGATCAAGCTGCATCTGCAGCAGGCGCGCAAGATCAGCGGAAGCGCTGGGCGCGATCCGCAGGTGGCCTGAAGGCAATGAGACACAGGGTGCGAGAGCGCCTTCTGAATTCGGATAGGTTATGGGGAAGTGGGCATTGACCCAGTCCCCTCAAACATAAAGGCACATATCATGGCTTTCTTCGGAAAACGCAAAGAAAAACGCAAATTCACGCAGCAGAACCCGCTCTTCAAGCGTCGTAAGTTCTGCCGCTTCACCGCAGCCGGCGTCGAAGAGATCGACTACAAGGATCTGGACACCCTGCGCGACTTCGTGCAAGAAAACGGCAAGATCATCCCGGCTCGCCTGACCGGCACCAAGGCAATCTACCAGCGCCAGCTGGACACCGCCATCAAGCGCGCGCGCTTCCTGGCTCTGTTGCCTTACACCGACAACCACAACTAATCCGGGGCACTGAAATGCAAGTTATTCTGCTCGAAAAAGTCGTCAACCTGGGCAACCTGGGTGAAGTCGTGCGTGTGCGTGATGGCTACGCCCGCAACTTCCTGATTCCCCAGAAGAAGGCCCGTCGCGCAACCGACGCCGCCCTGAAGGAATTCGAAGCCCGCCGCGCCGAGCTGGAAAAGGTCCAGGCTGAAAAGCTGGCCGCTTCCCAAGCCCTGGGCGAGCGCCTGAACGGCTACCAGCTCAAGATCGTTCAGAAGGCCGGCGTTGACGGTCGTCTGTTCGGTTCGGTCACCAACGCCGACATCGCCGAAGGTCTGAAGAAGGCTTCGTTCGAAGCCGTCGAGAAGGCCCAAGTGCGTCTGCCCAATGGCCAGCTGAAGGCCATCGGCGAGTACCCGGTCCAGGTCGCCCTGCACGCCGACGTCGTGGTCGACATCACGGTTCTGGTCGAAGGCGAACTGTCCTGATCCGGCAGTCGCGGTAAAAAGAAGCCGGCCCGCGCGCCGGCTTTTTTTCTTTTTTCAGCCATGTGCCGATGTCGTGCTGAATGGTGCGCGGCGACGCACCCTCGTTTTACGCTGTCATTCCAGAGGACCTCTTGACTCATCCGCCTGTCCATCACAACGCGCCGCCCGGCCTGCGAGCCTGGCTCGACAGCGTGGATGCGTCGCGTGAACCTTCGGTGCGGGATGTGACGATAGATGGCGTGCGCTGCATCATCAAGCGGCGTCGGCCCGGCATCCTGCAGAGCGTGAGCTATGTGCTGCGCTACGTGCGCGCCTTGTTCCTCGCCGTGGGCTGCAAGGTTTTTTTGGGCGAGTTTCCCCGTCCCAGCGTGCTGTTGCGCAACGGTCTGGCCCACGAAGGGCAGCGCCTGGCGCAGTTGCTGGAAGCAGGGTCGCGCGTCCCCGAGGTGTGGTGGCGGGAGCAGAACCTGCTGGTGCTGGAGTTCGTGGGCGAAGACCTGGCGGACCTCATCCGCAACGAAGACTCCACCTCGCGCATGTGGCTCGCGCGCGCCGCGGCGGCCGATCTGGCCGCTTTCCATGCCCGCGGCATGTGGCATGGCGGGGCGCAGATCCGCAACGTTACGCTGCGCGATGGCGAGATCTGGCGCATCGACTTCGAGGAAAACATCGGCGCGACGCTGTCGCGGCCGCTGGCGCAGGCCTATGACCTGTTCCAGATGCTGGCCTCGCTGGTGTCGCTGCGCAAGTTGGGCGATGCAGATGCGCGCACGCTGGGCAAGCTGGCGCTCGATGTCTACCTGGACTGCAATCCCGACCCCGAGGTCAGGGCCCGCTTGAAGCGCCTGGCGCGCGTGCTGTGCGGCATCGCCATGCCGCTGCGCCCCATCCTTGCCCGATTCCCCTCGCGCGACATCCAAGGGTTTTTCCGCGTCGCGGATATCCTGCAGCCGTTACTATTGAAGCCATGAACACACCCGCCGATTCCCAGCTCGAGTACCTGCGCGTCCCCCCGCATTCCATCGAGGCGGAGCAGTCAGTCCTGGGCGGACTGCTGCTGGACAACGCTGCCTGGGACCGTATCGCGGATGTGCTTCTCGAAGAAGACTTCTACCGTCACGACCACCGGCTGATCTGGCACCACATTGCGCGCCTGATTGGTCTGGCGCGCCCGGCCGACGTCATCACGGTGCACGAGTCCCTCGTCAGCGCGGGCAAGGCCGAAGAGTCCGGCGGACTGGCTTACCTGAATGCCCTGGCGCACAACACGCCGTCGGCCGCCAACATCCGCCGGTACGGCGAGATCGTGCGCGAGCGCGCGATGCTGCGCAAGCTGGTGTCGATCGCGGACGAAATCTCGTCGGCCGCCATGAACCCGCAGGGCAAGGAAGCGCGGCAGCTGCTGGACGAGGCCGAATCCAAGGTGTTCAAGATCGCCCAGGAAGGCGCGCGCGGCGCGGCCGGCTTCCAGGAGATCCAACCGCTTCTGACGCAGGTGGTCGAGCGCATTGACGAGCTCTACCACCGCGAGAGCACGTCCGACGTGACGGGCGTGCCCACGGGCTTCACCGATCTGGACAAGATGACGTCGGGCATGCAGGGTGGCGACCTGATCATCGTGGCCGGCCGCCCGTCCATGGGCAAGACGTCGTTCTCCATGAACATCGGAGAGCACGTCGCCATCGAAGAGGGCCTGCCCGTGGCGGTGTTCTCCATGGAAATGGGCGCGGTGCAGCTCGCCATGCGTATGCTGGGTTCCGTGGGACTCCTGGACCAGCACCGCATGCGTACGGGCAAGCTGATCGCCGAAGACTGGCCGCGCGTCACGCACGCCGTGCAGCTCATGCAGGATGCGCAGGTCTACATCGACGAATCGCCGGCGCTCAGTCCCATGGAAGTGCGCGCCCGCGCGCGTCGTCTGGCGCGCCAGTGCGGCCAGCTTGGCCTCATCATCATCGACTACCTGCAGCTCATGTCCGGCAACGGTTCCGGCGAAAACCGGGCCACCGAAGTGTCGGAAATCAGCCGCTCGCTCAAGGGTCTGGCCAAAGAACTGAATTGCCCGCTGATCGCACTGTCGCAGCTCAACCGAAGCCTGGAACAGCGTCCCAACAAGCGCCCCGTCATGAGCGACCTGCGCGAATCGGGCGCAATTGAACAGGACGCGGACGTGATCCTGTTCATCTACCGCGACGAGGTCTACAACCCCGATTCGCCGGACAAGGGCACGGCCGAGATCATCATCGGCAAGCAGCGTAACGGCCCGATCGGCACGGTGCGTCTGACGTTCCAGGGTTCCAGCACGCGCTTTTTGAACTTCTCCGGCGCGCAGCCGCGGGACATGTACTGATTCCGCACATCGCCACATCAAAAAAAAACCGCGCAGCCGCGCGGTTTTTTTTGTACGAGACGGCGATCAGTGCGTGGCGTCGGGGCGCTTGCCGTAGCGCGCCGCCAGTACGCCGCAGACCATGAGCTGGATCTGGTGGAACAGCATCAGCGGCAGCACCACAGCACCCACGGCGTGACCGGCGAACAGCACCTGGGCCATCGGAATACCGCTGGCCAGGCTTTTCTTCGAGCCGCAGAAGAGCAGCGTGATGCGGTCTTCGATGCTGAAGCCGAACATCCGGCCGGCCAGTGCGGACAGGCCCAGCGCCAGCGCCAGAATCACGCCGCAGCTCACGACCAGGCCGACCAGCGCGGGAATCGGGGTGCTGCTCCACAGGCCTTCATTGATGGCCTCGGAGAACGCCGTGTAGACCACCAGCAGTATCGAGCCCTGGTCCACGAACTTCAGCATGGCCTTGCGCTTGTGCACCCACGCGCCGATCCAGCGCCGCGCGAACTGGCCCAGCACGAACGGCAGGAGCAGTTGCAGCATGATCTTGCCGACGGCGTCGAACGAGATCGGCGCGCTGCCGGCGTTGGCGACGACCGTGCCGACCAGCAGGGGCGTGAGGAAGATGCCCAGCAGGCTGGAGGCCGACGCGCTGCACACCGCGGCGGGCACGTTGCCGCGCGCCATGGAGGTGAACGCGATGGCCGATTGCACGGTGGCAGGCAGGCAGCACAGGAACAGGATGCCCAGGTAAAGCTCCGGGGTGACCAGCGGCTCCAGCACGGGCTGCAGCGCCAGCCCCAGCAGCGGGAACATCAGGAACGTGGCCGAGAAGATGGTCAGGTGCAGCTTCCAGTGCGTGAGGCCGGCGATGATGGCCTCGCGCGAAAGGCGCGCCCCGTGCAGGAAGAACAGCAGGCCGACGGCCACGTTGGTGATCCAGCCGAACACCACCACGCCTTGCCCATGGGCGGGCAGGAAGCTGGCGATGATGACGGTGCAGATCAGGTAGAGGGTGAAGCGGTCGGGCAGAAGTCGAACGAGGCGGGACATGGGAAGGGAGGAAGAACGGAAAAGCGGCGGCGCGGGGCGCCGGAAACGGGGCGTATTGTAGACCCGCACCGTCGCGGACCCGTCGCGAGAAGGCCGCAAGCGTCCGCGCGCTGAGGCAGTCTGCGGATCTTTACGCGCTCAAGGCGTCATCGCCAGCGCCAGATCGAACGCTTCCACCAGCGACGCGTGGTCGGCCACGCCCTGGCCGGCGATGTCGAATGCGGTGCCGTGGTCCACGCTGGTGCGCACGAACGGCAGGCCGACGGTGACGTTCACGCCGTGGTCCAGGCCCAGATACTTCACCGGGATGAGGCCCTGGTCGTGGTACTGCGCCACGACGATGTCGAACTCTCCGCGGCGGGCGCGCATGAAGACGGTATCGCCCGGCCAGGGGCCGCTGGCATCGATGCCTTCCGCGCGGGCGGCAGCGATGGCCGGTTCGATGATGTCCATGTCTTCGCGGCCGAACTTGCCGCCTTCGCCCGCATGCGGATTCAGACCCGCGACGGCAACGCGCGGCTGCGCGATGCCCATCTGGCGGCAGGCGCGATCCGCAAGCCGCATCGCGGTCAATTCGGCCTGCGGCGTGATGCGCGCCATGACGTCGGCCAATGCGACGTGGATGGTCACGAGCAGCACGCGCAGCTCATTGTTGGCCAGCATCATCGCAAAGTCCTGCGTGCCGGAGCGGTCCGCCAGGATTTCGGTGTGGCCCGGATAGTCGATGCCGGCCTCGTGCATGGACTTCTTGTTCAACGGGGCGGTCACGATGGCGCGGATGTGTCCGGCAAGCGCGTCGTCGATGGCCGCGCACACATAATCGTAGGCGCCGCGGCCCGCCAGGGCGCTGACCTTACCCAGCGGCAGGTCCGCGGGCAGGATGGGGCTGCAAGCCACCACCTGGATACCAGCAGCGTCCGGCCGGGCCTGGCTGATGTCCGCGATCTCGGTGATATCCAGGCGGGCGCCCAATTGCGTCGCCGCGCGGCGCAGCGCGCCAGCATCGCCATACACCACACAGGGCGCGCCCAATCCCTGCGCACAGGCTTTGACGACGATTTCGGGACCGATGCCGGCGGCATCGCCCATGGTGATGCCCACAGGCAGGAGAGTGTTCACAATGGTGGCCGTGGGCGCTTACTGAGCGGTGCTCTTGGGAGGATCGATAGGCGCGCATTCGAACGTGACCGTGGCGCGCTTGGAACCCAGCCCGGTGGCGTGGTTGGACGTCACGCTGGGCTTGACCAGCTTGCGGCCAAGCGACTGGCAGTGCTGGTCGGCACGCTGCAATGCCTGGTTCTTGATCTCGACCCAGCTCAGCAATTGCGTGCCGGAGCTATACGTGACGCTGTATTGGTCCTTGTTGACGGACGTGACCTCGCTCATGCTGGAACACGCGGTCAACAGGACGAGGAGGGCGGCGGCAGGGGCAAGGCGAGCAAGCATGAAAAATCCAGGATTCGCGACAGGCCCCATTACACCACCATGTGGCGCCCGCCGGAAAGACGCGCGAGGGGCGCGAGGCGGCTCAGGGAGCGGCAACCGCGCTGCGCCGATCAACCTTGCGACTGAGCACGATCGAGGTCTGCGTCTGCTTCACGCCGTCGATGAGTCCGATACGGTCCAGCAGCGCGTCCAGTTGTTCGTGGGTCTCGCAGCGCAGGAAGATCAGGTAGTCGTAGGGTCCGCTGACCGAGGACACTTCCTCGACCTCCGGCATCCGCTCCAGTTCACGGATCACGGCGGCCGGCGTCTTGGGCAGCACGCTGATGAAGCAATAGGCGCGCACCGCCGCCTCTTCGAGCAGCCGGCCCAGGCGCACGCCGTAGCCGGAAACGATGCTTTCACGTTCCAGCCGCGCGATGCGCGCCACTACGGTGGTGCGCGCCAGCCCAAGCTTGCGCGCGAGGATGGCGGCGGGTTCGCGCGCATTGGCCTGCAGAAGGCTCAGCAGTTGCCGGTCGATGGCGTCAAGTCGTTCGTTCATGCGATGAGCGATGGCGTTGAGCGGGAAGGCGAAGTGGCGACGGTACAGGCGCCTGCCTGCCCGCGTCAATGCGTTGCCGCTAGCCGTCGGACTCGGGCGGAATGCCGCCGTGATAGATGCGGCCGTCGAACTCGAAGCGCGTGATGGTCTTGTGCGCGGCATCGAAAATGCGGTCCCGGCTGGCGGCGTCCAGGCCGTCGTGGTCCGCAAAGCTGAAACGGCACAGGTCGATGTCGCTGTCATAGAACGCGCTGTGCACGAAGCGGCTGACATCCGATTCGTGCGCAAAATGGGCGAACTCGCGCAGTTGCTCCATTTCGTGGAACGAGCCGTTGCGGCTGACCAGCAGCATGCCGAACTTGCGCTCTTCGTCCGCCATCGGTTCGGGCGGCGGCGCCGCGCCATCACCGTGCGGATCCTGGCAATCGAAATGCGCGCCGGCCTCACGCATGGCGGCCAGCACGCGTTGCCATTCCGGTTCTTCCAGCGTCAGACGGGCCATCATGTAGAACAGCCGCTGCCGGCCCAGCGTGCGAGGTTCCGGCCCGCCCACATAACTGGGCCAGGGTGTCGAGGCGTCCAGTCCGGCCAGCTCGGCCATTCTGCTGTCGGGATAGCCCAGCCTGTCCTGCAGCCGTTGCAGCGACTGGGCGCTTGGCGGGACATAGTTCTGGATCGTTTTCATGTGCGCGCTCCGGTTGCGCCGGGCGCCCGGAGACAGCGCCGGCGGCGTGCGCCGCGGTGCCTCTTGCGGCTACGCTTCATGCTAGCGCCGCGTCCGGTGCTTGCCTAGCCGCGGCAGGGGAGGCGCGCCGCTTGCTGTCAGCCCTGGCGCGCCCCGCCACCATGCTAGGATTCGCGCCAGATTTCATCGCCAGGAGGCTTACATCATGGACATCCAGGAACAGATCGCCGTTGTCGTGCACACCATCTCGCATCAGGGTGGGCGCATCGACGCGCTCAATACCACGCTGCTCTCGATGCTGCATATGGCGAAGAATTCGCCGGGCCTGCGCGAGGCCATCGAGGCGCAACTGGAGCAGAATTACTCCGGCCTGCTGGCGCGTTCCGAGAATCCGCAATACGTCGCGGGTTTCGAAAGCGTGCGTGACATGGTCCTGACCGCCCTGAAGTGATGCGCCCGGCGGCAGTTACCCACAGGTTCTGTGGACAAGCCTTGGGATAGCGCGGGCATAGATTCACAAACTCCTTCAATTACAACGGCTTGCGCGAGGCGGTCAAAAGCGGCGCCATTGCGCCGAAGCAACGCGCAACCGGCGCGCCGCCACGGCAGGCCAAGCCCGGGTAATATGCGGCCCCATGCGGAATCAGTATTCATTGGAAGGCCGGAACCGCGCCCTCGTGGCGCGCGTTTCGGAAGCGGCAAAGCTGGCGGCATTTGACCCCGGCAAGCTTTCCCCCGAGGCGAGGGAGAGCTGGGAGCGCATGGGCCATGGCTTCAAGGCCTGGCACGACTTCGACCAGCGTCACCCGATCCTGCGCCGCCTTGCAAAGCTGCCGATCATCGGCATGCTGTACCGCAACGCGCGCCGCCGCCATGTGCAGCGCGCAAACGGCAAACTGGTGTTCTGAACGCGCCCGCCGCTATTTGCGGCGGCGTGCGTAGACCTGATAGGCCAGCCACACCAGCACGCCGAGCGCCACTGCCACGGCCAGCTTGGTTTCCACGCCGTGCAGGCGTCCCAGCAGCGCTTCGATGGTCCGGCCGAACACGAATCCCAGCAGGCTGAAGCAGAGCGCCCAGATCATGGCGGCGATGGCGTTCAGCACCAGGTAGCGCAGGGCCGGCACCTTGGACACGCCCACGGCAACCGGCCCCACCGTACGCAACCCATACAGAAAGCGCAGCGCCAGTATGAATCCGTTGGGATATCGGTCGATGGCCGCCAGCGCCTTGCCGAACGCCGGCTTGGCGCGGATGCGCTGCACGTAGCGATGGTCGCGGTAGCGGCGGCCCAGCAGGAACAGCAGTTGATCCGCCATGAACGAGCCGGCAAACGCGCAGAGCATGACGTAGAGCAGATGGAACAATCCCTGGTGCGCCAGAAATCCCGCAAACACCACCACGCTTTCGCCTTCCAGGAAGGTCCCGCCCAGCACGGCCCACAGGCCATAGTCCGCGATGAATTGATGCAGTTCCGCGTTCATGCTGTCCTTTCTTCCACGATGCGCGCGAGCGTCACCAGTGCGTGCGAGATCTCCGGCGTGATGCGTTGTCCGCAACTGATGCGCAGGAAGTGGTTGTAGCGGGCGCCATTGGAGAACATCGCGCCGGGCGCCACGCGTATTCCTTGCCGCAGCCCGGCCTCGAAGACGTCCATGCCCGACACGCCCTCGGGCATTTCCACCCAGAGCAGCATCCCGCCTTGCGGCACGCTCAGCCGCGTGCCCCGCGGAAAATGCGCGGCGATGGCCTCGGCGGTCAGGTCGCGCTGCGTCTTCAGTTCTCGACGCAGCCGGGCCAGATGGCGATCATAGGCGCGCGAGCCCATGTACTCCGCCACGGCGATCTGCGCCAGCGGTTCGTTGGGCCGGCTTTGCGCGAACTTCAGCATGGCGATCCGGGCTTTCCACCGGCCGCCCAGCAGCCAGCCCAGCCGCATGCCGGGGGCCAGCGTCTTGTGCATCGACGAACAATAGATGACGTTGCCCGTGGCGTCCCAGGATTTCGCCGCGGCCAGCGGGGTGTCGTCGTCGGTCAGTGCGCCGTATGTGTCGTCTTCAATGAGCGGCACCTGCTGGCGCTCGCACAGCGCCACCAGCCGCGCCTTGTGCGCGTCGGGCATGACGCAACCGAGCGGATTCTGGAAGTTCGGCACAACGACGACGGCGCGGATATTGCCGTGCGTCTGGAAGGCCAGGTCCAGCGCTTCGATCGACAGCCCGTGCTGGGGGCTGGTGGGAATCTCGAGCGCGCGCATGCCGAGGCTTTCCAGGATCTGCAGCAGACCGAAGTAGGCGGGCGATTCCACGGCGATGGTGTCGCCGGGCCGGGCGACGGCACGCAGCGCCAGATTCAGGGCCTCGATACAGCCATGCGTGACGATGACGTCGTCCGGCGTGGCGTTGATGCCGTTGGCCAGCGCGCGACGGGCCAGCACACCGCGCAGGTCAGGATGCCCTTGCGGCGGCACCGGGCTGACCAGCACCTCGGGCGACTGCCGCAGTGCGCGCGTCATCGCCTGCTTGAGCGCCTCCATGGGATAAGCCTGGGGCACCGCCGCGGCCAGCGCAAAGTTGGCGCTGACCCGGTGCGCTTCACATTTGGCGATGAAGTCCGAAACCCGGTCGTGGATGCCGACATACTGCGCCGCGCCCAGGGTCTGGCGGATGTCCGGCTCGGCCACGGGCGGAATGCTGTTGCGGCGAGGTTTCAGCACGAAGTAGCCGGAGCGGGGACGGGCCTCGATCAGGCCATCGTCCTCGAGCTGGCGGCAGGCCTGCAGCGCCGTGGACAGGCTGACATGATGGGTGCGCACCAGCGTGCGGACCGAGGGCATGCGCTGGGCGGGGGCCAGCACGCCCGTCTGGATGGCGCGCCGGTAGTGATTGGCCAGGCGTAGGTACAGCGGTTGAGGTTCCATGCGCCGATCTTGCTCCCCGGGGTTGGACGGTGGGTAGGCACAGATGCAGGCAAAGTACACCATAACAGCCACAAAATCGACCCTCTGCATCGGTACAGAAAGCCGATTTTTGTGGCTGTTGCGCAAAGCAGGGCGCGCGTAGCCTGTGATGGTCCTTTTGGAGATCATCATGACCCCGCATTCCGACCCCGCCTCGCCGGGCCTTCGCCTGGAACTACTCGCCGGCGCCAGCCGGAGTTTCGTCCTGCGCGCAGGCGCTGCCGTTGTCTGCGTCGAAGGCAGCGTGCGCGTCGAGGAAGCGGCAAGCGGCCTGGAAGCCGCAGGCGGCCTGCATCGCGTCGTACCGGCCCGGCTCAATGCGGGCGAGGTTCACGGGGTGTCCTACGGCGGCGCGGTGCGCCTCACCGCGCTGGATAGTGCGCAGGTGATCTGCCTGAATTGCACCGGGCGCCTTGGCACGATCCTGCGCCACGTCGCCAATGTTTTTCGCGGTTTTCTGTCGAAAAACGGAAACATTCGCGTGGGTGCGCTGCACAAGATTTCAAAATGATGTATGATTCACACATCAGACGCGGGGTGGAGCAGTCTGGCAGCTCGTCGGGCTCATAACCCGAAGGTCGTAGGTTCAAATCCTGCCCCCGCAACCAGTTTCAAGCAGTACCCGGTCTCCCGGCGGCGCGTTTCAAATGCACCCGGCAAGACCGCAGTAAAAAAGGCCGCGACATTGTCGCGGCTTTTTTTCGTCTGGCGATTGCGCTGGGTCATGCGCGGTTCGCGTCCGGAGTTTCCCGGGTATCCGTGGCCGCACACGGCCGCAACCCTGCGCTACCATGGGCCACGCGCGCTACATTGCCGCACAGAAGGAGTGTCCATGGGAACCGCAAAATACGATCATCCCGGCTACGTTGCTGATACGGGCGCTGAGGGCAAGTACCACGTGGGCATCTGGTGCCCGCACGGGTATCCCGCCCACATCCATATCGGCCGTCCGGCCGACCGCGGCGATCCCTCTGCCTTGCTGAGGCTGCGCATCCCCGACGGCGTGTTCCAGTCGCTGCCGGACGATCCCGAAACCCTGTGCCGCCGCGCACTGGGTCAGGCGCTAGATGCCGGCCTGCTGCGCAGCGTCGCGGTCGACGGCGAGTATCAGGAACTGCGTTTCCAGCTCGATGCCGAGCCCTGGTCCGGCCCCATGCACGCGGCCGAGCGCGCCTGACACGATCCCCAGAACGCGGCAGTTACCCACAGGGATTGTGGAAAACCCTTGGGATAGCTGCTGCGTATATCGGATTTTTCCAGAAAAAACATAGGCTTGGCGCCTGCGGTCAAGAAATGGCCGCTGCGAGCCTTTCGGGACAAGGGAACGCGCAGTTGCGACGCGCGCTCGTGGGAAGCGCCCTGACGCCGTGAGACAATCTGCGTCCCGTGGCTGCGCCGTCCTTTCGTCCCTTTTCCTTCCGACTTCTCCCGCATGCTTTCCGCCTTTTCCCGCTCGCGTCCTGTCATGAAGGCGACGGCGCCATGAGCCTGTCCGCCAAACGCGTTGCCGTCATCGGGGGCGGCCCCGCCGGTCTCATGGCAGCGGAAAGGCTGAGCGAAGCCGGGGCGCAGGTGGACGTCTTTGACGCCATGCCCTCGGTGGGACGCAAATTCCTGATGGCGGGACGGGGCGGCCTGAACTTGACGCACAGCGAGCCCGCCGAGCCTTTCCTTGCTCGCTTTGGCGACGGCGCCCCGTTCGTGCAGCCATGGCTGCAGACGATGGACGGCGCCGGTCTGCGCGATTGGGCGCATGCGTTGGGCATCCAGACATTCGTGGGCTCGTCGGGCCGGGTGTTTCCGCAGGAGATGAAGGCGGCGCCCCTGTTGCGGGCCTGGCTTGCCCGGCTGCGCGGACAGGGCGTGCGGTTTCATATGCGACATCGCTGGCTTGGCTGGCGTGGCGACAATCCCGGCGTGGACTTGCTGCGCTTTGCGACGCCCGACGGTGAAGCGCGCCATGCAGCGGATGCGGTCGTGCTGGCGCTGGGCGGCGGCAGCTGGGCCAAGCTGGGATCCGATGGCGCCTGGGTGCCGGATCTGCAGGCGCACGGCGTGCTGGTTGCGCCATTGCGGCCCGCCAACTGCGGGTTCGACGTGGACTGGTCCGATCATTTTCGCAGCCGCTTTGCCGGCCAGCCGGTCAAGTCCGTGGCCATGTCCTGCGGCGGGCCTGGCCGTCAGGGCGAATTCGTCGTGTCCGAGACAGGCATAGAAGGCAGTCTCGTCTATGCATTGTCCGCAACCCTGCGCGACAGGATCGAGGCCGATGGCAGCGCCGTGGCCATGCTGGATCTTGCACCGGACTGGCCGCACGCAAAGGTGATGGCGGCGGTGACGCATCCGCGCGGCGCCCGCTCGATGTCAAGCCATCTGCAAAGCCGGCTGGGACTGACGGGGGTGAAGGCGGGCTTGCTGCGGGAATGCGCCAGCGCCGAAGACTTCAAGGACCCCGAGCGCCTGGGTCAGCGGATCAAGGCCTTGCCGTTGACGCTGCGGCGACCGCGCCCGATCGACGAAGCGATCAGCACGGCGGGCGGGGTGGCGTTCCAGGGACTGACGGCCGGGCTGATGCTCAAAGCCGTGCCCGGCGTTTTCTGTGTGGGAGAAATGCTGGATTGGGAGGCGCCGACGGGCGGCTACCTGCTGACCGCCTGCATGGCCAGCGGCGCATGCGGCGCGGCCGGCGTGATTGATTTTTTGAAGGGACAGGCTTGAAAGGTCTGTCCTGAACCCGCATCCCTGAGTGGGCTGCGAGCCCCGGAAGATCAGGAACCCGTCGGGTGCGGCGCCATGCTCATCGGGGCGCGGGGTGCCAGATCGCTGACGACGTGACCAACCACCGGCGGCTCGCCTTCGGGCTGCGAGATGATGCCGATCACACGGGTGATGGCGCTGGCGGGAATGGTGGTGCCGTGGGCGGGATCCTGCACCAGCTGCCATATCGTGGCGTTCGCCATGCCCGTGTCGCCCTCGGTCAGGTCGAGGTTGTCCAGGCAGTTGCGTGCAAAGGAAGACCAATCCGAAGCGTTGCACGGCAGACCGTGTGAGGTTGCCAAGCGGGCCAGGGCCAGCGGCGCGTCTGCCTGGCTTGCGGCGTGCTGGGCAGCGGTGCCCAGCGTGACGTCCAGGGACAGCAGGCGGAGAAACTCAACAACGTTGTCCGTGCTCATCTTGTAGTCTCCTTCCTTTGGGGGCTGTACTCTGCGATCGCCAGCCGGGCCGCTTGCCGGGGCGTCATCCCGGACCTTGTCCCAGCATCGACACCAGCGACTGCTTCAGGCGCGGCGAAAAAATCGGCACCGTATGCGCTACGCCGCTGCGGTCGATGCCTTCTTTGAGTTCGACTGACTGCCCCAGAAAAATTTCCGGAGCGGCAGAAATTTCGTTGTACCGCGCCAGCAATTCATTGACCTGGGCCTGCGCGTCCGCCAGCGTGCTGCTATCCGCCAGCTTGCCGGCGGCATGGGTCTGCAAGATGCGATGCAGGTCGTCGATGAACAGCGCCAGGGCGGCCTGTCCGCGGCACTGGGGCTGTTCCCAGCCCCAGCCTTGCGGGCTGGCGCCAGCGGATTGTGATGCTTGTTTCTTCGTCATGTGCGCATCCTAATCCATTGGCGGCAAATACGCGACAGGCGAGAATGCGTCGCAAGTGTCACCGGCGCGTAAGGGTGGTGACGGTTTTTTGTCGGTGTTGTTACACGTGACCGGCTTGTGTCACCGAGGCGGCCTTTGAGGTATGCTGGGTTCGGTTTTTTCCATGCCCAGACAGGAGATGTTTATGAAGAACAAAGTCTTTCTCGTCATGATGCTTTCTATTGCTGCGCTGACGGCGGGGTGCAACACCGTCGCCGGGGCCGGTAAAGATATTCAGCGGGGCGGGGAAAAGATCGAAGGGGCCGCGGAAAAGCGGTAGGGCATCAGGCCCTTTGCCGTCATGACGGCGCAAGGCCACGCAGGAAGTGCCGCACTTGGGCACTTTCCGCGTGGCCTTTTTGCAGCCGCTGGCATAATCGCGAAAGTCCGAATAGCAATGGCGGGAAGAATCATGCGCAAGTCTGTATGGGTGGCTGTCACGTTGGCGGCCACGTTGGCCGGATGCGCCAGCACCGGGGTCTACGAGTCGGAAACCGCAAAGAAGGAAACCTTCAGCGTCGACACCAATTATCAGGCGGCATTCCGCCGAGCCGGCGAATACGTGCGCGCGTGCCATACGCAGGTCAGCCATCCTTATGGCGTCTCTTATGCCTGGCGCCATAGCCTGGGCGAGAAGGGCGCGCCGGACGAAATCCAGCTTTACAAGGTCGGCCAGCCGGCAACCGTGCTCGAACTGATTTCCGCGGAGGCCGATGGTCCCGCTACCTCCAAGGTGACCGTGACGGTGCTGGGCGAAGGGCGCTGGGACGAGGCCGAGATCGCGGCGGCGCGCAAGTCGATACAGAGCGCGACGCCGACGTGCCGTAGCGCGACCGGCGGCTGATCCATGGACGCCCGCGCCCAGCAGCTCCGCGCAAACGGCACGTCGTTCGCGCTGCTGGCCGGCGCGTTTCGTTTTCTGGGGTGGTTGAATGGCGGTGCCGCTCTGATCCTGGTCGGATTCACATTGGGCATCGTGGGGCCGGACATCGCCGCGCCCGATCTGCAGATTCCCCTGTTGTTTTTCCTGGCCGGTCTTGTGCTGGCCGGCCTGGGGGTGGCGTTTGCGTACTTGGCGCAGGTCAGCCTGTTGCGGCAAGGCTACAGCGGCCATCTGACGCGTGGTCATTGGCCCGCGCAATTGCTGGCGCTGATTTGCTTCGTGGCAAGCATGCTGGCCTTTTGCGCGGCGTGCTGGTTCGCGGCCGGACAGGCCGTGACGGCGACCCCACAGGCGGCGGCCTACGCTCAGCGGTAAAAGCGCGGGTAAACCCGTATGCGCAAAAATATTGGACTTGTGTGGATGGTCGGAATAATATGCGCACTGCGTATATAAATCCTCTTTTTGGGGCCCGTCATGAGCATCTCCCAGCAAGCCTTCCTGCGCGACGCCATGCGCCGCCTCAACCTCACCCGCGACGTGTTTGCCACGCGCATTGGCGTTAAGCGCCGGGCGCTTGATACTTGGCTTCTGCCTGAAGGTTCGCAGGAATTCCGCGCCATGCCGGAAGTCGTGCAGCGCTTTGTCAGCGAAATCGTGCAAAACGGTGTGCTGCTGGAAAAATATACGCAAAGCGTACAAGACGGTCCCTTGCGTGATCGCATCGCCGTTGAAGGCAAGAACCAGCTTCTGTCGGTGGATCAGTTCACCCGCGACTCCGTCGAAGACCTGTTCCGCGTGGCCGACATGATGCAGCCCATCGCGCGCCGTCAGAAGGTCTCGCGCGTGCTGGAAGGCGCCGTGCTGGGCAACCTTTTCTTCGAGGCCAGCACCCGCACCCGCGTCAGCTTCGGTTCCGCCTTCTGCCGCCTGGGCGGCTCGGTGTGCGACACCACCGGTTTCACGTTCTCGTCGATGGCCAAGGGCGAGTCCATCTACGACACCAGCCGCGTCATGAGCGGCTATGTGGACGCGATGGTCATCCGCCACCCCGATCAAGGCTCGGTGGCGGAATTTGCGCGCGCCACGAACATTCCCGTGGTCAACGGCGGCGACGGCCCGGGCGAACACCCCAGCCAGGCGCTGCTGGACCTGTACACCATCCTGACCGAGTTCTCGCGCCTGGGTAAGTTGCTGGACGGCGCGCACATTGCGATGGTCGGCGACCTGAAATACGGCCGCACCGTGCATTCGCTCATCAAGCTGATGGCGCTGTACAAGAACGTGAAGTTCTCGCTGATTTCGCCCAAGGGCCTGGAGATGCCGACCTACATCGTCGAGCAGGCCAGCCGCAACGGCAACATCATCGAACAGAAGTCTTCGCTGGCCGAAGGCCTGGCCGGCGCCGACGTCATCTACGCGACGCGCGTTCAGAAGGAGCGCTTCGCCAACGAAGAGAACGAAGGCTACACGCCGGACTTCCAGGTCAACCGCGCCATCATCGACGCCTATTGCAGCCCCGAGACCATCGTGATGCACCCGCTGCCGCGCGACAGCCGCCCGGGCGCCAACGACCTCAGCGTGGACCTGAACCACGATCCGCGTCTGGCCATCTTCCGCCAGACCGATAACGGCATTCCCATCCGCATGGCGATCTTCGCCGTGCTGCTGGGGGTGGAAGGGCTGGTGCAGCATTCGCTGCGTGATGTGACGTGGCAGCATCCGTCGCATGTCGGTCCCGACGATTCGGTCTTCCACGGCCTGGATTGACGTCAACGGTTCTTGGCGGCGCCGCAAGCGCGGCCCCGCCGCGGTGAATTCAAGCATAATCCGCGCTGGTTTTTCGGGCGCGCGCCGCTGCCAGGCGCGCGCGCCGTTCTTGGGCGGATGAGCTTATGTCTTCGAGCAGTACCGGTGTTCCTCCTGCAGCTACCGCAAGGGCGGCCCCCGCAAACGCGGCCTCCGCAAACGCGGCCGGCGGCCACGATTGCTACCTGAGCGCATCCAACGCGCAGGCCTGGGAAGCGGTCTATCAATCGGTCGACGCCGATACGCGCGGCAAGGTTGCGGCGGTGGTGTCGGACCACGCCACGCAGCTCGTCGACGCCTTCTATTCCACCTTGCTCGCCGATGCCGAGGCCGGCCCGCGGCTCTCGCATGAAATCGTGTCGACCCGCCTGCATCGCGGCATGACGCATTGGCTGAAGGGCCTGCTGTGTGTGCGCGACCAGGGCGACATCGACGTGCTGTTGGCCACGCAGAAAAAGGTCGGCGAGGTCCATGCGCGCGTCCACATTCCGATCCATCTGGTGATGGCAGGCGCCCGCATCCTGAAGAACGAGATTGCGCAGCGTCTGCGCGCAAGCGGTCTGGATGGCATGGCGACATCGGTGGCCACGCAATACGTCTGCAACCTGTTCGATCTGGCGATCGAGCAGATGAGCCGCGCGTTCATGCGCGACATCAACCGCGGCGCGCGCAACGACGAGGCCTATCGCCTCTTCGCGCTGGGTCAGAACATCTCGACCGAACGCGAACGCCAACGCGCCGCGTTGCTGGAGTGGAGTCAGGCGGTGCTGATAGGCCTGCATTACCGGACGCCGGAGCAGGCGCTGCCGCGCCTGGCAGCCTCGGAGTTCGGTCTGTGGCTGCAGCACAAGGGCGCGGTGCTCTTTGAAAGCGCGCCGGCGCTACGCCAGATCACGGAGGCCGTGGCGCGCCTGGATGACACGGTGCTGCCGCGGATGATGCAAGGGAGAGGTCACGAACAGGAATCGCTGCCCGACCAGGTTCGTGAACTGCAAGAGCTGGTGGCGCGTATCAAGCATCTGCTCAACGGCCTGTTCGACATGGTGGCCGAGATCGAAAGCGGCAGCGATCCGCTCACCAACGTGCTGAACCGGCGCTTCCTGCCGTCCGTCATCGGCCGCGAGATTTCGCTGGCCCAGCGCCAGCGGTCAAGCTTTTCGGTGCTGCTGCTGGACATCGATCACTTCAAGGCCATCAACGATGCGCATGGCCACGCGGGCGGTGACCAGATCCTGCGCCAGTTCGCCGAGGTCGTCCACCAGACCTGTCGTTCCAGCGACTTCGTGTTCCGTTATGGCGGCGAGGAATTTCTGGTCGTGCTGGTGGACACGGGGCCCGGCGCCGCGCTGGCCGCCGCTGAAAAACTCAATGCCGAGATCCGCCGGCACCGCTTCATGCTTGCCGAGGCGGGCGCGCTGCAGGTGACGGCCAGCATCGGCGTGGCGACCTTCGATGGCCATCCCGACTACGCGTATCTGATCGATCGCGCCGACAAGGCGTTGTACAAGGCCAAGCAGGCCGGCCGCGACCGCAGCGTCGAGGCATGAAAAAGGGCTGCTCCGTCAGGGGCAGCCCTTGTTGCCGATGCGGGTAAGAAGGCTTAGATCTTCTTTTCGCCGCCCAGCGCCTCGACCAGCTCGGCCATCATCTTGGCCAGTTCGCCGGTCATCAGCATCATGTCGGAATCGAACTTTTCGTCGTCATTCGCGGCGACGCCTTCGTTGCCTTCCTTCAGTACGTCCAGGGGCGCTACGCGCTTGACGTCCAGGCCTTCGGTCAGCACGAACGACACGCGGTCGGCCCAGGTCATGGCCAGGCGCGTGCACTGCTTGCCGGACTGGATGTGGCGGCGCACGTCGTCGGCGTCAATGGAGTGCTTGACGTAGCGAATGGCCGCGCCGCTTTCGCCGGACGAGCGCAGCTCGGTGTCCTGGTCGATGGTGAAGTTGCTGGGCGCTTCGTCCTCGGCCAGCCAGCCGGTCATGGCCGACGCTGGCGATTGGGCGACGTACAGATTTTCCAGCGGGAAGGGATCGACGCACTTGGCCAGCAGGCCGATGACTTCGTCGGCCTTGGCCGACGCAGCCGCGTCAATGACGAGCCAGTTGTTCTTCGGGTCGATCCACACGCGCGTGTCGCGATAGACGCTGAAGGCGCGCGGCAGAAGCTCGTCGGTGACGCGCTCCTTGATTTCCTTCATCTGCTTGCGGCCCGGCTTGTAGCCTTGCTGCTCTTCGATTTCCTGGGCGCGCGCCTTGGCGACCTGGTTGATCACGGTGCCCGGCAGAAGCTTCTTTTCGGCGCGCAGGCTGAGCAGGATCTGGCCATTGACTTCGTGGGCCAGACCGCCGTTCTCGCGCGGGGGCACCCAGCCCAGGCTTTGCATTTCGAGGTTGTTGCCGGACTGGTACGCATGCTTTGCCAGCGTGTCTTCAAGCTGATCGCCGGTCAGGGTCCAGGGCGAGGAGAGGCGGTAAATCTTGAGATTCTTGAACCACATGAGCGTCGGCCAAAAGGGTTGATTCTATACGACACGGCGGCTTTGCCGAAGGGGCTGAGTACACCCGCAACAGGCGACACGTTCTGTCACTGACAGCGATCAGCCTATCCGGTAATGTCCCGCGCACCAACGTGAGATTGGAGTAAATACATGAAAATCATTGGCGCGATCCTGATTGTCCTGGGCGTGGTTGCCTTGGCCTACAAGGGCTTCAGCTACAAGTCCGAGGAAACGGTCCTGCAGATCGGATCCGTGAAGGCCACCGCGGAAACCGAGAAGTCGGTTCCCATCCCGACGTGGGCAGGCATTGCTGCGATCGTGGCGGGTGTGGTCGCGATCGGCGTGGGCATGCGTCGTTGATCCGCGCCGGCCGCGAGGCCGGCCGTGTGCCATCGAAAGGCATGAAGAGGGCGGTCGCATTGCGGCCGCCCTTTGTCTTGGCACGAGCGGTCGCACGATCCGCGGCCACAAAAAAAGCGGCCCGGCTCAATAAAGAGTCGGGCCGGTACGGGAGCACACAATGCCGCGTCATAAAAGGCTCGCGGGGAACGCGGCATCGGTGTCAGAAGAGCAACCCTGCAATCGTCTGACAGGGGGATCAATCGTCAGGCAATCTTGCGCAAGGCCGTAATCTGAGCGCTCAGTCTACTGGCGCCGGTCTGACATGGTCCTGAAAGTGCGAATAAAAAAAAGCTCCCATAAGGAGCTTTTGAAAGGCCGGGCAGGCGCAGCAGTCCCGCCCGGCGGGGGATGGTCTATCAGGCGTTGATGTCGTTGTCCTTGGATTCGCGCACGAACAGCGTGCCGATGACCAGGGTCATGACCGCGATGATGATCGGATACCAGAGGCCGTCGTAGATGTTGCCGGTGGCAGCCACCACTGCGAACGCGACGGGAGGCAGGAAGCCGCCGAACCAGCCGTTGCCGATGTGGTAGGGCAGGCTCATCGACGTGTAGCGGATGCGCGTCGGGAACATTTCCACCAGCATGGCGGCGATCGGGCCGTACACCATGGTCACGTACAGCACCAGGATCGTCAGCAGCACCACGACCATCACGTTGTTGGTCTGGGCCGGATCGGCCTTGGCCGGGTAGCCGTGGCTGCGGATGGAGGCGGTCAGCGTCTTGTCGAGTTCAGCAACCTTGGCCTTGAACTCGGCGGGCGCCAGCGAGCGGCCGTCGAACGAGGTGAACTCTTCGTTGCCGATCTTGACGCGGGCCACCGAACCGGCCGGAGCCGCTTCGTTGCGGTAGTTCACCGAGTTGCGGGCCATGAACGACTTGATCACGTCGCAAGAGCTGGTGAACGACGCGGTGCCCACGGGGTTGAACTGGAACGAGCAAGTGCTGGGGTCCGCGATCACGGTGACCGGCGCGGACGCCTGCGCCTTTTCCAGCGCCGGGTTGGCGAAGTGCGTGAGGCCCTGGAAGATCGGGAAGTAGGTCGCGGCAGCGATCAGGCAGCCCGCCATGATGATGGGCTTGCGGCCGATCTTGTCCGACAGCGCGCCGAAGATCACGAAGAACGGCGTGCCCAGCAGCAGCGCGATGGCGATCAGGATGTTCGCGGTGTTGGCGTCGACCTTCAGCGTCTGCGTCAGGAAGAACAGGGCGTAGAACTGACCCGTGTACCAGACTACGGCCTGGCCGGCGGTCAGGCCCAGCAGCGCCAGGAGCACGACCTTCAGGTTCTTCCATTGGCCGAACGATTCGGCGATCGGCGCCTTCGAACCCTTGCCTTCTTCCTTCATGCGCTTGAAGGTGGGGGATTCGTTCAGCTGCAGCCGGATCCAGACCGAGATGCCCAACAGCACGACCGAGATCAGGAACGGAATGCGCCAGCCCCAGGCCTTGAAGTCGTCTTCGCCCATGAACGTGCGGATGCCCAGGATGACCAGCAGCGACAGGAACAGACCCAGCGTCGCGGTGGTTTGAATCCAGGATGTATAGAAGCCGCGACGGCCGTGCGGGGCGTGTTCGGCAACATAGGTTGCCGCGCCGCCGTACTCGCCGCCGAGCGCCAGGCCTTGCAAGAGGCGCAGGACGATCAGGATGGCGGGAGCGGCCAGGCCGATGCTCGCGTAGCTGGGCAGGATGCCGACGAGGAACGTGGACAGGCCCATGATCACGATCGTGACCAGGAAGGTGTATTTACGTCCGACCAGGTCGCCCAGCCGGCCGAACACCAGCGCGCCGAACGGCCGCACCGCGAAACCGGCCGCGAAGGCCAGCAGCGCGAAGATGAAGCCCGCGGTCGGGTTCACGCCGGAGAAAAAGTGTTGGGCAATGATGGCTGCGAGCGAGCCGTACAGATAGAAGTCATACCACTCGAACACCGTGCCGAGTGAAGACGCGAAGATGACCTTGCGCTCCTCCTTGGTCATCGGACGCGGATCCGCGGATGGACCGCGGCCTGCCATGGTAGTTGTGCTCATGATGTCTCCTCGTTTTTTAGGCCGGCGGTTTTCCGCCGTGCTTGACCCTCCGCCGGCGAGCCGACATCGAGCTATCGCCACATTGGGGGCCGAGGCTGACGAGGTTCTGACGTGACCCTTACTTGAATCTTAAAATTGAAACAAACAGTAAACGCGCCGGGGAAGGCTAGGGATAGTCCTTAGCTGTCGGACGTCTCGGATGGCGGCGTGTAGAGGGGAAAAACGACACGGATGCGGGTGCCTGGCAAGTCGGAGTGTTCGGTGGGATGGTCGCCGATTTCGACGCTCGCCTGATGCTTCTGCGTGATTTCGCGCACGATGGCCAGGCCCAGGCCGCTGCCGTCGGATGACGTGCCCAGCACGCGGTAGAAGCGGTCGAACACGCGCTCGCGTTCGTCGGGCGCAATGCCCGGTCCGGAGTCCTCGACTTCCAGGATGCCTTGGCCGTCCGCTTGCAGCACGCGCACGGTGATATGGCCGCCGCGCGGGGTGTAGCGCAGCGCGTTGTCGACCAGGTTGTTCAGCAGCTCGGCCAGCAGCAGCGGATTGCCATTGATCTCGACAGGCGTGTCCGAGCCTTCGAACCCCAGATCTGTGCTGAGCGACAGCGCCAGCGGCACCCAGTGCATGGTCTGCTCGTAAGCGATGGCGTTGATGTCCGTGCGTGTCAGGCCGATCGCGCTGGGATTTTCAGCCCGGGCCAGCAGCAGCAACTGATTGACGAGCCGGGTTGCGCGCTCAGAACCGGTCACGAGCTGGCGCAGGCTGGATTGCATTTCCTCGGGACTGGCGTCCCGCAGCGCCAGTTCAGCCTGTGTGCGCAATCCCGCCAGGGGCGTCTTCAACTGGTGCGCCGCGTCGGCCACGAAACGGCGCTGCGCCTGCACGTTGGCGGACAGGCGGTCCAGCAGGTCGTTCATGGCCGCGACCAGCGGGGCAATCTCGGAAGGCGCGGCGCGTTCGTCGATGGGCGAGAGGTCGTCGGGCCGGCGTGCGCGCAGCCGCTGCTGCAGCGCATTCAACGGCGCCACGCCGCGCGACAGGCCGAACCAGACGAGCAGCACGGCGATGGGCAGCACCACGAACTGCGGAATGATCACGCCCTTGATGATGTCGTTGGCGAGCTGCGTGCGCTTTTCCACGGTCTCGGCCACGATGAACAGCGCGGGCTGCGTGCCGGGCAGGTGCAGGTCCACCCAGGTGAAGGCCAGGCGGATGCCAAAGCCGCGCAGCGTGTCGTCTTCGTACTGGACTTCGCCGGGGCGGGGCTGGCCCACGGTGGTCGGCAACGGCAGCGCGCGGTCGCCGCCCAGGTATTCGCCGCGGCTGCCCAGCGCCAGCCAGAACACGCTGTCGGTCTCGTCGGCGCGCAGCACGTCGCGGGCGGCATCGGTCATCTTCAGCACCGCGCGGCCATCCTGAGCGTGAACCTGGCGCGTCAGCACGTGCAGGTTGTTGGCCAGAGCCCGGTCGTACGGCACGTTGGCGATGTTCTGCGCCACCACGTAGGTGATGGCGACACTCATGGGCCACAAAAGGAACAGCGGCGCCAGCATCCAGTCCAGGATCTCGCCCAGCAGCGACCGTTGCGGCGGCGCGAAACTCGGGCCCTTGGACCCGGCTTGCATGATGTCCAGGGCTTCCTGGTTGAGCGGCTCTGGAGCGGGCTCAGCTTGCGAGGTACGCCGCACCCTGGTCCCGCTCAAGACAGTAGCCCAGGCCGCGCACGGTGACGATCTTCACGCCGCTGGGCTCGAGCTTTTTGCGCAGGCGATGCACATAGACCTCGATGGCGTTGGTGCTGACTTCCTCGCCCCATTCGCACAGGTGGTCCACGAGCTGGGTCTTGCTGACCATGCGGCCGCTGCGCGTCAGCAGGATCTCGAGCAGGCTGACCTCACGCGCCGACAGATCCAGCGTCTGGTCGTCGACGATGGCGACGCGGCCGGTCTGATCAAAGAGCAGCTTGCCATGCTTGAGCATGGTGCCGCCGCCGCCCGCGCCGCGTCGCGTCAACGCCCGCACGCGGGCCTCGAGCTCGGACAGCGCGAATGGCTTGGCCATATAGTCGTCGGCGCCCAGGTCCAGGCCCTTGACGCGCTGCTCGATGCTGTCGGCGGCGGTCAGGATGAGGACGGGCAGGGCGGAATTGCGGGCGCGCAGGCGGCGCAGCACTTCAAGGCCGGCCAGTTGCGGCAGGCCGAGGTCCAGGATGAGCAGGTCGAAAGCCTGGGCGGCCAGCGCGGAATCGGCGGAAAGACCATCGCGCACGGCATCCACGGCGTAGCCGTTGTGGCGCAACGAGCGGGACAGGCCGTCGGCCAGGATGCTGTCGTCTTCGGCGATCAGGATACGCATGGGCTGCTGCTAGGAAGAAACACCGCGGCCCGGGGGCGGAAAAAGGGCAAAATACCGGGATCGCTCCGGATTCTGTCACACGCCGCCGGGCTTGCCACTCAGGGTATACGTGCAAAGAACTGGCACACTGGTTATTTGTCCAGTACAATCCGATGCCATAATCTGAACCTCATTGCCAGACCCGCAGTTTTCCGACTTCCAGATACGTTACAGACAGGACTCCTCATGGACGACAAAACCACCAAGGCCGCCGCTTCGGAAAAAGCCAAGGCGCTTGCCGCCGCACTTTCGCAGATCGAAAAGCAGTTCGGCAAGGGCTCGATCATGCGCTACGGCGACAACGAGGTCTCGCACGACATCCAGGTGGTTTCCACGGGCTCGCTCGGTCTGGACATCGCGCTGGGCGTCGGCGGCTTGCCGCGCGGCCGCGTCGTTGAAATCTACGGTCCGGAATCGTCGGGCAAGACCACGCTCACGCTGCAGGTCGTCGCCGAAATGCAAAAGCTGGGCGGCACCTGCGCCTTCGTCGACGCCGAACACGCCCTGGATGTCCAGTACGCCTCCAAGCTGGGCGTCAACCTGTCCGACCTGCTGATCTCGCAACCGGACACGGGCGAACAGGCTCTGGAAATCACCGACGCGCTGGTGCGCTCGGGCTCGGTCGACCTGATCGTCGTCGACTCGGTGGCTGCGCTGGTTCCCAAGGCTGAAATCGAAGGCGAAATGGGCGATTCGCTGCCCGGCCTGCAGGCCCGCCTGATGAGCCAGGCCCTGCGCAAGCTGACCGCCACCATCAAGAAGACCAACTGCATGGTCATCTTCATCAACCAGATCCGCATGAAGATCGGCGTCATGTTCGGCAACCCCGAAACCACCACCGGCGGCAATGCGCTCAAGTTCTACGCGTCCGTGCGCCTGGACATCCGCCGCATTGGCTCCATCAAGAAGGGCGACGAGGTCGTCGGCAACGAAACCCGCGTCAAGGTCGTCAAGAACAAGGTGGCGCCGCCGTTCAAGCAGGCTGAGTTCGACATCATGTATGGCGCCGGCATCTCGCGCGAAGGCGAAATCATCGACCTGGGCGTGGCCGCCAACGTCGTCGACAAGTCGGGCGCCTGGTACAGCTACAACGGCAACCGCATCGGCCAGGGCAAGGACAACGTCCGCGAATACCTGAAAGAACACAAGGACATGGCCATCGAGATCGAAAACCGCGTCCGCGAAAACCAGGGCATCGTCAGCCGCGCCGCTGAATTCGTGCCCACGGCGGAAGACACCGCCGAGTAATCCCGGGCATTCGACTGGGCTCGCCGCGGTTCGGGCTAGCCCCTCCGCCGGCCCGTCTGGGCTGGGAAACTGCGGCAGGCGCCACTTGGGCCTGCCGTTTTTTTCTTGGGCCTGCCGTTTTTCTCTTGGGCCTGCCGTTTTGTTTAGCAAGCAGGAAAGCGCATGAGCTGGAAATCGACTCCCGCATCCGCCGAGCGCCAACGCGCCAGGTTGGACGACGAATTCGAAACGGTCGCCAAGCCGCAAGGCTTGCGGCGCACGTCCGATGCGCGGGTGGCCCGCGAGGCCGCGGCGCCTGACGATTCGGCCGATGGCGTCGAACCCGCCGGCCTGTGGCAGCGCAGTTCCGAGCAACGTAGTTCCGCTCAACGCGGCGCCGCGCGCGGCCGGCGCGCCGACCCTGCCGACAGCCCTGGCGAGGCAACCACGTCTGATGGCAAGCAGGCCCGCAAGGGGCCGTCGCTGAAGATGCGGGCAGTGGGGTATCTATCGCGGCGCGAACACGCGCGCGAAGAACTGGCGCGCAAGCTGGCCGCTTACGCCGAAGACGCAGCCGAAGTCGAATCCGTGCTGGACGCGCTTGAGAAAGAGGGCTGGCTGTCCACCGAGCGCTTCGCCCAAAGCCTGGTCCATCGGCGCGCCTCACGGCAGGGTGCGGCGCGCATCGTGCAGGAACTGCGCCAGCACGGCGTGGACGACAATCAGGTCGCGGAATTGCGCGACCAGCTTCGCGCCACCGAATACGACCGGGCGCTTGAGGTCTGGAAAAAGCGCTTCAGCGCCAAGCCCGAAGATCGCACCGTCTATGCAAAGCAGGCGCGCTTTCTGGCCAGCCGCGGTTTCGCGCACGACGTCATCCGGCGCATCCTGGGCGAGGGCGACGAAGACTGACGTGGGGCCGGCGGGCATTGTTCCCGCGGGCGTCGGGCCGGCCGGCGGCGCTGCAGTCGTCGCTGTCCCTTACGTGATCACTTCGCCGACTTGATGCCCGACAGCGTCTTGAAACAGACGTCGCGGGTAATGGTCAGAAATTCATCGATATAAGAGGCGTCCGTGTCCTCGCTGCGCACCGTCGCATACAGCGTGCGCCACACGCCTTGCGGGCCCAGGCGGCAAAGCCGCAGCCATCCCTGATTCATGTATTCCGTCAGCGCCCAATTGGGCAGGGCTGCCACGCCGCGATTGCTCGCCACCAGTTGCGCAATGATCGGCGTCAGCTCGGCCTTGCGGACGGCGGCCGGCTCCACGTCCGCCGGGTCCAGGAAGGCGGTAAAGACGTCCAGGCGCTGCTTGTCCACCGGATAGGTGATCAGCGTCTGGTCCGCCAACTGCTCCGGCATGACGAATTTGTTGCCGGCAAGCGGGTTGGATTCGGACACGGCCAGCACCAGTTCATATTTGAATAGCGGCAGGTAGTCCACTGCGTCCAGCGGCTGCGGGTCCGACGTGATGACCAGGTCCAGGTCGCCGCGCACCAGCGCGGGCAGGGGGGCGAAGGAGAACGCTGCAGACAGGTCCAGCGCCACGTCCGGCCATTGCACGCGGAAGGCGTCCAGCGCCGGCATCAGCCACTGAAAGCAGGAATGGCAGTCGATCGCCAGGTGCAGCCGGCCGGTGCGTCCGGCAGCCAGGCGCTGCAAATCGCGCTCCGTGGCGCGGATGCGCGGCAAGACCTCGTCGGCCAGCGCCAGTACTCGCAAGCCCGCCGTCGTCAGCCGGGCCGGCCGCGTGCGGCGATTCAACAGGGGCGTACCCAGCCGAGTTTCCAGGTCCCGCAATTGATGCGACAGCGCCGATTGAGTCAGGTGCAGGCGCTCTGCAGCTTCCTGCAGGCTGCCGCCGTCACGGATGGCGGTCAGTGTTTCAAGGTGGCGAATTTCCAGCATCGGGCGGCTTCATACAAGACGAATCTACGAGGGCATCCCGGCGATGAATCTACCTTCCCGGGACCAAGCCGGCATTCTATGAGATTTCTTCATCTTATAAATGTAGACATTGATTTTGATTCATTTTGATTTAGCGTCAGAATGCTCGTCACTTGAATAAATTTTGTGGGATGGCGAGTTCACATGACTACGATTCATAATTTGGGATTCCCCCGCATTGGCGCCCATCGCGAGCTCAAGCGGGCCGTTGAAGGCTATTGGGCCGGCAAGCAAACCGCCGAAGCATTGGAGGAAACGGGCCGCGAACTGCGCGCCCGCCATTGGCGCCTTCAGGCGGCAGCGGGCGTCAAGCTTGTGCCCGTGGGCGATTTCGCCTGGTACGACCCGATCCTCGAATGGACGACGCTGCTCGGCGCGGTGCCCGCGCGCTTCGGCCAAAAGGACAATGAGCCGGTCTCGCTGGACACGCTCTTTCGCATGGGCCGCGGACGCGCGCCGTCGGGCAAGCCCGCCGCCGCCTGCGAAATGACGAAGTGGTTCGATACCAACTACCACTACATCGTCCCCGAGCTGGTGCCCGGCCAGACCTTCCGCGTTGCCCGCGACACCCTGTTTGAACAGGTCAAGGAAGCGCAGGCGCTGGGTCTGCAGGTCAAGCCGGTCATTCCCGGCCCGCTGACCTGGCTGTTCCTGGGCAAGGGCGACGCATTCGCCGACGGTCCCGCCGATTCCGGCAAACTGCAGCTTCTGACGGCGCTGCTGCCGGTCTACCAGGACGTGTTGACGCGCTTTGCCAAGCTGGGCATCGAGTGGGTGCAGATCGACGAGCCCATCCTGGCGCTCGATCTGCCGCAAGCCTGGCGCGACGCGTTCAAACAGGTTTACGAAACGCTGTCCGCTAACCCGGTCAAGCTGCTCGTCGCGACCTACTTCGACGGTCTGAAGGACAACCTGCCGACGGCGCAGGCCTTGCCGGTGGCCGGTCTGCACGTGGATCTGGTGCGCGCGCCGGAGCAGCTGGCCGCGGTGGTCGCCGGCCTGAATGACGGGCAGGTGCTGTCCGCGGGCATCATCAATGGCCGCAACATCTGGCGCACCGACCTGGACGCCGCCATCGCCACGCTGGCTCCGGTCGCGCGCCAATTGGGCGACCGCCTGTGGCTGGCGCCGTCGTGCTCGCTGCTGCACGTGCCGGTCGACCTGGAAAACGAAACGGATCTGGACGCCGAACTCAAGAGCTGGCTGTCCTTTGCCGCGCAGAAGCTGGATGAGCTGACCCTGCTGGGCCGCGCGCTCGACAGCGCCACGGACCCGACGGTGCAGGATGGGCTGGCCGCGCAACGCGCTGCACTGGCCGCGCGACGCGCTTCGGTGCGCATTCACAATCCGGTCGTGGCCCAGCGCATGGCTGCCGCCCAGGGCGTGTCGCGCGACCGCGCGCCGTTCGCCGGCCGCATCGCGCGCCAACAGCAGCAGCTGGGGCTGCCCGCCTATCCCACCACGACCATCGGCTCGTTCCCGCAAACCGCCGAAATCCGCGCGCTGCGCCGCGACTGGAAGGCCGGCGCCCTGACGGATTCCGCGTACGAAGCCGCCATCCGCAAGGAGATCGAGGAAGTCATCCGCTTCCAGGAAAAAGTGGGCCTGGACGTACTGGTGCACGGCGAGCCCGAGCGCAACGACATGGTGGAGTATTTCGGCGAGCTGCTGGCCGGATTCGCCTTCACGAAGAACGGCTGGGTGCAGAGCTACGGCTCGCGCTGCGTGAAACCGCCGATCATCTTCGGCGACGTGGCGCGCCCCGCGCCCATGACGGTCGGCTGGTCGTCCTACGCGCAGTCGCTGACCGATAAGCCGGTCAAGGGCATGCTGACGGGTCCGGTCACCATCCTGCAATGGTCGTTCGTGCGCGATGACCAGCCGCGCGAACAGACCTGCCGCCAGCTTGCGCTGGCCCTGCGCGACGAGGTCGTGGACCTGGAAGCGGCCGGCATCAACGTCATCCAGATCGACGAGCCCGCCATCCGCGAGGGCCTGCCGCTGCGCCGCGCCGACTGGCAGGCGTACCTGGACTGGGCCGTGGACTGCTTCCGCCTGTCGACCGCCGGCGTGCGCGACGAGACGCAGATCCACACCCATATGTGCTATTCGGAGTTCAACGACATCATCGAATCCATCGCGGCCATGGACGCCGACGTGATCACCATCGAAACGTCGCGCTCCAATATGGAACTGCTCAAGGCGTTCGAGGATTTCCGTTACCCGAACGACATCGGCCCCGGTGTGTACGACATCCACTCGCCCAACGTGCCCGAGGTGGACTGGATGGTGGACCTGATGAACAAGGCTGCCGCCCGCCTGCCCAAGGAGCGCCTGTGGGTGAACCCCGATTGCGGCCTGAAGACGCGTGCCTGGCCGGAAACCGAGGCGGCACTGATCGGCATGGTCCAGGCGGCCCGCGCGCTGCGCGACGCGGCCTGAAGCCATGGTCCGTCCCCGGCGCGCGGGCGCCGGGCGCCGCATTCCCCCGCCCGGCCGTGCTCCCTTGCGCGCGCCGGGTTTTTTGCGATCCACCGACGGTGAATCCAGGGCCGATCTGGCGACGGCCCAACGCGAGTGGCCGCCGCCGCGCATGCCAGCGTGTGGGATAGCGGGCCATCCCCCGGCCAATTAATACGATTGCGGCAGGCCGCCTGCGCTATACTTTGAAGGTTTTGTTGCCGCGCACCATTACGCGCTGGCCGTCTCTGCCCCGCAGGCCCCACGCATGCCCTTGCCACCGCCGGATTGTCCTCGTCAGCCGCTGCATACGCGTTCCATACGTGTGCAGTCGTACGCGCGCGACGACGGCAACTGGGACCTGGAAGCCGAGCTTATCGACGTCAAGGCGTACGATTTTCCCAAGCGCGACGGCGAGATGTTCAAGGCGGGGCAACCCATCCACCATATGCACCTGCGCATCACCATCGACGAACAATTCTCGATCGTGGCGGCTCAGGCCGTCTATGACGCGGCGCCTTACGGCGAGCATTGCAAGGCCATCGAGCCGGCGTACACTGACCTGATCGGCATGAACCTGCTCAAGGGGTTCCGTCGCCAGGTCAAAGAGCGGTTCGGGCATGTGGAAGGCTGTACGCACATGACCGAACTGTCGCAGGTGCTTCCCACCGCGGCGGTCCAGACGATGGCCAACCGCCGGCGGCAGGAACCCAACCCGAACCGGCGTCCATTCCAACTGGACGGCTGCCATGCGCTCAGCACTGGCGGCCCTGTGGTGGCTGAGCATTATCCCGAGTGGTACACCGGGGGTAGCGCTGAGGCATCGGCCGAGTCGTCCTCCGATTCACCTTCTTTTTCTCATACGTCCTGACAGGTAACACATGAAAATCCACGAGTATCAAGGCAAGGAACTGCTGAAGCAATTTGGCGTCCCCGTGCCGCGCGGGATCCCCGCTCTTTCCGTCGACGAGGCCGTGGCTGCCGCTGAAAAGCTGGGTGGACCGGTTTGGGTCGTCAAGGCACAAATCCACGCGGGTGGCCGCGGCAAGGGCGGCGGCGTCAAGCTGGCCCGCTCGCTGGACGACGTCCGCAAGCTGGCCTCCGAAATCCTGGGCATGCAGCTCATCACGCACCAGACCGGCCCCGAAGGCCAGAAGGTCCGCCGCCTGTACATCGAAGACGGCGCCGACATCCAGAAGGAATACTACGTGTCGCTGGTCACCGACCGCGCCACGCAGAATGTCGCTTTCATCGCTTCCAGCGAAGGCGGCATGGACATCGAGGAAGTGGCTCACTCCACGCCCGAAAAGATCATCACCGAATACATCGACCCGCTGACCGGCCTGTCCGCCGAGCAAGCCACCAAGATCGCCAACGCGATCGGCCTGCCCGCCGACTCGACTGCCCAGGCCGTTGACGTGTTCCAGAAGCTCTACAAGTGCTACATGGACACCGACGCCTCCCTGGTCGAAATCAACCCCCTGAACCGCGACAGCAAGGGCAACATCATCGCCCTGGACGCCAAGTTCAACTTCGACTCCAACGCCCTGTTCCGTCACCCGGAAATCGTCGCCTACCGCGACCTGGACGAAGAAGATCCTGCTGAAATCGAAGCCAGCAAGTTCGACCTGGCCTACATCCAGCTCGACGGCAACATCGGCTGCCTGGTGAACGGCGCCGGCCTGGCCATGGCCACGATGGACACCATCAAGCTGTTCGGCGGCGAGCCGGCCAACTTCCTGGACGTCGGCGGCGGCGCCACGGCCGAGAAGGTCACCGAAGCCTTCAAGATCATGCTGGCCAACAAGAGCGTCAAGGCCATCCTGGTCAACATCTTCGGCGGCATCATGCGCTGCGACGTCATCGCCGAAGGCGTGATCGCTGCTTGCAAGGCCGTCAACCTGAACGTGCCGCTGGTCGTCCGCATGAAGGGCACCAACGAAGAGCTCGGCAAGAAGATGCTGGCTGAATCGGGTCTGCCCATCATCAGCGCCGACACGATGGCCGAAGCTGCCACCCGCGTCGTAGCCGCCGTCAAGTAAAGAGAAAATCAAGGATTCACAATGTCGATTCTGATCAACAAGGACACCAAGGTCATCACCCAGGGCATCACGGGCAAGACGGGCCAGTTCCACACCCGCATGTGCCGTGAGTACGCCAATGGCAAGGCCGCCTTCGTGGCCGGCGTGAACCCCAAGAAGGCTGGTGAAGACTTCGAAGGCGTGCCGATCTTCGCATCGGTCAAGGACGCCAAGGCTGACACCGGCGCCACCGTGTCGGTCATCTACGTGCCGCCCGCCGGCGCCGCTGCCGCCATCTGGGAAGCTGTCGAAGCCGAGCTGGAACTGGTCATCTGCATCACCGAAGGCATCCCGGTCCGCGACATGCTCGAAGTCAAGAACCGCATGAAGGCCAAGGGCAGCAAGACGCTGCTGCTGGGCCCGAACTGCCCCGGCCTGATCACCCCGGACGAAATCAAGATCGGCATCATGCCCGGTCACATCCACCGCAAGGGCCGCATCGGCATCGTCAGCCGTTCGGGCACCCTGACGTACGAAGCCGTGGCGCAAGTCACCGAACTGGGCCTGGGCCAATCCAGCGCTGTCGGTATCGGTGGCGACCCCATCAACGGCCTGAAGCACGTCGACGTGCTCAAGCTGTTCAATGACGATCCCGACACCGACGCCGTCATCATGATCGGCGAAATCGGCGGTCCGGACGAAGTCAACGCCGCGCAGTGGGCCAAGGACAACATGAAGAAGCCGGTCGTCGGCTTCATCGCTGGCGTCACCGCCCCTCCCGGAAAGCGCATGGGCCACGCCGGCGCGCTGATCTCCGGTGGCGCCGACACGGCCGACGCCAAGCTGGAAGTCATGGAAGCCTGCGGCATCCGCACCACGCGCAACCCCTCCGAAATGGGCAAGCTGCTCAAGTCGGTGCTGTAAGTCTCAGCATTGCGCAATAAAAAGCCCGCTTCGGCGGGCTTTTTTTCGTCCATCTTTTTGGTGATTTCTTAGGGTAATCCCGCGTCCAGGAAGCGGTCGGGGCAATCATACGGAAAGCTGAACGAAACTATAATGAAAGAAATTTTGCGCGTACCAGCAAGAATGCCGTCGGGCTCGCACCAAGACGGTCAGTACGTTTCTCCGTTCAAATTCATCCATTAATTTGGTTTTCTCCTAGGGGGATCACACCTAGGAAAGAGAGGCATGGAACTCAGTTCAGCGGCATTCTGGATCGCGTTGCTCCAGATCATTTGGGTCAACATTCTGCTATCGGGCGACAACGCCGTGGTTATTGCGCTGGCGGCGCGTTCACTGCCTCCGGCACAACAGAAAAAAGCGATCGTGGTCGGTTCCGCCGCTGCGATCATCATGCGTATCGTGCTGACGCTCGTGGCGGCCAAGTTGCTGCTGCTGCCGTGGCTCAAGCTGATCGGCGCACTGCTTCTGGTCTACATCGGCGTTACGCTGCTGCTGCCGGAAGGCGAAGAAGACGGCGCCGGCAAGACGCAGGGCAATCTTTTCACCGCCATCCGCACCATCATGATCGCCGACCTGGTCATGAGCCTGGACAACGTGGTGGCCGTCGCCGCTGCGGCAATGGGCGATACGACGTTGCTGGTGCTCGGCCTGGCCATCAGCATTCCCTTGGTCATCTTTGGCAGCACGCTGCTCCTGAAGGTCATCGAACGCTTCCCGCTCATCGTCTGGGTCGGCGCGGCGCTGTTGGGCTTCATCGCGGGCGAACTGCTGGTGGGCGATCCGGCTTTGCAAGAGCCCGTTGCGCGTATTGACGCCGCGCTGGGTGTGACGCAGCATAGCTTCGCGCTGATGTCGGGCGCACTCGGTGCAGTGCTGGTGCTGCTGATTGGTAAAGTTTTACTGATGCGCCAGAAAGCTGACTGAAAGCTGAACTACAATAATATGTTTTTCTAAATAAACCTGCCGCGCGAAGGCGCGCGGCAGGGCGGCCGGGCCGGGACCGGCCATTCTTTTCATAAATGCCTTCGGGGGTTCAAAGTGCTTGAGTTTTTTCAGACGCTGAGTTGGGCAGCGGTATTTCAGATCATCCTTATCGACATCCTGCTCGGCGGCGACAACGCTGTCGTGATCGCGCTGGCGTGTCGCAACCTGGCGCCCAAGCAGCGCATGCAAGGCATCTTGTGGGGCACCGCGGGCGCAATCATCCTGCGTGTCGTCCTGATCGCCTTCGCAATGCAGCTTCTGAACATCCCGTTCCTGAAGGTCGTGGGCGCGCTGCTGCTCGTCTGGATCGGCGTCAAGCTTCTGGTTCCCGAAGACGATGCGCATGGCGACATCAAGGGCGGCACATCCATCGTCGCGGCCATCAAGACCATCATCATTGCTGACTTCGTGATGAGCCTGGACAACGTGATCGCCATCGCCGGCGCCGCGCAGAACGCGCATGCCGACCATCAGCTGGGTCTGGTCATCTTCGGTCTGGTCGTCAGTGTGCCGATCATCATCTGGGGCAGCACGCTGGTGCTCAAGCTCATCGACCGCTATCCGCTGGTCGTCACCTTCGGCGCGGGCCTCCTGGGCTGGATCGCCGGCGGCATGCTGGTCACCGACGTTATTGTCGAGCGTCAATTTGGCGTTCAGCCGACTACGGTTAAAATCGCCGCTGAAATTATTGGCGCCTTGCTCGTTGTTGTCCTTGGACGGTGGCTTGCAAGCCGCAAGAACGCTTCCAAGGAATCAGCACATGAGTCTGCGTAGATCCACCGATCCCCAGCAAACCGAATCGGGCCTGAGCCTTCTTCAGGGTCTGTTCGTGCTGGCCATCCTCGGCGTAGTCGCGACGATCATCGTCTCCAACTTCGTTTGATGGCATCACGTGTCTCTGCCGCAACGTCTGGTCATTGCGACCCGCGCCAGCCGGCTTGCCCTGTGGCAAGCCGAGCATGTGCGCGATCAGCTGCGCACGCTGTACCCAGCGTGCGCAGTTGAACTTCTTACCCTGACGACCCGAGGCGACCAGATCCTCGACCGCACGCTGTCCAAGGTGGGCGGCAAGGGGCTGTTCGTCAAGGAACTCGAAAACGCGCTGCTCGACGGGCGCGCCGATCTCGCCGTCCACTCCCTCAAGGACGTGCCGGTGGATCTGCAAGCCCCGTTCGAGCTTTGCGCCGTCCTCGATCGCGCGGATCCGCGCGATGCCTTCGTGTCCAACCGGTATGCCTCGCTGGCGGACTTGCCCGCGGGCGCCGTGGTCGGCACGTCCAGTCTGCGCCGCGAATCCCAGATCCGTGCCCGGTTTCCCGCCCTGGTGGTCAAGCCCCTGCGCGGCAACCTGGATACGCGCCTCGGCAAGCTCGACAAAGGCGACTACGCCGCTATCGTGCTGGCGGCGGCGGGTCTGGAACGTCTTGGCATGGGCGAGCGCATTCGCAGCCTGCTCGACCCGGCCGACAGCCTGCCGGCCGCAGGGCAGGGCGCTCTTGGCATCGAAATCCGCGACGATCGCGACGACATGCGTGCGTGGCTCGCGCCGCTGGTCAGCGCAGATACCACCGCCTGCGTGCTCGCGGAGCGCGCTGTGTCTCGCAAGCTGGGCGGCTCCTGCCAGGTTCCTCTGGCCGCGTTTGCCCAGATCGCCGGCGACACACTGTCGCTGCGCGCGCTGGTCGCGTCGCCCGACGGCACCCGCATCGTTCACGCCACGCACACCGGTCCGGTGGATCAGGCCGAAGCCATCGGCGAAGCCGCCGCCTCCGAATTGCTGGACGCGGGCGCCGCGGCGATCCTCCGCGAACTCCTGCACAACGAGCCGCACTGATGGATCCGGCGTTTGCAGCCGCCGAAGGGCCGCGCATCGCCATCCTGACGCGGCCCGCGGGGCGCAACGAAGCGCTGGCTGGCCGCCTGCAGGGCGCCGGTTGGCAGCCTTGCATCCTGCCCGCGCTTGAAATCCATCCCATCTCCGTCGCATCCGAAGACCTGCCCCGGCCTTCGGCGTTCGACCTCGTCGTGTTCGTCAGCGGCAATGCGGCCCGCCAGTACCTGAACCAGCTTTCCCAGGCTGAAGGCGCCGCCGATTGGCCCGCGGGCGTGGCCGCGGCCACGGTCGGGCCCGCCAGCGCACAGGCGCTGCGCGAGACGGGCTTTTTTGGCGCGAATACAACAGTTCTGCATCCGGACGAGTCCGCACCCACCCACGATTCCGAGGCGCTGTGGCGAGTGCTCGAGGCCCAGCCTACGCTGCCCGCGCGCGTGCTGGTGGTGCGTGGCACCCAGGGACGCGATTGGCTCGGCGACAAACTCGAGGCCCATGGCGTCCACGTAACGCGTCACGCCGCCTACCAGCGGCGCGCGGCTGACTGGACCTCTGACCAGCTTGGCGCACTGCGGCGCTGGGCCGAAGCGGACGTCTCTGCCACTTGGCTGCTCACCAGCGGGGAGGGCGCAGACGCCGTCCAGAATCAGCTTCACGCAGCAGGTCTGACTGACTGGTGGCTGCGCTGCCGCTTTGTGATCACGCACCCCTCGCTGGTGCGCCGCCTGCCACCGTCCTGTCATGGCGCGTCCGGAGCGGCGATGGTAAAAATCTGCGTGCCGAACGACGAGTCGATATTCCAGGCTTTTGTTGCTGCTTGATTCGTTGGTTCGGACTGACACCGAATACAATCGCGTCATGACAGATAAGACTCCCGCTACCGATTCGGCCGTTCATCCGGCCGCCCCGGACGCAAGTGCGTCCGCATCGGCCCCGGCCGACTCCGTCAAGGCCCGTCCGGCCAAGCGCGGCAGTGGCCCCTTGGTCACCGCCCTGATAATCGTCATCCTGCTGGCCGTTGGCCTGGGTTATGCGCTGTGGAAGCAACGCACCCAGTTCGTCTCCGCCGGCCGCGAAGTCGCAACGCGCCTGGATACGCTCGGCGCCGACGTCGCGCAAGCCCGCAAGGACACCCGCGAAGCCCTCGCTCTGGCGCAGGCGCAGTCGGGCCGCGTCGCCGAACTCGAAGACACGCTGCGCGAGACGCAAAGCCAGTACAACGCCCTGCAGCAGGCTTGGCAGAACTTCAACGACAGCGCCAGCGACGAACTGCTGGCCAACGACGTCGAGCGTCTGCTGACGATCGCCAACCAGCAATTGCGTCTGGCGGGCAATGTCTCCAACGCGATCGTTGCGCTGGAAACCGCCCAATCGCGCCTTGCGCGCGCCGACCGTCCGCGTTTCTCCAGCCTGCAGCAATCGATCAACGGCGACCTGGACCGCCTGCGCGCCGTGTCCACCGTCGATATCCCCGCCCAGTCGGGCCGCATCGAGCGCCTGGTCGCGCTGATCGGCAAGGCGCCGCTGCTGGTGCCGGACACCGTGTCGCCCGGCGTGGCGCCGGTAGGCCAGGCCCAGCCTCCCGCGCCGGCCCCCGTCGTTGATCCGCAGGCAGGGCTCCCCGCCGACGCGCCCTGGTGGCAGCGCTGGCGCGCCGAAGTCGCCTCGTGGCCTGGCCGCGCGGGCTCCGCGCTGGCCCATGAACTTGGCGGACTCATCACCATCCAGCGCGTGGATGAACCCGCCGCGCTGTTGTTGTCGCCCGAGCAAGCCGATCAGGTGCGCGGCACGCTGCGCCAGCGGCTGCTGACGGCGCAATTGGCAATGCTGATGCGCCAGCCGTCCGTCTGGAAGAGCGAGCTCGATAACGTCGGTTCGACGCTGTCCAAATACTTCGATGGCCGTTCGCCCGACACCGTCGCCGCGCAAACCCTCGCGCGCGAGCTGGCCCAGACCGACATCGCCGTGCGCATGCCGGACGTGGCGGACAGCCTGAATGCCGTCGCGGCCTTGCGCGCCGCGGGCTTCAAGACCAGCGAGCAGGACTGAGCTCATGCGTACCTGGTTCTGGACCCTGCTGCTCGCCGTCGTCGCCGTCGCCTTGGCGGTGGTTCTGCGCTCGCATTCGGGCAACGTGCTGCTTCTGGTGTGGCCGTGGCGCATCGAGATGTCGCTGACGCTCGCCGTCCTGCTCATCGTCGCGACGTTCATCATCCTGTATGTCGGCCTGCGCCTGCTGGCATGGCTGCTCGCCATTCCCGATCGCGTCCGGGCCTGGCGCGGCAAGCGTGCCCAGGCGCGCGACCATGAATTGCTGGAACGTGGCTGGATTGGTCTTCTCGAAGGCCGCTATTCCCATGCCGAAAAAGACCTGACGAAGCTTCTGGACCAGACCAAGGTCCGTACGCGCCGCGTCCTGGCCGCGCTGTCGGCCGCCCGTGCCGCGCATGGCCTCGGTGAATTCGACCGGCGCGATCGCCTGCTTGCCAACGCGCAGGAACAGGCCGGCACGGATCCCGGCCTGCTTGAAGCCACGGCCACGGTTTCCGCCGATATGCTGCTGGATCAGGGCCGCGCCGAGCGGGCCTTGACTGTGCTGGGGCCACTGGCCGACGGTGGCGCGCGCCATCTGCACACCATGCGCCTGCTGCTGCGCGCACATACGGCCTTGAATCACCAGGAGCAGGTATTCACGCTGGCGCGCGGTCTTCTGCGCCGCAATGCATTGGGCCGCCCTGAAGCCGACGTGCTGATCGACGCGGCCGGCGCCGCGCGCCTGCGGGCTGCGGCAGGCCAGGATGCCTGGCGCCCCATCTGGAAAGACCTCAAGGCCGAAGAGCGCCTGCTGCCTGAAATCGCCCTGGCGGGCGCGGCGGCCTTCGAAGCCGCTGGCGAACCCAACGAAGCCGCCCGTGTGCTGGAGTCGGCCATCGCCGTCAAGTTCAATCCCGCTTTGGTGGCGGCCTACGCCCGCTGCGACGCCGAACACGTGTCGCGCCGCCTGGCCAAGGCCGAAACCTGGCTGCATCAACGTCCTACCGATCCCGACCTGCTGACTGCGCTGGGCATGCTGTGCCTGAACGGCCAGCTTTGGGGCCAGGCCGAACGCTATCTGCTGCGCAGCCTCGCGCGACGCAGCGATGCGCAAACGCATGCATTGCTGGGCAGTCTCTACGATCGCCTGGATCGCCCGGTCGACGCCGTGCGCCACTGGCGCCTGGCGACGGCCGCCAGCATGGCTCTGCCCGTGCTGGCCTCGGATGCAGCGCTTCCCGCCGCGGACACCGGTTCGGATCCCTACCGCGTGGACGCCGAAGGCGGCTATGCCGTCGGCCTGTCGGACACCGACAGCGACACGGACGTCGGCGGCGATTACCCGGCCTTGCCCGCCGGTGCCGCGGCAGCGCCCGTCGCCGCGTCGGCCTCGGACTACGTGCTGGACCCGGACGCGCGCGTCAGCAAGGCACAGCACGACCGCGCCCTCGCGCCCGAAGATGCGCCGCTGGCACGCGGCACGTCCGACATCGACGAATACTTCGACAGCGCGCCGATCCCGGCTGCCGCTTTCGACGAGCCGGTGCCCACCTACGCGCCAATGCCGGCGCCCGCTGCGCCCGCCGCCAAGCCGGCGCCGCCCGCGGCGCCCGTGCCGACCACCAAGCCGCCGTTCAAGGACGACGGCTCGATTTGAATATCTTTTCAGACAAACAAGGTTGAACCATGAGTCTTGATCGCGTCTCCCCTGGCAAGAAGCTGCCCGAAGACTTCAACGTCATCATCGAAATCCCCATGAACGCCGACCCGGTGAAGTACGAGGTCGACAAGGATTCCGGTGCGATCTTCGTTGACCGCTTCATGCTGACGGCCATGCACTACCCGTGCAACTACGGCTACATCCCCCAGACCCTGTCCGAAGACGGTGACCCCGCCGACGTGCTGGTCCTGACGCCGTTCCCGATCCAGATCGGCGCCGTCGTGCGCTGCCGCGCCATCGGCGTGCTGGAAATGGACGACGAGTCGGGCGGCGACGCCAAGCTGCTGGCCGTGCCGATCGAAAAGCTGTACCCCCCGTACCGCAATATCAAGTCCTACGAAGATCTGCCGACGGAAGACATCTCCCGCATCCAGCACTTCTTCGAGCACTACAAGGACCTGGAAAAGGGCAAGTGGGTCAAGGTCAAGGGCTGGAAGGGCGTGGACGCCGCACACGAGGAAATCGTGCGCAGCGCCGAGCGCTACACCAAGGGCTGATCAGGCTATCGGCCAGCCGGCATCATCGTGTTGGCTGGCACTTTCCTGCGGCGCGGCCGCGACGGCTGCGGCCAGTCGCAGCCGCGCCGTTGTCTTATGGGGCGCCCGATCCATCCGGCACTCGCTTTGGCCGCAGAAAGGGCTACACTCGCGAGTGCTTTTTCAAACGCCCGGCCGCCCAACAACAACACCGCCCCATCGCGGGGTCACAGGGCAAGCCAAGCGCGCGCGCGTCGGGGTAATATTTTTCCCGGTTTTTCCGGTCACGTATTTGTCATAGGTTGATAGCTCATGGACTACGTTTTGCCTCCCCAGCCGCCCGTCGCGGTTCCCGTTGCCGGCAGCGCCGCGCTGTTCCCCGTGCGCCGCGTGTATTGCGTCGGCCGCAATTACGCCGAACACGCCAAGGAAATGGGTTTCACCGGCCGTGAAGATCCGTTCTTCTTCTGCAAGCCCGCCGACGCGGTGCTGTTCGTGGCCGATGGCGAAACCGGCAAGATGCCGTACCCGCCCAAGACGTCCAACCTGCACTACGAAATGGAGCTGGTCGTGGTGCTGGGCAAGGGCGGCCGCGACATCCCCGTCGATCAGGCCAACGAATGCGTGTGGGGCTATGCGCTGGGTCTGGACATGACCCGCCGTGACCTGCAAGGCGAAATGAAGAAGCAGGGCCGTCCCTGGGAAATCGGCAAGGCGTTCGACCAGTCCGCGCCGCTGGGTCCCATCCACCCGCGCAGCGTGGTCGGCACGCTCGACAAGGGCGCCATCTGGCTGGACGTCAACGGCGAGCGCAAGCAATCCAGCGACATCTCGCAGATGCTGTGGAACATTCCGGAAAGCATTTCTTATCTGTCGGGCCTGTTTGAACTGCAGCCCGGCGACATCATCTTCACCGGTACGCCTGAAGGCGTGGGCGCCGTGCGCCAAGGTGACGTGATCACTGGCGGCGTCGAAGGCCTGGGCGAACTGCGCGTGCAGATCGCCTGAGCATAGGCGCTTTCATCTTTTCATTTTGGAGTTAGAGCATGCGCGGCAAGTTTGTGCTGACTGCCTTTGTCGTATTCGGCTTCGTGCTGGCCGGTTGCAATACCGTTGCCGGCATGGGCAAGGATGTGTCCCGGGCGGGCAATGCCATCACCAACGCCGCCGACAAATAATCGGCGCGCGGCGGTAAAAAAAGCCCCTTGAGTAATCAAGGGGCTTTTTTGTTGCGCGCGCGAAGAAGAACTACAGCACGTCGCCCGCGTAGTCGGCCAGACGCGAACGTTCGCCGCGTTGCAACGTGACGTGGCCGGAGTGCGGCCAGCCCTTGAAGCGGTCGACCACGAACGTCAGGCCGGAGCTGCCTTCGGTCAGGTAGGGGGTGTCGATCTGGGCGACGTTGCCCAGGCAGATCACCTTGGTGCCGGGACCCGCGCGGGTGACCAGCGTCTTCATCTGCTTGGGCGTCAGGTTCTGCGCTTCGTCGATGATGAGGTACTTGTTCAGGAAGGTGCGGCCGCGCATGAAGTTCAGGGACTTCACCTTGATGCGCGAGCGGATGAGGTCCATGGTAGCCGCGCGGCCCCAGTCCCCGTTGCCTTCGCCATCACCCATGTTCAGCACGTCGAGGTTGTCTTCCAGCGCGCCCATCCAGGGCAGCATCTTTTCCTCTTCGGTGCCAGGCAGGAAACCGATGTCTTCACCGACAGGCACCGTGACGCGCGTCATGATGATCTCGGTATAGCGCTTGGTTTCGAGCACCTGCGTGATGCCCGCCGCCAACGCCAGCAGCGTTTTGCCGGTGCCCGCCTGGCCCAGCAGCGACACGAAGTCGCATTCCGGGTTCATCAGCAGGTTCATGGCGAAGTTCTGCTCGCGGTTGCGCGCCGTGATGCCCCAGACATTGTTCTTGCCGTGGGTGTAGTCGCGCAGGGTGGCCAGCACCGCCATCTTGCCGCTGACTTCGCGTACCTGCGCATACAGCGGCATCTGGCCTTCAAAGTAGACGAACTGATTGACGACGAACTGCGAACACAGCGGGCCGTGAATGCGGTAGAAGGTGGTGCCGCCCTGTTGCCAGGATTCGACGTCCTTGCCGTGCTTGTTCCAGAAGTCTTCGGGCAACTGCATCACGCCCGAATACATCAGGTCCGAGTCTTCAAGGACGTGGTCGTTGAAGTAGTCTTCGGCGGCCATGCCCAGCGCGCGCGCCTTCAGGCGCATGTTGATGTCCTTGGACACCAGCACGACCTCGCGCTGCGGGTACTTTTCCTGCAGGGCGCGCACCACGCCCAGGATCTGGTTGTCGGCCTTGCCCATCGGCAGGTCCGAGGGCAGGGTGCTGTGGATGGCGGTCGTCTGGAACATCAGACGGCCGGTGGCGTCCTTGTTGCCCAGCTTTGCCAGTTCCAGCCCTTCGTCAAGGTGCGTGGCGTCCTGCACCAGCGAGTCCAGCGAACGGCTGACCTGACGCGCATTGCGCGCCACCTCGGACATGCCCTTCTTCTGGTGATCCAGTTCTTCCAGCGTCATCATCGGCAGGAAGATGTCGTGTTCTTCAAAGCGGAACAGCGAGCTGGGGTCGTGCAGCAGCACGTTCGTGTCCAGCACGAACAACTTGCGCGGGGCGTTCTCGGCGCGCGCCTTGCTGCGCTTGGCCGGCGCGGGCGTGGCCTTGGCCTGGCGCGCTGGGGCGCGGGCGGCGGGCGCGGCCGGGGCGGGCGGTGGCGTTTCGTGGGCAGGGGACGGCGTGTGGGCCTTGCGCGCCGGCGCCGCCAGACCATCAAGTTCTGGCTGGACCAGCAGCTCGTCCTCGTCGTCGGCGAGGGCAGCCTGGGTGTTGGACCGCGCAGCGGCAGTCTTGGTCGTGCGGGCCTGCGCTCGGGCGGATTCGCCCGAGGGGAAGGTCAGGATGGCTGCGGGGCGGGTAGGCAACTTCGGAAGCGGCATATGCGTCACTCTCCTGTTTGGGCCGGCTATAGCGCCTGACGGGTTTCCTGTGCGGCTAACCGATGCTCTTGGCGGCTTGCAGGACTTCCTTCGCGTGGTTCGGGACCTTCACCCCGCGCCACTCCTGCACCAGCACGCCATAGGCGTCGATCAAGAAGGTGCTGCGTTCGATGCCGCGCACCTGCTTTCCATACATGTTCTTCTGCTTGATGACGCCGAACAGGTTGCAGACGGTTTCGTCGGCGTCGGAGATGAGAGGGAAAGGAAGTTCGTACTTGGCCTTGAAATTCTCGTGCGACTTCAGCGAGTCGCGCGAGATGCCGATCACGATCGCACTGGCCGACAGGAAGTCGCCATGCAGATCGCGGAAATCCTGGCTTTCGGTGGTGCAGCCGGGCGTGTTGTCCTTGGGGTAGAAATACAGGATCACGGCCCGCCCCTGGCATTGTTCAAGGCTGATGGGGCCTATCGTGCTTTCGGCGGTGAACAGCGGGGCGGGTTTGCCTATGCTCGGCGTCATTGACTGGTAGCTCCATTGGGCGGGATGAGGGCGACGACCACGCGCCGTCCCTCAGCCATCAGGATGTTGTAGGTGCGCGAGGCGGCGTGGGTGTCCATCGTTTCCACGCCAATGCCCACGGCCAAAAGGGGACGCAATACTTCAGGGCGCAGGAACTGCTGCTTGCCGCCGGTGCCCACCAGCAGGACTTCGGGCGCGTTGGCCGGCCGGCTGGGCGCGGCTTCCGGGGCATCCAGAAAATCCAGGGGGTTGCGGGCGGGCTCGGACAATCCGGCTGCCTGGAGCAAGAGGGAGGAGGTAATGTCGGCCGGCGACTCAACGGGCCAGATGGTCACTTCGCCTTCGGGGCCGAAAGCGACCGAGGAGGAAAAACGTACCTGGTTGACCTCGATATAGCCATCGCCGTAAGCGGTGACAGTGTTAAGAGCGGCCGTCGCAGGATCGGTATGCAGCTTCAATAAAAACTCCGGCTATACGTGCTTGATAATAGCGCATCGGACACGGCGCATGTTGCAACGTATCCACGAGGGAAAAGGGGCTTTTTTTCCCATTTGCCCCTCAGGCGTCGTTGCGCTAGATTACAGGGTTTTGCTGCGCTGCAATCGTTTGCTGGCGCGGTTCTAAGCCCCCTTTCCCCTTCGCGCGACCGCGCCCTGGTCTTTTTGCCTTTTCGCCCCTAAGGATTCCCATCATGAGGAAGTTCTCTCGCATCGAGCGTTTGCCCCCGTACGTTTTCAACATTACCGGCGAGCTCAAGATGGCGGCGCGTCGGCGTGGCGAAGACATCATCGACATGTCGATGGGCAATCCGGATGGGGCGACGCCCAAGCACATCGTCGACAAGATGGTCGAGGCGACCAGCCGTCCCACCACCCACGGCTACTCGGTGTCCAAGGGCATCCCGCGTCTGCGCAAGGCGATCTGTGACTGGTATCAGCGCCGTTACGCGGTCGAGTTCGATCCGGACTCCGAAGCCATCGTCACCATCGGTTCCAAGGAAGGCCTGGCCCACCTGATGCTGGCCACGCTGGACCGCGGCGACACCGTGCTGGTGCCCAATCCCAGCTACCCGATCCACATCTATGGCGCCGTCATCGCCGGCGCCAACATCCGTTCCGTGCGCATGACGCCGGGCGTGGACTTCTTCGAGGAACTGGAACGCGCCGTGCGCGAATCCATCCCGAAGCCCAAGATGATGGTGCTGGGCTTTCCCAGCAACCCGACCGCGCAGTGCGTCGACCTGTCGTTCTTCGAGCGCGTGGTCGCGCTGGCCAAGGAACACGACATCCTCGTCGTGCATGATCTGGCCTACGCCGACATCACGTTCGACGGCTACGTGGCCCCGTCCATCATGCAGGTGCCCGGCGCGCGCGACGTCGCCGTCGAGTTCTTCACGATGAGCAAGAGCTACAACATGGCGGGCTGGCGCATCGGCTACATGGTCGGCAACCGCGAGCTCGTGAACGCGCTCGCGCGCATCAAGAGCTATCACGACTACGGTACGTTCACGCCGATCCAGGTGGCGTCCATCGCCGCGCTGGACGGTCCGCAGGACTGCGTGAACGAAATCGTGGCGCAGTATCAAAGCCGCCGCGACGTGCTCGTGCGCGGCCTGCATGAAGCAGGTTGGAATGTGGAAATTCCCAAGGCGTCCATGTACATCTGGGCGCAGATCCCCGAACCCTACCGGGCGATGGGCTCTTTGGAATTTGCCAAGCGTGTCCTGTCGGATGCGAAAGTGGCCGTGTCCCCCGGGATCGGCTTCGGCGAGTATGGCGACGAATACGTGCGCTTCGCTCTTATCGAAAACGAGCAGCGTACCCGCCAGGCGGTGCGCGGCATCAAAGATATGTTCCGCAAGGACGGTCTGCTGAAGTGATGAGTGCCCACCCCCGCAGCGCTGCGCGCTTCCCCCTCTAGGGGGCATGCCTGCGGACCGGCGGAGCCGGATCCGCGGCATCCCGATAAGGGGCGACCGCTTTCTTGCGTCGGGGGTGCTGCGAGGCATCACTTGGCATTACGGAGAACTGAAATGAATTCCCCTCAACGCCCGCCCGCAGAGGGCGGCGCGATGAAACCCATAAAGGTGGGTCTGCTGGGTCTTGGCGTGGTTGGCGGCGGCACGTGGACCGTGCTGTCCCGCAACGCCGAGGAAATCGCGCGCCGCGCTGGCCGCCGCATTGAAGTCGTTCGCGCCGCCGTGCGCGACGTGGAAAAGGGCCGCGCCCGCGTGGGCGATTCCATCGTGGTTGATACGGACGGTCACGCGCTGGTGCGCGATCCTGAGATCGACATCGTCGTCGAGCTCATCGGCGGCGACACGCTGGCCCGCGAGCTGGTGCTGGAAGCCATCGCCAACGGCAAGCATGTGGTCACGGCCAACAAGGCGCTGCTGGCCAAGCATGGCAACGAGATCTTCGCCGCCGCCTCTGAGCGCGGCGTGATGGTGAACTTTGAAGCCGCCGTCGCCGGTGGTATCCCCATCATCAAGGCGATCCGCGAAGGCCTGACCGCCAACCGCATCCAGTGGGTGGCCGGCATCATCAACGGCACCACCAATTTCATCCTGTCCGAAATGCGTTCGCGCGGCCTGCCGTTCGCCGACGTGCTGGCCGAAGCCCAGCGCCTGGGTTACGCCGAAGCCGATCCCACGTTCGACGTGGAAGGCGTGGACGCCGCGCACAAGCTCACGCTGCTCGCCTCGCTGGCATTCGGCGTGCCGGTGCAATTCGACCGCGCCCACATCGAAGGCATCTCGCAACTGGCAGCCGAAGACATCGAGCACGCCGAGCGCCTGGGTTACCGCATCAAACTGCTTGGCATCACCAAGCGCCGCCCCGACGGCATCGAGCTGCGCGTGCACCCGGCGCTGGTGCCGTCCGAGCGTCTGCTGGCCAACGTCGAAGGCGCGATGAACGCGGTGCTGGTCAAGGGCGACGCCGTCGGCCCCACGCTGTATTACGGGCAGGGCGCGGGCGAAGAGCCCACCGCCTCGGCCGTCGTGGCCGACTTGGTCGACGTGACGCGCCTGCACACCGCCGATCCGGGCAACCGCGTGCCGCATCTGGCCTTCCAGCCGGACGCCATGTCGGACACGCCCATCCTGCCGATCGAACAGGTCAGCACGTCCTACTACCTGCGCCTGCGCGTCGACGATCAGCCCGGCGTGCTGGCGGACATCGCCCGCATCCTGGCCGACCGCGGCATTTCCATCGGTTCGATGATCCAGCAACCGTCGCACATCGGCGGCGCGGACATCATCTTCCTCACGCACGAGGCCATGGAAGGCAACGTCAACCAGGCCATCGAGCGCATCGAATCGCTGCCGTTCGTGCGGTCCAAGGTGACGCGTCTGCGCGTGGAGAACCTGACCTGATGAAGCTTGGCTCCCTCGCCAGGGAGTCCGGCCCATCGTGGAGCCATTGATATGAAATACATCTCGACGCGCGGCGGCATGGCCCCGCTCGAATTCTCCGACATCCTGCTCGAAGGCCTGGCGCCCGACGGCGGGCTGGCCGTGCCGCAGACGCTGCCCCAGGTCTCTGCTGACACGCTGGAATCCTGGCGCGGCCTTTCGTATGCCGACCTGGCATTCGAAGTGCTGTCGCTGTTCGCCACGGACATTCCCGCGGACGACCTGCGCCGTCTGACCCGCGCCGCCTACACGCCGCAGATCTTCAGCAGCGAGGACATCGTGCCGCTGCGTCCGCTCGACGGCGGGCTGTCGTTGCTGGGCTTGTCGGAAGGGCCGACGCTGGCGTTCAAGGACATGGCCATGCAGTTTCTTGGCCAGGTCTTCGAATACGTGCTGGAAAAGCGCGGCACCACGCTGAACATCGTGGGCGCCACCTCCGGCGACACGGGCTCGGCGGCGGAATACGCGCTTCGCGGCAAGAAAGGCGTGGCGGTGTTCATGCTGTCGCCGCATGGCCGCATGAGCGCCTTCCAGCGCGCGCAGATGTACTCGCTGCAAGACGAGAACATCCACAACATCGCCGTGCGCGGCGTGTTCGACCAGGCGCAGGACATCGTCAAGTCGCTGGCCGGCGACCTGGACTTCAAGAACCGGTATCGCCTGGGCGCCGTGAACTCGATCAACTGGGCGCGCATTGCCGCCCAGGTCGTCTACTACTTCCACGGCTGGCTGCGCGCCACCGAACGCGCCGGACAGCAAGTGTCCTTTGCCGTGCCGTCGGGCAACTTCGGCAACATCCTGTCGGGTCACATTGCCCGCCGCATGGGCTTGCCGATCCGCCGCCTCGTGCTGGCCACGAACGAGAACAACGTGCTGGAAGAGTTCTTCCGTACCGGCGTGTATCGTCCGCGTCCCGCCGAGCAGACGTACGCCACCTCCAGCCCGTCGATGGATATCTCGCGCGCCTCCAACTTCGAGCGCTTCGTGTTCGACCTCGTGGGCCGCGATACCGATCGCGTGAAGGCGCTGTGGACGGCGCTGCCGCGGGATGGCGCGTTCGATCTGTCCGACATGAAGGATCAGTTCGAGTCGCAGTATGGCTTCGTGTCGGGCGCCAGCTCGCATGTGGACCGTCTGGCGACGATTCGCGCCTTGTACGACGCTACTGGCGTGCTGGTCGACCCGCACACCGCGGACGGCGTGAAGGTCGCGCGCGAATTCGTCGAGCCGGGCATCCCCATGCTCGTGCTGGAGACCGCGCTGCCGGCCAAGTTCTCCGAGACCATCGAGGAAGCGCTTGGCCGTCCCGCGACGCCGCCCGGCAACCTCGCCGATCTTGAATCGCTGCCGCAGCGCGTCGAAGTGATGGACTGCGACGAAGCGTCCGTACGCCGTTTCATCGAGGCGCACGCCAAGGTGTAAGCACGCTTGCCGCTTGTATACGGTTGCAACCCCTCTCAGGCGCGCCCTTAGAGGGGTTTTTCTTTATTGGGGCCGGGTCCGATTACGTTCTTAAGCATTTTGCGCACAACCCGACACGATTTCGGGGGTCGATTCGGCTAGAGTGAAATCACTATTCAACACTCGGAGAACACGACCATGAACCTGAAGACCATGACGTTGGCCCTGGTGATGACCGGCGTTGGAGTACTGGCCGGATGCTCGTCGCCTTCGGTTATCAACCAACGCGACGGATCTTCGACCGTAGCGCCCGACGAGCCCGAATACGACAAGAAGTCGGGCATGTATGAATACGAACAGAACGGCAAGAAGGTTCAGATCAACAAGGACGACGTGAAGTCGATCGAAGAGGTCAAGTAAGCCAGCCTGACTCTTTACTGTCTGCACCAAGCAAAAGCCCCGGCTGTCATGGCCGGGGCTTTTGTTTTGGTGCGGAACGAACGGGCGCAGTTTACTTGCCCGCGTCCTCGGCGTGGTAGCGGCCCACGCGTTCGACTTCGTTCTTGGAACCCAGGATCACGCTCACGCGCTGGTGCAGCTTTTCAGGCTGGATGTCCATGATGCGCTGCGTGCCGTTGATGGCCGCGCCGCCCGCCTGTTCGATCAGGAAGCTCATGGGGTTGGCTTCGTACATCAGGCGCAGCTTGCCGGCCTTGCCGGGTTCGCGCGCGTCCCACGGGTACATGAAGATGCCGCCGCGGGTCAGGATGCGATGCACGTCCGCCACCATCGAGGCGATCCAGCGCATGTTGAAATCCTTGCCCAACGGGCCGGTGGAGCCAGCCAGGCAGTCGTCGATGTAGCGCTTGACCGGCGGGGCCCAGTGCCGCATGTTCGACATGTTGATGGCGAATTCCTTGGTGTCTTCCGGCACGCGGATGTTCTCGTGCGTCAGCACCCACGATCCCATTTCGCGATCCAGGGTGAAGCCCACGACGCCGTTGCCGATGGTCAGCACCAGCATCGTCTGGGGACCGTAGACGGCGTAGCCGGCCACCACCTGCTTGTTGCCCGGCTGCAGGAAGTCGTCTTCGCAGACGGGGGCGCCCGACACATCATGCGGCGCGTGCAGCACCGAAAAGATGGTGCCGATGGAGACGTTCACGTCGATGTTCGACGAGCCATCCAGGGGATCAAACAGCAGCAGGTATTCGCCCTTGGGGTAGCGGTTCGGGATCAGATGGATGGTTTCCATCTCTTCCGAGGCCATGGCCGCCAGGTGGCCGCCCCATTCGTTGGCTTCCAGCAGGATCTCGTTGGACAGCACGTCCAGCTTCTTCTGGACTTCGCCCTGGACGTTTTCGCTTTCCAGGCTGCCGAGCACGCCGCCCAGCGCGCCCTTGCTGACCGCATGGCTGATGGCCTTGCAGGCGCGCGCCACCACTTCGATGAGCAGCCGGACTTCCGGCGCCAGGGCTTGGGCGGAGCGTTGCTGCTCCACCAGGTATTGAGTCAGTGTTTTACGTTTCAAAAGGATCTCCCTATGCGGCGAATTCTAAAGCCTTGGATACGATTTCCTGCACGTTGCGCGACAGGCCGTCGTGCTGGCGCACTTTTTCAAGCGCGGCCTGCATGGGCGCGCGCAGCGTGGGGACGAAGCGCGACCAGTTGTCCAGCGCACGCGCCAGGCGCGCGGCGATTTCCGGGTTCAGCGCGTCCAGCGCCAGCACCTGCTCGGCCCAGAAGGCATAGCCCGAGCCGTCCGGATGGTGCATGCCGCGGGCGTTGTTGAGGCAGAACTGGAAAATCAGCGCGCGGGCGCGATTGGGGTTGCGCAGCGTGAAGGCCGGGTGCTTCATCAGCTCGCGGGCGGTCTGCACGGTTGTCGAGCGGGCGGCCGCCTGCAACGCGAACCACTTGTCCACCACCAGCGGATTAGCGCTCCATTTCGTATAGAAAGCGGCCAGCGCCTGCTGCGGGAAGTCGCCTTGTCCGAAATTGATCAGGGCAGTCAGCGCGGCCATGCTGTCGGTCATGTTGCCCGCATTGGCGTACTGTTGTTCGGCCAGGCGCTGGGCTTCGGGCTCGCCGGCCGCCATCAGGTGGCTGAGCGCCAGATTCTTCAGGGCGCGCATGCCGGCGGGAATCGGGGCAGGGCTGTACTCGCCCGGCGTCTGGTTCTCGTCGAAGGCGCGGCGGAACACGGCCTGGAGTTGACGGCCCAGTTCGGCGCGCAGGAAGTCGCGTGCCACGGCCAGAGCGGGCGGATCCACCTGCTGCATGCGTTCGGCCAGTGTCTTTTCCGACGGCAGCGCCAAGGCGCGCGCACGGTAGGCGGCATCCAATGCGGGATCGGTGAGCAACGCGCGCCAGGCGTCGATGAAAGCCGCCTCGGCGTGCAGCGTACGGCCCGCCTGGCGGGCGTCCGCGAGCGCCAGAATCTGGCGGGTGGCCAGTTCCTGGCCGGCTTCCCAGCGCGCAAACGGATTGCCGTCGTGTGCGGACAGCAGCGCCAGTTCTTCGTTGGACCAGTCGTAATCCACGATGACCGGCGCGGAGAAGTCGCGCAGCAGCGAAGGCACGGGCCGTTCGGCGATATCTTCGAATACCCATTGCTGGCTTTGCGTGGTCAGTTCCAGCAGTGCGGTGTCCACGACGGCGCCCTCGTGGCGCAGCGGCAGCGCATTGCCATCGCGGTCCAGCAGGCCGATCGCAAAGGGAATGTGGAAGGGCGCTTTGACGTAGTCCGGGCCGGCCTTCTTTTCGACGCCGACGGGCGGGCACGACTGGGTGAGTGTCACGGTGCAACGGCGCGCGGCGGCGTCGTGATCGAGCCTGACCGAAACGCGGGGCGTGCCGGCCTGCCGGTACCAGCGGCGAAACACTGACAGGTCGCGGCCGGGATGCTGCTTGACGTAAACCGATTCCATAGCGGCGACGAAATCGTCGCACGTTACGGCCTGGCCGTCGTGGCGGCGGAAGTATTCGTCCATGCCCGCGCGGAAGCCGGTTTCGCCCAGCAGCGTGTGCTGCATGCGGATGACCTCGGCGCCTTTTTCGTACACGGTGGCCGTGTAGAAGTTGCCGATTTCCTGGTAGCTTTCCGGACGGATCGGATGCGCCATGGGGCCGGCGTCTTCAGGGAACTGCGCGGCGCGCAGCGCCACGACGTCATCGATGCGCTTGACGGCGCGCGCGCTGGCCGCGGCTGCGGCGTCCATGTCGCGCGCCATCATGTCGGCGCTGAATTCCTGGTCGCGGAAGACTGTCAGGCCTTCTTTCAGGCTCAGTTGGAACCAGTCGCGGCAGGTGACGCGGTTGCCGGTCCAGTTGTGGAAGTATTCGTGCCCGATTACCGATTCAATACCTTCGTAGTTCGCGTCGGTGGCCGTCTGCGGATCGGCCAGCACGTAAGCCGCGTTGAAGATATTCAGACCTTTGTTTTCCATGGCTCCCATATTGAAGTCATGGACGGCCACGATCATGAAGCGGTCCAGGTCCAGTTCAAGCCCGAAGCGGCTTTCGTCCCAGCGCAGCGAACGCACCAGCGAATCCAGCGCCCATTCGGTCTTGGTTTCGGAGCCGGGGTCGCTGTAGACCTGCAGCAGCACATCGCGGCCACTGACCGTCTTGACTGTGGTTTCGCGATGCGTGAGGTTGCCCGCCACCAGCGCGAACAGATAGCAGGGCTTGGGGAACGGATCTTCCCATTCGACCTCGTTGCGGCCGTCGGGCAACTGGCGCGAGGCGATCAGGTTGCCGTTGGACAGCAGCACGGGATACTCGGGCTGCGCGCGCAGCGTCACGCGATAACGCGACATGACGTCGGGGCGGTCAGCAAACCACGTAATGCGGCGGAAGCCTTCGGCCTCGCATTGCGTGAAGAAATTGCCGCCCGACACGTACAAACCCATCAGGGTGGAATTGGCGGACGGCTTGCAGCGGCTGACGATTTCAACCGTGGCGTCGGCAGGCAGGCCACGCAGCGTGAGGGTGTGCTCGGACAGCTGGTAGCTGGCGGCGGGCAGCGGCTCGCCATTCACGCCTACCGACACGAGTTCCAACTCTTCTCCGTCCAGGATCAGGGCGGCGTCGGCGCTGGCCTCAGGCCTGCGCTGCACGTGCATCGTGCAGCGCACTTCGGTCGCGTCGGGCGCGAGGTCGAAGGCGAGGGCGACTTCGGGAATTTCGTAGGGGTAGGGCTGGTAATCCTTGCGGTAAACGGTAACGGGCGTGTCGGTGCGCATGGGATTTGCAGTCCTGTATGAACAAGAAGGCTATTGTAGTGGCTGGCCGATGAGCGGAACCTTGGGCTTACGGGCTAGCCTGAAAACTTTTGGCAAGCGCTTATGTCAAAGCTCGTTATGATGGCGCCGTCGTGCGCTGAAGGAGTTGCAAATGTCCAGGTCGTCTTGGTTCAGCAGTCTTGGCCGGTGGGCCGGTATTCTTGCCGTCCTGGGGGCGATGACGTTGACGGGCTGCGCCGCGCCGACCGTCTCGGCCCGCGTGACGTCGTTTCAGCAATGGCCGGCGGCTGTCGAAGGCCAGACCTATCAGTTTGTTCCCGCCGACCCATCCCAAATCAATAATCTGGAATATCAGTCGTTCCAGGACATGGTGCGCGCGGGTATCGGCGCTACGGGTCTGGTCGAAGCCCGCCAAGGCGTAAAGGCCCGCTTCGAGGTTTCGTTCCGCTATGGCACCACACAAACGCAGGTGATGGTGCGCCGTCCGTACGATCCGTATTTCTATGGCGGCTATGGCGGTTTTTATGGGCCAGGACCATGGGGCATGGGCGCGGGTTTCTGGGGTCCGGACTGGGTCGACGTGCCCATGGTGGTCCAGCGCAATTCGCTGTCGCTCTTCATACGGGATACCCAGCAGGGCGGTGCCGAGGTATACCGTTCGACCGCCTTCATTTTGAGCGAGCGCGATGATTTGCTTCGCACCATGCCCTATCTGGTGCGCGCCATATTCGACAATTTCCCCGGCAATAACGGCGCTGAACGAGAGATTCAATTCCCCGCGCGTTGAGCCGGGAAGGTTCTCGGCGGTGGTTTCCTAAAATAAAAACGGCGCACCATGATGGTGCGCCGTTTTTATTTCTTACTGAGGAATAGGTTTTATTCCTTGATAAGAAAACTCTCGCGCGTTGCGCCGCCGGCTTCTTCGGCAGCGAGCCAGCGCGGCGCCTTGCCGCGGCCGCTCCAGGTTTCTCCGGTTTGCGGGTGGCGATACTTGGGCGCCACCGCGCGCTTCGCGGCGCCGCCTGCGCGGGCGGGGGCGCTGGCCTTGCGGCGGCCACCCGTGGCAGCGCGGGCGGGCTTGCCGGCGCCGTAGGCGGCGATGATTTCTTCAGGCGTGATGTCGTACTCGCGCATCGACGTGATGATGGACGTGATCACCGGCTTGCGGCGCTTCGTCTGGAGGACTTCGGCCTTCTTTTGGAGCTTGTTGATTTCCTTTTCGATCTTTGCTTGCAGAGCTGCGTAGGTTTCTCGGGCCATGGTTTATTCCTGATTATGGAACTGCTTTAATCGCCGGCGAAGTTATGTTTATTTGTTGTGCTTCGCATAATACAGAATTTAAGTCGGGGTATCGCCATTCTCAGACTAATTACTTTGTATCAAAAGCGCGGGAAGGCTTATCGCTTGCGGGTCGCCGCAATTTTCACAACATAGGAAGCAATATCTTAAATTTGGGACAAACTGAAACAAGTGGCCGCTTGGCTAACGGGTTTGCATTGGGATCGTTGATTGTCGGACAACTCCAAGAATGGCTTGCAGGCTGACGAAATCGTCGGTCTGCAAGCCATTGCGGGGAACTATCGAAGCGAGTCTGGCGTCAATAACCGAGCGCTCGCTGCGTGCTGAATTTGTCGCAAACGCACGCGTTATACATTATGGCTTTGTGACCCCCCTGCGGTGGTATACCCCCGGAACAACGGTGTTCCGTCCCTCGGATTTCATTTTGTTGTCAGGTCGTACGACAAGATCGAAATCGTCTGATAGGCAATGCGGTCCGGGCGTAATTGCTTAACTTGATACTTAACTTGATGCCCAGTATGCCGCCCCCATCTGTATGGGCAAGATAATGCGAGATCATTTTGTCCCGCATGGCGTGCCGCATTTGCCACTACGGCGCACCGCGACTTTTGGTGTCCGGCGCGACGCCGGGTCCTTGTCGGCGGTACGATACGGTCTTGAGCGCCATGACGCGCATGCGCGGCCCCCGGTGCCGTTCCTGAACTGAGCCTATGAAAATCATCGATCCCGCCATTGCTTCCCTGGCCACCGCCAAATCCCTTCTGCTCGACCCCTGGGGGCTGACCGAAGCGGACATGGCGCGGGCACTGGGTGAAATCTTCACCCACAAGGTCGATTACGCCGACCTGTATTTCCAGTACACGCGCAGCGAAGGCTGGAGTCTTGAAGAAGGGATTGTGAAGACGGGAAGTTTCTCCATCAGCCAGGGCGTGGGTGTCCGGGCCGTCAGCGGCGAAAAGACTGCATTCGCCTATTCGGATTCCCTGTCGCCCGACGCGCTGCTGTCGTCGGCGCACGCTGTGCGCGGCATCGCGCGCCGCGGCGCCGGCAAGGTCAAGGTCGCCGCTCACGTCGAGGCCGAGATGGGCCGTAGCCTGTATGCGGACATCGACCCCGTCGCCAGCCTCAGCGCGCCCGAAAAGGTCGCACTGCTCGAGCGCATCGAGCGCATGGCGCGGGCGCGCGATCCCCACGTGATCCAGGTCATGGCCGGACTGGGCGCGGAATACGACGTGGTGCTGGTCGCGGGCAGCGACGGCCGCCTGGCCGCAGACGTGCGCCCGCTCGTGCGCCTGTCGCTCACCGTGATTGCCGAACGCAATGGCCGTCGCGAAATGGGTCACGCCGGCGGCGGTGGGCGGCTGGGCCTGGCCTACTTCACCGACGAGATGCTGCAGGGCTATGTCGAGCGCGCCGTGCACGAAGCCATGGTCAACCTCGAGGCGCGTCCCGCACCGGCCGGCGAAATGACGGTTGTCCTGGGCTCGGGCTGGCCTGGCATCCTGCTGCACGAAGCCGTCGGGCATGGCCTGGAAGGCGACTTCAACCGCAAGGGATCCAGCGTGTTCTCGGGCCGCATCGGCGAGCGCGTGGCGTCCAAGGGCGTCACCGTGATCGACGACGGCACGATTCCCGACCGCCGCGGTTCGCTCAACATCGACGACGAAGGCAATGCCACGCAGCGCAATGTCCTGATCGAAGACGGCATTCTGCGCGGCTACATGCAGGACACGCTGAATGCGCGCCTGATGAAGACCGCGGCCACTGGCAACGGCCGCCGCGAGTCCTTCGCGCACCTGCCCATGCCGCGCATGACCAACACGTACATGCTGGCCGGCGACAAGCCCGCCGACGAAATCGTCGCCTCGGTCAAACGGGGCCTGTATGCCGTCAACTTTGGCGGCGGCCAGGTCGACATCACCAACGGCAAGTTTGTGTTCTCGGCCTCCGAGGCCTACATGATCGAAGACGGCAAGGTTACGTATCCGGTCAAGGGCGCCACGCTCATCGGCAATGGCCCCGACGCCATGAACCGCGTCACCATGATCGGCAACGACCTGCAGCTGGATTCTGGCGTGGGCACCTGCGGCAAGGACGGCCAGAGCGTGCCCGTCGGTGTCGGCATGCCGACGGTCCGCATGGAAGGCCTGACGGTCGGCGGCACGGCCTGATGCCATAAATGGGGGCGGCATTCGGCAAAAATCCGGCGTGACGCCCTCAAAAAACTGTGCTAGAGTCGGTCCCCATGAAATTCGCGTCCCCCGCATTTTATTTTTATTTTTTTGGTTTTCTGAAGCCGCTGGCGGAGGAAGGGACGCGCTCAATCTGAAGTTTGGACAGAATCCCCCCAAAAAAGCCGCCAGCAGATCTGGCGGCTTTTTTTATGCCGCCGTGGCGGGCAACCCAGGAGCAGTACCGTGTCGCACAACACCGATGACCTTCGTATTCGAGAAATCAAGGAACTGAATCCGCCCTCGCACGTGATGCGCGAGTTCGCGTGCACCAAGGAGGCGTCCGAGACCGTCTTCGCCGCGCGGCAAGGCATGCACCGCATCCTGCACGGCATGGACGATCGCATGATCGTCGTGATCGGTCCGTGTTCCATCCACGACACGCGCGCCGCCATCGAATACGCCAAGCGTCTGAAGCCCGTGCGCGACCGCCTGAGCGCGGACCTGGAAATCGTGATGCGCGTGTACTTCGAGAAGCCGCGCACGACCGTGGGCTGGAAAGGCCTGATCAACGATCCCGACCTGGACGGCAGCTTCGACATCAACAAGGGCGTGCGCGTCGCCCGCGAACTGCTGCTGGACATCAACAGCATGGGCTTGCCGGCGGGATGCGAGTTCCTGGACATGATTACGCCGCAGTACATCGCGGATCTGGTCTCCTGGGGGGCGATCGGGGCGCGCACGACGGAGAGCCAGGTGCACCGCGAGCTGGCGTCGGGCCTGTCGTGTCCGGTGGGATTCAAGAACGGCACGGACGGCAACGTGAAGATCGCCGTCGATGCGATCAAGGCGGCCTCGCAGCCGCACCATTTCCTGTCGGTGACCAAGGGCGGCCATTCGGCCATCGTGTCCACGGCGGGCAACGAGGACTGCCACGTCATCCTGCGCGGCGGCAAGACGCCGAATTACGACGCGGCCAGCGTGGACGCCGCTTGCCAGGACGTGTCCAAGGCCGGTCTCGCGCAGCGCATCATGGTCGACGCCAGCCACGCCAACAGCAGCAAGAAGCCGGAGAACCAGCCGCTCGTCGTCGAAGACGTGGCGCGCCAGATGGAAGCCGGCGATGCGCGCCTGGTCGGCGTCATGGTCGAAAGCCATCTGCTGGGCGGCCGCCAGGACATGGTGCCGGGCCAACCGCTGGTGTACGGCCAGAGCATCACCGACGGCTGCATCGACTGGGATGCGTCCGTGGCCGTGCTGGAGCGCCTGGCGCAAGCCGTGCGCGAACGCCGCCGCGTGGCGCTGACGTCTGGCAAGTAAATCCGGCAAGTGATTCCGGCAAGCGATTCCGGAAAATGAGGGGGGTTCACGCCGCGCACCGTCAGCCTGGGGCGGTGTGCGGCGCAGCACGCGAGGCGGCGTAGAATATTCGGATTATCGAACCCGGGAAACCACGAGATCATGAACGCTCCCTTGCACGCCGAATCGTTGCGCCGCGCGGTTCCGGCCGCCTGTCTGGATGCCCTGCGTGCGCACTTTGGCGACCGCCTGTCGGAATCGGCCGCCGTGCGCGAACACCATGGCCGCGACGAATCGCCTTACCCCGCCATGCTGCCCGACGCCGTGGTCTTCGCGCACTCGACGGAAGATGTCGCATTCGTCGCCAAGGTGTGCAACGAGCACCGCGTTCCCTTGATTCCGTACGGCGCCGGCTCGTCCCTCGAAGGCCACATTCTTGCGATCCAGGGCGGCATCAGCCTGGACCTGTCGCAGATGAACAAGGTTCTCGCCATCAACGCCGAAGACCTCACCGCCACGGTGCAGGCCGGCGTGCTGCGCAAGCAGCTTAACGAAGAGATCCGCAGCACCGGTTTGTTCTTTCCGATTGACCCGGGCGCCGACGCCAGCCTGGGCGGCATGGCCGCCACCCGCGCGTCTGGCACCAACGCCGTGCGTTACGGCACGATGCGCGAAAACGTCATGTCGCTGACCGTCGTCACCGCGGACGGCCGCATCATCCGCACCGCGGGCCGCGCCCGCAAGTCGTCGGCCGGCTACGACCTGACGCGCATTTTCGTGGGCAGCGAGGGCACGCTCGGCATCATCACCGAAGTGACCGTGCGCCTGTATCCACAGCCCGAAGCCGTGTCCGCCGCCGTCTGCAATTTCCCGACGCTGGACGCCGCCGTGCAGAGCGTGATCGAGATCATTCAGATGGGCGTGCCGATCGCGCGCGTCGAGTTCATGGACGCCGCCAGCGTGCGTGCCGTCAACCTGCACAGCAAGCTGACCCTGCGCGAAACGCCACTGTTGGTATTTGAATTTCACGGCAGCCCCGCCGGCGTTCAGGAGCAGGCCGAAACCGTGCAGGCCATCACGGCCGAACACGGCGGCATGGACTTCGAATGGGCCGAGCGTCCCGAAGACCGCAGCCGCCTCTGGACTGCGCGCCACAACGCGTATTTTGCGGGCCTGCAGTTGCGTCCCGGCTGCCGCGCCAGCACCACCGACGTCTGCGTGCCGATTTCGCGCCTGGCCGACTGCGTGCGCGACACCGTCGAGGAACTGGACCGCGCAAGCTTCCCGTACACCATCGTCGGCCACGTGGGCGACGGCAACTTCCATGTGCTGATGCTGCTGGACGCTGACAACGCGCAGGAATGGCAGGAATCGGAAGCCATCAATCACAACCTCGTGCGCCGCGCCATCGCTGCCGATGGCACCTGCACGGGCGAGCACGGCGTCGGCCTGCACAAGATGCAATTCATGGCGGAAGAACACGGCGAAGACGCGCTGGATCTGATGCGCAGCCTGAAGCACGCGTTTGACCCGAACAACATCCTGAATCCAGGCAAGATCGTGTCCTGGTAATCAACAGGGGGAGGCTGCAAACGCCTCCCTCGATCCGTCAGCGCCTGCTGCTTTTACGCGACAGGCTGCTTCACGGTTTACGGCCGGTTACGTATGAACTTGCCGCAAATGCCGGTAAATGCGTCAGGTGCGGGTAAATCCCGGCCTGATTAACATGGGCACACGCGCTATTGTTGCGCTCATGAATTCACTGGTCGAAACCGGCCTGGCACAAGCGCAGGCGCCTTATTCGCAGCAGCAGCTCATCGAGGCGTTGTCGGCCGCGTTGCCCGCGCACTGTGTGCTTTATCGCGAAGAGGACACCCGTCCTTACGAATGCGATGGCCTATCCCTTTACCGCTCGATTCCCGCGGTCGTCGCCTTGCCCGAAACGGAAGCGCAGGTGCAGGCCATCATGCGCATCTGCAAGCGCCTGAACGCGCCTATTGTCGCGCGCGGCGCCGGAACGGGATTGTCGGGCGGCGCCATGCCGCACAGCCAAGGGGTGTTGCTTGGGCTGTCCAAATTCAACCGGATCAAGCATATCGACCTGGCCAGCACGACCGCGATCGTCGAGCCGGGCGTGCGCAATCTTGCGATCTCCGAAGCCGTGTCGCCGTATGGGCTGTATTACGCGCCGGACCCATCGAGCCAGATCGCGTGCTCCATCGGCGGCAACGTCGCGGAAAACTCTGGCGGCGTGCATTGCCTGAAATACGGCCTGACCGTGCACAACGTGCTGCGCGTGCGTGTGGTCACAATCGACGGCGACGTGGTCGAACTGGGATCGCACGCGCCGGACGCGCCCGGACTGGACCTGTTGTCTGTGTTCGTCGGGTCTGAGGGCATGCTGGGCGTCGTGACCGAAGTGACCGTCAAGCTCATTCCCAAGCCGGCCTGCCAGCAGGTCGTCATGGCCAGTTTTTCCAGCGTCGAGGCGGCAGGCAACGCGGTCACGCAGGTGATCGCGGCAGGCATGATTCCGGCGGGTCTTGAAATGATGGACCGCCGCGCCACGCACATGGTCGAGCCGTTTGTCCGCGCGGGCTACGACATGGACGCGCAGGCCATCCTGCTGTGCGAATCGGACGGCACGCCCGAAGAGGTGGCGCACGAGATCGCACGCATGGAGGCCGTGTTCCGGCAAGCCGGCGCCACGCGCTGCCAGGTGTCGGCATCCGAAGCGGAACGGTTGAAATTCTGGGCGGGGCGCAAGAACGCGTTTCCCGCTGCCGGGCGCGTGTCGCCCGATTACTACTGCATGGACGGCACGATTCCGCGCCGTCATCTGGCGCGCGTACTGGGCGCCATTGAACAGATGGAAGACGAATTCGGCCTGCGATGCGCCAACGTCTTTCATGCCGGCGACGGCAATCTGCATCCGCTGATCCTGTTCGATTCGAATAAGCCGGACGAGGTGGAGCGCGCCGAGAAATTCGGTGCGGCCATTCTTGAGCTGTGCGTGCAGGTGGGAGGAACCGTGACCGGAGAGCACGGTGTGGGAATGGAGAAGATAAATCAAATGTGCGTGCAATTCTCTCGCGAAGAACTCGACGCGTTCCTGGCAGTCAAGCGGGCCTTTGATCCGCCGTGCCTGCTGAATCCTGAAAAGGTCATCCCCACGCTGGCACGCTGCGCCGAATACGGCAAGATGCACGTCCATGCGGGAGAACTGCGCTTCCCCGATCTCGCCCGTTTCTAGGACGTATCCCTTATGGATTTTGTCCTGTCGGAATTGTGCGACCAGGTCATGACGGCCCGTGCCGGCCACAAACCCCTGTTCGTGATGGGCGGCGGCAGCAAGCGGTTCTACGGTAACTACCGTCCCGTGCGGCCGCAGGATGGCCATTGCCTGCTGGATATGACGCCGTACCGCGGCATCGTCAGCTACCACCCATCCGAACTCGTGGTGACGGTGCGCGCCGGCACGCCGCTGGCCGAACTGGAGGCCGCGCTTGCCGAGCACGGCCAGATGCTGGCTTTCGAGCCGCCGCATTTTGCGCCGACCGCGACGGTGGGCGGCTGCGTCGCGGCCGGCCTGTCGGGCCCGCGCCGCATGAGCGCCGGCGCCTTGAAGGATTTCGTGCTCGGTGCGCAACTGCTGGATTCGGAAGGACGCATCCTTTCCTTCGGTGGCGAGGTCATGAAGAACGTGGCGGGCTATGACGTGTCGCGCCTCCTGGCCGGCTCGCACGGCATCTTCGGCGCCATCCTCGAGGTGTCGCTGAAGGTCGTGCCCAAGCCGATGGAAGAGATGACGCTGGCGTTGCCCGCGACGCAGGCGCAGGCACTGGCCAACTTTGCCTTCTGGCGCGGCAAGCCGCTGCCGATCTCGGCATCGAGCTGGTCAAGCGATGCCGACGGCGCGGACGGCATGACGATGGTGCGCCTGTCGGGCGCGCCGCCCGCGCTGGCCAGCGCGCGGGCGCTGATCGGCGGCGATGTGCTGGCGCCCGATGCGGCCGACGCATGGTGGCGGTCGTTGCGCGAGCAGACGCACCCGTTCTTTGCGCCAGACCGGCCATTGTGGCGGCTGGCCCTGCCGCCAACCACCCCCGATCTGGAACTGGGGCCGATGCTGGTGGAGTGGGGCGGTGGCCAGCGTTGGCTGAGCGGTCAGCGCGATGCCGCCGAAATGCGCGATATGGCGGCCCGACATGGCGGTCACGCGACGCTGTTCCGGCCCGCCGATACCCCGCCGCCCGCCGATGGCGTGTTCCATCCGCTTGCGCCGGGTGTCGGCGCAATCACCCGCAGGCTGAAGCAGGAACTCGATCCCGCCGGCCTCTTCAACCCCGGCCGCCTGGTCCTGGAGCTGTAGGACATCATGCAAACCAATCTGGCTTCCTGGGCGAGCGGCACCGATCTGGGCAACGAGGCGGACGCGATTCTGCGCCGCTGCGTGCATTGCGGATTCTGCACGGCCACCTGTCCCACGTATCAGGTCCTGGGCGACGAACTGGACAGCCCGCGCGGACGCATCTATCTCATCAAGCAGGTGCTGGAGGGCAAGGAGCCCACGCAATCCACGCAGCAGCATCTGGACCGCTGCCTGACCTGCCGCAATTGCGAGACCACCTGCCCGTCCGGCGTCGAGTACGGCCACCTCGTCGACATCGGCCGCAAGATCGTGGACGAGCGCGTGGAGCGGTCGTGGGGCGACAGGACCAAACGCACCTTGCTGCGCAAGGCAATGCTGTCGCCGATGTTCGCGCCGGCCATGCGTCTGGGTCAGAGCCTGCGCGGCATCCTGCCCCAGGCCCTGCGGCGCAAGGTGCCGGAACGCCGCGACGCCGGACCGCTACCGCAGGTGGCGCGACACGATCGCCAGGTCCTGATGCTGGCGGGCTGCGTGCAGCCGGCCATGATGCCCACCATCGACGCCGCCACCATCCGCGTGCTGGATGCGGTCGGCATCGGCGCGCGCATCGCGCCGGGCGCCGGTTGCTGCGGCGCGGTCAGTTTTCACCTGGACGCGCAGGACGAAGCCGTGGCGCAGATGCGCGCCAACGTCGACGCGTGGTGGCCGCTGGTGCAGGACGGCAAGGTCGAGGCCATCGTCATGAATGCGTCGGGCTGCGGCGCCATGGTCAAGGAATACGCGCACCATCTGCGCCACGACCCAGCGTATGCGCAGAAAGCCGCCGACATCGTGGCGCTGGTGAAGGACGTGGCGGAGATTGTCGCGCCGCACGCCGACATGCTGCGGTCGCGTCTGCCGGCCGGTACGCGGGCATCGTTTCACCCGCCGTGCACGTTGCAGCACTGGCAAGGGCTGCGGCCGTTGTCAGAGCAATTGCTGGTCGATCTGGGATTTGAGCTGCAGCCGTTCGCGGACAAGCATCTGTGCTGCGGATCGGCGGGCGCGTATTCGGTATTGAATCCGGACATCGCGCTGGAGCTGCGTGACCGCAAGCTGGGCGCCATCGCGGTGGGCAGTCCCGATGTGATCCTGTCGGCCAACATCGGGTGCATCGGCCATCTGCAAAGCGGCACCGATACGCCGGTGCGCCATTGGGTCGAAGTGGTCGACGAGCAGTTGCGCCGCGCTGCGCAGGGCTAGCCGGCCGCGCAGCGCCTGGCGTTGGGGTTACTCCACGGCCTTGACCATGTCTTCGAGCACCTTCTTGGCGTCGCCGAAGACCATCATCGTGCGGTCCATGTAGAACAGTTCGTTGTCCAGCCCGGCATAGCCCGAGGCCATGGAGCGCTTATTCACGATGACCGTGCGCGCCTTGTAGGCCTCGAGGATGGGCATGCCGGCGATGGGTGACTTGGGATCGTTCTTGGCGGCCGGGTTGACCACGTCGTTCGCGCCCAGCACCAGCACCACGTCGGTCTGGCCGAACTCGCTGTTGATGTCTTCCATCTCGAAGACCTGGTCGTAAGGCACTTCGGCCTCGGCCAGCAGCACGTTCATGTGGCCGGGCATGCGGCCGGCCACCGGGTGGATGGCGTACTTCACGGTCACGCCCCGCGCAGTCAGCTTTTCGGCCAGTTCCTTCAGGGCATGCTGGGCCCGCGCGACAGCCAGGCCGTAGCCCGGCACGATGGTGACGCTTTCGGCGTTGGTCATCAGGAACGCCGCGTCGTCCGGGCTGCCCGACTTGACGCTGCGCTGCTGCGCATCGCCTGCCGCCGCGCCGCCGCCCGCTTGCCCGCCAAAGCCGCCCAGGATCACGTTGAAGAACGACCGGTTCATCGCCTTGCACATGATGTAGGACAGGATGGCGCCCGACGAGCCCACCAGCGATCCGGCGATGATGAGCATGGGGTTGTTCAACGAGAAGCCGATGCCCGCGGCCGCCCACCCGGAATAGCTGTTCAGCATCGACACCACCACCGGCATGTCCGCCCCGCCGATCGGGATGATGATCAGCACGCCCAGCACGAAGGCGATGAGCGTCATGATGATGAACGGCGTCCATTCCTGCGTGAGCATGAACCAGAGGCCGCAACCCAGCATCGCCAGCGCCAGCGCCAGATTCAGCATGTGCTGGCCGGCGAACACCACCGGCGCGCCCTGGAACAGCCGGAACTTGTACTTGCCGGACAGCTTGCCGAAGGCGATGACCGAACCCGAGAACGTAATGGCGCCCACGAACGTGCCGATGAAGAGCTCGAAGCGGTTGCCGGTCGGGATGGCCATGCCGGGCGGCGCGATGCCGAAGGCGTGCGGCTCGGCCACGACGGCCACGGCGATCGCGACCGCCGCCAGGCCGATCATGCTGTGCATGAAGGCGACCAGCTCGGGCATCTTGGTCATCTCGACGCGCTTGGCCATCAGCGTACCGATGGAACCGCCGACCAGCAGCCCCAGCACGACCCAGCCCAGCCCGATCGTGGCCGTGCCGCTGCGCGCCAGCCCGATGATGAGCGCCGCGGTGGTCACCACGGCGATCGCCATGCCGGCCATGCCGAAGGCGTTGCCCAGACGCGAGGTGGTGGGATGCGACAGGCCCTTGAGCGCCTGGATGAAGCAGACCGAGGCAATCAGGTAGAGCAGGGTGACGAGGTTCAGCGAGATCATTTCGCTTCCTCCTTGCCCGGCTTGCGGTCCTTCTTCTTGAACATTTCAAGCATGCGCCGCGTCACGAGAAAACCGCCAAAGACGTTGACGGCGGCCAGCGCCACCGCGAATACGCCCATGCCGCGCGCCAGTCCGCCTTCGGTCAGCGCGGCGGCCAGCATCGCGCCGACGATGATGATCGCGGAAATGGCATTGGTGACCGCCATGAGCGGCGTGTGCAGCGCGGGCGTGACGTTCCAGACCACGTGATAGCCGACATAGATGGCCAGCACGAAGATGATCAGATTCATCAGGGTGGGGTTGATCGCTTCCATGGTCACGTCCTCCGCGTCACATTGCCGCCTTCGCACACCAGGCAGGCTGCCACGATTTCATCGTCGCGCTGGATCGCCAGCGCGCCGTCCGCATTGATGATGAGCTTCAGGAAATCCAGGATGTTGCGCGCGTAGAGCGCCGAGGCGTCGGTCGCGACCAATCCGGGCAGGTTGGTCAGCCCGATGATCGTCACGCCGTGCTTTTCGACGATTTGCCCTTTTTCCGACAGCGGGCAGTTGCCGCCACGTTCGACGGCAAGATCCACCAGCACCGAGCCCGGCTTCATGGCCGCGACCGTGTCCGCCGAAACCAGCGTGGGGGCGGGGCGTCCCGGGATCAGCGCGGTGGTGATGACGATGTCCGCCTGCTTGCAGCGTTCGGACACCAGCGCGGCCTGGCGCGCCATCCAGGCGGGCGGCATGGACCGCGCGTAGCCGCCCGTGCCTTGCGCGATCTCGCGCTCTTCCTCGGTCTCGAACGGCACGTCGATGAATTTGGCGCCCAGCGATTCGACCTGTTCGCGGGCGGCGGGCCGTACGTCGGAGGCTTCGACCACTGCGCCCAGCCGCTTGGCGGTGGCGATCGCCTGCAGGCCGGCCACGCCGGTGCCCAGGACGACGGCGCGCGCGGCTTTCAGGGTGCCGGCGGCAGTCATCATCATGGGGATCAGCCGGCCGTAGTGATGGGCCGCAAGCAGCACGGCCTTGTAGCCGGCCAGGTTGGCCTGCGACGACAGCACGTCCAGGCTTTGCGCGCGGGTGATGCGCGGCGCGGCTTCCAGCGCGAAGCCGGTCAAGCCCGCGGCGGCCATTTGCGCCAGACCTTCGGCGTCGAAGGGATCGAGCATGCCCACGACCACGGCGCCCGGCTTCATGCGGGGCAATTCTTCGGGGGCGGGCGCGCGAACCTTCATGACCAGTTCGGCGCCCAGGGCATCCTGGGCTGAACCGAGCGTGGCGCCCGCGGCGACATAGGCCTCATCGAGATAGCGGGCGGCGGCGCCGGCTCCACTTTCCACAACGACGGTGTGCTTGCCGCCCACGTACTTCTTGACGGTCTCCGGTGTTGCTGCGACACGGGTTTCCCCGTCTCGGGTTTCCTTAGGTATCCCGATGTGCATCGACGCCTCTCCTCAGAAGGTTCGCCGTAGTTATACACGGAATGTGCGCTCTCACGCCTCCCCCGTTTTGGCCGCTTGCGCCGGGCCAAAAAAAAACCCCATGGCGAACCATGGGGCGTGGGGCTTGCAACCCGGCGTCTGGACGGGCGGCGTTTCTTATGCCGTCTGCGCGCGGGTCCAGGTGATCAGCGCGGCGGTAAGGTCGCGCAGATCGGCCTTCAGCCGGCCGTAGTTGTCGGTCGGACGAAGCGACACTTCGTCCATGTAGAGCTTGCGGTTGATCTCGATCTGCAGGCTGTGGCGGCCTTGTTGCGGGCGGCCGAACGCGCGCACCAGTTCCACGCCCTTGTAGGGATCGTTCACGGTGACGTTGTAGCCGCGCTCGCGCAGCCAGGCGGCGATGAATTCGCGGAAGGCCGGATCGCTGGTGCTGCCGTCGCGGTCGCCCAGCACAAAGTCGGGATGGACCAGGCCCGGGCGATCGGTGGCGAAGGCGCCGGCCACGCTGGGCATCGAGTGGCAGTTGATGTGCCAGACCTTGCCGAACTTGCGGTGGGCGTTGTCCAGCACCTGACCAAGCGCGGCGTGATAGGGCTTCCAGCAGGCATCGATGCGGTGGCGCACTTCGTCCACCGTGAGCTTGCGGTTGTACAGCGGGGTGCCGTCATCGAGCATGCGCCAGATCAGACCCTTGCCCAGCTTGACCTTGGGCGAGGGGTTGATTGCGTCGGGCCATGCCGCGTCCAGCAGCAATTCGTCGATCTCGTCGGCGGCGCGGTTGGCGTCGATGTAGGCGCGCGGAAACGCCGCGGCGATCATCGGCACGCCCATCTCGATGGCGTCGCCCCATAGATCGTCAACCCAGGTGTCCTCGGCCGTGCGCAAGGCGCCAAAGTCCACCGCGGCGGCGAAATCGGGGGGGTAGGTCGTGCCGCTGTGCGGGGAATCCAGCACGAGAGGGACCGAGATTTCCGAATCGGGATAGTGCTGCGGGAGGTCGAAGCGGTAGGACAGGGGCTGGGTAAGTCGCATAAGGGGGTACTGCGTTCGTGAATCGGAGGTCCTCGCGCGCCACGGGCGCGCGAGGACCGAAGACCGGTTAGTCGATCTTCACGTTGGCTTCTTTGGCGATGCGCTTGTTCTTGGCGATTTCAGCCGAGATCTGCGCGCCGAATTCGGCCGGGGTGTTGGCAGCGGGCGAGGCGCCGAGGGCAGCAAGGCGGCTCTTGACGTCTTCTTCGGCGCTGACCTTCTGGACGGCGGCGTTCAGCTTGGCCAGCACGGGGGCGGGCAGCTTGGCCGGGGCGACCAGACCGAACCACGAGGCGTCGTTCACGGCCGGCAGGCCGGCTTCGGCGAACGTGGGCACGTTGGGCAGCGAGGCGACGCGCTGCGGCGAGGCGACGGCCATGGCGATCAGGCGGCCGGACTGGACGTGCGGCAGCGTGGAGGGCAGGTTGTCATACATGACGTCGACCTGGCCGGCCAGCGCGTCGTTCAGCGCGGGGCCCACGCCACGGTACGGCACGTGCATCAGGTCGGTGCCCGAGGCCATCTTGAACAGTTCGCCCATCATGTGCGAGACCGAACCGTTGCCGGCCGACGCGTACGTCAGCTTGCCGGGCTGGCTCTTGGCCAGCGTGATGAATTCGGCGATGGTCTTGGCCTGGACCTTCGGGTTGATGGTCATGATGTTCGGCACGGCAGCCAGGTTCGAGACGGGCGTGAAGTCCTTCTCGCCATCGAACGGCAGGTTCGGGTAGATGGCCGGGTTGATGCCGTGCGTGCTGACGGTGGCGATGCCCAGGACGTAGCCGTCCGGCGCGCTGCTGGCGACGAAGGCGCTGCCGATCGAGCCGCCGGCGCCGCCGCGGTTTTCCACGACGACGGTCTGGCCCAGTTCCTTGCCGAGCTTGTCGGCGAACAGGCGGCCGACGATGTCGGTGGTGCCGCCGGGCGGGAAGGGAACGATCAGGCGGATGGGCTTGCTGGGATACGCATCTTCAGCGTGCGCGATACCCGAGGTCAGCGGCGTGGCCAGGGTCGCGGCGGCGACACACAGGCCCAGGACTACATTACGGCGTTGCATGAATTCCCCTACTAATGAATGAACAGCGGATGCGCAAAGGCAGACGCAAACCCGACGATTCTTTCCTGGCGGGCAGGTTTGCGCAAACGAAAGATTCTCCGTAAGCTATGACTTTTTTTCATACCTCTTTTCGGCAGGCTCTCGTCGGCGTTACTTTTCTGTAACATCCGTCGCCCGCGCCTTTGCCGTCATCATGCCCGCAGGGCAAGGGAGCCCCACATTCGGTGGGGGCTGCAGATGAGGCGTTTCTGTCCCTCTTTAACGGATCTCCAGGCGTTCGAAGTTGCCGCCCGGCACAGCAGTTTCACGCGCGCCGCGCAGGAATTGTGCGTGACGCAGGGGGCCGTGAGTAAACAGGTGAAACATCTGGAAGAGTTCGTCGGCGTTGAACTATTCCTACGAATCAGGCAAGGCCTGGTTCTGACCGAAGCCGGCCGCAGCTATCTGGCCAAGATCCAGGCCGGTCTCGGCCAGATCGAAGCGGCCACCGTCGAGCTGATCGCGCACCAGGGGCGCGGCGGCACGCTCAACCTGACCTGTATGCCGACGTTCGGCGCGCGGTGGCTGATTCCGCGGCTGACGGCCTTCATGCGCCTGCGGCCCGACATCCACGTGGAATTCCTGCCGCACCGCCAGGGCTACGACTTCTCCACACCCGAATTGGACGCCGCCGTGCGCTTCGGCGAGGGGCTGTGGCCCGGCAGCGGCGCGGACTACATCGTGGGCCGCGAGATCCTGCCGGTCTGTAGTCCCCGCCTGATCGCGGGCGGGTGCCAGTCGCCCGAAGACCTGCTGGCCTATCCGCTGCTGCACCATACGTCGGCCCTGGAAGGCTGGCGCGACTGGTTCGAGCAGGCCGGCTGCGATACGCGGCGCAGCCTGGAAGGCGCCCGGTTCGATCAGTACGCGCTGCTGTCGCAGGCGGCCGCGGCGGGCTTCGGCGTGGCGCTGATCCCGCGCTGCCTGATCGAGGACGAGCTGCGCGACGGCAAGCTGGCCATCGCGATGCAATTGCCGATCCGCGCGCGGATGGGCTATTACCTGTGCTACCCCGAGCAGAAGGCCAATCTGCCCACCCTGCAGGCCTTCCGCGCCTGGCTGATGGAAGTGTCGCGCGCCGCCGAACCGCAGCCGCGGGAAGACGCCTTGTCCGATCTAAAATAGCCGCATCATGAGTCAAACATCCACCAAGAAAGGCCGCGTTGTCGTCGGCATGTCCGGCGGGGTCGATTCTTCGGTCACCGCCTGGCTGCTCAAACAGCAAGGCTACGAGGTCGTCGGCCTGTTCATGAAGAACTGGGAAGACGACGACGATTCCGAATACTGCTCCACCCGCCAGGATCTCCTGGACGCCGCCAGCGTCGCGGACCTGGTCGGCGTCGAGTTCGAATACGTCAACTTCGCCGCCGAGTACAAGGACCGCGTGTTCGCGGATTTCCTGCGCGAATACTCCGCGGGCCGTACGCCCAACCCCGACGTCCTATGCAATGCCGAGATCAAGTTCAAGGCGTTCCTCGACCACGCCATGGCGCTGGGCGCAGAACACATCGCGACCGGCCATTACGCCCGCGTGCGCGAAGTGCCCGCCGAGGGCGGCGGCTCGCAGTTCCAGTTGCTGAAGGCGCTGGACGCATCCAAGGACCAGAGCTACTTCCTGCATCGCCTGAACCAGGCGCAGTTGTCGCGCACGCTGTTTCCGCTGGGCGAGATCCACAAGACCGAAGTGCGGCGCATCGCGCACGAGATCGGCCTGCACAACGCCGCCAAGAAGGATTCCACGGGGATCTGCTTCATCGGCGAGCGGCCGTTCCGGGAATTTCTGAACCGTTACCTGCCCACCGAGCCCGGTCCCATCCTGACGCCCGAAGGGCAGAAGGTCGGCCGCCACGAAGGGCTTTCGTTCTACACGCTGGGCCAGCGCAAGGGGCTGGGCGTGGGCGGCGTCAAGGGCCGCCAGCGGGACGACGGCACGGCCGAGGCCTGGTACGTGGCGCGCAAGGATCTGGAACGCAACGTGCTGTACGTCGTGCAGGGGCATGACCATCCTTGGCTGCTGTCTGGCGATCTGAAGGCGCAGGACGCGAGCTGGGTGGCCGGTCACCCGCCGGCAGCGGGCGCCTACGGCGCCAAGACCCGCTATCGGCAAGCCGACGCGGCGTGCCGCCTGGGCGATGCGGCGCCCGAGACGTTTTCGCTGGATTTCACCGAGCCGCAATGGGCGGTGACGCCCGGGCAGTCGGCCGTGCTATACGATGGCGAGGTTTGCCTGGGTGGCGGGATCATTATTTAAGCAGTCCCCGCTGCACGTAACCAAGGCCCCCCGGAGCCATGCCCGCGGGGCCTTGTTCATGACAATAAAACTGAGGAGACGGTTGTGGATGTGACGATGGTGATCTGCCTGCTGGTGTTGGGCGGAGTGGTCGGCTTTGCCGCGGGCCTGCTGGGCATTGGCGGCGGCATGCTGCTGGTTCCCTTTTTGACGATGCTGTTCACCTGGCAGGGCATGCCGGCCGACCTGGTGGTGCACGCCGCGATCGCCACGTCCATGACGTCGATCCTCTTTACCTCCATTTCCAGCGTGCGCGCTCACCAGCAGCGGGGCACCATCAAGTGGCGCATCGTCGCGGCGATGGCGCCGGGCATCATCATCGGCGGGCTGCTGTCGGGCGGCGCGGTGTTTGCCGCGCTGAGCACGCTGTGGCTGTCGCTGTTCTTCGCGTTGTTCGTGGGCTACTCCGGCTGGAGCATGCTGCGCAACAAGAAGCCCAAGCCCACGCGCCAGATGCCGGGCGTGGTCGGCACCAGTGCGGCGGGGGCGGGCATCGGCTTCCTGTCGGGCCTGGTCGGCGCCGGGGGCGGCTTTCTGTCGGTGCCGTTCATGGTCTGGTGCAACGTGGCCCTGCACAATGCGGTGTCGACCTCGGCGGCCCTGGGCTTTCCCATCGCGCTGGCCAACAGCGTGGGTTATATCGTTTCGGGCCTGAACGAAGCCCAGACCTATCCGGGGATGCTCGGCTTCATCTACTGGCCGGCATTGCTGGCGCTGGTCTGCACCAGCGTCCTGACGGCGCCGCTGGGGGCGCGCATGGCCCATCGCCTGCCGGTGCAGACGCTCAAGCGCGTGTTCGCCGCGCTGCTGTTCGCGCTGGCGGCGTACATGCTGTTCAAGGCCTGGCAGACCTGGACGGTTTGATCGATATACGGAAAACCGGCCGCAGAAAGCGGCCGGACGAAAAAACGCCCGGTCGAGCCGGGCGTTTTTGCGGGCATTTCTGGCCGGCCGTCAGGCCGTCTTGGGCACCGTGTCGATGAACGACTGGCGCTGCGACAGCTTGTCGTACAGGCGGGCCAGATTGGGCTGGCCGGTGCGCCAGTCCAGGGTGGCAAAGCGCAGGTCCAGGTAGCCCAGGGCACAGCCGACCGCGATGTCCGCGAGGCTGTAGTTGATGCCCATGCAATGGGCGTTGTCGCCCAGGCTTTTGTTCATGGCGTCCAGGCTGGCGTGGATCTTGCCGTATTGGCGTTCGATCCATTCGGGGCTGCGCTGGGCCTCGGGGCGCTGGTTTTCCTTGACGATGGTCACGCAGGCGTCCAGGACGCCATCGGCGATGGCTTCCCAGCATTTGACGGCTGCGCGATCGCGCCCTTGCTGAGGAATCAGCCGGGCCACGGGAGACAAGGTGTCCACGTATTCGACGATGACGCGCGAATCGAACAGGGCGCCGCCGTCTTCCATCACCAGGCAGGGGACCTTGCCCAGCGGGTTGTACGTTTGGATCTGCGTGTCGGCGGACCAGACGTTTTCGAGTTCAAGCCGGTAGTCCAGCTTTTTCTCGGCCATGACGATACGCACTTTGCGCACGTAGGGACTGGTAAGCGAGCCGATCAGTTTCATGGAGTCACAAGCGGAGTCGGAAAGCGGCCGAAGTATAGCAGGCTGTATGACGGCCGGAATTGTCCGCAGGGCGGAATCTTCGTCAGTTTGCCACAATGTCAGGCGGCCCCGGATGATAAAATCGCCGGGTTTTCCCATCCGTCGCTTTTTCCCTACCAGACCATGCAAATCGCCGATCAGCTGAGCCAACTTAATGCCCTTTCGCCACTGGATGGCCGCTACGCTTCCCGGGGCGACGCACTGCGCGGTCTGCTGTCCGAAGCCGGCTTCATGGCGCACCGCGTCGAAGTCGAGGTCGCCTGGCTGATCGCCTTGTCGGACGCCGGCCTGCCCGAGCTGCCGGCCTTCTCCGAGGCCGCCCGCGCGCGCCTGGCCCAGTTGGTCGCCAACTTCTCCGAGGCGGACGCCGGCCGCATCAAGGATATCGAGCGCGTCACCAACCACGACGTGAAGGCCGTCGAGTATTGGCTGAAAGAAAAGGTCGCCGATGACGCCGAACTGGCCCGCGCCGCAGAATTCATCCACTTCGCCTGCACGTCCGAAGACATCAACAACACCTCGCACGCGCTGATGCTGTCGCGCGCCCGCGACCAGGTCGTGGTGCCGCGCCTGCGCGAAGTCGCCGCCAAGCTGAACGACCTGGCCGTCGCCAACGCCGATCAGCCGCTGCTGTCGCGCACCCACGGCCAGCCCGCCAGCCCGACCACGCTGGGCAAGGAATTCGCCAACGTGGCCGCGCGCCTGAACCGCGCCATCGCCGCCGTCGTGGCCGTCGAGCCTCTGGCCAAGCTGAACGGCGCAACGGGCAACTATAACGCCCACCTGTCCGCCTATCCCGAAATCAACTGGCCCGAGTTCAGCAAGCGCGTGCTGACCGGCCTGGGCCTGACCCAGAACCGCCACACCATCCAGATCGAACCGCACGACTGGATGTCCGCGCTGTTCGACGCGATTACCCGCGCCAACATCATCATCCTGGACCTGGATCGCGACATCTGGGGCTACGTGGCGCTGGGCTACTTCAAGCAGCGCCTGAAGGAAGGCGAGGTCGGTTCGTCGACCATGCCGCACAAGGTCAACCCGATCGACTTCGAAAACTCCGAAGGCAACCTGGGGCTGGCCAACGCCGTGCTGCGCCATCTGGCCGACAAGCTGCCGATCTCCCGCTGGCAGCGCGACCTGACCGATTCCACCGTCCTGCGCAACCTCGGCGTGGGCCTGGGCTACTGCCTGGTGGCGTGGGATGCCTGCATGCGCGGCCTGGGCAAGCTCGAAGTCAACACGGCTGCCATCGACGCCGATATCGACGCCTGCTGGGAAGTGCTGGCCGAGCCGGTGCAGACCGTCATGCGCCGCTATGGCCTGCCGCAGCCGTACGAGCAGCTCAAGGCCTTGACGCGCGGCAAGGGCATCACCGAAGAGGCTCTGCGAGAATTCATCCAGGGCCTGGCGCTGCCTGAAGAGCCCAAGGCCCGCCTCCTGGCGATGACCCCGCGCTCGTACATTGGTCTGGCTGCCGAGCTGGCCCGGGCGGTATAGTCGCCGTGCCGCGCGCGTTACGCGCGCGGCTTTCACGTTGTACCTACGGGAGAAATCAATGAAGAAGTTGTCCACGCTCGCTGCGCTGGCCTGTATGACGGTGGGTCCGCTGCTGGCAACGTCCGCCTCCGCGCAATTCGCCAAGCCCGAAGATGCCGTCAAGTACCGCCAGTCGGCGCTTGCACTGATCGGCTCGCACTTCGGCCGCATGGCGCCGGTGGTCAAGGGCCAGGCGCCCTATGACGCCGCGCAGATCAAGGCCAACGTCGATGTGCTGAAGACGCTGTCGGCATTGCCGTGGGCGGGTTTCGGCCCGGGTACGGAAGGCGGTGACGCCCGTCCCGAAATCTGGAGCGACGCGGCTGGCTTCAAGCAGAAGCAGCAGGCGTTTCAGGACAACATCGTGAAACTGTCGGCAGCCGCCGATGCCGGCGATCTGGACAAGCTGCGCGCGGCCTTCGGCGACGTCGGCGCCAGCTGCAAAGCCTGCCACGATTCGTACCGCAAGAAGAAATAAGGCATCGGGCCGTTGTCAGATCCGGCCCGTCATCCTGGCAAGCAAAAAGCCCCGTCAAGGGGCTTTTTTCATGGGCTGTTCGCTTGGGCAGAGTCAGGAGAACGACATGTCGGACACGACCTCGAGCGATCGTATCCACAGCACCAGCCCGGTCACGCAGGCGCCCAGCAACAGTGCGCGCAGCCAGATGGCCAGGCCGTCCTGCGCGGGCGGCGTGCCGGCGGGCACGTCCTTGGCATCGACGTTGCCGGTGATGATGGCACGCACCAGACGCTTGCGGCGCACCACCACGTACCACGTGACGGCCAGCAGGTGCAGGACGACCAGGCCGATGATGACCCATTCATTGAGCTTGTGCCAGGACGTCATGGCGCTGGCGGTGGCTTCGGATACGTGTCCGAACAGCGGACCCTGCGTCATGATGTCGTCCGTGGTGAACAGGCCGCTGACCGCCTGAAAGCCCACGACCAGCAGCAATGCCATGACCGACAGGGCGCCCAGCGGATTGTGGCCGGCGGGCGCGGCGGCGCCCTTCAGGTAGCGGGCCACGGCGCCGGGGCCGCGAACGAAATGCGCGAACCTGGCATAGCGCGGTCCGGCAAAGCCCCACAGCACGCGGAAGATGATGAGGCCCAGCGCCGTACAGCCGAACCGCACGTGCCAGTCCATGTACAGGCCGCCCAGTTTCACGCTGACGAACGCGCCGACGATGCAGACGACAAGTCCCCAGTGAAAGAGGCGGGTGGGAAGGTCCCAGATGCGGACCGCAAGACGATTGTTATGCATGGTGAGATCAGCGGGCTGAAGTTGCTGGGAATTTATCACGCACAAAGCAAACCGCCGCGGGGTAAGCGCGGCGGTGTTGGTCTGCTTAGCGAGCGTTGCGGCGCACCGGTTCAATGCGATGCACGTGCTCGTGGCGGAACCGGATGCGCTGGGCGGGCGTCTTTTGCGCGGGCGCGCCGCACGGCACGACTTCGGTGGTGTAGGTGGTGGTGCCGTTGATCGGCGCGTTGAAGATGACCGTGGCGCGGATTTCGGGGCCGTTGGCCGGCTTCAGGTAGACGATGTCGCCGATGTGGATGGGCATGTCGTCGAGCTGCGTATGGGCCGGGCGGCGGATCAGTTCGGTGGTGGTGAAACGAGTATTCATGTTGTGTTCTCTTTAGGTTCTAGTTATTGGAAAAGCTGCGTCTTGTCATGGTGCGCGCAAGCCGGGCAAATGCAGGGCACTTGGCCGGACCTTCGCGAAGCGCCTTGTCCGCCGGATGTATTGGACAGGCGTTACATGACACTAACGCATTGCTGCTGCCGTTCTTTTGCGCATTCTCATGTTTTTTGCGCGCCGGGCCGGCGTGGTGATGCCTTCGTCCAGTCCTGGCGGGCATCGGTCGGGCTGCAGGGCGCAGGCGCGCCATACACGGGCATGGTTGCCGGCGCGGTAGCGTGCGCCGATGCAGCCCTGGGTGCGCACAGAGTGGGTTGGCTCTGGCGCTCGCGGTGGTTGGACCGCGGCATGCGTCGCTGCTTCCGGAAAAGCAACGTGTTATTTGGGTGTATCTGCTTCAGGCCGATCCGGACTGGCGGATGGGCGAAGGCGTGGGGTTTCCGATGGTGCTCTGGGTTTGCGTATTTTGCGTTGTACTTCGCAAGGACGCAGAGCTTACGGGAGGCGGATCTGTTTGCGGCAACCGCTTTTTTGCGGCCAGCTTGGGGTGAGCAGTTCGTGGCGGACATGGCGTACCGGGGTACGACTGCGCAGATCCAACCGACGATAATATCGGAGAATACGCGATTATGCAAGCATTTTCGGCCGGATAGGCATCCGGCCGAGCAAATACGCGTTAGTGCGCCGCGGGACGGGCCTGGCGTTGGGCCTCGATGATCAGGCCTTCCAGGCGCGGCGACATGCGCAGCGCCACTTGGGTGCTGGTCGTGCCGTCGGGCTGCGGCAAGGTTTCCAACGCCAGTTCGATGCGCTCGTCGTCAAAGGCCTCGGGCGCCGCCTGACTCTCCACATAGCGTTCCAGCAGCGCGTCCACGGCTTTCTGGGCGTCCGCCAGCGCCTCTTCCGATAGCTTGCCGTGGCCGAGGTACTGGTTGACCACCCGCGCCAGGTCGTTCATGAAAAGGAGCAAGGCGTTCGCGCCGCGGCAATCCGGGAGCGTGAAACCCCAGGGCAGGGGAGAAGCGTTCTGAGTCATGGGGGCAGCCAGTGTGTGTTGCGGGCGGCCGAACGCCGCCGAATCCGTGATTTTAGAGGACGCCGGCGCCGCGGGCATGCGCGCCGCTCTCCCTGTGTCAACTCGCTTCGATGGCAACAAATTTCGCCCCATTCGGATCCAAGCTCGGGGCTACCGGATAATCTTCCCGTAATCTGCAGAATCGGAGTGCAAAAGGATGCGCATGGGTTGGGTTCGCGCGTGGGTGGCGGGCATGGCGGCGGTTTCGATGCTGTTGCTGGCGGCCTGCGTCAACAAGGAGCCGCAGGAGCGCGCCGCGTTCATACAGGTTCTGCAAGTCCGCATGAACAACGTGACGCTCGTGCCGATCGGTCTGTTGAGCAAGCAGGAAAAGGACGCGATCGGGGATTACGACGACGCCTACGAAGTAATGACGGATTTCCAGGACGCCATGGCCAAGGCGGCCGCGCCGCTGCGCGAAGTGCTGTCCGTGGAGACGATCCGGTCGGTAAGCGAGATCGTGGAGCGCAAGGCCAGCCTGCAGGCGGCGCGCAAGACGCTGGCAGACAGCGCCGCGCAGGTCCAGGCGGCGCGAAGCAAGGCCGACAAGGCGCGCGCGGCCTTGACGCTGCCCGCCGATCTGGCACCCGTGTATGACGGCGTCTACGACGAGGCGGTGACAGCGCCGGCTGCCGACATGATGGAGGCCGCGGCCAGGATGGACTCGGTCGCCCGCGACGCGCTGGGCATTGCGGACTTCGTGGCTGCCAATGGCGCGGACGTCACCTTCGAGGATGGGCAGACGAAGGTGGCGAAACCGACGTTGCAACAGGAACTGAACCTGCGTCTGCAAGCGCTGAATGCGCAGTCCGACGGTCTTGAAGCCGCCCGCGCCACGCTGCTGCAGGCAGCGAGCGCCGGCTCGAAGGCGCCATAGCCGTGGATCAGCCTCGTCTCAATGCAAGCGGCGCCAGGCGGCGCTTTGTACAATGCGGCTCTCGCGGCGCATGCCGTGCCTTGGACACACCATGAGCGAATCTTCAGGCGTGCATTACAGAACCTTCGTGCTTTTGCTGGTGGTGGTCACCATCGCGTTCGGCTGGCTGTTGTGGCCTTTCTATGGGGCCGTGTTCTGGGGCACCATTCTGGCCATTCTTTTTGCGCCCTTGCAGCGCCGCCTGGTGGTGCGCATTGGCGGCCGGCGCAATCTCGCCGCGCTCATCACGCTGCTGCTGGTGCTGCTGCTGGTGATTCTTCCGTTGGTCGTGATCAGCGGCTCGCTGGTGAGCGAAGGCGCGAGCCTCTATCAAAGCATCAAGTCAGGCCAGATCAACTTTGGCGCGTACTTCCAGCAGGCAATGGACGCCTTGCCGCCGTCGGTGCACGCGCTGCTGGCGCGCTTCGACCTGGCCGATATTCCCAGCCTGCAGGACAAGCTGAGCGCCGGCGCGATGCAGGCAAGCCAGTTCCTGGCGACCCAAGCCCTGAACATCGGACAGGACACGTTCCAGTTCGTGGTCAGCTTCGGCATCATGCTGTATCTGCTCTTCTTCCTGCTGCGTGACGGGCCCCAGCTTTCGGCCCGGCTGCGGCGCGCGGTGCCGCTGAGCGACATGCACAAGCAGCACCTGTTCCGCAAATTCACGACCGTCGTCCGCGCCACCGTAAAGGGCAACGTCGCGGTGGCGGCGGCGCAGGGCGCGCTGGGCGGCATCATCTTCTCAATCCTGTCGATCCAGGGCGCGTTGCTGTGGGGCGTGATCATGGCGTTCCTGTCGCTGCTTCCGGCGATTGGCGCGGGACTGATCTGGGCGCCGGTGGCCGTGTACTTCCTGCTGACGGGCTCCGTGGTCAAGGGCGCCGTGCTCATCGCGTTCGGTGTGCTGGTCATCGGCATGGTCGACAACATCCTGCGCCCCATTCTCGTGGGCAAGGATACGAAGATGCCCGATTACGTGATCCTGATCTCCACGCTTGGCGGGATGGCGCTGTTCGGCCTGAACGGCTTTGTCATCGGTCCGCTGATCGCGGCGCTGTTCATGGCAAGCTGGGATCTGTTCTCGCCCGCGGCAAGTGATCCGACGGTCGTCCCCGCAGCGAGCGCGCCGTTGCCGGGCAACCCCGTCGCCGGCACGCCGGCGGCAGCGGGCGGCGCCACTGCCGGTACGCAGGCCGCGCTGGCTCGGGACCGCCAGTCCCGCGACGATTGACCGAGCCGGGCTCCCATGTGCGCCCGGCCGGGTGTATGGTGTAGCAGCGCCGGTCATTGCGGCCGGCCTTTCGTGTCAACTTCGCCAAACAGGAGCGCGTTGGATATGGAATGGAAACTGCATCGGTCGGGCTGGATCGAAGAACGCAACTTTGACATCGAATTTGCCGAAACGCCTGACGGGTACCACACCCGCGTACGCGTCTTCGGCTTTCCCATCCTGGAAGACACCAAGCACGTGTTCCCCAACGAGGCGCTGGCCGAAAAAGGCGCGCTGACGCTGCTCAAGAGCCAATTTACCGGCACGCCGGATCTGGAAGAGACGTAGGCCGCAAAAGGCGGCAGCGGGCGCGTTCTGCAATAATCTCTGAGTTTCCATCCAGGCCTGGCGGGGGTGCCGGGAGGGCGTACGGGGAGGCGCATGAGCCCACGGGTGTTGTTTAGGTCGAACGTCCGCGCAGTGCGGAACCTGAGTGGCGAGGCGCGCCATGTCTGACGGCGAAACGCGTGCGGGCGTGCGCCGCCGCCAGGCGCGCCGCTACTCCATGCGCACGGGCCTGCTGGCCCTCGTCTTTGCCTGTATCACCCCCGCGCTTATCGTGGCGACGGTCGCGGTCTACGAAAGCTACGTCATCCAGAAGGAACGCATCTTTCGCGACACCATCTTTCTGGCGCGCAATCTCACGGCAATCCTCGATCGCGAGCTCACGGGCGTCGAAGCCGGCTTGCAGATGCTGGCGTCATCGCCGGACCTGGTCGAAGGAGACCTTGCCGGTTTTCATCGCCGTGCGCGCGAGTCCGTGCGGTTCCAGATCGTCGACAGCTACGTCCTGACCAACAAGGAAGGGCGCCAGATCATCAACACGCAAGTGCCCTACGGTACGGCGTTGCCGTCCACCGGCGCGCCGGATGAGCTGCTTCGCGTCTTCCAATCGCGCATGCCCGTGCTGACGGGATTGTTCACCGGCGGTCTGACCAACGACCCCACCATCGCGCTCGGCGTGCCGGTCGTGCGAGGCGGGGAGGTGGTCTACAGCCTGAATGTGGGGCTGTCGCCCGAACGCATCGGCAATGTGTTGGGCCGCCGCGCCTTGCCCGAGGGCTGGGTGGCTGCCGTGCTGGACGACGCAGGAACCATCGTCGCCCGCACCCGCGACACGTCGAAATTCGTTGGCCAGAAGGCGGTGCCCGCGCTGGCCCGCGCCGTGCAGCAGGAAGGCGAGGGGTCGCTCGAAACGATCACCAAGGAAGGCACGCCGGTCTACACCGCGTTCAGCCGGTCGGCACTGTCGGGCTGGACGGTTGCCGCCGGCGCGCCGATGCAATTGCTGACCACGGACCTTTATCGTTCCATTGCGTGGATCGGCATGGGCACGTTGTTCGCGTTCGGCCTGGGGCTGTGGCTGGCGATCAGGCTGGCGAGCCGGCTGACGTCGGCCGTGCAGGGGCTCGTCGCGCCGGCGCTGGCGCTGGGCGAGGGCCGTACCGTGGAACTGCCTGCCACACGCATCAAGGAAGCCCAGGAAGTGGGCGCCGCCATGCTGCAGGCGTCGCGCATGCTGGCGCGCGCGCAGCATCTGGCGCACTACGATCCGCTGACTGGTCTGTGCAACCGGGTGCTGTTCGGCGAACTCGTGCTTCGTGAGCTGGCGGTCGCGCAGCGCAGCGGTGAGGCGTTCTCGATCCTGGCCATCGACCTGGACGGCTTCAAGGCTGTCAACGATATGCATGGCCATGCCGCGGGCGATACGGTGCTGAAAGAGGCCGCCGACCGAATGGCAAGCGCCATCCGGGTTTCCGACGTGGCGGCACGCCTGGGCGGTGACGAATTTGCCGTGTTGTTGCTGGGCGCCAACCAGGAGAACGCGCGGCTGGTTGCCGAGGCGCTGGTCGAGAGCCTTTCGCTGCCGTATCCCAACGTGCGCGTCGCGGTGTCGGCGAGCATCGGCATCGCCGTGTATCCGCAGTCGGGCACGACCATGCTGCAGTTACTCGAGCGCGCGGACGTGGCGTTGTATCGGGCCAAGGGTCTGGGCAAGCGGCGGGTGGCGCTGGATCAGTAATCCCGCCGCGGAGCCGGGCGTGTCAGGTGTCGTGGCGCGGCGCCAGCGCAGTCAGGACCTCGCCGGATCCCAGACGATACCGCTTGTCGTCCAGCGCGATGACGGCGTCACCTTCGGACGTTCTGAATATGTAGCGCCCGCCGGTTCGCGGCAGGATGCCGGCGCCCGCATCCTCCGCCCGCAAGAACACTTCAATGCGGTAAAGCCGCCCTGAATCCGTGCTTGCCAGTACGTCGCTCATCCTGCGTGTCGAAATAGCCATGCCGCGATTTCTCCGTTCGGTTTTCGCTAAACTTGCCGCCTTGGCGCCGGGCCAGCCCAGTTCTCGTAAAGGCCCGGCGCGCAATCGGAATCGGTAATGCAATTGAATCCTGGCCGGAATGCGGCCACTTCCCTCGGCTTGCTGGCGATCCTGCTATGGGGCACGGTCGTCGGACTGATTCGTGGCGTCAGTGAAAGCTTTGGCCCGATCGGCGGCGCCGCGCTCATCTATACGGTCGGTTCGATCTTCCTGGTGTTGTTGCTGGGCTTCCCGAAGCTGCGCACGTTTCCCCGGTCCTATCTCATCGTGGGCAGCATGCTGTTCGTCGCTTACGAGATCTGCCTGTCGCTGTCGCTGGGATTCGCGGCCGATCGGGGGCAAGCCATCGAGTTGGGCATCGTCAACTATCTGTGGCCGTGTCTGACGGTCGTGTTTGCCATGCTCATCAATGGCCAGCGGGCAAGCATCTGGGTAGCGCCGGGCATCTTGTTGTCGGTGTGCGGCATCGTGTGGGTCGTTGGCGGAGCCGGCGGGCTGTCGTATGAACGCACCGTTGCCAATGTGTCGAGCAATCCTCTCAGTTATGGGTTGGCGTTCAGCGGCGCCATCATCTGGGCCGTGTATTGCAACGTGACCAAACGCTTTGCCGACGGCAAGAACGGCGTCGCGCTGTTTTTCGTGCTGACCGCTGCTGTCCTGTGGATCAAATATGCGATCAGCGCGGAACCCGCGCTTGCGTTCACGGCGCCCGCCACGATCGAGCTATGCGTGGCCGGCGGCGCAATGGCCAGCGGCTACGCATTCTGGAACGTGGGGATACTGCGAGGCAACCTGACCTTGCTGGCCACCGCGTCGTACTTCACGCCGGTCTTTTCCACCTTCTTTGCCGCGCTCTGGTTGGCGACGCCGCTCACCCTGTCGTTCTGGCAGGGCGTGGCGATGGTCACCGCCGGTTCATTGTTGTGTTGGGCGGCAACCCGCGGCAGACCGGCCCGCAACGGATAGTCCGGGCCTGGTCTACGGTGGGGGAGACTACTCGACGAGCATCGTCAGGGCCACGGCGAACCCCAACGGGACCAGCATCAGCGATGCAAAGGTGGAACTGACAATCGCCGCCGATATCTTCAGCCAGGGCTCGGGCCCCGCGCTTCGTATCGTTTGAATCACCAACGCGACGATACCCATAACCATCAAACAGCTCATGAAAACTGCCAAGTAAGTCATGTTGTCTCCGTCCTCGCCTGATTTAGGGGATTCGGCGCCGCTTTGCGGTCTTATGTTTGAGACGATTGTGCGCCTGTATTGCAGGACTGCACCCTAGGGTTTTCCTTGCAGGCAGGGCGCTTTGTGGCGGATTAGCCGCGCAGTCTGCAGCATGAAAATCGTGTGCAAGAGCAGCATTTTTCACGCGCCGCGTCCGTCCGTGGCGGGCCCCCGCGATTGCGCTACGATGGCGTCATCGAAACACGGAAGAGGCCGCCAGATGCCGCAAGAACTACGTCCCGGCACGCGCGCCACCTTGCAGGTCCGGCAGCTCGCGCCAGGTGAATTCGCATGGATCATCACGCTGCTTGATCCTGAATCTGGAAATGTGCGCAGCACCAATTACTCGGACAAGCGATACACCAGCCAGGATGAGGCCTCTGCCGCCGGCAAGGCCGCGGTCGTTGCTTTTCTTGCGGGCGAGACGCCCGAACGTGCCGCTTCCGTGGTTGGCGGCAAGCGCAAAGACTGATCGCTGATTCGTTTTCCTGAAGGCGTTGAACGCCTCGAGGGTCTCAGGCACGCCATTTGCTGATGCTCAATCGAAGCGCGACTTGCGCTGCTTGAGGAGAGGCAACATGTCCCAGATCCCGCACCGAGAACCCGGTCAACCCGACGATCTCACGCCGGACGATCCGGCGCTTCCAGGTACCGCCCCTGCGGACGATCCGCGTCCGGACCCGGGTCGTCCCACCGACAATCCCGACGTCATCGACCCCACGCCGCCCGCGCCGGACCCCCGTGCTCCGGGCACCATCGACCTGGCCTGATTGCGGCCGGCGTCACTTCACCCATATCCATTTATCGAAGCAAGGAGGTTTCCATGCGCTCCATCCTGTTGTGGCTGCTTGGCGTGCCCATTCCCATCATCATTCTGCTGGCGCTGTTCTGGCACTGAAGGCCGGTTCGTCATTTCCGCTTTGGCACCCGCGTCCGCGCGGTTGCGTAAGACTCTGGACAAGGATCGATCATGCAAAATACGTCTTCATTGAGCCAACCCTATGCCGATGGCGTGCCTCCACGTGAGTCCGCCATTTCGGCCGTGTCGTGGGCGGCGGTCTTCGCCGGCGCGGTGATTGCCGCCGCGCTCTCGCTCGCATTGTTTGCCGGTGGCACCGGCCTGGGCTTCCTGTCCGTATCGCCGTGGGGCGACGAGGGCGTGTCGGCCCCGACCATCGGTATTGGCATCATTGTCTGGATGCTGCTCACTCAGATCCTCTCGTACGGCATTGGCGGCTATGTCGCTGGACGCCTGCGCACCAAGTGGGTCGACGTGCACTCGGATGAGGTCTACTTCCGCGACACCGCGCATGGCTTTCTGGTCTGGGCGCTGAGCGCCGTGGTCAGCGCCGCGCTGTTGGGGTCGGCCCTGGCGTCCATGGCATCGGGCGTGGCCAAGGCCGGCGCATCGGTGGCAGCCACTGCCGGCACCGCGGCAACTGCGGCCGCGACGGCCGGCGCGGCGGGTGCAGGCAGCAACGGTGGCATGGAACGCGCCACCGACTATCTCACCGACACCCTGATGCGTTCGGAACGTCCCGAGGCCAACACTGACCCGGAAGCGGCACGTGCCGAAGTGGGCCGCATCGTTGCCATGAGCATCACCCGTGGCGAGATGACGCCCGCTGATCGCGATTACGTGGTGAAGGTCGTGGCCGCGCAGGCCGGTGTTGAGCCCGCCGTGGCGCAACGCCGCGTCGACGAGGCGATCCAGAACGCCAAGAAGACCGCGGAAGAAGCCAAGGTAAAGGCCAAGGAAGCCGCCGACGCGGCGCGCAAGGCCGCTGCGGCATTCGCGTTGTGGGGCTTTGCGTCGATGCTGATCGGCGCGTTCGTGGCGAGCTTGGCGGCGACGTGGGGCGGCCGCCGGCGCGATACGGTGTATCGGACTTGATGGGCTGAGGCCTGTATTGTCCGAATGAAAATGGCCCGCACGGTGTGCGGGCCATTTTGTTCTTAACGTTCGGTACTTTCGGTTCAGCTTGTCATCAACGGATTATGAGTCCGTTGCCGTGACAAGCTTGAAATGACGCTTCGGAAGAGGCGCGCTTCGACGAAAAGTTCATCGTGAGCAGGCGATGTTGCCAAAAGCGGCGGCGTCAACATTCGGCCGATTAGCGGCGGCTGCGCGCAAAGAAATTCCCAACGCTCCCATGACCTTGAGAATCGTCGCGAAATCGGGGGACCGCTCACCAGATAGCGCCTTATACAAGCTCTCGCGCGACATGCCCGTGTCCTTTGCGATCTTCGTCATCCCTTGCGCACGGGCGATATCGCCGAGCGCCTTTGCAATGAACGCCGCGTCTCCATCACTCTCCTCGATGCAAGCGTCCAGATAAAGCGCCATCTCTTCGGCGGTACGGAGCCGCTCAGCGATGTCGTATTTTTTTGTTTGAAGCTTTGCCATGTTTCTGCTCCTATGCGTATGGAGCCTGATTTCCAAGGCGTGATTGCCACTAGTGCAATCACGCCGCATCGTCGCTCAAAGGCAAGAGATCAAAGGCTTGTAGCCAATCGGTAAGCTCTTGCAATGTCAGCTTGTTGCGTGGACTTGTTGCCTCCTGCGAGGAGGATCACAAGCGTCCCGTCCTGCCGCTGCGTGTAATAGACCCTGTATCCCGGGCCGATATCAATCCGAAGTTCCGATACGCCTTTCTCGAGATTTCGGTGGTCACCCGGATTGCCGGCACGCAGCCGTTGAATTCGTGCCTGGATTTTTGCGCGAGCCCGCAGATCTTTTAAATCTGCTTCGAACTCGTCATAGTCTTCGGTGCTTTCCAGGTCTTTCATCTCTGGCGCCTAACATCTTCACCCCCCCACTGGTTGGTCGCGGACGATGTAATGTATCCGAGCGGATACGAAAAGTCAAATTTTTGTATCCTATAGGATACGTGCGAGGTGTTCGGTGGCGTGGGGTGCTGATCCTTGCCATTGGGATGGTATGCGTGATGGATAGTGAACCCAAGCAGCTGCGCGCACTGTTGAACGCCCTAACGAAAAAGGCCCGCACAATGTGCGGGCCTTTTGAATTCTTTGGTGGCGCATCCCTGATTCGAACAGGGGACCTGCGGATTATGATTCCGTCGCTCTAACCGGCTGAGCTAATGCGCCATCCCTTTTGCTGAACAGTTTGCGTTGCAATTGCTGCTCAACGAAGAACGAAATTCTAGCACGAAGTTTTTTGGCAGTGCAAGCGAACCGGCGCCAATTTTTTCAGATCCGGCCAATCCGGTGATCCAAACGGCTCGCCAGCGGCGCAAATCCCCTCAATCATCCCGAGCCAGCCGGATCCCCGAGAACTGCCACCGCGCCTCGGGCGGAAAGAAGTTACGGTAGCTAGGCCGGATGTGATCGCGCGGCGTGGCGCAGGAACCGCCCCGCAGCACGTACTGGTTGCACATGAATTTGCCGTTGTACTCGCCGACCGCGCCAGCGCTGGGCTTGAAGCCGGGGTAGGCGTCGTAGCCGCTCGACGTCCATTCCCACGCGTCGCCGAACAGTTGCACCGGACCGCGCTGGCCGTTGCGTTCGGGGGCGGGGCGTGTGTCGAGGTGACCGTTTTCAAGCAGGTTGGCGCGGGCCGAGTAGGTGTCTTCGGACATCTGCCGGGCGGCGTGTTCCCATTCGGCTTCTCGCGGCAGGCGTGCGCCCGCCCATCGCGCATAGGCGTCGGCTTCGAAATAGCTGACGTGTGTGACGGGCGCCTCCAGTTCCAGCGCCTGCATGCCGCGCAATGTGAAGACGCGCCAGCCATCGTCGTCGCTTTCCCAATACAGCGGGGCGCGCCAGCCTTGCGCGCACACCATGTCCCAACCCATGGACAGCCACAGTTCGGGCCGGTCGTAGCCGCCGTCGTTGATGAAGTCCAGGAATTCACGCTGGGTCACGAGACGATCAGAAAGAGAGAAGGGCGCCAGCAGGACGTCGTGAGCCGGACCTTCGTTGTCGAACGCAAAGCCGCGTCCGTCGTGGCCGATGCGCGTGATGCCGCCCTCGTAGCGGGTCCAGCCGGCGTCCGTGGCGGGCGGCTGTGCGGGTTGGCCGGGCGCCACGTAGGCGGGTTTGAGCGGATTGGCCGACAGCATGTGCTTGAGATCGGTGAGGATCAATTCCTGGTGCTGCTGCTCGTGGTTCAGGCCAAGTTCGAGCAGGGCGTCGAAGTCGGCATCGTTGCCGCCCAGTCGCGAAATCAGCGCGTGCATCGCTTCGTCGACGTATTGGCGGTACCGCAGCACCTCAGCGAGCGGCGGGCGCGACAGGAGGCCGCGCTGCGGGCGCGGATGTTTTGCGCCGACAGCGTTGTAGTAGGAATTGAACAGCATCCGGTATTGCGGATGGAAGGGCGGCGTCGATGTGTCGAAGCGCGCCAGCAGGAACGTCTCGAAGAACCAGGTGGTGTGGGCCAGATGCCATTTGACGGGGCTGCAGTCCGGCATGGATTGCACCTGGCAGTCTTCGGGGCTCAGTGGCGCGGCCAGCGCGGTCGTGGTCGAGCGCACGGCGTCGTAGCGGTCGTGCTGTCCAGCCTGTCCGCTCGCGTAGGGCGCGATGGCGGGATGGGTCAGCAGGCATGCGGGGTCCATGGCGATCCTCCGGGGGGCGTCGTGGGTGGTCCCGCGTCAGGCGCGGGCGCTGAAAACAGAAAACCAGTCTCGGGCATCCGACCAGTGTTCGACATTGCCAAAGCCTGCGCGATGGAGCAGGTCGCTGAAGGCCTGTGGCGTGAACTTGTACGAGTTCTCCGTATGGATGCGCTCGCCGCGCTTGAAGTCGCGATGGCCGCCGGGCCAGGTCACGCGTAATGCGCGCTGCGCTTCCAGGTGCATCTCGACCCGCGAGCGTTCGCTGTTGAAGATGGCCACATGGCGCCAGTCGTCGACATTGAAGTCGCTGCCCAGCACCGCGTTCACGTGGCGCAGTAGATTCAGGTTGAACGCGGCCGTCAGATGCAGCGCGTCGTCGTACGCGGGTTCAAGCACGCTTCTGGGCTTGACGCGGTCAACGCCGATCAGCAGCCCGCCGCCGGGACACGCTTCGCGAATCCTCCGCAGCATGGCGTACGCGCTGTCGGGACCCAGGTTGCCGATGCTGGAGCCGGGATAAAAGAAGAGACGTTGCTGCGTTGGGATGTCGGCCGGCAACGCAAGTTCATGCGAGAAATCCTGCCCCACGGCCGTGATCCGCATGTCGGGATAGGACAGCTTCAGCCGGCGGACAGCCGCCTGCAGATAGTCGGCAGAAATGTCGACCGGCACATAGTGGCTGGGACGAAGGCTTGAAAACAGCCGCTCGGCCTTGACGCAGTCGCCGGCGCCCAGATCGATCATGGCCTGCACCGGACCGACGTGGCGGGCGATATCCGCGCCATGGCGTCGGAAGATTTCGTCCTCGCAGCGCGTCGGGTAGTACTCGGGCAGCTGCGTGATGGCCGTAAAAAGCGACGAGCCGAGGGCGTCGTACAGAAACTTGGGGTCGATGTGGGCCGGGCTGTCCAACAACCCGTCGTGCAATTCGATCTGCTCGGCGCTTTGGTGCTGCGGTTCTTGCGCGACGAATTCAGGAGAAACGGCGGCAAGGAGTGCGGAAGGGGAAACCATGCGTTCAGTTCCTTTTTGGGGCGGTTGAAGCGCATTGCGAAGACCTATTGTGGCGGCCGAGGGGGTTCGGGTGTCAAGCGCCAAGCCTCTGAATGCAATGGACTTTTACGAAATCGAAAACGCGTTTGGCCGGAAGCGACAAGGTGTTTGCCTCACCTTGGGCACGGGCCAGACAGCGCCATCAGCAAGTTTCGCGCCGCTGAAATATCGGTTTACGGCTGGTTGCGAAAGCTCGGGCAGTTATGGCCGTTGCTATGGACAATGGGGCTTCGGCCATGCGGAACGATGTGTCCCGCAGTCCTGGCGATGCTGCGTTGCATCAGGCAATGGTGGTGTCGCGGGTACGGTCCAAAAAAAACAAGGAGCTACCATGAATCGAAAGCACCAGCGCGCTGAAATGGCTTTGCATCGTGAACGCGTGAATGACAGCTTCCACGAGCTGCTCGCCGGAACGGAAGACCTCTTGCGTTCGACTGCGTCGTATACGGGCTCCGAAATCGAATCGGCGCGTGCACGCCTGAAGCGCCAACTCGCCGATGCGCGTGAATCCGCGGGCGGCTGGGAAGTCGTCGCGCGCGAACGGGCCCGCCGGGCCACCGCTTACGCGGACGAGTACGTGCATGAGAATGCGTGGAAGTCGGTCGGCGTGGCGGCGCTGGTGGGCGCCGTGCTCGGCTGCATTTTCGTGGCAGGCAATCGACGCTAGAGGCGCATCATGAGCCCATTACCGGCCGAGAGCCGGGGTGGGCCGCACAATACCTTGCACAAACTGACGGTCGACGCGCGCCGGTGGGCGCGCGCCGTGCTGTTTGCGTGCGTCGCGTCCGTGCTCGCCGCCTGCGCCAGCGTCCCCGACGCGCAGGAACGGCACGCGCGCGCCTCGCAGGCGGGCCTGTCCGCGGATGCCGCGCAGGACAGTTACCGTCGCGGGCAAGGCATTGCTGCGGACCCTCAAACACCGAAGGACGACTTCCTTGCCAGGCACCTGGCAGTTGAACAGGCGGTCAGCGGCGCGCCGCTGGTCAAAGGCAACCGCGTGCGTCTGCTGGCCGACGGCCCCAGCACGTACAAGGCGATGCTGCAGTCCATTGGCCAGGCGCGCCGCTACGTCCACATGGAAACCTACATCTTCGACGACGACGCCGAAGGCCAGCGCTTTGCCGAGGCGTTGATCGCGGCGCGCAACCGGGGCGCCGAGGTCTCATTGATGGTGGACGCGGTCGGGACGATCAAGACGCCCGATGCGTTGTTCCAGCGGATGCGCGATGCGGGCGTTCAGGTGGCCGTCTTCAATCCCGTCAATCCGGTCAACGCCCGGGCTGGCTGGTCGCCGAACCAGCGCAATCACCGCAAGGTGCTGGTCGTTGACGGCAAGGTGGGCTACCTGGGCGGCATCAACGTCAGCAGCGTGTACGAGTCGTCGTCGTTCTCCGGCGGGGGCGGCTCGGGCTCGGGCGGCGGCTCGGGGGGCGGCTCCGGCGATAAGGCGGGCGACCCGCCGGAAGACGCCGATTCCGCGCCCTGGCGCGACACGCATCTGCGCATCGAAGGCCCGGCGGTCGCCGAACTGGAGCAGGTGTTGCAGACGGGTTGGGCGTCGCAGGCGAAGGAGCCCATCAAGGGCGGCGATTCGCAGGTCGCGCCGCCCGTCGGCAACACCACGGTCCGCATCCTGGCCAACCAGCCCGATCGCAGCGACGGCTATACGGTCTATCTGACGCTGATGTCCGCGTTCGAAAGTGCGCAGAAATCCATCCACATCACGATGGCGTACTTCGTGCCGGACCCTGCGTTCATCGAGGTGTTGCAGTCGGCGGCGCGGCGGGGCGTGGACGTGGTGCTGGTGCTGCCGGGATTCAGCGACTCGTCGCTGGTGTTCCACGCGGGGCGGTCTCACTACACCGATCTGCTGCGTGCCGGCGTGAAGATCTACGAACGGCGTGACGCGCTGCTGCACGCGAAGACGGCGGTGGTCGACGGCGTCTGGTCGACCGTCGGTTCCAGCAACATGGATTGGCGCAGCTTTGCGCTGAACTATGAGATCAACGCGGTGGTGCTGGGCCCCGAGTTCGCGGCCGAGATGGAAGCGCTGTTCCAGCGCGATGTGGCCGATGCCGTGCAGATCACGCCCGAGGCCTGGAAGGAGCGCGGCCTGGACGACCGCTTCATGGAGTCGTTCTCGCGCATGTTCGAGCGCTGGCTGTAGCGAACGCGGCAGGCGGGCTTGGCGCGATGTGCTGCGACAGGCCCGCCCGCCGCGCCGCTCAGGAATTGCCGGCTGCGGCGGCCTGGGCGGCGTGCTCGCGCGCGAGCGCGGTGGTGATGTCGTGCGTGGGCTGGAACGACTGCGCCTGCGCCATCGCCCAGCCTGCGCGAAAGACCTGATGCCGGAATTCACCGCGCAGCAGTTCGCCGGGCGCCAGTTCCGGAAACAGCGCGGACAGAAGGCGAATCTCGCTGGGCGAGATGCGGCGCGCGATATGGTGAGGACGCAGTTGGCTGGGGTGGGTCAGGCCTGCCGCGGCCAGCAGTTCGGCAAGCGCGTGCAGCGTGTTCTTGTGGAAGTTCGCCACGCGCTGCGCCTTGTCCGGCACAACCAGCGCGCGTTGCCGCAACGGGTCCTGCGTGGTGACGCCGGTGGGGCACTTGCCGGTGTGGCAGGCCTGGGCCTGGATGCAGCCGATGGCGAACATGAAGCCGCGCGCGGCGTTGCACCAGTCCGCGCCCATCGCCATCACGCGCGCCATGTCGAAGGCGGTGATGATCTTGCCCGACGCGCCGAGTTTGATGCGGTCGCGCAGGTTCACGCCGATCAGCGTGTTGTGCACCAGGCGCAGCGCCTCGCGCAGCGGCGTGCCGACGTGATCCACGAATTCGACGGGCGCCGCGCCCGTGCCGCCTTCCGCGCCGTCCACCACGATGAAATCGGGCGTGATGCCGGTTTCCAGCATGGCCTTGACGATGGCGAACCATTCCCACGGATGCCCCACGCAGAACTTGAAGCCGACCGGTTTGCCGCCCGAAAGCTCGCGCAGGCGCGCCACGAACTTCATGAGGCCGATGGGGCTGTCGAACGCGGAATGGCTGGCCGGCGAGTTGCAGTCCTGCCAGGGCGCCACGCCGCGCGCTTCGGCGATCTCGATCGTCACCTTGCCCGCCGGCAGGATGCCGCCGTGGCCGGGCTTGGCGCCTTGCGACAGCTTGATCTCGATCATCTTGACCTGCGGCGTACAGGCGTTGCGCACGAAGGCTTCTTCCGAGAACGCGCCGTGCTCGTCGCGGCACCCGAAGTAGCCCGAACCGATGTTCCACACCAGGCTGCCGCCGGGCTGGCGATGGTAGCGGCTGATGCCGCCTTCGCCCGTGTCGTGCGCGAAGTCGCCTTGCCGTGCGCCTTCGTTCAGGGCCAGCACCGCGTTGGCCGACAGCGCGCCAAAGCTCATGGCCGATACGTTGAACACCGACATGGAATAAGGCTGCGTGCAATCAGGCCCGCCGACGGTCACGCGAAAGTCGGTGTCGTTGATGTGTGAGGGCGACATGGAATGGTTGATCCATTCGTAGCGGTCGCCGTAGACGTCTTCCTGGGTGCCGAAGGGGCGCTTGTCGATCTCGCGCTTGGCGCGCTGATACACGATGGAGCGTTGCGCGCGCGAGAACGGCGAGGCCTGCGTGTCGTCTTCCAGGAAATACTGGCGGATCTCGGGGCGGATGAATTCGAACAGAAAGCGCAGGTTGCCCAGCACCGGATAGTTGCGGCGAATGGCGTGGCGCGGCTGGATCAGGTCGTACACGCCCAATGCGCCCAGCAGCGCCAGCGGCACTGCTGCGGCAAGCCACCACAAGGATGCGGTGGCGGCCAGGACGGCGGTGATCACCGCGCCGGCCAATGTCAGGAAAAAGGCCGTGAAGCGGCCGGCTATCCAGTTCATGTGCATCTCCGTATTTCGGAATGGAGCCACCATACACCAGCGCGGCCGTCTGGCGGATGAATGGCGCGCCCCACATGCGCGTGGTGCCGCGGGTCTCGCGCAGCCATGCGGCGCGCCGAAACCCGCATGGTTGCTGGCGTTACGGCGAGCCAAAAAAAATGGCCTCCTGCATCAGGAGGCCATTGTTGGAACACAGTTTCTCAGCAACTGGACGCCGAGGGCGTCTTCTCGACGGCCAGGCCGAACAGCGGACGCAGGCGCACGCCCAGCGCGCTGCCGGCGAAGGCGGCAGGCAGCCACAGCCAGGCATGCAGGCTGCCCGACAGGATGCCGCTGAAGTAGGCGCCGATGTTGCAGCCGAAGGCCAGGCGCGCACCGTAGCCGAGCAGCAGGCCGCCGATTACCGCACCGGCGAGCGAACGCGCCGGCACCTTCCAGACGGGCGCGAACTTGCCCGCCGCGCTGGCGGCGGCCAGTGCGCCCAGCATGAGGCCGATGTCCATGACGGTCGTGACGTCCTGGCGCAGCGGCGCGGCCAGGGACGGCTGCTTGGCCCAATAGGCCCAGGTGGCGACGTCGCCGCCCACCGCATCCAGCGCCTTGGCGCCCCACAACGCGAATGCCGACGTGATGCCCCACGGGCGACCGGCCAGCGCCAGCGTCGCGAAGTTCAGCACGACCAGCGCCACGCCGCCCCAGATGAGCGGCCACGGGCCCTGCAGCAACGAGGCCGGGCGAGCGGTGCGCGATGCAAAGGAAATGACGTGGCCGTGGCGGCGCTTTTCCAGCACGGTGGCGATCCATGCGATCAGGGCAAAGACGGCCAGGTTGGCGAGGATGGCGGGCGCCAGGCCCCAGGTCTTGATGAGCGAGGTGGGCGCCAGTGCGGGCAGGCTGGACCACCAGCCGAAGTTGGCTGTGGCGATGACCGAACCCACGATGAAGAACAGCAGCGTGACCACCATGCGGGTGTTGCCACCGCCTACCGCGAAGAGGGTGCCCGACGCGCAGCCGCCGCCCAATTGCATGCCGATGCCGAACAGGAATGCGCCCAGCACGACCGACACGCCCGGGGGCGACACGAAGCCGTTGACCGGCTGGCCGAACAGCGTGCCGGCGGCCAGGAAGGGGAAGAACAGCAGCACGCCCGCGGCCAGCATCAGCATCTGCGCGCGCAGGCCCGCGCCGCGGCGGTCCGATACGAACACGCGCCAGGCTTGCGTGAAGCCAAACGAGGCGTGGTACAGCGTGACGCCGAGCAGCGCGCCGATCACCCACAGCGCGCCTTGGCGCCAGCTGACGGTCTGGTTGAGATACAGCGCGCCGGCCAGCACCAGCAGCAGCGCGATCCACAGCGGCTTGCGGTTGATCTGGATGGGCGGCAGGGCCGGGGACAGGGGCAGGGAGGAAGCGTTGGCGCTCATGGGCAATCCCGAGGATCAAGACGTAAATGCAAACGGGTGCGTAGTCGCACCCGTGGGAATAGCCGTCAGTCTAGTCCTGTCGTTAAATTTCTCAAACGAAGGAATTGTGCTTTAACGATAACTGCAGGTTATATAAAGTGCTCGCGCGTTCACGAGACGGGATGCGCGCTGATCCACGCCACAAGCAGACTGACCGTCAGCACCGACGCCACGGTGCTGACGAGAATGGCGCGCGACGTGACGCGGGCATCGCGCCCATACATCTTGGCCAGCATGAAGGGGCCGGTGCCGATGGGCAACGCGCTCATCAGAACCGCAGTCCAGGCCCACAGCGGCGGCATCGAGAACACGTAGAAGGCCAGCACCGCCGTCGCGGCCGGCTGCAGCAGCAGCTTGCCCAGCACCAGGCGCAACACGCCGGGACCGGAACTGGCGGTTTCGGTCTGCGCGAGAAAAAGGCCGATGGTTACCAGCGCACACGGACTGGCCGATGCGCCCAGCAAGGCCACATAGCGGTCGACGCCTTCGGGCAACGCCACGCCGGTGGCGGCCCAGCCAAGACCCACAACCGGGGCGGCGAGCAGCGGGTTGCGTACCAGCGCGCGACCCACCTTGAGCAGCGTCGCGGGTAGATTGGGTGTCTGCTGGCGGTCGAACTCGATCAGCGCGATGGCAAAGCCGAAGAGCACACTGGCGGTCAGCAAGGTGGTGAACGTGGCGGGTGCCAGGCTGTCGGCGCCCAGCAGCGCAAGGCATAGCGGAATGCCCATGTAGCCGGCGTTGGCGTAGGACGCCGCCAGGCCTTCGATGCTGCGGTCGGTCAGCGACTGCGGTCCGCGCTTGCGCGGCACGAATGACACCAGGAACGTGATGGCGACGCCGCCCGCGAATGCGCCAACGAATCCCCAGTGGGCCATGTGCGCCAGATCCACCTGCGTCATGGCGCGGAACAGCAGCGCGGGCAAGGACAGGTACACCACGTAGCGGTTCAGTGCGTCGGTCGCGTTGGTGCCCAGGATGCGCCAGCGGGCGGCCAGCCACCCGGTCAATATCAACGCAAAGACCGGCAGGGCGGCGGTGACGACGGCGTTCATGGGCGAGGGCGCGAAGGCGGAAAGGCGCTCATTCTACTTGCCGCCGTCGCCGGTCTTACCGGTTTTGCGCGTGACCAGCAGGATGCCCAGCGCGGCCAGCGCCATGCCGGGCCAGGCCAGCGGCGGGATGGGTTCGCGCAGGATCAGCAGCGCGATGATCGCCGTGCAGGGCGGCACCAGGAAAAACAGCGCGGACACGCGCGATGCTTCGCCGTGGCGGATCATGGCCAGCAGCAAGGTAATGGCGACGAGCGAATTGCCGACCACCAGATACGCCAGCGAACCCAGCAACGGGCCCGTCCAGTCGATGTGCATCGGTTCCAGCCAAAATGCCAGCGGCGCGGACACGGCAAGTCCGACGCCGTACTGGACAAAGTTGGACGCGACCGGATGGATCTGGGCGCCGAAGCGCTTTTCGTAGAGCGTGCCGCCGGTCAGGCACAGCAAGGCCCCGACCGCGAAAGTGAGTCCCAATGGCGCCAGCACATCGATCGAGGCCTTGGCCACGATCACCAGCGCGGCGCCCGTCACGCCCAGCGCCAATCCGGCCCAGCGCCGCGCGTCGACGCGTTCATGCGCGAGGGCCGGCGCCAGCAGTCCGATCAATATGGGTTGAAGTGAAGTGATGAGGGCCACCCCGCCCGCCGACATGCCCTGCTTGAGCGACAGGTAGGTGAAGCAGAAGTAGCCGGCCTGCAACAGCAAACCGACCATGGCCAGATGGCCCCATGCGCTGGCGCGGGTGGGGAGCGGCGGGCGAAGGGCGAGCAGCAGGGGGGTCAGGATCAGCAGCACACAGGCGTAGCGCAGCGCCAGAAACGTGAGCGGATCGGCGTAGGCCAGGCCCACCTTCAATACGACGAAGCCGCTGGACCACAGCACGAGAAAGAGCGCGGGTGCGGCTTTCAACCAGGCAGGGGGTGCGGCAGGCGTCATGGCGGACCAGGGGCGGCAAGGGCAAGCCGCGATCGTACCCCTTTTCGCGCGTTCTTCATCCCTGCCAAAATGCGGCGTAGGATTCAGTTATTCATTTGCTGCAACGTAGGGGGAAGGACATGTCGGCCAATAGACAAACAACGGTGCGTATCGCGCTGGGGACCTGGGATCGTTTGCGCGACGATGCATATTCGGTGCGCCATGCGGTGTTCGTGGTCGAGCAGAACGTACCGCCGGAAATCGAGATGGACGACGACGATGCCGTGTCCGTGCATGCCGTTGCTTACGGGCCCGATGGCACGCCGATGGGCACGGGGCGTCTCTTGCCCGACGGTCACATCGGCCGAATGGCGGTTCACAAGCGGGCGCGCGGCATGGGCGTGGGCGGACAGTTGCTTGATGCGCTGATCGGCCAGGGCCACGGCGACGGCCATCGCATGCTGGTGCTGCATGCGCAGACGCATGCTGCAGGCTTTTACGAGGCGCATGGCTTCAAGGCCGAAGGCGAGGAATTTGTCGAGGCGGGCATTCCGCACGTGGTGATGACGCGCACGTTGAAGTAGGGCGCTGTCCGGTCATGCACCGCAGCCGATGGGCTGCGGTGTAGTCCGCGAACAGCGAAAGGCCGCGCCTGCGAAACAACGAACCGCGCCAAAGAACCGTGCCAAAGAACCGCGCACGCAAAACAAAAACGCGCGCACAAAGCAAAAACCCCGAACGCTTTCGCATTCGGGGTTTTTCTTTTGGCGCATCACGACAGGTACCTCGTGATGTAGTAATTGGTGCCCAGGAGAGGACTCGAACCTCCACACCTTGCGGCACACGGACCTGAACCGTGCGCGTCTACCAATTCCGCCACCTGGGCGCTGTTGCTTCACATGTTGCGTCGCTTTCGCTTCGTTTCGTGTTCAGCAGCAGAGGAACGAGATTATGCACACTTTTTTTGATGTGTGCAAGTCGTGCTGCTTTTTTTTCACTTTTTTTTGGGCGGGCCGCGAACAGGCCGCTTTCGATATAGTGTCGCCCATGTCTCGAGCCCTCTGTACGCGCTGCCTGCGCCCGCTGTCGCATTGCCTTTGCGCGTTGATTCCATCGTTGTCTTGCCGTACCCGCGTGGTGGTGCTGCAGCATCCCAGCGAAGCGCGCCACGCGTTGAACACGGCGCGTCTTGCGGTGCTGGGACTGGCGGGGGCGCGCCGTGTGGTGGGCGAGTACTTTTCGGAGTCTGATTGGGCAGTGCCGGATCATGCGCCGCGCCTGCTGTTTCCCGGAGAGGGCGCCGAGGTGCTGACGCCGGGTTATGGCCAGGACCTGGGCATGCCCGTCCGGCTGATCGTGCCGGACGGCACATGGGGGCATGCGCGCAAGCTGCTGCACATCAATCCGGCGCTTGCCGCGCTGCCTCGCGTGATGCTGCCGCCGGGGTTGACGACACGCTATCGGGTGCGCCACGCCGACGTGGCAGGCGCGCTGTCCACCATCGAAGCGGTGACGCACGCACTGAACGCCATCGAGGCGCCGCGCAACTTTGACGCGCTGCTTGCGCCGTTCGAGGCATTGATCGATGGGCAGATCGACGGCATGGGCGCCGATCTTTATGCGCGTCATCATTTGAATCGCAAGGTGCCCTGGCGATAACCGAAGCGAGGGCGGTGCGGCGCTGATATCTGGCGTGCGCAGATTCCGGCAAGCGATCACAGAAAGAAAACACAAAAGCAAAAGCCCCGGAAACCTTTCGATTTCCGGGGCCTTTTAGCCTTATTTCACCAAGCCAGTCGCAAACTGCCTTGATTAGAATTCCGTGGTGCCCAGGAGAGGACTCGAACCTCCACACCTTGCGGCACACGGACCTGAACCGTGCGCGTCTACCAATTCCGCCACCTGGGCACTGAAAGATACTGTCAGAACTATGTGCTACGCTGCGTTCCAGTCACTTGGGTTGGTTTTAAGCGTTGACCTAATCAGCCAGCTTTGAACTAATCCATGCGTCTGAATGCAGTTGGTTTTACAATCGGTTTTTTCAAACCCGGTTTCCTAAACCGTTCTGACCATTTCTGCTTCAGTGTTCAGCCTTGGGCGAACCACAGAAGCTGCGCATTATATACGGAAAATTTAGCTTTGGCAAAACGATCGAATAACGAATCCAATAAGAACAGATCAACACCCTTGCCCGAAGCGCCGCCGGACTTCGACCCTGATGTTCCGTCCCGTGAAGCCATCCTGACAGCGCTGCGCGCCGCGGGTTCGCCGTTGTCTCCGGCAGAGCTGGCTGAGCGTATGGGCGTCGAGCGCGAGGCGACGTTGGTGGGGTTTGAACGCCGCCTGGGCGCCATGGAGCGCGACGGGCAGTTGCTGCCCAACCGCAAGGGGGTGCTGCTGCTGGCGACCAAGCTCGACTTCGTGGCGGGCAAGGTGCTGGGTCATCGCGACGGCTTCGGTTTCCTGCTGCGCGACGACGGCGGTCCGGATCTGTTCCTGTCCCCTCGCGAAATGCTCAAGGTGCTGCATGGCGACCGCGTGCTGGTCAAGCCGGGCGGCGAATACCGGGGCAAGCCGGAAGGCACCATCGTCGAAGTCATCGAGCGCCGCACCAACAAGCTGGTGGGGCGCTTTCTGCACGAACATGGTCTGTCCATCGTCGTGCCCGAAGATCAGCGCATCAAGCACGACATCCTGATTCCGCCCAGCGACACCAATGGCGCCCAGCACGGGCAGGTGGTCGCGGTGGAAATCATGGCGCAGCCCACGCGCCATACGCAGCCGCTGGGCCGCGTGGCCGAGGTGCTGGGCGAGATCGACGATCCCGGCATGGAAATCGAAATTGCAGTGCGCAAGTTCGATGTGCCGGTCGACTTCACTGATGGCGCCTTGAAGCAGGCCGCGCGCCTGCCCGACACGGTCCGCAAATCCGACCTGAAAGACCGGGTCGATCTGCGCGACGTGCCGCTTATCACCATCGACGGCGAAGACGCCCGCGATTTCGACGACGCGGTGTATTGCGAGCCGGTGGAGCTGGGCACGGGCCAGCGCAAGCGTCCGGGGTGGCGCCTGTTGGTGGCCATTGCCGACGTCAGCCATTACGTCCGTCCGGGCGATGCGCTGGACGACGATGCGATCGAACGCGGCACCAGCGTGTATTTCCCGCGCCGGGTCATTCCGATGCTGCCCGAGTCGCTTTCCAACGGCCTGTGTTCGCTGAATCCGGACGTCGACCGCCTGGTGCTGGTGTGCGACATGGTCATTCCGGCCAGCGGCGCCAAGGCCGGCACGGTCACGGCGTACCAGTTCTACAACGCGGTCATGCACTCGCACGCCCGCACCACCTACACGAACATCTGGGCGGCCCTGCAGCAGCCGGGCGGGCCGGCCGCGCATGCGATGCGCAGCGTGATGCCGCAGGTCCAGCATCTGTACGAGCTTTTCCAACTGCTGTCGCAAGGCCGCAAGAAGCGCGGCGCCATTGATTTCGATACTGTCGAAACCAAGATCGTCTGCAACGAGCTGGGCCGCATCGAACAGATCGTGCCGTCCGTGCGCAACGACGCGCACAAGCTCATCGAAGAGTGCATGTTGGCCGCCAACACCTGCGCGGCGGACTTCATGACGCGCAGCAAGCATCCCGGCCTGTACCGCATCCACGAAGGCCCCACGCCGGAACGCCTGCAATCGCTGCGCGAATTCCTGCGCACGATGGGCCTGTCGCTGGGCGGGGGCGACACGCCCACCGCCAAAGACTACGGCGATTTCCTGGATTCCGTGCGCGGGCGCCCCGACTACCAGTTGCTGCAGACCATGTGCCTGCGCTCGATGCAGCAGGCGGTGTACAGCCCCGACAACATGGGTCACTTCGGCCTGTCCTATCCGGGCTACAGCCACTTCACCTCGCCGATCCGCCGGTATCCCGACCTGCTCACGCACCGCGTGATCAAGGCGCTGCTGGCGGGGCAGCGGTATGTGCCCAGTCTGGACGACCACGCCGTCGTCATCGGCCGCACGCAGCGCGAACACGAACACGCCATCTGGGAAAAGATGGGTCTGGTGCTATCGGCCAGCGAGCGCCGCGCCGACGAGGCCTCGCGCGATGTCGAGGCCTGGCTCAAGTGCTGGTTCGTCAAGGAGCGCGTGGGCGAAGACTTCAGCGGCACAGTCACCGGCGTGGCAAGCTTCGGCATCTTCGTCACCCTGGACACGCTGCACGTCGAGGGCCTGGTGCACGTCTCGGAGCTGGGCGGCGAGTACTTCCAGTTCAACGACGCCTTGCACGAACTGCGCGGCGAACGCACCGGCATGCGCTACCGCCTGACGGACAAGGTGCAGGTGCAGGTGTCCCGCGTGGACCTGGAAGCGCGCCGCATCGAGTTCCGGCTGGTGCAGGGCACGAGTTTCGACGCGCTGCGCAAGGCGGCGGCGCGCGGGCCCGATGAGCCCATGCGCCGCGTCAAGAAGGCCGCGTCCCCCAAGCCCGCGGGCCTGAAGGGGCAGACTGCCAAGGAACGGCGCGCCGCGGCCAAAAAGGCCAGCAAGCCGCCCAAGGCCACTCAGCGGGCCGCGCCCGCCAAGAAGGCCACCCGCAAGCGCCACTGAGCGGCGGCGGGGATCCTTATGGCCATGCCGTCGTTCGGCGGTGTGGCTGTAAGGGGTAACATTGCGGTTATTGCCGGTCCTGTCCGGTGGCCCGCCCCCTCTGGGGCGGGTATTCGTTTATCTAAAGGTATTGTTTTATGGCGTCGACCCAAGTCCTGGCCGGGTTTCACGCGGTTGTCGCGCGGCTGCGCCACGCGCCCGAGTCGATCAAGGAAATCTACGTCGAGGCCTCGCGCCGCGACAAGCGCATGCAGACATTCATCGAGCAGGCCGAGCGGGCTGGCTGCCGTCTGCATCCGGTTCCCATGGAGCGCCTGGACGGCCTGTCGCGCGGCACCCGTCACCAGGGCGTCGTGGCGCTGGCCGACGAGCGCCAGTTGGCGGTGGATGTCGACGAAGTGCTCGACGTGATCGAAGGGCCGCCGCTGCTGCTGATTCTTGATGGCGTGACCGACCCCCACAATCTGGGCGCGTGCCTGCGTACCGCCGACGCGGCGGGCGTGCACGCGGTGATCGCGCCGCGTGATCGCGCCGTTGGATTGAACGCCACCGTGCAGCGCGTGGCGTGCGGCGCGGCGGATACGGTTCCGTATTTGATGGTGACCAACCTGGCGCGCACCATGCGCAGCCTGAAGGATCGCGGCGTGTGGCTCGTCGGCACGGACGATCAGGCCACTGACAGCATGCACAAGATCGACGCGCGCCAGCCGATGGCCTGGGTCATGGGCGCCGAAGGCGAGGGCATGCGCCGCCTCACGCGTGAAACCTGCGACCAGCTCGTCAACATCCCGATGCTGGGTTCCGTGGAAAGCCTGAACGTCAGCGTCGCCAGCGCCGTCTGCCTGTACGAGACCGTGCGCCAGCGCCAATCGTGATCCGTCTAATCCTGTAGATACCCTTCTTTCTTGCGTCTGCCCATCATGCACCAGAACGGCTTTACCACTACGATCCTCCATTCCGACCGCAATCAATCCGTCGAGCACGGAGCGGTGCACAAGCCGATGCATCCGTCGTCCGAGTTTGCCTACGACGACGCGCGCGAGCTGGCTGCCGTGTTCCAGGGCAAGGCGGGCTTCACTTATGCGCGCCAGGGCACGCCGACCACGACCGCGCTGGAAGCCAAGATCAGCCAGATGGAAGGCGGCAAGGGCACGGTCAGTTTCTCGACCGGCATGGCTGCGCTGGCCGCCATCTTCACCACGCTGCTGCGCCGGGGCGACCACCTGGTGTCCAGCCAGTTCGTGTTCGGCAACACCAACAGCCTGTTCGGCACGCTGCAGGAACTGGGCGTGGAGATCACCTTTGTCGACGCGACGGATTCGTCGCAGGTGCGCGCCGCCATCCAGCCCAATACGCGCATGGTCTTTACCGAGACCATTGCCAACCCGGGCACGCAGGTGGCCGACCTGGCCGTGATCGGCGAGATCTGCCGCGAAAAGGGGCTGGTCTATGTGGTGGACAACACGCTGACCTCGCCGTGGATGTTCCGGCCTGCTTCCGTGGGCGCATCGCTGGTGATGAACTCGCTGTCCAAGTACATCGGCGGTCATGGCAACGCGCTGGGTGGCGCGGTGACCGACACGGGCCTGTATGACTGGGCCGGCAACGAGAATATCTACGAGGCCTATCGCAAGGGGGCGTCGACCGGTTGGGGCCTTACGCAGATCAAGAAAAAGGGTCTGCGCGACATGGGCGGCACGCTGGCCGCCGAGCCGGCGCACCGCATTGCGGTGGGCGCCGAGACGCTGGCGCTGCGCATGGCCAAGCACTGCGCCAATGCGCTGGCGCTGGCGCGCTTTCTGGAAGAGCACCCGGGCGTGGCGAAGGTGCATTACCCGGGCCTTGCAAGCCATCCGCAACACGCGCGCGCCGCGGCGCTCTTCGGCTCGCGGTTCGGCGGCCTGCTGGGCGTCGAGCTGGCAGATGGCGTCGATTGCTTCGACTTCCTGAATCGGCTGCGTGTCGTGCTGATGGCGACGCACCTGGGTGATACGCGCAGTCTGGCGCTGCCGGCCGCCCACACCATCTATTACGAGATGGGCGCGGAGCGCCGTCAGCAGATGGGCATTGCGGACAGCCTGATTCGCGTGTCGGTGGGCATCGAAGACGAAGCCGATTTGCTGTTTGATTTCGATCAGGCGCTCAATGGTTGCCTGAAGGGATAATGCGGCAGGCGCGGCTCCCGCCAGGGCTGCGCCGACAACGCAATCGGGGTAGGAACCCATGCTTATACAGATCGCAGAAGTCTTCACGCCGCAAGAGGCGGCCGACATCCGCCAGCGGCTGGATGCCGCAGACTGGGTAGACGGCAAGGTCACCGCCGGCCATCAATCGGGGCAGGTCAAGCACAACCGGCAATTGCCCGAACAGCATCCCCTGGCGCAAGAGCTCGGCACGCTGATCCTGCAGCGCCTGTCGGGCAACAATCTCTTCGTGTCGGCTGCGTTGCCGCGCAAGATCTTCCCGCCGCTGTTTAATCGCTACGAAGGCGGCGAGGCCTTCGGCTATCACGTCGACAACGCCGTGCGCGGCATCGCGGGTTCACCGGAGCGCGTGCGCACCGACCTGTCCGCGACGCTGTTCTTCTCGGATCCCGATAGCTACGACGGCGGCGAGCTCGTTATCGACGACACCTATGGTCCGCGCGCCGTGAAGCTGCCGGCAGGGCATATGGTGCTGTATCCGGGCACCAGCCTGCACAAGGTCAACCCCGTGACGCGCGGCGCGCGCGTCAGTTCGTTCTTCTGGATGCAAAGCCTGGTGCGCGAAGACAGCCAGCGCGCATTGCTGCTGGATATGGACGTGGCTATCCAGCGCTTGAACCAGGATGTGGCGGGGCATGCGTCGATCGTGCAGCTCACCGGCATTTATCACAATCTGCTGCGTCGCTGGGCCGACGTTTGATGAAGCTTAAAGTGTTTATTTGGGGTGTCGTGCAAACCCCGAAATTCGCGTTTTTGTTTATTGCGAAAACGGCTAAAAGCTAGTATTGACGCGGGTTGCGGTCAGGTTTTCTCTTGACAGCCGCTCTACGCCAAGGCCTAATACACCTCTGCGTCGCTGACGGTTTGCAGGCAAAAAGCCAGCAAATCCTAAGCGGCGCAGCAGTTTAAAAGTTGTGCTTTGCAGCGCAAGAAAAAAGTTTATCCACTGTCTGTTCGTCGTTTGCCTGGTCTCGCGTCCATTTGTGGCATCCATCCTGACGGCCATGAACTCCGCCCCCCCGGCAGACTCCACACCTTGTGAGGGGTACACCTGCATGAACAAAACCGAACTCATCGATCACATCGCCAGCAAGGCCGATATCTCCAAGGCTGCTGCCGGCCGTTCGCTCGACGCCCTGATCGGTGCCGTGAAGACCACGCTGAAGAAGGGCGGTACGGTCACGCTGGTCGGTTTCGGCACGTTTGCCGTGTCGGCTCGCGCCGCGCGCACTGGCCGTAACCCGCGCACCGGCGAAACCATCAAGATCAAGAAGGCCAAGGTGCCGAAGTTCCGTCCGGGCAAGGCCCTGAAGGACGCCGTCAACTGATTGACGGCAGCGGATCGCAAGGCGCCTGGCGCTGCGATTTGCCCACAAGTACGCGGTCCGGTATACTCCGGCCCGCGTATTGCTTTTGAGTACCCCAAATTGGTAATTCCCGCGTGCTAATCGCGCCGGGCAATTGCACTGAAATGGGTGCTTAGCTCAGTTGGTAGAGCGGCGCCTTTACACGGCGTAGGTCACAGGTTCGACCCCTGTAGCACCCACCAGAAGCACACGATCCCGGTTGGGAAGGCACACCGCGCCTCGTTCCGGATTCGCATCTAACCCGCACACGGCGACGTGGCGGGTTTTTTGTTTTTCCGGTGGGCGTTTTCAGTGCCGCTACGCGCGAGCGTCCGCCTTTTTTCGTAAGCGTTTATTGATTCCGCTTTGATCTCCGTCAGCGGTGTTACGCTGTTCCATTCGAAATACAACGTGCGAATCATTCGCATTTAAGATACTATGTCGGGCTTGTACCGGTCAGCCGGCGTCGCCGTTTTGTGCGCGTCATTTCTCTGGCTGGCCGGAAAAGTCAATGCACCCTGGCTGATTCATGCCTAGTCTTCAACCCGGTTGGAATTCTTCTTCGCGGTCTTCTTTTGGTATACGCGCAGGCGCTGGCCTGGCGGTCGTCGCGCTTCATGCAGCGGTGATCGGCGCCATCTTCATGGCGCCGGAAAGTCGTCCTGAATTGGAGGAACCCGAGGCAATCATGGTGAGCGTGGTGGATGCCCCCATCCCCCAGATCGCCAAAGCCGAACCCACTCCTGAAGTGCCGCAGCCGGTGACCGAGACGCCGCCCGAGCCTGAACCCGAGATCGAGCCCGAACCCGAGCCCGAACCCGAGTTGAAGCCCGAGCCGGAGCCGGAACCCGAGCCCGAACCGGTGGTGGAAAAGCCGCCGATGCCGGCGCCCAAGCCGCCTCCGCCCAAACCCAAGCCCAAACCCAAGCCAAAGCCCAAGCAGGAAGTCAAACCCGAGCCCAAGCCTGAAACGCCGCCGCAGCCGACGCCGCCCAGTGGTGCGCCGGAAGGCACGCAGGCGCCGCAGGGCCCGACGCAGGGACCACCTCCCGATCAGCCCGTGCTGGTCTCGAGCATCGAGTTCCAGGGTGCGCGTCCGATGCCCAACTATCCGATGGCGTCGCGCCGCATGCGGGAAGAGGGCCGGGTCGTGGTGCTGGTGGAAATCAATACTCAGGGCTTGGTCGAGCGGGCAACCATCGATGCTTCGTCGGGCTTTCCGCGCCTGGACGAATCGGCGCTGGCAGCCGCCCGCAAAGGCCGCTTCAAGCCGTATACCCGTAATGGCGTGGCTTATCCCGCCAAAGCAAAAATTCCGTTCGATTTCGTAATGAGGAACTGAGATGTCCAACGCACTGCATAGCGCCACTCTGGTGGCGCAGGCGACCACCAGCCCGGCAGCGCCGGCTGCAGGCGCCGCGCCCGCGGCCGCCGCGGCCGCACCCGCAGCCCAGCAAGC
>NZ_CADIJM010000008.1 GCF_902859585.1 Achromobacter animicus | reverse complement strand
ATCGCGCGCAAACTCCTGCGGATCGCGTACGGGGTATGGCGAACAGGTCAACCCTTTGATCCAGAGAAATTGCGACCTACGACTGCTTGACCGAGACCATAGAATCTCGTCGGCCGACCCCCATCCCAGCGCGGCCTGATGCGGCGTCTTGAACGCCCGCTCGACCATCGCAGGCTCGAACACGCCCGTGGAATACGCCAGCCACGTCAGATAGGGACCGCGCTGCGGGTCGCCGACGACCGGTCCCAGCCCCGCCTGCGGAAACAGGTCGGTCAGGTACACCGCGATGGCGGGCGTTTCAAACACGGGCACGCCGTCATGCACCAGCGCCGGCACCTTGCGGTGCGGATGGATGTCGATGTAATCGGCAGGCATGTGCCCCGTGCTGTCGTGGCCGCGGATCGACACCATTTCGGTGTCGTAGGGCACGCCCAGTTCCTCGAGCAGCCACAATATCCGGAACGACCGCGAACGCGGTGCGTGGTAGAGCGTAAGCATGGTCGGTCTCCTTGGGGGATCGGACCATTTTGCCCTGCGGGCCGCTACGCCGCCAAGGCCAGCAATATCCCGTATCCGCCCATGCCGAGCAGCACGGCCACGCCCGTGTTGCTGACCAGGCGCGCCGCCACGCCCGTGACGACAAGCCCGCCCACGTACGGCGCAATGTGGGCGGCCTCGTCGGCGGCGCCCAGCAGATCCGGCACGATGACGGCGGCGGCGATGCCGGCCAGCAGCGACGGACCCAGCGCCGACAGCGCCGAGCCCTCGCGGGACAGGTGCCGCAACAGCCGGCTGCGCTCGGACAGCATGAACGGCAGGGCGCGCGTGAGGTAGGTGATGACCGCCATCGCAATGACGGCGCCCCAGAATTCCAGTCCGCTGGCGTTCATGCGGGCCTCCTGAATCGATAGGCGGCGCAGCCGATGACGGCGCCTGCCAGGATGGCGAGGCTGGTGTATCCCAGCGCGGCCACCAGTCCGGCGCCGATGACGGCGGCCAGGATGGGCAGTCCCATGCCGCGCCGGGCGCTCTGGCACACCAGCGCCATGAACAGCGCGGGCAGCGCAAAGCGCATGACTTGCGACAGCATCGGATAGTGCCGCTCGAGGCCGTCGCCGGCGTACACGCCCACGGCGGTGCCGGCGATCCACGTCAGCCAGGCGCCCAAGCCCAGCGCGACCATCCAGCCCTGCCGCCGGGCGGGTTCCACGCCCTGCAACCGGTTGAAGGCGGTGGCGAAGACTTCATCGGTCAAAAGAAAAGCAACCTTAAGGCGATCGCGCAGCGCCGCCGGCAAAAAGCGCGACAGCAGCGGGCCATAGAGCAGGTGCCGCGCATTGAGCAGCGAGCACAGCGCCACCACCCACAGCCACGGCGTGCCGGCCTTGATGGAGGCCAGCAGCAGGAACTGGCTGGCGCCCGCGTACACCAGCACGGAAATCAGGATGACCTGCAACGGCGTCAGGCCAGCCGCGATACCGGCGATGCCGAACGTCACGGCAACCGGAAAGTAGCCGATCATGACCGGCAGGCAGGATTTCAGGCCATCGATATGCGCGCCGCCGGACGGGGCGCGCGCGGCGGCGGGGGGAGTCTCCAAGGCGCTCATCGCTTTGACTTGTTGCGGCGGGCGCCCATTTTACTCAGCGGTATGGGCGGCTTGGATTGGGGCGGCTTGGATTGGGTCGACCCGGCTTGGCGCAGTTCAGCGCGAATCGCCGCCAACTCAGCCCAGCGGAACGCGGCCCGATCAGACGCCCCGCGCCGTCAAGGCGTCGCGCCCAGCGCCCGCAACTGCGACTTCAGACGGCGCACCTCCTGGCTCAGGTCCAGGATGAGCGCGACGGCGTCCAGACCGGCGCCAAAGTCATGCTCGAGCCGCCGCGCGTGCAAGGCGCGTTGCAGGTCCACGCTGTAGAAACGCCATTCCGCCGGGCCGCTGCCGCTGGCATTGACGATGCCGACTTCGACCAGCCGGGCCACCCATTCCACTTCCGCGCCGCAGGCGCGCGCCAGGTCGTCTGCGTTGAGCGGCTGCGACTTGCCGACGACGGTGGCGCTGGTGATCACTATCTTCTTCATGCTCAGACCCCGAGATTGCGGCGCGGGTTGAAGGGCAGATCCTGCTGCAGCTTGCGGTAAGCGGCCTTGGCGGCTTCGCTGTCCGCCGGCGGCAGCACCAGATCCAGGACCAGGTACAGATCACCCGGCGGATCGCCGGGAATGCCGCGCCCGCGCAGCCGCAGCTTGCGGCCGTTGCCGGACCCGGGCGGCACGGACACTTCGACCGTGCCGCCGGGCGTGGGCGCCTTGACGCTGGCGCCCAGCGCGGCTTCCCACGGGGCAACCGGCAAGGTCATGTAGAGATCTCGCCCTTCGGCACGGTAGCGCGGATGCGGCTTGAAGCGCACTTCCAGATACAGATCGCCGCTTTCGCCGCCGCCATAGCCGGGCATCCCCTGTCCGGCCAGCCGGATGTACTGGCCTTCGCGCACGCCGGCCGGGATCTTGACGCTGAGGGTGCGGCTCTGCATGTGCGGCCGGCCCTGGTCGTCCATCTGCATGGACCGCAGGCTGATGTCGCGCGTCGCGCCCTTGATGGCGTCTTCCAGGTCGACTTCGATGGCGGCGTGATGGTCTTCGCCGCGCGTGCGGAATTCCTGCTGGCGTCCGCCGTGCCTGGCGCCCCGACCACCAAAGAGTGACGAAAAGAACTCGCTGAATTGGGCTTCGTCGCCGGCCGCGGCGCCGCGGTGGAATTCGAAGCCTTCGTCCCATCCGGGCGGCGGTTGGAAGCCGCCTTCGGGCGAGACGCCCGCGGCCAGATTGTCATAGGCCTGGCGCTTTTCGGCGTCACGCAGCACGTCGTAGGCTTCGTTGACGTCGCGCATGCGGGTTTCGGCGTCGCTTTCCTTGCTGACGTCTGGGTGATATTTGCGGGCGAGCTTGCGGTATGCCTTGCGGATATCGTCGTCGGATGCGCCCTGCTCCACCCCGAGAATGCTGTAGTAGTCCTTGAACTCCATGTTCCAGCTCACGTAGAGGGTTGAGGCCGCGTCCGGCACAGCCGGATCCGGCCTTGAATAGCCAGAAGATAGGGGTTATGGACCGATTTTTCAATGTGCGGCCGCGCGCCATGGGCCGGCCGCGGAAAGCCGGTAGCCCGATTGGCGTAGTATGTGTTGTTTCGCCCGGCATTCTGGGGCGGACCCACCTTGCAGGATCCACGATGAAGATGAGCAACATCCCCTTCGGCACCACCGATTGGTCCGAAGTGGAACGCACCGAACATGCCGGCGAAACCGGCACGGCGTACTGGCGTACCCGCCAATTCGGCGACCTGCGCGTGCGCATGGTGGAATACACGGCCGGTTACCTGGCTGACCACTGGTGCACCAAGGGCCACATCCTGTTCTGTCTGGAAGGCGAACTGCACACCGAACTGGAAGACGGCCGCCAGTTCGTGCTGACCCCCGGCATGAGCTATCAGGTGGCCGATCAGGCCGAACCGCACCGCTCGTCCACGCAGACCGGCGCCAAGCTGTTTATTGTGGACTGACCTTTGCAGGCTGACCTTTGCGGACTGACGCGCCCGCGCGACACGTCCGCATTGCACTTGCGTTACGCTTTGCAAACCAGCCGCCCCGCGCGGCCTGACCATACGTTACTTCGCCTGACCGGAGACAAGCTTTGGGCGCCCCGATTACGCTATACGTCGATTCCCTGTTTCTCAGCCCGTACGCCATGTCGGTCTATGTGGCGCTGACCGAAAAGCAACTGCCTTTCGAAGTGCGTCCCATCGACCTGGGCGCTGGCGAACAGCGCATGCAGCCGTTCCAGTGCCGCGCGCTCACCGCGCGGGTGCCGGCGCTGACCCACGCGGACTTCAACCTGACCGAATCCAGCGTTATCGCCGAATATTTGGAAGAAGCCTTTCCCCCGCCCGAACACACCGCCCTGTTTCCGTCCGCCCTGCAGGAACGCGCCCGCGCGCGCCAGTTGCAGGCCTGGCTGCGCAGCGACCTAGGCGCCCTGCGCCAGGAACGTCCCACGGAAACCGTGTTCTACGGCGAAGCCGGCCCGCCGCTGTCCGACGACGCCCATGCAGCCGCCGCCAAGCTGATCCGCGTGGCCAGCTATCTGGTCGGCGTCGGCCAGACGACCCTGTTCGACAAATGGTGCATCGCCGACACCGATCTGGCGGTCATGCTCAAGCGCCTGTCGAACGACGACCTGCCCGACACGCTGCGCGCCTACGCCGACGCCCAATGGCAACGGCCCGCCGTCCAGAAATGGCTGGAACACAACGCCGCCGCGCGGTGACCTGACCCTCATCCAAGGCGCCGCGATGCAGCTGCTGGATCACGTCTCCATCACCGTCGCCCGCCTGGACGCCGCCCGCCCGTTCTACGACGCCATCATGCGGGCGCTGGGCGCGGACAAGGTCTACGACCGTCCCGACGCGATGGGATACGGCGAGCGCTGTGGTCCCGGCGACAGCGGCCATACCTATCTGTCGGTGTTCGCCACCCCCGACGCTTCTCCCGATCCCGCATCCGCCGCCCGGCGCCACTGGTGCTTCAAGGCGCCCACCCGGGCGGCCGTCGACGCTTTCCATGCCGCCGGCCTGGCGCACGGCGGCCGAGACGACGGCGCACCCGGCGTGCGCGCGCATTTCCATCCCCTGTATTACGCTGCCTTTCTGCTGGACCCGGACGGCAACCGCGTCGAAGCGGTCTGCCATCAGTCCGATTGAGCCGGCATGATCGGCCTTTTGACGCCCCGCAAATCGTTCTGATGTTGCACCGCACCATCCGTTGCGGTGTAATGGGGAGGTCAATTTCGCCGGTTCCACTGGGGACCGGCTCGGCGGCCATCTGTCGCCGGCAGCTCATTACAGGAGATCGCCATGGCCGCATCCGGCACCGATCACACGCTCGCCCCGTCCCTCAACCCCTGGACGGCCGCCTACGAATACGCCGTGGACGCCTGGCAGCGCGGCGTGCTTTACGCAGACGTGATGCGCCAGCGCGGCAACCAGTATCACGAACACATGGCCAAGCGCGCGCCGAACGTGCTGAGCATGGAATTCGAGCTGGTGCTGGATGGCCGCGAGCTGCCCCGTCCCGTCAATTACGGCCTCTTGCGGATCAAGCCGCCGGCCGGCGTGGAAACGGACCCGATCAAGCGCCCCTTTCTGGTGGTGGATCCGCGCGCGGGCCACGGGCCGGGCATTGGCGGCTTCAAGCCGGAGAGCGAAATCGGCGTGGCGGTGCGCGCGGGGCATCCCTGCTACTTTGCGACGTTCCTGCCGCAGCCCATGCCCACCCAGACCGTCGAAGACGTGATGATGGCCGAGGCGCGGTTCCTGGAAGAAATCATTGCGCTGCACCCGGATGCCGAGGGCAAGCCCGTCGTCGTGGCCAATTGCCAGGCGGGCTGGCAGATCATGATGACCGCGGCGGTGCGTCCTGAACTGTTCGGGCCGATCATCGTCGCGGGCGCACCGCTCTCGTACTGGGCGGGCTGGCGCGGCATGAATCCCATGCGCTACGCGGGCGGCCTGCTGGGCGGAAGCTGGCTCACGGCCATGACCAGCGACCTGGGCAACGGCAAGTTCGACGGCGCCTGGCTGGTGCAGAACTTCGAGAACCTCAATCCGGCCAACACCCTGTGGTCCAAGCAGTACAACCTGTATTCCAAGGTCGACACCGAAGCCGACCGCTACCTCAGCTTTGAAAAATGGTGGGGCGGCCACGTCTTCCTGAATGGCCCCGAAATCCAGTACATCGTCGACAACCTGTTCGTCGGCAACCGCCTGGCGACCGCCGGCCTGGTGACCTCCGACGGCATCCGCATCGACCTGCGCAACATCCGCTCGCCCATCGTGGTGTTCTGCTCCAAGGGCGACAACATCACCCCGCCGCCGCAGGCGCTGGGCTGGATTCCCGATCTCTACCAGAACGAAGCCGAAGTCCTGGCCCACGGCCAGACCATCGTCTACGCCATTCACGAAAGCATCGGCCACCTGGGCATCTTCGTGTCCGGCAGCGTGGCGCGCAAGGAACACCAGGAATTCACCTCCAACATCGACATGATCGATGTGCTGCCGCCGGGCATCTACCAGGCCGAAATCGCCGACAAGACGCCCGACACGCCCAACGCCGATCTGGCTTTCGGCAACTACGTGCTGTCCTTCGAACAGCGCAAGCTGGACGACGTGCGCGCCATCGTCGACCGCAAGGAAGAAGACGACCAGCGCTTTGCCGCGGTGGCCCGCATCTCGGACATCAACCTGGGCATGTACCGCAGCTTCGTGCAGCCCTGGCTGCGCGCCATGGTGACGCCGCAATCGGCCGAGTGGATGCAGCGCATGCACCCGCTGCGCCTGCCCTACGAACTGATTTCCGACCGCAACCCGGTCATCGCGCCCATCGCCAAGGTGGCCGAACAGGTGCGCGAGAACCGGCAGCAGGCCGCGCCCACCAATCCGTTCGTGGTGGCGCAGGAAATGTTCTCGAACTGGATCGAGACCAGCCTGAACATCTGGCAGGAACTGCGCGATTCCGCCGACGAGCGCACCTTCATGAGCGTGTATGGATCGCCGGTCGTGCAGGATCTGGCCGGCCTGGGCGCCAAGTCCGGCCCGCCGCGCCGGCACCCGGGCGTATCGCCGGAGCACCGCCGCTTCATGGAAGACCGCGCCGCGGAACTGCGCTCGATGCTGCAGGAAGGCGGTCTGCGCGTGGCTGCGATCCGGATGCTGTTGTATGTGTCCGGCGCCGAGGGCGGCCTGGACGAGCGCAGCTTCGCGCTCATCCGCAAGATGCGCGCCGAAGCCGACAACGCGCTGACGCTGGAGGCGTTCAAGGACGTGATCCGCGAACAGGCCTTGATGATGACGCTGGATTCGGACGCCGCCATTCAAGCGATGCCGCGTCTTCTGGAAGACTCATCGGCCGCGGAGATCCGCGCCAGCCTGGTCGCGATGAAGGGCGTCCTGGAAGCCGCCGAGCCGCTGAGCGACGCGGCGCGCGAAAGCCTGAACGAAATGGAGCGCATCTTCGAAGCGGCCGAACGCCGCGCGCAGCGGCGCGGACAGGGTCAGGCGCCTGCCGCGTCGCGCGGCGCCGCCGCCACGAAGTCCCCCTATCCGGTCCAGGATCTGGTCGACCTGGCAGCCGAGGTGCCCGCCAAGACCGCCCGGCCGCATCCTGATGCGGCGGGTAAGGCCGTGAATGAGGCGGAGCCGCCCAAGAAGGCCGCGCCGTCCGCATCGAAGAAGGTCGCATCGAAGGCTGCGCCGTCCGCGTCGAAGAAGGTTGCGTCGAACGCCGCGTCCAACGGGGCGTCCAACGGCACGTCCAACGGCGCGTCCAAAACGGCATCGAAGGCCCCGGCAAAGCCGGCAGCTAAAGCATCCAAGACTGCAGCCAAGACTGCGGCCAATGGCGCGGCCAATGGCGCCGCCAAGACAGCGTCCAAGTCCGTATCAAAGTCCGCAGCCAAGTCCGCGTCCAAGTCTGGCGCGGACGCGACCCCGGCCAAGGCGCCCGCCAAGCGCGCGGCCGCCGCCCGTCAACCTGCCAAGGCCTGAGACCCATGAGCCTCCCGACGTCCACGCACTACGACAAACTCATCGCGCGCGCGCAAACGCTGGAGGCGGCGCCCTGCGCGATCGCCCATCCCTGCGATGAACCGTCGCTGTCGGCCGCGCTGGAAGCGCGCGATCTGGGCCTGCTGCGACCCATCCTGGTCGGTCCCGAAGGCAAGATCCGCGACACGGCCGCGCAGTTCAAGCTGAACCTGGGCGACGCCCGCATCGTCGATGCGCCGCACAGCCATGCCGCCGCGGAGTCCGCCGTGGCGCTGGTGCGCAGCGGCGAGGCCTCCCTGTTGATGAAGGGCAGCCTGCACACCGACGAGCTGATGCACGAAGTCGTGGCGCGCGCCACCGGCCTGCGCAGCGGCCGGCGCATCAGCCATGTGTTCATCATGGAAGTGCCGACCTACGCCGAGCCGCTGTTCATCACCGACGCGGCCATCAACATCTTTCCGGATCTGGAAACCAAGGCCGACATCATCCGCAACGTGATCGACCTGCATCTGGGATTGGGGCTGGGCGAACCGCGCGTGGCGATCCTGTCGGCGGTCGAACAGGTCACCCCCAGCATCCCCAGCACCATCGAGGCGGCCGCCCTGTGCAAGATGGCCGACCGCGGCCAGATCGCGGGCGGCGTGCTGGACGGCCCGCTGGCGCTGGACAACGCGATCAGCCCCGACGCCGCGCGCATCAAGGGCATCCGCTCGCCGGTGGCCGGCGTGGCCCAGGTGCTGGTGGTGCCCGATCTGGAAGCCGGCAACATGCTGGCCAAGAACCTGACCTTCCTCGCCAACGCCGAGGCGGCCGGCATCGTGCTGGGCGCACGCGTGCCGATCATCCTGACCAGCCGCGCAGACGGCCCGCGTTCGCGCCTGGCGTCGTGCGCGGTGGCGGCGATCTACGCCAACCACCTTGCCCAGCAGCAGGCCAGACCGCTGGCCTGATCATTCCCAGCCCCGGCCTGCCCCCGCGGGCCGCCGCGCGACTTGTCTCAACGTGGAAGCACACCGCCATGAGCGACACCATCCTCGTCATCAACGCCGGCAGTTCCAGCATCAAGTTCTACCTGTACGACATCGACGACAAGCATGAACTGGCGCCCCGGCTGGGCGGCCAGCTTGAAGGCATCGGCACCACGCATCCGCGCCTGCGCGTGCGCGACGCGGTGGGCGAGACGCTGGTCGAACGCGACATCGCGCCCAGCCACGCCCCCGACGTGCCCAACGCGCAGGAAGTCGTCGGCACGTGGCTGAGCGGCCACCTGGGCGGCGCGCCGCTCGCAGTGGGGCATCGCGTGGTCCATGGCGGGCCGGATCTGTCCGAGCCGGTGCTGATCGACGACGACATCCTGGCCCGGCTTGAAACCTTCACGCCGCTCGCGCCGCTGCATCAGCCCAACAACCTGGCGCCGATTCGCGTCATTCGCGAGCGACGGCCGTGGATTCCGCAGGTCGCCTGCTTCGACACGGCGTTCCACCGCAGCCATTCCGACGTCGCGGACCGCTATGCGCTGCCCGAGCGCCTGTATCTGGAAGGCGTGCGCCGCTACGGCTTTCATGGGCTGTCCTATGAATACATCGCACAGCGCCTGAAGCAGACGCTGCCCGACATCGCGATGGGCAAGATCGTCGTCGCCCACCTGGGCTCTGGCGTATCGGCCTGCGTCATGCACCAGGGCAAGAGCGTGGACAGCACCATGGGCTTCACCGCGCTGGAAGGTCTGCCGATGGGCACGCGCCCTGGCCGCCTGGATCCCGGCGTGGTGCTGTGGATGATGGAACAGGGCATGAGCCACGACGAGATCGAGCACATGCTGTATCACGATTGCGGCATGAAGGGCCTGTCGGGCATCAGCAACGACATGCGCGAACTGCTGGCCAGCAATGCACCGTCGGCCAAGCTGGCCCTGAAGTATTTCGCGTGGCGCGTGGCCGAAGGCATGATCGGCCTGGGCTGCGCGACGAACGGCATCGACGGCATCGTCTTCACGGCGGGCGTCGGCGAAAACTCGGCCGAGATCCGTCAGGCGATCAGCGAGCATTGGGGCTGGCTGGGCATCAAGCTGGACCCCGAGCGCAACGCCCGCCACGGGCCGCGCATCTCGGCCGACGACAGCCGCATCGGCGTCTACGTGGTGCGCACGAACGAAGAGCTGGTCATCGCGCAGCACACGCTCGCGCTCGTGAGGCAGCGATGAGCGCGCACCTGCCGCTGGCCGGCAAGCGCGGGCTGGTGACCGGTATCGCCAACGCCGACTCCATCGCGTGGGGATGCGCCAAGGCGTTTCGCGCCATGGGGGCCGAACTGGCGGTCACCTACCTGAACGACAAGGCCCTGCCGCACGTGGCGCCGTTGGCGCAGCAGGTTCAAGCGCCATTGCTGATGCCCATGAACTTGCTGAACGACGGCGAGCTGGAAGCCGTCTTCAGCCGCATCACGGACGAATGGGGCGCGCTGGATTTCGTGCTGCATTCGGTCGCGTTTGCCCCGCGCGACGATCTGCACGGGCGCGTCACGGATTGCTCGCGCGCGGGATTTCTTCAGGCGATGGACGTGTCGTGCTGGTCTTTCATCCGCATGGCCAAGCTGGCCGAGCCCCTGATGCGCAATGGCGGCGCCCTCTTCTGCATGAGTTACTACGGCTCGCAGATGGTGGTCGAGCACTACAACATGATGGGACCAGTGAAAGCCGCCCTGGAATCCGCCACGCGTTACCTGGCGGCCGAGCTGGGTCCGCAAGGGATCCGCGTGCATGCGATCTCGCCGGGTCCGCTGAAGACGCGCGCCGCGTCCGGCATCGCGGAGTTCGACACGATGCTGGATCGCGCGCAGGCGAAGGCGCCGGCGCGTAGTCTGGTGTCGATTGATGATGTGGGCGAAGCGACTGCGTGGCTGGCCACGGATTCGGCGCGGCTGATGACGGGGCAGACGCTGTACATCGACGGCGGGTATCACATCATTGATTGACGCGGGGTGTCTGACACTCGCGGGGTGTCAGACACCCTGCATGCAGCGTCGACGTGCATAGGGCGATTCTTCAGGGTGTCAGACACCCCGGTCATTCTGCTTGCGCTGGGTGTCAGACACCCTGCATGCGGCGTCGACGCGCATAGGGCGACTCTCCAGGGTGTCAGACACCCCGGTCATTCGATTGGTGTAGGACACCCCCGGTCATTTGAAGGTCAGGCCAGCGTCGCCGGCCCGCCCCGGCGCCAGCGCTCGATGGCGTCGACCGCCTGTTCCGGGCTGCCGAAGATTCTGTCCGGCCCGATCTTCTTGACCAGCCCCGAACGCTGCAGCGCCTCGCGAAACTTGCCGTGGCCGCCGGCCACCAGCAGCGTGATGCCGCGCTCGTCCAGATTGCGCTTCAGTTCATACAGCGCCTCGACCGCGTCCGCGTCGGCCTGCGTCATGGCCTCGGCGTCCAGCACGAACCAGCGCACGTCGCCCGCCTGCTCGATGATTTCGCGGGCGCGGCGGCGGAAGGCGTCCGCATTGAAGAACCAGACCGAGGATTCGAACAGCCAGATCACGGCGCCGGGGACGGGCTTGGCTTCCGGATTCAGATGCAGCTTGCCCAGCACGGTTTCACCGGGCAGCCGGCCCAGCAGCGCATCGCGGGGATTGCCGGACACGTACATGGCGTAGAGCAGCGTCGCGCCCACCGAGACGGCCACGCCTTGCAACACGCCGAATCCCACCACCCCCACGGCGGCCAACACGCCGAATGCAAGCTCGATCCGCGAAATGCGCGCCAGCCGCTTGAAGGCCTGCCAATCGAACAGGCTGGCCGCAGCCAGCAGCAGGATGGCGGACAGCGCAAACTGCGGCAGCCAGTACAGCGGCGCGCTCAACAGACCCACCACGACGGCCAGCGCGGCCGCCGCGCTGATGCTGACCAGCGGCGACGATCCCCCGGCCACCAGCCCGACCGCCGTGCGCGAGTCCGCGCCCGTCACGACATAGCCTTGGAACAGCCCGGCCGCCACGTTGGCCGCGCCAAAACCCACAAGCTCGCGATTGGGATCCACGTGCTCGCCGGTGCGCGCTGCAAAGCTCCGCGCGGTCACGATGCCGCTGGAAAAACTGACGACCAGAACGCCCGCCGCGCCCAGCAGGATGCCGTCCACGCCTTCCAGGCTGACCGGCAGATTGAAGGACGGCAGTCCGGCCGGCACGTCGCCCACCACCGCGATGCCCAGCGCCGGAAAATTGAACAGCCAGGACAGCACGCAGGTCGCCACCACCAGCAGGATGGGACCGGGCCACGACGGCCGCACGCGCTTGACGACGACCAGGAAGATGCAGGAGGCCAGGCCGAGGAACAGCGTCGGCAGCCGGATCTCGGACAGGCGGTGCGACAGTTCCATGAACGGATGAATGAGGCCGCTGTTGCGCAGTCCCACGCCAGTCAGGCCGCTGAGCTGCGACATCGCCAGCGTGATCGCGACGCCTGCCATATACCCGATGAGCACGGGCCGCGACAGCAGATTGGCCAGCACGCCCAACCGCAGGACGCGCGCGATGAGGCAGCCCACGCCCACGGTCAGCGCAATGCTGGTGGCGCCGAGCAGACGCGCTTCCGGCGTGGTCAGCGCCATGCCGGTCAGCGTGGCGGCAATCAGGGTGCAGGTGGCGGTGTCGGGACCCACGATGAGGGTGCGCGACGAACCGAAGAACGCATACGCCAGCATGCCGGCAATGGCCGCCCACAAGCCGGCGACGGGCGGCACGCCCATCATGGCGGAATAAGCCAGACCGACCGGCAGGGCCACGGCGGCGACGCTCAGCCCTGCGGTCACGTCACGCCGCGCCGATTCGCGGGTAATGCCCTGGAAGTTGGCCAGGCCAGGAATAAAGCGGAGATTCATGGTGCAGCGAGACGGATCACAAGTGAATTCCCGCCAGCAGCGGGATGACCGCCCAAGCCTACACCAACCCCAAGCCGCGCGGCGCGCGGCGAATCAAGGCGGCGGCTTTGGGTGCCGCACGCTTGGTGCGGGCGGGCGTCTGACGCCCGCCGCACGCCGCCCCTTCGCAAGGGGCGTACACAGCCGGACTTAACCCGCCGCGCGGGCTTCCAGCACGGCCACGGCCGGCAGGGTCTTGCCTTCCAGGAATTCCAGGAATGCGCCGCCGCCCGTCGAGATATAGCCGACCTGCTCGCCGATCTTGTACTTGGCGATGGCGGCCAGGGTGTCGCCCCCGCCGGCGATCGAGAAGCCGTCGGAGTCGGCAATCGCGCGGGCCACTACTTCGGTGCCGTTGGCGAATTGATCGAATTCGAACACGCCCACCGGGCCATTCCAGACGATCGTGCCCGCCTGCTTCAGGATGCCGGCCAGTTGCTCGGCGGTCTTGGGGCCAATGTCCAGGATCATGTCGTCGTCGGCCACGTCGGTGGCCGCCTTGACGGTGGCTTCGGCGTCGGCGCCGAACGACTTGGCGCACACCACGTCAACGGGAATCGGCACGGCCGCGCCGCGCTTTTTCATGATGTCGATCACGGCACGGGCCTGATCCACCTGGTCGGGTTCCGCCAGCGACTTGCCGATGGACAGGCCGGCGGCCAGCATGAACGTGTTGGCGATGCCGCCGCCCACCACCAGCTGATCGACCTTGTCGGCCAGCGATTGCAGGATGGACAGCTTGGTCGACACCTTCGAGCCGCCCACGATGGCGACCAGCGGGCGCTTGGGTTCGTGCAGCGCACGGCCCAGGGCGTCGAGTTCGGCTTCCAGCAGGGGGCCGGCGCAGGCCACGGTGGCAAAGCGGGCGATGCCGTGGGTGGTGGCTTCGGCGCGGTGGGCGGTGCCGAAGGCGTCGTTGACGTAGACGTCGCACAGCGCAGCCATCTTCTTGGCCAGCGCCTCGTCGTCCTTCTTTTCGCCGACATTGACGCGGCAGTTTTCCAGCAGCACGACCTGGCCGTGATCGACCTTCACGCCGTCAACCCAGTCGCGCACCAGCTGCACGGGCATGCCCAGTAGCTCGGACAGGCGCTGGCCGACCTTGGCGAGCGAATCGGCGTCGGTCAGGACGCCCTCTTTCGGACGGCCCAGGTGCGACGTGACCATCACGGCGGCGCCGGCGTCCAGCGCCAGGCGGATGCCGGGCACCGAGGCGCGGATGCGGGTGTCTTCGCTGATGCGGCCGGCGTCATCGAACGGAACATTGAGGTCGGCGCGGATGAACACACGCTTGCCGGACAGGGCGCCGGCCTTGGCCAGCGCGGACAAAGTTTTGACCTTGGACATATTTGGATTCCTTCGGTAGGCGAACAAAGGGGACGAACCCATTTTCCGCAATGGCGGAAAACAAATCCGTCCCCTTATGGACTGGCGGTGTGCTTACTTGGCCGACATCAGCGCGACGGTGGTGTCGAGCATGCGGTTCGAGAAGCCCCACTCGTTGTCGTACCAGGACGAGACCTTGACCAGACGGCCCGAGACCTTGGTCAGCGACGCGTCAACGGTGCTGGAGGCCGGGTTGTGGTTGTAGTCGACAGAGACCAGGGGTTCGGTGTTGTAGTCCAGGATGCCCTTCAGCTCGCCTTCCGACGCGGCCTTCAGGATGCTGTTCACTTCTTCGGCGGTCGTGTCGCGGCTGGCCACGAACGACAGGTCGACCAGCGACACGTTGATGGTCGGGACGCGGATGGCGTAGCCGTCCAGCTTGCCGTTCAGTTCCGGCAGGACCAGGCCCACGGCGGCGGCAGCGCCGGTCTTGGTGGGGATCATGCTCATCGTGGCCGAACGGGCGCGGCGCAGGTCTTCGTGATAGACGTCGGTCAGGACCTGATCGTTGGTGTAGGCGTGAACGGTGGTCATCAGGCCGTTTTCCAGACCCAGCTTGTCGTTCAGCGGCTTGACCAGCGGGGCCAGGCAGTTGGTGGTGCACGAGGCGTTGGAGATGACGGTGTCCGTCGACTTCAGCACGCCATGGTTGACGCCGTAGACGATGGTGGCGTCGACATCCTTGCCGCCGGGGGCCGAGATGATGACTTTCTTGGCGCCGCCCTTGATGTGCGCGCCGGCCTTTTCCTTGGTGGTGAAAAAGCCCGTGCATTCCAGCACGACGTCGACCTTCAGGTCGCCCCACGGCAGTTCAGCCGGGTTGCGGTTGGCCAGCACGCGGATCTTGTCGCCGTTGACGACCATGAACTCGCCGTCGACTTCGACGGTGCCCGGGAACTTGCCGTGGGCGGTGTCGTAGCGCGTCAGGTGCGCGTTCGTCTTGGGATCGCCCAGATCGTTGATGGCGACGATTTCGATATCGTGCTTCTTGCCACCTTCGTAGTGGGCACGCAGGATGTTGCGGCCGATGCGACCGTAACCGTTGATGGCGACGCGAATGGTCATGACTAAGCTCCTTTTTTACAAAACTTGCTTGACGGTCTCGGCCACCTTGTCGGCGGTCAGCCCGAAGAACTTGAACAGTGCGCCGGCCGGTGCGGACTCGCCGTAGCGGTCGATGCCGACCACGGCGCCTTCCAGGCCCACGTACTTGTGCCAGAAAGCGGTGACGCCGGCTTCGACAGCGACGCGCGGCAGACCCTTGGGCAGCACGGATTGCTTCCAGGCGGCGTCCTGCTTGTCGAAGACGTCGGTGCTGGGCATGGACACCACGCGCACGGCGATGCCTTCCTTGGCCAGTTGCGCCTGGGCGTCCAGGGCGATGGCGACTTCGGAGCCGGTGGCGATGATGACGGCGCGGGCGCCCTCGGCATCGCGCAGCACATAGCCGCCGCGGGCGATGGCGTCCACCGTGGCCGCGTCGCGCGGCACGAACGGCAGGTTCTGGCGCGACAGCAACAGGGCCGTCGGGCCGCCGTCATGCACGTCCATGCCGATGCTGGCCGGGCGCGTCACGGCGGCGTTCCAGGCGACGGCGGTCTCGGCCGTATCGCAAGGACGCCACAGCGACAGGTTGGGAATGAGGCGCAGGCTGGCCGCGTGTTCGATCGACTGGTGGGTCGGGCCGTCTTCGCCCAGGCCGATGGAGTCGTGCGTGAACACGTGGACGACGCGCTGCTTCATCAGCGCGGCCATGCGGATGGCGTTGCGCGAGTAGTCGGAGAACGTCAGGAACGTGCCGCCGAACGGCAGGTAGCCGCCGTGCAGCGCGATGCCGTTCATGATGGCGGCCATGCCGAATTCGCGCACGCCGTAGTTGATGTGGCGGCCGAGCTGGATGCCCTTGTCGCCGGCGCGGACGGCGGCAACGCCCTTCCAGTCCGTGAAGTTGGAGCCGGTCAGGTCGGCCGAGCCGCCCAGCATTTCCGGCAGCAGCGGCGCCAGCGCGGCGATCGCGAATTGCGAGGCCTTGCGGGTGGCGACGGTTTCGCCCTTTTCGAGCGTGGCGGACAGGAAGGCCTTGAACTGGTCGGCGTAGCCGTCGGGCATCTCGCCCTTCATGCGGCGCGTGAATTCAGCGGCCTCGGCGGGGAATTCGGCGGCGTAGGCGTCAAAACGCTTCTGCCATTCGGCCTGGGCTTCGGCGCCCTGCTTGCGGCCGTCCCAGCCGTCGTACACGTCTTGCGGAATCTGGAAGGGTTCCGACGACCAGCCCAGCGCGGTGCGCGTGGCGGCGATTTCTTCCTTGCCCAGCGGCGCGCCGTGCACGTTGTGCGTGCCGGCCATGTTGGGCGAACCCTTGCCGATCACCGTGCGGCAGACGATCAGCGTGGGCTTGTCCGACTGCGAACGCGCGGCCTTGATGGCGGCGTCGACAGCGGCGACGTCATGGCCGTCCACGCCGCGGACGACGTTCCAGCCGTAGCCTTCGAAGCGCTTGGCGGTGTCGTCGGCGAACCAGTGTTCCACATGGCCGTCGATGGAAATGCCGTTGTCGTCGTACAGCACGACCAGCTTGCTGAGCTTGAGCGTGCCGGCCAGCGAGCACACTTCATGGGAGATGCCTTCCATCAGGCAGCCGTCGCCGGTGAACGCGTAGGTGTGGTGATCGACGAGCGTGTGGCCCGGCTTGTTGAATTCGGCGGCGAGCAGCGCTTCGGCCAGCGCCATGCCCACGGCATTGCCCAGGCCCTGGCCCAGCGGGCCGGTGGTCGTTTCCACGCCCGGGGTGATGCCCACTTCGGGGTGGCCCGGCGTCTTGGAATGCAGTTGGCGGAAATTCTTGATCTCTTCGATCGGCAGGTCGTAGCCCGTCAGGTGCAGCAGGGCGTAGATCAGCATCGAACCGTGGCCGTTGGACAGCACGAAGCGGTCGCGGTTGGCCCAGGCGGGATCTTTGGGATTGTGGCGCAGGTTGCCGGCCCACAAGGCTTGGGCGATTTCCGCCATGCCCATGGGAGCACCCGGATGCCCGGAGTTCGCTTGTTGCACGGCATCCATCGCGAGGGCGCGGATGGCATCCGCCAAGGCAAGTTTAGGGGCGGTCGGATTGCTCATTCGGAAGGCTCTTTGAAACCGGCGCGCCTACAGAGGAAATAGGGCCGGTTGAGTAGGTTGCGAAGCAGGAGATTTTAGCATCAGGGGATTTCCCGGAGGCCATCGGACGGATGCCCTATGTAATCGCGGGTTTCGGGCGAATTGCGCGGGCAATGTAAGCTACGCGAACTTGTCACCTCCCCCACTCTCCGAATTCCGCAATACGTCATGCCCGCCCCCCGTTTCTACTGCGACGCCCCGCTGACCGCCGGCGCCCGCATCGCCCTGCCGGAAGCGCTTGCCCATCACGCCCTGCGCGTGCTGCGCCTGCGGGCCGGCGAAGCCGTCACGCTGTTCAACGGTCAGGGCGGCGAGTACCCCGCGGTGCTGGAAGTCGAGGGCAAGGCCGGATTCGCCCAGTTGGGCGACTTCAATCCGCGCGAAGCTGAACTCAGTGGGCGCATCATCCTGGCCCAGGGCCTGCCGTCGGGCGACAAGATGGATTGGGTGGTGGAGAAAGCCGTGGAACTGGGGGCGGCCCGGGTCAGCCCCATCGCCGCGCAGCGCAGCGTATTGCAGTTGTCCGGCGCCCGGCTGGAAAAGCGCGTCGCGCACTGGCAGCGCATCGCGCAATCGGCCGCGGAGCAATGCGGCCGCAACCGGTTGATGACCGTCGACGCGCCGCTGACGCTGGAAGACTGGCTGGCCCAGCCTGCCGACGGCCTGCGCGTGCTCTGTCACCCCGAGGCCGAGCAAGACCTGGCCGGCATGCTGCAAGGCGCATCGGATCAGACGGGCATCACCCTGCTGGTCGGGCCGGAAGGCGGCTGGTCGGACAAGGAACTGGAAGCGGCCCGCAAGGCGGGTGTGCAGGCCGTGCGCTTCGGCCCCCGGGTGCTTCGCACCGAGACGGCCGGGCTGGCGCTGCTGTCGGCGATCAGCGCCCTGCGCGGGTGGTAGGTCAGTCGTTCTCGCCGTAAGGGGCAGCGGCCACGCCGGGCTCGGGTTCGGGATGCGCGCCGGCGTGTTCGATCACATAGGCAAACACGCGGCCGTTTTCGTGCGCGAAATCCGCGGCATCGGAGCACACGGTTTCGATGCGGCCGGCGTCCTCTTCAAGTGCCGGATCACCGGAATGCAGGCGGTACAGCCACAGCACCACGCCGGATTTGTGATCCAGCACCGTGTCGCACAGGCAGTCGTACAGGGCGTCGAGATTGCCGCCGAAGTATTCAGGAAAATCCACCGCCTTGACGATGGCGCGCAATACGGCCGAGCGGCTGCGGCACGGGTCGCAATTGGCAACAAACAAGGACAGGCCAAGTTCGTGCGCGGCGTCCACCACGGCCTTCTTGTCGAGCCCGTCGTGAGCCAGCGCACCGCCGCGCATCAGCTGCCGCTGCAAAGTAGATTGGCCATTGCGCGTCATGCCTGTGCCTCCCTGAAAAAGGCGATCACTTCATCGTTACGTCGCATCGTATCGGCATAACCCAGTTCTATCAATCGCTTGGTGTAGCCGGCTTCGAACAGGAGGTAGGACATCAGCGCCCCGCCCCCCGGACGGTTTGGATCGGACGATACACCGAGTACGCGGAAAAGCGCACGCGCTTGTGCGGGCATATCGTGCAAATGTTCAAGCGCCATCAAATCCAGCGACTGGCTGGGCGTGATCGTCAACACCTCGATGCGGCGCACGGTGGGCGGCGCGCCGTTCGGACCGGCGTGGTCCATCAGGTAATTGATGCGCTCCAGACGCTCGACATCCGCCGACAACCCATCCAGGAAGATGCTGGACAGCGCATGACCACCGACCTGCGCCAGCGACGGATACGGCGGCGAATCCTCGCGATTCTCAGGGTGGGTGTCGTCGCGGTAGCCCGTGCCGATCACCATGACGCGGTGCGCGCCCAGGTGGATCGCCGGACTGATAGGCGCAAGCTGGCGCATCGAACCGTCGCCGCACCATTCGCCCTTGCCGTGCACCTGCACCTGGCGCGCCGGAAAGACAAAGGGAATGGCCGACGAGGCCATCAGGTGTTCGATGCCGATGGGCGTGGGGATGGCCAGCCGCAGGTAGCGGTGCCAGGGTTCGATCGGGGTGTGCGCCTGGTAGAACGTCAGGTGCTCCCCGCTGGTGTAGCCCGACGCGGTGATGGCCAGCGCGGACAGCGAACCGCTCTCCAGGTTGGAACGCAGATTGCTGAAGTCCAGCACGCGTTCCAGCAGCCCCTGCATCGGCGTGTTGTCCAGCAGCGAGTGCGGACGCTTGCGCGTCAAACCGGAATACATCCACCCCAGCGACAGAAGGCCCAGCCACCGCACGCCGGTGCGGATCAGCCCGGGCGCGTCGGCCCGGTAGATCATGTCGGTGTTCAGCGACGACCACAGGCGGCGGATGCGACGCACGCCCAGATGGGGCCGGTCGGCGCGGCAGGCCAGCGCGGCGGCGTTGATGGCGCCGGCGGACGTGCCGCAGATGATGTCGAAGGGGTTCTGGAATCGGGAATGCCAGTCCGGGTCCAGCAGCTCCATGATGGCGCTGAGCACCCCGACCTGATAGGCGGCGCGCGCGCCGCCGCCCGTCAGGACCAGGCCGGTGGGCGTGCGCGGGCACGCCCTGCCGGCCGGTTTGACTTCAACGTGGCGTATTGACATCGACCACCGTCATCGCGGTCATGTTGACGATGCGGCGCACGGTGGAGCTGGAGGTCAGGATGTGCACGGGGGCATTGGCGCCCAGCAGGAACGGACCCACCGCGACGTTGCCGCCCGCCGCCGTCTTGAGCAGGTTGTAGGCGATGTTGCCCGAGTCGACGTTGGGGCACACCAACAGATTGGCTTCGCCCTTGAGCGTGGACGACGGCAGGATGCGCATGCGCAGGGCCTCGTCCAGCGCGCAATCGCCGTGCATTTCGCCGTCGATTTCCAGTTCCGGATCCATCTGCCGCACCAGTTCCAGCGCGCGGCGCATCTTGGCGCCCGACGCCGAGCTGCCCGAACCGAAATTGCTGCGCGACAGCAGCGCGGCCTTGGGCGCCAGATACATGCGGCGCATCTCGCGCGCGGCGGCCACGGTGAATTCCGCGATCTGCTCGGCCGTGGGTTCGTCGTTCACGTGCGTGTCCACCAGGACCACCGTGCGCTCGTTGAGCAGCAGGATGTTCATGGCGGCATACACGTTGTGGCCCGGACGGCGGCCGATCACTTCATCCACGAAACGCAGGTGATCGTGATACGCGCCGACGGAGCCGCAGACCATGCCGTCGGCATCGCCCAGGTGCACCATCATCGCGCCGATCAGCGTCATACGGCGGCGCATTTCCACGCGCGCCATTTCCTTGGTGATGCCGCGGCGGCACATGCGTTCCCAGTAGGTCGTCCAGTACTGGTGGAAGCGCTCGTCGTATTCGGGGTTGGTGACTTCGACGTCCTCGCCCAGGCGTAGACGCAGGCCCAGCTTTTCGATACGGGTCAGCAGCACCGACGGGCGGCCGACCAGGATCGGGCGGGCCAGGCCTTCGTCCACCACTACCTGCACGGCGCGCAGCACGCGCTCGTCTTCGCCTTCCGCGAACACGATGCGCGCCGGGCCGCCTTCGCGCACGATGCGCTTGGCCGCCGAGAACAGCGGCTTCATGAACGCGCCCGAGTGGTACACGAATTGCTGCAGCTGTTCTTCGTAGGCTTCCAGATCGGCCAGCGGACGCGTGGCGACGCCGCCTTCCATCGCGGCCTTGGCCACCGCCGGCGCGATGCGCACGATGAGGCGCGGATCGAAGGGCTTGGGGATCAGGTATTCGGGGCCGAACGAAATGTCGAACGTGCCATAGGCGGCCGCCACGACTTCGTTCTGTTCTTCCTCGGCCAATTCGGCAATGGCGTACACCGCCGCCTTTTCCATTTCGCGCGTGATGGTCGTGGCGCCCACGTCCAGCGCTCCACGGAAGATGTACGGGAAGCACAGCACGTTGTTGACCTGGTTCGGGTAGTCCGAACGGCCCGTTGCCATGACCACGTCGTCGCGCACACCGTGCGCCACTTCCGGCAGGATTTCCGGCGTAGGGTTGGCCAGCGCCAGGATCAGCGGACGCGAGCCCATGGTGGCGACCATTTCGGGCTTCAGCACGCCGCCGGCCGACAGGCCCAGGAACACATCGGCGTCCTGGATCACCTCGGCCAGCTTGCGGGCGTCGGTCTTCTGCGCAAAGCGCGCCTTGTCCGGATCCATCAGCGTGGTGCGGCCTTCGTAGACCACGCCCTCGATGTCGGTCACCCAGATGTTTTCCAGCGGCAGGCCCAGATCCACCATCAGGTCCAGGCACGCCAGCGCCGCGGCGCCCGCGCCCGACGTAACTACCTTGACCTGCTTGATGTCCTTGCCCACGACCTTCAGGCCATTGATGAAGGCCGCCGACACACAGATCGCCGTGCCGTGCTGGTCGTCATGGAAGACGGGAATCTTCATGCGTTCGCGCAGCTTGCGCTCGACGGTGAAGCACTCCGGCGCCTTGATGTCTTCAAGGTTGATGCCGCCGAACGTGGCTTCCAGGCCGGCAATGATCTCGACCAGCTTGTCCGGGTCGGTTTCGTTGATTTCGATGTCGAAGACATCCAGGCCGGCGAACTTCTTGAACAGCACCGCCTTGCCTTCCATGACGGGCTTGGAGGCCAGCGCGCCGATGTTGCCCAGGCCCAGCACCGCGGTGCCGTTAGTGATGACGCCCACCAGATTGCCGCGGGCCGTGTAACGGAACACGTTGGCCGGATCCGCCACGATTTCCTCACAGGCCGCCGCCACGCCGGGCGAGTACGCCAGCGCCAGATCGCGCTGGTTCGTCAGCTGCTTGGTCGGCGTGACCGAGATTTTGCCGGGGCGCCCGTGCTCGTGATATTCAAGGGCGGCTTTGCGAAGGTTGGCATCCATAGGGCGGCTACTGGCTAGAGTGTGTGACACGAAAGAGGGAGGAATTCTATTCCCATGACGGGCCGTGCGATACGCGGGCCCTGCGCTTTCTTGAGGTCGAGCGCCGGAATCTTACAGCAAGCTGAACGTTTGTCAGACTTCGGGCCACAGGAGTTCCGGGAAGCAGCCGTCGGGGTCGAACTGGGTTTTGACGCGGCCGTCCAGGCGGACGGTTGCCAATCCCGGGGCAGCCGGTTCAGGCCGGGACGCGGTCGCGGCGCCGGTACGGACATCGTCGCCGGGCGGCACGTCAACCAGCACCGCGCCCTGCAGCCAAGCCAGCGTGCCGCCGTGTCCCAGCAGCAATTGCGCCAGGTTGACGGTGGCCGGCGTGACGGGCTTGAGCGCGTCCAGCCGGTAGCGGCCCAGCCAGTGATAGCCGTCGTTGGTCGCGAATGCATCACCGCCGGACGCAAGCTGGAACAGCGCCGGCACCAGGCGCTGCACGGTCGCCGACCGCAGCGGCTGCACGTCGGTTTCGCCGAACGCGCCCAGCGTTTCCTCGATGCCATCGGCCAGCAGAACGTCCGCCGCTACGAGGCCCGAGGCCGCGCAATGGCCCGCCGGCCAGGACGCCGGCGCCGCCACCCACTGGGCCAGCGTCATGTCGCCCGGCAGCCCGGCGAACTGCCGCAGCCCCGCGCTGGCCAACGCCGCCACGGTCACGCCGGGCTGCGCGTGCCACCGTGGTGCATCCCCGTCCAACCGGGTCAATCCGGCCAGCAAGACGGGATCCACCCGCAGGCGCGGTCGGGCCGAGGGCGCGAAGGGTCCCGCCGCCCCTTCCAATTCCAGCGTCACGTGGTACTCGGCGCAGAGCTTGCGCGCCTGGACGACGTCGGCCCCGGACGCCGGCGTGAGCATGGCGCAGGTGCCGTCCGCCCCGCCCTCGCCCAGGTCGCGGACCTTGCCGCGGCACACCAGCGCCAGGCGTTGCACGAAGGCCGCCCACGGCGTCTGGACGGGTCGCCGGCCCATGAGAAAGGCGCGCCGGGATGGCTGCATGACTACAATTCCTTTTTTGCTAGATGACGCTTTCGAGATTCCGATGCCCCGCCTCGCTACCCGCACTCACGATTTCCTGACGTTCCAGGTGATGGAACTGTTCAAGCAGGCGCAGGCGCTGCAGGCGGCCGGAAAGGACATTATCAGCCTGGGCATCGGCGAACCGGACTTTACCGCGCCACCCCAGGTGGTGGAAGCGCTGGACCGCGCCGCGCGCGCCGGCCTCAGCGGCTACAGCCCGGGCGCGGGCATCGCCCCGCTGCGCGAGGCCATCGCGCAGTTCTACCGCGACCAGTTCGGCGCCGCCATCGACCCGCGGCGCGTCATTGTGACCGCGGGCGCCTCGGGCGCCCTGACGCTGGCCTGCGCGGCGCTGGTGAATACCGGCGGCGAGGTGCTGATGCCCGATCCGTCGTATCCGGCGAACAGCAATTTCGTGTTGGCCGCGGGCGGCGTGCCGCGCCTGATTCCCAGCACGGCGGCAAAACGCTTCCAGCTGTCCGCCGACGACGTCGCGCGTCACTGGACGCCCGCCACGCAGGGCGTGATGGTGGCCTCGCCCAGCAATCCCACCGGCACGTCGATCGCCCACGGCGAGCTGGCCGAGCTGCTGGCGCAGGTGCGCGCCCGCGACGGCTTTGCCATCGTCGACGAAATCTATCTGGGGCTGTCCTATGACGGCCAGCCGCGCTCGGCGCTGACGCTGGACGACGACGTCATCGTCATCAACAGCTTCTCCAAGTACTTCCACATGACGGGCTGGCGCCTGGGCTGGATGATCGTGCCCGACGACATGGTCGCGCCGGTGGAAAAGATTGCCTCCAGCCTGGCGATCTGCGCGCCCACGCTGGCCCAGCACGCCGCGCTGGCCTGCTTCACGCCCGCCGCGCTGAAGACCTTCGAACACCGCCGCGAAGCCTTCAAGCAGCGCCGCGATTACCTGCTGCCGGAATTCGAGCGCCTGGGCATCGACGTGCCGGTCAAGCCGGACGGCGCCTTCTATATCTATGCCGATATCAGCAGCCTGGGCATGGACAGCGCCGCGTTCTCGCAGCGCCTGTTGCTGGAAGCCGGCGTGGCCGCCGTGCCGGGCCTGGACTTCGGACCGGCGCACGCGGCGCACACCATGCGGTTTTCGTACGCCACCGGCCTGGACCGCCTGGAAGAAGCGGTCGCGCGGATGGGCGTGCTGCTGCAGCGCTGACCCTGCTGTGCCGTCCCCATGAAAAAGGCGCGTCCTTGCGGGACGCGCCTTTTTTTTTCAGAACGGACAGCGCGGATCAGTCGCGCGCCAGCGCAATGCCCGACGCCAGCGCCAGGCGCCGGCGTTCCGCCTGCACCTTGGCGCCGTAGCCGTTGTCGTCCGGGCCCGTGGCCCCCACGTAACACGCCAGCCCGCCGTCGATCGAACCGCGGCGGTTGATGCAGTCGCGCAGGATCGTGGCGCCGACGCCGATGTTGGCGGCCGGGTCCAGCGGATTCTTGCCGACCGCGTCAAACTTGTCCTGGTGCACGCTGGTCATGACCTGCATCAGGCCCTGTGCGCCCACATGGCTTTCGGCCAGCGGGTTGTAACGCGATTCGATGGCGATCACGGCCAGGACCAGCAAGGGGTCCAACTGCTTTTCGCGGCTGACCTTGTACACAGTGTTCAGCAGCGGACCGGTCGCGTCATACGCAACCTTGTACTTGCGCGAGATATAGTTGCGCAGTGCTTCGGCCTGCGGTCCCGTAGCCGCCGACGCGGTCTTTTTGGGTGCGGGCGGCGCGACACGAGCCGGCCCCAGCATGCCGGTGGCGTTGCTGGCGGGTGCGGTGGGTACGGCCATGGCAATTGCCGACGAGGTGTCGGCACCCAGTTCGGAGCCGGCTTCGGACTCGGAGCTGGCCTGCATGGATGAAGGCGCGAGGGCGGTCAACAAGGCTTTGTGCACTTGCAATGCCTGGTCGCGCAAACCAGGCAGGGCGAATCCCATGCTTACCGTCACAATGACCGCGATGCCCAGGTAGACAGAGCAAATGCGCAGGGATTCGGCAAGATATTGGTGCACTCCTTGGGCCATGTTCCTGAACAGGCTGGCCACTGACGCATCGGGCATAAAACCTCCTGCGTAAAAAAGAGGGAGTCAATGTTAACCTCTCTTTGAATCCGAAATGTAACCAAATCGCTGGGATCTGTAGTGAAATACCGCGACCTTAGAGACTTCATCGCCCAACTTGAACGAATGGGCGAACTCAAACGCATTGCTGCGCCGGTGTCGACGCAGCTTGAAATGACGGAGATTTCCGACCGCGTGCTGCGGGCCGAAGGCCCCGCCCTGCTGTTCGAAAACGCCCGCCACAACGGCCAGCCCGCGCAGATGCCGGTGCTGGCCAATCTATTCGGCACGCCTGCCCGCGTGGCGCGCGGCATGGGCGCCGACAACGTCAGCGCGCTGCGCGACATCGGCGAACTGCTGGCCTCGCTGCGCGAACCCGAGGCGCCCAAGGGCCTGCGCGATGCGCTGGCCAAGGTGTCGATGCTGAAATCGGCGCTGTGGGACATGAGCCCCAAGAACGTCAAAAGCCCCGCCTGCCAGGAAATCGTCTGGGAAGGCAAGGACGTGGACCTGAACCGGCTGCCCATCCAGACCTGCTGGCCGGGCGACGTGGCGCCGCTGCTGACGTGGGGCCTGGTCATTACCCGCGGTCCCAACGCCAAGCGCCAGAACCTGGGCATCTACCGCCAGCAGTTGCTGGGCCCGAACAAGCTCATCATGCGGTGGCTGTCGCACCGCGGCGGCGCACTGGATTTCCGCGACCACGCGATCGCCAACCCCGGCACGCCCTTCCCGATTGCGGTGGCGCTGGGCGCCGACCCGGCCACCACGCTGGGCGCCGTCACGCCGGTGCCGGACAGCCTGTCCGAATACCAGTTTGCGGGGCTGCTGCGCGGTTCGCGCACCGAAGTCGCGCAGGCGCTGGGCAGCAACCTGTCCGTGCCCGCGTGGGCCGAAATCGTGCTGGAAGGCCATCTGCTGCCGTCCTCGGACCCGCGTGCCATCAAGCCCGTGGTGCCCGAAGGCGTCAATCCCCCGCCCGACACCGGCTACGAAATGGCGCTGGAAGGTCCGTACGGCGACCACACCGGCTACTACAACGAGCAGGACTGGTTCCCGGTCTTCACCGTCGAGCGCATCACGATGCGCCGCAACCCCATCTATCACTCCACCTACACCGGCAAGCCGCCCGACGAGCCCGCCGTGCTGGGCGTGGCGCTGAACGAAGTCTTCGTGCCGCTGCTGCGCCGCCAGCTTCCGGAAATCGTGGATTTCTACCTGCCGCCCGAAGGCTGCAGCTACCGGCTGGCCGTGGTGTCGATCCGCAAGCAGTACGCGGGCCACGCCAAGCGCGTCATGTTCGGGCTGTGGAGCATCCTGCGCCAGTTCATGTACACCAAGTTCATCGTGGTCGTGGACGAGGACATCAATCCGCGCGACTGGAAGGAAGTGGTCTGGGCGATGACCACCCGCATGGATCCGGTGCGCGACACGTTGCTGGTGGAGAACACGCCGATCGACTACCTGGACTTCGCGTCGCCCGTGTCCGGCCTGGGCGGCAAGATGGGCCTGGACGCCACCAACAAGTGGCCGGGCGAGACGAATCGTGAATGGGGCACTCCCATCACGATGGACGCGGATGTCAAGAAGCGCGTGGACGATATGTGGGGGCAGTTGGGACTGTAGACGCGCCACTGCCTGCGCATAAAAAAACCCCGCCGCCTGGCCGGGCCCGCATTGCTGGACGAAAGTCTGGCGGTGCGGGACCGGTTGAGCGGCGGGGTTTTTATCTGGCAGCTGGCGTCAGTCGCGTTCCCGGTCGTCGTCCTGGCGCGCGCCGCGCCAGGCCTTCAAGAGCTGCCAGCCCACGAAGGCGCCGCCGGCCAGCTTCAACAGCTTGCCGCGCTTGCCGCCACGCATGAACATGGCGGACAGCGACGAACTGATGATGGGATAACGCCGCGCCATCGTGATGGCCTGCAACGCCCAGCGGGACGCGCCGCCAGACGCCAGACCCGGCAGCATGCCGCGGATGAGCGCGCTGGGCTCGAGCCTGCGCCCGGCCGACACGATGTTCTGTGCCAGCGACTCGCGCTCGATGGCCGCGCGGGCGCGCAGCAATTCGATGCGCACGGCGCGGTCGACAGTCGGAGATCTTTTCGACATGGCTTAGAACTCCTCGCGCCGGCGCACCGGCGTCTCGTCGTCGGCATGCATGTCGCGCACCCGGTCCAGCAGTTCCGCATCCCGGCCCAGCTCTTCGAGCGTGGCCGAAAACGGCGTCTGTCCGTACACGAGTCCGTGGCGCACCACCAGCAACAACACCACGCCGGCCACCCCATAGAACGCCGCCAGCAGCCCGAGGGCCAGATAGCGGTCTTCCGTGGGCCAGAACGCCACGGCGATGGTGATGGTGGCCACCAGCACCGCCAGCGTCAGAAATAGCAGGGCCGCAAACGCGAGGCCCAGCAGCTTGAGCAGGCGCGCCTTTTCGTCCGCGGCTTCCAGAGCCAGCAGCTCCAGCCGCGTGCGCATCAGCCCGACCAGGCTGGAGGCAACACCGAAAACAGTTTTTCTTAGACCCATGGCTGAAAGAACGCCGGGCGGCAGGCAACGGCATGAAGCCGTGCCTGCCGCCCGGACGTCCTGCCCTGTCAGCGGCGGCTGATCAGCAAGCCGAGCAGCAGGCCGGTCACGCCTGCGACCCCGATGGCTTGCCAGGGATTGTCGTGCACGTAGTCATCCGTCGCACGGGCAGCCTTGCGGCCACGTTCGAGGACGGCGTCTTGCGCTTCGTACAGGGCCTCGCGCGTGCGCCGCAGCGAGGTCATGGCGCGGTCGCGCAGTTCGTTGGCCTTGTCGCCGGTGCTGCTGGCGGCTTCGCGCAGCAGGCTTTCGGCGTCGTTCAGGCTGGTCTTGACACTGTCCATGAGTTTTTCTTTTGCGACGTCTTCGGATTTTCTCGTTGCCATTTTCTGAGCTCCTGTTGTGTGTCCATGACGGAAACGATGATACCAGCGGCCATGCGGGCGGAAACGCCCGCTTGCTACCGGGTGCTACTTGATCTGCGTAATCTCAACGGCGGATTTCACGCCGCCCTGATCGATGTCCTGCTTCATCACCAGATTCACGGCCGGGCAATACCAATCGGTGACCGTCGTGTTCATGCCGGGGATGGGAATGGTCAGGCCCTGAAACGTGGCCATCGTGGGATCCGAATTGCGCGTGTAGGTGATCGGGTGGCACGACTGCTTGCCCAGTGCGGTGTCCATCGAGGTCTTCTGACCAACCGATTTTTCACCGATGCGCACCGTGGTGCTGGGCTGGCCGCCCACCGGCGCTTCCTTGCCGATCTTCAGGCGGAACGACGAACCGGGCAGCTTCTGGCCCGCCGCCAGCTTGCCGTCGTAGGCAAAGAGACCCAGCATGCGCAGGTCGAACTGGCCTTCGGAAGGCTTGGGCGCTTCGCCCGCGCTGGCGTAGCGCAGGAAGGTGGCTTGGCCGCCCTTGACGGTCATCAGGTAGTCGAGCTTGGACTTGCCGGGCGGCAGGCCCGCGTAGCTGAATCGGGCAACGCCCTGCACGCGCGCGCGGCAGTTGTCGCCATTGCTTTTTGTAACTTCGGCGAAGGTCAGATCCGCGCCCAGCGCCAGATTGCCCGAGCCGGTTAGTTGGACGGCGCCGCCGTCGTGCATGAACTTCGCGTCACACACGCCGGCCTGCGCCGTAGCGGCCGCGCCCAACGCGCCGGCCGCAAAAACCAGGGATGCCATTTTTCGCATCGTCGTCACAAGCCACTCCAGAAATCCGAAAGCGCCGTCCCGCCTTGGGGACAGCTGGCTTGATACTACACCGGTTGCCGTGCCCGGCGTATGTCCGAACGTGTCGTCACGCCAGCACCGGCGCCGCGGGGGCGCGCGCCATCAGCGCCTGGATCTCCGGCACGCACGAACCGCAGCCGGTGCCGCAACCCAGCGTGTCCTTCAGCCCCGCCAGATCGCAGCCGCCTTCGATGCCTTTCAGGATGGCCGCTTCGCTGACGCCATTGCAGACGCAGAGGGTGCGCGAACGCACCGCGCCCGCAACGCGTCCCATCAGCAGCGCCGCGATGCTGGCGGGCGCCTCGCCTCCCGCAGCCCACGCCAGCAGCGGCTCCTGCGCGCGCAGGTCGCCCGTCAGCAGAAAGGCATGCAGCGTGCCTTGGCCGGCGCTGACCCGGCGCAAATAGCCGCGCGCCGGATCGTCGTACGCCACATCGGGACGCCGCAGGTCCAGCGTGTCTGCCAACTCGTGCAGCACGTCGGCTTCTGGCGCGACGCGGCTGGCGAGCCGCAACCGGACGCCGCCCGCGCCCACCGGCAGGACGACGGCATAGTCGAAGCGGTGCAGCCAGGGCGCCAGCCGGGTGCGCAGCGCCGCTGCATCGCCCTGCCGCCACGCCGCCGCCTGCCACGCAAGGCCCGCCCGCTCGGCGCGCACGGCGCTGAATTTGAGCTCGGGCTGGCGCGATATCGGATCGGCTGCCGGGTTGGTCAGCGCGTTCACGCCCAAGCCGGCCATGAACGCGCTACCCCAGTGCATCGGCACGAAGGCCTGGCCGGGAAGCAGCGACGCGTCCGCCTGCACCGGCAGCACCAGCGCGCCGCGCCGCGACTGCAGCCGGGCCAGTGACCCGGGCGCCAGATCCAGGCGGCGCATGTCCTCCGGATGCAGCGATACCCATGGCTCCTCGACATGCTGCGTCAGCACGCGAGCCAGCGAGGTGCGCGCCATCGTGTGCCAGTGATCGCGCAACCGGCCCGTCGTCAGTTGCAGCGGAAAGTCGCCGGAAACGGTTTCGGCGGTCGGCCGCCATGCGACGTCGCAGAACCGGGCGCGGCCGCTGGTGGTGGGAAACACGCCGTCGGCGTACAGGCGCGCGGTGCCCTGCCCCGCCCGGTACGGCCATTGCTGCGGTCCGTGCTGCGCCAGCACGGCGTAATCCACCGTGCTGTAGTCCAGGTCCCGGCCGGCGGTCATGCGGGCGTGCTCGGCAAAGATCTCGCTTTCGTCGCGATAGGCAAACAGCGCCGCCTTGGCCGGCGCGATGCGCGCCGCGAGCCGCTGCGCAACTGCCTGGGCCAATCGCCAGTCGGGCTGCGCGTCGCCGGGCGGCGCGATGGCGGCGCGGACCCGGCTGATGCGCCGCTCGGAGTTGGTCACCGTGCCGGATTTCTCGGGCCAGGTCGCCGCGGGCAGCACCAGGTCGGCATGGGCCAGCGTCTCGGTGCCGGCAAATGCCTCCTGCACGATGACGAACTCCGCGCGGGCCAACGCGGCCCGCACGCGCGCCTGATCCGGCAGCGACTGCGCGGGATTGGTTGCCGCGATCCACAACACCTTGATGCGCCCGTCCAGCACCGCGTCGAACATGTCGAGCGCCGTGGCGCCTGGCGCGTCGGGCAGGCGCTTCAGCCCCCACAGCCGCGCGACCTCGGCGCGGTCCGTGGCCGACGCGGGATCGCGATGGCCCGGCAGCAGGGTCGCCATGCCGCCCGCTTCCCGCCCGCCCATGGCGTTGGGCTGGCCCGTCAGCGAAAACGGCCCCGCGCCGGGACGCCCGATCTGGCCGGTGGCCAGATGCAGGTGAATCAGCGCCGCATTCTTGTCAGTGCCCGCCACCGACTGGTTCAAGCCCATCGTGTACAGCGACAGCGCCGCCGGCGCCTGGCCGAACCAGCGCGCCGCCTGGACGATGTCCTGCGCCGGCACGCCGCAGAGGCGCTGCGCCGCCTCGGGTGTCACCGTTTGCACGCGCGCCCGTAGCGTCTCGAAGCCCTCGGTATGGCGCGCGATGTAGTCCTCGTCGACCAGCCCCTCGCGCAGCATCACATGCAGCATGGCGTTGAACAGCGCCACGTCGGACCCTGGCGCGATCGGCAGATGCAGGTCGGCAAACGCCGCCGTGTCGGTGCGGCGCGGGTCGATCACGATCACCTTCATGTGCGGCCGGCTGGCCCGCGCGGCTTCCAGCCGGCGAAACAGCACGGGGTGCGCGTAGGCCATGTTGGACCCGGCGATCAGCACGGTGTCGGCCAGTTCCAGGTCTTCGTAGCAGGCGGGCGGCGCGTCCGCGCCCAGCGTGCGCTTGTAGCCCGACACCGCGCTTGACATGCACAGGCGCGAATTGGTGTCGATGTTGTTCGTGCCTGCCAGCGCCCGCGCCAGCTTGTTGAAGACGGCATAGTCTTCGGTCAGCAACTGTCCGGACAGATAAAAGCCCACGGCATCCGGGCCGTGCCGGGTAATCGCGTCGGCCAGCCGGTCCGCGGCGATGTCCAGCGCCTGCGCCAGCGCGACATCCTCAAGGGGCTGATCGCGCGCCGAACGCCATTGCGCCGACAACACGCGCGCGTCATCGCGCCGCACGGTGTCGGCAAGCGCCAGACCTTTGCTGCACAAGCGGCCGCGATTGGCCGGATGCGACTCGTCGCCGCGCACGCCAACGACCGCACCATCGCGCACCTGCACGCGCACCCCGCAGCCGGTGCCGCAATAACAGCAGACCGACGCCACGTCTCGCGCCGCTTCGTTGACGATTTCAATCCGTCGCGCCATCGGCATGTCCATGTCCTACTCCGCCCCCGCTTCGCCCAGCATCAGCCGGTCGCGCAGCGCGCCGATGCCGACGCCTTCGCGGATCAGCCGCACGTACCAGGCGCTGTCCGCCGTATCGCCGTACAGGCAGGCGCCGACCAGGCGGTCGTCGCGAATAACCAGTTTCTTGTAGACGCCGCCCGGCATGTCGGCCAGCGTGATCGTCTCGGTCTGCGCGCCGCCCGCGAAGTTGCCCGCGGAGAAAAGGTCGATGCCGGTCACCTTGAGTTTCGTCGACGTGACGCTGCCCTCGTAACGGCCGATGCCGTGCAGCGCAAGGTGATTGGCCGCGACCTTGGCCTGCTCGAACAGCGGCGCGACCAGCCCGTAGGCCGTGCCACGGTGGCTGACGCATTCCCCCACCGCATAGATGCGCGGGTCGAACGTCTGCAAGGTGTCGCTCACCACCACCCCCCGATCCACATGCAGTCCACAGCGTTGGGCCAGTTCGGTGTTGGGCCGCACCCCGGCGGCCATTACCACCAGATCCGCCGGGACTTCCGTGCCGTCGGCAAAGCGCACCGCGCGCACGCGCCCGTCCGTGCCGCCCAGGATCGACTCGGTCTGGTGCTGGAGCAAAAACGTCAGCCCCCGCGCTTCCAGGTTTTCGCGCAGCAGCGCGGCAGCCTCGCCGTCCAGTTGGCGGTCCAGCAACGCCGCGCCCAGGTGCACCACCGACACGGTCATGCCGCGCGCCGCCAGGCCGTTGGCGGCCTCCAGGCCCAGCAATCCGCCGCCGATCACCACCGCGTGACGGTAGCGCGTGGCGGCGTCGATCATGTGATTGACGTCGCCGATGTCGCGAAACGCCACCACGCCGTCCAGATCATGACCCGGCACCGGCAGGATCAAAGGCGTGGACCCGGTTGCCAGCAGCAGCCTGTCGTAAGGCGTACGAGAACCGTCGTCGGCCTGCACCACGCGCCGCGCGCGATCGATATCCGTCACCGTGCGGCCGCGCAGCAGCCGGATGCCGTGGCGTGCATACCAGTCCTCGTCGTTCAGCACGATGTCCTGCAGCGTGCGTTCGCCGGTCAGCACGGGCGACAGCAGGATCCGGTTGTAGTTGGTGTGAGGCTCGGCGCCGAACACCGTGATGTCGTAGAGATCCGGCGCGAGCGTGAGCAGCTCCTCCACGGTGCGAATCCCGGCCATCCCGTTGCCGACCACGACCAGCTTCTGCCTGGCTTGCATGACAGACCTCCTACGCGGCGGCGCGTGCCGTCGCCGCTGCTTCTTCCAACGGCGCGGGCACAACCGACAGGACCGCATTCGCCTGCGCCGCGGCCTGCGAACGTTCGGGATTACCGTGCCGGCGATGCAGAAAGTCCACCACGCCCGCGCGGCACGCAAGATACGTCGGATCGTTGGCCAGCCGCACGCGATCGCGCGGACGGGACAGCGGCACCGGCAGGATCTCCCCGATGGTCGCGGCCGGCCCGTTGGTCAGCATCACGATGCGGTCCGACAGCAGCACGGCTTCGTCCACGTCGTGGGTGACCATGATCGTGGTCGTGCGCGTCTTGGCCACGATCTTGAGCAACTCGTCCTGCAGATGCGCGCGGGTCAGCGCGTCCAGCGCGCCAAACGGTTCGTCCATCAGCAGCACGCCCGGCTCGATCGCCAGCGCGCGCGCGATGCCCACACGCTGCTTCATGCCCCCGGAAATCTCGCGCGGCAGCTTGTTCTGCGCGGGCAGCAAGCCCACCAGGTCCAGCGCGGCGCGCGTGCGCTCGGCCAGCTGGGCGCGCTTTTCCGTGGCGCCGAATACCCGCTCGACCGCCAGGTGCACGTTCTGGAAACACGTCAGCCACGGCAGCAACGAATGGTTCTGGAACACCACCGCGCGGTCGGGCCCCGGGCCGGTGATCTCGCGTTCGGCGCACAGCAGCACGCCGCTGGTCGGCCGGGTCAGCCCGGCGATCAGGTTGAGCAAGGTGGACTTGCCGCAGCCGGAGTGGCCGATCAGCGTGATGAACTCGCCCTGCTCGACCGTCAGGTCGATATCGCGCAGCGCCACGAAGGCGCCCTTGCGGGTGTCGAAGGTCTGACCCACGCGTTCGATGCGTACGAATTTCTTCATGGCGCTATTCCTCGGTATAGGTGAAACGGCGGGCCAGCGCGACCAGCAGGGTTTCCAGCAGCAGCCCCACGATGCCGATCACGAAAATGGCGATGACGATGTGCTCGACCTTCAGGTTGTTCCATTCGTCCCACAGCCAGAATCCGATGCCCGTGCCGCCCGTCAGCATCTCGGCGGCCACGATCACCAGCCAGGCGGTGCCGATCGACAGCCGCACGCCGGTCAGCATGTAGGGCAGCACGGCAGGCAGCAGCACCTTGGTCGTCACCTTCCATTCGGACAGGTTCAACACGCGCGCCACGTTCAGGTAGTCCTGCGGCACGCGAGACACGCCCACGGCGGTGTTGATGATCATCGGCCAGATCGAACAGATGAAAATCGCCCAGATCGCGGCGGGGTTGGCCGCCTTGAACAGCAGCAACCCCAGCGGCAGCCACGCCAGCGGCGACACCGGCCGCAACAGGCTGACGATCGGCGAGAACATGGCGCGCACGGCGGCGTAACGGCCGATCGCAAAGCCCACGGGGATGCCGACCAGCGCCGCCAGCCCGAAGCCGATCGCCACGCGTTCCAGCGAAGCCAGCAGGTTCCAGCCGATGCCCTTGTCGTTGGGGCCGTTGTCGTAGAACGGGTCCGAGAAAAGCTCGACGGCCGCATGCCACGTGACGCCCGGCGTCGGGATCTCCGGTATGCGCATCGCCACCACCTGCCAGACCAGCACGAAGAGCGCAAAGCCGGCGACGGGCCCCACGACCGCCTTCAGCGCGGATTCCAGGCGTTCCCGCCACAACGCGGCGAATGCGTCGCCGCGGGTTGTCATCGTTACGGTAGACATTTCGAGTCCCCTTTGGTGGTGGCCATCAGACCTTGACCTTGAAACCGTCGGCATACGCCGCCGGATTGCTGCCGTCCCAGACCACACCGTCGATCAGCTTGGACGTACGCGTTTCGCTGGCGGGCAGCGCAACGCCCGCGGCCTGCGCGGCCTGCTTGTAGACGTCGACGCGATTGATCTGGGTGGCGATCGCCTGGTAATCGGGATGCTCCTTCAGCAAGCCCCAGCGCTTGTGCTGTGTCAGGAACCACATGCCGTCGCTCAGGTACGGAAAATTGGCGGCGCCGTCCGCATAGAAGCGCATGGCGTGCGCGTCCGACCACTTCTTGCCCAAGCCATCGTCGTACTGCCCCAGCATTCGGTCCACGATGACGCCCGCATCGGTGTTGACGTAGGACTTGGCGGCGATGGTCTCGGCCGTCTTGCGGCGGTTCTCGGGCGACGCGTCGATCCATTTGCCGGCTTCCAGGATCGCGGCGGTGACCGCACGCGCGGTATTGGGATTGCGGTTCACGAAGTCGGCGCTGGCGCCCAGGACCTTTTCGGGGTGGTCGGTCCAGATGCCCTGCGACGTCACCGTGGTGAAGCCAATCTTGTCCATGATGGCGCGCGCCCCCCACGGCTCGCCCACGCAGTAGCCGTCCATGTTGCCCACGCGCATGTTCGCCACCATCTGGGGCGGCGGCACGGTGATCACCTTGGCGTCCTTCATGGGATTGATGCCATGAGCCGCCAGCCAGTAATACAGCCACATCGCGTGCGTGCCCGTCGGAAAGGTCTGTGCGAAGGTGTATTCGCGCTTGTCGGCCGCCATCAGCTTGGCCAGCGATTCGCCGTCGCGTGCGCCCGCTTCCAGCAGCTTGTTCGATAGCGTGATCGCCTGACCGTTCTGGTTCAGGCTCATCAGCACGGCCATGTCCTTCTTCGGACCGCCGATGCCCATGTGCACGCCGTAGACCAGGCCGTACAGCACGTGGGCCATGTCCAGTTCGCCGTTCATGAGCTTGTCGCGCACGGCGGCCCAAGATGCTTCCTTCGACGGCGTGATCTTGACCCCGTACTTCTTGTCGATGCCGAGCACCGACGCCATCACCACCGAGGCGCAGTCGGTCAGCGGAATGAAGCCGATCTTGACCTCGGTCTTTTCCGGCGCGTCTGTCCCGGCGGCCCATGCGCCGGCGCGCACCAGCGGATCGACCAGCGAAAGCAGGCCGGCGCCGGCTACCGCGCGCGCCGTGCCGCCCAGCCATTTGCGGCGGCTGGCGTTGGCGGTCGCGTCGGCGGGCGCGGTGACGGTCGAGGAACTGCGGGTCATGAGCGTCATGGAGGGTTCCTTGCGGGGTGACGGAAAAAATGGCGGAAAAAAAAAACGTCCCGCGCGCCACGGATCTGGATCCGATGGCGCAGCGGAACGTCGTTGTCCCTGGCCGCGTGTCGCGGCGTGTTGCGTCGGGCGACCGCCGTTGGCCGCCCCGTTTTCACTTAAGCAATCGCTGTGCCAGTTTTTCGCGGAAAGATGCCAACCGCCCTGCAGGCCGCGCGGGCGCTGGCGCTGCGGCGATTCCGCGGCGTCAGCGCCGTGCTGCCGTGAATCAGGGGCGGAGCCATATTGGTGCGCAGAGCGATGCCGCAGCGCACCATCGCTGTGCGGCGCGCGCCCCGCCACCTTGCTCAGGCACCCGCCGCCGCGTGCGGCAACCATGGCATGGAACTTGCATCAGCAAGCAGACAGGGGGTGTTTCATGCTGAAGGTCATGCTGCTCAACGATGGCGAAGGACGCGCGGCGTCGCTGCGGCAAACGCTTGCCGCAGCGGGCGTGCACGTCGTCGCCGAGGTGGCCCCGGGCGCCGACCTGGCCGCCAGCATCGCGCAGTCCGCCGCCGACGTCGTACTGATCGACAGCGACGCCCCCGGCCGCGACACGCTGGAGAACATCTGCGTCGCCAGTTCGTACAGCGACCGGCCAGTCGTGATGTTCACCGACAACGACAACCGCGAGACCATCCGCACGGCGCTACGCGCAGGCGTGGCCGCCTATGTGGTGGGCGATGTGCCGGCCGCCCGCATCGAACCCCTGCTGACCGTGGCGATCGAGCGCTTTGCCGTGGAGAAGACCCGCCGCGAGGAACTGCGCGAGGCCCAGCTCCGCCTGGCGGACCGGCAGTGGGTGGAGAAGGCCAAGGGTATCCTGATGAAGACGCGCGCCGTTTCCGAGGAAGACGCGCATCGGCTGCTGCGCGAGCGCGCCATGCAAAGCCAGAAACGGCTGGGCGAAGTCGCCCGCGAAGTCGTCGAAATGAGCCAATGGCTGGGCAGCGCCTGACACGCTGCCAAATAAATTTTGGCTATATGAAATAAAGAAATCAAAAGTTGTGGGGATGAGAACCCGTCCCTATCATCGACCCACATTGAGCCGGGTACGCCCGAGGCTGGCATTCATGAAGCTTTTCCCGATTTTTGCCGATCTGACAGACCGGCTGGTACTCGTTGTTGGCGGCGGCGCCGTCGCCGAACGCAAGACGCTCGCGCTGCTGGAGGCCTGTGCCAATGTGGTCGTGGGCGCGCCCGAACTAACGCCGGCCCTGGCGGCCCTTGCGGCCGAGGGCCGTATCCGCCATCTGCCGGGGCCGTTCGACCCCGCCTGGCTGCACGACATGTGGCTGGTCGTGGCCGCCACCGACGATCGCGCGGTCAACGCCGCGGTCTCAGAGGCTGCGAAAGCGCGCCGCATATTCACCAACGTCGTGGACGACCCCGAGCTGTCGTCTTTCCAGGTGCCGTCCATCGTCGACCGGTCGCCGGTCATCGTCGCCATTTCGTCGTCGGGCGTGGCCCCCGTGCTGGCCCGCCGCATCCGCGAGCGCATTGAATCGCTGTTCGATCACACGCTGGGCCAGCTTGCCGGCCTGGCGGCCACCTACCGCAAACGCATCCGCGCCAGCCACCCGGACCTGGGCGCGCGCCGCCGCTTCTATGACTGGTTGCTGGATGGCCCGGTCGCGGGATTCCTGCGCCAGCAACAACCGGCGCAGGCCGAGGCCGCGCTGGCCGATGCGCTGGCCTCGCCCATCGCGCCCGCCGAGGGCAGCGTGGTGCTGGTCGGCGCTGGCCCTGGCGACCCCGGTCTCCTGACGCTCAAGGCCCTGCGCGCCCTGAACGAGGCCGACGTCATCCTCTACGACCGGCTGGTCAGCGACGAGGTCATGTCGCTTGCCCGGCGCGACGCCGAACGCGTGTCGGTGGGCAAGCTGCCCGGCGAAAACCATCACGCGACGCAGGCGCGCATCCATGCGCTGCTGGTCGAACACGCGCACGCCGGCCGCCGCGTGGTGCGGCTAAAAGGTGGCGATGCATTCATTTTTGGCCGCGGCGGCGAGGAACTGGAATTTCTGCGCGCGCACGGCGTGCGCTACGAAGTGGTGCCGGGCATTACGGCGGCGCTGGCCTGTGCCGCCTATGCCGGCATTCCGCTGACGCACCGTGAGCACGCGCAATCGGTGCGCCTGATCACCGCGCATTGCCGCGAAGATGAAGACAACCTGGATTGGCCCGCGCTGGCGCGCGAAAAACAGACATTGGCGTTCTATATGGGTGTGGGCCAGCTTGAATTGCTGACCCAGCGCCTCCTGCGCCATGGCCGTTCGCCCGAGACGCCGTTTGCGCTCATCGAAAACGGCAGCCGGCCCGAACAGCGTGTGGTGTCGGGTCCGCTGGCGCAACTGCCGGAACTGGCGCGGGAACATGCCGTCCGGTCCCCCGCCCTGCTGATCGTGGGCGAGGTCGCCGGCTTGGCGCCGCAGTTGCATTGGTTCGGCCAGCACCTGGGACAGCCGGCGGTTACGGCGTGAAAACCTGACCTGCTGACCGGGCGCGGTCCTGGGCCGCTGTGCGGTCGAGGTCCGGCCGATCCCGGGAAGGGAACCGGCCGCAACGCGTCTTCAGCCCTTTTGCTTTCAGCCCTTTTGCTGCGTGCCGAAGATGCGGTCGCCGGCGTCGCCCAGGCCCGGCATGATGTAGCCGTGCTCGTTCAGGCCGTCGTCGATGGACGCGGTGTAGATGTGCACGTCCGGGTGCTTGGCCAGCACCGCGTCGATGCCCACCGGCGCGGCCACCAGCACCAGCGCGCGGATTTCCTTGCAGCCGGCGCGCTTGAGCAGGTCGATGGCGGCGACCATCGAGCCGCCCGTCGCCAGCATGGGGTCAACGATCAGCGCCAGGCGCTGGTCCAGTTCGCCGACCAGGCGTTCCAGATACGTGTGGGCTTCCAGCGTCTCTTCGTTGCGGGCCACGCCCACGACGCTGACCTTGGCGCCCGGAATCAGGCTCAGCACGCCGTCCAGCATGCCGATGCCGGCGCGCAGGATCGGCACGACGGTGACCTTCTTGCCGGCGATCTTCTCGACCTCGACCTGGCCACACCAGCCCTCGACGGTGGCGGGCGCCAGCGGCAGGTCCTTGGACGCTTCATACGTCAGCAACGCGCCCACTTCCTGCGATAGTTCACGGAAGCTCTTGGTACTGAGGTCGGCGCGCCGCATGATCCCGAGCTTGTGGCGGATCAGCGGATGGCGGATTTCGTGCACGGGCATGTGCGTAACTCTCCAGAGTATTTGTTGGTCAGAATTCTTTTGGCCTCAGGCGGCCGCGGGCAAGGCGCGGCGCGCTTGCCTTTCATGGTCGTGGGCACATGGGAGGATCGTAAACGTTTTAAGCCCGCCCCGCCGCCGGGCCGCCCCAAGGCGGGGCAGCCCCCCTCGGGGGGCAGCTAGCGCACAACGTGCGCGCGGCGTGGGGGCCTACATTCATTGTTCGGCGAGCCAGGAGATCAAGGCGTCGTCGAAGGCTCGGACCGCGCCAGCCTGTTCGTGGTTGACGATGCTGACGACGACATAGCGCTTGCCGCTCGCCCCCAGCACGTAGCCGGCGATCGAACGCACGTCGCGCAGCGAGCCGGTCTTCAGATGCGCCATGCCGAGCGTGCCGTTGCCCTTCAGGCGGCGGCGCACCGTTCCGTCCACGCCGGCGATGGCAAAGGACGAAATGTATTCCGGCATCACCGGCGAATTCCAGGCCACGGTCAGCATCGACGCCAGGCTATCCGCGGACACACGGGCCTCGCGCGACAGGCCGGCGCCGTTGTCGATGACCAGCTCCGGCATGTCCAGCCCCTGCTTGGCCAGGAGTTGCTTGGCAACCTCTTCGCTGCTGGCCACAGTGGCCGGCCGGCGGCCGCGCTCGGCGCCCAGCGTCAGCAGCAGGGTGCGCGCCATGACGTTGTTGCTGCGCTTGTTGATCTGGCGGATGGCCTCGGCCAGCGTCGGCGAATCATGCGAGGCCAGCACCACCGCGTCCGCCGGCACCATGCCGGACCGGACCTGTCCCTTGAACGTGCCGCCCAGTTCCTTCCAGAGCATGCGGAAGACCTCGGTGGCGTACTCGGGCTGGGACAGCGCCAGGCGATACAGGCTGAACTCCCCGCACGAACCCGCCACCTTGCCGTTGACGCGGATGGTCACGCCCTGCTGGGTAATGACGGGATCGGTCGTGACCACCGGCGGACCCGGGCAGCGGATGTCGCTCCACTCCACCTGGCCTTCGATTTTCAGGCCGGGGAGCGGCGGGTCGATCAGCGGCACCCATTTATTGGCGACCGGGTCCGGCGTGAACAGGAGCCGCAGTGCGCCAAAGCCCACCATCAGCGCGTCAGGACTGGCGTTGTAGGCCCGGTCGGGCGCGCCATCGAACGCGCCGGGGTCGATCGACACCTGGCCGAAGATGCTGCGGTCGATCACCAGGTCATTGATCTGCTTGACGCCGCGCAGCCGCAGCTCGCGCAGCAGTGTCCATAGATCCTGCATGAGGAATTGCGGATCGCCCCCGGCCCGCAGGTACAGCGGACCGGTCAGCACGCCCTTGGCGTCGGGGCGCGAGCCGGGCGCCGTCATGAATTCGGTGCGCCAGACGTAATTGGGCCCCAGCTCGGACAGCGCCGCCCAGGTCGTGACCAGTTTCATCACGGACGCGGGATTGCGGCCCTCCTTGGCGTTCAGCGCCACCAGCCGCGGGCCGCCCACCTCCTGCACCACCAGCGACAGCGAACTGTCGGGCAGCTTGCTGGCTTTCCAGGCCTTCACCACGTCGGGCGGCAACCCGGGAACCTGCGCAAAGGCAGCGCACGCGGCCAAGGCCAGGACACCGCCGGCCAGCCACTGCTTCAGTCCGCCCACCCGCCTGATCACTTGTCCCGTCATGCCTCGCCCACCTGGTTGCTCGTCCAGCAAAACCGAGAGCATACAAAACCTGGAACGGTTACGGGCGGCGCGGGACGGCCCTCGGGGCCTTTTGGCGGCGTATTTATCTGCGCGGGACGCCGATCCGCCCCTATTAACCGTCCCCTTTACAATATGCGGTTGCCCCAAGCCCGCCCAACCGGCATGGCTCGACATTTGCAGGGCCGATCCCATTGCTCCAGATACCCGCGTGACCCAGTCCTTCACCGTTTCCGATTTCGACTACGAACTGCCGCCCGAGCTCATTGCGCAGACGCCGGCCGCCGAGCGCACGGGCAGCCGCCTGCTGCACCTGGACGCCGCCAGCCAGCTGCATGACCGCCAGTTCGCCGACCTCACCTCCCTCTTGCGGCCCAACGACCTGCTGGTGTTCAACGACACCCGCGTCATCAAGGCGCGTCTGCCGGGCCACAAGATCACCGGCGGCAAGATCGAGGTGCTGGTCGAACGCATAACCGAACCCGACCGCGTCCTGGCGCACGTGCGCGCCAGCAAGTCGCCCGGCGCGGGCATGGTGCTGCGCCTGGCCGACGCCTTCGAGGCCACGGTGCTGGGCCGCGAAGGCGAACTCTTCGACATCCGCTTCCCCGGCCCCGTGCTTGACCTGCTGGACGCCCACGGCGCGACGCCGCTGCCGCCTTACATCACGCACGCCGCGGACGCGGGCGACGACGACCGCTACCAGACCGTCTACGCGCGAGAACCCGGCGCCGTCGCCGCCCCCACGGCCGGCCTGCATTTCGACCAGCCCACGCTGGAGCGCCTGGAGGGCCTGGGCGTGGCCCGCGCCTTCGTCACCCTGCACGTGGGCGCCGGCACCTTCCAGCCGGTGCGCGTGGACAACCTGGCCGACCACGTCATGCACGCCGAATGGTTCACCGTTCCCCAGGCCACCGTGGACGCGATTGCCGCGGCCCGGGCCAAGGGCGGACGCGTGATCGCTGTCGGCACCACCAGCGTGCGCGCGCTGGAATCGGCCGCCGCGCAGACCGAGGGCCGCACCGCCCCCGGCGTCCCGCTGGCCCCCGCCCAGGGCGACACGCGCCTGTTCATCACCCCCGGTTACCAGTACCGGGTGGTGGACGCGCTGGTCACCAACTTCCATCTGCCCCAGTCGACCCTGCTGATGCTGGTGTCTGCGCTGGCCGGCGTCGAGCCCATCCGCCGCGCCTACGCCCACGCCGTCGCCGCGCGCTACCGCTTCTTCAGCTACGGCGACGCCATGTTCATCGAAACCCCTGCCTCATGACCGGACTCAACTTCGAACTGCTCGCCACCGACGGCGGCGCCCGCCGCGGCCGCATCACGCTGAACCACGGCGTGGTCGAGACCCCCATCTTCATGCCGGTGGGCACCTACGGCAGCGTCAAGGCGATGATGCCGCACGAGCTCAAGGAAGTCGGCTCGCAGATCGTGCTGGGCAACACCTTCCACCTGTGGCTGCGCCCCGGCACCGAAATCATGGAAAAGCATGGCGGCCTGCATGGCTTCATGCAGTGGGACAAGCCCATCCTGACCGACTCGGGCGGCTTCCAGGTGTTCAGCCTGCAGGGCATGCGCAAGATCACCGAGGAAGGCGTGAAGTTCGCCTCGCCCATCGACGGCGCGCGCCTGTTCCTCACGCCCGAGGAATCGATGCGCATCCAGCGCTCGCTCAATTCCGACATCGTCATGGTGTTCGACGAGTGCACGCCCTATGAAATCGACGGCCGCCCCGCCACCGTCGAGGAAGCCGCGCGCTCCATGCGCATGTCGCTGCGCTGGGCGCGCCGCTCGCGCGATGAATTCGATCGCCTGGGCAACCCGAACGCGCTGTTTGGCATCGTGCAGGGCGGCATGTACGAGTCGCTGCGCGACGAGTCCCTGGCCGGACTGCAGGACATCGGCTTTCATGGCTACGCGATCGGCGGCCTGTCGGTGGGCGAGCCCAAGGAAGACATGATGCGCATCCTGGCGCACGTGACGCCCAAGCTGCCCGTCCAGGCTCCGCGCTACCTGATGGGCGTGGGCACTCCCGAAGACCTGGTCGAGGGCGTGAGCCGCGGCGTCGACATGTTCGACTGCGTCATGCCCACCCGCAACGCCCGCAACGGCTGGCTGTTTACGCGCTTTGGCGACGTGAAGATCCGCAACGCCAAGTACCGCGACGACACCCGCCCGCTGGACCCGAGCTGCAGCTGCCACACCTGCGGCAATTTCTCGCGCGCTTACCTGCACCACCTGCAGCGCGCCAACGAAATCACCGGCGCGCGCTTGAACACGCTGCACAACCTGCACTTCTATCTGACTATCATGCAAGAAATGCGCGAGGCCATTGCGGAAGGCCGCTTTGAGGCCTGGCGCGCCCAGTTCGCCGCGGACCGCGCCCGCGGCATCGAGTAGCCGGTTAAAAAAGCCCCGCCAGGGGCTTTTACCGGCAGGTTTCGCCCCCATTTGTCCGGGCAGGCCGCCGCTGCAAGCGGAAGCCGCCTTGACGCCCGGGATGACATCCTGGTTAAAGGCGGGCGATAACCTCTATACAATAGTCGGCTTGCCCTATCCATGGCTCGCGCGGGGATGGGCGCATTAAAAACATAGCGATAAACCCAAACAGACTCAAACGCAGGAGAATTCAATGTCCGTTATCGATACCGCCAGCCTCGTCGTGGCCCAGGCCGCCGCCCCCGAAGGCAATGCGCTGATGGGCATGCTGCCCATCATCCTGATGTTCGTGATCCTCTATTTCCTGATGATCCGTCCGCAGATGAAGCGCCAGAAGGAACACCGCAACCTGATCGCGGCCCTGGCCAAGGGTGACGAAGTCGTCACCGCCGGCGGCCTGCTCGGCAAGGTCACCAAGGTCAACGACAGCTACGTCACCGTCGAAGTCTCCGAACTGGCCGACAAGCCCGTCGAAGTGATCATGCAGAAGTCGTCGGTCTCGACCGTTCTGCCCAAGGGAACCATCAAGGCCCTGTAAGCGTCCCAGAAGAGCCCCAACGGGGCTCTTGTCCTTGAAGGCGCCTACCGCCGCCCGCCGCGCTCACCCGCTCGGGCGGCCCTTTCATCTCTTTAAATGAAGTAGCCGGCAATGAACCGCTATCCCCTCTGGAAGTACATTACGGTCCTGGTCGCGGTCCTCATTGGCCTGCTGTACACGCTTCCCAATTTCTACGGCGAATCCCCCGCCGTACAGGTGTCCAGCGCCAAAGCCACGGTCAAGGTCGACACCGCCGTGCTGGCCCGCGTGGAACAGATCCTGGCCGACGCCAAGATCCCCAACGAAGGCGCCTATTTCGAATTGAACGGCACGCTCGGCACCGTGCGCGCCCGCTTCCCGTCGACCGACGTGCAGCTGCAGGCCCGCGACCTGATCGAAAAATCGCTCAATACCGTTCCCGGCGACCCGCAATACACCGTCGCGCTGAACCTGCTGCCGGCCTCGCCGCCCTGGATGCGCGCGCTGGGCTGGTTCGCGCCCAAGCCCATGTACCTCGGTCTGGACCTGCGCGGCGGCGTGCACTTCCTGCTGCAGGTCGACATGCAGGGCGCCCTGACCGCCCGCTACGACTCGTTGTCCGCCGACGTGCGCTCGGTGCTGCGCGACCAGAAGATTCCTGTGGCCGGCGTTGAACGCTCCGGCCAGAGCATCGCCGCCACCTTCGCCAACACCGACGACCGCGACCGCGCCATCTCGACGCTGCGCTCGCGCCTGCCGGACCTGGAGTTCACCGAACGCGAAGAAGGCGGCAAGCAATTGCTGCTGGCCTCCCTGAACCCGGCCGCCGTCACCCGCGTGCAGGATTCCGCGCTCAAGCAGAACATCAACACGCTGCACAACCGCATCAACGAACTGGGCGTGGCCGAACCGGTCATCCAGCAACAGGGTTCGGACCGCATCGTGGTGCAACTGCCTGGCGTGCAGGACGTGGCCAAGGCCAAGGAACTGCTGGGCCGCACCGCCACGCTCGAAATCCGCATGGTCGACGACTCCCCCGCCGCGCAGGCCGCGCTGCTGGGCGGCAGCGTCCCGTTCGGTCTCGAGCGCTACAACGACCGCGACGGCCGTCCCATCCTGGTCCGCCGCCAGGTCATCCTGACCGGCGAAAACCTGCAGGACGCCCAGCCCGGCCGCGATTCGCAGACCCAGCAGGCCGCCGTCCACCTGACGCTGGATTCCAAGGGCGCCCGCATCTTCCGCGACGTCACCCGCGACAACATCAACAAGCGCATGGCCATCCTGCTGTTTGAAAACGGCAAGGGCGAAGTGGTCACCGCGCCTGTCATCCGCGGCGAAATCGCGGGCGGCCAGGTGCAGATCTCGGGCAGCATGTCGTCCGAAGAAGCCGCCGACACCGCACTGCTGCTGCGCGCCGGCGCGCTGGCCGCTCCGATGTCCATCATCGAGGAACGCACCATCGGCCCGAGCCTGGGCGCCGACAACATCTCGAAGGGCTTCTACTCGACGCTGTACGGGTTCCTGGCCATCGCCGCGTTCATCATCATCTACTACCACCTGTTCGGCGTGTTCTCCACGATCGGCCTGACCTTCAACGTGCTGCTGCTGCTGGCCTTGCTGTCCATGCTGCAGGCGACGCTGACGCTGCCGGGTATCGCAGCTATCGCGCTGACGCTGGGCATGGCCATTGACTCGAACGTGCTGATCAACGAGCGCATACGGGAAGAGCTGCGCGCGGGGGCCACACCCCAGCAGGCTATCCATCACGGCTTCGAACGCGCGTGGGGCACCATTCTTGACTCGAACCTCACCACGCTGATCGTGGGCCTGGCGCTGCTGGCGTTCGGTTCGGGCCCGATCCGGGGCTTCGCGGTGGTTCACTGCCTGGGCATCCTGACCTCGATGTTCTCGTCTGTCGTGGGCGTGCGCGCGCTGGCCAACCTGTACTACGGCCGCAAGAAGAAGCTCACCTCGATCTCCATCGGCGAAGTCTGGAAGCCGAAGGCAAACTGAAAATAGGGCGGACGGCCCGGGCCGTCCGCCACAGAAAAGAACCGAAGGCGAAAAATGGAATTTTTCCGGATTCACCGCACCATCCCGTTCATGCGCCATGCGCTGGTGCTGAACATCATCAGTCTCGTCACCTTCCTGCTGGCGGTCTTCTTCATCGTCACGCGCGGCTTTCACCTGTCGATCGAGTTCACCGGCGGCACGGTCATGGAAGTCAACTACGCCCAGACCGCACAGCTTGAAAACGTGCGCGGCGTGGTGTCCAAGCTGGGCTACACCGACTTCCAGGTCCAGAACTTCGGCACCTCGCACGACGTCATGATCCGCCTGCCCCTGCAGGAAGGCCAGACGTCCGCCACGCAGAGCGAGACCGTCATGGCCGCACTGAAGGCCGCCGACTCGGGCGTGGAACTGCGCCGCGTCGAGTTCGTGGGCCCGCAGGTCGGGCAAGAACTGCTGCACAACGGCCTGATGGCCCTGCTGGTCGTCGTGATCGGCATCATGATCTATCTCGGCTTCCGCTTCGAATGGAAGTTCGCGGTCGCCGGCGTCATCGCCAACCTGCACGACGTGGTCATCATCCTCGGCTTCTTCGCGTTCTTCCAGTGGGAGTTCTCGCTGGCGGTGCTGGCCGGCGTGCTGGCCGTGCTGGGTTACTCCGTGAACGAATCCGTGGTCATCATGGACCGGATCCGTGAAAACTTCCGCAAGTACCGCAAGGCGGACGTGCACGAAGTGATCAACAGCGCCATCACCCAGACCATCTCGCGGACCATCATCACCCACGGTTCGACCCAGATGATGGTGCTGGCCATGCTGTTCTTCGGCGGCCCCACCCTGCACTACTTCGCCATGGCCCTGACCATCGGCATCTGGTTCGGCATCTACTCGTCGGTGTTCGTCGCCGCCGCGCTGGCCATGTGGATGGGCGTCAAGCGCGAAGACCTGGTCAAGCCGGTCAAGAAGGAAGGCGAGGAAGGCGAAGTCGCCTGATTGCCGGCCTGCTGACATGCAAAACCCGTCGCTTGCGACGGGTTTTTCTTTTGACGTTCGGGCAGTGCCTCTGAGCGGATCCCTTGAAAGTATCCGGGCACGGCAATCCACGGATTCGTTACCATGCCCCTCATGAAACTCTCCATCGACCACATCGTCATCGCCGCCGCGGACCTCGCCAGCGGCACCGAATATGTTGCCGGCCTGCTCGGCATCACGTCGCAGGGCGGCGGGGCGCATCCGCGCATGGGCACCCATAACCGGGTGCTGGGCATGGCGGACGGCGTGTACCTGGAAGTCATTGCCATCGATCCCGATGCGCCGGCGCCTGATCGCCCCCGCTGGTTCGGGCTGGACCAGGGCGACGTGCGCGCACGCATCGAACAAGGGCCATTCCTGGCCCATTGGGCCGCGCGCGTGGAGGCGCCGCTGGACCTGACGCGCATGCAGGCCGAACACCCCAACCGGCTGCCACCCGCCATCGCCATGACGCGCGGCGACCTGCGCTGGCGCCTGACCGTGCCGGATGACGGCAGCCTGCCGGCGTGGCGCGAAGCCGGTTACGAGGCCGGCGAAGGCCTGCTGCCGACGCTGATCCAATGGGACGTGGAAAACACGCCGGGTGCGACGTTGCCGCGCCAGCCGCTGCGGCTGCTGCGTCTGACCGGCTGCCACCCCCGCGCCTCGCTGCTGCGCCAGGGGCTCGCCTGGATGGGTGCGGATAGCCTGATCGACGTCGAGCAGGCCGATGGCCCGCCCCGCCTGCGCGCGCAGATCGAAACGCCGTCCGGAATCAAGCTGCTGACGTGACGCCTGCGGTGTAGCCGTGACCTGACGCGCGTTGGGTGCTTCCGGGGCCGGACGCCTTGGTTGCATCCACAGCCTGCCGCCCTGGAGTATCCGTCCCTGTACGCCATGCCTCGCGACGACGCCTTTCAACGAACGAAAAAAAACCGCGGGATGATCTGCCTCCCGCGGTCTTCTCTGGCGTCCAGGTGATGCCTTAGCCTTTCTTCCACCAGCGCCACGGCGCGCGCAGCGGCCATTGATACTTGCTGCACAGCACGCGGGGGGCCAGATAGTGCCCGACCAGCACGGCGATGCCGGCAGCCGTCATGACGTCCGACAGGTAGTGATCCAGGTTCACCAGCCGGCTGATCGCCACCAGCGCCGCCAGCAGCAGGAACACCCAGCGCCAACGCGGCGCCAGAATGCCCAACACCACCGCCACGGAGAAGGCCGCGTAGGTGTGGCTGGACGGAAAGGAATTGAACTGCTGAGCGCGCGAGAACGATTCGCCCAGCCCGTAAATGCCTTGCTCGAAGAACAACTCGGGCCGCGCCCGGGCCACGGTGCGTTTGAGCACCAGCACCACCAGCCCGCCGACCGCCATGGTCGACAGCATCAGCAAGCTGCCGCGCGCCATGGCGGCATAGCTGACACGCAGCGGATTGCGCCATCCGCGCGCCAGGCCCACCAGGCCGGTCACGTAGAACGCCAGCGCCATGACGATGTAATGGCCGCTTTCGCCCAGCTCGCCCACCCATTCAAAGGACTGGTCGACGCCTTCCGACACCGATTTCTGGATCCAGATGGCCAGCGGCAGGTCGACCCACAGCGCACACGCCGCGGCGGCCAGCGCCAGCGCGCCCGCCAGCAGCGCCCACACGGACGCGGGGTACGGATTTCGGTATTCGTCCTGGACTGCGGAACCGGTCCCGCCAGCGAGGGACGGAGCGGCTGCCGGAGGCGTAAGGCGATTGGAATTCATCGGTGCCGCTCGGGAGAAAAAAGGGATTTTACCGGCGCCTGCGGGCGCGCGGACCGCTATCGTAACGGCCAACGCGCGCGCGTCCAAGAAACAATTCTTGGGCAAGGGTTAAAATCCGCCCTTTCCCCCTTTCCAGCCCCCGGGATCTACACCCGTCACGGCGACCATCATGCAAGAAACCTCTCTCAAGCGCGCGGGCAATCCCCGCGACGGCGTCTCCGCCGCCCTGCCTTCGGCCACTCCCGGCGCCGGCTCCCCCCGCAAGCTGTACATCCGCACCTTCGGCTGCCAGATGAACGAGTACGACTCGGACAAGATGGCCGACGTGCTGCGCGAGGACCAGGGCGGGCTCGAACTGACCGACAACCCGGAAGAGGCGGACGTCATCCTGTTCAACACCTGTTCCGTGCGCGAAAAGGCGCAGGAAAAGGTGTTTTCGGATCTGGGCCGCGTGCAACACCTGAAGAAGACCAATCCGAACCTCGTCATCGGCGTGGGCGGCTGTGTCGCCAGCCAGGAAGGCGAGGCCATCGTCAAACGCGCGCCGTATGTCGACGTGGTGTTCGGACCGCAGACCCTGCACCGCCTGCCTGACCTCATCAAGCGCCGCCGCGACGAAGGCCGTTCGCAGGTCGACATCAGCTTTCCCGAGATCGAAAAGTTCGACAACATGCCGCCGCCGCGCGTCGAAGGCGCCACGGCATTTGTCTCGATCATGGAAGGCTGTAGCAAATACTGCAGTTTCTGCGTCGTGCCCTACACACGCGGCGAAGAGGTCTCGCGCCCATTCGATGACGTCCTGATCGAAGTGGCCGACCTGGCGGACCAGGGCGTCAAGGAAGTGACGCTGCTGGGCCAGAACGTGAACGCCTACCGCGGCCGCATGGCGGACTCCGACGAGATCGCCGACTTTGCGATGCTGCTGGAATACGTGCATGAAATCCCCGGCATCGAGCGCATCCGCTACACGACCTCGCACCCCAAGGAAATGACCCAGCGCATGGTGGACGCCTACGCCCGCCTGCCCAAGCTGGTGTCGTTCCTGCACCTGCCCGTGCAAGCCGGCAGCGACCGCGTGCTGGCCGGCATGAAGCGCGGCTACACCACGCTGGAATTCAAGTCCGTCGTGCGCCGCCTGCGCGCCGCCCGCCCGAATCTGACGCTGTCCTCGGACTTCATCGTGGGCTTTCCCGGCGAGACCGAGGAAGACTTCGAAAAGACGCTCAAGCTGATCGAGGACGTCGGCTTCGACACCTCGTTCTCGTTCGTGTACTCGCGCCGCCCGGGCACGCCCGCCGCGGACCTCACCGACGACACCCCGCAGGACGTTAAGCTGCGCCGTCTGCAGCGCCTGCAGGCGCTCATCAACGACCAAGCGGCAACGATCGCCCGCAACATGGTGGGCACGCGTCAGCGCCTGCTGGTCGAAGGCCCCTCGCGCCGCGACCCGAACGAACTCATGGGCCGCACCGAGAACAACCGCATCGTCAATTTCCCCGCGCCCGCGCGGCTCATCGGACAAATGGTCGACGTCGTCATCACCGAGGCGCACACGAATTCGCTGCGTGCCCGCGTGGCCGACGTGGACCGCACTTCGCAAGAGGCTGAATGACCACACCCCGCCCCCGCGCGCGTCGCAGCATGCCCGTCATCGTCAACCTGGACGGCGACAACACCCACCTGGCCAATCTCTGCGGCCCCCTGGACGAGAACCTGCGGCAACTGGCCGACGGCATGACCGTCAAGCTGTCCCGCCGCGGCAGCCGCGTCACCATCGAAGGCGAGCGGGCCGAACTGGCGGGCCGCATCCTGCGCCGCTTCCACGAACAGGCCGTGCACCGCGCCCTGTCCATCGATGACATCCAGCTTGGATTGGTCGAGATCGGGGTGGGCCGCCAGGAAGGCAAGCTCAAGGAAGAGCAGGCCAGGGAACTGGACGCCCTGCCCGCCCTGGACGATGAAAGCGACGGCATCGCGCTGCGCACCAAGCGCAGCGACCTGCGCCCGCGCACGCCGCGCCAGCGCGACTACCTGAACAACATCCTCAAGCACGACATCACGTTCGGCGTCGGTCCTGCCGGCACGGGCAAAACCTGGCTGGCCGTGGCCTGCGCCATCGACGCCATGGAACGCGACACGGTGCAGCGCCTGGTGCTGACCCGCCCCGCCGTCGAAGCCGGCGAACGCCTGGGCTTTCTGCCTGGCGACCTGGCGCAAAAGGTCGACCCGTACCTGCGCCCGCTGTATGACGCGCTGTACGACCTGATGGGCTTCGAAAAGGTCCAGCGCCTGTTCGAGAAGCAGACCATCGAGATCGCCCCGCTGGCCTACATGCGCGGCCGCACGCTGAACCACGCCTTTGTCATCCTCGACGAGGCGCAGAACACGACGCCCGAGCAGATGAAGATGTTCCTGACGCGGATCGGCTTCGGCAGCAAGGCGGTCATCACCGGCGACCCGTCGCAGGTCGACCTGCCGCGCGGCCAGGAAAGCGGGCTGGCGCATGCGGTCAAGGTGCTGCATGACGTCCAGGGCATCGCCACCACCAAGTTCACCAGCCGCGATGTCGTGCGCCACCCCCTGGTCGCCCGCATTGTCGACGCTTACGACCGCGCAGCCGAAGATGAAGCCTGAGCTGTCCCTGTCCGTGCAGTACGGCGTCGAAGAGGCCCGCCTGCCCCGCTGGCGCCTGCGCCGCTGGGCAGAGCGCGCGCTGGGCGCCGCCTTTGAAGACGGCCTGGTCGAGTTTTCGGCCGCTGAACTGAGCCTGCGGCTGGTCGGCGCGGCCGAGGGCCGCCGCCTGAATCGCGACTTCCGCGGCCGCGACTACGCCACCAACGTGCTGACCTTCGAGTACGGCGTCGATCCCGTGGGCGTGGCGCGCGGCGACATCGTCATGTGCGTGCCCGTGCTGGTGCGCGAGGCCCGCGAGCAGCGCAAGACGCTGCTGGACCACGCCGCGCACCTCACCATCCACGGCGTGCTGCATTCGCTGGGCTACGACCACATCAAAGCGCGCGAAGCCAAGCGCATGGAAGCCCTGGAAACCGCGACGCTTGCGCAGATGGGCATTGCCGATCCGTACGTGGCCGACTGACCGCCGCCGCCCGCGTGCCGGCAGCCTCGGGACAACCCTGAGAAAATGCCGGCAAATGGCGTGCAGCAAGGCGCAGATCGCGTCCATTGCAGCCATTTTCCGGGCCGGCGTTAGAAACGAAGGGCCAGTATCGGTTATGCTGGCTCCTCCCTAACTTGTCCTCCCGGACGATGTCTGACCCTTACCCTGCTCCCGAAGCGACGCCTGCTCGCTCTACCAAACCCGCCACCAAATCCCTCCTAGACCGCCTGCTTTCCCTTGTGCGCAAAGAGCCCGAGGACCGCGAAGGCATCAAGGCCGTCCTCGAAGCCGCGCACGAACGCCAGTTGCTCGACGCGGAGTCGTACAAGATGATCAAGGGCGCGCTCGCCGTGTCCGAGGGCACTGTCGGCGACATCATGGTCCCGCGCTCGCGCATGGATCTGCTCGATGTCACGCAGCCCATCCCGTACCTGGTGGCTTCGGTGATCGAAACCGCGCATTCGCGGTTCCCCGTCTACGAGGGCGATCGCGACAACATCATCGGCATCCTGCTGGCCAAGGATCTGCTGCGCTGCATGCTCGAGCCCAACATCGAAATGCGCACGCTGGTCCGCCCCGCCGTCTTCATTCCCGAATCCAAACGCTTGAACGTGCTGCTGCACGAGTTCCGCGCCAGCCGCAACCACCAGGCCATCGTCATTGACGAGCATGGCGGCATTTCGGGCCTGGTGACGATGGAAGACGTGCTGGAACAGATCGTCGGCGACATCGAAGACGAGTTCGACGAGACTGAAGAAGATTCCATCTTCCCCGAAGGCGAGAACCAGTGGCGCGTGCTCGCGGCCACCGACATCTCGCACTTCAACGAAGTGTTCGGCTGCCAACTGCCCGACGACGAGTACGACAGCGTGGGCGGCTGGATGGGCGGCCAATTGGGCCGTATTCCGCGCCGCGGCGACCACGCCGATTTCGACGGCCTGCGCCTTGAAGTGGCGCGCGGCGACGCCCGCCGGGCCATCTGGCTGCGCGTCAAGCGCCTGGCCACACCCCAGACCGAAGCACCCGCCACCGACGCATGACCAGCACCCCGCGCGGCCGACTCCTGCGTGGCGCCGCCGGCCTCGTGCTGGCGGGCGCCGTCCACGCCCTGACCTTTGCCCCCGGCCCGCTGCCCGGGTGGGCGCTGGCGTTCACCCAGATCGCCGCGCTGGCCTTGCTGGCGCGCGTCACGCTGTATGCGCCGTCGGCGCGTCAGGCGTGGCTACGCGGCTGGCTGTTCAACTTTGCCAGCTACGCGCTCGGGTTGTATTGGATCTTCATCAGCCTGCACCGCTACGGCGATCTTGCCGCACCGCTGGCTGTCGCGGCCGTGCTGGCGCTGTCGGCATTCCTGGCCCTGTTTCCCGCGACCGCCAATGCGCTGGCGCGCCGCTACGCGCCGCTGTCCGCCGATTCCCCCCCGTCCCGCATCCTGGCCGCCACGCTGGCCTGGGCTGCGATGTGGGGCGCGTTCGAATGGCTGCGTTCGGTGCTGCTCACCGGCTTTCCGTGGCTGAACATCGGCTATGCGCAGGTCGACAGCCCCATTGCAGGCTGGGCGCCGCTGCTCGGCGTGCACGGCATGGCATTCCTGGCCGCATTCGTCGCGGCGGCGGCGGCAAGCCTGTGGCAGCCTTCGCGCACGGCCGGCATGGGTCCGCGCCACGCGCTGGCCGCTGGCGTCGCGGTGGCGCTCGCTGCGGCGGGCTGGCCGCTGTCCCGCATCGACTGGTCGGCGCCGGTAGGCGACCCGCTCAACGTGCGGCTCGTGCAGGGCAACATCGGACAATCGCAGAAATTCGATCCTGCGCTCCTCGAGCAAAGCCTGCGGCGCCATCTGGAGCTGACGGCCCTGCCCGCGGCGCCCGGCGTACCTGCGCCACAATTGGTGATCCTGCCGGAAACAGTGGTGCCCATCTTCCAGGACCAGCTCGATCCGCGCGTCTGGGAAGTCTGGCGCGACCTGGCCGGCCAACGCAACACCGTCATCGCGATGGGCGTGCCGCTGCATGACCGCGTCAACGGCCGCGAGCGCTATACCAACAGTGTCATCGGTTTTGACGGCGCCACGCCCGTTGAACAGCTGGTGCGCGGCAACACCGCCATGCGCTACGACAAGCGCCACCTGGTGCCGTGGGGCGAATACGTGCCGCCCGGCTTTCACTGGTTTGTCGAGATGCTGAACATCCCGCTGGGCGACTTCGATCGCGGCGGCGAACGCCAGACCCCGTTTGCCGTCGGCGGCCAGCACATCGCGTTCAACATCTGCTACGAAGACCTCTTCGGTCCCGACCTGCTGCCCGCGTTGCAGCCCGGCCCCAACGGCGAGCCCGGCGCGACCATCCTGGTCAACGTCAGCAACCTGGGCTGGTTCGGCGATAGCTGGGCGCTGCGGCAGCATCTGCAGATCGGCCGGCTGCGCACCATCGAGACCGCGCGCCCGATGCTGACCGCCACCAACACCGGCATCACCGCCGCCATCGACGCAAAGGGCCAGGTTGCCGCCCAACTCGCGCCGTTGCAGGCGGGTGTGCTGCCGGTATCGGTGCAGGGCATGACGGGGCTCACGCCCTACGCGCGTTTTGGGGACAAGACCGCGCTGGCGCTGATCGGTCTGGCGCTGATCGCGGCCGTGGGCAGCGCCCGCCGCCCGCGCCGCGGCTGATTCCACGGTTCGGCTGATTCCACGCAGCACCTACGTCCCCGCGCGACTGATTTCCCGGCGCGGCTGACTTCCTTCAGGCAAACAGGTTCGCGGGCAGCGAGCCTGTTTCGTCGGGCGGGCGCAGCGGGCCGATCCCCGCTCCCGTGACTTCAATCGCGTCTGCAATCGCCTGCATGTCGTCGGCATCCAGCTCCAGCTCGGCCGCGCCAATCAGTCCGTCCACCTGCGATGCGCTGCGCGCCCCCAAAATGGCGCCCGTCACACCCGGCCACGCCAGCGTCCATGCCGCTGCGGCGGCGGCCACGGTGGCGCCGTGCCGCTCCGCAATGGGCTTGAAGGCATCGGCCAGCGCCAGGTTGCGCTCCAGCTCGGGCGACCGGAAATCCGCGTGCCGCGCCCGCCAATCGTCCGGCGGCAAGGCCCGTGCACGCTCGGCGCTGAACTTGCCGGTCAGCAAGCCCGAATTCATGGGGCTATAGACGATCACGCCCGTGCCATTTGCCGCGCACCACGGAATGAGGTCGATAGCCGCGGCGCGCTGGATTGCCGAGAACGGCGGCTGCAGGGTGTCTACATGCCCCAGGTGTTCCGCCGCCTGCAACTGGGCAAGGTTGTGGTTCGACAATCCCACCGCACGGACTTTCCCGGCCTGCTTCAGATCCAGCAATTCCTGCCAGTACGCCTCCAGCGGCGTGCCGTCTCCCGCAGGCCAGTGCATCTGATAGAGGTCGATGCGCTCGACGCCTAATCGCCGCAACGACCCTTCAAGCTCTCGGCGAATGCTGGACGGCGCGCCGGTGCGCCGCGGCATCGCCTGTGGCTGCTCGGGCGACCAGGTCAGGCCGCATTTGGTGAACACGTACGGACGCTCGCTGGCGGGCATCTGGCCCAACGCCTGCCGCACGATGTCCTCGGAATGGCCCAGGCCGTAGACCGCGGCGGTGTCGATCCAGTTGATGCCGCGGTCGATCGCGTGCCGGAGCGCCTTGATGGATTCGGTGTCGTCCTGCGGCCCCCAGCCCACCGCCCACCCGTTGCCGCCCATGGCCCAAGCGCCCAGGCCGATGCGCGTGATGTTCATGTCCGTGCGCCCCAGGGCGACGGTGGGAAAGCCTGTGCTGCTCATGGATAAGTGCTCATGTGTCGATTTCCTTGCCGATCCGCGTCAACTTTCCGCGCTGCCCTCGCGTGGAAAATTCCACACGCCGAAAAATTTTTTCCATCCACGATAGCACCTGCACAAGTCTTTGATTTCATTGATTTCCGCATCAATCGCAGGCTCGCTCAGCAACCAATGCAGCGCTAAATCCGCCCTCAAAATGCCCATCCAACCCTCTTTTTTCGCAACTTTTTTGCTTTTTGCCATGAAGCGACTTGCACGCCCAATTTAGTTCGTGCATAATCTCGTTTCTTCGCCAACGGCACTAAACAAAACCGGCAACGAAACAGCAAAAAACGCGCTCTAACCGGCGCGTTTCAAGCGAAACGTTGAAGGAATTGATTAGAGAAACGGGGGTATAGCTCAGCTGGGAGAGCGCTTGCATGGCATGCAAGAGGTCAGCGGTTCGATCCCGCTTACCTCCACCAGTCCAAAGCGAAGAGCAGTACAGCAAGTCCAAGTCCCCTTCGTCTAGAGGCCTAGGACATCACCCTTTCACGGTGAGTACAGGGGTTCGAATCCCCTAGGGGACGCCAGTCTACTGGCATGCAGTATTAGTGATGCAGTTGAAGTGATTATGTAGTTGAGTTAAGCCGCTGCGGAGCGGTAGTTCAGTTGGTTAGAATACCGGCCTGTCACGCCGGGGGTCGCGGGTTCGAGTCCCGTCCGCTCCGCCAAAAGCTCTCTCGCTCAGAGTCTTTCAAGAGCTCCGTTTTCGGGGCTTTTTTGTTTTATAAGTGTGAGACCTTGTTGTTTGAAGTTTGGAACAGCAGGACGCCCTGGGGGTATAGCTCAGCTGGGAGAGCGCTTGCATGGCATGCAAGAGGTCAGCGGTTCGATCCCGCTTACCTCCACCAGTGCAGTTCAGTAGTAACGCAGTACAGTAGTAACGCAGTACAGTAGTAAACTTGTTGGTTCCAGGTCCCCTTCGTCTAGAGGCCTAGGACATCACCCTTTCACGGTGAGTACAGGGGTTCGAATCCCCTAGGGGACGCCAGCTTCATCTGGCATGCAGTACAAGCTGTCTTGACACCACAGCCGTAGTGAAGAAAGTTGAAGTCATCAGTAAGCCGCTGCGGAGCGGTAGTTCAGTTGGTTAGAATACCGGCCTGTCACGCCGGGGGTCGCGGGTTCGAGCCCCGTCCGCTCCGCCAAGCACTTTGCGCTTACCGAACGCTGCTCGCAGCACGCACTTGAAATGCACGCATTTGAAGTACACGCATCTTAAGCTCCGGATTCCGGAGCTTTTTGCTTTTGTGCTTTTGATTTCTGCAATTTTGATTTTGCTTTCGCATATGCTTTTGCATGGGCTGTCCGGCGCCGCCATTCGCGCGGTGCAATCCCCTCTCGTTGTACCCCTTCCGCGAGACTCCTCCCTTTTGACCTCTGGACAGCACCGGCGCGCGGCTTCATGCTTGCGCGTACACGCCATGCGAAGAAAAAAGAGGCCTACGTGACCCCCAACGACGCCGCACCCCAAGCACATCGCCAACACCTGCAGAGCATCATCGCGGGCCTCAACGAAGGCATCATCCTGCTTGAGGCCGATGGCTCGATAGCCTGGGCCAACGCCAGCGCACTTGCGCTGCACGGCGCCGAATCAATGGAAGACCTGGGCGGCACGCCCGCGGGCTTTCGCAAGCGATATACGCTCACCTATCGCAACCATCATCGCGTGCCGGCGCGACAGTATCCCTTGGACCGGCTGGCGGCGGGCGAAGAATTCGAAGACCTGCTGCTCGATCTGACCCGTAAAGACGACGACGAATTCACGCGCAACCTGCTTGCGCGCGGCCTCAATCTGGACGATGGCGGCCCCATGCCCTATCGCGTCCTGATCCTGCACGACCAGACCGCGCAGATCAACGCCGAGGAACGCTTTGAACGCGCCTTCTCGGCCAATCCGGCTCCCGCGTTGATCTGCCGGCTGTCGGACCTGCGCTACGTCAAGGTGAACCAGGGGTTCCTGGAAATGACCGGCTACTCGCGCGACGCGGTGCTGGGCAAGTCGGCCTATGAAATCGATGTGCTGGACGGGAGCGACGACAAAGAAACGGCTGTGGCTCGGCTCAATGAAGGCGAGACCATTCCGCAGCGCGAGGGCGTGCTGAAGCTGCCCGATGGCACCTCCAAGTTCGTGGTGGTGGCAGGCCAGCCCATCGACATGCACGACGAGCCCTGCATGCTTTTCACGTTCATCGACCTGGAGGGCCGCAAGCGCACCGAAGAGGCCCTGCGCGAAAGCGAAGAGCGCTTCTCCAAAGCCTTCCAGCTTGCCCCGGTGCCGATGGCCGTCTGCGACGGCGTCACCTTGAACGTGCTGAACCTCAATGACGCCTTTGCCGCCGCCACGGGTCTGACGTTGGACGAGAAGGCAGAGCAGGACCTCGTCGAACTGGGATTGCGGCCGTACGAAGGCATGCTGGCCGCCCTGAAGCGTGGCGAAAGCGTGCGCAACCGCGAAGCCGTGATGATTGCGCGCGACGGCGGCGAGCTCGACTGCCTGGTGTCCGCCGAGCCCGTCATGATCGGCGGGCTGCGCCGCGTGTTGATCGTGATCCAGGACATCACCGAGCGCAAGCGGTCAGAGACCGAACTGCTGACGGCCATCGAGGCGGTCATGCAGGACACCTCGTGGTTCAGCCGCGGCATCATCGAAAAACTGGCGCAACTGCGCCAACCCGCTCCCGCGACGCGCGACGTGGCAGAACTGGCGCAGCTTACGTCGCGCGAGCGCGAGGTGCTGGGCCTGCTCTGCCAGGGTCACGATGACGACGGCATTGCCAAGGCGCTCAAGCTGTCGCGCAACACCGTGCGCAATCACGTGGCCACGATCTACAGCAAGATCGGCGTGCACCGACGCAGCGCCGCCATCGTCTGGGCTCGTGACCGCGGCATCACCGGTCACGAAAGCGCGCGCAACCGGGAAAAGCAAGGCAAGTCCTGACTGGCTTGCTCCGGTTTTACAATTTGAATCAAAATATCCTGCATCTTCGCGTCGCCGAAGATGCCGCCGCGTTAGGACGACTGGCCGCTCAAAAGCGGCCATTTTCTTTGAATAGGTTCCCAACCGTCCGCTAAATCCGGCGATATCGAACGCATTGCGCAAATACGCCGCCCCTTCTTACGATCCGCCGATCCAGCCCAGGCCATCAGGCCAGCGGCGAGATCCCCGGCACGAACGAAGGAGCCACCGACCATGCAGACTGCGTACATTCCCGTCCCGACATCGCCCAAGCGCCTGCCGGCCTCGGCCTGGAGCGCCGACGCCATCATGGCGCTCTACGAGCTGCCGTTCATGGACCTGATGCACCGGGCGCAGCAAACGCATCGCGCCCATTTCGATCCGAACGTCATCCAGTTGTCGAGCCTGCTGTCGATCAAGACTGGCGGCTGTCCCGAAGACTGCGCGTATTGTCCGCAGTCGTCGCACTACAACACCGGCGTGGACGCCGACAAGCTGATGCCGCTGGAAGACGTGGTCGCCGCGGCCCGCGCGGCGCAGGCTGGCGGCGCGCAGCGCTTCTGCATGGGCGCCGCGTGGCGCAGTCCCAAGCCGCATCACCTGGACGCCGTGGCCGAAATGGTCAGCGCGGTCAAGGCGCTGGGCCTGGAGACCTGCGTGACGCTGGGCATGTTGCGGGACGGCCAGGCCGAGCAATTGAAGAACGCGGGCCTGGACTACTACAACCACAACCTGGATACCTCGCCGGAGTTCTACGGCAAGATCATCTCCACACGCACGTACCAGGACCGCCTGGACACGCTGGACCGCGTGCGCGACGCCGGCATCAACGTGTGTTGCGGCGGCATCGTAGGCATGGGCGAATCGCGCCGCGAACGCGCCGGCCTGATCGCCCAGCTTGCCAGCATGGAGCCTTATCCCGAGTCCGTGCCGATCAACAACCTGGTGCAGGTGGAAGGCACGCCGTTGTCCGATGTCGAAGCCCTCGATCCCTTCGAGTTTGTGCGCACTATCGCCGTGGCGCGCATTGCAATGCCGCGCGCCGCCGTGCGGCTGTCGGCCGGGCGCGAGACGATGGACGATGCGATGCAGGCGCTGTGCTTTCTGGCGGGCGCCAATTCCATGTTCTACGGCGACGCGCTGCTGACCACCGCCAATCCGCAGATGGCGGCCGACCAGCGCCTGCTCGACCGATTGGGCATGCGGGTCGACGCCGCCGCGCACGACCGCCATGAGGAGGCGGCATGCCGTTGACGCCCGGTCTTCTGTATTTGACGGCCAGCGTGGCCTGCAGCGTCACGGTCGCCGTGATGCTCAAGCTGGCGCGACGTTGGCAGATCGACGTGCGCCAGGCGATCGCGATGAACTACGCCGTGGCCGCCCTGCTCTGCTGGCTGGTGCTGCGCCCCGATCCGGCGCGCCTGCTGGCGCCGCAAACGCCCTGGCTGGTGCTGGCCGCGCTGGGCGTGCTGCTGCCGAGCGTCTTTTTGGCGATGGCGGCCGCGTTGCGGCATGCCGGCATCGTGCGCAGCGACGCCGCGCAGCGCCTGTCGCTGTTCATTCCGCTGCTGGCCGCGTTCGCGCTGTTCGGCGAACCGGTCACGGGACGCAAATTGGCGGCCATCGCGCTGGCCTTCGCCGCCCTCTTCTGCCTGCTGCGCCAACCGCCGCGCATTCGTTTATCCGAAGCCACGGCGGCCGAGGACCGGCGCGCGATGTGGCTCTGGCCGCTGGTTGTCTGGGCGGGCTATGGCGTGATCGACATCCTGTTCAAGCAGGTGGCCCGCACGGGGACCGCATTTGCGGGCAGCCTGTTGCTGACGTTCCTGATGGCGGGCGCGCTGATGCTTGCGTATCTGTTGTGGCGCCGCGTGCGCTGGCAGGCGCGGCATCTGGCCGCGGGGGTGGCGCTGGGGCTGGCCAACTTCGGCAACATCCTGACCTACGTGCGCGCGCACCAGTCGCTGCCCGAGCACCCCGCGCTGGTGTTCGCGTCGATGAATATGGGAGTGATCACGCTGGGCACCCTGGTGGGCGCCCTGGCGTTCCGTGAACCGCTCACGCGTGTGAACGTGCTGGGCATTGCGCTGGCGTTGTCTGCCATTTTGCTGATGACGCCCTGGTAGGGGCGCTTCAGGTGCCGGTGCGGCGCTGGCGTTCGGGGTGCGCGTCTGATGCGGCGTCTGATGTGGAGTCCGATGTGGCGGTCGATGTGGCGGTTGATGCTGCGGTCGATGCAGCGTCCAATGCGGCAGTCGATGCGGAGCCCGATACACGGTCTGGTGTCTGGTCCGACATCGAATCCGGCATCGTGTCGGATCCGCCTCCCGCTCCCGCAGCCGTATCCGCCGTCTCGTCCATTCCGCCCTGCCCCGCCGCGGAATCCACCGATGCGCCCTCGGCCACCGGCTCCGGCGGCGCCGGCGCCGCGGACGGATCCGGCTGCACCATTTCCATGGCGATGTCGTTCTCGGGATCCACCCGCGGATCCAGCACCGCCGCCGCGGGCGAACTTTGCAGCGTGTCCGGCATCGGTACGAAATGCGTCGGCGCCTCGTCGACCTGGTGTGCGCCGGTGACGCGCGTGGGCCGCACCTGCCAGACCAGAATCACGGCGCACGCCGAGATGAACACGTAATACATGGCGGGTCCGCCCAGCGACATCATGAAGCCCGCGATCATCGGCCCCACACAGGCGCCCAGGCCATAGGTCATCAGCAACACCGCCGACAGACTGACTCGTCTTTCCGATTCAACGTGATCATTGGCAAAGGCCGCGCCCAACGGGTACAGCGTGAACTGCAGGATGCCGAAGACGCAGGACATGGCGACCAGCGCCCAGAACGGCAACGCGATCCAGCCCCACATGACGGCAGGCAGCAGGACCAGCAACAACGCGTTGAAGCGGATGAGGCCGGCGCGGTTGATGCGGTCGGACAGCCAGCCCATCGGCCACTGCGACAACAGCCCCGCCGTCACGGCGGCCGCGACGAAGATGGCGGCCTGCGATGTGGACAGGCCATTCTTGGCGCCATACACCGCGGCCAGGCCGTAGAACGCGCCGGACAGATTGCCCGCCACGAAGAGCACGGTCATGGACAGCGGCACGCGCCGCATGAAGAACTTTACGTCCAGCGGCGCGGGCAGCGGCGTGGGCGGGTGGGACCGGGCCGTGACGGCAAGCGGCACCAGGCACAGCACGAGGCACATGGCGACCAGGGTAAGCGGGCGCAGGTCCAGCGTGGCGTAGGCGGTGAGCGCCAGTTGGCCCAACACGGTGCCCAGGCCGGAGACGACCATGTAGACGGAGAACACGCGGCCGCGCTGGTGGTTTTCGGTCTGTTCGTTGAGCCAGCTTTCGATGACCATGAACTCGGTCACCATGACGATGCCGGAGACGATGCGGAACACCAGCCACAGGGGCATGGATTCGACCAGCGTTTGCGCCAGGATCATGCAGGTGGCGATGGCCGCGCAGGCGACGAACGCGCGGATGTGGCCGACGCGGATGATGAGCTTGTGCCCAAGCCGCGCGCCGCACACGAGCCCGAGGTAGTAGCCGGCGATCAAGGTGCCGATCCACACTTCGCTGACGGACTGGGCGGTCAGCCGCAGGCCCATGTAGGTGTTGAAGAGACCCGTGCCGATAAGCATCAGCAAGGTCGCAAAATAAAGCGACGAAAACGATGAGATCGTGGAGAGCATGGCGTCGACAACCGCTGCTGGCTTTCAGCGCCGCGGGCCGCCTGGGCGGCCCGCAACACTGGGGGTAAAACAGGAACCCGCGGGGATCAGGCTTGCGAGAGCATGGTGGCCGCGTCGCTGACTTCAAACTTGCCAGGCGCTTCCACGTTCAGTTGCTTCACAACGCCGTCGACGATCAGGGCGGAGTAGCGCTGCGAGCGCGCGCCCATGCCGCGCTGGACGAGGTCCAGTTCCAGGCCGAGTTCCTTGGTCCACAGCGCGGAGCCGTCGGCCAGCATGCGGACTTTGCCATCGGTCTTCTGTTCGCGTCCCCAGGCGCCCATGACGAAGGCGTCGTTGACGGACACGCACCAGATTTCGTCGATGCCCTTGGCCTTGAGGGCAGCGGCCTGTTCGACGTAGCCGGGCAGATGCTTGGCCGAGCACGTGGGCGTGAAGGCGCCCGGCACGGCAAACAGCGCAATCGTCTTGCCGCGGGTCAGGTCGGCGACCTGGAACGCGTTGGGACCGAGCGAGCAGCCGGCGGTTTCGGTTTCGATGAATTCGGTCAACGTGCCATTGGGCACGCGGTCGCCGACTTTGATCGTCATGTAGATCTCCAAAATGAAAGGGGGCAATGCATTGAGGCAGGACTGCCTCACAGCCCCCATCATAGTTCGAGCGCGGCCGGCTTGCTGCCTTTGGCGGAGGGCGAAAAGAAGATGAACAGTTCGAAACGACTCCACACGGCGAGCACATGGGGAGGAAACGGGCGGTTGCCATAATGCCGTGGTAGACAACGCCCGCCGCAGCCGCGAGAGGCTGACCGCTGCGGAGGGCTTCACCGGGAGACTTTCGATGCGCAAATTCCTGACCGGGCTGGCATTGACGCTGGCCGCTGCTGCCCCGGCGTGGGCGGCTCCCGATGCGGCTGAGCAGGCCCAATACGACTCTTTCGTTATCGCCGCTGGCGCGTCCAATGGCGCGGCGCGTGCTTGCGGGGCTTCAGAGCCTGACCTGGCGCAGCATCAGGAGACGGCTCGGAAGAATCTGACGCGGTATGCCGAGGAATATGGATTCCCGACGGGCGGCTTCGATGCTGCGTTTGCAAAGGGGCTGGCCGATGGTACGACGATGATGGAGGAGATGAAGCGGTCTGGTGTGGATGGGTGCCGTGGGGTGCTGGGCGGGTTTCAGAGCGAGCGGGTGATGAAGTACGAGGACATGAAGCGGGCGCTGGCTGAGGTTAGTGATGGGCTGCCGGGGGAGAAGGCTCGGTAGAACGTGGATGAGGGGGTGCCGGACTGATCCTGTGAAAGCCTCAATCTCCACACCGGGTCCAAAACGTTATCGCAGGCCTCGATCAGCCCCGGGAGGCACTTACGGCGTGGCAAAACGCGGTCGAGTGCGTAGCAGAGCAAGTCGCCAATAACCGCTCGCCGCCAGAGGATGCCGTGGCAATGCCGAGAGCGTGCGCTAGCTCGGCTTCAACACGCAAATCCGAGAAAGGCTGGGTGCGGAGGAGCGGAAGTTATGGAGATTGCGAAGAACAAGGGACGCCGAGCGCGGGCGGGCACGCGGGCGCGTGAGGGGGAAGTTTGAGCTTACTCCCGTCCGTCCCATTCGCCATCGCAGGCGTCGATGAGTTCCTGCGGCCACTGCCGGCGAGGCAGGATGCGGTCGAGCCACATATATGAAATGTCACCTAACATAAGAATCGGCGCGACCGGCAACGCTATGAAAATGAAGAATGGAACTGCGAACAGCAACCAAGCCGCCTTTTTGACCTTGAGGACCTTTAGCGGACTGAAATGGCGCACTGCCTCACTGGCGTGGGAAATGGAATACGGGGTTCGCGCGCTGCTTAAAGGCAATGCCGAAGGCCCTTCCCGCATGAAAAGGCGGATGAACTCCCAAATCTGCGCCGCCCCATAGATGCCGCGGTTGATGATTGCTTGAGCGTGGTCCTGTGTGCCGGTTATGCCGACGCGCAGTTTTTGATTGATACGCTGGCTATTCTGTATCGAATAAGGGAAGGCTAGCGTCAACACCCCTTCGTTGACTGGAGTCCCCCCCGCTGCAAAGGTAGTCACGTCCTTGATGTAAGCCTCCAGCCCGTCCCAGGGCAGACTGACCCACGTTCCATGAACGACGCAAGTGACCTTGCGGGTTCGGCGATTGAAGATGATTGGAAGCTGCGTTCGCCAAGGTATGTACAGCCAAATGCAAGCAAATGCGAATGCGACGGGCGCACCGATAAACACATCCCAGTTTTCCAGAAAGAAGGCCGACACGCCACCGCCATATCCCTCGTACTGGCGCTGGTGACCATAGGCGGCAAAGGTTCCGACTGAGAACAGAGCAAATAGAAATGGGACTGCCACTGTCGCCCACCAACTGATTCCGTACCGCCCTCCGAACATGCTGCCAAACGCCGGACGCATAAACAGACAGTTCTCGGAGACCCTCATCACATTGTTGTCTGCCGCAGCGGACACTGCCAGCGGTGGATCAGATGGACGCAAGGCGTCAACGCGTGTAAAGAAAGCGCTGCGCTCTTCTTTCGGAACTGTATGCCGTTTCATTTTTTTATCGAGTTAGTAGTACCAAGGCGTGTCCTTATCACTGAAGGTGATCTCGGACGCGAGAGTCTCCCCCAAGAGGACCGGAACGTAGCTGGGTCTTATGGCGTAGCGAAAACCGGTCCCTTTCGTGAGTCCGACGATCTTGTAGGATCGAACACGGCTCTCCTTAGAAGACATCTCCTCTCCCTCCATTGAGTAGACTTGCGCTTGGTGAACGTCGTTTCCCTCTGACTCAATTTTCTGGATGGCGCCGTCAAGGGGATAGATGACTTTCACAATCAGAGTTTTACTTGTCATATGCCAATCAGAATCCAAACGTTGCGGGGCATAAACCGCCTGTACGTAGCCTCGGTTCTCCTGATCAAGCGTTTCGTACCTGACGATTGCTGGCCGTCCCAGCAACTCATGCTTGCCAAAGCTTCCGTCATTGAGCCAGTAGCCGATGGCAATGTACTGAGCCCGATCGCCCTTGAAGAGCCACCACAATCCAGTCCCTAGCAGTATCAAACCCGCCGCAATCCACCCCCAAACGGGCACAGTGGCTACGGTTCCTGCCAATCCCAGTCCTGCAGCAAACGCGGCGCCACCCGTTGTGAGTGCTGCTCCGCCTAAACCCAATCCCAGACCTGCTACCGCGTAAGCAGTGGCGGCCTCTTGATTGCCGACCCTTCGTTGCTCGCCGGACTTAAACCAATTCGAAACAGCGTCAGCCACGGCTCCGCCGTAGCCGAACAGTCGTAGTGATCCGGTGCTGGCAATACGCTGCAGCACGACTGCTGAAATGGATGCGCGCAGATAGACCTGAGGCATCAGCGCTCGCGTTGCAATGAGCACGCCGTTAGTTGCGCTTCCGACCCCCATGATCGCTGCTACCAGATTGGCCCAGCTAGATTTCCATTTCTGACCGTTCAAATCCAGGTCGAATATTGCCGCCTTGAGGTTGAGAAAGCTAAAAAACGCCACGCCTCCTGCGACACCGCGTTCAAACACCTGCAGAAACGGATTTGCATAGCGGGTAAGGGGAGTCATACGCTGCCAGACGATCACGTCCATCGTATCGCCAGCGCCCATCGCGATAGATCCCACCACGACGGAACCGCGCGGAAACCCCGCGGCATCCTCTAACGCCCGTATAGCTTCTTCGCGCGTCAACCGCCGGATGGTCAAACGGTCCTGATACCGCGTTTCCAGCATACGTATCAGCCGCTCCGCGTCCTCTATCGTACCCATGCCTGCCAGTTGGTGGATCCGATCGGCCACGGCATCACGGGCAACGCCGTGCCATACGCGACCGTCGGAACCCGCTCTGGGAAAGCGGCTGAGGGTGTAGACACTAACTTGCTCCATCAGGTAATGAAGAGCACCAAAACGCAGGAGCTGACCAAGACCTTTACTTCCAGCCGTGTCCAGGGCGATGTCCATCTTGTTTTCCCAAATGGCATCCACCAGACCTTTATCATGTTCGATATTGACGAGGATGGGATTGGCCTGCCACGGCAGTTTCCACCAAGCCTCAAACAGCTCTCGTTCATGGTCCTTGGTGCCAGGTGTTGTAATTTCGGTGCCCCAAATCATCCCCTCTATGCAAGCGGAAAAGGCGATCGCGTGGCTCGTTGACGACATTGGGTGATCAGTGTCATAGCGTAGAAAAGTCGCGCCCATGTCATTAGGGGAAGTCGTATTCACGTAGCGCTGTAGCCATTTGCAGCGGTCATTTTTCCTGTCGACTACGGCGGCGTGACGACTTCCCAGTTCTACGCTGAATTCGCGCACGAACCTCACCCTGTCCACTTCCCGGACATGGCGGGCATAGAGCGGTACTGCCTCAGACAACGCGGCAGCGCGCCTACCAATCGGATCGGTGGGTAAGGCATCCAGTTGCCGCCGCGCATCTGGATACGACGAAGGACGATATCTGGCCGGCTCTCGTTCAATCACGGCGAGACTGTCCGCAAAGCGCTTTCGCTTCCATTCACGCTCGTCCATATCTCGGCGGAGGACCCGCTCGAATTCCTGCCTGTCCTGCCCCGTCACCCCTGCGTTGTCGGCGTAGCCCGACTCGTAGATTCGCTCTATCAGTTGAGCGACGATCATCTTGCGATAACGTTGACCGTCCCCAGCCGAGCTGTCGTGATCAGGGGCCGAATTGTAGGTTTCCATGGCTTGGCGGAACTTATGGAACACTCCGCCTAGATCCTGCACCAAGGCAATGTTGTCGTGCATGACGACCGCGATCTGCCTGGCAGGGGCTACCGCTTCCATGCCCGTGATCAATGGCTGAGCGGAAGGTGCCAACTGTTTGATGCGCCAGGGCGAAAAGCTGAGATCGGTGCCCTTGAACTCCTCCACCAGTTCGCCTAGCCGGCTTGCTGCAAAGGTGTTTCTGGATGGCGCGCTGTCCGCCCAAGCCTTCATGTCAATGGTCGTTGCCAGCTTTGCCCGGATGCCGTCCTGGTTCGATTCGATTTCGCGGATTTTTCGTTCGGTCAGGAGCGTGTCCGTCAATAGAATGTGGACTACCGAACGCTCATTCGCCCAGATGTGGGACAGGGAGCGTCCCGGTTTATAGCCCCCGAGCGCCGCTTCCAGTGAGCGATTCCTGGACAGAAGCTCGACGAATTGACCGTTCTCTTCGTTGACCCGCCACACGAACACCGTACCCTCGGTCTCATCGAACAGATAGACGAATCCCGCGCCCACGCAACGCAATCCATACTGCGCGTGGTCCAGCTTCTGAAAGCCAGTCTCCAGCGACGCCGCGTCATAGGCATAGTCGGCGCCACCCTTGGGCCGTGGATGCGCGGAATAGCGCAGTGGAAACAAGGGGATTCGGACCTTGCAGCTTTCGTTGGTGCTGCAGTAGCCAATGCTTGCTGCCATGATCAGTGTCCTTCGGTCATCAGGTGATTCATTGCCTGTGCGGCGCGGGCGCCCGGTGTCAACGCCGTGTCCTGCAACAGCGCAACGACCGTCGCCGCGCACCGTCGGTAAGCGGGATGACGGAAGGCGTCCAAGGCGGCGTCCAGATGTGAGAACTCTTTGAATCCCCAGCTTTTGAGGTGCTCCATCCACACGCCGGTCTGCTGGCGCGGGTCGTCGCGAAAACTGTGGGGTGCTCGCCGGGTGATCGCGATGTGCCTGCGAAGGTGCTGGTCAGTCAGCCCCGCATCGATGGCGGTCATTTCTGAGTGATTGAATTGGAAGCCGCCTTGTACCGGGCACGGGCCATCTGGTTGGCGATAGCACCACCACTGATGTTCCGGTCCGAGGTTCTCCCGCCAGATCAGCTCTTGAATCGGACCCAGCAGCGCCCCGGCTCTGTAGGGTTCAAGCGCTCGCAACACGCTCGCGAGGGCGGTTGTCTCCTGAAGCCGGAACCGTGCCTTGTTGCCATTGGGCATCAGCACGAACAGGACCGCGCGCAGTTGGGCTACTACCTCGTCGATCGGACGGGACGAGGCCAGGAATACCGCTCCACCCGTGGAAGCCCAGGGGTCCATAAAATGCTCTAGCAGACGAGAATCCGATTGGTACTGCACCAGGATCGGCCCATTCGTGTGGTGGCTGTCGTACTCGGTGTCGCTCCAGACCCAACGCAGGGAAGTGGCATAGTCGACTTTGCGTACGAAGTCACTAATGGTGGAGCGCTCCGGCGAGTCCGGCTGGCGCATCAGCCACTCGTCAAGAATTTCTGTTTCGAGCAGCAGAAAGGTGGCCAGCGAAGGTGGATTCAGTTCGGCTTGCGTCACCTGGTCCAGGGCCATCAACATGTCAGCCTCCCTGGAAATTGCCACACGGGCAGTCCAACCGCGGGCAACTGCCATCGCTGCGCTTCATGCACAGCACGTCGAAAGGCAGGCCCGGCGCGGGAACGCCCACCGGAACCGGAATCGGGCTCGCGCCGCCGCTCTGTTGGCGCATCGGCCCCTTCATCTGAATCTTGATTCCATCGAGCGTGATGCCCGAACCGTCGATTCGAATGGATCCTCCCGGTCCTTTGAGAGAGAGGCTCTCCCCTGCCTGGATCTCGTAGACTTTGGTGCGATGACGAATCGCATGTCCGGCCTGTAACTCGGCGTGCCCTTCAACCGTCTGTTCGTGGTTTCCGCCGATGTTCACCCAATGATTCGCCGTGGTTTTGTCGCGGCGGTTGTTGCCCACTTCTTCAGTGCGGTCCTTGGCGGTGTAGATGGTGTGGTTACGACCCACCGTTATAAAGTCATCTCGCCCGATGTCGTGCCGCCGGTCCTGGCCGATGTTCACATGTTCGTCATTGCCCACGGTCTCCTTGCGGTCGTGGCCGATGGTGATGGTTTCATCGTGCTCAACCTGCTCGCTGCGGTCATGGCCGACGAACGTGGTTTCGTCGTGATTGACGTGGATGTTCTGGTCCTTCTGCGCGTGGACGTAGATTTCTTCTTGGTCTTTCTCGTCTTCGAAGCGCAGTTCGTTGTACCCCTCGCCCTTGTGGGTCTTGCTTTTGATGGTCATCCGCGTCTTGTGGCGCGGCAATTCGTAGGGCGGCAATTGCAGGCGGTTATAGGCGCGGCCGGTGATAACGGGTTGGTCAGGATCCCCATCGAAGTAAGAGACGATGACCTCCTGGCCGATGCGCGGGATGGCCATGTGGCCCCACGTCGCGCCGGCGATGTTCTGCGAGACTCGGATCCAGCAGGAGCTGTGTTCGTCCTCCTTGCCGAGACGGTCCCAGGGGAACTGGACCTTCACCCTTCCATACTCATCGGTGTAGATCTCTTCATTGGGCGGCCCGACCACCATGGCGTTCTGCGGGCCGTCGATGCATGGTCTGGGCAGCGGTTCCGCGCGCCACTCGACGTCATCCGGGACCAGCTCGGCCTCGTAGCTATAGTGCGTTCCCAACTGGGCTTGTGCACCTTCCTCGGCCTGACTCGTGTGTTGGATTCCGCGGTGGACAATGCGCACGGGGCGCCAGCCGCGGTTCATGTCTTCCCGCGGGTGGCCGGCGAGCGTGAAGGAGATACCCGGCTGCAGTCGCGGGTCATCGCCATGGACCACGGCAATGCGGGCATCGCGGCGATGCCCGCGCAGGCGGTTCTCGGCGAAGGGCTTGCCGGCCTCGTCGAATTTGGCGCGTGCGGGATAGTCATAGCGTTCGTAGCCGCGGCCCTGGTGGTCCAAATCCCGCCCATCGCGACTGTGCTGGTGCGTGTACCGGGGATGGTGGAAGGTGTAGTCCCGCTGGGTCTGCCGCGCGGTGCGTACGTTTTCGGTGTATGTGAAACGTCGCAGCGCGGGTTGCGGCTGGTCGCCGCCGGAGACGGGGTTGTACAGAACCGGCTCATCGCTCACGCGTCCATGAATGAACAGGCGATCGCTGTGGACCAGCTGATGGCCCTCAGCGCTATGGCGGAAGGAATAGAAGAAACCTTCCTCGCGCATGATGCGCTCGATGAAGTGGTAGTCCGTGTCGCCGGCTTGCACGCAGTATTCACGGGCCTGATGCTCGGTAGTGCTGCGCTGCTCGTAGTCTTGAGTCAGCCCATGCGCCTTAAGCACCGCCTCAGCGATCTGCGGGACGGTTTGGGACTGAAAGATGCGCCAATCGGAACTGAGTGAAAGGCGCGCCAGACGCGGCTCGACGATGGCGGAGTAGCGTGACCTGCGAAAGCCCGTGTCGCCTTGGACGAACGACGAGACCGCGCCGTGCACGTAGCGCACCGCCGTGTCACCGTGCCAGATCGTGAGCAACGCGGCGCGGTCTAGCACCTCGCCGAAGTCGATGGCGGGGTTTGAGCTGGCCAGTTCCACTTCCAGCAGAAAGGTCTCGGACAGGCCTTCTTGCAGCGTGAATTCGACGACCTCGAAGGGCTCGTCGCCGATGGTGAACGTGAAGCACAGATCCGATTGAGTGGGCATGGCTGATTCCGGAGATGACCATGTCTCAACGCAAACGCTGTGCCAGCTTGATCGTGTCGAACGAGTTGTTCTTTCTTATCAACCACGTAGCCAAGCCCCTCCGCAAGATTCTCCCATCTTGAATTGCACGAACACCAAAAAGTGCTTCCTCACCGGATTTTTCGGGCCAATAGTGGCCCGACATTTCTCAAGCACTTGAAAACAAACAAAGAAAATCGGGCCAACCTTGACCCGAGCAGGTCAAAGTTGGCCCGATAGCTGAGCCTTCGGGAAAGTTGTCCCTTACAACCCGTTCTGCTTGAACCAATCCAGCATCCGCGTCCACGCCTGTTCCGCTTCCGCCTTGCGATACGAAGGACGATAGTCGGCGTGGAACGCATGACCGGCTTCGGGATAGATGTCGATGCGAGACGCCTTGGCGGCCGCGGAGCCCTTGGCGAGTTCGACGCGCATGCGGTCGACGTCGGCTTGGGAGATGCCGGCATCCTTGCCGCCGTAGGCGCCGAGGACCGGGGCCTTCAGGTCGTTGACGATGGCCAGGGCCGACTTGGGTTTCAGTTCGGTGGGGTCACCCGCCAACTGGCCGTACCAGGCGGCGCCGGCCCTGAGTTTGGGGTTGTGGGCTGCGTAGAGCCAGACCTGGCGGCCGCCCCAGCAGAAGCCCAGGATGCCCAGACGGTCGGGGTTGCCGCCGTTGGCGGCGGCCCAGGCGGCGGTGGCGTCCAGGTCGGCGATGACCTGTTTGTCGGGGACCTTGCTGACGATTTCGGCCTGCAGCTTGGGGATTTCGGTGTACTTGGACGGGTCGCCCTGGCGCGCATAGAGTTCCGGCGCGATGGCGAGGTAGCCCTGGTGGGCGAGGCGCCGGCAGACGTCCTGGATGTATTCGTGCACGCCGAAGATTTCCTGGACGACGATGATCGTGGGCAGGTTCTTCTTGCCATCCGGCGCGGCGCGGAATGCGGGGATCTTGCCGTCGGAGGTGGGGATTTCGATCCTGCCGGCCACGAGGCCCTTGGCGTCCGTGGTGATGGCGGTTTGCGCCATCACGGGGCCTGCTGCCAGCGAGAAACCTGCCGCCGCGGTGGTGGCAAGGAAGCCTCGCCGGTCCAGCCGCAAGGGCGGGAGCAGGCTGTCGAAGTGCGCGTCGTCCTGGTCTTTCATCGAAAAATCTCCTGGTAAAAGACGGGCACCGAGGGACGCGCCTCGCGTCCCTGCCCGGGCCTGCCGAGTTCACTTCAGGGAGAAGTCCACGCGTGAGGGTTGCCCCTCGTCCTTGATGCCATCGGCGTCCAGCTGCGGCGCAACGATGAACACGCGATCCGCGAGTCCTTCCTGGGCTTGCAACTTCTCATATACCGCCTGCGCCCGGGCATCGGCCAGTTGGCGCAGTTGATCCTCGCCGACCGGGGCCGCCGCGCGCAGCATTGCTTCCATCTGCGCGGCCGGAACGGACTTGGCCATGCCGATGAAATTGCGCGGTTTGTCCTTGAGGTCTGCGTCATCGTAGACGTCTTCGAGGTACTTGGCACGTTCGGCGCTGGAGACCGTGACACCCTTGGGATCGGGCTTCTTGCCGCGCGGGGCGACGTCGGCGGCCTTGGCGGCGCGGATCTGGGCGTCGACCCAGGCCTGGCGCAGGCCTTCCGAGTCGGTCTTGGGGTCGGCGCGGCCGCTGATGTCCATCTTGAGGGCCGGGCGGTCGGTGAGCGCCTTGGTAAGGGTATCGATGCGCTGGATCGTGTCTTCGGTGAGAACGGCGCTGCCGGGCGCGAATTCGACGTAGGACAGTTCTTCGCCCCCGCCGAACGCGGACGCGAGCAGGCTGAAGGGCGAGGTCACGGCTTTGACGACCAGGTTCATCAGCACGCGCACGACGATGCCGCCGACCGAGAACTCGGGGTCGTCGAGCGAGCCGGAGATGGGCAGGTTGATGTCGATGTTGCCGCGCGAGTCCTTGAGCAGCGCGACGGCCAGCAGCACGGGTAGCTTGGTGGCGTCGGGGCTGTTGGTCTTGTCGCCGAAGGTGAGCTGGTTGAGCACGACGTGGTTGGTGGCCTGCAAGGCGCGGTTCTTGATCTTGTATTCCAGGTCTACCGAGAGCTTGCCGCGCTTGATGGGGTAGCCGACGTACTTGGCCGAATAGGTGTTGAAGCGTGGCAGGTCGACGCCCTTGGCGGACGCCTTGAGGTCCAGGGTCAGGTATTGGGCGAAGGGCTGCACGACGCCGCTGATGGAGAGCGGCGCGGTGGTGTAGACCCGCCCCGTGACCTTGACCTTGGCGGGCTGCGGGTTGGTGGAAGAGACGGCGGTGATGCCGCCTTCGATGCTGGACAGCTCGGCGACGTAGTTGGGTTTGACGAAGCGGTCGGTGAAGGTCATGCGTCCGCGAGTCAGCGTGACGCTGTTGACCGAGATGTCCGGCATGGCGCTTGCCCGGCTGCCCTTGGCGGACGGCGCAGGCGCCGCGGGTGCAGGCGGCGCGGCGGGTGTATCGGCGCTGCGGCCTGGGGTCTGCGTGTCCTGCGTGATGGAGCCGCCGGCCTGTCCAGGCGCGGCCACCAGGTCCATGACGTTGAGCCGGCCTTGCGCATTGAGCAGGATGCGGCCGTAGAAGTCTTCGAGCGCGATGTCGCCCAGTTTGGCGCCGATCTTGTCGCCCGCCACGGAGATGTCCATGCCGACGAAGCCCAGGCGCTTCCAGTTCAGGAAGTCGTCCTTGTTGACGCGGTCTTGCAGATCCAGGTCGGTGACGTCGACGGCGCCCTTCCAGACGGCCTTCATCGGGGCGTTGCCGGCGGCGGCGATGAATTCGGCGTTGCCCTTGGCGCCCAGCGTGACGGCGCGGACGGTGGCGTTCAGGCTGGAGGCGAAGTACGGCGCGAAGCTGGCGACGTTCAGGCCGGAGAGGTCGACGGCGGTCTTGAGGGTAAGCGGCTGCGGGGTGAAGACGCCTTTGAGGTCCAGCTTGCCGTCGCCCTGGACGCCGGCAGCGGCCAGGGTGAAGTTGCTTTGGCCGGGGCCCATGGCGAGGCGGTCGGCGGTGATGCGCAAGGACTGCATTGCGATGTCGAGCGCGGGCTTGAGCGATTCGTCACGGGCCTTGAACTGTGTCAGGTCGGCTTGCACGGCCGTGGCGGATGCGTCGATCGCGCCGCCTTTTTCGCGCACGTGGACCTGCGCGGTGGCGCCCAGTCGGCCGTCAAGCAGGCTGATCGGCGCAGCGCTACGCACGGCGGGCGCCAACGGCGCGAGCGCCACGTTGCCCAGGCGCACGTTCATGTCGAGCGACAGCGGTTTGATGACGAGCGGCCCTTTGGCGCGCAGCCAGCCGCCATCGGTGCTGTTGTCCATGGTCAGCCACAGGTTGATGGGCCGGTCCGGCTGCTGCGGCAGTTCGACGCCTTCAACAGTGGCGGCCAAGCCGGTCATCACGTAGTCGAGCTTGCTGACCGCGTCGGTGACGTAGACCTCGCCTTCGTGGAGGTTGAAGGCGTCGAGCGTGACTTGCCATTCGGCGGGTGCGGGGGTGGGCGCGCTAGCGGCGGCAGTGTCGGCGGCCGGGGCAGCGCCAGCCGTCGGGGCAGTGCCAGCCGCCGTCGGGGTAGCGCCAGCCGCCGGGGTAGCGCCAGCCGTCGGGGCAGTGCCGGCCGGGTCAGCGGGGCGTGGCGCGCCTGACGCTGGTCCGGTGGGCGCTTGCGCCGCTGACGCCGTCCCCGCGTCTGCCTTGGCGACGGGGGCCGAGGTCGAAGGCGATTGCGTACCCCGCGCCTGCGCACCTGCCGCGGCAGGTGTCCCCGCCGATGCAGGCGCCCCGCCCGCAGCCAGCGGCTTCAGCCCACTGGCCTTGCGCATTTCATCGCGGACAGGCGTGGCGGTCGGCTCCACCCCGCCCAGCGCCTTCAATCCGGCGACAACATCCTGCCAGTTCAAGTGCTCATTCGCATGACGCCGCACATGGATCTGCGGCGCCCACAGCCCGACCTCGCCGATATACACCTGCCGCGCGATCGGCTCCAGTTCCAGCCGGCTGACGGTCAACGCACTCCACGCGGCCAGACTGCCGCCGGACGGATCGCGCAAATCCAGGCGGCGCAGTCCCAGGTCGCCGACGACGCGGATCTTGGGCGGCGCGTCCTTGGGTTGTTCGAAAACGACCTGCAGGTTCGAATCCAGCAGTGCGCTCTCGACCTTGAACGGCAGCGGCATGGGCCAGACGTCCGCCCACTTTTCCAGTTGCAGGCCGTCAAAGGCCACGCGCAAGGTGGATGAAGGCACCACGTCGAACGGACGCGCCACGCCGGTCAGGTCGAACGGACTGCCATTGATGCGCAGGTGCAGGCGCGGCTGCACGTCGATGTCGGTGGCATAGCCGAAGGTCGAGATGAACGGGATGCCGATGGCGAACTCGTCGACAACCTGTTTGCGGCCGGTGACCTTGTCGTCCAGCGTGATCGTGCCGTTCTCGATCACCATGTTGTTCAGCGAAAAGCGCGGCAGGCCTTCGTCCGGCTTGGGCGGCTCGTCAGGCTTGGCGGCGGCCAATTCGGCGACGCGTTGTTCTATGTCAGAGAAATTGAAGCGCAGGACGTCTTCGCGGACGATGGCGATGGTAGGCTGCCGCAGCGTCAGACGATCGACCACCGGTGCAAACCAGAACAGCGATGTCCACGATGCGCTGGCATCCAGTTCGGCCAAGGTCAGCAGCGGCGTCTGCGCGCCGGGCTGCGCCACGGCAAGGTCTTGCGCGCGGACGGTCAGCGTGAAGGGATTGAAGGTGATCTTGCCGACGGAAACGTCGCGGCCGATCATCTTCGAGACATCGTCAGTCAGGACGCCGTGCAGCACCTTTGGCACTTGCCAGGCCGCAACGCCAAACAGAATCAGCACGAACGCCACAATACCCAGGAGAATCTTGCCGGCGCGTCGGGTAAACCGTAGCTTGGGCATCCGCACGGGCATTGAAAGTCTCCTGATACATATTGAAGGCGATCCAACCTTCCACTGACTGCAGGCGCGATTATCGCGCCCCCTTTACTGCTCGTCTATCATAGGCGGAACAGCGGACCCGGCCGGCTTGCCCGGCTCCGCTCTTTTCATTCATTAACAATTCTTGATCCCGATTTCCATGTCCGAGACCACCCCCACCTTGAGTCACCTGGACGAAGCCGGCCAGGTCCGCATGGTCGACGTCATCGCCAAGACGGACACCGAGCGCGTGGCGGTCGCCGCCGCCAGCATCCGCATGAACGCCGTGGCCTATGGCCTGCTGACGCAGCCGGGCCAAGGCAAGGGAGAGGTCCTGAACACGGCGCGCGTGGCCGCCATCCTGGCCGCCAAACGCTGCGCCGACATGATCCCTCTGTGCCACAGCCTGCCGCTGTCGTTCGTCGGCGTGGAATTCGCCCTGAACGACGCCGAGCATCGCATCGACATCCTGTCCACCTGCCGCACCAGCTACAAGACGGGCGTCGAGATGGAAGCCATGATGGCGTGCAGCGTGGCCGCGCTGACCATCTACGACATGTGCAAGGCGGCCGACAAAGGCATCGTGATCGAACAAGTTCGCCTTAAGTACAAGGCGGGAGGTAAAAGCGGTGAATGGCGCAACGATTAATCTGCTGTACTTCGCGCGCGTGGCCGAACTGGTCGGCAAGCGCACCGAAACCTGGCCCGTGCAGGGCGAATCCACCGGCGCGCAATTGCTGGCCGAGCTGGGCGAACGCTATCCCCAGCTGGAACCGGCCACGCGCCTGAAGCTGGCCATCAACCAGACGCACGCCAAGCCCACCGCCGCTATCCGCGCCGGCGACGAAGTCGCGGTGTTTGAACCGGTCACCGGAGGCTGACGCCATGATCCGCGTCCAGGAAGCCGACTTTGACAGCGCGGCGCTCACCGCCGCGCTGCGGGAATCCGCCGGCCCCGGCGTGGGCGGCATCGTCACATTCGTGGGCTACGTGCGCGACTATGCGCCGGACACGCCCACCGACACGCTGTTTCTGGAACACTATCCGGGCATGTGCGAGCGCGAGCTCGAAGATATTGCCGCCACCGCCCGCGCGCGCTGGAATCTGGCCGGCACGGTCATCGTCCACCGCGTCGGCGCGCTGCACCGCAACGCGCAGATCGTGTACGTGGCGGCGGCCAGCGCCCATCGCGGCGACGCCTTCCGCGGCTGCGAATACATCATCGACGCGCTCAAGACGCGCGCACCCTTCTGGAAGCGCGAAACCCTGGCGGGCGGCGACAGCTTCTGGGTGGAACAGCGCCAATCCGACCAGGACCGCACGGACGCCTGGGACGAAGACACTGCCGACAAAAAGGAGAATCCATGAGCGAAGCCATCCCGGTCCCGTTGGGCTGCGGCGTACTGACGATCAGCGACACCCGCAGCGCGGGCGATGACACGTCCGGCAACCTGCTGGCGAACAGCCTGGCGCAGGCCGGTCATCAGTGCGTGCGGCGCGACATCGTGCGCGACGACATCTACCAGATCCGCCGCGTAATCAGCGACTGGATCGCCGACCCGGAAGTGCAGGTCATCCTGACCACCGGCGGCACGGGATTCTCGCATCGCGATCACACGCCGCAGGCCATCCTGCCGCTGCTGGACCGCGAGATTCCGGGTTTTGGCGAACTCTTCCGCCAGATCTCCTACACCGAGATCGGCAGCTCCACGATCCAGTCGCGCGCGTTCGCGGGGTCGGCCAATCAGACGCTGATCTTCTGCCTGCCCGGCTCGAACAACGCCTGCGAGACCGCCTGGACAAAGATCCTGCGCGAGCAGCTCGACAGTGGCCACCGCCCCTGCAATTTCGCCTCGCAATTTCCGAATCACGAAGAAGAAGCCTGACACCCATGCTGGATTTCGATCAAGCTCAGACCCTGCTGGCCAACGCCGCCGCCCCCCTCCAACGCACCGAGCACGTCGACCTGGCGAATGCCAGCGGCCGGGTGCTCGCCACCCATCTTGACGCCACGGTGGACATTCCGCCGGCCGACAACAGCGCCATGGACGGCTACGCGCTGCGCCTGGCCGACTGGAGTCCGGAAGCGCGACTGCCGATCCAGCAGCGCTGCTACGCCGGCGACGTGCCCGAGCCGCTCAAGCCCGGCCAAGCCATTCGCCTGTTCACCGGCAGCGTGATTCCGGCGGGCGCCGATGTGGTCGTCATGCAGGAAGACACGACCGAAGCCGACAACCATGTGCAGATTTCGCGCGAGCCGCGCCCGGGCCAGCACATCCGCCGCCGCGGCGAAGACACGATGGCAGGCGCCGCGCTGCTGCCGGCGGGTACGCTGCTGCAGGCCGCGCACGTTGCTCTGCTGGCCTCGCAAGGCATGGCCACCGTGCCCGTTTACGGTCAGCTTCGCGTCGGCATCCTGACTACCGGCGACGAACTGGTCCTGCCGGGGCAGCCGCGCGCCACGGAACAGATCTACAACTCCAATGGCCCGATGCTGGCGGCGATGGTGCGCGGCATGAGCGCCCTGCCCGTCCACGTGCTGCATGCCCGCGATACCGAGGCCGACCTGCTGGCCGCCTTCAAGACGCTGCTGGCCGATTGCGATCTGGTGCTGAGCGTCGGCGGCGTGTCGGTCGGCGAGCGCGATCTGGTCAAGCCGGCGCTGGCCGCGCTGGGCGGCGAGCTGTCGCTGTGGAAGGTGCGCATGAAGCCCGGCAAGCCGGTGGCGCTGGCGCAGATCGACGGCAAGCCCGTGGTCAGCCTGCCGGGCAATCCGGTGTCGGCCTATGCCGTCTTTGCCACGCTGGTGACGCCGCTGATGCGCCGCATGCAGGGCCGCGAAGAAATCTTCCCGCCGGTCAGCCAACTGCCGCTGCGCACCGCGCAGCCGCGCCAGGATGGCCGCGAGGAATTCCTGCGCGTGCAGTGCCGCGTGGCGGACGAAGGCGGCAGCGAGCTCGTGCCTTACGGCCATCAGGGGTCGGGCGTGATCAGCTCATTGCCGTGGTCCACTGGCTTGGCGCGCCTGCCGGCGGATGTGCTGGTGCAGGACAGGGACACGGTCTCGTACTACGACCTGCGTCACTGGCTGGCGTAGCGGTCCGCCAGCGCCAGATCTTCTGGCGTGTTGACGTTCATGAAGGCATGCGGCGGCGCGTCGTCGAAATTCACTTCGACCGCGCCCGCCCTCGCCTGCCACAACCCGACCTTGCGGTCACCACCGCGCAGGTAGGCCAGCAATTCAGGTAGCAGCGCCGTGCGCAGCGCCATGCAGGCGGAATGCCGCTGGCCGTGGGCGACGGCATAGGCCATTGACGCATCTGCGGCGAGTGCCGCGCCGATCAGGCGCTGTGCCAGACCGGCGGGCACGAAAGGGGTGTCGCACGGCGAGACGACCAGCCACTGCGGCGCGGCGATATCTTGCACGGAAACCGCCGACAGCGCCGCCGCGATGCCCATCAACGGCCCTTGCCAGTCTCCCAGTTCTGGCGCACCGTCCGCCACCACCTCGCCGTATTGCGCATACACCGCGGCATGCCGGTTTGCGCTGATGATCAAGCGTCCGACCTGCGGCGCCAGACAACGCGCCACGTGCGCCACCATCGGTTCGCCGCGCAAAATGACCAGTCCCTTGTCCTGCCCGTTCATGCGGGAGCCCTGGCCGCCGGCAAGGATCAATCCAGCCACGTCGTCACGCGCCATTGACGATTCAGCCACCGATGTAGCTCATCTCGATCTTGCGCGACGGGTCAGCCATGTTCTGGCCGCGCAGTTCGGAATAGTTGTCGCCGCGCGCGGACCAGATGCCCGCCAGGATGCGCGCCATTTCCTCGTCCGTCGCGCCGTCGCGTAACGGGGCGCGCAGATCGTGGCCTTCATGGGCGAAGAGGCACATGTACAGCTTGCCTTCGGGTGACAGGCGGGCCCGCGTACAGCCGCCGCAGAAGGCGTGCGTGACGCTGGAGATGACGCCGACCTCGCCGCCACCATCCACGTAGCGCCAGCGTTCGGCCACGCGGCCCATTTCGACGGATTCCACGGGTTCCAGCGGATAGACCGCGCCGATGCGGTCCAGGACCTCGCGCGACGGCACCACTTCGTCGAGGTTCCAGCCGTTGCTGTTGCCCACATCCATGTATTCGATGAAGCGCAGGATGTGGCCGCTGTGGCGGAAGCGCTCGGCCATCGGCAGGATCTGCCCGTCATTCAGCCCCTTGCGCACCACCATGTTGACCTTGACGGGCGCGAGGCCCGCCTCTGCCGCGGCATCGATGCCGCGCAGCACGTCGTCCGGCGTGAAGCCGCTGTCGCTCATGCCCTGGAACATGGCCGCATCCAGCGCATCCAGGCTGACCGTCACGCGGGTGAGCCCGGCGCTTTTCAGTGCGGCGGCCTTGCGCGCGAGGACGCTGCCGTTGGTGGTGAGCGTCAGGTCCAGCGGCCGGCCCTGCGGCGTGCGCAGGTCGGCCAGCATGCCGACCAGGTTTTCGATGTGCTTGCGCAGCAGCGGCTCGCCGCCGGTCAGGCGGATTTTTTCGACGCCCAACTGCGTGAAGATGCCGGCCAGCCGGCTGATTTCCTCGAAGGACAGCAGCGCCGAATGCGGCATGAAGCTGTAGCTGCTGTCGAAGACCTCGCGCGGCATGCAGTAGGTGCAGCGGAAGTTGCAGCGGTCGGTGACGGAAATGCGCAGGTCGCGCAGCGGACGCGCGCGCTGGTCCAACGCGGGCTGTCCGGGCGGCGGCAGTTCCCCGGGCGGCACGGAAAGCGGCGCGCCGCGGTGATCGGCAAGGAAAATCACTTTGCTCATTGGCACATCATATCCCGGCGGATCGCGGTGCGCGTTCACGGGGGAACGCCTCGTCCAGGGTCTGCAGCCGGCCGGTATCGCGGGCGTCGTAGCCGATGAGCTGGCCCACGTAACCGACATAGTCCGGCCCGCGCATGATGGACAGCAGATCCTGCATGGCCGGCGTGTCCAACGACGCCTTGCGGATGGCGAAGAAATACCGCTCGCGCACCAAGGGGATGAAGTCCAGTCCGAAGCGGCAGGCCGCCGTCTCCACGCCGACCCCGGTGTCGGCCATGCCGCTGGCAATGTGCGCGGCGATCGCCATGTGGGTGAATTCGTTGGTCTCGTAGCCCTGCACTTCGCCGATCGATACGCCGGCGCGCTGCAGCATCAGGCCGACCAGGTAGCGCGTGCTGGAACCAATCTGCCGGTTCACGAAGCGCACGTCACGGCGCGCCAGGTCCGCCATGCCGCGTATCTGCTTGGGATTGCCGGCGGTGACGAACAGCCCCGTGTTGCGCACGGCCAGATGGATCAGCATGTAGTCGTCCGCATGCAGCCACTGCGCGTAGCGTTCCATGATGGGGGATTCGAAATCGCCCAGCGGCACCTGGAAACCCGCAAGATCGCACTCGTGCCGTTCCAGCGACGCCAGCGCCTCGATCGCAGTGCGATAGCGCAATTCCAGCCCGGGTGTGCGGCCGCTCATGTGCTGCATCAGCGATTCCACCGCAAAGCCGTGGCTGGCATGCAGGCGCAGGTGAGGACCGCTTTCGGGCAGCAGGCGTTCAAGTTCCTCTTGCAGTTCGGACGCCATGCTGTCCAGCGTGGGCATCAGCCGCGCCTCGATCCGCCGGTTCGCCCACAGCAGGCGCTCCGCAAACGGCGACAACTGCGTGCCCTGGCGGCGATTGGTGATGAGAAGTTGCGTGCCAAAGAGCGTCTCGAAGCGCCGCAACACGCCCCAGGCGTGCCGGTACGACAGCCCGCACGCGCGACAGGCGCCGGCGATGTTGCCGGTGGCGTCGATGGCCGCCAGCAGCGCAAGCATGTCCTGCAACGGCACGGGGGTCGCCTCGTCGTCTCCGCCCAATGTCCATTGCGGCCGCAGGCCGATTCGGAACTTATATGTCATTTATTTCTTATTGAAGGCGTTCAAGTACCTCGTTAGAGTACACAAATAACGCGGCAGATGCGTGTTTTATATGTTTTTTTAAACATATTAATTTGCCTCATCCGACCGCCACATAAGCCCCCGTTGACGGGGTCACGCAACACAGGAGGAGACCGACGTGCACCTGCGCGAGGCAAAATTCGATCTGGCATCCAGCGGTGGGGCCCGGGGCGGCAAGCTGGCCCTGGACGCCGCCCAGGCATCCACCACCCCGGCCATCGCGGCCACGGCCCGCATCCTTGCCCGGCTGCAAGACCAGCCCGGCCCGCTGCTCCCGGTGCTGCACGCGGTCCAGCACGAACTGGGCTGTATTCCGGCCGAGGCGGTGCAAACCATCGCCGAGGCCCTGAATCTCTCCCGCGCCGAAGTCCACGGCGTCATCACGTTCTATCCCCATTTCCGCACCGAGCCGGCCGCGCGCCACACGCTCGAGGTCTGCCGCGCCGAAGCCTGCCAGTCCATGGGCGGCGAACGCCTGGCCGCCCACGCGCGCACCACGCTGGGCTGTGACTTCCACGGCAGCACGCCGGACGGCAACTTCACGCTGGAGCCGGTGTATTGCCTGGGCCTGTGCGCGCAGTCGCCCGCCGTCATGATCGACGGCCAGCCCCACGCCCGCGTCACCGAAGCCAAGCTTGATCGCCTGCTGGCCCGCACGCTGGAGGACACGCCATGAGCGCCCCCGTCGTCATCTACGTGCCGCGCGACGCCGCGGCGCTGGCCATGGACGCCGACACCGTGGCCCGCGACATCGAACGCATGGCCGACCAGCGCGGCCTGTCCGTGCAGGTGGTGCGCAACGGCTCGCGCGGTCTGCTGTGGCTGGAACCTCTGGTCGAAATCGCCACGCCGCAAGGCCGCGTCGCCTACGGCCCGGTGCAGCCGGAAGACGTGGCCTCGCTGTTCGACGCCGGCTGGCTCACGGGCGGCGACCACGCGCTGCACCTGGGATTGACCGAGGAAATTCCCTACCTCAAGCATCAAGAGCGCCTGACGTTCGCCCGCGTCGGCGTGATCGATCCGCTGTCCTTGCAGGACTATGCCGCGCATGGCGGGCTGCAAGGCCTGAAGCGCGCGCTGGCCATGGCGCCCGCCCAGATCGTCGACGAAATGGTCGAATCCGGTCTGCGCGGCCGCGGCGGCGCGGCATTCCCCACCGGCATCAAATGGAAGACCGTGGCGGGCACGCCCGGCGACACCAAGTACATCGTCTGCAACGCCGACGAAGGCGACTCGGGCACGTTTGCCGACCGCCTGCTGATGGAAGGCGATCCGTACGTCCTGATCGAAGGCATGACCATCGCCGGGCTGGCGGTGGGTGCGACCTACGGCTACATCTACGTCCGGTCCGAATACCCGCACGCCATCGCCACGCTCGAAGCCGCCATCGCGCGCGCCCGCAGCGTCGGCTGGCTGGGCGACGACGTGCACGGCAGCGGCCGCCGCTTCGATCTGGAGGTGCGCAAGGGCGCCGGCGCCTACATCTGCGGCGAAGAAACCTCACTGCTGGAAAGCCTGGAAGGCAAGCGCGGCGTGGTGCGAGCCAAACCGCCGCTACCGGCCATTTCCGGTCTGTTCGGCAAGCCCACCGTCATCAACAACGTGATTTCCCTGGCCTCCGTGCCGATCATCCTGGCCAAAGGCGCGGCGTACTACCGCGACTATGGCGTGGGCCGTTCGCACGGCACGCTGCCGTTCCAGTTGGCGGGCAACCTCAGGCACGGCGGGCTGGTGGAAAAGGCATTTGGCCTCAGCCTGCGCGATCTGCTGTATGAATTCGGCGGCGGCAGCGCGTCCGGCAGGCCGCTGCGGGCGGTGCAGGTGGGCGGTCCGCTGGGCGCCTATCTGCCCGAATCGCAATGGGACGTGCCGCTGGATTACGAAGCCTATATCCAGATCTCGGCCATGATCGGCCACGGCGGTCTGGTGGCGTTTGACGACACCGTGGACATGGCGCGCATGGCGCGCTACGCCATGGAGTTCTGCGCCATCGAGTCCTGTGGCAAGTGCACGCCCTGTCGCATCGGTTCGACGCGCGGCATGGAAACCATCGACAAGATCGCCGCTGGCGGTCAAAGCCGCGACCAGCGCGAGCAGCAGGTGCATCTGCTTCGCGACCTGTGCGACACGATGCTTGGCGGTTCGCTGTGCGCGCTGGGGGGCATGGCGCCCTACCCGGTGCTGTCCGCGCTGAACCATTTTCCGCAGGACTTCGGCATCGAGTCCTCCCAGTCTGCCGCCCACGCGGCCTGAACCCGAGACCGCCATGCTAGAAACCGTCATCAAGCGCGATCGCGACATGGGCACGCCGGCGCGCGTGTCCGAAAAGACCGTCACCCTGACCATCGACGGCCAGGAGATCACCGTCCCCGAAGGCACGTCGCTGATGCGCGCGGCCGCGGATGCGGGCATCAACATCCCCAAGCTCTGCGCCACCGACAGCCTTGAACCCTTCGGCTCCTGCCGCCTGTGCCTGGTGCAGATCGAAGGCCGCCGCGGCTATCCGGCGTCCTGTACGACGCCCGCCGAGAACGGCATGGTGGTCTTCACCGAAACCCCCAAGCTGCACGACCTGCGGCGCGGCGTGATGGAACTGTACATTTCGGACCATCCGCTCGACTGCCTGACCTGTCCGGCCAACGGCGACTGCGAACTGCAGGACATGGCGGGCGTGGTGGGCCTGCGCAACGTGCGCTACGGCTACGACGGCGCCAACCACCTGAAGGCCGAAAAAGACGAATCCAACCCGTATTTCACCTTCGACGCGTCCAAGTGCATCGTCTGCAACCGATGCGTGCGCGCCTGCGAAGAAACCCAGGGCACGTTCGCGCTGACGATCTCCGGCAAGGGGTTCGATTCGCACGTGTCGGCCGGGCAGGACCAGCCCTTCCTCGACAGCGAATGCGTGTCCTGCGGCGCCTGCGTCCAGGCCTGCCCCACGTCCACCCTGCAGGAAAAGACCGTCATCATGATGGGCCAGGCCGAGCACTCGGTCGTGACCACTTGCGCCTACTGCGGCGTGGGCTGCGGCTTCAAGGCCGAAATGAAGGGCCAGGAAGTCGTGCGCATGGTCCCCTGGAAGGACGGGCAGGCCAACCGCGGCCACTCCTGCGTGAAGGGGCGCTTCGCCTGGGGCTACGCCACGCACAAGGAACGCGTGCTCAAGCCCATGATCCGCAAGCACATCACGGACTCCTGGAAGGAAGTGTCCTGGGACGAAGCCATCAACTACGCGGCCTCCGAATTCCGCCGCATCCAGAGCCAGTACGGGCGCGACGCGGTGGGCGGCATCACGTCCTCGCGCTGCACCAACGAAGAAACGTGGCTGGTGCAAAAGCTGGTGCGCGCCGCCTTCGGCACGAACAACGTCGACACCTGCGCGCGCGTTTGCCATTCGCCCACCGGCTACGGCCTGAAGCAGACGCTGGGCGAATCGGCGGGCACGCAGACCTTTGACTCCGTCATGCATACCGACGTGGTCATCGTCATGGGCGCCAACCCCAGCAGCGGCCACCCCGTGTTCGCCTCGCGCCTGAAGCGGCGGCTGCGCGAAGGCGCGCGGCTCATCGTCATCGATCCGCGCCGCATCGAGCTCGTCAGCTCGCCGCACATCAAGGCCGATTTCCACCTGCAGGTGCGGCCCGGCACCAACACCGCGCTGCTGTCCTCGCTGGCGCACGTCATCGCCACCGAAGGCCTGATCGCCGAAGACTTTGTCGCCGAGCGCTGCGAGGAAAAGGCATTCCGGGAATGGCGCGATTTCGTCTCGCTGCCCGAGAACTCGCCGGAAGCCATGGAAGAAATCACCGGCGTGCCGGCGCAGGCGGTGCGCGGCGCGGCGCGCCTGTTTGCCACCGGCGGCAACGGCTCCATCTATTACGGCCTGGGCGTCACCGAGCACAGCCAGGGTTCGACCACCGTCATGGCGATCGCCAACCTGGCGATGGCCACCGGCAACATCGGCCGCGAAGGTGTGGGGGTCAATCCGCTGCGCGGCCAGAACAACGTGCAGGGCTCGTGCGACATGGGCTCGTTCCCGCACGAACTGCCCGGCTACCGCCACATCTCCGACAACACCGTGCGCGCGCAATTCGAAAAGGACTGGGGCGTCACGCTGCAGCCCGAGCCCGGCCTGCGCATCCCCAACATGTTCGAAGCCGCGCTGGGCGGGTCGTTCAAGGGCCTGTACTGCCAGGGCGAGGACATCGTGCAGTCCGATCCCAACACGCAGCACGTGGCGGCGTCGCTGGCGGCGATGGAATGCATCGTCGTGCAGGACCTGTTCCTGAACGAGACCGCGAAGTACGCGCACGTGTTCCTGCCGGGTTCCTCTTTCCTGGAAAAGGACGGCACCTTCACCAATGCCGAGCGCCGCATTTCCCGGGTGCGCAAGGTGATGGAACCCAAGAACGGCAAGTCCGACTGGGAAGTGACCGTGGCGCTGTCCAACGCGCTGGGTTACCCCATGAACTACAAGCACCCGCGCGAGATCATGGAAGAGATCGCGCGGCTGACGCCCACGTTCGCCGGCGTCACGTACGACAAGCTCGACAAGCTGGGCAGCCTGCAATGGCCGTGCAACGACGACGCGCCGGACGGCACGCCCATCATGCACATCGACCAGTTTGTGCGCGGCAAGGGCCGCTTCATGATCACCAAGTACGTGCCCACCGATGAACGCAGCACGCGCCGCTTCCCGCTGCTGTTGACCACCGGCCGCATCCTGTCGCAATACAACGTGGGCGCGCAGACCCGCCGCACGCCCAATGTCATGTGGCACGGCGAGGACGTGCTGGAAATCCATCCGCAGGACGCCGAGGACCGGGGCGTGGCCGAGGGCGACTGGGTCGGCATCCAGAGCCGCGCGGGTGAAACCGTGCTGCGCGCCACGCTGACCGACCGCGTGCAGCCGGGCGTGGTATACACCACGTTCCACTTTCCCGAGTCCGGCGCCAACGTCGTCACCACCGACAGCTCCGACTGGGCGACCAACTGCCCCGAGTACAAGGTCACGGCCGTGCAGGTGACGCGCGTGTCGCAGCCGTCGGAATGGCAGCGGCAATGGTCGCGATTTGCGGATATCCAGCAAAAGCTCCTGCGCGAACGCTCGCGCGAGTCCGAGGCGGCGCTGACCGGGAAGTAACCGACAGCCAGCACGCCAGGGATCCCATGCCTACGCCGACCACCGCCCGCCCCGACTGCACGCCGACCCAGGTCATCCGCGTGCGGTCGGGGGCCATCGCCCCCGACGCCGAGACCGACTACGTCGCCGAGGAAACGCCGGTGGCGCTGGAATACAACGGCATCAGCCACGCCACCATGCTGGCCACGCCGGCGGATCTGGAAGACTTTGCCGTGGGGTTCTCGCTGTCCGAAGGCATCATCGGCAGCGTCAGCGACGTGCGCGGCATCGACCTGCTGCCGCAATGCGGCGGCATCGTCGTGCAGCTGGAGATCTCGTCCGCCTGTGAAATGCAGTTGAAGACGCGGCGCCGCGCCATGGCCGGCCGCACCGGCTGCGGCCTGTGCGGCGTCGAAACCCTGCCTGAAGTGCTGCGGCCGGTCGCCCCGGTGACCAACGGCGCACCCGTGCGCATCGAGGCCGTGCTGGCCGCCATGCGCGACATGCGCGCGCGCCAGACGCTGCACGACATCACCGGCGCCACGCACGCGGCGGGCTGGGCGGGCGCCGATGGCGCCGTCGCTTTTGTACGCGAAGACGTGGGCCGCCACAACGCGCTGGACAAGCTGGCCGGCGCGTTGGCGCGCCAGGCGGTCAACGGCAGCGACGGCATCGTCGTGGTGTCCAGCCGGGCCAGCTTCGAGATGGTGCAAAAGACGGCATCCGCCGGCGTTGCCGTGCTGGCCTCGGTCTCCGCCCCCACCGCCCTGGCCATCCGCCTGGCCACCGACGCCAACGTGACGCTCTTGGGCTTCACGCGCGATGGCGACGCCGCCATCTACACCCACCCCGAACGCATCCTTACTTGAACCGGACGCCAGACAGCATGGAAATCGTCAACCTGATCCGCATGGCCAACCGCATCGGCCAGTTCTTCGACGCCATGCCGGACCGGCCCGAGGCGCTGGAAGGCGTCACCAATCACATCCAGAAATTCTGGGAACCGCGCATGCGCAACGAGTTGCTGGACTTCCTGGCGCGCAGCCCCGACGGCGATGCCGGCGAGGAACAGCTTCATCCGCTGGTGCTGCAGGCGGTCACCCAGCATCGCGAGCGTCTTACCCCGCTTGCGCGCGTCGCATAGCGCACCCGGGCCGCCGCATGACGGCCCGCCCCGAAGTGGCAGGACAGCAACAGATCCATAAAAGAGGCGGCGTCACCGGGCTTTTCCGGGCTACGCACGCTATAAAGCCGCACCCCTGAGGAGACATCATGGAAAGTAGCGCCACCCTGGACCTGCCCGGCTCAAGGCCGGGTTTTTTCGACAAAGAACGCACCATCGCGGGGCCGGGCTTCTCGCGCTGGCTGGTGCCGCCGGCCGCCCTGGCCATCCACCTGTGCATCGGCATGGCCTACGGCTTTTCCGTGTTCTGGCTGCCGTTGTCCAAGGTGGTGGGCGGCGCGAAGCCGCTGGCCTGCCCGCCGGACATGAGTCTCGTGGCCGAGCTCTTCACCACGAGCTGTGACTGGAAGATCTCGACGATGGGGTGGATGTACACCCTGTTCTTCGTGCTGCTGGGGTGTTCGGCCGCGCTCTGGGGCGGCTGGCTGGAACGCGCGGGCCCGCGCAAGGCAGGCGTCGTGTCGGCGCTGTGCTGGTGCGGCGGCCTGGTCATTTCGGCCATCGGCATCTACCTGCACCAGATGTGGATGCTGTGGCTGGGGTCGGGCGTGATCGGGGGCATCGGGCTGGGGCTGGGGTATATCTCGCCGGTGAGCACGCTGATCAAGTGGTTCCCGGACCGCCGCGGCATGGCGACCGGCATGGCCATCATGGGCTTTGGCGGCGGCGCCATGATCGGCGCGCCGCTGGCCGACCTGCTGATGCGTCACTTCGCCACGCCAACCTCGCCGGGCGTCTGGCAGACCTTTCTTACCATGGCGCTGGTGTACTTCATCTTCATGATGTCGGGCGCCCTGGGCTACCGCGTGCCGCCCACCGGCTGGAAACCCGCGGGCTGGACGCCGCCCGCCAAGCAGGTCAATAACGTGATGATCACGCAGCGCCACGTCCACGTGAAGCGCGTGTGGGGCGTGCCGCAGTTCTGGCTGGTCTGGTGGGCGCTGTGCCTGAACGTCACCGCGGGCATCGGCATTCTGGGGATGGCGTCGCCGCTGCTGCAAGAAGTGTTCGGCGGCGGGCTCATCGACAAGCCTGAACTGGGTTTTGGACAGCTCGACAAGGACCAGCTCGCGGCCATCGCCGCCATTGCCGCCGGTTTCACGGGCCTGCTCAGCCTCTTCAACATCGGCGGCCGCTTCTTCTGGGCCAGCCTGTCGGACAAGCTGGGCCGCAAGATGACGTACTTCGTCTTCTTCGTGCTGGGCTTCTTTTTGTACGCCGCCATCCCCTGGACCGCGCACATCGGCGCCCTGGCGCTCTTCGTGGCGGCGTTCTGCGTCATCCTGTCGATGTACGGCGGCGGCTTTGCCACGGTGCCGGCCTACCTGGCCGACCTGTTCGGCACCCAGATGGTGGGCGCCATCCACGGCCGGCTGCTGACCGCGTGGTCGGCGGCGGGCATCTTCGGCCCGGTTCTCGTCAACTACATCCGCGAATACCAGTTGTCCATCGGCGTGCCGCGCGCCCAGGTGTATGACATCACCATGTACATCCTGGCCGGCATGCTGGTCGTGGGCTTTTTGTGCAACCTGGCCATCCGCCCGGTCAACGCCAAGTACTTCATGACCGACGAGGAACTGGCCAAGGAAAAGGCGCTGGCGCACGAGCGCGCCGTCGCCGCCGAAACCCACGGCGTGGGCAAGTCCAGCTTCCGCACCCCGCCCGCGCTGATCGCCTTTGCATGGGCGTGCGTCGGCATCCCGCTGGCCTGGGGCATCTGGATCACGCTGCAAAAGGCCGTCGTCCTGTTCCATTGACCCCATCCTGTCGCGGCGCCGCATGCGCCGCGCAGCAGTTCCAGGGCGCGAAGCTGCTACATTGGCAGCCCGCGCCCTTATCTTTTATGTGCCATTTCCCATGATCCTGCCCTTCCCCCTTTTCCCCACCGGAGCGACCTCTTGAACGCGCCTGAACTGCATTGGGAAGAAAACGGCGTCGCCCGCTCGGCCCGCTGGCACTCGGAAACCGGCGCCACGCCGCCCAAGCGCGTCATCGTCGCCGACGACACGCTGACCGCCGACATGGCCTACCGCCACGCCTGCGAAGGCGTCGGCCTGCTGTGGCGCGGCGACTTCCAGAACGCGCGCCAGCTGTTGCAGGCCATCACGCGCCGCGTCGACAAGCGCCCGCGCAAGCCGGTCGAAACCCAGCTCGAAGCCTTCAACCAGCATCGGCAGGTCCAGTCGCAGCGCGCCCGCATCCTGGGCATGCTGCTGATTCCCTTCGATGCCGGCCACACCATCCCCCTGCGCCGCGCGCCCGACGCGCATCCGGCCTGCGAAGCCGCACACGTGCCGGGCGATGCGCCATTCGTGGCGTCGCTGCGCGAACTGCTGGGCCTGATCGGCGCCTATGAATGGCGCAGGAAGGGCGTGGAGATTGCCGCGCTGAACAACCGCATCCACCCGCACTACGGCGTATTCTCGCCCGTGCGCGGCGAATATGTGGACCTGGTCGCCAACACGCCCATGCCGCGCGGCAGCGTGGCGTTTGATATCGGCACGGGCACCGGTGTTCTGGCCGCAGTGATTGCCCGCCGTGGCGGCAAACGCGTCATCGCCACTGACACGGATGCGCGCGCCATCGCCTGCGCGCACGAGAACCTGGAACGTCTGGGCCTGTCGGGACAGGTCGAGGTCGAACAGACGGACCTGTTCCCCGAAGGCCGCGTGTCGCTGATCGTCTGTAACCCGCCGTGGCTGCCCGCGCGGCCCAGCTCGCCGCTGGAACATGCTGTGTACGACCCGGACAGCCGCATGCTGCGCGGGTTTCTGAATGGATTGAAGGATCATCTGACACCGAATGGCGAAGGCTGGCTGATTCTGTCGGATCTGGCCGAGCACCTGGGCTTGCGCACACGCGAGCAGTTGCTGGAGATGATCGAAACCGCCGGGCTGCGCGTGATCGACAAGCTGGATACGCGGCCGGTGCACGGCAAGGCGCGGGACGCGTCGGATCCGTTGTTTGCAGCGCGGTCGAAGGAAATGACGTCGCTGTGGAGATTGGGCGCAGCCGACGCCTGAAGGGCTTGAGGGTGCGGGGCTTTCGACGCCGGGCGGGCGCCCCTTTCAACCCCAGATAGCGGAAGGCCGCGACCGCGGCTTGGGCGCAGCGGGAATGGGCGGGCGTGAAAAGAAATAGCCACGAGCCGCTGATTGGCTACAATTAGCAATCATTCCCATTAGCATCTGACCCGCAGACCCGTGCCGCCCGCCCCTTTTGCGTCCTCCGCCGAATTCGTCAGTCTGTACCGCGAGCACCATGGCTGGCTTGTGCAGATGCTGCGCCGCCGGCTTGCCGGCAATGCCGACAATGCCGCCGATCTGGCGCACGACACGTTCGAACGCGTCATGCGCAGCGAATCTCGCGCCGCGTTTGCCGAGCCGCGCGGCTTTTTGACCACGGTTGCCAAGCGTCTGCTGATCGACCAATCGCGCCGCCGGGCGATCGAACAAGCCTACCTTGAGACGCTCGCCGCGCGCAGCGAAGACGTGGCGCCCAGTCCCGAGACGCATGCGTTGGTGGTCGAGGCGCTGGATGCCGTGTGCCGCATGATGGAGCAGTTGCCGGCGCGGGTGCGCCGGGTTTTCGTGCTGGCGCAGGTGGAAGGCCTGCCCTATCTGGACGTGGCGCGCGAGCTGGGCATTTCGGTGGCGGCCGTGCAGCGCGACATGATCAAGGCGTGGGAACACTGCTACACGGTGCTGTACGCATGAGCGCCGCGCACACCGAGCGGGTGCATCCCGACATCATCCGGCAGGCGGCGCAGTGGATGATGCGCGCCGGCGACGCCCCGGACGCCGCCACGCAGGCCGCCTGTACGCAATGGCGCGAAGCAGATGCGCGCCACGAACTGGCCTGGCAGCGCCTGCAGGGCATCAGCCAGGATCTGAAGGCTGCCACCACCGGCAACGTGTCGACCGCCGCAGCGGGGCAGACCATCCTGCGCTATTGCGACCAACGCTCGCGCCGCGGCGCACTCAAATGGATGGCGGCCGGCGTCGGCCTGGGCGCGCTGGGCTGGATGGGCGCGCGCGAAGGGTTGTGGGACGGCAGCACGGTCTATCGCACCGCGACGGGCGAGCAGCGCGTCGTGCACCTGCCCGACGGCACCGTGCTGACCCTGAACACCGATTCGGCCGTGGCGATGCGCTATGACGCGCAGCAGCGCCGCATCGACCTGCGCAGCGGCGAGATCCTGATCGCCACAGGCACCGACGACGCAGGCCGGCCTTTCGGCGTAAGAACGCCAAACGGCCTGCTGACGCCGCTGGGCACGCGCTTTTCCGTGCGCCAGATGGACGACAGCCGGGGCGCCACGCACGTCGCGGTATTCGAAGGCGCCGTGCAGGTGGAGCCGGACGCGCAAGCGCAGGCGCGCCGGGTCGTGCATGCGGGCGAGCAGGCCGAGTTCGACCGCCGCAGCCTGTCGCCCGTGACCGCGGTGAACGAAACGGCGCCGGCCTGGACCGGCGGCATGCTGGTTGCGAACCGCATGCGGCTGGACCGGTTTGTGGCCGAGCTGGGCCGCTATCGCACCGGCATCGTGCGCTGCGACGCCGACGTGGCGCACCGCGAAGTCACCGGCGCGTTCCGGATCGACGACACCGACAAGGCGCTCGAGGTGCTTGCCGGCGTATTGGACCTGAGGCTGCGCTATCGCACGCGCTACTGGGTCAGCGTGGGCCGGGCATGAAGGCGCTGATTCGCGCCGATTCGTCGCCCGATTTCCCCCCCGATTTCGCCGCCCCCCCACGGCGCATCCCGACTATTTCGTAACAACGCCGCAGAATTTCATTTCTGGTTCGTTAGACCAAGAGAAGGCCCCGAGGCGCCCGCGGGCCGCGCTTTTCAATCGACGAATCAGGAACCCCCAGCCATGGCACGACGCCATTCCCCTTCTCCCCTCGCCTTGTCATCGTCTCCGCGCATGCGCTTGCGCCTTGCCGTCCACCTTGCCCTGACGGCGGCCGCCACATTCGCCCTCCCCGCCGCGTCGTGGGCGCAGGCCGCGTGGTCCGGCGAAGTCGCCTTTGCCATCGCGCCCACCACGCTGGATGTCGCGCTGGGCCAGTTCGGCGTGGCCGCCAAGGTCACGGTGGCGGCCTCGCCCGCCCTGACGCGCGGCGTGCAGACGCAAGGCTTGTCGGGCCGGTACACCGCGGAACAGGGCCTGTCCCGATTGCTGGCCGGCACCGGCCTGCAGGCGGTCGCCAACGCCAATGGCGAGGGTTACCACTTGCGGCGCATCCCGCAGGACACGCCGGGCGTGTCCACGCTGGCGCCGGTGACGGTGACCGGCATGACCAACGATCCCGTCACCGAAGGCACCGGCAGCTACACCAGCCGCGTCGTCACCATCGGCAAGGGCCGCCAGACGCTGAAGGAGATTCCCCAGTCGGTCACCGTCGTGACCCGCCAGCGCATGGACGACCAGAACGCCAACACGCTGGACGAGGTGCTGGCCAACAGCACCGGCATGACGCTCTACAAGAGCCCGATGGGCGGCAGCTACGTGTATTCGCGCGGCTTTCGCGTGGACAGCTACCAGTTCGACGGCGTGAACCGCGCCTTCTACTATCCCCAGGCCGACAGTTTCACCACCGAAACCGTGACGCTGGACCGCGTGGAGATCATCCGCGGCGCCACCGGGCTGCTGCAAGGCGCCGGCTCGCCAAGCGCGGCCGTCAACCTGGTGCGCAAGCGCCCGCTGGCCGAAACCCAGGTGCAGATGCTGGCCAGCGGCGGCTCGTGGAACAACTATCGCGCCGACATCGACGCCAGCGCGCCGCTCAACGAAGCCGGCACGCTGCGCGCCCGCGGCGTGGCCAGCTACAACGACCGCGAATACTTCTACGACAGCGCGAAAAGCCGCACCGGCGTGCTGTACGGCGTGCTGAGCTATGACTTCACGCCGGACACCACCCTGACCGGCGGCGTCAGCTACGAGGAACTCCGCTCCACGCCCTTCTTCCACGGCCTGCCGCACTACAGCAACGGCGACGACATCGGTTTGAAGCGGTCAACATCGCTGGGCCAGGACTGGAACCGCTGGAACGGCAAGCAGACCACCGTCTTTGCCGAGCTGGCGCATCGCTTCAACAAGGACTGGTCGCTCAAGCTGACCGGCACGTCCACCCAGGAATCCAACGATTCGAAGTACGCGTTCACGGAAGGCGCCGTAAATCCCGTGACCGGTTTGGGGCCCATGCTGTACGCAGGCCTGTTCGACATGTCCACGCACAACAAGGCGCTGAACCTGGATGTGGACGGCGCCTTCGAGGCGCTGGGCCGCAAGCACTCGGTGACCTTCGGCGCCAGCATCAACGAACTGACCAGCAAGAACGATTTCGCGCTGAACCGCCTGAACCGCGCGGTGAACGTGTGGAACCCGGATCACCATGTGCCGGAACCCACCGACGACTGGATGCGCGAGAACGCCTACCGCAGCGCCGCGACCATCGTGAAGATGAAGCAGACCGGCGTGTACGGCGTCGGCCGCTTCAGCCTGGCCGACCCGCTGACGCTGGTGGCCGGCGCGCGCGTGAGCTGGTACGAGAACACCAGCCGCTACCGCGACAGCGGCGAGCAGTACGTCGATCCCTACAAGGACAACGGCGTCGTCACGCCCTATGGCGGCCTGATCTACGCGTTCAATCCACAGTGGTCCGGTTATGTCAGCTACGCGCAGATCTTCGAACCGCAGAATGCGGTGGACGCATCGGGCAAGGTGCTGGACCCCATCGTGGGCAAGAACTACGAGATCGGCCTGAAGGGCGAACTGATGGATGGGCGCCTGAACACGTCCATCGCGCTCTTCCGCGTCGATCAGAAGAACCGTGCGCAGGAGGATCTGACCAGCGTGTGCTCGACGGGCGACATCTGCTACCTGTCGAGCGGCAAGGTGCGTAGCCAGGGCCTGGACGCCGAGATCAGCGGCGAAGTGGCACCTGGCTGGCAACTGTTTGCGGGCTACACGTTCAACACGCTGAAGTTCCTGGACGACACCTCGGTCACCAACACCAACTTCGCGCGCACCGTCACGCCCAAGCACATCCTGCGTCTGTGGTCCGACTACCGGCTGCCGGGTGAACTGTCGGCATGGTCGCTGGGCGGCGGCGTGAACTACCAGACGGGCAGCTACACGGAAACGCGTTCGGTGCGGGTCTCACAGGGGTCTTACGCGGTGTGGAATGCGCGCGTCGCGTACCAGATCAACAAGAACTGGTCGGCGGCGTTGAACGTGAACAACATCTTCGACAAGACCTACTACCAGACCATCGGCGCGCCGGGCTGGGGCAGCTTCTATGGCGATCCGCGCAACGCGACGCTGACGGTCCGCGGCACGTTCTGACGCGGGGCCTGAAAGGCGCGCGGCGCGCTGGCCATCGCCAGGCCTGCGCCGCGCGCCGCGTCAATTCAATAAGTGCAGCGTCAATTCAAGACGTGCTGCGTCAACTGAAGACGTGCAGCGCGCCCAACGCCAGAATCAGCGCAGGCGGCATCACCAAGACGCCCAGCCGCAGAAAGCTCAGCGCGCTGATGTGCATGCCTTCGCGGCGGACGGCCAGCAGCCACAGCAAGGTGGCGAGCGAGCCGCTGACCGACAGATTGGGGCCCAGGTCGATACCGATCAGCAGCGCGGCATTAGCCGTGCTGGACAGGTCGGCCATGCGCGCCAGCGTGCCCGCCATCAACCCCGCAGGCAGATTGTTGATGACGTTGCCCGACAGCGCGGCGCCCACGCCGCCAGCCCAAAGCGCGGCGTCCGCGGACAGGCCGCGCATCAGGTCCGCCAGATCCTGCAGCACGCCGCTGGCGGCCATGCCTTCGACCAATACGAACAGCCCGGCCACCAGGGGCAGCACGCCCCACGCGACACCCTTGATGAGCCGCAGCGGCCCCGACCGCGTTACCGCCAGCACCAGCGCCGCCGACACGCAGCCGGCAATCAGCGTCGGCAAGCCCAGGCGATGGCCGAGCGCCGACGTGATCAGCAGCGTCCCCGCCGTGAGGGCCACGCCCAGCGCGGCCATGCGCAGCGGCCATGTCATGGGCGGCAACGGCGGCGAAGCTTTCAACGGCTGCCGCAGATCATCGCGAAACACCAGCCGAAGCGTCACGTACGTGGAGCCGATGGCCAAGACGGAGGGCAGCGCAAAGTGCGCCAGCCATGGCCCCAGCGCGGGCATGCGATCGCCGAACACGACCAGATTGGCCGGATTCGAGATCGGCAGGACGAAGCTGGCCGCGTTGGCGATGAAGGCGCAGACGTACAGGTACGGCAACGGCGGCGCGCCGACCACCCGCGCCACAGCATAGACCGCGGGCGTCAGCACGACCGCGGTGGCATCGTTGGACAGCAGCACGGTGACCACCGTGCCCACCAGAAACACCAGATCGAAGAGCCGCCGGGCGGACCCGGCCGCGTGATCGGCAGCCGCCACCGCCACCCAGTCGAACAAGCCTGCCTGCCGGGCGACTTCTGCCACCAGCATCATGCCGATCAGGAACAGGTAGACGTCGGTGCCTTCCAGAATGGCGCTGCCCGCCTTGGCGGCCGGCAGCAAGCCCAGCGCCACCAGCGCGACCGCGCCGGCGGTGGCCCAAACGTACTCGGGGAGCCGCCACGGACGAAAAAGAATGGCCATCGTGGTCGCGGCGGCAATCAACCAGATCACGGCGTTGGATAGCGACATGCTTTCAGAAGAGGATCAAGGAAGGGAATTGGAAGCCGATGCGGCGGTCGCCGGGGCGGCCACGCGCGTTTCCGGCAACACCAGCAAGGTCATGCAAGCCAGGCCGGCAATGCCTGCCAGCGCCAGAAACGCTGCACTGTAACCCGCGTGCTGCACGATCAGGCCGGCGAGCCCGTTGCTGAGCGCCGCGCCGATACCGAACACCGTGGTGACGGCGCCCAGGCTGGCGTTGAACCGGCCGCTGCCCTGGGTCAGGTCCAGCACCATCAGGGGCAGGACAGCGCCGAAGATGCCCGCGCCGATGCCGTCGAGCAACTGCACGCCCACCAGCCACGCCGTGTCATCCGAAAACGTGTAGAGCACGCCGCGCAGCGGCAGGATGAGGAAACCGAACAGCAGCAGCGGTTTGCGCCCCCACTGGTCCGCATAGCGCCCCACGGCCATGGCGGCGGGAATCATGACGAACTGCGCGGCGACGATGCAGACCGCCGTGAGCGGCGTGGCGAGCGCCGGGTTCGCCAGGGCAAGCTTCTGCCCGACCAGCGGCAGCATGGCCGCGTTGGCCAGGTGGAACAGCGCGCAGCTCAGCGCCAGCAGCACGAGCGGCCGGTTGGACAGCAACTGGCGCAGCGGCACGGGCTGCGCATGCGCGGCGGCATCGTGGCCGGGCTCCAACCCGCGCGCCTTGTCCAGATCGATATGCGCGGGAAGACGCATCGTGGCGGCCAGGCTGGCCAGCGCCATCGCCGCCATCAGGTAGAACACCGCGACCGGCCCCCACACATACGCCAGCCCACCCGCGAGCAGCGCCGCGAAACCGTTGCCCGCGTGGTTGAACGACTCGTTGCGCGCGATGCGTTCCGTGAAGGCGTGCGCGGTGGTCAGTCCCAGGGTGATGCCCGCAATTGCGGGCGCGAACACCGATGACGCGACGCCTGCCACCGCCTGCGTCAGCGTGACCCAGACAAAGTTCGGGTTGGCCAGGACCGCCATGCACGCCACCGTCACGAGCACGGCGGCGGCAATCAGCAACGCGCGCTTGTTGGAGGCGCGGTCCACCAGCGCGCCGGCCGGCGTCTGGGCTGCCAGCGCCGCCAGCCCGGATATCGTCATGACGAGCCCGATGCTGTCAGGGCGCCAGTGATGGACGGCAAGCAGATAGATGGCGAGATAGGGGCCAAGCCCGTCCCGCACATCGGCCACGAAGAAGTTCAGCCAATCGAGAGGACGCGTTGCGGGCGATGGAGAGTGCAAGGCAGACGTGGAAAGCGTGGATGTCGATCGGTGTCGGCCTGGAATCGGCGCGAGGCCTTTGCCTCGGTTCGCCGGATATGCCGGAGCCGCGCGCCAGGCATGCGCCAGCGTTCGGATGGCGCATCTTAGATCACAACGATCCGGGCGTCAGCGACAATGCGCTACAGCGGCGCGGCGTTCAACGCCCTGTCAGTTTCAGGTCTGCATGATGCGTCATGCGCTGGCAGGTTGCACCCCGCGCCTCACCTCGCTCGGGGGCTGGCCGTATGCGCGCAGGAACGCCCGCCGCATGCGATTGCGGTCCGCGAAACCGGTATCGCGCGCCACGACATCCAGGGAATGCCGCCCTTCTTCCAGCATCCCGCGGGCCGCTTCCAGCCGCAGCAGCTCCACCACCTTGGCGGGGGAATGCCCGGTCTCGTCACGGAACACCCGGCTGAACTGGCGTGGCGACAAGCTGGCCGCCTCGGCCAGTTCCTCCACTGTCAACGCGTTGCGCAGATGCTCCTTGGCATAGACCAGCGCCCGTTGCACGCGGTCGGAGCGCGGTTCCAGTTCGAGCAAGGCAGAGAACTGCGACTGGCCGCCCGGCCGCCGGTGATAGACCACCAGCCGGCGCGCGACGTCGCGGGCCAGCGCCGCACCGTGGTCGTCTTCGATCAAGGCAAGCGCCAGGTCAATGGCGGCCGACATGCCAGCCGACGTCCAGATGTTGCCGTCGCGCACGAAGATGCGGTCAGGGTCGACGCGCACTTCGGGAAAGCGTTCCTGCAAGCTGCGCGCATGTGCCCAGTGGGTGGTGGCGGTGCGGCCGTTCAACAGGCCGGCCTGCGCGAGGACGAACGCGCCCGTGCAGACGCCCGCGACACGGCGCGCTTCGGTGGCGGCGCGCGCCACGTAGCGGGCCAGGCCGGGCGAGATCGGCCCTGGCATCAGTTCGCCCGCCACGATCAGGGTGTCGGGCATAACGCCCAGGGCGACAGTCTCGATGCCGGCGTTCATGGTGGACCGGATGAGGCCGCCGCCTTCCGACAGGATGGTGACGCGGTAGCCGTCGCGGTCCAGGGCGATGTTGGCGAATTCGAATGCCGCCAGCGCAGCCAAGCCCATCACCTGGAAGCCCTCTTCGAGAATGAGGCCGATCTGGCGCATGTTTAAACCTTTGTCTGGAAATGACGCTTTAAGGCTATTTGAGCTGCGAGTACTCGTCAACCGATGAATTGCTCGGGGGACGCGATGTGGTCTGCTTGCGCAGCATTTATCCCGTCAGCACGACGGACGGGGAAGTACACAAAAAATCAGCATGTCCTAAAACGACGCTTTATTGACATTTGAGACAAACTCAAACTGCCTCATAGTGCCAACACCGCGATCTGAAACGAACCCAGACGCTCACAACCGACCGAGGCACCGACATGCAACTGACCCAAAACACCATCTTCATCACTGGCGGCACTTCCGGCATCGGCCGCGCGCTGGCCGTCGCTTTCCACGACCTGGGCAACAAGGTCATCATCGCCGGCCGCCGGCAGGCGCTGCTGGACGAGATCGCCGCGGCGCATCCTGGCATCGAAGGCATCCAGCTCGACATCTCGGACGCTCAGGACATCGACCGCGTCGCCAAGACCCTGATCGCCAAGTACCCGTCGCTGAACGTGCTGATCAACAACGCGGGCATCATGCCGTTCGATGACCCGTCGTCCCAGATTGACGACGCCGTGTCGCAGCAGATCCTGGAAACGAACCTGCTGGGGCCGATCCGCCTCACGTCCGCCCTCATCCAGCATCTGAAGGCGCAACCGCGCGCGACGATCATCCACAACACGTCGATGCTTGCCTATGTCCCGATCGCCTCAAACGCCGTCTATTCCGCATCCAAGGCCGCACTGCATTCGTACGCGTTGTCGCAGCGGTTCATGCTGCGCGACACCAACGTGACGGTCCAGGAAATCGCGCCGCCATGGGTCGACACGGACCTCATCAAGAAAAGCGGCGATCCGCGCGCCATGCCGCTGGATGCTTTCATCGCCGAGACAATGCAGAAGCTGGCGACGGACGCGCCCGAGGTGCTGGTCGACGCCATCCGCGATCTGCGCGACAACCCCGGCTCGAACGAGCATGCGTTCGTGAACGCCTTCAATCAAAGCCTGGTCGACAACCCGATCCCGGTCTGAGGCCGCGCGAGGGGCGCCGCCGGAATTCCCCTACGCCCGCCCCGCCGCCACGTTCACGCTGATCGCGATGATGAACACGTTGAAGAAGAACGCGATGACGCCATGCGTCATCGCCATCCGCCGCAGCCGCCGGTTGACGATCTGCACGTCCGACACCTGGAACGTCATGCCCAGCACCAGCGAGAAATACGCGAAGTCCCAGTAGTCGGGGTCGTCCGTGCCCGGAAAGTCCAGACCCTTGTGCATGGCGCTCTTATGGCCGTAGTACCCGTGGGCATAGTGCAGCGCGAAGATCATGTTCATGTAAAGCCACGACAGCACGATGGTCACAGCGGCGGCCAGCGTGTCCACCAGGGCGCCGACGCTGCTTTGCGCATGCAGTTCGACCCACAGCGCAACGAGCACCATGCAGGACAGCGCGACGCTGCTCCACAGGACGCCAGTACGGCCCACATCGTGCTGGCGGGCGTGCAGGCGCATGGAAGCGGCGCTGGTGCGGCTGAACACGCGCACGGTCAGGATCAGGAAGACCAGCGCGCCGGCGTCAAAGCCCAGCAGGAGGGCGAGGCTGGGCGTCAGGCCGGCGGCGTATAGCCCGCCCGCGACGACGAGCAGCAGGCCGGCGCACAGCATCAGCCGGCGATGGGCGTCGAAGAACGGCAGCGGCTCGGCATTCGACGCCGCGCCGGCGCCGGCATCGCGGGGCGTGTCTTGCTCGGCGCGGTCATCCCGGGTGCTGCGGCCCCGGGCGCTTTCATCTAAAGCGTTTTCGTCTGAAGCGTTTTCGTCTGTGAGCGGCTGCATGGCGGGCTCCTGTCCGCAGTGCGCACCCGTGGCGCGTATCGCGCGCTGGGCTCGCAAGAGTCCCCTACGCTAACTGATACCAAGCAAACCGGCCAGCGCGCCCGCGAAAAGCAGCCACAGCGGGTGAATCCGCGTGACGCTGCCCAGGATCGCCACGATGGCGGCGATGGCGCCCAGCAACCACGTATGGACAGACGCCTCGGTGATGAGCGAGGCGCTGGCCGCGACCAGGCCCACGGTCATCGGGAAGATGCCCGCCTGAATGACCCCGCGCCAAGGGCGGTCCTTGAATTTTTCCCACAGCCCCAGCGCGATGACGGTGATGATCGACGACGGACCGAATTTGGCGATGGTGGTGGCAAGCACGCCCGGCAACCCCGCGACGTGCCAGCCGACCAGCGTGACGACCATCAGATTGGGCCCCGGCGCGGCCTGGCCCAGCGCGAAGAGCGCGGAAAAGTCGGCGGCGGTCATCCAGCCGTGCACCTCCACGACCTGGCGCTGCATCTCGGGCAGGATGGTGTTGCCGCCGCCGAAGGCCAGCACGGACAGCTGGGTAAAGATCAGGACGAGCGCGATCAGTGTGTGAATCATCGACGTTGCCTCCAGACCATCAGAATGCTGAGCGGCGTCAGGACCGCCATGGTGGGCAGCAACGGAATGCGCAACACGGCAATCGCAATGAAACAGGCGGTGGCGACCACGCCCGCCAGCCAGTCGCGGCGCTTGATGACCGGCATGCCGATCTTCACCGCCATCGAGATCAGCAACCCGGCTGCGGCGGCGGCCAGGCCGGCGAACAGGTGCTGGATGTCGGGATCGTTCTGGAACCGGTCGTAGACCATGCCCAGCATGATCACGATGATGGACGGCGCCAGGATCAGGCCCATCAGCGCGGCGAAGGCGCCGCGCGGACCGCGGAATTTCATGCCCAGGGCGACGGACAGGTTGATGATGTTGCCGCCCGGCAGGAACTGGCACAGGCCCAGCAGTTCGGTGAATTCGGCGCCGGTCAGCCAGCGGTGCTTTTCGACGACCATGCGACGGGCCAGGGGCAAGGCGCCGCCAAAGGCGGTCAGGCCCAGCACGAGGAATCCGTAGAACAACTGGCCGCAAGTAGGGGGAGGCCGTACGCCGGCCTCGTCAATGGGAAGTGCTGCGTTCATCTTTTTGGTGGCCGGCGCCAGGCCGGCAATGGGAACTGGCGGGGGGGCCGCGCCAGAGGTGGATAACGAACTTGCAGCGTACGCTTCGCCTTGAATAATGTCTAATATATGACAAGTTTAAATCTCATATCGAACACATATGGCAAGCGTAGATTTACGGCTCCTGCGTTATTTCCTGGCGGTCGCCGAGGAGTCCCACCTGACCAAGGCCGCCGCCCGGCTGGGCATTCGTCAGCCCCCACTCAGCCAGCAGATCCGGGTGCTGGAGGCCGAGCTGGGCGTGACCCTGTTCCACCGATTGCCGCGCGGCATGGAACTCACGGAAAGCGGCCGCGCGTTGCTGGATGATGCGCGCAACATCATCGCGATGGTGGACCAGGCCGTGGACGGTGTGCGGCGGGTGTCACAGGGCGAGGCGGGCCGCTTGACGGTGGGGTTCACGGGGTCGGCGGCATTTCATCCGTTCGTGCCGTCGGTCATCCGCCGTTTCCGCGAAAGCGCGCCGCACGTGCATCTGGTGCTGGAAGAGAGCAGCACCGGGGAACTGCGCGAGGCCGTGGCCGAAGGACGCATCGATGTCGCCTTCATCCGCGGCGCGCACGCCGACCCGGGCGTGCAGATGGAAACCGTGCTTGAAGAGGCCATGCTGGCGGCCTTTCCGGCCGACCATCCCGCCGTCAAGGGCCGCACGCGCAAGCGCATCGCGCTGTCGGAACTGGCGGACGAATCGCTGATCCTGTACCGGCGTCACAGCGGCCCGGGTCTGTACGACGCGATCATTGCCGCCTGCAGCGCCGAAGGCTTCAGCCCGCGCGTCACGCAGGAAGCGCCGCGCATGCTGTCCACGCTGAGTTTTGTTGCCGCGGGGCTGGGCGTGTCGCTGGTGCCGGCGTCGCTGCGCCGCGTGAACATCGAAGGTGTGGTTTACGTCAGCGTGACGCACCCGAAAGCCCTGCGCGCGCCGCTGAATCTGATCTGGCGCGATGCGCCGCTGTCGGGCGCCGCGCGCAAGCTGATCGACGAGGCACGGCGGCAGCGGGACGCATCGCCCGCGGCGGAAAGCCAGTAAACCCGCCAGTAAACCCGCCGGTAAACCCGCCGCTGGACCCGCCGCTGAACCCCGCCGGCAGAACGCCAGTAGGCCCCGGCGCTACACTTGCCGCCACCGCATCCTGCATAGACCAACGTCTTTCCATGCTTTCCGAATCCCCCATCGGCGTGTACGACTCCGGCGTCGGCGGGCTGAGCGTTCTGCGCGCGATCCGCGACGCGCTGCCCAACGAGTCCCTGCTCTACGTCGCCGACTCCGCCCATGTGCCCTACGGGGAAAAGACCCAGGCGTTCGTCGAGCGCCGCGCCTGCGCCATCGCCGACTATTTCGTGTCGCAGGGCGCCCGCGCCATGGTGGTGGCCTGCAACACCGCCACCGCCGCGGCGATCGCGTTGCTGCGCAAGCGTCATCCCGAGCTCATCATCATCGGCGTCGAACCCGCCATCAAACCCGCGGCGCACCTGACGCATACGGGTGTGGTCGGCGTCTTTGCCACGACGGGGACGCTGGCCAGCCCCAAGTTCGCCGCGCTCGTGCAGCGCGAGGCGCCCGAAGTGCGCATCCTGCTGCGCCCTTGCCCGCAGTGGGTCCGGCTGGTCGAGCAAGGCGTGCTGTCGGGCCCCGAGGCCGTTGAGGCCGTGCGCGCACCGGTGGCCGAATTGCGCGAGGCCGGCGCGGACGTGCTGGTGCTGGGCTGCACGCACTTTCCCTTTCTGCGCGACGTGATCCAGGACGCCGCCGGCCCTGGCGTTCCGCTGCTGGAAACGGGCGCGCCGGTGGCGCGCTGGCTGCGCCACCAACTGCAGGAACGCGGCCTGCTGAGGGATCGCGGTCCGGGCGGACTGCGCTTGCAGACCACCGGCGAAGCGCCCGCGCTGGCGCGCCAGGCGAGCCTGCTGCTGGGCACTGCAATGACGGCGGAGACGGTGCCCGACGCGTGGCGGGGAACGCCCTCCCCTTGATCCGACGCATCGCCGGGGCGCCGCCGGCGGGGCGAATGTGGGATACAGTGGAACGCACGCCCCCCTACGGTTCGCAAGGAGACGCTCATGAAACGCATCCTGATTCCCGTCGATGGTTCAGAACCCGCCCTGAACGCGGTCAAGGCGCTGCTCGACGCGCGCCGCTACGATCCCGTCGAACGCGTGGACCTGCTGACAGTCCAGATTCCCTTGAAGGCCGGCGCGTTCGGCAGCGGCCTGTCGCAGGAAGAGATCGACGCCTATCACCAGGAAGAAGGCGAGGCCGCGGTTGAGGCCGCGCGCGCACTGCTGACGCAGGCCGGCGTGCCGTTCGAGACCCACATCCAGGGCGGCGCGGCCGCCGAGACGATCGTACGCGTGGCCGAAGAAACCGGCGCAAACGAGATCTTCATGGGGACACGGGGGCTGGGGTCCGTGTCAGCGCTTTTCATGGGGTCGGTCGCCACGGGCGTGCTTTCCCTGACCGAACTGCCGGTCACGCTGGTCAAGTAAGGAGCTGCGATGCTGAATATCCTTGTTCCCGTCGACGGCTCCGAAAACGCCGACCGCGCCGTCGTGTACGCCCGCCGCCTCGCGCAGGGCGCCAAATCGGCGCGCATCCATCTCATCAACATCCAGACTCCGCCACGCGGACGCGCCGGGGTGTCGCGCCTGATCACGCAGGACATGATCAATGACTTCTACGCCCGCGAAGGCCGCGAAGCGTCAGAAGAGGCGCGCAAGCAGCTGGATTCGGCCGGCGTGGACTACGTCAGTCATGTGGTCTTTGGCAACGCCCCGGCGGAAATCGCGGGTTATGCGCAGGACCATGGCTGCGCGCGCATCGTCATGGGCACGCGCGGCAATGGCAAGCTGGCCAACATCCTGATCGGGTCGGTCGCCAATCAGGTCGTGCAGTTGGCGCACGTGCCGGTCACGCTGGTGAAGTAGGCGAGCGTCATGCCTACCCTGCGCATCCTGCCGGCGGCCGTCCTGGCGTTGACGCTGCTCAGCGCCTGCGGCGAGGTTGCCAAGCTGCCCGTCGAAGCGGGCATGGGTCCTGATCCCCAACTGCCGCCGCCCAACACCACGCTCATTCCCACGGTGAACACGGCCCAGGCCGTGGGCTGGCAGGACGGCGCGCAGCCGACGCCCGCCGCCGGCCTTGCCGTCACCGCCTACGCCAGCGGACTGGACCATCCGCGCTGGCTGTACGTGCTGCCCAACGGCGATGTGCTGGTCGCCGAGACCAACGCGCCGCCTAAGCCCGAGGACGCGCCGGGCGGCATCAAGGCGTGGGCCACGGGGTTGGTGATGAAGCGGGCCGGCGCCAAGACCGTCAGCGCAAACCGCATCACGTTGCTGCGCGATGCCGACCACGACGGCGTCGCCGAAACGCGGACCGTCCTGCTGCAAGACCTGAATTCACCGTTCGGCATGGCGCTCGTCGGCAACCATCTTTATGTCGCGAATGCGGATGCAGTCGTGCGCTTTCCCTTTACGCCGGGGCAGACGCACATCACCGCCCCCGCCGAGAAGGTCACCGACCTGCCCGCGGGCCTGAACCATCACTGGACCAAGAACCTCATCGCCAGCCCGGACGGGTCGCGGCTGTACGTGTCCGTCGGCTCGAACAGCAACGTGGGCGAAAACGGCATGGACATCGAGGAGGGCCGCGCCGCCATCTGGGAGCTGGACGTGGCCAGCGGCCAGAAGCGCCTTTTTGCGACGGGGTTGCGCAATCCGGTCGGCATGGCGTGGGGGCCGGACGGCAAGACACTGTGGACAGCGGTCAACGAGCGCGATGAACTGGGCAGCGACCTTGTTCCCGACTACATGACCTCTGTGCGCGACGGCGGCTTCTATGGCTGGCCGTACAGCTATTTCGGCCAGCACGTCGATACGCGTGTGACGCCGCCGCGGCCGGACCTAGTGGCGCAGGCCATCGTGCCCGATTACGCGCTGGGCCCGCACACCGCCTCGCTGGGCTTGGCGTGGTCCGGCGGCGCCAAGCTGCCGGCGCCCTTCGTCAACGGCATGTTCGTCGGCCAGCACGGATCTTGGAACCGCGATCCGCGCAGCGGCTACAAGGTGATCTTCGTGCCCTTCGACCAGAACCAGCCCGCCGGTCCGGCCCTGGACGTGCTGACCGGATTTCTCAATGACGCCGGCCAGGCGCAGGGCCGGCCGGTAGGCGTGGCCATCGACGCGCAGGGCAGCCTGCTGGTGGCGGACGACGTGGGCAACGTGATCTGGCGCGTGGGGTCCAAGCCGTAGCCGTCCGCGTCCGGCGTCTTGGGCCACACGCCCACCCGCCCCTACAATGGCCGCTCCCGAATTCCAGACTGGAGCGAGCATGAGCACGGAAAAAGTGGCGATCCTCACGGCGGCCGGCAGCGGCATGGGTGCGGCGGCGGCGCGCAAGCTGGCGGCGGACGGCTACCGCGTGGCCATCCTGTCCTCGTCCGGCAAGGGCGCGGCGCTGGCGCAGGAACTGGGCGGCCTGGGCGTCACCGGCTCAAACCGCTCGACCGAAGACCTGTCCCGCCTGGTTGAAGCCACCCTGCAGAAGTGGGGCCGCGTCGATGCGGTGGTCAACAGCGCCGGCCACGGTCCCAAGGGTCCGCTGCTGGAGATCAGCGACGACGACTGGCATCTGGGCATGGAGTTCTACCTGCTGAACGTCGTGCGCATCACCCGCCTGGTCGCGCCGGTGATGAAGCAGCAGCAGTCCGGCGCCATCGTCAACATTTCCACCTACGCCACCTTCGAGCCGGAAGCGCTGTTTCCGACGTCGGGCGTGTTCCGCGCGGGCCTTGCCGCCTTCACCAAAGTGTTCACCGACGAATACGCGCAGCACAACGTGCGCATGAACAACGTGCTGCCCGGCTTCATCGACAGCCTGCCCGAAAAGGAAGACCGCCGCGTGCGCATTCCGATGGGCCGCTACGGCACGGCGCAGGAAGTGGCGGACCTGATCGCGTTCCTGGCCTCCGACGCGTCGTCCTACATCACCGGCCAGAACATCCGCATCGACGGCGGCATCACGCGCTCCGTGTGACCCGCGCGGTATGACGCGCGCGCGACGCGTCATATCCGCCTGATCTCATGCGTTTGGTGTAGTCCCTCGTCCGAATGACGGTATTGAAGGCCCCGCCGGGCTTTTAGTACCGTAGGTTTTCGCATTTGACGAGGTGCCCGGCGCATGACCGCTACGCCGTCAGCGGCTGCGCAGCAGTCCGCATCCCCGAATCCCGGCCAGGCCTCGCGCTTTCTGGCGCAGGCGACGTTCGGCCCCACGCCGGCCGACATAGACGCCGTCGTGCGCGGCGGCTACGCGGCGTGGCTGGACGCGCAGCTGGCGATGCCGCCGTCGCAGACGCACTTCGACTGGCTGCTGCAAAAGAACCGGAATACCGAGGCCTTCAAGGGCAACGGCATCAACGCGCCGCTGGAATCGACGTTGTGGCGCAAATTCATCAGTGCGCCCGATCAGGTGCGCACGCGGGTTGCGTTCTCGCTGTCGGAGATCTTCGTCGTCGGCGTTTCGTCCATCACGGCGTCGTGGCCGCTTTTTGGCGCGGCGGGCTTCATGGACCTCTTGGCCAAGCACGCGCTGGGCAACTACCAGGACCTGCTGACCGCCGTGACGCAGAACCTGTCGATGGGCTGCATGCTGACCTATCGCGGCAACCGCAAGGAAGATCCCAAGACCGGCCGCCACCCCGACGAAAACTATGCGCGCGAGGTGATGCAGCTGTTCAGCATCGGCCTGCTGGTGCTGGAACAAGACGGCACGGTGAAGATGGTGAACGGCGCGCCCGTCGAAACCTACACCAATGCGGACGTGCAGGGGCTGGCCAAGGTCTTCACGGGCTGGGACATCAACGGGCCGGAGACGAACGTGGAGTTTCATCGCCGTCCCATGGCGCTGAACAACGCGTTGCACTCGATGTCGGAAAAGCGCTTCCTGGGCGCGGTCATCCCGCCCGGCACCGACGGCCATCTGTCGCTCAAGCGCGCCATGGAGGTCATCAGCGCCCATCCCAATGTCGGGCCTTTCATCGGCATGCAGCTCATCCAGCGCATGGTGACCAGCAATCCCAGTCCCGAGTACGTGGGGCGCGTGTCGGCCGTGTTCAACAACGACGGCACGGGCCAGCGCGGCAATTTGAAGGCCGTGGTGCGCGCCATCCTGCTGGACCCCGAGGCGCGCCAGCCGGACCTGTCTTCGCCCCATTGGGGCAAGGTGCGCGAGCCCATCCTGCGCTTTTCGGGCTGGGCCCGCGCATTTGGGGCCACGTCCACCAACGGCGAATGGGCCATGCCGGACACCACAGACAACACGATCCGGTTGGCGCAGAGTCCCATGCGGTCGGCCACGGTGTTCAACTTCTTCCGGCCCCGTTACGTGCCGCCGGTCACCGAACTGGCCCGCCGCCATCTGGTCGCCCCGGAACTGCAGATCACGGACGAGACCAGCATTGCGGGCTACCTGAACTTCCTGGCGATCTACGCGGACCGCGGCTGGGAGGATCTGCAGACGAGCTATACGCCCGAGATCGCGCTGGCCAAGGATCCTGAAGCACTCGTGGCGCGCGTCGTGCTGCTGCTGGCGGGCGACGCCTTCAGCGCACGCACGGCGGCGTCCATCGCCAAGGCCGTGGCTACGCTGCCGCCGGACCGCCCGCGCGACCGGGTTCGCGCCGCGATCATGCTGGTGGCCGCCACGCCTGAATACCTGGTGCAGAAATGACAGACCGCCGCGACCTCGACCGCCGTGCCTTCCTGCTGCGCGCCTTTGCGCTGGGCGCGACCCGCGCGGCCGCCCCACTGGCGCTGAACCTGGCCGCCATCGGCGCCGCTGCCGCGCAATCCGCCCCGCCCTCGTACAAGGCGCTGGTGTGCGTCTTCCTGTACGGCGGCAACGATCCCTACAACACGCTGGTCCCGTACGATCCGTCGTCGTACCGCGCGTATTCCACGGCGCGCAGCGATATCGCCCTGCCCCGCGACGCGCTGCGCGCCACCCTGCTGCGCGGCAAGGCCGACACGCAGGGCGGCATGCAGTTTGCGCTGGCCCCCGCGTTGGCGCCGCTGGCCCCGCTGTACGAGCGCGGCGACATGGCGGCGCTGCTCAACGTGGGACCGCTGATCGTGCCCACGACCAAGGCCGAATACATCGGGGCGCGCGTGCCGCTGCCGCCCAAACTGTTCTCGCACAATGACCAGCAATCGGTCTGGCAGGCATTGGCGCCGGAGGGCGCATCGTCGGGTTGGGCCGGCCGCCTGACGGATCTGTTCGCAGGCGCCAACGCGCAGCGCACCTTCACCGGCATCACGGCGGGTGGCAGCACGGTGCTGCTGGCCGGGCGCAAGGTGGCCGGTTATCGCGTGGGCATCAACGGCTCGACACAGATCGACCTGCTGCATCGCGACATGTACGGTTCCAGCGCCTGCACCGCGCTGCTGCGAGACCTGATCACCGAGCCGCGCGAACACCTGATGGAACGCGAGATGTCGCGCATCGCCGCGCAATCCATCTCGGCCGACACGCGCCTGCGGGCCGCCTTGGCGGACGTCGCCGTGCCGGGGGACTTTTCAACGCCGCTCGCGCAGCAACTGCGGATCGTGGCGCGCATCATCGCCGCCCGCGACACGCTGGGCGCGCGGCGTCAGGTGTTTTTTGTTTCGCAGAACGGCTATGACAACCACACGGGGCTGAACGACACACATCCGGCACTGCTGAAGGAGATGGGCCAGGCGCTGGCGGTGTTCCAGAGCGCGCTGGCAGAGATGGGCGTAGCCGATCAGGTCACCACCTTCACGGCCTCCGAGTTCGGCCGCACGCTGGGCTCCAACGGCAACGGCTCGGATCACGGTTGGGGCTCGCATCACTTCGTGCTGGGCGGCGCGGTCAACGGCGGCCGCTGCTACGGCGCCCATCCGGAAATCGCGCTGAATGGGCCTGGATTCGTCGACAACGGCCGGCTGCTGCCCACTACGTCGGTGGATCAGTTGGGCGCAGACCTGGGCGCGTGGTTCGGCGCCAGCCGGGACGATCTGCGGACGGTGTTCCCGAATCTGCGGCATTTCGGGCCGGAGCCGTTGGGGATGTTGACGCCTGCGCCGGTCAAATCGCAGGCTTAGGGGCGAGCGATTCCGCGGATTGCTTGAGCTTCTTTGCGATCGTCGCATCTACCTGCTTCATCCCGTGCGACCAAAGCTCCAGCATCCTGGCGATGTTTCGACCTACCGCTTCGCCTTGATTGGCGTGCTTGAACGCCACCGCAGATTCGGCAGTCCTCAACAGAGCCTCTCCGAGATGCTTGCGCCAGTGATTCTGTCTGCCCGGGGATACGTCACACACTTGCCCCAGTCGCTTTAGCGAATCCGCCGTGGGCCAGCGCTTCGTTCCGCCCAGCGTGAGTGCCATGCCGTCGTTGGCATCACCATGGTTGTCGCGGGGCGCGTATACGGACATCGTCAGCATGTCGAACACGGGAGCCAGCGTAGGAATCTCCCCGCCCTCGTACAACAGCCCAAAGTTCTTCAGATGCGCATCGCCGTTTCTGATGGCTGCGGCCAACAGATACTGCGCATAAAACTGTTCGCAGGCTCGTTGGCCAGCCATCCCGGGACAGAAGGCGCGGATGGTACGAACGATGCGCTCGGCCGAACCACTGAACTTGTCCCGCGCCGGCTGGCCGGTCAATGCACACATGTCTTCGAAACCGAGAGACCTACCCGTGGCGTCGACATCAAATCGTCTGACAAGCAGCCGGCTGAAATCGGGGGCAAGATGCGTGTCTGGCACGTTGAGTCCCATCTCTCGCGCCGCCATCATTCCGAAGTGTTCCATCAGCACGATGTCGGCACGATCGGGATCGTTCAATTTGACGATCCACTGGTCGACGGCGATGGTGCGTTTCACGCCATCCCCGCTGACGGGGCTGCGTGCCAGAAATTTCAAGAATCCTCCGGATACGCCCGGCCCATGACTATCCTCGCCCAAGTAATGGCGCACGATGGATTTCAGGTCCGATGACAACAGACTTTGCAGCGATTCATGGACGCTTCGTCGCGAAGGTGTCCCGCCCGCGGGCACGGCTTTAACCTGACCGATCAGATTTTCACCAACGATTGCCAACAGTTCCATGTCGCCAAAGCTGGCGAAGTTTTTTGCGAAGAACCGTTCCAGTGTCTGCCGCAACGCCCCTTCTGGCAGCGAGACCTGGAACACTGGGAATAGAAATGGGCTGGTCCAGCTTTCTGTGCGGGGCGGCATCAGTAAAGACACTGCCAAGTCTCTTGGCGTATCGGGCAGATAGGTAAACACGAAGGAGGTAATCCCGGTCTGGTCCAGCACGCCAACCTTCTTGTCCTGCACATAGATGTCCAGCGTCATGATTTATGCCCTTCGCGCAAACGACGGTAGGCCGCCTCGTTTTCGGCATACACGTCTTCAAGGGTGGGCGGCGAATACTCTGCGGGGACCAGCCTCAACTCCAAGTCCAGGGCGCGCGTAAGGCGGCGCAACGTCGATACATTGCAATCCCCTCCACCCTCGATCGCTACCAATGCACGACGACTGATACCCGCAAGATCCGCGAGCTGAGCCTGCGTGAATTTACGGTCGCGTCGCGCCTTGACCAGCGCATTGATCAGGGGATCTGTGGAATACGAGGGCATATCCCAGCTCCAAAATGTGAAGTACACGTATCAAATTAACGCGATTGCCTGAATTTGTGAAGTCTACTACTCATTTTTTGAAAGGCCATTGCTGCCGTCTGTTTCCAGGACTGGTTTACGGTACGCCTCCAACGCCTCTCAATCCATCTAGCGCCCACCCCGCAACCGATCTATAACGTCAGGCAACCCGCCCGCCAGCCGGCGGCGCTCGCGTTCCTCCCTTCCCTTCGCACCGCAACATGAGCCTCACCCCCGATCTGGCGTTGCAGCCCGCCACCGAAGAAGACGTGCCGTTCCTGCTGTCCCTGCGCAAGCGCACGATGACGGCGTATCTGGAGCGCGCCGGCATTCCGGTGGACGAAGCCGAGCACCTGGCGCGCATCCACTACCACTTTGACGACGCCCAGATCGTCTGGCTGGCCGGCCGTCCTGCCGGCCTGTTCAAGCATTACCGCGATCCAGCGGGCTGGCGCATCGTGCAGATCCAGATCGATCCCGACTTCCAGGGTCAGGGGCTTGGCCGCCGGCTGCTCGCCAAGGTGCTGGACCGGGCGGACAAGGAAGGCGCGCCAGTCACCCTGAGCGTCCTGAAAGGCAATCCCGCCCGGCGGCTGTACGAGGCGCTGGGCTTCACTTCCGTGGAGGAGACCGAGCTGGAGCATGAAATGCGGTATGACCCCGGCGCGGTCCGGCCGGGCGCTTGAACCCTTCGCGGCAGCTTTTTTCCGGACCGCTGGAATAAAGCGGCCCCGGCCGGCGTCCGTAGAGGGCAGTCCCCCAATCCTTTCCCTCTACGAGGCACACCATGCGCAAACACAACGCCGCGGCCCTGGCTCTTGCCTGCGCCGCCCTGTTCTCGGCCGGCGCCCACGCCCAGGCCGTCAAGACCCAGAACGGCATTCTGGTCGATAGCGCCGGCATGACGCTGTACACCTTCGACAAGGACACCGCGGGCAAGAGCGCCTGCGTTGACCAGTGCGCCAAGGCCTGGCCGCCCGCCATGGCCACCGGCGACGCCAAGCCGATGGGCGACCTGACGGTCATCACCCGCCCCGACGGCAGCAAGCAATGGGCCTACAAGAACAAGCCGCTGTACCTGTTCGCCAAGGACACCAAGCCGGGTGACAAGACCGGCGACAACTTCAAGGAAATCTGGCACGTCGTCAAACCCTGATCCGGACAGCTGCCCGATCAGACCATGCGCGCCGAAGACGAAGCCCAGATCCTGGCCTGCATCCCCAGCCTGCGGCGTTACGCGCGCGGGCTGACGGGTGACCCCGACCGGGCCGACGACCTCGTTCAGGATACGCTGGAGCGAGCATGGAGCCGCTATTCACGCTGGCAGCGGCGCGGCGAACTGCGCGCCTGGATGTTCGGCATCATGCACAACCATTTCATCGACGGTGTGCGCGCCGCCAGCCGGCGTACCGACCAGACGGCACCGGGCGACCTGCCCGACGCGCCGGTGCGCGCCACCCAGACCGATCAGCTTGAAGTGCGCGACCTGGACCGCTGCCTGCAGGCCCTGCCGGCCGAGCAGCGCGAGGTCCTGCTGCTGATTGCGGTCGAAGACCTTTCCTATCAGGAGACCGCACGCATCCTGTCGGTGCCCATCGGCACCGTCATGTCGCGCCTGTCGCGCGCCCGCGAGAAGCTCGGCGCACTGATGCGCGGCCGTGACGCCGCACCGCGCCTGCGGCCCGTTCCCACCCCGCGTGAAATGCCATGAACGACAAACGCCTCCACCCGGTTCCCGCCGCGGGTACGCCGATCACCGAAGCCGATCTGCATGGCTACGCGGACGGCCAGCTCTCCGCCGCGCGTCATGCCGAGGTGGCCGCCTTTCTGGCCGCGCATCCGCAAGACCAGACGCGCGTGGACGACTGGCAGGGGCAACGGCGCGCGCTGCATGCGTTGCTGGACCCCGTGCTGGACGAACCGTTGCCGCTGCGCCTGCCGCTGCGCGCCCCGGCACGGACGTGGCCGTGGCGCGCGATGGCGGCCAGCGTGGCGATTGCCGCAGTCAGCGCCAGCCTGGCGTGGTTCGCGCGCGGCGCCGTCGACGCGCGTCATCTGCAAGCCGCGCTGGCCACCGCCAGTCCCGAGCGCGCGGCGGGCGGCTACGCCCAGCGCGCCGCCATCGCCCACGCCGTGTTTGCGCCCGACATGGGCCGGCCCGTTGAAGTCAGCGGCGACAACGAGAAAGCGCTGGTGACCTGGCTGACCAAACGCATGGGCGCGCCGATGCGCGCACCGTCGCTGTCGAAAACGGGTTACGAATTGATCGGCGGACGCCTCCTGCCCGGCGGGGCGGGGCCCGTCGCGCAGTTCATGTACGGCGCTGCCGATGGGCAGCGCCTGACGTTGTATGTGACGCGGGAAGCGGCCGGCGGGCAGACCGCCTTCCAGTTCACGCAGGAAGGGCCCGTCCGCGTGTTCTATTGGGTCGAGGGCGAGTTCGGCTACGCGCTGTCCGGCGCGGTCAGCCGCGATGAGTTGCAGCGCGTGTCGCAGGAAGTCTACCGGCAGCTTCAGGGCTGAAGACAGGGGCTGAAGACCGAAGCTCGGAACCGAAGCCCGCCGACTGCCCTCGACCTGTCAACCGGCGCTGGCACGCGCCTCGTGCAGCATGTGCAGCGTGATCTTGCGCACCTCGGCCTTGCTCATGTCGATATGGGATCGCAGCAAGCGCGCGGCCTCATCGGTGCGGCGCGCCAGCACCGCACGCAGGATGGCCGCGTGTTCGTCGTACGTGGCATCCACCCGGAAGTCCTTCGTGAAATCCAGCCGCCGCACGATGCGGATCTTTTCCGTCACGTCGCGGTGGATCTGCGCCATCTCGGGGTTGCCGGCCGCGGCGACCAGCGCGCAATGAAACGCCTCGTCAAGCTGCCCCACCAGCCGGCCATCCAGAATGCGCTGCGCGGGCGGCACCAGCCACACGTCGGTCAGCGCGCCTAGCATCCCCGCCCGGTCCATGTCCTGCCGCGCACACAGCTTGTCCACCGCCGCCAGCTCCAGCACCACGCGCACGTCGTACAGCGCCTCGAAGCGTTCGAAATCAAAGGGCCGCACCTGCCAGCCGCTGCGCGGCCGCGCCAGCACGAAGCCTTCGCGTTCCAGCCGCGCCAGGCCCAGCCGCACCGGCGTGCGGCTCACGCCAAGCCGCGCCACCAGGTCGGCCTCCGTGAAGCGTTCGCCGGGCAGCATCCGGAAGCCGAACAGGTCGTCCTTGATGCGCTGGTAGACCTGATCGGCCAGCGAGCCCGCCAGCACGGGCGACTGGCGGATGGCCGGACCGGCCTGGACGGCTTCCAGCCGCCTCATCCGGTCACGACGCACGTGGCGTCTTCGGTGATCACGACGAGCGGATCGCCCGCGTTGACGGGCTTGCCGGGCACGCACCGGATGGCGGACACCGTGCCGGACGCCGGCGCGATGACGGACAGTTCCATCTTCATGGCCTCGACCACCACCAGCGTGTCGCCGGCCGACACGCTCTGCCCCACCTGGACCGGGATCTTCCAGATGTTGCCGCACATGTCCGCGCTGACCAGGCGTTCGCCCTCGCGCAGCACGGTCTCGGCCTCGGGCTGCGCGGCGGGGGGGTCGGCAGCCACATCCTCGCTCTTCCACAGCGCCACCTCGGCATCGAAGGCCGTCTTCTGGCGCGCCTGGAACGCGGCAATGCTGTCCGCCTGCTCGGCCACAAAACGCTGATGCGCCGCGAAGTCGAATATCTCTTCTTCGATGCGGACCGTCGCGCGGCCTTCGCGGAAGTCTTCGCGCAGCACATCCAGTTCGGCTTCGGTGACCGGATAGAACCGCACCTGATCGAAGAAACGCAGCAGCCAGGGCTTGCCGTCCTGGAACACGGGATTCTTCAGGAACTTGTTCCAGATGGGCAGCGTGCGTCCCACCAGCTGATAACCGCCGGGCGAATCCATGCCGTAGATGCACATGTAGACGCCGCCGATGCCCACCGTGCCCTCGGCGGTGAAGGTGCGCGCCGGGTTGTACTTGGACGTCAGCAGGCGGTGGCGCGGATCGATCGGCACCGCGCACGGCGCGCCCAGATAGACGTCGCCCAGGCCCATGATGAGATAGCTGGCCTCGAACACGATGCGACTCACCTCGTCGCGTGAATCCAGGCCATTGATGCGCTGGATGAAGTCCACGTTGTTCGGCAGCCAGGGCGCGCTGGCGCGCACGGTTTCCTGATAACGCTGCACCGCGCCCAGCGTGGCGCTGTCTTCGAAGGCCATGGGCAGGTACACGACGCGCGTCGGCACCTTCAGCGTCGCGACGTCGGCCAGTCCTTCCTCGATCTTCAGCAGCCTGGCGATGAGCGCGCCCTGCAGGATCACCCGGCTGTCGTAGCGGATCTGCAGCGAGCGCACGCCCGGCGACAGCTCCAGCACGCCGGCCACCGGGTTCGCGTTCAATGCTTCCATCAACAGGTGGATGCGCATGCGCAGCGCCAGGTCCAGCACGTTGTCGCCGTATTCCAGCAGCAGGTAGCCGTCGCCCGCCTGCCGGTACGACACCGAGGGACGCGATCCTTCAGCGGGCAGCGCGGCCACGATCGTCTCGGAGACGGTCGCGGGCACGGGCGTCGGCTCCGTCGCAGCGGGAACCGCCGGCGCCAGATCGGCAATGCGGCGGTCCTGCGCAGCTTCCAGCGCCACGGCCTGCGGGTAGTCGATGCGCACGAAGCGGATGCGGTCGCCGGGCTTGACCTGCCCCACCTTCCACAGTTCGGCGCGGGCAATGGTGACGGGGCACACGAAGCCGCCCAGGCTGGGGCCGTCGCGCGTCAGGATGACGGGGCTGTCGCCCGTGAAGTTGATGCTGCCGATCGCATACTCGCAATCGTGGATGTTGGACGGGTGCAGGCCCGCCTCGCCGCCGTTTTCGCGCGCCCAGGTGGGCTTGGGTCCGATCAGGCGCACGCCCAGGCGGTTGGAGTTGTAGTGAACCTCCCAGTCGGTCGCAAAGAAAGCGTCGATGGCCTCCGGCAGGAAGAAATCTGGCGCGCCATGCGGCCCGTACAGCACGCCGATCTCCCAGGTGCTGCCGTACTCGGGGATCAGTGCCGCGGGCGCGGCCTGCGGCAGGGTTTCGGGCGGGGCGGCGTTGGCGCCCGCCAGCTCGGGGCGGATCACGGGCAGCATGTCGCCCACGCGCAGCGTGCGGCCGGCATGCCCGCCAAACTGGCCCAGCGCAAACGTGGACCGGCTGCCCAGGTAGAGCGGCACGTCCAGGCCGTTGCGTACCGCCAGGTAGCTTCGGCAACCCGACAGTGCGCGGCCTGTGGCCAACACCTGCCCCGACTTCACGAAGATCGGCTGCCACATCGGCACCGGCTCGCCGTCCAGCGTTGCGGCGCACGATGCGCCGGTCAACGCCACGACGGCGTCGCCGTGAAAGCGCAGCGTGGGCCCGACCAGCGTGGTCTCGATACCGGCCGCATCGGGCGCGTTGCCGACGATGCGGTTGGCGACGCGAAACGCGTAGTCGTCCATGGGACCGGACGGCGGCACGCCGATGTCCCAGTAGCCCGCGCGGCCGGGATAATCCTGCACGCTGGTGTAGGTGCCGGCTTCCACGACCTCGATCGCCGCGGGGCGGTACGTAAAGCTTTCCAAAAAGCGCGTGGACAGCTGCCCCGCGCGAAAGCGCGCGTCGGCCACGATCTGGCGCAGGTAATCCAGGTTGGTCGCAATGCCGTGCAGCCGCGTGCGCGCCAGCGCGTCGGCCAGCTTGTCCAGCGCGGCCTCGCGCGTGTCCGCATGCACGATCAGCTTGGCCAGCATCGGGTCGTAAAACGCGGGCACGTCCGTGCCGGTTTCGACCCAGCCATCGACGCGCACGCCTTCCGGGAACGAGACCTCGGTCAACACGCCTGGCGACGGCTGGAACTGGCGCAGCGGATCCTCCGCATACAGGCGCACTTCAATGGACGCGCCTTGCGGCGCGCGCGACATGGCTGCGAAATCCAGCGGCTCGCCTGCTGCCACGCGCAACATGCATTCCACCAGGTCCAGGCCGGTGACCGCTTCGGTCACCGGATGCTCGACCTGCAGGCGCGTGTTCACCTCCAGGAAATAGAAACTGTCGCGCGCCGGATCGTAGATGAACTCCACCGTGCCGGCGGAACGGTAGTTCACCGATTCGCCCAGCTTGACGGCGGCATCCAGCAGCGCGGCGCGCGTGGCGGCCGGCAACTGCGGCGCGGGCGTTTCCTCGATGACTTTCTGATTGCGGCGCTGCACCGAGCAGTCGCGTTCGCCCAGCGCCAGCACGCGGCCCGCACCGTCGCCAAAGATCTGCACCTCGACGTGCCGCGCGTTGTCCACATACCGCTCGATGAACGCGCCGCCATCGCGAAAGAAGTGCTCGCCCATGCGCTGCACGCTGTCGAACGCCACGGTCAGTTCCGCCTCGTTCTCGCAGCGCGAGAGCCCAATGCCGCCGCCGCCCGCCGTGCTCTTGAGCATGACGGGATAGCCGATGCGCTCGGCCTGCGACAGCGCCTCACCCAGGCTGGACAGGAGCCCGGTGCCCGGCGTCATCGGCACGCCAGCTTCCGCAGCCAGCTCGCGCGAGCGGTGCTTCAGCCCGAACTCGCGTATCTGCAGCGGCGTGGGGCCGACGAAGGCGATGCCCGCGGCCTCGCAGGCGTCCGCGAATTCAGCGCTTTCCGACAGAAAGCCGTAGCCGGGATAGATCGCCTGCGCACCCTGTTCGCGTGCGGCGGCCAGCAGCAGGTCCATGCGCAGGTAGCTGTCGGCCGCCTTCTCGCCGCCCAGCGCCACGGCCACATCGGCCTCGCGCACGTGCGCGGCGTTGCGGTCCGGGTCGGAATAGACGGCCACGCTGCGGATGCCCAGCCGCTTGAGGGTGCGGATGGCGCGGACGGCGATTTCGCCGCGGTTTGCAATCAGAACAGTATCGAACACGGTGCGACTCCCTGAGGTGAGGGCGGGGTTATGGAGTGGGTAGCGGGTAGTCAGCAGGTGGCGGCATTCAGGCTGGCCAGATAGGCCCGCCAGCCGCCGAACGCGGTGATGTCGCGCGCGCCCTCCAGGCCGCGCGGTTCGCAGATGAAGCCCTTGACCAGCCGGCCGTCGGCCAGCTCCAGCGTGCCGATGCCCAGCGGCGCGGGAATCTCGGCCACAAACGCGCCGAAGGCCGTCACCGGCACGTCCCACAGCTCGACCTCGATGGCGGCGCCGCTGTCCATCTTCACCAGCCCGGGCTTGGGCGGTGTGGTGTTGGCCAGGGCGAAGAGGCGGTAGTCGCCCGCCGTCGCCGTCTTCTCGACAAACACCGCGTGGCGCGACGTCAGTTGGTGGTTGAGCGGCATGCCGGTCAGATGCGCGCCCACGACGGCGACGCGCACGGTGTCCGCGGACGGTGCGCCATCCGCCGCCAGCGTGGGCAGCGGCATCCCGGTTGCGCCCAGCGGCAGCCCGCGCCGCGCCTGCCATTGCCTGCCGAACTGCGCCAGCGCGCGGTCCTGCCACGCCAGTCCGATCAGCGTGATGCCGGACGGCAGCCCATCGGCGCGCATGCCGGCCGGCACGGCCAGCGCGGACAGATCGGCCAGATTGGCGAAGTTGGTGTAGACACCCAGGCGGGAATTGAGCGTGACGGGGTCCGCTTCAAGCTGGGCGATGGTGTAGATGGACGGCGAGGTCGGCACGACCAGCGCGTCAAAGCCTTCCAGCGCGCGATGGATCTGGCGGGTGAGCTCGGCGCGCCGGTACTCGGCCTTGAACGCGTCCAGCGCGGTGTAGTTCGCGGCCTGTTCGACAATGCCGCGCACCACCGGATTGATGGCGCCGGGGTTCTCTTTCCACAACGATTCCACGGCCGCAAAGCGTTCGGCGACCCATGGCCCTTGATACAGCAGCGCGGCCAGTTCGCTGAACGGCGCAAAGTCGATGGTCTCGACCTCGGCGCCCTCGGCACGCAGTGCACGCACCGCGTCGTCGAACACGGCGGCGGCCTGCGAGTCGCCAAAGAATTCCAGCGATGCGGGCACCGCCAACCGAGGCGCCTTCGGCCACGGCAGCGACGCGCCAACCGGCATGGGGCGCGAATACGGATCGGCATCGTCGTACCCGCCGGCCACTTGCGCCACCTTGTCGGCGTCGTCCACCGTCAGCGCAAAGATCGATACGCAGTCCAGCGTGCGGCACGCCGGCACTACGCCTGCGGTGCTGAGCCAACCCTTGGTCGGCTTGAGCCCGACGATATTGTTGAAGCCGGCCGGCACACGCCCGGAGCCCGCGGTATCGGTGCCCAGCGAAAACGCCGCGATGCCGCGCGCGACCACCGATGCCGAACCGGAGCTGGAACCGCCGCTGACGTAGGCGGGATCGAACGTGTTGGCCACGGCGCCATGCGGCGATCGCGTGCCCACCAGGCCGGTCGCGAACTGGTCCAGATTCGTCTTGCCGATGAGGATGGCGCCGGCCGCGCGCAGACGGCGCACGACGGTGGCGTCTTCCTGCGGTGTATAGGCGAACTCGGGACACGCCGCGGTCGTGGGCCAGCCGGCCGCATCGATGTTGTCCTTGATCGCGAAGGGAACGCCATACAGCGGCAGGCGCGAGATGTCGCCGCCCGCCGCGGCCAGCAAGAGACGCAGGCCGTCGAGCTGTTCGTCGAGCTGCGCGCGGTCCACGCGCCGGATCCAGGCATTGTCTTCGACGTCATCCGGCGCGGCCACATGGCCGGCCAACAAGCCTTCAGGCTGCGCACCGTCGCGGTAGGCGGCCTGCCATTGCGCGATCGTCCAACCGGCGGGGTGCTTCTGCGTTGCTGCGGCATTCATGCTGGAATCCTTTCTTGTATACAAGTACGGATTCCCAAGCAAAGTGCGTGCCATGTTGGCCGCGCACGCCGCTTTCCCTCTGAAGCGCGGCAAGACCGCGCGCCTGCCGCTTTCGCAGGCCATCGCATCGGCATGCACGCCGCACCGTCATCGCGCGCAACACGCACCGATTCTGTGCAGACGGCACCGTTCTGATCCCCGTCGCGCGGCGCCGCCATCGCCACGCGCCTTCGCGTAAACCCGCCCGCTTCATACAGCAGCCGCATGCCTGCCAAAACTTGGCACGCGTTTTGCTTTTGAATCCCTGTGCGACTGCATTTTCAGAACGTTCTCTCGCCGGCCAGGCCGGCACCTTCCATCCAGGAGTCACCATGAAACGCAGACTAGCCCTTAAGCAACTGACCGCCGTGAGCCTGTTGGCCATGACAGGATGGATGCCGCAGGTCCACGCCGCCGAGGACACCATCAAGGTCGGCATCCTGCATTCGCTGTCGGGCACCATGGCCATCTCGGAAACGTCGCTCAAGGACGTGGCCCTGATGACCATCGACGAGATCAACGCCAACGGCGGCGTGATGGGCAAGAAGCTGGAAGCCGTGGTGGTGGACCCCGCCTCGAACTGGCCGCTGTTTGCCGAGAAGTCGCGCCAGCTGCTCGCGCAGGACAAGGTGGCGGTGGTCTTCGGCTGCTGGACCTCGGTGTCGCGCAAGTCGGTGCTGCCGGTGTTCAAGGAACTGAACGGTCTGCTGTTCTACCCCGTGCAGTACGAAGGCGAAGAGCTGGAGAAGAACGTGTTCTACACGGGCGCCGCGCCCAACCAGCAGGCCATTCCCGCCGTGGAATACCTGATGAGCGAAGACGGCGGCGGCGCCAAGCGCTTCGTGCTGCTGGGCACCGACTACGTCTATCCCCGCACCACCAACAAGATCCTGCGCGCCTTCCTGCATTCCAAGGGCGTGAAGGACAGCGACATCGACGAGGTCTACACCCCGTTCGGTCACTCCGACTACCAGACCATCGTCGCGAACATCAAGAAGTTCGCCACGGGCGGCAAGACGGCCGTGATCTCGACCATCAATGGCGACTCGAACGTGCCCTTCTACAAGGAACTGGGCAACGCCGGCCTGAAGGCCACCGACGTGCCGGTCGTGGCGTTCAGCGTGGGCGAAGAGGAACTGCGCGGCGTCGACACCAAGCCGCTGGTCGGCCACCTGGCTGCGTGGAACTACTTCCAGTCCGTCAAGAACCCCGTCAACGACGCATTCATCGCGAAGTGGAAGGCCTACGCCAAGGCCAAGAATCTGCCCAACGCCAACACCGTCGTGACGAACGATCCGATGGAAGCCACCTACATCGGCATCCACATGTGGAAGCAGGCGGTTGAACAGGCCAAGACCACCGACGTGGACAAGGTCATCGCCGCGATGGGAGGGCAGAAGTTCAACGCGCCGGACGGCTACACGATCGAAATGGACAAGACCAACCACCACCTGCACAAGCCGGTCTACATCGGTGAAATCAAGGCGGACGGTCAGTTCAGCGTGGTGTGGAAGAGCAAGGGTCCGATCCGCGCCCAGCCGTGGAGCCCGTACATCCCGGGCAACGAAGGCAAGCAAGGCCTGTAGTCTCAACCCCAAGGAAAAGGCAGCCATGCGCATCGCGGCAATCGCACACTTCTTGCGTCGTTTCCTCCTGGCATGGCTGATCGCCGTGCCGGCGCTTGCCGCGCCCGCGGCCGCTGCCGGCGTGGACCAGACCCTGCTTGCGCCGCTGGCCGGCGACGACACCGACGCCAGGCTGCAGGCGATTGCCGCCCTGGGCCAACTGCCCGATCCCGCTGCGGCCGCGGTGCTGCAGGCGCTGGGCAGCGACCAGCTCTACGCCACTGCCGACGGCCGCGTGCTGATCGGCGCCGGCGGGTCGCGCGCCACTGACCCTTCCACGAGCGCTGCCGTGGACCTGCCCGCGGACGCGGGCACGATTTCCATCAACAACCGCCTGCGCCGCGCCATCGAGGCCGCGCTGGCGGGATCCCGCCTGTTCTCCGACAACGCCAACGAGCGTCTTGACGCGGCCCGGCGGCTGCAGCAGACCGGCGACCCGGCGCGCCTGCCGATGCTGGAAAAGGCGCTGGCAGCGGAGAAGAACGAAGCCGTGCGCGGCGCACTGCTGATCGCGCAAGCCAATCTGGAACTGAAAAGCGAAGACCCCGCCAAGCGCCGCCACGCGGTGCAGGTGTTGGGCGACACGAAGAATGCGGCCTTCCGGCCCACGCTGGCGGCCCTGACGCAGGAGCGCGACGGGACGTACACCGAACCCGACGCCGGCGTCCGCGAGGCGGCGGCCAATGCGCTCAAGCAGATCGACCGGCACCTGGCCACGATCGAATGGGCCGGCAATCTCTTTTACGGCGTGAGCCTGGGCAGCGTGCTGCTGCTGGCCGCGCTGGGCCTGGCCATCACCTTCGGCCTGATGGGCGTCATCAACATGGCGCACGGCGAACTGCTGATGATCGGCGCGTATGTGACGTACGTGGTGCAGACGGTGTTTCGCGCCTGGCTGCCGGGCTGGCTGGACTGGTATGTCGTGGCAGCGTTGCCGCTTGCCTTCGTGGTGACGGCGCTGGTGGGCATGGCGCTGGAACGCACCGTGATCCGCTGGCTGTATGGCCGTCCGCTTGAAACGCTGCTGGCCACCTGGGGCATCAGCCTGATGCTGATGCAGGGCGTGCGCACATTGTTTGGCGCGCAGAACGTGGAGGTCGGCAACCCCAGCTGGATGTCGGGCGGCGTAACGGTGTTGGGCGGGTTGGTGCTGACCTACAACCGGCTCGTCATCATCGGCTTTGCCTTCTTTGTGGTGTTTCTGGTGTGGGCCCTGCTGAACCACACGCGGCTTGGCCTCTTCGTGCGCGCCATCACGCAGAACCGGCGCATGGCGGACTGCGTGGGCGTGCCCACCGGCCGCGTCGACATGCTGGCCTTCGGCCTGGGCTCCGGCATCGCGGGGCTGGCCGGCGTGGCGCTCTCGCAGCTGGGCAACGTGGGGCCGGACCTGGGCCGCGGCTACATCGTCGACTCGTTCATGGTCGTGGTGCTGGGCGGCGTGGGCCAGCTTGCTGGCACCGTCATCGCCGCGCTCGGCCTGGGCGGCGTGAATAAATTCCTGGAGCCTTACGCGGGAGCTGTCATGGCCAAGATCACCATCCTGGTGCTCATCGTGCTGTTCGTCCAAAAGCGGCCGCAAGGCCTGTTCGCCCCCAAGGGCCGGAGCGTCGAATGAAACAGACCGCGCTGACCGACCTGAACCTGCTGGCGCGCCGCCCGATCTTCTCGGGCCGCGTGTGGACGGCGCTGGCCGCGGGCGTCGTCCTGCTGGCGCTGTTGCCGCTGATGAATCTGGTGTTTCCGCCCGGCCATGCACTGCATGTGTCGGCTTACGCCGTGGCCTTGATGGGCAAGTTCATGTGCTACGCCATGGCGGCGCTGGCGCTGGACCTGGTGTGGGGCTATGCGGGCATCCTGTCGCTGGGCCATGGCCTGTTCTTTGCGCTGGGCGGCTACGCGCACGGCATGTACCTGATGCGCGCCATCGGCCGCGACGGCGTCTACCAGAGCGACCTGCCCGACTTCATGGTGTTTTTGGACTGGAAGACCTACCCCTGGTACTGGTCGTTCACGGACCACTTCTGGTACGCGATGCTGCTGGTGGTGCTGGTGCCGGGCGTGCTGGCCTTCGTCTTCGGCTACTTTGCCTTCCGCTCGCGCATCAAGGGCGTGTACTTCTCGATCATCACGCAGGCGCTGACCTTTGCCGCGATGCTCCTGTTCTTTCGCAATGACACGGGGTTTGGCGGCAACAACGGCTTTACCGATTTCAAGCGCATTCTGGGCTTTGACATCACCGCGCCGGGCACGCGCGCCACGTTGTACTGGGTGACGCTGGCGGCGCTGGCCGGCGCGCTGATTCTTGCGCGCATGGTCACGCAGAGCAAGCTGGGACGCGTGCTGACCGCCGTGCGCGATGCCGAAAGCCGCGTGCGCTTCATCGGCTACGACCCGCTGGGCTTCAAGCTGTTCGTGTGGACGCTGTCGGCCGTGCTGTGCGGCATCGCCGGGGCGCTGTACGTGCCGCAGGTCGGCATCATCAATCCCGGTGAAATGTCCACCGAGAACTCCATCGAGATGGTCATCTGGGTGGCGACGGGCGGGCGCGGCACGCTGATCGGCCCCATCATCGGCGCGGGCGCCGTCAACGGCCTGAAGACCTGGTTCACCAGCGTGCTGCCGGAATACTGGCTGTACGCGCTGGGCCTCATCTTCGTGCTGGTGACCCTGTTCCTGCCGACCGGCATCGTCGGTCTTGCCCGCCGTATCGCGGCCCGCATCCAGGAGAAGAAGGCATGACCTCCACGCACACCGAATCGGCCACGCTGGACGGCGGCCCGAGCGGCGACGCCGGCTATGGCCGCGTCAGCCCCAAGGGCCTGGACACCAGCCACGGCGCCATCCTGTACCTGGAAGGCATCACGGTCAGCTTCGACGGCTTCAAGGCGCTGAACGATCTGACGCTGGATATCGGCGTGGGCGAACTGCGCTGCATCATCGGCCCCAACGGCGCCGGCAAGACCACCATGATGGACGTCATCACCGGCAAGACGCGGCCCACGTCGGGCACGGCGTACTTCGGCCAGAGCATCGACCTGACGACGCTGAGCGAGGCGCAGATCGCGCACGCGGGCATCGGCCGCAAGTTCCAGCGCCCCACGGTGTTCGAACAGCACACCGTGTTCGAGAACCTGGAGCTGGCGATGAAGACGGACAAGCGCGTGCGCCCCACCCTGTTCTCGCGGCTTTCCAGCGAACAGGCCGACCGGATCGGCGAGACGCTGGACCTGATCCGGCTGCGGCCCGAGGTATGGCGGCCCGCGGGCCTCTTGTCGCACGGCCAGAAGCAGTGGCTGGAGATCGGCATGCTGCTGATGCAGGAGCCGCAGTTGCTGCTGCTGGACGAACCCGTGGCCGGCATGACCGACGCCGAGACTGAACGCACCGGCGAACTCTTGAACGAACTGCGCGGCCGGCATTCCCTGATGGTGGTGGAACACGACATGGACTTTGTGAACCAGATCGCGGGCGATGGCAAGGTGACGGTGCTGCACGAAGGCTCGGTGCTGGCCGAAGGCCCGATGAGCCGTGTGCAGGCCGACCCGCGCGTGATCGAAGTCTACCTGGGGCGCTGAACATGCTGGACGTAAGCACGATCGACCAATACTACGGCGGCAGCCATACCCTGCGCGGCGTGTCGCTGTCGGTGCGGCAAGGCGAATGCCTGGCGCTCCTGGGCCGCAATGGCGTGGGCAAGACGACGCTGCTCAAGTGCGTCATGGGCGTACTGCCCGTGGCGCGCGGCGGCATCGCCTTCGACGGAGCCGACATCACGCGCCTGGCGCCGCACCAGCGCGCCGCGCGCGGCATGGCTTATGTGCCCCAGGGCCGCGACATCTTCGCGCGCCTGACGGTCGAAGAAAACATCCTGATGGGCATGGCGACCAAACCCGCGGCCCGCGCCCGCCGCATCAAGGAGGAAGTCTTTGAACTGTTCCCTGTGTTGAAAAGCATGCTGTCGCGGCGCGGCGGCGATCTGTCTGGCGGGCAACAGCAGCAGTTGGCCATCGCGCGGGCGCTGGTGGCCGAGCCCAAGCTCATCATCCTGGACGAGCCCACCGAAGGCATCCAGCCGTCCATCATCAAGGACATCGCGCGGGTGATCCACATGCTGCGCCAGCGCGGCGACATCGCGATCCTGCTGTGCGAACAGTATTTTGATTTTGCGCGCGAACTGGCGGACCAGTTTGTCGTGCTGTCGCGCGGCGAGGTGGTGGCAAGCGGCGGGCGCGATGCCATCGACGGCGAGGACGTGCGGCGGCATCTGTCGGTGTGACGGCGGCGCGGCGCCAGACTGCGGCGCGGTAGATGGACTATGCTCCGGGTCTTGCCTTGCTCAATGGCATGGCGCAGTTGCATTGTGCAGATTCACAGCGCATCACCCGAAAGAGGAGCCCTCATGTCCGACGTCATCATCTATCACAACCCCAAGTGCGGCACCTCGCGCAACACGCTGGGCCTGATCCGCAACGCCGGCATCGAGCCGCAGGTCGTCCTGTACCTGGAAACGCCGCCCTCGCGCGACACGCTGAAAGCGCTGTTCAAGAAGGCTGGCGTCAGCGTGCGTGATGCCTTGCGCGAAAAGGGCACGCCCTACGCGGAACTGGGTCTGGACGACACGTCGCTGTCGGATGACGCGTTGCTGGACGCGATCGAGCAGCACCCGATCCTGCTGAACCGTCCCTTTGTGTCGACGCCGCTGGGCGCGAAGCTGTGCCGGCCGTGCGAACTGGTGCTGGACATTCTTCCGTCGCCGCAGAAGGGGGCCTTCTCGAAGGAAAGCGGCGAGCCGGTTGTCGATGCGCAGGGCAATCGCATCCAGAAGTAAAAGCGGCCGTATCGAAGCGCGTTGTAAGGGAACTGACGGGTACGGTCATTACCATCGCGGCAACCGATTTATTACGCCGCGATGACGTGTCATGGATTTCCCGGAAAGCTTCAACCAGTCCCTTTTTCTTCTGATCAACGCCGACCCCGCCACGCCCGCGTGGCGGATCCATGCGGCCATGCTGGTGGCGAACAAACTCATCCTGCTGGTGCCGGGCGTCATGGCCGCCGTGTGGCTGTGGGGCAAGGAAGCCCAGCGCAGCCTGATGCTCAAGGCGCTGGCCAGCGTCGCCGTGGCGTTGGCCGCCAGCTATTTATGCGGCGTGCTGTGGCCGCATCCGCGGCCCTTCGTGATCGGCCTGGGGCACGCCTTCTTCGCGCACAAGGCGACCTCGTCGTTTCCCAGCAATCACACGATCATCATCGCGGCCTTCGCCTTTGCGCTGATCCTGGATCGCCGTTGGACGGGATGGGGCTGGCTGGCATTGGCGGGCGCGTTGCTCGTGGGGACGTCGCGCGTGTACCTGGGCGTGCATTTCCCGCTGGATATCCTGGGCGGATTGCTGCTGGCGCCCATGGCCGCGGCGGTCACGATTCCCATGTGGCGCCGCGCGGGCGTGCCGGTGACGGCGGCGGTACAGGGGCTGTATCGCAAGGTGCTGGCCCTGCCGATTTCGCGTGGATGGATCCGCGCATGACGGGGGTCACGACGGCCGGCGCGGCAGCGGCCGCAATGGCCGCTCCCGCCCTGCCCCTCAATTCACTGCAACTTTCGCTTCCTTGACCAGCTTCGCGTAATTCGCGGTGTCCGCGCCGATGCGCGCCTTCATCTCCGCGGGCGTGTCGCCGATCGGCACCGCGCCGATTTCCGCCATGCGGCGCGTGAAGTCCGGCGAACGGATGATCTTCACCATCTCGGCATTCAGCCGGTCGACCACCTCCTTGGGCGCCGCCGCTGGCGCCAGCACGCCGAACCACGTACCCATGTTGAAGGGCTTCAGACCGGCCTCTTCCATGGTCGGTACGTCCGGCAGCGCGGCCGAACGCTGGTTGGTGGTAACGGCCAGCGCACGCAGCTTGCCGCTCTGAATGTGCGCCAGCACCGGCGTGATCGTGTCGAACGACATGTCGATCTGGCCGCCCAGCAGATCGGTCGTCAGCGGACCACTGCCCTTGTACGGCACATGCAGCAACTGCACATGGCCCGCGCGCTCGAACTGTGCGCCGATCAGATGCTGGCCCGTGCCCATGCCGTTGGAACCATAGGTCAGCTTGCCGGGCGACGCCTGCGCCAGTTTCAACAGCGACGCCACGTCCTTGGCGGGCAGCTTGGGATTGACGACCAGCACGTTGGGCACCAGCGCCACCGTGGTGACCGGCGCGAAGTCCTTCTGGAAGTCGTAATGCAGGCTTTTGTAGACACTGGTGGCGATGGTGTGATGCACCGCGCCCATCAGCAACGTGTAGCCGTCCGGCGCCGCCTTGGCGACGTAGTCCGCGCCCAGCGTCGACCCTGCGCCCGGCTTGTTCTCGACCACCACCGGCTGGCCGAGGCTCTTGGCCAGCTCCTGCCCCAACGCGCGCGCCAGCACGTCCGTCGTGCCGCCCGCCGGGAACGGCACGATCAGGCTCACGGGACGCGCCGGGTAGGACTGCGCCTGCGCGCCGCCCGCGAATGCAACGCCGATCAGGCAGGCAAACGCCAGGGCGCGCGCGGTCATCGCTTTCTTATGCACGATTTGTCTCCTGACTACGAATGAACTTCGCTTGTTGTTGTGTTGCCGGGCGCAGGGGTCGGATCTGACGTCCTCTTACCTGACCGGATCTCCTGAAGCCGTAAGACAGATTCAGGTGTCTGACACCGGAAACGGTCCTACATCAAGAAGGGTGTCTGACACCGGAATCCGTCCTACATCCGGAAGCCGTCTATGCCGCCTTGGCTTGCGCCGATTCCGCCAGCTTTGCGCAGACCGCCTTGGTCACCTGCTCGGTCGTGGCGTGGCCGCCCAGGTCGCCGGTGTGCAGCGCGGGATCGGCGGTGACGCTTTCAATGGCCTGCATCAGCCGCGCCGCCGCGTCGGTTTCGCCCAGGTGTTCCAGCAGCATCACCACCGACCAGAACGTCCCGACCGGATTGGCGAGTCCCTTGCCCATGATGTCGAAGGCCGAGCCGTGGATGGGTTCGAACATGGACGGGTAGCGGCGTTCGGGGTCGATGTTGCCGGTGGGCGCAATGCCCAGGCTGCCGGCCAGGGCGGCCGCCAGGTCGCTCAGGATGTCGGCGTGCAGGTTGGTGGCGACGATGGTGTCCAGGGTCGCGGGCCGGTTGACCATGCGGGCGGTGGCGGCGTCGACCAGTTCCTTGTCCCAGGTCACGTCGGGAAATTCGCGGCTGACCTGCACGGCGATCTCGTCCCACATCACCATGGCGTGACGCTGGGCATTGGACTTGGTGACAACGGTCAGCAGCTTGCGCGGCCGCGATTGCGCCAGCTTGAACGCGAAGCGCAGAATGCGCTCGACGCCGGCGCGCGTCATGATCGACACGTCGGTCGCGGCTTCGATGGGATGGCCTTGATGCACGCGGCCGCCAACGCCCGAGTACTCGCCTTCGGAGTTCTCGCGCACGATCACCCAGTTAAGTTGCTCGGGCGTGCATCGCTTGAGCGGTGCGTCGATCCCCGGCAGGATGCGCGTGGGGCGCACGTTGGCGTATTGGTCGAACCCCTGGCAGATCTTCAGGCGCAGGCCCCACAAGGTGATGTGGTCGGCGATGTCGGGGTCGCCGGCCGAGCCGAACAGGATCGCGTCCTTGTCGCGCAGCGCATCCAGCCCGTCGGCGGGCATCATGACGCCATGCTTGCGGTAGTAGTCGCCGCCCCAGTCGAAGTCTTCAAATTCGAACCGCAGACCGCCCTGGGCGGCGAGTTCCTGCATGACGCGCTGGCCGGCGGGAATCACTTCCTTGCCGATGCCGTCGCCGGGGATGGTTGCAATGCGATAGGTCTTCATGGTGCCAGCGCTCCGTGCGGATGAGTCTGCTGGCACTGTACCGAGCGCGGCGCGTGGTGAACGCGCCGAAATTCACAACATTTTCAACTTGAAGTTGAAAGTGCCGCCTCGGTACGGCGCTGCGGCTGCGCGCTGCGCCAGGCCGCCTCGTGCGTCAGCAGCCAGCGCTTGCGGTGCAGGCCGCCGCCGTAGCCCGTCAGCGTGGCGTTGGCGCCGATCACGCGATGGCACGGAATGACGATGCCCACGGGATTGGCGCCGTTGGCCAGCCCGACCGCGCGCACGGCCGTGGGACGGGCGATTCGCGTCGCCAGCGTGCCGTAGCTGATGGTGCTGCCGCCTTCGATGCCGCTCAGCGCGTGCCAGACCTGCTGCTGGAAGCGCGTGCCGCCCAAGGCGACCGGAAGATCCGAGATGGCGTCCACGTCGCCATCGAAATACGCTTGCAGCGCGCGGCTTGCCTGCGAAGGCTGCGCGGCGTCCTGCAGTTGCACCGCGCCCCGGCCGTACTGGCGCTGCAACAGCAGGTGCATGCGGGATTCGTAGTCTTCCCAGTCCACGGCGCGCAGGTGGGCTTGGGCATCGGTCAGCACGAGCATCCGGCCAATGGGGGTGGGAACCCGTTCCAGCAGAAAGGTGTGTACCGGCATGATGTCGCTCCGGGTAGGTAGGCAAGCCGCCAATATAGACCCGCCGCCAGACCGGGTGCTGGCGGTTTTCGGACAGCAGTGTGACATTCACAACCCTGTCCGAAATCCGCTAGATCTTGCCCGCCCGGCGGCGTTAGCATCGCTTCATGAACCTGAACCACGATGCCTGCTACAGCGCCATCCAGGTGCGCGACGCCCGCTACGACGGCCGCTTCTTCACGGCCGTCAAGACCACGCGCATCTATTGCCGCCCGGTCTGTCCGGCGCGCACGCCCCTGTCGAAAAACGTCACGTTCTTTTCGACGGCCGCAGCCGCGCAGGAGGCCGGGTTCCACCCTTGCCTGCGCTGCCGCCCGGAAACGGCGCCCGAAGTCGGCCCCGGCCACGAGTTGCCGCCCACCGTGGCGCGCGCATTGCAGCGTATCGAGCTGGGCGCGCTGGACGAGGCCGGCGTCGACGCGCTGGCGCAGCGTCTGGGCGTGGGCGAGCGGCAGTTGCGGCGCCAGTTCCGCCAGCACCTGGGCGCCTCGCCCGTCGCATTCGCGCAGACGCGCCGCGTGCTGCTGGCCAAGCAGCTCATCCATGAAACGCAGTTGCCCATGGCCGAGATCGCCTTCGCGTCGGGATTCGGCAGCATCCGCCGTTTCAACGAGGTGTTCCTCGACCTGTTCGGCCGGGCGCCCGGCGAACTGCGGCGTTCAGGCAAGCCGGAGGTGCCGGCGGGCCAGGATGGGGAAATCAAGCTGCTGCTGCGCTACCGCCCGCCCTACGACTGGGACGCCATGCTGGCGTTCCTGCGGCTGCGCGCCATTCCCGGCGTCGAGTCCGTGACGGGCGACACCTATGCGCGCACCGTCAGCCTGGATGGTGCGCAAGGCACGGTCACGGTGCGGCCGGGCGCGGGCGACGCGCTGCAGGTGGCGGTGCGCTTTCCTCATCTGCCGTCACTGCCAGCCATCATCGCGCGTCTGCGCCGCGTGTTCGACCTGGCCAGCGACCCGGCGGCAATCGCTGCGCAGTTTGCCGCCGATCCAGTCATGACGGCGCTGATGCAGGCGCGGCCGGGGCTGCGCGTGCCGGGCGCGTGGGACGGTTTTGAACTGGCCATGCGGGCAGTGCTGGGACAACAGATCACGGTGGCCGCCGCCATCCGGCTGGCGGGCAAGCTGGTGGCGGCGCATGGCAAGCCGCTAGCGCAGCCGGACGGCGCGCTGACGCACGTGTTTCCCGAGCCGGACGTGGTGGCCGCCGCCGAACTGGCCTCGCTGGGCATGCCGCGCAGCCGGGCGGCGACGCTGTCCGCGGTGGCCGCGGCAGCGGTCGCGGACCCGCATCTCTTTGACGCCGCCGTCGACCTGGAAGACGCCGTGCGGCGGTTGCGCACGATACGCGGCGTGGGGGAATGGACGGCGCAATACATCGCGCTGCGGCAACTGCGTGAGCCGGACGCGTTTCCGCATGCGGATATCGGCTTGATCCGCGCGCTGGAAAAGCTGGAATCGCGGGCCTACACACCCGCGCAACTGCTGGCGCGATCTGAGGCCTGGCGGCCGTGGCGCGCCTACGCGGCGCAGCACCTGTGGACAGCGTGATCGAGGTTGAAGAAAGCACGCGCAACGGGATCTAGCACAAAAGAACAGCGCTTCACCACCGCCCCTCCGACCCTTCGCCGAAATACGCCACCAGGAAATCCACGAACACCCGCACCTTGGCGGACAGGTGGTGCCTTTCCGGGAAAACGGCGTAGATATCCGCCTGCGGCAGCGCATAGTCCTCTAGCACCTGCACCAGCCGGCCGCTGCGCAGGTAGCGCGCCAGGTCCCATTCCGCGCGTTGCAGGATGCCCAGGCCGGCCAGGCCCCAGGTCAGGGTGACCTCGCCATCGTTGCTGCTGAGATTGCCGCGCACCTTCACGGTTTCGCTGCGCCGGCCTTTCGTGAAACGCCACAGCCCATAGGCAGCGTCGTTCTGGCGCAGCACGATGCACTGGTGCCGCGCCAGATCATGCGGCGTGGTCGGCGTGCCGTGTTTTTTCAGGTAACCGGGCGACGCGCACACGAGGCGCCGGTTGGGCGCGATCTTGCGCGCGATGAGACTCGTGTCGGGTAGATCGCCAAAGCGCACCGCAACGTCAAAGGCCTCGCGCACGAAGTCGGCCGGCCGGTCGGTCAACTGCAATTGCAGCGAGACTTCGGGATACTGCTGCGCGAATTCCGCGATGGCCGGCGCGATATAGCTGCGCCCGAAACCCAGCGGCGCATTGACCTTGAGCAGGCCGCGCGGGGCGGCCTGACGGCTGGCGATGAGCGCGTCCAGGTCGTCGATCTCGCCCAGGATGCGGCGGGCGTTTTCCAGATACACCTCGCCCTCGGCGGTAAGACTGAGGCGCCGCGTGCTGCGGTTGAAGAGCCGCACGCCCAGCCGCGCCTCGATCTGCGCCAGCCGCTTGCTGACTGCGGCAGGGGTGACATCAAGCTCGCGCGCCGCGGCCGACATGCCGCCCGCGCGCGCAAGCTCAACGACAAGGAGCAGTTCGCTGGAATGCCCCATCGGTGCGGCCCGCGCGGCTTAGTCGCGGAAGTTTTCGAACTGCAGCGGCAGCTCGACGTCGGTCTTTTTCAGCAATGCAATGGCGGTCTGCAGGTCGTCGCGCTTCTTGCCCGAGATGCGCAGCTTGTCGCCATTGATCTGCGATTCGACCTTGAGCTTGGCGTTCTTGATGGCGGCGATGAGCTTCTTGGCAACGGGCTGTTCGATGCCCTGCTTGATGGTGACCTTCTGGCGGGCGCCGCCCAGGTTTTCAAGCGGGTCGGCCACGTCCAGGCAGCGCACGTCGATGCCGCGGGCAGACAGGCGGCCGCGCAGGATGTCCAGCATCTGCTTGAGCTGGAACGCGCTGGAAGCGACCTGGGTCACGACATAGCCCTCGAGTTCGAACTTGGCTTCGGTGCCCTTGAAGTCGAAGCGCGTGGACAGTTCGCGGTTGGCTTGGTCGACGGCGTTGGTCAGTTCGTGTTTGTCGACTTCGGAGACGACGTCAAAAGTAGGCATGACACGGGGTCCTGTGAAAATTGGCGGGAAAGTGCAATGCCCGCCATTTTACCGGCCCCGCGTCCGGCGTCACGCCGTCATGTCGTGACCACGAGCAGGCGCTCGGGCTGCAAGGGATGCGGCATGACATGGGCGTCGATGCCGTAGGCCAGGAACAGGTTCTTCGGCGTCAGCACCTCGGCCGGCGTGCCCGACGCGATGGCCCGGCCGCCGCACAGCAGGAGCAAGCGGTCGCACCAGCGCGCCGCCAGGTTCATGTCGTGCAGGATCACCAGTACGCCGGTATCGCCGTCATGGGCCAGGCCTGCAGCGACGCGCAAGAGGTCGCCCTGGTGCTTGGGGTCCAGACTGGCGGTGGGCTCGTCCAGCAGCAGATAGCGCGGCTCACCCAGCCCCCGGGCCGCCTTGCACTGCACCAGCACGCGCGCAAACTGCACCCGCTGCTGCTCGCCCCCGGACAGCTCGGGATAGCGGCGCGCATTCAGATGCGACACGTCGGCCCAGCCCAGCGCCTGATCCACCAGCGTGTCCACCTGCGCGGGCGACAGTTCGGGAAACGGGTACGCCCCCATTGCCACCACGTCACGCACGTCCAGGTCGAAGCTCAACCCGGGCTTTTGCGGCAGCACGGCGCGCAGGCGGGCCTGTTGGCGATGCGCCAATTGCTGCACGTCGGCATCGCCCAGGCGGACCGAGCCAGCTTCCGGCGCCAATTCGGCGGACATTGCGCCCAGCAGCGTCGACTTGCCCGCGCCGTTCGCGCCCAAAAGGCCGACCACTTCGCCGGGCCGCACCGCCAACGACACCTTGTCCAGAATGCGGTTGCCGCCCCGCGTCAATACGAGATCGTCGGCTGCAAGCATCAACCGTGCCTCCGGCCGCGCGCCAGCAGCCACAAGAAAAAGGGTCCGCCCACCAGGCTGGTCACCAGCCCGATCGGCAGCTCCGCCGGCACGACGGCGACACGCGACAGCCAGTCGGCCAGCGTCAGCGCCAGCGCCCCGCCCAGCACGCAGGCCGGCGGCAGCCAGCGGTGATTCGCGCCCAGCGTCATGCGCACCAGATGCGGCACCACCAGGCCGACAAAGCCGATGCCGCCCGTCGCGGCAACCAGCGGCCCAACGATCAGCGCGCACGCCAGCACCAGCTGCGCGCGCACGCGCTTGAGCGCGTAACCCAGGTGCTGCGCTTCGCGCTCGCCCAACAGCAAGGCGTTCATGACGCGCCACTGGCGCATCAGCCACCAGGACATCAGCAGCACCCACGGGCCGAGGAACGCCAGCAACGTCCACTTGGCGCCGGCCAGGCTGCCCATGGTCCAGAACGTGAGGTCGCGCAACTGCGCGTCATTGGCCACGAACGTGAACAGCCCAATCATGGCGCCCGCCACCGCGTTGATGGCGATGCCCGCGAGCAGCAGTCCCGCCATGCCGGGCACGCGCCGGCCCAGCGCGTATGCGCAGAAGGTGGCAAGCAGGCTGCCGGCGAACGCGGCCGGCGCCAGCACCCAGAAGCCGCCCGAGGTCAGCACGATGGCGGCCACCGCGCCCAGCGAGCCGCCCGCCGAAATGCCGATAAGGCCAGGCTCGGCCAGCGGATTGCGAAACAGCGCCTGCATCGCCGCACCGGATATGGCCAGCGCGGCGCCCGCCACCATCGCAAACAGCACCCGGGGCAGCCGGATGTCGATCAGGACGTTGCGCCACAGCGCATCGCCCGGCGCGGGGTCGCCAAACAGCAGCGTGGGCATGTCGCGCAACGGAATCTGGACCGCGCCGCTGCTGCTGGCGGCCAGCGCCACCAGCGCCAGCACGGCGCCCAGCACTGCCAGCGCCAGCGGCGCGGAGACGCGCTTTGCGCTAGCGCCCCATGACACCGGCCGCCTCCCGCTTGAGTTCGGTCAGCGCCAAAGGCAGGCGCGGGCCCATGCCCAAGAGGAGCAGGTCGTCCATGACGATGACGCGCTTGCGCGCGGCGGCCGGCGTGGAGGCCAGGCCCGGCAGCGCCAGCAGCTTGTCCACGCCGCCGGAAGCTTCCAGCGAAGTTCGCGTCACGACGATGACGTCGGGCGCGAGCGCGCTGACCGCTTCGGCCGAGAGCGGCTTGTAGCCCTGCTGGTCCTTCAGCACATTGGCCAACCCCGCCATCGTCATGACTTCGTTGGCCGCCGTGCCGCCGCCCGCGCCTTGCAGCGTGCCGGTGCGGTTCATCACCAGGATGGCGCGCGCGCCAGTGATCGGAATCGCCTCGACCGCCTTCAGGTCGCGGGTGATCTCGGTCACCAGCGCTTCACCCGCCGGGGCCACGTCCAGCGCCTCGGCGATGTTGCGGATGCGCGCTTTCAGCGAATCCACCGACGGGGCGTCCGGCACGGTGACGATGCGCACGCCGACGTCGCCCAGGCGCTTGAGCGCGTCGGGCGGACCGGCCTGCTCGGACGCCAGCACCAGATCCGGCTTGAGCGCCAGCACGCCTTCCACCGGCACCGCACGGTAATAGCCGACGCGCGGCAGCTTGGTCGCGGCCTCCGGGTACAGGCTGGAGAGATCGTCTCCCACCAGTTTGCCGCCCTGCCCGAGCTGATACACGATCTCGGTCACGGTGCCGCCCAAGGTCACCACCCGTTCGGGCGGCGCCGCCTGCGCGCCTGCCGCCAACAACCAGGCCGCCACTGCCAACCATTTCTTCATCGCTCTCGTTTCCTTATGCGCTCAAGCGGCCAGCGGCGCGCTGCACAGGCTGACCATCAGGTCGCGCCATTGCGGGATTTCCCGCTGACCGGGTTTGCGTTCACCGAAGAACTGCACGATCAGGTCGCCCGTGCCGGCGTACACCTCCAGCGAGGTGACCCAGCCGTCGGTCGTCGGCTTGTTGACCACCCAGACCGACGCGATGGCCGTGGTGTCCAGGTGCAGGTTGAACTTGGGATCCAGCACGTTGAACCACGGGCCCGTGCGGCGCAGCGACTGCACCGGACCGGAGTGGATCTGGATCATGCCGCGGTTGCCCACGAAGCACATGATGCGCAGGCCCGATTCGGCCGCCGATTGCAGCATGCGCTCCACGGCGTCGGCAGGCACCGGCTGCGCCAGGTCTTCGCCGGCCGCCGTCAGGGCCGCCAGGCGCGACACTTTGAACTTGCGCAGCAGCGGGAAAAATTCGTGCGTGTCCTTCATGCCCAGCCACGCTTCGCGCCAGGCGGACGCGTCCTCGACCTGCTCGGCGTCGGCGGACGGCGCGTAGGCTTGGGCCACGGGCCATTGCGACTCGCCCGCGAAGCGCGCGACCAATGCATCCCACGCGGCAGCGTCCGTGCCGTCAGTGCGGTAGACCTTGTGCACCGCAACGCCCGCGCCGTCGAAGAACTGCAGGCTCTGGCGGCCGTCCTGCTCGACTGCCCAGGCCGACTTCCATGCGGTGAAGAACACGCGCAGGTCGATGTCCGGTCCCAGCACCAGACCTACCGGACCGTCGGCCTGGATGTCCTCATACACCCCATGGCGCTCGTGCACACACCAGTCGTTGCGCGTCAGCGCCATCACTTCGCCCAGCGTGCCCAGTTCGCGGAAGATCTCTTGCGGCGTGCCATGCAGCGCCGTCGCCTTCACGCCGCCACAGCCCGCGGCCACCCACTCGGCCTCGGACACGCCCAACGCCTGGGCCAGATTGCGGGCGCGCAGCCCGGGTTGCGACGCCGCCAGCGCCTCATTGCGGGCACGCAGTTCTTCAGCGCGGGTCGAGAAATCATTATTCGTCATCGTAGGCCCTCCGGCCGGTGCAAAAAAACACTGCAGAAAACCGCCGCCGGTCCGGTCAGCGCCGAATGGCGGCGGACCGAACTCAATATTGATAAGTCAGTGAGACGCGCACGCTGCGTCCCGGTTCCGTGTACCAATCCACCGCACGCGGGATCGCGGTGGCGCCCGCGGTCGGCACGTTGATGGCCTCCCAGTACTTCTTGTCGAACAGGTTGAACACGCCCGCCTGCACCTGCAAGCCCTTCACCGCAGCCGGACGCCAGTAGCCCATCAGGTCCACCACGCCATAGCCCGGCGCCTTGAAGTCGGGATTGGGCGCGTCGGGCGACGCATCGGGATACTCGACCTTGTTGCGCTGCATGGCTGTGGTGAGCATGGCGTCCACGCCCCACACGTCGCGGCCATACCCGACGCCCAGTATCGCCTTGAGCGGCGCGACGGAGTTCAGGTACTGCCCCGTGCCCTCGTCCTTGCCCACCGCCCAAGCCAGCGAGCCCCACGTGCGCCAACCCGGCGCAAACTTCCAGTGCGCGCTGGCCTCGGCGCCGTAGATGCGGACCTTGGCGCGGTTGACGTTGCCGGTCACGCCCAGCGGATACTGCCCCGCCCAACCCGGCTGCCACTGCGGCGAATTGGGATTCAGCGGCACATCGCCATCGATAAAGTTCTGATAACGATTATCAAAGAACGATACCGCACCGCCGAGGTCGTCGGTACCGAGCTTGGCGCCCAGTTCCCAGCCCTTGCTGGTTTCGGGTTTCAGGTACGGGTTGCCCACGCGCAGATAGGTGCCGGGGCCGCCGTAGTTGGTGTAGAGCTGCGTGGCGCTGGGCGCCTTGAAGCCGTAGGCGTATTGCGCATAGAGGCTGAGCTGCTCGGCCGCCCGCCACGTGCCCAGCAGCTTGGGCGAGAAGCGGCTGCCGCTGTTGCTGGGCGGCAGCGCGGCCGCGTTGGGGTTGCTTTCATAGCCGGCGGTGGACTGCGGCCGTTGCTCGTAGTGGTCGTAGCGCAAGGCCGGCGCCAGCGTGTATCTGCCATCGGCAAAGCTGAACTCGTCCTGCACCCACAGCGCCCATTGGTCACCCTTGGATTGCGGGACGTCGGCCTGGTTGGTGTGCAGCATGTCGCACGCGCGCGGGCCGAACGGCGCGGGCGTGCCGGGTCGGATCACCGGGCAGTTGTCGTAGCCGCTGGAATTTTGCTCGGTCTTGTTGCCGTACCACTCGCCGCCGAACGACCACAGCTGCGACACCGACGCGCCCGCGATGCGCTTGGTGAATTCCGTGCTGGCGCCGAAGAGCGTCTGCTGGATCGAATTGCTGCGGCCGTAGGGGCCGTTGGGAAAGCCGTAACGGAATGGGTCGCCCGGAATGATTCGGGCGCGCGCGTCCACGCCGCGGATGCCGTCCAGCGAGTTGTCCAGGCGAACGCGCTGCCAGTACACCACCGCGTTGGCCGTGTCGATCAGGCCGCCCGAATCCGGCGCCGTGTACGTGTAGTCGAACGACACGCGCTCGCGCTCGGTTTCCTTGCGGGTGCTGTTTTCGCCGATGAGGTAGCTGGTGCCGGGGCCTTGCTCCCACTTGTTGTCGATGTCGGCATTGCGCTTGAAGTATTCGCCCGTCAGGCCGAACAGATGCGCGCCGTCCACGCGCTGCTGCAGCTTCATGAGGAAGCTGCGCTGGTCGTAGTCTTCGGGGCTGGGCTTGCTGCGGCTGGCGCCGTAGCCGCCGACGTCGCCGCGGTTGTCCAGTTCGTGGCCGTTGCGCACGCCGGCCTGCACCAGCCAGAACGTGTTGCTGTGGATCTGGCCGGCCAGCGCCGCGTTGGCGCCCCAGCTGTTGTCGGCGGAGTCGTAATCGGTCTTGGCCAGCGCGCCAAAGGTCTTGCCGCCGCCCAGCAGGTCGGCCGGATTCAGGGTGTGCAGGTCGGCAATGCCCGAAATCGCGCCCGAGCCGCCGCCGGTGGCGTCCGCCCCGCGCACGATGTCCAGGCGCGACAGGCTGTTGAAATCCACCGCTTCCAGGCCGCCCTTCACGCCGCGCGCGCCGTCGTCCAGCCACGGCAGGCGGATGCCGTCCACCCGCGTCAGCACACGGTCCTGATCCAGGCCGCGGATGTTGATGCTGTTGGTCGTGCGATTGAAGTTCACGCCCGGTTCGGCGCGCCGGCTCAGGTCGGTCCAGTTGCGGATCTGCAGATCGTCCAGGCGGCGGCGATCGGTGCTGGTTTCCCAGGCCGGCGTGACGACGGCCGCTTCGCCGTCGATCTGCACCGGCGCAAGCTGCGTCACGCTGCCCTGCGGCAACGCCTGCAGCACGAAGACGCCCGCGCTGCGTTCCTGCACGCCCAGCCCGCTGCCCGCCAGAAGACGCGCGAACCCTTCATGCACGGAGTACGCCCCCTGCAGTCCGGCGGTGCGGCGCTGGCCCACCAGCGCCGCATCGAACAGCACCGTCACGCCGGCGCTGTCCGCGAAACGCGGCAGCGCGTCCGCCAGCGATCCCGCCGGAATGCTGTAGCCGCGCGCCCCGGCCTGCGTCACCGCGGCGCCTTGCGCCTGCGCGGCAGAGGCCGGCAGCATCGCGGCAGATGCAGCGGTCAGGGCCAGCGCCGCATGCACGGCAGCGGTAAGACGGGTCAGCCGGCATTGCGCGCCTCGGGCTGCCCGGGAGCCGCTTGCGCGGCCGGCGGGGTAGTAAGCCATGGTCGTCCTTTCGATCCAACAGGTATCGGCATCCGTGTGCCTATACAGACCATGACCCGCGTGAAATCAAAACCGGACAGCATTTTCAAAAATATTTTCAGCGCGCCGGAAAAAGACGCGGCAACGCCGTGAACGTGATCCGCCATGCCGACCCCGCGCCTCACGCCGAGGTGTCGCGAGGCACGATCGTTACCCAATACGGCGTGCGGTAGCGCACCTGCACGGGCAAGGTGGCGGGCAGCGCCGCCAGCACCGCGTCGGTGTCGTGCAATTGGAAGGCGCCGGAGATGCGCAGGTGCGCGATCTCCGGCGCGCAGCGCAGGATGCCCTGCCGGTAGCGGCCAAGCTCGGCCGCGAAGGTGTCCAGCCGCAGCGCGCTGGCGTACAGCACGCCGCGCAGCCAGTCGCTGGCATGCGGATCGGCGGGCGTCGCGGGGCCGGCGCCATCGGGCGACAGGCTGCTCTGCTCGCCGGCCGCCACGTCCACGTAGCGCCCCGGCTGTCCGGCGCTGCTGACGCGCACGCGCCCTTCCTGCACGCTGAGCTGGCAACGCCCGCTCTCCTCGCGCACACAGAAGCGCGAGGCATGCGCCTCGATATCGCCCAGCCGCGTACGCACGATGAAGGGACGCGGATGGCTGGCGGGGTCCGCCACCGCATGGACGGCGATCTCGCCGGCGCGCAGGCGCAAGAGGCGCGTCGCGTCGTCGAACAACACGTCGACGGCGCTGGAGGTATTCAGGTGCAGCGTCGAGCCGTCGGCCAGGATCACGTCGCGCCGCTCGCCGGCGGCGCTCCGGTAGTCGGCGCTCCAGTCCAGGGGATCGGCCCGCCAGGCAGCCCAGCCGACCGGCGCGGCCACAATCAGGGCAACCAGCGTCTTGAGCGCGGCGCGGCGGCTCTTGAGGTCCGGTCGATTCAGCGTTGCCATGCCCAGCGCCGACGGAATGAGGCCGAAGCGCGCATTCACGCGCTGCGCCCGCTGCCAGGCATGTTCGTGCTCGGCCTTGCTGGCGCGCCATTGGTCGCAGGCATGGACGTCCGCGTCGGTAGCCCGGCCTGAGCTCAGCCGCATCAGCCACCGCGCAGCCTCGCGTGCGACGTTGCGCTCGACGGCGGGCAGCTCGGCTGCCGGTTCCGCTGGCGCGCTCACATCACCGCCATGATGCATTGCTCGTATCCCTTGGTGATGTAGCGGTGCACGGTGCGCAGCGACACGTTGAGCTTGTCGGCGATTTCGCCATGGCTCAGGCCTTCCAGTTGCGCCATCAGGAACGCCTGGCGGGCGGGCAGCGACAGGCCGGCCAGCATTTCTTCAATTTCCTGCAGCGTCTCCAGGATGATGAAGCGCTGTTCGGGGGAAGGAGCAAGCGCCTCGGGCATCAACGCCAACGCTTCCATGTAGGCCTGCTCGACCGATCGGCGGCGATGGTGGTTCAGCAGCAGGCGCTTGGCGATGGTGGTCAGGTACGCGCGCGGCTCGCGCAGCGCGTCCAGTTCGTGCCGGTGCCGCAGCACGCGCACGAAGGTGTCCTGCGCAAGATCGGCGGCATCGAAGCTGTTGCCCAGCTTGGCGCGCAGCCAGCCATGCAGCCATCCGTGATGGGTGCGGTACAGCATGTTGACGGCGTCGCCCGAGGCGAGCACGGAATTCGGCACGGACGGCTCCCTGACTCACTAACTACGAAATTCATAACTACAAATAGCAATCGTTCTCATTCTAAATGCAAAACCATGATCTTGGTCAAGTCCGCGCGTCGGGTTTGCGGAGATATCATCCGTACGACGTCCGCCGCCTCCCGCGGCGGCGCTTTCCACAGGCTGATCCCATGCTCTACGCCGTCCTGCAGTTTCTCCACGTCATGGCCGTGATCCTCTGGGTGGGCGGCATGCTGTTCGCCCACTGTTTTCTGCGGCCGGCGGCCGCGAAACTGGATCCGCCCGTGCGGTTGCCGCTCTTGTCCTCGGTGCTGGGCCCCTTTCTGAATGCCGTGCTGGCGGCCATCGTGCTGATTCTCGTGACCGGCGCCTGGATGATCGGCTCGTGGGCCAGCCAGGCCGCGCAGACGGGCGGCTCGTTCTTCATGCCCCGCAACTGGACGCTGATGGCCAGCGGCGGCATCGTCATGATGGCGATCTTCGGCCACATCCGGTTTGCGCTGTTCAAGCGGCTGGCCGCTGCCGTGGCGGTGTCCGACTGGCCCGCCGGCGGCCAGGCGATGGCCGGCATCCGGCGCTGGGTCGGTGTGAACCTGCTGCTCGGCATCGCCATCGTGGCGGTCATGTTCCTGGGCTAGCGAATAACTGGCTGGCCGCTAGACCCGCACACCACGCTGGTCTACAGCATGACGCCGTACAACGCGCGGCTGCAGGACGCCATGAAGGCGGAATCCGACAAGTTCAACGCCGTGCTGCCCGAGGGCATCGAGACGACCTTCCAGGACGTGTCCATTGTTGAGATCGGCTTTGCAGGCAATGTCGTGCGCGAGATCTACCGCGTGAGCCTGGAAGACGGGTCGGTGCTGGACGTGGCGTCGGGCAAGCCCGCGGCGCGCTGATCGGCTGGCCCGGGACCGCCCGCGCGGTCCCGCAGCACGTCACGGATCTGGCCGCGCAGCCACGCCTGCAGCGGCGACGTATGCAGCCGGCGCGGCCAGACCATCACGAATTCGATCTTGCGCAGGCTGGCAGGCAATTCCAGCATCGCCAGCGGAAAGTGCTTGCCATGCACCTGCGCCACGCTGGCCGGCATGGTGGTCGCATAGTCCGTGTCCAGCAAGACGTAGGGAGTGATGCCAAAGCCCGACAGGTAGGCAGAGAATTCCAGCCGCCCCGCCTCCGGCTTCAGGGCGCGGTCGAAGTTGGTCTCGCGTCCGTACATCTGCGCGAAGGCAAACCACCTGATGCGCGGCAGGTCAGCCAGCGTCAGCGCGCCCTGCCCCGCGCGCGGATGCGCTTTCGACACCACACACACGCGCCGGTCGCGCAGCAGCGTATCGCGGTGAAAGCGCGCCGGCACCTTGCCGAACAATCCGATGGCAATGTCCAGCCGTTCCGCATCCAGGTCGTCGGGAACAAAGTCGCCATGCACCGATTGGAATCGCAGCGTGATTCCTGGCGCAGCGCGGCGCAGCCGCTCCAGCAACGGTGCGGCCAGCAGTATCTCGCTGTGCGCGCCGGTCCCGATGTTGACTACGCCGCTGGCGCGCGCGGGATCGAAGTCCTCTGCCGGGCGCAATGCCGACTCGATCTGCGCCAGCGCGTCCTGCACAGCCGCATGCAACTCCAGCGCGCGCTCGGTCGGAATGAAGCGGCCCTTGACGACGACGAGCAAGGGGTCGTCCAGCCGGTCCCGCAGGCGCGCAAGGTCGCGGCTGATGGCGGGCTGCGTCTTGTGCAGCAGCGCGGAACTGGCGGTGGCGCTGCGCGTGCGCATCAGCGCGTCGAACGTCAACAGCAGGTTCATGTCCAGCCGGCGCAGATAGGGCAAGGGGTGAGTGTCGGTCATGGCGTCCATGCTATGCGCGAAACACATGCAATGAAAGTCGCATACCAGAATTGATATAGCCGCCTTGCATGCCCGGCATTGGGCGGCGCACCAGCGCTTGGCTACAGTGGCTCGCAGATCGGCCCATTTCGCATCCGACACCGACTTCCTGGAGACGTCTTCATGGCCCTGCTCACCGCCCTCACCGCGCGCTGGCGCGCCGCCACCTCTCGCCGCTTTCTGCTGGCCGCCACGGCGGGCGCCGTTCTGGCGCTGGGCGCCGCCCAGCCTGCCACCGCGGCCGCCGGCTTTCCCGCGCGGCCCATCACCCTCGTGGTGCCCTTTCCCGCGGGCGGCACTCCTGACATCCTGGCGCGCATCCTGGGAGAGGACCTGGGGCGGCGCCTTGGCCAGCCGCTCATCGTTGAAAACCGCGCAGGCGCCGGCGGCAACATCGGCGCGCAGGCGGTGGCACGCGCCGCGCCGGATGGATACACGCTGCTCATGTGCGCCTTTGGCTGCACCGTCGCGCCATCGCTCTACCAGCCCGCGCCCTACGACATCGTCAAGGACTTCGCGCCCGTGGCAATGATCGGCACGGTGCCCAGCGTGCTGGTGGTCAATCCCCAAGTGCCCGCCAACACCTTGCCGGAACTGCTGGCGTACGCCCGCGCCAATCCGGGCAAATTGAACTCTGCATCGTCCGGCGTGGGCGGCTCGGCGCATCTGGCAACGGAACTGCTCAAGCAGCGCGCGGGCATCGACGTCGCCCACATTCCCTACAAGGGCGCCGGCCAGGTCGCCGCCGATCTGCTTGGCGGCCAGGTCGATATGTACTTCGACAATCTTCCCGCCTCGCTGGCCAACATCCGGGCCGGCAAGCTGCGCGCGCTGGCCGTGGCAAGCAGCAAACGGGCGCCCGCGATCCCCGACGTGCCGACCTTCGCTGAAGGCGGCGTGCCCGACTTTCTCATCACGCCGTGGTTCGGCATCATGGCGCCGGCGCGCACACCCGCCGCCGAACTGGACGCGCTGCACAACGCGTTCGCCGCCGCCCTGCAAGCGCCCGACGTGGCGGCCAAGATGCGCGAACTGGGCGTCGAGACGGCCAGCGGCACGCGGCAGTCGCTGGGCGACTTCGTGGGCGCCGAGACCGCGCGGTGGAAGGACGTGATCCAGGCGAACCACATCAAGGCCGAATGATGGCGGCGGCTTCTCACCAGAATGACTTGGAGGAACCCGGTCCCCTGCGCCTGCGCGGCATGGGGTCCTTCCATGTCGGCGGCCGCGAGGCCTCGCTGTCGGGCCTGCCCCGCCGCGAGGTCGTGATGGCCGAGGGCGGACAGCCCGTCGCGCTGGACCCGAACGGCACGTACCGCGTGGAGCAGATGTACGCGCAGTACTTTCTGGCGGACCCGCCCAACGGCCGCCCGCCGATCGCGTTCTGGCACGGCGGCGGCATGACCGGCGCCGCCTGGGAGACCACGCCCGATGGCCGCGAGGGCTGGCTCAACACGTTCCTGCGGCGCGGCTGGGATGCCTACCTGTGCGACGCCGTCGAGCGCGGCCGGTCCGGCTTCGCGCCCGTCCCTGACATCTGGTCCGAGCCGCCCATCGTGCAGGCACAGGAAGACTGCTATACGCGTTTTCGTATCGGCCGGCCTGGCACGCGTCCGGGTCCGGACAGCGCCTACCCAAACACCCGCTTTCCGGTGGAGGCGTTCGGTCAGCTTGCCGCCCAGATGGTCCCACGCTGGGTGCACACCGACGCCGCCGTCGTGCGCGCCTACCTGGCGCTGCTGGAACGCGTCGGCCGCATGATTGTCATCTGCCATTCGCAAGCGGGCGTGTTCGGCATCCGCGCGGCCCAGGCGCAGCCGGATCGGGTCCGCGCCGTCGTCGCGCTGGAACCGGCAAGCATTCCCCTGTTGGCGCCTGGCGATGACTACCGCACGCCCACGCTGATCGTGATGGGCGACAACATGGACACCGACCCGCGCTGGCCGCGCATGCGCGCCCGTGTGCAGGAATTTGCGGCGCGCTACCCCTGCGTCCAGGTGCTGTCGTTGCCGGAACGCGGAATCACCGGAAATTCACACATGCTGATGATGGACAGCAACAGCCTGGAACTGGCCGGGCTGGTGCACAACTGGCTGATGGAACTGCCGCCGGGTTGAAAGCCGAGTTGGAGGCCGCGTTGAGGGCTGGGTTGAGGGCTGGGTCGAAGGCTGGATTGAAGGCTGGGTTGAGCCCCGATTGAAGGCTGGTTCCAAGGCCCCGTTAACCACCCGAAATCGCGACGCCTGCTGCCAATCCATGGCAGTATTGCGCCGTCTGCCCTTCCCCCGCCCCCATGTCCCGCACCGAACGCCTCCTGGAGCTGCTCCAGACCCTGCGCCGCCACCGCCTGCCCGTCAGCGGCCATCGGCTTGCGGCCGAGATGGGCATCAGCCTGCGCACGCTGTATCGCGACATCGCCACGCTGCAATGCCAGGGCGCCGAGATCGAGGGAGAACCGGGCGTGGGCTATGTGCTGCGGCCCGGCTTCATGCTGCCGCCGCTGATGTTCAGCACCGAAGAAATCGAGGCGCTGGTGCTGGGCACGCGCTGGGTGGCGCGCCGCTCGGACGAACGCCTGGGGCTGGCCGCGCGCAATGCGCTGGCCAAGATCGGCGCGGTGCTGCCGCAGGAACTGCGCGACGAGCTTGACGCCATTCCGCTGCTGGTTGCCCCCAGCGCCGTGGCCGTCACGGACCGCGTCGACGTGGCGCTGATCCGCCAGGCCATCCGCGGCGAACAGAAACTGGAAATCACCTACCGCGATGACAAAGGCTCCGATTCCACCCGCGTCATCTGGCCGTTCGCGCTGGGCTTTTTCGACAGCGTGCGGCTGGTGATGGCCTGGTGCGAATTGCGCGGTGACTTCCGCCATTTCCGCACCGACCGCATCGCCACGCTGGCTATCGGCGCCAGGTATCCCAAACGGCGGCACATCCTGCTCAAGGCGTGGCGCGCGCTGGACCACGAGGCGCGCAAGGACTGACGTTCACTACTGCCAAAAACTGACAGCACCCCTGCCTATCATGAGCGCATCCAACCCCCGGAGCGCATCATGTCAGACACCAATTTCGTCATCCTGTATGTGGAAAAGCCGCAGGCCAGCGCCGCGTTCTACAGCGCGCTGCTGCAGCGCCCGCCCATCGAATCGTCGCCCACGTTTGCGCTGTTTGCGCTGGACTCGGGGCTGATGCTGGGCTTGTGGTCGCGCTACACGGTGGCGCCGGCAGCCGCCGGACGCGGCGGAGCGTCCGAACTGGCGTTCACCGTGGCCGATGCCGATGCGGTCAACCAGCGCCATGTGGACTGGAGCCTGCGCGGCCTGCCCATCCTGCAGGCGCCCACCGACATGGATTTCGGCCGCACCTTTGTGGCGCTCGACCCCGACGGCCACCGACTGCGCGTGTTCGCCCCGGCCCCCGCGCCGGCCCCAGCCGCGCCCCGCACCGAGCGCGCCGTCGCGGCAGTCTGATGACAAACGGCCGCGCCAAAAAGCGCGGCCGTTGACGACCCATCACGCACGCTGCCGCCTATTCATGGCGACCGCTTCGCCGCGCTTCTTGAACAGCAGGTAGTACGCCGCGGCGAGCAGCACCAGGAACGGCACGCCAAACACCAGCGTCAGCTTGAAGACGCTGGTGAAGTACGTGGTCACCAGAATCGCCAGCATCGCCCCCGCGCCCAACAGCGTCAGGACCGGAAAGCCCGGCATGCGGAACGACAGCTTTGCGCCGCCTTCGCGCACCCAGCGGCGGCGAAAGAAATAGTGCGTGACGAAGATCATCATCCAGGTAAAGAGCGCGCCGAACATCGAGATGGCCATCATCAGCGTGAAGGCCGTCTCGGGGTACAGCACGTTCAGCACCGTGGCGATGGCGATGCCGCTGGTCGACAGCAACAGCGCGTTCAGCGGCGTGCCGTTGCTGGACAGCCGGCCCAACGCCGACGGCGCATGGCCCGCGCGCGACAGGCTGAACATCATGCGCGTGGTGATGTAGAGCTGGCTGTTCATGGCCGACAGCGCGGCCACCAGCACAATGAAGTTGATGACACCCGCCGCGCCCGGAATATCAAGCACCTCCATCACCTGCACGAAGGGGCTGCCGCCCTTGCCGGCATCATCCCACGGCACGATGGCCAGGATCAGCGCCAGCGTCAGCAGGTAGAACACGACAAGCCGGACAATGGTGGCGCGAAACGCCTGCTTGACCGCGCGTTCCGGATCCTCGGCTTCACCGGCGGCCACGGCGATCATCTCGACGCTCAGGTAACTGAAGATCGAGATCACGACCGCGATCCACATGCCCCACACGCCGTTCGGAAAGAACCCGCCATGCGCGATGTAGTTCGCCGTGCCGTACTGCGGATTGCCCCAGACCACGTAGGCGCCCAGGATGATGAAGCCGATGATGGCGCTGATCTTGATGGTCGAGAACCAGTATTCGATCGTGCCGAAGGCCTTGACGCTCAGGGCATTGATGAGGATGAGCGCCGCGGAAAAAATGCACACCCATAACCATCCGGGCACGCCGGGAAACCAGAAGGCCATGTACTTGGCCACCGCCGTGACTTCCGTGCCCACGGCCAGCACCACGCAGGACCAGTACGCATAGCGCACCAGAAAGCCCGCGAGCGGGCCGATGTAGTGTTCGGCATAGGCGCCGAACGAGCCGGACGTGGAATGCGCGACCGTCATTTCGGCCAGGCAGGCCATGAGCAGCAGCGTGATCACGCCGCCGATGGCATAGCTGATGAGCACGCTGGGCCCGGCAAAGCCGATGGCGAATTTACTGCCCAGGAACAGGCCCGTGCCGATGGCCCCGCCGATGGCGATCATGCTCATCTGGCCGGACGTCAGCCGGCGCTTGAGCCCCTGTTCGCGTTCGGCAATCTGGCCGAACCCTTTCTGTTGTTGCATTGTCTCCTCCTGTACTGCGCATTTTTGTGTGATGTACGGCCCCGTGCGGGGCCGGCGCGATGAGGGGTTGAGCCCGGAATCAGGTCACGGCGGAACGCTGCTTGAACTCGGGCTTGTCCCACGCGCGGGTATCCAGCACGTCCTTCAGGATGTCGACCGCGTCCCAGACGTCGGCGTAGCCGAAATACAGCGGCGTCAGGCCGAAACGCAGGACCTCGGGTTCACGGTAATCACCGATCACGCCGCGCGCGATCAGGGCCTGCATGACCTCGAAGCCGTTGGGATGGCGGAAGCTGACGTGGCTGCCGCGGTCGGCGTGCGTGCGCGGCGTCACCAGCGTCAGCGGATGCCCGCCGCAACGCGATTCCACCAACTGGATGAACAGGTCGCTCAGCGCCAGCGACTTCTTGCGCACTTCGTCCATGCCGGCGGCATGCGCGACATCGAGGCCGCATTCGACCATCGACAGCGACACGATGGGCTGCGTGCCGCACAGGTAGCGGCGGATGCCGCCCGCGGGCTCGTAGGCCACGGCCATGTCGAACGGGCGGCTGTGGCCCCACCAGCCGGACAGCGGCTGCCAGAAATCCTTGGTGTGACGCGGGGCGACCCAGATGAACGCGGGCGAACCGGGGCCGCCGTTCAGATACTTGTAGGTGCAGCCCACGGCGAAGTCGGCATTGGCGCCATTCAGGTCGACGGGCACCGCGCCCGCGGCGTGCGCCAGATCCCAGATGGCCAGCGCGCCGTGTTCGTGCGCCTGCGCCGTGACCGCGGCCATGTCGTGCATCTGGCCGCTGCGGTAATTGACGTGGGACAGCAGCATGACGGCAACGGAGTCGTCCAGCGCCTTGTCCAGCGGCAGGTCGTCGTCGATCAGGCGCATTTCGTAGCCCTGCTGCAGCAGGTCGATCATGCCCTGGATCATGTAGAGGTCGGTGGGGAAGTTGTCGCGCTCGGACAGGATGACGCGGCGCGCGGGGTGCTTGTGCTGCTGGATGCGCAGCGCGGCGGCCAGCGCCTTGAAGATGTTGAGCGACGTGGTGTCGGTGACGACCAGCTCGCCCTCGCGCGCGCCCAGCAGGCGGCCCAGCTTGTCGCCCAGGCGCGCAGGCAGATCGAACCAGCCCGCGGTGTTCCAGCTGCGGATCAGGCCCGTGCCCCATTCTTCGGTAATGACCTGCGCGGCGCGGGCCGCGGCGGTCTTGGGCAGCACGCCCAGCGAATTGCCGTCCAGGTAGAGCACGCCGGGCGGCAGGTCGAATTGTTCTTTCACGTGGGCCAGGGGATCCTGGCGGTCGGCGTTGACGCAGGCTTCACGAGTGTTCATGTTCCATTCCTTCAGCAAATTTCCGGATACATGCTATCAGCGCAGTCAGTCCGAAAAATTGCAAATCCAGTCGTGACTTACCCGCGTTTTCCGCATTAAATTGCCTTCATCATCATTTTTTCGAACTGGATTGCGCCATGCAGATTGACGTCATAGACCAGCGCATTCTGGCCCGCCTGCAGGAAGACGGCCACCTCAGCAATCAGGACCTGGCGGAACAGGTGGCGCTGTCGCCCTCCGCCTGCCTGCGCCGTGTGCGCGCGCTGGAAGAAGCCGGGCTCATCCGCGGCTACCGCGCGCTGCTGGACGCCGAGAAGCTGGGCTTCGAGCTGGAGGCCATCGTGCATGTGTCGCTGGACCAGTCGCGCGCGGGATGGCACGAGGAGTTTCTGGCGGGCATCGCGCTGCACGACGAGATTACCGAGGCGGCCATCGTCACTGGCGCGTCCAATTACATCCTTACCGTGCGTACGCGCAACCTGTCGGCATTTTCGAATTTTGTCGAGGACAAGCTCAGCAAGATCCCGGGCGTGCGCGATCTCTGTTCGCATATCGTCATGCGCAAAGTGAAGGACCGAGAAGGCATGCTGCCGCTGGCGGCCTGGCGTTGAGTCGACCTCGCCGTCGGCGTGAAGCAAGGCGCGCTAGCTTGGCGCGTGCTCCAGAAAGCCGAAGACCGTCACGAAATGGCAGGCCGTGCCGCCCATGACGAACAGATGCCAGATGCCGTGCGCATGGCGCCAGCGTTTGTCGTTGGCATAGAACAGCGTCCCGATCGTGTAGATGGCGGCGCCCGCCAACAGCCACGTCAGCCCCGCCGTCGATAGCGCGCCCGCGATCGGTGCGGCAAAGGCCACACCCAGCCATCCCATCAGCAAATAGAGCGGCAAGGCCGGCGGCGCGTTGCGCGCCCACCAGAGTTCGCGGCTGATGCCCACCAAGGCCAGCAGCCAGATCGCCACCCCCATCGCGGCGCCCCACCGATGATCCACGGGGCCGTACGCCAGCGGCGTGTACGTACCGGCTATCAGCAGATAGATCGCGCAGTGGTCCGCCTTCGCCCACATCGCCTTGCGGCGCCCTTGCGTGCAGTGGAACAGCGAAGACGACGCATACACCGCGATCATCGACGCCGCGAACACCGCGCAACTGACGATCTGCCGCGTGTCCACGCGCAGCTCGGCCGCGCGGGTGATCAAGGCGCCGGAAGCCAGCACCGCCAGCGCCAGCCCGGCCAGATGCGTCACGCCATTGAGTCGTTCGCCTTCCTGCATGTGCGCCCCCGCCCCGGCGTCGTGCCGGCGCCTGTCATCATGGCGGGCTTGTGTGACAGGCGCGGGTCAGCGACATCACCCCACGAAATCCACCGCGGCCGGATAGCCGTCAATGGCGCGCGCGGACAGGATCGCGCGCTGCACCGCGATCGCCATGACCTCGGCGGCCATGACACCCAGCAGCATCACGTTGGCGGATTTGCCCGACGCGCCCGTGCCCAGCGCGAAGATCGTGTCGCCGTCGAGCATGGTGTGGATGGGGTTGATCGTGCGCGCCAGGCCGTCGTGCGCCATGCCGGCGATCTTCTGGGCTTCGGCCTTGGTGATCCGCGCATCGGTGGCCACGGCGCCGATGGTGGTGGCCGCGCCCGCGCGCATCGACTTGGGCAGGTCGCCCGCCAGGATGGCTGCGCGCGTGTCGAACAACATCTTGCCGTCTTCGGTGCGCGCGCCGGCCAGGATGCGCCCGGTGGCCGGGTCCAGCACATCGCCCACGGCATTGACCGCAACGATGGCGCCCACCGTCACGCCCGCCACCGTCAGCGACGCGCTGCCGATGCCGCCCTTCATGGCGCGCTTGGGGCCATACAGCTTGCCCACCGTCGCCCCCGCCCCCGCGCCCACGTTGCCTTCCTGCGGCGCGTCGGCGGTAGCCGACCGGCAGGCCTGGTAACCGGCGGCGGCATCGGGCCGCACCGACGCGTCGCCCACGCCCAGGTCGAACAACACCGCGCTTGGCACGATGGGCACAAATGCCACGCCTACGTCAAAGCCGATCTTCTTTTCTTCCAGATAGCGCATCACGCCCGACGCCGCGTCCAGGCCGAACGCGCTGCCGCCCGTCAACACCACGGCGTGCACCTTGTCGACCATGTTGATCGGGTTGAGCAGGTCGGTCTCGCGCGTGCCCGGCGCCGCGCCGCGCACGTCCACGCCACCGGTCGCGCCGGCCTCGGCAATGATGACCGTGCAACCGGTGGGCCGGCGCGTCTCGGTGTAATGCCCCACCCGCAAGCCCGCCACATCGGTGATGCTGCCGCCGCCCGGCATGGACGCCGCGCCGCCAGCGGCCTGCGTGGGCATTGCCCCCGCCGCGGCAGCGCCCGCTGCCGCCACCATGAACGCACGCCTGTTCCATTGCTGTTCCACACCCGTCTCCGTCAACGTAAAGCCAGAAGGATCCCGGACCGACTGCCCCGGGCTTTCGTGCCCCGGGCTTTCGTGCCCCGGGCTTTCGTGCCCCGGGCGTTCGGTAAAGCTATATGACTTGTAGCTATATTTTTACTATTCCATATGCTTTGTGGAAAAATAGGCCGGTTGTTAGAGTGCCGCTACGCCGGAGGGCATTGCAGGCCCACATGCTCTCCACAGTGATCATCCGTGGAGCATTGCCATGAAACTCTTCCGTACGCTGTTCATCGCCGGCCTCGTGCAGGTCGCCGCCCTGTCCGCCGCCCATGCCCAGTCCGAACTGGACCAGATCAAATCCGCGGGCGTCTTCAAGATCGGCACCGAAGGCACCTACGCGCCTTTCACCTTCCACGATGCATCGGGCAAGCTTACCGGCTTTGACGTGGACATTGGCCGCGCCATTGCCGAGCGCCTGGGCGTGAAGGCGCAATTCGTCGAAGGCAAGTGGGACGGCCTGATCGCCGGGCTGGACGCCAAGCGCTACGACGCCGTCATCAACCAGGTGGGCATCACGGATGCGCGCCGCGCCAAGTACGACTTCTCCGATCCCTACATCTCGTCCGCCGCCGTGCTGATCGTGCGCGACGACAACACCAGCATCAAATCCTTTGCAGACCTGAAGGGCAAGAAGTCCGCCAACACGCTGACCAGCAACTTCGGCAAGCTGGCGCAAAACCACGGCGCGGAAGTGGTCGCCGTGCAGGGCTTCAATGAAGCCATCGACCTCCTGACCTCGGGCCGCGTCGAAGCCACCGTCAATGACAACCTGTCGTTCCTGGACTTCAAGAAGCAGAAGCCCAACGCCCGCGTGAAGATTGCGGCCACCGACAAGACGGCGGAGTTCAGCAATTCGGGCGTCCTGATCCGCAAGAACAACCCTGAGCTGCAGGCCGCCATCAACAAGGCGCTGGCCGACATCAAGGCTGACGGCACGTACAAGACCATCTCGGTCAAGTACTTCGGCACGGACCTGTCCGCGCAATAAACCACTGGAGCGCCCATGACGCTGCCCCCCTGGCTGCACGCCGTCCTGCCCGACTGGCTGCTGGCAAAAATTGGCGAATGGTCGGTGCCGGCCTGGGTGCAGCTGATGGCGGACTCGTTCTGGCCGCTGCTGCACGCGGGGCTGGTCTTCACGGTTCCGCTGACGTTGATGTCGTTTGCGCTGGGGCTGGCGCTGGCGTTCGTGGTGGCGCTGATCCGGCTGTTCGGGCCCGCGCCGCTGGTGGCGGTGGTGCGCTTCTACGTCTGGCTCATCCGCGGCACGCCGCTGCTGGTGCAGCTGTTCGTGATCTTTTATGGCCTGCCCAGCGTGGGCATCGTGCTGGACCCGTTGCCCGCCGCGCTGATCGGCTTCACGCTGAACGTCGGCGCGTACAACTCCGAAGTGATCCGCGGCGCGATCGAATCGATTACCAAGGGTCAGTGGGAAGCAGCCTATTCGCTCAGCATGACGCGCGGCCAGGCCTTGCGCCGCACGATCCTGCCGCAGGCGGCACGCGTGGCCGTGCCGCCGCTGTCCAATTCGTTCATCGCGCTGGTCAAGGACACGTCGCTCGCGGCGGTGCTGACGGTGCCGGAAATCTTCCAGGCCGCGCAGCGCATCGCGGCCGTCACGTATGAGCCGCTGATTCTCTATACGGAAGCGGCGCTGATCTACCTGGCGTTCAGTTCCGTCCTGTCCGCCGCGCAAGTGCGGCTGGAACGGCGCTTCGGCCAGCATGCGATGTTTAGCGAGAAGACCCGATGATCCGCCTTGAAAAAATCGAAAAGTCCTTCGGCGGCAATCCCGTGCTCAAGCAGGTGGATGTCCAGATCGACGAAGGCAGCGTCACGGCATTGATCGGCCCGTCGGGCAGCGGCAAGAGCACGCTGCTGCGCTGCGTGAACCTGCTGGAAGTGCCGGATCGCGGGCGGCTGGAGATCGGTCCGGAAACGGTCGACTTTGAACCCGGCCACAAGCTGGCGCGCGAACAGGTCCAGGCGGTGCGCAAGCAGACCGGCATGGTGTTCCAGAACTTTCAGCTCTTTCCGCATCAGACCGTGATCGGCAATGTGATGGAAGGGTTGGTGACGGTGCAGAAGTGGCCCGCCGACCGTGCACGCGCGCGGGCGGAGGAATTGCTGCGCAAGGTGGGGATGCTGGAGAAGGCGGAAGCCTGGCCGGCGAATCTATCGGGCGGCCAGCAGCAGCGCGTGGCGATCGCCCGCGCGCTGGCGCCGGCGCCGCGGGTTCTGCTGTGCGACGAGCCGACCTCGGCGCTCGATCCGGGATTGGCGGCGGAAGTGGTGGACGTGTTGCGTCAGTTGGCCGCGGAAGGCATGACGATGCTGATGGCCACGCATGATCTGCGGCTGGCGGCCAGCGTGTCGCGGGAAGTGGTGTTTCTGCTGGATGGCGTGGTGGTGGAGGCCGGGGATTCGCGGTCGGTGTTCACGAATCCGAGTGATTCACGCACGGCGGCGTTTGTATCGACGTTGACGCAGGAAGCGCCGTAGATCCGGGTGTCTGACACCCGATGAAAGAACTCGGTGTCTGACACCCTCCGGGACGCTGCGGCGTGTTGGCGATCGTCTCACCATGGTGTCAGACACCTGCCGCAAGCTGGAGACTGTTTTACTTGGCGCAAAGCCGCCGTCTGCTACTTCGGCGGTAGGGAGCCCGCCGGGTCGACCGCCTGACCGTCGTAGCGCAGTTCGAAATACAACCCGACCTGCTTGCTGTCGCTGTTGCCCATCTCGGCGATCTTCTGGCCCTGCGACACGCGTTGCCCTTCCTTGACCAGCAGCTTGCTGTTGTGCGCGTAGATGCTGAGGAAGCTGGCGTTGTGCTTGACGATGACCAGATGCCCGTAGCCGCGCAAGCCGCTGCCCGAGTAAGCCACCGTGCCAGGCGCGGCGGACACGACGGGCGTGCCGGCGGAATTGCTGATGACGATGCCGTTTGAATGGGAACCGTCGTAGCCGCGCGTGACCTTGCCCTGCGCGGGCCAGACCAGCGAGATCGCGCCCGGCGGCGCCGTGCGCCGCTTGCCGGATGACGCGGTGGCGCGCGGCGCGGGTTTGGGTTTGGTGCTGGCCTTGCTGGGCGGCGAGGTGCGCGCCTGGCCGGCGGGCGGCTCGACCCGCAGGACCTGGCCGACTTCGATCGAATTGGAGTTCGACAGCTTGTTCCACCGGACCAGGTTGCTGACGGTCGTGCCTTCCTTGCGCGCAATCTGGTACAGCGTGTCGCCCGACTGGACCCGGTAATAGCCCGGCTGGACCTTGGTCGTGCCGCAGGCGGTCAGCAATACCAGCAGCGCCGCCATCAGCGCGCCCAGCCATAGACGGGAATATGAGCCCGCGCGTCCCGGCCCGGCGGACGGGTCGGCATTGGACAAACTGGCGGCGGACAAAGTCGAAACGGACAAGGAAAGCTCTGAAACCTGGGGCACGGGGTCGCGTGTCGGAAAGAAGTGCGTTCAAGGGTACCAAGAAATCGGGAACGCTTGGCATAGAATGCCTGCATGCCTTCGTCGACCCGCCTCCTGTGCATGCTGCGCGCCCTGCGCGCCGACGCCGTGCTTTGGCTGGCGATCCTGGCATTGGCGCTGCGGGCGCTGGTTCCCGCTGGCTACATGCCGGACGCCCGGGCGCTGCACGACGGGCGGCTCGAGGTCACATTCTGCTCGGCGGCGGGCAACGTGTCGTCATTCAGCGTGGCGCTGCCGGCCGATGACGGCGGCAAGGCCCCGCACGACAACGCCAACACCGGCGCGCAATGTCCCTTCGGCCTGCTTGTCCACGTCACGCCCGCCACGGCGCCGGCCATGACGCCGCTGCTGCTGACGGCCGCCGGACACCCTGTCTTCCCTCCTGCGCATCGCGCCCTGCCCGCGCAGCCCGCCCACGGTCCGCCGCTGGGTTCGCGCGCGCCGCCGCCGCTGGCATGACTTCGTCCAGGATCGTCCACGCCCCTTACTAATTAGTAAGGCGCTGCGGACGGCACTTGCCGCGCGGCCAGACCGCGTGGCCGACTCGTCAATCCAGAGGTTTCAATGAATTCCCTTTTTTCGCGCACGCCCGCCGGCGTGACGCGCGCCGCCCCCACGCCGGGCGCGCCCGACCCGCGTCGCCGTCTGCTGCTGTCGACACTGGCGCTGCTGCCGCTGGCGGGCTGCGGTCCCGACGCCCCGCCGCTGCACGGCATGGACCTGTCCGGCATGACCACCGGCGATTTCCAATTGCAGGACACCGATGGCAAAACCCGCACCCTGGCCGACTACCGCGGGCATCCGGTCATGTTGTTCTTCGGCTTCACCCAATGCCCGGACATCTGCCCGACGGCGCTGACCCGCGCCGTCGAGATCAAGACGCTGCTGGGCAAGGATGCCGACAAGCTGCGCGTTCTCTTCATTACCGTGGATCCCGAGCGCGACACGCCTGAGATCCTGCGCGCCTACACCCAGGCCTTCGATCCCGGCTTCGTCGGTCTGCGCGGCACGGCGGAACAGACCCGCGCCGCCGCCCAGGCCTTCAAGGTGTTCTACCAGAAGGTCCCGACCGGCTCGTCCTACACCATGGACCACACCGCGCTGACGTACCTCATCGACGCCGAAGGCAAGCTGCGCGTGGCGCTGCGCCATCAGCAGAGCGCGCAGGAATGCGCGCAAGACCTGCGCACCGTGCTCTGACCCAATAAAGGAACCCCTCATGAAGAAGCTTTCGATCAAACCGCTGGCCGCCGTCTTCGCGTTGGCCCTGGCCGGATTCAGCCATGTTGCGCTGGCGCAGGACGCCGGCCTGTCCGTGCAGGACGCCTGGGTGCGCGCGACCGTGCCCAACCAGCACGCGACCGGCGTGTTCATGCAACTGACGTCCAAGGAAGCCGGCCGGCTGGTCGGCGTGGAATCGCAGGCGGCCAAGCACGTGGAAGTGCACGAGATGGCGATGCAGGACAACGTCATGAAGATGCGCCAGGTCGCCGGCATCGACCTGCCCGCCGGCCAGGCGGTGGACCTGAAACCCGGCGGCTACCACGTCATGCTCATCGACCTGGCCAAGCAGATCGTGCCGGGCGATCACGTCGCGCTGACGCTGATCGTGGAAGACGCGGCCCGTCAGCAACGGCGCGTGCCGATCGACGCAGTGGCCCGGCCGCTGAATGCGACCGCCGCGCCAGCGGCCGGTCACGGCCACTGATGACGGGCGGCAGGCGCTCATCGCGCGCCTGCCGCGTGGCGGGGTCGCACCGCGATCTCGCCATTTGAATGCCTATCGCCGGCGCTCCATGCTCGCGTGTTCCCCTATCAGCGGCTACATATCAGGGACACATCGCCCAGCCGCCACGACAGCGCCGCCCTCCGATTCACCATACAATGCCTGCACGTCCGAATCCCGCGCCTTCCGGCCCGGGCAGCAGCCGGCCACCGCCGCCGCGCTCCGGATGCCAGCGTTCCGCGCAGCCGGGCGCCCGTAACTGCCGGCAGGCTGGCCGGCCCTCTGTATCTGGATATGCCCGGTAGTTCCGCCTTTTCCTTCCTGCGTACCCTCTGCAGCCTGCGCTGGCTCGCCATCGCGGGCCAGGCCGCCACCGTCCTCGTCGCCAGCAGCGTGCTGGGCCTGGATCTGCCGCTGGAACCGCTGTGGCTGGGCGTGGGCATGCTGATCGGCTTCAACGTCTACGCCAGCCTGCGCCTGCGCCATCCGCGCGACCTCTCCCACGCCACCGCCTTCGGCCACCTGTTCATCGACATGGCGGTGCTGGCCTGGATGGTGGGCTGGAGCGGCGGCATCAGCAACCCGTTCGGCACGATGTTCCTGATCCTGACCGCCCTGGCCGCGCTGGCGCTGCCTCGCAATTGGGCGCTGGCCGCGGCGCTGGCTGGCGTGCTGGGCTACGGCGCCGCGGCCATCTTCGGCCAGCCCCTGCGCGGCGACGTCGACCCCCACACCCTGCTGTTGTGGGGGCTGGGCGCCAATTTCCTGATTTCGGTCGTGGTGGTGCTGGTGTTCTCGACCCGCCTGGCCGCCGACATGCGCGCCCGCGAGCGCGAACTGGCCCGCCTGCGAGAACGCTTCACGCGCAACGAAGGCATCGTCGCCCTGGCCACCCACGCCGCCGCGATGGCGCACGAGCTGAACACGCCGCTCGCCACGATGACGCTCCTGACCGACGAGATCGCCGCCGAGGTCCAGGACGACGAAGACCTGCGGGAAGACGTCACCACCCTGAGCCAGCTTCTGGCCCTGTGCCGGGAACGCATCCGCAATCTGGCGGTCCCAACCGCCGTGGATCTGGTTCGCGTCGTGGGGCAGTGGCGTCTGATCCGGCCGACCATCGACCTGCAACGCTCGGGCACGCTGCCCACCAGCCTGCGCGTCGATCCCGCCATCGCCCACCTGCTGCAGGCGTTGTTGAACAACGCCGCGGACGCGGGGGAATCCGCCGACGCGCCCCGCGTGGACCTGCATCTGGAATACGGTTACGGCGCCCTGCGCGGCGAAGTCCGGGACTACGGCCGGGGTTTCGATCCCGATCATGCCGTGCTCCCGGCGACCAGCCTGTTCAACAGCGGCAAGCCGGGAGGACTGGGCGTGGGCCTGGCCCTGTCGCACGCCACCGTGGAACAGATGGGCGGCGAAATGACCATGACCGCGGCCGAAGGCGGCGGCACCCGCATCCGCTTTTATTTGCCTCTCGGCAACCCCGGGACCTGAATGTGATGAATGCAAACGATCTTGGCCTGCTGATCGACGACGACGAACTCTACGTGCGCACCCTGCAGCGCAGCCTGTCGCGCCGCGGCCTGGAAACCCGAACCGCCACCGGCATCGCCGAGGCCCTGCGCGTGGCCGAGGAAATCCGTCCAGCCTTTGCCCTGGTCGACCTGCGCCTGGGCGAAGACTCCGGCCTGACCCTGATCCGCCCGCTGCGCGCGCTGCGCGAAGACATGCGCATCCTGCTGGTCACCGGCTACGCCAGCGTGGCCACCGCCGTGGAAGCCATCAAGCGCGGCGCCGACGACTATCTGCCCAAGCCGGCCACGGCGCCCATGATCCTGCGCACGCTGGGTCTGGTGAAGCCAGAAACAGTTACGATCGAAACGACCATGACGCCGTTGCACCGCCTAGAATGGGAGCACATTCACCAGGCTCTGCACGAGACCGGCGGCAATGTTTCCGCCGCGGCGCGCCTCCTGGGCATGCACCGGCGCTCGCTGCAACGCAAGCTGGCGAAAAAACCGGGGCCGGAACGCGAGGTGCTTCCGGAATGAGTTGTGCGGGGCGACACATCTTTACAACACCCCCATGTGCACCTGCGACATATCGTCGCACCCCCTCCCTCCCCTCGGGGCTTCTGCTCCCCTAGGAAAACCCTGAATCCGCCGCCATTGGGCCGGATTTCTCCCAGGCAATGCGACCTTTCGTCGCAGGCTTGACCCAGATCAAACCGATAGGATGGACGTTGCTGCCTAGCAGCATTCCAGTCTGCTGCTTTGCAGCATTTCCCACCTTCCATCCAAGGCTGTACGTGAAACACCCCCTCCTTGCGACCCTTACGCGCATATTTGGCGTCGGCGCGGTCATGCTGCTTGGCGGCTGCAACATGGAAATCCTCTCCCCCAAGGGAGATATCGGCATCCAGGAAAAGACGTTGCTGCTGACGGCGACCGGGCTCATGCTCATCGTCGTGATCCCGGTCCTCATCATGATCGTGGCGTTTGCCTGGAAGTACCGCGCTTCCAACACCAAAGCTGACTACCAGCCCAAGTGGGCCCACTCCACGGCAATCGAAGCCGTCGTCTGGACCGTCCCTTGTATCATCGTGGCGATTCTTGCCGTGATCACCTGGCGCTCCACGCACGCGCTGGATCCCTACAAGCCGCTCGTGTCCGAACACAAGCCGGTGACCATCGAGGTGGTTTCACTGGATTGGAAGTGGCTCTTCATCTACCCCGAGTACGACATCGCCACGGTCAACGAGATCGCGTTCCCCGTGGACGTTCCGGTCAACTTCCGGATCACGTCGGCTTCGGTCATGAACTCGTTCTTCATTCCCCAGCTCGGCAGCCAGATCTATTCGATGGCGGGCATGGAGACCAAGCTGCACCTGAACGCGCGCGAAATCGGCACCTACGCCGGCATTTCGGCCAACTACAGCGGCGGCGGTTTCTCGGGCATGCGCTTCAAGGCGCACGCCATGTCGCAGGAAGGGTTCGACAACTGGATCAAGGAAGCGAAGGCTGCTCCCACCGCGCTGACCCCCGAGGTCTATGCGGAACTGACCAAGCGCAGCGAGCGCAACCCGGTCGTGAAGTATTCGTCGGCGCCGCCCGCCATGTTTGATTTCATTCTGGGCAGCACGATGACCAAGATGGCCGGCGTGGACTCCGCCACGTGCACCTCCACGTCGAATAATCTGATCGCAGGAATCAACTAACAATGCTCGGGAAACTTACCCTCGAGGCCATTCCGTACCATGACCCCATCGTCATGGTTACGCTGGCCGCCGTGTGCCTGGGAGGCCTAGCGGTCTTCGGCGCCATCACCTACTTCAAGAAGTGGAAGTACCTCTGGACGGAGTGGCTCACCACCGTCGACCACAAGCGCATCGGCGTGATGTACATCATCGTTGCGCTGATCATGCTGTTGCGCGGCTTTGCCGACGCCATCATGATGCGCACGCAGCTTGCCGTCGCGTCCGCGGACTCGGCCGGCTTCCTGCCGCCGCACCACTACGACCAGATCTTCACCGCCCACGGCGTCATCATGATTTTCTTCATGGCGATGCCCTTCATCACCGGGCTGATGAACATCGTCGTGCCGCTGCAGATCGGCGCCCGCGACGTGGCGTACCCGTTCCTGAACTCGCTGAGCTTCTGGCTGTTCGCCGCCGGCGTCGTGCTGATGATGCTGTCGCTGTTCGTGGGCGAATTCGCCGCGACCGGCTGGCTCGCGTATCCGCCGTTGTCCGGGCTGGACTACAGTCCAAGCGTGGGGGTGGATTACTACCTCTGGGCACTGCAGATATCAGGGCTGGGGACAACACTTAGCGGCATCAACTTCATCGTCACCATCCTGCGCATGCGTGCGCCCGGCATGACCCTGATGAAGATGCCGATCTTCACGTGGACCTCGCTGGTCACCAACGTCCTGATCGTCGCCGCCTTCCCCGTGCTGGCCGCGACCCTGGCGCTGCTGACGATGGACCGCTACCTGGGCACGCACTTCTTCACGAACGACGGTGGCGGCAACGTCATGATGTACGTGAACCTGATCTGGATCTGGGGCCACCCCGAGGTCTACATCCTGGTGCTGCCGGCCTTCGGCGTGTACTCGGAAATCGTTGCCACGTTCGCCCGCAAGACCCTGTTCGGCTACAAGTCCATGGTTTACGCCACGGCCGCCATCGGCGTGCTGTCGTTCCTGGTCTGGCTGCACCACTTCTTCACCATGGGTGCGGGGGCCAACGTCAATGCCTTCTTCGGCATAGCGACAATGATCATCTCGATCCCGACCGGGGCCAAGATCTTCAACTGGCTGTTCACCATCTACCGCGGCCGCCTGCGCATCACGACGCCGGTGCTGTGGACGCTGGGCTTCATGATCGTGTTCGTCATCGGCGGCATGACCGGCGTGATGCTGGCCATCCCCGGCGTGTCGTTCATCCTGCACAACAGCCTGTTCCTGATCGCGCACTTCCACAACACCATCATCGGTGGCGTGGTGTTCGGCTGCATCGCCGGCATGGTCTACTGGTTCCCGAAGGCGTTCGGCTTCACGCTGAACGAGCGTCTGGGCCGCTACTCGTTCTACTGCTGGTTCGTCGGCTTCTTCCTGGCCTTCATGCCCCTGTACGTCCTGGGCTTCAAGGGCATGACGCGTCGCCTGAACCACTACGACAACCCCGAATGGCAGCCGTACCTGCTGGTCGCGCTGGCTGGCGCCGCGCTGATCATGCTGGGCATCTTCTTCCTGCTGCAGCAAGTGTTCGTCTCGGTGCGTCAGCGCAAGCAGAACCAGGACGTCACCGGCGATCCGTGGGATGGCCGCACGCTGGAATGGTCGATCTCGTCGCCCGCGCCTTTCTACAACTTCGCCCACGTTCCTCACGTTGATGAACTGGACCAGTTCTGGGAAGACAAGCAGAGCGGCAAGGCGTACAAGCGCCCGGCCAAGTACGAAGACATCCACATGCCGAAGAACACCGCCGCTGGTGTCTGGATCGGCGCCTTTGGCCTGGTCATGTGCTTTGCGCTGATCTGGCACATCTGGTGGCTGTCGATCGTCGGTTTCGTGGGCATGATCGGTTCGTTCATCGTTCGCGCCTATGACCGCGACGTCGACTACTGGGTCCCGGCCGCGGAAGTCGAACGCATCGAAAACGCTCACTTTGACAAAATGCAGAAGGCCGCCTGAGCCATGATTCAAGCCGTAGCCACTCACCCCCACGCGGGTCACGACGATCACGCGCATCACGACGATGGATCCAAGACCGTTTTCGGTTTCTGGGTCTATCTGATGAGCGACTTGCTGATCTTTTCGGTGCTGTTTGCCACGTTCGCGGTGTTGTCCAACGCCACCGCGGGCGGTCCGTCCGGCAAGGAACTGTTCGACCTGAACTTCGTCCTGGTCGAAACGCTGTTGCTCCTGGTGTCCAGCTTCACCTTCGGCATGGCCAACCTGAACGTGCACGCCAACAACAAGAGCCGTGCCATGGGCTGGTTGATGGTCACGTTCCTGTTCGGCGCGGGCTTCATCGCGATGGAAATCTATGAATTCCATCACCTGATCAGCATCGGCGCCGGTCCGGGCCGCAGCGCCTACCTGTCCGCGTTCTTCACGCTGATCGGTACGCACGGCCTGCACGTGACCTTTGGCCTGATCTGGATCATCGTCATGCTCGACATGATCCGCCGTCATGGCCTGGACTCGATCAACAAGCGTCGTCTGGCGTGCCTGAGCCTGTTCTGGCACTTCCTGGACATCGTCTGGATCTGCGTCTTCACCTTTGTCTACCTTCTGGGAGCCCTCTGATGTCGCACTCCGCTGCGGCCGCACACGGCCACGACGATCACGCCGCCGATCACGGCAGCCTGAAGTCCTACATCATCGGTTTCGTGCTCTCGCTGCTGCTCACCTTCGGCTCGTTCGGCCTGGTGATGCACGGCGCGCTGTCCCACACCGCCACGATCATCGGCGTGGTGGCGCTGTGCATTCTCCAGCTGCTGGTTCAGCTGGTGTACTTCCTGCACATGGGCGCATCGAAATCGTCCCGCGACAACCTGGCCACGTTTGTCTTCACCGTGCTGATCATCTTCATCATCGTCGGTGGTTCGGCCTGGGTGCTGTACAACATGAACGTCAACATGGGCCACGCCATGTAATGACCGCTTGCCGTTAAGGCATGCAAAAACAGGCGCCTTCGGGCGCCTGTTTTTTTTGAGGGGAGATCGCGCGGAAGGCGCTGGGGCGTCGCGGGCAGCCAGCTGGCCGCTGCCGCCGCGCAGCGCGCGCCGGCTCAGCGCGGCGGAGCCGGCGGCGCCAGGTCCACCTCGGCGCGCCGTGCCAGCTCAATTGCCGTCACGCCCTCGAACGGCTGCACGCGCGAAGTTTGGTTCAGGTCGCACCCAGCGGGACCAGCGGCCGCATCGAGCACCTGCTTGACCGCACGTCCGCCCATCGGGCTGACCGGGCCGTTGTTGCCAAGCTGCCAGGCCAGCACGTCCGCCACCGCCATGCCGCAACGGGCCGGCGTCTTCGGCGTGCCGCCGTGTTCGAGCAGCAGCCGAACCTTGTTATCCATGCCCAGGTTCAGCATGGTCACCAGCGGCAGCGCGTCCGCAGCCGCGACGCCCTCGATCCGCATGTCGGAATCGCTCCGGTCGGTCGGGTCCGCACCCGCCTTCAGCCAGGCCTCGTACAGATCGTCGGGCAGCCACGGCAGGCTGAGCGGCACGATCCGGTTGCGCAGCGGTCCCGCCGTGTCGGCCGGCGCCGCCAGCGGCACCCCCGCGGCCACCAGCCGGTCCGCGATGGCGCGCAGCCGCGCGCGCTGGTCGTCCCACGCCGCGCTGTTGCCGTCAGCCGCCGCGCGTTGCTCCACCTGATTCCACATCGACAGCAGACTGGACAACGGCTCCGTCGACAGCGGCGCTTGCGGCGGGCGAGCAGCCTGCACCAGCTGATCGATGAGGCCAGGCTGCAGGTAGCGGACCGCCAGCGACAGCCCTTCATTCATCCCATTACGGTCCGGCGCTTCCTTGCTGGCGCCGTAGCCGCCCACCGCGGGATCGGCGCCGTGGGCCAGCACGTACGTCACGCGCTCGGGCACGGCATAGGCCGCCGACGGGGTCAGGTCGCCGCTCGGCGATTCCCGCAGGGCCTCGAGCAGGGGCGTTTCCCACATGGGGCTGTTGCCGTAATACATGCGGGTGTAGGCGGCATTGATGTCCGCCCCCCGCGCGAGCAGTTTCTCGGCAAACCAGAAATTCTTCGGCGTTTGCAGCGCGGCATGCAGCAGCGAGCGCCCGTTCTTTTCGCGCGCGTTCGGATTGGCGCCCTTCTCCAGCAGATAGATCAGGTTTTCCTTGCTGTCGCTGTAGTACGAAATCCGGCGCATCAGCAGCGGCGTGCCGTTCGAGTCCAGCGCATCCACCGGTGCACCCGCGGCGATCAACATGTCGGCCAGCGCGTAGCGCTCTGCGGCCGGACGGGTGTCCTTGGCGTCCGGCAACGCGCTGGCGACCAGCGAGAACCCGTTGTCGGGGCCGTCCGCCTTGGCGCCCGCGTCCAGCAGCACGCGCACCATCTCAAGCTGCTTGCGCGACACGGCCACCGACAGTGCGGACCTGCCGTATTCGTTCACGCCGTTCGGATCCTGTCCGCCCGCAAGCTGGGCGCGCACCGCGTCCAGATCGTTCGCCTGGATCGCCTGGAAGATCGCCAGGCGCGGACGGCAGACCTGCGCATCCAGTGCCGAGGCCTCCAGCGCCGCGCCGATGCGGGACGCGATGTTGGCCGGAATGGCTTCCTTGCCGGCAAGGCGCTTCGAGCAATACAGCCGGTAGTCCTCGCGCGCCAGCGCTTCGTAGTAAGCCCGCTCCTCGCGCGATTTCTCGCGCTGTTTCCAGCGGGCGTCGGCGCGGTTAAGGTAAGCAGCGGTGCGCGACGGATCGCGCCGCAGCACGTCGGTCAGGATGCGTTCCGCCTGCGCCGTGTCGCCCGACTCGGCCAGCCAGAAGCCGTAGTCGTTCAAGGCGGTCAGCATCTCGGCGTCCTTGCCGTCCGGATCGATCTCGCGATAATCCTGCGCCATGACGAAGCGGCGCAGGTCGGCCAGCGCACGGTTGAACTCGGCGGTCTTGGCGCGCGGAATGGCGCGCGCCACCTGATGCAACGTGCGGAACGTGGCCGTCACGTCCGGCGCCGTCTGGTGTTCGAAACGCACCTGCGCGGGAAATGGGTCCAGCCGCGTGGGATAGTCGCGCAGCGCCGCGTGCAATGTTGCCAGGGCCTGCGCGCGGCGCGCCTCGTCCCACGGGCGGCTGCTGATGACCACCGCTAGCTGCGAGTCGGCGTTGACCGACGCGGCCTCGCCTTTGTCGTCCACCAGGAAACCCGTGGCCTTGCCGGCGCCGGCGCCGCGATCGGCATAACCGACCCAGTAGAAGGCCTCGCCCGCGCGCGGGGACCGGACCGCCACGTTGTCCTCGCGCGACGCCTTCCAGCCTTCGGGATCGATCACCAGCGGCTGCGAGCGGAAATCCAGCTTGAAGGTCTTGGCCCCCTCGCGCACGTACCGGTACAGGTACAGCCGGTTTTCCATCTGACCAACAAGGACGGCGTCCTTGACGTTCTCGGTGCCCCACACCCGGCGCTCGGGCTCGCGCAGCGGATAACGGGAAAGCCGGATCGAATCAATGACAGCGCCGACGTCGAAGGCCAAGGCGGGCGGCGGCGATGCGGCCATGCCGGCCAGCGCCAGCGCGACAGCGCCAAACAGACGGGTGACAGCGGGACGGAAACGGCGCGGCATGTTTGGGGTGTTATGCAATGGATAGGACGCCGATCATACCTGTCCCCGCTAATTACCCTCGGGTATGTCCCAACGGGGATTCACCCGCATATGGCAGAAGCGCGCCGATTTTTCGTTATATATTCGCCCCTACACTGTTTAGTTAACAGCTTAATAAAACCGTTACCGCATTAAGAATCATGATGGACGCCGTGCCCGTGCCGCCCTCTCTTCCCGACACCAGCATCACCGATCGGGCCCAGCGGTTTGCGCATGCCTTGCTGCGATATGCACCGCCCGTTCATCCCGACGCCGGCTTTTTCGCCGCCGTCATCGGCACCAGCATTGCCCACCAGGACCTCGCGCGCAGCGGTCTGTCGCCGGCCGAACTGCACGACCTGCTGGACTACCTGTTCCCGGGCGCGCTGACCGGCTTCGACACATCCCTGTTCCCGCTGCGCGAGCAATATGCCGCCTTCGTCAGTATGGGCGTGAGCGATCCTCAGCCCGGTTTCACGCTGTTGATGCGCGTCCTGCTCGACGCCTACCGCGCGCCCGGCCCCGACACCACCCCATGGGTCAGCAGCGTCCTGGCGCACGCCTGCCTGCGGCCAGACCACCTGTGGCGCGATCTGGGTCTGTCGGGACGCGAAGACGTCACCGTGCTGCTTGCGCGTCACTATCCAGGTCTGGTGAGCCGTAACGTGAAAAATCTGCGCTGGAAGAAATTCCTGGCGCATTCAGCGTGCGAACACGCCGACCTGCCCGCCGCGGCCGCGCCGGGATGCAGCGATTGCGAGGACAGCGCGTTCTGCTATCCCGCCGCGGCGTAAGGCGCGGGCGGGGCCACGACAGCCCGCCGCACCTCGCGCGTCAGAACCGGTAAGTCGCCCCCACGCCCACGCCCGCATTCCGTCCGGGCGCCGGTTCGTAATAGCGCCCGTTGCCTTCGTTGACGATGACCGAGCCTGCGTAGTCGCGGTCAAACAGGTTGTCGACGCGGGCGTAGGCGTTCAGCTCCCACGGGCCGGCGCGCTTGATGTAGCCGACGCTGGCGGCCGCGACAAAATAGGCGGGCGCGTCGCCATTGTTGGCATCGTTGACGTAGATCTTGCTCAGGTAGCGCCCTTCCACTCCGGCCTGCCAGCCTTCGGGCGGCGCCCAGGCCAGCGAGGCATACGCCGCCTGGCGCGCGATGCCGGGGATCTTGTTGCCCGCGCGGATATCGCCGCTGCCGTCGTCGGCGTAGCGTGCGTTGAGCAGCGTGTACGCGAGCTGCGTGCGCCAATGGCGCGCAAATTCCCCGGACCAGCTCAGTTCCAGGCCATCGCGGCGCGTGCGGCCGGCGTTCTGGTAGCTGGTGCGCCCGCCCAGGCTGCCCGCAGACACGATCTCGTCGTCCGTGCGGGTGCTGAACACCGCGGCCGTCAGCAGGCCGCCGGCCATGCGCGCCTTGACGCCGGCTTCGACGTTGGTGCTGACCGACGGCATCAAGCCGAAGTTCAGCCCCGGGTCGCCGCCGGGCCGGTACGAGATCTCGTTCAGGGTGGGCGTCTCAAAACCCCGGCCGTACGAGGTGTAGACGCTGACGTCGTCGTTGACGGCGTAGCGCAGCGCGGCCACGGGCAAGGCCTTGCGGTAGCGCGCGCCGCCGCTGTCGTCGGTATTGCCGACCGTGATGTAGTGGTCGTCGGAGTCGAAGCGGACCGTGCTGTAGCGCAGGCCTGCGTCCAGCGTCCAACGGTCGGCGAAATTCCAGGAGGCCTGCGCATAGGGGTCGGCGTTGTAGACGCGATTGGTTTCATCGCGGCGCAACGCGCCTTTCACGCCCAACTGCCGGCTTGCCCCCGAACCGACGAAGTTCTCGTAGCCCTTGCGGTCTTCCTGCATGGTGTCGTACGAGAAGCCGCCGATCACGGTCAGCGCGCGGCCCGCCAGCGTCAGTTCCGAGGTCCAGCGCACGTCCGCGCCGCCGTATTGGCGCTTCAGATCAATGACGCCGCCGGCTTGCGTGGGCGGAGTCTGCACGGCGGGCGGGATCGACTGATATTGCGTGGTATCGCGCTGGCCGTAATACACCATCACGCGCAGCGCGTTGCGGCCGTCGATCTGGTGGTCGAAGACCAGCCCGCCCTGCGTCTGCTTGACCGTCTTGCGGGTGTTGTACTGCTCGGCCACCGGCGCGCTGCGCGGGTCGTCCTGGAACTGCTGGTAGGTCAGGCCCAGCGGATCCTGCGCCTTCAGGTCGACGCTATTGACGACAAGGGTCAGGCGGCTGTCGTCGTTCAGTTGCAGGCCCAGCTTGGCGTTGCCCAGATTCTTGCGCGCGGCGCTGTGGTCGCGATAGCCGTCGGTGGTGAAACGCGACAGGTCCAGCACGTAATCCAGCTGACCCGCGCCCGTGCCCGTGACGCCGCTGGCCTGCGCGCCGTAGCGCCATGTGCCGTAGCTGCCGCCCCAGCCGCTGGCGGTGATCTCGGGCGGATTGGCGCCGTCCTGCGTGAACACCTGGATGACGCCCCCGGAGGAATTGCCGTACAGCGCCGAGAACGGCCCGCGCAGCACCTCGACGCGGTCAATGGAGCCGATGTCGATATTGGAGGTCTGCCCCTGGCCATCGGGCATCGTGGCGGGAATGCCGTCGACATACAGCCGCACGCCGCGCACACCGAACGTGGATCGCGCCCCGAAGCCACGGCTGGAAATCTGCAGGTCCTGCGCGTAGTTCTGGCGGTTCTGGATCTGCAGGCCGGGCACGCCGGCCAGGCCTTCAGACAGATTGATGCCGGGCTGCTGCCAACGCATGGCGCTGCCCTGCACGACATCGACGGAGGCCGGCGTGTCCAGCACCGCGGTGCCGAGCCGGGTGCCGGTCACCACCACCGGGGCCAGCGTCTGGGCTTGCGCCAGCGCGGTCGCAGCCGGTGCAAGCGCCAGTATCGTGCTTGCCGTCCACCACCACGTGCCGCTGTCCCGCCATTGCCGCTGTACCAAACTTCTCTCCTGTGATCGGGCGGGAATGGGTTCTAATACCCGCCATGGAAAATACGCAAGACATCGAACGCCGGCTGATGGACCTGGAGGTCAAAGCCAGCTTCTCGGATGATCTTCTGGAGCAGTTGAACCAGATCATCGTCCGCCAACAACAGCAGATCGACCGGCTCATGCGCGAGGTCGCCGACCTGCGCCAGCAGGCGCCCGAGGGGGCAGCCCCCTTCCGCAGCCTGCGCGACGAACTGCCGCCGCACTACTGATCGCTAATAGTGATAGCGCAGCAGCCTGGTCATACTACCCAAGGGCTCGACCCGGCGCATCAGCCATAACGCCGCCTGCGCCGGCAGCGAATATCGTGCCCGCTGCGCGGGGTCGTCGGTTTCGTACCCGCCGCGCACGGTGCGCAGCCGCAAGGCGGGCACCTGCGCCTCCAGATCCTGCGGGCGCCTCAGACTCCAACGCGTGACCGCGCCTGTCGATTGGATCATGCGGTTGTGCGCCACCCAGCTCAAGCCCAGGCGGTTGTAGGCGTCAAAGACGACCTCGCCGGACGGAAACCGCGCCGTCACCGCGCGCAGCAAGGTCAACAGCGCGTCCTCGGGCAGATAAAGAAAAAGTCCTTCGGCCACGACCAGCGTTGGCTTGCCGGCCGGGATCTGCGCCAGCCAGTCCAGGTCCGTGACGGGCGTGCCCACCAGCGTGCAGCCCGGCCGCGGCGGATACAGCTTGCGCCGCAGTTCGATGACCTCGGGATAGTCGACCTCGTACCAACTTATGCCCGGTGGCGGATTCACCCGCTGCACGCGCGTATCCAGCCCGCAGCCCAGATGCAGCACGGTGGCATCGCCGTGCGCGGCGATGAATTCGCGGGCCCAGCCATCCAGCGTGTGCGCGCGCATCGCCAGACCGATCATTTCGTCGCGGCGCATGCGCAGGCGGGAAAAATCGTAGTCGATGCGGCTAACGGCATCGGCGGCGTGATGGTCCTGCAGCACGGAATTGGGCAGCCGGCTTTCTCGCGCCTTGGCGTACAGCGTGATGAGAAGCGTGGCCTTTTCTCGGGTGAGGTCGATTTTTTCCATGCACAGTCCTGTCGATCCGCCCCGCTTCGGCATTCCAAAAATGGTGACTCAATAGCAATTGAAGCCACATCTTCCCATTGATGGAATTATCTTTTACCGATATCCGGGTTTATCCGCATTGTAGATCGGCGCAAGATTCAAGCCATCGGGAAACAGCAACGAACCACGACGGAAAGGCCGCCGGATTCGCTCCCAGGCTCTAGAAATCGGAGGTTTACCATGAAGACCCTTGCTACCGCTTTGATGTTCTCGCTGGCTGCACTGAGCGCCGGCGCCTATGCCTCGCCCAACATCGAACCCAACAATGTGCCCTTCCAGGGCGTCTACGGCACCCCGTACGAAGGCCCCACCCGCGCTCAGGTGCAGGCCGAACTGGCTGCCGCGAAGGCCGCCGCCAAGGCCGCCGGCATCAACACCAACGCCGAACCGAACAACACGCCTTTCCAAGGTGTGTATGGCACGCCGCACACCGGCAAGACCCGCGCCGACGTGAAGGCCGAACTGGCCGCCGCGAAAGCCGCCGGCCAGGTGTCGAACGTGGAACCGAATGACATGCCGTTCGCCGGCGTGTATCACGGGAACTGATACGGCAACGGGGGCCCGTATCGGATAGGGCATCCCGGCCAAGCGACGATTTACCCTCCCCTTGATGACTCTTGGCCGCCCGGTTGGGCGGCCCTTTTTTTTGGCGTACTATCGGCTCAGATTCACGGTGCAGACTCGCTTACCGCCTTATTGGCTGTTCACATCAGGAGCCCATCTTGAAATATCCCCGCGTTCTTGCCGCAGTGCTTCTGTCCGCCGGCATGGCGTCGGCGGCGGTCGCCGCCCCGGCCGTCATGCTCAACGACGCCCTCATCACGCAGATATTGCCGGCAGACCGCGCCTCGTTTCACGAGGCGGTGGCGCAGGCGCTGAACAGCTCGGCCGACGGCCAGAGCACCGAATGGAAAAGCACGCACCAGCGCAAGAAGGCCGCACCGATCACGGTGCAATTGACGCCCAAGCAGACCACCAAAACCGGCAATGACCGCGTCTGCCGCTTTTTGGTTGGCAACTTCGCGCGGACCACCACGACGGAAACCTGGCAGTTCTGGTTCTGCAAGCAACCGGACGGCACCTGGAAGGCCAGCGCAAACTAGGCCTGGCCGCTCACCCGCAGAAAAAAATGCGCGCCGGCTCCGTGAGGAGCGGCGCGCATTGTCTTGGCCGCGCGAATCACGCGGCGGCTCAATGGCGATCAGGCGCCTTCGACGCGGTTGGCGTCGAGCACCGTCATGGCCGTCATGTTGATGATGCGGCGCACGGTGGAGCTGTTGGTCAGGATGTGCACGGGGGCATTGGCGCCCAGCAGGAACGGGCCCACCGCGACGTTGCCGCCCGCTGCCGTCTTGAGCAGGTTGTAGGCGATGTTGCCGGAGTCCACATTCGGGCACACCAGCAGGTTGGCTTCGCCCTTGAGCGTGGACGACGGCAGGATGCGCATGCGCAGGCCCTCGTCCAGCGCGCAATCGCCGTGCATTTCGCCGTCGATTTCCAGGTCCGGGGCCGCTTCGCGGACCAGTTCCAGGGCGCGGCGCATCTTCTCGCCCGAGGCCGAGCTGCCCGAACCGAAGTTGCTGCGCGACAACAGCGCAACCTTGGGCGCCAGATTCATGCGCGCCATTTCTTGCGCGGCCATGATGGTGAATTCAGCGATCTGCTCGGCGGTGGGATCGTCGTTCACGTGCGTGTCCACCAGCACCACCGTGCGCTCGTCGAGCAGCAGGATGTTCATGGCGGCGTACACGTTGTGACCCGGACGGCGGCCGATGACCTCGTCCACGAAACGCAGGTGGTCGTGATACGCGCCGACCGTGCCGCAGACCATGCCGTCGGCATCGCCCAGGTGCACCATCATTGCGCCGATCAGCGTCAGACGGCGGCGCATTTCCACGCGCGCCATTTCCTTGGTGATGCCCCGGCGGCTCATCAGCTCCCAGTACGTCGTCCAGTATTGGTGGAAGCGCTCGTCGTATTCGGGGTTGGTGACTTCGACGTCTTCGCCCAGACGCAGGCGCAGGCCGAATTTTTCGATGCGCGACAGCAGCACGGCGGGACGTCCCACCAGGATCGGACGGGCCAGGCCTTCGTCGACGATGACCTGGACCGCGCGCAGCACGCGTTCGTCTTCGCCCTCGGTGAAGACAATGCGCGCCTTGCCGCCCGAGCGCACGATGCGCTTGGCCGCCGAGAACAGCGGCTTCATGAACGCGCCCGAGTGGTACACGAACTGCTGCAGCTGTTCTTCGTAGGCTTCCAGGTCGGCCAGCGGACGCGTGGCCACGCCCCCTTCCATCGCGGCCTTGGCCACCGCCGGCGCGATGCGCACGATGAGGCGCGGATCGAAGGGCTTCGGGATCAGGTATTCGGGACCGAACGAGATGTCGTAGGTGCCGTAGGCGGCGGCCACGACTTCGTTCTGTTCTTCTTCGGCCAGGTCGGCGATGGCATGCACCGCGGCCATTTCCATTTCGCGCGTGATAGTCGTGGCGCCCACGTCCAGCGCGCCGCGGAAGATGTACGGGAAGCAGAGTACGTTGTTGACCTGGTTCGGGTAATCCGAACGGCCCGTGGCCATCACCACGTCGTCGCGCACGCCGTGCGCCACTTCCGGAAGGATTTCCGGCGTGGGGTTGGCCAGCGCCAGGATCAGCGGACGCGAACCCATGGCGGCGACCATTTCGGGCTTCAACACGCCGCCGGCCGACAGGCCCAGGAACACGTCGGCGTCCTGGATCACCTCGGCCAGCTTGCGGGCGTCGGTCTTTTGCGCAAAGCGCGCCTTGTCCGGATCCATCAGCGTGGTGCGGCCTTCGTAGACCACGCCCTCGATGTCGGTCACCCAGATGTTTTCCAGGGGCAGGCCCAGGTCCACCATCAGGTCCAGGCACGCCAGCGCCGCAGCGCCCGCGCCCGACGTGACCACCTTGACCTGCTTGATGTCCTTGCCCACGACCTTCAGGCCGTTGATGAAGGCAGCCGACACGGTAATGGCGGTGCCGTGCTGGTCATCGTGAAAGACCGGGATCTTCATGCGTTCGCGCAGCTTGCGCTCGACGGTGAAGCACTCCGGGGCCTTGATGTCTTCCAGGTTGATGCCGCCGAAGGTGGCTTCCAGGCCGGCGATGATCTCGACCAGCTTGTCGGGGTCGGTCTCGTTGATTTCGATGTCAAAGACATCCAGGCCGGCGAACTTCTTGAACAGCACCGCCTTGCCTTCCATGACCGGCTTGGACGCGAGCGCGCCGATGTTGCCCAGGCCCAGCACCGCGGTGCCGTTGGAGATCACGCCCACCAGGTTGCCGCGGGCGGTGTAGCGGTACACGTTGGACGGGTCGGCCACGATTTCCTCGCAAGCCGCCGCCACGCCGGGCGAGTACGCCAACGCCAGGTCGCGCTGGTTGACGAGCGGCTTAGACGCCACGACGGAGATCTTTCCCGGGGTGGGAAACTCGTGATAGTCCAGGGCTGCCTGGCGGTCGGAGGGGTTGTTCATGGGCTGTGGCCTCGCTGTCTTGAATGTGCAAAATTCTAGGGTGGAAGACATAAGGCGTTCATTCGGATTTAATATCGTCCCATCACGGTTTCCTAATGCCTTGTCTATGACAGCCTTCGATCCGGATGCCGTTTTCCGGAAATTGACCTCGCGCCTCAAGATGCGCCACCTGATGCTGCTGCTCCAGATCGAGCAGCACGGGTCACTGACCCGGGTGGCCGAACACATGGCGACCAGCCAGCCCGCCGTGACCAATGCCCTGGCCGAACTGGAAAGCATGTTCGGCGTGCCCCTCTTCGACCGCTCGGTGCGGGGCATGACGCCCACGCCCATGGGCGCCGTGGTGCTGGCGCGCGCCCGCGGGCTGGTCCATGACCTGGGCCATCTGGTGCAGGAAATGGAAACGGTCGCCGCTGGGCACGCCGCGCACCTGCACATCGGGGTCATTCCCTTCGTGTCGGGCCAGATGCTGTCGGCGGCGATCGGCCGCACCTTGCCGCAGGGCCGGCAACTGACCGCGACCATCCACGAGGGTCAGGGGCCGGCCCTGCTGCGCCAACTGCGCGACCACACGTTGGATGTGGTCGTCGGCTGGGCCACGCCCTCGGTCGACTTGAGCAACATCGGCTTCGAGGTCCTGTACCACCAGCAGCCGCGTCTGATCGCCAGCCGCCGGCTGGCCGCCCGGCTGGGGCGGTCACGCCTGGAATGGAACCGGCTAGCCGATCTGGACTGGATCCTGGGCACGCCGGGCAGCCCGATCCGCGAGCAGGTGGCCGACATCTTCTTGCGCGCCGGCCTGGCGCCCCCGCCGCCGTCCGTGCAAAGCGACTCGTCCAAGCTGATCGGCGAGATGATCGTGGCCAGCGACCGCGCCGTCACGATCCTGCCGGCCGACATCGCCGACGAACTGGTTCGCATCGCAGGCGCGGCCATCGTGCCGTACTCGTTCGACTGGACGCTTCCGCCGATCTCGCTGTTCACGCGGTCCGACGGATTGCGGCGCAACGTCGAGGCGCTGTTTGCGGCGGCGTTGCGCGAGGTCTATCTGAAGGGCGCGCGGCCGATGTGACGCCCCGGTCCGGCAGCCCGTCGTATCATGGACGCCGGACTGACCTGTGCGGCCCCCGACTTCCGGCCCGGTCACGTGGCCGGTCCCTCCGGGAGGCCGTACGTCATGACGCAGGCGAACACGCAGGTTCCGCAAGCTCCTCGCCCCTGGCACCAGCTCTCTGTCGACGAGACGCTGGGCATCCAGGTGACCAGCGCCGCCGGCCTTTCGCAGGACCAGATCCGGCGCAGGCAGGAGACACACGGCCTGAACGCACTGCCCCCGCCTGCCCGCCGCAGCGCCTGGCTGCGATTTCTGGGCCACTTCAATGACGTGCTGATCTACATCCTGCTGGGTGCGGCAGTGGTGACATCGCTGATGGGCCATTGGCTGGATACCGGGGTCATCCTGGCCGTGGCGGTCATCAACGCCGTCATTGGCTACGTGCAGGAAAGCCGCGCCGAACGTTCGCTGGACGGCATCCGCAACATGCTGTCGAACCATGCCCGCGTGGTGCGCGACGGGCAGAAGGAAGAGATCGACGCCCGCGATCTGGTGCCGGGCGACATCGTGATCCTGCGACCCGGCGACAAGATCCCGGCGGACGTGCGGCTCTTTGACACGCACAACTTCCGCGTCGAGGAATCGATGCTGACCGGCGAATCCACCGTCGTCGAAAAGCACGATGCGCCCCTGCCGGGTGACGCGCCGCTGGGCGACCGCCTGAACCTGGGGTTCTCGGGCACCCACGTCAGCGCGGGCAATGCGCGCGGCATCGTGGTGGCCACCGGCAGCGACACCGAGATCGGCCACATCAACCGCATGATGACGGATGTGCAGACGCTGCAGACGCCGCTGCTGCGGCAGATGGAGCTGTTGGGCAAGCGCATCTTCCAGGTGGTGCTGGTGATGGTGGTGGCGCTTTTCGTGCTGGGCCGCTACGTGCTCGACATGCCGCTGTCCGACCTGCTGATGTCGCTGATCAGCATCGCGGTCGCCTCCGTGCCGGAAGGCCTGCCTGCCATCATCTCCATCATCCTGTCGCTGGGCGTGCAGCGCATGGCGCGCAACCGCGCCATCATCCGCAAGCTGCCCACCGTCGAAACGCTGGGCGCGATGACGGTCATCTGCTCGGACAAGACGGGCACCCTGACCATGAACGAGATGACCGCCAAGAACGTGCTGCTGGCGCAAGGCGTGTATCGCGTGTCGGGCGACAACTACCGGCCCGTCGGCGAGATCACCCGTGAATCCGACGGGACGCCGGTGGACTGGCAGCGCGAGGACGCGCTGACGCGCTTCGTGCGTGCGGCCGCCATCTGCAACGACAGCCAGCTGCACGAAGATGCCGATGGGCAGTGGCGCATCGTGGGCGGTCCCACGGAAGGCGCGATGATGGTGCTGGCAACCAAGGCCGGCCAGAGCCTGGAGGGCGTGGCCAAGCACGGCAAGGTGCCGTTCGATTCCAGCTACAAGTACATGGCGCGCCGCTGCGACGACCATGGTCAGAACATCATCTACGTCACCGGCGCGCCCGACGTGCTGTTCAAGCTGTGCGCGCAGGAACAGGGGGAAGCCGGGCCGCAGCCGCTGCGGCTGGACTACTGGGAGCGCGGCCTGGAGGCCTTTGCGCACCAAGGCCTGCGGACATTGGCAGCGGCGTACAAGCCCGGCACGGCGGACGCCACGGCGCTGGACCATCCGGACCTTCAGGACGGGCTGGTGTTGCTGGGCGTGGCCGGCATCATGGACCCGCCCCGTCCCGAAGCCATCGAGGCCATCGCGCAGTGCAACCAGGCAGGGATCCGCGTGAAGATGATCACGGGCGATCACCCCGAAACCGCGCTGGCGATCGGCGCCATGCTGGGCATGACGCATGTGCGCGAGGCGGTGACCGGCGCCCAGTTGCAGCAGATCGGCGACGAAGAACTTGCCGCGCTGGCGCGCGACCACGACATCTTTGCGCGCACCAGCCCCGAGCACAAGCTGCGCCTGGTGCGCGCGCTGCAAAGCATGGGCGAAGTGGTCGGCATGACGGGCGATGGCGTCAACGACGCGCCCGCGCTCAAGCAGGCGGACGTGGGCGTGGCCATGGGCATCAAGGGCACCGAGGTCACCAAAGAGGCCGCCGACATGGTGCTGGCGGACGACAACTTCGCCTCCATCGCCTATGCCGTGCGCGAAGGGCGCCGCGTCTACGACAACCTGAAGAAGACGATCCTGTTCATCCTGCCGACCAACCTGGCGCAGGGACTGCTGGTCATCGTGGCGCTGCTGGCCGGCGCACAGGCGCCGCTGACGCCGCTGCAGATCCTGTGGATGAACATGGCGACCTCCATCACGCTGGCCTTCGGCCTGGCGTTTGAACCGGCAGAACCGGGCATGATGCAGCGCCGGCCGCGCGATCCCGCGAAATCGATCCTGGACGGCTTCGCCCTCTGGCGCATCGCGTTCGTGGGGCTGCTCTTCACCACGTCCGCCTTCATCATCGAAAAGAGCCTGATTGCCGCGGGGCGCGATCCGGACTTCATCCGCACCGTCATCCTGCAGACGCTGGTGACGGCGCAATGGACCTATCTGTTCAACTGCCGCCTGCAGGACCGGTGGCCGATCACGCCCAGCATGTTCCGCAACAAGGCGCTGTGGCTGGTCACGATCCTGCTGGGCCTGCTGCAATGCGCATTGATCTATCTGCCCGCGATGAATCGCGTGTTCGGCACCGTCCCGCTGCCGCCGGAATACTGGACCCTGACGCTGGTGGCCGCCGCGGTGCTCTTTTGCGTGGTGGAGATCGAGAAGCTGGTGCTGCGGACATGGCGCGCGCGGCGCGCCCGGCTCGAGCTGGCGCATCGCCCCGCAGCATGACGTGACGACCGCGGCGTGATGGCGCGCCCCGGTTGTCCGCCGCGCCTCGCGCACAAAAATGCCAACAAATGTAAAGGCCGCGGCCGCGCGGCTGCGCGCCCTCCTATACTTGCGCCCGCCAAGATTCACAGGAGGGCCCGCAGCTTGTTCACCATCTCGCCAACCTTTGCGAGCGGCCGCGCGCTTTGCCTGCTGGGACTCGCCGCGCTGACCGCGCTTTCAGGCTGCAGTTCGATGCTCGGGGAAGGCACGGGCGCCGCGGCCGGTATCGCCGGCACGGCCATCGCCAACAAGGTGACCGACAACGCCACGGTGGCCACGGGCATCGGCCTGGGCGTGCAGGCCGGCGCGAAGGCCGCGCTGGCCTATGCGCAGCGCCAGACACGCGGCGAAGAGCAGGACGCCATCGCCAAGGCGGCCGGCGCGCTCGCGGTGGGCAAGGTCGCCAGCTGGCACGTCGAGCATAAGTTGCCGATCGAGGACAACGCGCGCGGCCAGGTCACCGTCAGCCGGCTGATCGGCGGTGGCGACCTGCAATGCAAGGAAGTGGTGTTCTCGGTGGACACGCCTGCCGGCAAACCCGACGCTGATCCGGAACGCGAGTTCTACGTCACGACCGTCTGCCGCGACGGCGAAAACTGGCGCTGGGCCAGCGCCGAACCGGCGACCGCCCGCTGGGGCTCGCTGCAGTGACGCGGGCGATCGGCATGCTGGCGCTGGCCGCCAGCCTGGCGCTCGCGGGCTGCCAGAGTTCCTCCATCGGTCCCGCCACGGGCGCGGTGGTCGGCACGCTGAGCGGCGCGGCCACGGCCAATCCCGTTGCCGGCTTTGCCATTGGCGTGACGGTGCAGGCCGCGGTAGACGCCACGGTGAAGTACGTGTTGCGCGAATGGAAGAACGACCAGCAGAACGTCATGGCCAATACGGTGGGCGGGCTGCCCATCGGTGAAGTCCGGCAGTGGCAGATCAAACGCACCCTGGCGGTGGGCAACGAACGCGGCAGCATCCAGGCGGTGCGCGACATCAATACGCCGCTGGCGCACTGCCGCGAGGTGCTGTTTACGGTGGAAGTGGAAGGCGCCGCGCCTGCCTACACCAGCACGATCTGCCAGCGCCGGGACGGGCAATGGAAATGGGCCTCGGCCGAACCCTCCGTGGCGCGCTGGACCGGCCTGCAATAGCGGCGCTTGATCGGCGCGAGATCTGCGGGCGATACTGGCCCGACCGTCATCGCCGCCACGTCATTCATGCCCGCAGGCCAATTCCTCATGCAGCGCAGCGCCATCGCCGGCGTGCAGGCCGTCTCCGCCTGCAGCGGCCACGCGTTCGCGCGCCACACGCATGAACAATTCGGCATCGGCGTGATGCGCCAAGGCGCACAGGTGTCGCACAGCGGCCGGGGCCAGGTGGAGGCCGGGCCGGGTTACGTCATCACGGTCAATCCGGGCGAGGTCCACGATGGCGCGCCCATCGGCGACGGTGTGCGGGCCTGGCAGATGATCTACATGGATCCCGGTGTCGTGGCCGTCTGCGCCGAAGACCTGGCCGGCGCGGGCGTGCCTCGGCGTCACGATGCGGGCAGTCTGTCGGGCGCCTCTCTCTACGAATTCGAGCACCCGGCGCGGCACCAGCCAGCGCTGGCCCGTGACGTCCTTGCGCTTTATGCGCACATCACCGCAGGCGGATCGCCGTTGGCGTGCGACAGCCTGCTGTTACGCGTGCTGGCGCAGGCTGGCGGTCCGCGCGGCACGCTGGCCACCGCCCCTGCGCGCGAGGCGATACCGTCCTCCCTGCGCCATGCGATCGCGCGCGTCGACGACGACCCGGCCGCCGCGCTGTCGCTCGCCGATCTGGCCACCGCCAGCGACCTGAGCCGCTACCAGGTGCTGCGCGCCTTCACGCGCGCCACGGGGCTGACGCCGCACGCCTACCAGATGCAGCGTCGCCTGCTGCTGGCGCGGCGGCTCATCCGGCAGGGCATGGCGCTGGCCGATGCGGCCGCGCTGGGCGGTTTTGCGGACCAGAGCCACATGACGCGGCTTTTCGTGCGCGCCTATGGCGTGTCGCCGCACCGCTATGCGTTGGCCGCGGGCGCCTGACCCGCCTTCCCTGCAATTTCGTTCAAGACCTGCCTCCCGCCTGCGCCCTACGCTGCGCCTTTTCCAACGGGAATTCAGGCGATGGCCATCAACAGGCTGCGGCACGGGTATCTCTATTTGGCACTGGCCATGGTGCTGGTCGGCAGCACCGTGACCGCCAGCAAGATCATTGGCGCGGGGTTGCCGCCCTTCACCGCGACCGCCCTGCGCTTTGCCATCGCGTTGCCCTGTTTCGCCCTGCTGATGGCGGCGACCGGCGCGCGCCTGCCCCGGCTGCACCGGCGGGACTGGCTGCTGCTGACGGTGCAGGCGGTGGCGGGCAGCGTCGGATATACGACCTTGTTGATCGCCGGGTTGCAGCGGACCTCGGCGGTGGACGGCGGCATCATTCTGGGGACGCTGCCGCTCGTCACGGCCGCGATCGCCATGCTGCTGCTGGGCGAGCGCCCAGGCCGGCGGGCCCTGACTGCCATCGGCATGGCGGCGTTCGGCGTGTGGCTGATGACCAGCCGAACCCCCACGCAGGGCATGGACGGGTCGCTCGCCGGCAACGCGCTGATCCTGGGCGCGGTGGCCTGCGAGGGGCTGTTCATCCTGTTGAACAAGCGCCTGCGCACGCCGGTTGCGCCGCTGGCGCTATCGACGTTGATGACGGCATTCGGCCTGGCGTTTTCCGCAGTGGCCAGCCTGACCGAAGCGCCATGGGCATTGGCCTACGCGCCTGGCGCGGTCGCCGCCGTGGCGTACTACGCGCTGGTGCCCACGGTGGGCGGCTTTCTGCTCTGGTACGCGGGCGCGGCGCGCGTGCCTGGCTCAGAGGCGGCGCTTTTTACCGCACTGGCGCCCGTTTCCGCAGTGATGCTGTCGGCCGGACTGCTGGACGAGCCGGTGACCGGCGCGCAGATCGCCGGCATAAGTTGCGTGCTGGGTGGCGTCCTGGCAATGACCCGGCGCGGCGGCCCGCGCAGCAATGGAACGGGGGACGGCATCTAGCCGCGGCTGAAGGCCTGCGCGAAGTCGTCGGAAAAGATGTCGGCCAGCGCGTGGCGCAATGCTGCGGCGCGCTCGGCGCCGTACGCGGCTTCGAAACGGTTCTGCGCGTCCTTCCACAAGCGGCGGGATTCCGCCAGCTTGGCGCGGCCGGTCTCGGTCAACTCCACCCGGCGGCTGCGGCCATCCAGCGGGTCGCGCATCATGTGCACGTACCCGTCGCGCTGCAAGGGCTTGAGGTTGTGGGCCAGCGCGGACCGGTCCAACACCATCGCGCGGGCCAGGTCGGTCATCGACGGCGAACCCGCGCGCGCAATGTGCACCAGGATCGAATGCTGCGACACTTTCAGCCCGCAGGGCGCGAGCACGGTGTCATAGAGCTGGGACACGCGACGCGTCGCCTTGCGCAGCGCAGCGCCGTTACAGACAAGCGGATCCGGGGGAACGGCAGAGCCGAGGAGCGGGGCGTCGGACATGGCGGCCAAGGAAGGAAAATCGGCGGGCAAGGACATAACGCTACCGCCCGCGCGAGTTCACGTCCAGCCCGTTATTGACAGTTATTGGCATATGCACGTAAATTTTGCCGATCACGTCCACCGGCCTTCCCCATGCCAGCGACCGCTCCCCCACGCCCCGCCAATGCGCGCTTGCAAGCCATGCTGCATGGTCCCATCGCGCCCACGCTGGCGCGGCTGGCGTGGCCCAACATCCTCATGATGCTGGCGCAGTCATCCACCGGCCTGATCGAGACCTGGTTCCTGGCGCGGCTGGGCACGCCGGTGCTGGCCGGCGTGGCGCTCGTCGTGCCGGTGCTGATGCTGATGCAGAACATGTCGCAGGGCGCGATGGGTGGCGGGATTTCCGCCGCGGTCGCGCGCGCGCTGGGCGGCGGACGGCAACAGGAGGCCGATCAGCTCGTGCTGCATGCGGTCGTGCTGAACGCCTTGCTGGGTCTGGCCTTCTGCGTGTTGTTGCTGGCCTTCGGTCCGGCGCTGTACCGCGCGCTGGGCGCCGAAGGCGAAGCGCTCGACGCCGCGCTGGCGTATTCCAATGTGATCTTCGGCGGCATCGTCCTGATGTGGCTGATGAACGCCTTTGCCAGCGCCATCCGCGGCACCGGCAACATGCTGGTGCCGGGCGCGGTCATCTGCGGCGGCGCGCTGCTGCTGATTCCCCTGTCGCCATGCCTGATCTTCGGATGGGGCCCCTTCCCCGCCCTGGGCGTGGCGGGCGGCGGCTGGGCGCTGGTGATCTACTACGCCGTGGGCACGCTGATCCTGGGCGCCTATTGCGCCAGCGGACGCAACGCGGCGCGGCTGGTCGCCAGCCGGCTGCATGCGACGCTGATGCGCAACATCCTCAGCGTGGGCGCGCTGGCCACCATCAACCCGCTCATGACCAACGCGCTGGTGGCGCTGACCGCGGCGCTGGTGGGCGCCTACGCGGGCGAGGCAGCGGTGGCGGGCTATGGCGTGGCGGTGCGGCTGGAATATCTGTTGATGCCCATCGCTTTCGGGCTGGGAGCGCCCATGGTGGCGATGGTCGGCTCGAACATCGGCGCGGGCCAACCGGAGCGCGCCATGCGCATCGCCTTGACGGGCGGGGCGATGGCGTTCGTGCTGGCGGAGGCGATCGGGCTGACCGCGGCGTTTTTCCCCGACGCGTGGCTGCGCCTGTTCGGCGCGCAGGATCACATGCTGGAGGCCGGCGCCGGTTATCTGCGCATTGTGGGTCCGGTGTATGGGTTTTTCGCGCTGGGCTTTTCGCTGTACTTCGCGTCGCAAGGCGCCGGAAGGCTGAAGTGGCCGTTGATGGCGGGGTTCCTGCGGCTTTTGATCGGCATCGGCGCAGGCGGCGTCGCGCTGCACATGACCGGTTCGCTGACGGTGTTCTTCGTGATCGCGGCCGTGGCGATGTGCATCTACGGCCTGATCATCCTGGCCGCCGTCGCGTCGGGTTCGTGGTTTGACCGCGGCCACCTGCCGGGGCGCCGGCTTTTTGCACGCTGACGCGCGCAGGGGCGTCGGGGGCCGGGTCCACGGGCGCTTGGGCCGCATCGCCAGCCGGTGCGTCGCGCAACGCATAGGCCACCAGATCCGCCGCGTACGCGGGAAGATCATCACGCACGCACAGCACCAGATCGCGGGCCGCCCACGGATCCGCCAGCACCACGCGGCATACCCCCGCCGCGCGGCCATAGCGCACCGCCGCCGCGCGCGGCACGATCGCCACGCCGACCCCCTGCCCCACCATCCGGCAGACGGCATCGAAACTGCGCAACCGCACGCGATAGGACAGCGCCTTGCCGCTGCGGCGCGCGTGATGCGCGATGTGCTCCTGCAACGCGCTGCCCTGCACCAATCCGACGAATTCGTACCCGGCCACGTCCTCCAGCAGCACCTGTTGCAGCGCCGCGAGCGGATGGCTGCGCGGCACGATCAGCGTCAGCGGGTCATGGCGGAAGATGCGCGTGCGCAGGCCGTGCAGATCGGCCGAGTCCGCCAGCACCCCGATGTCGCATGCGCCGGTCCTCAGCGCGTCGGCGATCTCGTGGCTCAGGCGCTCTTCAAGGTCGACGGAGATATGCGGATGGTCCTTGAGAAACGCGCCCAGCACGGGCGGCAGGTATTCGCTGAGCGCCGTGGTGTTGCACAGCACCCGCACATGGCCTTTCAGCCCGGCGCCGTAATGATCCAGCTCGCCGCGCATGCGGTCGATCTGGCCCAGCACCAGCCGTGCATGATGAACCAGGGTGCGCCCCGCGGGCGTCGCCTGCACGCCGCGCGGCTCGCGCACCAGCAGCGGTACGCCCAGCGCGTCTTCCATGCCCCGGATGCGCTCGCTGGCCGACGCCAACGTCATGTGCGACCGCCCCGCGCCCGCCGTGATGGAGCCGGTTTCGTGCACGTTCAGGAAAAGGCGTAGGTCGGTCAGGTCAAAGCGCATGAAAAAAAGCGTAGCACGCCGGCCTCAGGCTCAGCCATAGTCTGGGTAAGCCAGATCCCGATAGGCGCGGTCGGGCGCGAGCGTGAGAATGCGTCCATACCCACCCAAACAGGCGGAAATCATGAACATTGCAATGTTGTGCACCCGGACCGCGCGCTGGCCGGGGCTGGCCTTGGTCGCGTTGGCGCTGCACGCCTCAGGCGTAGCCGAAGCGCAGGTCGGACTTGGCGGTCCCCTCACTCCCGCCCAGCAGTACGCACTGGCATTGGAAGCGCAGACGCAGAGCGACCATGGCGCAATGCTGACGTGGCTGCGCGCCGCCGCGCGCGCGGACCACCCGCCCGCGCAACGGATGCTGGGCATGGTGCTGATCGGCGGTCCGGCGTTGTACGGCCCGTCGCTGCCCGCCGACCTGTGCGAGGGACGCGCATGGCTGCTGCGCGCCGCCCGCCAGAACGAAGGACCGTCGCAGGATGTGGCCTTCGCCCTGTTCGGCCGCCCCAAGGACGCGCTGACCGCGCACTGCGAGCCCGCATGAATCTTTTCGATCCCGTATTGCTCGCGGCTGTCGTGACGGTCTTCGTCCTGGCCGGCGTGGTCAAGGGCGTGGTCGGGCTGGGCCTGCCCACCATTTCGATGGCATTGCTGGCGCTGGTGATGGCGCCGGCGCAGGCGGCCGCGCTGCTCATCGTGCCGTCGCTCATCACCAACCTGTGGCAGGCGCTGCCGTGGGTCACACTGCGCGCGGTCCTGCGCCGGATCGCCGGCATGCAGGCCGGCGTCTGCGCGGGCACGGTGGCGGGCGCGCTGTGGCTGGGTCCGCCCTCGGGCGACTGGGCCGGCATCTTCCTGGGGCTGGCGCTGGTGGCTTATGCCGCCTGGGGACTGTTTGGCTCGCCGCCCACGGTGCAGCCCCGGCATGAACAATGGATCGGCATCGCGGCCGGCGCGGTGACCGGGGTGATCACGGCCGCCACCGGCGTCTTCGTCATCCCGGCCGTGCCCTATCTGCAAGCCCTGAAACTGGACAAGGACGCGCTCATCCAGGCCATGGGGATTTCCTTCACGGTGTCGACCGTGGCGCTGGCCGCGGGGCTGTGGCTGAACGGCGGCTACACGGCCGGCGCCGCCAGCGCGTCGCTCCTGATGCTGCTGCCGGCACTGGCCGGCATGGCGCTGGGGCAACGGCTGCGCGGTCGGCTTTCCGCGCGCACGTTCAAGCTGTGTTTCATGGTCAGCCTGGCGCTGCTGGGCGCCTACCAGGCCGGGCGCGGGCTGCTGGGCGGCTAGCGGCTGCGCGCCTCAAACGGTCTGCGGGCTGCTCACCCGATGCGGCTGGCGCGCTGTAGGCCTCAAGCGGCCAGCCGTCTTCCGTCGACAGCGCCGATCGACACGGACATCTCGCGCCACCGTGCCAGCTCCTGTTGCACCGACTGGATCTTGCTGCGCGCCTGATCGAAGGAATCGCGGCCCAGGAACAGGTGCAGGGGCGCGTATTGCGCCTCGGCGGCCTGGATCAGCGCCTGCGCCGCCTTGACCGGATCGCCGCCCTGGTCCCACCCTTGCTCGCCGCGCGCGGCCAGCTCCGGGGATGCTTGCGCATCACCCGCGCGCATCGCGCCCGGGTAGACCAGCGACACGCGGATGCCCAGCGGCGCGGCATCGGCGGCCAGGGACTCGGTCAGCCCGCTGACGGCAAACTTGGCGGCGCTGTAGGCGCCCCATTCCGGCGCGCGGCCATCGAAACCCAGAATCGACGAGATATTGAACACATGCCCGCCGCGCTGCGCGCGCAGACGCGGCATCACGGCGCGGATGACGTTCAGCACCCCAAACACGTGGGTATCGAACGTGCCGCGCAACTGCGCATCCGACAACCGCTCGAGCGAGCCTTGCACGCCCTGCCCGGCGCCATTCACCACGACGTCGATGCCGCCAAAGGCCGCCGCCGTGGCGTCCACCGCGCGGCGCACCGCGCGCTCGTCGGCCAGGTTGACGGTCAGGGGCAGGAACCGGCCTTCCAGCTTGGCGCCCACTGCTTCCAGCAACGCATCGCCATCGTCCGACGTGGCCGCGACCTTGTGCCCGTGATCCAACAGCATCTTGACCAGCGTGACGCCCAGCCCGGCCGACGCGTCCGTCACCAACCAGATTTTTTCGGTATTCATACGATTCCCTTCCCTTGCTTGCGGCCGCCGGCAAGATGCCTGGCTGCGCGGCCGATACCGCCGCGCTCTGCAGAGCCACGGCCGGCGCGGCCCTGGACAGGATAGTAAGAATCGTGTGCGCGGGCGTACAGGCTGGATCTTGCGTGAAACCTGCCTATTTCTACGGCAATGCGATATGGCGGATAATCCGTCTGTTTGCCGCCGCCACGCGCGGCGGGTCATTGCGGGGCTTTCTTTCCCCGCTGCTTTCGGAGTCAGCTATGCATCGCGGCATTGAAGCGATCGAACACTTCATGGAATCCATCGGCCTGACCTGGCAGCCCGGCCGCGTCGCACGCGCCGAACTGCGCGTCAGCTACCGCATCGGCAATACCCGCCCACTGGGCATCGACCGCACGCTGGTGGAATTCCACTGCGACGCCAAACGGGCAAAGGTGTGGGTGCCCGAGTTCTCGCGCACCAGCTTTCACCAATGGTTCGAAGTCCCCTATCAAGACTTCGAGTACACGCCCGGCGGGTCCATGCTGAAGATCAAGGCCGCCGCGCGCGGCAACGCGCCGCCCTACAGCGTGGGCATCAAGCCGCTGGCCTGATCGCCCCGCGCGGAACGCCGGTCATAGCGGCTTGTACATGATCGTCGTTCCGTCCACCTTCGCCGGGTCGAGCGGATCTCGTGCAAATCCCGGAATCACCCCCACCGTCTGATAGCCCAGCGACGCGTACAGCGGCTCGGCCGAATCGCCCGTGCGCGTGTCCAGCGTGAGCAGGCTGCGATGCAGGCGGCGCGCCATGTCCTCGACCTCGTGCATCAGCCGGCGCGCGATGCCCTGGCGGCGAAAATCCGGATGCACCAGCAGCTTGCGCACCTCGGCGCGGTGCGGCTGGTTCGGCGGCGTGTCGACGTCCAGTTGCACGGATCCGGCAACCCGCCCGTCCACGCGCGCCACCCACAACTTCACCGCCCCGCTTTCGACGCCCGGCAGCACCTTGCCGCGCCAGAACCCCTGCGCGTCGTCATGCGTGTACGGCAGCACGAAGCTGACGCTGGCCCCGCCCTGCACGCACGCGTGCAGCAAGGTGGCCAGCTCGGGGATGGCGGCCGCGGCGGCATCGGCCGTCAGCAGCGTCAATTCAAGGTTTGCAGGGGTCATGGCAGGCTCAGACGATGAAAAGCAGGTAGCGGGCGCCGCTGTGCGGCGGGGTGACGAAGGCGCTGGCGCCGAATAGCTGGTAGCGCAGGCAGTCGCCCGGCAGCAGGCGATGCGTGTGGCCGTCGGCCGTGACGGACAGCTCGCCGTCCAGCATCAGCAGATGGTGTTCAAGGCCGGGCCGTGGCGATTGGTCATAACTAATGCGGGCGTCGGCGGCCAGTTCGCAGGCCAGCACCTCGCCCGCCAGGCGCTGCGACGGCGGCGACACCGAGCGGCGGCGGAAACCCACGCTGTCATCCACCCACACCGCCTGCGCGGCCTGGGGCACATGGGCGGCAAAGTCGTCTTCGACCATCAGCATGAGGCGCGACATCGTCATGCCATGGGCGGCGCAAAGCTTGCCCAGCACGCTGGCGGTGGGACTGACCTCGCCATTTTCAAGGCGGGAGAGCGTGGCGCGGCTGATGCCGGCGCGGCCGGCCAGATCGTCCAGCGACCAGCCCCGGTCCTGGCGCAGTGTTTTTAGCCGGGCGGCCAGACGAAGGTCCAGCCCGGCATCGGCGGCGGCGGCGGTGTGTGGTTGTTCCATATCCGGGAATTTATTCCATATATGAAAACATGTCGACCGCGTGGTTTCCCCGATGCGCAATCCGTTCGCCCGCCGGACACTACGAGCGACCCGCGCCGGATTCGGCACAATAGCGGTCATGCACTTGGGCAAACACCTCTACATGACCATCTTTTGCGCGTTGACCTCCGGTTGTTCCCTTCCCTCGCTGGACAAGCGCAGCGTGTCGCAGGGACTTACCGATGAGGAAGCCGGCGCAACGCCGCTGGGCCGGGCGATCGCCCCACTGGCCGCCGCGCATCCCGGCAAGTCCGGCATCCACGCCCTCGCCGATCCCCTGGACGCCTTTGCCGCGCGCATGATGCTGGCGCGTGCGGCCGAACGCAGTCTGGACGTGCAGTACTACATCTGGCACGACGACATGACGGGCATCATGCTGTTCGAGGCGCTGCACGAGGCCGCCGACCGGGGCGTTCGCGTGCGCCTGCTGCTGGACGACAACGGCACGTCGGGACTGGACCGGACGCTGTCCGCGCTGGACGGGCATCCGAACATCGAGGTGCGGCTCTACAACCCTTTCACGCTGCGCTGGCCAAAGCCGCTTGGTTACCTGACGGACTTCAACCGGCTGAACCGCCGGATGCACAACAAGTCATTCACCGCCGACAACCAGGCCACCATCGTGGGCGGCCGCAACATCGGCGACGAGTACTTTGGCGCCACCGACGGCGTGCTGTTCAGGGACATGGACGTGCTGGCCATCGGCGCCGCCGTCAGCGACGTGTCGGGCGACTTCGACCGCTACTGGCGCAGCGATTCCGCCTATCCGGTGGCAGGCATCGTCCGGAAGGCTGCGTCCAACGAACTGGAAGAACTGGAGGCGGACGCGGCCGCGGTCGAACAGTCGCCCGAGGCTGCAGCCTATGCGCAGGCGATGCGCGACCTGCCCTTCATCCGGCAGTTGCTTGGCGGCGAACTGCCCCTGATCTGGGCGAGCACCCAAATGGTCAGCGACGATCCGGGCAAGACGCTGGGCACCGCGCCGCCCGAGGCGATGCTGCCGCACCAACTGCACGAGATCGTGGGCGAGCCAGCAAAGGAACTGCTGCTGGTGTCGCCTTACTTCGTGCCCACCGCCGCCGGCACGCAGGCGTTTGCCAAGATGGCGCGCAATGGCGTCAAGGTCCGGGTGCTGACCAACGCGCTGGAAGCCACCGACGTGGCGGTGGTGCATTCGGGCTACGCCAAGCGCCGCAAGGACTTGCTGGCCGCCGGCGTCGAGCTGTACGAAATGAAGCGCGCGATGCAAGGCGTCGAGCGCAACAAGAGCATGGGTCCCTTCGGCAGTTCGGGCTCCAGCCTGCACGCCAAGACCTTCGCGGTGGATGGCGAGCGCGTTTTCGTCGGGTCGTTCAATTTCGATCCGCGCTCGGCGCGATTGAACACCGAGCTGGGATTCGTGATCGACAGCCCGGCGCTGGCGCGTGGCATCGAAGACGCCTTCGAGGAAGAACTGCCCCGCACCGCCTACCGCGTCATGCTGGATGAGATGGGCAAGCTCTACTGGCTGGAAGATCGCGACGGTCACACGGTGCGCCATGACCGCGAGCCCGGCGCCAGCATCTTGCAACGCGCGACCGTGTGGGTGGCGTCGCTGTTGCCGCTGGAGCCGTTGTTGTAGGGGTGGAAGTCAAACGCGACCCGGTCTACCGCAATCCGCAACAAGCGGAGTGGCCGTTTATTTCGCAAGGCGTAGACTGGACGCAGCGATTTTCCGCAGTGAATTTTCCGCAGTGAATCTGCCGCCGTAAATTTGCCGCAGTAGTTCTCCATTCAACGACCATGACCACCACGCCCGCCGACGCCCTGCTCGCGCAGCAGGACTGGAACCGCGCCGTTGCCGACCTCGACGCGCACGGCAACGCTGTCCTGCCCGCCTTGCTGACGCCTGCGCAATGCATCGCGCTGTCGGACGCCTACGACCACGATGATCGCTACCGAAGCCGTATCGTGATGGCGCGTCACGGATTCGGGCGTGGCGAGTACAAGTATTTCCGCTATCCCTTGCCTGACCTGCTTGCCCGCCTGCGCGGCGCGCTTTATACCCAGCTGGCGCCCATCGCCAACCGATGGAACCGGCAGATGGGCATCGGCGTGCAGTACCCCGCAGATCACGCGGATTTTCTTGCGCGGTGCCACGGGGCCGGCCAGCGCCGGCCGACGCCATTGATCCTGCAGTACGGGCCGGGCGACTACAACTGCCTGCACCAGGACCTGTACGGCGAACACGTGTTTCCGTTGCAGGTGGCGGTGCTGTTGTCCACGCCGGACGTGGACTTCACGGGCGGTGAATTCGTCATGACGGAAACCGGCAGCCGAGAGCAGCGCGCCGACGTGCTGCCCCTGAAGCAAGGAGATGCGCTGATCTTCACGGTGAACCAGCGCCCGGTTCCCGGCGTGCGCGGATGGCGCAAGGTGGCCATGCGCCACGGCGTGAGCGAGCTGCGTTCGGGGCGCCGCCACACGCTTGGCATCATTTTTCACGACGCGGTGTGACATGACCCTGGACCTATTCGGCGGCGACGATCCCGCCCAGCATGGCCGCGTGACCATCGGCCCGCAATCCGTGGTGTTGCGCGGCTTTGCGCTGCCAACCGTTGACGCGCTGCTGGCCGGCGTGGACGACGTGACAGCGCAGGCGCCGTTCCGGCACATGGAGACGCCCGGCGGGTACACGATGTCGGTGGCGCTGACCAACTGCGGCGACTTGGGGTGGACGACGGACGCCCGCGGCTATCGCTACAGCCGCATCGACCCCGTGTCCGGACAGCCCTGGCCGGCGATGCCGCAGGCCTTCACGCAGTTGGCGCAGGACGCGGCGCGGGAAGCCGGCTTTCCGGATTTTGCGCCCGATGCGTGCCTGGTCAACCGTTACGAACCCGGCTCGCGTCTGTCGCTGCACCAGGACCGCAACGAGCGCGATTTCAACGCGCCCATCGTGTCGGTGTCGCTGGGCATGCCGGCGATGTTTCTGTTCGGGGGAGACGACCGCGCGGACCGCGCGGCGCGGGTGCCGCTGTTTCACGGTGACGTCGTCGTGTGGGGAGGCGTGGACCGCCTGCGGTTTCACGGCGTGATGCCGCTGAAGGACCTGCCGCATCCGCGGCTGGGCAGCCAGCGCATCAACTTCACGATACGCAAGGCGGGATAGGGGCGCGCGGCCGCTGCCGGCGCCCCTGTGGAACCGGGCGGCCCGGGCCGTGGGGACAGCGCGGGCCGCGCGTTGCCAAGGCCGCCTGGGTTGCCCAGGTCGGCCCCGGATCGCTCACGCCGCGCGCAACTGCACACGCGGGAAATCCACCGGCACGTCGAACGCCACGTTCACGTAGTTGGTGAACAGGTTCAACGCCACATGCGCCAGGATCTCGACGATCTGCTCGTCATTGAAGCCGGCCGCGCGCACCGCCGCCACGTCGGTGTCGGCCACCTGGCCGTGCTGACGCACCAGCTTCAGCGCGAAATCCAGCGCCGCGGCCGTCTGCGGATCGTCGGCGTGGCCGGCCTGGGCCGCAGCCATCTGTTCGGCAGTGGCGCCAACCTTGCGGCCCAGCGCGGTGTGCGCGGCCAGGCAATATTCGCAGCGGTTGCGGTCGGCGACGGCGATCTTTTCCGTTGATGACGGGTCTTGCCGAGCCGCGCCTGGCGCGCGCGCTGGTCGCCATGCACGAGCAGCCCGGCGCGGCCTGGACGCTGGCGGCGCTGGCTGGCCGAGCGGGCATGTCGCGCAGCGCCTTTGCCGCCGCGTTCAAGCACGTGGTCGGCCAGCCGCCGGCGGACTACCTGGCCGACTGGCGCCTGACGCTGGCGCAGTCGCGCTTGCGGGAAGGCATCGCCGTCAAGACGATCGCCGCCGAACTGGGCTACGCGAACGCGTCGGCCCTGTCGCGCATCTTCAGCCAGAAGCTGGGCGCATCACCGCGGCAATGGCTGGATGCGCAGGCGGGGGAAAACTGAGCGGGCGGCAGTCGACGATGCAGCCTTTGGGGTCCGCCGGCGGGCGGTGCGGCGGTCCGACGGTCCGAAGCTCCGGCGATCCGGCGCTCCGGCGGACCGGCTTTCCGCGACGCGTCCGTCCAACATGAGGGTTCACCATGTCTGGCGGCGGCCGCGCAGCGGACCTACTATTGCGCACCCCTCAGGCCTAACCCGTCGGACTGCCATGCGTACCCGCACTGCCTTCGCCCTGCTCTGCACCCTGACCTGCGCGTCCGTCCAGGCGGCCACGCCGCCCGACATCGTCGAAAATTCGCTGGGTATGACCTTCGTGCGTGTCCCGGCGGGCACATTCCAGATGGGCAGCGACGAAGGGGCCGACACGCTGGCCGCCGCGTATCCGCACTATCCGCCTGACCGCTACGCCCAGCTCTTTGACGAAGCGCCGGTGCACGCCGTTCGCATCACGCGGCCGTTCTACCTGGAGCGCACGGAAGTCACCGTGGGCCAGTTCCGGCGCTTCATCGAAGCGTCCGGCTACGTGCCGGAGTCCGAAGCCGACGGCACCGGCGGCTACGGCTACAACGCCGCGTACGATCCGGAAACGTCCGCGTCGGGCGACGCCTTCGAAGGCCGCGACCGACGGTATTCCTGGCGCAACCCGGGATTTGTGCAGGGCGACGATCACCCGGTGGTGAACATCAGCTGGAACGACGCGCAGGCGCTGGCGCAATGGCTGACCAGGACGGAAGGCCGCGTGTACCGCCTGCCCACCGAAGCCGAATGGGAATACGCCTGCCGGGCCGGCACGCGCACGCGCTACCAAAACGGCGACGACCCGGCCGCGATGCCTGACGTGGGCAACGGTTTCGATGCCGACGCCAGCCCGTTGTGGCCGAAGTGGCAGGCCTTTGCCTCGCCGCGCCACGACGGCAACACCTTCACCGCCCCGGTCGCCAGCTACGCGCCCAATGCGTTCGGCCTGTACGACATGCACGGCAACGCATGGGAATGGGTCGCGGACTGGTACGGCGAGGACTACTACGCCCACTCCCCGACTGATGATCCGCAGGGTCCGGAAGCCGGCAACGTGCGCGTGCGGCGCGGCGGCTCGTGGCATACGTGGGCGCTGTACACGCGCTCGTCGTACCGCAACTGGAACACGCAGGAAACGCGCTATCCGCTGGTCGGCGTGCGCCTGCTGCGCGAGGCCGACGCCGCCGACTGAGGTCAAAGACTTCCTGGTGGGTTAGCATGGCCGCACGATCCATTTGAAGAGAGTCCTGATATGCACACGCTGGGCCGTCTCGTCCTGCTGGTGAACGACTACGACACCGCCATCGCCTTCTACCGGGACAAGCTCGGGATGGAGGTGTCTGTCGACATGCCTGTCGGCCAGCAGCGCTATGTGCATCTGCGTCTGCACGATCAGCCCTCGGTGGGCATGTGGCTGCTGCAGGCCCAGACGCAGGCCCAGCGCGATCGCGTGGGCGACCAGACGGGCGGCCAGCCCGTCGGCGTGTTCTACACGGACGACGTGCTGCGCGATCACGCGCACTTCTCGGCCAAGGGCGTGCGCTTCACGCGCGAGCCCGTACAGGAAGAGACCGCCGCGTACGCCCACTTCATCGACCTGTACGGCAACGAGTTCGTGCTGGTCCAGCTGAAGCAGCCGGCGTAGCCGCGGGGTCTGCTCATGGCCTTCGATGCGACCCGCAAGGACTGGATCCGGCGTGCCGCGCCGTCCAGCCGCGTGGAGCGCATCGAAGCGTACTTCGGCGGGCATGGCTACGACATGCACCGCCACGACACCTACGCCATCGGCCGCACCCTGGCCGGCGTGCAAAGTTTTCATTACCGGCGCGGCATGCAGCACAGCCTGCCGGGCGGCACCATCGTGCTGCATCCCGACGAAGCGCATGACGGCCAGGCCGGCACCGACGCGGGCTTTCATTACCGGATGATCTACGTAGAGCCGGCGCTGATCCAGCAGATCCTGGGCGGCCGGCCGCTGCCGTTCATACGCGACGGCATCAGCGCCGATCCCCGGCTGTACGCGGCCAGCGGCGCGCTGCTCCAGGCCACGGGCCAGGACATCGATCCGCTACAGGAAGACGACGCGCTGTTCGAACTGGCGCACGCGCTGTGCGCCGCCGCGGGCCGCAGAACCGGCCGGCGCGCGCCCGATTACGCCGCAGCCGAACGCGCCCGGCAGTTCATCCACGCATCGTTGGACCAGCCGATTCTGCTGGACGACCTGGCGCGCGCGGCGGGCACGGATCGCTGGAGCCTGTCGCGCGATTTCCGCACGCTGTTCGGCACCAGCCCATACCGCTACGTGATGCTGCGGCGCCTGGACCTGGCGCGCCGGCTGATCGCGGTGGGCACGCCGCTGGCGCAGGCCGCCGCCGACGCGGGCTTCACCGATCAAAGTCACCTTACGCGCCGACATGTGCAGGCCTACGGCATGGCGCCCGACCGCTGGCGGCGGATGCTGAACGGCTGACGCGCGGCCCCGGCGGGCATCGGCAAAAGCTGCTCGATCGTACAAGACGGCGCACCTGGCGCCGCCGTATCGTGGGGCTTTCCACCCCCGTGAGCCCGCCATGTCCCTCCCCGCTTCCATCAATTTGGCCGCCAAGCTGGCCCTGATCCACGACCACTGGATGCCCAAGGTCATAGCCGAGATGAACGACTACCAGTTCAAGCTCGTCAAGCTGAAAGGCGATTTTGTCTGGCATTCGCACGCCGACACGGACGAGACGTTCATCGTCATCGCGGGCCATCTGCGGATCGCGCTGCGTGACGGCGAGATCGCGCTGGGTCCCGGGGAAATGACCGTGATCGCCAAGGGCGTGGAGCACAAGCCCTGTGCGCCGCAGGAAGTGCAGCTCATGCTGATCGAGCCGCGCGGCGTCGCGAACACCGGCGACGAAGGCGGGCCGCGCCGTGCGCCCAACGACGTATGGATCTGATCGGCCGCGTTTGCTAACGTGTGGCCCAACAGTGATGCCACCACAGGAGGAAACCATGTCCAAAGTCATGCTTGTCACCGGCGGCAGCCGCGGCATCGGGGCTGCCATCGCAAAGCTGGCCGCCCGCCGCGGGTACGCGGTCGGCGTCAATTACCACGCCAATGCCGATGCCGCAGAGGCGGTCGTGGACGAGATCACCCGAGACGGCGGCAAGGCCGTCGCGATTCAGGCGGATGTCGCCCAGGAGGACCAGGTGCTGCGCATGTTCCGCACGCTGGACGAGCGCCTGGGTCGCATCGACGCGCTGGTCAACAACGCCGGCATCCTGGAAAAGCAGATGCGCGTCGAGGACATGGATGCCGCCCGGCTGCACCGGGTGTTGTCCACCAACGTGGTCGGCGCATTCCTGTGCGCACGCGAAGCCGTGCGGCGGATGTCGCCGCGCCACGGCGGCCAGGGCGGCGCCATCGTCAATGTGTCGTCGGCCGCGGCGCGGCTGGGATCGCCCAACGAATACGTGGACTACGCCGCGTCCAAGGGCGCGATGGACACGCTGACCATCGGGCTGTCCAAGGAAGTCGCTCCCGAAGGCATCCGCGTGAACGGCGTGCGCCCCGGCACGATCTACACCGAGATGCACGCCAGCGGCGGCGAGCCGGGCCGCGTCGACCGGCTGAAAAGCGTCATCCCGCTGCGCCGCGGCGGCACCGTGGAAGAAGTGGCCGGGGCGGTGATGTGGCTGTTTTCGGACGAGGCCGGCTATACCAGCGGCTCGTTCATCGAGGTATCGGGCGGCAATTAGCGGGCGGCAATTAGCGGGCGGCCCGGCAAGACTGCGCCGGGCGGATCCGCTTCCGGTGTCTACGGTGATCCCTTGTCATCCGTCGAGATCACGCGCTTTTCCTGGCTTGCGGAAATGCGCGCCTCGACGCGGCGCAGCACGGCCAGCACAAACAGCGCCATCAGGGTGCTGACCACGGCGGTGGCCTCGCGGCCCATGCCGGCGGCCACGCCAATGGCGGCGGTCATCCAGATGCTGGCCGATGTGGTGAGGCCGTGGATTTCGCGCTCGGCGCCCAGCTTGATGATGGCGCCCGCCCCCAGAAAGCCGATGCCCGCGATCACGCCTTGCAGCACGCGGCTCAGGTCTCCGACTTCCATGCCGCCCTGCAACGGCACCAGCACGAAAATGGCCGCGCCCAGCGCCACCAGCATGTGCGTGCGCAGCCCGGCGTCCTTGCCTCTGCGTTCCCGTTCGTAACCCAACAGGCCGCCCAGCAGGACGGCCATGCTTAAGCGCAGCACAATGCGTGTTGCCTCCGCCACATCGGGAATATCGGCAAATTCAGTACGCACTGCAGTCCAGATTTCCAGCCAGATTTGCGACATCGACGAGTCCTTGGATCCGAGGAGAAACCGAGCATAGCAGGCGGCGCGCGGACGCGGCGCACCTTCGCGTCTTCAAAAATTCTGCCCTGGATCCCACAGCGCCGCGCATCCGGTTTACAACGTCTGCAAGGCCGCGCCGACCGGCGCGCATCGACAGGAGCGCTACATGGATTTGCAGCTGGCGGGTAAACGCGTCCTCATCACGGGCGCCTCCAAGGGCATCGGTCTGGCGTGCGCCATCGCGTTTGCGCGGGAAGGCGCCGAGCCGGTACTGGTTGCGCGTGACGATGCCGCGTTGCATGACGCCACGGCGGCGATCCGCGAGCAGACGGGGCGGCAGGCCGGCGCGGTGACGCTGGATCTGGCGCAACCCGGCGCGGCCGAGCGCCTGTGCAAGGAAACGGGGCCCGTCGACATCCTGGTGAACAACGCCGGCGCCGTGCCGGGCGGCGCGCTGGATCAGGTTCAGGACGAACGCTGGCGCGCGGGCTGGGAGTTGAAGGTGCACGGCTACATCAGCCTGGCGCGCCACTACTATCCGGCGATGCGCGACGCGGGGTCGGGTGTCATTGCCAACATCATCGGCATGGCGGGCTCGGCGCCGCGCGCCGATTACATCTGCGGCGCGGCGGCCAACGCCTCCCTCATTGCATTCACGCGGGCGCTGGGCGGCGAATCGCCGCGCCACGGGGTGCGGGTGTTCGGCGTCAATCCGTCGCGCACGCGCACCGATCGCGTGCTGACGCTGGCTCGGCAACGCGCGCAGGCGCGCTGGGGCGATGAATCGCGCTGGCAGGAAACACTGTCGGATCTACCGTTCGGGCGGCTGATGGAGCCGGGCGAGGTGGCCGACATGATCGTCTTCGGCGCCTCGCCGCGCGCGGGTTATCTGAGCGGGACGGTGATCGACCTGGATGGCGGCGAACAGTACGCCACGCACGGGCGTTGATGCCCGGCGCGGCGGATGCGCGTCAGGCGCCCGCCGCCTGCCGGCACATCGATCGGCAATCGCGCGCCAGCGCGTCAGGCAGCTTGCGCCCGCCAGCCCGCCAGCAGCGCCGGCAACTCGCGCATATCGGTGAACACGTGCGACACGCCCACGTTGCGCAGCGCCTGCGCGCCGCTGTGGCCGAGTTCGCCGGGGCTGTAGCCGAATACGGTGGCGCCGGCGGCCACGCCTGCTGTTGCGCCGGTGACCGTGTCCTCGACGATTGCGCAACGCTTCGGGTCCACGCCCAGTGCCTGCGCGGCCGCCAGATACACGTCCGGAAACGGCTTGCTGCGCGGCATCTCGTGGCCGCTGAAGACGCGCCCGTCGAAGCAGTCGGCGATGCCCACCTTGGCCAGTTGCAGCTCGACCTTGCGTCGGTCCGCGCCCGATGCCACGGCGATGCGCCCATCCAGCGCTTCGTGCAAGGCGCGCACGGCGTCGGGCGCCCCGGGGATCTCGATGAGATCGCGGTCCAGCGCGTCGTTGCGGCGCTGGCGGAACTGGTCGAACCATGCCTGATCGATCGTGGCGCCGGTGCGCGCCTCGATCAGCGGCAGTTCGTCCTTGACCGCCTTCCCGGTAAAGATCTGCATTGTCTCGGCGTGCGTGATGCCCCAGCCCAATTCATTGAGCATCTCGGTCAGCACGCGGCTGGTGATGGGTTCGGAATCGACCAGGACACCGTCGCAGTCGAACAGCACGGCGTCAAAGGGAAAATCAGTCATTGCGGGCAGCGGGGGGAGTGTCGATGAAGCCGGTAAGCATACTGCACGGCAACTGACCGCCGGCTGGTGCGGCCCAGCGGACAGCAAGCGGCGGAGTGCCCGGGCGCGCCGGACTGGCTAAGCTGTGGATTCGTGCCGGCGGCGGGTAACGCCTGGCCGCCAGGACGATTGCCCCGCGCAAGACGATGCACATGAACATGACCACGCCCAAGACCCCGATCCCTTCCATGACGCGCCCCGGACCATGACCACGCCCGCCTCCCGCCCGCTCGGCGAATACGACTGGATACGCATCGCGCAGGACCTGGACGCGCAGGGCTGGGCGCTGCTGCCCGCGCTCTATGCGCCGGCTGACGCACGCGCGCTGGCAGCGCTGCAAGGCCTGCCCGATCCCCTGCCGGCGCCGCTGGCCAGCCTGCGCACCGATCTCTACGCGCGCCTGCTGCCGGTGGCGCGCGCCTGGGCAAGCGCACTGGACGTGGATGTCTCCTACCCGGACGATCTGCCCGCCTACCTCCAGCAGAACCGCCTTTCAGGACAATCGCGCAGCCTTTCCGCGATCCAGCGCCTGGACGCACCCGGCTACCAGCCGCTGCTGCAGCATGCCGACGGCGCCTGCGTGTTTCCGCTGCGGCTGATCGTGCTGCTGTCCGAGCCCGGCGTGGATTTCACGGGCGGCGAACTTGTCATGACCGAGCAGCGTCCGCGCATGCAGTCGCGCCCGATGGTGCTGCCGTTGGGCCTGGGCGATGGGGTGGTGATCGCGACGTCGCACCGGCCCGTATCGGGCTCGCAGGGCGTCTACCGCGTCACGGAGCGCCAGGCCGTCAGCCGGGTGCGCAGCGGCGAACGCGTGGGCCTTGACCTGATGCTGCACGACGCGCCGTAACGGGCAGTAGCGCTGTGCACGTCTTCGCGAACGGCCTCCCAAGAGCTGACCCAAGAGCTGACCCAGGAGCTGACCCACGTGGCGCCCCACCAGCCCGCACAACCCGCTTTCAGTTTTCCGCCGTGATGTTGCCGTCGGTCACGACCTTGGCAAACACGGCCGTCTGCGCCTTGATGAACGCGCGGAACTCGTCTTGGCTCATCGGCTGCACTTCTCCGCCCAGTTCACGGATGCTGGCCACGAATTTCTCGTCCTTCAGGCTGCGGTCGATGGCGGCCGCCAGCTTCTGCTGCACCTCCGGTGGCGTATTCGCCGGCACGAAGACGCCAAACCAGTTTTCCAACGCGTAGTCCTTGAGCGGCGCGTACTCGGCCAGCGCGGGAATGTCGGGCGCGAACGACGCGCGCTTGGCGGACGTGACCGCCAGCGGTTTGACCTTGCCGCTCTTGATGAACGGCAACGCGCCGGCCAGGCTGACGAAGGTCAGATCCACGCTGCCGGCCGCCACGTCCACCAGTTGCGCCGCCGCGCCCTTGTACGGCACGTGGACCATCTTGATGCCCGCCAGCGACTGCAACAGCTCGCCGTTCAGGTGCTGCGGGTTGCCCACGCCGCTGGTCGCGTACGTCAGCTTGTCGGGATGGGCGCGGCCATAGGCCACCAGTTGCTCGACGTTGGCCACTGGCAGCTTGGGATTGGCGACCAGCACGTTCGGCACGCGGGCGATCAGCGCGACGGGCGCCAGGTCCTTCTCCGGCTGGTACTGCATCTTGCTCTTGAAGACGAGCGGGTTGATGGCGGTCTCGCCGGCCGATCCCAGTAGCAGCGTGGCGCCGTCCGGCGCGGAACGCACCACTGCCGTCGCGCCCAGCATGCCGCTGGCGCCCGGCTTGTTCTCCACGACCACGCCCTGCGGCAGTTTCGCTGCGCAGGCGCTCGGCCAGCAGCCGGCCCATGCCGTCCACGCCCCCGCCCGCGGCAAAGGGCACGATCAGGGTGATCGGGCGGTTGGCCGGCAGGTCGGCGGCGTGCAAAGGGGTCGAGGCGGCAAGCGCCAAGGCCGCGGCGGCGGCCAGGGTACGGATGGGGGGCATGTCTGTCTCCTAGGGGGCCAAGCGTCAGTGCGCGGCCGGGTTTGTCCTTAATTGCATTTTAGGCAGGCAATATGCAAAACTGGCAGCTATGGAAAACACCAATGCCCCGCTCCGCCGCGCACACTTCACGCTGGATGGCGCCTCGTACACCTGCCTGGACCTGCCCGCCGCATACGGCGCGGATTACTTCCGGCTGCCGGTCGTGCTGCGCCTGTTGCTGGAGAACGCGCTGCGCAACATGCAGGGCGCCGAGCGCGACGCCGCCGTCGCCGCGCTGTTCGGCTGGCTGGCGCACGGCACCAGCGAATCCGAAATCGCCTTCCAGCCGGGCCGCGTGCTGATGCACGACACCACCAGCACGCCCGCCCTGGTCGACATTGCCGCCATGCGCGACGCGCTGGCCGAGGCCGGGGTCGATCCGTCGGTGCTGAATCCCGTGCTGCCGGTGGACGTGTCGGTGGACCACTCGCTGGCCGTCGAAGCCTATGCGCGCAGCGATGCCGCGCAAGCCAACCTGGACCTCGAACTGCGGCGCAATGCCGAGCGCTACCGCTTTCTGCGCTGGGCCTCCAAGGCCCTGTCGAACGTGCGCATCCACCCGCCGGGCACCGGCATCATGCACACCATCAACCTGGAGCAACTGGCCACGGTGGTCTGCCAGCAGCCAGGCCCCGACGGCACCGCCCTCTATCCCGACATGATGATCGGCACCGACAGCCACACGCCGATGATCAACGGCATCGGCGTGCTAGGTTGGGGCGTGGGAGGCCTGGAAGCGCAGACGGTCATGTTCGGCATGCCGACGATGCTGCGCATTCCCGACGTGATCGGCGTGCGGCTGACCGGCGCGCTCCAACCCGGCGTCACGGCCACGGACCTGGCCTTGACCGTCACCCAGCGCCTGCGCGCCATCCACGTCTCCGGCGAGTTCGTCGAATTCTTCGGACCGGGCGTGGCCACGCTGCCGGCCGGCAGCCGGTGCGTCGTGGCCAACATGGCGCCCGAATACGGCGCGACCACCGGCTACTTCCCCATCGACGGCGAAACGCTGGCCTACCTGCGCCAGACCGGCCGCGCCGACGATCAGATCGCGCGTGTGGAGGCCTACGCGCGTTGCACCGGCATCGCGCTGGACCCCGATGCCGAGCCCCGCTACACCCGTGTGGTCGACATCGCGCTGGATGCCGTGCAGATGCACGTGGCCGGTCCCAAGCGTCCGCAGGATCTGCATCCCTACGGGCAGACGCGCGAAATTCTTGCGGCGCTGGATTTCACGCCGCGCGCGCCGTCCGCCCTGCCCCGCCACGCCATCGCCATTGCCGCGATCACCAGTTGCACCAACACGTCCGATCCGCGCCTGTTGACGGCCGCCGGGCTGCTGGCCCGCAAGGCCCGCGGGGCCGGGCTACGGCCGCCGCACTGGGTCAAGACGTCACTCGGCCCCGGCTCCCCCGCCGCCGCAGAGTACCTGGCGCGCGCCGGTCTGCTGGAAGACCTGGCCGCCGTGGGCTTTGACATCGTCGGCTACGGGTGCACCACCTGCATCGGCAACTCCGGTCCGCTGCCGCCCGTCGTGCGGGAGGCGCTGGCCGACGGCGCCATCCACCCGGTGGCGGTGCTGTCCGGCAACCGCAATTTCACGGGCCGGATCCATCCGGATCTGGACCTGGGCTTTCTGATGTCGCCGCCGCTGGTCATCGCCTTTGCGCTGGCCGGCGACGCGGAAAGAGACCTGAGCCGCGAGCCGGTCCAGGTGACGCCCGACGGGCGCGCGGTTCACCTGTCCGAGCTATGGCCGACGGAAGCCGAGATCGACGCCGCGCTGGCCGCAGGGCAGCGTCCCGACGACTATCGCGCCGCGTTCAAGATCGCCAGCGCGAACCCCGCCTGGCAGGCCCTGCAATCGCCCGCGTCGGCGCGGTTTCCGTGGGACGCTGCGTCCACCGCGCTGCGCCGCCCGCCCTTTGCCAGCAACGAGGCCGGCAGTCAACTGGGCCGCTACACCGCGCATCCACTGCTCGTCGTGGGCGACGACGTCACGACCGACCACCTGTCGCCCGCCAGCGCCATCCCGCCCGACAGCCTGATCGCGGACTTCCTGGTCGAACGCGGCGACGACCGCAACGACCTGAACGTATTCGCATCGCGCCGCGGCAACTGGGAAGTCATGATGCGCGCCGCGTTCTACAGCAAGAGCCTGACCAACCTGCTCTGTCCCTCCGCCCCCGTCGGCCACACCCTGCACGCGCCCAGCGGCCGGCTGGAACCCATCTGGGACGCCGCCGCGCATTACGCGAAGGCGTCGCAGCCCGTCGTGCTGGTGGCGGGCGCGCGCTTCGGCACGGGCTCGTCGCGCGACTGGGCGGCCAAGGGCCAGCGGCTCTTGGGCATCCGCGCGGTGCTGGCGGTCAGCTTCGAACGCATCCACCGATCCAACCTGATCGGCATGGGCATCCTGCCCCTGCGCCTGCCCGACGGGGTGACGCCCGCGACGCTGCAGCTGCAGCCGGGCGACCGGATCGAGATCGACGCCGAGGCCGCCGCGCTGACGCCCCGCGCCGCCATTCCCGTGCGCGTCCTGCGCGCCGATGGCCGGACCGAGCCGCTGACCGCCACCGCGGCCGTCGAGACCCGGTTGGAGATCCGGCTGTTGCAGATGGGCGGCGTCATTCCCGCTATCCTGTCGGACACCATTTCATCGGCCGTCCGCCACCCATGAGCGCGCAAACCAATACCGTCACGAAGATCCTGGACCTCATCAAGGAAGACCGTCTGCAGGAGGGCGCGCACCTGCGCGCGCAGAAGATCGCCGACCGCCTGCGGCTGTCGCGCTCGCCGGTCAACGATGCGCTGGGTATTTTGGAGCAGCACGGTGTGGTGGCGCGCAAGCCCAACCGCGGGTACTTCCTGCTGCGCGACTTCGACGTCGCGGGCGAAGCCCCCGCCGACATCACGCCACCATCGGCGGACGACATCGTCACGCAGACGTACTTTGCGCTTGCCGACGAACTGCTGCGCGGCGAACTGCCGATGCAGTGCAGCGAAGCGCAGCTGCGCACGCGCTACGCGCTGACCAATGCGCAAACGCAGGCGCTGCTGGGCCGCATTTCGCAAGAGGGCTGGGCACAGCGCCGGCCCGGATACGGCTGGGAATTCTCGTCCATGATGACGACGCCCGACAGCCTGCTGCAGTCCTACCGGCTGCGGCTGGCGCTGGAGCCGGCGGCGCTGCGCGAGCCCGGCTTTCGCATCGAAAAATCCGTGCTGGCGCGCTGCCGCGCCGCGGAAATGCACCTGCTGAACGGCGGCATCGCCACCGACACCGCCGACCAGCTCCACGATCGCGGCGTGCGCTTTCATGAATCGCTGGTGGAAGCCTCCGGCAATCCGTTCTTCATCGACACGATCAAACGCGTCAATCGCGTGCGCCGCCTGCTGTCCTACCGCTCGATGCAGGACCGCAGCCGCTACCAGCAGCATTGCGACCAGCACCTGGCCATCCTGGACCTGCTGGAACGCGAACGCAACGACGAGGCGGCCGAGGCGCTTTCGGCCCACCTGCGCAGCACGCTCGACAACCTGGCCCGCATCAGCGGCATCCTGACTTCGTAGGGCCGCGCGTGGCGCGGCCGTTTTCAACTGGCAAAATGAGGCTCGCGCCATGCATGTCTATATCGGTTCCCGGACCACCCGGGAACGCAATGCCCGCGGCGAGGGCATCAGCGTGTTCGACTACGCGCCCGAGACGGGAACGCTGACGCTCAAGCAGGTCGTGGGGGGTCTGCACAATCCGTCGTATCTGCTGCCGCATCCGTCGCTGCCGATCCTGTACACCGTGCACGGCGACAGCAGCGAGGTCAGCGCGCTGCGCCGCGATGCGCATGACGGCACGCTGACGCCCTGGCATACGCAGGACTGCCAGGGCCGCAATCCCGTCCATCTGGCGCTGGGGCCGTCGGCCCGCTATCTGATGGTGTCCAACCATCTGACCGGCACGCTGGCGGTGCTGCCCGTAGCGGCGGACGGCGCGCTGCAAGCCGTGTCGCAGACGGTGCCGCTGGCCGGCGAACCGGGGCCGCACCGCAAGGAGCAGCCATTTTCCAAGCCGCATTTCAACGTGCTCGACCCGTCGGGCAAGTATGTAGCGGTGCCGGACAAGGGGCTGGACCGGGTGTTCCTGTATCCCGCCGACGCGCATGGGATCGGCGCGCAGCCTGCCAGCGTTGCGACGTCGCGCGAGGGCGCGGGCCCACGCCATGCGGTCTTTCATCCATCAGGGAAATGGCTGTACGTCGTCAACGAGTTGGACAACACGGTCACGGCCTATGCCGTGGAAGCAGGCGCGCTGCGTCCCTTCCAGGTGCTGTCCACCCTGCCCGACACCTATACCGGCAACAGCCGCGCCGCCGGCATTGCGCTGGACGCCGATGGCCGGCACCTGTATGCGTCGAATCGGGGTGACGACAGCATTGCGGTGTTTCGCGTGGACGCATCCACCGGTCGACTGACCACCGTGCAGCATGCCCGCACGCACGGCAAGACACCGCGCTTTTTCACGCTGTCGCCCGACGGCCGGTTTGTCTTCGCGCTGAACGAAGACAGCGACACGCTGCAGCGGTTTCGTGTCGATCCGGCCAGCGGCATGCTGGCGCACGACGGCTACGCGCTGTCCGTCGGCAGCCCGGTGTGCATGGTGTTTGCCGGCGCTTAGAAGTCCATCGACGCCGACAGCATGAGGGTGCGCGGCACGCCTTGTGAGATCGTGCCGTACGAGGCCACGCCGGACCAATAGGCGCGGTTGAACACGTTGACGACGTTGGCGCGCAGCGTGACGTCCCGGCCTTGGACCTTGAGCGCATAGCGCGCGCCCAGGTCGAACGTTGTCCACGACGGCACCGACTGCGTGTTGGCCTGGTTGATGTATTCGCGTCCGGTGTAGACCATGCCGCCCGTCAAGGTCAGCCCCGTCACCCACGGCGTGTCCCACTCGGCGCCCAGGTTGACCGCGACGGTGGGCACGCCCACGGGCCGGTTGCCCTGCGTGGCCGCGCTGTTGGTGCGCGTCAGCTCCCCATCCAGGAAGGTCACGCCGCCCAACAGGCGCAAGCCGCGCATCGGTTCGCCGGACACATTCAATTCCAGCCCGCGGTTGCGTTGCTCGCTATCGGCCGCATACACGCCGTTCGTGAGCTGCCCGCTGGGCTTGGTGATCTCGAAGGCGCTCAGCGTCACCATCGCGTTGTCCAGCTCCACCTTGACGCCCACTTCCTTCTGCTTGGCCTTGTACGGCTTGAAGACCTCTCCCGCGTTGGTGGCGGTGGCGGGCGCCACGTCGCCTTTGCTCAGCCCCTCGATGTAGTTGGCGTAGAACGAAACGTTGTGCCAGGGCTTGATGACCAGCCCGGCCAGCGGCGTGGTCGCGCTTTCGTCGTAGCTGACCGTCCGCACACCCGTGGCGCCGTTGAAGTTGCGCGATTCGATGCGCTGGTGGCGCAGGCCCAGCGTCAATTGCGCGCGCTCGTCCAGGATGCTGAGCGTATCGGCCAGCGCCAGGCCGGACAGATCCGACGACGACACCTTGGGCACGTTGGCCGGCGCGGGAATGTGCTGCTCCGGACGCGTGATCGGGTGGTAGATATTGGACGTGAGCGGGGTGCCGTTCACGCTGGCCTGCAGATTGCGGTCGCTGTACAGGCTGCCCATGAAGCTGATTGCGTGGCGCACGGGCCCCGTGTCCAGCTTGGCGCGCAGCCCGGCGTTGTAGGTGCTGCGGTTGACCTGGAAACGGAAGTTGTTGGGCGTCACCACGGTGTCGCCGGCTTCGTTCACGATGGTGGGCGTCTGGTCCGACAGGCGCGACACGCTGGTGTCCGAGCCGCCCGCGTCCGCGAACACCGTCAGGCGGTCGCTGATGTCGTATTCCACGCGCAGCAGCGCCGACTGGCCGTCGGACTTCCACCAGCCCCACGGTTGCGTGGCGTTGCGGCGGCCGTCCGGGGCACGCGGCACGGCAATGCCCGTCGCCACCAGAAACGGTCGCGTCGGCGCGTCGATCTTCTCGTGCTGCGTCAGCAGATCCAGCGAGGCGCGCAGCCGTTCGCCCTGGTAATCCAGCGACAGCGCGCCGATGGTCGTGCGCGAACTCATGTTGTCCAGCGGCGTGTCGCCCTGCCGCTGCATGCCGTTGACCCGCACGCCCCATTCCCCCGCGTCGCCAAATCGGCGGCTCAGGTCGGCCCGCGCGCCGAATTGCGAGTCGCCGACGTAGTCGGCCGACACGCGGGTGAGGTCTTCGGGCAGCGAGCGCTTGGGCACCATGTTGATGACGCCGCCCACGCCGCTGTTGGGCGACATGCCGTACAGCAGCGCAGCCGGCCCCTTCAGCACTTCCACGCGCTCGATGTAGTCGGTGAAGACGTGGTAGTTGGGCGCGACGCCATAGACGCCGTCAAAGGCGATTTCGCCGAGGTTGCCTTCGCCGATGGGAAAGCCGCGGATATAGAACGAATCGGTCACGCCGCCGATCTGGCCGGTAAAGCGCACGGACGGCTCCACCGTCAGCGCGTCGGCCAGTGTCACGGCCTGACGGTTCGCCAGCAATTCCGACGTGTAGCTGGTGACATTGAACGGCGTGTCCATCACGTCGCGGTTGCCCAGCAGGCCCATCCGCGCGCCGCGTGCCACCTGGCCGCCGGCAAATTCGGCCGGCAATGCGGAGGGACTGATGCCCGCCCCATCCACGGTGACCGCGGGCAGCACCGTGGTCTCGCCGGCGGCCGCCGGCAGCCTGCGCAGCGAATACGCGCCGCCACCCTGTTCGGCCAGCGCATAGCCCGATCCGGACAGCAGGCGGGCGAACCCCTCCCGCACCGTGTAGACACCCTGCAGACCGTCGCTGTGCTGGCCCGCGACCAACGCGGGATCGAACGACAGCGGCACGCCCGCACTGGCGGCAAACTGCGCCAGCACGTCGCCCAGCGGTCCCGGCGCGATGGCATAGGACTTGCGCGCGGCGCTGGCGGTCTCGGCCGCGAACGTGGCCGCCGGCATTCCCGTGGCCGCAAGCAGCGCCAGCCCCAGGCCGGCGGCCCGGACCAGCGACGCCGCGGGCGACAGGACGGCAAGGCCGCGCGGCAGGCGGGGCGATCGGGAGAGTCGGGAAACCATGAAACGATCCTTCGTGGGGTTGGAGTGACGCGCATGTCGCGGCGGTTCACCCGGTACACCGGACGAAGCGGAAAAAAGTGTCAGCCGATCGGCGATTAATTTGTAACGGCGGCGCGCGGCGCAACCGTCGTCCACCACGGGGTCACGCGGCTGACGCGAACCGGCAGGGTCTTTTGCAGCAGACGCAGGCTGGCTTCGATGTCGTTCAACGGAAACGCCCCCGACACGCGCAGGTCAGCCACCGCGGGATCGCAACGCAGCACGCCGTGGCGGTAGCGTCCCAGCTCGTCGACCAGATCGGCCAGCCGCCAGTTGCGCGCGGCCAGCATGCCGTCCGCCCACGACGCCGCCAAAGCGTCGGCCGGGACCGGCGCCTGGACGCCGTTCTCGGTGAAGACGGTCTGCTCGCCCGCCGCCAGCACCACGGCGCCGGCGTCCGCCCGGGCGGGCCGGACCTCGACCGCGCCCTCGTACACCGCCACGCGGACGCTGGCGCCCTCGTCGCGGACCATGAAGCGCGTGCCCAGCGCACGCAGGACACCCTGCGTCGTCTGCACCAGGAACGGGCGCGGCGCCGGCGCGGTGTCGCGCCCCGTCGTCAACAGGATTTCGCCCCCGCGCAGCCACAGCACGCGTTGCGTCGGGGTGTAGTCGACGTCCACGGCGCTGGCCGTGTTGAGCACAAGTTGCGTGCCATCGGCCAGTTCGACGCGGCGCTGCTCGCCGGTCGCCGTGCGCAGGTCCGCGCGCCATTCGCGCCAGGGCAGCTCGCGCACGCCCAGCCACGCCGCCGGACCCAGCACCAGCAGCCCCGCCAGCGCGCGCACGGCCTGGCGGCGTCCGGCGCGGT
>NZ_CADIJM010000007.1 GCF_902859585.1 Achromobacter animicus | reverse complement strand
CCTTGAGTGAGCCCCGCTTCGAAAAATCGAAGTGAAGACCGCCCAAGGTGATGCGGACTAGGCTATTGCGCTGTGGCTGGCAGGACGAAAAGCGTTTCCACACAGCCTCGGCCGGAAGCGGCCACTGACCACAGGGCCCCCGGGCCGTCCATACAACGCACGGCTTTCTTCTTTTACAGCTCCCAACCTATAGCAGGAGTGCTCGAAACGCCCGTGTCTCTTCCCCAATGCCCGTACGGGCATGCCCTAAATCTGCCGGCTTGGATTGTCGCGCTAGTTCAATCGCGTTTATTGCAAAGTTCGCCTTTCTTCAGCCTGCAGGCCGTCCATCCGCGAAGAATAAGAGAAGATGGCCGCGAAATAGCCGGTGATGCCCATCAAAGCCGAAACGCGAACTTCAACAAAAAAGGGCGAACTCTATTCCTGCTGCTCAAGGATTTCCCTAATCAAATCCCTCTTGCGGAAAATCAATGCTCTATAGGACACTTTGTGTCATAGCGCCGCGACGGCGCACACAAGGGGAATGGCATGAAGGTCTTGAGCTTGGTAGCCGCGCTGGCGATAACCGCAGGTATGTCAGGAGGCGCGCAGGCCGCATTTCCTGACCGGCCGATCCGGCTGGTGGTGCCGTTTGGCGCTGGCGGCATCACGGATATCGTCGCCCGGCAGGTGGGCAAGGGAATGGGGGACGTGTTGGGGCAGGGGATCGTGATCGAGAACCGGCCCGGCGCGGGTGGCGTGATCGCGGCGCAGGTGGCGGCCGCGGCGCCGGCCGATGGCTACACGATCTTCATGGGGACGGTGGGCACGCAGGTCGTGAATCCGCTGATCTACGCCAAGCTCAGCTACGACGCGGACAAGTTTTCGCCGGTGGGCATGGTGTCCGGGTCGCCGTATCTACTGGCCGTGCGGGCGGGCGTGCCCGCCGCGTCGTTTGCTGAGTTCGTCAAATACGCCAAGGCCAATCCGGCCAAGCTGAATTTCGGTTCGGCAGGAAACGCCAGTTCGCCGCACCTTGGATTGGAATTGCTGAAGCTGACGGCTGGCGTCGATATCGTCCACGTGCCGTTCAAGAGCGGCAGCGAGGCGGTGAACGCGGCGATCGGCGAGCAGGTGGATGTGGTGATGGACGCCAGTCCGGTCATCATGCCCCATGTGGCGTCGGGCAAATTGCGCGCGTTGGCAGTGGCGTCCGACAAGCGGCTGCCGTCTGCTCCGGCCGTGCCCGCCAGCACCGAGGCGGGCGATGCGGGCCTGCAAATCAGTTCGTGGAACGCGTTCTTTGCGCCGGCGGGCACGCCGCCCGAGGTCATGGCCGCACTGAACGCGGCGTTGCAGAAAACACTCGCGTCGCCAGAGCTGAAGGAAAAGCTGGCGGCACAGGGTACGCAGCTTTATACGGGCACGCCCGACGAGTACCAGCGCTTCATCGGCGGCGAAAAGAGCAAGTGGGCCGAGATCGTGAAGCGCGCCAACATCAGAATGGATTAGCAACCGCGCACATGAAATGGAGCCACGCATGAATATTCGGGTAACGCACCCGCTGGCGGGCAAGCCGCTGGAGCTGGCGGATACGCTGCGATCGGGCAATGCCTGGAAGATCCGGCTGGCCTGCGGGCTGATGGGCCTGCCGGTCAAGCGGCAAACGTTCGACATCGTCCAGGGCGACCTGGAAACCGACGCCTTCGCGCGCATCAACCCATGGCGGCAGGTGCCCGCGCTGCTGACGCCAGAGGGACAATGGCTGGCGGAATCGCAGGCCATTCTCTGGTATCTGGGCATGGGCACGCCTTGGCTGCCGGAAGACCGGCTGGCGCAGGCGCAGGTGTCGAGCTGGCTGAGCTTCGAGCAGACCCAGCACATGCACGCCTTCGCGCAGCCGCGCCTGTTGATCCATCTACGCCAAACGGCGAAGGCGGACGACCCGGCGATGGTGGCGTGGCGCGCTGCCGGCATGAAGGCCGCCGCGCTGATGGACGCGCATTTGGCGGGCCGCGACTACTTGGTGGGTACCGCGCCGACCATCGCGGATATCGCGCTGTACCCTTACACGAGCATGGCGGGCGAGGGCGGTTACGACCTGTCCGGCTTTGCGCACATCACTGCCTGGCTGGCGCGCATGCGCAGTCTGCCGGGATTTACGCCGTTGATCGAAACGGCATGACGGAGACATGATGGCCGATACGATGCACCTGGGAAAGGATGAACTGATCGCGCGTGCGCAGGCTGAGATGCAGCGCCAGTTCGAGACCCCACAATGGACGCTGCGCGAGCGGCTGGCGTTGACCTGCCGCATTCTGTTCGACGGCGGGCATGATTCTGGCCTGGCGGGCCAGATCACCGCGCGCGCGCCCGAACCCAACCGATATTTCACGCAGCGCCTGGGCCTGGGCTTCGACGAGATCACGGCCAGCAATCTGCTGCTGGTCGACGAAGACCTCGTGGTGCAGGAAGGCGGCGGCATGCCCAATCCGGCGAACCGCTTCCATTCCTGGATCTACCGCGCGCGTCCCGACGTGAACTGCATCATCCACACGCATCCGCTGCATGTGGCGTCGTTGTCGATGCTGGAGGTCCCGCTTGAGGTCTCGCACATGGACAACTGTCCGCTTTACGGCGACGTGGCCTTTCTGAAGGACTGGCCCGGCGTGCCGGTGGGCAACGAGGAAGGCGTGATCATTTCCAAGGCGCTGGGCGACAAGCGCGCCATCCTGCTGTCGCACCACGGCATGCTGATCGCCGCCGGGACGGTGGAAGAGGCCTGCGTGCTGGCGCTGCAGTTCGAGCGCGCGGCGCGCATGCAGTTGCTGGCGATGGCCGCCGGCATGATCCAGCCGATTCCGCCCGAACTGGGACACGAGGCGCACGACTGGATCCTGACGCCGAAGCGGTCGCAGGTGGGCTTTTCGTACTACGCGCGCCGGGCGCTGCGGACGCACGCCAATGTGCTGAGCTGACGCGCATGGGGCGGGGGCGCTCGACGGAAGCGCCCGTTTCGGGCATTCTTACCGGTTGTATTTGCGCCTTTCCGCCCCATGATCGACCTGCCGCACCGCCTACGCACCTTGCGCCGCCAGCAAAGCTTGTCCCTGGAACAGCTTGCGCAGCGCACGGGACTGACCAAGAGCTATCTCTCCAAGCTGGAGCGGGGCCTGAGCGAGCCCTCCATCTCGACGGTGCTGCGCCTGGCCGAGGCCTATGGCGTGGGCGTGTCGCAACTGGTCGGCGCCGACGACGCCGCGCAGGACGAGGTGGTAAGCGTGGTGCGCGTGGCTGACCGCGAGGCCCTGCAGCGGCGCGGGCTGGGCAGCGAATATCATTACGAGTCGTTGGCCGGCCGCCGCAAGGTCAAGGCGATGGAGCCGTTCGTGGTGCATCCGCCGCGCGAGTTTCCGGACGCCGCCGCGGTCTTTCCGCACCCGGGCGAGGAATTCCTGCTGGTGCTCAAGGGCGCCATCGAGGTCCACGTGGGCGAACGCCAGTTCCGCCTGGAAACCGGCGACTCCGTTTATTTCGACTCCGAATTGCCGCACCGCATGCGCACCGTCAGCCGCGCCATGGCCGAAGTGCTGGTGGTGGCGGCGCACTGAGCGAGCGGCGTATCGAATTGCTTTTGGAAGACACAGGAACCCCGATGAAAAACGATCAATCGCGGCTCGTCCGCATCGACGCCGGCCCCATGAAAAACCCCGTGCCCGGCAAGCCGCGCCGTCCGCTGTCGGGCGATGCGGCCTTTCGCACCGTGACCGCCTTTGAAGGCAACGCGGGCAAGGCAGAGGCCGGCGTGTGGGAAAGCACGGCTGGCTCCTTCCAGTCCAACACCACGGGCTACATCGAATTTGGCTACATCGTCGAAGGCGCGGCGCGCCTCGTGGACCCGGACGGCACGGTGCATGAACTGACGGTGGGCGAGGCCTTCGTCATGCCCGAAGGCTATACGGGCCGCTGGGAAGTGGACCAGTTCGTCAAGAAGATCTATTTCATTACTCGGATGGCCTGAAGCCTTCGGCCCATACCCAGGAGCAATCCTCATGACCGCAACTACCGCTGCCCCCGCCCCAGGCGCAGCGCTGCCCGCCCGCACCGCGCAGGTGGATGTCGTCTCGATTCAATCCCAAGTTGTCTATGGCTATGTGGGCAACAATGCCGCGATGCCGGTGTTCCGCAAGGCGGGACTGCGCGCGATCGCGCTGCCGACCGTCATCCTGAGCAACACGCCGCACTATCCGACGCTGCATGGCGGGGCGGTGCCGCTGGACTGGTTCGAGGGCTTGCTGCAGGGATTGGACGAACGGCGCGTAAGCCAGGTGGCGCGCGCGGTGGTCTGCGGATATCTGGGGCAGCCGGGGCAGGCGAACCTGCTGGCGCAATGGCTGTCGGCCGTGCGGGCATCGCGTCCGGAACTGCGGGTGTTCATCGATCCCGTGATGGGCGACCGCAATGACGGGCTCTACGTGAACGAAGGGCTGGTCGCGCAGTACCGGGATCTGCTGGTGCCGTTGGCCGAGGGCATGACGCCCAATCATTTCGAACTGGAATTGCTGGTCGGGCGGCCGCTGTCGTCGGTGGATGAAGTCGTGGCCGCGGCGCGCGAGCTCATCGCGCGCGGGCCGCAATGGATCGTCGCGACCAGCGCCGCGCCGATGGCCGCCGCGCCCGGCACGCTGCAACTGGTGGCCGTGACGCGCGACGACGCCACCGTGGTGACGCACCCGGAGATCGCGATTCCGCCGTCGGTACACGGCACGGGCGACGTGTTCATGGCGGGCGTCGCGTCGCGGCTGCTGAACGGGAAGGACCTCATCGAGGCGGTGCGCGAAGCGGCGGCCCAGGTCACGGTGACGCTGGAGCGCACCCGTGAACTGGGCTGGGAAGAGCTGGCCGCCGAAGGCTAGCCAAGGGCGGGACGCGTCCCGCCTTACCCGCATCAGTACGTCTTGTACGGCAGGAACTTGCCGCTCATCACGATCTGCACGCGGTCGCCCTTGGGGTCGGCCTCGCGCGACAGGTCCATCTTGAAGTCGATGGCGCTCATGATGCCGTCGCCGAACTCTTCATTGATGAGCGCCTTGAAGGTGGTGCCGTAGACGTTGATCAGTTCATAGAAGCGGTAGATCAGCGGATCGGTCGGAACCGTGGACGGCAGCGAGCCCTTGTAGGGCACGACCTGAAGCTGCACGACGGCGTCCGCCGGCAAATCCAGCACGCGGGCAGCGGCCAGCGCCTGCTCCTCGGTCATGGTCATCTGGCCCAGCAGCGCGGCGGTGGTCCATTCCTTGCTCTGGCCGACGGCTTCGGCGATGGCGCCCCACGAGAGCTTTTTTTCCAGCTTGCGGGTGACGACGAGTTCGGTGACTTCAGCGCGGGACATCATGGTGATTCACTCCTTGTGGATGGCCTTGTCGACCAGGAAGTCGACGAGATGGTTGCGGATGTCGTAATAACGAGGTTCGTGATGCAGGCTTGCGCGCGTGCGGTCGCGCGGCAGGTCCACAGTGACGGATTCGGCGATGCGGGCGTACGGGCCCGCGCTCATGAGCAGGATGCGGTCGGACAGCAGGATGGCTTCGTCCACATCGTGCGTGATCATGAAGACGGTCTGGCGGGTTTCCTGGACGATTGCGCGCAGCTCATCCTGGATGGCGCCGCGCGTCAGCGCGTCAAGCGCGCCAAAGGGTTCGTCCAGCAGCAGCATCTTGGGCTGGATGGCAAAGGCGCGGGCGATGCCGACGCGCTGTTTCATGCCGCCGGACAGTTCGCAGGGCTTCTTGCCGGCCGCGTGGCCCAGCCCGACCATGTCCAGGTAGCGCTGGCTGTGCACGCGCACCTGTTCGCGGCTGTAGGCCGGCCAGCGCGAGCGCACGCCGAATTCCACGTTCTGCAGCGCCGTCAGCCACGGCAGCAGCGCGTGCGCCTGGAACACGACGCCACGCTCCAGCGACGGCCCCGCGATCTGGCGGCCGTCCATGATGACGATGCCTTCATTGCTGTCGTCGATGCCGGCCAGCACGTTCAGGATGGTGGTCTTGCCGCAGCCGGAGTGGCCGATGACGCAGACGAACTGGCCTTTGTCGATCTGGAAATCGATGTTCTCGAACACGGGCGGCTGCGGACGGCCATCGCGTCCGGCGTAACGCTTGCCCAGCCCTTGGACCTGCAGGAAAGATTGGCTCATGCGCGTTACTCCCGATAGCTCACCAGCCGGGCGGCGCGCGCCAGCAGGTTGTCCAGCAGCATGCCGATCAGGCCGATGAAGAAGATCGCGCAAATGATGTTGGAGATGGACAGGTTGTTCCACTCGTTCCAGACGAAGTAGCCGATGCCCGTGCCGCCGATCAGCATTTCAGCAGCGACGATCACCAGCCATGCGATGCCGACCGAGATGCGCATGCCGGTCATGATGGTGGGCGCGGCGGCGGGCAGGATGACCTGCAGCGCCGTGCGCAGCCGCGACACTTCCAGCGTGCGCGCCACGTTCAGCCAGTCCTGCCGCACGGCGCCAACGCCAAACGCCGTGTTCACCAGCATGGGCCATAGCGAGCAGATGAAGATCACGAAGACGGCGGAGGTGTTGGCGTCCTTGATCGTGTAGAGCGCCAGCGGCATCCACGCCAGCGGCGAGATCGGCTTGAGCACCTGGATGAAGGGGTCGAACGCACGGTACACCGTCCGGGACATGCCGATCAGGAATCCCAGTGGGATCGCGACCAGCGCGGCCAGACCGAAGCCAGTCAGCACCCGCGCGACGGAGTAACCCAGCTGGATGCCGATCCCCTTGTCGTTCGGCCCTCGGTCGTAGAAGGGATCCTTCAGGTGCTGCCACAACTGCGCGCCGACCTCGGCAGGACCGGGAAACGGCGTCTTGGACCCGCTGGCCGCGGCATTGCCGACCAGCGCGGCGTAGGCCGGATCCACCGTCGCCTCGCCCGCATCGGGGCGGGTGGCGGCGTGCCACAGCAGCAGAAACGCCAGGAACAGGGCGACGGACAGGAACGTGGCCCGCCAGTGTTGCACGGACCCCATCAGGTCCTCCGGATCTTGAAGCTGGCGAGGTAGGCCTCGGGCTGGCTGGGATCGAAGGGCTTGCCCATGACGCTGAAGGTCTTGCCGGTTTCCGCGGGCGGGGTCAGCCCGGCTTCGCGCATCAGGCGCACGGCATCGGTGGCCAGGAAGACGTCGCTGGCGATCTTCTGATAATCGACGTCACCCTTGACCTGGCCCCAGCGCTTCATCTGCGTCAGGATCCACACGGCGAACGACTGCCACGGCATGGGATCGAAGTCGATGCGGTTGGGATCGGTGATCACCTTGCCCAGGCCGTCTGCGTAGGTGCCGGTCAGCACCTGTTCGACCACCGTGACGGGCTGGTTCAGGTAGTTGGGGGCGGCGATGGCGGTGGCGATTTCCTTGCGGTTGGCGGGATTGCGGGCGTAGGCGGTGGCCTCGATGATGGCTTTCAGCAGGGCCTGATAGGTGTTGGGCATGGTGGTGACGAACTCCTTGCTGGCGGAGAACGCGCAGCAAGGGTGGCCGTCCCAGATGGCCTTGGACAGGGTGTGGATGAAGCCGACGCCGTCGTACACGGCGCGCTGGTTGACGGGATCGGGCGCCAGGAAGCCGTCGATGTTGTCGGCGCGCAGGTTGGCCACCATTTCGGGCGGCGGCACGGAACGGATCTGCACGTCGGTGTCGGGATCCAGGCCGTGTTCAGCCAGGTAGTAGCGCAACAGGTAGTTGTGCATGGAGTAGTCGAAGGGGACGGCGAACTTGAAGCCTTTCCAGTCCTTCGGGTCGCGCCGGTCCTTGTGCTTCATGGACAGCGTGATGGCCTGGCCGTTGATGTTTTCGACGGCGGGCATGGTCCACGGCACAGCGCGGCTTGCGCCGACACCCATCGAGATGGCAAGCGGCATGGGCGACAGCATGTGCGCGGCGTCGTACTCACCGGACATGGCTTTGTCGCGGATGAGCGCCCAGCCGGCGGTCTTGACGACTTCGACGTCCAGGCCCTGCTTGCCGTAGAAGCCCATGGGGTGCGCCATGATGATGGGCGTGGCGCAGGTGATGGGGATGAAGCCGACCTTGAGTTTCTGCTTCTCCAGCGGGCCGGCGGTCTGCGCGAAAGCTTCCTTGGCGGCGGCCAGCGGAAAGATCGACGCAATGGCTGCCATGGCGGTGCCGCTGCCGACGGCGCGCAGGAAGCGCCGGCGCAGCGCATCCTGGGGGAACAGGGCGCGCATGACGGCCTGCTCGACGGCACTGGCGGCGGTGTCGCCAGTCAGACCGGCTTGCGCGGCGCGTTCGTGTTCGGCCTGCGAGGCGTGGCGGCCGCAGCCGCAGGCAAGGCGGCTGTTGGCGTCGAACGGATTGCTGAAGAGGGACATGGTGGCTCCTTCGATCGGGAATGGAGCCATCATGGGGCTGCGTGGCGGCAGCCGGTATCGCCGGTTCAACGATACGCGTGTAGGGGACTTACTACGTGGTGCGCGCGATGCGCCGCGGTAGTGCGTGCGCGCTCAGATCGCACCCAACTGGTGCGTGTTGGCGTAGGAGACCAGTTCCACCAGCGTGCGGACGTTGAGCTTTTCGAAGATGCGGCTGCGGTAGGTGGAGATGGTGTTGACGGACAGCGCCAGCTGTTCACCGATGGCCGAGACGGAGCGGCCGGCAACGAGCAGTTGCAGGACCTGGAATTCGCGGTTGGACAGAAGTTCGTGCGGTGGGCGGGAGCTGTCCTGGCGCACGGTGTGGGCGAGCAGTTCGGCGACGGTGGGCGTGACGTACATCTTGCCGGCGGCGGCGTTGGTCAGCGCGGCCAGCAGTTCTTCGGGTTCGCAACCTTTGTTGAGGTAGGCGTGCGCGCCGGCGCGCAGGGCGCGGACCGCAAACTGGGATTCGGGGTAGACGGACAGCATGACGACGCCGAGTCCGGGGTGGTCGGCGCGCACGCTTTTCAACACGTCCAGGCCGTCGCGTTCGCCGAGGGCGACGTCCAGGACGATGGCGTCGTAATGCGCCTGGCGCAGGGCGCGCAGAGCGGCGGGGCCGTCGGCGGCTTCATGCACGAGGGCGACGCGCGGGTCTTCTTCAAGAATGCGAGCGAGGCCTCGGCGGATGATGAGGTGGTCGTCGACGATGAGCAGGTTCAGGGGCATGGCAGGGTTTCCTTCATGCGGCCAGCGGGTTCAGGCGCAGGCGGGCGCGCATGCCGGCGCCGGGGGCGCTGTCCAGCGCAAGGTCGCCGCCGATGGCGCGGGCGCGCTCGCGCATGCCCAGGATGCCGAAGGTGTGGCGGTCTTCGGGCAACTGCATGCCGACGCCGTCGTCTTCGACGGTGAGGACGAGGCCGTCGGCGCCCCAGGCGGCGCTGACGCTGACGCTGCGTGCGCGGGCGTGCCGCTGCACGTTGGTAAGCAGTTCCTGGACGATGCGGTAGATGGCGATTTCAGCGTTGCGGTCGAGGCGCAGGCTTTCGGTGTCGGGGGGGCAGAGGTAACGGCATTGGAGGCCGCTGCGGGTTTGCAGGTCTTGCAGCAGGGCTTCGAGGGCGGCCCAGAGGCCAAGATGGTCAAGGACGACGGGGCGCAGGTCGTTGAGGATGCGGCGGGTGGCGCCCATGGCGGTCTGGGTGACTTCGAGCATGCGGTCGAGGTGCGTCTGCAGGGCGGGGGTGGCGCTTAGCTGGCGGCGCAGCCAGTTCAAATCCAGTTGCAGGGCGGTGAAGGAGGCGCCGAGGTCGTCGTGGATGTTGCGGGCGATGTGGGCGCGTTCTTCTTCGCGCAGGGTGCTCAGGTGGGAAGACAGGCGGCGCAGGGATTCGTGGGCGGCGCTGAGTTCAGCGGTGCGTTCGCCGACGCGGCGTTCTAGCAGGGCCTGGGTGTTTTGAAGCTCACGTTCGATGCCTTTGCGGGCGGTGATGTCGGAGAAGGTGACGACGGCGCCTACGACGTCGTGGTCGTTGCGGATGGGGTACGAGGCGTATTGAGCGTCGAAGCACGTGCCATCGCGGCGCCAGAGCACTTCGTCGTCGGCGCGTTCGCCTCGGCCGTCGCGGAAGGCTTTGAAGATGCGGCAGTCGTGGACCGGCATGAGGGTGCGGTCGGCGTGGGAGTGGTGGATGAGGTAGTGCATGTTGCGGCCGACGAGCTCATCGGGGGTGTAGCCGAGCATGTCGGCGCCGGCGCTGTTGATGAAGATGCATCTGCCGCGCAGGTCGATGCCGTAGATGCCTTCGCCGGCGGATTCCAGCAGCATTTCAAGCTGACGGCGCCAGGCGGCGTGGTGCGAGAGGTGCTTCAGGTCGGCGAACATGAATGGCCTGGTGCTTGTTGAATCTGCCGGGGAGTTGCCCCGGATCCCCTTGGTGCGCGGATTATTGGCTGCGCTTTTGCGCGGAGTTTACGGGACTGGTTGGGAGTTGCGGGGGGAGTGAGGGAAATCCCTTCGTCGGTATCGGCCGGGTGTGGTGCGGCTTCGGTGCGGGTTCTTGAGAAGGCAGGTGGGGCGCGGGTCGAGTTTTTGAGACGGTCTGTGTGGGATCGGTGCGGGTTCTTAAGACGCCCGGCGCGGCGGTGGCCTGGGTGCGCGGGGCTACGATTGCGGTCCGGAGCCTTCGCTCCGGACTGCCCCGTCGTCATCGTCGTTGTCGTCTTCGGCGACTGCCTTCCGATTCCCTCGGGCGCATCTACACGCCCCGCGCACCCAGGCCACCGCCGCACCGGGCTGCGTCGTATGAGGTCGTGCGGTCGGCGGGGAGGGCGGCTTGCTTGGCCTTCTTTTGAAGGTTTGTTGATGGCCGGAAGATCTTGCGGGGCTGCCAGATGTCGGCCGCGCGGGCGGCCTTATCTGGCGATCGGTTGTCTTGCGTCGGCGGCTCAAATCGAGGTGTCTGACACCCGCTGCGCCGCTGGCCCAGGCTCAAATCGAGGTGTCTGACACCCGTGGCGTATGGGTTGTTCGCTGGAATGTTCGAGAATCGAGGTGTCTGACACCCGCTGAGCCGGTCTCACAGACTGACGATCCTGCTACCTGGGTGTCTGACACCGGCCCGCCGACGGATGCGACACATTGAAGTGCGAGCAAAGAAAATCGCCGGCCTGTCAGGCCGGCGATTTCATTTGACGCTTGCTTGCCGCATTGTGCGTTTACGGAATCAGCGACAAGCCCACGCGGAACTGGCTTTCGTTGCGCTGGTTGTAGCCCAGCAGCGTCTCGCCGTAGCCGTTGAAATACTGCAGATGCAGGTACCCGTTCCAGTTCAGGAACGTACGGCGCAGCGGCCACGCGAAATCCAGCTGTGTCGTGCGACGCTTCTGATCTCCCTGGCGGTACATCGCCGAGACGACCGCGCCGTTGTCCTGGGCCCAGCGCAGTTGCCAGTCGACGTGGCCGGCGTAGTCGGCGTAGTCGCTGTTTTCCTTGGCGACGGCGAAGTAGGCCTTGACCTTGGGGGCGAAGGTGAGGGTGCTGCCACTGTCGAAGCGGTAGTGGAAGCGCGGTTCGATGTACCCGTCGTTGAGCGAGCGGGAGTCTTCTCCGTCTTTGCCGTTGGAGGCGTGTTCGACGCCGGTGTTCATGCCGAAGCGCCAGTTCTGGTTTTCGGATTTCCAGATGTCGTCGGTCATCCAGAAAACGCTGGGATTGAACGTGGTGTCGATGAAGGGCTTGGAGTCGCTTTCCAGATCCCACAGCGAGGTCTGGGTGTAGCCCAGGTAGAAGTCGTCGTGCCAGGTGTCTTCGCCGCCGCGCGGGCTGATCAGGCGGTATTTGGCGCTGATCTGGAAGCGGGCGGTGGTGAGGCCGCGGGTGCCGACGGCGAAGTAGACGGGCTTGTAGGCGGAGAAGGCGCTTCGGAATTTGTCGAAGGCGGCCTGCTCGACGGTGGGTTCGATGGTGGCGGCGGGGGCGGGGCCGGCTTCGGGGGAGGCGCCTGCGGCGGCGACGGCTGCGGCTGGGACAGGTTGGCCGCTGCGTGGGTCGACGACGGGCGTCTGGGCGGGCGTGGTGGCCAGGGTGCCGCTGTCGCGGCCGGTGGCGTCGAGCGCCATCATGGACGGTTGGCCTTCGATGGAGACGGCTTGCAGGCCGCGTGCGGTGGCGGGCACTTCGGCGGACCAGGACATGCGCGCGAAGTTGTTGACGGGCACGCTGTAGTTGTCACGGCCGCTTTTCAGTTTGGCGAGGCTGCGGACGATCTGGCCGTCGGGGCTGCGCCACTGCAGGACGAGTTCGGGCGGGGCCTGCCAGTCGACGCGCGAGCCGCCTTCGTTGAAGAAGACGGCTTCGATGGTGACGGTTTCGCCGGGCGCCGCGGAGGGGCGGTCCAGCCGGTATGACACGCCTGCCGCGGCAGAGCCGGCCGCGCTCAGGGCCAGGATGGCGGCAAGGAGGCGGGGGGTGGGAGAGCGGTGAAAGGGACGGCGGGAGGTCATTGAGGATGTATCTGATTTTTGTGATCAGGCAATGTAGCACCGACTCTGGCAACAGTTTGTAAATCAGACTAATCGTATGTGTGGGCTGTAAAAAATGCGAAAAGCCCCGCGCGTTGTCGACAATGCGCGGGGCTTTTCGAGCCGGTTGTGGTGCGGGAATCGAGGTCGAGCAGGCCGGGCCTTGCGGCTCGATGCGATGCCACGCGCGGGCTTGCTGCAAGCGCCGCGCGTGGCCGGCATCGGGGTTATTCCCCGAACTTGATGCCCTGCGCCAGCGGCAGATTGCGCGAGTAGTTGATGGTGTTGGTCGCGCGGCGCATGTAGTTGCGCCAGGCGTCCGAACCGGACTCGCGGCCGCCGCCGGTTTCCTTTTCGCCGCCAAACGCGCCGCCGATTTCGGCGCCGGAGGTGCCAATGTTGACGTTGGCGATGCCGCAGTCGGAGCCGGCGGCGGACAGGAAGGTTTCGGCTTCGCGCAGGTCGTTGGTGAAGATGGCGGACGACAGGCCTTGCGGCACGCCGTTCTGCATGGCGAGGGCGTCGCCGAAGTCCTTGTAGCGCATGACGTAGAGGATGGGCGCGAAGGTTTCGTGGCAGACGACGTCGGTCTGGCCGGGCATTTCGGCGATGGCGGGGCGCACGTACCAGGCGTCGGGGTATTGGTCGGCCAGGGCGCGTTCGCCGCCGGTGACCTTGCCGCCCTGCTCGCGGGCGGCGGTCAGCGCGGACTGCATGGCGTCGAAGGAGGCGCGGTCGATCAGGGGGCCGACGAGGTTGCCGCTGTCGAGCGGGTTGCCGATGGGGGCGCTGGCGTAGGCCTTGTGCAGGCGCTGGACCAGTTCGTCGGCGACGCTTTCGTGGACGATCAGGCGGCGGGTGGTGGTGCAACGCTGGCCGGCGGTGCCGATGGCGCCGAAGACGATGCCGCGGGCGGCCATGTCCAGGTCGGCGGTGGGGCCGACGATGATGGCGTTGTTGCCGCCCAGTTCAAGAAGGACACGGCCGAAGCGTTGCGCGACGCGCGGACCGACCTGGCGGCCCATGCGGGTGGAGCCGGTGGCGGACACCAGTGCGACGGTGTGCGAGTCGACCAGGGCTTCGCCGACCTCGCGGCCGCCGATAAGGACTTCGGACAGGCCGGCGGGCGCGTCGCCAAAGCGTTGGACGGCCTGCGCGAAGAGCGCCTGGCAGGCCAGGGCGGTGAGCGGGGTCTTTTCCGAAGGCTTCCAGACGACGGCGTTGCCGCAGACCAGCGCCAGCGCGGAGTTCCAAGCCCACACAGCGACGGGGAAGTTGAAGGCGCTGATGATGCCGACGACGCCCAGCGGATGCCACGTTTCCATCATGCGGTGGCCGGGACGTTCGGAGGCGATGGTCAGGCCGTAGAGCTGGCGCGACAGGCCGACGGCGAAGTCGCAGATGTCGATCATTTCCTGCACTTCGCCTTCGCCTTCGGCGACGATCTTGCCGGCTTCCAGGCTGACGAGGCGGCCGAGTTCCTGCTTGTGCTGGCGCAGGGTTTCGCCGAACAGGCGGATCAGTTCGCCGCGGCGGGGGGCGGGGACGTCACGCCAAGCCAGGCTGGCTTGCCGCGCGCGGGTGATGGCGGCGTGGGCCTGGGCCACCGTGTGCTCATGCACCTGCGCCAGTTCGGCGCCATCGATCGGGCTGCGGGCGATCAGGGTGCCGCCGGTGAGCGCACTGGAGGTGAGTCCGAGATTGCGCAGGATGTCTTGAGGAGTGTCCATGCCGGTTCCTTCGAGGCCTTGCGAAGTCAGCGCCTTCGCTTAAGGGTTATGCCTAAGTGGCGATTCTGGAAAAAAATTTACTATACGAAACTATGACGTGAAATGCGAAATATTTTTGAGGCGCCCTTTGCTGGCCTCCTTGAAACGCCAGTGCGTGCGGCAGATCCTCAGTCAGCCCCGTGCGCACTGCACCTGAAGGTGAATTCGTGGCGGAACCGTTGCTCGTTGTTCAGGCAGTCAAGAAGACCTATCAGCGCGACGGGCATCCCCCGCATCTGGCGCTGGACGGCATCGATTGCCAGCTCGAACGCGGCGAGGTGATGGTCGTGGTCGGTCCGTCGGGCTCGGGGAAGAGCACCTTGCTGCGCACCCTGAACGGGCTGGAAAGCATCGACAGCGGCACGATCCGCGTCAATGGCGTGTCGCTGACGGATCCGGCCACCGACGTCAACCGCTGGCGCACCGACGTCGGCATGGTGTTCCAGCACTTCAACCTGTTCCAGCACCGTACTGCGCTCGACAACGTGGCGCTACCCCAGCGGGTGGTGCGCGGGCGCAGCCGCGCCGATGCCGAACGCTACGCCCGCGACCTCCTGGGCCGCGTCGGCATGGCGGAATTCGGCGATCGCTACCCCAGTCAGTTGTCCGGCGGCCAGCAGCAGCGCGTGGCGATCGCGCGCGCGCTGGCGATGGACCCGCAGCTGATGCTGTTCGACGAGGCCACGTCGGCGCTCGATCCTGAAACGGTGGGCGGCATTCTTGAATTGATGCGCGCCCTGGCGCGCGACGGCATGACGATGGCGGTGGTGACGCACGAAATGGGCTTCGCCCGCGACGTGGGCGACCGCGCGCTCTTCATGGACGCGGGCCGCATCGTGGAGATGGGTACGCCCGACGAAGTGTTCGGCCACCCCAAAGAGGCGCGCACCCGCGCCTTCCTGGAAAAGATTCTGTAGTCCCGCCGGTCCGGCTTATCCGGGCGCTGCCGGCGCGATGTGCCTTGCCCGGAACGATATGGGTCCAATCACCAAAGGGGTTAGCAATGTTGAAAATCAAACAATGGCTGGGCGTGGCCAGCGTCGCCCTGGCGGCCGCCACCGTGGCCCTGCCGGCACAGGCGGACGAACTTTCCGACATCATCAAGCGCGGTGAATTGCGCGTGGCGGTGCAGACCTCCGGGCCGCTGATGAGCTTCATGGACAAGACGGGCAAGCGCACGGGGCTGGCCGTGGAAGTCGCCAAGCGCATGGCCGACGACCTGGGCGTGAAGCTGGTGCTGCAGGATTATGAATGGAAGGGCCTTTTGCCCGCGCTGCTGTCGGGTAAGGCCGACATGGTGGCCGCCGACATGACGCCCACGCCGCAGCGCGCCGCGCAGGTGCTGTTCTCGCTGCCCATGTTCTACGCCGACACCGTCGCCGTGGTGCCCAAGGATTCGCCGTACAAGAACTACGCCGAGCTGAACAAGTCGGGCGTTACCGTCGGCGCGCTGGGCGCCAGCACCTACGCCGAAGTCGGCAAGAAGATGCTGCCCACGGCCACGCTCAAGGAGTTCTCGGGCGGCAGCGCGCCGGTTGGCCAGGCGCTGTCCAGCGGCCGGCTGGATGCCGGCATCATGTCGCTGTCCACAGCCAACCAGTTTCTCGTCGACTTCGGCAACCTGCGCGTGCTTGAGGGCGTGATGGTGCGCGAACCCCTGGCGTTTGCCGTCGGCCCCAACGCGTTCCGCCTGAAGTTCTGGCTGGACAACTGGCAGACGCTGAAGACCGCTGACAACTCGCTGCCGGAACTGGTCCAGTACTGGTATTCCACCGATTGGAAGAAAGACCACTGATCGGAGACGGGACCGCCCATGGACTGGCTGATCGATTTCTATAACTGGCGCATCGTCAGCCAGTACACGGGCCAATTTGCCGAAGGCCTGGCCAATACCCTGATCGCGGCGGGCGCCAGCCTGGTGCTGTCGGTGCTGGCCGGGGTTCCGCTCGCGCTTGCCCATATGTCGTCCCGCGGCGCGGTGTGGCGTCCGGTGGCGGCGTATGTGCAATTCGTGCGCTCCACGCCGCTGCTCGTGCAGATCTACCTGGTCTATTACGCGGTGCCTTATCTTGTGCCGGGCGCCAAGGGCTGGAGCGAGATGGTGCTGGGCATCCTCGCCATGACCCTGCACCACGCGGCCTACATGAGCGAAATCATCCGCGTCGGCATCGAGTCCGTGCCGCGCGGCCAGATCGAAGGCGCCAAGGCCTGCGGCATGAACTACCACCAGCGTCTGCGCTACGTGGTGCTGCCGCAGGCATTCGCCAATACGCTGCCGCCGCTGCTGGGCCAGACCGCCGTACTCATCAAGGACACGTCGCTGCTGTCGCTGATCACGGTCTTTGAACTGGTTGCCGCGGGCGTGCAGATGAACAGCGAACGCATCGTGCCCAACGAAGCCTTCCTGACCATCGCGGCGGGCTATCTGCTGATCTACTGCGTCATGCTGCTGCTGTCCAAGGGCGTCAGCCTGTGGCTGGCCGGCCCGGCCTGGAACGCGAGGTAATCATGCTGGACTCCTATCTTTCCACCGCCGGCGTCGTGCTGCCTTTTCTGCTCAAGGGCTTCTGGGAGACGCTGAAGATCTCGTTTGTAGCCATCATTGCCGGCTCGCTGCTGGGTTTCGTGATCGGCGTGATCCGCAGCTACCGCATCCGCGGCGTGCATCAGATCCTGGGGGTGTACATCCACATCCTGCGTGGCACGCCGTTTCTGGTGCAGCTCTACATCGTCTACTTCGTGCTGCCCAGTTCGGGTATCGAGCTGCTGCACTGGGATTCCGGCACGGCGGCCTTCGTGGCGCTGTCGGTGTACACGTCCTGCTACGTGGCGGAAATTGTCATGGGCGCCATCCAGGCCGTGCCGCGCGGCCAGACCGAAGGCGCAATGACGTTGGGCCTGCGCCCTTTGCAGATTCTGTGGCTGGTGATCCTGCCGCAGGCCATGCGCCTGATCGTGCAGCCCATGAGCGGCGTGTACGTCATGCTGATCAAAAGCACCGCCATCCTGTCCGTGGTCGGTATCACCGAACTCACGCGCCAGGGGGAAGTCTTCATCATCACCTTCCCGGCCAAATCGCTGTTCATCTACGGCATGATCGCCGCCATCTACTTCATCTACTGCTACCCGCTCCTGCGCCTGGCCAACTGGCTGGAAAAGCGCCTGACCGGGGGCCTGCAAGGCGCGGGCCTGCACTGAGCCGACACCATGGTCTCCGAGTACATCGACACCTACTACAAGCGCACGATCGCCGACGGCGACACCTACTATCCGCCGCTGGCGGGCGCGGCCAGCGCCGACGTCTGCGTGATCGGCGCGGGGCTGGCGGGCCTGTCCACGGCGCTCGAACTGGCCCGGCGCGGCCGCAACGTGACCCTGCTGGAAGCGCGGCGGATCGCCTGGGGCGCCTCGGGCCGCAACGGCGGCTCGGTGTCGCCAGCGTTTTCCGCGGGCGCCGACGCCATCCGCAAGCACGTCGACGAAGACCACTACCGCCAGCTTTACCGCCTGTCGATGGAAGGCGTCGAGATCATCCGCGACAACATCCGCGACCTGCGCATCGCCGACGCCCACAAGGTCGACGGGCGGCTGCGCGTCGTACGCTACGAGGCCACCGACGCGCTGCGCCAGTGGTGCGACAGCCAGCAGCGCGACTTCGGGCGCGACGTGCGGTTGCTCTCGCGCAGCCAGGTTCGCGAACGGCTGGTGTCCGACGTCTACCACCAGGGCATCGAAGACCCCTCGTCCTTTCACTTCCATCCGCTGAACTACGCGCGCGCGCTGGCCCGCGAGTGCGTGCGGCTAGGCGTGCGCATCCACGAAGATTCGCCGGTCGTGCAGGCCACGCTGGATGGCGCGGTCAAGCATTTGAAGACCGAGCAAGGCCAGATCGACGCCGCCACCGTCGTGCTGGCCACCGGCGGCTACACCGGCGACGTCGTGCCGGCCCTGCGCCGCGCAATGCTGCCCATCGCCACCTACATCATGCTGACCGAACCGCTGGGTGACCGCGTGCGCGAAGCCATCCGCAGCAATGCGGCCATCGGCGACGACCGGCGCGCCGGCAACTATTACCGCGTCCTGGATGGCGGCCGCATCGGCTGGGGCAGTAGAATCACCACCCGTGTCGACGACCCGCCCGATCTGGCCGAGTCCCTGCGCCGCGAATTGCTCAGCGTCTACCCCCAATTGCAAGGGGTGCGCGTGGAGGCAGCGTGGTCGGGACGCATGGCCTACGCGCGGCACCTGATGCCGCAGATCGGCCTGCTGGGTCGGAATGTCTGGTATTGCACCGCGTTCGGCGGACACGGCATGAACACCACGTCCGTGGGCGGACGCGTCGTGGCCGAGGGCATTACCGGCGACACGCAGCGCTACAAGCTCTTCGAACCGTTCGGGTTGGCCTGGAACGGCGGAAGCCTGGGCACGGCGGCGGTTCAACTGACTTATTGGTCTTACCAGGCGCGCGATTGGTGGCGTGAGCGTCAATCGCGGGGCTGACTATTGCGGGCTTGAGGATTCGGGCCTGAGGGTTCGGGTCTGAGTATTGCGGGCCTGACTACTGCGGGCATGACAGGGTATACAGATGCAAGGCAACAAACAGAGCGCATTGGCACAACGGCTGCGAGCCTTGCGCCAGGCGCGCGCGTGGACTCTGAAGCAGGCGGCCGAGGCCACCGGCGTGTCCGCGTCCACCCTGTCAAAGATAGAGAACAGCCTGCTGTCCCCCACCTATGACAACCTGATCAAGATCGCCGCGGGCCTGGACCTGGACGTGGCCGAACTCTTCACCGCCTCCGACGCCCACATGGGCACCGGCCGCCGCAGCCTGAGCCGCCAGGGCGAAGGCCGGCAGTACGAAACGCCGTATTACGATCATCGGTTGCTATGCACTGCGCTATCGCACAAGCGCATGATGCCGTTTCATACCCGCGTCAAGGCGCGCGCCTTTGACGAGTTCCAGGACTGGAGCCGGCACGGGGGGGAGGAGTTTGTGTATGTGCTGGAGGGAGAGGTTCAGCTTTATACGGAGTTCTATGAACCGGCCCGGCTGAAGGCGGGGGAGAGCTTCTATATAGATAGCCGGATGGGGCACCGGGTGATCAGCCTCAGTCCGGAGGACGCGATTGTGTTGTGGGTGTCCACGCATACGGATATAGGCGAGGAGTAGGGGGCGAGCCGCTTTTTCCGCAACAGGGTAAAATGCGCGGCCCGGACGGGTTCCGGGCGTCACCACATCGCGCGGCAGTAGCTCAGCTGGATAGAGCACGGGCCTTCTAAGCCTGAGGTCGGGGGTTCGAGCCCCTCCTGCCGCGCCAGCCCTAAAGCTTGCCATATGAACCTTGACCGACTGCGCCGGGAATTTCCCCGCTACGACATCTCCACCCTGCCGACTCTGCCCGAAGGCTACGTTGACGCGTCTGAACGCATCGATGCAGCGCCGTCCTTCGTGAACGAGGAGCGCGGCTTGAAGGTGTATGTCGACTACGCCAACTACGCCGACCGCGAATCCGGCAGAAGCCAGCGCTACTGCGTCTCGCGTTGGGACGAGGAAGAAGGCGACTACGAGGATGTGGCGTTGTCGACGAATGATTGGGCGGAAGTCGTGCGGTTTTTGACTGCCTGAGTTGTCTTCCTGGGGACTTCCTATCCACCAGCGTGAATCCGCGTGCGGGCCGGCCAATCACAATAGGACGGTTTCTCCGCATCAATAAGACGGACTCCAATTTACGACCTATACGGGCAGCTTCTAAAAAGGGAACTGCCGCGCGTCGCCAAGTGCGACCTGCGCGGCATGTCCCCACAGGAAGCTCGCCATGCCCACCCAATCCCATCTTCGCTTTACCTTCGAAATCATTGGCGGTGAGACCCGCAACGACTTCGAGGTGGTCGAGTTTGAATTGCGGGAAGGCCTCAGCGAGACCTTCCGTCTTGTCGTCGAGCTGACCAGCGCCAATCACGAAATCGACTTTGGCAGCGTGCTCGACCGTCCCGGTCGCCTCACGTTCTGGCACGGCGATACGCCCGTGCGCTACGTGCACGGCGCAGTTTCCTCCTTCGTTCAGCGCGACACCGGATTTCGCCGGACGCGCTATTCCGCCATCGTCGAGCCGCGGCTGGCGCGACTGAAGCTCAGTTCCGACGGGCGCATCTTCCAGTCCCTCAGCGTCCCGCAGATCGCCGAGGCGGTGCTCAAGGCCCACGGCCTCACCCTGGACTACGAGCAGCGCAATACCACGGAGCATCAGACCCGCGAATACTGCGTGCAAGCCGGCGACACGGACTACCACTTCGTCGAGCGCATCATGCGCGAAGAGGGATTCTTCTATTCCTTCCGCCACAGCGCCGAGGGGCATCAGTTAATCCACAGCGATCGCCTCTTCATTCACGGCCGAGTGGGCGACGAGCCCGTGCAGTACAACCCGACGCCCGGCGGCGATCAGGCGCAACCGGCGCTGCGCCGCTTTGCCTACACGGAAAACGTGCGCACCGCGCGACAGACGCAGCGCGATTACACATTCCACAATCCCCGCTACACCCACCAGCACAGCCGCGATGGACGGGAGCTGGACCACCAAGGCCGCCGCTACGAGCGCTACGACTATCCGGCGCGCGCCAAGTTTGACGAGGCCGGCAAGCCTTTTGCCGAGAACCGCCTGCGCGGGCATCGGCACGATGCGCGTATTGCCTTGGTCGAAGGCGATGACCCGCGATTGCAGCCGGGTATCTCCTTCACGCTGGCCGGGCACCCCCGGGACGACATGAACCGCGGCTGGCGTCCGGTCCGCATTGTTCACCGTGGCACCCAGCACACCAGCCAGGGTGAGGATAGTGCCGACGCGCAACGTGGCACTCACTACCACTACAAGGCCGAGCTGGTGCCCGACGACGCCGAGTGGCGCGCCGAACCCCTGCCCAGGCCCCGCATCGACGGACCCCAGAACGCGGTGGTCGTCGGCCCGCCCAACGAAGAGATCTATACAGACGAGTTCGCGCGGGTAAAGGTCCATTTCCCGTGGGACCGCCTGGACAATCAGGACGAACGCAGCTCCTGCTGGATCCGCGTGTCGCAGAACATCGCCGGCGCCACCTGGGGCCACATGGCCATTCCGCGCGTCGGTCAGGAGGTCATCGTCCAGTTCCTGGATGGGGATCCGGATCAGCCGATCATCACGGGAAGGGCCTACAACCGCTTGCAATTGCCCCCGTATGAACTGCCGAAGTTCAAGGAACTTGCGACAGTCAAGAGCAAGGAACACAAAGGTAACCGCGCCAGTGAGCTGCGGCTGGACGACACCACTTCTCAAATCAGCGCCGCGCTGATGAACGATCATGGCGCCAGCCATCTGCACCTGGGCTACCTGACGCATCCGCGGCCCCGCGGCGGAAAGCCGCGCGGTGAGGGCTTCGAGCTGCGTACCGACTTGCAAGGAGCCCTGCGCGCCGCACGGGGCCTCTTGCTGACCACTGATGAACAACCGGACGCCCAAGGATGCCACCTTGCGCGCGCCCGGTTGGTCCAGTGCCTGGAAAGTGCGCTGGAGTTGGCGAGAACCCTGGGCGAGTACGCCGGACAGCATCAAAATCTGCGGCACGATGCCGGTCCCCAGGCAACCTTGTCCAGCGCCGTTCGCGACTTGGGGCACGGGGCGAACGACGAGAGCGGCGGAAACGGCGGGCAGCCGCTAATCGGCCTCAGCAGCCCGGCAGGCATTGCGGCCGCCACGCCGCGTTCCATCACGCTCGCGGCTGGCCAGCATCTGGACACCGTAGCTGAGCAGAACCAGCATGTCACGGCAGGCCAGTCCATCGTCATGAACGCCGGGCAAGGCATCAGCCAATTCACGCACAGCGGCGACCTGCGCCACATCGCGCATCAAGGACAGGTAAGCGTTCAGGCTCAACAAGCGTCGATCCACCTTCAGGCAGACAAGAGCGTCGTGGTCAGTGCCAGTAACGAACATGTTCTGGTGACCGCAGACAAGCACATCACGCTGTTGTGCCAGGGCGCCTACATCCGGATGCAGGGGGGCGACATCGAGTATGGATGCCCTGGCGCCATGACCTTCAAAGCTGGTAGCTACAACTGGATGGGTGCTGCAAGCGAGGCTGGTTCGTTGCCTCAGTTCGATGTCGGATCTACCCAGAGACGCTTCGTGTTGACGTTGCCCGATGGCGAACGACCGGCCGCCGGGTATCCGTACAGGATCACTCTTAGCAATGGGGATGTGATTGATGGCGTTACGGATGCGGAAGGTGGTACCGACCGTGTGGAGATGGGGGCAATGCACATCGCCTCGTTTGCGCTGCTTCCTCGGAACGGTTCAGGGGCGTTGTCTTCACTGTCTTCGGAAGCAGCAATGCAGGCGGCGGCCGATAAAGCAACGCAGGGTTGACGAATTTGCCGGGCCAGCGGAAAGCGCCTCAAGTGGATTGAGGCGTCCAGCGCGCTGCCGAAGACAAGAAGAGGGAGTTCAAGGGATGCACTCACCCCCGATTACCGGAAAGACCCAAGCCATTGTTGCGCCCAACGCGACAGATGCTTACGTGCAAAAGCAGCAGCCGAAGCCTTGCATCGTGATTCTGATCCACGGCGTCAACGATCTGGCTGGTGTTTACGATGACCTGGAAACAGGCATCTGCACCGGCTTGAACGAACGTCTGGACCATCTGTTTACGAAGCGCGGCGAGCGCAGTCCTGCTGCGCTCAATCCGGCCAGGTACACATCGCCTAAAGACGATGACGGTAAAGCGCCGGACCCGGATGTGGCGTACTACCGCCGCCTGGCGGCGGAAGGTAAGCATGGCGGTCATTCGCGCAGCGTGGTGATTCCCTTTTATTGGGGCTTTCGTGAAGAGGAAGGCCGGATCCAGAAGCGGACCCCGCATGGCGAATGGCTGGACCGTTTCGGCAATCGGCTGGACAAGGCTGGGACCAAGGAAGGCGGTCCTTTTGCCAATGCGACCACGACCTTGCCCGACATGTTCGGTCAGGGATTCTCCGGCAAGGTGGTGGGGTTGCCTGCCAATTTGATGTTTGGATCTCCTGACCACCCGCTGTTTCCGGCGCCGTCTCGGCGCTACATGGTGTTGGCGGCGCAGCGGCTGGCCATGTTGGTCAGGATCATCCGCGCCTATCGGCATCCCGATGGTCGCTCGGGCGAAGACGACACCATCAATGTGGTCGGGCATAGCCAGGGTAACCTCATCACGCTGCTGGCCAATGCCATGCTCCACGATGAGGGCTTGCGACCCATCGACGGTTTTGTGCTGATGAGCCCGCCCTACAGTCTGGCGGAAACGCGCTTCGAACGTAGCGAGCTGGGCGACGCGCAGCAGACGACCCCTGCGCGCATCACGACGTTATGCAACCTTGTCAGCTTCATTGGAAAGAACGCCCATCAGACGCCTTCATTGGCCGACATGGCCGATGCGGGTAAGGATAGTTGCATCGGCGGTGTGCGCTGGACGGGACAGCACTGTGAAACCTCGATTGATGGCAACACGGTCGAGTTTTCGGAGCGCGACAATCGCGGCGCTGTCTTTCTGTACTTCTCGCCACAGGACCAAACGGTAGGGATGGCAAACGTTCAGGGCATTGGTTGGCAAGGGGTTGCTGAAGCCGTAAGTTATGAGGTCTTCGATCCGGCCGCCTTCACGACCCGGCCTCACAACCCCGCCTATCAGACGAGTGCAGACCAAGGTGGATACCGGCGTATCACCGTTCCTGCCTTGCCGGCGCTCGGAGGTCGCTTCTTCCAGCGCATCTTTACGATGCGCGAGCGGGATGGCAAGGGTGAAAATGTGGGTGAGCCGCCGTCTTATGCCTACGAGCTGGTGGGGCAGGGGGAACGAACCTGGGAAGGCACCCAGCTCGGCGCCGGGAGGACGATGGTCGCGAATGCCGACTTCTCTCCTGGGCAAACCGTTACCATTCAGGCGCCCGCTCTGCCTGTTCCGTTCCTGCCTGATTTCATCGCTGGCGGCACGACGCTGGATAGCACAGATTCCCGGGGCATTAAACCCGTGTGGACGGGGACCGACCCCATCGATGCGTCGATCTCCATCACGAACGGCGGCATTGACGTCCACACCTCGCGGGTGATGACGCTCTCGACGGACAGCCTGCGCGGTCCGGCGTTGCGGCGGGCGTTGGAGGAAAAGGCGACTGACCTGAATGACCTGAGCCGCAACCCCTACCTGGACCCGGAAAACAGCGCGTGGGCCGCCGATTGGCATCGCGTTGCGCACGTCAAGCCGTTGGGACAGGGGCGTTACGACGCTGTGTTCGAGGAGACGCCCAACCAGGCGCGCAGACGGATGATGGATGCGCCGGCAGGCAGCAACGAAGCCATCTCGTTTCACTCGGCGATTCCGATGAGCGCCATGCACAGCCGGCGCGCCGTGGCGTACGACCTGGCCATTGGGCAGGCCTGCAGCATTGACGATGAAGTGTTCTATGCCTATTTGTGCAGGGTGGCGGATTGGCGGCTTAGCTGGAAAATGATCTACGGGGACGGCCGAGATGAGACCGAGTCGGATCCGAGTAAGGCTGGCCAGCCCGATAGCGCGCTCCGCTTTTTGTACAAAGCCGAGAACGAAATTAATAGGCGCCTGATCAATGCGACCGATCTATATCGAAGCAATCGTGAGCCGACGCGAGACCGTGCAGGTTTTGCGGGGTCTCGCGGCGGAGGAGTTTTACCGGTATCCACCGTAAGCGCGTCCATCCCCACTTTGGTCCAGAGCGAAACCGTTAGGGAGCGCGAGCGCGGCGATCACGTCGTACCCGGCAAGATCGGGGCGCACCGATGATGCGACTTTCAATTTACGCGGGCCTGGTCGTTCTTTTATCTGTGACCGGCGGTTCCGCTTTTGCAGCCGACGTTCCAGCACATCCACTGGTCGCCATCACTTGTCCACTACCGCCCATCGACAGGACTGGGCACCCTGTTCCTGCTGACACGCTACCGTCGGATGTTCACATGTATTTCAACGCTCCGCGCACGTCTCCTCGCCTCGAAACACTGGATATCGTCCGCGTGGGAGTCAGCATTGATGTCTTCCGCCAAGGCCAGGTCTGGGCGCATCTGCAAAAGCAAAACGCGAGCCAGCCCCGCGCATTGCAACTTGGCTCGGCACTGCCAATGGATCCTCGGGACTATCCCATTAGTGCCACGCGCAAAGACATGGCTTGGCGACAGCGAATTTCCAACGCGACCGAGCTCGCGTTGAGAAGCTTCCCGGAGCGCTGGCGAATTCCCGCCATAACGGTAGTTCGAGGCTATAACCCCAATGCGGAACGTCTGCGGCTATTTCCCGAGGAAGCAGCGGAAATGTTGAACGATATGGCCAGCCTGGAACTCGGAGACGCAGGGCTGCATTGGCACCGTATCGGACAGTTGAAAAATGGCGTCATCTGCAACGACACACCAGAAGCCGTGATCGAGGCAGTCTTTGGCGTCTTCGAGCAAAACCCTGACATGCCAGCGCTATTGCTGTATGTCGTCGAGGGCTACAACATGGCTCGCATCTTGATGAGTCACGGCGAGAAGCCCATTGGCCTCGGCACGGGCCCCCGCCAACCAGGCGAGCTGACTGATAGCGTGGTGGCGCTGGTCGTCGCCCGCCCCGAACGCATCGGCTGGCTGCGCGAGTTCGCCAAGTACACGAAGTCCAAGTCCGACTCCATTGACCCGGCGTTTACCGGTTGGGAGCGTACGCCGCCACATGCCTTCAAGCCCAGCCCGTTTTTCCCCACCCCGATCACCCAACGCGGCTTCGAGCAGTGGGATCGCCTGAAGGTGCTGGCGCGGTTGCATCGGCCGGTGACGGTTTCCTTGCATCAGGACGGAAAGAGCTCGATCCCGCTCAAGGGCGCTTCACGCGATAGGGCGCTTGCCGAAGGCTGGGATCAGGCGGTTTCGGCGCTGGGCGGGGCACCTGCGCGGGCATTCTTCGACACGGGAAAACCGTCTGGCGCCATCGCCGAACTAGCCCCGGCGTTGCATGCGGCTCAGCATCCGGTGGATCTGCTCGACTCGGCTCAAAGTTATGACCTGACCCAGCGGCTGGGCGACACGGGCGCTGCGTCGCCGTTTGTCGGGTTGGCCCTGGCCACGATGGCAAGCTACCTCAACGCGGATAGCAGCGTGGTGGTCCCGTTGCGCCGCACGGACCGTGCAACCTTCATCGGCATCAGCCCGCCATCGCCAGGAAAGCAGCCTGTTGACGACCCGTTTGACGTGGCGTTGCGGCCTCAGCACGCGCCGATGTCTGAAGCGCCTTCTCCGGAGTTCAAGGCCTGGCACGGTCAACAGGTCATTGATTATCAGCGGGCGCAGGAGCGAAGCGCGCCGCGCTATCGAGACCCCGCCGTGGTCGCCCGGGAGCAGCGCATGCTCGATGACTTTATTGCGGGGCTTCCCGGCGGCGGCCCATTGGGTCCGAAGACCAACTAGGTCCAGTAGAAGGAGGCATAGCGATGCCCAACGTTATTCGCAAGGGCGACAGCACCGATCATGGCGGCGTGGTGCTGGAGGGCTTTGAACACACTAACTTCAACGGGAGGCCGTTGGCCGGTGTGGGGCACAAGGTTTCTTGCCCCAGGTGCAATGGCGTCTTCGCCATCGCAGAGGGAAATGCCGCCTACAACATAGGCGGAATCCCCGTCGCGGTGGAAGGGATGAGGACCACATGCGGAGCAAGCCTGATCGCGAACACGTCAACCGGGAAAGTTAGCTGCTGAGATGCCGGTCATGAACCCGAGCCCCACCATCGTAGCGGCCGACGGCAAGCCTGCCTTCGTTGTGCTGCCCTACGCCGAATACCTTGCGCTGATCCGCGCTTACAACGCGCCAAGGCGGCACCGTGTGCGCATACCCGCGGACGGAAGCATTCCGCACGAGGTTTTTCTCCTGATGACTCTTAACGACTGGAGCGTCATCCGTGCGTGGCGCAAGTTCCTGGGGATGACGAGAGCCCAGATGGCGGATGGATTGGACATACGGCGATCGAGCTATACGGCCATGGAGGCAACCGGAGCACGCCTGAACAAGGACACACGCGAGCAGATTGCGGTCCTCCTCGGCCTTCGGTTCGACCAATGCGATGTCTGACTTGGAAAACGGTGGGGCCCCGGTTGAGGTAGCCCCATCAGGCAAAAATCCGCGGCACGTGACGCTCGTGAGCAGCCTTGTCCCCTCGTTAAGCTGGATCGGTGCAGACAGGTTTGATCGACTGAAAGGGTTTGAAGAACGCCTTGCCGAAGTGCAGCGGTGATCCTTGACGGCGGTCGACCGGATGCTAAATCGCTCAAACGTCGACTAAAGCGCCATGCCGAACCACCCGCTTCGCCACATCCCCACCCACCCAATACGCCAGCTCCGCCGGATGCGTGATCTCCCAAGCCACAAAATCCGCCACCTTCCCAACCTCCAGCGTCCCGTGCGTCGCTGACAACCCCAACGCCCGCGCGCCATTCAGCGTCACCCCCGCCAGTGTCTCTTCTGGCGTCATCCTGAACAACGTACACGCCATGCTCAGCATCAACCGCAACGACAGCACCGGCGACGTCCCGGGATTCAGATCCGTCGAAATCGCGATCGGCACGCCGTGCTGGCGCAGCAGATCCACCGGCGGCAGTTGCGTTTCGCGCAGCGCGTAGAACGCGCCTGGCAGCAGCACCGCCACCGTCCCCGCCTTGGCCATTGCCAGCACGTCGGACTCGGTCAGGTATTCCAGATGATCGGCAGACAGCGCCCCATAGCGCGCCGCCAGACTCGCTCCGTGCAGTGACGACAGCTGCTCCGCATGCAGTTTCACGGGCAGGTTCAGCCGGACCGCCGCCCGAAAAACCCGTTCGACCTGCTCCGGCGTAAAAGCAAGGTGTTCGCAAAATGCATCCACGGCGTCGACCAAGCCTTCCGCCGCCAGCGCCGGCAGCATGCGCAGCGTTACTTCGTCGATGTACTCGTCCGGACGCCCTGTGAACTCTGGCGGCAGCGCGTGCGCAGCCAGGCAGGTTGCGCGCACGGTCAGCGGCAGCGTCTGACCCAGGCGCCTTGCCACGCGCAGCATCTTGCGTTCATTTTCTAAATCAAGTCCGTATCCCGACTTGATCTCCAACGTCGTGACGCCATCACGCAGCAAATGCAGCGCACGGCGATGGGCGCTTGCGAACAGTTCGTCTTCGGTTGCCGCGCGTGTGGCGCGTACGGTGCTGGCGATGCCGCCGCCTTGGGCCGCGATGGTGGCGTAGTCGACCCCTTGCAGACGCTGTTCGAATTCCCTGCTGCGGTCGCCGCCGAATACCAGGTGGGTGTGGCAATCGACGAGGCCGGGCGTGACCCACGCGCCGCCCAGGTCATGGACGTGCGCGGCGTCCACGGCGGGCAGTTCGGAATCCGGGCCGATCCATTCGATGCGGTCGGCGCGGGTCACGATGGCCGCGCTGTGGATTACGGAATAGGTGCCGCCGGCCATCGTGGCGGCGTGGCAATGTCGCCAGACCTGTCTCATGCATTTCTCCTTGGTGCAGGCGCCGGCCCAAACACATGCGCCGGCGCCGCGTCGTTCAGTCCGAACCCTGGGGCGCGGGCACCGGCTGCCGCTCCGGCAGGCGCTTGGGATATACCCAGAAGCGATAGGCCAGGCAAAGCAGCGCGATCCAGACAGCGCCCACGCCGAGCGCCGCCTGTGTGCTTGGGAAGTAGCCCAGGACTGCGATCACGAAGGCCATGAAGGCAATGGCCATCAACGGTGCAGCGGGCCAGAGCGGGACGGGGAACTTCAACTGCGAGATTTCCTCCGGGCTCATCTTGCGGCGCATCGCCACCTGCGACAGCAGGATCATCAGCCACACCCACACCGTGGCGAACGTGGCGATGGAGGCGATCAGCAGGAAAACATCTTCCGGGATCAGATAATTCAGCAGTACGCCCAAGAGCAGCGCCACCGTCATTACCACCACCGTCATCCACGGCACACCATTGGCCGATACCGAGGCAAAGCCGCGCGGCGCCTGGCCTTGTTGGGCCATGCCGAACAGCATGCGGCCCGCGCCGAAGATGTCGCTGTTGATGGCGGATACGGCCGCCGAAATCACGACAATGTTCAGGATGGTGGCGGCGGAACTGATGCCGAGGCTGTCGAAGATCTGCACGAAGGGACTGCCTTGGCTGCCGATCTGCGTCCACGGGAAGATCGACATCAGCACGAACAGCGTCAGCACGTAGAAGAGCAGGATGCGCATGGGCACCGCGTTGATGGCGCGGGGAAGGGTGCGGCCGGGGTCCTTGGCTTCGCCGGCGGTGATGCCGATGATCTCGATGCCGCCGAAGGCGAACACCACCACGGCCAGCGATGCAATCAGGCCGCCCACGCCGTTGGGCATGAAGCCGCCGTGCTCCCACAGGTTGTGCACGCCGGTTGCAACGCTGTCCGCGCCCATCCCCATGCCGAACAGCATGATGCCCAGGCCGCCGGCGATCATCGCGAGGATGGCGCCTACCTTCAGCAGCGACAGCCAGAACTCCAGTTCGCCGAATACCTTCACGGAAAGCAGGTTGATGGCGCCGATGAAGAGGACGATGGACAAGACCCAGATCCATCGGGGCACGTCGGGATACCAGAACCCCATGTAGAGGCCGAACGCGGTGATGTCGGCCAGACAGACAATGATCATCTCGAACGCATAGGTCCAGCCGGTCAGGAAGCCAGCCAGCGGCCCCAGGTATTGCGTGGCGTAGTGGCCGAACGATCCGGACACCGGGTTGCGCACCGCCATCTCACCCAGGGCGCGCATGACCATATAGACGGCGGCGCCGGCCACCAGGTAGGCAAGCAGCACCGAGGGGCCGGCCGCCTGGATCGCCTTGGCCGACCCATAGAAAAGGCCCGTGCCGATGGCCGAGCCCAATGCCATGAAGCGGATGTGGCGGGCGTTCAGCCCGCGTTTGAGTGTCTGCGCTTCTGCCGGTGTGTCTGACTGCGAGGATGCTTGCATTGTTGTCTCTCTCGGTTCCTTGGTCGATCTCGCGTGTAACGCCGCGCAGGCGCCTTCTGATGGGCCCGTACGCGCGGCGAGGCAATGACGGCCGGATGCTTCCGGCCGGGGGGCGTGGTATCAGAGGCTGGGCAGCAGACCGGCCGGCATCAGGCCGTTCATGACTTGCGCGGCGATCAGGCCGCTGGCCGCTGCGATGTCGGGCGCGAAGAAGCGGTCTTCTTCGTAGTGGGGCACTTTCTCGCGTAGCGCGCGACGCGCGGCTTCGAGCTGCGGTGAGGTCTTGAGCCCTTCGCGGAAGTCCAGGCCCTGGCACGCGCCCAGCCATTCGATGGCCAGGATGTCGCGCACGTTGTCGGCCATGGCCCACAGCCGCTTGCCCGCGTTGGGCGCCATCGACACGTGGTCTTCCTGGTTGGCCGACGTGGGCATGCTGTCCACGCTGGCCGGATGGGCCAGAGCCTTGTTGTCGCTTGCCAGTGCCGCAGCCGTCACCTGAGCGATCATGAAACCCGAGTTGACGCCGCCCTTGCGCACCAGGAATGGCGGCAACTGCGACATGTGCTTGTCCATCATCAGCGCGATGCGCCGTTCCGCCAGGGCGCCGATTTCGGCGAGCGCCAGCGCCAGGTTGTCGGCGACCAGCGCCACGGGTTCGGCATGGAAGTTGCCGCCGGAGATGACGTCGCCCTGCTCGACGAACACGAGCGGGTTGTCGGACACGGCGTTCGATTCGATTTCCAGTACCTGCGCCGCGTGGCGGATCTGCGTGAGGCAGGCGCCCATCACCTGGGGCTGGCAGCGCAGCGAGTAGGGATCTTGCACCTTGCCGCAATCGGCGTGGGAGTGGCCGACTTCGCTGTCGTCGCCCAAGAGGCTGCGGTAGACGGCGGCCACGTCGATCTGTCCAAGCTGCCCGCGCGCGGCGTGGATGCGGGCGTCGAAGGGGGCGCGCGAGCCCAGCATGGCCTCGACGCTCAGGCTGCCGCACACCAGACCTGCCGCCATCATGTCTTCGGCTTCGAACAGGCCGCGCAGCGCGAACGCGGTGGACACCTGGGTGCCGTTCAAGAGGGCCAGCCCTTCCTTGGCGGCCAGCGTGAGCGGCGCGAGGCCCGCGCGCGTCAGCGCCTCACGCGCGGGCAGCCATTCGCCTTGGTAGCGTGCCTGGCTTTCGCCCAGCAGGACCAACGACATGTGTGCGAGCGGGGCCAGGTCGCCCGAGGCGCCCACAGAACCCTTGAGCGGAATGTGCGGGTACACGCCCGCGTTGACCAGCGCGATCAGGCTGTCGATGACATGGCGGCGCACGCCGGAATAACCGCGAGCCAGACTGTTGATCTTGAGCACCATGATGAGCCGCACCATGGCGTCGTCCAGCGCCTCGCCCACGCCGGCTGCGTGCGAGCGGACCAGCGAAGTCTGCAACGCCTGCAGGTCTTCGCGCGCGATCTTGGTCGAGGCCAACAGACCAAAGCCCGTATTGATGCCGTAGACGGTGCGGCCTTCGGCGATGATGCGTTCAACCGTGTCCACGCTGGCGTCGATGGCCTGCGCGGCGCCGGGATCCAGCGTCAGGCTAACGGGCTGCTGATAGGCGCGCCGCAGGTCGGCCAGCGTCAAGTGGCCCGGTTTCACATGCAATTCCATTCCTCTTTCTCCTACGCCGGCGGTCCGGCTGCTTGCTATCGTTGTCATGCGGTCTGTTGCGCGGGCTGGTCCATCGCGAGGCTGCGCCGCGCGGGTGTCAGCGCTTGCCGGTCACCATGGGCAGGTTCAAGCCCTGTTCGTGTGCGCAGTCGATGGCGATCTGGTAGCCGGCGTCCGCGTGCCGCATCACGCCCGTGGCAGGGTCGTTGGTCAGCACACGGGCGATGCGCTCGGCAGCGGCGTCGGTGCCATCGCACACGATGACCATGCCGGAGTGCTGCGAGAAGCCCATGCCGACGCCGCCGCCGTGGTGCAGCGACACCCACGTCGCACCGCTGGCGGTGTTGAGCAGGGCGTTGAGCAGGGGCCAATCGGAAACGGCGTCCGAGCCGTCGCGCATGGATTCGGTTTCGCGGTTGGGGCTGGCGACCGAGCCGGAATCGAGGTGGTCGCGGCCGATGACGATGGGCGCCGACAGTTCGCCTGACCGCACCATTTCGTTGAACGCCAGGCCCAGCTTGGCGCGCTCGCCCAGCCCGACCCAGCAGATGCGCGCGGGCAGGCCCTGGAAGCTGATGCGCTCGCGGGCCATGCTGAGCCAATGATGCAGGTGGGCGTCGTCGGGAATCAGTTCCTTGACCTTGGCGTCGGTTTTGTAGATGTCTTGCGGGTCGCCGGACAGCGCAGCCCAACGGAAGGGGCCCACGCCGCGGCAGAAGAGCGGACGGATGTAGGCCGGAACGAAGCCGGGAAAGTCGAACGCGTCGGCGACGCCTTCTTCCTTGGCCATCTGGCGGATGTTGTTGCCGTAGTCGAAGGTGGGGATGCCCTGGCGCTGGAAGGCCAGCATCGCCTGCACGTGTACGGCCATGGATTGCTTGGCGGCCTTGATGACCGCCGCCGGTTCGCGCTGGGCGCGGTCGCGGTATTCCTGCCACGACCAGCCGGCGGGCAGGTAGCCGTTCAAGGGATCGTGCGCGCTGGTCTGGTCGGTGACCATGTCGGGCTTGACGCCGCGGCGCACGAGTTCGGGCAGGATTTCGGCGGCGTTGCCGCACAGCGCGATGGACACGGCGCGGCCGGCCTGCGTGTGTTTGGCGATGCGGGCCAGCGCGTCGTCCAGGTTGGCTGCCTGTTCGTCCACGTAGCGGGTGCGAAGACGGAAGTCGATGCGGCTTTGCTGGCATTCGATGTTCAGGGAGCACGCGCCGGCCAGCGTGGCGGCCAGCGGCTGCGCGCCGCCCATGCCGCCCAGGCCGGCGGTCAGCACCCAGCGCCCGGACAGGTTGCCGCCGTAATGCTGGCGGCCGGCTTCGACAAAGGTTTCGTACGTGCCTTGGACGATGCCCTGGCTGCCGATGTAGATCCAGCTGCCGGCGGTCATCTGGCCGTACATGGCCAGGCCCTTGGCGTCCAGTTCGTTGAAGTGTTCCCAGGTGGCCCAGTGCGGGACAAGGTTGGAGTTGGCGATCAGGACACGCGGCGCGTTGGCGTGCGTCTTGAACACACCCACCGGCTTGCCCGATTGCACGAGCAGGGTTTCGTCGTCGTTCAGGGCCTTGAGCGATTCAACGATCTTGTCGTAGCAATCCCAGTCGCGGGCCGCGCGGCCGATGCCGCCGTAGACGACGAGCTCGTTCGGGTTCTCGGCCACATCGGGGTCGAGGTTGTTCATCAGCATGCGCAAGGGCGCTTCGGTCAGCCAGCTTTTGGTGTTGAGCTGGCTGCCGCGCGGGGCGCGGATGACGGCATCGCGGAATCGGGGGGATGGGTTCAAGTGAAGTCTCCTGGATCGGGTCAAGGCGCGCTGTGATCCAGCGCCAAGGTGAGCAGATCTTAAGACGACTATGGTTGTATATACAATAGCAGATGACTGATTTTGGACTGAGGGATTACCCCAATGAAAAATGCCGAAACCTGTGAGATTTCGGCATGGGAAAAGTCATTCGGGAGGGCGCCGCACTGGCGCGTTGCAGTTCAGTCGGACGCGACTCGTCGCGTCATAGGTACGGCGAGTGGAAAGCGGTGAACGTCACGTCGTGAACTTGCCTTCCAGCCGGTGACGGGAACCCGGATGGATCAGGCGGGCCAGTGTCACCGCGCGGTCGCCGGACCAGGTGCGCCGGCGGATCAGCAGGCAGGGTTCTTCGCGGTCGATCTGCAACAACTGGCATTCGCGCGGCTTGGCAAGAATGGCTTCGACCACGTGCTCGCCGGCGCTCAGCGGCGCCACGCGCGTCAGGTATTCGTACGGCGTGCTTTGCGTGAAGTCCTGCAGCAGGTAGTCGGGCGCAAGGCGGACATTGACGTAGCGGTCTTCAAGCTGGATGGGTACGTCGTCTTCGTAATGGACGATCAGTGAATGAAACACAGGTTGGCCTGCGCGGATGTCCAACGCCTGAGCTTGCTCGGCGCCAGCCGGTTCTTCGGCCAGCCGCACGACACGGCTGTGGTGGCGGTGGTTGCGCGCCGCGATTTCGTCGGCAATGTTGTTCACGGCGAACAGCGCCGAGCGCGCCTTGGGCTGCGCGACGAACGTGCCGACGCCTTGCATCCGCACCAGCAGGCCTTCGGCGGTCAGTTCGCGCAGCGCGCGGTTGATCGTCATTCGGCTGAATCCCAGTTCATCGACCAGCTCGGCTTCGGACGGCACGCGGTAATGCGCAGGCCAGGCGCCGCTGCGGATCTGCTGCGCGATCATCTGCTTGACCTGCGCGTACAGCGGAGCGGGCAGGGCATTGGCCGGGACGGGCAATCGGGGGGGAGAAGCGGCCACGGGTGGGATCCTGGGAGTGCGATACGTAAGCAAGGAAAGATGCGGTTTCTAGTATAGACAGGTACACATCACTTGCGAACGGCGGCGCCCCTATCCCGTCATCACGCCATTCTTCACCGCCAGAATGTGCGCCATCACGCTCACCGCGATTTCGGCCGGCGTCTTGCTGCCGATGTGCAGGCCGACTGGCGAGTGCAGCCGCTGCACGGATGTTTCGGTTTCGTCCAGATGCTCGATGAACCGCTGCCGGCGGCTGGCAGCGTTACGGCGCGAGCCGATGGCGCCGACGTAGAAGGCAGGACTGTGCAGCGCTTCCAGCAGTGCCATGTCGTCAAGCTTGGGGTCATGGCTGAGCGCCACGATGCACGAGCGGGAATCCGGGTTCAGCGCGCGCACTGCGTCGTCGGGCATTTCGGTGGTGAACGCCACGCCGTCGACGGACCATGTGCCCAGATGCTCGATGCGCGGATCGCACACGGTGACCGCAAAATCATTGAACAGCGCCATGGTGGCGACGTACTCGGCCAGCGACCCGGCGCCGATCAGCAACAGCCTGTACTGCGGGCCCAGCGTGCTGGACAGGGTGACGCCATCGAAATGCAGGGCCTCCGGCGCCGAGGCGTCGCTCAGCGTGACCGCGCCGCTGGCGCAATCGACCGTCCGCTGTACGAGCTGGCCGGTCTCGAGCCGGCGGACCAGTTCATTCAGTATTCCGCCGACCGGTGCAAATTCCAGAAGCAGTTCAAGCGTCCCGCCGCAGGGCAGTCCGAACCGGTGCGCCTCGTCGGCCGTGACGCCGTAGCGGACGAGTTCGGGCGCCGATTGTGGAATGCTTCCGTCGCCGTAAGCCCGCGTGTAGCGGTGGATCAGGTCGTCCTCGATGCAGCCGCCGGACACCGAGCCGATGCAACGGCCGTCCTCGCGCAGCACCATCATGGACCCCACGGGCCGCGGCGACGAGCCCCATGTCTTGACGACCGTAGCCAGCATCAGGCGATGCCCGGCCTCCTGCCAGTCGCGCGCCGCGCGCAGCACGCGGACATCAACGCTTTCCATGGGCGTTCTTCCTTTGGATCAAAAAGGCGTTCATGGCGGACGGCCCTGATTCAGTCATAGATTGGCTTTCCGCTTATGCCAGCTTGCGGACCGGCAGGGTGCGGATCCGCTTGCCCGTCGCGGCGAAGATCGCATTGCACAGCGCGGGGGCGACGGGCGGCACTGGCGGTTCGCCCACGCCGCCCGGTGGCAGCGCGTGGTCGTCGTTGACCAGATGCGTGCGGATCACGCGCGGCGAGGCGTTGTGGCGCAGCACCTCGTAGTCGTGGAAGTTGCTTTGCTTGACGCGGCCTTTTTCAAAGGTGATCTCGCTGGTCAGCGCCAGGCTCAGCCCCATGATGGCGCCGCCTTCCATCTGCGCGCGAATGCGTTCGGGGTTGATCTGCGGGCCGCAGTCCATCGCCATGTCCACGGCGACGACGCGGATCTCGCCCTTGTCGTCCACCGCCACCTCGACCACCGTGGCGGTGTAGCTCATGAAGCTGTAGCAGAAGGCCAGCCCGAGCCCATGCCCCTTCGGTAGTGTGCGGCCCCAGCCCGCGCCCTTGCACGCGGCGTCGATCACCCCGCGAAGGCGGCCGGTGTCGTAGGGGTAGCGCTCAGGCGATTCGGTGTAGTTCCAGGTGTCGGCCAACGTGCCGGGATCGATCTGGCGCGCGGGGCCAATGAGATCCAGCGCGAATGCCTGAGGATCCTTGCCCGCGCGATGCGCGAGTTCGTCGATGAAGCACTGGGCCGCGAAGGCATGCGGAATGTTGGCGACGGACCGGAACCAGCCGATGCGTGCATGGGCTTCGACTTCGGCGGTTTCCACGCGCACATTGGGAATGCGATAGGGCATGTTGATCGCCGACATGGCGGACTCGAACATCTGCTGCCCCTTGGCGCCTTGCGCAAACAACGACGCGATGGTGGGGGAGGCGCTTCGATGCAGCCAGGACTGGACTTGCCCCTGCGTGTTCATGACGGCTTCCAGGCGCTCGACCGAGACCGTGTGCAGGTAGTCGTGATGGATGTCGTCTTCGCGGGTCCAGACCAGCTTGACCGGCGTGCCTTCGGGCATGGCGCGGGCGACGATGGCCGCTTCGTCCACAAAATCGGGCTTGGACTTGCGGCCGAAACCGCCGCCCAGCAGCAGCACGTTGACCTTGACGTTGGCGGGCTCAAGCTTCAGGCGCGCGGCCACGGCGTCCCGGGCAGCGACCGGATTCTGGATGGACGTCCAGACCTCGGCGCGATCGCCCTGGATTTGCACGGTGGCGACGGGCGGCTCCATCGACGCGTGGGCCAGGTGCGGAACGTAGTACTCCGCGGACACGCGCTCGGCTTCCGGCGCGTTGGTCCAGGCATTTGCGGCGTCGCCCTGGTTGCGCATCGTCTTGCCGGGCGCGCGCGCCGCCGCCTGCAGCGTCTGCTGGTAGGCGACGGAGTCATAGGCGCCGTTCGGACCGTCGTCCCATTCGATCTGCAGCGCATCGCGCCCCTGCCGCGCGGCCCAGGTGTTGCGCGCAACGACCGCCACACCGCCGAGCGGCTGGAAGGCGGGCGCCCCTTGCATGGCGGGGATTTCAACGACCTTCAGCACGCCTGGTACGGCGAGCGCCTTGGCGCTGTCGACGCGGCGCACCCGGCCGCCCACGACGGGCGGGCGCGCAACGACGGCGTAGACCATGCCGGGCAGGCGCATGTCCATGCCGTAGGTCGCCTGGCCTTTTCCGATGGCTTCAAGGTCGACCAGGCGCACCTGGTCCTTGCCGATGTAGCGGAATTCGGACCGGGCCTTGAGTTTGAGGGCGTTGCCCGCGGGCACGGGCTGCTTGGCCGCGTCCGCCGCCAGGTCGCCATACGATAGACGGCGGCCGCTCGGCCCATGCAGCACTTCGTGCTGTTCGGCTTTGACCTCGGCAATGGGCACGGACCACCGCGCCGCCGCGGCCGCTTCGAGCATCTGCCGGGCCGCCGCGCCCACGCGCCGCATCGGCATCAGGAAGTGGCGCATGCTGCGCGAACCGTCGACGTTCTGATTGCCGTAGCGGGATTCGTCGGCGGGGGCCTGTACGACCTTCACGCGTTCCCAGCGTGCTTCCATTTCGTCGGCCACCACCATCGGCAGGCTGGTACGCACGCCGGTGCCCATCTCGGCTCGGTGCGCCACGATGGTGACGGCGCCATCGGAAGCAATGCTGACGAAGACGAGCGGGTCGTCCACGGTGCCGCCGGGCATGCTGTCGGCGCCGTATGCTTTGGCATCCGGCTCGGCGGCCACCGCCGCCGTGACCCATCCCTTTGCGGTGACGGCCAGCGTGAGTACGCCCAGGCTGCCCTGCAGGAAGGCGCGGCGCGAATGCTGAACGGCGGCGGTCATTGCTTGCTTCCTTGGGCGAGGCGGGCTGCGGCCTGCTGAATGGCCGCGAGGATCCGCGGGTACGTGCCGCAGCGGCAGATGTTGCCGCTCATGGCGTCCGCAATCTGTTGTTCGGTCGGATTGGGAGTCGCCTTCAACAGGCTTACCGCCGTCATGATCTGGCCAGCCTGGCAATAGCCGCATTGCGCGACGTTATTGGTAACCCAGGACGCCTGCACCGCCCGGCCGACCGGATCGGCTTCCATGCCTTCGATGGTGGAGAGTTGGCGGCCGGTGGCCACGGAGACGGGCGTCAGACAGGATCGCACGGGCGTACCGTCGATATGCACCGTACAGGCGCCGCACAAGGCCATGCCGCAGCCGAACTTGGTGCCGGTCATGCCCAGTTCATCGCGCAGGACCCATATAATCGGCATTTCATCCGGGACGTTGACGTCCTTGGTCTGGCCGTTGATTTGCAATTGCGTCATGAAGGGAGTCCAGGGGGAGGGCACGACAAGCTGCCTTGCCTCGGGTGGCGGGGATCATTGCTTGAGTCCAGAATTTTGCCCAAAAAATCCCGGGTTGGTTCATTAAAGGGACAAATTCGCCAGTGTCCGGGGCCGGTCCTGCCTGCACAGGAGCCGGCCCTTGCCGTCACTTGCCGGCTTGCACCAGCAATTGCCGGTCCAGCGCGTCCGTTGCGCGGCGGGCCGTCTGCGCGTCGACGTGTGACGCCAGCACCTGGGCAAGCTGGCGCAGTTGCGGCGCCGTCAGGCCCACGTTCATACTGATCCGCATGTGCGATTGCAGTTGCGATTCGACGCCCGTCAGCGCGGCCAGCATGCTGACCGTAGCAATTTCGCGGCTTTGCCAGTCCAGGTTGTCGCGCTCGAAGATGTCGCCAAAGAGGTGCGTGCGCAGGTATTCGTTGGCGACGGGAGCGAAGTCGAACAAGGGGCCCTGGACCGGGCCGCCGGATAGCTTGGTCTGATTGGCCGTTCCGGCGGCCAGCAGCGCGTCGCCCTGCGGGATCGGCCGGCTGGGCTCGGCGCCGGGCGCATCCTGGATGCCGCGTTGCTGGCGGGCCTGCCTTACTTTCATCAGTTCGGACAGGGCATTGAGGCTGCGCGGAAAGCCGGCGTAGGCGTACAGCTGCACCAGCACCTCTTTGGCATCGCTGACCGTCAATCCGGCATCCAGACCTTGTTCAAGCGCCGCGTTCAGCCGCGCGATGTCGCCGGTTGCCGCCAACGCGGCAATGGGCACGATCGCCGCCTGGCGGGCGGACAGCGAGTCCGGGGCCTGCGTCGCCGTCTGTGTCTTGTCTGTCATGTTGGAGGCTCCTTGCGCGTGGACGGGCAGGGCGATCGCTGCGGCCAGGCCAACGGCAGCGGCAAGCGCGCGAGTGCGAAATTGGGTCATGCGGGCTTTAGCGCGAGGCATATTGTTCATCGCTGACCTTCTCCATCCAGTTGACGTTCTTGCCGTCGACCGACGGCGTGACGGCCAAGTGGGTCATCGCGGTGCCGGGTGCGGCGCCGTGCCAGTGCTTGACGCCGGGCGGGCAGTGGATCACGTCGCCCGGGCGGATTTCTTGCACGGGCTTGCCCCATTCCTGGGTCAGTCCAACGCCCGACGTCACCACAAGCCGCTGTCCGGCCGGGTGCGTGTGCCACGCCGATCGCGCCCCGGGCTCGAAGGTCACAAGTGCGCCCGAAGCATTGACGTCCTTGTCCGCCGCCCACACGGGATCGATGCGCGCGCGGCCCGTGAAGTAGTCGTCCGGACCGGCGATGGATGCCTGCGCGCCCGCGCGTGCGATCTGCTGGGCCGCGGGGGAGGCGGTGGGCTGCGGTTCCGCGGCTTGCGCCGCCGCCGTCTGGACGAGCGCGGCGCAGACCGCGATCTTGCTTACGTGTTTTTGCATGCTTTTCTGCCTCTGTTCGTTGGGCGGCGGCGCTGTCTGCCGCGCGCCACGTCGGGTTTGGCGGGGCGCCGACCCGCCATCGGCGCCCACCCGTCGCACTGTATGATCCGGCGGATTAGATGAGAAGATCGCAAAATCCGTATTCCCTGGTGCACGGAATTCACCAATGCCCAAAGAGAACCTCAACGATCTGCATGCCTTCATGGCGGTGGCGCAGACCCGCAGCTTCACCCGCGCTGCGGCCCAGCTTGGCTTGTCGCGGTCTGCGCTCAGCCACGCCATGCTGGCGCTGGAAGCACGCCTGGGCGTGCGGTTGCTCACCCGGACGACCCGCAGCGTTTCACCTACTGAAGCCGGCGCCCGGCTGTTGAGTGTGCTGAGTCCCCGGCTGAGCGAAATACAGCAGGAGCTGGAGTCGCTGACCGCAATGCGCGACAAGCCCGCGGGCACGGTACGCATCACCGCGCATGATCACGCCATCGTGACGGCGCTATGGCCGCGCCTGTTGCCACTTCTGCGGCAGTACCCGGACGTGCAGATCGAATTCAGCGTGGACTACGCGATGACCGACATCGCCGCGCAACGTTTCGACGCGGGAGTGCGCGTGGGCAACCGCGTGGACAAGGACATGATCGCCGTGCGCATCGCGCCCGACCTGCGCATGGCGGTCGCCGCGTCGCCGGACTACCTGGCCGGCAGATCACTGCCCGCCACACCGCAGGAACTGACGGAGCACTGTTGCGTGAACCTGCGGCTGCCCACGCACGGCGGCCTGTACGCCTGGGATTTTGAAAAGGATGGACGCGCGCTGAGCGTGCGCGTGAACGGGCAGACCGTGTTCAACAATACGTTCCTGATGCTGCAGGCGGCGCTCGATGGCATGGGCCTGGCTTATGTGCCCTATGACCTGGTCAAACCGCACATCGAAGCGGGCCGGCTGGCGCCCGTGCTGGAGGATTGGTGGCCGGTGTTTCCGGGCTATCACCTTTACTACGCAAATCGCCGGCAGCTCTCGCCGGCGTTGGCGCTGGTGATAGAGGCGCTGCGGTATCGCGCTGAATCGGATCGCGCGTCTGCTACGACTTAACACGCCTTTCCCAGCGCGCGTTTGCTATAAAAGCGGCTATAGCGTTTCTGTAGGGCCGGGAAAATGTCGATATTCACGATCAGCCGCTGCGGCGCGGCGTTGTTTTTTGTCGCGGTGGTGGCGGGGTGCTCGTCGAGCAAGCCGACGGCTGCGGAAAAGGCCAGCATGGCGGCCACCACGCCGGCCCGGTCCAACGATGAGTGCAAGGCCAATCGCAAGAAGTGCCTGCACGAAGGGTCCTACGATGTCGGCGAGCGGGATTACGCCGAAGACGAAGCCAAGCGCCTGAACCTCGCCGAGTCCCAGCGTCTGCGGCGCCTGTTCGGAAAGTAAACTCCGTCATCCTTTCAATCCGCAGAATCGTTGTCCATGACCCGAAAACCGCTCGCCATCATTCAGATGGGCCGCCCGCCCGAAGATCTGCGGCAGGCGCAAGGCGAACAATCCGACTGGATGCTGGCCGCGCTTGAAGATCCGGACCTGCCGGTGCGGGTCTTCAAGCCCCACGACGACGAACCCCTGCCCACGTGGAATGACGTGTCCGGCGCGGTGTTGACGGGATCGTGGTCCATGGTGACGGATCGCGAGCCCTGGAGCGAGCGCACGGCCGAGTGGCTGCGCGGCGCGCATGGCGCGCGGTTGCCGCTCTTGGGCATCTGCTACGGCCATCAACTGATGGCGCACGCGCTGGGCGGCGTCGTCGACTTTCATCCGCAGGGCCGCGAGATCGGCCAGCATGCCATCGACTTCTGCGCGGAAGTTGGCGACGATGCGCTGCTTGGCGCGCTGCCGCGGCGTTTTCTGGCCAATCTGACGCATGAGCAAAGCGTGTTGACGCCGCCGCCGGGGGCCGAAGTGCTCGCCCGTTCGCGGCACGATCCGCATCAGGTCCTGCGATATGGGCCGAACGCGTGGTCGGTGCAATTCCATCCCGAGTTCTCGCCGACGCTGATGTCGGCATGCCTGTCGCGCCGCGCGCCGGTGTTCGAGGCGGAGGGCCACGACGTGGCGGCGATGGTGGCGGGCCTTGTCCCCACGCACGATGCGCGCCAATTGCTGCGCACGTTTGCGCGCATCCTGTCTTCATAGCACACGCCCATGACACGCCTGCCGGCGTGGCCGATGTGCGCGCCGCTGTCGGCGTCGCGCCACAAAAAAGCGATTATTTCCATTTCTTGCTGCGAAATCGCTTGTGTCCCCAGAACTGACATATTGCGTCCCTAGAATCCGTTCCTGCCATGCGCCGTGTGCATCACTGTGCCGCCTGCAATGTGGGTCTGGCCACATGCGCATGTCTGTTCACATCAATGGGAATCTGTAATGAAAAAGACTCTGTTCGCCACCGCCATCTTTGCCGCGCTGTCCGGCATGGCGCAGGCGGAAACCTCGGTGACGCTGTACGGCTTGATCGATACGGGCGTGGGCTATCAGCGGATCAAGGGCGATGGCTACCATGAATCCAAGGTCGGCATGAGCAACGGCGTTTCCAGCGGTTCGCGCTGGGGCCTGCGCGGTTCGGAAGACCTGGGCGACGGCCTCTCCGCCGTGTTCACGCTGGAAAGTGGATTCAACTCGGCCAACGGCCAGTCGGGCCAGAGCAGCCGCCTGTTCGGCCGCCAAGCCACCATCGGTCTGAAGAGCTCGTCGTGGGGCTTGCTGGAATTCGGCCGCCAGACCAACATCGCTTCCAAGTACCTGGGCGCGATCGATCCGTTCGGCGCCAGCTACGGCCAAGCCAACATCGGCAACGCGTTCAGCGCCGCCAACACCGTCCGCTACGACAACATGGTCCAGTACGCGACCCCGTCGTTCGGCGGCTTCCAGGCTGGCGTCGGCTACTCGTTCAACATCGCCGACACGACCGCCGCACAGACCGGCTTCCGCACCGCTGACAACACCCGCGCCATCACGGCCGGCGTGCGCTACGTGAACGGTCCGCTGAACGTCGCCCTGACGTACGACCAACTGAACCCGGCCAACCAGCTTGGCAATGACGCCACGCCCAAGGCATGGAGCATCGGCGCTTCGTACGACTTTGAAGTCGTGAAGCTGGCGGCCGCCTTCGGTCAGACGCGTGACGGCTGGTTCACCGGCCAAAGCATCAACGCCTTCGGCAGCGGCAGCCCCGAGGCCAAGAGCTTCAGCTCGAACGTTGGCGTCGAAGACTTCAAGGCCAATTCGTACATGGTCGGCGTGACCGTTCCGCTTGGCGCCAGCACCATCCTGGCTTCGTGGCAACGTGCCGATCCGGACAGCGATCTGCTGACCGGTGGCGATTCGGCCATGAACGTGTACAGCATCGGCTACACGTACAACCTGTCCAAGCGTACGAACCTGTACGCGCTGGGCTCCTACGCCACGGACTTCGCGTTCATCGACGGCGTGAAGAGCACGGTGGGCATGGTCGGTGTCCGTCATCGCTTCTAAGCGGCAGACGTGATGAGCGGCGCGCGCCAGGCGCGCGCCGCTTGCGCCCTGCACCGCGGTTGCACTGAGCGGATTGGGCGTCTTACCCGGCCACAGACGCGAAAAAAGCGGCCACCTCCCTAGCTCCACTCCCAGTCCGCTCACCCGAACTCCGATCATGGCAATTTGAAGGCCCGCGCAGGCTTGCGCGGGCTTCGTCATTTGTTGAGGCCGGATTGCGTAGCATTTTGGATCACCCTGCCGGCCGTCGTCGCCCGAGGGCAGGGTGAGTGTCGTTGTAGTATTGAACGCTCAGCCTAATCATCGGATAGCTATGCACACGCACAACGCACGGCTCGCAGAAATGACATTGGCGTTGACGCTGGCCATGGCCGCGGGCGCCTCTGCGCAGGCACAGAATGTTCAGCCGGGGGATGCGGCGGCCGCAGGCGGAGCGCCAGCTGCGGCAGTGCCGGCGGCGGCGACGGCATCGACGGCGCCCGCAACTGCACCTGCGGCATCGGCGTCTGCGAAGCCAGCGCCTGCATCGCCGGCACCCGCGTCGCCGGCATCTGCCGCGTCAGCAGCGGCAGCGCCCGCCCCAGGAGGGGCAGCGCCTGCATCGCCGGCGCCGGCCGCGCCAGCCGCGCCAGCCGCAGCCACGCCCGCAGCGGCAGCGCCAGCCCCAGCAGCAGCCACGCCAACACCGGCAACGCCCGCCCCGGCAGCACCTGCCCCATCAGCACCTGCTCCAGCAGCGCCGGCGCCGTCAGCGCCAGCCGCGTCGACACCGGCATCGCCGACACCGGCTCCTCCGGCCGCAGGATCGCCCGCCGCCGGATCTCCGGCTGCAGGATCGCCTGCTGCGCAACAAGACCCGAATGGCGCGACGGCGGACGCCGCCGCCGCTCCCCCGCCGCAGCCGCAAACGCTGCAGGTGCTGGACGGCAAGCTCAAGGTCCTCATCCCCGCCGGCTTCACCGAAACCGAATTTCCGTCGGACCCGGCAACGCCCGAGGTCTCCGGCAAGATCTACCTGAATCGCGCCACCATGCAGGCGATCATCGTGATCGATGTGCCGGTCGAACTGGCCGTCGGCGATGACGACGCGTTCACATTGGGCGCGATGGCCGCGGGCTTTCAGTCGCAGCAGAAGGAAGCAGTGCCGACGTTCAAGAAGACGGGAGACGGCGCGTTCAAGGTCGGCACCATCGGCGTTTTTCAAGTGGACGCGACCAGCAAACTGTCGGGCCGCCCGGCCGAGCTGACGGCGCTGTTCGCGGCGTCGGGCAAGAAGGTGGTGACGTTTTCCGCCTACACGCTCACGCAGGAAAAGGCCCGGCATCCCGGGCTGGTCGATGCCTTGAAGCAGGGCATGTCCGTCGCGCAGTAACGCCCGGCATCTGCCCGATGGGGGCGCGCGAGCGGCGCAGCAGGGGCCGCCGCTGTGGGTCAGCCGCGGTAAGACCGGCGCGGTGCATTGCCGCAATGCGACCGTCGCCGGACGTCCGTTCAGCGAACCAACCTCAGTTCGGTTTCCAGAACACGTAATCGGCCTGGTATTTGACCTGCGCCCGTTGGCCCTTGTTGGCCGCCGAGCAGGGCGTCTGCGGCGCGCCGCCGCCCGCGCGCACGAACCGCTGGATGTAGGTCACGCCGGTCAACAGACCCACGCCCGACGACGGATTGGCCAGGACGAGCTGGTCGTACAGGCGGTCCGGCCCGGCATTGGCGCGCACGGTTTCCATGCCGGTCAGCGTCGACCCGTCGGCTGCCCGCCAGGTTTCAGGCGGACTTTTGTAGGTGCCGGTCTGGCCGGATTGGCCCGCGCCAAGCGTTGCAGCCGCGCCCGCGATGACCCACGCGTAGCGCGCGCCGTCGGTCTGCGTCAGCCGGCATTCATACGTGATGTCGCCTTCCGCCGGCGCCTGCCAGACGATGCGGTTGTCGGCCGGCACCTGCATGATCTGCGGCGCCTTGTCCTGTGCGGCCGCGCCGGTCGCGATGACTGCGAGGCCGGCCGCCAGCAGCAGGCGGGGCAGCTTTTGGCGGGTGTGAGGCGGAATGCGGTTCATCCGTGCTCCTTCTGGCGGGCCGGGCGCGCCCGCGATGCATGGTTTGTCGTGACGGCTAGCCTTGGAACCGGCGCCGAACGCCGGGTCGGGCCATTCTGCCACGATTGCCGGGCAGCGCCTCGCTCAGTTCACCTGCAGCGTGTAGGCGGTCCGTCCGCGCAGCAGCGTCAGCACGAGCGGCTGCGCGCCCGCGCCGGTCAGCAGGTTGCGCAGGTCGGCAAGCGTGCTGACGGGGCGCTGATTCACGCCGATGACGATATCCCCGCGCTGCAGCCGCGCGGCTACGGGGCCGCGATCGGGAAACGTGGCGCTGACCGCGGCGCCGTCGTTGCCTTGCACGCGTTGCGCGCGTCCCACCTCGGAAAACTCTACGCCCATCATCCGGGCGTCCAGTGAACCTGCATGCAGGCGCTCGTTCTGCTCCGGCTCGATGCGCAGCAGGACCTCGGTCCTTGCGCCGGCGCGGGACAATCCCAGCCGCACCTGGCGCCCGACCGGCAACAGACCCTCCGCATTGCGCAGTTGGGCGCTGGAGCCGATTGTCTTGCCGTCGATGGACAGGATCTGGTCGCGGGCCTGGACGCCTGCCTTTTGCGCCGGCGAGCCATCGGCGACGCGCGCCACGACGACGCCGGTCGATCCCGGCGCCAGTCCAAGCTGGCGGGTATTGCGCGGCGTGATGTCCAGCGTGTCCAGTCCAAGTCCGCCGCGCTGCACCTGCCCGTGCTGCAACAGTTGCTGCATGACTTCGCCCGCCAGATTCGACGGAATGGCAAAGCCGATGCCTACATTCCCGCCCGACGGCGTGTAGATCATGGTGTTGATGCCGACCAGGTCGCCGTTCAGATTGACCAGCGCGCCGCCCGAGTTGCCGGGGTTGATGGACGCGTCGGTCTGAATGAAGTTCTGGTAGCCCGCGGCGCGCAGGCTGGACCGGTCCAGCGCGGACACGATGCCGGACGACGCCGACTGTCCGAGGCCGTAGGGATCACCGATCGCCACCACGAAATCGCCCACGCGCAGGTCGCTGGAGTCGGACAGGGTCAGCGCCTGCAGGTTTTGCGCGGCGATGCGCAGCACGGCCAGATCCGTGTCCGGATCGCTGCCCACCACCGTGGCGTGGAAGCTGCGCCCATCCTGCAGGGACACGCGGATGGCGGACGCCCCGCGCACCACGTGATGGTTGGTCAGGATGTTGCCCTGGGTGGCGTCGACGATGACGCCCGAACCCACGTTCTGCCGCAGGCTGCCGGGCGTGGACGCGCGGCCGCCGCTCGATGCCGCAGCGTCGGTACACGCTGAAATATTGACGACGGCCGGCGTGACGCGTTCGAGCATGGGCGCCAGCGAAGGCAGCGGTTGACCACCGACGGCCACAGGCAGCGCGGCGCGGCCGGGCGTGGGCGCCGACGTCAGCACCAGCAGGCCGACGGCGGCCAGCGTGGCGGGTAAGCGTTGCAGGGTCAGAAGAAAACGCTGCGCTGGGCGCGCGCGTTTGAGGCGGGGCGGTGAAGCCGGGTGGGGCATTTCGGTCCTTCATGCAGCGACGCGGCAGTATCGGGCGGCGCTGCTGCAGGTATGTGACGGCGCGCGAAGGCGGCAGGCTGCCAGCGCGCGGGCGCGCGCCGGCAGGTCACGGATTGTCGCCGAACTTCCGCAAGGGACGTCCGGCGAGCCCCGCCACGCGTCAGAAGCCGACGGCTTGCCCGTCGCGGCGCGAGTCCGACGCCGCCACGTAGCCGCCTTGCGGCAGGCGGCAGATGAGCTGCGCCGAGCCGAATTCCAGGCTGTCCACCGGGGCCACCGCGACGTTGTGGCCGCGCGCGCGCAGCGTGTCGACCACGTCGGCCGGCAGGTGCGATTCCACGTTCACGACCGGGCCCTTCTCGACGCGGAAGCGCGGCGCGTCGCTCATGGCCTGCGGGTTCTGGCCGAAGGCCGCCAGACGCGTGACCATCTGCAGATGGCCCTGCGCCTGCATCGACCCGCCCATCACGCCAAACGACATGACCGGCTGGCCGCCGCGCGTCACGAACGCGGGGATGATGGTGTGCATCGGCTTCTTGCGCGGCGCGACCTGGTTGACGTGTTCGGGCGTCAGCACGAAGTTCAAGCCGCGGTTGTGCAGGCTGATGCCGGTACCCGGCACGACCACGCCCGAACCAAAGCCGTGATAGTTGGACTGGATGAACGACACCATCGTGCCGCTGGCGTCCGCCGCGGTCAGGTAAACGGTGCCGCCGGTGGCGGGCGTGCCCGCAGTGGGCACGCTGGCGCGGTCCATGGAAATCAGGCGGGCGCGCTCGGCCAGGTAGGCGCGGTCGAGCAGGGCACGCGCGTCGGTGCGCATGTGGCGCGGATCGGCGACGTGATGGTGCAGGTCGGCAAACGCCAGCTTCATGGCTTCGATGCTGACGTGGTAGTAGTCGGCGCTGTCGCGGCCCATGCCTTCCAGGTCGAATTGTTCCAGCATGCCCAGCGCCATCAGCGCCGAGATGCCTTGGCCGCTGGGCGGGATTTCGTGCAGCTCGTAATCGCGGAACGACTGCGAGATGGGCTTGACCCATTCGGCCTGATGTTCGGCCAGGTCGACGGCGCTGAGCGCGCCGCCCGTCTTGGCCGCGAAGTCCGCGATCTTGCGGGCCAGTTCGCCGCGGTAGAAGCTTTCACCACCGGTTTCGGCGATGTCGCGCAAGGTCTTGGCCTGGTCGGGAAAGCGCCACCATTCGCCCGCCTGCGGCGCGCGGCCCTGCGGCAGGAAGGCCTCGGCAAAGCCCGGCTCGGCCGCAAGCTTGGGCGCCTGATTGGCCCATTGGCGCGCAATGGTGGGCGACACCGCAAAGCCTTCCTCGGCGTATGCGATGGCGGGTTCGAAGAGCTTGGCGAAGGGAAGCTTACCGAAGCGGTCGGACAAGGCCTTCCAGCCCGCGATCTGACCCGGCACCGTGACCGTGCCCCAGCCGGTGCCCGGCATGGCGTCGCGGCCCTTGAAGTACTCGGGCGTCCACGCGGCCGGCGCACAGCCGCTGGAGTTCAGGCCGTGAAGCTGGCCGTCGTGCCAGATCAGGGCAAACATGTCGCCGCCGATCCCGTTCATCACGGGCTCGACGACGGTCAGGGCGATCGCGGTGGCAATGGCGCTGTCAACGGCATTGCCACCGGCCAGCAGCATGCGTAGTCCCGCCTGCGCAGCCAGCGGCTGGCTGGTCGCGACCGCGTTGGCGGCCAGGACCGGCATTTTTCGGGAAGCGTACGGAAAAGACCAATCGAAGGGGGAGGACATGGGTGCTGGAACTCGTTGGAAAAATTACTGCGGGGTGATGCCGGCCTGGTCGATCAGCTGCTTGGTGCGCGGAATCTCGGCCTTGATGAAGGCGGCGAATTCCTCGCGGCTGCCGCCACGCGGCTCGGCGCCGGCTTCGGCGAGCTTACCGCGCAATGCGGGGTCGGCGAGCACTTTGTTGACGGCTTTGTTGAGCTTGTCGAGGATTGGTGCGGGCGTGCCTTGAGGCGCGACCAGACCGTACCACGGCGCGATGTCGTAGCCCGAGAAGCCTTGCTCGGCGATCGTCGGGATGTCCGGCGCCAGCGCCGAGCGCTGCGAATTGGACATGCCCAACGCCAGCAGCGAACCGCTCTTGGCTTGGGGTAGTCCGGTCATGATGGTGTCGAAGTACATCGACACCTGACCGCTCAGCAGGGCGGGGATGGCTTCGCCGGCGCCCTTGTAGGGCACGTGCAGGATGTCGATGCCAGCGACGGACTTGAGCATCTCGCCCGCCATGTGCGAGGTCGTGCCCGTGCCGAACGAGGCATAGGTCAGCTTGCCGGGATTGGCGCGCGCATAGGCCACCATTTCGGGCAGCGTCTTGAACGGCTGCGACGGATTGGCCAGCAGGATATTCGGCGTGTAGGCCACCATCGACACCAGCTCGAAAGCGTCGGGGTCGTAGGCCAGGCGTTTCTGCAGGAAGCGGTTGGTGACGACGGCGGCCGGACCGCCCATCAGCAACGTGTAGCCGTCCGCCGCCGACCGCGCGACCGACGCGCTGCCGATCGCTGCCGCGGCGCCCGGGCGGGCCTCGATGACGAAGGGCTGGCCCAGTTCGGCGGACAGCGCCGCGCCAAGCTGGCGCGAGATCAGGTCCGTGGCCGAGCCAGCCTGGAAGGGCACGACGATGCGCACGGGATGCTGCGGCCAGTCCGTGGCTTGCGCGGCCGCTTGCGCCCCGAAGGCCATCGCGGCGGCGCCTGCCAGCGCCCGGATGAGACGAAATTTCATGGATTCCCCTTGATCGCGTTATGGAAAGCGTATGGGCCGGGTCGGGTCTGATGCCCGTTCCGGCCGAGCGGGCGCGGTCTGCCGCGTCCTGCCCTGGATTAAACGCAACGCGCGAACCCCCGGCCATAGGTATTTGCATCCATGGATCATTGGATCCAATTTGTGTTATTTTCGCCCTTATCTATCATGGCGGCTTTCCAAGCCCGGGGACGTCAGTGCTGCAATTCCAGAAGACAGCCATCAGCGCCGAAGACGAGGCGTACCTGCATCTACAGCGTGAAATCCGCCTGGGCCGCTACGCGCCCGGCCAGCGCCTCGTGCCCGACGTGGTGGCCGCTGAGATCGGCACCAGCCGCATGCCCGTGCGCGGCGCGCTGCGCCGCCTGGCGTCGGAAGGTCTGGTCGAAATCCGCGCCAACCGCGGCGCCGTGGTGCGCGGCTTGAATCAGCAGGAGATGCTCGAGGTCTTCGAGATGCGCTCCGTGCTCGAAGGGTTGGCCACGCGCAATGCCGTGGAAAACATGGGCCCCGAGCACATCCGCCGGCTGTCGAACATGCTCGAGCAGCTGGACCAGGGCGCAAACGAAGATCTTGACTGGACCGCCGCGCACCGCGAATTCCATGAATACCTGTGCAGCTTCTGTAAACAACCGCGCCTGTTGAATCAGATCTCCGAACTGCATTCGGTTGTCGAACCCTACATGCGCCTCTGGGCTGCCCAACCCGGCCGCGTGCTGCGCGTGCGCGAATCGCATCAGGAACTGATCGACGCGCTACAGACCCGCGACGCGGCACGTTGCGAGGCCGCGATGCGCCAGCACGTGCTGAATACGGTGCCCGCTTTGCAGGCGTTTTTGGAGCAGGGTGGCTGATCCAGGTGTCGCTGCGATAGCCATCCCTTGGCGCAACCGTGGCATGGGCGGCAGACACCGTTCATTCGCAACTTCGACCGGCAGCGGGGCGGCCGGTCAAACTCTGCCTCGCGGTGCGTTTTGACGGGTGATTTGATGTGCGCTGTGGTGTGCGCTTTGATGTGCGCCGTGATGGTGCGATTTGACGAGCGCTTTGGCCCGCGACTCAATATGAAAACTCATTATCCAGCGCCTGGATTATTGAATTTAATTAGCGCCAGAAAAGAAAAAAGCCGCTAAAAGCGGCTAAAAGCGGCTGATTTCAAATGAATTCTTGGGGTGGCTGATGGGGCTCGAACCCACGACAACCGGAATCACAATCCGGGACTCTACCAACTGAGCTACAGCCACCTCTGGTACTGCGTTGCACTTCAGTTTTCTTCAGTGCTTTCGTCGTTTTGCGTCTTTGAATTTTGCTTCGAAAGCTGCTCAACAACGAAGAGGCCGAATTCTAGCACGTTTTTTTGAAGGGTGTGAAATCGCCTTCAAAAAGTAGTCTTGCCACCGGCGGCAGCCTTGCTATTCTTGCGCTGGTTAACCACTGGAGGCCGTGTTTCAAGCCATCGCCATGGATCGCATACACGCATTTTTGATCGAATACTGGCCTCATGTTGCCTTTGCCATCAGCATCGTGGCGGGCACGGGCGCGGCGGTGCATGCCGCGATGACCAAGCAGGATGTGCGGGCGGCCATTGGCTGGGTGGGGGTGGCGATGTTCTCGCCGATCCTCGGGGCGCTTTTCTATTTCGTGGCGGGGATCAACCGCATTCGCAAGACGCGGGTGTCGCAGCAGCGGGACGACGCGATGCTCGAGGACGCTGGGCAGGTCGCGACGGCGCCGGTGGATGTGGTGCCCATATCGGGCGAGCAGTTTGCGTCATTGAAAGTGCTTGGCGACCGCGTCAGCCGGTTCGAGCTGCTGGGCGGCAACCAGGTGCGGCCGCTCGCTGGTGGCGACGAGACGTATCCCGCGATGCTGCAGGCCATCCGCGAGGCGCGGCACACGGTGGCGATGCAGAGCTACATCTTCGATAACGATCCGATCGGGCGCGAGGTGGCCGAGGCGCTGATCGAAGCGCAGGCGCGCGGTGTGCAGGTGCGGGTGCTGATCGACGCCGTGGGTTCCAAGTATTCACGCCCGCCGATCGTGCGCATGCTGGCGAAGGCGAACGTGCCGGTGGCGCGGTTCATGACCAATCCGATGGGCGTGCTGCGCATGCCCTACGCCAATCTGCGCAGCCACCGCAAGGTGCTGGTGGTAGACGGACGTGTGGGGTTTACGGGCGGCATGAACGTGCGGGCGGCGTTTGTCAGCGCGCTGGCGGGGGATGCCACCAACCACGACACGCACTTCCGCGTGGAAGGGCCGATCGTGACGCAGCTGATGTCGGTGTTCGCGCATGACTGGAATTTCACGACGCACGAGTCGCTGTCCGCCAAGCCGTGGTTCGATCCTGACTACCTGCCGCCGTCGGGCCACGTGCCGATCCGCTGCGTGCCGTCCGGCCCGGACCGCGCAATCGGCAGCACGCACAACATGCTGCTGGGCGCGTTGGCGGTGGCGCGGCATCACGTGCGGATCCAATCGCCTTACTTCCTGCCCGACCAGACGCTGATCGGCGCGCTGGCCACGGCGGCGCGACGTGGGATCGTCGTGGACATCGTGATTCCGGGCAAGAACAACCTGCGGCTGGTGGACTACGCGATGACGGCGCAGCTTGATCAGGTGGTGCGAACGGGCTGCCGCGTCTGGCGGTCGAGCGGTGCGTTCGATCACTCCAAACTGATGACGGTGGACGGCGCGTGGACTTACGCCGGCTCGTCGAACCTGGATCCGCGCAGCCTGCGATTGAATTTCGAATTGGACACCGAGATCTACGATCCCGAGGTGGCGCGCTGGATCGGCGCGCGCGTTGATGCGTTGATCGCCAACGCGCACCGCGTGACGCTGGAAGATCTGCTGCAGGCGCCGTTCGCGAAGCGCCTGCGCAACAAGGTGATCTGGCTGGCTACGCCTTATCTGTAGCGTGGGTCCCTTGTAGCGCGGGCCCCGGCCGGCAAGCCTGTGCCGCCGGCCATGCCCGCTTCGTCGATCAGCCGTCCGAAGCCGGCACCGCCGCATGTCGCACCGCGAACACGGCGCTCGCTTTGAGCATGACGCGGCCCTCCACCTGAAGGCGGCAGGTCGCGTAGATGAGCCGCTTGCCCTGTTTGTCGATCTGCACGTGGGCTTCGAGCCAATCACCCGGATTGACGGCATTCAGAAACTCGACGGACATCTGCGCCGTGACGACGGACACGTGGGCGTCTTCGGAAATGACGAGGCCCAGCGCACTGTCGGCAAACGTGGCCAGAAATCCGCCGTGTGCCATGCCGTGCATGTTGCCGTGCGCCGTGGTAACCCGCAGGGCCAACACGTTGTCGGCCTTGCGGCGGTAGAACGGGCCCAGGTCGTTCAGGTGGCGCATGAACTGGCTGCTGGGATACCAGGGCGTGAAACCGGCGGGAAGGGAGTCTGTCATGGCTGGCGATGCAAGAGTCCCGTAGGACGATCCCCGAAAGTATTCCAGACGCGCCCGCGCAGGCATAGCGCGGTGATCGGGGCGCGGACGCACGCGGAATTGTCACCACGCCGTGCAACCCCCCGGCCCAGCGCTCATCTTCTGAGGGTAAGATTTACGGCACAACAATCACCCTACATGGCAGGAGCATTTGAAGATGGCGAAAGTCGGCATGGTTGGTATCGGCCTCATGGGCCACGGCATTGCAAGCAACCTGGTCAAGCATGGTCACGCGCTGACCGTGCTCGAACACCCGGGCAACCAGCCGCTGGACGCGCTCAAGGCGGCCGGCGCGGTCAGCGTGACCAGCGGGGCCGAGCTGGCTGCGCAGTCGGATGTGATCATCCTGTGCGTCACCGGCAGCCCGCAGGTCGAAGCCGTGCTGCTGTCGCCGGCCGGTGTGCTCGAGGGGCTGCGTCCCGGCACCGTCATCATCGATTGCTCAACGGCCATTCCGTCGTCGACCGTTAAGGTCGCACAGGCCGTCACCGAAAGCGGCGGGCGCTTTCTGGACGCGCCCATGACGCGCACCCCGAAAGAAGCCGCCGAAGGCCGTCTTAACCTGCTGGTGGGCGGCGATGCGGCGTTGTTTGACGAATGCAAGCCGCTCTTGGCCTGCTTCGCTGAAAACATCACGCATGCCGGCCCGGTGGGCGCCGGCCATCGCATGAAGCTGCTGCACAACTATGTGTCGCTGGGCGTGGTGGCGCTGCTGTCCGAAGCCGCGGCGTGCGCGCTGCGTTCGGACATCGACCCGGCCGTCTTTGCGGAAGTGCTGACCAAGGGCGGCGGCGGCGGTGTGGCGCTGGAGCGCATCAAGCCGTACCTGCTGGAGCAGGATCCGTCGTCCCTGCGATTTTTCATGTCGAACGCGCAGAAGGATCTTTCGTACTACAACACCATGGCCGCCGAAGCCGGGGCGGTCCGCGAGATCGGCGCCGCCGTGCAGCAAACGTTCGACCAGGCCGTTGCGCAAGGCGGCGGCGAACGTTATGTGCCCGAGCTGGTGTCGTTGCTGAAAGACCGTTAACGCCTGCGGGCCGGGGTGCGGCGCATCCCCGGCAAGTCGCCCAAGGCGCGGGCGATTCAGCGTCCGGCGGCAGGCACTGCCCGTGGCGCGCGCAGGATTCCGCGCGGCGGCAGGCGCATCGAGATGAATGCGGCCAGGAACAGCAGCGCGCCGGCCGACCCGAAGGCCACCCAGTGCGTGCCAAAGGTCTCGAACGCCCAGCCGCCCAGCCACGAGCTGATCATGCCGCCGATCTGGTGGCCCAGATACGTCAGCCCGTACAGCACGCCAACCAGCCGGATGCCATACACGTCCGCCAGGATGGCCGAGGACAGCGCAATGCTGCCGGCCCAGACGATGCCGCCGATGGTCGCAGCCAGATACAGTTCCCAATGTGCGCCCACCATGACCAGCGCGAAGAATCCCAGTCCCCGCACCAGATAGATGGCCGCAAGGATGTTGCGGCGTTCGACCTGGTCGGACATGCGGCCCAGCACCAAGGTGCTGAAAATGGCGACCAAGCCAATCAGGCCGATGCCCAGCGAACTGGTTGTGGCGTCAAAGCCGTGGTCCATCAGCATGGGCATGCCGTGCGTGCCCAGCAGGTTCATGCTGAAACCACAGGCAAACAGACCCAGCGCGACCTGCCAGAACGGCAACGTGCGCAGGGCCTCGCCCAGCCCCGGCGCGGGCGCCTTGGATGTCGGCTTGGCCGTGCCGGTCTTTTCGATGATCTGATGGGGCAGCAGGTCGGTGTGCTCGGGTGCCTCGTCGCGCATCACGAAAAGCGCGACCGGCACGGTCAGCAGCGCAAACAGCACGGCAAAGCCCAGCAGCGTTTCCTGCCAGCCGACCGCCGAGATGGCGTAGGTGAGCGTCGGGGTCATCAGCGCGATGCCGGCCATCGACCCGGTGGACAGGAAGAAGAGCGCCATGCCGCGCTGGCGCGTGAACCAGCGGCTGATCACCGGCGTCAGCGCGACCGGACTGGTGAAGGCCAGACCCACGGATAGCGCAACGCCAAAGGCCAGCAAGAATTCGAGCGGTCCGCGCGCGAAGACGGTCCAGATGGAAGCCAATACCACGATGGCCGTGCCGGTCAGCAGGACGAAGCGCGTGCCGCGGATGCTGACCAGATAACCCGCCAGCGGCATGCCCAGGCCATAGCACAGCATGCCGATGGCGACGATGCCCGACAGCAGGCTGCGCGAAAAACCCAGGCTCTCGGCCATGGGCAGAAAGAACGGTCCGATGCCCATGCGCAGGCCGACCGTAAACAGGGTGAGTACCGTGGCGGCGCCGACGATGTTCCAGCCGAAATACCAGCCGCCCGACTCTTGCTTGTCCAATCCGCTTCTCCTCGATGTCTTTTCTTGTGGCCGCTTGCGCGCCAGGACTTGCAGACACCGAGGGCAGGCACGGAGGGACGCTCCGCTGTCGACAGGGGTGGGAAGGACCAGGCGTGAATCGGCTTGCTTGCGCCGGCGGGTTTGACGCCAGACGCGTCATATTACTCCTGGCTATAAAGCCGAATCCGGCCAAGTCAGAAAATCCTGTCATGTGAGCGGCCAGATTCCCTGTGGCGGTGTTTTGCGGATCCGCTGCTGTAGATGAACAGCCTAAGCGTTGCGACGCTAGCAGCTAGATGACTCATTAATGATGCAAAAACAGTATTAGTGAATCATTAATATGACGAAGCATCACCTGCCGGGTTAGAGACAGCGGAAAAGCTTAGTCGAGTAAGACTTTTCGCCACGTCCCGTCCGATCTTGCGGCTACGCTTTTACCCACTGACCGGCGTCGTCGTGGCGCAGTCGGGCGCCCGCCCAGACCACACGGCCCAGTACACGAACAGGTACGCCGTTTTCGAGCGGAATGTCAGCGTGCGACGGGTTAAACGACCGCGCTACCCACAAGCCCGTAACCCTGTCCTTTGATACCGTCTTCACGATCATCTTGCCGTCGTAGTTGATGGCGTAGACGCCGCCCGCCGCGACATCGTGCAACGTCAGGCTTTCGTTGGGCACCACTAGCAAGGCCGCCCCGTCGCGGATGATGGGTTCCATGCTGTCGCCCTTGGCGTAAACGACGCGGCCCTTTCCATGGGCTGCACCCACCGACTTCAGGAATGACTTGCGGAACTGGATCATTCCCGTCTGTTCTTCGGTGTGGTTTTCGATCGGCTCGCCGGCGGCCAGGCGTACGTCCGCCAACTCGGGAACCCGTTCGAACTTGTCGTTGGCGGCAGGTGGTTCGCCGGCGCCCACGTTCGTCACGACGCCGGTCTCGGTGCTGATTCGAACACGGCGCTCGCGTTCGGACTGGTGAGTGGTTTTGCCACCGTCCCAAGGCGGGGGAGACAGGCCCTCGATCCGCATCGGAAACTCGTCCCGCGACAGGTACGTGTCGACCAGCGAGTCACTGCGCAACACGGTCGGGATCGGGGCAACGACGGGCGCGGGCGACACGTCCAGACCCAGTTTCAATTGCGCGATCGCCAATGCCAACGCGCCTTGCAGCTTGTTCAACTGGTCGGGAGACAGCGCGCGCACCTGCGCTTCCGGGATGCTGGGGAAGGGCCATGGTGCGGAGGGCTGCGCGGGCGGGAATGTGGCGCCAGCCCCGTTGCCGACGGGCGACTTCGGACCGGTGCCGTCATAGAGCCATTGCGCGTTCACGCGCAAAAGCGGGGCGACCCTCATGCAGGTCGCCATATCCATGCCGTTGGAACCGTTGAACCAGTGCGTGGCAGCACCGGAAGAGGCGTTGGCAGCCTTCCATAGATCGGTCTTGGTCAGCCGAGGCTCTGCAGCATCCGCGCGGCGGGACGCTTCCTCGTTGAACGCCTGGGTGATTCGCTTTTGAAAGGTCATCTTAGGATGCTAAACAAAAATGTTCTTAGGTGGCTTGCTTTCAGTATCTTAGCATTCTAAGATTTATGCATGAGAGCAAAAACGATCGACTCGTCTCTTATTGATGCACTGGGCGGGACGGGCCGCGTGGCATCCCTTTGCGGGATCACGCCCGGGGCGGTATCCCAGTGGCGAACCAACGGCGTCCCGAAGGCGTGGCGAGAGTTCCTGCGGCTGGCACGCCCCGAGGCCGTCAAGGCGTGGGAGGCCAGGCGAATCGGGCTTGAGGATCAGCGGCCGCCCTGACGTTCCGATGGGGCCCGTTGCCGGTCCCTCGCTTGCACCGGCCTTGCTGCCGGATTCAGCAAGTCCACCTATCAAAGCCATTCACAAACCTGCCGGGCGCCTTGCTCGCCGCCGGGCTGCTGGAGCACGCATGAACTACTACAGCCACAACATCGGCGACTACGCCCAGGCGACGACCCATCTGAGCCTCGTGGAAGACGCCATCTACAGCCGCCTGCTGCGGCGGTACTACGCGGAGGAAGAACCCATCGTCGACAACCTGGCGCAGATCTTTCGCTGGGTCGGCGCGCGTACCGATGAAGAAAAGGAGGCCACCGCACAGATTCTCGCCGAGTACTTTCAACTGCACGAGGGCTATTGGCGCAACAAACGCGCCGACGCGGAGATCGCCGCCTATCACGTCAAGGCCGAGACGGCCAAAGCCAACGGCAAGCGGGGAGGGCGGCCCAGAAAGGAGGGGCCGGGCGTAAACCCACCGGAAACCGGATCGCAAGCCAACCAAGAACCAGAAACCAAGAACCAGGAATTGAAAGAGACTCCCCCCAGCCCCCGCGCACGGGTGAACGGGTTCGATGCCTCGACCATCGAACTTCCGGACTGGCTTGATCGCGAGGAATGGTGCAGTTGGGTTGCTGACCGGAAGGTTCGCCGAAAGCCGGTGACGCAGGAGGCGGCCCGGCGCCAGCTGCAACAGCTTGCCGCCTATCTGGCCGAAGGACATCAACCGGGCGCCGTGATCGCGAACAGCATCGCGGGCGGGTATCAGGGGCTCTATCCGCCGCGGGTTCAAGCCCAATCGAATGTGCCGGCAAGCCGGGCGCAGCGCCTCGCCGACTGGACCGACGATCTGCGCGACGTGCTGGCCAGCGATGGCCGCCCGCGGGAAAAGTTCATGGGGACGATCGATGCAAGCCACTGACATCCAGCCCACGAGCCTGGGCGCGCTGGTGGTCAACGAAATGTGGCTCATGTACGGCTCGAAATTCGCGCAGCAATGGCAGGGCCTGACGGCGCGCGAACTGAAAGACGCATGGAACCAGAAGCTCGAGGGCCTGAACGAAAGCCAGGTTCGGCGCGGCCTGGTGGCCTGCCTCACGCAGGAATGGCCGCCGACCTTGCCCCAGTTCATCAAGCTGTGTTGTCCGTGGACGGTCCCGGAGGTGGCGTATCACGAAGCGGTGCGTGGCATGACGGCTCGCAGGCGGGGAGAGCAGGGCGCCTGGTCGCATCCTGCGGTGTATTGGGCCGCAGTAGGCGTGAGCACCGTGGATCTGCTGGGCTGCACCTATGGGGCCATCAAGACACGCTGGGAAAAGACGCTAAGCGACGAGCTGGCCAAAGGATCGTGGCCGGACATTCCGCAACCGAGAACGGCGCTTCCCGCGCCGGGCCGCACGCTGGCCACACGCGCCGAGGCCGAGGCGGCCTTGAAAACCATGGGCGCGGAAAAACTGTTGAGACAACAGGGACGCCCGCATCGCAGCTGGATCGCCAAGTGGGAGGCGCGTATCGCGCGCGGCGATCACCCCAGCCTGGGCATCGCCCAGATGATCGCGCGCGCCAAGGGCGAACGCGAAGAGACGGCGTGCGACAGCAAGGGAAAGGCACACGGAAAGCAAGGCAAACCATGCGAGGCGAACGATGCGAAAGTTGACGGGTGACGACCTGATGTGGAATTGGGCGAGGTGGACGTGGTCGGGCGCGTCCGTGGGCAATATGCCAGTGCACGTGTCCGAAGAGGACGACTACCGGCCGATCAACGATCACCACGCGCAGGTGGTGGAAGCGATGCATGCCGCGCTGCCTTGGCATGAACGAATGATCATCATCGCCGAGTATCCCCAGAAGCACGCGATGTTTGGTGAGCTGCTGGCGCGCGAGCGCAGGGCAAAGGCCTTGGACTGGATTGCCCGCACGACCGGTGTGGTGCTGACTGAAACCGAATACAAACTGTACCTGGGCCTGTTTCGCAGCCAGGTGGAAAGGAGGCTGGCGTGAAGTACGCGCACGAAGTGATGGATCTGATGGCCTGCTATCCCGGCCGGTCGTTTCGACTGATGGAACTGGTTCGCCATGTGTCGCACGGCCGCGCTTTGTCGCCCGCCGAGAAGACGCGATTGCAGCGCGGCATCCAGCGCGCCATGGATGCGTTGCAGGACACCGGCAGCGTCATCATTCAAGAGCCGGAAACCGGCGGCCACGGCAGGTCGTATGCATGGCGTGTGACGGAACCGTCACAAGGCGCCGTCATCGCGGTCACGTAATCGGTCACAATGGGCCCGGGGCATTGCGCCCATCACCAATGCAGCCCCGGTCCGCCGGGGCTTTTTGCTTTCCGTAGCACTGTTCCGTCGCTGGCCGCTTCATGCCGGACGCGGATCGCATGGGACATCGCGTGTGACGGTTCCGTCACAAGCCCTCGCCTTATCGGTCACGCGTTCGGTCACAATAGGCCCGGGACATTGCGTCCCAAGCAAACGAAGCCCCGGCCATGCCGGGGCTTTTTGTTTTGGGGGCGAGCTTCGGTTCAACCCTTTCAGGCAGGAATCCAGCGCCATGCGCATTCAGATAAGCATCACTGAAAGTCAGCTGGTCGAAGACCTGGTCATCTTCTTCAAGACCCTGGTGGATGGCGAAGTGATTCGCGGTCTTCCTGACCAGCTTCCTGCTCCCATGCGCGAGTGCATCGTCATCACGCCGATGGCCGCGCTGGGACTCTCGCTGCCGCTCATGACCTATGCCGATCCCTCGCCCGCATCGGGCGCGCGGACCATCACGCAGGCCACGCAATGGTCGGCGCGGGTGGACAGCTACGGCGAACAGGCGCAGGACCACGCTCTGACGCTGGCAATGGCTTTGCGCAGTCAGCACGGCTGCGACTTCCTGAAGGAGCTTGGCCACGCGCAGCCGCTGTACTCGGGTGAGATCACCCATTTGCCTATCGACGGCGCGGACCACCCGCGCTTTGAACGGTGGTCATTCGACACCGCCTTGCAGTTCAACCCTTCCATCACCATGCCGCAGCAGTTTGCGGCCCAACTTCACGTGGGCCTCATCGAGGTCGACACCACCTACCCTACGGGAGCTTAACGCTATGTCCATTCCCGCCAGTGAAATCGTCCAGGTCGTCCCGGGCGTGATCGCAGCCGGCGGATCGGCCCTCGATTTGAACGGCCTGATCCTGACCAACGATACGGCCGTCCCCATCGGCGCCGTCCAGAGTTTCGCGACGGCGCGCGACGTGCAGCGCTTTTTCGGTCCGACCTCGACCGAGGCCAACCTGGCCGACGTCTATTTCAACGGGTTCGACAACTCGACCCGCAAGCCGGGCAACCTGCTGTTCGCGCAATATCCCGCCGAACCGGTTGCCGCCTATCTGCGCGGCGGCTCCATGGCCACGGTCACGCTTGTCGAACTGCAGGCGCTGTCCGGCACCCTGACCGTGACCGTGGACGGCGTGGCCAAGACGTCCGGCAACATCGACCTGTCGGCGGCAACCAGCTTTTCGAACGCCGCATCCGTCATCGAAGCGGCCTTCACCGCGTTGGGCGCGGACTGCGCCTATGACGCGCAGCGCGCCGCCTTCGTGATCACGTCGGCCAGCGACGGCGCAGCCAGCACCGTGTCGCACGGCAGTGGGTCCATCGCGTCGGGCCTGAAGCTGACGCAGGCCGCCGGCGCCGTCGTGTCGCAAGGCGTAGGGGCAGGTGTGCCGGCCGTGAACATGAGCCAGATCACCGACCTGACCCAGAACTGGGCCGCGTTCATGACGACCTTCGAGCCCGATACCGCTGGCAAGACGGCGTTCTCGGCATGGACCAACGCCCAGGGCGATCGCTACGCCTACGTCGGCTGGGACACGGATGTCACCGCCACGCAGCAGGGCAATACCTCGCACTGGGCCGCCATCGTCAGCGCCAACGAGTACTCGGGCTCGGTGCCGGTCTATCAGGACGTCCACCACGCGGCCTTCATCCTGGGCGCCATTGCGTCGCTCGACTTCGAACGCACCAACGGCCGCGCCACGCTGGCCTTCAAAGGCCAGTCCGGCCTCGCGTTCTCCGTGACCGACGCCACGACCGCGCAGACGCTGATCGACAACGGCTACAACTTCTACGGCGATTACGCGACCAGCAACGATCGCTTCCGGTTTCTGTACCCGGGCCAGATCAGCGGCAACTGGAAATGGGTCGACTCCTACGTCAACCAGATCTGGCTGAACGCGGCCTTCCAGCAGGCGCTGATGTCGCTGCTGACCCAGGTGAACTCGGTGCCCTACAACCTTGACGGCTACACGCTGATCGACGCGGCCTGCCTGGACCCGATCAACGCCGCGGTCAACTTCGGCGCCATCCGCGCCGGCGTGACGCTGTCGAGCCAGCAAAAGGCGCAGGTCAACAACATGGCCGGCGTCGACATCTCAGACACGCTGCAGAGCCGCGGCTGGTACCTGCAGATCAAGGACGCCACCCCGCAGGTGCGCGAAGCGCGCGGCACCCCGCCCATGACGTTCTGGTACATGGACGGCGGTTCCGTCCAAAACATCACCCTGGCCTCGCTGGCCATTCTTTAAGGATTCAACATGGCGACTTTGACCAGTGCCAATTCCGTTCTGATGCTTGCGGTGGGCGGGATTTTTCCGGTGCCGCAGAAGATCGAGGGCTACGCCTCGGAAACCGCGTTCGCTTTTGAAGCGGCCAAGCCCGCACAGGTAACCATGGGAGTGGATGGGCGAATGTCGGCAAGCTACGTGCCGGTTCCCCGCGTCCAGACCATTTCCATCCAACCCGACTCTCCTTCCCTGCGCATCTTCGAGATCTGGGCTGCGGCTGGCGAAACGGCCCGGGAAGTGTTCTATGCAAACGGCACGCTCAGCATTCCGTCGATCGATCGCAAGTACACGTTGACGCGTGGCGTGCTGACCCAGATCCCGCCGGCGCCGGACGCCAAGGCGCTCCTTCAACCCATGACGTTCCAGATCACCTGGCAGAACGTCTCGCCGGCGTTGGTGTGACATGGCAAGAAAGCAGATCACCGTCACCATCAATTCGGAAGGGCGCGATCAGGGGAAGGCCTTCATCCTGACGGAACTGTCGGCTTACGACGCCGAAGAATGGGCGGGCCGAGCCTTGTTCGCGTTGATGAACGCCGGCGTCGAAGTTCCGGCCAACATCGCGCAGGCCGGTCTGGCAGGCGTGGCTGCCATGGGCCTGAAGGCGATTGCCAAGCTGCCCTTCGATAGCGCCAAACCGCTGCTGGACAAGATGATGGATTGCGTGCAGATCCAGCCGAGTCCCGATGTGCGGCGAGAGCTCATTTCCGGCGATATCGAAGAGGTGTCGACCCTGCTCACGCTGCGCCAGAAAGTCCTGGGCCTGCACCTGGATTTTTTTATGGCCGCCACGCCATCGACTTCGGGCTCCAGGTCCCCGGTGGCGGCCCGCGCCTGATTCACTACGCCAACATTCCGCGCAATGTTGGCGTAGTGATCTCTCGTCGCCCAGACCTGCTGCATGATCTGCAAACGGTCTATGGCGCCGAAGACCTGTACAACCTGCTTGAGGTGTTTGCGGTGGACGCACACAACAGGCGCGTCTTAACTGAACCGAGGTAATTGCATGGCGACCATCATCGATGCCCTTGCCGCCTCCGTTGGCTTTGATCCGAAGCGCTTCGCAGTGGACTCCATTGCCGCGGCGGCGAGTCTGGGCCAGATGGCACAGAATCTTGGCATCAGCACCGAACGGCTTACTGCCTGGCAGAAGGCAGCCGAGCGGGCTGGCGGGACTGCCGAAGCTATCTCCGCCCAATTGAGGGAATCAGCGGGGCAGATCAGCAAGTTCAATCGTGGTCAGGCTGCGGATTCCGTGCCCGCTTTTCTTCAGAACGGCGGGAATGTCTCGGATCTGAGAGACGGGAATACGTACCTTTTGGCCAGGTCGCGGATCATCGCCGATCTATATCAGAAGGACCGGAGCCGCGCCGCTCAAGTCGCTGAGGAAATGGGTGTCAATGAGGCCCTGTTCGACTTGTTCCGTCGCGGACCGGTTGAACTGGAAAAGCTGTTGCAGGCTCAAGAACGACGGTCCGCAGTTTCCGCGCAGGACGCGGATGCAGCCGCTCGTCTGCGCGACCGCTATCTGGATTTGCGCGACACCTTTGAATCAGTGGCCATGAGGATCCTGGTCGCGCTCATTCCGGCGTTCGAACGGGCACTCGAGGTCCTTCAAGGCTGGGGCGATTGGTTTCTTGAGAACGAGGATGTGATTGCCAAGTGGGTCGACGGCACGGCGAAGGCCGTCGTGGCATTCATCGACGTGGTGGACGCCGCTGCGCAGGCGGTGGGCGGATGGCAGAACGCGCTGCTCGCCCTGGGGGCGCTAAAGATTTTGTCCTGGGCTAATTCGCTGCTGGGTCTGGCATCCGCGTTGAGGGAAGTGGCCTTCGCCCTAGCGGCATTGGGTGGTGCCGGTGCCAGCAAGGGTTTGGCGGCATTGAGAGGCGTGGGAGCTGCAGCCTTGAGAGCGGCTGGACGGATTGGGGCGGGCGTTGCGCTCGCGCTTTATAGCGAAGACTTGAACGTTGGCGAAACGCAGATTGTGCGAGCGCATAACGATCCGGCGCTTAGAACCAAGGAAGTCGGCGATGCGGTCAGGTTCTTCGAACGCAAGGGCTATAGCCTCGACGAGGCCGCCGGTCTGGCAGCGCACTTGCAAATCCAAAGCGGATTCGATCCCCGTGCGGATGCAGAAGACGGCAGGTTCTACGGTATCGCGTTGTGGGATCGCGCGCGCCAAGCTGATTTCCGGCAGGCGATCGGAGTAGTCATCGAGCAGTCGACGCTTGAGCAGCAATTGGAATTCGTGGATTGGGAACTGAGGAACAGTAAACGGGGCGCTCGCGAAAAACTGGCTGAGTCTACGAATGCCGCTCAGGCCGGCGTTGCTGCCTATCGCTACTTCGGTCTCGACCGTTACCAGGCAATCGATGCTGCCGATGCGCGCAAGCGCGAGCTTGCAGCGCCAGTGATCGCTGGGGTGGCTGACATGGAACGTCGGGAGCAAGCGAGTGCGGCAGCTGCATCGATCACAAGCGCTGCGCAAGCCGGCGCAATTGGCGCTGCAAGCAACAACACCACGACGACTACGACGTATGAAACGCACATCCATGGACCCATAACGATTGTGACGCCAGCGACCGACGGTCCGGGGCTGGCTCGTGAGTTGGGCACGCTTGGTGACTCCCAACGTATTGTTCAACAAGCCAACTCGGGGATCTTCTGATGCCGCTTATCTCCTTTCCCGACGTGCCGGCGAGTTCCGGTGTCCCCGCAGTCTTTCGCGATGTCGTAGTTCCTTCGTTTTTCGCACCGGCGAACGTCGGGCTGGCGCGCCTCGTCGATTGGAACTCCAGCGCCCCTCGCTGGGGGGTGTATGGCGAAGATGGGCAGCCGGTTCTGCTATTCGACACGTTTCTGAGCGTCAACTTTGACCGTGCTGGCACGATATCGAGCTTCGCTTTGGAACAGGGTGGCTTCTCCTCGTTCAACAAGGTCGTTGGCCCGTACCAGGCGCTCATCAAGCTGGCGCATGCCGGCGACCAGGCGACGCGTAAACAAATGCTCTCCGTCCTGGATCGGATAGCCAGCGGCACTGAACTGTACTCGGTGGCGACGCCCGAAATTGTCTACCTGTCGGCAAGCCTGGGGAAGTATCTGTACAACCGGAGCGCCAGCAGTGGTTCCAGTCTGCTGGTCGTCGAGCTGACGTTCAATGAAGTGAGACAGACGGCGGTGTTGCGGCCAATGGCGCAGCGTGAGCCCAGTGGCGCAGATCAGGAGAGCGGCGGCCAGGTGCAGGTGTTCAAGATCGATCCTTATCCCACGCGAGACCAAAACAAGGTGGGAGAACTGGAGCCAATTCAATGAAAGGAATTCCCCTGAAACCGGTGCCGTCGCAAACACTCAGTGTCTTGCTGAACGGCCAGAACTGCCAGATCTCCGTGTACCAGAAGAGCACGGGCGTCTATCTTGATCTCCACATCAACAATTCGCCAATCGTGACGGCGGTGCTTTGCCACGACAGGGTGAGGTTGGTCCGTTCGGAATACCTCGGCTTTGTCGGTGATCTAACTTTCGTTGACACCCAGGGGCACGCAGATCCGGAGTACACCGGCTTTGGGTCGCGTTTCGTCCTGGCCTGCATGGAGCCACTCGAGCTATGAGCTTCGTCAAACGCAGCATCGATGTGACCATCAGCCTGGGGAAGGGTGCGCTTGGGGATGAGCCGGGACCGGAAATGACGCTCAGCGGCTACCGGGTCGCAGTCGAAACTCCGTCCAACGCGTCCGCCGAAAGCTCCGAGGTGCAGCTGAGCATTTATGGTTTGAGCCTGGAAATGATGAACCGGCTGACGACAGTAGGACCCAACATGAGGGAACGCCGAGGAATGAACATCATTAGAGTGATGGCCAAGAGCGGCTTGGACGTTCCCCATCTGGTCTATGAAGGGGATATCACTTCGGCATGGGCTGACTTTGGGAAGGCCCCTGAAGGGGTTTTCTACGTCAGGGGCCAAGTGGCCGGCGCCAAAGAGTGCAAGCCTGTGCCTCCCCGATCTTTTCCCGGCGCAACAGTCGCTCAAGACGTTGCGAGCAAAATTGCAGCGTCGATGGGATACGCGTTCGAAAAGTCGGGAAAGGACGTCGTCCTGGCAAACCCCTATTTTTGCGGGACGGATATGGACCAGCTGCGCAGTTGTGCGCTGGCTGCACGCATCAGCTTCACAATCGACCGCGGCGTCGTGTCGGTCTGGCATGCGGACGGCTTCAGGGATGGCGATGTCTTGGACATTTCGCCGGAGACCGGGCTGATCGGCTACCCGACGTTCAACAGCACCGGCATCACTTTCACGACGCTCTACAACCCCCACCTCTGCGTCGGCAAGCGGGTGCACGTCACCAGCTCCCTCCAACCCGCCCAAGGCGTATGGACAATCACAAGCCTCGCCCACAAGCTTGAGGCGGAAGTCCCCGGCGGCGTCTGGCAGTCGACGGTCATCTGCAAAAGGAATCTCGATGGCTGAGCAATATGGATACGCAGGCCTGGCGCAAGCCGGGCAGGGCGACAGCGAGTACGGTGCGCTGCAGTTCCTGATCAGCCAGGCCCTGCTGCGTTTGAACACGGCGACGCTGGTCAAGGTGGTCTCGGTGACCAATGCGGGCGGCCTGTCGCCGGTGGGTTTCGTGGACGTGCAGCCGCTCGTCAACCAGCTCGATGGCGCCGGTAACGCCGTGCCGCATGGCGTGCTGCACCGCTTGCCGTACTTCCGCCTGCAGGGCGGCACGGACGCGATCATCCTGGACCCCAAGGCCGGGGACATCGGCATGGCGGCCTTTGCGAACCGTGACATCTCCGGCGTGAAGGCCGCCAAGGCGCAGAGCAATCCCGGCTCGTGGCGGTCGCACGACATGGCTGACGGCCTTTATTTCGGCGGCCTGCTGAACGGCGCGCCGGCCCAATACGTGCAGTTCACGGCCGAGGGCATCAATGTGGTGTCGCCGACGAAGGTGACGGTCACGTCGCCGGACATCGAGTTGAACGCCAGCACGCAATGCGCGATCAACGCGCCGCAGATCGTGCTGAACGGCACGGTGCGGCAGGGCGCCGGATCCTTCGGCGGCACGTCGACGTGGCAAGGCGACATGAACACGCTGGGCACGCTGCGCAACAACGGCAAGGACGTGGGAAGCACCCACACCCACTCCGGCGTGCAAGGCGGGCCGTCCAACACGGGAGCGCCCAATTGAACACACTACTGCTGGACCGGACCGCGTGGGACCTGGTGCTCGACGCGGCCGGCAACATTGCGATGGCCGCCGATCCCTACGCTGTGGCGCAGGACGTGGCCAGCGCCATCAAGCTGTTTCGCGGCGAGCTCTTCTACAACACCAATCCGGGCGTTCCGTACTGGGAGGAATTCCTCGGACACCGGCCCCCGTTGTCGCTGGTGCGCGAGCATGTCCGGCGAGCCGCGCTGACGGTGCCGGGCGTGGCCGATGCCGTCTGCACGCTCACGTCCTTCTCCGATCGGGCCCTGGCGGGCCACGTTGAAATCACCTTGCAAGACGGCACGACCCAAACCGTCAGCTTCTGAGGAAACCATGTCGAATATCTCTCACGTTCCGCGCGTGCAGTTCACGCCGGAAGGACTGGTGCTGCCCAGCGAATCCGCGATCCTGGCCGGGGTTCAGTCGGACATGGACGCCGCGTTCGGCGGTGGACTGAACGACGCCCTGGAAACGCCGCAAGGGCAGCTGGCCTCCAGCACGACCGCCATCATCGGCGACAAGAACAACGAGTTCGCGTCGTATGTGAACCAGGTCGACCCGGCGTTTGCCAATGGCCGCATGCAGGACGCCATCGGGCGGATCTATTTTCTGGACCGCAAACCTGGCTTGCCCACGTCCGTGATTGCGACGTGCGCAGGCCTTACCGGTGTGACCATTCCGGTCGGCGCGCGCGCAGAAGCCCTGGATGGGCATCTGTACCTGTGCACACAGGCCGGCACGATCCCGGCCAGTGGCCGCATCGACCTGCTGTTCGCCTGCTCGGTCGACGGGCCGGTGGATTGTGCGCCGGGCGCGTTGAACCGGATCTACCAGGCTATTCCGGGCTGGGACTCGATATCGAACGCCGACGCCGGCACGGTGGGTGCCGACGTGGAAAGCCGCGCGGAATTCGAAGCGCGCCGGCGCCAGTCCGTGGCGCTGAACGCCCGCGGCTCGGTTCCCGCGCTATACGCCAACGTGGCCAACGTCGAGGGCGTCATCGATGCCTACGTCACCGAGAACACCCAGTCGACGCCGAAATCGATCGGCGGCGTGGTCTTGAAGCCGCACTCGATCTGGGTGGCGGTGGCGGGCGGCGAGGCGGCGGACATCGCCGATGCGATCTGGCGCAAGAAGAGCAACGGCGCCGACTACAACGGCAATATGTCGTACACGGTCGAGGACCGGGAGGGATATTCCTATCCCTATCCCTCGTACGTCGTGCAGTGGGAAACCCCTGCCGCCTTGCCGGTGCTCTTCGAGGTGCAGTTGGCGGACAACCCGGCGCTGCCGTCGGACATCGTTGCCCTGACCCGGCAGGCGATCATCAACGCCTTCAATGGCGGTGACGGCGGCCTGCGAGCGCGCATCGGCTCGACGCTCTACGCCAGCCGGTTCTACGCGTCGATCTCGCAGCTGAGCCCGTCCGTGTCGATCCTGTCGCTGCTGCTGGGCACATCGACGCCGACCGCAGCCAGCCTCACGGTGCCCATCAACCGCCGGCCCACCGTCACGGCCGACGACATTTCGGTGACGCTGGTATGACGGTCTATCCAAAGCCGGGACTGGTCGCCCGCACGCTCATCAGCCAGTACGCCAACAGCCCGACGCTCGTCCAGTTGATCAACAACATGGACGAGTACATCAACCCCGACGCGGATTTCGATGCGTTCTTCGACTTCGTCTGGAACGTGGAGACGGCGCGGGGGTTCGGTCTGGACATCTGGGGCAGGATAGTCGACATCGGCCGCATGCTGACCGTACCGGGCGATGTTTCCTACTTGGGTTTTGAGGAGGCGATCAGCTGGAAGCCGTTTGATGAGGCGCCGTTCTTCGCCGGCGTGCAGGCGACCCAGACCTTCCGCCTGACTGACGACGCATACCGCAAGCTCATCCTGGTCAAGGCGCTGGCCAATATCTCCGACTGCACTTCGGCCAGCCTGAACCGGCTGCTCTCCAACCTCTTCGCCGGCCGCGGGCGCTGCTACGTATCGGACACGGGGAACATGGAGTTCCGCTATGTGTTCGAGTTCGCGCTCGAACCTTACGAAATCGCCATCCTGACCCAATCGGGCGCGATCCCCAAGCCGGCTGCGGTCCAGGCCAGCGTGCTGCAGGTCGACCTTCCAACCACCTTCGGGTTCCGCGAGGCGCTGATGCAGCCTTTCGGATCCGGCGCATTTTTCACATCTTCGGGGCTTATCCATGCAAGCTAGCAATGCACCCAGCAAGTCCGCCGTGCCGTTCGCGCAGTTCGGCACCAAGAACACCATTCCCGTCGGCTCGCAGATCGGCGTAACGCCCGGCGCGGCATCGTTTACCGACGGATTTCCGCCGCTGACCATGACGCCGCTGGCGGCGGGGGGCGTGCCGCCTTATGGGGCGGATTTCAATGGGATTTTGAATTTTGTCACCGACGGCCAACGGTGGGCTGCCGCGGGCGGCGGCTACAAGTACGATCCCGAGTTTTCCGCCGCGATCTCCGGATATCCCAAAGGCGCAATCTTGCTCTCGGCTGCCGAGAACCGGTATTGGCTGAGTACCGTAAATGCAAATTCTTCGAATCCCGATACGGGCGGTACGGGGTGGGTGGCGCTTCCGGCCGGAATTGCTACCTCCGCCGATGTCATTAGCGGAATGGATGCCAGCCGGGCGGTGACGCCGGCAAGCCTGGCAAGCTTGACCGCAGACAGTACGCGGCAGGGTCTTATCCGGATCGCTACCGCAGCCGAAACGCTCGTCGGCAACGAGACGCGTAAAGCCATCTCGCCTTCTTCGCTTCCTCAGCTATTTCCGCAACGCGGCCTTCGACTATTCGACACGGCGGGCGTTCACACGTGGAACGTGCCGAATGGCGTGTCCCGGGTTCGGGTGACAGTCATTGGCGGCGGCGGTGGCGGCGGAGGTGCTTTTTGTCCTGCCGTTGTTGGTGCAGCAGCCGGCGGCGGAGGCGGCGGCATGTCGGTCATCAGCCTGGTAGAGCTGGCGGGGGCCTCTAGCGTTGTGGTCACGGTTGGCGCCGGCGGCAGTGGCGGCGTCTCCAACACCACGGTCGGTACATCCGGCGGAATGTCTTCCTTCGGTACGTTTGTTTCGGCGACTGGTGGAAGCCCGGCGCCGAACGTTAGTGGGGTGCCCGGCGGTTCCGGCGGGGGCGGCGCTTCGGGAACAGGCCAATTGGGGGTGCCCGGTTCCGCAGGCAGCTTTGCGGCGGTGCTGAATGGCGTGTACGCCATGTCCGGCCCTGGCGGCGCGACGCTCTATGGCGCTTGCCCCAACGCCGTCAATCTGACAGGCAACGTAACGTTGGGCGTGAACGGTGCCACCGGATTTCATGGTGCGGGGGGCTCGGGCGGTGCGGCGTATAACGCCACCGCAGCAGGGGGCGCAGGCGGCGCCGGTGTTGTATTTATCGAATGGTGATGATGATGACTATTTGGGCATTGATTCAAGAAGGCCGCGTTACTGAAACAACGAGCATCGATCCTGCGGGGCGCTTTCATCCCGAATTCAAGTGGGTCGAAGCGCACGCAGGGGTGCAGGAGGGTTATCTCTATGAAAGCGGCAAGTTCGCCGCGCCCGAGGTTCCCGCCGTGGCGAAAAGCGTTTTTTCTCCGCGTGAGTATATGAAGCGATTCGCTGTCGAGGAGCAAATCCGGATCAGGAAGGCACAGCTCACCGATATGGAGGTGGGTCTCGTGTATGACGACTTTAATCGAGCTGGAATTATCAACGTGGAGGATCCTCACATCGCCGCTGGGCTTGATCTCTACATAGCCAAAGGATTGTTGGTGCCGGAGCGTCGCGCCGAACTTCTGCGGCCGGCGGGTCCCGATGATGTCTCCAGTTGAGCGTGGAGCTGCTCAGCGTTCTTCGCCCGTACCTCCTTGCGCTTCGTGTCGATGATCCGCTTTCCATGCCCGCCCTCCGCGGGCTTTTTTACGACAACAGGAGGCCCACTTGAACATCCAGGACATCGACGCCCTCGCGGCAAAGTTCGCCGGCGTGCTCGGCGCGGTTGTGTCCATGCAATACCTGCAGGGGTCGTGGCCTGCCCGATTGAGTATGGCGTTGAGCGGGTCGCTCGGCGCTTACTACGCGGCGCCTTATCTTTCGGTCATGTTGGGAATCCCCGAGGGCTTGACGGGGTTTCTTACCGGGATGTTTGGCATGGCTATTGTTTCTCGCGCTTGGGACGCCGTGCAGGCCATGCCGATTCCAGCGTTGTGGCAGGCCGTTATCGACCGCGTTCGCGGAAAAAGGCCCTGACATGGGCGCCCCGTAAAAACTCAGGAGTTTGAAAAGATGAGCGTCTTTCGACTTTCGCAGCGCAGCCTCGCTCGCCTTGAGGGGGTGCACCCGGATCTGGTCGATGTTGTGCAGCTCGCCATCCAGCGCACCTCGGTCGATTTCACCGTGGTTGAGGGCGTGCGAACCCTCGCGCAGCAGCATGATTATGTGCGTCGCGGCGCCAGTCAGACCATGGCCAGCTACCACCTGCCTCAGCGGGACGGCTTGAGCCATGCAGTCGATCTGGCGCCCATCGTCAACGGCGGCATTCCATGGAGCGACTGGCAGGCTTTTGCCGATCTGGCCGCCGTGGTCAAGGGCTGCGCCGCCGAACTTGGCGTTCCGGTGGAGTGGGGCGGAGACTGGAAGACGCTCAAGGACGGCCCACACTTCCAGATTCCACGCGAGTGGGAGGGACGCCCTTGATTTCGCAACTGCGCAATATTGCGCCGTACCTGATCGGCGCAACGTTGGTGGCGGCGCTGTTCATGAGCGTCCGGTGGTATGGCTTTCACCAGTTTCACGCCGGCATGGCAAAAGCGAACGCTGAACACACGTTGACCGAGTTGCACGAATTCAAAAATCAGACGATGCGCCTGGCCGTCGTTTCCAACAGTCTGGAGGATGCGCTCGCCATATTGCGCGCTGCCCGTTCCATGACAATCCAGAGGTACACCCGTGTCGAAGCTCAGAGGCCTCTGCCTGCTGACTGCCGCATTGACGCTGAGCGCCTGCGGCACATCAACGAAGCCGGCCGTCTGGCCAATTCTTCCGGCGAACCTGGGTCAACCGTGCCCGCCGGTGCCGGAAGTCACAAGTGACAACTGGGACGATCTAGCCCGCAGTTATATGGCGCTTGCGGTGCAGTATGGCGAATGCGCGGTCCGGCATGGCGCTCTCTTGAAGGCCTGGGCCACGCCGTAGCGGCGGCTTCGCGGCGCAATCAACAGAAGAGGTCTTTGCCCCCGCGAGATTAATAATCCTCTGATGGGAGGGTAGGGGACGCGTATCTATACTTCGGTGCGCTGTGCAGGCCAATCCGGATGGCTCGCTCAAGCGGTAGACGCGAGCAGCGATGGGTGCCAGCCATGTCAGACGCTTTGCATTCTTGCCATTACTGATGATGCCGTATTTCGAACAGTCGCTGAGGTGGGGGCAGTACCACCCGCGTATCTTCCATGACTCCCGCCTGGCGCCGCAGGCAAAGGCTGCGTCCGCGGCCGGGCCGAATCCCACCCCCCCAGGCGCAAAGGCTTACATCGTTGACGAAGACGAGTCGTCGGCGTGGGCGGTCCGCCGAATACTTGCGGACTTTTCCATCGAGGTCGTGCAGAGCCGAACGGTCCGCGAATTCTTATCCATCTATACGGCTGGCGAGTGCGATTGCCTGATCATGGATTTCGGAAAGCCGGCTGCCGAGACCGCCTTGCAGCGCGACCTGGTCCAGGCGAACGCGGCGTTGCCAACAATCTTCATCAAGGCAGATCCCGAATTCGGCGATGCGGTTGAAGCCATGCGGCGCGGCGCGGTCGATTTCTTCGCCAAGCCGTTGAACTCAAGCCGGCTCGGCCAGGCCATTCATTTTGCGCTGCGCCTGAGCCGTGGTGCCCATTTGAACCGTGTCTGCGCGGACCAGGAAGAAGCGCGCAAAGCCATGCTCACGCCGCGCGAACTCGTGATCGTCCAAGGCGTCATCGCTGGAAACTCCAGCAAGGAGATTGCCGAGGATCTCCATATCTCAGTCCGAACCGTGGACAACCACAAGGCGCGCATTTATTCGAAGTTGAACATCAACACATCGCTCGCCTTGGCCCGCCTTTTCATCGGTCTGATAAAGCCCGAGGGCGACGGGCGGCTCGCTCAGGCGCACCGCGATTTTGGGCATGCAAAGAGGTAGTTCTACTCTGCATTCCGGTCTGTTGATCTTGGAATAATGTGTCGCCCAGTTTCCAGATTCGTTGACGCTGAACGTGGCCTGCAGCCTTGCGCGACTCCGTTATGTAAATGCAACGAGGCAAAGCGGAGCATCAAGGCCTAGCTGAAAGGCACAGGGTAATTGGGGTCTCATAAGGCGGGCGACGCGCCCAGCTTGTAGAGAGACGTGTAATGCGCACTGCGCATCGTTGATTAAGTCACAAGGACCGTTATGAATAAAAAGATAATCTCCCGATTCGCGTGCTTGGGAGCCGCTGTTGGACTGATCGCAGTCACGCCTGGCCAAGCCATCGCTGCCGAAGACTTCAAACCGCCCGTGGGGAAAATCACTCAGCGTGCCGCGCCTGCCAAGGGGGCACCTTCATCCGGCACCAAAGCGCCGGCGGCGTCCGCGGCAACCACGGGATCTCAAGACATCACCCGCGCCCGCCCGGCTGCCGTGGCACCGGACAAGGGCCTCTCCATCACCTCGGGCGCAACGCTCAATTCCCAGTTGATCCGGGTGCGCACGTCGGGCGGCACCGGGGCGTTGAACTTCCGGCTGCTTGATACCAGCGGCAAACCCGCCGAACTGCCGGCCGGGCTGGTGTTCGGATCCGACGGTTCGCTGTCTGGCGCCGCTCCTTCCGTGGCCAGCCCCAAGACGTTGACGTATCTCATCCAGGTTGAAGACAGCGGCGGCGGCAAGGCCAGCCGTACCGTGCAACTGACCATCAATCCGCCCTTGAACGTTGAGGGCGGCTCCATTCAAGCGACGGCGGGCGGGCGCATCAAGAGCCCCGTCAAGTTCATCAACGTCAGCGGCGGCACCGGCAACTACGCCGTTTCCTATTCCAATCCCGACGGCAGCGCCATGCGCATGCCTTCCGGGCTGGTGCTCGACGGCAGCGGCCGTGTCAGCGGCGCGGTGCCCAAGTCCCTGGAAAAAATGGCGGGGCTTACGGCCACCATCAGCGACGAGGGCGGCGCCCGCGTTTCCATTCCCGTCGATTTCAACCTGGCGCCCGCGCTGGAGGTCTCCACCCTTCCGATCGAACTCACGGCGGGCGCCACGATGCCGTCGGCGGTGCCGGTGGTAAACGCCACGGGCGGAAGCGGTGCGGTGCGCTACACGCTATTCGACAAGGACGGCACGACGCCCGCCCGGCTTCCGGAAGGCCTGCAGTTCGACGAGGCCACCGGCACGCTACGGGGCTTGGTGCCGCCGACCCCGCAAGAAGGCCGGTATGTGGTGTTGGCCCAGGACGCCGGCGGCGGCGAGGCCAGTGCCCGATTCGAATGGAAGATCAATCCTCAACTTCAGATTTCGTTCGAATAAGCTGATTGACCCGCAAGACGCCCGCCTTCTGCATTCGTATGCAGAAGGCGGGCGTTTTCTTGCGGGTTGCATTGCGCCTTTGTTACAGGGCCAAGCGGCGAGCCAGGCCGTGCAATCCCGCGCTGACCTCCTTCTGGTCGGACTTGAAGCCGCGATTCTCGTCCGATGGGTGCGATTCAGTACGTAACATATCTTTCGTGCTGGATGCCATTCGGGATTGACGATGGCGATATGCTTGCTTTCTCACTCGTTTTTACGGGAAAGCCATGAGCGCAACGATTGAAGAACAGACTGCGGCTTTCAAGCCAGACCCCCGAATTTCGACCGGAAACCTCGGCATCGATGACATTCTCGGCGGCGGCTTGGATCCCAACAAAATGTATCTTTGCGAGGGAAGGCCGGGCACGGGCAAGACGACCATGGGAATGCAATTCCTGTTGGAAGGCGTCCGTCACGGCGAGCGCGCGCTTTATGTCGCGCTTTCCGAAAGTCCGGCCGAACTCAGTCTGGTCGCCCATCGCCACGGGTGGTCATTGGACGGTGTCGAGATCCTGGAACTGGTGTCCGAAGACGTGTTGGATCCCGAGCGGGAACTCACCGTTCTGCACCCCGCCGAGATGGAGCTGACCGAGACCACGCGCCTGATCCTGGACAAGGTTGAACAGCTTGACCCAGCACGGGTCGTCATCGATAGCCTGTCGGAACTGCGCCTGCTGGCGCAGGGCTCACTGCGTTATCGCCGGCAGATTCTGGCGATGAAGCATTTTTTCGCTAATCGCCGGTGTACGGTGATCCTGCTGGACGACCAGGCGGCCAAAGAGGACGACCTGCAATTGCACTCGATCTCGCACGGCGTGATCGCACTTGAGCAATTGGCGGTCGACTACGGCGCCCAGCGACGGCGGCTGCGCATATTGAAAATGCGCGGCATGGATTTTCGCGGTGGCTACCACGACTTCACGATCAGGAAGGGCGGGCTCGAGGTCTATCCGAGGCTCGTTGCGGCGGAGCATCACAAAGCGTTTTCCCCGACGCCCACGCCCAGCGGCAACGCCGAACTGGATAGCTTGCTGGGCGGCGGGTTGGACCGCGGGACGAATGTTCTGCTGATCGGCGCGGCGGGGGTGGGCAAGTCTTCGCTTGCGGCAACCTATGCGCTGGCATCGACGCAGCGCGGCGAGCACGCAGCCATTTTCGCGTTCGACGAGTCCCGGGCCACGTTCTTCGCGCGCTCACGTGCACTGGGAATGCCGCTGGAATCCGCGCTGGACGCAGGGCTTCTGACCTTCAGACAAGTCGATCCCGCGGAGATGGCGCCGGGCGAATTCACGGCGATAGTTCGCCGCGCGGTTGAAGATGATGGCGCGCGCGTGGTGGTGTTCGACAGTTTGAACGGCTATCTGAACGCCATGCCCGACGGGCGCTTTTTGATTCTGCAGATGCACGAATTGCTGAGCTACCTGGGGCAGCAGGGCGTGACGACGGTGATGATCCTGGCCCAGCACGGTCTGGTGGGCCCGATGGAAACGCCCATGGACATCAGCTATCTCAGCGATACGGTGATCATGTTGCGGTATTTCGAGCACGACGGACGCGTCCGGCGAGCCATCTCCGTCGTCAAGAAGCGCAGTGGCGCGCACGAACATGCCATCCGCGAATTCAGCATGTCCGAAGATGGGCTGGTCGTTGGCCCGCCGTTGACCTCGTTTCACGGAATATTTTCGGGAACGCCGCAATACACCGGCGACGATTTGCGCCTTCTGCTGAACAATCCCGATGCATCGACCTGAGGACGCTGAATCGCGGGTGCTCGTCTACGCACCGATCGGCCGAGACGGGGAAGCCGGCGCGCGGCTGCTGCAGCGCGCGGGTTTCGACACGTTCGTCTGTCGCAATATCGAGGAGGTGCTGGCGCAGGCGGACGCTGGCGCCCTGGCCGTCTGCCTGACCGAGGAAGGTCTGTTTGGCAAAAACCTGGAACTGGTGTCCGAGTGGTTGAAGGCGCAGCCGGCGTGGTCGGGGCTGCCGTTCGTCGTGTTGACCGGCAAGACGCAAACCGGTCCCATCGTGCGCTGGCGCGAGAAAATGACCGAGTTATTGGGCAATGTCTCGCTCCTGGAACGGCCGGTTCAGAGCCTCGCATTGACCACCACGGTTCAAACGGCGGCGCGCGCCCGGACCCGGCAATATGAAATCCGCACGTTGCTGCAAGCTGAGAAGCAGGCCGCGCAGGCGCTTGAGTCGGTCGTGGCAAGCCGGACGCGCGAACTGGAACTGGCCAACGCCGAGCTTCAGCAGCAGATGCGCGAGCGCAGCAGGATCGAGGAATCGCTGCGCCAGGCTCAGAAACTCGAAGCGCTGGGTCAGCTCACCGGTGGGGTGGCGCACGACTTCAATAACCTCCTGATGGTCATTTCCGGCGGGCTGCAAATGCTGCAGCGTCCCATCGACGAAGCGCGGCGCACCCGCTTGTATGGCTCGATGCGGCAGGCGGTGGACCGCGGCGCCTCGTTGTCTCGCCAATTGCTGACGTTCGCGCGCCGCCAGGCGTTGCGTCCGGAGGTTCTCAACCTGAACACGGTCGTTCAAAACATGCTCGAGATGCTCGAGCGCAGCCTGCGCGGCGACATCGTCATTGCGTTGGCGCTGGCCGACGACCTCTGGCCGGTCGAAGTGGACCCTGGCGAGTTGGAACTCGTCATCCTGAATCTGGCGGTCAACGCGCGCGACGCCATGCCGGACGGCGGTGTGATCGAAATCCGGACCGAGAACATGACCGCATCCGGGAAGGGTGAATTGACCGTCGATCACATTGCATTGCGGGTGTCGGACACGGGGACCGGCATGAGCCCGGCGGTGGCTGAACGCGTGTTTGAACCGTTTTTCACCACCAAGGATGTCGGCAAGGGATCGGGGCTGGGACTGGCGCAGGCGTACGGCTTTGCCAAACAATCGGGCGGCGCCATCGATCTCTCCACCGAGATGGACGTCGGCACCACGGTTTCGGTCTTGTTGCCGCGGTCGAAACGGCGGCTGGCTGCGCAGGGAAAATCGGGCGAGTCCGGCGTGGTCCAGGAGCGGCCGGCGGCCTTGAACGTGCTGCTGGTGGAAGACGACGCGGACGTTGCGACCCTGACCGCCAGCATGCTGGAAGAGCTGGGTTATGTCGTGACGCCCGCCGCCAGTGCCGCCGAAGCCTTGGACGTGTTGAATGACGGCGCCGCTATTGATGTGATGCTGACGGATGCCATGATGCCCGGTGGCAAGAGCGGCATTCAACTGGCGCGGGAAGTGCGCGCCCAGAGGCCCGATCTTCCGGTGGCGTTGATGACCGGCTTTCTGGGCGAGGAAGTGAAAAGGGCGGGGCAAGAAGGTATTCCGCTGTTGTCCAAGCCTTATCGGCTGGAGCAACTGGCGGGGTTGCTGCTGCGCCTGACTGGCAGACGCGCTGCCGGGCGAGGATAGGGCGACACCTTCCAGCAGGATCGCGTCGCCGGCCAATCGCTCAGACTCCACGTGCAGCTCTGGCCGGCGCATTGGCGTTAACAGCCGCGTTGTGGCGTCTCGCGGTGCGAACGGGTATGAGATTTGCTGACATCGCCCGTCATCGCCCCAAGGAGACGCCATGATTTCAGAACGCTTGCGCAGATTGCGCCGCATCGCGGCTTTTGCTGCCGAACGCTCGGGGGACTATGTTGAGCTGGTAGGCATCGAACTGTCCCTGTACCGGGCCGCGCTCGTCGCCACGGTGATCAGCAGCGTGGCCCTGGTTTTCTGCGGGCTGGGCACGTTGGGGTTCGTGTCGGTGGCCGCCATCGTGAGCTTCTGGGACACGGAGCATCGCAAACTTGCCGCGTGGCTCGTTGCCGGCGCGTGGTTGCTCATCACGCTCATTTCGCTCGCCATTTCGACACGTAGCGCACCGAAGGGATCGCCCTTTGCGGAGCTGAGCCACCAGGTGCGCCTCGATACCGCTGCTGCACGGAGCCACTATGCCCAAGATGACCACGCTAGCTGACAAGGCGGCCCTTCTGGCCAAGATGGAACGTGACCGCCAGGCGCTCTCCGTTCCCATGGCGCGCAGCGCGCCCCGCAGCAAGGTCGGCGGGGCGTGGGCGCGGACGGCGGCACTGGCCGCGGGAGCTTCGCTCGGATGGCCAAAGTTTATACGGCAGCCCCTGCGCGCGATGGCTGCCGTGGCGCTGCGCGACCGCGTTAACGAGTTGATGGGCCGCATGCAGGTGCGGCGCGTCAGCAATCCATTGCCTGATCCGGACATGACGCGGCTGGAAAAGATGATTGAGGAAGTGCGCGCTGCCGCGTTGCGCTCGGCCGATGACGCGGAGATCGAGCGCTTGCGTGCGCAGCTGGACGACCAGGTGAGGCGGCTGCGGACAGCGCGGGCGTTGCAGGCCACGCAAGCCTCTCGCGCGTTGCGGCCTGCGGATCCGGCGAGTGTGTCACGTACGGGACGTCCGCCGATGCCTTCGGCCCGGTCGAGTCCGGCGCAGTTGTCGCGGCCGGCGCATCCTTCGGGCAATCTCGAGGCGCCTACCGGCCGGGACGTGTCGGCGATTCCATAGTTGGACACGGACAAGGCGGCGCGGTGGCCGTCTTGACACGCAACCGACCAACTAGTAGATTGGCGCGCATTCGCATCGACTTGCCCCCCGCCAATCGGAGTCATTCTGGCCATGAGCCTGGAACTTTCTGCCCGCGCCGCCGAGATCGTCGCGCACACCAAACTGCTGCTCGCCGAAGGCGGCTATCACGGGTTCAGCTATGCCGATGTGTCCGAACGCGTGCGAATCGGCAAACCCAGCATCCATCATCACTTCCCGACGAAGGCCGAACTCGTCCTGACCGTCGTCGTCCGCCATCGCGAAGAAGCGCTCGCGGGTCTGGCGGCGCTGGATCAGCACGTGGCAGATCCGGTGGAACGCCTGACCGCCTACACGGACTACTGGGCCAAGTGCATCCGCGAAGGCAGCGCGTCGATGTGCATCTGCGCGATGCTGGCGGCGGAGTCGCCGATGATTCCCCAGGAAGTCGCGGCCGAGGTGCGGGCTTATTTCAAGGATTTGACCGCTTGGCTCGCCTCGGTGCTTGAAGCCGGAGCGAAGGCAGGGCAGTTTCAATTGCGCGATAGCGCGCAGGTCGAGGCGCAGGCCTTCATGTCCACCGTGCATGGCGCCATGCTGACCGCGCGTGCGTTCAACGATCCGAAGGCGTTTGCCGCGATCACCCAGGCCGCGATCCGGCAAATGGCTGTGCAGGCGTGAAAGCAGCACGACGCGTGCGAAAGTGCGCGCCCGACGGCCCGGTAATGGGTCAATCGCGGCGGCGGCCGCGTGCCCGTTGACGATGCTGCTTGCGGGCGCGGGCCGTCAATGCGGACGCCAAGGCAAGCAGCTTGTCTTCATCCAGACGCTCGGCGTCGACCAGTTGCTCGTCGGCCCCCTTGACCGCAATCAGCAGCTCGTCCAGTTTCAGATGCAGCGCCTCGCTGTCCTTGTTCTGGCTTTGCTGAATCAGGAAAACCATCAGGAAGGTGATGATCGTGGTGCCAGTGTTGATGACCAGTTGCCAGGTCTCGGAGAAGCCAAACGCGGGGCCCGAGATCGCCCATAACACCACCGCGATCAGCGCGATGCCAAAGGCGACGGGTGAGCCCGCCCACTTGGTCACAAGCGACGCGAAGCGGTCAAAAAAATGGGAAACCGGATTGGGTTTGCCGGTCTTCCGGGGTCGTGGTTGCGGCCTGGATCTCGTTTGCCGCATTGCTGCGTTCCTTTTCGGCATGGCGCTCCATCCATACATGCACGGACCCCATGGACAGCAAGCCGCATGCCCGATTCCGCGCGCCTCGGCTGGAACGGTGCGTGCTAGGCTCTCGATGTTTCGGCCCGCTACGTTGCGATGAAATCCCTACTGCATTCCGAAAAGTTCCTGCTGCTCGCCTGCGTGCTTGCGATCGCGGGGTTCATGATCAACCCGCAACTTGAGGGTCTAGGCCAAGCCGCAAGCCTGGCGGAAACGGCCGTGCTGATCGCGGCGATCCTTGCCGCCTCCCTGAGCGTTGCGCGCCATGCCGAACGCATCGCGCAGAAGCTCGGCGACCCGTACGGCAGCATGATCCTGACGCTGTCAGCGGTGTTGGTGGAAGTGATCGTGCTGGTGATCGTGTCGTCCAAGGCGGGCTCGCCGACGCTGGTTCGCGACAGCATCTATTCGGCGGTCATGCTGGATATCAACGGCATTCTTGGCGTGGCCGCCCTGATCGGCGGGTTCAAGCACGGCGAGCAGGCATACAACGACGATTCGGCGCGCACGTACAGCGTGATGATCCTGACCGCCGTTACGGTGTCGATGATCATTCCCGAGTTCGTGCCGCAGCCCAGTTGGCGCGCCTATAGCGCCTTCACCGTGGTGTCGATGCTGCTGATGTACGGCGTGTTTGTGCGCATGCAGACCGGGCCTCACAGCTATTTCTTCAGCTACAGCTATCCCGAAAAAAAGACGCGCACGCCCGTGCCGCCCGGCGGCGGTCCCGCCTGGCGCCAGTCGGCCGCCGTGATGGCGGTCGGCATCGTGGCGGTGGGCGCGCTGGCCGAGCTGATGTCGCATGCGCTGAACCGCAGTCTGGAAGGGATGGATGTGCCGGTCGGGCTGATCGCCCTGGTGGTGGCGGGCATCTCGGCCGCGCCCGAGATGTTGACGGCCTTCCGGGCGGCGCTTGCCAATCGCATGCAGTCGGTGGTCAACATCGCGCTCGGCGCGTCGCTGTCGACCGTGATCCTGACCGTTCCGGCGATGGAGGCCATGGCCCTCTTCACCGGCCAGCGGATCGACATGGCGATGACGCCGCTGCAGACGCTGATGATGCTGGTCACGTTGATCGTGGCGGCCATCAACCTGAATGACGGCCAGACCAACGCTATCGAAGGCCTGACGCACTTTGTGCTGTTTGGCGCGTTCCTGATGCTGCTGACCCTGGGGCTATAGCGACGGAAGGTTTACTCCTTCGGCCCGGACTTCTCCGGCAGCACGGCCGGCGTGTCGTCGGCCGGCTTGAACATGCCGCCTTCCACGTCCGGCTGCGGCGCGGAATTGCCATCAATGGCCTGTTGCTCCACTGACGCATCTTGCCGGGCGCGCTCCCGGTCGTTGGCCTTGGCGAGATCCTTCTGCACACGATCCGCGATATCGACCTGGTCTTCGGTCGACGGGTCGGGGGCGGGATTGCCGTCTGCGGTCGTGGCGGCACGCGCCGGATCGTGGGCGTCTGCGGCCGTATCGCGGCCGCCGGGATGGATGGCGTTCATGGTGTTCTCCTTGAAAACGCATTCCGGCTGCAAGCCGCGTGCCTATCCGCGCGCCGACGCCAGTACCGGCTCGGCCGCTTCGTCACCTTGGGGCGCGTTGATGGGGACGATGCTACGCATGCTGCATGCGCTAGTCGGTTCTGGACCGTCTGCATCGCGAGGGGGACCGCGACACCGCCGATGGGCAGCGCGGGGGAAAAGCGTGAGGGAACGGGGGATTCAGCCAAATCCCCCGGAGCGCAGGCTCCAGGGGAGCGCGAACAATTATTTCTTCAGACCCGCCAGGGCGTCGCGCAGCATCTGTTTGGGGTTTTCGTTGCACTGCTTGACGAGCATCGGCGTGCGGGTGCTGATGCCCTCGACGTCAAGCACGGCCTCTTCGGGCTTGCCCTTGTTGTTAAGCGCTTCTGCATAGCTGACGACGACGGGGCGATAGGTCTCTTGGACGCCTAGGAAATCCTGGCATTGCCATAGCGCAAGAGGCTTTTTCGCATCAGCTGCCTGGCCGGTGACCGCGAAGGTCATTGAGCCAATAAGACCAATCATCAGTAGGTGCTTCTTCATATTCGAGCTCCTGGGGGTTGGCTTGCAGACGAAACGGCTTACTGAGAAACGGACAAAAACGGCCTATACAAAAAACGTGAGCGCGAGGCTCACCGGCCTAAATTACTGAAAACGGATGAGCGTCGTCAACGCACATTGCACCAAAGGGCGGAATGACGCGTGTATACCGGTTAAGCCGTATCGCTGCCCTGACGTCACTGCAGGGCCGTGTCCAGCACCATCATCAACACAAATCCCAGCATCAGACCGCAGGTGGCGGGGACTTCGTGACCTTTCCGATGGGTCTCGGGGATGATTTCGTGGCTGATGACGAACAGCATGGCGCCCGCGGCAAAGCCCAACCCCCACGGCAGCAACGACGCCGACCAGCCGACGATGGTTGCACCCAGCACTGCGCCCAGCGGTTCCACCAGGCCGGAGGCCATGCCGAATCCCACCGCGAACGCGCGCCGATACCCGGCGGCCAGCAGCGCGATGGCCACCACCAGGCCTTCGGGCACGTCCTGAATCGAGATCCCCAAGGCCAGCGAGCCGGCCTGCACGGGGTCTGCTCCGGCATAACCGACGCCGATCGCCAGGCCTTCGGGAAAGTTGTGCAGCGTGATCGCAAACACGAACAGCCACGTTCGCCGCAGGTTGCGGGCAGGCTTGCCTTCCTTGCCCTTGATGAAGTGCTCGTGCGGCAGGACGCGGTCCAGAATCAGCAGCGCCGACGCGCCGAGCAGGATGGCGCCGGCGATGGAGAGTCCGGCGCCCCATGGCCCTCTGCCGAGCTCGCGGGCGGCGTCCAGGCCCGGAATGATGAGAGAAAAGGCGCAGGCGGCCAGCATGATGCCGGCGCCGAATCCCAGCAACGTGTCCTGGACCCGTTCGGGCACCCGTTGCGAAAAGGCCACCGGCAACGCGCCCAGCGCGGTGGCGCCAGCGGCAAGCAAGCCGCCCAGCAGCGCTGCACCCACCGCCGGATGCGAGGCGTCCAGGTAACGCCACAGCGCGAAGACGCCGAACGCGCTGAGTGCGAGCAGACAGGTTCCAAGCAGGCCCTTCAGCGTGGACGCGCGCGGATCCGGCAGGGTTTGGCCGTCCTGCACGGCGGGGCGGGGCACTTAACGCGATCCCGGAAAGCGTCGCGACGTCAGCGGCCAAGATGGCCATGCGTATGCCGTAAGCGCTGAATCCTTTTGCGTGCGGTGGCGTGGCCGTTTCATGATGCTCCTCGGTTTGAAGGGCCGGCGCCTCGTTGCTGGGCTGCCGGCCATGTCGTGCTGTGGTTCTGCGGTGGTGCGATAGCGCATTGACACTACAGGACCGTGACGCCAGAGCAATGCGCGTGCCCGGACCCGCGGCGGGGGCGGGGTCAACGAAAAAAGAGCGCCCGAGGGCGCTCCAGAAGACTTAAGCGCGCAATGCGCCGGGTCTTGCAAAGATCAGGTCAGGCAGAACTGCGGGACGCCGCTGGCGTCGACGCGCCGGATGCCCTTGAGGATCCATTTGGCGTGACGCTCGGCCTCGTGCTGCGCCGAGAAAAGCTTGCCGCTCGGGATGGGCCAGACGGCCTTCCCGTCGTGTTCGCCGTCACGCCGGGTCGTGACGTCGAGCCGATACTTGCCGCTCGGCAACTCAATGACATCGCAGTGGACTTTGAATCCATCTACGCAAATACCCTTTTCAGTATTCATCGTGCGCTCCAGAGCGTGGTGTTCGGAAAATTTCCTGCCGGGGATTTTCCAAAAACTGCCTCCGCGCGGGTGCAACAAAGTGCAAGAATTCCCGACCAAGGCCCGCAAGCGAATTTGTTCGTGAAAACGCGCCGCCAAATGCCCGCCGGTTCTCCAAATGAATCGGGCCCTGGACGATGCCCAGGGCCCTGGCGGGATACGCACCGCAGGCAGTGACTACCTGCGGGTGATCGTGAAGGGGGATGACGGCGCGCGGCCGACGACGCGAGATCTGACGCCGTCTTTCCAGCCGGCTTTCCACATCTCGACGCGGCTGCGCCATTCATGGACTGATTCGCCGGTCTGCGCAGGCATGGCTGCGGAGCGAAGGTAGGGGCAATCCAAAAGGGTCAACCCTTGGCGCGCGGCGTCTGCTCCCAACTTCTGGATATCCACTTGCATGGCAACTCTCCCAAAAGATGCGAGCAGCTAGTGTGCCGATGGCACTGCGCTCGCGCAACGGAGGGCGTGTAACGCTGCGTTTCCTTGTTACATCGCCGTAAAACACGCTATTTCTGCCGCAAAAAAGCGCCCCGCGCGATGCGGGGCGAAGACTCACGGTCCAACAAAACGCAAAGGTCACAGCGACGTGGCGAGGCCGTGCCAGCCACCGGACTCCCCAACCAGAGACCGGTAACCCTGCCGCTGTGACTCCCGGATCGCCGCAACTATTGTTCCCGTCGCGCGTGGCGGAAAGATGACGGCGCGTCGCGCGTGCTGATGCGCATGCACTGCTGCGATTTCTACACGATCGGAAGATTTGACTTGCGCGGTGTGACGGAACACGACTTGCTGCCTTTGCCGCAAGCGCTCCGCACCGCGGCGCGTCTCCGACAACCACTCGCGAGGAGGGACCGAAATGAAATTCACCAAAGCCACCAACGCGAAAGCACAAGGCGATGCCATCGTATTCGAGATGGAAACGGCCGGTGTGACGCGGCAGTTCGAGATATCGGGCGATGTGCTGCGGCAGCGGTTCGGCGCCGCCGATGACACCGCGCCGGAATTGCTGCGTGCATTCGAAAGCGGCGCCGATGCGTTGCGCGAACTGGCGCACCGCACGCAGTGGGTGCCGACCGACGGTCCTATCCAGGTGGGCGAGGGCGATTTTGGCTAATGGCGAACGCGGACGCGTCGCTGGCAGGCCGCGCTTCGCGGCGCGGACGGGCATGACGTTTGCTGGATGTTCCTTGTTCGCCGGGCGGCATCAGGCCGACAGCCGGCGACTTATTTTCTACTGGAGGTCCGAATGAAAAACCGTCTTTTGAAAGCAGGGCTTGGCGCTGCAATTGTCCTCGGCATGAGTTCGGTTGCGCTTGCGCAAACCCCGGCGGCCCCTGGCGCCCAGGTGCCCGCTGCAACGAACAAGCTCGATAGCGAGGCTCGCGGCTTTTTGACAGACGCCGCGGAGTCCGGCCATCTCGAGGTTGCCGGCAGCAAGATGGCGCTGGAAAAGTCGCAGAACGCCGAGGTCAAGCAATTTGCGCAGAAGATGATCGACGATCACACCAAGGTGGCCCAGCAGCTCGAGGCCTTGGCCAAGAGCAAGGGCTTTGAGCCGCCCAAGGATCCTTCGATGATGCAGACGGCCAAGCTCAAGGCCTTGGGACTGCGTGACGAAGGCTTCGACAAGGCGTACGCCGACGAGATCGGCGTGGACGCGCACGAGGACGCGGTCAAGCTGTTCGAGAAGGCTTCGAAGGAAGTGAAGGACCCGGAGGTCAAGCAGTTCGCGATCGAAACGCTGCCCAGCCTGCAGCAGCACTTGCAGGCCGCAAAGACCTTGCAGCAAAGCGTGTCGGCCAAGAAGTAAATGCGTTGAGACGTGCCGGTGTCCCCACCGGCGACTGATGGATCAAGCGGGCCTGCCCGTTCGCTATTTCGGTAAGACTCACCGGCATGCGTCTTGCTGTTTACCGCACGGGCAAGGCCCGCTTCCCCATCGATCCACACACAGGAGTGATCATGAGCCAGAAGACATTGAAGGACCTGTTTATTCACGAGCTATCGGATGTGTACAGCGCCGAAAAGCAACTGACGCGCGCCCTGCCGAAGATGGCACGCGCCGCTACTGACCCCACGTTGGCCGAAGCCTTCAACACGCACCTTGAAGAGACGCGCGGACAGATCGAACGCATCGACAAGATCGTCGAAGGCGCGGATTTCAGGCTGAAGCGGATCAAGTGCGCCGCCATGGAAGGCCTGGTGGAAGAAGGCAAAGACGTCATCGAAGACGTTGAGGAAGGCCCGGTGCGCGATGCTGCGTTGATCGCTGCGGCGCAGAAGGTCGAGCATTACGAGATCGCCAGCTACGGCACGCTTTGCACCTTCGCCAAGCAACTGGGCGAGACCGAAGCACTGAAGCTGTTGAAGGAAACGTTGGCCGAAGAAAAGGCCACCGACGAGAAGCTGAGCATGCTGGCGCTGCAGCAGACCAATGCTGAAGCGGCCAAGGCGGGCAAGGCAAAGTAATTGCCACCTGCATGAAGCGGGTGACGATGCTGGTGCGGCCCTGTGTCCTCGCGGCGCGGGGCCGTCATCGCCTCACCAGCGGGGCGTGGGGATCCGGGAGCGCATCATGAAACCTGTTGACGATACTTCCAGCCGCGCCCGCCCGGCGCGGCGCGGCGCCAGGACTGGCCGGGGACCGTGGCTGATGCTGGCCGTCTGGATTGGCGCCGTGGCCGTGCTGTTCATCGTTGGGCTGTTGATTCGCGGGATATAGCTGCGCTGCTTGATCCGGTCCGAGCGCACTAGGAGCACAGTCGCGATGCCACCATCGTGACGATCGTGCCGTCGGGCAGCTTGTAATGTCCGTCTCCCTGCCATGTCACGAGCTGCCCGTCAGGCAGGCAGCAATAAGAACTGGCCTTCGCATCTCCTTGGGGCTGCGAGCAATATCTGTCGATCCGGTAGGTGGTGCCATCGGCGGCGGCTGCCACCACCTCCATCACACGCTTATATGCGGGGTTCGCCATGTGTGCCTCCTGTTCGCCATTCGGGGTATTGGTGCATGCGGGCTTTGCGTGGTCAATACGCATCGCAGCATCCGGGACTCGTGCGCAGGGATCGGCGATCGTCGGACAGCCGCACGCATCGCGGCTTAATGGAGCGCAACCATGCATGAATTTGAGAGTCTGGACGGACGGGTAATCCTTGTGACCGGCGGCGGCAGCGGATTGGGTGCGGCGCTGTGCGAGCAGCTTGCGGCCGAAGGCGCCCGTATCGCGGTCAGCGACATCGACGAGCAGCGTGCCAATGCTGTCGCGGGCAAGCTGAAAGAAGGCGGCGCGGACGTCATGGCCTGCGTCATGGACGTGGGCGTGGCGGCCGACGTCGCCGAGTGCATGGACGCAGTCGTGCGGCAGTTCGGCAAGCTGGACGCGATCGTGAACAGCGCCGGCGTCGATGTCACCGCGTCCATCGACCAACTCGATCCCGACGTCTGGGAGCGCGTGCTGCGCACGAATCTGACGGGACCGTTCCTGATGGCAAAGCTGGGCAAGAACCGCCTCAGCCCCGGCGGCCATATCGTGAACGTGGCTTCTACCGCAGCGCGGCGTGCGTGGCCCAACGCCAGTGCCTACCACGCCAGCAAGTGGGGATTGCTAGGCCTGTCGCATGCCCTGCATGCTGAATTGCGCGGAATGGGTATCAAGGTCAGCGCCGTCATCGCCGGCGGCATGCGCACGCCGTTCCTCCTGGACCGGCTTCCGGATATCGATACGAGCACGCTGCAGGATCCCGCCAACGTCGCGCGTGCGGTGCGCTTCGTATTGACGCAACCGCCGGAAACCGTGGTGCCCGAGGTGATGGTGTTGCCGATGCAGGAAACGTCCTGGCCCTGAACACACCCCAAGGAGATGACCCATGAGCACGAAGCCCCATTCCCATCAGGACGACCCCGCCGACGCGGACCGCAAGCCGGTGCCGCCCGGCGAGCGCACGCTCTCGGACCGCCCGGCCGATCCGAACCGCACGGGCGCGGGCCGCCAGTTTCCGCCCGGCATGGACCCTGCGGACGTGTGGGACCCGGGAAGCGCCACGCCGGACGCCCCGCCCGTGGACAACCGGTCCGGACAAGGTCAGCCGCCCGACCGCAAAAAATGAAAGCCCGCCCGGCCGAAAGGGCGGGGCGGGCAAGGGATGCGCCGGGCTGCGGCGCGTCGCGTTACGGCTGCTTCAGTTCGTCGGCCGCATTCACCTGCCCGAGCTCCGTACCCGTCACCGGGTCGCTGCTCGGGTCCGACGCCGTGCGGGCCGCCATGGCCTGCAGGGCCAGCACTTCGTCTTCGGTCAGGTTCACATTGGGCATGCCGTCGCCGTCGATGGCGCCCTGTTCTTCGCGGTCCGAGATGTACTCGAAGTTGGCGTCGCTGTTCCACGGGCCGCGGGTGTCGCCGTCGCCCTGCGACATGTTGAAGTACACCGAGGCAAAGCGCGGGTCGCCGGGCAGCTTCCCGGGCGGGAAGTTTGGCTCGATCGAATACAGGGCCTTTTCGAAAGAGCGCTGGTGCGACACTTCACGGGTCATGAGGAAGCCCAGCGCGTCTTTGACGCCCGGATCATCGGTGGCGTTGATGAGGCGCTCGTAGATGATCTTGGCGCGTGCCTCGGCGGCGATGTTGGACCGCAGGTCCGCCGACGGATCGCCGATGGTGTCGATGTAGCCGGCATTCCAGAGCTGGCCGCCCGAATTGATCAATGCCGGACCGCCGCCATACAGCACCTGCGTGACGTGCGAGTCGTTGCCCGGGCCGTTCAGACGCCGGTAGATCTCGGCTTCGGATTCCGTGGCTTCGGCCAGTACGCCTTTGGCGCCTTTGTTCAGCATGGCGACGAGCGTGCCGATGACTTCCAGATGGCTCAGTTCTTCCGTGGCGATGTCGAGCAGCATGTCCTTGCGGCCCGGGTCGTCTTCGGCCAGCGCCTGCGTGAAATAGCGACAGGCCGCCGCCAGTTCGCCCTGCGGGCCGCCAAACTGTTCCAGCAACAGATTGGCAAGACCGGGGTTGGTCTCGCTGACACGTACCGTGTATTGCAGTCGCTTGTTGTGTGCAAACATAACGTTCTCCTGATACCCGGCGCTCTGCCGGGATGCGTGTGCGCGGCGCGTTTGGACGTGTGCCGCAGGGTGTGTGCTCCGTGGTTGGATCTGTCCTCTTGCAAGCCGCGGACAGCGAACCGATGCCGCAACAAATGTTCCTGACGGCCAGGCTTTCTCGCGATCACGCTTGCTTGAAGACCATCAGATAAAAGATCGCCAGGAAAGCCACGAAAGCGATCGCACCGAGCGCGACCCGCCAGCCGAACCAGCGCGGGAATGTTGCCGGCAACAGGGTTCCGCATGGTCCGCTGCGGCGGCTGCAGCACGGCGGCCGTTGCGTTGAAGCGCGAGTCGGCCACGACCACCAGGCGTCTTGCGACGGCGATTACCAACGCTGCCAGCATCGGTAAATTTTTCGACAACGGTCCGGATGGGTGCATCGAGAATTCGGGCAGCCAAATGATGGATGCGGACGGGGTGGCGTTTGGGGCGCGTTTCAGGAATGGGGATTGCTGGCCCGATCCGCTGCGCGGTTTTCGCGTTAGGAAGCGGGAGCACTCAATGAAATTGAAACTGAAACCGCTACGTGAGCAGGTGATGGTGATTACGGGCGCGAGCAGCGGCATCGGCGCGGCGACAGCGAAGATGGCGGCTGAACGCGGGGCGAAGGTGGTGTTGGTGGGACGCCAGGAAAACAGGCTGAACAGCGTGCTGAACGATATCGTGCGGGGCGGCGGTGTCGGTGACGCTGATCAAGCCGGCTTCGATCGCTACGGGGTTTACTTCGCACGCGCGCAACTATATGGACGTTCAGCCTAGCCTCCCAGCGCCGGTTTACGCGCCTGAGGCGGTGGCTGATGCGATTCTGCACGCGGCGGAGCATCCGACGCGGGATTTGTACGTGGGGAGCGCGTCGCGGGCTATTTCTACGCTGGGTCAGAATATGCCGGGGCTGGCGGACCGTATGGCTGGATGGCTGTTTCGGCAGCAGCGCGGTGGGGCGGTGGCTGACGGCGGATCTGATCCTCCAGTGGCTTGAGCTTGGCGGTCGCTGGGGCGGGTGGAGTTCTTGAGGTTCTTGGCTGCGTCTTTTGGGTATGGAGCGGTTTGCGGGGCCCGTCCCACGTCGGCCGCGCGGGCGGCCTGGTGGGACTTACGCGGTGTTTTGCGTTTGGCGATGACGCTTCGCGCTTGCGGCGTGCGCTCTTCTCCGAACCGCAGATCGTTTTGCTGGGTGTCTGAGGGCGGCGCAGGTAAGCGCACGTCAACTGGTGGTGCCTGCCTTCAGCCACGCCGAACAACCGGCCGGTGCCACCGAGCCGCTGACGTACATCGCGCCGGCCGCAAACAACCGCAGCTTCTCCGCCGTCGGAATCGCGGTCATCACCCACACGGATCCCTGCGAATCTGACCATACGACCCGCGCATCGGTATCCGCCAGCGCCTGAAACATCGCCCCGGGCGATGCGCCGGGCCGCAGCGCGATGACGGTGGTGTCGGCGTCCGCGCGCAAGGGAAAAAGGTTCATCAGCCCGCCGGTCAGCACGCCTGCAACCAGCAAGCTGGCAAACGTCTTGCCCGTGCGTCCTGTGGGCGGTGGACGGCGATGGTTGCGTGTGCGCCAGCCGTATAGCAGCGGCACCAAGCCAAATGCGACAAACCAGGCCAAGTCCCACACCAGCGGATTCTCCGCGTCCATCTTGATGCGGTGGATGCCGGTGATCCAATGCGAGAGCAGGGCGTCGATGATGTGCCAGACGCCGAAGCCGATCCAGAAGTGGCCCCATCGCGGACGGAGCGCGGGGCCGGCCGTGGCGGCGGAGCGGGCGCGGTACAGCTCGATCAAGCCCGCGGCTGCGATGACGTACATGATGGCGTGGAAGATGCCGTCGGCGGCGACCTGGGCGGTCAGGGTGCCCAGGGGGCCAACCTGTATGTTGGAGAGCAGGTGATGCCATTGCAGGATCTGGTGCAGCAGGATGCCATCGAAGAAACCGCCCATGGCGAAGCCCAGCAGGAAGCTGGCGCGGCGCAGGCGGCGGGGGACGGTCGGATCTTCCGGAGGGCGGACGAGTTCCATTGGGGCTCCTGGATTAGTGGGTGAAGGTTCGGTCAGGCGGTGGCGGGGACCGGGTGGATGCCGTCCTGGCCGCTGCGGCGGTCGTGGCCGGCTTGCAGGTCCCAGAGTGCGCGCAGGGGGCCGCGGGCGGCTAGGAGTTCGTCCAGGGAGCCGTCTTCGACGATGCGGCCGGCGTCTACGACGACGATGCGGTCGTAGCGGGTCAGGGATGACAGCCGGTGGGCGACGGCGACGACGGTGCGGCTGCGCATGAGTTCGGCCAGGGCGTCCTTGATGAGCTGTTCGGAGTAGCTGTCCAGCGCGGAGGTGGCTTCGTCGAGCAGCAGGATGGGCGCGTCCTTCAGAAACGCGCGGGCGATGCCGATGCGCTGGCGTTCTCCGCCCGACAGCAGGGCGCCGCGTTCGCCGACGATGGTGGCGTAGCCGTCGGGCAGGCGCTGGATGAAGGTGTCGCAATGGGCCTGGCGCGCGGCGGTGATGACGTCTTCTTCGGTGGCGTCGGGCCGGCCGTAGCGGATGTTTTCCATGATGGTCCGGCGAAAGAGGCTGACGTCTTGCGGCACGACGGAGATGGCGTCTTTCAGGCTTGCTAGCGTGACCTCGCGGATGTCCTGGTCGCCGATCAGGATGCGGCCTTGTTGCGGTTCGTCGGCGCGCTGCAATAGCGAGAGCAGGGTCGACTTGCCGGCGCCGGAGGCGCCGACCAGGCCTACTTTCATGCCGGGGCGGATGGATAGGGTGATGCCGCGCAGCGCATGGCAGCCGTCTGGGTAGGTGTATTGGACGCCTTCGAAGGCGATGGCGCCGGCGGGGTCGCGCAGCGGTTGGGCGTGGGGTACGTCGGGCACGGAGTGTGGCCGTCCGACCAAGCGCAGCATCTCGGCGATGACGCCGAACTGCTGCGCGGTGCCGACGAGCGCCAGCGCGAGGTCGCGCGAGCCATGCAGGATGCGGAAGGTGAGCGCGCTGACGACGACGACGTCGCCGGGGCTGGCTTGGCCCTGTTCCCAGGCGCGCAGCACCCAGAGCAGCATGCCGCCGGCCACGAGCCACAGGCAGGCGTCATGGATGACGCGTGCCTTTTCGACGTACATCCAGCTTCGGCGTTGGGCGCGGGCTTCTTCGCCGAGCGCCTTTTCAAGGCGTGCACGCTCACGCGCCTGGGCGGAGAAGGCCTGCACGGCCCAGATGTTGGAGATGGCGTCGACGATTTCTCCGCCGACGTGGGCGGCCTGCTCGCCGTACTGCTGGTGCAGGCTGCGCCCGCGCGCGCCGAAGGAGATGATGATGGCGGCCAGCACGAGGACGAAGCCGAGCAGGGCGGCGGCCATGCGCCAGTCGACCATGCTGAGCACGACGACGGCGCCCAGGAAGTCGACGCAGGGCGGCACGATGCTCCAGACCATGGCGCCGTAGATGGCGCCGGCGGCGCTTGCGGTGGACGAGATGCGGTTGGCGAGGGCGCCGGAGTGGTGCTGGCGGAAGTAGCGGGTGGAATGGTGGCTCAGGTGCTCGAAGACCTCGACCCGCAGCGCCGCGCAGGCGGCCACGATGTTGCGGCAACCCAGCCATCCGCCGCAGCGCCATAGTGCGGCTTCAATGGCGATGACGGCGAGGAACAGGCCGAGCGCCCACCACACCTGCACGGATGCGTCTGCGCCCAGGGCCATGGCGTCGACGATGAGCTTCATGGCGTACTGAACCGTCACCGAGCACACCCCGGCCAGGACGACGATCAACCCCAGCAAGCCGAACGCCCAGGGCCGCTGGCGGACGTACCGCCAGAGAAAGGCCGTGGGATGGGTGGGGAGGGCGGGCAGGTCTGGCATGGCTCAATCTCCGTCGGCGCTGCGTGCGGGCGCCGGGAGCAGGCCGGCGGGACCGCGGCCCGCGCGTACCGCCTGCGCGCGCAGTTCGATTTCGAGCGGGGCGTACACGCTGCGCCGGCCATCGGACGCGGGCGCGCTGAGGAGGCCGGTCGGGCAGTGGCGGTCGTCTTCCCAGCCTGGGTAGTCCGTCACCGGATACAGGCAGATGCCCGCGACGTCGACGCCGCGCGCCTGCGCCAGCGCGACCTGGTCGGCGACATAGCGCATCCAGCGGGGGCGAGCGAGACCTTCGGCCCCGGTTTCTGCAATGAACAAGGGCTTGCCGTAGCGGTGCGCGCAACCCTGCAGAAGGTGGGCCAGGGACGTGTAGCGCGCGTCGTCCCATGGCAGGGGCGCGCCGCGGTGCAGCCATTGGTTGTGGGGGTAGTAGTTCAACCCGATGACGTCGACGTAGCGCTCGTCGCCGCCCAGGTCCGCGTGCCCGCGTCCGCACAGCATGTCGAGTGCTTCGAACTGGGCCTCGCTGGCCGCCGCGGCTTCCAGGGCGTCGCCGGGTTGCGCGGGCTGAATGGCAATCAGCGGCTCGGCGCAGACCAGACGCGCGTCCGGGTCGGCTTCCTGGATCGCGTCGCTGGCCTGGATGGCGGCGCGGGCGAGCTGCCGCTTGAGTTCCAGGCCACGCCCGAGCGTGCATGGCCCGAAGTGCGCCATGTCGCCGCCCGCCCAGCTCCAGTACGAGATTTCGTTCATCGGGCAATACCAGGTGGGCATATCGGTTTCTCCTGCAATCAGGCGGGCCGTTGCGGCGGCATATCGGGCGAACGCCTCGGGAAAGGAGGGCGACCAGATATCCAGCCACGCCGGCCAGCCGTAGTGGCACAGGTCCCAGATCACTTCGACGTTGCTGTCGCGGGCGGCACGTAGCAGCGGCAGCAGCGAAGACCAGTCGTATACGTTGGCGGCGGGGCAGACGAGGTGCCAGCGCACCCCGTCCCTTGCCGTCCGCATGCCCAGCGCGGCGATGGCGGCGTAGTCCTGGGCCGCCCACTTCGCATGGCCCGTGGACTCGATCAGGTCAAGCTGCCGGCCATCGGGGAAGCGGTGACAGGAGCACTCGAACCCCGCCTGCAGGAAGCTCTGAAACGCCATGCCCCGATTCATTCGGCCACGACCGCACCGCGCGGTTCTGCCTGCCGGTTTGCCATCTCCTCGTACGTGGACAGGGCCTGCGCCACGACCTGGTCCATGTTGTAGTAGCGATAAGTCGCCAGGCGGCCGACGAAATGCACGCCTTCGCACGCATCCGCCAGCGCCTGGTACCGCCGGAACAGCGCAGCGTTTTCGGGGCGCGGGACGGGGTAGTACGGGTCCCCCTGCGCGCTGGGATACTCGTAGGTCACGGCGGTCTTCGCGTGGCGCTGGCCGGTCAGGTGCTTGTATTCCGTGATGCGGGTGTAAGGGACGTCTTCGGCCGGGTAGTTGACGACGCCGACGGGCTGGTGCCATTCCTCGTTCAGCGTTTCATGCCGGAACTTGAGGGACCGGTACGGCAGCGGGCCAAAGCAATAGCCGAAGTATTCGTCGATGGGGCCGGTATAGATCAGCTCGTCATAGCTGAACGCCGACTTGGCTGCCTCGAAGTCCATCCCGAGCGCAAGGGATATGTTGGGATGGTCCAGCATGCGCTCGAACATGTGCGTGTAGCCTTTGAGCGGCATGCATTGATGGCGGTCAGTGAAGTAGCGGTCGTCGCGCGAAAGCCGCGTGGGTACGCGCGCGGCGACGGAACGGTCCAGTTGCGAGGGGTCCAGGCCCCATTGCTTGCGGGTGTACCCGCGGAAGAACTTTTCGTACAGGTTGCGGCCGACCTGCGACACGACGTAGTCCTCGGCGCTGGACACGACGGAAACCGGCTCGGCCACCGTCTGCAGGAATTGTTCGGCCTCGGCGGCGGTGAAGCTCCGGCCGTTCAGCCGTTCGAGGGTCGTGAGGTTGATCGGCATCGGAACCAGCATGCCGTCGGTGCGGGCCAGGACCCGGTGTTCATAGGGCCGCCATTCCGTAAACCGGGACAGGTATTGCAGCACCTTGTCGGAGTTGGTGTGGAAGATGTGGGGACCGTGACGGTGCACGAGCAGTCCCGCCTCGTTATAGAAGTCGTAAGCATTGCCCGCGATGTGCGGACGCCGGTCCACCACCATGATGCGCTTGCCGCTGCCGCGCGCCAGGCGTTCGGCCAGCACGCTGCCAGCGTAGCCTGCACCGACGATCAGACAGTCGTAGTGCGTGGGCGTCAGGCTTTGCGGCAGCCGCAGGGCGGCCGGCACCGGGAACGCCTGACTGGCCCCGCGCGCGGAGCTGGTCCAGGCGCGATTCATCGCATCGCAGATGCCTTCCCAGCTTCGATCCCACGACATGCCGTCCAATGCGCGGTCGGCGTGCTGGGCCACCGTGTCCGGATCGGCCGCCGCGTCCAGCGCAAGCGCTATCGCGTTGACGAAGGCTGGCGCGTCCGCAGCGATGTGCACGACGGGGCAGCCGCGGTAGGCGCGCACGACGTCCGCAATCGGTGTGGAGACGACGGGCTTGCCCGCCGCCAGGTATTCCGGCGTCTTGGTCGGGCTGATGTAGCGCGTGGATTCGTTCATCGCGAACGGCATCAGGGCGACGTCCCATCCCGCCAGATAGTCAGGAAGCTGGGGGTACGTGCGCGAGCCAAGGTAATGGATGTTGGGCGCCTGCGGCAGCGTGGACGGGTCGATCTTGACCACCGGGCCGATCAGCACGAACTGCCACTCGGGCCGCATGCCGGCCGCCTGCGCCAGCAGTGCCGTGTCGAAGCGCTCGTCCAGCACGCCGTAAAAGCCCAGGCGAGGAGATGGAATCGCGAGCAGGTCGGCAGGGATGCTGGCCGACGTCCGGCCCCGCGCGAAATGCTGCCGGTCCACGCTGCTGGGGAACGCCTGAACATTCGGGTGCAGCCGTCGCTTGGACTCGTAAAGGCTATGCCCGCCCGTGAAGACCACGTCGGCGCGCGAGAGCAGTTGCCGTTCGAGCGCGACCAGTTCCGGCGGCGCGCCGCGAAACGCGGACAGTTCGTCCATGCAGTCGTACACCACGAGCCCGGCGTCCAGATCTTCGGTAAACGGCAGGCTCATCGGCGTGTAGTACCACAGGACCGGTGTGGCAAGTCCGTGCTCGCGGACAAGCTCAGCAAGCAAGCGGTGTTGGTCTTGCTTGGCCGTTTCCCGCGCCACGTGCGGTGTGATGACGGTGACGCCATCGACGCGGCTGGACTCGAGCCAGCCGTGGCGGGCGGTGTCTTCCCAGACAGGTTCTTCGACATAGTAGACGGCGTGGGCCCGCGCGAAACGCGTCATCAGATGCTGGGGCCGTTGGTGCACGAAATTCCAACGGAGATGGGAAAAGCACAATATCGCAGGGCGCTCGCGCGTCAGCCATCCGTTCGCCGCAGGTGCTTCCGGTGCGGTGGGAGGGCGGGCGTGGGGTGCGCCGCCAATTGAGGAATCGACGGTACGCATGGAAACTCCAGGAGATGGGGATGGGTCTGGTGATGGCGGGGCGGCTTGAGCCGGGGTATCACACCGAAAGCGTGTGAAAGGGCTTCGCAAGCATCGTGCCGAACGCGCGCGGGACGCGGGGCTGCGATAAATCGCGGGGATCAATGGCGATTGCGGCCCAAGGTGTTGACGCGTCGTGGATATTTTTCGACCGGCGTTGCAAGTTCTGCGTTCGCTCCTGCGTCCGCGCGGACATTTCAGATGAATCGTGGCTCGCGGCATGGCAGTTGCTGCGCCCTGCCTGATCGCGTGTTGCGGTCACGTCAAAGGAGATTCTGATGAAAGCACTTTGCTGGCACGGCAAACACGACATCCGCTACGACACCGTCCCTGATCCTGTCATCGAGCATCCGCGCGACGCGATCATCAAGGTGAGCGCGTGCGCAATCTGCGGGTCCGACCTGCATCTGTTCGATGGATTCATGCCGGGCATGAAATCCGGCGACGTCATGGGCCATGAATTCATGGGCGAAGTCGTGGAAGTCGGCGCGCAGGCGCAGAACCTGAAAATCGGCGATCGCGTGGTGATCCCGTTCACCATTACCTGCGGGGAGTGCGACCAGTGCAAGCGCGGCAACTTCTCGGTCTGCGAGCGCACGAACCGCAATGCGGCGCAGGCGGCCAAGATGTTCGGCCACACGACGGCCGGGTTGTTCGGCTACACCCATCTGACGGGCGGCTACGCTGGCGGCCAGGCGGAGTACGTGCGCGTGCCGTTTGCCGATTCGACGCATGTGCAGGTGCCCGACGAGCTGTCGGATGAACAGGTGCTATTTCTGGGAGACATTCTGCCCACCGGTTGGCAGGCGGCCAAGCAGTGCGACATCGAATCGACCGACACGGTCGCGGTGTGGGGCGGTGGCCCCGTCGGCCAGATGGCGATCAAGAGCGCGATCCTGCTGGGCGCGCGCCAGGTGATCTGCATCGAATCCGTGCCGGAACGCCTGCAGATGGCGCGCGATGCTGGCGCAATCACGATCAACTTTCAGGACGAGGATGTCGTGGAGCGGTTGAAGGAACTGACCAACGGCAAAGGGCCGGAGAAATGCATCGACGCGGTCGGCATGGAGTCGCACGCCAGCAGCACAATGGAGCATATGTACGACCGCATGAAGCAGGCCGTGGGCGCCGAGACCGACCGGCCGCACGTGCTGCGCGAAATGATGTACGTGTGCCGGCCGGCGGGCATTCTGTCGGTGCCCGGCGTGTATGGCGGGATGATCGACAAGATTCCGTTTGGCGCGTCGATGAACAAGGGGCTGACGTGGCGCATGGGCCAGACCCACGTGCGGCGCTGGACGGACGAGCTGCTGGACCTCATCGTGCAGGGCAGGATCGATCCGTCGTTCGTCATCACGCATCGCGCCAAGCTGGAGGCCGGGCCTGAGTTGTACAAGACGTTCCGTGACAAGGAAGACCGCTGCATCAAGGTCGTGCTGACGCCTTGAAGTCTTGACGCGTTGACCCATTTAATCGTTGGGCTTTGACCACCGAGGCCGGAAATCCTGCATCCGGCCTCGCGTTTGTCAGGACTCCGGCTGGACGGTGTCGCACAAGGCGTCCAGTTCCCGCGTGACTTCCTGCCACGACCAGCGGATGAGATCCACGGCCACGCGCTCGCGGGCCGTGAAGCCGCCGCCGCTTGCGGCTTCCTCGACAGCGGCATCCAGTTTGGCAAATGGCTCACCGGTGCTGCACATGGGCGCTTCGGCGCCCTTGTCGCGAATGACGCGGGCCAGTCCATCGATCTGCTGCCGTGCCGCCATCGCGACGTCGTGCAGCGCGGGGCCCAGACGGTGGCAGACGTTGTCGGTCAGCTCCATGCCGCCGATGCGTTCCATCAGCGGCACGGTCAACCACAGTTCCTCGATCCGTTCCTGCAGCCGATGGGCCTGCGTGTCCGCGCCCAGAATACGAATGGGCACTGATCGCGACTGGCTTGCCATGTCGCGTGCGCGCCAGTGGGTACGTTCCAGGGCGGGCTTGTCGCGGGGCCGGGGCCGGGCACGGCCTTCGTTCACGGCGGCGGCCCATTCGACCAGCAGTTCGCCATAGAGCTGCAGCGACGCGGCCAGGTTGTAGCGCATGCTGTATCGGGCCGACAGGGGCAGCACCGCAAAAGCGGCCAGGATCCCGGCAATGGACCCCACGACGATGGCGAGCGTCTTGTTCACCGCGCCCGCGACGATGTCGGCGTCCGGCGTGACGGTCAGGATGGTTGCCGTGACCAGGCTGTAGTTCAGCGTCGGCCAGCGTATCGACAGGCAGGCGGCGGCCCCCACGCCGGCCACGATGCTCCATGGCGCCGGAATGTCGGCGGCGTGCGCCAACGGCACGAGCGTGATGCCCAGCGCCACCCCGATCAGTGCGCCCAGGATGCGGGCCGCGGCCTCGCCGACCGTGCCCTCGACCGTGGCGCGCACCACAAAAAGGGCGGAGAAGGCGCCCCACGCGACGTCCGGCATCTGCCACCACGTCATGCAGCCGAAGGCAAGCAGTACCGCCGCCACGGTTTGCAGCGGCAGGCGGACGCTGTCCTCGGCGATGGCGGCACGGTAGGCGGCAGCGCGTTTCAATAAATGGGAAAAGAGGGGGCTCATCGGCAACTAATTCATCTACAGCAGGCAGGCATCGCACGGCGGCGTCGGCATCGCCCACGGACCGCTTGAATTACGGCACCCACATGGCAGCGACCGCACGCTGAAAGCCGCGTGCGGTCGCTGAAGGTGCAAGGAAAACCCAGGCGGGAAGGCTCAGGAATCGGCTTTCTTGGGGCGTCCGTACGGATCTTTCCCGGCCGGCGCTTGCGAGCCGCCGGCGGGGTAGCCCGAATTGGTGTCCGGGTCCTGATTCACTTCCCCCGTCGGCGGTCCGTCCTCGGTCGGTTGGCCCGTGAAGCCGGTCTCGGCGCGGTCGACATGCGGAGACGGCGGCGGATTGGGCGGGGGAGCGGGTTTCGAGTCGGTCATGAGAGGCTTCCTGTCTGATGAATAGGATTGCGCCGGACGGTTGACGTGTCAGCCAGACGGACGATCCCAGCGCGCGTGACGGAATCGCAAATCGCGTGCCTGCGCCGGCTCGCGCTTCCCGACCCGTTTTGCGGGCTCGCGCGCCCGACCGTCACGCGGTCGGAAGCCCGTGCCCATAGCGCAACGCCGGACCCGGCGCGGTAAAAATTTCCATGGTGCGGCGGGGGTTACGCGGGGGATGCGGCGCAGACGAACGCCAGCTTGTTGCCTTCCGGATCGCGACAGTAGGCCGCGTAGAAATCTGCCGCATAGTGAGGGCGCAGCGCCGGCGCGCCTTCGTCGGTTCCGCCTTGCCGCAGGGCTTCCTCCCAGCATTGGCGCACGACCTGCGGCGTGGGCGCCTCGAAGCTCACCTGGCAGCCGTTGCCCCAGGTGGCCGGCAGCCCGTTGAAGGGCGGCGCCACGACGAACGACGGCCAGCGCGCCGCGCCAGCCCGCCAGATCACGCCTGCGGGGCCGGCATCCTCGATGCCGTTTTCGCGGTGCAGACCGAGGGGCCGCAGGACAGCGTCGTAAAACCGCACCTGCCGCGGCCAGTCGCGGGCGCCTAGTTGGATGTGGGTGTACATGGCGGGACAAACCCCGCGACGCCCGGGAGCGTCGCGAAGCGTGGCGGCATCAAGCCAGGTTGTGGTACTTGCGCCCGATTTCCATCGTGGCGCGGTAAAAGCCTTCCTTGCTGCCGCAGTCATAGCGCACGCCGTCGTATTCGAACCCGAACACCTTGCGCGTCTTGAGCAGGGCGGCAATGCCGTCGGTCAGCTGGATTTCACCGCCCACGCCCGCCTGGGTGGCTTCCAGCAGCGCGAATATCTGGGGTTCCAGAATGTAGCGGCCGACCACCGCCAGGTCGGTCGGCGCGTCCTCGGGCTTGGGCTTTTCCACGATGCCGGTCAGGCTCATGACGCTGTGCGCCTTGCGGCTGCCGGACACGATCCCGTACTGATGCGTGTTGGTTTTCGGCACCTGCTGGATCGCCAGGACGCTGCCTTCGAACTCCCGGGCCACCTTCATCATTTCGCCGATTACGGGGGCGTCGGCGTCTATCATGTCGTCCGCCAGCAGCACGGCGAACGGTTCGTTGCCTACAATGGGCGCCGCGCAGAGCACCGCATGGCCGAGCCCCAGGGCTGCCGGCTGGCGGGTGTACACGCACTTGACGCTGTCCGGAATGACGTTACGGACGGTCTCCAGCAGGGCGTTCTTGTTTTTCGCCTCCAGGTCGTACTCCAGTTCGGGCACCCGGTCGAAATGGTCTTCGATCGCCCGCTTGTTGCGGCCAGTGACGAAGATCAGTTCGGTGATGCCTGCCGCGACCGCTTCTTCAACGGCATACTGGATCAGCGGCCGGTCGACGATGGGCAGCATTTCCTTGGGCATGGCCTTGGTGGCGGGAAGAAAGCGGGTGCCCAGGCCCGCGACGGGAAATACAGCTTTACGAATCGGTTGCATTATTAAGGCCCTCTATGCCCGGGCGGCGCCTGGAATGGGCCGCCCACTGACTACGGGTTACAGCAAATTCTGTGCCCGTTTGGCGATTGCTGTAACAGGATTTTCTGAACGGCACGGCGTTTGCTGAGAGCGATGAGCATGAATAAACACGCAGGTGGGGACATTGCATGACTTCTTTACCGGATTTTCCGTCCGAGGACCGCTATCGCCTTCTAGTCGGCGCAGTGCGGGATTACGCTATCTATCTTCTCGACGCCAAGGGCCGCGTAAGCAGCTGGAATCCCGGCGCGGAACGATTCAAGGGCTATGGCGCGGACGAGATCATCGGGCAGCACTTCTCCGTTTTTTACACACCTGAAGACCGAAATGCCGGCGTGCCGGAGCGTGCCCTGGAGACGGCGCGGCGTGAAGGGCGCTTTGAGGCCGAGGGCTGGCGCGTCCGCAAGGACGGCAGCACCTTCTGGTGCAGCGTGGTCATCGATCCCGTCCATGACGACCGGGGCGTCCTTGTCGGCTACGCCAAGATCACGCGCGACATCACCGAACAGAAGGAGCGGCACGAGCAGCTGCAGGAAGCCCGCGATTCCATGCATCACGCCCAACGCATGGAAGCCATCGGCCGCCTTACTGGCGGCGTCGCGCACGACTTCAACAATTTCCTGACCGCGATCCGCTTTTCCGCGGAATTCATCAAGCGCTATCCCGAGCTGCCCCCCTCGCTGATGCGCTACGTGGGCATCATCATCGACACCACCGAAAAGGCGGCCCAGCTGACCCGGCAGTTGCTGGCCTATGCCAAGCGGCAGCCGCTGCAGCCGCACGCGTTTGACGTGCGTGACAGCCTCGCGTCGATGCGCGAGCTCTTCGAGACCTCGGTCGGATCGCACGTGGCAATCAGCTACGAGTTCGGGCCGGACGATTGCACGATCTTCGCGGACCCGGGGCAACTTGAATCAGCGTTGCTCAATCTGATCATCAATGCGCGCGACGCCATGCCGGCTGGAGGCCAACTCAAGATATTGGCTAAGGTCGTGCCGGACGCGTCGGAACTGGAAGCCCATACCAAACTCAATGGCCCGCACGTGGCCCTGTCCGTGCAGGACACCGGCGCGGGAATCGCGCCCGGCGTGCTGGCGCACGTGTTTGAGCCTTTTTTCACCACCAAAGGCCAGCATGAGAACTCCGGCCTGGGTCTGAGCCAGGTGCAGGGCTTCGTGCAGCAGTCCGGCGGCGACGTGACGGTGGACAGCACGGTTGGCAAGGGAACCACGTTCACGCTGTACCTGCCGGCCGTGACGTCCCCCGGCGAGGTGGTCGAGACGCCCGCCGCCGGCGTCATCGTCAACGTGCCGGTGCGCCGTCAGGTGCTACTGGTGGAAGACAACCGCATGGTCGGGGAGGTGGTGTCGGCGTGGCTGGCGGAACTGGGTCAGGATCTCACCTGGACGGTGGATGCCGAGAAAGCGCTGCATGAACTGGAACAGCGCGATGGGGGCTTTGACCTGGCGATTCTGGATCTGGTGCTGCCCGGCATGAACGGCATGGACCTCGCCCGCCGCATCCGCGAACGCTGGCCCGGCATCCGGATCGTGCTGGCCAGCGGCTACAGCGATGCGATGGCCGGGCCGCGGGCGTTGGGATTCCCGGTCATGCAGAAGCCATACTCCGTCGAGGCGCTGCTGCAGGTACTGACCGAGGATGCGCACACGCTGCCGTAAGGGCCGGGACACGGCGCTGCTGGGGCGGGGGCCGACATCCCGCCGAGCCGGCATCGCGCATCGCGTTGCTAGGTCCGGCGAAAGCGGCTGTGCGCCCGGCGCTTGATGACGCTGATATCTCCATCCGGCTCCATATACGCGCGGCGCACCTCTGAAACTTCGAGGACGCCTTTCAGCCGGAGCTGGCTCATCAGCTCGTCTTCCGTCAGGTATTCGCGGCGCAGCGCGCGCTTGGCGATCACGCCGTCGCGCACGAGGCATACGCGGTCCGATTCGAGCAGGCGGCCAAGCGGCTTGAAAAAGTAGCCTACCCGGTCGACCAGCACGGTCCAACCGATGATCGTGGAGATCAGGACCATGCCGTCCAGAATGGATTTGTATTCGCCCGCCATCGCATTCTGCGCGGCGTCGGCGATCAGGACCAGCACCAGCATGTCGGCCACGCCCAGCGAGCCGACATCGCGCCGGCCGGCAAGCCGCAGCAGCAAGAAGATGAACCAATAGACGATCGTCCCGCGGATGAAAATCTCTAGCGGCGAGAGCGAAAACGAAAACATCGTCGACCAGTCCGGGTCCATCGTGGCGCCTCCGACAATGAAACATCGAACGGCGAGCAAGTGCCGTGCCCGAACAAGCCTGGCGCGGCGCAGGGCATGAGTCGCACGCAGGAACGCTGATTGCTGCTCAGATGCGCCAACGTGGAGAAGTAAAAATGAATTCAGGTAACACCCCCTTGCGCTTGCGGGATGCCATCGCCGGAGAATTGGGAGTAACCCCGGACTTCGACGCGACCGAAGAGCTGGAAAGGCGCATTGCCTTCCTCGCCGACTACCTGATGCAGTCAGGCCGCGCAGGTTATGTCCTGGGAATCAGCGGCGGGGTGGATTCCACGGTCGCGGCGCGGATCGCGCAGCTTGCCGTCGAGCGCGTCCGCGGCCAGGGGAGACCGGCCACGTTCGTCGCCGTGCGCTTGCCCTACGGCGAGCAGCGCGACGAAGAAGACGCAGCGCAGGCACTGGATTTCATTGCACCCGATCGCCGTATGCGGATCGACATCAAGCCCGCCGTGGATGCGCAACGCGAGGCGCTGCGCGCCGCCGGCCTGGAATACGCCGACGACGCGGCCGAGGATTTCGGCGCGGGCAACATCAAGGCGCGGCAGCGCATGATTGCCCAGTACGCCATTGCGGGCGCGCTTGACTGCCTGGTGATCGGCATGGACCAGGCCGCCGAGGCCTTGATGGGGTTTTTCACCAAACATGGTGACGGCGCGGCGGACGTGCTGCCCCTGCGCGGTCTGACCAAGCGGCGGGTACGGGCGCTGGGGTCGCTGCTGGGCGCGCCGGACCGGCTGGTGCTCAAGGTGCCGACCGCCGACCTCGAGTCGTTGCGGCCGTTGCGCCCGGATGAGGACGCGTACGGTGTGACATACGCGCAGATCGATGGCTATCTGGAAGGCGAGGAGGTTGCCGAAGACGCGGTCGCGGTGATCGAGCGCCAGTACCGCGCCACGGCGCACAAGCGGATGCTGCCGCCGGGGCCCATCGAATGATTTGAAGACGCTGCGCGACGACGCCAAACATCTGTCTTTGAGACTGCTGTCGCGGCACCTCACGCAAACTGGCGGCTGTATCATGGCGGGTACTCCCACGCACGCAACCTACAGGCCCAAAATGTCCCAATCGCCGTCTGTTCCCAACATCAAACCGGGAGTCGTCCGAAGCGACCTGAACTTCCCGGTGGTCGGACTGGGGGCCTCTGCGGGAGGGATCGACGCGCTCAAGACTTTCTTCTCGAACATGCCGGCCAAACCCGGCATGGCCTTCGTCGTCGTGGTGCATCTGTCTCCCGATCACGAAAGCATTCTCGACAGGATTCTGCAGGCCTGCACGGGGCTACCGGTCGAGCAGGTCACCAAGCCGGTGCCGATCCTGCGTGATCACGTCTACGTGATTCCTCCGGCGGCCTCGCTGTCGATGAATGATGGCTACCTGCGTATTTCGGCGGGGGCCAGTCGCCCGGAAGGCCGCCAGATTGCGATCGACGAATTTTTCCGCACGCTGGCCGATGTGCATACGAACCGTGCCGTCGGCATCGTGCTGTCGGGGGGCGGGTCCGACGGATCGGTGGGCCTTGCCCGCATCAAGGAACAGGGCGGCGTGACGTTCGCGCAGTTGCCCGAGGAAGCAGAGCACGGCACCATGCCGCGCAATGCAATTTCCACCGGCATGGTGGACATTGTGCTGCCTGTGTCCACCATGCCGCAGCGTCTCAAGCAGATCGCGGAAAACATGGACAGCATCCATCTGCCGCCGCTGACCGAGGCCGAGGCCTCCGGCGCCGCGGATGCCGAGCAGGCGACGGACGGGGCGCAACAGGAACGCAATGCGTTGCGGGACATTCTTGCCCTCTTGCGCGCCCGCACGGCGCACGATTTCCGTCACTACAAGAAGGCCACGGTGCTCCGCCGAATCGAGCGCCGCATGCAGGTCACGGGCGTGTCAACCTTGCCCGAATACGGAAAGCTGCTTCAGGAGCGCATCGACGAGACCCCTAAACTGCTGTCCGATATGCTCATTGGCGTCACGCAGTTTTTCCGGGACAAGGAAGCTTTCGCCAATCTGGATGAATTCGTGTTGCCCAAGCTGCTGAAGTCGCTGAGCACCACGCCGGAAGTGGCGTTGCGCGCCTGGGTGGCTGGTTGTTCTACAGGTGAAGAGGCGTATTCGCTGGCCATGCTGATGAGCGCGCAGGCCGATGCGTTGCCCCACCCGCCCAAGATCCAGTTATTTGCCACCGACATCGACGAATCGGCGCTAGCCGTGGGCCGGGCGGCGGCTTATCCGTTGGCAATCAAGGGCGACGTGCCTGAAGCCATGCTGCAAAGCTTCTTCAGCGAGCAGGACAACGAGTATTGCGTCAAGAAGGAAATCCGCGAGCGGGTGCTGTTTGCCGTGCACAACATCCTGCGCGATCCCCCGTTCTCGAAGCTGGATCTGGTCAGTTGCCGCAACCTCTTGATCTACCTGGACCGCGAAGTGCAGCGCGACGTGTTGCGCATGTTTCACTTCGCATTGAAGCCGGGCGGTTATCTTTTCCTCGGCAGTTCCGAATCGGCCGATGCGTGCCCGCAGCTTTTTCAGGTGGTGGACAAGCGCCACCGCATCTACATCGCTCGGGAAACGCCGTCGCAACTGAGCGGCATGCCCGAACTGGCCGACGGCGGGATTAATCACGTTCGGCCGGTGCACGCTTCGGCGGCGCCGGTTCGCCAGCCCAAGGTCTCGTATGCCGCCGTGCACCAGCGTGCGCTCGAAATGTTCGCGCCGCCTAGTGTCATCGTCGATGCTCACAGCGACATCGTGCACATTTCGGAGCGGGCAGGCCGCTTCCTGCGCCACCCGGGCGGCGAACCTTCCCGCAATCTGTCCTTGTCGGTGCATCCGGAATTGCGCACGGAATTGCGCACCGCGATGTTTCAGGCCCTGCATTCGCGAAAGAGTGTCGAGGCGCGGCGCGTGAGAATGACGCTTGGCGAGCGCCAGACCTACGTCAACATGGTGGTGCGGCCATTCCGGCACGATGAGACGGCCAGTGATTACCTGCTTGTGCTTTTCGAGGAAGTCGAGGACATCATGAGCGCAGAGGGTGTTGTCAGCCCCGCGACGGGCTCCGCAGTGGTACTGACGCAACTGGAGGCCGAACTCCAACGCACCCGGGGCCAGTTGCAGGCGACCATCGAGCAGGCGGAAACCTCCACCGAAGAACTGAAGGCCTCCAACGAAGAGCTTCAGGCCATCAACGAAGAGTTGCGCTCCACCACGGAAGAATTGGAGACCGGCAAGGAAGAGCTGCAGTCCGTCAACGAGGAGCTGATCACGGTCAATGCGGAACTGAAGGCCAAGGTCGATGAAACCGCGAAGATCAATGACGACCTGCAGAACCTGATCGCGTCCACCGACATTGCCACGGTGTTCGTGGATCGCATGATGCGCATCCAGTGGTTCACGCCCCGGGCGTCCGACATCTTCAATGTGATCCCGAGCGACGCCGGACGTTCGGTGCTCGACATCACGCATCGTCTGGAGTACCCGGACCTGGCCAAGGATGCCGCCGGCGTGTTCGAACTGCTGCGCCCCTTGGAACGCGAGGTGCACAGCACGACGGACCGTTGGTATCTGGCGCGGCTGCTACCGTACCGGAGCGGTGACCACCGCATTGAGGGCGCGGTGCTTACGTTCATCGACATCACGGACCGGCGCAAGGCGGAAGAAAGCGTGCGATTGGGCGAGGCCCACTTGAAGCTGATGACCGAGAGCGCGCGCGATTTCGGCATTATGACGCTGGACAACGACGGCATCATCACCAACTGGAATATCGGCGCCGAGCTGATGTTCGGCTACACCAGCGCCGAGGCGGAAGGCAAGCCTATTGCGATCATCTTCACTGACGAGGACATCGCGGCCGGCAGACCCGAGCATGAGCTGAATCGCGCCAGGAAGATCGGCTACGCCCCTGACGAACGCTGGCACAAGCGCAAGAACGGCAGCCTGGTGTTCTGCACGGGCGGCGTGAACCGGATGGATGATCCTGTCTATCAGGGGTTTGCCAAGATCGTGCGCGATGTCACTGACCTGAAGTTGCGCGACGCCGAGCAGGAGTCCCGTCTGGACCGCGCACATGCGGATAGCGTGCTGAAGGACGAGTTCTTCGCGGTCGTGTCGCACGAACTGAAGCACCCGCTCAACCTGATCCAGCTCAATGCAGAGCTGCTGGCCCGCACGCCGGCCGTGCGCAATTTCGGCCCCGCCGCGCGTGCCACGGACCTGATCCAGCGTTCGGTCAAAGGCCAGGCCCGCATCATCGACGATCTGCTGGATCTCTCGCGCGTCCGGACGGGCAAGCTGGCGCTCAACAAATCGATCATCGACGTCGTGGCCATCGCGAAAAACATCCTCGAGGTGCTCAAGCCCGTGGCGGCGTCGGCCGGCATCGATCTGCGCAGCGACTTTGATCCTGCGCTGGCGATCTACCTGGACGCGGATCCCGTGCGCATCGAACAGGTGATCTGGAACCTGCTGAACAACGGGATCAAGTTCACGCCCGAGGGCGGTTCCGTCGCGCTTAAGCTGGCCATCGAGGACAACCGCTTGAAACTGGAAGTCGCCGACACGGGCCAGGGCATCGACCCGCTGTTCATCGGCCGGGTGTTCGACATGTTCAGCCAGGGCGACGTGCGCCAGAAGACGGGCGCCACCTCTGGACTGGGCATCGGCCTGGCGGTTGTCAGCGAGCTGGTGGGTGCGCATGGCGGCGCGATTCAGGTCCATTCCGATGGCGTGGGACTTGGCGCGCGCTTCACGGTATGGCTGGATCTGGCCGGTTCCCTTGAAGCCGAGGACGCGCCGCAAGCCAACGCCGACATGCCTTTGGAAGGGCTGAAGGTGCTTTTGGTCGATGACTCCGAGGACGTCCTGCACATCATGCACGAGCTGCTGGACATGGAAGGGGCGGTAGTCACGGCCGCCTCCAACGGCCGGCAGGCGTTGGAAATCCTGGAGACCGCCCGCTTCGACCTGATGCTGTCGGACATCGGCATGCCGGAGATGGATGGCTATACGCTGATGCGCGCCATTCGCGAAAAAGACAGTGGCGCCGATCTGCCTTCCATCGCGCTCACCGGTTTTGGCGCCAAGGAAGACATGCGCGAAGCCGTCAGCGCAGGCTTTTCCGCCCACATCAGCAAGCCGGTGTCGCTGGACGATCTGCTCGAAGTGGTTCGCAAGCTGCGGTTGCGCGGGTGATCCGCGCGTTTGGGAAGTGGCGGGCACATGCGTTTGCCGCCACTTCCCGGCTCGTTTCGCCGCGGCGGATTCTTTCTGATCCTATTTGTTTAGTCTGGCAACAACTGCTCAAGTGGACGCCCGACCCGGGGCACTTCTCCCCATCGCCCTGTCCTGCGACACCCGTTCCCAACGCATCGCTTTCGTTCCCGTTCGCCAACGGCGCAAACGAGAAAAGCTTGCACTAAGTGCCATCGCTACTTAAGCTGTGCTTTCGCGCCGCGCCCAGCACGTGCCGTGCCAGCGCCCGCAAGCGGATTCCCCCTCCGCCGCTCGACCATGCAGCCCTATTTCAGCCAGTCTTCCTCGTCAACGACATAAAGGATGCTTGTGCGAAAGTCGATGGTCTTGTTCGTTTTGCATGGCGCCCGGCCGACGCCGGGCCAGAGCCAGCCTGGCCTCAATTGGGCAGGTTCCGCCTGGGTCGGACTTTTCCCGATTGGCGGCATTCTCCTACTTCAACGCGATAACCCCATGGCGCCTTGCTGCGCCCTCGCTTCATAAGCTGCACGTCCGTCAGTCCGGCGCGCCCAGACGCGCCCGCAAGATGTCCACCCATAAGCTGTTCCGCATACAAGCTGTCCAAGTAAGGCTCTTGCCTCCGCCATGAGGTGAGGGCAGCGCGAGACCCCGAGTTCGACCGCCTGGGAGTAGTGGATGACGCAAGTAAGCAGCAATGTCCGTCGTGTCATGTTGTATGCCTTGGGCGCCTGGACGCTTGCATTGGCGGGATGTGGTGACCGGAACGACGCGGCGGCCGTCACCATTGCGCCGATGAAGGTGTTCGTGATGACCGTCGGCCGCCAGCCGGTCGACCTGAACGTGGACCTGCCCGGGCGGATCGAACCGATTCGCACCGCTGAAGTGCGGGCACGCGTTGACGGCATCGTCGAGAAACTGCTGTACACCGAAGGCAGCGACGTACAGGCCGGCGATCCGCTGTTCCAGATAGACCCCAGCGACTACAAGGCGCAGCTGGCGCAGGCCAACGCCATGCTGCAGCGTGCGCAGGCCGTGCAGAAGAATGCGCGCTCGGTCACGGACCGGTTCCGTCCGCTGGTGCAGCGTCAAGCGGTCAGCGCGCAGGAATACGAAGCCGCGCTGGCGGCGCTGGGGCAGGCGCAGGCCAATGTGGCCGATGCGCAGGCCGCGGTTACGTTGGCGCAGTTGCGGCTGGACCGCTGCACGGTCAGGGCGCCCATCGCCGGTCGCGTGGGCCGCGCGCTGGTCACCGAAGGGGCGTTGGTCAGCGCATCGGCGGCCACGCTGCTGGCGCAGGTCAATCAGTTGTCGCCGATCAGCGCCACGTTCACCAAGTCCAACACCGCCATCATGGACCTGACCGACTACGCGCGCTCCGGCGCGCTGGCGACGGCGGGCAATACGTTTCCGGTGCGGCTTACGCTGGCCAACGGCCGGGAGTTTGGCGAGACCGGGGTCGTGGATTTCGCGGACCTGAGCGTCGACCGGACCACTGGCGCGCAGACCATCCGCGCCCGTTTCGACAACGCCAAGCGTGAGTTGCTGCCCGGCCAGTTCGTCAACGGTCAGATACTCGTCGGCGTGCGCCAGGAGGGCGTCCTGATTCCCGCGCGGGCGGCGCGGCTGAACGGCGATACGGCCACCGTGTTCGTCATCGGGCCCGACAACACGGCGGTGCCCAGGCAGATCGAGGTGGGTGAGCAGATCTCAGGAAGCTGGCTGGTGCGCCGCGGCCTTGAACCAGGGGAGAAAGTGGTCGTGGATGGCTGGCACAAGATAAGGCCAGGCCAACAGGTTGACCCGGTCGAACAGCAAGCCGCGAAACCCTAGCGGAGTCGGTCATGGGCTCATTCTTCGTCTTGCGGCCGGTATTTGCCTGGGTGGTGGCGTTGTTCCTGTTGCTGTTCGGGCTGATCGCGGTAGTGCTGCTGCCGGTGGAGCAGTACCCGAACATCGCGCCGCCTTCGATCACCATCCAGGCGACCTTCCGGGGCGCCGACACCACCACCATCGACCGCACGGTCACCTCCATCATCGAGGAGGAGATGAACGGGGTCGACAACTTCCTGTACATGGCGTCGGTCAGCCGCGCCAACGGCACGTCGCAGATCACGGTGACGCTGCAGCCGGGCACGGACCTGGACGTGGCCCGCAGCCAGGTGCAGGACCGCCTGAGCCGGGTCGAACCCCGGCTGCCGCAGGAAGTCCGCCAGCTTGGCGTGGCGGTGACCAAGGCGTCGTCCGGCTTCCTGATGCTGCTGGCGCTGCAATCGGAAAGCGGCAACGTCAGCGCCGTCGAGATGGGCAATTTCGCGTCCAACAACATCCTCAACGAGCTGCGCCGCATCCGCGGGGTGGGCGACGTGCAGCTGTTCGGCTCGTCGTACGCGATGCGGATCTGGCTGGACGAACGCAAGCTGGCCAGCTTTCAGATGTCGGCCAGTGACGCGATGCGCGCGGTGCAGGAACAGAATGCGCAGACGATCGGCGGGTCGCTGGGTGACCTGCCGCTGGCGCGCGGCGCGGACTTCAATGCACAGATCGTGGCGCAGAGCCGCTTTTCCACGCCCGAGCAGTTCCGGCAGGTCATCCTTCGGGTCAACAACGACGGCTCGCTGGTGCGGCTGGGCGACGTGGCGCGGGTGGAGCTGGGCAACGAAAGCTACAACTTCCGGCTCAGCGTCAACGGCAAGGAGGCCGCCGGCATCGCCATTCAGCTGGCCAACGACGCCAACGCGCTGGACGTGGCACGGCAGGTGCGGCAGCGCATGGCCGAGCTGGAGCCCGTGTTTCCGGCGGGCGTCGGCTGGACGGTGCCGTTCGACACCACGCCTTTCATCACCACGTCCATCAGCTCGGTGCTGGTCACCATGGTCGAGGCGCTGTTGCTGGTCACGGCAATGGTGTTCCTGTTCCTGCAAAGCTGGCGCAGCACGCTGATCCCCACGCTGATCGTGCCGATCGCGCTGATCGGCACCTGCGCGGGCCTGTTCCTGTTCGGCGCATCCATCAACCTGCTGTCGCTTTTTGGCATGGTGGTGGCGATCGGGGTGCTGAACGATGACGCCATCGTGGTGTCGGAAAACGTCGCGCGGATCATGCATGACGAGAAGATTTCTGCGCCGGAAGCGACGCGCAAGGCGGTCGGCCAGGTGTGGGGGCCGATCATCGCCAGCACGCTGGTGCTGGTGGCGGTGTTCGTGCCGATGGCGATGTTTCCCGGTTCCAGCGGCGCCATCTACCGCCAGTTTTCCATCACGCTGTCCGTGGCGATCGTGGTGTCGACCGTGCTGGCGCTGTCGCTGGGCGCCGCGTTGTGCGCCACGCTGCTCAAGCTGCCGGACGGCAAGCCGCCCAAGGGCCGGATCTCGAAGGGCAAGCAGTGGGTCTTCGACAAGTTCAATAACGGCTTTGACGCGATGACACGCCAGTATGTGCGCGCGGTCGAACACATGCTGGTGCGGCCCCTGCGCTGGATGCTGATATTCCTGGGCGTCTGCGGCCTGACGGTGTTTCTGTTCTCGCGCCTGCCGGGCGGCTATCTGCCGCTGGAAGATCAAGGCTACTTCTTCGTGTCGTACACCGGCGCGCCCGGCACCACGGCGGACCAGACCGAGGCCGCCGTGCAGCAGGCCGAAAGCCAGCTGCGCCAGTTGCCAGCCGTGCGCAACGTGGCGTCGGTGGTCGGCTTCAACTTCTTCGGCCAGGGGCAGACGGCGGCGCTGTCGTTCGTGGACCTGCACCCGTGGAGCGAGCGCACGGAGCGCGGCCAGGCGGTCGATGCGTTGGTCGGGCGCAGCAATTTGGCCTTCCGCTCGATTCCGCAGGCGATGATCTTTGCGCTGAATCCGCCGCCCATTCCGTCGATGGGCAACGCGTCGGGCTTTTCCATGAAGGTGCAGGACCGCACCGCGCAGGGTGGCGCGGGTCTGGCCGCCACCGGCGCGGCCATGATCGCGGCCGCTGCGGCCAGCCCCGTGCTGACCGGCGTGCGGCTGGACGGCATGCCGCCGGGACCGCGCCTGTATGTCGAGATCGATCGGGTGCACGCGCGCGCATTGGGGCTGCAGGTCGCGCAGGTCAACCAGGCGCTGACACTGGCGTTCGGGTCGAACTACGTCAACGACTTCCTGCTCGACGGTTCGGTGCAGCGGGTGTTCATCCAGGCCGAGGCCGACCAGCGCATGCAGCCGCAGGACATTGCCGCCTTGCAGTTGCCGAACAACCGGGGCGAGATGGTGCCGTTCTCGGCGTTCTCGCGGATGCGCTGGATCGACGGCCCGCAGCAGCTGGAGCGCTACAACGGCTTTCCGTCCATCACCATCTCGGGCGAGGCCGCCGCCGGCCGCTCCAGCGGCGTGGCGCTGGCCGAGATGGAAGCCATTGCCGGGCGCGTCCTGCCGCAGGGCATCACCTATGAATGGACCGGTACGGCGTACGAAGAACGCCAGGCGGGCAACCAGGTAGCGCTGCTGCTGGGACTGTCGCTGATCGTGGTGTTCCTGCTGCTGTCGGCGCTCTACGAAAGCTGGTCCGTGCCGGTGTCCGTGCTGCTGATCCTGCCGTTCGGCATTCTGGGCGCGGCGGCGTTCACGCTGGGGCGGGGCATGTCGGCGGACATCTATTTCAATATCGGGCTGGTCACGATCATTGGCCTGGCCGCCAAGAACGGCATCCTGATCGTGGAGTTCGCCTTGAAAGAGGAACTGGAAGGGCGCGACCGCAAGGAGGCCGTGGTCGATGCCGCCCGGCAGCGTCTGCGTCCCATCATCATGACCAGCATCACCTTCGTGCTGGGCATGCTGCCGCTGGTGCTGGCCACCGGCGCCGGCGCGGCCAGCCGTCAGGCGGTGGGCACCAGCGTGATGGGCAGCATGCTGACCGCCACGCTGTTCGGCGTTTTCTTCACGCCGCTGTTCTACATGGTTGCGCGGCGCTGGTCGGGGCCGCGCAAGAATGCGGCCAAGCCCGGGTCCTCGCCTGCTGCCAGCGTTCCGGCCAAGGCCGAAGAGCGGGGAGAGAACCCATGAGGCCGACGCGCATTGCCATCTTGGCGCTGATGGGCTGGGGGCTGACCGCCTGCAATTTCGCGCCGGAGCACCGCCAGCCGGAAGTCGCGACGCCTGCGGTATTTCCCGGCGAGGTCCCGCCGGATGCGGTGGCGGCGCAGGACGTCACGTGGGAGCAGTTCTTCGGCGATCCGCAACTCAAGCGCCTGATCGCCCGGTCGCTGGAACTGAACCAGGATCTGGCCGCAGCCACGGCCCGGATCGAGCAGGCGCGCGCCTTCTACCGCATCGAACGCGCCAACCAGCTGCCGCAACTGGATGCCGGCGCGGCCGCGTCGCGCAACCAGCAGCCGCTGACCGTACTGGATCCGGCGCTGGCGGGGTCGCGGCAGACCGTGCAGTTCAACCAGTTCAGCGCCCAGGTAATGGTCTCGTCCTTCGAGCTGGATTTCTGGGGGCGGATCCGCAACCTGACCGCCTCCGCGTTGCAGCAATACCTGGCGACCGTGGAAGGGCGGAGGGCATTCCGTCTGTCGCTGATTGCGAACGTGGCCTCGACCTATTACGACGCCCGGGCGGGCGAGGAAGGCATCGCGCTGGCGCAGCGCACGGTCGAAACCCGCAGCTATGCACTGCGCGTCGCCAAGGACCGGCTGGACGCCGGCGTGACCTCGCTGGTCGACTTCGAGCAGTCGGCCATCCTGCTGACGCAGGCGCAGACCCAGCTCGCTGAGTGGCAGCGCGCCACGGCGGCGCACTGGAACCGTCTGTGGGTGCTGGTGGGCGAAGACCTGCAGCGGGAGATGACCGTTGGGCCGCCGATTGAGGCCGCGGGCCAGTTCGATGCGCTCAGTCCCGGCCTGCCGTCGTCGCTGCTTGTCGTAAGACCCGACATCCGCCAAGCCGAGAACCGCTTGCGCAGCGCCAACGCCAATATCGGCGCCGCGCGTGCAGCCCTGTTTCCGCGCATTGCGCTGACCGGTTCGTTCGGCTATGCCTCCACCGAGCTGTCGGACCTCTTTTCGTCGCCCAGCCAGATCTGGAACATCGGCGCGGGAATCGGATGGCCGATCTTCGATTACGGGCAGCGGCGCGCGGCGGTGGATCTTGCCACGGCGCAGCGCGACGAACTGATCGCCAACTACCGCAAGACGGTGCAGACGGCGTTCAGCGAAGTGGCCACCGCGTTGGAGAACCGCAAGCGCTTCCAGGAGCAGGTGACCGCGCAGGAAACGGCGATCCAGGCGCAGCGCCGCCTGGCCGAGACTGCCGAGCTGCGCTACATGAACGGCATCTCGATCTACCTGGAAGTCGTGGACGCCCGGCGCGGATTGTTCAATGCAGAGCAGCAGATGCTGACGCTGCGCGCGTCCCAGCTTCAGAACGGCGTGTCGCTGTATGTCGCGCTGGGGGGCGGGGATGAGCAGCCGCAGGTGGTGATGGCGGGATCGCCGCCGGGCGCGGGGGGGGCGGCAGGCGGTCCTGCGGCAGGCGATTCACCCGCCATGTCTACCCCCGTTCCGCCGCCCGGCGTGGGAGCGCCCCAGTGAACGCCGGCAAGCCCGTCAGCGCCGGCCCGCGCCCGGGGTGGCGCAGGCTGCGCAAAGCCGTGTTCATCCTTGCCGGCCTTGCCGTGCTGGTCGTCGTCACGCTGATGGGCGTTCGCCTGTACGACATCCAGCAGGGCCCGCCGCTGGCCGCCTGGCACACGTATGTTCCCCAGGAACTGGACGCCGAACGCCTGGACCGCAGCACCTGGGACGATTACCTCGCGCACGAGGACGCGCTTTTCGCGCTGGTCCGGCAGAACGTAGGCGACAAGCTGCTGCCGGAGGACAAGGTGGACAGCAACCGCTATTTCGCGGACGCCAAGGTCTACCCCGAACACTTCGCGCACGACTGGAACCGGTCATTCGTCCTGACGCCGGCGGGAGAGCCGCAGGGCGTGGCGGTGCTGCTGCATGGCCTGACGGATTCGCCGTACAGCCTGCGCCATGTCGCCGCGCATTATCAGTCCGTCGGCTACGTGGCGATCGCCATCCGGATGCCGGGCCACGGCACGGTGCCGGGCGGGCTGACGGACGCGCACTGGGGGGATTGGGCGGCCGCGACGCGTCTGGCGGTGCGCGAAGCGCGGCGCCGGGTGCCCGCACCCAAGCCGCTGCACATGGTGGGCTTTTCCAACGGCGGGGCGCTGGCGCTGATGCACACGCTGGACGCGCTGGACAATCCCAAGCTCGACAAGCCCGACCGGCTGGTGCTGCTGTCGCCGATGGTCGGCATCACGTCGTTCGCGCGCTTTGCGGGCGTGGCCGGGCTGCCCGCCATCCTGCCCGCGTTCGCCAAGGCCGCGTGGCTGAGCATCGTGCCGGAGTTCAACCCGTTCAAGTACAACTCTTTCCCGGTCCACGCGGCGCGCCAGTCGTTCGAACTGACGCAGACGCTGCAGGACAGGCTGGTTGCGCAGCAGCGATCCGGCGGCCTGGAGCGTCTGCCGCCCATCATCACGTTCCATTCGGTGCTGGACTTCACCGTCAGCACGCGCGCGCTGATCAACGCCCTGTATGCGCGTCTGCCCGCCAACGGCAGCGACCTGGTGCTGTTCGACCTGAACCGCGCCACCAAGCTCGGGCCGCTGTTCCGCCGTGGCGTGGCCTGGCAGCTGGCGGGCACGCTGCCAGGGGAAAAGCGCAATTACCGGCTGACGCTCGTCACCAACGCCAGCCCCACGTCCAGCGCCATGATCGAGCGCGTCATCGAGCCGAACGCGACCGCGGTCGTGGAACGCGCCATCGGCATGGACTACCCGCGCGAGGTCTATTCGCTGTCGCACGTGGCGCTGCCGTTCCCGACGGACGACGCGCTGTACGGCACGCACCCGGACAACATCGAGGAATTCGGCATCAGCCTGGGCGCCATGTCCATGCGCGGCGAGGTCGGGGCTTTCGTGATCGGCATGGATACGCTGACCCGGCTGACCTCCAATCCTTTCTATGCCTATCTGGTCAAGCGCGTTGATGGGGTGATACCAAGATGATGTCTTTCGCACTGTCCGGCATTTTCGCCATCCTGCTGCTGGGGCTGTTGTACCTGGCCAGCCCGGTGTTCGTGCCGTTGACGTTCGCGCTGTTCGTGATCTGCCTGGTCGCGCCGCTGCGCCAGTACCTGGGCCGCAAGATGCCCGCGCCGCTCGCGGCGATCCTGGCGTTGGTGGTGACGCTGGTCGTGTCGGTGGTGTTCCTGTCGCTGGCGGCATGGGGCTTCAGCCTGGTCGCGCAGTGGGTCATGGCCAACGCTGCGCGCTTCCAGCGCCTGTTCACGCTAGAGACCGAAACGCTGCACCCGCACGGCGCGATGGCGATCCAGATGTTCCAGGACAGCTTCAACGTGTCATGGCTGGTGCGGGCGATCCAGGAAGTGGCGCTGCGGATCAACAGCATGCTGGGCATGATCTTCATCGCCTTCGTGTTCATTGCGCTGGGGCTGTTCGAACTGGACGAGGCGCCGGAGCGGCTGACCCGCCTGCTGGGCGAGGCAAGGGCGCAGCGCTGGATGGCGGTCGCACGCGAGGTGGCGAGCAAGCTGCGCTGGTACATGGTGATTCGCACCATCGCCAGCGTGCTGACGGGTGTGACCGTCTGGCTGTTTGCGATCTACGCCGGGCTGGAGCTGGCGACCGCCTGGGGCGGGCTGGCGTTCCTGCTGAACTACATCCCGTTTCTCGGACCGCTGGTGGCGACGGTGTTTCCGGCGTTCTTCGCGTTCGTGCAATACGGATCGTTGCAGACGAGCATTCTGGTGCTGGTCGTCTTGAACTGCATCCAGATCGTCTACGGCTGCTATCTGGAACCCCGGCTGGCCGGCAGCGCTTTTTCGCTGTCGCCGCTGATGGTGATGTTTGCGGTGTTTTTCTGGGGGTTGGTGTGGGGCATACCGGGCACGTTCATCGGCGTGCCGCTTCTTATCACGATGACCACGGTATACGGCGCCAGCCGCAGTTTGCGCGTTACCCGCGGCTGAGCCGACCTTCCCGGGCAGCATCCGGGACGGTGGCCGACCTGCTCACGTCTTTGCTCAATACTGGAGGTGCATGATGGAAAGCAGTACTCCCAAGAAGCTTGGATTGCTTGCCCTGACGGGCATGGTGGTGGGGTCGATGATCGGCGCCGGGATCTTTTCGCTGCCCCGGACCTTTGGCGGGGCAACGGGCGTGGTTGGGGCGGTGATCGCCTGGATCATCGCGGGCGCGGGCATGTACACGCTGGCCCGTGTGTTCCAGGCGCTGGCCGAGCGCAAGCCCGACCTGGACGCGGGCGTCTTTGCGTATGCCAAGGCCGGGTTTGGCAATTACCTGGGCTTTCTGTCCGCGTTTGGATACTGGATCGGCAGCTGCATCGGCAACGTGTCGTATTGGGTGCTGATCAAATCGACGCTCGGCGCCTTCTTTCCCGTCTTTGGCGACGGCAACACGGTCATCGCAATCGCTGTGGCGTCCGTGGGCATCTGGATGTTCCACTTCATGATCCTGCGCGGGGTGCAGCAGGCGGCGTTCATCAATGCCGTGGTGACCGTGGCCAAGATCATCCCGATCGTGGTGTTCATCATCGTGCTGTTCGTGGCCTTCAAGGTTGACCTCTTCCGCATCAATTTCTGGGGCGACATGAGCGGCTACAGCCTGTTTGAGCAGGTGAGGCGAACCATGCTGGTGACGGTCTTCGTCTTCCTGGGCATCGAGGGCGCGAGCGTTTATTCCCGCTTCGCGTCGAAGCGTTCGCACGTGGGGGTGGCCACGCTGATCGGGTTTGTGACCGCGCTGCTGCTGATGGTGCTGGTGTCTCTGCTGCCCTATGCCGCCATGCAACAGACCGACATCGCGGCGCTGCGCCAGCCGTCCATGGCCGGCGTGCTGGAGTCGGTGGTGGGGCCGTGGGGCGCCGTATTCGTCAGCGTCGGTCTGCTGATCTCGGTGCTGGGCGCGTATCTGGCCTGGTCGCTGATCTGCGCCGAAGTGATGCACGCGGCAGCAAAGACGGAAGACATGCCGCGCGCGTTCGCCCGCGAGAACAAGAACGGCGTGCCGGTCGTCGCGCTGTGGGTGACCAACATCATCGTGCAGCTTTTCGTCATCAGCACGTACTGGTCACGCGATGCATTTTCGCTGATGCTCAGCCTGACCAGCGCGATGTCGCTGATTCCGTACCTGCTGGTCGCGGGTTTCGGCTGGCAGCTCGCCAAGCGCGGCGAAACCTATGTCGGCGGCAAGGATCAGAAGCGCGATCTCACACTTGCCAGCATCGCGGCCGTCTATACGCTTTTCATGATCTTCGCCGGCGGCTTGAAGTTCCTGCTGTTGTCGGCGCTGTTGTATGCACCCGGGTCGGTCCTGTACTTCTGGGCCCGGCGTGAGCAGGGCCGGAAATTCTTCACCGGCTGGGAGTTGGTCGTTTTCATCGTGGCATGCGTCGGAGCCCTGGCCGCCATCGTGGGCCTGATCTACGGCTGGATTGCCATCTAACGTCTGGGAGCTAGTCATGGCTGATACCGAGGAATTTGGAGTCCATTCAGAAGTCGGGCAATTGCGCACGGTGATGGTCTGCGCGCCAGGACGCGCCCACGAAAGATTGACGCCCTCCAATTGTGATGCGCTGCTGTTTGACGATGTCATGTGGGTCGACAACGCGAAACGCGACCATTTCGACTTCATGACGAAGATGCGGGACCGCGGCGTGGACGTCGTGGAAATGCACAACCTGCTGGCCGAAACGGTCGCGATACCTGAAGCGAAGAAGTGGATCCTGGACAACCAGGTCGTGGCGAACCAGGTTGGCCTGGGCCTGCTCGACGAGATCCGCAGCTACCTGGACGGCTTGCCGGCGCGCAAGCTGGCCGAGACCTTGATCGGCGGGCTGTCGACCGAGGAGTTCCCCGAGTCGATCGGCGGCGAACAGCTCACGCTCATCAAGGAAGCCGCCGGCGTCACGGAGTACCTGCTGCCGCCGCTGCCCAACACGCTGTACACGCGTGATACGACCTGCTGGATCTATGGCGGCGTCACGCTCAATCCGCTTTATTGGCCCGCGCGGCACGAAGAGACGATCCTGACGTCGTCCATCTACAAGTTCCATCCGCGCTTTGCCGGCAAGGTGAACGTCTGGTGGGGCGACCCCACCGCCGATCATGGACTGGCCACGCTGGAGGGCGGCGACGTCATGCCCATCGGCAACCGGACGGTGATGATCGGCATGAGTGAACGCACGTCGCGCCAGGCCATCAGCCAGCTGGCGGCCAGCCTGTTCGCCAAGAATGCGGCAGACCGGGTGATCGTGGCGGCCATGCCCAAGCTGCGGGCGGCCATGCACCTGGACACCGTGCTGACCTTTGCCGACCGCGATTGCGTGCTGATGTATCCCGACATCGTCAACAACATCCAGGCGTTCTCCTACCGGCCGGGCAGCGCGCCGGGGTCGCTGGAGCTGCACAAGGACAAGGGGTCGCTCGTGGACGTGATCGGCGAGGCGTTGGGCATCAAGAAGATGCGCGTCGTCGAGACCGGCGGCAACGCCTATCTGCGCGAGCGCACGCAGTGGGACAGCGGCGCCAACCTGGTCTGCATCTCGCCCGGGGTCGTGCTGGCGTATGACCGCAATGTCTACACCAACACGCTCTTGCGCAAGGCGGGGATCGAGGTCGTCACCTTTGTCGGCGCCGAACTGGGCCGGGGCCGCGGCGGCGGGCACTGCATGACGTGCCCGATTTCGCGGGATCCCGCCTAGCGGCGCACTGCCGCGCGCGGCCATCCCTGAAAAGGGCGGCCGCGCGGGCGCGCAACCACCGGATCGCTTTCAGGAGAAGAACGTGAGCGGGGAAACTGCCAAACTTTCTCGCATGGCGCTGGCCGCCATGGTGGTGGGATCGATGGTGGGCGCGGGAATCTTTTCGCTGCCCAGCGTCTTTGCACGCAATACCGGGCCGGTGGGCGGCCTGGTGGCCTGGGCCATTGCTGGCACGGGCATGTTGACGCTGGCGATGGTGTTCCAGTTCCTGTCGCGCCGGCGCCCCGATCTGGACGCCGGCATCTTCGCGTATGCCAAGGCCGGATTCGGGCTGTATCTGGGCTTTCTGGCGGCGCTGGGCTACTGGACGGCCGCCTGCCTGGGCAACGTCAGTTATTTCGTCATCTTCAAGGGAACGCTGGGCGCCGTCCTGCCGTTCTTCGGCGACGGCGATACCGTGGCCGCCGTGCTGGTGTCGTCGGTCCTGCTGTGGTCCACCCATTTCCTGATCCTGCGCGGCATCCGGCAGGCGGCGGGCATGAACACGGTCGTGACCATCGCCAAAGTCGTGCCCATCGCCATCTTCATTGTCTTCGCCGCGTTTGCCGTGGACCTGGACGTGCTGCGCGCCAACATTGCCGAAGGGCTTAGCGGCGGGGGCAAGGGCAGTCTTTTCGAACAGGTGCGCAACACGATGCTGGTCACGGTGTTCGTGTTCCTGGGCGTCGAGGGCGCCAGCGTCTACTCCCGCTACGCCAAGCGCCGTGAGGACGTGGCGGTGGCGACAATCGTCGGGTTCCTGCTGGTGCTGGCGCTGTTGGTGCTGGTGACGATGCTGTCGTATGGCGTGCTGCCGCGCGCGGAACTGGCCTCGCTGCGCAACCCGTCCATGGCGGGCGTGCTGCGGGCCGCGGTCGGACCGTGGGGCAGCATGCTGGTCAGCGTGGGGCTGATGGTGTCGGTGGCGGGCGCCTACCTGGCGTGGATCCTGCTGGCCGCCGAAGTGCTGCGCGCCGCGGCGGGCGCGGGCATCATGCCGTCGTTTCTGGGGCGGGAAAACCGCCACGGCGTGCCGGCGGCGGCACTGTGGCTCAGCAACGGCATCGTGCAGCTCTTTCTGATCGTCACGCTCTTCACCGAGGACACCTTTGTGCTGCTGAAGAACATGGCCAGTTCGATGAGCCTGATTCCGTACTTCTTCGTGGCGGCATTCGGGCTGATGCTGGCGGTACGCGGCGAAACCTATGACGGCTGGAGCCGGCGGCGCAAGATCGAGCTGGGGCTGGCGGTGGCGGCCACGGTCTATGCGGCCGGGCTGGTGTATGCGGGCGGTTTCCGGTATTTCGTCCTGTCTTGCGTCATCTACGCGCCGGGCACCATTCTTTTCCTGATATCGCGCCGCGAACAGCGCGGCAACATCTTCGCGCCGTACGAGTGGCCGATCCTGCTGCTCGTGCTGGTGTCCTGCGGCATCGGCGTGTGGGCGATCAGCACGGGCAATACGGCGTTCTAGCCGAAAGGGGCAGGGGGCAGCACGGCAATGAGCAGCGAACTGGCGATTGTCCTCACCATCCTTTGTGCGGCCGTCGTGCTGTTCGTCATCGGGCGGCCGCGGTCGGATGCCGTCGCGCTGCTGGTCATGCTGCTGCTGCCGCTGAGTGGCACCGTAACCTACCGCGAGGCGCTGGACGGGTTCTCGAATCCCGCCATCATCCTGATCGCGTGCCTCTTCGTGGTCGGCGAGGGGCTGGTGCGGACCGGGGTGGCGCAGTCCGTCGGCGACCTGCTGCTGCGGCACGGCGGCAAGAGCGAGGGCTGGCTGGTGTTGCTGGTCATGGGGGCGGTCGGCGCGATGGGCGCCGTGATGAGCTCCACGGCCGTCGTGGCCATCTTCATCCCCATCGTGCTGCGGATCGCGCGCAAATCCGGCATGGCGGCCCGGCGGATCCTGATGCCGATGGGCGCGGCGGCGGCGATCAGCGGCATGCTGACGCTGGTGGCGACCACGCCGAATCTGGTGCTCAATAGCGCGCTCGGTTATGCGGGCTACGAGGGTTTCGGTTTTTTCGACTTCACGCCGATCGGGATCGTCGTCCTGGCGGGCGGCGTTGCCTACATGCTGTTCGCGCGCAAACTCATCGACGCGGGCCAGGGGCCGCGCGCGCTGAACCGGCCCAGCCTGGGCGACTGGGCGACCAAATATTCCCTGCAGAACCGGGCATGCCGCCTGCTGGTGCAGACCGACTCGGACCTGGTGGGACGCCAGCTCGGACTGTGGGCGGGCGAACTCGGCAAGGCAGCATTCGTCATCGCCATCGAGCGCAACACGCGGTTCGCGCGGGCCGTCATGCGCGCGACGGCGGACGACGTCCTGGAGGCGGGCGACATCCTGCTCCTGGACAGGGACGCAGAGGGGTTCGATATCGACGGCTTTTGCAGCCGGCATCACCTGCGGCGGCTGGAGATGTCCGGCGTGTACTTCACGGATCAGGCCCGTGATGTGGGGATGGTGGAGGTCATCATCCCGTCGGAATCGCGGCTGGACGGCGCGAATGCGCGCGATTCCGTGGTGCTGGGGCGGCATGGTCTTTTCGTCGTGGGCCTGTGGCGCGGCAAAGAGGCCAAGCGCGACCTGCCCGACGTGAAGATGCGCGTGGGCGACACGTTGCTGGTGGTCGGGCCGTGGGCGGGCATTTTTTCCCTGCAGGCCGAAGAGCACGATCTGGTCAGCCTGGCGATGCCGGTCGAAGCCGATTCGCTGGTGCCGGTGCCCAACCGCGCCATCCATGCGCTGCTCTCGCTGGCGACGGTGGTGTTCCTGATGCTGACCGACTGGGTGCCCAACGTGATGGCGGGGCTGATTGGCGCGCTGATGATGGGCCTGTTCGGCTGCGTGACGCTGGACGTGGCGTACCGGTCGATCAACTGGCGGGCGCTGATCCTGATCGTGGGCATGCTGCCGTTTGCGCTGGCGCTCAAGCGCAGCGGCGGCGTGGATCTGGCCGCGCAGTTCCTGCTGCACTATTCGGGCGATTGGGGCATCTACGGGCAGTTGGCGCTGGTGTTCGTGGCGACGGTGACGCTGGGCGTGGTGGTCTCCGGCACCGCGACCGCCGTGCTGATGGGCCCGGTCGCCATCAGCATCGCCGAAAGCCTGCACGCGTCTCCCTATGCATTTGCGATGACGGTGGCCATTGCGTCGTCGGCGGCGTTCATGTCGCCGGTGTCTACGCCCTCCAATGCGCTGGTCAGCGTGGCGGGCGGTTTCGGGTTTGCCGACTATCTGAAGATCGGGACACCACTTGCTGTGTTTTCGCTGGTGGTCAGCGTGCTGCTGATTCCGATCCTGTTTCCGTCCTGAGGGCGGATGACCCCATCCGGAGGTTCGATCATGTTTGTCAGGACTGGCATTGCATTCATGGCGGCATCGCTGCTTCTTGGCGCTTCGCTGGCGCATTCCCATAGCTTGCCTGCGGCGCCGGCTGCCACGGCGCCGCCGCCGACCGCGCAGGCCGCGGCGGATTCGCGGATCCTGTTTGAAAACGTGCGCATCTTCGACGGCGTGTCCGGCGACCTGAGCCCGGCGAGCAGTGTTCTGGTTCACGGCAACGTCATCGAAAAAGTGTCGCGGGACAAGGTTGCGGCAGACGGCGCGCGCGTCATCGATGGCGGCGGCCGCACACTGATGCCGGGGCTGATCGACATGCATTGGCACAGCATGTTCGTGGGCGTGCCGCTGGCGGTGGCGATGACGCAGGATCCCACTTACCTGAACATCGTCGCGGGCGTCGAGGCGAAGAAGACGCTGATGCGCGGCTTCACCACCGTGCGTGACCTGGGCGGCTCGGCCTTCAGCCTGAAGCTGGCGGTGGACCAGGGCGTGATCCCCGGTCCGCGCATCTATCCGTCCGGCGCGATGATCAGCGTCACCAGCGGGCATGGTGACTTCCGCTCGATGGCGGACCTGCCGCGAACCCTGGGCGCGCCGGGCTCGCGGCACGATCTGTCCGGCGATAGCACGATCGCCGACAGCCCCGACGAAGTGCGCCTTCGCACGCGCGAACAGCTGATGCAGGGCGCGACGCAGATCAAGCTGACCGGTGGCGGAGGGGTGTCGTCGCCGCACAGCCCGCTGGATGTGGTGACGTTCACCGAACGGGAGTTGCGCGCGGCGGTGGATGCCGCGACCGACTGGGGTACGTATGTGGCGGTGCACGCCTACACGCCCACCGCTATCCAGCGCGCCATCAAGGCGGGCGTGCAGAGCATCGAGCACGGCAGCATGATGGACGAGGAAACGGCCGAGCTGATGGCGCGCGCGGGCGTGTGGCTGAGCACGCAGCCCTTTCCGGACGAACTGGCCGACGCCTTTCCGCGAGGATCGGATCAATGGCAAAAGGCGCAGGAGGTCTTTGCCGGGACGGACCGGACCTACCAGCTGGCTATCAAGCACAAGCTCAAGACGGCGTTCGGCACGGACATCCTGTTTTCAAGCCAGTTGGCCGAGCAGCAGGGCCGCATCCTGGCAAGCCTGACGCGGTGGTACACGCCGGCGCAGACGCTCATCATGGCGACCGGCACGAACGCAGAACTGCTGAAACTGTCGGGCAAGCGCAATCCCTACCGCGGCGATCTGGGTGTCGTGCGCGAAGGCGCGCTTGCCGACCTGCTGCTGGTCGATGGCGACCCGCTCCAGGACATCAAGCTGATCGGCGATCCGGACAAGAACTTCCTGGTCATCATGAAGGATGGCGTCATCTACAAGGACGCAGTGCCCGTCCGTTGAGCGAGGCGTCCGCTCGTGGCGCTGGCCGTAACCCGACGCGTGTCGCGTGGCCGAGGCCGGCGTTCCGACGGCGGCGCCGTGGACCCGGATCATTCAGGCGCGATGCCGGGCACGCCCTGCCGGATGTTGCGGGAGAACTCGGCAGGGTCGGTGGTGGCGCGGGCGCGGTCCGTGTAGCGGCCGCGGCGCCGGTACTCTGCGGCGCTGCCGGCCCCCCGCAGGGCGTCCAGTTTGTACAGGTATTCCGGCAGGTAGCCTGACAGAAGCTGGCGGTAATCCATCGGCAATCCGGGCACGATGCGCCGGGCCATCTGGAAGACGATGGTGGTGCAGTTTGCCGTGAGCGTGTGATAGAAGCGGGGTGTTGTCCGGAGGCGGTTGGCGGCGTCGACGTAGGCCACGAAGAGTTCGCGCCCCGTGCCCTCGGGCATGTGGATGCGATACAGGTAGCTGTCTTCGCCGCGCACGTTGGTGCGCACCCGCAGGCTGTCCGCTTCGGTCGAGGCGATCACGCTCAGTTCGTACTGCTTGAAAAATCCGCCGATCTCGGAAAACCGGTCGCCCTGCTTGCGGCGGATTTCAACCGAGAACACCACGTGATCGTCGTCGCCAAACCCGAACGACACCAGCGCGTGGGCGATGGCGGGACGGCCCCAATACGACAGGGCCACGTCCACCGATTGCAGCGTGTCCAGCGCATAACGCCGGGTTTCCCAGCGGGGCGTGAAGTCGGTGCGCGATCGCCAGTCGAAGTTGCGCACGTTGTGCAGCGTGACGGTGTTGCCATTGACGACGCCGTGGGTTTGGCGGGCGACTTCGGCAAGCCAGGGGCGGTCGTTGGACGGGCGGATGCGCAGCCACCACACGAGCAGAACGGCTAGCGCCGCGCCATGCAGAACCAGGCCCGGCCACCAACGCGGCCATACCAGCCCGGCGATGGCCGCCAATGCCAACATCACCCAAGCCAGCACTGCGACCAATTTCCATGCAGATGAAAGCGGCGCGCGGATCCACAATGCCAGCGCACCCCAGCCCGTTTCCAGCGCAATGGCGATGCCCAGCAGGATGGAAACCGTCATTGCGCTCCTTGGACGGCGGTTGCGCCGCGCACTGCAATCAGAAGGTGCCTACCGTGACCAGTTGGTCGGACTCGAACATGGCGGCCGGGGAGATGATGGGTTCTTCCCACGGAATGTTCTTGCCGTAGCGTTCCCGCATCTTGGCCTGCACGGCAGGCGAGGCGAGATCGAAGCTTTTCAGCGGCGCCAGCGCGCCGACCTTCACGCCCAGTACGCGCTGATAGATTTTCCACACCAGTTCGGAGCAGTAGATCTGATCGTCGGACCAGGCGAATACCAGATCGTAGGGCTTGCCGACGTAGGCGGCGCCCGCCTTCGCCAGCCGATCGCGCGCGTCGGGCGTCAGCAGGGAAGTGTCGCGCAGCCGCTTGACGACGTAATGGCCGCGCTCGCCTTGCGCGGTCCATTGAGAGAGGGGGGTGTAGCTGACGCGCGCCGCGGCCTCAAGCACGTAGGGCTGGCCTTGGCGCGTCACGATCATGCCCATGTGGCTGTAGGGCGAGTGCGTGGCTTGCTGGATGGCCAGGCTTTGCGCTGACCGGGACTGCTGGAACACCATGTCGCCCGTCTGGATGTCGGGCGCGGCGGCGGCCGCCATGGACACCGCGGACAGCGCCGCCAGCGCTGCCGTACAGACCTTTGCCGCCAGCCTCACGGGCGCGCCCGCCCGGTCGCAGGCGTCTGCTTTTTGGCGCGCGGTTTGGCCGCGGGTTTTTCTTCCTTGGGCGGCGTGTCGAACTCTTGTTTGTTGCGTTCGCCGCGTGGCGTGTTTTCGGGGTGGGGTTTGGGAAATGCCCAGGGCTTCGTTTTCTGATCCATTGCATGTACTCCTTGCACAGGCGGAACAGTAGCATTAGCCGGCGGCCCTGGGTAAGTGAGGGTTGACGTCAATATTCATCACATCGTGATATGAAGGCGGAAAATGTCCGCCGCGCGTCATTTGGTCTTGGGTATTTCGCCGACCCAGATGCGGTCGAACTGCTCGCGGACCCGGCGCGCCCAGTCGTCGATGGCGCTTTGCACGTCGGCGGCGGTGGGCTTGCGGTTTTCCGGCAAATTGCTGCCTGTGACTGCGCCCAACGACGCGATCAGCAATTGGTTGGTGGTGGCGTCGCGCGCCGAGGCTTCGATCAGCAGCCGCGCCGACTGGTCGCGCAGGCCTGCAGCCTTGGCAGTCTGGCCCAGCACATAACCAATGGGCACATACTCGCCCGGCCGAGGATCGCGGTCGTTGCGGAAGGTGCCGGTGATGGCGGCGCGCAGCCGCACCGAGCGCGGGGCTGGCGCGGAGATCAGTTGATAGCCCGCCTGCGTGAACTCCCGGCGCAGGGCCGCGTTCATGTAGGCCAGCACGCGCTGGCGCATCTCGGCGTCGTCCCGGAAGTCCAGCTCGTCCGGCCGGTCGCCCGGAATGTAGGTGACGTCTTCCATGAGCAGCTTCTTGTCGAACTGGCTGCCGATCGGCGGACCTGGCCTGACCCAGATGCGGCCGCCGCTCCAGTTGGGATCCTGCTGAAGCTGGCTTTGCGGTTCGCCGAGCGCGGTGGAATAGTCCTTGGCCTTGGGCAGATTGGTGCAGCCGGCCAGTCCGATGAGCGCGCAGCAGGCCGCGAGCAGTGCGAGGTTGGGCTTCATGGCTTTTTCCCTTGTCAGAAAAACGGCGCCCGCGGCAGGCAGGCGCAAAACCGGCACGATGCTTGCTGGAAATTATCTGCCTGAACCGCGGCGCGGCGCGGCAATTTTTTCGCTCGCGCAATGCATCGCTGCGCCGCCGCCACATCATCCATTTGGCCATGCGAAAACGCTGTCTCGCTGGTATTGGCCAGCGCTACGTTTGGCCTGTGCACATAGAAGGGGGAGAGTATCTATGGACACCGCTAACGAATGGTATGCCGCCGTCAAGGAATGGCAGCGGGCACGTGACGAACTGACCGACGCAATCGCTGCAATCCAGTGGCCCAATCCCACGGCAGGGTGCCTGGAAAACTACGACCGCGCTTTCGCGCATGAAACGCAGGCTCGCGAGCGCATGAACGCGGCGTACGGTCGATCCCGGCAATAGGGCAAGCCGGGCACGGGCGGTGCTTCGGGTTTGCGCCGCGCATGGCTCCATGAAAGGCAGGTTGTGTGGCTCTTTCAGTGGTGCCACGCGCGCGGTATGTTGTCGTTTTCCTCCCTACTGATCGCGCCGCTGCCATGTACCTGCCGTCCGCTTTTCGCGAAGATTCGCTGGAAATCCAGCACGAGTTCATCCGCGCCCACCCGCTGGGAGTCGTCTTCACCAGCGGAGAGGGCGGATTGATGGCGAATCACATCCCCTGTCTGCTGTATCCCGAAGGCGAGCACGGCGTCCTGCGCCTGCACGTGGCGCGCGCCAATCCGCAGCTGGCCGAGCTGGCCGCGGGTCGCGAGTGTCTGGTGGCTTTTCATGGCGCGCAGGCGTACATCACGCCGTCCTGGTACGCGACCAAGGCGGAAACGCACAAGGTCGTGCCGACCTGGAACTTCGTGGCCGTGCATGTGTGGGGCACGCCGGTGATCCAGGACGATCCGGCCTGGCTGCGCGCCCAGCTTGAGGCGCTGACCGACAGTCAGGAAAAGGCGCGCGTCCAGCCGTGGCGCGTGGACGAGGCGCCCGCCGATTTCATTGCCGCGCAGATGCGCGCCATTATCGGCGTCGAGATCCCCATTGCCCGTATCGAAGGCAAGTGGAAGGTCAGCCAGAACCGCAACGCGGCGGATCGCGAGGGCGTCGCCGAAGGCCTGGTCAGCGAACGCGGCGACGCGGTCATGGCCGGCCTGGTGGCCCGGCGCGGCAAAGGCGCCTGAGGCATCAGGGCGCGCCGCGCTTGGCGTGCGCGCCCCGGCCGGCCGCAAAGCATGCGATGGTCGCGGCTTGCAGCAGGGCGGCCGCAGCCAGGAAGCCGGGAAGCGTCAATCCCGAAGGCTGCAGCCACGTGCGCAGCGCGCCGAATGCCGCGGGCGCAAAGGCATACGCGCCTTGCGACAGCGCGACGATCAGCGGCACCACGCGTGCCGCCTGCTCGCGGGAAAATTCCGTCTGCGCGATCAGCGGCGGCAGCGACGTGGCGTTGCCGATGCCCGACCCGAACAGCACGACGCCCGTCCACAGCGCCCAGGCATGGTCGGCGGCCAGCATCAGCACCAGCGATCCCCCAATCTGCACGGCGTATGCCGCGCAGGCTATCTTGCGGCGGTCGGCCCCTGGCGGCATCAGCCAGCCGACGAGCGAGCGGCCGGCGATGGCGCTGGCCGTTGCCAGTCCCATCGCCAGGCCTGCCGTCTGCGCACCCAAGATCGGCGCCAGCAGTGACAGCAGGTGCGCGATCAAACCGATCTGGGCGAACAGCCCCAATGCCATGCCGGCGGCCAGCGTCACGAACGCCCGGTCTTGGCGCAGCTTGGTAGCAAGTGTTGGCGTGGGCGGTGCGGCGCTTTCCTGCACTGCGCGCGATGGGGCGGTAGCCGGGGGCGTGCCGCTAGATTGGATGCCGCCCGACGATGAGCCGGCCGACGATGAGCCGCCCGACGGGACGCCGCCCGACGGGACGCCGCCCGACGGCACGCCGCCCGACAAATCTCCGTCCGGCGCCTGGCCGATTTGCTGTGGGGTTACCTTGAACACCTTGTGCGACAGCACGGCAATGACGGCGACCATCGCAATGCCAACCCACAGGGCTGCCTGCGCGAAGCCGGCCTGCGCAATCAGGAACACCCATAGCGGCGAAAAGACGATGCCGCCGACGCTGGCGCCGTTGTACGCCATGCCCAGCGCGGCGGGTCGCCGCCGCACGAACCACGGGGCAATCAGCGCGTTGACGGCTGCCGCACCCAGCGTGACCCAGCCCATTCCGCTGACCACTGCGGCGGCATAAAGCTGCCACGGCGCCTGCGCCACCGCCCATCCCGCCACGCCCAGCGCCAACAGCGCCGCGCCGCCTGCGGTCGTACGAGCGACGCCGATGCGCCGGTACAGACGCGGCAGATTGGCCACCACCACCGTGCCCGCCAGAAAATGCAGGGTGACCGCGCCCGACACCAGCCCGACGCTCCAGCCGGTGCGCTGGACGACGGCATGCAGGAAGACCGGCGGCCCGTAAAAGCCGACGCCCCAGCCGAAAATGGCGAGCATGAAGGTGGCGTAGAGGACTTTCCAGCCGAAAAAGGAAGGGGAAGCAGGCATGGGATGGCGTGGATGTTGTTTTCGTTGAGTCGAAGTATGCTTACGTCCTGCACACAACACTTTGGTCCATACCGAATCATGGAATCCGAGTTCGCCGACATCAACCTGTCCGCCGTGGCGGGCGCCATTGCCGATCCCGCGAGGGCGCGCATGCTATGCGTGCTGCTGGATGGCCGCGCGCGCACCGCCACGGAATTGGCCGCGGCCGCCGACATCGGCGCGTCCACGGCCAGCAGCCATTTCCAGCGTCTGCGCGATCAGGGTCTCGTCGAGATGGCCGTGCAGGGCAAGCACCGCTACTACCGGTTGGCGAGCGGCGACGTCGGCCACGCGCTGGAGGCGCTGTTGGTAGTGGCGGGCGCCGACCGCGCCCCGTTCAAGCCGACCACGCCTTCCGCGCTGCGCGACAGCCGCACCTGCTACGACCACATGGCCGGCACGCTGGCGGTGCAAATTCACGATGCGATGCTGGCCCGGCACTGGTTGACGCCGGACGGCCGCGACTATCTGCTGACGCCGCTGGGCGAGGCGTCGCTCGCGCAGGTGGGCGTTGATGCCGCGCAAGCGCGCCAGCGCCGCCGCCGCTTTGCCTGCGCGTGCCTGGATTGGAGCGAGCGGCGCTCGCATCTGGGAGGCGCACTGGGCGCCGCGCTGCTCGATGCGCTCTTGGCGCGCGGCTGGATCAGCAAGGATCTGGACTCACGCGCGCTGCGCATCACGGCCAAGGGCGAACGCCAGTTTCCGGCCTTCTTCGGTCTTGCCGGCGACCAGCCCGCCGCCCAAAGGGACGCGCATGCAGCAGCCTGATCGCTTCCTCCGCGCCTCGCCCCATCCATACCGCCCCATACGGCGGTGCACCCGCACACAACCTTTCAAGCCGCGGATGCGGCTTTTTTTACGTCCCGTCCCTCGCGGACAGCTTCTCAACCCTGTACAGGAGGTGGCCTTGCCTACGCTGGCCCTGCACGCGTTCCGTCACGTCATGTCGATCGTGACGGAATTGCGCATCGACGTTAACCATAGTCCCGAAGAAGTGGATAAGGAACTCGATGCCATCCACAACCGCATGAATCGTCCAATGGACCGCCTGCATGGATTGCCGGAGGTCAAGACCGATATCCCTGGCATTGTGCTTCGCTACCGCGAGGCCGACGGCGAGTATTACGTGTATGTGGTGGACGTGCGGCGCGGCCGGCTGGCGGGTTATACCGTCTTCAACCGCCTGATCGAAGTGGGGCGGCGCGCCGATCCCTACGTGCGCGCGCCGCATTCCAAGTACGCCGCCCCTTACCAAGGCATGGGACTGGCCACCGCGGTGTACCGCTGGGCGCTGGATGCGGGTTTGTGCATCCTAAGCGGCGCCCGTCAGTCGGTGGGGGCGCATCGTCTGTGGATGGGGCTGGCGCGCGATTATGTGCTGGGCTTCGTGGACCTGCGCAGCAAGCAGCTCACGTATCTGGGAAGTGAGGTCAGTCCGGCCGTGCGGGACGACCTGCATACCCGCATGATCCTGCTCGGTAAAGGCTGGCGGCTGGACGATTACATGCGCATGACAGGGATGAAAGTGTCCCAGGATGCACTTTCGCAACAGGGCCTAGGGTAAATCCCCGGAAACCGCTGTTGATGCTGCACCGCTAAATGGCGGTGCAGCCCCGCAAGCCGCGTCTACGCTGACTCTCGGCCAAATGGCCATTTTGATTCCCAGCGGTTGAGAAACGGGGACGCGCTTGCGGCAGCGCAACAGTGTTTCCATTTTCTGCTTGGGTTACAAAACTTATCCGGATTGTCATCGAATCACGGAGTATGCTCGACGGCAGATAGAGGACTACCGAAGTGCATCAGAACAACTTGATCTACAAGGGATACCGCCTCACGGCCAAGGTTTCCCGGGGCAGCGGCGCTATCGAAGTTCCGGCGCAATCCAGCGGCCCTGTCTTCATCGCATCGGTGATGGTCGTGCAGGCAGGCGCCATCCTTGAAGGCGGCGACGAATACCCCGTACCGCAATTTGCCGGCGGTGGCTTTGTCTACAGCCCGCGCGAGGCCGTCCATGCGGCCATTCTGCATGGCCGCGAAATCGTGGACGGCCTGACCAATCTGCCGTCCTGACCCGCCTGACTTTTGACGGCTACGTCGAAAACACTTCGCGCCAGTCGCGCGTCTTGGCCAGCGTCTGCACGGTGGCGGACTGCTCCAGGATCGTCACGGCCTTCTTGAATTCCTCGGCCGACGCGCCGTCTTCCAGAATCACCATGCGCGAGTTGCGCGCATCGGCCATCTTCACGTCCGACATCTTGCCGTGAGTCTGATAGACCTGCGTCCAGTCCATCTTCTTGCCCGCCTTCAGGGCGATGGGCTCGATGTAGGTGAGGGCGGTGCTGCCCGCCGCACGCACCGCGTACGCGAAGTCCGCCGTGTGACCGCTGCTGCCCTTGGCGCGCGCGCCCTTGACCATGCGGTTCACGCCCACGCCTTCGGCCAGCGCGCGTCCCACCTGGGCGCGGAAGCGCAGCTGGCTGAAACGTGGCATCCACTTCGCGCACTGAAACGACAGGGCCATCGCCAGCTTTACCGCGTCCCATAGCGCTTCCTGCAACTGCTCATTCGGGCCCGACGCCACGATCGCGCCCGACCGGTCGAAGTGGGCGAGGGTGACGCCCGGCGTCTCGTTCAGGATGTCGATGCGCTTGGCCGCTACCTCGATGCCGAAGCTCGACGCGTGCATCGCGGTCTCACAGGCGTCGGTCAGGTAGAACGACGACTCGTCCGGATGCGCGATGAAAAAGGCCGCGTGCTGGCCGTCAAGGCCCAGCGTCATGGGAGACACGGCGCGGATGGCGTGTTCGCCCGCCGGCAGGACGGTCCAGCCGGAGGCTTCCAGAAAATTACTCATAGGATCAGTTCGATTTGGCGGCCTTTGAGGGGATGCGCAAAGCCGCCGGCCAGCGTCAGATTCGCTCGCGGCAGGAAATACTGCATCAGCGCCGCGATGGTGTCCAGCGCGGGCACGACGGGCTCGGCATAGCCTTCGCCTTCCTCGACCCAGATGTGCTCATGGCTGCGGTCGGCCAGCGGCTTGCGGTACTGCGGCCGGTCCGCGCCCACCAGGCTGGTGTGAAACGAGTCGTCGGTGTCCACCCCGTACACCCGGTGCGGCCCGACGAACAGGCTGGCACAGAACGCTTCCGTCAGAAAGATGGTGGCCTGGCCGTGCACTGCGGTGCGGGCGCCCCGGTACATGACGCGAAAGATCACGTCTTCGCGCACGTCGCCCTTGATCTTGCAAGGGCTGCTGAACTCCATCCACTGCGCACTGCCCGCCGCCGGCTTCGGGACCCAGACGATGGGCTTCGCGGTTTCCTTGGGTTCGGCAAGAATCTCTTGCACCTCATCAACGGTGATTAGCGGTTCGAACTTGTTGGCCATGGAAACAGATAAAGGGTCTTGGAGGGCGCGTGGGCAAACCGGCGAGTGGCGTGCGCTGCGCCCGCCGCGCCGCGGAGATGAACACGCGCGCGCAGCATTGCGAGGGGGCGTAATCTTACAAGATGAAGACGGCAGGGGTTGGTTGACTGTATGGATATACAGTCAAGCGGGCGGCCGGCCTGGAATGATGGCATGCCGGTGCCGGTGCCGGTGCCGGTGCCGGTGCCGCTGCCGGTGCCCAGCGCGAATCTGCCGTCACAGCGATGTCGCACCAAACGTGTCGCACTGCTTGATGCTGCCGCTTTCCAGGCCGCGCTTGAACCACCGCACGCGCTGCGCGGAACTGCCGTGCGTGAAGGCATCGGGCACCACGTAGCCCTGGCTCTGCTTCTGCAGCCGGTCGTCGCCGATGGCGGTGGCCGCTGCCAGCGCTTCTTCGACGTCGCCGCCTTCAAGAATGTTGCGCGCCGCATCGGCGCGCTGCGCCCACAGGCCGGCAAAGCAGTCCGCCTGCAGCTCCAGCCGCACCGACAGCGCATTGGCCTGCGACGGGTTGCGACGGCGCAGTTGGTCAACTTGGTCCGAAATGCCCAGCAGGTGCTGCACATGATGGCCGACTTCATGCGCGATCACATACGCCTGCGCGAAATCGCCCGGCGCCTTGAACCGGTTCTGCAGCTCGTCAAAGAACGACAGGTCTATATAGACCTTGCTGTCGCCAGGGCAGTAGAAGGGCCCCATGGCCGATTGGCCGGTGCCGCAGGCCGTCGGCGTAGCGCCGCGAAAGAGCACCAGCTTGGGTTCGACGTACTGGCGGTTCAGTTCCTTCTGGAAGATGGCATTCCACACGTCCTCGGTTTCGCCCAGCACCTTGGACACGAAGACGGCCTGCGGATCGTTGGCCGGCGGGGCCGTGGCGGGCGCCTGTTCCTGTACCGCCGGCCCCTCGGCCATGTCGAGGACCACGCGGGGATCCACGCCGAAGTACATTGCGACAAGGGCAAGTACTATCGTGCCTATGCCGATGGTGCCGCGGCCCCCGATTCGCGGGCCGCCCGACCGGCGGTCTTCCACATTGTTGCTCTGGCGCGAATTTCCAAGGCGCATATTCGTTCTCCGGGGCGGATCGGCGATACCGCCATTTTGCATCGCCGCGCAATTGAGCGGCCTTCAAGGATGTTAGGATAAACCCATGGCTTTGTACTTCTCCGTTCACCCAGCAAATCCCCAGCCGCGGCTGCTCAAGCAAGCCGCGCAATGGCTTAATGACGGGGGGCTGGTGGCTGTGCCCACCGACTCCAGTTATGCCGTCGTCGCCCGCCTGGACGACAAAAGCGCCGCCGACGGGCTGCGCCGGCTGCGCGGACTCGACGAACGCCACCACCTCACGCTTCTATGCCGCGACCTGGCTGAAATCGGCCACTTCGCCCGCGTCGACAATAAGCAGTATCGACTGCTGAAAGCCGCGACGCCCGGCCCGTGGACCTTCATCCTAGAGGCCACCAAAGAGGTCCCGCGGCGCGTATCGCACCCATCGCGCAAGACCATCGGCATCCGTGTGCCGGATCACGCCGTCCTCCTGGGCTTGCTGGAGCAGGCGGGCTCGCCGCTCCTGTCCACGACGCTCATTCCCAAGGATGAAACCGAGGCGCTGAACGACGCCGAAGAAATCCGCGAGCGCTACGACCACGATCTGGCCGCCATCATCGATGCAGGCGCCTGCCCGCAGGCGCCCACCACGGTGATCGACCTCACGGCCGACGAGCCGGTTGTCGTGCGCCTGGGCCGCGGCGATCCCGCCACGCTCGGACTTGTCTGATTTCACCCCTCGCCTCGATGCACGAGACGTGCCGCGCGCGGGCGTGGCTCATCTACAATCCGGTTCGCCATGAATGACATCATCCAAACCATTGCGGTCTACGCGATACCGGTTATCTTCGCCATCACCCTGCACGAGGCCGCGCACGGCTACGTGGCGCGCATGTTGGGCGATCCGACCGCCTACCAGGCCGGACGGGTCAGCCTGAATCCGGCGCGGCACATCGACCCCGTCGGCACGCTGCTGGTGCCGGTCGCCATCCTGCTGGCCTCCAAGCTCATCGGCGGCTCCATGCTGCTCTTCGGCTGGGCCAAGCCGGTTCCCGTCGACTTCGGCCGCCTGCGCCGCCCCAAAAAGGACATGGCCTGGGTGGCGCTGGCCGGTCCGGCTGCCAATATGTTCATGGCCATCCTGTGGGCGCTGTCGCTGCGCCTGTTCATGGAAAGCGGCCTGCACGAAAGCTTCTGGTTCGAAATGGCGGTGGCGGGCGTCAACGTCAACCTCGTGCTGATGGCGCTGAACTTGCTGCCCATCCTGCCCCTGGACGGCGGACGCATCCTGTTCAGCCTGCTGCCCAATCGTCTGGCCTGGCAATACTCGAAAATCGAGCCGTATGGCTTGATCATCGTCATTGTGCTTTTGGTCACCGATGTGCTCTGGTTATTGATGCAACCGGTGCTCGGGCTGGGAACGACGATCGTTCAGTGGTTTCTGTAAGATTCCCCCTAATATCCGTTAAACTCAGCGGTTTCACTGAATCAGGCCCTGGGGCAATCCCGCCGCAGGGTTTTGGAGCCCGAATCTATGGCATCCCCTGCTACCGCCGCAGGCGTTAATTTCCAGGGCAGCATGGTGGCCCTGGTCACCCCAATGCAACCCGACGGCAGCCTGGACTACGCTGCCTACCGGTCGTTGATCGACTGGCACGTCCAGGAAGGCACCGACGCGCTGGTGGTGGTGGGCACCACCGGGGAGTCGCCCACGGTCTCCATGGAAGAACACGCGGAACTGATCCGCGTTGCCGTCGAACACGCCGCCGGCCGCATTCCGGTCATTGCTGGCGTGGGCGCCAACTCCACCGACGAAGCCATCCACCTGACGCGCCACGCCAAGGCGGTCGGCGCCCACGCGGGCTTGTCGGTCGTGCCTTACTACAACAAGCCGTCGCAAGAAGGCCTGTACCGCCACTTCCGCACCATCGCGGAAGCCGTCGACCTGCCCACCATCTTGTACAACGTGCCGGGCCGTACCGTTGCCGACATGAGCAACGACACGATCCTGCGTCTGGCGCAGGTGCCGGGCATCATCGGCATCAAGGACGCCACTGGCGACATCGCCCGCGGCGGCCTGCTCCTCCGCGAGGCGCCTGCCAGCTTCCAGGTCTTCAGCGGCGACGATCCCACCGCGGCCGCCCTGATCCTGCTGGGGGCGCGCGGCAACATTTCCGTCACGGCCAACGTGGCGCCCAAGCTCATGCGCGACCTCTGTGCCGCCGCCCTGGCGGGCGACGTGCCGAAGGTCCGTGAACTTAACGCGTTCCTGGCGCGTCTGAACAAGGCTTTGTTCGTTGAAGCCAACCCCATCCCCGTCAAGTGGGCGTTGGCCGAAATGGGCCGCAGCGCGCTTGGCTACCGACTGCCACTGGTCGAACTGAGCGCGCCGCATCACGCAACGGTGCGCAACGCGCTCCAGGAAACGGGACTGCTCTAAATATCGTGAGGAAACGTATGAACAAGCGTCATGCCGGTTTGTCGGCATTGATGTCTCTGGTGTTGCTGGCCGGGTGCTCCGAGGTCAACCAATTCCTGGGCAATGAAGAATCGGTCGACTACAAGAGCGCAGTGAACCAACGCGGAGAGCCCCTGAGCATTCCGCCCGACCTGACGCAAGCCAACAGCGACCCCCGCTACCGCGCGCCGGCATCCGGCTCCACCACCTTCTCTGAGTTCCAGCAGCAAGGCGTGGCCCAGGCCAGCGCCCCGAAGACCAGCAACGTGCTGCCCAGCCGCTCCGACATGCGTGTCGAACGCGACGGCGACCTGCGCTGGCTCGTGGTGGACCGTCCGCCCGAGCAGGTATTCCCCCGCCTGATCGACTTCTGGACCGAAAGCGGCTTTACTGTCGCCACCAACAACCCCGGCGCCGGCCTGATCGAAACGGACTGGGCCGAGAACCGCGCCAAGATCCCGGAAAGCTGGCTGCGCCAAGCCCTGGGCGCCGTGCTGGAAACGGCCTGGGATAGCGGCGAGCGCGAAAAATTCCGCACCCGCGTCGAACGCGTCAACGGCCACACCGAGATCTACGTCAGCCACCGCCAGATGCTTGAGAAGCGCGTCGGTTCCGACGGCGCCCAGGTGCAGTGGCAGAACGGCAAGGAAGACCCGGGCCTGAACGCCGCCATGCTGGCGCGCATGATGGTCTACCTGGGCACCGACGTCGACAACGCCCGCAGGCTGGTGCAGCAGGCGGAAGCCTCGCCGCAGCGTCCGGCTGTTCAGCAGGACGTCCGCGCGCAGGGCGCGTCGCTCATCGTCAGCGAATCCTTCGACCGCGCCTGGCGCCGTGTCGGCGTGGCGCTCGATGGTGGCGGCTTCGCCGTCGAAGACCGCGACCGTTCGGCTGGCGACTACTTCGTTCGCTATGTCGACACGGACACCGGCGAAAAGATGGAACAGCCCGGCTTCTTCAGCCGCATGTTCTCCGGCGACAAGAAGGCACAGGCGCCCCAGTACCGCATCCACCTGGTGGGCAACGGCGAACAGACCACCGTCTCGGTACTGGACGCCAACGGTTCGCCTGACAACAGCCCGACGGCGCAGCGCCTGCTGAGCGTCCTGAAGGACAAGATGTAATTGAAACGACCTCGCCGCGCACGCTCAGCGTGCCGCGGCAAGGCACAAAAAAACCCTGGCATGACATGCCAGGGTTTTTTTTGCGTCTTTCAGGGCGGGGGTTCGTGCCTGAAGATTTACGATGCGGGGGTGGTCGAGCCGCCCGGGGTGGTCGAACCAGAGCCGGGCGTCGTGCCAGGGGTCGGCGCGGGCGATGCCGGCGGCGTGCCGCCAGGAGCGGGCGTGGTCGCGCCGGGAGTGGGGTTAGCCGCCGGTGCCGGGGCATCTTCCTTCTTGTTGCAAGCGCTGAGCGCAACGGCCAGCACCGAGGCAATAATCAAGGTTTTGCTCATCATTATTTGAACTCCTGTAGATGACGACTCTTGAAACCCCGTTAGGGGAAACCAGAACTCAGGCTACAGGAAGGTTCATGCCGATCGCGTGTGAAAGTTAAAGCGGTGGCATCCCAAAAGCAACAAACCTTTCAGCTTGGTGTTATCTCTTTCTTGATGTGACCCGGCTTACAGACCTGATTTCTTTCTGTGCGACACGGATACTTTCAGGTTTCCAGATACTACTCGGGGCGGTAATGAATCCAACCCGAGTCCAGCCAATCCGCCAGGCAGGCGCGCGCTTCCTCTGACAGACGGGCGCAAGCGGGATGCGCACAATCCAGGCTACGCGCATCGGCCAAGAGTCGCAATGCCACATCGGCGGGCGTCATGGCCGTTTCCCCGTTAATGAAAAGCTGCTTGCCGCGATACAGCATGCGGCTGCGGCGATCCAACACCAGGCGGCCGGACGCGGGCCAATCTTCTTCCAGATCGACATCCAACCCCTCGGGCGCATCGAACACGCTGAGGTTGCTGGGCTCGGTCAGCCAGCAGCCCAGGAAGCGCGATGCCAGGGCATCGTCAAAACGCAGCTTTTCAACCGTTTCCAGCGTGGCGGCCACCAGTCCGTCGGGGAGTGCTGCGGGCGTGTCCACCGCCGGCTGGCCCGGGTCACGGTAGACCGCCGACAGCTTGGGGCCGGGCAGGGCGGGTTCGCCATAGGGACCGCCCAGAAGGCCCACGCGGGCCATCACTTGGTCCGCAGCGGCTTCCAGGAGGCCGCGCGCCAGTGTCGCCTGCGTCGGCGCCCGGAAACCGATGGAGATCGTCATGCAGCCGTCGCCCATGGCTATGCCGTCATGCGCGGCCTGCGGCGGCAGGTACAGCATGTCGCCCGGCGCCAGCACAGCCTTTTCTTCGGGCTGGAAGTTGCTCAGGATCTTGAGCGGCAGACCCGGTTCCAACGACAGGTCCTTCTGGCGGCCGTAGCTCCATTCGCGCTCGCCCGCGGCCTGCAGCAGAAACACGTCGTAGCTGTCGAAATGCGGACCGACGCCGCCGCCGTGGCTGGCGACGCTGATCATCACATCGTCCAGGCGCGCGTCCGGAATGAAGCGGAACAAGGCCATCAGTTCGGCCGCCGCATCGCTATGCAGGTCCACGCTCTGCACCAGCAGCGTCCAATCACCCTCGTTGTCCTTGGGCAGGCGTGCAAAGGGGCCGTTTTCCATCTGCCATTCGCCGTTCTCGCGCCAGATCAGACGCGATTCCACGTCGTCGCGGCGCGCGAGCTTCTTGATGGCCGCGATGGTGACGGGCGGCTTGAAAGCCGGAATGGCCTGGCGGATCAGCAGCGGCTTCTTCTGCCAGTAACGGCGCATGAAGTCGTTGGGGCTTTGATTGCCCAGGAGCGGCAGCGGGTGGTCGAGGTTCATTGGAGGTGCTTCTTCAATCGGTAAAGGGCATCCAGCGCTTCGCGCGGGGTGAGGCTGTCGGGGTCAATGGCGGAAAGCTCCTCGCGCAGCGAGTCCAGCGCTTCGATGGCGTCCGAACGTTCGGCTTCGGCGTACGCCTGCGCGTCGGCCTCGGCGACGGCCGAGAACAGGCCCAGCTGCGGCGTCGGGGCGCCTTGCGCTTCCAGGCGTTCAAGTTCGCGTGTCGCCTGGCGGATGACCGCGGCGGGCACGCCCGCGCGCTGCGCCACCTGAATCCCATAGCTGCGGCTGGCCGGACCTTCGCGCACTTCGTGCAGGAACACGATGCCGCTTGCCGATTCCGCGGCGGCCAGGTGCACGTTGGCCGCCGTGGCCTGCTCGGCGGGCAGACGCGTCAATTCAAAATAGTGCGTGGCAAACAGCGTCAGCGCGCGGTTGTGCGACAAGAGGCGGCAGGCGATGGCCCACGCAAGCGCCAGGCCGTCATAGGTAGACGTGCCGCGGCCGATCTCGTCCATCAGCACCAGACTGTTGGGCGTGCTGGCCGACAGAATGGCCGCGGCCTCCGTCATCTCCATCATGAAGGTCGAGCGTCCGCCCGCCAGATCGTCGGCCGCGCCGATGCGCGTGAAGATGCGATCGATCTTCCCGATCCGGGCACGCGACGCAGGCACAAAGCTGCCAATGCGCGCCAGCAGCACTATCAACGCCACCTGCCGCATGTACGTCGACTTACCGCCCATGTTCGGGCCGGTGATCAACAGCATGCGCCGCGCCGGATCCAGGCGGCAGCCGTTCGGCGTAAAGCGTTCGATGGCGCGCTCCACCACCGGGTGGCGGCCGGCGTCGATGTCAATGTCGGCCTGCTCGGACAGTTCGGGCGCGACCCAGTCGTGACGCTGCGCGTGCTCGGCCAGGGCGGCCAGCGTGTCCAGTTCGGCCAGCGCTGCGGCGCAGTCCGACAACGGGCGCACGTGTTCGGCCAACACGTCGAGCAATTGCTCGAACAGCCATTTTTCGCGGGCCAGCGAGCGGTCCTGCGCGGACAGCACCTTGTCTTCCCAGGTCTTGAGCTCGGGGGTGATGTAGCGTTCGGCGTTCTTGAGCGTCTGGCGGCGGCGGTAGTCTTCCGGCACCTTGGCCGTCTGGCCCTTGGTGACCTCGATATAGAAGCCATGCACGCGATTGAACTCCACGCGCAGATTGCTGATGCCGGTGCGCTCGCGCTCGCGGACTTCGAGCTGGACCAGGAAGTCGCCGCCATCGGCGGCCAGTCCACGCAATTCGTCCAGTTCCGCATCAAAGCCGGCTGCCAGCACACCGCCATCTCGGATCGCCACGGCCGGCTCGGGGGCAATGGCGCGCACCAGCAGCGCGGCCAGCGCGGGATCCACCGATAGGTGGGAGATCAGTTCGCCGATGCGCGGCGAGGCCGACATGGGCTCGACAAGATCGGCCAGCGCCGGCAGGGCCTGCAGCGCATCGCGCAAGCTGGCCAGTTCGCGCGGGCGCACGGACCGCAGCGCCAGTCGCGCCGCGATGCGTTCGATATCGGGAAAGGCGTTCAAGGAGGCACGCAGGGCTTCCAGCAGTCCCGCCGAGCCGAAGGTCTGCTCGACGTCCATGCGCCCGGCCAGCAGCGCCGAAATGGCCTGCTGACGCGCCAGCGCCTGGTCGTTTTCACGCAAGGGGTGATGCAGCCAGCGGCGCAGGAGACGGCTACCCATCGGCGTGCGGCAACCGTCCAGCAACGAGAACAGCGTGGGCGAGTCTTCGCCCGACAGCGTCTGCGTCAGTTCCAGATTGCGGCGCGTGACCGGGTCCAGCAGCACGAACTGCCCGGGCCGCTCGGCCGACAGGCTCTGCACGTGCGCCAACGCCTGCGACTGCGTACGCGCTGCATAACGCAGCAGGGCGCCCGCCGCGCAGATGCCGGCTGGCATGTCTTCAATATCAAAGCCTGCCAACGTGTCCGTCTTGAAATGCGCCAGCAGATGCGCACGGGCGCCGTCGCTTTCGAAGTGCCAATCCGGCACCCGGGAACGCGCGCCTTCGAACGGAAAATCGAACTCGGCACTGTCCGCGCAAACGATTTCCGCCGGCGCGATGCGGTGCAATTCGGATTCCAGTTGAGCCGGCGCGCATTCGGTCACCCGGAACTCGCCGCTGGCCAGATTCAGCCAGGCCAACCCGGCACGCGGCGCGCGCGCGCTGCCGCTGACGAAAATGGCCGCCAGCGCGCGGTCCGCCTTGGCGGGCAGCAGGGCGTCATCGGTCAACGTGCCGGGGGTCACGATGCGCACGATACGGCGCTCGACCGGGCCCTTCGAGGCGGCGGGATCGCCGATCTGTTCGCAGATGGCGATGGACTCGCCCATCGCGACGAGCCGCGCCAGGTATTGCTCCATGGCATGCACAGGCAGCCCGGCCATGGGGATGGGCACGCCGTTGGACGAGCCCCGCTTGGTCAACGTGAGGTTAAGCAACCGCGCGCCGCGCTCGGCGTCTTCGTAGAACATTTCATAGAAGTCGCCCATGCGATAGAACAGCAGCAACGGCCCGGCCTCGGCTTTGAGGCGCAGGTACTGTTGCATCATGGGGGTGTGGCCCGCGTGGGCGTCGGCGGCGGTGTTTTGCAGTGCAGAATTCATGCCCGTGATTGTATCGGGGCGGGGAAGGGGCTGCTGAGCTGGGGCGGGACGATTTGGCGGCGGGTTGCGATTTTTCGGATGGGCGGGCGGTTCGTGTGCACGGTGGCTTGAACAGAAATCCCTCGATTTTTGACACCGTCGAACTCCATCGGGCAATGAAGGGCCAGATTGAGATCGAGCGTACGTTCACAACCATGCCGGGCGATCTAGCCGATACGCTTGCAGATGCGATCACCTTCGCGGATGCGTTTACGCTGTTCGGGTACGATTGCTCGCTAACCAAGCGAGGCAACAGCATTAACCAGCAGAAGGGAATCAGCATGCTGCGCGATTTGGGTTGGTCCTTCTACAGCATCCTTGCGCTGATTTGCGGTATTGCTACTGCCTGGTTGCACTGGTGGGTGGTGATGCACGAGGGACTCTGGCCGTACATCATCTTCGAATTGATCCCCGGGCTTCCCGGCGTGGCTTCCGGCGTCTATGCCATACACCGAGATGGCAGCAAGGTAGCGTGGGCTGGTGTGCTGCTGTCGTTGTCGCCGCTGGCGACTTGGCTCAGCATCTGACAAGCGACTTTTTAAACATTTCCGTCCAGTGTCAGACATCTTCAAGCGTTAGACGAGCCAGCGGCCGCGCCGTGATCTGCAGCGCCCCTTACCGATGGCAAGCCCCGCCGATCCGCATGCCGACTAATACAATTGGCGCGTTATCCAGACGGTCTGCCCATCCGTGACCACAAGCGAAAAGTTGAAGACCTGGGCCAAACGAATCAAGCGTGACGGCGTCACGCTATGGTTTGCCGGCAAGGACCCGCGGACGCCCTGGTACGCGAAGGCGCTTGGCGTGCTGGTCGTGGCTTACGCCTTGAGCCCGATCGACCTGATTCCGGATTTCATCCCGGTGCTGGGATACGTCGACGACGTCCTGCTGCTCCCCGTCCTGATCTGGCTGATTATCAAACTCCTTCCTTCGGATGTCATCTCGGATTGCCGCCAGCACGCTGATGAATGGATGCGAGAAAAGGGTGCAAAGCCCCGGAGCGTCCTCGGCGCGATATTGATTGTTGCGGCCTGGGCAGCCTTTGCCGTGGCGGCATGGCTGTGGTGGTCCGCCAGAGACTAGCCGCCGGCGTCACGATCCCGCCAACTTGCAGCCTTATTGCCCCGCCGGGCACAATCCCCCCTCGTGGCGCACGTGGACGCCGCAGGAGTTTCACCCCCATGCCCGACATTGCCGTTCCCGCCGTCCTGGACGCCACCGAGCGCGTTTCCATTTCCAGTGGCGACCACCAAGCCGAATTCGCACCAGGCGGGGGCGGGCGGCTGACGCGTCTCTCCACCGGCGCTCACGACTGGATCGTGCCCCTGACCGCCACAGAATGGCCCGCCGGCAAATGGCCTCGGGCCGGATCCTATCCGCTCGCGCCATATTCCAACCGCATCCGCGACGGCGTCTTCACCTTCAACGGCGCCCGATACGCGCTGCAGTCCGTGCCGAACCGCCCGCAGGCGATTCATGGAGCCGGGTTGTTCCAGTCCTGGCAGGTCCGCAATCTGACACCCGACAGCGTCGACCTCGTGCTCGACCAACCAGCCGGCGTACTGGGCTGGTCCTGGCCCTTCGAGTGCGTGCAGCGCTGGCGCCTGGACAGCCGCGGGCTTAGCCTGAAGCTGTCCATCACCAACCAAGGCGACACCCCGATGCCATGTGGTATGGGCATCCATCCGTATTTCACGGCCCAGCGCGTGTCGCTGCACGCCAGACGCATCTGGCCGTCGGATGAGAATGGTCTCCCCACGGGAAGCAAAACGACGACGGTGCGTGAATTGCGCCAGTCCGCCGAGGGCTGCGACACGTACCTGTCGCAATGGCAGGGCCGGGCGACGCTGCACTGGCCCGACGGTCACGAACTGGCGCTGCATGCCGATCCGGCATTCGCGCATCTGGTGGTGTACACGGCCCCGGGCGCGGATTTTCTTTGTGTGGAACCGGTCACCAACGTGGCCGACGCGTTCAACCTCGCTGCGGCTGGCGAGACCCGCACCGGCATGCAGGTGCTGGAACCCGGCGAGCGTTTTGCCGCCACGCTGCTATTAGGCCTTGCGCCGGCTCGCAAAAAGTGAATGGCAGCTTGGTAACCGCCGCACCCTGCGGCGATAATCCGCACAAATCAAGAATCAGGAGTCGTACGTGAAAAAGCTCAGCACCGAACAATTGCAGGCCGCTGTCGAGACGCTGCGCCGGACGCAGGCCAAGCTGGCTCGTGCGGGCAACCTGCCGCTGGAGCCGACCATCTATGCCAGCGCCAAGGGCTTTCGCCGCAACGTGCCCGATTACGTGTGGTCCTGGCTGTCCGGCCTGTTGGCTCCGCACAAGAGCCTGTCCGCCTGGATGGATGCGCACCAGACGGGTTGGCGCGAAGGCAAGACGCCGGCGGCCGCCGTCTATGCCCGCACGGAAAATGGCTGGTTCCAGTGGCTGATTGCCGAGCTGGAAGCCGAAATCAACGATCCGCACGCACGCGCCAAGCGCGAAGGCCGGGCCTGACAGGCCTGGTCGCGCCCCGCGCGCCGCGCTGGCGCATGCGACCCGCTCGGGATCGCCGCGTTTCTAGAACCCCTCCAGCACGATCTTGCCGCGCGCCTTGCCGCTTTCGATGAAGGCATGCGCGCGCCGCAGGTTTTCGGCGTTGATCTTGCCGTAGTGCTCGCCCAGCGTCGTGCGCAGGGTGCCGTTGTCGATGAGGCGGGCGGCCTGGTTCAGCAGCTCGTGCTGGGCGATGAGGTCGGGCGTGTTGTGCAGCGGCCGCGCAAACATGAATTCCCAATGCAGCGACGCCGATTTGCCCTTGAGCAGCCGGACGTCCACGGCGGCCGGGTCGTCGATCAGCGCGATCTTGCCCTGCGGCGCAATTGCCTCGGCCATCTGCGCAAAGTGCTTGTCCGTGTGCGTCAGGCCGGCGATATAGCTGACGTTTTCAAAGCCGATGCGCTTGAGCTCCTCGGTCAGCGGCCGCGTGTGATCGATGACGTGATGCGCGCCCAGTTCGCGCACCCAAGCCTGGGTTTCGGGACGCGAGGCCGTGCCGATCACCGTCAGGCCGGTGAGCTGACGCGCCAACTGCACGAGGATCGAGCCAACTCCACCGGCCGCGCCAATGACGAGCAGGCTGCGCTGGCTGGGCGCGGCGTTGTCCAGCACGCGCAGGCGGTCGAACAGCAATTCCCACGCGGTGATGGTGGTCAGGGGCAGGGCGGCGGCCTGTGCAAAGTCCAGGCTCTTGGGCATGTGGCCGACGATGCGCTCGTCCACGATGTGGCGTTCGCTGTTGGCGCCCGGTCGGGTCAACGCGCCGGCATACCAGACGCGGTCGCCGGGCTTGAAGAGGCTGGTCCGGGCGCCGACCGCCCGCACCACGCCCGCGGCGTCCCAGCCGATGATTTCGGGCTTTCCTTCCTGCGGCTTGCGGTTGGCGCGGATCTTCACGTCGACAGGGTTGACCGAGATGGCGTGCACGTCCACCAGCAGGTCGTAGTCGCCCGGCACGGGCTCGGGGGCGGTGATGTCCTGCAGCGCTTCGGCGTGGTCGGCGGGCAGGTTCTTGAAGTAGGCAATGGCTTTCATGATGGGGTTCTGGTGATTCAAGGGATCAGATGATGGAGCGGACCACGCCGCCGTCCACGCGCAGGGCCGCGCCGTTGGTGGCTGACGCCTGCGTCGAGCAGGTGTAGACGACCATGTTCGCCACTTCTTCCACCGTGGCAAGGCGGCGCAGCAGCGAGGTCGGGCGGTGCTGGGCGATGAAGTCCTGCTCCATCTGTTCCTGCGAAACGCCTTGCTCCTTGGCCATTTCCGCAAAGAAGTCGGAGACGCCTTCAGACCGCGTCGGGCCCGGCAGCACGGCGTTGACGGTGACATTGGTGCCCGCAGTCAGTTCGGCCAGGCCGCGCGACACGGCCAGCTGGGCCGTCTTGCTGACGCCGTAATGGATCATCTCGGCGGGAATCTGCACGGCGGATTCGCTGGAGATGAACACGATTCGGCCCCAGTTGGCCGCCAGCATCCGCGGCAGGTAATAGCGCGACAGGCGGATGCCGCTCATGACGTTGGTGTCCATCATGGCCTGCCAGTCGTCGTCGGTGATTTCGGTGAAGGACTTGGGCGTGAACGTGCCGGCGTTGTTGACCAGGATGTCGACGTCGGGATGCGCGGCGCTGACCGACGCCGCGCCGTCCGCAGTGGCCAGGTCCGCCTGCACGGTGGTGACCTGTGCGCCTTCCACCTGCTGTGAAATGGTCTGCGCGGCCTGCGCCAGCTTGCTTGCATTGCGACCATGCAGGACGACTTGCGCGCCGGCCTGCGCCAATCCGGTGGCGATGGCCAGGCCGATGCCACCGGACGATCCGGTGACCAATGCCTTCTTGCCCTTCAGTTCGATGTTCATGCGGTGACTCCTTGCGTGTCGGGGAATGAGTGCATGATTACCCACACCGCAGCCACGAAAAACCGGCTAGCATCGCAGGCAGTTTCAATAATTTTTTGAAAATGAGGCCGGAATTGGTCCGATTCGAGGATTTGAGGATCTTTGTCGCCGCGACGGATCTGGGCAGCTTTTCCGCCGCCGCGCGCGAGCTCGACCTGACGCCGGCGGTGGCCAGTGCCGCGCTCAAGCGGCTGGAACAGGAACTTGAAACGCGGCTCTTTGTGCGGTCCACGCGCAGCCTGCGGCTGACCAGCGACGGCGAGCGCTATCTGGAATATGCCCGGTCGGCGATCTCCACGCTCGAGGCTGGCAAGAACGCCATGGCGCGCGACAAGACGGACATCGCCGGCACCTTGTCGGTGTCGATCCCTTCCGACCTGGGCCGCCACGTGCTGCTGCCGTGGCTGGACGAGTTTCAGCGTCAGCATCCCCGCGTCAATTTCCAGTTGCGCATCAGCGACCGGCTGGCGGACCTGTACCGGCAGCCGGTCGACATCGCCGTGCGTTACGGCACCCCGAACGACTCAAGCCTTGTTGCGCTGCCGCTTGCCGAACACAACCGGCGCGTGGTGTGCGCCGCGCCCGCCTATCTGTCGCGACATGGCGTGCCGCAAACGCCGGCGGATCTGCGGCGGCACAACTGCTTGTCGTTCGTGCTCGGCGAAACCCTGCATGACCGCTGGACATTCGAGCATGACGGCACCAGCCTCACCATTCCGGTCAAGGGCGATCGCGTCGGCGATGACGGCGACCTGGTGCGGCGCTGGGCGCTGGCCGGGCACGGTGTGGCGTACAAATCACGCTACGACGTGCTGACGGATCTGCGTGCGGGCCGGCTTGTCGAGCTGCTGACCGGCTACGTCAGCGAATCGTCACCGCTGTACCTGCTGTGCGTGCACCGCATGCTCCTATCCCCCGCAGTGCGGCGGCTGCGGGAGTTTTTGCAGGAGCGTTTCAAGGCGTTCGAGGCCGGTTAGCGGCGCGTTGATTGGGGGGTCGCGGCAGGGATACGGCGCAGCCGTTCGCCAAATCAATGCGCCGCGTGATGCCCGCCCGCTGCCTGCTTGTTCGCCGCACGCGTGCGCGCCGCCTTCTTGGCAGCGGCCGAGCGGCCAGCCGCACCCTTGGTCGCCGCGGCCTTGCGAGCCGCAGCCGAGCGGTCCGCAGCCGTGCGCTTGCTCGCCGTCTTGGTCGCGTTGCGTGACAGCGCCGACTTCGATGCGGGCTTGGTGCTTTCCTTCTTCAGGGCCTTGGTCGCCGCCTTGGAGCGCGTACTCGACTTGGCATGGCCGTCGTGTGCCGCGCGCGTGTCCTGCTCGGCCTTGCGTTTGGTTTCGGCGCTGGCCTTCTTGGGCGTGCCAAGCTTCACACCGGCGCGGCGCGCCTTGGACAGTCCGATCGCGATGGCCTGCTTGCTGGACCGCACGCCATGCTTGCCCTCGCGCACGTTGTCGATTTCCTCGCGCACGAATTCGCCGGCCTGCGTCGACGCGGACTTTCCCTCCCGCTTGTCGCGCTTGGCGCGGTCGATGGTCTTTCGTTCAGGCATGGTGATCTCCTTTGCTTCGCGTTGCAAAAGCGATTCCGTCGCCGGTCGAGACCGCGCGACGGAACTCGTAACACCACTCTATCGCTGCGCAGGTATCCTGTGTGTTCGAATGGATTGCCGGTCGTAAGCGCCGGAACACGGCCAAGCACCGACGATTCACGACTCACCTCACAGCGGAGACGAGCTATGTCGAATCATGTCTATAAGCAGATCGAGTTGGTGGGCTCTTCCACCAAATCCTCCGACGATGCGATCGCGAAAGCCATTGAGCGCGCGTCCGAAACCTTGCGCAACCTGGATTGGTTTGAAGTGACAGAAGTGCGCGGTCACATCAAGGACGGCAAGGTGGCGCACTGGCAGGTGGGATTGAAGATTGGCATGCGCCTCGAAGGCGATTCCTGATCCCGGTGCTGGTCATTCCTTGACCGCACCTCGCAAGTGACTGTCGCATAACGGGTTTCTGTACTTGTTGTGCGACTGTTCAGAGGCTTGTCCACATTCCATGGGGACAAGCCTGTCTGCTTTTTGCAAGAGGCCTGTCATTCACGATGCGGCCCGCATCTCGGTTGCCTAGTGAGCGTTTCTTGCCCGCGGCCTGCAAGTCCCTGACCTGCAAGGCTTTTTGCAGACTCCCCCTAGGCTGTCCTCAGGCTTATCCACATTTGGCGGGGACAACACAGGCCCAAAAAAACTGCGTTTGGGCGTTTCGTGACCACGCCCCGCAGGGCGTTGATATGCAACAGGATTTTCAACCTGTGCGCATGCTGTCCTCATGCTTTTCCACAGAAGGCGGGGACAAATCCACATTGAAGTGCGCAACACCTGGCTTTCTTGGACGCTAGCGCCAAAAGCCGGGGATAACTCCATCAGAAATCGTCCATAAGGATGATTGCGCATTTATTGACCGCGCCCTGCAAGTGCTTGGCGCGTCAGGGAATTTTGCATCTGCCCCAAGGCTGTCCTCACCTTTCTCCACAGTTGAAGGGGATAAGTGCGGCCGACTGGAAGAACCTCCGGAGGCTCGGTCCGGAACTATCAAGGGCGGTGTGGTGCAACGCCGGTTCTAGCTCGCTTGGGGTTGACGAAATGTCGTCACGGCTTGCAGGCCGGCGAGCTTGTGAACATTCAGGCTGCTTGCCGCGAAAAATAGTTTTTGTCTGATATCCGATGTTGGGTAGGTATGGGGTAATGCAAGCGCACTCCATGCGCGTCCATCGCGACTTCCCATTTGCGGTGGACGCGTTCCTATTGGCGGCCTGGATCCTCCCCGAAGGTGGAGATAGGTCTGCACGCAAAGGAAACCACCTATGTCCAAGACAACGGCCGGCGGAGCAACGTCGGCGCCGGCCTGCTGCCCGCGCATTCCCATTCTCCCTATTCGATATGCGGTCGTCCCGAATGCGGATGGATCTGCCTTGTATCGGTACGCCAAGTCCGGCTTCAATCTGGAAGCGGATTTCCAGCGTCTGCGGCTTTCGTCCTATACCTTGCGCGCGCTTCGTCCGGGATACGTCTACGTGTTCATGAAGGGTCCCAAGGGCGAAAAGCTCGTTATCCATGAGTACGACGGTGAGGGACATTATCAGGAACTGACGTACACAGGTCTGGAGGACTACGACAAGCCGAACAGGTACAGGACGGGAGCGCGCATGGGCTGGGTGTGGGCAGACACCAGCCCGGACACCGCCAAAGAGGTGTGGATCGGCTACAGCACACATCTTTGGACGAATGCCATGACGGCCAGGATTGCCAAAGATGCTGAAGCGCGCCAGCTTCACATGCGACCCTTGGACATGGTCGAACTGACCTCCGGCGTCAAATCACCGTCTGGTCAAGCCCACATACTGCCGGCCGATTCTTTGACGGATTGGGTGGAAGACTTCAAGCCCCTTGGGCAGCGCATGCCGCTTGAATGGAGTTGCCACGCCAGCGAGGATGACCTGTCGGTCGCGACCTTTGTCGCTCAGGGCAACCATTACCGCTTCACGCGACCGCGCGTCCCTGCGGTGGTCGCGCTCAATGACGCCGAGGGGATCAGCCTTGATTTGGGTTTGATCGCCGCTGCGTATCAGCATCAGATCACGGATCTGAAACGCAGGCCTGGCCAGCGGGCAGAAGGCGCCAGTCAGCATCACCTGCCCGACTGTCTCAGCTTGGACGTCGAACAAATCCACCTGGCCAGTTCAGAGTTTCATCACAAGAATCTGACCGCCTTGCTGCTGACTCGTACCTTGAAGTCAATGTTTCCAACTAACCACGGCGATCCGGAGAGTATCGCGTCAAGGCGAGGCGAGTGGCATCGGAATCAGCCGACGAATCGGTCGATACCATCGAAGGAGCAGCTGGAATATGAAGTTTTGACCGACGAAAGAATGTCTTCGTCTGGGGCGCGCCTGGCTAAAAGAATAGATACAGAGCGGTATTTCGAGTTTTTAAGGCAACGCAAAGAAGCAGATGCGCAACTGCGTGTGATGGTGCATGACTTGGAACAGGCGAGTTCAGATCATGACTGCTGGATATCCACTGCGGAATCGAAGCATAAGGTCGACCCGAAGAGTTTGGCTGCAGCGTTCCAAGCATTTGACAGGAATAATCGCCAGTCTGCGGCAGCATTGGAGTTGTCTATCGCGTTGATGCTGCAGAGCATGACGCAATCGCTCGCCATTAAAGAGGATGGAGACTCTCGATATGAACGGCTCGAGAAGTGGTGTGATGATCCTGAAAGTGCCGTTTATGTTTCATTGGCCGCATTTAATCCGTTTAAAGATAAAGCGGATGCGGTGGGATCCATACTCGGTGCCGCGGATTCCATCATCTCCGAGCTCGGCCTCAAATTTCCAGCCATCGACGGCGTCACCGATTTGACATCCCAAACCGTTACCACCGTAGTACTAAAGCGGCTCAAGGGGAAAACTCGCTGGGACGCAAGCCGCAATCTGCGCCAACAAGTTCTCGCGGCTGCCCGTGAGGCAAATTTGGAGAAAGCGCTGGGGTTGATGGCGGGACGTTATATCACTCTGGATGAGCTCATCAAGAAACATGAGATTTCCAAGGAGTTGCAGGAAATGGTGGATAAAGGTATGGCCGAGGTGGAGCTGGCAAGCAGTACTGTCAAAGTTAAAGGAAATAGAACGGTACTGCTCGAGAAAACCCAGACCGCCACGGTCAAACCTAAGATCAAGTCCTTGAGCGCTACGGCGATCGGAACTGGTTTTAACTTTGGAATGGTCTACTTCAATATTATTAATCTGGGGTATGCGCTTAAGACGCTAGAGAAAAAATACACGCACGAAGCGGCTACTAATCTCGCCTCGGCGCTTGTGGGAATTATAGCTTCCATGGGCGCCGCAGCGCTGAGTACGCGAACCGCTTACTCAGCGGTAATGGCGAAGTTCGGATACAAACTTCCTGGCCTTGCCTTTTCCGTTGCAATAAAGAAAGTTGTCCTGTCCAAGCTCTATGGAAGACTTACGGGTGGTTTTGCCATTTTGCTCGGATTATTGGCAGACGCCCAAAAAGGCTATCGCCTAGGCCGAGGTGGGAACGACGAGGCGAAAAAATATACTTACGCTGGAGCAGTGTTTTTAGCGGCCGGGGTCGGAATGGCTACGTATCCCGGTGCAATTGCGGCAGGTCTTTCTGCCGTCGCAGGAGCGTCGGCAGGGGTGCCGGTTGCGGGTTGGATTGCGGCGGTAGTCGCTTTGACGGGCGCGGCCATTATGGCGGTTGGGGGTTGGTTTCAAGCTCGGGCTGCTGCAGAAGCGCATTCCCCGATCGAACTTTGGGCCGCTCGGTGCAGGTTCGGAACGCTTAAGAATGACGGCGAGCAGCGCGACGATATAGTCCTTGATGAAGATCGCAAGCTCCCCACATACCCCGACTCGGAGTCCGAAATAAAAGGGTGGTATCAAGCCTTTTTTGCGCCAATATTACTCGACTCAGATCAAGTCGAATCCTTAGAGATGAAAGATATAGGAAGCGGGTGGCACGACAATTGGTTGTCTAAAGATAAGATTGAATTCGTTGTTCTCCTACCCGGCTTCATTCTGGGACAGAGCACGTGGGATGGCGGGGTTTGGAGTATTGATCGGCGCGTGCGGTTTGGAAAAACGGCAAGTCTCGAACTGCCCACGGTCACGATATTCGGAGACGACCCAACGTGTACTGTCACTTCCTCCGGTTTGGTGTTGCATTACCAAATACAAAATGTGGATTATGCCAGTGTGCTAATGAAGGCTGAATTCACGCCTAATCAAGGGTTGGATGAGGACGTCGTTGTCAAAGCCAATTTTCTGTTCAAAGATTGAGCGCCATATGCTATCCGATTGGAATTGGTCAAGCAAAGATAGTGCCGGGGTGCTGCCAGCGATTCGCGACCAGCTTGTAAAGATTGATGGCACCTGTTTGCAAATTCGAAATTCAGATGTTTCGGACTCTGCATTCATGGGGAGAATGCATGCTTTTACATTGGTTGGTGGGGCGGCTGCTGCGGCGTGGTTTTTTCTCGCCGAAATTTGTGATGGCGTTGAATTCGATTACGCGTTATTGATTTCAGTAGTTGTCATGCTGATATTTGTATCTATGATGCTGGCATTGAGAATATGGTTAATAAAAAGCCGATCTAATTATGTGTTCGATAGGTCCACCAGGAAGGTTTATTACGAAGAGCGCGGTCGTGTGGTTTTTGGTGACTGGGATTCTGCAGTTGGAGGTCATCAGTCAAAACTGGAATTCACCGGTAGGGCAGTAGTGGTGACTCATTCGCTCGTTCTGAAAATGGCCGCTGAAACAGTCAAGCGCGGTGAGACCGTTTCGGAGCCGTCGCGACTGATCTTTTCGGTCGAAAGCAATGAGCCGACCGAGCCACACGCTTTATATGTGGCCCAAATATGGGAGTTCATTCGGCGGTTCATGGATGAAGGGCCGGACAGGCTTCCTGAACATGCGGAATCGAATTGGTGGCACACACCGCATCATCGTATTTGCTTGACACCAGCCGAAGCATTGCGCCATTACGTCCCTTGGCGCACGGGGGAACCTAATGAGATGCAAGGAAAGAAGAATTGGCTGTTGCCGCTGTGGCTAGTGTTGTTCCCCTTCAACATGTTATCTGCGCTTAGTTGGTGCTTGGTATGTGGACTGTTGAAAGTCCGCAGCCTACCACCGCCTGTTCAAGGTTTAGGACATGACCATTCGGCTTCGAGTCGTCGACGATGAGCGCAGTGCGAATCGTTTCAAAATAATCGGTCGAGTCCGCTGAACATGGGCAATGGGTGTTTGGGGCTTAGATCGAACGCGTTTTTCAGGATTATTCTTAATGCCACACGGGTCGGAAGATCAAAAGGCGATCAATCGTTTATACAAAATTGCACTATTAGCACATAAATTGAGGATTGCCAGTGGCGATAGACTGGATTTGGTTAGTTAAGGACAGCGCCGGTGTGCCCCCAGCAATTGGAGACCAACTGGTGAGTGTGGACCGGGGCTTTTTGCGGATACGAAACCCATGGATCGCAGATTCCGCGATGATGGGAAAACTGCACGCGTCGGCCGTTATTGGGGGTGGGCTAGCAGCGGCATGCTATTTCATGGCGGCAGCTCTTGGATATGCCTGGTTTAGTTACGGTCTTCTGATTACGGTGGCCTCTGTCTGGGTATTTATGGTTCTGGTGCTGGTGATGAGGGTTCGGATGATTAAAAATCTATCCGACTTCGTATTTGACCGATTTAGTGGAAAGGTCTACTACAGACAACGCGGGCAGGTGATCTCTGGCGACTGGAGGTCAGCGACCGCCGGTCATCAGTCGGAGGTGGAATTTACCGGTAGGGCTGTAGTTGTAGTCCATTCTTTGATAATCAGAATGCAGGCTGAATTAACCAGTATTGGCAGTGCTAAAACCAAGCCGGTTTCACTGTTTGTTTCGATCGAAAGCAACGCGCCGACCGAGCCGTTCGAAATATATGTGGCGCAAATATGGGAGTTCGTCCGAACTTTTATGGATAAAGGTCCAGATGAACTGCCTGAACCTGGCGAATCTAGCTGGTGGAACAGTCCGAACGTTCGCATCTGCCTGACTCCCGCCGAAGCGTTACGCCATTACTTGCCTTGGCGAACTGGGGAACCCAATGAGACGCAAGGAAAGAGCAATTGGCTCTTACCGCTGTGGTTCGTGTTTTTTCCGTACAACATGTTTTGCGCACTTTGTTGGTATTCGGCGTGCCGAATGTTGAAGGTCCAAGGTCTGCCGCCGCCTGTTCCAGGTAGGGGACGTGACGAGGCCATGGCGAGTCGTCAACGATGAGCGCGCTCAAGTGCCAGATACCTAGATAAAAAAAACCCCTCGACGAATCGAGGGGCTTGATCGCCCGGAGGTAGGTCGGGCGATCGGCGCCGGCACGCTGCGCGTGGCCGGCGTCGGCGGCAGATCAGGTGTTGAATTTCTTGACCCAGTCGACGTAGCGGTCCACCCAGCCCTGCAGGAATTTGCGGGTGCCTTCGTTGGTGATGATGAACTGGTCGTCGACCAGGCCTTCGGAATACTGCAGGAAGACTTCCGGCGTGGTGAGGGCGTTGGCGCCTTCGGCGGCCAGGATGTTGCGCAGGTGTTGCTGCATCATGGCGGTGCCAGCGGCGCTGGGCGATGCGCCCACGATGCCGACGGCTTTGCCGGGCCACGAGTTCTGGCCCCACGGGCGCGAGCCCCAGTCGATGCCGTTCTTGATGGCGGCCGGGACCGAGCGGTTGTGCTCGGGCGAGACGAAGAGGATGCCTTGCGCGTCGGCGATCTGTTGCTTGAGCTTGGCGGCGGGCGCGGGCAGGTTGTTTTCGTTGTCCTGGTTGTAGAGCGGGATGTCGCCCAGGCTCACATACTCGAACTTGAAGTCGGCCGGAACCAGCTTTTCCAGCGCACGCGCCAGGCGCAGATTGATCGAGGCGGCACGAAGGCTTCCGACAAAGACTGCAATCTTGTATGTGCTCATGAGCGTGTGCTCCAACGAGGAAAAAGGAACAGCCAGTGTAGACCTGCACGGGGCCAGGCTCAATGCCGATTGCGCATATTCATATGGCGTCGTCGGTCGCGAGTCATGCCAAGGCAGATGGCCGCGTCAGGTCATCAAACTGACATGCGCCGCCACCACGCGCCAGCCTTGCGGCGTGCGCATCCAGGTCTGGCTTTGGCGTCCGATGCGCGTGCTGCCTTCGCGCTGGAATTCCAGGTTCGCGGTGGCGAAGTCCTGGCCATAGGTGGTGATGGCGGTGCGCAGGACCTCTCTTGCAAGGCCTTGCGGGGAACGCCGTGCGCGGAAGGCGCGGATCTCGTCGTAACCGTAGAGGTTTTCGCCGGCGCCGTAACGCAGGGTGTGAGGGCTGTTCCAGAACAGGGTGTCGAGCACTTGCACGTCGTTGGAAACCAGTGCGGCTTCGTAGCGTTCAACGGCGGTCGTGACTTCGGCCAAGACGTCGGGTAGGTTGATGTCCATTGCTGCTTATCTCCGATATGCACCGAACTGGTGCGTCGAGTAGGGGTTATCACCAATATGGGGTGTGTTGCGGTGCGCAATTACTTGGGCCGTCTGGCTTAATGACACCGCCAAGGGGCAAATGCTGCGCCGCAAGGCTGGCACACGGATTGCTAGGGTTAACGTGCATAACACGCTGCACGCTGCCCAGGAGTTCCGCCATGTCTCATTCTGCCGTTTCCAGTCCGGTCACCATGCTGGTGACGCGCCACATCGCGCCCGAGCGCTATAGCGATTTCCTGTCCTGGATGCGTCAGGGCGAAATCCTGGCGGCGGGTTTTCCAGGGTTCCTTGGATCTGGCGTGCTGCAGCCGCCGGAAGGCGGCGATGAGTATCAGATCGTGCTGCGCTTCACTGACGAGGCCAGCCTGAACCGATGGGAAAAGTCCTTGCCACGCCGCATGTGGCTGGAGCGCGGCGCGACGCTGGTGCGCGCGAGTCATGAGCATCGGGTGAGCGGCACGGCTGGGTGGTTTGCGCCGAAGGCCAGCACGCCGCCGCGCTGGAAGCAGGCGGTCAGCATCTGGCTGGCCTACTTTCCGGTGCTGCTGGTGTTCTCGGTGTTGGTGAGCGAGCACTTGAGCATCCTGCCGGTGTTCTGGCGCGTGTTGATCACGAGCGTGATATTGACGCCCATCATGGTGTTTGTATGCATACCCGTCATCACGCGCGTGCTGCACCGCTGGTTGCGCGCCAGCTGAACCGGGCCGGCGTGGCGGCCGCCCGACGAGCGGCCCGAAAGCGCCCGAGAGCCCAAAAGCCCAAAAGCCCAAAAGCCCAAAAGCCCAAAAGCGCGAAGGCCCGAAAGCCCGAAAGCCCGCGCGCCCCCAAGCCCGAATTTTGGCAACCCCCGCAGGCCCCCCGCCCGCCCGCCTTCACGCCGCCTTCGCGCGGCGTGTCGCGTACAGCCGGTGCAACGTAATCTTGCGCACGGCCTCCTGACTGTCCTTGATATGCGCGCGCAGCAGCGCCGCGGCGCTCGCGCCGTCGCGCGCCAGTACGGCGGACAGGATCGCGGCGTGTTCCCGGTAGGTGGTGCCGATGCGATCGGGCTGGGTGAAATCGAGCCGGCGCACGATGCGGATCCGCTCGGTCGCAGCCCGATGCACCCGTGCGATCTCTGGGTTGCCGGCGGCGGCCACCAATTCGATATGAAAGCGCTCGTCCAGGTCGGCCAGCCATTCGCAATCGCTGGACCGCTCGCTCTCATCCACCAGCCACGTCTCCACGAGCGGGCGCAGCGCCAGCAGCGGATCGGGCGATTGCCCGGGCGTGCACAGCGCATGAACCGCTGCCGCTTCCAGCACGCTGCGCAGCTCATAGAAATGATCCAGCGTTTCAAAATCCAGCGGCTTGACCAGCCATCCATTGCGTTGCCGCACCTCCAGATAGCCTTCGCGCTCTAGCCGGAACAGCGCCTCACGGACCGGCGTCCGGCTGACCTGAAGCCGGTCCGCGATCTCCGTTTCGGTGAAGCGGTCGCCCGGCGCCAGCCGGAACTCCAGGATGTCACGCTTGAGCGTGGTGTAAGCGGAGTCGGCCAGCGTGCGCGGCATGTCGATGGCGGCGAATGCGGATTCCATGTCGAAGCTCCAGGCGTTGCGGTGTAGGGAACGTCAGACCGGCCGTGTGCGTGCCGCGCCAGCCTGCTCCAGCGTGTGGGCCGCACGCAGGCAATCGGCTTCGCGCCAGGGCGCGGCGATCAGTTGCACGCCCAGCGGCAGGTGGCCGTCTTCGTCCAGTTCCGGCCACGTGGGCGCCGTGCAGACCGGCAGCCCGATGGCGGAAATGGGTTGCGTCAATAGCCCCATGCTGGCGCGAGCGGGCAGTTGCTTGCCCGCGAGTGTCAGCCAGTCCGCGTCGATGGGCGTGGCGCTGACGGGCGTGGCGGGCGCGATCAGCACATCGTATTGGTCGAAAAGGGCCAGCGCCTCGAGGTAGGCGCGATGGCGCACGCGCTGCGCCTGCTGCACCCAGGCTGCGGGGACGAGGCTGCCGGCGACCAGGCGGTCGCGCGAGTGCGGTTCGTAGTAGTCGTAATGCGTGACGAGCCGGCGGCGGTGCAGCGCGCCGCCTTCCGCTGCGGTGATGATGAAGGCGGCGGAGCGCGCCTGCACGGCGGCCGGCATCTCGACCACGTCAGTCGCGCCCAGGACGCGCGCGGCGATTTCCACGGCGCGGCGCGCCTGGGGACCCGCCCATTCCGAAAAGTAGCCGCCCAGCACCGCGACGCGCAGCCGTCCAGTGCCTTCGGCGATGGCCGGCAATGTCGGCGCGGCCGGGCGCTGCGCGCAGGCGACGTCCGCGGCATCGGGGCCTTGCAGCGCGTCGTAGGCCGCAGCCAGGTCGCTGGCGCTGTTTGCAAAGGGACCCAGATGATCCAGGCTGCCCACGAACGGGAAGGAACCCGTGCGCGGCAGGCGGCCAAAGGTGGGCTTCAGGCCGAAGACGCCGCACAGCGAGGCGGGCACACGGATCGAACCGTTGGTGTCCGATCCCAGGGTCAGCGGCACCAGACCGCCAGCAACGGCGGCGGCGCTGCCGCCTGACGAGCCGCCCGCGATGCGCGAGGTGTCGTGCGGGTTGCGGCAGGCGCCGTAATGGGTGTTTTCCGTGGTGAAGCCGTAGGCGTGCTCGTCCATGTTGAGCGCGCCGATCAGCACGGCGCCCGCCTCACGCATGCGCTCGACCAGCAGCGCGTCGCGCCGAGCGGGCGGGTTGGAGGCGTTGACGCGCCCGCCGGCCAGCGTGACCTCGTCGGCGATATCGAAGAGATTCTTCACGGCGTACGGCACGCCCGCCAAGGGCGGCAGCGTTTCGCCGCGTGCGCGGCGCGCGTCGATGGCCAGGGCTTCCTGCCGCGCGCGGCTTTCCGTGACGGCCGTGAAGCAGTTGTAGCGGGGATCGCGCTCGCGCACGCGGGCAAGCGTGGCGTCCAGCACGGCGGCGGCGCTGCGTTCGCCGCTGCGGACCTGGCGGGCGATGTCGTGAGCGGGGCCGGTCACGGACGGAACACCGAAGCGGATTCCAGTTCCACGGGCAGCGGCTCGTCGGCGAAGGTCGACGCGATGTCGTGGATGCGCGAGAACTGCTGCACGACCTGCTCGGCGGCGGACTCGCGCAATGCATATCCCGACAGCGCCAGCGCGCTGCGCACGTATTGGTCGATGGTTTCCTGTGTCATGGCGAATGCTCCCGGTATTGGCTTGGGATTAATAGCGTGGAATCACTTGCGCACTTCGCGCTGGAAGATTTCCAGGCTCAGTTTCTTCATCTGGATGAAGCTTGGCTCGGACAGCGTCTCGACCGTGCGAGGGCGCGCGTCCGTGTAGTCCAGGATCTCCGCGACGCGCGTGGGGCGCTTGGTCAAGAGCAGCACCTGATCCGCCAGGTACACCGCTTCCTCCAGGTCATGCGAGACAAGCAGCATGGTCGTGCCGGTCTGCAGGAAGACTTCCTGCAGCTTTTCCCGGATGAACAGCGTCATCTCGAAATCCAGCGCGGAAAACGGTTCGTCCAGGAACAGCACCTCCGGTCCGGGGGCCAGCGCGCGCATGATGGACGCGGTCTGCTGCTGTCCGCCCGACAGCTCGTACGGATAGCGGTTCAGGTCGAACTTCACGTCGAACGACGCCACCAGTTCCTCGACCCGCGCATCGACCTGGGCCTTGCTGCGGCCTTCCAGGCGCAGCGGGTAGGCAATGTTGTCGATGGTGCGCAGCCACGGAAACATGGCTTCGCGGTAGTTCTGGAACACGTAGCCGATCTTGGTCTGCGCCAGCGACTTGCCGTCAAACAGGATCTCGCCCGAATCGATGGGGATCAGGCCGGCGATCATGTTGATCAGCGTGGACTTGCCGCAGCCGTTGGGACCGAAGACCGAGACGATCTTGCCCTTGGGGATGTCGAGGTTGAAGTCTTCATAGAGCGGCCAGCCGGCGAAATACTTGGTCAGGCCGCGGATGGTGATGTGCGTGCCCAGCGGGCCGGGCTGGAAGGGCGCGGCGGCTGGCGCGGGGGCGATGACGGGGTTGATGACGGTAGACATTTATCGGCCGCTCCAATGAACCACGCGCTTTTCCAGCACGAGAAAGAGAATGTTGAGCACATAGCCGAGCGCGCCGGCCGCCAGGATCGCGGCGTACATTTCGCGCACGTTCAGCACCTGCTGCGCATTGATGATGCGATTGCCCAGGCCGCTGTCCGAACCGATGAACATCTCGGCCACGATCACGATGACCAGCGCCATCGACACGCCGCTGCGCAGGCCGACAAACGTGGGCTGCAGGCTTTCCCAGATCAGCACGTCCTTGAAGATCTGCCAGCGCGACGCGCCCATCACGCGCGCCGCCATCACGCGCTGCTTGCGGGCGTTGATGACGCCGTACGCGCTGTTGAACAGGATCACCAGCACGGCCGCGAAGGCGGCGATGGCGATCTTGTTCATGTCGGTCACGCCGAAGATCATCAGGAACAGCGGGATCAGCGCGGAGGACGGCGTGGACCGGAAGAAGTCCACCAGGAACTCGACGCTGCGGTAGGCCTTTTCATTGCTGCCGAGCAGCACGCCCAGCGGCACGCCGATCACGCCGGCCATCAGGAAGGCCTGAACGGTGCGGTTCAGCGACGACAGAAAGTCAGCCAGCAGCGGGCCGCCCGCCATGCCCTTGACCAGCGCCACGATGGTCGCGCTGGGCGTGGGCAGCAAAACCGGACTGACAAGCTGCAGGCGGACCACCAGGTCCCACACCACAAAGAGCGCGAGCGGGCCGATCAGCGGCAGCAGGCGCGAGGTGTCGAACTTGCGCGGCGGCTTGGACATGGCCGGTTGCGCCTTGGCGGGCTGCGTCTTCGCCGGCGCGGGGGCAGAGGCCTGGGAGGGGGCGGGCGTGGCGCCCGTAGCCGTGGTTGCGGTCATGGATCAACCCTTGTAGAGCATGGTCGAGACGTCGACCTTCTGCGCGAAGACGCCCTTGTCGGTGAACAGGTCGAAGAACTTCTGGAAGTACTGCACGTCGCTGGGCGTGAACTCGTTGTGCAGCGTGTAGGCGGCCAACGGCACTTCCTCGGTCATCGGGCCTTCGATGGCGGTGTAGCCCTTCAGGAAGGGGCGCGCCTCTTCAGGCTTGGTGCGGATCAGTTCAATGCCGCGCGCATACGCGGCGATGAATTTCTTGCTTTCCTCGGGATGCTTCTTCAGGAAGGCGGTGGTCAGCGAAGCCGAACCGCCGAACCACGGCGCCATCGGATCGCCCAGGACGTATTTGGCGATGACGCCGGTCTCCAGGACGCGGGTCGTGCCGTTCAGGCGGCCCACCGTGCCCGTGGGTTCCAGCGTGTAGCACGCATCCAACTGGCCGGCGGCAACCGCGGCGACGTGCTGGCTGATCGCCAACTCGACCACGGTTGCCCCCGTTGCGCCGGCGCGCTCCAGGACTGCTTTGGCCAGCGTGGAATTCTGGATGCCGGGACCAGAACCGACCTTTTTCCCCTTGAGGTCTGCGATGGATTTGATGGGACTGTCTTTTGCGACGATGAACTCATCCAGCACGTTCTTGGCGTTGCTGGGATTGGACGCAAAAATCTTGAACAGGCCAGGCGAAGCGATCTCGCCGATGGCCAGGTTGGCCGAGCCCGTGCCGTTGGCGCTGCCATCGGCGCGGCCCGCAAGCATGGCTTCCATGACCTGCTGCGCGCCCGCGAACTTAAGCGCTTCGACGTTCAGGCCGGCTTCCTTGAAATAGCCTTTCTCGATCGCGGCGTAGAACGGCAGGCCAGCGGCCACGGGCCAGAAGCCGATGCGGATGACCGGACCCGATTGCGCGCGCACCAGCGCCGGGGCGGCGAGCGTCGCCGCGCCCATGGCGGCGCCCTGGATCAGGCGGCGGCGGGTGGCGTTGAAGGCGTAGGGTGCATTGCGATGGATCATGTAAGGCTCCTGGGCGGCTTGATTGGGGGCGCTTGTAGACAAGCTTGCATACCAGTCATCAAGCAATAGCCGTGCCAGGTTTTGCGCGGGGCGGCTTCTCCCATGACGCCGGGTCACGCCGCCTCAGGCTGGTGCCCGGCGTGAACCAAGTTGGTGCGGGGCGCACCACATAAGGGGACATAACGTGTCCTCTCGCCGTGTCCGCTCGCCGGCAATGACGCGCCGCAGCTGCTGCGTTGGCAGTAGCATCGGCGCATGAACACGCGTTTTGTCGAAGCCTTTCTGTGGTCCGCGCGGCTGGGAAGTTTTCGCGCCGCGAGCGACCGCCTGCATATCACGCAGGCGGCCGTGGCCAACCGCATCGCATCGCTGGAAGAGGACATCGGCGCGCGCCTGTTCGAACGTGACGCCAAGGAACTGAAGCTCACGGCGGTCGGTACGCGGCTGCTGGATTACGGCGAGCGCCTGCTCGAGATCCGCCAGCAGATCCTGTCGCTGGGCAAGCGCGGCGACGAGGTCGCCGGTCTGGTGCGGATCGGCGCCATCGAGACCGTGGTGCATACGTGGCTGATCGGCTTTCTGACGAACCTGCGGTCCACGTATCCCGGCATCGAGGTCCAGCTGACGTCCGAGACGGTGCGCGCCCTGCATCGCGGGTTGCGCGAAGGCACGCTGGATATCGCGTTCCAGACCGACGTGCTGAACGACACGGGCATCATCAGCATGCCCTGTCTGCCGATGGAGCTGGGCTGGGTTGGGCCGCCAGGCAGCGAGGAGACGATGACGGCGCACGATCTGCTCGGCGAGCCGGTGCTGACGATGAGCCCGGGATCGCAGCCGCACGAGGCGCTGAAGGCGCTGTACCGCGAGGTCGGCATGCCGCAGGGCAAGGTGCATTTCGTCAGTTCGATCTCGGCGCTGGCGCGGCTGGTGCGCAGCGGCTTCGGCCGTGCGCTCGTGCCGTTGCCGCCCATGTACGAGTACGTTGCGCGCGGCGAGATCCAGGTCATCCGCACCGATCTGCCGGTGCCGCCGCAGCTATTGGTGGTGAGCTATCTGGAAAGCGGCGGCTCAGACGCGATCCGGCTGGTGGCGGAACTGGCGTGCCGCGCCTCGGATCAGTTCACGGCCGCCGTCGTGGCCCCGGGTATGGGATCAGCCCATTAACCGAGCGTCAATGCGCCTGCGGGTCGAACTTGCGTACCAGCACGGCCCACTTGTCGTGCTCGCCCTTGATGAACGTGGCGAATTGCGCTGGCGTGCCGCCGACAGGCTCGGCGCCTTCGCGAATCATCTGTTCGTTCAGTGCGGGCAACGAGGTGTTTACTTCGCGGTTGACCAATTCCACCACCTGCTGCGGCGTGCCCTTGGGCGCAAAGAAACCAAACCACGAGCCGGCGTCAAAGCCTGGATACCCCGATTCGGCGATGGTCGGCAGTTCGGGCAGGGTGGCGGACCGCTGCAACGTGCTGACCGCCAGCGCGCGCAGCTTGCCCGAACGGATGTGGCCGATCACGGACGGAATGGTGGCGAACATGAAGTCGATGCGGCCGGCCAGCAGATCGTTGACCGCGTCCGCGCCCTTGTAGGGCACGTGCGTGGCGTTCACCTTCAGCTCGTCCATCAGCATGTAGCTGGACAGGTGCGAAGACGTGCCCACGCCGGTCGAACTGTAGTTCAGCTCTCGCGCGCCCTTGACGTATTTCAGGAAGCCCTGGATGTCCTTGGCGGGCGAGGAGGGCGGCACGACCAGCACGTTGGGCACCGTGGCGATCTGCACCATCGGGACCAGGTCGGTCAGCGGGTCGTAGTTCAGCTTGTTCAGCGTGGGATTGACGGCGATGGGGCCGACCGAGTTCACGATCAGCGTGTGCCCGTCGGGCGCGGCGCGCACCACGTATTCGGTGCCGATGTTGCCGCCCGCGCCGGGCTTGTTTTCCACGACGAAGGGCTGGCCCAGCTTCTGCGTCAGCGTGTTCGTCACGCTGCGCGTAAGCGTGTCGGTGGTGCCGCCGGGCGAGAACGCCACGATGACCTTGACCGGCTTGTCGGGGTAGCCGGCGGCGCTGGCGGGCGCGATACAGGCGCCCGCCAGCGCCGCGCAAGCCAGCAGGGCTTGGGCAGTGTTCATGAATGTCTCCTCGCGTGGTCGTTGTCGTGTGGGATATCGCGCCGTGCCGCCACGCCGGCCGGCGCTGGAAATGTTCAGGGGGATTCCGGGCGCGGGCTCAGTCCCGGTAGCCAGGGTCGATGCGGTCCAGCTTGCGCAGCAGCGCGGGCCACTCCATGACGCCATACGGGCGGCGCGTGCCGGGCTGGTAGTTGTTCCAGGTGGCCTCCAGGACGGGCGGCGGCACGGCTTGCAGCGGGGCGCCCGTCGCCATCGCCGCCAACTGCGAGCGGCAGGCCAGTTCCAGGCGGTGCATCCAGTTGAAGGCCTCGCCCACGGTGCGTCCCACGGTCAGCGCGCCGTGATTGCGCAGGATCAGCGCCTCGCGCTGGCCCAGGTCCTCGAGCAGCGACGCCTGTTCCTCGGTGCCCAGCACCACGCCCTGGTAGTCGTGATAACCGATCTTCAGGAAGCGCATGGCCGTTTGCGTCAGCGGCAGCAGGCCGCACTCCAGCGACGACACGGCCATCGATGCCCAGCTGTGCGTGTGGATGACGCAGTCCACCTCGTGCCGGTGGGCGTGGACCGCGCTGTGGATCACGTAGCCGGCCTTGTTGATGCCGTAGTCCAGATCGCCGAAATCGGGCTTGGACAGAATGGTGCCGTCCACGTCGACCTTGATGAGGCTGGACGCGGTGATCTCCTCGTACATCATCCCGTAGGGGTTGATGAGGAAGGCGTTGTCCTCGCCGGGCACGCGGGACGAGATATGGTTGGCCATCATGTCGGCCATGCCGTAGAGCTCGACCAGGCGATAACAGGCGGCAAGGTCCACCCGGGCCTGCCATTCCGCTTCGGAGCAGTGCGCCCGCATGGAGGAAATGCCCAGCCGGCCGGGACGAGAGGGGGAAGTGGTCATCGGATTTCGTGAAGGTTGATCGTCGCATGCACCGCGCTGCGACTTGATGTGGATCAATTTATCTTCAGAAAATCCAACCGCCTAGGCATCCCGAGGCTATGGGGGCATCACGAATCCAGAAGGGTTGCCCCCGGCCAGCCGCCGTGCCGGACCAGCCCGCGCATGGCGTCCAGCAGCACCACGCGCGCGGCCAGCGCGGCGGGCGACAGCTCGTCGTCACTGATGCAGTAGATGTGGTTGCGGCGGAACAGATACGGATCATCGATGGGATGCATGCTGAGCAGGCCGGTCTCGACGCGGGCCACGGCCGCGCCGGGCTGGATGGTCGCGATCGGATGGGCCTGCACCAGGTCCATCAGCGTCGTCAGGCCGTCGACCTCGACGCCGATCCAGGGTTCGATGCCGGCCCGCTCGAAGGCCGCTTCGACCCAGGCGCGCAGCCCATGCGCCTTGCTGGTGACGGCCAGCGGCAATCCGGCCAGATCGGTCATACGGACTGGCTCGCCATCGGGTCGCTCCACCATGCCGCGCGGCGCCAGCAGGAACAGACGCTCGTCGAGCACGGGCACCACGCTGCGGCCTTGCGCGGTGTCGTTCTGGAACAGCACGGCCAGGTCCAGCCGGCGGGCGTTGAGCAGGTCGCCCAGATTGCCCGAAAGCCCCTCGACCAGATGCAGGCGCACGTTGGGATAGCGCTCGGTCATGGCGGCGTAGAACGGGCGGGCCAGCAGCGACGCAGTGGTGGGCGCAAAGCCGACGCTGACGGTGCCGGCCAATCGCGCCTCGCGCGCGGCCGCCACGGCGCTTTCCGCGTGGCGCAGGGTCAGTTGGGCCTGGCGCAGGAAAGCGGCGCCGGCCGGCGTGGTGGTCACGCCGGTGGGGCTGCGCGTCAGCAGCCGCGTCGCCAGCTCGCTCTCCAACCGGCTGATCTGCTGGCTGAGCGCCGACGCGACCACCCCGAGGTCGCGCGCGGCGCGGCCGATGCTGCCCAGCTCGGCGACGCGGACGAAGTAACGGAGTTGGCGCAGTTCCATGAGGCGATTTCCAGGCTGAAGAAAACGAGGCCGGCGGGGCCCCGGGTGACCTGCCGGAGCATACTTTTTCCGTTCAAAAATATGTCAGCTATCTGAACAACGCCTGAATATCAAACGAAAATTGTTTACACTCGCATCCACAAAATTCAAGCCGGAACGGGCCGCCGCGGGGGCGGGCCGTCCGAATTACGGGAGAAAGACGATGCGCAAGTTGCTTTTGGGTGCGGTGCTGGCCGCCGCGGTGTATGGCGGAGTGGCGCAGGCCGCCGTCGAACCCAAGGCCGTGGTCGCCACGTACTCCGACCTGGCGCTGGCCGGCTACGAGGATTCGCTGACGGCCGCCAAGAAGCTGCGCGACGCCATCGACGCGCTGGTCGCCAAGCCCAGCGCGGAAACCTTGAAGGCCGCGCGCGAGGCATGGATCGTGGCGCGCGTGCCGTATCAGCAGACCGAGGCCTACCGCTTCGGCAACCCCATCGTCGACGACTGGGAAGGCCGCGTGAACGCCTGGCCGCTGGATGAAGGCCTGATCGACTACGTCGACGCCTCCTACGGCACGGAAAACGACCAGAACGCGTTCTACGCCGTGAACGTCATCGCCAATTCCAAGATCTCGGTGGGCGGCAAGACGGTCGACGTCAGCAAGATCACGCCCGAGCTGCTGTCCGACGTGCTGCACGAGGCCGACGGCAACGAGGCCAACGTGGCCACGGGCTATCACGCGATCGAGTTCCTGCTGTGGGGCCAGGACCTGAACGGCACCGGCGCCGCGCCCGCGGACCGCAAGGGCACGCCGCAGGAGCGTCACTCGGGCAATCGCCCGCATACGGATTTCGATCCGAAACAGTGCACCGGCGGCAATTGCGAACGCCGCATTGAGTTTTTGAAGGCGGTGACGGATTTGCTGGTGACTGATCTCGAAGAAATGGTGGGCAACTGGAAGAAGGACGGCGCGGCGCGCAAGGCGGTCGAAGAGGATCCGAAGGCCGGCCTCATCGCCATGCTGACCGGGCTGGGCAGCCTGTCGTACGGCGAACTGGCGGGCGAACGCATGAAGCTGGGCCTGATGCTGCACGATCCCGAGGAAGAGCACGATTGCTTCTCGGACAACACACACAATTCGCACTATTACGACCAGATCGGCATCCGCAACGTCTATCTGGGTTCGTACACGCGCATCGATGGCAAGAAGGTGACCGGCGCCAGCCTGTCCGAACTGGTCAAGGCCAAGGATTCCAAGCTGGACGCCGAAGTGCGCGCCAAGCTGGACGCCACCGTCGCCGCCATGCAGGCCATGAAGACGCGCGCCGAGACGGTCGAGACCTATGACCAGATGATCGCGGAAGGCAACAAGGAGGGCAACGCGGTGGTGCAGGCTGCCATCGACAGCCTCGTCGCGCAAACGCGCAGCCTGGAACGCGTGATCGCGCTGCTGGACCTGGGCAAGGTCGCCATCGAAGGGTCCGACAGCCTGGATAAACCTGACGCCGTATTCAAGTGAAACTCGCATTAGCCGCCGTACTGGCGGCGTCGGTTCATGCCGTCGCCGCCGCCGCGCCCGCCGCTCCCGGCGGGCGTGACGATCTGACGCCCGAAGACCAGAAACGCGTCACCGCCATCACGGCGCCCACCAGCGATTTTTCGAAGGTCGAATCCTTCGAGACCATGCAGGCCGGCGCCACGACGACCAACAAGCTCATCAACGCCGACATCTTTTCGCAACCGTCGGCCAACATGAGCTTTGAAGGCCGCCAGGAGTTCATCGTCGGCAACGGCCTGTTCCGCAAGGATTGGGTGTCCGCGCCTTCGTCCACGCAGGCGTCCGACGGCCTGGGTCCGCTGTTCAACGCGCGCTCCTGTCAGGCCTGTCACACCAAGGACGGCCGCGGCACGGTGCCGGGCTTCGATCCGCTTGAACGCACGGATGCCGTCGCGCTGCTGCTGCGCCTGGCCGTGCCGGAAGGGGCCGATCGCGGGCATCCCAAGCTGGGCGCCGACGAGATTGCGGCCTTGCCCGAACCCGTCTACGGCGTGCAGTTGCAGAATTTCGCGGTCGCGGGCCTGCCGGCCGAAGGCCGCATGGAAATTGAATACGAAGCCGTGCCCGTGGCGCTGCGCGGCGGCGAGACCGCCACGCTGATGAAGCCCACGTATCGCATCGAGAACCTGGGTTACGGGCCGATGCGTGCGGACACGCAGATCTCGCCGCGGCTGGCGCCGCCGATGATCGGACTGGGCCTGCTGGAATCGATCCACGAGTCGGACATCCTGGCGAACGTCGGCGCGGACAAGCGCGACGGCATCGTCGGCAAGGCCAACTGGGTCACCGATGCGCGCACCGGCGCGCGCGTGCTGGGCCGCTTCAACCTGAAGGCAGGCCAGCCGACGGTCGAGCAGCAGAGCGCTGCCGCGTTCTCCAACGACATGGGCCTGTCCACGCCGCTGTTCCCCAAGCATTCCGGCGAATGCACGCCTGCGCAGACGAAATGCCTGGACATGCCGCACGGCGCGCAGCCGCGCTTTGGGCCAGAGGAAGTGCCGGGCAAGCTGATGGACTTCGTCACCATCTATTCGACCAACCTCGCCGTGCCCATGCGGCGCGATGCGGATGACGCGCGCGTGCTGGCGGGCAAGAAGCTGTTCTACGAAGCCAATTGCGTGGCCTGCCACGTGCCCAAGTACGTGACCAGCCGCAACGCCAAGCAGCCGGAACACCGTTTCCAGCTGATCTGGCCGTACACCGACATGCTGGTGCACGACATGGGCGACGACCTGGCCGACGGCGTGAGCGACGGCATGGCCACCGGCCGCGAATGGCGCACCCCGCCGTTGTGGGGCATTGGCCTGACCAAGACCGTCAATCCCAATGCGACCTGGCTGCACGACGGGCGCGCCCGCACGCTGCTGGAAGCCGTGCTGTGGCATGGCGGCGCCGCCAAGCCCGCGCGCGACCGCGTCGTCGACATGACGCCCGAAGAACGCGCGGACCTGATCCGCTTCCTGGAGTCCCTGTGATGGCCCGCCATTTGTTCATGCGCGCTGCGGCTGCGGCATTGATGCTGACGGCGCCGATTGCCGTGGTTGCGGCACAGGCCGCGCTGCCCGCCGACCTGGGCGAACGCCTGGCGCGCGACTACGCCCGGCCGGCGGTTGCGAAGATGACGGACGCCGCTGCCGCGCTGGAAAGCGCGCTGGGCGGCTGGTGCGCCAAGCCCGATGCGGCCGGCGCCGGGCGCGTCGGCGATGCGTTCAAGACGCTGGCGCACGCATGGTCGGGCGTCGAGATCCTGCGCTTCGGCCCGCTGGTGCAGGCCAACCGCTTTGAACGCCTGGCCTTCTGGCCCGACACGCGCGGCGTGATGCCCCGCCAGGTGCAGACGCTGATCGCGGCCAAGGATGACGCGCTGCTCAAGCCCGGCGCGCTGGCTGGCCGCAGCGTCGCGGTGCAGGGCCTGCCCGCGCTTGAGTACGTGCTGTACGGCGAGCCCGACCTGCTCAAGCAGACCGGCGAGCCCAGCTTTGCGTATGCCTGCGGCTACGCCACGGCCGTATCCGCCAATGTCGCCACGATCTCGCGCGACCTGGGCGAGGCCTGGGATGCGCAGGGCGAATTCGGGCGGCAGTTTGCCAAGCCCCAACCGGGCAATGACCTCTATCGCAGTTCGCAGGAAGTTGCCGCCGAAGCCATGAAGGCCCTGTCCACCGGCCTGCAGTTCGCGCGCGACGTGAAGATCGAGCCGGTGCTGGGCGATTCGCCGCAGGCCGCCCGTCCGAAGCGCGCGGCGTTCTGGCGCAGCGGCCTGTCGATGCGCCTGCTGGCGGCCAACCTGGATGCGCTGAAGGCGTTCTATGTGGCGGGCGGCTATCCCTTGCCCGCGGGCGAGGAATGGATGGATGCGTCGGTGCGCGGCGAATTGTCCAGCGCCGCAGAGACGCTGCGTGCGGTGCCGGCGCCGCTGGACCAGGCGCTGGCGGGCGAGGAAGGGCGCCGCCTGCTGGTCCTGGCGTCTCTGACGCTCAAGAACGCGAAGGCCATCGTTGACGAGAACCTGGCGCCTGCTCTGGGCGTCACCATCGGCTTCAACGCGCTCGATGGAGATTGACCGGCGCCGCTTCCTGGCGCTGGCCGCGGCGCTGGGCCTGTCGCCTTCTGCGGCGCGCGCCGCGCTGCCGGCCGATGGCGGGCAGCTGTACCTGACCGCGCGCAAGCGCGGCGGCCGCGATGAAGCCGTGGTGCTGGACGGGACGGGCCGCGATCGCCTCACGATCCCCATGCCCGCGCGCGGCCACAGCTTTGCGATCGACGCCACCGCGCAGCGCGCCGTGGTGTTCGGCCGCCAACCCGGCTTTTTTGCGCTGGGCTTTTCGCTGGAAGGCGGCGAGCCCGCGGCCTTGCCGCTGCCCGATGACCGGCATTTTTTCGGTCACGGCGCCTTCGTGCAAGGCGGCCGCCTGCTGGCCGCCACGGAAAACGACTTCGAAGGCGGACGCGGCGTGCTGGGTCTGTACGACGCCACCCCCGGCGGCGGCTACCGGCGCGTGGGGGAGTTCGATTCCGGGGGCATCGGACCGCACGAGGTCGTGTTGATGCCCGACGGCAAGACGCTGTGCGTGGCCAACGGCGGCATCCTGACGCACCCTGACTACGGCAAGCTGGAACTGAACCTGGACACCATGCGGCCGTCGCTCGCGTATATCGACGCGGCCTCGGGACAACTGCTGGAGAAGGTGGAGCTTGCGCCGGCGCTGCACCGGCTGTCGATCCGGCACCTGGCCCTGGCGGCCGATGGCGCGGTGTGGTTCGGTTGCCAATACATGGGCCCGGCCGCGGATCGTCCGGCGCTGGTCGGCCGCCATCGCCGCGGCGCGGCGCTGGAACTGTTCGACGGCCCAGCCGAGACGCTGCGCAACATGCGCAACTACGTCGGCTCCGTCACGGTCGACGCCGCCGGTGTCATTGTGGCCACGTCAAGCCCGGTTGGCGGACAGGTGATCTACTGGGACGCCGCCAGCGGCAAATGCCTGGGCGTCACCGCGCTCGCCGACGGCTGCGGCGTCGCGCCCGCCGCGCAAGGGGGCTTTCTGGTCAGTAGCGGATTGGGCGCGATGATCCGCGTTGACGCGCCAGGCAAGGAAAGGCCGGTCCTGCCGCCATCGCGTGACATGTCCTGGGACAACCATTTCCGCATCGTGCCGGCGTAACGCCGCTTTGCCTGCCGGCGCGGCAAGACCTATGCTGCATGTCTGACCGATTTCGGGTGTCAGACACCGGAATCAGTCTTACGCCGTACGCCGCGGCGGCACGCGCTGCTCCGCTTTACAAAGCCTGACACTCCCGTCGGGCGCTGCGCCGCTTTGTGCCAGCCGCTTCTGATACATTCTGCCGTCGATTTTTTTCGCAGGAGGTTCCATGGATGAGGCCGTAAAAGAGTTCTATATCTGGGCCCCGAGGCTGATGGATATGGGCATCAATCTGCTCGTCGCCTTGCTCATTCTCGGTATTGGCTGGTGGGTGTCGTCGTTGCTGGGCAACTGGGTTCGCCGGGCCGCTACGCGGTCGCCGAAGATCGATCCCACGATCGTGCCCATGTTCTCCACGACCGTGATGTGGGCGGTGCGCATCTTTACGGTGATCGCGGTGCTGGCGCGCTTTGGCGTGCAGACGGCCAGCCTGATCGCCGTGCTGGGCGCCGCCGGTCTTGCCGTCGGTCTGGCCTTGCAGGGCACGCTGCAGAACATTGCGGCCGGGATCATGCTGCTGATCCTGCGTCCGATCCGCGCCGGCGAGTACATCGCGCTCAGCTCTGGCGCGGATGGCACGGTCGAGGAAGTGGGCCTGTTTCTGACGCGCCTCGTGCAGGGTGACGGCATTCACATGACGCTGCCCAATAGCACGGTCTGGAACGCCACGATCACCAACTACAGCCGCAACAAGACGCGCCGCCTGGACATCCCGGTGCCGGTTCGCTATGGCGATGACCTGGATGCGGTGGTCGCCAAACTGCAACAGATCGTGGACGCGCGTCCCGATGCGTTGAAGGACCCGGCCCCGCAGGTGAAGGTGTTCGACTACAAGGAAAACGGCGTCACGGTGAACGTGCGCGTGTGGGCCGAATCGAGCAAGTATTGGGAGCTGCGCTGGAGCCTGTACCAGGAGATCCGCCGCTCGCTCGAAGAGGCCGGTTTCCAGGCCCCGATCCCGCTGCGCGAGATCCAGAACCCCAAGACGGGCGCGGCCGCTACCTGATTGCGGGCCTTGTTTTGTCAGTCATGAAAATGGGCGCCTCGTTGGAGGCGCCCATTTTTATTCGACGGCGAGATGGCGTGAACCAGCAAGGCGTGACGGCATGACCGCTTCTGGATTTTTCGGCTTCCCGGGGTGACGGCTTGATGCGTGACGTCGTCCCCGCGTCGCCCCGGCAACCTGCCAATCAGGCCGGCATCGCAAGCCGCGCCAGTTCAGTCTTGATCCAGCCCGCGATCTCGCGCTGTCGCTGCGCGGGCATGCGGTCGATGATGGCGGTGACGCTGACGGCCAGCAGAGGCGCGCCCTGCGCGTCCAGCAGCGCGCAACCCACGCCCAGCGCGCCGCGCACCGCGTGGTTGCCCACCACCGAATAACCGCGCGCGCGCGTGTTTTCGATGAGGCGGAACATTTCCTGGGGCGTCATGCCGCCGTACTCGTCCAGCCTGCCCGAATTACGTTCGACGATGCCGCGCGCGATGTCGTCGGGCAGGGCAGCCAGCAGCGCCATCCCGCCCGAACCCACACCCAGCGGCTGGCGCTTGCCCGCATAGGTGGCAAGGATCTGCACGGGATAGCTGCCGATTTCGCGATGCAGGCTGATCGAATCGTCTTCCTCGCGCACCACCAGGAACACGGCGTCGCCGGTGCGGTCGGCCAGGCGGCGCAGCACGGGGAGCAATTGGCGCACCCGCGGATCGCGGGAACGCGTGTCCGGATCGACGGCGAGCTGGGCACGGTACTTCTTGGTGCCCGCGACCGGCAGCACGAGACCCGCGTCGAGCAGGGCGGCCAGCAGCCGGTAGATGGTGGGCCGCTGTATGCCGGTCAACCGGGCGATATCGGTGACGCTCAGGCCGTCCGGACCCTGGTCGCGCAGGGCGGCCAGAACGGCGAGGCCGCGTCGCAGAGTACGTGGGCCGGCGGCCGCGGCATCGCTGTCTTGCATGCAGATCTCTGAAAACTAAGGGTTATCAACGTACGGACGAGGGAAAACCATCGTCCGTAGGGTGGACTCTACCTTGATGGCCAGCGCATGTATAGCGCAGAATGCGTTCATCCAATAATTCAAATCGTCCATCTAATGGACAGTACCTGCACGGAGACACTATGACTACAGGTCACAAGCCTGGCATGCGGCGTTTGGCCGCCACCCTTCTGGCCACCGCCGCAAGCGCATTTGCAATGGGTTCCGCCCACGCCGCCTATCCCGACAAGCCCGTCCGCATCGTGGTCGGTTTCTCGGCCGGCGGCACCACCGACGTGATCGCCCGCATCATGGCCAAGGAACTGACCGAGTCGCTCGGCCAGTCCTTCGTGGTTGAAAACAAGCCGGGCGCCGGCAGCAACATCGCGACCGACCAGGTCCAGCGCGCCACGCCGGACGGCTACACGCTGTTGTTCGTCGCAGTGACCAGCGCGATCAACCAGACCCTGTACAAGAACGTTTCGTTCGACCTGACGAAGGACTTTGCTCCGGTCGCCCTGGGCGCCAAGGTCCCGAACATCCTGGTGGTCAATCCCCAGGTGCCGGTCAAGTCCGTGCAAGAGCTGGTCGACTACGCCAAGAAGAACCCGGGCAAGCTGGCTTTCGCCTCGTCCGGCAGCGGCACCTCCATCCATATGGCGGGTGAGCTCTTCAAGATGAAGGCGGGCATCGACGTTCTGCACGTGCCGTACAAGGGCAGCGCCCCGGCCATGACCGACCTGATCGGCGGCCAGGTGCAGTTCATGTTCGACAACATGCCGTCGGCTTGGCCGCACGCGCAATCGGGCAAGCTGAAGGCTTTGGCCGTGACCACCGCCGACCGCTCCAAGAGCGCGCCGGATCTGCCGACCATGAAGGAATCGGGCTTCACGGACTTCGACGTGTCTTCGTGGTTCGGCCTGCTGGCCCCGGCCGGCACGCCGCCGGAAGTCATCAACAAGCTCAACGCCGCCATGCAGCAGGCGCTGGACAAGCCTTCCGTGCAGACCAGCTTTGAAAAGCTGGGCGCTGTGGGCGTGAAGACCACGCCGGCCGAATTCGGCCAATTCATCAAGTCGGAAGTCGAAGGCTGGGCACCCGTGATCAAGGCCTCGGGCGCCACGGTGGACTGATCGGCGTCCCTGCCGGTTACACGCCGGCAGTTGGCGCAGTAAAAAGGGACGGTCATGGGCCGTCCCTTTTTACTGCGTTGCCCGCCAAGGGCGAATCCAGCCGGTTCTTCGGACCCGCTATTTTTTCTTGGCCGCGTTCAGCATCGCCGTGCAGACCCCGCGCATCATGTCGACCTCGTCGCGGGTCAGCGCCTGGCGGGAGTACAGATGGCGCATGCGCGGCATCAATTTCTTGGGATGGGCCGGGTCGAGGAACTGCACGCCGACCAGCGCTTCCTCCCAGTGCGCCAGAAACGCCTGGACCGCCTCGCTGGAAGCCGGCTCCGCGCCACGCGAAGGCTCCTGCGCGGTGGAACGCGGCAAGAGTTCGGCGCCCTGGTCCACCAGCAGCGCATACCGCAACTCCCAGGCGGCCAATTGCAGCGCCTGGGCGACGTTCAGCGAGCTGTACTCGGGATTGGCAGGGATGTGGCAGATGCGGTGGCACAGCGCGATCTGCGCGTTCGTCAGACCGGCGCGCTCAGTGCCCAGCACAACGGCGGTCACGCCCTCGGCCGTGTCCGCCAGGTGGGCGCAGGCCAGGTCGGCTGCCTGCCGGATGTCGCAGGGCGGGGGACCCAGGTCGCGAACCCGCGCGGTTAGCGCGAATGCCAGCGTGACGGGCGCCAGGGCTTCTTCCAGCGACGGATAAATGCGGGCGTTCTCAAGCACGTCCAGCGCGCCGCTGGCCAGCGCCACGGCCTCCGGCTGGCTTGTTACATCCGGGAATTTGGGGTCCACCAGGACCAGTTCCGAGAAGCCCATCGTCTTGATCGCACGGGCCGCGGAACCGACGTTTCCGGGGTGGCTGGGGTTCACCATTACGAAGCGAACACGTGAAAATGCTTGAGTCATTTAAAATGGCACGTTTGGCTTCGTGCCTTCCTGGTTTTTTGAGTCGATTTCCCCGCGGGGGCGACGGCGTGCCGGGGGGCGGCAAGCGGCCTATCATCAAGCCAACTCATCGCATACGTACGGAATTTTATGCACCCGATGCTCAACATCGCCATCAAGGCGGCCCGGCGTGCCGGCACCATTATCAACCGTGCCAGCATGGATTTGGAACGACTCAGCGTGGCTCGCAAGGGGCCGCGCGATTATGTCACGGAAGTCGATCGGGCCGCCGAAGAGTCCATCGTCGAAACGCTGCGCGCTGCCTACCCTGACCACGCCGTCCTGGGCGAGGAGTTCGGTCTGCAGGGTCCGGACCTGGCGGAATTCCAGTGGATCATCGACCCGCTGGACGGCACCACGAACTTCATCCACGGCCTGCCCAACTATGCCGTGTCGATCGCGCTGACGCAGCGCGGCCAGGTCACGCAAGCGGTCATCTATGATCCCTCGCGCAACGAACTCTTCACCGCCAGCCGTGGCAGCGGCACGTTCCTGAACGACCGCCGCGTGCGCGTCTCGGGCCGCACCCGCTACCACGACGCGCTGCTGGGCGCGCACTGGCCCAACGCCGGCGATCCCGAACAAGGCTCGCAGCGGTTCCGCCAGATGGCCGAAGGCGCCACCGGCGTGCGCCGCCTGGGCTCGACCGTGCTGGATCTCGCCTACGTGGCCACCGGCCGCCTGGATGGGTTCTGCGGCGTAGGCCTGAAGCCGTGGGATGTGGCGGCGGGCAGCCTGATGGTGCTGGAAGCGGGCGGTCTGGTCGCTGACTTCGACGGCGAACAAGGCTGGATGGACAGCGGCAACGTCCTGGCCGCCAGCCCCAAGATCTTCACGCAGATGCTCTCGACGCTGAACCCGCCCTCGGCGGCCTGATCGGCGCGGCGGGCAGTAAAAACCGGCCGTGAAGGCCGGTTTTTCGTGGTCAATGCAAACCGGCCGTGAAGGCCGGTTTTTCATGGTCAAAGCAAACCGGCCCTGGCGGCCGGTTTTTTCATGCGGCGCGCAATCAGGCTTCGCCGGTCTGCGCTACCAGTTGTCCATCTGGCAACACCATCCACGCCTGCACGCCAAGGCTGCGCACCAGCGCGGCGGTGCGTTCCAACGGCATGTTCGAGAACGCCGTGGACAGGGCATCGGCAGTTGTGGCGGTGGATGCCATGACCGACACGCTGCGATAGAGCGGCCGCGCCCGACCGGAGTGCGGATCGAACAGGTGCGAATACTGTCCCGCGGCATCCAGCGGCGTGCCGTAGCCGCCGGAAGTGGCAAGCGCCTGGTTGCTGATCGGCACCTGCGCCAGGATCTGGTCCGGCGACATGGGGTCAGCCAGCCCGACGCGCCAGCCCGTTGCGTTGGCCGTCGCATCCAGTCCGCGTATCTCGCCCATGTCGACCAGCGCGCGTTCCAGCCCGGCGTTGCGAAACAGGTCCGTCACGCGGTCGGTGATGTAGCCCTGCGCGATGCCGTTGAGCGTCAGCGCCATGCCCGGCTGCAGTTCAATGCGCTGCGGGTCGATCTTGATGTCCTGGTACGACACGCATCGCAGCGCCCGGGCGATGTCAGCCTGGGCCGGACCATCCTGGGACGCGTCAGGCCGCGCGAAGTGATCTGCGTACACGCGCCACAGCGGCTGCACGGATGGATCAAAGAGGCCTCCCGTCAGGTCCGCGTAGTGCCGGCTTTCGCTGAGCAGGCGGACGAGGTCGGAGGGAGGATCGACCAGAAACCCCTGGCGGTTCAGGATCGACAGCGCACTGTCGTCGCGGTACAGGCTGAACACGCCCTCGAGGCGACGCAGTTCCTGCAACGCCCGCTCGATGAGCTGTTCGGCGGCCTGGCGGTCGGGATGGTACAGCCGCAATTCCGCGTCCGCGCCCAGCGCCACGCCTTGCCAACGCGTCGGCGAGATGGCCGCGTGCGCGCGGCGCAGGAAGCTGGGAGCGAGGGCCAGCGCGGAAGACGCGGCGATGATGCCGAGGAAGCGGCGGCGGGCGGGAGGGTTCATGGCGATATCGACTGATTAAGGCGCGATTGGCGCGGGCTCATGAGGCAGGTCGGAGGGCTTGGCGCTATTGAGCAAACACATAGTCCTCGGGCACGTCGGCAAAACGCACGACACGCCCGCCGTGGGTCTGAGCGAAGGCCAGCGCGCGCGTCTGATCCGAGAACGGAATGGCGTCTTCGGCCCCCATGCCGCCGATGAAGCTGGAGTTGATGACGTAGAAGGCTTGCCGTGCGTCGACCCATGCTTTCAGGTCCGCCGCGCCATCGGGACCGGCGGCTGCCATGTCGTTGACGTAGATGGCGGCCAGACCCTTGGGTTCTTCGGGCAGCAGCGTGTAGGCGAAGACCTGCTTGATGGACGAGAACCACACCGGCGCGGCGCGGCCCTTTACGAATATCTGGCCCTTCGGCCCTGCATGGTCCAGCAGCATCATGCCGCAGTAGTGGCCGACGGCGTCGGCGGAGACGGCCTGCGGCGCGGGTGGCGGCGCGGCGGGTTCGTCGCCGCCGCAGGCCGAGACCGCCAGCACGATGGCCGAGAAGGCCGCCATTGCGGCCCAACGTTTCAGCGTCATAGCTGTTTCCTCCGGAAGCAGAAGGCGGCCAGCAGAAACGGCACCGCGATCCACAGCAATTGCGCCGCCACCAGCAGCGGCACGGGCATGTGGGCCTGATCGCTGACGCCGGCCATGCCCGCATACATGGAAATGTTCTCGAACCCGGTCAGGTTCAGCAGGCGGTACACGTCGGACGGATTGGCCAGCAGCAGGGCATTGAGCATGCCCGGCGTGACGTGGCGACCCTGGTCCGCGGCCAGCACGCCCAGGAGGCCCATGTCGTAGATGACGACAAAGAACAGCCAGACGCCCAGCGCGATGCCCGCCGCCGTGGCGCGTTCCCGCACCAGCGTGCTGATGAGGTAGCCCATTGCCAGAAAGCTGGCGCCCAGCAGGACGCTGGCTCCGATCAGCATGGCGAAGGGCCGCCAGGCGCCTGCGTCCATGCCCCCGTAGACCCATTGCAAAGCCAGCCCTGCCGACCCATACCCCGCACCGGTCGCGATGGCCAGGATGGCCAGGTGCCCGATGAACTTGCCCATGATGACCTGCCAACGCGACACCGGATAACTGAGCAGCAGCGCCATGGTGCCGCGGTCGACCTCGCCGACGATGGCGTCATACGCCAGCAGCATCGCGATGAGCGGCACCAGGAAGATGGAGAGGCTGGACAGGCTGACCACCGTGACGGTCAGCGGATCGACCTTGACCGCACCGGTGGGGGCGCTGCCCAAGAGGCCGAGCGCGAGCGCCAGTGCGGCCAACAGGAGCGATGTGGCAAGGACCCAGCGATTGCGCAGGCCGTCGCGGATTTCCTTGCCGATGATTGTGCTTACGGCGTTCATGCGTCTTCCCGTTCAAGCAGATGGGCGTAGATGTCGTCCAGCCCCGGGACCTGGATGTCCAGGTCGCTGATGGGCGCCCCGATGGCGCCGATGCTACGGATGGCCTCGACCTTGTCCGATTCGTGGCACAGGCGTTCGTAGCGGTTGGCGTCGACCTGGCGCCAGGCCGAGGAGGGCGGGGCGGATGCGTTGTCCGGCCCGAGCGTGACGCTGATGCGGATGGGCAGCCCGGTGTCGCGGCGCAGCGCCGACATGCCGCCGTCGGCGATCTTCACGCCCGCCTTCATGACGACGATGCGGTCGGCGTGGCCGGCCAGCTCCGACAAGGCGTGCGTGCTGAGGAGAATGGTGGCGCCGCTTGCGCGCAGTTCGTGCACGATCTCGTAGAACTTGAGACGCGACGCCGGATCCAGGCCGGTGGTGGGCTCGTCGAACAGCAGGATGCGGGGCGCGCCCAGCAGCGCCTGGGCCAGCGCCAGCCGCTGGCGCATGCCTTTTGAATAACCGCCCACGCGGCGGTGCGCCGCGCCGGAGATCCCCACTTTCTCGAGCAGATCCGCGTTGCGTGATACGGGTTGGCGCTTCAGGCGCGCGTAAAAGGCCAGGGTCTCGGCGCCCGTCATCGCGGGATGCAGCGCCACGGTTTCGGGCAGGTAGCCGATCCGGTCATGCAGGCGCGCGGCGGCCGGACTGTGCGCGTCCTGGCCGAAGAGCGTGACGCGCCCGTGCGTGGGTCGGATGAGTCCGAGGATCAGCTTGATGAGGGTGCTTTTGCCCGCGCCGTTGTGCCCGGCCAGCGCCACGCATTCGCCTTCGCGCAGGTCCAGGTCCAGGACGCTGATCGCCCTGTGGCCGCCATAGTGTTTGCTGACGCCCGCAAGCGTCACCAGTGGGTTGCTCATTGATTGTCCTCGGCACGCTTCGCGCCGTTTTTTGCGACGGAGTTGGCGGCGCTTTTTGCATCAGGCGATGCACCGGGCTTCGCGTTGGCCATCGCACCGCCATAATCGATTCGTTCCCGCACAGGCTTCATCAGCGGCTTACTGTCGATCACGCCGCCTGGCAGGATCGCGGGGAACTGCGATTGCGCCCAGCGCACTACCGAAATGGCGGGGCTATTGAGCAGAATCCGCGCGGCGGGCGCCCGCCACAACAACTGGTCCACCACGTCGTTCGGGCGGTAGGCCGTGTCGGCGATGCCGTCGCCATCCAGGTCGAAGGCCGTGTTGTCGCTCCAGTAGTTGCCGCGGCCGTTGTCCGACCATTCCATCACCCGCGTGCCCACATACTTGACCTGGTTGCGGTTGTTGATGAAGGCATTGCCTGAGATCCGGTTGCCCTCGGAGCCGGCGGTGAAGTGGATGCCGATGTCGCAGTTGGAGAAATGGTTGTCCGCAAAGCGGTTTTTGTTGGCGTTGTAGATGAACACGCACTTGCCCGCGCCATCGACGGTGTTGCCGGAGATGTCGGAGTTGTTGGCGTAGTTCATCATCAGCCCCTGCTCCACGTTGTTCACCGCCACGTTGCCGGTAACGACCAGGCGGTGCGAGTACATGATGGCGTAGCCGATGTCGTTGCCGGTGGACACGTTGCCGCTGATCTCGCTGTCGTTCGTGTACATGTAGTGCACGCCATAGCGCAGGTCATGGAAACGGTTGCCGGTGAACCGGTTCTGCTTGCTGGTGTTCACGAAAACGCCGTCGCGGCCGGCGGAGATGTCGTTGTCCACCACCGCGCTGCCCGGCGTGTTCCATAGCGACACGCCGTTGCCGCGCTCGGCTACGCGCAGTTCCTGGTTGCCGACGATGCGGTTGCCGCGCACCATCGCGTCCTGCGGGCCCCATACATAAACGCCGAACAGGTTATCCAGGATGTCGTTGTGTTCGACCACCGCGCGGTGCGCGGTGCGGTCCAGAAAGATGCCCGCGTCCATGGCGGGCAGGTCCAGCCCGGAGCGCGTGACGGTCAGGTTGCGCAGCGACACGTCCGTGGCCTTGACCCACAGCGTGCGTCCTTCGCGGGTGCCGGCGATGATGGCGGAGCGGTCCTGCGGTCCTTCGATGACGAGGGGTTTGTCGATGACGATGGCGCCGGGGTAGGTGCCTGGCGCCAGCCGCAGCGTGTCGCCGGGCTGCGCCGCGGCCACGGCCTGCGCCAGGTCGGCGCCTGCGGCGACCTCCAGGGTGGCGGCCGCGGCCGCCCCGTGCAGGGCTGGGCCGAAGCCGGCCAGCACGAAGCCGGCCGCGGCCCACGCCGCGTTTCGCAAGGTTGCGATGGCAGCCATGGATCGTTACGCAGACTTCTTGGGATGCACGATCATCTGACCGGACATTTCCATGTGCAGCGCGTGGCAGAACCACTGGCAGTAGTACCAGTAGATGCCGGGGCGATCCGCCTTGAACGTGATTGACGACGTGGCCTGGGGTCCGATTTCCATGGCGATGCCGTGGCCTTCGAGCGTGAAGCCGTGCGTCAAGTCTTCGATCACTTCCATGTTGGTCACGAACACGGTGACCTCGTCGCCCTGGTTCACCTCGAACTGCTTCAGGCTGAACATCGGCGCGACGGCCATCATGTACACGCGGACCTTGTTGCCGTCGCGCACGACCTTGGCCGCGTCTTCCAGCGACACGCCGTCCTTCTTGGCGATCTGGCGGGCGTCTTCCCACATGGGGTCGTCGCGCTTCCAGACGCTGATCGGGTTGATCTTGGAACGGTGCACCAGGCACATGTCGTGCGGCTCGGCAAAGCTGGGGCCGTCATGCACGAGCTTCATCTCGTCGCCGGAGATGTCGATGAGCTGGTCGTTTTCGGGCTTGAGCGGACCCACGTTCAGGAAGCGGTCTTTCGAGAACTTGTTCAGCGACACCAGCCACTTGCCGTCAGCTTCCTTGGTTTCGCCCATGGTCGAGTGGTTGTGGCCCGGCTGGTAGTGCACGTCCAGCTTCTGCAGGATGGGATCAACCTTTTCGCCCTTGTACGCGCGCTTGGCCTTGTCGATGTTCCACTTGACCATCTGGCTGTCGATGAACAGCGTGGTGTAGGCGTTGCCGCGGCCGTCGAACGCGGTGTGCAGTGGGCCCAGGCCCAGTTGCGGTTCGGCCACGACGCAGTCGCGCGGCTTGATCTTGTCGGCGAACAGGTCGTCCAGCTTGCGCACGTCGATCACGGTGACCGTGGGCGAGAGCTTGCCGTTCAGCATGAGGTGGATGCCGTCGGGCGCGGCATTGCAGCCGTGCGGCGAATTCGGCACCGGGATGTAGCGCGTGTACTTGGACCCGTGGCGGCCGTCGACCACCGGCACGCCGCCCATCGTCTTGAAGTCGCCGTCCTTGACCGCCTTCTCGATGCGCTTGAGGTCGAAGACCACGACCCAGTCCTGCTCGTTGGCGGACATTTCCTCGACAGTGACGCCTTTCTCGGAGTTGTAGCAGGTGGCGAACGAATACTTGCCCTGGTAGTCGGCGTCGCCGTTGTCCAGGTTGCCGTCGACCAGCACCTGCCACGCCACCTTCATGGTGTCGCCATCAATGGCCGAGTACACCGAGAAGAAGTTCTTCTTGGGATCGTCCAGCACCTTGCCGTCGTTGGGCAGCGGGATAATGTGCTCGCCGTTGGCAAACACGTAGCCGGTGCGCGGATAGCGCTGCGGACGCAGGCCGTGCACGCCCGACACGTTGGGCAGTTCAACGATCTTGTCCGTCTTCATCACGTCCAGACGGATGCGGGCCACGCGGTTGTTGGCCTTGTCGTTGATGAAGAGGTAGCGGCCGTCGTAGGTCTGGTCGGTGAACGACAGGTGGGGGTGGTGGGCGTCGCCGTTGGGGAACACGCCGCCCTTGTCCTTCAGGTACTCGCGGGTTTCAGGCGTGAGGCCTTCGGTCAGCACCTTGCGGCTCTCGTTGGTGCGGCCCCAGCCGGTGGCGCTGCAATGGTTGAACACGGGGATGCGCACGAGTTCGCGCATGGACGGCAGGCCCAGCACGCGGACTTCGCCGGACTGGCCGCTGGAGTTGAACGCATAGTATTCGTCGAGCTCGCCCGGTGCGACATGCCCGAGCACGGCGCCGTTGCCTGATTTGCCCTCTTTGCCGTGCGCGGTGGAAATCTGCGCCCCGGCTACGAGGCCGGCCGCGCCGGTGATGGCTGCGGTGCCCAGGAAGCTTCGGCGTGTGAGGCCGGCTTTTTCGGGGGTCTTGTCGGACATGGATAACTCCTAGGTAGGGACGGCGCAGAGCGCCGCGGTACGAAAACCGTGTTTCACGATTCCCGGTTGGGGCGATTTGCCGAGTTGGGCGTCGGCATGCGGTGCAGAACGACTTCCTGCACCGACGGCTCAGGGGGCGGAGCCGGGCGCCGCTCACGCTTAGCCTGCTTCTGGATCAGGTGAGGGCACTTCTGTTTGTGGTGGTAAAGCATTTGGCAGTGCAGGCACTGGATGCACTCGTTCGGGTTGATTTCGCCGGAGGGGTCGATCGCCTGAACGGGGCATTCGATGTTGCAGCGCTGACAGGGGTTGCCGCAGTCGCGGTAGCGCTTGAGCCAATTGAAGATGCGCAGGCGGGCGGGGATGGCCAGCGCGGCGCCCAGCGGGCAGAGGTAGCGGCAGAAGAAGCGTTCGATGAAGAGGCCCGCGGCCAGCAGCGCCACGGCGAACAGCACGAAGGGCCAGTGGCGCACGAAATGCAGGATGATCGCGGTCTTGAAGGGTTCGACTTCGGCCAGTTGTTCGGCGACCGCCAGGTCGTACAGCGAGAAGCCGAAGAGCAGCAGGAAGATCACGTACTTGAACGTGGACAGGCGCTGCGCCACGCCGTGGCGGATCTTGAGTTGGCGCACGCCAAGCCGCCGGGCGATGCGGTTGGTCAGTTCCTGCAGTGCGCCGAACGGGCACAGCCAGCCGCAGAATGCGCCGCGGTTCCAGAACACCATGGAGATGGCGGTGGCGCACCACAGGATGAACACCAGCGGGTCCATCAGGAAGTATTCCCAGCGGAAGTCGGTGCGCAGGGCCGAGAAGAACGTCAGCACGTTCACGATGGACAACTGCGCCTGCCCGTACCAGCCGATCCAGAACAGCGCGAAGGCCAGGAACGCGAGGCGCAGGCGGTCGTGCAGCAACGGGCGCGACGTCAGTTGATCCTGGAAGAAGAAGATGCCGACCAGCACCGTCAGGGCGACGGTCAGGATGGCGATCTGGCCAGCCTTGCCTTGCCAGATTTGCTTCCACAACGCGGGCGGGGCGGTTTCGACGTCGGGCGAGGGCGCGGGTGCAGTGGCGGGTTGGCCTGCTGCTGCGGGTGCGGTCGGCGGCGCGACGGCGCGGGTGTAGGCCGTGGGCAGGTCATACGGCAGATCGAACGTGACGAACGCCTTGTCCGACACGCTGAGCACGCGCTGCACCATCAGTTGCAGCCGCCACGGTTTGACCGGGTCGAGCGAGGCGTCCTCGGGCACGACGAAGAGGGCGACTTCGCGCAGCGCGGGCGCGCCCTTGGCGTTGACGTCGGCCAGCCGCTGGTGGTTGCGGTCGCGGAACCGGAAGGCGCTTTCGTCCTGGATGACCTCGATGCGGTCGAAGATGCCGCCGCGCACGTAGCCCGAACCCTTGAATGAATAGAGACCGTTGCCGGCGACCAGCACGGCCTGCTGGCCGGGCTTGAGGCGTTCTTTCAGGCGCTGCCAGCCGATGTCGCCCAGCAGGCTGCGGCCGATGGACGGGGCGCTGACCAGTGCGGCGTACAGGTCGATGAAGGTGTCGTCGGGGCCGCCTTCGCCGTGTTCGGCGGCGTCCTTGCGGCCGGACCGCAGAAACGCCTGGTTGACGTCGTCGGGCGTCAGGCGCAGGTTCTTCACGGCGCCGGCGTCGAGCAGTTCCTGCCAAGTCTGCACGGTGTCTTTGCTTTCGTCGATGACGCGGGTCGCCGCTGGTTGCGCGGTCTGGCGCGGCGCGCCCGACTTGTCGATGCCGTGGGCGCGCGCCACCGCAATGGCGGACCGCGTGATCGTGTCGCCGATCACCATCAGCGTGACCGTAGCGCCGCTGACGATATCGACGGGCGGCGGTGCGCCGTGACGGGGCGGGGCGTCGACGAAGTTCAGGCCGACATAGCCCTGGATGAAGTGATCGACCTTGGCTTGCGGGATGCCGATCAGCACGATGGGCTCGTGGTGTTCGACCAGCTTTGCGCCCATGATGCGGCCGCTGTCGGAAAGCCCCACCAGCACGTCGATGGGTTTGCTGGAGTAGCCGCGGGTGTTGACGACGTCGGTGGTCAGGTAGACAAGGCCCAGTGGCTTGTTGCCTGCAAACACGCGGGCAATCGCGGGCTTGCCTTCGACGGGACCGGTGCGGTCGGCGCCGGGGAACACGTCTGTGATGGGTGTGCTGGCAAGAAAGTCAGGCAGGCGCTGCGCCTGCGCGGTTTGCGCCAGGAACAGACAGGAAAGCCATAAAACAAAGAACGCGGCCTGAATGTGTTTGGTGAACCGGTGGGGTACTTCGGTACTGCCGCGCATGCTGAACTCTGTTCGTCGTGTTTGCTTACGGCCATCCTACGAACATGCACCCAGGACCGGATTGCGGTTTGTCAATCTGCCAGAGTCGAAGGCCTAATAGCCCTACGAAATGTAGGGGAAGTTCCTGAGTTTTGAGGGGTATCCGCAGGGGGTGTTGATGGATGTCAAGAGAGCGAGGGGAAGGCAGTCCTACACTGATCCGCGGCGGCAACGGCGTCTGCATCTGGCTGGCGTACGTGCATCGACCGCTGTGTCATCGGAGAATTTCATGCTGGCAAAAGCCACCCTCGCCATCCTTCTTTCCGCCTCCAGCCTGCCCGTGCTGGCCGCGCAATGTGAAGCCACCGTCGAAAGCAACGACGCCATGCAGTTCAACGTCAAGGAAATCGTGGTCGACAAGAGCTGCAAGGAATTCACGGTCAACCTGAAGCACGTCGGCAAGATGGCCAAGGTCGCAATGGGCCACAACTGGGTCCTCACCAAGGAAGCCGACAAGCAGGCCGTCGCCACGGACGGCATGGGCGCCGGGCTGGCACAAGACTACGTCAAGGCGGGCGACACCCGCGTCATCGCCCACACCAAGGTCATCGGCGGTGGCGAATCCGACTCCGTCAAGATCGACGTCTCCAAGCTCGCCGCTGGCGAAAACTACGCATTCTTCTGCTCCTTCCCCGGCCACTGGGCCATGATGAAGGGCACGCTCAAAGTCGGCGGCTGATTCCCCGACGGGTCTGTTGAGACAAGCAAGAGCCGGCCGGGGGGCCGGCTTTTTCATGCCCGCAACGTTTGACGCGCGGCGCGCGTAAACCGGGACACACGGCCCGTTTCAGGCGCTTGCAAGCCTTAGTCCATACGGCTCAAAGCCTCTGTCCATCAGGCTTACGGAGGGGATGCGTCACCGGCATGTCATGGATTTTCCATGTACGATTACCGGTCGTGTAACTTCTGGAGCTCCTGATGGAGTGGCTGCTGGACCCCGCTGCGTGGGTCGGCTTGCTTACCCTGGTCGTCCTTGAGATCGTCCTGGGCATTGATAACCTGATTTTCATCGCCATCCTGGCGGACAAGCTGCCGCCCGCGCAGCGCGATCGCGCGCGCATCATGGGCCTGAGCCTCGCGCTGATCATGCGCCTGGGCCTGTTGTCCGTCATGTCATGGCTGGTCACGCTGACTACCCCCCTGTTCAATATCGGTCCGCTATCGCCCTCGGGGCGCGACCTGATCCTGATGGTGGGCGGCCTGTTTCTGCTGTTCAAAGGCACCATGGAACTGCACGAGCGCCTGGAAGGCAGCATGCACACCGGCTCGTCCGGCCCGCGCGTCTATGCCAGCTTCTGGGTGATCGTCACGCAGATCGTGGTGCTGGATGCGGTGTTCTCGCTGGACTCGGTCATTACCGCCGTCGGCATGGTGGATCACCTGGCCATCATGATGATCGCGGTCATCATTGCCATCGGCATCATGCTGATCGCGTCCAAGCCGCTGACGCGCTTCGTCAACGCCCACCCGACGGTGGTGGTGCTGTGCCTGGGCTTCTTGCTGATGATCGGCTTTTCGCTCCTGGCCGAAGCCTTCGGCTTCAAGGTGCCCAAGGGCTATCTGTACGCCGCCATCGGGTTCTCGGTTGCCATCGAGGCGCTCAACCAGGTGGCGCGCCGCAACCTGCTCAAGCTCGACGCCCGGTTTCCCATGCGCGAACGCACCGCCTCTGCCGTGCTGCGCATGCTGGGCAAGCGGCCGCCGGCCAGCGACGAACCCGACCTGCCCAACGCCGGCAGCCCGGCAGTACAGGCCTTCGGGGTCGAAGAACGCAACATGGTCAGCGGGGTGCTGACGCTGGCCGAGCGCTCCATCCGTTCCATCATGACGCCGCGCACGGACGTTTCCTGGATCAATATCGACGACGATCCCGACAACATCCGCCGCCAGCTCACCGAGGCGCCGCACAGCTTCTTCCCGGTGTGCCGCGGCTCGCTGGACGAAGTGCTGGGCATCGGCCGCGCCAAGGATCTGATCGCGGACCTGATCACCGAGGGCAGGGTGCGCCGCAACCGCCTGCGCGATCCCATCATCGTGCACGAGTCGATCGGCATCCTGCGCCTCATGGACACCCTCAAGCGCTCGCGCGGCCAGCTCGTGCTGGTGGCTGACGAGTTCGGCGCCATCGAGGGGCTGGTGACGCCGATCGACGTTTTCGAGGCCATCGCCGGCGAATTCCCCGACGAAGACGAGCTGCCCGACATCGTGGCGGACGGCGACAACACCTGGAAGATCGACGGCGCGGCCGACCTGCACCACGTCGAGCAGGTGCTTGAAACCGAAGGCCTGGTCGACGACGCCCAGGACTTTTCCACGCTTGCGGGCTATCTGCTCTCGCGCTTCGGACACCTGCCCAAGCCGGGCGACGTGTGCGAATACCAGATCCATCACCAGCATTTCCGCTTCGAAGTCCTGGAAATGGATGGCCGCCGCATCGCGCTGGTGCGCGTCGAGAAGCGCCCCGAAGAGCATTTTCCTGACGAAGCAACCCTAGCCAACGACTAACAGAGAGAGACCCCAGCCCGTGACCGAGAACTCGCTCTATCTGATCAAAGCATTCATCCTGGGCATCCTGGAAGGCCTGACGGAATTCATCCCCGTGTCCAGTACGGGCCACCTCATCCTGGTCGGCGACTGGCTCAATTTCGATTCGGGCGACGGCAAGGTGTTCGAGGTGGTCATCCAGCTGGGATCGATCCTTGCCGTGATGTGGGTCTTCCGAGCCCGGCTGCTCAAGCTGATCCGCGGCACGCTGACGGGCGTGCCCAGCGAGGTGGCCTTCACCCGCAACCTGATCCTGGCGTTCCTGCCGGCGGCGGTGATCGGCGCGATCTTCATCAAGACCATCAAATCGGTGTTCTACCACCCGGCGGTGGTCGTGGTGACGCTGGTGCTGGGCGGGCTGATCATGCTGTACGTCGAACGCCGCACGCGCCACACGCCGGGCGATGCGCCGGGCGCTGCTGACGACACCGCCTCGGACGAGCGCGCGTCGGCCCACACGCTGGAGCAGATCACCTGGAAGCAGGCGCTGGGCGTGGGCGTGGCGCAGTGCTTTGCGATGATTCCCGGCACCTCGCGGTCGGGCGCCACCATCATCGGCGGCATGATCGCCGGCATCCAGCGCAAGACGGCCACCGAATTCTCGTTCTTCCTGGCCATGCCGACCATGCTCGGCGCGGCGGCCTACGACATGTACAAGAACTTCGGCCTGCTGACCCAGCACGACCTGTCGGGCATCGCCGTGGGCTTCATCGCGGCGTTCCTGAGCGCCATGGTGGTGGTGCGGGCCGTGCTGCGCTTCGTGGCCAACCACACGTACCGCGTGTTCGCCTGGTACCGGATCATTTTCGGCGGCATCGTGGCGGCCTGGATCTTCACGCGCTGATTCCTCCCGCCACACGGCGATCGCAGACAGAAAAAGGGCCGCTTTCTCAAGCGGCCCTTGTTTTTTGTCCGGCGTGGGACGGGTGGCGTCTACGCTTCCGTTTCCAGGTCGTAGAACTGCAGCCCGTCGCGGTCAATGACCAGCCAGCCGCCGCGCGGCGGCGACACGTGATCGCAGTCCCAGTCGGGCAGCACCCAGCGCTCGCGCTTTTGGCCGTCGACATCGAGCACGTGGCGGTTAGGGCGATGCGTGTGGCCATGCACCAGCACGCGCACGCCCGTCTCGCGGAAGATCGATTCGATGGCGTCCGCGTTGACGTCCATGATTTCCATGGACTTCGTCTGGTTGGCCGCCTGGCTCTCGCCCCGTGCCTGCTGCGCCATGGTCAGCCGCTCGGGAATGGTCTTGGCCAGGAATTCGGCCTGCCATTGCGGGTTGCGGACCATCTTGCGGAACTGCTGGTAGGCGGCGTCGTCCGTACAGAACTCGTCGCCGTGCGTCAGCAGGACCTGGCCGAAATCGGTTTCCAGCAGGGCCGGCTCGGGCAGCAGGCTGGCGCCCACGGCCTTTGCCAGTTCCTCGCCGATGAGGAAATCGCGGTTGCCGCGCCCCAGCCAGACCGGGATGCGGGCGGCCGTATTGCGCAGCGCCACCAGCACCGTGGCAAGCCACGGCGGGGCGGCGCGGATCACGTCGTCGCCAATCCAGGCGTCGAAGATGTCGCCGGGCAGCAGCAGGGCTGCCGCCTCTTCCTCTGCCGCCTGCAGAAAGGCCAGGAAGGCCTCCGAGGTGGCCGGCGTGGCCGGCCCCAGGTGCAGGTCGGATGCCAGCCAGACCGGGCCGGGCAGGGAGATCTTATTCAAGAACTTCGGCCTTCTCGATGATGACGTCTTCGTTCGGCACGTTCTGGTGGAAGCCCTTGTTGCCGGTCTTCACGCCCTTGATCTTGTCGACCACGTCCTGGCCTTCGGTGACGGCGCCGAACACGGCGTAGCCCCAGCCGTTCGGCGTGGGCGACGTGAAGTTCAGGAAGTCGTTATTGGACACGTTGATGAAGAACTGGGCGGTGGCCGAGTGCGGATCGCTGGTGCGGGCCATGGCCAGGGTGTACTTGTCGTTCTTCAGGCCGTTGTTGGCCTCGTTTTCGATCGGGGCGTGGGTCTGCTTCTGCTTCATGCCGGGTTCGAAGCCGCCGCCCTGGACCATGAAGCCGTCGATCACGCGATGGAACACGGTGCCGTTGTAGAAGCCTTCCTTGACGTAGGTCAGGAAGTTTTCAACGGACTTGGGCGCCTTGGCGGCGTCCAGGGTGATGACCATGTCGCCTTGGTTCGTTTGAAGCTTGACGCGGGGATTGGTGCTCATGGTTTTGGTGCCTTCGGAGGTGGAGGGAGAAGAAGAGGCTGCGGGGGCGGCGCTGACGAACGCCGGAGCGAATGCAGCCAGTGCGAACGAGCACGCCGTCAGGCGCAGCAGGTGAAGAGGGGAGTAACGGGACATCATTTGCCTTGTTTATCCTTCAACATTGTTTCAACTTCGCGGACCTTTTCCCGCATGCCAGGCACGCCGTCGCCGGCGGCCTCCTTGTAGGTTCGCAAGGCCTGCAGCAATTGCAGGTCGCCGAGGTTGGCGCGGGCGGCGGCGTAGTTCGGATCTGCGCGCAATGCCATCTGGAGGGCATCCTGCGCACGGTCCAGTTCGCCGCGTCCAGCATATAGAGCTGCCAGATTGTTCCAGGGTTCCGGCAATTCCGGGAACCGCGTGGTCATATCGTTGTAGATGTCGATGGCTTCGTTCGTGCGGTCCAGGGCGGCGAGGGCGCGCGCATGCTGGAACATGAGCTGCACGTCGGTGCCGCGCTGGTCCTTGATCTCGGCCTGGCGCTTTTCGATCATCGCCAGCGCTTCCGCGTTTTCGCCACGGTTCAGCATGCGCTCGATGTGCGTCGTGATCTGCGACGCGGAGGGGATCAGCCGGGTGTCCACGCTGGGCTTGGCGGCTTCCAGCAGATTGGCCAGAGCGTCCCAGCCGCCTTCAGGCGGAATCGGGTCCAGGGTGGTGCGGGTGGCGTTGGGGTTTTCTCCCGCGCCCCCGCTCATCGACTGGGCAAGGGCGACGCCCGCCGGCGCGCCGGCCAAGGCCAGGGCGAGCAGGGCAACGCAAAAACGCGGCTTGATAGTCACGTGGGCTTTCCGTTAAAAGTCTTGGCCGGCTGGCGCTTACGCGCGCGACCGGGTCGCTTGCTATACTTGACGACCGCCATTTTAGCCCCGGTTGCGTTTTTGGCTCGACCATCGCGTTCAAGGCAGTAGGGAATAGGGGCCACCGGAAGAATACGGGCCATCGATCCCGCACCGACAGCTGTGCCGGAACAGGCTGCCGGGACAGCACTGCCGGGACAGACTGCCAGGACAGCGCTGCCAATGGACTGCACTGCCAATGGACTGCACTGCCATCGGGGCGGCAATGTAAATGGGGCGGCGAATTGGGCGGCACGCGTTGACGGTATTTTCCGTCGACAGCAACTTTCCGAAACCGCCACGGAACACTAAACGAAACCTATCGCGCCATGCTGCAAATCTACAACACGTTATCGCGTACCAAAGAACCGTTCAAACCGGCCCAGGCCGGCCAGGTGCGCATGTACGTGTGTGGCATGACCGTGTATGACTTCTGCCATCTGGGCCACGCCCGCATGCTGGTGTCGTTCGACGTCGTGCAGCGCTGGCTGCGCGCCAGCGGCTTGTCGGTGGACTACGTGCGCAACATCACGGACATCGACGACAAGATCATCCGCCGCGCCGTGGAAACGGGCCGCCGCATCGGCGAAGTCACCGAGTTCTACATCGAGGCCATGCATGCCGACGAGCGCGCGCTGGGCGTCGAATCGCCTGATCGCGAACCCCGCGCCACGCAGTACGTGGGCGAGATGCTCGACATCATCGGCAAGCTCGAAACCAACGGGCTGGCCTACCAGGCCGAAGACGGCGACGTGAATTACGCCGTGCGCGGTTTCCCCGGCTACGGCAAGCTGTCCGGCAAGACGCTGGATGACCTGCGCGCCGGCGAGCGCGTGGCGGTGGGATCCAGCAAGCGCGACCCGCTCGATTTCGTGCTCTGGAAATCCGCCAAGGCCGAAGAACCCGCCGACACCAAGTGGGAATCGCCGTACGGCCTGGGCCGCCCGGGCTGGCACATCGAGTGCTCGGCCATGAGCAAGTCGCTGCTGGGTTTGCCGCTGGACATCCACGGTGGCGGTCCGGACCTGAAATTCCCGCACCATGAAAACGAGATCGCCCAGACCGAGGGCGCGTTCGGCGGCACGCTGGCCAACATCTGGATGCACTGCGGCCCGCTGATGGTCGATTCGGACAAGATGTCCAAGTCCCTGGGCAACTTCCGCACCATCCGCCAGACCGTCGCGCAGAATGACCCGGCGGCTGACCAGTCCGAGTACCAGGTGAACCCGCGCGAAGCGGAAATGGTGCGCTTCTTCATTGTGCGCAACCATTACCGCAGCCCGCAGAACTACACGCCGGACAACCTGATCGACGCGCAGAACGCACTGGATCGCCTGTACCAGGCCCTGCAGAACGTGCCGGCCGACGATCAGGGCATTGACTGGAACGAGCCGCAGGCACAGGCCTTCAAGGCCGCGATGGACGACGACTTCAACAGCTCGGGCGCCGTGGCCGCGTTGTTCGAACTGGCCTCCGAGGCCAACCGCACCAAAAGCGCGCGCAGCGCCGGTCAGATGAAAGCCCTGGCTTCGCTTCTGGGCCTGCTGCAGCAGGCGCCCGCCACGTACTTCCAATCCGCCACCCGCTATTCCGCGGCCGCTATCGAGCAAGGCGCGCGCAGCACGCTGGATGCCGACGCCATCCAGTCTCTGATCGACGCGCGCGCGGCCGCCAAGGCTGCGCGCAACTTTGCCGAAGCCGACCGCATCCGCGCCGAGCTGCGCGAATCCGGCATCGAGCTGGACGACAAACCGGGCGGCCTGACGCAATGGCGCCGCGCGTGACCCCGCAGGATACGCCGGACATGTCCACCGCAGATCTCGAGATTCCCAAGCCTGAATACTGGGAGGCCGCCGTGGCGCACCTGATGCGCCGCGACCGCATTCTGAAAAAGATCATCCCCCAGCACCCGGAGGTCTGGCTGACCTCGCGCGGCACGCCGTTCATCACGCTGGCGCGGGCGATCATCGGGCAACAGATTTCCCCGAAGGCGGCCGATGCCGTCTGGACCAAGTTCATCGACGCCGTGGGCAAACGCCCCACGCCCGTCGCCGTGCTGCGCGTTGGCCTGGACGGCCTGCGCAAGGCCGGACTGTCGCAACGCAAGGCCGAATATGTGCTCGATCTGGCCGTGCATTTCGGCGAGCGCCGGGTCCATCCCGAGAAATGGGCGGCCATGGACGACGAGGCCGTCATTTCGGAACTGGTCGCCATCCGCGGCATCGGACGCTGGACGGCGGAGATGTTTTTGATTTTCAATCTACAGCGGCCTGATGTCCTGCCGCTGGATGATCCCGGGTTGCTCAAGGCAATCTCGCTACACTATTTCAGCGGCGAGCCTGTCTCTCGCTTCGAGGCTCGCGAAGTCTCGTTGGCGTGGCAGCCCTGGCGTACCGTGGCGACCTGGTATCTGTGGCGCAGTCTGGAACCGACGCCGGTCCAATACTGACGCAAACCAGGCAGCCCATCTACGGAACCACACTACATGCGCAATACATTTCTGGAATTTGAACAGCCGCTCGCCGAGCTTGAGAACAAGATCGAGCAGCTGCGCTATGTGCAGGCCGATTCGGCGGTAGACATTTCCGATGAAATCGGACGTCTGCAGCAGAAGAGCCAGACGCTCGCCAAGGAGATCTACGCCAAGCTCACGCCCTGGCAAACAGCGCTTGTTGCGCGTCACCCCCAGCGTCCCTACACGCTGGACTACGTGCGCGAAATGTTCACCGACTTCCATGAACTGCACGGCGACCGCATGTACGCCGACGACCAGTCCATCGTGGGCGGCCTGGCGCGCTTCAACGGCACGCCGTGCATGGTCATCGGCCACCAGAAGGGCCGCGACACCAAGGAGCGCGCTGCGCGCAACTTCGGCATGCCGCGCCCCGAGGGCTATCGCAAGGCCCTGCGCCTGATGCGCCTGGCCGAAAAATTCGGCATTCCCGTCTTCACCTTCGTGGACACCCCGGGCGCCTATCCCGGCATCGGCGCCGAAGAGCGCGGCCAGTCCGAAGCCATTGGCCACAATCTTTACGCCATGGCCGAACTGAAAGTCCCGTTGATCTGCACGATCATCGGCGAAGGCGGTTCGGGCGGCGCGCTGGCCATTGCCGTCGGCAACGCCGTGCTGATGCTGCAATACGCCACCTACGCCGTGATTTCGCCGGAAGGCTGCGCCTCGATCCTCTGGCGCAGCGCCGACAAGGCCCCCGAGGCCGCCGACGCGCTGGCCATCATCGCGCCCCGCCTCAAGGATCTGGGTCTGGTGGACCGCGTGGTCAACGAACCCGTCGGCGGCGCTCATCGCGACCCCCGCGTCATGGCCCGCCTGCTGCGCCGCGCGCTCGGCGACGCCCTGCGCCAGCTGCAGGGCCTGACCCCCGAACAGCTCGTCGAGCAGCGTCTCCAGCGCGTGCGCTCGTACGGCGCCTTCCAGGAAGTGCGCGCGTAAAGCGGGCAGGGCGCCGGCCCTTCAGCCGGCGCCGCGGCCCCCGCGCCCTTGCACGCTCATGACTGACGTCCCGCCGCCCGGCAGCCATCCCCGGGCCGACGCGGGCGCCATTCCCTCCCTGCCCATCTCCACCGCGCTGGCCACGGCGTTGCGCCAGATGCTCCAGGCACTGCCCGAGCGTCCGCGCCGCATCGCCGTGGCGTTCAGCGGCGGGGCGGACTCGGCCATGCTGGCTGTACATGCGGCCGCCGTCGCGCCGCTGCTGGGCATCGAGGTGATGCTTTTCCATGTGCACCACGGTTTGCAGGCGCAGGCCGACGAGTGGGCGCAACACGGCCAAGCCTTGGCCGCAAGACTGTCGGTTCCGCTTATCGAGGCGCGCGTGCAGGTCGAGCCGGCCAGCGGCAAGGGCATCGAAGCCGCCGCGCGCGATGCGCGGTATGCCGCGCTCGCCCGGTTGGCGCAGGAGCACGGCGTCCACCACATCCTGCTCGCCCACCATCGCAACGATCAGGCGGAAACCGTGTTGCTGCGCCTGCTGCGCGGGACCGGGCTGTCGGGCATGGCGGCCATGGCGCCGGTGACGCAGCGCGATGGCGTGTCGTACGTGCGCCCGTGGCTTGAGCAGGATCGCAGCGCGATTCTTCAGGCGGCAGATGACGTAGAGGCAGCCATCGGCTGGCGCGCCGTGCAGGACCCCACCAATGCCGATCCGCGCTACACCCGTGCCGCACTGCGTGAATTGCTGGCGCCCGTGCTGGATGCACGCTGGCCCGGCTGGCGCGGCATCGTCGCGCGCCATGCGCGGCACATGGCAGAGGCGGCAGAGATTCTGGACGAAGTCGCCCGTGAAGATTTTGCGCGGCTGGATCCCGGTGCCGATAACGCCAGTTTTTCGTTGCAGGCGTGGCGCGGACTATCGCCCGCCCGTCAGTCGCAGGTGTTGCGGTATTGGCTGGAGCGAAATGGGGCGCGGATGCCCACCGACGCGCGCATGGCGGACCTGCTGAGGCAGTTGCGTGGCCTGCACAGCCTGGGCCATGACCGGCAATTGCGAGTGGAGCAGGCGGGCCACGTGATTCGATGTCACCGCGGCCGCGTGTGGGTGGAGCGCCGGGGCCAGGCCGGTTCGTAAGCCGGATCGGAAGCCGGTTTGCGGCAGGAGGTCAGCTATTCCGATTTGGGGCGGTATCGACAAGCCCGACGCCGTATTCAGCCACAAAATGGACATAAATCTGCGCAAACTGCGCAAATTTTTACCGTCGCGCTAGAATATATGGTTTTGCCCGTCAACACTTGCGGCGGGTGTCCAGCCAGAGTACGAGATGTCCCTGATCGTTCACAAATATGGCGGTACTTCGATGGGCTCGGTCGAGCGCATCAGAAACGTGGCGCGTCGCGTCGCAAAGTGGCACGCCGCCGGCCACCAGGTTGTTGTTGTTCCGTCCGCCATGGCGGGCGAGACGAATCGTCTGCTGGGCTTGGCGCGCGAGCTCTCGCCCCAGCCCGACGGCCGCGAACTCGACATGATCGCCGCCACCGGCGAGCAAGCCAGCAGCGGCCTTCTGGCCATCGCCTTGCAAGCCGAAGGCGTGTCCGCGCGCAGCTATGCTGGTTGGCAAGTGCCCGTGCGCACCGACTCGTCGTTCACGAAAGCCCGCATCACGTCCATCGACGACGCCCGCGTGCGCGCTGATCTGGACGCCGGCCGTGTGGTCATCGTGACGGGCTTCCAGGGCATCGACCCTGACGGCCACATCACCACGCTGGGCCGCGGCGGCTCCGACACCTCGGCTGTAGCCGTGGCGGCCGCCATCAAGGCCGACGAATGCCTGATCTACACCGACGTGGACGGCGTCTACACGACTGATCCGCGCGTCGTGCCCGAAGCGCGCCGCATGTCCGTCGTTTCCTTCGAGGAAATGCTGGAAATGGCCTCGCTGGGCTCCAAGGTCCTGCAGATCCGCTCGGTCGAATTCGCCGGCAAATATCGTGTTCCGGTCCGGGTTCTGTCCTCGCTGACCGACCCCCTTATCCCGCTCGACGAAGAAATGGTCTCGGGCACGCTGATTACTTTTGAGGAAGACGAAAAAATGGAAGCCGCCGTTGTCTCCGGCATCGCCTTCAGCCGCGACGAAGCCAAAATCACCCTGCTGGGCGTTCCCGACAAACCCGGCATCGCATTCTCCATCCTGGGTCCCGTCGCCGCCGCCAACATCGACGTCGACATGATCGTGCAGAACCAGTCCGTGGCCGGCACGACCGACTTCTCGTTCACCGTGAACCGCAACGAATTCACGCGCGCCGTCGACCTGCTCAAGCGCGAAGTCATCCCCGCCGTCGGTGCCCGTGAACTGTCCACCGACGAAAAGGTCGCCAAGGTCTCCATCGTCGGCATCGGCATGCGCTCGCACGTCGGCGTCGCCAGCCTGATGTTCCAGACGCTCTCGCAAGAGGGCATCAACATCCAGATGATCAGCACCAGCGAAATCAAGACCTCGGTCATCATCGACGACAAGTACATGGAACTGGGCGTGCGCGCACTGCACAAGGCCTTCGGTCTGGACCAGGCGCCGGCCACCAAGGTCTGATGAATCAGGTCCGGCACGATTTTTTTGCGTGAACGCCCCGATCGCGGGCAAGAGCCAAAAAAATCGTGCTAGAATCTCGTTCTCTTTTCGGAGACGTGCCCGAGAGGCTGAAGGGGCTCCCCTGCTAAGGGAGTATGTGGCTAAAAACTGCATCGTGGGTTCGAATCCCACCGTCTCCGCCAAAGACACTTGCACCAGTGAACCAAGGTTGCCTCAAGACCCGCATAGCTTATTGCTCTGCGGGTTTTTTGTTTTCTACGCGGTAATTGTGCGCGTTTGACCACGCGTAGCCGTCGTCCTGGTTGTAGTTGTAGTCCTAGTCTCGATACGGTTGCGGTGATCTACGTCTTTCTTCCGATCAACGCCCGCGCCTGTTCCACCACATCCGCGTCGTTCGGCCGGAAATCCATCTGCACTGCTTGCGCAAGGTGCACGAAGTGCGATTGCGAACTGCGCGCGTACGCCGGGTCGTAGTGCCTGTCGATCAGTTCGCGCGCCAGGTCTTCGCGGCGCCCTTCGTCCACCAGCGTTATCCAGCCCTTGATGGTTTCTCGGCTGTGCAGTCCCAACATGCGCTGCAACTGCGCCTTGAGCCAATCCGGCGTGTCGAACAGTCGCGCGTAATCCTGCTGCAGGAAGCGCGTGCGGTCGTCGCGGCTGGCGCGGACTTCGACACAGTCACCCTGATGCATGGCATGCAGCAAGGATGCGGGCAGTTCCACCGCGCCGATCTTGCGGCTTTCTGCTTCGACGAACACCGGTTGGCTGGCGTCAAGTTCGCGCAGCCTGACTGCGAGCAGGGTATCGAAGCGCTTTTGCGTGGGCTGCTCCGCGTCTGGCAATGCGCCCAGCAGCGAACCCCGATGGGAGGCGAGGTCTTCCAGATCCAGCGTCTGCGCGCCTGCGTCGCGCAGCGCGTGCAACAGGCGCGTCTTGCCGCTGCCGGTGGGGCCGGTCAGTACGACGAAGCGCAGCGGTTGTGGGAGCGTTTGCAGACCGTCCAGGGTGGCGCGCCGGTAAGTCTTGTAGCCGCCGTCGAGTTGCCGGGCGCGCCAGCCGATCATGTTGAACATCAACGTCATCGAGCCCGACCGCTTGCCGCCTCGCCAGCAGTAGATCAGCGGACGCCAGCCTTGCGGGCGGTCGGCGAAGGTGGTTTCCAAATGGCGGGCGATGTTGCGAGCGACGATGGCCGCGCCCGCGCGGGATGCTTCGAAGGGAGATACCTGCTTGTACATCGTGCCGATCAGGGCGCGTTCTTCGTTGTCGAGCACTGGCGCGTTGCGGGCGCCCGGAATGTGATCGTCGGCGTATTCCAGCGGGGTGCGCACGTCGATGATTTCGTCGAAATCATGCAGTCTGTCCAGACTGACAAGCAGGTGTTTCACGCGGACCGCCCCTCGGTAAGTCGATCTGCAATTTTCGCACGCTGCGCTGCGGTGTCGAGCTGGATCCCATTGAGGATGGATAGAATGGCAGCCCTCGCCAGGATGGGTGTCTGACACCCTGGGAGGGCGCAGTTTCAAGCATGTAGTCCATCGATGCGGGTGCCAGACACCGAGGCCACCTATTCGCGAAGCGTCATCCCCCCAACGCAAGACACTGCGTAAGTCACCGCAGGCCGCCCGCGCGGCCGAACGGGGACGGGCGACGCAAGATGCTTCTGGCCCAAGAACCTCTGCGCAAGAATGCCAAGCACACAGACCGCCCCAGCGCCCGACAGGTTTCAAATGCTAGAGTCCGGTGCGGTGGCGGCCCGGGGTGCGCGGGGCGTCGATAAGCCCGAGGGAATCCGTAGGAGTCGCCGAAGGCGAGGACGAGGATGACAAAGGGGAAGTCCGGAGCGAAGGCTCCGGACCGCAATCGTGGCCCCGCGCACCCCGGGACGCCACCGTGCCGGACGCCTCAAGAACCCACACCGAAAAAGTAGCAATGGACTTTTCCTTCAAGTGCACCACCTGCGGCGAGTTCCACCACGGCCTGCCGAGCTTCGGCGCCGATGCGCCCGCAACGTACTACGCCGTACCGCCCGAAGAACGCAACCATCGTTGCGATCTGGGCAGTGACGATTGCGTAATCGACGAGCAGCACTTCTATGTGCGCGGCTGCATCGAGCTGCCGATCGCGGGCCACCCAGAACCCTTCGTGTGGGGCGTGTGGGTCTCGCTCAGTCTGCAAAGCTACGAGACGTGGGTGCGGATGTCGGACGAGGCAAAGCGTTCGCACACGCCGCCGTTGTTCGGCTGGCTTACGACGCGGCTCGATCCGTATCCCGACACGATCGGACTGAAGACGCACGTGCATCTTCGGAACGACGGCATCCGGCCGTACATCGAGCTGGAGCCCACGAGTCATCCGTTGGCGGTCGAGCAACGCCAGGGGCTCACGACCGGCCGCGTTGCGGAGATCTATGCGCTGCTGGTGCACGGGCAGGCGGGCGCGGCGTAGAGAGGGTGATTCGCCGGACGAATCGCCGCCCGACGAATCGCCGCCCCGCCAGCCCGCGTCAGGCGCCGAACGTCAGCGCATTCGTCAGATCGCCCATCGCCGCTTGTCCTCGCGCCATCATGGCGTCATCGCGCGCCTTCAAACCATCGAGCATCGGCAGGTCGAAGAGCCGCGTGGCAAGACGCAGGATGGAGCCCGTGTCGTAGATCGTGTGGTCCACCGTGCCCTTCTTGGCAAAGGGTGACACGATCACCGCCGGGATACGCGTGCCCGGGCCCCAACGGTCGCCTTGCGGCGGCGCAACGTGATCCCACCAGCCGCCGTTCTCGTCCACGGTGATCACCACCACCATGTTCTCCCACTGCTTGCTCTTCCTCAGGCTGTCCACGATGTGCGCGATGTGGCGATCACCCGAGTCCACGTCCGCGTATCCCGCGTGCATGTTCAGGTTGCCCTGCGGCTTGTAAAAGGTCAGCGGCGGTAGCGTGCCCGCTTCGGCGTCGGCCAGGAATTTGTTGGTGGAATTGAGATCACCCAGGCCGCCGTCGCGGATGTGCGCCGTGCGGGCCGCCGTGCCCGGCCCCGTGCTCTTGAAATAGTTGAACGGCTGGTGATGCGCCTGGAAGTTCGGCGACGACGGAAAGCCCGTGCTGGCCGTCGAATCGACGGCGGCTTTCCAACCGCCGGCGTACCAGGCCCAGTCCAGGCCTTTGGCGCTCATCAGATCACCGATGTTGGCGTGCGTTTGCGGAACCATCGTTTGCGGGCTGGCCGGATCCGCCAGTGTCGGATCGGTGGCATCGCGGCTGAACGACGGCCAGTATGGCGGGGCCATCGTATTGACGCCATAGCCGTCGGGCGTGAGCGCGCTGGCGCCGAACTGCGGGATGCCGGTCAGCGCGCTGGCGGGTGACGTGGCCTTGGGTTCCAGGCGCGGATCGGTGGGGTCCGCGCTTTGCAGTTGTGCGATCTGCGTCTTGGCGACCGACGTGGCGGCGTCGGGATAGAAAGGCGGACGCGCCGCGACCAGGTACTGATGGTTCAGGAACGAACCGCCAAAGGCGCCCTGGAAGAAGTTGTCGCACAGCACGAATTCCTGCGCCAGCTTCCACAGCCGCAGGTTGTACGCTGAATCGCTGTAGTGCCCCATGACGAGCGCGCCGGAATCAGCCCACGCGACGAACTTGTCGTTCTTGCCGCCGTTGATCTGCATCTGGTTCTGGTAGAACACGTGCCAGAGGTCGCGCGTCACCACCCCTTGCGGCAGCGGCTCGCCTTGCGGTCCCTGCAACGCGAAGGGCGCGTTGGGCAGGTTATTCATGTAGGCCGCGGCCTGATCCACCTGATAGGTGATGTGGTTGGCCTGCTGCGACGTAGGCACCATGCCGTTCCAGACCGGCGGCAGCACGGGCAGCGGCGTGCCGTCGCGATCGAGCTGCGTGTAGTCGGCCGGCGTCAGCGCGGACAGCGGCTTTTCCACGCCGGGGAAGTTGGCGAACAGATTGTTGAAGCTGCGGTTCTCGGCAAAGATCACCACCAGCGTTTTGACGTTGTCGCGCAGCTGCGTGGTGAGGTCAGGAGCAGGGGCGGGCGTGGGTTCGGGCGCAGGCGCTGGGGCGGGCGCCGCAGGACTGTCATCGTCGTCGTCGTTGGAGCATCCGGACAGCGCGCCCATCGCGGCTGCGCTCGCGCCGAGTGCGGCAATGCCGGTCAGAAAGCCGCGGCGCGTGGCGCGCACCGGCGTCGTGCTGGGGGCGTCCTGGGAAGGTTCTCCAGTGCTTTTGTCTTTGTCGGACATGAAAGGTCTCTTGAGCTTGCGGATGACGTGGCGCACTGTCATTGCGTCACGAAGATCGCCGGATGACAGCCGGCATCGTTAACGGCCGCTAGGCTAAAGAGACAACGTTCTATCGATGTGACCATCCGCTGTCGGGAAGCTGTACGCAGACATCCGCGCGCCTTCCGACTTGCGCAACGCGTGAAACAACGCTATTATTCAAGGCTTGCTTTTTCAAGCGCCCGTAGCTCAGCTGGATAGAGTACCTGGCTACGAACCAGGGGGTCGTAGGTTCGAATCCTGCCGGGCGCGCCAAGTTCTTTTTTGGGTTGTTTGCGTTTTACGCAGACCTGCCGGAAAGGGAATAAAAAGCAGGCGTAGTGAAGTACAAGTTGCCGCAAGAAGTTCTGCGATAAGTTTTACTGCACTACAAACATGGCACGATTATTCTGATATAATTTTGCCTCTTTGCCGGAGCGCCCGTAGCTCAGCTGGATAGAGTACCTGGCTACGAACCAGGGGGTCGTAGGTTCGAATCCTGCCGGGCGCGCCAAACTTCACGGTCTAAACACCGCGATGTAAAAGCGGCAAAGAAAATGAAAAGGCCTTTGATCTTGAATCGAAGGCCTTTTTGTTTTGCGCGTCAAATTGGTGGAGGTACATCGGTGGGCATCAATAGGTGGGCATCAATAGGTGGGGCATCACACCGATGCGCATCCAATAACTGCGCATCCCATCGATACATCCAATACAGCCCCATCGCTTCAATGCGCAGCCTCTTCCTTTTCTTTCGATTGCGGCTTGTCGTCCGCTTCATCGAAGCCCCAATCTCCGAATAGATACCAATCTTCGCCGAGCGATTCCGCCGGGTGCATGGTGCGGCCCGAGCCGTTGCCACAGGCCATGGAATCGGTGGAGCAGTATCGGTCGCAACCCCAGCAGATGCGTTCGGGATGTTTGGGGTGCAGGGGAAATTTCTTGGCCATGCTGTCTGCCTGATGTGTTCTTGTTGAACTCAGCGTACTGCTGCCTGGCCGTGTGTTTCATTGACATCCCGCAAAGGCCAGGGCGCTGTCTGTGCCAGTACGCCATTTAAACGGGGCCGATTTGCATGGCACGATTCTTTCGTGTTATAAACACGCCTCTTTCGGGGCGCCCGTAGCTCAGCTGGATAGAGTACCTGGCTACGAACCAGGGGGTCGTAGGTTCGAATCCTGCCGGGCGCGCCAACTTATTCGAGGTCATGCTTCACAGCATGGTTTCAGCCAGAAAGACGCAGCAATGCGTACGCGAAAAGCGGCTTGATGAATTCATCAAGCCGCTTTTTTTTCTCCGCGTTTTTTGTCGCAGATTTTGCGCATTCTTGGCAGCTGCGACGCCCGCGATCACCACACGCGATACACCCGCCCCGTCTGCGCGCCTTCCACGCTGCGGCTGTACGCCAGCGCGACACGGCTGGCCGGCGCGGCTTCGAAACCCTGGAAGTACGGACCATAGTTGTCCAGCGATTCTTCCAAGACCGTGGGGCTGACTGCGTTGATGCGGACGCCTTGCAGTTCTACCGCCGCGCCACGCACGAAACCGTCGATGGCGCTGTTCACGGCGGCGGCATTGGCGCCAAAGCGGATGGGTTCATCGCTCAGGATGCCGCTGGTCAGCGTGATCGAGCCGCCCGCGTTGACGTAGTGCTGGCCGATCAGCGCCAGGTCGACCTGGCCCAGCAGCTTGTCATGCAGGCCGATCTTGAACTGATCCGCCGTCATCTCGGCAAGCGGCCCGAAATGCAGGCTGCCGGTAGCGGAAACGATCGCGTCTACCTTGCCCACGCGTTCAAACAGGTCGCGAATGCTGTCGCTGCGGGTCACGTCGACCTGATACTGGCCGCGGGTCTTGCCCACTGTGATGATGTCGTGCCGCTGGCCCAGCTCGCGGGCGATCGCGCTTCCGAGGGTGCCGCTTGCGCCGATGAGGATGATCTTCATGAGGTTCTCCGGGAATGCCGATAAAGCGCGCCGGCAGGACGCCGACGCATGGACGCATTCTGCGCGCCGTATTCCGCCCGAAAAATCCTAGAATTGTTGGATCAGTCAACACTCGGAGTGTGTAATCCATGGATCGCCTGCTCAGCATGGAAGTCTTTGTGGCGGTGGTGGAACTGGGCAGCCTGTCTGCCGCAGCAGCGCAGCTGGATATGTCGCCTGCGATGGCGGCCAAGCATGTCAAAGGCCTGAAAAACCGGCTGGGGCTGCGGCTGATGAACCGCACGACGCGGCGCCAGAGTCTGACGGAGGCGGGCCAGGCTTACTTCGCGCGCTGCAAGACAATCCTTGCCGACATCCGCGACGCAGAGCAGGGGGCCGAAGCGCTGCGCTCGACGCCGCGCGGGCATCTGCGCATCACCTCGTCCGTATCGTTCGGATCCTTTGCGCTGGCGCCGGCGATCGCCGAGTACCTGTCGATCTACCCGGACGTCAGCGTGGAGCTGTCGCTAAGCGACATGGTGGAGGACGTGGTGGCGTCGCGTTTCGATGTGGCGCTGCGCATCGGCGAGCCTGCGGATTCCGGCCTGGTGGCGCGCCGCATCGGCCTTTACCAGATGATCATCTGCGCGGCGCCCGCGTATCTAGCGCGTTACGGCACCCCGTCCGTGCCGGGCGATCTGTCCCGGCATCAGTGCCTGGATTTCTCGCATTGGAGCCGGCGCACCGGCTGGCGGCTTGGCACGGACGAGGGCGGAGAAATGGGGTATCCGACGGGGCGGTTCGTGTCGAACAACGGGCAGGCGCTCCGGCAGGCCGCGCTGGCGGGCTTTGGCATCGTGCTGCAGCCGGAGTTGCTGCTGGCCGACGACGTGCGCGCCGGCCGCTTGGTGCCTATCCTGCAGCCTTACTGGCCGGTGGCCCGGCCCATCACGCTGCTGTATGCGAAGGACCGCCAGGCTCCGCCGAAACTCACGACATTCGTGGATTTTGTCGTGACGCGTTTCGGGCGGTAGTGGCGGGCTGTCGGGGCGGGCTGTCGTGGAATGCGTTGGCGGCGGCTGTCAGGCGCGTCGTCGGTCCACTGCGGTCAGGGATGTGCCGCTTTTGAGAAGCTGGTAGGTCTGGCCGCCCAGCCACGCAACCTTTTCACCGGAACTGGTGCGGCAGACGCAGTGCGTCTTTGGATCGAAGCGTGGCGTGCCCAGCGCGGAATATGCGCCAGGATCGGAAACGAAGCGTTCAATGCGATACAACGTGCCATCCGGCGATGTGGCGAGCACGTCGGTCAATCGTCTTGCGGTGCCGAGCATATTCAATACCTCCATGCGCGGGCCGTCAGGTGTCGGCGCCAAAGTCGTTTGAACAATTCATGGCGCGGGCGCGGGGCAATGCCGTCGCGCGCTGCGCTAATGAAACTGTCCTCCTAACAATGAATCATCGAGTTGTTCCGGCGAAACGCCGAGGGCTTCGGACACGCGGTCAAGAATGACCTGCCTGGGCCGCGGGCGGGGCCGTTCCAAATCGATATAGATGGAGTGATCGACGCCAAGCCGGGCAGCCATGTCAGCAGTGCTGATGTTCAGGTGCTCGCGCCAGGCGCGGATCAGGCTCCAATCGTTGCCGGTTTTTAGATTGACTACAGCGGGCGGCAGGCGCGCTTGAGCCCCGGCAAATGTCTTGCGAGAGGCACGCGGCGCGGTGGCCGGCTTTTCATCGCTCGGGGCGGAGACGCTGTGCCGCGACTCGCCTCGAGGTGTGGTGTGCGCGGTGACGGCGAGAAAGACGGCGCCGCCATTCAACTGGCGGTATTCGTCGTTGCCCACCCAGCACAGCGTTTCGCCGTTATCGAGCTTGCATTCGCAATCCAGATGGGTATTGCTTGGCATGCCTTCAAGCAGGGCGATGGTTTCCGTGGTCGTGGCGTGACGCACCACACGGTGCAGCACACCGTCTGGCGAACGTACGAAGACGTCGGGAAGTCTCCAGGAAAACGGAATGATCATCTCCACAAGCGAAGCTCATTACACCACTGTATAGCGCGGTTGTAATGGTGAAAGTGAGGGTTTCCCCGCGAGTGTGGCGCAAGTGTCATAGACGTGTGATCCGGTTACGACGGATCCTCACCAAACCTCGCTGCGGCAAGCACCTTGGGCATCATTTCGGCCGCGGCGCCGCGCAGGTTGTGGTGGGCCAGGCCGTCCAGGGGCGTCGCGGCCGGGTTGACCTGCACGACCGTGGCGCCGCCTGCGATGGCCAGCTGGGGCAGTTCTGCGGCGGGGTACACGAGCGACGAGGTGCCGATGCTGAACAGCAGGTCGCACTGTTGCACGGCAACGGTAGCGTCGCGCCAGGCCTGCGCGGGCAGGCTTTCGCCGAACCAGACGACGCCCGGCCGGACCGGGGCGCCGCAAGCCGTGCAGGCAGGCGGCGGGATGCGGCGGCCGGCATCGGGTTCTTCCGGTGTTTCCGTGGCAAAGGACTGGGGGGCGCCGCAGCGCGAACAGCGCGGTGCATGCAGGCTGCCGTGCAGATGCGTGACATCGCGGCTACCCGCGCGCTCGTGCAGGTCGTCCACGTTCTGCGTGATGACGGTCAGTTGGGGAACATGGCGGGCGAGCGTCGCGATGGCATGGTGCGCGGCGTTGGGCGAAGCGCGCAGGGCCTGCGCGCGCCGCCATTCGTACCAGCCCCAGACGATGTCGGGATGCTTTTGAAAGGCTTCCGGCGTGGCGAGCGCCTGTGCGTCAAAGCGCGACCAGAGCCCGGTCAAGGCATCGCGGAACGTGGCGATGCCGCTTTCCGCGGAGACCCCTGCGCCCGTGAAGACGACGACGCGGCGCGCGTCGCGCAGCGCCTGCGCCAGCGGGGGCGGAATATCGTGATGCGTGTTTTTCATTTCCAACCTTGCAGACAGTCCGATACGCTGCACGCGCCGCCACGGGGATGTCAAGCGTGGTTGCGCGATGTCCGGCCGAGCCGGAAGCGGCAGACGCGTGCGTCGCCGTCCTGAATCGTGGATACTCTTTTTTCATTCTGGGATTTGATCCCGCCTGGAGACCTGCAATGCCTGAATCGACCACCGGCCTGGAACGGCTGCGCCGCTTTATCGCCACCGCGACGCGGCTGGCCACGCCGCAGGCGCTCGACCAGAGCCCCGAACTTGAGGCAGCGTTCTCGGACCTGGTGAGCCACGACGATTGGCTGCCCGAAGCCTGTACCGCCCCGCACCCGCAGTTCTATCAGCAGTACCTGCTGCACTGCGATCCGCTGGAGCGCTTCTCGCTGGTGAGCTTTGTCTGGGGACCCGGCCAGTTGACGCCCGTGCACGATCACGAGGTCTGGGGCTATGTCGGCATGCTGCGCGGCTCGGAGATCAATCAGCGGTTCACGCGGGACGTCGACGGGCGTTTGGCCATGGCGGGCGAGCCCACGACGCTGCGGCCCGGCGATGTGGAGCGCCTGTCGCCGGCCGAGGGCGACATCCACCGGGTGTCCAACGCGTATCCCGACCGCGTCTCCATCAGCGTGCATCTGTACGGCGGCAACATCGGCGCCGTGTCGCGCCATGTGTACGACCCGGTCACCGGCGTCGCCAAGCCATTCGTCTCGGGCTATTCGTCGCCCACCCTGCCCAATTTGTGGGACCGCTCTGCCGCTGTGCGCGCCACGCTGGCCTAGCGCGGACATTGCGGCAAATCCGCTGTTCCCGCGGCGTGTCTCGTGCTATGTTCCCGTCCTAAATATTAGGAAAAATCACGAATGGACAAGACGCTGCTTAAAGGGCTGATGGTGCTGGAAGCGGTGACCGATGTGGACAATCCGCCGCGCACCATCGACGCGCTGGCCGCGCGCGTGGGCCTGACCCGCAGCAATACGCATCGCACCCTGCAGACGCTGATTCACGCCGGCTACGTCATCAAGGACGACGACGGCGGCGGATACCGCGGGGCCGTGCGCCTGTTTGAACTGGCGGCGAGGCAGTTGGCGCAACTGGACGTGCGCAAGCTGGCCGCGCCCTACATGCGCACGCTGGCGGACCAGACCGGCGAGACCGTGCACCTGTCGGTGCTGGACGGCTTTGACGTGGTGTACGTGGACAAGATCGACAGCCCGCAGCCCATTCGCGCGTACTCCATGGTGGGCGGCCGCGCGCCCGCCTACGCGGTGGCGACCGGCAAGGCGCTCCTGGCCTACCAGCCCGAAGGCTACGTCGAACGCTACGCGGAGCAGATGGTGCGGCACACGCCGTCCACCATCGTGTCCATGCCGCTCTTGAAAGACGAACTGCGTAGAATCGCGCGTGCCGGCTACGCGATCAATCGCGGCGAATGGCGTGAAGGGGTGGGCGGGCTGGCCGTGACCGTGTTCAACAGCCTGGACCAGCCCGTGGCCGCGGTCGGCATTTCAGGGCCGCTGGATCGTCTGAGCGCCGCTAGGATGAAGCAGCTTGCGCCGGATGTGGCGGCCTGTGCGCAGTCCATCTCTCAGGGGATGGGATATCGCCGGGGATTTCTGGATCAGTAGCGGGCGCGGCGCGCAGGGTGGCCGCGATCCGTTCGGCCTGATCGCGCGCCAGCCGGGCATTTACGTCCATGGACGTGGTCCAGAAGTACGTGCCGCCTGCCAGGCTGCCCAGCACCGAGACGCCCGCCACGATGTGGCCACCGGCGTTCTTCAGGCAGCCGGTGCCGTAGTCCAGCGCCAGGCCGCCATGCGGATCGGCCTGCGCGTGACCGTCGCGCAGCAACTGGGACACCAGCGGATCGGCCGTGCGCTGCGCATCCACGGAAAAACTCGTGGCATTGATCAGATACTGGCTTGTGTGTTCGACGTGCTCACCTGCCGTGCGCAGCCGTGTGCGGAACAGGCCGGTGGCCGGATCGTGATCGCAGCCGGCAAAGCCGGCGGCAACGTGGAGCTGCTTGGCGCCGAACAATGCCTGCAACTTCAAGGCGTTGCGCATCGGGAAGGTCGCGCGCCGAGCCATCCATAGCGAACGCCAAGTCGACTGGAAGCGGCGCCGTTCGGTGTCCGGCAGCAGATGCCAGATCCGTTCCACCGCCCCATTGGTGGCGGCGGCCACCGCCTGCCACGGACGCGGCGCCGTGGCCGACCGGCGGATTTCATCATCCAAGGCGGCACGCGCGTCGCCGTCGATGCCCAACACATCGTCGTCGTCCAGCGAGCCGTGCAACGCCATCACCTCGTCCCGCAGCGCCTGCCAGATGACGTCCAGCGTCAGCGCGCCGCCATGCCGAGCCGCCAGTTGGAGCGCGCCGTCGGCGCTCAGCTGTTGCAGCGTGCCGGGCGCACGGTTGTGCGGACTGCGCACCGATGGCAGCCGCCCGTTGCGCGAGACGCACAGAATGGGGCCGCGGTGTCCGGCCTGCTGCAATGCAGCCACGGCGTCCACGGCGCTCAGGCTGGTGCCGACGACGCACACGGACGCATCGGGCGCGATGGCTTGTGCCAGCGCCGACACCGGATACGGGCTGTTGAAGTAGCCTGCCACGCCATCCAGCGCAGGAAACGCCTGCGAAGGCAGGTTGCCGTTGCACAACACGACGTGGCGCGCCGCGATCGGCACGCCATGATCGGACTGGACGTGCACACGGCCATCAGGCTGCGGGACCACCAGGTGCACGCGGTCAGGCACATGCGCCAGCGTCACGCCCAGCGTTTCGGCCAGCCGGCGGCAGCGCTCGTAAACCGCGCGCATGTAGGCGCCGAACAGCGGACGCGGCAGGAAGTCGGCAGGGTCGATGGCCGTGACGCCGTAGCCGTGCAGCCAGTCCGCATCCTGTTCGCGCAGCCAGTCGACGAAGTCCAGCCGATGGTCGGCGCGCGCGGACATGTTGCCTGCGGGAATGTTGAGCAGGTTGCTGCGCAGGTCGTCCTGGTACGCGCCGCCCGGACCGGGGTCGGCCTGCGGTTCGAAGAGATGGACCGTCGGCGGGCGCACGGCCGGCGCGGCTTGCAGCGCCAACAGGAACTGATACAGGAAGCTGACGCCAACCGAGCCGCCGCCGACAATGGCGAGTTCGGAGGTGGCCGGCTGGGCCAGTGCGGTGGCGCGCGTCATTTCGCCGCCGACAGACGCACCACGTCGGCCCAGCGCGCGACTTCCTGCTTGAGCATCCCGCTGGTGTCGGCGGGCGAGGTGGCGATGGCGTCGGCGCCCAGCTTCAGCGCGGCCTGCTGCACGGATTCCATCGCCGCGGCCTTTTGCATGCCGTCCGACAGCCTGTCCACGACCGCGGGCGGGGTGCCTGCCGGCGCAAGCAGGGCATACGTGGTGGCAACCGAATAATCCTTCACCCCCTGTTCCGCCAGCGTCGGCAGGTCGGGCAACGCGGTGGCGCGCTTGGCCGTCGTGACGCCCAGCAGCCGGATCTTGCCGCTGGCGACCTGCGGCAGCAGCGCAGGCAGGGTTTCGATCACCATGTCGATCTGGCCGCCCAGAAGATCCGTAATGGCGGGACCGCTGCCGCGGTAAGGCACGTGCATGAGCCGCGTGCCGGTGACCGCCTGGAAGAGCTCGCCGGCCATGTGCTGCGAAGTGCCGGGTCCGGCTGACCCGAAGGTGATAGATCCGGGTTTGCTCTTGGCCAGAGCGATGAGTTCCTGCACGTTCCTGGCTGGAATCTTGCTGCTGTTCACGGCCACCGCCATCGGCATGCTGGTGGCCATGGACACGCCAACGAATGCCGTGCCGAAGTCGTAGCCCGGCTTGTCGGGCATGGCGGCGTGGATGGCATGGCTGCCGACTGCGCCCATCAGCAGGGTGTAGCCGTCGCCTGCGGACTTGGCGACAAATTCGGCGCCGATCTCGCCGCCCGCGCCGGCCTTGTTCTCGACGACCACGCTCTGTCCCAGGAAGTCTCCCAGATGCTGCGCATAGATGCGCGCGGCCGCATCGGTTGCGCCGCCCGGCGGAAACGGCACCACCATGCGGACGGGTTTGGTCGGCCAGTTGTCGGCCGATGCGGGGTTGGCCGACAGCGCCAGCACCGTGCTGGCCAGGGCAATACGCCACGACAGTCTCATGCAACTCTCCTCGGTGGACGGGCCAGCATGCGACGGAGGCGGTTCGCGATTGCGGGGCGCCGGGGCCGCTGCAGTCCTCTTTTGTGAATCCTGAATATTAGGATTGACGTTTCAATAAATGGTTTACCTAGAATTCCACACGGTGCTATGCTGGTCAACAATTAACCGCGGCACCTAGGGATTGCACTAGGATTCGCCCGGACACCAGCGGCTTTCCCGGGCGGCGCGTCTGGATGATGCCATCGTTGAAGGCCGCGTCTTATACTGTTTTCCGCATCCCAAATATTGAATTTTCATAACGAGAGGTCAGACATGACACCCAGTTCGGCGCTAACCGGCATTACGGTGCTGGAGATTTGCAACGTCGCGGCGGGACCCTTTTGCGGCATGTTGTTGGCGGACATGGGCGCGGACGTGATCAAGGTGGAGAACCCGGAAGGCGGCGATACGCTGCGCAGCTGGCCGCCCATCTCGGACGGCTACAGCGAGAACTTCGCCTCGCTCAACCGCAACAAGCGGTCGGTGACGTTGAACCTGAAGGACCCCGGCGATCTGGCCTTGGCGCGCGAATTGGCCTTGCGCGCCGATGTGCTCATCGAAAACAACCGGCCGGGCGTGATGGAGCGGTTGGGCCTGGGCTACGTGCAACTGCGCGAGGCCAATCCCCGGTTGGTGTACTGCTCGATCTCGGCGTACGGCCAGTCGGGACCGCGCGCTCAGGAAGGCGGCTTTGACCTGACCATCCAGGCCATGAGCGGCATCATGAGCGTCACCGGCGAGCCCGGCGGCGAACCGGTCAAATGCGGCGTGCCGCTGGCGGACTTTTCCGCGGGACTGTACGGCGCGTTCGCCATCGCATCGGCGCTGCGCGCGGCGCAGGCCAGCGGGCAGGGCACGCACATCGACGTGCCGATGCTGGGCGCCACGCTGGGCATCGCCGCCTTGCAGACGTCCGAGTTCTTCGGCAGCGGCAAGGATCCGGTCAAGCTGGGATCGGCCCATCCGCGCAATGCGCCGTATCAGGCGTTTCGCTGCAAGAACGGATACTTCGGCATGGCCGCGGGCAACCAGGCGTTGTGGAAGGCCGTGTGCGCGACGGTGGAGCGTGAAGACCTGCTGGGCGATCCGCGCTTTACCGATACCAGCGCCCGCGCTCGCAATCAGACGGCGCTGCGCGACATCCTGGAAGCGATCTTCGCTGAGCACGAAGCACAGGACTGGCTGGCACGCTTTCGCGCGGCCGGCGTACCGTGCGCGCCGATCAACACGTATTCGGAGGTGCTGGCCGATCCGCAGGTCGAGCACATGGGCTGGGTGCAGGCGCTGGAGCTGCCCAATGGCGTGCAGACCCGCACGTTTGGCCTGCCTGTGCGGTTTGACGGCGAGACCACGGCGCTGCGCCGCCGGCCGCCCGCGCTGGGCGAGCACAACGACGAGGTGCTGGGACCGCTGCGCGTGTCTGCCAAGGGAGGCAAGCAATGAGCGTCCTGCGTATCGACCAGCAAGGGCCGCGCCACGTGCTGACGCTGGCGCGCCCCGAAAAGATGAATGCGCTGTCGGCCGACCTGGTCGAGGCGCTGATCGCCGCGCTGGACGAGGCCGAGGGCGCACGTGCCCAGGTCATCGTGTTGCAAGGCGAGGGCAAGAACTTCAGCGCGGGCTTTGACTTTGGCGATTGGCAGACGCAGAGCGAAGGCGATCTGCTGCTGCGCTTCGTGCGGATCGAGACGCTGCTGCAGCGGCTGGCGGCCTCGCCGTGCCTGACGGTGGCGCTGGCGCATGGGCGCAATTTCGGCGCGGGCGTGGATGTGTTCGGCGCGTGCAAGTGGCGCATCAGCGCGCCGGACGCGACGTTCCGCATGCCCGGGTTGAAGTTTGGCCTGGTGCTGGGCACGCGGCGTTTCGCGTCGCTGGTGGGCGCGGAGCGCGCGCGCACGATTCTTGAACAGGCCGCCACCTTCAACGCCGAAGACGGGTTGCGCGATGGCTTCGTCAGCCGATTGGCCACGCCGCAGGAATGGCCGCAGATCAGCGAGGCTGCGCTGGAAACGGCGAGCGCGCTGACCGACGCGAGCCGCACGCAGCTCTACGCGGCCCTGTCGCAGGAGACGCCCGACACGGATCTGGCGCGGCTGGTGCGTTCGGCGGCGGCGCCCGGCCTGAAGGACCGCGTGGCGGCGTATCTGCAGGCGCGCTAGGCGCGTCCCATCAAGCAGGAGGAAGACAATGGCTTCAGGATTCAACCAGAAGAACAAGCAGTGCAGCCTGCAGGAACTGGCGGCGCTGGTGCCCAACGGGGCGTCCATCGCGCTGGGCGGCAGCTTTCTGCACCGCGGACCGTTCGCCTTCGTGCGCGAACTGATCCGCCAGGAAAAGCGCGATCTTGAACTGATCAAGCAGTCGCCGGGCTATGACGTGGACATCCTGTGCCGCGCGGGCGTGCTGCGCCGCGTACGCGCGGGCATCGTCGCGATGGAAGGCAACTTCGGGCTGGCGCCGTGGTATCGGCGCGCCGTGGAGCGCCACGAGATCGAACTTGAGGAACACGCTTGCGCCAGCCTGACGGCCGGGCTGCGCGCGGCGGCCTTTGGCGTGCCGTTCCAGCCCTGCGGCGGTCTGCATGGCAGCGGTTTGCCGGAGCTGAACGGCTGGAAATGCCTGGACGATCCGTACGGCAGCGGCGAGAAGACCTGGGTGGTGCCGGCGATACGGCCGGACTTCGCCGTGATCCAGGCGTCCGAAGTGGATGCGCTGGGCAACGTGCGCGTGCAGGGCACGGCGCACTGGGACCGCATCATGTCGCGCGCCGCGGGCAGCGTGCTGGTCGTGGCCGAAAAGCAGGTGGACAGCGCCGTGTTCGAGGCGCAGCCCGAGTCCACGCTGGTGCCGTATTTCATGGTGCAAGCCTTCGCGGTCGTGCCGCAGGGCGCGTGGCCGGGTTCGTGCTGGCCCGATTACGCCATCGACTATCCGGCGGTGGAAACCTACATGGACAAGAACAGCGATCTGCGCGCGCATATGGCCGCGGCGCCCGAAGCGCGGGAGGGGAATCATGGCTGAGCAATGGTCGGGCTTTTCGTACATCGTCACCAATCTGGCGCGATTCATCCGTCCTGACGAAATCACCTTCAGCGGCGTGAATTCCACTATGCCGATGCTGGCGTGCCTGCTGGCCAAGCGCGCGTACGACTGGGACTTCGTGTACATCAACGTGGCGGGCGGCGTGAACCCGCGGCCGTCGCACATTCCGTTGTCCAGTTCGGATCCGGTGCTGGCCGAGCACACCGCGTCGATCTTTTCCAACGAAGATTTCTACGACCTGTGCACGCGCGGCCGCATGGACCTGACCTTTCTGGGCGCCGCGCAGATTGACGGCGCGGGCTGCGCCAACAACTCGTGCATCGGCGACTGGCATGAACCCAAGGTCCGGCTGCCGGGCGGGGGCGGCGGGGCGGTGATGCTGCCCACGGCCAAGCGCGCCTGCACCTGGCGCACCGAGCATTCGCGCCGCACGTTCGTGCCCACGCTGGACTTCATGACGTCGTGGGGCGGTTTTCATGGCGTGGTGACGCCGATTGCGGTGTTCATCAAGCGCGACGGCCGGCTGGCCCTGCAGTCGTGGCATCCGGAGTCCAGCCTGTCTGAAGTACGCGAACGCACCGGCTTCGAGTTCGACGCCAGCGGCGCGGGCCCGACCGAACCGCCGACCGAGCAGGAAGCGCGCGCCTTGCGCGAGCTGGATGCCGACGGACAGTTCGAACGCGACGCCGCCGTCGCATTGCGCTGACAGCGCCACGCATCAACGAGCTCGGTACAGGGGGAGTAATCATGACGATTGCCGATGCCACGATCGTGGCGGCGTTTGCGCGCTTGTGGGACCAGCCAGAATGGGCAGCGCGCCCTGCGCTGGTGACCGCCGAGGAAACGGTCAGCTACGCGGACCTGCGCCGCCGCGTGGGACAGGCAGCGGGTGGCCTGCGCGCCGCCGGCGTCGCGCCGGGCGATTACGTCGGCGTGGCGATGGAGCGCTCGCTGGCGCAGGTGGTTTCCCTATTGGGCGTCATGGCGGCGGGCGCTTGTCCGTGTCCGCTCGAGCCGCGGCTGTCGGTCGAGGAAACCGCGCGGCGCGTGGCGGCGGTGGGCTTGACGTGGATGCTGGCGGACGCCGACAACGCCGCCACGGCCAGCGCCTGCGGCCTGCCGGAAGCTCGCGTGCTGGATGCCGCCAAGGTGGCGTCGAATGTGGCGTCGAATACCCCGGACTGGGCGGGCGCGGACATTGCGCCGCAGGCGCCGGGGCTGCTGCTCTTCACGTCGGGCAGCACGGGAAATCCGAAGGGTGTGCTGCTTTCCCATCAAGGCCTGGTCAACAACGCGCGCGGCGTGCTGGCGCACACGGGGCTGACGCCTTCGGATCGCCTGCTGCACGTCATGCCACTGCATCACACCAACGCGCTGAACAACCAGATTTTCACGCCGCTGTTGGCCGGCGCCAGTGTGGCGCTGGCCGGCCGGTTCCGCGCGCAGGACATGCCCGGTCTGCTGGACGCTTTCAGGCCCACGATCATCACCGGCGTGCCGACGATGTATGCGCGCATGCTGGAACTGACGTTCGATCCGGACAGCCTCGCCGTGCTGCGTTTTGCGCGGTGCGGATCGGCGCCCATCACCGAGGCCTTGCATCGGCGGATCGAAGCCTTTCTTGGGTGTCCGCTCGTCGTGTCTTATGGGCTATCTGAGGCCACCTGCACGTCCACGATGAATCCGCCCGATGCGCGGCGCGTGGGATCGGTCGGGACGGTGCTGCAAGGACAGGACGTAACCCTGCGCTTGCCCGATGGCAGCGTGGCGCCGGCCGGCGCGGAAGGAGAGATCTGCATCGCGGGCGACAGCCTGATGCTGGGCTATCTGGGTGTGGACAGCGCGGACGCGGGCGCGCCCCGGCTGCTGCGCACCGGCGACCTGGGCCGCTTTGACGCGCAGGGCTACCTGACCATCACCGGCCGCATCAAGGACGTGATCATCCGGGGCGGCGAGAACATCTCGCCCGCGCTGATCGAAGGCGTGGTCACCGGAATGCCGGGCATCGCGGCCTGCTGCGTGGTGGGGGCGCCGGACGATGACCTGGGCGAGACGCCGGTGATCTTCGTGCAACGCAATGGCGAAACCGCGCCGGATGCGGCCGCGATACAGGCCGAGGTGCTGGCGCGGCTGGGCCGGATCTATGTGCCGCGCGACGTCTGCTGGATCGACCGGCTGCCCGAGAACGCGGTGGGCAAGGTGGACCGCAAGGCGCTGGCGCGCCAGGCGGCGGCGCGGGAGACGGTGCAGTAAATGCGAAAGGGGGGCGCGATGCCCCCCTTGCGTGTGCATGGCTCAAGCGTCAGTCATTCGACCTTGCCGATCCGCTTGACGGCCACTTCCAACGAGGCCGAATCCTTTTTCCAGTAGTCGTCGAATGCCGGCGCGTCCAGGTACTGCATCGGGCTGCCGGTGCCCGCAATGCGCGCCTGCACGGCCGGGTCGGCCGCAATCTGCTTGACGGCCTGGCGCAGCTTGTCGATGACGGCGGGCGGGGTGCCGGCCAGCGCGAAGACGCCAGACCACTGCACGAAGCTGGCGTCGTAGCCCTTGGACGTCAGCGACGGCACGTCGGGCAGGCTGTCCAGCTTGCCGTCGCCCCAATGCGCCAGCGGCCGCACGCGACCAGCCTGGATCAGCTGCATGACGCTGGACGGACCGGTTGCCAGCGCGTCGACCTGGCCGCCGACGAGCGCCTGCACCGCGGGACCTGCGCCCGTGAACGGCACGTGCATCATCTTGACGCCCGCGGCGTTCTGCAGCATTTCCATCGGCACGTGCATCGTGCCGTAGATGCCCGAACTGCCGTAGCTCAGCTTGCCGCCCTGTTTTTTAGCGGCGTCGATGAACTCGTCCAGCGTCTTGTATGGCGCGTCCGCGCGCACGACCAGCACTGTCGGGTCGGCCGTGATGCGGGCGATCGGCACGAACTGGTCGAGCTGATAGGCCGGCTTGCGTTCCAGCAGGCGGTCTGCGGCGGGCAGGATGGAGATCGACGACAGGCTCAGCAACAGCGTGTAGCCGTCGGGCTTGGCGCGGCCCGCCTGGCCAATGCCGATGGCGCCGCCCGCGCCGCCCTTGTTTTCGATGACGATGGGCTGGCCCAGCTTGTCGCCCAGGGCCTGCGCCAGCGGCCGGGCGATGGTGTCCGCGACGCCGCCGGGCGGGAAGGGCACCACCATCGTGACGGGCCGCTCGGGATACCCGGCGGCCGTCGCGGCCGTGGCCCCGAGGCATAGCAAGGCGGCCGCGGCCGCCCGTCTGGCTACATGCTTGCAGCGCAGGTTCATGTCTCACTCCTTAGGTTTTTTGCTGCGCGGCGCCGGTTTCTTGTGACCGGCGCTCGTTTACGCGGGCGTCAGACGAATCGGTTTTCGATGCGTCCAATGCCGTCGATTTCGATCCGGACGACGTCTCCGTGCTTGAGGAACTGCGGCGGGTTCAGGCCCTGGCCCACGCCCGCGGGCGTGCCGGTGGCGATGACGTCGCCGGGGTACAGAGTGATGCCGCGCGAGCAGGTCTCGATCAGCGTGGGGATGTCGAAGATCAGGTCTTCCGTGTTGCCGTCCTGGCGCAGTTCGCCATTGACCCAGCAGCGCACGCGCGTCTGGCGGCCGTCCAGTTCGTCGGCGGTGACCAGCCACGGACCCATGGGGCAGAAGGTATCGAACGACTTGCCCAGGTCCCACTGCTGGTGGCGCATCTGCACGTCGCGCGCGGTGACGTCATTGACGACGGTGTAGGCAATGACGTGGCTCATGGCTTCGGCGCGCGAAATGTTGCGGCCGCCTTTGCCGATGACGACGGCCAGTTCGGCCTCGTAGTCGATCTTGTCGGAAATGCCGGTGGGCAGCGTCACGTCGGACCAGGGGCCGACCACGGTCTGCGGCACCTTGGTGAAAACGATGGGCCAGGATTCCGGATTGGCGTCGTTGTCCTTGAACACGGAATCGCGCAGTTCCTTGGCATGCGCGTGGTAGTTGCGGCCGACGCAGAACAGGTTGCGCGGCTGCGCGGGCAGGGGCGCTTCGTGCTCGACCTGATCCCAGCGATAGGCCGGACCCGTTTGCGCGGGTAGGGCGCGGCCCTCGGCCAGCCATTGCACCGCCGTCAGCGCGCCGGCTGCCGCAAGTTGGGGCGGGAAATCCAGCGCGGTGACCGTGCCGCCCTCGTCCGACACCACGCCCACGCGCCGCTCGCCGTTGATTCGAAATACCGCGATTTTCATGCTTGCTCCTACGGCGGCCGGGGCCGCCCGTGATGACATACCAAAAGATACCAATCGGCCGATTCTCAGGCCCAATTGCTGGTGCTGGGCAGGATAAACCAAAATCGTGCCTTGGCGAATCGGCTAATTCGCGGATGAAAAGAATTTATTGGTCTGTTTTGGTATCATTCGCGGCGTCATCATCCGGGAGTATCCATGGACAAAGCCTCCGCCATGCGGGCGGTCATCATCGAAAACCTGCAGTCGGGCGAATGGGCGCCGGGCGACCGCCTGCCGACCGAACGCGCGTTGAGCGAGCAATTCGGCATCAGCCGGTCAACCGTGCGCCGGACGCTGACGCAATTGAAGGAAGAGGGCCTGATTTCGCAGCGCGTGGGCAGCGGCACCTACGCCAACCCGCCCTCGGCGCTGGCGCAGACCGAGGCGCTGCTGCGCGGCGAGGTGCTGTCCACCAGTCCGGCCGAACTGATGGCGGCGCGGCTGGTGCTGGAGCCGGCCATCGCGGCGCTGGTCGTGCAGCACGGCACGCCGGCGGACTTCGCCGCAATGCAGAACGCCTGTGATGAAGCGGAGGCCGCGGCCAGCTTTGAACAATTCGAAGTCTGGGACGCGAAACTGCACGAACTGATGGCCACGGCCACGCACAACCTCTTCATCGAAAAGGTGTTTGCGCTGATGACCGCGGCGCGCTCGCAGGCGACGTGGGGCGCACTCAAGCGCAAGAGCCTGACGCCCGAGCGGCGCGCGGCATATCAGGTCGAGCACCGCGAGATCGTCGAGGCGCTGCACGACCGCGACGCGGACCGCGCCATGGCGGCCGTGCGGCGGCATCTGGTGCACGTCAGGGAGAATCTGCTGGGGTAGGCGGGCAGGGCCTAATTCACCCGCAAATGCCGTTGCAGCGTATCCAGAAACACCTTGGCCCGCGCCGGCGTCACGCGGTTGTCGGATAGGGCGTAGATGGTGGCGGGCGGCAGTTTCCAATCGGGCAGGATCTGTTCCAGCGCCAGTTCCTGCAGCGTTTGCGACAGCGCCTGATGGCTGGGCATCCAGGCGATCCCCAGCCCGGCGGTGGCCAGCTGCACGCCCAGCGCCGCACTGTTGGTGCCGATGTGGGTCGGTCCGCGAACATTCAGCAGGCTTTCGCCTTCCCCCAGCGTCCAGTCCGGCAGGCCGCCCGTGACGATGCGCTCGTGCAGGCCCAGGTCTTCCGGGCAGGTCGGACGCCCGAAGCGGTCCAGATAGCTGCGGGCCGCCACGAGAATCCACTGCACCTGCGCCACGTGTTTCTGGATCAGCGCGGAATCCTCGAGCTCTCCCGTGCGCAGCATCAGGTCGAAGGGATGGCCGCTGCGGGCGGCGCCGGCCGAGCCTAGCTCCACCTCGAAGGAGATCTGCGGATAGGTTTCGCGCAGTCCTTCAGCACCGCCGGCAGGATCATGGTCAGTCCCGGCATCACCGACACGCGCAGGGTGCCGGCCAGATGGTTAAGGCCGGAATGGATGCTTTCGTGCGCGGACAGGGCGGCTTGGACATGCGTCGCGCATTGGTCGAAATACTGCTGGCCGATCGCGGTCAGACTGACGCTGCGGGTGGTGCGGTTCAGCAGCTTGTACCCCAGCGTCTGCTCAAGCTGTGTCAAGCGCCGGGACAGCGTAGCCACGGGCAGGCCGAGTTCGGCGGCGGTGGCGGACAGCTTGCCGCGCTTGGCGACTTCCACGAAGTAATGGATGTCCTGCATCGAGATAACGTTTCTGTTCATGGTGATTTCCGGGCGCGAGCCTTGATTGCCTGGGTATTTTCGGGGTGATCGCGCGGGGCGATTGTTGTCATTGCGGCAACATCGTGGTCCCTGCGCCGGGGCTACTGCCGCGCTGCGCGCCGGCCTACGATTTGGGCGTCGAACAAGCCAGCGCAAAACCCGATAACCCCATCGGGGCAGCGCCCAACCCACCCAGGAGTCACCATGAGCCAACGTCTCAACGCCTTTGCCCAGTCGCCCGAACTGTTCAAGAAATTTGTCGAATTCAGCATGCTGGCCAAGGCCGGCGCGATCGAGGAGTCCATCCTGACCCTGGTCGACATTCGCGCCTCGCAGATCAATGGCTGCGCGTTCTGCCTGGACATGCACATCAAGCAGGCCAAGATTGCGGGTGAACGCGAACTGCGCCTGCATCACGTCGCCATCTGGCGCGAATCGAACCAGTTCTCGGCGCGCGAGCGTGCATGCCTGGCCTGGACCGAAGCGCTGACCACGCTGGGCGTTCACGGCGTGCCGACCGAGGTGTACGAGCGCGTGCGCGGTGAACTGTCCGAAAAGGAAATCTCGGACCTCAGCTTTGCCATCATGGCCATCAACGGCTGGAACCGCCTGAACGTGGGCTTCCAGACGGTGCCGGGCTCCGCCGACAAGGCATACGGGCTGGACAAGGCCCAATTCAACTAAGGAACGATCATGAAAATCCTCGTCATCGGCGGCACGGGCCTGATCGGCTCCAAGCTCGTCAAGCTGCTTACGGAACGCGGTCATGAGGCCATTGCCGCCTCGCCCGCGACCGGCGTGAACACCATCACGGGCGAAGGCCTGGATGCGGCCCTGGCCGGCGTTGACGTGGTGGTCGACGTCGCCAACTCGCCGTCCTTCGAAGACAAGGCCGTGCTGGAATTCTTCCAGACCTCGGGCCGCAACCTGCTGGCCGCCGAGAAGCGCGCCGGCGTGCGTCATCACGTCGCGCTGTCGGTCGTCGGCACCCGCCGCCTGGCCGAAAGCGGTTACTTCCGCGGCAAGATCGCGCAGGAAGATCTGATCGAGGCGGCGGGCATTCCGTACACCATCGTCCATAGCACCCAGTTCTTCGAGTTCCTGGGCGGCATCGTGCAGTCCGGCACGCAGGGCGAGGAAGTGCGGCTGTCGTCCGCCTACGTGCAGCCCATCGCGTCCGACGACGTGGCGCTCGCCATGGCCGACGCCACGCTGGGCGCGCCCGTGAACGGCATCGTGGAGATCGCCGGTCCCGAAAAGGTCAGGCTGTCGGAACTGGCGCAACGGTACATGGGTAGAATCGGGGACACTCGCACCGTGCAGGCGGACGCCGGCGTGCGCTACTTTGGCGCGCTGCTCGACGACGACACGCTGGTGCCGGGATCCGGCCCCCGCCTGGGCAAGATCGACTTCGAAACCTGGTTCAGCCGTTCGGGCGCAAGAAAGTAGCGGCGGGCACAAGGACCCACATGAGCAAACTGCGGCCTCCTCCCCAAAGCCTCCTGGACAAGTACCGGGGCGGCGACTTCCGTCCCCTGTACACCACCAGCGTGACGGTGCGCGGCGGGGAGGCCGCGCACGGGCGCGCCTCCGGCATTGCCATCTCGGACGATGGCGAACTGATCGTGGAATTGCGGCTGCCGGTGGAGCTGGGCGGCACGGGCGGGGGCACCAACCCCGAACAGCTGTTTGCCGCCGGCTATGCGGCGTGTTTCCATGGCGCGTTGAGCATGCTGGCCGAGCGGTCGGGCCTGTCGATTCCCGAAGCCTCGGTCACGGCCACCATTTCGTTCGGGCGAGATCCGGTCGATGGCTTGTTTGCGCTGACCGCCGACGTCAACATCCACCTGCCCGGCCTGGAGAAGGCCCTTGCCGAAGAACTGGTGCGCAATACGGAACGCCTCTGTCCGTATTCCAAGATGGCGCAGGGCGGCATTGAAAGCGTGGTCGCGCTGACGCAGTAGCGCGTCTTTCTTCACGCCTGCTTCGCCAGCAGGCTGTCCAGTATCTGCAGGTCCATTGCGCGGATGTGTTCGGTCATGTAATCGATGAACACGCGCATGCGCGCCGGCAAGTGCTGGCGGCTCAGGAAACAAAGGTAATGGCCGCGGTCCTCGGGCGCATATTGCGGCAGGCAGGCGACCAGCGTGCCGGCGCGCAGGTGGTCGCAGACCTGGTAAGCGGCCATCTGCGCAATGCCGTGACCATCCAGCACTGATTGCAGCACCAGGTCGGCATCGTTGAACGTCAGCATGCCCGGCGGCGCCACCTTGCGCAGCTGGCCGGCCACCTTGAATTCCCACTCGAAAACGCGGCCCGACGCCAGCTTGAAGTTCACGCAGGCATGATCGGCGATGTCGTCGACGCTGGTGGGCAGGCCGTGCGCGGCGGCATAGGCGGGCGAGGCGCACAGCATCATCTGCATCGGGATGATCTTTTTGGCGATCACCTGGCTGTCTTCCATGCGGCCGTTGCGGAAGGAGACGTCAACCCGGTCGGTGGTGAAGTCGGTGGGGCCGTCGTCCAGCAGCAGTTCGACCGAGATACCGGGATTGGCCTCACGAAACCCCATGAGCAGCGGGGCAACGACCTTGCGGCCGAAACCCACGGTGGCGCACACCCGAAGCTGGCCCGACGGCGGGCCTTCGCGCAGATCGCGCATGTCGTCCAGGGCCTGGATGATGCGCTCGACGCCGGGGTGGCATTGTTCGTAAAAACGCTGGCCCTCGGGCGTGAGCGAGGTGCTGCGCGTGGTGCGCACGAAGAGGCGGGTGCCAAGCTGGTCTTCGAGCTTCTGGACGCTGCGGCTGACGGCAGAGCGGCCGATGCCGAGCCGGTCGCCCGCCTTGGCAAAGTTGCCCTCGGCGGCGACGGCAATGAAAGCCATGACACCGGCATAGCTGGTGGCAAAGCTGTCGGCCAGGGAATCCGGTCCGTTCGAAGGGGTGTCGGAGGAGGGAGGGTAGGGTGTCGACATGGTGGCGGCGCCGCAAGTGGGTTGATCCTACAGCTAAGACGGCGCGCGCCGCAATCTTGTGACATGGGGCGCAAAAAAAAGAAGGCCTTCCGCTTTGGGAAGGCCTGCTGGCGTTCTGAAGGGCGGGGTCCGCCCGGCGTCCCTATTTGACTGGTGTCAGAGCGGGCGCGCCTTGCTTCTTGATGAGGACGACCACGAACTTGGCCGGCTCGGTCTGGCTGGCGTTGCGGCCGACGGTGTGGATGTCTTCGGGGCCTTCATAGAAGGTCTGGCCGGGCTTGAGCGTGACTTCCTTGCCGCCCTTGACCTGCATGACGATCGTGCCTTCCAGGACGTAGACGAAGGCGGAGGCGTCGTGGCGGTGGACGGGGTCGGCGCCGCCGGGCGGGTAGTCGACGACGAGCATCAGGGCTTCCTTGCCGGGGATGTCGGGAAGGGCCTTTGTCATTACTTCGGTGACGATGGGGTCGGTTGGCTTGGGGGTGGCTTGGGCGTGATGGGAGGCGGCTTGGGTGGGCTGGCTGAGCAACGTCGCTGTGGCGATGAAGGGCAAGACGAATTTTGTGAGCTTTGACATGGTTTGTCCTTGGTGGGGTGATGGGTCTTATCGTAGGAGCGTGGGGGGCGGGGCGGTAGGTCCGTTCAGGGGATCACGGTGTTGCCTGGTATGCACCAACGTTTGTAGGTCGGCCGAGGTTTAGGGCGCAGCGGGTCGCCCGACGCAGTGGCTTCCGTAGGTCGCCCGACGCCGTGGTCACCGGGGAGGCGATCGCCCACGATTGCGGTCCGGAGCCTTCGCTCCGGACTCCCCCTTCGTCATCTTCGTTGTCGCCTTCGGCGACTGCCTTCAGATTCCCTCGGGCGCATCGACGGCGCTCGCCTCCCCGGTGACCACGACGCCGTGCTACGAGGGTCTTTGGTTTGGGGCGCTACAAGACCTGTGGTCAGGGAAGGAGATCTGCGGGGCCGCCGGGTTGCTGCCGCCCGGGCGGCGGCAACCCGGCATTGGGTTGGTGGGGCGTCGTGGCGGGGTGCGCTTCGCGCTGGCGGGGATTGGTTTGCTAATGGTCCGCCGTCACGGAGGGTGGGGCGGTGATGGGCGGCGCCGCGACGATTCGCCACAACCTGCCGACCTGTTCGCGCCGCCCATCGGGCACTGGAGTTCAAGTGGCGATTGGGGACGCGCCGCTTGAGGTAGGCGAGAACGTCTGCCGTTGCCGGTATCAGACGCCTGACGCAGAAGCAGCTACGCGCGAAGCGTCATCGCTGCCGGTGTCTGAGCTAACCCGGATTTCTCGGACAGTTTGGTTAGGACACATTGGCCTCGACCTGGGCTGGGGTTTTATAGCCTAGCCCCTGGTGCAGTCGTTGGCGGTTGTAAAAGACCTCTATGTAGTTGAAGATCGCCAGTCGCGCGTGTTCCCGGCTCTGGAAGACTTGATGATGCGTCAACTCATTTTTCAGATTGCTGAAGAAGCTTTCCGCGACGGCATTGTCATAGGGGTCGCCCGTCGCGCTCATGCTGATGGTCACCCCGTTTTCGGTCAGTAACCGTCGGTACTCCGCAGAACTGTACTGGGCGCCGCGATCGCTGTGGTGCATCAAGCCTGGTGCGGGGTTGCGCCGAGCAAGAGCCATCTCGAGCGCATGAATCAACAAGCTGCGATCTGCCTTTTCAGCCATGCTCCAGCCAATTACGGATCTGGAGTAAAGGTCCAACAACACTGCGAGGTACAACCAACCCACCCGCGTTGGTATCACCGTGATATCGCCCACCCAGACCTTGTTTGGGCAGTTCACGGTGAATTGACGTTGAAGATGGTTAGGCGCCGGGTCTAGCAACGAGTGCTTCTTGAGGCGGCGGAAACGCTGCTTGCGCAGCGCCTCGATGCCGGCCTGACGCCGCAGCCTCGCTATGCGATGCTTGCCACAAGCGATGCCATTGGCATTAAGTGCACGCCAAGTCTTCTCTGCGCCATACGCTTGTCGGTAGGCACGATGAGCCTGTTCAATGGCGGCGAGCAGCTTTACGTCCTCTTGCTGTCGTGCCGAAGGTACTCGGCGCAGCCAGTCGTAGTATCCGCTGCGACTCACATGCAAAGCTCGGCATAGCCGTGCGACTCGGAACTGCTGCTGATGAGCCTGCACAAAGGCGTACCTCACGGCAGTTCCCGCGCAAAGTACGCTGCCGCTTTTTTTAGGATGTCCCGCTCTTCAGTAACTTGAGCCAACTCGCGCTTGAGACGTCGGATCTCAGCCTGCTCGTCAGTGCGCACTTTACCCGTACCGGGGAACGAAACATCGGGCCCGTGCGTGGCCAGTTCCTTCTTCCATCGGTAAAGGATCGAACGCTTGACGCCGAGCATCAGCGCCAGCTGGACGCCACTGACCTTACCTTCTTCCAGTTGGCGGACCGCCTCGATCTTGAACTCTCGGCTATAGCGCTGGCGCTCGGCATCGTCGGGCTTGCCGTCGGGAGTGGATTTATCCATGGGACACCTCCTTCAAGTATTGTCTACTTTTACGAGTGTCCGGAAAACCCGGGTTAGCTCAGTCTGACACCTTTGGGAGTCGGACTTGGCATGACGCAAATTTCGCCAGGGTGTCAGACACCTGGCGCAGGAGCAGCTACGCGCGAAGCGTCATCGCTTCGACGCAAGACGCAGCGTAAGCCCACGAAGGCCGCCCGCGCGGCCGCCCGGGGGCGGGCCCCGCAAGATGCTTCTCTTCCTCTCAAGTGTGTGCAAGAACCTTAAGAACTCAAGCCGCCCCAGCTCCCGTAAAGCTCAAGCAACTCGAGCCCGGTGTGGCGTGGGCCTGGGGTGGGCGGGGCGTTTAGATGCGCCCGACGGAAACCGAAGGGAGCCGAAGGCGGACGAGATTCTATGGTCTCGGTCAAGCAGTCGTAGGTCGCAATTTCTCTGGATCAAAGGGTTGACCTGTTCGCCATACCCCGTACGCGATCCGCAGGAGTTTGCGCGCGAT
>NZ_CADIJM010000006.1 GCF_902859585.1 Achromobacter animicus | reverse complement strand
CCGAGGCCGGCCAACGCGCTGGCTGCGGCGGGCGGCGCCGAACTGGCACCGCCGCGCCGCAGCCTCCGCCGCGATTGCCCGTATGATGGCGAAAAACAGAGCCGCCCCGCGCGCCATCAAGGAGACTCCCGCTTGTCCGCAGGTTCGCATTCGCCCATCCCGGAAACGTTTCCCACCTTTGAATCATCGGATTTCTCGGGAGAGGGATCCTTCTATTTCGACCTCGTGCGCCTGCAGGATCACGACGACATTCCGCGCGGCTTCCTGCACCGGCACCGCTATTACCATCTGCTGTGGATGACCGAGGCGCAGGGCACCCACCTGCTCGACTTCGAGCAGCACGCGGTGCGCGACCACTCGGTCTTCTTCCTGTCCCCGGGCCAGATTCACGCGTGGACGTCGTCGGTGAAACCCAGCGGCTACGTCATGAACATCAGCACCGAATTCTTCGCACAGATGTTCCCGCGCGCGGACGACATCGCAAAATTTCCGTTCTTTCACCTGGCGGGCGGCCCGCCCGTGATCTACCTGACCCGCGAGCAGCACGACGCCATGCTGCCGCTGCTGGCCGAGATCGAACGCGAAACGCGCGACCGGCAGACGGGCCGGTTTGACGTGGTGCGCTCGTACCTGCTGATCCTCCTGACACAGCTTCGCCGCCTGTATCCGGCCGACGAACGCGAGACCGCCGCCGGTCCCAGTTATTCGCTGGCAAAGCGCTTCACCATGCTGATCGAAGAGCATTACCTGGACTTCTCGGCCATCCGCCAGTACGCCGACGCCCTGTGCGTCAGCGAGCGCCAGCTCAACGACGCGGTCAAGCGCAGCGTGGGGCGCACCGCCAGCCAGCTCGTGCAGGAGCGCATTGCGCTGGAGGCCAAGCGGCTGCTGTGCAACACGGACTTGAGCATCGCCGAGATCGGATTCCAGCTGAACATCGAGGACCCGGCTTACTTCACGCGCTTTTTCAAGAAGCACACGGGCTGCACCCCGGGCGACTTCCGCAAGAAGTACTACCGCCCCATCGAATGACGGCCCCGTCGGATGGCGGCCGTAATGAATGACGGCCCCGTCGGATGACGGCCATACCGAATGGCGGCCGCGTCGCCCGCCCCGCAAAAAAGTGCAAAACAAGCTCTGATCTGTCCTAACGCGCCCTGACCCGGGCTGCGTAAAGTTCATCCGGACTCAACCCGCCGCGCTGCGGCCAGATTGAAACTGCGATGAATGACACTTCGACATTGATGACGGGCGGCCAGCATGTGGTGCGAGCCTTGCTGGAACACGGCGTGGACACCGTATTCGGCGTGCCCGGCGAGAGCTATTTGGACGTCCTGGACGCGCTGTATGCGCACCGCGAGCAGATCCGCCTGGTGTCCTGCCGGCACGAAGGCGCGGCGGCATTCATGGCCGAAGCGCACGGCAAGCTGACCGGCCGGCCCGGCATCTGCATGGTGACGCGCGGCCCAGGCGCCACCAATGCCAGCATCGGCGTGCAGACCGCGTTCCAGGATTCCACCCCGATGATCGTGCTGGTGGGCCAGGTCGGCAACGACATGGTCGAGCGCGAGGCCTTCCAGGAAATCGACTACCGCCGCATGTTCGGCCAGTTCACGAAGTGGGTGGCGCAGATCGACAGCGCCGCGCGCGTCACCGAATACCTGAACCGCGCCTTTTCCGTCGCCACGTCCGGCCGCCCCGGCCCCGTGGTGCTGGCGCTGCCCGAGGACATGCTGACGGACGTGGCCCCGGCCCTGTCCTGCGGCGCGATCCAGGTGCCGCAGGCCTACCCGGCGCCCGACGCGCTGGCCGGCATGCGCACGCTGCTTGCCAACGCGCAGCGTCCCCTGCTGATCGCCGGCGGTTCCGGCTGGACGGACGCGGGGCTGGCAAGCCTGACCCGCTTTGCCGAACTGAACGGCCTGCCGGTCGCGTGCTCGTTCCGCCGCCAGGACCTGTTCGACAACCACCACGCGCAGTACGTCGGCGAAGTCGGCATCGGCGTAAACCCGGAACTAGCCGAGGCCGTGCGCCAGGCCGACGTCATCCTGGCCGTGGGCGCGCGGCTGGGCGAGATGGTGACGGGCGGCTATACCCTGCTGCAATCGCCGGTGCCCAGCCAGACGCTGATCCACGTGCTGGCCAGCGCCGAAGAGCTGGGCCGCGTGTATCAACCCGCGCTGAAGATCCAGTCCGGCATGGACGCCTTTGCGGCGTCGGCGGCGGAACTGACGCCCGTGGATGCGACCCCGTGGCGCGACTGGACGCAGACGCTGCGCGGCAACTACCTGCGCTACACCGAGCTGCCCGCCGCGCGCGGAGAGATGGACCCAGCGCGCGTCATTGCCACGCTGCGCGACCAGCTCGACCCGAGCGCCATTCTGACCAACGGCGCGGGCAATTACAGCGCCTGGGCGCATCGCTACTACCGCTTCAGCCAACCGCGCACGCAATTGGCGCCCACCAGCGGCGCCATGGGTTACGGCGTGCCCGCGGCCATCGCGGCCAAGCTGCGCCATCCTGATCGCCAGGTGATCTGCCTGGCGGGCGACGGCTGCTTCCTGATGACCTCGCAGGAACTGGCCACCGTGAAGCAGCACCAGCTGGGCATCGTCTTCATCGTGTTCAACAACGGCATGTACGGCACGATCCGCATGCACCAGGAGGTGCACTACCCCGGCCGCACCATCGGCACGGACCTGTGCAACCCGGACTTCGTGGCCTACGCCCAATCGTTCGGCGTGACGGCCGAACGCGTGGACACCCATGAAGCGTTCGGCCCCGCGTTGGCGCGGGCGCTGGACAGCGGTTCCCCCTATCTGATCGAACTCAGTCTGGACCCCGAGGTGATCACGCCCCGGGCCACATTGACGAGCCTGCGCGAAAAGGCGCGCACCGCCGGCGCCTGACAGATCAGGCGCGGCGTTTACATAAAAAAATCCAACACTGGAGAGAGACATGACCACAACCCTGACCCCGCGCCGCCTGGCGGCCGCCTTCCTGATGACCGCCGCCTCGCTGGGCGCGGCCGCAACGGCTGCCGCGGCTGATTTCCCCGAGCGCCCCCTGCGCATCATCGTGCCGTTCGCCGCAGGCGGCGCCACCGACGTCATCGCCCGCACCGTGGCGCAGTCCATGTCCACCCGGCTGGGCCAGCCCGTCGTGGTGGAAAACAAGGCCGGCGCCAACGGCAACATCGGCGCCGTCATGGCGGCCCGTTCCGAGGCCGACGGCTACACGCTGCTGATGGCCACGTCCAGCCACGCCATTAACGCCTCGCTCTATCACAAGCTGGACTACAACCTGACGCGCGACTTCGCCGGCCTGTCGAACCTGGCCTCGGTGCCGCTGGTGCTGGTGGTGAACCCGTCCGTGCCGGCCAAGACGCCGCAGGAACTGGCCGACTACGCCAAGGCCAACGGCAACCGCGTGAACTACGCGTCCGGCGGCACCGGCACGGCCTCGCACCTGGCGGGCGCGCAATTCAATTCGCTGGCCGGCGCGCAGATGACGCACGTGCCGTACAAGGGCGGCGCGCAGGCGCTCAACGACCTCATGGGCGGACAGGTCCAGATCATGTTCGCCAACCTGCCCGAGGTGCTGTCGCAGGTGCAGGCAGGCCGCCTCACCCCCATCGCCGTTACCGGCACGCAGCGCCACGCCGCCCTGCCCAACGTGCCCGCGTTTTCCGAGACAGCCTACACGGCCATGAACGCGCGTTCGTGGTTTGGCCTGTTCGTACCGGCCGCCACGCCCGCGCCCGTGGTGGAAAAACTGTCCAAGGCCATCACGGACGGCATCGCCGACCCGGCGGTGCAGGACAAGCTCAAGGGCCTGGGCGCCGACCCGGTGGGCGATGGTCACACCGCCTTCCAGAAATACGTCAACACGGAAGTGGAACGCTGGAGCGTGCTGGTCAAGCAGTCCGGCGCCACCGCCGACTGACACCCGTTTTTGCAACCGCCATCAAGGATTCATCATGCTTTACGACGTACGTACCTACACCTGCCGCGCCGGCACCATCAAGAAGCACCTGGCGCTGTATGCCGAACACGGCTACGAGGTGCAGAGCCGCCATCTGGGCAAGCCGCTCGCCTACATGCAGACCGAGACGGGCAACGTCAACACCTACATGCACATCTGGGTCTATGACAGCGCCGCCGACCGCGAAGCCAAGCGCCAGGCGCTGCAGAAGGATCCGGCCTGGGCGACCTATCTGACCAAAAGCGCCGAGGCCGGCTACCTGATCAGCCAGGAAAACCGCCTGATGACGCCGACGGCATTCTTCAAGCCCTGATGTAAAACGCCGCCTCGCGCATGAAGCGCGGGGCGGCGCGATGGTTCAGGTTTCGTTCGGCGAAGGCCGCGGCGCATGATGCCGCGGCCTTCGCCTTTGCAGGCGGCGTCAGCCCGCCTGGTCTTCCTGCGGCCAGTCCCGCAGCACGGGCGCATCCGGCGCGCCCGGTCCCACGTCGCGCAGATGGTCGTGCTGCAACAGCGCCATCCGATAGGCATCGCGGTACGCGCCGTTGGAAAAGAACTCTTCCTTGAGCAGGCCTTCGATCTGGAAGCCGCAGCGCTCGTACACGTGGACGGCAGCGGTATTGTCCTTGTCCACCACCAGATACACCTTGTGCAGGTTCAGCACGCGGAACGCGTAGCCCACCGCAATGCGCGTGGCGGCCTTGGCGTAGCCGCGGCCCTGGTAGCTGGGCGCGATGATGATCTGGAATTCGGCGCGGCGGTGGATGTAGTCGATCTCGACCAGTTCGACCAGCCCGGCCGGCTGCCCGGTGTCGTGCTCGATGATGAAACGCCGCTCGTTCTGGTCATGCAGGTGGCGGTCGTACAGAGCCACGAGTTCGTCATAGGCCTCGTAAGGCTCTTCGAACCAGTAGCGCATGATGACGTCGTTATTGTTGATCTTGTGCACAAAGTGCAGGTCGCCGCGTTCGAGCGGGCGTAGTTTGATATCGGATGCGACCGACATAGATACCTCGAAATGACCGCTGGGGTGCGGCCATTCTATGTCAAGCCCACGGGTCCTGCGTTCAGGAAACCGTTGCCGGGTTGCGAGCACATAAGTATCTCTAGGAAATACCTAAGAATCTTTATAAAATCCCTGATTCCCCCGCCCGCCGCGGACGCCCACCGCCCACTCTTACAGCGAATCCCATGAGCCGTCCCGACCCTCTCTTCGTTCAATCCCTGGCCAAAGGCTTCGAACTGCTGGAAGCCTTTGCCCAACGCCCGTCCACCATGAGCATGAACGAACTCATGGAAATCACGGGATTCGACCGCAGCACCACCCAGCGCATGACGCACACGCTGGTCACGCTGGGGTATCTGGAACGCGGCGCCGGTGGCAAGGGCTATACGCCGGGCAAGAAGATCCTGCAGCGCAGCTTCGACTACATGCGCAGCGTGCCGCTGCTTGAACGCGCCACCCCGCTCATCGCCGAGATGCAACGCGAAACCAACGAACGCGTGGAACTGAGCCTGTTCGACGACCTGTACATCATTTTTGCGCTGCGCCGCCAGACCAAGCGTCAGACTTTCAGCAGCACGCTGGCCGGCCGCGCCCTGCCGATGGTGCAGACGGCCGGGGGCCGGGCCATCATGTCCCACCTGCCCGAAGAGGAAGTCGAGGACATCCTTGCGCGGTCCAAGGACATGCCGCTTGCCACGATTCCAAGCACGCCAAAGACCGACAACGATCCGGACCGCATCCGGGGCCTGGTCCAGCAGGCGCGCCAGGACGGCTATGCGACGGCCATCGAGGAGAGCATGCTGGGCGAGCTGAACCTGGCCGCCGCCATCCTGGATCATCGCCACCGGCCGGTGGCGGCCATCCAGATCGCGGGGCTGGTGTCCGAATGGGCCTCGCCGGCGGAATTTGCGCGGCGTTATTCGCCGCTGCTGCTGACCGCGGCGCGGGGGCTGAGCGGCAAGGTCGGCCTGTCCTGACCGCCCTGCCCGCCGCCCCAACCCGTTACTTGCCCCGCCAGAACAACGGCAACGGCGCGGCCACCATGCCGTCGAACTTCTTGTCGTAGGCCTTGAACTCCGAATAGCCGCCCAGCGGCACGAACATCACCTGTTCATAGGCGCGCTGCTGGATCTCGGCGGCGACACGCTTTTGCGCATCCAATCCCGTCACCGACTCGAACTCGGCGCGCAGGCGCTGGATGGTGTCGTCCCGGGTCCAGCCCGGATAACCGCCCTCGCCCCGCCCATCCAGATTGGCGTTCACGATGGGGTTGAGCAGGTCCATGCTGGTCAGGCTGGAATGGAAGATGCTCCAGCCGCCGTCGGCCAGCGGCGCATCCTTGCTGCGCCGCGACAGCAGCGTGGCCCAGTCCATCGACTGCACTTCCACGTTCATGCCGATGCTGCGCAAGGCCTGCGCGGTGACGGGCGCCAGCGCGGACAGGCTGCGCACGTCGGTGGGATGCAGGACGACGATCTTCTCGCCGGCATAGCCGCTGTCCTTCAGCAACGCCCGCGCCTGCGCCAGATTAGCGGGTTTGGTCTGCGTGGCGCCGGCTTCGGTCTGGTAGGCCGAGATGCAGCTCAACATGGCGCCGCACAGCTTGTAATAGGCGGGATCCCCCAGCGACGCATCCAGGTAGTCGGCCTGGTACAGCGCGGCCAGCACGGCGCGGCGCACCTTCACGTTGTCCAGCGGCGGCTGCTTCCAGTTCATGCGCAGCGTGTAGGTTTCCGATGCGTCGCCATAGCTTTGCACCGTCAGGGTCTTCACGCCATCCAGTTGCGGCAGCAGGTCGGGCGCCACGTTCTCGACGAAGTCGATCTCGCCCTGGCGCAGCGCGTTCACCGCGGTCTGCGCGTCCGGCACGTTGACGACGTCGATCCGGTCGAACATGGCGACCTTGCCCCCGGCAAAGCGGCTGGCGGGCTCCTTGCGCGGCACGTAGTCCGCGTTTTTCACATACGCGGCCTTCACGCCCGCCTGGAACTCGGCCTGCACGAACTTGTAGGGTCCCGAGCCCACGGTTTCCTTGATGGCCTCGGACGGCGGCGTGGCCGCGATGCGCCGCGGCATGATGAACGGCACCGGCGAACCCGGTTTGGCCAACGCGTCCAGCAGCAGTCCGTACGGCTTGGTGAGCACGATACGGAAGGTGTCGGCGGACGGGCTGTCCATGCTCTGGGTGACGGCGGACAGGCGCGAACCGATGGGATCGCGCTGCGCCCAGCGCTTGAGCGACGCCACCACGTCTTCGCCGGTGACCGGCGCACCGTCGTGGAACTTCAGGCCTGGCCGCAACGTGAACACGTAGGTCAGCTGGTCGGGCGATACCGTCCACGATTCCACCATCTGCGGCTGCGGGCGCGAGGCCGCGTCCAGCGAAAACAGCGTGTCGTACACCATGTACCCGTGATTGCGCGTGATGTACGCGTTGGTCAGGACGGGGTCCAGCACACGCAACGGCGCGTGCATGACCACTTTGGCATTGACCGGCTCGGCCTGGGCCGGGCAAAGGGGAACCGCCACCGCGAGGACGGCCAGGGCGGCCGCCGCGAAACCACGTTGTCTCATCGTCTTATCCCGATTCAAGGTGAAGAAGAAATGGCGGCCGCGTCCGGGCCGCGTGTGAAAGCCGTTTCTGGGTTTCGTATCAGTCTTGCGTTTCAGTCTGGTGTTTCAGTCGTGCGATTCCGTCCTGCGTTTCAGTCTTGCGAGTCACTCGTGCAGCGCCTTCACGGCCCCCTGCAGCGCCCCGTCGCCCACGGGAATCCCGCACGCCCGCAGCGCGGCATCTACCCCGCCCAGCGCGCCCAGGATCATGGCGGGATGCACGTCGCCCAGGTGGCCGATGCGGAACATCCGTCCCGCAAGCGGCCCCAGCCCGCCCGCCACCGCAACGTGGAAGCGTTCGCGCGCAACGGTTCGCATCGCCTCGACGTCCACGCCGTCGGCGACCGAAATGGTCGTGACCGACACCGCGCGCGCCGCGGGGTCTTCAACAAACAGCTTCAACGCGCCGCCTTGCGACCACGCATTCACCGCCGCATGCACCGCATTCGCCACGCGCCGATGCCGGGCAAACACGGCCTCCTCGCCTTCGGCCGCAATCAGATCCAGCGCGGCCCGCATGCCTGCCAGCAAACTTTGCGGCGGCGTGCCGCAAAACTTGCGGTAGAGCAGATCGCTCTTGCGCTTGGCCCAGTCCCAATAGGCGCGCGGAGTGGGATTGGCCTGCGCGGCCTGCATCGCGCGCGCGTCCACTGCGGTGAAGGACAGCCCCGGCGGCCCCATCAGCGCCTTCTGCGACGCGCCGATCGCCACGTTGACGCCCCAATCGTCCATGCGGAACGGCGTGGCGCCCAAGGATGCGATCACATCGGCCACCAGCAGCGCCGGATGGCCGCTGGCGTCCATGGCCCGGCGCACCGCCGCAATGTCGCTGGTCACGCCGCTGGCCGTGTCGGTGTGCACGGCAAAGACGGCGGCAATGCGGTGCGCCGTGTCGGCGCGCAGCGCCGCCTCGATCGCGGCCGGATCCAACGCCTGTCCCGGACGGGTCGGCGTGCGCAGGGCCGTGGCGCCCATTGCCTCGGCATGCACGGCCCACGCTTCCGCGAAATGGCCGCTCCCCGCCACCAGCACCTGCGCGCCGGGCGCGACCAGATTGGCAATGGTGGCTTCCCACGCGCCGTGGCCGTTGGCGGCATACATCAGGACGTCCGCGTGCCGGGTGCCCAGCAGGCGGGCAAGGCCCGCCTCGCAATCCGCGATCAGATCGGCCAGCCGCGGATCGGACAGATCCATGCATTGGCGGCCCATGGCCTCGCGCACTGCATCGGGCACATGCGTCGGGCCTGGTGTATGCAGGAATTGCGGACCGGCCAATGCGGCGCGGGGTGTCGTCAGGCTGTCTTTCATTCGATTGTCTCCAGGTCCGGCTCCAGCAGGCGCCGCGCGGCGGTCCATACCCGCTGCGTGTAGATCGGGGCGGTGGGCCGTTCAAACTGGCTCGCGGTGCGTTCGCACACCGCCTCCGACGGGAATACCAGCGGCGCGCCGGCCGATTGGGCCTTGACCTGTGCCTGGCAGGCGCGCTCCAGGTAATAGATGTTGACGAAGGCCTCCGCCACCGACGATCCAGCCGCGAGCAGGCCGTGGTTGCGCAGGATCATGGCTTTATGCCGGCCAAGGCTGGCGACCAGGCTCTCGCGCTCTTCCAGGTCCAGCGCGATGCCCTGGTAATCGTGATAGCCCAACCGGTTGTAGAAGCGCAGCGCGTGCTGCGTGATCGGCAACAGGCCATCGCGCTGGCACGCCACGGCGATGCCGTCGGCGGTATGCGTATGCACCACGCACGCCAGATCGTGGCGCGCGGCATGCACCGCCGAATGAATGGTGAAGCCGGCCGCGTTGACCAGCTGGCTGTCGGCGTCGCCGGGATCGACCGGATTGCCGTCCAGGTCGATCTTCACCAGGTCCTGCGGGCGCATTTCGTGAAACAGCACGCCGTAGCGGTTGATGAGGAAATGGTGCTTGGTGCCCGGCACCCGCGCGCTGATGTGGGTGTCGATCAGATCGGTCATGCGAAAGTGCGCGACCAGACGGTACAGGGCCGCCAGTTCGTCGCGCACGCGGGCTTCGGTAGGTTCATGCATGATGAGGCTCCGGTTTCTTCAGGCGTTGTTCGGCGCGTGACCGGCGACGTGGGTCGCCACATCAGCCGGCAAATCCGATGCGAGATCCGCCGCAAGATCCGCCGCAAGACCAGCCGCAAGATCGGGCTGCGCGCGAATCAACCGGGCTATCGCCACGCTCCCCGCGTCGCCGCGCCGTTCCAGCTGGCGGATCACGCCCACGCGGTCGGCCACCGACTTGTCCTGGTTCAGCTTCATCTTTCCTTCCAGCCCGGCAATCGGAATCTCCAGCGCCGCGATCGCCTTCAGGCGCGGCGCCGTCAGGGTCTCGGGCATGTCCGGAAAGCGCCATTCGCCGCCGAGCGGCGTGTCGTAACGCCCGACCGTCTCAGTCAACACCGCGCGGATGGCCTCGGGCGCTTCGATCAGGCGCGGCGTGCCGCGCGCATGAACGGCGGTGTAGTTCCACGTCGGGAAGGTCTGCTGGTTGACATACCAGCTGGGCGAAATGAACGCGTGCGGGCCCTGGAACAGCACCAGCGCTTGCGCGCCATCCTGCAGGTCGCGCCACTGCGGATTCGCGCGCGCCAGATGGGTGACCAGCGTTCCGCGCCCGCCATCGTCGCGCAGCAGGAACGGCAGGTGCGTGGCGTTCGCGCCCGCCGCGCCCACGGTCACCAGGGTGGCGAAACTGTGCGCGCACATGAACGCGTGCAGGACGCCGATATCGGCTTCGGCATAGGCCGGCGGGGTATACATGTCGCCCCCTAGGCCTTGGCGTGCAGCCAGCGCGCCGTGTCGTCGAAGGCTTCGCCCGCGACCGCGGCAATGGAGACGGCCTCCAGGAAGCTGTGCGCGGTGCCGGGATACACCTTGGACGCGACGTCCACGCCGGCGTCGCGCAGCTTGCGCTCCAGTTCGATGCTGTCGTCATGCAGCGGATCGCACTCGGTCACCACCAGCCAAGCCGGCGGCAGGCCTTTCAGGTCGGCGCGCAGGATGTCCACGCGCGGATCGAAGAAGTCCTTCCCGTGGCGGATGTGCATGCCGCGGAACCAGATCATCATGTGCAGCGACAGGCCGTATTCGCCGGCGCCGTAGCGCACGACCGAATTGCGGAACAGGTTGCTGCCAAAGCCGCCGTAGTTCAGCACCAGCCCCTTGATCAGCGGGACGCCTTCATCGCGCAGCGTCAGCGCCGTGCCCATGGACAGGTTGGCGCCGGCCGAATCGCCGCCCACGAAGATCTGGCCGGCATCGATGTCCAGCTCGCCCGCCGACGCGGCAACCCAGCGCAGCACGTCCACGCATTCTTCCAGCGGCTGCGGGAACTTGGCTTCGGGCGCGCGGGTGTAGTCCACGCCCACCACCACGACCCCGGCGCGTTCGGCGTACTCGCGCATCACGCGGTCATGCGTGTCGATGCTGAACAGCACGAAGCCGCCGCCGTGGATGTACATGAACGCGCCCGGCAGCCGGCGCTGCGCGGGGTAATAGACCCGCACGCGCACGGGCCCGTGACGCGTGGCCACCTGATGTTCCACCGTTCGGGCCATCTGCGGGCCACCCTGGGCCCACGGCAGGCGCACCTTCTCGGCATTGGCGCGGCCCTGTTCGATGGACAGGGTGTCGCGGCGCGGATACTGCGACGCGTCCGCCGCCATGCGCCGCAGGAATTCGGCGATCTGCGGGTCCAGAGGCGCAGGCGTGCCGGTCGGAATGGTGAACGCGGGATCTTCGAAATGCATGGAATGTCTCGTCTTGGGTTGGCAATCGGAAAACGGGGTATCGCGGCGTCAATAGCCGCGCGTCAGGTCGACTGTGTGGGCCAGGGACTCGCCCTGCCCCAGCCGGCGGATGTTGGCCACGACCTGCTCGGCCACGGTGTCCGGCGACGGCATGGTCGCCATGTGCGGGGTGACGATCACGCCGGGCGTGGACCACAGCGGATCAGCGGGATCCAGCGGTTCCTGCGCGAACACGTCAAGCACGGCCCCGCGCAGTTGCCCGCGCGCCAGGGCGTCGATCAGGTCGGCCGCGACCAGGTGTTCGCCGCGCCCGCAATTGACCACCGCCGCGCCTTGCGGCAGCGCGTCGAAGGTGCGGCGGTTCAAGATGCCGCGCGTAGCGTCGGTCAGCGGCACCAGGCACACCAGCACATCGGTGTTGGCCAGGAATTCGTCAAAGGCGTCTTCGCCGGCATAGACGCGCACGCCATCGATACTGCGCGGCGTGCGCGACCAGCCGTTGACCGGATAGCCCATTCCGGGCAGCACGGCGGCAATGGCGCCGCCCAGTTCGCCCAGGCCCATCAGGCCGATCCGGCACTGCGACGCCGGCGTCTGCGGCGGCCGGCTCCAGCGAGCGGCACGCTGGTTGGACAGCGCCAGGTCCAGCTTGCGATGAAACGTCAGCACGCACCACAGCACATACTGCAGCATCCCTTGGGCCAACTGCGGATCCACTACTCGGCAGACCGGCAGCCCGCGCGTGCGCTGGCCGTCCAGCAGGTTGTCCACGCCGGCGGCGATGCTGTGGATCAGTTTCAGGTTGGGCATGTCGTCGTACACGCCAACGGGCGGGTTCCAGCAGACCGCCACGTCGGCATGCAGGCTGCGCGGGTCCGGCCAGACGGCGACGTCCAGCTCGGGCGCCAGTCCCTGCAACAAAGGCTGAAAGTAGGAAAGATTGGCCGATCGGCTCAATAAGGCAACGCGTGTCATCGGGGTTTCCTTCAAGCGCCGGCCAATGCCAGTCCGGCCGGGGGCCGGCTGCCCAACCCGTCCTTGCCGGGAATGGCGGCCAGCAGTTCCTGGGTGTAGCTGCTGCCGGGCCGCGTGAAGATCTGCTCGGCGGGGCCGATCTCCATGACGCGGCCTCGCTGCATGACGGCGATGCGATGGCACAGCCGGGCGGCCACGCGCAGGTCGTGGGTGATGAAGATCACGCTCAGGTTCAGTTGCGCGCGGATCCGCTCCAGCAGATCCAGAATCTGCGCCTGCACGGACACGTCCAGCGCCGACACCGCCTCGTCCGCGATCAGGATCTCCGGCTCCATCATCAGCGCCCGCGCGATCGAAATCCGCTGGCGCTGTCCGCCGGAAAACTCATGCGGATAGCGCTTTAGCGCGCTGGCATCGATGCTGACCAGCGCCAGCATGTCGCGCATCCGCGCCTGCACGCGGGCCGGGTCTTCGCCGTAGTTCAGCGGCCCTTCGGACAGCGTGGCCTCGATGGTCAGGCGCGGGTTGAAGGACCGATAAGGGTCCTGGAACACCATCTGGATCCGCTTGCACCATTGGCGCCACGCTGCGCGCGACAGGTTCGACACGTCCTCGCCATTCATTACGATGCGGCCCGACGTGGGACGCGCGAAGTGCGCCAGGCACCGGCCCAGCGTCGTCTTGCCCGAGCCGGACTCGCCGACGATGCCCAGCGTTTCGCCGCGCGCCAGCGACAGCGACACGCCGTCCAGCGCATTGACCTCGCGCCGCTTGGACCGGAACAGGCTGGACGTCACGAAGCGCATGCCCAGGTTTTCGACCGAAATGACCGGGTCGCCCTCGGCCAGCGGCGCACCGGCGCCAAACTTGCCCTTGGGCACCGCGTCGATCAGCTTGCGGGTATAGGGATGCTGCGGATTCGCCAGCACGTCGGCGGCAGCGCCGGCCTCCACGATGCGGCCGTGCTGCATCACGATCACGCGGTCCGCGATCTCGGCCACCACGTCGAAGTCGTGCGTGATGAACAGGATGCCGGTGTCGTGGCGCTCGCGCAGGCCGTGCAGCAGCCGCAGCACCTGCGCCTGCGACGTCACGTCCAGCGCGGTGGTCGGCTCGTCGGCGATGATCAGCGCCGGCTCCATCGCCAGCGCCATCGCGATCATCACCCGCTGGCGCTGCCCGCCCGACAACTGGTGCGGAAAGGCGTGGCGCAGGGTTTCGGGAGAAGGCAGCCGCATGTCGGTCAGCAGCGCCAGCACGCGCTGGTCGACCTCGCGGCGCGACAGCGACGGGCCGTGGAACTGGAAGATCTCGGCGATCTGATCGCCTACCTGCATCAGCGGGTTCAGGGCCGTCATGGGCTCCTGAAAGATCATGGCCATCCGGTCGCCGCGCAGCGCGCGCAGCTCGGCCAACGAGGCGTGCGTAATGTCGCGGCCGGACAGCAGGATCTGCCCGTTTTCCAGCTTGAGCACGTTCTTGGGCAAGAGGCCCATCACGGCGCTGGCCGTGACGGACTTGCCCGAGCCGGATTCACCGACGATGCACACGATTTCGCGCGGGCTGACGGTGAGCGCGATGCCCTCGGCGGCGTAACGCCGGTCGCCGGCGCCGGGCAGGCTGACCTTCAGGTCGCGGATTTCCAGAATGGGAGGTGAGGACATCGGCTTCAACCCTTGCGTTGGCGCGCCATGCGCGGGTCCAGGCGATCACGCAGCGCGTCGCCGAACAGGTTCACGGACAGGATCAGCAGCGCCAGGAAGACGCCCGGAAACAGGACGATCCACGGCGCGCGCTGGAAGAACGGGCGGCCCTCGGAAATGATGCTGCCCAGGCTGGGGATCTCGGGCGGAAAGCCCAGGCCCAGGAAGCCCAGCACGGCTTCGATCAGAATGGCCGAGGCGCAGATGAACGTGGCCTGCACCACCAGCGGGTTGATCGTGCTGGGCAGGACATGGCGCCACAGCACGCGCCAGGTCGCCGTGCCCATGCCCAGCGACGCTTCGACGTAAGGTTCTTCGCGCACCGACAGCACCACGCTGCGCACCAGCCGCGCCACACGCGGAATCTCGGGGATGGCGATGGCCGTCACCATCGTGGGAATGGTCGCGCCGCCCAGCGCCACCATGGCGATGGCCAGCAGCAGGCCGGGAATAGCCATGATGCCGTCGATGATGCGCATCACCACCGCGTCCAGCTGGCGGAAATAGCCTGCCAGAAGGCCCAGCAGCAGCCCGGCGCACACCGAGATCACGCTGACCAGCGCAGCCAGCGTGATCGACAGCCGCCCACCGTACAGCACGCGCGAAAACAGGTCGCGGCCCAGCGAATCGGTGCCCAGCCAGTATTCGGCGCTGACCGGCTTGAGCCGCATGCGGGGCGCCAGCGCGGCTGGATCATGCCAGGTGATCAGCGGCGCCAGCATGGCCAGCCCCACCAGCGCCACCAGCAGCGCCAACCCGGTGAACATCATGGGATCGCGCGTCAGCGCGGGCCAGAAGGAACGGGGACGATCCAGAGCAGTTGTGTTCATGTCCGGCCTCAGTAGCGGATGCGCGGATCGAGCACGACATACAGCAGGTCGATCGCCAGGTTGATGAAGACATACACGAACGAGAAGAACAGGATCGTGCCCTGCACCACCGGATAGTCGCGCGCCAGCACGGCGTCGACGATCAGGCGTCCCACGCCCGGGATGTTGAAGATGGTCTCGGTGACGACCACCCCGCTGATCAGCGTGGTGAGCGCCAGCCCGATGACGGTGACGATGGGCACCGCGGCGTTGCGCAGGGCGTGGCGGTACAGCACGTAGCGTTCGGGCACGCCCTTGGCGCGTGCCGTGCGCACGAAGTCTTCGCCCAGCACTTCCAGCATGCTGCCCCGCGTGATGCGGGTGATCAGCGCCACGAACACCGTTGCCAGCGTGATGGTGGGCAGCGCCATGTGGTACAGAAACGTCCCGAACCCCGACGCCAGCCCCGCGTAGCCCTGCACCGGAAACCAGTTCAGCTTCACCGAGAACGCCAGGATCAGCAGATAGCCCACCACGAACGCCGGCACCGAAAACGCCAGCACCGTGACCGCCAGCGCGACGCGGTCGAACAGCCCCTTGTGCCACCACGCCGAAAACACGCCCAGCGGAATCGCGGCAAAGATGGTGAGCAGGATCGCGCAGATGGCCAGCGCCATCGTCGGCCCCAGCCGCTGGCCGATCAGCGTGGTCACCGGGTCCTTCGAAATGATCGAGGAACCAAGGTCGCCTTGGAGCAGCGCGCCCATCGCCAGGGCGTATTGCGTGGGCAGCGGGCGGTCCAGACCCATCTCGGCGCGGACCTGCGCCACGGCTTCCTCGCTGGCCATGTCGCCGGCGATGACGCGGGCGGGGTCGCCCGGCGCCAGCCGCAACAGCAGGAACACCACGGTGGCCACCACCAGCATCACGGGGATGGCGGCCAGCACGCGCTTGAAGATCAGATTGAGCATGATGGAGATCCCTTCCCGCTACTTGGGCGAGGTCCAGAAGAGCGGAATCGGCGCATCGACCATGTCCGCGAACTTGGCGTTGTAGCCCTTGAACTTGGAGTACCCGCCCAGCGGCACGTACATCACCTGTTCATAGTTGCGGCGCTGGATGGCCTGGGCCAGTTCGCGGCGTTCGTCCTCGGTGCGCGCGGCGGCGAAGCGGCTGCGCAGCTCGTCCATGACGGCGTCGTGCGTCCAGCCGGGATAGGTGGAATCCGCGCGCCCGTCCAGGTTGGGATTGCCCACCGCCGAGATCAGATCCAGGCTGGACATGTTGGACTGGAAGATGCTCCAGCCGCCGTGATCCACGCCCTCTTTCTTGCTGCGGCGGCTGAGCAGCGTGGCCCAGTCCATCGACTGGATCTCGACGTTCATGCCGATGCTGCGCAGCGCCTGCGCCGTGACGGGCGCGATGTTGGCGAAGATGGGCAGATCGGTCGGATGCAGCACCACGACCTTTTCGCCGGCGTAGCCGCTTTCCTTCAGCAGCTTGCGGGCGTTTGCCAGATCCGGCGGGTTGATCTGCGTGGCGCCTTCTTCGGACGCGTAGGGCGACACGCAGGTCAGCACCGCCCCGCACACCTGGTAGACGTCCGGATCGCCGATCTGCGCGTCCAGGTAGTCCGCTTCATACAGGGCGGCCAGCGCCGCGCGGCGCACCTTCACGTTGTTGAACGGCGCCTGCAGCCAATTCATCCGCAAGGTGAACATGTTGGAGTTCTTGCCGTAGGACTTGAGCGCGATGCCCTTGGCGTCCTTCAACTGCGGCATCAGGTCGGGCGGCACATCTTCCAGGAAGTCGATCTCGCCGTTGCGCAGCGCGTTCACCGCGGTCTGGCTGTCGGGAATGTTCAAGAGTTCCAGCCGGTCCACCGTGACGACCTTGCCGCCCGCGAACGCACTGGCCGGCTCTTTGCGCGGCACGTAGCCGTCGAACTTTATATAGGTGGCTTTCACGCCGGCCTGGAAATCGGCCTGCACGAATTTGTAAGGGCCGGACCCGATCGTCTCGCTGATCGCCTGCGAGGCCGGCGCGGATGCGATGCGCTTGGGCATGATGAACGGCACCGGCGAGCTTTCCTTGGCCAGCGATTCCAGCACCAGTCCGTAGGGCGCCTTGAGCTTGAGCGTGAAGGTGTCGGCCCCCGTCGCGGCGAGTTCGGCGGTGGCGTTCTTCAAGCGGTTGCCGATCGTCGCGTCGCCCGCCTGCCAGCGCTGCAGGGACGCGACCACGTCTTCAGCCGTGACCGGCGCGCCGTCATGGAACACCAGTCCGGGGCGCAATTTGAAGACATAGTTCATGCCGTCTTCGGACACCGTCCACGACTCCACCATCTGCGGCTGCGGACGGCCTGACGCGTCCATCGAGAACAACGTGTCGTAGACCAGATAGCCGTGGTTGCGGGTGACGTAGGCCGACGTCAGGATCGGGTCCAGCACGCGCAGCGGCGCGTGCATCACGAACTTGGCGGTGGTCTCGGCCTGGCTGGCGGCGGGCACGGCGGCCAGCGGCGCGGCCGCGGCCAGGATCAGTGCTGCGGAAAACAGAAAGGATCGCTTCATTACTTCCCCTTTATGGTTTGGTCCGGCGCCGGCGGCGTGCCGGCGGGCCTTGATGCGGATCAGGGCAGCAGGATCTGCCGCCCCGTCCAGGGCGCGGCGCGTTCCAGCTCGGCCGCCAGGCGCAGGATCTGGTCCTCGCGTCCGAAGTGCCCGAAGAGCTGGCTGGCCACCGGCACCCCTGATTCCGTCCAGTCCAGCGGCAGGCTGGCCGCTGGCTGGCCCGAGGCGTTGATCACCGCCAGGAAGGTCGCATAGCGCGACACCTTTTCGCGGAACGCCCAGAACTCGCCTTCCAGCGCCAGGTCGCCCAGCTTGGCGGGCAGTTGCGCCAGCGTGGGCGTCAGCACCAGATCGACGTCCGTCATGGCCGACTCGATGGCGCGGCCGATCGCATGGAAGCGGTTGATCGAATCCACGTATTGCGTGGCGGTCAGTTCGCGGCCCACCGACAGGCCGTCGCGGATGACCGGCTCCAGGTCGTCGTCGCGCAGCTCGCGGCCGCGGATTGCCAGGCGCGCCTGCACGGCCAGCACGATGTTCGTGGCCAGCACGGTGCCGTGGGCGCGGACGAATCCCGAATAGTCCAGGTCCGGCAACGGCGCGTCGACGACCTCATGCCCCAGTTCCCGGCACAGGCGGGCCGTGCGTTCGACGGCGGCCAGGCATTCCGGCGCGATGGGGATGCCGTTCCAGGCCTGGCGCCACACGGCGATGCGCAGGGGCTCGCGGCGTTGCTCGCGCACCGAATCCAGATACGAGCCCGGCGCGGGCGGCGCGGCGTAGGGCGAACCCGGCGCATAGCCGCTGATCCCGTCCATCGCCGCCGCGGTATCGCGCACGCTGCGCGTCAGCACGCCTTCGCAGGCCATGCCGCCCCACCCTTCGCCGCGAGCCGGCCCCATCGGCACGCGGCCGCGGCTGGGCTTTAAGCCAAACACGCCGCAGCAGGCAGCCGGGATGCGGATCGACCCGCCGCCATCGCTGCCGTGTGCCACCGGCACGATGCCTGCCGCCACTGCAACCGCGGCGCCGCCGCTGGAACCGCCGACCGACCGGTCCAGCGCCCGCGGGTTCAGCGTGGCGCCGCCGTTGCGGCGCGCCTCGGTGGACGGTCCCATGCACAGTTCCGATACCGTGGTCCGTGCGAATGGGATCAGTCCCGACGCTTCGAAGCGCTGGGCCAACGTCGCGTCGAACGCGTATTCCGTGTCGTCGAACAGCGCCGAACCCAGGCTGGACGGAAAGCGCACGCTCGGCAGACCCGAATCCTTGAGCAGAAACGGAATGCCGCGGAACAGGCCGCGCTCGGTCCAGCCGCCGGCCAGTTCGCGGCCCGCTTCAGGCTGCACGTAGGTCAGCGCGTTCAATGGCGCGCCGCGTTCTTCGGCCAACTGCAACGCGCATTCCATCAGCTCGGCCGGCGTCACCTGTCCGCGCGCCAGCAGCCCCGCCAACGCCAATCCGTCCTGCCCTTCGTACTCGTCTGTCCGCATGACTTCCCTGCAACCTTGATGCGCCTGGTTGGCCGGCGCGATAGCCCGCATCCGATTCGATGCCCTGCTTTTGCCACCTACTTTTCAGGTATTGTTTAGCAATACCGATGTAGTTCATAAAAATATTCTAAGCGAGCAACTTCGGGGCACGCAACGCGCGATGCATCAGGGATTTCCCGCGATGGCGGGCTTGTCGAGGCGTTGGCGCGTTGTGGTGCGGACATCGGTATTGCCGATCGCAGCGCCGCCCCCAATAATTTCCGCACGCCCGAATTCCCCTCCTCTCATCGGCAAGGAAATACGCTCATGCACATCCTGGTTGCTGGCTTCCAGCACGAGACCAACACCTTCGCGCCCTCCAAGGCGGGCTACGACAACTTCGTGCGCGGCGAAGGTTTTCCCGCGATGGTGCGGGGCGCGGACATGTTGGCGCTGCGCGAGGTCAACATTCCGGCCGGCGGCTTCATCAACGCGGTAGCCGCGGAAGGCCACACCGTGCAGACCGTGATCTGGGCAGGCGCCAGCCCGTCTGCCCATGTGACGCGCGACGCCTACGAACGCATCGCCGGCGAGATCCTGGACGCGGTGCGGGCGGGCGGCTTTGACGCCATCTATCTGGACTTGCACGGCGCCATGGTCACGGAACATCTGGACGATGGCGAAGGCGAACTGCTGGCCCGCGTGCGCGAGATCGTGGGATCGGACGTGCCGGTGGTCGCCAGCCTGGATCTGCACGCGAATGTGACCGCGCAGATGCTGCAAAGCGCCGACGGCCTGGTGGCATTCCGCACCTATCCGCACGTGGACATGGCCGACACCGGCGTGCTGGCCGCGCGGCTGCTCATGGCGCGCATGCAGGCCGGCGGCAAATGGACCCGCAGCGAACGCCGCCTGCCCTTCCTGATTCCCATCAACGGCATGTGCACGATGCTCGAACCCTCGCAGGGCGTGTATGCGCTGCTGGGTGAACTAGAACAGACGCCCGGCGTGGCCTCCATCTCCTTCGCGCCGGGCTTTCCCGCCGCGGATTTCCCGGAGTGCGGGCCGGTGGTGTGGGCCTACGGCACGGACGCCGCCGCGGTCGAGCAGGCCACGGAATCGCTGTATGCGCGCGTGCTGGCGCTGGAACCCGAGTGGTCGCCGGACTTTCTGGAACCGGCCGAGGCGGTGCGCCGCGCGCAGGCCCTGGCCGCGGAAGCGACGCGGCCCGTCGTCATTGCGGACACGCAGGACAACCCCGGCGCGGGCGGCGACGCCAACACCACCGGCATGCTGCGCGCGCTAGTGGAAGCGGACGCGCAGAACGCGGCGCTGGGCTTGCTGTACGACCCCGACGTGGTGCGTCAGGCAACAGCGGCAGGCGTCGGCGCGACCGTCGCGCTCAAGCTGGGCGGTCAGTCCGGCGTCACGGGCGACGCGGCCTTTGAAGGCGAATTCGTGGTCGAGGCGTTATCCGATGGGAGGCTGCGCTTTGACGGACCGATGATGAACGGCATGGACGTCGACCTGGGCGGGACGGCCACACTGCGGATCGGCGGCGTGCGGGTGGTGGTCAGCGCCGGCAAGGCGCAGATGCTGGACCGCAACCTGTTCCGCGTCGGCGGCGTGCAGCCCGAGGATATGGCGATACTGGTGGTGAAAAGCTCGGTGCATTTCCGGGCCGACTTCCAGCCCATCGCGCACGAGGTGCTGGTGGCCAAGGCGCCCGGCCCGATGCAGGCCGATCCCGCGGATCTGCCATGGACGCGTCTGGCGCCCGGGATGCGGGTGCGGCCGCAGGGGCGGCCGTTCGCGGCGGCGTGAGAACGGCATGGCCGGCGCAAAGGCGCCGGCCATGTCGACGAAGGCGGCCACCGTGGCCGCTATCAATCGGTATTACTTCAACTTGCCCTGCGGGCTGACGAAGTCTTCCAGCGTCAGTCCCTTTTCCTTCAGGATCGCCTCCAGCAGCGGTTGCAGCTTGCCCAGGCTTTCCTGAACGGTCTCGCGCACGGTATCGACGATGACCTGCGTGCTGCGCTCGATCTCGATGTTGACCGCGTCGCCCACCTGCTTGTCCTCGAAGACCGTCATGCGGCGCGTCTCGGGAATCAGCCAGACCTCGAACCAGCCTTCGGCGCGGTTCACTTCCGACACGGTCAGGCTGGCGCCGTTGATGGCGATATAGCCCTTGGCGAACACGTATTTGCGGAAGGCCTCGGGAATGCTGAAGCGCATCAGGCGATTGGTGTCCGACGACTTCACCATCAGCACCTGCGACGTGAAGTCCACGTGGCCCGACAACGGATGGCCGCCGATCTCGGCGCCGTCCTTGGCCGCGCGCTCTACATTCGCGCTGTCGCCCTCGCCATAACTGCCCAGCGTGGTGATCGCCAGGCTTTGCAGCATGACGTCGAACGTGGCTTGGTTTTCGGACAGGATTTCCGTGACGGTCAGGCAGACGCCGTCCGTCGACACGCTGGCGCCGATGGCCAGGTCAGTGCAGAAACCAGGGGGAAAATCCAGCGTGAAGGTGCGCAGGCCTTCGCGATCCGCGATCTTTGCGATCTTCGCGGTGCCTTGAACAATACCGGTGAACATACGGATCCTGAAAGCGGGGCGGCAGGCCCCGGAAGCAAAACATCAACGTTAACCGATATTTTGTCCGGGTCCTTGCTGGGGGCCGCTGCCCGGGCCATTGCCCGGGTCCTTGCGCGAACGCGGCGCCCCCGCGCCCGGATCAGTGGCGGATCGCGATGGTCTTCAGGCTGGTGAAGCCGTACAGCGCCTCAAAGCCCTTCTCGCGGCCGTAGCCCGACTGGCGCGAACCGCCGAACGGCAGTTCCACGCCACCGCCCGCGCCGTAGTTGTTGACGAACACCTGGCCGGCGCGCAGCTTGCGGGCCAAGCGCATCTGGCGGCCGCCGTCGCGCGTCCACACGCCCGCCACCAGGCCATACAGCGTGCCGTTGGCGATTTCCAGCGCTTCTTCCTCGGTGTCGAACACCATGGCGGCCAGCACCGGGCCGAAGACTTCTTCCTGCGCCAGGCGGCTGTCGGGCGGCACATCGCGGAACAGCACGGGCGTCTGATAGAAGCCGGCCTCGGGCGTGCCGTCCTTCAGCTTGCCGCGCGCGGCGACCTTCATGCCTTGCGCCTCGGCTTCGGCCAGGAAGCCGCGCACGCGGTCCTGCTGGCGCGCGTTGATCAGCGGACCTACGTCCAGGTCGGCGGCGGCCGGGCCGGTCACCGTGGCGGAAAACGCTTCCGACAGGCGCTTGAGCACGGTTTCGTACACGCCGCGCTGGATCAGCACGCGGCTGCCGGCCGAGCACGTCTGGCCGGCGTTCTGGATGATGGCGCCCAGCAGCACCGGCATCGCGGCGTCCAGGTCGGCGTCGTCGAACACGATCTGCGGCGACTTGCCGCCCAGCTCCAACGTGACGGGCACGTGGTTCTCGGCAGCGGCGTGCGCGACCATCTTGCCGGTCTGCGGCGAGCCCGTGAACGAGATGTGGTCGATGCCCGGATGCGCGGACAGCGCAGCGCCGGCCTCATGGCCGTAGCCGGTGACGATGTTCAGCGCGCCGGCGGGCAGGCCGACTTCGGCGGCGATCTCGGCCAGCTTCAGGAGCGACAGGCACGCGTCTTCAGCGGGCTTGACCACGCACGCGTTGCCCGCCGCCAGCGCCGCGCCGACGCTGCGGCCGAAGATCTGCAGGGGGTAGTTCCACGGCACGATGTGGCCGGTGACGCCATGCGGCTCGCGCACCGTCAGCACGGTGAAGCCCGGGGTGTAGGGAATGGTCTCGCCGTGCAGCTTGTCGACCGCGCCGGCATAGAACTCGAAATAGCGCGCCACGGCGGCGGCATCGGCGCGCGCCTGCTTGATGGGCTTGCCCGTGTCGGCCGATTCCAGCTGCGCCAGTTCCTCCTGGCGGTCCAGCAGCGCAAAGGCAATCTTCATCAGCAGGCGGCTGCGGACGGCGGGCGCCATCTGGCCCCACTCGCCTTCGAACGCCTGGCGCGCGGCCTGCACGGCGCGGTCCACGTCGGCCTCGTTCGAGCGGGCCAGTTCCTCGAAAGGCTTGCCATCGGACGGGTTCAGGACGGGAATGGTTTCACCGGTGGCCGCGGCCACCCATTGGTTGGCGATAAAGTTCTTCTGAGTCACGATGTGCGGAGTAAAGTAGCGGCCGAACGGCCGGTTGGGGGAAGCTGCATGTCTCGGAGCGCTTGCCAGCAGCTGGGCCGGCCGCGCCGCCTGCGCGTCGTGCGCGCGGGCGTTGTGGTTTGAATGGCAAGGTACGGGAGGCCTCCGCAACTTGTCAATTGAAATGACAGCTTTAATCCCAACCTTCAGGATATTTTTCTGGATGATCGGGTTATCCCTAATATTTCAGGGGCTTAGCGGCCCGCCGGTTAGTCATGCCGCATGACAACCTGTCCCTACTTGAAGGAGCGCCCGATGAGCAACGTACGTGACCCGCAGCTTGAATCGCTGCTGGCCGCGGCCACCCGCCCCCGTCCCGAACTGGACGTGCTGGCCGAGGTGGCGTCAGGCCTGGGCTATGTCCGCGCCGAGCGCTTTGCCGAGCGCGTCTACGAAAGCCTGTTCTATGCGATCGCCACCGGCAAGATCGCCCCCGGCAACAAGCTGCCCACCGAACTGGAACTGGCCGCGCTCTTTGAAGTGTCGCGGCCCGTCGTGCGCCAGGCGCTGGACCGGCTGCGTGAAGACCAGCTCGTGGACTCGATCCGCGGATCGGGCTCCTACGTGAAGTCCAAGCCGGACCTGATGGGCGGCATGCCCGCCGTGGACCCCGCGCGCCGCGTGGGCCACATCCTGGAAGGCCTGGAACTGCGCATGGTGATCGAGCCCGAATGCGCGCACCTGGCCGCACTGCGCCGCACACCCGAAGACCTGCATGAAATGGACCGCATGCTGACCGGCTACGAAGAGGCCGACGCGTCCGGCGCCATCGCGCACCATCACGACTATGGCTTTCACCGCGCCATTGCCACGGCCACGGGCAACCAGCGCTTCGTGCAGGTGCTCAAGTCGCTGGAATACGACGTGAGCCACGCCGTGAACGTCATGCGCCATCTGGTCCACAGCGAACCCTGGAAGCGCACACGCGCCGCCATCGACGAACACCGCCACATCTACAAACTGATCCGCGATCAGGATGCCGAGGGCGCGCGCAACGTCATGCGCGCCCATATCGAAAAAGCCCGCAGCCGCATGCTAAATAGCGGCTCGGAACACTGAGCAGGAAGCCGTACCCCATGTCATCGCAACGCCCGCAACTGAACCTGAACCAGCAACTCGTCATCGTCACCGGCGCCAGCCGCGGCCTGGGCGCCGCCATCGCGCAGGCCTTCCTGCGTGAAGGCGCCAATGTCGTCATCAACTACCTGAACAGCGCAGAGCGCGCCGAGGCTCTGGCGGCTTCCGCCCCGGACCGCGCCCTGGCCGTGCAGGCCGACGTGCGCGACCCCGCCGCCGTCGCCGCCCTGGTCGCCCGCGCCAGCCAGCACTTTGGCCAGCCGGTCAGCACGATCGTCAACAACGCCCTGCCCGCCTTCCAGTTCAACGGCGACGCCCGTCCCCACGCCGACACGCTGGACTGGGCGCAGATGAACGCCCAGATCGAAGGCAGCGTGCGCGCGGCGCTCAACACCACGCAGGCCGCCCTGCCCGGCATGCGCGCCGCCGGCGGCGGCCGCATCATCAACGTCGGCACCAATCTGGTCCAGAACCCCGTCGTGCCGTACCACGACTACACCGCCGCCAAGGCCGCGCTGCTTGCCTTTACCCGCACCCTGTCCCACGAACTGGGCGCGGACGGCATCACCGTCAACATGGTGTCCGGCGGCCTGCTGCGCACCACCGACGCCTCGGCCGCCACCCCCGACGCCGTCTTCGACATGATCGCCGCCGGCACCCCGCTGCGCGAAGTCACCACGCCGGAGCAATTCGCCGACGCGGTTCTGTTCTTCGCCAGCCCCTGGTCGCGCGCCGTGACCGGGCAGAACCTGATCGTGGACGGCGGTTTGGTAAAGGGTTGATTGCCGCATCCGGGAAGCCCCCCGGATGACGCTAATGCGTCGTGTGTTACGGTGGACCGGCAAATCCACCGCAACCCAGGAGGCAAGATGAAGTCACAGATCAGTTATCGAAAGCTCGACGGCAGCGACGGCGTGGCGCTGGTCAATGGCGGGATATCCGACAGCCAGCAAGCAAAGCAGGAACTGGCGAATTGGCTGGACTTGCCGGCGGCGGACGCGGCGGGCGGAAATCCGGACGATGTCGACGGCCGGCTGCGGCGCGGCGGGATTGAACCAGGGTCGGTCGAGTTCAATCACATCAGCGAATAGCAAAAGCCAAAACCCCGATTCGCAGGAATCGGGGTTTTTGTTTGTGCGTGTCTGACACCTTGCGGCGGCGGTGGAGCTCCGCTGGCCGGTGTCTGACACCGCAATGAGACGCTGCCCCGAACTGGCGATCGCCTCCCGCGGGTGTCAGACACCTAATATGCGCAGGCCGGGCAAAAAAGCGCGTCATGGCGGCGCGGTATCATTCCGCATCTGCATGGGGCGGCCTCGCCCCCCCGAATTGCTCTCGTTTCAACGACACCATCGAAGCGGGATTTGAAGCCATCGGCCCGTCACGCCGACGCGATGCCGCGAGAGCCGCGTAAACAAACATCTGAACAAAACATGAAACTCGCAACTTGGAACGTCAACTCCCTGAACGTGCGCCTGCAACAGGTCCTCGACTGGCTCGCCGCCAATCCCGTCGACGTGCTGTGCATCCAGGAACTCAAGCTCACCGACGACAAGTTCCCCGAGGCGGCATTCAAGGAAGCCGGCTACCACGCTGTGTGGGCCGGCCAGAAAACCTATAACGGCGTCGCCATCATTTCCCGCGTGCCCGGCACGACGATGGTGCGCAACATCCCCGGCTACGAAGACCCGCAGCAGCGCGTCCTGGCCCTGACCTTCCCCAGCCCCGAAGGCGACGTGCGCGTCGTCTGCGCCTACTGCCCCAACGGCCAGTCGGTCGGGTCCGACAAGTACGCGTACAAGCTGGAATGGTTTGAAGCCATGCGCAAATGGCTGGCTGAAGAGATCAAGCAATTCCCCCGCCTGGCCGTGCTGGGCGACTACAACGTCGCGCCCGCCGACGAAGACGTGCACAACCCCGAAAAGTGGGAAGGCCAGGTCCTGGTGTCCGAACCTGAACGCCAGGCCTTGCGCTCGCTGATCGACGTGGGCCTGACCGACTCGTTCCGCCTGTTCGAGCAGCCGGAAAAGTCGTTTACGTGGTGGGATTACCGCCAATTCGCGTTCCGCCGCAACGCCGGACTGCGCATCGACCACGTGCTGCTGTCCGCCCCCCTGGTCAAGCGTTGCACCGCCTGCGTGATCGACAAGGAACCCCGCCGCAACGAGCAACCGTCAGACCACGCGCCGGTCATCGCCACGCTCGCATTTGTCTGAAAAATATCGGCGCCGACGCGTGTTGCGCAGCCGGGGGGAATTCCTGTATATTTCTGGTCTTGCTTGATTTGGGGCGGTAGCTCAGCTGGGAGAGCGTCGCGTTCGCAATGCGAAGGTCGGGAGTTCGATCCTCCTCCGCTCCACCAAATTCCAGACGGAAAAGCCTTGGACACTTTTTGTGTGCCAAGGCTTTTTTGTTTCTACGGGCAGAATCTCTACGGCCCGTAGGTGGAACCTACAGCCCGCCTATGGAGCCGCAATATTTGTACGGCAAGCGCGACGGCGCTTGACCGTTTCACCGGCAAGGCTTCAACGTGTGCAGATCCAGCAGCGTGAACCGCCCCCCGTCCAGCCAACCCCCCGTGTCGATGTAATACACATTGCCCAACTGCGCCGGCTTGCGCAGCGTCATGTGCCCGTGGACCACCGCACGGACGTTTCGGACAGGTTTGGCATATTGCATTCGATAGCGGTCGATGGACCACAGGCACGCGTCTTCATCGTCCAGACTGAAGCCGGCGCCATGAATGGCTTGCCAATCGTCATAGGGAAAGTCGGCATGCACCAGACCGACGACACCGCCCGGCGTTTCCACCTCGATGGCCAACGGCAAGGCATTCAGGCATGTAGCGATGCGGACCTGGGTGTCGCCATCGCACGCGTCCAGCCATTCCCCGCCATGGAGGCGATGATCCACGTCGGGAATGGGGTTGTTCATGGCGCGCCGCCACGTCATGAGGTCGTGATTCCCGCAGATCGCGTGAAACCAGGGGCGCTCCAGCCAAGCCAGAACCTCGGCGGACTCTGGCCCGCGATCGACGAGATCACCGACGGCGAACAAGCGGTCATGCTCAGGGGAAAACCGGGCTGCGGCAAGCGCGGCTTCAAGCCGGCCGAAATGGCCGTGAATGTCGCCGACGGCGAGATCGCGGCCTTTGGTGTTTAGACCAAAGCGCTCTACACGCAGATTTCCGGACCTTTGAGCTGCTTCCATGCGGCTTTTCACCCTTACCCTTCCCTGGCGTTGAGGCGCTGTTCCAGCGTCCCAATGGATTGCAACACATCTTGGATCTCGGGCAGCGCGCCGAAAACCATTCCTCCCATCGCCACGTAATCGCGCGCTAGCGATTCGCTCATGGGCTGCGACGGCGCCAAAGTGAAAGAGCCGCGCTGCGCCAGGTCCAGCCCCAGATCGCCGCTGCCGAAGAACATCCGCGCGTGCAGCGCGCAGTCCTGAGCCAAATCCTGGTCGGCCAACCACGTACTGATGTCCGGGTGCTGCAATAGGCGGTGGATGTCGTAAAAGTGACGCGAGACCCGCTGCCCGCCCTGGCGTAACTCCCCCGGCGGTCATGCCATTGGCGCGCCCCGTGCAAGATGATGATCTTGTCCCAAAACGTGCGCTCGGGCTTAACGGTTGTGACGTCGCGCACCGCCATGTCCAGATCGGCCAAATCGTCAGCGATATAAGGAATGACGGTGGCCGACTCGTGCGGGTCCAACGCCGACTTGGCGCCTGCCTCAATCTTTACAGCGGAACGAATGTAGTCGCCCTCCGCAGACGTCACGGCGGGATACCAGAACAGCAACGTCTGCCGGTCGGGATCTTCAAGGTCCAGCTCCACACGGAATTGGTCGGTGAGCATGATCCGATTTGCAATCTCGCCCAAATGCACTGCCATCACCTCGGCAATGTATTGCCGGCAGGCGTCGCGGATGCGATCGAGACGGACGCGGCGTTGTTTGCCGCTCAAGGCGTGGAGGTCCGACACCTCGATGGGCTCGCCGATATCCTGGCGAAACACCGTAATGTCTATGTCCTCGGAAAAGCGCGAAATCAGTCCGAATGATTTGGACAGCGACGTGCCGCCCTTGAACAGCAAACGCGGCCCCTTGGACGGCAAGCCGTTGAACAGGGCATCCAGGACCCAGCACACCCAGAAGTCTTTTTCGACATGTTGAACGGCGGTGCCCAAACGCGCGGCCGTGGTCAGAAACAAGCCGCGACGCTCTGCGCCGCTCGCCTGAATGACCGTCTGGAAATTCAAATTCATGCCGAGGTCCCACTGCGCGACTGGCGCTATCTGGAGACCGTCATTGTCTCCTCGGGCGCACCTACCTGTGGAGTGCAACCGGGCAATTCTCGGACCACGTCCTGCATCCACGCGGGCAAGGTGCTGAATCCCGCCGATATGTCTTGGCGAATGGCAGCTCCTTGAGGAGAGTCTGCCAGGATGGCAGACAGCCGTTTGAGGATGTTGGGTTTGTTGGCGGGCAAAGTGTCTTTGAGCCAGTGCAACGCCTGCACAACGCGCATTGCAGGCCTTCCGGCCCAAAACAAACGGCTTGGAGCAGTGAGCTTGAACTGAATCACCAGATTGTCGAACCGGATGGCCCGCCGGCGAGCATCGGTATGAATCGTGACGTGCGCGGGCACGGCATGAGTCAGTCCCAGATCGTTCGCTGCGGTCATGCCATCGACCAGCAAACGCAACTGATCCCGACGGGCGATCGCATCCAGCACCGCGCGATAGTCCGGGACTGCGGCCTTTTTCGTCAGGCTGTTTACTCTGGGCCGGTCATACAACCCACGGTCGATCCGGCGCAATTTCCCGGCGGCAGCAAGGCGCTGCAGCGCCTTGTCCACCGCGTCGCGGCCACCCAGATGGGCGAAGTCAGCCGCGCCCCAGACATGGCCGGGCCTGGCGGCCTCCATGCTGGCCTCAATCTGTCTTGATATCGTTCATAGCGCATCCTTGTCCGATATTTGTATATCTTTTTCGGACAGACGGCAAATCTGTCCGAAATTTGTAGGCCAATTTCGGACGGTGTGATTACTACGCCCCCCTCAAACCGTCTCCTTATCCAACCGCCGCACCGCCGCGCTCAGCGTCGAGAAATCAAACTCCTTCCGTCCGCGCATCACCAGCCGGATCAGCACCGTCGTCACCACCGGCACAAACGCCGCCAGCAGGAACGATTCCAGCAGGAAGGTCGGCTTGTCCCCCGGCGCGGGGAAGAAGAAAAGGCCGGCGATCAGCCCCGTGATGGTGGCCGTGGTCGCCGTGAATCCATCGTGCTTGCGGCTGAAAAGCCCGTAAAACACCGGGAAGGCGGCGGCCGAGCACAGCAGGTCGGCCAGCAGGAACAGGTACAGCACGCTGTAGCCTTGCGACGCCACGATCATCACGGGGATCGCCATCAGCAGCACCAGCCACCGCGCCAGGCGCTTCATGGTGGCGCCGCCGGCGTTGGGCATCAGGCGGCGCAGGTCGACCGCAATGATGCTGGACACCGCGCTGATGGCGGTGTCGGCGGTGCTCATGACCAGGGACAGGCCCAGCGGAATCAGGGCAATGACGAACCACGCCGGGGCGTGCGGCATGATGACGCTGAACAGCGCGATCGAGCTGTCGCCCTCGGGCGCCAACCCGACAAAGGCCAGGCCGAACAGGCCCATCAAAAAGATGAACGGCGCCACCAGCACGCCGCCCAGCAGAAAGCCGTTGCGCATCGTGCGGGTGTCGCGGGCGGCGTAGATGCGTTGCCAGTTGCCCTGATGGAAGATGCCGGTCAGCAAAATGGCGACAAAGAAGGTCAGTCCCGCCTTCACGCCCACCGGGTCGGTCAGGTCCAGCAGTTGCGGCGCCTTGGCCTGCAGGGCTTCGATGGTGGGCAATGCGCCACCGGCCGCCTGCCAGCCGACGACGCACAGCACCACCAGCAGCGGCACGATGATCATCATCTGCACCTGATCGGTGAAGATGGACGAGCGCAGGCCGCCGTAGGTGGTGTAGAGCAAGGTCGTCCCCATCACGATGGCGGCGGTGGCCCACAGCGGCACGGGCGCCAGCATCGCGACCAGCTTGGCTATGGCGGTAACCTCGGCCGACAGCGCGATGAACAGGTAGAACAGCATGATGAAAAGCGCCAGGCCGTACATGGGCCGGCCGTAGCGCGCCATCAGGAATTCGGTCAGCGTGTGACCGTGCGGGATCAGTTCGCGCATGCGCCGGCCCAGCGGAATCATGACCAGGCGCGGCGACATCGACCCGAGCGCGTAGCCGATCACGGCGGCCAGCCCGCCCCAGGTTGCGGCCTGCGCCGGCGAAAAGAGAATCCATGCGCCCAGCGTGGACGCCATCAGCGTCAGGATCGTGCCAAATGACCCCTGGCTGTTGCGCGCGACGATGTAGTCTTCCAGGGTGCCGCGCTTGCGCCGGGTGTACAGCACGCTGGCCACGGCGAAGCCGCCCGAGAACAGCAGCAGCCATACCAGGGCGGTGGTTTGGGTCAACATGAAGGTCGGTCCTCCCGCGGGCGGCCTGAGGCCGGACGCGTAACGCGGCGGCCCGCCGTCAGGGAGCCGCGAGATGAATGGAATCAGGGAGGGCGCGCGAGAGACTTGCGGAGTCCTTCCCTTCGCCGGCATTACCCGGATCAGGTTCAAAGGGTTACCGCATAGACGCGGAATCTCAGCCCGTACAGGGCTCCCCCAGGAATTGCCGCAAGGTTAGGAGAGCGGCGCGGCGATGTCAACGCGCGGCGTGAGAAACGTAGGGCCGGGCATGCCGGGCAGGCGCCGCGGCCGCGCAAGCCCCGCCCACCGCAACCGCGCCCGCCCGCCCGCCGTTTTATGCTAAGTTCGCCCGCTTGCGGCACCTGCGGGCGTGCCGGACGCGGCAATCAATGACGCAATCAATGACGCAACTGATGACGCAATCGACGAGCTGATCGCCATGATGCACCTGAACCTGTTCATTTTCGGCTGCGGCCACCATCGCGCGGCCTGGCGCCACCCGGACTCGGCGGCCGAGCGGCTGGGCGACATCAGCTACTACGAAAGCCTGGCCCGCACGGCCGAGCGCGGCAAGCTCGACGCCATTTTCTTTGCCGACGGCCAGTCGATGGACAACATCGGCGACGGGCCGCGCTGGTATCTCGAACCGCTCACCACGATGGCCGCGATCGCCCGCGCCACCACCCGCATCGGCCTGATCAGCACGGTTTCCAGCACGTTCTTCACGCCCTTTCATGCGGCGCGCATGGTGGCCTCGCTGGATCACATTTCCGGCGGCCGCATGGGCTGGAACGTGGTTACCTCGATGTTCGACGCCGAGGCGCGCAATCACGGGTACGAAGCCATGCCCGGCCACGACTGGCGCTACGCGCGCGCCGAGGAATTTGTCGACGTTGCGCTGAGGCTGTTCGACTCGTGGGACGACGACGCGCTGGTCATCGACCGCAACGGCCACTTCGGCGTGCCGGACCGCCTGCACAAGATAGATCACCATGGCGAACACTTTCTGGTGGACGGCCCGCTTACCGTGCCGCGACCGCCGCAGGGGCATCCGGTGCTGTTCCAGGCGGGCGCCTCGGATCAGGGCCGCGATCTGGCGGCGCGCCGCGCGGAAGCCATCTATGCCGTGGCCTACGACTTGCCCGCCGCGCAGTCCTATTACCGCGACATCAAGCAACGTGTCCGGGCCGCTGGCCGCGACGCGTTCGTGCCCATCATGCCGGGCCTCGTGACCTATGTCGGCTCGACCGAAGCCGAGGCCCGCGCCAAGCAGCGCGAATTGGACGAACTCCTGCCCGCGGACGCCTCATTGCGCCAACTTGGGACGTTCGTCCTGCAGGATTGTTCGGGCTGGGAACTGGACGCGCCCGTGCCGCCCCTGCCTCCGCTGCCCGAGTTCACAGGTCCCAAGGGCCGTTACGGCACCATCCTGCGCATCATCGAAACCGAGCAGCCCACCGTGCGCCAGTTGCTTGGCCGGCTGGCCGCGGGCGGCGGGCACTGCACGATGGTGGGCACGCCGGAGCAGATCGCGGACCGGATGGAACATTGGTTCAGGAATGAAGGCGCCGACGGCTTCAACCTGATGCCCCCGTCACTGCCGGGCGGCATCGACGACTTTGTGGAGCAGGTGGTGCCGGTGCTGCAACAGCGCGGACTGTTTCGTAAGGACTACGAACACGCCACGCTGCGCGGGCATCTGGGCCTGGAACGACCGGGCCGCTGAGAGGGCAGACGCCGGACCGAAACGCGTGCCGATCAGCTTGTCTGGGTCAATGGTTCGCGTTCGGTTTCGGGGACACGCGGCCGGGCAGCCGGTTGCGGCCGGCCCGCGCGGGTGGCGATCCAGTCGTAAAGGCGAACGCCAGGCTCGCGCATCAAGGCGGTGACTACGCCGCTGACCACCAGCCCCAACACGATCAAGGGTAGCCAGGCCATCATGACGCACGCTTGCAGGTTGCGGCGGCCGTACCGCAGGAGCTTGATCGGCACGTCGGCGCGCCGACCGCGATGGATTCGCGGGCTACCGCGCACTGCCTGATCTTGTCTTCAATGATGTTGCACATACAAAAACTGCCGTCGCGGGCAAGCATGACTGCCCACGGCGAAAAATCAAAAATGTAATGTAGCGTAGATTATGTTTCTACAAGCTTCACGAAACGGGGTGAAATCAAAATCCGCGTGACTTTATGGACTGCCCGGCGCAGCGCAGGTATGCAAGGACGGACGGCCTGACGCTATGCCCGCTACACGTTGGGAAACTTCTCCACAATCTCCAACACGCCGTTGATGACGAACTGCACCCCCATGCAGACCAGCAGGAATCCCATCACGCGTGAGATCGCCTCGACACCGCTCTTGCCGATGACGGCGACGATGCGGCCCGCGAAATGCAGGCAGACCCAGAACAAGAGCCCCAGCAGCGCAAACACGATGACCGGGGCCACGCCCACCACCCAGCGCGCATAGTCCGGTGCAATGGCCGAATCGACCGACGATGCGCCGCTGATGATCATGGCGATCGTGCCGGGTCCCGCCGTGCCGGGCAGGGCAAGGGGCACGAATGCGATGTTGGGGCTCTGGCGCTCCTGCGCGTCGGCCGCGGCCTCGGCCTCCAGGGCGCGCGGCTGGTCCGACGGAAACAGCATGCTGAAGCCGATGCTGACCACGATCAATCCGCCCGCGATGCGCAGGCCGGGGATGGAAATGCCGAAGGTGTGCATCAGCAGCGCGCCGGCGTAGTAGGTCACCAGCATGATCCCGACCACGTAGAACGCCGCCTGGGTCACCTGCTTCTGCCGTTCCTTGAACGGTATCTGCTGGCCAAGCGACAGCAGCAGCGTCATGGACGTCAGCGGATTGGCCAGCGGCAGCATCAGCGCCAGACCCAGGCTGACGAGCTTGCCCAGTTGAATCAGTTCATCAATCATGTCCGCTCGCTAGAGTGTGCGCGCCGTCTACTCTACCTCACGCGGCCCAGCAACTCGGTCCACGGGCAGCGGCTGACCAGCGCGACCCAGAACGCCGCTCATCGTGACCACGCCGCGGCCATCGCCATGAGCATCGGCGCGGCTAATCATCAGCATCCATTAAACTGATGCAATTCCCGCAGCGGGCCGTGCTGCCTAGCATACAAGCGCCCGTTGCCTGCGGCTCTGCCGCGGCGCATTGCCATTGCCACCCGGAGTTTCCTCTTGACCGACCTCTTTCAATTCAGCCGCGGCACCGCCCCGCTGCTGATCTCCATTCCCCACCTCGGCAGCCAGATTCCCGACGCGCAGCGTCCGCACATGACGGACGTAGCTCTGCAATCCGGCGACACCGACTGGCATCTGGACACCCTCTATCAGTTCGCCCAGGCGTTGGGCGCGTCCGTGCTGGGCGCGCGCTATTCGCGTTACGTGGTCGACCTGAACCGCCCGCCCAACGACGAAAGCCTGTATCCCGGGCAGACCAAGACCGGCCTGTGCCCGACCCAGGCTTTTCGCGGCGATGCGCTTTACCAGAACGACGCCGTGCTGACCGACACGGAACGCGCCCAGCGCCTGGAGGCGTACTGGAAGCCCTATCACGCCAAGCTGCAAGAAGAGATTGACCGCATCAAGGCCGAGCATGGCACGGTGCTGCTGTGGGAAGCGCACTCGATCGCCAGCGTGCTGCCGCGCCTTTTTGAGGGCAAGCTGCCCGACCTGAACATCGGCACGTCCGACGGCGCTTCCTGCGCGCCCGATATCCTGGCCGCCGTGCATGAACAGTTGAACGGCTGCAAGGATTACACCTGGGCCGTCAATGGCCGTTTCAAAGGCGGCTACATCACGCGCCACTACGGTTCGCCGGCTGACAACGTGCACGCCATCCAGCTCGAGATGTGCCAGTCCACCTACATGGACGAAACCTACCCGTACGGCTATCGCCCCGATCTGGCCGACAAGGTCATTCCGGTGGTCGAAGGCATGGTGACTGCCGCGCTGCGCCAGACCACCGCGCGCCAGCGCTAAGCCCTGTTGAAACGCCGCCGGACGCCCACGCCATGAACCGCTTTTCGTTCACCAGCACGGAAAACTATCCGGAATGGAGCCTGCTGCTGACGTGGGTGGCGGTGGTGGAAGCGGCGTCGGTCTCGGGCGCGGCGCGGCTGTTGGGTTTTTCGCAGGCGGCGGTGTCGCAGCGGATCAAGCAGCTTGAAGCCGCCATGTCGACCGAACTGCTGGACCGCAGCACCCGCCCTGCCCGGCCCACGCCGGCCGGCGAGCTGCTGTTCGAACACGCCGCGCGGCTGCTGGCGCAGGCCGGCGACATGACGGAAAGCGTGCGCAACCTTAGCCGGGCCAAGCGCAACATCGTGCGCTTCGGCTGCGTGGACTCGTTTGCCGGCACGCTGGGACCGACCCTGATCCACGGCCTGTCCGGCGCGTCGCGCCAGATCCGGCTGTGGTCGGGCATCACGCCCGTGCTGGACAAGCAACTGGAAGACCGGCAGCTAGACCTCGTCGTCACCACCAGCGCATCGGCAGGCAGGCCCACCATCCGCAAGTACAGTCTGTTCAGCGAACCCTACGTGCTGATCGTGCCGCGCTCGATGAGCATGGACCGGATCGACACGCTGAAGGAACTGGGCCAGCGCGCCCAGTTCATCCGCTACAGCGCGCGTTCGTTCATCGGCGCCGAGATCGACCGGCTGGTCGAGTCGCACGGCGTGATGATCGAGCGCACCTACGAATTCGACAATACCGATCCGCTGCTCAGCCTGGTCACGGCCGGGCTGGGCTTTGGCATCAGCACGCCGCTGTGCATCTGGCAGTCGCGCCATTTCCTGGACCAGTTGCGCGTCCTGCCGCTGGCGCCCTTCCTGGGCGCAGCGCGAGCCGACGATCCCGCGCTGTCGCGCACGCTGTATCTGGCCGCGCGCCAGCAGGAGGTGGGCAAGCTGCCCGCCGAGGCGCGCGACGTGATCCTGATGGCGATGGAGCGCCTGATCCAGAAAGAACTGGCCCCGGCGCTGGGGCTGCCGCCGGCCACGCTGTGGCGCAGCCTGCGGCGTTGACGTAAAGCCCGCGGCACCCCGAACGCGGGGTTCGGCAGCGAAGGGCTGCCCGCGGCGTTGGCGCGTTCTGCGGCGTCGACGCCGCATCCATCACGGCAGCGAGGACGTCAGCGCCGGAACGGCTTCGAACAGGTCGCCCACCAGCCCGTAATCCGCCACGCCGAAGATCGGCGCGTCGCCGTCCTTGTTGATGGCGACGATGACCTTGGAATCCTTCATGCCCGCCAGATGCTGGATCGCGCCCGAAATCCCGACGGCCACGTACAGGTCCGGCGCAACGATCTTGCCGGTCTGGCCGACCTGCCAGTCGTTCGGCGCATATCCCGCGTCGACGGCGGCGCGCGAGGCGCCCAGCGCCGCGCCCAGCTTTTCGGCCAGGGGATCGAGCAGCTTGAAGTTTTCCGCGCTACCCAGGCCGCGTCCGCCCGACACCACGGCGCGCGCGCCGCCCAGGTCGGGGCGTTCTGACACCGCGATCTCGCGGCTGATGAATCGCGACAAGCCCGCCGCCGCCACGGCCTCGACCGCTTCCACCGTGGCGCTGCCGCCGTCGGCAGACACCGCATCGAACGCAGTGGGGCGGATCGTGGCCACGACCACCGGATAACCGCTCTTGACCGTCGCGATCGCGTTGCCGGCGTAGATCGGACGCTTGAAGGTATCGGGCGCCAGCACTTCTATCACGTCCGACACCTGCGCCACGTCGAGCAACGCGGCAATGCGCGGCGCCACGCTCTTGCCCTGCGCCGTCGCGGCCAGGAAGACGTGCGAGTAGCCGGCTGCCGCCGCCACGGCCTGCGCGGCCACGACTTCCGGCAGGCCATCGGCAAGCTGCGGCGCCTGCGCCAGCAGCACCTTTGCCACCCCGGCGACCCGTGCAGCCGCCTCGGCCACCGGCTGCGCGCCCTCGCCCGCGACCAGTACGTGGACCGGCATGTCCAGCCTGCCCGCGGCAGAAATGGCGTTGAGCGTGGCGCCATTCAGCGCCCGATTATCGTGTTCGGCAATAACAAGGACAGTCATCAGATCACCTTGGCTTCGTTCTTCAGTTTGTCGACCAGCGCGGCCACGTCGGCAACCTTGATGCCGGGTGCGCGCGCCGCCGGCTCTTCGACGCGCAGCGTCTGCAGGCGGGACACCGGGTCCACGCCCAGCGCGCCCGGCGTTTCCACATCCAGCGGCTTCTTCTTGGCCTTCATGATGTTGGGCAACGTGACATAGCGCGGCTCGTTCAGGCGCAGGTCTGCCGTCACAATGGCCGGCAGCGTCAGTTCCACCACTTCCAGGCCGCCGTCCACCTCGCGCGTCACGCGCGCCGTGCCGTCGCCGATGGCGATGGCGCTGGCGTTGGTGGCCTGCGGCCAGCCCAGCAGGGCCGCCAGCATCTGGCCGGTCTGGCACGCGTCGTCGTCGATGGCCTGCTTGCCCAGGATCACCAGCGCGGGCGCTTCCTTGACCACGACGGCGCGCAGCAGCTTGGCGACTTCCAGCGGCTGCAAGGCGGCATCCGTCTGCACCAGCACGCCGCGGTCGGCGCCGATGGCCAGCGCGGTGCGCAACGTCTCCTGCGACTGCGCCGTGCCGCAAGACACGGCCACGACTTCAGCCGCCGCGCCCTGCTCTTTCAGGCGCACGGCCGCCTCGACGGCGATTTCATCGAACGGGTTCATCGACATCTTCACGTTGCCGATGTCCACGCCGCTCTGGTCGGCCTTGACGCGCACGTTGACGTTGTAGTCAACCACGCGCTTGACCGCGGCAAGTACCTTCATGGAAACACTCCTGAGTGAAAGGAATCAACGGACGCCCCGGGTTGTGACTGGGACGGCTGTAGTTTGGTCAGTCCGGGAAGCTTTTCTGGACCGTGATGTCCAGGATCACGGTGAAGTCGGTTTGCGTGGCTGGGGCGCCGGGGGTGGCGACGCCCGCCGTACAGACGCCCGGCGTATCGACGCCCGGCGTGTCGACGCCCGGCGAATCGACGCCCGGCATTTCCACGCCGCGCGTCATCTCGTATGCCCCCGCCGTCACCCGCACCCGCGTAACCTCGAGCCCATCCGCGCCGGCCGGCAACGCGCCGACCTCGCAGCAACCGGACGCCGACCCCGAACAGGTCACCGACGCCCTCGCACCGCCGCGCAAGACAAAGAGATTCAGCACCTGCACCGGTCCGCCCACCAACGTGGATTGCAGCAACGCATCGCCGCCAAACACCGCCGGTTCACGCAGCCGCAACGGCACGGCCACACCCTCGCCTTGCAGCATCACGCCCTCGCCCGCCAGCACGACCGACACGCGGTCATACCCGGGAAACCGTGAATACGGGCCGTCGCGTTCGATATCGGCGATGCTGACGCGCCAGCGTCCGGCTGGGTCGGCCACCAGCGTGCGCGTGACACCCCCGCCGTTCTTCCACGGCTCGGGCGGCAGCGCCAACCAGCTGGCTTGCACCGGACCGCGCGGATCAGGAGACTGCGCCAAGGCCGTACTTCCCGGTCAACAGCGCGCCGCGCTGAAAGCGCCCCAATTCGTAAGGCGTGAGCGACACGTCGGTCGCCAGACCCAGCGCTTCCTGCGCCAGCACGCGACCCACGGTGGGCGAGAGCTTGAAGCCGTGGCCCGAGAAGCCGAAGCCCACGATCAGCCCGTCGACCCCCGGCACACGGCCCAGCACGGGGTTCCAGTCAGGCGTCACGTCGTAGACGCCGGTCCACGACGACGCCAGTCCGGCGGCCTCATACGCGGGGAAGCGGTCCGCCACCTGCGCGCCCACCTCGGCCACGTAGTCCAGCGGAATGTCGCCCTGCTCGGCATCGCTCTTTTGCAGCGCCTCGCCGACGATGCCTTCGCTGACCAGCATCTGGTTGCCGCCGTAGCTGCGGCAATACAGCATGCCGGGCGAGGCCAGGTCCTTGAAGACCGGCATCGAATACGTATAGGGCGCCGCGTCGCATTCCAGCGCGAGCACGGCGTGGCGCTCCGGCACGACGGGCATGGCCACGCCGGTCCAGCCGGCAAGTTCCGGCGTCCAGATGTTCTGCGTGCTGATGACGAGCGGCGCGCTGTAGTCGCCTTCGGACGTCACCACGCCCGTCACGCGGCCGTTGTCGATGATCAGGCGCTGGACGTTGACGTTTTCGCGGATGGTGACGCCGCGGCGGCGGGCGCCGCGCGCAAAGCTGGTGGCCACCAGATACGCGTCCGCAAAGCCCGCCTCGGGCTCGTAGCCGATCAGCGCGGCGTTGTCGAAGGACGCAATGGGCAGCAGCTCGCGCGCCTGCGCGGCATTCAGCAATTCCAGCGCGATGCCCTGCGCCTGCTGCTGCGCCAGCGCGCCGCGTAGCGGTTCCAGCTTGTCGTCGTCGGCGGCGGTGATCAGGTAGCCGCACTTGACCAGGCCGCACGAAGCCTCTTCGTCGCCCAGATAGCTGGCGAAATTGTTGAACACGCTCCACGAACGCTGGGCCAGCTCCACGTTCTCGCGCACGGAATAGTGCGTGCGCAGGATGCCGGACGACTGCGACGTGGTGCCCGCGCCGATGGTCTCGCGGTCCAGCACCAGCACGTTCTTCGCGCCGAGTTCGGCCAGGTGAAACGCCACCGAACTGCCGATCACGCCGGCACCAATCACGATCACGTCAAAACTTTTCACGACAAGGCTCCAAGGACAAGTGCGGCGAGTGTGGACCCGCCGTTTCGGAGCTGCAGAAATTTAAGCGCCGCTGATGTTGACCATCGCCGCTCCTTATATTCATGCCGCCGCCAGGCGCTCGGGCGAAAGTCTCGTCTGCCGCACCCCAGAGTGCCGGCGACATGGAATCTATCGGTCAATCTACATTCAAGTAGGGGAAAAATATGAACATGAATCGCCGCGCCATGCTGGTGCGCACCGCTGCACTTGCGGGCGCAAGCGCCCTGGGCTTTCCGATGATCGGCCGCGCCGCCGGCGCGTCCTACACCTATGGCGGCTCGGCCTGGCTGGGCCATTACTCCGCCTACATCGCGATGAAGACGGGGCTGTTCGCCAAGCAGGGTCTGGACATCAAGTGGCAGAGCTTTGCCACGTCGTCGGACCGCATGAGCGCGGTGATGGCGGGCAATGTGGACCTGGCGGGCACGGGCGTGGTGTCGTCGCTGGCGCTGATGGCCGCGGGCGCGCGCCAGTTCCAGGTCATCGCCACCCCCAACAACTTCGGCCGTGCCGAAGGCGTGCTCGTGCGCGACAACGTCAAATCCGTTGCCGACCTGAAGGGCAAGAAGATCGGCGTCACGTACGCCTCCAGCGCCCACGTGCTGCTGCTGGACGTGCTGCGCCAGGCCGGCCTGAATCCCGATCGCGATGTCTCGATCATCAACCTGCCCGCGACCAACCTCCTGTCTGCCTACCAGGGCAGCCAGATCGACGCGGCCGTGGCCTGGACGCCGGCGTTTGACCGCATCAAAGCCGTGCCGGGCACGCACGTGTTGCTGGACGACACCGCGTTCTCGCTCTACAAGCAATACGCCATCACCCCCGGACCCGACGTGCTGCTGACGCACGCCAAGCTGGGCAAGGAAAATCCGGACGCCGTGCGCAAGTTCCTGCAGGCGGTGTTCCAGGCCAACGCCATGCTGACGAACCAGCCCGAGGAAGCGGCCGGCGTGCTGCTGGAACTGACCGGGCTGTCCAAGGACGAGCAGCTGGCCGTCATCAAGCAGACGCAGTGGTATTCGGCTGAAGACCAGAAGGCGCTGATGATCGAGCCCGGCAACTTCGTGAACGGCATGCAGAAGCTGGCCGAGATGCTGGTGTCGCTCAAGCAGATCGACCGCGCACCCACCGTCAAGGACTGGGTCCAGTCCTCGTACCTCTAAGCCCGGGACAGTCTGCCTATGTCCACACGTTCGTCATCCCGCGAAACGCGCCTGCTCTGGGTCAGCGTGTTTTCGCTGCTGGGTTTTCTGCTGATGTGGGAAGGCCTGTGCCGTGCCGGCGCGGTCGATCCCATCTTCCTGCCCGCGCCGTCCCAGGTCCTGGCGCGCGCGCTGTCCATGTCCGACCAGGGCACGCTGTTCTACAACGTGCTGGCCTCCACGCGCCGCGTCATGGTGGGCTTTCTGGCTGCCGTGATCGTGGCGATTCCGCTGGGGATCCTGCTGGGCACGTCGAAGGTGGCGCGCGCCGTCTTCGACCCCATCATCTCGTTCCTGCGCCCCCTGCCGTCCATGAGCTGGATTCCGCTGTCGCTGCTGTGGTTCGGCATCACCGAAACGCAGAAGTACAGCATCGTGTTCATGGGGTCCTTCGTGCCCGCGTTGCTGTACGTGATGGAGGCCTCGCGCAGCATCGACCCCGTGCTGGTGCGCGCCGCGCGCAACCTGGGCGCCAACCGCTGGCAGGTCATGCGCGAGGTGCTGTTTCCGGGCTGTCTGCCGCAGATTCTGTCGGGCATGAAGATCATCCTGGGCCTGTCCTGGACCTGCGTGATCTCGGCCGAACTGGTGGCGTCCAAGGAAGGCCTGGGTTTCATGATCATGAACGGCAAGGAATTCTTCCAGACCGACACCGTGGTGCTGGGTATGGTGCTGATCAGTTTCACCGTGCTGGTGACCGATCTGTGTTTGCGGCTTCTTGAACGATGGGTGCTGGCATGGCAGCGATGAACGACACGATGATCCGGCTGACGGACGTCTCCAAGGCCTACGGCGAAGTGCCGGTGCTGGACAAGGTCAACCTGGAGGTCAAACGCGGAGAATTCCTGGTGCTGCTGGGCGCCTCGGGCTGCGGCAAATCGACACTGCTGAACCTGATGGCGGGCTTCATCACGCCCAACACCGGGTCGGTGGAGATCAACGGCAAAAAGGTCACCGACGTGACCGCCGCCTGCGGCATGGTGTTCCAGCAGTACGCGCTGTTTCCGTGGCGCACGGTGCAGGAGAACGTGGAGTTGGGCCTGAAGATGCGCGGAATGTCGCGCCAGGAGCGCGCGCCGATCGCCCGCAAGTTCATCGAGATGGTGGGCCTGAAGCACGCGGCGGACAAGTATCCGCACGCGCTGTCGGGCGGGATGAAGCAGCGCGTGTCGATTGCGCGCGTGCTGGCCAACGACCCGGACGTGATGCTGTTCGACGAGCCGTTCGCGGCGCTTGATGCGATGACCCGGCAGGTGCTGCAGGACCAATTGCTGTCGATCTACGAGCAGAGCGGCAAGACCATCGTTTTCATCACGCACGCCATCGACGAGGCGCTGACCCTGTCGACGCGGATGGCGGTCATGGGTTCCAAGCCCGGCCGCATCGTGCAGGACATCCAGAACGACCTGCCGCATCCGCGCAGCGCGGACGTGCAATTGTCGACGCGATTCGTGGAACTGAAGCGGGCGATCTGGGAGCGCGTGCAGGAGGAAGTGACGCGCAGCATGGAGTTGACGGCCGATTAACCGCGCCGCGTGCGTGATCCGGCTGGACGATCTTGATGCTCGGCGTGAACGTCATGCGGGGCAAGGCTGCCGAATACGCCGTCGGGGCTTTGCCACGCGCCTGTGCTGCGGCCTTCCTCGGCCAGAAACTCCACCAGCGCGGGCAATGAGGGATCCATCGGCCGGTTGGCGTGGATGCGCATGACATAGCCCCACGAGCCCGGCATGCGCAGATGCGGCATCAGCGGCACCAGCCGGCCGCTCGCCAGGTCTTCGTCGATCAGCGGCGCGCGGCCCAGCGCGATGCCCACCCCTGCCGCCGCCGCGGCCACCACGGTGCTCAAGCCGCTCAGCACCATCGGATCCTGCCAGTCGACCGGCGCGATCCCCAGCCGGGGGCCCCACGTGCGCCAATCGGTCTCGGGGCTGTCGATGTGCTTTTCTTCCAGCCAGCGGTGGCGCAGGAACACGCGCGAGTCATTGCGGTCGGCCTCGGGCACCAGCGCCGGACTGCACACCGGCACCACGGTTTCGGTCATCAGCGGAATGTCGCCCGGCGCGGCAATGTGCGGCCCCATCGCCCGAACGTGCAGGAAGGCCAGGTCGATGTCCTGGGTCTTCCAAGCCGGATCCTGGCTGGCGTGCAGGTAGACCTGGATGTCGATGTCCGGATGCAGTTCGATGAAGCGGCCGATGCGCGGCGCCAGCCACAGCGCGGCCAGCGAGGGGTTGGCGGACACGTTCAGGGTGTAGCGCCGCTTGCCGCGGGCGCTGGCCCGGACATTGCGGCAGGCGGTTTCCAATAGGGTCAAGGCCTGTTGTACGGAAGCCAGCAGCGCAGCGCCCGCTTCCGTGGTTTCGGCGCGCCGCACGGTGCCGCCCCGGCGCAGCAGCGATGTTCCCAGGTCGGCTTCCAGGGCGCGCAACTGATGGCTGACGGCGCTTTTCGTGACGTTGAGCTCGGCAGCCGCACGGCTCAGGCTGCCCAGACGGGCCACGGCTTCGAAGGCGCGCAACGCGGCCAGCGGCGGCGTGCGGGTAGAGAAATCGGACATCGGTTGAGTTTATCTCAACCCTTGATTGAAAATTCATCGCTTTCGCGCGCGCGCCGGATCGGGGACGATGCAGGCTCTGGATGGAGTAATGCTATGTATTTCGATTCGAGGCTGTGGCGTCTGACCGAGGGTCTGCGTGCCGGCATGGCGGGCGGCATCTTTCTGGGCCTGTTGGCACTGGCGGCCGGGATTGCGCGGTACGTGTTTCTGGGGCAGCTGCTCGCACGCGTGTTCGACGGGGCGCCGTGGCAGGAATGGGCAATGCCGGCGCTTTGCGTGGCGGCCATGGTGCTGCTGCGGGCGTTGCTGGACGACTGGCGCACGGTGCAGGCCAACCGCACATCCGCTGCCATCCAGCACACGCTGCGCGCGAAGCTGTACGACCGCATCGTCGCGTTGGGACCGGCATGGTTCGCCAACCAGCGCACGGGTGGCGTCATGCTGACTGTGGTGGACGGCGTCGAACAGTTGCAGACCTTCTTCGGACAGTATCTGCCGCAGGTCGCCATCGCGGCCGCCGCACCCTTTGCCATCTTTGCCGTCATCGCGTTCTGGGACGTGCCGACCGCCCTCGTCTTCCTGGCCGCCGCGCTCTTCGCATTGTTCGGGCCGATGGCCGTACACATGCTGGACCGCCGTGCCAGCCTGGCGCGCAGCCGGTCGCTCAACGAATTCGGTGAAGAGTTCCTGGACGCGGTCCAGGGGCTTCCCACGCTCAAGTCGTATGGCCAGGGCAAGGCGTGGGGCGAGCGGCTTGCCGCCCGCGCGCGCAGTCTGTCCGACAACACGTTCTGGGTGCTGTCCGTCAGCCTGCTGACGCGCGGCATCAGCGACCTGGGCGTGGCGCTGGGCGCCGCGCTGGCGCTGACGCTGGGCGCCTGGCGCGTGACCACCGGCGACATGAGCGTCGAGGCGCTCTTGATCGTGCTGATGGCGGGCACCGAGATTTTCCGCCCTCTGCGCGATCTGCGCGCGGTGCTGCACCGGGGCATGCTGGGCCAGTCGGCCGCCGCCAGCATTCACGCGCTGATGGACGCACAGCCACTGACGCCCGCCCCCGACGCGCGCGCCGCGCAAGCGGGCCCTGCGCGCCTGGCGCCGACCATCGAGTTCGACGACGTCGCCTTTTCGTACACGCCCGAACGCGCCGCCCACCGGGGCCTGGCGTTCCGCATTGCGGCGGGCGAACGGGTCGGCGTGGTCGGCCCCAGCGGCGCGGGCAAATCCACCATCGTGCGGCTGCTGCTGCGCGAATGCGTGCCGCAATCCGGCGCGGTCCGCGTGGGCGGGCACGACGTCAACGCGCTGGACACGCAGTTCCTCTTGTCACACATCGCCCTGGTCAGCCAGGACATCACGCTATTTCACGGCACCATCGACGACAACCTGCGTCTGGGCCGCCCCGACGCAACGCTTGATGAGGTGCGCGCCGCCGCCCGCGCCGCCAACATCGACGACTTCATCATGGCGCTGCCGGACGGCTACGCCACGCGCATCGGCGAGCGCGGCCTGCAATTGTCGGGCGGCCAGCGCCAGCGCGTGGCGATCGCCCGCGCCCTGCTGCGCGACGCGCCCATCCTGATTCTGGACGAGGCGCTGTCGTCGGTCGACACCGAGAACGAGGCGCTGATCCAGCAGGCGCTGGACCGCCTCATGGCCGGCCGCACGACGCTGATCCTGGCGCACCGGCTGGCCAGCGTGATCGGCGCGGACCGCATCCTGGTGCTGGACCAGGGCCGAGTGGCCGAAGCCGGACCGCATGCCGACCTGATGCGCGAGAAAGGGCTGTACTACCGCCTGATGCACGAACAGGCGGCCGCGCACCGCAACCCGGCCGCAGGCGTATTGCCCTCGGCGCAGCAGGCGGCGGGCAATCCCGCCGCTGAGCCCGACGACGGCAACGCGCCCGGTCCGGCCCTGCGGTCGCTGGACGCGGATGCCGATCACGTCGGCTGGCGCGCCACACTGGGCACCCTGCTGTCGGTGGTGCGCCCATGGCGCGGCACGCTCATCGCGACCATTCTGCTGGGCGTGGCGCGTGTCGCCGCCTTTATCGGCGTGGGCGTGTTCAGCGCCCTGATCGTGGCCGCGATCCGCGACGGTGGCGATACCACCGCGCTGATCGTCGGCCTGCTGATCGCCGCGCCGCTGGCCGCCCTGTTCCATTGGCTGGAATCGTGGCTGGCGCATGCGATGGCCTATCAGCTTCTGGCCGACATGCGCGTCAAGCTCTACGACAAGCTCGAACGGCTGGCGCCCGCGTACCTGCTGCAACGCCGCTCGGGCGATCTGGTCGCGCTGGCCACGCAGGACGTGGAGATGGTCGAGTATTTCTACGCGCACACCATCGCGCCGGCCATCGTGTCCGTGCTGGTGCCGTTGTCCGTGCTGGGTTTCCTGGGGTTCTACAGTTGGCCGGTGGCGCTGGCGCTGCTGCCGTTCCTGGCCTATGCGCTGGTCTCTCCCGTGCGCGGCCGGCGCCGCGTCGATGCGTTGGGCGACAAGGCGCGCGAGGCGCTGGGTGAAATGAGCGCTCACACCACCGACACCATCCAGGGCCTGGCCGACCTGACCGCCTTCCAGGCGACGGGCCGGCGCCGCGATCAGTTCTTGAAAGTCGCCGATCACTATCGGGCGCGGCGCTTGGCCATCCTGCGCGACCTGTCGCGCCAGACGGCCTGGTTTGAAATCGCGATGGGCTTGGGCGGGCTCTCGGTAGCTGTCGTGGGCGCGCTGCAGGTGCAGGCCGGTACGCTGCAAGCCGGCATGCTGCCGCTGCTGGTGCTGATCGCGCTGGCGACGTTCCTGCCGGTGTCCGAGATCTCGCAGGTCAGCCGGCAACTGGCCGACACCATCGCCGCCACGCGCCGCCTGCACGTGGTGGCCAACGAACCCGAACCCGTCGTGGACGGCCCCCTGCCCGCGCCGGTGGCGCCGCATGGCCTGTCGCTCGCGTTCGAGCGCGTCAGCTTCGCCTACCCCGGCAAGCGCCAGGACACGCTGCGGCAGCTTAGCTTCACGGCGCCTGCCGGCGCCACGGTGGCCATCGTCGGAGCCTCGGGCGCAGGCAAGAGCACAGTGGCCAGCCTGCTGCTGCGCTTCTGGGATCCCCGCGAAGGCGCAGTCAAGCTGGACGGCGTGGACGTGCGCCAACTCCAGCTCGACGGCCTGCGCGAGCGCGTGGCGCTGGTCACACAGGACACGTATCTGTTCAACGACACGCTCGAAGGCAACATACGGCTGGCGCGTCCCGAGGCCAGCCGCGAAGATCTGATACGTGCGCTGGAACAGGCGGCGCTGGCCGACTTCGTGCAGCGTCTGCCCGAGGGGCTGGCGACGCGCGTGGGCGAGCGCGGCATGCAGTTGTCGGGCGGCCAGCGGCAGCGCATCTCGATTGCGCGTGCCTTCTTGAAGAACGCGCCGGTGCTGATCCTGGACGAAGCCACGTCGCATCTGGACACGCTGTCGGAAATGCAGGTGCGCGGCGCACTCGACGTGCTGATGCGCCACCGCACGACGTTGGTGATTGCGCATCGCCTGTCCACCATTCGCGATGCCGACCTGATTCTGGTGCTGGACCGCGGCACGTTGGCGGAGTCCGGCACGCACGACCAACTGCTGCGCAAGCAAGGCGTGTATGCGCGGCTGGCAAGCCATCAGGGCGGGTATACCGCTGCGGGCGCGGCGTCGCTGCCCGGCTAGCACGGCGGTCGCGTCGCTCGTTGTGCCCGCTGATCCGCTGCGACCGTCTTGATCGCAGCGTTTGCGACGCATCCAGCTTCGCGCACCTTTGCCGCATCCGCCGCGTTGAAAAAAACCGACACCGCATTCCGTCCCCACGCACGGCCCGTTGATTCGCCTACATCACTTGGATAGAATCGGCAATTCGGGCCTCGCGCCCATTTCCTTTTTTCCCCTCACCCACCGACAGGGAGGCCGCATGATGTACCCCATGCCGAACGCCGTCCCGCGCGTGTCCCCGCGACGCCATTAAGTCGTCGCCCGCGCGGCACCATCGCCAGTTCACTACCTGGCGACCGGTCCGCCGTGCCCATTTGAACCCTTAACGCAGTTGCCAGCGCCCCTTCCGGCGCACGGCGTGTTTTTCCTCTTTCCTTACAAGGAACCTGGCGTGTTTACTGCCGCCAGGCCATGGCAATGGCTAGAAAAAAAATCGATTTTCGAGGACAAGCCTTCAAGGATGTCCTGGGCTTTACCTTCCGCTATTGGGCCCGGCAGCCGCTGCGCATCGTCGTGATCGTGGCGCTGGCGCTGCTGTCCGCCGTGGCCGACGTGCTGACCCCGATGTACGCCGGCCGCCTGGTCGACGCGGTTGCGTCGGGCGCGGCCGGCGACCAGCTTGCCTGGACCGCCGCCATCACCGCCTTCTGGCTGCTGGTTGCGCTAGGCGTGGGCGGGACGCTGCTACGCCAGGCGGTGTTCCAGAACATCATCACCTTCACGCTGAAGATGATGAACGGCATCGCCTCGAATGCCTTCTATCGCGTACAGCGCTTTTCGACCGACTGGCATGCCAACAGCTTCGCGGGCTCGACAGTGCGCAAGATCACGCGCGGCATGTGGGCGGTGGACCTGCTCAATGACACGTTGCTGGTGGCGCTGCTGCCGTCGGTCGTCATGCTGGTGGGCGCCACCGCGCTGCTGGGCGCGCATTGGCCGCTGATGGGGCTGGTCGTGGGCCTGGGTTCGGTGCTCTACATCGCCGTCACCGCCACGCTGTCGCTGGCGTACGTGGCGCCCGCCGCGCGCCTGGGCAATGCCTGGGATACGCGCATGGGCGGCGCGCTGGCCGATGCGGTCAGCTGCAATGCCGTGGTCAAAGCCTTTGGCGCGGAGACGCGTGAAGAAGCGCGGCTGGACCGCGTCATCGACAAGTGGCGCCGCCGCACGCGCCGCACCTGGATCCGCGCCACGTTCAACGGCGGCATCCAGGGCGCAATGCTCGTCGCCATGCAGGCCTCGATCCTGGGCGCATCGCTGCTGCTGTGGTCGCGCAACCAGGCCAGCGTGGGCGACATCACGTTCACGCTGACCATGTTCTTTGTGCTCCAAGGCTATCTGCGCGACGTGGGCATGCACATCCGCAACCTGCAGCGCTCGGTCAACGACATGGAGGAACTGGTGTCGCTGGAAAAGCAGCCGCTGGGCGTGGAAGACCGGCCAGGCGCGGGCGACATTGCGGTGACCGCGGGCGAGATCCGCTTCGAAGACGTGACGTTCCGCTATGGCGCGCACAACGTCGCGCTGTACGACCGGTTCTCGGTGCGCATCGCGCCGGGCGAACGGGTGGGCCTGGTCGGCCACTCGGGTTCGGGCAAAACGACGTTCATCAAGCTGATCCAGCGCTTGTACGACGTGAACGGCGGCCGCATCACCATCGACGGGCAGGACATCGCCCAGGTGAAGCAGGCGTCGCTGCGCGGGCAGATCGCGATCGTGCAGCAGGAGCCCGTGCTGTTTCACCGGACGCTGGCGGAAAACATCGCCTATGCCCGCCCCGGCGCGTCGCAGGCCGACATCGAGCAGGCTGCTCGGCTGGCCAGTGCGCATGACTTCATCATGGCGCTGCCCAAGGGCTACGAGACGCTCGTCGGTGAACGCGGCGTGAAGCTGTCCGGCGGCGAACGCCAGCGCGTGGCGATTGCGCGGGCGTTCCTGGCGGACGCGCCGATCCTCATCCTGGACGAAGCCACGTCCAGCCTGGACAGCGAAAGCGAGGTGCTGATCCAGCGCGCGATGGACCGCCTGATGGAAGGCCGCACGACGCTGGTCGTAGCGCACCGCCTGTCGACGGTCCGGGCTCTGGACCGCCTGCTGGTGATGGACCATGGCCGCGTGATTGAAGAAGGCAGCCACGACGCGCTGATCCGCCTGAAGGGCGGCCTGTACCGGCGCCTGTTCGAGCGCCAGGCGCTGGAGCTGACCAAGGGACTGGATCCCGCGGAACTGCTGGAAGACGGCGCCGTCCCGCCGCCCGCCAAGGCTGACGAGGTCGACGCAGCGTCGTTCGCCTTCGGCAAGTAAAGCAGGTGCGGTGCTAAGCAATATGGCCCGGTGCGATTGCGCACCGGGCCTTATTTTGTTGCGAATTTCGACACATAAGGCCGGTGTCTGACACCTCATTTGGTACTACAGAATCCCGGGTGTCTGACACCTCATTTGGTCCTACAAAACCCCGGGTATCAGACACTTCATTTGGTCCTAAAAAACCACGGGTGTCTGACACCTCATTCGGTCTTGGAAAACCATGGTTGTCCAACTCCCGACAAGGTGCCGCGCACCTCAGGCCGGGCGATTGGCGAAGGTCAGGCGCAGGCCGAAGCCGATCAGGGCGGTGCCGAAGACCAGGCTCTGGATCTTTTGTGCGCGCGGGCTGGCGGACATCCAGCGGCCTACCGCGCCGCCCGCCAGCGCGCACAGCACGTCGAACGTCAGGCCCAGTCCGACGAGGATGACGCCCAGCACGGCGAACTGCTGGCCAATCGGGCCGCGCTCCGGCGACACGAACTGCGGCAGGAGCACCGAGCAGAACAGCAAGGCCTTGGGGTTGAGCACATTGGTGAGCACGCCGCTCATCAGCGCGGGTCCCCAGCCAGCATGTCGCGGTGCGCCCTCCCCGTCCAAGGGCGGAACGGCAAGCGGCGCGCGCAAGAGACGGATCCCCAGCCACACCAAATAGCAGCCGCCCACCGTGCGCGCCGCGTCGAACGCCCACGGGTGCGTCTTGAACAATGCCGCCAGACCCAGCGCGGCCAGCGTCACATGCGCCGCACGTGCAATCGCCAAGCCCGCCGCCACCGCCAGCGCCTGCCCGCGGCCGCGCAGCAGACCGGTTTCCAGCAGCAGGATCATGTCCGGCCCGGGCACCACGTACACAATCAGCAAGGCTCCCAGAAACAACGCCATATCGGCCATGACCGCGCTCCACCGCAAGTTTTCAATGGCGAGATTCTAGAAAAAAGGGGCTGGCATGTGCTTGCCATTCTTGCCAACTTGGATACCATTCCTGGCACAACCCACCAACCCAAGCCTAAATGCCTCACATCTATGCCAAAACGCCAACTTGACGCCTACGACCGCCGGATTCTGGAGGCGCTGCAGAAGAACGGCCGGCTCACTAACGTGGAGCTGGCGGACCAGATCGGCCTGTCGCCCTCGCCCTGCTTGCGGCGCGTACGGATGATGGAAGAAGCCGGCGTCATCCAGGGCTACGAAGCGCGGCTGGATCCGCACGAGGTCGGATTGGGATTGACGGTATTCGTGGGCGTGAAGGTCGAGCGCCACCATGAGCGCGACGCCGAAATGTTCCGTAACGAGGTCAGCGCGCTGCCGGAAGTGATCGCCGCGCATCTGGTGTCCGGCGAGTCCGACTTCCTGTTGCAGGTCGTGGTGCCCGACCTGCGCGGATACGAACAGTTCCTGCTGCATACCCTGCTGAAACTGCCCGGCGTCAAGGACATCCGCAGCAACTTCGCGATCCAGACGGTCAAGCCGCAGAGCCCGCTGCCGCTGGACCATCTGGGGCGGTGAGCGGCGCAGCGATAAAGGCTATGCGACCCCTCTTCAAAGACAGGGGCACCGCTGTGACGGCATGAACTTCGCCGCCACGGCATCGCTATCGTCGCGCCACCTCACCCCCGCGGCATGGCCGCCGCCGATACGGCCGAATCGCCCCCTTCATGCCAAGTTCACCGCCTCACCGCATGGCCGCCGCCGCCCGATCCACCGCCGCGCTGCGTCGCTCGAATCGCGCCTGCGACATCGCCAGATAGCGCTCCACAATCGCCGGCTCGGACGTCTTGGGCGTGCCGCCCGGAAACGGCGGCTTCGGATCGTATTCGATCTGCAACTGGATCAGCTTCGCCACATCCTCGCCGCACAGCGACGCCACCACCTTCAGCCCCATGTCGATCCCCGACGTCACGCCGCCGGCCGTGAACACATTGCCGTCCACACACAGGCGCTCGTCGCTCGGCGTGGCCCCAAAGCGCGCCAGCAGTTCCCGCGCCCGCCAGTGGCTCGACGCCCGCTTACCCCGCAGCAGCCCGGCCGCACCCAGCAGCAGCGATCCCGTGCAGATGCCGAACAGGTATTTGGCGCCCTGCCCCTGCCTGCGGGTGAAATCCACCCACGCCGGGTCGACGATGGCGTCGTCCGTGCCCGGTCCGCCCGGCACGACCAGCAGGTCGCAAGGCTGCGCCGAGTCGATCGTTTGCGTAGGTACGAAGCGCAACCCCCGGTCGCAGCGCACCGGCTCCATCGTTTTTGCGACAAAATCCACGGTAAATCCAGGCGCGTTCGCCAGCACTTCGTACGGCCCGGTCATATCAAGCTGGGTCAGCCCTTCGAACAAGACGATATTCACCTTCATGACGTTGCTCCCATGAAAACGCCAGAACCCAGCATAGGCGAACGCGCGCCGCGCGGTGCGCCAGAAAGCGCGCCAATCGCGCCACAACGCGTGCTGTTCGTGCTGTACGACGGTTTCCAGCCGCTGGACCTGGCCGGACCGTGGCAGGCCTTCACCTCGGCCAACGAAGAGTCGGGCCGCCAGTTATATGCCTTGAACACGATCGCGGCATCGCCGGTGGTAACCACCTGGGAACAAGGGCTGCGCATGCAAGTGGACGGCACCTTCGAAGCGGACGACGACGCGCCCATCGACATGCTGCTGGTGCCCGGCGGCGCCGGCGTGGATCGCGCCGCGGCGCACGGCGAAACGCGCGCCTGGCTACGCCGCCGCGACGCCGGCACACGCCGCACCAGCAGCGTCTGCACGGGCGCATTCATCCTGGCCGCCGCCGGCCTGCTCGATGGCCGCGCCGTCACCACGCACTGGCGCTCCGCCGACCGGCTGCGCAAGCTTTACCCGGGCCTGCGCGTCGATGACGATCGCATCTTCATCGAAAGCGGCAAATACTGGACCTCCGCGGGCGTCACCGCCGGCATCGACCTGGCGCTGGCGCTGATCGAACGCGACTTCGGCGCCGCGCTGTCCCAGCAGGTCGCGCGGCGGCTAGTGGTCTTCATGCGCCGCAACGGCGACCAACGCCAGTACAGCCAGACGCTGCGGCTGCAGGACCGCGTGGCCGCCCCATTCCGCGAACTGGTCGAAAAAATGGAAGCACGCCTGTCGGCGCGCTGGTCGGTGGACGACATGGCCGACGCCTGCGGCATGTCGCGGCGCACCTTCCAGCGCAAGTTCGCAGCACACTTCGGCGTCACGCCGGCCGAAGTGCTGCGGCGTCTGCGCGAAGAGCGCGCCGGTGCCTTGGAGGGCGCGGGGAAGATGACGAGGAAGGCCGTCGAGCAACACGTAGGTCCGGTGTACAAGCGTCCGCGGCAATAGCCGTGAGGCTGCGTCCGCGGCAATAGCCGTGAGGCTGCGTCCGCGGCGATAACGGCAAGGCTGCGTCCGAGCTTCGTAGGTCGCCCGACGCCGCGGTCCCCGTCGGCACGAGCGCCCACGATTGCGGTCCGGAGCCTTCGCTCCGGACTGCCCCGTTGTCATCCTCGTCCTCGCCTGCGGCGACTCCTACGGATTCCCTCGGGCGCATCGACGGCGCTCGTGCCGACGGGGACCACGACGTCGTGCTGCGAGGGTCTTTGGTTTGAGGCGCTGTAAGACCCGTGGTCAGGGCAGGAGATCTGCGGGGCCGCCGGGTTGCTGCCGCCCGGACGGCGGCAACCCGGCATTGGGCCGGTGGCACGTCGTGGCGGTGTGCGCTTGCGCGCTGGTGGGGATCAGGGCGTCAAACACAAAATTTATGACACTTCCCCTGACGCAGAAGCAGCCACACGCGAAGCGTCATCGATTTGACGCAAGACAGCGCGTAAGCCCACGAAGGCCGCCCGCGCGGCCGCCCGGGGGCGGGCACCGCAAGACGCTTCTCTTCCACACAAGTGCGTGCCAGAACCTCAAGAACCCAACTCGCCCCAACGCCCTCGAGGATCAAGCAACTCGAGCCCGGTGCGGCGTGGGCCTGGGGTGGGCGGGGCGTTTAGATGCGCCCGAGGGAAACCGTAGGGAGCCGAAGGCGTACGAGGTTGACGAAGGGGGGGGCCGCCTAGGCCAGTCCGGAGCGAAGGCTCCGGACCGCAATCGGAGCCCCGCCCGCCCCAGGCTCACGCCGCGCCGGGCGTCTCAAGAACGCCGACGATGGCCAGCAACGGCACTCAAGCTAACCCCACAGACATCCCCCCGCAAACATAAAGCACCTGCCCAGTCACAAACCCCGCCCGCGGGTCCAGAAACATAGCCACGGTATGCGCCACCTCATCCGGCCGCCCAACCCGCCCCACGGGAATCGCCGCCTCCAGCGCCAGCGTCTTAGGTGCCCCTGGCGGATTGGACTGATTGAACAGCTCGGTAGCAACCGGCCCAGGCGCCACGGTGTTCACCGTAATGCCATCGCCCGCCAGCTCCAAAGCCCAGGTCCGCGTCATCCCCGCCAGCCCCGCCTTGGACGCCCCATACACCGACCGCCCGCCCTTGCCCAGCGCCGCCCGGCTGCCGATATTCACGACACGCCCATACTTCGCCTGCCGCATCCCCGGCAATAGCGCCTGCATCAGCAGAATCGGCGCAGTCAGATTCAACGCCATCGTCCGCGCCAGTTCCTCCTGCGTAATGTCCTCGATGTTCGCAACCTGGATCATCCCCGCGTTGTTGACCAGATGCAGCACCGGTTCCTGCGCCGCCAACTCACGACCCGCAGCAATAGTCGCCGCCGCGTCGCACAGGTCTACCGAGCGGAAGGTCTCGCCCGGCAACAGTGTCTCGGGCGACGTACGGCTGAAATTGACGACCTGAAAGCCGTCTTCAATCAGCCGCGCCACGATGGCGCGGCCGATTCCCCGGCTTGCGCCGGTCACGAGAGCGATGGGTGAATTCATTGCGCCTTGATTCCCTGATCCTTGATGAGTCCGCCCCACTTCTTGCGTTCGGCGGATTCGAACGCGGCCAGATCCTTGCCGAACAGCGTGCCCGGCTTCGCGCCCATCGTGGCGAAGTTGGCGGCGATGGCCGGCGTCGCCAAGCCGCTGCGGGCGGCGGCAATCAGTTGTTCAACTACCGGCGCGGGGGTATTGCGCGGCGCATACAACGCAAACCACGCCGTCACGTCAAACCCAGGCAATCCGGACTCGGCAACCGTCGGCAAGTCTGGCACCGACGGATCACGCGCCGCAGAAGTCACCGCAACCCCGCGCACCAGATTCCCGTCCTTGATCTGCGCCAGCGCGCCCGGCAGATTGTCGAACAGAAGGTCCACCTGCCCGCCCGCCACCGCCGGCAGCGACGCTGACGTGCCCTTGAACGGCACGTGCAGCATCGTCACCCCGGCCATGGCCTCGAAGTACGCCCCCGTCAGGTGCACCGACGAACCGATGCCCGGTGACGCATAGGTCAGCTTCTTGTCCGTCGACTGCTTGGCCGCCTTGATCACGTCCGCCACCGTCTTGTACGGCGACTTCGCGCTGACCGCGATCACGTTGGGCGTCGTGGACACCAGCGCGATCGGCACCAGGTCGCGCTCGGGATCGAACGGCATGTTGCTGTAGAGAAACTGGTTGATCGTCTGCGTGCCGATCGTGCCCAGCCCCAGCGTGTAGCCGTCCGCCTTCGCCCGGGCGACGTAAGCCATACCGATATTGCCGCCCGCGCCCGGCTTGTTCTCGACCAGCACCGTCTGCTTCAGGCCCGGCTGCAATGCGTTGGCGATGGCGCGGCCAAAGAGGTCCGCGCCGCCGCCCGGCGGATACGGTACGACGACGGTCACAGGGTGCTCAGGATAGCCCGCGGCGTGGACCGCAGGCAGCGCCAGAACGGCCAGCGCGGCAAGGGCGATGCGCCATCCGGCGCGCGGATGCTGCAATTGCGTCATGGTCTCGTCTCCTAACGAACCCGCTGATTGCGGATTTCTTTTTAAAGTACGTAAATACGTACTATATTCATAAGAACATGAAAAACCGACAGGAGACAAGCAGATGAAACGCTGGACGCAACGCCCCGAAGGTTCCACCTGGGGCGACTTCGGCCCGGATGACGAACTGGGCCGCCTGAACCTGCTGACCGAAGAAAAGGTGCTGCAGGCGGTGCGCGAAGTCCGTGCCGGCAAGGTCTTCTGCCTGTCGCTGCCGCTGGATCTGCCCGGCGGCAACGTGCTCAATCCGCGCCGCCACGCGCCCACGCTAAAGCCCACCTTCCGCGAAGGCACACCCTATCTGAACTTTGCGATGTCGCAGGTACAGCCCGAAGCCATCGACGTGCTGTCGGACGATCAGGTCACGCTGTCAATGCAGTATTCGACGCAATGGGACGGCCTGTGCCACGTGGGCGCCATGTTCGACATCCAGGGCGACGGCCAGGCGCGCCGCGTCTATTACAACGGTTACGCCGCCGGCGTGGACGTGTTTGGCGGCGCCGATCCCGACAACTCGGAAGCCGCTTGCTGCCCGCCGGGCGGCTCGTATGCGCGCAAGCTCAGCGTCAGCCGCTATGCCGAAAAAGGCATGCAGGGCCGCGGCGTGCTGGTGGACTTGGCGCGTGCCTTTGGCCCGGGCCGCACGATCGTCGGCCATGCGCAGCTTCAAGCCGCCATGCGCGAGCAGGACGCCCAGCCCGAGCCCGGCGACATGCTGGTGCTGCGCACCGGTTTCGCGGAAGCCGTCGTGGCCATGAACGGCCACCCCGATCCGCACAAACTGGAGCAGACGGGCGCGGTGTTGGACGGCGCCGACCCCGCGCTGCTGGATTGGATCACGCATTCCGGCATCGCCGCCATCTGCGCCGACAACTACGCCGTCGAATCGTATCCGGCGCGCACATCCGGCCCCGGCCATTCCATCCTGCCGCTGCACCACCATTGCCTCTTCAAGCTGGGCGTACCGCTGGCCGAGCTGTGGTACCTGAAGGACCTGGCCGACTGGCTCCATGCAAACGGCCGCAGCCGGTTCCTGTTGACCGCGCCGCCCCTGCGCATGCCCGGCGCGGTCGGCTCGCCTGTGACGCCTATCGCCACGGTGTAAGCCATGCCCCTGCCGTACTCGACCTTCTCCGACCATCTGGACGCGCTGGCCGCCCGGCAACCCGATGCCGTTGCGCTCATCGATCGTGATCAGCCGCTCAGTTTCGCGGACCTGCGCACGCGCAGCCTCGCGCTGGCGGCGGGCCTGGCCCGCATCGGCGTGCAGCCCGGGCACCGCGTCGCCGTCTGGCTGCCCAACTGCGCGGCCTGGGTCGAATCCTTTCTTGCGTGCGCCCATCTGGGCGCGCTGGTGCTGGCCGTCAACACGCGCTTCCGCTCGGTCGAAGTGGCCGACATCCTGGGCCGCGGCCGCGCCGACTGGCTGGTGTACTGGCCCGACTTCAAAGGCATCGACTTCCAGGGCATCCTGGATGGCGTCGCGCCAGTGGATGTGGATCAGTTGCAGGGCGCGGTCGCGCTGGCCGGACCCGACGAACTTCCTCCGGCATCGCTTCACGGCAAACCGGTGCACCGGTACGACGCGCTGCTGGCCTGCGCCGACCCCGCACCCGTCGCGCAAGCCAATGCCGGCGTGTTGTGCTTCACCACATCCGGCACCACGTCCAAACCCAAGTTCGTGCTGCACGATCAAAAGACCTTGTTGCGCCACGGCGCGATGGTGGCGCGGGCGTTCGGCTACGACGACCGGGCCTGCGTGCTGGCCAGCGCGCCGTTCTGCGGCGCATTCGGTTTTGCGACATTGGCCGGCGCCCTGGCGCGCGGCGTGCCCGTCGTCTGCGCCCCTGTGTTCGACGCGGCCCAATCCGCGCAGGCCATCGCCCGGCACGCCGTCACCCATACCTACGCCAACAACGAGGCGCTGGTCGGCATGATGCACGCCGCCGCGCCCGGCGCGTTTGCGTCCGTGCAGCTATTCGGCTTCGCCAGCTTCACCCCCGCGCTGGACAACATGCTGGACCTGGCCCGCGTGGCTGGCGTGCCGCTCACGGGCCTGTATGGTTCCAGCGAACTGATTGCGCTGGTGGCCGGCCAGCCCCGCGACCCCGCCGACGGCGACGTGTCGGCCCGCCACCAGCCCGGCGGCACGCTCATCTACCCCAACGCCCGTGTGCGCGCCCGCGATCCCGAGTCCGGCCAAGTGCTGCCGCACGGCCAGTCCGGCGAAATCGAAATCCTGTCGCCCAGCCTGATGCAGGGCTACCTGGACAACCCGGACGCGACCCGCGCGGCCGTGACGGATGACGGCTACTTCAAGACCGGCGACCTGGGCTACACGCTGACCGACCGCCAGTTCGTGTTCCAGACCCGGATGGGCGACTCGCTGCGGCTGTCCGGCTTCCTGGTCAATCCGGTGGAGATCGAACAGGTCGTCGAGACCCTGCCCGGCGTGCGGGCCTGCCAGGTGGTGGGCGCGACGCGCAACGGCAAGATCGTGCCGTACGCCTTCGTGCTGCTGCAGGAAGGCGCGCAGGCGGACCCGGCCGGTTGGACCGCGGCGTGCAAGGCGGCCATGGCGGGTTTCAAGGCGCCGGCGGGCTTTACCGTGCTGGACGCCTTCCCGTCAGTGGAGAGCGCCAACTCGGTCAAGATCCAGAAGCACCGGCTGCGCGAGATGGCGGACGCTATGCTCTCGGCTTCCGCTTCATAGCCCTTCATCCCGCCATGCCCGCCCGCAAGCTTTTTTCGCGCAGTCCCCAGCCGCTTTATCTGCAGGCCGCCGCGCTGTTCCGCAGCCACATCCAGAACCGGACGTGGCGGCCCGGACAGCAGATCCCGCCGTTGGAATCGCTGATGGAGACCTACGGCATCTCGCGCGCGACCATCCGCCAGGCGTTCGGCCTGCTGGAAGAAGACGGCCTGATCCGGCGCTCGCGCGGCTCCGGCACCTTCGTCAACGCCGAACTGCCCGAAACGCCCACGCTGCTCATTCCCAAGACCTGGGCCGAAACGGTCGAACTGAGCAACCAGCTCGGCACGGTGTCGCTGGTGGAGTCCAGCGCCGACTCGCCCCTGCCCGACACACTGGGCATGCCGTGCGGCGCCGACCGCAGCGGCAGCTTTCAGTACTTGCGGCGCATTCATACGACGGATGCCGGCCCCTTCTGCTACAGCGAGGTCTTTCTGGACAGCGGCCTCTTCCGTAAGCACCGCGCCCGCATTCAGAAAAGCACCGTCGCCCCGGTGCTGGACCAGTTTTACGGCGCCCGCATCTCTGAAGCCCGCCAGGTCCTGAACGTGATCGAAGCGGGCCAGGAGTCTGCCGAGTCACTGCAGATACCCGTGTCTTCCCCGGTGGCCGAGCTGCGCCGCTATGCCTGCATCGACGGCCGCGTGGTGTATTTCGCGCGGCTGGAGTTTCCATTCCGCAAGGTGCGGATGGAGTTCGACCTGCTCACCAGCCGCTGAGCGTTTCACCCAACCTGCCTCAGGAGAAAACCGCCCCCCATCAACGACCGCCGCCGTCCGAACACACTGGGTGCAGCAGCAAACAAAACCTACATACGCGCCCGCCATATCCGAAAAGAATCCGGCATACAGGGAGACAACCATGAGACATGCCGACAGGACCCGGATTTCAATGCAGTGCCGCAGCACGATTGTTCGCTTGTTCGCCACGACCGCCTTTGCCGCGGCCGCGCTTGCCGCCGCCAGCGCACAGGCACAGACGCCCGCCCCCGCCGTCTCCGACGACGTGGTGCGGCTGGGCCTGATCCTGGACATGAGCGGCGTCTATGCCGACGTGACCGGCAAGGGCAGCGCCACCGCCGCCGAGATGGCGATTGCCGACTTCGGCGGCACCGTGCTGGGCAAGAAGGTGGACCTGCTGGTGGTGGACCACCAGAACAAGGCCGACATCGCCGCCGCCAAGGCGCGCGAGTGGTACGACGTCCAGAAGGTCGACGCCATCATGGACGTCGCCGGCTCCGCGCCCGCGCTGGCCGTGCTGGAAGTGGCGCGTGAAAAGAAAAAGATTGTCGTCTTCAGCGGGCCGGGCACCGAGCGCATCACCAACGACCTGTGCTCTCCCTATTCCGTCCACTACACCTACGACACCTGGTCGCTCGCCAACACCACTGCACGCGCCACCGTGGAGCAAGGCGGCAAGAGCTGGTACTTCCTGACGGCGGACTACGCGTTCGGCCACACGCTGCAGGCGTCGGCCACCGACGTCGTGAAGGCCAATGGCGGCACGGTGCTGGGCGCCTCGCGCCACCCGCTCGGCTCCAGCGACTTCGCCTCTTATCTGCTGCAGGCGCAGGCCAGCAAGGCGCAGATCGTGGGCCTGGCCAACGCGGGCGGCGACACCGTCAACGCCATCAAGGCGGCCAGCGAGTTCGGGCTGACCAAGGGCGGGCAGAAGATGGCGGGCCTGCTGCTCTACATCAACGACATCCACGCCATCGGCCTGGACGCGGCCGCCGGCCTGACGCTGACCGAAGCCTTCTACTGGGACATGAACGACCAGACCCGCGCGTGGTCGCAGCGCTATTACGACAAGCTCAAGAAGATGCCCAACATGAGCCAGGCGGGCACGTATTCGTCGGTCATGCACTATCTGAACGCGGTGCAGGCGGCGGGCACGGACGAACCCACGGCGGTGATGAAGCAGATGAAGGCCACGCCCATCAACGACTTCTTCGCCACCAACGGCCGCATCCGCGAAGATGGCCGCATGGTGCACGACATGTACCTGTTCGAGGTCAAGAAGCCGTCGGAATCCAAGCGGCCGTGGGACTACTACAAACTGGTGGCCACGCTGCCGGGCGATCAGGCCTTCATGCCGCTGTCGCGGTCGACCTGCCCGCTGGTCAAGAAGTAGTACGGCGGGGCGTCCTCGGCGGGAGCTGCGGCGGATGGCATCGGCGGCGGGAGACGCCCGCCGCGGGGACGCCCGCCGCGGGGTCGCCCGCCGCCGAGTACGTCCGCCGCGTTATCCTTGCGGCTTTGCCTCGGCCGCTCCAACATGCCGCAACGCGCACCCCGCATCATCGAGGGAACCATCGACCAGATCCGGGTCGCAACGCCGGTGCGGCGAAACGATGTCTTCCTGCGGGTCGGTGCGGAGACGATCTGGGGTTCCGCGCTGGACCCCTCGCACATCGCCCTGCTGCGCGCCTTCCACAATAAAGGCACTGCCGTGCGCATTGGCGTGCTGGAAGCCGAGCATGGCCTGAACCGCTTTTGCTGGGCCGTGCCCGCGCAAGGCGAACCCATTGCGCCGCTCACCTACCAGACCGCCCAACGGCGCAGCGGACGCGAGGCCGCCATCTGCAGCGCCGTGGGCGTGGCCGCCCTGGGCGCGGCGTGGCTGGCCGGGATCTCGACGTTGCCGCGCATGTTCATGATGGTGCTCGCGCTGGTGATCGCGCTGATGGCGCTGGTGCTTGCCGCGAACGCCTTGCACGCCCTCTGGCACAACCGCCGCGAGCGGCCGCGCATCCTTGCCAGCGAGGCTCTGTTCGATCCCGCGAAGCGCCCAGCGGCCATGAACGCTGCGCCAGCCCCCTCACCGCTTCAGCAGGAACCGGCTGCGCTGACGCAGGAGGGCGATCCGCCTCTCCTCCTGATCCGCGGGCAGCTGGACGGCATCACGCATGAAACGCGGCATGTGCATAAGGGCCCGACTTACGGCCACTATCGCTTTTCGGTTCAGGGCCGGCAGTTCCTGATGACGGTCGATGAATCACTGGGAAGCTGGCAGCCGTTCCTGGCGCAGGACGACTACGTCGAGATGGCCGTCAATGCCCAACCGGCGCCAGACGAGCCGCACGCGGTGTATGCCCTGCGCAACCTTGAGGACGGGCGCACCTATATGTGTCATCTGCGATTCCGCGCCTTTCCCGGCAGGGACACGCCGGTCGGCGTCGGCATGAACCAGCGCGCGCCGCTGCTCAAGGCCATCGGCGGGTTGATGCTTGCGGTCTGGCTGTTCCTCATTGGCCTGACCTGGTTCATCGACGCCGAAGCTTTTCAGGGCGATTTTCCGGAACTTTCGCTGTTCATTCTTGGGATGTTCCTGCTGGTATGGCTTTGCTTTGCACTCCCGCTTTTATGGCTGGACATGCGGTGGCGCATGGGCAGGCCGACGCGGCGCCAGCGCATCACCGAACGCATCTACGCACTGCTCGATCTGGGCACGCCGTTCGCGCCCAAGCGACGCATCGAAGAGGTATGAACGGACGGGGCGTATCCTTGCCGGACGTCTGACTGCCGCTGGAGATCCGCATGACCACCCCCGCCCCGCGCCCCATCGCTGCCACCATCGCCGCCGTCGTGCGCGACGGCCACGTGCTGCTGGTGCGCCGCGCCAACCCGCCCGATCAGGACCGCTGGGCGTTTCCGGGCGGCAAGATCGACGCGGGCGAACGGCTGGCTGACGCGGCCGCGCGCGAATTGCTGGAAGAGACCGGCGTCACTGCCGAGCCGCTGCACGTCTTTGACGCCGTCGACGTCTTCGACCGCGACGACACCGGCGCCCTGGGCCGCCACTTCATCCTGATCGCCGTGCTGTGCCGCTGGGTGTCCGGTGAGCCGGTAGCGGGGGACGATGCCCGCGATGCGCGCTGGGTGTCCCTGGCTGACCTTGATGCCCACGCGCTGGCCACGAGCTTCGGCGTGGCGGAGCTGGCGCACAAGGCGGCAGATCTGATGGCAGCGCGCTAAACGCCCGATACGTTAAGGTGTAGCCCCACACCCCTTGTCTCTTCATTCCTGGAGTACCGAATGACCGGATTGTTCATCGTGGTGGCGGCGCTGGCGTTTCTGATGCTGGCGGCGTATCGAGGTTATAGCGTCATCCTGTGCGCGCCCATCGCAGCCATGGGCGCGGTGCTTCTGACAGACGCGTCAGCGCTGGCGCCCGTGTTCTCGGGCATCTTCATGGAGCGCATGGCCGGTTTTGCCAAGCTCTATTTCCCCGTGTTCCTCTTGGGCGCCGTGTTCGGCAAGCTCATCGAACTGTCGGGCTTTTCACGCGCCATCGTGCAGGCGGTGCTGCGGCTGATCGGCGCCGAGCGCGCCATCGTGGCCATCGTGCTGGTGTGTGCGGTGCTGACGTACGGCGGCGTATCGCTGTTCGTGGTGGTGTTCGCGGTCTACCCGTTTGCCGCCGAGATGTTCCGCCAGGGCGGCATCCCCAAGCGCCTGATGCCCGGCGCGATTGCGCTGGGCGCCTTCACCTTCACCATGACGGCACTGCCCGGCACGCCGCAGATCCAGAACATCATTCCCACCACGTTCTTCGAGACCACGACCTGGGCCGCGCCCTGGCTCGGTCTCATCGGCGCCGCGTTCACGCTGACCGCCGGCATCGCCTACCTGGAATGGCGCCGCAAGCGCGCGGCCGCGGCTGGCGAGACCTACGGCACGGACCTGCGCAACGAACCCGCGGCGCCTACCGGTGAGCGCAATCATCATCCGTTGATCGCGCTGTTGCCGCTGGTGGTGGTTGGCGTCATGAACTTCCTGCTGACGCGCTGGATCCCGGGCTGGTATCCGGCCGGTTCCGAAGTCGACCTGCCCGGCCTGGCCAAACCCCTGCCCGTCAACGCCGAGGAGCAGGTGGCGCTGTGGGCCGTGATGGGCGCGCTGATCGCGGGCATCGTCACCATCCTGCTGTTCTCGTTCCGCGCCATCAAGTCGCACTTTGCCGAAGGCAGCAAGAGCGCCGTGTCGGGCGCGCTGCTGGCGTCGATGAACACCGCGGCCGAATACGGATTTGGCGGCGTCATTGCCGCGCTGCCGGGCTTTCTGCTGGTCGCGCAGGCCTTGAAGGCCATTCCCGATCCGCTGGTGGGCGAAGCCGTCGCGGTAACGACGCTGGCCGGCATCACGGGCTCGGCCTCGGGCGGCATGAGCATCGCGCTGGCCGCAATGTCGCAGACCTTCATCGACGGCGCGCTGGCGGCGGGCATCCCCATGGAGGTGCTGCACCGGGTCGCCGCGATGGCGAGCGGCGGCATGGACACGCTGCCGCACAACGGCGCGGTCATCACGCTGCTGGCCGTCACGGGTCTTACGCACCGCCAATCCTATGGCGACATCTTCGCCATCACGCTGATATCGACGCTGTCGGTGTTCCTGGTGATCGGCGTCTTCTACCTGACCGGCATCGTCTGATCGAAGGCGGCGGCGAACACGCCCGCCAGCCACTGCGTGAACACGCGCACCCGCGCCGGCACCTGCCGGTTCTGCGGCGTCAGCACGGAAACCGGCATGGGCGCGGGCGGCGCGTGGGGCAGCACGATCTTCAGGTGCCCCGCCGCCAGCTCGCGCTCCACGCGGTAGCGCGGGACCTGCACCAATCCCAGGCCCGCGAGCGCCGCACTGGTGTAGAGTTCGGCCCCGCTCACGCTGACGACGGCACGCGGGCGCACCTGGACGATGCGCCCGTCCACCCGAAAATCCAGCGGCACGGCGCGGCCCGTCACGCTGGACACGTAATCCACGGCTACGTGGTGTTCCAGCACCTGCACGCTGTCCGGCACGCCGTGGCGCGACAGATAGGCAGGGCTGGCGACCGTCACCTGCGGCATCTGGGCGATCGTCCGCCCGGCCAGCGTCGAGTCCTGCGGCACGCCGGCGCGTAGCACGCAGTCGACGCCTTCGCGCACCAGATCCACCAGCCGGTCGTCTTCGCCCAGATGCAAGGCGATGTCGGGATAGCGTTGCAGGAAATCCGGCAGGCCGGGCATCACGAAGAACCGGGCCAGCGTGCCCTGCGCGTTCACCCGCAACAGCCCCTTGGGCGCCGTGTCCAGGAAAGCGCCGTCGGCCTCCTCCAGGTCGGCCAGAAGCCGCACGCAGCGCTGGTAGTGGGCCTCCCCGTCGTGCGTCAGCCGGACCTGCCGCGTGGTGCGGTCAAGCAACCGCGCGCCCAATCGGGCCTCCATGCGCTTGATCAGGTTGGTGACCGTGGCGCGCGGGATGCGCAGGTCGTCCGACGCCTTGGTGAAACTGCCTCGTTCGGCGATGCGCACGAACACCTGCATTTCCTGGAAACGATCCATGCCCTGCCCCGCCTATTGTTAAAGCAAATGAAATTATCTTAGCAAAGCAGGCGTAATTATCTTTGGATCGGAATAGTCGATCATACGTCTCACCAACCCATCCAAGGAGCAGACCAATGAATGACCAAGCTTCCCAGCGCGTTGCCCTCGTCACTGGCGGATCGCGCGGCATCGGCGCCGCCATCGTGCGCCGCCTGGCAGACGACGGCTTTGCCGTCGCCATCAATTACGCCTCGAGCGCGGCAGAAGCTGACGCCTTGGCCGGCGAAGTCCGCCAAGCCGGCGGACGCGCCTTGGCCGTACGCGCCGACGTTGCCAAGCCCGATGACGTGCGCGCGATGTTCGATGCCATCCAGGCCGAGTTCGGCCGGATCGATGTGCTGGTCAACAGCGCTGGCGTGCTGCAGGTGCAGCCGCTGGCGGAAACCAGCGACGACCTGTACGACCGGACGTTCGACATCAACACCCGCGGCACCTTCAACACCCTGCGCGAGGCCGCCGCACGTCTGGCCGATGGCGGCAGCATCGTCAACGTGTCCAGCACCACCGTCGCGCTCAACCTCCCCGGCTACTCGGTCTACATCGCCAGCAAGGCCGCCGTCGAAAGCCTGACGCAGGTCTTCGCCAAGGAACTGCGCGGACGCCAGATCAGGGTAAACGCCGTCGCCCCCGGCCCTGTCGCCACGGAGTTGTTCTTCAAGGGCAAGAGCCCCGAATTGATCGAGCACTACGCCAAGATGCCGCCGCTGGAACGCCTGGGCCAACCGGATGACATCGCGGGCATCGTTTCGTTTCTGGCGGGACCCGACAGTGGGTGGGTAAACGGGCAGATCGTGCGCGCCAATGGCGGCGTGGCCTGAGCGGCCCGCCTACTTCGGCATGGCGTAGCCCTGCGCCCGCAGGAACTCCGCCACCACCGGCTGCCACTTCTGCGGCGAGCGCGGAAACAGCAGATGGCCGTTGTTGCCATCGGGTCCCATCGGCACAAAAGTCGCGTGACCGCCCGCCGCGTTGTAGGCGTCCACCCAGCGCTTGGGCCAGTCGGCCCCCCAGAAGAGATCATTCTCCGAATAGATCCAGAGCGTGGGCAGGCGCGTCGTCTGCCCATAAGACGCGAACGTCTGCTGCAGCCGGTCTGGCCCGCAGGGGTTACCCGGAGACTTCGCGTCCCCGCCCGCGCCGCCAGAGAAATTGATGGCGGTCCTGACCCCGGGCGGATTCTGCGCAGCCAGCGCGATGACGGTGCCCCCGCCGATCGACTGACCAACCAGCACGACGTTGGAAGCGTCCACGTCGGGGCGCTGCTGAAGCGCCTTCACGACCTGTCCGATCTGGCTGGCGGCCCGATTGAACATCGGTGTGAACTGGCGATCCCCGCAAGGACCGCTGTCCTCCAGATCGGGGCCGGCCGTTTCTCCATAGCCCAGCCGCAGCGGCACCGCCACGACGAAGCCGGCATCAGTAAAGTACCTGACCGCCTGCGGATACGGGGTGCGGCTCATCTTGGCCCGTTCCTCGGCGGTTGCGCCCCGGCCATGGTTGATGATCAAGAGGGGGTGTTTGCCCGGCGCTGCGGGCGCATACACGGTCACGACCAGCGCTCCTACAACAACGCCAGTGTCCGTCTGCACCGAGACGGGCACCCGTTCCACGGTTTCCTTGCTTTGACGGCCGCCGGGTGTAGAAGACGCGCAGGCCGAGACCAGTCCGGCCAGGCAAACGAGCGAGATGCGTTCAAGAACGTTCATGTTGCTCCCCCTTCGGGTTAGGCCACGGTTGAGGTGCGAGCCACAGTACGCCCACCAAATCGCCTCCGCCAGTCGCACGCGCAGGGGTGCACACGCACGGCTTTCGACGCGGCCCGGCGTTGGCGCGATGGCCCACCCTCATCCCTACGCATGAACGCGGTCACGTGGACAGACGCGAATGCCGCGGCTTGGAATGCCGCATATTTGCTGATGTCCTCATCCGTATTACCCATGCGCGCCTCGCCCGATGGGCCGAGGCAATTTCACCGGTTTTCAAATTTTCAGTTTGCGCGCTCCGGACTTTGATTTACGGAAAAGTCTGGCCAGTTGGACGAGGTTTGCATGAGACGGAGTCCTTAAGCCGTGGTTTAGCCTGACCCGGCAGTACTCCGACTCACCTTGATCGATTGGACGAAAGCAATGAATCAACTCATTCATCCGGACTGCCACCCCTTTACCGCCGCAGGCAATCTGAAGCAGATCTCCGCGTATTACGAGGAAGGTCGCCGTGTCATGTGGATGATGCTGCGCGCGCAACCGCGCCCGTGCTTTAACCATGAACTCATCGACGAGATCATGACCCTGGCGCGTGCCGCCAAGGACTCCGGCCTGCCCATCGACTTCTGGGTCACGGGCTCGCTGGTGCCGCAGATCTACAACGTCGGCGGCGACCTGAACTTTTTTGCCGAGGCCATCCGCACCGGCAAGCGCGAGGCGCTGCGGGCCTATGCCCGTGCATGCGTTGATTGCGTGCACGCCGCCACGCGCGGTTTTGACACTGGCGCCATCTCGCTGGCCATGATCGAGGGCACCGCGCTGGGCGGCGGCTTCGAGGCCGCGCTGGCCCACCACTTCGTGCTCGCGCAAAACAATGCGCGCATGGGCTTCCCTGAGATGGCGTTCAACCTTTTCCCCGGCATGGGCGGCTATTCGCTGGTCGCGCGCCGTTCGGGCATGAAGCTGGCCGAGGAACTGATCAGCACCGGCGAATCGCACACGGCCGAGTGGTATCACGGCCGCGGCCTGGTGGACGTGCTGTTCGAGCCGGGCGAGGCCTTCAAGGCCACGCGCACCTTCATCGACGTGATGCGGCCCAAGCTCAATGGCATGCGCGCCATGCTGCGCGCGCGCCAGCGCGTGCTGGCTCTGCCGCGCGCCGAGCTGATGGACATTACCGAGGATTGGGTCGAAGCCGCCTTCTCCATCGATCCGAAGGACCGCGCCTACATGGAGCGGCTGGTGATGGCGCAGAACCGCCGCACGGCGAGCAATTCGGAGGCCACCGAAGTGGCCACCATGCACTGATCCGGCGGCGCGCCGCCGGTTGCGTCATGCAATGAGATGCAGCCGGCGGCGCTGCGCCAGCCAGGCGGTGAGCTCCGCCGCGGGCATGGGCTTGGCGTACAGGTAGCCCTGCTTGGCGTCCACGCCCAGGGTGTCCAGGAAGACGGTTTCTTCCTGGGTTTCCACGCCTTCGGCAATGACCTGGAGCTCGAGCGTGCGCGCCACGGCAACGATGGCGCGCGCGAGCGCCTGCGAGACCGGATTTTCGTTGACGCCCCGCACGAAGCTGGCGTCAAGCTTGATTGCGTCCAGCGGAATCCGCGCCAGCTGCGACAGCGACGAATAACCCGTGCCGAAATCGTCCAGATGCACACGCGCACCCAGTTGCCGGAACTGCTTGATAAGTTCGATGGCGGCGTCTTCATCGTCGATCAGGCAGCTTTCCGTGAGCTCGATGTCGACCAGGCAGGGGTTGAGATTCGCATCGTTGATGGCGCGCATGAATTCGCTGACCACGCCCTTGTCGTCCAGCTGGCGGGCCGACATGTTGATCGCGATGCGCAGGTTCAGGCCCTCGCGCTTCCAGGCCGCCGCCTGCCGGGCCGCTTCGCGCATCACCCAGACGCCCAGCGGCGAGATGAGCCCCGATTCCTCGGCGTAGGGAATGAAAGTGTCCGGACCCACCATGCCGCGTTCCGGCGAACGCCAGCGCACCAGCGCTTCCACGCCGTCGACCTCGCCCGTGCGGCCGACCAGCTTGGGCTGGTAGTACAGCATCAGGTGGTTCTCGGCCAGCGCCTTGCGAAGGTTCGTGTCCAGCCACACATAGTCCGCGTTGCGGCGGTCCATGTCGGGCTGGAACACGCGATACGTATGGCGGCCCGCTTCCTTGGCCACGTACATGGCGATATCCGCGCTGCGCACCACGCTGTCCAGGTCGGCGCCGTGATCGGGGTACATTGCGATGCCGATGGAGCAGCTGGTGTAGACCTCGATGAGGCCCTGGCGGAACGGTTCGCGCAGCCGCTCGATGATGCGCTGCGCGGTGGCCTCCAGTTGCCAGGCCTGCGCCTCTTCCTGCAGGACGATGAACTCGTCGCCGCCCAGGCGCGCCAGCGTCTGGCCATCGGACAGGCAGTTCGAGATGGCGACCGACACCGCTTTCAGCAGCCGGTCGCCGAAGCCGTGGCCGTAGTGGTCGTTGATGCGCTTGAAGTTGTCCAGGTCCAGGAACAACACGCCGCCCCGCCCTTCGCGGCCCGCCGCCAGCGCCGCCTTCAGCCGCGACGTGATCGCGTGGCGGTTGGGCAGGTTGGTCAGCATGTCGGTGTTGGCCAGCACCCGCAGGCGCTCCTGCGCCTGGCGTTCTTCGGTGATGTCGGTGCCCGAGCAGATCAGGTAGACCCGCTTTTCGCCGCTGCCGCTGGTGACGAACTTGTTGCGGAACAGGAAAAGGCGCGGCCCCTTGACGGTGTTGATCGTGCGCTCGACCTCGTACGACTGGCCGCGTTTGTAGAACTCGGCGATATTGCGGCGCGAGGCAATGGCCTCCTCGCGCGTCATGAACATGTCGAAGACGCTGCGGCCCACGATGTCCTGTTCGCGCTTGCCGGTGTATTCCTCGCTGAGCTTGTTGAAGCGCTGCACGCGGCCGTTCTGGTCGACGATCACGATGACCGAATTGGCTTCGGACACTACCGTTTCGGCGAACGACAGACCCTCTACGAGGTCCTTGGCGACGGATTCGGTATCGGTGTGGGCCGATGCGGTGCCGGCCCATTCGTTGGGATTGATCTTGCGGCCAACCAGGTGCAGGTGAAGCAGATCGCCATACAGCATGATGTCGATCCGCACGCTGGACGTGATGCCCGTCAGGCCGCGCACGGCCTCGGCCTGATCCGGGCGCAAGGCCATGGCGATATTGGTCGCGCCTTTGACTGCGGCGAGTTCAATCGCATCGCTATCGGCGGACAAACGCCAATATGGGCTATGCGTACCGAAATGCGTGTGCAGGATCGATTTTTCGTCCTGGTTCTCAGTCATTGGTATCCCCCCGCCGTCCTAAGGCCCGCGAAACACATTACGGGCTACTGAATTTGGGGTCAACCACCTTGTCGGGACCCAAAACCGCTTTATTGCGGTTTATTGCGTAGCCGTTCGCAGCATCAGTGCAATTCTCTGAAATACAGCGTCTTTCCCAGCGCAGCGCACAAGGCGGCGGAAGCGATTATTTCGGTTCCTTTCAGAAGCCGCAAAAATGAGAACGCCGGAAATCCGTGGCGAATTTCCGGCGTAGGGAGCAATGAGGCGCGGCGCGCCGTCCGAAGCGGCTTACTCGCCCTTCACGCCCGCCTCGTCGATCACCTTGGTCCAGCGCGCGACTTCAGCCGACACACGCGCGCTGGCGTCAGCAGGCGACGTCCACGTCGCAATCGCGCCCTGGTTCAAGAGCGACGCCTTGACCTCGGGCTTGGCCAGGATCTTCTTGAGCTCGGCATTCAGGCGATCAATGACCGGTGCGGGCGTGTTGGCCGGGGCCACGATGCCGAACATCGAGCTGACCTCGAAGTCCTTCAGGCCGGCTTCGGCGGCGGTAGGCACGTCGGGCAGCGCATCGACGCGTTGCGGCGAGGTCACCGCCAGCGCGCGCAGCTTGCCCGCCTTGATGTTGCCCTGCGCGGCAGGCACCGTTTCGATCATGCTGAGCACCTGGCCGCCCATCAGGTCGGTCATCGCCGGGCCGCTGCCCTTGTAGGGCACGTGCAGGATGTCCGCGCCGGCGGTGCGCTTGAACATTTCGCCGGCCAGATGCTGGGGCGAGCCGTTGCCGGCGGATGCCATGGTCATGTAGCCGGGCTTGGACTTGGCCAGTGCGATGAACTCGGGCAGCGTCTTGGCCGGCACCGACGGGTTCACCACGAACACCAGGGGCACCGTGCCCACGATGGCGACGGGCGCGAAGCTCTTTTCCACGTCGTACGTGACGCGGCCGCGGTAGAGCGCGGCGTTGATGGAGTGGCTGGTCAGCGCGCCCATCAGCAGCGTGTAGCCGTCGGGTTGCGCCTTGGCCACCTGGTCCGCACCGATGTTGCCGGCTGCGCCCGCGCGGTTTTCCACCACCACGGTCTGGCCCAGCGCGCCCGTCAGTTCCTGCGCAAGCACGCGGCCGATCACGTCGGTGGCGCCGCCGGGCGGGTAAGGCACGATCATGCGGATCGGCTTGTCGGGATAGGCGTCGGCCGAGAATGCCGGGGCGGAAACGCCGGCGCACAGCGCCAGCAGGGAAAACAGCACGGCGCGGCGCGGCCGCAGACGCAGGTCTGACATGTGGTCTCTCCAGCCGGGATGGGTATAGGAATGAACGGACGCCCGGTTCGTCAACGGCGCCAGTGTAGGGGGCCACCCTTGATTGAAGAATCGGTATTTTTCTATCGACTGATCTCTAAAGCAGATCAATTAAGCTACTGCCATAAACCGCTTGCAGGCCCGGCAACGGGCTGGATATGATGTCGCCGCAGGATTATCAATAATATTATCGGGACTGAAAATGACGGACGACACCAAGGGCGGCAAGCCCGGCAAGGGCCCTTTTGACAGCGACAGCGCCACCGCGCGCGGCGTCGCCCGCGGGCTGACCAACTACGGCGACATTGGCTTTTCGCTGTTCCTGCGCAAGGCCTTCATCAAGGGCGCGGGCCTGTCGGACGATGCGCTGGCGCGTCCCATCATCGGTATCGTCAACACCGGCAGCAGCTACAACCCCTGCCACGGCAACGCGCCGCAACTCATCGAGGCCGTCAAGCGCGGCGTCATGCTGGCCGGCGGCTTGCCCATGGACTTCCCCACCATCTCGGTGCACGAGAGCTTCTCGCAGCCCACCAGCATGTACCTGCGCAACCTCATGTCGATGGACACCGAGGAAATGATCCGCGCGCAGCCGATGGACGCCGTCGTGCTGATCGGCGGCTGCGACAAGACCGTGCCCGCACAACTGATGGGCGCCGCCTCGGCCGGCGTGCCCGCCATCCAGCTCGTCACCGGCTCGATGCTGACCGGCTCGCACCGCGGCGAACGCGTGGGCGCCTGCACCGACTGCCGCCGCTACTGGGGCCGCTACCGCGCCGAAGAGATCGACGCCGTCGAGATCGCCGACGTGAACAACCAGTTGGTTGCCAGTGTCGGCACCTGTTCCGTCATGGGCACGGCCAGCACCATGGCCTGCATTACCGAGGCGCTGGGCATGATGGTGTCGGGCGGCGCGTCCGCCCCGGCCGTCACCGCCGACCGCGTCCGCGTGGCTGAACACACCGGCGCCACGGCCGTCGCCATGGCAGCCTCGCGCCTGACCCCGGACCGCATCCTGAACGGCAAGTCCATCGAAAACGCGCTTCGCGTGCTGCTCGCCATCGGCGGGTCGACCAACGGCATCGTCCACCTGACCGCCATCGCCGGCCGCCTGGGCATCGACATCGACCTGGCCGGCCTGGACCGCATCAGCCGCGAGACGCCCGTGCTGGTCGACCTGAAGCCGTCGGGCCAGCACTATATGGAAGACTTCCACGACGCGGGCGGCATGCCCGCGCTGCTGCGCGAGCTGCGCCCGTTCCTGCATCTGGACGTCCTCACCGTGTCCGGCCGCACGCTCGGCGAAGAACTGGACGACGCCCCGCCGCCCTTCAAGCAGGACGTCATCCGCACGGCCGCCGCCCCCATCTATCCGGTGGGCGGCTTGGCGGTGCTGCGCGGCAACCTCGCGCCCGGCGGCGCCATCATCAAGCAATCTGCAGCCAACCCCAAGCTGATGGAGCACGAAGGCCGCGCCGTCGTGTTCGAGGACGCCGAAGACATGGCGCGCCGCATAGACGACGACGCGCTGGACGTGACCGCCGACGACATCCTGGTGCTCAAGCGCATCGGCCCCACCGGCGCGCCCGGCATGCCCGAAGCCGGCTACATGCCCATTCCCAAGAAGCTGGCGCGCGCAGGCGTCAAGGACATGGTCCGGATCTCGGACGGCCGCATGAGCGGCACCGCGGCCGGCACCATCGTGCTGCACGTCACGCCCGAATCCGCCATCGGCGGTCCGCTGGCCTATGTGCAGAACGGTGACCGCATCCGCCTGTCGGTGGCCCGGCGCGAGATCGCGCTGCTGGTCGATGACGCCGAGCTTGCGCGCCGCACCGCCGCCAATCCCATCACGCGCCCCACCGCCGACCGCGGCTACCGCAAGCTGTTCCTGCAGTCGGTGACGCAGGCCGATCAGGGCGTCGACTTCGACTTCCTGCGCGCCGGTGTCACGAACGACACGGTCCCCAAGAAGTAACCCCGCCTTTTGCCATGAACGCCATCACGCCCGCCGCCTTGCAGGAACCCGCCCCCGACGCCGTCCAGGCAGCGGTGGCCACGCTGGAAGAAGACATCGTCTTCGGCCGGCTGCATCCGCGCGAACGCCTGACCGAGGACGAGCTGATGGCGCGCTTCGGCATGAAGCGGCACGCGGTGCGCCAGGTGCTGGTCGACCTGGAACTGCTGGGCGTGGTCGAGAAAAAGCGCAACATCGGCGCGGTGGTGCGCGCGTTTTCCGTGCGCGAGGTGATGGAGCTCTATGCCTTGCGTGAAGTGCTGGAAGTGCACGCCGCCCGCCAGATGCCGCTGCCCGTGTCCGAGGCGCGGCTGGCCGCGCTGGTGGCGGTGCAGCGCGAACACGATGCGGCTGTCGCGGCCGGCGACGCGCGCCGCGTGTTCCGCAGCAACCAGCGCTTTCATCGTGAATTCGTTGGGCTCTTGGACAACGCGGTGCTGGGACAGGCCATCGAGGAATACGCGCGCCGCACCCACCCGATCCGCTTCGGCTCGCTGGTGACGGCCGGGCACCGCGAACGCGCGCGCCAGGAACACTGGACGATGATCCAGGCGCTGCGCGACGGCGACCGCGACGCGCTGATGGCGGTGTGCCGTGATCACCTGATTCCGTCGCGTGATGCCTATCTGGCGTCGCAACAGGCGTATGCGCAGACGCAGGGCACCTATCTGGCGCCTTCCGCGTCGGTCTAACCGCTCGCGTGTAACGGCTCGCCGTCCAAACGCTCACATCCGACCGCCCCGCCTCGCCACTTACGTCTGACGTTTCCGGGCAACGCCCGGCCGTGCGCGCTCGGCAACAATTTGACAAGCCGTGCCTGGAATCGGTAATAATAACAATTACTATTTCCAGAAATTCGCATGTGCAGTTGTCCCGCCTCCCACTGCGAGGCGCCGGCGGCTAGACCAAAAGGTTGGATCTTGAGTACGCCGGGATGCGCCTTCCCCTCCTCCATCGAAACACTTTATAGCGATCATCACTCCTGGCTGAGGGGCTGGTTGCGACGCCGCCTGGGCAATGCAGATCAGGCCGAAGACCTGGCGCACGACACCTTCATCCGCCTCCTGAGCAGCGAACGCATTCCCGCCACGCTCACGGAACCGCGCGCGTTTCTGACCACCGTGGCGCAGCATCTGGTGTCCAACCATTGGCGCCGCGAAAAGCTCGAACGCGCGTACCTGGACGCGCTGGCCCAGGCGCCGCAAGCGGTGCACTGGTCGCCCGAAGACCGGGCCATCGTGCTGGAAACCTTGCTGGAGCTGGACCGCCTGCTGGACGGCCTGCCCGCCCTCGTGCGGCAGGCCTTTCTGTTGTCGCAGCTTGAAGGTCACACCCACGCCCAGGTGGCCGACGCGTTGGGAATCTCGATCCCCACCGTCAAGCGCTACCTCGTCAAGGCCTTGCAGCGCTGCTGCTTTGCCGATCTTTCCTTCACGGGATGAGCCGGCGCATGTCCGCCTCGTCCTGGTACGGAAACACGCGCGACGCCGCCACCCTGCCGCCCGCCGTCGCGCAGCGCGCGCTGGAATGGCTGGTGGAACTGCAAGACGAACCCGTCGCGCCGGAAACGGTGCGCGAATGGGCCTCCTGGCGCGCTGCGCACCCGGACCACGAGCGCGCGTGGCTGCGCATTGAATCCGTGCAGGGCACGCTGCGGCCGCTGGCCGGACCCGCCAACGCAGCCATCGCGAAGGCAGCGCTGGCCGCACCTGCTTCCGCCCAGCGCCGCCGCGCCTTGAAAACCATGAGCGCGCTGGCCATCGCGAGCGGCGCGGCGTGGGGCGTGGGGCAGATCACGCCGTGGCGCAGCTGGACGTCGGACCATCGCACCGCCATTGGCGAACGCCGCAACGTTACGCTGCCGGACGGCACCCGCCTGGTGTTGAACACGGACAGCGCCATCGACGTGCACTACACCACCGACCGCCGGCGCGTGACGCTCATCGCGGGCGAGATCCTGATCGCGACGGCCCACGAATCGGGTACGCCGAACCGGCCGTTCTGCGTTGAAACCGCCCACGGCACCGCGCGCGCGCTCGGCACCGAGTACGCCGTACGGCTGCTGGATGGCTCGACGGAAGTCAGCGTTTTCCAAGGCGCTGTCCAGATCCGGCCGCGTGACGATGCCGAGCACGGCTTGACATTGCAGGCGGGATTGCGCGCCAACTACTCCGCGCGGGGCATCGCGCAGCCCGCCACCGCAGAGGAAAACCAGATCGCCTGGAAGGACGGGTTCATCGTGGCCCGCGGCATGCGACTGGCCGACTTCGTCGCCGAGCTGGGACGGTATAGCCGCGACACGATCAGCTGCGACCCCGCCGTCTCGGACCTCCGGCTGTCAGGCTCGTTTCCTGTCAGCAACGTGGACAAGGTGCTGGCCGCGCTCAGCGCCACGCTGGATGTCCGCGTCGAAACCGAGACGCGGCTCTGGCGCGGACGCCGGCTGCACCTCATCGCCGGCCCCGGCCCGGCACGTCCCGCACCGCCGTTACAAAATAGTTGATCCGTTTTGCGATCTGGCGGGTCAAGGCAGGTGAGCACACAGCAACCTCACCTCTCTGAAAGGCCAGTTCATGAATCACGTCCGGGCGCCCAAGCGCCAGTCCTCCCGTTTCCTGCGACGCGCGGCCACGGCGCGCCTGGCGGGCCGCATCGCCACCGCCACGCTGCTCGCGGCGCCCGCGCTGGCCATCCCCACCGCCGCCCACGCGCAGGCCGCCGCCACCCGCAGCTTCGACATCCCCGCGGGAACGCTGGAGGACGCGCTGGGCCGCTACGGACGCGAAGCCGGCATCGTGCTGTCGTTCCGGCCCGAAGTGACGGTCGGCCTGCAAAGCAACGGGCTGCGCGGCACCTACGGCGTGCGGGGCGGTCTGGACGCCCTGCTGGCCGGCACCGGCATCCGCGTGCTGCCGCAGTCGAACGGCAGCTACGTCCTGGACCGCCCCGCCAACGCGGGCATCGCCACCACCAACCTGCCCGCCGTGACGGTGACCGCTTCCGCCGCCGACCCCCACCTGCCCGCGCCGTTCGCGGGAGGTCAGGTGGCGCGCGGCGGCGGCCTGGGCGTGCTGGGCACGGGCGACGTCATGGACGTGCCGTTCAGCACCACCAACTACACCGCGCAGATGATCGAGAACCAGCAGGCGCGCACGCTGGCCGACATCGTCATCAGCGAATCCTCGGTGCGCACCACCACCTCCAGCGGCGGCTTTTCCGACGAGTTCCAGATCCGCGGCTACTCCGTGGCTGCCGGCGACGTCGGCCTGAACGGCCTTTACGGCCTGGCATCCGCCAGCCGCATGCCCGCCGCCATGATGGAGCGCGTCGAAGTCCTGAAAGGCCCCGGCACGCTGATGAACGGCATCGGCCCCAACGGCAGCATCGGGGGCGGCATCAACATCGTCACCAAGCGCGCCGGCGACGAGCCCCTGACTCGCCTGACCACCACCTACCAAAGCAAATCGCAACTGGGCGGCCAGCTCGACATGGGCCGGCGCTTTGGCGACAACAACGAATGGGGCATCCGCGTCAACGGCGTCTACAGCAACGGCGACACCAACATCGACGACGGCAGGCAGGAACAAGGCGTGGGCGCGTTGGCGCTGGACTACCGCGGCACCAAGCTGCGCTGGTCGCTGGACGCCTACACCCAGCACGAGAACATCGACAACTTCCGTCCGCAGATCGGCTTTCAGTCGAATGTGACTTCGCTGCCCTCCCCGCCCTCGGGCCATCGCAATTTCTACCCCGGCACCGAGCTCACGCTGAACGATTCGACCGTGGCCACCCGCCTCGAGTACGACATCAATGACCACCTGATGGTCTACGGCGCCACCGGCTACCGCTACGGCACTGCCGAGCAGACCTTCCCGTCGGGTCCCGCAGACGCGCAGGGCAATTTCACGGTGTCCAACGCCTATTACGATTCGTACTCGCGCACGTGGACGGGCGACATCGGTCTGCGCGCCCGCTTCGATACCTGGGGCATCGGCCACACCGTGAACCTGTCGGCCACGCGCCTGGACCAGGAGTCCGGCAACGCCTACGTCACCTCCTCCGGTCCTGGCGTGCCGTCCAGCATCTTCCGGCCCGCCCCGCTACCGCCCGTCACCGCCGACCGCGGCGCGCCGCAAAAGGCATCCAAGACCGAGCTGACCAGCTACACGCTGACCGACACCCTGTCCTTCGCCGGCGACACCCTGCTGATCACCGGCGGCATGCGCAACCAGCGCGTCGTGCTCGACAACTACTCGGCCACCACCGGCGCGCGCACTGGCTCCTACGACGAAAGCGCGATCTCGCCGGTCGCAGGCATCGTGTTCAAGCCGATCTCCAACGTCTCGCTGTACGGCAACTTCACGTCCGGCCTGACGCGCGGCGGCATCGCGCCGGCCACCGCCGCCAACGCCGGCCAGGTCTTCGCACCGTACAAGTCCAAGCAGTATGAAGCGGGCGTCAAGGTCGACTGGGGCAAGATCATCACCAGCGCCTCGGTGTTCCAGATCACGCGCCCGAACTCGATGACCGATCCCGACACGCGCATCTACAGTTTCGACGGCGAACAACGCAATCGCGGCCTGGAACTGGCCGCCTTCGGCGAAGCCATGCCGGGCCTGCGCATGATGGCCAGCGCCACGTTCTACGACGCCACGCTCAAGCAGACCGCAGGCGGCGTGAACGACGGCAACGACGCCAACGGCGTGCCGAAGAACACCTTCAACCTGGGGGTGGACTGGGACACGCCGTGGGTCCGCGGCCTGAGCCTGAACGCCCGCGTGATCCACACGTCGTCGATGTACTTCAACGCGGCCAACACGCTGACCCTGCCCTCGTGGACGCGCTACGACATCGGCGCGCGCTACAACACCGAGATCCTGGGCCGCTCCGTGGTGTTCCGCGCAAACATCGAGAACCTGTTCAACAAGGACTTCTGGCTGGCCAGCGGCTCGTACGCGACGGTTGCTGCGCCGCGTACGTTCTTGTTGTCGGCGCAGATTGACTTTTGATCCAACGGGCCTGCAGCGGTTCACGGCCGACGCCGCGAATCGCCTTCATGCCGCAGAGCCGGCCTCAGCCATGAGGCCGGCTTTTTTATTGCCGCGGCTGCGCCGCCACGTATTCCCTCAACGTCTGCACCAGCGCCACCGCAGCCGGCGACAAGCTGCGGTGGCGGGCCGTCACCAACCCAATCGAGCGCTCGGCCACCGGCGCTGTCAGCCGCCGCTGCACGATGCCGGTCTGCGCCACCGCGCCTGCGGCGATTTCCGGCAACGCCGCGACGCCAAACCCGCATTCGACCATCGCCACGATGGTGGTCAGGTGCTCGGCCTCGAATGCGGGTGCGAAGCGGATGCGGTTCTGCAGAAAGGCCCATTCCGTGTATTGGCGCACGCTGCTTGGATGCACCATGGATACATGTTCCGCTCCAGCCGTGTCGGCCCAGCGCAGCGGCCCTTTGGCCCGCGCCAGCGGATGTGCCTCCGGAATCAGCAAGATGAAGCTGTCGGACATCAGCGGCACATAGTGCAGGTCGGCGTGCTGCGGGTCGGCGGCGGTCAGCGCAAAGTCCACCTCGCCCGCGCGCACCAGGTCGAAGGCCGGACCGGAGAGCGTGTCGCGAACCTTGAGCGCCACATTTGGGTGCGCCTGGCGGTACGTCATCAGCACGCGCGGCAGCAGCCGTGCTGCCAGCGATGGCAACGCCGCCACCGACACCTGCCCCTGTTCCGCGCTGGAGATGCTGCCGACCGCGGCGATGGCATCGCGGAATGCCGCCTGCAGGGTCGCGGCCTGTTGCAGGAAGACCTCGCCCGCCGCCGTCAGCCGCACCGTGCGCGTGGTGCGGTCGAACAGGCGCACGCCGAGCGCGTCCTCGATGCGCTGGATCTGGGTGGACAGCGCGGATTGCGACAGATGCAGCTGCCCCGCGGCCTGGCGGAAGTTGAGCGTTCGGCCCAGCACCAGCGTGGTGTCGATATCCCGCATCGACAGGTTGATCTGCATGTTTTGTCCCCGGCCTATTGATCTGATTGACCGATCATTCTATTCAAAAATTCTGATTCATCAATCAACCGCCCTTCTCTACACTCGCGCCCAAGCGTGATTTCAGAATCAGGAGAACAGCATGCAGAAAGACACGAACGCGCTGCCCAATCCGGGCGCGGCGCATGCGGTGGTGGTGGGCGGCGGCACGATGGGTGCGGATGTCGCCGTCGTGTTGACGCGCGCGGCGTGCCGCACGACGGTGATCGAATCGAATGCCGAGCGCGCGGCCGGTCTGCCGGCGCGCGTGGCGGAAAACCTGAAGACCATCGGGCGCGAGTCAAACGCCGCCCTGCTGGCCACCGCGCCGTCGCTGGACGAGGTGGACTGGTCCACGGTGGATCTGGTGATCGAGTGCATTCCCGAGCGCCTGGACATCAAGCAGGCGCTCTTTGCGGACCTGGCGCGGCGCACGCGGCCCGATGCCATTCTGGCCAGCAACAGTTCCAGCTTCCCGATCAGCGCGATCAGCCAGGGGCTGGACACGCGCGGCCGCATGCTGGGCCTGCACTTCTTCATGCCGGCGCACCTCGTGCCGCTCGTGGAAGTGGTGCTGGGCGAAGCCAGCGACGAGGCCTGCGCGGATTCGCTGATCGACTTCATGCGGCGCTGCGGCAGCGTGCCGGTCAAGGTGAAGCAGGATCTGCCGGGCTTTCTGGCGAACCGCCTGCAGCACGCGCTGTCGCGCGAAGCCTTCGACCTCATCGACCGCGGCATCGCGTCGCCCGAGGACGTGGACGCCGCCGTGCGGTTCGGATTTGGTTTCCGGTTCCTGGCGGCGGGTCCCGTGATGCAGCGCGATCACGCGGGCATCGACGTGCACGCGGCGGCCGGCGCAACCATGTATCCCACGTTCTGCAACGCCGACCATCCGGCGCGCTGTCTGACCGAACGCGCCGCGGACGGCCGGCATGGCATGAAGGCAGGCGAAGGTTTTTATGCCTGGACGCCCGAGACTATTACCGCAGAGCGCGCCCGTTACGACCGGCTGCTGCGCGCCGGCCTGGACCTGATCGCTCCCGAACTGCCGGAGATCAAGCCTTGAATTCGCCTGCAACCCACTCCGTGCCTGCTTGCGCACCCGCTACCATGGCCACCTCTGCATCAGCCACCGCTCCGGCCCTCCCCCGCGCCGCGTTGGCCGACTCGCCCGTCATCATCACCGTCGCGCCCAACGGCGCGTACAAGAAGGCTGCCGACCACCCCGCCGTGCCGCTGACCGCACACGCGCTGGCCGCCGAGGCCCGGGCATGCCTGGACGCCGGCGCCGCGATGATGCACATGCACGTCCGAAAGCCCGACGGCAGCCATCTGCTGGATGCGCAGGCCTATCGCGACGCGCTCGCGGCGGTGCAGCGCGCCGTCGGCGACGAACTGCTGGTGCAGGTGACGAGCGAGGCGGCGGGCGTCTATCAGGCCGCCGAGCAGATTGCGATGGTGCGCGAATTGCAGCCCGAAGCCGTCTCCATCGGCCTGCGCGAAATCGCCGTGCCCGGCATTCCGGAAGCGGAGCTGGCCGCCTTCCTGGCGTGGCTGGCCGACCGACGCGTCATGACGCAGATCATCCTGTACGACGACGCCGACGTGCGCCGCTGGCTGTCGCTGCGCGCGCGCGGTCTGGTGCCGCCGGGCGCATGGTCGGTGCTGTTCGTGCTGGGCCGTTACAGCGCGGGACAGACGTCGTCGGCCTACGACCTGCTGCCGTTCCTGGCCGCTTACGACCATTCGTTGCCCTGGGCGATCTGCGCCTTCGGTCCCGAGGAAAACGCCTGCGTCACGACCGCGGCGGCCTTTGGCGGCCATATGCGAGTCGGGTTTGAAAACAATCTGAAGCTGCGCGACGGGTCGGTGGCGCCGGACAACGCGGCGCTGGTCGCCCAGGCCGCGCAAGGCGCGCGGGCGCTGGGCCGGCCGCTGGCGACGGCGGCGGACGCGCGGCGTATCTACGGCGCGATCGGTTGATGCGCTAACGATTGACGCGGTGCAAGCAAATCGCAGCCGGCTAATCCGCAACCGGTTATTCCGGCTGCCGGTCAACTGGCTGCGGATTTAACCGTTGTCAGCTTATCCGCACAGTCGACTGGGGGCCGCCGGATACCCCGCTTTCGATCGCCCCCTGCCGGTGATCGCACGCGCCCCCTTTCCCCCGCTCTGTAATCTCTCCGACATTATTTCGCTGTGTTGCAACATTGACGCCGCGCAAGCGTATCTGCTACAAACTTTCGCATCTGTACGTTTAACGCAATACCCCCACAAGTTTCTGCTGCGAGGTGGTGTGTGCAAGACGAATCCGATGGCTACACAAAAGCCCAGGAACTGCGAAGTTTCCTATTCCTGACGGCAGTCATGGCCCCGGTGTTGGCAGTGATCATCGTGGCCGGGTACGGTTTTGCGGTCTGGATCTACCAGATGTTCGCAGGCCCCCCGGGAAGCTGATGCAAAGCCTCCGCCCCCCCATCCCCCCCAATCAGCCCGCCTCCGCGCCCTGTAGCGCGGCGCCCGAGCTGCACATCGCCAGCATGGTGGTGCATGCCGCCCCACGCCGGCTGGCGGACGTGCGCGGCGCGATCCTCGCGATCGGCGGCGCGGAAATCCACGGCGCTTCCGAGACCGGCAAGCTGGTCGTCACCCTGGAAGCCCCCTCTACCGAAGACATGCTTGCGCAGATAGCGCAGATCCAGCGGCTGGACGGCGTGCTGGCATCCGCGCTGGTCTATCAGCATTCCGACACGCTTGCCGCGATGAATGAGGAGATTGACGATGTCCATAGCTCGTAGAGAGTTCATCAAGCAATCTGCCGCCGCCGCTGCCGCCACGGTAGCCGGCATCCCCATCGTGGGCTACACGCAGAACATCGTGACGGATTCGGAAGCCGCCAAGCTGAAGTGGTCCAAGGCGCCCTGTAGGTTCTGCGGAACCGGCTGCGGCGTGAACGTCGCGGTGAAGGACAACCAGGTCGTGGCGACGCACGGCGACTTCAACGCCGAGGTCAACCGCGGCCTGAACTGCGTCAAGGGCTATTTCCTGTCCAAGATCATGTACGGCAACGACCGGCTCACGACGCCGCTGCTGCGCATGAAGGACGGCAAGTACGCCAAGGATGGCGAGCTGGCGCCGGTGTCGTGGGACCAGGCGTTCGACGTCATGGCCGAACAGTTCAAACGCGTGCTCAAGGACAAGGGCCCGGAAGCCGTCGGCATGTTCGGCTCGGGCCAGTGGACGATCTGGGAAGGCTACGCGGCGCTCAAGCTGATGAAGGCGGGGTTGCGGACCAACAACCTCGATCCGAACGCGCGCCACTGCATGGCGTCGGCGGCGGTGGGCTTCATCCGCACCTTTGGCGCCGACGAGCCCATGGGCTGCTACGACGACATCGAAAACGCCGACGCCTTCGTGCTGTGGGGCGCGAACATGGCGGAAATGCACCCCATCCTGTGGACGCGGGTGACCGACAGGCGGTTGAGCAAGCCCAATACCAAGGTGGTGGTGCTGTCCACGTTCGAGAACCGGTCGTATGAACTGGCCGACATCTCTTTGACGTTCACGCCGCAAACCGACCTGGCGATCCTGAACTACATCGCCAACCACATCATCAAGACCAAGCGCGTCAACCGGGAATTCATCGACGAACACACGCGATTCCTGGAAGGCAACACCGACATCGGCTACGGCCTGCGTCCCGAGCACCCGCTGCAAAAGGCCGCCAAGAACGCCAACAACGCCGGCGGCTCGCGCCCGATCACTTACGATGAATACGCAAAGTTCGTCTCCAAATACGACCTGGACTACACCGCCAAATTGACGGGCGTGCCAAAGCGGAATCTGGAAGCGCTGGCCGAGTTGTACGCCGATCCGAAGATTCGCGTCATGTCGTTCTGGACCATGGGTTTCAACCAGCACACGCGCGGCGTGTGGGCGAACAATCTGGTCTACAACATCCATCTGCTGACGGGCAAGATTTCCACACCGGGCAACAGCCCGTTCTCGTTGACGGGCCAGCCGTCCGCCTGCGGCACCGCGCGCGAAGTAGGCACGTTCTCGCATCGCCTGCCCGCGGACCTGGTCGTGACCAATCCGAAGCACCGGGCGCGCGCCGAGGAGGTCTGGGGGCTGCCCGACGGCACCATCCCTGAAAAGGTTGGCGCGCACGCGGTCTTGCAGAACCGGATGCTGAAGGACGGCACCATCAACGCCTACTGGGTGATGGTCAACAACAACATGCAGGCCGCGGCCAACATGTTGAACGAAGGGTATCCCGGCTACCGCAATCCGGCGAACTTCATCGTGGTGTCCGACGCCTACCCGACGGTCACCACGATCTCGGCCGATCTGGTGCTGCCTACAGCGATGTGGGTCGAAAAGGAAGGCGCCTACGGCAACGCCGAGCGCCGCACGCAGTTCTGGCACCAGTTGGTCAACGCGCCCAGCGGCGCGCGGTCGGACCTGTGGCAGTTGATGGAGTTTTCCAAGCGCTTCACCACGGACGAAGTCTGGCCGGCGGACCTGCTGGCCAAGAAGCCCGAGCTGCGGGGCAAGACGCTCTTTCAGGTGCTGTACGAAAACGGCAAGGTCAACAAGTTTCCGAACACGGAACTGGACCCGGAATACGCCAACGATGAGGCCAAGGCGTTCGGCTTCTACGTGCAGAAGGGCCTGTTCGAGGAATATGCGGAATTCGGCCGCGGTCATGGCCACGACCTGGCGCCGTTTGACACCTATCACCAGGTGCGCGGCCTGCGCTGGCCCGTGGTGGACGGAGTCGAGACGCGCTGGCGCTATCGCGAAAAGGCGGATCCGTACGTGAAGGTGGGCTCCGGCTTCAACTTCTATGGCAACCCCGACGGCAAGGCGAACATCTATGCCCTGCCCTATGAGCCGCCCCCCGAGGTGCCGGACGAGGAATACCCCTTCTGGCTGTCGACCGGCCGCGTGCTGGAGCATTGGCATTCGGGGTCGATGACGCGGCGCGTGCCGGAGCTATACCGAGCCTTTCCCGATGCGGTGTGCTTCATGCACCCGGACGACGCGCAGGCCATGGGCCTGCGGCGCGGCGTACTGGTGGAGATTGCGTCGCGGCGCGGCAAGATGCAGACCCGGCTGGAAACGCGCGGACGCAACAAGCCGCCGCGCGGCCTGGTGTTCGTGCCCTGGTTCGATGCCGGCCAACTGATCAACAAGGTCACGCTCGACGCCACCGATCCGATCTCGTTCCAGACCGACTTCAAGAAGTGCGCGGTCAAGATCACCAAGGCTTGACGGCCCGACGGAGACGCTCATGAACATTCGCGCCACTTCGATCGCCCTGGTCTTTCTGATCGGCGCCAACGCCTGGGCCGCGCCGACCGATCCGATGATCGATCCCATGCGGGGCCCGACGCCCCTGACCGAGTCGGCCACGCCGCCGCTGATGCCCCCGGTCGAGAACCGCGACGTGCGGCGCATGCGCACGTACTCGATGCAGCCCCCCACCATTCCGCACAAGATCGACGGCTACCAGATCGACAAGAACTTCAACCGCTGCCTGGCCTGTCACGCCCGCGTGAACACCGAGCAGACCCAGGCGGTGCCGCTGAGCGTGACGCACTACATGGACCGCGACAGCAACGTGCTGGCCGAAGTGTCCCCGCGCCGGTACTTCTGTCTGCAATGCCACGTGCCGCAAACGGAGGCCAAGCCGCTGGTCCCGAACAATTTCCAGGACATCGACGTGATCCTCAAGCGCCTATCTGCTCCGGCGCCCGAAAAGAAGTAAGGGACAGGAGCCCGTCATGGTCAAGCTCATCAAGCGTTACTGGAACATCATCCGCCGGCCCAGCGTGCACTTCAGCCTGGGCTTTCTGACGGTGGGCGGGTTCATCGGCGGCATCCTGTTCTGGGGCGCGTTCAACACCGCCATGGAACTGACGAACACCGAGAAGTTCTGCACCGGCTGCCATGAAATGCGCGACAACGTGTACTCGGAGCTGAAGGGCACGATCCACTTCACCAATCGTTCCGGCGTGCGGGCGCTATGCTCGGACTGCCACGTTCCGCACAACTGGACCGACAAGATCGCCCGCAAGATGCAGGCGTCCAAGGAGGTCTGGGGCAAGATCTTCGGCACCATCGACACGCGCGAGAAGTTCGTCGACAAGCGGCTGGAACTGGCGCAGCACGAATGGGCGCGCTTCAAGGCGAACGACTCGCTGGAATGCCGCAACTGCCACAACTACGAATACATGGACTTCACCCGCCAGAGCGTGCGGGCGCAGAACATGCACTCGACCTATCTCGCGGACCGGTCCAAAACCTGCATCGACTGCCACAAGGGCATCGCCCACACGCTGCCGCACATTCCGCCTGGCCAGACCTCCGAAGCGACGCCGCCGGCCAGGGCGTCCAACGAGGTGGCCAATGCGGCCCGCTGACGCGCCGCTGCCGGTGCTGAGCGCGCGCGGACTGGTCAGCCGGCGCGGCGGCCCCGGCGCGCTGGATTTTGATCTGCACGCCGGGCAGCTATTGAACGTGCAAGGCGCCAACGGCAGCGGCAAGACCAGCCTCTTGCGCATGCTCGCCGGCCTGCTGCGTCCTTTGGACGGCGGCATCTTCGACCCGGCTGGCGACATCCGCCGTGATCCGTCGGCGCACTTTGCGCGCACCGCGTATCTGGGGCACGGCAATGGCCTGTCGGGCGACCTGACCGCGCTGGAAAACCTGCGGTGCAGCCTGCATGTGGCCGGCACGCCGCGGCGCGACGACGCGATCGCCGCCTGCCTCGACGACTGGCGCCTGGGCGCCTGCCTGCACACGCCCGCCGCGCGCCTGTCGCAGGGCCAGGGCCGCCGGCTGGCGCTGGCCGCCGTGGTGCTTGGCGCCAAGCCGCTGTGGCTGCTGGACGAGCCCGACGCGGGCCTGGACGCGGCCAGCCTGGAACAACTGGCGCAGGCGCTTCGCGCGCATCTGGCCGCGGGCGGCGCCGCCGTCGTCGCCTCGCACCGCGCCCCCGGCACGCCTGCCCATCACACCCAAACCCTGAACATGGATGACTACGCGGATGCTGGCAACGCTGTCTCAGTTGGCATTGCGTGAAGTCCGGCTGGCCTGGCGTCGACCGGCGGACACGCTGGGCGCGACGCTGTTCTTCATCGTCACGGGTTCGCTGTTTCCGCTGGCGGTGGGTCCCGATCCCGTGCTGCTGCTGGCGATCGGGCCGGGGGTCTTGTGGGTCTGCGCCCTGCTTGGCATTTTGCTGAGCCTGCATCGTCCCTTCGCGCAGGACTACGACAACGGCGCGCTGGAGCAACTGCTGGTGTCGCCGCATCCGCTGCCGCTGCTGGTGGCCGTGAAGCTGGGCGCGCACTGGTTCAGCACCTGCGTGCCGCTGATTATTGCCAGCCCGGTGCTGGCGCTGCAGTTTGGCCTGTCGCCGAACGCCATCGGCATCCTGGTGCTGTCCCTGCTGCTGGGCACGCCGACGCTGGCGCTGGTGGGCGGCCTGGGCGCGGCGCTGACGCTGGGCCTGCGCGGCGGCGCGCTGCTGCCACTGGTGGTGCTGCCGCTGTACGTGCCGGTGCTGATCTTCGGCGCGGGCGCCGTGTCGGCCACGCATGCCGGCCTGGGCGCGGGGCCGCAGCTTTCGCTGCTGGGCGCCGGCCTGTGCCTGGCGATCCTGCTTTGCCCCTGGAGCGCGTCGGCGGCGCTGCGCGTGGCGCTGGACTGAGGTATCCATGCACAATCCCTCCACCTTCGACTCCCCTCGCGCCGCCCCCGCGCGATCCAGCTGGATGCGCTACGCGTCGCCGGCGCTGTTCTACCCGCTGGCCGGGCGCATGATTCCGTTTTTTGCCGTGGGCGCCGCGCTGCTGGCGGCGGCCGGGCTGTATACCGGGCTGGTGGTCGCGCCTGTCGACAGCCAGCAGGGCGAGGTCTATCGCATCCTGTTCATCCACGTGGCCGCGGCCTGGATGTCGATGTTCCTGTACCTGGTGATGGCGGGCTATGCCGCGCTGGGGCTCATCTTCAACACCCGCCTGTCGTTCATGATGATGCGCGCGCTGGCGCCCACTGGCGCGATCTTCACGTTCCTGACGCTGTGGACGGGCGCGCTGTGGGGCAAGCCGACGTGGGGCACGTGGTGGGTCTGGGACGCGCGGCTCACGTCCGAGCTGATTCTGCTGTTCCTGTACCTGGGCTTCATGGCGCTGCAGGCCGCCACCGACGACACGCAGCGCGCGGACCGGGGCGGCGCGATCCTGCTGCTGGCGGGCGTGGTCAATGTGCCGATCATCTATTTCTCGGTGCAATGGTGGAGCACGCTGCATCAGGGCGCGTCGATCAACCTGACAACCGCCCCGAGCATGGCGCGCATCATGGTGACCGCAATGCTGCTGATGGTGGCGGCGTTCTGGCTGTACAGCGCAGCGGTCGCGCTGGCGCGCGTGCGCGGGATCATTGCAGCGCGCGAGCCGGGCGCCATTCAGAAGAACGCCGGACAGATGGGCGGCGGACAGCCGGGCGCATCGGCAAGCAGCGCCCGGACGGAGGCGCCATGAGCTGGGACACCCTCTTTTCGCTACAAGGCCATGGGCCGTACATCCTGGGCGCCTACGGCGTCACGTTCGCGTTGATGGCGTGGGAAGTGCTGGCACTGTGGCGGCGCGCGCGTCGAAGCGGCCGGCGGCAGGAGGATGTTGGCGGCCCCGCCCGTAATGCAGAAAGGACGCGCCGATGAGCCCGCGCAAACGCCGCGCGTTCGCCATCGTGGGAGGCCTTGCCCTGCTGGGCCTGGCCACAGCGCTGGTGCTCAACGCCCTGCAATCGAATCTGGTGTTCTTCTTCAGCCCGACGCAGGTCATCGCGCACGAGGCGCCCGCCAGCGGCAGCTATCGCGTCGGGGGCCTGGTCGAACAAGGCTCGCTGCAACGGGAGGCCGACGGCCTGACGCTGCGCTTTGCCGTGACCGACACCGCCCACGCCGTGCCCGTCACCTATCAGGGCTTGCTGCCCGACCTGTTCCGCGAGGGCAAGGGCGTGGTGGTGGCCGGCAAGATGGGCGCGGACGGCGTGTTCCGCGCCACCGAAGTGCTGGCCAAGCACGACGAAAACTACATGCCGCCCGAAGCCGCCGACGCGATCAAGAAGGCGGAGCAACGGGCTGCCTCCACCTTGCGGGCGGAGGCGAAATGATCCCGGAAATCGGCCTTTTCGCCCTCATCCTTGCGCTGCTGGTGGCGCTGGCGCAGGGCATCCTGCCGCTCATCGGCGCTGCCACCGGCTGGCAGGCGGGACTGAGCGTGGCGCGGCCTGCGGCCATCGGGCAGTTCGGCCTGACGACGCTCGCCTTCGCCTGCCTGGCGTGGGCCTTCGTGCACAACGACTTTTCGGTGCTGTACGTGGCCGCGAATTCCCACGCCGACCTGCCGGCCGGCTACCGCTTCGCGGCGGTCTGGGGCGGGCATGAAGGGTCGCTGCTGCTCTGGCAGCTCCTGCTGACGGCGTGGACGCTGGCCGTGGCGCTGTGCAGCAAGCGGCTGCCTTTGGCTTTCGTGGGCCGCGTGCTGGCGGTGATGGGCTGGATCAGCGTCGGCCTGCTGCTGTTCATGCTGTTCCTGTCCAATCCCTTTGAGCGCCTGATTCCGGCCGCGATGGCCGGCCGCGACCTGAATCCGCTGTTGCAGGACCCGGGCATGATCGTGCATCCGCCCATGCTGTATATGGGCTATGTCGGCTTTTCGGTGGCGTTCGCGTTTGCCATCGCGGCGCTGCTGTCGGGCGAGCTGGACGCGATGTGGGCGCGCTGGGTGCGGCCGTGGACGCTGGCCGCGTGGACGTTCCTGACCATCGGCATCCTGCTGGGCAGCGCATGGGCGTACTACGTGCTGGGCTGGGGCGGCTGGTGGTTCTGGGATCCGGTCGAGAACGCCTCCTTCATGCCGTGGCTGGCAGGCACCGCGCTGATTCATTCGCTGATCGTCACCGAGCGGCGCGGCGCCTTCCGCAGCTGGACGGTGCTGCTGGCCATCTGCACGTTTTCGCTCAGCATCCTGGGCACGTTCCTGGTCCGCTCGGGCGTGCTGACCTCGGTCCACGCCTTCGCCGTGGATCCCGGGCGCGGGCTGTACATCCTTGCCTTCATGACGGTGATTGTGGGGGGCTCGCTCGCGCTGTACGCCTGGCGCGCGCCCACGGTCGGACTGGGCGGCGGCTTTTCGCTGCTGTCGCGCGAATCGCTGCTGCTGTCCAACAACGTCGTGCTGACGGTCGCGGCGGGTTCCGTGCTGCTGGGCACGTTGTATCCGGTGGTGCTGGACGTGCTGGAGTGGGGCAAGATCTCCATCGGCCCGCCCTACTTCGAAGCCGTGTTCGTGCCGCTGATGACGCCTGCGATTTTCCTGATGGGCGTAGGGCCGGTCGCCCGCTGGAAGCAGGCAGAGCTTCCCGACCTGGGCAAGCGCCTGCGCGTGGCCTTTGCGGTCAGCGTGCTGACGGCGGTGCTTGTGCCGCTGGCGATGCCCGGCGCTTCGCGCTTTGGTTCCCCGATGATCGTGCTGGGCCTGTGGCTGGCCGCCTGGTCGGTCGCCAGCGCCGGGGCGCATGCCTGGCAGCGCCTGACCGATGGCGACGGCGAGTTGCTGCGGCGGCTGACCCGCCAGCCGCGCTCGTGGTACGGCATGCTGTTGGCGCACGCGGGCATTGGCGTCTTCATCGCGGGCGTCACGCTGGCCAACGGCTATGAGGTCAAACGCGAGCTTCGTGTCGACGTGGGCGCCACGCAGGAAGCCGGCGGCTACCAGTTCACGTTTGCCGGCATCGGCCCGGCCACCGGCCCCAACTACACCGCGCAGCGCGCCGTTTTCCAAGTGGTGCGGGATGGCAAACCCGTGGTGACGCTGTATCCGGAAAAGCGCCACTACACCGTGCAGGACATGGCGCTCAGCCAGGCTGACATCGACAGCGGCTTTACCCGCGACCTGTTTGTGGCGTTGGGCGAACCTGTGGCCGATAACGCCTGGACCGTGCGCATCCAGGTCAAGCCCTTCATGACGTGGATCTGGACCGGCTGCATCCTGATGGCGCTGGGCGGGCTGCTGGCCGCGGGCGACGGACGTTACCGCCGCGCGCGCGAGGCGCAGGCGCGCAAGGACGCGCACGCCGCCCTACCCGAGACCGCGGGCGCGGCGCGGGAGGGCTATTGATGCTGCGCTATCTGCTGCCGCTTGCCGTATTCCTGGCCATGGCCGTGTTCCTGGCGAAGGGACTGTCGCGCGATCCGCGCGCAGTGCCGTCGGCCATGATCGACAAGCCCGCGCCCGCCATCGGCCTGCCGGATCTGCTGGAACCCGGCAAGACACTGGACGTGGAATCGCAGCGGGGCAAGGTCTGGCTGCTGAATGTGTGGGCGTCTTGGTGCGGGCCGTGCAAGGACGAGCTGCCCGTACTGCGCGAGGCCGCGCAGCGCCATGGCATCGCGCTGTATGGGCTGAACTACAAGGACAAACCCGACGAGGCGCGGCAGTGGCTGGCGCGCAATGGCAATCCCTACCTGGCGTCGGCCAGCGACGTCGACGGGCGCGTCGGCATCGAATACGGCGTGTATGGCGTGCCCGAGACGTTCGTGATCGACGGCGACGGCCGCATCCGGTACAAGCATTTGGGGCTGATCACGCCGGAGCTATGGCGTACCCGCTTGCAGCCGGTCATCGAGGCGCTGCAATGAGGGCCCGGCGTGTGCAACGCCGTCCGTTGCCGCCGTGGCATCGGCTGCCCCGAAAGCTGCTAACGGTCGCCATGCTGGCCGTCCTGGTGACCGGCCTGCTGGTCACATTCCTGACCCCGGCGACCCTTCGCGCAGCGCCGGCTCCCTCACCCGTGCTGTCACCCGAACAGGAACAGCGCGCCGACAAGCTCGCGCACGGCCTGCGCTGCCTCGTCTGCCAGAACCAGACCCTGGCCGAATCCAACGCGCCCCTCGCCCTGGACATGCGCAAGCTCATCCGCGGCCAACTTGCCGAAGGCAAGACCGACACGGAAATCATGCGCTTCTTCGAAGACCGCTACGGCGACTTCGTGCGCTACGACCCGCCCTTCAAGCCGATTACCTGGCTGCTGTGGGTGGGCCCCTTCGCGCTGCTGGCCGTGGGCTTCCTGGTGCTGGTGCGCACGCTCAAACGGCGCGCCGGCACGCGCGCGCCGCTGACTGCGGACGAACGCGCCCGCGCCGCCCGCTTCCTGGATTCCGGCTCATGACCACGCTCTGGCTCATCGTCCTGGCCCTGCTGCTGGCCACCCTGCTCTGCCTGGTGCCGCCGCTGCTGCGTCGCACGCCGGCTGCGGAAACCGCCTCGGACGCCAGCGTGCGCGCCTTCTACCTGGCGCAGCGGGAGCAACTGCGGCGCGATCTGGCTAATGGCGCGCTCAGCCCGCAAGCGCACGCCCGCGCCGACGAAGAGCTGCAACGCGATCTGCTGCAGGACCTGGCAATGCGCCGTGATCCCCGCGCACGGCTGGGCGGACAGCGCGCCGGCATTGCTGCGGCGTGCGTGCTGACGGTGGCCGTCCCGGTGGCCGCCGTGCTGTTGTACGGGCAGTTGGGCAATCCGCGCGCGGCGGCCACGATCGCCATGGCGCAAACGCCTGAACCCCATGCGCAGGAGGCGGACAACGACATGGCGCTGGCGATCAACGCGCTGGCCCAGCGCCTGCGCGCCTCGCCCGATGATGCCGATGGCTGGTACATGCTGGGGCGTTCCTACGAAACGCTGGGCCGCTACAACGACGCCATTGCCGCGTATCGGGAGGTGCTGCGGCTGGTGCCCGGCCAGCCCGTGGTGCTGGCCGATCTGGCCGACGCGCTGCTGTCGGCGCGGCAGGGCCAGCCCGACGAAGACTCCATCGCAGCCGTCGCGCAGGCGCTGCAGGCCGAGCCGGATCAGCCCAAGGCGTTGGCGCTGGCCGGCATGATGGCGCTGCGCCGCGGCGACGCCGCCGAGGCGCTGACGCACTGGGAACGGTTGCAAAAGCTGCTGCCGGCAGAGTCGGAGGCGGCACGGCAGATCCAGACGAATATCGCGCAGGCGCGCGCCATGGCGACGGGTGGGGCTGCGGGAGCGTCGGTGGCGGCTGCGTCGGGTAACTCGTCCGCATCGCCTGCGGTGGCAGGGTCGACGCCGGCTACTTCCGCAACGCCCGCCGCTCCGGCCACCACGCCCTCCGGGCCCGCCCGCCTCACCGGTCAGGCCCGCATCGCCGACACGCTGCGCGGCCAGGTCGCGCCGAACGACACCGTCTTCATCCTGGCGCGCCCCATGGAGGGATCCCGCATGCCGGTCGCCATCCTGAAGATGCAGGTTGCGGACCTGCCGCGGGCGTTCGTGCTGGACGACAGCACGTCCATGTCGCCGGATGCCACGCTGTCCAAAGCCGGCAAGGTTCGCGTGGAGATCCGCGTCAGCCGCTCGGGCAATGCTGCCGCCCAGGCCGGCGACCTGAGCGGCGTGCTGACGGACGTGGAGCCGCGCGCCGACGGGCTGGAACTGGTGGCTGACACCGTCGTGCGCTGACCGCTTCCGCCGTCAGCGCTTTCGGCTCACACCCGTTCAAACCCGCTCGATCCGCGCCGGCAAACCCTGCCGCACCGCCGCGCCCGATACCCAATCGATCCAGACGTTGGCGTGCTGGCCGCGCGTCGCGTCCCCAAAGCCCAGATCGTTCAGATTGACCCCGGCCGCCAGCGCCGGATCGTGCGGCATCGGCTTGCCGTCGACGACATGCGCGCGCGCGCCCAGCTCGGTATGCCCATAACCATGCTCGATGCCCACCGCCCCCGGCTGAACCCCATCGCGCAGCAGGGCCAGCCCCGTCACCGACCCGCCCGGCGTCACGATGCGGACCGTATCGCCGCTGCGGATGCCCAGCCGTTCGCCGTCCTGCCGGCTGATCGACACGGGGTTGTGCGGATGCACCTGCCGCAGACGGTTCACGCCGATCGACAGCGAGCTCATCAGGTTGGACTTGAACGAGCTCAGCAGGAAGGGCCAGTCCTCACGCGGGTATTCATCCCGCATATCGCGCCCGTCTGCCAGGCGCGTCGGGTACCAGGTGGGACAGCCGCTATAGCGCTCGCCCGTCATCGCGTGGCGGAACCCCGCCAATTCCTCGCTCCAGACATGCAGCGGCTTGGCGTAGGCCCCGCGCGTGCGGCGCGGTTGTTCGCCGGCTTGCGTCCACGCGTCTTCCATCCGGTCGAAGCGCCCGCCCCGGCTCATCAGCATCGCAACCTGCCGCCATTCGCCCGGCTTGAGCTTGGTCTGCAACAGGTCGCGGTAGCGGTCGACGCCAGTCAGCGCCATGTCGTCGTCGCTGGCCTCCGGCACCGGACGTCCCGCTGCAAACGCGATGTTGGCCATGCCGCGCAGGAAGAAATCCTCGGCCGTGTCCAGCGCGTACTTGCCGCCGTCCTTGTCCGAGATGGCGCCCTCGCCAAACCCCGGCATGCCCAGGCGCTTGGCGCACGCGATCAGGAAGGTCTCCAGGCACACCGGCTCGTTCGTGGCGGTACGCGACACGCGCGGCTGCACCGCAGGCCAGCGCACGGTCGAGGCCTTGGCCACCACGTCGGCCCACGGCGCCGACACGCCCCAGCTTTCGTACGTGACGGTGTCCGGCACGATGTAATCAGCCAGCGCATTGGTCTCGTTGATGAACGGGTTGATCGACACCGCCAGCGGCAGGATGCGCGGGTCCTTCAGCTTTTCCAGCGCCACGTGGCGGAACCCGGCAATACCGTACACCGGGTTGCTCATGTGGTTGAACCAGACCTTGGCGCGATACGGATAGCCTGCCAGCGCCGACGCCAGCATCTCCGAACTGAGTCCGCCGGTGGCCGGATACCAGGGCGCCGCAGCCGGGTACGCTGGTTGGCCCGCGGCCTTCTTGCGCTTGAACTCGCTGGACTTCTCGTACGGAAAGCGGTTGCGCGACAGCGACACGCCTTTGGGCGAGGCCTTGTTGGCAAAGCCGGCGATGTTGTAGCGCGGCCCCATGCCGTAAGGCGGAAATGGCCCGGCATCCAGCACCAGTCCGCCCTCGACGTTCAGGTTGCCTACCAGCGTGTTCAGCATGGCGATGGCGTAGGCGGTGTAGAAGCCCGACCCGCTCATCGTGCCGCCGTGCGCATCGGCCACGGCGCGCTTGCCGTGGCTGGTGAAGCGTTCGGCCAGCGACGCGATCTTGGCAGCAGGCACCCCGCAAAGCGCCGCGTACTCGTCCAGGGTCTTGCGGCGCGACTCCTCGCGCAGCAGGGTCAGCGAGGACCGCACGCGCAGCGCCTCCGGGTTACCGGGCATGCCAGGCGCGGCGATGGAGTCGTCCACAAACAGTTCTGCCGATGATGCCGTCGTGTGCGGCGCGAGCGTGCCGTCAGCCAGCCGCACGACATATACGTCCTCCCATTTTTCGTCCGCATCGGCCGGTCGCGCCCAGCCCATGTCGGCGCCACGCAAAAACGCGCCCAGGCGAGGATGACCGGGTTCGGCCACCACCAGATGCGTCGCGTTCGTCCACGCCGCCTCGCCCGCCGCCTTCATGGCATTCGGACCGGGTTGCGCCAGCATGCGCGCATCGAAGCGTTCGTTGTCCAGAATCCAGCGGATCAGCGCCATCGCCAACGCAAGGTCGCTGGCCGGATTGACCGGCACCCATTCATTGCCTGATCCCGCCGACAGGCTGGACGAGGCCGGCAGCACGGGCGACACCACCACGTAGGTGAACGCGGCTTCCCCGGGCCGCACCCGCGCCTCGGCCAATTGGCGGGCCTGGCGCTGAAACGGATTGCCGGCCTGCGCCGGCGCCGCGCCGATGAACAGCCCGAAGCGCGCGTTGTCCCAATCCGGCTTGCCATGCGGCATGCCTTTCAGGTCGCCCAGCGCCGCGCCCGCGCCCACCCGGAAGCTCTGGCCGCAGTACGAGCCGTGATTGCTGAAGTTGACCGTGCCAAACGACTGCCCGGCAAAGCGCTGGATCAGCGGCGTGCGCCCTTCGTTGGACGCGTCGGTAAAGAGGAACTGGTTGACCTTCGCGCCGTACTCCGGATTGTCCGGGTCCAGCGGCGTCTCGCGGTCGAAGATCGCGCGCAGGCCGTCCACGTGGCCTTCGCCGAACAGGTCGCCGCCTTCACAGACTTCCTGCACCAGTTGCTCGAAGCTGATCGTCTGCCATTTGCCGTCGCCGCGCTTGCCCACTCGCTTCATCGGCTGCAACACGCGGTACGGGCTGTCCATCTGTTCCAGCATGGCCGAACCGCGCGCACACGAGGTGGCGCGCCCTTCCAGCCCGCTGTCGCCGCCCAGTTGCGCATAGACATCGCGCACGGGCGTGTCCATCGCTGCGGGCCGCGTCGTGGCCAACGGGTGGTACGGGTTGCCGGCCACGCGCAGGATGCGGTTCTCGGCCGTGTCCACGCGCAGCCGCACACCGCATTGCGTCCAGCAGCCCAGGCAGCTCGACGGGCTGACGATCTGGCCCGGCTGGGCGCTCAGCGCGCCGGTCAGCGGATCGATGCGAAACTCCGGCGTCAGCGAATTGCCGCGCACGGCGTGCGTCGTCGGCACGCCCGCGGTGCCCTGCGCCAGGCCCTTCACCGCCTTGACGACCGTGTCGCCATAGCCCGCCGCAAACGCTGCCATGCCGCCGGCCACCATGCCGCCGCGCATCATCAGCTTGCGCCGTGCCTCGTCGCGCGGCTGGTCCGGGCCATCGTCAGCGTCGCGACGCTTGTCATCTTCGTGTTGCTTGTCCATTGCTTTCTTATCCATGTGCTTATCGTCTCGGCGCGCTCAGGCGGCCACGGCGCGTGCGCGCGCGGGGAAGATGTCCAGGGCCCAGGTGACGGCGGTGATCAGCGCCACGCAAAGCCCCAGCACGCCCACCATGCCGAGCAGCCCGTCGCTGCCCCACGGCATGTCGTAGAGGTAGAGTCCTGCGCCGTACTTGGGCACGCCCTGCACGCTCATGAAAACCACCCAGCGGAAGATCCACGCCGCGCCCAGCATCGTCAGCGCCAACGCGGCCGACGGCAGCGGCGCCGCCAGCGTGCGCGCCGGCCGTTGCAACAGCCCGACGATGCAGAAGGCCGTGATCACGGCGCCCGCCAGGCTCAGTCGCCAGATCGGAAAGTCCGCGAACAGCCGCAGCGCCGCCTCGAAGGACGGATCCAGTCCCAGCAGGCCCAGCAGCACCCACGCCCCCGCGCCCAGGGCCATCATCACGACGGCGGTCACGCTCAGCCGGCGCAACATCTCCACCGGCAACGCGCGCAATCCGCCGGGCAGCCAGCCGCCCACCAGGAACATCGCGCCCAACGCGCCCAGCCAGGCGGTCAGCGCAAAGTTGACCGGCAGGAACACGGTGTGCCACAACGGCCGCGAACGCAGCACCATTACCTCGGCCCCGGTGTAGACCAGGATGGACAGCGCCGACAGCGCCAGGGCCGCCGCCACCACCCGCAGCCACCCGATCCGCCCCCACCACCACGCCGCGCAGAACAGCAGCGCCAGCGTCACGAAGACCGGCAGCAGCAACGCCCCCAGCCACATCCACGACCACGGCGTGATGTGCGCATAGAAGTGCCAGAAACGGCCGGGCTGATGCAGGTCGGCCAGCAACGACACCGGCGCGGCGATGGCGCTGACCAGCAGAACCGTCACCGCGGCCGGCAGCAAGCGGCGCGGGGCGGAATCCGCCCGCCCGAACGTCGCAAAGGCGGCGGTCAGCGCGGTGGTCGCGCTGATGCCGATCAGAAAGAAATACTGCACGGCCCAGGGCAACCAGGCAGCGTCGTAGACCGGCGTGAGCAATTCAGAAATTCGCATGAGAGTCTCCCCTTCCGTGTCAGTGACCGCCCGCCAGGCGCACGCCGGCCTGGCCGTCGACCTGATGCACGAACGCATCGGGCAGGCCGATGTAAAAGACGTGGGGATCGGTCTTCATCTCGGGCTTGAGCACCTTGATGTCGGCCTTGTGTTCGGCCAGCAGCCGGGATATCGCGCTGTCCGGATCGTTCATGTCGCCGATCACGCGCGCGCCGCCCACACAGCTTTCCACGCAGGCCGGCAGCAGTCCGGCTTCCAGCCGGTGCTCGCAGAACGTGCATTTGTCCGCAGTCTGGGTCTCGTGATTGATGAAGCGGGCGTCATAGGGACAGGCCTGCACGCAATAGCCGCAACCCACGCAGCGCGCGTTATCGACCAGCACGATGCCGTCCTCGCGCTGAAACGTGGCCTGCACCGGACAGACCGGCACACAGGGCGGCTTGTCGCAGTGGTTGCACAGGCGCGGCAGCATGACCATCGAACAGGGGCCGCCGGTATCGGGCGTGACTTCGTACTGCAGGACGGTGGTGCGGAACTGTCCGATGGGCGGTACGTTTTCCAGCGAACAGCTCACCGTACAGGACTGGCAGCCGATGCACTTGCGCATGTCGACGACCATGCCGTAGCGCTTGCCGGCCATGCCGGGCCGGCGCGGCGGTTGGCCATTGAGACCCGGCGCGGCCTCGGCGTGGATGGGAATGACCGAGGCGGCGGCGCCCAGGCCTAGGAGCCCCTTGAGGAAACCGCGTTTGCCCGGGAGCGGCGTTTCCGGGGGGCTGTGGGGGGTGTGCATCGTTAAACTCCGAAACGTTTAAGTGTTACGGAAATTAACTTATCACCTGTAGTTATATAGCGCCTTGATATCTGTCAATTGGGGGACGGAGTCAAGGCGGCGGTGGAACGGCGCAATCGCGTTTGGCGTGAGGGGTGGTGGGGAACAGATGCCATGCAATCTGCCCACGGGCTGCAGTTTCAGCGCGTCGAAAACTTCAAAGCGGGCGCCCACGCCGTCAGTTTCTGCTCGAAACTGGCCGCCGCGTGGGCGGGACTCGTCGAGGGCAGCTCGTAAATGTCGAGCCCGGGCGCCTGCAACGTCGGCAGCACATGCCGCCGGAACATTGCCGCGGCCTTCGCACCGTTGAAGCAGATGCGCCCGATGGACGGATGAAGGTTCAGGAATCCCTGAAAATCGTTCGGCACCAGCGTATCGCCCCGGATGTCGGCATCCAGACTGCCCGGCCGTTCGCAGGCCTGCAACACATCCCACAGCGCCACGCCGTTAGCCTGCAACGCACGCAAGCGCTCGTCGTAGGCCAGGCCCGGATCAAACCCGAAGATCCGCGCTGCCAGGGGCCAGAACGCGTTGCGCGGATGTGCGTAGTACTGCACCTGCCGCAGCGAGGCCACGCCGGGCATGGAGCCCAGCACCAGCACGCGCGCACCCTCCCCCACGACCGGGGCAAATCCCGTCACCACCGTCTCGCACCGCGCCGCCGCGGTTTCGTCCCTGATCTTGTCCATGCCCGGAAGGATACCTGCCCGGGGCGGGCGTGCCTCCCGCCCGCGTTGATCGTTCGCCGCATGGAACAGTGCTTATCAGCCACAGGCACTACCGATATCGGCATTCCGCCCTTATCTTCTTGCCTATGACGAACGGCCCCGAAGGGGCCGCGCAACAGGAAACCTCACCATGAAGAAGATCCTCGGCGTGCACGCCAGCCCCCGCCCCCACTGGGTGGGCGACGGATTTCCGGTTCGCTCCATGTTCTCGTACAACGACAAGGGCCGCGACACCAGCCCGTTCCTGCTGCTGGACTACGCCGGCCCCGCCGAATTCGGCCCGGCCAGCCAGCCCCGCGGCGTCGGCCAGCACCCGCATCGTGGCTTTGAGACCGTGACCATCGTCTACAGCGGCGAAGTCGAACACCGCGACTCCACCGGCAACGGCGGCGTCATCGGCCCCGGCGATGTCCAGTGGATGACGGCGGCATCGGGCATCCTGCACGAGGAATTCCACTCCCACGCCTTCACCCGCACGGGCGGAAAGCTGGAAATGGTGCAGCTCTGGGTCAACCTGCCCGCCAAAGACAAGAAGGCGCCCGCCGGTTATCAGGGGATTCTCAACGCAGACATTCCGGTCGTAGCGCTGCCGGATGACGCGGGCTCGCTGCGCGTGATCGCGGGCAGCTACGGTGGCCAGGCGGGGCCGGCGCGGACTTTCACGCCGATGGATGTGTGGGATGTAAAGCTGGCGGCGGGTAAGACGGCGACCTTCCCGATTCCGCCGGGCCGCAACAGCATGCTCGTGATGTTGCGCGGCACGGTTCTGGTCAACGGCGAAGCTGTCGCGCGGGATGCGCAGTTGGCGCTTTTCTCGCAAGAGGGAGAGGACATCACGGTCGAAGCGAATAACGACGCCGTGTTCCTTATCCTGAGCGGTGAGCCGATTGCTGAGCCGGTCGTTGGCTACGGGCCCTTCGTGATGAACTCGCAAGCGGAAATCGTGGAGGCGATCCAGGACTTCAACGCCGGGAAGTACGGGCAGATGCATTAAGGCGAACGCTCCGCCAGACCCCCGCGCCCGCATGCCAGTGAACGGCATGCGGGCGCGGTCGCGTTTTGGGGCCAGGCAGATCTGACGATCACGATGCCGACTGGCGCGGCGAGGACCCGCCTATTCCAAAGGCGCCTCATACGGCACCTGCACCAGTTCACCCGCCGCCGTCCGGGCAAACGCCGCAGGCGGTGGCGTATCGAGGAGCGGGATGATGTCGGGGGAGAGGTTTGCGATGGTGTTCACGTCGAAAACGCCGTGATTCGACGGATCATCCATGTAAGCCTGCGTCTCGTCCCCGGCCTGAAAAGCCCAGCCGCTGTCTTCGGGGAACATAGGTGCCTCACGCACCATGTAGCCCACTGGCCTGCCTTGCACCGTGATCCTGTCGGTGGCAATACATCCGCCCTTGCCGGTAGCCAGGGGTTTGAGTTCAGCCGGTGCAAGCTTGAAAGTTTTGGTGGGTCTGTTCATGGCGTTCACTCAATCCCGTTCCAACTGGCTGGCAAACTGTTTGGCGACGCCTTGATAATGCTTCGCGGATGCCGTGTTCTTTTGCTGCGCATAATACGCGCTGACCTGCATCGCGGCACGCTCGGCGACCTTGAAGCTGTCGTCGATATCCACTCGCTCAGCTTCCTTGGAGGTGCCGATCTCCTTGCCGTCAAACAGGCCTGCGCGGTAGCCGGCCCCGTCACTGACTACGCCGATAATCGGGACGCCAGCGCGCAACTCGCCATAAAAGGCGGGGCCAGCCTGATTTGCCGTGCGAGCCACAATCGTGCCGACGCCGGTTGCCACGCCAGTGACGCTGGAGCAAAAACCCGTCCAGTACTTGGGTCCATCGCCCAGAGATTCCGGCGCAACGAAGCGGCATTGCGTGCTGGGATCCGTGGACCATTTCAAACTGGCGCTGGCTTCAGCCGCCCCGGCCGAAACCGGCATCGCTGCGCAGACTAGCGCCGAACCGATACCGAGCGCTAACTGGCTCATGCTCTTAGCGTGGAATTGCACGTTCAAGACTCCGTATTCAGCGAGGGGAAATTCACGCGCTCGGCGGCGGGCCCACCGGCATGCGCATCGTGGCTCGCTTTGTATCACCGCCATTCACGCGCGCATATTGCCGAGCGCGGCAAACCCGTAATAGAAAGTGGATAACGTGAAATTTCGTGTCAGGCAATTTACGGTTGGCCGATCGTGCTGCCGAATGAGCCGGCCTGGCGCGTCTTGCAGCACAGCGAAATGCTGGATGAATGGTTCACAAACCTATGGGTTTTCCCTTAGCAATTCCCAGTAATAGTTAGCAACGCAATACACGCCATCGTCCTCGCATGTCGCCCTGCAGGCCCGTGATATGTTCGATCCCTAATTATTTTCCGCCGCTGTTATCTCTCGACACTTCCACTCAACGATGATGACCGCAACCGCCCGCTCTCCCTACTCTCTCGCTTGGCGCCTGGCACTGACAGTCGTCCTCGTGCGCGTTGCCTACGCCGCGTTGGTGCAAGGCTACACACTGGTCGGACTTCCCGAATCCGCGCAACTGCGCGAAACGTTCATCCTGCCGCAATACCTCGTGCCGTTCCTGGCCAACATCGCGGCTTCGTCCATTTTTGTTGGCTTGACGATATGGAGCACCACGCATCGCTGGCTGCGGCAGCACGACAGGCATGGAGTAGACGCGCCGGGCAAACTTTTCGGCATCGCCATCATCTTGACGTTGGTGTTCTCGCTGGCCGTGTCGGCGCTGATGATTTATCTGCAAAGCGTGTTGGTGCTGTATGCCGTGCAGCACGCCAGCGCCGCCAACAAATTCCTGACAATGAGCCTGTTGCTCAGTGCCTTGGCCGTCGCCTTGGAAGTGGTGGGCGCGCACCTTGCCGTGCGCATCGCCATGCGGACCGTTCAGCCTGCAGATCACGCCGGTGGTCCCGCGTATGAACAGCGTCACGCGGCCTGGAGTGCTGGGTCGATGATCTTGGGCTGGCAATTGAGTGTGTGCATCGCCATGGGCACCTACCTGAATGCGCAATCACTCACCGTCGGCTGGCTGCAATATGCGCTGGGTTTCCTGATCCTGCCCGTCCTGCTTCTGTTGCTGTGCACGGTGGTCTGCCTGAAAATCCTGCCGCACCCGGTCGGCGACTCGCGTCAAGGGCGTGCAGTCGCGCTCGGCACGCTGGCCTTTTGGCTGGCGCAAGTGCTGGGGGTCGGCCTGGGCTTTCTGGCGATTCGGGCAATGACATGGGACCAGCTGATCCGCGCCGCGGATTCCAACGTGGTGGCGGTGGTGATGCTCGTGGTGTACGCGGCGCTGCTGATGCTGGGATGCTGGATTGGGAAGCTGGCGCTTTATGGCGGTTCGAGAAGGCTTGTACCGGCTAGCTGAGCATCGCGCGGAAGATGCCGAAGTCGCTCAGTTTTGCCAGTGCTCTAGTCGGCGTGGAAACTTCCCAGAATTCCCTCGATGACGGGAAAAGTGGGTTTTGTTCCGATCGTCCATCAGCATGTTCATCTGTCCAGAGGAGCAACCCCCTAAGAGTGACGACAAGATGAAAAGCTCCTGCATTCACTTGCGTTGAACGTCGCCAGCGATCTTCCTGGCCGTCAGCGTCACGGTGAAGAACTCGTTAAGCTTATCGGCCGGAACGGCATCCAACTGGTCCCTTCCATACTCAGCATGTTGCCCGTCCTCGAATCGCGGGTAATACCCTTTCCAGAAATAGCGCACCTGTGTGCCGCCCGCGAGCACTTCTTTCGCAGGCAGCCCGGCTACAAATCGCGTATCGGCAATGTCCGCCCGTGCTCGCAAGGCGACGCGGGCCTCTGTCAATGCCCAATGGCATACCCCCCGCCCGTAATAGTCTTCATTGAGCAGCATGTCGGCGTACACGATGCCCGCGTACTCGGTGGCGGATATACGGGAAAGGCGGAATGGTTCGTGGCTGGTCAATGTCGGCACGTGGCCCGACACCGCGTTGGATTGTCCACAGCGCGCGCCGTTGCTGGCGTCGAATTGCGCAGTACCTTCGACTACCGTAAACGGCGATTTGCCGTCGGCTGCACTTGAGAGATCGGACGCATTGGCAAGTGTGAGCCGTATCTCATAGGCCTGCGTCGGAGCGGGGTTCAGCTTGCGTAGCGGTGCCTTGGCCGTTGTATCGCCGTAACTTGTCCCCCACCCGGCGGTGGCCAGAAAGACCAGCGCCGACACTGTCCGACGCAAGGCCGGCGGCAATAGATATCGGAGGGCGTTCGGCAAGGTCGATGTTTCCTAGGCAAGCGATTTGATCGCAAAGTTTGCCACGAAATTGAACGACTGATTTTGGCCGAAAGCCGCCGTTTCAGCCTTCACAACCTCGCCTCAGCTTACGCGATCCTGGCTATCACGCTTTCGCCATCATCACCGCCCAGCTCCACCCGATTCCGCCCCCCAGCCTTTCCTCGATAAAGCGCCACATCCGCCTCCCGAAGCGCCTCTTCCAACCCATCCGCGCCATAAAACTGCGACGAAACGCCAATCGTGACCGTGCAGCGCAGCGGCTCGTCCCCGCCGGTGACGTGGATCGGCTGGTTCTCAATACTGGCGCGCAGCCGCTCCGCCAGGACCATGACGTCTGCCACTCCCGATTCAAGCAGCACAGCGACAAACTCCTCTCCTCCGACCCGGCCGGTCAAATCGCCACGGCGCACACCAGCACGAATCAGCCCCGCCACGTGGCAGATCACCTCATCGCCCGCCTGATGACCACGGCTGTCGTTGATCCGTTTGAAATGATCGACGTCCAAGACCAGCAAATACGCCGGCGCCGCGTTCCGGCGGTTGAAGTATTGAGTTAGCGCTTCCGTCAGCCCCCGGCGATTCAGCAAATCCGTCATCGGATCCCGCGCCGCCATATTGCGCAGACTATCGGTCAGCCGGCGCAACACCAGCCAGACAATGGAAGGCGGCACGATGGTGGCAAGCGTCGACATGTAGATATAGAAAATCATCTGGAACCGGCTGTCCATATGCAGCGCGTCCAGGCCGCCCTCCGTAATCTTCAGGAACTTCAACGCGTTCAGCACACAGATTCCGCCGATCAGGCAGGCGAAGAAGATCATTTCTGCGCGCAAGTCTTTGGCGAACGTGCGCGTGCCGCAGAGCACCGTGACGGTCATGGCGAAGAAGAGAAGCGTCGCTGCCGCCGCCAGCATGGCGTAGCGCGCTTCCGATCCGAATTGCCATTGCACCAGCCACTGCAATAACCCATACACCAGGCAAAACACCGCCAGCGGCAACCACAGGCGCACCTGATGCCCGAAGAATCGCATGGCGCCTAGCAGGTACGCGATTGGCGCGGCCAGCGTCAGGCAGTGATTGACGACGCTCATCACGCTCCATGCGGGGCCGCCTTCGACCAGTTGCAGGATGTAGGCCGCCGCGAGCAGCAGGTTGCCCACGGCAAAGACGTCCATCCCCATCCTGTTGCCAGGCAGGCGACGGCTGATAAGCAGGAACATGCCGGAAAAGCACAGCAGGTGTGCGCACAGCATGCCAACAAGGGTGGAGGCAACCATGAGAGGGACGTCGAGAGGGAAAGCGGATTTCCTGCGCCGGCGCCACTGGGCGGTGGTCAGCGATGGACACCCAGCGACCTGCGTGGGCGGCGCTCATTGTAGTCGGCGGGTATTAATCCCAGGAGTTCGGCCGAGAGCGCCTGGAAATGGCGATAAAGTAGCCATCAAACGCACTCGGAATTAGCAGTAAAGCAGCCGTCAGACACGCTCGGAATTGGCGATAAAGTGGCCGTCCGACACGTCGGTGCGGCAGAAGTGCCGGCGGTTGACCAGTTGAATAACGCCGGGATAATGCCGCTGCATTCCCGTCACGAGGAGAATTCAGATGACCACCACCCTGCGAACCATCCGCTCGGACATCACCAAGCTTCAAGTGGACGCGATCGTCAATGCCGCTAACTCCTCATTGCTGGGCGGTGGCGGCGTGGATGGCGCGATTCATCGTGCCGCGGGACCTGATCTGGTGCATGAGTGCCGGCTGCTGGGCGGATGCAAGACAGGCGATGCGAAGGTGACCGGCGGATATCGGCTGCCCGCGCGCTTCATCATTCACACGGTGGGCCCGGTTTGGCGCGGTGGGAATAACGGGGAGCCGGCACTCTTGGCAAGCTGCTATCAACGCTGCATTGCGCTGGCGGAGGAAAAAGGCGTGGCTTCGATTGCGTTTCCCAGCATCAGCACCGGCATCTATGGCTATCCCATTGATTTGGCGGCGCAGATTGCTGTCGATATCGTTCGTGTAAGCCTGTCGAGGGATTCGTCAATTCAAGAGGTCATCTTCTGCTGCTTTTCGGACGCTGACCTGAGTCACTACGAGCGAGTTTTGAACCGGCCACCTGAATGACGCGACGCGAGGAGGCGGCCGCTCTGCCGTCTGCCCCCGATTGCCTGGCCACGGGATCGCCGCTCATCGACGCCTTTCAGTTCCGCCCCGCTAATCCCGCCGGCGCCACACACTGGCCAGCCACGGCTGCTGCTCGCGCGGCAGTCCGTCGGGCCGGTAGTAGTGCTCAAGCTCGTCGAATCCGGCGGCCTCCATCAGTGCGCGCCAGCCGTCGAGATCGTGGTACGCCCCATAGCGCCCGCGATTCCAGCCTTCCTGGTTGCCGCCACGGGGATTGGAACTGAACAGCACGCCGCGCGGCCGCAGCGTTGCCCGCAGTTCCTTGAGCACGCGCGGCAGTTCCTGCCCCGGCACGTGAAACAGCACGGCGTTGGCGAAGATGCCGTCAAAGCGCGCCGCGGGCAGTTGGAGCCGGAGGAAATCCTGCTCCCAGACCTCGCACCCGCTTGCCTCGCGCGCCATTTCCACGAAACGCGGCGTGCCGTCCAGGCCCACGGGCCGGTGTCCCATCGCGAGGAAAGTCTTCAGGTCGCGCCCCGGCCCGCAACCCAGATCGAGGATGTCGAACGGCGGTTCACCGTCGATGTGCCGCAGCAAGGCGGCGATGTTCTGGCTGACGTCGTGGTCCCGCGTGCCGGCCTGGAAGGAATCAGCGTTCTCTTCGTAATGGGCGAGCGTCAGGGACGTGATCTTGGCGAGGTCTTCGGGATCCAGGTGCATCAGGCGATTGTGCATCAAACGGCGCGAGGCGGCGAGGCGGGACGCGCCGTTCAAGGAAACGGCCGCGCTTTGATGAACTCGATCAGCGCCTTCAGCGGCGACGGCACCAGGCGGCGGCCCGAGTAGTACAAAAATGGCCCCGAAAACTGCGGCCACCACGGCTCCAGCACTGGCTCCAGCGCCCCGCTTTCAAAGTGCGGCCGCAGCCAGTCTTCGAACAGATACATGACGCCCGCCCCCGCGATAGCGACGTCGACAGCGAGATCGACCGCGCCGCCAATCTGCACGACCAACGGTCCGGACGCATCGATACGCACGGTCTCTCCGCCCCGCTCGAAATCCCACGCAGGCATCGCCCCGCTGGGAAAGCGGCCGCGCAGGCAGGCGTGCTGCATCAGGTCTTCGGGATGCGCGGGCCGCCCGCGCCGGTTCAGGTAGTCGGGCGAGGCGCCGGCTGCAAAGCGTTGCACGCGCGGGCCGATGGGCACGGCGATCATGTCCTGCTCCAGCCGGTCGTCGTAGCGGATGCCTGCGTCGCATCCGGCAGCCAGCACGTCGACAAAGCTTTCCTCGGCAACGACCTCCAGTCGGATATCGGGATAGGCCGCCAGAAAGTCGGGAACGATGGACGGCAGCACCAGCTTGGCCGCGCTGAGCGGCACGTTGAGCCGCAGCGTGCCCGCCGGCTTGTCGCGGAACCCGTTGACGGCGTCCAGCGCCGCCTCGACCTCGGTCAGCGCGGGCGCCAGCCGGGCCAGCAGTTCCTGGCCGGCCTGGGTCAGCGCCACGGAGCGCGTCGTTCGGTTGAAAAGCCGCACGCCAAGCTGCGCCTCCAGGCGGCGCACGGTGTCGCTCAGGCGCGACGCGCTTGTGCCCGCCGTCCGGGCCGCTTCGCGGAACCCTCGCGCGCGCGCCACGGCGACGAAGGCATTCAGGTCATCAAGGTCGGTCGCCATTGTGCATTTTTCCGTACAAGCCGTGCGGATTGTATTGGCTTATCAGCAAGTGGCGAAAGCTCTATCGTTTGCCCATCCCCACTCCTTCACCGCAATCAGGAACCCGAACATGACCCACCTTGCAGACAGCGGCACCTACCCCCTTGGCGCACGCCAGGTTTATCGCCTTGGCTACGGCGCCATGCAGCTCGCCGGACCGGGCGTGTTCGGTCCGCCCAAAGACCGCGACGCCGCGCTTGCCGTGCTTCGCGACGCGGTTGCCGCCGGCGTGAACCACATCGACACCAGCGATTTCTACGGCCCGCACATTACCAACCAACTGATCCGGGAAGCGCTGGCCCCCTACTCCGACGATCTGGTGATCGTGACGAAGGTGGGCGCGGTGCGCGGCGACGATGCCTCGTGGAATCCCGCGTTCTCTGCCGAGCAGTTGACCCGGGCGGTGCACGACAACCTGCGCAACCTGGGCCGCGACGTGCTGGACGTGGTCAATCTGCGCGCCATGTTCGACGTCCATGGCCCGGCGGAAGGGTCCATCGAGGAGCCGCTGTCCGTGCTGGCCGGCCTGCAGCAGCAAGGGCTGATCCGCCACATCGGGTTGAGCAACGTGACGGCCACGCAGGTGAAAGAGGGCCGCGGCATCTGCGACATCGTCTGCGTGCAGAACCAGTACAACGTCGCCCACCGGGCCGACGACGCCCTGATCGACGACCTGGCCCGCGAAGGGATCGCCTACGTACCGTTCTTTCCACTGGGCGGGTTCAGCCCGTTGCAGTCGTCCATCCTGAACGACGCGGCCGCGCGGATCGGCGCGACGCCGATGCAGACCGCGCTGGCTTGGCTGCTGCGCCGCTCGCCGAACATCCTGCTGATTCCCGGCACGTCTTCGCAGAAACATCTGAAGGAGAACCTGGCCGCGGCGTCGCTGCAGTTGCCGGACGACGTGGCCAAGGCGCTGGACGGCATCGCGGCCAGCCAAACGGTTTAAGCCCGGCCTGGCAAAGCTAAACTCCGAGCGGACGCGCCTGCGGATTCCGCGGCCGGCAATAAAAAACCCGCCTGCGTAAACGCAGGCGGGTTCGATCAACCGGTAACCATCAATGGCATCAAGCCGCCAGACGGCCCTCGATCTCGGTCTTGGTGGTGCGCAGTTCGTCGGGCAGGCCTTGCGACAGCTGACCGAAGAGCTCATGGTGCAGCGCCAGTTCCTCGCGCCAAGCGTTTTCGTCGACCGACATGACCTGCTCGAACTTGTCCGGGCTGAATTCCAGGCCGGTCCAGTCGATGTCCTGGTAGCTGGGGGACACGCCAAACACCTGATCCACGCCCTTGGATTGACCGTCGATGCGGCCCAGCATCCAGCGCAGCACGCGCATGTTGTCGCCAAAGCCGGGCCAGACGAACTTGCCGTCCGGACCCTTGCGGAACCAGTTCACGCAATAGATGCGCGGCAGGGTCGCGCCGGCGGCTTCGAGCTGCTTGCCCAGCTTCAACCAGTGGCCGAAGTAGTCGCTCATGTTGTAGCCGCAGAACGGCAGCATGGCGAACGGGTCGCGGCGCACCACGCCTTGCTGGCCAGCGGCCGCGGCGGTGGTTTCCGAGCCCATCGTGGCGGCCATGTAGACGCCTTCGACCCAGTTGCGCGCTTCGGTGACGAGCGGCACGGTGGTGGAGCGGCGGCCGCCGAAGATGAAGGCGTCGATGACCACGCCCTTGGGGTTTTCCCATTCGGGGTCGATGGACGGGCACTGCGCGGCCGGCGCGGTGAAGCGCGCGTTCGGGTGCGCGGCCTTGCGGCCGGTTTCGCGCGCAATTTCAGGCGTCCAGTCCTTGCCCTGCCAGTCCACCAGATGCGCCGGCGGCGTGCTGGTCATGCCTTCCCACCAGACGTCGCCGTCGTCGGTCAGCGCGACGTTGGTGAAGATGACGTTGGCCTTGAGCGTGGCCATGGCGTTGAAGTTGGTCTGCTCGCTGGTGCCCGGGGCCACGCCGAAATAGCCGGCTTCGGGGTTGATGGCGTGCAGGCGGCCGTCGGGGCCGGGTTTGATCCAGGCGATGTCGTCGCCGATGGTGGTGACCTTCCAGCCGTCCATGCCTTGCGGCGGGATCAGCATGGCAAAGTTGGTCTTACCGCATGCCGACGGGAAGGCGGCGGCGACGTGATACTTGCGGCCCTTGGGCGAGGTGACGCCCAGGATCAGCATGTGTTCGGCCAGCCAGCCCTGGTCGCGGCCCATGGTGGACGCGATGCGCAGCGCGAAGCACTTCTTGCCCAGCAGCGCGTTGCCGCCGTAGCCCGAGCCGTAGCTCCAGATTTCGCGGGTCTTGGGGAAGTGGACGATGTACTTGGTGGGGTTGCACGGCCAGGCCACGTCGGCTTCGCCTTCGGCCAGCGGCTTGCCGACCGAGTGCAGGCACGGCACGAAGTCGCCGTCGGTGCCCAGCACGTCATAAACCTGCTTGCCCATGCGCGTCATGATGCGCATGTTCACGGCGACGTACGGGCTGTCGGACAGTTCGACGCCGATGTGGGCGATGTCCGAACCCAGCGGGCCCATCGAGAACGGCACCACGTACAGCGTGCGGCCGCGCATAGCGCCGTCGAACAGACCGTTGAGCGTGTCGCGCATTTCAGCGGGATCGGCCCAGTTGTTGGTGGGGCCGGCGTCTTCGGCGCGGTCGGAACAGATGAAGGTCCGGTCTTCAACCCGGGCCACGTCGGACGGATCGGACCACGCGAGATAGGAATTGGGGCGCTTGGCGGGGTTGAGCCGGCGCATGGTGCCGGCCTGGACCATCTGCTCGCACAGGCGATCGTACTCTTCCTGCGAGCCATCGCACCACACCACGCGATCAGGCTTGGCCAGCGCGACGAAACTGGCGACCCAGTCGATCAGTCCGCGATGCTTGACGTACGCGGGCACGTTCAAGGCTGCCAATCCCCCGTCCAAAGGCTTATTCATTGGGGCTATCTCCATACTTTGGCTAAAGGTGATACGGCCCCAATTGAGAGGGGCCGTATCCAGTTTGCGCAATCATACTTGCAGCGCCGGGCAGCCAGTCAACCCATCCACATGGGCGAGATTGTCACCGGGTGAGTCCGCTTATGCGGGGTATCCGGCACGCAACTCCCTGCGGATGATCTTGCCGGTCGCGGTCGTGGGCAAACTGGTTACAAAGCGGATCGCGCGCGGATATTCGTGCGCGGCCAGCCGGGTGCGGACATGCGCCTGCAGCGCCTTGACCAGCGCTTCGTCGCCCACCACACCCTCGTTCAGCACCACGAACGCCACCACGATTTCCGTACGCTCAGCATCCGGCATGCCCACCACCGCCGCCATGCGCACCGCGGGGTGACCGATGAGGCAGTCTTCGATGGGTCCCGGGCCGATCCGGTAGCCGGCGCTGGTGATGACGTCGTCGTTGCGGCCCACGAAGCGGATGAAGCCTTCCGGATCGCGCACGCCGATGTCGCCGGTCAGGAGGTAATCGCCGGCAAATTTTTCCGCCGTTGCCTCCGGGTTTTTCCAGTACCCCAGGAACATGACGGGATCCGGGCGCAGTACGCCGATGTTGCCCTCCTGTCCATCGGCCACTTCGGCTCCCCTGTCATCCACAATAGCGACCCGATGCCCGGGCGCGGCGCGGCCGATGGCGCCGATGCAGGGGTCGAACAGCGACGAGCACGAGGACACGATCATGTTGCATTCGGTCTGGCCGTAGAACTCGTTGATGGTCACGCCCAGCACGCGGCGGCCCCAGTCGATGAGTTCGGCCCCAAGCGATTCGCCGCCGCTGGCCACCGAGCGCAGCGCGCGCGGCCCGGCGTGGTCCGGCCAGTCGCAGCCGCGCATCATCTTCAGCGCGGTCGGCGGCAGGAAGGTGTGCGTCACGCCGTGGCGCGCCATCAGTTCCAGCGCCGAAGCGCCATCGAATTTTTCGAACCGCCGCGCCAGCACCGGCACACCGTGGTGCCACGACGGCAGCAGCACGTCCAGCAGCCCGCCGATCCAGGCCCAGTCAGCGGGCGTCCACATCAGCACGGCGTTCTCGGGAAAGAACTCGTGCGACATCTCCACGCCCGGCAGATGGCCGAGCAGCACGCGGTGCGCATGCAGCGCGCCCTTGGGCTTGCCGGTGGTGCCGGACGTGTAAATGATGACGGCCGGGTCGTCGGCGGCGGTCGCGACCGGGTCGAAGGCGTCGGATTCGAGCGCCAGGCTTTGGTGGAACGGCAGCGCGCCTACCGTGCCCCCCGCAGCCCCGGCGTCGCCATCGATGCAATAGATCACTTTCAGATCAGGCAGGCTGTCGCGGATTTCCAGCAGCTTGCGGCAGCCTTCCGCGTCCGTAACGAGGGCCGACGCCCCGCTGTTGGCCAGCCGGAACTGGATGGCGTCCACGCCAAACAGCGTGAACAGCGGCACCGCCACCGCGCCCATCTTGTAGGCGGCGACGTGGGCGATGGCGGTTTCGGGCGCCTGCGGCAGGTAGATGGCGATGCGGTCGCCGCGCCGGATGCCGTAGCGCGCCAGGCTGTTGGCGAACTGGTTGGACTGCGCCTTGATCTGATCGAACGTATAGCGCGTTTGCGCCCCGTCGCTCTTTTCATAGATCAGGGCCAGCCGGCCGCTGCCGTCGGCCCATTTGTCGCACACGTCGACGCCGATGTTATAGGCCGCGGGCACCTGCCACTGGAAGGCGGACACGACTTGCGCGTAGGAATCTGCTCTGTGCAGCATGGTTGTCTCTTGATCGTTATGGTTGTTGCCATGAAAGGCCCGCTGCGGCGGCGGGTTGCCCCCCGCCTTGCCATGAAGTTGACCGTCGCTCAATAATAGGCCCTCGCGCGGACGGCCAGACAGGCCGCCCGCCCCTTTTTCGCCTGTAGCCTGCATGGAAAAAAGCCCAGCCGTCCCGATGCGCCGCCCGCCGGCCAGCGCCAAGTCCGAACAACGCATCCGCGACATCCTGCGGGTCGCGCGCCAGGTGTTCTCCGAAGCGGGCTTTCACGCGGCCACCACCACCGAAATCGCGCAGCGGCTGGGCGTCTCGGAAGCCACCGTCTTCACCTACTTTGGCGGCAAGCGCGAACTCTGCGTGCGCGTCATCAGTGACTGGTACGACGAGATCATCGCGCGGGTGGAGGACCACCTGCCGCACATCCACGGCGCGCGTGCCCAACTGCATTACCTGGTCCACACGCATCTGCGCCATCTGTTGGCCGAAGGTCCGGGCCTGTGCGCCTTCATACTTTCCGAAGGCCGCGCGCGCAACGACGACTTCGGCGACATCTACGCCGACCTGCAGCGCCGCTACACCGCGCCGCTGATGCGCATCCTGGCGCAAGGCCAGGCCGACGGCGACATCCGCCAGGACATGCCGCTGCGGCTGCTGCGTTCGGCGGTGTACGGGCCGATGGAGCACGTGCTGTGGGACGCGATGCGGCGCGGTGCGGAGGTCAATGTCGATGTGGCCGCCACGGCCGACCAGCTGGTCGGTTTTCTGTGGCAGGCCCTGCAGCCGCCGCGCCAGGACGCCCTGGCGCTGGCGCAATTCCGGGGCGAAGTCCAGAACGCGCTGCATCGGCTTCAGTCTTCCGAAAACAGCGACGGCGGCACGTACTGAGGAAAGCCGTTGTAGGTCTCGCCGCGCTCGGCCGGCTGCAGGTTCCACGAATGGCGCGCGTTCGGCACGCCGCCGTCCACCCGGATCACGGTGCCATTGATAAACGCGGCCGCGGGAGACAGCAGGAAGACGACGGCCGCGGCCAGTTCGGCCTCGGTGCCAAAGCGCTGTAGCGGCACCTTGGTTTTCAGCTCGCGCAGCACGCCGCGGTAGTGCTCGTCGTAGCTGTCCATGCCGCTGGATGCAATCCAGCCCGGCGCCACGGCGTTCACCCGCACGCCGGCATACGCCCATTCGCAGGCGGCGGTCTCTGTCAGGTTCCACACCCCCGCGCGCGCCGCGCCCGAGTGTCCCATGCCCGGCATGCCGCCCCAGATGTCGGCCAGCATGTTGACGATGGCGCCGCCGTGCTGGCGCATGTGCTGCGTATAGACCTCGCGCGACACAAGAAAGGTGCCGTGCAGGTTGTTCTGCACGACGGCGTTCCAGCCATTGAGGCTGATGCGGTCCAGCGGCGCGGGAAACTGGCCGCCTGCGCAATTGAAAACGCCGTCGATGCGGCCGTGCGCGGTCAGCGCGTCGGTGACGGCGCCGCGTACGCCGGCTTCGTCCCGGATGTCGCAGGGGTGCTGGCTGATCCGATCGGCGGCCTCGGGATAGACGCGGGCGATTTCCTCGGCCGCCGCGCGCAGTTTGTCCGGGTTGCGTCCCACCAGCGCCAAGTGCGCGCCCAGTGCCGCCAGCTCATGCGCGGTGCAACGGCCCAAGCCGCTGCCGCCGCCGGTGACCATGACCGTCTTGCCGTCAAACAATCCTGGCCGGAATACCGATGCGTAACGCTGATCGGCGGTGCCACTCCCCGCAGGCTGATTCATGTCTGTCTCCGAAAATTTTTTGTTGAGGATAACTCAATCTACCGAAAACAAGCATCGCAACGCCGCGCTTTTGCCCATAGAATCAACCGAATTGATCGGAATACCTGTTGAGCCATCATCAACAACACCGGAGACCGCGCATGATGCTGACCGCACCGCTGGACCTGACCATAGAAGGCGCCCTCGCCCGCCTGACGCTGAACCGGCCGGACATGCGCAACGCGTTCGACGAGACGCTGATCGCCGCGCTGACGGCCGCGATCCAGACTGCGGTCGATGATTCCCAGGTGCGGGTCCTGCTGCTGACGGGCGCGGGCAAGGCATTTTGCGCCGGCGGCGATCTGAACTGGATGCGCAAAATGGGCACGCTGACCGATGCGGACAACCGCAAGGACGCCACGCGGTTGGCGGACATGCTGCACGCGGTCTGGACCTGCCCGAAACCCATCGTCGCCTGCGTGAACGGCGACGCCTACGCGGGCGGCATGGGACTGGTGGCCGCGTGCGACATCGCGGTTGCGGCGGACAGCACGCACTTCTGCCTGTCCGAAACCCGCCTGGGCCTGCTGCCCGCCACCATCAGCCCCTACGTGATCCGCGCCCTGGGCGAGCGCGCGTCCAACCGCTATTTCCTGACCGCCGAACGTTTCGACGCCGCGACCGCGCTGCGGCTGGGGCTGGTGCACGAGGTCGTCCCGGCGGCCCAGGCGCTTGAGGCCGCCGAAGCGCTCTGCCGCACGCTGTGCGCGAACGGGCCGGGCGCCGTGCAGGCCAGCAAGCGGCTCGTGCGCGACTTTGCCGGCCGGCCGCTGGACGCCACCCTGATTGCCGACTCGGTCGAACGCATTGCGGCGATCCGCAGCACCGAGGAAGCGCGCGAGGGCGTGACGGCTTTCCTGGAAAAACGTGAACCGTCCTGGCGCGGCGCGACGTAAGCGGCGGGCAAGGACGCCGCGCCATTGATGCCATAATCCAGGGCGGATCTTCTGGAAGTCTCATGCCGCAAGCCACACCGCCCGCCTTTCCCCCGCTGAACGCCGAACGCCTCTGGTCGCGCGTCGACACCCTGTCCAAATTCACCCTGCCTGACGTCCCCTGGACGCGCCGCGCCTTTTCGCCGCTATTCGATGACGCGCGCGCCTGGCTGCGCGGCGAGTTCGAAGCCGCGGGCCTGACCACGCGCCTGGACGCGGGCGGCAATCTGGTCGGCACTCGCGCGGGGCGCGATGCCACGCGCAAACCGATTTCCACCGGCTCGCACTGCGACACCGTCATGGCCGGCGGCCGCTTCGACGGCATCATCGGCGTGCTGGCCGGCATCGAAGTCGCGCACACGATGCAGGAACACGGCATCACGCTCGACCATCCTTTCGAAGTCATCGACTTCCTGTCCGAAGAACCCAGCGACTACGGCATTTCCTGTGTCGGCAGCCGCGCGCTGTGCGGCCAGCTCAGCGCCGACATGCTGGACGCGCGCAATCCGCAGGGCGAGACGCTGGCGCAGGGTATTGCCCGCATCGGCGGCGACCCGTCCGCACTCAACGCCCCGCTGCGCCGTGCGGGCGAAACCGCCGCCTTTGTCGAACTGCACATCGAACAAGGCCCCGTGCTGGAAAGCCGCCAGCTGCCGATCGGCGTGGTCACCAACATCGTCGGCATCCGCCGCGTGCAGATCGTGGTCGAGGGCCAACCTGACCACGCGGGCACTACGCCCATGGACATCCGGCGCGACGCGCTGGTGGGCGCGGCCCGCATCATCGACGCCGCCAACCGGCAGGCCAGCGCGGCCAGCGGCAATCCGCATTACGTCGTCGCCACCGTCGGCCGGCTGACCATGACGCCCAATGCGGCCAACGCAGTGCCGGGCCGGGTCGAGATGACGCTGGAAATGCGCAGCGACAGCAACGCCGTGCTCGACGCCTTTCCCGAAACCCTGATGGCGGGCGTGGCCGACGACCTGAAGGCGCTGCGTCTGACGGCCGGCTTCACGCAGCTCAGCCGCGCGCAGCCCACGGACTGTTCGCCGCTGGTCATGGACGCGGTCAAGGCGGCCGCCGACCAGCTTGGCTACGCGTCGATGCGGCTGCCCAGCGGCGCCGGCCACGACGCCGTGTACATGGCGCCCACCGGCCCTATCGGCATGATCTTCATCCCCTGCCTGAACGGCCGCAGCCACTGCCCCGAAGAATGGATCGAACCCGCGCAACTGCTGGACGGCACGCGCGTGCTGTACCAGTCGGTACTGGAACTGGACCGCGTGCTGCGCGGCGCTTGAGACACACGATGGAACAGATAGAACTCAACGACAGCACCGCCGACCGCTTTCTGCTGGACGCGCGCGGCCTGTCGCTCATCGTCTTTCACAGCCGCACCTGCGGCACCTGCCGCGTGGCGCGGGAGCAGCTTCCGGGCGTAGAACTGCCGGTCGAGCGCATCTGCTGGATCGACGCCGGCGACAACCGCGGCCTGGTCGAGCGCTACGAGGTCTTCCACCTGCCCGCCATGTTCGTCGCCCGCGACGGCGCCTTTTATGGCCCGGTGCAAGCCTCGCTGGCCGAATGGGACCTGCGCCAGCAAATCGGCCTGGCGCTAGACAGCTACCCCGCCGAACTGCCGTGAACATCACCGCCGCCAAGCCGCTGCGCCTGCCGCTGGACACGCTGGCCACCGGCGCCATGCTGGCGCTGTGCGTGTGTTGGGGCTTCCAGCAGATCGCCATCAAGCTGGTCGCGGACGACATCGCGCCCATCATGCAGATCGGGCTGCGCTCCACCTTCGCGGCCCTGGTGCTGGCCGTCGTGGTGTGGCGCGCCGAAGGGCAGCGCGCGTTCACCGACGGAACGTTCCTGCCTGGATTGATCGTGGGGCTGCTGTTTGCGGGCGAATTCCTGTTCGTCGCGCAAGGGCTGGTCTACACCACGGCCTCGCACATGTCGGTGTTCCTGTACACCGCGCCGATCTTCGCGGCGCTGGGCCTGCACTGGCTGCTACCCGAAGAGCGTCTTAAGCCGCTGCAATGGGCGGGCGTCGCGCTGGCCTTCTGCGGCATCGCGGTGGCGTTCCTGGTCAAGGGCGGCCAGCCGTTGGCGCACGACGGCGCGCGCAACATGCTGCTGGGCGACGCGATGGGACTACTCGCTGGACTCCTGTGGGGCGCGACGACGGTGGCGATCCGCAAGACGTCGTTGTCCGAAGCCGCCCCGGCCAAGACGCTTTTCTATCAGATGGCCGTGGCCTCGATAGGCCTGTTGGCCTTTGCAGCCGCCACCGGCCATCATGGCATCCGCTATACCCCGGCCGCCGTGCTCAGCGTCGTGTTCCAGTCGGTCGTCGTCGCGCTGACCAGCTATCTGGCCTGGTTCTGGCTGCTGCGCCGGTATCTGGCGTCCCGCCTGTCCATCCTGTCGTTCATGACGCCGCTGTTCGGCGTCAGCTTCGGCGTGCTGATCCTGGATGAACCGCTGGATGCGGGCTTCGTGATCGGCGCGGTGATGGTGCTGGCGGGAATCACGCTGGTCAGCGGGGCCGAAATGGTGCGGGAACGGCTGCGCAAGCGTCAGGCGCGGCGCAATTCCCATCATGGTTAACTCGGCTTTTTCCCGGCGGCCCGGGCGGATATAACGGACTTTTGCCGCCCCCGGGCTCGCGGTGTCATCCAGCCCGGTGCGCGGCCTCGGCCTGGAGGTCACATGCAACCCTGGCACAGCGACAACCCCGCCCTGACCCGCGCCTTCGCGCCGGTCTTCGACGAACGCGACGACGCGGACCTGCCCATTGAAGGCGCCCTGCCCCCCGGCCTGTCCGGCGTCTTCATGCGCAACGGCCCCAATCCGCAATTCGAGCCCGGCCCGGGCTATTCCTATCCCTTCGACGGCACGGGCATGATCCACGCGCTCTACCTGGACGGCGGCCGCGCGCGCTACCGCAACCGCTGGGTGCTGACTGCCGAACTGCAGGAAGAACGGGACGCCGGCCACCGTATCTACAACCCCACGTTCGCCCCCCCGCCGTACGCCAATCTGGCCAACACCAACGTGTTGCGCCATGCAGGCCGCATCCACGCGCTGTACGAAGGCGGCTGCCCGTACGAACTGGACGACGCACTGGGCACGGTCGGCGCCAACACTTTCCAGGGCAAGCTCGCCGGCGCCTTCTCCGCGCATCCCAAGGTCGACCCGCTGACCGGGGAAATGCTGGCGATCAATTACGACCTCATGGCAGGCACGCTTGAATACATGCGGCTGAACAGCACGGGGCGGGTGGACCGCCAGGTCGCATTTGCATCGCCCTGGCCGGCGCTGGTTCACGACATCGGCCTGACCGCCACCCACGTGGTGGCGTTTGTCTGCCCGCTGGTGTTCGACTTCAGCCGCGGACCGGCGGCGCCCGGGTGGGAGCCGCAGCGCGGCACGCAGGTGCTGCTGGTGCCGCGCGACTGCACCGACGCGGCGCAGATCCGGTGGATCGAGGCCGCCCCCTTCTTCAATTGGCACGTCGCCAATGCCTACGTGGACGGCAACGTGATCGAGGCGGTGCTGCCCTGGCACGATGGCTACGGGCCTACGTCGCGCAAGCGGCTGGAAATGCACCGGCTGCGTATCGACATGGCCAGCGGACGCGTGGACGACCAGACGCTGGACGACCAGCCCTGCGAGTTCGGCCGGGTCAACGACGCGTGGCTGGGCCGGCGCACACGGTTCTGTTATGCCGGCCTGCGGGATCCGCGTCCGGGCGAAACGCCGCAGCCGGGCGCCTTCGAGGCCTTTGCACGCTATGACGTCGAGACGGGTGCGAAGACCGTGTACCGCCTGCCCGCCGGGCAGACCGCGTGCGAACCGGTGTTTGCCGCCGATCCGGCCGGCGCGGGTGAAGCGGACGGCTACCTCCTGAGCTTCGTGCACGCTGAAGACGACGCGGGCGGCCGGTTCATCGTGCTGGACGCGCGCGACCTGGCTGCCGGGCCGGTCGCGCAGGTGCGCCTGCCGCGCCGCGTGCCCGCCGGGCTGCACGGATCCTGGATGCCTTTGCAGGCGGCCGCTTAGCGTCGGGTGCGTCGCAGACTTGGGTCAGATGCGCCGCTGATCCAGGTCAGGTGCACCTTTGACCCAGGTCAGGCGCGCCGCTGACCCAGGTTCAACACGATCAGCCCCGCCCCGGCCATCACGAACGCAAACCCCCACCAGTCCGCCGGGGCCGGCCGGTCGCCCACCAGCGCCATCGCGCCCAGCACGCCCACGACCGGCACCATCAGCGTGGTCAGCGCGGCGACGGTGGCGCTGACACGCTCGCTCAGTACGAACCACAGCCAGTACGCGACCGCAGTGCCCAGGAGGATGTGAAACGAGAGCGCCCCCGCGACGCTGGCGGTCCAGCCGTGCGTGGGAAAGGATTCGCCGGCGATCAACGCGCCGGCCAGGGCGCAACCGGCGCCGACGACGAGCTGCCACGCCGTGATGACGATGCGATCGCCCGCGACGGGCCAGCGCTTCAGATACACCGTGCCGGCTGCCCACCCGAACGCCGCTACGAGCGGAAACACCAGCCCCTTGGCGGCGGCCACGTCGTTGCCGCCGAACACCGCCTGCAGCACCGGCCATGCCAGCACCGCGACGCCGCACGCGCCCAGCAGCAGCGCCAGACCGCGGCGGCGGTCCAGGCGTTCCCCCAGCACCAGCCACGCCAGCAGCGCGGACATCATCGGCATGGTGAAGGTCAGCACTGCCGCGCGCGACGTGCTGGTGCTGAGCTGCGCCCAGGCCACGGCCAGATTGAATACCGCCACCGCCAAGACGCCGCCTACCGCGATGCCGGGCCACGCGCTGCGCGGCGGCAAGAGCGGCAGCCGCTTGGCGCCCGCCAGCAGCAACAGCAGCAGCGCGCCGCTGCCCAGTCCCAGCACGCGCAAGGTGAACGGCGGGAAGATCGACAGAATGATCTTCACCGCCGGCCAGTTCAGGCCCCAGAACAGGGCCAATGCCACCGGGATCAGGCGCACGCCGCGTGGTCTCCCCCAGCGTTGCTGCCCCGCTCAGTGGTGATCAGCGATGCCAATCCCTGGCGCTGGTTGCCTTCGGCATCGAAGTTGTCCGGGCTGAGCCAGCGTTCGTACGCGGCGCGCAGCGCGGGCCATTCGCTGTCGATGATCGAGAACCACGCCGTGTCGCGGCTGCGGCCCTTGTAGACCGTGGCCTGCCGGAAGATGCCCTCAAAGCTGAAGCCCAGGCGCAGCGCCGCGGCGCGCGACGGCGCGTTCAGGCTGTCGCACTTCCATTCGTAGCGGCGGTAGCCCAGTTCGTCGAAGGCACGGCGCATCAGCAGGTACTGCGCTTCCGTGGCGATGCGCGTGCGCTTGAGCTGACGCGAATAGGACACGAAGCCGACCTCGATGACGCCGTTGGGCGCGTCGATGCGCATCAGCGCCAGCGTGCCGACGGCGCGGCCCGTCGCAAGGTCGATGATGGCGTGGTGCATCGGGTCCGGGCTGGCCTGCGCGGCCTCGGCGAACGTCCGGTAGGAAGCCTCGTCGGCAAACGGCCCGACGCCCATGTACGTCCAGTCGCTGTCGTCGGGCGCCTGGCTGAACGCCTGGTACAGATCTGCCGCGTGGCGCTCGGCCGACAGCGGCTCCAGGCGGCAATAGCGGCCAAGCGCGGGTTCAAGCGGCGGACGCGGACGCGTGGTCCAGCCGGGCAGCGCCGGGCCAATGGGTTGCTGAAAATCGTTGGTGCGGGGTTGCATGCGGCGGTGCCTCGGGAATCGGTTCAGGGCGCGCCGCCGACGGTGGCGGGCGCAACACTCAGGGCCTCACGATATCGGAAGCGTGGCATCATAAAAAGTGCCACGAAACTGGAATTTAATAGGGCCATGATCGAAACTTCATTGGGCGATACCGCCATTGCCCCGCTGCTGTCCAGTCCGCTGGCACGCGGCCCGGGTTCGCTGCCGCGCCAGCGCCAGCTTATCCAGCGCCTCAAGCAGGCCATCCTTGCCGGCCAGCTTCCCGCGGGCGGCAAGCTGCCGTCGTCCCGCGCGCTGTCCGAAGAATTGGACATCTCGCGCAATACGGTGCTGATCGCCTACGAGCAATTGACGGCCGAAGGCTACGTGATTGCCGACCGCCAGGGCACCCGCGTGGCGCCGCTGTCCGCCGCCGCCCGCAGCGCCGCGCGCGAGGCGGTCCCTCTCTCCGCGCAGCCGCCAGCCACGGCGCAGCGCCTCTCCCGCATCGTCTCCACGCGCTATACCCACGACGGTACGCTGCCGATGACGCCCGGCACGCCCGCGCTGACGCAATTCCCCGTGAACGCGTGGCGCCGCGCGCAGGACCGCGCCCTGCAGGCGGCGCCGGCCGCCGCGCTGGGCTACGGTCATCCGGCCGGCGAACCTGCGCTGCGCGAAGCCATCGCTCAATACCTGCGCGTGTCGCGCGGCGTGCATTGCGACGCCTCGCGCATCGTCATCACCGAAGGCGCACAGGGCGGGCTGGCGCTGTGTGTGCAACTGCTAACCAACCCTGGGGATACCGCCTGGCTGGAAGACCCCGGCTACCGCGGCGCCAAGTCCGCCTTCCATGCCGGCGACCTCAATGTGGTGGCCGTGCGCGTCGATGCCGACGGCATTGTCATCCCGGAAAGCGCCTGGACCCGCCAGCCGCCCAGGTTGATCCAGACGACGCCGTCGCACCAGTACCCGACCGGTGCGGTGCTGTCGCTGACCCGCCGGCTCGATCTGCTGGAACGCGCGCGACGCGCCGGCGCGTGGATCATCGAAGACGACTACGACAGCGAATTCCGCCACCAGGGCGAACCGATCGCCGCCATGCAGGGGCTGCTGCCGGACGCGCCGGTGCTGTATGTCGGCACGTTCAGCAAGACGATGTTCCCGGCCCTGCGCCTGGGCTTTCTGGTGCTGCCCGAAGCCCTGGCGCGCGAAGCCATGCCATCCATCATCGAAATGCAGCGCGGCGGCCACCGGCTGGAACAGCTGGCCATGGCCGCATTCATTGAAAACGGCCAGTTCTCGCGCCATTTGGGCCGCATGCGGCGCCTGTACCGCGAACGCCAGGCGGCGCTGCGCGAGGCGCTGGCCTTGCATCTGGGGATCGAGCACGAGGTCCTGGGCGGGCACTGCGGCCTGCACCTGACCGTGCGGCTGCCGCCGGCTTATGCCGACACGGCGATCGTGGCCGAGGCGCGCAAGCTGGGCATGAATCCGGGCGCGCTGTCGTCGTTTGCGCTGACGCCGCGCATTGAAGACAACGGCCTGGTGATCGGCTACGGCAACACGGGTGCGGAGCGGTTTCCGGCGCTGGTGCGCCGTCTGCGGGACGTGGCGCTGGCGGTGGCGAAAGCGGCTTAGGACGCGCTAGTCGACCAGCCCGCCCAGCACCAGCAGCGTCATGAACGCCCAGAACAGAAAACCCAGGATGGACCGCCGCAGCAGCGCCTTGATCGCGCCCCACAGAAACATCAGGCCCAGCGCCAGCAACACCAGATTGAAGATCGACGGGCTCATGCCCATCGCGCCGGCCAGCCCGCCATAGAAATCGGCCAGCGCGCCGCCCAGCCCGCCGAGCAGCCATTTGATCCCTGCAACGATGGCGCGCAGGCCCTCGCCAAGCATGCCGCCCAGCGTCGCGAAAAATCCGTCGTCGGCGGGCATCAGCGGCGCGTATCCACAAGCATGCGCACGGCCAGGCCGGCCAGCACGGTGCCCATCAGCCAGCGCTGCACCACCATCCACAGCGGACGGCCCGCCAGGAACCCGGCAATGGAGCCGGCCATGATGGCGATCATGGCGTTCACCGACAAGCTGATCACGACCTGCGTCATGCCCAGCGCCAGCGACTGGGTGAAGACGCTGCCGTGGTCGGGCTGGATGAATTGCGGCAGCAGCGACACGTACATGACGGCGATCTTGGGATTGAGCAGATTGGTGAGCAGACCCATCGTGAACAATTGCCGCGGGCTGCTCTTGGGCAGGTCATGCACCTGGAACGGCGAGCGGCCGCCCGGACGGATCGCCTGCCACGCCATGTAGAGCAGGTAAAGCGCCCCGCCGATGCGCAGCGCGTCGTAGGCATAGGGCACAGCCATCAGCAAGGCAGTGATGCCGAACGCCGCACAGGCCACGTAGAAGATGAACCCCACCGCCACCCCGCCCAGCGAAATCAGGCCGGCCTGCGGCCCTTGCGAGATCGAGCGCGACACCAGGTAGATCATGTTGGGCCCAGGCGTGAGCACCATGCCCAGCGCTACCAGGGCGAAAGTCAGCAGATGTGTCAGGTCAGGCATGGAGTGCCGGCGCGCGCCGGTCAGAAGTCGGGTCGTGACTGCACACCTTAGCCGAAAACTGTATCGGAACAGCGGAATTTTCGGGCGGGGTTGGCGGCTCGTCGCGCCGGCGATACAGTGGACCGCTCGACCTTTCCTGTGGAGCGCAGCCCATGCCGAAACGTCATCCGTCCCCGGCAGACAGCCCCGCCGCGATCCGAGTCGGCATCGGCGGCTGGACCTTCGAACCGTGGCGCGGCGTCTTCTATCCCGACGACCTGCCCCATGCGCGCGAACTGGAATACGCCAGCCGGCAGGTCACGGCCATCGAGATCAACGGCACCTACTACGGCACCCAGAAGCCCGCCACCTTCGCCAAGTGGCGCGATGAAACGCCCGACGACTTCGTCTTTTCGCTGAAGGCATCGCGGTATTCGACCAACCGGCGCGAACTGGCGGGCGCCAAGGACTCGATTGCCAAGTTCGTGAACAGCGGCATCGCCGAACTGGGACCGAAGCTGGGGCCCATCGTTTGGCAGTTCGCGCCGACCAAACAGTTCGACCCGGAGGATTTTGGCGCCTTCCTGGAATTGCTGCCGGACAAGGTGGACGGTTTGCCGTTGCGGCACGCGCTGGACGTGCGCCATGCCAGTTTCGCCTGCGAGGAATACGTGGCCCTTGCGCGCCGCCATCGCGCGGCGACCGTGTACACCGATAGCGACGAGTTTCCCGCCATCGCCGATCGGACGGCGGACTTTGTCTACGCGCGGCTGATGCGCGCCAGCACGGCCTACAAGGCCGGTTACGCGCCCAAGGCGCTGGACGCCTGGGCGGAGCGATTCCGGATCTGGTCACGCGGCGCGGACCCGGACGACCTGCCGCTTATCGGCAAAGCGGACTCCGGGAAAAAATCGCAGGACGTCTTCGCGTACTTCATCAATGGCGCAAAAGAACGCGCGCCGGCAGCGGCGCGCGCGATGATTCAACGCCTGTAGCGCCGGCGCGCGCCGCTCGTGCCATCTGGCGCTTGCGGCCTCGCCGGTTCACAGGCGCTATTCCGCGACGGGCGTGCGCATCGTCACGAACTCTTCGGCTGCCGTGGGATGGATGCCGATGGTGTCGTCGAACACCGCCTTGGTCGCCCCCGCCTTCAGCGCCACGGCCAGTCCCTGCACGATCTCGCCCGCCTCCGGACCCACCATGTGCACGCCCAGCACGCGATCGGTCTGCGCGTCGACGATCACCTTCATCAGCGTGCGTTCCTGCGATTCGGTCAGCGTCAGCTTCATGGGGCGGAAGCGGCTTTCGAACAACCGGACCTCGAAGCCGGCTTCGCGCGCCTCTTCGGTGGTCAGGCCCACCGTGCCGATGTTGGGCAGGCTGAATACCGCAGTGGGGATCAGCTTGTAGTCGACCTTGCGGTATTCGTGCGGGCGGAACAGGCGCCGCGCCACCGCCATGCCTTCGGCCAGCGCCACGGGCGTCAGCGGCACGCGGCCGATCACGTCGCCGATGGCCAGGATGGACGGCTCCGCGGTGCGGTATTCGTCATCGACCTCGATGAAGCCATCTTCGCGCAGCTTCACGCCGGTGTTTTCCAGCCCCAGGTTGTCCAGCATCGGACGGCGGCCCGTGGCGTAGAACACGCAATCGGTCTCGATGACGGAACCATCCTTGCAGGTGGCGGCCAGCGATCCGTCGGCGCGCTTGTCGATGCGCGCGACCTCGGTGTTCATGCGCAGGTCGATGCCCTTCTTGACCAGTTCGTCGCGCAGGTGCTCGCGCACGCCCAGGTCAAAGCCGCGCAGGAAGAGCGGGCCGCGATACGACTGGACGGTCTGCGCGCCCATGCCGTTGAAGATGGACGCGAACTCCACGGCGATGTAGCCGCCGCCCACGACCAGCACGCGGCGCGGCAGGTCCTTCAGGAAGAAGGCCTCGTTGGAGGTGATGGCGAGTTCCTTGCCGGGAATGTCGGGCACCTGCGGCCAGCCGCCCGTTGCCACCAGAATGTGTTCGGCGCTATAGGTCTTGCCGTTGATTTCGACCTTGTGCGGATCGACGATGCGCGCGTGGCCTTCAAGCAGCGTCACGCCGCTGTTGACCAGCAGGTTGCGGTAGATGCCGTTCAGGCGCTCGATCTCGCGGTTCTTGTTCGCGATCAGCGTGGGCCAGTCGAACTTGGGCGCGTCCGCGCTCCAGCCAAAACCGTGCGCCTGCTCGAAGTCTTCGCTGTAGTGCGCGCCGTAGACCAGCAGTTTCTTGGGCACGCAGCCCACGTTCACACACGTGCCTCCCAGGTAGCGGCTTTCCGCCACCGCCACGCGCGCACCGAAACTGGCGGAAAAGCGGGCCGCGCGTACGCCGCCCGAGCCCGCGCCGATCACAAACAGGTCAAAGTCAAATGCCATGGGGTTTCCTTCGCGCGGCCAGGGGGCCGGCGTTCACTGTCCGGGAAAGCTGTATTTAACACCACGGTTGGAATACATTGGCCGCAGCCGGCCACGCGCGCTGGCCCTTCATACGGAGTTCCTTCCATGTCGCTCGAAACCTGGCTGGCCTTCCTGGGCGCTTCCGCCCTGCTCGTCATGCTGCCCGGACCCACCATTCTTACCGTCATCAGCTATTCGCTTACGCACGGCAAGCGCGCCCGCCTGCCGCTGGTGCTGGCCGTGGCGCTGGGCGATTCCACCGCCCTGGTGCTGTCGCTGCTGGGCCTGGGCGCGCTGCTTGCCGCATCCGCGTTCTGGTTCACGGTGGTCAAGACCATTGGCGGCCTGTACCTGCTGTATCTCGGCTACCGGCTGCTGCGCGCCGGCGTGTCGCCCGCCACGCTGCCCGTTGCGACGGCGGCGGGTTCGCGCTGGAAGCTGTTCGCCAACACTTACCTGGTGACCGCGCTGAATCCGAAGGGCATGATCTTCTTCGTGGCCTTCCTGCCGCAGTTCATCGATCCGGCACGAGACGTGACGCAGCAGTTGTGGGTGTTGTCAGCGACGTTTGTCGCCTGCGCCGGCATCAATGCCGCGGCCTATGCGATCTTTGCGGGATCGGCCCGGCGCATGCTGGCGTCGCCGCGCGCGCAGCGCGGCTTCAACCTGGGTGGCGGCGCGCTGCTGTCGGCCGCCGGGGTGTGGGCCTTGCTGGCCCGCCGCGCGTAGCGTGACGAAAAGCACGGCGAAACGCGCGGCCGGCATCCCGCGCGTTTCAATCCGCGCCGCGCCAGGTTACGCGTTACTTTGCCGCAGCCATCATGTATTCCACCGCGGCACGTAGCGTGGCGTCGTCAGCGGCCGAGCCGCCGCGCGGCGGCATGGCGCCCTTGCCTTTGAGCACGGTAAGCATCAGCGCGTCCGTGCCCTGCGCCAGGAAAGGCGTCCAGGCCTGCTTGTCGCCCAGCTTGGGGGCATTGGCCACGCCGCTGGCATGGCAGACGACACAGGCGGACTTGTAGAGTTTTTCGCCGGCGGGATTGACGGCGGCAACGGTGTCAGCCGCGGCATGCTGGACGGGCAGGCCCGTCAGCGCAAGGGCAAAAAAGAGTCGAGCAAATTTGGGCATGGGGGAGATTCCAGGCTCTAGAAGGGGAACAACCCGGCAAGACGCGCCGCGCGCGCCTTGCCGGCCGGCCATTACTGCGGGATGGGACCCGGCGCCTTGATCTGCTTCATCAGGTCGTCGTTCCACTTGCCCTCGACCTTGATGTGCCCGGCCGCGCCCAGTTCAAAGGCTTCGATCAGGTTGTGGTTCAGGTAGGCGTACACGCCGGGCTGCTTGAACGTGTACAGCGCCGCCCCGGCGGAACCGCCGCGAATGAACCAGGTTTCCAGGTCCTTTTCGGGCGGGTTGTTGAATTTGCCGGTTTCCCAGACCCAGTCGCCGTGGCCGCCGATCAGGTGCGGGCGCGTGTCGCGGTTGGCTTGCGAATGGATCAGCAGCACGGTTTCGCCGACCTTGGCGGTGAGGGCGTTGTCGCCCGTCAGTGCGCCGACCTTGCCGTTGAAGACGATGTGCGACGGGGTCAGCTTGCGCATGACTTCCACCGTGTCGCCGTAGCTTTCGGCGAGGGTCGCGTAGTCCTTGTACTTGCCGTTGGCGTCCTTGGGGATGTAGAGGTCGAACTCGCCGATCGTGTAGACGCGGTCGTACTTCAGCGACTTGCCCTGCGGATCTTTCAGGCCATCGCGCGGCAGCACCATGATCGTGCCGCTCATGCCGGCCACGACGTGCCACGGCACCATGCCTTCAGGGGCACAGTGATAGACGAAGGTGCCGGCGCGGTCGGCCTTGAAGCGCAGCGTGGCCTGTTCGCCGGGGTTCACGTTGGTGAGCTTGGCGCCGCCCAGCGCGCCCGTCGCGGCGTGGAAGTCGACGTTGTGCGGCATGGCGTTGGTCTTGGGATTGACCAGGGTCAGCTCCACGTAGTCGCCCTCGTGCACGACCATCGTGGGGCCGGGCATGGATCCGTTGAAAGTCATGGCCTGCAGCGTGGTGCCCTTACCGTCGATGACCATCTTCTTTTCTTCGATGGTCATGGTGAATTCGACAACCTTGGGTCCCGACTTGGCCACCTGCTCATGCGGATGGACCATCGGCGGGGCAACCAGCGTAACCTTGGCGCGCGGCAGCGTGTCCGCATTCTGGGCGGAAGCCAGACCGCCTGCCATCGAGAACATCAGGGCGGCGGCAAGCAAGGTGGGGCGCAACGCGTTCATGTGCTACTCCTCTTTCGGTTTCTTCAAAGCCGAGTCTGTCGGCACCTCCATTGAAGAACCGCGAGCGATCGCGTTCTTTGCTGTAGCGCAAATTCGGGATAACCCTGCGAGCGCCCACACGTTGTCAGGGTGACCCCCAGGTGTCACCATCGACGCGTGGAAAATTTCACCACGCCCATAAGCGGACCGCCATGCCATCGCCCTTATGCCATGCCCTGCTGCGCAACCTGGACCTGTTCAGGCCGTTGTCCGATACGCAGCTTGATGCCGCACTGAAAGACGCCGTTCCATGCCGTCTTGAAGCCGGCGAAGCCGCCTACCGCCAGGGTGCGGAAGGCGCCCATTTCTTCGTGCTGCTGCACGGCTGCCTCAAGGTCACACAAATTACATCGGAAGGCGACCAAGTTGTCGTGAGATATGTCAATCCGGGCGATATGTTTGGCCTGGCTTGCGCCATGCGGCAGTCCTGTTATCCGGCCAGCGTGCTGGCCGTGCAGGAAAGCGTCTGCCTGGCATGGCCGGCAGAAGCCTGGGAAAGCTTCATGGCCAGCCACCCGCAATTGGGTGCGATCGCGCTGCAGACCATGGGGCAACGCCTGCAGGACGCGCACATCCGCATCCAGGAATTGTCCACCGACGAAGTCGAGCAACGCGTCGCGCGCGCCATCCTGCGGCTGGTCCAGCAATCCGGGCAGCCCACGCACGACGGCATCGGGATCAGCTTTCCCATCACGCGCCAGGACGTGGCCGAGATGACCGGCACCACGCTGCATACGGTCAGCCGCCTGCTCAGCGACTGGAAGCAGCGCGGCATCGTCAGCAGCGGCCGCAAGCGCATCGTGCTGCGGTCGCCCGCGGCGCTGACCCGGCTGTCCGAAAACGCGCAGCCCGCCATGGACTGCGCGTCGTGTCTGTCGTGCCGCAGCGGCTCGCCGGCAACGGATGCCGACGCCGCCATGAAAATCAAAGGCGTCGCTCGTACGGCCGCCGATCGTGCGGCTGCCGGTCATACGGCCGGCGATCGCACGGCTGCTGAACTGGCTGCGCACTAGCTTGGCGAGCGCGGGCTCACTGCCCGCATCCGCCGCGACTGCAGTGCAGCGACTGCAGTGCCGCGTGTACAGTGCCGCCTGTGCGGCCTAGCCCTCTTCGAGCACCAGCCGCACCCCCAGGTTGGCGGGCGGCACGCCGACTGAACAGGCGCCGCTCTTGGGGTCGCGGATGAAATCCGGCAGATACGCGATGTGCCGCCCCGCCGCGACGCGGATGCCGCAGTTGCGGCTCAGGTCGGCGTCTTCCGGCGACTCCGCCCCCGTTCCCGCGTCCAGCACGCGGCGTGAGTGACAGTCCGAAGTCCAATCCCACACGCTGCCCGCCATGTCCTTGACGCCCGCCGCGTTGGCGCCGTACTGGCCGAACGGCCGCACCGCGGTTTCGGCGCCCTGCCCGCTGCGGCGGCTTTCCTGTTCGTATTCGGCCAGCCAGCGCTGCGCGGGGTCGTTGGGATCCTGGTTGTCGTCCTGCAAGGCCGCGGGCGGTGTTTCTTCGCGATACGCCTCGCCCGCCGCATAGATCCATTCCGCGTAGCGCGGCAATCGATAGCGTTGACCCGTCGACCCGGACAACCACGCCGCGTAAGCCGAGGCGTCCGACCAGCTGATGCCCGTGGCGGGCAGGTCCGGAGAATTGTCCTTGCGGTGTTCCGCGTCCAGCGGTTTGCAGGCGCCGGCGGCCACGCACGCCGCGTATTCCGCCTGGCTGACCTGACGCGTCATGATGGCGACACCGCGTGGATGCCGCGTGGTGACCGGCGCGGGCGTGACGGGATATCCGTTACGCAGGGCATCACCGGGCGGCTGATGGGTGACCTCGCCGGGCGGCAGCCGCGTCAGTTCCGGCAATGCAAAGCGGGCCCGGTCTGCGGGCCCGCAAGCGGTCAACAATATTGAAAGGGCGGCGGCGATCGGCAGGAAGCGCATGCGGAGTTTCTCCGAAGCGCCCGCGCCGAACCGGCGCAGGCTTGGCTTCCATTGGACCGGGAGGCCGCCTTCGCAACGTTGCGCTGGCGCAAAGTCGCGAGGGCGCCGGGATCAGCCGCGCGCGGCCTTGGGCGTGAGCCGCGGCTCGACCAGCGCAGGCTTGCTGCTGAGCAGGCCCAGGATCACCTGCATCACCATCGCCAGCGCGCCCAGCAGGAACACCACGTCGCCGAACGTGCGGCCCCAGCGCAGGGTCTTGAGCAGGTCCTGCTGCATGAAGGCTTCGCTGCGGGCGTACCACATGCCTTCGCTGACGCTGGCGTGGAACTGGATCAGGCCCACCGGCAACAGGCTGGTGAAGATCATCAGTACAAGACCGATGTTCATGCCCCAGAACGCCAGCTTCATGAGGCCCGGGTTCAACGCATACTGCGGACGGATGTAGCGCAGCACCAGCAGCGTGAAGCCCAGCGCCAGGAAGCCGTACACCCCGAACAGCGCGGCATGCGCGTGCACCGGCGTGGTGTTCAGGCCCTGGATGTAATACAGCGAGATCGGCGGGTTGATCATGAAGCCGAAGACGCCAGCGCCCAGCATGTTCCAGAACGCCACTGCCACAAAGCACATCAGCGGCCACTTCAGGTTGTCCATCCAGGCGGCGCGGGTCTTCAGGCGCCAGTTTTCCCAGGCTTCGTAGCCCAGCACGATCAGCGGCACGACTTCCAGCGCCGAGAAGCTGGCGCCGACGGCCATCACGGGCGTGGTCGTGCCCGCGAAATACAGGTGGTGGAACGTGCCGGGAATGCCGCCCAGCATGAAGAGCGAGGCCGAGGCCAGGCTGGCGGTGGTTGCCATGCGGCGCGACACCAGACCCAGGGTCGAGAAAATGAAGGCCAGCGCCGTGGTGGCGAACACTTCAAAGAAGCCTTCGACCCACAGGTGGACGATCCACCAGCGCCAGTACTCCATGATGGTCAGGTGGGTGCGTTCGCCGTAGAAGAAGCCGGCGCCGTAGAAGAGACCAATGGCGCCGACGGAGGCCGTCAGCAGCGCCAGCAGGTTCTTGTCGCCGCCCGGCGTGCGCAGCGCGGGCACGATGCCGCGCAGCATCAGCACCAGCCAGAAGCAGATGCCGGCAAACTTGCCGATCTGCCACAGACGGCCCAGGTCGACGTATTCATAGCCTTGGTGACCCAGCCAGAAATTCAGCTCGGGCGGCATGATCTGCGCAATGGCCAGGTAGTTGCCGGCGAACGAGCCGACCACGACCAGCACCAGCGCCCAGAACAGGATGTCGACGCCGACCTTCTGGAACTTGGGGTCGCGTCCGCCGTTGATCAGCGGGGCCAGGAACAGGCCGGCGGCCAGAAAGCCCGTTGCGATCCAGAACAGGGCGCTCTGGATGTGCCAGGTGCGCACCAGCGAATACGGGAACCACTGCGAGACGTCGATGCCATAGAACTTCTGCCCTTCAACGGTGTAGTGCGCGGTGAAACCGCCCAGCAGCACCTGGAAGCCGAACAGCGCCACGACCAGGAACAGATACTTGCCCAGGGCGCGCTGCGAGGGCGTCAGGGCAAAGGCGGTGAGCGGATCGCGCGCGGGCGCTTGCGGCTCTTCTTCTTCCTGGCCACGCATGAAGGCCCAGGCCCAGACCAGGAAGCCGATGCCCGCCAGCAGCACAACCACGCTGATGATGGACCACATGACGTTTTCAGCGCTGGGCTGGTTGCCGATCAGCGGTTCGTGCGGCCAGTTGTTGGTGTAGGTGACCGACATGCCTTCGCGTTCGGTGGCGGCCGCCCAGGCCGTCCAGAAGAAGAAATGCGTCAGCTGCGTGCGGCGCTTGGCGTCGGGCAGCGTGTTTTCCTTCATGGCGAAGCTCTCGCGGCTGCCTTGCAGGGCGGGCGCATCGGAGAACAACTGCTCGTAGTAAGCCGCCGTCTGTTCGATGGCCTTCGCGCGGCGCGGCGTGATGGTCAGCGTGTCGGTGGCTGCGTCGCTGCGATTGGCGCGGTACTCGGCCTTGAGCGCTTCGCGCAGTGCGGCCTGCTGCGGCGCGGGAAGTTGGGCGTAGGCCTGACCGTGCTCGTCGCGCGCGGCCAGGTCCAGCCAGGCGGTCAGTTCGCGATGCAGCCAGTCGGCCGTCCAGTCAGGCGCCTGGTACGCGCCGTGGCCCCAGATCGAGCCAAGCTGCATGCCGCCGACGGATTGCCAGGCGGTCTGCCCGTCCAGGATGTCTTCGCGGCCGAACAGCGCGCGGCCATCGGACGTCACGACCTGCCCGGGAATGGGCGGCGCCTGGCGGTAGACCTCGCCGCCGTAGAAGCCTAGCAGCGCAAATGTGATCGCCACCACGGCGATCAACGTGAACCATAATTTCCGATACGGACCCATGATGGGAACGCCCTCCTGTGTTGCGGTTGGTTGGGTACGTGTCTTCATGCGAAATCCGTGCCAGAAAAAAACCACGCCGAATCAACAGCTTGGATTCGGCGTGGTTTTTTTTACTGTTGGCCGGACGGGTATAAATCACCGCCACGAGGTGAATTTGACCCTGCAATACCCTAACGGCTGCCACCCCTACAATCGATCACGCCCGACCTGTTCCCCGCCGTCCGGCTACCCGGACCCTGAAGAAGGAATCGACTGGATGAATGCCACGCCGCTGCACATCGGCATCGTCGCCTGCTCCGCCGAGGGCGCCGCGCTCTGCTACCGCACCTTGTGCGCCGAAGGCGCGCAGCGCATGGGCCCGCACGCCCATCCCGAGATTTCGCTACACACCCATTCGCTGGCGGATTACGTCGCCTGCCTGGACGCCCGCGACCTGGACGGCGTTGCCGCCCTGATGTTGTCGTCGGCGGACAAGCTGGCCCGCGCCGGCGCGGATTTCCTGATCTGCCCGGACAACACCATCCACCAGGCGCTGGACCGCGTCGTGGCGGACTCGCCGCGGCCGTGGCTGCACATCGCGCAGGAGGTCGCCGCCGTGGCGGCGGCGCGCGGTTACCGGCGGATCGGCATCCTGGGCACGCACTGGCTGGTGGACAGCGACGTCTACCCCGCGGACCTGGCGGCACGTGGCCTGGACTACGCGCGGCCGCCGCAGGACGACCGCCTGCTGCTGGGCCGCATCATCATGGACGAGCTGGTCTACGGTGTGATCAAGCCCGCGTCGGTGGCGCAGTTGCAAGGCATCGTCGAACGCCTGAAAGACGACGGCTGCGACGCGGTCGTGCTGGGCTGCACCGAACTGCCGCTGGTGCTGAACGACGGCAATTGCGCCCTGCCCACGCTCGACTCGACCCGCCTGCTGGCGCGCGCCGCGCTGGACCGTGCGCTAGCCCCCGCCTTTGACGTTGCGCGGGGCGGCACGGCGCCCTGATTCCCGTCAGAGCTGATCCAGCCCGTACTGCCGCAACCGGCCCAGGTCCAGCACCTTGATCTGGTTGTACGCCAGCGCCAGCATTCCCTGGTCGGCCAGCGTCTGCAGCGCCTGGTTGACCCGCTGACGCGACAGACCGGTCAGATACCCCAGTTCTTCCTGCGAAATGGCCAAGGTCAGGTCGGTGGACGGATACAGCTGCGGATTGAACAGCTGAGCCAGCGACTGCGCCACGCGCGCGTCGGCATCGAGCAAACGGTGGTTCTGGATGGACGCGATGAACTCGCCCATGCGGTCATTCAACTGGCCGATGACAAAGTGCGAAAAAGGCAGGCTCGCCGACAGCAGCGCATGGAAGGTTGCAGCGGGCACCAGCATCACCAGCGACGGCTGGATGGCGACCACGTCGTACTTGCGCAGCTCGCGCTTGATGACGCTGCCCTCTCCGAACCAGCCGCCCGGCGGCACACCGGAAAACGTGCAACTGCGGCCGGACTCGTTGTAGATCGCCAGCTTGAGCAGCCCGCGGCTCACTCCCAGCCAGTAGTCCGACGGCGCATTGCGCCGCGCAATCCACGCCCCGCTGCCGACGAGTTCCGCGCGCGAGGTCGCCAGCACCAGGTCCTGATGCCGTGCCTCCAGCGCACCGAACCACGGACAGGCCCGGAACAGCGCCGGCAGTTCGTCGGGGGAAACTGTGTTTGAAACATCGGACATGGGAAGAACCGTGTAAAACTTGGGGATTGCGCCGCCGGCCGGGGGTCTGTCATGCAGGCGACAGACGCCATTTTCCGGCCGGCCATAAGCTAGGGCAAGCGACGGGGATCAAACCCCGCAGACCTGGATAAGGGGCCACCCCGCCCCATTGGAGACAAGCATGACCGGCATGTTCGATCACGGCCTTGCGCGCCGCGAAGCCAATCACGAAGCCCTGACCCCGGTGGATTTCATCGCCCGCGCGGCGCATGTCTATGGCCAGAAGCTGGCCGTCGTCCACGGCAAGATCCGTCGCACGTGGGCGCAGACCTATGAGCGTGCCCAGCGCCTGGCCGGCGCGCTGGCGCAGGCCGGCATCCAGCGCGGCGACACGGTTGCCGTCATGCTGCCCAACATCCCCGCCATGGTGGAAACGCACTTCGGCGTGCCCATGCTGGGCGCCGTGCTGAACACGTTGAACACGCGGCTGGACGCGCCCAGCGTGCTGTTCATGCTGGGCCACGGCGAGGCCCGCGCGCTCATCATCGACACCGAATACGCCGACGTTGCGCAGCGCGCGCGTGCCGAATTCCCGCACCTGAAAGTCATCTCGGTGCACGACCTGGAAGGCGCCGCCGCCACGTTGCCGGGCGCCGCCGACTACGAAGATTTCCTGGCCGCCGCGCCCGCCACCTACGACTGGAAGCCGCCCGCCGACGAATGGGACGCCATCGCGCTGAACTACACGTCCGGCACCACGGGCGACCCGAAGGGCGTGGTCTATCACTACCGTGGCGCCTACCTGAACGCGGTCAGCAACATCCTCGAATGGGACATGCCCAAGCATCCCGTCTACCTGTGGACGCTGCCGCTCTTTCATTGCAACGGCTGGTGCTTCGCCTGGACCATCGCGGCGCGTGCGGGCGTGAACGTGTGCCTGCGCAAGTTCGATCCCAAGACGGTGTTCGACCTGATCCGCGACGAAGGCGTCACCCACTACTGCGGCGCGCCCATCGTGCAGAGCGCGCTGGCCAACGCGCCGGCCGAGTTGCGCGCGGGCATCACGCATACCGTGCGCACCATGGTGGCGGGCGCCGCGCCTGCGCCAGCCGTCATCGACAAGATGCGGGAGATCGGCTTTGAGCTGACCCACGTGTATGGCCTGACCGAAGTCTACGGACCGGCCGCCGTCTGCGCGCACCAGGACGCCTGGGACGCGCTGGACCCCGAGCGCCGCGCGCTGCTGACCGCGCGCCAGGGCGTGCGCTATCACCTGCAGGCCGGCGTGTCGGTGCGCAACCCGGAAACGATGGCCGAAGTGCCGCGCGATGAGGAAACCATCGGCGAGGTCATGTTCCGCGGCAACATCTGCATGAAGGGATACTTGAAGAACGCGCGCGCGACCGAGGACGCCTTTGCCGGGGGCTGGTTCCACACCGGCGATCTGGGCGTGATGACGGCCGACGGCTATGTTCGCATCAAGGACCGCAGCAAGGACATCATCATCTCGGGCGGCGAGAACATCTCCAGCATCGAAGTCGAGGACGCGCTGTACCGGCATCCCGCCGTGGCGGCCGTGGCCGTGGTGGCCATGCCCGATCCCAAATGGGGCGAGACGCCCTGCGCTTTCGTCGAGCTCAAGCCCGGCTGCACCGCCACCGCCGAAGAGATCATCGCGCATTGCAAGCTGCTGTTGTCCGGCTTCAAGGTGCCGCGCGCGGTACGCTTCGGTGACCTGCCCAAGACCTCCACCGGCAAGATCCAGAAATTCGAGCTGCGCGCCGCGGTCGGCGCCACGTCCGCGATCGACGTGGCCGACCCCGGCAAGCCGGCCTGATCCGCTTAACCCATAAAACCAGGAGCGCCTACGCCATGACGTACCAAGCCCCCGTGAAAGACATGCTGTTCGTGTTGAACCATCTGGCCGGTCTGCCGCAGGTGGCCGCCCTGCCCGGTTTCGAGGAGGCCACGCCCGACACCGCGCAAGCCGTGCTGGAAGAATCCGCCCACTTCGCCGCCGAAGTCCTGGCGCCGTTGAACCACCCGGCGGACAAGGCGCCCAGCACCTGGCAGGATGGCGCGGTAACCACCGCCCCCGGCTTCAAGCAGGCCTTCCGCCAATATGCAGACGCCGGTTGGCAGGGCCTGTCCCACCCTGCCGAATACGGCGGCCAGGGGCTGCCCGGGCTGATCGGCTCGCCGTGCTCTGAAATGCTGAACGCCGCAAACCTGTCGTTCGCGCTGTGCCCGCTGCTGACCAACGGCGCCATCGAAGCCCTGATGACGGCTGGCTCGCCCGAGCTGCGCGAGCGCTTCATCGGCCCCATGATCTCCGGCCGATGGACGGGCACCATGAACCTGACCGAGCCGCAGGCCGGCTCGGACCTTGCCATGGTCCGCACGCGCGCCCAGCCGGTAGGCGACGGCACCTACCGCCTGTCCGGCACCAAGATCTTCATCACCTATGGCGAGCACGACCTTGCCGAGAACATCCTGCATCTGGTGCTGGCCCGCCTGCCTGATGCGCCCGAGGGCGTGAAGGGCATTTCGCTCTTTTTGGTGCCCAAGTTCCTGGTCAATGAAGACGGCTCGCTGGGCGCGCGCAACGATGTGACCTGCGTGTCCATCGAGCACAAGCTGGGCATCAAGGCCAGCCCCACCTGCACGCTGCAGTTCGGCGACGCCGGCGGCGCGCTGGGTTACGTGGTCGGCCAGGAAAACCGCGGCCTGGACGCCATGTTCATCATGATGAACGCCGCCCGCTACGCGGTGGGCGTTCAGGGCATCGCCATCGCCGATCGCGCCTACCAGCACGCGTTGGCCTATGCCGCCGAGCGCGTGCAGAGCCGCCCGGTGGACGGCTCGTCGCGCGACGCCGTGCCCATCATCCAGCACCCGGACGTGCGCCGCATGCTGGGCACGATGCGCGCCCTGACCGAAGCGGGCCGCGCGCTGGCCTACGTGACCGCCGGCCATGCCGACCTGGCCCACGCCAGTCCCGACGCCGACACGCGCAAGCGCCACCTGGCGATCCAGGAATACCTGGTGCCGATCGTCAAGGGCTGGTGCACCGAGATGTCGATCGATGTCGCGAGCCTGGGCGTGCAGGTCCATGGCGGCATGGGCTTCATCGAAGAGACCGGCGCCGCGCAGTTCTACCGCGACGCCCGCATCCTGACCATCTACGAAGGCACGACCGCCATCCAGGCCAACGACCTGGTCGGCCGCAAGACGCTGCGCGACGGCGGCGCCGTGGCGCGCGCCCTGCTGGACGCGGTGCGTCAGACCGAAGCCGACCTTCAGGCCCGCACCGAGCCGGCCGCCGGCCGCATGCTCAAGCCGCTGCGCGAGGCCCGCGAAGCGCTGGCCAGCGCGGTCGAGTTCATTCTTGCCAACGCGGCCGGCAATCCCAATGCGGTCTTTGGCGCCGCGGTGCCCTACCTGCTGCTGGCAGGCACGACGTTCGCCGGCTGGCAGATGGCCCGCGCCCTGCTTGCCAGCCTGGACCTGCAGGCTGAAGACCCGGACTTCCACAACGCCAAGATCGCCACCGCGCAAGCCTTTGCGCTGCACAAGCTGACGCAGGCGCCGGGCCTGGCGGCGGTCGTGCTGGGCACAGCCGAGTACGACGTGCAGCCGTGACGCATTGCCCCGGCTGCTCGCGCGGGCCGGGCTCAGCGGGTGATCGCCGTCGCGGCTGCCTCGGCGTGGATCCAGGCAAGAAAAGCCTCCACGGAAGGACGCTTGGCGTGCCGCGCCGGGTAGACGGCAAAGTGCGCCTTCACCGCAATGGCCTTGGCCATTCCAAATACCGGCTGCAGGCTGCCCTGCGCCAGATGCATGCCGGCAATGGTGGCGCTTTCCAGCGCCACGCCCAATCCCTGCGCCGCCGCGTCAAGCGACATCTGCGCACGGTCGAAGCGGATCGTGAAGTGATCCGGCGCACGCCGTTCCGAATAGCGCCCGAACCAGTCGGACCACTGAATGACGCTGACGTTGCTCTGGATCAGCGGCACGTCCAGCAACTGTTCGATGCGCTTGATGCCGTGTTCGCGAATGAACGCCGCGCTGGCCAGCGGCAGTATCCGTTCTTCGAACAGCGGCTCCACCACCACATCATCCCAATGCGGCACGCCGTAGCGGATGTCGATATCCGACTGCCCCAGCGCGAAATCACTGTGCGAATGCGCGGCCGACAGGTTCAGCGCCACGTGCGGATGCGCCTCGGCAAACCGCCGCAGCCGCGGCATCAGCCACAAGCTGGCGATGCTGGGCGCGGAGTGCACATACAGGCTGTTGCTGACGCCCTGGCGCAGGTCTTCGGTGGCCGATGAGATCGCCGCAAGCGCCCCGCCGATTCGCACCAGGTATTGTTCGCCCGCGCTGCTCAGCCGCACCCCGTGCGCGCTGCGCTCGAACAGGCGCACGCCCAGGTCCGATTCCAGCCGCGAAATCTGGTGGCTGACCGCCGACGCAGTCAGGTGCAATTCGGTAGCGGCAATGGCAAAGCTGCGGCGGCGCGCCACGGCTTCGAACGCCAGCAGGTTGACGATGGGCGGCAGCGCAGGCATGGGGTTGTCCCTGACTTCAGATGACGATTCGTCATCTTAGACTGATGACACATCGTTTGTCTTAATGCTAGACGGCCTCCAGAATGGTCCGCATCGATTCCATAACAAGGACAGGAGGAAGACAGATGTTGCTCAAGGACAAGGTGGCCGTGATTTCCGGCGGCGCAGGAATCAACGGACTGGGATTTGCCACCGCCCGCCAGATGGCTGCGCACGGCGCGCGCGTGGTGATCCTGGACCTGGAACGCGCCGCGCCCGCCAGCGCCGCCGCCCGGCTGGGCGACGGCCATCTGGGGCTGGTGGCGGACGTGACCGACAAGACGGCCTGCATCGCAGCCATCGAACAGGCCGTCAAGACGTTCGGCAGGATCGACATCCTGGTGAACAACGCCGGCATTACGCAGCCGGTCAAGACGCTGGAAATCACCGGCGCGGACTACGACCGCATCCTGGACGTGAGCCTGCGCGGCACGCTTTACCTGTCGCAGGCCACCCTTCCCGCCATGCAGGCGCAACGTTCGGGGTCCATCGTCTGCATCTCGTCGGTATCGGCCCAACGCGGCGGCGGCATCTTCGGCGGACCGCACTACTCCGCCGCGAAGGCAGGCGTGCTGGGCCTGGCGCGGGCCATGGCGCGCGAGTTCGGCGGCGACGGCATCCGGATCAACTGCATCACACCCGGGCTGATCGAAACCGACATCACGCAAGGCAAGCTGTCCGCCGAGCGCAAGGCCGACATCGAAGGCACCATCCCGCTGGCACGCCTGGGCCGGGCGGACGACGTGGCGGGCGCGTGCGTGTTCCTGGCGAGCGACCTGTCGGCGTACTGCACGGGCATCACGCTGGACGTCAACGGAGGCATGTTGATTCACTGATCCGCAGCACCCCACAAAAAATTGGAGGAGACATCATGAAAAGCAGAAAAATGCTTCAGGCGGGCCTGGTCCTGGCCGCCGCCACCCTGCTGCCGCTGGCGGCGCAGGCGCAAAACCTCAAGCTGACGCTGGGCCACGGCGCAGCCGTCGGCAATCCCCGCCACGACGCCTCGGTGAAGTTTGCCGAGGTGCTGAAGGCAAAGACAGGCGGGCGCATCGAAGTCCAGGTCGCGCCGTCCGCGCAGTTGGGCGACGACGCCGCCATGGTCACTGCGCTGCGCACGGGCGCCCTGGACATGAGCGCCAACTCCCAGGGCGCCGTCGCCGCCGCCGTGCCGGAGTACGCCGCCTTCGGCATGCCGTTCCTGTTCCCGGACGCCAGCGCGGCATTCAAGCTGCTGGACGGGCCGCTGGGCAAGGAGCTGGCCGACAAATCGGCCGCCAAAAACCTGATCCTGCTGGGCACCTGGGACAACGGCATCCGCCAGATGACCAACAGCAAGCATCCCATCAACAAGGTCGAGGACATGAAGGGCCTGAAGATGCGGGTGCCGCCCGACGCGACGCTGGTCGACATCATGAACGCCCTGGGCGCGCAGGCGCAGCAGATCAAGTTCGCGGAACTGTATGTGGCGTTGCAGCAGGGCGTGGTGGACGGCCAGGAGAATCCGCTGGTGAACTTCGAGGCCAGCAAGCTGTACGAAGTGCAGAAGCACCTGGCGATGACCAATCACCAGTTCCAGATGACGCCGTTCCTGATGAGCAAGCGCACCTGGGACCGGCTGAGCGACGCCGACCGCAAGGCCGTGCGTGAAGCCGCCGACGAAGCGTCGGCCTTTCAGCGCAAGCTGAGCCGGGACGCCGACACGCGGCTGCTGGCCGATCTGAAAGCCAAGGGCGTGCAGGTCACGACGCCGGACACCGCCGCCTTCGCCAAGGCCACCGCGCCGGTCGACGAAAAATGGCTGGCCGGTCCCATCGGCCCGTACGTGAAGAAGGTTCTGGCCGCGGCGCGCGGCAACTGATATGTCCTTTCGGCCGCCGCCGTCCCGTCCCTCGCGACGGCACGGCGGCGGACCGGCCACAAGGCAGGAGACAACATGAATACCGATCGACACGGACTGGTCGGCAGGGTCATCGACGGCATATGCCGCGTGATCCTGTGGCTGTCCACCACGGTGATCTTCGTGATCCTCGTCGTCAACACCGCACTGCGATACGCAACCGGTTCAAGCCTGGAATGGGCCAACGAGATCCCCGAACTGCTTTTTCCCTGGCTCGTCATGTCAGGGGTCGTGCTGGCCGCGCTGCACAACGCGCATATCGCCACCACGTTCCTGATGGACGCCTTGCCGGCTCATGCCCGCCGCGTGGTCGCGGCCGTGGCCTGGAGCGTGGTCGCCGTCCTGTACGCCACCCTGTCCTGGGCGACGTTCAACATGATCGAGATCGTCCACGACGAAAAATCCCCCATCCTGCAAATGCCCGGCTCGCTCACCTACGGGTGCGTGATGGGCGGCATGCTGCTGCTCGCCGTGCTGGCGGGGCAGTCGGCGTGGCAGAGCTGGCATTGCCGCGACGCCGCGGCGCAGCCCGACGGCGAGCCGCAGGCGCCTGCCGTGCACTGGTGACGGGAGAACAGCCATGAGTGCATTGATTCTGATCGTTTTCATGGGCGCCGCCGTTGCGGCCATGCCCATCGCCCACGCCTTGCTCGTCGCCGCCATGGCGGCCGTCGCCAGCACGGACCGCGTGCCGCTGGACGTGGTGGTCCAGCAGATGGTCTCGCAGGTGCAGAGTTTTCCCCTGATCGCCATTCCGTTCTTCATGCTGACCGGGTCGCTGATGATGGGCGGCAAGCTCGGCGAAGCGCTGGTGGGCGTGCTGTCCGCGCTGATCGGCCGCTATCACGGCGGACCCGCGCAGGTCGGCGTGCTGTCGTCCACGCTGTTCGGCGGCGTGTCGGGCTCGGCGGTGGCGGATGCGTCGGCCATCGGCTCGCTGATGATTCCGTGGCATAAGCGGCTGGGCTACCCGGCCGCCTTCTCGGCCGCCACGCTGGCCGCCGCCGCCACCATCGACATCCTGATTCCGCCGTCGATCCCGTTGATCCTGTTCGCCCTTACCGCCAATGCGTCGATCGCGTCGCTGTTCGTCGCGGGGATTCTGCCCGGTCTGCTGCTGTGCGGCGGCTTCATGCTGGCCTGCTGGTGGGTGGGCCGCCGCCGCAACTTTCCCCGCGACACGTCGCCCTTCAATGGCGCGGCGTTCCGCCGGCACCTGCTGTATGCCTTGCCCGCCGTCGTCCTGCCGCTGCTGATCATCGTGTTCCTGCGGTTCGGCATTGCCACGCCGACCGAGGTCGCGGTCCTGTCCACGTTCTACGCGGGCCTGGTGTCGGCCGTGATGTACCGCGATCTGTCGTGGTCGCGGCTCAATGCCGCCATCGTCCACGCGGGGCTGGCGACCGGCGTGGTCCTGCTGGTGATCATGGCGTCATCGGCCATCGGCTGGCTGCTGACCTTCGACCAGACGCCGCAGGGCATCGCGCATTGGGTCCAGGAAAACGTCCACGCCAAATGGCTGGTCATCCTGCTGATGAACCTGATGATGCTGTTTCTGGGCATGTTCATCGACCTGCCCGCCGCCGTGCTGCTGCTGGCGCCCGTGTTCGTGCCGCTGGCGCAGAGCATCGGCATGGACATGACGCAGCTGGGCGTGATGATGGTCGTGAACCTGGCCATCGGCCTGTACACGCCACCCGTCGGCACCACGCTTTTCATCACCAGTGCACTGGCCAAAGTGAAGGTCGGCCAGACCGTGCGCGAGCTGGCGCCCTTCTATCTGGTCGCCTTTGCGGTGCTGGGACTGGTGTCCTACGTGCCCGCCAGCATCCTGAAATGAACCCCACACCATGAATAGGGAGCTTCGAATGGAGAAGTCCAAATCTTTGAGCGAACTGGCGTCCGCCGCCTGGCGCATCCGCCGCTACGCGGTCCGCATGGGCGAAGTCCAGGGCCAGGGCTACATCGGCCAGGCGCTCGGCTGGGCCGACGTGCTGGCAGTCGCCTACCGCCACGCCATGAACGTACTGCCGGGCGACGCGCAATGGGAAGGCCGCGACCGCTTTCTCCTGTCGCATGGCCACTACGCCATTGCCCACTACGCGGCGCTGATCGAGGCCGGCGTCATCCCGGAGAGCGAACTCGACACCTATGGCAGCGACGACAGCCGCCTGCCCATGTCCGGCATGGCGACCTACACGCCGGGCATGGAGATTTCGGGCGGATCGCTGGGCCAGGGCCTGTCCATCGGCGTCGGCATCGCGCTGGGGCTCAAGCACAAGCGCAATCCGGCCTTCGTCTACAACTCCATGTCGGACGGCGAGCTGGACGAAGGCTCGACCTGGGAAGCGGCGATGGGCGCCGCGCATCACGAACTGGACAACCTCATCTGCCTGGTCGACATCAACAACCAGCAAGCGGACGGCCCGTCGGGCAAGGTGATGGGATTTGAGCCGCTGGCTGACAAGTGGGCGGCCTTTGGCTGGCACGTGCAGCGCGTGGACGGCAACGACCTGCCCGCCGTCGTGCAGGCGTTCGATACCGCGCGCGCGCTGCCCGACGCCAAGCCGCGCGTCATCCTGTTCGATACCCGGATGGGCAAAGGCATCCCGTTTCTTGAGCAACGCGAGAAAAACCACTTCATCCGCGTCGACCCGCCGGAATGGCAACAGGCGCTCGACATCCTGGACCAGAACCGCCCCACCCCCACGACCGAAGGAGCCTGGTCATGAGCAGCGCCAGCACCCAGCAAAAGCCCCGCCTCACCACGTCCGCGATGATCGCGTCGATTGCCTCGGAGGGGCAGCGCGTCCGCGCGGCGCCCTTCGGCAAGGCGCTGGTCGCGTACGCGGAATCGCGTCCGGACGTCGTGGGCCTGACGGCCGACCTGGCCAAATACACCGACCTGCACCTGTTCGCGCAGGCGTATCCCGAGCGCTTCTACCAGATGGGCATGGCCGAACAGCTGCTGATGGGCGCGGCGGGCGGCATGGCCAAGGAAGGCCTGGTGCCGTTCGCCACGACTTATGCGGTGTTCGGCACGCGGCGCGCCTACGATTTCATCCATCAGGTCATCGCCGAGGAGAACCTCAACGTCAAGATCTGCTGCGCGCTGCCCGGGCTGACGACCGGCTACGGCCCCAGCCACCAGGCCACCGAGGACCTGGCGATGATGCGCGGCATTCCCGGCCTGACCATCGTCGATCCGTGCGACGCGCTGGACATCGAACAGGCCGTGCCGCAGATCGCCGAGCACCAGGGCCCGGTGTACATGCGCCTGCTGCGCGGCCAGGTGCCGCTGGTGCTGGACGAGATCGAGGGCTACCGGTTCGAGCTGGGCAAGGCAAAGATGCTGCGCGAAGGCAGCGACGTGCTCATCATTGCCAGCGGCATCATGACGATGCGCGCGCTGGAAGCCGCCGAGGACCTGGCGCGCGACAACATCGGCGTGGCGGTGATGCACAGCCCGACCATCAAGCCGCTGGACGAGGCCAGCCTGGTCGAGGCGGTGCGCTACAAGCACCGGCTGGTGGTCGTGGCCGAGAACCATTCGGTGATCGGCGGACTGGGCGAAGCGGTGGCCAGCGCATTGCTGCGGCACCGTGTACAGCCGGCCGGGTTCCAGCTGGCCGGGCTGCCGGACGCGTTCCTGGATGCCGGCGCCCTGCCCACCCTGCATGACCGCTACGGCATCAGCCGCGAAGCGCTGGCCGGCCGCATCAAGCGCTGGCTGGCGTGATCGGAAAACGGCGGGCGCGCGCGGCTAGATGCGCGCCTGTCCGTCAGCGGGACACACCGCGCGCGCGCCGCGCGGCACCGTCGCCGCCCAGAACCCCAACGCCGCCACGCTGATGCCCACGCCCAGCACACACACGCCCAGCCAGCCTGCGCTGGCGTACACGGCGGTCGCGGCAATCGACCCCAGGCCGCTGCCCACCGCGTAGAACATCATGTAGCCGGCCACCAGCCGGCTGTGCGCCTGCGCGCTGATGCTGAAGATCATCGCCTGATTGGTCACGTGCAGCGCCTGCAGCGCCAGGTCCAGCGCCAGCACGCCCAGCGCCAGCAGCCACAGGCTGTGGTCCAGCAAGGCGATCGGCACCCATGCCATGCATAGCAGCGCCAGGCCGATCGCGGTGGTGCGCTGGCCATGACCGGCGTCGGCCTGACGGCCGGCGCGCGCCGCCATCAGCACGCCCACCACCCCGACCAGTCCGAACGCCCCCACCGCCGTGTGCGACAGCGAATGCGGCGGCGCGCTCAGCGGCAGCACCAGCGCGGTCCAGAACGCGCTGAACGCGGCGAACATCAACAGCGCGATCATGCCGCGCACGCGCAGCACGCGTTCCGTGACCAGCAACGTGAAGACGGAACGCAACAGCGCGCCGTAGCCCAGCCCGGCCACCGGCAACTGCCGCCGCGGCAGCCAGCGGACCAGCACCAGCGCCAGCACCGCCGACAGAATGGCCGACGCCACATACACCGCACGCCAGCCCCACAGGTCCGCCAGCGCGCCAGCCAAGGTGCGCGCCAGCAACAGGCCGATCACCACCCCGCCCTGCGCCGCCCCCACGACGCGTCCGCGCTCAGCAGGCGCCGCCAGCGCCGCGGACAGCGCAAGCAGGCCCTGCGTCATCGCCGTGCCCAGCAATCCCAACGCCACCATGCCGGCCAGCAGCCACGGTGCGTTCGCAGACGCCGCCACCGCGGCCAAGGCCAGCACCAGAAGTCCCAACTGCCCCAGCATCAGCCGCCGCCGATCCAGCAGGTCGCCCAGCGGCACCACGAAGAACAGCGCCAGCGCGCAGCCCAGCTGGGTGGCGGTGATGACGATGCCCACGGCCGCCTGGTCCAGGCGGAATTCGCGGCCGATGGCGTCGAGCAACGGCTGCGCGTAATACACGTTGGCGACGCTGAGCGCGCACGCCGCTGCCAGCAGGAAAACCAGCGCGGGCGGCATCGAGGGGGTCGCATCGCCTTCGGGCGGGTCGGATCGGGCGGTCGGGTTCATGATTAATCTGGTTTTATTACAAAACCAGAATGCTAGACCTACAGGTTTTATAATGCAACCAACTTTGTTCTGAAAAGCCGCAAGGAGCCCGCATGGTCAAACGCACCAGCCTTGAAGGCGCCGCCTGCCCGGTCGCGCGCTCGCTCGACGCCATCGGCGACTGGTGGTCACTGCTCATCGTGCGGGATGCCTTTGACGGCCTGCGCCGGTTTGGCGAATTCCAGAAAAGCCTGGGCATGGCCAAGAACATCCTGAGCGACCGGCTGCGCACGCTGGTCGCGCACGGCATTCTTGCCGTCGCGCCGGCATCCGACGGCAGCGCCTACCAGGAATACGTGCTTACGGATAAAGGCAAGGCGCTGTTTCCGGTGATCGTCGGACTGCGCCAGTGGGGCGAGGACCACTACTACGGTCCCGATGAGGCGCATTCCACCCTGATCGACCGCCAGCGCGGGCAACCGGTGCAAAGGATGGAGATCCGCGCGCAGGACGGCCGGCTGCTGCACCCCGACGACACTGTCGTGCGCAAGGTGGCGGCGGACGCCTGAGACTATGCGGCTGCCGGCCACCGCCCGGTCGCCAGTGCAGTGGGCGACCACGCATCGAAGCGCCAGCGCAGGGCCAGTGCACCCGGCCGGCGGACCACGCGGCGCACGTGCACGCGCCACAGGCGTTCGGCGCCCTCGAACACGGCGATTTCGGGGCTGTCCAGAATCACCTCGGCGCGCCCCGTCAGTTGCAGCAGGTCGCCGCGTTCAAAGTCGATGAACAGCAGACCGGCAACAGGATTCGCGGCCAGGTTGCCCAGGGTGTTGAAAAAGCGGTTGCCGGAAAAGTCCGGAATGGTCAGCACGTCGCCGTCCACCCGCACGAAGCCGGGCTTGCCGCCCCGGTGCGACACATCGACGGCGTGCCCGGCATAACTGGCGACAAAGAAGGTGTCGGACGCCGAGATCAGCGCGCGCGCCGCGTCATCCAGTCCGGCGCGCTCCGGCAATGCGGCGGCAAAGCGCATCGACGGCGAGCGCGAGAAGAAGAAGTCGCGCGACTGGATGTACTGCGGACAATTGCCGAATGATTGCGCCACCGCCACGTCGAAGCGCTTGCCATCCCAGGCGGCGATGCGGCCGTTCATGCGGTTGCGGCGGCGCGTGTGCAGCTCGATGCCCAGCAAGCCGACGGGCTGGCCCAATCCCAACCCGGCGCGCAGCGGGTCGTCCTCGTCAGGCATGGCCGCGATGCGCAGCGTATGCGGGTCCGGCGACACGGCAAAGCCCGGCTGCCCTTCCAGAATGCCGGCCCACGGATCGCCCTGCGGGTCGACGGCGCCGGCCACCACGAATGGCAACTGCGCGAAGAATTCGCGATGCTGATCCGGCATGTAGTCGCGGATGACCTTGCGGCCCACCATGTCCATGCGCGCGGCCACGCCGGCGTGCTCCTGCAAGTGCAGTTCGCCCGCATGCCAGGGAGACGGTGCGGTGTGTTCGGGCAGATTCATGACGGTGTCCTTGCAGTGTGCGCGGGTCTTCAGGCGGCCAGCAGGCCCACGGGCGACGACGCCATGGGAACGAACCGCGGCAGATTTTCGATGCGCGTGAGCCACGCACGGATGCGCGGATAATCGGCCAGCGACACGTTGCCTTCGGGCGCATGCGCCACATAGGCGTAGCAGGCGACATCGGCGATGGTCGGCGCACTGCCGGCCAGGAACTCGCGGTGCGTGAGTTCTCCCTCCATCACCCCAAGCAACGCATGGGCCCGCGCCAACGTGGCGTCCACATCGAGCGGCGCGCCGAACAGCGTCACCAGCCGCGCCGACGCGGGCCCGCCGGCCAGCGGCCCCGATGCCACCGACAGCCAGCGCTGCACGGCGGCCGCGCCAACCGGATCGTCCGGCAGCCAGGCGCGGCCGCCGTATTGCTTGGCCAGGTACACCAGGATGGCGGTCGAGTCGGCCACCACGACGCCGTTGTCGTCAATGACTGGCACTTGGCCGAAGGCATTGAGCGCCAGGAAATCAGGCCGCTTTTGTTCGCGCTGGCGCAGGTCGACGTCGATGCGTTCGTGCGCGACATCCAGCAGTGACAGCATCAGCGCGACCCGATGCGCGTGGCCGGACAGCGGGAAACTGTAAAACTTCAGCGGAGCGGCAGCCTGCGCCGGGGCGGGGTTGGTTTGCATCGGGGATCTCCCTGGTGGATTCGAGACTCCATGTTGGGACCCGCGACGCAAATCCGGAACGGCCGGCGCCGGCAAGACACTCTTGCGGTAAATGAAATAAACCCGTCAGGCGGGCAGCGCCGCCAGATCCGCGCGTAGCGCATCCACGCAGAAATCCACAAAGCTGCGCACCTTGGCCGAGCTTTTGCGCCCTTCCGGATACACCAGATGCACGGGCACGGGCGGCATCTCGAAGCCGCGCAGCACCACCTGCAAGGCGCCACTGGCCAGATGCGGCGCCACCTGGTAGGACATCACCTGCGTCAGGCCCCAGCCTTCGCGCGCGGCCGCCACCGCCGCCTGGAACGACGTCACGGTCAACTGCGATTGCAGGTTCAGGCGCACGGTCTGGCCGGCCTGCGCAAAACGCCACTGCGGCGCGCGTCCTTCCATGGCAGCCGTGATGGTGCAGAATTGATGCAGCGACTCGGGGTCGGCCGGCTCGCCATGATCGCGCAGAAAGCCGGGCGCGGCGCACACCACGCGGCGCACGTGTCCCACGGGCACCGCCGTCAACGAGGAATCGGGCAGCGCGCCGATCCGCACGGCGACATCGATGTCCTCGTCCACCAGATTGACGACGCGATCCACCAGCAGCGCTCGCACCGACACCTGGCGATGGGCGCGCAAGTATCCCAGCACTGCCGGCATCACATGCAGCTCGCCAAACAGCGCGGGCGCGGTGATTGCCAGCGCGCCGCGCGGGACCGCCATTGCACCGGCGGCGGCGTCGTCGGCGCGTTCGACGTCTTCCAGGATGCGGCGGCAATCGGCGGCATAGCGCTGGCCGGCTTCGGTCAGGCGCAGACTGCGCGTGGTGCGCACCAGCAGCAAAGCACCCAGACGACGTTCCAGCGCCGCCACGCTGCGCGTGACGGTGGGCGCGGACATTTCCAGGCGCCGGGCCCCGCCGGAAAAACTGCCCGCGTCCGCCACGGCCAGGAATACCGTCATTTCATGGAATTGGTTCACAGCGAGGCCCGCTCCTGAAAACGCGTGGCCGCCAACGCGGCGACGCTGTCATTGACGCATTGCACCAGGATTTCGTCCAGCGCGGCGCAGACCGGATCGGGCTGCGCCTGCGCGCGGTACAGCGACAACGCGATGACCGGCAAGTCGGGCAACCCGTGTTCGCCCGGCTTCATCACGCGAACGGTGGACGGCAGGCCAAGGGGCGTGCGCACGGCCACTCCCAGCCCCGCGGAAACTGCCGCCCACAGGCCCGAGAGACTCGGGCTGGTGAAGGCAGCCAGCCAGGCAATGCCGGCGCGGTCCAGCGCGTCGGTGGCGCAGCCGCGGAACAGGCAGGGCGACTCGAATGCCGCCAGCGGCAGCGCGCCGTCCGCATCCGGCACCGGCGCAGGGTGCGCGGGCCCGATCCAGCACATCGGCAGCTCGGCCAGCCGCTGTGCCTGCGGCTGGCGGGCGTCGTGGTCCCAGGCCAGCGCCAAATCAAGCTGGCCCAGCGCGACGCGTTCCAGAAGGTCCGTGTTGCGGGCGACGCGCGCCTCGATCCGGACCTTGGGATGGGCGCGCGCAAAGCGGCCGAGCACGCGCGGCAGCAGCATCTCGGCAAAATCCTCTTGCAGGCCGAGACGCACGCGGCCGTGCAATTGCGTGCCGCGCACGGCGCGCGCGGCCTGGTCGTTCAGGTCGAGAAGCCGGCGGGCGTAGGCCAGCATGGTCTCGCCGGCATCGGTCAGCGCCAAGCCCCGCCCGTCCTTGCGCAGCAGCGGCACGCCGGCCTGCTCCTCCAGCTTTTTCAGCTGCGCGCTCACGGCCGACGTCGACCGGCCCAGGCGGTCAGCCGCGCGCCCGAAGCTGCCCAGGTCGACGCCCGCGACGAAGCTGCGCAGCACCTCCAGGTCGAACGTGACTGGCCTCATTCAATAATCCCGATTTTCAAAAGCATTGGTGCAAAACTTCCTGATTTTCAGAAGCATGCTAGGCGCGCACACTGGCGCCGTCAATGTTTCTGCAGGCACCTGCCATGTCCGATCGCCCTACCTTTGTCCGCCCACCTCACCGCTGGAAGGTGCTGGCCGTGGGCGTCGCCGCCAACACCGCATTTTCCGCCGTCGCGGCCGGCCTGCCTACCACTGCTGTCTTCATGCGCGCGGGCTACCGTCTCGATACCGACCAATTGGCGCTGGCGCTGGGCTTGTTGGGGTTGGGCGTGGCGCTCTTCGAGCTGCCTTGGGGATTACTGACCGATCGGTGGGGTGACCGTCCCGTGCTGCTGGGCGGTTTGGGCTCGACCGCGGCAGCGCTGGCCTGGATGAGCGGCTGGGTGGCGCCGGTTGGCGGCTTCGTGCCCAGCCTCTGGCTGCTGGCCGTCGGGCTGGTGCTCGTCGGCATGCTGGGCGGCAGCGTCAACGGCGCCAGCGGCCGCGCGGTGATGGCGTGGTTCGACGACGGCGAGCGCGGACTGGCAATGAGCATCCGCCAGACCGCCGTGCCGCTGGGCGGCGGCCTGGGCGCACTGCTGTTGCCTTGGCTGGCGGCCCATGCCGGGTTCGGGGCGGTGTTTGGCGTGCTGGCGGTGATGTGCGGCACGGCCGCGTTGCTTGCGGCGTGCTGGTTGCGGGAGCCTGGCGAGCGGGGTGTGGCGGGTGTGGCCGCTTTGCCGGCTGTGCCGCCTATGCCTGGCGAGCCGAAAGTTTCATATGCATCCGCGCCGGCTCGCCCTTCCACCAGCAGCCCCATGACGGACACCCGCGTCTGGCGCGCGGCGTTCGCCATCGGCATCATGTGCGGCCCGCAATTCGCGGTGCTGACCTTTGCCGCCGTCTTTCTGCACGATGCCCTGCATGCGGGGATCGGCGTGCTCACGGCAGTGATGGTGGCCGTTCAACTGGGCGCCATGGCCGCGCGCATCGCGAGCGGACGATGGACCGATCGCCGCGGCAACCGGCGCGCTTACCTGCGCGGCTGCGCGCTGCTGAGCTTTGCGTTGTACGCGGCGCTGGCAGGCGCGGCATGGGCGGCGGGCGCCCGCCCCACCGGATGGCTCGTATTCGCCCTGGCCGTGCTGCTGGCCGCCGCCGGCATTTGCGCGTCGGCCTGGCATGGCGTCGCCTACACCGAACTTGCCACGCTGGCGGGCGCCTCGCGCGCGGGCACGGCGCTCGGCATGGCCAACACCTGCGTCTATCTGGTGCTGTTTGCCACGCCGCTGGCTATCGCGCATACCGTCGCCGCGAGCTCGTGGCCCGTCGCCTGGCTGATCGCGGGATCCTGCATGCTGGCCGCCCTGCCGCTGCTGCCGCGCGCCGCCGCGCGTCCGGCCACGGATGCCACTACGCGCGGAATTCCTTGCGCAGCCACGACAGGAAAGCCTTGACCGGCGGGTGGCGTTCGCGCCCCGGCGCGCACAGCGCCGTGTAGGCCGACCCCGCGACCCGTATCTCCGGCCGGTAGGGAACCAACGTTCCCGCGGCCACGCTGTCCGACACCATGACCGAACTGGCCAGCACCAAGCCTTGGCCCGCGATGGCGGCCTGCAGCGCGTAGTGTTCCTCGGTGTAGGCAAGTTCGGCCGCAGGCCGCCGCCAGGCTGGCAGGCCGGCGGCCGCGCACCATGCCTGCCAGCCTTCGTCATACAGTTCCGAATCGCGCCAGCGCACCGTCACCAGCGCGGGCGCACGGCGGCCGGCGTGCGCGATCTGCGCGGGCGCCCCATACACCCCGAACCACTCGGGCAGCGTGCAGGCCGCGTGCAAGCCGGGATAGCGCCGGCGGCTGTAGCGGATGGCGACATCCACGCTGGCGTCCTGCAACAGGTCCACGGGGTCGGGCGACGTGTCCAGGCGCAACTGGTACTGCGGATAGACCTCGTGAAAGCGCCCCAGCCGCGGCACCAGCCACAAAGCGGCAAAGGAATGCGTCGTGGACACGGTCAGCGCGCCGGACTCGGGCGCGGGCCGCAAGGCGTCCAGCGTCTGCGCGACGTCCAGCAACGCGCCATGTACGCCGGCAAACAGACGCGCCCCCTTGTCGGTCAGCCGCACGCCGCGCGGCACGCGCTCGAACAGCGCGCAGCCCACATGCCGCTCCAGTGCCTTGACCTGATGCGACACCGCGGTGGGCGTGACCGACAACTCGGCCGCGGCCAGCTTGAAACTGCGCAACCGCGCCGCGGCCTCGAACGAACGCAGCGCTGTGACGGGAAGCGTGGCAAACATGGGCGCGAATCCTGGGATGAATTGGGTTCATCTTAGTGAAGGAATGATCAGTTGTCGCTTCATGCTTGATGACGCCACCATTTGGCTTCAGATCGTTATCTTTGATAGGAGCCAGGCATGAATTCAACTCATCGAGTCAAACGCTTGTTGATCTTGGTCGGCAGTCCCCGCCGCGATGGCAACAGCGCCGCGCTGGCCGCATCCGCCCGCCAGGGCGCGGAAACGGCCGGCACGTTGGCGTCGGTGCATTTCCTGGACGACTACATCCAGGGTCTGCTGCCGGACTTGCGCCACGCCAAGCCGCCCGCCGACCGTTACGCCGAACTCTTCCTTGAACACTTCCTGCCCGCCGATGGCGTGCTGTTCTGCACGCCCATCTACTGGTATGGCATGTCCGCGCAGACCAAGGCGTTCTTCGACCGGTCATTCAGCCATTACGCGGGATCCGGGCCAGAGCCGGAACGCGTCAAGGCCGGCATGGCCGGCAAGCGGCTGGGGTTGGCCGTGGCCTCGGAAGAAACCTATCCCGGCGCGGCGCTGGGCATCGTGCATCAGGTGCAGGAATATGCGCGGTATACGCATTCGGATTTCGTGGGCTACGTGCATGGCGCCGGCAACCGGCGCGGCGAGGTGGCGCTCGATCCCCGGCGGCCGCTTGCCGCGGCGCAGGCGCTGGGCGCGGAATTCTTCACGCGGAAATACTCGGACTACCGGCTTGAGACGCCCCGCCGTCACAACGTGTGGGAACCGCCCGCGCCGGCCTTGAGCAGCACGCCCGGCGGGCTGCCGTAGACCTGCTTGAACACCCGCGTCAGGTGCGCCTGGTCGGCAAACCCGACGGCCTGCGCCGCATCGGCCAACGGCAGGCCGCCGCGCAACAGCACCCGTGCGCGCGCCACCCGCCAGTTGCGAAGCCACGCCTGGGGCGGCAATCCATAGCGCCGGGCAAACTGCTTGACCAGCGTCGTGCGATGGCGGTTTTGCGCTTGCGCCAAGGCGTCCAGGTCGGGTGCGCAGGCGGGATCCGCCGCCATGCGCTCGCGCAGCAAGGCGCATACATCGGCGAGGCCGGCGGCCGGCGCAGCACCGCCCTCCTCCGCCTCTCCATGCGCGGCCAGCGTCCCGAACAGGGCCGCCGAAATGCGTGCGCTGCGCTCAGCCGGCGCGATCTCGCCGGGCGCCAGCGCGTCCAGCCATTGCGCGCAAAGCGCGGCGTCCGCGATCACCGGCCCCGCCAGCCGCGCACCGTGCGCGTGCAACGTCCGTTCATGGTCCTGGAACCACGCGGGATCGATGTAGACCATCCGATAAGCGAGCGCCCCCGCCGCTGTGCCGCCGGTATGCACCTGCCCGGGCGCGATGACCACCAGCTCGCCCGCGCTGGCGGCATGGGCCACGCCCTGCACGGTGAAGTCGCAGCGGCCGTGTTCGATGGCGCCGATGGACCAGGCGTCGTGGAAATGCGGCGCGTAGCGATACGCGCGCAGATCCGCGATCAATACGTCGCCGGGCAGTCCCGCGCCGCAATGCCAGATATGTTGAGAAACCGCCATGAATTGCCAGCCATTCGCGGCTACCCGAAGTAATGCCCGTCCGCTTTCAGCGAACGGGCCAGCAGCCACGCGTTGCGAGGATTTTCCCCCACCCGGCGGATGGCATACGGCCACCAGTCCGCGCCAAACGGGAGATAGACCCTGACGTTATAGCCCAACCGGCGCAGCGCGATCTGCCAGTCCGGCCGCACGCCGTAAAGCATCTCAAATTCGAAACTGCCGGCAGGCCAGCCGCGCTCGCGCGCCAGGTCGATGATGGCGCCGGCCAGCCGGTCGTCGTGCGTGCCGAAGACCGGGTAAAAGCCAGAGTCCCGCGCCTCGCGCGACAGCATGATGGACGCCGCGTCCAGATAGGCCTGGTCGATGCGCGCGCGCCCGGCGTGGTCAAGCTCACGCTCGGGGAACGCACCCTTTACCAGCCGCAGCGAGGTGCGCTGCCGGATCGCCCAGGCCAGGTCCTCCGGCGTGCGGCGCCGCCGCGCCTGCAGCGTGAGGCCGGCGGGGATGCCCGCTTCCAACAGCGTGCGATGCAGCGTGCAGGTGCGGTCGCGGATGCTGGAATCTTCCATGTCCAGCACCAGCCAGTCGCAGCCTTGGCCGCCAAAGCGCTGCACCGCCGTGCCGATGCGCCGCGCGTTTTCCTCGCCCAGCGTGTCATCGCGCATGTAGCCGATGGCCGTGGGATCGACGGAGACGTGCACGTCCAGGCCGGCCGCGGCCAGCGCCCGGCACGCGTCGACGGCCTGACAGACGTTGTGGTCGATTGCAGCGCGGTCCGCCACGTATTCGCCCAGATAGAAGAGCGAGGCGCGGATGCCGTGCGCCTCGCGCAGCTTCTCGGCGGTCCGCACGGCCTCGTCCACATCGGCGCCGCCGACGAAACGGCGCGCCAGCGACGTCCGGGCGGCCATCGCCCGCATCATGTGGCCGACCGCCGGGCTGCGGGCCAGCGCAATCGTGGTTTTCTGGAAAATGCTCATTGCCTCACCGCGCAAAGCGGCCACTATGCGGCGGCTGCGGGCGCCTGTCTTGAACGCCCGTGAATGCGCGGTGAGTTTGCAGTCACAAGTGCGACAAGCTCGAACGACCGTGATTGCCGGCTAGGCCTTGCCTGCCGCCAGCGCGCGTCCGGCGCCGAACAGCGGCCGCTGCACGGTCTGCGCCAGCAGCACGCCCGCCAGGGTGACCGCGCCACCCAGCAGGTGATAGCTGTGCAGGCGTTCGCGCAGCATCACGAAGGCGGCCAGCGCCGTAAAGAGCGGCAGCAGGTTGATGAAAATGCTGCAGCGGTTGGGCCCCAAGCGCTGCACGCCTTCGATCCACAGATACGACAGCAACACCGACGAGAAGATGCCGGCATACAGAATGAGCGGAACCGTATTGACGTCCAGCGCCGCTTGCGCTGCCGGCACGCGCAGGTAGAGCGGGAACATGTAGAGCAGCGCGAAGATGGATTGCACGAAGGTGGACTGCCAGGCGGGCACCGGCACTTTCCAGTGGCGCAGCAGCACGCCGTACAGCGCATACGACAAGGCGGCCAGCAGCATCAGGCCGTCGCCCACGTGCACACCGTGCTGGAACACGCTGAGCATGTCGCCCTGCCCCACCAGGTACAGGAGGCCCAGGAACGACAGCGCGCCGCCCGCGGCCATGCCGAGCGTCAGCGGATCGCGCAGGATCACCACGCTGAGCAACATACTGAGCAGCGGAATCAGCGCGGTCAGGATGGCCATGTTGGTGGCGGTGGTGGTCTCTGCCGCCCGGTAGGAGAGCGCCTGGAACACGGCCGCCGACAGCGCGCCGTACAGCGCCAGCTTGGGCCAGTGCCGCAGGATGACCCGGCGGTTGCGCCACGCCGGACGGGCCGTGAACAGCCCCATCAGGAACAGCGCCAGCAGCAGGCGGTAGAAGGTGATGGCGGTAGGCGAAATGGCGCTGGCGGCCATCTTGGAGACGATGACGTTGCCCGCCCAGAACAGGATGGCGAACAACGGAAAGAGAAAGGACATGGCGATGAACTCGAAGGATGGATCGGCTCCTTCGCTGCCGCCGATTGCGGCGGCGTGCAAAGGATGATCGCTATCCTATTGAGCCCGCGTCAGCCCGTCTGCCGATGAAATGGCATCGGCTATTGCGAAATGGACATTGCTCAGCGGTCAGGGCCTGAACGGCGCCGGATCGAGCGGCAACTCCATCCCCCCCATCTGCGCGGTCAGCAACGCCGCGCTGCCGCAGGACAAGGTGAAGCCCAACGCCCCCTGACCCACGTTCAACCAAAGATTGTCCGCCGCGGGGCTGCGGCCGATCAGCGGCTTGCCGGTAGGCGTGGCCGGGCGCAGACCCGCCCACGGAATCGCCTGCCGCAGGTCAAGCTGCGGAAAGGCTTCGAGCACCTGCTGTTTGAGCAGACTGATGCGCGCCGGGTCGATGTCGGCGTTGTTGCTGCCGATGTCCACCATGGCCGCGATCCGCAGCACGCCGCCCACGCGGGCGTAGACGATGCGCCGTTCGTAATCGGTGACGCTGATGCGGGGCGCCACGGTGTCGTCCGGCGCCAGCGGCACGGTCAGGCTGTAGCCCTTCAAGGGATAGAGCGGCACGTCGTGGCCCAGCGGACCGAGCAACGCCCGCGTGCCGATGCCGGTGGCCAGCACCACGGCATCCGCGCCGATGTCGCCGTCGCGCGTGTCGACCGCGACGATGCGGCGGCCTTCGCGCTGCAGGCCGGAAACGGGGTTGGACATGGCGCACTGCACGTTACCCATCGTTTGCAGGCGGTCGAACAGCGCTTCGGTGAACTGCCGGCAGTCGCCGGCTTCTTCGCTGGGGGTGTAAATGGCGCCCGCCAGGCTGGCGCCCATGCCGGCCAGCGCGGGTTCGCGCGCCACGGCCTGCGCGGCGTCCAGCACCTGCTGGTCTGCGCCGTGCGCCGCCTGGTAGGCCACCAGCGCGCGCGCCTTTTCCAGCAGATCGGGGCTGCGGTACGCAATGAGCTTGCCGTTCTTCAGGTGCCCGAACGCCAGGTCTTCTTGTTCCAGCAGCGAATGCATGACGTCGCGGCTAAGGTAGGACAGCGTCAGCATCTGCGCGGTGGACGCCTTGGCCACCGATGCGCGGCAGGCCAGCGCGAACTGCAGGCACCAGCGCCATTGATGCGGGTCCAGCCGGGGCCGGAATCGCAGCGGCGAGTCATGGCGCAGCAGCCATCCCGGCACGCTGGGCAGCACGCCGGGTCCGGCAAGCGGCGCCACATAGCTGTAGCTGAGCTGGCCGCCGTTAGCATAGCTGGAGACTTCCGCCGGGCGGGGCTGGCTGTCGACCAGCACCACCTCATGACCCTGGCGCGCCAGGAAATAGGCCGACGTCACACCGACCACGCCGGCGCCGATCACACAAACGCGCATACCGTTATCCAAGAAGACCGCGAACGGGCCCATTCTGTAACGGCCGCCCCCGCGCCGGCAAATGCCAAACGCCGCAGGGGCCATAACCAAACATCATGCCCGGGGCTTCAGGCCACCCGATGCAGCTTGATGATGGCGGCGGCGGTGGGTTCGCGGACCAGATCGGCCAGCGTGTAGCCATTGAGCGTGTCGTAAAACGCCTGCAGGGTCTTCGCCAGCACGCCGGACAGCCGGCACACGCCATCCAGGGCACAGGGCGGTTCTCGGCAATCGATCAGGGGGCCCTGCTGTTCGAGTTCCCGCACCAAATCGCCCACCCGGTACTCCGTGGCGGGACGGGCGAGGCTGAGCCCGCCGCCCTTGCCGCGCGTGGTGCTGACCCAGCCGCGCTGCGACATGAAGTGCACCACTTTCACCAGATGATTGCGGGACAGGCCGAAGCGATCCGCGATCTCGGGAATCGTGACGGCGACGGACCGGTCGCGGCATTGCGTCAGATACATCAGGACGCGCAGGCCGAAGTCGGTGAATCGGTTCAGTTGCATGATGGGTGGGGAGCGTGGCCCGGGCGGCCCGGAAACATCAGGCCGCCAGGATACACCGCTCAGGCGCCAGGGCCGCCGGTGCCGAACGCCTCGGCGTGGATGCGGTCTTCGGCCACGCCCAGCCCCAGCAACGCTTCACGCTGGGCACGCATGAACGCCGCCGGTCCACACAGGTAGTAATCGGCGCCGGGGACGATGGCTTCATCGCGAATGGCGTGCAGGTCGACGCGCCCCGTGTGGTCGTAGTCGCGGCCGGCCTGGTCGCCGTGGCCCACCTCTTCGTAGAACACCGCCTTGCGCACGTTGGCGCGGGACGCCGTAATGTCGTTCACGTGCTCGCGCATGGCGTGGACCGAGCGGTTGCGGCAGCCGTGCACGAAGCGGATCTGGCGTTCGTCGTTGGCGCGCACCAGGTGGTTCAGGATCGACACCATGGGCGTCAGGCCCACGCCACCGCTCAGCAGCACGACGGGGGCATCGCCGTCTTCGCGCAGGTGGAAATCACCTTGCGGCGGCGCCACGTCCAGCACGCCGCCCTCTTCCAGTCGGTCGTGCAGCGCGTTGGACACGCGGCCCGCCGGCGTCTGATCGCTGGCCGGCTCGCGCTTGACCGAGATGCGCAGGCGATCGTGGCCCGGCGCGTCCGACAGGCTGTATTGGCGCGGTTGCATCAAGCCCAGTTCCGGTACAAATACGCGCACGGACACGTATTGACCTGGCCGGTACGCCGGCACGGTGCCGCCGTCTGCAGGGGCCAGGTAGAAAGAAGTGATTTCGGCGCTTTCGGGCTGCTTGCCCACGACACGGAACGCGCGCCAGCCCGTCCAGCCGCCCGGCTTGTTGGCCGATTCCGCATACAGGCGCGCCTCTTCGGCGATCAGCAGGTCCGCCAGCTGCCCATAGGCCGCGCCCCAGGCATCGACGAGTTCGTCGGTGGCGGCATCGCCCAGCACTTCACGGATGGAAGCCAGCAGATGCTTGCCCACGATGGCGTAGTGTTCGGGCCGGATGCCCAGGCTGACGTGCTTGTGCACGATGCGCGTCACCACCGGCATCAGCACCGAGGGATCGTCGATGTGCTCGGCATACGCGGTCACCGCGCCGGCCAGCGCATGCTGCTGCGCGCCGCCCGCCTGGTGGGCCTGGTTGAACACGTGCTTGAGTTCCGGATTGTGCTGGAACATGCGCGCGTAGAAATGCTTGGTCAGGGCGACGCCATGAACCTTCAGGACAGGGGCCGTGGCCTTGACCAGCTCGCGGATTTGGGGGCTCAACATCAACTGCTCCTTGAATGGCGAACGGGCTCGCCTTTAAACATATATTTATAATACATCTTTAAATCCGAACGGCGAAATCGGCTTGGCGACGTCGTGCCCCGGCCCGGTTTACACTTCCCGATTACCGCAACACCACAAAGGTTTACCGATGAGCACTGCTACGCTCAAGACCCGCCTGTCCGACGCCGTCAAGGACGCGATGCGCGCCAAGGCCAGCGAGCGACTGACCACGCTGCGTTTCCTGCTGGCCGCCGTCAAGCAGAAGGAAGTCGACGAACGCCGCGACCTGACCGACGCCGAAATCACCGCCATCATCGAAAAGCAGGTCAAGCAGCGCCGCGAGTCGATCGCCGCGTTCGAGCAGGCCGGCCGCACGGAAACCGCCGAGCAGGAAAAGGGCGAACTGGCCGTGCTGCAGGAATTCCTGCCCCAGGCAGCCACCCCCGAGGAAGTGGCCGCCGCCATCGACGCCGCGCTGGCTGAAGTCGCCGCGCAAGGCGTGACGGGCGCGCCCGCGATGGGCAAGGTGATGGCTATCCTGAAGCAGAAGCTGGCCGGCCGCGCCGACATGACGGCGCTGTCGCAGCAAGTGAAGGCCCGCCTGTAAAAAGGTTGACGCCCCCACGCCGCGCACGCTTCGCGCGCTAGCTGCCCCCCCGAGGGGGCTGTCTCGCCTTGGGGCGGCCCGGCGGCCAGATTTGACCCCCACGCCGCGCACGCTTCGCGCGCTAGCTGCCCCCCGAGGGGGCTGTCTCGCCTTGGGGCGGCCCGGCGGCGAGACCTAGAACGCCCCTCCAAACAGATCCGGCTGGCGCGACTGCTCGCCCGGATCTGCGAAGTTGCTCATCCCCACCCCCGCCAGCCGGTACAGCGTGTCCGGCGGCAGTTCCACGCGTTCGCACAGCAGCCGCGCCAGCGCGGCCAGCTCCATGGCGGACGTTGGCGGCTGGGCGCAGGTCTGGCTGCGCGTCAGGATGCGGAAGCGGTCGGTCTTCAGCTTGAGCACCACCGTGCGTCCCAAGGCGCCCTTCTTCAGCGCCTGATCCCACACCTTTTCCGCCATGCGGTCCAGGGCGTCGCCCACGGCCTCCAGCCGGACGTCGTTGGAAAACGTGGTTTCGGCCGACACCTGTTGCAACGGCTGGTCGGTCTGGACCTCGCGTTCGTCGATGCCGCGCGCCAGCTCGTACAGCCGCCGGCCATAGCGGCCGAAGTAGTGCTCCAGCTCCTGCGCGCTGTGCGTGGCCAGGTCGCCCACGGTCTGGATGCCAAGCTGCTCCAGGCGCGCCTGCGTGACCTTGCCCACGCCCGGCACCTTGCGCACGGGCAAGGGCTCCAGGAACGCCAGCACCTTGCTGGGCCGCACCACAAAAATGCCGTCGGGCTTGTTCCAGTCCGACGCGATCTTGGCCAGGAATTTGTTCGGGGCTACACCGGCCGACGCGGTCAGTCCGGTTTCCTCGCGGATCTGCTGGCGAATCACCTGCGCCACCTCGGTGGCCGATGGCAGCCCGCATTTGTTGACCGTCACGTCCAGGTAGGCCTCGTCGAGCGACAAGGGTTCGATCAGGTCGGTATGTCGGGCGAAGATCTGCCGCACCTGTCGCGACACGTCGCGGTAGCGGTTGAAATCGGGCGGCACGTAGATCGCGTGCGGACAGAGGCGTTCGGCCTTGATGGCCGACATGGCGGAATGGATGCCGTAGCGCCGCGCTTCGTAGGACGCCGCGCACACGACCGAGCGCGGTCCGGTCCAGGCCACCACCACTGGCTTGCCGCGCAGGTCGGGATTGTCGCGCTGCTCCACGGACGCGTAAAACGCATCCATGTCCACATGCACGATTTTGCGCGCAGACTGCGCCGACGCCTGCCCCGTCATGACCTCAATCCCGTGGCAAAAACATATATTATGACCGGCGGCAATCCGCTATCCCTTCTCGCCCACGACGGTTCCATGACTGCACCCGCCTCCGCCAAAACCGACTATTTCGGCCTGACCATTCCCTTCATGAGTTTCATCGGCCTGGTGCCGGAAAGCATCGCGCCGGCCTATGCCCGCACGACGCTGCCGTGGCGCGAAGACCTGACCAACAGCCGCGGCGACGTGCACGGCGGCACGCTGATGAGCGTGCTGGACTTCACCCTGAGCGCCGCCGCACGCGGCTCCGCGGACGCCACCGAGGGCATGGCCACCATCGACATGAACACCACGTTCCTGTCTCCCGGCACGGGCGACCTGGTCATCGAAGCGCGCTGCCTGCGCCGCGGCGCGTCCATCGCCTTCTGTGAGGGCGACATCCGCCGTGCCGACGGTGAACTGGTGGCGCGCGCCACCGCCACCTTCAAGATCATCCGCCGCCGTCCGGGCGGCGACTGATCTTTTTTCGTCCTGCCTTATTTCGGCAGGTCGCGCGTCGGCTTGACGGGCGGGCGCGGATCCAGCGGCATGTACGTGCTGCACGACACCAACCCGTAATACACCGCGTCCTGCATCGCGCGCATGGCAGCGGGGTCCCACGTGCCCTTGCCCCACATCACGATGCGCACGTCCGTGGACTTGGGCCCCTCGGACTTGAGGTCAACGCGCGACATCTCGCGATCGGAATACGGCGCCAGCACGCGCACCACACCGGATTGCGCGCTTTCGTTCAGGTCGGAAACGACGCGGTAGGCGTTGTCGGTGCTGCGCAGGCACGCGTTGGACTGGCGGATGACCGCATCGTAGGCGTCCTTGAAGGCCACCGGCGCCTTGAATTCGCTGTGCGGCGACGCGCTGTCCGGCGAAATGCCGAGCGAGCAGCCGGCCAGCCCCAGGGCCAGCGCCGAGGCCGCGACCAGATTCCTGTACATGTAAATCTCCAGAAGAAGTGCCGCGATTATCCCGCAAACCGCCTGGCGGCATAAGTGGCGCCGGATCGGCGGGGCCGGTTCGACACCCCTTGCGCGGCTATGGCATTATCGACCAGCCTATTTGCAACGCGGATCGACATCACGGAGGTTTCCCCTTGTTCTCATTTCTGCGCACCGTCCTGGCTGCCGGCATCGTCGGCGCCTCCCTGGGTGCCTGCGCCACGCAGCCGCCTCCCCGCGCCTATCCCCTGAAAGATTTCTTCCGCAATCCTGAGCGCGGCTATTTCCGGCTGTCCGACGACGGCCAGACGCTATCGTTCATGCAGCCCACCAGCGTGGACGGCAACCCCGCCCGCATGAACATCTACGTGCAGCCGCTGCAAGGCAGCCAGCTCGTGGGCGAGCCGCGCCAGCTGACCAGCGAGACCGCGCGCGACATCAGCGGCTATTTCTGGAAAGGCCCGGACGTGGTGCTGTACCAGAAGGACTTTGGCGGCGACGAAAACTTCCACGTCCTGGCCGTCAACGCCAAGACCGGCAAGATCACGGACCTGACCCCGTACGAGGGCGTGCGCGCCGGCATCGAGGACGACCTCGAAGACGACCCCGACCACGTGCTGATCAGCCACAACCAGCGCAACCCCGAGGTCTTCGACGTCTACCGCGTCAACGTCCACACCGGCGCGGCCGTGCTGGTGGCGCAGAATCCGGGCAACATCGTCGGCTGGCAGACCGACCACGCGGGCAAGGTGCGCGCCGCCGTCGCCAGCGACGGGCTGAACACCACCCTGCTCTACCGCGACGACGAAGCGTCCGACTTCCGCCCGCTCATTACCACCGACTACCGCACCAGCGTCAGCCCCGCATTCTTCACGTTCGACGACAAGAAGTTCTACGCGCTGAGCAACCGAAATCGCGACAAGCTCTCGCTGGTCGTCATCGACCCGGCCACGCCGGACGCCGAGGATGTCATCTTCACGCCCGAGGCCGTCGACCTGGACGGCGCCGCGTTCTCGCGCAAGCGCCGCGTGCTGACCGTGGCGTCCTACCAGACCGACAAGCCGCAATACAAGTTCTTCGACGCGGAAACCGAAGCGCTGTACAAGACGCTTGCCGATCTCCTGCCGGGTTACGACGTCGTCATCCAGGGCGGCAACCGCGACGAGAACAAGTTCATCGTGGCGGCCTACAACGACCGCACGCCCGGCGCGCGCTACATCTACGACGCCGTGGCCGGCACGCTGACCAAGCTGGCGGACCTGAACCCGGCCATCCCCGAAGCTGACATGTCGCGGGTGCAGCCCATCAGCTATCAAAGTCGCGACGGCCGGACCATCCATGGTTACCTCACGCTGCCCGCCGGCCGCGAACCCAAGAACCTGGCCTGCGTGGTCAATCCGCACGGCGGCCCGTGGGCCCGCGACGGCTGGGGCTACAACCCCGAAGTGCAATTCCTGGCCAACCGCGGTTTCTGCGTGCTGCAGATGAATTTCCGCGGCTCCACCGGTTATGGCCGCGACTTCTGGGAAGCCGGCTTCGGGGAATGGGGCCTGAAGATGCAGGACGACATCACCGACGGCGTGCAATGGCTGGTCGAGCAAGGCATCGCCGACCCCAAGCGCATCGGCATCTATGGCGCCAGCTACGGCGGCTACGCCACGCTGGCCGGCGTGGCCTTCACGCCGGACCTGTACGCCGCGGCCGTGGACTACGTGGGCGTATCGAACCTCTTCACGTTCATGAAGTCCATTCCTCCGTACTGGAAACCCATGCTGGACAAGATGCAGGACATGGTGGGCGACCCGGTGCGCGACCGCGACCGCCTGACCGCAACTTCACCGGCGCTGCACGCGGACAAGATCAAGACGCCGCTGTTCGTCGCGCAGGGCGCCAAGGATCCACGCGTGAACAAGGACGAGAGCGACCAGATGGTGTCAGCGCTCAAGGCCCGCGGGGTGGACGTGGAATACATGGTCAAGGACAACGAAGGCCATGGCTTTCACAACGACGAGAACAAGTTCGAGTTCTACGAGGCCATGGAGAAGTTCCTGACGGAACACCTCAAGCCGTAGTCCCTGCGGTTTCCGCTTCCAGGGCATTCGCGGCGGCCGGCAGGCCGCCGCTCGTCTTGACGACGCCGCGGCCGCTCCAGGCCATTTCCACGCGGTCCCGCCCCTGCTCCTTGGCCCGGTACAACGCCACGTCGGCCCGCGCCAGGATGACGTCGGCGCTGTCGCCCGGCTGATAGGACGCCAGCCCGCCGCTTGTGGTCAGCTGCACTTCCAGCCCCTGCAGATAGAGCGGCATGTCGCGCAAGGCGTCGCAGACGCGCTGCGCCTGCACCAGCGCGCTCGCCGGATCGCAGTCGTACATCAGCAGCACGAACTCCTCGCCGCCCAGGCGGCCGAAGCGATCGCTCGACCGGACCGCATTCTGCACCACGCGCGCGAAGTGACGCAGCGCGGTGTCGCCGCCCGCGTGGCCGTAGCGGTCGTTGATGGATTTGAAGTGATCGATGTCCAGCACCAGCACCGCCAGCTTGCCGCCCGTGCGCTCACAGCGCAGCAGCTCGTGTTCAAGCTCGTCCATGATGCTGCGCCGCGAATAGGCCTGCGTCAGGCTGTCGAACGTCAGCGCGGCCTGCATCTTTTCCGCCTGGCTGGTCTGGATCATGAAGAGCAGCGCCAGGAAGAGTCCGGGCACCGTGACCGAGCCGCACACAATGAAAAAGAGGCTCCACGCCGACGGCTGCAGCAGCGACACCGGCGTCTCCACGCCCGCGCCGTAGACATATCCGCGCAGCGCGTGCAACGCCACCACCCCAAAAAATGCCAGCAGCAGATACAGCACGACGCCTTTTGTCTTGATGCGCCTGCGCTGCCGGAAGATGACGGCGCCGGTCGCTGCCATCAGCACGCAGGTGTAGACGGAATACAGCACCATGCGCCACACCAGGCTGTCGCTGCGGTACAGCAGCAGGGCAAAGCCGAAGGTGCAGAGCGAGCACAACAAGGTGGTGCGCAGGATATGCGGATGCATGCCGAAGAACTGGCGCACGCCGATGTACACCAGCGCGGCGGAACAGGCCCAGGCGGCGTTGGACACCATCACATAGGCGGCGGGCGGGATCATCTCGGCCGACGCGTAGGCCAGCAGGGACAGCACGGCCAGCGCATTGGCCGCCATGAACGCAGGCACGCCTTCGACGCCGCGGACGTGAAAGGGCAGCAGCAACGGCAACGCCAGCGCCGTGGCCAGGCCCCACATCAGGAAAAACAAGCTAGTCGTCATGGTTCGCTCGGGCTCAGGCTTGTCGGCCCGCCCCGCCGTTGGGACTGCAGTTGCACTGGGTTCGCGCAAGCAAAGCGCGTTACACGTCAGCATTTTTGATGCTTTTTGTTACGAGAATGGCGAAAGGACGCGCATGACGTTTGCCCTGCTGGGCAACGCGCGTCCGTCCGACCAGAACCTTTACCGCCGCGCCAAGACGATTGCACGGCCTGCGACGAGAGAATACGCCAAGGCGCCTTCGCCGTGACGCCCCCTTTGCAGTAATTGACAGTTAATCCGCGCAATTTTCCGTAAAGTTCCATCCGTCGACGGCGCAGCATAAGCGCCGCGATCACGCCCCACGGGCGTGGCGCGTACTAGCCATGCACTCCGATAGCGCGAGTGCGAAGGTCCCCGTAGCGGGCGCCGCGCAAGTCCCAATCAAACGTTCATTTCCGCGCTGCAGGCGCCTGGTTCGCCTGCGGCCGCCCTTGCCGGGTGCTCGCGCCCGTCCGGCGTGGCGGAGCCATGGACGCCCCGAATTGCCACTGCGGATGTCATACAGATGCCAATCGAACGAACCAGGCGGTCAAACGCCGTTGGACCCAGACTGAACTTGATGGCGGCCAGCGCAATGCTCGCGCCCGTGCTGACGCTGGCCGCCCCGTCAAGCCACTACGACGCGCTGATCGAGCGCGCTCGCGCCGGCGACCACGAACCTGCGCTGGAAATGCTGCGCGCGCAGGGCAGCGCCGCGGGCGTGCGGCCCGTTTACGACCGGATCGTCATCGCCGGCTGGGCGGGCAAGCCTGACGAAGCCATCGTCGCGTACGAGACGCTGCCGGCCGGCGCCGTGCCGCCGGCCAACGTCCAATTGGCCGTGGCGCGGGCCTACCGCGACCAGCAGCGCTGGCCGCAGGCGCTCGACGCCTACCGCCAGGGGATGCGCCGCCATCCGGGCGAAGCCGCCTTCGCGGCGGGCGAGATCATGACGCTGGCGGACGCCGGGCAAATCCCAGCCGCGATCGCCGCAGGCGAGAAACGCATCGCCCGTCAGCCGCGCGACGCCGACGCCCGGCTGGCCCTCAGCTACGTCTACGCGCGCCAGTCCCAACCATTTGAAGCCCTGCATCAGGCCGACCAGGCACTGGCGCTGGCGCCCGCCACGCCCTACGTGCTGCGCGAATACATCCGGGCGCTTCAGGGCGCCCGCATGGCCGACGTGGCGCTGGACTGGGCGCGTCGCCATGAAACGCTGTTTACCCCCGCCCAGATGCGCGCCCTGCAGGCCGACGCACTGGCGCAGGAGGCGCGGCTGGCGGCCATGCCCGCGCGCGGCGAGGCCGAACGGTTTGCGATCGCCGACCGCGCGCTGGCCGGCTACGACGCCGTGATTGCCGATTGGCGCAAACTGGGCGAAGACGCCCGCGCCGACGTGCTGCGCGCCCGCATCGACCGCCTGCACGCCCTGCACGCCCGGGTGCAGATGCAGATGCTGATCCAGGAATACGAGGCGCTGCTGGCCGAAGGCGTCGACGTACCGCGCTACGCGCTGAGCGACGTGGCCTCCGCCTATCTGTACCTGCGCCAGCCCGAGCGCGCCCGCGACCTGTACCGGCAGGTGGCCGCCAGCGACAGCGCGCCCGGCGACGATCCGGCGCAGCGTCTGGCCACGCAGACAGGCCTGTACTACGCGCTGGCCGAAGGCGAACAATTCGACGAAACGCCCCCGATCACGGACGCCGTCCAGGCCGGCTACGCCCCCTGGCTTTACTACAAGGGCCAGGCCACGCGCATGCCCAACGACCTGAACCTGGAAAGCCGCCAGACGCTGGCCGCCACGCACCTTCAGGCCGACGACACCATCGAGGCCCACCAGCGCCTGGCGCAGATGGTGCAGCAGGCGCCCAACAATTCCGCGCTGCGCAGCGATCTGGCCACCGTCCACCGCGCCCGCTCGCAGCCCCGCGCGTCGGAAATCGAACTGAAGCTGGCCGAAACGCTGGCGCCGCGCGACCTGGCGGTGGAGAACGGCCAGGGCTTCACGGCGATGGACCTGCAGGAATGGCGTCAGGCCGAAGCGCTATCCGCCGACACGCTGGCCCGCTCGCCCGAAAACCTGACCAGCCGGCGGCTGGCCCGCGAGTGGGAGGTCCACCGCAAGGCCGAGCTGCGCATCACCGGCTACCGCGGCCTGGCCTCGGACAGTCCGGTCACCGGCAACGGCGATTTCGGCATCGACGCCGTGTTGTATTCCCCGCCCATGGGCTACGACTGGCGCGTCTTTGGCGGCGGCGGCTACGCATCGGGTGACTTCGAGGAAGGCCGTGGCATCTACCGCTGGCTGCGCACCGGCGTGGAATGGCGCGTGCGCGATCTGACGGTGGAAGGCGAAGTCTCCACCAACGACTACGGCAACGGCGTCAAGCCCGGCGCGCGGCTGTCCGCCGCCTACGACCTGAACGACCACTGGCAGGTGGGCGGCTCGGCCGAAATCCTGTCGCGCGACACGCCGCTGCGCGCGCTGACCAACGACGTCTCGTCCAACGGCCTGTCGATGTACGTGCGCTGGCGCGCCGACGAGCGGCGCGAATGGACCTTGTCGGCCGCCCCGTCCCGTTTCAGCGACGGCAACACCCGTTGGGCATTCGGACTGACTGGCCGCGAGCGTGTCTACACCGCGCCGCACCTGAAGGCCGACCTGGAATTGGGCCTGTCCACCCAGCACAACAACCGCGACGACGCGCCCTACTTCAACCCCAGCGCCGATTTCCTGGCCCTGCCCGGCGTGCGGCTGACGCACACGCTGCACCGCCGCTACGAAACCGCATGGGAACAGATCGGCACGCTGGGCGCCGGCACTTACAGCCAGCAGGGCTACGGCACGGGCGGCGTCGTCGCGCTGGGCTACGGCCAGCGCTACCGCGCGAACGACGTTCTGGACATGGGCTTCATGGTCACCGGCACCAGCCGGCCCTATGACGGCGAGCGCGAGCGTGAACTGCGCGTCGTCTTCGACCTTGCCTACCGCTTCTGACCTGGCTTTTCCGGAAACGACATGATGCTCAAACTGCATACCCGGCTGCTCCTGGCCGGCATCCTGTTCCTCATGATTCTGGCGCTGACCGCCTGCGCCAAGGACATCCCCGTCTACACGCCGCCCGCCGAACGCCCGGTCGCGGCCATCGACAAACCGTGGGTCAATGGCCAGTTCCTGGCCCTGGCCTATCACGACGTTGAAGACGACGACCCCGATCAGGCCTTTCTCAGCGTGCGCACGGACCGGCTCGCTGAACAGCTGGCCTGGCTGCGCGCCAACGGCTATGAGGCCGTGTCGGTGGATCAGATCCTGGCCGCCCGGCAAGGCGGCAAGCCGCTGCCCGACCGCGCCGTGCTGCTGTCGTTCGACGACGGCTATCGCAGCTTCCACACCCGCGTGCTGCCCATCCTGAAAGCCTACGGATGGCCGGCGCTGCTGGCGCCCGTGGGCGTCTGGATGGACACCCCGTCCGACCGCCCGGTGGATTTCGGCGGCACGCCCGAGGCCCGCAACCGCTTTTTGAACTGGGACGAGATCCGCGAGATTTCGCGCTCCGGGCTTGTGGAAATCGCCGCGCACACGGACGCCTCGCACTACGGCGCGCTGGCCAATCCGCAGGGCAACACTGAGCCGGCCGCTGCAATCCGAGCCTTTGATGCGCGCACCGGCCAGTACGAGACCGAGGCGCAGTTTGACGCCCGCATGGGCCGCGACGTGGCCGCCATCACGGAAAAGATCCGCGCGGCCACCGGCAAGAAGCCCCGCGTGTGGGTCTGGCCCTATGGCGCGGAAGGCGGCTCCACGCTGCGCATCACCGCCGAGAACGGCTACGAGATGGCGCTGACGCTGGAAGACGGCCCCGGGCGCCTGTCCCGCCTGATGTCCACGCCGCGCATGCTGCTGGCCAGCGATCCGGCGCTCAAGTCCTTTGCCAACAGCGTGGTGGGCATGGAGGCCGACCCTTTCATGCGCGTCGCGCACATCGATCTGGACTACGTCTACGACCCGGACCCGGAACAGACCGACCGCAACCTGGGCGTGCTGGTGCAGCGCATCCTGGACATGCAGATCAACACGGTGTTCCTGCAGGCCTATTCCGACCCGCAGGGCGATGGGCTGGTGAAGTCGCTGTACTTCCCGAACCGCTGGCTGCCGATGCGCGCAGACCTCTTCAACCGTGCCGCCTGGCAACTGCACAACCGCGCCAACGTGATGGTCTACGCCTGGATGCCCGTGCTGGCCTTCGACATGGACCCGGCCTTGCCGCGCGTCGAGCGCTGGGATCCGGACACCGGACAGGTGGCGCCCGACCCGGACCAGTACCGCCGCCTGTCGCCCTTTGACGCCACCGTGCGCGCGCGCATCGGCGATCTGTACGAAGACCTGGCGCGCCAGGCGATCTTCGACGGCATCCTGTTCCACGACGACGCGCTGCTGTCGGACTTCGAGGACGCCAGCCCCGGCGCGCTGGCCGCGTACCGCGCGGCCGGACTGCCGGGCAGCATCGCGGAACTTCGTGCGGATCCGGACACGATGCAGCGCTGGACCCGCTACAAAAGCCGCCATCTGGTGGACTTCACCATGGCGCTCGCAGAAAAGGTGCGCGCCGTGCGTGGGCCGCAGATCAAGACGGCCCGCAACATCTACGCCCAGCCCATCCTGAATCCGGAAAGCGAAACCTGGTTCGCCCAGAACCTGGACGACTTTCTGGCCGCCTACGACTGGACCGCGCCGATGGCGATGCCGCTGATGGAAAACGTGGCGCCCGGCAAGGAAAACGCGTGGCTGGACGCACTGGTCGACACCGTCGCCCGCCGGCCCGGCGCGCTGTCCAGGACCGTGTTCGAACTGCAAAGCCGCGACTGGCGCACCGGCCCCGGCCGGCCCGACGCCACACCGGTGGACACCGACGTGCTGGCCGGCTGGATGCGCCGCGTGCAACTGCGCGGCGCCCGCAGCTTCGGCTACTACCCCGACGACTTCTCGCAAGACCAGCCCCGGTTGCAAGGCATCCGGCCCGCCATCTCCGAAGCCTGGTATCCCCTCCAATGACTGATCGATTGATTGCCCTGCTGATTCTCTGCGCGGTGCTCGGCGCGCCGTTTGGATTCACTTTGATGCTGACCGGCGAAGCGCTGCTGGGCTTCGTGTTCTTCTATCCGCTGTTCATGTCCGGCATGTGGATGGCTGGCGGCATCTATTTCTGGTGGCATTGGGAACGCCACTGGGCGTGGGGGTCTGAGCGCACCCCGCCCGAACTGGCCGGCTCGCCGCTGGTGTCGATTCTGGTGCCGTGCTTCAACGAAGCCGACAACGGCGAAGAAACCCTGCTGGCCGCCCTGAACCAGAACTATCCGCACATCGAAGTCATCGCCATCAACGACGGGTCGACCGACGGCACGGCCGCGCTGCTGGACCGCATGGCCGCCGAACACCCGCGCCTGCGCGTGGTGCATCTGGCGCAGAACCAGGGCAAGGCCATGGCGCTGCGCATGGGCGCACTGGCGGCCCGCAGCGAATACCTGGTCTGCATCGACGGCGACGCCCTGCTCGACCCCGATGCCGCCGCCTATCTGGTGGCGCCGCTGATCGACAACCCGCGCGTGGGCGCCGTCACGGGCAACCCGCGCATCCGCACTCGCTCCACCCTGATCGGGCGCATCCAGGTCGGCGAGTTCTCGTCGATCATCGGGCTCATCAAGCGCACGCAGCGCGTGTACGGGCAGGTCTTCACGGTGTCGGGCGTCGTCGCGGCCTTCCGCCGCGTGGCGCTGGACCGCGCGGGCTATTGGAGCCTGGACATGATCACCGAAGACATCGACATCAGCTGGAAGCTGCAGCGCGACCACTGGTCCATCTTTTACGAACCGCGCGGACTGTGCTGGATCCTGATGCCCGAGACGCTGCGCGGATTGTGGAAGCAGCGGCTGCGCTGGGCGCAGGGCGGCGCGGAGGTGTTCCTGAAGAACCTGCGCTCGATCTGGAACTGGCGCCACCGCCGGCTGTGGCCGCTGATGGCCGAGTTCTGCCTGTCGACGGCCTGGGCGTTTGCGTTTGGACTGTCGGTGGTGCTGTGGCTGATCAGCCAGATCGTCGCGCTGCCCAACAACATGCAGATCGCCAGCCTGCTGCCGCCGGCCTTCACCGGCATGATGCTGGCGGTCGTGTGCCTGCTGCAGTTCGCCGTCAGCATCCTGATCGACCGCCGCTATGAGCCGGGCCTGGCGCGCGCGCTCTACTGGGTCATCTGGTATCCGCTGGCCTACTGGATGGTGAGCCTCTTCACCACGCTGGTCAGTTTCCCCAAGGTCATGCTGCGCAAGCAGGCCCAGCGCGCCCGCTGGACCAGTCCCGACCGCGGCATCAAATCACCGGAGGCATCATGATCATCACCACGCAACGCTCGCGCGCGGGCTATCTGTTCGACTTCGCGCTGACCGCCTTTGGCTGGTTCGCGTTCGTCTACCTGTTTGGCGCCGGCATCCTGGCCATTCTGCGCGGGGCCGCCAGCGGCCCGGACGCGCCGCTGCTGCCCGTCTTTCTGCCGACTGTGCAGACCTTGTGGGGCTACGCCGTGCTGGCCGTGGTCAACGCGGCGGTGCTCGTGGCGTGGGCCGTGTACAACCACCGCCGCTTCGGCGGCAAGGACCGCCGCAAGCCGATCCGTCCGCTGACCGACCAGCGCCTGGCCAAGAGCTTTGAAGTCAGCGCCGACCAGTTGACGCAACTGCGCGCCACCCGCGTCGCCGTGATCCACCACGGCAGCGCGGGACAGATCGACGGCATCGAGCACCGCCTGCCGCGCCTGCAATCGCTGCGGGCGGGCTGACGGAACGGCGGGCCTACACCCGCCGCATCTTCGGCAACAGAATCGCCACCACGCCCAGCAGCGGCAGATACGCACACAACTGATAGACGTAGCCGATGCTGGTGGCATCGGCCACCCTGCCCAGCACCGCAGCGCCCAGGCCGCCCATGCCGAAGGCAAAGCCGAAGAACAGGCCCGCGATCATGCCCACCTTGCCCGGAACCAGCTCCTGGGCATAGACCACGATCGCGGAGAAGGCCGACGCCAGCACCACGCCGATGATGACGACGAGCACGCCCGTCCAGAAAAGATTGGCGTGCGGCAGCATCAGCGTGAAAGGCGCCACGCCCAGGATCGACACCCAGATCACGATCTTGCGGCCGATGCGGTCGCCGACCGGTCCGCCCACCACGGTGCCCACCGCCACGGCGGCCAGGAACAGGAAGAGATACAGCTGCGCCTCGCGCACCGACAGCGCGAACTTGTCGATCAGGTAGAAGGTGAAATAGCTGTTCAGGCTGGCCAGATAGAAATACTTCGAGAACACCAGGACGCCCAGCACGCCCAACGCGCCCAGCACCTGATTGCGCGTCAACCCGTTGCCCGCGCCCTCGCGCCGCGCACGCGGTTTGAGCAGCACGCGGTTGGCGCCATACCAGCGCCCGATCCACATCAGCACCACGATGCCGAACAGCGCCGCCAGCGAGAACCACGCCACGCTGCCCTGCCCGTGCGGAATGATGAACAGCGCGGCCAACAGCGGCCCCAACGCCGACCCCACATTGCCGCCCACCTGGAACAGCGACTGCGCCAGCCCGTGCCGCCCGCCCGACGCCATGCGCGCCACGCGCGACGATTCCGGGTGGAACACCGACGAGCCCGTGCCCACCAGCACCGCCGCCACCAGCAGCCAGCCAAACGACGGCGCCGTCGACAGCATCAACAAGCCCACCAGCGTGAAGCCCATGCCCACGGGCAGCGAGTACGGCTTGGGGTTCCGGTCGGTATAGAAACCGATGAACGGCTGAAGCAGCGACGCGGCAAGCTGGTAGACCAGCGTGATCAGCCCGATCTGCGTGAACGTCAGGCTGAACGAGTCCTTGAGCATGGGATAGATGGCGAGCAGGATCGACTGGATCATGTCGTTCATCAGATGCGCCACGCTGATCGCGCCCAGCACCTTGAAGGCGGTGGAGGGATCGGAGGCGGCGGGCGATCCCGCGGCGGGCGACCCTGCGGCAGAGGTCGAGGCAGACAGGCCGGCAGCGGGATTCTGGACGGAGTTCATGAGTCGCACGAAGAAAATGGACAAGCCGGCCACACGCCGGAACCAGGCATCAGTGTAGAAATCCGGCGCCGGCGCGATCTGCCATTTTTCGTCGAGAAAGTGACAACCGCTATGCCAACCCAATGGCAGAATAGGCGCCATGCGCTTCCCGGCGCCTCCTCATCCTTTTGTCGGAAGTGACACCATGGTCGTCCGCCCTCCCCCCGATCCCGCCCGCAGCATCAACGCGCAGGACTACCAGCATCGTCCGCGCGTCGTCACGGCGATGGCCAAGGAATTTTCCCCCGGCGCGCAGACCGGTCCCCATACGCACCCGCGCGCCCAGCTCATTTATGCCGTCGAAGGCGTGATGCGCGTCACCACGCCCAGCGGCTTCTGGGCCTTGCCGCCGCTGCGCGCGCTATGGGTGCCGGCGGGCGTGCCGCACGGCGTCGACATGGTCGGCGCGGTCTCGATGCGTTCCCTTTACATTCAGGCCGACGCGGCCCGGGACTACTGGCCCGAGTGCCAGGTGATCGAGGTCAGCGGCCTGCTGCGGGAATTGATTCTGGCGTTGACGGCCGAGCCCATCGACTACCCGCTCGGGGGACGGGTCGAGCAGATCGCGGGGTTGATCCTGGCTGAGCTGGCCGCCGCGCGCATCGTGCCCATTCAGATCCCGTGGCCGCGCGACCGGCGCCTGCAAGCCATCTGCGCGGCCATTCTGGACCAGCCCGGCCTGCAACGCGGCATCGAGGACTGGGGAAGCGAAGTCGGCGCCAGTGCGCGCACGCTGATCCGATTGTTTCAATCCGAACTAGGACTGAATTACAGACAGTGGGTGCAGCAGGTGCGGCTGGCTGATGCGGTGTGCCGGCTGTCGATGGGCGTGCCAGTGGCGCGCATTGCGGCGGACCTCGGCTACCGCAGCGCCAGCGCCTTCTCCGCCATGTTTCATCGGGCACTGGGCGCCCCACCCCAGCGTTATCTGCAATCCGTCCCCGGGGCCTCGCCAACCTGAACAAAAGCTGAATATCCACTCACATGGGCAGATTTCGTTACCGAAACCTTATTGCGCCCTGGGCGGTCTATAGCGTTCTGCCCTAGAATCGCCTGCAATGAGCAATCCCCAGCAATCCTCCGCCAACCCGGGCGGCAAATCGGGCCTCCCCTGGAAACCTCTCCTGGTTAAAGCGGGCATCGCCGCCGCCGGCGCAGCCGTGTGCAGCGCCGTCGTGCTTGGCCTCGCACTGGCCCTGGCGTGGCCCAGCCTGCCCGACCTGCACGCGATGACCGACTACCGGCCACGCGTGCCCCTGCGCATCTACACCGCGGACAAGGTGCTCATCGGCGAATACGGCGAAGAGCACCGCAACGTGCTGCGTTTCGACGAAATCCCCCCGGTAATGCGGCAGGCCGTTCTGGCGGCCGAGGACGACCGTTTCTACAGCCACGGCGGCGTCGACTGGATGGGCGTCGCACGCGCCGTGCTGACCAACATCGTCAAGGGTTCCAAGTCCCAGGGCGGCAGCACGATCACGATGCAGGTCGCGCGCAACTTCTACCTGTCGTCCGAAAAGACCTATTCACGCAAGTTCTACGAACTGCTGCTGACGTTCAAGATCGAATCCGAGCTCACCAAGGACCAGATCCTCGAGCTCTACATGAACCAGATCTACCTGGGCCATCGCGCCTATGGTTTCGCGGCCGCCTCGCGCACGTACCTGGGCAAGCCGCTGTCGGAGGTCACGCCCGCCGAAGCCGCCATGCTGGCCGGCATTCCGAAGGCGCCCTCGCGTTTCAACCCGATCACCAATTACCCGCGCGCCGAGATCCGCCAGCATTACGTGCTGGGCCGCATGAAGACGCTGGGCTACCTGACGCCGGAGCAGACCGACGAAGCCCTGCAACAGCGCATCACGATCCGCGGCGCGGACGGCAGCAGCACGCGCGGCTTTGCGGTGCACGGCGACTATCCGGCAGAACTGGCCCGCCAGCTGATGTATGGCGTGTTCCAGGAGAACACCTACTCGTCGGGCATCGACGTCTACACCACGATCGATTCCAAGGCGCAGGAAGCGGCTTACCGCGCCGTGCGCGACGGCATCATCGACTACACCCGCCGCGCCGTCTATCCGGGCCCGGAAGACCAGGTCGAGCTGCCCGACGGCGTGGAACAGGACCCCCAGGCGCTCGACGAGATCCTGGACGGCGTGCAGGAAAAGTCGCCCGACAGCGAAGACCTGCTTGCCGCCGTCGTGCTGGCCGCCAGCCCCACTGAAGTCACCGTGGCGCGCAGCGGGCGCGACATCATCACCATTTCGGACAAGAAGGCCCTGGCGGTCGTCGCCCGCGCGCTCAATCCCAAGGCCAGCGACACCCAGCGCATCCGGCGCGGTTCGGTCGTCTACATCCACAAGAACGGCGACAACTGGGAAATCATCAACATGCCGGCGCTGCAGGCTGCGCTGGTGTCGATGGTGCCGCAGGATGGCGCCATCCGCGCCATGATCGGCGGCTTCGACTTCAACCGCGGCCACTTCAACCGCGTCACGCAGGCATGGCGCCAGCCGGGCTCGAACATCAAACCGTTCGTCTATGCGGCTGCGCTGGAACGGGGCCTGACGCCCGCCACGCAGATCTCCGATCAGCCCTTCATGCTGACGGCCGAGCAGACCGGTTCCAAGGCCTGGCAGCCCAAGAACGACGGCAACAAGTACGAACCCATGCTGACCCTGCGCCAGGGGTTGATGCGCTCCAAGAACATGGTGTCGATCCGCATCCTGCAGGCGATTTCACCGCAGTACGCACAGGACTACCTGACGCGCTTCGGCTTCGATAAATCACGCTGGCCGGCCGTGTTGCCGCTTGCGCTGGGCGCGGGTGGCGCCACGCCGCTGCAGGTCGTCAATGGCTACAGCGTGTTTGCCAACGGCGGCTACCGCGTCACGCCCTACCTCATCGACCACGTCACGGACCGCTCCGGCAATGTGCTGATGAAGACCCAGCCCGTCGTGGCCGGCGACGCGCAGGCTCGCGCCATCGACCCGCGCACCGCCTGGGTCATGGACGACATCCTGCGCGATGTCACGGTCAACGGCACCGCCGCCCGTGCGCATCAGGTGCTCAAGCGCAACGACATCGGCGGCAAGACCGGCACCACGAACGACGCCGTGGACGTCTGGTTCTCGGGCTTCACGCAGACGCTGGCCACCACCGTCTGGATGGGCTTTGACCAGCCGAAGTCGCTGGGCACCAACGAGTTCGGCAGCGGCCTGGCGCTCTCCACCTGGCTGGACTATATGCAGCCCGTCCTGAAGGACGTGCCGCAAGCCAAGCCGGCGCCGCGCCCCGACGGCCTGCTGGTCGACAACGGCGAATACTATTTCTCCGAATTCCCGCCGGGCCAGGCGGTGGCCTCGCTGGACCTGTCTTCCGGCGACGCGCTGACCGACTTCCTGAACAACAACCGCTCGACCGACGGCGTCGACACCTCGGTCAAGCCGCTGCCTCCCGGCGGCGCCGCGGCTCCCGAAGGCAGTCCGATCCAGCCGCCGCTGATGCCGATCCCCGTGCCCCGCGCAGACGCCGCCCCCGTTCCGCAGGCGCAGGCCATGCCCGCTGCGGGCGGCGTGCAGACGCCAGCTGTCCCTGCCGCAGCCGCGCCAGTCGACTCGGCGGGCGTAAGCGCCAGCGCGGTAACTGCCCCCGGCGCCGTGACTGCCCGGCCGCTGTAAAGGGCTGCGCATCACGCAAAAACGGGCGCCTTGGCGCCCGTTTTTCTTTGCGTTGTGATCGCCCTACTCGGCGGCTGCGGCCTCGGTCACGACCTCGCGAGGCCACGCCTGCAGGGATTCAAGATTCAGAAACGTGAAATAGCCACCGTTCCAGCCTTCGGTATCGATGTGATACACGTTGCCCAGCGCCAGCGGCGACGCCACCGGGGTGTGCCCCGCCACCACCGCCCGCACGCCCAGGATGCCGGTTCGGTCCATCTGGCGCAGACGGTCGCGCGACCACTGGCACGCCGCGCTGGTGCGCTTATAGCGGTCCTGCAACGCGGACTCCAGCCGGGGCCAGAACAACACCGGGCAGTCGGCATGCAGCAGTCCGACCGCGCCCGACGACGTTTCCACTTCGATGGCAATCGGCAATTGGGTAAAGGCTTCGGCAAACACCTGCTGCCGCTCGGCGGGCAGATCCAGAAACCAGCCACCGCCATAACCGCGCCAGTTCGTCACGTCCACCTTGCCGGTGCGCACGTGACGAATCGCGTAGTCCTCGTGGTTGCCTTGCACCGCGTAGAACCAGGGCTTGGCCAGCCAGTCCAGCGCAGCCTCGTTCTCGGGTCCACGGTCAACCAGATCGCCCACGGAAAAAAGCCGGTCGCGGGTGGGGTCGAACCCCAATTCATCCAGCGCCTGTTGCAGGCGTGAAAAATGTCCATGCACATCGCCTACCGCAAAATCGCGGCCGGATTCGTTGCGCGGAACCTTGAGAAAACGCTGCTCCATGATGATTCGGGAATACCGCAAGGAAAAATCTGACCCTTCTTTTTAACCCGCTTTGGTCCGTCCCCACGGCCAGCCTCGTTACCGAAAGGGTCAAATAGCGTTACGAGAATCGAACTTGTTCGTGATAATGTTTTCTCCTTTCCCGTACTGCCCTGAAAAGGAGTGGCGCCAAGCCGCTTCCCGCCGTCGCCATGACCGCCGCGTCCACCATCAAAACCTGGTATCTCGTCCATAAATGGACCAGCCTGGTTTGCACGATCTTCCTGCTCATCATCTGTCTGACCGGTTTGCCGCTCGTGTTTCATCACGAGATCGAGCATTGGCTCGACGACGGCAAGCCCTTGTCCGCGGTGCCTGCGGACACCCCGCCCGCCAACCTGGACAAGCTCGTGGCCAACGCGCGAGCCATGTACCCGAACGAAGTCGTCGACTACCTGTCGTTCGACCCGGATGAGCCGCAGGTCTTCGTCGGCATGGCGAAGACGCCCGGCGACGGACTGGCCTCGGGCCACGCGATCCGCATGGATGCCCGCACGGGCGATGTGCTGCTCGACGGCCCGCTTTATACCGAAGACAAGTTTTCGTTCATGGGCATCATGCTGGCGCTGCACGTGGACCTGTTCGCGGGCCTGACCGGCGAGCTGTTCCTGGGATTCATGGGCCTGCTGTTCTGCGTGGCCATCGTGTCCGGCGTCGTGCTGTACGGCCCCTTCATGAAGAAGCTGGAATTCGGCACCGTGCGCGCCACGCGCTCGACGCGCCTGAAATGGCTGGACCTGCACAACCTGCTCGGCATCGTGACGCTGGTGTGGGCGCTGGTGGTGGGCTTGACCGGCGTCATCAACGAACTGTCCACGCCGCTCTTCCGCCTGTGGCAATCCACCGAACTGCCGCGCGTGCTGGAACCCTACAAGGGTCAGCCCATCCCCACGCAGCTCGCGTCGGCGCAGTTGGTGGCGGACACCGCGCGCAAGGCCATGCCGGGCAACGAGGTTTCTTTCATCTCCTTCCCCGGCAACGCCTTCGGCAGCCCGCAGCACTTCATTGCGTGGATGCGTGGCGACTCGCCCCTGACGTCCAAGCTGAACACGCCCGTGCTGATTGACGGCCGGACCGGTGCGCTGACGACAGTGGCGAAAATGCCGTGGTATCTGACCGCGCTGGAAGTCTCGCGGCCGCTGCACTTCGGCGATTACGGCGGCCTGCCGCTCAAGATCATCTGGGCGCTGCTGGATCTCGTCACCATCGTGGTGCTGGTGAGCGGACTGTATCTGTGGCTGGCCCGGCGCCGCGCCACCGAAGCGCGCATCAACGAACTCATCAAGAAACACCAGGCTGCGGCCCCGCAAAGGACGCCCGCATGAGCCGCTCAACGAGTAAAGGCAGCCGGGGCTTCCTGTTCGTGTGGGGCGTGCCGATCCTGCTGGGCGTGCTCAGCATCTTTGGCTTGCTGGCGGCCCTGCTGGGCACCGGCGCCTGGCATTGGGCGTCCTGGACCGCGCTGAGCATCCTGCTCGTGGTCATCGTGCGGTACTGGGTGTTCCCGCTCAAGCACTAGCCGAACAGGTTGGGCGGACGGCAGTCGCGCAGACCGTCGCCCGGCCGATGGCGGCCCCGCCAATCGCGGCTCGGCCAATGACGGCCCCGCCGATCAAGGCCGGACACTTACCCCGGCCGGCTGCGCGGCCCCGCTCGCCGCGCCACCCGCCGGGGCTGCTTCCCCTACGCGAACTTCTCGGGATCCGGGCCCAGGCGCGGACCTTCCTTGATGCCGTCGATGGCCGCCATGTCCGCCGCCGACAGCTCGAAGTCGAACACGTCGATGTTCTCGCGGATGCGCTCGGGCGTGACGGACTTCGGTATCACGACCAGGTTGTGCTGAAGATGCCAGCGCAGCGTCACCTGCGCGGGCGACTTGCCGTGCTTTTGCGCCAGGTCCAGGATCACCTTTTCCTTCGTGATGTTGCCTTGCGCCAGCGGACTCCAGGACTCGGTCACGATGCCATGCCGCGCATGAAAGGCCCGCAGCGCATTCTGCGTGAACCCCGGATGCAGCTCGATCTGGTTGACGGCGGGGGTGACGCCGGACGCGTCGATCAGGCGTTCCAGATTGGCTTGCGTGAAGTTCGACACGCCGATCGCGCGCGCGCGGCCGTCTTCCTTCATCTCGATCATGGCGCGCCAGGCGTCCAGGAACTTCTCGCTGCCCGCGACCGGCCAGTGGATGAGGTACAGGTCCACGTACGCCAGCCCCAGCTTCTCCAGGCTTTCGTCCATCGCCTTGTGCGCGTCGTCGTAGCCGTGCTTGTCGTTCCAGAGCTTGGTGGTGATGAACAGGTCCTTGCGCGCCACGCCGGCCGACCGCAGGCCCGCGCCCACGCCTGCCTCGTTGCCGTAGATCGCCGCCGTGTCCACCGACCGGTAACCTGCCGCCAGCGCTTCCTTCACGCTGGACGCTGCCTGATCGTCCGGCACCTGCCAGACGCCCAGGCCCAACTGCGGAATCTTGCCTCCGTCGTTCAATTTCACTGCGGGAACCTTCGCCATAAGACCCTCCGTAGCAAGCGACGCGATCCAGGCGCGGCGAAAACGCGCCCGGTCGCGCAACCAGGGGAGCAGCCGGCCGGACCCCCGGTTGGAAGAGAAAGAAACGGGCCCGACGTGCTGCGCCCGTGTCGCAATACAGCCTTCAATCCCCCGATGCTGGTGCTTCCGTACCAGGGGTTATCCCTCAAATATTACCGCTGGTGCCTCATAATGCCCTGCAAACGGCCTAACTCCCCTGTCGGAGGCGGCCCCAAACCCAGCATCCCGATCATGAATTCTCCTGAAACGCGGCCCGGCAAGGGCGGCGGACTTGCCACGCTTCGCACGCTGTTTCCCTACCTGTGGCCGCCCGGCAAGACCGGCCTGAAGGTCCGCGTCGTGGCGGCGCTGCTGTGCCTGTTCGCCGCCAAGGCCGCAACCGTCTACGTGCCGCTGCTGTACAAGCAGGCGGTCGACGAACTGGGCAAGGGCGCGCCCGGCACGGTGACGGTGCCGCTCGGCCTGATCCTCGCCTACGGCACCGCCCGCGTGCTGTCGCTGCTGTTCTCGGAACTGCGCGATGCCATCTTCGCGCGCGTCGGCCAGCACGCGATCCGCTCGGTTGGCCTGCAGATCTTCCGCCACCTGCACGGTCTGGCGCTGCGCTTTCACCTGGCGCGTCAGACCGGCGGGCTGAACCGCGCCATCGAACGCGGCACCAAGGGCATCCAGACACTGCTGTCGTTCCTGCTGTTCAACATCCTGCCCACGTTCTTCGAGATCAGCCTGGTCTGCATCGTGCTGTGGAAGATGTTCGACGGCTGGCTGGCGCTGGCCACTGGCGCCACCGTCGTGCTGTACATGGCCTACACGCTTGCCGTGACGGAATGGCGCGCCAAGTTCCGGCGCCAGATGAACGAAACCGACTCCGAGGCCAACACCAAGGCCATCGAGAGCCTGCTGAACTACGAGACCGTCAAGTATTTCGGCAACGAAGAACACGAGGCCCGGCGCTACGACGCCTCGCTCACCCGCTACGAACGCGCCGCCGTGCGCAGCCAGGTCAGCCTGTCGATCCTGAACGTCGGCCAGGCCCTCATCATTTCCACGGGACTGACGCTGGTGATGTGGATGGCGGCCAACGGCATCGCCGAGGGCCGCTACACGCTGGGCGATTTCGTGCTGGTCAACACGTATCTCTTGCAGCTCTACACGCCGCTCAGCTTCTTCGGCTTCATCTACCGCGAGATCAAGCAGGCGCTGATCGACATGGAGCGCATGTTCGAGCTGCTGGGCCAGGATCGCGAAGTGGCGGACCGTCCCGGCGCCGCGCCGCTGCAGGTATCGGGCGGCGCGGTGGAGTTCCGCGACGTGCACTTCGGCTATGACCCGCGCCGCGCCATCCTGAAAGGTGTCAGCTTCTCGATTCCCGCCGGCAAGACGGTGGCCGTGGTGGGCACCTCCGGCGCAGGAAAATCCACCATCGCGCGGCTGCTGTTCCGCTTTTATGACACCGACAGCGGCGCCATCCTGATCGACGGCCAGGACGTACGCGACGTCACGCAGGCCAGCGTGCGCGCGGCCATCGGCGTGGTGCCGCAGGACACGGTGCTGTTCAACGACACCATCCGCTACAACATCGGCTACGGCCGGCCGGGCGCCACGGACGCTGAAATCGAGGCCGCCGCGCGCCTTGCTCACATCCACGACCTGATCCTGACCATGCCGGACGGCTACGGCACGATGGTGGGCGAACGCGGCCTGAAGCTGTCGGGCGGCGAAAAGCAGCGCGTGGCGATTGCCCGCACCATCCTCAAGAATCCGGCCATATTCCTGTTCGACGAGGCCACCAGCGCGCTGGACACCCACACGGAACGCGAGATCCAGGCCAACCTGCGCGAAGTCAGCCAGGGCCGTAGTACGCTGATCATCGCGCACCGCCTGTCCACGGTGGGGGACGCGGACGAGATCATCGTGCTGGCCGATGGCCGCATCGTCGAACGCGGCCGCCATCCGCAGTTGCTGGCCCAGGCCGGCATCTACGCCGGCATGTGGGCCCGCCAGCAGGAAAGCGCCCGGGCGGCGCCGGCGGATTGACAAGCCGCGCCCCCTATCCGAACATCGCACCCTTTGATTGCCAGGCCTCCCATGCAGGATTCCCCCACCCTCCCTGAAGTCCGCGTCTGCGCCGCCGGCGATCTGGTCAACGGCGGCCTCGGCGTGAAGGTGCCCGTGACCGATGGCGCGGGCCGCACCACCGCCTTCTTTGTGCGCTACCAGGACCGGGTGCATGGCTACCTGAACCGCTGCGCCCACGTCGGCGTCGAACTGGACTGGGAAGGCAGCTTCTTCACCCGCGCCGGCGACCTCATCATGTGCGCCCGCCACGGCGCCACCTACCAGCCGGACACGGGCCTGTGCGTGGGCGGCCCCTGTCGAAACGGACGCCTCACCGCGCTGGACGTGTCCGAGCGCGACGGCAGCGTCTACTGGCAGCCGGCGGGCAAGATCCTTCCTGCGGACGCGGCCGCCTGATCGATTTTGGCGCGGCGCAATGGTTCGGAATTGCGCCCGGCTTTTCGCCCGGAATTGCGCCCCGATTTGCGCCCAGCTTTACGCCCGGACCGCCACCGCCTGCACCGGCTCCGCCCGCTCGGCATAACGCCGCGCCAGCACCGCGCAGACCATGAGCTGCATCTGGTGAAAGATCATCAAGGGCAACACCACCACGCCCATCTGCGACGTGCCGAACAGCACGGTCGCAAGCGGAATTCCGGACGCCAGCGACTTCTTCGATCCGCAGAACACCAGCGTGATCTCGTTCTCCTTGCTCAGCCCCAGCTTGCGGCTGCCCCACGTCGTGATCAACAGCACCGATCCCAGCAACAAGGCATTCACCAGCACCATCGTGGCAAGGTCGATGGCCGGGAACGCATGCCAGATGCCCTGGGCGACCGCCTCGCTGAACGCGGTGTAGACCGCCAGCAGGATCGAGCTGCGATCCACCTTGGACAGCGTGCGGCTATTGCGCAGCGCCCACGCCCCGATCCACGGCCGCAGCAGGCTGCCCACCGCAAACGGCAGCAGCAGCTGCAGCAGGATGCGGCCAGCGTCGGCCAGGCCATGCCCGCCGCCCTGCCGATGCAGCAGCACCGCCACCAGCAGCGGCGTCAGCACGGTGCCCAGCAGATTGGAGGCCGTCGCCGCGCAGATCGCCCCCGGCACGTTGCCGCGCGCCATCGACGTGAAGGCGATCGACGACTGCACGGTGGACGAGAGCGTGCAGACGAACAGCACGCCGATCCACAGCGACGGCGTCAGCAGCCCGGGAAACAGCGCGCGCAGTCCCAGGCCCAGCGCGGGGAACAACAGAAAGGTGCAGGCCAGGATCAGCCCATGCAGGCGCACGTCCTTCACGCCGGACACGATGGCATCGGTGGACAGCCGCGCCCCGTGCAGGAAGAACAGGAGCGAGATCGCCACGTTGCTCGCCACCATCATGAACGTGGCGCCCTTGCCCACCGCCGGGAGAAAGCTGGCGAACGCCACGGTGGCGATCAGGATGAGGGTGAATTGGTCTGGCAGGAAGCGGCGCATGGCAAAGGCGTGTTCAGAAAGTTGCGCCCACTATAGGCGCGGCCCTTGCCATCGTGAAGGCCACTGGGTACTTTAACTGTCATTTGAAATCCCTATGACCGCATCCCGCCCATGCTGAACCCGCTCTGGCTCAAGACCTTCGCCGCCGCCGCAGGCGCGCCCAGCTTCACCGAAGCCGCGCGCCGGCTGGGCCTGACCCAGCCCACCGTCAGCGAGCACATCCGCCAACTCGAACAGGCCGTGAATCGCCGCCTGTTCCAGCGCGACACCCACTCACTCGCGCTGACCAGCGACGGCCGCAGCCTGCTCGTGCATGCCGAGATCATCCTGGCCGCGCACGAAAAGGCCGAGCGCCTCTTCGATGCGCCCCGCCTGCGCGGACGGATCCGGCTGGGCACCTCCGACGATCTGGCGATGGGTCCCCTGCCCGATGTGCTGGCGGCGTTTCGCCTGGCGCATCCCGAAGTCGAGCTGGACCTGACCATCGGTGTCACCACCGACCTCTACAAGCTGCTGGACGACAACCGCCTGGACGTGATGATCGGCAAGCGCAGGCGCGGCGACCGGCGCGGCCAGACGTTGCACAAGGAGGCGCTGCTGTGGCGCGCGAAGGAAGGTCTGCGCGTGGATCCCGACGAGCCCCTTCCGTTGATCCTGTTGCGCGAGCCCAGCGTGACGCGCACGCTGGCGCTTGACGCGTTGGCCCGCGCGGGCCGGAGCTGGCAGATCGTCTGCACCAGCACCAGTTACGCGGGCTGCCAGGCAGCAGCCCGCGCGGGACTGGGCATCACCGTGCAGCCCTCGCACCTGTCCACTGCAGGCCTGTCGGCGCCCGCGGGCGCGGCCAACCTGCCCACGCTGCCGCCCGTGGAATTCATCGTCATCTCGGCCCCCTCGCCGGGCAAACCCACGCGCGCGTTGACCGAGATCCTCATGCGCAGCACCCTGACCTGACGCCCCTATTGCGGCGCGGAGCGCGTGTGCTCGATGCTGCCGTGCAGCGCCTGCGGCTGCTTGAGCAAAGGCACCGCCTCGTACCCCGGCTTGCCGCGGTCGAGAAACTACTCCGGCAGCGGCTCCGGAACGCCGTCCGCATCAACGGATTTCACGCGGTCCAGCGCGTTGCGCGCAGCCGACATCGCTTCGATCGTGCTGCGAAAACGCCGGCTCACGAAAATCTCGAACGCCAGGCTTTCGGGTTCCGGCGCGGCCTGCTCCGCGGTGGGATCCGCGTCTTCGGCGGTCGTCGCAGTTACGGAAGTGTTCGCAGGCGCGGCGGGTTTTACAGGCAGACGCCGCGTCTCCAGAAACGCACGCGGCGGGATGCGCCCCTCGGGCTGGGTCGCATACGCGACCACTGAAAATCCATTGATGATCTTCTCGGACATTGCGGTTTCCTTGAGCGCATTCATGCAAGCGCACCGACACGTTGCACAACGGCCTGCGGCAAGGAAACTTAAGGGAGCAACGTCCGCAAAATGCCGGTCCGCGCGCCGTTATGCAAGCGACTCTATTTTGTCGACGCGATCGCCTGTGCGCGTACCCGTACGAAGGCCGCCACCTGTTCCAGCACGTGCGACAGATCGGCGCGCAGCAAATCGAAGCCGGCATTGCGTTCGCGCGTCGCCTCGTCCATGTAAAGCGGACGCCGGATCTCGACTTGCAGGCTGTGCCGGTTCAACGCCGGCTGGCCGATCTGCGCGATGAGTTGCACGCCCTTGTACGGATCGTTGCGCGCCACGGTATAGCCTTTGTCGCGCAGCGCCGTCTCAATCAATGCAATGAACTCCGGCTCGCACGTCGTGCCGTCCCGATCGCCCAGCACGAAGTCCGCAAGGGGATGCTCGCTGTGACGTCCAAGCCGCTCGTAGGCATCGTTCGGCATCGAATGCAGATTGAGGTGCCACACGGCGCCAAAACGTTCCTCGACGTGCCGGATCGCCTTGGCCAGCGCCGCGTGATAAGGCTCGTAGTACGCCTGGATCCGATGGCGCACCTGCGCCAGCGTCAGCTTGCGGTCATAGATCGGCGTGGCCTTGTCCATGCGCCGCCAGATCAGGCCCTTGCCCAACCGCGTCTTCTCGCCGGGATCCAGCGGCTCGGGCCAGGGCTCGGCCAGCAGTTCCGGATCCAGATCCTGCAACGTGCGATTCGGGTCGATGTAGACGCGCGGAAAATTGGCAGCCACCAGCGTGGCGCCCAGTGCGGGCGCCGCCGACCACAACGCGTCCACGTGCGTGTCCTCGCCCTGGCGCAATTGCGCCAGCGTGGCCGAGGCCCCGAAATCGTCGGGATAACGCTCGCCGCTATGCGGCGAATCACAGACCAACGGCAACGCGGGCCCGATGGGTTCATGAACGGAAACAGCGGGGAAGTCGGCGGTCGTCATCGTCAATCAGCCTGGATGTTGGCGGTCTTGGCCACTTTTGCATAACGGGCCAAAGCCTGGTCGATCTGCACCTGGAATTCTTGCGGCGTCGTGGGCATCAGCGTACCACCCACGTCTTCGGCCTTCTTGCGGAATTCCGGGTTTTCCATCGCCACGCGAACGGCCTTGTTCAGACGCTCCACCACCGCTTGCGGAGTGCCGGCGGGCGCCACCAGACCAAACCAGCCGCCCGTGCCCATGTCGGGATAGCCAAGTTCGATATACGTGGGCACGTCGGGCAGCAAGGGCGAACGTTCGGCGCCTAGCACGGCCAGCGGACGCAGCTTGCCGCCCAGCACCTGCGGCAACGTCGACGACAGATTGTCCGTGATCGCATCCACTTGCCCGCCCATCACGTCGTTCAACGCCGGACCCGCGCCCCGATAAGGCACGTGCAGCAACTTGATGCCGGACAGCATCATGAAATTCTCGATGTTCACGTGTCCCAGCGAGCCCACGCCCGGCGACGCGAAGCTGTAGCGCTCGGGCGCGCCTTTGGCCAGCGCCACGAATTCGGCCATGTTCCTGGCCGGAATGTTCGGATTGATCGCAAAGATGCTGGGCACGGCCAGCACATTGGCCACCGGCACGAAGTCCTTGACGGGGTCATAGTTCATCTTGCGGAACACGGCCGGATTCGACCCGTGCGTGCTCATGGTCGCCATGCCGATGGTGTACCCGTCCGGTGTCGACCGCGCCACCTGTTCCATGCCCAGCGATCCGCCAGCGCCAGCCTTGTTCTCCACCACGATGGTCTGCTTCAGATCCCGCCCTGCGTACTCAGCCACCAGGCGGGCCACGATGTCCGTCGAACCGCCCGCCGCGAACGGCACCATCAGCTTGATCGGACGCGCGGGATAGTCGGCGGCATGCGTGACGCCGCAGAAGGACAACGTGGCAAACATGCCGGCGAGCGAAAAGCGCGCGGAACGGCCAAAAAGACGGCGGGACATGAGGCGACTCCTGGGTTGTTGTTCTGAAGGCCGCCAGTGTCCAAACTTTACGATCCCCTTTCAAACGACTATATTGCACTCCTTCATTACCAAAGGTCATGCTAGATGCGTCTGCATTCGCCGTCGATGTCCGAGCTGCATGCCTTCGTGACGGCGGCCAGGCTGGGCAGCTTCACTCAGGCTGCGCAAGTGCTGTGCGTCACGCAGGGTGCCATCAGCCGTGCCATCTCGCGCCTGGAGGCGCACTTCGGCCAGCCTCTCATGCACAGGAATGCGCACGGCCTCACGCTGACCGACACCGGCCGCAAGCTCTACGATGGCGCGCGGGCGCCGCTGCAGGCGATCGAAACGCTCAGCACGGAGTTACGCGCCGACGACCGGCGGCTGCGCTTGACGCTTTCTTCTGTTCCCACGTTAGCCAGCGCGTGGCTTGTGCCGCGCCTGCCGGACTTCCACCAGCGCCACCCTAACATCCAGCTCGGCTTTTCGGCCTACCGCCGCAGCGAAGACTTTTCCGGCGCCACGCCGGATGCCAGCATCCTGTCTGGCACGCCGGCGCAGTGGCCCAACTGGCACGCGGACTACGTCATCGGTCGCGAGATGGTGGTGATCTGCCATCCGGAGCGACTGGCGAAACGTCACGCCCAAGGTCTGTGGAGCACGCCGCAGGGGTTGCTCGGCGAGCCGCTGCTGTTTCATACCAACGGCCAGGAAAACTGGTCGCAATGGTTCAGTGCGGCTGGCGTGGCGCGCGGCAGCGTCGCGCTGTCGAACGGGTTTGATCAGGTTTCCATCCTGATACGCGCGGTGATGGCCGACATGGGCATCGCGGTGCTGCAACGCTGCCTGGTCCGGGACGAACTGCAGGCGGGCCGGGTCGCCGCGCCCTTTCCAGAACTGGTCATCCGCATCGACCGCGGTTATCACCTGTGCGCTCCCGCACAGCGGCGCGATCACTACGCCCTCGCCTGTTTCCGCCAATGGCTACTGGAAACCGCCAGCCGCGATCCCGATGTCATGGCGGCACGCGCCCCTTGCTGAACGCCCCGCGCATCGCGCCGCGCCGGCTATCGTCCTTACCTTTCCGCACGCCGAATTCCGCCCCAAAAGCAACGGGCCCCATGAAGGGGCCCGTGTCGTACGAGTGCCGGCGAATTCCGATCAGGGCGCGAGCTTGAAGCCCAGGTCCACGCCCCATTTGTCGGTCTCGCGCAGCCATTTCGCGCCGCAATTCAGGCAGCGGAAGTGGTCTTCGCGGCTTTCCTCCCGGCCTTTCTGCGTTGGGTTGGTAAATCCTTGATGTCCCAGGTGCGAATGCGGCGCTACGCCTGCAAGTCCTGGATTAATGCGTTGGCAAGCCAAACACATAACGCTCATTGATGCTTCCCCACAAACAGTGTTAGCAAATTGTAAGGGATTTCACCAATGTCTTTCTATTAAATCGCCTTCATAGGGGGAACTAAATTGTTAACGTGATTAGCAAACAACGTTTTGTAACGCCGCCAAACATGTTGCCAGGTGATAGGGGGATGTGGAGGGCATGTCGGCGCGTATCACGTTTCCGTTTGTATCCAGGCATTCGTTCCAACCTGTGGGGTGCAGGAAGCGGCTGCGGAAATTTGCCAGCGCCGGTTGCAGCGCGGGTAGATCGCCCATCACTGCCAGGGCCCTCAGATATTCCGTCTGCGCCCAGATTCGGCGGGTGTTGTCCGCCACCTTGCCGGACTCGTCCAGCGATGCGATCACGCCCGCGGCATCGACGCCATGATCACGCGACCACTGCACGGCGCGCGGCAGGGACTCTACAAGGTCCAGACCTTCGAACACCTGCGCCGATTCGTGCACGAGAGACAGCCATTCGAATTGATGGCCGGGCTCCAGCCGGTTTGCAGCACTGCCCTGCAACGCCTCTGATACGCATTGCGTCGGCGCATGCACGAAGAACTGGCTGATGCCTTGCGCAAGTTCGCGCAGATGCTGCGCAAACCAGGCGGGTTCGGCAACCTGCGCCGCCGCCAGATAGGCTTCGGTCAGATGCATCATCGGATTTTGCGCCGGCGGTTTCAGCGGCTGTGCAAAGTCCGCGCTGAGCGCCGCGTGATACAGCGAATCTGTGGTCTTGAAACGCGCCTCGATCGTGCGCGCCGTGGCCAGCATCAGCTTGCGCGCCTGCGCGTTGCGGCTACGCCGGAAATAGGCGGAAGCGGCCAGCACGATGAACGCGTGCGTGTACAGGTCCTGCGTATCGTCCAGCGGCTGACCCGCTGCATCGACGCTGTATCGCCAACCGCCGTGCTCGTCCTGGAACACGCGGCGCAGGGATTCGAACAACCGGTCCGCATGCTGCGCGGCCGCCTCGCCCGGCGCCTGCGCAAAAACATACAACTGGCGCGCACAAGCCATCGCGCGATAACGCGTTGCTGGCAACGGTTCACCGCTGGCGGAATTCAGAGATTCGTAAGGCAGGCCAAGCGTTTCGTTGAAACCGCGGCCCAACCACATGGGCAACACGACCGAATCAAAATGCGCCCGCAGCGCGCGGATATCATCCGCTAGAAAGGAATTGGTCTGTGCGGCAGTCATCTTGGAACGACGCATACCCGACGAGGGCCCCAGGTTTTGGAACAGCAACGATAACCGAAATCGTCGTCGCCATCTCGAAGGTATGCGCCACGTGCTCATGCACACACAGACCGGTCGTGCCGATCAGCTCCGTCCAGGGTGCAAGCCCTATCGGAAGATATTTTCCTCTACCCAGTTTTGCGCGAAGATTTCCGCGCGATCACGTGCTTCGTCCAACGAAGCGCAGTTGCCCAAGTGGGAAAACGCGGCATCCACTTCGGTGCCGCCCTCAGCCGTAACCGTCAGCAATACGCCATATCCGCCGGTATCCATGGCCGCTGTGGAAACGTCGATCAGTACTTCCTGGTCACGATGCTGCATGTGCTACCTCCCAGTCGGTTACCTAAACGCGCGAACCACGCGTGACGTGCGACAGGACAAAATTACCCGCGCAAAACAATAGACCTGCATCCGTCACGCAAAGTTCATCTTACTGGTCGGACGCAGGGTGGAATACGTCCGAAAGATGTCAATTCCCACATTCCGTCTCAGGATATGCCTTGCCGCACTGTAGGGATGGCATCCAGCACGAAATACTGCGAAAACATTCGCAACCATGCAGTACTTTGCCTGCGGCTGTTCAAATGACGGATATGGTGAACTGCGTAATCGGGCGATTGTCTTACCGCCGCGAAGACCGCAAATGGCTTAGCGCAAATGGATGGCGCCCGGCTCTTCCATGCGCAGCGAGAGCCTGCCCTTGTCGGTGATGACCCAGCGGCCATCGGCGCCGGATGCAATGCAGCGCAAGGTTTCCAGCGCCTGGGCGACGTGCGCGGGCACTTCGGTCTGGACCGCGCCGGGCTCGTTGTTGTCGGCCACGACGCGTAGCCAATGTCCCAGTTCGCCCTTTTCGAAACGATGCAATGCCATGCCTGATTCTCTCTTGAATTTGTCAACGATAGCACGGCCGTCAAGCCCTTTCCGCCCCTCAGGCGGAGGCACTCAGGCAAGCAGGCGGGGCACTGACGACGCAAGCAACGCGATGCCGGATATCGTCAACAAGCCCAGCACCACCCGGCGAAACGCGACATCGCTGATGCCTACATAGACGCGCGTGCCCCAGATCGTCGGCACCAGCATTGCGGGCACGATCAATGCAAACAGCGGCAACATGTCGCGCGTGACGACACCGGTCAGCACATAACTGGCCATCGTCACCGCCAGCATCGACAGGTTGAAGTTCTGGATCACCGCGCGCTGCACGTCGCGATCAAAGCCGCGCAAGGTGCACCACAACGTGGGAATCACGCCGGTGAATCCGCCCAGCCCGCCCATGACGCCGCCGATTGCGCCGGCCACGCCATCGGCCACCTTGCCCCCCACCGTGATGCGCGGCATGCGCGCGGCAAACAGCATGATCGGACACCAGATGGCGAGCAGTCCGCCGATGAAGGCCTTGAACACCACGGGGTCCAGATGCGGCAGCACTTTCACGCCGAGCGGAATGCCGAGCAATCCGCCGACAACGAACGGCAGCAGATGCGCCATGGCAAAGCCGCGGCGCACGGTGAAAGCCGCCAGCAACTGCCCGGTCAACGCGCCGAACACGGCCATCGCCGCAGCAAGCCGCGGGTCAATGGTCCAGGCCCAGAACGACATGGCCACCATGCCGAAGCCAAAGCCCGACAGGCCTTGCACAAAGCCCGCGGCCATTGCCCCCAGTACGACCACTACATATAACGAGTCCATATCTGCAGCGCGTTCCGCATCACCGGCCGGGACCATTTCCGGCGCACGCCATTCTAGTGCGTTCTAGGACGGACGCAGCGCAAGCGGCCGCCGCAGACGCGTGGCCAGCGCGGAAGCCGCGACGCTGGCGGCGATCAGCGCAAGTCCAAGCGCCAGGTCTGCCGAGATGCGTTCATGGAACACGACGGACGACACGATCAAACCGATCACCGGCACGCACAGCATCGCGATGGAGGTCGCGGCCGGCGGCAGCTTCTGCGTCATGCCCAGCACGACGATGAACGTCAGCGCCGTGGCAAGCGGCCCGGTGTACAGGATCAGCGGCCAGGCTTGCGCATCGCCCAGAAAGGTCGGCGCGCCGTCGCGCAGCCATGCCAGCGCGGCAAGCGGGATCGTGGCCATCGCGGTTTGCCAGGGAATCATGTCGGCGCCCAGCCGCACATGGCGGTTGGCGCGCAACTGGATGATGTTGCAGGCCCAGGCAAACGACGCGCCCAACAGCATCACCAGACCGATGACGGTATGCGCCTGCCATGGGCTGAATGCGGGCGCGACGATGACGCCGATGCCCGCATAGCTGAGCGCCGTCGCCAGCCATTGGCCCATTGAGAGGCGTTCCTTCAAGATCATCGATGACAAGGGAATCACCCAGATGGATGTCGCATAGGCAATGACGGAGGCGCGGCCAGGCGCCACGTATTGAAGGGCCCAAAGTGCCAACGCCGTGAACGCGCCCATCTGCAGCAATGCCACGCCCGCCACCAGCGGCCATTCCTGACGCGTAGGCAAGCGCAGGCGCCCCAGCGCCGCAAGCACCAGCACGCTGATCAGCGCGGCGGATCCGAATCGGCTGGCGGCCAGCCACAACGGGCTCATGTGCGCCAGCCCCAGCTTCATGACGGGCCAATTTCCGCCCCAGATGGCAACCGCACCCGCGAGCGGGAGGAACTTGCGAAGACTTCCGTGCTGACTCATTACTACCCTGCTCTGCCGCCGATTATTCTGCATTTCGGCCTTATGACCGAGGGACGGAACAGTCTATAGGGTAAACCCCAGCATTTTTAACCGCTTTCTGCGTCGACAACCGGCATACTCAGCACAGATGCACTGCCAACCAGCCGCCTGAAGGTCACTTATGCCGGAAATCAACCTGGATGCCACCGACATCCGCATCCTGAATGAGCTTCAACGCGACGCTCGGCTCACTAACGTTGAGCTCGCCGCGCGCGTCAACCTGTCTGCATCGCCGTGCCTGGCGCGCGTGCGGCGACTGGAAACCGAAGGCCTCATCGATCGGCGCGTCACGCTGCTGAATGCGCGCAAACTGGGTCTGAAGGTCAACGTCTTCATCCAGATCTCGCTGGACAAGCAGCGCAAGGCCGCGCTCGACGTGTTCGAACGCGAGATCGCGGTGCTGCCCGAAATCATGGAGTGCTACCTGATGTCCGGCGACGCCGACTACTTGATCCGTGCGCTCGTGCCGGATGTCGATGCGCTGGAACGTTTGATCGTCGAACACATCACACGCATCCCCGGCGTGGCCAGCATCCGTTCCAGCTTTGCCCTCAAGCAGGTGCTCTACACCACCGCCGTGCCGCTTGCCTGACGCCGCATTTCGTATCCATCCGGCGCTTGCGGGATTGCGGGGGCCGGCCCACAATAAAAACGCATGACGCCGGCTTTTCCTGATCGGCGTCAGCATCCCTCCCATCGCTTAGCAAGGAGCAAACCATGCCCGAAACCGAATGGTTCCCCGGCAATTCGCTACCCGATCGTCAGGGTTACTTTGAAGTGGAGTTCGCCAGCGGCGAAACCGAAATCACGCGCTATGGCATGTTGGGCTGGGAGCCCGAAGAAGAGCGCGGCCACATCCTGCGCTGGCGCGGGCTGGATCCGCACATCGAGCAAGCCGAGATCGAGCGCGAAGCAGCCCTGCGCAACAACAGCGACAACGTGATCGGCTGAACGGCCGGCACACCTCGCGGGGCGGGTCCAACCTGCCCCGCATAAAACAAAACGCCGCGGAAGAATCCGCGGCGTTTTGACTGGGCGCTTTCCCGATCAGCGATCGAGCTTCGAGATCTTCGTGCCCGCGAGCGACACGCCCGCCATCAGGCCACCGTTGTTCATCACGAAGCCCACCACCGGCTGCTGAGCCGTGTTGGTGTCGATGCGGCCATTGGCGCCGATGTTGACCACTGCCACCGTGGCGTCCGCGCCAACGGTCCAGCCGCTGCTGTTGCGGAACTTGTTCAAGGCGTCATCCGTCATGAACAGCAGGATCATCGCCTTCGATTGCGCACCGGCCTGGAAGCCGATCGAGCCCGCGGTCGTGCTGTAGTAGCCGGCATTCTGCCCGCCCACGCGCAGCACGCCCTTGCCATGTTCGGCGCCCACGATGAAGCTGCCGCTCAGCACGTCCGGAAACACCAGCACGCCCTTGGCGCGCGCCACCAGATCCTTGGACTGGGGAGCGGCTTCATAAAGCTTGGCGAGGGTCGCGTTGGCCGCGCTGTTCATCGACTGCCGCTGCTCGGACGTCGAGGCGGCCGGCGACTTGCTGGGCGTGGTCGTCGTGCAACCCGCAAAAACGAGACCGGCGGCGCCAATCGCGATCGCCATGCCGGTGCGGCGCAGAACAGGAAAAGTGTCGAACATGGAGCTCTCCTTTTGTTGTCATACAGGGACAACTGTACCGGGCATTCCAGATCCGACAAGTCAGACGAATGTGATAAACGAAACAAAACACTAGCGAGCGCTAGAGAATTCCGTAGCGAGGTTCACCGGTGTACTCGTCCACGGACAGGATGCCGGAGAGCACCAGTTCGGCATGGCGCCGTGCACTGACGGGGTCGTTGAAGGTCACGAAGCGGGGCAGTGACCAGCGCCGCGCAACGGTCTCGTTGCCGTTGCGGCTCACAAGTATTTCAATAGCCAACACGCCGGTATTCAAGTCCACGACTTCGCACTGCACTTGAAAACCATCGATATGACGCTGTGGCCACCCACTCATGCTGCACCTATGAATTCCGACTGCCCGGCCGCAATATGCCCCAAAGAAAAAGGCTTGGAAAGCGAAGTTTTTTAGGGGTAAAAACGTACTAATCCTCCTAGTGCTGAGGCATCTTGAAGATCGCAAAAATGCGATCAAAAACGCTGTTTTCTCGCCTTGTCTTCAACATCCACCTTCAACCAACTCTCATGACCACACCTGCCTTCGAACCTGATACTGCTCCGCTGGAAGTCCTGCCGCGTGACCTCTCTGCCTACCGCGAGGGCAACACCGGCATTCCCTATGTGCACCGCTTTGAATCCGGCAAGCCTGGGCCGCACGTGCTCATCAACGCCATCACGCACGGCAACGAGATCTGTGGCATGGTGGCCGCCACCCATCTGCTGGACACCGGCGTACGCCCGAAGATCGGCACACTGACGGTCAGCTTTGCCCACGTCGAGGCCTACGAGGCCTTCGACATCGACCGGCCTTACGACAACCGCCAGCTCGTCCACAACCTGAATCGCATCTGGTCCGCCGCCATGCTCGACGGCGCGGAAGACAGCCCCGAACTGCGCCGTGCCCGCGAAATGCGCCCCATCCTGGATGCCGCCGACTTCGTGCTGGACATCCATTCCACGCGCGCGCCCGTGCAACCGTTCTGGGTCTACAACGAGATGGACCGCAACACCGCGCTGGCCGCGGCTGTCGGATCACCGCAGGTCCATCTGGTCATGCCGCAAGACAAGTTTCCGGGAACCGGTGTCATGGGCTACGGCCATCACGGTGACCCGCTGTCGAACAGTGGCGGCGCGCTCGTCGTCGAATGTGGCCAGCATTTCGCCCGCTCCGCCGCCGAACTCGCCACCGACGTCACCCTGCGATTTCTGGCGCATCTGGGTCTCATCGACACCCCGGCCGGCACGCCGCCCCCGCCCACGCCGCAACGCTATCGCCTGCTGGAGGTCCACATGGTGAAGTCCGAAGACTTCACCTTCACGCGACCCGTGATCGGCTTCGAGACCTTCGACAAGGGCGAGCTGATTGCCATGAACGGCACGGAAGAAATCCGCTCCCCGTGCGATGCGTGCACGATCTTCATGCCCACGCGCATGCCGATCGTCGGACGTGAAGCCGTGTATTTGACGCAGGCGATTTAAGACCGATGATTCGAGGCGGGTATTTCGTACCCGCCATCCTCAAAGATCCGGAATCAGGCGCTTGCCCATGCTGATCACCGCGTCCTCCCGAAACCCCAGGCTGTCGTAGAAGCGCTTTACCGCGATGTTGTCCGAACGGATAAGCAAATTGATTTTCGGACACCCCATCTCCAGCAGCTTGCGCTCCACGGCCCGCATCAGCGCCGTGGCGAACTGACGCCGCCGATGCTCGGGCGACACGGCCAGATAGTTGATCCAGCCGCGGTGACCGTCGTAGCCGCCCATCAGCGTCGCCACGATCTCGCCATCCAGCACACCCACCAGAAACAGATCCGACTGCACCGTCAACTTGCGCGCGATGTCCTTGCGCGGATCGTTCCACGGACGCGTCAGCCCGCAGGCGTGCCACAGCGCGATAAGCGCCGTCTCGTCGGTCGGATGAAAAGGCCGGATGGCGAGATCTTGATGAGACATGCTTCATTCCTTGTGATGAAAGAATGAAGGCCTTGCGACACGCCTCGGCGGGGGAAATACGGCAAACAAAAAAGCCACGAGGGTATCGTGGCCTTCTGAAATAAGCGCCGGAAAATCGGCGCCCGAACACGGCTGGCCACTCAACGTAGACGTCGAGTGATTCGTCGGAAATCTGCGCGCGTTGCGGCAGCGATATGCGAAGTGTTCATGTGCAGCAGCATACACGAGGCCGTCTTCCGCCAGCAACGCGCATCGCCGTCAGTCCGCCGCGGGAGCAGGCAGCGTGCCTTCCATCACCACGACGGCCTGCCCCGCCACGCTGGCCCATACGCCGTCCTCGCGCGGTTCGGCATGCGCCAGCAGCAAGCTTGCGCGCCCCATATCCACGCCCTGCCCGACCCGTAACCGCAGAACGCCCTTGCCCGCCAGCGATGCCCGCAGCGCCGTGACCGCGGCTGTCGCGCTACCCGTGGCGGGATCTTCGGTCATCCGGCCGGTGAGCATGCGCGCCTGGATATCGGTGGGCGCGTCCATCGCCTCGCCCGCCGTGTCGGTGGTGTAGACATAGATGGACTTTGCGCCAAGCTGCGGCATCAGGGCCGCGTAACCGCCCAAGTCCGGCACCGCGCGCCGCAACGCGTCGCGGTTGGCAAGCTGCACCACCAGAAACGGCAGGCCCACCGACGCCACCATCGGTGCGTGCGTCGACACGTCAATGTCTGCAACCCCCAGCCGCAGCGCGCTTGCCACCGCATCCAGCGCCGCCTCGCGGCCGCACGACAACGGCTGCGGCGCGCGCAGCTCCGCGCCCTGCAGCCCGTCTTCGCCGTACGCCAACGCAATCCGCACCAGGCCGGCTTCTTCTTCAAATACGAAGGCTTGCGGCGCAGACAGCCCTGCCGCGATCTGCTCGCGCGCCAGCACGACGGCCGTGCCGACATTCGGGTGACCAGCGAACGGCACCTCGCGGTCCGGCGTGAAGATGCGCACACGCGCCGTGTGGGCACGGTCTTGCGGCGGCATCACGAAGCTGGTTTCCGAATAATTGAATTCGCGCGCAATCAACTGCATCTGGCGGGTGTCCAGCCCCTGCGCGTCCAATACAACAGCCAGCGGATTGCCTTGATAGGCGTGGCCGGTGAACACATCGGCGGTGACGTAGCGGTAGCGCATCCAAGCATCCTCAAGGTCCGCCTGAAGCCGGCGGGAAGCGGAAATTGTGCGTGCCGCAAGGCGGTCGCGAAAGGCACAGAGCCGAGAAATTGCGCACATAACAGACAAGGCGCGGGGTGTCCGGGACGATCACGCGCGCGGTCCGCATGACACCCGCACCGCCTCGGTTGATGCGCGCAGACTATTGAAAATCGCAGATGCCTGCGGAATACTTTGCGTCCCGTGCATCTACTTTTGGAGAGTATTGCCATGCAACGCGAAGACATCCAAAAGCTGGGCGCTCAAGCGGCCCGCGACGGATTGAGCTTGTGGGACTGCCCGTATTACCGTGCTGCCGCCATGCCGGGTCACACCGGCGAATCGATTTCGCAATGGCGCGGCAAGGTCGAGGCCTGGGAAGCCGGATGGATGGAAGCCACCGGCGGCGGCCAGGCCCCACCCGGCATCCGGACACGTTTTGTGCCGCGCGCCATGTCGCTGCTGGTCATTTGATGAAGTGGAAAGGCGCCCCGGGAAACGGGGCGCTTTGCATTGGCAACGCGGAAACGGTGGTGCATGCCTGATCCATCCCGCTATTTCTTCGCGTAACTTTTCTGGACACGAATCCTGATCGCGCTCATCTTTCGGCTTAGGATCTTTCCCTGCAGGAGGCGCAAAATGGATGACCCCGTCCACAAAGCCGGCCAGGAAGCCGCCCGATATGGCGTGCCGCTTTCCGCTTGCCCCCTCATGAAAGAAACCAACATGCCAGGCCATACGGGCGAATCGCTACCGATATGGCGCGCCAGACTGGCCTCCTGGGAAGCAGGCTGGCGCGAAGAAACTGAAGCCCGCCTCGCTGAACTGCAACGCCGCCGGCTGATACAGCAATCATTCGATTAAAGATGTGGTCGCGGACATTGCGTCCGCCGTCGTCGGGAACGCGGTTTGCTACGGAACTGACACCGCAGCGGCGTGATTGTCTTTCGATCAAGCAGAGGGCGGTTACGCACACTCCCTCCCTCTCGCCGCTGCGGCCCCTGCCCCCCTGCGCAAGCAGTCGCTTACAAATGATCAGGTCCGCAAACCCCAAAAATGTTTGCCCGCCCTAGAATCAGCCTGCCAGCCTCAGGCTGAGTAGGAGCGATTCATGACATTCAGGGTCAAGCCGGTATTTATTGCAGCCATTTCCTGTATTTTTCTGAACACGGGCGCATTCGCCGCGCCGCCAGAGGGCAAAGGCAAACCCGACAACCCAGGCCAGAGCCAGGGACAGGGGCAAAACAAGGGCGGCGGAAAAAACAATAACAACGGCAACGGCGCTGGAAAAGGCCATTCCGGCGGCGGCGGATCAAACGGCAAAACCGGCAATTCCGATAGTTCCAGCGTCACGCTGCGCTTTGCAGGCATCACGGTCTCAACCGCCAGAACCTACGCCCATGAATACGGTCTGTCGGGCTACAGCCAACTACCTCCCGGCATCCGCAAAAACCTCGCACGCGGAAAGCCCCTGCCTCCAGGTATCGCCAAAAAAATGGTCCCCGGCCCAATGCTCGCTCGCCTCCCCGCCTATCCCGGGTACGAATGGCGAATCGCCGGCTCGGATCTTGTCCTTGTTGCCATTGCGACGGCTGTAGTCGCGGATGTGCTGATTGATGTGTTCGATTGATTGAGTTCGGCGGCGGTCGGACTGGAGGTCCGTGAGGTTCAATATCGCCCCCTCGAATTGCACTGTCCGGTCCCTTCAGTTTGATACACTGCCTGACTGGGTGTCAGGCGTCTTCCTTCGCGCTGGCAGGTCAAAGCGCTGGTCGGGCCGCCGCGCGGAACCCCTACGTCCATGCAGACCAGCACCACCCACGCCCTCGACATTGCAGCCGCCATCATTTTTGCGCTGGCGCTGATCCACACTTTCACCGTCAAGCAGTTCGAGCGGCTATCGCACCGCTACCCTCGCCACGCCGGCTTGTTCCATCTTCTGGGCGAAGTCGAAATCGTCTTCGGCTTTTGGGCATTTGTGCTGCTTATCGTCATGGCGATGGCCGCCGGCGGCACAGAAGCGCTCGCGTACGCCGAGTCTCGCAATTACACCGAGCCGCTGTTTGTATTTGTCGTCATGGTAGTGGCGGCGTCCCGCCCGGTACTCCAGACCGTCATGGCCGCAGTCAACCTCATTGCCAGGAAGGTGCCCTTCCACACCTCCGTCGCGACGGCGTGGTTGGGCCTGGCCGCGGTTCCGCTGATGGGATCGCTGATCACGGAACCGGCCGCCATGACCATCGCGGCCCTGATGCTGGCGCCGCAACTGTTCCGGCCGGCAATCCCGGCTGTTCCCAAGTACTTCGCGCTTGGCGTGCTGTTCGTCAACATCTCGATCGGGGGAACCTTGACGGCCTATGCCGCCCCTCCCGTCTTGATGGTCGCTGCAACCTGGCAATGGGATTCCGCCTTCATGCTGGCAACCTTCGGCTGGAAAGCCGCGATTGCCGTCATCGTGAACGCGACCGTTGCGACACTCATCGTGCGCAAGTATCTGCTGCATTTGCCGACTGAAAGCGTAGGCCGGTCGGAAAGGCCTCCCGTGCCGCTCTCGGTTGTTCTGGTCCATCTGGCCGTGCTGGCGGCGGTCGTCGCACTGGCCCACCACCCTGTCGCGTTCCTAGGCCTCTTTCTGCTGTTCCTGGGTTACACCCAGGCGTACGAACGGCATCAGAATCCCCTGATCATCAAAGAAGCGTTGCTCGTTGGGTTCTTCCTGGCTGGGCTGGTCATCCTGGGAGGCATGCAGGGCTGGTGGCTGCAGCCCATCGTCTCGAGCCTGGAACCGCTCGCGTTGTTCTTCGGATCTCTGTCGCTCACCGCGATCACCGACAATGCCGCGTTGACCTATCTGGGTTCGCTGATTGATGGCATATCCGACGAATCGAAGTACATGCTCGTGTCGGGCGCGGTTGCGGGTGGCGGCCTGACGGTTATTGCGAACGCGCCGAATCCTGCGGGCGTGGCGCTGCTGAAACGCGGATTCTCGGATGAGACGATCAGCGTTGGCGGATTGTTGCTGGGTGCGTTGGGGCCCACAGCCGTTGCGGCTGGCGCATTGCTGTTTTTATAGGCTGTGTAGAAAGGGCCAGCACGAAATGTACGGGCACCACGAAATGCACGTGCACCACGCATCGCACGTACACCACGAACGCGCGTACACCACGCCATTTTGGGAACCTGGCTAGATGCAGGAACCTGAAGGCCCGCAAATGAGAAAGGCCGTCAGTGATTTCTCACTGACGGCCTTGGAACTACTGGTCGGGACGGCGGGATTCGAACTCGCGACCCCTTGCACCCCATGCAAGTGCGCTACCAGGCTGCGCTACGCCCCGAAAGAAAAAGAGTATAGCAGAACTAAAAAATGTTTGCACGCATTGGTGCAAAAAAAGTGCTGAATACTCGAAAAAATTTTGCGCTTTGCGTGCGCCGTTCACAAAACTGCATGTGATGAGCCGTCGCCCACAAAGCGCAAGGCACTACATTATGCAGAGCGCGCGGCCATGAAGGCCATCGCGCGCTGCGGGTATTGATATCAAGCTTTGGATTTCAAGCGAAGAACCGCGGTGACAGCGGCTCAGGCGGCAGGCGCCGTGTGCGTCGTGCTGCTGGCAGCGGGCGCAGTGGCCGCGGTGCCCAATGCTTCGGCGAGCATCGCGGACACGTTGCCGAGCTCATTGCGCAACGACTGCATCTCGGAGCCCGACAGGCGCACGGCGGCGTCCTGATCGTGCGGCACGTCGCGCGCGTCGCCCAAGCGATTGCGCGCGCCGCTGATCGTGAAGCCTTGCTCGTAGAGCAACGAACGGATGCGGCGGATGAGCAGCACTTCGTGATGCTGATAGTAGCGGCGGTTGCCGCGGCGCTTCACGGGCTTGAGCTGCGTGAATTCCTGTTCCCAGTACCGCAAGACATGAGGCTTGACGCCACACAGGTCGCTGACTTCGCCGATGGTGAAGTAACGCTTGGCGGGAATGGGCGGTAGGGTAACGGTGGATTCAGTACGTGTCATAAGCGGATTTTATGCGCGCGATGTGTGGGGCGCCGATAACAATTACCGACAAAGCGTATCACTCCGCGGCCTCCGGTGCTGCGGGAACGGCCTGCTCCACCACGCTCTTGAGTTTCTGGCTGGCGTGGAACGTGACCACGCGCCGCGCCGCGATGGGAATGGTTTCTCCGGTCTTGGGGTTGCGGCCAGGGCGCGGCGGTTTGTCGCGCACCTGGAAGTTGCCGAAACCCGAGAGCTTGACGGAATCACCGCGCGCCAGGGCGTCGCGGATTTCCTCGAAGAACGTATCGACGATGTCCTTGGCTTCGCGCTTGTTCAGGCCGACCCGCTCGAAGAGCAGTTCGGCCAGCTCGGCCTTGGTGAGGGTGCGTTGCTCGGCAAGCATACTGGTCCCCATGTTCAGCCACGTTGGCGCGCGCCGTGCGCGGCAACCAGGGCTTCCTTGATGCGCGCAAGGCAATCCGCCACGCGGGCTTCGTCCAAAGTGACCTCAGTGTCCTGTAGCCAGAAACGGAACGCAAGGCTTTTCTCGGCGACGGGTTCGCTGCCTTGCGCCTTGTCACGCCACACGTCGAACACGCGCGCATCCTGCACGACGGCCAGTTGCGCATCGGCCTTGACGGCGGCGGCAACGGTGTCGAGCATGGACTGTACCGTCACGTCCTCGTCGACCCACAGCGCCAGGTCGCGCACGACGACGGGCTGACGCGAGAGCTCGCGCACCTGCGGCAATTCGCCTTCGGACAATGCGTCCACGTCCAGTTCAAACACCACCGGCGCATGCGCCAGGTCGGCCTGCTGCGCCCAGCGCGGATGCAGTTCGCCGATCCAGCCGACCTGCTTGCCGTCGAGCATGACACGCGCACCGCGACCGGGATGCAGGGCGGGATGCGCCGCTGCCTCGAAACGCAGGCGGCGGCCGCGTGCGCCGAACAGCGACTCGACGTCCATCTTCACGTCGAAGAAATCGACGTGGCGCGTGGGCACGCCCCACTGCTCTTCCACCGCCGGGCCCCATGCGGCGCCCGCGAGCTTCATGGGCTGGCGCACGCCGGCCACTTGCAGCGGACCGTCTTCGGCCGAGGCATCGCGGAAAAACACGCGACCCAGTTCGAACAGGCGCACGCGCGACTGCTTGCGGTTGGCGTTGTGACGGATGTTGGCGACCAGGCCGCCGATCAGGCTGGAACGCATGACCGACAGATGGCTGGCGATCGGATTCACGAGGCGCACGGGGTTATCGTTGCCCGCGAAATCGCGTTCCCAGTCGGCTTCGACGAAGCTGTAGTTCACGACCTCCTGGTAGTCCTGGGCAGCCGTCAGACGGCGCAGCGCATGCGCGCCGCGGCGCACTTCGGGCTGCGAGAACATCTTGGCGCGCGCCATCGGCGGCACGTCGGGAATGCTTTCGAAGCCGTAGATGCGAGCCACTTCCTCGATCAGGTCTTCTTCGATTTCCAGATCGAAACGGAACGACGGCGGGTTGACGATGAAGTCGTCGCCTTCGACCGAATAGTCCAGGCCCAGGCTGCCGAAGATCGTGGCGACCTGCTCGCGTGTGACCGGCACGCCCAGCACGCGATGGCAGCGCGTCAGGCGCATGCGCACCGGCGGACGCTGGGGCAGATTGACGATCTGGTCGTCGATGGGGCCGACCTGACCGCCGCAGATGTCGACGATGAGGCGGGTGATGAATTCAATGTGCTCGGGAATGCTGGCGTAGTCGACGCCGCGTTCGAAGCGGTGGCTGGCTTCGGAGCTGAACTTGAAGCGGCGCGCGCGGCCGGCAATGGCTTGCGGCCACCAGAACGCGGCTTCGAGATAGATGTTCTGCGTGTCGAGCGTCACCGAGGTGGCTTCGCCGCCCATGATGCCGGCCAGGCTTTCGACCTGCTCGCCAGCGACGACTACACCGACCTTCGGGTCCAGCGTCACGGTCTGGCCGTTCAGCAGTTCCAGCGTTTCGCCTTCACGCGCCCAGCGCACGGCGATGTCGCCACCGATCTTGTCCAGATCGAACACATGCGACGGACGGCCCAGTTCGAGCATGACGTAGTTGGAGATGTCGACCAGCGCGGACAGCGAGCGTTGGCCGGCGCGCTCGAGGCGCGTCTTCATCCATTCGGGCGTCGCCGCGCGGGCGTTCACGCCGCGGATGACGCGGCCGCCGAAACGGCCGCAGAGGTCAGGCGCCTCGATCTTGACGGGAAGGCGCTCGTCGAGCGTGACAGGCACGGCGGCCGCGGTGGGCACCGACAGCGGCGCGCCGGTCAGCGCGGCCACTTCACGCGCCACGCCCAGGATCGACAGGCAGTCGGCGCGGTTGGGCGTCAGTTTGAGCGTGAACAGCGTGTCGTCCAGGTCCAGTGCTTCACGGATGGACTGGCCGGGGACCATGTCGGCGGGCAGCTCGAGGAGCCCCGCATGGTCTTGCGACAGACCCAGTTCGCGGGCCGAGCACAGCATGCCGGAAGACTGCACGCCGCGCATCTTGGCGACGCCGATCTTCATGCCGCCGGGCAGTTCTGCGCCCACGCGGGCGAGCGGCACTTTCAGGCCGGCAGCGGCGTTGGGTGCGCCGCAGACGATCTGCAGGCGTTCGCCGGAGCCGTCGTCGACCTGGCAGACGCGCAGCTTGTCGGCGTCAGGGTGCGGCGCGATCTCGACGATGTGCGCGACGACCACGCCGGTGAATGCCGGTGCAGCGGGCTCGGTTTCTTCGACTTCCAGGCCGGCCATCGTGAGCCGGTGCGCGAGTTCATCGGTTGCGATCGGAGGATTGACCAGCGTACGCAGCCAGGATTCGGGAAATTGCATGATCAGCCGTCTGTTATTCGTTGAACTGGCGCAGGAAGCGCAAATCGCCTTCGTAGAACTGGCGCAGATCGTTGACGCCGTAGCGCAACATGGTCAGGCGCTCGAGCCCGGAGCCGAAGGCAAAGCCGATGTAGCGCTCGGGATCCAGCCCGAAGTTGCGCACCACCTGCGGATGCACCTGGCCGGATCCGGAGATTTCGAGCCAGCGGCCGCGATTGGGACCCGAGGTGAACATCATGTCGATCTCGGCGGACGGTTCCGTGAACGGGAAGAACGACGGACGGAAACGCACGACCAGATCGTCGCTTTCAAAGAAGCAACGCAGGAAATCGGTGTACACGCCCTTCAGGTCGGCAAACGAGATGTCCTCGGCGATCCAGAGCCCTTCCACCTGGTGGAACATGGGCGAGTGCGTGGCGTCGCTGTCGACGCGGTAGGTGCGCCCCGGCGCGATGACCTTGATGGGCGGCTTGTTCATGCGGGCGTAACGCACCTGCATGGGGCTGGTGTGCGTGCGCAGCAGCAGCGGCAGTCCGTCCGCGTCGTTCATGTCGACGTAGAACGTGTCCTGCATGGAACGCGCCGGATGGTCCAGCGGGTTGTTCAAAGCGGTGAAATTGGTCCAGTCGTTTTCCACTTCGGGGCCGTCGGCCACGTCGAAGCCAATGGAACGGAAGATCTCTTCCACACGTTCCCAGGTCCGGATCACCGGATGGATGCCGCCCGGCGCGCGACCGCGGCCCGGCAGGGTGACGTCAATGGTTTCGGATGCCAGACGGGCATCCAGCTCCGCCTGCGCCAGTTCGGCGCGGCGCGAGTTCAGAAGTTCTTCGATCTTCTGCTTGGCCTGGTTGATTCGCGCGCCCGCTTCTCGCTTCTGCTCGGGATCGAGCTTGCCCAGGCCTTTGAGCAGCACCGTCAAGGCGCCTTCCTTGCCCAGGAAGCGAGCTTTTGCGTTCTCAAGTGCGGCGGCGTCCGAGGCCGCGGCGAACCGTTCTTGCGCCTGGTCTACCAGGTCGTCAACCAATCGAGTCATGAAATCCAGCCTTCAAAACGCAAACGGGGCTATTACAGCCCCGTTTGCAGCGATGCGCGATGAGTTAAAGCGCGCGATCAGGCAGCCAAGGCAGCCTTGGCTTGCTGCACGATGGCGGCAAAGCCGGCCTTGTCGCGCACGGCCAGATCGGCCAGGACCTTACGGTCGAGTTCGATCGAAGCCTTTTTCAGGCCAGCGATGAACACGCTGTAGCTGACGCCATGCTCGCGGACGGCCGCGTTGATACGCGTGATCCACAGAGCGCGGAACGTGCGCTTCTTGTTACGACGGTCGCGGTAGGCGTATTGGCCAGCGCGCATGACTGCTTGCTTGGCAATACGGAACACATTACCGCGGCGGCCACGGTAACCCTTGGCGGCGGCAATGACTTTCTTGTGACGTGCGCGGGCAGTTACGCCGCGTTTGACGCGAGGCATAGTAGATCTCCCTTAGATCAAGCGAAAGGCATCATGGCCTTGACGGAGGCCACGTTGGAGTCATGAACCGCTGCAGAGCCGCGCAGTTGACGCTTGGCCTTGGTGGTCTTCTTGGTCAGGATGTGACGCTTGAACGCCTGACCACGCTTGATGGAGCCGCTGCCGCGCACCTTAAAGCGCTTGGAAGCGCTTTTCTTGGTTTTCATCTTGGGCATGATGATTCCCTAAACTAAAACACGCATTGTTGATTTACATGACGCCAGGTGCTTGACGCCAAAGACGCCAAAACTTGTAGACCTGTTGCCACTTCTGGGGGTCGCAACCAACGATTTTTGAACTGCAACGTTGATTCGCGGATCTTTCCCGAAGGCGGACAAATAGCTACCCACATCCGGAAAAGCCTTTGATTATATGGTGATTTCCTGGACTTTGTCGAGTCGGAGAGTGCTCCGCGAACAACGGGGACAGGAGGCGGGGATCATACGCCTGTTCGCCGGTACTGCACCGCCTGCGCGACGTGGCTGGCCGCAAGCACGGCCTGGCCGTCCAGGTCCGCGATCGTGCGGGCCACACGGAGCGCCCGGTGCATGGCCCGGGCGGAGCCAGTCAGGCGCCGCATGGCTTGATGCAGCAGCGCCTGCGCGTCGCCGTCCATGACGCAGAACTCGTCCAGCTCGGCCCCGGCCAGCGCGGCGTTGATCTTGCCCTGCCGGGCAAGCTGACGCTCGCGGCAACGGACGACGCGCTCCCGGACAGCCTGAGACGCTTCGCCCGGCGGCGCGGTCATCCAGGCGGGATCGGAGGGAGGAAGGGCAACATGCAGGTCGATCCGGTCAAGCAGCGGCCCTGAAATTTTGCCCGCGTAGCGCGCCACCTGATCCGGCGTGCAGGTGCACGCGCGCGCCGGATGGCCCCGCCAGCCGCAAGGACACGGATTCATCGCCGCGACGAGCTGAAAACGCGCGGGAAACTGCGCCGCGTGCAGCGCCCGGGAGATGACCACCCTTCCCGCTTCCAGCGGCTCTCGCAGCGCCTCGAGCGAGCGGCGGCTGAACTCGGGCAGTTCGTCCAGGAAGAGGACGCCGTGATGCGCCAGGCTGATTTCGCCGGGACGCGGCCGCCCGCCCCCACCCACCAGCGCCGCCACCGACGCCGAATGATGCGGCGCCCGGAAAGGCGGCTGGCCGGTCAGCGCGTCGGGCATGCCGGCCATTGCCGCCACCGCAGCCGCTTCCAGCGCCTGACTCCGCTCGAGCGGCGGCAGCAGGCCCGGCAGGCGCGCGGCCAGCATGCTCTTGCCCGCGCCGGGCGGCCCCAGCATCAGCAGGCTGTGCCCGCCTGCCGCCGCGACTTCCAGCGCACGCCGGGCGCCAGGCTGGCCGCGCACGTCGGACATGCACAGGACGGGCGCAATCGGAGGCCACGGTGCGGGCACGGCATCGGGCAGCAGCGACGCGCCCGCAGCATGGGCCGCCACGTCCGCCAGGCAACGCGCCGACAGGACGCGCAACCCCGGGACCCAGGCGGCCTGCTCGGCGCTGCCAGCCGGCAGGATCAGCGTGGCATCGGGCGCGTCGCGGGCGACGCTCAAGGCGATCACCAGCGGCGCAGCAACCGGCACGAGCGCGCCGGTGAGGGACAGTTCGCCGGCGAGCACCAGGCGTGAGAGCGCGGGGTCGGGTGCGCGAGGCTGATCTGCGCGACGCTCGCCGGCAAGTCCCGCGGCATGTGCGCCGCTGCTGTCACAGGCAGGTTCGCTGGAAGGGCCGTCGGGATCTTTGCCTGGATGCTCACCGGGAAGTTCGCGACGAAGTTCGCCGGAGTGGCCGGCGCAGCGGTCTACGGACTGTTCACCCGAATCCCCACCGGAACGTCCGCCCCGCTGCCGCCCCGCCTGCGCGCCATCTTGCGCAGGCGCGGCCAATTGACCGGACGCTAGCAGCACGCCCAGCGCGATCGGCAGATCGAAGCGGCCGGACTCCTTGGGCATGTCTGCCGGCGACAGATTGACGGTGATGCGCCCCGCCGGAAACTCGAAGCCGCTGTTGATGATGGCGGCCCTGACCCGCTCGCGGCTTTCCCGGACCTCGGTATCAACCAGCCCGACCACGTTGAATCCTGGCAAGCCGGGCCCGAGGTGTGTTTCGACGCGGACCGCATGGGCGTGCATGCCGCTGAGGGCCCTGCTGGCGAGTACGGCAAGCGTCACGTGGGTCTCCGGATGAGTTCGGGACGCCAGTATCCGCAAAAACAAACGGCCGCGGAGAGCGGCCGTGACAAAACGATCTCGCGCTGGACCCGCACGTGGCGGGTGCGCGGCGCTTGCTTGCTTACTTGTCCAGGCCCGTCGCCGGACCCTTGTCCAGACCCGTCAGGCGCTGTTCCATCTGCTGCACCTGGGCGGCCAGCTGATCGACCCGGGCGCGCGTGCGGGCAAGCAAGTCGGCCTGCACGTCGAACTCTTCGCGGGTGACCAGATCCAGCTTGGAAAACGCCTGCGTCATCATGGCGCGCACGTTGCGCTCGACGTCCGCCGCGGGGCTGCGCGCGATCAGGTCGGAAATGTTCTTCTGAAGGTCTTCCATCCACTGGGTGCGATTGTTCATATGGGCCTCTCGATGTTCTTGATGGCTCAAGTGTAGTGCGTCGGCCAGATTGTTTCAGGCGGGGCCGGTTGCGCCGCCCCAAAAAAAAGGGCGGGCCGCATGCGGTGACCGCCCTTCAAAGCACAGGAGAAAACCGGGCCGCCTGACGGCAACCCCCTACCAACACCACTAACCTTGCCACCGGTCTATTCGACCGCGCAGTGCATCGTCCATATGGCGGATGCACGTCCTGAATCCGATTCAACTCGAGCCCACACCGGTCAACAAGCCGACCCGTGTAAACCCTCGTATCACGGTCGCGCCCCAATTTGGACGGGTCCAAACGAATTCCAACTGGAATTGAAAGGCCGTCGGCGGGCAAAGAACCGCAGCCCGCAAGGCTGAGCGCCGGACGACACGTTCTATTGACGCGACCACGCACGAGCGCCGACACGTGACCGCACCCCAAGCGCTCGCATTAAATGGCTACAAATCCCTCTTGCGGATCACATGTGGTTGCATGTGACTGCTACGCGTTGTTGCGCACCAAATTGAGGCCGGCCTGCGGTGCATCGCGCACCACAACGGTGCCGTTTTGCACAACTGTTGCGCCGTTCCCGGGCATCGCCAGCGCTGGCCAACATGGCATGGATATTGCTTTAACCACGGAGCGTGCAACCAAGAGAGGAAATGCCATGAAACTCATCATCGCCATCATCAAGCCCTTCAAGCTCGACGAAGTGCGGGTGGCTCTATCCGGAATCGGGGTCCAGGGCCTGACCGTCACCGAAGTCAAAGGCTTTGGCCGCCAGAAAGGCCACACCGAACTTTATCGTGGCGCGGAATACGCCGTTGACTTCCTGCCAAAGCTGCGCGTCGAGGCCGCCGTGCCCGACCACCTTGTGGACCAGGTCATCGAAGCGATCGAACAAGCCGCCCGCACCGGCAAGATCGGCGACGGCAAGATCTTTGCCGCCCCCCTTGAACAAGTCATCCGTATCAGAACTGGCGAAGCCGGCGAAGCTGCGCTGTAAATAAATAAAGACTCAATGGAGCCTGAAAATGGATAAAGCAGATATTTCCTGGTTGCTCGTCTCTACCCTGCTTGTATTGATGATGGCCGTACCCGGCCTGGCCATGTTCTACGCCGGCCTGGTGCGCAGCAAAAACGTGCTGTCCGTCTTGCTGCAAGTGTTGTGCACGTTCGTGCTGGGCCTGGTTCTCTGGTTCATCTATGGATATTCCCTGGCGTTCACCGAGGGCAATGCCTTCTTCGGCGGCCTCTCGCGCGCTTTCTTCTCTGGCATGTTCAATCCGGCCGACGGCACGTACGCCATGTCGAACTCCCTGACCGAGCTGCTGTTTGCCTCGTTCCAGGCCACGTTCGCTGGCATCACCTGCGCCCTGGTGGTCGGCAGCTTTGCCGAACGCGCCCGGTTTTCGGCCGTACTGGTGTTCACGGTGATCTGGTTCACGTTCGCCTACATCCCCATCGCGCACATGGTGTGGTTCGCCTCTGAAACGGCGCCTGGCCTCTTGAACGCACAAGGCGCGCTGGACTTTGCCGGCGGCACCGTGGTGCACATCAACGCCGGCGTGGCCGGTCTGGTGGGCGCCTATGTGGTTGGCAAGCGCGTGGGCTATGGCCGTGAAGCCATGCAGCCGCACAACCTGCCGATGACCTTCGTGGGGGCCGCCCTGCTGTGGGTGGGCTGGTTCGGCTTCAACGCAGGCTCGGCCCTGGCCGCCAACGAAAACGCCACCCTGGCCTTCTTCAACACCATGATCGCCACGGCGGGTGCCGTCCTGGCCTGGTTGTTCACGGAATGGGCCATCAAGGGCAAGCCCTCGATGCTGGGCGCCGCTTCGGGTGCCGTCGCCGGCCTGGTCGGCATCACCCCCGCCGCGGGCCTGGTCGGTCCGGTGGGCGCACTGATCATCGGCGTGGTTGCCGGCGTGGTCTGCGTCTGGGGCGTGAACGGCCTGAAGCGCATGCTGCGCGCCGACGATGCGCTGGACGTGTTCGGCATCCACGGCGTGGGCGGCATTGTGGGCGCCCTGCTCACCGGCGTGTTCAATGCGCAGGTCTTCGGCGGCCCCGGCCTGGCCGAGCCCTCCATGATTGCTCACCAACTGTGGGTCCAGCTGGAAGGCGTGCTGCTGACCATCGTCTGGTCCGGCGTGGTGGCATGGATTGCCTACAAGATCGCCAATGCCCTGTGCGGCCTGCGTGTGCCGGAAGACCAGGAGCGCGAAGGCCTGGACGTCACCAGCCACGGCGAATCCGCGTATCACAGCTAAGCTGCTGCGACGCTCCCGCCGCGACCCGCGGCGGGGCGGATCGGAAAATGAAAGAGCCCTTCATCATGAAGGGCTCTTTTTTTGCCAGTTTGCTTGGGACGGTGTCAGATCAGACCGGGCCGAGCGCGTCCAGGTCGACGGGCAAGGCGCGGTTCAGCGCCGACGCCACCTTGATGCGAAGCGCATTGGAGTGCGCCCGGCGGACCTCACGCTTGACGTCCAGCAGCTGCTGCGGGTGCATGGAGAACTCGGTCAAACCCAGCCCGAGCAGCAGGCGGGTCATGCGCGAATCGCCTGCCATTTCACCGCAGACGGCCACCGGCTTGCCCGCGCGCTCGCCGGCATTGATGGTGTTGGCGACCAGGCGCAGCACCGCCGGGTGCAGCGGATCGTAAAGTGACGCCACGTCGTGGTCGCCGCGGTCGATGGCAAGCGTGTACTGGATCAGGTCGTTGGTGCCGATGGACAGGAAGTCCAGCGCCTGGGCAAAGGGTTCGATGGCGATGGCGATGGCGGGAACTTCAACCATCGCGCCCACTTCCATGTGCGGCGCGTAGGCCTGGCCACGGGCGTCGAGTTCGCGCCGGGCGGCCTCGATGGCGGCCTTGGTCGCGACGACCTCGTGCATATGCGCGATCATCGGGATCAGCAAGCGCACCGGTCCATGGGCGGAGGCCCTCAGGATGGCCCGCAACTGAGTCGCGAACATCTCGGGGCGCGCCAGGCAGTAGCGGATAGCACGCTGCCCCAGGGCGGGATTGGTGGCTACGGTGGCCTCGCCGTCCAGCGTCTTGTCAGAGCCGATGTCCAGCGTGCGGATCGTGACCGGACGGCCGGCCATCACCTTGACGACCGAAGCATAAGCCTCGTACTGCTCTTCTTCGCCGGGCAGATCGGGCCGGCCCATGAAGAGGAATTCGCTGCGGAAGAGTCCGATGCCGTGCGCGCCGGAAGCCAGCGCCAGCGCGGCCTCGTCCGGCAGCTCGATATTGGCGTGCAGCACGATGTCGATGCCATCCAGGGTGACGGACGGTTCGTCGCGCAGGAGGCTGAGTTCGGCGCGCTCGTCGGCGTAGGCGGCCTGACGGCGGCGGTATTCCTGGAGGATGCGTTCGGACGGATTGACCACCACGACGCCAACCGAGCCGTCGATGATCAGCATGTCGCCGTCGCGGACCAGTTCGCGCACATTGCCCATTGCCACCACCGCGGGCACGCCCATGCTGCGCGCCACGATCGCGGTGTGCGAGGTCGGTCCGCCCAGGTCGGTGACAAAGGCGGCAAAACGTCCGCCGCGCAAGCGCAGCATATCGGCGGGCGAGATATCGTGCGCCACCACCACAAGGGCGTCGTCGCCGCCCATGTGGGACATGTCGGGCAGGATCGCCGACGTGCCGGCCAGCACGTGCAGCACGCGCTCGATCACCTGGCGCACGTCCGCTCCGCGCTCGCGCAGGTATTCGTCTTCCATGGCGTCGAACTGCTGGCCCAGAATCTGGCCCTGCGTCGTCAGCGCCCATTCGGCGTTGTAATGGCGCTCGGCGATCAGGGCGAGCGTCTGTTCGGCCAGGAGCGGATCGCCCAAAAGCAGACTGTGTACGTTGAGCATCGCGCCCAGCTCGCGCGGCGCGTCGGCCGGCAGCGTGTCGGCCAGTTGCAGCAGTTCCTGCTGAGCTGACGCCAGGGCCTCGGTCAGGCGGGCGCTTTCAGCGGGCACGTCTTCCGGCGAAATCCGGTAGTGTGCGACTTCAAGGGCCGCAGCCCCCATGACGACGGCGCGGCCGATGGCGTAACCCTTGGCGACACCCTTGCCGTAGAGACACACAACGGGGCCGGCAGAACCAGCCCCTTGGGGTGCGCTGGTCGCGGGCGCGCCGGTCTTGGGCACGCCGGTTGCCGCTACGGGCGAACCGGCCCGAGCCGGGCCGGTTGCTTCAGGAGAGGGTCTATTCCTGCTCACCGAATTTGCTGTCGAACAGAGTTTCGATTTCGGAAAGCGCTTGCTCGGCATCGCTGCCGGAGGCCTCCAGCTTGACGGTGACGCCCAGTCCGGCTGCCAGCATCATGACGCCCATGATGCTCTTGGCGTTCACGCGTTGCGCACCGCGCGAAATGAAGATCTCGCTGGAAAACTTGCTGGCCAGCTGCGTCAGCTTGGCGGCGGCCCTGGCGTGCAATCCCAGTTTGTTGCTGATGACAATGTCAGTATTAGGCATAGGAAAGGTGGTGACCGCGGGCTATGCCGCAGTGTTGATCGCAGCCAATCGTCGTACCGATCGTCGGCTTGAAATAATAGCCGACATAATAGGGCAATTTTCCGCCCGTCAGTCTACCCGCAAGACGCCCTGCACCCCGCCGGCAAGCGCCTTTTCGCGGGTTTCGGCCAGCGGCAGGTTGCGGTAGGTCAACGCGCGCAGCAGCATCGGCGTGTTGAGACCCGCGAGCACACAGCACTGGATGCCCTGTGCCTGCGCATCGGCGACCGCGCGCTTGGAGATGTTGGCGGGCGTGGCGCCGATCAGGTCGGTCAGCACCAGGACGCCCGCGCCGTGGTCCTGCTCGAGGATGTCTTTCAGGACATCCGGCGCCAGGTCATCCGGCAGGTCTTCAGGCAGGATGTCATGAATTGCCAGCATGCCGTCCAGATCGCCCATGACGTGGCTCGCGCATTCGCGCATTGCCGCGCCCAGAGGCGCGTGCACGACGATCACAATACCCGTGGTCATGTCGGTTCCGAAAAATCAGGCAGCGACGGAGGCGGCGCTGGCAGCCTTGGCCGCCACGGCCTTTTCGAGCGCCTGCACGAACATGCCGGCCACGTCGAAGCCGGTCTGTTCGGCGATTTCCACGAAACAGGTGGGGCTGGTGACGTTGACTTCGGTAACGAAGTCGCCAATGACGTCCAGGCCGACCAGCAGCAGACCGCGGGCGGCCAGCTTGGGCGCCACGGCTTCGGCGATTTCGCGGTCACGGGCAGACAGTTCCTGCGCGACGCCACGGCCGCCGGCGGCCAGGTTGCCGCGCGTTTCGCCGGCCAGGGGGATGCGGGCCAGGGAATACGGCACGGGTTCGCCGCCGATCAGCAGAATGCGCTTGTCGCCCTTGACGATGTCAGGGATGAAACGCTGCGCCATGATGGTGCGCGCGCCGTTGTCGGTGAGCGTTTCCAGGATGGCGTTCAGGTTGGGATCCTTGGGCTGCAGGCGAAACACGCCCGTGCCGCCCATGCCGTCCAGCGGCTTGACGATGACGTCCTGGTGCTTGTCATGGAACGCCTTGAGACGGGCCATGTTGCGAGTGACCAGCGTGGGCGCGGTGAACTCGCTGATTTCGGTGATCGCCAGCTTTTCCGGGTGGTTCCGGATGGCCGCGCCGCCGTTGAACACGCAGGCGCCCTGCGCCTCGGCGTATTCGAGCAGGTGCGTGGAATACACGTATTCCATGTCGAACGGGGGGTCCTTGCGCATCACGACCGCGCCAAAATCCGCCAGTGGCAGATCCTGGGAGGCGGAATCGCGCCACCAGTCGTGGCCGTGCAGGTCGGCATCGGCGACCAGCTCGATCGGGGTGGTCTGCGCCTTGACGACGCCCGCCTCGATGTAGAGGTCGCCCTGCATGGCCACGCTGAGCGTGTGCCCGCGCGCCACGAGGGCACGCATCATGGCGACCGAACTATCCTTGTACGCCTTGAGCAGCGGCAAGGGATCCAAAACGAACAAAACGTGCATCGCGACACCCTGAACGGACGCCGCCTCCCCTGCTGGGAAGGCGGCTATGCTTTGTGACATCGTAGCGTAGAGCCGGCCAATAAGCGAACCCGCCGGTCACGAGACGGACACGGCGGGTTGCAGGAATGCAAGGCTAGGCCTTGCCTGAACCGGATACGGCGGGCGCTCAGGCTGCCGATTCGGGCTTGCCTGCGGGCACAGCCTTTTTCTTCGGCGCCAGCACCATGACCATCTGACGGCCTTCGAGCTTGGGCATGGCTTCGACCTGGGCAAGCTCCAGGAGGTCGTCGCGCACGCGCTCGAGAACGCGCATGCCAAGTTCCTGGTGAGCCATTTCGCGGCCACGGAAACGCAACGTCACCTTGGCCTTGTCGCCCTCTTCGAGGAAGCGGCGCAGGTTGCGCAGCTTGACCTGATAGTCGCCCTCGTCGGTCGCCGGACGGAATTTGACTTCCTTGACCTGGATGACCTTCTGCTTGGAGCGGGCTTCGGCTTGGCGCTTTTGCTCTTGGTACTTGAACTTGCCGTAGTCCATCAGACGGCAGACCGGCGGCTCGGCGTTCGGCGCGATTTCCACCAGATCCACGTCGTTTTGCTCGGAAAGACGGAACGCGTCGGCAATCTTGACGATGCCCAGCTGTTCTCCGTCCAGACCTATCAGGCGCACCTCGGGGACGCGGATTTCACCGTTGATGCGATTGGCTTTTTCAGTGGCGATGTTGAAAGCTCCTAGAAATGTTAAGCAGCGCTGCTATCGGGTTGATTGACGTCGCGACGGGTGGCGACGTCTTCGGACAACCGGGACACAAAGTCGTTGAACGGGATGGCGCCAAGGTCCAGGCCGCCCAATCCACGTACCGCGACAGTGCCGTTTTGCTTTTCCTTGTCGCCGACGACAAGAATGTACGGCACCTTTTGCAGGCTGTGTTCCCGAATTTTACGAGTGATTTTTTCACCGCGCAAATCGGACTCTACTCTAAAGCCTTGTTTTTTCAGGCTTTGCGTGATTTCGGCAGCATAATCGGCCGAAGGTTCGGAAATGCAGCATACAACTGCTTGCACCGGCGCCAGCCAGGGCGGCATGGCGCCGGCGTGGTTTTCGATCAACATGCCGATGAAGCGCTCGAGCGAACCGAGGATCGCGCGGTGCAGCATGACCGGCGGGCGGCGCTGGTCATTCTGGTCCACGTACTCGGCGCCCAGGCGCACGGGCATGGAGAAATCGACCTGGATCGTGCCGCACTGCCAGTGACGGCCGATGGCGTCCTTGAGCGTGTATTCGACCTTCGGACCGTAGAAGGCGCCCTCGCCCGGCGAGATTTCGAATTCGCAACCCGTGCGGCGCAGGCTTTCCATCAGGGCGGCTTCGGCCGTATCCCAGACTTCGTCCGTGCCGATCCGCTTTTCAGGACGCGTGGCGACCTTGTACAGGACTTCGGTAAAGCCGAAGTCGCGATAGACCTTTTGCAAGAGCGCCGTGAAATCGGCGCATTCGTCCTGGAGCTGGTCTTCGGTACAGAAAATGTGGCCATCGTCCTGCGTGAAGCCGCGCACGCGCATCATGCCGTGCAGCGAACCGGAGGGCTCGTTGCGGTGGCATTGGCCGAATTCGCCGTAGCGCAGGGGCAGTTCGCGGTAGGAATGCAGGCCGGCGTTGAAGATCTGCACGTGGCCCGGGCAGTTCATGGGCTTGAGGCCATAGACGCGGTTTTCGGACTCGGTCGTGAACATGTTTTCACGGTAGTTGTCCCAGTGGCCGGTCTTTTTCCAGAGCGAAATGTCCAGGATCTGCGGCGCCTTGACTTCCTGGTAGCCGTTGTCGCGGTACACGCTGCGCATGTATTGCTCGACCTGCTGCCACAGGGCCCAGCCCTTGGGATGCCAGAAGATCAGGCCCGGGGCCTCGTCCTGGAAGTGGAACAGGTCAAGTTCGCGGCCGATCTTGCGGTGGTCGCGGCGCTCGGCCTCTTCGAGCATGTGCAGGTAGGCTTCCTGCTCTTCTTTCGTTGCCCAGGCGGTGCCGTAGATGCGCTGGAGCATCTCGTTCTTGCTGTCGCCGCGCCAGTAGGCGCCTGCCACCTTCATCAGCTTGAAGACCTTGAGCTTGCCCGTGGACGGCACGTGCGGGCCGCGGCACAGGTCGATGAAGTCGCCTTCACGGTACAGGCTAAGCGTCTCGTTGGACGGGATCGAGGCGATGATTTCCGCCTTGTACTTTTCGCCGATGCCCTTGAAGAATTCGACGGCGTCGTCGCGGGACCATTCTTCGCGCGTGACGACTTCGTCCTTCTTGGCCAGTTCGGCCATCTTCTTTTCGATGGCGGCCAGATCTTCCGGCGTGAAGGGGCGCTTGTACGAGAAGTCGTAGTAGAAGCCGTTGTCGATCACAGGGCCGATGGTGACCTGGGCATCAGGGAAGAGCTCCTTGACGGCATAGGCCAGCAGGTGGGCGGTCGAGTGGCGGATCAGATCCAGGCCGTCCGCATCCTTGGCCGTCACGATGGCCAGACGGGCGTCTTCTGCGATGCGGAAACTGGTGTCGACGAGCTTGGATTCCGCGCCGTCGAACGTCACGCGGCCGCCCAGGGCAGCCTTCGCCAGGCCCGTACCGATCGATTGCGCCACTTCGGCAACCGTTACCGGTTCCGGATATTGGCGCTGCGAACCATCGGGCAATGTGATCTGTACCATCGGGAGTGCTTCCTGGGGTTCTTGGAACTGAAAAACGAAAACAGAAACGAAAAACGCGGCTTGGTAGCCGCGTTCATTTGATTGTCTTGATGAGTCCTACCGCTGACCTGACACGGTGAAACCCGACGCACGAAAAAACTAACGCGACATGGGGCGAAAGTTCCGGGTCGTAGTTCGTGCGGGCGGGAAAAACATGTTGGGGCCTGTTGGTGCGCGCACTGCGGGGCGCGAATCAAGGTGCAGCAAAACAAATGCAGCTGAAATAGCTGCATGGATCGTTGCCGATTGTAGCACCGTTTGCGGGCTATCCGTGGCGAAAACGCCACGGAGGATTGCAGTGAGCGCACCGGGGACGCAGCGAGATGTTTAGTGCCGACGGATCGGTCTGATTTTGGCCCGTTTGGTAACTCAAACGCGCGCCGAACACGTAATCTGCCCACGAATTTCAGGGCCGCGCACGGAAATGCGCCAGCGACCGCCGCGTCGTGGCCGCGCGGATTGCCCTGGACCCCCATCCGATCGTGGAGCAACGATGAATCGCGTTTCAGAGACTGCAAGCCAGATGACCGGCGGCTCGCTTCACGGCCCCCTTATCGCGCCGGCGGACGGCTTAGAGGCCCGCAAGCACCTGCTGCTGTCGCGGCCGCCGCCGGTGATCCGGGTCGCGGTCCTGGACGACCATCCCGTCGTCGCGCTGGGCATTGGCGCCTTTCTGGAAAGCCGCCCTGGGTTTCACGTGGTGCACCGCGAGACCTCCGCGCGCTCCTTGCTGGAGAAACTGGCCAAGCAGCCGTGCGACGTCGCGCTGATCGACTTCTATCTGCCCCTGGAACCCTTCGATGGCGTCAACTACCTGCGGCGGGTGCGCCGCTATCACCCCAACATGGCGGTCATCACCTTTTCGGCTGGCAATCGCCAAGAGACCGAGTACGCCGCCTTTCGGGCCGGCGCCGCCGGTTACCTGGCAAAACAATGGGGTCTGGTCCTGCTGCCGGACATGATCCGCGGCGTGGTCGAGGCCAACACGCCGTTCCTGACGGTCGAAGACGGACAGATCTGCAGCATGGAGCCGACGGCGCCGCATGCGCTGCTAACGACGTCGGAAGTGGAGGTGCTGCGCCACATCAGGCAGGGCCTGTCAGTGACGCAGATTGCCCGCAGGCTGGTGCGCAGCAAGAAGACAGTCAGCACCCACAAGCGCCGCGCCATGCGCAAGCTGGGGCTGTCGGATGATTTGTCGCTGGCGCTGTACTTGCGCGACAAGTTTGCCGAATGAATCGCGCGGCCGGTTGGCCGCGCGAGAGATCAGATGATGCGGGAGTACGTGGCGGTGGGAATGGCCGATCGCAGGTATTTGTCGAAGGCCATGGCCACGGCCCGCACGAAGTACCAGCCCAGGCCGGTGACCCGCAATTCGCCCAGGTGCAGATTCACCAGGCCCAGTTCGGCCAGGCTGGCCACCTGCGAGAGCTCGCGGCTGAAGTAGTCGCCGAATTGCAGGCCATGCTTGGCCTCGATGCGGGCGAAGTCCACGCGGCCCTGGCACATGATGTCCATGATGATTTCGCGGCGGACCAGATCGTCGGGGCTAAGGGCCAGGCCGCGTTCTACGGCGAACCTTCCGGATTCGATGGCCGCGTAGTATTCGTCGAGGATCTTCGCGTTCTGGCTGTAGGTGTCGCCGATGCGTCCGATGGCCGACACGCCCAGCGCGATGAGGTCGCGATCCGGCTGTGTGCTGTAACCCTGGAAATTGCGGTGAAGCTCGCCGCGTTGCTTGGCAATGGCCAGTGCGTCGGTGTTCAACGCGAAATGGTCCATGCCGATATACGTGTAGCCCTGTTTCAGAAAGCCCTGGATGGCGGAGCTGAGCAGGCCGACCCGCGTGGCGCGGTCCGGCAGGTCGGCTTCTTGAATGCGGCGCTGCGGCTTGAAACGTTCGGGCAGATGCGCGTAGGCATAGAGTGCGATGCGGTCGGGACGCAGCGAGATGACCTGCTCGATGGTGCGGGCGAAGGATTCGGTGGTTTGCAGCGGCAGCCCATAGATAAGGTCCACGTTGACCGACGCATAGCCCAAAGCCCGCGCGCTATGCATCAGCGCGGCGACGTCTTCGTACGATTGGACCCGGTGCACCGCGACCTGTACGCGTTCGTCGAAATCCTGGACGCCGAAGCTCAAGCGGTTGAAGCCCAGTTGCTGCAGGAAGGCCAGGCGCTCGGGGGTAGCGGTGCGAGGATCGACTTCGACGGAAATTTCGGCATCGGGCTCAAAGCGGAAGGCGCCGCGCAGATCGCCCATCAGCCGCGCCAGTTCCTCGTTGGACAGGAACGTGGGGGTGCCGCCCCCGAAATGCAGTTGCGATACCGGCACGCCCGGGCCCAGTTCCTGCACATGCAGCGCGATTTCGCTGGACAGCGCATCCAGATAGCGGGCGGCGCGGTCGTGGTGGCGGGTCACCACCTTGTTACAGGCGCAGTAATAACAGACCGATTCACAGAACGGAATGTGCACGTAGAGCGACAGTGGCTCGGCCGGGCTGGTTGCGCGCCGCTGCTGCAGGGCGAGGCGGTAGTCTTGCTCGCCGAAGCTTCCGTGATAACGGTCTGCCGTAGGATACGAGGTGTATCGCGGCCCGTTCTTGTCCAACCGGGCCAGCAGTTGGGGTGGAAAAAACGGCTCGGCGGTGGCGGGCGCCGGCGATTCCGAAGATTGAGGGCGTAGAGCGGCTTGCATAACCCGGATTATTCGCCTGCCCGCCCCCCGACACTTTGATCTTGCGCAAACGGCGAGCACCGCGTCTGCCGCGGGGCAAGCTTTGCCACGGCGAGCGAGCGCCATCCTGCTGCGCCGCCCTGCCCCGTAAAATGCCGCGACTCACCGGGCAAGACGTGCATGCCGAGAATCGCGCAGCCCGATTCCCGCCCCAGACTCCCGCCGCGAGATTCCCGCAGCAAACAAGGATCAATCAATGGAAACCGAACTGGAAGGCCGCCTGCTGGCCATGCGCCAAGCGCTGGCGATTGCGATCGCCCTGTCGACCCGCAGCAGTCCCCAGGCCACCGACATGGCGCTGGAACTCCTGGGCGACCTGAAGGCCAATCTGGACAACACGCCGGCCGACAGCCCGTTCGGCAAGCCGGAATGGGTGGTGGGCGCCCATGACGAACTCGACGGCATCGCCCGCCTGGTTCGGGCGTTTACGCAAACGCCTGAACCGGACGACGACGGGCAGTAGACATGCGTCGAACTCAGGCCAAATCACCTCCAACTGGCCTGACCACCAGACGAACAGCAGTGGATTCCCTCACATCGTTTTCCCTGAAAGCGGCGGTTTCCCCTTTTGTTTCAAGGGCGAAGTGCCTATATTGGTGGCCTGACCACCAGGCCAACCCTTTGCGCAGACCGCCCGATGAGCACCTTTCAAGCCGTCGCTGTCACTCGTCTGTATCGCATGATCGCCGACCAGATCGCGGGACGCATCCGGGCCGGCGACTTTCCGCGCGGCCGGCGGTTGCCGTCAGAGCGGGACCTGGCCGAACAATTGCAGGTCAGCCGCGCGTCAATCCGCGAAGCGCTGATCGCACTTGAAATCGAGGGCTACGTCGAGGTCCGCGTCGGCACCGGTGTTTTCGTGGCGGACAAGGAAGGCGGCGGCGCGGCGTGGGGCGCCGGGCCGAACGCCAGTGCGGCGCAGAGCACCGACGACATCGGCCCGTTCGACCTGCTTGAAGCACGCCTCCTGATCGAACCCGAATGCGCCGGCATGGCGGCCCAGCACGCCACGCCCACCCAGCTTGCGGCGATCCGCGAAGCCCATGAGGGCATGTCCCTGACGGATTCCCCCGGTCGGCACGACCGCGAATTCCACGGCGCGATCGCTGCCGCCTGCGGCAACGCCGCGCTGGCCGCCGCGGTGGGCCACCTGTGGAACCTGACCCAGTCCAGCTCGGTGTACCGCCGGATGCAGGACTACTTCGTCGACGCCAAGGTGTGGGCCGTCGCCCACGCCGAACACCAGCGCATCCTGACTGCGATCGTGGCGCGCGACCCCATGCGGGCGCGCCACGCCATGCACGCACACCTGCTTGGCATCCTGGCGCGATTGCGCGAGGACTTTGGCGACGTTTCCAACCCCCGAGGCGATCTATGACGACACCCACCCTGTCCATCAACGGCAACCGGCTGTGGCAATCCTTGATGGATCTTGCGCAGATCGGCGCGACGCCCAAGGGCGGCAACTGCCGCCTGGCGCTCACCGCGCTCGATGGCCAGGGGCGCGATCTGGTGACCGGCTGGATGCGCGATGCCGGCATGACGGTGCGCGTGGACCAGGTGGGCAACATCTTTGCCCGGCGCGCGGGCCGCGACGACAGCCTGCCGCCCGTCATGACGGGCAGTCACATCGACACGCAGCCCACCGGCGGCAAGTTCGACGGCTGTTATGGCGTGCTGGCCGGGCTTGAAGTCATCCGCACCCTGAACGACGCGGGCGTGCAGACCGACGCCCCGCTGGAAGTGGCCATCTGGACCAACGAGGAAGGCTCGCGCTTTGTGCCGGTCATGATGGGATCGGGCGTATTCGCCGGCAAATTCCCGCTGGAAACCGCGCTGTCGGCCCGCGACGCGCAGGGCATCAGCGTGCGCGACGAGCTTGCCGCCATCGGGTACGCGGGCGCCGATCCCGTGGGCGGCCGCCCCGTCGACGCCTATTTCGAGGCGCATATCGAGCAGGGCCCGATCCTTGAGCACGAGGAAAAGACCGTCGGCGTGGTGACGGGGTCGCTGGGGCTGCGCTGGTACGACGTCACGGTGACCGGCATGGAAATGCACGCCGGCCCGACACCGATGGCGATCCGCCGCGACGCGCTTTTTGCCACGAGCTTCCTGCTCCAGGCGGTCGTGAACATCGCCAACACCCATCAGCCGCAAGGACGCGGCACGGTGGGCGAGATCCACGCATTTCCGGGATCGCGCAACGTGATCCCGGGCCAGGTGCGTTTCACCACCGACCTGCGCCACGAAGACGAGGCGACGCTGGACCGCATGGACCAGGATTGGCGGCGCGTCTGCGACGACATCGCCGTCGCGCATGGCGTGCGTGTCGAGGTGAAGGATGTGCAGTACTTTCCGCCGACGCCATTCGATCCCGATCTGGTCGACAAGGTGCGCAAGGGCGCCGCGAACCGTGGTCTGCCCGCGATGAACATCGTCACCGGCGCCGGACACGATGCCGTCTACATGGCCGCCGTCGCGCCCACCGCCATGATCTTCGTGCCGTGCAAGGACGGCATCAGCCACAACGAAATCGAAGACGCCCGGCCCGAGCATCTGGAGGCCGGGTGCAACGTCTTGCTCGACGCCATGGTGGCGCGGGCCAATGGCGCCAGTCAGCGCCCTGAATGATTTGCCCAAGCCGTAGCCAGCACGCCTGATTCGTCCAACAAGAATGCAAAGGGGAAAGAACTTGCAGCCGGACACTCACCGCACCGCAGCCGACGACCGCGCCGCCCTCGCCGCCCTGGCGAAGCACCATTGAATTCTCCGCATTGGTGCGCGGCGCCTTAACCAGCACCTGAACGAAGCATTGTTGCAGCAGCTCCACCCGCAGTACCCGAGAAACGCAGGTGGCATGAGGTTTGCTTGATTCGGCACGGCTATCGCCGCGTCCAGGCGGCCGCCTGTCCGACCCTTTCCAGCCCGGAGGCTCGCAGTGAAATCGAAAAACTGGTTTTCCCTTAGCATCGGCGCATTGGTCCTTGCGGCCGCGCTGCCCGCCACGCAGGCGTTCGCCCAGACCAAAGGCGGCACGCTGAACATGATCGTGCAGCCCGAACCGCCGGTCATCGTGACGGCCATCAATCAGCAGGGGCCAACGCAATTCGTTGCAGGCAAGATCTACGAAAGCCTGCTGACCTACTCCACCGACTTGAAGCCGCAACCTGGCCTGGCGAAGTCCTGGGAAGCCGCCGCTGACGGGCTGACCTACACCTTCCATCTGCAGGACAACGTGAAGTGGCATGACGGCAAACCGTTCACGTCCGAAGACGTGGTGTTCTCGCTGGCGGAGATGCTGCCCAAGACCCATGCGCGTGCCCGCGTCATCCTGAACAAGTTCGTCGATTCCGTGACGGCGCCGGATGCCAAGACCGTGGTCATCAAGCTGAAGACGCCGTTCCCGGCCTTCATGCTGATGTTCGAACCCGGCTTTGCGCCGATGATGCCCAAGCATCTGTACGCCGGCACGGACTACATGACCAACCCCGCCAACCAGAAGCCCGTGGGCACCGGCCCGTTCGTCTTCAAGGAATGGAAGCGCGGCGAATACATCAAGCTGGCGCGCAATCCCGACTACTGGAAGCCGGGCAAGCCCTATCTGGATGAGCTGGTGTTCAACGTGATTCCGGATGCGGCCTCGCGCGCCGTGGCCTTTGAGCGCGGCAGCGTGGACGTGCTGCGCGGCGGCGACGTGGACAACGTCGACATCAAGCGCCTGCGCGGCCTGCCCAACGTGGAATACACCACCGCGGGCTGGGAGATGTTCTCGCCGCAGGCCTACCTGATCTTCAACATGCGCAAGCCGCCCTTCGACAACCTGAAGGTGCGCCAGGCCGTCATGGCCGCGATGAACCGCAACATGGTGGTCAACAACATCTTCTTCGGCCTGGGCAAGGTGTCGACCAGCCCGTTCGTGACGACCGAGATGTTCTACGACAAGAACATGCCGCCGATGCCGTTCGACATGAAGAAGGCGCGCGCGCTGATCAAGGAATCAGGCATCAAGCCGGGCGACTACACGATCCGCCAGTTGAGCTTTCCGTATGGTTCGACCTGGGACCGCCTGGGTGAATACACCAAGCAGGCGCTGGAACAGCTTGGCTTCAAGGTGAATGTGGAATCGACCGACGCGGGCGGCTGGGCCAGCCGCACCGGCAACTGGGACTTCGACCTGACCACCACCTTCACCTACCAGTACGGCGACCCCGCGCTGGGCGTGCAGCGGCTGTACATCTCGTCGAACATCGTCAAGGGATCGCCCTTTGCCAACGTGCAGGGATACAGCAATCCCGAGACCGACAAGCTGTGGGAGGCCGCCGCCTCCGAGGTCGATCCGGCCAAGCGCCAGGAGCTCTACACCAAGATCCAGACGACCCTCGTCAACGAGGTGGCCAACGGATTTCTGGTCGACATGGAGTTCCCCACCCTGTCTCGCGCCAACGTCAAGAACCTGGTCAAGACCGCCATCGGTCTGAACGAGTCGTTCGACGACGTCTACATCGAGAAGAAGTAAGCGCTGCCGATGCGCCGCCGCGGGCTTGACCCGCGGCGGCGCCCCGCTGCGCGATGGGCCCGCTTGCCGCCGGCAAAGCCCGTCCTGAAAGGACCCGAGCATGAGATTCCTGTCTTTCCTGCTTTCCCGCATCGGCAAGGCCCTGGTGGTGGTGCTGGGCGTGGTGATCATCAATTTCTTCCTGATACGGCTGGCGCCCGGCGACCCCGCCGCCGTGCTCGCCGGCCAGGCCGGCGCGGGCGATGCCGCCTACGTGGACCAGCTGCGTGTCGCTTTCGGGCTGGACAAGCCGATCCTGACGCAGCTCCTGCTTTATCTGAAGGGCGTGGTGCAGCTGGACCTGGGCTTTTCGTACCGCAACCACGTGCCGGTGCTGGACCTGATCGTCGAGCGCCTGCCCGCCACGTTCCTCCTGATGTCGTGCGCCTTCGTGTTTTCCATCGTGCTGGGCGTGCTGCTGGGCGTGGTGGCGGCCAAGGCGCGCTACCGCAACAAGCGCCGCTGGATCGATAGCTCGGTGATGACCGGCGCCCTGCTCCTGTACGCCACGCCGCTCTTCTGGCTGTCGCTGATGGGCATCCTGCTGTTTTCGGTGGTGCTGGGCTGGCTGCCGGCGTTCGGCATGGAAACCGTGGGCGCCAACCTGACCGGCTGGGCGCGCGCGGGCGACATCGCGCTGCACCTCATCCTGCCGACCGTGACGCTGGGCTGCTTCTTCATGGCCGTGTATGTGCGGCTGACCCGCGCGTCGATGCTGGAAGTGATCGGCATGGACTTTGTGAAAACGGCCCGCGCCAAGGGCGTGAGCCCCAGCCGTGTGATCCGCGCGCACGTGCTGCGCAACGCGCTGCTGCCGGTCATCACGTTTGCCGGCATCCAGCTTGGGCAGATGGCGGGCGGCGCGGTGCTGACCGAAACCGTCTTCGCGTGGCCCGGCATCGGCCGTCTGATGTTTGACGCCCTGCTGCAACGCGACTACCAGCTTCTGCTGGGCATCTTCCTGGTCACGTCCATCATGGTCGTCGTCTTCAACCTGTTGACCGACGTGCTGTACCGCCTGATCGATCCGCGCATCGGCGCGGGCGCGCAGCAAGGAGCCTCCGCATGAAGTCATTCGCCCAACGTTACATGCGCAATTACGGGGCGGTGGCCGGCCTGGTCATCATGCTGATCGTGGTGGCCGTGGCTCTGGCGGCGCCGCTGCTGTACGAGGAATCGCCATGGATGATGGTGGCCGATCCGCTGATCCCGCCGTTCACCAATGCGGACTATCCGTTCGGCACGGACATGCTGGGCCGCGACATCACGGCCGGCCTGGTATGGGGCGCACGCGTGTCGCTGATGGTCGGTTTGCTGTCGACCGCCGTGGCGCTGCTGTTCGGCATCCTGGTGGGGTCGGTGGCCGGCTATTGCGGGGGCCGCGTAGACGACGCGCTGATGCGTTTCACCGAATTCTTCCAGACCATTCCGCAACTGGCGATGGCCGTGGTGCTGGTCGCCATTTTGAGTCCGTCGGTGTATTCGATCATGGGCGCGATCGCCGTGGTGTCCTGGCCGCCGGCCGCGCGGCTGGTGCGGTCGGAGTTCATGACGCTCAAGCAGCGCGAATTCGTGCAGGCGGCCATCGTGATTGGCCAGACGCCGGCGCGCATCGTGGGCACGCAGATCCTGCCCAATGCCATGTCGCCCATCATCGTGTCGGCCTCGTTCATGGTGGCGACCGCCATCCTGACGGAATCGTCGCTGTCTTTCCTGGGCCTGGGCGACCGCAACCTGATGAGCTGGGGCTTCATGATCGGCGCGGCGCGCACGATGATCCGCGAAGCCTGGTGGATGAGCGTGTGGCCGGGCGTCGCCATTTTGCTGACCGTGCTGGCCATCAACCTGATCGGCGAAGGCCTGAACGACGCCCTCAACCCGCAACTGCGCAAGCGCGGCGAATAGGAGGCCGGCATGAATCCAACCTCAGAATCGACGCCGCTGCTGTCCATCCAGAACCTGACCATCGCGCTGCCCAAGGGTGGCGATCGTCCCTACGCCGTACAGGACGTCTCGTACGACATCCGCGCCGGGGAAATCCTGTGCATCGTCGGCGAATCCGGATCGGGCAAGTCCATGAGCGCCAACGCCATCATGGGACTGCTGCCCGACTACCTGACGCCGCAGCAGGGCCGCATCCTGTTCCGCGGCCAGGACCTGCTGCAGCTGGACGAGCCGGCGCTTCAGGCCATGCGCGGCAAGGACATGGCGATGATCTTTCAGGAGCCGCTGTCGGCCCTGAACCCGCTGATGACGGTGGGCGAGCAGATCAGCGAGGTGATGCGCGTGCATGACGCCTACCCAGGCGCCGAGCGCCTGAAGCGCACGCTGGAACTGCTGGAATTCGTGGGCCTGCCGGACCCGGCGACGCTCTATCACGTCTACCCATTCCGGCTGTCAGGCGGACAGCGCCAGCGCGTCATGATCGCGATGGCGCTGGCGCTGGAACCCGCGCTGCTGATCGCGGACGAGCCCACGACCGCGCTGGACGTGACGACGCAGGCGCAGATCCTGGCGCTGATCGCGCGGATCCAGAAAGAGAAAGGCATGGGCGTGATGTTCGTCACGCACGACTTCGGCGTGGTGGCCGAGATCGCCCATCGCGTGGCCGTCATGGAGAAAGGCATTCTGGTGGAACAAGGCCCTGCCGACGAAGTGCTCAACCGTCCGCGCCATCCATATACCCAGCGCCTGATCGCGGCGGTGCCTCACCGGCGCGGCGAGGAGCGCGCCGGGATCGCGGACGACAGACCGGTGCTGGAAGTGAAGGACCTGAAGAAGACCTACGTGATCGGCCACGGCTGGCTGGGCAACAAGCGCGAGGTGCGCGCGGTGGACGGCGTGAGCTTTGCCGTGCGGCGCGGCGAGACGCTGGGCATCGTGGGTGAATCGGGGTCCGGCAAATCCACGATCGGCAAATGCCTGCTCAAGCTTGTCGGCATCAATGGCGGCCAGTTGCTGTTCAACGGGCAGGACATCGCCACGCTGCCCGAGTCCCGCTTTCGGCCGATGCGGCACGAGATCCAGATGATCTTTCAGGACCCGTTTGCCTCGCTCAACCCCCGGCACACCGTGGGCCGCATCATCAGCGACGGCCCGGTCGCCAACGGCGTGGCGCGGGCGCAGGCCGAGGCCCGGGCGCGCGAGCTGCTGTCGCTGGTGGGCATGGATCCGTCTGCCTTCGATCGCTATCCCAACCAGTTTTCCGGCGGCCAGCGCCAGCGCATCGGCATCGCGCGCGCCCTGGCGCTGGAACCCAAGGTGCTGGTGGCCGACGAATCGGTCTCCGCGCTGGACGTGTCGGTGCAGGCGCAAGTGCTGCAACTGCTGCACGACCTGCAGCAGCGGCTGAAGATTGCGCTGGTGTTCATCACCCACGACCTGCGCGTAGCGGCGCAGATCTGCAATTCGGTCCTGGTCATGCATCGCGGCAAGGTGGTCGAGTACGGGTCGCCCGCCCAGATCTTCGACAACCCGCGGCATGCATACACGCGCCAGTTGATCGCCGCGGTGCCGGGCCAGCATTGGGACCCGACCAAGGCGCAGGCCGCCTGACCGCCATTCCGTCATCGCCATTCAGGAGAACCGCTTATGCAACGCCCCGCCGCAATCCCCACCGTGCAGATCGACAACGAGCAGGTCACCGTCACCGAGTGGCGTTTCCCGCCGGGTGGCGAGACGGGCTGGCACCGCCATGGCATGAACTACGTGGTGGTGCCGCAGACCACCGGCCCGCTGCTGCTGGACACCCCCACCGGCCAGGTCACCAGCCAGCTCACCACCGGCGTGGCGTACTACCGGCCGGTCGGCGTGGAGCACAACGTCATCAATCCCAGCGACACGGAATTCGTGTTCGTCGAGATCGAACTGAAGCGGGCATGAGCCCCGCGCATCTGGCATTGACCCGGACGGTCTGAGCGAGGATATCCATGAAGGCCTTTTTTTCCGAAGAACAGCTGCTGCATTCGCCCCGCCAATTCATGCGGCTGGGCCGCATCAGCGCCCCGACCGACCTGCCGTCGCGCGCCGAGAACCTGCAGCAGGCGCTGGCCGCCCGCGGCATCAAGGTCGAAGCGCCGGCCGACTATGGACGCAAGCCGCTCGAACACGTCCACAGCGCGGATTACCTGGATTATCTGGAAACGGCCTTTGCGCGCTGGCAGGCGTTGAAGGCGCCGGGGGTCGATCCCGGGCCGGAGGTTCTGCCGAATCTCTCGCCGTACTACAACGGCCGCATCGATGCCGCCGGGCGCGGCCCCTGCCCCTCGCCGTCCATCGTGGCGCAGACCGGGTACTACCTGAGCGACCTGTCCTGCCCCATCGGGCCGCAGACATGGCGCTCGGCGCTGCGGTCCACCCATAGCGCGCTGGCGGCGGCGGATCATGTGGCGGGCGGTGGCGGGGTGGCGTATGCGCTGTGCCGGCCGTCCGGCCACCACGCCCATCGCGATCGCGCGGGCGGCTTCTGTTACCTGAACAGCAGCGCCGCCGCGGCCAGCCGGCTGCTGCAAACGTGGTCAAAGGTGGCGGTGCTGGACGTGGACGCGCATCACGGCGACGGCACGCAGAACATCTTCTACCAGCGGCCGGATGTGATGACGGTGTCGCTTCATGCCGACCCGGCGGGCTATTACCCCTTCTACACCGGCTACGCGCACGAACGCGGCCACGGTGCGGGCGAAGGCTACAACCTGAACCTGCCGCTGGCGCACGGCTGCGGCAACGCGGAATTCCTGCAGGCGCTGGACACGGCGCTGGACGCCTTGGCGGGCTATGCGCCCGAGGCGCTGGTTTTGCCGCTGGGGTTCGACACGTACAAGGACGATCCCATCAGCGTGCTCCGGTTGGACATCGACGCCTACCGCGACATCGGCGCGCGCGTCGCCGGTCTGGGCGTGCCGACCGTGGTGGTGCAGGAAGGCGGCTACATGGTCGAGGCGATCGGACCGGCGCTGGACGCGTTTCTTGAAGGATTCGACCGTGGCGGCAAGTGACCATGCCCGGGGGTGCGCAAAGGCGTGCATGAGCACGTGCGCCGGATGAGCGCCCTGACCGGATCAACGCCCGCGCGCCAGACCGGCATCCTGCTGTTCTTTGCGGCGCTGGTGGCGTTTGCCACCTTCGACGCGGGCACCAAGCAGTTGCTGGAACGCTACCCCGCGCCCTTCCTGAACGTGATGCGCTACCTGGCGGTGGTGACGCTGGCGATGGGCATGCTGTGGCGCCATGGGCGCGGCCTGCGCCTGCGCGACGCGCCGGAAAAGCCGCTGCTGGTGCTGCGCGGCGTCATGCTGGCCACGGTGGCCACTTGCTTCATGACCGCGCTGATCTGGATGCCGCTGTCCGAAGCCACCGCCATCTACTTCACGGCCCCGCTCATCATGGTGGCGCTGTCGCCCTGGATGCTGGGCGAACGCGTCCGCGCGGCGCAATGGGGCGCCGTGGCTGCGGGGTTTGGCGGCATGCTGCTGATCGTGCGGCCCGGCGGCGACCTGCCTCTGCTGGGCACGTTGCTGATGGCGGTGTCCGCCGTCAGTTACGCGATCTTCCAGGTGCTGACGCGAAAGCTGTCGAACAAGGTGCCGGGGCCGGTGCAGTATGCGTACACCGCGTTCATCTGCCTCATCGTGACGGCGCTGCCGGCGCCCTTCTTCCTGCCCGATCCCTGGCCGGGACCGGCGGACACCGCCATCATTCTTGCGTTGGGCGCATGCAGCGGACTGGCGCAGATCCTGCTGATCGCCGCCTTCCAGCGCGTCCCGGCCGCGACGCTCGCGCCGCTGAACTACTTCCAGTTGCTGCTGGCGCTGGGCTTCAGCACGTTCTGGTTCCAGCGCCCGCCAGACGCGCTGGCGCTGGCGGGCATGGGGCTCATCATGGCGGCCGGGGTGTTTCTGGCGCTGGGCCCCCTTAGAAGTCCATCGACGCCGACAGCATGAACGTGCGCGGCGCGCCCAGTGCCAGGCTGGAGAGCTGCGGCATGCCCCAATAGGCCTTGTTCGTCAGATTATTGATGGCGGCGCGCAGCACCACCTGGCGGTCCGCCACCTTCGTGGCGTAGCGCGCGCCGATGTCGTACGTGGTGCGCCCGCCCACCGACAGCGAGTTGTCCGCGCTGATGTACTGCTTGGACACCGAGGTCGCGTTGGCCGTCAACGTCAGCCCCTGCACCGCCGGCACGTCCCATTCCACGCCAAGTTTGCCCTGTAGCCTCGGGATGCCGGTGGCCTGCTTGCCCTCGTTGGCCGCGACGGCCGCTTTTGTCACCTTGGGATCGATGTAGGCGACGCCGCCGATCAGGCGCACGCCACGCAGCGGTTCGCCGAAGAAGCCCCATTCCACGCCCTGGTTGCGCTGCTCGCCGCCGAACGAGAACATGTTTGTGACCGGATCGGTGTAGCTGCTGGGGCGCTCGATTTCAAACAGCGCCAGCGTATGGGTGAAGTCGCCCAGGTCGACCTTCAGGCCGATCTCCTTCTGCTTGGTCTTGAAGGGCGCAAAGAGCTCGCCTGCGTTGGCCGCGGTGGCGGGCGCGGACTGACCCTTGGAGAGGCCCTCGATGTAGTTCGCGTACACGGAAATGTTGTCCGTCGCCTTGACGAGCAGCGCGGCGGCGGGCGTCGTGGCGTGGGCGTCATAGCGGCTGGTGCGCGCGCCGGTGGCGACGCTGAAGCTGTCGGTGCGGACCTCCTGGCGGCGCGCGCCCAGCGTCAGTTGCACGCGGTCCTCCGCAAAGGACAAGGTGTCGGCCAAGCCATAGCTGATCATGCGCGTCTTGCTGTGCATGATGGGGGGAAAAACGCCGGCGGGCGCCGGACCCCAGACGGGGTTGTAGATGTTGGTGACCCAGTCCGCGCCGGGCACCGAGCGGCGGCCGTAATCGTGTTGATCATCGGAGTAGTACGTGGCGTTCAGCACCCACTGATGCTTGATCGCGCCGGTCTGCAGTTTGCCGCGCAGGCCCGCGTCGCCGGAGGTCTTGTCCACCTCCATGTTTAGTTGCCCCATCGACGTGCGGAAGTCGCCGGCATCGTTGAACACCTGCGCCGACATGGCGCCGCTGTAGGTGTATTCGGAACGGCTGGTGCCGATGGCCGCGTACGCCATCAGCTTGTCGGTGACGTCGAATTCGCCGCGGATCATGGCGCCGCGATCCTGGTTCTTCACGTAGGCCCAATCCGGGTTCAACAGGGTTTCGGGTTTGGGCGGCTTGGGCACGCCGATGCCGGGCGCAAGGTTGATGCCGCGCGTCACGCCGTCGATGCGCTCATCGGTGTCGTACAGATCGGCGGAGATGCGGACCCGCTCGCCGCGCCAGTCCAGGCCCAGCGACGCCAGTTGCGCGCGCTTTTTCTGGTCGTCGACGGGACCGTTGCCGTTGCGGTACATGCCGTTGAACCGGATGCCGAACTGCTGTTTCTCGCCGAAGCGCCGACCCATGTCCAGGTGCCCGCCGAACTGCGCGTCCGACATGTAGGTGGCCGTCAGGCGCGTCAGCGGCTCGGCGCCGGCGCGCTTGGACACCAGGTTGACCGTGCCGCCGACCGAACCGCCGGGAGGCATGCCGTTCAGCAAGGCGGACGGGCCCTTCAAGACCTCGATCCGCTCGAACATCTCGGGCGACGTCCGGTAGTAAGGCGCCATGCCGGCCAGCCCGTTGAACGTCATGTCGGTGGTGGCGGACGAGAAGCCGCGGATCGAGTAGTTTTCGCTCCACGCGCCCGACACGCCGTTGCTGAACACCGACGGGTCCGTGCGGGCGATGACATCGGTGATGTCCTTGGCCTGCAGGTCCTCGATGTACTTTTCCGTGTAGTTGATGACGGAGAACGGCGTGTCCATGAAGTCCTTGTCGCCCAGGAAGCCTACACGGCCGCCGTACGTGACCTGGCCACCGGCGTAGGGCGTTGACGGCGCTTCCTGCGCATCGGCCTGGCCCGTGACGGTCACCGTGGGCAGGGTCTTCACACCCGCCTCCTGCTGCGCCCACGCCGGCGTCGCAACCGCGGCGCCCAGCGTAAGGCCGAACACGGCGGCGACGAAAGGGTTCAAGGAAAAGGCGGGCTTTGCCTGCCCGGCTAGCGGCGAAGGACGTGCGACGCGGCCGCTATGGCGACGTTTGCTCATGGAATGCTCCGTTCAGTTGAGCTGGGATCGCCCGGCAATCCGGGCGACTGGGAATCATTTACGTTTGGATCGGCAATGACGCGCGGGGCGTCTTGAGGAATCAGTTCCGGTAAGGCCTCATGACTTCGTCGATCATGAGATGCAGCGACTTCACGCTGGCGGCAGTGACATACCAGGCTTCGGCGTCGGCAAAGACCACGCGGCCGTCTTGCCACGCGGCCGTCTGACGCAGCAGCGGGTTGCCCAGCGTCTCGGCGTTCAGGGCCGGCCGGCGTTCCATCACGGCCGTGCGGTCGACCACGTAGACGATGCCCGGGTTCGCCTGCTGGATGAATTCGCTGGAGATCGGCTGGCCATGCAGGCCGCCATCGGCCAAGGGACTGGCCGGTTTCACGCCCAGCGCCTTGAAGATGAAGCCGTAGCGGGAATGCACGCCGAATGAACTGAAGGCGCCGTTGTTGTGCAGCACGACGAGGGCCGTTTCCGGACGGTCGCGGATGAGCGCGCGGGCCGCTTCAACCTTGGCGTCCAGATCAGCCGCCTTCCTGCGGGCAAGGTCCTCCTTGCCGAAAATGCGCCCCAGCGTCAGCAGATGGTCCTTGACGATCTCGATGTGGTCGGCCTGACTGTCGCGGTAGTCCACGTCGAAGTGGACGGTGGGCGCGATCTGGCTCAGCTCCTTGTAGTGGTTCGCCTGCAGCGAGGTGATCAGGATGAGATCCGGCTTTGCCGCGTGCACGCGCTCCAGATTCGGCTGGACGATGGCGCCCATGTCCTGCACGTCGGGCGCGTCGCGGTAGCGGACCAGGAAGTGCGGCACGAAGTCCTTGGGCATGCCCACGACGGGGACGCCCAGCTCGTCCAGAAAATCGACTTCGTTCATGTCTAGGGCCACCACGCGCTGCGGCAGCCGGTCGATCACGGTCTCGCCCAGCTTGTGTTTGACGGTGATCGGAACATAAGCATTCTGCGACGGCGCATCCGCGGGTGCCGCGGCGGCCGTTGCCGCGGCGGCCGATGCCGCCGCGGCCTTGGGCGTGTCCGTGGCTTGCCCGCAGCCGTGCAGCGCCGCTGTTGCGGCCAATGCCGCGGCTAGCAGCATCGCCCTCGGCCAGTGCGACAGGATCATTTCAGTTCTCCAGGGGGATTGAAGTAGTTGCACAGACGACCGCGATCGCCCTGCGTGATCTCGAAATCCAGTCCATACAGGTCGCGCAGCCGGTCTTCGGTCATGACCTCATGCACCGCGCCCGCGCAATGCACCACCCCGCCCTTCAGCGCGACGACATGGTCCGAATAGCTGGCCGCGAAGTTGATGTCGTGCACGACCAGGATCACGGTGCGGCCGTGGTCGTCGCTCAGGCGGCGCAGCGCACGCATGATCTGGACTGCGTGCCGGATGTCCAGGTTGTTCAGCGGCTCGTCCAGCAGCAGGCAATCGGTCTGCTGCGCGATGGTCATGGCCATGAACGCCATCTGCCGCTGGCCGCCGCTCAGCTCGTCCAGGTAGGCGCGGCGCAGCGGCTCCAGCGATAGAAACGAGATGGCCTCGTCGATCGCCTGCATGTCCTGCGGCGTCAAGGCGCCGCGGCTGTAGGGAAAGCGCCCGAATGCCACCAAGTCATCCACCGTGAGCCGCAGGTTGAAGTCGGGAGACTGGCGCAAGGTTGCGACGCGCCGCGCGTAATCGGCGCGGCGCATGTCCGCCACGTTGCGGTCGCCGATGAAGACGTCGCCCTGCGTCGGTTCCATCAACCGCGCCATCATCATCAGGAGCGTGGTCTTGCCCGCGCCGTTCGGGCCGATGAGCGATGTCAGCTTGCCTTGGGGGAACTGCAGGCTCACGTCGCGCAGGACCGCTTTCGCGCCATGGATTTTGCAAAGATTTCTGGTCGTGATCATGCGGCGCCCCGCGTGCGCGCCATCAGCGCGAGAAACCAGCCGCCGCACACCAGGTTGACCAGGATCCCGACGGTGGTCTTGTAGTTGAAGATGTATTCGACCGCGAGCTGGGCCAGGATGAACATGCCGGCGGCGATGGCGCAGCCGGTGGGCAATGTGACGCGATGCCGGCGTGTGCGTGCCAGGGCATACGCGGTGTTGGCCACGAAGATGCCCATGAACGCCGTGGGTCCCAGCAGGCTGGTGGAAACGGCAACCAGCACCGCGATCAAGGCCAGATGCAGTTGCACGGCCCGCGGATGGTCAACACCCAGCGACATGGCCTGGTCACGCCCCAGCGACAGGACGTCCAGCGTCGGCAATTGCCTGCGTCCGGCCAGGCATACCGCGGCAACAACGGCGGCGGATGCCAGCAACTGCGCCGGCTCGGCCTTGCCGAACGAGGCCTGGGTAAAGCCCAGCAGGATCGAGAACTCGCCCGGACTGGTCTTCAGTTGCACGAACTGCGTGAAGGTGCCGATCACCATGGTCAGCACCAGTCCCACCAACAGCAGGAAGTACACGTTCTGCCTGCCGCGGTGGAACAGCCAGCGATGCAGGATCCACGAATACGCCAGCATCACCAGGACCGAGACCAGGAAGTTGCCGTTCGGCCCCAGCAGCACCAGGCTTTGCGTGCCCAGCGCCAGGATCAACACGGACTGCAGCAGCAGGTACACCGCCTCGTAGCCCATGATGGCGGGCGTGAGGATCCGGTTGCCGGTCAGTGTCTGGAACACGATCGACGACCACGCGATGCAGACGCCGCCGATCACCATGGCCGCCAGCCGCGCGAGGCGTTTGGGGATGACGTAGTCGAAGTCCAGGCCCGACCGGAAAAACAGGAACACCACGGCCAACGCGATGACCGCCATCCAGACCGCGTTCCGGGAAGCTGCGCGCATCATCGGTGCTTCCAGAGAATCAGCGCCAGGAACAGGACGCCGCCCACGCCCCCCGCCGTCAGGCCAATGGGCACTTCGAACGGATAGATCAGCACGCGCCCCAGGATGTCGCAGACCAGCAGCAGCGACGCGCCGCCCAAGGCGACGACGGGCAGCGTGCGGCCCAGGTTGTCGCCATAGTGGAGCGCGACCAGATTGGGCACCACCAAACCCACGAACGGAATCGCGCCCACCGTGATGACCGTGGCCGACACCGTGACCGCCACCAGCATCAGGCCCAGCGCGACGGTGGCCGGATAATTCAGCCCCAGGCTTGCGGCCATGTCCTCGCCCATGCCGGCCACCGTGAAGCGGTGCGCATACAGGTACGTCAGCACGACGATCGGCAGGATGAGATAGATGATCTCGTAATTGCCCTGCACGATCTTGGAGAAGTCGCCCAGCAGCCAGCCCTGCATGCTTTGCAGGATGTTGTTGCGATAGGCATGGAATTCGGCCAGCGCGCTCAGCACACCGCCGAACATCAGCCCCATCACGGGCACCAGCACCGTGTTCTTGAACCGGATGCGGCGCACGATCATGACGAAGGCCAGGCTGGCTGCAAAGCAGAATGCCAGCGCAAACGCCATCCGCCCGCCCGGCCCCATCGACGGCGCCACCGTCAGCGCAACCAGGATGCCCAGCTTGGCGGCGTCCAGCCCGCCGCAGGTGGCGGGTTCGACGAACTTGTTGCGCACGATGTGCTGCAGGATCACACCGCACACCGACAGGCCGACGCCCGTCAGCACCAGCGCGGCCAGCCGCGGCAGGCGGCTGGCGGTCAGCGTCAGCCACGCGTCGCCCGACAGCGTGAAGAGCTGCGTCCAGGCCAACTGCCGCGCCCCGACCAGGAGGGACGCGCCGCACAGCACGACGAACAGCACCAACAGCCCGGCACGCATCAGACGCGGTCTCCGGCGATGCGCCAACCCTTGGCGGCCTCGCGCTGCGTCAGGAATTGCGCGTACCGTCCGCCGCTCGCGTGCAGCGCCGCCGGCGCGCCCGCTTCGACGATCCGGCCGTCCTCCACCACCGCGATCTCATCAGCCATCGCCACCGTCGACAACTGATGCGCAATGACCACCAGCGTCCGCTTGCCGCGCAGGCGCGCCAGCGTGCTGGCGATGACGGCCTGATTGCCCGCGTCCAGCGCCGCGGTGGCCTCGTCCACCAGCAGAATGGGCGCGTTGCTGATCAGCGCGCGCGCGATGGCGATGCGCTGGCGCTCGCCGCCCGACAGCCGCGCGCCGCCCTCGCCCACCGGCGTGTCCATGCCTTGCGGCAGGCGCGCGGCGATCTCGTCTACGCCCGCTTCGCGCGCGGCGTGCAGGACATCGGCATCATCACTGCCCGGCCGGCCGGCACGGATGTTGTCGGCAATGGTGCCGGTAAAAAGATAGGTGTCCTGGAATATCTGGCTGATGTGGCCGGCCAGTTGCGTGCTGGCGATCTGCCGCACGTCAACGCCGCCGATGTGCACGCTGCCTTGCGTCACGTCGAAGAATCGCGCGATCAGCCGCACCAGCGTGGTCTTGCCGGACCCCGATGCGCCGACCAGCGCGACCATGCTGCCCGGCTCGATGCGCAGGTTCAGGCCGTGCAGCACGTCGGGCGTGTCCTGCGCGTAGCGAAAGCGCACGTCGCGCAATTCGATGGACGCGTCGCGCGGCGTCTGCGGTGCGGCGGGCTCCGGCAAGGGCGCCGCCGCAAAAAGCGCGTCGATCTCATCAAGCTGGGCGCGCGCGCCGCGCAGCACCTCGCCGTAGCCGGCAACCTCGAGCAGGCCGTCGATGTAGCGCACCGCCAGCAGCATCGCGACAACGGCGGCCACCAATTGCCCGTTAGCGGCGCCGGCGGCGAGCAGTCCGTTGAGCCACAGAGCCGCCGCGATCAGCAGGGCGGCAAAGACGGCCTGGACCGCCCAGACGTTGAGGACGGCCGCGGCCGCCGACCGCCAGATCAGGCGCGTGCCCGATCGGCGCTGCGCGTCGAGGGATTGCTCGATGTGCCGCATGCCGCCGCCTTCCGCGCTGAAGGCGCGCAGCACCGACTGCGCCTGCGCAAACTCCACCACGCGCTGGCTGGTTTCGGCAAAGCGCCGATGAAACTCGGCGTCGGCGCGCCCCGCCAACCGCGCGGTCAGCGCCAGCACGCCCGCCAGCAGCGGCAGCGCCGCCAGTGCGATCAGCCCCAGCAGCCAATGCTGCGCAAACAGCGCCGCCACCAGCACGAGGGGCGCCGCCACACCTGCGACGAGCGGCGTGAAGACGTGCGCGGGCAACTGGGCCACGGTCATCATGCCCTGCGTGACGACATGGCTGAGACGCGCGGTGTTCTGCGGCGTTAACCAGCCGACAGGCAGGCGCGCCACATGGTCGCCCAGCCGATGGCGGCCAGCCTGCAGGATGGCGACGCCCACACGCACGCCGGCCCGTTCGACCGGCAGGCGTAGCGCCCCGCAGCACACCACCCCGGCGAGCACCGCAGCCAGCCACGCAGCGGCCTGCCGCGTGTCGCCGGCCAGCAGATGCGTAAGCAGCGGCGCCGTGGCCGCCATGGTCAGCCCGCAGGCCAGCCCGTAGGCGGCCGCCAGCCACCCGTAGCGGCGCAGGAAGGCAACGTCGTTGCCAAGCAGGCGCACAAAGGTCGTCAGCATGCCGGCTCCTCTTGCGCCGTCGCCATCGCATGACCGCCCTGCGCCCACAGCCGCGCATAGCAGCCGCCATGCGCCAGCAGCGCGTCGTGCCGCCCCTGTTCGGTGATGGCCCCGTCTTCCAGGACCAGGATGTGATCGGCATGCACCACCGTGTCCAGCCGGTGCGCGATCACCAGCAGCGTGCGACCCCGCGCAAAGCGCGACAGCGCCTCCTGGACGGCCGCTTCGTTGCCGGCATCGGCTGCGGCCGTGGCCTCGTCCAGCACCAGCACGGGCGGATCCAGCAGGACGGCGCGCGCGATGCTCACGCGTTGGCGTTCCCCGCCCGAGAGCTGCGCGTCTTCGCCGATCACGGCGTCGTAGCCGCGCGGCAGGGCCAGGATGCGTTCGTGGATGTTGGCGGCGCGCGCGGCGGCTTCGATTTCCTGCTGGGTGGCGCCCGGCCGGCCCAGCGCGATGTTGTCACGCACGCTGGCGTGGATGAGCCGCACCTCCTGCAGCACGAAGCCGATGCGCCGGTAGAGCTGCGCGCTCTCGATCTGGCGCAGGTCCGCGCCGCCGAGTGTGATGCGCCCTTGCGCCGGGTCGAAGAAGCGCACCAGCAGGCGGGCGAGCGTGGATTTGCCGGCGCCGGACGGGCCGACAATGGCGGTCACCGTGCCGGGCGCCAGCGTGAACGTGATGCCGGACACGGCCTCGTGACCATCGCCGTAGCGGTAGCTGACATCCTCGAACCGCACTTCATGCCCTTTAGGAATCTGGCCGTGGCCGGCCGCCGGCGCCTTCAGCACGGGCGTATTCATCAGCGCCAGCACCCGTTGCGCCGCGCCCGTGGCGCTGCCCAGATCGTGCAACAGCGTGTGCAGCAACAGCATCGGCGCGCAGATGCCCGGCGCCACCAATGCGAAAGGCAGCACGTCCACCGGCGCCATCCACTCCAGCGCCACGAACAGCGCGCCCGCGCCCAGCACCACGCCCAGAACCGTGACCGGCGCGATCAGCGCGTGGGCCCGCGCCATCGCGGCGACCAATGGCCGGGTGAAGTCGGCAAAAGCCGCGGCAAAGCCGTCCACCGCGTCCCGGTAGCCGCGATGCGCCTTGCCGGCATCGCCAAACGCCTTGACCACGGGTATGCCATTGACGAATTCGACGGTCGCGCCGTTGAGGCGGCCAAGGCGTTCCATGAACACCGGCATGTTCGCGCCGCCCGCCTTCATGGCCCGCCGCAGAAAGAGGAAGAAGCCCGGAAACGGCAGCAACGCCGCGATGGCAAGGCGCCAGTCCTGCGCAAACAGGTAGACCGCCGACGCCGCGATGGCGCCGCCGGCGCGTCCCACAGCCGTGAAGAAATGCGCGGTGAGGCTGTGCAGCGTCGCCATGTCGTCCTGCAATGCCTGTTTGACCTCGCCGGAGGCCCGGTCCGTGAACCAGCCCAAAGGCACTTGCGCCAACCGCCTCGCGCCGGCCAGGCGCAGATGATGCGTGATCCGGTTGTCGGCCAGGTGGGCGGTCAGTTCGGCAGCCGACACCAGCGCCATGCCCGTGAACAGGCTCGCGACGGCAGCGGCGACAGTCCACCAAAGCTCGGGAGCCGTTGGTTCGGGACCTTCCAGGATGAGGCGAGCAATGTGTGCGATGGCGGCGAGCGGCGCCAGCGTGAGCATGGTGCCAACTGCGGCAAGCGCGGCTGCGGCAATGAGTTGCCCGCGAATCGGGGTCAACACCAGGCTGAGCGGGCCGGGGTGTTTAGCGTGGGCCGGCGCGGCTCCGGAAGTGCTCATGAACGAAGTACCAGGACGAAGTTGATAATTATTTGCATCACTATAAACTAAATCTTGAAATAGTTGCATAGCAATAAACTAAATAATTGCGGGACGGGTTAAAGTGCGGGATCGCCGACGCCAACAACAGGGATCAGACATGCAGCCGCCAGAGCGCCGCCCCGCACGGGGACGCCCTCCCACCATCACCCGCGAGCGGATCGCCGATGCCGGCATCGCCGTGGGCCTGCCCAACATCACGTTCGTCGGCGTCGCAGCAGCGCTGGGCGTCAGCCACATGGCGCTGTACAAGCACGTGCCCAGCCTGGAAGAGCTCAAGCGCCTGGTCGCCGAGGAGATCTTCAAGCGGTGGCAGATTCCGCAGGCCTGTAGCCACGATCGCGGAGATCTCAAGGACTACCTGACGGTGTTCGCGACATCCGTGCGCGAGTTCGTCAAGGCGCATCCGGGCGTGACGCCCTACGTCATCCGGCGGCTGGCCGCGACGCCGTCCATGCTGGCGAAGATCGACGGGCATCAGCGCCACATCGCCGACGCCTATGGCATCTCAAAGGAACAATCGCGCATCCTGCTGGCGACCGTGGCGTTTCACGGCCTTGCGGTGGCGGACACGGTGTATTCGGTTGCCGGGCTGGAGCCGGTCGTCGACGCCGCGCGCACGGCGGAAGAATCCGAGATGGAAGTGGAACTGGATCAGGGCATGCAGGCGCTGATCATCGGTTTGATGGCGATGCTGGAGGGCGCTTAGCTGGTTTCGCGCTGGACCAGTTCGAAACCCAGATCCACGTGCCGCTCGGGCACGGGTTCGCCCGCCAGATGCTGCATGAGCAATCGCGCGGCGGATAGCCCGATCTGATAGCGCGGCGTGGCGATGGTGGACAGCGGCGGCGTGGTCCAGGCCGTGCCCGCCAGGTCATGAAACCCGACGATCGCCATTTGCGCCGGCACCTGCAACCCGTCGCGGCCGCATTGGAACACCGCGCCCTGCGCCAGGTCGTCGTTGCAGAAGAACACGGCGTCGCAATCCGGGTGGCGCGTATGCAGGTCCTGCATCAGCGCGGCCCCCAGGCTGATCGACGATTTCTCCGGCGTCATGATTTCCAGCGCCGCGTCATACAAGCCTGCATCGCGTAGCGCCTGCCGGCACCCCTCGCAACGGCGCAGCGACCGCGGATCCAACTGCGCGCCGATGATGCCGATGCGGCGGTAGCCGCGCTCCACCAGATGGCGGCCGGCGGCGTAGCCCGAGTCGAATTGCGAGAACCCGACGCTCATGTCGTCGTTGCCTTCCAGCGTTTCGATCGTGTGCACCGTGGGAATCGCCTGCGCGCGCAGCAGTTCCCAGACGCCCGGATTGTGATCGATGCCGGTCAGCACCAACCCGTCGGGCGAGTGCTGCAGGTACTTGCGCAGCAGCGCCTCCTCTTCGTCCGGCGAATAGCCCGTCACGCCGATCAGCATGTGGTAGCCGTGCTGGTCCAGCACGTCCTTGATGCCCGTGATGATGTCCACGAAGACCACGTTGCTCAGCGACGGAATCAGCACCACGATGGTCTGCGATCGCGCCGATGCAAGCGCGCTGGCGGCGTGGTTGGGCACGTAGCCAAGTTCCTGGCACACCCGCGCGATGTGCTGGCGCAGGTCTTCCCCCACCTTGTCCGGCGTGCGCAGCGCCCGCGAGACCGTGATGGCGCTGACGCCGACGCGCCGCGCGACGTCCTGCATGGTGACGCGGCCGGCGCGCGAGCTTCGGGGTTTGCGGATGGACATGGACCCTCGCGGTGAATGCAAGCGCGTAGTCTGACGGAAAAAAAGAGGCTTGCCAAAGCAAAAATGTTAGCGCTAACATGACCCGCATCAAATGATTAGAAAACTCCGGAAAAACGGAGAGGAGACAACCATGCAAGCTTCCCCACTGGGGCGGCCGGGGCCGTCGCGTCCCGGCCGGTCACCGCTGGCCCGCGCCGCGGACTGGTGTTTTGTGCTGCAGACCTGGCTGATGGTGGCCTGTCTGATCGTGATGGTCGTGCTGCTGTTCGGCAACGTGGCGCTGCGCTATCTCTTCAACTCCGGCATCAACGTGTCCGATGAGGTCTCGCGCCTGGCCTTTGTCTGGATGATCTTCCTGGGCGCGGTGATCGCGCTGCGCGAACACCAGCACATCGGCGTCACCATGATGGTGGAACGCTTCGGCCCGGGCGCGCGCCGCGTGTCGCACATTGCCTGCCAACTGATGATCCTGTGGGTGCTGTGGCTGATGGCCGAAGGCGGCTGGGTCCAGACGGTGATCGGCATGGACACCGTGCTGCCGGTCACCGGCATGCCGCTGGCCGTCTTTAACGCAGCCGGCCTGTATGCCGCCGTGGCGATGGGCATCCTGACCCTCATCGACCTGGTCCGCGTGATTGCGGGCGGCCCGATGCCGGCGGAGTCCAGTCCGGAAGACCCGGCGGTGTGAACCCGCCCCTCACCGCCCCCAATCACCTGCCCGGATATCCGCAATGATCCTGACCGTCTTCCTAGTCGTGCTGCTGGGGCTGATCGCCCTGGGCATGCCGATCGCCTTCGCGCTCATCATCAGCGCGATCGTCATGATGTTCCAGCTGGACTTCTACGACACCCAGCTCCTCGCCCAGAACATGCTGTCCGGCGCCAACAGCTTCACGCTGATGGCGGTGCCGCTTTTCATGCTGGCCGGCGAACTGATGAACGCCGGCGGCATCTCGCGGCGCATCGTGCATCTGGCCAACACGTTCGTGGGCCACATCCAGGGCGGCCTGGGATATGTGGCCATTTTCGCCAGCGTGCTGCTGGCGTCCCTGTCGGGCTCGGCCGTGGCTGACGCCGCGGCGCTGGGATCACTGCTCATCCCGATGCTGCGCGAAAAGGGCTATGAGGCCGGCCAGGCGTCGGGCCTGATCGCGGCCGGCGGCATCATCGCGCCCATCATCCCGCCGTCGATCTCGTTCATCATCTTCGGGGTCGCCACCAACGTGTCGATCACCAAGCTGTTCTTCGCTGGCATCGCACCGGGCCTCATGATGGGGCTGACGCTGGTGGCGGTGTGGACCTGGGTGGCGCGCAAGCACGGCAGCATCAAGCCCGCGCCGCGTGAGCCCTGGAGCAATCGCCTTAAGGCGCTGCGCGGCTCGCTGTGGGCGCTCTTTCTGCCGGTCATCATCATCGGCGGCCTGCGGGGCGGCATCTTCACCCCCACGGAAGCGGCCGTCGTCGCCGCCGTGTATGCGTTGCTGGTCAGCCTCTTCGTCTACCGCGAAATCGGATGGCGCGACCTGGGACCGCTCTTCATCAACGCGGCGCGCACGACCGCCGTGGTCATGTTTCTGGTGGCGGCCGCCATGGTCTCGTCCTACATGATCACGCTGGCGGACCTGCCGCAGGACCTGATCGCATTGCTTGAGCCGGTCATGGATCAGCCAAAGATGCTGATGTTCGCGCTGCTGATCCTGCTGACGCTGGTCGGCACGGTGATGGATCTGACGCCGACCATCCTGATCCTCGGCCCCGTACTCATGCCCGTCGTCATCAAGGCAGGGATCGACCCCGTCTACTTCGGCGTCATGTTCGTCATGGTCGGCAGCGTCGGCCTGCTGACGCCCCCGGTGGGCACGGTGCTCAACGTGGTTTGCGGCGTGGCCCGCATCAATATGGAAACCATCTGCAGAGGGGTGTGGCGCTACGTCGTGGCCTACACACTGCTGCTGGTCCTGCTGGTGATCTTCCCCGAACTGATCACCGTACCCGCACGCTGGATGCACTAGCGGCACTTGAAAACCCCCGAGGAGAAACACCATGATCAAGCAATTCAAGACCCGCATTCTTGTCCTGGCGACGGTGCTGTCCTGCACCGTCGCCGGGGTGGCCGCGGCCGCGGACGTCAAGCCGCGCCTCATCCGCTTCGGCTACGGGCTGAACGAGGAAAGCGTGCAGGGCCGCGCGGCCCGCCATCTGGCGCAGGAACTGGAAAAGGTCAGCGGCGGCAAGCTCAAGATGCGGACCTTCGGCTCGGCCAACCTGGGCTCGGACGAGCAGATGCAGAGCGCGCTGGTGGGCGGCGCGCAGGAAATGATGGTGGGATCCACCGCGCCGCTGGCGGGTATGGTCAAGGAATTCGGCGTGTTCGACCTGCCTTTCCTGTTCAACAGCGAAAAAGAGGCCGACGCGGTGCTGGACGGCCCGCTCGGGCAGGATCTGCTGAAAAAACTGGAAGCCAAAGGTCTGGTCGGCCTGGTCTATTGGGAAAACGGCTTTCGCAACATGACCAATTCCAAGCGGCCGATCACACGCGCCGAGGACCTGCAGGGCATCAAGCTGCGCGTCATGCAGAACCAGATCGCGCTGGGTGTGTTCAACACGCTGGGCGCCAACGCGGTGCCGATGCCGTTCTCGGAACTGTTCACCGCGCTGGAAACGCGCACGGTGGACGGCCAGGAAAATCCCATCACCACGATCCAGAGCAGCAAGTTCTACGAGGTGCAGCCCTACCTGACCATCACGCGCCACGTCTACACGCCGTGGGTGGTGCTGGCGTCCAAGAAGTGGTGGGACACGCTGTCGCCCGACGAGCAGAAGCTGATCCGCCAGGCCGCCGCGTCGTCGCGCGACTTCGAAAGGCAGGACAGCCGCGCCGATTCCACCAAGGCCATGGGCACGCTTGAAAAGAACGGCATGAAGATCAACACCGTCACGCCGGAAGAAGTGGCCCGCATGCGCCAGAAGGTGCAGCCCGTGGTCGACAAGTACACGCAAGAGCTCGGCCCGGAACTGGTCAAGCAGCTGAACGACGAAATCCAGAAGGCGCGCAACTAGCGCCAATGGTGGCCCGGATCCGCTTTTGGTCCGGGCCAGTAAGCAACCGAAGCGAGACAGCCATGTCCCAGACACCCCGCCGACTGCGCAGCCAGAAATGGTTCGACGATCCTTCGCACGCCGACATGACGGCGATCTACGTCGAGCGCTATCTCAACTACGGCCTGACGCGCCAGGAACTGCAGTCGGGGCGGCCGATCATCGGCATCGCGCAGACGGGCAGCGACCTGGCGCCCTGCAATCGCCATCATCTGGCGCTGGCCGAACGCATCAAGGCGGGCATCCGGGACGCCGGCGGCATCCCCATGGAATTCCCGGTGCATCCGCTGGCCGAACAGGGCCGCCGGCCCACCGCGGCGCTGGATCGCAATCTGGCGTATCTGGGTTTGGTGGAGATCCTGCACGGCTATCCGCTGGACGGCGTGGTGCTGACCACCGGATGCGACAAGACCACGCCCGCGTGCCTGATGGCCGCGGCCACCGTGGACATCCCGGCCATCGTGCTGTCCGGCGGACCCATGCTGGATGGCTGGCATGAGGGGCAGCGCGTGGGGTCGGGCACCGTCATCTGGCACGCGCGCAACCTGATGGCCGCAGGCAAGCTGGACTACGAAGGCTTCATGACGCTGGCCACGGCATCGTCGCCGTCGATCGGCCACTGCAACACCATGGGCACCGCCCTATCCATGAACTCGCTGGCCGAAGCGCTGGGCATGTCGCTGCCCACCTGTGCCAGCATTCCCGCGCCGTATCGCGAACGCGGCCAGATGGCCTATGCCACCGGCATGCGCATCTGCGACATGGTGCGCGAGGACCTGCGGCCTTCGCACATCATGACGCGGCAGGCGTTCGAAAACGCCATCGTCGTTGCTTCGGCACTGGGCGCGTCCAGCAACTGCCCGCCGCATCTGATCGCGATTGCGCGCCACATGGGCGTCGACCTGAGCCTGGACGATTGGCAGCGGCTGGGCGAAGACGTGCCGCTGCTGGTCAACTGCGTGCCGGCCGGCGAGCACCTGGGCGAAGGCTTTCACCGCGCGGGCGGCGTCCCGGCCGTGCTGCACGAGCTGCTGGCCGCGGGCCGTCTGCATCCTGACTGCGGGACCGTGTCCGGCAAGACCATCGGCGACATTGCCGCAGCGTCCAAGACCCATAACACCGACGTCATCCGAAGCTGCGACACGCCGCTCAAGCACCGCGCCGGCTTCATCGTGCTGTCCGGCAACTTCTTTGACAGCGCCATCATCAAGATGTCGGTCGTGGGAGAGGCATTTCGCCGCGCGTATTTGTCGGAGCCCGGCTCGGAAAACGCCTTCGACGCGCGCGCCATCGTCTTCGAAGGCCCGGAGGACTATCACGCCCGCATCGAAGACCCGGCCCTGAACATCGACGAACATTGCATTCTGGTGATCCGCGGCGCGGGCACCGTGGGATACCCCGGCAGCGCGGAAGTCGTGAACATGGCGCCGCCGTCGCATCTGATCAAGCGCGGCATCGACTCGCTGCCCTGCATGGGCGACGGCCGCCAGAGCGGCACGTCGGCCAGCCCGTCCATCCTGAACATGTCGCCCGAAGCTGCGGTGGGCGGCGGGTTGGCGCTTCTGCGCACCGGCGACCGGATCCGTGTGGACCTGAACCAACGGTCGGTCATTTTGCAGGTGGATGAATCAGAACTGGAACGGCGCCGCCAGGAACCGGCGTACGAAGCGCCGCCGTCGCAGACGCCCTGGCAGGAGCTCTACCGGCAGACCGTGGGACAACTGTCCACGGGCGGGTGCCTGGAAGCGGCGACGCTGTATTTGAAGGTGGTGGAGACGCGCGGGGATCCGCGGCATTCGCATTGAGGTATGCGGGCCGTGCGGGCTATTTGCGAGCAGGCGTGTCGGCCGGGTCCGAGGCGGATTCTGTCGTTGCGTCGGAGGGCCGTTCGGTGATCGATTCGGTGGCCGATTCGGTGGTCGGTTCGGTGGCCGATTCGGCTGCTGGGTCAGTGGCCTGGCCCTCGGCACGCGGGCCGGGCCGGCTGAGCACGTAAGCCGCGCTGGCCAGAAAGAAGATGCCCACGCTGATGGCCAGCAACGGCGAGGGATTCGCGCTCCAGTAGAACAGCACATAGCCCGCTGCCATGCCCAGGCTGGCGTACGTCTTGCCCTTGCGCGATACCGCGCCCTGTTCACGCCAGGCGCGCAGCGATGGACCGTATGTCGGACTGTCCAGCAGCCATTTCTCGAGCCGGGGCGACGAGCGCGAAAAGCAGCCCACGGCCAGGATCAGGAAGATCGTCGTCGGCATCACCGGCAGAAAGGCGCCGATGACGCCCAGCGCCAGCATCAGGCAGCCCAGGCATAACCAAAGTGCTCTCATCATGATGGTGTGCAGGATATCGCAAATGGGCGGGAGGGGAACCGGCTGCTTCGTGCCGCGTCCATTGCCTGCTCCGCCCGGATCGTCTGCCGTGCCCGCAACGTCTGCCCTGCCCGCATTATCTTCGACGCCCCCCGCATCGACCGGCTCAGGATGCGGCGGGCTCCGGCATGCGGGCGCGCAGCATCCTGACGAATTCCGCATCAGGGCTGCCGCCGGCGTCACGCGACCGGTGAACCATGGCCCACGCCTCGCCATACTGGCCGCGCCAGTAGTAGGCAGTGGCCCATGACGCATACAGATAACCCTTGTCCGGCTCGACGGCCTCGCCCTTGCGGTACCACTCGTCCGAACGCGTCGTGGCCGCGATGCGCGCCTCGGGCGGCAGCGTCTTGTCTTCTGCCGCACAACGCGCCGCGATCCGGCCCGCGTCCGCATAAATGCCGCGAAACGCGGGCGGATTCAAACTGATCGCGCGGTCCATCATGCTCATCGCCTGGCAGACTTTGCGCTGGCTTTCCAGAATGACCGCGAAACCCGCGTATACCTCGGCGTTGTCGGGATTGAGCAGCCAGGCCTGATTGAAGCGCCGCATGGCTTGGCCGGGCTGGTCTTCGCGAAAAAGACGATAGCCCTCTTCGACCCGCGCCTGCGCCGCCGCCGATGGCGACGCAAACGCTTTCGCGGCCTGTGCAACCTGTTGTTCATCGCCCGCGCGCAACGCGGCGGCCGCGCGGCGATCTGCGCCGGCATACATCGGCGCCTCGTCGCTAGCCGTTTGCGCCGGCGACGGCGCCTTGATTGCGCAGCCGGGCAGCCACAGCAACTGAGCCAGAACGAACGCCTTCAACGTGCAGTGCATGGGCGGGCTTTGAATTGGGAAAGAAGGAATATACCTGCGTGGGTATTGATGCGACGCTATTGCGATACCAAGGCAACAGCGTTGCGATACTGACGCGGCGATGGTGCGAACCCATGCAGCGATGGTGCGAACCGATGCGAGGATCGCGCCGCGCGCTTGATTTGCTAGAAGCACCGTCGCACGCGGAAAAGCAAAAAGCCGCGAAGTCATAAGACTGTCGCGGCTTTTCAGGTCTGTGTCCGACTAGCTCTATCGAACACACCTTTGCAGGAATTTGGTAGGCGGTATTGGAATCGAACCAACGACCTCCACGATGTCAACGTGGCGCTCTAACCAGCTGAGCTAACCGCCTGCAAAGAAGAAGAATTATATAGTGCTTTTTTAAACTGTGCAAATCGTCTTGGAAGATTTTTTGCAGTTTTTATTGCGTTTCGGGTTTTGCGGCATTTACCTTGCGGCCTTGCCAAACTGCCCTTTCGCAACACGCTCTAAAGCACTACTTCTTTTCCTTCAATTTCGTGTCTGCGTCATGTGCCGCAGCAACGAAGAACGAGATTCTATCAGAACTTTTTATTCCTTGCTCGACTTCAACGCCACTACTCACATCAATCGCCCAAGGCCGCACGGATTCGATGGCCGCGCCGACGTTTTCTGCATTCAAGCCGCCGGACAGAATCAACGGACGGGACATGGGATCGGCCCGCACATCATCCAGCAACGCGTAGTCGAAACCGTGTCCGCTGCCGCCATAACCGGCGCTGTAGCTGTCGAACAACCATCCCGCGGCCTGGCCGTATGCGCGGCAAGTGGCTGCCAGGTTTTCCGCCGTCTCCAGGCCGGGCGCGCCGGCACGGAAGGCCCGCAGGTGGCGATGCCCGTAGCGCGCGCATTCCAGCGGCGTTTCGTCGCCGTGGAATTGCAGCAGGTCGGGCCCGACATCGCCCAGCACCGTGCGCACCTCTTCCTCTTGCGCATTCACGAAGAGCGCGACGACGTCGACAAACGCCGGCACCCCGCGGCGCAACTGCGCGGCGCGAACAGGCGTGAGACAGCGCTTGCTCTTGGGATAGAAGACGAAACCGATCGCGTCGGCGCCTGCCGAAACGGCGGCTTCAATGTCTTCTTCGCGGGTCAGCCCGCAGATCTTTATGCGTGTACGCATGGCATTTTCTGGATGTGCCGCCCCGCGGCGACTGGATAGGCCAGTATATCCGGCCCCTACGCCCCGGGCGCGCCCAGCGTCGCCACCATGTTGTCGAAGCTGCCCTCGGCCATGCGGAACCACGGGACCTGCTTGCCGCGGAAAGCCAGCATGCTGTCGTAGAGCTTCTTGAACGTCGCGTCTTTCGCGCTTAATTCATTGCAGGACGCCACCGTGGCTTCGTGCGCAGCTTGCAGCACTGGCCGCGGATACGCCTTCAATTGCGCACCCTGCGACACCAGCCGGCGCAGTGCATCGGGATTGTTGGCATCGAACGCGGCAATCATGTCGTTGCATGCGGCGGCGCAGGCCAGGGACAGCGCGGTCTGATAGGCCTTGGGCAGCTCGCCATACGCGTCTTGATTGACGTACAGCGACAACTGCTGCGTGCCGGCCCACCAGCCCGGAAAGTAATAATTGCGCGCGACTTCGAACAACGCAAACCGCTCATCGTCGAACGGGCCGATTGTCGCCGCCCCGTCCACCACGCCTTGCGCCAACGCGGCATGCACATCGCTCGCGGGTATGTCGACCGGCGTCGCCCCCAGTCGCGACAGGATGTGGGCGGCAAAGCCATCGGCCGCTACCTTCAGGCCGCGCAGGTCATCAACGGTCTTGATCTCGCCGCGGAACCACCCGCCCATCTGCGCGCCGGTATAGCCGCAGGGAAAGTTCAGGATGCCGAACTTGGCGAAGGCCTCGCGCGTCAGCGTCAGACCCTCGCCTTTCCGCACCCATGCGTTCATCTGGCGCGTGTTCAAACCAAATGGGACGCCTCCATCAAAGCAAAGCGCGGGATCGGTGGCAAAGTACCGGGCCGATGACGCATGGCCGCATTCGACGATGCGGTGCTGCACGGCTTCCAGTGCCTGGCCGGGCTGGAACAACTGGCCGGCCGGAAAGACCTCGATGTTGAAGCGCCCGTCCGTGACCTCGGCCACATAACGCGCGACGTCGGCGGCCCCCGCAAACAGCGTCACCGCATCGGCCGAAAAATCCGAAGCCAGCCGCCAGGTGAGGTTGGGCGCTTCCTGCGCAATGGCGGGAACGGCCAGCACGGCGCTGCCGGCGGCGGCGCCCAGGGCGGTCTGCTTCAGAAACGCGCGGCGTTGCATGGCGCATGCCTCCAGAAAGGCGCGGGATCCCGCCGGCTGCGCGGCGGCTTCCCTAATAGGATTGAGTAAAGGGCGACAGCAGCGACGCCCCGCCATCGAGTTCGCGCAGCCCGAAGGCTTCCGGGTAATCGATGCTGGCAAGGTACAGGCCATCCGGCGCAAAGGTGGGCGCGCCGCGTTTGCGGTCGCGCCACGCCAGAAGCTGCGTCATCCAGTCCACCGATTCCCTGCCCTGCCCGACCTGCAGCAGCGCACCCATGATGTTGCGCACCATGTGATGCAGAAAGGCATTTGCCTTCAGCGTGAAGACGAGGAACGGTCCTCGCTCTTCGATCTCGAGGCTGTGCATGTGCCGCACCGGATGCTTGGCCTGGCATTGCGAGGAACGGAAGCTGGAAAAATCATGCTCGCCGACCAGCGCCTTGGCGGCCGCGCGCATGGCGTCCACATCCAGCGGCTGAAAGCACCAACCCGCGCGTCCTGCCCACAGCGCCGGACGCACCCGGCCGCGCCAGAGCAGATAGACGTAAGTGCGGGCGCGCGCCGAAAAACGCGCGTGGAACTCGTCGGAGACTTCTTCTGCCCATTGCACGGAGATACTGGGCGGCAAAAACGCATTGACGCCACGCACCCAGGATTCGGTCTTGCGGTTCAGCGTGGTGTCCAGATGGACCACCTGCATCGCGCCATGCACGCCGGTATCGGTGCGCCCGGCGCAGATCGTGGGCACCGGATCGGCGACGCCACAGAAACTGGCCAGGGCGGATTCCAGCGAATCCTGCACCGTCTGCCGGTGCGGCTGTGTCTGCCAACCCTGCCAGGCGGAGCCGTCATACGCCAGCCCCAATGCAACTCTAGACATGCTTCAAACCCGAGGACCGCCGATACGGCGCGGTTCGTCCGTGGGCGGTACGTCCAGGTCGAGATTGATGGTGTCGAGCTTGCGGTTCAGCGCTGCCGTATCCAGCGCGGGCTCGTTGTAGGTATAGCTGTCCTCGTCATCGTCGTCACGCCGCGCGGCGGCCCGGCGCAGTAGCCAGGCAATAGCGAAGGCAACCAGCGCCAGCACCGCGGTAACGATTACGAGAAGATTGTCGGCCAGCCAGCCGGGCATGCCAGTTTGCACAGTTTTGTCCGGAAGCGTGCCGACGGGTTTGTCGGCGTCGGAGGGTGAGGAGGTCGTGGCGCCGGGGGTGCTTGCCGCGTTCGGGGTGCCTGCTGCACCTGGGATGCCTGCTGCGCCCGGAGTACCTGCTGCGCCCGGAGTACCTGCTGCGCCCGGAGTACCTGCTGCGCCCGGAGTACTTGCTGCGCCCGGAGTACCTGCTGCGCTCGGAGTACCTGCTGCGCCCGGAGTGCCTGCTGCACCCGAAGTGCCTGCTGCACCCGAAGTGCCTGCTGCACCCGAAGTGCCTGCTGCACCCGGAGTACTTGCTGCGCCCGGCGTGCCTGCTGCGCCCGGCGTGCCTGCTGCGCCCGGAGTACCTGCTGCGCTCGGAGTACCTGCTGCGCTCGGAGTACCTGCTGCGCTCGGAGTACCTGCTGCGCCCGGAGTGCCTGCTGCACCCGGAGTACTTGCTGCGCCCGGAGTTCCTGCTGCGCCCGGCGTGCCTGCTGCACCCGGAGTACCTGCTGCACCCGGAGTTCCTGCTGCGCCCGGAGTTCCTGCTGCGCCCGGAGCACCTGCTGCGCCCGGAACACCTGCTGCGCCCGGAGTTCCTGCTGCGCCCGGAGTTCCTGCTGCGCCCGGAGCACCTGCTGCGCCCGGAGCACCTGCTGCGCCCGGAGCACCTGCTGCGCCCGGAGCACCTGCTGCGCCCGGAGTACCTGCTGCGCCGGGAGTACCTGCAGCACCCGGAGTACCTGCAGCACCCGGAGTGCCTGCCGAGCCCGGCGCACCGGCCGCACCGGCGCCGCCCGAAGCGCCAGCCGCACCTGCACCAGCCGCCCCGGCCGCAGCCGATTGCTGCGCAACAGCCTTCGTCAGTTCGTCGACATTGGCTTGAAGCTGATTCACGCGCCCTTGCGTGTCCGCGAGCGCGCGGTCGGCGGACGTCTTGGCGTCTGCCTGCGCCTCGGCCTGCGCGGCGGCGCTGTCCTGGGCCTGGCCGGTCGACAGGCGCACGCGATCTTGCGTCGGTGCAGCCGTGGCGACGCCCGAATCGGCGGGTGGGGCGACCGTGCCGGAGGCGGCGTCCTGGCCCTTGACCACCGACGGATTCGCACCTGCCGCTGCGCCCACCCGCCCGCGGTACTTCGCGTACGCCTCGGCATGCTCGTTGAAGATGCGGCGGGCTTCGGCGGGATCGATGGCGCGCACCGTGGCGGCGTCCGGGATCTTGAGCGTCTGGCCGGAACGCACCAGATTCATGTTGTTCTGAATGAAGGCCTGCGGATTGGCGCGCCACAGCGCGACCAGCATCTGGTAGACCGACGCGTTCGGCACCGCATTGCGCTGGGCGATGGCAAACAGATAATCGCCCGACTTGACCGTGACCGTGCCCGACGTGCCGCCCGTGCGGCCAGGGGCGCCCACGGCGGCGGGCGTGACATCTGCGCTGGTGCCGCGCAGCGGCACCAGGATGCTGACCTGCACCTGCCGTTGTCCCGAGCTGGAATTGATGTCGAGCAGAAGATCCACGGCTCCGCTAGCCGGCGCCTGTGTGGACCGCACCCGCAGATTCTTGCGCGTCGGGTCGATTCCGTCTTCGACGCGAACCACCATGCTGGCAAGCGGCACCGGCGGCTTGACGCCCGCGCGCTGCCAGGCAGCTTCGTCGGCAATGGAAACCTTGAGTGAGCTGATTTCTTCGGGCGTCAATTCCTGCAGACCCACGGTCGCCTGCAGCGGCGCGCCCGGCACGGAAACGACGCGAGAATGCCCGACGCGCATGGCCAGCGCCGACCCGCAGACGCTTGAGCCGATCGCCAGCGCAATGGCCCACTGAAGGGCTTTCAAACGGCGGGCATGCTTCACGTGGCGCGAACGCTGGGTCATAAGCTGGAATTCCGTTCTTGTAATCGAATTACGGGCCTTGGCCCATTCGCGCCATTTGCCGCGCAAAAATGGGCCTCAATTCACCCGAAAAGTGTAATGGATCAAGCGCATTTCACAAACCTGAACGGGGCACGCACGTTGGCCGACGGGCACACCCGGGAGGTTTTGCGAACCGGGCCGCGCGCCGCGCGCTTCCCGGCTGCGCCACGTTGGTGCACCCAACGCTTTCGCACATCCCACCGCGCACCAAAAAACAAGGGCACCCGAAGGTGCCCTGACTGCATCGTTGCGTGAATCGGGCAGCTGTTACAGCCGCCCGCCCCGGCATCAGGCTTCGTTCAGCGCGATGCGCAGCATGCGGCGCAGCGGCTCGGCAGCGCCCCACAGCAGTTGGTCGCCGACCGTGAAGGCGCCCAGGTATTGCGAGCCCATCGACAGCTTGCGCAGGCGGCCCACCGGAATGTCCAGCGTGCCGGTGACAGCGACGGGCGTCAGCGCGGAAACGGTGGCTTCCTTGGTGTTGGGAACAACCTTGGCCCACTGCGTGCCCTGCGCGATGAGGGCTTCGATCTCGTCCAGCGGCACGTCGCGCTTGAGCTTGATGGTCAGCGCCTGGCTGTGGCAGCGCATGGCGCCGATGCGCACGCACAGGCCGTCGATCGGGGTGGGCGCCGTGCCGAAGGCGGCGCCGCGGCCCAGGATCTTGTTGGTTTCGACTTCGCCCTTCCATTCTTCCTTGGACATCCCGTTGCCCAGGTCCTTGTCGATCCAGGGAATCAGGTTGCCGCCGAGCGGCACGCCAAAGTGTTCGTGAGGCAGCGCGGCGTCCTTCTGCTTGGCCAGCACGCCACGGTCGATTTCCAGGATGGCCGAGGCCGGGTCGTCCAGCAGGGACTTGACCGACTGGTTGATCTCGCCAAACTGGGTCAGCAGTTCACGCATGTGCTGCGCGCCGCCGCCGGATGCGGCCTGGTAGGTCATGGAGGTCATCCATTCCACCAGGTCGTTGTTGAACAGGCCAGCCAGGCCCATCAGCATGCAGCTGACGGTGCAGTTGCCGCCGATGAAGTTGCGCACGCCGCGCTTGAGCGCCGCGTCGATCACCGGGCGGTTGACCGGGTCCAGCACGATGATGGCGTCGTCGGCCATGCGCAGGGTGCTGGCCGCGTCGATCCAGATGCCGTTCCAGCCCGCGCCGCGCAGCTTGGGATAGACCTCGGACGTGTAGTCGCCGCCTTGCGCCGTCACGATGATCGGCAGTTTTTTCAGAGCGTCAATGTTGTAGGCATCTTGCAGCGGACCTGCGCCAGTTGCCCAAGTGGGCGCGGCGCCGCCAGCGTTGCTGGTGGAGAAAAACACCGGTTCGATCAGTGCGAAGTCGTTCTCGTCGCGCATGCGTTGCATGAGCACCGAGCCGACCATACCGCGCCAGCCGACAAGGCCTACTGCTTGATTCATTTCAATCGCTCTTTAAAGGGGGTGACAAGATAAGGAGGGGGAAATTTCGTGCAATTCAACAATTTATCAGAATGCACGCAGGGATGTTGCACTGCAGCTCGAAAAAAACGGGGCCGCAAGCCCGGAAGGAAGAGTCCGGCGCATCGCGGCAACAGCGATGCATGATTCCCAAAACAGAGGGGCCACCCGCCGGGCGGCCCCTCTGTATATATACCGCTGCACGCTTTTAACGCAGCGCGCGTTGGTCAGGACCGCCTTGCAGCAGTCCAACGCAAGGGATCAGCCCAGGGCCTTCAGGACGGCGTCGCCCATGCCGGCGGTGCTGACCTTCGTCGTGCCGGGCTCGAAGATGTCGGCGGTACGCAGGCCGCTGGCCAGCACGCTGCGCACAGCCGCTTCGATGCGATCCGCCTGCGGCGCCAGGTTCAGCGAGTAACGCAGCAGCATGGCGGCCGACAGGATCGTCGCCAGCGGGTTGGCGATGCCCTGTCCCGCGATGTCCGGCGCCGAACCGTGGCTGGGCTCGTACAGGCCCTGGCCGCTGGCATTCAACGAGGCCGAAGGCAGCATGCCGATCGAACCCGTCAGCATGGCCGCTTCATCGGAAAGGATGTCGCCAAACAGATTTCCGGTGACGATGACGTCGAACTGGCGCGGGTTGCGCACCAGCTGCATCGCAGCGTTGTCGACGTACATGTGCGACAACTCCACGTCCGGGTACTCGCGCGCCACTTCGATCACGATGTCGCGCCAGAACTGCGAGGTCTCGAGCACGTTGGCCTTATCGACGCTGCACAGCTTCTTGTTGCGCTTCTGCGCCGATTCAAAGCCGATGCGCGCGATGCGGCGGACTTCGGATTCGGCGTAGCGCATGGTGTCGTAGCCTTCGCGCTCGCCGGTGAAGGCGCCGTCCGGCGACGAACGCACGCCGCGCGGCGTGCCGAAATAGATGTCGCCGGTCAGTTCGCGGATGATCAGGATGTCCAGACCGGACACGATCTCAGGCTTGAGCGACGAGGCGCTGGCCAGTTCCGGATACAGGATGGCCGGACGCAGGTTGGCAAACAGGCCCAGCGCCTTGCGCAGGCCCAGAATGGCTTGTTCGGGACGGAACTCGCGCGGCAGCGTGTCGTACTTCCAGTCGCCGACCGCGCCGAACAGCACGGCGTGCGATTCCTTGGCCAGGTTCAGCGTGGCGGGCGGCAGCGGGTGCTCGAACTTGTCGAACGCGGCGCCGCCGACCGGCTGCTCTTTGATGTCGAAGGGAACGTCCAGCGCCTTCAGGACGCGCACGGCCTGTTCGACGATTTCCGGGCCGATGCCGTCACCCGGCAAGACTGCGATGTTGTGGGTCATTGAAAAACGATCCTGTTTCGATGGTTTGATCAGGCGATGGGGCGGCTTTCGAGCCACGGATGACGGGCCAGACGCTCGGCCTCGAAGGCGCGAATCTTGTCCGAATGGCGCAGCGTCAGGCCGATGTCGTCAAAGCCGTTCAAGAGGCAATACTTGCGGAAGGGTTCGATGTCGAAGCCCATGGCGCGGCCGTCCGCGGCAATGACGACCTGGCGGTCCAGATCAATGTTCAGCTTGTAGTTCGGGAACGCCTTCACTTCGTCGAAGAGACGCGCCACTTCCAGCTCGGACAGCACGATCGGCAAGAGGCCGTTCTTGAAGCTGTTGTTGAAGAAGATGTCGGCATACGACGGCGCGATGATGGCGCGGAAACCGAACTGCGTCAGCGCCCAGGGCGCGTGCTCGCGGCTGGAGCCGCAACCGAAGTTCTTGCGCGCCAGCAGGACCGAGGCGCCCTGGTAGCGCGGCTGGTTCAGCACGAAATCCGGATTGACCGGACGCTTGCTGTTGTCCATGCCCGGCTCGCCGTGATCCAGATAACGCAGCTCGTCAAACAGATTGGGGCCAAAGCCCGTGCGCTTGATGGACTTGAGGAACTGCTTGGGGATGATGAGGTCCGTGTCGACGTTTTCGCGGTCGAGCGGCGCCACCAGGCCTTCGTGAGTGGTAAATGCTTGCATGATGTCTACTCGGTGCTTGACGCTTAACGGAACGTGCGGACGTCGACGAAATGGCCGGCGACGGCCGCGGCGGCGGCCATGGCCGGGCTGACCAGGTGCGTGCGGCCGCCCTGCCCTTGCCGGCCCTCGAAGTTGCGGTTCGAGGTCGAGGCGCAACGCTCGCCAGGTTCGAGGCGGTCGGCGTTCATGGCCAGGCACATCGAACAGCCCGGTTCGCGCCATTCAAAGCCGGCTTCGATGAAGATCTTGTCCAGGCCTTCGCGTTCGGCCTGTTGCTTGACCAGGCCCGAGCCCGGCACCACCATCGCCTGGCGCACGTTGGACGCCACGCGCTTGCCGCGCGCCACGACGGCGGCTGCGCGCAGGTCTTCGATGCGGGAGTTCGTGCACGAACCGATGAACACGCGATCCACGCGGATGTCGGTCAGCGGAGTGTTGGGCTTCAAGCCCATGTATTCCAGCGCGCGCTCCATGCCGCTGCGGCGCACGTCGTCTTTTTCGCGGTCGGGGTCCGGCACGCGGGAATCCACCGGCAGCACCATTTCGGGCGACGTGCCCCACGTGACCTGCGGCTTGATGTCGCGCGCGTTGACTTCAACCACGGTGTCGAACTTGGCGCCTTCGTCGGTGTGCAGCGTGCGCCAGTATTTGACGGCCTGGTCCCAGACGACGCCGGTGGGCGCGAACGGACGGCCGCGGAAATAGTCGATGGTCTTGTCATCGACGGCGACCATGCCGGAACGGGCGCCAGCTTCGATCGCCATGTTGCAGACGGTCATGCGGCCTTCGACGGACAGCGCGCGGATCGTGCTGCCGGCAAATTCGATGGCGTGACCCGTGCCGCCGGCCGTGCCGATGATGCCGATGATGTGCAGCACCACGTCCTTGGCCGTACAGCCGAACGGCAGCTCGCCGTCGACCTTGATGAGCATGCTCTTGGCTTTCTTCATGAGCAGCGTCTGCGTGGCCAGCACGTGCTCGACTTCGGACGTGCCGATGCCGAAGGCCAGCGCGCCCAGCGCGCCGTGTGTGCTGGTGTGCGAGTCGCCACAGACCACGGTCATGCCCGGCAGGGTCGCGCCCTGCTCCGGTCCGATGACGTGGACGATGCCCTGGCGCAGGTCGTTCATGCGGAATTCGGTGATGCCGTACTTGCCGCAGTTGTCGTCCAGCGTGTCAACCTGCAAACGCGAGATCGGGTCGTCGATGCCCTGCGCACGGTTCATCGTGGGCACGTTGTGGTCAGCCACGGCCAGGTTGGCGCCGGTACGCCACGGCTTGCGGCCGGCGATCGTCAGTCCTTCGAACGCCTGCGGGCTGGTGACCTCGTGCAGCAGGTGGCGGTCGATATAGAGCAGACAGGTGCCGTCTGATTCCTGGTGGACGATGTGGGCGTCCCAGAGTTTGTCGTAAAGGGTTTGGGCCATGGATGCGCTCTGCAAATAGACAATCCGGCTTGAGTCCGGCGCGATGGGTAAAACGCTTCCCTGCCGCGCCGGCTGCTGCGGCATGAAAAGGATTATGCCCAGCCACCAAACCTAGTACAAGCACACCTTATATACCAGTACTACCACTACCATGCTGACGGCGCTTCCCCGGCGAAAGCGACCGTCATGTCAACTTGTTGCATAACAAATAAACCACGCGCATATTTTTTGAGACGGATACAAATTGGTAAACAAAATAGATACAGAACTCTCAAATAGATATAATCGCCACACGCCCGGAAAGCGGCCACCTCGAAATAATACGTAATAATCCGTATTAATAGAAATAAGCCGCTTTCATTTAAGCGATGTTCGTGCAAATTCGAAGAAGTAGTTAGATGTTGCGCGAAATTCAACTTATGGACCGCCAGCAACAATCCTCAAGAGTTAACAAATCTTGACTCGCCAAAGCTGACATTTACATACAACATGGCGGCCATTCAATCTCAACTTGACTCGCGAATAATCACTATGGCTTCGTTTTTGCTCAAAAGCACGACTTCGGTCCTTGCCCTTGCATTTGCCCCTGCCGTTTTTGCACAGTCCGCGACGCCCGTCGCTGCCGCACCCGCCGGGCAACCGCAAGTGACGTTGAATCAGATCGTCGAGCAGACCCTGCTCAGCAATCCGGAAATCCAGGCCAAGTACCACGACTTCCAGGCGTCCCTGGAAGGCCAGGCCGTCGCCCGCGCCGCCTACTTCCCGCAGATCAATGCGCAGGGTTACCTGGGCCGCGAATGGCGCAACAACGTGCCCGGCGTCGGCTCGCAGAGCTGGAACCGCCCCGGCTGGAGCGTCGAACTGCGCCAGCTGATTTTTGATGGCTTCCGCACCACCAACGACGTCAAGCAGGCCGGTTTCGACAAGCTGGCACGCTTCTATGACGTGCTGGCCACCAGCGACAACACCGCCTTCACCGCCGTGCAGGCCTATATCGACCTGCAGCGTTATCGCGACATGGAGCTGCTGGCTCGCCAGAATTACTCGCTGCACGAAAGCACCCTCAAGCAGATCGGCGAGCGCACGGAATCCGGCGTCGGCCGGCGCGTCGACCTGGAACAGGCCGGCGGCCGTCTGTCGCTGGCCCAGACCAACCTGATGACCGAAACGGCCAACCTGCTGGACGTGCAACAGCGCTTCCAGCGCGTGACCGGCGCCTTTCCGCCTGAATCGATGCTGCCGGCGCCCGACATCGCCGACAAACTGCCCAAGGCCCCGGGCAATTTCAATGAATCGCTGCGCCGCAACCCCAGCTTCCTGTCCAAGCAGGCGAGCCTGCAGGCCGCGCAGGCGGGCGTGCAGTCGTCCAAGGGCGCGTTCTCGCCGAAGTTTGAATTCGTGGCCAACACGGGCCGCGACCAGAACGATCCGACCCCGCAAAGCCGCGACATCCAGAGCTCCAGCGTCCAGGTCGTGATGAGCTACAACCTGTACCGCGGCGGCGCAGACTCCGCCCGCGTGCGCCAGACCGCCAACCAGTCCTACGCCGCCCGCGACATCCGCGACTACACCTGCCGCAACGTGCAGCAGGACCTGGCCGTGGCCTGGAACAACATCACCAGCCTGAGCCAGAAGCTGCCCTTCCTGCGTGACCACGAGGTGGCCACGACCAAGGTGCGTGATGCGTACGCGCAACAGTTTCAGATCGGCCAGCGCTCTCTGCTCGACCTGCTGGACACGGAAAACGAACTGTTCGAATCGCGCCGTGCGCTGACCAATGCCATTTATGATCTGCGTCTTGCGCAGTACCGCTGGCTGGCGTTGTCCCACACCCTGCTGCCGGCGCTGGCGCTGCAACCCGCGCGCAATGAGATGCCCGAGGAAAACGGCAAGCTGGAAGTGTCGGACGAAGTGATCAAGTTGTGCAATTCGACCGTTCCGGATACCGCCCGACTGGCTCCCGTGCGCGTGCATTACAACGAAGGCACCCTGCCCCCCACGCTGGTGCCGGTGAACGCGCCTGCCGCCCGGCCCTGACCGGCGCAGCCGCAAGGAGGCCCAATGGCAAACAAGGGCAGTGATTTCTCGCAGTTGGACGCGGACTTTGTCCGCGTCCTTGAAGACTTAATTGACGCGTTGATCGCCAACGGCACCTTGCGGATGACAGACCTGCCTGTCCAGGCCCAGCAAAAACTCACCCAGCGCAAGCAGCAGCGTGCGCGTCTCTCGGAACACCTCGACCTGTTGGATGACGAAGATGGACAAGTTATCTGAGAAGGCCGCCCGGGATTGGCGCGCTGATGCCCGCGCCGCGCACGACGATCCGCTGCTCGACTGCCTGGTGGAAATCACCCGCCTGCATGGCGTGACGGCCACCGCGCAAGCTTTGTCCTCGGGCCTGCCCCTCGAAGAACACCGCCTCACGCCCGCCCTGCTGCCCCGCGCAGCCGCGCGGGCGCAGCTATCGGCGCGCGTGGTCAAGCGCACCCTGGATGACATCTCGCAGGACCTCCTGCCCGCCATCCTGCTGCTCAAGGGCGAACGCGCGTGCCTGCTGCTCAAGAAGGACGGCGGCAAATTCGTGGTCAGCCATCCCGAACTGGGCGGCAGTTCCTTCGACATGGACCCGTCCGAGCTGGCCGAGCAGTACAGCGGCCTGGTGTGCTTCGTCCGCCCGCAATTCCGCTTTGACGCCCGCGCCCCGGAAGTCGCCAAGGTGCGCGAGCGCCACTGGTTCTGGGCAGCCATCTTGGAGAACCGCCGGCTGTACCGCGACGCCCTCGTCGCGGCGCTGCTGATCAACGTGTTCGCCATGGCGATGCCGCTCTTCACCATGAACGTGTACGACCGCGTGGTGCCGAACAACGCCGTCGAAACGCTGTGGGTGCTGGCCATCGGCATCACGCTGGTGGTGATCTTCAACATGATCCTGAGCACGGCGCGGTCCCATGTGGTGGACAGTGCCAGCAAACGGGTCGACGTGCGCCTGTCCGCGCAGATCATGGAACGCGTGCTGGACCTGCGGCTGGAAGGCCGTCCGGTCTCGGTCGGGTCCTTCGCGGCCAACCTGCGCTCGTTCGAATCCATTCGCGACTTTATCGCGTCGGCCACCATCACCACGCTGGTCGACCTGCCCTTCATCCTGCTGTTCCTGGCCGCCCTGGCCTGGATTTCGCCGTGGATGATCCTGCCGCCGCTGGTCGCGATCGTGCTGATCCTGCTGGTGTCGCTGGCGGCGCAGGCGCGCATGGAAGCGCTGACGATGGCCTCGTTCCAGGCCTCGTCGCAACGCAACGCCACGCTCGTCGAAGCGCTGACCGGGCTGGAAGCCGTCAAGACACTGAACGCCCAGGGCGCGATCCAGCGCAACTGGGAGCGCGCCACCGAATTCATCGCGCAGACGGGCGGCAAGCTCAAGCTGATCTCGTCGTCCACGGTGGGCTTCGTGCAGGCGGTCCAGCAGCTCGTGTCGATTGCCGTCGTGATCATCGGCGTATATCTGGCCCAGGAATCGGCGCTGTCGATGGGCGGCATCATTGCCGCATCCATGATCGCCGGCCGCTGCCTTGCGCCGCTCGGTCAGGTCGCCGGCCTGCTGATGCAGTACCAGAACGCGCGCACGTCGCTCGGTTCCATCGACAACTACATGAAGATGCCGATCGAGCGTCCGGCCGAGGCAGAATTCCTGCATCGCCCCGTGTTCCACGGCGGCCTGGAGTTCCGCGACGTGACCTTCGCGTATCCCGGCAGCACGCAGCCGGTGCTCAAGAAGGTGTCGTTCAAGCTCAAGCCGGGCGAGAAGGTCGGCATTATCGGCCGCATCGGTTCTGGCAAGACGACGCTTGAAAAACTGGCGCTGGCTCTGTACCAGCCCACCGAAGGCGCCGTGCTGCTGGACGGCGTGGACGTGCGCCAGATCGATCCGGCCGACGTGCGCCGGGCCATCGGCCACGTTCCGCAGGATCCCCTGCTGTTTTACGGCAGCCTCAAGCACAACCTGGCGATGGGCGCGCCCTACGCCGACGACGCCAGCATTCTGGCGGCGGCCAACATGGCCGGCGTGACCGAGTTCGCCAACCTGCACCCCAATGGTTTCGACATGATCATCGGCGAGCGCGGCGAATCGCTCTCCGGCGGCCAGCGCCAGTCAGTGGCCGTGGCCCGCGCACTGATCAACGATCCGCCGATCCTGCTGCTGGACGAGCCCAGCAGCAACATGGACCACCAGAGCGAGGCCCAGCTTCGGAAGCGCCTGGGCGAGGCCAGCGCGACCAAGACGATCCTGCTGGTGACGCACCGCACCGCGCTCCTTGAACTGGTCGACCGCCTTATCGTGATCGACAACGGCCATATCGTGGCCGACGGTCCGAAGGAACAAGTTGTCGAAGCCCTGCGTCAAGGACGCGTTGGACGCGGAAGCTGAGAAGACCATGCTGAACAATCCTGGAGCCCCCAAGCACGGTTTCTTTGGCAACCTGCTGCGCGCCCCGCGCAACCTTTTCGTCTTCTTCTTCGATCGCATCCTGGACGGCGCCGACAAAGGCAAACCCGTCCAGCGGTCCGACTACATCGGCAACGCCGAATGGGTCATCCACGAGTCCCAGGCCCGCGGTTCGCGCATCCTGCTGTGGACCTCGCTGCTGGCCACCATGGGTCTGCTCGTCTGGGCGGGCTTTGGCAGCATCGACGAAGTGGTCCGCGGCGAAGGCAAGGTCGTGCCGTCCCGCCAGGTGCAGATCATCCAGAGCCTGGACGGCGGTATCGTCCAGGAGATCCTGGTCCGCCCCGGCCAGGAAGTCGAGGCCGGCGAGATCCTGCTGAAGATCGACTCCACCCGCTTCACCTCGTCGCTGGGCGAGAACAATGCGGAGTATCTGTCGCTGCTGGCCAAGTCCGCCCGCCTGAAAGCGCTGGCCACGGGCGAGCCCTTCGTCACGCCTGAGGAAGTGCTCAAGCAGGCGCCCGGCCTGGGCGAAATGGAACGCAACGCCTGGCAGGCACGCAACACCGAGCTGAACGCCACCGTCAACGTGGCCCGCGAACAGCTCAAGCAACGCCAGGAAGACCTGCGCGAAACCATCGCCAAGCGCGACCAGGCCTCGGCAAGCTGCGGCCTGACCTCGCGCGAGCTGCAGGTGACCCGGCCGCTGCTCAAGAGCGGCGCCGTGTCCGAGGTCGACCTCCTGCGCCTGCAACGCGATGTCGCCCGGTATTGCGGGGAGCAGAAAGGCGCCGAGGCGCAGATCGACCGCTTCCAGGCCTCCATCAAGGAAGCCGAAAGCAAGATCCAGGAAGCCGAGCTGAACATCCGCAACCAGGCCCGCAGCGAACTGTCTGAAACCAACACCAAGCTGGCGACGCTGCGCGAAGGCAAGGCCGCACTGGTCGACCGCGTCAAGCTGGCCGAAGTGCGCGCCCCGGTGCGCGGCACCGTCAAGACCCTTTTCAACAACACGGTCGGCGGCGTGGTGCAACCGGGCAAGGACATCATCGAGATCGTCCCCAAGGACGACACGCTGCTGCTCGAAGTGCGCATCCAGCCGCGCGACATCGGTTTCCTGCACGCGGACCAGAAGGCCGAGGTCAAGTTCACGGCCTACGACTTCGCGATCTACGGCGGCCTGGAAGGCCGGGTGGAACAGATCGGCGCGGACACCGTGACCGACGAGAAAGGCAATTCCTACTACGTCGTGCGCGTGCGCACGGACCGCAGCACCGTAGGCGACAAGCTGTTGCCCATCATCCCCGGGATGGTGGCAGAGGTTCATATCCTGACAGGCAAGCGCACGGTGCTCCAGTACCTGCTCAAGCCCATTCTGCGGGCGAAGTCGAACGCCTTCACCGAACGTTAATGGAGAGCTTCAAGGCCTTATGAAACCCATTCCCGTCCTGTTGATTACGCACGACGACCTGCTCTGGCAGCACTGGCGCGCGCTTGACCCGGCGCGCTGGATGGCAGCCCGCGGTCGAGGCCTGGCGGATCTGCAACGCTGGCGAGAACAAGGCCGTACGCTGGCGGTGCTGGATGCCGACGTGCCCAAGCTCCCGTCCTGGCACGATCCAGCATGGACGCCGACGCTGGCCGGCCTGCATGTCGTGATCGCCAGCGCCAGCCCCAACGACGAGCAAGGCACGCAGGCGCTGGGCGCCGGGGCGCACGGCTACTGCCACAGCTATGCGCAGCCCGCCGCGATGGCGCAGGCGCTGGAAGTCGTCGCCTCCGGCGGCATCTGGATGGGACGCTCGCTGGTGTCCCGCCTGCTCAAGCTTGTCACCGAGCGCGCGCAGGACGCGCACGCCTGGGACGGCGGCCGGCTGACCGAGCGCGAAATCACCGTCGCGCGCTACGCCGCCAGCGGCCAGGCCAACGCCCAGATCGCCGAGGCGCTGGGCATCACGGAACGAACCGTCAAGGCGCATCTGTCGGCGGTGTTTGACAAGCTCGGCGTCACCGACCGCCTGCAGCTCGCCCTGCTGGTCCACGGTATTTCCGCACCCACTGACGCACGCAGCAAAATCACTGCGTGAACCTGTCCTCAAGGACAATATCCGCCGGCATCGGCGACCCGTAGTATCTGGCCATCTTGGATAACTCCCTGAAACGGAACCAACATGGCCAACTCCTCCCCCGCAGTCGTCAACGAAATCTCCGGTCGCGCGTGGATACGCAATAGCGACGGTTCCCTGACCGAACTGCATCAAGGCAGCAAAGTCCCGGCCGGCAGCGACATCGTCACTGCCTCGGGCGCCACGGTTTCGCTTCAGGTTGAAAACGGCATGCCGATCGTGATCGGCGAAGGCCGCGAAGTCGCGGTCAACGGCGACATGACCGGCCCGCTGGCCGATCCGACGGAAGCCGCCGTCGCGCCGCCCTCGGGCACCGATTCGGATCGTCTGCTGGCCGCCCTGCAAGCCGGCCGCGACCCGTTCGACGAGTTGGATCCCACGGCCGCGGTCGTGGCCGGCGGCGGCGAAGCCGGCGGCAGCAGCTTCGTCCGCCTGGCCCGCATCCTGGAAACCACCAGCCCGCTGGACCTGGCCTACCCGAACCCGGCGCGCGGCGACGACACCCTGCCCCGCGTTTCCGGCGCAGGACTGACCGGCGCTGACGGCGACGCCGCCGCCACGCCCACGACGCCCACGACGCCCGCCAACAACGCGCCCAACGCGCTGAACGACGCCGGCGCCGGCAACCAGGGCGCGCAAGTGCGCGGCAACCTGCTCGCCAACGACTCCGATCCCGACGGCGATCCCCTGGCGATCACCTCGATCAACGGCCGTCCGATGATTCCGGGCGGCGTCTCCGTGCTGGGCTCCACCGGCGGCACCTTCGTCGTCCAGCCCGACGGCAGCTACGTCTTCACCCCGGGCGGTCAGTACGACTACCTGGCCGCGGGCGAGACCGCGACCAGCACCATTTCGTACACCATCACCGACCCGAGCGGTGCGACCTCCACGGCGACCGTCGTCGTGACCATCACCGGCACCAATGATGGCCCGGTGTCGTCCGCGCTGACCAACCAGTCCGGCGTCGACGCCCAGACCGACGTGCGCTACGACGTGTCGGACCGGTTCTCCGACACGGACACCAGCGACAAGCTGACCTTCTCGGCCACCGGCCTGCCCCCGGGCCTGACCATCGACCCGAACACCGGCATCATCACCGGCACGATCGATCATTCCGCCTCGCAGGGCGGCAACAACGGCGTGTACACCGTGGTCGTGACCGCGACGGATCCGTCCGGCGCCTCGACCTCGCAGGAATTCCAGTGGGACGTGACCAACCCGGCCCCGACCGCGGTGGCCGATAGCGGCACGACCGACGAAGACACGTCGCTCACCGTCAACGCGCAGAACGGCGTGCTGTCCAACGATACCGATCCGGACGGCGACACGCTGACCGTTTCGCAGGTCAACGGCAATGCGGCCAATGTGGGCACGGCCGTGGCCGGCTCCAACGGCGGCACGTTCACGCTGAACGCCGACGGTTCGTACAGCTTCAATCCGGGTTCGGCGTTCCAGAACCTGGCGGCAGGCGAGACCACGTCCAGCTCGATCACCTACACGGTTTCCGATGGCCAGGGCGGCTCCAGCACCACGACGCTGACGGTCGAAATCACCGGCACCAACGACGCGCCCACGGTGACGACGCTGGAAAACCGCAACAACATGGACGGCGACACCGTCGAGTACAACCTGTCCGGCTTCTTCAAAGATGTCGACAATGGCGATGTGCTGACGTACTCCGTCGATCACATCCCGGGCGGCCTGACGTTCGACGAAACCACGGGCACGTTCACCGGCAAGTTCGCCAACTGGGCCTCGGACCACACCAACACGGGCGTCAAGGGCGAGTACCTCATCACCGTCACGGCCACCGACAAGTCCGGCGCCTCGGTCTCGCAGACCTTCCTCTGGAAGGTGGGCAACCCCGAGCCGACCGCCGTGGCGGACACCAACGCCACGACCGAAGACAACATCCTGGTGGTCGAACACCGCACCGAAGGCGTGCTGGGCAACGACACCGATCCGGACGGCGATCCGCTGCACGTTTCCGAAGTGAATGGCGTTGCCGCGGGCGTGGGATCGGCAGTGACCGGTTCGAACGGCGGCTCGTTCACGCTGAACGCCGACGGCACCTATACGTTCAATCCGGGCACCGCTTTCCAGTACTTGGGCGCGGGCCAGACGGCCACGACCTCGATCACCTACACGGTTTCGGACTTCCAGGGCGCCAGCTCCACCGCCACGCTGACCATCACCGTCACCGGCACCAACGACACCCCGATCCTGACCCCGGGCGTGACCCTGGACAACCAGGCCAGCAACGACAGCGACGTCGTGGTCGACCTGGACATCTCCAAGCAATTCAAGGACGTCGACGCCGGCGACAAGCTGTCCTACTCGGCTAACGGCCTGCCCCCCGGCCTGAAGCTGGATCCGGACACCGGCCTCATCACCGGCAAGATCGACTCCTCGGCCTCGCAAGGCGGCAATAACGGCGTCTACACCGTAATCATCACGGCCACCGACTCGCACGGCGCCGCAGTCAGCCAGACCTTCCAGTGGGACGTCAAGAACCCGGCTCCGACCGCCGCCAACGACGCCGGCACGACCGACGAAGACACGTCGCTGACCGTCACCGCCCAGAACGGCGTGCTGTCCAACGACACCGATGCCGACGGCGACAAGCTGCAGGTCTCGGCCGTCAACGGCCAGGCGGCCGGCGTGGGCACGGCGGTTGCCGGCTCCGACGGCGGCAGCTTCACGCTGAACGCCGACGGTTCGTACTCGTTCAATCCCGGTTCGGACTTCCAGAACCTGGGCGACAAGGCCACCGCCACCACCTCGATCACCTACACCGTGACCGACGCCGACGGCGCCACCTCCACCGCCACGCTGACCGTCACCGTCACCGGCACCAACGACACCCCGATCCTGACTCCGGGCGTGACCCTGGACAACCAGGCCAGCAACGACAGCGACGTCGTGGTCGATCTGGACATCTCCAAGCAGTTCAAGGACGTCGACGCCGGCGACAAGCTGTCCTACTCGGCTAACGGCCTGCCGCCCGGCTTGAAGCTGGATCCGGCCACGGGCGTGATCACGGGCAAGATCGACTCCTCGGCCTCGCAAGGCGGCAACAACGGCGTCTACACCGTCGTCATTACCGCGACCGACCTGTCGGGCGCCAAGGTCAGCCAGACGTTCGAATGGGACGTCAAGAACCCGGCTCCGACCGCCGCCGACGACGCCGGCAAGACCGACGAAGATTCGTCGCTGACCGTCACGGCCAAGGACGGCGTGCTGTCCAATGACAGCGATGCCGACGGCGACAAGCTGCAGGTCTCGGCCGTCAACGGCCAGGCGGCCGGCGTGGGCACGGCGGTTGCCGGCTCCGACGGCGGCAGCTTCACGCTGAACGCCGACGGTTCGTACTCGTTCAATCCCGGTTCGGACTTCCAGAACCTGGGCGACAAGGCCACCGCCACCACCTCGATCACCTACACCGTGACCGACGCGGACGGCGCTACCTCTACCGCCACGCTGACTGTCACCGTCACCGGCACCAACGACACCCCGATCCTGACCCCGGGCGTGACCCTGGACAACCAGGCCAGCAACGACAGCGACGTCGTGGTCGACCTGGACATCTCCAAGCAGTTCAAGGACGTCGACGCCGGCGACAAGCTGACCTTCTCGGCCAATGGCCTGCCCCCTGGCCTGAAGCTGGATCCGGTCACGGGCCTGATCACCGGCAAAATCGACTCCTCGGCCTCGCAAGGCGGCAACAACGGCGTCTATACCGTCGTCATCACCGCGACCGACCTGTCGGGCGCCAAGGTCAGCCAGACGTTCGAATGGGACGTCAAGAACCCGGCCCCGACTGCCGCCGACGACGCCGGCAAGACCGACGAAGATTCGTCGCTGAGCGTCACGGCCAAGGACGGCGTGCTGTCCAATGACAGCGATGCCGACGGCGACGAACTGCACGTCTCGGCCGTCAATGGCCATGCGGCCGGCGTGGGCACGGCGATCGCCGGCTCCAACGGCGGCAGCTTCACGCTGAACGCCGACGGTTCGTACACCTTCAATCCTGGCCCCGACTTCCAGGCGCTGAATAACGGCGAAACGAAGGAAACGTCGATCACCTACACCGTGACCGACAAGGACGGCGCCAGCAGCACCGCCACCCTGACCGTCACGGTCACGGGCCAGACCGACGGTCCTCCGGTGGTCACCCCCGTTGACTCGGACGGCGACGTCACCAGCGCGCACAACAGCGTGGTGGAAGGCTCCGGCGCGACGGTTACCGGTTCGGTTGGCGTGTCGGCGGAAGCTGGCATTTCCACCGTCACCGTGGCTGGCCGCGACGTGACCGGCGCCTCTGCTGCGAACCCGGTCGTCATCACGACCGACAAGGGCGTGCTGACCGTCACGGGTTACAACGCCGCGACCGGCGTCATCTCCTACTCGTACAAGGAAACCGGCGGCGCCGACGATCACTCGGCGGGCGACGACTCGGTTCGCGACAGCTTCACGGTCAGCGTCACCGACTTGGCAGGCAAGACCACGAGCAACGATCTGGTGGTCCAGATCGTTGACACCTCGCCTGTCGCCAAGAACGACGCGGCTTCCGTTACGGAAGACACCACTGCGCCGATCAACGGCAACGTTCTCACGAACGACACGCTGGGTGCGGACAAGAGCACCGTCGCGATCACCACTGGCGACGCCAAGTACGGCAAGCTGGTCGACAACGGCGACGGCACCTGGTCCTATCAGCTGAACAACGGCCTGCCCGCAGTTCAGGCGCTCAACAACGGCCAAACCCTCACGGAAACCATCCGCTACACCATCACGGATGCGGACGGCGACAAGAGCGAAGCGACCCTGACCATCACCATCAACGGCCAGACCGATGGTCCCCCGGTGGTCACGCCCGTTGATAGCGACGGCAATGTCACTTCGGCCCACAACAGCGTCGTTGAAGGCTCCGGCGCCACGGTCACCGGTTCGGTTGGCGTGTCCGCAGAAGCTGGCATCACTACCGTCACGGTCGCTGGCCGCGATGTGACCGGCGCCAGCGCCGCAAACCCGGTTGTCATCACGACCGACAAGGGCGTGCTGACCGTCACGGGTTACAACGCCGCGACCGGCGTCATCTCCTACTCGTACAAGGAAACCGGCGGCGCCGACGATCACTCGGCGGGCGACGACTCGGTTCGCGACAGCTTCACGGTCACGGTCACCGACCTGGCCGGCAAGTCGACGAGCAACGATCTGGTCATCCAGATCATCGACACCGCGCCTGTCGCCAAGGACGATACGGCTTCCGTTACGGAAGACACCGCAACGCCGATCAACGGCAATGTGCTCGTCAACGACACGCTCGGCGCCGATAAGAGCACCGTGGCCATCACGACGACCGATGCCAAGTACGGCAAGCTGGTCGACAACGGCGACGGCACCTGGTCCTATCAGCTGAACAACAGCCTGCCGGCAGTCCAAGCCCTGAACAACGGCCAGACGCTGACCGAAACCATCCGCTACACCATCACGGACGCGGACGGCGACAAGAGCGAAGCGACCCTGACCATCACCATCAACGGCCAGACCGACGGTCCTCCGGTGGTCACCCCGGTGGACAGCGACGGCAACGTCACCAGCGCGCACAACAGCGTGGTGGAAGCTTCCGGTGCAACCGTCACGGGTTCGATTGGCGTGTCGGCTGAAGCCGGCATCACCGCTGTTACCGTGGCCGGCCGCGACGTCACCGGCGCGAGCGCTGCCAACCCGGTCGTCATCACCACCGAGAAGGGCATCCTGACGGTCACCGGCTACAACGCCGCGACCGGTGTCATCTCTTACTCGTACAAGGAAACCGGCGGCGCGGATAACCACTCGGCTGGCGACGACTCGGTCCGTGACAATTTCACGGTCACCGTCACCGACCTGGCCGGCAAGTCGACGAGCAACGATCTGGTCATCCAGATCATCGACACCGCGCCTGTCGCCAAGGACGATACGGCTTCCGTTACGGAAGACACCGCAACGCCGATCAACGGCAATGTGCTCGTCAACGACACGCTCGGCGCCGATAAGAGCACCGTGGCCATCACGACGACCGATGCCAAGTACGGCAAGCTGGTCGACAACGGCGACGGCACGTGGTCCTACCAACTGAACAA
>NZ_CADIJM010000005.1 GCF_902859585.1 Achromobacter animicus | reverse complement strand
GTCCGACAGCGTATTGAATCGCTATCTCCACAGTTTCGCGGGCGAAAAGTCGCCAATGGCCATCAGGTTTTACGAGCTTGACTTGCAGACTGCGCGGAACGATCCCGCGAGCGTAGGCATCGCGATGACGGAGCAGAGCCTTCAGGTCGATCAGCATGTGCTGGAATATGCGACCCCGACCATTGGGGATTTTGTCAGCGTGCACGGCTTTTGCTCGCGCAATCATCGCTTGAACGCCCTGGAGGGTTTCGTCCGAACTCAGACACAGCGCGAGCAATTGCCGAATGGCGTGTTGGCGCTGGTCCTGCCCGACCCGGTCGGGTTGGTCCAGGAAATCAATCATCAGCGCCTGGGCTGGCTAAGGGAGCGGCAGGCTTATGAGGTTGACCCGCTCAACAACTATAAATTCTTCACGTCCGAAAGCCTGAAGCGCCTGCGTGAACTTTGCAAGGTGGCCGCGGACAACGCCATTGCCCACAGTCCCTATGCTGCCCACAATGGAACGCCGGGGCCGCCGGTATACCGCGATCCCGCTCTCGAGCGAGCCGAACAGGTGGAGCACAAGGCTGAAAAGCTGCTTGCACGTCTTGACGAGCGATATGACGAAGCTGCGCGCGCCAGTTGGGAGAGGGCGTTCGAAGCGCACAAGGCGCGGTTGCAGACGCAAGTGGATAAGCTGGCCGAACTCTACACAGACCAGATCCTCAACAACGCGATGTTCCGTGTGGCGGAGCACCATGACTACGATGCGCAAAACGCGTACTCAGTATTGGGTTACATCCGCACTATGGAGCTGTGCCTGAGCGGCGGCATCACCGAAGCAACGCCTAAACCAGACTCCAAGGGCAACATTCGACCCGTCACCGGCCCGTCGGCGCGCGCTTGGGAAGCCTGGATCAAGGATGGTGAAAGCATCGTCTTCAAAACGCTGCTCGCGCTCGACAAAAACCTGATGCGAAGCCTGGTTCCCACGTTCAGCAATCAGGGCGAACTGGATTGGAACGACTTCGGGAAGCTCTATGCCCCGGTTACCAAGATCATCAACAGTAACGACCTGGGTGAAAAACTCATCTGGCCCAACGTCCAGGACGCGATCGCCAGTGTGCTGGCGGCTTACAACAGTGCGGTGAGCCGACTGGAACTGAAGGTTGATGCCGGCGTGCGCAACGTCGCCACGCGCGTGAACAGCGCATCGCTCCTGCTGTATTCGCGGACGTACATGACCCAGGTCGCCGTTCAGATGAAGCTGGGCGAGTTTTACACATTGATGTGCAAGCAGATCGGGGAAGACCGCAACAGGCTTGCTGCTGCCATCGCGCAGGCGACCGGAAAGGCGCACAAGCAGGTGCGGTCGGTGCTGACTGCCGGTGTCCTCAGTCTTGCCTTAAGTGACCCCAAACTCGCGGAACAGATGGTTGAAGTGGTGCTCTGGGTCGAAGGCAACGCGAATGACCTGCGAAAGCGGTTCGGCGACGTCGTCAAGGATGCCACCCAGCAAACAGGGGAGGTTATCGGAGACGCCGCGCGCCGAGCCGGCGAAGCGCTAAGCGAACTCAAGGTGCTCGCTGGCACGCTGGAGCCGGGGGCACGCAAGGCGTTAGCCGGTCTTCAGCTCAGCGCGTCGCGGGCTGCCGAGCTCGCGCGGTCCGGATTGAGGGGCGCGCGCAGTGCTGCATCCATCGCCCGCGGAACGGTCGGGAGCGCTGAATTGCTGATTGCCGTTGGCGGCACGTACCTACTATCGCAGGGTTTGCGCAAATCGGTTGAAGCCGTGGATGCCACTTTCGGAGCCAAACACGAGGAAGCCGTGCTGGCGGTGTACTCGGCCTCAATCGGGGTGTTGGGGGGAAGTATTGAGGTGGCGGGAATGACGATGAGGGCCAGCGCTGAGCAAGCGAGGAAAGTTCTCCGCGCGCATGCGTCGAGTGTCGGTGCCATCAGTCAGCTCGCGGACGCTGGTAAAGCACTGGCGCGCTTTGGGGGAATACTTGGCGCGGTGTCTGGGGCTTTTGACGCTGTTGCGGCTTTAGCTGCAGCTGGTCGTGCCGGTGATGCTGGCGGTAAATCAGCAAGATCTTGGTACTTCGGTGCTGCAGGATTATCCGTCACAAGCGCGGGCTTTGCGGTGTACGCCCTCTATTCCGCCTCGACGACAATATTGAGTGCAACCTGGGTGCTTGGGCCTGTCGGGTGGGCAATTCTTGCTGGAATTAGTGCGTTTGTCTTTCTGCAGCTTGGTGGGGAGGCTGAGTCGTCTCCCTTAGAACGATGGGCGTATCGTAGTCACTTTGGACTATCGGAAAGTGATAAGTTTGACGACGCGAATTCGGCAGTTTCCGCATTGAATGCGGCGGTTCTTGGGGTCGATGCGCAGGTGGTGTTTGGTTCTATAGTGCGAGCCGTCCACTACGAAGGGAAGGCTGCCGCCATGGGTGGGGCGGAGGGAGGGCCGGCGGTTATACCGAAATTGCAATATCAAATAGTCATGCCTCGCTACGATGTCTCCCGCGTAGCCTTTAAGTGGCGACTTATCGTAAAGCGGTATTCCGGCGAGCAGATTATGGCGTCCGGTATGCACCCACTCGGTGATCCCAAGTCAAGTGAACATAGCATCCCGCTACAGCGGCTGGATTATGTGCCTGAAAGTAATGCGCCGACTAGCCGCGAGCGCACGGTTACTGCAGTAGAGGAAGGAAAGGAAACCTTCCTTATTGTGGAAGGCTCGATCGAACTCAAAGTTAGTCACGATATCGATGAGGCACGAATCGTTCTAGAGTACCTACCAAACATTCACGACTCAGAGATGATCGCAATCGTGGACGTTTCGGAGGCCAAATGACAACGTCTCCGAAAGCTCTCTTGGACATTCCGACTGCTGGATGGAAAGCTGATCTTCCGCTTCCATGGGCACCACCGGATCATATTTTTCATCCAATCGGCGTCGCACCAAATTACGTGGACGAAATCTACCTTGAGTTGCATACCGCCAAAATATTGAATCGAACGGTGGTTTGCGCTTGTGGCATCTTTATTCTCACGATCGCGTTTCTAATGCTCGTAATGTTGTTGCTTGAGCTTGCAGACGGAGCATATGCATTTAAATCAAATCCATTGGCTTATGTCTCTTTATTGGGAGCAATAATGGTCAGTTTCGTCCTGGGAATAGGCATGTTACGCACAGGTATAGCCGCCCCTCGAGACGAGCCCATTCGTTTCAACCGCAAGCGAGGCAAAGTTTACGTGTACCGATTTCACAGCGGCGGACCGATCTGTCGAAAGGGTTGGGGTGTTCGCCCGGAGGCATTCGACTGGAAGGACCTCCGAGCCGAAGCCTGGAGTCGCAAGGCGCCGACCCCCAGCGGTGTGCCGATTTTCGCGTGGGGCGTGGATATCGCTGTGGTGGCGCCGGGCACCAATCACGTCATTGACCGCTTCCAACTAGCCGGCAGCAACGCCAACGGCGAACACATGTGGGCAATGGCGCGTGCGTTCATGAACCGTGGACCGGAGGCGTTACCCCAGTATCCAAACCCGCCTCGTGATTGGAACAACGATGTGCCGCCCTACCACTTAGCCCTGCGTCTAGCGCCGAAGGTGGAGTGGCCGGCGGATATGGACGTCGAGTCGCGCACGGGGATGTAGAACGCGTTTATTCATCAGCACCCGAGTCATACCCAAATTATCTTGTCCACCCGAGCCGCAGGCAGAGGGCGAATTCTGTTAAGCCTTCTGCGGAGAAGGTCTATTGGTCAAGCACGATCCCGGAGTATGCGCAAAACCACCCCAAAAGCGGTGATGAAGGATGCTGACGCTGCGGGGAAGTTCCTGGTGCGTTCTTTATACGCCTGAAAGCGGCCTGCCGGATTTTTTGGCGGGCCGTTGCTTTATGTGCGATCAGGCAACGTGGGCAAACCGCTTTTCCAGGTAAGCGATGATGTCGTTGGACTCGTACATCCAGCGCGTGCCCTCGGCGTCTTCGATGCGCAAGCAAGGCACCTTCACCTTGCCGCCGCCCGCCTGCAACGCGGCGCGCGCGTCGGGGTCGTGCTTGGCATCCTTCAATGCAACCGGCACGTTGAGCCGATGCATGGCGCGGCGCGTCTTCACGCAGAAGGGGCAGGCTTGGAATTGATACAGCGAGAGCTCGGCCGCGTCGGCGTTGACGGCGGCCTGGCCTTGCGGCGAGCGCTTCTGCGGACGCGGACGGGTCAGTGCGTCGCCCAGGACAATGATTTGACCCAGGCCGACACGTAGGGCTTTAACGAGCATGAAGGGGGACTCGGAATGTTGAGAGAGGCTGCCAGTCTACTCTGTGCGGCGGCACGGGCACGGGCACGGGCGCGTGTGCGGCGCGGCCCATAGCGCGATGCGGCTTGGCGCATTCCCCGACACTTGCCGCGATATGATGCCCTGGCCGTCTCGCCCGATTTCGCGCTGGCAGGATTCAGCCCGATGGTGGCAGGCGCCCGTTTGTTCAACACCCGAAATCACAGAGGAACGAAGACCGATGACCCTGTTTCGCCGCGTGGTTGCCCTTGTATGCATGTCTGCCCTGTTCGCCCCGCTCGCTGCGTTGGCACAGTCGCCAACGGATCGCGCGCTGGACGCCGAGGCCGCAGCCCTGAGGGAGCGACATCGCGCGAACACCGACAAGCTGCTGGATCAAGCCCGCGAGGACATGGCGCTGGTGGTGATGCCGACCGTCAATTTCGATGCGCAGCCGCAGCGCGATTTTGATGATGCCGCCACGCGGGACCAATTCACGCGCCAGAGCAGCACGCTTTTGCATTGGCAGCATGTGACCGAAAAGGGATACGCGATGACGGTGGGGCAAGGTAAGCACAAGTTCGATGCCGCCGACCTCGGGCCGATGTTTCAGACGACGCGCGGCGGGTTGACGTATCAGGTGATTCCGGTCTGGCCCGGCGAATACCGGCTCAACCGCATTACCTATCACCAGCCGCGTACGGCCTTGCCGGACACGGACGCGCGCGCCAAGTCGATGGATTTTCAGAAAGATCTGGGCATGGCAACGCTGACGGAGACGGCGGATGTCGACTTCAAGAAGACAGGACCCTGGACGCCGCTTGCACCCGGCGAGGATGGGCTGGGCGAAGGCTGCCAGGTCATGTTGCGCTTCGGGGAAGGCTGCAATGAGGCCGCGCGGGAGTATCGCTGGGTCGAGGACGCCAAACGCGCATTCCACGAACGCACGGCGGAGATGGTGCCGGTTGCGGGCGTTGACACCGAGCTGCTCTTCACGCCGTTGGCCACGATCACGCTGAAGGCGGGCGACGTGGTGCTGATGGATGGATTCAAGCTGCCGGACGACCAGCCGGTCATGGTCAAGGATTCGTGCGGGGTGTTGGCCAGGGAATGGGTGTGTTTGCTGGAGTCGATGACGCTCGAACGTCTGCCCGCCAGCATCGAGGATTTTCGGAAGGCGCGTAGTGCTGCCAGTTTCCAGCTGCCGAAGCTGGATGCCGCGTTGAAGGAGCTGGTTTATCGGGAACCTAAGTACTATTTCGAACCGGCGGCTGGGGTACCTAATCGGTTTGAGATGAGTAAGGAAAGCTGGAAATAGCGCCTAGGTCTGCGCCACCTCATTCCCATTCAACGTCCGAAGCCGCCTCAACTCTGGAAACCACCGCATCCAAAGCGCTGCGACCGCAATCGTCCCCACCCCGCCAATCACCACGGCGGGCACCGCGCCGAACAATTGCGCAGTCAGCCCCGACTCAAATTCTCCAAGCTGATTCGACGCGCCGACGAACAAGGTGTTCACCGCGCTGACCCGGCCCAGCATGTGATCGGGCGTATTCAACTGCACCAGCGATGACCGCACGACAACGCTGACCGCATCGGCCGCGCCAAGCACCACCAGCGCGGCGATCGATAGCGGGATCGACGTCGACAGCCCGAACACCGTGGTCGCCAGGCCGAATACGATGAGCGACCCGAACAGCAGCCGGCCAACGTTCTCACCCAGGCTCAATCGCGCCAGCGTCAGCGACATCAACGCCGCACCGCAAGCCGGAGCAGCACGCAAAGCACCAAGCGCCCACGGCCCCGCATTGAGAATGTCCTTCGCAAAGATCGGCAGCAGCGCCGTCGCTCCGCCCAGCAGCACCGCAAAGAGGTCCAGCGACAGCGTGCCCAGCAGCAACCGGCGCTGGAATATGAAGGTGATGCCGCCAAACAGCGTGTGCCACGTCGTGGGCTCTTTGCGCGGCGGCGCGCGTTCGATGACGAGGGTGGCAATGGCGATGAAGGCCGTCAGATACAACGCGGCGGCGACGCAGTAGATCCACCCTGCTCCGAGGCTGTATCCGACGCCGCCCAGCGCGGGGCCGGCGATCTGGGCGATCTGACCGCCGGAGGAGGACAGCGCGGTGGCGCGCGGGAGCCATTCGCGGGGGACGACGGCGGGGATGAGCGTGGAGAGGGTCGGCGCTTCGAAGGCGCGCGCCGAGCTCATGATGATGATGGTGGCGTAGATGAGCGTCTTGCCGCCGACGCCGTGCAGCGCCGCAATGGCGAGGACCAGCGTGGCCAGGGCTTCGAGCGCCATGCAGAGGGCGACGATCTTGCGGCGGTCGTAGCGGTCGGCGACGTGGCCGACGACGAGCGTGAGTGCGGCCATCGGGAGGAACTGGGCAAGGCCGATGAGGCCCAGGTCGAGCGCGCTGCCGGAGAGCGCATAGATCTGCCAGCCAACGGCGACGGAGACGATCTGAAATGCCAGCGATGCAGCGACGCGGCCGCAGAGGAAATGCAGGAACGGCGGACGGGAAAGCGGACTGGGCTTGTCGGCGGCGGACATGGTGGGCGTGGCGCGGGGGGAAGCGCCGATTCTAGGCGAGGGGCGCTGACGGAGAGCTAAACCGCGGCGGGCCCCAAAACCAAAACGGCTCCCGGCGTTACCGCCGGAAGCCGTCAGGCAAGCGCAAACAGCCTTACTCGATCGACACCAGTTCGGCGCCTTCGGTCACCTGATCCCCCACCCCGTAGAACACTTCGCCCACCGTACCGTCGGCGGTGGCAGAAATGGTGTGCTCCATCTTCATCGCTTCCATCACAAGCAGCGGCTGGCCCTTCTCGACCTTGTCGCCGGCCTTGACCGAGATCGAGATGATCTTGCCCGGCATGGGCGCGGCCAGACCCGCGCCGTGCTCTCCCTGCGTGTCCTGCGAGTGCGTCAGCGCGTCGTACAGCTCCAGGACGTGCGAGCCGTCCTCGCGGAAGACATAGGCGCGGTCGCCGTGCAGAACGACCGTGCCGGCGCTCTCATGTCCTTGCAGGGTGATCCGCAGACCGTAGGTCAGGTTGGGGTTGGCACTGGCGTGCGAGCGCCACAGGAAGGGGCGCGCGCCGTCGCCGGTGTCCAGCGTCCACGCGCCGCCCTGACGGGCGACGGTGACGTGACGGGCTTCGCCGTTGTCGGTCCATTGCAGTTGGCGCCGATACTGGCCGCCCAGACGCCAGCCGTCGCGCGCGTCCCACGGGTCGGTGGGGCCTTTGCCTGCGCCTTGCGCGCCCGGCTGTGCGAGGCCTTGGCGAACCAACACGGCCGCGGTGGCAAGGGCCAGTGCGTCGGCGTCGGCGGGCTTCGGGTCAGGCAGCAACGTGGCGCGCTGGCGTTCGATGAGACCCGTATCCAGATCAGCAGCCGCAAAGGCGCTGTCCTTCATCAGCCGTGCCAGGAACGCGACGTTGGTCTGCACGCCCACGGCCTGCGTCTGCGCCAAGGCCTGCAGCATGCGGGCGCGGGCCTGGTCGCGGTCGGCGCCGTGCACGATGAGCTTGGCGATCATCGGGTCGTAGAACGGCGTGATGGTGTCGCCCATGCGCACGCCGCCGTCGACGCGGATGTCGCCATTGGCAAACGCGGTGTGCGGCGGCAGGCCCAGGTAGGCGAGCGTGCCGATGGACGGCAAAAAGCCCTTCTCGGGGTTCTCGGCGTAGATGCGGGCCTCGATGGCGTGGCCGTTGATGCGCAGGTCTTCCTGGCGCGCGGGCAGCGGCTGGCCGGCGGCGACGCGCAGTTGCCATTCGACGAGGTCGTGGCCGGTGATCATTTCGGTGACCGGGTGCTCGACCTGCAGGCGCGTGTTCATTTCCATGAAGTAGAAGCGGCCGTCGGGCTCGGCGATGAACTCGACGGTGCCCGCGCCCACGTAGCCGACGGCGCGCGCGGCGGCGACGGCGGCCTCGCCCATGGCGCGGCGGCGTTCTTCGGTCATGCCGGGGGCCGGCGCTTCTTCGATGACCTTCTGGTGGCGGCGCTGCACGGAGCAGTCGCGCTCGAACAGGTAGACGCAGTTGCCGTGCGTGTCGGCGAACACCTGGATTTCGATGTGGCGCGGCTTTTGCAGATAGCGTTCGATCAGGACGCGGTCGTCGCCGAAGCTGGAGGCGGCTTCGCGCTGGCACGAGGCCAGTGCATCAAGAAATGCGCCGGACGATTCAACAATGCGCATGCCTTTGCCGCCGCCGCCCGCGCTGGCTTTGATGAGCACGGGATAGCCGATGGCGTCGGCCTGCGACTTGAGGAACTGCGGGTCCTGGTTGTCGCCGTGATAGCCGGGCACGAGCGGCACGCCGGCTTTTTCCATGAGGGTCTTGGCGGCGGACTTGCTGCCCATCGCGGCGATGGCCGATGCCGGCGGGCCGACGAAGGCGATGCCGGCATCTTGCGCGGCCTGGGCGAAGGCTTCGTTCTCGGACAGGAAGCCGTAGCCGGGGTGGATGGCGCCGGCGCCGGTGTCGCGCGCGGCTTGCAGGATGGCGTCGGCGCGCAGGTAGCTGGCGCGCGGCTCGGAGCCGCCGATGTAGACGGCCTGGTCGCAGGCCGCGACGTGGCGCGAGTTGGCGTCCGCATCGGAATAGACGGCGACGGTGCGCAGGCCCATGCGGCGGGCGGTGGCGGCGACGCGGCAGGCGATTTCGCCGCGGTTGGCAATCAGCACAGTATCGAACATTGCGTTATCCAAGCTGAAGTGTTCGGAAAGGGCGCGAAGCGCGTAGAAGTGGGGTGCGGCCTATGCGTGCGACCTACATCCGGAAGACACCGAACTTCGTGTCTTCAATGGGCGCGTTCAGCGCGGCGGACAACGCCAGTCCCAGCACGCGGCGCGTGTCGGCGGGGGCGATGATGCCGTCATCCCACAACCGCGCAGTCGCGTAATACGGATGGCCTTCGCGCTCATACTGTTCGCGAATCGGGGCCTTGAACGCCGTCTCTTCATCCGCCGACCATTGCCCGCCGCGCGCTTCGATGCCGTCGCGCTTCACCGTCGCCAGCACGCTGGCCGCCTGCTCGCCGCCCATGACCGAGATGCGGGCGTTGGGCCACATGAAGAGCATGCGCGGCGAATACGCGCGGCCGCACATGCCGTAGTTGCCGGCGCCGAACGAGCCGCCGATCAGCACGGTGAACTTGGGCACGTTGGCGGTGGCCACGGCCGTCACCATCTTGGCGCCGTGGCGCGCGATGCCTTCGTTTTCGTACTTGCGGCCGACCATGAAGCCGGTGATGTTCTGCAGGAAGACCAGCGGGATCTTGCGTTGCGCGCACAGTTCGATGAAGTGCGCGCCCTTCTGCGCGGACTCGGAGAACAGGATGCCGTTGTTGGCGACGATGCCGACGGGCATGCCGTGGATGTGCGCAAAGCCGGTGACCAGCGTGGGGCCGAAGCGCGCCTTGAACTCGTCGAACTCGGAGCCGTCGACGATGCGCGCGATGACTTCGCGCACGTCGTAGGGCTTGCGGGTGTCGGCGGGAATGATGCCGTTCAGTTCGCTGGGATCGAAGCGCGGCTCGCGCACGGGAATCGTGGCCAGCGGCTGCGGCTTTTTGCGGTTCAGGCGCGCTACCGCATTGCGAGCCAGTTGCAGCGCGTGCATGTCGTTGGCGGCCAGGTGGTCGACCACGCCGGACAGGCGCGTGTGCACGTCGCCGCCGCCCAGGTCTTCGGCGCTGACTTCTTCGCCGGTGGCGGCCTTGACCAGCGGCGGGCCGCCCAGAAAGATGGTGCCCTGGTTGCGCACGATGATGGACTCGTCGCTCATGGCGGGCACATAGGCGCCGCCGGCGGTGCACGAACCCATCACCACGGCGATCTGCGCGATGCCTTGCGCCGACATCTGCGCCTGGTTGTAGAAGATGCGGCCGAAGTGGTCGCGGTCGGGAAAGACCTCGTCCTGCTGCGGCAGGTTGGCGCCGCCCGAGTCCACCAGATACACGCACGGCAGGTTGTTCTGCGCGGCGATCTCTTGCGCGCGCAAGTGCTTTTTGACCGTCATCGGATAGTAGGTGCCGCCCTTGACCGTGGCGTCGTTGCAGACGATCACGCACTCGGTGCCGGACACGCGGCCGATGCCGGTGATGACGCCCGCGCCGGGCGCGTCGCCGTCATACATGCCGTGCGCCGCCATCGGCGACAGTTCCAGGAACGGGGTGCCCGGATCGATCAGGTTCTCCACGCGGTCGCGCGGCAGGAGCTTGCCGCGCGCCGTGTGCTTGGCGCGAGCGGATTCGCTGCCGCCCAAGGCCGTCTGCGCCAGTTGCTGGTTCAGATCGTCCAGTTGCGCCTGCATGGCGCTGGCGTTGTCGATGTAGTCCTGCGACCGCGGATTGATGCGGGATTCGATGATGGGCATGGGGTACCACCCGTCCTGCTTGATTGGAATTTGAAGGCGCTCGATAAGAGCGGGTTGTCTCGCTGCCCGGTGGGCCGGGCATTCTTGTCGATTTGGAAAATCAGGATTTCGTTGCGCCTTTCCTGCCTGGCCCGCGACCGACCCGTCGCGGTGATTGCCCTGCCAGAAAGGCGCAGCGGAATCCTGCTCGGGGGAGGGACGAAACCCTTCCCGGAGCAGGCAGACGCTTAGACCATTTCGATGGCCATCGCGACGGCTTCGCCGCCGCCGATGCACAGCGTGGCCACGCCGCGCTTGCCGCCGGTCTTGCGCAGCGCGCCGATCAGGGTGGCCATCAGGCGCGCGCCCGAAGCGCCGATCGGGTGGCCCAGCGCGGTGGCGCCGCCGTGGATGTTGACCTTGTCATGCGGGAGCTTGAAGTCGGTCATGGCGGCCATGGTGACCACCGCGAAGGCTTCGTTGATCTCGTACAGGTCCACGTCCTCGGCCGTCCAGCCGGTCTTCTTGAACAGGTTCTTCAGCGCGCCGACGGGGGCGGTGGTGAACCAGTTGGGTTCCTGCGAGTGCTGCGAGTGCGCGACGATGCGGGCCAGCGGTTTGACGCCGAGCTTTTCGGCGGTGGACGCGCGCATCAGCACCATGGCGGCGGCGCCGTCGGAGATCGACGACGAGTTCGCGGCGGTGACCGTGCCGTCTTTCTTGAAGGCGGGCTTGAGCGTCGGGATCTTTTCCGGCATGGCCTTGGTGGGGGCTTCGTCGGTGTCGACCACGGTATCGCCCTTGCGGCCCGCCACGGTGACGGGCGCGATTTCCCACTTGAAGCTGCCGTCTTCCGAAGCGGCACGCGCGCGGCGCAGCGATTCCAGCGAGAACGCGTCCTGCTGTTCGCGCGTGAACGAGTACTTGGCGGCGCAGTCTTCGGCGAAGACGCCCATGGCCTTGCCCTTGTCGTACGCGTCTTCCAGGCCATCCAGCGCCATGTGGTCGTACACGGTGTTGTGGCCGTAGCGGTAGCCCTGGCGGCCCTTGAGCAGCAGGTACGGCGCGTTGCTCATGCTTTCCTGGCCGCCGGCGACGACGATCTCGGCGCTGCCCGAGGCCAGCAGGTCGTGGCCGAACATCGCGGCCTTCAGGCCCGAGCCGCAGACTTTGTGAATGGTGGTGCACGCCACGCCCAGCGGCAGGCCGGCGCCCAGCGCGGCCTGGCGGGCAGGCGCCTGGCCCTGGCCGGCTTGCAGCACGTTGCCCATGATGACTTCGTCGACCTGCTCGGGCTTGATGCCGGCGCGTTCGACGGCGGCCTTGATGGCGACCGAGCCCAGCTCGTGCGCGGCCAGGCCGGACAGGTTGCCCAGCATGCCGCCCATGGGCGTGCGGGCGACGGAAACGATGACGATGGGATCTGACATGACTTGCTCCTGTGAGGGTCGGGACAGCGATTGGGTTACAACACCGCGTTGCCGTTTGAAGGGCGGTCTGCACGCAGGCGTCTGTCCTTATCGTAAGGGAAAAATTCTTCGATCCGGCCTTGCGCCACATGGGCGCGGCAGGCCTGCCACCAGTCCGGTTCCAGGAGGTCGGCATGGTGACGCATGAAGGCGCCGCGCACGCGCGCGTCGCCCAGCAGGAAGCGGCCGAATTCCTCGGGGAAGACGTCGTTCGGGCCGATGGCGTACCAGGGTCCGGAAGCCATCTCCGCTTCTTCGTTCGGGGCCGGCGGGATGCGCCGGAAGTTCATCTCGGTCATGCGCTGGATTTCGTCGTAGTCATAAAAGACGACGCGGCCCAGGCGCGTGACGCCGAAATTCTTGTAAAGCATGTCGCCGGGGAAGATGTTGGCCGCGGCCAGTTGCCGGATGGCGTCCCCGTATTCGCGCACGGCGTGGTCCAGCAGCGCGTCCGGCGCCTGCTGCAGATACAGGTTCAGCGGCGTCATCCGGCGTTCGATGTAGACGTGGCGGATGACGACGGTGTCGCCGGTTTCCTCGATAAGGCTGGGCACCAGGCGCCGCAGTTCGTCCAGCAGCGCGGGCGCAAAGCGGGCGCGCGGCAGGGCCACCTGCGAATATTCCCAGGTGTCGGCCATGCGGCCGACGCGGTCGTGCAGCTTGACCATCTGGTACTTGCGCCGCACGGTGGCGTGATCCATGCCGTCCTTGTCGATACGGTCCTTGATGAGCTTGAACACGTACGGGTAGGACGGCAACGTGAACACGCACATCACCATGCCCTTGATGCCGGGCGCGATGTCGAAGGCGTCGCGCGAGTGGGCCAGGTGATGCAGGAAGTCGCGGTAGAACAGCGTCTTGCCCTGCTTTTGCAGGCCGATCATGGTGTAGAGCTCGGCCTTGGGCTTGCGCGGCAACAGGCTCGACAGAAAATTCACCACCGCCGCGGGCGTTTCCATGTCCACCAGGAAATACGCGCGGGTAAAGCTGAACAGCGTGCTCAGGTCGTCCGCGCCCAGCAGCAGCGCGTCCAGCGTCACCTGCCCGGCCGGATTGCGCGTCAGCGCGATGGCAAAGGGATAGACGGTAGTCTGGTTGATCAGGCGGCCGACGATGTAGGCGCCCTTGTTGCGAAAGAACAGCGATCCCAGCGCATGAAGCTGGCAGTCGGTGGCGATGCGCCGGCCGACGTGGCGCGGCAGCACCGCGCGCAGCTTGGAGACGGCGGCGCGCGCCAGCAGGCGGGTGTCGCGCGGCAGGTCTTCAAAAGGCAGCGCCAGACCGAAGTCGGCCACCATGCGGATCAGGCTTTTTTCCAGGCCGTCGGTCACCGGGTAGTACACGCGGTAGGAAGGCACGCTGCTGTCCAGGTAGTCGGTGGCGACCGCCGGCCTGACGAACAGGAAATCGTTGTGGAAGTAATCGCGGTGCAGCAGACGGCACGAGACCGAGTTGAAGAAGGTCTCGGCGCATTCGGGCTGGCGGTGTTCGCCCAAGAGGCCGACGAACTCCTGCTTGATCTGCTGCCAGTACGCCGTCTGCGCGTCGGTCAGGGACGGGGCGGCGGCGCCGTTGCCGTTCTTGGCGGCGTACTCGGCGCCGTTGCCCATGCCGCCGACCGCACCCTCTGGCCGCCCGCGCAGCACGCCTTCCAGTTGCGTGGCGCATTCGCGCACGCGCATGTCGTAGTACTCGATGCGTTCACGCGACAGGTGCTGGATGCCGTGCCAGTCGCCGGATTCGAACAGCGCCTTGGCGCGCTGCGCGCTGTAGCGAAACAGCGCGTAGTGCCGGTCAAAGCCGGCCAGGATCAGGCGCGCGACGTCCAGCGGCGAGGGGCCCGGGGCGGGAGCCTGCTCGATGTGCTGGATGTCGGACGTGCGGATCATGGCGAGGGCTGTGGATAAGGCGTCAGGCGGTTTCGTTGAAGAGTTCGCGGCCGATCAGCATGCGCCGGATTTCGCTGGTGCCGGCGCCAATTTCGTACAGCTTGGCGTCGCGCCACAGGCGGCCGACCGGGTATTCGTTGATGTAGCCGTTGCCACCCAGGATCTGCACGCCCTCGCCCGCCATCCAGGTGGCTTTTTCGGCGGTGTACAGAATGAGCGCGGCGCAGTCCTTGCGCACCTGGCGCACGTGGTCGGACCCCAGTTTGTCCAGGTTCTTGCCGACCTGATAGCAGAAGGCGCGGCTGGCTTGCAGCGTGGTGTACAGGTCTGCGACCTTGCCCTGGATGAGCTGGAATTCGCCGATGGCCTGGCCGAACTGCTTGCGGTCATGGATGTAGGGCACCACCACGTCCATCACGGCCTGCATGATGCCCAGCGGGCCGCCGGACAGCACGGCGCGTTCGTAGTCCAGGCCGCTCATCAGGACCTTCACGCCGCCGTTGACCTGGCCCAGCACGTTTTCCTCGGGGATCTCGCAGTCCTGGAACACCAGCTCGCCGGTGTGGCTGCCGCGCATGCCCAGCTTGTCCAGCTTCTGCGCCACGGAAAAGCCTTTGAAGCCCTTTTCGACGAGAAAGGCGGTGATGCCGCGCTGGTGGGCCTCGGGGTCGGTCTTGGCGTAGACGACGAGGGTGTCGGCGTCCGGGCCATTGGTGATCCACATTTTGGTGCCGTTCAGCACGTAGCGGTCGCCCTTTTTGTCGGCGCGCAGCTTCATGCTGACGACGTCGGAGCCTGCGCCCGGTTCGCTCATGGCCAGCGCGCCCACGTGTTCGCCGGAGATCAGCTTGGGCAGGTACTTGGCCTTCTGGGCGGCGGTGCCGTTGCGGTTGATCTGGTTCACGCACAGGTTCGAGTGCGCGCCGTACGACAGGCCAATGGAGGCGCTGGCGCGGGAGATTTCCTCCATGACGACCATGTGGGCCAGGTAGCCCATGTTGGCGCCGCCGTATTCCTCGTCGGCGGTCATGCCCAGCACGCCGAGGTCACCGAATTTGCGCCACAGGTCCATGGGGAATTGGTCGCTGCGATCGACTTCCGCGGCGCGCGGCGCAATCTCGGCCTGCGCGAAATTGCGTACGGCGTCGCGCAGCATGTCCAGGTCTTCGCCCAGGTCGAAGTTCAGGCCGGGAAGATTCATCAGTGTCTCCGTGATAGTAGGTGCTTACATTCATGAACCTGCGCGGACGTGTCTTGGCCGCCGTCGCGGGGGTGATCCATGATGCGCCGTTCATCCGGCGCTGCGCAATGATGCAGTGCAAATATTACGTTTACGTAAACGTAAATTGGATGAGGGTTATCCCTAGCGCGTTGCGCACCGCTGCGACAGGGACGATGGGCAATACTTGATATGACCCTTTAATCCTGAAATATCCGACGGAGTCAGCTGTGCTCGAACTTTCCAATCTGGACGACATCGTGGCGTTGCGCCGTGACATTCATATGCACCCGGAGCTTTGCTACGAAGAGCACCGCACGGCCAAGGTGGTGGCCGACACGCTGCGCGGCTGGGGCATCGAAACGCATACGGGCATCGCCAAGACGGGCGTGGTCGGCGTGATCAAGCGGGGCACGTCGGACCGGGCCATCATGCTGCGCGCCGACATGGATGCGCTGCCCATGCAGGAAGAAAACCAGTTCGAGCACCGCTCTCGCCACGACGGCAAGATGCACGGCTGCGGCCACGACGGTCACACCGCGATGCTGCTGGCTGCGGCGCAGCATTTGCAGACGGCGGGCGGCTTCGACGGCACGGTGTACCTGTGCTTTCAGCCGGCCGAGGAAGGCGGTGCGGGCGGCCGGGCGATGATCCAGGATGGCCTGTTCACGCGCTTTCCGTGCGAGGCCGTGTTTGGCATGCATAACTGGCCGGGATTGCCGGCCGGCGCGTTCGGCGTCTGTGCCGGTCCCATGATGGCGGCGGCCAACGGCTTCAAGATCACGGTCAAGGGCAAGGGCGGCCACGCCGCCGCGCCGCAGGACTGCAACGACCCGGTGCCAGCGCTCTTTGCCATCGGCCAGTCGCTGCAGACGATCCTGACGCGCAGCAAGCGTCCGCTGGATGCGGCGGTGCTGTCGATTACGCAGGTTCAGGCGGGCGGCAGCGTCATCAACGTGATTCCCAATACCGCGTGGCTGGGCGGGTCGGTGCGCGCGTACAGCACCGATGTGGTGGATTTGATCGAGCGGCGCATGCAGGAGATCGCGCCCAGCATCGCCGCGGCGCATGGCTGCGAGGCCGAGGTGTACTTCGAGCGCCGTTACCCGGCGCTGGTCAACACCGTGGCCGAAACGGAATTCTGCATGGGCGTGATGCGCGAGGTCGTGGGCGAGGATCGCGCGCTGACCATCGAACCGGCGATGGCGTCGGAAGACTTTGCCTTCCTGCTGCAGGAAAAGCCGGGGTGCTACGTGTTCCTGGGCAACGGCGATGGCGAGCATCGCATGGCGGGCCACGGCCTGGGCCCGTGCATGCTGCACAACGCCAGCTATGACTTCAATGATTCCTTGATTCCGGCGGGGGCGTCGTACTGGGTTCGCCTGGCGCAACGCTACCTTGCCTGATGTGCTTTACCGCAATCCGTTTCACCCACGCAGTGCTACGCAACATCACCAGGACGATATGAAAAAGAAGACGTTGTTCATCAAGGCCGCGGGGGCGGCCCTGGCATTCATGGCAAGCGGCGCGATGGCGCAGACCTGGCCGGCCAAGCCGGTCACCGTGGTCGTGCCGTACACGGCCGGCGGCAGCGCCGATGCGATCGCACGCCGCCTGGGCGATGCGCTGCGCAAGGAAGCCAACATCACGGTCATCGTGGAAAACAAGCCGGGCGCGGGCGCCTCGGTGGGCACGGACTACGTGGCGCGCGCGCAGCCGGACGGCACCACGCTGCTCTTGGCCTCGACCAGCCCGTTGACCATCTTCCCGCATCTGGCCAAGACCAACTATGACCCGATGAAGGACCTGACGCCGGTGGCCAGCGTGGCCGTGGCGCCGGTGGCCATCGTGGCGACCAAGGCGTTGCCGGTGAAGGATTTTGCGGGCCTCGTGGAATACGCCAAGTCGCATCCCGAAGGCGTGCGCTACGGCACGCCGGGCCAGGGCACGGTCGCGCACATCGGCATGGCGGCGGTCACCGCGCAGACCGGCACCAAGATGCTGCACGTGCCGTATCGCGGCAACAGTCAGGCGCTGACCGACGGCCTGGGCGGCGTGGTGGAGCTGCTGGTGGTCAACAGCGACGTCGTGCTGCCGCACGTGGCCAACGGCGCGCTCAAGCCGCTGGCGGTGATGGCGCCGCAACGTCTGGCCGCGTGGCCCGACGTGCCGACGATGGCCGAGCTGAAGCTGCCGCAGGCGCAGTACTACTCGAACTTCGGCATCTTCGCGCCGGCCAATCTGCCGCCCACGGTGGCGCAGCCGTTGCAGGCAGCGTTGACCAAGGCGGTGGCCAGCGCCGAGTTCCAGGAACTGCTGGCCAAGTCGTTCCTGCAGCCGGGTACGGCATCGGGCGAGGCGTTTGCCAAGCAGGTGCAAGCCGAGTTCACGAACAACGCCCGCATCATCAAGGAAAGCAATATCAAGGCGGAGTGACCGGCGGTTTGTGATGGCCATTGAGCGTGGCGGCGGTCGATCCGCCGCGCGAGATGCGCCGAGACGCAGCCTGCGTCAAAAGACCGGCACCAATGCAAAGCGCGCGGCCCGTCACGGGAACGCGCGCTTTTTTCTTGCCCGTCCGGCAGGCCGGTTCAGGTTCCGCGCGGCCCGAACATGATCACCAGCATGCCGGCCAGGCACAGGCCCACGCCGATCCAGTCGCTCGCGCTGGGCCGCACGCCATCGACCGCCCACAGCCACAGAAGCGCCATGCCGATATACACGCCGCCGTACGCGGCATAGACGCGGCCGGACGCCGTCGGGTGAAGCGTCAACAGCCACGCGAACAGCGCCAGGCTCAGCGCGGCGGGCGCAAGCAGCCAGATGGAGTGGCCCTTGCGCAGCCACAGATAGGGCAGATAGCAGCCGATGATCTCGGCCAGAGCGGTCAGGACGAAAAGCCCGATGGTTTGAAAAACGGCCATGCGGACTACGGCTTCTGCGCCAACAGGACGCGGCACTGGCGTTCCTGCTCGCTGATTTCCTGAAGGGTATCGTCGATGTCGCGACGCTGCTGCTCGAGCGTGACGCGATGCTGTTCCAGCACGGACAGATACTGGCGCAACTGCACCTCGGTGTCGCCGGGTCCGTCGTACATGTCGATCAGCGTCAGGATCTCGGACAGTTGCAGGCCCAGCCGCTTTCCGCGAAGGGCCAGTTTCAGGCGCGTGCGGTCGCGCGGTCCGAAGATGCGGTTGCGGCCCTCGCGCGCCGGGCTGACGATCCCCTGGTCTTCGTAGAAGCGGATCGTGCGGGGCGTGACGTCGAACTCGCGGGCGAGCTCGGAGATGGTCCAGGTTGACGGGGACATGCGACGTGTGGCAGTTTACGTAAACGTAAATTATGATGACTTGACGTGATCGTCAAGCGTGGAGCGAGAGGCAATGAACCCCAACGAACAGAAGCTTCAGTATCCCTGGGCCGATTTCCAGCCCGAGGCCGGCCGCGCGCATGCGGTGGCGGAGGGCGTCAAATGGATCCGGATGCCGCTGCCGTTCGCGCTGGATCATATCAACCTCTGGCTGCTGCGCGACAACATCGACGGCCAGGAGGGCTGGACGGTCGTTGACTGCGGTATTTCGCGCGACGAAGTGAAGACGCTGTGGGAAGACGTGTTCAAGAACGAACTGGACGGCCTGCCCGTGCTGCGGGTGCTGGTCACCCACATGCATCCGGACCACATCGGTCTGGCCTACTGGCTGTGCGAGCGCTGGAACGCGCGGCTGTGGATGACGATGACGGACTACATGGTGGCGTCGCTGTGGTCGTCGCGTCGCACGGATGCCGGCGCGGGTCCGGGCGGCCAATCGGCGGTCGAGCACTTCGCCCGGCACGGCCTGACGGACCCGGACGCGCAGGAACAGATCCGCCAGCGCGCCAGCTATTTCCCCAACCTGGTGCCTGCCGTCCCGTCGCGCTATACGCGCATCATGGACGGCGATCAGGTGCGCATCGGCGGGCGCGATTGGCGCGTCATCGTGGGCTACGGTCATGCGCCGGAACACGCGTCGCTGTTCTCGCCCGACCTGGGCGTGCTGATTTCCGGCGACATGGTGCTGCCGCGCATTTCCACCAACGTCAGCGTGTTCGATTACGAACCTGACGCGAATCCCCTGCCTTTGTATCTGCGGTCGCTCCATGGCTATGACGGCCTGCCCCGCGACACGCTGGTGCTGCCGTCGCACGGCCGCCCGTTCAAGGGGCTGCATGAGCGCATTACTCAGCAGCACGAGCATCATCGTGATCGGCTGTCCGAGGTGCTGGAAGCCTGTGCCGTGAAGCCGCAATCGACATCCGACATCGTGCCGGTGCTGTTCAAGCGCAAGCTGGATCTGCACCAGCTGACGTTCGCGATGGGCGAGGCGCTGGCGCATCTGCATGCGTTGTACTTCGAAGGCAAGCTGACGCGTGTGCAGGATGCCGATGGCATCGTGCGGTTCAAGGCGGTTTGATTGGCATGGTGGGCGGCTGGGGGATGCGAGCGTCGCTGCTCGTGTCCGGCTGCCGGTGTCCCGCTGATCGCGTGCCGCCGCTGGTGATCAGTGCCAGCGCGACGATTAGCGGTGTCTAGCGGGAAGCCGTCGCCAGCCTGACCGCCAGCCCGACGAACACCAGCGCGGCAATGCGATTCAACCAGCGCTTGGCCGTGACCGAACGCTGCAGCAATTCCCCGAACGCACCCGAGAAGAATGCGATCGCCCCGAACACCAGCAGCGTCGACACGATGAACACCGCGCCCAGTTGCATGGTCTGCAATCCGACCGGCCCGAGCCGCGGAGACGTGAACTGCGGCAGGAAGGCGAAGAAGAACAGCAGCACTTTCGGATTGGTAAGGTTCATGACGATGCCGCGGCGGTACAACGCGCCGGGCCGCATGGGTTCGGGACGTTTGCCGTCTTCGGATTCGACGGGGGCGCGCAGGATCTGCCAAGCCAGATACGCCAGATAGGCCGCGCCCGCCAGCTTTAGCACCGTAAACGCCACGGGCGACGCGGCAAATACTGCGGCCAAGCCAACCGCAACCGCCGCCGTGTGTCCCAGCAGTCCCGTGCACAACCCGAGCACCACGAACATGCCCGCCTTGCGTCCCCAGATGGCGGACTGCATCAGCACAAATAGGTTGTCCGGCCCCGGCGTCAGCGCCAGCAGCACGGCAATGCCAAAGAATGCGATGAGGGTGTCGAGGGGCAGCATGGAGTCTCTTCGGTAACAGAGCAGCGGATGCGACGGGCGGGACGGTGGCGGACAGCAAGTGGCATGATAAGGGCAAAGCCGACCACGACAGGAGACAGACCGATCATGACCGTTGCCGCTCAGAACGCCAATAACACCGATAACGCCAACAACGCCCTGCCCGATACCGCGCTCGAGGACTGGCTGCTTGCCCGCCACAGCTGCCGCGCCTTTCTGCCGAAGCCTGTGCCTCGCGTGACCGTCGAACGCATATTGACGCTGGCGCAGCGCACGGCGTCCTGGTGCAACTGCCAGCCGTGGCAGGTGGCGATCACTGAAGGCGACGGCACGCGGCGCCTGCGCGATGCACTGGAGCGCCGCGCGCAGGTCGAGGGTTTCACGCCCGACTTTCCGTTCCCGCGCGAATACCGGGACGAATACCTGGCCCGCCGCCGCGAGTCCGGTTTCCAGCTGTACGGCGCCGTCGGCGTGCCGCGCGGCGACCGCGAGGCCTACCGGCGCCAGGAGATGCGCAACTTCGCGCTCTTTGACGCGCCGCACGTCGCGATCATCACGATCGACGAGGCGCTGGGCGAGTACGGCGCGATGGACTGCGGCGGCTATGTCGCCAACTTCCTGCTCGCCGCCCAGGCCAACGGCGTCGCAACCGTGGCGCAAGCCTCGCTGGCGATGTATCCCGAGGTCTTGCGTGAAGTGCTGGGCATCGCGCCCGGCCGGCGCGTAGTCTGCGGCATCTCGTTCGGCTTCGAAGACACGGCGCATCCGGCCAACAGCTATCGCACCCGGCGCGCGGATTTGTCCGAGACGGTCCAATGGATCGGCTGAAATTCCGGCCGCGTCCTGATATGGTTTGGTTTTCCAGGTTTTGACGCACCTCCACAAGATGCCTACCAAACACATCGATACGGTTCTCCAGCACGCGGGCACCGCCCCGTTCAACCCCGAGACCGGCACGGCGCCGGTGCCGCTGCCGCCCATGCGGGCCAGCACGGTGCGCTTTGCCAATATCGCCGCGCTGGAAAACGCGCAGCGCAGCAAGGCGGCTGGCGGCCGCGCGTCCACGTACGGGCGCATGGGCATGGACACCCATGCCGCGCTGGAAGAGGTCTTCACGCAGCTGGAAGGCGGCACGCATTGCTATCTGGCGTCCTCGGGGCTGTCGGCCATGACGATGGTGATGATGGCGCTGTGCTCGGCCGGCGACCATGCGCTGATCTCCGACAGCGTGTACGGCCCGATGCGCGAGCTGGACGATGCGGTGCTCAAGCGCATGAACATCGAGATCACGTACTTTGCCGCCGGCGAAGACGTCGATGCGCTGGTGCGGCCCAACACTAAGCTGCTGTATGTGGAATCGCCCGGCTCGCTGCTGTTCGAGATGCTGGACATGGGCGCCATGGCTGCCGTCGCGCAGCGCCACGGGCTGGTGCTGGCCACCGACAACACTTGGGGTTCCGGCTATATCTATCGGCCGCTGACGCTGGGCGCGCAGGTCTCGGTCATTGCCGGCACCAAGTACGTGGGCGGACACTCCGACCTGATGCTGGGCGCGGTGGTCACCAACGACGAAGGCATCGCCCGCAAGCTGAACCGCACGCAGTATGCGATGGGGTATTCGATCAGCGCCGACGACGCGTGGCTGGCGCTGCGCGGCGTGCGCACCATGCCCATCCGCATGGCGCAGCATGCGCGCCACGCGATGCAGGTGTGCGAGTTCCTGAATTCCCGTCCCGAAACCGTGCGCTTGTTCCATCCGGCCTGGCCCAAGGATCCCGGCCACGAATTGTGGAAACGCGATTGCACGGGTTCGAACGGCATGCTGTCGGCCGAACTGGCCCTGTCCCCGGCCGCCGCGCGCCGCTTTGTCGATGCGCTGACGCTCTTTGGCATCGGTTTCTCGTGGGGCGGCTATGAAAGCCTGGTGCAGCTCGTGTCGCCGAAGGATCTGTCCAAGCACGGCTATTGGGGCGAAGGCGAGAACCCGGTCGTACGCCTGCACATCGGGCTGGAGTCGCCCGAGGACATCATTGCGGACCTGACGCAGGCGTTTGAGCAGGCTGCGGCGGTCAAGGAATAGCCACGCGGCTGCGATACGCCTGAAGAAAAACGCCCCGGCCTGGAAAGGCTCGGGGCGTTTTCATTGCAGCGCTTGGCGCGGATTACTTCGCGCGCGCCATCGGAATCAGCGCGTTGACTTCCTTCAGCGCGCCTTCGTAGCTGTTGCCCGCCATGACCGGCGAGGTCATGAACTTGCCGCCCACGGCAAACGACGGGGTGCCTTCGATGCGATAGGCCTCGGCCAGCTGGTTGGCGCGTTGCACCTGCGTCTGCACGCTGAACGAATCGAACACCGAGTCGAACTTGGCGCGGTCCACGCCCTGGGTCGCAATCCATTCACCCATGGCCTTCTTGTCGAACAGGCGCTTGTGTTCGCCGTGGATGGCCGTGAAGACCTTGGGGTGCAGGTCGGGACGGTCCAGCGCCAGCAGCGTGTAGTACAGCTGCTGCAGCGGCTTCATGCCGGCATTGAAGGCGATGGGAACCTGCTTCAAGACGACGTCGGACGGCGCGGTCTTGGCCCAGTCTTCGACCATGGGTTCCATGGCGGCGCAGTGCGGGCAGGTGTAGGCGAAGAATTCCAGGACCTCGACCTTGCCCGGGGTGTCCGACGGCAGCGGCGGGTTGATCGGCACGTACTGCTGGGCGCCTTGCGCGTGGCTGGCCGGGCTGAAGAACGCCGTGGCGGTCAGCGCGGCGGCTGCCAGGATGCGGATGAGCTTGGGGGACAGCATGGGTGAGGTTCCTGAATAAAAGGCTACAGACAGGCCCGGGGCCGGATTAGTTCAATGCAAAACGATCCGCCGCGTAGCGCTATTGGCGCACCACGGCGGTTTCGATCTTGTTCTCGCCCAGGCGTCCGCGCGCCCGGTTCATGTCGTCCAGGCGGGCAAACGGACCGACCCGGACGCGGTTGATGGGCTTGCCGTTCAATTCCGCCTTCTGTACCGCGACCGGCAGACCCAAAAGGATGATGCGCGCCTTGAGCGATTCGGCGTCGTTCTCGCCGCGGAAGGCGCCGGCTTGCAGGTAGTACGTGCCGTTGGCGGCGGGCGCGGACGGTTTGGCGGATGCCGTCGCCGTGGGGGCGGCCTTGGAGATGGGCGTGGGCGTGGACGCCGTGGCGGGGGGCGCCGACGGCGCAGCAGCCGGCGCCCGGGAGGTGGGCAGCGTGGCGATCAGCGCGCCCAGGTCGTCCAGCTTGGCGGGCGTTTCATCGCCCTTGGACGGTGCGCCCGCACCCGGCAGCGGGGCCGGCGCGGTGGCGGTGGGACCGGTAGGCGGCGCGCCTGCAGCCCCGTCGCGGCCATACAGGCCGGCGTTGGGGTCCGGCGCCGAGCGTGGATCGGGCAGCTTGCCCGTATCGCCCTGGCGGCTGGCCCGGTCCACGAAGGGAACGGGCGCCTTGGTGACATAGAACGCGACGACGGCGGCGACGATCAGCCCGATCAGCAGACCGGCCAGCGCCCCGTACAGGGTGCTGCCGCTTTCGCCGGAGGAACGGCGGGTGGATTTGCGCTTGGTTGCCATGAACCGATGTTACATCCGCTCGGGCGCGGAAACGCCCAACAGCGCGAGGCCGTTGGCCAGCACCTGGCGGGTCGTGGCGGCCAGGCGCAAGCGGGCCAGCTTCACGGCGGTGTCGTCGACCAGCACGCGTTCGGCGTTGTACCAGCCGTGGAAGTCCGACGCGCAGTCGCGCAGCCAGAAGGCGATGTGGTGCGGCGACAGGTCCTGGGCGGCCAGCGCCACCACCTGGGGGAACTCGGCCAGGCGCTGCATCAGCGCGAATTCGGTCGGGGCCGTCAGCAGCGCGGCGTCGGCCTGGGCCACGTCGGCGGCGGGCATGCCCGCGTTGTTGATGACCGAGCAGATGCGCGCGTGGGCGTACTGGATGTAGTAGACGGGGTTCTCGTCGCTCTTGGACAGGGCCAGGTCCACGTCGAACACGAATTCCGTGTCGGCGCGGCGCTGGATCAGGAAGTAGCGGACGGCGTCGCGGCCGACCCAGTCGATCAGGTCGCGCATGGTGACGTAGCTGCCGGCGCGCTTGGAGATCTTGACCTCTTCGCCGCCGCGCATCACCTTGACCATCTTGTGCAGCACGTAGGACGGGTAGTCCTTCGGGATGCCCTCTTCCAGCGCCTGCAGGCCGGCGCGCACGCGAGCCACGGTGCCGTGGTGGTCGCTGCCCTGGATGTTCACGGCGCGATGGAAGCCGCGCTCCCATTTGGCCTTGTGGTAGGCCACGTCGGGGACGAAATAGGTGTAGCCGCCCTCGCTTTTGCGCATCACGCGATCTTTGTCGTCGCCCGTGCCCAGCTCGGTGGTGCGCAGCCACAGCGCGCCGCCTTCCTCGTAGGTATGGCCGCCGGCGATCAGCGCCTTGACCGTCGCTTCGACGCGGCCGGACGTGTAGAGCGAGCTTTCCAGGTAGTAATTGTCGAACGCCAGGCCGAAGGCCTGCAGGTCCAGGTCCTGCTCGCGGCGCAGGTAGGCCACGGCAAAGGCGCGGATGTCGTCCAGGTCGTCGATGTTGCCGGTGGCGGTGACGGGCTCGCCGTCGGACGCCTGGATGGTCTTGCCGTCCTGGAAGTCGCGGGCGATGTCGGCGATGTAGTCGCCCTTGTAGCCGTCTTCGGGCCAGTCGGGGGAATCGGTGGTCAGGCCGCGGGCGCGGGCCTGCACGCTGATCGCCAGGTTCTGGATCTGGTTGCCGGCGTCGTTGTAATAGAACTCGCGTGTGACGTCCCAGCCCACGGCGTCGTACAGACGGCACAGCGCGTCGCCCAGCGCGGCCTGGCGGGCATGGCCCACGTGCAGCGGACCGGTGGGGTTGGCCGACACGAATTCGACCAAAATCTTTTCGCCCAGGCGCGCGGCGCGGCCGTAGGCATCGCCCTGCTCAGCCACCGCGGCGATCACGGCCTGGCGGGCAGCCGGCGTGATGCGCAGGTTGATGAAGCCAGGACCGGCCACTTCAGCACTTTCGACCAGCGCGGCGGCGTCGGGATTGGCCATCACGGCGTCGACGATGCCCTGGGCCAGTTCGCGGGGATTGCGGCGGGCCGGCTTGGCCAGCTGCATGGCCACGTTGGTGGCGACGTCGCCATGGGCGGCAACCTTGGGGCGCTCCAGCAGCACGTTGGGCTGGGCGTCGGGCAGGCTCTGCGCGACGGCGGCCTGGATCAGGGAGATAAGCTGTTTTTGTTGCTCGAGGAGCATGGGCGTCTGGCGTGGTTCTGAGTGAGTGACGATGGCGGCACGGCGCTTGCGGCCTGCCGGCGATCCGCGCCGTGCCCGCAGGCTGGCTCGCGGTTCTGTCCGGCGGCGGCGGGCAAGCCGGCGCGCATGTGCCGGAAATCTGGGGGCCGGCGCGGCGCCTGCTGTCACGGGAAACCCCTGAATCATAGTTGATTTGGGGGCGCCAGTTGGCATCATGGGGGCGTTGGGGTAGTGTACGGAGCTAAGGTAATCAATGTAGGAGACCGGAATATGCTGATCACTTTTCACTCCAAGGTCGTGGCCGAAGTCCTGATGCTGACCGACCACGCGGGCGCCCTGTTGCAGGCGGCCGGCAAGCCGGTCGGCGACAAGATCCCCGAGCGCGGCGTCTTCACCGTGGAGCAGCTTGGACCGGCCATCAGCGGCATCGAACGCGCGATCGACGAGTACCAGCACGCCCACGAAAGCCCGGACGAGGACGACGAAGACAAGGCGCCCGTCGCCCCGATGGCGCGCGCGGTCGGTCTGAAGGAGCGTGCCTTCCCCCTGCTGGACATGATGCGCCAGTCGCAGGCCGCAGGCGCCGAGGTCACTTGGGAAGTCTCGCGGGGCTGGTAAGACTATGTCGCCCGACGGACAATCTGTCCGGCTTTTTTTGCCTACCCTGTTGGCCTGACGCCCTCTGACGGAGCCTTATTCCCATGCGCAGCGACATCACCATCGTTTTCGACTCCCGGCGTTCGCTGGACCTCTCCGCGAACGTCGAAACCTCCCCGCAACGCCAGGCCGATGCGCGCGACTGGTTTGACAGCGCCTGGGAAACCCTGGGCTGCGAGCCCCTGCGGCCCAGCGGCAAGGTCCTGTTGCTGGACAAGGTGCTGGGCGTGGCCGACGCGCTGGGCTACGACACGCTGTCCACCGACGAAAAGGAAGCCCGCGAGTTCGCCGAGCACCTGGCGTTGGCGCTGGAGCGTCCGCGCATCACCGTGGATCTGCCGGGCCTGACTGTCGGGTATTGAACGGCCGAACATCCCGCCACCCGTGAAAAACCCCGCCTGGGCGGGGTTTTTTGTGCGCTGCGTTTACGGCGGCGCGATGTGTGCGGCGCGCCGTGCTAACGGATTCCTACCGGATTCCCGCCCGCATGAACGACTGCACGAACTGGCGCTGGAACAGCAGGAACGCGATCAGCAGCGGCGCGGCCGACATCAGCGTCGCGGCGGTGATCACGGACCAGTCGATGCCCTGGTCGGTGGACGAGAACACCTGCAGGCCCACCGTCAGCGGCCGGGATTCCACCGAGTTGGTGATGATCAGCGGCCACAGGAAGTTGTTCCAGTGGTGGCTCACCGACACCAGCCCGTAAGCCACGTAGATCGGCTTGGCCAGCGGCACGTACACCTTCCAGAGCACCTGCAGCGCGTTCGCGCCTTCCATGCGGGCCGCCTCTTCCAGTTCGCGCGGAACCGTTTTGAAGGTCTGGCGCAACAGGAAGATGCCGAAGGCCGAGGCGAAGTACGGCAGTCCGATTGCAAACACCGTATCGCGTACGCCCAGAAGGCTCATCGACCGGTAGTTTTCCACCAGCAGCACGTCGGGCATGATCATCAGCTGCAGCAGCACCAGCATGAACACGAAATCGCGGCCGCGGAATTCGAAACGCGCGAACGCATAGCCCGCCAGCGTCGACAGCACCAGCTGCGCGGCCAGCACCATCGTGACCAGCACGAACGTGTTCAGGAAGTAGCGCGGAAACGGCGCTGCATTCCAGGCACGGACGAAGTTATCCAGCGTCAGCGGCGCGAAGAGATCGAAGCGGGTGGCGTAGGCCGGCGGATGAAACGCCGCCCACATCGCGTAGGCCAGCGGCAAAATCCACAACAGGCCCAGCGCCCATGCGCCCAGGGTATCGAGCTTGTCTTTCATTGGTAGTGCGTCCTGCGGTCCAGCCAGCGGAACTTGATCAGCGCGGTCAGCGCCAGCACCACCAGCAACACGACGGTCAGGGTCGCGGCGTAAGCCGTGTCCCAGAAGCTGAATCCCACCTGGTAGATGTAATAGAGCAGCAAGGTGCTGGCGTTGTCCGGTCCGCCGCGCGTCATCACGACCACGTGGTCGACCAGCCGGAACGCGTTGATCAGCGCATTGATCAGCACGAAAAGCGTGGTGGGCATCAGCAGCGGCCACAGGATGCGGCGGAAGTACTGCCAGCGCGAGGCGCCTTCCAGCATGGCCGCTTCACGCAGCGACGGCGACACCGTCTGCAGCGCGGCCAGATAGAAGATCATGAAAAAGCCGGCCTCTTTCCAGACGGTCACCAGCATCAGCGCGGGCAGCGCGGTCTCGCGGTTGCCCAGCCAGTTGGGACCCGGCGCGCCGAACCAGCCCATCACCTGCGCGATCAGCCCGTACTGCGGCGTGTAGAAGAACAGCCAGATGTTGGCGACTGCCACCATGGGCAGCACGGTCGGCGTGAAGTACGCCATGCGCAGGAACCCGCGCCCGGCGAGGTTGCGGTTGACCCATAGCGCCATGATCAGCGCGATGCCGATCGAGGTGGGAATGGTGCCCAGCGCAAACCACAGGTTGTTCCACAGCGACTGCCAGAACACGGGGTCGTCGCGCATGACCGCGTAGTTGTCCAGCCCGACGAAGCGGGCCGGGCGCGCGCCCTTTGGGGTGGAGAAAAAGCTGTGCCAAAGCGTCGCCACCGCCGGGTAATGCGTGAAGGCGGCGAGCAGCACGATGGCTGGCAGCAGAAGCAGCCAGCCATAAAGCGCATTCAAAGAGCGGCTCATCGTGCGTGCGGTCGGTTTACTTGTAGGAACGCAGTATGCGATCGGACTCGCGCTGCGCGTCGGTCAGGGCCTGCTGCGGGGTCTTCGAGCCCGTCAGCGCCGCCTGCAGGGCGTCGTTCAGGGTCTTGGTGACGCGCTGGTTCTCATGCGTCGAGAATTCCGCCACGCTGACTTCCAGCTGGTCGCGCGCGACCGTGGCGGCCGGCACTTCCTGCGCGTACTTCTTCATCTTCTCGGTTTCCCAGGCGGCCGGCGTCACGGCTACGTAGCCCGTAGCGATGCTCCAGTCGGCCGCGCGCTCGGGCGTGGTGGCCCACTGCGCGAACTTCAGCGCTGCGGCCTGCTGCTCCGGCGTGCCGCTCTTGAAGATGTAGAAGTTGCCGCCGCCCGTGGGGCTGCCACCGCGCTTTTGCTGCGGCATCATCGCCACGCCGAACGGGAAGTCCGCGTTCTTGCGGATGTTGGTCAGGTTGCCGGTGGTGGTCCACACCATCGCCGCCTTCTTTTCCAGGAAGTCCTTGGGCGTGGTACCCCAATCGATCGTGCCGGTCGGCATGATCTTGTGCTTGGCCGACAGGTCACGCCAGAACTGCGCGGCTTCGACCACCGCCGGCTTGTCCAGGTAGACCTCGTTGCCGGCTTCGTTCATCAGGATCGCGCCGTTGGGCGTGGTCAGCGCCTGGAACAGCCAGTACGCGAACGCGCCGCCCGACGGGATCTCGATGCCCCACTGCGTCGTGTTGCCCGAGGCGTCCTGCTTGGTCAGCTTCTTGCCGTAGTCGACCAGCTCGGCCCAGGTCTTGGGCGGCTTTTCGGGATCCAGGCCGGCGGCCTTGAAGAGATCCTTGTTGTAGTACATGACGATCGTCGAACGCTGGAACGGCACGCCCCAGGTGTGGCCGCCGGTGCGGCTGTTCTGCATGAAGGCGTCATAGAAGCCGCCCAGCCACTTCTTGTCGGCGTCGGTCTTGGCCAGGCTGTCGATCGAAACGATGGCGTCCTCGTCGATCAGCGTGAACATGTCGGTGGACAGCAGCACGGCCAGTTGCGGCGGGGTGCCGCCCTTGAGCGCGGTCAGCGCCTTGGCGATGGAGTCCTGATACGAACCGGCGTAGATCGGCTTGATCTTGATATTGGGATTTTCCTTCTGGAAATCCGTCACCATGTCGTCGACGATCTTGGTGATCGGGCCGCCGACGGCAACCGGGTAGTAGAACTCGACCTCGACGGGCTTGTTCTGCGCCTGCACAGGCAGAGACAGGCAGGCGGCGGCCAGGCTGGCGGCCAGGGTCTTGAGTACGATGCGTCGCATGGGATGTTCCTTTCCTGTGTGTGGGCTATTTTTTCTAGCGCCCGTCGGTGTTGATGACCGCCGAATCGGCGGCAAAGAAATGCTGTTGCCCGTCCGGCCAGGACAGGCGCAGCGACTCACCTGCGCTTGCGCGCAGATGGCCGCCGACCCGGACGGCCACGCCGCCCGTGTCGCCGATGCGGCACACCACGATGGAGTCCGCGCCGAAGTACTCCACGCTCTCGACGGTGGCCGCGATGCCGTCGCCGTCGATGCGTATATGTTCAGGCCGCACGCCCAGCTTCACGGCGCCCGCGGGCGCATTCGCGATGGCGGGACCCTGCGTGCCGGCGATCACCGTGGCGCCTGCTTGCGGCGTCAGGTTGATCAGGTTCATGGGCGGCGTGCCGATGAAGCGCGCCGCGAACTCGCTCGCCGGACGCGCATACAGGCCATCAGGCGTGTCGTGCTGTTCGATCTGGCCGCCGCGCAGCAGCACCACCTGATCGGCCATGCTCATGGCTTCGGTCTGATCATGCGTGACGTAGACCATGGTGATGCCCAGGCTCTGCTGCAATGCGCGGATCTCGCGGCGCATCTCGTGGCGCAGTTGGGCGTCCAGGTTGGAAAGGGGCTCGTCCATCAGGCAGACCGGCGCTTCGGAAATCACGGCGCGGCCCAGCGCCACGCGCTGCTGCTGGCCGCCGGACAGTTGCGACGGCTTGCGGTCCAGCAGGTGCGACAGGCCCAGCAGGTCGGCCACGCGCTTCAAGCGCCGGTCGAAGTCCTTTGCCGGTTCCTTGCGCACCTTCAGGCCGAACAGGATGTTCTCGCGCACCGACAGGTGCGGAAACAGCGCATACGACTGGAACACCATCGAGATGCGGCGCTTGGCCGGCGGCAGTTGCGTGACGTCGCGGTCGCCGATGCGGATGGTGCCCGACGTGGGCGTATCCAGGCCGGCGATCATGCGCAGCGTCGTCGACTTGCCGCAACCGGACGGACCCAGCAGAACGGTGAAGCTGCCGGCCGGAACCGTGAAGCTCACGCATTGGATCGCCGCCGCGCCGGCGTACTGTTTGGTGAGGTTATCCAGAACGATGGATGACATGCTGTCTCGAAGATCTAATTGTTAGATCCGCATTGTTGCCTGTTATGAAAACCTTTTCATTGTGCAGCGCAAACATGACGGATATGTGGCAATGCGCGGGTTCCCCGCGCCGGTTTCAACCAAATGGATACGGACCGGGGTAATCCCCGATGACGGCGTGATGTGTGACCAGGTTGCCGCCCTGCCACCAATGCAGCTGATAGCCGGGCGGTTCCATGATGTATTGCAGCGTCGGGCGCGGACCGAGTTCCAGCGCAAGCTGGTGCGCGGTGCCCGGACAGGTCGATGCGATCGTGCCGCCAAAGCGCTGGAAGATCGTGCGATGGAGGTGGCCGCACAGCACGCGTTCGACGTTGGGATAGCGCGCGACGATGCGTTCCAGTTCCGGTGCGCCGGCCAGCAGGCCGATGTCGTCCATGTGCTCGATGCCGGTCAGGAATGGCGGGTGGTGCATCAGGACCAGCGTGGGCCGGCCGGGCTGTTCGGCCAGGCGCTCTGCCAGCCAATCCAGGCGCGTCTGGCAGAGTTCGCCGTGGCTCTTCATCGGCACCACGGTGTCCAGCGCCAGCAGGCGCAGCGGATAGGTCTCGATGGCGTACTGCACGAACTGGCCGCCGTCCTGCAGATACGCGTGGTCCGGAAACGCGGCGCGCAACTGGGCGCGGTCGTCGTGATTGCCGGGCAGCAGGAAATACGGAATCTCCAGCGCCTGCAGATGTTCACGCAGCGTCTGGTATTCGATGGGCTTGCCCAGGTCTGTCAGGTCGCCTGTGATCAGCACGCAGTCGGGGCGCGGCGTCAGCGCGTTCAGGGCGCGCACCGCCGGCGCCAGAAACGCCGCCGGATCGATGATGCCGTAGGCCTTGTCTCCCGGGGTGCGCATGTGGAGGTCGGTGATTTGTGCGATGAGCATGGCGATCTGGAAGTTGTCTGAATGGTGGGGAGCGGGCTTAGCGGCGCACGGATGCCGCAGTGCCGCCGACGACGATGCAATGCGGCAGGCGGTTCGATTGCGGTGGCTGGCCATGAATCTGCGCCAGCAGGTTCGAGCACGCGGTCTGGCCGATGCCGTCGCTGGGTTGCGCGACGGTGGTCAGCGGCGGGGTCAGCAACGCGCCAAAGCGCATGCCGTCAAAGCCGCACACGGAGATGTCAGCGGGCACCGACAGCCCCAGTCCCACCAGGTCGGCGATGACGGCGGTGGCCAGCAGGTCGTTGGAACAGAAGAGCGCGGTGGGCGCCTGCTTGCCGCGAAGCGCGGCCTTCAGCGCGTCCACGTCGCTGCCGGTATGTGAACTCATGGAAATGTGCTGGATGGCATCGAGGCCCAGCTTCTTGGCGCTGGCGCGCGCGCCCATCAGGCGACGGCGCGCGCGGTCGGAGGCGGTCAGCGGGCCGGTCACCAGCGCTATGCGCTTGTGCCCCATCGCGGCCAGATGCGCCACCATGTCGCTTGCCGCGGCGCGATTGTCGACCGAGGCAAACGGATGATCGTTGGATTCGTTGTAGACCAGCACGTAAGGAATGCCGCTGCGGTCCAGGTCGTCCAGCGTGGCGCTCTTGCTGACGTCCGCCACGGTCAGGATGAGGCCATCGACCTGATGGTCGATCAGGCCCTGCACGGCCGCGGACTCCACGGCGGGGTCGTAGCCGGTGGCGGTCAGCATGACGCTGTAGCCCGACTCACGGGCGCGGCGTTCGGCGCCTTCGAAGCACTCGGCAAACACGGGATTCGATAGCGTGGGCAGGATCAACCCGATGGTGCGCGTGCTGCCCGAACGCAGGCTGCGGCCCACGCGGTTGGGCCGAAAGCCCGCGCGCTTGGCAATGTTGCGGATGTGCGCCAGCGTGTCGGGATGCACGATCTCCGGCTGGTTGAACGCGCGCGACACCGTCGCCGGCGACACTCCCGCCTTGCGAGCCACTTCGATGATGGAAAAGCGGGGCGACGGGCGCGTAGCCATTGATGGAATCGCTGCAAGTTTGCTGAAAACGATTTCACTTTACTTGAGGAATATGAACTTTGTATTGCACGGGTTTGCGCTATGCTGGTGCGAACGCAACAACACAAAGCCATGGCGCAGCGCGTTTTTCGGCGGAAATCCCGTTCTTTCGGTGTTTTTCCCAATTGACGCAACACGCACAACGGCGGGGTCGGTGTGCCGGGCATGACGCTTGCTTTCACAGGCAGGCAGCCACGCCGGGCATACCCTCGGTCAAGGGGACCGGGTGCGCAGTATGTTTTTCCGCGCTCGTCGCGGCACCGGCAAAGAGGAAAGAATCATGTCTACTGCCTTGAACAGACTGGGCGCGGTCGAAGCCGCGCGCAAGCTGCAACGGCGTGAATTGACCGCAGTGCAATTGGTGCGCGCCTGCTTCGCGCGCATCGAACAGCGCGAGAACACCGTCCATGCCTGGACGGCCCTGCAGAAGCAGGTTGCGCTCGACCACGCCGAAACCCTCGACCGCGGCGCATTGCGCGGTCCGCTGCACGGCCTGCCCATCGGCGTGAAAGACCTGTTCGATACCGCCGACCTGCCCACCCGATACGGCTCTCCCATCTACGACCGCCATCATCCCGGACTGGACGCCGCCTCGGTGGCGCTGTGCCGTGGCGCGGGCGCCATCGTCATCGGCAAGACCGTCACCACTGAATTCGCTACGTATCAGGCCGGCCCCACGCGCAATCCGCGCAACGAGGCCTACACGCCCGGCGGCTCGTCCAGCGGCTCGGCCGCTGCGGTGGCCGACGACATGGTGCCTTTTGCGCTGGGTTCGCAGACCGCGGGTTCCATCATCCGGCCCGCGTCCTATTGCGGCGTGGTCGGCTTCAAGCCCACGTTCGGCGGGATCTCCCGCGCCGGCGTGAAAAGCCTGGCCGAATCGCTGGATACGGTGGGCGGATTCGCGCGCTCGGTGGAAGACGTGGCGTTGTTCTCGTCGGTCCTGATGCGCGATCCGCGCATGCTTGATCTGTCTTATCACGACACCCCGCGCGTGGGCATGTACCGCAGCCTGCAATGGCGTCACGCGCAGCCCGAAACCAAAGAGGCCTTCGCGCAGGCCGCGGCGATCCTTTCGCGCGCAGGCGCCAAGGTCGAAGAAGTGCCGCTGCCGCCGGAGCATTGCGTGCTGGTGCAGCTGCATTCGGACATCATGGCGTTCGAGGCCTCGCAGGCGCTGGCGTACGAACGCGTGGAACATGCCGCGCAGCTCAGTCCCAAGCTGCAGGCCATCCTGGAATCCGGCGCGCAGATCAGCGCGGAGCAGCACATCAAGAACCTGGAACGCGCCGCCGAATCGCGCGCGCGGGTCGACACGTGGTTCGACCAATACGACGTGCTGATTGCCCCCAGCGCCAGCGGCGAGGCGCCGTTTGCCGACCTGGGCACGGGCGATCCGCAGTTCTCGCGCGCGTGGACGCTGTTCGGCCTGCCTTGCCTGAACCTGCCCTTTGCGACGGGGCCGCAGGGCCTGCCGGTGGGCTTGCAGCTCGTTGGCGCGCGATATGAGGACCACCGCCTGCTCGCCATCGGCGCATGGATTCATGCGCGGCTGCTGGCCGCCAATGCGCCGGATATCGGCGCGTCCGACATGTGGCCGCGCGGCTGATTGCAATCACCCCCAATGAAAAAGCCCGCCGGATAAGGCGGGCTTCATTTTGTGCCCCGTTGTCGGGGGCTTCAGGCCTGGTCGTGGATCACACGGCTTCGGCGGCTTCCTGTTCGGCGGTGACGGCGCCGGAATTGATGTGGCGGTTCACGGCGCTCAGCACGGCCTGGAACGAGGCCGTCACGATGTCGCGGTCGATGCCCACGCCAAAGCCCGTGGCGGATTCGCCGACGCGCAGTTCGACATAGGACGCGGCGCGCGTGCCGGTGCCGGTGCCGATGGCGTGCTCGTGGTAGTCCATGATGCGCACGGGCACATCCAGCGCGGCCACGAAGGCGGAGATCGCGCCGTCGCCCTTGCCGCTCACGATGCGGCGTTCGCCGTTGAATTCAAGTTCGGCTTCGATGCTGAAGTGCTGGCCTTCACCGGCCGACGGATCGCCGTCGATGCGATGGCGGATCAGCTTCCACGGCGCCTTCTGCTCGAGGTATTCGCGATTGAAGATCGTGTGCACGTCGTCGGCGGTGACTTCGCGGCCCGTCTCGTCGGTGACGCGCTGGATGGCGCGGCTGAATTCGATCTGCAAGCGGCGCGGCAACACCAGGCCGTGCTCCTGCTCAAGCAGGTACGACACGCCGCCCTTGCCCGATTGGCTATTCACGCGGATGACGGCGTCGTAGCTGCGGCCGAGGTCGGCGGGGTCGATGGGCAAGTACGGCACTTCCCAGACGGCGTCCGCCTTCTGCAACGCAAAACCCTTCTTGATCGCATCCTGGTGCGAGCCCGAGAACGCGGTAAATACAAGGTCGCCCGCGTACGGATGGCGCGGATGGACCGGCAACTGGTTGCAGTACTCGGCGCAGCGGCGCACTTCGTCGATGTCCGAGAAGTCCAGGCCGGGGTGCACGCCTTGCGTGTAGAGGTTGAGCGCCAGCGTGACGAGGTCGACGTTGCCGGTGCGCTCGCCGCTGCCGAAGAGGCAGCCTTCGATGCGATCGGCGCCGGCCATCACCGCAAACTCGGCGGCGGCCACGGCGGTGCCGCGATCATTGTGCGGATGGACGCTGAGCACGATGCTGTCGCGGCGGGCCAGATTCTTGTGCATCCACTCGATCTGGTCGGCGTACAGATTGGGCGTGGTCGCCTCGATGGTGGCGGGCAGGTTCAGCACCATCTTGTTGTCGGGCGTGGGCTGCCACACCTCGGCAACGGCGTCCGAGACTTCCAGCGCGAATTCGGGTTCGGTCGTGCTGAAGACTTCGGGCGAGTATTCGTAGCCCCACTTGGTTTCGGGACGCTGCGACGTGTACTGCTTGATGAGGCGCGTGCCGGTGGTGGCGATGTTCTTGATCTCGTCCTTGGACATGTTGAACACGACCTTGCGGAAGGCCGGTGCGCAAGCGTTGTACATGTGGACGATGGCTTGCTTGGCGCCCGCGGCGGCTTCCACGGTGCGGCTGATCAGGTCTTCGCGCGACTGGGTCAGCACGATGATCGTCACGTCATCGGGAATGCGCTTCTCGTCGATGAGCTTGCGCACAAAGTCGAAGTCGGTCTGCGACGCGGACGGGAAGCCGACTTCGATTTCCTTGAAGCCGATCTTCACGAGCTGTTCGAAGAAGCGGACCTTGCGTTCCACGCTCATCGGCTCGATCAGCGCCTGGTTGCCGTCGCGCAGGTCCGTGCTCATCCAGATCGGCGCCTTCGTGATGCGGCGGCTGGGCCAGGTGCGTTCGGAGAAATCGCGGGTAAAGGGCGCGAAGGGGACGTATTTGGTGGCGGGGTTGGCAAGCATCATCACTACACCTCGATCGGTTTCTTTTGAATCCCGGCGCCTTTTGCGCTCGTCGGCATCGCAACCGGATGACGGTCTTGTGCCAGGGGTTGCCGGGATGGCCGGCAGGATTCAGAGATAAAAAGGGGAAATCGCGTGTGGCAAACGTGGCTGCCGAGCTACCACGGGGACACTAGGCCCGGCAACCGATCGGTAGCAATAGCGATAGCGCGATGAAGGAGGATTGAACGCGCAGGCCGGCGACCGGAGCGGCGGAGCGTCCGGTGGCAATCGCGAGGGGGGGGCGGTAAGCGGCCATGGGGTGCTAGTCAAACACACTTTTTCGGGAAGCGCAAACGGAAAGAGCAAGGGACGGATCAGACCGTGGCCTTTTCCGAAGGCTGACGAATGGGCCTTTGGAAACAGCAAGGCCGCCTTGCGGCGGCCTTTTGGCAGTCTGGATGCGGCCTAGCGGGCCGGGCCGATGCGGGGTTCGACATAGCGCGGTTCGCGCGGCGCGTCGCGGCGGACGTCGTCACGCCGGCCGTCGTCGCGCGGATCGCGGCCGGGGCGGTTGGCGCCCGCTTCCAGGATCCGGGCCTGCTCGGCCACCATGTCGATCTTGCCAATGCGGTTGTGGCGCAATTCCGACAGCGAGCGGCGCAGGTCGCCGACGGTGAAGGGTTCCTGCCGGTCGCCCCAGGTCCAGCGCAGCACGCCTAGCGATTCTTCAGACAGATTGGGCGCCAGTTCGGCCAGCGTATCCGTGCCGACCGGCGTCGCGGCGCCCGAGGCCAGACTGGCGTAGAACCAGGCGCGCACCGAAAAGAAGACGATCAGGGTCCAGATGCCGGCAACCACCCACCAGAGGTAGGGATTGATCCGCTGCGCCATGTCCTGGGTGGGCTGGCCTAGCGTGTGCAGGAAGTCGTAGTTCATGCGCTTGCCGAAATCGAGTATCCAGGAGGCAACCAGATACCAGACAACGATCGCGACAGCGATGACGATCGCGCGCAAAACGAGTCGGGGAAGCGCCAGTTTGAGCAGGGTCTGGCCGATCAGTCGGCAGTCCTGGCGAACGCTTGCGGGCGAAGTCAGATTCATCATGCAAAATATTGTACCTATGACCCGTCCAATTTTAGAACTGCGGCCTGGCCAGCACCTGACGCTGACCCCACAACTTCAGCAATCGATCCGGTTGTTGCAGCTGTCGACGCTCGACCTTGAAGCGGAAATCTCACAAGTGCTGGCCGAAAATCCCCTGCTGGACCGGGAGGACGAGCCGTCGTCGGCCGAGGCGGAGTCGCGGGCAGAGTCCGAACGCGAGTCCTCGGTGCAGGACGACGAGCCGGCGGCCGAGCGCGAGACACCCATCGACGAGATGCCGGGTTCGGGCGGCGTGTACCCCGATGACGACGCCAGCCTGCCCGAGGCGGCGCGTCCGGACACCTTGCGCGAGCATCTGCTGGGCCAGCTTGCCTTGACCCGGGCGGCGCCGCGCGATGCCGCGCTGGCGTCCCTGCTGATCGACGAACTGGACGAAAACGGATACCTCGGATCGCCGCTGGACGAGATTCTTAGTTGGCTCCCGGCAGAGATGGAGCCGGACATGGACGAGCTGCGCGCGGCGCTGTCGCTGCTGCAGTCGTTCGATCCCGTGGGTATCGGCGCGCGCGACATGGCCGAGTGCCTGCACCTGCAGTTGCGCAATCCTGACCTCAGTCGGCTGCCCGAGGCGGCCGATCCCGCCGTGCTGGCCTGTGCGCGGCGGATCTGCGCCGAACACCTGCCGCTGCTGGCAACCGGCAACGCTGCGCGCGTATGCGCGGCGCTGGGTTGCGACGAACCCACGTTCCGCGCGGCGCATGCGTTGATCCTGCGCCTGGAGCCCCGCCCCGGACGGGCGTGGACCGTGCCGGCGGCTGAATACGCGGTGCCGGACGTCATTGTGCGCAAGACGCGGCGCGGCTGGCAGGCCACGCTCAACAGCGCCGCGGTGCCGCGCTTGCAGATCAACGGCCTGTATGCGCAGATGCTGGGCAACCAGAAGGAATCGGCGCACGCCGGGCTGCAGGCGCAATTGCAGCAGGCCAAATGGATGATCCGGAACGTGGAGCAGCGTTTCGACACCATCCTGCGCGTGTCGCAGGCCATCGTCGAACGCCAGACGGCATTCTTCAGCCAGGGCCCGGCGGCCATGCGCCCGCTGATCCTGAAAGACATCGCCGGCGAACTCGGTCTTCACGAATCGACCATTTCGCGCGCCACGACGCAGAAGTACATGCTCACTCCGTTCGGCACTCTGGAGCTCAAGCGCTTCTTCGGCACGGGCGTTTCGACCGAAGGCGGCGACGCCACGTCGGCGACGGCGGTGCAGACCTACATCCGCCAGATGGTGGCCGACGAGAATCGCGCCAAGCCGTTGTCGGACAGCCAGATCATGCAAAAACTGGCCGATCAGGGGATAGTGATCGCCCGCCGGACGGTGGCAAAGTACCGCGAAGCGCTGCGGATTGCCCCGGCCGCGCTGCGCAAGGCGCAAGCCGCCGCGCGTTGAAATAAGGGACAAGCTTCGGCAAAATTGTCCCTATTTTCAATGGCTTGCGTGACACTTCGGTTGCAAAATTATTTGCTTGAAGGGCTTGCCAGGGCCTAAATAATTTTCGATAATCATTCGCATGTACATTTGCGTATGTAATGCCATCACCGAACGCCAAGTCCGCGCCAGCGTGGACGCGGGCGCGACGACGCTTTCCGACCTGCAGTTCGAGCTGGGCGTGGCCACGTGCTGCGGCTGCTGCGCGGCAACCGCCGCCGAATACCTGCCGGGCGGCCGCTGCTCCAGCGTGTGCGACGTGCGCTCCATCGCAGTTCCGGTCAATGCTCCCGCCCTCGTCGAATCGGACACGCCGGCTGCCAACAGCAGCTTCCCGATTCCGCTGGTCGCCATCGCCTGAGCATTGGTGTCAATTCCGGCTCGCTGCCTTCATGCGGCGAGCCGCGTCATTTCCTTCTCGCAAAATTCCCTGATATCCATCGCCAGTTGACGTGCCGCTTCGCGCACGTTGCCGGCCACGCATAGCGCCAATTCGGACGGCGGGACGGCGGGCAGGCCCACGTCCAGGATCCGGTGCCCGTCCGCGATGCAGCGGCGTTCCAGCAGCGCGATACCCAACCCGCCCGCCAGCGCGGCCTGCACGCCGGACAGGTTCGGGCTTTCGTAGGCGATGCGCCAGCGGCGTCCGGCGGCCTCCAGCGCATGGATGGCGCGGTTGCGGTAGATGCAGCCCTGCGGAAACGCCACTAGCGGCACGGGCGCCTCCGGCGTCAGCGGCGCCTGCTCTGACGCGCTGCCGATCCAGTGCAGCCGCTCGGGCCACGCGGCCAGCGCCGTGCCCGCGCCCGGCTCGCGCTTGAGCAGCGCCACGTCCAGATCCCCCCGCTCCAGGCTGCGCGTCAGGACCGCCGTCAGGTCACAACGTACCGACAGCTGCACCGCGGGCCTCGTTCTGGCGAAGGCGGCGACGACGGCAGTCAGCGCGTCCACCGCAAAGTCGTCCGGAATGCCCAGGCGGATCACGTCCACGCGCTTGCGGCCGCTGACGGCCTCACGGACTTCGGTAGACAACGCCAGCATCCGGCGCGCGTAGCCCAGAAGGCGTTCGCCTTCCTCGGTCAGCTGGACCTGCCGGCCCTCGCGCAGGAAGAGCGGGCATTCCAGCGTCTCTTCCAGCTTGCGGATCTGTTGGCTGACGGTGGACTGGCTGCGGTGCACGCGTTCGCCTGCGGCGGTGAAGCCGCCAGCGTCCACGACCGAGACAAAGCTGTGCAGGAGATCGAGATCGAGCATGACGGCGCCTTCAAGCATTCGAATTTCAAATACTTTCGATCCGAATAAAGAGTTTGTCAATGGATGGCCCGGCGCGCAGAATGCCTCCCATCCCGCCGCGCATGCGGTTGCAGATCTACGAAGCCGGATCAACCATGAAGGCCCTTTCGACCCCTGCCCCTGCCTTGCCCGCATCCGACAGCCCGGGCATCAGCCTCCTGCCGATCGCCGCGTTCTGCTTTCTATGGAGTTCGGCGTTTGCCGCAGCCAAGATCGCCGTGCGCGACTGTCCGCCGCTGACCCTGCTGACGATCCGGTTCCTGATCGCGGGCGCGTTGATGCTGGGCCTGGCGGCGGCCAGCGGTCGCTGGAAGCTGCCTTCGGGCCGCGACCTGGCCGCGCTGGTCCTGCTGGGGGCGCTCAACAACGCGCTGTACCTGGGCTTGAGCTGGTCGGGCATGACCACCGTGTCGTCGGCGTTCACCGCTGTGCTCATCAGCACCAACCCGCTGCTCATCGGCGTGCTGGCGGGTCCGTTGCTGGGCGAGCGGCTGAGCTGGCGCAAACTGCTGGGGCTGTGCCTGGGGTTGGCGGGCGTGGCGTTGGTGTTGCGATCGCGGCTGACCGGCATGCAGGAAGACCTGCACGGCACGCTGCTTGTGACCGGGGGCCTGATTGCGTTGGTGGCCGGCACCCTGCTCTACAAGATGCTCAAACCCACCTCCGGTCTGTGGACGTCGACGGGCATCCAGTCGCTGGCAGGCGCCGCGGCATTGCTGCCGTTCGCCCTGGCCACGGAAAACCTCGGCGATGCGCGTCTGACGTCCAGCCTGATCTGGAGCATGGCCTACATGATCGTCGCGGTGTCGATGGGCGGTTATTACCTGTGGTTCATGATCCTGGGCCGGGCCAGCGCCACCTCGGCCAGCGCACTGCATTTTCTGATGCCGCCGCTGGGCCTGTTGTTCGGTTGGGTGGTGCTACGTGAGCCCGTCTCGTGGCTGGACCTGCTGGGCATCGTGCCCATCGCATTCGGCATCTGGCTTGCGACGCGGCGCACCGCGTGAATTGAGGACGGTCAACGCGGCCTGATCCGGTTGCTGATATGCAACGAGCCGGGGTGACGCGTTGGCAGCGCAGAATGACGCGGCGCAGGGGCCGCCGCGCAACATATATGGGGACAATCGCGAAGCCATTCCAGCGCGTCCCGAGTCTGCAGCCCGCGCCGTTGCGTCGCCACGCATGCAAGGCCTCAGACACACATACTCATTCTCATTAGCTTGTCGCTTTCTTGTTGCGCTCCTAAAGCCGTTTACCAAATGCAGAGCAAGGCTAGGCGCGGCCCGGCGGCCAATGGTAGTCTGCATGGGTTGCGTACGCGCGGCATCGTGCGCTCCTTTGTCGCGATGCGCTCGCGTCGCGCCTGACTGCAAGGAGTCCATCATGAAAGGCGACAAAACCGTCATCCAGTTTCTCAACAAGCAACTGACCAACGAACTGACGGCCATCAACCAATATTTCCTGCATGCCCGCATGCTGAACCATTGGGGCTTCGACAAGCTGGGCAAGCACGAGTACGAAGAATCCATCGGCGAAATGAAGCACGCCGATCGTCTGATCGCCCGCATCTTCATGCTGGACGGCCTGCCCAACCTGCAGGACCTGCACAAGCTGCTGATCGGCGAAGACGTGCCGGAACTGCTGGCCTGTGATCTGAAGCTGGAAACGGCCGCTCAGGCGACCGTCAAGGAAGCCATTGCGTATTGCGAATCGGTGCGGGACTACGTGTCGCGCGATCTGTTCCAGGACATCTTGGACGACACCGAAGAGCACATCGACTATCTGGAAACCCAGATCGACCTGATCGACAAGGTCGGCATCCAGAACTACCTGCAAAGCCAGATGTCCGTGCCTGAATAAGGCTGCTGGCTGCAAAAGAAATGGCGCCCCGCGGGGCGCCATTTTTCTTGTCTTGCCCCTGCACGTGCAGGTGGCGAGGTGACGTCTTTATTGCAGACGTCTTACTGCGGACGGGCCGGGCATTCGGCCATCGTGCCCCAGGCGCGGTTCGGCGCGCAGTACTTGTTGCGGGCGTTCCAGGAACACGAGGGGCGTTCGAAGAAGCCTTGCGTGGCGCATTGGGCCAGTTCGCGCCGCAGCGCGTCCTGCCAGCCTTGCGCGCCGGCTGCCGGCGCCGTGTTGGGCGGCGGCGGGGGCGCCTGCACCATCTGCGGCGTGCCGTAGCTGCCGCCAGCGGCTACGCCACCGTTGATGGCGGTGGAGGTGCCGGGCACCAGCAGGTCCATCGTGCTGACGTCGGAATTGCCCGACGGCAGGGGCACCTGAGACGAGGCGGCGATTTCGCGCGCCTGTTCGGGGCTGATGCGTTCACGCGAGATCTGGACGGCGGGATCGCTGACAGTGTCGAACAGCGACACCGTGTTGACCTGCCATTCGCGATCGGACGGTTTGTCAGGCACGCCCAACGTGCCGTCGATGCGTGGCTGCGGCGGCTGTGCCACATACGGACGGCCATTGGCGTCCAGCACGGGCTGCTGGGACGCGGCTGCGTCCTGCCCAGGAGCGGGCGCGGCCGCCGGCGCATGCGCCACCAGCCAGTCACCCAGTTGAATTCCGCCCCAAGCCGACGCGCCGAGCGCGATAAGGAGCGTTGCGAATAAAAAACGCCAAGACATTGCTACCCTCAATCTGCCGTGCGGAACCCGAACGGGTCTACGCCTTGTCTCCGAAAACCTTGCCGCCGTGCTCCCGCATGGCGTGGAATTTCACATCGGGATACAGTTCCTCGGCGACGCGCAACTGCGCGGGAGAACCGATCAAAAACGCCGCAGCATCGACGACATCATAGGCGATATGGGCGGCATTGGCATCCATGAACTTGCGCAGCGCCTTGGGGTTTTCAGACGTAATCCAACGTGCCATTGTGTAGCGCGAAGGCAGCATGCGGGCATCCACGCCGTACTCCGTCTTCAGGCGGTGCGCGACCACTTCGAACTGCAGCTGCCCGACCGCGCCCAGCAGCAGCGAGCCGCCGGCGACTTCGGGACGGAACACCTGAATGGCCCCTTCCTCGCCCAATTGGGTGAGGCCCGTGCGCAATTGCTTCGTGCGCAGCGGGTCTTTCACTTCGACCGCCTGGAACAGTTCCGGCGCGAAGAACGGCAGGCCCGTGAACTGCAGCGTCTCGCCTTCGGTCAGCACGTCGCCCAGTTGCAGCACGCCGTGGTTCGGAATGCCGATGACGTCGCCCGCATAGGCTTCGTCCAGCAGTTCGCGGCGTTGCGACAGGAAGGACACCACGTTGTTGGGGCGCATTTCCTTGTTGGTGCGCGCGACCTTCAGGCGCATGCCACGCTCGAAGCGGCCGGAGCTCACGCGTACGAAGGCGACGCGGTCGCGGTGGGCGGGGTCCATGTTGGCCTGCACCTTGAACACGACGCCGGTGAACTTGGGCTCTTCGGGCTTCACTTCGCGTTGCAGCGCCATGCGTGCGCCCGGGGGCGGCGCCTGATCGACCAGGGCGTCCAGCACTTCCTGCACGCCGAAGTTGTTGATGGCCGAACCAAAGAACACGGGCGTCTGCTTGCCGGCCAGGAACTGGTCGCGGTCGAAGGCGGGCGCCGCCTCGTTGATGAGCTCGATCTCGCCGCTGGCCTGGTCGAACGCCCCGCCGAAGCGCTTGGCGATCTCGGGGTTGGTCAGGCCTTCGATGAAGTCGTCGTTGTCGGAACGGCGCTCCTGGCCGGGACGGAACACGCGCATGCGGTCGCGGCGGATGTCGAACACGCCGCCGAACGACTTGCCCATGCCCACCGGCCACGAGAACGGCACGGCGTCCATGCCCAGGTGGCCTTCGATTTCGGACAGCAGTTCCAGCGGCTCGCGCACTTCGCGGTCCATCTTGTTGATGAACGTGATGATCGGCGTGTTGCGTGCGCGGCAGACCTGCAGCAGGCGGATGGTCTGCGGCTCGACGCCGTTGGCCGCGTCGATCACCATCAGCGCGGCGTCCACCGCCGTCAGCACGCGATACGTGTCTTCGGAGAAGTCCTGGTGGCCCGGGGTGTCGAGCAGGTTGATGACGCAGTCGCGGTACTCCATCTGCATCACCGAGGACGCCACGGAAATGCCGCGCTGCTTTTCGATTTCCATCCAGTCGGACGAGGCGTGGCGCGACGCCTTGCGCGCCTTGACGCTGCCGGCGATCTGAATGGCGCCTGCGAACAGCAGCAGTTTTTCCGTCAGCGTGGTCTTGCCCGCGTCAGGGTGGGAAATGATGGCGAACGTACGGCGCCGTGCGACTTCGTTGGAAATGCTCATGATCGGAGGATTCTACTTAACGCCGCTTTTCAGGCCGGTGCGGTCCGGTGTCATGCACGAAAACATGTGGGGCACGCGCCGTTGCCGGCCCGTGCCCCACGCTTTTAATTTCAGTTGTGGCGGCGGAAGGTTGCCAGGAACACGCCTGCCAGGATGAAGAGCGATCCGAAGGTGCGGTTCATCCAGCGGATGTGCTTGGCGTCGCGCAAGAGGCGCAATACGCGCGCCGCCAGCAGCGTGTACACGCCCATCGCCACCAGGTCGGTGAACGCCAGCGTGGCCGCCAAGGCCGCGTACTGCGGCGTCAGCGACAGCGCCGGATCCACGAACTGCGGCACCACGGCCAGCAGGAACACGGTGCCCTTGGGGTTCATGGTGTTGATCAGGAACCCGCGCAGGACCAGGTCACGAATGGACGCCTGACGCGGATCGCCGGCGTCCACCGCGACCGGCGCGGCATCCGTGCGGATCTGGCGCACGCCCAGGTAGATCAGGTAGGCAACGCCCAGGTACTTGACCACGTTGAACGCCATTTCCGACGTCGCCAGCACAGCGCCCAACCCCACGGCGACCACGACGAACTGGAACAGGATGCCCAGAATCAGGCCTGCCGTGTTCCAGTAGCCGCGCGCAAAGCCGTATTTCAGGCCGGACGACATGGCCGAGATGGCGCCGGCGCCCGGTGAGAACGAAATGGCCCAGGAGGCCAGGAAGAACGTCAACCAGGTGGATAAGGGCATGATGGCGCGGGTCCGTGGATCGCAGTGTCGGGGTTGCGGGAGATATTACTTGCTCAGCAACGCGGCACGCGGCGCGCCGCTCGGACGGCCTTGGCCGGCGCGTCCTTCGGCCGGGCGGCCCGAACCAGCATTGCCGGCCGGACGCGACGACCCTTCGGGACGGCGATTCTGTTGCGGACGGCCCTCGTTGCGGCCGGCGTGAGCCGGACGGTCGGCGGGCTTGCCATCGCGCGATCCGCCGTTGCCCCGGCCTTCGCCGGCACGGGCCGGTGCGGGGGCACGGCCACCGGCCGCTGCGCGCGGCTGGCCTTGGGCGGGGCGCGAGGAGCGGCCCGAGCCGCCGTTGCCGCCGCGGCCACCATTACGGGGACCGCCGCGCATGCTGCGCGAGTCTTCGTCGCGTTCCTGGCGTTCGAAGGCGGCTGCGCTGGTGGCGGGCGGCGTCCAGCCTTCCACGGGCTTGCGTTCGATCGTCTTCTTGATGAGGCGCTCGATGTCCTTGAGCAGCTTGATCTCGCTGTTGTCGACCAGCGAGACCGCGGCGCCCGTGGCGCCCGCGCGGCCCGTGCGGCCGATGCGATGCACGTAGTCTTCCGGCACGTTGGGCAGCTCGAAGTTCACGACCTGCGGCAACTGGTCGATGTCCAGGCCTCGGGCGGCGATGTCGGTGGCGACCAGCACGGTCACGCTGCTGTCCTTGAAGCCGGCCAGCGCGCGCGTGCGGGCCGATTGGCTCTTGTTGCCGTGGATGGCGGCGGCGGTCAGGCCGTCCTTCACCAGCTTTTCGGCCAGGCGGTTGGCGCCGTGCTTGGTGCGCGTGAAGACCAGCACCTGGTGCCAGCCGCTTTCACGGATGATGTGGCTGATCAGGTCGCGCTTGTGGTGTTGCTCGACGATGTGCACCGTCTGCGTGACCAGCTCGGTGGCGGTGTTGCGCGGGGTGACCGAGACTTCGCCCGGATTGTTCAGCACGCCGCGCGCCAGGGTGCGGATCTCGTCGGAGAACGTGGCCGAGAACAGCAGGTTCTGACGTTGCTTGGGCAGCAGCGCGAGAATCTTGCGGATGTCGCGGATGAAGCCCATGTCCAGCATGCGGTCGGCTTCGTCCAGCACCAGGATTTCGACGCCCGACAGGTCGACCGTCTTCTGGCCGCAATGGTCCAGCAGGCGGCCGGGGGTGGCGACCAGGATGTCCAGCGGCTTGCGCAGCGCGGAGATCTGGGGGTTAATGTTGACGCCGCCGAACATCACCATGGACGACAGCGAGGTGTACTTGCCATAGGTCTGCACCGATTCGGCGACCTGCGCGGTCAGTTCACGCGTCGGGGTCAGGATCAGGCAACGCGGGCGGCCGGGCTTGCGGGCCTCGGGCTTTTTCTGCGACAGCAGGTGCAGGATCGGCAGCGTGAAACCGGCGGTCTTGCCGGTGCCGGTCTGGGCGGCTGCAAGCAGGTCGCCGCCTTTCAGCACTTGGGGAATGGCCTGGGCTTGAATGGGCGTGGGCGCGGTGTAGCCGGTGTCGGCAATGGCGCGCAACAGCGAATCAGCCAGCCCGAGGTCGGCGAAAGGGGAAGTGGTAGTCAAAACAGCTCCAGCGGCAGCCTGTCGCTCTATTTGAGAGACTCCAATCCAGGCGGTCGAATAAGGAGAAAAGGGGAAGCGCCCATCAGGGCGAAGCTTGGCGGCGAAGGGCCGAGCGGACGTGCGCAGATTGGCTTGGCGCACGGAACGGATTGTAGCTGATGTGGCGGCGCAGCAAGCGCTCAAAAGGCCTCTATAGAATCATTCAGCAATATTTTGAATTAAATTAGAACAAAATAAGTGTTTTCCCTAGTCGGCCCTCCCTATAATCCGTCGGCTTTCATCTATTCAAAATAAAAGGGATGCAATGAAGAAATCGGCATTGGTTGGCATCGTCGTCGCGCTGGGCGCGGTCTGGACCGGCACGGCTTGGTACACGGGCCAAAAGGCCGAAGCATTCGTCAAGCAGGCCATCGAGGACTCGAACGTCGAGCTCAAGAAGGTCGCCGACAAATGGGGCATCAATGCCGTCGCCGAGCTGGTCTCGTTCGACCGCGGCGTCTTCACCTCGACGTCCCGCTACCGCATCAAGTTCACCACGCCCGCCGCCGAAGGCAAGCCCGCGCAAGAGCGCGACGTGGTCTTCATCGAGCATCTGAGCCACGGCCCCCTGCCGTTCTCCAACCTGAAGTCGGGCAAGTTCATGCCGGCCATGGTGGCCAGCGACTTCGCGCTGGAAGAAAGCGAGACGGTCAAGGAGTGGTTCGCCGCCGCCAAGGGCGCGGTGCCGCTGTCGGGCCACTACAGCGTCAGCTACGGCAAGGACATCACCGGCACGTTCAACATGGCCCCGGTCGAAGTCGCCAAGGACACCACCAAGCTCGTGTTCTCGGGCATGAAGGGCGACTTCGATTACGCCACTTCCACCAAGCGCGGCATCTTCGATGTGGCCGTCGACAGCCTGGAGCTGTCGGGCCCGTCCGACACCAGCGACATCACCGCCATGGCGGTCAAGGGCATCACCCTGACCAGCGACCTGAAGCCGGCCGCCAACGAAATGTACGTGGGCAGCCAGAAGGTGACGCTCAAGGACTGGACGATCACGTCGCGCGAAAAGCCGCCCGTCCAGCTCAAGGACACGTCGATCGCCGTGGACATGACCGAGAACGGTGCGGCCATGGGCGCCAAGATGGCCGTCGACTTCGGCATGATCAACGTGCAGGCCAAGGACATGGCCGGCCTGAAGGTGGTCATCGACGCGCAGAACATGGACTCCAAGGCACTGAAGTCGCTGAACGACATCTATGAGGCCGCCTCGCGCCGCATGCTGCAAAGCAAGGGCGAAGAGCAGACGCCGCAATTCACGGACGAAGAAAAGGCCTTGATCCAGACCAACGTCGAGCAACTGCTGGCCGGCAACCCCACGCTGGCCGTCGCGCCGCTGGAAGTGCGCACCGCTAACGGTACGTCGACGTTCAACCTGGACATGGCGCTGGTCAAGCCGGCCGAGCTGGAAGGCGACGCGTCCGACATGGCGGTGAAGGCCCTGAAGAAGCTGGATGCCAAGCTCGTGCTGTCCAAGGGCAACCTGGCGGACCTGATGGCCATCGAACCGCAAATGCGCGGTGTGGCGGCCGAGCAGGCCGCGCAGACCGCCAAGGGCCAGGTTGAAATGGTCGGCACCATGGCCACGGCAATGGGTCTGGGCAAGATCGAAAACAACAACATCGTCTCGTACCTGAACTACGCCGACGGCCAGGTCGACTTCAACGGCAAGAAGATGCCGCTGCAGCAGTTCCTGATGATGGCGATGGGTGGCGTGCTGGGCGGCATGCGCTAAGCTGCCGCAACACGATTGGCACGCCGCGATCTTCTCGGCGTCGCCTGCGACGGGCTGTCCTTGCGACAGCCCGTTTTTCTTTATGATCGCCCCTTGCGGCAATCTCGGCGTATCTCAAACGGACAGAGGCATCATGAACAAGCGGATCGTGGCGGGTGGCGTGGTGGTGGCGGTGGTGGCCGCGGCGTGGGTCGGCACCGCGTGGTACACCGGCAAGCAGATCGAAGCCCGGCTGGCGCAGGATGTGCAGGCGTTGAATGCAGAGGCGCAGCGCCTGAGCGCAAAGCTGGGTGTGCCCGTGACGCTCGAACTGCAATCGTTCGAACGCGGCGTGTTTTCTTCCGATGCGCGGTTCGGGGTGAAGGTCAACGTGCAGTCCGGACGCAAGCCGGCCGAAAAGACATTCGCGTTCACGAGCAAGATCGAGCACGGTCCGTTTCCCGCCTCTCGGCTTTTGTCAGGCGACATCGCGCCCGTGATGGCGGCGGGCCGGCTGCATATGACGGAGACGCCCGACGCAGCCGCCTGGTTCGCGGCGGCGGGCGGATCGGGGCCGGTGACGGCAAACTTCCTGATCGCGTATGACCGCGACTTTTCCGGCGATCTGGCGCTGGCGCCGGTGAAGTATGCCGACGCTCCGATCACGTTCGACTTCTCGGGCTTGCAGATGCAGGTCAAACATGCCGGCGACGGCACGCACGACACGGTGTCACTCGCCGTCAACAAGGCCTCGCTGACCGAAGTGATCAGGGGCAATCCCAACACGCTGACCCTGGATGATCTGGCGGTGTCGCACGAATTGTCCGGTACCGCGGCGTCCTCCACGAGCAGTTCGACGCTGACGGTCAAGCAATGGGCGTCCGATATGGACAAGCTGCCGCTGGGCCTGAAGGACATTGTGCTGACGCTGGGTTCGGAAGGGACACGTGAGCGCATGGCCGGCAAAATGACGCTCGATGTCGGCAGCATCAGCGTGCGCCACTTGCATGTGGCCAAGCTGCGGATGGCGGCGAGCGGCAAGGACATGGACGTGGCGGCGCTCAAGGCGTTTCAGGACGCCACCACAAGCACGCCGTTGAACGCGAAAAAGGCCGATCCGCTTTCGGGCGACGGGATGCTTGCCGCGTCGCAAATGTTGAAGTTTCTTCTGGCCCGTCCCAGCTTCACGCTGTCGACGCTGCAGGTCGATACGGCGCGTGGCACGTCGTCGCTCAGCCTGGATATCGGCCTGGACTCGCCGTCATTCTGGAAAAGCGACCCTATCGCCGTCGCCAAGGAGGTCGTGCGGAACCTGAGCGTGCGACTGAAGCTGTCGCCGGAGAACCTGGCCGACGTGATTGCGGCGCGGGCGGAACTGAAGGGCGCCACGCGCGAGGCGGCCCGGTCGGCGGCCGAGCGGGAAGCCGCAGGGCTGCGCGGCCTGGTCGCCGCAACGACCTGGGCCCGTATCGAGGACGGCGTGATCCAGTTCGAGGCGGACTACCGCGATGGTCAAGTCGACATCAACGGCAAGCGCATCCCCATCGAGATGTTCCTGGGCCAGATGTTCATGCGCAATTCGCCGGGCGCCGCGCCGGCGCCCTGAGGTTCAGAACGGCAAGGCCCCCGCCGCAAGTTCGCCGTTGCGCAGCACGGCGACGTGAAAGCGCTTGTCGGCGGCCTTCATGATGTCTTCAGCCGGGTCACCCTGCACCAGCAGCAGGTCGGCCACCTTGCCCTCTGCAATCACGCCGTGATCGGTCATGCCCATCAGGTCATGGCCGCGTGACGTGCCGGCGATCAGCGCGTCCACCGGCGTCATGCCGAACTCCACCATGTACGCCAGTTCCATGGCGTTCTCGCCGTGCAGGTTGAACGGCGTGCCCGCGTCAGTGCCCAGCGCGATACGGCCGCCGGCCTTGTAGTACATCTGGAACGACTCGCGATGGCGCTGCTCCACCGCGCGGGCCTTTTCCACCGCGTAGGCGGGTATGCCGTTGTCGGCGTTGGCGATGATGTTGCGCACGGCGGCGATGGTCGGCACCAGATACGTCTCGGCCTCCAGCATCTCGCGCAGACAGTCGTCGTCCATGAAGATGCCGTGCTCGATCGAATCGATGCCCGCGCGCACCGCGTTCAGGATGCCTTGCGTGCCTTGCGCGTGGCTGGCGGTGCTTTTTCGAAAGCGCTTGGCCTCGTGCACGCCCGCCTTCATTTCGTCAAAGCTGTAGTGCGCATCCATGGGACTGACGCCCGGGGTCATGACGCCGCCCGTGGCCATGATCTTGACCAGGTCGCAGCCGGCGTGGACCTGTTCGCGCACAGCCTTGACCACTTCCTCGCAACCGTCGGCCACGCGGCCGATTCGGTTGCCGTGGCCGCCCGTCATGCAGATGATGCGGCCCGAGGCCTTGATGGTGGGGCCGGGAAACACGCCGCGCGCGATGGCATCGCGCACGCCGAATTCCAGATAGTCCTTGCCGCCGCAGTCGCGCAGCGCCGTGACGCCGCCGCGCAGGCTGGCCTGTGCGTTTTCCAGCGCGGTCAGCGTGATCTGCGCCGGGCCCTGCTTGCTCAATTGCGCATTGGGATCTGCGCCGCCCGTGTAGACCAGATGCACGTGGCAATCCGCCAGGCTGGGCATGAGCGTCATGCCGGTGGTGTCGACCCTTGCGCCCGCGTAGCCCGAGAATTCGCCCGCAGGCGCCACGCGGGCCACGCGCGCGCCCTCGACCAGCACGCCGTGGTTGGGCAACGTTCGCCCCTCGCCATCGAATACCTTGCCGCCGATGAAGAGGGTTTGCCGTGACTCGCTCATGTCAGTGGACTCCGTTGGCGCGCGGTCTCAGCCCACCACGTCCAGCCCTTCGCGGGACATGGATTGCAAGCGGGGCATCAGGCCGAGCAGATGTTGGCTGTAGGGATGCTGCGGGTGTTCGAACAGGGTTTCGGTCTCAGCGACTTCCAGCAGTTCGCCGTGGCGCATCACGCCGACGCGATCGCACATCTGCCGGATCACCGGCAGGTCGTGGCTGATGAACAGCATGGTCAGGCCAAGCTCTTCCTGCAGGTCTTTCAGCAGGTTCAGGATCTGTGCCTGGATGGAGACGTCCAGCGCCGACGTGGGCTCGTCGCAGATCAGAAAACGCGGCCGCGTGGCCAGCGCCCGTGCGATGCAGATGCGCTGCCGCTGACCGCCGGAGAACTCGTGCGGAAAGCGCTCCGCGGCGCGGTCTGCGAGGCCCACCACGTCCAGCAGGTCGGCCACGATGCGGCGCGTCTCGGCTTCGCTGGCGGCAAGCTTGTGGAAGCGGATGGGCTCGGCCACGATGTCCAGCACGCGCATGCGCGGGTTCAGCGACGAGAACGGATCCTGGAAGATCATCTGGATCTGCCGCCGGAACGGGTTGAGTTCCTTCTCGCCCTTGAGCGCCGTGAGGTCGGTGCCGCCAAATGTCACGGAGCCTTCGCTGGGCGTGTAAAGCCCCGAGATCAGCCGCGCCACGGTCGATTTGCCCGAACCCGATTCACCGACCAGGCCAAAGACCTCGCCTTCGCCGATGGACAGGTTTACGCGCTTGACCGCGTCCAGCGTGCGCTGGTTGCGCTTGAAGAACGCGCTCTTGAGCACGAACCGCATGGACAGGTCGCGCGCCTGGACCAGTGGGCCCTCCGTGCGCTTACCGAAGTCGCGGCGCTGGCCCAGCCAGTGTGTGGCCAGGTCCAGCGGCTGCGCGGGCGTGCGCACGGATTCGATATAGGTCACCAGCGGAAAGCGCTTGAGCTTGATATCCGGGCGCGGCACGGCCGAGATCAGGCTGCGCGTGTAGGCGTGGTCGGGGTCGCCAAGAATCTTGGCCGTGGGGCCCTGCTCGACCAGCTTGCCGCGATACAGCACTGCCACGCGGTCGGTCACATCCGCAATCACGCCCATGTCGTGCGTGATGATGATCATGCCCACCTGCTCTTCGCGGCAAAGCTTTCTAAGCAGGTCCAGGATCTGCGCCTGGATCGACACGTCCAGCGCGGTGGTGGGCTCGTCGGCAATGATGACTTCGGGTTCGCAGCACAGCGCCAGCGCGATCACGACACGCTGGCGCATGCCGCCCGAGAACTGATGAGGATATTGCTGCACGCGCAGTTCGGGCTGGTCGATGCCGACCTGCGCCAGCAGCTGCACGGCGCGCTTTTTTGCCGCATCGTGCGTCAGGTCCAGATGCACCAGCATCGTTTCGACAAGCTGGCTCTCGACCGTCTGTAGCGGGTCCAGCGACGTCAGCGGATCCTGGAAGATCATGCCGATGCGGCGGCCGCGCACTTTGCGTTTCTGCGCAGGCGTCAGCGTGTCGATGCGTTCGCCGTTGAGTAGCACCGAGCCCCCGGCCAGCCGTCCGGGCGCTTCCAAGAGGCCGATGACGGCGTTGCCGATGGTGGATTTGCCCGCGCCCGATTCGCCCACCACGCCCAGGATCTCGCCTTTTTCCAGCGACAGGGAAACGCCGTCCACCGCCACCAGCGTGCCGCGGCGGCTTGGGAACTCGATGCGGATGTCTTCAATGTTCAGCAGGGCCATGACGTCCTCAGCGCAGCTTGGGGTTGAGCGCGTCGCGCAGCCAGTCGCCCAGCAGGTTGACCGACAGGACCAGCGCCACCAGCGCGATGCCGGGGAAGATCGAGATCCACCACATGCCCGAAAACAGATAGCTGTTGCCGATGCGGATCAACGTGCCGAGCGACGGCGCGGTGGGCGGCACGCCCACGCCCAGGAACGACAGCGTGGCCTCGGTGATGATGGCGATCGCCAGGTGGATGGTGGCGATGACCAGCACCGGCCCCATGACGTTGGGCAGGATGTGGCGGCGCAGGATGGTGATAGGGCCGATGCCGATCAGCTTGGCCGCCTGCACGTATTCCTTGTTGCGTTCGACCAGCGTCGAGCCGCGCACCGTGCGCGCGTACTGCACCCAGCCGGAAATGCCGATGGCGAAGATCAGCACATAGAGCGCGAGCTGATCGTGCATGTCCCGCGGCAACAAACCGCGCGCGACGCCGTCGATCAGCAGCGCGACCAGGATTGCCGGGAACGAGAGTTGCACGTCGGCGATGCGCATGATGAAGCTGTCGACGCGCCCGCCCGCGTAGCCGCTGATGAGGCCAAGTGTCACGCCAAGCACCATCGAGAACAGCACCGAGGCAAAGCCGACCAGCAGCGACACGCGCGAGCCGTACATGACGGCCGATAGGATGTCGCGGCCCTGGTCGTCCGTGCCCAGCAGAAAGTCGGGGCTGCCGCCTTCTTCCCAAGCCGGCGGCGTGTTGGCGTCCATGATGCTCAAGGACGCGAGATCGAATGGATTGTGCGGCGCCACGAGCGGCGCGAACAACGCGCCCAGCACGATGACCAGCGTGACGGCCGCAGCGATGATCGCGCCGGGCGAGCGTTTGAAGCTGTGCCACAGGTCGCTGTCGGCGGCGCGTGTGAAGAAGGGAGCGATGCGAGCAATCATGCGTTATTCCTTTATTTGCTCTGCACGCGCAGACGCGGGTCCACGGCGAAGTACAGCAGGTCAACGACCAGGTTGATCACCACGAACATGAAGGCGATCAAAACCAGATACGCGGCCATGACCGGGATGTCCACCATGCTGATGGCTTGGATGAACAGGAGACCCATGCCCGGCCACTGAAACACCGTCTCGGTGATGATGGCGAACGCGATGATGGAACCGAGCTGTAGCCCGGTGATGGTGATGACGGGCACCATCGTGTTCTTCAAAGCATGGCGAAAATTGATAAGCCGTTCAGGCAGCCCGCGTGCCCGAGCAAATTTGATGAAGTCGGCGCGCAGCACTTCCAGCATCTCGGCACGAACCAGGCGCATGATGAGGGTCATCTGAAAGAGCGCCAGCGTGATGGCGGGCATGATGAGCGCCAGCCATCCGGATTTGGTGAGGAAGCCCGTGGTCCACCATCCCAGGCTGACGACATCGCCGCGCCCAAAGCTGGGCAGCCATCGCAGCTGCACGCCGAAGAACAGAATGAGCAGGATGCCGATCAGGAACGTGGGCAGCGAGATGCCTGCCAGCGAAATCGCCATGAACGCCTTGGACAGCACGCCGTGGCGCTTGAGCGCGGTGTAGATGCCCATGGGAATGCCGAGCGCCAGCGCCATGACGGCGGACACGAACGACAGTTCCAGTGTGGCCGGCATGCGCTCTTCAAGCAGGTCGCTGACCGGGCGGCGGTGCCGGTACGACATGCCGAAGTCGCCCTGCACTGCATTGATGACGAAATGCGCGTACTGCACGACGAAGGGATCATCCAGGCCGAGCTGTTCGCGCAACTGGGCGCGCTGTTCGGGCGTCGTGTCCTGACCCACCATGCTGGCGACCGGATCGCCCACGTAGCGGAACATGGAGAACGCGATCAGCGCCACCGTCAACATCACGAGCACCGACTGAAACAGCCGCTGCGCAATAAAGGAAAGCATGTCAGGAAGCCCTCTGGTTCGGACGGCGCCGGGCCGCGTTCCGCGCGCCGCGCGGAAATGGGGGCTGGGCCGGGCGCGGCCGGGCGGCGTGTGCCGCCCGGGGTTGCATCACGCGCCGCTTACGGCAGCACGACGTCGCGCAGGTCCAGCACGTCGTCGGCGCGCTGGGTGACGGTGACGTTTTCCTTCACGCCCCACGACATGGGCTGCTGGTGCAGCGGCAGGTAGCCGAAGTCGCTGCGCACGATGCCGAAGGCTTCCTTGATCATCGCGTTGCGCTTGGCCTGATCGGTTTCAACGCCGATCTTGTTGGTCAGCTCGTCCACCTTCTTGTTGCAGTAGCCGCCCAGGTTGAACTGGCCCGCGGCCGTCTTGGCGTCGCGGCACGAGGTCAGGTTCAGCAGCGTGTTGTGCGCGTCGGTGGAGCTGGGCGTCCAACCCAGCATGTACATGCTGGTCTGGTTGCCGGCCTGCAGCAGGATCTTGCCGAAGTACTTGGACTTGGTCTGCGCCAGCAGGTTGATCTTGATGCCCACGCGCGCCAGCATGCCGGCCACGGCCTGGCAGACCTTTTCGTCGTTGACGTAGCGGTCGTTCGGGCAGTCCATCGTCACGGTGAAGCCCTTGGGGTAGCCGGCTTCGGCCAACAGCTTCTTGGCGCGCTCCGGATCAGGCTTGTACGGCGCGCCAAAGGATTCGTCGTAGCCGTTGATCGACGTGGCGATCAGCGAGCCCAGCGGCTTGGCCGCGCCGCGCATGATCTTCTCGTTGATGGCCTTGGTGTCCACGGCCAGCACGACGGCCTCGCGCACGCGCACGTCCTTGAACGGGTTCTTGCCCTTCACGTCGGAGAACAGCAGCTCGTCGCGGTCCTGGTCCATGCCGATGAAGATGGCGCGGGCTTCGGGCGCGGTCAGCGGCTTGACGCCCTTGGCGTCTTCCAGGCGCTTCCAGTCCTGCACCGGGACGGGCTGCACGACGTCCATCTCGCCCGAGATCAGCGCGGCCACGCGCGTGGCTTCCTGCGTGATCGGCTGGAAGACGACTTCGTCGATGTTGGTCTTGATGTTCTTGTTCCAGTAGCCGCCGTAGCGCTTGAGCACCGTCTTCACGTCGGGCTGGCGCTCGGTAAGCATGAACGGGCCGGTGCCGTTGGCGTGCAGGTTGGCGTAGTTGCCCTGGTTGTCGCCCTTGACGTTGGTGGCCTCGGTGGTCTTGTTCTTTTCCGCCCAGTTCTTGCTCATGATGTACAGGAAAACCCATTCGCGCGGCAGGATGGGGTTGGGCGTCGGGGTGGTGACTTCGATGGTGTAGTCGTCCACCTTCTTGATGTCGCTGGCCTTGGCGCCGTAGCCCTTCATGTCCGAGCCGGGCGTCAGGCTGCGCTTCCACGAGAAGATCACGTCGTCGGCGGTGAACGGCGAACCGTCATGGAACTTCACATCCTTGCGCAGCTTGAAGACCCATTTGGTGGGCTCGGGGTTCTCCCAGCTTTCCGCGAGCAGCGGCGTGAGTTTCAAATTGCCGTCGTATCCGGCCAGCGTTTCGTAGATGTTGCCCTGGAAACCCAGCGTGAAGGTCTCGTTCAGGGCCATCGGATCCATCGACGTGGCGTCGCCCTGATACGACCAGTGCAGCGTTTTGGCGGCTGCGCCGGCGCTGAAGGCCAGCGAGGCGGCCACGGCAGCGGCCAGCGCCGCCTGCTTGAAGTGGGGAAAAGTACGCATAGCCCTCATGCTCCGTGTGGTGCGCGGATCGCGCGACAGAAGTGACAGGGCCCCGGCCCCAAGGGGATCCGGGGCATGGCGTTGCTGCTTACGACGATGGAAGGATGGGGGCCGGGCGGCGCGCGGCGCGAACTGCGCGCAGGCCGTGGTTGGCGATGCCGGTAATCACTGCGCAGGACTTCGACTTCACGATAGACCGACCCCTTGTGATTGGCATGACGGGGACGGACCCGCGCCGATGCAGATCGAATCTTATCGACGCATTCGTTTAAGCGTCAATTGCTTTGGGTTGGGGTTATCACGCGCTTGCCGGATGCCGTGAATGGTGCGTCCTGCGGGGCACGCGGGCCGGCGGTCATTCGGCCGGGAGCGGCGTGGATGCTAGGGTTTTCGCCAATTCGTGCAGCATGCGCTTGCGGCGGTCGCTGTCTTCATAGTGTTTACCCAGGGCCGACCATTCGGGCCGGCTGCGCGCTTCCTTCAACGCGTCGGGCAACGGGCCCTTGCGCCATGCATCATCGGCGGGAAGGTCCAGGCGCAATGGATCGCGGGCCGCGTGGCCACGGCGCTCCAGTGCCTCGATCAGCTGCCGTTGGCGCAAGGCGAGCAGGCGAAGCACGGCATCGTCGACGCTGATCTCGCGATAGCCGCGCAGCTTGCCCGCGACCCGCTTGCCCAGCTTTTCGACGCCTTGCCACAAGCCGCCCGCGGCCGCGCCGATCAGCATGCCGGTGCCCAGGCTCAGACCCGCGCTCATCAGGTCCACGGCGGCGCCGGCCATGGCGCCTGCGGCCGCGCCCATGCCGACCTGCACGCCCATGTCCTTGAGTGCCTGCGGATGAAAGAGATCCATGCCCCAGCGTTCGCCCTGCAGGGGCAACGCGTCGTCGGTGTAATCGGTGGCGCGGAAGTTGTACAGCGCGAGCAGCGCGTTGACGCAGGTCTGTTCGCGCTGGCGCACCTGATCGCGTAGCTGGTTGGACGCCGCGGCCAGCGCGGCTTCATCGCTTGGACTCGACAGGTGCAGCGCAGCCACGTCGATGAGCAGGTCCGCGACCAGCTCGTAGGCGGCGGCGTGGCGTTCGCGGCGCTGGGCGGCCAGGCTGTCCGAGAGACGGGCCAGCGCGCCGGCGTAGCGATCCAGCAGCACGCCGAGCTTGGCGTACAACTGCTGTTCGCCATCAAGCGGCGGCGCGACGGTGTCGAACTCCACCACGGCGTGCAGGCCCAGTCGTGCCATGGCATCGCGCCATTCGTCGGCGCGGTGCGCGGGTGCGTTGACGAAATTGAGGACCGGCAGCAGGGGCCGGCCGCACGCGGCCAGGATGGCGAGTTCATCGCGATGCTTGCCCAGCACCGGATCGCGGGCGTCGATGACGTACAACGCGGCATCGCAATCGAGCATCTTGGTCAGGACGCGCGCCTCCTGTTCGTAGCGGCCGTGCGCTTCGGGCGTGTCCAGGAAACGGCGGATGCGCGCCGGGCCGTCCAGCCTTTCGCCGGGGCGGTCCAGCCGTTCCAGGTACTCCAGCAAGGCGATGCTGTCTTCCATGCCGGGCGTGTCGAACCATTCCAGCACGGGCCGCCCGTCCAGGCGCAGGCGCGCGCCTTCGACGTGACGCGTGGTGCCGGGGCGGTCGGCCACTTCACCAAACGTCGTGTCGCGGGTCAGCGTGCGCAAGAGCGACGTCTTGCCGGTGTTGGTGTGGCCGACGAGCGCGATCTTGATGAGCGGATCAGCCATGACCGGACTCCAGCCAGGTGAGCGGTGCAATGGGCGCCTGCAGGATTGCGTCGGCGGGCAGGCCCAGCGCCAGCAGGCGGTCGCGCCAGAGGCCGGCGCGGGTTTCGGCAGACGTGTCGTCGCCGGCGCGCGGCGTGATCAGCCAGACGCGCGTCTGTCCCGCGTGGGCCGACAGGTCCGCCACCAGCGACAGCGTGCCCCGGTCGGGCGTCTGGCGCGCGTCGCAGGCAATCAAAAGACGCGAGGCCGCCGATTGGGCCAGCGCATCGAGCACGCGGTTGCGTTCTTCGCGGGTATCCAGGTTGCCGGCCTGGCGGATGGTGCCGGGCACATCCGCGGGCGGCCATGTCAGGTCCGCGGGCAGCTCCAGCGCCAGCAGCACGGGCTGCCCGCCCAGGCCGTCCAGCGCCGGGGTACGCACCCGCGGTTCGTGCAGCGGATCGACGGGGCGGTCGATGCCGGTGGACAGCGCGGGCGGTTCAAGCCGGTCGCGCAGGGGGGAGAAACCTGCCAGCGCGGGATCGATGCGCACGCGACGCAGCGCGCGCAGCGTGGCGGCGACGCACAGCGCGCCTGCGATCAGGCGCGGCACGATGCCGTAGACCACGAGCACACCGATCAGCCAGAGCGACCATTGCGCCTGCGCGCCGGCCGGCAGGACCTGCGTGCCGTCGCTGGCGCGGATCGTTTCGGCGTCGGGCATGGGAAAGCCCAGATGCGCGGGCAGCCAGCCGATGACCTGCGTCAGCCAGACGAAGGTGTCTGGCGCGAGCAACGTGGTGGCCCAGATGAAGCGGTAGCTGGCGGTGGACAGCACGGCCAGCAGCGTCGCGAGCGCGGCGCACAGCGCGGTCAGCCACAGCAGATGGCTGATGCTGCCGAACAGGCCGCGCAAGGCGCCGGCGCGTGACAGCAGATTCAGGAAGGCCTGCGGCACCAACGCGCCATCGGGTCCGCGCGCCAGCTTGCGCGTTGCCCATAACCAAAGCCGCCCAAAGCCGGTTACGGCCCCGGGCCGCAGTAGAAAGCTAGCCAGCCACAGCAGGAAGGTCAGCGCATGCAGCCCCAGCAGGGCACCCACGGCCCACAGCACGTTGACGGGCCGCGTGCCATCGCCCAGCGCGCCCATGGCAGCCGCGGCGCCGGAAACCAGCGCCAGCACAAACAGGGCGGCCAGCATGGCCGTGGCGCTGCGGCGCCAGGCGTCGACGAGGGGATTGAGGTTTTCGCGTTGCGCCAGCAGCGCGGCGCGGGCCAGGATGCGCGACGGCAGGTCGGCATCAAGTTGGCGCACCTGGCGCACCGCCTGCGCGTCTTCGAGCGGCCCCCAGTGCGTTTCGCGCAACCGGATGAGTTCGGCCAGCCAGTGCGCGCGCAAGGGGCGCTGACCGGCGCTGTCGATGAGGGGGGAAGTATCGCGAGAGGTCGGAAGCGGCATCGCGTCGGAGCAGGCGGGAGGTGGCCGGGTGAGCCGCTAGGGCGATGCGCCATTGTAGACCGCGCGCTGCGGCCGGCATGATGCCGGATGGGCGGTGTCAGTGTCCGGCGTGCGCACTGCGGTACTGGCCCGGCGTGACGCCGATGGCGTCCCGGAAGACGCGGGCGAGGTGGCTGGCGCTGCCAAAGCCGCAGGCCTGCGCAATGCGGGCGAGGTCGCCCTTGCCGGCCGCCAGCAGGTGTTGGGCGCGGGCCAGACGCCTGCCCCGTACCCAACCGTGGGGCGGCTCGCCGAATGAGGCGTGGAACATGCGGGCGAAGTGATACGTGGACAGCGCGGCGACGCCAGCCAGCTCGTCGAGCGTCAGCGGATCGGCCAGATGCGCGTCCACGTAGTCCATCACGCGGCGGCGCACGCCCGGCGCCAGGCCGCCGCGCGCGGGCTGCGGCGTTTTGCGCGCCACGCCCTGCATCAGCAGATGGTGCAACACGGTCTCGGCCGCGCTGCTGGCGGCCAGCCGGTCGGCGGGTTCGTTCCAGTCCGCGCCCAGCAGGCGGCGGCAGACGTCGATCAGCGAGTCGTCCTGGATGTAGGTGCGGTCGCGCAGTTCGAGGGTGCGCGGTTCGCAGTCCAGCCGCATGACGGCTTCGCGCGCCAGCCGCTGCGGAGCGATGTACAGGTGCAGGAAGCGCACGTTGTCGTTCATGCTCCAGCGGGAATGGTGCTCGGCGGGCAGCACGCAGAATTTGCCCGCACCGCCATGCAGCGAGTCCTGGCCCACGCGAAACGACCGGTCGCCGCCATGCAGGTACAGCGACAGCGTGTGGTGGCCGGGCGTTTCGTAGCCCAGGGTTTCGCGGGCGGTGCGCGACCACTGCGAGATCGCCATGCCCTCGCCCAGCGACGTGGCGCGCTGCAGCGTCGCGGTCGAGCGCGACAGCGTGCGGAATACGGAGAAATCGGCCGGGGCCGTAGCGGTGTTGCCCATGGGAAGGAATGCTACTGCGTTCGCGCGCGCGTGACGCGCCCGATCCGGACAAAAGCGCAAGAAACGGCAATTGCGGAGCGGCTCGGGGGCGCACACTGGATGCCCGGTGCGCCAGGTGGCCGCCGGTGTCCGAATCGGCTCTCAGGGCCGCTTTACCGCACCCCTCGCATCATGAATCTTTTCCTGTATCTGCTCACCGTCCTGATCTGGGGCACGACCTGGATCGCCATCAAGCTGCAGCTTGGCGTGGTGGCCATTCCCGTGTCGATCTTCTACCGTTTCGCGCTGGCGGGGCTGCTGCTGTTCGTGACGCTGCTGGCGATGCGCAAGCTGCAGAAGCTGGACCGGCGCGGCCACTGGCTGTGCGTGGGTCAGGGCCTGTGCCTGTTCTGCCTGAACTTCCTGTGCTTCTATTCGGCCACGCAATGGATTCCGAGCGGCCTGGTGTCAGTCGTGTTTTCGGCTGCCACGCTGTGGAACGCGCTTAACGCGCGGATCTGGTTCGGCACCCGCATCTCGCCGCGCATCATGGTGGCCGGCGCGCTGGGATTCTGCGGCCTGGTGCTGCTGTTCTGGCCGGAACTGGCGGGCCAGGAGGCCAGTCACGAGACGCTGCTGGGGCTGGGCTTTGCGCTGCTCGGCACGCTCTGCTTTTCCACGGGCAACATGCTGTCGTCCCTGCAGCAGCGCGCCGGCATCCGGCCGCTGACAGGCAATGCGTACAGCATGCTTTATGGCGCGGCGATTCTTCTGGCGGGCTGCGTGGTTGCCGGACTGCCGTTCGGCTTTGATTCCTCGCCGGCCTATGTGGGCGCGTTGCTCTATCTGGCCGTGCTGGGGTCGGTCGTGGGTTTTACCGCGTATCTGACGCTGGTCGGCCGCATGGGACCGGCGCGGGCCGCCTACTGCACGGTGCTGTTTCCGGTCGTGGCGCTGAGCATATCGACCGTCGTCGAAGGCTACCGCTGGACGCCCTACGCGTTCGCCGGCCTGGCGCTGGTGATGCTGGGCAACCTGCTCGTGTTCACGAAATGGTCGCCGTTTTCGAAGCGGGGCGTGGCGGGCAGGATCGCGTAATGCGGGCCGGAGGCGCCGCCGCGCAGTCATACGCGGGCGGCTCGATCCAGCACCCGTTATGAGGCCAGCTTGCGCAGGGCTTCCAGCAGCCGGTCGATCTCGTTGCCGCTCGTCAGATAGCTCACCGATGCGCGTGCGACCCGGTCCAGGCCGCGGGCCTGCATGTCCAGCGGGGTGTAGGGCACGCCATTGCTGCCGATCGTGATGCCCTGCGCGGCCAGCGCGCGTTGCACGTCGGCCGCGTCGTGTCCGGCGAGGTTGAAGGCGACCAGCCCGGATTTGTCGCGGCCCTGGTCCAGCACCGACACGCCGGGAATGGCCGCCAGTTCGGCGCGCAGCGCCTGGGCGTTGGCGTCGATGGTCGCGCGGATCGAGTCCAGGCCCACATCCAGTGCTTCGCGCAGGGCATTGGCAAGGCCGCAGCGCAGCGCCAGCGAGTTCTCCGCGGATTCCAGACGCGCGGCATCGGCACGCAACATGGGCTCGCCGTCAGCGCCCAGCGGCGCGGAATGCGTGTCCACGAAGGCGGGCGTGAGCCGATCCAGGAAGTCGCGCCGCACGTACAGCAACCCCGTGCCGCGCGGTCCGCGCAAGGCCTTGCGGCCGGCGCCGCTCAGCACATCGCAGCCGATCTCGCGCACGTCGATGGAAAACTGACCCACCGCCTGCGCGCCGTCCACAAAGTACGGAATGCCATGCTTGCGCGCCACGCGTCCGATGGCGGCGGCGGGGTTGATGAGGCCGCCGTTGGCGGGCAGCCAGGTCAGCGCGATCAGTCGCACCCGGTCGTCCAGCATGGCTTCCAGCGCCTGCGCGTCCACGCAGCCGCTGTCGTCGGACGGGATGGTTTCCAGCGTTGCGCCCGCGCGCTGCGCAATCAGGCGCATGGCGGCCAGATTGCCGCCCCATTCGTGACGGCCGACCAGAATGCGGTCTCCGGGCCGCCACACCGGCAGCGCCGCAAACGCGGCGCCCCAGCCCGGCGAGTTGCCGCCGGTCAACGCGATTTCGTCCACGTGCGCGTTCAGTAGCTGCGCCGCCAACGAACGGGCCGCTTCGGTCAGGTCGCGCGCCGCCACGCCCGCCTCCATCGGACCCTGCGCCGCTTCGCGCTTCAGATGCGCATGAATGGCCAGCAGCGTGGCTTCTGACGGCAGCGACGCGCCGGCGTGATTGAAGTGCACCGTGCTTTGCGCGCCGGGCGTGAGGGCGCGCAGCGCCTGGACGGCGCTCGGGGTCAGGGGGGCGGTCATGGCGGTTCCTGTCGTGGCTTTCAGTCGGCCGGCATCAGGCCGGGGTCAGCGCGATCACGGCCTCGACTTCCACCGACACGCCTTGCGGCAACGCGGCGACGCCGACGGCGCTGCGGGCATGGCGTCCCGCGTCGCCGAACACGTCGACCATCAGGTCCGAAGCGCCATTGGCGATGGCGCTCTGGCGGTTGAAGTCCGGCGCGCTGGCAACGAACACGCCCAGCTTGACGACGCGCGCCACGCGATCCAGGCGGTCGCCCGTGGCGGCGGCAATCTGCGACAGGATGCCCAATGCGCTGGCCCGTGCCGCCTGGACGCCGTCGGCGTCCGACACCTGATGGCCCAATTGGCCCAGATAGGCCGCCTTGCCGTCCTTGCGCGAGATCTGGCCAGAGATATAGAGCAGGTTGCCTTCCTGGACGAAGGGCACGTAGTTGGCGGCCGGCGCGGCGGCTGCTTCCAGGACCAGGCCAAGTTCGGCAACGCGGGCGGAAATGCTTTGGGTCATATCGGATCACCTATGAAGAAAGGGAAAGCGCGTCTTGACGCTTCCCCGATGCTATCGGCCGCGGGGCGGCATGACCAATCAATTCTTGCTTGGTACGTATGAGTAAAACTAATACGTGTCAGACGCCGGTGGATGGGGCCGCGGTCTGCGCCAGCCAGTCGTGCAACGCCTGGACGGGTTCGCTGAATGCGCCGCGCGGCGTGACGAACCACCAGCCGATGCGCGGATCTTCCAGCACCGCACCGGGCAGCGCCTCGACCAGCGCGCCGCTCGCCAGGTGCGCGCCGATCAGCCGTTCCCGGCCCATCGCCAGGCCCTGCCCTGCAAGCGCGGCCTCGACGACGATGTTGTAGTCGTGCAGGCGCACCGTGCGCGCGGCGCCCAGATCCAGCCCGTACCGGTGCGCCCAGGCGTCCCATTCGAACTGCTGCCGCGCGTGCGAGACCAGCAGCGGGTGGCGCAGCAGGTCTGCGGGCGTTTTCGGCCGCTTCCTGCCCGCCACCAGCGCGGGCGCGCACACGACTGACAGGCGTTCCGTCATCAACAATGTGCTGCGCACGCCGGGCCAGCCACCGCGACCATAGCGGATCGCGGCGTCAACCTCGCCACCCGCCACATCCGCCAGCGCGATGTCGGGCTGCAACTGCAGATCGATGTGGGGATGCGCAGCGGCAAAGGCGGGCAGGCGCGTCGCCAGCCAGCGCGTGGCGAACGACGCCAGCAAGCCGATCCGCAGCGTATGGCGCGCGGGCTCGGGTGCGCGCAGTTCGTCGGTGCCCTGGCGCAGCAACTCGAACGCCGCGTGCACGCGCGCGTAGTAGGCCTGCCCGGCCTCGGTCAGCGCGACGGCGCGCGTTCGCCGTTCAAAAAGCGCCACGCCCAATTCCCTTTCCAGCCGCTGGATGTGATGGCTGATCGCGCTCTGTGTGACGAACAGCTCTTCTCCGGCCTGCGAAAAGCTCAACCGCCGCGCGGCGGCCTCGAAGGCGCGCAGGGAGACCAGGGGCGGCAGGGATCGCGAGGAACGCATCGGTGTGCAGGGACGGAAGGTGCGGCAGATCCGGGTGATGCTACGCGATGCGCGCGGGTTGGCAACTCGCGCGCCAGCATGGCTGCAACCCCGTGCCCCAATGCAAAAAGCCCGCAAACAAGTTGCGGGCTTTTTTAAGGGTACTGCGGTACTGCAAATTCTTGGCTCCCCGAGCTGGGCTCGAACCAGCGACCTGCGGATTAACAGTCCGTCGCTCTACCGACTGAGCTATCGGGGAACAGGTAGAGGGGGCGAATTATGCACAAAAAAACGGAAGAATGCAAAGCGGGGCCGAAAAAGCGCGTTTCGGCGGCCGAAACCGGCCCTTTTTTTCAAGCTTGCCGTCAACCCGATCCCGTATGATGGCGCGCAGAGGGCTCGCGACCTCTCTCGATTTTTCTGGGTTCTCATATGTCTTCGTTCGACATTCAATTGCTGCTCACCGCTCTGGTGAGCGTTCTGGTCCTGGTCGCACTGATCGTCTCGCGGATACGCATGCATCCGCTGCTGGCGCTCTTGATCGTGTCGATCGGCGTCGGCTTTGCAACGGGCATGGCCCCGGGTGCCATCGTCAAAAGCCTGACCGACGGCGCCGGCAAGACGCTGGGCGCCGTGGGCGTGGTGATCGCGCTGGGCGCGATGCTGGGCAAGATCCTCGCGGACTCCGGCACCACCGAGCGCCTGGCCAATGCAATCCTGCGCCACACCTCCCCGCGCCTGATTCCCTGGGCCATGACGCTGGTGGCGTTCGTCATCGGCATCCCCATGTTCTTTGAAGTGGGTCTGGTGGTGATGCTGCCGCTGATCTTCAGCGTGGCGCGCAAGCTGGAAAGCCAGGCGCGCTTCAAGGGCTCGGCCTATGTCTACGTAGGCGTGCCGGTGATTTCGGCCCTGGCCGCCATGCACGGCATGGTGCCGCCGCATCCCGGCCCGCTGACGGCCATCGCCACGCTCAAGACCACGGTCGGCCCGACCATGATCTACGGCTTCATCGCAGCCCTGCCGGCCATGATCTTCGGCGGACCGCTGTATGGCGCATTCATTGCCCCGCGTATGACGACGCGGCCGGACGAGGCGCTGCTTGAACAGTTCACCGCCTCCACCGACAGCCCCGCGGGCCAGAATGCGCCCAGCGTCGGCCTGGGCGTGCTGGCGGCACTGCTGCCGGCCTTGCTGATGCTGGTCCATGCCGTGGCCGAAATGCTGCTGCCCAAGGACTCCAGCGTGACGCACGTGGCCGCCTTCCTGGGCAACCCCGTCGTCGCCATGCTGCTGGGCGTGCTGTTCGCGGCAGTGACACTGGTCTTCATGCGCGGCGGCGACCCGGAAAAGCTGCGCGGCGCGCTGGGCCAAAGCTTGAAGCCCATTGCCGGCATCATGCTGATCATCGCCGGCGGCGGCGCCTTCCAACAGGTCCTGACGAACGCCAAGGTCGGCGACGCCATCGTGCACCTGACCCACCAGTTCGCTTTCCCGCCGCTGATCCTGGGCTGGCTGATCGCCATGCTGCTGTCGGTGTCGACAGGCTCGGCCACGGTCGGCATCGTGGGCGCCGCGGGTTTGCTGGCGCCGCTTGCCGGCGCGGACCCCAACCTGAACCTGCCGCTGCTAGCGCTGGCGATTGGCTGCGGCTCGCTGTTCTTCAACTACGCGAATCACGCCGGTTTCTGGATGGTGAAGGAATCGTTCGGCATGACGATGGGCGAAGCCACGAAGACGATCTCGGTCGTGCAGTCGATCGTGTCGGTGGTGGGGTTGGCGATGGTGCTGCTGTTTAACTTGTTGCCGGCGCTGGGATGACGAGGGCTGGGGGCGGAGGCGCGGTGGGCGCGCGCCGCCTTCTCATTACCTATGCGGGCGCGTAGTAAAAGGATGCCGATCTGCCCGGTCCCCGGCATTGATCACCGTGGCAGACTGAACAGCTTCTTCATATCGATGCTGTTCTGCAGCGCGCGCCTCGTCGCTTCGTACTCGCGCTGCTCCGCTTCCTGGCGCTGTTGCTCGGTGGGTGGCGCCTGGGTCACGGGTTTGCCTGTGCCTCGATAGATGCGACGGTAGCGCAGATAGCCTTGGAGTTCCCACTTGCCGGGCACGGGATCTGCGCAGCCAAGGCGGCTAAGCGGTTGATCGAGCGGACGGAAGCCCGCGTAGGAATCATGCAAGTAGTTGGCAAACAAATAGGCTTGCGGCGTCAAGTGCTCCGGATTCTCGGGAGTCGCCAACGTCGGATGCGCCTTGATTTGCTCCAGCACGTCCCCGGCTTCGTCGGCCAGCACCAATCGGCGCGATGTTTTCGTCACGGCATCGCCGCCATACGCCAACGGACTCACCATGGCCGCACGTTTGAGGTACTCACTCTCCTCTTCGGTCATCCCGTCCAGGGCGGAGATGTCCTTCAGTAGCGTCTGGTTGGCGCCTTCCAAGTCCTGAAAGTCGTGGGGGAAGGCTTTCTTCGCGCGGGCCACCCAGGTTAGTTTGGTTGAAAAGACGTTTCGCACCTGATAACGCCACGCGATGTAGGAAATCAGCCAATGGCTGGCGGTCGCTTCCGCTGGAACCGCTTGCATGAAGGCGTCGTAGGCATTGCGGACATTAGGGTGAATGGCGAAGGGGTCATAGTTACCTTCTTCAGCCAACTTCTTGTTGAGCGGGACTTGTGCGCTGCGTGCGGCGTCGTACATGAGTTCCAAGGGAATCTGCGACAGCATGTCGTCATATCGTCCGCTGGGACCGCGCCCCTGACTTCCGGGCAGATAGCCGCCTCCCACATCGGAATGCACACCAGGCACCGCGTATTCCTTGTGCCTGCGCGCAAGGCTGCCATCAGGGCTGCGTATGCTGTCCAGCGGAAACGAGGTGCGATTCTCGTGCATGGCCACATAATGCACGCATTGCACGTTGGCCGGCACCGCTAGTGCGTCGGGCGTGGCCCAAGCGAAATGCCCATCGCCACCGGCGCTGGCCGGAATGCCGATTGAGGCCACCGTGTCGAACAGGCCGACAAACCGAATCTCCGTCCGCACGCCGCACAAGCGGTCACCGTCCATCAGAGCGCGCAGCCAATTGCAGAACACCCGGGCCTGGGCTGCTCCTCGGGAAAAACCGAACACGTCCAGCGAAATACTGATCAGCTTGGGCTTGACTGTCCTGGCGATCCTGTCTGCCAACGCCTGGACCTCACGCCGGTAAAACGCCTCTGCGTGCGGGCGAGCACCGTCTCCAAAGCACAGCAAGCCCCCCTCCGTACGCATGCCCACCGCATCCAGCGCCTGCACATCCTGAACGCCTCCCTCCAGAGGGGAATAGGTGTCTGTGCGCTCGAAATAAATGCGCTTGCCGTTGCGGCATAGCGCCATGATGACTTCGTCTGCGTAGCGAAATCTATTGCCGCTGATCGCACGATGAATAAAATCCAGCACGCTCAGCAAGCCAAAGTTGATGCGTCCGTCACCGCCCTGGCCGCTCGACGGTCCGAAAGCGGCGTCGTCGTTCTCGCCGATTTCTGGAAAGGGTGTACCCACGCCTGGAACATATAGCCTGCGCTTACCCTCCGTGAACTTTTCGGGGTATGCCCTGAACAGCCGAGCCACATTTGTGTCTTTCCGCGCCATGAGTTGGGTAATCCCCGGGCCAAGGCCTGGCGCGCATTCGTTCGCATCGTCCCAATATTGGTTGTTGCCCGTCCCGTCAAAGAATACGCCGATCTGTAGATCCACCTCGCAGTTCTCCGAGGCGGGAAGGCACTGTGGAAACGACGGCTGGATACTCGGCGTAGGGCCGACGGGATGGGCTCGAAGGAGTTTATTCACTGCGCTCTTTCCATCATGACCGGGCCGCCTGCCCACGAACAGCGCTCGCGATAGCTGCCGTAGACATCCCAGGGGTCCTTGTTAGGAATCAAGTCATCCGGTCCGGGGTAGCCATTGCCAGGGTAACCAGGACCTACGTTTGCTGAAACGACACGAACGCTTCCATCTGCCAGGAAGTGAACAAACATATGCCCCACCTTTTCGTAGGGGTCCACTGCCACGCGTCGTTCGTAGCTTTGTCCGCCACAATCTCGCCAGTTAGTGACATTCCAGCTCACCACCACCGTTAGATCGGGATGCCATTTCCGCGGCAAGGTCGCGCAGCAGACGATGCGGCCACCGGTGCCTGCTTGATGTCCGCTTGCGCCATTGACCCAAAAGTTCTGCACGCTCACGTGATCCGGCAAGTGATCGATTCCGGTCATGGACGTGCCCACGGTGTCCTGCTTGGCCTGCCGAGCGTCACAGCTAGTTAAGGGGATCACTAGCAGTGCAAATGCCATGATGATGAGGGAGTAAATTCTCATGCCGACTCTTTGTTGGTTCAGACAACGGGGGGGGCGCTACTTTCTGGTCTCGATAATCTGGATGCGGTTCTGAGCAAACACGCCAGTGGAATCTGAAATGGGATGCGGCGCCGGTGAAAGAATGCGAGCGTCGGTGGCGTGAAGGTATTGAGTCGAAGACGACTGGATACCGACTGCTGGGGTCGCCGGAAGGACTCGGAGCAGCCAGGTCATTTCGCGCGCTCTATCACCGTGGGCATCTCCTGCGGTGGGCATCGTCCGCGATAGCTTCCATAGACATCCCAGGGATCCTTGTTCGGAATCAAATCCTCCGGACCCGGATAACCGTTGCCGGGGTAGCCGGGTCCGATGTTCGCTGAAACGACACGAACGCTGCCGTCGGCCAGGAAGTGAACGAACAAATGTCCCACTTTCTCGTAGCGGTCCACCGCCACGCGCCGTTCGTAGCTTCCCCATTGGCAGTCTCGCCAGTTGGTGACGTTCCAGTTCACCACCACCGTTAGATCGGGATGCCATTTCCGCGGCAGCGTCGCGCAGCAGACGACGCTGCCACCAGTGCCTGCTTGATGTCCGCTGGCGCCATTGACCCAGAAGTTCTGCACGCTCACGTGATCCGGCAAGTGATCGATTCCGGTCATGGACGTGCCCACGGTGTCCTGCTTGGCCTGCCGACCGTCACAGCTAGTCAGCTGGACCACGAGCAAGGCGAGTGCTAGAAAAACAAGAGGGAAAACTTTCATGCCGACGCGTTGTTGGTTCTGACTACAGGTGGATTGAGTTACCCCAGGACGGGTGTTTCCGCGACCCACTTGTAGACGCCATGCTCAAGGTCGGTAAATAGGATTTCTATTATTTGTGCGGCCGATCCGACCACGATCATGGAGTCCGGCGCAGATGTCCCGGGGCCGCGTCAATCGGGGTTCAACGATTGCGCGGTTGCCGTGGCATGAAAGTCACAGGCCGCAGTGTCCGCCGCACGCCGTCAAATGTGCCGTCTCCCGGCGCAATCTGACGGTCGATTTTCACAGGCAAGAAAAAACCCGCATCGCTAGTTTGGATGCGGGTTTCGCGTACTGCGCCAGATGAAACTGGTGGAGATTTTTGGTGCCGGTGAAAGGAATCGAACCCTCGACCTTCTCATTACAAGTGAGCTGCTCTACCAACTGAGCTACACCGGCGATGCGTGCCGGGGCACGCGCAGGGACTGCATTGTAATGAAAAAAATGCAGCCCCTCTTGTGGGGTCGTTATTTGACGATGGTCAGGCGCGGGCGCTTGGGTTCGTCGTCGTCGCCGTCATCGTCGCCGGAGGCAGGATTGGCGTCCGAACCCTCGGGGGCGGCGGGGTTCGGCGTGGCGCCTTGGGCGCCTGCCTCGGGCGGCTCGTAGGGCTGCACCTCGAAGCCCATGCCGGCGCCGGTTTCGCGCGCATAGATGGCGCTGACGGCGCCCACGGGGACGTAGACGTTTTCGGTCACTCCGCTGAAGCGGGCCTGGAATTCGATGAATTCGTTGCCCAACACCAGGCGGTTGGTGGCCAGCGTGCCCACGTTCAGCGTGATCTGGCCGTCGCGCACGTGGGCGACGGGCACCATGGTGTGCTCGTCGACCTGCACGGTGATGTACGGTGTGTAGCCGTTATCGGTGCACCATTCGTGCAGCGCGCGGATCAGGTACGGTTTGGTCGAAGTTTCACCCATTACACAGCCAGCCTTAACGACGCATCACTTTTTCCGAAGGCGTCAGCGCTTCGATGTAGGCCGGGCGCGAGAAGATGCGTTCGGCGTACTTTTGCAGCGGAGCCGCATTCTTGGGCAGTTCGATGCCGTAGTGGTCCAGGCGCCAGAGCAGCGGAGCGACGGCCACGTCGAGCATGGAGAATTCCTCGCCCAGCATGTACTTGTTCTTGAGCAGCATCGGGGCCAGCTGGGCCAGGCGGTCGCGGATGTTCTGGCGAGCGTTGGCGAGCTTCTTTTCGTCGGGCTTGGCGCTGCGGTCTTCCAGCGTCGAGACGTGAACGAACAGTTCCTTCTCGAAGTTGTACAGGAACAGACGCGTGCGGGCGCGCATGACCGGGTCGGCGGGCATGAGCTGCGGGTGCGGGAAGCGCTCGTCGATGTACTCGTTGATGATGTTCGACTCGTACAGCACCAGGTCACGTTCGACCAGAATGGGCACTTGACCGTACGGGTTCATCACCGAGATGTCTTCGGGCTTGTTGTACAGGTCGATGTCGCGGATCTCGAAATCCATACCCTTTTCGAACAACACGAAGCGGCAGCGTTGCGAAAACGGACACGTGGTTCCGGAATAGAGCACCATCATGGCGGTAAGTCCTTTATTGAAAAACGAAAGGCCAGCGCCTAAATCTAGCAGGCGCTGGCCCCAATTGCCAGGCAGGATAGGCTTACAGCCCTATCCGCCTCTTCCGTCCCCGATAGACGGGGTGGCTGGGGAACCTGGCGGGGCGTTACGGTTAGCGCACGTGTTTCCAGTACGAGGCATTCAGGCGCCACGTAACAAAGAAGAACAGGAGCAGGAACAACATGACGCCGACGCCGATGCGGACGCGCAGTGTCTGGACGGGCTCGGCCATCCAGGACATGAATGCGGTCAGATCAGCGACGTCGTTGTCGTATGTTGCGGTTTGGGCCGGGTTGGCGGCCTTGAATTTGGCATCGAAGGTGGCATGGCCATGGTGATTGGCTAACGGCTCGGCCTTCACCGTGGCAAAACCCTGTGCATCGTACACCGTTGTGACGCGTTCCCACGTTTTGGGGGCGCCTTCCTTGCCTTCGACTTCGTGAACGGCGACGGTGGTGAGCTCGCGCGGACCCTGTTCCTGCCAGAGCGCGTGCGGCATGCCGACCGACGGGAAGACCAGGTTGTTCCAGCCCGTGGCGCGCGACGTGTCGCGGTAGAACGTGCGCAGGTAGGTGTACAGGTAGTCGGATCCCGAGGGGCCGGCGTTCACGGATTTGGCGCGGGCGATCACGGACAAGTCCGGGGGCGTCGTGCCAAACCAGGCCTTGGCGTCCTTCGGCGTCATGGCGACGTGCATCATGTCGCCGATCTTTTCGCCGGAGAACAGCAGGCTTTCCTTGATCTGTTCGTCGGTCAGACCGATATCCCGGAGCTTGTTGTAGCGCATCGAAGACGCGCTATGACAGTTCAGGCAGTAGTTGACGAACAGCTTGGCGCCGTTTTGCAGCGACGCCATGTCGTTGACGCGGTAAGGCGCCTTGTCCAGCGGGAATCCGCCTCCGGCGGCAAAGGTTGCGGTACACGTGAGCATCAAGGCCACGGCACCAATCAGCTTCTTGATCATGGTTAGTCCGTTATTCTCGTTGGCTCAGTGGGCGTGGAACGTGACGCGGTCGGGCACTTGCTTGAACGTGCCCAGGCGGCTCCATACCGGCATCAGGAAGAAGAAGGCCAGGTACAGCAGCGTGCCGATCTGCGACGTCAGGTTCAACGGCGGACTGGGCGGCTGCGTACCGATGTAGCCGAGCACCAGGAAGTTGACCATGAAGATGCCGTAGATCCACTTGTGCCACGTGGGGCGGTAGCGGATCGACTTGACCGGCGAATGATCGAGCCAGGGCAGGAAGAACAGGATGACGACCGTGCCGCCCATGGCCACCACGCCCCAGAACTTGGCGTCGATGACGCGCAGCAGCACGGCGACGACGATCAGGATGCCGGGGACGGCGATGCGCATGAAGCCCTTCAGGTTGCTCTTGGCGAACAGCACGATGGCGCCCAGCACCGACGCGCCCGCCAGCACCCACGTGAATTCATCCGTGGTGGCGCGCAGCATCGAGTAGAACGGCGTGAAGTACCAGACCGGGGCGATGTGCGGAGGCGTCTTCAGCGAGTCAGCAGGAATGAAGTTGTTGAACTCGAGGAAGTACCCGCCCATTTCCGGGGCGAAGAACACGATGGCCGCGAACACCAGCAGGAAGCCCGCCACGCCCACCAGGTCATGCACCGAGTAGAACGGATGGAACGGGATGCCGTCTTTCGGGCGGCCGTACTTGTCTTTCGGGCCCTGCTTGATTTCGATGCCGTCCGGGTTGTTCGAGCCGACTTCGTGCAGCGCCACCAGGTGAGCCGCGACCAGACCGATCAGCACCAGCGGAATGGCGATGACGTGGAAGGCGAAGAAGCGGTTCAGCGTGGCATCGGACACGACGTAGTCGCCGCGGATCCAGATGGACAGTTCAGGACCAATGAACGGAATGGCTGCGAACAGGTTCACGATCACCTGGGCGCCCCAGTACGACATCTGGCCCCAGGGCAGCAGGTAGCCGAAGAAGGCTTCGGCCATCAGACAGAGGAAGATCGCGACGCCGAAGATCCACACCAGTTCGCGGGGCTTGCGGTAGGAACCGTAAAGCAGGCCGCGCAGCATGTGCAGGTAGACGACGACGAAGAACATCGACGCGCCGGTCGAGTGCATGTAGCGCACCAGCCAGCCCCACGGGACCTCGCGCATGATGTATTCGACGGATTGGAACGCGCGCTCGGCGTCCGGCTTGTAATGCATGACCAGGAAAATGCCGGTCACGATCTGCAGCACCAGCACCAGTAGCGCCAGCGAGCCAAAGAAATACCAGAAGTTGAAATTCTTGGGTGCGTAGTACTCGGACAGATGGGCTTTCCAGGTGGAGGTCACCGGAAAGCGCCGGTCCAGCCAGCCCAACAGGCCTGTCGTCTCGACGGTTTTCTCGCCAGCCATGTAACGGCTCCTTCTATACGTGGCGTATTGTTCTTACTTACGTAGATCGGGAAAAAAGCGCGACGCGAGCGTCAGGCCTTGTTGTCTTCATCGACGCCCACGATGATGCGGGTGTCGGTGAGGTACTGGTACGGCGGAACTTCGAGATTATCGGGAGCAGGCTTGTTCTTGAAGACCCGGCCAGCCAGGTCGAACGTGGAGCCGTGGCACGGACAGAGGAATCCGCCTTGCCAATCCGCGCCCAGACCGCCGCCGCCACCCGTTTCGAAATGCGCGGTGGGCGAGCAGCCCAGGTGGGTGCAGATGCCGACGCAGACGAAGATCTCGGGCTTGCGCGAGCGGGCTTCGTTTTCTGCATAGGGAGGGGTAAAGCCGGGCCGCTTGGATTGCGGGTCGGCGAGCTGGGGATCCAGCGCTTTCAGTCCGGCCAGCTGCTCGGGCGAGCGGTGGATGATCCAGACCGGTTTGCCGCGCCATTCGACCGTTTTCATGGCGCCGACGGGAATGTCGCCGATATCCACTTCAACGGGCGCTCCGGCCGCGCGGGCTTTTTCGGAGGGGGAAAACGTGCTCACAAGCGGCACTGCCGTTGCGACACCTGCTACGCCACCCACAGCACAGGCGGTGGTAACCCAGAAACGTCGCGAAGGATCAGGTGGCAGGTTGGGATCAACCGCACCGTCATCGTCATGCACCAGCGTATCCTGACTCATCTTCCTATCCTTGTTGATGCGCCCGCTCAACGAGTAGCATCACTTCTGCGGCATCGGGTTCGCGGGAATATGTAACAACATAGCAACCGCGTATTATAGGCCAGCCTACCCCAGGCGTATCACGAATGGAGCGGATTTATGAGCAAATCGACTGGTTTCGTCAAAGAGTTTCGAGATTTCGCGGTCAAGGGCAACGCGGTCGACTTGGCCGTTGGTGTGATCATCGGTGCGGCGTTTGGCAGGATTGTCGACTCGCTGGTCCGGGACATCATCATGCCGCTCGTCAATTTCATTCTTGGCGGATCGGTCGATTTCTCGAACAAGTTCCTGGTCTTGTCGATGCCTGAAGGCTATGCCGGGCCGATGACCTACGCGGATCTCACCAAGGCCGGCGCCAACGTGTTCGCGTGGGGCAACTTCGTCACCATCATCATCAACTTCGTCTTGCTGGCGTTCGTGATCTTCTGGATGGTCAAGGCCATCTACAAGGCCCGCAACAAGCAGGAGGAAGCGCCGGCGCCCGCCAAGACGCCGGAAGACGTGGCCCTGCTGCGCGAGATTCGCGACCTGCTGAAGCGGCCGTAAACAGCAAAGCGCCCCATCGGGGCGCTTTTGTTTTCTGCCGGGTCGACGGCCGGCGGTCCGGCGCTCTGGCGCGCCGGCGTCAAGGATTCAGGCCGGGTTGTCGATGTCGACGAATTCGACCTTGATGCCGAATCGCTCGGCCACGGCCTGCCCCAGTGCCTGAACGCCATAGCGTTCGGTGGCGTGGTGCCCGGCGGCGATGAAGCCCACGCCGGTTTCCCGCGCCAGATGTACCGTGGACTCCGAGACCTCGCCCGTGATGTAGACGCTGGCGCCCGCGTCAACGGCGTCGCCCATCATGCCTTGGGCGCCACCGGTGCACCACGCGACTGTCCCCAACGGCTGGTCCGGGTCGCCCACGACGAGCGGCTGGCGGCCCAGGCGTTGGGCCACCTGGTCGCCCAGTTGGCCCAGCGTCTGCAGGCCGCTGGCCTCGCCCAGCCAGATCAGCCCGTCCTGCCCGCAGGTCCGCGGGGCGCCGTCGTCGCGTAGCGCCGGCGTCAGACCCAGCACGCGCGCCAGTTGCGCGTTGTTGCCCAGCGTCGGGTGCGCATCCAGCGGCAGATGGTAGGCGAACAGGTTCAAGTCGTTCTTGAGGGTCAACGCCATGCGCGTGCGGCGGGTGCCGATGACGCGGCGGTCTTCGTTGCGCCACATCCAGCCGTGGTGCACCAGCACCGCATCGGCGCCGCGGTCGACCGCCTCGCGCAGCAATGCTTCGCTGGCCGTGACACCGGTGATAATGTGTCCGACCTCGGATCGGCCTTCCACCTGCATCCCGTTGGGACAGTAGTCCTTGAAACGGGCTGCCTGCAGGGTGTCGTCCAGCCAGTTGGCCAGGACGCGGGAGTCCACTTTATTCATTGCTAGTCCTATCAGAAACATGCGCCGATATTGGCTGATCTTTGCTCAGGCCGTCACGGTCTGCCTGGCTATTCTATTCGTGGTGACGACGTTGCGGCCCGACCTGCTGCGGGTGAACGGGCCCGGCACGGTCCCGCCAGCCGCCGCCGCAGCGGGCGGCGCGCCCGCGGGTGATGTGGGTGCTGTGTCGTACGCGGACGGCGTGGCGAAGGCGGCGCCGTCGGTGGTGAATGTGTTCACCACCAAGCACGTGAACGTGCCCTTGATTCCGCTGCCCGATGATCCGGTGCTGCGCCAGCTTTTCGGGCAGGTGCCCGGCGTGAGCCGGCGCGAGGCGTCGACCAGTCTGGGTTCGGGCGTGATCGTGAATGCGGACGGCTACGTGCTGACCAATTACCACGTGGTGCAGGCCGCCGATGCCATTGAGGTGGCGCTGCGCGACGGACGGCGCGATACCGCCAAAGTGGTGGGCGCGGACCCGGACACGGACCTGGCGGTGCTCAAGCTGTCCAAGTTGCGCGACTTGCCTGCCGCAACGCTGGCGTCCGACAAAGGCTTGCGCGTAGGCGACGTGGTGCTGGCGATCGGCAATCCGTTCGGCGTGGGCCAGACCACCACGCAGGGCATCGTGTCGGCGCTGGGCCGCAACGGCCTGGGGCTGAACACGTACGAGAACTTCATCCAGACCGACGCGGCGATCAATCCGGGCAATTCGGGCGGCGCGCTGGTCGATGCCTACGGCAACCTGGTGGGCATCAACACCGCAATCTATTCGGAATCGGGCGGGTCGATGGGTATCGGCTTTGCGACGCCGATCGAGATTGCGCGCAAGGTCATGGACGACATCGTCAAGACCGGGGCGGTCAAGCGCGGCTGGCTGGGCGTGGAGCCGCAGGACATGACGCCGGAACTGGCGCGGGCCTTCGAGCTGCCGCGCGACGCGGCGGGCGTGATCATTGCCGGGGTGATGCGCGACGGCCCGGCCGCGCGCGGCGGCCTGCGCGTGGGCGATATTGTCCAGTCGGTCAATGGCAAGCGGGTGGCGGACACAAACGGCCTGCTGTCGGAGATTGCGCAGGTGCCGCCGGGCCAGCGGGCCACGCTGGGCATCTTGCGCAGCGGCAAACCTGCGGAACTGGCGGTGGTGGTGGGGACGCGGCCGGGCAAGCCACGCTAGGCGCATTTTCGCGCCGCTGGACGGGCGGCGGGGGTGGCGCCGGTGTCTGGTTTGTCGGAGAGTTCACGCACCAGGGCCAGGATCAGGCGCTTGGTGCTGTCGGGTTGCGGCGCCAGCCGCGCGCAGATTTCGGCGCAATAGCCGTCGATGCCATTGGCGGCGGCGTCCTGCGGCCCCGACCCCGGGGAAGTGGCGGGCACCACGCCATCCGTCAGCCACGACGCGCTGGTGCCCAGGGCCTGCGCCAGCCGCACCACCGTGTTGCGCGCTGGCGAATAGCGGTCTTCGCGGGTGAGGATGCGGTGGATGCAGGACTGCGGCACGCCCGACAGGCGCGAAAGCTGGTTCTGGCTATGGATGCCGCGCCACCGCATGAGGGTGCGCAGTCTTTGTGAGAGCGACATGACTGCAATGTAGGACTGCAGTCATGGGCCGACAAGGTAAAACGGTCCGCTTTTGTGCGGACCGTTCTGGTTTCCTTCTACCCTGCCGTCTGCGTGATTTCAGTGGCGTTCGGTCAGGGAGTCGGCGGCGTCATCTGTCGACGCACCTTCTTTCGGTGTGACCATGCGGGCGCAGATCAGCCCGACTTCATAGAGCAGGCACAGCGGCACCGCCAGCATGAACTGGCTGACCACGTCGGGCGGGGTGACGACGGCGGCGATGATGAACGCGCCCACCACGACGTAGCCGCGCGCGGCCTTCAGCTTGGACAATTCGACCACGCCCATCTTCACCAGCAGCACCACGGCCACGGGCACTTCGAACGTGATGCCGAACGCCAGGAACATCGTCATGACGAAGCTGAGATAGGCCTCGATGTCCGGCGCGGGGGTGATGGACTGCGGCGCGAACGTGGCGATGAAGTGGAACACCGTGCGGAACACCACGAAATAGCAGAACGCCATGCCCGCGATGAAGAGAAAGGTGCTGGACACGATGAGCGGCAGCGCCAGGCGCTTTTCGTGGCGGTACAGCCCGGGCGCGACGAAAGCCCACGCCTGGTACAGCACCACGGGCAGCGCCAGGATGAACGCGGCCATCATCGTGACCTTGACCGGCACCATGAAGGGCGTGATGACGCCTGTGGCGATCATGCGGGTGCCTTCGGGCAGCGAGGCCAGCATCGGGGCGGCCAGCACGTCATAGATGGCCGACGCGCCGGGATAGATGAAGAGCACGATAAACACGGCCACCACGGCGCCGACGGCGCGCAAGAGGCGCGTGCGCAGCTCGACCAGGTGGGAGATGAAGGTCTCTTGCTGGCCTTCTTCTTGGGTTGCGTCCTGGGTCACGACGGAGTTCCGGAGGGCGAGACGGGCTTGGCGGCGGGCGCGGCGACGTCGGCCGCAGGCGCGCTGGGCGCCGGGGCGGGTTGTTGAGGGGCGGCGGCCGGACGCGGTGCGGGCTCGGCGGCAGGCAGGTCCAGGTCCAGATTGTGGTTCTGGCTGGGCGGCGCGATCGTGCGCGCAGGCTGAGCGGGCGCGCCAGCGACGGACGCCTCGGCAGTGGGCGAACCTGCGGCAGGCGAACCTGCGGCAGGCGATCCTGCGGCAGGCGCTTGTGCAGCGTCAGCCACCTGGGCCGTCACCGGCGCCTGCGCAACCGCCGGCGTCGCCTTGCCGCTGGCTTCGCGGGCGACTTCGTCGAGTTCGGCGCGGAACTGCTGCACGGGTTCCTGCAGCGAGGCCCCGGTTTCGTTCAGCGATTGCTGCACGCCCTGGGCCGCGTCTTCCATTTCGGTCTTGAATTTGCGGAGTTCGTCGAGTTCGATTTCGCGCTGGATATCGGACTTGACGTCATTGACGTAACGCTGCGCGCGCCCGAGCAGGTGGCCGACGGTGCGGGCAACCTTGGGCAGGCGTTCGGGGCCGATGACGATCAGGGCGACGACGCCGATCACCATCAGTTCAGTGAGGCTGACATCAAACATTCGACGGCCGCTCGGGAATTGAAGCAATAAGGGCCGGCCCGTTCAGGGCTGGCCCGGAGGGAGACTGGCTGGCGCTCAGGAGTTGGACTTTTCCTTGGCCTGCACGTCGATGGTGTCGCCGGCGACGCGTTGCTGCGTGACCGGTTCAGCGGGCTTGTCGCTGTTGGCTTCTTTCATGCCGTCCTTGAAGCCCTTGACCGCGCCGCCCAGATCGCCGCCGATGTTGCGCAGCTTCTTGGTGCCGAAAATCAGCGCAACGATGACCAGGACGACCAACCAATGCCAAATGCTGAAACTACCCATGATGATTCTCCGAATTACGCAGTGGGGGCCACGCGCCCTTTCCAGGGACGCGAGCCGCCGATGATGTGGAAATGCAGATGCGGGACTTCCTGGCCGCCTTCGACGCCAGAATTGATCATGATGCGAAATCCGCCATCAGGGCCCGGACGGCAACCGTTCTCGGCGGCAAGCCGCGGCGCCAACGACATCATTCTACCCAACCAATCTGCGTCCTCGCCCGTAATATCCTGCATGGATGTGACATGACGTCGAGGGATCAGCAGTAAATGCACCGGTGCGGCCGGATTGATATCGTGAAATGCAACAAAGTCCTGGTCCTCGTAGACCTTCTTGGACGGGATCTCGCCGGCGGCGATCTTGCAGAAAAGACAGTTGTCGCTCATGGGGTGGTTTCCGTGGTCAGTCCTTGGGGCGGCTTGCCTTTTCCACCAGGCCCGACAGGCCTTCGCGGCGGGCCAGCTCAGCCAGCACGTCTTCGGGCCGCAGGTTGAAATGCGTCAGCGCCACCAGGCAATGGAACCACAGATCGGCGGTTTCGCTGACGATGCGGTCGGGCACGCCGTCCTTGGCAGCCATGACCAGTTCCGTGGCTTCTTCCCCGATCTTCTTCAGGAAGGCATCCGGCCCCTTGGCCAGCAGCTTGGCCGTATAGGAGGCGGCAGGGTCGCCGCCATTCTGCGGGCGGCGGGTTTCCAGGGTGTCTGCGATGCGGGCCAGGATGTCGGCCGCGGTCAGGGTCTGATCGGTCATTTGTAGATGAGTTCCGGATCTTTGAGCACCGGATCCACCGTGACCCAGGACGCGTGATCGGTCTGGCCTTCCAGGCGGCGGAAGAAACAGCTGGCGCGGCCGGTATGGCAGGCGATGCCGCCTTCCTGGTGCACCTTCAGCAGCACCACGTCGCCGTCGCAATCCAGGCGCAGTTCGTGGACTTCCTGGACGTGGCCGGATTCTTCGCCCTTGCGCCACAGGCGCTGGCGCGAACGCGACCAGTACACGGCGCGGCCGGTGGCGGCCGTTTCGGCCAGGGATTCGCGGTTCATCCAGGCCACCATCATGATCTGGCCGTTTTCGGCGTCTTGGGCGATGGCGGGAATCAGGCCGTTTTCGTCGAAGACGACGTCGGCCAGCCAGGCGGGTTCGTTGCTCATAATCAGTCCAATCGTACGGCGATGCCCTGTTCGGCCATGAAGTGCTTGCACTCGCCGACGGTATGCTGGCCAAAATGGAAAATGCTGGCGGCCAGCACCGCGCTGGCGCGGCCGGTGGTGACGCCGTCGGCCAGATGCTGCAGGTTGCCCACGCCGCCGGAGGCGATGACGGGCACCGGCACGGCGTCCGAGACGGTGCGGGTCAGTTCGAGGTCAAAGCCGGACTTGGTGCCGTCACGGTCCATGCTGGTCAGCAGGATTTCGCCGGCGCCGTAGGCGGCCATGCGGCGCGCCCACGCCACGGCGTCCAGGCCGGTGGCCTTGCGGCCGCCGTGCGTGAAGACTTCCCAGCGTGCCGGTTCACCGGGCGCGGACACGCGGCGCGCGTCGATGGCCACGACCACGCATTGCGAGCCGTGGTAGTCCGACGCGGCGCGAACCAGTTCAGGGTTGGCCACGGCGGCGCTGTTGATGCTGATCTTGTCGGCGCCGGCGTTGAGCAGGCGCTGGATGTCGGACACCTGGCGCACGCCGCCGCCCACGGTCAGCGGAATGAAGACCTGCGAGGCCACCTGCTCGATGATGGGCAGGATCAGGTCGCGGCCGTCGCTGGTGGCGGTGATGTCCAGGAACGTGAGTTCGTCGGCGCCCTGCTCGTTGTAGCGGCGGGCGATCTCGACGGGGTCGCCCGCGTCGAGCAGGTTGACGAAGTTCACGCCCTTGACGACACGGCCGGCCGTGACGTCAAGGCAGGGAATGATGCGGCGGGTCAGCGCGTTCTGTGCGGACGCGCCGGCCCCGGGGGTGCTGCTGGATGTGGTCATTTTGCCAATTCGTCGGCGCGCGCCTGCGCGGCCTGGAAGTCGAGCGTGCCTTCGTAGATGCTGCGGCCCAGGATGGCGCCTTCGACACCCTCTTCCTCGACGGCGCACAGCGCCTCGATGTCCTGGATGCCGGCGATGCCGCCCGAGGCGTACACGGGAATGCGCACGTGCTGGGCCAGGCGGACCGTGGCTTCGACGTTGACGCCGGACAGCATGCCGTCGCGGCCGATGTCGGTGTAGATGATGGCTTCGCAGCCGTAGTCTTCGAACTTCTTGGCTAAATCCAGCACGTCGTGGCGGGTGAGTTTGCTCCAGCCGTCGGTGGCGATCTTGCCGTCGCGGGCGTCCAGGCCGACGATGATCTGGCCGGGGAAGGCGCCGCAGGCGTCCTGCAGGAAGCCCGGGTTCTTGACCGCGGCGGTGCCGATGATGACGTACGAGATGCCGGCGTCGAGGTAGCGTTCGATGGTGTCGAGGTCGCGGATGCCTCCGCCGATCTGGACGGGAATGTCGTCGCCGACGGCGTCCAGGATCGCCTTGATGGGGGCTTCGTTCTTGGGCTTGCCGGCGACGGCGCCGTTCAGGTCGACCAGATGCAGGCGGCGGGCGCCCTGGTCCAGCCAGCGGGTGGCCATGGCGGCGGGGTCTTCGGAGAACACCGTTGCATCGTCCAGGTCACCCTGGCGCAGGCGAACACAGCGCCCGTCTTTGAGGTCGATGGCGGGGATCAGCAGCATGGTTGGCAGCGAGTAAGAAAGTGGGGTTGAACGGGCTGGCGCACGCGGCTCGAGGCCTAGGGCTGCCAGTCTACAAAATTGCGATACAGGCGCAAACCGTGCTCGGCGCTTTTTTCGGGGTGGAACTGCACCGCGAAAATGTTAGCTGCCGCCACCGCGCAGGTAAAGGCGACGCCATAATCGGTTTCACCAACCGTCAGGCCCGGATCGGCCGGATCGGCGTAATAACTGTGGACGAAATAGAAGTGCGAGTCGTCCGGAATGCCGTCCCAGATCGGGTGAGAGCGGGTGTGACGGACTTTGTTCCAGCCCATGTGCGGAACCTTCAGGCGCTCGGGACGGGTGTCCACGAGGCCGGCCGCGCCCGTGTCGGCCAGGCAGGCCTCGTCGTCGGCGGGGATCAGGTCGGCAAAGCCGGGGCCGGAAAAGCGGCGCACGACCCCCGGGAACAGGCCGAGGCAGGCGGTGCCGCCCTCTTCGCTGGATTCGAACAGCATCTGTTCGCCGACGCAGACGCCCAGGAGGGGCTTCTCGCGGGCGGCGCGCACGACGGCGTCGCGCAGGCCGGATTCGTTCAGGGTGCGCATGCAGTCCGCCATGGCGCCCTGACCCGGGAACACGACGCGGTCGGCGGCGGCGATTTCCTGGGGCTGGTTGCAGATGCGGATGTCGGCGTCAGGCGCGGCGTATTTCAGGGCGCGTGCGACGGAATGGAAATTGCCCATTCCATAGTCGACGATGGCGATAGTGGTCACTTCTGTCTGCCTGGTGCGGTGCGAAGGTGGAATGCGTACGTTACAGCGTTACAGCACGCCCTTGGTGGACGGCACGACGTCGCCCATGCGGGGGTCGACTTCGAGGGCCATGCGCAGCGCGCGGCCACAGGCCTTGAACACGGTTTCCGCCTGGTGATGCGAGTTGAAGCCCCGCAGGTTGTCGATGTGCATGGTGATCAGCGCGTGATTGACCAGGCCCTGGAAGAATTCGCGCGTGAGGTCCACGTCGAAGCTGCCGATGTGCGAACGCGTGAAGGGGATGTGATATTCCAGGCCAGGGCGGCCGGAGAAGTCGATCACGACGCGCGACAGGGCTTCGTCCAGCGGCACGTACGCATGACCGTAGCGGCGCAGACCCGCCTTGGTGCCCGCGGCCTTGGCGATGGCCATGCCCAGCGTGATGCCCACGTCTTCCACCGTGTGATGCGCGTCGATGTGCAGGTCGCCCTCGGCCTTGATGTCCAGGTCGATCAGGCCGTGACGCGCGATCTGGTCCAGCATGTGGTCCAGGAAGGGCACGCCGGTGTCGATCGTCTGCTTGCCGGTGCCGTCAAGGTTGATGGCCACGCGGATGCGGGTTTCGTTGGTGTTGCGGGTGATTTCTGCGGTACGCATGTTAAGCACTCAAGATCTCTTGCAGGGCAGCCAGCAAGGCGGCGTTCTCGGCCGGGGCGCCCACCGAAATGCGCAGGCAGTCGGCCAGCAGCGGGTGGGCATTGGAGAAGTTGCGAATCAATATTTTGCGCGCTTTCAGGGCAAGATGCACGGCGTTGCCGTCGAGCTTGCCGGAAAAGCGGGCGAGTATGAAGTTGGCGGCGGAAGGGAATACCCTGACGCCGGGCAGTTGCGCCAGCGCCGCGGCCAGCGGTTCGCGGTCCGCGCGCAGCCGTGCGGCCTGGTCGTCCAGCACGGCCTTGTGGCGCAGCACGGCCAGCAGCGTCGCCTGGGTCAGTACGTTCAGGTTGTAGGGCGGACGCACCTTGTTCAGTTCGGCGATCCACGCGGGATGCCCGGCCAGGTAGCCGAAACGCAAGCCGGCCAGGCCGATCTTGGACACGGTGCGCATGACCACCACGTTGGGCGCATCCAGCACGCGCGGCATGAACGTGTAGTCGGCGAACGGCTGGTAGGCCTCGTCGATCACCACCAGCCCGGGCGCGGCCTGGATGATGGCGTTGACGTCTTCCGGCGACCACAGGCCGCCGGTGGGGTTGTTGGGCGTGGCCAAGAACACGAGCCGGGGCTGGTGTTCGCGGATGGCGGCCAGCATGGCCGGCAGGTCCAGGGCCAGGTCCGCTGTCAGCGGCACGCCCACGAAGCGCGCATGATCGAAGCGGGCCGCCATGTCGAAGTACACGAACGACGGCCACGGCGACAGCACCACGTCGCCCGGGTTGCAGCACGCCTGCACCATCAGGTGGATGAGCTCGTCCGAGCCGTTGCCGAACAGCACGTCTGCGGCGTCCGGCACGCCAAAGGCCATCTTGACGGCGGCCTCGAGCGCCGACAGGTCGGCGGACGGATAACGGTTCAGCGGCGTGTCGCGGACGGCGCGCGCGATGTCGTCGCGCACGGCCTCGGGCAGCTCGTACGGGCATTCCATGGCGTCCAGCTTGATGCAGCCTTCGGCATGGGCGACGGGGTATGCCGCCAATCCGCGAATGTCCGCCCGGACGGTGCCTTTAATGCGGCCGGCGACGTCCGCCGGTCCAACGGTCATGACTTGTCGATCCGGTACTGGGCGCTGGCGGCGTGCGCCTGCAGGCCCTCGCCCAGCGCCAGTTCGGCGGCGATGCGGCCCAGCGTCTGCGCGCCGGCGTGCGAGACCTGGATCAGGCTGGAACGCTTCTGGAAGTCGTAGACGCCCAGCGGCGACGAGAAACGCGCCGTGCGCGAAGTGGGCAGCACGTGGTTCGGGCCGGCGCAGTAGTCGCCCAGGGCTTCCGAGCTGAAGCGGCCCATGAAGATGGCGCCGGCGTGGCGGATGCGGGCGGTCCAGACTTCGGGTTGCTCGGTGGAGATCTCCAAATGCTCGGGGGCGATGTCGTTGGCGATCTGGCAGGCTTCTTCCAGGTCGCGCACAAGGATCAGCGCGCCGCGGTTGGCCAGGCTGACGCGCAGGATGTCGGCGCGCGGCATGGTGGGCAAGAGGCGGGCGATGGACGCTTCGACTTCCTCGATGAAGGCGGCGTCGGGACAGAGCAGGATGGACTGGGCCAGTTCGTCGTGCTCGGCCTGCGAGAACAGGTCCATGGCGATCCAGTCGGCCGGCGTCTTGCCGTCGCAGATGACCAGGATTTCGCTGGGGCCGGCGATCATGTCGATGCCGACGACGCCGAACACGCGGCGCTTGGCGGCGGCGACGTAGGCGTTGCCTGGGCCGACGATCTTGTCCACCGCCGGCACGGTGTCGGTGCCATACGCCAGCGCGCCAACGGCCTGCGCGCCGCCGATGGCGAACACGCGGTCCACGCCGCTGATGGCGGCTGCGGCCAGCACGATGGGGTTGCGCACGCCGTCAGGCGTGGGCGTGACCATGACCAGTTCCTGCACGCCGGCGACCTTGGCCGGGATGGCGTTCATCAGCACGGACGACGGGTAGGCGGCCTTGCCGCCGGGCACGTACAGGCCCACGCGGTCCAGCGGGGTGACCTGCTGGCCCAGCAGCGTGCCGTCGGCTTCGGTGTAGGTCCAGGTCTCGGCGCGTTGGCGCTCGTGGTAGGCGCGCACGCGGTCGGCGGCGGCTTCCAGCGCATTGCGCTGGGCGGCCGGCAGCGCGGCCAGGGCCGCATGCCAATCGGCCTTGGGGATCTCCAGCGTATGCGCTGCCGCGTCCGGCATGCGGTCGAACCGCTGCGTGTATTCCACCAGCGCGGCGTCGCCGCGGGTGCGCACGTCGGCCAGGATGCTGGCGGCGGCGCGGTCGATGGATTCGTCCTCGGTGGCCTCGAAGGCCAGCAGCGTGGACAGGGCGGTTTTGAAACCGGGATCGCGGGAGTCGAGACGATTGATCAGGGCCATGGCGTCATGGAGCAAAGCGGGTAACGGTAACGTCCGCCACGCCGGGCGCGGCGGACGGTCGGGAATCAGACGTTGCGGGAGGCGGCTCTTGCGAAAGCGTCCAGCAGCGGTTGCAGGCGGTCGCCGCGGGTCTTCAGGGCGGCCTGGTTGACGATCAGGCGCGACGAGATCGGCATGACGTCTTCCACGGCGACCAGGTCGTTGGCGCGCAGCGTGCCGCCGGTGGACACCAGATCGACGATGCAGTCGGCCAGACCGACCAGCGGCGCGAGTTCCATCGAACCATACAGCTTGATGATGTCCACGTACACACCCTTGCTCGCGAAGTGTTCACGGGCTGAGTGCACGTACTTGGTGGCCACGCGCAGGCGCGCGCCCTGGTGGACGGCGGCCTCGTAGTCGAAGCCGTTGCGCACGGCCACGGCCAGGCGGCACTTGGCGATGTTCAGGTCGATGGGCTGGTACAGGCCGCCGGGCTGTTCCTTGGCGTGCTCGATCAGCACGTCCTTGCCTGCAATGCCCAGGTCGGCCGCGCCGTACTGCACGTACGTGGGCACGTCGGAGGCGCGCACGATGATCAGGCGCAGGCCGGGATCGCTGGTGGGCAGGATGAGCTTGCGCGAGCTTTCCGGGTTTTCCGGGACTTCGATGCCGGCTTCCGCCAGCAGCGGCATGGTTTCTTCGAAGATGCGGCCCTTGGACAGCGCCAGGGTCAGGGGGGTGACGGTCGCACCGTTCATCGCTGTTCCTTGCCGGTAACTCGTTGGATGTTCGCGCCCAGGGCGCGCAGTTTCACTTCCATCTGGTCGTAGCCGCGATCCAGGTGATAGATGCGGTCGACCAGCGTGTCGCCATCGGCGGCCAGGCCGGCGATGACCAGGCTGGCCGAGGCGCGCAGGTCGGTCGCCATGACGGTGGCGCCGGACAGGCGCGGCACGCCGCGCACGATGGCGGTGTGGCCGTCGATGTCGATCTGGGCGCCCATGCGGCGCAGTTCCTGCACGTGCATGTAGCGGTTTTCGAAGATGGTCTCGACGATGACCGACGTGCCGTCGGCCACGGCGTTCAACGCCATCAGCTGGGCCTGCATGTCGGTGGCAAAGCCCGGGTACTCGTGCGTGCGAAACCCCACGGCCTTGGGCCGCTTGTCCATCGCGCCGCGGATCCAGTCCGGGCCGGTCTCGATGGTCAGGCCCGCTTCGGCCAGCTTGTCGAGCGTGGCGCCCAGGATGCCGGCATCCGCGTTCTTGAGCAGGATGTCGCCGCCGGCTGCGCCCACCGCGCACAGGAAGGTGCCGGCTTCGATGCGGTCGGAGATGACGCGGTGTTCGGCGCCGTGCAGGCGGTCGACGCCATCGATGACGATGCGGTCGGTGCCGTGGCCCTGGATGCGGGCGCCCATCTTGATGAGCAGTTCGGCCAGGTCCACGACCTCGGGTTCGCGCGCGGCGTTTTCCAGCACGGTGCGGCCTTCGGCCAGGACGGCGGCCATCAGCAGGTTTTCCGTGCCGGTGACCGTGACCATGTCGGTGCGGATCGAGGCGCCCTTCAGGCGCTTGGCGCGCGCCACGACAAAGCCGTGTTCGATGCTGATTTCAGCGCCCAGCGCGGCCAGACCCTTGATGTGCTGGTCGACCGGCCGCTGGCCGATGGTGCAGCCGCCCGGCAGGCTGACGCGGGCTTCGCCAAAGCGTGCGACCAGCGGACCCAGCACCAGGATCGAGGCGCGCATCGTCTTGACGAGGTCGTACGGGGCTTCCAGGCTGTCGACGTTGCCGGCTTGCAGCGTCACCACGCCGTCGTCGGCGCGCTCGGCGCGCACGCCCATCCGGGCCAGGAGGCGCAGCATGGTGCCGGTGTCGTTCAGGCGCGGCACGTTGGACAGGACCAGCGTGTCGGCGGTCAGCAGACCCGCGCACAGGATCGGCAGCGCCGAATTCTTGGCCCCGGAGATCGAGATCTCGCCGTGCAGCTGCGCGCCGCCGGTGATGCGTAGCTTGTCCATCATTCGCCCGCTTTGTTGTATTCGGCGGGGGTCAGGGTGCGCATCGACAGTGCGTGGATCTCGGCCTTCATGCGGTCGCCCAGCGCGGCGTAGACAAGCTGGTGACGCTGGATCAGGCGCTTGCCTTCAAAGGCGGTGCTGACGATGACGGCGTCAAAGTGCGAACCGTCGCCCTGCACGTCGAGATGTTCACAGGGCAGGCCGTCAGCGATATATTGGCGGACTTGCGCGGGAGTGGGAAGCATGGACGTCAGTTCCTGAGTTTGTAGCCGCTGGACAGAAGCCGCAGCGCGTAAGCGGAGAGCGCGAGGAACACCGCCGTCACCACCGCCAGGCTGTGCCAGGGCGAGACGTCCGACACCGAGAAGAATCCGTGGCGGAATCCGTCGATGGTGTAGAAGATGGGGTTCCAGTGCGAGACGCTTTGCCAGAACGGCGGCAGCGTATGGATGGAATAGAACACGCCGGACAGGAAGGTCGCCGGCATGATCAGGAAGTTTTGAAAGGCCGCAAGCTGGTCGAATTTTTCGGACCACAGGCCCGCGATCAACCCCAGCGTGCCCATGATGCCGCACGCCAGCACCGCAAACACCAGCACCCACAGCGGATGCGCGGGCGACAGCGGCACGAAGAACAGCGCCACGGCCCACACGCACAGCCCGACGGCAAGACCGCGCGCGATGGCGGCCAGCACGTACGCGCCGAAGATATCGCGGTGCGACAGCGGCGGCAGCAGCATGAAGACCAGATTGCCGGTGATGCGGCTTTGTATGAGCGACGAGGACGGGTTGGCGAACGCGTTCTGCAGCATGCTCATCATCATGAGCCCGGGAATCAGGAACGACGTGTAGGGCACGGTGCCGTACACGGTGACGCGCCCTTCCAGCACGTGGGCGAACACCAGCAGATACAGCAGCGCCGTGATGACGGGGGCGGCGATGGTCTGGAAGCTGACCTTCCAGAAGCGCAGCAATTCCTTGCGCAGCAGGGTCGGAAAGCCGGAACCCGCGTCCAGGCGGGGCTGCACCAGCGGCTGGCCGGCAGACGTGGCGGGCTGGGTCATGATGAGATCTCTTCGGGTTGCAGGGCGCGCGCGCCGGGCTCGTCGTCCTGATGCATGATGCGCACGAAGGCGTCTTCCAGGTCCACGCCGCCGACGCGGGCCAGGAGCGCCTGGGTGGTGTCCAGCGCCACGATGCGACCGCCCTTGAGCATGGCGATGCGATTGCAGAGCGCCTCGGCTTCTTCAAGGTAGTGCGTGGTCAGCATGATGGTGTGGCCGGCCTTGTTCAGCCGCGAGATGAACTCCCACAGCGTGCGGCGCAGGTCCACGTCGACGCCGGCGGTCGGCTCGTCCAGCACGATGACCGGCGGCCGGTGCACCAGCGCCTGCGCCACCAGCACGCGGCGCTTCATGCCGCCCGACAGCGCGCGCATGTTGGAGTTGGCCTTGTCGGCCAGGCCCAGGTTGAACAGGATTTCGTCGATCCAGTCGTCATTCTTGCGCAGGCCGAAATACCCGGACTGGATGCGCAGCGTTTCGCGCACGGTAAAGAACGGGTCATAGACCAATTCTTGCGGCACGACGCCCAGCGCCCGCCGTGCCGACTTGTAGTCGGCCACGACGTCGTATCCACAGACGGTGGCGCGGCCCGCGGTGGCGTGCGCCAGGCCCGCCAGAATGGAAATGAGCGTGGTCTTGCCCGCGCCGTTGGGACCGAGCAGGCCGAAGAACTCGCCGTGCTCGATATTCAGGCTGACATTGTCCAGCGCCTGGAAGCCGGGCCGGGGCGTGCGCCCGAGCAGCTTCTGCCAGCCGCGCTGGCGCGGCGAGTAGATCTTGGAGACGTTTTCTAGGCTGACGGCGGACATGACGGGGGGAGATGGCCCGAAAAGAGCGAATTGACCATTATATAAGCGCGATGTGGCGGAAACCGGGGATGGCCCCGGTGGCGATGGGGGCGGCGCACTGTTGCGTCCCCCAAAACAATCGGCCCGGCGGACCCCCGAGGGGTCGCGCCGGGCCGAGGCAAGCCTGAGCGAATCTTTACTTGTTGCGCTGGTTCAGCGCCTGGATCAGGCCGTCGATACCGTTCTGGTTGATCTGCTGGGCGAACTGGTTGCGGTAGTTCTCGATCAGCCAGATGCCTTCGACGTTCATGTCGTAGATCTTCCAGCCTTGGGGCGTCTTTTCCAGGCGGTAATCCACGCCCACCGGCTGGCTGTTGGACTGGCTGATCAGGGTGCGCACGACCACGTCGTCGGCCTTGGGATCGCCGCGGAACGGCAGGCCGGTGATGGTGGTGCTGGACGTGACGCGGGTCAGCGCGCCGCTGTACGTGCGGATCAGCGTGCCGCGGAAGGCGTCGGCCAGCGCGGTTTTCTGCTGGTCGGAGGCCTGGCGCCAGTAGCGGCCGGCGGCCAGGCGCGTGGTCTTCTGGAAATTGACGTACGGCAGGATGTGCTGGTCAACGACTTCGTTGATGCGGGCGGTGTTGCCGGCCCGCAGCGCGCCGTCGGACTTCAGGACCGCGAGGGCCTCGTTGGCGGCGGCCAGGACGAACTGCTCGGGCGGGCCGTTGGGGTCCGGCTTGGCGTTCGCGGCCGTGGCGGCCGCCAGGCCGACGAGGCCCGTGAAAACCAGCCGCTGCAACAGAGAGGGAATGGAAAATCGCATCAAATCTCCTTCAAATACCGAAAGCGCAAGGCCTCAGCTTACTTGTTCGCGGGTTGCGGCGCAGGCACGGGGGCCGGCGCGGGCGCGGCGGGGGTGTCGTCGTCGCCGTCGTCTTCGTAGTTGGGCAGCGAGCCTTCCTCGTCCACGCGGTGGCCCAGCACCATGGCGGCACGGCGTTGCAGGAAGGCGTCGCGCACGAAGCTGTACGGGTCGAGCGCCACGCGGTCGATGGTGTCGGTGGTGTCGAGCAGGCTGGCGCGCGTGTCGACGATGCGCAGGCCCCACAGCGAGTTGCGCAGGCGCACGTTGTCGATCGAGTCCACGCCCATGTAGCCGTAGGTGGTGCCGTACAGGTCGCCGACCAGGCCGACGCCGTCGCGCACGCTGGAGGCGCCGAAGAACGGCAGCACCAGGTACGGACCCTGGCTGAAGCCCCAGACGCCCAGCGTGGTGCCGAAGTCGTTGGGGATCTTGCGCGCGCCATTGGCCGAGGCGACGTCGAAGCAGCCGCCCACGCCCATGGTCGTGTTGAACAGGAAGCGGCCCAGCGTGTTGACGAAGTCGTGGCCGCGGCCCTGCAGGAAGCTGTTGGTGCCGGACCAGAGGTCGCCGACGTTGCTGAAGATGTTGTGGATGCAGCTGCGCACCGGCTGCGGCGTCACGAACGTGTAGGCCTGCGCAACCGGCTTGAACACCGCGCGGTCGACGGTGTCGTTGAACTGGTAGACGCCGCGGTTGAAGCCTTCCCAGGGGTCGCGCGGATCCGGATTCTTGGGGGCGGCGCAACCAGCCATCAGCGCGCCCGCGGCGGCGACAGTGGCAATTCGGGAAATAGCTTTCTTATTCATGTTCCGGGTATCCCTATCAACAATTCTTTTGTTATCGCGACGGCGAGACGCAGCGTTGTAACAGCTTGATGGCGCCGCGCCTTTAGTCCTGGGCTTTGGGGGCCGATTCCGGCGCGGCGGTCGTGCCTTGCTTTTCCGCCGAGCCGTACAGGAACTGGCTGATCAGCTGCTCCAGGACCACGGCGCTTTGTGTATAGCGGATTTTTCCGCCGTCGGTAAAGTTATCTTCCTCGCTGCCGGCGGTCAGGCCCAGGTATTGCTCGCCCAAAAGGCCGGAGGTCAGGATGGCCGCCGACGAGTCCTTGGGGAACTGGTAGGCCGTCTCCAGATCGACCGACACAATCGCCTGGAAGGTCTTGTCGTCGAAGGAAATGCCCGTGACCCGGCCCACCACCACGCCGGCGCTCTTGACCGGCGCGCGCACCTTGAGGCCGCCTACGTTATCGAAGTTGGCGGTCACGGTATAGGTCGGGGCAAAGGAAAACGTGCTCAAGTTGCCGGCGCGCAACGCCAGGAACCCAAGCGCGATCGCGCCCAGCAATACAAACAGGCCTACCCAGAAGTCGGTTTTTTCGCGTGACATGATCGATCCGTATCAATTTCCAAACATCAAGGCGGTGAGCAGGAAGTCCAGCCCGAGAACCGCCAGGGAGCCCACGACCACGGTGCGCGTGGTGGCGCGGGCAACGCCTTCGGGGGTGGGCTTGGCCTGCCAGCCTTCATAAAGCGCCACCAGCGTCACCGTGACGCCGAAGACGACGCTCTTGATGGCGCCGTTGGCGACGTCTTTCCATACATCGACGCCGTTCTGCATCTGCGACCAGAAGGCGCCTGCGTCCACACCGATGAGCAGCACGCCCACGACCCAGCCGCCCAGGATGCCCACCATGGAGAACACAGCCGCCAGGATGGGCATGGCGATGATGCCGCCCCACAGGCGCGGCACGAGCACGCGGCGGATCGGGTCGACGGCCATGACTTCCATGGCCGACAGCTGTTCGCCCGCTTTCATCAGCCCGATCTCGGCGGTGAGCGAGGTGCCGGCGCGCCCCGCAAAGAGCAGTGCAGTGACCACCGGACCCAGTTCGCGTACCAGCGACAGGGCCACCAGCAAGCCCAATGCCTCCTCGGAGCCGTAGCGGTTCAGCGTGTAATAACCCTGCAGACCCAGCACGAAGCCCACGAACATGCCGGAGACGGCAATGATCAGCAGCGAATAATTGCCGATGAAGTGGACCTGCTGAGACACCAGGCGCGGCCGCGACAGCGCGATGCCGCTGCGCGCCAGCATGGCGCCGAAGAAGCGGGTGAAGTAGCCGATGCCGGCGACGCGGGAGCGCACCCAGTGGCCCAGTACGGCGACGGCGTTATTGGAAGCGCTCATGCTTTGCGCCCTTTCTGTTGCGACAGCCATTTCTGGAAGGCGGGCGTTTCGGGATACTGGAACGCGACCGGACCGTCCGGCTGGCCCTTGAGGAATTGCTGGACGTAGGGGTCCGGCGAGGCGGCCAGCATCTGCGGCGTGCCGGCGGCAGCCAGTTGGCCGCGGCCCACCAGATAGACCTGGTCCGCGATGGCAAAGGATTCCTGCACGTCGTGGGTGATCAGCACCGAGGCGCAGCCCAGCCGGTCGGCAAGGCTGCGGATCAGGCGGGCGGTGATGCCCAGCGAGATCGGGTCCAGCCCCGCGAAGGGTTCGTCGTACAGGATGAGTTCCGGCTCAAGCACCACGGCGCGGGCCAGTGCCACGCGCCGCGCCATGCCGCCGGATATTTCGGAGACCTTCAGGTGCGCGGCGGCGCGCAGGCCGACGGCATCCAGCTTGTCGAGCACGCGGTCGGTGACTTCGGCCTCGCTGATGCGCGTGTGTTCGCGCAGCGGAAACGCCACGTTCTCGAAGACGTTCAGGTCGGTGAACAGCGCGCCCTGCTGGAACAGCACCCCCATGCGCTTGCGCAGGGATTGCACTTCGGCGCGGGAGGCTGCGCCGATATCCTGGCCGAATGCCAGCACGCGGCCCTGCTGGGCGGTGATCTGGCCGGTGGCCGCACGCAGCAGCGTGGTCTTGCCGGAACCGGAGCCGCCCATGACTGCCACCACCTGGCCCGCCCGGACGTCCATGGAAATATCGCGCAAGACGGTGAAATCACCGTAGCCAAGCGCCACACCTTCCAGGCGCAGGGCGAATTCCGGGGTGCTGCTGGTTTGAGCGGGCATGGGCAACGAAAGGGAGTTTCGGCGGCGGAGCTTGCCCTGCGGTCCTGTCGACACGCGGGACCGAGGACCTGGCCGGCGCGGGCAAGACAGACTGCGTCGGGAAGCGCCCTGTTACTCAGATACCGGGGCAAGCGTAAGCGTTCGCTCCCGGCGGCGAGGCGCCATTGTAGCCCGACGCTGTGTAATCACAATTGGAGCGGCCGCCCGTGGAACAGTGTTTTCGGCTTCAGGAACAATCGGGTCGTCGCCGTTTCGGTGCTGATGGCGTTTGCCGATGCTCCATGGGTGTCTGACACCCTTGAGGCACTGGCCCGGCACACACGGCTCCTACACGGGTGTCAGACACCCATTCCGGACAGACCGCCGCCAGCACTCAACGTCGCGCCTTCGCCGCCACCTTTTCCCGGGCCAGCCGCTGGATCAGTTCCGCTGTCGACTCCCGCCGTGCCAGCGGCGCGCCCTGGCCGGCCCACAGGGACAGGACATTGATGTTGCCGCTCTTGCCGCCCGCCGTGCGCATGGGCCGGGTCAGGGCGTTCTGCAGCGGATACGGCAGGATGTCGCCGCCGATGGCGTCCACATCACGCATGAAGGCATTGGCGATGCCGCGCGCCGGGCGGCCGGAGAAGCCGCGAGTGATCCGGGATTGTTCGGCGCGGGAGGCCGCCACGACCGCCTTGTAGGCGTCGCTGATGCCGGATTCTTCCGTGGTGAGGAAGGCCGTCCCCATTTGGGCGAAGTCGGCGCCCAGCGCCAGGGCAGCCGCGATGCCGCGCCCGTCCATGATGCCGCCCGACGCGATGACCGGTACCGAGACGGCGTCCGCCACCTGCGGGACCAGCGCCATGGTGCCGATCATGGACGCCTCGAACGTGTCGAGGAACGTGCCGCGGTGGCCGCCTGCCTCCGCGCCCTGCGCCACGATGGCGTCAACGCCGTCCTGCTCCAGCGCTTGCGCCTCGCGGACGGTCGTGGCCGTGCCCACGGTCAGGATGCCTAGTTCGCGGCAGCGGGCCAGCGCCTCGGCCGGCAGGCGGCCGAAGGTGAAGCTGAGGACGGCGGGCCGGATGCGCAGCACGGCCTCGAGCTGGCCCGGCAGCGGATCGGCCTGCGGGCCGGGGGCCTCGGGCGCCGGCAGACCAAGTTGCTCGTGATAGCGCGCCATCAGGGCCAGCATCCGGCTCGCATCGCCCTGCATGGGCTCTGGCGGCACGGATGCGAACAGGTTGATGGCGAACGGGCGATCCGTGCGGGCGCGGACCCCTTCGGCCGCCGCCTCGATCTGTTCGGGCGTCATGTACGCCCCGCCGAGCGATCCCAGGGCGCCCGCCTTCGATGCCTCCGCCACCATGTCCACCGTGGTGGCGCCGCCCGCCATGGGCGCCTGGATGATGGGATGGGTCAGCTTGAGCAGTTCAATCAAAGGGGTAGCCATGGGAAAACTCCTGGGAGGTTATTGGAGCTGGATGTTTCCAGCCTTGATGACGTGCGCCCACTTGTCGCTTTCGGTTTTGATGAAGGCGGCGAATTCTTCGGGCGTGCCGCCGCCGGCCTGGCTGCCGGTGTCGGCAATGGCCTTCTGCACATCCGGGTCCTTCAGGATGCGGTTGAATTCGGCATTGAGCTTGGCGATGATCGGCGCGGGCGTACCGGCGGGCGCCACGATGCCCTGCCAGTTGTAGGACTCGAAGCCCGGCAGGCCGGATTCGGCCATGGTGGGCACATCGGGCAGCACGTCCAGGCGCTTGGCTGACGTGACGGCGATCGGGTGGATCTTCTTGCCCTGAATGGCGGGCAGCGCGGAATAGCCCATTTCGAACATCATCGCGATGTGGCCGCCCATGAGATCGGTCGCGGCCAGGCTGCCGCCCTTGTAGGGCACGTGGACGATGTCGATGTTGGCCTGCTCGCGGAACATTTCGCCCGACAAGTGGTGCGCGCCGCCCACGCCGGACGAGCCGAAGGTCAGCTTGCCCGGCTCCTTCTTGGCCAGTGCGATCAGGTCGGCCAGCGTCTTGACCGGCAGTTCGTTGTTCACGCTCAGGACCAGCGGGCTGTTCTCGATCAGGATGATCGGGGCCAGATCCTTTTGCGGGTTGTAGGGCATTTCCTTCATCAGCGACGGGTTGACCGCCATCGGGGCCAGGTTGCCCGTGCCGATCGTGTAGCCGTCCGGGGCCGCCTTGGCGATGAGGTTGGTGCCGACCACGCCGCCTGCGCCCGCCTTGTTTTCGACAACGATGGGCTGGCCCAGCGATTCGCCCAGCTTGCGGGCCAAGAGGCGCACGCGGGTGTCGGCAAAACCGCCCGGCGCGTAGGGCACGATCATAGTCACGGGTTTGGCGGGCCATTCGCCGGTCTGGGCTTGGGCAGCGCCGCCAAAGGCGGCGGTGGCGGCCAGGGCGGCGATCAGGGGGCGTAGTGCTTTCATGCTGGGAACTCCTCTTTACCTGCTTTCTAATTGCTGTGTGGTTGGCCCGAAGGGCCGATGGCATTATGCCCAGCGCCATTGCCGTCTGTCGTGACTTTTCCCAGCGCCCACGCCGACGCCGCCAGCAACGCCGCGCTGGCCGCCAGCACCTGCGGCAGGCCGGCGCCCCAGCGCGCCGCCCACGAGGCCAGCAACGGCCCCAGAATCTGCCCCGCCGCAAACGCCGCCGTCATGATGGCCGCCGCCCGCGGCGCCGCCGGGCCGGACAGGCGGCGCGCGGTCAGCATGCCCGCCTGCGTGATCACCATGAACGTGCCGCCGACCAGCAGCGCTGCCAGGATCACGGCGGCGATGTGGTGCCACAGCGCCACGGTCAGCATGCCGGCCGCCATCAGCGCCTGCGCGCCGCGCCACACCTGCCGGTCGTCTCGGCCGCGCGCCAGCCGCGGGACCAGCAGGCACGACAGCGCCGCCGCCATGCCAAAAAGCGGCCAGGCCCAGCCGAAGATCGCCGGGTCGGGAAAGATCTCTTTGGCCATGGCCGGCAGAAAGGTGGCGGGAATGATGTAGCCGACCCCGAAGACACCGTAGTGCAGCGACAGCGCGGCGATGCCGCGCGGCAGGCGGGTTTGCGGCGCGTCAGCAGCCGTCCGTCGCACGGGAGGCGATTGCCGGCTGAGTCCGGGCCACGCCGCCACGGACAACGCCAGCGCCAGGCCGCCCAGCGCGGTCCAGGTCACGCCGGCGCTCGCGTGCGAGGCCATCAAGGCCAGACAGGCCAATCCCGTCAGCGCAATGCCCGCGCCCACGCCTGCATACGTCACCGCCGAAGCCGCGGCCTCGCGCGGGTCGCCGGCGGGCACCGGCCGCCATGCGACGACGCAGATGAAGGCACTGGCGCTGGCATAGCCGGCCGCCAGCCGCAGCACCGACCAGCCCGCCACGCTGTTGAGCATTGGCATGGCCAGCGTCAGCGCGGCCACGGCGGCCAGGCTGGCCGCCAGCGTGACGCGCAGCCGTCGCACCGGCCAGACGATCGCCGCCAGTGCGCCCAACAGATAGCCCGCGTAGTTGGCCGACGCCATCCAGCCGCCCTGCGTCAGCGACAGGCCGGACTCCTGCGCCATGAGCGGCCATACCGGCGTGAAGGCGAAGCGGCCGATGCCCATGGCCGCCGCCAGCGCAAGCGCCGCGGGCCAGGCCAGGCTTGTAGCGCTGGCCGAGGGGCGGGGGGAAGGGTAAGCAGGCGTTGACATGGAGCCTACTCTACGGCTGTACTTATATCTTGAATAGTGAATTATTAAGAACGTGAGTTCCCAAAATGAGAAACTTGGATCTCGACGCGCTGCAAATCTTCAAGACCGTCGCGGATCAGGGTGGCGTGGCGCGCGCCGCCGCGCATCTGAACCGCGTGCAGTCCAATGTGTCGACGCGCCTGAAGCAGTTGGAATCCTCGCTGGGAACGCCGCTCTTTCGGCGGCAGAACCGCCGGCTGGTGCTGTCGGATCAGGGCCGCGTGCTGCTGTCATACGCCGACCGCCTGCTGCGCCTGTCCGATGAGGCGCAGGCGGCCGTCCGGGAAGGCGCCCTGCAGGGCGTGCTGCGCATCGGCACCATGGAAAGCACGGCCGCCGCCCGCCTGCCCCCCATCCTGGCGGCCTATCACGCGGCCTGGCCGCAGGTGCGGATCGAGCTGGTCACCGGCACCTCGGGCGCATTGGCCGCGAAGGTGCGCAATTACGAGATCGAGGCTGCCTTCGTGGCGCAACCCTTCCCCGCAGAGGGACTGGCGGCGATGGATGCATTCAGGGAGGAATTGGCGCTGATCTCGCCGTTGGCGTGGGATCCGATCGGCAGTCCGAAAGACCTGGGCAACCGCAGCGTCATCGCCTTTGCGGCGGGCTGCTCATACCGGCGCATCCTGGAGTCGTGGTTGAACCAGGAGGGCATTGCGCCCGGCAAGGTGATGGAGTTTGCGTCGTATCACGCCATCGTGGCGTGTGTGGCAGCGGGAACCGGGGTGGCGATCGTGCCGCAGTCCGTGCTGGCGGTGCTGGGGGCGGAGCATTCGGTGCGCGTGGGCGCGTTGTCCGGGTCCCATGGGCAGGCGCTTACTCAGCTGATCTGGCGCGCCGACGACGACACGCCGGCATTGCAGGCGCTGCGCAGCCGGCTTGCGCCGCCGCAGGATTGATAGATGCGCGCGGGGCCGCGCGCATCTCAGGCCAGCGATCAGAAGCGGTAACCAACGCCCACCGTGGCCACCCACGGATCGATGCGCGCGGTGCCGACACGTTCGCCGTCCAGCGTCACCTTCGACTTGATGTCGATGTAGCGGATGTCGGCGTTCATGAACCAGCGATCATTGATCTTGATGTCCGCGCCCAGTTGCGCGGCCACGCCCCAGGAATCGCCCAGCTTCAGGTTCGAGCCCTTGAGCGCGCCCTCGGCCTTGGTGTCGAAGAAGTGGGTGTAGTTGATGCCGACGCCGATGTACGGCTGGATCATGCTGTCGGGCAGGATGTGCCATTGCAGGCTGAGCGTGGGGGGCAGTTGCTTGGAGGAGCCGATCTTGCCCAGGCCGCCGCTGCCGCTGACGTCATGCTGGAAGGGCCAGGCGCCCAGCAGTTCGATACCGATGTTGCGGGTGGCCATGTAGGCCAGGGTGAAGCTGGGGCGCACATTGTTGTTCACGTCCAGCTTGACGCTGCCGTCGAGCACGGTGCCATTGTTTTGCGAGGGGCGGACTTGCGTGACGCCGACGCGGAACAGCACGTCGCCCGCTTCGTGGGCGTGGGCGGGAGCGGCAAAGGCGCCGGCAGCGATCAAACCGGCAATGGCGGTGGCGCGGATACGCCCGTTCAGCGAAAACATTTTCTTCTCCGATCTTTCCGTGTGGGGTGAGACGACAGGTTCTCAGACCGCCCCGTCCCCGTTCTTGACATGTGTCAATTCGTGAAAAGACCGTTTTCAGAAAGTGGTTATGTCGCAACAACTGCGGTTAACCGCAACGCAAGAGCAAAAAAAACGCCGCCGGTGCGCGAGGCAACCGGCGGCGTTGATATGTCGCAATACGATCAACGCGGCAATTCACTGCTTCCCATCAGGTAGGCGTCGACCGAGCGCGCACACTGGCGGCCTTCGCGGATGGCCCACACGACCAGCGACTGGCCGCGGCGCATGTCGCCGGCGGTGAAGACCTTTTCCACATTGGTGCGGTAGTCGTCGGTGTTGGCGCGCACATTGCCGCGGCCATCGCGGTCCACGCCGAACGCGTCCAGCACGTTCTGCACCGGCGACACGAAGCCCATGGCCAGCAGCACCAGATCCGCCTTGATCTCGAACTCCGAGCCTTCGACTTCGCGCATCTTCATCTGGCCGGTGGCGTCGTCCTTGAACCATTCGACGCGCGCGCCGACCAGCTTCTCGACCTTGCCGTTGGCGCCCTTGAGCAGCTTGGTGGTCACCGACCAGTCGCGCTCGCAGCCTTCCTCGTGCGAGGACGACGTGCGCATCTTCAGCGGCCAGTACGGCCACGTCATGGTCTTGTTTTCGGACTCGGGCGGCTGGGGCATCAGTTCGAACTGCGTGACCGATGCGGCGCCGTGGCGGTTGCTGGTGCCGACGCAGTCGGAACCCGTATCGCCGCCGCCGATCACCACCACGTGCTTGCCCTTGGCCAGCGTCTGGTTGGTGAGGCGGTCGCCCGCCACGGCCTTGTTCTGCTGGCGCAGGAAGTCCATGGCGAAGTACACGCCGTCGAGCTCGCGGCCCGGCACCGGCAGGTCGCGCGGCGTTTCCGAGCCACCGCTCATCACGACGGCGTCGAATTCGGCCATCAGCGATTTCGGGGTGCGCACCGTCAGGCCATCGGCAACGGGATCCTTCGGATCGCCGACGTAGGTCGACGGCGCGAATTCCACGCCCTCGGCTTCCATCTGCGAGATGCGGCGGTCGATCTGGTGCTTTTCGAGCTTGAAGTCGGGGATGCCGTAGCGCAGCAGGCCGCCGATGCGGTCGCTCTTCTCGAACAACGTCACGGAGTGGCCCGCGCGCGCCAGTTGCTGCGCGCATGCCATGCCGGCCGGGCCCGAGCCCACGACAGCGACCTTCTTGCCCGTCTTGCGCGCCGGCACTTGCGGCGCGACCCAGCCTTCGGCCCAACCCTTGTCGATGATCGCGTGCTCGATGGACTTGATGCCCACGGCGTCGCTGTTGATGTTCAAGGTACAGGCGGCTTCGCAGGGCGCCGGGCAGATGCGGCCCGTGAACTCCGGGAAGTTGTTGGTGGAGTGCAGGACGTCCAGCGCGCGGCGCCAGTCCTGCTTGTACACCAGGTCATTCCAGTCCGGGATGATGTTGTTGACCGGGCAGCCGTTGTTGCAGAACGGGATGCCGCAGTCCATGCAGCGCGCCGCCTGCTGCTTGGCCTGATCGTCGGTCAGGTGCAGCACGAATTCGCGCCAGTTCTTCAGCCGCTTCTGCGGGGCCTCGGAGGCCTCCTGCAGACGCTGAAATTCCATAAATCCAGTGATCTTTCCCATGGTATCCCTCACGCAGCCAGTTGTTGCGGGTTGGCTGCACGCCACATTTCACCCAATGCGCGGCGGTAGTCCGTCGGCATGATCTTCACGAATTTGCCGCGCGAGGCTTCCCAGTCGCCCAGGATTTCGCGGGCACGGTAGCTGCCGGTGTAGCGGAAGTGATCTTCCACCAGGCGGCGCAGGATGGACTCGTCCGTCTCGCGTTCGCCACCGCGCTGCGCGCTGTGCCAGATGTCGATGTTGTTCAGCGACTGCTGCTCGGCGTGCGGCACGACCGATTCCAGTTCCACCATCGACAGGTTCACACGGTGCTTGAGCGTGCGGTCCGGATCCCAGACGTACGCCACGCCGCCGGACATGCCCGCCGCGAAGTTGCGGCCGGTGGAACCCAGCACGACGACGGTGCCGCCGGTCATGTATTCGCAGCCGTGATCGCCGGTGCCTTCCACGACGGTTGCTGCGCCCGAGTTGCGCACCGCGAAACGCTCGCCCGCCACGCCGTTGAAGAACGCCTCGCCTGCCAGCGCGCCGTACAGCACGGTGTTGCCGGCAATGATGTGGTCGGGGCCGAAGCCGCGGAAGTCGTTGGGCGAGCGCACGATGATGCGGCCGCCGGACAGACCCTTGCCCACGTAGTCGTTGCCTTCGCCCACCAGGTCCATCGTGATGCCGTGCGCCAGGAACGCGCCGAAGCTCTGGCCGGCGGTGCCGTTGCACTGGATGTGGATGGTGTCGTCGGGCAGGCCGTCATGGCCGTAGCGCGAGGCCACGGCGCCGGACAGCATCGCGCCGATCGTGCGGTTGCGGTTACGCACCGGCACGATGAACGACACCTTCTCGCCACGCTCCAGCGCGGGCTTGCTGCGCTCGATCAGCAGGTGATCCAGCGCACCGGCCAGACCGTGATCCTGCTCTTCGGTCTGGTGCACTTCGGCGTCGGACACCGTCTGGTGGAACACGCGGGTGAAGTCCAGCCCTTGTGCCTTCCAGTGCTCAACGCCCGAACGCATGTCCAGCAGATCGGCGCGGCCGATCAGGTCGTCGAACTTGCGGATGCCCAGTTGGGCCATGATTTCGCGGACTTCTTCGGCGATGAAGAAGAAGAAGTTCACGACGTGCTCGGGCTTGCCCTGGAACTTCTTGCGCAGCGCGGGATCCTGCGTGGCCACGCCCACCGGGCAGGTGTTCAGGTGGCACTTGCGCATCATGATGCAGCCTTCGACGACCAGCGGCGCGGTCGCGAAGCCGAATTCGTCGGCGCCCAGCAGCGCGCCGATGACGACGTCGCGGCCGGTCTTCATCTGGCCGTCGGCCTGCACGCGGATGCGGCTGCGCAGGCGGTTCAGCACCAGCGTCTGCTGCGTTTCGGCCAGGCCCAGTTCCCAGGGCGTGCCCACGTGCTTGATGGACGACACCGGCGACGCGCCTGTGCCGCCATCATGGCCGGCGATCACGACGTGGTCGGCCTTGGCCTTGGCCACGCCCGCGGCCACCGTGCCCACGCCGACTTCGGACACCAGCTTGACCGAGATCGAGGACTTGGAATTGACGTTCTTCAGGTCGTGGATCAGCTGCGCCAGATCTTCGATCGAGTAGATGTCATGGTGCGGCGGGGGCGAGATGAGGCCCACGCCGGGCACCGAGTAGCGCAGCTTGGCGATGTATTCCGACACCTTGTGGCCGGGCAGCTGGCCGCCTTCGCCGGGCTTGGCGCCCTGCGCCATCTTGATCTGGATCTGATCGGCGGACGACAGGTACTCGGCGGTCACGCCGAAACGGCCCGACGCCACCTGCTTGATCTTCGAACGCAGCGAGTCGCCCCGCTTGAGTTCGACGTCGGCTTCGATGCGGTCCGTGCCCAGCACCGAGGCCAGCGTGTCGCCGTCCTTGATGGTGCTCTTGCCTTCGCGCATTTCGGCGCGGTAGCGCAGTTCGTCCTCGCCGCCTTCGCCGGTATTGGACTTGCCGCCGATGCGGTTCATGGCAACGGCCAGCACCGAGTGGGCTTCGGTCGAGATCGAGCCCAGCGACATGGCGCCGGTGGCAAAACGCTTGACGATTTCCTTGGCCGGCTCGACGTCGTCCAGCGGGATGGCGCGCGACGGGTCGAAGCGGAACTCGAACAGGCCGCGCAGCGTCATGTGGCGACGGCTCTGGTCGTTGATGATCTGCGCGTACTCCTTGTACGTGCGGTAGTTGTTGGCGCGCGACGCGTGCTGCAGCTTGGCGATCGAATCCGGCGTCCACATGTGCTCTTCGCCGCGGACGCGGTAGGCGTATTCGCCGCCGGCGTCCAGGTCGTTGGCAAGCACGGGGTCGGTGCTGAAGGCGGCGCGGTGCTGGCGCAGCGCTTCTTCGGCGACCTGGAAGATGCCGATGCCTTCGATGTTGGAAGCAGTGCCGGTGAAGTACTTGTTCACCAGGGCGCTCTGCAGGCCGACGGCTTCGAAAATCTGCGCGCCGGTGTAGGACATGTACGTGGAAATGCCCATCTTGGACATGACCTTGTTCAGGCCCTTGCCCAGCGCCTTGATGTAGTTCTTCACGGCCTTTTCGGGGTCATTCATCTTGCCCAGCGATTCGAGCGCCAGGTAGGGGTGAATGGCTTCGGCGCCGTAGCCGCCCAGGAGCGCGAAGTGATGCACTTCGCGGGCCGAACCGGTTTCGACGACGAGACCCGTGTTGGTGCGCAGGCCGGCGCGGATCAGGTGCTGGTGCACGGCCGACGTGGCCAGCAGCGCGGGGATGGCCACGCGCTCGCTGTCGACCAGGCGGTCCGACACGATCAGGATGTTGTAGCCGCTGCGCACCGCGTCGACGGCGCGCGCGCACAAGGCCGCCACGCGGGCTTCGATGCCCTCGGGACCCCAGGCGGCGGGGTACGTGATGTCCAGTTCGAAGCTGCGGAATTTCTTGCCCGTGACCTGGTCGATGTCGCGGATCTGCGCCATGGCGGCGAAGTCCAGCACCGGCTGGGACACTTCCAGACGCAGCGGCGGGTTGACGTTGTTGATGTCCAGCAGGTTCGGCTTGGGACCGATGAAGGACACCAGCGACATCACGAGCTGTTCGCGGATCGGGTCGATCGGCGGGTTCGTGACCTGAGCGAACAGCTGGCGGAAATAGTTGTAGAACGGCTTGGCGCGGTCCGACAGCACGGCCAGCGGGGCATCATTGCCCATCGAGCCGATGACTTCCTCGCCGCTCGACGCCATGGGCTCCAGGATGAACTTGTAGTCTTCCTGGGTCCAGCCGAATGCCTGTTGGCGGTCCAGCAGCGACACGGCCGATTGCGTGGCCACGGCGACCTGACGCGGCGCGGGCAGCGATTCCAGCTTGATCTGCAGGCGCTCGATCCACTGGCGGTACGGACGGCTGTTGGCCAACTGCAGCTTGATCTCGGCGTCGTCGATGATGCGGCCTTGTTCCAGGTCGATCAGGAACATCTTGCCCGGCTGCAGGCGCCACTTCTTGACGATGCGGTTTTCGGGGATCGACAGCGTGCCGGCTTCAGACGCCAGGATGACCATGTCGTCATCGGTGACCAGGTAACGGGCAGGACGCAGGCCGTTGCGGTCCAGCGTGGCGCCGATCTGGCGGCCATCGGTGAACGCGACTGCGGCGGGGCCGTCCCACGGCTCCATCATGGCGGCGTGGTACTCGTAGAAAGCACGGCGGCTTTCGTCCATCTGCGTGTGCTGTTCCCAGGCTTCCGGGATCATCATCATCATGGCGTGGGCCAGCGAGTAGCCCGAATTCACCAGCAGTTCCAGGCAGTTGTCGAACGTCGCGGTGTCCGACTGGCCTTCGTAGACGATGGGGTACAGCTTTTTCAGATCGTCGCCCAGCACGGCCGACTGCATCATGCCTTCGCGGGCGCGCAGCCAGTTGAAGTTGCCCTTGACCGTATTGATTTCGCCGTTGTGGGCAATCATGCGGTACGGGTGGGCCAGCGGCCAGGCGGGGAACGTGTTGGTCGAGAAACGCTGGTGGACCAGCGCCAGCGCGGACACCGTGCGGGTGTCGGCCAGGTCGCGGTAGTAGCGGCCGACCTGATCGGCCAGCAGCAGGCCCTTGTAGACCACGGTACGCACCGAGGCCGAGGGCACGAAGTATTCCTTGCCGTGCGCCAGATGCATGTTCTGGATGGCGTGGCTGGCGGTCTTGCGGATGACGTAGAGCTTGCGTTCCAGCGCGTCCGGCACCATCACGTCGGCGCCGCGGCCGATGAACAGCTGGCGGATCACGGGTTCGCAGTCGCGGACGGTGGGCGACATGGGCATGTCGACGTCCACCGGCACGTCGCGCCAGCCCAGCACGACCTGACCCTCGGCGCGCACGGAGCGCTCCAGTTCCTGTTCGCAGGCCAGGCGCGACGCCGTTTCCTTGGGCAGGAACACCATGGCCACGCCGTACTCGCCGGGCGGGGGCAGGATGATGCCTTGCTGGCTGAGTTCGTCGCGGTACAGCGTGTCGGGGATCTGGATCAGGATGCCTGCGCCGTCGCCCATGAGCTTGTCTGCGCCAACCGCGCCGCGGTGGTCCAGGTTCTCAAGAATCTTCAGACCCTGCTGGATGATCGCGTGGCTTTTCTTGCCCTTGATGTGGGCAACGAAGCCGACGCCGCAGGCATCATGTTCGTTCTTGGGGTTGTACAGGCCCTGGGCCGAAGGCAGGCCGATGCGGGTTGCATCGATGGCAACTGCCTTGGAGGTGGGACAGGATTCGGTCGGGGTAATTTGGGGCATGGCGCGCTCCGCAGTGGGCCTGCGTCTAATGTTGCAGTGCAGGAGTCGGACAATACCCCCGACGCAAGTAGGGTGCAACAGGAACAAACGGGGTATGACCCTAATTAAATAGATGCGCCGTCATAGTGCATGAATATAGGGACATAACAACGGCCGCGCCGTTATTGGCTGTCTCCGGAGCAGGTCTTTTGCCGCAGTCACTCGGGCGTCCAAAGCGGTGCAAAATCACGCTATACGTCCCTATTTAAAAGGATGTTTTTTTCTGTGCGCGATCAACGTCAGGTGTGGCGGAATTGCACCTTGTCGTCGTGCAGGTCCCGCGATGATGTGAGTCAAGCGCACGCGCGGATCGCGCGCTTTTGCGGCGCAGATGTCGCCAAGCGCACGTGCAGACCCCGTTCTTGCGGCGCCGACTCCGCGGGTTGCCCGAATGCCTTCGGGCGGCAGCGCGGTACCGCAATGTCCGGACGCAGACAAACAAAACCCGCCGTGATGGCGGGTCAGGGGGTCAGGAGTTGTTGACCGGTGGGGTGGTGGTCGGTGGCGTCGGCGGGCTGGACTCATTGTCCGCGGGCGCCGCGGCCGGCTTCTTGCGGGGCCGGCCACGCTGGCCGGGCGCCACACGCCGGCTGGCCGTATGAGCCAGGCTGGCAATGAAGCTGGGACCGCCCAGCGCCCACTGGCCAGAGACCGCTTGGTCGATGCGTTGGGTTTCCTCGCGCGACAGCCCATCTTGAAGCCGCTTGCGGTAATTGGCCTGCCGGTCGAACGGCGTGTTGCCGCAAGCCCAGTAGTCGGCGTGATCGGACTGCCATTGGGCCGGCGCGGCGCTGGTGTTGCCGGTATGGCTGGACGCGGACGACCAGGGCCACGAATCGGGGTCCTGCGAAGCCCCGCTGCGAACCGGATACGTTTCCAGCCAGACCAGCGAGGGCAGCACCCACGCGCCGGGTTCCAGCAGCGCCGACCGGTATCGGCCGGCGAACACCCGCCCACCGCGCAGCCGCGCCGCAAGATTGCGGCCCAGCGTCTGCATCAGCCGCGGCAGGCCTTCTTCGTCTGCGGGCGTGGCAAGCAGCAGGATGCGGTCGTTGGCGAGGAGCCAGCCATGCACCGATACGCGGTGCCGCTGGGCCGACTCGCCCAGCCACGTGGCGAGCTGATTCAGGATGTCGGCGGGCGCGGGTTGCGATGGCGCCGCCAACGGCTGAATAAAGTTGGCCTGCACCAGTTGGGGCAGCCCAGGGGCATACAGACGGGGCAGACGGGCCATAGTGTCAGGGCTTGCGTATCAGGAAGAACGGGTTGTCTTCACACACGGTATATAAATAGTGCCACGGTGGGCGCTGGTCAAGTGCCGTGATCACAATCTGAGCGCGGAATCGTATTTTTTTGTGGCGAGCGCTCATTGAGGGGCAGGTTAACATTCGGCGACGGAACGTCGCACCGTGGATTCCCCTAACCCGCCGACGTTTTATCCACCTCGATTTTTTCTTTTCCGGAGCAAGCCCATGGCCGCGTCCCTCGAACTCATCTCGCAGCATCGGTGCTTCGGCGGCACGCAGCGCTACTACCGCCACGACTCGACCGAGATCGGCCTGCCCATGCGGTTTTCCGTGTACGTGCCGCCGCAGGCCGAGCACGGCCCGGTGCCGGTGCTCTTCTACCTGGCGGGCCTGACCTGCACCGAAGAAACGTTCATGATCAAGGCCGGCGCGCAGCGGCTGGCTGCGGAACTGGGCGTGATGCTGGTGGCGCCCGACACCAGCCCCCGCGGCGCGGGCGTGCCCGGCGAGGACGAAAGCTGGGACCTGGGCACCGGCGCCGGCTTCTATGTCGACGCCACCACGGCTGCATGGCGCGATCACTACCGCATGTACAGCTACGTCACGCAAGAACTGCATGGCATCGTCACCGGCGGCGCACTGCCGGGCGACGCGTCGCGCACCGGCATCTTCGGACACTCCATGGGCGGCCACGGCGCGCTGGTGCTGGCGCTGCGCAATCCCGGCAAGTTCCGTTCGGTGTCAGCGTTTGCACCGATCGCGGCGCCCAGCCAATGCCCGTGGGGCAAAAAGGCGTTGGGCGCCTACCTGGGCGCGCAAACCGAAGACTGGGCGGCCTACGACGCGTCCGCCCTGATGCGCGGCCTACAGCAGCCCTTCCCCGGCGGCATCCTCATCGACCAGGGCGAAGCCGACCAGTTTCTGGCCGAACAGTTGTATCCCGAGGTATTCGAGGCGGCCTGCGCCGCCGCCGGACAGCCGCTCACCCTGCGCCGCCAGGCCGGCTACGACCACGGCTATTACTTCATCTCGACATTCATCGAGGATCACATCCGGTTTCACGTCGAACGGCTTGGAAAACCGGGCGCCTGAAGACGCGCTTCTATACTGGGGAGCCTGCCGCGGCGGGTGGCGGCTTCCTGCGCCCGCCGCGCTGTACGACGCGGCGGCTTGAATAGGAACGCCTGATTTGATCAACGGAATTGCTCCCTTCGCCTGGATCCTGCTGGGCGCCGTCATCGTCCTGTTGCCCGGCATCGTCATGCTGCTGGGCAGGGGTGGTCCCCGCGACGAACGCGGACGCCGCATGTTCCAGTTCCGGCCGGTGCGCCGCGCATGCGGCCTGCTGCTGGTGTGCCTGGGATGCGTATCGGGCCTGCTCGCGCTGTCGCTGGTGCAGTTCGTTCGGCTGACTACCGACCAGCCGGTCGCCCGCATCGACATCCGCCAACAGGCCGAGGGTCAGTTCCAGGTTAATGCCAATGCCCCGGGCATCGGCGACAAGCAATATGTACTCTACGGCGACCAGTGGCAGATCGACGCCCGGGTCGTGCGCTGGAAACTGCCGGCGCTCATGGCCGGCGTGCCGCCCCTGTATCGGCTGGAGCGCCTGTCGGGCCGCTACAGCGATGCCGCCCGCGAAGCGACGGCCACGCGCTCGGTGCATCCCCTGGACGACTGGCCCGCGCCGGACCTCGGATCCCTGAAGAAAAGTTTTCCGAACTGGTTCCCCTTTGTCGATGTCCAATTTGGCAGCGGCGCCTACATGCCCCTGTTCGACGGGGCCCGTTACCAGGTCTTCATGGACCCGCGCGGCGCGCTATTCATCCGTCCGGACGGCGAAGCCACCGCCGAAGGGCTGAAGCGCCTCGGGTGGTGAACCGCCCCGGCTCCCGAATAAACGGGGACGCGTCGCGGAAATGAAACTTTGACGCGTCGCAACAGTCGAATTAGCACTCCTATTACTTGAGTGCTAACATCGAATTCATGTCGTTTTCTCGCCATCCGGAGACCCCCGCTATGAAGCAACCCAGTACCTCGTTGACCGCCTCCGGCAACGCTCTGGCGTTGGCCATCGCCAATCCGGGCGCTCTCGGTACGATCGACGCTTATATTTCCGCGGTCAACCGCCTGCCGGTGTTGTCCGCGGATCGCGAAACGGAACTCGGCCGCCGCCTGCGCGACCAGGAAGATCTGGGCGCCGCCCGCGAGCTGATTCTTTCGCACCTGCGTCTTGTGGTGTCCGTGGCCCGACAGTATCTGGGTTACGGCCTGCCCCACGCCGACCTCATCCAGGAAGGCAACGTCGGCCTCATGAAGGCCGTCAAGCGTTTCGACCCCGAGCGCGGCGTGCGCCTGGTGTCGTTCGCGGTTCACTGGATCAAGGCCGAAATCCACGAATACATCATCCGCAACTGGCGGCTGGTCAAGGTGGCCACGACCAAGGCGCAGCGCAAACTGTTCTTCAATCTGCGCAGCATGCGTCCCGACGGCCAGACCCTGGATCCCGAACAGGTCGACCACATCGCTCGCGAGCTGAACGTGCGCAACGAAGACGTGAGCGAAATGGAAGTCCGCATGTCCGGCCGCGACATGTCGCTGGAAAACCAGGACGACGACGACGACACCTATGCGCCGATCGCCTACCTGTCCGACGAAGGCCGCCAGGAACCCACGCGCGTGCTCGAGCGCGCTGCGCGCGATCACCTGCAAAGCGCCGGCCTGACCACCGCGCTTGAAGCGCTGGATCCGCGCTCGCGCCGCATCGTCGAAGCCCGCTGGCTGCAGGACGACGGCGGCGCCACCCTGCACGAGCTTGCGCAAGAGTTCGGCGTGTCGGCCGAACGCATTCGCCAGATCGAAGCGGCGGCGCTCAAGAAGATGCGCGGCAACCTCGCCTCGTGATTGCTGCCCCGCGCATGACAAAGGCCGCTCATTGCGGCCTTTTTCTTTGGCGCCTGACATTGCGCGCCGCTTTCAACAGCCGGCCGATGACAACGGGACGGCCAATAAATTGATACAAATTCGGGGGCAAATTTTCTGCGTTCGCAGAAACTTAATGAGGAAGGCGCCGCCTAACTTCATGTAGACCGCAAACTTCGGTTAGCAGTCTTGTCATCCGTCTCGGCTTCTCCTCTTTCCCCTCCCCTATGAGACGGATGCTTGCGGGGCACCTAGCATATCGGTGCCCCGTTTTTTATGCGCGCTCGGAACGCAGCGCCCATAAAAAACGGCGCCTGTTTCGACGCCGTCCTCGGACAGATCAAGCCGCGCGCGCGCTGTCTGGCGGTTGCAGCGCGGTGTGCCACAGGGCGTCCTGCACGCGACGCACGCCGGTCGCCATCGATCCATCCTGATAAAGCTTGATCCACCGGTAGCCCGGCGCCATGTTGTCGACGATGTGCTTGCCGTCGCGGATGCTGAACTGAAAGCATGTGGACGGCGTGGCCAGCATGCGCAGGTTGTGGCGGCGGCGGTCGAACTCGTGGTGCACATGGCCCCACAGCAGCACGCGCACCTGCGGAAACCGCGCCAGCAGCTTGAAGAGCGCCTGCGGGTTGTCGATCATCATCGAGTCATGCCAGTGGCTGTCGATCTGCATCGGGTTGTGGTGCATCGCCACCAGCGTGTGGCGGTTGGGCGCCTGGGCCAGCGCCGCTTCCAGCATGTCGAGTTCGCTATTGCACAGATGGCCGGCGTTCGAGCCGGGCACCGTCGTGTCCAGCGTGACGACGCGCCATGCGCCCACGTCAGTCACCGGCATCGACCAGTCGGACAATTCCTGGCGCAGGACGGACGGTTGATCGTGATTGCCCGGCAGGCAACGGATCGTTGCACGATCCAGCGCGGCCGATTCGGACAGGATGCGCGCAAAGCGCTGGTAGCCCGCGGCCTCGCCATCCTGCGACAGGTCGCCGGTGGCGAGCAGCAGGTCGGGATGTTTGCCATCGGCCTCGATCTGGCGCAGCACGGCGCGCAGGCTCGCGTCGGTATTGACGCCCAGCATCGACGTTTCGGGCTCGCCGAACAGATGGCTATCGGTCAACTGGACGAGCATCGCGGGCGCGTCGTGGCGCCGGGTCAAGGTGTGGATGCGTGCCACGTGCCGCTCCTGCAAAAGTTCGCGTGATGCCACATTACCCAAAAAACATGGCGCGGCACGTTTCGCAAGCGTCCATTGGGGTAACGAAACGTGCATTCTCCACGATTCCCGTCACGTCCCGGCCGCGAGTGCCGGAAAAAAGCCGCTATTCTTGTGGAACTTTCCACACGCACTACGATCGGGACGCGGCGCTACCCATGGATGTTGGTTTTCTTGTATTTGGTCTTGCGGGCCTGCTCACGCTGGTCTGCTTCATGCCGCCCCTGGCCGGCCGCGTCAAGCTGCCCTATTCGGTGCTGCTCGCCATCGTTGGCTGTCTGCTCGGGATCGTGATTCACGTGCACGGCTGGGCGCCGGCCTGGATCGGCGACTTTCTCGATTCGCTGGAGCGCTTCGAGATCTCGTCAGAGACCTTCCTGATGGTGTTCCTGCCGGTGCTGCTCTTTGAGACGGCGCTGTCAATGAACGTGCGGCGTCTGATGGACGACATCGGTCCGATCCTGATGATGGCCATCGTGGCGGTGGTTGTCTGCACGGTTGTGGTCGGCGTGACGCTGGACGCCATCTCGCCTTATGGATTGGTGGTGTGCCTGCTGCTCGGCGCCATCGTGGCCACGACCGACCCGGTGGCGGTGGTCGGCATCTTTCGCGAAGTGGGCGCGCCCAAGCGACTGACTACGCTGGTCGAGGGCGAGAGCCTGTTCAACGATGCGGCGTCCATCGCGCTGTATTCCGTGCTGCTGGCGGTGCTGAGCGGCAAGGGCGAATTGTCCGTCAGCGGCATCTTCAACGACTTCATCGTGCACTTCATCGGCGGCGGCGTGGCCGGCTTTGCGATGGGGCGTCTGGCCTGCTTCCTGTTTGCCTGGCTGCGCGGCTTTCCTACCGCCGAGATCACGCTGACCCTGACGCTGGCCTACCTGTCCTTCTTCATCTCCGAGCATTACCTGAACGTCTCGGGTGTGGTGGCCACGGTGATCGCGGGCCTGGTGGTGGGTTCCACCGGCCGCACGCGCATGTCGCCGACCACCTTCGAGCATCTGTCCAGCGCGTGGGAGCAGTTTGGCTTCTGGGCCAACTCCCTCATCTTCCTGTTTGCGGCCATGCTGATCCCCAAGCTGATGGCCGCGGCCGATTGGCAGGAACTGGTGCTGGTGGGCGTGGTGTTCGTGGTGACGCTGGTGGCGCGGGCGATTGTGGTGTTCGGGCTGCTGCCGCTTTTGGGTCTGACGCGGCTGGGCACCAAGGTCAGCAATCCGTACAAGGTGGTGATGCTGTGGGGCGGCCTGCGCGGCGCCGTGTCGCTGGCGCTGGCGCTGGCGGTGACCGAACAGACCGGCGTGCCCGAAGAGGCGCGCCAGTTCATTGCCGTGGCGACCACGGGCTTCGTGCTGATGACCTTGTTCGTCAACGGCATCAGCCTGCGGCCGCTGATCCGGATGCTGGGGCTGAACCAGTTGTCGCCCGTCGAGCGCACCATCCGCAACCAGGTGCTGGCCGTGGCGCTGGAAGACCTGCAGGGCAAGACCGAGGAAGTGGCCAAGGCCGAGCATATCGGGAACGAAGTGCGTGACCGCATCCGTGCGGTGTTCGACGCCAGCCTGGCCAGCGTGCACGACGGCCGGGTCAGCCAGATGACCGACGAGCAGCGCGTGGCCGTGGGCTTGGCGATCGTGGCGCAGCGCGAAGAGGAAATGTTCTTCGACATCCTGAAAGCGCAGATCGTGGACTGGCGCATGGCGGAAACGCTGCTGGCGCGGGCCGAGCGGCTGGAAGACGCCATCCGGCTGGGCGGCGTGGAGGGCTTCGAGCGCGCCATTGCTGCCGACGTCCGCTATTCGACGGGCTTCCGGCTGGCGCTTCGGCTGCACTACGTATTTGGATTCCAGGGCTGGCTGGCGCGGGAACTGGGCCAGCGTTTTGCCAACCTGATGAGCAAGCGGTCGGTCGCGCAGCGCCTGATCGGCTTTGCCCGCGAACAGATCACGCCGCTGCTGGGCGAAGAGGCCACGCAGCGCATCGTGTCGCTGCATCAGCGCCGCCTGGACCTGATCGAGAACGCGATGCAGGCGCTGAACCTGCAATATCCGTCGTACGCCCAATGGCTGCAGGAAAGTTACTTGGGCCGCGTGGCGCGCGAGCTTGAACGCATCCGCTACCGCGACATGCTTGAGCAGTTCCTGATCAGCGGAGAGGTCTATGCCGACCTGACCGAGCAACTGAAAAGCCGCTGGGCGCACATCGACAAGCATCCGCCGCTGGACATCGAAATGAGTGCGGCCGAACTTATCAAGCGCGTGCCGCTTTTTGAAGGCCTGTCGCCCGACTCCCTGCGCGCCATCAGCAAGCTGCTCAAGCCGCGCCTTGCCCTGCCCGACCAGCGGGTGTTGACCAAGGGGCGGCACGGCGAAGAGATGTGCTTTGTGGCGTCGGGCGCGGTGGCGGTCCATCTGCCCGACAACACCATGATCGAGCTGGGCAGCGGCGAATTCTTTGGCGAACTGGGTCTTTTGGGCGAAGAGCAACTGACGCCGGACGTGACATCGCTGGGGTACAGCAAGCTGCTGATGCTGTCCTCGCGCGATTTCCATGCGCTGCTGGCCCGCGACGAAAACCTGCGCGATCGCATTCAGGTCGTGGCCAAGCAGCGTCTGCGGGCGATTGAAGTCTGGAAGCAGTTTTCGCAGGCTTCCGCGGCGGCGGCGGCCACGCCCGCGCCGGTGGCGGGGCCTAGCTCCGCGCAGGCGGCCGAAGCGGCGGAAGCGGCCGGCGCAGGCGGTCCGCCGGAAGGCGAGGACCTGCGGGCGGCGCGTGAACTGCGCGGCGAGCCGGCTGACGGCGGAGAGGTGCCGGGCGCCGATGCGTTGGGCGCCGGTGCGCCGGGCGCCGCTGCGCCGAGCGACCCCGTGCTGGGAACGCCGGAACCTGCGTCCCGCTAGCCGCACTCTGCCGGGCGCGCCACCGCGCGCGTGCCGGCAGTTTCATTTGAGGGTGACTGGGCCCACCCCGTGGGCGTGGCCCGATCCAGCGATTCAGATCGTGATGTCGCCGGCGGCCTGGCGCCGCATGATGTCTTCGACCAGCACCAGGGCCGCTTCCAGCGTGAATTCGCCTTCGGCAATATGGTGCAAGGCCGTCGCGACGTCGACGGTGGCGATTTCCATGACCTCGCCATCACGGTTGGCGGGCCGCGCGTCCGGCGCAAGGATGCACGTGCTGGTCAGCACGTCTTCCACCTGATAGCCCTCGGGCAGCCGGCGGTGGATGCGCAAAATCGTGCGCAGCGGCATGCGGCGCGCTAGGTCGGGTTCGTCCAGGCCGGCTTCTTCGCCGCATTCGCGCACCAGCGCCAGTTCCAGGTCCTCGCCCCTTCCCGCCAGTCCGCCGACCAATGTGTCCCACATACCGGGATCGGTCGACTTGCTGAGCGAGCGCCGGGCGACCCACAGCTTGCCGTCGGGCGTCCACGCATTCAGATGCACGGCCTTGGTCAACAGACCCAACGGCCGCACGGCGGCGCGTTCGATGACGCCCAGCGGCTCGTCGCCATCCAGAACGTCCAGCAATTCATCGCGCCAGCCGCGCAGGCAGTTGGCTTGGCGCAACAGTTCAGCGGCCTGTTCCAGCACGGCGTCGAGCGCATTGCCGGGGGCAAGGCCTTCGCCGATGCGCAGCGCCGTGTCGTCCGCGTGCGTTTGCGGCGCATCGCGCAGCGCGTCGCAGGCTGCATGCGTGGCCCAGCCGCAGCGGCGCCCCGCTATATATAAAGCGCGCGCGCCTTCTGGGGCGGGCTCCTGCGCGCGGGCGCACAGGGCGGCATACAAATCGGGCAACTGCTTTTGCATCGTGGCGCCAAGGAGATGAGGTTGCGGGCGATTTTAAGCCACCCGGTTTACGGCCCGTAGTCAAGGGGCGAGCGCACATGGGGGCGGGCCGCATGAATTCAAGAGCACTAAATTACATCTGTTTGCGCGTCCGCTATAATCCGCCAGTTTCTTTGTGATTTCGAGAGGGAACGACAGGGCCGCTCTATCTCCCTGCATCGCCCTGCCATCTAATAATTGCGTGTTGCCCGTATTCCGGTGACTTCCGCCACCAGCAAATGGGCCTTCGCGCCGTATTTCGAGGTAAGCATGAAGAAGTGGAGAGGGATACTGGGGGCTTGTGCGATGCTGATTGGCGGCGTGGCCGGTGCCCAGGTGCAAAACATGCCCGGCGGTCCGAAGGTCAATCAGCTGAACCTGCATGAAGGCGTCACCGCGATTTCGCGCGACATCATGTGGCTGCATTGGTTGCTGCTCACGATCTGTATTGTGATTTTTATCGGCGTCTTTGGAGTGATGTTCTACTCCATCTGGGCGCACCGGAAGTCCCGCGGCCACAAGGCGGCGACCTTCCACGAACACCTGGGCGTCGAAGTCGCCTGGACGGTCATCCCCTTCATCATCGTCATCGCCATGGCGCTGCCGGCCACCAAGACGGTCGTCGCCATGAAAGACACTTCCAGCGCGGACCTGACCGTCAAGGTCACCGGCTATCAATGGAAGTGGGGCTACGAATATCTGGACGGCTCGGCCGCCGGCATCAAGTTTCTCTCCACGCTTTCCACGCCGCGCGCCCAGATCGAGAACCGCGAACCCAAGGGCGAGTTCTATCTGATGGAAGTGGACAACCACCTGGTCGTCCCCGCCAACAAGAAGGTCCGCATCGTTCTCACGGCGGCCGACGTCATCCACTCGTGGATGGTTCCGGACTTCGGCGTGAAGCAGGACGCCATTCCCGGGTTCCTGCGCGACACCTGGTTCAACGCCGAAAAGCCTGGCATCTATCGCGGCCAGTGCGCGGAATTGTGCGGCAAGGACCACGCTTTCATGCCCATCGTCGTGGAAGTCCTGGCGCAGCCCGACTACGATAAGTGGGTTGAAGACCAAAAGAAGAAGATGGCGGCAAACGCCGACGATCCCAATAAAGAGTGGACGGAAGCTGAACTGGTTGCCCGCGGCGAAAAGGTTTTCGCGGCAAATTGCGTGGCCTGCCACCAGGCCAACGGCAAGGGCATTCCCGGTTCCTTCCCGCCGCTCGACGGAGACAAGGTTGTTCTGGGCCCCAAGGGGGAGCAGATCAACACCGTGCTGAAGGGCAAGCCCGGCACCGCCATGGCGGCGTTCGGCGGGCAGCTTAACGATGTCGAGATCGCAGCGGTCATCAGCTATACGCGCCATGCCTGGAGCAACGCCGGCAAGGGGCAGGACCCGACGGTTCTTCCGAAGGACATCACGCCCGCGCGCTGATTGCGCGTGGGCCGTTCCTTCACCGGTAGAACCGGTTCCGTTTAGTCAGAGATACCCTGCCGCCCCGTTGAACGGGGCTGGCACTCAGCAGGAAGGAGTCCATCATGAGCAGCGTCACTGTAGACCACGTGTCGCCGGGCCACGGCCACGGTCACGATGACCACCACCACGGCGTGCCCACGGGCTGGCGCCGGTGGCTTTTTGCAACGAACCACAAAGACATCGGGACGATGTATCTCATCTTCTCGTTCGTCATGCTTCTGGAGGGCGGCACGCTCGCCCTTCTGCTGCGCACCGAGCTCTTCGAGCCCGGCCTGCAGTTCTTCCGCCCCGAGCTGTTCAACCAGTTCACCACGATGCACGGTCTGATCATGGTGTTCGGCGCGATCATGCCGGCCTTCGTGGGCTTTGCGAACTGGATGATTCCGATGCAGATCGGCGCATCCGACATGGCGTTCGCGCGGATGAACAACTTCAGCTTCTGGCTGCTGCCGGTCGCCGCGATCATGCTGACCGCCTCGTTCTTCGTGCCGGGCGGCGCCACCGCCGCGGGCTGGACGCTGTACGCGCCGCTGTCGCTGCAGATGGGCCCCGGCATGGACCTGGCCATCTTCGCCATCCACATCATGGGCGCGTCGTCCATCATGGGCGCGATCAACATCATCGTGACCATCCTGAACATGCGCGCGCCCGGCCTGACGCTGATGAAGATGCCGCTGTTCTGCTGGACCTGGCTGATCACGGCGTTCCTGCTGCTGGCCGTGATGCCGGTGCTGGCCGCGGCCATCACCATGGTGCTGACCGACCGCCACTTCGGCACGGGCTTCTTCAATGCCGCCGCCGGCGGTGACCCGGTCCTGTACCAGCACGTGTTCTGGTTCTTCGGGCACCCCGAGGTCTACATCATGATCTTGCCGGCGTTCGGCATCGTGTCGGCCATCGTGCCCGCGTTCGCCCGCAAGAAGCTCTTCGGCTACGCCTCGATGGTGTACGCCACCGCCTCCATCGCCGTGCTGTCGTTCATCGTGTGGGCGCACCACATGTTCACGACGGGCATGCCGGTGACCGGTCAGCTCTACTTCATGTACGCCACCATGCTCATCTCCATTCCGACCGGGGTGAAGGTGTTCAACTGGGTCGCGACGATGTGGCGCGGTTCCATGACGTTCGAGACGCCGATGCTGTTTTCCATCGGCTTCATCTTCGTGTTCACGATGGGCGGCTTTACCGGCCTGATCCTGTCGGTGGCCCCGATCGACATCCAGGTCCACGATACCTATTACGTGGTGGCGCACTTCCACTACGTGCTGGTGGCCGGCTCGCTGTTCGCGCTGTTTGCCGGCGCCTATTACTGGGTGCCCAAGTGGACGGGCCGCATGTACAGCGAAAAGCTGGGCAAGCTGCACTTCTGGTCGACGCTGATCTCGTTCAACGTGACCTTTTTCCCGATGCACTTCCTGGGCCTGGCCGGCATGCCGCGCCGCTACGCCGACTACGCCGCGCAGTTCACGACGTTCCATCAGCTCGCCACCATCGGCGCGTTCTGGTTCGGCCTGTCGCAGCTGATTTTCCTGGTTGCGATCCTGCGCTGCTACATGGGCAAGGGTGAACCGGCCCCGGCCAAGCCGTGGGAAGGTGCCGAAGGACTGGAATGGACGGTGCCGTCGCCCGCGCCGTTCCACACCTTCGAAACGCCGCCCGAAGTGAAGTAAATCCCTATCCATGTTCCAGGTAGCACAGCAATGACACCCGAGCAGCGCCGCCGTAACAAGATCGCAGGACTGGTTCTTCTGGTTTTCGTCGTTGCCGTGTTTGCCTGGACGGTGATCCGCGGTTCGGCCTTGCTGACCGGCAAGGCCGTCGGCTAGGAGCCGGGGCCATGAGCGACGACCTTCGCGAAACGTCTCAGCGCAAGCTGAGTTTCCTTCAGACGATGAAGGCGGTGGCGTGGGGGTTTTTCGGCGTGCGCAAGGGCGCGGGCTACCGTGAGGACAGCGCCAAGCTCAATCCGGTTCACGTGATCGTGGCCGGACTGCTGGCAGCGGCAATCTTTGTGACTGTGCTGGTTTTAATTGTTCGTTGGGCCGTATCCAGCCTGACTTGAATTACCTAAATCTAAATCTGTACCAGGGAGAAAGCCATGAGTGCAAGCCACTCGGTTCAAGGTAAAGAGGCACCGTACTACTTTGTCCCCGCCGACTCGGGCCATCCCGTGCGCATGGCCGTGGCACTGCTCTTCATGGGCCTGGGAGCCGCGGCCTGGGTCAACGGCGCGGACTGGGGCAAGTGGTCCGTGCTGGTGGGGTTCATCGGCGTGGTCATCGTCATGTATTACTGGTTCGGCGATGCCATCCACGAGTCCGAGACCGGGCTGAACAGCAAGCGCATCGACGGTTCGTACCGCTGGAGCATGAGCTGGTTCATCTTCTCCGAGGTCATGTTCTTTGCGGCGTTCTTTGGCGCGCTCTGGTACACGCGCACGATCACGACGCCGTGGCTGGGCGACATCGACCACCGCCTGATGCTGTGGCCGGATTTCCAGGCCGCGTGGCCGAACTTCGGTCCGGCTGGCGTGGTGGAACCGTTCCAGACCGTGGGTCCCTTCTGGCTGCCCACGATCAACACGGCCCTGCTGCTGAGCTCCGGCGTCACGCTGACCATCGCCCACCATGCGTTGCGTGAAAACCACCGCGGCAAGGCGAAGTTCTGGCTGGCGGCCACCGTCATCCTGGGCTTTGTGTTCGTGGCCTGTCAGGCGTTTGAGTACATCCACGCCTACCAGGACCTGAACCTCAAGTTCAACTCGGGCGCGTACGGGTCGCTGTTCTACATGCTGACCGGCTTTCACGGGTTCCACGTGATCCTGGGCGCCACGATGCTCACCGTCATCCTGATCCGCCTGATCCGCGGCCATTTCACGCCGGACCATCACTTCGGGTTCGAAGGCGCGGCCTGGTACTGGCACTTTGTCGACGTGGTGTGGCTGGGCCTGTACCTGTTCGTGTACTGGTTCTGACGTCGTGGTTCTGATCGCGGCCGGCGGCGCCGGCTGCGATGGCGGCACGGGAAAGCGCGAAGGGATGGCTGGGCGGCAAGCCGGCATCCATCGCGCTTTCAGGCTATTTGGAGGCGCGCGCCGGCAATGCGGTGCAGGACCCGGGGAACCGGGACCCGTGCAGCCTATCTAAAACCGGTGCTTTCGATCCAGCCCATGTGATGGGCGAACAGCACGAACAGGAACAGGGCGACCGACAGGCCGATGCGGACCGTCAGCGCGTTGACCGTGCGGTTGGTGGTACCTTTGTCCCGCATCAGGTAGACCAGGGCGGATGCCAGACTGGCCAGTATCCCGATGAAGGCCAGAACGACGAAAACGCGCATTGTGGTCTCCCGACTATTCAGATTCAGCAACGACAGATGTCCCGACCGCATTCCACCCGCTACACGGTAGCCGCCTTATTGCTGCTTGGCCTGGCCGTGATGGTCCTGGTGTCGCTGGGGCAATGGCAGTTGCGCCGCAGCGATGAGCGACGCGCCATTCTGGCCTCGATCGAAGCGGGCCGCAAGCAAGCGCCGCTGGCGTTGACGCCGTCAACGCCGCCCGCCGACATGACGCCCTGGCGCGTGGCGCAAGCAAGCGGCACGTGGCTGCCGCAATTCAGTGTACTGCTGGACAATCGCAACCATGAAGGCCGGCCGGGCTACTGGCTGGCCACGCCGCTGCTGCTGGACGCGGCCACGAATCGCGCGGTGCTGGTGCTGCGGGGCTGGCTGCCGCGCGTCATCCAGGGCCAGGGCGAGCCGCAACTGCCCGCCACGCCCGAGGGCGTGCAGACCGTGCAGGGCGAGCTGTCGGTGCGTGTGCCGCGCATGTTCGAGCTGTGGTCGCTGAGCGGCGCGGAAACCTCCACCCTGCCCGCGGCGCTGCCGGTGGCGGGCGGCACGGTGCCGCAGGTGCAGAACCTGCCGTTGGACGCCTATGCCCGCGCGACCGGACTGAATTTTTTGCCCACGGTGCTGAGCCAAGGCGGCCAGGCGGATGATGGCCTGGTGCGCGACTGGCCCCAGCCCTCTGTCGATTTCCAGCAGAACACGTCGTACGCGGTACAGTGGTTCGCTTTTGGCGCAATTGCCGCCATTGCATGGCTGGTGGTGCTGGGGGGCGCCATCCGCCGCTCACGCCAGCGCGTGGACCAGCAGGCCCAGGCGCGCATGCGTGCGCGCAGATGACCAACGCTAATCCAGGATAAAAAGTGGCTCGCGACATTCCAACCAACAAGCCCGCAGTCAAGCGTTCGCTGACGCCCATGGTGCTGGTGTTCCTGTGCTCGCTGGCGCCCATCGTCGCGGCGTTCGTGGTCTACCTGAACCCGCAGTGGTGGCCCACCGATTCCAGCAACTACGGTACGCTGCTGTCGCCCCAACGGCCCATGCCCGCGGCGTCCGAACTGCGTCTGACCACGCTGGACGGCAAGCCCTTCGATCTGGAAAGCCTGAAGGGCAAATGGCTGCTGGTGGCCGCCGACGGCGCGGCCTGCCCCGAAAGCTGCGCGCGCAAGCTGTTCATCACGCGCAACAGCCACGCCAGCCAGGGCAAGAACGTGGACCGCCTGGCACGTGTCTGGTTCATCACGGATGACGCGGTGGTGCCGGACAAGGTGCTGGAGGCCTACAAGGGCACGGTGATGGTGCGCGTGGATCCGGATCAGCTGGCGCGGTTCCTCCTGGCGCGCGACACGGCCGCTGGCCAGCCCGGCCTGCAGGATCCGATCTGGGTGATCGATCCGCTGGGCAACCTGATGATGCAGTATCCCGCCGAGGCGGATGGCGTGCGGGTGCGCAAGGACATCAGCAAGCTCGTCTATAACTCGCGCATTGGTTGAATGTAGGTTTTTGATTTGAATATGGAACGCATCAAAGCGCGTTATCGCAAGCTCGTCTTCTTTACCTGGTTCCTGACGCTGGACCTCATCATGTTCGGCGCCTTCGTGCGCCTGACGGATTCCGGCCTGGGCTGTCCGGATTGGCCCGGCTGCTACGGCAGCGTCACGCCGATCGGCGCGATGGGCGACATCCACGAGGCCTCGCAGGCCATGCCCTTCGGGCCGGTGACGTTGTCAAAGGCCTGGATCGAGATGATCCACCGCTATGTCGGCGCCATTCTGGGCATGCTCATCATCGGCATCGTCTACATGGCGTGGCGCTATCGCCGCGAACTGGGCCGTTCGCCCGCGCTGGCCATCACGACGCTGGTCGCCGTGTGCGTGCAGGGTGCGTTCGGCGCCTGGACCGTGACCCACAAGCTCATGCCCGCTGTCGTGACGGCCCATCTGGTCTTTGGCCTGTCGGTGCTGGCGCTGATGACCTGGCTGTCTTCGCGCGAGCGTCCGCACCTCCCGGTAAGCGCGCAGGCCGTGCGCTGGAAGCCGTGGGTGGCGGTCGGATTCGGACTTCTGCTGGTGCAGGTCACCTTGGGCGGCTGGGTCAGCACCAACTATGCGGCGCTCGCCTGCATGGACTTTCCCACCTGCCACGGGGTGTGGGTGCCGGAAATGGACTTCCACGGCGGCTATTCCGTCATCCGGGGCCTGGGCGAGCTGCCTTCCGGCGAAATGATCTCGCAGCCCGCGTTGACGGCGATTCACTGGGTGCACCGCAATTTCGCTTTCGTGGTGTTCGTCTACCTGGGCATCCTGGCGTGGCGGCTGCGCGCCGCCGAGCCCGGCCTGCGCGGCCCGGCCACGCTGATGCTGGCCCTGCTGGCCGCGCAGCTGTTTACGGGACTGACCACCATCTTCTTCCAGTGGCCGCTGCTGATCGCCGTGCTGCACAATGGGGGCGCTGCGGGCCTGACGCTGGCGGCGGTGGTTTTGATGGTGCGTCTGGCGTCGGCCGGCCGCGAGCCGGCGGGGCGGTACGACCCCAATTTGGTGCGCGTTTAAAATGAGGTCCACTATGACCAGTCTTGCCGCTCCTCAATCCGGATTGCTCCGCCAGTACCTCGTTCTCACCAAGCCGCGCGTCACGCAGCTGGCGGTGTTTTGCGCCGTGATCGGCATGTTCCTCGCGGCGCCCGGCATTCCCGACATGCGCCGTGTGCTGTTTGGCACGATCGGCATCTGGCTGCTGGCCGCTGCCGCGTTCGCCATCAACTGTCTGATCGAACAGGAAGTCGACGCCCGAATGCTGCGCACCGCGCGCCGGGCCACGGCGCGCGGCACCATTTCGGCATTCCAGGTGCTGAGCCTGTCGGGCCTGTTGGGCGGCGCGGGCATGTTCGTGCTCTACAACATGGTCAACCCGCTGACCATGTGGCTGACGTTCGCCACGTTCGTGGGCTACGCCATCATCTACACCATCATCCTCAAGCCGCGCACGCCGCAGAACATCGTGATCGGCGGCCTGTCGGGCGCAATGCCGCCCGCGCTGGGCTGGGCCGCCGTGGCGGACTCGGTGCCGGCCGAGGCCTGGGTGCTGGTCCTCATCATCTTCATCTGGACCCCGCCGCACTTCTGGGCGCTGGCGCTCTATCGCAATCACGATTACGCCAAGGCCGGCCTGCCCATGCTGCCGGTGACGCACGGCAACCAGTTCACCCGCCTGCACATCCTGTTGTACAGCCTGGCGCTGATGGCGACCACGCTGTTGCCCTACGCCATCCGCATGAGCGGCGAACTTTATCTGCTGTCCGCCCTGGTGCTGGGCGGCATGTTCGTGTCCTATGCCTGGCGCCTGTACCGCGCGTACAGCGACGAGCTGGCCCGCAGCATGTTCCGTTTTTCCATTCTCTACCTGGCGCTGCTGTTTGGCGCGCTGCTGGTGGACCACTGGGTCGGCCTGTTGCGCTGATCCCCTGGAGGTTGTTGATGTCCGTGTTTTCCGCCAGCCGCCGGCTGGCCCTGCGACTGGGCGCAGCTGCCGCCGTCGCCGCCGCCCTGGCTGCCTGCGGCGAGACCAAACCCGTGTTCAAGGGCAGCGACATCAGCGGCACGCAGTTGGGCCGCGCCATGGAACTGCCCGATCACAACGGCAAGATGCGCCAGCTGTCGGACTTTTCCGGCAAGGTCGTGGTCGTGTTCTTCGGTTTCACGCAGTGTCCAGACGTGTGCCCGACGTCACTCGCCGAACTGACCGAAGTCATGAAAAAGCTGGGTCCGGACGCCGATCGCGTGCAGGTGCTGCTGATTTCGGTGGACCCTGAGCGCGATACGCCCGAGGTGCTCAAGCAGTACGTCACGGCGTTTGATCCGCGGTTCCTGGGGCTGACCGGCACGCCGGACCAGGTGAAGAAGGCGGCGGCGTCGTTCAAGGCGTATTACGCCAAGGCGCCCACCAAGGACGGCAACTACACGATGGACCACACGGCCGCGTTCTACCTGCTGGACGGCAAGGGCGAGTCGCGCGTGCTGGTCAACAACAACGTCGGGGTTGACGCCCTGACGCATGACATCCAGGCGCTGCTGAAGGGATAAAGGCGGCGTTGATTGCGGCGGAACTGGCCGCCAGCCTGCTCAGACCTTTGCAGCCGCCCAGGCCGCCAGCGCCGCGCGCGCTTTATCGCCAAGTTCGGCGGCGGCGATTTCGCGTTGATGGCTGATGATCATCAGCGCGTAAGGGGTGGCCAGCGCGGCCGCCTCGGGGCACAGGCGAGACTCTTCTCCCACTGATGGCGACGTGTTGCGCCAGTAGTTGATTGCCTGTTCCAGTTGGGTCAGCGTGATCGAATCCATGGGGCCTATTGTCCACGAATGCCCCACCCTGTCCACCCTCCATCTGCCCTGCAATGAAGGGTCACCATCGCAACATGCCGAAACCGCGCGCGGGTGCTATACCACTGCCGGTTAGTTACGATGGAGCATCGTCATGAATACCTCGACCTCTTCCGCGTCGCCGCGCCGCGGCTTGCATCCGCTGCTTGCCGCCGCGGCGATCGCCGTCATCGTCATGTGTTCGGTAGGCGTCGCTGCCGTGCTGGGCTGGCTGCCGTCGCCGTCCGCCAATCCGCGCGCGGAGGCCGCCGTGGCCGAGGCCGGACCCGAGGACGCCAACCTGGCGCCGGCGCCAGCCGCTGAACCGCCCACCGCCGCGAATAGCGCACCGCCGGGCGCGGGCAGGCCCGCCGGCCAGATGCATCAGGCGCAGCAATCGCAGCCATCGCAACCCGCCCAGCCCCAGCGTGCGGCGGCAGCGCCGGCGCAGCAGGCCTGCGCGACCTGCGGCGTGGTCCAGACCATCCGCCAGGTGCAGGTGCCCACCAAGGACGACAGCAACCATCTTGTCGGCACTATCGCGGGCGGCGTGGCCGGCGGCGTTGTGGGTAATCAGTTTGGCGGAGGCAACGGCAAGACGGCGTTGACGGTGCTTGGCGCGGTCGGCGGTGCTTTGGCAGGCCGTGAAGTTGAGCGTAATATCAGACAGCAACAAACAGTGACGCACTATGAACTCACAGTGCGCATGAATGACGGCAGCACGCGCCAGTTCCGCAGCGCGCAGCCGTTCGCGTTCGCCTCCGGCGACCACGTGCGCGTGGAGAACAATCAACTGCTGCCCGGGTGACCCCGGCCGCCGGCAGCAAGCACCCGACTATGGAGACACCTGGAATGAGCGACCAATACAACAACCCGTTCGTCCTGCCCGGCATGGGCCAGAGCTCTGATCTGTCGGGCAACCCGCTGCTGGCCAGCATGGAGATGATGCGTCAGGCGTGGGCCGGGTTGACCGGTCCCGGCGGCCTCGCCAGCAGCCTGCCCATGGCCCCGCCGATGAATTTGGAAGACCTGGACCGCCGCATCGCCGAGCTTCGCTCGGTGGAAAACTGGCTGCGCATGAATCTCAGCATGCTCTCGAGCACCATCCAGGGCATGGAAGTGCAGCGCTCCACCATCAGCACCCTGCGCGCCTTCGTGGACAGCGCATCGCGTATGGATATGGGCGCAAGCCAGGACGGCGCCGCGGCGTCGCCGCTGGAAGTTGCGCTGGGGTTGAAGCCGGCGCCAAAAACGGCGGGGTCTGCCAGTGCCGCTTCTGCGCAGTCGAGCAATGCGACCCCTGCAAGTGAAAAGGAAAATGCCGCCGCGCAGTCGGGTGCTCAACCGGAAGGCGCGGGGGCATCGGCCGGGACCGGACCGGAATCGGCGGCCGCCATGAGCGAACAGATGGGCGCCGCGGCGCAGTCGGCGTCCAAGGCGTGGTGGGACCTGCTGCAGCAGCAGTTCAATCAGATCGCAGCGGCTACCGCTGCATCCATGCCGGCCGGCGCACCGGGCGCAGCAGGCGCGCCGGATGCCGCAAAGTCCAAGTCCAAGTCCGACTCTGAGGCCCCCAAGGCGTCGGCCCAGCCGGACGCCAAGACCGGAAAGCCGCCCGCCAAACCCGCCGCCGCGCGCAAGCCGGCCGCCGCCAAGCGCACGGCCAAGACCGCCAAGAAAAATGGGCCTGCCGACGGCAAGCCCTGAACCCATCCTTCAATCGACACGCGGGTAGGCCGCAAGGCCGCCCGCCCGTCTCTCAACCTACTGGAACCTATGCTTAATGTTGTGATTCTTGCCGCCGGACTGGGTAAACGCATGCAGTCCGACCTTCCCAAAGTGCTGCACACGCTGGCCGGCAAACCCATGCTGTCGCACGTGCTGGACAGCGCGCGCCAACTGAAGCCCGCGCGCATCATCGTGGTGGTCGGCCATGGCGCTGAACGCGTCAAGCAGGCGTTTGAAGGCCAGCCGGACCTGCACTTCGTGCTGCAGCAACCGCAACAGGGCACGGGTCACGCCGTGCAACAGGCCGTGCCGCTGCTGCTGGAAGGCGACGGCAAGGACGACGTCACGCTGGTGCTGTATGGCGACGTGCCGCTGGTGCAGCCCGAAACGCTGCAGCGTTTGCTGGACGCGCGCGGCCAGGGCGCCGCCGTGCTGACCGAAGTGCTGGCCGATTCCACCGGCTACGGCCGCATCGTGCGCGATGCTAACGGCAACGTGTGCCGCATCGTCGAACACAAGGACGCATCCGACGCCGAGCGCGAGATCAAGGAAGTGAACACCGGCATTCTCAGCGCGCCCACCGCGAAGCTGAAGAACTGGCTGACCCGCATTGACAACAACAACGCCCAGGGCGAGTACTACCTGACCGACGTGGTCGGGCTGGCCGTGGTCGACGACGTGCCCGTGGGCGCCGCCCAACCGGGCGCCGGCTGGGAAACGCTGGGCGTGAACAGCCGCGTGCAGCAGGCCGAACTGGAGCGCCGCTGGCAGGCCGAGCAGGCCCGCCGCCAGCTCGAAGCCGGCGTCACGCTGGCCGACCCGGCGCGCTTTGACGTGCGTGGCACGCTTACCTGCGGCCGCGATGTGTTCATCGACGTGGGCTGCGTGTTCGTAGGCCAGGTCTCGCTGGCCGACGGCGTGCGCGTCGGCCCGCATTGCGTGCTGCGTGATGTCAGCGTCGGTGCGGGCACGCAGATCGAAGCCTTCAGCCACCTGCAGCAGGCCGAAGTCGGCCGCGATGCGCGCGTGGGTCCCTATGCCCGCCTGCGTCCCGGCGCCGAACTGGGCGACCGCAGCCACGTCGGCAACTTTGTCGAGATCAAGAAAAGCGTGCTGGGCGCCGACAGCAAGGCGAACCACCTGGCCTACATCGGCGATGCGGACATCGGTGCGCGCGTGAACGTGGGCGCGGGCACCATCACCTGCAACTACGACGGCGTGAACAAGCACCGCACCGTCATCGAAGACGACGCTTTCATCGGCTCTGACACGCAGCTCGTCGCGCCCGTGCGCGTCGGCCGCGGCGCCACGCTGGGCGCCGGCACCACCCTCACGCGCGACGCACCGGCCGACAAGCTGACAGTGTCGCGTCCCAAGCAGGTCACCGTCGACGGATGGCAGCGCCCGGTCAAGAAGTCGTGACGCAGGAACAGGAAGCGGCCGCGGGCGGCGGGGCCAAGCCCGCGCCGCCCGACGGCCTGCCGGCGCCGCGCCGGTACTGGGCGGCGGCCACCGTGATGACGGGCATCAGCCTGTCGGTGCTGGACACCACCATCGCCAACGTGGCGCTGCCCACGATCGCCAAGGATCTGAACGCGCTGCCCGCGCAGGCGGTGTGGATCGTCAACGCCTATAACCTGGCCGTCGTGATGGCGCTGTTGCCGCTGTCCGCGCTGGCCGAGCGCATCGGCTTTCGCCGCATGTTCACGTTCGGACTGGTGCTGTTCACGCTGGCCTCGCTGGGCTGCGCGCTGGCGGGCACGCTGTGGCAGTTGACCGCCGCGCGCGTGTTCCAGGGGCTGGGCGCCGCCACGCTCATGTGCATGTTTGGCGGGCTGGTGCGCAACATCTATCCGCTCAAGATGCTGGGACGGGGCATCAGCATCAACGCCACTACGGTGGCGGTGATGTCGGTGCTCGGTCCCACCATCGGCTCGGCGATTCTGTCCGTCGCGCCGTGGCCGTGGATCTTTGCCGTCAACCTGCCGATCTGCGCGCTTGCCATGTTCGGCCTGCGCCATCTGCCCGAAGTGCCGCGCAACGATGTGAAGCTGGACTGGATCAGCGCGCTGCTCTGCATGGCGACGCTGGGCGTGTTCATCTCCGGCGTGGACATGATGGGCGAGGATCTGCTGCGCGGCATCGGTCTGGTCGCGATTTCGGCAGTGGCGGGTATTGTGCTGGTGCGCCGCGCCAGCCAGCAGACCGCGCCGCTGGTGCCGGTGGATCTGCTGCGCATCCGGCCGCTGGCGTTCGCGGTGGGCGCGTCGGCGTGCACCTTCGCCGCGCAGATGGCCTCGTATGTGTCGCTGCCGTTCTACTTCCAGCAGGTGCTCGGCCGGCCGTATCTGGAAGTGGGCATGCTGATGGGGGCGTGGCCGGTCGGCACGGCCATCATCGCGCCGCTGGCCGGACGCCTGTCCGACCGCTATTCCGCCGCCACACTCAGTGGCATTGGCGCGGCCACGATGGTCGCGGGCATGCTGTGGCTGGCGCTCCTGCCGTCCACGGTGTCGAACTGGCCGGTCATCGCCGGCATGTTCGTGGCCGGCGTGGGCTTCGGTTTCTTCCAGACACCGAACAACCGCGCGCTGCTCTCTGCCGCGCCCCGGCTGCGCAGCGGCGCGGCGGGCGGCTTGCAGGCCACCACCCGGGTTTTCGGGCAGAGCTTCGGCACCGCACTGGTGGCCATTGCCTTCAGTGTCAGCGCGGCCCACGGGCCGGGACTGGCGCTTGTGCTGGGCACGGTGTGCGCGGCGCTGGCTGTGGTGGTCAACACCGTCCGCTTCAACAAGCTGCGGACTTAGCAGCCGCTGGCGCCGGCTTGAACCCGCTCGGACCCCCGGGCGCGGGCCGCTTCTATAATGGCGGCCGGCGCCCGGTTTCACTTTCCGGGCGCAAAGATTACCTATTTGAAGGCGCACAGGCATGAAAATCACGGTCGTGGGTACCGGTTACGTAGGATTGGTGTCGGGAGCGTGCCTGGCCGACATGGGCAACGATGTCATGTGCCTGGACGTGGACGCGGCCAAGATCGCGCTGCTGCGCCAGGGCGGCATCCCCATTTACGAGCCGGGCCTCGAAGACCTGGTGCGCCGCAACGTGCAGGCCGGCCGGCTGCATTTCACTGATGACGTCGCCCAGAGCGTGGCGTTTGGCGACGTCCAGTTCATCGCCGTGGGCACCCCGCCCGGCGAAGACGGTTCCGCGGACCTCAAGTACGTGCTGGCCGCCGCGCAGAATATCGCCCGCCACATGACCTCGCGCAAGCTGATCGTGGACAAGTCCACGGTGCCCGTCGGCACGGCCGACAAGGTGCGCGCCGTGGTCGCCAAGGAACTGGCCGAGCGCGGCGTCGACCTGCCGTTCACGGTGGCGTCCAATCCGGAATTCCTGAAGGAAGGCGCGGCCATCAACGACTTCATGAGCCCGGACCGCGTCATCGTCGGCGCCGACGACGACTACACGATCGGCGTCATGCGCCGCATCTACGAGCCCTTCCAGCGCACGCACGACCGCCTGATGGTGATGGACGTGCGCTCCGCCGAACTGACCAAATACGCCGCCAACGCCATGCTGGCCACGCGCATCTCGTTCATGAACGAGATGGCGAACCTGGCCGAAGTCCTGGGCGCAGACGTCGAACAGGTGCGCCGCGGCATTGGCGCGGATCCGCGCATCGGCTATCACTTCCTGTATCCCGGCGCGGGCTACGGCGGCTCGTGCTTCCCGAAGGACGTGCAGGCGCTGGTCAACACGGCGTCCGAGCGCGGCCTGCCGATGCGTGTCATCGAAGCCGCCGAAGCCGCGAACCACGCGCAGAAATTCCGCCTGTCCGAGAAACTGGTCGAACGCTTCGGCGAAGACCTGCGCGGCCGCAAGATTGCGTTGTGGGGCCTGTCCTTCAAGCCCAACACCGACGACATGCGCGAGGCGCCCAGCCTGACCGTCATCGCCGAACTCACGCGCCGCGGCGCCGAGGTACGCGCCTACGATCCGGTGGCCATGCACGAAGCCGGCCGCGTGCTGGCCGGCCATCAAGGCGTCAGCTTCGCCACCGACATGTACGACGCGCTGGACGGCGCGGACGCCCTGCTCATCGCCACCGAATGGAAGGTCTTCCGCGCGCCCGACTTCGATCGCGTCAAGGCCCTGCTCAAGACGCCGCTCATCATCGACGGCCGCAACCTGTACACGCCGGCCGACGTGCGCGGCCTGGGCTTCGAGTATTCAGGCATCGGCCGCGCATGAAGATCCTGCAACTGAACTTCGAGAAAGGCTGGCGCGGCGGCGAGCGCCAGACGCTGTATTGCATGCGCGCGTTCCGCAAGGCCGGGCATGACGTCGAAGTGATGTGCCGCGAAGGTGCGCCGCTGGCCGAGCGCGCCCGCCAGGAAGGATTCGTCGCCCACACCGTGCGCAACGTGCCCGGACAGCTCGCGTTTCTGGCAGGCGCCGGCCGCTACGACATCATCCACGCGCAGACCGCCAACACCATCACGTGGGCCGTGCTGACCAAATGGCTGCACCGCCGGCCGGTCGTGTTCTCGCGCCGCACGTCGTTTGTCGTCAAGCCGGGCGACGAATGGAAGACCGGGTACAAGTGGCGCCACACGGATCTGTTTGTGGCGATCAGCGAGATGGCCGCCGGCGAGCCGCGCCGACTGGGCATCGAGCCCGTCATCATCCGCAGCGCCGTCGAACCGCATCAGATCAACACTGAGAACGTCGCCAACCTGGTGCGCGAGTTCGACCTTGAGGGCAAGAAGGTCATGGCGACCTCCGCCGCCCTTATCCGCGACAAGGACCCCGTTACGCTGGTGCGCGCCGTCGGCGAACTGGCCAAGACGCGCCGCGACTTCGTCTTCCTGCACTTCGGCGCCGGCGGTGACCGCGAACAGCAGGCCAAGGACGAGGCCCGCAAGCTCGGCATCGAAGACGTCTACCGCTTCGCGGGCTTTCGCAAGGGCGTGGAAGACTTCTACAGCATCCTCGACGTCTTCGTCATGAGCTCCGAGGAAGAAGCACTGGGCAGCAGTGTGCTCGACGCCTTCCTGCAACGTGTGCCCGTTGTTTCCACCGACGCCGGCGGCTTGAAGGAAAGCCTGGCCGACGGGCGAGGCGTGCTATGCGCCGTGGGCGATCATCAGGCCATGGCGGCCGGCATGGCGCGCTGCCTGGATGATGCGGCGTTCCGGCACGAGGTCACGGAACGTGCGTATGAGTACGTGCGCAATGAGCACGACGTGCAGAAGATGGGGAACCGGTATCTGGCGCAGTTTGAGCGGCTGGTGGGGCGGAAGTAGGCCGCTTCATCTGCCGCGTTTCTCTGCGGCTGTTCGATAGCCGCACCTCATGCCGGCACTTCACCCCCGCACATCAATCCGCGTCTCGAACTTGGCGCGATGCACAGAGAAAAACGTGCGCACGTTGCGCACGTTGGCCTGCGCGGTGAAGGCGCGGTGCACGAGCGCGTGATACGCCGGCATGTCCTTCACCTGCGCGATCACCACAAAATCCGGACCGGGCGATACGCGGTAGCACTGCAGCACCGCCGGTTCCGTCAGCATGCTTTGTTCGAACGCGTCCAGGCTTTCAGCCGCCTGCACGTCCAGCGTGATTTCCACGATCGCCGTCAGCGTACTGCCCAGTTTCTCGGCCGACAGGATGGCCACCTGCCGGTCGATCACCCCTTCTTCCACCAATCGCCGCACCCGCCGCAGGCAGGTCGGGGGCGATGCGTGCACCCGCGCGGCCAGATCCTGGTTGGTCAGCGAACTGTCTTCTTGTAACTGTTCAAGAATGCGCCGGTCCAGATCATCCAGTTCAGGTAGGGGAATGGACGTGTTTTGCATGATTAATTCAAAATGTCGATCTTGACGAAAGATAATTTAATCACATTTGTGTAAGGGAATTAACTGCCAAATTGTCGAACATAAAGAAATCAAATTTCTTTAAGGGTCGCGCACAATGCGTCGGTACTGAACTTACCCGGAGTCACTCCTATGTGCGGCATTGTTGGCGCCGTCGCCCAGCGCGACATCACCCCGATCCTCGTTGAAGGCCTGAAGCGCCTGGAATACCGCGGCTATGACTCCTGCGGCGTCGCTGTCTACGCCGACGGCCATCTGCGCCGCACGCGCAGCACGCAGCGCGTGGCAGAGCTGGCCGACCAGGTTGCGCAGGACAAGATCCAAGGCTTCACCGGCATCGCCCACACCCGCTGGGCCACGCACGGCGTGCCCGCCACGCACAACGCCCACCCGCACTTCTCGCATTTGGGCAATGACGAGCCGCGCATCGCGCTCGTTCACAACGGCATCATTGAAAACCACGACGAACTGCGCGCCGAGCTGCAAGCCGTCGGCTACGTCTTCGAAAGCCAGACCGACACCGAGGTCATCGCACACCTGGTGAATCACCTGTACTCGGGTGACCTCTTCGAAACGGTGCAGAACGCCGTTCGCCGCTTGCATGGCGCCTATGCGATTGCCGTGTTCTGCCGCGACGAACCGCACCGTGTGGTCGGCGCGCGTCAAGGCTCGCCGCTGGTGGTGGGCGTGGGCCAGAACGAGAACTTCCTTGCGTCCGACGCGCTGGCGCTGGCCGGCACGACCGACCAGATCATCTACCTGGAAGACGGCGACGTCGTTGACCTGCAGCTCTCGCGCGTCTGGATTGTGGATGCCGCCGGCAAGAACGTCGATCGCGAAGTGCATACCGTGCACGTGCACACCGGCGCCGCCGAGCTGGGCCCCTATCGCCACTACATGCAGAAGGAAATCTTCGAGCAGCCGCGCGCGGTCGGCGACACCCTGCAGGACATCGAGTCCATCACGCCCGAACTCTTTGGCGACGAGGCCTACAAGATCTTCAAGGAAGTCGACTCCCTGCTGATCCTGGCCTGCGGCACCAGCTACTACGCCGGCCTGACCGCCAAGTACTGGATCGAATCCATCGCCAAGATCCCGGTCAACGTCGAAATCGCCAGCGAATACCGCTACCGCGACAGCGTGCCGAACCCGCGCTCGCTGGTCGTGACGATCTCGCAGTCCGGCGAAACCGCCGACACGCTGGCCGCGCTGAAGCACGCCCGCTCGCTGGGCATGGAAAACACGCTGACCATCTGCAACGTGTCCACCAGCGCCATGGTGCGCGAGTGCAAGCTGTCGTACATCACGCGCGCCGGCGTCGAAATCGGCGTGGCCTCGACCAAGGCCTTCACCACCCAGCTCACTGCGCTGTTCCTCTTGACGCTCGCGCTGGCGCAGACGCGCGGCAAGCTCACGGATGAGCAGGAAGCCGAGCACCTGAAGGCCCTGCGCCACCTGCCGTCCGCCATCGGTTCGGTGCTGGCGCTGGAACCGCAGATCATGGCCTGGGCCGATCGTTTCGCCTCCAAGGAAAACGCGCTGTTCCTGGGCCGCGGCATGCACTACCCGATCGCGCTGGAAGGCGCGCTCAAGCTCAAGGAAATCAGCTACATCCACGCCGAAGCCTACCCGGCCGGTGAGTTGAAGCACGGCCCGCTGGCGCTGGTCACCGAGCACATGCCGGTCGTCACCATCGCGCCCAAGGACGAGCTGCTGGAAAAGCTGAAGTCCAACATGCAGGAAGTGCGCGCGCGTGGCGGTGAGTTGTATGTCTTTGCTGATGCCGACAGCAAGATTCAAAGCGCCGAAGGCATGCACGTGATCCGCATGCCGGAACACTACGGCAAGCTGTCGCCGATTCTGCACACGGTGCCGCTGCAGTTGCTGTCGTATCACACGGCATGCGCGCGGGGTACGGATGTGGATAAGCCGCGGAACCTGGCGAAGAGCGTGACGGTGGAGTGATTCAGGCGACGGCGCGAATCCGTCGACCTTACCGTAGTTGAAAAAAGGGCTGCGTTCGCAGCCCTTTTTAGTGCGCTTCGGATGCGGTTGGCAATCCGAGCAGATCTAGGCTTTTGGGCGCCTGTCTCTTGACGCTATGTCTGTGGAGTCTCTTTCTGCCCGCCGACGTGCGCGGCGATGAACATGGCGGCAGCCGACCGGCAATAGGATTCGATTTCGTCGTCGTCCTCTGCTTTCGCCTCATCGAAACGCGCGATTGTCAGAAGGTCGCAACCCTTGATAAGCGCGGCAAACAAGCGGGCCGAGCGGCCAGGATCGGGCACGTTCAGCGCCGCCTTCGCGTGCAACTGACGCAACAGGGCCTCGATCTGGGCAATGACATAGGCTGCGCCGGCTTCGAAATAGAGCTTGCTTAACGACTTTTGATTCGTCTTGTCAGCCATGATCATGGCTTCAACATTGCGAACGTCCGGGCTCAACAGCGTGCGAAGCAGGAATGATCCCACCGTGATGAGCTGATCTTCGGCTGAGCCCTCGACGCCATTGATAAGTGCCTGAGGTGCAAACTGGTGGCAGTGCGCCGCGATGGCCGCGCTGAATAGCGCCTCCTTGTTCTCGAAATGGCGATAGATGCTGAGCTTGGATATCTTCGCGCGCTGAGCGACCTTGTCCATGGTCGTCGCCTGAAAACCCAGTTCCACGAATAGCTGGCTGGCCGCGTTCACTATTGCTTGGCCCAGCGCCTCATTGGCGGGGCGGCCACGCCGCCCCTGCGTTTTTTTCTCCGCCACGTGTATTCCAGTACTTGACAGTATCGTAATTAGGGATTTAGGATACCTCATGGTATCCGAAATGTGCGCGCCGGTGAATAGGCTTCAACCGTAGCGGCGCCTTCCGGCGCCTCGCGCATGCACGGCTCACCGCCGAGCGCAGTCCCAATCCCTTCGATATAGAACACGGATCCCAATACCATGAATGACGTCATCATCATCGGCGGCAGCTTTGCCGGCCTTGCCGCGGCGCTCCAACTCGGACGTGCCCGCCGAAAGGTCATCGTTCTCGACACCGGCCTGCAGCGTAATCGCTTTGCCGACCATTCCCATGGACTGCTCGGTCACGACCACAGGCCACCGCAGGACATCCTGACGGAGGCGCGGGAGCAGCTCGCGCGGTACCCCTCAGTCAGGATCATCAATGCAAAAGCTGAAAGCGTTTTCGGTGCCTTGGACGATTTCTCTGTCCTGATTGGCGATGGCGAGCGCCTTGGCGCGCGCCGCGTGATTTTGAGCTATGGGGTGGCTGACCAGATGCTTGATGTTCCGGGCTTCGCCGAGGGCTGGGGCACGTCCATCGTTCCATGCCCCTATTGCGACGGCTTCGAGGTCGCAGGGCGGCATTGGGGCCTTATCTGGTCCGGCCCGCCGTCGCACAACTACGTCAGGCTGTACCACGACTGGACTGACACGCTGACGGTCTTCGCTCATGGTCACGACATCTCGCCCGACGTCCGGGATGATCTAGCACGCCGCCGCGTCCGCGTCGTTGATGGCCTGATCACCGAACTGAACCATCACGAAAGCCATAACGTCACCGTCAAGCTCGATGCAGGCCCTGCTGTTGCAGTCGACATCGTGTTTGCCCATCCGCGCAACAAGCCCTCTGCACGCTTGCATGAATCGCTGGGCCTCGCCACGGTTGAGACGCCCCAAGGCATCGCCCTGAAGGTCGATGAGCGCCGCCAGACCAGCACGCCCGGCATCTACGCCGCGGGCGACCTTGCCAACCCTGCCATGCATTCAGTCACCACGGCATCCTGGCAAGGCGCGATGGCGGGAATCTTTGCGCAACAGTCGATGATCGTTTGAGAGCACCGATTTCTTTCTGTTGCGCCGTCGCCGTCGAAAGGTTCGCGTGGATTCAACCTGGGAAGCACCGAATTTCAACGCTCACTTGCGGCCAAACAGTCGGCCGAGAATTCCACGCGGCGCGGCCGCGGCCTGTTCTGCAGCCAGCGCATTTTGCATCGACAGCTCTTGGTACTGAGGCTTGCCGTTCTGTTGATACGAGGCGGACGCTTGGCGGAATGCCAGCGCCGATTCGGCATGCCGCTTCATGTGGCCGTAGATTTCCCCGCGTGAGAACAGCGCCCAACTGCGGTAGTCGGGATCCAGCGCAATAAGGCGGTCGCACGCTGCAAGCGCCTCGTCATAGCGGCTGGCGGCGATCAGCGCATTGACGCGTTCGGCGTGCAGGGGGCCGCTGTCGGGCCAGTGTGCCATCGCCTGGTCCGCGTCGGCCACGGCCTCGGTTGCGCGCCCCAGGTGGGTCAGCGCCTCGATGCGTGCGCGGCGCCACTTGAGCCAATCGGGATCCAGCGAGATCGCGACCTCGGACAAGGGCAACGCTTCATCGTGACGTTCCAGCCTGTTCAGCATGTCGGCGGCGTTGCCGGGCAGGAAGTCGTTGTCGGGCGCGAGTTCGTAGCCGCGCAGGTAATAGGTCAGTGCTGCTTCCCAGCGGCGCTGGTCGCGCTGCGCATTGCCGGCGACGAACAGCAGCTGGGCGTCGCCGCTGGACAGCGGATCCAGGCCCTGCAATGCCGCTTCCGCCAACTCAGGGTCGCCGCTGCGCACATACTCGCGGGCTTGCTCCTTGCGGCCTTCCCAGCCGCTGTCTGAAAGTGCATCCAGGCGCCGCCATAGCGGCGCCGCCTCGTCGCCTCGGCCCAGGCGGTGCAGGGAGCGCGCCTTGCCCTCGAGGGGCCAATCCCAGTCGGGTTCGCGGCGCAGCAGGCTGGTCCATTCCTCCACCGCGTCTTCGTGGCGTCCGAGCGCCTGAAGGCACGAGGCGCGATTGTGCTGGATTGCGTTCTCCTCGCCCAGGATGGCGCGGGCGCGGTCGAACATCACGATGGCGTTGTTCAGGTCGCCCAGACGGCGATAGTTGTTGCCGGCGTCATAAAGAAAGCCACCATTGTTGGGCGCCAGCGCGACGGCGCGCTGATGGTAGGGCAGCGCGTCCTGGTAGCGGCCTGCGTTGTGCAGATTGGAGCCGATGTAGCAATGCGGCGCGGCGGCGAATGGGCGCAGTTGCGAGGCGCGGGTCCAGCTTGCAATGGCGTCGTCCAGTTGACGGTCGTTGATCAGCAGATATCCCTCGGCCATCAGCAATCCGAAGTGCGACGGCGTACGTGTCAGGGCCTCGCGCAGGAGGCGCCAGGCCTGCTGCTGTTGGCCCGCGTCGTAGAGCGCGGTGACTCGCAAGCGAATGGCGTCGCTGCATTGCGGATCCAGCGCCAACGCGCGGTCCAGGTCCGAGTCACGCTGCGCGTACGCGCGGCGCTGGTCGTGATAGCGGGCGCGCAGTGCCCACATGACGGCGAGATCGGGCTGTTCGCGCAGACCTTGCTCGCACAAGGCCTGCATTTGGGCAAGGTCGCTGCCGTCATCGGCGCGGTGGATGGATTCGATCAGGCTGGACATGCGCAAGGTTCTCTGTTCGGAAGATCGGACTAGCGCGCCAGGGCGCCGGCTTCGTGACGGCAACTGTAGGGGCGGTCTTCGCGCGGGATGTCGTCGCTGCCGCATCGCCAACGGCGCACGCCGCCACCCTTCTTTTCGGACCGCAGCTCGGGCAGATAGACCAGGTGCTTGCCGCCCAACGACGGTAGGACCGCCGTGCCCGGATCGCCCGCGATGGTAAAGCGCAGCACGCCGTTGACGGGATTCATCTCCAGCTTGCTGAAGCCGCTGGTTCGCAGCGATTCCAGCGTCACGCCGAGCGCGGCCATGTCGGGCGCAAACGTTTTGGTGCGCTGATAGTAGCTTTCCGCCAGCAGGCGCACGGGATCCGACACGAGATCCAGGTGGATGACGTCGGCGCGCAGCGGACTGTCCGCGTCATCCTTGTCGAGGGCGACGACCGCGATCACCATGCCGGCCAGGACCAGCGCCACCATGCCGAATACGATGAACAAGAACCGGCCGGCGCCCGTGACGGCACGGACGCGAGCCAGCGCCGGCAGCACGACCCGCGGATTGACTTGGCTGGACACCACGTGAGTGCCGGCGAGGGCGTTGTGCATGGCGCGCTCGCCAAAAACCGCCTGCTGTATGTGGTGGAAGGGGCCGGGTAACGCCAGGTTCAGCGAGTACTTCAGGGTATGCCGCCAGATCGAACGCAGAAGTCCCGGTGAGCTGCCCTTGCGCGTCACCACCCGCTGCTTCAAGAGGCGCTTGCCGGGGGAGCCATTGCCCCAGGCATCCATGAATGCGGGCAGCAGCAAGCCCAGCAGCCCGCCCGCGATTGCCAGCAGCGCGGGCCCGTCTGCTCCAGTCAGGCCCTGATAGGTGTATGAGGCGGCCATGGACAGACCGACCATGGCGGCCACCATGACGATGGCGTCGAACGCCGTGGCGGCCAGTCGGGCCCAGATGCCGGGAAAGATGGGGGCGTTGACGCCCGGGCCGGGCCGCTGGGCGGGCGCCTCGTGGGCAGTAACCGGCAAGACGGCCTTGCAGCTGAAGCACACCTTATTGGCGGCCGGGTTCTGCCAGTTGCAGCGAGGGCATTGCATGGGATCGGAGGCGGGATGCTGAAGCCGGTCTGAGCGGCAGGACTGCGGATGATACCCATGTCGTTCCCATAGATGGCCGTCGCCGAACAGTCCTGCAAACCTTCATCGTTCCATAAAAAGAACGATGAAGGCAAAAATAGCCATCTACCGCCCGATTGTCCCGAAGAATATAGTTCTGTTCATCGCAGCAACGCGCTGCAAGCAACACCTCAAACCTACCTCTTCAAGGACACTGAAATGACCAACGCCACCGCCAAGCTCGAAGTTCTGACCCCCGAAAACAGCCAGATCATCTTCATCGATCACCAACCGCAAATGGCCTTCGGCGTGCAGTCGATTGACCGCCAGACGCTCAAGAACAACGTCGTGGGTCTGGCCAAGGGCGCCAAGGCGTTCGACATTCCGACCATCATCACCACCGTCGAAACCGAATCGTTCTCCGGCTACACCTACCCCGAACTGCTTGATGTCTTCCCGGAAAAGAAAGTACTGGAACGCACCTCGATGAACTCCTGGGACGACCAGAAGGTGCGCGACCAGCTCGCCGCCAATGGCCGCAAGAAGGTGATCGTGGCCGGCCTGTGGACCGAAGTCTGCAACACCACCTTCGCCCTGTGCGCCATGCTGGAAGGCGAGTACGAGATCTACATGGTTTCCGACGCGTCGGGCGGCACGTCGAAGGAAGCGCACGACATGGCCATGCAACGCATGATCCAGGCTGGCGTGGTGCCGGTGACGTGGCAGCAAGTGCTGCTGGAATGGCAGCGCGACTGGGCCCGCCGCGATTCGTACGATGCCGTGATGGAAATCGTCAAGGAACACTCGGGCGCGTACGGCATGGGCGTGGACTACGCCTACACGATGGTGCACAAGGCCGCGCAACGTACGCAGACGAAGCATGAGGCGATCGCGCCCGTCGCTGCGCCGGTTATCGCTCGCTAAATCCCCAGGCCCGCGGCCGATGCCGCGGGCTTTTTTTCTCGTATTGACCGGCAGCCCCGGAGCCTCCCATGACGACCGCCGACACCCGCCCCGCCGACGCCCAGCCGTCCTCGCCTTTCGCCTATTCCGCCTTCTCCGTAATCTGGGTTGCCACCGTGCTGTCCAACATCGGCACCTGGATGCATGACGTGGGCGCCGGATGGCTCATGACGTCGTTGTCGCCCTCGCCCATGTTCGTGGCGCTGGTGCAGACGGCGGGCGCGCTGCCGGTCTTCCTGCTGTCGCTCCTGGCCGGTGCGCTGGCCGACACGATGGATCGCCGCAAGCTGCTGCTGATGGTGCAGATCGCGATGGGCTTTATCGCCCTGGCGCTGGGCCTGGTGGTGTGGTTTGGCCTGACCACGCCGTGGGTGCTGCTGGGCTTTACGTTGCTGATGGGCATTGGCACGGCGCTGTCGGCGCCCGCTTGGCAGGCCATCGTGCCCAGCCTGGTGCCGCGTCCTTCGCTGCAGCAGGCCATCGCGACGAACAGCGTGGGCATCAACGTCAGCCGTGCGATCGGCCCGGCGCTGGCCGGCGTGCTGATCACCAGCCTGGGCATGGCGATTCCGTTCTTCGTCAATGCGCTGAGCTTCATCGTGGTGGTGGCCGCACTGATCTGGTGGAAGCCGCCGGTTGCCGCCGAAAAGCGTCTGCCCCGCGAGCAGCTGTTTCATGCCATGCGTGCCGGCCTGCGCTTTGCGCTGCACAGCAAGCCGCTCAAGTCCACGCTGGTCCGTGCCGTCGCGTTCTTCCTGTTTGCCAGCGCCTACTGGGCCCTGCTGCCGGTGATCGTGCGCCAGGTGCTCAATGGCGGCGCCATGCTCTACGGGATCATCCTGGGCTGCGTCGGTGCGGGTGCGGTGATTGGCGCGATGGTGCTGCCGCCGCTGCGCAAGAAGCTCGGTCCTGACCGCAGCGTCATGGCGGGTACGCTGGGCACGGCGCTCACGCTGGTGGTCTTTGCGGTGATCCCGCATCCCGTGGTGGCCGGTGCGTTCAGCTTCCTGGCCGGCGCGTCGTGGATCATGGTGCTGACCTCGCTCAACGTATCGGCGCAGGTTGCCCTGCCGGACTGGGTGCGTGCTCGTGGCCTGGCGATCTTCGTGACGGTGTTCTTCGGCTCGATGACCGCAGGCAGCATGATCTGGGGCCAAGCCGCGGTGCATGCCGGCGTCCCCGCCGCGATGCTTATCGCCGCCGCCGGCTCGGTGATTGCGATGCTGCTGACCCGCAAGGCCAAACTGCAGTTGGGCGCCGACCTGGACCTCGCACCGTCGATGCACTGGCCCGAGCCCCTGATCGATCAGCAGGTGTCGCATGACCGCGGCCCGGTCATGATCACGGTGGAATACCTGATCGATCCGGCACGCGGCACGGACTTCGTGCGAGCCATGCAGCATGCCGGCGCCGAACGCCGCCGCGATGGGGCCTACGCCTGGGGGATCTTTGAAGATGCGGCGCAGCCGGGCCGCTACCTGGAATACTTCCTGGTGACGTCGTGGCTGGAACACCTGCGCCAACACGAGCGTGTGACGCACGCCGACGCGGACCAGCAGGCCGAAGTGCGCGGTTTCCACATCGGGGATGCGCCGCCGAAGGTGTCTCACTTCGTGGCACCGCAGCAGTCCTAAGCATTGTTGTTATCGAATGCGGCTCACTCGAGCCGCATTTTTTTATGCCTGGATGCAATGCGGGGCATCATCTCGGGGTGAAGCTGATCTGCTCAACGTTCCTGAGATAGCGCCTTGAGGCTTTCAAGGCGTTCCATCTCCTTTTTCTCTTTCTCTTTTCTAGCGCCTTCGCGATGCGACTTGATGGCGAGGAACATGCACACGCCCAGCACGCCGAGCTTGAACGTACCGAAGGCTAAAGGGACCCAGAAATTCATCATTTCCTCAAAACGCTGCTTGAGCAGCTTGATCGCTACGCGCGGACGCTGAACCGGATCAGGAACGCGCGGAGCAAGTGCTAAAATCCATACAAGATTGCCAATTCTACTGCCAAAATCCATACAAGCAGTTGAATTGTCCGGCCCGACCCTCCTTGCCACCCGCGGAAGTGGCCAAAAACCCAAAAAATCAAACATGGCTCTCTCGCGTCGTCTGAAAAAAGCAAGCCTGTCGTGGGTGCGGCCCCTGACCCCCGGCGCGGGCTCGCGGTATCAGCAAATCGCCACGCAGATCGTCACCGCGGTGGAGGATGGAGTTCTCCGGCCGGGTGATCGCCTTCCCACGCAGCGTGAACTGGCCCAGACATTGGGCGTCGATCTCACGACCGTCACGCGGGCGTATTCGGAAGTTCGCCAGAAAGGGATTCTGGAAGCACAGGGGGCCGGCGGGACTTATGTGGCGTATGCCGGGTCGGCAACAGGCGGCACGATCGATCTGGGGATGAACATCCCGCCGTTGCTCGGCAGTGCCGCGTTTTCGCAGATGCTTGCAGAAGGCAGCGGCTCGACGCAGGCCGCGGCAAGCTCGATGGATCTGATGAGCTATCACGTGGGGGCGGGGGATGCACGGCATCGTGCAGCCGGCGCGAAATGGCTGCAGCCGGTGCTGGGCAGCGTGGACACTGACCGGATCGTGGTCTGCCCCGGCGCCCAAACCGCGATCGCAGCCCTGCTTCTGGCCAGGAGCCAGGCCGGAGATGCGATTGCGTGCGATGCGCTGACCTACCCGGGCTTCCTGGCTGCGGCCCGCCTGCTGCAGCGCTTGGCCGTCGGGGTGGAGTCGGATGCATTCGGCATGGACCCCGCCGACCTCGAGCGCGTGTGCCGAAAACATCGTCCGGCAATGCTGTACTTGAATCCGACGATTCAGAACCCGACCGCGCTGACGCTGTCCTCCGCGCGGCGAACCGAGCTGCTGCGGGTGGCCAAGAAATTTTCGCTGCCGGTTATTGAAGATGATCCGTATTGGCTGTTGGCTGAGCAGCCGCCGAGCACGATGTTTTCGGTTGCCGCCAACACGTTGTCGACGCCGGTCTACTACGTGTCGACGCTATCGAAATGCATCGCGCCCGGCCTGCGGACCGCATACCTGGTCGTACCTGCCGGCGAGCCGTTGACGCCCGTGCTTGATGCCCTGCGCTCGCTGGCGCTGATGCCCACGCCCTGGATGACGGAGATGGCGTCGACGTGGATCGAATCTGGCGCTGCGGTGCAATGGATGGCGCAGGTCAAGCGTGAGCTGCAGCATCGGCAAGCCATTGCGGCGTCGATCCTGCCGGGGGAGATTCAGGCCGACCCGAACGGGCTGCATCTCTGGCTGCAGTTGCCGGGTCATATCGATCTGTACCGGCTGATTCAAACCGCGCTTGAACAAGGTGTGAGTGTCACGGATTCGGCATCATTTGCGACGGGAGCGTTCAGTCCCTTGGCGCTCCGTGTGTCGTTGGGGGGCGCGATTGATCGGACACGTTTGACGCACGGGCTGAACCGGTTGGCGGACTTGCTCAACGGCGACATGGCCGGGCGGGTTTCAGACGGTGTCTGAGTTGCCGAGGCGTTCAGTCCCCGTCCTCGGCTTCAGGCCTTGCGGGAACGCCTTTAGGATTCACGAGCGGTCGATGCGCCCGCGTCGACGGCCCGTTGAATCGCCCCTTCGAATCCCGCGTGGATCGCGGCACGCAGCGCTGCGGCGGTAGTGCCGTTGTAGTCCAGGAACTGGTGGGCCACGTCGCCGGGCTGATGGTGTTCATCGCCGAGTAACTGCGCAGCATCGCGAACCACGTCCAGTGCGGCCCGCAACGCAACGTGCTCAGGCCGCCCAAGCGAAACGGCGACATCCGTGTGTTCGATTCAACTCCACGCGGTGAGGGTTAAGGCGGCCGGCTGCCTGGCGTGGGCTGCCGGCGGGACTAATGCATCTGCTCGAAAAAATGGTACTCCGCTCGAGCGTGCACCCACCGCGCCTCGTTCACAGCGTAGCCATCTGCCCCGGCAACCACAGCGCCAGCTGCGGCACCGCCAGCAGCAGCACGATCATCAGCAACAGCATCGCCAGGAACGGCAGCACGCCCACCACCACATCCATGAACTTCCCCTGCCCGCGCACGCTATGCACCACGAAAAGATTCATGCCAAATGGCGGCGTGAGCTGGCCCATTTCGCACAGCACGATCAGCAGCACGCCGAACCACACCGGGTCATAGCCCAGCGCGATGACGATCGGTACGGTGAGCGGCGCGGTGGTGACCAGCATGGCAAGCGTGTCCATGAAGCAGCCGAGCAGGATGTAGAACAGGATGATGGCCAGCATCATGCCCAGCGGCGGCAGGTCCAGGCTGGTCACGGCATTGACCAGCAAGGTGGTCAGGCCGATCGAGGACAGCACGAAGTTCAGGAAGAACGCGGCCAGCGTGATCAGGATGATCATGCCGGTGGTGCGCAGTGTGGCTTCGAAGGCGCGGCCCAGCATTTCCCAGGTCAGCACGCGCTTGTAGGCGCACAGCAGGGTGGCGGCCACTACACCCAGCGCGGCCGACTCGCTGGCGGTGGCGATGCCGCCGTAGATCACGCCAATCACCAGCGCGAAGATCGCGAGCGGCGGCAGCAGGTGCGGCAGGGCGGCGATGCGTTCGGACCAGCTCACCGCGGGGCGTTTGCCGGCGAGGCCCGGACGCAACAGGCACAGGCCCACGATCAGCGCGATGAACAGCCCGGTGAGCAGGATGCCCGGCAGCGTCGCGGCCAGATAGAGCTTGGGCACCGACACGTTGGCGATCAGCGCGTACACGATCATGTTGATCGAGGGCGGGATCAGGATGCCGAGCGTGCCGCCGGCCGCGATCGAGCCCAGGAACAGCGGCGCGTTGTAGCCCGACTTGCGTTGCTCCGGCAGGGCCAGCGTGGCGATTGTGGCGGCGGTTGCCACACTGGAGCCGCTGGTGGCCGAGAACATGGCGGAGGCGCCGATGTTGGCGTTCATCAGGCCGCCCGGCAGCCACGACACCCATTTGGACACGGCGCCATACATGCGGCCGGCGACGCCGGAATGCACCAGCAGCTCGCCCATCAGCACATACAGCGGAATCGCGACCAGCAGGAATTCGGCGCTGGTGCCCCAGGCCAGTTCACCGATGGCGTTGGTCAGTTTCAGCGGGGAATAGACGCCGGCCAGGCTCATGCCCAGGAGGCCCACGGTGGCGGCCGCGGTCACGCTCAGCGCCAGGAGGCCGAGCAGCATGGAAATCGTCATTATCAGCATGGCTCACTCCTGGGGTTGCGTGCGCGCGGGTACGGGTGCGTCGGCGGTTTCTTCTTCGATGCCCTCCTCCACCGAGTGGATGCCGATCAGCGCATTGACCGCCTGCCAGCGGCCGCGCATCACGCGGCCCAGCGCGCTGGCGCCGAGCACCACGATGGTGAGCAGGAAGAACGCGTAGCCGGCGAACCAGAGCGATTGCGGGATCCATTGCGGCACCTGCAGCGGCGTGTTGGACACCGACTGGAAGGCGATGGAGTCGGCCAGCACGAACCATGCGTGCCACGTCAGCGTGCCCACGAACAGGCCCAGGCAAGCCAGCGCGAACAGGTCGAGCACGACGCGCGTCTTGGCGGGAAGATGCGTGTAGACCACGTCGACCCGGATGTGCGAGCGGCGTAGCAAGGTGATGGGAAAGGCCCAGGCGCTGGCCACCGCCAGCGTGTAGCCGGCCAGCTCGTCGGCGCCGCCGAGCGAGACGCCCGCGACCTTGCGCGCGATCAGGTCGGCCACGATGAGCCAGGACACGAGCAGCAGCCCGAGGCCGCCTATCCAGGCGCCGATGCGGGCCACGCGGTCGAGCAGGCGTAGCGAACCATGCGTTTCTGTCGTCATGAGATTTCCTTGAAGTTCAGCGCAGCGTCACGCCCAGGGCCTGGCCCACGGACGCGCTCCAATTGGCGGCGCATTCCTCGCCGCAGCGCCGCGCCCAGCGGCTCGCCATTTCGGTGGCGACCTCGCGCAATGTGGCGCGCTCGGCCTCGGTGGGCGCGGTGGCCTGCATGTCGGCCTGGGTGTGGATGCGGCATTCGCCCTGTCCGGTGTTGCAGGCAAGCGCATAGTCGCCCTCGCGGCCGGTCTCGTCCCACAGGCGATCTTCCAGCACCTTCGCCTCCTTGAGCATGAACTGCTGCACGGCGGGATCCAGCTTCTGCCAGCGGCGTTCGGCGATGGCGTAAAAGCCGATGGACCAGTCGATGGGAAGCAGGTAAAGATTCTTGGCGACGTCGTACCACTTCGCGGCGTTGCCCGAGCCGATGCCGGTCACCGCGCAATCGACCACGCCGGTCTGCAGCGCGGGGATGACCTCGGCAAACGGTATGGTCACCGGCGACGCGCCCAGCGCGCGAACGTATTCGGCCATGTTGCTGCCGCGGGTGCGCACCTTGCGGCCCTTCAGATCGGCCAGGGTCTTAACCGGTGCGCGGCAGAAGAACACCTGTGCGGTGTACGGCACCGTGGCCAGCAGCCGCACACCGTGGCGCTTGAGCATGCGCTGTTCCAGCACCGGCCGGTAGGCCGCCACCATCTTGCGCGCGGTGGCGTAGTCGGTCGCCATGCCGGGCAGGTCGACGCCTTCGAAGGTGGGGTCGTCGCCGCTGACGAAGGCGAACACGCCCATGCCGACGTCAAGCGCGCCGGCGCGCATCAGGCGCACGATCTCAGGGCCTTTCAGGCCGCTCTCGGACAGGCCGATCAGCTCGGCCGTGACCTTGCCGCCGGAGGCTTCGGGCAGGGTCTTTTCCCAAAACGGCTTTTCAACCGCGCCGAAGGTGTAGTTGTGACTGCCGCCGCCGACGACCGCGAAGTGGGTTTCGGGCAAGGCGGCGGTCTGCGCGCGGGCGGGCCCGGCCGCGGCGAACGAGGTTGCCGCGGCCGCCAGCAGCGCCGCCAGAATGCTTCGTTTCATGTTTTTCCCCCTGTTTGTGTATGGGCACGCGCGCTGCGCGCGCCCTGCCACGGCATCGGGTTATGCCGTGGTCGCTTGCGCACGCGTGTCGGCGCGCACGCGATGCCAATCGGAATGACGCTGGAAGACCTCGGCCAGAAACAGCGCCAGCCGGTCTTCGCCGCCCGGGCAGAGAATCTGCAGGCCGGTGGGCAGATCCGCGTCGTCGCGGCCGTTGGGCACCGAGACGCCGCACATCTGCAACAGATTGCCGATGCGTGTGTAGTGGACGGGCGCGTTGCCGTGATCGACCTCGTCGAGCGGCAGCGCGGTGGTGAGCGTGGTGGGCGTCAGCAGTCCCGCCATGCCCTGCAGCCGCGACTCCATCGCCGCTTGCAGGCGGTCGCGCTCGCGCAGCGCGGCGAGGTAGCGCAAGGCCGGCACGTCGAGGGCAGCAAGCAGGCGAGGCCGCACCGAGTCGTCAACGGGAAGGTCGAGGTCGGTCATCTCGCGCTCGAACGACGCCACGCCTTCGGTCATCATGATGTCGCCCGTCACGGCCTTGAACTCGGACAGCGTGGCGGGCGGTGTGATTTCGACGATCTGCGCGCCAAGGCTCTGATACAGCGCGATGGAGGCTTCATAGGCGCGTCGCACGGCGGGCGTGACGTCATTGAGGAACGCCTCCGGCAGACGGCCCAGCGTGGCGCCGGCAATGCCAAAGCGCGACGCGTCGAGCGGCTCGCGCCACTCGCCGGGCTCAACCGGCACCAGCGCGTCGAACACCAGGCGCGCGTCCGCGGCGCTGTGCGCGAAGATACCTACGCTGTCGAGCGTCTGGCTCAGCGTGACCACGCCGTGCGCCGAGATGCGGCCCACGGTCGGCTTGAAGCCCGTGATGCCGCAGTAACTGGCGGGCACGCGCACCGAGCCGCCGGTATCGGTGCCGATGGCGGCCGGCGCCAGGCGTCCCGCGACCGCAACCGCGGAGCCGCTGCTCGATCCGCCGGGGATGCGGTGCACGCGGTCATCCCACGGATTGCGCGGCGTGCCCATGTGCTGATTGGGCCCCCACGCGCCCATGGCAAACTGCACCATGTGGGTCTTGCCCAGGATAATGGCGCCGGCGCGCTGCAATTGCCGCACCAGTTCGGCCGTGTGCGAGGCAATGGTGTTGGCGTGGATGGGCGAGCCGATGGTGGTGGGCTGGCCGGCGATGTCGATCAGGTCTTTAAGTGCGATCGGCACGCCGTGCAGCGGGCCGAGCCAGATGCCCTGGTCCAGTTGCAGGTCGGCTGCGCGTGCGGCGGCCAGCGCCTCGTCTGCGTATACGGCCACGTAGGCGTGCAGCCAGCCGTCGAGCGCGGCGATGCGCGCAAGGTAGTCACTCACCAGCGCTTCGGATCGCAGCTCGCGGCGGCGCAGCCGCTGCGCGAGGTCGGTGATGTCGAGGTCGATGCTCATGCGTTTGCTCCTTGGGCTGCCGCGATGGCGCGTTCGATCAGCGCGCGCGAGCCCACGATGTCGGGGAATTTCTCGCCGGCACGCAGGCGCGCCAGCGTGGTCTGCTCCTGGGTCTGGAAGTCGATAGCCTGCTGCGCGGCGGCGCGCACGGCGGCGCGATCAAGCACCAGCACGCCGTTTTCGTCGGCCAGGACGGCCGCGCCGGGCCGCACCGTGACGCCACCGCAGTGGATCGTGCCGCAGAATTCGCCCTCGTGACCCAGCAAGCGCGTGGTGATGGGAGAAGGCCCGCGCGACCACACCGGCATGCCGTGCTGGCGCAATTCGCCAAGATCGGTCACAAGGCCGTCCACGATGATGCCGGCCACGCCGGCCTGCTTGGCGGCGTAGGCCATGGCGCCGCCGAAGGCAGCCGTCACGGCCTCGCCAGCCCGGTCGATCACCAGCACGTCGCCGGGACGCACGCAGGCCATCGCATGATGCAGAATGCCGCCGTCGTTGCCGGGCATGCGCACCGTCACGGCCGGTCCGGCAATGCGCACGTCCTGCTGATGCGCACGGATGTCGCCGCGCATGAAGCCGGTGGTCTGGAAGTGCCCGATGGTGGCCGGCTCCGCCTTCAGCAACAGCGCCAGATCTTCATGCGGCAAGGCCTCGGGCATGGGATGAATCAGATACATCGCTTGTCTTCACTACAATGAAAAAGGCTCGGAAGCCGGTGAAAAAAAGGTATCACGCGGGCTTTCCGGGCCAATAATCAAAGTTTCGGCGCAGTTTGAAAAAGAGTTCTTATCATGCGGATAACCCTAAGCCAGCTTGAGGCCTTTTACTGGACCGCCAAGCTGGGCAGCATCCACGCGGCCGCGCGCCATTTGCACGTGACGCAGCCGGCCGTCTCGGCCCGCATCCGCGAACTTGAAGGCGCGTTGGAGGTGCAGCTGTTTGATCGCTCGCGCCAGCGCGTGACGTTGACCGATGTGGGGCAGTCGGCGTTGCGTCATGCCGAGAGCGCGTTGCACAGCACGCGCCAGCTCGAACACTTTGGCAAGGATCGCAGCCTGGGCGGCAAGTTGCGGCTGGGCGCGGACGAGTGCTCGGCGAACGTAGGCCTGACCGCGGTGATCGCACAGCTCAAGGAACACTATCCCTCGCTCGCGCTGGAGATGACGGTGGACGTGGGGTCGGTGCTCAACAGCAAGCTCAACGCGGGCGAACTGGACATGGCGCTGCTGACCAATCCGGCCACGGGCGACACCATCACCGACGTGTTCATCGGCTGGATGACGTTCCATTGGGTGGCCTCGCCCACGCTGCACATCACGGCCGATCCGTTCCGCGCAGAGCACGCGCGCGGCCATCACATCGCCACGCACTCGCCGCCTTCCACGCTCTACACCGTGGTTGAAAACTGGCTGGCGTCGGGCGGTGTCGATATGTCTGGGCCCAGCACCACCAATTCGCTGGCGCTGATCTCACGCCTGATCGCGGCGGGCCACGCCATCGGCATTCTGCCCGTGCCGCTTTTGCAGGACATGCTGACCATGGGCGTGTTGCGCGCCCTGCCCGCCGATCCGCCGATTCCGCCGGCGCGTTTCTATATCTCGTATCTGACCGCCTCGCATGGTGCGCACATCGACTCGATCGTGGACATCACGCGCGACACGCTCATGCGCCTGAACTTCCTGGCGCCGATCGACGCCGCGCCTGCGAACGCTGGCCAGGCATGACAACGGGGCCGCGCTAGCGGCCCCGATCCGGCTTCATGTTATCGCGCACGGCACGGGCCGCCCGGACCGTGCAGCGTCACGCATCAATCGATGCGCGCGCCGGACACCCGCACGACCTCGCCCCACTTCTGCACTTCGGCATCCACCAGCGTCACGAATTGCTTGCGATCCGTGAGCTGCGGAATCACCAGGCCGACGGCGCCCAGCTTTTCCTGAATGGCGGGCGACTGCATGGCGGTGCGGGTGGCCTCGAAGAGTTGCTGGAACACCGGCGCCGGCACACCGGCCGGGGCGGACAGGCCAAACCAGTATTCGGACGAGAAACCCGGATAGCCGCTTTCCGCCACGGTGGGCGTGTCGGGATAGGTGGGATTGCGCTTGGCGCTGCCAATGGCAAGCGCGCGCAGCTTGCCGGCGCGCACGTGCGGCAGCGCCGTGTCCTGATTGACGAACAGCACGTCCACGCGACCCGCCAGCACGTCGTTGATGGCAGCCGAGCCGCCGTTGTAGGGCACATGCATGATGTCGAGCTTGGCGCGCTGCTTGAGCATTTCCATGCCCAGATGGCCGGTGGTGCCGTTGCCCGACGATGCGTAGGAGTATTTGCCGGGCTCTTTCTGCACCAGCGCGACGAACTCGGCCAGCGTCTTGGCCGGAAAGCCGGGTGCGGTCACCAGCACGTCGGCGCCGAAGGCCAGGATTGCGATCTGGTCGAGCTGATCGAGCTTGTAGGGCAGCTTGCTGTAGAGGCCCTGGTTGGTGGCGATGCCCACACCCGACACGAGCAGCGTGTGGCCGTCGGGGCGCGCCTGGGTCACGTACGCGGTGCCGATGTTGCTGTTGGCGCCGCCCTTGTTCTCGACCACGATGGTGGTCTTGAGCGCTTTACCCATCTCGGAGGCGAGCAGCCGGCCGATGAAGTCGGTGCCTCCGCCGGCGGGGAACGGCACGACCAGGCTGATGGGCTTGTCGCCCGGGAAGTCGGCAGCCCGGACTGGCGCGGCGGTCATGCCCAGCGCCAACCCGGCGATCAGCGCCGGCGCCATCAACTTCAAGAACGTGCTGCGAACGGTCGATGCCATCCCTGCCTTGCGGCATGCTTTTCCCACGGCGTGCATGGTGTGATTCCCTTGAGTGTTATGAAGCGAGCTTTGAATTGCAGGGAAAAATTAGCACGCGGGTTTGAAGCGCCAGTAATCACAAATGCCCGCTGATTTGAGAGATTCTTGTTATTACGGGTTATCCCGGCGTGGAAATCTGCTTGACAGGTTTGGTTGTGTTGAACAACATAGTCGTTGTGCAATACAACTTAATGGGATGCACCATGCAGATGCCCGCCAAATCGATAGACGAGATCCGAGCCGCGTCGCGCACGATTGTGCGCGAGCTGGGCTTCATGCGGCCGACCTTGGCGGGCACCGCCTACTCCGCTTCAGCTGTGCACGCGTTGCTGGAAATCGATGCCCAGGGCATGGTGGCGGCGGCCCACCTGGTCAGCGCGCTTGGTCTGGAGAAATCCAGTGTCAGTCGCATGCTGTCCAAACTCATCGCCGCGGGCGAGATTGCCGAGTCGGCCACGCCGGAGGATGCGCGACTGAAGCAACTGACGCTGACCGGCAAGGGCAAGGCGTTGGTCAAGCGTATCCACGCCTACGGACGGAATCAGGTCACCACGGCGATGGCGCACTTGAATCCCTCGCAACAGCAGGCGGTCGCGCAAGGGTTGTCGGAGTACGCCAGAGCGCTCAAGGCCAGCCACGGGACTCAGTCATCGGCCGCGCTGGATACGGTGCAGATCGTGTCGGGATATCGACCCGGTCTGGTGGGACGCGTGGCCGAGATGCATGCGGCCTTCTATTCAAAGCACTCGGGCTTTGGCCAATTCTTCGAAAGCCAGGTGGCCGCGGGGATTGCCGAGTTTACGGGGCGGCTCGGCGAGCCGTGCAATGGGGTGTGGACGGCGATCCAGAACGACCGGATTGTGGGCTCCATCGCCATAGACGGCCAAGACCTCGGCAACAACCAGGCGCATCTGCGCTGGTTCATCCTGGATGACGGATGCCGCGGCGGCGGGATCGGCCGAAAGCTGATCGGAACTGCCCTGGATTTCTGTGACCGGTTCGGTTTTCCCGAGTGTCAGTTGTGGACCTTCAAGGGCCTCGATGCAGCGCGCAAGTTGTATGAGTCCGTGGGCTTCAAGCTCGTGCACGAGGAAGACGGCCAACAGTGGGGAAGCATCGTCACAGAGCAGCAATTCACCAGGATTAAACCCGCGTCCAGCCACCAACCTGGGTGAACTTCCATGCGGACCGAGCTCAACGCAATCGCTGCCGCGGCGGCGGTGGGGGTGCTCGTTGGCGCGGCGATGGTTTCCACAAGCGTGGTGTCCAGTGCCGTCTCGCCCGCCACTCTGGCGTTTCTGCGCTATCTGATCGGAGCCGCAGTCCTGCTGCTGCCGATTGGTTCGGCCGCACGAACACCCTTCAGGGTCAAGGATGCCGCGGCCATCGCCGCGCTGGGCATTTTTCAGTTCGCGGTATTGGTGCTATTGCTCAACCATGCGCTGCTGACAGTGTCGGCAACCGTGTGCGCGCTTGTGTTTGCCACGATGCCGCTGGTGACGATGTGTCTTGCGGTGCTCACAGGCAAGGAGCCATTCAGTGGCCGAGGCCTGGTTGGCGTGTGCATCGCGGTTGCCGGGGTTGCATATCTGCTGCTGATGCCTTCCGAGTCCTCGGCAGGCATGGCGAACAGCGGCTGGGGCGTGTTGGCTTTGGTTTCGGCCACCGTCGTCGGCGCCGTGACGAGCATTCTGTACGCGCCATACCTGCGCCGCTATCCGGCGCTTGCGACCTGCCGGCTGGCGATGGTTTCGGCGGTCGTGTTCTTGTTGGGATTCTGCGCCCTCACGTCGCAGCCGCTGATTCCCGCGCTGAATCGGCTGGAATGGGCCAACGTCGCGTTCGTTGGGCTATCGAGCGGTCTGGGCTATTTTTGCTGGTTGTGGGCGCTGGGCAAGCTGGCGGCAAGCAAGGTCACCGCCTTCCAAGCCCTTGGCCCGGTGGCCGCTGCGATTATCGAGTCGATCCTGTCACAACGGCTTCCGCCGATGGCGGTGCTGGTCGCCCTCGCGATGGTCGCCGCGGGCCTGGTCATTGCAACACGCAGGCCGAAGGCGAACTGATCGGAGGTTGCCAGGCACCGCCCAGCCGCTTGCCGCCTGCGACGTCAGGCGGACAGTTCCCGGCGAATGATCTCCGCACCCGCGCTCAGCGCGTTCAGCTTGCCCTTGGCCACCGCGCGCGGCAACGGCGCCATGCCGCAGTTGGTGCACGGGTACAGCTTGTCGGCGTCCACGAACTTGAGCGCCGTGCGCAGCGTGTTGGCGACTTCTTCCGGCGTTTCGACGGTGTGGTTGGCCACGTCGATGGCGCCGACCATCACCTTCTTGCCGCGAATGAGTTCGATGAGGTCGATCGGCACATGCGAGTTATGGCATTCCAGCGAGACGATGTCGATGCTGGACTTCTGCAGCTTGGGGAACGATTCCTCGTACTGGCGCCATTCCGAACCCAGCGTCTTCTTCCAGTCGGTGTTGGCCTTGATGCCGTAGCCGTAGCAGATGTGCACGGCGGTTTCGCACTTGAGGCCTTCGATGGCGCGTTCCAGCGTCGCGACGCCCCAGTCGTTCACTTCGTCGAAGAAGACGTTGAACGCAGGTTCGTCGAACTGGATGATGTCGACGCCGGCGGCTTCGAGTTCGCGGGCCTCCTGGTTCAGGATCTTCGCGAATTCCCAGGCCAGCTTTTCGCGGCTCTTGTAGTGGGCGTCGTACAGCGTGTCGATCATGGTCATGGGACCGGGCAGCGCCCATTTGATCGGCTGCTTGGTCTGCCGGCGCAGGAACTTGGCGTCTTCGACGAAGACGGGCTTCTGGCGGCTGACGGCGCCGACGACGGTGGGCACGCTGGCGTCGTAGCGGTCGCGGATGCGGACGGTTTCGCGCTTTTCGAAATCAACGCCGTCCAAATGCTCGATGAACGTGGTGACGAAGTGCTGACGCGTCTGCTCGCCGTCGCTGACGATGTCGATGCCGGCCAGTTCCTGTTCCTTCAGCGCGAGGATCAGGGCGTCCTGCTTGCCTTCGGTCAGTTGTTCGTCTTGCAGGCTCCAGGGCGACCAGAGCTTTTCGGGCTGGGCAAGCCAGGAGGGTTTGGGCAGGCTGCCGGCGGTCGAGGTGGGCAAAAGCTTTTTCATGGCGGGTGTCCGTCTGTGTTCGGTTTATTAGTGGGAGTGGCTGGCAGCCCATTGATCAAGCACGTGCTTGTACGGCTTGATGAAGTGCGCCTCGGCAAACTTGCCCTGTTTGACGGCCAGCTGGCTGCGTTCGACGCGGTCGTACACGATCTGCGTCAGCGAATAATCCTGGTTCTTGAGGCTGGGTTGATAGCGCTTTCCGGCCGCGGAATTGGCGTTGTAGATTTCGGGGCGGTAGATGCGCTGGAACGCTTCCATCGTGCTGATGGTGCCGATCAGCTCAAGATTGGTGTAGGCGCCCAGCAGGTCGTCCTGGAAATAAAACGCCAGCGGCGCAACGCTGTTCGGCGGCATGAAGTAGCGCACTTGCAGCCCCATCTTTTCGAAGTACTGATCGGTTGGGGAGAATTCGCTTTGCTGATACTCCACGCCCAGGATCGGGTGGTGGTTGTCGGTGCGGTGATAAGTCTTGCTGCTGGAAACGCTGATGCAGATGACCGGCGGCTTCTTGAAGTTTGCCTTGTAGGCTTCGGATTCAACGAAGTGCTTGAACAGCTTTCCGTGCAGGTCGCCGAAATCTTCCGGCGTGCTGAACGTGGATTTGTTGTCGTTGTATTCGGGCAGCAACACGCTGAAGTCGTAGTCGCGCACGTAGGACGAGAAGTTATTCCCGACGATGCCGTCGATGCGGTTGCCGGTCTTCTTGTCGACGATGTTGGTCTTCAACACTTCAATCAGCGGAAACGCATTGGCGTTGCCGTTTGCACCCAGCGTCATCTCGGCGGTGATGATGTCGAGCTCGACGGCGTAGCGATCGCCCGTGGGGTTGTCCCAATGCGCCAGGTCATTGAAACGGCTGTCGATCATCTTCAGCGTGTTGCGCAGATTCTGCTCGCGGCTTTCGCCTCGGGCCAGATTGGCGAAGTTGGTCGTGATGCGCGTGCTGTCCGACGGCTGATAGTTTTCATCGAAGCGAAGGCTTTTGATGCTGAAGGTGAAGTCTTTGTTCATGATGGTCGGATGCAAAAGTACTGCGATAGGCGTGAATTCGGGGTGAACGGGGCCGGCGTTCGCGGAGGCGTTTCTGCGTGGCTTGCTGTGAAAGCCGCTGGGCCTGGGCGTCAGGCCGCGATGGCTTCCACGGCCGCTGCAGATCGCATCTGCCGGGTCAGTTCGACCAGCGGCAGTGCGCGTTGCACGGCCAGTCCGGCACGCTCGATCAGCGCGTCGTTCTTAAGCCGGTAGTCGACGAAGTCCTCGTCGGTGGCGTAGATGCCCAGCGGCAGCGTGCGCGCCTGAAAGAAGCTGAACAACGGCCGCAACTGGTGGTCGATGATCAGCGCATGGCGTTGGCTGCCACCGGTGGCGGCCAGGAGGACCGGCTTGTCGATCAGCGCGTCCTGATGAATGAAATCGAAGAAATGCTTGAACAGGCCGGTATAAGAGCCGCGATAGACGGGCGTTGCCACCACCAGGACATCGGCTTGCTCCACCGCGGTCAACTCGCGCTCGACCGAGTCGGGCAAGTTCGAGCGCCACGTCGCGCCGGCAAGCTGCGGGGCGATCCGCCCCATTTCGACCAGGCGGGGTTCGCAGGGGATTTCATTGGCGATCAGCGTCAGCAGTTCCTCTGCCAGGGCGGTGGTCCTGGAGGGTCGTTGCATGCCGCCGGAAACGGCGACCAAGCGTAGGGGGTGTGTCATCTTTGCTTCCATGAAGCCAATCGGCGCGGAGGGAGTCGACTTGCCATGGAACGTGCGTGTTGATCGGGTCAACGTGCGGAACACAGCGGCAAACAAGAACGCAATGCTAAATATCAAAATCCATGACGTAAAATGGTTTTATTTCACAAATCCATGAATCTAGATCATAAGAATGCTTGAACGTATCCATCTGAGCATCGTCCAGCAGGTCGAAAAACAAGGTTCGTTGACGGCCGCCGCAGGCGTCCTGAACCTGACCCAGTCGGCGCTGAGCCACAGCATGAAGAAGCTGGAGGTGCAGCTCGGCACCGATATCTGGCTGCGCGAAGGAAGACGATTGCGCCTGACGCAGGCGGGCCAATATCTGCTGGCGGTGGCGAACCGGGTGCTGCCGCAACTGGATCTGGCCGAAGAGCGGCTGGGCCAGTTTGCCCAGGGCGAACGCGGCGCGCTGCGCATCGGCATGGAATGCCACCCGTGCTATCAGTGGCTGCTCAAGGTGGTGGCGCCGTATCTGGCCGCGTGGCCGGACGTGGATGTGGACGTCAAACAGAAGTTCCAGTTCGGCGGCATTGGCGCGCTCTTCGGCTACGAGATCGACCTGCTGGTCACCCCCGATCCGCTGTTCAAGCCGGGCCTGAAGTTCGAACCCGTGTTTGACTACGAACAGGTGCTGGTCGTGGCGAAGGGGCATCCGCTGGCGTCGGTTTCCTACGTGAAGCCCGAGCAACTGACGCAGGAAGTGCTCATCAGCTATCCCGTCGATATCGAACGGCTGGACATCTACAACCAGTTCCTCTTGAAGGCCGGCGTCACGCCCAAGCGGCACAAGGCGATCGAAACGACGGACATCATGCTGCAGATGGTGGCCAGCGGGCGGGGCGTGGCCGCGCTGCCGCGCTGGCTGGTCGAGGAGTACGCGGTCAAGATGGATCTGGTGCCGGTGCGCTTGGGTCCGCGCGGTATTCCCAAGCAGATCTTCCTGGGGTCGCGCGAGGCGGACGACGCCCTGGATTACCAGCGGGCGTTCATCGAGATGGCGCGTCAGCCTGCCGCAGCGAAGGCCGCAAATGCCGCCAATGCTGACGCCGGACGTCTAACGGGGGGCATAGGGCGTCTCCTTGGCGTCCCCTTATCGCCCCAGTGGGCTACGAGGAAAACCGTAGGGTGATCGACTGCGATAACAAGAAATGATCAGTCAGGCTGCGGGTCGTCGGCGCCTGACATGTACCGCATGCACAGCTCGCTGAGCCGCAGTAGCGCCGGGGGCAAGGTCTTGCCCTCGAGCGTCACGAAGACGAACTGCGACGACAGCTCCAGCGCCGGGCGCACGTCGACATGCACGAGTTCGCCGCGCGCGATGGCCGGTTGCGCCACGCGGAGCACGCCAAAGAAGACGGTGTCGGTGGTGCGAACCAGGTCGACGAGCGCCTGGATGTCGTTCGACTGGTATTGGATCGCGTCGATGAAGTGGACCGGCGGACCGAAATACGCGTTGAGCCGGTGCATGACCTCGTCGCTCATGGCGCGGCCGCTGGCCGCCACCGCGTAGCGGCGCAGCGCGTCGAAATCCAGGCCGTTCTTGCCGGCCAGCGGATGGCCGGCGCGCACGACAAAGCCCAGCGGGGTGCGCGGAAAAAAGCGCAGGTGCAGGTCGGGGTCGGCGGGGATGTGATTGCGATGCACCACCAGAGCGTCCACCGCGCCTTCGCGCAATTCCTGGACCTGCATCTCGGGCGTGCCGCCGCTCAGCAGCAGCTTGATCGCGGGATAGCGTTCCTTCATGTCGCGCAAGAGCGGCAGCGACAGGATTGCGGTGGGCGTGGGGCCCAGTCCCAGCCGCAGTGTGCCGCCCGCGTAGTCGGCCAGCAGGCTGGCGCTGCGGCGCAATTCGGCCAGTTCCACGCGGATTCTGCGTGCCCGCACGATGGCCAGCTCGCCCAGCGCCGTCAGTGTTTTCCCTTTATCGCGTTCCAGCAGGCGTCCGCCGAGCGTGTCTTCAAGCGCCTGGATGCTGCGGCTGAGCGCGGGCTGCGTCAGGTGCAATTTGGCTGCCGCGCGGCTGAAAGAGCGGGTTTCGACCAGCACGAGGAAGTGTTCGAGCTGTTGAAGATTCATCCGCGTCCCCCGGTTTTATTACGCGCTGATTATGGTTTGATGATGAATTATGCATTGGACGTAATGAAAAAGCGCTACCAGAATGCGGGTCTTCAACGTCCGATTTCATCTGGAGCACAGGCCATGGCCCGCGATTTGCCCTTTCCGCAGTCGAATTTCCGCGTCGTTCAACGGCTGATGGGCCTGGCTGCGGCCGGCTCGCTGGTCCTGGCTTTTGCCGCACCGGCCACGGCGGCGGACTGGCCCGCGCGGCCGGTGTCGGTGGTGGTGCCGGTGGCTGCCGGCGGCGCGGCCGATGCGCTGGCGCGCGCCTGGGCCGCGTATGCCAGCAAGGAGATCGGGGGCACCGTGGTGGTGGAGAACAAGCCCGGCGCCAACGGCAGCATCGCCGCCGCGTTCGTAGCCAAGCAGCCGGCGGACGGCTACGCGCTGCTGTTTGGCAGCACGTCCAATATGTCGGTGAATCCGTTCACCTACTCGCAGTTGGCCTACAACCCCACGCGCGATTTCGATCCGGTCACGAAGATTGCCGGCACCTCGCAGGTGCTGGTCGCCAATCCCGTCACGGGCATCCGGTCGGTGGACGATCTGGTCAAGAAAGCCAAGGCCAGTCCAGGCCACCTGAATTACGGCTCGGCGGGCATCGGCAACTCCACGCACCTGAACGTCGCGTTTCTGGCCGAGCACTTCAAGATCGAGATGTCGCACGTGCCTTACAAGGGCGCGGCGCCGGCCATGATGGACCTGATCGGCGGGCAGATCGACCTGACGGCTGACGCGCTGACCGGCGCGGTGCCGCAGGTCAAGACCGGCAAGGCCGTGCCGCTGGTGATCTTCGGCGCTGACCGCGTCGCGCAGTTGCCCGACGTGCCCACCATCGCGGAAGTTGGCGTGCAAGGGTTTCCGGGCGATGCCTGGTACGGCCTGATGGCGCCCAAGGGCACGCCGCCGGAAATCGTGACGCGGCTTACTGAGGCCACGCGCAAGTTCTGGGCGGACCCGGCGGTGCGCAAGCAGATGGACGAGATCTACATGACGCCGCCGAAGGAACTTGGCGCCGAATCCGTGTCGCAATCGATGAAGACCGAGGCCGAGGTATGGGGCCCCATCGTCAAGCGCCTAGGCATCCGTAACGACTGATCAGTGCCGGGCCTCGCGCCCGGTTTTTTCTTGAGGCATTCATGAACGCTATCCCCACCCCGCCGCTGGCCGAGGCCGTTGAACACCTGCCGCGCGGGGAAGATTTCCTGCTGTGGCCGCCATGCCTGCAGTCGTATGGCTATCGCATCGTCGACCGTCTGTTCGCCACCCGCACGATCCATCGCGGCTCGACGCCCCGGCCCTTGCCGCGCGCGCCCGAGATCGACGTGCGTTATACGCAGGATGGCGAGACGCTTGGCGTGGGCGACCTGATGGACCGCAACAACGTGGCCGGCCTGATCGCGATCCACCGCGGCCACATCGTGCTGGAGCGCTATGGCCTGGGCTTTCAGCCGCAGGAACGCTGGTCCACCATGTCGACCGTCAAATCCATGACGGCCATGCTGACCGGCGCGGCGCTGCACGACGGCGCCATCAAGAGCCTGGACGATCCCGTCACCGCCTATGTGCCGGCGCTGGCCGGCTGCGCCTACGACGCCGTGACGGTTCGGCATCTACTGACCATGTCGTCCGGCATTGCCTGGGAAGAAAACTACACGGACAAGGCGTCCGACGTGAACCGCTACAGCAAGTCGCTGGCCGATAAGGTGCCGGGCGGCGTGCTGACGCTGCTGCGCGGATGCCATCGTGCCCACGACGCCGGGCGCTTCTGGCACTACAACACCGGCGACACGTACCTCTTGGGCGCCGTGCTGAGCGCGGCGACCGGCGGCACGCTGGCCGATTACATGTCGCGCCGCATCTGGCAGCCTTGCGGGATGGAGTTCGACGGCTTCTACACGCTGGAATCCGAAGACGGCCAGGAGATCGGCGGCAGCCGCGCCGGCATGACGCTGCGCGACATCGGCCGCTTCGCGCAGTTCGTGCTGGATGACGGCGTGGTCAATGGCGAGCGCATCCTGCCCGAGGGCTGGGTGGCGCAGTCCGCCACGCCGGCCTTCCAGATACCGGCCGACCTGCACACCGCGCAGCGCCAGGCGCTGGGCCTTACGGCGTACGGCTACAGCTGGTGGCTGCGCGAGGACGGCGCGATGATGGCGATGGGCCATTCTGGCCAACGCATCTTCATTGACCCCCGCGCGCAACTGGCGGTGGTGCAGCTTGCCGCCTACCCCGAGCCGCGTTACCTGAGCGCCAACGAGCCCGACCGCGATGCGGGCCTGAACGCCTTCATCCTGGCGCTGCGCGAGGCCACCGGGGCTGTCGCATGACCGCCCGCCGCGCCATGATCTGCGCCGCGCAGCCGGAGGCCGCCGAGGCCGGCGCGCGCGTGCTCATGGATGGCGGCAACGCGGTGGACGCCGCGGTGGCGGCGGCCCTCACCCAATGCGTGGTGGATCCGATGATGGCCGGCATCGCCGGCTACGGCACGCTGCAGGTCGCGTTGCCCGGGCGCGGCGTGCATACCTGCGTGGACTTCTGCGCCCGCGCGCCGGCAGCGGCGCGGCCGGATATCTGGGCCCATCTGCCGCTGAACGAAACGCCCGACGGCTACGCCTTCGTGGTCCAGGGCAACGTCAACGAAGCGGGCTATCAATCGATTGGCACGCCGGGCACGCTGGCCGGCCTGGATCATGCGTTGGCGCGCTACGGCACCTGGTCTTTTGCCGACGCGCTGGCGCCGGCCTTGCAGCACGCGCGCGACGGCGTGGTGGTGCGCCCGCACATGTACCAATACGGCGCGCTCGACCGCGCCCGCGGCGGCATGCTGGAGACGCGCGGGAGGCTGGCGCTGACGGCGACCGGGCGCGCGGTGTACCTGGGTGCCGATGGCAACTTCAAGCGGCCCGGCGAGCGCCTGCACAATCCCGATCTGACGGCGACGTTGGAACATCTGGCGCGTGCCGGCGCGGCGGACTTTTATCGCGGTGAGATCGCCGGCCGCATCGCCGACGACATGCGGGCACACGACGGCCTGCTGACGCTGGCCGATCTGAATGCCTATGCCGTCTCCGAGGCGGCGCCGATCTGGGGCGACTATCGCGGCTGGCAGGTGGCGGGGTTTCCACCGCCGGCGGGTGGCCTGACGCTCATTCAGGCGCTTCACGTGCTGGCGCAGTTCGATGTGGCCGCGCTGGGCCACAACAGCCCGGCGTATCTGGAATTGCTGGCCCAGACGCTGAAGTGGGTGACGATCGACAAGGACACCCTGATCGGCGACCCGGAGTTCGTGGAGGTGCCGGTGGCGCGCCTGCTGTCGCGCGAGCACGCGGCGGAGATCGCCGCGCGCATCCGGTCGCGCCAGTCTGCCGAGGTCACCCGGCTGGCGCCCGGCATCGCTACCGAGCCGCGCGACACCACGCAGGTCTGCGTGATCGACGCCGATGGCAACGCCGCCACGCTGACGCACAGCCTGGGCACGAGTTCCGGCGTCATCACCGATGGCCTGGGTGTGCTGTACAACGGCCTGCTCAGCGGCTTTGACCCGCGGCCCGGCCGGGCGGCTTCGATCGGGCCAGGTAAGCGCCGCACCAGTTCGCAATGCCCCTTGCTGTTGTTTCGCGATGGCGAGGTGCAGGCCGCGCTGGGTGCGCCCGGCGGCACGGCCATTGCCTCGGCACTGACGCAGACCGTGGTGAACCTAGTGGATTTCGGCATGAGCGCCTTCGAGGCGGTGGCCGCGCCCCGCATCTCGGTGACTGGCAACGCGATCGACGTTTCCAACCGGATTCCGCGCTATGTGACCGACGTGCTGGAGCAGGAAGGACACGCGATCAACCGCTCTCATCAGAGCTATGCCTTCGCGGCGCCGCACGTGGTTTCGCGCATGACCGGTGCGCTGCAGGGTGGCGCGGATCCGCAGCGCGACGGGGTGGCGCTGGCGGTGATGCAGCCGGGGCGCTGAGGCTGACGCCGCGGCCCACGGCCCACGGCGCACGGCCCACGGCTGACGGCAGCCGGCACGGACGGTGTCTGGCGCACGCCGGTTCGCCCAATAAAGGGGACAAATCTCAACGCTTAAACTCGCAGCATTTGTATCTGGTGGCTGCCCTATGAGGCATGCGACGCAAGCATTGCGCCGCGCCCCGCAAGGAGTCATAGCGTTGAACATTCAAAAATCCGGCGTGCCCTCTGCGATTGTGTATATCGTGGACGATCACGCCGAGGTCAGCGACTCGCTGTTTCGCTTGCTGTCGTCCATCGGGATCTACGCCGAAACCTTCGACTCGATCAGCGCCTTTCAGGCGGCGGCGCGGCCGCCGGTGCCTTCCTGTCTGATTCTGGATCTGCAATTGTCGGACGGCGACGGCCTGGCATTGCAGGCGCGCATGCGTGAACTGGGCGATCACATCCCTATCGTGGTGGTCACGGGCTTTGGCGATATCCGCCAGACGGTCAAGGCCATGAAGGCCGGCGCCATCGATTTCCTGGAAAAGCCCATTTCCGAGCAGCGGCTGCTGGATTCCGTGCACCGCGCACTGGAGTCGGACGTCGCACGCCGCGCAAAGGAGCAGGAGTTCGAAAAGGTCATGGCGCTTTATCGCTCGTTGACCGCGCGCGAGCAGCAGGTGATCGAGTTGATCGCGTCCGGCTGCCTGAACAAGGAAGTCGCCGAGCAGCTGGGGATCAGTGAAGTGACGGTCAAGGCGCACCGTGCCAGCGCTTACCGGAAGATGCAGGCGCGTAGCTTCGCCCAGCTGGTGCAGATGATCATGAAGGTCAACCCACGCGTGGCCGCGCACGCGCCGGCCTCGCGCGACGATGCCGAGGCGGGCGACGGCGAATGACTCAAGCCTGCGCGGGCAGCGAAAAGTAGAATACCGCGCCCGCCGGGCTGTTGGGCCGCGCCCACATCTGGCCGTGATGCAGCTGGATGATCTCGCGGCAGATGGCAAGACCCATTCCCAGTCCCTTGGTCTTGGTGGTGAAGAAGGGATCGAACAGTTTCTTCACCGACGCCGCGTCGATGCCGCTGCCGGTATCCAGCACCTCCACAAGCACTTCGTCGTCTGAGGCAAGCCGGGTGACGACAGTCAGTTGCCGCGCAGAGGGCTCGTGCTTCATGGCGTCCACCGCGTTGACATACAGGTTGAGCAGGACCTGCTGCAGCTGAATGCGGTCTCCGGACGTGTGCAGCGCTCCATCAGCCAGGTCCAGGATCACTTGGACGTCGCTGCAATCGAGCTCGCTGCGCAGCAGCGTCAGCGTTTCTTTCACGAGCCCGTTCAGTTCGATCGGACCAAAGGCGGCCGGCGCCTTCTTGATCAGCGCGCGCACCCCCGAAATGATTGAACCGGCGCGTTGGCCGCTGCGCACGATGCGCCGCAAGGACTCGGCGACTTCTTCGGTGTTGGGCGGCGTGCGCGCGATCCAGTTCAGCGCCGCCTGCGCTTCGGTCAACACGGCCGACACCGGCTGGCTGACATCGTGCGCGATGGATGCCGTCATCGAGCTGACGGTGGTCATGCGCGTGACGTGCGCGAGATCCGATTGAATCTGCTGCATTTTGGCCTCTGCCGCCTTGCGTTCGGACAGGTCCAGGACAAACGACACGCCCTGGTTGTCGTCGGCGGCGAACCGGGCGGAGCCCAGCAGCACGGGCACGCGGCGGCCATCCTTGCGGATCAGTTCGGTCTCGACCGGCTCGGCGGTCTCGCGCAGCAACAGTTCATCCAGGGACACCGCGCCGCTGCGTGACACCAGCGCCGTCCATCGCAGCCGGCCCGCGCCCACGTCCTCGCGGTCGTAGCCGGTCATGGACAGGAACAGGTCATTGGCTTCCAGCACTTGTCCGTCGTCGCGCCAGAACCAGATGCCGATGATGTTGGCTTCGACCAACCGCTGTATCCGGGCTTCGCGCTGCGCCAGATCGCGATACAGGCGCGCGCGTTCGATGGCAATGGCGGCTTGCGAGGCCAGCAGGCGCAGCACGGCGGTCCGGTGCGGCGCGAATACGCCGCGCGCCAGGGTGTTTTCCAGGTACAGCACGCCGATGGATTTGGACTGGGTGGTCAACGACAGGCACAACACGGACGGCAGCCGCGCGGCGCGCACGTACGGGTCGCCGTTGAATGCGCCCGTCACCCACGCGTCGTCTAGGACGATGGTCTCGCCGGTCCGCCAGCCGTAGTTCACGATCTGCTGCGGCAGGCCGGCTTCGTCCAGCGATTGGGCGCGCTGGCTGATCGTCACGGAATCGCCGGATGTGGTCGCAATGGCGCGCGCATACAGTTCGCCGTCGGATTGCAGGACAAGCACGCCGCGTGTCGCGCCGGCTTGTTCCAGCGCGATCTTCATCAGTTTGTCCAGCAAGGTCCGCAGATCCAGCGCGCTGGCCAGCGCGCGGGAGATGTCGATGACGGTGGCCAGATCCAGGCTTTCTACCGGGGTTTCGATGGTGGAGCCCTGCGCGGCGCTTCGGCGGTCCACGAAAAGCGTGGGATACAGGGCGTCGATCTGCCTGACCTTGCCCGACGCGCCCCAGTGCTGGTAGCACGCGCGTGCATGTTGCAGATACGTGTGCGCGATGCGCTGCTGGCCGCGGCTCTCGAAGAAGCGCGCGGCGCATTCATTGGCCAGTCCTTCGACGTGCACGAGGCCGTGGTCGCTGGCGCAGTGGATGGCGTCGTCGTAGCGTTGCATCGCGTCCAGCACGTCGCCATTCAGTCGCGCGACTTCGGCGTCGATCAGCAGCTGCTGGCTCTGGAAGTTGGACGGGCTGGATGCGGCCCACGGGCGCAGCTTCTCAAGATGGACCTTTACGGCGGCCAACGCCGCGGCGCGTTCCGACGGACACGCCGGCACGGGACACCAGGCGCGGGCCAACGCGGAATAGAAGTGGAATTCCATCTCCTCGATGAACGCCAGCGACGTCCAGACGAATGCGGAGGCTTCCTGGCTGGCGCGCACGGCGCTGGTGAAATCGCCAGCGAAAACCCGGGCCTGAAGCTTGCGCAGGTAGTGCCAGCAGGCCGTGACGTTCCGGCCGGGCTCGGCCTGGATCTTCCGTTCGAATTCAGCCTCGCTGAAACCGGCGTCGTCCAGCGTGCCGAATTGGGTCGTGCGCCCCTGCAGCATCTTGGCCAGCTGAAGCTGCGACGTATACCGGTCCAGGACTTCAAGACCCGCCTTGCGCGCGAAGGCGAGGCCGCGGCCGGCGTCGGCGCGGATGGTGTTCAGCGCGCCGCCGGTGGCCAGCATGTGCGTGACCATACTGTTCAGCGCGAAGGACGCATAGGTCCAGTCGCCCTGCAGGCTGGCCAGTTCGAAGGCGGTTTGCAGCAGGTCGCGCGCCTGGCTGACGGGCTGCGACCACGGCACGATCTGGCCGCCGAACACCTGATAGACCCGCGCGCTGAAACGGGCCTGCCCGCGCTGCTGGACCAGATCGACGCCCAGCTTGCCGAAGGCGTAGCCGTCTGCGTAGTCGCCGGTGCGCGCGGCCAGGATCATGCCCAGCCACGCATAACCAAGGCTGGACGCATCCGTATTGCCATGGCGCAGGCTCAGGTTGGCCATGCGCAGAATGACGCGCTCGCGCAGATTCGCAAAGAGCGTCCAGGCCGGGGGCAGCAGCGCGGTCAGCACGCCCATCGTGCCTTCCGCGTCGGCGTCCTGCATCTCTGGGAGGCCGAGCAGGGCAGCCGCAGGCCGGCCGTCGCGCAGCGCATTGAACTCGGCGTACTCGCTGGAGACGGCTTCATCGGACGGGCTATTCGTCCAGTCGATGCCGGCGCGGCGCAGGTAGTGCAGCCCGGCGTCAATGGCCTCGTGCCGCTCGCCCAGCGCCATGAACACTTCCACGCGCAACTGCGTCACGCGGGCCAGTTCCGGCAATGGCCCCTCGCGCTCTCCCAGCCGGGCCAGCCGATGCTTGGCGCTCGCCACCGCGCCCCTGCGGAACTCGCATTCCGCGCGGGTGATCTCGATGGTGAAGGCCAGCGCCGGTTGATGCTGCCTGCCGTCGTCGGACAGGAACGCCGAGGCGGCCTCCAGATATCGGATGGCCGCGGAATAGTCGGCGGTGTCCTTGGCCAGCGCGCCGGCCAGGGCGTTCAGATGGGCAAGCCGGACGCGTTCTTCCCGGCTGTGCACCAGTTGCCATGCCCGGTTGAACTGGTCGACCAGTTCAAATGCCTGCGCCTTCAGTTGTTCGGGTTCGAGGTCCTGCGCAAGCCGCCGGCCGATCGCCAGGTGCGTGGCCGCGCGCTGCCGTTCGGGAATCAGCGCATAGCTGGCCGCCTGCACGCGGTCGTGCGGAAAGCGGTACACGTCGCCGGTCCGGAACACAAGGCTCTGCCGCTCGCATTCGCGCATGGCGGTGGCCACGTCGAGTCGCGGCCAGTCCAGCGCGAGCGCAAGCTTGTCGAGCGACGTGTCGTGTCCCAGGCAGGCCATGTGTTGAATGGCTTCGCGGCTGTCCGCCGGCAACCGCTCGACCTGCTGGATGATGATGCCGACCACGTTGTCGGTATAGGCCTGTTCGCGGATGGCGTCCGCATCCCAGATCCAGCGCTGGCGGCGCGGGTCGTAGTGCAGCAGTCCCTCGGCCGCAAGCGTGGCCAGGAAGCGAAGCATGAAGCACGGATTGCCGGCCGTTTTGGCCTGCACCAGGCTGACCAGCGGATCGATCCACGGCGACTTGCTTTGCAGCGCATCGGCGATCAGGCGGGCGGAATCGCGCTCGTGCAGGTTGGTGAGCGCAATCTCGGTCAGGGGAATCGTGTTGGCGCGCAGGCTGTCAATGAAGGCGGCGAGCGCGTGGCGCGCCGTCATGTCTTCGGCGCGGTACACGCCCACGACCAGGATGTTCTGCAGATCCATCTGCGCCAGCTGTTCGATGACGCGCAGCGTGGCCGCGTCGGTCGACTGCAGGTCGTCCAGGAACAGGATCAGCGGATGGCCTGGGGACGAAAACGCGCAGAACAGATGCTGAAAGGCCAGGCGCAACCGCGCCTTGGCGTCGCCTTCGGCCAGCAGGCCCGACGCGTCCGGCACGATCATCGCCAGTTCGGGGATCAACGCGAGCAGGCTGTCGCCGCCCGCGGAGACCACCACGCGCAGCTTTTCGCGCCATTCGCCCAGATCGCTTTCGTTCTTGGCAAGCACGGCCTGAAGCAGGCCTCGCGCCGCCTCGACCAGCGCGGCGTAGGGACCGGCGTGGCTGTGAGGATCGCCCTTGCCCTTGGCGAGCAGGGTGTACTGGCTGCCGACGACGCGATGCAGTTCTTCGATGAGGATGGACTTGCCGACGCCCGGTTCGCCGGAGATCAGCACCACTTCGGCGCGGCCCGATCCCGCCACCCGGCCCATGGCGCCGAGCAGGATGTCCAACTCCGTCCCCCGGCCGTACAGCGTGGCCGGCACGCGCACGCGCCCGGGGTGATCGTAGCGGCCCAGCACGAAGTCCGGCGCGGCGCCGGGGCCGGCTGTCAGCGTGGTCAGGCAGCACTGCAGATCCGCGGCAAGCCCCTCCGCCGTCTGGTACCGGTCGTCCGCCGATTTCTCGAGCAGCTTCATGACGATGGCTGAGATCTCGGCGCAGATGCCGGGGTTGCGCTCGGCGGGCGCCACGGGAACGCGCGCCGTATGGCTGTGCAGCCAGGTCAGCGCCGATTCGGCTTGGAACGGAAGCTCGCCGGTCAAGGCTTCGTAGAAGACGACGCCCAGCGAATACAGATCGGATCGCGCGTCGGCGCGGTGGCCGGAGCGGCCGGACTGTTCGGGGGCCATGTAGGCCGGGGTGCCGACGATGTCGCCCGGCGTTGAGGCGGGCGCCGTCTGATAGGCGCCGAGCGGCGTGGAAAACGAAAAGCCGGTCAGGTGAGCGGCGCTGTCCTGCTCGTTGAACAGAATGTGCGCCGGCTTGAGATTCCGATGGATCAGCCCGGCGTTGTGCATCTTGCCCAGCGACATCGCCACCGCGATGGCGAAGCGCAGAAATGCCGGGGCGGCCATTGCCCGCGAGTGGTGCGTGGCCAGCGGTTGTCCGCCGGGATCCTGTAGATACAGGACGGTGGAGCCGCCGACGCGCGCCAGCTCGGTCGGCACGGCCGCCCAGCCCGGATGCAGGTAGTCGCGCAGGCCGTATTCCTGTTCCAGCAGGTGCCGCGCGCATTCCGAGCTGTCATTAGGCCTGAGCCAGACGGCCAGCTTCGAGGCGCCGCGCCCGAAGACCCGGTCGCCATCCACCCACAGAACCTCGAAGCGGGCTCCGTTGACTGCCTCGAAACGAGGAGCGCTGTCCATGTCACACCTAAGCCGCCGCCTGTCGGCGCGCGGCATCAAAATCCCTGTCGGCGCAATTCTAGTCAGGAATCATGCTTCTCTTGTAACGGTGTGTGCGGGCAGCGGCGGTCTTATCCTGCTGCCCCTTATTGCGGGATGGGGGCGACGAAGTGCGAGACCCGCGGCGGCGTGTCGCCGATGTGGAAGGCGCGCACTTCCGCCTGCTGGTCCTCGTCGGCGTGGGTGACACGCTCGTGCTGGCGCAGGTGCTCCAGCCACGACATCACCAGGAAGTATTCCAGGTAGCGGCCGGGCTGGGCGGCGTCTTCAAAAATGCCCCATGCATACGCGCCGTCGCGGCGGCGTTCGGCGCCGGCATGCTGCATGGCCTGCACGAAGTCCGCGCCGCGTGCCGGATCGATCAGGTATTCCACGGTAATCATCACCGGGCCGCGATCATGCGTGACGTGCTGGCCGATCAGGGGCTCGGGCCAGTGCATCGACGGCGCGAGGTCCAGGTCGGCGCCCAACTGCAGCTTGGCCTTGCGGGTCAGCAGCATCGCCACGACCGAGCCCGCGGCCGCGATCAGCAGGGCCGTGGGAACGCCGGCGCGCACGGCGGTCTGTCCCCAGATCATGCTGCCGGCGGTCATCGAGCCGAAGAACACCGTGACGAAGATCGCCAGCCCGCGTGCGCGCACCCAGTCGGGCAGCGCCACCTGGGCGGACACGTTCAGCGAGGTCAGCACCATGATCCACGACGCGCCCGCCAGAAAGCTGAACGCGCCGGCGACCACGGGATGCGGCACCACCGCAAACACCACCAGCGTAAGCGCCGTGCCCAGCGTGCCGGCCATGACGCTGCGGTCAGGGCCCAGCTTCTTGCGCAGCGGCGGCAGCACGATGGCGCCGATCACCGCACCGGCGCCGACGCAGCCCAGGATGATGCCGTAGAGCAAGGCGCCACCCTGCAACACCTGACGCACGATGACCGGCAGCAGGGCCCAGTAGGCGCTGGCAAACAGGAAGAACGCGACGGCACGGACCAGCGTGGATTTGAGCGGCTTGCTGTGCAGCGCGAACCGCAGGCCAGCACGCATGGCATGAAACAGCTGCTCGCGCGGCAGGCGCTTTTCAGCCGCCGCGGGCGGCTTCCACCAGATCAGTGCGGCCACAACCACGATGAAGCTGACCGCGTTCACAAAGAACGGAATCGCCACGCCCAGGCTGGTGATCAGCACGCCGGCCAGCGCCGGACCAATGGCGCGGCTGACGTTGATGCCCACGCTGTTGGTGGCGATGGCCTGCTGCAGCGAAGGACGCGGCACGAGGCTTGGGACGATGGCTTGCCACGCGGGCGCCGACAATGCGGTGCCGATGCCCATCAGCAGCGTGAAGCCCAACAGCACCCACGGCGTGGTCAGACCGAACCAGACCACCAGACCGAGCGCCAGGGCGATGAATCCCATGGCGATCTGCACCATCAGCAACAGCTTGCGGCGGTCCATCGTGTCGGCCAGCGCGCCGGCCAGGAGCGACAGCAGGAAGACCGGCAGCGCGCCTGCCGTCTGCACCAGCGCCACGAACATGGGCGATGGCGACAGCGAGGTCATGAGCCAGCCCGCGCCCACGTCGTGCATCCAGGTGCCGATGTTCGACAGGACGGTAGCCACCCAGATCACCGTGAAGGCGGAGTAGGCGAAGGGAGAGGAAGGCGGGGCTGGGTCAGCGGGTCGGATGTCGGCGGTCGTCATGGCGGGCAGGCTGCAAAAGACAGCAAAAAGGCCCGCGGCCGCTGCGAGAGCGGCTGCGGGCCCGTTGGGGCATCAGCGGGCGATGACGGGCGCGGCGACGGGCGCGATGGCGTCGTGGGCGGTCTGCGTGCGCTGCTTGGCCTTGTGCACCATGGTGTAGGCGTAGTCCACGCCCATGCCGTAGGCGCCCGAGTGTTCCTTGACGATTTCCATCACGGCATCGTAGGAGTCACGGTGGGCCCAGTCGCGCTGCCATTCCAGCAGCACTTGCTGCCACGTGACCGGCACGACGCCGGCCTGGATCATGCGTTGCATGGCCATGTCATGCGCTTCCTTGGACGTGCCGCCGGACGCATCCGAAACCATGTAGATCTCGTACTCGCCTTCCAGCATGGCGCACAGGGCGAACGTGGTGTTGCAGACTTCGGTCCAGAGGCCGGCGACGACAACCTTCTTGCGGCCATTGGCGGCCAGCGCGTCACGCACCTTCTGGTCGTCCCACGAGTTCATCGAGGTGCGTTCCAGGACCTTCTGGTTCGGAAACACGTCCAGCAGTTCGGGGTAGGTGTAGCCCGAGAACGACTCGGTTTCGACGGTGGTGATGGTGGTCGGAACGCCGAAGACCTTGGCCGCCTTGGCCAGACCCACGACGTTGTTCTTGAGCGTCTGGCGGTCGATCGACTGCACGCCGAAGGCCATTTGCGGCTGGTGATCGATGAAGATGATCTGGCTGTTCTGCGGGGTCAGGACTTCAAGCTTTGCTTGGGACATGAAAATCACCTGGAAGATTGAATCAGAGGGGGGGGACGCATAGCGCCTGGCTGCATGAAGATGCCTCATTCGCCCGCTGTGCCGCGGGCTTTAACGAGAACGTCAGGATATGGGAAACGTTCGCATTTCGACATTGTTCGAAGGTATGGCGCGTCCCCCCTTCAGGTAGGGTCAGGCGGGGGCGCGCTTGATGCCCAGGGTGGCCAGGGCGGCGACGACGGGCGGCAGGACGAAACACCACATGAGCGACGCCCAGTACAAGAGCGCGGCGATGGCGCAGCCGGACGCAAAGGCCGCCAAGGCGGGCAGCATCTTGCGCAGGCGGCCGACGGCGGCCGTGCGGGCCTCGCCGGAGACGCCCTTGCAGAGGTCGGCAAGGTCGATCATCACCTGCGTGGTGGTGCCGGTCATCAGCGTGGACGGCGGCGCGCTGCCCAGGTGCATGCGCTGGATCGCATTCTGGATGCCCATGGCCGCGACCAGCAGCATGCCGCCCATCACGGCAAAGGGCGCGTCGCTGTCGGAAAACGGGCCGTAGGCGATGAGGACGGCGGCCGCCGCAGCCAGCAGCAGCACCTTCGCGCACATGAGTTTCGACATGGCCGTGTCCGCGGCCGCGAGGCCGGACGCAAACAGGCGCGTCAGGACGACGACGGCACAGAAGAGCGGCAAGGCCAGGAGCTTGGCAAAGGCGCCGGTCGTGCCGTGGACGAAGGCGGCGCCCAGCGTGACGAAGTTGCCGGTCACGTGCGCCGTGAAAAGGCCATTCAACGCCAGGAACCCCGCCGTATCGACGTATCCCGCGTTAAAGCCCAGGAGGCCGGTGAATCGGGGAGATACGGGTGTCTGTTCCATGATGTGCAAGGTAAGCGTGTAAGACGCAGTGCCCGTTGGACCGGCGGCGCGGCCAGCGCGGCGGGCGCTGCGAAAGAGGCCGTTACCGCCGTTCGTTCAGGTCCTGCCAGATCACCAGCAGGAATCCGCCGACCAGCCCAAGGTGCTCGAAGAACGAGTTGGCGGCGAAGAAGCGCGCCTGGCCGGGCGGCATTTCCCAGAACTGCAGGGCGACGAAGGTGGCGAGGAGCGTGAAGATCGCCAGCGCCAGGGCGCCGATCCAGCGGTGCCAGCCGGTCAGGATCATGAGCGAGGCGATGATCTCCAGCGCGATCACGACCACGGCGAAGAACGGCGCGGGCGTGAGCCCGAAATGGGTCATTTCCGCGATGGCGCCCGGAAAGTCGGTCAGCTTGACCAGCCCGCCCTGCAGATACGCTGCGCACAAGCCCAGATAGGCGACAAAGCGGGCAACGCGGCCCCCAAGAACGGGGCGCGCGACGCCGGCCAGCGAGGTTGAAATGCTCGACATGGATTCAGTCCCTTACACGGCCCAGCACGAGCAGCCCAGGGCGCCGAAGAACGACTTCTGGTCGGAGGCCGGCACGCTGGACGCCCACGCATTGGCGTGGCTGTGGCCATGCAGGCCGCACGCGCTGGCGCAACCGCAGGCAGCGGCAAAGCGCTTGTAGTCCAGCGAATTGCGGCCCGCGCCTTCCGGGTCGCCCCAGGCGGCATAGCCGCCGAACAGGCGCGTGGGCGACCAGTCGGGCATGGCGGGCGGCGGCGCGTTCTCGTCGAGCTTGGCGAAGTCGCCCGCGCCGTAGACCACGCGCCCGCCGACCACGGTCAGGTCGGACGTCAGGAACGAGATCTCTTCGTCCGCCACCGTGAAGTAGTCCTGGGACGGGACCATCAGATCGGCGAATTGGCCCACCTGGATGCGGCCGCGCTTGCCTTCGTCATTGGAGAACCACGCGACGTTCTCGGTCCACATGCGCAGCGCCGTCTCGCGGTCCAGCAGGTTCTCGTGCGGATACAGCGGCATGCCGCCCACGGTCTTGCCCGTGGTCATCCACGACAGCGAGATCCACGGGTTGTAGGACGCGACGCGCGTGGCGTCCGTACCGGCGGACGTCTTCACGCCCTTTTGCAGGATGCGCTTGACCGGCGGCGTGGCCTGCGCGGCCTTCGCGCCGTAGCGCTCGACAAAGTACTCGCCCTGGTAAGCCATGCGGTGCTGCACGGCAATGCCGCCGCCCAGCGCGGCGATCCGGTCGATCGACTTGTCCGAGATCGTCTCGGCGTGATCGAAGAACCAGTTGATGCCGGTGAGCGGCGTGTCGCGATGCACTTTCTCGAAGACGTCCAGCGCCCGCGAGATGGTTTCGTCGTACGTGGCGTGCAGGCGCCAGGGCCATTTGTTCTGGACCAGGACGCGCACGACCTCTTCCAGTTCGCCTTCCATTTCCGGCGGCATGTCCGGGCGTTCGACGCGGAAGTCCTCGAAGTCGGCGGCCGAAAACACCAGCATTTCGCCCGCACCGTTATGGCGGAAATAATCGTCGCCCTGCTTGTACTTCACCGAAGACGTCCAGTTCAGGAAGTCTTCCTTCTCGTGCTTGGGCTTCTGCGTGAAGAGGTTGTAGGCGAGGCGAACGGTCAACTGGTTGTCGTCGGCCAGCTTCTGGATGACGGCATAGTCGTCCGGGTAGTTCTGATAGCCGCCGCCGGCGTCGATGACGCCCGTGACGCCCAGCCGGTTCAGCTCGCGCATGAAGTGGCGCGTGGAGTTCAACTGGTAGTCGAACGGCAGCTTCGGACCCTTGGCCAGCGTGGAATACAGGATTGTGGCATTGGGCTTGGCCAGCAGCAGGCCCGTCGGATTGCCGTTCGAATCGCGGATGATCTGACCGCCTTCGGGGTCGGGCGTGTCCCGGGTGTAACCCACCACGCGCAGCGCCGCGGCGTTCAGCAGCGCGCGGTCGTACAGATGCAGCAGGAACACGGGGGTGTCCGGCGCAACCGCATTGATTTCCTCGATGGTCGGCAGGCGCTTTTCAATGAACTGGTGCTCGGTGAATCCGCCCACCACGCGCACCCATTGGGGCGCGGGCGTGTTGGCGACCTGGCGGCGCAGCATTTCCATGGCGTCCGCCAGGGACCGCACGCCGTCCCAGCGCAGCTCCATGTTGTAGTTCAGGCCGCCGCGCACGACGTGCGTGTGGTTGTCGTAGAGCCCGGGCAGAACGCCTTTCTTTTTCAGGTCCACCAGCCGGGTGTTCGATCCCGCCAGGCGCAGGACTTCCCGGTCGCTGCCCACCGCGACGAACTTGCCGGCCTTCACGGCGACGGCGCCCGCTTCCGGATTGGCGCGGTCCAGCGTGGTGAAACGGCCGTTGTAGAAGATCACTTCCGGGGGGCCGTCCGCCAGCGGCGTGCCGGTCTGGTTCTGCGACCCGGCATTCGCCCGGCCTGCCCACATGCTGTTGAGCGCAAACGCTGAAGCCAGCGAAGACGCCGCTCCCAGGACTTGTCGACGCGAAGCCATGCCACTCTCCTCGATTAATTTCGCGGTGGCTAGGTTTTCATGGCGCCCGCCGGGGCGCAATCCGACATTAGGTTCGTCACCCTATACCATCGACGAATGGCGCTGGCACGGCATGCACGCGTATCGTCTTCCGGTTTGCGTGCTGCCTTGCAGTTCCGGGGTCGCTCGTATCCCGTGCCCATGGGTTCATCGCGCAGGATTCCCACGGAAGGCACAGGAGCATGAGATGAAGGTTGGCCGCGACGCGCGCAAACGGGTTCTGGTTGGTGGATGCGCGGTGGCCGCGCTGTGTGGCGCAGTGGGCAGCGCGACGGCGCAGTCATCCGTCACGCTATACGGACGTCTGAACACCGCACTGGAATACGCCTGGATCAGCGGCGGCGACAATGCCGGCTCCGGCTCGCGCATGACGAACAACCGGTCGGTTTTCGGCCTGCGCGGCGAAGAGGACCTGGGCAATGGTCTCTCGGCAATCTTCCAGATCGAAAGCGGCATCGCGCTCAACACCGGGCAAGGCGAGATCGCCAGCCGGAACACGCGCCTCGGGCTGGCATCGCCCTACGGCACGTTCTTCCTGGGCAATTGGCACACGGCCTACACCGAGTCGACCATGAAAATGGACCCGTACTATCCGATGACGGCCGGGTACATGGCGCTGATGGGCAACGGTTCGGCCTCCAGTTCGGGCAACATCGAGAACACCAGTTCGTTTGACCGGCGCCAGAAGAACTCGCTGCATTTCCGCTCGGCCGACTGGCATGGCCTGAGCGCGGGCTTCACGTGGGGCCTGCCGCAGGAGCGCATGACGACGCCGCGCAATCCCCAGCTCTTCTCGTGGTCCGCGGCCTACAAGGAAGGCCCGCTGGCGCTGGTGGCGGCCTATGAGCTGCACAGGAACTACCAGATGGCCGATTCGCACGACGATGCCATCAAGCTGGGCGCCTCGTATTCGTTCCCGACCACCACGATCAACCTCGTCGTCGAGCAGCTGCGCTACCAGACGCCCACCGGCGATCTGCGCCGCAAGGGTTACTACGTGTCGCTGGTGCAGAAGCTGGGTTCAGGCAGCCTCAACGCGTCCGTCGGCTACGCCGCCAACGGCACGGGGCCGTCCACGCAACAGGTGGGCTATGTCCGTAGCGGCGAGAACACCGGCGCGGTCCAATACACGCTCGGCTACGAGCAGCCCTTGTCCAAGCGCACGTCCGTGTATGCGTATTACTCGAAGATCAAGAACCGCTCGAACGCGGCCTACGATTTCGCCATCAATGAACTTGGCGTGACTGCCGGCGCCAGCCCTCAGACCATTGCGCTGGGGTTGCGGCACAGCTTCTAGTCTTGGCGAGGCTTAACGATTCATTAATTGTTGCCTCGCTATAGTCGCGCTCGTCAGCCGGCGCGGCGCCTGTAAGTGGGGCCAGCGCTGCAATAGCGCGAATAGTCATGAGCCGGTTGCCGATCACAACAAAGGCGAATGATGAATCTTGCAACCATGAAAGTGAGGTCTCGCCTCGCTATCGGTTTCCTCTTGCTTATCCTGGCGCTGCTGGTGCTTGGGGTCCTGTCCCTGTATGCCGTGCGGACGCTGGACAAGTCGATGTCCGACATCGTCAACGTGAACAACCAGCAGTTGAAGCTGGCGTTGCAGATGCGCGAGCTGGTGCAGGGCCGGGCCATCGTGGTGCGCAACATCGTGCTGTACACGGACCCGCAAGCCGTGGCGAATGAGATCACCCGATCGGAAGACATGGCGACGCGCTATCGCCAAGCCAGCGAACAGCTTGCAAAGATGTTTGCCGAGGACGAAGGGACGCTGCCCGCCGAGACCGATCTGCTGGCCGCCGCGCACCGTGCGCAGCAGGAAGCGACGCCCATCTACATGCGCGCCCTTGAAGCGGGACGGCAGAACAATGCGCAGGAAGCCGCCCGGATTCTGCGTGAAGAGCTGCGCGGCAAGCAGGACGCCTGGCTCGACCAGTTGATGGCGCTAGCCAACCTGGAAACCAAACTCAGTGACGAATCGGCCGCAGAGGCCGCGCAGACGTCGGCACGCCTGCGCAATGCAATCGTCGTGATCATGGCGATCGCCGTACTGGCCGGTGTGCTGTCGGCCTGGCTGATCACGCGCAGCATCCTGCGTCAGCTTGGCGGCGAGCCTGCCGATGCGCAGAAGCTCGCAGGCGCCATTGCAAGCGGCGATCTCACCACGGCGCTCACGCTGGACGGACGCGACCGGTCGAGCCTGATGTATTCGCTGGAGACGATGCGCATGCAACTGGCGACGACGGTGGGGACCATCATCAGCGCGGCGGAGTCCATCTCGACGGCGTCCGCCCAGATTGCAGAAGGCAACGCCGACCTGTCGCAGCGCACCGAGGAACAGGCCGCGTCGCTGGAGGAAACGGCCGCCAGCATCGAGGAAATGACCTCGACCGTGCGGATGAACCAGGACAACGCGGCCAGCGGCAGCAGTCTCGCCGTGGATTGCAGCCAGCTCACGGTTGAGGCGGGCCACGTGGTGGGCCAGGTGGTGGAGGCGATCGGTGCGATCTCGACCGATGCCGAGCGCGTCGGCGAGATCGTCTCGGTGATCGACAGCATCGCGTTCCAGACGAACATTCTTGCGCTGAATGCGGCGGTGGAAGCCGCGCGGGCCGGCGAACAGGGCCGCGGCTTCGCAGTGGTGGCCACCGAAGTGCGCGCGCTGGCGCAACGCAGCGCGACGGCAGCCAAGGAGATCAAGGGCCTGATCGAGAATTCCAAGCGCGCGGTGCAAGGCGGCGAGTCGCTGGCGGCTACAGCGGGTGACCAGATGCAGAAGGTGCTGGACGCGGTGGCGCGCCTGAAAGAGGTGACGGTGGAAATCGCCTCGGCCTCGGCGGAGCAGACCAGCGGCATCGAACAGGTGAACGTGGCGGTGTCGCAGATGGACACGATGACGCAGCAGAACGCCGCGCTGGTCGAGGAATCGGCCGCGGCGGCAGGCGCAATGGCCACGCAGGCGAAGGAGCTGCTGCAGGCCGTGGCGCGCTTCAAGACGGAACGGCGAACCACTGCAGCGCATCCGGGCGCGCGCTACGAGCCGCTGGCGCTGGCCGCGCCCGCGCACGCCTGAGCCGGCGGCAGACCTTTATGATGCGGCATGCGCGGCAAGCCCGCCGCGCCGCGCAGAGGCTGCCAACGCCCACACAGGGGAACTGACATGCGGGTGCTGTTGGTCGAGGACGACGCGATGTTCGCGGACGCACTGACGCTGGCCCTCGAGGAGCTGGACTTTGCGGTGACGCTGGTGCAGGAAGTCGACGCCGCCAAGGTGCTGCTTCTGGAGCATGCCTTCACGATCGTGCTGCTCGATATCGGTCTGCATCGCGGGTCGGGGCTGGACGTGCTGCGCTTTCTGCGCCGGCGTGGCGACGCGGTGCCGGTGATCCTGATCACCGCGCGGGATGCCTTGAGCGACCGCATCAAGGGGCTGGATCTGGGCGCCGACGATTACGTCATCAAGCCGTTCGAGCCCACAGAGCTCTTTGCACGCATGCGCGCGCTGCTCCGGCGCAGCGGCGTGGCGGGCGACAAGGTGCTGGCCTGGCGTCATGTGAAGCTGGACCCGGGGCGCCGCGAGGCCTTTGTCGATGAGGTGCCGACGCGCCTGTCCGAGCAGGAGTTCCGCACGCTGGAGATGCTGCTCAGGCATCCCGACCGGCTGGTGTCCACCGAAGAACTGCGCGCGCATCTCTACGGCGCCGACCGGCCCGGCGAAAGCAATACGATCGCCGTGTTCATTCACGCCCTGCGGCGCAAGCTGGGCAAGGACGCCATCGAGAATGTGCACGGCCAAGGCTATCGCCTCGCGCGGGACAGCAGCTGATGCGCCGGGTCACGAATTCGATGCGGGCGCAGATTCTGCTGGGCATCTTCAGCGCGCTGCTGGTGTCGTGGCTGGTGCAGTTCGGTCTGTACTGGAACAGCCTGACGCGGACCGAGTCTGGGGCGCGCGATCATGAGCTGAGGGCGGTGGTCGACAGCGTTGCGTTCTTTCTGGCGATGGTGCCGGTGACGCAGGACATCACCCGCGACCTGCCGGTGCCCCCCTTCCTGTTGCGCCAGTCCATCGGCAAGACCGAGATCCAGGTCTGGGACCGCGTGACGAACCGGCTGGTGCTGGCGTCGACGGACGCGCCGCGCACGCAGATGGCGCAGGTCAATTCCATCGGGTTCTCGTGCGTCCTCTTCGGCGGAGACACCTGGCGCGTTTATGCGGGACTGGACGAGACGGCCCGCTTCGAGATCGTTGCCGCGACGCCGACGCGCGCGTTCTACGCGGGGCTTGCCGACCGCTTCGAGTTGGGCTCGATCATCACGCTGCTGATGTTTGCGGGGATCGGCAGCGTCACGATGTTCGTGGTCTGCCGTTCGACGCGCAAGCTTGGCCGCGCCGGCCGGGAGATCGCGCAGGCCAGCGTGACCGACGGCGTGACGGTTGACGAACGCGCGGTGCCCGCCGAAGTGGGACCCCTGATACGCGCCATCAACGAGCGGCAGCGGCGGGTGCTGACGCTCGTCGAGAACGAGCGGCGATTCATCGGCGACGCCGCCCACGAGCTGCGCACGCCGTTGGCGGTGCTGGCCGTGTACGCGGACACGGCATATCGGGTCAACGATCCCGTCAAAGCGAAGATGCTGATGCAGAAGATCGCCGAGACGACCCGCCGCAGCGCGCGCATCGTCGAGCAGCTGCTGGACTTGGCGCGCACCGACAGGAACGACATCGTGCTCGAACCGGTGAATCTCGCTGCCGTCGTGGGCTTTGTCCTGCGGGACATGCAGGCGTCGTTTGTCCATCGCGGCCAGCAGCTCACCGTGGATGCCGTCCCGGGCCAGATCCTGGGCCAGGTCGACGCGCTGGGCATCCTGGTCCGGAACCTGCTGGACAACGCAGGCCGGTACAGCGGCGACGGCAGTTCGATCCGGGTAGCGGTGGAGCGGGCGGCCGACAGCGTCACGTTGGCGGTGTCGGACAACGGTCCGGGCATCGCACGGCCGCTGCGCGAGCGCATCTTCGACCCCTTCTACCGCGGGCCCGGTGCGCCAAGCCACGGCAGTGGATTGGGGTTGGCCCTGGTGGCAAGGATCGCCCGCTCGCACAATGCGCGCGTCACGTTGGAGGACGGCGCCGAGGGGCGTGGCGTGTGCTTGAGCGTGACGTTTCCGCTGCCTGATGCCGTGGCCGCCGCCTCACCCGCGGAATAGGCGGGTGGAGAGAACATGGATACGCCCGACTGCCGCAGTGAAACACGGCCACCGTTCGACGGGCTGCGCGCTTATCTGCGAGCCGTCCAAAACCGGGACGACTTGCAGCGGATCCGGCAGCTTGAGCAGCGAAATGGTGGACTGAAGCGGTCCGTGGAACGCTTGATGGCGGGGCGCGGCACTTCCACGCGGTGTCCTGAATGCGGCTCCAGAACCGTGAGAATCCGTACGGCTTCTTCACCAGCGGCATTAATCAGCCGACTGAAACGCATTTTCAGCTTGGGTACGCAGCGCCGGCCGGATTAATCAAAAAGGTAATGGTCGACCGCGCCGTCGTGTCATTTTGTTTCCGAAACGTATGTGAATCGCGTTCCGGTAATTGGCACAGGCAGGACAAGGATGGTATCCACATCGAGCGTTATGCCGCGCGGAGATGGTATCCATTCAACGAATATAAATACTTCGGATAGCCCATACGTCGTGGTTTATACAAATATCGGTCGTATGCCGTAGACCTATTTTGATAATTAACGGGATATAACCCCGTTTATTAACGGGGACGTAAAAAGAACCGTTATACAGTGCCTCCTTTTTTCGAGAGCTGACCCTAAATTCACGCCGGCTGCATTATTACTTGCCGATACTTTTTAAACATATCGGCAATGTGTGAAAGGAAGCTCGATTAATCCGGAGGATTGAAGTTTTGGCATACGGCACAAAGAAGTGGCTGACGGCGACGCTCGCCCTGAGCGCGTCCTACGTGGGGAACGTCACCGCTGCGGACCTGACCATCGGGTCGGGTAATACGCAAGTGTTTGACGGGTCGGCCAACTTTCCCGGCGGCATTGATGTCAACGGCGGCACGGCGGTTATCGGCGGCAATGGCGGCGGTGCGGGCGTGGCGATCGGCGGCAACGTCAATGCCATGTCGAACGGCACGGTGGCGGGTTTCGGGTCGATCGGTGGCGACTTGAACGTGACGGGAAATTCCCGCGTTGCGCCGGGATACTGGGTGGACACGCCGACGGGCGTCTCCAACGGCAATCTCGTGGTGAACGGCAATCTGTCGATCAACAACGGCGTCTTTGATTTCGAAACCGGCTACGCCGGACTGCCCATCACGCAACCCGGCACGGGCGACAACATCAAGGTGGGCGGCAATGTTGCCCTGAACAACGCGACGCTGAACGTGAAGGTCAGCACGCACGGGGTCAGCGCGGGCTTTTACCGCATCATGTCGTACGGCGGCACGCTGAGCGGCAGCGGCCTGACGCTGGGCACGGTCTCCGGCGACTCGGCGCCGGCCGCGACGATCCAGACGTTGACGGGCGACAAGCACATCAACCTGGTCCTGGGTCCCAGCACCACCAATCTGTGGAACGGCAATGGCGCGGCCTCCGCGGCCACTGCGGGCGGCGGCAGCGGCACGTGGACCGCGGCGAGCGGCAACTGGAGCAGCCCGACCAACGCCACGGGCGCCCTGCCCAGCGGCGGCTACGCGATCTTCACGGGCGCGGCGGGCACGGTCACCGTGGACGGCAGCGCCGGTCCGGTGCGTGCGTCGGGCTTGCAGTTCGCCACGGATCGCTATCGCCTGCAAGGCGCGCCGATCACGCTGGCGGGCACGGGCGGCAACCCGCCCGTCATCGTCGTCGGCGACGGCACGTATGCGGCCGGCCAGTTCGTCGACATCATCGACAACCCGCTGCAAGGCACGGAAGGCTTTGTGAAGACGGGCGTCGGCTCGATCATCCTGAACGGCGACAGCAGCAACCTGACCGGCCCCATCTTCATCGCCGACGGCGCGCTGGAGATCAACGGCAAGCTGAACGGTCCGATGGACATCGGCCGCGAAGTGGTGCTGGCAGGTGTCGGCCAAGTAGGCAGCACGACGCTGTACCCCACGGCGGTGATTTCGCCGGGTAACGACGGCACGCCGATGGGCACGCTGACGGTCAACGGCAATCTCAACTTCGGCCAGGACACGATCTATCGCGTGCACGCCGATCCGACCAGCACGCTGAGCGACCGCATCCATGTGACCGGCGTTGCCACGCTGGACGGCACGGTCGCGCATGTGGGGCCCAATGGCAACTACGCGCCGCGCACGACGTACAACATCCTGACCGCGGACGGCGGTATTCAAGGCCGGTTCACGGGCGTGTCGAGCAACTACGCGTTCCTGACGCCGTCGCTCAGCTATGACGCGAAGAATGCTTTCATGACGCTCTCGCGTAACGACGTGCCGATCGGCAGCGTAGGCGGTTCGGAGAACGAAACGAACGTCGGTGGAGCGCTGGATCAGGAAGCGCCGCCTTCGAGCGGTAATGGCTCGGCTTCGGCGGGTAACGGTTCCGCGTCGACGGGCAATGGCTCGGCGTCGGCTGGCGACGGCTCTGCATCGGCGGGCAACGGCTCGGCAGCGGCGGGCGATGGCTCGGCATCGACGGGCAACGGCTCCGCATCGACGGGCAACGGCTCCGCATCGACGGGCAATGGTTCGGCGTCGACGGGCAATGGTTCGGCGTCGACGGGTAATGGTTCCGCGTCGACGGGCAACGGCTCGGCGTCGACGGGTAACGGTTCCGCAACGACGGGCAACGGATCGGCAACGACGGGCAATGGCTCGGCGGCGGCAGGCACCGGCGCCGGCAACGGCAATGAATCCGCCCCGGTCGTCACCACGCCCGTCACGCCCGGCGCCGACTCGTCGCTGATCGCCAGCGGCAATGGCGCAGGCAAGACGACGGGTGCAAGCCAGGTGACGGCGGCCGTGCTGGCCATGTCTCCCGCGCAAGCGCGCGCGGCCTTGAAGCAACTGTCCGGCGAAGCGTACGCCAGCACCGGCAGCGTGCTGCAGGCCCAGGGCGACGCGGTGACCACCCTGCCGCTGTCGCATCTGCGCGGCAACCTCGACGCGCCGATGCGCGCCGGCCGGCCGACGGCCCAATTGGGCGCGTCGTCGTCAGACGCCCTGCCGCAAAGCGGCGCATCGCCGATCTGGGCGCAGGCCTTCGGCAACTGGAGCACCTTCCGTGGCGACGGCAACGCATCCACCGTGCATCAGTCCGCGGGCGGTCTCTTTGTCGGCGGCGACGGCGACGTGGGCGGCGGTTGGCGTCTGGGCGGCGCGGTCGGGTACACCGGCAGCCACAACTCGATCTCCGACGTGTCGTCGCGCATGAGCGTGGACAGCTACACGGCCACGGTCTTCGGCGGCAAGAATTTCGAAGCCGGTCCCGGGCATGTGCGCTTCATGGCGGGCGTGGCCTACACTTGGCACGAGATCGATTCCAAGCGCAATATTGCGGCCGGCAGCCTGAACCAGCGCCTCGAGTCGTCGTATAACGCGTCGTCGACGCAAGTGTTCACGGAACTGGGCTACAAGCTGCCGCTGGGCGACGCCTACGCCATCGAACCTTTTGCCGGCGTGGCATGGAACCAGGTCCGCACGCGCGACTTCCAGGAAACGGGCGGCAGCGCGGCCCTGCGCGGTCAAGGCAGCACGGACGATGTGACGAGCACCACGCTGGGCTTGCGCGGCGCCATGCTGATCGGCACGGACAGCGCACCGGGCCGCCTGACGGCAACGGTGGGCTGGCGCCATGCGATGGGCGATGTCAAACCCACGCAGAAGCTGGCTTTCGAGGGCGGCAGCACCTTCACGGTGTCGGGCGTTCCCATCGCGCAGAACGCGGCCGTGCTGGGCCTGGGCGCCGAAGTGGCGATCACGCGCAACACGACGGCTGGCGTGGCGTACGACGCGCAGTTTGGCGGCGGCAATCGCCAGCAGTCGGGCATGTTCAAGCTGATGACGCGCTTCTAAGGCGCAGGGAGCGCGGCCGGTTCAATGCCGATGCCTGAACGGCAACGGGCTGGGATCCGGGTTCGTTCCTTTGCACGCGCCACGCGCTGAGGGCAGGGTCTTACGGCCCTGCCCTCAGCGCGTTTTCTTTTGGGCTTCTGTCTTCGGCATCCCGGCGGGCAACGGCAGCCCTTCGGCTCTGGCCAGGCGTTCCATCGCAACTTCCAGGATGGCGCGTGCCTGCCCGGCTGCGCGCCCGAGTTCGCTGTGCAGTTGCGCGTCGTCTTCATTGCGGGACGCGCACTGGACGCTATAGCGTTCAAAGCTGCCCACCATCAGCAACAGGTCGGCCAGGTGCTTCGGGCATTCGCAGGCAAGGCCGCTACCGGACGCCATGATGGTCAGGAGCGCATGCTCGTCAAAGCGCAGCTCCAGCGTCGGATGCTGCGGCGCGGTCGGCAACCGCTCGCCCGCCAGCGCGGACCGGCACAACTGCAGCAGCTCGCCGGTGTCGGCGGGAACGCGGGCGGCCAGGCAGCCGTGCGCGCGCAACGCGCGGATGGTCGCGCTGGCGCAGAACCGGTACAGCACCACGACGGCCGCCTGGCCGCATGCTTGCGCGGCGGCCACGATCAGCGGCAAGGCGCTCTCGTGCAATTCGGACTGTTCGATCACCAGTACCTCGACGCCGGTGTCCTGCGGCGTGAGCGCGACCTGTTCAAGGTGGGGCCAGCTATGTTGGACGATCACGTCCAGGCCATCGCGTCCGCTGCCGGCAATGCGCCGCGCCAGGTTGGCGCCGACCACGCCCAGCCTCAACGGCCCGTGCGCCTTGGGCTGGTGCGCGGCGGCGCCCGCCAGTTCCTGCAACTGATCCACGGACATGGGTGCAAGCACGCCGATGGCGTGACCTTGATCGACCAGCTGCTTGAGCAGGCTGAGCCGGCGGACCTGCTCGGCGGAATAGAGCCGCTGGCCACGCGCCGAGCGTTCCGCGCCCGACAGGTTGTAGCGGCGTTCCCAGACGCGCAAGGTTTCGGGCGACAGTCCCGCCAGCCGCGCCGCCACGCCGCTGCGGTAGGTGATGCGGCCGTCATCCGGTTGCTTGGATTCCATGGTTTTAGTTGACCCGATATTGAACCGATAAGTTTGAATAATAGCGGTTCAAAACATGGACGAGAAGCCGTCCGACGCGTAAATTTTCTCCTCAAGCGGTTCACTTTCGATCTCAACGCCGCTTTGCGCAAACCCCGCTTTTCGCGGATGTTCACGGGACAAGGAGTCAATCATGAAACGTCTTCTGGCAGGTATTTCGCTCACCCTGGCGCTGGGCACGGCGCAGGCCGCCGACATCGTCGACACCGCCAAATCCGCGGGGTCGTTCAACACCCTGGTGACCGCCGTGCAGGCGGCCGGCCTGGTGGACACGCTGAAGGGACCGGGGCCGTTCACCGTGTTTGCGCCGACCGATGAGGCTTTCGCCAAGGTGCCGAAGGACAAGCTCGACGCGCTGTTGAAGGACAAGGCGGCGCTGACCAAGGTCCTGACCTATCACGTCGTGCCGGGCAAGGTTATGGCCAAGGACGTGAAGGCAGGCCAGGTGAAAACCGTTCAAGGCAGCCCGCTGACGGTGACGGTCAATGGCGGGACGGTCATGGTGGATAACGCCAAGGTCGTGAAGACGGACGTGGTGGCGGATAACGGCGTCATCCACGTCATCGACACCGTCGTGATGCCGAAGTAATTGGGCTGCAAGGAAAGGGCTGCAATGCGCGGCCTGCGATGCGCAGGCTGCAACGATGTCGGCCTTGGTAGGCCACCGTGACGGTGCGTGGCCTACCTTTTTTGCTTTAGTCGGTATGCCGATCCAGCGACATCGTCAGCCGGAAGCGGCTGGCGGGGTGGTACGTCACGCTGATCTCGATGGTCTGGCGCGTCGTATCGATGTAGCTGCGCAGGATGCGCAGCGCGGGCGAGCCCGCCTCGGCATTCAAGGGGCCGGCTACGCGCGCCGGCAGTGCGACCGCTTCGATGTCCTGGCGGATCTGCACGATGTTCACACCGTAGTTCGCTTCGATCAGGCTGCTGATCAATTCCTGAGGGTTGTCGCGCACGCGGGGAATGATGTCGCGATAGGCCGGGTCCAGGTACGCGTCCGTCCAGCCGATGGGATTTGCCACATCGTCGCGATTGCGGCGCAGGCTGGAGATGCGCAGCCAGCGCGAGCCGCCGGCACAGCCCAGGGTCTGCGCCAGCGTCAGGTCGGCCACCTCGTCGGCTACGTCGATGACCTCGCGCATGTGCGCCTTGCCGAACTGCACCACGCCCTCGATTGAAGTCAGCGCCTGCTTGTAGTTGGCCGCGGGCCGCGCGGACTCAACACGCGTGCCGACGTTCTTGCGGCGCGATACCAACCCCAGTTGCTGCAATTCTTGCAGCGCCAGCCGCACCGTGTGCCGGCTCGTGTCGAACTGCGCCGCCAATTCCAGTTCAGTGGGCAGCAGGTCGCCGACCTTGTGATGGCCCGCGACGATCGCCTCGCTCAGCGCCGCCGTCAGGCGCGCCGCTGTCATCCGTGTCATGGATTGCTCCTAGTCTTTTCCAAAGCACCCGCGGGTATACCCCGATATCCCGGTCCGCCAAGCATGCCTAGACTTCCAATATGTTCGAACATATTGATATGTTCGTAGTTTCAGCGAGGTTAGCATGCCGGTTTCTCTGCTGGGCGGGGCCACCACGGTTCTCGACTCCGTTCTCTTTCGTGACGCCTTCGGCACCGCCGAAGCCCGCGAGATTTTCTCCGATCAGGCGACGCTTGCGCGCTATGTCGAGGTCGAAGTCGCGCTGGCCCGCGCGCAGGCCCGCCTCGGGCTGATTCCGGCCGAGGCCGCCGACCAGATCGCCGCCCGCGTAAAACCCGGCGAACTGGATTTGCCCGGACTGGGTCAGCAGACCGATATCGTGGGCTACCCCATCCTCCCGCTGGTCGAGCAGCTTGCCACGCAATGCGGCGACGCGGGCGGATATCTGCATTGGGGCGCGACAACGCAGGACATCATGGACACCGGCATCGTGCTGCAGGTGCGCGCCGGCCTGGACGTGATCGAACGAGACTTGTCCGAAGTGCGCGCAGTGCTGGCGGGGCTGGCCGAGCGTCACCGCGCGACGCCGATGGCCGGGCGCACGCATTTGCAGCATGCGCTGCCCATCACGTTCGGCTACAAGGCGGGCGTCTGGCTGTCGATGTTCGACCGGCATCAGGAACGGCTGGCGCAGCTGCGCGAGCGCGTGTTGTGCGTGCAGCTTGCCGGGGCGGCGGGCACGTTGGCTTCCATGGGCGAGCACGGACTGGCGGTGCAGCGCGAACTGGCCAAGGAACTGGGCCTGGCCGTCCCGGCCACGACCTGGCACGTTGCGCGCGACTCGCTGGCCGAGGTGGTCAACCTGTTGGCATTGATCGCCAGTTCACTGGGCAAGGTCGCCACCGATGTGATGATCATGGCGTCCACGGAATTCGGCGAGCTGCGCGAACCCTTCGTGAAGGGCCGTGGCGCCAGCAGCACGATGCCGCAGAAGTGCAATCCCATCTCTAGCGAACTGATGCTCGCGGCGGCCAAGGCCGTGCGCCAGCATGCCGGCTTGATGCTGGATGCCGCGGTGCAGGACTTTGAACGCGCAACGGGGCCTTGGCATGCGGAATGGATCGCCATTCCGCAGAGTTTCATCCTGACGGCCGGCGCGCTGCATCAGGCCCGATTCGCGCTGGGCGGGCTGAGCGTGGACGTGGAACGCATGGGCGCCAATCTGGGCCTGACACACGGCCTGATCGTGGCCGAGGCCGTCATGATGGAACTGGCGCCCGCGCTGGGCCGGCACAACGCGCATCACATCGTTTATGACGCCTGCCGCGCGGCGCTGGGGCGCGGGTGCAGCCTGGCCGAAGCGCTGCTGGATTCGCCCGAGGTCAGCAAGCATTTCGACCGCGAGGCGCTGGCCCGCATCACCGACCCCGCCAACTATCTGGGCCAGGCGCCCGCGCTGGCCGACCAGGCGTGCGCCCGCTCGCGCTCGCTGGGCTATCCCCATCAGGAGGCCCGCGCATGAGCACCGTGCACAAGACGGACGCGCCGGTCGGCGTGGAACAGACGTACTTCACTTCGCTGGCGCAGGGCGTGTGGCGCGTGCCGCGCTGTGGCGGTTGCGGTCTGGCGGTCTTCTATCCGCGCCAGATCTGCCCGCAGTGCGGCGGCGGGGATTTTGACTGGTTCGAGCCGAGCGGCCGCGGCGTCATTCATTCGACCACCACAGTCCGGCGTCCGCCCGAGGCGGGCGGCGACTACAACGTGTGCCTCGTTGATCTGGAAGAGGGTTTTCGCATGATGAGCCGCGTCGAAGACGCCCCTGCCACCCGGCCCTGCATTGGCGACGCCGTGCGCGCCGTGGTGCGCGCCCATGGCGACGCCAACCGCGTCGTGTTCAGTCTGGACGAGCAAGCATGAAAGACAACACATTTCGCGGCGCGGCCGCGATTGCCGGCATCGGCCACGCAGGCCTGGGAAACGCCGCCGGCTTCACTGAAATGGAGATTCTGGCGCAGGCGAGCGCGCGCGCCGTGGCGGATGCCGGCCTGCGCATGAGCGACATCGACGGCCTCTGCACGTGCAGCGCGTCGGCAACGATGTGGGCGATGCCGGTGGCCGAATACCTGGGCATCAAGCCCACGTTCATCGACAGCACCATGCTGGGCGGCTCGAGCTTCGTCGCGCATCTGGCGCCCGCCGTCCACGCGCTGATGTCCGGCGAGTGCAACGCGGTGCTGGTCTGCTATGGCAGCACGCAGCGCTCGGGCACGATGAACCGCGCTGCCGTCGGCAAGATGCGCGCGGCGCTGGATCCGCAGCCCTTCGAAGCGCCGTACGAGCCGCTGCAGCCCATCACCGCGTACGCGCTGGCCGCCGCACGCCACATGCACGAATACGGCACCACCCGCGAGCAGCTGGCGCAGGTGGCCGTGTCTGCCCGCGAGTGGGCGCAGCTCAATCCGGACGCCTGGTCGCGCGATCCGCTCAGCCTCGATCAGGTGCTGGCCGCACGGCCGGTGTGCGATCCGCTGACGGTGCGCGACTGCTGCCTGCTGACCGATGGCGCGGGGGCGTTCGTGCTGGTGCGGTCGGACCGCGCGCGCGATCTGGCGCAGCCGCCCGTCTACGTATTGGGCAACGCCACCGAAGTCTGGCACCGCCAGATCTCCTCGATGCAGGACCTGACCGTCACGGCGGCCTCGCGCTCGGGACCGCGGGCGCTGGCGCAGGCCGGCCTGCAGGTGCCGGACGTCGATCTCGTCTGCCTGTACGACGCGTTCACCATCAATGTCCTGCTGTTCCTGGAAGACCTGGGGTTCTGCCCCAAGGGCGAAGGCGGCCGGTTCGTCGAAGGCGGCCGCATCGGTCCGGGCGGCTCGCTGCCGGTCAACACCAACGGGGGCGGGCTGTCGTTCGGCCATCCTGGCATGTACGGCGTGTTCCTGGTGCTGGAGGCGGTGGCGCAGTTGCGCGGCCAGGCCGGGGCGCGTCAGCGGTCCGCCGACATCGCGCTGGTCCACGGCAACGGCGCCACCTTGTCCAGCCAGTCCACCGCCGTGCTGGGCACCGCGGCCGCGCTCTGATTCCATTCATCCAACCTGGAGTCCTGCGGCGTGTCGCGCGCCGCGGGCTGAGTTCATGATCGACAAGATATCTCCCTCGCTGCAAGAGGCGGTCAGTGTGATCGGCGACGGGGCCACCGTGATGGTGGCCGGCTTCGGCGACTCGGGTCTGCCTTGCGCGCTGCTGCACGCGTTGAAGGACGCGGGGCCGCGCAACCTGACCATCGTGAGTAACAACGCCGGCACGGGCGACTACGGGCTGGCGGCGCTGCTGTCCGCGGGCCTCGTGCGCAAGGTGATCTGCTCGTATCCGAAGTCGTCGGGATCGGACGTGTTCACCGCGCTGTACCGCGCGGGCAAGATCGAACTGGAAGTCGTGCCGCAGGGCACGCTGCTGGAACGCATGCGGGCGGCGGGCGCCGGGCTGGGACCGTTCTTCACGCCCACGTCCTACGGCACTCCCGTGGCCGACGGCAAGGAGCAGCGCATCTACGAAGGCGTGGGCTACGTGCTGGAGAACCCGCTGCCCGCCGACTTCGCGCTGCTCAAGGGCGATCAGGCGGACCGCTGGGGCAACCTGACCTATCGCCTGGCCGCGCGCGGTTTCGGGCCGGTCATGGCGATGGCCGCGCGTCACACCATTGCCGAGGTCAACGAGATCGTGCCGCTGGGCGCACTCGCCGCCGACGCCGTGCATACGCCCGGCATCTTCGTTCAAAGCGTCGTACGCCTGGAGGCACGCCATGACGGTTAAACCCCTCTCCCGCCAGCGCGTGGCGCAAATTGTCGCGGACGACATTCCCGACGGCAGCTATGTGAATGTCGGCATCGGCATTCCAACGCTGGTGGCGGGCTGCATCGCGCCGGACAAAGAGATCATCCTGCATAGTGAGAACGGCATCCTCGGCCTGCGCGGCCTGCATGAAGGCGAGACGCCCGACCCGGACCTGATCAACGCCAGCAAGGTGTCCGTGCAACTGCTGCCGGGATCTTCGATCTGCGACCAGGCCACGTCGTTCGCCATGATGCGCGGCGGCCATCTGGACCTGACCATTCTGGGCGGTTTTCAGGTGGCGCCCAACGGCGACCTGGCGAGCTGGTCGCTCGGCCTGCCGGGCGACGTGCCCGGCATCGGCGGCGCGATGGACCTCGTGGCGGGCGCGCGCCGCGTTGCCGTGGCCATGCAGCACTGCGACCGCGACGGCAATTCCAAGCTGGTCAGCGCCTGCACGCTGCCGCTGACCGGTCCAGGCGTGGCCGACGTGATCTACACGGATCTGGCGGTCATCGACATCGACCCGGCGCGCGGCTTCGTCGTGCGCCGCATGTTGCGCGGCCTGACGCGCGAAGCGTTGCAGGCGGCCACTTCCGCGCCCCTGTCCTACGCCGATGAAGTGACGTTTATCGAACCCTGACGCGCAACGCGCGCAATAAAAACGAGTGAAGGAGACATCATGACCCTGTTGCACAAGTTCAAGACGGGCGGCGTTCTTGCCGCCATGACGCTGGGTTTGGCCGCCGTATCGGCCACGGCGCACGCCGAGTACCCCGAGCGCCCCATCCAGCTCATCGTGGGCTATCCGCCCGGCGGGTCGGCCGACGTCGTCGCGCGTCCGCTTTCCGTCTTGCTGGGCAAGAAGCTGGGCGTGCCGATCGTGGTGGAGAACCGGCCCGGCGCCGGTTCCAGCATCGGCACGCAGGCCGTGGCGCGCGCCAATCCGGATGGCTACACCGTCGGCCTGGTGCTGGCGGCGCATGCCATCAATCCCAGCCTGTACAAGAACCTGCCGTACAACACCGAGAAGGATTTCGCGCCGGTCGGCAAGATCGCCGACCTGCCGATGGCGCTCTACGTCAACTCGCAGTTTCCGGCCAAGACGGTGGGCGAGCTGATTGCCTATGCGAAGGCTAATCCCGGCAAGGTGACCCTGGCTTCCTCGGGCAATGGCAACACCACGCATCTGGCCATCGAGCTCTTTGCGACCAGCGCCGGCATCGATCTGCTGCACGTGCCTTACAAGGGGGGCGGCCCGGCCCAGACCGCCGCGCTGGGCGGTGAAGTGTCCGGGCTCTTCGACGGCCCGCATTCGCTCAACATGGTGCAGAGCGGCCGCGTGCGCGTGCTGGGCTTTGCCAGCAAGGATCGCCTGTCGCTTGCGCCGGAGGTGCCGACCATCTCCGAGGCTGGCCTGCCCGGCTTCCAGGTGTCCGGCTGGTACGGCCTGGTGGCGCCGGCGGGGACGCCTCAGCCCGTGATCGACAAGCTGAACAGCGCGCTGAACGAGGTGCTGAAGGGCGCCGATTTTCCCAAGACGGTTGAACCGCTGGGCTACATCGTCACCCCGTCCACGCCGGCCGAATTCGGGACTTTCGTGACCGACGAGACGGCACGCTGGAAGAAGGTCATTCAAGACGCAAACATCAAACTGGACTGAGGCATATGGGTAGCGAATCGACGACGGGTCTTCCCGACCTGGACCGGCCAGGCGTGAAGGTAGGCGTGGTGGGCGCGGGCCTGATGGGCCGCGGCATCGCGCAGGTGGCCGCGCAGGCGGGATACGTGGTCCGCCTGCACGACACGCGCGCCGGCGCCGCCAGCCAGGCGCGGCAGGACATTCTGGCGTCGCTCGCGACGCTGGCCGCGCGCGGCAAGATTCCGCGGGAGCAGGCCGAAGGCGCCGATGCGCGTCTGATCGCCGCGGACGCGCTGCAGGATCTGCATGATTGCGAACTGGTGATCGAGGCAATTGTCGAGTCGCTGCCTGCCAAGCAGGCGCTCTTCCGCGAGCTGGAAGCGGTCGTCACGCCGCAATGCGTGCTGGCGACCAACACGTCTTCGCTCCTGGTCACCGAGGTGGCCAGCGGATGCGACTTGCCGGAGCGGGTAGGCGGTCTGCACTTCTTCAGCCCCGTGCCTCGGATGAAGCTGGCGGAGGTCATTCCCGGCCTGCGCAGCGCGCCAGGCTTGGCGGACACCCTGGCTGCGTTCACGCGGCGCGTGGGCCACACGCCGGTCGTGGCGCGCGATACGCCGGGCTTCATCGCCAACCATGCCAGCCGCGGCTATCAGCCCGAAGCCTTGCGCATTGCGGGCGAGCAGATCTGCGACTTCGCCGGCATCGACGCCATCCTGCGCGATGCGTGCGGCTTTCGCATGGGGCCGTTCGAACTGTTCGATCTGACCGGGCTCGACGTGTCGCATCCGGCCGGGGAATCGATCTATCGCCAATGGTTCGACGAGGCGCGGCATCAACCGTCCATCATCACGCGGCAGCGCCTGGCGGGCGGGGTGCTGGGGCGCAAGACGGGTCAGGGGTTCTATCGGTACGACGAGGACGGAAAGCGCGTGGAGGCAGAGGGCGACGACAGCGCGGCCGTGGTGGCGGACCGGCGCATCCCCGTGTGGATCGCGCCGTCCGCGCTTCCTTTCCGCGCCACACTGGCGGCGCGCGTAGCCGCAAGCGGCGCCACGCTCGAGACCGCGGAAACGCCGTCCGACGCGGCGCTTTGTCTGGTGCTGCCCGTGGGCGATGACGCGACGGCAGCGTGCGTTCGGTTGGAACTGGACGCGCGGCGCGTGGTCGCCGTCGACCCGCTGTTCACCCGCACGCGATGCACGATCATGCTGACGCCCGTGACGTCCGCGGCCATGCGGGAACAGGCGCGCGCGATCCTGCAAGAGGATGGCGTGGCGGTGACGTGCATTCAGGACAGTCCGGGTTTCATCGCGCAGCGCATTGTGGCGACCATCGTCAACAATGCCTGCGCCATGGCGCAGCAGGGGATCGCCACGCCTCAGGACATCGACCAGACGGTGACGCTGGCGCTGGGCTATCCGCTAGGGCCATTCGCGTTGGGGGATGCGCTGGGGGCGCGCACCATTCTGCGGATTCTCGAGCAGTTGCACGCGCGCTATCTGGAACCCCGGTATCGCCCCAGCGCGTGGCTGTCGCGCCGGGCGGCGCTGGACCTGCCGTTGGCAGCGGTGGCCAGCGCACGCTGACACGGCCGCTGCGCCCGCGTCGATTCAGGAACGATGCGCGTCGCGCAGGACCGGCGATCCAGCCGGTTCGCCGCGCTGCGTGCCCGGCGGCTCGGGTCGCTGCCAGATCCACACCAGCACCACCACCATCGTCAGGCACAGCGGCCAGACGACCCACGGATGGGGGATGGTCTGCGTCATTACGACCATACAGACCGTCATCGACACCGTGGCCGTGACCTTGGCGCGGCGCGTGACCATGCGGCCGTTGTGCCAGTTGTGCAGCATCGGGCCGAACCAGCGATGCTCATGCAGCCAGCGGTGCAGGCGGGGCGAGCTGCGTGCGGCGGCCCAGGAGGCCAGCAGGACGAATTCGGTGCTGGGCAGGCCGGGGATGAAGACCCCGGCGACGGCCACTGCGATGCTGACGATAGCGAGCGCCAGATACAGCGCCCGCACCCACGGTTTGCGTGGCGTCATGCGCCGAGTTCGAAGTGCCGTTCGAGCAATGCGCCGAAACGGTCATAGGCCGCGTTGGCGCCGGCGATGACGGCATCGTGCGTCGCGGGGTCGAGCGTATCGCTGTCCAGCGAGGCGACGAAGCGGCGCCACACGGTGGCGCGGCCATCCGGGTAGGCGGCAAGGTTGCGCGCACCGAAGTCGGCGGACAGGCCCAGGTCGGATTGCGCCTGCTTGAAGAGGAAGGCGGCGCCCAGCGTGGAGCCTTCGGACACGTACAGCCAGCCCAGCGCTTCGGGCATGGTCACGCCAATGCTGGCAATGCCGTCCTCGGGGGCGGCGGCGCCCAGATCGCGCAGGTCGGCGAGCGAGGCGTCTTCGCGGCCGCGTGCTTCCAGGTCAGGCACCGCCTGCTTGACGGCGTCGTCCTGGAACAGGAATTCGACGTCGCGCTGGAAGAGATACTGCGCGGCGACGAAGCGGGCGTACGCATCGCGGCTTGCGAACGGCGCGCCGCGCTCCATGAGCTGGTGCATGCGTTCGTGCTGCGCCGCGGTTTCGTATTTCAGGCGCTGCGACAGCGAGGGACGTTCGAGGGTTTCGGTGGTCATCGTCGGTGTGGGTGATGGGTGAAGGCGATCCATCGGTGATGGATGATGATGAGTCTTATTATTTCGTACGACTTGCCGAATGACACGTTAAAGATGCTTAAGAAACGTGTCCGTGCGAGCGATGCCGTACACGGTTGCGTGTAAAGGATGGCGTTGGAAATGCGGCGGTCGAAGCATGTCCCTCAAAAGCCGGTTTCGCGCACCAGCAGCGCGGCGACGCGGCGCCACGTGCGCAGCAACAGGCTTTCGGCGTCGCCTTCGATGATGGCCGTGCCGCGCATGGCCTGCAGGCGCGGCATGGCGGCGTTTGACGTATCCGCCGGGCGCAGGATCACGCGATACACCGCGCGTTCCGGCACAAGGCCCTGCGATTCGGGATCGGGGCGCGCTTCGCCGCGCGGCGCCTGCGTCGCGGGCACGGCGCCACCGTTTGTCGAACTGAGTTCGGGCGCGGCCGCCAGGCGTCGCGTCGCGGTGGCGGCGATGTCTGACACAACCAGCGCGACGGCGGGCTCGCCGGGATCTTCGGACAGAAAGCGCGCGTGGCCGCCCGCTCGCAGCCGGTGCAGATCGTCTTCGGCCGCATAGGCTTGCACGACCGCCTCTGACGGATCGGCCAGCGACCCCAGCCATTCGCCTTCGGCGATCCACTCTCCCGCCGCGAGGGGCTCGGCCAGTTCCGCGACGATGCCGTCGAACGGCGCGCGGATGGTGAGCTGCTGGCGTTGGCGCGATAGCACGTCGAGGCGTTCGCGCGCCGCCTGCAGTTCGCCGGCGGCAACGGGCACGGCGGCGGCGGTGTCGCGGGTCATGGCCTGGAACGACTGCTGCCATTGCAGCACCTGGATGCGGCGCGTCAGCGAGTCGATCTCGTGGCTCATGTCGGGCGCGTCCAGCACGAAGAGCGTCGCGCCGGCGCTGACCGTTTGCCCGGCGTGCACGTCGATACGCTGAATGCGGGCGCCGGCGGGCGCGACGATGCGGGCCTGCTGCGCCGCGTGCATCAGCGCGGGGGCCTCGATGCGCGTGCGCCACGGCACCACGGCGGCAAGGACGCCGACGAGCGCGACGCCTGCGGTGATGCGGCTGCGCCGGTTCCAACCGCCGCCGGGACGGCTGGTCAGGCGCTCGCGCCATGCGCGCAGTTCGGTGTAGATGGGCTTGAGCACGAACGCCACGATCTCGATGGCGAACAGCACGATGCCAAGCATTTTGAAAGCCATGTGATACACCAGCAGGGCGATGCCCAGGAACAGAAAGAAGCGGTAGATCCAGACGCAGAAGGCGTAGGTGATGAGGGTGCGTTCGCGCCAGGGCGCGAAGACTTCGGGGCGCTCGTCGCCCAGTCCGAACAGCCATTCGCGCAGCTTCCATCGGGCCAGCGCGAAGGAACGATTCTGCAGATTGGGCACGTTCAGCGCGTCGGTCAGCAAAAAGTATCCGTCAAAGCGCATTAGCGGATTCAGATTGACGGCCAGCGTCAGCAGCCAGGTGGTCGTTGCCAGCGTGAACGCGGCGCTGCGCAGCACACCGTCGGGCAGGAAGCTCCACGCCAACGTCGCCCACGCGGCCAGCGCGGTTTCGGCCAGCATGCCGGCGGCGCCGATCGACATGCGTTTGCGGCGGCTGGACAGCCGCCAGGCGCCCGAGCTGTCGGTGTACAGCACCGGCCACATCACCATGAACGCCACGCCCATGGTGGCGACGCGGCAGCCGTGATGCTTGGCCGCGTAGGCGTGGCCGAGTTCGTGCAGCACCTTGGCCGCGCCCAGCGTGACGGCGGCCGCCAGTGCGCCTTCCAGGGTGAAGAAGTGCAGGAACGTGTGGAGAAACTGATCCCACTGGCGCGCTGCGAGAAACAGGCCGAGTACGCCGGCCGCCACCGTCAACCGCAGGAAGGCGCGCGACAGAAACAGGCGCCGCACGGCAGGCAGCGTGCGGGTCAGGAACGCGTCGGGCCGGACCAGCGGAATGCGGAAGAACAGGTACTGGTGGATCAGGCTTTTCAACCAGTGGCTGCTGCGGCGCGCATCGGCCTCCTTGGCGTAGCGGGCAATCGCGTCCGGGCCGCGCAGTTGCACGAGGCTGTTGTGCTGCAGGAACTTTGCAAAGTCCTCGACGTCGTCCGCGCTGAGCTCCAACGTGGTTTCACTGGCCGCCGCACCCGCAATCGCGTCGGCGCTGCCCAGACGCCAGCGCGCCAGCATCTCCGCTTCCGCCCAGCCGATCTGAAAGAACAGGCCGCGGCCGGGGTCCTCCAGCGTCCAGGCCGGCGAACCGTCGTGGTTGGACGGCGCGCGATGCAGCAGCAGCTCTTCGCGCAGCGCGGGCAGCGCGCCGCTTACAGTCCCAGCCATACGCGCAGCGTCGCCAGGGGTTTGCGCAGCAGGTAGCCGTAGAGCGGCGTGGATTCGCCGTACAGCTTGGCGGTGCCTTTCAGGCCGACGCGCGGCTGCGTGGCGAGCGCGTCGTCGGTGAGGCGTGCGCGCACGCGATAGGCCATGGCGCCGTCGGCGGTGGGCGCTGCGCGGTAGCCCACCCGCAGCAGCGTGGCGGGCAAGGGATCGGCGGGGGCGGTGTTCAGGAAGAGCCGGATCGGCGCTTCGGCCGGCAGCGCAATCGCGTCACCGACGGACAAGTGGATTTCCAGCTCGACGTCCGCCGGGTCGGCCACCATCATGATGCGTTCGCCCAGTGCCACGGGCTTGCCGATCCAATCGGCGGGGTCGTCGAACAGCACGATGCCGTCGCGCTCGGCGCGTAGCTGCGTGCGCGCCACCGCCTTGGCATAGAAGTCCACGTCGCTCGCGGCCTGCGCGCGCTTGCCTTGCGCCAGCGCCAACGTGGCCTTGCTGCGGTCATCGACCAGCGCCTGCTGCTGGTTCTGCCGCAGCTCGGCGTCGGCCACGGCCAGCGCCTGGCGTGCGCTTTCCAGCCGACCTTCCAGGTCGCGCACGTCCAGCGCGGCCAGCAGTTGTCCTTTCTCAACGGTCTGGCTGGGCGTGACGGCGATCTCGTCGACGACGCCCTGCAGTGGCGCGCGCACGGCCATGGGCGCGCGCGCGACGACCTCGGCCGGCGCAAGCACGGATTGGCGAACCGGCACGAACATCAGCGCGATGACGGCCGCGCCCAGCGCCAGCCACCAGCGCGTGCGGCGTTCGCCATGGCGCAGGCGGCCCCACCAGCCGGCCGCGCGGCCCGTGCGCTGCGTGGGCGCCAACGCGCGCCAGGCGTGCGCGTAGGCGTCCGCCAGCAGACCCAGCACGGCAATCTCCGCGCCCGTCCACGGCGTATCGCGCCACAGGGCAAGCAGACCATCGCTTGCTGTCGCGTGGCCCAGAGGCAGGCGCAGCAGCAGGCCGTGGCGCGGCAGATGCTCCGCCCACATCGCGTGCTCGTCGGACGTCGCGTCAAAGGGGCCGCTTGCGCCCTCGCGCGCGCGGCTTGCCAGCAGGCCGGCCAGCCACACGGTATAGGGCGCGTTCGGGTCTGGCACCGCCAGGCCCGACAGCGCGGAGATGACGCCGTCGCCACCGGCGCCCGGCAGCCACAGCGCCGCCTGCCGATACGGCGCCAGCGCATGCGTGTCGTTGACCATCAGGAACGCCAGCGCCTGCGCGTCCGCGCAGGCCCGTGCGCGCTTTTCCAGTTGGAGCAGCGCGGCCAGCAGATTTTCTCGTGTAGCAATGTCCGTCACGGCGTTCCCGCGGCGGGCAGGTCGACGCGCACGCTGCCGCTCATGCCGGGCAGCAGTTCGGCGGCCGTGTTCTGCGCGTCGGCGAGGCGGCCAATGATCTTGACCGACTGGCTGACCGGGTCCACGGCGCCCGCGATGTGCGAGACCGACGCCTCGTACGTGCGTCCCGTCTCGTCGACGGTGACGCGCAGCGGCGAACCGGGCTTGAGCCACGCCAGCCAGCGCGAAGGCACGATCGCTTCCAGTTCGAAGGCGGAGTCGTCGTAGATGCTGACGAGCTTCTCGCCTTCGGCCACGCTTTCCGATGCACGCGCATAGGTTTCGCCGACCCGGCCCGCGAACGGGGCGGCAATGACGCAGCGATCCACGAGTACCCTTTCGGCGTTGCTTTCGGCACGGGCGACGGCGACCGCCGCGCGCGCCTGTTCGACGTCGGATCGGCTGATGGAGCGCAGCGCTTCCAGCTGCTCGGCGACCGCCTGCTTCTTGCGCGCGGCAGATTCGGCCAGCACGGCGCGTTCCAGCCGGGCGCGGTTCAGCGCGCAGTCATAGGCGACAAGCACGTCGCCCTTCTTGAAGCGGTCGCCTTCCCGAAACGGCAGCGCGTCGATCTTGCCGGACAGGCTGCTGGAAATCACCGCGCGCCGCGCGGCCACGAGTTGGGCGCGGGCCGTGTCGGCGGCGGCCGGGGCGGTCATGGGGACGAGCGGCGGCGTCTGGGCATGGACGGCCGCGGACGCGGCAACGCCCGCTGCCAGCAGCAGGCGCGCGCCATGCCGCGATACGGAGGCTTGCAAAATCGGCATGTCAGCGCGCTTTCACCGATTGGTTGTCCGCGCTGCCGGCGCTGGCGACGGAACCGACGCTGCTCCACAGATTGCCGGAGACGGTGCGCAGTGCGGGCGGCGCGGCGGGTTCGGTCACGGACGCAACGGGGTCGATCACGGGTGTCGCGATGGCCTGTCCGTTCGTGTCGATGGCTTGCGGCGCCACGGCCAGACGCGGAATGTCGACGTGGCCGCGTTCGATCTGCTGGTTGGTCTCGGCGATGTCGCGCGCCAGGCTGGTCAGGCTTTCATCGGAGATGCGTTCGGGCAGGGGATCGATCCCGGCGGCCTGGTAGATCGTGTTCTGCGCGTTGACGAGTTCGGCATAGCTCAGGTCGCGGGCACGCGTGGCGAGCAGGGTCTCGACCTTTGCGCGCACCACTTCCAGATGCGTCTCGGCGCTGCTGCGCGCGGCGTTCTCGGTCTGCACCTGAATCGCGTCCTGCAAACGGCTCAGTTCATCGGCGCGGCGGAAGGCGGTCTCGGCCCGCTGGCGTTCCAGCCAGGCGATGTGGACCTGGCTCAGCACGGTCATGCGCAAAGCCTGGCGGCGCAGTTCGGCCACCTGTTCGCGCGACTCGCCGGCGCGGGTGATCGACGACCACGACAGCACGCTGAGCAGGTTCCAGCTCACCTGCATGCCGGCGTCCGCCCAGCTGTTGTTGACCAGATACTTGTTGCTGTCGTAGTTCAGGCCGCCAAAGAGCGACGCGTTGGGCAAGAGGCGCAGCAGCGACATGCGCGTTTCCAGCACGGCGTTGCGCGCGAGGTAGCTTTCTTCGCGCAGTTCGGGGCGGCGGACCATCGCCAGGGCTTCGAGGTCCTGCAGTTCGTAAGCGAGCACGGGCGGCGCCATGGTGGCGGCGTCCGGCGTGGCCAGCTGGAAGTCCGCGCTGGGCGGCAGGTTCATCAGCGTGGCGAGGCGCGCCTTAGCCTGCGCCAGTTCGTTGTCCAGCGCCTCGGTCTGGCGCACCATGTTCAGCAGATCGCGCTGGTAGCGCAGCGCCAGGATGGGCGCGACCAGACGCTTTTGCTCCGTCTGGCGCGCGTATTCCAGCGTCTGGCGCGCTTCGGCCAGTGTCGAGGACACGCGGTCCTTCAGGCGTTCCGCGGTCACGGCGTTCCAGTACGCCGTGCGCGTCTGCCGGATGATGTCGGCCACGACGCGGCGGCGGCGCTCTTCGGCCGCCAGCGCCTTGTTGCCTTGCGCCTTGGCGCCGAAGTAGCTCAGGCCGAAGTCCAGCACGTTCCACGTCAGTTGCAGATCGGCCGTGTGCGTGTCGCGTTCCTGGCTGGTGGACGGCACCAGCGATTGCGTGCCGGTGGCCAGCGACTCGCTGGACGAACCGTAATCGTTGTTGCGGGCGCGCATGCCGGCGCGGGCGGTCAGCTTGGGCAGCATGCCCTGCTTTTGCACGTCGGTCAGGTCGTCTTCCAGCGCACGCTCCATCAGGGCCAGGCGCTGCTGCAGGTTGTATTTGACGGCGCGGGCGATTGCCTCGTCCAGCGTAATCGGGCCCGTCACCGGTTCCTGCTGCGCGAACATGGCGCCGCGGTCGGCCTGGTCGAGTTGCAGCAGGTCCTGCGTGCTCAGCTTCTCGGGCGGCGTGACGGCGCAACCGGCGAGAACGGCCGTGGCGAGCACGGTCAGGGCGAAGCGGCGGGCGCGATGTGTCATGGGCGTGGCGGAATCAAAGGTAGGAGTCATGTCTGGAATCAGCTTGCTGCATTGATGGTGATGGCCTGCCGGGCGCCGGCGGCCGTGTCGGAGGCGCCGCCCGCGGCGCCGTCGTCCAGGGAAGCGAGAAACTGCCGCGCCGCTTCCAGCACGTCGTGCGCGGCGCTGTGGCGAAGCTGCTGGGTCAGCGCGGGCTTGTCGGCGGCGAGGGTGTCGTCATGGGTGTCGTCACGTTTGGCGACGGCATCGCTGCCGTGCCAGGCGCCCACGCGCTCGGCGGAGACGGTGACGGGAATGGCGCGGGTTTCACCATTGGCCGCGCGCACCACCAGTTGCAGCGATAGCGTCTGGGCGTCGGCAAGTCCCGGCGCCACGATGAGGCCGCGCGCCGCATCGAGCCGCACGCCCGGCGGCAGATCGGAGCCGTCCGCCATGCGCAACGCCAGCGAGGCGATGGGACCGCTGCTGCGGATCAGGCCGTGCGGCAAGGCGTAGGTCTGCCGGTTGCCCGCCACGTCGGCGCGCCAGAGGCCCGTAATCGCGGCGCTGGCGAACGAGAGCCCGGGCGAGTCGGGGCTGGCCAGGACCACGAGCGGCGAACGGACCCCGCCGCCCGCATCCATCGTGAACGGGCGTGCCGCGTCGGCGTCACGGCGTTCCAGCGAGTCGGCCAGCAGTTCGTCGAGCAGCGCCGTCGATGTCCATTGCGGCGGCGTCGACAGGCCGTCGCGGATGGGAACGCTGAACGCATCGACCGATGGTGCGGGAATACCGCCGAGCGCCTGGCGCAGCGATCGGAACGCGTCGTCCCGCGTGTCGTCGGCAGTCGTGCCGGAGGCAAACACCGGGTCGCGCTGCCACGCGCTCAGATCCGGCGGCGGCACGTCGGCGGGGTTGCCGGGATTCGGGTTGGCGTTGGGGTCGGGCTGCGTGCCCGGATCCGTGCCGGGATTGGACCCAGGATCCGTGCCAGGATTCGTGCCCGGGTTCGGCTCGGGCTGCGCGGTGGCGACCGTCAGCGTGATGATGCGCGAGACGCTGGCGCCCGACGTGTCGGTGGCGCTCACGACCACGGCAACGCTGCCTTCGGCTGTCGCAGTCCCTCGGATGGTCAGGGTCGCCGGATCGAAGGTCAGTCCTTCCGGCAGGCCGTCAATCCGCCACGTGAGCGCATCGCCGTCGGCGTCGGTGAAGAGCCCGGCGGGGAACGTGTATGCGTAGGGCTCGCCCACCTGGACGACACCCGGTGTCAGCGCGATCCCGCTGTCGACGGGCGCGGTGTTCGGCGGCTCGACGGCTTCGAAGATCACGTCGCGCGACACGGATGCGCCTTCGGGATCCGTCACGGTGATGACGATCGTGTATTGCCCCGTCGCGGCAAGCACGCCGGAGATCGTGCGGGTGGCCGGATCGAAGGTCAGCCCCGCAGGCAGGCCGCTGACGCTCCACGTCAGCTTGCCGCCTTCCGGATCACTGAAAAGCGTTTCCGGCAAGGTCACCGTGTAATTGCGTCCGGCCAGCGCGGTCTCGGGCGTGTACGGGTCGGCGCCCGCGACCGGCGCCTGGTTGGGCAGGCGGACGGTCACGTCCACGTCATAGCCCGCGCTGACGATGTCGCCGTCGTTGAGCGTGATCGTGACGCTGCGCGTGCCAGGCGTGCCGCCGGTGCTGGCGTAGGTCACGCGGTGCAGCAGCGCATTGGCCTGCGCGCGGTCGACGGCGCCGGTGAAGCGCAGCGTCGCGTTGTCGCCGGTCTGCGTCAGCGTGGCGATGGGCTGGCCGTTGAACGAGATGACGTCCCCGGCGAGCGTGTAGCCGTCGCCGGCCAGGAAGCCGAAGCGGTCGCCGGCTTGTCCGCCGAGGGTGACGCTGGCGCCTTGATAGTTGTTCGCCGCATCCAGTTCGGCGTCCGAGAGCGCAAGCGTCGGCGCGACCGGCACGCCATCGCCGTCGATGATGTAGACGGGCTGCGGGGCCGGCGGGGCGTTCAGGACGTCCAGTTCGTCGCCCACCACGATCACGCCGCCATCGGCCGACACCGCAATCTGACCGGCCCCGGCCAGCCCGCTCTGCGAGCTGATCAGATTGAGCGTTGCCGTGGCGTAGTAGTTGAGCGTGCCGTCGGCCAGGGTCACGAACAGCGCCTTGCCATCCGCGGACAGTGCGATGCTCTCCACCGTCTGGCTGCCGGTGAGCGTGCCTAGATGCGTCAGCGCGCCGGTCGCCGCGTTCAGGCGGAAGGCATCGATGGCCTGGGGGTTCTCGTGCACTTCATACCCGCCGGTCCAGCCGTTGAACGAGGACGTGCGGCTGTTGGACACGAAGATCGTGCTGCCGTCGGCGCTGACGGCGATGTGCTGCAGGTTGGAGAACGAGACGGTCTGGCCGGCCGCGTCCGTGCCGCCGCCCTGGATGTGCGTCAGGACCGACAAGGCGCCGCTGCCGTCGCGGCGATAGACGATAAGCGTCGAACTCGAGCTGGTGTTGGTCACCACGAAGAGCAGGTCGCCGCGCACCGCGATGTCGGTGGGCTGCCACAGGAACGGCTCCGCGTTCATATCGCCGCTGATGGCGCCAATATATGTGAGCGCGCCGCTCTGCGCGTCGCGGTTGAAGTAGGCGATCCCGTAGCTGTTGATCAGGTACAGGTTTTTGCCGTCTTCGGACAACGCAATGCCCTTCATGTCGTTCAGGCTGCCGCCATCCAGTTCGTAATTGCTGGTGATGGTGGCCTGGTGGGTCAGCGCGCCGTCGGCGCTCACGCCGAACACGCCAATGGCGTTGCCGTCCGCGCGCAGGGCGTACAGGCTCTTGCCGTCGGCCGAGCTCACCAACTCTTTGATGCCCGCAAGATTGCCGACGCCGGCGAACGTGCGCACGTAAGTCAGCGAGCCGGTGTCGCCGTCGCGGCTGAAAACCGCGATGGCGCCCTTGCCGTCGGCCACGTAGACGCGCGCGCCATCGTCGGACACGACGCTGGCGGTGGGCTTTTCCAGACCGGGAATCGTCGTCAGATCCTGCACGTGCGTCAGGTCGCCCAGCGACAGCACCGGATCGGCATCGACGACCGGCGCATCGTTGATGGCCGTGATGTTGATGGAGAAGTCCATTGCCGTCGACGCGAGGCCGCGCTGGTCGGCCAGCGTCACGCTGATGGCCACGCTGTCTACGGGCGCATGGCTGCTGTTGGCGTAGGTGATCTGGCGCAACGTGTTCTGCACGTCGGCCTTGGTGGGAATGGAACCGGCCTCGTCGCTGAAGCGGATCGTCAGCACGCCGTCGGCGTGCGACACCGCGCCGATCGCCACGCCGTCCTTTTTCAGGACGCCGTTTTCCAGCGTCAGGCCGTTGCCGGGCTCAAAGCCCAGCGCGTCTGTGGCGCTCTTGCCCGAGCCCAGCGTGATCGTCAAGACAGCGCCGTCGTAGTTGCCCGCGCCGCCGTTGAAGGCGTCCATCTGCGCATCGGCAATCACGCTATCGGGCGCGATCAGGACGGCATCGGCGCGTTCGGTGTAGGACACGTCGTCGCCGCCGGTGACGGTGGGCGGCGTGTTGGGGCTGGTCGGGCCGGCCAAAGTGACCGTTGCGGCGTCATCCGCATCCGTCGAGCCATTGACGGTGTCCCATTCCTGCACGGTCAGGCTGATCGTGCGCGTGCCGCTCAGCGGGCTGGCGGCGTTGGCGTAGGTGAGGCTGTCGATGACCTGCGCGGCGCGTTCGCCCGACGAGTTCAGGTAAAGGGTCACGGTGGTGACGCCGTCGGCGATGGTCACCATGTACTGCAGGCCGGAGGCCGTGGTCTGCGGGCCGTTGGAATCCCTGTCCAGACGGATCTTGCCGCCGTCCACGCCCAGGATGTCCTGCGCGTTGGCCGGGCTGATCGTGACGATGACGCGGGCCACCTCCTGGCCGGATTCCACCGTGTCGACCGTGGTGCCTTCGAACAGCTTGACCGGTTCGCCTTCGGCCGGGAACGTGGGGTTCCGCGGCGTGGTGTCGATGATCGGCGCATTGTTGACGCCTTCCAGCTCGATCTCGGTCTGGAGTTCATCCTGATGGCCGTCGCCATCGTGCAGCGTGGTGCGCAGCACGATGGTCGCGCCGTCGCGGGTGGGATCGTTGCTGGCATTGCTGTAGGCGATGCGGCGCAGCACGTTCTGCGCATCGGCCTTACTGATGGCGCCCGTGAACGTCAGCGTCAGCACGCCGTTCGTCTGCGAGAATGTCGCGATGGCGACGTCGTTCAACAGAATCTGGCCACTGGCGGTGTCAAGGCGCAGGTTGTCGCCGTCGATAAAGCCGAAGCGGTCGTCGGCGTGCGCGCCGTCGGCGCGTTCAACCGAGATGCTGGCGCCCTTGTAGTCGCCCTGTCCGTTGTTCAGCGCATCGAGCTGCGGATCGGACAGCGTGGCCGACGGCAGGATGGCCACAGGCGCTGTCCCTTCCGTGTAGTGCGCGGCGGCGGGCTTCAGGTCCAGCACCAGCACGCCGTCGTCGAACGAGAATTGGCCCGTCAGATAGAGCTTCGTGCCGTCTTCGCTAATCGTTGCGCTGCGGATCTCGCCGAAGCTCACGCCGTCGCCAAACGGGTCGCCATAGCCCGAGATCTCGCCGACGCGCACGGGCACACCGTCCGCGCCGCGGCTGTACACGCCGATCCGGTCGCTGGCGATCTCGAACACGGCGGAGCCGTCCGGCGACACGACGATCTGCTTGACGTCTCCGGCCGGAAGCGTCGCGGCCAGCGCGGTGAGCCGGCCATCTGCGTCCACAGCAAGCGTATGCAGGCGATGCTGGTTGTCGTCGAAGTCGACCACGTAAAGCGTTTTGCCATCCGGCGAGACCGCCAGCGTCTGCGTGAAGTAGAACTGGTCCGCCGCGGCGGGGTCCTTGCCCTGAGCGGCCATGACGAACGCCGGGACGCCGCTGGGGTCCAGCGAGAAGACGCTCGCCAGCGTGCTGCCGCCGGACGTGCCCACGAAAAGGAAGCGGCCGTCGGCCGACAGCGTCAACGCATTGGCGCCGTCCAGTTGCAGGCCGGTGTCGCCCGCGTCGGTATAGGTATGGATCAGCGCGAGCGCGGCGCCGTCCTGCCGGAAGACCAGCAGGTTGTCGCCCGCCGTCGCGTAGACGAGGCCGCCGGTGGCGAGCACGTCGCGGATCATGCCGTATTCCGTGACGATGTCGGCACCAAAGGTGCCCTGCGCGGTAAGCATTCCCGTCGCCGCATCGCGAATGAAGAGCACGACACCCTGGTTGGCGACAACGTAAAGCGATTTGCCGTCGGCCGACACGCGCAGATCCGCGGCGCCGGCCAGCGCGCCGACTTCACCGTTGCCGATGGCCTGCGCGATGCGCAGCGTGCCGTCCGCGCTGCGCTCAAGCACGTACAGCGTGTTGACCTCCAGGTCGGCCTGCGCGTCCATGTTCCACTCGGTGGAGGTGCGCAGCAGGTAGAACTTGCCGTCCACCTCGAAAACATCGAGCACGCCTTCCAGCGCACTGGACGGCGCGCCGTCGGCAAGTTGGCTGATCAGTTCATTCGAGCCTACCGAATCGATGGGCGTGGTCAGCACCGGCGCTTCGAACTGCACGTTCACTTTGGCGACGACGTCCGGTTCGGCGGTGTCCTTGCCGCCGTTGTCTGTGCCGCCGCTGTCGCGCACGGCGGTCAGCGAAATGCTGCGCTCGCCCGTCGTCGGGGCGGCAGCATCGTTCGCGTAGGCAATGCCGTCCACCAGCGCCGCCGCCTGATCGCCCGTCATGCCGGCGGCGGGCGTGATCGTGATGGTGGCCACGCCGTTGGCCATGGTGACCGTGTAGGCGTGGCCCGATGAGGTCGTGCCGTTGCCCGCGACCAGCGCGATGGGGGTGCCGTCCACGGTCAGCGTTTCGCTGGCGCCGTTGGCCACGGGCGATACGGTGAGGGTCAGGCCGGCGATCGTCTGGCCATTCTCGACGGTCGAGATCGTGGTGCCGTCGAAGAGGCCAACGGCGGATTCACCGGGGCTGTATTTGACGTCGGCCGGCGTGGAGACAACAACCGGCGCGTCGTTCACCTGCGCGACCGTCAGCGCCAGCGCGACGCTGTCGACACCGCTCGCGTACTGGTCGCGCACCTGCACCTTCAGGCGGATGGCGGCGCCGGGGTCCTTGCTGTCGTGCGTGTAGGTCACCTGCTGCAGCACGGCGTTGGCGGTGGCGGTGCTGACCTGGCCGGTGAAGGCGATGGTGAGGATGCCTCCGGCGCTGGTGAAATCGGCGATCTTGTCGCCGTTCAAGCGGATTTCGGTGCCGGCCAGCGTGAGGCCATTGGCGTTGTCGAAGCCGAAGCGGTCGTTGGTGTTCGTGCCGCCGTCGCGCCCGATCGTGATGGTGGCGCCGTTGTAGTCGCCCGCGCCAGAGGCCAGCGCGTCGTAGTCTGCATCCCCGAACGTCAGCCCGGCCGCCGGTTTGACCGTCTGGCCTTCCGCATAGGCGCCCGTCAGCGCCTTCTCTATGTCGATGTGCCCCAGCCCGGCGGCGTTGTAGAAGCCGCCGACATACATCGACGATCCGTCCGGGGAAATGCCAAAGCGGAAGGCGCGATAGTTGCCCGAGGCGCCCTCATGGGCGATGGTCGTGACCAGGGTGGGCGCGCCGTCGGCGCCGATGCGGTAGACGTTCAGGGCGCCGGTCAGGCCGCCGGCGTAGAGGGTCTTGCCGTCCGCCGACAGTTCCAGACCCCACATCTGGGCGCCCACGGACGAAACCTTCGTGACCGTCTTCGCGATCGGGTCGAAGCGCAGCGTCAGGATGCCATTGCTTCCCGCCGACACGTAGATGGTGTCCCCCGACACCGCGATGCTGCGCGCGAAGTTGCCGACGTCACCCGTATGCGTCACGAGTTGCGTGAGGCTGCCGTCGGGATTGGCGGCGTAGATGGTCAGGGTATTGGCGCCAGCGACGAACACGCGGCCCTGCGCGTCGGCCTCGATGGCAGACGCGGTGCTGAAGGGTTGATTCTCGTACGTGCCGGAGGCCGTCAGTTCGCCGTTGGCGCCGATGCCGTAGGCGTACAGGGTGTTGCCGGCGATGCCGTACAGGTGGCCGTCCTGTGACGCGACAAGCTGCTTGACCTGCGTGCTGCCCAGTTCGGCGCTGTGGCCGCTGGCCGTGAGCGTGCCGTCCGCGTTGACGTTGAAGCCGGTCAGAAAATAGTTGCCGCCGTCGGCCTTCTGGCCGACGAGGTACACGTGTTCGCCGTCGGCCGAGTACACGGCCGACGCCGCGCTGAGCAGGCCCTGGATCTCGATGCCGTTGGCATCGTTGCCGTCGTTCTCGGCGCCCTGCACAAAGCGCTGCACCAGCGTCAGTTCACCGGTGTTCGGATTGCGCGTGAAGACGCTGAGCGTGCTGTTGCCCGCGGGGGAGACCTGATGGTTGTTCGTCCCGTTGCCCAGCACGATGACGGTGTAGCCGTCGTCCGACACCTGAACGCTGTAGACGTACTGGTCGTAGCCGTTGATCCGGCCATCCGAGGTGTAGCTCAGATCGCTGCCGTCGATGTCGAACGCGGGCGCGCTGTTGGCGGCTTCGGCGGCCGAGACGACGCGCAGCGTCATCTTGTGGTCCGCGGTCAGGCCTGCCTTGTCCGCCACGCGCACGGTCAGGACGTAATCGCCCTGCGTGGTGGGCGTGCCGCTCAGCGTGCGCGTGGCCGCGTTGAACACGAGGCCTGCCGGCAGCGCTTCGACGATGCTCCAGGTGAGGGTGTCGCCGTAACGGCTGTCCGGATCGGTGAACATGTCCGCACGCAGGGTGGCGGTAAAGCCGCCCTCTCCCGCGGTGACCTGCCCGAACGACGCCGGTGCGCTGCTGCTGACGACGGGCTCGCGATTGGGGGTCTGAACGACATCCAGGTTCAGATCCAGGGTCACGCTGGCGCCGTACGCATCGGTGACGGTGATGCGGATGGGATAGGCCCCGGCGACAAGTGCGGTGCCGGACAGGGTGCGGGTCTCGGGATCGAAGCTGATGCCGGCGGGCAACCCGGTGACGCGCCAGGTCAACCGGTCGCCGTCCGCGTCGTTGAAGAGGTTCTCCGGCAAGACGAGTTGATAGTCCTTCTCCGTGGTGACGGTCTCCGGCGTGTAGCCGTTGGCAACCCCGGCATCGACCTGCGGTCCCGTGTTGCTGCGGAAGCTGATGGACAGGGCTTCGCTGTTCAACGCGCCGTCGTTGGCCTGCACGGTCAGCGTAATGAACGTTCCGGCCGCGACGGCCGAATTGCCGTAGCTCACCTGTTGCAGCACCTGGTTCGCCACGGCGGTCGTGGCGTCGCCGGTGAAGCGCAGCGTCAGGGAGTCGCCATCGACGGTGTACGTGGCGATCTGGATGCCGCCGCGCAAGATGACGCCGTTGGTCATCGACAGCCCGTTGCCGCTCTCAAACCCGAACGCGCCGCCCGGCAGGGACGCCTTGATGGTCACGCTGGCGCCGTTGTAGTTGCCGGCGCCGCCGTCCAGCAGATCGTAATTGCGGTCGGACAGGCTGACGCGGTCGCCGAGAACGGTGTCCTGGCCCAGCGTCAGCGATTGCAGTGTCGTGTAGCGGGTCAGGCCATTGCCCGCCACCACCAGCGACATGCCGTCCTTGGACAGCGAGATGTCTGCGCCATTGGTCTTGCCTGCGGCGCTGCCCAGCAGCGTCAAGCCGCCGTCGCCGGACACGGCGTAGACACTGACGGTGCCGGCGGTGGTGGCGGCATACAGCAGCGTGCCGTCCGCGTTCAGCGTCAGGCTGCCGATGTTGTCGCTGGCCACCGTGCCCGCGCGCGTCAGCAGATTGTCGGCGCCAAGCCGGAAGACCGAGATGTTCCTGGCGCCCGGTTCGCCCACGAACAGCAGCTTGCCGTCGGCGGACATGCTGATCGCGTAGTCGACGGCGTCCTGGCCGGTCTTGTCCAGCAGGAGGCTGTCGACAAGATTCAGCACGCCATCCGCGTCACGTTGATAGATCTTGAGCGTGTGATTGGCGTTGATGCCCGCGCCGCTGTGAATGACCGTGACATAGCCGCCGGCCGTGGCAAGACTGGCGTTGCGCACGGCGTCCAGACGCTGGATCTGCGTGAGCGCGCCGGTGTCGGTGTCGCGGCTGTAGACGTGCGCCTCGCGGCCAAAGTTGTTCGACGCGTCCACGTAGAGCTGCGTGCCGTCTTCGGAGAGCGCCAATCCGCCGGTGGACCCGCCGCCCACCGATCGCGTGGCCGCATGGCTCAACGTGCCGGTCGCATCGACGCTGAACTGGATCAGATTGCCGTTGCTGGAGATCGTGTAGACCGACTTGCCGTCGCCGCTGACCACCAGATGATTGACCGTGCCCAGATCGGCCACCGTCAGGTCCTGCGTCTTGCTGAGCAGGCCCGAGGCCGCGTCCACGGTAAAGATGGACAGCGTGTTGTTGCTGCCCGCCGCGTAGACGAACCTGCCGTCGGCCGAATAGGCGACCTCGGTGGCGCCGGCCAGGCTGCCGGCGCCAAAGTGATCCGCTTCCTGCAGCAGGTCGCCCTTCACCTCGGGCGCCACGTTGATGCGGCTGTCGATGTCGATCGTCGCCGTGATGGCGGACAGGTCGGTCGTCTGGCCGCCCGCGTCGGACAGGCTCTTGAGCGAGACCGACACCTTGCCGCCGTCCACCGACTTGTCCAGGATCTGGTACGACATGCTGTCGATCAGCGCCGCGACGCTGGCAGGAGCCGGGTTGAACGCATCCAGTTGCAGAGTGATCGTGGTGGTGTTGCCGCTGACGGCGACCGTGTAGAAGTAGCCGTCGTCATCGGCGCGCGTCGTGCCGCTGCCGCCTTCGAGCGCGATGGTCTTGCCGTCGATCACCAGCGCCTGGTTCGCGCCGCTGCGATCCACCGTAACGACCAGTTGCGTCAATTCGTCCGTGCCGCTCGTCTGCGCGTGCACGTCGACGCCGCTGAACAGATCGACCGGCGCAAAGGTATCGCTGGTGTCGGTGACGACAACGGTCGCTTCGGTCGGCGTCGCGTCCACGCCGGGCGCCGTCTCGGTCGGCGGCACGGCCTGCGCGGCCACATCCACCGCCGTCGTCACGGCGGCGGCATCAAGCAGGAAGCGGGGTTCCAGGGCCAATGCCTGGCGGCGGAGCGTGGGGATTCGGCGGGAAGTCATGGAAGTCCTGGAACAAATGTGGTGATGCGGGGGTTGGCTTATTCGACGAGCGTGGTCAGCGCCGCGAGCTGGCGCAGTTCGTCGACGATGTCGTCGAGCCGGCTCTGGATGCGGCCTTCGGAGACCACGAAGTCCTTGCCGGACAGGTAGATCTGGTCCGATCCCTTTTCCGCGCAGACGGCCAGGCCGGGGCCGGCAATGCGGCGGAAGTTGGATGCGCTGCGGATCTGGCCGTCTTCGTCCGTTTCCTCGTCGCTGCCGGTGACGATCAGGTAGAACTTCAGATCGCGGGCGCGAAAGCTGCTGCACAGGCGGGCGAAGCGTTCGGTCACCACGTTGTCGTCGCCGCCGCCGTTGTCCGAGTCGCCATCGATCTTCTGGCCGACGTAGGCGTTGTAGGAATCGGTGTCGAACCAGCGCTGGCCCGTGGAGTTGGCCAGGAACACGATGGCCTTGACGCGATCGCCCGTGCCGTCGTCGAAGTCGCGGGGCAGATCGTCCTCCAGGCCCCAGCCGGACCCGCCCCGAAAGGCCGGCGCCAGCGCCATGGCGGCCCAGCCCATGGCGATGGCATGGTTGGTGTTGAAGCGCGTGCTCATTTCGTCGAGCCGTTCGCCGATCTTGCCCAGGTCGTTGGTCAGTGGCAGCAGCGCCGCGTGGGGGCAGCCGCGGTCGGCGACCATCCAGCGCGTGTCGTTCACGCCGTTGGCCTGGCCGAAGAACGGATTGGGGCCGATCCAGCGGATGGGCGGGGCGCCGGGGCTGCCGTTGTCGGGCAGATCGTGGCGGTAGTACACGCCAAACTGCCCGGCGGGCGGTTCGGTCCAGAAATAGTTGTCGCCGCGGTTCAGGCCGCGGTACATGCACAGCAGGTTGGCGCGCCGGTCGGGAATGCGGCGATCGGCCAGGCCCGCGTAACCGGAGCGGAACAGCGAGGTGAGTTCGACGGGGTTGAGCGCGCCCGGCTTGCTCCACAGGCGGATGCGGTTGGACTGCGCCGGATCGTAGACGCTGACCGCCTGGCTGTAGGGCACTAACGCGAGCCAGGCGCTGTCGGCGTCTTCCAGCAGGCGCGAGGCGAACGACTTGCCCAGCCGGCGCAGCGCGGCCAGATTGTTGGCGTCTTCGCCCAGCGAGTTGGGCAGCGCCAGCGCCACTTCCAGCGAGCGCTGGCGCGAGACGGCGGCCGACGCGACGGTGACGGCCTGGTCTGGCGTCTGCGAGAGGATGCTCGAGGCTTCGAACGTCGCCGTGACGCGCGTGCCGGGCATGTCGTTCTTCGTGATGGTCTCGGCCCGGACGGACAACGCGCGGCCCAGTTGTGCGCGATCCATGCCCAGGTTGACCGCCACGTAGCGTTCGGCGATGTCCTGGATGTCGGCGTCGCGGGACTTGGCGTAGGCCGCGGCGGACGCCAGCGCCGCTGCGTCGGTGGCGCGCTTGAGCTGTGCGGCGTCGGCGGTCATGCGCGTGCCGTCCGAGGCATAGGCGGCCAGGGCGGCGACGGCGCCGATCAACAGCAGGAGGAATACGGCGGAGGCGCCGCGTTGGCGGGCCAGCGAGAGGACGCGGTCGGGGCGTTGCTTCATGGTTGGGCGTAGGCCAGGCCGGAAGCGACGCTTTCCGCGCGCAGCGTTTCATCCAGCGTGATGGTTCGGGAGGTGGCGCGGAACACGGCGGCCGTTTGCAGCAGGTCGGGCAGCGGCATGCCGGCCCAGATGGAGATGTCGGCGGTGTCGCGGCAGGCCTTCACCACGATCATCGACAGGGTGCTGTTGTCCACGTTGCTTTCGCCGGTGTCGGGGCGGTCTTGCGGCAGGACGCCGGTGTATTGACCTCCGGAGGCCGGCGCGTCGCACAGGTCGCCTGCGCCGCCGCGCTGCAACGCCCAGGCGATGCGGCCGGACTCGAGCACGTTCAGGATGATGAGCTGCTGCATCTCTTCGTGGCCCTGCATGGCAAGCTGCGCCAGCATGTCGACGCCGGCGGCGGTCAGGGAAGGTTGCGCCGCGATGTTCAGCGCCATGGCGCCCGCGGCGTTCTCCACGCGGATGCGTTCGCTGTGGATGCGCTGCATGTCGGCGCCGATCATGCCGACGCCCAGCAGGATGGGCAGCGCAAGCGCCGCTTCCACGGCCAGCGCGCCGCGCTGGCGCCGGCGCGGCGTCGCGGCGTCGCGGGGTGGACGCGGGGCGGCGGTCACGGCTGGGATTCCTGGTTGCGTTGCGGCAGGTAGGCCAGCACCTGCTGATAGCGATAGCGGAAGGCGCCGCTGTCCACGCCCAGGAGACGCGGCAGGGGCGTGATGAAGTCCTTGCGCACGTCGACCTCGATGCGCCACGCGGGCACGTTGGTCAAGGCCGCCGCCTGGGTCTCGTCCTCGCCACCGCCGCCGCCCATCGCGTCCAGCGAAGCAAAGCGCTCGACTTCGACGGTGGCGATGTTCTCGTCGTCCAGGTAGTTGTGCGAGGCCGCCACCATGCGCGAGCGCACCAGCGACTCGATGGCGCCGCCGTCCTGCATGCCCGCCGCGCCGTCCTGGCGGAACTGCTGCACGGCGCGTTCCAGCGCGCTGGCGCCCATGTTGATGGTCAGTCCGATGTTGGCCAGCTCCATGAACATCATCGCCGCGGCGATGACGACGGGCAGGACGTACGCGGCTTCGACGGACAGCGAGCCGCGTTGGCTGCGCAGGGACCGGCGCGCGCCGCACGCGTGATCAGCCATTGCCGTTTGCCTCCTTTTCGCGCAGCAGCAGCACGTGGCGGCTGGCGGCCATCAATTCGCTGCCCACGGCGGCCCCGTCGCGGATGCGCTGGCGGCGCTGCGCGAAGTCGGCCAGCGCCTGCGGCACGAGCGCGGGCGCCATGATGCCTTCGAGCGTCTTGCGCGCCGCGGCGTCGTCGCCCTGCAGCACCTGCGCGAAGGCCAGGTTCAGCTTGAGTGTCGGCAGCTGGACCGCGTCGGCCTGCGACAACAGGCGGATGGCTTCCTGCGCATCGCCGCTGGCCAGGTGCGACAGCGCCAGGTTGTTCAGGACACGGAAGTCCGAGGGATCCAGTTCCCACGCCTGCGCCAGCAGCTTGCGGGCCTGCGCGTGGTCGCCGCTGGCGTCCAGCAGCACGCCCTTGGCGTTCAATGCGGCGACGTTGTTGGCGTCGGCCGCGAGTGTGCAATCGAAGTCCTGCAGGGCGGCGTCGCTCTGGCCCATCGCCATGCGGGCGCGGCCCAGGCCGTTGCACAGCGTGACTGTCGCGGCGGGCGTGAGCGTCGTACCCGCTTCGTTCAGGGCGCGGCGGGCGCGGCCGAACAGGGCCAGGTTGTCGCGCGGCGATTGGGTGGGCGCGGCCACGCTGGCGTACTCCAGCAGCTCCAGCGGCTTCAGGCTGCCGCGCTGTTCAAGCTGGGCGTAGACGCCGGCCGCGCCTTCGTAGCGGCCCTGGTCGCGCAATAAGCGCGCGAGCTTCAGACCTTCGGCCGCCGCGTCGCCGTTGCTGGCGAGCGGGCGCGGCGAGGCCGTGTTGCCGCTGGACTGGGTCAACAGGTTGCGGCTGCTGGGCGCGGTGGCGGAATCGGACTTGCTGAATGTGCTGCACGCGCTCAGCAGCGCGGCCATCAGCACGACGCCGGCGGCGCGGGTCAGGCGCATTGTGGGCAGCGGGAACATCGGAAGGGTAGCGGTCATTGCATCAGGGTCCGGATAACGCGCATGAGCGCGGGCGTGGCGACGATGGCGACCACCGGCGGCAGGATGAGGGTCATGAGGGGAACGCTGAGCTGCGCGGGCAGCTTGCCGGCCTTCTCTTCCAGTTCAAGGATGAGGCGGCTGCGGCTCTCCTCGGCAATCGTGCGCAGCGCCTGCGCGAGCGGCGTGCCGTAGCGTTCGGCCTGCACCAGCGACCCCACCATGCTTTCGATGGTGGGCACGCGCGTCCGGTCGGCCAGGTGGCGCAGCGCGGCGGCGCGGTCGGGCAGCAGTTGCAGCTCGGCGCTGGTGAAGGCCAATTCATCGGCCATGGCGGGCGCGCTGAAGGCCAGTTCCCGCGACACCACTTTCAAGATGCGCGGAAACGGCAGGCCGGCCTCGGCGCAGATCACCATCAGGTCCAGCGCGTCGGGCATGCTGCGGGCCAGCGCTTCGTGACGCCGGCCGGCGCGCAGCTTGACCAGGACTTCGGGCAAGGTGGTGCCGACGAACAGCGAGATCAGGCCCACGGCCAGGCCGGTCAGGCCGAAGCGCGTCTGCGGGCTGGTCAGCAGCCACAAGGCCAGCGCGCACAGCACGACGCCGCTGCCGTACTTGGCGGCCATGAAGAGGCCGCTGGCCTCGGGGCGCCGCCAGCCGGCCTGCGCCAGCAGGCGTTCGGTGGCCAGGCGGTCCTGCTCGGTGCCGGCCAGTTTCATGCCGAAGGCGGCGATGCCTTGGGCGACGGGAGGCAGCGGCGAGCTGGAGTCCAGCGCGATGGAGGCCGTGCTTTCGCCTGCGCCTCGGCCACGGCGGCCCAGCCGCTCGTGCAAAGGATTGCGGCGCGACTCGGCGCGCAGCAGCCAGACGGCCAGCACGATGCCGGCGATGAAGGCCAGGAGCAGCAGGGGCGCCAGGGGATCGGAAAAGAGGGGCATGGCAGCTAGTCGCGGGGCAAGGTCAGCGGATCCGCTTGACCATCAGATGGGTGATGAACAGGCCCAGCCCAACGCTGGCGGCGGCGTAGATCATCACCTTGACGCCCGCCGCGTCGTTGAACATGAAGCGGAAGTCGTCCGGGGAGTTCAGGTACATGTAGAGCAGCACGCCCGGCACCAACAGGGCGACGATCTTGGCCGAGGCGCGCGCCTCGGACGTCTTGGCCTGCACCTTCATGCCCAGTTCGGCGCGCGCGCGCAGCGTGGCGGACAGGCGTTCCAGCGTGTCGCCGAGCCGGCCGCCCGACTCCTGGCTGATGATGAGAATGACGGCAAAGAAGCGGTACTCCGGCAGCGGCACGCGCTCGGCCGACGATTGCATGGCCTGCTTGAGCGGCACGCCGAGCTTGAGCCAGTTCTCGATCTCGCGCAGCTCGGGCGCCAGGGGGCCGTGCAGGTGATCGGCGGCGATGCCGAACGCGCTTTGCAGCGGCACGCCCGAGCGGCAGATGCGGGTGATGCCGTCGATCGCTTCGGGCAGGCTGCGCGCCAGCGCGGCCAGGTGCTTGGTCATGGCCTGTTGATAAAGCATGGAGCACAGCGCCACCCACAGCAGCGGCGCGGCCAGCAGCGCCAGCACGAAGGGCGTGCCGGTCATGCGCACGAGCGCCAGGGCGCCAACCAATGCAACGGCGGCCGAAATGAGGATGCGCTCGCGCAGCTTGGGCAGCCAGCCCAGTGCGCGAATACCGTCGCGCAGACGCGCCAGGCGTTTGCCCAGCCACGGCCAATTGGGCAAGAGGTCGTCCTGCCCCGGCAGCGCGATGGAATCGGGCGCTTGCAGTACCGCGGCCGCCAGGCCGCTTTCGCGCTGCATCTGCAGGCGCAGCGCGGCCAGGCGGGCGGCCATGGCGTCTTCGCGGCGCTGGCGCCGGCTGTTGGCGCGCACGGCGAAAAATCCGATGAACACCAGAAAGAAAACGAGCAGGGTGAAGAGATCGAGCATGTCCGCGCTGCCTTGCCGCCGTCAGGCGAGATCCTGGTCGAACAGATGCGACTTCTCGGTGTAGAAGTTCGGGCGCAGGCCGCTGCCGGTGTGTTCGCCCAGCACCTGCGTTGCCGTCGAGCCGGCGCGCGAGCGGAAGACGTGCAGCTCCTGCGTCTGGATCACTTCTTCTTCCATGCCGCAGATTTCCATGATGGATACGACGCGCCGGGCGCCATCGCGCATGCGTTCGATCTGCACGATAAGGTCGACGGCGCTGGCGATCTGGCGGCGGATGGCGGCCAGCGGCAATTGCATGTTCGCCATCATCACCATGTTTTCCAGACGCATCAGCGCATCGCGCGGCGTGTTGGCGTGGACGGTGCACAGCGACCCGTCGTGGCCGGTGTTCATGGCTTGGAGCATGTCGAAGCACTCGCCGCCGCGCACTTCGCCCAGGATGATGCGGTCCGGGCGCATGCGCAGCGCGTTCTTCATGAGGTCGCGCTGGTCGACGCGCCCGCCGCCTTCGGCGCTTTCGGGGCGGGTCTCCAGGCGGATGACGTGTTCCTGCTGAAGCTGCAGTTCGGCGGCGTCCTCGATGGTGATGATGCGCTCGAGCGGGCTGATGTTCTGCGACAGCGCATTGAGCAGCGTCGTCTTGCCGGCGCCGGTGCCGCCCGACACGACGATGTTCAGCCGCGCTTCCATCGCGCGGCGCAGCAGCACGGCCATGTCCATCGACATCGCGCCGCGCGTCGCCAGCGATTCCAGCGACAGGTCGCGCCGCATGAACTTGCGGATCGAGATCGTGGTGCCGTCCAGCGCCAGCGGATGCGTGATGACGTTGACGCGGCTGCCGTCCGGCAGGCGGGCGTCGACCATCGGGTTGGCTTCGTCGATGCGGCGGCCGACGCGGGCGGCGATGCGCTGCGCGGTGTTGAAGACGTGCTCTTCGTCGATGAAGGTGATGGACGACAGCTCCAGCTTGCCGAAGCGTTCGACGAAGATCTGGTTGGCGCCGTTCACCAGGATGTCGTTGACCGTGTCGTCGGCGAGCAGCGGTTCGATAGGGCCTACGCCCACCATCTCGTCCAGCATCTGGCGTGCGATCAGTTCCTCTTCCTGGCCGGACAGCTGCAGCCGCTGCTCGTCGCAGATGCGGCGGATCAGCGCGTCGATCTGCGCCTGAAGCCGGTCGCGCGGCATGGCCGCCGCCTTGAGCGGGTCGATCAGCTCGAAGAGCTCGTTGCGGATCACGCGGCGCTGCGCGGTGCTTTCGGCGTTGGGCGCGGCGGCGGCGGGGCGCGGGGCGGGCTGCGGTGCCCGGGGGGCGGGTGCAACGGGCGCGCTGGGCATGGGTGCAGGCTGCGCGACGACCGGCGACGGGACGGCCGGGGCGGCAGCGGCGGGCGTGGCAATGGCCGGCGCGGCGGCGGCCGCTGAAGGGAAGGAGGAAGGCGCGGGCTTTCGGCGGGGCAGCATGATGTCGGTCTGTCGAGTCTTGCGGGAATCAGGCGCGTGCCGCGCGGCCGGCCGGGGCCGAGCGGTTCAGCCAGGAACGCAGCCGATGCAGCGTGCCTTGCTCGGCGGCGGGCGCGGCCGATGGCAGACCGAGAATGCGCGCGCCAAGCTGCGCGACGGCCTGGGCATAGGCGGGCGCGGCTTGCGGCGACAGCGGGCCTTTCAGGAGGCTGGCGGCCAGCGCCTGGCCGGCGTAGGGCAGATGCTGGTCGATGCGCCGGCCGACGAATTCCTCGAACTGCGCCGCGCTCAGTGCGGCGGCCTGCGTCTGGCGCGCGTCGCTGGCCACCAGGACCAGACGCTGATTGGCGCTGCCCTCGCCCAGCTCGGCCAGCAGGCGATGCGTGTTGCGCGCGCCTTGCACGGTCAGCTCGGTCAGCACGACCCGGATGTCGGCATGCGCCAGCACCTCGTCCGCGCCGCCGGGCCGGTGCGACGGCAGGTCCCACAGCGACAGCGAGAACCACTGGCACAGGGCGCCGCCGATTTCGAGCGCGCGCTCGGGGTCGAAGGGCGTTTCAGGACCGGGACGCTGCGCCAGCAGTTGCAGACGTGCGGCAGGCTGCGCCTGCTGCGGCGCGGGCACCTGGCCGGCGGCAAGCAGCGTGCGTTGCAATAGGCGCGGATCGATGTCGGGCGCGGACAGCAGGCTGGCAAGCCCCGCGTCGGCTTCCAGGCCAAGCAGCAGCGGCAGGTCGCCCTTGCGCCGGTCGAAGTCGACCATCACCGTCGGGGTCTGCCGCGAATGCGCCAGCCACAGGCCCAGCGATGCGGTCAGCGTGCTGACACCCAGGCCGCCCGCTGCGCCCACGATGGCCGCGGAACGGCCGGCGCGCGCGGCGCCGCCCTGGCCCAGCGGCGCGTCATCGTCGGCGCGTGCCAGCGTGTCGGCCAGGACGTCCAGGCGCGGCGGCTTGATGAGGTAGTCGAAGATACCGGCCTGCAGCAGCTGGCGGTACAGGTCCACATCCTGCTTGTCGCCCAGCGCAACGATGCGGCACGCGGGGCCGGTCAGGGCCGCCAGTTCCAGCAGCGCGGCGATCGGATGCGGCTCGCCGGTGATGTCGGCCAGCAGCACGGCGGGCAGCGGATTCGCGGCGCACCAGGCGGCCGCGGCGGCGGGGCCGCCCGCTTGCAGCGCGCAGGCGGGACGTTGCAGGCGGACGAGTTGCTCGCCGATGACGGCCAGGTCGGCCTGGGCGGCAAAGACGGCGGGGCCAGGAGTGGGCGCGCCGTTGCGGGTCGGTGTCGTGTTGCTCATGGCCGTCAGTTGTCGAAGTCGATGTCGATCAGGTCGCGGATTTCGCCGGTCTGGTAGCGGTCGACGGCGCCAGCGGCCGCCTTGCCGTCTGCACCTTCCAGCGCGCGCGGCCGGGACAGGTCGCGCGGGTCGCTGACCATGCGCGCCAGGTTGGCGCGGTTCGCGCAGCCCAGCGTGCCGACGCCGTAGTACGGATGGATCGTCCAGTCGTCGGGATTGGCGACGGTGCAGCGCGTGGCCTGCACGGTCAGCGCTTCGGATTGCAGCTCCAGGTCCCAGCCCGCCTGTGCCGCCTCGGCCAGGCGTTGCGTGTCGCGGGGCATGGATTCGACGCGCGGGGCGCGCGCGCCGCTGCGGGCCAGCGCCTGTGCCAGGCGTTGCGCCAGCGCTTCGCCGCGCGCGTTGAACGGTGTCAGCGTCAGCACCTGCGCGTCGATGCGGCCTTGGCGCGTCAGCAGTTCATTGGCGGCGTTCAGCGAATCGGCCGTCAGGCCGTTGCCGTCCGGCGCGGCCTGCAGCGCCAGCGCCACGGCGCGCGGGGCCACGGTGGGCGTCTTGGCGGCCTGGCCTGCGCCGAAGCGCTTTGCGCGCATGTCGTTCAACTGCGTGCCGCAGCCGGCGAGCAGCAGGGCCGCCAGCAGCGGCGCGGCGGGAAGCAGGCGGCGCAGCGCGCGGCCAGTCGGGGAGGCGGTCTTGTCGTGGTGCATGGCGTGTCTCTCGTCCGCGTTCAGTACAGGTAGCCGATGGGGGCTTGCGGCGGCAGCAGGTCGTCGATGCCGGCCAGGCCCTGGCCGGGCACCTGCAGTTCGCCGGCCGCCACGGGGTCGACCACGTTGGCGGTGACCAGGATGACCAACTCGGTCTCGTCCTTGGCGGACACCTCGTGTTCAAACAGCCGGCCCAGCAGCGGGATGCTGCTCAGGCCCGGCACGCCGGAGACGGTCTGTGCCTGCGTCGAGCGCAGCATGCCGGCCAGCGCAAAGCTCTGGCCGCTGGCCAGTTCCACGGTGGTGTCGGCGCGGCGCACTTTCAGCGCGGGGATCGAGATGCCTTGCAACGTCACGGCGCCGTCTTCCGTCAGCTCGCTGACTTCGGGCGCGATGTGCAGGCTGATGCGATTGGCCGACAGCAGCGTCGGCGTCATGCGCAGGATCACGCCGTACGACTTGAAGTCGATCTGCACGTTGTTGTTGGTGATGATGACGATCGGCACTTCGCCGCCCGCGGCAAAGGCGGCGCTTTCGCCGGACATCGCGGTCAGGTTGGGTTCGGCCAGCACCGACGCGAAGCCTTCGGCCGACAGCGCCGAGATGAGGCCGCCCATGGTGAAGCGGCCGCGCGTGGTCATGCCGCCGGCCGCGAAGGTCGAGGTCGTGCGGCCGGGAATCAGGCTGGAGAAGTTCTTGCCGGTGACCGAATCGAACAGCGACGGATTGATGGTGTCCGTAACGGGCGCGAAGCCGCGGGCGGCGCTGCCGGTCATGATGCCCCACGCGCCGCTGCCGGAGTTGAGCGTGGCGGCCCAGTCAAAGCCCAGCTCGTGCGACAGCGTGCGCGACACTTCCACGACGCGCACCTGGATGTTGATCTGCGACGACAGCTCCACCTTGAGCTGGTTGATGACGCCATCGCGCGTGCTGCCCGCGCCGCGCGCCCCGCCGCCGCCTTGGGCGCCGGCGGACGTGCCGTCCAGATAGGCCTGCACCTGATCCACGATCTGGCGCGCCTCGATCGGCGTGCGCACGTTGCCGCGCACGATGATGCGGTTGTTCAGCGACGGTTCCAGCTCGATGTCCGCGCCCGGCACCGAACGCAGGATCTGTGTGCGCAGCGTGGACAGGTCGTGTTCGGCCACGACGCGGATCGCGGCAATGACGTTGTCCTGCGCATCCAGCGCGTACAGCGTCGTGGTGCCGACGGATTGGGCGAAGACGAAGATGTTGTTGGGCGACGGCACCTGGAAGCTGGCCACGCGCGGGTCGGCGACCAGCACCTTGGCTGCGTCGGACTTCAGTTTCAGCAACTGGCCTTCGCGCACATGCAGCGTGATCTCGCCGGTCGGCGCGATCTTCTTCAGACTGGCGGGCAACGCCGTCGGGGTGTTCTTGACGTCGACCGCGGGGCGCTCGCTGGGCGCGGCGGCGGGGGCCGCCAGGACGCCGGCGCCGGTCAGGCACAGCGGCGCGGCCAGGCACAGGCCGGGCAACAGGAGGGCCGCGCCGCGGCGGGGCTGCTTGGGAATCATGGCGTGAACGGAGTTGAGGGCAATGGGATGCGCGGGCGTCGCCGCGGGCAGGCGTTGGGAGCGCATGGGTTACGGGGCGGCGGGTTGCGGGGCGGATGCGTCTTGCGGCGCCGCCTTGTCGAAGGTCTGCGCTTTCTGCTGTTCGCCCTTGAACATCTGCACCACGACCGGCTGGCGCGGCGGCTTGTTGAAGATGTCCGTCGCGTCGTTGATCCGCGTCACCGCGCTGATGGCGTCATGCGGCTGTTCAACCGAATCGGCCTGCGCGCTGCGCAGCGCCAGCTGCAACAGGCCCACTTCGCGGGCGAGGGCAAGACGCTCGGAGTCGTGGGGCGTGACTTCCAGCGTCAGGCTTTCGTAGTAATTGCGAGGCGGCGCGGCTTTCTTGTCCTTATCGGCCGTGTCGGTGGGCGCACTGCTGGCGGGCGCGATGCCGGCGGGGTTGCCGTTCAGCGCCAGCACGCGCACGTTGCGCACGATGGTCTGCGACGCCAGCGTGGTGAACGAGGTATCGGGCTGGCCGGGAAGGGGGGGTTGGCTCGTGTCGCGTTCCAGATGCAGGATCACGTCGACCCGGTCGCCCGCCGACACCAGGCCGGAGTTGCTGGTGACGGCGCTGGCCGGGATCGACACGGCCCGCATGTCGGGCTTGAGCACCGAGGCGACAAAGCCATGATCGCCGCTGAACACCTGCCCGTCGCGCGTCAGCGGCTGGCCGTCCTGCAGGGCGCGGCGCGGGGTGGAGCCGGCGACGGCGCGCTCGACCTTGCGGCGTTCTTCGTCGGTGTCGGCGGTGTAGTGTTCAGCCCGGATCTCGCCGGCCGGCAGTTCGCGCCACGCCAGCGTGCGGCCCGCGACGAAGTCGCCGGGCGCGAGCGGTCCGGCCGCCGACAGCACCATGCGCACCGGCGCGCGGGGCGCCTCGACCTGCTTGACGATGGTCACGGGAGGCGGCGGCCGCATGAGCGCGCGGCCCACCAGGGCCGCTCCCGCGGCCAGCGCGATCGCCGAGGCAAGCAGGATCAATGATCGGGTCTTCATAGCAAATAGGAGTGATTTGTCTTTTCAATTGCATCAGAGGTGCGCAATGACCCCTGATGGCGCGCCGTCGGCGCATGGTCGTGCCTGGATGAAAGCTAGCTGGCGCTCCAGAGCACGAAGACCGCGCCGCAGGCAATCGCAAGCCCGTAGGGAATGCCTTGCATGGGCTCGTCGCGCAGGGCGTGCGGCGTGGGAATGACAAGGCCGGACAGCCAGACGTTGATCCGCATCAGGAACAGCGCCAGCGCACGCTCCAGCGCGCGCAGCAGCGGCAGCGCCAGGGCCATCGCGCCGCCGGCCAGCGCCGTCACGATGAGGAAGACGAAGGTGTGCTCGCCCAGCCACAGGCACAGTACGGCCATCAGCTTGGCGTCACCGGCGCCCATCCAGCGCATGGCAAAGAGGCAATACCCCGCCACCAGCACGCCCGCGCCGGCCAGGACGCCGGTCGTCAGCGACGCGCGCAGCGCGGGGTTGCCCTGCGCCAGCGTCCATCCGGCATACGCGACCCATGCCAGCAGCAACGCCAGCACCAGGCGGTTGCTGATGCGGCGATAGAGCAGGTCGGACACCACCACCCACGCCAGAGCGGGCAGGAGGATGATGCTGGGCAGGGAGTAAGCCACGAAACGTCCGGCGATCAGCCGCCCGAGCGGGCGTCGGTGCCGGCTTCGGTGATGTCGCTGGCGATGGCGCCGAACTTGTCGCGCAGCGCGCTGATGAACGCGCCGTCGGAGCCGAAGATCACGCCCACGGCGGCGGCCATGGCAGCGGCGAGGATGCCGTATTCAATTGCGGTCACGCCGCTTTCGTCACGAAGGAATTGTTGGATGCGGGAGGTCACGGAAAAGTCCAAAAAAGAATCGTCGTGAAGGAAAAAAACAAAGGCTTTGACAGCCGTCATTGCGCAGACGATATTAGGATTCATTTGCAGCTAGCGATCAACCTGCGAATCATTAAGACTCGTTCAGGAACTCCTGCCGGCCGCGCTTTTACAGGGCAGGCGCAGCACGGCAAGCAGGCCGCGCGCGGTGACGCGTGCGTCCGGATCGCGCGCATCCAGATCGTTGTCGGCAAGCACCAGTGACCCCCCGTGCAGCGCGGCTACCGCGTGCACCAGCGCGAGGCCCAGGCCATGTCCGGAGATCGTCCGGTCGCGCGTCAGCCGGCGGAAACGCTGCACGGCCTGGCCGCGCTGGTCGGCGTCGATGCCGGGGCCTTCGTCGGCGGCGCCCAGTTCGATCCAGGCGCCGCGCCGCTGCGCCAGCAGCGTGACCACGGTGCCGGACGGCGCGTACTTGATGGCGTTGTCGGCCAGGTTCACCAGCGCCTGGAACAGCAGCGCGCGGTCGCCCATCAGCGGCAGATCGTCCTCGATGCGGGTCTGCAGGACCAGGCCGCGCTGCTCGGCCAGCACGTCGTAGTAGTCGTGCAGATCGGCCAGCAGGGCGTGGATGTCCAGTTCGGCGGGTTCGTGGTGGCAGCGTCCCGTCTCGACCTCGCTGATGCGCATGACGGTGCGGAACAGGTACAGGATGCGCCGCACCTCTTCTTCGGCCAACGCCATCTCCGCTTCCGCCGCGGGGTTGTTGCGCATCGACTCGGCGGCGTTGCTCAGCCGCTGCTGCAGGCGCGTGAGCGGCGTGCGCAGCTCGTGCGCGATGTGATTGGTGGCATTGCGCACCTCTTCCATCAGGAAGTCGATACGTTCGAGCGCCTGGTTCACGTCGTGTCCCAGTTCGTCGAATTCGTCCTGGCTGCCTTGCAGCGACACGCGCGCGTTCTGGTCGCCGCGTGCAAACCGCGCCATGGTCTGGCGGATGCGCGTGACGCGGTTGGCGGCGCCGATGCTGAACAGCAGGCCCGCGCCCAGGCTGAGCAGCAGCGCGGTGAAGACGCTCAGCCCAACGACCAGCGGCACGGGATAGATGCGGTTGAGCATCGGCAGGATGTCGTACGCGATGACGTAGCGGCCGCCGTCGGGCAGCAGCGACGCATGGCCCAGCCATTCGCTGGAGCCTTCGCCCGTCGTCAGCGATGCCCGCAGCCAGCCGCGGCAGGGTTGCTGCCCGCCGCGGCACATCAGCGGCGACAGCAGTTCGCCGGCGCCGTAGAGCAGGCTGCCGTCGGCTGCCTGAACGGAGATAGCGCGCTCGCGGCGCGGCACGGCGGCTTCGCGCTGGCGCAGCGCGCGCGCCAGGTCCATCGCGCTGTCGCGGCTGCTTAGCGTCTGGTGCGCGCGGATTTCGGCGGCGACCATGTCCTTCACATGCCGCACCATGACGTGCTCGAGCAGATTCTGGCCCCAGGCGATGGAACCCAGCGTGACCAGCAGGAAGATGAACGCGAAGCACGCCGTGTAGCGGAAATGGCTGGTGGTGCGCGTGGGCGGCGGCTCCGACGCGCTCTCGGGCACGCGGCCGTCGCGCCAGAACGATCGCCACGAACCGAACAGGCGGGACAGCGGTCCCTGCCTGAGCGCCCGCAAGGTCTCAGGAAAATCGAACGGCACGGTATTCATCGGATCAGCTCAGCACGTATCCCATGGCCCGCACGGTCTTGAGCAAAGGCTGCGCGAAATCCTTGTCGATCTTCGAGCGCAGCTTGGAGACGTGTACGTCGATCAGGTTGGTCTGCGGATCGAACTGCAGACCCCATACCTTCTCCAGCAGCATGCCGCGCGGCACGGTCTGCCCGGCGTGTTCGGCCAGCGTGCGCAGCAGCAGAAATTCCTTGTCGGTCAGGCTGATGTCGCGGCCGGACCGCGTGACCTTGCGGCGCAGCAGGTCGATCTGCAGATCCTGCACGCACAGACGCGCGGTGTTGGGCGGCGTGGCGTCGTGCCGCTGCACCAGCAGCTCCATGCGCACCATCAGTTCAAGAAAGTCGAAGGGCTTGCCGATGTGGTCCTGCGCGCCGGCGCGCAGCCCCTCGACGCGATCCGAGGCCTGGTCGACGGCTGACAGGATGATGACGGGCGGGTGCGGACGGCCTTGCAGGCGGCGCAGCACCTCGATGCCGTCGATGCCCGGCAGCATGCGGTCCAGGACGGCAATGTCGAACACCTGGCGGTCCAGGGCGATCAGCGCCTGTTCGCCCGAGTCGACGGGCACGCATTGGTGGCCGCTAGCCTGGAACTTGCTGGCCAGCCAATAGCTCACTTTGCTGTCGTCCTCGATTAACAGTATCCGCATGAATTTCCTCGCTCGCGTGTGCCTTCATTCCGCCAGCGTTTGTCGCCGAACTTCTCATGCCGCACGCATCAGAAATTCATCCCGGTAAGCCGTGAGGCTTGCGCCTTCGAGCCAGGCGCTTATGGGATCACGATTCATATCGCAACAGCAACGGGCTAAAAGTTAACAAGATTTAATCTTATTGTAAATAAGAATGATTGTTATTCTTGTAGAATTCGCTTCGTTCTGTTGATCCGATGCCCTGGCGGCTGAAGCGCGCCGTGGCTGATTCCTGCTGCCATGACCGCATTTCTGTTGCGAAGCCGCCGCTGTCTGGGCGCGGCCTTGTTGTCGCTGTCCGCCACCGCAAGTCTTGCCGCCGACGTCTACGTGTCGTTTGACGCGCAAGGCATGGCGCACTTCGCGCCCACCGCGCTGGACGACAGCTACCGGCTGCTGTTCCGCGACATGTCCGCGGGCAGCCGCGGCGCGCGCCGCGCGGCCGAACCCAGTCCGGAAGTCCGCAAGGCGCTGGAACAGGCCGCGCAGCGGCACGGGCTGGATTACGCCCTGCTGCATGCCGTGGCGCAGGCGGAGTCGGGCTTCAATACGCTTGCGGTGTCGCCCAAAGGCGCCGTCGGCCTGATGCAGCTGATGCCCGCCACCGGCAGCCAGTACGGCGTGCCCGGCACGGACGACGCGCTGCAGGCCAATCTTCGCAAGCTGGACCTGAACGTCGATGCCGGCAGCCGCTACCTGCGCGCCCTGCTCGACCGCTACGACGGCAATCTGGAGCTGGCGCTGGCCGCCTACAACGCAGGCGAAGGCGCCGTGCAGCGCGCCGGCAACCGGATCCCGAATTTTGAAGAGACGCGCAACTACGTCAGCCGGATCATGGCGGCGTATCAGCCGGGGGCGTCGACCACGCCGCAAGTGCAGCAGCCCCGCGCGGTGCTGGCCGACAACACCGGCATGACCCCTTCCATGTGGACGATCCAGGGCGATCAGAAAGCGGTCAGGCAGTTCGAGGCAGGCTTCATGGTGGTGCCGCCGCGCAAGCGCTAACGGTTCAGGCCGGCGGGTACGGGCGGACGGTTGCATCCGCCTCGCGCTTGCGATGCGCGAAGTTCAGCGTCACCATCAGCCCCGCCACCATAGAAAACAGATGCTTGAGCGTGTGCCCGCTGAGGAACGCAAAGGTGTCGTAGATCTGATGATCGAGCAGCTCGGCAGCCTTGGCCAGCACGTAGAACCCGATCGCCGCGCCAAAATACAGCCGTTCCCGCATGGGTGTGCCGTTGCGCCATTGCAGCAGCGGCACCAGCACCAGCGGCATGAACTGCACAAAGAGGTAAGGACGCAGATCGCCCGTCGACGTGTGATCGGTGTACCACCACCACGCCACGCTGCCCACCGCCAGCGCGGTCCACAGCACATCGACCCAGCGGCCGTCGCCCACGGTTTCGCGCCACACGGCGGACAGGATGCCGGCGCACAGCAGCGCAATGGGCAGGCGGTCCCAGATCAGGCGCGCGTTGTCCGGCACCAGGTGATACCAGCCGGACCCGAACGCGGTCAGCAAGAGCGCAAGGAAAAACACCGTGTAGCCAGGCCGGATCGCATCCAGCGAAGGGTGCCGGCGCGAGTGCAGCACCAGCGCCAGGCCGTACCACCCGACCACCGCAAAGCCCAGGTTGGACAGCACATCGCCCGCGTTGGGAATGCCCAGCCACGAGCGCTTGTCCGCAAAGTCGTGATAGTGCTCGAGCTGCGGAATCGGCCCATAGAGCACCAGGCCCAGCGCCACCAGGATCACCACCGTCCACGGCAGCACGCGGCGCGAGCGGGGGGAGGACATCGTTGCAGCAGATCGGGTGCTCATGCGGATTCATCCCCGGCAGGCGGGTGTGCCGGCTAGCAGTGATAGTAAAGGTGCCGCCCGGCCGCCTCCAGCCCTTCCAGGGCCCGTCCTTCGGCTTTTTTATGTCCTTGTGTATCCGCCCGCGCGGCGCGTACATGCCGACACCCAACGCCCGGCGGCCTGCGCCACAGTGACGTCCAGCAGTCATGTCCCCTTCAACACGACTTTCTGGAGCATCACCATGTCGGAACCGGTAAACGTCCAGCGGCGCCGCCTGCTGGGTACCACTTCATCGCTGGCGGGCGCCAGCCTGCTGGGCCTCGCGCTCGGCGGCAACGCGATCGCCAAGTCCGTGGCGCAGGCTCCGCAAGGCCTCGTCCCCACGTTCAACAACATCCGGCAGATCCGCGCCGGCACGCTCGACGTGGGCTACGTGGACGCCGGCCCCGCCGACGGCCCCGTCGCCATCCTGCTGCACGGCTGGCCCTATGACATCCACAGCTTCATCGACGTCGTGCCGCGCCTGACCGCCGCCGGTTACCGCGTCATCGTGCCCCATCTGCGCGGCTACGGCACCACCCGGATCGTGTCGCCCGACACCCCGCGCAACGGCGAACAGGCTGTCGTCGCCGTCGACATGATTGCGTTGATGGACGCTCTGAAGATCCGAAAGGCCGTCGTCGCCGGCTTCGACTGGGGCGCGCGCACCGCCTGCATCATGGCCGCGCTGTGGCCCGAACGCTGCGAAGCGCTGGTGTCCGTCAGCGGTTACCTCATCGGCAGCCAGGAAGGCAACCGCAAACCGCTGCCGCCGCAGGCCGAGCTGCAATGGTGGTACCAGTTCTACTTCGCCACTGAGCGCGGCGCCGCCGGCTACGCCGCCAACGTCGACAGCTTCAACAAGCTGATCTGGCAACTGGCCTCGCCCCAATGGCGCTTTGACGACGCAACGTTTGCGCGATCCGCACGCGCCTTCAACAACCCCGACCACGTCGAGATCGTCGTGCACAACTACCGCTGGCGTCTGGGGCTGGCGCAGGGCGAAGCGCAATACGACGCGCTCGAGACGCGCCTGGCGCAACTGCCCAAGATCGGCATTCCGTCCATCACCATGGAAGGCGACGCCAACGGCGCCCCGCATCCGCCACCCGCCGCCTACGCCGGCCAGTTCACCGGCAAATACCAGCACATCGACGTGGGCACCGGCATCGGCCACAACCTGCCGCAAGAGGCGCCCAAGGCGTTTGCCGACGCCGTGCTACGCGTCACGCGCCTGTAGCGCAGAAACGCGTCACACCGCGACACCACGCGCGCCGCTCAGCCGGCGCGCGGCAGCCAGTCAGACACCGTCGCAAGCACCTGCTCGGGCATCTCCCGGTGCGGCACATGGCCGCAGTTCTCGAAGATAACCGGCCGCGCGCCCGCCAATTGCGCAATGCGCTCGGCGTGCACCGTGGACCCGTATTCATCGTTGTCGCCGTGCAGCGCCAGCGCCGGACACTTCACCTGCGCCAACTGCGGGTCCAGCGTCCAGTCCGCGAAGTCCGGCGACAGCCACGTGTCGATCCACGCGCTCAGCACCCAGGCCGCCTTCTCGCCGTGATACTTCTTCAGGCGGTCCAGCTGTCCCGGCTGCGCGAAAGACTCCCGCGCCTGGCGGATCCCTTCCAACGTGCGTTCCTCGGCATAAACCTGCGCCGACTCGGTAATCAGCGCGCGGCAAGACTGCGGATAAGCCGCAGCGCTGGCAATCGCCATCCCCCCGCCCACGCTGTGCCCGAACGCCGCGAACTCTTCCAGTTCAAGCGCCTCGCGCACGGCGCGAAATCCCTCGATAGCCTCGCGCACCACAAAGTCCACGCCCAGCGTGCCCTTGTACGGATCGGACCGGCCGAACCCCAGCCGGTCGTAGGCAATGACCTCGCGGCCCGTTGCGCCCGCCAACCGCTCCGGAAAGTCGCGCCACAACTCCACGCATCCCAGAGAGTCGTGCATCAGCACGATCGGCACGCCGCGCTCGCCGGAGGGGGCAGAGGCGGCGGGCGTCCAGCGCCGCACAAACAGCTGGCCGCCGGCGGCGGGGACGAAGACATCTTGGAATTCGACGGACGACATCTCGGGTTCTCACGAAATAGATGGCACGGGAAGCCTCTTGAATGCGCTGGCGGCACGCCAGCCGCCTCCCCGGGGACAGTGCGAAATAGTAGCGTAGACGCGCAGCGCACACCGCCACGACGCCCCACGAACCCGATGCCGGGTTGCCGCCGCCCGGGCGGCAGCAACCCGGCGGCCCCGCAGATTTCCTGCCCTGAACACAGGTCTTGTAGCGCCCATACCAAAGACCCTGGCAGCACGGCGTCGTGGTCACCGGGGAGGCGAGCGCCGTCGATGCGCCCGAGGGAATCGGAAGGCAGTCGCCGGAGGCGACAACGACGATGACGACGGGGGAGTCCGGAGCGAAGGCTCCGGACCGCAATCGTGGGCGATCGCCTCCCCGGTGACCGCGGCGTCGGGCGACCTACGAAGATCTACGTGGCAGCCAGATCACCCACCGCGAAGCCCCCACGCCCGTCCGACGTTCAACATCCTCACCCATCACACCGGTATCAAACCCGTGACGTTACGAATGCAATTGCTACGGCCCCACGGCGCACGGTATCCCCAAGCACATCATTTGTCGCATTACCCGCCCCGCCCGCACGCCGATCCGCTTCAACGCGCCGCTACGATGGCCGCACTCACCACCGCACCAGGAGCAAGTCATGAAGATCCCTTTCCGCCACCTAGCCGTCGCCGCCGCCCTCATCGCGGCGCAGTGCTACGCAGGCGCCGCCAGCGCCCAGTGGCTCGATGCCGTAAAGGGACAGATGGAGAGCCAAGGCAGCTCAACCCAGGGCGGTACAACCCAAGGCGGCATCCTGCAAGGCCTAGGCAACAGCCTGCCGCTCTCTTCGCTCACCCCCGCCTCAGCCGGCAACGCAGCCGGCGTGCTCGAGTTCTGCATGAAAAACAACTACCTGGCCGGCGGCGATGCCCAGGCTCTGAAAGAAAAACTGATGGGCAAGATCGGCGCCGGCTCAACGCAGAAAGCCAAATCGGATTCCGGATACCTAGCCGGCCTGCAAGGCCTGCTAAACGGCAGCGACGGCAAATCGGTCGACCTGAGCGGCGGCGGACTGAAAGAGGAACTCACCCGCAAGGCCTGCGATCAGGTCCTCAAACACGCGAAGTCGTTCCTGTAATCAGGCGCACACAGCGGTGCGCCAGCCTTCGCGCGCCGCCGTCACTTCACCGTCCCAAAAATATCCTCCCGCGCCGCACGGCTCAACGCCACCACTGCCGGATGCTCCAACCGCTGGTCGGTCGTGATCGCGTAAAACTGCTCCTTCACGTCCGCCGCGTGCCCGATCACGCGCACCCGATACTGCTTGCATAGATAGGCCGCCGTCGCCGTCGGCGCAACAAACAGCCCCGTTCCCGTCTGCCCGAAAGAATTCATCAGCGCACTATCGTCGAATTCGCCCACGATGCGCGGCCGGATGTCATGCTCATCGAACCATTGCAACAGCCGCGGCCGGATCGCGGCGTCCTCGCCCGGCAAGAGGAAGGGCGCCTGGTCCAGCAGCGCCGGAAACGTCCCCGTCAGGCTGTCCAGCAACGGCGGCGATCCAAAGAACGTCAGTCCGCATTCCCCCAGCAGATGGCTGAACCCCCGCACATTCAGATTGTTCGGCATCGGCCGATCCGCGATCACCATATCGAAGCGATGCACCGCCAGATCCGCCAGCAGAAACGGCAACCGCCCTTCGCGGCAGATCAGCCGCACGTCCTGGTCCAGATGCAATGCCGGCTCGATCATCCGGTACACCATCGCCTTCGGCATGCCCTCCGCCACCCCCACCTTGAATTCCAGCGCACGCCGCGCCGGACGCTCGCGCAGGTCGTCCAGCAGTTCGTCGCCCATCGTGAAAATGCGATCCGCATACAGCAGCGCATGGCGGCCGACATCGGTCAGTTCCAGACCGCGCCCCGCCCGCCGGAACAGTTCCGTGCCGAGTGTGGATTCCAGCTCCTGGATCTGGCCGCTGATCGATTGCGGCGTGCGCTGAAGCTGCTGTGCCGCGCGGGCGATGCTGCCCGCCTTCGCGACCGTCCAGAAATAGCGCAGATGCTTGTAGTTGAGAGTGACCATGGCTGATCAATCCAAAAAATCTGACTATTGGGTCATCATAATGCGGATTGTTGGAGGAATCGCCCCGCACTAGACTGGCCTCGTGCGATTGCAGTACCTGTTTTCCCATTGCGCGGCGCACGCGGCGCGATGGAAGGAGGCGCCTCTCATGAACCGGGTCGAAACCTTTGCCACGCTGCCGATGTGGGCGGGGTTCGTGGGATTCGTGCTGATCGTGCTGGCGCTGGACCTCTATGCGTTCGGCGGACGCCGCGCCCACCGCGTATCCTCGCGCGAGGCGCTCTGCTGGGTGGGCGCGTGGATGACGCTGGCCACGCTGTTCGGGGGCCTGATGTGGTGGTATCTGGACGCCACCCTGGGCCGGGCGGTCGCACATCAGAAGGCGCTGGAGTTTTACACCGGCTACCTCATCGAACTGTCCCTGTCCGTGGACAACATGTTCGTGTTCTCGCTGATCTTCACGTACTTCGCCGTGCCGCTGGAACTGCAGCGGCGCGTGCTGCTCTACGGCGTGCTGGGCGCCATCGTCATGCGGATCAGCATGATCCTGGCCGGCGTGTGGCTGCTGTCCCAGTTCGTGTGGCTGTTCTATGTGCTGGGCGCCTTCCTGATCTTCACGGGCTTGAAGATGCTGTTCACCGCCGGCCGACAGCCGGACATCGCCCGCAATCCGCTGGTGCGCTTTCTGCGGTCCACCATGCGGATCACCAAGGACTATCACGGCCAGTCGTTCTTCGTGCGCATCGACGGGTTGCGCTACGCGACGCCGATGTTCGTGGTGCTGATTGTCATCGAAGCGACGGACGTGGTGTTTGCCGTGGACAGCATCCCCGCCATCTTTGCCGTGACGACCGATCCGTTCATCGTCTTCACATCCAACATTTTTGCCATCATGGGCCTGCGGGCGCTGTATTTCCTGCTGGCGGACATGGTGGCGCGGTTTCACTATCTCAAGTACGGCCTTGCGTCGGTGCTGGTCATCATCGGCGGCAAGATGCTTGCCGAACAATGGGTCCACGTGCCGGTGCACTGGTCGCTTGGGGTGGTGGGCGTGATCCTGCTGGCGTCGGTGGGCGCAAGCTGGGTGATGCCCGGAAGGGGCGCGCACAAGCCCGCGCGCAACGAAGCCAGGAAGTCATGAACCGGAGGTCTGCCATGAACACGATCATTCTTGCCACCGACGGCTCGCTGCACAGCGATGCGGCGGCCCGATTTCTGGTGGAAAGTCCCTTGCTGAACCGCGATTTCGTCGTGCACGTGGTGCACTGCGAACCCGATGTGGCCGGTGACGTGAAGTCCTTCATCGGCAAGGCGGACATCGACGCCTGGCACCACGAGGAAAGCGGCAAGGCGATGCAATCGGTGGTCGGCATCCTGACCGCCGCCAACGTCGGCCACGAATGCCACGAGCTTGTCGGCTTCACGCCGGAGAAAATTGTCGAGTATGCAAAGCAGATCGATGCCGGGGCGATCGTGATCGGCTCGCATCATCACAGCCCGCTGATCAACGCCATCCGCGGCTCGGTCAGCGGGCGGATCCTGGCGCACTCGCCCTGTCCGGTGATGCTGGTCTGAGGCGGCGGTACGGCGCAGAGGCCGGCCTGTTTGACACGCCGATCCCGCGGCGCGGGCCGCGGGGGCGTGGCAGTGGTATCTTCTGCGAATCTTCCGCTTTGCACCCTGCGCCCATGTCCGACGTTCCCGTTCCCGCCGATTCGCCCGTATCCGACGGGCCGGCGGCCCCGCACCGGCCCTTCATCCAGAATGCCGGCACCCGGCGCACCCTGCATTTCACGCAGCAGGAGATCCAGAGCAGCATGTCGCTGCTGAATCCGGATGCGCTCGAAATCGAATACACGCGGATGATGATGGGCTTCGTGCTGTTCAAGCCGGAGCCGGCGCACATCCTGATGGTGGGGCTGGGGGGCGGATCGCTGCCCAAGTTCTGCCACCGTTACCTGACGGGCGCGCGCGTCACGGTGGTGGAAATCGATCCCGCCGTCATCGCGCTGCGCGACGCCTTCATGGTGCCCCCGGACAGCGCGCGCTTTCAGGTCATCCAGGCCGATGCGGCGCAGCATCTTGCCGGGCTGACGGACGCCGCCGATGTGATCCTGCTGGACGGATTCGTGGCCGGCGGCATTCCGGATGCCCTGTGTTCCGCCGGCTTCTACGCCGACTGCCATCGCGCCCTGCGCGACGACGGCATCCTGGTGATCAACTTCCACGTCAACCACCCCATGCACCACGAATACCTGGACCGCGTGCGCGACGCGTTCGGCTCGTCGATGTTCGAAGTGGTCGACGACGATATGACCAACAGCATCGTGTTCGCCTGCAAGGGCAACCTGCTGGACAACCCGGCGGCCGCGCAACTCACGCGGCCAGCCACGATGCCCAAGGATGCCTGGCGCCAGCTCATGCCGACGATGCGTGTGATCGGGGCGACGCTGGAACTGCGCTGATTCTGGCGTTGCGCTATGCCGGATCGCTCAGCATGATGGAAAGCAGCTCCCGGGTGGCGCGCGACAGGGCGCCGGGCGTCTGCGAGCCACCTTTCTCGCCGAGTGTTTTCGTCAGGTTCGACACCGTCTGCGCGACAGCGTCGTCGTCCAGCACCTTGGGTCCGGTTTCTTCTGTTGGCACGGGCGGCGGCGTGATGTGCTTTTTGGCCGCCTTCAGCAGCTCTGCCACCGGATCGGCCTTGCCCCGCGCGTTGACGCGGTCGGTCATCGCGGTGGCCAGGCTTTTGCCGCCGCTGCGGGTACGCAGGCCGGACCGCTCGCTGGCGGCTTCCCACGCGCCGCGCTGCGCGGCATAGGCCGTCAGCAGCGCGAAGCGGTCCGCGTCGATGAGCAGCGGCGATTCCGCCACCGCGATCAACAGGGACTGGTACGCGGCGCTGGCAGCCGTGGCGTCGTTGCCGATCAGCGCCTTGGAAACGTCCTTCCACAGATGATGGAACGGCAGCGCGGTGGCCGCGGCGAACATGTCCGCGCCCAGCGTCGCGCGCTGCTCAAAGGCCAGGACCAGATAGTCGACGTCGTTGACCGGCTCCGGTTGGCCTGCGCCGTTCTGGCGGTGCAGCACGCCATCGACGAGTTGCAGCCCCGACAGCTTGTCCTGCGAATCCGCGCCCGCCAGGACGCGGTAGCCGCTGCGCCGCAATGCGTCGCCATCGTAGACGCCAAAGCGCACGCTGACGCCGTCGGTGCCGAACAGTTTGGCGAGCGGCGTGAGCAGGCTTTCCCCTGTCTTGACGATCGCCCCGCCGACCGGGCCGCCCAGCATCGTGACCGCGGTGGACACGAAATCCAGGATGCCGCGCGACAGGCTGCTGTCGGCGAAACGGCACAGCGCCGCGTACATCTCCAGTCCATCGCTGGCGTACGGGACGTTGCGCGCAACATAGACATCCCGAAAGGCGACACGGCGCGCCCCGGCATCGGGCGCCGCCGCGCCCAGCGCCTGCTGGATGAGGTCGTAGCCGACGATGTAGGGAATCTCGCGCCGCGTGCCTTCCGCGCCGTAGCGCAAGAAGAACGTGCACAGCGGCAGGAACTGGCTGAGATAGTTGCCCGCGTCGCACAGGCGCATTTCGACCAGCCGGACGCTGAAGTAGCACTGGCCGGGCACGAAGGCGGCGCCGTCCATGCCCGCAGCCAGCGCGGGCGTGCCGCCGGGCGGCTCGATCTCCGCGTAGAAGTTGCGTCCCGCAGGCACGGTCGGCAGCAGCGCGCCCGCGCCGTCGCCGCCAGCCGCCTTGCCGCCGATGCCGCGCAGCATGCCGAATATTCCGTCCATGTCAGCTCCTTGTGCCGCGGGACCCCCACGCGCTCAGTCGCGCACGATGGCCATTGCCGATGCCCACGTCGGCAGGTCGCCCGCGTCGCCCTGCGCGGCCTTGCACGCATAGCGGTAGGCCTCCGCCAGGTCCTTGGGCTGCGTGGCGTCCAGGTACACGTCGTAAAAGCGCTGGATGTAGCGGGCGCAGGATTCTTCCTCGACCTGCCAGCGAAAGGCCAGCACGCCGGCCGCGCCCGCGCGCATGACCTCCAGCGCGGTGCGCACCGACGCGCCGCTGCACGAAGACAGCACCAGCAGCTTGCACTTGCCCGCCTCCATCCACTGCCCGATCAGCCGGATCGACAATTGCCAGGCCTCGCCGTCTTCGCCGGGCAGCACCAGCATCGTGCTCTCGCCTTCGGACACCGAATGGCCGGCAAAGTGGAAGATGTCGTAGTTGCCCGTCCGCAGACGCTCTTCGATGCGGCGTTGCAGGTCCGCGCCCACGAGCCCCGCTTCATCGGCGGCACGCACGTGGTCGATGATCAGGTGCCCCGGCGCGCGCGCGGCCAGTTCCGCAAGGTGCTCGCGCTCCTTGGCCACGGATTGCAGCGGCCCGAACTCCATCGCCGGCAGCGCGGGCCCGCCGTCCTCGCGCCGGAAGGTGACGGTGCCAAACACCGAACTGGCGTCCATGAACAGCATCCGCACCGGCTGGCCGGGCGTGCGCGCGTCCGGCTCCCAGCGCGGCGCAGGCGCCGTGCCGTCCAGATGCAGCCGCCGCGCCATCGGCAGTTCCAGGCACAGGTAACGCCCGCTGTCGGCGCCGAACTCGCGGCCCATCTCGAAGGGCAGGTTGAACAGGCGCGACACCTCCTGGCTCGCCAGGTTGAATTCAAAGCGCAGGTCCAGACCCGCGAAGGCCCCCGCGCCCGGCGACACCTCCTCGTCGCGCGCCCGCTGGATCAGCTTAGCGACCGGCGCGCCCAGGCTGTGGGTGACCATGGCGCTGAAGACGTCCTCGCCCACGCCGCTCAGGTCTTTCAGCCATTGCGGCGCCTTGGTCTCGCCCAGATAGGGGCTGAAGGTCTCGATACGGCCCACCAGCGCGGAGATGCGGTCGCGCTCCTTGTACGGCATGTCCTGAGACGAATACTCGTGGCGTCCCATCTGGATGCGGTAGGTGATCGAGTGCTCGCCCACGCGAATGATCAGCCGCCGCCGGCGCTTGGGCGCAAGCGGCGTCAGGCAGGTGAGCACGGTGGCGACTTCCGCGCCGCTGTTGACGTTGGCCTTCGCGTCGTTGGTCCACATGAACACCTGGGGACGTTCCAGCACATAGCGCTGCACCAGTTCGGGCGGGTCGACCGCCAGCACCAGCAGCGGGACCGACGAGCGCGCGGCGATCCATTCCAGCAGTTCCACGGCTGCCGCGCCGGGCTTGCCGCGTTTGCTGGCCGTGGAGCCGAGCCGGGCGTCGATGATGACGAGCCGGGGTTCGATGCGGGGCGTCGACATGTCCCACGATTCGAGCTGCGTCTTGGCGCTTTCCAGCGACGTGCGGCGGCGCAGCTCCGCGCCGACGAACGGCGCAATCGCGGGGTACTGCTGGACTAGGCGATGCAACTGGGCAAGGTTGTTGGCCCAGTCGTCCTCGTGCTCGTCGTTCATGCTGGCCAGCAGAATGAAATTCGGTCCGGCGGCGTCTTGTTCCATGATGGCGATTCCATGATCCCGATGGCCTAGCCGGCCCGCAGCGGCAGGATCAGCGTGAACGCGCGCCACGGCGGCGTGACGGACTCGTAGGCTTGCGGCGGCGCATCCGATAGCGGCGGGTCGGTGACAAGCGCGCCGCCGTGGTCGATCACCGTTTCCTGGATCTGCGTGATGGCGATGCTGGCGCCGTCGTGCGCCGCGCGTTCGGCGTTGAGCAGCGCATCGTCGGGCACGGCGTGCACCGGCGGGTCGGACTCCCACATCTGCTCCTCGCTCAAGCCAAAGCGGATCTCGCAGCCGTCCGGCCCGGTGTCCAGGTCGATCGTGACGCGGGCGTCGTCTGCGTTGCGGCAGCGAAGCAGGTAATCGATCATCGACCGGAAGGCCGCGGACAGCGCCTGCGAATCGCCCGACACGGTCGGACCGTCGCGTGAGGGCGAGTGGTTCGTAAGCGCGATCCGGCGCTGATCGCGCGCGGGCAAGGCGGTCACCACCTCCTGCAGGCGCGCGCCCAGTTCCACGTCGCCATGCGTGGCGCGCGTGCGCCGCCGCGATTCGCTGGCGCCGGCCAGCCGCTCGAATGTGATGTCGGCCTTGCCGATTTCGGCCACGATGCGTTGGCTCAGATCCTGCGCCTGCGCCGCAACGACGTCCGCCGGCGTGCCCTGGCGGGCGTCGTCGTGCAGCAGCACGGTCTGCGACGTCAGGCTGCACGCCAGCGACAACGAGGTGCGTGTCTGCCGGGCCACTTCGGCCACGGTCTCGCGCAGATAACGCAGATCGCGCGCCCAGCCCAGATCCGCAATGTCGGTGAAGAACCAGATCGACATGTCCAGACTGGGATCCAGGTCGGTCCGCGTGGCCAGCACGGAACGCGGCTGGCCGGTGCTGTCCAGCAGCTCGATACGCTCGCGCTTGACGGTAAAGGAGGAGGTCAACACGCCCAGCGTCGCTTCGTCGCCCGCGATGGCGTAATCGGTGATCGACGGCGATTCGGTCTGGCTGCGTCCGCGCCGCGGTTCCGCGCCCAGCATGTCGGTCGCCACGCGGTTCATCTCGATGACGGCGCCCTCGCGTCCCACAAACACCACCGCCTGCTCGGTTTCCGCCATGAGGCTTTGCTTGGTCTGGCTGAGCAGATGCTGGGCCAGGCCTTCTTCCAGCGACGCGATGATCTGCATCAGGTCGTCGATATCCGGGCCCTTGAACGCATGCGACACCGAGGACTCCACGTCCAGCAGCCACCGTATCCGGCCGTTCAGATGGATGGGGACGGTCATGGCCGAGCGCAGCGGCCGCTTCGGGCCGCCATAGCCGTGCTGCGCGTAGATGGGGTTGCCGATGTCGTCCACCGCCAGCAGGCACCCCTGCGCCAGCGTGGCGCCCAGCATGCCCTTGTCGGTGGGTTGTTTGTAATCGGCGGGCAGCGCGTACGCCGGTGCCAGGCTGTGCTGCGTGACGACCTCGAACCGGTTGTCCTGGCGGTTGACGCGATACAGCGCCACATGTTCCCACGAGAAGTGCTGCGAGAGCTGGACGATAATCTCGTCGGCGGCGTGGCGCAGCGAGGCAGCGGCCATCACCTTGCGCCGCAGGGAATCCGCGAACTCGGCGCGCTCGTCGTCACGTTCCTTTTCAAAGCGCATCAGCACGGGTTCAAGGTCCAGGGTGCGCAGCATTTCCAGATGCCGCTCGCCATACGCGCCCGGCTGCCGCGAGCACAGGCTGAGCGCCGAGCTGTAGCCGTCCGCGCGCGTCACGGGCAGCGTGACCGAAGCCTCGATGCCCAGGTCCTGGTAGCAGCGCACGACCTCGTTGCCGGGCTCGGGCATGTTCTCCCGGACGAACGCGCCGATCTCGTCGACCCACGTTCGGCCGGAATCCAGAAACGCACGTATCGTGGGCGGCAGGTCCATCCACCGCGCGGGCCACAGCTCCACGCCTTCCGGGCGCACGGCAATCGCGCGAAACAGCGACACGTCGTTGCCATAGATGCCGAATACCGCGTGTTCGAACGGGATAAGACGCCGAATCTGCTCCAGGATGCGGTCCAGCTTGGCGCGCCAGCCGCCAATCGCCGGGTCCAGGGCGATGCGCCGGATCTCGTCGCGGGCGGATTCCAGCGTGCGCGACTGGATGACGGCGATCACGCCCAGCAGCTGGCCGTTCGGCGCGGGATCAGGCGTCATGACCAGCTCAAACTGCCGGTCGGCGTCGTCCGGGACGGGAATGGCGATGGTCACGGCGACCATGGCATCGCCTTCCGTGTCCTCGATGCAGCGAAGGATGGCGCGCTGCACCGGTCCGCCGTCGGACGGCCGGAAATGCGCCGCCAGCCGGGTGCCGCACAGCGCGTCGCGCGGCAGGCCCAGCGTGCGCGCCGCCTCGGGGTTGGCAAAGCGGATCACGCCCTGAATGTCCAGGCGGAACACCGCGTAGGGCGTGCGCTCGAATCGGTGGGCTTCGGCGTCGCGGAACGGCGAGCCGTCATTGACCAGCACGATGAGTTCGCCGCTGTCCAGCGTGCACAGCGGGATGAGCTGCGCGGGCACGCGCGCGCCGCCAGGGCGCCGATACACGACGTCAACGGCGCCGTCGCCCATGCGCAGCGGTTTGGCAAGGCCGTAGACCTGGCTGACGTGGCGGCCGACGAGCGCATCGCGCGCCAGCGGCAGGACGCTGCTGGCCGCCACGATCTCGCCGGTGGCGGCCAGCACGAGGCAAGGCACGCCGACCTGGGACAGCACGCGCGCAACCTCCGCGGGCTCGCCAAACAGGGAAAACTCGCGCAGCGCCGCGTCCCGGGGAAGCGCCGGGGCGTCGCGATAGGGTTCCATCTCTGTCATGACAAGACCTCTTCACCCGCGGTCACCGCTTGATGAACGCGATGACCTGCTGTTGCGTGCCCTTGTCGTTGTCGAATCCGCCGTGCGTGCTGGACGCCACCGGCGCCACGCGGGCGGTGGCGGACGGGCTGCCGGCCGGCGAGACGTGGACCGCGTCGCACGGAATGGCGGCCTCGCGAAAGTAGCGTTCCATGCCCAGCATCGGCGTGGTGGTGCCGCCTTCGAACGATTCGCTGACCAGGTACAGCAGCGAGCGCCGGTACGGCCCGCAGGTCGGGTCGTCTTCTTCGGCGCGATCCGACAGATGGAATTGCTGATAGCGCTTCACGCGGCTGCCCAGGTGCGGCACGACCAGGTCCTGGAAGGTCTTCATCGTGACGGCGGGCGCCATCAGGCTCAGCGATTCCAGTTCCCCGCCGTCCGCGGTCAGGCGCTTGACGAAGTGGCTGGCGACGATGGCGCCCGCCGAATGGCCCACGATGTGCAGCCGCACGCGGCCACGCGCGACGTGCGTCTTGAAATGCTTGTACAGCAGGATCATCGCGGCCTCTTCGCCGCCGTTGATGGCCGGCTCGCTCATGGCTTCGGCGTTCTGCTTCATCTCGCCCCAGATCACCGTGCCGGGGCGCGCCAGCCAACGCTCAAGCCGCTGGTTCCACCAGCGTTCCAGCCGCTCGCCGATGCCGCCAGTGGTGCGCGGCACATTGCTCGCCGCGTCGCGGATGATGTTCTTCACGGTGCTGATGAAGTCCGTTTCCCACATCAGGAAGACGGGGAAGATCTGGTTGTCGTACAGCAGCGGAATCCATTCGGCGGCGGCCTCGGCCGCGTCGTTCTCGCCGACCAGGCCGCCGTGCGCGTAGACGCAGACATCCATCGGCTTGTCCTTCAGATTCCAGCGTTCGCGCGCGGCGCCCATGTGCACATCCACGATGGCGCGCAGGTCGTCCTGTGTGGTGCGAAAGGCCCCGCTATTGCTGAGCTTGCCGTTGTTGCCGACATTGACGATGAAGGGCGTAAGCTCGCGGTCGCGCAGCACCTTGCCCGCCGCCAGCGTCACCTTCTGACCTTCCGTGCGCAGGCTGATGCTGTTGGCGATCCGTTCGTGCTCGTGCGTGACCACGCCCAGCTGCACGACCCAGCAGTCCATCGCGTTGCGCAGCCAGTCGTCATAGGTCAGCACGGCCATGCCATGCGTGCCCCATTCCTCGCCCCACGAGTTCTGGATCAGAAAGCCGTCCTGCGTGTAGCCGACGATGACGAAGGCGTGGCCCTGCATCGCCATGTCCTGGCCGGTGGTCGGAATGACCCAGAACGGCCGGGTGACGGGCGTGGGCTCGTCGTCTTGCGGCGTGACGCCGTGGCCGTCGTCCCAGCCGTCGTGGCAGCCCGCGCTGGCGTACAGGATGCCGACCTCGTTCAGCGCGGCGTGCATCTCCACGATGCTGCGCGTGTCGATCCGGTAGTAGGCGCCCAACGGCCGCTTCACGGCGTCCAGCCACCAGTCGTCTTCGGGGCGCTTGGCCGCCGGCGGCATGTCGATGGTGGGAAACAGGCCCTGCGCGCAGGCGCCGTGCCGGAACCAGCCCTTCAACGCGCCGCGCAGGCTGGAGCCGCTGTCGTCGACCGATCCCGGAAACTCGTCATAGCGCCGGGCCATGGAATACAGCATGTAGGGCGAAATGGCGGGGCGCGAGTCGCGCTCGGACTTGCGCAGCAGGTATTCGACCACCGTGGACAGCGCAAAGCCGGTGCAGGCCGACGTTTCGCCCTGGTGCTTCACCGTCAGTCCCATCACGGGAATCATCTCTGCCTTGGGCGTGACGGAAATGTTGGGCCGGAACAGGATGTCGCGCGCGTCGAAGGCATCGGGCTTGGCGGACCGCTCAAATAGCCGCGCGGCCGGGGCGTCATCCTGCTTGCGGCGCTTGCGGGCCTTCGCGGGCGGATCTTCCGGCGCCGGGGCGGACGCTTGCGTCACGCGCTTGGGCTTTTTCTTGGCCGCGGGCTTGGCCGCCGTGCGCGCTGCCGCCTTTCGGGTCGCCATGTCGTTCTCCCAATGCCGGCTGCCGGCTAGTACGCCAGCTTCAAGCTGGCGATGTAGCGCGGCGCGTCGGCGGCCAGCTTAGCCTGCACGTCGTCGCGCAGCTGTTCATACAGGGCGGCGTTCAGCGTCAGGCGCTGCGCGCAGGCCCAGAAGTTCACCTGGCGCGCGCCCCACTGCGCAAACAGGAAACGCTTGCGGCTGTCCACGGCGCGAAAGTAGTAGGCGCCCAGCGCCATCGACAGCCCGCCGCCGCGATCGCGCTGCACCGCGCCCAGCTGGAAGTTGCCGCCCGACTGCGACGACGCGTGAAAGTCGAAGAGCTTCACGGTGTCGTCGTCTTCGGCCAGCTGGCCCAACGCGGTCACGGCCTGGTCCAGCACCGCCAGCTGATCGCGCCGCGCGACGGCCAGCAGCAGGTCGACGGCCACCTGGTCCATGCGGAACTCGCGCTCGTCTTCCTCGTGATGGGTGAAACTCATCTGTCCGCTGGTCCACCCCAGGTTCTCCAGCACTTCCACGTAGGTCTGATACCAGGCCTGCGACTGGGTGAATCTGTCATGCGCGGCGCTGGCCGCGCGTTGCGCCAGTTGCAGCGAATACAGCACGTCGCCGCGTTCCTGCTCCTGCAGGCCCGCCGCAAACGACAGCACGCTGCCGGCGTTGATGCTGGCCTGCGGCGCCTGCCGTGCGGTCTTGCCCGCGGCGCCGGCACGCAGGACGGCGCCAGAACGCTTGGCGGGCGCGCGCCGCCGCGCGACGGGCATGCCGGGCGGCTCCAGCGTCTGCACGGCCAGATCGTTCAGGTAGCCGTGGATACCAACCGCGTTGACGCCGTGGTCCGGCATGGTCGAGGTGGGCGCGGCGCTTTTGGATGCACGGCGCGCGGCCGGACGCGGCGGCGGGGCGGGCGACACCAGCGCGCCGTCTTCCGAGAACGTGGCGGCCAGGATGAAGTCCGCTTCCGCCGCGGAATAAGCGGGGTCCCAGTGCGAGTTTTCGGGGACGTGGCAGTGGCCGAAATGCCCGCTGGCCGAATCCCAGATGGCGGGGTCGCGGCTGTGGCCGCCGGGATCCTTGCCGTTCTTGGCTGGAAGCGGGCGGCCAGACGGCCACTTGCGCGGGATGCCGTGCTGTTCCTCGATCCAGCGGCATAGGCGCGCCACGTTGGTCAGCGCGCGGCTGTCCTTGGGCAGATGCGCGAATCCCACCAGCTCGATCTGCACCGCCGAATCGCGGTTGGTCTGCACGCCGCCCGCATCGTTGCGCAGCGCTCGCGCGCCTTCTGCGGTGTCGACGTGCTGGAAGATGGTGGTGGCGTCGACCGTGAAGTGGGGGTCGGAGCGGTTGCGGCGGAACGCGTCCATCGCACCCTGCGCGGTGCTGCCTTCGGTGGTGTGATGGACGATCTTGAAGGGGCCGCCAAGATGAGGCCCGCACGAACCCGATATGGGCCGCCACGTCGCAAAAGGACATCGTGCCATCGATGGTCTCCTGGGAACGGGCGCGGGTGTTCTTGGCAAGACGACATGACGACGATGATGCGGCGCCCATTGCAGGGATATATATGCGGACCTCATCCGCCTTGCTAGTAGCCGAAAGTATTAATCCTTGAATGTGCAATGGTGCTTACGCATCATCCGGCCCCGCTTGCGCTCGTCCAGAGGGATGAGGCGCGGCGGCCGGAGGCATGCTGCGGCGCTCAGGCCGCTTTCTGGATCCGCACCGGAATCGACTTGTAGCTGGGTGTGCCGCTTGCCGAGTCCTGATAATCCAGCGGGCACAGGTTGTTGGCTTCCGGGTAGTACGCGCCCACTGACCCTGCCGCGATGTCATGCTGGATGGCCGTCAGCCGCAGCCGCCGGTGCGTCTGGCCGGGCAGGCTGGTGACGATGTCGACCTCGTCGCCGTGCGCAATGCCGTAGCGCGCCAGGTCGGCGGCATTCATGAACAGCACGTCGCGCCGGCCGAACACGCCGCGATAACGGTCGTCCATGCCGTAGATCGTCGTGTTGTACTGGTCGTGGCTGCGCAGCGTGGTGAGCCGCAGGATGTTGCCTTCGACGATATCCGGGTCTTCGCGCAAACCCGCGAACGGAATGAATTCCGCCTTGCCCGACGCTGTCTTCCAGATGCGCTCGGTGGGCGGCAGCGGCAGCCGGAAGCCGGCGGGGATGCGGATTCGTGCGTTGTAGTCGCGGAAATCCGGATAGATCTTTTCGATCAGGTCGCGGATGCGGTCGTAGTCCTCGATCAGGTGCGCCCAGTTGACGCGGCTGTTCGGCAGCGTCGCCTGCGCCATGCCGGCGATGATGGCCGGTTCCGAACGCAGGTGCGGTGAGGCGGGCGCCAGCTTGCCGCGCGAGGCATGCACCATCGACATCGAATCCTCGACCGTGACCGATTGCGCGCCGCCGGCCTGCACGTCGCTCTCCGTGCGGCCCAGCACCGGCAGGATGATCGACGCCTTGCCGATCAACAGGTGCGAGCGGTTCAGCTTGGTGTTCAGATGCACCGCCAGATCCAGTTGCCGCATGCCGCGCTCGCAGGCCTCGGTATCGGGCAGCGCAATCGCAAAGTTGCCGCCCAGGCAGATCAGCGCCTTGGCGCGGCCCGCGGCCATCGCCTTCATGGCTTCGACCGCATCATGGCCGGTGCGGTTGGGAGGCCGGAAGCCGAAGGTCTGCTCGACGTGGTCGAACATGGTGTTGTCGATCTTCTCGGTGATGCCCACCGTACGGTTGCCCTGCACGTTGGAGTGCCCGCGCAGGGGACAGATGCCTGCGCCCGGCTTGCCGAAGTTGCCGCGCATCAAGAGCAGCGCGGCGATCTGCTGCACGTTGCTCGTGCCTTTTTCGTGCTGCGTGATGCCCATGCCGTACGTGACGATGGTGGCGTTGGAACGCGCATAGGCCTCGGCCACCAGCTCCAGGTCGCGCCGGCGCAGTCCGCTGGCCTGTTCGATGTCGGTCCAGCTCGTGGCGTCCAGGTCCTGCGCGAAGGCCTCGTAGCCGTTCGTGTGCCTCGAAATGAATTCGTGGTCGAGCGTGTTGCGCCCGTCGCGGTCCGCGTCCATCAGCGCCTTCATGATGCCCTTGAGCGCGGCGGCGTCGCCGCCGACCTTGACCTGGTAGTACGTGGAGGCGATGGCCGTGGAGCCGAAGGTGCCCATCTCGATCGGGTCCTGCGGATCGGCAAAGCGCTCCAGCGAACGCTCGCGCAGCGGGTTGAACACGATGATGGGCACGCCGCGGCGCGCGCATTCATGCAGGGTGCCCATCATGCGCGGATGGTTGGTGCCGGGGTTGTGCCCCATCGAGATGATGAGATCGCACTTGTCGAAGTCGTCCAGCGACACCGTGCCCTTGCCGATGCCGATGGCCTTGGGCAGCCCGACGCTGGTGGCCTCGTGGCACATGTTGGAGCAGTCGGGGAAATTGTTGGTGCCGAATTCGCGGGCGTACAGGCTGAAGAGAAACGCGGCCTCGTTGGATGCGCGGCCCGACGTATAGAACTCGGCCATGTCCGGGTCCGGCAGGCTGGCCAGCGTCTGGCCGATGCGTGCAAAGGCGGCATCCCATTCGATGGGCTGGTAAGTGTCGCTGGCGGCGTCGTAGGCCAGCGGATGGGTCAGGCGGCCTGCGTTCTCCAGGTCGTGATCGGTCCAGGTCAGCAGTTCGGTCACCGTGTGCGCGGCAAAGAACTCGGGCGTCACGCGCTTGCGGGTGGCTTCCCACGTGACGGCCTTTGCGCCGTTTTCGCAGAACTGGAACGTGGACGTATGCGCCTTGTCGGGCCAGGCGCAGCCGGGGCAGTCGAACCCGTCGGGCTTGTTGGTGCGCAAGAGCAGCACGGGCGCTTCGGCAATGCGCATCTGGTTGGCCACCGCCTGCGCGGTCGCCTTCAACGCGCCCCAGCCGCCTGCCGGGGCGTCGTAGCGGTGGATGCCAATGGGTTTGCCTTGGGACATGCGGATCTCCGGATTTCAGGAAGCGGTGCGCGCGGCGGCGGGGGCGTCGGCAAGCCGCGCGCCGCGGGCGGCGAGATAGCGGCTGGTCAGGACCGAGCCGGCCACGGCCACGATGATGGGGACAAGAAGGGCCTGGTCGACCCGGGTGAATTCCAGGATCAGCACCACCGCGGTGAGCGGCATGCGCATCGACGAGGCCAGAAAGGCGGCCGCGCCCACGACGGCAAATGCGCCGGGCGGCGAATCGGGCCAGGCCAGGCTCCACAGGCCGCCCAGCACGACGGCCATTGATGCGCCGACGGCGATGGCGGGGGTGAGCAGACCGCCCTCCGCGCCCGCGCGCAGCGTGCAGGCGACGACAACCACCTTCATCACGGCCAGCGTGGCGGCCAGGGCGATGGTCAGTTCATTGTCGAAACTCAGTTGCGCCGGCCCCTTGCCGTTGCCCAGCAGCGCGGGAAGATAGATGGCAAGCAGGCCGATCAGCGTGAAATTGACCAGGCAGGCCACGGGCAATTGCCAGCCCCGGGCGGCCTGGGCGCGCGCCGCGGCGGTCAGCCGCTGCCAGCCGTGGGCCGCGCATCCGAACAGCGGCCCGGCGGCGATCGCCCAAACCACGAGGCTGGCGTTGATCTGCATGGCGGGTACGGCGTACTGGATGTCGTTGCCCAATCCCGCCCAGGCCACCACGGCGCCAATGCAGCAGGCAATGAGCGCCGCGACGACGGCGGGCCAGGCGAACGAGCCCAGCAGGACTTCCAGCACGAAGAGCGCTGCGCCGAGCGGCACGTTGTAGACGGCGGCCAACCCCGCGCCGGCGCCACAGGCGATCACGATCCGGTGCTGCGCGGGGGCAAGCCGCAGCAGCGCGGCCAGCCGGCCGCCCGCCAGCGCGCCGACTTCGCGCGGCGCCACCTCGCGTCCCAGCGGCGATCCCAGGCCCACCGTGATGATCTGCAGGATGGCGTGCGCCATCGTTGTCGCCGGGGGCATGGCTTGCGTGGGGTCTGACACCGCCTTCTTGACGCTGACCAGGGGACGGCCATAGCGATAGATCAGCCACCATCCGCCGCCGGCCGCCAGGCCGCACAGCACCAGCGCCAGTACGCGGCGCGGGCCGCTGGCGGCCTGCACGCCTTCAAGAAAGGATTCGTGGCTGATGATGTGGCCGCCGCCGTAGCCGTACGCCAGGTGCTGGACGGCGTGCAGCAACATGCCGAGCAGCATGCCGCCCAGACCGGCGAACAGGCCGGTCAGGACGACCGCCAGGAGAAACCGCGGGCGCAGCCAGGAGGGATCGTCGGGCGTTGGATCGTTCATACCAGGAGGGGCTCCCGTCGTTGGCGCGCTGACCGAAGGGCCGTCCAAAGGCTGGCGCGCGCTGCGATGAGGCAGTGTATGGCCCGGCGCCGCCGCGCTGGGCGTCCGGCGCCCGAAAACCATACTTATTGGTTAGGCGGTAATCCGCAGTTTCCTTGTTGAGCGTCAAAAAGGACCCGAATTTGGGCTTTATTTCAAATAGTATCTAAGTAATTCAGTACATATACTCCGGGTTCAATTCAATGGACGGATGCCGCCCGCCGCAAATGGGGCCAGGAGCGGCCTGGAGAAAAAGATGTTGAACAAGGTTGTAAAGATCGGGGCATTGGCCTTGCTGTCCACCGTGGTGGCAGGTTGCGCCACCGAGCGTTCCCAAGCCGTGGCCGTGCCGGCCGTCGCGGCGGCCAGCAAGCCGTACGCGGGTGTGCGCAGCCCCATTTCCGTCGGCAAGTTCGACAACCGCACCAATTACCTGCGCGGCGTGTTCTCGGACGGCGTGGACCGCCTGGGCGGCCAAGCCAAGACGATCCTGGTCAGCCACCTGCAGCGCAGCGGCCGATTCCAGGTGATGGACCGCGACAACCTGTCCGAAATCGCCCAGGAAGCCGCGTTCAACAAGAAGGCCGCCCAGATCAAGGGCGCGCGCTACGTCGTCACGGGCGACGTGACGGCCTTCGGCCGCAAGGTCACCGGCGACCAGCAACTGTTCGGCATCCTGGGCCGCGGCAAGGAACAGGTGGCCTATGCCAAGGTCGACCTGAACGTGGTGGATGCCACGACCTCGGAAGTGGTCTATTCCGCGTCCGGCGCCGGCGAATACAGCCTGTCCAACCGCGAAGTCGTGGGCTTTGGCGGCACCGCCGGCTACGACTCCACGCTGAACGGCAAGGTGCTGGACCTGGCCATCCGTGAAGCCGTGGACCGCCTGGTCGACGGCATCGAACAGGGCGCCTGGCAGCCCGCCCGCAACTGACGGAGGCCGGGATGACCATTCATACCCACCAACCCCGCACGTGCGCCGCGCGCGCGGGCCGCGCACTGGCGATCGCCGCCCTTGCCGGCGTGCTGTCGGCCTGCGTGCAGCAGCCCAAGTCCATGTATAGCTGGCAGTCCTATCAGGGCTCGGTCTATTCCTACCTGAAGGACGACGGCGGCGATTACGCGACCCAGACGCTCGCCATGGAACAGAACATCGAGACGGCGCGCGCGTCCAACGCCGAACTCCCGCCCGGTTTCCGTGCGCATCTGGGCATGCTCTACATGAAGATGGGCGACGGCGACAAGGGCGTCGAGCAGATGCAGGGCGAGAAGGCGGCCTTCCCGGAAGCCGCGCCGTTCATGGACTTCCTGCTGCGCAACGCGGGCAAGCCGCAGACGGTTGCCGCGCAGGGGGCGGGTACGGTGGCTGCGGGGGCGCCTGCCGCAGGTTCGCCTGCCGCGGGATCGCCCGCCGCAGGATCGCCTGCTTCGGTCAAACCCGCTGCCGCCGCGCCGGCCGCGCCCGCCGAGGCCGGCACGTTGAAGAAGGGATCGTGATGATGAACAAACTCATGCGCGCCGGCCTCGTGGCCATCGTGGCGCTGCTGACCGGCTGCGTGGCGCCGCCCCAAAACAACGTCGACTACACCGCGTTTCGCGAAAGCAAGCCGGCGTCGATCCTCGTGCTGCCGCCGCTGAATACGTCGGTCGACGTGTCGGCCACCGCGGCCGTGCTGTCGCAGGCCACGCGCCCGCTCGCCGAATCCGGCTACTACGTGATTCCGGTTGGCGTCATGGAAGAAACGTTCAAGCAGAACGGCCTGACTTCGCCCGACGACATCCACGAGCTGCCCGCCGTGAAGCTGCGCGAGATCTTTGGCGCCGATGCGGCGCTGTACATGACGGTCAAGCAGTACGGCGCCAGCTACGCCGTCCTGGCCAGCACCGTTACGGTCTCGATCGACGCTGAATTGCTCGACCTGCGCAACGGCGCCAAGCTCTGGAGCGGCTCCAAGCAGGTGGTGCATGCCAACAACAACAGCAACGGCGGCCTGATCGGCATGCTGGTGCAGGCGGTGGTGGATCAGGTGGTCAACAACCTGACGGACCGCAGCTACAGTGTGGCCGGCATGACGAACGCGCAACTGCTCAGCGCCGGGACGCCTGGCGGCATGCTGTACGGGCCGCGCTCGCCGCGCTACGAAGCCCAGTAAACCGGCCGGATGACGGCTTACCGCCCGCGCGCCAATTCTGGCGCGCGGGCGGCTTCGTTTGGGGCGTGTGGATTTACCGCGCCCCGGACACCGGATAGTCCGTCAACCCGCGCGCATCTCCGCCGAACAACGTGTTCCTGTCATGCTCGGCCAGCGGTACGTCGTTGCGCAGGCGGTCGGGCAGGTCCGGGTTCGCCACGAATGGCCGGCCGAAGGCGATCAGATCCGCCCAGCCTGCCTGCAGCGCATCGCGTGCGCGCTCGGCCGTGTACTTGCCGGCGTAGATCAGCACGCCGGGATACACGCGGCGCAGCGCCTCTTTGAAAGACAGCGGCATGTCGGGGGCGTCGTCCCAGTCGGCTTCGGCGATGTGGATGTAGCCCACGCCGATCTCGCCCAGGCGCTTGGCGGCCGCGGTGTACGTGGCGACGGGGTCCGCATCCACGCAGCCGTTGAGCGTCGTGAGCGGCGCCAGACGGATGCCGACGCGGGCCGGATCGCCCAGGGTTTCGACCAGCGCGCGCGCCACTTCGTCCAGGAAGCGGATGCGGTTTTCCAGCGAGCCGCCGTACGCGTCGGTGCGGTTGTTGGCCTCGGAATCCAGGAACTGGTTGACCAGATAACCGTTGGCCGCGTGCAGCTCCACACCGTCAAACCCCGCGGCGATGGCGTTGCGCGCGGCCTGGCGGTATTCCTCGACGATGGCCTGGATTTCCGCGACCGGCAGCGCGCGCGGCGCCGAGGCCTGCACGAAGTTGGGGCTGCCGTCTTCGTTCTGGATGAAGACGTTGACGCCCTCTGCCTGAATCGCAGACGACGACACCGGCGCCTGTCCGCCCAGCAGGCTGGTGTGGCTTAGCCGGCCCACGTGCCAGAGCTGCGCGTAGATGCGGCCGCCGGCGGCGTGGACGGCGTCGGTAACGCCGCGCCAGCCGGCCACCTGGGCGGGGGTGCACAGGCCGGGGGTGCCGGCATAGCCTTTGCCCATCGGCGATATGTAGGTGCCTTCGCTGACGATGAGCCCGGCGCCCGCGCGCTGCGCGTAGTAGCGCGCCATCAGCGCATTGGCGCAATCGCCGGGCTGCGTGGCGCGCGAGCGCGTCATCGGCGGCATGACGATGCGGTTGGGCAGCGTCAGGCCGCCCAGCGCCAGGGGTTGAAACAGCGGATCAGTCGTGTGCATGGTTTCAGTGCCTTCCGGTTCAGTCCCACGCCGCGGCCAACCCTTCCGGGCTGACTTCGCGGCCGTTGCGTTCCAGCGCGGCAATCTGCGCCATGTCGTCATCCGACAGGCGCAGGTCCTGGGCAAGCAGGTTGCTGGCCAGGTTCTCGCGCTTGGTCGACGACGGGATCACGGCATAGCCCAGTTGCAGGGCCCAGGCCAGCGCGACCTGCGCGGGCGTGGCTTCGTGGCGCTGCGCGATCTGACCGATGACCGGATCCTTGAGCACCTTGCCGTACGCCAGCGTCATGTACGAGGTGACGTGAATGCCCTGTTCCTTCAGGAAGGCGGTCAGCGTGCGGTTCTGCAGATAGGGGCTGAGCTCGATCTGGTTGGTGGCGATTTCTTCGCGGCCCACGGCGGCGATGGCGGCGCGCGTTTGCGCGATGGGGAAGTTGGAAATGCCGATCTGGCGGGTCAGACCTTGCGCCTTGGCGTCGGCCAGCGCGGTCATGAATTCGTCGACGGAAACGCCGTTGTCCGGCGCGGGCCAGTGGATCAGCGTCAGGTCCACGTAGTCGGTGCGCAGCTTGGCCAGGCTGTCCTTCAGGCTGGGGACGAGCTTGTCCTTCGCGTAATTGGGCACCCAGATCTTGGTGGTGATGAACAGGTCTTCGCGGGCCACGTTGGACTCGGCGATGGCCTGGCCGACGTCGGCTTCGTTCTCGTAGATCTGCGCGGTGTCGATGGCGCGGTAACCGACGTCCAGCGCGTTGCGCACGGAATCGATGACGGTCTGGCCTTGCAGACGGAAGGTGCCGACGCCAAAGGCGGGGATGCTCATGTAAAACTCCTGGGGGTGTGCGTGGCCGAACGTGCGGTGTTCGGGAATGGACGTAGTGTGCCCGCCGTATCCTTGCGGAAAAATACCGGTATCGGCGAAATACTTTTGATAAAACGTCAAATATGAAAACCACCCTCGACGAAATGCAGGTCTTCATCGCCATCGTGGACAGCGGCTCCATCACCGCCGCCGCCGACGTGCTGGGCCAGACCATCTCCGCCACCAGCCGCACCATGAGCCGGCTGGAAGAAAAGCTGCAGACCACGCTGATGCGGCGCACGACAAGGCGGCTGGCGCTGACCGAAGAAGGCAAGGCCTACCTGGAGCAGGCGCGCCGGATCATCGCGTCGGTCGAGGAGGCCGAAGAGCTGATGAACCTTCGCCGCAACCAGCCCGCGGGCCTTTTGCGCGTGGATGCGGCGTCGCCCTTCATGCTGCACGTCATCGCGCCGCTGGTGCCGGCCTATCGCAAGCGCTATCCGCAGGTGGAGCTGGAGCTCACCAGCAACGAAGGCAACATCGACCTCTTGGAGCGGCGCACCGATCTGGCGTTTCGCATCGGGCGTCTGAAGGACTCGTCGCTGCACGCGGTGGCGCTGGGCACGAGCCGCGTGCGCGTGCTGGCCAGCCCGGGCTATCTGGCGCGGCACGGCACGCCGCGGCGTGCAGCGGATCTGGCCTCGCACGTGCTGCTGGGCTTTGCCCAACTGGAACCGCTGAACGAATGGCCGCTGCTGGATGCGGACGGGCAGCCGGTGCATATCAAGCCGCAGGTGCGTGCCCACAGCGGCGAGACGCTGCGCCAGCTGGCGCTGAACGATGGCGGCATCGTGTGCCTGTCCGACTTCATAACGCGCGGCGACCGCGCGAGCGGCGCATTGCAGCCGCTGTTTGTGAAACAGTTGCTGGAAGTGCGGCAGCCGATCAACGCGGTGTACTACCGGAATACCGCGATCTCGTCGCGCATCAAGTCCTTCATTGATTTCGTGGTCGAGACGGTGGGGACGCGCGGATTCGAGGAGTAGCGGGCGCGCGAAGATGTATCCAATGGCGACCTCGGCGGTGCATGCGCCAGCGGGATCCTTATACTGTCCCCGTTTTTATTTCGAACCCTGGACACGCATGAGCCTCTTCTCCCGTTTCTTCGGCCGCAAGGAAGCCTCCACCGACGCCGCTGATCCCGCGGATTCCAACGCCCTGCTGGCGAATCCGGACATCGCGCAGCCGTTGAGCCTGCAGGTTCTGTTCGCCGCACCGCTGGCGATTTCCGAGGCGGCGCTGACCGATGCGCTGCGCGCGTATCACCCGACGATGCAACAGGCGCGCGCCGAAATCGCGCCCGACATGCCGGAATTCCTGGGCATGGTCGGCTGGGACAAGCACGTCGTGCGGCTGGTGGGCTTCAATGCGCCCTACCCCAAGGACGCGCTGGAAACCTGCGTGGCGCCGTCGCACTATCCGGCCACGGTGAAGGACGAGGTCCGCGCGCATGTGAGCCACATCATCCTGTATTACGCGGGCTACGAGACCGATCCGCTGGAGCAGTATGTGGCGATGGCCGCGGTGGCGGGCGCGTTGGCTAATTTCAAGGCGCTGGCGGTGCTGAACGAGCATGCGCACACGTCGCTGCCGGCCGGCGTGTTTGCCGACGAGTCGCTGGGCGACGAAAGCATGGACCTCCTGCGCACGCTGCCGCTGAACATGCTGTATTGCGGCTTCGTGAAGTATGAAGTGGAAGGCGTGCAGGGCGTGTGGATGCGCACCTATGGCGGCGATGCGTTCGGCCTGCCGGATTTCGCGGCGCTGGCGACGGGCCATGACGAGGGCGAGATGTACTCGACCATGTTCAACAACATCATGGGCTACATGCTGGAAAGCGGCGCTGAGCTGGCTGCCGGCCACACCATGCAGATCGGCGAGGACGCCTACATGAAGCTGCGCGAGCCGGCCAAGGAAGAGTATTACCTGGACGGTCCGGGGCAGGTGCTGGTGGCGGAGATCATCTCGGCGGATCAGATCAACACGCCGGAATAAGTCACGGCCGCGTCCGTCACAACAAGCCCGCGCTGCGGGCCCGCGCCACCGCCTGCGTCCGGCTGTCTGCACTGAGCTTGACGTTCAGGTGGCGCAGATGCGTGCGCACGGTGCTCTCGGAAACGAAGAGCTGCCGCGCGATGGCGCTGTTGGAATGACCCTCGGCCAACAGGCGCAGCACGCGCAGCTCCTTGGGCGTAAGGCCTTCCGCGCACGGCGATTCGGCGGCCGGTGTGATCGGAGCGGCTGCGTAGGGACCGACCTGCGCCAGGTAGCGCTGCCACCACGCACGCGCGCCTTCTGACGCCGACCACGCATTGCCGGTCGCTGACGCGGCATGGCGTTGCAACAGGCCGGCAAGCGCCGCGCCCTCATCCACCAGCACGCGGCACAGACCTTCGGAGTGCGCCGTCCGCAACAGCGGCGCAAGCTGTGCCGCTGCCGCACCATCGTCCTGCATCCGCGACAGCGCCACCGCGCGAAACAACTGAAGCTTGTACGCGCGCCGCACGCGCCGCGCCGCCAACGCCTTTGCGATGTCCTGATCCAGTTCACGCAGCGCGGCGGCGGGATCGCCGTCATACGCCGCGCAACGCAAACGTCCCAGCCGCGGATACAACAGGTCGTTGGCCGGCAGCCGCAGCGCTTCCACGCGGCGCCACAGGTCGGCGTCATCGGCGCGCAGCAGTTCGTCGCGCGCGGCCTGCGGATGGCCCTGCATCAGCAGCGCGCGCGCGCGCTCGACGCGGGCGCTGGCCGCGATGCGTGGAAGGCCGCGCTGGTGGCCCAGATACTCCAGTTCGCCCAGCAGGTAGAAGGTCTGTTCGGGATCGCCTTCATAGAACGCCACACGCGCCTGCATCAGATAGCCCAGGATCAGATGGTCCGGCAAGCCGACGTCGCGCCCCAGCGGCACATAGACCTGCAGCAGCCGCGCAGCCTGCGCGAGGTCGCCGGTCTCATACACCCACGCGGCATACAGCACGCCGGCCCAGGCGTTGCCGTTGGCCTGTCCGTAGGCGCCCTTGCGCGTGGCGCGCACCGCCATGCGAAAGCGCGCGCCCGCCTGGCGCATGCGCCCTTCCTGCAGGTCGATGATGCCCTCGACCGCTTCCGAGTACATCAGGTTGAAGGTGCTGGCGCTGCGGCTTTGCGCGCGCCGCGCGGTGTCCAGCAGCGCGCGCGCTTCGTGGTAGCGGCCCAGGACGGCGCTGACGTTGGCCATGGCGTTGGCCAGCGCGGTATCGGTGAACGACAGGGCGTCGCCCAGCGAGGCGACGCTGGGCATCCCGGCGGCGTAGGCTTCTTCCTGACGATCCATCATGGACAACAGCAGCGGCTGCAGCGCGCGCACGTGCGCCTGCACCGCGGGATCGGCGCTGCCGGCCAGCTTCAGGTCCGCCATCAAGGCGGACGCCTCGCCGGGACCGCGCGTGAAACAGGTGGCCCATATCTGCATGGCCTGCAGCAGCGGCCGCGTGGCAAGCACGGCGGCGGGCAACTGGCCCAGCCAGCGCGACAAGAGGCGCATCCGGCCCTCGGCCAGCAGCGGCTCGGCGTGCGTCTGCAAGAGCGCCAGCGCGCGGCCGAAGTCGCCGCCGTCGATGGCGTGGTCGATGGCCGGCACGGGCCGGCCCTGCGCCTCATACCAGCGCGAGGCCGCAAGGTGCAGGTGCGCGATGTCGCCCGGCGCCTGCGCGCGTAGCTGCGACTGCAGGTAGCTGGCGAACAGGCTGTGATAGCGGTAATGACGTTCGTCGGTGGCGGTGCGCGTGAGCAGCACGTGGCCGTCTTCCAGCTGCTGCAGCAGGTCCGCGCAGTCCAGGTCGGGCACGAGGGCCTGGCACAGCGGCGCGCTGAGCTGCTTGAGGATGCTGGTGCGCAGCAGGAAGCGCCGCAGCGCGGGTGTCTGGCTGGCCAGCACGTCCTGCGCCAGGTAGTCGGCCACGGACTGGTCGCTGCCGGAGAACCGTTCGATGAAGGCGGCGGCCGACGGCTGCCGCGCGAGCGAGGCGGACGCCAGGCACAGCGCGGCCGCCCAGCCCTCGGTCTTGCGATGCAGCAGCTCGACCTCGGCAGGCGTCAGCATGGGTTGGCGGCGCGCGAAGAACTGCGTGGCCTCGTCCACCGAAAAGCACAGTTGCGCGGTGTCGATTTCCAGCAGCTGATTGGCCGCGCGCAAGCGGCCCAGCGCCAGCCCGGGCGTGTGACGCGAGCCGATCAACAGCCGGCCGTGCGCGGGCAGGCGCCCGATCAGGTCCTGCACCAGGTCCAGCACTGCGGGGGCGGTGATAGCTTCGAATTCGTCCAGCACCAGGGCGAACGGCGCCTCGTGCGAGGCCACGGCCTCGACCAGCGCCAGCGCCAGCGTGTCCTCCGAATCGAGGGCGGCGAACGCCGCGCTGGCGTCGCCGGACAGCGCACCCAGCGCCGCCATCAGGCAACGCAGAAAGCGCGAGAGGTCGTTGTCGGCGCGGTCCAGCGTCAGCCAGGCGGTGCGCATCGGCGCGCTTTGCAGACGCGCCTGGCATTGCGCCAGCAACGTGGTCTTGCCGTAGCCCGCGGGGCCGCGCGCCACCACCACCTTGGGTCCTTCCGGACGGCAGATCGCCTCGCACAGCGCAAGCCGGGCGACGTGATCGCCATGCGCGGCCGGGGCATTGAGCTTGCCGCTGGCCAGCGCGTGTTCCATCGAGAACGAATGACGCATGGGCTGCCTGTTCGAGGACTGCGGTTTGCGGGGATCGTTGCGGGAAAACCCGCGATGCGCGCGAAAAATCGTCGCTTTGGACGAAGGCGAAATCGCGTGCCTACGATACAAAAGGACGCTCCCCGGAGCAATACGCACACCGCCGCAAAGACGGCGTAAACCGATAACGGAGACAAGTCCATGGCAATCCCCAAACTGACGTTCGCGCTGGCGGGCGCGATCCTGGCCGCAAGCGGCGCGCACGCGCAGAACGCGGCGGCTCCCGTAAAAATAGGCATCATGGCCGACATGAGTTCGGCGTACTCGGACATCGGCGGCAAGGGGCTGGTCGAGGCCGCGCGCATGGCGGTGCAGGACTTTGGCGGCTCGGTGCTGGGCAAACCGATCGAGCTGGTCTTCACTGACGGGCAGAACAAGGTGGACGTGGCCAGCGCCGCCGCGCGCCGGTGGTTCGACCAGGACGGGGTGGACATGATCACCGACCTGCCGACGTCTGCGCTGGCGCTGGCGATCAGCGAACTGGGCCGCGAGAAGAAGCGCGTCGTCATGGTGACCAGCGCGTCCACGTCCGAACTGACGGGCAAGGCGTGTTCGCCCTACACGGTGCACTGGACCTACGACACCTACGCCCTGGCCAACGGCACCGGTGCGGCCGTCACGGAACAGGGCGGCAAGAACTGGTTCTTCATGACGGCGGACTATTCGTTCGGCTACGCGTTGCAGGGCGATGCGTCGGCGGTGATCGAACGCAACGGCGGCAAGGTGCTGGGTGCGGTGCGCTCGCCGCTGAACACGCCCGACTTCAGCTCGTACCTGCTGCAGGCGCAAAGCTCCAAGGCCGGCATCATCGGCCTGGCGCTGGGCGGCAACGACGTCATCAGCGCGATCAAGCAGGCCGCGGACTTCGGCATCGGCCGGCCGGGCAGCTCGCAGCGGCTGGTGGCGCTGCTGGCGTTCCTGTCCGACGTCAAATCCATCGGCCTGCCGCTGGGCCAGGGACTGCTGCTGACCGAAGCCTTCTACTGGGATCAGAACGACGCCACGCGCGCGTGGTCGCAGCGCTTTCAGGACAAGGTTGGCCGCAAGCCCACCATGACGCAGGCGGGCACGTATGGCGCCGTCACGCACTACCTGAACGCGGTCAAGGCCGCGGGCACCAAGGATGCCGACGCCGTCATGTCGAAGATGCGCGAGATGCCGATCAACGACTTCATGACGAAGGACGGCAAGCTGCGCGTGGACGGCCGCGTGGTGCGCGACATGTACCTGTTTGAAGTGAAGAAGCCGGCGGACTCCAAGAGCGAGTGGGACCTGTACAAGCAGGTTGCGGTGATTCCCGGCAACGTGGCGTTCCGTCCGCTGGACAAGGGCGGCTGCGCGCTCGCCAAGTCCGGAGGCGCGGAATGATCAGCTATCAGGTCACGGCGTTTGGCGAACCGCTGACGCGCGCCGAACGCGCGACGCCCGCGCCGCAGGGCAGCGAGGTGCTGCTGCGCGTGCTGACCGCGGGCGTCTGCCACACCGACATCCACACCTGGGAAGGCTCGTACGACCTGGGCGGCAGCAAGCGGCTGAGCATGCAGCAGCGCGGCGTGACGCTGCCGCTGACGCTGGGGCACGAGACCGTGGGCGAAGTCGTTGCCACCGGGCCGGACGTGCCCGAGGACGTGCAGCCGGGGCAGCGTTACCTCGTCTATCCCTGGATCGGCTGCGGCGACTGCAAGGTGTGCAGACGCGGCCGCGAGAACCTATGCGCGTCGCCGCGCTTTCTGGGCATCTTCCGCCCCGGCGGCTACAGCGATCACATCGTGGCCCCGCACGCGCGCTACCTGGTCGATATCGGCGAACTGCGGCCCGAGCAGGCCGCGCCCTACGCGTGCTCGGGCCTGACCACGTACAGCGCCATCCGCAAGATTCCCGAGGACGTGCTGGCCGAGGAATCGGTGGTGGTGATCGGCGCAGGCGGGCTGGGGCTGATGGGCGTCACGCTGCTGCGCGCGATGGGATGCGGCAGCGTCGTCGTGGTGGAGCCGGACGGCGCGCGCCGGGGCGCGGCGCTGGCCGCGGGCGCGCATGCGGCCATCGACCCTGGCGCAGCCGATGCCGCCGCGCAGGTGCGGCAGGCGGCGGGCGCGGTGTGGGCCGTGATCGACTGCGTGGGCGCGGCCAGCACCGTGCAGTTGGGCCTGGATCTGTTGACCAAGGGCGGCCAGCTCATCCTGGTGGGCCTCTTTGGCGGCGAGCTGTCCCTGTCGCCCGCGCTGGTGCCGATGCGCGCCATCAGCATCGAAGGCTCGTACATCGGCAACCTGGACGAACTGCGCGCGTTGATGGCGCTGGTGCGCGAACGCAAGCCCATCGCCATTCCGACCGCGTGCCGCTGCCTGGATAACGCGCAGTCCGCGCTGGCGGATCTGGCCGCGGGCCGCGTGGTCGGCCGGTTGCTGCTCTCGCCCACTGACGGCACGGTTCCTGAAGCATCCCCGGTCACTCTTGAACAGGCAACACAACCATGAGCATCAATCTGGATTCCGATTACACGATGACGGTGAACGGCCGCGCGGAGACGTCGCCGCAGACCTTCGACGTACTCAACCCCGCCACCGAGGAACGCATCGCGGCCGTGCCCGATGCGTCGCTGGACCAGTTGAACGCCGCCATCGCGGCGGCCCGCGCGGCGTTTGGCCCCTGGCGCGACCGCCCTATCGGCGAGCGCCAGGCGGCGCTGCGCAAGATGGCCGATGAACTTGAACAGCACGCCGACGGCTTCATGCGCCTGTTGACGCGCGAGCAAGGCAAGCCGCACGCGGACGCGCGCGCAGAAGTGGGCCGCTGCGTTGCCTGGCTGCGTGCCTTTGCCGCGCGCGACCTGCCGGTGGAACATCATGACAGCGGCGCGGGCCACCGGTTCGAAACGCGGCGCGTGCCGATCGGCGTGGTCGCCGCCATTGCGCCGTGGAATTTTCCGATGACGCTGGCCATCTGGAAGATCGCGCCGGCGCTGCTGGCCGGCAACACGGTGGTGCTCAAGCCCTCGCCGTACACGCCGCTGACCTCATTGAAGATGGGCGAACTGTTTCGCGGCCTGCTGCCGCCCGGCGTGCTGAACGTGGTCAGCGGCGGCGACCGTCTTGGGCCGTGGCTGACCGAGCATCCCGGCATCGACAAGATCGCCTTCACCGGGTCCACGGTGACCGGCCGCCGCGTCATGCAAAGCGCGTCAAGCCGGCTCAAGCGGGTGACGCTGGAGCTGGGCGGCAACGACGCGGCCATCGTGCTGCCCGATGTCGATGTGAAGGAAACGGCGGCCAAGCTGTTCTGGGGCGCGTTCCGCAACTCGTCGCAGTATTGCCTGGCGACCAAGCGGTTGTACGTGCACGAGTCCATCTATGACGCGTTTGCCGACGCGCTGGCGGGCGAGGCGGCCAACGTCATCGTGGGTGACGGTTCGCAGCCCGGCACCGGACTCGGCCCCATCCAGAACCGCGCGCAGTTCGAACGCGTGAAAGATTTGATCGCCGACGCGCACCGGACCGGCGTGCGCTTTCTGACGGGAGGCGAGGTGCCTGAGGGCAAGGGCTACTTCGTGCCGGTCACCATCCTGGACAATCCGCCCGACGATGCGCGCAGCGTGGTCGAAGAGGCCTTCGGGCCGGTGCTGCCGCTGTTGAAGTACCGCGATATCGATGAGGTGATCCGGCGGGCCAACGACACCGACTACGGATTGGGCGGTTCGGTGTGGTCCAAGGATGTGGCCCTGGCGCAATCGATTGCGCGGCGGCTGGAGACCGGCACCGTGTGGATCAACCACATCCACGTCATGTCGCCCGACGTGCCCTTTGGCGGGCACAAGCAGTCGGGCGTGGGGGTGGAAAACGCGCTGGACGGACTGCTGGAATACACCAACACGCAGACGGTGTCGGTGCTGGTGTAGCGGCAAGGGCCGGCGCGCAAAGCGCCGGCCCGATCCTCACGCCGCGTAGCGGCTGGCCTCGCCGTTGCGGTTGCTGGCGGGCCACAGGCGCAGGGCCAGGGCGGCGGCCGCGGCGCCGGCTGCGGTCAGCGTCACGCCGGTCCAGCCCCAGTGGGCCAGCGCCAGGCTGCCCAGTGCGCCGCCGGCGGCCATGCCGATGAAGACGCCCGTCATCAGGATGGCGTTCAGGCGGCTGCGGGCGGCCGGATCGATGCCGTAGACGATGCTTTGATGCGCGATCAGCGAGGTCTGGATGCCCAGGTCGAAGCCGACCGCGGCGCCGCCGATGAGCCACAGCGCGGCATGCGTGGGCAAAAAGGGCAGGAAGATCATCGCGGCAAACGACACCATCGTCAGGCCGGCGCCCAGGCTGGCGACCGCCAGCGGACCCCGCGTGTCGGCCACGCGGCCAGCCAGCGGCGCGGCCAGGGCGCCCGCGGCGCCGGCAAGACCGAACGCGCCGGCAGCGCCCGCGCCCAGGTGGAACGGCGCGTCGTGCAGCATCACGGCCAGCGTCGACCAGAAGGCGCTGAAGCCCAGCGACAGCAGACCCTGCGCGGTGGCGGCGCGGCGCAGGCCGGGGTGCTGGCGCCACAGCGTCAGCAGCGAACCCAGCAGCGCGCTGTAGGCGAGCCGCGTCGACGGCTCGAACCGCGGCAGGCCGCGCCACAGGGCCGCGCCCAGCGCCACGATGCTGACGGCGGCGGCCGCGAACATCATGCGCCAGCCGAATTGCTCGGCCACAAAGCCGCTGACCACCCGCGACAGCAGGATGCCCAGCAACAAGCCCGTCATGACGGTGCCGACGATCTTGCCGCGCTGGTCGGCCGGGGCGAGATGCGCGGCCGCCGGCACGATGTCCTGTGCCAGCGTGGCGGACAGGCCGATGGCGAAGCTGGCAGCCAGCAGCAGGCCGATCGTCGGCGACGCGCCGGCCAGCAGCAGCGCCAGGGCCAGCACGGCGGCTTTCACCAGGATGATGCGCTTGCGGTCATAGCGGTCGCCCAGCGGCGCCAGCATCAGGATGCCGAAGGCGTAGCCCAGCTGCGTCAGCGTCGGAATCCAGCCCAGCGTCTCGGCGCTGGCGTGGATGTCCGCGCCCAGCACGCCAAGCATCGGCTGGCTGTAGTAAAGGGAGGCGACGCCCAGGCCGGCGCCCACGGCCAGCAGGAAGACCAGGCCGCGCGATAGGGAGGGGTGGGAATTGGAGGATGACATGGTGGTGTCCGGTGGCTTTGGGTACGGGGCAGATTCTGGGCGTGCCGCCGGGGTTTTGGTAGCCGACCTTCGGGTACAGGCGTTATACGATAGGCGTATGACCGCCTCCGCCCTCCCCGCCGCAGCCGGCACCGACCGCATGCTGCTGATCGAAACCTTCGTGCGCATCGTCGAGGCCGGCAGCCTGTCCGCCGCCGCCGCCCAGATGGGCGGCACTCAGCCTACCGTCAGCCGCCGCCTGCAACTGCTGGAACGCACCATGGGCGTACGCCTTTTGAAGCGCTCCACCCACGCCATCCGCCTGACCGAAGACGGCCAGCGCTGCTACGAGCGCGGCAAGGAGCTGCTGGCCAGCTGGCAGTCCTTCGAGAGCGAGGTGCGCGGCGCGGACGATGACCCGGCGGGAATGCTGCGTGTGGTGGCGCCGCACGTGTTCGGCCAGGATCAGTTCATCGAGCCGCTGGCCAAATACCTGAAGCGTTATCCGAACATGCGGGTGGAGTGGCTGCTGCATGACCGCATGCCGGACCTGATCGCCGAGAACGTGGATTGTGCGATCCGCGTCGGGGCGGTGACCGATCCGTCAGTGATTGCGGTGAAGCTGGGCGAGGTGCCGCGCATCGTCGTGGCGTCACCGGACCTGCTTGCGGGCGGGCCGGTTCCGCAGGATCCGTCGGATCTGGCGCGCCTGCCGTGGCTGGCGCTGCGCACCTTCTATCGCACCGAGGTGACCCTCACGCACTGCGGCAGCGGCGACAGACAGTCTTTCGACATTCAGCCGCGCCTGTCCACCGACGGCCTGCACGCGCTGCGCAACGCGGCCATCCAGGGGCTGGGCGTGGCGCTGGGATCGGCGTGGGCCATGCAACCCGATCTGGCCGCCGGCCGCCTGGTGCACCTGGCGCCGCAGTGGCGTGCGGACGCCCTGCCCGTCTTCCTCGTCTATGCGCCGTCGCGCTTTCAGCCGGCGCGCCTGCGGCGCTTCATCGAGATCATGCGCGAGCATCTGCCGATGGAGCTGGCGGGGGCCTGACTTTGCGTGGTGCCGGCCCCCGCGTCGTCGATCAGGGCGTGATGACGATGGCGCCAGTGACCGTGCGGCTTTCAGCGGCGCGATGCGCGTCCTGGATCTGCGCCAGGGGATAGCGCGCCCCGATGGCCGCGCGGACCGCGCCACTTTGCATGGCGTCGAAGACGTCCGCCGCATTGGCGCGGAACGTCTGCGTGTCCGCGTTGTGCGGAAACACGGACGGACGCGTCAGGAACAGGCACCCCTTCTTGTTCAGCAGTTCCGGATCGATGGCCGGGGCAGGGCCGGACGCCGCGCCGAACAGCACCACCATGCCGAATGGCGCGGCGCAGTCCAGCGATCCCATGAACGTGTGCCGGGCCACGGAGTCGTAGACGACGCGCGCCTTTTTTCCGCCCGTGGCCGCGATCACCTGCTGGACCCAGTCTTCCTGCGTGTAGTCGATGGCCACATCGCAACCGGCCGCCCGCGCGGCCTCGCACTTCGCGGGCGAGCCCGCCGTGCCGATGACCCTGGCGCCCAGCGCATGCGCCCATCCGCTCAGAATCTGTCCGACCCCGCCCGCGGCCGCGTGCACCAGCACAATGTCGCCGGGTTGGACCGCATAGGTTTTCTTGACCAGGTATTGCGCCGTCATGGCCTTGAAGAACACGGCGGCGGCGACTTCGTCGGAGATAGCCGCCGGGATCTTCACCAGTTTGGCGGCCGGCACGTTGCGCCGGTCGGCGTAGGCGCCCACGCCGGCGTTCATGTAGACGACATGGTCGCCCACGCGCAGGTCCGTCACGCCTGCGCCCACCGCCTCGATCACGCCGGCTGCTTCATGCCCCAGGCCTGTCGGCGTGGGCAGCGGATACTTGCCCGCGCGCTGATAGATGTCGATGTAGTTGAACCCGATGGCCGTCTGGCGCAGCTGCGCTTCGTCCGGCCCCGGGGGCGGCAGGTCGGCGTCGACAAGCCGCATGACTTCCGGGCCGCCGAACTCGGTCAATTGGATGGAACGTGACTGCGTCATGCGTTGTCTCCTTTGCGTTATGGGTAAAGCACCATCTGCCCTCATTCCTTCACGGATTCATACACCAGCGTCGCCAGCGTCAGGTCTTCCAGCGCGCTGCCCACCGCCTTGAACACCGTGATCTCCTGATCGTTGCGCCGTCCGGGGGCCTCGCCTTTGGCGAGCTGGTGCAGGTTGCCTTTGATGCCTTCGCGCGTCAGCACGCCGGCGTCGAATGCCGAGAGCAGGTCGCCGGACTTGGTCGGCGCCTCGTCGGTATCGACATAGACGGTGGTGCCGTCAAAGCACGCGGGGTCCGTCTCGCGCATTTCCGGCTTAAAGCTGCCGATCAGATCCAAATGCGTGCCGGGGCGCAGCCACGCGCCGTGGATAAGCGGTTCGGTGGACAGCGTGGCGCAGCTGACGATGTCGGCCTGCCCGGCGGCTGCCTGCAGGTCAGTGACCGCCTGCGCATCGAAGCCTTGCTCGCGCAGGCCGGCCGCCAGCGTCTCGGCGCCGGCTGGCCGAACGTTCCATACCAGCACGCGCTGGATCGGGCGCACCGTGCGCATGGCCTGCGCCACCAGCCCGGCGATGCGGCCGGATCCCACGATCAGCAGCGTGCGGGCATCGGCGCGCGCCAGGTAGTCCGCGCCCAGCGCCGCCGCGCCCGCGGTACGGTATACGGTGACGATATCGCCGTCGACCTGCGCAACCGGCACGCCCGTGGTGGCGCTGTACAGGTTGTACGTGGCGTGCAGGCCCGGCAGGCCCTGATGCGTGTTCTCGGGAAAGATGTTGATGATCTTCACGCCAAAATACCCGCGGTCGCTCCACGCCGGCATGATCAGCGACGTGCCGTGCGCGTTGCCGGACTGGATGGCGTGCACGTGGCGGGCGGGCACCGTGGCGTCTTCGCGGAAGGCGTCCCGCAGGGCGGGAATGACGGTGTCGAAGGACAGGGCGTTGCGGGTCTGTTCGGTGTCGATTAAGCGCATCGGATCGTTGCCTGCGTGGTCGGTCAATCAAGGGGCCTCGGGCAGTCTAGCAGCGTGCAGGGCGCGGCCGCCAAAAGAAAATTGCCCGCGATGACGCGGGCAATGGGTCGCTTACCGCAGGCGAACGGCGTCAATCCACGTCGGGCCGGGGCAGCGGATCGCCCGCGCCGGTGCGCTCGACGATGAGCTTGTAGTGATGCGGGCTGCGATGCTTGGCGAAGTTGAACACGTGGTCGCGGAAGGTCTGGCCCATCCCCAGATCGATGCGCGCGGTGATGACTTCGTCTTCCTCGCCGCTGGCGCGGGCCACGATCTCGCCGGACGGCGCGACGATCATCGAGCTGCCGATCATGTGATGGCCGTCCTCGTGCCCGCACTTGGCGGCCGCGCCGATCCACACCGCGTTCTGGTAAGCGCTGGCCTGCAGCACGATCTCGTGCGTGGTGGTGCGCAGGTGCGCGGGCTCGTTCCAATGGATGTTCAGCGACGGCGTGTTGTAGCCCAGCACGATCAGCTCAGCGCTTTGCAGCGACATGACGCGGTAGGTCTCGGGCCAGCGGCGGTCATTGCACAGGCACATGCCGATCTTGACGTCGTTGGTCTCCCACACGCCAAAGCCCAGGTCGCCGACTTCGAAGAACTTCTTTTCCAGATGCTGGAAGGGGGCGTCGACCTTGTGGTCCGAGTGGCCCGGCAGGTGGATCTTGCGGTACTTGCCGATGATCTTGGCGCTGCGGTCCACCAGGATGGCCGTGTTGAACTGGCGGCCTTCCGGCGTCAGTTCGGCATAGCCCAGGTAAAAGCCGATGCCCAGCTCGCGCGCCGTGTCGAACAGCGGCTGCACGTCGGCGTTCGGCATGGTCTTTTCGAAATAGCGCTCCACCGCTTCGGCGTCGTCCATCCAGTAGCGCGGGAAGAACGTCGTCAGCGCCAGTTCGGGAAACACGACGAACTCGGCCTGGCGGGCGGCGGCTTCGCGCATCATCTCGACAAGGCGGCGCACGACCACCGCGCGGGTGTCGGCCAGATTGACGGCGCCCATCTGGGCGACGGCCAGGCCCATTTTGCGGGACGGGGAAGAGGGGGTCACGGAGATCTCCAGAATCTTGCGAAGGGGCCGCCACGCGAGGGCGCGTTCAAGGCCGAAGGCGCAAGCATGCCCGCGCTCGGGCGGATCGGAAACTGCGGTCTGGCCGCCTGGCGCCGCGTTGCATTGGCCCCGTCCCGGCATGCAACCCACTGATCTGAATGGAAAAACCCGAGAAAGCGCGCCATCGAATTCGGCCCTGTGCATAACGCGGGATCATGGGAGTCGCGCAAAGTTTTATATCGGGTTTCCCCGTAGATCCGGTGATTCAGAGGCGCTTTGGCACGGATCGCCCATCGGCTTTCCTGGCAACGCGTCTATTTCCGAAAGCCACAATTAGCAGGTCAGGAGGGTCGAATTTGCCGTTTAGGCTGCTAAAAGTTCGGTTACATTGCCTTACGCGCAGAATTGCATGCCACGCGCCGCCCATGTGCACCGGTCCCCCATGTCACGTTCCAGAATTGCGGCTTTCGTGTTGTTGTTGTCGGCGCTTGGATTCCTCGCGGGGGTGCTGGCTGGACGCCAGATCGAACTGAACCAGGCCGACGACAAACTAGCCGGGCATAACGCCCGGCTGCTTGCGCACGCGCTGCGGGTGGCGCAGGAAAGCCATCGCCTGATGGCTGCGGCCACGCAGGGCGGCCCGCTGTGTTCCGAAGCCGATGTGGCGACCCTGCGCGTGCTGCTCTTCAATTCCACCTATATCCGCGACATCGGCCGCACGCTGGGCGGCATGCTGCGCTGTTCCGCGGCGTGGGGCAAGCTGCCCGATCCGCTGACCCTGCCGCCGCCGGCCTTCACGTTGGCCAGCGGGCTGCAGCTCTGGGTGGGCGCCGCCAATATCGTCGACCGCCGCATCATCGGCGACATGGCGGCAATGCGCGACATCATCGTGTTCACCGCGCCGGGCGCGTTCGACGGCTTTCCGGAACCGGGTTCCGGCATCGACGCCAAGATCGTGACGCGTGACGGCGACCATGTGTACCGGCGCTTTGGCCGCGCGCACGACCTGGACATGCCGCGCGAGAACGTGGACGACCAGGGTTTCGCGCCTGAACGGCGCGCCTCGCTGTGCGCGCCGGACGGCGGTCCCGACATCTGCGTCGTGTCGCGGTTGCGGTCCGACGCCTGGTTCCAGCTTCCGGCGATGGTGCTGTCCGTGGTCGGCGCCCTGGCCCTTGCCTTCCTGGCGGGTCTTTGCGTCATGTGGCGCATGCACGCGGGCAGCGCCAAGAGCGAGCTGCGCAAGGCCATCCTGGGCGGCGACATCCAGGTCCACTACCAGCCGCTGCGCCAGCTTGCGTCCCGGCAACTGGCGGGTTTCGAGGCGCTGGCACGGTGGCGCGCCCGTGGCCGTGATGTGTCGCCCCTGCTGTTCGTGCCGCTGGCCGAAGCCATGGGGCTGGGCCGCGCGCTGTCCCGGCTGGTGACCTCGCAGGCGCTGCGCGACCTGCACGAGCGCCTGCGCGGCAATCCCGCGCTCTACGTCAGCATCAACGTGTCGGCGGCCGATTTGAAAGACGCGGGTTATCGGAACTTCCTGTTGGACGCCGTCAGCGAGCGCGGGCTGAAGCCCGGCAACGTGGCGCTGGAAATCACCGAAGGCACGCCGCTGTCTGATGGCCATGTGCTGGCAATGGTCAAGACCTTGCGCGGCAAGGGCTTCAAGGTGTTCATCGACGATTTCGGCACGGGGCATTCCAACCTGAACTATCTGGCTGAAATGCAGGCCGACGCCATCAAGCTGGACCGCAGCTTTACCAGCGCCATCGGCGCCGAGGACGCGGGCACCCTGATCGTCGACCATGTCATCGCGATATCGCGGGAACTGGGCATCAGCCTCATCATCGAGGGCATTGAAACCGAGGCGCAGGCCAGCTATCTGCTCGCCCGCCAACCGGCCGCAGTGGGCCAGGGCTGGCTGTTCGGCCGTCCGGTTCCGCTTGCGGACATCGTCGCCGATTGACCTGCGGCGGGCAGGTTGTCGTATGTCCATTTTATTTTGGGCACAACCGACATAATGCCAAGCGTCCACGAGATTGCGCCGGCCGCATTATCTGGAATGCGGCAAATCAATATTCGCCGTGGTTTGCAGATAGAATGCCTGCGATATTTAACGGGTTAATTTGCTGTATCTGCCATGGGACACAACCAGACGCTCGTCGACAATCTGCTGCGCATCCTGCCGTATGTCCAGAACGAAGAAACCGATGCGATGACGATGGGCATGGGCATGGCGGAAATCCGGGACCGGCTGGCCGTGCTGCAGAATCCGGTGCCCGTCGACAAGCAGATCCGCCGCACGCTGCTCAAGCTGGACAGCGTCGGCAGCGTGGGCGCCACGCGCGGCAAGCTCTGGTATCGCACCATCCAGCGCGCCGATTTCCATATCCAGAACATGAACGCGAACATGGCAATGGCGATGTGCGCGCTCAAGCAGGTGGCCGACCGCCACCTGCCGGCCGTCGTGCTGGACGATCTGGAAACCACCTTCGACAGCGCGTGGCGCTACCTGGAAACGCACCGCTCACAGCCCGGGATCGGGCCGGCACATGACTGGGCGCGCAAGATCCTGCGCATCGACGGCACCCATCCCACCGTGTTGCCCACGGTGTCTGCCGAGGTCTACCGCCAGGTCAGCGGCGCGCTGTACTTCAACCGCAAGCTGTCGTTCCGCAACACGCCCTTCGGCGAGAAGATGCCCGCCGACCGCCTGTACGTTATGACGCCGCTGGCGATGGTCGACCGCGCGGGCGTGCTGTACATGGTGGCGTGGGGGGCGCGCCAGCCGGGCAGGCGCTTCCTGTTCCGGATGGACAGGTTGTCCGAGGTCCGGCTGCTGGACGAGGCGGCGGACATGGATCCCACGTTCGACCTGCAGGACTTCGTGCGCCGCGAGGAAGCGCTGAACTTCGATCCGGGCGAGGAAACCCGCATCCGTCTGCACGCCGCCGAACCGGTGCTGGACGATGGCCGGCGCCAGCGTCATCCGCTGCGCGAATTCTGGTTGTCGGCGGACCAGATGATCGACGAGGACGAGCGCGGCTTCACGCTGACAGCCACCGTGCGCCCGTCCGTCATGCTGTGGCAACTGCTGCACGGGCACGCGTCCTCGATCGAGGTGCTGGAACCCGAAGACATCCGCGACCGCTTTGCTCAAGAGGCCCGCGAACTGGCGCGCCGCTACCTCTAGTCCGCCGCCCGCGGCGTCAATCGGCGGGCCAGGCGCGGGCCAGCAACAGCGGCAGCACTTTCTCTGCCGCGCCCCGGATGCTGTGCGTCGCCACGCGATCCAGCGTTGTCGGATTGGGATTGATCTGCACCAGCTGCGCGCCGCATCCGACCGCCTCGTAGCAGAGCTCGGCCGCCGCGGATGTCTGGCACGACGTGCCCGCTGTCAAGATCAGATCGGCGTTGGCCACCAGCCCCTTGGCCACGCGCCAGACGGCGGGCGCGGGCGCCTCGCCGTGCCACAACCGCCCCGGGCGCACCAGTTCGCCGCAGATACGGCAGGCGGGCGGCGCGGGGTACGGGCCGTGCCGCGCGGACTTGTCCGGCGGGGCGGTCAGCGTGTGGGGCATGCCACAGCCCGAGCAGCGCGGCTGGTCGAACCGGCCCTGCAGATGCAGGATGCGCGGGCTGCCCGCCTGCTCATGCAGCGTGTCGCCGTTCTGCGTCACCACGAACGTGCCCGGCACGCGACCGGCCAGCGCCGCAATGGCGCGGTGCGCCGCGTTGGGCGTGGCCAGCAGCGCGCGGCGCCGCCGTTCCTCGTGCCAGGCCCACACCAGCGACGGATCGTTGCGGTAGCCGGCATCGGTCGCCAGGGCCGCGGCATCGTAGCGCGCCCACAGTCCGCGCATGCCATCGCGGGTTTGTGGCAGGCGGCTGGCGGGGTTCAGGCCCGATCCCGTCACGACGACGATCAGACGCGCCGCGCGCAGCGTTTCCACCAGGGGATCAGGGATATCGAGGGAGCGAAGTTTCATGCGAACCGCCCGCCGTTTGAATAGGCCGCGGCGCGGCCAAGGCTGCAGTTAAACGTATCGAACAAACCAGGCATGTCGCTTCCATTTACTGAAACAGCCTGGATTATGAAACTGCATTCGGACAATTGAGGGTTGAATTAATCGGAACGGATTTCAAGGGATTACTCAGGTATTGGCCGGATAATGTCCAAATTCCTGTTTTGCTATTCTTGGCCTTCGCAAATTGCGCCCGGCCTATTTACGCACCATGCAAAAAACCGGCGACCGCCTGTTGTTTTCCGCCTCCGACCTGGTCGGTTTCCTGGAATGCGAGCACCTCACCACGCTGGATCTGCTCAACCTCGAATCGCCGTTGCCGGCCGCGTCAGAGGACGAGCAGCTCGAACTGATCCAGCAGAAGGGGCTGGACCACGAGCGCGCGTATCTTGAACGGCTGCGCGCAAGCGGCCGGCACATCGTCGACGTCAGCGATGCGGGCGACGGGCTGACCACGCGCCTGGCCCGGACGCGCGAGGCCATGGCCGACGGCGCGGATGTCATCTACCAGGCGGCGTTTCGGCATGGCCAATACATCGGCCATGCCGATTTCCTGCTGAAGACCGAACGCCCTTCACGCCTGGGCGATTACAGCTACGAGGCCAGCGACACCAAGCTGGCGCGGTCGGCGCGCGCCAAGTTCGCGATCCAGCTCTCGTTCTATTCATGGCTGCTGGGCCTGGAACAGGGCGCGGCGCCGCAGCACATGCACGTGGTGCTGGGCAGCGGCCGCGAGGTGTCCCTGCGCGTGGCCGACTATGCCCATTACTTCCGCCAGGTCATGCGCCGCTTCGAGGCGCACGTCGATCAGCGGGACGCTGCGTCCACGTATCCCGACCCCTGTGAGAAATGCGCCCAGTGCCGCTGGGATCCGCTGTGCAAGGCACGCCGCGCGGAAGACGATCACCTGTCGCTGGTCGCCAACATCACGCGGCAGCAGATCCGCAAGCTGAACGCGCAGGGCATCCGCACGCTGGAACAACTGGGCACGCTGGCGCCCGATGCGGCCGTGGCGCGCCTGGAGCCCGCCATCCTCTCCAAGCTGCGATCGCAGGCGGCGCTGCAGCTGCGCGCCCGGACCGACGGCGGCCGCCATTGGGACCGCATCGCCAAAGACCCGGACGACACCGCGCTGCGCGGCTTTGAACGCATGCCGCAGCCGGACGCGGGCGACATGTTCTTCGACATGGAAGGCGATCCGCTGGAGGAAGGCGGGCTGGAGTACCTGTTCGGACTGTACGTCATCGACGACGGCCAAGAGCGCTTCGTGCCGTTCTGGGCGCATAACCGCGGCGAAGAGAAGCTGGCCTTCGAGGCCTTCATCGATTACGTCGTGGCGCGGCTGCACCGCCATCCCGATGCGCACATCTATCACTACGCGCCCTACGAGGCGACGGCGATCAAGAAGCTGATGTCCGTGCACGCCACGCGCGAGGCGGAGGTCGACAACCTGCTGCGCATGAACAAGCTGGTGGACCTGTACCAGGTCGTGCGCGAAGGCGTGCGCGTGTCCGAGCCGGGATACTCCATCAAGAACATCGAACATTTCTACCTGCCGCAGCGCGAGGGCGGCGTGACCAACGCGGGCGCCAGCATCGTCTACTACGAGCGCTGGAAGCGCACCGGCGAGGCGCAATTGCTGCAGGACATCGCCGACTACAACCGCGACGACGTGCTGTCCACGTACAAGCTGCGCGAATGGCTGTGCGCGCTGCGTCCTGACGGCATGCCGTGGGCGAACCGCCGCGACTCGCAGCAGCAGATCGATGCCGCCCGGTTCCAGGTCGGCGAAAAGACCGCAGCCGAACTGCGCCTGGAGCCGTACCGCGCCGCACTGCTGGGCTCCCTGCCCGCCGACGAGCTGGACTGGTCAGCGCGCGACCGCTATCGCGCGCTGGTCTACCAGTTGCTGGATTTTCATCGCCGCGAACAGAAGCCGGAATGGTGGGCCATGTTCGCCCGCATGGAGGCGACCGATGCCGAACTGATGGAAGACAACGAATGCCTGGCCGGACTGGTGCGCGATGACACTGTGGCGCCCGAACCGGTGGCGCAGTCGCTGCGCTACACCTACCGGTTTCCCGCGCAGCAGACCAAGCTGCGCACCGGGTCGGCCTGTACGGACGTGCGCGGCGGGCCGGCGATCAGCCGGCTGACGGTGGATCCTGCGGCCGGCGTCGCCACCTTCACCCTGTCGCGCAAGGCGACGCCGCCGCAGCGCCTGTCGCTCGGGCCGGGCAGGCCGGTCAGCATCGACGAACTGGCCAACGCCATGTTCCGCTACGGCGACGCGCTGCTCGCCTCGGACGATGGCGCCAGCACGCCGTTCCGCGCGGTGGATGCGCTGCTCAAGCACGAGCCGCCGCGCATTGACGGCGTACCGCCCGGCACCCCGCTGGCCGACCCGGGCGCGACGCTGCTGGATCAGGTGGTGGACATCGTCGGCCGCATGGACCAGACCACCCTCTTCCTGCAAGGCCCACCCGGCGCGGGCAAGACCTACACCGGCTCGCGCGTGCTGGTGAACCTGCTGCGCCAGGGCAAGCGCATCGCGGTCACGTCCAACAGCCATCACGCCATCAACAACCTGCTGGCCGGCCTGGAGAAGGCGGCGCGCGAGGCGGGCCTGACGTTCACCGGCGCCAAGAAGTCGGGCAAGGAGGGCGACGACTCCTGTTTCAACGGCGACTTCATCGAAGACGTCTTTGCCAACGACAAGATAGACCTGGCGCGCCATCAACTGGTGGCGGGCACGGCGTGGCTGTTCAGCCGGGCCGACTTCCAGCAGCAGTTCGATTACCTGTTTGTGGACGAGGCCGGGCAGGTCAGCCTGGCGAATCTGGTGGCGCTGGGCCAATGCGCGCGCAACATCGTGCTGCTGGGCGACCAGATGCAGCTTGGCCAGCCGACCAAGGGCACGCACCCTGGCCGCTCGGGCGAATCCACGCTGGAATACCTCTTGAACGGCCACGCCACGATCGCGGCCGATCGGGGCATCTTCCTGGACACGTCCTATCGCATGCACCCGGCGATCTGCGGCTTCATTTCAGACGCTATCTACGACGGCCGGCTGCGCGCCGCGGAATCGGCCGCGGGCCAGGGCCTGGTGCTGGGCGCGGACGCGGCGGACGCGCTGGCCGCCAGCGGCATCCGGTACGTGCCGGTCGCGCACGAGGGCAACGCGCAGTCCAGCGACGAGGAAGCGCGCGAAGTCGCCGCGCTGTACGCCAGCCTGATGCGGCAGCGCTATCTGGACAAGCACGGGCGCGCCGTGCCGATGACGCCGGACGACGTCCTGGTGGTGGCGCCCTACAACGTGCAGGTCAACACGCTGCGGCAGGCGCTGCCCGACGGTGCGCGAGTAGGCACCGTCGACAAGTTCCAGGGCCAGGAAGCGCAGGTGGTGATCATTTCCATGGCCACCTCCAGCGGCGAGACCATGCCGCGCGACATGGAGTTTCTGTTCAGCAGGAACCGCCTGAACGTGGCGGTGTCGCGGGCCAAGGCGCTGGCGATCCTGGTCGCCAGCCCCGCCCTGTTGTCGGTGCGCTGCCAGACGCCGGAACAGATGGCGCTGGTCAACACGCTGTGCTGGGTGGCCGAGGCGGGTCAGAACGAGTAGCGCGGTCGGCGTAACGCCGTCGCAATACGGGCAAGGAAGGCGGGCGCGCCGTGCCTGACAGAAATTGCCGGCCCGGCGCGCCCGCAGGCGTTGCCGTCAGCCTCGGCGGGGCGCTTCGGCGGGCGGCGTGCCGATGTGGAACAGGGACTTGAGCTGCGAGCGCAGTTCAGGCGAGTCAGCGTGCTTGTGCACCGTGGTGGCGTGCTGCACCGCGGCTTCCAGCAACTCCTCGTCCGAGTCCGCGGACAAGGCGACCGAGCAGTTCATCTCGCTCGGGTACTCACGGCAATCGATGTATTTGCGTGTCATGGGGCTCTCCCCGCGCATGCCTGCAAAGGCATTGCGTGCTTGAACAGCCGGCGCGCCAGGCGCAACACACCAGCGCGATGGCGCGTCGCATCGCGGCCGGTGTTTTCAAAGTATAGGTCCGCGGCGCGCGCCGCAGACGTCTTATTTCAGGGGGCCACACCGGGTCCGTTTCTCGCCGGCGCCCCATCGGCGGCGGTGTCGCCGTGCGATACGGGTCGACCCAGCAGATAGCCCTGGAAGTGCGAGCAGCCCTCCGCCGTCAGGCGTTCCAGCTGCGCCGGTGTTTCCACACCCTCGGCCGTCGTCGGAATGTCCAGACTGCGGCCGATGCCGTTGATGGCGCGGATGATGGCCAGCGCCTCGCGGCTGGATTCGACGTCCTGCGTAAACGACTTGTCGATCTTGATCTTGTCGAACTCGAAGGTGCGCAGGTAACCCAGCGACGAATAACCCGTTCCGAAGTCGTCCAGCGCCACCTTGACGCCCAATTCCTTCAAGCGGTGCAGCGTTGCCAGGTTGCCGGAGGAATTGGTGAGCAGCACCGATTCGGTGATCTCAAGTTCCAGCCGGCGCGCGGGCAGCCCGGACTTGGTCAGCGCGGACTCCACCAGCGACACCAGCGCGCCGTTGGTGAACTGGCTGGCCGACAGGTTGACCGCCACGGTTTCGTGGTCGTCCCAGCGCATGGCCTCGACGCAGGCCTCGTGCAGCGTGAAGGCACCCAGTTCGTGGATCAGGCCGGTTTCTTCCGCGATAGGAATGAAGTCCTGCGGCAGGATCAGACCCTTTTTCGGATGCTGCCAGCGCATCAGCGCCTCGCGGCCCACGATGCGCACGTGGCTCACGTCCATGATGGGCTGGTAATAGAGCTGCAGCTGATGCGAGATGATCGCCTGGCGCAGATCCATCTCGACTTCGTGGCGCCGCAGCGCGGCGGCTTCCATTTCAGGCTCGAAGAACGCCAGGCAGTTGCGGCCGTTGCGCTTGGCCTCGTAAAGCGCCATGTCCGCATAGCGCAGCAGGTGGTCGGCCGACAACGCCTGTGATTCGGATATGGCGATGCCGATGCTCACGCTGACGGGCACGGTGTGCCCGGCGATCTCGAAGGGCTGGCGCACCGCCTCGATCAGGCGCTCGGCCAGCTTGCGCACGTCGTCCTGTTCGGCGATGTTGGGCAGCACGATGGCGAATTCGTCGCCGCCCAGCCGCGCCAGCGTGTCCTGTTCGCGCAGGTGCTTGGGCAGGCGCTTGGCCAAGAGGCGCAGCAGTTCGTCGCCGTATTGGTGGCCCAGCGTGTCGTTCACGCTCTTGAAGTTGTCCAGATCCAGGCACAGCACCGCGGTCGAACGCTCACGGCTTGCGCCCAGCGCGCTCAGCAGCCGGTCGCGGAACAGGCGGCGGTTGGGCATGCCCGTCAGCGTGTCGTGGTGCGCCATGTAGCGCACCTGCGCGTGCGCGGCATTCTCGTCGGTGACGTCGTCCGCGATCAGCAGCACGTAGCGCGAGCGCGGATCATTGCTGTGAAATGCCAACGTCTTGGTGTTCAGCGTGCGCGGGCCGCGCGCGGTGGCCAGTTCTTCTTCCTCTTCGCGCATGGCGCCGTCCGAACGCAGCGCGTCGTTGGTCAGGCGGTCGAAGAACGCGCACACCAGTTCAGGCAGGGCTTCTTGCGCGGTCTGGCCCTGCAGGCCGCCCGGCTTGCCGCCAAACGTTTCTTCGGCCTGCCGGTTCGCCAGCAGGAACTTGCGCGACACGGCATCCAGCACCAGCACGCAGGAGGGAATGTGCGACACCACCGCCTGCAGAAAGGTCGACATGGACGTGAGCTCGCTGTTGTAGTGCTCGACCAATTGCTTGGCCTTCAACAACTGCTGTTCGCGTTCGCGGCGTTCGGTGTTGTCGCGCGTGACCTTGGCAAAGCCGATCAGCGCGCCCGTGTCGTCGTGGATGGCGTCGATGACGACGTGCGCCCAGAACAGCGTGCCGTCCTTGCGCACGCGCCAGCCTTCGGCTTCGAACTTGCCGGTTTCACGCGCGGTGGCCAGGCCGCGCTGCGGAACGCCGCGTGCCTGGTCTTCCTCGGTGTAGAAGCAGGAAAAGTGGCGGCCGACGATTTCGGCGGCGGTGTAGCCCTTGGCGCGCTGCGCGCCGGCGTTCCAGTTGGCGACGGTGCCATCCGGGTTGAGCATGTAGATGGCGTAGTCGACGACGCCTTGCACCAGGTGGCGGTACATGACGTCGGAATTGGCGAGGATCATTGGATGCGGCGGGCTCGCGCTCCGGCCGCGTTGGGGCAACGCGTCTGCGCGGATGTGCCCTGAAGAACTAGGGGTTATACGGATTTACGTCGTGAAGCCGGCAATATTTACCTTACTGTCACGAAAAAGACCAATCTATCGAATCGTGTCGTACAAACGCATTTCATTGCATCGGTCCGCGATCAGAATTTGACGCGTTGCTTCAATGCCTGCGCGATCATGGCGACGTCGATGTCCTTGCCTGGGTTCTTCAGGCAGAAGTCGTGCAGCACCGCGATGTAGGCATTGCCCAGCAGCTTGGTGATGGCGCCTGCCGTGGTGGCCGCGATAGTGCCGCCGACGGCGCTGCCTGCGCCGGGGATGAACTTCAGCATGCCCGAGACCACCGAGCGGCCGATGAGCGTGGCGGCCGACGCGCCCAGCGTGGATGTGACCAGCGTGGTGATTGCGGTGGTGTTCAGTTCCATGCCGAAGGTGATGCCGATCTTGGCGATCATGCCGACCTGGATCGGCACCAGCGCAAAGGCGTCCGAGAACGGAATGGGTGCTGCGGCGGCCGAGGCGGCCAGGCCCGCGGCCACGTTCACCTCGATCTCAGCCCGCTTTTTTTTTACTTCCAGGGCCTTCTTGTTGCGGGTGGATAGCGCGTTGGCGTAAGCGCGTTGCTGCGCCTCGGGCACGTGCTCGGCCGTCACCTCGATCAGGCGGTCCAGCCCCATGGGCGGCAATTCGGCATCCAGTTCGTCGATCCATTCCGGCAGCGCGCGCACGGCGACGACCTGCCGGGCGCGCGGCAACAGCTTGCGCGCCTCGTCGACAAACGGACTGTTCTTGCGCGCTTTGGTCAGCACGGCCACGACAGGGATGCCGGCCTTGTCCAGCATGTCGCACAGCTCGATTTCCGCGTCCTCGACGCGGTGGCTGCTGTCCTGGATGCACAGCCACGCCACGTGCAGGTGCCGGTCCTGGTCGTCGGATGCCGAGCGTTCCTGGATCAGCTCGGCAAGCTGCGCGCGCGAACCCTCGTAGTCGCCGACTTCCAGGCCGCGCGTGTCGATGATCGTGAGCGGATGGCCCGGCCGGGTGAATTCCTGCGTGGTCTGGGTGACGGGCTTGCCCGCGCCCGTCCGGGCAAGATCGCCGCGGAACACCGCGTTGAGCAGCGTGCTCTTGCCCACGCCCGTCTTGCCGGCAACCAGGATGTTGACCCGGCCGGCGCCGCGCGTGGCCGTGCTGATGGCATCCGCGATGGCGTCCTGCAGGTCGGGGTGGTCGGGGCGGATAGCGCTCATGAGGGAACAAGGAAAGCGAAGGAAGGATGGCGGAACAATATCAGACGACGACTTCTTTGGCGCAAAACGTAATCGCCGCCAAACGCGTCGTCCATACGGGGGACACCATCGGCACGAGTCATGTCACTCATGCCGCCTAGGCATCCCGTGGGGGCGAATGGGATTTTTTCTTGCCGTAAAAGAAGGGGCCGCAGCAGACGCCGCATCAGGAATATTTGGGGGCGGATTGTCCAAGTCTTCAAAGGGTTACATCTCACATAATCCCCTCGCGCTTTCCCAAATGGCGCTGCGTAGAATCAGGCCGTTGTAAGGCTACGCCGCGGCACCCGCGCAACCATCATGCACCGTCTTGCGCTCGTCCCCCGCTTGCTGCGCTCGCGCCCCGTGACCAAGGGGCTGCGCTACTTGTACCGCTACACGCGGTCCAGGGCGGAGCGTCATAACGAAACGCTTTGGCCCTTCGTGACCGTCAGCCGCGACGGACCGGAACGTCTGACTGGCTGCAATCTGCATGGGGTGCGCGGCCCCAAGACCTTCCCGCTGGCCGAACTGCCGCGAGGCATCGGCGGCGATGCGCACCTGATTCTCAGCGGCCCCTCTGTCGCGCAGATCGACTACGCCCAATGCCGCATGCGTACCGTGATGGGCGTGAATGGCTCGATCGCGCTGCGCGCCCGCCATCCGGCGCTGCGGTTTGACTATTACGCCATGCTGGACGCGGGGTTCGTGAAGAAGCGCCGCGACCTGGTGGCCGAGGTGCTGGCGCAGGACCTGGTGTTGTTTGTGACGCCCGAGGTGTACCGCTGGATTGCGCTGCTGTTCGACGATCGGGCAGTGCGTTGCCGCATCGCACTGTTCGAGGAAGTGCATCAGCGCGCGCAACGGCCGCGTGCGCAACCTGCGGCGCTCGAGGCGCAGCTGCGGGCTGACGAAGAATTGGTGTTGTTCGATGCGCATCATCCGATGCACGCGCACGGCTTCAGCCTGAATGCCGCCCGCGGCCTGTTTGGCGGCGGAACGGTGGCCTACACGGCGTTGCAGCTGCTGGCCTGGCTGGGCGCCAAGACGGTGTACCTGCATGGGCTGGACCTGACGGCCACGGCGGGCCCGCGTTTCTACGAAAGCGCCGGCGCGCAGTTGCCCACCGCGCTGGACCGCCAGTTTGCGGGACATATCGAACCCGCGTTCCGGCAGGCCGGCAAGCTGCTGCGGGCGCGAGGTGTCCAGGTCTACAACCTGTCGCTGCTGAGCCGGCTTGGCGACGACATATTTGAAAAACGGCATTGGAGTTGTTTGCTGGAAGACCCTTCCCCGCAATCGTCGACGAGACCCGAATCATGAAGATCCTCTACACCAATTTCCATCAGGGCGATGGCGGCGGTCACACGACGTACGTGATGTCGCTGGCCCGCATCCTGTGCCAGAAATCGCAGGTCACGATCGGCGCGCCGCGCAAGAGCCGCCTGTTGGCCGAAGCCGAGGCCCTGCCCGGCTTGCGCACCGTCGATCTCGAATTCAAGGGCAAGCTGTTCGAACAGCTTGCCGCGCTGCGCCGTCTGCGCAACCTGGTCCGCCAGGAACAGTTCGATGTCATCCACGTCAATGGTTCGGCCGATCACCGGCTCTGCATGCTGGCCACCATGGGCATGGGACGCAAGCGCCCGTTCATCGTGTACACGCAGCATAACGACCGCGATGCCAACAGCTTGGGCGTGCGCCTGCGCGCCAAGTGGGGCACGAACCGCGTCATCTGCGTGTGCAGCCACACGTTCCGGCGCATGAAGCAGTCGGTGTTCCGCAACGAGGATCTGCGCGTGGTGCACAACGGTGTGGATACCGAGAAATACCGCCCGGCCTGCCGCACGGAAACTGCCCAGGCGCGCGCGCGTTTTCTGCCGCCCGCGCTGCGCGACCGGCTGGTGATCGGCAGCAATGCCGGCACGGCGGACTACAAGAGCTGGATCGACATGGTGGCTGCGGTGTCGCTGCTGCCCGCCGGCCAGCGCAGCCAGGTCGCCGTCCTGATTGCCGGCGCGATGCCGGGCGATGACATGCTCAACCGGGTGGCCGAGCTGGGCATGCAGGATCAGGTGGTCTTCACCGGCCTGCTCGACAACGTGGAGCCCGTGCTGGCGGCGCTGGATGTGGGGTTTGTGCTGTCGTCCCGGCTGGAGACGATTTCGTTCGCGTGCCGCGAGATGATGGCCGCGGGCAAGCCGGTCATCGTGTCGAGCGTGGGCGGTCTGACAGAAAACGTCACCGAGGGTCGCAATGGCTGGATCGTGCCGCCCGGGTCCCCGGAATCGGTGGCCCGGACGCTGTCGGACATCCTGGCGAACCGCGGCGTGCTGCACGCCATGGGCGTGGATGCGCGCAGCACGGCGCTCAAGGAGTTCTCGCTGGCGACCTTCGTCGGCAATACCGAACGCGTCTACCGCGAGAACGCTTACGTCAGTAGTGGATCACCGTCCGGATCGACTTACCTTCATGCATCAGATCGAAGGCTTCGTTGATACGGTCCAGGGGCAGCGTGTGCGTGACGAACGGATCGAGGTCGATCTTGCCGCTCATTGCGTCTTCGACCATGCCCGGCAGCTGCGTGCGGCCCTTGACGCCGCCGAACGCTGAGCCGCGCCACACGCGGCCCGTCACCAGCTGGAACGGACGCGTGCTGATTTCCTGACCGGCGCCGGCCACGCCGATGATGATGCTTTCGCCCCAGCCCTTGTGGCAGCATTCCAGCGCGGCGCGCATCACGTGCACGTTGCCGATGCATTCGAACGAGAAGTCCACGCCGCCGTCGGTCAGTTCGACGATGACTTCCTGGATGGGCTTGTCGTAGTCCTTGGGATTGATGCAGTCGGTCGCGCCCATGGCGCTGGCCAGCACAAATTTGTTCGGGTTGGTGTCGACAGCGATGATGCGGCCGGCCTTGGCCTGCACCGCACCCTGGATGACCGCCAGGCCGATGCCGCCCAGCCCGAACACCGCAACGGTGTCGCCTTCCTTGACCTTGGCGGTGTTGTGCACCGCGCCGATGCCGGTGGTCACGCCGCAACCCAGCAGGCAGACTTTTTCATGCGGGGCCGCCGGGTTGATCTTGGCCAGCGAGATTTCGTTGACGACGGTGTATTCGCTGAACGTCGAGCAGCCCATGTAGTGATAAAGCGGCTTGCCTTCGTAGCTGAAGCGCGAGGTGCCGTCCGGCATGACGCCCTTGCCCTGCGTGGCGCGCACTTTCTGGCACAGGTTGGTCTTGCCCGACAGGCAGAACTTGCACTCGCGGCATTCGGCCGTGTAGAGCGGAATGACGTGATCGCCGGGTTTCAGCGAGGTCACGCCTTCGCCCACTTCCACCACCACGCCCGCGCCTTCGTGACCCAGCACGGCCGGGAACAGGCCTTCGGGATCGTCGCCGCTCAGCGTGAAGGCGTCCGTGTGGCAGACGCCCGTGTGCGTGATCTGCACCAGCACTTCACCGCGCTGCGGCGGCGCGACGTCGATTTCAACGATTTCCAGGGGCTTGCCGGGGCCGAATGCGACTGCTGCGCGTGATTTCATAGCGATGCTCCACGTAGATGGGGTTATTTCAGATAGGAACGGACGATGCGCATGAGGTCATCGATCTGCGATTCGGTCTCGGGCCTGGGGTCGGGCGGATTCGCCTGAGTAGACTGCAGGAAGGTTTCCCGCAGATGGCTTTCCAGCACTTCGGCCATCAGGCCGTTCGTGGCGCCGCGCAGCGCCGCCAGCTGCTGCAGCAGCGCGCCGCATTCCGTGCCTTCGTTCACCGCGCGTTCCAATGCTAACGCCTGCCCCTGAATGCGGCGCAGGCGCGTGACAACGCGTTTCTTTTCTTCTGGGGAGTGCGGCACGGCAGGCTCCGATTCGATACAGGGGGGGAGTATACGGATTTCGAGGGGGCGCGTCCAGGCGGGGCGTGCGCCGACGCCCCGCTGCGTCGGTCACCCGCATCGGCCACCCGTATCGGCCACCTATAATTTCGCCTGTCTTCCGCCCGACCCGACAGGACTTATCCGTGGCCATGATTCCCTCTGATGTGCGGCTGTACCGGGCCGCGGACTATCCCCGCATGCCTTGGCGCAACGGCGGCGGCACGACGCAGGAAGTCGCCTGCAATCCGGGCGGCCATACCGCGTCGTTCGGCTGGCGTCTCTCGCTGGCCGACGTCGCGCAGGACGGCGGCTTTTCTGCCTTTGGCGGATATCAGCGGATCATCACCGTGCTGGAAGGCCGCGGTATCGAGCTGACGGTGGACGGGCAGCGCCAGCCGCCTTTGGCGCCAGGCATCGCGTATGCGTTTTCCGGCGACGCACAGGTGGCATGCCGCCTGCTCGACGGCCCCATCCGCGACTTCAACCTGATCTACACGCCCAACCTCTGGCACGCCCGCCTGCAATGGGTGCGCGGCGCAGAGCCCTGGGTGTTTCACAGCAGCGCGACGAGCGTGCTGGTGTTCAATGCCGGCGGAGAACTGACGGTGGAGCTGGACGGCGCGCAGCATCGGCTGGCCTCGCGCTACGATTGCCTGCACGCCGAAGGACGGGATGGGTTTGGCCAGTATCGTCTTAGCGCGGAACACGGCGTCGACGCGTGTGTCATTGAACTGTCGCCGCGCGCGGGCTGATGCGCGTCGCGTGGATGTAAGCAACGCATCAGCGCCACCGAAGCCACGACAACAGCGCATCAACGGCGCTTCGAAAAAGGGGTGTGCATGCGGATCTGCATGATGGAAGGCCCGGCCGGCCTGATGCCGGAAGGCGCGAACTGGGTAGGCATCGCCGAGCGCATCCACGAGTTGGCGCCCGACCTGCTGGTCACCAACGAGATGCCGTTCGGCCCCTGGCTGGCGGCGTTGCCGTCCTATGACGCCGCGCTGGCTGCCGAGTCCGTGCGTATCCACGAGGCCGGTCTTGCCGCGCTGGCGGCGCTGAACGTGCCAGCCATCGTGTCGTCCCGCCCCGTGTTTGCCGGCGGGCGGCTTGCCAATGAAGCGTTCGCGTTGCGGGACGGACACTATGCGGCGCTGCATCACAAACAGTATTTTCCGCAGGAACCAGGCTTTTTCGAGGCGGCCTGGTTCCACAGCGCGCGCGACGGATTCGAGGTCGCCGACGTGGGCGGCATTCGCGTCGGCGTGCTGCTGTGCACCGAGCTGATGTTCAACGAACGCGCGCGCCGCTATGGCCGAGACGGCGCCGAGCTGATCGTCGTGCCACGCGCCAGCGGCGCGTCTAGCGGCCGCTGGCTGACGGCGGGCGCCATGGCCGCGCTGGTGTCCGGCTGCTACGTTGTCAGTTCGAACCGCGCCGGGCGCACGCCCGAGGGCCAGGTGTTCGGCGGCGTGGCGTTTGCGTTCCAGCCAGGGGGCGAGCCGCTGGCGCAAAGCACCGATACGGAGTCCATCGTGGCGTTCGAGGTGGACCCCGCCCGGGCGCGGGCGCAGCAGGCGCTGTATCCCTGCTACGTAAAGGAATAGCCCATCAGGCCGGCAGTAGCGCCGGCTGGCCGTAGGCAGGCACCGCGTGCTGCGCGCCGCCCTGTCCCTGCGCCGGCAGCCGGAATGCGCTGACCGCTGCCTGCAGCCGCTGCGCCTGCGTTTCCAGCGACGACGCGGCCGCTGCGGCTTCCTCGACCAGCGCCGCGTTCTGCTGCGTGACCTGGTCCATCTGCGTGACGGCGGTATTGACCTGGTCGATTCCGGTCACCTGCTCGTTGGACGCGGTGGCGATGTCGTTCACCAGCATCGTCAGCCGCTCGATGGTCTCCAGGATCTCGGTCATCGTCAGGCCCGCCGCCTCGACCTGCGTCGAGCCGGCCTGCACCGTGGCGCCCGAGGCGTCCAGCAATTGCTTGATTTCCTTGGCGGCGCTGGCGCTGCGCTGCGCCAGCGACCGGACCTCGGCGGCCACCACGGCAAAGCCCTTGCCTTCCTCGCCCGCGCGGGCCGCTTCCACCGCCGCGTTCAGCGCCAGGATGTTGGTCTGGAACGCAATTCCGTCGATCACACCGACGATGTCCTCGATGCGGCTGGAGTCCTGCGCGATCTTGCGCATCGTGCTGACCGCGGCCTGTACGGCGTCGCCGCCGCGCTGCACCACCTCGGACGCGGTGGCGGCCATCTCGTTGGCCATGCGGGCATTTTCAGCGTTGCTCGTCACGGTGGACAGCAGTTGTTCCATGCTGGCCGCGGTTTCCTCCAGCGACGCCGCCTGCTGTTCTGTGCGGCTGGACAGGTCCTGGTTGCCCGCCGCGATCTCGCTGGAACCCGTATTGATCTCGACGACGCCGTCGCGCACGGCGTGCACGGTGCGCACCAGGCTCGCCTGCATGTCCTGAAGGAACGGGATGATCTGGCCCACGCAGTTCCTGCCGAACGACGGAATCGGCGTGGTCAGGTCGCCGCCCGCGATGCGCTGGAAGTGGCCCTTCAGCGAATCCAGCGGACGCTTGACGAAATACACGACGTAGCGGTCGCCCAGGATCAGCAGCAGCAGGCAGATGCCCAGCACCACACCCATGCCGATATAGGCCTGGCGGCGGTTGGCATCGGCATTGCCCAGCAGCTGGACTTCGCGCGCCTGCGCGTACGCCTCGTATTCCTCCATGCTCTTGCCGAAGCTGCGGCTGGCGGTGACCACCGGCCCGGACGCCTGGGCGCGCGCCTTGTCGACCTCGCCCGCATCCAGATGCCGGCGCTGCACGGCAATGCCGTCGGCCAGCGCGTCGAATCCCGAACGCATGGCGTCCAGCAACGTCGCCGGGGCGTCGCGCCGGGCCAGCTCGATGAATTGCGCCTGATGCTTCTTCGCTTCGGTCAGCGCGGTGTCGATGCTGCGCCCTTCGGCCGCGGCCTGGTCTTTCTGGCCGCCGGCCACGTATTCCAGCTGGCGCGACAGCCGCAGCCGCGCGCGCATGATCTGGTCGTTGACGCGGGAAAGCGCCGATACCTCGTGCAGGAGTTCGTTGCTGGCTGCGAGCGCTTCCTCTGCGCTGCGCAGCCCATGGACGCTGATGGCCGACAAACCGGCGATGAAGAGGCTGATCACGAGCAAGGTGCCCAGGATCATGCGGCGAATGGTGATGTCTTTCAGAAACTGTGTCATGCGCGTCGTCCCAAAGGTGCAGCAAGCCTGCATAAGGACAACGGCCCCGCCAGAACCTTATTTAGCGGATGTTGCACATCTTACGATTATGACGTCGCACCGCCCGAATATATCGACACGAACGGCAATAGTGTTGCGTGATGACGTTGTCATCGGGCTACGGGCGTATCAGCGCGACGCCGGGGTCTGCACCGGTTCACTCGCGTCGAACCGCAGGCGGGCAAAGCTGGCGATGCAGGCCAGCCCGGCGCACAGGCCGCCCAGCCACAGGGCCGCGATGGCGCCGTGCGTGGTCGAGACGTTGAAGCACGCAGCGACCAAGGCCGCACCCGTGGCTTGGCCCAGCAGGCGCACCGTGCCGATCATGCCGCTGGCGCCGCCCGCCCGCGACGCCGGGGCCGAGGTCATGATGGCGCGCAGGTTGGGCGACTGGAAAAAACCAAAGCCCGCGCCGCAGATCGCCATGCGCCACGAGATGTCCAGCACCGACGGGTCGGCCGGCATCAGCGCCAGCAACGCCATGCCCAGTGCCAGCAAGGCGAGCCCCACGCCGCCCAGCATGCCCGCCGGATAGCTGTCGGACAGCCGTCCCGCGATCGGCGCCATGATGGCCACGACGACGGGCCATGGCGTGATGAGAAAACCCGTCTGGACCTGGCTGTAGCCCAGCACCGACTGGAACAGGAATGGCAGCGACACGAAGGCCAGCGCCTGGGCGGCGAACGCGCACACGGCGGTGGCCGCGGACAGCGCAAAGAGGGGGCGGCGCAGCAGGTCCACTGCCAGGATGGGCGCGGGGTGACCGGCCTGGCGCCGCATCAGCAGCCAGAGGCTGGCCGCCGCCAGACCGCCCTCCAGCGCCACGCGCGGCCACGGCGCGCCGTGCGCAAGTTCATTGGTCGCCAGGACAAGCAGCCCCAGCGCCATCGCGCACAGCAGCGCGGCCAGGCCGTCGAATCCGTGACCGGATCGCGTGGTGTCGGGCAGGCCGCGCAGGGCCAGCACCGCCGCCAGGATGCCGATGGGGAAATTGACGAGGAACAGCCAGTGCCAGGACCCGAGCAGCAGGATGGCCGACGCCACGGTGGGCCCGCCGGCAAACGATAGTCCCACCACCATGGCGTTCAGGCCCAGGCCGCGGCCCAGCATGTGCGAGGGGTAGATGAAGCGCAGCAGCGCGCCGTTCACGCTCATCACGCCCGCCGCGCCCAGCCCTTGCAGAATGCGCGTGGCCACCAGCACGGGCAGCGACGGCGCCAGGCCGCTGGCCAGCGAGGCCAGCGTGAATACCGCGAGTCCGACGATGTAGACGCGCCGGTGACCCAGGATTTCGCCCAGCGCGGCCGCCGGCAGCAAGCCGGCCACCATCGCCAGCTGATAGCCGCTGATGACCCAGATGGAACCCGCCTCGCTGGCCTGCAGGTCGCGCGCGATGGTCGGCAGTGCGGTATTGGCGATGGCCGTATCCAGGCTGGCCATACAGACCGCCAGCATGACGGCGATGAGTGCGCCCAGCCGTTCGGCGGCGGGCAGGCCGACGCCGGCCGGATAGACGGTGCTGCGGGAGAACGAGAGCATGAATGGGCTGCGCTGCGAAGGCGTCCGGCCGGTGCGTCCGGATTCGTAGGCACTGATTCTAATGCGCTGTTTGAATTCGGGCTCTTCGTCTGACGGCATGCGCGTCAGTGTGGGCTCGGGTCAGGGCGGCAATTCAGGATGTGCGCGCCCGATTAAACCTGTCATGCGCGGCGATTATCCGATTGGATAATCAGACGGTAATTGTCACTTAATGAAACTGCTACGGAAATTCAATCACAACAATATGTACAGCGGAAATTCCCACGGTTTCTGAGGAGAGGTTAATTATTGCGGTGCGGTATTCCAGGCCGATTCGTTAATAATCGTAATAAATACCCCTGGTATGTGAAACTATTTGGTGCCGCATACCAATATTTGGACGTACGATTATCCGCAGCAGGATTGATGGTGCAACCGTATACCGTGGAGGCATACCTCATGAAACGCCCGACCTTGCGCGCAGCGACGCTGTGTTTGTTTATCGGTGGTGCAGCGCCCGGCATAGCGCTCGCTCAGACCGCCACCGCCAATTTCAACGTCACGCTTACCATTACGGCCAATTGCGTCATTTCCGCGACTGACCTCAGTTTCGGCAGTCAGGGCGTGCTGAATACCGCGGTCACCGGCAATACCAACCTGTCAGTTACGTGCAGCAATACCACCCCGTATACCGTCGGCCTGAATGCGGGCACGGGCACGGGGTCGACGGAAGCCCAGCGATTTCTGAGCGGCACCGGCGCCAATACCGCGACGGTGGCTTATCAGTTGTACAAACCGGGCAGCACGACCGTCGTGTGGGGCGATGCCGACGTTGCAGCGCGAGTGGGCGGCACCGGCACCGGCGCCGCGCAGCCCATCCAGGTGAACGGCGTCGTGCCCGCGCAGACCACGCCGGCGCCCGGCACCTACTCTTCCACGGTTACCGCGACGGTCTACTTCTAAGGGGGCCGCCCGATGCGGATGTTTTTTCGGGCGCTGCTTGCCGCCTGCCTGGCAGGCTGGGGCGGCGCAGCGGTGGCGGCTGCCCTGCAGATCTCTCCGGTGCTCGTCGAGCTTGCGCCCACGCAGGGTGCAAGCGGCATCATGCTGCGCAATCCCGGGTCCACGCCGATCTACGGGCAGGTGCGCATCTACGGTTGGGAACAGGCGGACGGCGACGACGTGCTCTCGCCAACCGACGACATCCAGGCCAGTCCACCCATCATCCAGGTGCCGCCCGGCGGCGAGCAGCTCGTCCGTCTGGTGCGCGTGTCCAAGGATGCGCCGTCGCTGCAGCAGGGGTTCCGCCTCATCATCGACGAAATTCCTGACCCGTCCTCGCCCGGCGTGAATGGCGTGGTGCTGCGCCTGCGTTATTCGGTGCCGGTGTTCGTGTCCGGCACGACGCCATCTCCGGAACCCGAGCTGGCGTGGCGCGCGGAACGCTCTGGCGGCGACTGGGTGGTGAGGCTGTCCAACAGCGGCAGCCGCTATGCGCAGGTGGCCGCGCTGCAGATCCTGAATGCGGCGGGCAAGCCCGTGGCCGAGGTGGAGGGGCTGCTGGGCTATGCGCTGGCCAACCGGGCGCGCCAATGGAGCATTCCGGCAAAGCAGGGCGCGGCCGGGCCGGTAAAGATCAGGGCAATGATCAACGGCGACACGGTCACCGTCAGCCCGCGTTGACCGCATGACCGCGTTCCGGCTTGCCGCTCGGCCCGCCGGCAACCACAGAAGGGCAGTCTATGGCAGTGCGCGCTACCCGTCTCCGCGGGCAACGCGCCTTGGGAGTCGCACTCTTCCTGCTGGGTGCGCCTGCCCAGGCGGCGGATGTGCCCGGTCAACTGGTCTCGTTCGGCAGCATCGCCGAGCGTGACGTGTACCTGGAGGTCAGCATCAACGGCGTCAACACATCCCAGCTATTGCGCTTTCACGACACGCATGGCCGCCTGTCCGTCAGCGGCGCCGCGCTGCGTTCGCTGGGCGTGGACCTGTCCGTGATCGGCATGTCCGCGACGCGCGAAGTCAGCCTGGATGCCGTGGCCGGCCTGCGCTACGTGTACAACCCGGCGGCGCAGTCGGTGGATCTGGTGCTGCCCGACACGTTGCGCGTGCCGTACGAGGTGAATACCCGCGGACTGCCGGCCACGCCGCTGGCGACTGCCGGGCGCGGCGTGGTGGTGAACTACGACGCCTATGCGCAGACCGACTACGAGTACGGGCTGTCGCTGTATTCCGAACAGCGTTACTTCGATTCGAATGGCGTGTTCAGCAATTCGGGCACGGCCTACTTCGGCGGCCGCGGCGATGAATACGTGCGCTACGACACGTTCTGGACGCGCTCGGATCAGGAGACACTGCGCACGCTGCGCCTGGGCGACACGATCACCTCGTCGCTGAACTGGTCGCGCTCGGTACGCGTGGCCGGCGTGCAATGGGGGCGCAACTTCGCGCTGCGTCCGGACCTGGTCACCTTTCCCGTGTCGTCGCTGAGCGCGTCGTCGGTCGTGCCGTCGTCGGTGTCGCTGTTCGTCAATGGCGTACAGCAGTACTCGGGCAACGTGCCGCCGGGGCCGTTCGTGGTCAACCAGATTCCGGGCATCACCGGCGCGGGCCAGGCAACCTTGATCACGCGGGACGCGCTGGGCCGCACCGTCAGCACGTCGGTCCCCTTGTACATCGACCCGCGGATGCTGGCGGCGGGGCTGTCCAGCTGGTCGGTCGAGGCCGGCTTCGTGCGCCGCCAGTTCAGCGTGCGCTCGTTCGACTATGACAGCAAGCCGGTGCTGACGGCATCGGGTCGTTACGGCTACACCGACAACCTGACGCTGGAGGCGCACACCGAGGCCGGCCCGGGGCTGTACAACGCGGGCGCCGGCGCGATGGTGAAGATGGGGCAGCTTGGGGTGCTGAGCAGCTCGCTTTCCGGCAGCGCCGGGGACTACAGCGGCGGACAGGTCAGCCTGGGGTACCAGTACGTGCGGCCCGAATTCAGCGTGGACACGCAGGTCACGCGCCTGATCGGCAACTACGGCGACCTGGGCTCGCGCGAGGACGCGCCGGTGCCGCGCCAGACCGACCGCGTGACGGTGTCGATGCCGCTGAGCCGCTCGCAAAGCGTGGCGCTCAGCTACATCGGCTACCGCATGCCGGACGTGCCGATGGCAAAGCTGGGGTCGGCCTCGTACACGGCCAACCTGCACAGCCGCGTGGTCCTGACGCTGAGCGCGTACAAGGACTTTTCGCAATCGAATTCGGAAGGCGTGTTCCTGGGTCTGGCGGTGATGCTGGGCGAACGCGCGCAGGCCGGCGTGTCGGTCGGCCGCCAGGGCGGCGAGGACACTTACAGCGTCAACGCGCAGAGCAGCGTGCCCTATGAGGGCGGCTGGGGGTGGGCAGTGCAGAACGGCCGCAGCGGCGGCATGCAGCTCAACCAGGGCCAACTTCAGTATCTGGGCCAGTACGGGCTGGTCAGCGGGCTGGTGCAGGACTATGGCGGCCGCACGCAGGCGTCGGTGCAGGCCTCGGGGTCGCTGGTGATGATGGACAGCGCCGTGATCCCGTCGCGCCGCATCAACGACAGCTTCGCGCTGGTCTCCACCGATGGCACGGCCGACGTCGCGGTGCTGCACGAAAACCGCCGGCTGGGCCGAACGAACGGCAGCGGCCATCTGCTGGTGCCCGACCTGAACGCCTATCAGACCAACCGCATCTCCATCGACCCGGAAGACCTGCCCGTGGACGTGCGGCTGGACTCGACGCGGGCGGTCGTCGTGCCGCAGTCCGGCGCCGGCGTGCTGACCACGTTCAAGGTGGAAAAGTACGACGCGGCCTCGGTGATCCTGACGCTGCCGGATGGGGCGTTCGTGCCGGTCGGGGCCGAGGTTGCGCACATCGAAAGCGGCAAGCGCACGGTGGTGGGCTACGACGGCCTGACGTTCGTGGAGGACGTGGCAGCGACCAACCGGTTGCGGGTGCGCGGTGGTGGCGTGTCGTGCGAGGCCGAGTTCGATTACGCGCACTCGGATGCCGATCCGCTGCCGACGCTGGGACCGATCGTGTGCGAGCCGTTGGAAAGGGGGCAACCATGAGAATCGGCCTGCTGCTTGCCGCCATGGGCGTCTGCGCGGGCTACGCCGGCTCGGCGCAGGCTAACACCTGCGCGCTGTCGGCCGGCACGACTGCCACGCTGGACTTCGGCACGGTCAATCCGCTGCTGCCGGGCGACACGGTGGCGGACGGAACGGTTGCCGTGACCTGCAATTTTTCGCTGCTCGCCATCGGCGCGCGGCTGTGCTTCAGCCTGGGGGTGGGCAACACCAGTCCGTCCATCGCCGCGCGCGCCCTGGGCGCGGGCACGAACCGCATGAACTACAACCTGTACACGGACGCGGCGCGGACGCAGATATGGGGCGCGGCGACGGCCGGGCAACCGACGTCGCAGACGCTCACCGGCCCGCTGCTGGGGGGCGGCAACGTGTCGACCACCTTCCGGTTCTACGGCAAGCTGCCGGGCGGGCAGTCTACAGTGAGAACCGTGAACAACGCCAACACGGTCTACAGCGAAACCTACACCACCACCGGCACGCTGGACGTGCTGTTCGGCCTGCTGTCGGGCCTGTCCAACTGCCCGCTGGCGGCGCCGACGCAGCGCATCACGATTCCGCTGGTGGTGCGCACGACCGTGCAGAAGAACTGCACCATCAACGCGACGGACATGGCGTTTCCCCCGCGCGGCGTGTTGAGCGCCGCGGTCACGGCCAACAGCCAGATCACCGTCCGATGCACCAACGCCAACGCCTTCTCCCTGGCGTTGAATGGCGGCTCGGTCGCCGGCAACGTGCTGGCGCGCAAAATGAAGCACACGACCGCCGCCGACACCGTGAGCTATCAGCTCTACCAGGATGCGGCCTACGGCACCGTGTGGGGCGATGCCTCGGGCGGCGCGCCTCGGGCGGGCGTGGGCACGGGCGCCAATCAGACCTTCACGGTCTATGGCCGCGTGCCTGCGCAGACGACGCCTCGGCCCGGCACGTACCGCGACGTGGTCACCGCCACGATCACGTTCTGAACACGCGGCGCCGCAGCCGCGTCCGTTCAGGCGCACCATGTCAGTCAGGCCTGCCCTGCGCAGCGCGTCAGGATTGCACGGGCGTGGCGCGCGGCTTGACTGGCCAGAACAGCGCCGCAGGCCGCCGCAGGATGCGGCGGCGCACCCCGGCAGTCAGCGACACGCGATCGTCGCGGCGCATGTCGCGCGACGCCAGCGCTACGTTGAAGGCCAGCGCAAAACTGACGATGACGTTCAGCGCGCCCGTCGCCACCGTGCCCGCCACGGCCAGCCAGAACACCTGCGTATGCACGAGCTCCCAGCCCAGCGTCGCAATCGCGGCCGCGATCTGGCCGGCGCTGAGCGACACGTGGCGGACCTCCAGCGTCGATCCCAGCGCGCTGACGAGGGCCGGCAGCAGGCCCAGCATCAGTCCCAGCGAAACGTTGGCGGCGATCTGCGAAACATTGCGCCGCCAGAAGCCCGCCCATCGAACGGCGCCGCGCGCCCCGAGCAGGTAGCGGGTGCGCCGGCCGTACGCCATCACGTCGTGCACGCGATGCAGCGCGAACCAGTTGTCGGCCCAACCTGCGATCAGGCTGGACACCCAGATCAATGCGCCGGTCACCGCGGCGTACAGCGGCGTCGGCCCCCAGAACGACAACGATTGCAGCGTGTCTTGCGCCTTGTCGGCATCGATCAAAGGCTGTTCCAGAAACCGCATGGCCAACCACTGAATCGCCCAGGCCAGCGGAAACACCACGGCCAGGTTGCCCGCGATCGCAGCGGCGTTCGAACGCAGCATCGCCAGCGTGTCGTCGACGAAGGCCTCGCGCCCGTCGGGCGAGTAGGCCGCGTCCAGCCGGCGGGCAAGCGCAGGCCCGGTCATGGCCGGCTGCTTGGTGGCCAGCGTGAAATGCGCGAACTGGATCACGAGAAAACTGCCGGCGTAGTTCAGTGCGTTCAGCAGGCCTTCCATCCATTTGTCCAGGTGGGCCGACGTGATGATGAACTTGACGTACACCGTGAACGCCACGACGAAGCCGCCGCCCATGGACGCCTTCAGCATGTCCATGTATTCCAGCGTGTCGCGGGCGATGTAGTGTTCGCCGGTCTCCGCGCTGCGGTCCATCACGCGGCGCGCCAACTGCAAGAGCGACGACGCCGCCAGATGCCGGATGCTGCTGCGGGCCAATGTGCACCGGATCAGCTCGGCCATCAGGTGCGCGTACCGGTGGCGTTGCGTGGGGTCGATCCACACGCCCAGCAGCAGTTCGATGCGCGCCAGGCGCAGCTTCATGCACTCGATCTGGTAGACCACGTCGACCGCGACGCCATTGCGCTTGAGTTCTTCATAGACGGCGTCGCCGGCCGCGCGGCAGTCGTCCAGCAAGGCGCGCAGCACGTTCAGGCGCTGGCCCACCACCTCGCGCGGCGTGTCCGGTGTGCTGTCGAAGAGTTCTGCCGCGGTGCCCTCCAGCGTGAAGAACGGCGATTCTTCGACGCGGCCCGGCACACGGGAGCGGATATCCTGGCTGAGTCCGACGGCGCCCACCTGGCTGACGAGCACCTGCATGCTGCTGGTCAGTGCCTGGTCCAGCCGCCGGGCAAGCGCCTCGGGCGTGGGGGCCGATAACGCATCGGGTTCTTTTGCCGGGTCGTCCTCTTTCAGACGCAGCAGCGCGCGCACGCGCGCCAGCGTCTCGTCGTCCAGCGATTCGATCCATTGCGCGTCGCCGGCGCGGCGAAACAGCAGCGTGAAGAGGCCCGACATATCGCCCTGATTGACGGTCGGCGGCAGCATCCAGGCGACGACGCGGCGCCACAATTCACCCCAGAAGCCGGGGCGTGACGCCACGCCGGTGTCGCACAGGAGCGCGGTGGGGTCGTTGTCCACCAGCACCGAGCGCAGCGTGGCCGCCGTGCGCGCCGCAACAGCGGGATTGCGTTCCAGCACCTGCAACAGGTAGCGCAGGCGGGCGTGACGCGGGTCGCGCCCGTCTTCCCGTGCCGGTTCGCCGTCCGGACGGTTCAGCCAGCGGCCAAGGTCGACCAGCCACAGATTCCGTTCGGCCAGCGGGGCTTGGGGGTCGGCGTTGGACAGGATGACGTCAAGCTGCGACCCGCCACGCCGCCAGGTCCGCCAATTGCGCCACAGAGAGGTAAGCATGGTCGGGCCTCGCGCGTCATTGGGAATCGGGGGCGCGGCGCAGCGAGAAACCCTGCGCCTCGTTCATGGCCAGGTAGCTGACGTTGCGCGACACCACCGGCGGCTTGTCGTCCGCATGCAAGGCGCGCACCTCGTCCAGCACCATCTTGTCGGCCAGCGTCATGCGGTCGATCATCCGCAGGTACTGCATCCAGCTTTCCACCAGAAAGACCTCGCGCCAGACGCCCTCGCGCTCCAGGTCGCGGAACAGCTGCCACTGCTGCGCGCCATTGCGCAGCCGCAAGAGGCGCAGCGGCCGGGCGGCATGGATCAGCGCGGCCAGCTTGTCCGGGTTGATCAGGTATTCCACGGCGACCAGCACCGCGCCGCGCTGCGTGTTGAAGCCGGCGGCGGCCATGGCCGGTTCGGTGTCGTCGGCGCGCGTCAGCGACCGCGCGTCCACCTGTTCCGGCAGACGCGAGCGGTACAGCAGCGCCACGGTCACGCCCAGCACGATGCCGGCGGCCGACATCGCGCCGGACACGCCCATCGTGCCCGCGAAGTGACCCCACATGAACGAGCCCGCCGCCAGGCCGCCGAAGATCGCGGTCTGATACAGCGCCAGCGCGCGCGCCTTCACCCAGTCCGGCACCAGAAGCTGCACGGTCGTGTTGTAGGTGGCCAGCACGCCGATCCAGCAGCCGCCCGACAGGAGCAGCGCCGGAAACGCGACCCACAGCGTATCGGTGAGGCCCAGCGCCAGCAGACAGGCGGCCAGCAGCGCTGCGGCCACGCTGATCAGGCCGCCGGATCCCCACGCCGCGCGCGCCCGGCGCACCACCACGCTGCCCAGGATGGCGCCCACGCCCAGCGCGCCAAGCATGTAGCCGTACAGCAGCGCGCTGCCGCTTTCGTGCTCGTGCGCCAAGAGCGGCAACAGCGCCCACAGCGCGCTGGCGGACAGGCCGAAGGCGAACGAGCGCAGCATCACCACGCGCGTCACCGTCGAATGCTGCGTGTAGCGCAGCGCGGCGACCACGCCTTCAAAGAGGCCTTCGGGCGGGAGCCTGCGCACGGGCAGGTCGCGCTTCCAGCGCCAGATCGCCCAGATCAGCCCGGCGTAGCAGAAACAGTTCAGCAGAAAGACCCAGGACGTGCCCAACGCGCCCAGCAGCAGGCCGCCGATGGCCGGCCCCACCGCCCGCGCGACGTTGAAGTTGACGCTGTTCAGCAGCACGGCGCTGCCGACGTGCTCGCGCGGCACCTGTTCGCCCACGGCGGCCTGCCATGCGGGCGTGACGATCGCGCTGCCGATGGCGATGCAGAACACGGATGCAATCAGCGTGATGGGGTGCAGCAGCCCCGCGAAGGCCAGGATGGTGATGAAGACCCCGCCCGCCAGCTCCAGCAGCATGCCCGCAAGCATGACGCGGCGCCGGTCGTGGTTGTCGGCCAGCACCCCGGTCAGGATCGACAGGGCGACCAGCGGAAACGCCGCCGCCACCTGGATCATCGCGACCATCAGCGGGCTGCTCTGCTCCGTGGTGATGACCCACGCGGCGGCCACCGATTGCGCCCAGGTGCCCAGGTTGGCAAACAGGTTGGCGATCCAGATGATGCGAAAGGCGGGAAAGGCGAGGGGGGAAAGCGTGCTGACCTGGAGGACAGGCGCGGGCGCGGCCGGTGGGGCCGCCGGCAGATCGGTCGAAGCCGAAACGGGCTGCAGCATGGGAACGTGGCCGGACGCGAGGATCGCGCCCGTTCTGGGCTGGGTCGGGGTCGCTCCATGGTACGCCCAAGGCAGGCGGTCGAGGAGGGCGGCCCGCGCTTTTCCGGTAACCTGCGCGCTGCCCTTGTTACCGGCCGGGGCGCGGGCTTAGCAGCGCTGCGTGTGCGGATTCTTGCGCGAATTCAGGCAGCGATGCGCAGCCGCCGCGAACGCAGGCGCGCGCCTCCCTGTTTCACTATTTACGTTTGCTGATTCAATGACTTTGACTTTCAACGGGCGCGCGTTCGCCGCCCTGCTTGCCGTGACCGCCGTACTGGCGCTGATCGCCACCGTGGGCGCGCCCTATCCCTTCCTGCGTGGATTCGTGGGGGACGTGGTGGCGGTGGGCTGGGCCTATCTGCTGTACCGCAGCTTTGTTCGAGCGGGCGTGCTGCCGCTGGCGCTGGCGGCGCTGTTCACGGGGTATGCGGTCGAACTGGGCCAATACCTGGCGCGACACTTTGGCTGGCGCATCGAGCAGCCGGTGCTGCGCGTGGTGTTCGGCAGCGTGCCGGATTGGTGGGACGTGCTGGCCTATACCGTAGGCTTTGCGATTGTGCTGGTGCTTGCCGGCGGCAATGCCCGGCGTCAGCGGAACGCGGCGCAGCAAAACGCCCGGATGCAGGTCAGCCTGCGCGCACGGCGCTGACGGGGCTAACAGCGCTAGCGGGGCTAACAGCGCTAACGGCGCTTCGCTCGTCCGGGAAGACGTCCCGTGCGTTCTAGCCGGGGTGTTTCAATCCCGGCCATTTCAAGCCGGGACATTCAGTCCCGGGCTTTTCCTTCAGCCAGCTTGGCAGACCGTGTCGTCGCGTTGCGTGCGTGCGGCGGGTGCGGCTGCGCGGAGCGGTTGCAGACGCGCGTTGCGGAACGGGGCCAGCAATTCGGCCCAGGATGACGGGAACAGCGGCGTGGCGTGGCGCACGGCGTCGCGGCGAGCGTAGTGGGTGAGCAGTTGTTGACCGATCGGGGCGTCGCCCAGCGGGTGGCGGGTGTTCATGGTATTTCCGTATTGCGTTGAAATTGTATTCATTGTACGCCTTCGGCACGCTCCGGTCCAATTCGCCTCATGGATGGTAAGTGCTTGATCTGGTTGAAACTGTCCCCCTTTAAGCGAGGAACTCCGGGATTGCCCTAGCGGTTCAAAACAGTAGACGGTATACAATGTTCATCATGCCCGGGCTGACACAGGCCTGGAATTACTCCCACTGGACCTGGAGCGAGTCATGGCAGAACTGATGAACCGAGATGAATTCCGCACGGCGCTGGAAAACGCGATCAAGGGCAAGAGCGCCAACGCGTCGCCCTTTTCGATCGCCTGGGCCGAAGGCAAGCTGAGCCGCGAGCATCTGTCGCGCTGGGCCGAGAACCACTATCACTATGTCGGCCCCTTTGCCGACTACCTGGGCTACCTGTACGCCCGCACGCCGGACACCTATACCGAGGCCAAGGATTTCCTGCTGGCCAACATGTACGAAGAGGAAATCGGCGGAGACCGCCACACCGACCTGCTGATCCGCTTTGCCGAAGCCTGCGGCACCACCCGCGAACGGGTCACCAATCCGGACAACATGTCGCCCACGACGCGCGCGCTGCAAAGCTGGTGTTATGCCGTGGCCATGCGCGAGGATCCGATCGTCGCGGTGGCCGGCCTGGTGGTGGGCCTGGAATCGCAGGTGCCCTCCATCTACCGCAAGCAGACGCCGACCCTGCGCGAGAAGTACGGCTTCACCGACGAGGAAGTGGAGTTCTTCGACCTGCACATCGTGTCCGACGAGATCCATGGCGAACGCGGCTATCAGATCGTGCTGGAGCACGCCAACACGGTGGACCTGCAGCAGCGCTGCCTGAAGATCTGCGAGATCGGCGCGCAGATGCGGCTGCTGTACACCACGGCGCTCTACACCGACTACGTGCAGGACGAGATCAAGCTGCCCGAACTGGGCCTTGCCGCCTGATCGCCCGAACCCGCCCGGCCCGCCCAGCCCGGCCGGGCGGTGGCCGCACCGCAAAACCTGGACGAAGACCTCATGCCTACCGTTGTGTTTCATAAAGGCGGCCAGACCTACACCGACGTGGTGAAGGACAACACCAACCTGGTGGTGCGGGCCGGCATCAAGCAGTTTCCGTTTCCGCATCTGCGCTATGAATGCGGCATGGGCAAGTGCGCCAAGTGCGCGTGCCGCATCATCGCCGGGGCTGAGCATCTGCCGCCGGTGAACTGGAAGGAAAAGAAGCAGCTGGGCGACCGTGTCGACCAGGGCTACCGGCTGGCATGCCAGCTTTGGCTGAGCAGCGACATCGAGCTGTCGCAGGACGTGGAGGCATGATGGCGGCGCAATCCACCTATGTGATCCTGACCTCCAAGCCCGGCGTCTTCCGCACCGAGGCGGGCGACGGCGCCGACATCATCGAGACCTACGACTACGTGTTCTACGGGCGCGCGCTGGCGGTGTTCAGCATTGCCCGCCTGGACCGTGAGATCAAGCTGGTGGTCACCGAGGAAACGCCGCCCTACGTGGTCAACCACGTGCCGTCCAAGTTTCTGGAGAAGTTCTCGTCGGTGGACGCGGCCCGCAAGGAGCTGGCGCACCTGACGCGTTTTGGCAGCATGGCGTCGACGCTGACGCTGCGGTCCGGCGTGCGCGCCGCGGAGCACTGAATATATGGTCCAGATCACGTTCCTATCCAACGGCGGCATGGTCGCCACCGCGCCGGAAAACAGCAACCTGTTGCGCGTGTCGCTCAAGGAAAAGGGCGGCATCCCGTTCAAGTGCGGGGGCGGCCTGTGCGGCACCTGCAAATGCCGGATCGAAGAGGGGCTGGAAAACACCGACGCCATCAAGCCAAAGGAGCGCAAGCACCTGCGGCCGGAAGACTTCGAGGCCGGCTACCGCATGGCCTGCCAGACGTTCGTGAATGGCGACGTGAAGGTGTCGTGGGTGGTGCAGAACGGCAAGGGGATCGTGGTCGGCGCGGCGCCGGGCGCGGTGGAAACGGCCACGACGGGATGAGCGGATGGCGGGGGCGCCCCGGCGCCGGCGCGGCGGCGGTGACAGCCGCTCGTCAGGGGTCAGGCGCTCAGGCCACCGACGCCTGCTGTGGCGGCTGCTGCGCCTCGGTGTAGGCCTTGGCCGCGTTGTGCACGTGCTGGCTGGCCAGCAGCGCCGCCAGATCGCCGTTGCCCGCGATGACGGCATTCAGGATCTGCGAATGCTCGTCCCAGTTCTGCTTGGCGCGGCGCATGTTGCTGGGCGCGAACAGCAGGGCGGTGCGGTCGCGCAGCGAGCGCATCAGGTCGGTCAGCACCACGTTGCCGCCGATCGTGGCCAGCATTTCATGGAACTGCGAATTGAGCGCCAGGAACTTGTCCAGTTTCTCGTCGCGCGCGGCTTCCGTGCCTTCGCGCAGAAACGCCTGCAGGCGCTCCACTGTCTTTTCGTCGCGGCGCTGCGCGGCCAGCTTGGCGTTCAGACCTTCCAGCGTGGCGCGCACTTCCACCATGTCGTAGGCCACGGCATCGGATAGCACCGACACCGACGCGCCGCGCCGCGGCTCGATCGTGACCAGGCCTTCGGCGGCCAGCGCCCGCAACGCCTCGCGCACCGGAATACGGGATACACCCATTTCTTCGGACAGGCGGCCTTCCACCAGGCGGTCGCCGGGCGTGAACTCGCCGCTCAGGATGCGTTCGCGCAGCTTGTCGCGGATGACGGCAAACAACTGCGGGTGCTGCTCGCCGATCTTCAGCGGGGAGGAATGCTGCGTCTCGACGGCTTGCGGACTGACGGGGGAGGTTGTCATGGCGAGCAGGTTTGGCGTAATGGATATAGTCGGCATTGTATTACCGGGTGTAGCCGTCCGTCGCTGGCGGTTTGCCGCATCAGTGCACCCAGAATGACTTCACCAGCACGCCCACCGCGCCCATGGCGCAGGCGACGAGCAGCACACCGCGCACCGCGCGGGGAGGCAGCAGGGTGCGCAGCCGGCTGGAGACGGCGAATCCGGCCAGCAGAAACGGCGCCAGGCTGAGCGCCAGCCCGGCGTGATAACCCGTGTAGCGCTTGGCCAGCGCCAGCATGGCGAGCGAAAAAATGGATCCCAGAAAGAGCACCATGCCCAGCGTGGCACGCAGCCGCGGCGGCGCGGCGTGCTGCAGCACGATGGCGATGGGCGGGGCGCCCACCGACGTCATCGTGCCCATGATCCCCGAGGCCACGCCCGCCCCGGACACCCGGCCCGGCGTCGCGGAGAACTTCAGTCCCGCCACGCTGAGCGCGACGGCGGCCAGGATCATGCAGGCAAAAAGCACGCCCAGCGCCTGGGGCGCAAAGCGCGCCATGGCGTAGATCGCGATCAGGGTGCCGACGGCGCGCCCGGCTAGGGCGTAGGAGACGGCGGGCCAATCGATGGCGGCCCGCTCGCGCAGGGCGGTCAAGAGCGAAATGAAGCCGCCCAGGGTCAGAAGCGGGCCAGGCGCCAATTGCGGGAAGAACATGGCGGCGACGGGTGCGGCGAACATCGCAAACCCCACGCCGCCCACGCCTTGGGCGACGGCCGCGCCAAACACGACGGCTGCCATGGCGGCGTAATGCCACAGATCGGTGGTTATCAGGGAGGACAACATGCCTGAGGGCTTTGTAATTTATGTATACGATAGTCTATCGATGAATTCGGACGCTGATCGCAAAATTCCAAAAACTCCGGGTAATCCCTTGATTTTCAGCTGAAAATCAGGCTGAAACCCGCACTATCGGTTTCCCTAGGCGGCGCATATTTCGGTTGGTATGACTACTAACGAAATATAGTATACCGAGTGTGGCGACCCAACAGCCACGCATACAAGGGGAATAGCGCATGCAATCCGACGTCGTGCTCACTGCCGCTCATTGGATTTACCTGATCAGTGTGGCCGCCATCATCCTGACGATGATCCTGCGCGCCAATGTCGTGGTGCCTTCCGTCATCGGTACATTCCTGGTCGTGCTGGCGATCACGGGCAATCCGATCAGCGGGCTGATCGGCATCTTTTCCGCCAGCTTCGTCGCCGCCAAAGAGCTCTTCAACATCTTTCTCGTCATCACCTTCATGACGGCGCTTCTCAATTCCTTGAAGACGCTGCAGGCGGACGTGCGCATGGTCCAGCCATTTCGGCGGGTCATGCGGGGCGGGCATTCGTCGTTCGTGATCATCGCCCTCTGTACCTATGTAATCTCGCTGTTCTTCTGGCCCACGCCCGCCGTGCCGCTGGTGTCCGCCATCCTGCTGCCGGCGGCCATCGCGGCCGGGCTGCCGCCGCTGGCCGGCGCCATGGCCATCGCGATCGCGGGGCAGGGGATGGCCTTGTCGTCGGATTACGTGATCGGCGTGGCGCCGAGCATCAGCGCCAAGGCGGCGGGGGCGGCCGTCAGCGCCGCCGTCGTGGCCGACCGCGCGCTCGTGCTGTCCTTGATCACCGGCGGGATCGCGCTGGTGGCGGCCTACCTGCTGGTGCGCCGTCACATCGTGCCGGCCGATCCTGCACTGCTGACGGCCTGGCAGGCCCGCGCGCAGGACGGCAGCCTGGCGCGCATGGAACAGGCCGGCTCGTTCGACAAGGCGGAACTTGCCCGCGGCACGATGGGCGCCGATCCCGCACTGCCCGCCGGTCCCGCGCTGAGCGAGGAAGAGCAGCGCCGTGTCCGCTGGTCGAAGGTATTCGCGGTGGTGACGCCGCTGGCATTCCTGGCGGTGATCGCCGTGATGGTGCTGCCCCGGCTGTTTCCGTCGCTGCCCGCCCTGCGCGGCGGCGATGCGGCGGCGCTGGTCGGCGGCGTCGCCTTCGTGGTGATGATGCTGGTGACGCTGGCCGCCGAAGGCCCTCGCAAGATGCTGGACGTCTGTCCGGAACACGTGACCGACGGCTTCGTGTTCGCCTTCAAGGCGATGGGTTCCGTGCTGCCCATCGCGGGCTTCTTCTTCGTGGGCGCCAATGAGACGGCCGCGCAGATCCTGGGCGTGCCGGCGGCGCAGGCGCCCGGCCTGCTCTTCGAGGTGATCTCCGCCGCGCAGCACCTCATCCCGGAAAACCACTTCCTCGTCGCCTTCGGTGTGCTGCTGGTCGGCATGATCACCGGCATCGACGGCTCGGGCTTCGCAGGCCTGCCGCTCACGGGCACGTTATCCGGCGCGCTGGGTCCGGTCGTCGGCGTAGACCCCGCGACGCTGGCGGCGGTCGGCCAGATGGGCGCCGTCTGGACGGGCGGCGGCACGCTGATCGCCTGGTCCTCGCTGATCGCGGTGGCGGGGTTTGCGCGGGTGAATGTGCTGTCGCTGGTGCGCGCGCTGTTGCTGCCCGTGGTGCTGGCGCTCTTCGTCTCGACGATCTGCGCTGTGCTGATCTGGAGTTGAACGGCGCGACGTGACGCTAAAAGGCTCCCGCGCGGGAGCCTTTTTGCTGACGCTTCAGGTGGGGTTTCCACGGATCGTCGCTTAAAGATTAAAGTATACAATGTTCTGACAGTAGCCCAGGCGCCTTGCGCCTGCCGCGCCCGCCCAGACTCAATCAAGGAAGCGCTCCCGTGGACGATCTCTCGCAGCAGACCTTTTTGAACTACATCGGCGGCAAGTGGACGCCCAGCGGCTCGGGTAAAACTGCGCCGAACCGCAACCCGGCCGACACGGACGACGTCGTCGGGCAATTCCAGGTCTCCAACGCCGAAGACGCCCGGCAGGCGGTCCTGGCGGCCGAGGCGGCGTTTGCCGCGTGGCGCGACACGCCGATCTCCAAGCGCGCGGCCATCCTGTTCAAGGCGGCCCAGCATCTGGAAGACAACGCCGCGTCGATCGCGCGCGAACTGACCCGTGAAGAAGGCAAGGGCCTGAACCTGGCCAAGGACGAGATCTTGCGTTCGGCGCAGACGATCCGTTTCTACGCGGTCGAAGGCCAGTCATTCACCGGCGAGACCTATCCCAACGACGATCCGGACATGATCGTCTACGGCCAGCGCGAACCGCTGGGCGTGGTGACGGTGATCTCGCCCTGGAATTTCCCCATCTCGATTCCGGCTCGCAAGATTGCACCGGCCCTCATCACGGGCAACACGGTGGTGTTCAAGCCCTCGTCCGACGCGCCGATGTCGGGCTATCGCCTGACCGAGGCCTTCGTGCAGGCCGGATTGCCGGCCGGCGTGCTGAACTTCCTGACGGGCCCGGCAGGAGCGGTGGGCGAAGCCATCACGGGGGCGAGCCAGGTGCGCGCCATTTCGTTCACCGGCTCCACCGCCGCCGGCGAGCAGATCCATCGCACGGCCGGCCTGACCACCCGGACGCAGATGGAACTGGGCGGCAAGAATCCCTTGATCGTGCTGGCCGACGCCGACCTGGACCGCGCAGTGGACCTGGCGGTCAAAGGCGGTTTCTCGCTGAGCGGCCAGGCGTGCACCGGCACCAGCCGCGTGCTGGTCGACCGCAAGGTCAGCGGCGCCTATACGGACAAGCTGCTCGCCAGGATCAAGACGCTGACCATCGGCAACGGCCTGGACGGCAATTTCGACCTGGGCCCGCTGGCCACCGCCCGCCAGCTCGACAACGTGCTGGGCTACATCGAACTGGGCAAGCAGGAGGCCACGCACCTGTACGGCGGCGATCGCCTGACGGGTCCGGGTTTCGACCGCGGCTATTACGTCACGCCCGCGCTCTTTGCCAGTGTGACGCAGCAGATGCGCATTGCCCGCGAAGAAATCTTCGGTCCGGTGATCGCGCTGATCGAGGTCGACGGCTATGAAGACGCCATCGCGCAGGCCAACGACACGGAATACGGCCTGTCGGCCGCCATTGCCACCACCGACGCGCGCTACGCGCACCGCTTCGCCCGCGATATCCAGGCAGGCACCGTGAAGATCAACCGCACCACTACCGGCAACCTGATCAACGCGCCCTTCGGCGGGCTGAAGCATTCCAGCACCTCCACATTCCGCGAATCGGGCCGCGTGGGCCTGGAGTTCTACACGCAGATCAAAACCGTCTACCGCGCCGGCTGACGGCTCATCCATCCAAAGAGGCTTTGCACATGAAACAGATCTATCGCCTGGAACTTGAAGAAGCGCGCGTCATGGTGCGCGCCGCCATCGCCAAGTCGCAGGAAATCGGCGTGCTGGAGTCGATCTGCATCGTGGACGACGGCGGCTATCCGATTGCGCTCGAGCGCATGGACGGCGCCCGCATCACGGGCCCGCAGATCGCCTGGAACAAGGCGTTCACCGCTGCCGGGCACAAGCGCTCGACGCACCTATTCAATACGCCGCCCAACGGCCCCGCGCTGCCCGGCAACGAAGCCTTCGGCATCCAGTGGAGCTTCGACGGCAAGTTCGCGGTGTTCGTCGGCGGCTTTCCCATCGTCGTGAATGGCGAGGTGATCGGCGGCGTGGGCCTGAGCGGCGGCAACGGCGAGCAGGACACCAAAGCAGGTCTTGCGGCACTGGCTGCGCTGGGCGAACTGCTGGAGCCGCGCGGCATGAAGGTGCTGGTCGAAGCGGACATCAAGAAATAGGCGAGGGCGCCATGGCATACCGCGTGCACATCCTGGAAACCGCAGAAGCCTTTGTCGTCGATGAAGGCGAATCCGTGCTGGAAGCCGCGGAGCGTTCGGCGGTGAAGCTGCCGCACGAATGCACGTTCGGCGGCTGCGGCACCTGCCGCATCAAACTCGAATCGGGCACTGTCCGGTATGACGAATTCCCCATGGCGCTGACCCCGGAAGAGGCCGAGCAGGGCTACGCGCTGGCGTGCCAGGCCCGTCCGACGGCCGACCTGTGCATCAGCGTGGCGAGCAGCCGACAGACCTTCCCGGAACCTCGCCGCATGCCCGCCACGATCCATCGTATCGCCGCGTTCTGTGACGACGTCATCCACCTGACCCTGGCGCTGCCCGGTGAGGGCCTGGATTACGTGCCGGGACAGTACATGAACGTGGTGCTCCCCGACGGCGAGACGCGCAGCTTCTCCATGGCGTCGGCGCGGGCGGGCAACCTGATCGACTTCCACGTGCGCCGCATTCCCGGCGGCCGCTACACCGACCAGTGGCTGGGGCAGGCCAGCGCCGGCACGCCGGTGGAGATCGAGGCGCCGCTTGGCGTCTTCAGCTATCACGAGGAAGATTGGCGCCCGCTCATCATGATGGCCACCGGCACCGGCATTGCGCCCATCAAGGCGATTCTTGAGTCGCTGCTGGACAACGAGGAATGCCCGCCCGTGACGCTGTATTGGGGCATGCGCACCGAGGCGGACCTGTACCTGCGCGACGAGATCGAAAGCTGGGCCGGACGGCTCTACGAATTCAATTTCGTGCCCGTGCTGTCGCGCGCGGGGGCGGACTGGCAGGGGCGCCGGGGCTACGTGCAGCAGGCGGTGCTGGAAGATCACGCGGACCTGTCGGAACATGCGTTCTATCTGTGCGGCGCGCCGGAGATGATTCGCCAGGCCAAAAGCCTGTTGGCCGAACGCGGCGCCAGTCTGGATCACCTGTACGCGGACAGCTTTACGTTCCAGCACGCGCTGGCGGCCGCTTGACCGCGGCCGCCCGGCCCGGCACCTTGAAGCAAGGCTAGCGATACACCAGCACCGGCAGCCGCGTGCGCGCCAGCACGCGCTGCGTCTCGCTGCCCAGCAAAAAGCCCGTCATGCCGTGCCGTCCGTGCGAGCCCATCACGATCAGGTCGCACCCGGACTTTTGCGCCGTCTCCACGATGGCCTCGTGCGGATGGTCGTTCACCGTGACGATGGCTTCGCAGGGCACCAGCGCGTGCCGCGCCTCGGCTTCAAGCCCGTCCAGATACGCCTGCGCGTTCTTGCGCGCCTGATCGGTGTGATGCCCTTCGGTGGTGCCCAGCATTTCGGCCTGGTAAACCAACAGGTGGTCTTCCGGGATGGCGCGCAGCAGGGTGATGGTGGCGCCCATTTCCTTGGCGAAAACGAGGGCGCGCTTGAATGCCGATTCGGACAGCAGGGATCCGTCCACGGCGATGAGCAAGTGCCTGTACATGTTGCCTCTCCTTTAGGTAAAGGAATGTCCAGCAACGGCGAATCCAGTATAGGCCTGCGGGCAGGCGCAAGCCAGCCCCCCTTAAGGCGGAGCCCGCGGCGGCGTCAGGCGATCCGCCGCTGCGCCTCGGCCCGCGGTTCCAGTCCCCGGGGCAGCGCGGCGATGAGGCTGCGCGTGTACGGGTGGCGGGCGTCGCGCCAGAGCGTGGCGTTCGGCCCCTCCTCGACGATTTGCCCCGCGTTCATCACCAGCACCCGGTCCGCCAGGTAATGCACCACGGACAGGTCGTGCGAAATGAACAGGTAGGACAGCCGGAACTCATCCTTCAGGTCGACCAGCAGGTTGAGGATCTGCGCCTGCACGGACACGTCCAGCGCCGACACCGGTTCGTCGCAGATGACCAGCGCCGGGCGCAGCACCAGCGCCCGCGCGATGCCGATGCGCTGGCGCTGGCCTCCCGAGAATTCGCTGGGGTAGCGTGACAAGGCGTCGCGCGGCAGGCCCACGGCGTCCAGGATGTGGTGGATGCGGCGCCGGCGTTCGTTGCGATCCTTCACATGGTGAATGCGAAGCGCCGCCTCCAGGATGTCCGCCACGGTGTGCCGGGGATTGAGGGACGCGTACGGATCCTGAAAGATCATCTGCACGCGCTGGCGGTAGCCCGCCAGACGTCCGGCGTCCAGTTCCGTGGTGTCTTCGCCGCCAAGCAGGATGCGGCCCGAGGCCGGCGGCAGCAGCCGAACCAGCGCGCGCGACAGCGTCGACTTGCCGCAACCCGATTCGCCCACCAGACCCACGGTTTCGCCCGCTGCGATCTCGAACGACACGCCATCGACCGCGGCGGTGACGCCGCGGGACGTCCGGTACTGCACGCGCAGTTCCTGCACCTGCAGCAGCGGGCCGTTTGCGCTGGCCGCGGGATCGTTGGCGGCTGCGGGCGCGCGCGGCGGCGTCACCAGTCCAAAAACCGGTTTGCCCGACGCAGGATCCAGCCGCGTGCGAATCTCCGGCAGCCGCAGCCTGCTGTAATGCGTGGCGTCGTCCAGCCGCAGCGATGCACCAAGCAGGCCGCGCGTGTACGGGTGGCGCGGCTGGCCCAGCAGCGTGGACGCCGCGCCTTCTTCCACCTTTTCGCCTTGCACCATCACCGCTACGCGGTCCGCCCATTCGCCAACGACGGCAAGGTCGTGCGTGATCAGCAACAGCCCCATGCCCAGTTCACCGCGCAGGTCGTCCAGCAGTTTCAGGATCTGCGCCTGGACAGTCACGTCCAGCGCGGTGGTGGGCTCGTCGGCCACCAGCAGCGCGGGCTGGCAGGCGATGGCCGCGGCGATCATCGCCCGCTGGCGCTGACCGCCGGACAGGTGATGCGGATAGTCGTCCACGCGGCGCTGCGGCTCCGGCACGCGCACCAGGTCGAGCAGCTCGATGGCACGTGCGCGGGCCGCGCGGGCGGACGCGCCGCGATGCAGACGCAGCGCTTCGCCGATCTGGTCGCCCAGGGTCAGCACCGGATTCAGGCTGGTCATTGGCTCCTGGAAGATCATCGCGATGCGGTCGCCGCGCAGCGCGCAGCGGCGGCGTTCGGACAGCGCCAGCAGGTCCTGGCCCTCGAACAGCACGCGGCCCTGCACTTTCGCATGGCGCGGCAGCAGCCCCAGCAAGGCGAGCGCGGTGGTGGACTTGCCGCAGCCGGACTCGCCCACCAGCGCCAGTGTTTCGCCCGCGCGCAGTTGCAGGTCCAGGTTCCGCACGGCCTGGTGGCCGGGGAAGGCGACGTTCAATCCTTGGATGTCGATCAGCGTGGTCATGGTAGGAGATGAAGTTACGGCTGGCCGGCAGCGGCGGGCTGTGCCGCGACCCGGCGGCGGCGCAGCTTGGGGTTGAGCGCGTCGTTGATGGCGTCGCTGAGCAGGTTCAGCGCCAGCACGGTCGCCATGATGGTCAGGCCGGGCAGCGCGGTCATGTACCACGCGGTGCGCAGCGCCTCGCGGCCCGCGCCGACCATGCTGCCCCAGCTCACCACGTTGGGATCGCCCAGTCCCAGAAAGGACAGTCCCGCTTCGGACAGGATGGCGTGAGCCACCAGCACGGCGGTGGTCACGATGATGGGCGGCAGGGCGTTGGGCAGGATCTCGCGGAAGATGATGCGGGCGTGGCCGGCGCCCAGCGTCTGCGCGGCCCGCACGAATTCGCGTTCGCGCAGCGAAATGAATTCGCCGCGCGTCAGTCGCGCGATGCCGGTCCAAGACGTGATGCCCAGCGCAAAGATGATGGTCGACAGTGACGGCCCCAGAATCGCCACCAGCACGATCGCCAGAAGGAACGAGGGCACCGTCTGGAACAGCTCGGTGATGCGCATCAGCACGGCATCGGTGCGCGGACCGGCATAGCCGGCAAAGGCGCCCACCAGCAGCCCGATGCCTAGCGCGATCGCGGCCGACGCGCCGCCCACCAGCAGCGACACGCGCGCCCCGTGGAAAAGCCCGGCCAGGATGTCGCGGCCCATCAGGTCGGTACCTGCGGGAAACTCGGCGTCTTCGCCGGGCCAGGTAAAGGGGGCGCCGACCATCTCCAGCGGATCGTCGGGAAACAGCCACGAGGCGCTGGCCGCCGCGCCGATCACGATGGCCAGAATGACCGCGCCGACAGCGGCCGAAGGCGTGCGCAGCAGGCGCAGCGCGGCAAGGGCGGGTGCTTTCATGTCTTTCTCACTCGGGGGTCGAGCAGGCCGTAGCAGGCGTCGACGGCTATGTTCATCAGAGCGACCAGCGCCGCGCTCATCAGCAGGATGCCCAGCAGCAGGTTGACGTCGCGGCTGGCGATGGCCTCGAACGACAACTGCCCCAGTCCCGGCCACGCGAACACGGTTTCGACCACGATGCTGCCGCCCAGCAGCGCGCTGCTTTGCAGACCCAGCATGGTGATGACCGGCAGAATGGCGTTCTTCAGGGCATGGCGCCAGATGACACGCGCCTCGCCGTTGCCGCGGGCGCGGGCCGTGCGGATGTAGTCCTCCTGCAGGGTTTCGATCATCGACGCGCGCGACAGCCGGGCGTAGATGGCCACGTAGTAGATCGCCACGGTCGTGACCGGCAGCGCCAGGTGGCGCGCGTAGTCCAGCCACAGCGCCCAGCCTTGGTGCGCCGCGCCCACGTCACGGATGCCGCCGACCGGCAGCCAGTTCAGGTGCACGCCAAAGCCCACGATCAGCATCAGCGCCGTCCAGAACATGGGCGCGGAATAGCCGGCCGTGGCCAGCCCGGACAGCAGCGTGTCCAGGATGCCCTGCGGACGCCGGGCGGCCAGCACGCCCAGCAGCACGCCGATGGCCACGGACAGCGCCAAACCCGTGCCAATCAGCGCCAGCGTCGCGGGCAGCCGGTTGAAGATCAGGTCCGACACCGGCTCGCCGAAGCGGAACGAATACCCCAGGTCCAGCGACAGCAGGCTCTTGAGGTAATAGCCCAGCTGCGCGAACACGCTCTGGTCCAGGCCATACGCCTGGCGCAACTGCGCGACGTGCTCGGGCGTGATGCCGCTGTTTTCAGAGGCGATCACGTCCACCAGATCACCTGGAACAAGTTTCAGCAGGAAGAAGTTGGCAATCGCGGTGACGCCCACCACGAACAGGATCTGCAGCAGGTAGCGCAGCGGACGGGGCAGGCGCAGGGACATGGCGATCTTTCCCCGGCCGTCAGGCCTTGCCCAGCCAGACGTTGGCAAAGTTGTTGCGCGAATGGGACGAGGCATCCGTCACGTTGCGCACCTGTTTGTCCCACACGCCAAACCAGCGGAACTCAAACAGCCCGATCAGCGGCAGATCACGCTGCGCCAGCCGTTGCACCTCGTTGTACTGCTCGATGCGCTTTTGCGGATCGGTTTCGATCTGCGCGGCTTCGATGGCCCGGTCCATGTCTGCGTTCTTGTAGCCGGACACGTTGTACCAGGGCGTGCCCTTGGCTTCAGCTTTGCTCCAGTAGCGCGTCTCCACGCCCAGCTGCGGATCGATCAGCACCGTGCCCCAAGAACTGATGAGCTGGAAGTTGTAGTCGGTGAACACATTGCGCGTCCATGTCGCCAGGTCCAGCCCGCGTAGCGTCACGTCGATGCCGATCTTGCGCAGCGCCTGACGCACGAACTCGCCGGTGCGCCGGTAGTCGTCGCCGAACGGGATGTAGTCGTGCGTCAGCGCAAAGCGCCAGCCGTCGGCCTTGCGCGGATAGCCCGCTTCGTCCAGCAGCTTCTCGGCCAGCGCCGGATCAAACGGATACTGCTGCACGTTGGGATTGTGATAGGGCTTGACCAGCGACGGCACCGGGCTGACGAACGGTTCGGCATAGCCGTTCCAGACGGTCTTGACCAGCACCTGCTTGTTCACTGCATGCGCGATGGCCTGGCGCACCTTCAGGTTCGAAAGGATGGGATCGCGCAGGTTGGCTTCCAGCCACAGCCACGCCGCAAAGCCGTTGTAGCCGGACGTGTCGACCGCCAGCTTGGGCAGCTTGGACAGGCGCGTCGCATCGGTGAAGGCCACCGGATTGCGCTCGCCGTAGGCCACGCCGCCGGTTTCCAGCGCAGTGGCGCGGCCCGAGACGTCGGGAATGATCTTCCAGACGATGCGGTCCAGGTACGGACGCTCGGGCTGCCAGTATTTCTCGTTCTTCTCCAGCACGATGTAGTTGCCCCGGTTCCATTCCTTGAACACGAAGGGGCCCGTGCCGATGGGCTTGTTGTTGTAGGGATTGTTCTGGATGTCCGTACCTTCGAACAGATGGCGCGGCAGGATCGGCGCACCCAGCGAGTCGATGGCGTTCAGCGCCACGGGGGTGGGCTGGGACAGGTGCAGCACCACGGTGTGATCGTCCGGCGCCTCCACCTTCTGCAGGTACTGGAACACGCGGCGCGCGCTGGGCGCATGTTTGAGCCACACTTCCTCGGCCGACCACTTCACATCCGCCGACGTGAACGGCTTGCCGTCATGCCACAGCACGCCCTGGCGAAGCTTGAAGGTGATGGTCTTGCCGTCCTCCGACACGGTCCAGCTTTCGGCCAGGACGGGACGCGGCCTGAGGTCCGGGCCGTACTCCACCAGCCCGTCGAAGATCTTGCTCACCACGGCCCCCGTGGGCGTGGACGAGTTCAGGTAGAACGCCAGCGTGGGCGGCTCCGGATGCACCACTGCATTGAGCACGCCGCCGCGCACCGCGCCGTCCACGGTGTTGGGCAGGCTGTTCGTGTCGGCGTGCGCGGGCGCGAAGATCACGTTGGGAAACAGGGCGCCCGAGCCCATCAGCGCCGCGGCGCCCATGAGCCAGCGGCGCAACGGGCTGGCGGGCTGGTCCTGATCGTCTGCGGCGGGGGGAAGAGACTGCGTCATCGTGGTGTCCTTGCGTGGAAAGAGGGAGCGTCGTGCGGGGAAGGGGGAGGGTGTGCGGAATCACGCCGCCAGGCTGGTCAATGCAGGCAGATCCGCCGGATCACGCCGCAGCAGCGTGGCCAGCAACTCGCGCCGCCACGCGTCGTACAGCGCGACGTGGTTGCGGGTGTCCAGGCGCGTGGCGTGTTGGTTCAGCTGCCAGGAGTCGCGCAGATAGGGACCCAGGATGCGCTGCGCATCCTCGTCGGCCTGGATCAGGCCTTCCACCCAGTCTTCACGTTGGGCCGGGTCGGCGCGTTCCAGCTTGTTCAGCCACCACTGCGTGATGCGGATGCGGTGCGCCTCCTCGTCCGGCAGAATGCGGTTCTCGCCGAATTCGCGGTGGCCGAAGTCCAGCACCTGTGCGGTGCGCCGGTTCACGAACAGGCGCGCCAGGATGTAGTGCTCGTAGTGAAACTGCCACGCCAGGAAGTTCTGCCAATTGCGCAGCGCAAAGCCGCCGATCAGGTCCCATGCGTCACGCACGCCCTCCTCGACCAGCGGCAGCGGATCGGCGCCCAGCAGTATTGCGGCGCGTCCGCGCGAAAACTCCGCGTGCGCCGCGTCGTCGCCAAGCTGACGCGCCAGCGCAAACTGAAACTCGACGTCGTCGTCGAACAGGCCCGATATCGCATGCGCGGCGACCTGCGTGATGAAGAGGTCATGCACGGTGTTCCACACGGCATAGCGGGCGGCGGCCTCGCGCTCTTCCGCGTTTGCCAGGTCGCGCGGCGCGTCGAGGCGCGCGGCCGGAATGTTCGGCGCAACGACAAGCCGCAGATCGTCAAACAGCTGCGCTTCAAGCGCGCCGTCGTAATGCAGGGACAAGGGCAGATCCAGTTCGGGCATGGCGGCTGCTAGGTGGTTGGCGGAAAGACTCGACTCTAAGCAAGCGCCAACGCCCGCCACAAACATTCTTTGGTGATTTGGATATGCGCGCCGCGCCCCGCTAACAGGGGCGTACGCAGCGTTCGGGCGCATATGCCGATTTCAAATAAGCCAATGCAAAATCAGTTCTTCCGCTTCGCCTCGGCCGCGACGTAGGCTGCATGTCTTCTCAACGCCGGGGCATTCCATGCCGCAAGCTTCAAGCATTTCCACCACGCACGACATCGACGAGGCGCCGCGGGTCGTGCCTGCCGCCCGCATCGCCGGCGACGCGCAGGCCATCGACGCCGCGCATGCGCTGGCGGCCGATTTCGCACAAGGCGCGGCGCAGCGGGACCGCGAACGCGGCTTGCCGTGGCGCGAGATCGAACGCTACTCGGCGAGCGGCCTGGGCGGCATCACGGTGCCGCGTGAATACGGCGGACCGGACGTGTCCCATGTCACACTGGCCGAGGTCTTTCGCATCATCAGCGCGGCGGACCCGTCGCTGGGCCAGATCCCGCAGAATCACTTCGGCTTTCTCAACCTGTTGCGCCTGACCGGATCGCCTGAGCAGAAGCGCCGTTACTACGAAGGTGTGCTGGCGGGACGGCGGCTGGGCAACGCGGGCCCCGAACGTCACACGCGCCATACCCGCGATATACAGGCGCGCCTTGTCCCCGACGGCGACGGCTTTCGCCTTACCGGCCGCAAGTTCTACTCCACCGGCGCGCTGTTCGCGCACTGGATTCCCTCCAAGGTGCTGGACGCTCAGGGCAGGCTGGTGACGGTCGTGCTGGAACGCGGCGCGCCGGGCCTGACGGTGGTGGACGACTGGTCCAGCTTCGGTCAGCGCACCACGGCCAGCGGCACGGTGCTGCTGGACAACGTGCGCGTGGAAGCGGAAAGCATCCTGCCCGCCTGGACCGTGCAGGAAAGCCCCGTGCTGATCGGCCCCTTCGCGCAGCTGATGCAGGCCGCCATCGACGCCGGCATCGCGCAGGGTGCGCTGAACGACACGGTGGCCTTCCTGCGCGAACGCGCGCGTCCCTGGGTGGAGGCCAACGTCGAACGCGCGACGCAGGACCCGTACGTCATCGCCGACGTGGGGCGTCTGTACACCGACCTGCATGCTGCCGAGGCCTTGCTGACCGAGGCCGCGCAACACCTGGACGACGCCGCACGACGCGAGCTGGACGCCGACGCCGTCGCGGCCGCGTCCATCGTGGTGGCGCGCGCCAAAGCGCTGACCACGGAGATCGCGCTTACCGCCAGCGAGAAGCTCTTCGAACTCTCGGGCTCGCGCGCATCGCTGGCCGAGTTCAACCTGGACCGCCACTGGCGCAATGCGCGCACGCACACGTTGCACGACCCGGTGCGCTGGAAGTACCACGCCATCGGCAACCACGTGCTGAACGGCCAGCGTCCCAACCGCCATTCCTGGATCTGAACTCATGCCGCATCAGAACGTGTCCACGCTGGCGCCCCGCCGCGCCGCCATCATCCAGAACGACGCGCAGGCCATCGAAACCGCCCACGCGCTGGCCGCCGAATTTGCCGAAGAGGCTTCCGTACGCGACCGCGAACGCCGACTGCCCCTGCCGGAGCTGGAGCGCTATTCCCAGTCGGGCCTGTGGGGCATCACCGTGCCCCGCGAGCATGGCGGCGCCGGCGTCTCCCGCGTAACGCTCGCTGCCGTCACGGCGATCATCTCGCGCGCCGACGGCTCGCTGGGCCAGATTCCGCAGAACCACTACTACGCGCTGGAAGTCCTGCGCGTGAACGGCAACGCCGACCAGCAGGCCCGCTTCTACGCACGCGCCCTGGCCGGCGACCGCTTCGGCAATGCGCTGGCCGAGGTCGGCACACGCACCGCCGCCGAGCGCCGCACCCGCCTGACGCCCGACGGCCAGGACGGCTGGCGCATCAACGGCAGCAAGTTCTACTGCACCGGCGCACTCTATGCCCAGTGGATCCCCACCGCCACCGTGGACGAGGGCGGCATCCAGCGTCTGGCCTTCGTGCGCCGCGACAGCCCCGGCGTCGAAGTCATCGACGACTGGTCCGGCTTCGGCCAGCGCGTGACCGGCAGCGGCACCGTGGTCTTCAAGAACGTCGCGGTGCCGCGGCAAGACGTGCTGCTGCTTGCCGATCCGTCCGCGCCCGGCAACACGATCAAGCCGCTGGCGCAGCTGATCCACGCCGCCATCGACCTGGGGATCGGCCAGGCCGCGCTCGCCGACGCCGTCGACTTCGTACGCGAACGCTCGCGGCCATGGATCGACGCCGGCCTCGACGAGGCGCGGCACGACCCGCTGACAATCAGCGAATTCGGCCGCCTGTCCGTCCGGTTGGAGGCTGCCCGCGCCCTGGTGGCGCGCGCCGGCCGAATCCTGGACATCGCCACCACGGACGCCACCGCAGAACACATCACCGCTGCCGCCATCGCCGTGGCCGAGGCCCGTGCGCTCACCACCGAGGCGTCGCTGGCCGCCGGCACCAAGCTCTTCGAGCTGTCGGGAACGCAATCCACGCTGGACCACCTGAACCTCGACCGCCACTGGCGCAACGCCCGCACCCACACGCTGCACGACCCGGTGCGCTGGAAGATCCATGCCGTCGGCAACTACTACCTCAACGACGCTCCGCCCGCGCGCGTGGGCACCACCTGATACGCCGGAGCGGCTCGCCATGGCTAAAAAACAAATCCTCCTGAACGCGTTCAACATGAACTGCGTCGGCCACATCAACCACGGCCTGTGGACGCATCCGCGCGACACGTCCACCCAATACAAGACGCTGGAATACTGGACGGATCTGGCCAAGCTGCTGGAACGCGGCCTGTTCGATGGCCTGTTCCTGGCCGACATCGTTGGCGTGTACGACGTCTACCAGGACTCGGCCGACATCACGCTGCGCGAGTCCATCCAGCTCCCGGTCAACGACCCCCTGCTCACGGTCTCCGCCATGGCCGCCGCCACGCGCCACCTGGGCTTCGGCGTGACGGTGAACCTGACCTACGAAGCGCCGTACCTGCTGGCGCGCCGCTTCTCGACGCTGGACCACCTGACCAACGGCCGCATCGGCTGGAACATCGTCACCGGCTACCTGGAAAGCGCCGCGCGCGCGATGGGCCTGTCCGAACAGATCGCCCACGACGAACGCTACGACCGTGCCGACGAGTTCCTGGAAGTCGCCTACAAACTCTGGGAAGGCAGTTGGGACGACGACGCGGTACACGCCGACAAACGCGCGCGCCGGTACGCAGACCCGACCGCCGTTCGCCCGGTGGACCACACCGGCAAGTACTACCGAGTACAGGGCTATCACCTGTCCGAACCCTCGCGCCAGCGCACACCGGTCCTCTACCAAGCCGGCTCCTCCGGCCGCGGCCAGGCCTTCGCCGCGCGCCATGCCGAATGCGTGTTCGTGTCAAGCCAAACCAAGGAAGGCCTGCGCAAACTCGTCGCCGACGTCCGCGACGCGGTGGCACGCGAAGGCCGCAATCCGCGCGACATCAAGTTCTTCATGGGCGTGACAGTGGTGCCGGGAAGAACGGAAGCCGAGGCACGCGAGAAGCACGCCGAATACCTGCGCTACGCCAACCCCGAAGCGGGCCTCGCGCACTACGCCAGCTCCACCGGCATCGACTTTTCGCGCTATGCCCCAGACGAGCCGATCCGCTACGTGAAGAACAACGCGATCGAATCGGCCGTCAAGAACCTGACCGTGGCCCGCACCGACCGCACGGTCAACGACCTGCTGGCCGACATGGCATTAGGGGGCAGATATCCGGCGCTGGTCGGCAGCGCATCGCAGATCGCGGACGAACTGGAATCGTGGGTGGCTGAAGCGGATATCGACGGATTCAACCTGGCGAGGACGGTGACGCCGGAATGCTACGAGGACTTCATCGACATCGTGGTGCCTGAATTGCAGGAGCGGGGGTCGTACAAGCGGGCGTATTCGGAGGGGTCTTTGAGGGAGAAGTTGTTTGGGGAGGGGAGGGGGAGATTGGCGGAGGGACACGTGGGGGCTGGATTTGGAGGTGTGTTGGTTTGAGATGTTTAGGCAGGGATTTGTAGGCGGCGTCAAGGCTACAGAGGCTGATCAGATCTCTGCAGGCTTGCTCAGATATTCCTAGCTGCGTCAGGTCTTCGTCGGCTGCGTCAGATCTTCGTAGGTCGCCCGACGCCGCGGTCCCCGTGGGCACGATCGCCCACGATTGCGGTCCGGAGCCTTCGCTCCGGACTTCCCCTTCGTCATCTTCGTCCGCCTTCGGCTCCCTTCAGATTCCCTCGGGCGCATCGACGGCGCTCGTGCCCACGGTGACCGCGACGCCGTGCTACTAGGGTCTTTGGTATGGGGCGCTGCAAGACCTGTGGTCAGGGAAGGAGATCTGCGGGGCCGCCGGGTTGCTGCCGCCCGGACGGCGGCAACCCGGCATCGGGTCGGTGGGGCGTCGTGGCGGTGTGCGCTTCGCGCCGGCGTTGATTGGTTTGCTAATGGCCCGCCGTCACGGGGGGAGGGGCGGTGATGAGCGGCGCGTCGACGTTCAGCCACAACTTGCCGACCCGTACGCGCCGCCCATCGGGCACTGGAGTTCAACTGACGGTTATTGCCGTCGCTGCCGGAATCTACCGATGCCGTCTGCCGCTGGCGGTGTCTGACACCCTCGGAAGATGCACGTGGTATGAAGCGGATCTGCAGGTGTCTGACACCCTCGGGAGATGCACTTGGTATGAAGCGAATCTCGCCAGGGTGTCAGACACCTCATTCGGTCTTACGAATTTGAGGCTGTCAGACACCCAAACCCAAAAGCAGCCACACGCGAAGCGTCATCGCCACGACGCAAGACGCCGCGTAAGTCTCCGGAGGCCGCCCGCGCGGCCGAACGGAGACGGGCCCCGCAAGCTGCTTCTAGCTTGAACAACACGGCGCAAAAACGCCAAGCAAGCCGTTCGTCCCAGCGACCTGAAAACTCGAATTGCCAGAGTCCGGTGCGGTGGCGGCCCGGGGTGCGCGGGGCGTCGATAAGCCCGAGGGAATCTGAAGGGAGCCGAAGGCGGACGAAGATGACGAAGGGGAAGTCCGGAGCGAAGGCTCCGGACCGCAATCGTGGCCCCGCGCGCCCCGGGCCGCCACCGTGCCGGACGTCTTAAAAACTCAATCATCGCGCAAGCCGCCACCGTGCCGGACGTCTTAAAAACTCAATCATCGCGCAAGCCGCCACCGTGCCAGACGTCTTAAGAACTCAATCACCGCGCCGTCCGCCACGTGCCGGACGTCTTAAGAACTCAATCCCACGCCGGCCTCCATCAGCAACCAAATCAGCATCCGCGCTAACAACCCCACCCTGTGCACACATAACCTCATATCGACTAAGTATTTTTCGCCCGCAAACCCCGATGACAGAATCACCTCATCAAGCATTCACCTCATCGGACACAAAACGAAATGGCCTCCTTGCTCCGCCTCCTGACCACAGCAGCACTCACGCTCGCGTTCACCACAAGCGCACAAGCCCAGAACAACAGCAAGGACACCATCACAGTAGGCATCTCCGTAGGCACCGCTGAAAAAATCTTCGACGTCGTCAAGCAAGTCGCCGCCCGCGACGGCCTGCAGATCAAGCTCGTCAAATTCAACGACTACCAACTCCCCAACGCCGCCCTCAACGCCGGTGACCTCGACGCCAACGCCTTCCAGCACAAGCCCTTCCTCGACAACCAGATCAAGGCACGCGGCTTCGACATCGTTCCCGTCGGCCTTACCGTCACCGCGCCGCTAGGCTTCTACTCCCGCAAGATCAAATCGCTCGACGAGCTGCCCGAAGGCGCGTCCGTGGGCATTCAGAACGATCCCTCCAACGGCAACCGCGCCCTGCGTCTGCTAGCCGCCTACAAGCTCATCACCCTCAAGCCCGAGGCCGAGCAGAAGAACACCGCCACGCCGCTTGACGTCGTCTCCAACCCCCGAAAGCTCAAGCTGATTGCGCTCGACGCCGCGCAGCTGCCGCGGTCTCTTGATGATCTGACCGCCGCGTCCATCAACAACGACTACGCCGAACAGGCCGGTCTGGTGCCTGCCCGCGACGCCATCGGACGAGAGGCTGCCGATGGCCCCTACGCCAATCTCATCGCCGTGCGCACCAAAGACCGCGACCAGCCCTGGGTCAAGAGGCTGGTCTCCGCGTATCAATCGCCCGAAGTCCGCGCCTACATCGAGCGCGAATTCAAAGGCTCGCTTGTCCCCGCCTTCTAACGCATCGCCCCGGCAGATCACCATGAGCATCCTCACCCTGGCGGGCAGTCCGTCGCAGCGGTCCCGTTCCTCCGCGTTGCTCCGCCACGCCGCGCAGATCCTGCGTGCACGCGGGCTAGGCATCAGCGAACTCGGCCTGCGCGACATCCCCGCCGAAGAACTCATCGAAGGGCATTACACCGGCGCGGCCGCCAACGCCCTGCGTGCGCAGGTTGCGGCCGCCGACGCCGTGCTCATCTCCACGCCCGTCTACAAAGCCTCGTTCTCCGGCGGTCTCAAAGCCGTGCTCGACCTGCTCGATGAAAAGGCGCTCGCCGGCAAAGTCGTCCTGCCGATTGCCACCGGCGGCAGTCCCGCGCATCTGCTTGCCCTCGAGTACGGCCTCAAGCCCGTGCTGTCCGCGCTCGGTGCGCGGCACATCCTGGCCGGCGTCTACGCCACCGACAAACAGGTGCGGCTCGATGAGTCGGGCAACGCCGACATCGACGACGACGTGCGCGGACGGCTCGAGGATTCCGTCGAGCGTCTGTCCGAACACGTGCAGCCGCGCGCTGGCGCCGTCCACCCTGCCTACGACCTTGGCCGTCTCGCCCTTGCGGGCGGCTTCAGCGTCTGATCCGGAGTTTCAGCATGGATGTTTTCTGGTTCATCCCCACGCACGGCGATTCCCGTTACCTTGGCACCAGCCGTGGTGCGCGCGCCGCCAGCTATGACTACTTCCGCCAGGTCGCCGTCGCCGCCGACACCCTCGGTTATGACGGCGTCCTGCTGCCCACCGGCCGGTCCTGCGAAGATGCGTGGGTCGTTGCCTCCAGCCTCATCGGCGCTACCCGCAACCTGAAGTTCCTGGTCGCCATCCGCCCCGGCGTCAGCTCGCCGCAAGTGTCCGCGCGCATGGCCGCCACCTTCGACCGCCTGTCCGAAGGCCGGCTGCTCGTCAACGTCGTCACCGGCGGCGATCCCGGCGAGCTCGAAGGCGACGGCGTCTTCGTCAGCCATGACCAGCGCTACGCCATCACCGCTGATTACCTCAAGATCTGGCGCGGCATTCTTGAAAACAGCCACCAGGCTGAAGGCTTCAGCTTCGAAGGCGAGCAGCTCGTCTCCAAGGGCGGCAAGGTCATCTATCCGCCCGTCCAGAAACCGTACCCGCCGTTGTACTTTGGCGGCTCGTCCGAAGCCGCGCACGAACTCGCGGCCGAACAGCTCGACGTCTACCTGACCTGGGGCGAACCGCCCGATGCCGTTGCGCGCAAGATCGCCGACGTGCGCGCCCGCGCCGCGCGGCATGGGCGCACCGTGCGCTTCGGCATCCGGCTGCACGTCATCGTGCGCGAGACCAACGAAGCGGCGTGGGCCGCGGCCGATGAACTCATCAGTCATCTCAGCGAAGACGCCGTGCAGGCCGCGCAGGCCGCGTTCGGCAAGATGGATTCCGAAGGCCAGCGCCGCATGGCCGCGTTGCATGGCGGCAAGCTGACCGACGGCAACGGCGGCCGCGCGCACCTGGAGATCTCGCCCAACTTGTGGGCGGGCGTCGGCCTCGTGCGCGGCGGCGCCGGCACCGCGCTGGTCGGCGATCCCGAAACCGTCGCCGCCCGCATCCAGGAGTACGCCGACCTCGGCATCGACACCTTCATCTTCTCCGGCTATCCGCACCTGGAAGAGTCGTACCGCTTTGCCGAACTGGTGTTCCCGCTGCTGCCCGGCAAGGGCGAGCGCAAGCCGGGCAGCACCGTGCTCACCGGCCCCTTCGGCGAAGTCATGGCGACCGAGCTGGTGCCCAAGGAAGCGGCAAGCTGATGTCTGCCCCGCGCAAGCCTCCCAGCCCGAACCTGCGGGCCGCGCCTTGGCTGGTGTCCGTTCTGGCTCCCGCGCTGTCTCCACTGCTGGCCTCCCTGTTCGTCCTCGCGGCATGGCAGGCCGCCGCGCAGGCCGGCTGGCTGTCCGGCCGCCTGCTGCCCGCGCCATCGACGGTTGCCGCCGCCGCGGTGGCGCTGGCGCGCAGCGGCGAGCTGTGGAGCCATGCGGGCGCCAGCCTGCTGCGCGTGCTCGCAGGCCTGGTGTTGGGTGGCGGGGCGGCCTTGATCCTGGGCGCGATGAACGCCACCGCCCGGCGCGCCGGCAAACAGGCCGACACCTTGCTGCAGGCGTTGGGCGTCGTGCCCGTGCTCGCGTTTGCGCCGCTCATCCTGCTGTGGCTCGGCGTGGGCGAGGCGGCCCGGCTGGCGCTGCTGTCGCTGGGCGCATTCTTTCCGATCTACCGCCAGACGGTGCGCGGTATCCGCGCGGTGGATCCCGGATTGATCGCCACGGGCAGGTCTCATGGCCTGCACGGCTGGGCGCTGTTCCTGCACGTCATCCTGCCTGGCGCACTGCCGTCGATCCTGACGGGGCTGCGGCAAGGCTTGGGACTCGCGTGGCTGATCCTGGTGGCGTTGGAAGTGTTTGCGGCGCCGTCGGGCGTTGGCCTGCTGGCCGAGCACGGCCGCATCGCCGCGCGCGCCGACCTGCTGTTGCTCGGCATCGCGCTGTATGCCGCGATGAGCGCGGCGTCGCAGGCGCTGGTGCACCTGCTTGCGCGCCACCTGCTGCGCTGGAGCCCGGCGCATCGGCCCGAACTGTTTTCAAGGATCGATTGATGGCCAAGATATCCCTGTTGCGCCAAGCGCGCCACGATGAAGGCGCCAGCGCCGGAGCGGCCGATGCGACCGATGCGGCCGGCGCTGCGTTGGAAGCGTTGGCGGCCGAACTGGCTGCCACCGCCGTCGAACGCGACCGCGCGGGCGGTCATGCGGCCCATGAGCGCGAACGCATCCGCGCCAGCGGACTGCTTCGCCTGTCCATTCCCACCGCCTACGGCGGCACGGGCGCGGAGTGGTCCACCGTGCTGGCGGCGGTGCGCCGCCTGGCCGAAGTCGACAGCGCGCTCGCGCACGTGTTCGGTTTTCATCATCTGCAGGTCGCCGGCGTGCTGCTGTACGGCACGCCCGAGCAGCAGGCCTACTTTCTGGCGCCCACCGCCGAGCGCCAGCTCTTCTGGGGCAACGCGCTCAATCCGCTGGACCGCCGCGTCATCGCCCGCGCGGAGCTGGACGGCTACCGCATCGACGGCGTGAAAAGCTTCAGTTCCGGTTCGGTCGGATCGGACCTCCTGACATTCTCGGCCTGGCACAAGCCTTCGGGCACCGCGCTGATCGCCGCGTTGCCCACGCAGGCCGACGGCATCACCGTCAATCCCGACTGGGATGCGTTCGGCCAGCGCCAGACCGACAGCGGCACGGTGCGCTTCGATCACGTGCGACTGGAAGCCATCCAGGTGCTGCAGGCGCCGGGCGTCACCCCCACCGCCCGCGCCACGCTGCGTTCGCAGGTAGCGCAACTCATCATGACCAACCTTTATCTGGGCATCGCGCGCGGCGCCTTTCACGAGGCACGCCGCTACGTGCGCGACGAGGCGCGGCCGTGGTTCGCATCCGGCGTTGATCGCCATGTCGACGATCCCTACGTGCAGGAGCGCTTCGGCGAATTCTGGCTGCGCGTGCAGGCGGCGGAGGCGCTGGCCGATCTGGCCGGATTGAAGCTGGACGCGGCGCTGGCGCGCGGACCGTCGGTCACGGCGCAGGAACGCGGCGACGTCGCGGTGGCCGGTGCACAGGCCAAGGTGCTGGCGCATCGCGCCGCGCTGGCGGTGGGCTCGGAACTGTTTGAAGTGACAGGGGCCAGCGCCACTTCCGCGCGTTACGGCTACGACCGCTACTGGCGCAACGCGCGCGTCCACACCCTGCATGACCCGGTGTCCTACAAGATCCGCGACCTGGGTCGGTACGCGCTGCTTGACCAGGCGCCCGAACCCACCGCCTATTCCTGATGCAATCGCAATGACCGATATTTCCGACATCCCCGCCGTGCCGCAGCCCGTCATCTGCCTGGATGCGGTGAGCAAGTCGTTTGCCACGCGTGCGGGACGCTTTGACGCCGTGCGCAACGTGTCGCTGTCGATCCGCGCCGGCGACACGTTCGGCATCATCGGAAAGAGCGGCGCGGGCAAGTCCACGCTGCTGCGCCTCATCAACCTGCTGGAGCGGCCGGACGAGGGCGCCGTGCGCGTGGCCGGCACCGAACTCACCGCGCTGTCCAAGCGCGACCTGCGGTCGGCGCGGCAGAACATCGGCATGATCTTCCAGCAGTTCAACCTGCTGCAGAACGAGACCGTGTTCGAGAACGTGGCCTTTGCGCTGCGCGTGCACGGCGGGCGCAGCAAGACGCAGATCGCCGACCGCGTGCGCGACTGCCTGGAGATCGTGGGCCTGACCGACAAGGCGGCCAGCCATCCCGCGCAGTTGTCGGGCGGCCAGAAACAGCGCGTGGCGATCGCGCGCGCGCTGGCCAGCGAGCCGGCCGTGCTGCTGTGCGACGAGCCCACCTCCGCGCTCGACCCCGAAACCACGCGCTCGGTGCTGAGCGTGCTGCGCGACATCAACAAGCGCCTGGGCGTCACCATCGTCATCGTCACGCACGAACTGGCCGTGGTGCGCGCACTCTGCCGCCATGTGGCCGTGATGGAAAACGGCGAGGTGCTGGAACAGGCAGAGATCTCGGGCGCCAACGTGCACCTGTCCTCGCCGCTGGGCCGCGAGTTGATTCGCGAAGCCACCCACCCCTACGAAGAGGTTGCATGATGCTGGACACCTTTGTGCAGTTGCTGCCCGAACTGGGCGTGGCGGTCGGACAGACCTTTCTGATGCTGGCCATTGCATTGGCCGCCTCGATCCTGCTCGGCGGCCCGCTCGGCATCCTCGTATTCCTGACCGGGCCCGGCCAATCGCTGGACCGTCCGGTGCTTCACCGGTTGCTGAGCTGGACGGTGAATACCGTGCGGTCGTTTCCTTTCATCATCCTGCTCGTCGCGCTGGTGCCGTTTACGCGGGTGATTGCAGGAACGTCGATCGGGCCGGTCGCCGCAGCGGTGCCGCTGTCGTTCGCGGCCATTCCGTATTTCGCGCGGCTGGTCGAGCAATGCCTGCGCGAGGTGCCGCGTGGCGTGATCGAAGCCGCGCACGCCGCGGGCGCATCGGAATTGCAGATCGTGCGCCGCGTGTTGCTGGTGGAGGCGCGTTCGGGCCTTGTGCTGGCCTTGACGGTTCTGGCCGTCAGCTTCCTGTCCTACTCGGCCGTGGCCGGCGTGGTGGGCGGCGGCGGCATCGGCGACCTGGCCATCCGCTATGGCTATTACCGCTTCCAGACCGACGTGATGGTGCTGACCGTGGCGCTGCTCGTGGTGCTGGTGCAGATCATCCAGTTCGCCGGCAATACCGTCGCGCGACGCATCGACAAACGCTGACCCCAAAGGACACTCATGCTGCTTACCAATCGCCTCGCCCCGACGCTCGCCGTGCTGGCCGTGTTGGCCTTCGGGGGAACCGCCCACGCGGCCGACCCCGCCAAAAAAGAAATCGTGTTCGGCGCGACGGCCGGGCCGTACAGCGACCAGATCAAGCTGGGCATCAAGCCCATCCTGGAAAAGCAGGGCTATACGGTCAAGATCGTCGAGTTCAACGATTACGTGCAACCCAACTTTGCGCTGGCGCAGGGCGCGCTGGACGCCAACGCGTTCCAGCACATCGTCTACCTGAAGAACTTCGCGGCCAAGAACAAGCTTGAACTGTCCGAACTGGTCAAGGTGCCGACCGCGCCCATCGCCATCTACAGCAAGAAGTACAAGCGCGTCGATGCGGCGCCCGACGGCGTGAGCGTGGCGGTACCCAACGATCCCACCAACCAGGCGCGCGCGCTGGTCGTGTTGCAGGAATTGGGTTGGGTGAAACTGCGCGACGGCTATGACCCCTTGCAGGTGTCTGAGAAGGACGTGGCGGTCAACGTGAAGAAGATCAAGATCATCCCGCTGGAAGCCGCGCAACTGCCGCGTTCGCTGGAAGACACCGACTTCTCGTTCGTGAACGGCAACTTCGCGCTGGCCTCAGGTCTGAAGCTGACCGAGGCGCTGGCGCTGGAAAAGACGACGCCCACCTACCAGAACCTGGTGGCCGTGCGCACGGCGGATCGCGACAAGCCGTTCGTCAAGGACATCGCAGCGGCCTACGCGTCGCCGGAGTTTCTGGCGGTCACCGAGAAGTCGTTCGCCGGCTTCGTGAAGACCGACTACCAGCAGAAGCTGGAGGCGGCTCGCTAGGGCCGCGGACAGGGGCATACGCCGGCAGGCCGCCATGTTCATCCACCCCAACGAGTTCGAGCTCTTCCAGCACCTGCAGGCGCCTTACCGCGCCGAGCGGGACAACGCGCCGGACGAGGACGCCGCGCGTCCTGCGCCTCTGCGTGTGACGTTGCGCAGGCTGGCCGGGCGTGTTGGCGGCGACGTGCTGCATCCGCTGGACCTGGACATCGCCGCCGGGGAATTCGTGGCGGTGGTGGGGCGTGCGGACAGCGGCAAGCGCGCGCTGCTGCGGATGCTGGCCGGCGAAGCCACCCCGACCGGCGAACAGGGCGGCGCGCCGCAGCGCTCGCCCGTGCTGTTCGACAACTTTCCGCTGTGGGCGCCAGACCATCGTATTCGCGCGTTGGGGGCGGATGCCCGCCTGCTGCCGTGGAAGCGCGTGATCGACAACGTCGCGCTGGGATTGCCCGAGCGCGACCGGGCGCTTGCCGCGTTGCGGCAGGTGGACCTGGCGCGCCACGCCGACGACTGGCCCGCCAGCCTGACCGGCGCGCAGTGCCAGCGCGTCGCGCTCGCCCGCGCGCTGGCGCACCGGCCCGGCCTGCTGCTGCTGGACGAGCCCTTGGGCCGGCTGGACGCGCTGGCCCGGATCGGCATGCAGGGCGAGCTGGAAGCCGCATGGCGCCGGCAAGGCTTTACCGCCGTGCTGGCCACCCATGACGCCGCCGAGGCGGTGGCCGTGGCGGACAGGATCCTGGTGCTGGACGCGGGCCGCGTGACGCTGGACGTGCGGGTGGACCTGCCGCGTCCGCGCGTGCGCGGATCGGCCGCCTTTACGGCGCTGGAGGCGCGCGTGCTGCGCGCCGCGCTGGGACAACCCGACACGCCGGGTCCGGACGGCAGGCCGCTTGCGCCTGTCATCCAGATCCGGCATCTGAGGCTCGCGGTCTGACGCCGCGGGCCGGCAGGCACAACCCGGCGCCGCCGTGGCGCCATCCTCATCTTTCAGGAGCAACACCATGAGCATCCAGTCCATCAACGCCCGCAACCAGTTCCGCGGCAAGATCAAGGAAATCATCCTCGGCCCGGTGGTGTCCGAAGTCGACGTCGACACGCCCGCCGGCATCGTCACGTCGGTCATCACCACCCGCTCGGTCAAGGAACTGGACCTGCAGATCGGCACCGAGGTCCTGGCATTCGTGAAGGCGACCGAGGTGTCCGTCGCCAAGCTGTAGGCCGATAGGCGCGGTTCGGGCGTACTACCGCTGGCGCTTCCAAACGGCCAGCGTTAGGCATATATTGTCTTCGCGATATCCGGCGGTTCCCTCCTGGCTTGTGGCGTCTTGCTCTGTGTGCGGAGAACGGAAATGCGGCGACTGCGAACGTGGTTCTTCGGCCTGATTTGCCTGGGGCTGTCACTCTCTTTTCCCGCCATGGCGCAGACCAAGCTGAGCAACGCTCAGCTTGATCAGTTGATGGCGCCCGTGGCGCTCTATCCGGACGCGCTGCTGTCGCAGATCCTGATGGGATCCACGTACCCCGATGACGTCGCGGCGGCGGCCAAATGGTCGGCCGCAAACGCCAACCAGTCCGGCGATGATGCGGTGCGAGCCGTCGACGCCGAAACCTGGGATCCCAGCGTCAAGTCGCTGGTGGCCTTTCCCTCCGTCATGGACATGATGGGCCGCGAGCCCGGCTGGGTGAAGTCCGTGGGCGACGCGTTCCTGGCGCAGCCCGAGGCCGTCATGGATTCCGTCCAGCGGCTGCGCACACAGGCGCAAAAGGCCGGGAACCTGAAAAGCACGCCGCAGCAGACGGTCAAGACCACCACCGCGAATGACAAGACGGTTGTGGTGATCGAACCGGCGGATCCTCAAGTCGTCTACGTGCCCAGTTACAACCCGACGGTGGTCTATGGCGCGTGGGCGTATCCGTCGTATCCGCCTTATTACTATCCCCCGCCGCCGGGGTCGGTGTTTGCCAGTTCGCTGGTGGCCGGGATCGGATTCGGCATCGGCGTCGCGGCGATCAATTCGATGTGGGGCGACGCAAACTGGGGGCATGGCGACATCGACATCGACGTGGATCGCTACAACAACATCAACGTCAACAATCGCATTGACCGCAACAACGTCAATAACAACCGGTCGACGTGGCAACACAACGCCGCCAATCGCGGCAACGCACCGTACGCGGACGCTGCCAACCGCCAGCGTTTCGACAGCCAGCGGCAGGCCGGCTTGCAGAATCGCGCGCAGGCCGGCGGCCAAGGGCTTGGCGCGGCGGGCGCGGCGCCGGCAGCCGGTTCCCGCGATGCCGCCAGGCAGCGGGCGGCGCAGTCTTTTGAAGGGCGGACCGGGCAGCCGATCGCGGGTCATTCCGGCGCGGACGGCGGACGCGGCCAGGGGGCAGGCCGGGGCGACGGCACGGCGGGCCGGGGGCAAGGGCAGGGGCCGCAAGCCGGACAGGGCGGACGGGACCGCAGCGCCGGGACGGCCGGAGTCTCGACCCAGGATCGCGCTCAGAACAGGTCAACCGGCGTCTCGACCCAGGATCGCGCCCAGAACCGGTCAACCGGCGTCTCGACCCAGGATCGCGCCCAGAACCGGGCAACGGGCGTCTCAACCCAGGATCGTCCGCGCGACGGCGCGTCCAGCGTCGGGACGTCTGGCATCTCGATGCAGGACCGGCAGGCCGCCGCCCAGCGCCAGCGCGCCGACGAGACGGCCGCGCGCGACCGGGCGCGCGCGTCGAACAGCCACAACGCGCTGAGCGGGGCGGGCGACGGCGACCGCATGCGGCAGCAGAACCAGCGCGGCGAAATGAGCCGCGGCGGCGGCGGGCATCGCAGCACCGGCGCCAGCGCGCCGCATCGTGGCGGCGGGGCAGGCGTCCATCGCGGCGGTGGCGGCGGGCGCGGCGGCGGCCGGAGATAGGCACCATGGACAAGGGACTTTCTATGACGATCGCTCGTTTGCGCGCGCTGTGCGTGGCTTCGGTCCTTGGGCTGGGCGTGGCGGCGCCCGCCATGTCGCAGGCCGTGTATCCCAGCGCCCAGGCGGCGGCGCAGGCGTTTACCGATGCGCTGGCCTTGAACGACGTCGACGCCCTGCGCACCGTGCTGGGTCCGAACCACCGGCAGCTCGTGCCGGGCGGCGTCGATCAGGAAAACATCTATCGCTACCTGGCGGCGTGGGTGCGCAAGCATGACATCGTCGCAGACGGCGGGCGTTCGTGGGTGGCGGTCGGCGATTCCGGGTGGACGCTGCCGGTGCCGCTGGTGCGCACCGGCCAGGGATGGCGATTCGACCCGGTGGCGGGCAAGGCGGAGATCCAGCGCCGCGCCATCGACCGCAATGAGCTGACCGCCATCGAAACCCTGCAGGAACTTCAGGCCGCGCAGACCCGGTATGCGCAAGGGGTCGGCCAGGGCCGGTACGCCACGCGGCTGGTCAGCCGAGCCGGCGAGCGCGACGGCCTGTACTGGCCCGACGTGCCCGGTGCGCCGCAGCAGGCCCTTGGCCCGGATGCGCTGGCGATGGGGCCCGACGTGCCCGTGGACGACGCGTTTTTCGGCTATCGCTACAAGGTGCTGCCGGGCGGCGCGGGCAATTCGTACCGTATCGTGGCCTGGCCCGCGCGTTACGGGCACACGGGCATCGGCACGTTCGTCGTGGGGCCGGAAGGCGGCGTGCTGGAGAGTGACCTGGGACCGTCCTCGGCTTCCCGCGCGGCGGCCTTGCGAGACGCCGATATCCGAACTGGAAACTGGGTGGATGCGAACGGTCAGCCGGCGCCTGCCAGGTAGGTTTTTTCGGGGCCGTATGCCGCTTTTCACGCGCCTGTTGCGGGGTCGCAACAGGCTTGCGTGTTTGCCGTCAAAGCCTGCCGCCGCGCCGCGTTTCCGTCGTCACCTGTGACCCATTTGTCAGGCGCCTGTGCCTAAAATGGCGAGCACCGGGTGCCTGCCCGATTTCCCCTTGCCGGATCTCCAAATTGAACCCCATGTCTTTTGTCCGCTACGCCCTGTTCGGCGTGGGGATGGCGCTTAGCGCCGCGGCGGCTTCCGCCCCGATTTTTGTCCTGAATTCCCTGGACGCCAACGTCAGCATCATCGATCCGGCCACCTACAAGGAACTGCGGCGCGTGCCTACCGGCAAAGAGCCGCATCACCTGTATCTGACGCCCGACGAAAAGTCGCTGATGATTGCCAACGCCACCGGCGATTCCATCACCCTGATGGATCCCAAGACGGGCGAAGTGCAGCGCACGCTGACCGGCATCGTCGATCCCTACCAGCTGCAGTTTTCGCCGGACATGAAGTGGTTCGTCACGGCGGCCAACCGCCTGGACCACATCGACATCTATGCCTGGAAGCCGCTCGAAAAGGGCTTTGACCTGACGCTGGTCAAGCGCATCCAGGCGGGCAAGACGCCCAGCCACATCATGATCGACAAGCACAGCACGACGGCCTACGTCTCGCTGCAGGACAGCGATCAGCTCATCGCCATCGACCTGGCCACGCAGACGCCCAAGTGGACGGTTTCCACGGGCAAGACGCCCGCTGACGTCTTCCTGACCCCCGACCAGAAGACGCTGCTGGTGGCGCTGACGGGCGACTCGTACGTGGAAGCCTATGACGTCAGCAACGGCCCGGCCAAGCTGGTCAAGCGCATCCAGACAGCGGCGGGCGCGCACGCCTTCCGCGCGCAGGGCGACCACCGCCACCTGTTCGTCAGCAACCGCACCGCCAACTCGATCAGCCGCATCGACCTGCAGACGCTGGCCGTCGTCGACACCTTCCCGGTGCCGGGCGGCCCAGACTGCATGGACGTGCTGGCCGACGGCAAGACGCTGCTGGTCACCTCGCGCTGGGCGCGCAAGCTGACGGTGGTGGACCTGGAGCAGAAGAAGGTCGTCAACCAGGTGCCCGTGGGCAAGTCGCCGCACGGCGTATGGACCCTGAATCATGCGCCGACCCGCTAAGGGCAAAGCCCGGTCCGCGGTCCTGTGCCTGGCATTGGCGACCTCGGTCGCCGGCGCGGCCCCGCAGGCCACCTGCGACAAGCCTGTCTACCTGACGTTCGACACCGGCCACATGGGCGTCGCGCCGCTGGTGGCCGACGTGCTGGCCCGTCACCAGGTCAAGGTCACTTTCTTTCTGGCCAACGAGCGCACGCTGACCGATGGCACCAGCCTGGACGACGTGTGGGCGCCCTGGTGGAAGGCGCGCGCCGCCGAAGGCCACGCCTTTGCCTCGCACACCTACGACCACGTCTACTGGCAGGGCGACCTGCCGGGCGGCAAGTTCCGCGTCAAACCCAGCGCCGGGCCCGACGCCGGCAAGCGCGCCGAGTGGACCGCCGAGCAATACTGCGCCGAAATCAAACGGTCCGTCACCCGGTTTCACCAGATGACGGGCAAGAACATGCTGCCGCTGTACCGCGCGCCCGGCGGCAAGACCTCGCCCGCGCTGCTGAAGGCGGCCAAGGCCTGCGGCTTCGAGCACGTGGGCTGGTCGCCGGCCGGGTTCCTGGGCGATGAGCTGCCCAGCGACAAATACCCCAACGCCAAGCTGCTGGACCAGGCGCTGCGCACCATCAAGCCCGGCGACATCCTGCTCGCGCACCTGGGCATCTGGTCGCGCCAGGACCCGTGGGCGCCCGGCGTGCTGGAACCGCTGATTGAAGGTTTGCAGCGCAAGGGCTATTGTTTTGCCACCTTGAACACCCATCCGGCCTATCGCGACTGGATCGCCACGCATCACTGATCATGGATACGCTTAGCCAACTCTTCGGGGACAGCCAGCAATGGCTCTTCGAGACGGCGATTCAGCCCGCGCTGTTCCACCTGGGCCTGAGCAACTTCATCGAGGACGCCTACGACGCCACCATGTGGCTGCTGGTCGGGCTGATCCAGATCGCGGTGCTGGTGCTGGTCCTGGGCCCCCTGCAGCGCCTGCGTCCCGTGGAGCCGGTGACCGACCGCCGCCAGATCGGCATCGACGTGCTGTACACGCTGATCCACCGTCTGGGCGCCTTCCGGCTGCTGCTGTTCTTCACCATCGACCCGTTCTGGGACAGCATCTTCGGCCAGCTGCACGTGTGGGGCTTTGCGCCGTTCCAGCTGGATCAGTACTGGCCGGGCGTGACCGACAAGGCATGGGTCAGCCTCATCATCTACCTGCTGCTGTTCGATGCGGTGGATTACTTCTACCATCGCGCGCAGCACCGTTTCGGCTGGCTGTGGGCGCTGCATGCCGTGCATCACAGCCAGCGCCAGATGACCATCTGGAGCGACGACCGCAACCACCTGCTCGACGACATGCTGCGCGACGTGCTGGTCGTGTTCGTGTCGCAACTGGTGGGCGTGCCGCCCGCGCAGTTCGTCATGGTGGTGGCCATCACCCAGCTGGCGCAGAGCTTCTCGCACGCGAATCTGCGCATGCACTTCGGCGCGCTGGGCGAACGCCTCCTGGTCAGCCCGCGCTTTCATCGCCATCACCATTCCATCGCCTACGACGCCTCGTCGCCGGGGCCGGTGGGCGGCTACAACTTCGCCGCGCTGTTTCCGATCTGGGACGTGCTGTTCCGCACCGCGCGGTTTGGGGTGGGTTATGGTCCCACCGGCATCCATGACCAGCAGGCCGAGCTGGGCGGACGCGACTACGGACGCGGGTTCTGGTCGCAGCAATGGCTGGGCATCAAGCGCATGATCGGCCGCGACCGCGAACCCGTGGCGGCGCCGCCGGCCCCGCCGGCGGGCATCGAGCGGGCGTGAAGTCGCGACCGGCAGGCCTGTCACACCCTTCCGCATCGACGACTGCTGTTTGAAGGCCTTCGGCACGCGACTCCGCATTTCCGAAGCGCATCGCCGAGGCTCAGCGCTCCGTCAACGGGGATGCGGCTCAAAGCCCCGCAGGCAACACCGCCGGATCCCGGCGGCGCACGGTCTCGAGAAAGCGCTCCAGCAGCTCGTCGCGTTGGCCAAGCGAGGCCAGGAACGCCGGTGTGCAGGTGATTTGCGCATAGGGTGTCCGCATTAGCGGGTGGTCGATATGCGCGGGGTTGGGTAAGCCGAGCAGATCACGCAAGCGTAGGACGGCCAGGATTTCCGTAGGGTGTACGGCCAGGAGCGGCGTGCTGAACTCGAACTCTTCGGCGTTGGTTTCGTGCTCGCGATAGGTGATGGCGATGCGGTCCACGTGGACGTCGCAGGCGGAGAGGAGTGCGGGCAGGAATTTGTCGAGGTCGGGTTCGCGCCATTGCGATACCAAGGGCGCCCAGGCCGGATCGCGAGGCAGGGCGTGCTTGTCCAGGTCCAGGGGTTGGCCTAGCCAATTGCTGATGATGGTCAGGCCGAAGCCGGCGTAGCGCAAAGTCGAGCCGATAGGTAGGTCGTGGCCATCACGAACACCATAGCCTCCTTCGATGCCCGCAAGCACAGTCCGGTATAGGATTTTTGCTAGTTCCGGGCGGCCCAATGCGACAGATCCAAACATCAGGGCAGTAAGGCCATCGAGGTCTTCGACATCATCTCGAGTCGTTCCGTGAAGGCGGTGAACTCGAATAACGTAAGAAATTGTCCTTCGCGAAAGGCCAAGAGCCATGAGTTCTATGGCTTGGCTGAGCCGACCTCCTTTTGCGTCTAGAAGACCTTGCGCGCACATTTGCATTCCATACTTGTACAGATCTATAGCCGCCAACCCTGGTTTGTCGCTCTCGCCGGACAGATATCGGGTCAAGCGATCACTCGGTGGCCACATGTCCTTTGCCCACTCATCAACTTTTGGTAAGGTTTTTTCCAATCTTGATTTTGTTCTCTTCTGTTCCATATCACATCCCTGGCCAATCGTTGAGCTGAATACCCGAGCCCTGACCAACGCCTTTCCCTACGAGGGAGTTGATATTCCCATTAGCATCGAGAAATACCTGAGCGTGCATAAATCTGATGTTGCCATCCGCCCTTGCATTCTCAATAACCTCCAATTTCTCCATAGCAGAGGGATCTAGTTCCAACAACCTCTCACGCTTCCAGTACGGTCCGCCGCCCTCTGCCAGTTTTGCCACCCGCTTAGTGTTGTATTCCCCACCCAACCTCTGCGTCTCCCTGGAAAGCTCCGTCGTCTTACCCTTCCCCAACGTGGTCTTAACTTCCACCACGATCAACGTCTCCTCCGCAAACGCCAACGTCTCGTACTCAGACGACCCCCGTAATCCCTCGATGTGATCCCGCGCCTCGGACTTCGGCACGCGAATCTGCATTTCCGGTGGCGGCGGCACCCTGACCAGCATGTCGAGTCCGTGGCCGCTCCTGTTCTTCAGGCCAAACTTGCTGGGGCCATCATTCTTCACGTTGTAGCCCAGGATGTTCTCCGGCTTTACGCCCCAGTGGCGCACCATCCCAGCCGCGAAGATCTCCTCGCCCGCATCGCCCACCACGTTCCGAAGACCTCTACCCTTGCGCGCGGTATCGATCATCACCGCACGCAGGGCGACCCGCTCTCGAACGCGATTGACGATGATGGAAAAATCACCCGAGCCCGTCTTCGCATCAACGTTCAACCTGGATTTATTGGTATCCGGGGAATAGGTTTCGACTACCCGCATGCTGCCCCCGCCCGGGACACGCTCGCGGGTGTCGACCACCGTTTCCAGCACCGTCGCCTCGCCATGCTTATGCTGCCCCAGCCGCCTGAGCTTTTCCTCGCTCAGCATCTTGGTGTCCACCTTCACCGCTTTGTCGCCGATCCGGCGCATCATCCAGCGGGCGGATCCGAAGACGGACGGCGTGAGCATCGCCAGGTTGATGCTCATGAAGACCTGCTTGCCGCGCTCTTCCGCAGTTTTGGGGTCGGACAGCGCGGCAAGCGATTCGAAGAATTTCTCGCCGATGCTCAATCCTTCGCCGGTGATCATCCGGTTTGTGCCATCCGCCATCGCATCCAGGGCTAGCGCACGATCAATGGCCACGAATAGGTAGCGCAGGTTCGAGGCGGCCCCGCGCACGCCCAGCGCGAGTTGGCCGGCGACGGGCGCAAATGCCAGCAATGCCGTGGCGACCTCGAAGAAACCCTTGATGGCCTCCCAGATGTGGATCTTCGCCTTGGCGCGCTCAAAGCCGGCGGCCAGATCCTTGGCCGCCCGTTCGATGAGGTACAAGCCCGTTGGGATGTCCCACGTGAACGGCATGCTGTGACTTATCTGGCCATCATCACCGATGTACTCGGTGCGGTTGGCAGTCTGCCACGTGACCGTGGTGAAGGTCAGGTAGTAGAGCTTGCCGCCCGCGAACACGAAGTTGCGCTGGATCTGAAACCCGAGGCCGTCGCGGGTTCGCTGGCCGAACTCGTCGAGCACGGCGGGCGACAGCACGTCATCCGCGATCTCATCGTCCAGGCAGATGATTTCGCATTCCTGCACCGACAGGAACGCGCTGAACTCCGCCAGGCCCGCGTCGCCGTATGCGGTGCCGAATTCGTGCAGCACCCGGAGCAGGAAGGTATCGCGGTAGTTGCGTTCCTTGTTCCGGATCCATGGGTTGTCCATGAACCACCGGTACGTTGCGGCGGTTCCCTCGGAAGGGATTCCCAGATACAGGTCGGCATTGCGCGGGCCGCCATCCGGGTTCAGGGAGAAGATCGGGCCCGGCATGGGGCATTCGGTGCAGATCTTCTGGGGGGCTGGCAAGGTTCCGTCTGCCGCATCCTGCGCCAGCTTGTTGTAGCTTGCCGCCACGGCATCGTTACTCAATGACCTTCTCCATCAGGGCTTCACGGTGCGAGAGAAAAAATCCTTTCAAGTGGTGCTGATAGTCATGTGGCTGGCTGGCGGCATCGAGCGTCTGCACGAGGCGCACGAGAAACAGGTTGTTGGAGAACGACTGACCGTAGGTCAGCCCGAGCAGAAGGCTTCCGTGGAAGTTCTGCAGTTGGAGCCGGTCAAGGTCCCGGATGGCGTCACTTGGCTTGGGCAGCGGTATGCCCTGTGCCTCGTACGCGACCTGGATGTGTCCTGGGAGCTTTTCGCGGCGGATGGGGGGCAGTCCATTGCCGAGGCGAAAGCCCATTTCGAAACGTTCGAACAGCGGCAGGATCTGGTGGGGCTGACAACCGCGGATGTGCGCCATCCGCTCGAAGGCAAGCCAGGTGTGCCCGGGCGTGAACCGTTCGGGGGGGATGCTCAGCGATTGCACGGCTACGTCGATCAGCTCGGGCAACACGGCCTCCAGCGCCCGGCGCGTATCGAGCACGGCGTCCATGGCCAACGCAATGCGGGCGCCTGGCTCCATGCCAGGCGCGTCCAGATATTTGTCGATTTTCCCCAGGAAAAACGGATCCTGATCCCACATGGGGCCGAGCAGCAAGCCGGTAAGGATATAGAAGCTGTAATAGCCGCCTTCGCCAAATCCGCTTTCGATGGCCTGGCGCCCCGCGTTTTGAACATAAGGCTCGACCAGTGCCTGCGACGCAGGCAATCGAGGCAGTACGGCTGCCAGGGCGCCGCGGATGTACTGAATCAATTGGCGGTCGGTCTCGCGAGTTGCCGCCAGCTCAAGTTGTTTTCTATTGAGGGTGAGCAGGGCCATTACGTCTGCCCCGATTCAGGAGGCGCGTCTGTCCAGAGCAGATACCCGTTGCGGCCCGGATGGTCCCAGCCTTGCTCGAAGATAGGCGCGACTTGCCGCGATAGGGCAATGCGCGGCGCGTGAAGGTGGAAAGCCTCGACGCCCTTGTGGCCAAACAGCCTCGTCAGGACTTCGGGCGCGTGGGCGATGGAGTCGATGTAGAGACGTAGCGCCGCGGGATCACCCAAGCGCAGGTAGTAGCGGCTGCCGCCATCCTGGAATTTGGTGAACCGGCGAAGACGCGACGCGATGGCATCGATGTCATCGCGAGCGAGCAGGACGGTCAGCGCAAATGTGCTGATCGTGCTGCCCAGCCAGTGGCCGAAGGCTGACTCGGCATGAGCCTGAAACAGGCACGGCGCATGTTGCTCCAGCGCGCTTTGCGCTTCCAGCTTCCACAACAGCCGGTAGGGTTGATCGTGAAACTCCAGCCGGGCGCGCAGCTCAGGGTGCGCCGACATCTCCGCAAGAAAGAGGACGTGGGCGCCGCGCGACGACGCATCGATGCCCCGGTCCGCAAGCCACTGGTGAAGGTTCATCCTCAATCTCCCGTGTCCGACGGACACTCTTCAATCAAGGGGGAGCCCTCGCGGATGGCAGCCTCCAGCGCCTTGACCTGATTGGAGCCTGGGGACTGCACCCGCACCTTCCCTTTGAGCAGGATGTTGGGGGAGTTCAGGCTGATGCCGCTGCTATCGAGAATGACCGTGCCGGCCGGTCCGCGAATCAGTATGCGGTCCGAGCCCTGCAAGACGTAATCGCGCGTCAACGTGCGCTGGGACGTTTTGGCCTCGATGGATTGGACTCCCTCTATCACCAGAGCGTCGTTCTCGCCGATCGTGACCCGGCGGCTGGAAGCGATCTCTTCGCGCTGCGAATTGCCGACCTTGCGGATCTCGTTGCGGTCCACGGTGCTGAACAGGTCCTGGCGAACATGTGCTTTGAGGTCGCGGCCCGCGCTGTACGTGTCGTCCTGGCCGATGCTGGTGCTGCGGTCGCGGCCCACACCGTTGGTTTGGTCGCGACCCACTGATCGTGTTTCGTCGTGATTGACTTTAATGTTCTGGTCTTTCTGCGCATGGACGTAGATCTCTTCCTGGTCCTTTTCGTCCTCGAAGCGCAGCTCGTTGAAGCCCTCGCCTTTGTGCGTCTTGCTCTTGATGGTCATCCGCGTCTTGTGGCGCGGTAGCTTGTAAGGCGGCAGTTGCAGGCGGTTGTAGACCCGGCCGGTGATCACGGGCTGGTCAGGGTCTCCGTCGAAGTAGGAAACGATCACCTCCTGGCCCACGCGCGGAATGGCCATGTGGCCCCAGGTCGCGCCGGCGATGTTCTGCGAGACGCGGATCCAGCAGGAGCTGTATTCGTCCTGCTGGCCTTGGCGGTCCCAGGGGAACTGAACCTTTACCCGTCCGTACGCGTCCGTATAGATCTCTTCGTTGGGCGGACCGACCACTACGGCGTTCTGCGGTCCTTCGATGCGGGGCCTGGGTAGCGGTTCGGCGCGCCATTCGGTGTCGTCGGGAACCAGCTCGGCCTCGTAGTGGTAATGCGTACCCGAATGGGCGTCGGCGCTCTCCTCAGCTTGGCTCGCGTGCTGCGTGCCGCGATGAACGATGCGGACCGGGCGCCATCCGCGGTTCATGTCTTCGCGGGGATGACCGGCGAGGGTGAATGAGATGCCCGGCTGCAAACGAGGATCGTCACCCTCGACCAGCGCCATGCGCGCGTCACGGCGATGGCCACGCAGCCGGTTCTCGGCGAAGGGTCTGCCGGCCTCATCATATTTTGCGCGGGCGGGATAGTCGTAGCGTTCGTAACGGCGGCCTTGATGCTTCAGATCCTGTCCGTCGCGGGTGTGCTCGTGGCTGTAGCGCGGATGGTGGAAGGTGTAGTCGCGCTGCGTCTGGCGCGCGGTGCGCACGCTCTCGGTATAGGCAAAGCGGCGCAGCGCGGGCTGCGGCTGGTCGCCGCCGGGCGTGGGGTTGTACTGCACCGGCTCGTCACCCACGCGGCCGTGAATGAACAGGCGATCGCTGTGGACCAGTTGATGGCCCTGCGCGCTATGGCGAAAGGAATAGAAGAATCCTTCCTCGCGCATGATGCGTTCGGCGAAGTGGTAGTCGGTGTCGCCGGCCTGCACGCAGTATTCGCGCGGTTGATGCGCGGTCGTGTTGCGCTGCTCGTAGTCCAGGGTGAGGCCGTGCGCTTTTAGCACGGCCTCAGTTATCTGCGGGACGGTCAGGCTTTGGAAGATGCGCCAATCGGAACTGAGTTTGAGCCTTGCCAGGCGTGGCTCGACGGTTGCGGAGTAGCGCGAGCGGCGAAAGCCTGTGTCGCGTTGGACGAAAGACGAGACGGCGCCGTGCACGTAGCGCACGGGCAGGTCGCCGTGCCAGATTGTGAGCAGCGCGGGGCGGTCCAGAACATTGCCGAAGTTGACGGCAGCATTGGCGCTGGCCAGTTCCACGTCCAGCAGGAATGTCTCGGACAGACCTTCCTGCAACGTGAATTCGACGACGTCGAAGGATTCGTCGCCGATGGCAAACGTGAACCGGATATGTGATTGGATAGGAATGGCTTGCTCCCGCAACTACAGGCCTTTCCACCACCGGTGAATGCACAGTCTGCGGTGCCATTACGGCACACGCATCGAACCTTGAAAATCAGATGAGTCTTATTGTCATGGGAAATCGATCAAGACTTGGAATCGCGCAAGAGAGCGGCGCGGTATCACGGCCGCGCCGTCCGGGTCATGCGAGACGTAATGCGGAGTTCGTCCGCTGATTCATCCGGCTCAGCGAAACGCACAGGTTCGCCGAAGCGCATGCAGAACACCATCTGCAGGCTCGCTAATACAAGACCCCCGCGGCTGGATATCCAGCGGGCGGGGGTGAACAGGGCGCTGCCGCCCCAACGCGATGATCAGGCGCCCGGCGTGTCGTGCGTGGTTTCGCGCTTGATCTCGCCGTGGCGGCGTTCCATTTCCTGGCGCAGTTCGCGGCGCAGGCCGGCGGCCTTGAAGCGCTGCTTTTCCTCGTGCGTGCGGGGCTCCAGCGGCGGCACGGCGGTCGGGGCGCCCTTGTCGTCCACCGCCACCATCGTGAAATAACAGCTGTTGGTGTGACGCACCAGCTTCTTGCGGATGTCCTCGGTCACGACCTTGATGCCGATTTCCATCGACGTGCGGCCCGTGTAGTTCACGGCTGCCAGGAACGTCACCAGCTCGCCGACGTGGATCGGTTCGCGGAACACGACCTGATCGACGGACAGCGTCACGACATATTGGCCGGCGTACCGGCTGGCACAGGCGTAGGCTACCTGGTCCAGATACTTGAGGATGGTTCCGCCGTGTACGTTTCCTGAGAAATTCGCCATGTCAGGCGTCATCAGGATGGTCATCGACAATTGGTGGCTAAAGGCGTCGTCCATGGCGGGCGGCTCATTCATGAATAAAACGCCAATGGTAGCGGCTGGCGGCTGACATCGCGCCGTATTTTTGGTGCGGTCAGGGTTTCTTGGCGGGTGGCGCGGCAGGGGCGGCAGCAGTTGTCGGGACTTCCGTCTGTGCGGCGGTTTCCGGCTCAACTGCCGGATTGCTGGCCTCGGCAACCTCAGCCTCCGGCACATCCCGCCGCACCGCAGGCGGCGTCCACAAGCCATCCCGCACCGCCGGTCCCGGCAGGTAAACCCGCAGCAGCATCCCCACCGGCCCGGCCGCCGGAATCGGCAGCCAGTTCGATTGATCTTCCGGCGGCGGCGCCGGGTGGCTGAAGACAAGATCCAGCGAGCCGTCCGCGTTGTAGCGCAGCGGATCGCGGCTGCCGAGCGCATGGCGGTTGACGGGGTTGGGCACGGGCATGCCCTGGCTGTCATACGCCGTCAGCGACCAGAACGCGCCCGCGTCCGGCAACTGGCCGGTCTCGAGATGCAGCGCATACCGGTGCGCGCCGTCCAGCAGCGCGCCATCGCTATCCGTGGCCAGCACCAGCACCGTCAGGTCCTCGGGCAATCCGCTGCCCGGCTGCGCCTGCGCGGCCAGCGCGCGGCGTAGCCAGTCGTTGCCATACACGCCGATGCTGCCTGTTTCCTGCAGCCAGCCGTCTGTGGCGCGCAGCGAACGGCCGGCGGCGGCCGCCATGCGGTCACGCGCGGCGCGCACGCCGCGGCGCATGCCCTGCTTGGCGGAATGATCGAGCTTGTCGAAGTCGAACGGACGGCCGGGCACCAGCCCCTCGCGGCGCAGCAGCGCCAGCACAGGCTGGTCCGTCGCATGCGGCGGATGCTTGCGCAGCAGTTCGGCGGCGTAGGTGAAGAACGCGTCGGTGGGCATCGAGTCCACCTGTTCGCTCACCGGGATTTTCAGATCGAGGGACGGGTCGGGCTTGGTGCGCGGCGCTTGCGCAGGCAGGTTCCATTGCGCCAGGGGCGTCAGGACGAAGCCGTCCTGCAATGTGTTTACCGCCGCCTGGTCGGCGGGGCCGTGCGTTTCGATCATCCCCTTCGCCCAGACGTGCACGGTGGGGGCGTCGATGCGCGCCATGCCGGAGGGCAGCGTGCCGCTCCAGCCCGGGGGCACGATCACGGTGTTGCCCTTTGCGGTGCCCGTGGTGCGCTTGCCCAGCGTCGCGAAGACGTCGGTCCACATATCCAGCAGCGTCAGCGTGTAGAGCCGTCCCGCCGTGTCGGGCACGGACAGCACGACGGGTCCGTCCGTCAGATCCAGCCACGCGCTGCTGCGCAGCATGTCGACGTTCGCCCATGGCGTGGCCGCGCCCGCGCGGGGCAGGGTGCGCCCGTGATGGAACGTGTTGGCCGGCGCCCCATCGGCGCCCCGCGATGGATGCGTGAACTGCCGGCGGGTCAGGTCCATCGCCACCAGCGGATAGAAATACAGATAGCCCTCCGTGGCCGCCTGCTGCGCCGCCTCGGTGGCGGCGGCGGCGGGCGACAGCGCGGCGGGCGCCGCGTGGGCGGGCGCCAGCGGCATCAGAACGAAGGGCGAGAAAGCCAGTGTCAGGGCGAGAACTCGGGCCAAGGGGGCAAGGCGGCGCATCGGCGCTCCAATGACATGCGGGAAAAAGGGCAGGCGGCGACCGGCGCAAACATGCTGCCGAACCACCGATGCCGCCGGCCATCGTAGCAGCGCTGCACTGCCGCAAAATCTGCGAAAAAAGCGCATTTTGCCGTCAAATTCGGACCAGCGCCGGCGTCTCCGGCATCGGCAGGCATGACGGATCGCGTATCGAAGGCCTATACTTCTTCACATTTCCCTGGAAGTCGTAGGGCTTTTTCGTCCTGGAAATTTCCGCTTCCTTCATTCACCAGGAGAGGAGTGCTTCATGGTCAACATGAATCGCCGCCAGTTCTTCAAGGTGACCGGTGCGACGCTGGCGGGCTCCAGCCTGGCCTTGCTGGGGGCTGCCCCCGGCACGGCCATGGCCGAGGTGCGCCAGTTCAAGCTTGCGCGCATGACCGAAACGCGCAACACCTGTCCCTACTGTTCGGTCGCCTGCGGTTTGCTGATGTACGGCTTGGGCGATGGCTCGAAGAACGCCCGCGCCAGCATCATGCACATCGAAGGCGACCCCGACCACCCCGTCAACCGCGGCACCCTCTGTCCGAAGGGCGCGGCCCTGATCGACTTCATCCACAGCCCCAACCGTCTTAAATTCCCGGAATACCGGGCGCCCGGTTCGGACAAGTGGGTACGGATGTCGTGGGACGAAGCCCTGACGCGCATCACCAAGCTCATGAAGGAAGACCGCGACGCGAACTTCGTCGAGAAGACCGCGGACGGCAAGACGGTCAACCGGTGGCTGACCACCGGCATGCTGGCCGCCTCGGCAAGCAGCAACGAGGTCGGTTACATCACGCACAAGACAGTGCGCAGCATGGGGATGCTGGCGTTCGACAATCAAGCCCGTGTCTGACATGGCCCGACGGTGGCAGGTCTTGCCCCGACGTTTGGCCGTGGAGCGATGACGAACCATTGGGTCGACATCAAGAACGCGGACATAGTTTTGATCATGGGCGGCAATGCCGCCGAAGCCCACCCGTGCGGGTTCAAGTGGGTTACTGAAGCCAAGGCCCACAACAAGGCCAAGTTGATCGTCGTGGATCCGCGCTTTACGCGTTCGGCGTCCGTGGCGGACTTCTACGCGCCCATACGCACCGGCACCGACATCATCTTCCTGGGTGGCGTCATCAAGTACCTGTTGGATCACGACAAGATCCAGCACGAGTACGTGCGCAACTACACCGACTTTTCGTTCATCGTGCGCGAGGATTTCGCGTTCGACGCGGGCCTGTACTCGGGCTACAACGCCGAAAAGCGCACCTACGACAAACAAAGCTGGGACTACGAGCGCGGCGACGACGGCTACGTCAAGACCGATCCCACGCTGCAGCATCCGCGTTCGGTGTATCAGCTGCTCAAGAAGCATTATTCGCGCTATACGCCGGAAATGGTCGAACGCGTCTGCGGCACGCCCAAGGACAAGTTCCTGACGGTGTGCGACATGCTCGCGTCCACGGCCACCACCAACCGCGCCGCCACGATCCTGTACGCGCTGGGCTGGACGCAGCACTCCATCGGCTCGCAGATCATCCGTACGGGCGCGATGGTGCAGCTGCTGCTGGGCAACATCGGCATCGCGGGCGGCGGCATGAATGCGCTGCGCGGGCACTCGAACATCCAGGGCCTGACCGATCTGGGCCTGATGTCGAACCTGCTGCCGGGCTACATGACGCTGCCCAACGAGCCCGAGCAGGACTACGCCAAGTACATCGACACGCGCACGCTCAAGCCGCTGCGGCCCAACCAGCTTAGCTACTGGCAGAACTATCACAAGTTCCACGTCAGTCTCATGAAGGCCTGGTGGGGCGGTGCGGCGACGGCCGACAACAACTGGGCGTTCGATTACCTGCCCAAGCTGGACAAGCTCTACGACATGCTGCAGGTCTACGAGCTGATGGTCCAGGGCAAGATGAACGGCTACATCGCGCAGGGCTTCAACCCGCTGGCGGCGGCGCCCAACAAGGCCAAGCTGAACGAGGGCTTCGCCAAGCTCAAGTTCCTGGTCATCATGGATCCGCTGGTCACGGAAACGTCCGAGTTCTGGCGTAACGCCGGCGAGGCCAACGATGTGGATCCGTCCAAGATCCAGACCGAGGTCTTCCGCCTGCCCACCACCTGTTTTGCCGAGGAAGACGGCGCGCTGGTCAACTCCGGCCGCTGGCTGCAATGGCACTGGAAGGGCGCCGAGCCCCCGGGCGAAGCCAAGAGCGACATCGAGATCATGGCGCTCATCTACACGCGCCTGCGCAAGATGTACGAACAGGACGGCGGCAAGTACCCCGACCCCATCGTCAACCTGTCGTGGCCCTATTCCAATCCGCAGAATCCCACGGCCGAGGAACTGGCCAAGGAATACACGGGCCGCGCGCTGGTGGATCTGGCCGATCCCAAGGATCCGACGAAGATCATGCGCCGCGCCGGCGAGCAGCTTGCCGGCTTTGCCGAACTGCGCGACGACGGCTCCACCGCCAGCGGCTGCTGGATCTTTGCGGGCGCCTGGAGTCCCAGCGGCAACCTGATGGCGCGCCGCGACAACAGCGACCCCACCGGCATCGGCCAGACCCTGAACTGGGCCTGGGCGTGGCCGGCCAACCGCCGCATCCTCTACAACCGCGCGTCGTGCGACCTGGAAGGCAAGCCGTTCGATCCGCGGCGCAGCGTGGTGTCATGGAACGGCAGGGCGTGGGTAGGCGCCGACATCCCCGACTTCAAGGGCGACGAGAACCCCGCGGGCGGCATGGGGCCGTTCATCATGAACCCGGAAGGCGTGGCGCGCTTCTTTGCGCGGGCGGGCCTGGCCGAAGGGCCGTTCCCGGAACACTACGAACCCTTCGAAAACCCGCTGGGCTACAACCCGCTGCATCCCAAGGCCAAGGGCGTCACCAGCAACCCGGCCGCGCGCATCTTCAAGGATGACCTCGCGGCGATGGGCACGGTGGAGAACTTCCCGTATGTCGCCACCACCTATCGCCTGACGGAGCACTTCCACTACTGGACCAAGAACGTCCGCATCAACGCGATTCTCCAGCCCGAGCAGTTCGTGGAGATCGGCGAGGCGCTGGCCAAGGAGCTGGGCATCCCCAACGGCTCCCGCGTCAAGGTGTCGTCCAACCGCGGCTACATCAAGGCCGTGGCGCTGGTCACCAAGCGCATCCGTCCGCTCACCATCGAAGGCAAGACGGTGCACCAGGTCGGCATTCCCATCCACTGGGGTTTCGTGGGCATCGCCAAGCCGGGCTTCCTCACCAACACCCTGACGCCATTCGTGGGCGACGGCAATTCCCAGACACCGGAATTCAAGTCGTTCCTGGTGAAGGTCGAAAAGGTATAGGAGAACCGACATGTCAATGCAATCCCTGGACATCAAGCGGCGCTCCGCCACCACCACGCCGCCGCCGGGCATCCGTGAACCCGTCACGGGCTCGGTGGCCAAGCTGATCGACGTCTCCAAGTGCATCGGCTGCAAGGCCTGCCAGAGCGCCTGCATGGAGTGGAACGACCTGCGCGACGAGATCGGCGTCAACGTAGGCGTCTACGACAACCCGGCCGACCTCACCGAGCACTCCTGGACCGTCATGCGCTTCTCGGAATTCGAGAATCACGCCGGCGACCTGGAATGGCTGATCCGCAAGGACGGCTGCATGCACTGCGAGGACCCGGGCTGCCTGAAGGCCTGTCCCTCGCCGGGCGCCATCATCCAGTACAACAACGGCATCGTGGACTTCCACGAGGAAAACTGCATCGGATGCGGCTACTGCATCACCGGCTGTCCGTTCAACATCCCGCGCATTTCCAAGAAGGACAACAAGGCCTACAAGTGCACGTTGTGTTCCGATCGCGTCGCGGTCGGCATGGAGCCCGCGTGCGTCAAGGCCTGTCCCACCGGCGCCATCGTCTTCGGCACCAAGGACGACATGCACCAGCATGCGGCCGAACGCGTCGAAGACCTGAAGTCGCGCGGCTTTGCGCAGGCCGGCGTGTATGACCCGCCCGGCGTGGGCGGCACGCACGTCATGTACGTGCTGCATCACGCCGACCAGCCGGGGCTGTACCACGGGCTGCCCGCCGATCCGAAGATCAGTCCGATGGTGTCGCTGTGGAAGGGCCTGGCCAAGCCGCTGGGCCTGGCCACGATGGCGCTCACCGCGCTGGCGGGCTTTTTCCACTATGCGCGCGTGGGCCGCAACGAAGTGACCGAGGAAGACGAACGCAGGGCCGAAGAGGAGGTGCGCCATGAGTGAAGAACACCACTACCGCCGCATCAAGCGCTACACGCCGGGCGAGCGCACCAACCACTGGATCATCGCGCTCACGTTCATCCTGCTCGCGCTGTCCGGGCTGGCGCTGTTTCATCCATCCATGTATTGGCTGTCCAACCTGTTCGGGGGCGGACCCTGGACGCGCATCCTGCATCCGTTCATCGGGGTGGTGATGTTCGTCTGCTTTGCCGTGTTTGCCGGGCACATGTGGCGCCACAACCTGCTGACGCGCGCGGATCGCCAGTGGCTCAGGCAGCTCGACGACGTGGTCGAGAACCGAGAGGAAAAGCTGCCCGAGGTCGGCAAGTACAACGCCGGCCAGAAGCTGCTCTTCTATGTGCTGATCCTGTGCATGCTGGGGCTGATGGTCAGCGGCATCGTGATCTGGCGCGAGTATTTCGCGTTCTACTTCCCGATCGAAGTGATCCGCGCCGCGTCCGTGCTGCACGCGGTTTGTGCGCTGGTGCTGATCTGCGCGATCATTGTGCATATTTACGCGGCGATCTGGGTGAAGGGGTCGCTCACGGCAATGCTGCGCGGCTATGTCACCGCCGGCTGGGCGTGGAAGCACCATCGCGCCTGGTTCCGGGAGCAGGTGAAGAAGTAACCCCCGGCATGTCGTGATCGACGGCTGCTATCCTCTTTGCAGGCTGGCAGCCGTATTTGTTTTTCTGGAGACGAGAATTGCAGCGAATTCTTCCACGCGGCGAGATCGAAGCGCTAGACCATAACGCCATTCCCCGCATCACCCTGCCGGAACGGACATCCGTTTTCGCGGCGCGGGCGGCGCGCCTGCGGCAGCTTGCCGACGGCAATCCGGTCGGCGACTACCTGCAGCTCATGGCGCATCTGGTCGACGCGCAGCACCGCGCGCTGCAGGACTGCGCCGCGCCGCCCGCCACCGAAGACCGGATTTCGCTCGCGCAGGCGCATGGCATGCCGCCGCTGCAGGCCATCGGCTGGCCGCGCGATGCGCTGTGGCTCCGCATCCTGGGCCAGTTGCTGGACGACGTGTCGCGCGCCCCTGGCGTGCCCGCCGAAGCCCTTGACGTCTGCGCCGCGCTGCGGCGCGCGCTGGCCGACGATCCCGAATCGCTTGAAGACCTGGCGCAGGCCGTGCTGTCCGAGCAGGACGAAGGCGTGGACAGCGCGGCCGCGCCCTTTGTCATGGCAGCGTTGCAGGTCTACTGGACGGACCTGGCCAACCGCTTCGATCCCAAGCAACTCCCCGTCGCCAGCCCGTTCGGCGTGTGCCCGGTATGCGGCAGCCTGCCGGTCGCCAGCATCGTGCGCGTCGGCGGCCAGTACGAAGGCTATCGCTACCTGTGCTGCAGCCTGTGCGCGACGCAGTGGCACATGGTGCGGGTCAAATGCTCGCACTGCGAGGACGTGGAAAAGGTCGCGTACCAGTCCATCGAGGGCCGCACGCCTGCCATCAAGGCCGAAACCTGTGACAACTGCCACACGTACCGCAAGATCTTCTACCAGGACAAGGATCTGTACGTGGAGCCGGTGGCCGATGACCTGGCCAGCCTGATGCTCGACGTGCTGGTCGGCGAGGCCGGTTATTCGCGGTCCAGCGGCAATCCGCTGCTGTGGCATGGCGCCGAGGACTAGCGCCGCTCAATGACGGAGTCTCGCATGGCAGATCAACTGTCCGGCGCCGGCCTTGCCGCCGCGTCCGACATTCCTTCGCTGGACCGCCTGCTGAATGCCGACGCGTTGCAGCCGGCGCTCGCAACCCACGGGCGGACACAAGTGGTGGCGGCCCTGCGCCGTGACCTGGACGCGCTGCGCAAGCGCGCGCTGGACGGCGGCGTGCCGCGCCACGAGCTGGAGGCGGCCGCGGTCGCGGGGCGCACATCAGCCGCGCTGGACGAGGCCGCGCGGCCCCGTCTGCGCGCGGTCTACAACCTGACCGGCACCGTGCTGCACACCAACCTGGGCCGCGCGCTGCTGCCCGACGAAGCGGTGGCCTCGGTGCTGCGCGCGCTGACCACGCCCGCCAACCTGGAGTTCGACCTGGACACCGGCGGCCGCGGCGATCGCGACGACCTCATCGACGATCTGCTGTGCGAGCTGACGGGCGCCGAGGCCGCCACGGTGGTCAACAACAATGCCGCGGCCGTGCTGCTGATGCTCAACGCCCTGGCGGATCGCCGCGAAGTCGTGGTGTCGCGCGGCGAACTGGTCGAGATCGGCGGCGCGTTCCGCATCCCCGACATCATGAAGCGGGCGGGCGCCAAGCTCATCGAAGTCGGCACCACCAACCGCACGCACGCGGCGGATTATGAAAACGCCATCGGCCCGCGCACCGCGATGCTGATGAAGGTGCATTGCAGCAACTACGCAGTGACCGGCTTCACCAAAAGCGTGAGCGTGGCCGAGGTGGCGGCGCTGGCCCATGCGCGCGGTCTGCCGGCCACGGTGGATCTTGGCAGCGGCACGCTGGTGGACCTGACGCAATTCGGGCTGCCGAAAGAAGACACCGTGCGCGAGACCATCGCTGCGGGCGCCGATCTGGTCACGTTCAGCGGCGACAAGCTGCTGGGCGGACCGCAGGCCGGCCTGTTGGTGGGCCGCGCCGACCTGATCCGCAAGATCAAAAAGAATCCGCTCAAGCGCGCGCTGCGCGTCAGCAAGCTGACGCTGGCGGCGCTGGAACCCGTGCTGCAGCTGTATCGCGCACCGGAGTTCCTGGCGCAGCGGCTGACGACGCTGCGCCTGTTGACCCGGCCGCTGCGCGATATTCAGCCGCAGGCCGAACGGCTGCGCGGCGTGCTGGCGCATGCCGCAGGCCCGGGCTATGCGGTCGAGGCGGTGCCGATGTTCAGCCAGATCGGCAGCGGCGCGTTGCCCATCGACCAGCTTCCCAGTTACGGACTGGCCGTGCGCCATGCGGGAACCGGCCGCCCCGGGCGGCATCTGGACCGGCTGGAGACGCTGTTGCGCAAGCTGCCGGTGCCCGTCATCGGCCGCATTGCGGATGACGCGTTGTGGCTGGACCTGCGCTGCCTGGAAGACCGCGACGAAGCCGCTTTTGCGGCGCAGCTGGCGGAGCCGCTGGCATGATCGTCGGCACCGCAGGGCATATCGACCACGGCAAGACGACGCTCGTGCGCGCGCTGACGGGCGTGGACACGGACCGGCTGAAGGAAGAAAAGGCGCGCGGCATTTCCATCGAACTGGGCTACGCCTACACGCCGCTCGCCAACGGCGACGTGCTGGGCTTCATCGACGTGCCGGGGCACGAGAAGCTCGTGCATACGATGGCTGCCGGCGCCAGCGGGATAGATTTCGGCTTGCTGGTGGTGGCGGCGGACGACGGCGTCATGCCGCAGACGCGCGAGCACCTGGCCATCCTGTCGATGCTGGGCGTGGCACGCGGCGCGGTGGCGCTGACCAAGACGGATCGCGCGGATGCGGCACAACTGGAAGCCGTGCGCGGCGAGATCGCGGCGTTGACGGAAGGGACGTTCCTGCAAGGCGCGCCGGTGTTCGGCACGAGTGCGACGCAGATGGCTCAGGCGAGCCAAACATCCCACGCGGCCCACGCCGAAGCACCTGCCGAGGCGGCGCAAGCCGGCGATCCCGGCGTGGCGGCGCTGAAAGACTATTTGCACGCGCAGGCGCAGGCCCTGTCGCGGCCCGAGGCCACGGGCCTCTTCCGGCTGGCGGTGGATCGCGTGTTCACCTTGTCCGGGCACGGCACGGTCATCACCGGGACGGCGCACGCCGGCCAGGTCCGCGCGGACGACGACGCGACCGATCTGCGCCTGATGCCGGCCAATACACGCGTTCGCGTGCGCGGCATCCACGCGCAGAACCAGCCCAGCGAGACGGGCTCGGCCGGCCAGCGGTGCGCGCTGAACCTGGCGGGCATCGACAAGAACGCCATTTCGCGCGGCGACTGGATCGCGGACGCGCGCTGCTTTCTGCCCTCGAAGCACGTGGATGTGGCGCTGACGCTGCTGCCGTCCGCGGATGCGCCAGTGCGGGCGTGGGCGCCGCTGCACGTGCACATCGGCGCGGCGCGCCATGTGGCGCACGTGGTGCCGATCAGCGCCGAGGCGCTGTCGCCGGGCCAGTCGGGATGGGTGCAACTGGTGTTCGACGAACCCGTCTGCGCGATGCTGGGCGACCGCTACATCGTGCGCAACGCACAGGCGACGCGCACGGTGGGCGGCGGCCGGGTGCTGGATCCCAATGCGCCGGACCGCAAGCGCCGGTCGGCGTCGCGGCTGGCGGGCCTGCAGGCGCTGACGGACATGCTGGATGGCGGCGGCCTGCAACCGGTGCTGGGGCATGCGCCGCAAGGCCTGGACGAAGCAGCACTACAGCGTCTGACGGGCCTGCCGGTCAGCGACATCGCGGCGCCCGAAGGTGCGGTGTGGATCGAGCCGCGCAATGCGCAGGGCGCGCGCACGCTGATCCTGGACGCGCATTGGAAGGCGCTGCGCGATCGGACCGAGCAGGCGCTGGCGTCGTTCCACCAAAGCGCGCCCGACGAACCGGGTCCGGACAGCGCGCGGCTGCGGCGCATGGCGTTCCCTGCAATGTCCGATACGCTTTGGACATCGCTGCTCGACGAACTGCAGCGCGACGGCCATATCGCGCGCAATGGTCCCTGGCTGCATCTGCCTACGCACACTGCGACGCTGGGAACGGCCGAATCCGCGCTGGCGGCGCGTCTGTTGCCGCTGCTGGACGCGGGCGCGTTCGATCCGCCGTGGGTGCGCGATCTGGCGAAGCTGCAGGCGCAGCCCGAGGACGCCGTGCGCCAATTGCTGCGCAAGCTGCTGCGGCGTGGCGAGGTGGCGCAGGTAGTGAAGGATCTGTTCTATCACCGTGATCAGGTGCGCAAGCTGGCGGCGCTGGCAGCAGACCTGGCCGCGCAGCCGCCGGGCTTGAACGCTGCGGTTTTCCGGGACGCGACGGGCCTGGGTCGCAAGCGGGCGATCCAGATCCTGGAGTTCTTCGATCGCGTGGGCTACACGCGGCGGGTGCGGGATACGCATGTGCTGCGCGGCGAAAGCGCGTACGCGGCGATGCAGCCGCCCGCCGAGCCGGTATCATAGGCGGTCCGCCGCGGAAGGCATCCGTGCCCGGCGGCACGGCCGGGCTTCAAACCCGGTTGGGGGCGTCAGACGTTCCCAGGTAGGTTCGACTCCTGCTGCCTTCCGCCATTTGGGTTCTTCTGCCGCTCCCCACGCAGGTGTCTGATTCCCGTACGAGATAGTCGTCGTGATACTGCGTCGTGTCCGGGTGTCTGACACCGGGCTGTCGGTTTGTGTTCTTCTGCCGCCCGCGGCGTCGCGGGGTTCGCGTTGCGGGCCTCCGATGGCGGTCCGGAGCCTTCGCTCCGGACTTCCCCGTGCTCATCCTCGTCCGCCTTCGGCTCCCTTCGGATTCCGCCGGGCACCATCTAAACGGCCCGCAACGCGAACCCCGCGCCACCACGGGCTCTTTCAGTGGCTGATCGGGCGGTCGTCGGGGTGGACGGCGGACCAAGTGCCGATATACCCCGATGCAGGCTCCATCAACTGCGCAGCATGCGCGTCACCACGCCGCCTATCTCGTGCGACTTCCAGTTCAGTTCACCTAGATGCCAGAACCGGATCGTGCCGGCGCGGTCGACGAGGTAGTTGGCGGGCAGCGCGGCGGCTTCCCACTTCTTCGATGCGGCGCTGTTGCGGTCGTGCAGGACCGTGCCGTTGATGGGGGTCTTTTTCAGGAAGGCGGAGATCTTGGCGGGCGCTTCGCCGACGTTGACGGCGACAAGGCGAAGGCCTTCTTCGCGATGCCGCTTGGCCATGGTGGACAGAACGGGGAGTTCGTCGCGGCACGGCTCACACCAGGTGGCCCAGAAGCTGACGATGACGACGCTGCCGCGCCACGCGGAAAGCTTTAGCTCGCGCCCGCCGAGGTCGGGCAGGACGAGCGGCAAGGTGGGGCCGGTCCATGGCGCCCAGTTGGGGCCGGTGGCGGCTTTCAATGCGTCGGCTGTCGGGGCGGCATTCTGGGCGGCACTCGGGGTGCCGTTCGGGCTGCCATTCTGGGCGCCATTTGCCGGGCCTTTTCCGACGCCACCCGCGGCGTTGCTTGCCGCATTGTTCGCAGCGCCCGCCCACGCGGGCAGCGCCGCGAGCGTCAAACCGGTTTGCAGAAGGCGGCGGCGGCTGATCAAGGCGGACTCCTGCAAGCGAGCGTTCAATGGCGAGGGCCTGGCTGCGTTCGATCATAGGGCCATTCACCGGGCCGGTGCTATCCTTTTTCCGACTGACTCACGGAGACTGAGATGACCCAGGATGTTGCGTCCACCAACGCGCCGCGCTTGACGTCGCTATCGCATGGCGGCGGCTGCGGCTGCAAGATTGCGCCAGGGGTGCTGTCGGCGCTGCTGGCGCGGTTTGGCCCCGCCGCCAGCTATCCAAACCTGCTGGTGGGCACGGAAACCGCGGATGATGCGGCGGTGTACCGGCTGAACGACGAGCAGGCGCTTATCGCCACCACGGACTTCTTCATGCCCATCGTGGACGATCCCTTCGACTTCGGCCGGATCGCCGCGACGAACGCGCTGTCGGATGTGTACGCCATGGGCGGCACGCCGATCATGGCGCTGGCGATCGTCGGCATGCCGATCAATGTGCTGCCGCACGACGTGATTGCCGAGATTCTGAAGGGCGGCGAATCGGTCTGTGCCGACGCGGGCATTCCGGTGGCGGGCGGCCACAGCATCGATTCGGTCGAACCCATCTATGGCCTGGCCGCGATGGGGCTGGTGCGTCCGGACCGCATCAAGCGCAACGCGGATGCGCGCGCCGGCGACGTGCTGATCCTGGGCAAGGGCCTGGGCGTGGGCATCCTGTCGGCGGCGCTCAAGAAGAATCTGCTGGACGTGGACGGTTATCGCGTCATGATCGACACGACGACACGCCTGAATCGTCCCGGCCCCGCGCTGGCCGCGCTGGATGGGGTGCATGCGATCACCGACGTGACGGGCTTTGGCCTGTTGGGCCATGCGCTGGAGATGGCGCGCGGCGCCAAGCTCACGGCTCGCGTGCGGCTGGATGCTTTGCCCTGGCTGCCAGGTGTGCAAGCGTTTGCCGCCGACGGCGTGATCACGGGCGCGTCCGGCCGTAACTGGACGTCGTACGGCGAATCGGTGCGTCTGGGCGCCGGGGTGTCGGACACCCAGCGTGCTTTGCTGACGGATCCGCAGACCTCGGGTGGCCTGCTGGTGTCGTGCGTGCCGGAAGCCGCGGATGCGGTGCTCAAGATCTTCCACGAACAGGGCTTCGGCCAGGCCGCCGTGATCGGCGAGATGGCTGACGGTCCGGCGCAGGTCGTGGTGGACTGACCGGCAGGCTACACAGGGCACGGCGGGCTGCTCCCGAGCGGTCTGGTGGTCGCCGGTCTGGTAACCAGGGCATGGGCGGCTGCTGTGCCACCCGCGTTCGCCCTTGCGCGCGCCCGCCGCGCCGTTCGCCGCGGCGACGTCCGCTCAACCCGTCAAATCCCGCGCCGTCGCCGCTGCCTGATCCACCAGCCACTGCGTGACGACGTCGGCATCCGGCGTGCTGCGCCGCGCGTTACGCACCAGCCAGTAGGCGTGTTCGGTGGCGCTGGCCGCGGGGCTGCCAACGAGGGCCAACCGCCGGTCCGCGAGCATGGGCGCAATCAACGCCAGCCGCCCCAGCGCGATGCCGTGGCCGGCCAGCGCGGCATGCACGATCTGGTCGTACTGGTTGAAGCGCAGCATGCCCTTCGGGCGCACACGCCCCAGGCCGCGCGCGTTGAGCCATTCCGACCATTGCAGCCAGGGCCGCGTGGGATCGTCGAATTCCAGCAGCACATGGCGCTGCAACTCGCGCGCATCCAGTTCGCGCGCGTTGAGCGACGGATGGGCTACGGGCACCACCGACTCGCCAAAGAGCCACACGGCGCCATCGGAGACCGTGTTGCGCTCGCTGTAGCGGATGGCGATGTCGACGGCTTCGCGGTCGATGTCGATCAGCCGGTTGTCGGCGGCCACGCGCACGTCGATGTCGGGATACGCCGCCTGAAAATCGCCCAGCCGGGGCAGCAGCCACAACGAGGCCACGCCGATGGTGGTGGTGACGGTGACAGGCGTGCGCCGCTCGGGGGCGCGCAGTTGTTCGGTCAGGTCGCCGAGCTGACTGAGCCATACATCGGCCATCCGGAAAAGCTGCGCGCCTTCAGAGGTGAACGTCACGCTACGAAACCCGCGCACCAGCAACGGCACCCCCAGATGGGCTTCCAGCGCGCGGATCTGGCGGCTGACGGCGGACTGCGTGACATGCAGATCCTGCGCGGCAAGCGTGATGCTCATGCGGCGGCCGACGGCGACAAAGCCGCGAACCAGATCAAGCGGAGGTAGTTTCGCTAGCGGATATGGCATTCGTGAAACTCATGCGTGTCGAGCGGAAAAGTCGCTTGAGCAATAGTACGCCGCGGGCGTCCAATATGACTCAGACGTTGGGTGACCGGGACCAGGTCGTGGTCATCCGCCGTGATCGCCGCTGCTGCGGCCGGGAGGGGCGCCATGTTCCAGTTATGTTGCACCGCAGGCATGTCATTCCGTTTGGGCGGCGGCTCGACTATGCTGCTCAAGCGCGCTTCGGGCGTCCGCATCGAGTGTCACGCTGGCGCCGTGTGGGTCTCCGAGTACCGCCGCTTCGATGACAGCGTGCTGCAAGCGGGCGAATCCCTGACCGTGCACAGCGATCGCGACGTCGTCCTCAGCGGCCTGCCGGATGCGCAGGTCGCGCTACTTTCGCAGGGCGGTCAGGCGCAGCGCGCCACGGCCACGCCCCGCTGTGCAGGCCAACCGGAGTTTCAGCCATGACCGCGTCCTTGCCCGATACGCCCCGCATCGAAATGTGGTTCGACTTCGCCAGCCCGTACAGCTATCTGGCGATCGAGCGCATCGACCGTCTTGCGCGCGAGGCCGAGGTCAAGGTGGATTTGCGGCCGTTTCTGCTGGGGCCGATCTTCCAGGCGCAGGGCTGGAACGACACGCCGTTCCGGCTGTTTCCCGGCAAGGGCGCGTACATGATGCGCGACATCGCCCGCCTGGCCGAGAAGTACGGCGTGGTCTACAACCGCCCGCGCCTCTTTCCGCGCATGAGCGTGCTGCCGGCGCGCATCGCGCTGCTGGGCCAGGATGAACCTTGGGGACGCGATTTCTGCGTCGCGGTGTTCCGCGCGAATTTTCAGCACGACCTGGACATTCAGTCCGAAGACGTCGTGCGCGATCTGCTCATTGGCCTGTCGCTGGATGCCGATGCGCTCATCGCCCGGGCCAAGACGGAAACCGCCAAGGAGGCGCTGCGCAAGCAGGTCGACCGTGCACGTGACCTGGGCATCTTCGGCGCACCGACGCTTTTCGTGGAGGGGGAAATGTTCTGGGGCAACGACCGATTGGAAGACGCACTGGCGTGGACGCGCCGCAAAGCGCCGGCCAGCGCGTGGTCACCGCATGCCGGCCTTTAGATAGCCGCGCCAGGCCCGCCGCCGCACCTCGCCGGCCGCACCTAGCCGGGCGCACCTAGCCGGGCGCACCTGGCCGGCTGCACCTGGCCCGCCGCACGGCGACGGCTGCACGACGTCGGCCGCTTCGCCCAATCATCCTTCGCAAGATTTCTCGTCAACGCAACATCAGCAATGAAAAACGCAAGCAGCGCCTATCGCGGTGCGCCCATGCCGGGCGGCCGTTCGTTCACGCAATTCCGCGCCGCCCGCATCCGGCGGGTGTCCTTCCAGTGGAAACAGGCCGAACGCGCCGGCCTTCAGGACGACACCTTGTCCAAGGGCGGCGGCCACGGCAAGCGCGGCTAAGGCGCGCTATCCCTTCGTCACCGGCCCGACGTTCGCCCACTCGTCATCCGAGTACAGCCGAGACCGCAGCAGAAACCGCTTGCCTTCCGCACTGTCCAGCGAAAACGCGCCGCCGCGTCCGGGCACGGCGTCGATGACGAGCTGGGTGTGTTCCCAGTAAGCGAACTGGTCTTCACCGATCCAGAACGGGCAGCCTTCCAGATCGCCCAACAGCACATCCGAGCCGCCCACCATGAACTCGCCCTGGGGATAACACATGGGCGAGCTGCCGTCGCAGCAGCCCCCGGACTGGTGAAACATCAGCGGCCCGTGCTTGGTGCGCAAGGTGTCGATCAGCTGGCGCGCCTCGTCGGTCGCAACCACGCGTGGCGTGTGCTCTGGCATGACGGGATTCCTCTGCAAGCGCGCCGGGCGGACCCGGCGCGCAGGTTGGCCGCGCAAGCGGCTTGGGATGGACAGATCAAGCCAGGCTGATCAGAAGAACCCCAGCTTCTTCGGCGAATAGCTCACCAGCAGGTTCTTCGTCTGCTGATAGTGGTTGAGCATCATCTTGTGGTTCTCACGCCCGATGCCCGATTGCTTGTAGCCGCCGAATGCCGCGTGCGCCGGATAGGCGTGATAGCAGTTGGTCCACACGCGTCCCGCCTTGATCGCGCGTCCCATCCGGTAGCACGTGTTGGCGTCGCGCGACCACACGCCCGCGCCCAGGCCGTACAGCGTGTCGTTGGCCAGCGCCAGCGCATCATCGGCATCCTTGAACGTGGTGACCGCCACGACCGGCCCGAAGATTTCTTCCTGGAACACGCGCATCTTGTTGTGGCCCTTGAACACGGTGGGCTGCACGTAGTAGCCGCCTTCCAGCCCGCCCTGCATCTGCGCGCGCGAGCCGCCCGCCAGCACGTCGGCGCCTTCCTGCTTGCCGATGTCCAGGTAGGACAGGATCTTTTCCAGCTGCTCGGTGGAAGCCTGCGCGCCCAGCATGGTGTCGGCGTCCAGCGGGTTGCCCTGCTTGATCTCGGCCACGCGTTTCAGGGCGCGTTCCATGAACTTGTCGTAGAGCGATTCCTGGATCAGTGCGCGGCTGGGGCACGTGCACACCTCGCCCTGGTTCAGCGCGAACATGACGAAGCCTTCGACGGCCTTGTCCAGGAAATCGTCGTCCTGCGCGGCCACATCCGCAAAGAAGATGTTGGGCGACTTGCCGCCCAGTTCCAGCGTGACAGGGATGATGTTCTGCGACGCGTACTGCATGATCAGCCGCCCGGTGGTGGTTTCACCGGTGAACGCGATCTTGGCAATGCGCTTGCTCGATGCCAAGGGCTTGCCGGCTTCCAGCCCGAAGCCGGTTACCACGTTGACGACGCCCGGCGGCAGGATGTCGCCGATCAGTTCCATCAGCAGCAGAATGCCCAGCGGCGTCTGTTCGGCCGGTTTCAGCACCACGCAATTGCCGGCGGCCAGCGCGGGCGCGAGCTTCCACGCAGCCATCAGAATGGGGAAGTTCCACGGGATGATCTGGCCGACCACGCCCAGCGGTTCATTGAAGTGGTAGGCCACCGTGTCGTGATCGATCTCGGACAGCCCGCCTTCCTGGCTGCGGATGCACGACGCGAAATAGCGGAAGTGGTCGATGGCCAGGGGAATGTCGGCGGCTCGGGCCTCGCGGATGGGCTTGCCGTTGTCCCAGGTTTCCGCCGTGGCCAGGCGTTCGAGGTTGGCTTCCATCACGTCCGCAATCTTCATGAGCATGCGGGCGCGTTCGGCGGCCGGGGTCGAACCCCATTTTGGCGCGGCGCGGTGCGCGGCATCCAGCGCCAATTCGATGTCGCGCTCCTTCGAGCGCGCGTTGCGGCTCAGGGTCTGGCCCGTGACCGGCGTGACGTTGTCGAAGTATTCGCCATCCGCGGGCGACTGCCACTTGCCGTCGATGAAATTGTCGTACTGCGTCCTGAGGTCCAGGCGGGTGCCGTAGGTCTCCGGGGTAACGCGGGTCGCGATATCCATGCTTGTCTCCGTATTGTTGGGATGGTGGCAGTGGGCTGCCTGTCCGGTATCAAGCAAAACGCATGCCAGTCGGGGCATCCCGGCTGGACAGCCCGCCGCACGCGTGCGAAAGTAGTTTTTCGCTTGTTCCATGTCGCAATCCGCGACGGTGTCGCGCAACAGGTGTCGCGCAACGGGTGTCGCAGCACAGGCGTCGCAGAACGCCGGTCCCAGGAGACATACATGGCCTCTCACTCCGGTAGGCAGACGCTGACGCAGGCGCGCCTGCTCTTTAACCAGCAGGGCGCGGTGCCGGGCGGCATGGTTGCCGAACCCATCCTGCGTTCCTGGCGCCGCTGCGCCGACCTGGGCTTCGACATGCGTGGCGTGCGACGCGCCGATCTCATGACGCAGGGCGAACTGCGCGAAGCCCAGCAGCGCAACGAAGCGCTGCGCCGCCTGTCCGAACCCGCCATCGCCTATCTGCGCCGCCAGGCCGGCGGCAGCGGCAACCTCGTCATCCTGTCGGACGCGCAGGGCCTGGTGCTGGACTCGGACGGCGATACGGGATTTGCGCATCGCGCCTCGCGCGTGGCGTTGATGCCGGGCGCGCCGTGGGACGAAGCCGCCGCCGGCACCAACGCCATCGGCACCGCGCTGGTCGAAGGCCGGCCCATCGCCGTGCACGGCGCCGAACACTATTTCGAACCCAACCGCATCCTGACCTGCGCGGCCGTCCCCATCACCGACAGCGAAGGCCGCACGCTCGGCGTGCTTGATCTCTCCAGCCAGGCCCGCGACGTGCGCCCCGATGTGCTGGCACTGGTGCGCGGGGCCGTGGACCGCATCGAACACCAGTTGTTCGAAAGCGCCTATGAACCCTGCACGGTGCTGCGCCTGCATGCCGACCCCGCCGGGCTCGGCCAGCCCGGCGAAGCGCTGCTGGCCTTCCAGGGCGACCTGCTGATCGGCGCCAACCGGCGCGCGCTGCAGGCGCTGGCGCTGGCGGCGACCGCGCTGGGCGTGTACCGCTACGCGGACGTATTCGACGGCGACATCGAACGATGCCCGGACGCGACGGGCAGGGTGCACACACGCACAGGCGCGGTCTATCACGCGCGGCTGCGCATGCCGCGCACGCGCGCACCGCAACCGCCCGCCGCGCCCCTGTCGCGCGCGCCGGGCGCGCTAGCCAGGGCGCCAGCCCCCAGCTTCGATGCCGCGACGCTGGGCGCGCTGGCGCGCGCCGTGCATCTGGCGGACGCCGGCGTGTCGATCCTGCTGCAGGGCGAAACGGGCGTGGGCAAGGAAGTGTTTGCGCGGCAGATCCATGCGCGGGGGCAGCGCGCGGCCGGCCCCTTCGTGGCGGTGAACTGCGCCGCCTTGCCCGAAAGCCTGATCGAATCGGAACTGTTCGGCTACGAAGACGGCGCCTTCACCGGCGCGCGCCGCCAGGGCAGCAAGGGCCTGTTGCGGCAGGCGCATGGCGGCGTGTTGTTCCTGGACGAGATCGGCGATATGCCGCTGCTGCTGCAATCCCGCCTGCTGCGTGTGCTGCAGACGCGCGAGGTCTCGCCATTGGGCGCGGCGCGGCCCGTGCCGGTGGACTTCACCCTGGTGTGCGCCACGCATCGGCCGCTGGCGCACGAAGGCCCGGACGCACCGGTGCGTCCCGACCTGTACTTCCGGATTGCCGAATACACCGTCACGCTCGAGCCCCTGCGCGCGCGGGCAGACCGCCTGGAATTGCTGCGCGAGCTGTGGGCGGCGCAAGGCGCGGGTCCCGCGCTGCCGCCCGCTATTGAAGCCGTGCTTGCGGCATATTCCTGGCCCGGCAATTACCGGCAACTGGCGTCGGTGCTGCGCACGTTGCATGTGCTGGCGGGACCAGCGGGCAGGGTGGATGCGGACATGCTGCCGGCGGAATTGCGCGGTGCAGCGAGCGCCGCGAAGATCGAAGCCATCGCGTCGGGCGCTACTACGTCGGGCGCTACTACGTCGGGCGCTACTACGTCGGGCGCTACTACGTCGGGCGTCGATACGTCGGGCATCGATACGCCAGGCGTTGATGCCTCGCGCACCGCAACAACGACGCTCGCGCCGGCCGGAGGCTCCGGCGATCTGCACGCCATGACGGACGCCGCCATCCGGGCCGCCTTGGCCGAGCACGGCGGCAGCGTCAGCCGCGCGGCGCGCGCGTTGGGCGTGCACCGCAGCACGGTGTACCGGCGCGGCGCTGCATGGGGCCTGGCTCGGCCGAAATAGCTGTTGGAAGGAGAAACGAGCGAGGGATCAGCCGATTGGCCGATCCCTCGTCTGGCGATGCGCCGCATGACGCATGCGCCGTCCGGCACGGCAAGACGGCAACGCCGCCCGCCGCCGCGGGTTCACCCGATCAGACGCGCCAGTTCCGCGCCAGGATCCTTCGCGCGCATGAAAGCTTCGCCCACCAGGAACGCGTCGACCTTGTGCTCGCGCATCAGCTTCACGTCTTCCGGCTTGAGGATGCCGCTTTCGGTCACGACGCGTTTGCCTGCGGGAATGCGCGGCAGCAGGTCCAGCGTGGTCTGCAAGCTGGTCTCGAACGTGCGCAGGTTGCGGTTGTTGATGCCCAGCAGCGGCGTCTTGAGCGTGAGCGCGACTTCCAGCTCCTTGGCGTCGTGCACTTCGACGAGCACGTCCATGCCCAGCTCGATCGCCAGCGTTTCGTAGTCGCGCAGTTGCGCGGGCGTAAGCGCGGCCACGATCAGCAGCACGCAGTCGGCGCCCATCGCGCGCGCGGCGACGATCTGGTAAGGATCGATCACGAAGTCCTTGCGCAGCACCGGCAGCGCGCACGCGGCCCGCGCCTGGCGCAGGTGGTCGTGCGAACCCTGGAAGAACTGCACGTCGGTCAGCACGGACAGGCAGGCCGCGCCGTGCACGGCGTAGGTGGCCGCGATTTCGGCGGGCGCAAAGCCCTCGCGGATGACGCCCTTGGAGGGCGAGGCTTTCTTGATTTCAGCGATGACGCCGGCCTTGCCTTGCGAGATCTTGTCTTCGATGGCTTGAGCGAAGCCGCGCACGTCCTGGCGCGCCTGCGCTTCGCGCAGGACTTCGGCTTCGCTGCGCATCTGGCGGGCGGCGGCGACTTCCTCGGCCTTGACGGCGAGGATCTTCGCGAGAATATCGTTCATTTCTGGAATGTCCGGGTGTATGCGCAGAATTCTTCCAGCTTGGCTCGCGCCGCGCCGGTGGAAATTAGTTCAAATGCTAGCGCTAAGGCTTCGGGAATGGAATCGGCTTTGTTGCCGGCATAGATGGCGAGCCCGGCGTTCAGGGCGACGATGTCTCTGGCCGCGCCTTCGACATTCTCCAGCGCCTCTATGACAAGCTCGCGCGACTGCTCGCGATTGGACACCTTGATGCTCCGGTTGGACATCATGGATAGCCCGTAGTCCTCGGGATGAATCTCGTACTCGCGGACCACGCCGTCCTTCAGTTCGCCGACCATCGTGGCCCCGCCCAGCGAAGCCTCATCCATGCCGTCCTTGCCGTGCACGACCAGCACGTGGCGCGAACCCAGGCGTTCCAGCACGCGCACCTGGATGCCGACGAGGTCGGGGTGGAAGACGCCCATCAACTGGTTGGCGGCGCCGGCCGGGTTGGTCAGGGGACCCAGGATGTTGAAGATCGTGCGCACGGCCAGTTCCTTGCGGACGGCGGCCACGTTCTTCATCGCGCCGTGGTGGGCGGGCGCAAACATGAAACCGATGCCGGTCTCCTGGATGCATTCGGCCACCTGCTCGGGCGTCAGCACCAGGTTGGCGCCCAGCGCCTCCAGCACGTCGGCGCTGCCGCTGGACGACGAGGCGCTGCGGTTGCCGTGCTTGGCGATCGGCACGCCGGCCGCGGCTGCGACGAACATCGCAGTTGTGGAAATGTTGAACGTGTGGCTGCCGTCGCCGCCCGTGCCGCACATGTCCAGCAGGTCGTTCGGATTGGGCGTGACCACGGGCGTGGCGAACTCGCGCATGACCTGCGCCGCGGCGGTGATCTCGCCCACGGTTTCCTTTTTGACGCGCAGGCCCATCAACAGCGCGCTGGCGATCTGCGGCGACATCTCGCCGCGCATCAGCATGCGCATCAGGTGCAGCATTTCGTCGTGGAAAATTTCGCGGTGTTCGATGCAGCGCGTCAGCGCTTCGGAGGGGGAAATCGTCACGGTGCGTCCTTTCAGGCGAGGTTCAGGAAATTGCGCAGCAGGGCGTGGCCGTGCTCACTCAGTACGGATTCGGGGTGGAACTGTACCCCGTATAGCGGCAGGGTCTTGTGCCGCACACCCATGATGTCGCCATCCGGCGCCGTCGCGGTGACCGCCAGGCAGTCCGGCAGGGTGGCCGGATCGATGGTCAGCGAGTTGTAGCGGATGACAGTGTACGGCGTCGGCAGGCCTTCAAAGATGTCAGTGCCCGTGTGCGACAGCTGGATCGTCTTGCCGTGCATGATCTGCTGCGCGCGCACGATGTCGCCGCCGAAGGCCGCGCCGATGGCCTGGTGGCCCAGGCACACGCCCAGGATGGGCTTCTTGCCGGCGTACGCCTGGATCAGCGGCACCGAGATGCCGGCCTCGGCCGGCGAGCACGGGCCGGGCGACACGCAGATCTGGTCGGGATTGAGCGCAGCCACTTCTTCAAGCGTGATCTGGTCGTTGCGCGCCACGCGCACGTCCACGCCCAGCTCGCCAAAGTACTGCACCAGGTTGTAGGTAAAGGAATCGTAGTTGTCGATCATCAACAGCATTTTTTTCTCCTCGGGGCCGTTCTGCGGCCCGGGCGGTGTCGTTTTGGCCGCGAGGCTCAGATGGGTTCGTCCAGGCCGTGCTGCACCTGCTCGGCCGCGCGCAGCACGGCGCGCGCCTTGGCTTCGGTCTCGGCCCATTCGGCTTCGGGGTTCGAATCGGCCACGATGCCCGCAGCCGCCTGCACGTACAGCGTGCCGTCCTTGATGACGCCAGTGCGGATGGCAATGGCCACGTCCATCTCGCCGCCGTAGCTCAGGTAGCCGGCCGCACCGCCGTAGATGCCGCGGCGCACGGGTTCCAGTTCGTCGATGATCTTCATGGCCTCGACCTTGGGGGCGCCGGTCAGAGTGCCCGCCGGGAACGAGGCGCGCAGCACGTCCATGCTGCTCATGCCGGGGTTCAGGGTGCCGGTCACATTCGACACCAGATGCATCACATGCGAGTAGCGCTCGATCACCATGGTGTCGCTCACCTTCACCGAGCCCACCTGCGCGACGCGGCCCACGTCGTTGCGCGCCAGGTCGATCAGCATGACGTGTTCGGCGATCTCCTTGGGATCGGCCTTCAGTTCGGCCGCCAGCGCCGCGTCTTCCTCGGGCGTGCCGCCACGCTTGCGGGTGCCGGCCAGCGGACGGATCGTGATCTGCGACTTCGGCTCGCCGTTTTCCACGGTGCGTTCCTGGCGCACCAGGATCTCGGGCGATGCGCCCACCACCTGGAAATCACCGAAGTTCCAGAAGTACATGTAGGGGGAGGGATTGAGCGACCGCAGGGCGCGGTAAAGGGAGAGGGGCGAATCGCGGAAGGGCTTGGCGATGACCTGGCCGATCTGCACCTGCATCAGGTCGCCGGCGGCGATATGTTCCTTGGCGCGCAGCACGGCCGCCAGGTAGTCCTCTTTCTTGAAATCGCGCCGTTCCTCGGTCTGCATGCTGGCGTGGCTGTACGGAATTTCCACGGGGCGGCGCAGGCGGGCGCGCAGGTCGGTCAGGCGCTGCTGTGCGCGGCTGTAGGCCTCGGGCTGGCTGGGGTCGGCATAGACCATCAGGTAGATACGGCCGGCCAGGTTGTCGACGATGACCAGTTCGTCCACGTGCATCAGCATCAGGTCGGGCGTGCCGCCTTCCATGCCGGCCGGGAACGGCTTGACGGCGGGGCCCAGGCACGGCTCGATGTGGCGCACGGTGTCGTAGCCGAAGTAACCGGCCAGACCGCCGCAGAAGCGCGGCATGCCCGGACGCAGCGCGACCTTGAAGCGGCTCTGGTATTGCTCGATGAAGGTCAGCGGATCGCCGTCGTGCGTCTCGGCGACCTTGCCGTCGTGCAGCACTTCGGTGCGCGTGCCGCTGGCGCGGATCACGGTGCGCGCCGGCAGGCCGATGAACGAGTAGCGGCCGAAGCGCTCGCCGCCCACTACGGATTCCATCAGGCAGGTCATGCGGCCGGCCAGGGGACCGGAGTGCGCCAGTTTCAGGTAGATGCCAAGCGGGGTGTCCAGGTCGGCGTAGGTCTCGGCCACCAGCGGAATGCGGTTGTAGCCTTGTGCCGCAAGGGCCTTGAATTCGATTTCGGTCATGTCGGGTCTCGTAAGCGGTGTCTGCTTTCGGACCGGGCACGCAACAAAAAACCCGGTCCAGTTGACTGGTTCCGGGTTGGGCGCTGTTTACACAGTGTCGGCGCTAGGCGGCAAGGTCGCGTCTAGGGCCGGGAAGGGGAATCATCGCCACCCGGAAGACAAACGCCACCAACGCCACGAGGCGCCGAGCATTTGGTTCTGGATGGAAACGTTCATTTAGCGGTTCGGTAATGAAGTACGCGGAAGTGATGCGCGGTAGTGAATTCTTGCCTGGGTTGCGACGTGCATTAAGCGGGGACTTTTGCGGCGTTCTGGTTTTGATTCCAGAGCGCGACCCACTGGGCGGCGTCAACAAGCGTGTCAACTATACCATCGACATCCAGCTCGCGCACGTCACGTCCTTCGTTGTAGCCATATGGCACCACCAGGACCTGCGTGCCGGCGCTGCGGCCCGCCTGCGCGTCATTGATCGAATCGCCGATCGTCACGGCCTCGTTCACGCCCACGCCCATCAGGTCGCACGCATGGTGGATCTGGTCGGGATCGGGCTTGCGGCGCTCGCAGGTGTCGCCGCACACCACGGCCTCGAAAAAGCCCGCCAGCCCCGTGCGCTGCAAGAGCGGCAAGGTGAATTCCGTGGGCTTGTTGGTGACCACGGCCAGCTTCAGGCCCTGGTCGCGCATGAGTTTCAGGCCTTCGATCACGCCCGGGTAGACCTGCGCGCGCTCGCCGTTGACCAGGTGGTAGTGGCGGTAGAAAGCCTCGCGGGCGCGCTGGAATTCGTCGGGCGCCGGGTCGGCGGCATCGAGCGAACCGGCCAGGCTGCGCCGCACCAGGTTGTCCACGCCCTTGCCGACGAACGTGGCGACCACGTCCTCGCGCAGCGCGATCATGCCAAGTTCAACACGCATGGCGTTGGCGGCAAAGGCCAGATCGGGAATGGAGTCGAGCAGGGTACCGTCCAGGTCCAGCAGCGCGGCGCGAAAAGCGGTCATGTCGGGTTCCTTAGACAGCGGTGGTTTCGCCGATGGCGATCTGGTCGCGCATGGCCTTGATGATGCCGGCGTAATCCGGCTTGCCGAAGATGGCCGAGCCGGCCACGAACGTGTCCGCGCCCGCGGCGCGGATCTCGGCGATGTTGTCGATCTTGACGCCGCCGTCCACCTGCAGAACGATCTCCTGGCCGCCGGCCTGCATCCACGCATCGATGCGGGCGCGGGCCTCGCGCAGCTTGGTCAGCGCCGCCGGAATGAAGCTCTGGCCGCCAAAGCCCGGGTTCACCGACATGATGAGCACCAGGTCGATCTTGTCCATGACGTAGTCCATGTAGGACAGCGGCGTGGCGGGATTGAAGACCAGACCGGCCTTGCAGCCGCTTTCGCGGATCAGGGACAGCGTGCGGTCCACGTGGGCGCTGGCGTCGGGGTGGAAGCTGATGTAGTCGGCGCCGGCCTTGGCGAACTGCGGCACCAGCGCGTCCACGGGCTCGACCATCAGGTGCACGTCGATCGGCACCTCGACGTGGGGGCGGATCGCGGCACAGACCATCGGGCCGATCGTCAGGTTGGGGACATAGTGGTTGTCCATCACGTCCACGTGGATCCAGTCGGCGCCCGCGGCGACGACGTTGCGGACTTCCTCGCCCAGCCGGGCGAAGTCAGCCGACAGGATGCTGGGAGTAATGCGGGTGGAGGCCGTTTGCTTGGACATGATGTTCGGGGTCGGGGAGGGCATAATGTGCCATTATTGCAGTTTGAGGCGCCGCAGCGGGTATGCCCCGGCTGGCGCGCCTGAAATTTCGTCTTTCAAGCGTGGGCGCCCATGTTCCGCCGCCCGCGTGCAGCCACACAGGGAAGGACTGTGAAACCTTACGACCTGAGCGTCTCTGTCTCTCCGCGCTTCGTGCCCGAACAGTCCGACCCCGGCGAACAGCAATTCGTGTTCGCCTACACCGTCCGCATCACCAATACCGGCGAACATCCCGCGCAGGTGATCAGCCGCCACTGGATCATCACCGACGGCAACCAGCGCGTGCAGGAAGTGCGCGGCCTGGGCATCGTGGGGCAGCAGCCCCTCCTGGCCCCGGGCGAGACCTTCGAATACACCAGCGGCTGTCCCCTGCCCACGCCGGTGGGCACGATGCGCGGCATCTATCACTGCGTCGGCGAGAACGGCATTCCGTTCGAGGTGCCGATCTCCGAATTCGTCCTGGCCATGCCGCGCACCTTGCACTGAGTATGGTCCGGCCTTCCGTTGCACGTTTTTCCCTCTGCACATGAAGCGCATTCTTAGCCTGTCCGTGCTGTCGATCCTGCTGGCGGCATGTTCCACCCCCTCCGATATTCCCCCTGATTCCGGATCCGGCCTGCCGGCTACGCCCGGTGCTCGCACGCCCGCGGCCGACGGCCCGCTCGTCGTGCCGCCGCTGGGCTCGTTGCCCGACACCCCGCCGCGCGCGCTGGCCGGCAAGTTGAAGCCGGCCAACTGGTCCGAGCTGCCCGGATGGAGCGCCGACGACCTGTCGCAGTTCTGGCCCCTTTTCCTGCGCAACTGCAAGGGTCTGATGCGGCCCACCAGCGGAAACCTGGCCGCGCCCGCGCGTGCCACGCCGCGCGCCTGGCAGCCGGTCTGCGCCGCGGCCATCGACCCGGCCCGCGCGCCCGCCGCCGGCGACGCCGAAGGCGTGCGCCGCTTCCTGCAGACCTACCTGCAACCCTGGCGCCTGAATGCGGCCGACGGCAAGCCGGCCACCAATACGGTGACGGGCTACTACGAACCCCTGGTGCGCGGCTCGCGCCGCCAGGGCGGTGTCTACCAATGGCCGCTGTACGCGGTGCCCGCCGACCTGCTGACGATCGACCTGGGTTCCATCTACCCCGACCTGGCCGGCAAGCGTGTGCGCGGCAAGCTCGACGGCAAGCGCGTCGTGCCGTACGACACGCGCGCCGCCATCGAATCGTCGTCCGGCCGCCGCCCGCCCGTGGTGGTCTGGGTGGACGACCCCGTGGACAACTTCTTCCTGCAGGTCCAGGGCTCCGGGCGCGTGCAGCTGACCGACGGTCCCGACGCCGGCAAGACCATCCGCGTCGCCTACGCCGACCACAACGGCCAGCCCTATGTGTCCATCGGCCGCTGGCTGATCGACCGCGGCGAACTCACCGCCGACCAGGCGTCCATGCAGAACATCCGGGCCTGGGCGCAGCGCAATCCCAAGCGTGTCCAGGAAATGCTCAACGCCAATCCGGCCGTGGTGTTCTTCCGCGAAGAGGCGGTCGTGGATCCTGAACAAGGCCCCAAGGGCGCTTATGCCATCCCGCTGGCGCCGCGGCGCTCGGTGGCGGTGGACGCGACCTTCGTGCCGCTCGGCACGCCGCTGTTCCTGTCCACCACCTATCCCGCGTCGGACCGGCCCTTGCAGCGCCTGGTGTTCGCCCAGGACACCGGCACCGCCATCCGGGGCGCGGCCCGCGCCGACTTCTACTGGGGTTACGGCGAAGAAGCCGGCCAGCAGGCCGGCCGCATGAAGCAACGCGGCCAGATGTGGCTGCTGTGGCCCAAACAGGCCGGGGAGCCTTCCGCACGATGAGCCATCAGATCGTAGTTTGCGGGGCCGGCATCGTCGGCCTGTCCACCGCCCTGGCGCTGGCCCGCCGCGGCCAGCGGGTGGCCGTCCTGGCGCCGCGCGCCGCCGTGCCGCCCGCCGATCCCAACCGCTATCACCCCCGCGTCTACGCCATTTCGCCGGCCAGCCAGCGCTTCCTGGCCGACATCGGCGTGTGGGATGCCATGCCCGCGTCGCGGCTGATGCCCGTGCAGGCCATGGAAATCCACGGCGACGCGGACGGCCAGGTCAACCTCAATGCCTGGCAGGCCGCGCTGCCGCAACTGGCCTGGATCGTCGAATCCGGCGAGATCGAGCGCGTCCTGATCCAGGCCGTGCGCATGTTCGGCATCGCGTGGCTGGAAGACCGCTGCACCGGCTACCAGAACGGCGCGATCGACACCGAGAGCGGCGCCCGCATCCAGGCCGAACTCTTCGTCGGCGCCGATGGCGCGGCCTCGCCGCTGCGCGAGGCGGCCGGGCTGAAGCACGAAGCCCAGTCCTACAACGACACCGGACTCGTCGTGCATCTGGACGCGGAATTGCCGCACCAGGGCACCGCGATCCAATGGTTTCGCGACGACGGCGTGCTGGCGCTGCTGCCGCTGCCCGATACCGCGGACGGCCCCCAGGTTTCGATGGTGTGGTCCATGCGCAGCGAGCTGGCCCAGCAACTGCTGGACCTGCCGCAGGAAGCGCAGACCGCCCGCCTGGAGGCGCTGCTGGCCGAGGCTGCCGAAGGGCGGCTGGGCCGCCTGAAGGTCCGCAGCAAGCTGCACGGTTTTCCGCTGACGCTGGAGCGCGCCCAGATGGTGGCGCCCGGCATCGCGCTGGCCGGAGACGCCGCGCACCGCCTGCACCCGCTGGCGGGACAGGGCCTGAACCTGGGGCTGGGCGACGTCGAGGCGCTGGCCCGCATCGTCGCCGAGCGCGAACCCTACCGGCAGGCCGGCGACCTGCGCGTGCTGCACCGCTACCAGCGGGCGCGCGCCGAACCGGTCCTGGCCATGCGGCTGGCGACCGACGGGCTGCACAAGCTGTTCGCATCGAAGGCGACGCCGCTCGTCTGGCTGCGCAACGCCGGCATGCACTGGGTCGAGGGCGCGCCGCTGATCAAGCGCCGGCTGATCGCGGGGGCGTCGGCCAATTAGGGCTGACCCGGCCCAACCCGGGCCCACTAGGCCAAACCCGGCCCGATTCGGTCCGATTCGGCCCGATTCGGCCAAACCTGCCCCGATTCGGCCCGACGCCGGCGCCGGGCGGAACCTGCGGCGGCCGGCCCCGTCTGATACGGATCCGCCCACCCGCCGCCTGCCGCGGCCGCCCGACCCGGATCGGTTACGCTTTCCGGCTGAGCACACGACTGACAAGACCAGGAGTACCGATGAAATTCCGCATTCCCGCCACGCTGGCGGCCTGTTTCCTCGCCGCGGGTATCGGCTTGTCCGCCACGGCCCATGCGCAGGGCGCAAAATCCGTCTCCACACAGTCCGTGGGGCAGGCGGCCAAGGGCGAAAAAAGCGTCTCCACCACCGAACTCGATCCGCAGTCGGCCGCCGTCAAGGAACGCTTTCAGCAACGCTTTTCCGGCATGAACGTCACGACCGTGCGCCGCACGCCTTATGGCCTGTTTGAAGTGCAGCTCGGCATGGACCTGATCTACACCGACGAAGGCGTGACGTGGGTCATGGAAGGACCGCTGATCGACGCCGCGACGCGCCGCGACGTCACCCGCGAATCCCAGGAAAAGCTCAGCGCCGTCACGTTCGACCAGCTGCCGCTGGACCTGGCGATCAAGCAGGTCAAGGGCGACGGCTCGCGCAAGGTCGCGATCTTCGAAGATCCCAACTGCGGCTATTGCAAGCAGTTGCGCAAGACGCTCGAAGATGTGGACAACCTGACCGTCTACACCTTCCTCTACCCCATCCTGTCGCCGGATTCCAAGGTCAAGGTGCGCAATGTCTGGTGCGCCAAGGACCAGGGCAAGACCTGGGACGACTGGATGCTGCGCGGCAAGACGCCGCCCAACGCCAATTGCGACGTGCCCGAAGACAAGCTTTTGGAGCTTGGCCAGCAGCTGATGGTGCGCGGCACGCCGACGCTGTTCTTTGCCGACGGCTCGCGCATCAGCGGCGCGCTGCCGCTGGACCAGCTCAAGGCCCGTTTGAACTGACCGGCGCGCGTCGCGCCGGCCCGGGAAAGGGGGGCGCGGCAAGCGCCATCCCTCCCGGAGACAAGACTTGAAAATCGCAATACTCGACGATTACCACGACGTAGCCCGGCGCTATGCGGACTGGACCTCGCTGGGCGGCGACGCCGAGGTGCAAATCTTCAACAACTTCATTCCCGACGACCAGGTCGAGGCCTCGCTCGAGCCCTTCGACGTGATCGTCGCCATGCGCGAGCGCACGCCATTTCCCGCCGAGCGCATCCGCGCCCTGCCCAAGCTGCGCCTCCTGGTCACCACCGGCATGCGCAACAACGCCATCGACATGCAGGCCTGCGCTGAGCAGGGCATCGTCGTGTCCGGCGCGCCCGGCAGTGCCGACGCCAACACCGCCACGGCGGAACTGGCCTGGGCGCACATCCTGGGTCTCTTCAAGCATCTGCCCGCCGAAGACGCCGCCATGCGCCGCGGCATGTGGCAGACGGCCATGCCCGAGCCGCTGGCCGGCAAGCGCCTGGGCGTGGTGGGCCTGGGCAAGCTGGGCGCCGCGGTGGCCAAGGTGGGTCTGGCCTTCGGCATGGACGTGGTGGCCTGGAGCCCCAACCTGACCGACGAGCGCGCCGAGGCCGCCGGCGTCACGCGCGTGGACAAGCACGAACTCTTTTCCACGTCCGACGTGGTGAGCCTGCACCTGATTCTGTCCGATCGCAGCCGCAACGTGGTCGACGCCACCGCGCTGGCCGCGATGAAACCGACCGCATATCTGGTCAATACCTCGCGCGCCGGACTCGTCGATCAGGAAGCGCTGATGGACGCGCTGGTGAAGTTCCGCATCGCCGGCGCGGGGCTGGATGTGTATCCCGAAGAGCCGCTGTCGCCCACCGACAGCGTGCGCGACCTGGACAACGTGATCCTGACCCCGCACCTGGGTTACGTCAGCCGCGAAAACTTCGAGGCCTTCTACCAGAACTGCCTGGAAGCCGTGAAGGCGTGGGCAGCGGGCTCGCCGATCCGGGTGTTGAACGCCTGATTGCGCCCGAGCAAAAAAATGGGGCTGCCTATCGCAGCCCCATTTTCATTTGGGATGGTCGCGTTGCACGCGGCGCATCACCCGCGCGAGAACACCACTTTCTTCTCGACGATCGCGCCCGGCTCCAATGCCGGCGGCGTATCGCCGCACGCATCGTCCGACTCGTCCGTGGGATCGACCGTATCAAACGCCGTGTCGCCGTTGGCATCTGGCACGCCCGTGGGCTTCAAGCCGACGAAATCGAACAGGTCGCGGTCCATCAGATGCGAAGGCACCACCCGCGACAGCGCATTGAACACGTTCCACGACCGGCCCGGGTGCTGCTTGTCCCATTCCTTGATCATGCGGCCCACTTCCTTGCGCTTCAGGTTCTCTTGCGAACCGCAGAGATTGCACGGAATGATCGGGAACTGCTTGAGTTCGGCGTAGGCGATCAGGTCGGACTCGACCACGTACGCGAGCGGGCGGATCACCGTGTGGCGGCCGTCGTCGGACACCAACTTGGGCGGCATGCCCTTGGCCTTGCCGCCATAGAACAGGTTCAGGAAGAACGTGGCCAGGATGTCGTCGCGATGATGGCCCAGCGCGATCTTCGTGGCGCCCAGTTCCGATGCGACGCGGTACAGAATGCCGCGACGCAGCCGCGAACAGAGCGAGCACATCGTCTTGCCCTCTTCCAGCACGCGCGTCACGATCGAATACGTGTCCTGCGTCTCGATGTGGAAGGGGACGCCCAGTTCCTTCAGGTACTGCGGCAGGATGTGGTCAGGAAAGCCAGGCTGCTTCTGGTCCAGGTTCACCGCGATCAGTTCAAACTTGAACGGCGCGCGCTTCTGAAGCTGCAGCAGGATGTCCAGCATGGCATAGGAATCCTTGCCGCCGGACAGGCAGACCATCACGCGGTCGCCTTCCTCGATCATGTTGTAGTCGGACAAGGCGCGCGTGGTCTCGCGCGCCAGCCGCTTGGTCAGCTTGTTGCCTTCGTGGCGTGCCTTTTCGTCGGCGGGCGTGCGAAATTGCACGCCGGGGGGAGCGATATCGTTCATGTCAGCGATTGATCTGGATTTCCACGCCCACCGCCGCACAGTCGGAGAAGGCCATGGGCTTGCTGATGCGCAGGCGCAGCGCGCGGATTTCCTGGAAGTCCGCCAAGAGGCGCGCCGCTACTTGTTCGGACAGGGTTTCGATCAGGTTCACATGCGCCTGCGTGCATTCCTCGACGATGGCCTCGCGCAGCCGGCGGTAGTCCAGCACGCTGTGGATATCGTGGTCGTCCACCGAACGCTGGATGTCGACGTCGAATTCGGCATCGACGTGCAGGGGCTGGGTGGCGCGGCGCTCGTGTTCGAGGATGCCGATGCGGGCGTCGAGCGCAAGGCCGGAAAGAATGATGCGGCGAGTGGGCATGATGAAAACCTGGGTGGAATAGCCCGAATTGTAAGGCGGCGGCGGATGGGGGGACGCGCTGGCTACAATTCGGCCATGTCCGGGCGCGCGCGAGGCGCCGGCGCAGTCAATAAGGGGTGACATGCAACAGATGCACGATTCGGTCATTGTAGGCGGCGGCCCGGCCGGCGCCTCCTGCGCCCTCTGGCTGGCCCGCCTGGGCCTGTCGCCGCTGCTGGTCGAGGCCAGCGCCCGTCTCGGCGGGCTGGGCAATGACAACCCGTTCGCCGACGACTGGATCGCCGTGTTGCCCGGCGTGACCGGCCAGCAGGTGGCCGCCAACATCGACACCAGCGTGCGCGCCGCCGATGTGCCGGTACGGCTGGAAACCCGTGTCACCGGCGTGCGGCCCTGCAAGGGCGGCATCGAGGCCACGCTCGCCGGTCCGGACGGCCAGGAAACCCTGGCCCGCGCCCGCACTCTGGTCATTGCCTCCGGCGTGCGCGCGAAGGGACTGCCCGACCACCCGCCGGGCGCGTCCTGGCCGGGCGTGCTGATCGGCCCCGGCTCACCCATCGTGGCGCAGGACTATTCCGGCCTGTCGGTCGCGGTGCTGGGCGGGGGCGACAACGCCTTCGAAAACTACGTCTACGTGCGCAACCGCGGCGCGCGCAATGTCCATCTCTACGCCCGTAGCGTGCGCGCCCAACAGCAATGGGTGACGCGCGCCGGTACCGAAGGCGTGCACATCGGACCCTACAAGGTCGACCCGGCCACCCGCAGCGTGGACGGCCGGCAGTACGACCTGATCCTGGTCTTTTACGGCTGGGAACCACAGGCCGCGTTTGCCGACGACCTGAGGCTCGCGCGCGACGAGCGCGGCTACATCCGCACTGACTTCGCCACCGCCGAGACCAGCGTGCCCGACATCTACGCCATCGGCGAGGTCGCGCACCGCATGCACCCCTGCGTGGTGACGTCGATGGCGGATGGCGTGGTCGCGGCCAAGGCCATCCAGCGGCGCTGGGAGCGCGCGGGGGCGTAACACCCAGTGCCCGGCTGCCGGCCCTGAACACGCCGGCCGGCCGCCGCAGCGTTGGCCGGCACGGCCATCGTGGCGCCTGCGGCAGTGAAACCGCGTCGGCCAGAATGCGTACTTCAGCCCAGGCGAACCCACACCTCCGGATTCCGGAATAGGCAATTGCCACCCCCGCGCCCACACTCGTGCTCACGAGTTGACCAATCAATGGTCACGCAGGGAGACAAGCATGATGTGTGCGCATCGCTGGCTGGCAGCCGGCGCGATGGCCATCGCCATCGCGAACCCGGCGCAGGCGGCCTGGCCTGAACGGCCCATCACCCTCATCATCCCGGCCGCGCCGGGCGGCACCACCGACATCTCGGCACGCCTCATCGCCGATAAGCTGTCCGCCAAGCTCGGCCAGCAGGTCATCGTGGAAAACCGCGCCGGCGCCGCCGGCATCATCGGCGCGCAGGCGCTGGCGCGCGCCAAGCCCGACGGCTACACGCTGCTGATGGGCAACATCGGCCCCAACGCCATCAACTACGCGCTCTACAAGACGCTGCCCTACAAGCCCGCCGACTTCGCGCCGGTGACGCTCGTGATTTCGGTGCCCAACGTCCTCGTCGTCAACGAAGCCTCGCCCGCCCGCAGCGTGGCCGATCTGCTGGCGCAGGTCAGGCAGGATCCTTCCAAGGTTTCCTTCGGCAGTTCCGGCGCGGGCCAGTCGCCGCACCTGTCCGCCGAAATGTTCAAGCAGCGCGCCGGCATCCCCGGCACGCACGTCGCCTACAAGGGCGCCGGCCCCGCCGTGGCCGCGCTGCTCGGCCAGCAGTTCACCTTCATGATCGACAACCTGCCCAGCTCCATGCCGTACATCCAGGCCGGCAAGCTGCGCGCGCTGGCCGTCACCAGCGACAAGCGCCTCGCCGAATTGCCGGACGTGCCGACCATGGCCGAGGCCGGCGTCAAGGACATGGTGGTCACCGCGTGGTTCGGCCTGGTCGCACCCGCCGGCACGCCGCAGGACGCCATCGACAAGCTTTACGCCGCCACGCGCGACGTGGTGCGCAGCCCCGAGATCAGCGAGCGCTTCAAGACCATGGGCGGCCAGGCCGGCGGCAACACGCCCGTGGAGTTCGCGGCTTTCATCGACCAGGAACGCGCCCGCTGGAAAAGCATCGTGGACGCCGCGGGTCTCGTGCAGGAGCAATAGGTGATCGACAAGATTCAGGAATCCATGGCGCAGGCCGTGGCCGTCATTCCCGATGGCGCCTCCGTGCTGGTGGGCGGCTTCGGCGAAGCCGGCGTGCCCTACGAACTGCTGCACTGCCTGGCCGAACTGGACCGGCGCAACCTCACCATCATCTCCAACAACGCCGGCACCTTCGAACGCGGCATCGCCGCGCTGTTGGTGCGCAAGCAGGTCCGCAAGATCATCTGTTCGCACCCGCGCCCACCCAACTCCGAGGCTTTCGCCCGCGCCTACCGCGCAGGCGAGGTCGAACTGGAATGCGTGCCCCAAGGCACCCTGGCCGAACGGCTGCGCGCGGCCGGCGCTGGACTCGGTCCGTTCTACACGCCCACCGGCTACGGCACCGAACTGGCAGAAGGCCGGCGCCAGGAAGTCATCGACGGCATCGGCTACGTGCTCGAGCAGCCCCTGCGCGCCGACTACGCCCTCATCCGCGCGCACCTGGGCGACCGCTGGGGCAACCTCATGTACCGCCACGCCGCGCGCAACTTCAATCCCGTCATGTGCATGGCAGCGGGACACGCCATCGCGCAGGTCGACGAGATCGTGCCGCTGGGCGCGCTGGTGCCCGAACAGATCATGACGCAGGGCATCTTCGTGAAATCCGTCGTGCGCGTGGAGGCCTGACATGCAAGACATCATCGGCCTGACCCGCCAGCAGATCGCCCAGCTTCTGGCCAGCGACATTCCCGATGGCGCCACCGTCAACCTCGGGATCGGCATGCCGACCCTGGTCGGCGACTACTTGCCCAGCGGCCGCGAAATCCTGCTGCACAGCGAAAACGGCATTCTCGGCATGGGCCCCGCCGCCACCGGCAACGACATCGACCCCGACCTCATCAACGCCAGCCGCCAGCCCATCACCTTGCTGCAAGGCGCGTCCATCACCGAACACACGATCTCTTTCGCCATGATGCGCGGCGGCCACCTCGACTACGCGGTCCTGGGCGCCTTCCAGGTGTCCGAACGCGGCGACCTCGCCAACTGGAAAACCGACGCCACGAACGCCATCCCCGCCGTCGGCGGCGCCATGGACCTGGCCGTTGGCGCCAAGCAGGTCCTGGTCACCATGGAACACCGCGGCCGCGACGGCACGCCCAAGATCCTGCGGCAATGCACCTATCCGCTCACCGGCAAAGGCGTGGTGTCGCGCATCTATACGGACCTTGCCGTCATCGACGTCATGCCCGTGGGTTTGGAGGTGCACGCGATGAAGGCGGGCGTAACCGAAGACTTCCTGCGGTCGATCACCGACGCGCCGCTGCATTTTCCGCAATCGCCGCGAACGATCGTCGTGGATGACACGGGCGTGCCTCGATACGCGCAATCGACCCGCTGACGCAGCCTCGCCGCGACACCCGTAAGCGGGATTCTGCGCGGGGCGCGTCGCGATGTGCGTAAGCGACCGGCTTGCGCAGCCACGCCGAGATGTGCGCAAACGACTGGCAGGCGCAGCCGTTCCTGCCGCCCTGATGATGACCCACGTCCGCCCCGCGCTGGGCAAAGGAGCTACCGATGATCCGTTCAATCCTGGCAGCCGCGTCGGCAAGCGTGCTGTGTCTAGGCGCCAGCGCCGTCGCGCACGCGGCGCAAACCTATCCGGACAAGCCCATCACCTTGCTGATCCCGTACCCGCCGGGCGGCAGCGCAGACATGCTCGCGCGCCCGCTGGGCGCAGAACTCCAGAAGAAGTGGGGCCAACCGGTCGTCCTCGAATACAAACCCGGCGCAGGCGGCGCCATCGCCTCCGCCCAACTCGCCCGCGCCAAGCCCGACGGCTACACGCTCCTGATGGTGCTGGCCGCCCACACCATCAACCCCAGCCTCTATCCCTCGCTGCCCTACGACACCCGCAAGGACTTCGCGCCAGTCTCCCTCGTCGCCACACTGCCCATGCTCGTCGCCGCCCCGCTCGCCACGCCCGCCAACACCGTCAGCGAACTGATCGCCTACGGCAAGGCCAACCCCGGCAAGCTGAGCTTCGCGTCCGCCGGCAACGGCAACACCAGCCACCTGGCCGCCGAGATGTTCAAGAACCAGACGGGCGCCGACATGATGCACGTACCGTACAAAGGCAGCGGTCCTGCGGTCGTTGCACTGCTCGGCGGCGAAGTGTCCTTGATGTTCGACAGCATCTCGACCTCGCTGCCGCAAGTGCAGGCCGGCAAATTGAAAGCAATCGCCGTCACCGGCGAACACCGCTCTCCGCTTCTGCCCGACGTCCCCACCGTCGCAGAAACCGTTCCCAACTTCGTCGTCAACGGCTGGTACGGGATATTGGCGCCGGCGGGCACGCCGGGGGCGGTGGTTGATGCAGTCAGCAAGGGAATTGCGGAGGCGGTGGCGGTGCCTGCGTTGAAGGGGCAGTTGGCGGGATATGGATATGAGGTGGTGGGGTCTACGCCTGGGGAGTTTGGGGCGCATATCGAGCGGGAGTTGGGGACTTGGAAGAGGGCGGTTGAGGTGTCTGGGGCTAAGGTGAATTGAAGGGTTGTCTCGGCTTGGGAAGGCTGAGTTAGGTGTCTGATAGCGGCCTTCGTGGCGATAGTCTTCGTAGGTCGCCCGACGCCGTGGTCACCGGGGAGGCGATCGCCCACGATTGCGGTCCGGAGCCTTCGCTCCGGACGTCCCCGTCGTCATCTTCGTTGTCGCCTTCGGCGACTGCCTCTCAAGAAACTCCTCCTAAGCTGTTGATATTTCATTGGCTTTTTCTGGGGTGGCCAACGGTACCAAGCTGTAGCCCATGGTCTCTGCGCGCTTTGTCAGGTGGTGCAG
>NZ_CADIJM010000004.1 GCF_902859585.1 Achromobacter animicus | reverse complement strand
GCCTGCACCAGCCGAGGCGCCCGCACCGGCGGTGGCGCCGGCGCCACCGGTCAGTCCGCCGGTCACCCCACCCAGCAGCCCGCCGCCAGCCGCGCCGCCCGCCGCGCCATTCAGGGCGCCCGTCACACCGCCCAGCAGTCCCGTCACGGGCGCCAGCAAGCCACCCGCGCCATTGGCGTCGCCGGTCACGCCGCCCAGGCCTCCTGTCAGCGACGCAACCGCGCCCGTGGCGTTGGCCAGCGTCGAGCCCAGCGGATTCGCGTTGCCCGGCGTGGCATGGACCAATCCGCCTGCGCTGGCGACGGCCCCGCCCAGTCCTTGGAGAACGCCGTTCAAGCCGGGCGCAGCACCCGGCAACGAGCCGCCCAGGTTCGTGACCGTGCCGCCCAGGCTGGTCAACAGGTTGGCGACCGGTGCGCCCAGCTTCGTCGTGTCGCCCACTTGCTGAGTCAGGCCCACGACGTTGGCGGCCAACGGGCTGGCGGTGGGGTCGAGCGCGCCGCCCACGCCTGCCAGTGTCGTCTGCAGGCCCAGCGGCAGCACGTTGTCGACGGTCTTGCCGACATTGCCCAGCGCGGGCTCGAGCAGCGGCGTGGTCGGGCCGTTGAGCACTCCGCCCGTCACGCCAGCCACGACCTGCGTAATCGGTTGCAGCAGACCGCCCTGGCCAGCCAGCGGGCCGGTCAGCGCGCCCACCGCGCCGGTGGCATTGCCCAGCACCGTCGTCAGGGGATTGGGATTGTTCGCGTCCGCATGCAGCAGGCCGCCCGTGCTGGCCACCGTCTTGCCCAGACCATCCACCAGCCCGCCCACGCCAACCGACAAGCCGCCGGGCAGGCCCGCGCCCTTGACGTCCGTGCCCAGGTCGCTGACCGCGCCTCCCACCTGCCTGACGATGCCGTCAAGGGGCTGGCCCAGGCCGGTCGTGGCGCCCACCTGCTGCGTCAGCCCGACCACGGTGTCCGCGACCGGCTTGATGGTGGGGTCCAGCGCCTTGCCCACGCCGCCAAGGGTCGAGTCCAGGTTCAGAGGCAGGGCGTTGTCGACTGCGCCGCCGGTGTTGCCCAGCGTCGTTTCCAGCACGCCGATGACGCGGGGCGGGTTGGTGCCGGGATCGGTGCCGCCACCGCCGGGATTGGTGCCGCCTCCCGGGTTGGTGCCACCACCGGGGTTGGTGCCCCCGCCGGGGTTCGTACCGCCGCCCGGGTTGGTGCCTCCCCCGGGGTTCGTTCCACCGCCGGGGTTCACGCCGGGATCCAGGCCGCCTCCGCCGGGGTTGGTCGGGATATCGGTTCCTGGGAGACCTGCGGTTTTCTTCCCGCTGCCGCCGTTTCCTCCGCAGGCGCTCAGTGCGCCTACAAGCGCGGTGGCCAGGACGGTGGCGGAGAGGACGCGATGGAGGCGGCGCTTTTCGGAATGGATCTGCATGACGAACTCCTTTGGCTGGAAGAATCGGGTCCTGAAACAACCCGGTACGCTTCCTGATGCACAAACCATGCCAAGATTTTTCAGATCCGACGCAAAACACCAGTTTGGGTAATGCTGTGCCGAAAAATCCCCTTTGTTATCAGGCCTATATCCAGAGCTTTAAGGGTTTTTCCCTGGTTCCTGATAATCGTTGTTTTGGGATGTCGGCGACCCTGCGACTGTTACGAAAAGCCGGTCATCGGCCGTAACGTTACGGCCGACGTTACGTCGGGCGTTACGTAACATCGGCGCCTTTTCCGAATTAAAAACGCCCGTCGAAACGGGCGTCTTTAAACCATTGGCACAACCGCGCGGGGCAGGGGTTGGCAGTTATAGTGCGTCCCAGAAGAGCGAATAGTTGGCGTTGAAACGCACGTCACGGTCGTTATTGACGGTGGCCGATCCCACCGGCTTGGCCACGTTGAAGTCGAAAAGATAATGCTTGTCGTCGGTGATCCGCACGCCCAGCGCTACGGATGACAGGTGCCGGTTATTCAGCGTCTGCAGGTCCTTGTTGTTGTACCAGGTGCGCGCGTAGTCGACCAAGGCGTAGGGCTGTACGCTGGAAAGGTATGTCCAGCCCACGCCGAAGCGGCGATTGATTTCGGCCGACACGCCGACGCCTTTGTCCCCGCTTTGCTCACCCTGCGGATAACCCATGGCAAACCGCCAGCTGCCAAAGGAGATCTGCTCGGAAGAGGGCAGGATATTGCTGGAATACTGCCCCGCGCCGGAGAACACAAGTCCGAACTGGTGGGGCAGCGCGAATGTCTGCCGCGCATTCAGGTTGTAGCGCGTGAAGTCCAGGTCCAGCCGTGGCGTCGCGGAATAACCGTAGTTGGTCGAGATATCCTTTTTTGCGCCTGCGGCGTCAAACCCCTTGGCGGCCGTCAACGTGACGTCCGTCGCTTTGGTTTCTGAAACCTGGATATAACGCATCTCGGCTGTCGCGGCGCGCACCTGCGCGTCTTGCTGCAGCCACCGGTCGGATTCGCGGGCTTCGTAACGGTCTTTGGAATTGGCGGCATATACCCCCAATGTCCCGGTCAGCGAACGCCGGTTGTTCAACAGGAACGGATAACTGACGCCGACGCCGATACGATCGTTTTTGACTCGCCGATCAAAACCCAGCAGCTCGATCGCGTCGTCCTGCGGGCGCGCATCATAGTAATAACCGTCAACCTTGACCGACAGGCCATCTGCGCCGATCGGCACCCGGATTTCGCCGGACACGTATTTGACGTCATCGGTATTGAACGGCACTGCCGCAGTGAGCTTCACTTGCTCGCCCAATGGCGTCAGGCTATTGGTCGTGACATTCACTACGGGTTGCATGCCGGTGCCCAGGTCCGCAATGTCGCCGCTCAGGTTGACGGGCTGGCGGCTGGCCGTCAGCGACAATTCGGTGGCGCCGTCTGCGCGGCGGGGCAGATCCAGGCTGGGCGTGAACCTGACGCCTGGCACGGTACGCATGAGGTTCAGCTGGCGCTCTAGCGTGACCTGGCTGAGCGGCCGTTCCGCGAGCATCGGCGCGGCCAGTGTTTCAAGGCGGTCCTGCGCATTGCCGATGTCGCCGTCGATCCGAACATTGGCGATATAGCCTTCGACCGCCGTCACGACGACCAGGCCATTTGCGAACGTCTGGTTCTGCACCAGCGCAAATGACAGGGGATAGCCCTTGTCGCGGTAGAGCTGCGTGATCTTGTCCACCTGAGCGACCAGCTCACCCAGGCTGATTTCCTTGCCCGCCAGCGGGGCGAGTATTGCGGACACTTCCTCGAACGGAATGGCGCGCACCCCGGTGACGTCGAAGTTACGCGGCACGATTCGTTGCGCCAGCCGGGCCTGCAAGGCCAGTTGCTCCGGGGTGGCGGTCTGGACCACCGGCGGCGGCTGCCTTGCCGAGGGCGGACGTTCGAGCCTTGGCAGGGCGTCCACCGGATTGCCCCGTAACGGTCCCTCCGCTCGGGCGGGCGAGGCCGTTGCCATCATGCAAAACAGGGCCAGGGCCAACGGGCCGCCCTGAATTTTCACTCGTGTGCCTTTTTTATCTTTCATTTCTGCTTGCTCATGTGAATGCCGAGCCGATAAAGATCGCGTGTCGAGTGGAACAGGGGTTGCGTCACCAGTAATGGAAAGTTTCGATTAACGCCGTTTATAGCGTGCCAGTATTGTCTGAACAATGACAATGGATTTCAAACTGCGGTTGTACGACGTGCAATATGTAGTCAGTGCACAATTATCCCCATGTCCCCATTAATTCGTTGGTTGAAAGATAGGCGAGATTGGGGTGTTTTTTATACAATTCCATCGAAGTTGGGAGTATCCGTTACAACTGGTGTGTCGCAACATTACGAAATTCAGTGAAAACCCTGATGCGTATGATTTAGCAATATATAAACTTAGGTCACGTATCAAAAATACGCAAAATGTGTGGACCCTCCCGGAGATTCATATGGCTGGGAATTACTGCGAGATGCACTGCCATTACCTGCCGGCCGCACATAACCGCTGCCGGTCACCACACAAGGAGCTTTCATGAGCCCGGGCGACATCGTCCCGCTCTCCTTCGATAGCGGCCTCGTGGCGCTGTCGTTCCTGATCGCGGCCCTGGGCTCGTACGTCGCCCTGCTGGCGGCGGCGGGCATCCGCGCCGAAACGCAGGACGGCGAGATCCGCCTCGGCTATGTGGTCATCGGCGCGGTGGCGATGGGCGGCGTGGGCATCTGGAGCATGCATTTCATCGGCATGCTGGCGCAGAACCTGCCGTTTGAAGTCGGTTATCAGATGGGGCTGACCATACTCAGCTTTCTGGTAGCCGCCGGGTTTTCCGGTTGGGCCTTCTGGTATGTCGGACGCGACCGATTCACTTTTATCCGGTGCCTGATCGGCGGGTGCGCCGCAGGCTTCGGCGTCGCGTCCATGCATTATGTCGGGATGAGTGCCGCGCGCATGCCGGCGGTTCTGCTCTGGAATCTTCCCCTGGTGGTCTTGTCGGTGCTGATTGCCGTCATTGCGGCCACCGCCGCACTCTGGCTTGCATTCAATACGCAGAATGAACGCCAGCGTATCGGCGCCGCCATATTGATGGCCGTCGCGGTATGCGGCATGCATTACACGGGCGCGGCCGCCGGCGCGGTTATCTGCACCGCCGCCAATGACGCCGCCGGCGGGTATATCGGGGGCGCCATGCTGCCGTATATCGCATTCGCCTTGTCCATCATTACCTTGCTGCTCATGCGCTGGCATTTGCAGCGGGCTTCCCAACGCTTTCGCGCGCGCATGGCGCAGCGTATCGACTCGATCATTGAATCGGCGCCTGCTGAGGCGCCGCACAGATCTCCCGGCGCCTCACCTGGTCCGGGTTAGCAGGTCCCTGGGTCCCCGTCGCGGCAGTGCAGTGGCGTGCGGGCGGTTCAGGATTTGAAGGGGCTGGTTCTGTTCACGCAACAACGGCCTCGGTCGTCAATCGATGCTCATGGAGCTTGTTATGAAAGCAACACTTGCGCAGTTCTGGAATGACGAAGACGGCATCACCGCCCTGGAGTACGGGCTGATCGCAGGCATGGTGGCGGTGGCCCTCATTGTGGCGGTGGGCGCCTTTACCGGTTCCTTGAAAGGCATGTTCGAGGACCTTGGCACCAAGCTGGACAACGCCAAGGCAGGTACCGGCACCACGCCGCCGGCTGGCGGCGCCGGCTGAGGCGCAAGCGGAATCGCGCTGCGGTGGTCGGGCCACCGCAGCGCGACGCCGCAACCCGGCCTCGTTTGGTTGATGGGGGCTGCGTCCGCCATGGCGCGCCTGTCGTGTTACCGGATTTTTGGAAGGTCTAGCCTTGTATCCAGGGGTGCTGCTGTGGTGGCTGTTGTTCACATGCTGGATTCTGGCGCTGATCCATGGCGATCTGCGTCATCGCCGCGTCCCCAACCGGCTGATCGTCGTGGGATTCGCGGCCCAATTGCTTTGGCTGCTGGCGGCCTTGCTGGCGCCCGGCTGGGCCTATCCGCCGCGATGGAGCGGATGGCTGCCGACGCTGGCCGGATTTCTGGCGGCGGCGCTTTTCCTGCCGCTGTGGCGCTGGCGTCTGATGGGGGCCGGCGATATCAAGGCCATCGCCGTGCTCGGATTGCTGCTGGGCTTTGCGCCGCTGATGGTCACTCTGGTGCTGGCCAGCGTGCTGGCCGGTCTGCACAGCTTGCTGTATCTGGCCGTGTCGGGCGTCTGGGCACTGAGCGACCGCGCGCGCCAGATTCCCTATGCCGCATATCTGGGCCTGGCCGCCTTCAGCGCGGCGCTTATTCCGTGGAATTCGCCCTGGTATTCGTGGTGTTCTTCCTGGTGTTCTACGGGATCCTGACGTATTCCCTGGTGGTCGCCGCGCAGCATTCCGTGACGCTCGCCGCGCAGGACGGCGCGCGCAAGATCTTGCAGTGGCAGCCGGGCACCGCGTCGCTCTCGGCGCGGGCGGAAGCGGGACGAGAATCGGCGCTGTCGCAGGCGGCGTGGATCAGCGCCATGTCCGCCGGACCCGTGCAGGTTGCGGTCTGCGGCAGTGCGGGCGCCCTGACCAGCGCGGCCGGCGGCGCGTGCAGCGGCTTGCCGCTGGCGCAGGATCAGGTCGAAGTCAACGTGTCGTACGCGTACGGCGCCCATCCGCTCCTGCCGGCCGTGCCATTTTTGAACACGGCGCTGATGCCGGCTTCCAGCGTGCTGAGCGCCCGTGCCACGGTGCATCTGGGCGACGCTCTGGGCGGGGGTAGCTGACATGCGCGCGACGCCGCAAACCCTCAATCGCATCAAGACCCCCGCGCGCCAGCGCGGCATCGCGGCGCTGGAGTTTTCGCTGACGCTCACGGTGCTGCTGCTCTTCATCTGCGGCGTGGTCGGATTCGGTGCGCTGTTCTGGATGCAGCAGCAATTGGCCGCCGCCGCCGCTGACGGCGCGCGCGCCGCCGTCCATGCGCGGTTCAGCGGCCAGTCCGACGTGCCGGCCATCGCCTGCGTGGCGGCAATGCGAACGTTTTCCGCCGGATCGGCAGTGCTGTGCAGCGCTACGCGCGCGCCGTGCGCGTGGAGCGGGGCAGGCGGGGCGCAGGCCGACTGCGCCACCGTCGCCATGACCTACAACACGCAGACCTGGCCGTTGCTGGAGACCGTGCGTGGCCTGGTCACCGCCTTGCCGGGCGCAAACCGCAACTGGATTCCAAGCAGGCTGCATTCGCAGGCTGTCGTGCAGATATCGCAGGGGACGCCATGAGCAGTCTGAGCAAGATCGTCGCGGGATTGTTGCTGGTGGCGGGCGTCGCGCTTGCGTTCGTGGCCTGGCGTCTGGCGTCGGCGCCGCCGCGCCCGGCAGCCACCGTGGCGCCGGCGCCGGTGGCTGTTGCGCCGGCCGAGCCGGTCAAGCTGTATCCGGTGGTTGTGGCGCGCGAGGCGATCCCGGCCGGTTCACGCATCGACAGCGCACGCATGCTGACGGTGGTGCATTGGCAGGCTGCGTTGTCCGGCGGCTTTGCCGACGTCGCGCCGCTGGATGGCGCGGTGACAAGGGTGGACATTGCCGTGGGCGATCCGATCGTGCCCAGCCTGCTGACGCAGGGGCTGGCGCGCCAGCTCAGGGCGGGCGAGCGCGCCGTCGCCATCGCGGTGGACGAGGTTGTCGGCGGCGGCAACCGCATTGTCCCGGGCGACATGGTGGACGTGTTCTTCATGATCGAGAAAAGCCCCGAAGTCGCCTCGGGCCAGGCGCGCCTGTTGCAGTCGCAGGTGCGCGTGCTGGCCTATGGCCAGGCCACGGTGGAAGGACCGGACGAGAAGCCTGCCTTGCAGCAAGGCGGTCCTGGCCAGCCGGCGCGCACCGCGGTGCTGGCGGTGCCGGTGGATCGCGTGAACGAATTGATGCTGGCCAGCCGCGCGGGCCGCCTGCAGCTGGCCCTGCGGCCCGTGGGCGACGACAGCATGCCGGATGTGGCCCTGTTCGCCCCGCGCGGCACGGTGTTGCCGGTGCGGGCGGATCTGACGCCCGCGCAGCGCGAGTCGCTGCTGACGGGCCCGAACCGCGCCTTCGCGGGCGAAAGTTTGGTACAGCTCGATGGCAGCACGGCCGCCGCTCTGGCGCCCGCCGCGCGTGGTTCCGCAGCCCGGCCGGCAGTCCGGCCCCAAGGGACCGGCGGCGGCCGGACGGTGGAAATCATTCGAGGAGACAAATCCGAGCACGTGCGCTACTGAACGGGGCGGCGGGCGCACCAGGCGCGGCCCGCAGCCGAAGAATCCCATCATCAGATCCGGCACTATGAAGAAACTTCAGCGCACTACCATGATCTGCCTTCTGTCGGCCGCCGCGGCGATGACGCACGAGGGAATCAGCCTGGCACAAACCGCGGCCCCAGCGACCGGCGCAAACGCGCCGGCCCGCGACATTTCAATGGCGGTCAGAGAGCAGCAGACCGTCATGCTCGGCCACGGCGCGCCGTCGCGCATCGCCATCGGCGATCCAGACGTGGCCGATGTAAAGGTGCTGCCCGCTACCGGCAACCGCGCGGGCGCCGTGCTGCTGTACGGCAAGAAGCCCGGCACCACGCGGCTGCAGGTCTGGACGGGCGGCAACGCCGCGCCGCAGGTATGGACCGTGCGCGTCGGCAGCGGCGTGCAGGGCGCACTGGCCAGCCGTGGTTTGGGCGGCGGCGCCAACGTGGACATTGCGGACGGCCACGCGGTCGTGTCAGGCCACGCCGAATCGCCGCTCGGGCAGATCGCCTCGGCCACCATGGCGGCCGCCGCCGTGGGCGGCGACAAGAATGTGGTGGACCTGTCCACCGCCGGCACGGGCGGCGTCGTGCAGGTGGAAGTGAAGGTCGTGGAAGTGTCGCGTTCGGTGATGAAGGCGGCCGGCGTCAGCTTCACGGCCAGCAACGGCCCCTGGAGCGGCGGCAGCTCCACCATGCCCGCCAGCCTGGGCGGCGCGCTGGCGTCCGGGTTCTCGCTGTTCTATGACTCCAACAACTTTGCGGCGCGCCTGCGCCTCTTGCAGACCAACGGCATGGCGCGCGTATTGGCCGAACCGACGCTTGTCGCGCTGACAGGCCAGAGCGCCAGCTTCCTGGCGGGCGGCGAGCTGCCGATTCCACAAGCCGGCGGACTGGGAACCGTCAACGTAACCTTCAAGCCCTTCGGCATCGGCCTGACCGTCACGCCCACCGTGCTGTCGCGCGACCGCATCGCGCTGAAGGTGGCGCCCGAGGCCAGCGAGCTCGACTACACCAACGGCATCGCCATCAACACCAGCGAAGACACCAGCACCATCATTCCGGCGCTGCGCACACGGCGCGCCGACACGATGGTCGAACTGGGCGATGGCGAAAGCTTCGTGATCAGCGGCCTGGTGTCGCGCCAGACGAAAGCGATGGTCAACAAAGTGCCCATGCTGGGCGACCTGCCCATCATCGGCGCGTTCTTTCGCAGCGTCGATTATTCCCAGGAAGACACCGAACTGGTCATCGTCGTGACGCCGCGCCTGGTGCGCCCGATCGCGCGCGGCGTGGCCCTGCCGCTGCCGGGCGCGCGGCAGGAGCAGACCGACACGGCGTTCAATGCCTGGGGTTATTACCTGACCGGCCCGGCAAGCGGCCAACAGATGCCGGGATTCTCACGGTGACCAATATGAAGACACATGCCAGCGAAGGAGTGGGCCTGCAGAACGGCACGCGGTTCCTGTTTTGTTCTCAGGGCAGTGCGATCGCCGCGCAATTGGGAATGGCGTTGGGTGACCTGGGCGTGCTGACCCAGGAGTCGCCGCGCATCGAGGAACTGGCGCGGCGCCTGACCGAGCTGGCGCCGCAGGTGGTGTTCCTGGATTTCTCACTGAGCGACGACGAACCCGGCAAGCTGTTCAAGTCCGCCGAACTGGCGCGCCTTCTGGCGCGCATCGCGCCAACGCTGCCGCGCGTGGCGGTCGGCTACGTCAGCCAGCCGGAGGGCGCGATCGCCGCGCTGCGTGCGGGCGCGGTTGATTTCGTCGATCCGTCCGTGGCGCCGCAGGAAGTTCGGGAAGTGGTGCTGCGCGTGCTCGACCGGCCGTCGGGCGGGCGCACGGACGGCACGCGCCGCAGCGTCGTGCTGATGGGCGCGCGTCCCGGCGTGGGCACCAGCACCTTGTCCGTCCATCTGGCGGGCATGGTGCAGGACCGCCTGAAGCTGGCGCACAACCAGCGCGCCGCCAAGGCTTCCCAACCGCCGGGCGAGCCGCTGCCGTTGTCCAGCCGCGTGGCGCTGATGGACCTGGGCTGGCCCGTGGGCGATTGCCAGCTGTACCTGAACATCGGCGGCGACTTCGATTTTGCCGAGGCGGCGCGCAATCTGCGCCGCCTCGATTCCACGCTGCTCGGATCGGCGATGGCGCACACGGCCAATGGCCTGAGCGTGCTGTCGCTGCCGCGCGATCTGGGACAGATGCGCGAAGTGTCGCAGTCGGATTCGCTGCTGGTGTTTGAACGCATGCGTCAGCATTTCTCGGTGGTCGTGGCCGACGCGGGCGGCTTCACCAATGCCGAGTTCGTGTCGGGCCTGGCGCGCAACTCGCAGCTGAACTGGATCGTGACCGACCAGAGCGTGGGCGCGCTGGTGTCGCTGGCCGGGCTGTTGCAGGAACTGGAGCAACTACACGTGGACCGCTCCACCCTTGGCCTCATCGTCAACCGCTATGACGAGCGCTACGGCATGACGGCCAAGCAGATTTCTGAGCGCTTCAACCTGGAACTCGTGGGCACGCTGCCGGACCGCACGCTGCCGCTGATGGTGTGCACCAACCGCGGCCATCTGCTGCACGAAGAGGCCGAGCGCGACGTCTACGTGCGCGCGGTGCAGACGCTGGCCGAACGCCTGTGCGCCGAGGAAACCTCGCCCGGCGGGCACGCAAGCTGGCTGGCGACCTGGCTGCCCGGCGTGCATCGCCGCATGGTGATCGGCTGAAGGCCAACAGCGCCTGACGGCGAAACAGACGGACGGTTACGGAATCCGACATGATCATGACAGCGACGATAGAGTTCGGCGGCGACGGCGACAAAGGCTTCTCGGCGTCGGACCGCTACCAGGAAGTGAAGACGGCGGCCTACGAGCATCTGCTGTCCCGCATCGAGGAACTGGGTGCGGAATTTGGCCGGTGGGCGCGATCGGCCATTCAGGAATTCGTGGACATCGAGGTCGCGAGCTTCGTGCGGATGCGCCGGGTCGCGATCAACGAAAGCGAAATGCGCGCCATTGCGGAGGCGCTGACCAAGGAGCTGGCGGGCCTGGGGCCGCTGGAAGACCTGCTCGCCGACCCGGCCGTGGAAGACATCCTGATCAACGGCTACGACAACGTCTTTGTCTCGCGCCGCGGCGTGCTGGCCCGCGAGTCGCTGCGCTTTACCGACAACCAGCATGTGCTGCGCATCGTGCGCCGAATCCTGGCGCCCATCGGCCGCCGGCTGGACGAGTCCAGCCCGATGGTGGATGCGCGCCTGCCCGACGGCGGCCGGCTGAACGTGGTGATCGAGCCGCTGGCGGTGGACGGTCCCATGGTGTCGATCCGCAAGTTCCGGCAGGACCCGCTGAAGCCGGCGGACCTGCTGACGCTGGGCACCTTCGACGAAGCGATCTACCGCCTGCTGAACGAGGCCGTGAAGAACCGCTGCAACATCCTGGTGTCCGGCGGCACCAGCTCGGGCAAGACGTCGCTGCTGAACGCGCTGGCGTTCTTCATCCCTGAGAACGAACGCGTGGTGACGGTGGAGGACACCGCGGAACTGTCGCTCAACCATCCGCACGTGGTGCGGCTGGAATCGCGCCAGGGCGGCTTTGACGGAAGCGGCGCAGTCACCATCCGCGAACTCATCCGCAACAGCCTGCGGATGCGGCCGGACCGCGTGGTGGTGGGCGAAGTGCGCGGCGCCGAGGTCATGGACATGCTGCAGGCCATGAACACCGGCCACGAAGGGTCGATGGCGACCATTCACGCGAACTCGCCGCGCGAATGCCTGTACCGGATCGAGATGCTGGCCGGCTTTGCCGGATTCCAGGGCAGCGAAGACAGCCTGCGGCGCCAGATTGCCAGCGCGCTGGATTTCATTGTGCAGATCGGCCGCCTGTCCAACGGCAAGCGCCGCGTGCTGTCGGTGACCGAGATCACCGGCATGGGCGACAACGTCATCTCCACGCAGGAGCTATACCGCCACGACCCGTTTGCGACGCCGGATGGCGAGGAACGAGATCGCTGGAACTGGCTGGGCATCCATCCCCATACGCCCAAGCTGGCCAAGCTGCGCAACGAGGCGCGCGCCAACGACAACGCGCCGGACGACCGCGATGGCGGCGGCGGCTTCTGGAGCCGGAGGCGCTGATGCAGGACGTGATGGCGCTGTTGAGTCTGGCGGCGGTGCTGGCCGTGGGCGCGGTGCTGCTGTGGCGCCACGCCGACCGCAGCGCGCGCCGGGCCGCCAGTTCCGCGTTTCTGGACAGCCAGTTGGCGCGCGGCCGCGAAGAGACGGCGGGAGACGCGCCCTTTGCCGAGAACGCGCGCGAGTTCCGCAGCGGCCACGCCGGCTGGGACCGTCTGCTGCGGCTGGCCGGCCTGCGGCAAAGCGTGGGCCTTTACCTGCGCATCGCGCTGCCTGTCGTCGCGGGCGGGGCACTGGCGTGGGCCTTTCTGGGACCGCTGTCGGGCGCCGTGACGTTCCTGCTGCTGGCCGTGTTTGCGTACTTCCTGCTATGGCTGAGGGCCGACAAGCGTCAGCGCCGGATGATTTCGCAGTTGCCCGCGTTCCTGGACAACATCGTGCGCCTCTTGACCATCGGCAACAGCATCGCCGCGGCATTCCGCACGGCAGCGGCCGCCACCGATGAGCCGCTGCGCGAAGTGGTGGAGACGGCCGCCAGCCTGAGCAGCTCGAAAGAACTGGACGCGGCGCTGGCGCACGTGTCCCGCATGTACGGGCTGAAGGAGCTGTACATGGTAGCGGCGGTGGTGTCGCTGGCGATGCGCTTTGGCGGGCGCAGCGATCAGGTGCTGGAGCGCATGGCGGCCTTTATGCGCGATGTCGCCCAGGCACGCAATGAGCTGACGGCAAGCTCGGCAGAGGTCCGGCTGTCCGCCTGGATCCTGGCGCTGCTGCCCGTGGGCGTGGCCGGCTTCATCATCGTCGCCAACAACAACCTGTTCATGGGCCTGTGGGAAGACCCGCAGGGCTTCAAGATGCTGCTGACCGCGGTCTGCCTGCAGATCGGCGGCTGCTATTGGCTGTATCGCATGGCCAAGGCCATCTGAGGGGAGGCGGCGCATGGACACCCTCCAATCCTTGAACGCGAACACCGTGCTGGCGATGGCGCTGATGCTGGTGGCGGCGGGTCTGGTGGTGCTGGGGCTGGGCATGGCGCGGCGTCTGCGCAGCCAGGACCGCAGCCGCCAGGTGGTGGATCAGGCGCTGGCGGCGCGGGAAGGCGCAGCGGCATCCGCGGCGCCCAGAGAAGAAAGACGCGGCAGGCTGGCCGCGGCGGCGCGTGTGGCCGATACGTTCGGCAAGCGCCTGAGCGAAGGCCGGCTCGCCGACGCGCTGCTGGCCGCCGAAGACCGCAAGCTGGTCGACATGGCTGGCTACTCCCAGCCCGGCACCGCGCGTTCGCGCTTCGTGCTGGTCAGGTTTGGCCTGGCGCTGCTCTTGCCGGTGGCCGTGATTCTGCTGGACTGGCACAAGCAGTTGCCGCAGATGCCGTTGCGCGCGTTTGCCGCGGGATTCGTGGCGTTTGCCATCGGCTACATGCTGCCCAAGTGGATCGTGCAGCGCCGCCTGGCGCGCCGCCGCCGTCAGGCCGCCGACGAGCTGCCTTTGCTGATCGACCTGTTGCGTCTCTTGCAGGGCGTCGGCTTGTCGATCGACCAGAGCCTGCAGGTGCTGGTCAAGGAGTTCGGCCAGGTGCTGCCGGTGCTGGCTTCGGAATTGCGGCTGGCTTCGGAACTGTATGTGCGCGGACGCACGCGCGAACAATCGCTGGCCCGCATGGCCACGGGTTTTGACAACGACGACCTGTCCGCCATCTGCCGCCTGATCGCGCAGGTGGATCAGCACGGAGGCGCCGTGCAGGAGCCGCTGAACCGCTTCGGCGAGCGCCTGCGGGACAAGCGGCGCCTGGAGCTGAAAGAGAAGGTGGGCAAGACCACGGTCAAGATGACCGGCGTCATGATCGTGACGCTGCTGCCCGCCCTGTTGATCGTGACGGGCGGCGCGGGGTTTATCGCGGTGTTGCGCGGCTTGTCGCGCATGGGAGGGATGTGATGGACGGCAGAATGGAAAACCGGTCGCGCTGGGGGCTTGTGGTCACGGTGCTGGTCATTGGCGCGGGTCTTGCCGGATGCCAGACCAACAAGGCGGAATCCGCCTGGCAACTGATCCAGCAACAGCAGCAGGAGCAGGCGCTGATGCGGCAGCAAGAGGACGAGGCCGAGAACAAGCGGCGGCCCAAGGAGCCGGAGCTGATGCTGTCCCTGATCGTCGAGGCGCAGCGGCAGGACCGCTACTTCGCGTCGCTGGCGTATATCGATGGCTTTCAGCAGAAGTTCGGCAATGATCCGCGCGTGGCCGTCCTGCGCGCCGAGGCGCTGCGCCAGACCGGCCAGACCGCGTTAAGCGAAGCGGCCTACCGCGCGTTGACCACCACCGATCAGGCGGCCGAGGGCTGGCATGGCCTGGGCCTCATCGCCGGCGGGCGCGGGCAGTTCGACCAGGCGGCGGACTACCTGGGGCGGGCGGCCCGGCAGTCGCCCATGGACGCGCGGATCCTCGGCGACCTGGGCTATGCGCGGCTGCGCGCGGGCGATCCGGCGGGCGCGCGCGTGCCGCTGGGGCAGGCGGCGGAGTTGACGCCCGATAGCGGCAAGGTGCTGGCGAATCTGGCGGTGCTGCTGCTGGTGGAGGGCGATGCGCTGCGCGCGCAGCAGGTGATGGCGCGCGCGCAACTGGGCGAGGAGGCGCGTGGGCAGGTGCTGCGCATGGCCGCCGAGATTCGTGGCCAGTTGGCGCCCGCGCCCAGCGCGTCTTCCGCGTCGGCCACCCGGGTGTCCAGCGGCGAGCAGGTTGTGCTGCCCAGGATGAGCCCGCTGATGGAAGGGCTGGGCAATGGTCCCATCGTGCGTTAACCCAATGTTCAGGAAATCCGCCATGATCCGTTCCCTTCCGCACGCGCTTTTGATGCTGGCCTGCGCCTCGATGGCGCCTTTTGCGGCACACGCGCAGACGAATGCGCCGTTGACGGGCGGCATGTCCGCCGTGCCGGACGCCGCGGCGTCCCCGACCGCCATGCCGGACAGGCCGGTGGTGCAGCAGGTGCAGACGCCGATGCCTGCGGCGCCGGCGGCAGCAACGGCGACGACGGCATCGGCCGCCTCTTCGGCCCCCGCCGCGCCGGAGGCCTTCGGCGACGTGACGCGCGGGCTGCTTGCCGCGCAGGCTGACGGACGGCGGGCCGGTAATGCGTTGCCCGTGCTGGGGCCGGTCTCCACGGCCGCGTGGAACCGCTACGTGGAAAGCTTCAAGCAGCCCATTCCCGTGTGGTTCGACCGGAACGTGGAAATCCCCAACGTCCAATAGATTCCCCCGGGCGGGTCGCTCCCGCCGCATGCCCAGACGGAGTCGCAAGCGCATGTCAGCCGGCCATCAACGTTTCCCTCCGCCGCCGCGGCAACGCGGCAGCATGACCGTCGCCGCCGTGTTCGCGGTGCTGGTGGCGGTGGTGTTGCTGGGCGTGCTGCAGTTGGGCTACGGGGCCTACATGAAGCGCGAGATGCAGAAGGCGGCGGATCTGGCCGCGTTGTCGGCGGTGCAGGTCCTGAATCTGGGCGCCAGCGCGGACTGCACGCGCGCCGCCGCCGCAGGCCGCGCATCCGCCCTGGCCAATCTGCCGGACATTCTTGACACGTTCACGGCCGCCGACCTGACGGTGGAGTGCAAGGTGTGGGATCCGGCGCGGTCCGACGCCAGCGGCATGCACGTGTTCGACGCGGCGGGCGGGCAGGCCTACAACGCGGTGCGGGTGGCGGTGCGCAAGCAGCTGGCCAATCTGATCCCCGGCGTGGACGGCGTCACGGCGTCGGCCGCGGCGGTGGCGACCCGCACGCCGCCGGTGGCCGCCTTCACGGTGGGATCGCGCCTCCTGCGGCTGGAGCGCGGCGGGTTGCTGTCGCAGCTGTTGGCGACGGCGGGTGCTTCGCCGTCGCAACTGGACGTGCTGGATGCCGCGGGGCTGGCCAACGTCAACATCACGCCGGCCGGTCTGCTGGAAGCGCTGGGCCTGCCGCTGTCGGCCGTGGCCGGCGTGGGCACGCCCGAACAATTGGCCGCGCTCAACACCCTGACGCTGGGCCAGTTGCTGAACGCGACGCTCAGCGTCATCGACAAACAGGCCACGGCCACCGCCGACGTGGCGCTGCTGCGCAACGCCATCAACACCGTCCTGGCCGTGATGCCGCTGAATCTGCCGGTGAAACTGCTGGGCGACGGCGGTGTGCTGGATCTGCACGTCGCGGGCGGCGACGCCAGCGCCGCGTTGCAGGCCGAGGTCAACGCGCTCAACATCCTGGAAGCCGCCTTGGTCATCGCCAACGGCAGCAATCTGATCAATCTGGGACTGAGTGTGCCCTTGCTTGGCCTGGACGCACGTGTTCGCATCGTCGAGCCGCCGTCCGTGGGCGTGGGCGGCGTGGGCACGCAGGCGATCAGCGCCGGGATTCGCGTCTATCTGCGCGTCAACACCACCAACATTCCGCTGGTCGGCCCCTTGCTGGCCAACACCCTGAACACCAAGGTGGACCTGCCCATCATCATCGACGTGGCGCAATCGACGGGCACGCTGCGCAAGCTGTGCGAGGCGCCGCTTCAGGAAAACCAGGCGGTTATCGACGTGACGTCGGCCGCAGCCAGCGTCTGCCTGGGGCGCTTTCCCGGCATGACGTCGGCCACCGACAGCAGCGCCGCAAACTTCCAGTCGCTTACCAATCGCTGCGAACCCAGTGCATTCACGGCGATCGGCCGCCATCAGGTCCTGAACGTGCTGGGCATCCTGCCGCTCACGGCGCGGGTAACGCTGCCGGTGTTCAGCTCGACGGCGCCCGTTTCGGTCACGCTGACCGAGCCGCCATCGCCCAACGCCACGGCCACCGTCAACGCCACGAACGTAAACCTGTCCAAGCTGGCCGCCAACCTCACGGACGCGCTGATCGGCGGCATCCTGGGCGACCTTTTCAACACCGGCACGCCATTGACCGAAGCGCAGCGCAAGGACCTGGCGACCCAGTTGGTGGGCGGCGACAAGAACAACGCGGGCAAGACGATCTCCAAGGTGGTCAACGACATGCAGTGGTCCAAGACCGCGATGGACCAGTTGAGCGCGCGCTTGACTACCGGCGGCCTGACCGGGGTGCTGGGCGGCACGCTGCAACTGGTGGGCGGCATTCTGAACTCGCTGCTGCTGGCGCCCATCAGCGATGTGACGTGCGCGCTGGCGCTGACGCCGGATGCGATCCGGCAGTGCCGGGTCAACGCGGTCGGCACGCTGGCCCTGAACGGCAGCGGCCAGGTCGGCGGCGTGCTGTCGGTCGTCATGGTGCTGCTGGACCCCTTGCTCAGCTCGCTATCCGTGGCGCTGCAGCAATTGCTCGATGTGCTGGGCCTGAGCGTGGGCCAGACCGACGTCGCCCTGATATCCGTGGATTGCGGCAAACCCCGCCTGGTGTACTGATGACAACGCTCCTGAATTCCATTTCCTTCCCTCCCGCATGGGCCAAGCGATGAGCGAGAATTTCGCGCGCGAAGATTTTGACGTGTACGTCTGGGAAGGCGCCTCCGACATCGCCAGCCGCGCCGAACGCTGTCTGGCCGGCATGGACGTGTCGCTGATCCGGGCCGACGCCGGCACGGCGTTCCCGCCGCCACGCGACGTGTCGCGGCGCGCGGTGGCGCTGGTGTCCGTGTCCGTGATGGGCGACAAGCGCTTCGGCGGCTACGACTGGCTGGCGGCGCAAGGCATGCCGGTCATCTGGGTGGCGGCGGAGGCGCGAGGGCGCGATCCGCGCTTCTACCCGCCGGAATACTCGTATACGCTGCCGCTGTCCTTTACCAGCGCGGACCTGCGCAAGTTGCTGACGGAATTGCTGGGCACGCTGAACCAGCTGGACCGCGCGGCGCCCCGGCGCGAGCAGCCGCTGATCGCCGTATCCGCGGCCATGCAGGACCTGCTGGCCGAAGCCGGGGTCTACGCGGACTGCCGCAGCAATGTGCTGATCCACGGCGAAACCGGCGTGGGCAAGGAGCGTATCGCGCGCCTGCTGCATGACGAGGCCGCATGGCGCGCGGGTCCGTTCGTGGCGGTCAATTGCGGCGCCATCCCCGAAGGCCTCTTCGAAGCGCATTTCTTTGGCCACGCGAAGGGCGCGTTCACGGGTGCAATCGGTGCGCACAAAGGGTATTTCGAGCAGGCGCACGGCGGCACGCTGTTCCTGGACGAGATCGGCGATCTGCCGCTGTACCAGCAGGTCAAGCTGTTGCGGGTGCTGGAACAGAACACGGTGACGCGGCTGGGTTCAACGGCGGAGGTGCCGGTGGACTTTCGTCTGGTTGCCGCCACCAACAAGGATCTTCGGATGCTGGTGGGGCAGGGCGAATTCCGCGCGGATCTGTATTACCGGCTGGCGGTCATCGAGCTGCGCATTCCCAATCTGGAGCAGCGCGGTCCGCACGAGAAGGCGGCGATCTTTCGCGCCTTGCTGCTGAGCCAGGGCGTGCAGGACGAGCCCCCGCCATGGCTGCTGGACCGCGTGGCGCGCACGCGTTACGAGGGCAACGTGCGCGAACTGTCCAACGTGGCCGAGCGCGTGGCCATCGTGCGGCGACAGTTCCAGGCCTGGGACCAGCCGCGCATCGAGCGCATCTTCGATCAATTGGCCGAACCGCTTCGGCTGGCCGGCACGGCGGCTGTGCGATTCGATCCCGCCAGCTTCACCGATGCCGAACGCGCCGAACGCGAACGCGTGCTCGCGGCGCTGGAAGCCAATGGCTGGCGCCGTCAGGACACCGCGCACACGCTCGGCATCAGCCGCAAGGTGCTATGGGAAAAGATGCGCAAGCTGCACTTGGGCGCCGCGCAGAACGAATCGGCCGACGGCCTTGCCGAGACGACTTGAACCCGCAATAGGGAATGGCCCGTACGGGGCCACAGTTTCGAAGCCGAATCAGACGAGCATTGCTCTGTCGGCAGAAATAAATTGATATAGTTCCGCAACCGTTTTTTTGGGGTGAATATGAACGTCCAATTTATCCGTGGCGCCACCCGCGTGGCGTTGTTGGGCTCGGTCCTGACAAGTCTGGCCGCTTGCGCCAGCGCGCAGCCGGAACCGCCCCGGCCCACGGTTAAACAGGTCGAGGACACGCAGGCCGCCTCCACGCCCGTGACACCGCCCGCGCCGCCGCCGGCTGCGCGTCCGGCCTCCACGGTGTCGGAGCTGCAAAGCCTGATCCAGAACCGCCAGGTGTCGGAGCTGCGCACGGCCTACAACGGCACCTACGGCGCCAGCCTGTTGTTCAAGCCCGACGACCTGACGTATTACGTCGCGTTGTTCCAGCAGAAGGACTTCTGGCGCGTGATCAAGACCAAGTCCGACAAGCAGGCCGAAGCCACGTATCGCGCGTTCGTCGCGCAGTCCGCCGAGCTCGCCGAAGTGGACATCAAGCGCATCAAGATGCAGGCCGAAAACGCGCATGCCGAAAAACTGCTGGCCAGCCGCAGCGCCGAACTGAGCGCGCTGCAAGCTGACCGCACCGTGCGGCTGCAGCAGGAAGAGCAGGTCGCGGCGCGTCAGCAGCAATCGCGCGAAGAAGCCACGGCGCTGGCCGGCCAGCAGAAGGACGTGCGCCAGCAACTGCGCGACCTGCAGCGTCAGATCGACGCCTTGCAGGCGCAACAGGCACAGGTCGGCAATCCGGCAGCGCAAACCCGGGCCAAGTAGCACGCCTTCTTGTACTCTGGGCGTTGCACCCCATATAGACGCCATGGCTCTGAAAGTTTTTGACCTCCAGTGCGACCACGACCACATCTTTGAAGGGTGGTTCGGGTCGCACGAAGACTACGACGCGCAGCAAGCGCGCGGCCTTGTCACGTGCCCCGTCTGCGGGTCGGCCACCATCACCAAGCGCCTGTCCGCTCCCCGTTTGAATGTCGCCCACCTGCACGCGCCCGCGGCCCAGCCGCTCGTGCCGGCCGGCGCGTCCGACGCGGAAAAGATGGCGGCCCTGCAGGCCGCCGTCATGCGCCAGGTTCGCGCGCTGGTGCGCAGCACCGAAAACGTCGGCCCCCGCTTCGCCGAAGAAGCGCGCCGCATCCACGAAGGCGACGCCGACGACCGCCCCATTCGCGGCACCGCCACGGTGGAAGAACGCGAAGCCCTGGCCGAGGACGGCATCGAAGTCATGGCGGTCCCGGATTTTCTGGACGACGAACGGCTGCAATAGGGCGTTGGGGTGTCTTGACCCCTTGCCACACCCTGCCAAAGTACCCTCCGCCGAAAAAAAAGCCAGACCGAAAATGGTCTGGCTTTTTTGCGCTGGGCCGGATCAGTTGTTGACGCGGCTGCGGTATTCGTTGGTGCGGGTGTCGATTTCGATCTTGTCGCCGATGGCGCAGAACAGCGGCACGTTCAGTTCGTAGCCGGTGTTGATCTTGGCCGGCTTGGTCACCTTGCCCGAGGTATCGCCACGGACGGCGGGTTCGGTGTAGGTGATTTCGCGCACGAGCGTGGTGGGCAGTTCAACCGAGATGGCGCGGCCGTCGTAGAAGACCACTTCCACGGGCATCGCTTCTTCCAGGTAGTTGAGCGCGTCGCCCATGCTTTCGGCTTCGATTTCGTACTGGTTGTACTCTTCGTCCATGAAGACGTACATCGGGTCGCCGAAGTAGGAATACGTGCATTCCTTGCGATCCAGTTGAACGACTTCGAACTTTTCGTCGGCCTTGTAAACCGATTCGCTGGCCGAGGCGGTCAAGAGGTTCTTGAACTTCAGCTTGACCACGGCGGCGTTACGGCCAGACTTGTTGTATTCGGCCTTCTGGACCACGAGGGGATCCTTGCCGACCATGACCACGTTTCCGACTCGCAATTCCTGAGCGGTTTTCATCGATAAAACTCCGGGGGTGATGGGTGCACTCGCCGTCGCTTGCATAAGCCGCGTGAGGCTTTGCACACCCCGGGAGGCGTCATAGTTGAGGCCCGACAGATTCAGGGCAACTCAGAAAACTCTCTATTCTAACGTTTCTTGGCCAACTCTGCGCAAAACGTGGCCAGATTTTCGGCCAGGCCGGGCAGGGCCGACTGGCTGGCGTTCCAGTCGCGGGCTGCGTCGGACCACGCGCGCCAGGCGTCGGGCGCCAGCGCGGCGGTGACGGCCGGGGCCGTCCGGCCGGGTTCGGACTCGTTCCAGGCGCGGATCAGCGCATGCGCCGTTTCGGGGGCCGGATAGCGCGCCAGCCAGGCTTCCAGCTTTTCAAGATGGACGTTTTCGTCCTGGGGATAGATCTGCCAGACCAGCGGCCGGGCGGCCCAGGCGGCCCGCACGAAGGAATCTTCGCCACGCACGAAATTGAGGTCCGCGCACCACAGCAGGCGGTCGTAATCGGGCTGAGTCAGAAAGGGCAACCGGACGACGCGCGGCGCGCCAGTCGACTGGCAGGCCGCTTCCAGCGCGGGCGCGACGCCCTGCGGCACCAGCAGCAGGGTGGGGCGCGCATCGGCCGTCAAGGCCTGGGCCAGTTCGGCCACCGCCGCCGACGGATAGCAAAACAGGGACACGGTGCGCGCGCCACTGCGCCGCAGCGCCAGCGCATCGTCCGGCACGCCGGCCGACCGCAGAAAGGCGTCCTGCATGTCCGCCGAGCCCTGCAGCGCTTCGCGCTCCACGGCCTGGGCCGGTTCGCGCAGCAGGCCGCCCGTGGCCGGCGTAAAGCCCGGAAAAAAGAAGTGCTTCACCAGGCCGTCCGGCCGCTGCGACGGCAGCCCGTGGCAGCTTTCGACCCACGCTTCGGCGCTCAGATATTCCAGGTTGATCCAGACGGGGTGGCTGCGGCGCATGGACGCGACGAAGGCCTCGGGCGGATCGCACGCGAACGCCTCGATCACGACGTCGCGCGCCTGCAGCGTGGCGTCCGGTGCATCGGACCAATGCACGATGTCGACGCCCGACAACTGCTGGCGCGCGGCGTCGGCCGAGATGCCGGGCTGGATGTGCGAGAAGCTGGCCAGATCGTCAACCCACAGGCGGACATCCCACTGGAAATCGCGCGCTAGCTGGCGCGCAAGACGCCAGCAGACGCCGATATCGCCGTAGTTGTCGACGACCCGGCAGAAAATGTCCGCTTGCATGGCTGGCCTAGTGGAACTGGGCGGGGGCGGCCTCGGCGTCCTCGGGCAGTTCGGCATGTACCAGTTCGCCCAGGGGATTCGGGAAGTAGGGCGCGCCGCAGTCCTCGCAGTACTCGGGCGGCAGCACGCCGGGGATGCGGCGAACGTCCGTGACCCCGTATTCCTTCAGCAGTGCCGCGATCTCGTCGACCACGTCGGGCTGGCCTTCGTCCATGACCAGGTCTTCCTCGCGGCCGTACAGCGGCCACACGCAGCCGTAATACACGTCGTTGCCGCTGCGCGCGGTAAAGCCGATGCGGTATTCGTCGATGCGGCCTTCGCCGCAGCCGGCCACCACGGCCCGGAGCTGCGAGGCTTCAAGGTTGACGGCGCCTTCCAGCCAGCTGACCGCCGCGCGCAGCGACAGCGGGCGCACCTGACGGTCGGCTTCGCGGTTGCTGACGTAGTAGGCGTCGGGCAGCAGGGCCTCGAAACCGCACCCCGGCAGCAGCGCGGCCAGCGTGGGCTGCGCTTGCGCGGCCCACTGCGCCAGGCAGGCATCACGGCTGGCGTCGGCATCGCCCAGCTTTTCCTGCCAGCGGAAGATCGGCTCGCCTTCGGGCACGGCGACCGTGCCGACGATGTAGCGCGTGTCGGCCAGCATGTTCGCGGTTTCGGTGTCGGTGTTCAGCGCCGGCTTGGTGGTCTCGGCGCCCAGCGCCTGCGAGCCCAGGCGTTGCAGCCATTGCCAGGTCTCGGAGAACGTGCGCGGCATCTGGTCCACGCTGACCAGCAGCGGCATCAACGTGGTGCGCGCATTGCTCGACAGGACATGCCCGTGAAGCTGGGCCAGCAGGGCTTGCTGCGCGCTGGCCGAAATGGGGCCGGTGGGAATGGCGTACCGGGTCCAGGCGACGATGGGCGCGACGATCAGCAGGATGTCGTAGCGAACGCCGTTTTTCTCGATCTTCATCGATTCGGACAGGGTTTCGGCCTGTTCGATCAGAACCTCGTAGGCGCCCACGTCGCTTTGGGCAAGGTGGTCCAGCGCCGCTTCGAGCGGGGCGTCCTGGCCAGCCTTGAGCAGCTTCGGGATCGCTTCGCCAAGCTGGGTCTCCCAGAAGACGTCTTCGACGCGGCTGCCCGAGCGGTTCAGCGCCTGGGCAAGCGCGACCAGCCGGGTAGCGTCACGGGTCATGCGGGGAGCGGATTGGCTGCGGGATCGGGCCATAACTTCGGGGAACGTCCATTCAGTGTGTAACGACGTAGTTTAACGCCCGGCACCCTCGGCGGGGTGACGGCCCATTGCGCGCCGGCCTGACTGACCCCGCCGCCGTTCGGTAGGGGCGTGACTACGGCGGAATTCTCAAGCGCGCGCGGTCTTCATTGATGCTTATCGGGCAACAGATTATCCCGAGACCGGGGGTTTATTGCTCGTTTGAATCGGCCGACAATGACGGCATCGTTATTGTTTCTGGAGGCACAGCCATGCGTTGGCCTACGCTTTTCGTATCCCACGGTTCTCCCATGCTCGCCGTCGAGCCCGGCCGCACCGGCCCCGCACTAGCGGACTGGAGCGCCGCGCAGGGCCGCAAGCCGCGCGGCATCCTGGTCGTTTCGCCGCACTGGATGGGCGAGGGGCTGGCGCTCTCGACCCGCGATCAGCAGGTCGCCTGGCACGACTTCGGCGGCTTCCCGCAGGAGCTTTACGCGCTGCAGTACGCCGCGCCCGGGTCGCCCGAACTGGCCGCGCGCGTGCAGGCGCTGCTGGCCGAATCGGGCATCGCCGCCGATCGTGATCCCCGGCGCCCGTTGGACCACGGGGCCTGGGTGCCGCTGCGCTATCTGTACCCGGATGTGGACGTGCCGGTTGTGCAACTGTCACTGGACATGGGGCGCGACGCGGCGGGACAGATGGAACTGGGCCGCGCGCTGGCGCGCCTGCGCGACGAAGACATCCTGATCATCGGTTCGGGGTCGCTGACGCACAACCTGCGCCACGTCCGCATGCCGCAGAACGCGCCGGCGGCCGAGTACGTGCCGGGCTTTCAGGCGTGGTACGCGGACAAGCTGGCGCATCACGACGTGCCTGCGCTGCTGGATTGGCAGGCGCAGGCGCCTGGCGCGATGCAGGCGCATCCGCATGACGATCATCTGATGCCGCTGTATGTGGCATTGGGCGCGGGCGGCACGAAGGCGCGGCGGCTGAATGACGAAGTGTCGTACGCGGCGTTGGCGATGGACGCCTATCAGTTTGATTAAGCCCGCGCCATTACCTGGTGTCTGACACCCGTTGAGAAACGGCGGCAAGCCGAAGATATCTCTGGAGGGTGTCAGACACCTCTGCTGCCCATGAAAAACGCCCCGGAACCGCAAGGTCCCGGGGCGTTCTTACTGAGCTGCGACCGTTGACGATCAGGCAGCAAGCAGTTGGCGCAGCACGAACGGCAGGATCCCGCCGTGCTGGTAATAATCGACCTCAATCGGGGTGTCGATACGCAGCAGCACGGTCACGTCCTGCTTCGAACCGTCCTTGCGCGTGATCGTCAACGTCACGTCCTGCATCGGCTTGATGCCGTTTTCCAGGCCCGAGATGTCGTACGTTTCTTCGCCGGTGATTCCCAGCGACTGCACGCTGTCGTTGCCCTTGAACTGCAGGGGCAGCACGCCCATGCCCACCAGGTTGCTGCGGTGGATGCGCTCGAAGCTGCGCGTGATGACCGCCTTGACGCCGAGCAGCTGGGTGCCCTTGGCGGCCCAGTCGCGCGACGAGCCGGTGCCGTATTCTTCGCCGCCGAACACCACGGTGGGCGTGCCGGCCGCGACGTACTTCATGGCGGCGTCGTAGATCGACATCTGTTCGCCGGTGGGCTGGAACAGGGTTTCGCCGCCTTCGAAGCGGCTGCCGTCCGGCAGCGCGGGAATCATGAGGTTCTTGATGCGCACGTTGGCGAAGGTGCCGCGCATCATGATTTCATGGTTGCCGCGGCGCGAACCGTAGCTGTTGAAGTCGGCCTTCATGACGCCGTTTTCCTTCAGCCACTTGCCGGCGGGCGAGCTTTCCTTGATGGAGCCGGCGGGCGAGATGTGGTCGGTGGTGACCGAGTCGCCGAAGACGCCCAGCGCGCGCGCGCCCTTGACCGTGGGCATCGCGCCCGGCGTCATGCCGAAACCTTCGAAGAAGGGCGGTTCGGCGATGTACGTGGAGTCGGGCCAGTTGTAGGTATCACCCGTGACGCCCTTGATGTTTTCCCACAGCTTGCCGGGGTTGCTCTTGACCTGGCCGTAGTTGGCCTCGAAGGCCTCGGGGTCCAGCGCGTACTTCAGCAGCGCGTCGATTTCCTCGGTGGTCGGCCAGATGTTGCCCAGCCACACGTCGCCATTCTTGCCGCGGCCGACGGGCTCGGTCATCAGGTCGCGCGTGACGGTGCCGGCCAGGGCGTAGGCCACGACCAGCGGCGGCGAAGCCAGGAAGTTGGCCTTGATGTTTGGGTGGATGCGCGCCTCGAAGTTGCGGTTGCCCGAGAGCACTGCCGAGCAAACGAGGTCGTTGCTGGTGATGGCTTCGTTCAGGTCAGCCGTTAGGTCGCCGGCGTTGCCGATGCAGGTCGTGCAGCCGTAGGCCGCCACGTCGAAGCCCAGCTTTTCCAGGTAGGGCAAGAGGCCCGTCTTGGTCAGGTATTCGGTGACCACGCGCGATCCGGGGGCCAGCGAGGTCTTGATGTGCTTGGGCACTGTCAGGCCGGCTTCCACGGCCTTCTTGGCCAACAGGCCCGCCGCCAGCAGCACGCTGGGGTTGGACGTGTTGGTGCAGGACGTGATGGCGGCGATCAGGATGTCGCCGTTCTTGACCTTGGTGCCGGTGCTGGTGGTGAAGGTCTGATCCAGCTTTTCGGCGGGCTGGTTGAAGCCGTTTTCGGCGACCGGCTTGGAGAACAGGTCGATGAACGTGTTCTTGACGTTGCCGATCTCGATGCGGTCCTGCGGACGCTTGGGGCCAGCCAGCGACGGGGCGACGGTGGACAGGTCCAGCGTCAGCAGCTTGGTGAAATTGATGTCCTGGGCTGCGGGAACGCCGAACATCTTCTGCGCCTTGAAATAGGCCTCGAAGGCAGCGATTTCCTCTTCGGTGCGGCCGGTGCCGCGGAAGTAGTCGATGGTGCGTTCGTCGACCGGGAAGAAGCCCATGGTGGCGCCGTACTCGGGCGCCATGTTGCCGATGGTGGCGCGTTCGGCCACGGTCAGGCTGGCGGTGCCTTCGCCGCAGAATTCGACGAACTTGCCCACCACCTTTTCACGGCGCAGCATTTCGGTGATGGTCAGCACCAGGTCGGTGGCAGTGACGCCGCCGCGCAGTTGGCCCTTGAGCTCGACACCCACCACATCGGGCGTCAGGAAGTACACGGGCTGGCCCAGCATGCCGGCTTCGGCTTCGATGCCGCCCACGCCCCAGCCGACCACGCCGATGCCGTTGATCATGGTGGTGTGGCTGTCGGTGCCCACCAGCGAATCGGGGTAGAAGACGTTGTTCTTCTTGTCCTGGTGCACACCGCGCGCCAGGTATTCCAGGTTGACCTGGTGGACGATGCCGAAGCCCGGCGGCACGACGCCGAAGGTGTCGAACGCCTGCATGCCCCACTTCATGAACTGGTAGCGCTCCTGGTTGCGCTTGAACTCCAGCTTCATGTTCAGGTCCAGCGCGTTCTTGGTGCCGAAGTAGTCGATCATGACCGAGTGGTCCACCACCAGGTCCACGGGCACCAGGGGTTCGATGCTCTTGGGACTCTTGCCCATCTTGTCGGCAACCGAGCGCATGGCCGCGATGTCGGCCAACAGCGGCACACCGGTGAAGTCCTGCAGCACGACCCGGGCGACCACAAAGGGAATTTCGTCTTCGCGCTTGGCGTTGGCCTGCCAGTTGGCGAGCTGCCGCACGTGTTCTTCGGTGACTTTCTTGCCATCGCAGTTGCGCAGCACGGATTCCAGCACGATGCGGATGGAGACCGGCAGCCGCTGCACGTCGATGCCGAGCGATTTGCCCAGCGCCGGCAGCGAGTAGAACTGACAGGACTTGTTGCCGATCTTGAAATTCTTGAGTGTGTCTAGGGTGTTGTGCGGCATGATGGACTCCGTGGTTTTGCCCAGGCTGAAGGCGGCATTTTCAGGCGTTTCGGCAGGTTTGTCATTGTCTCTTGGACAAGTTTGCCGAGGGTCTATATCTTGGTTTATGTCTTATATCTTATATAAGACTTGGGCGACGCGTCAAAGTTCCGGCCCTTTATCGACCCAGACCGGTCCGGATTCGGCGAAACCCTTACTTTGGCGGACGCGCGCCAAGCCTGCAAGACCCTGCGCGCGCAAGAATGGCCCTTAGATCAGGCGCGCCGGCAGCTCCGCCGCCACGTATTCAAGAAATCGTTTCAACGCCAGCGGCTCGCCGCAGCGCGCGGGCATGACGGCGTAGATTCGCGCGGGCGCCGCCGACCAGCTGGGCAGGATATGCGCCAGACCGCCTTGGTCGAGTTCAGGGCCGCACAGATAGCGCGGGACCAGCGCCACGCCCAGCCCCGCGCCGGCCATTGCGCGCAGCGTGTCCATATTGCTGCTCAGGCTGCGCGGCTGGAACTCCACCGATTCCATCTCGCCCGCTGGCCCGGTCAGCCGCCAGGTGTGCGGGCCGTCCTGCGTGCCGTGGGCCAGCAGGGGCAGGGCGGCCAGATCGCGCGGGTGGCGCGGTGCGGATCTGGCCATCGCAGGGCTGCACACCAGCGCCAGCGGCACAGGGGCAATTTCCAGCGCATTGAGCTTGGCATCCGTCAGCGAAGACGCCTGGGCGCGGAACGCCAGGTCGTAGCCTTCACCGACCAGATCGATGATCTGGTCGCGGGTATCCAGCAGCACCCGCACGCGCGGATGGTCCGCGCAGAAGCGGGCGACCAGCCCGCCCAACACCCGCGTCGCGAGCGGCGCCGGCGCGGTGATGCGCAGCATGCCGGCTGGCGCATCGCCCATCGACGCAGCCAGATCGAAGACGCTGCGCGCTTCGCGGGCCAGCGCCTGGGCGTGGGCATGTATCTGTTCGCCCATCGGCGTCAGCGACACACGGCGCGTATTGCGTTGAAGCAGCCGCACGCCCAGGCGCGCTTCAAGCTCCGCAACCCGGCGGCTGAGCTTGGAACGTTGCATATTCAACACACGTGCGGCCGCCGAGAAGCCACCTTTTTCGACTACTTCGCTGAAAAGCAGCAGGTCTTCAAGGCGATGAACGTAGTTAGGCATACAGCGTTTTAATAGGAGAAATTCGAAAATTTGGTGGCATTGTCCTGACGGCCGGGACAATTATTCCTGAAATTGGCCCCTACTGTCCGGCGGGCCGACCTCATAAGCTGTCGCCGCAATACATGTTCAGCAAACAGCAAGGCAGCACTTTTTGACTCTTCATCTCAGCGCCGTCATCGCCGGATCCAGCCGCTACCTGGGCGACGCCTGCACCATCCGTCAGTTCCGCCATACCGATTTTTCGGGGTGCATGTCGCCCGTGGTGCTGGTGGACCACTTCGTCATGACGGGTCCCACGTTTGAGCCACATACGCACGCCGGCGTCAGCGCCGCGACGCTGCTGCTGGAAGACAGCACGGGCGTCATGCAGAGCCTGGAAGGCATCGAGAACAATCGCGAAATCCGCGCGGGCGACCTGCAGTGGACACAAGCCGGGCGAGGCATCGTGCACGCGCAGCGGCCGGCGGGCGACGCCACGCTGCACGGACTGCAGATCTTCATCGACCACCCGGCGCATCTGAAGTCCCTGCCGCCGTCTACGTCGTTGCTGCGCGCTGCGGACATGCCGGTCATCCAGACCCCCTCGGGCAAGGTGCGCGTGGTGGCGGGCAGCTATGCCGGTCTTGAATCGCCCTTGTGCACGCCCGAACCGCTGCTGATCCTGGACGGCTGGCTGCGGCCGGGCGCGACGACGCTCCTGCCCATGCCACCTGGCTGGAATGCCTGGTTCTATGCGGTGCAGGGCGACCTGGGCGTGCGCGCCCGGCACCGCAGCAAGGGCGGGCCGCCACTGCCCAAGGTGGCGGGGGGCGATCCGGACTTTGCGGTGTTGCCCGCCGGTTCCGCCGCTGCCGCCAGCGCCACGCCGGATGGTGAAGAAGGGGTGCTGCTGCTGATGGCGGGCAAGGTGCCCGTTCATTTTGTGCTGGTGGCCGGCCCCGCCGTCGTGGCGGCGTCGGAGCAGGGCGCCGGCATCACGCCGGCTGCCGATGCGGCCCTAGCCGAGGCGCTGACGGCATACGACGCCGTGGAGAGCCCGGCGACGGAAGATGCATTGAGCATCTGCTGAATCAGGACGGAATCTGTTGTTCAGCCGCAACGTTGGACACGGATTCTTCTTGAGGGACGCAATGAGAACGATTCTCTTTTGGTAACATCTAGCGCGTCAGATCTCTCAAGCGGATCTCCCCACCGCACCGCGGAGCTTGTTTCCGCACCACCAGCGTCCCCCTATGAAAATCAGAACTCTCGCTTGCATGGCCGCCGCGCTGCCGTGCTTTGGCGCCGTCCACGCCCAGACCGCGCCCCAGACAGCCCCCCAGACGACCCAGCCCGCCACGACCAGCGGTCCCGTGACCTCGATGGACGCCATCCGGGTCGAGGCGAGCGCTGACGCGTCCGCCGGCGGCCTGTCGGCGCCGTTCGCGGGCGGCCAGGTGGCCCGCGGCGGCCGTGTCGGCATCCTCGGCACCGAGGATTTCATGAACACGCCGTTCAGCGTGACCAGCTACACGAATGAGCTGATCCAGGATCGTCAGGCGAAGAGCGTGGGCGATGTGCTGCAGAACGACTCGGGCGTGCGCGTGGCGCGCGGCTTCGGCAATTTCCAGGAGTCGTACTTCATTCGCGGCTTCATCCTGAGCTCGGATGATGTGGCCTACAACGGCCTCTACAGCCTGCTTCCCCGCCAATACATTGCCACCGAACTGTTCGAGCGCGTGGAAGTGCTCCGCGGCGCAACCGCCTTCCTGACGGGCGCGACGCCCGGCGGCGGCGGCATCGGCGGCGTGATCAACCTGGTGCCCAAGCGCGCGCCGAACGAACCGCTGACGCGCGTCACCACGGGCGTTTCCAGCGGCGGCCAATTCCAGCTTTCCACCGACATCGCGCGCCGCTTCGGCCCGGATGACAGTACCGGCATCCGCCTGAACGCCGCACAACGCAGCGGCGACACGGCGATCGATGACGAACACAGCCGCACCAGCGTCGTTTCGCTGGGCCTGGACTGGCGGTCGGCCGACACGCGCCTGTCCGCCGACATCGGCTGGCAGGAAAACAAGCTCAAGCGTCCGCGTCCCAACGTGACGCTGGGCGCCGGGGTCACGACCGTGCCCGATGCACCGGACGCCAGCTCGAACTATGCGCAGCCGTGGACCTATTCCAACGAGCGCGACGTCTTCGGCACGTTGCGCGCCGAACATGACTTCAGCGACAAGCTGACCGCGTACGGCGCGTTCGGCATGCGCCGTAGCGACGAAGCCAATTCGCTGGGCAACATCACGCTCACCAATGGCAGCACCGGCGCCGGCAATTTCTACCGCTTCGACAACACCCGCGAAGACAGCGTCAACACGGGAGAAATCGGCCTGCGCGGCAAGTTGCGCACCGGTCCCGTGGGTCACGAATTCGTCGTGTCGGCCTCGTGGTTCGATCTGAAGAAGAAGAACGCGTACGTGATGGACTTCCGCAACACGTTCCCCACGAACATCTACGATCCCATCTCGTACGACAAGCCTGCATTCAGTGCCGGCGCGCTGCGCGGCAACGATCTGGACAACCCCGCGTTGCAAGGCCGTACCCGCCTGAGCAGCTATGCCATCGGCGACACGATGTCCTTCCTTGACGACAAGGTGCTGTTCACCGCCGGCATTCGTCATCAGCGCATGTCGCAACGTGACTACGCCTACAACACCGGCGCGGAAAGCGGCGCCTACGACGCCAGCCACAATTCGCCGGCCTTCGGTCTGGTGTTCAAGGTGGCGCCGAGCGTTTCGCTGTATGCCAACTACATCGAAGCCTTGGTTGCCGGCCCGACCGCGCCCGCAACCGCTGGCGGCCGTCCGGTGCCGAACGTGGGCCAGAGCCTGCCGCCCTTCGTGTCCAAGCAGAAGGAAGTGGGCGTGAAGTATGAAGGCGAGAGCCTCGGTGGCGGCCTGGCGTTCTTCTCGACCGACAAGCCGCGCGCGGCCTACAACGCCAGCAACGAGCTGACCAATTCGGGCAAGGACCGCCACCAAGGCGTCGAACTGACCGTCTTCGGCGAGCCCGTGCGCAGCGTTCGTCTCCTGGGCGGCCTGACCTGGCTGGATGCCAAGCAGGTCAAGACCGGCACCGCCTCGCTGAACGGCAACCGCGTGATCGGCGTGCCGCGCTTCCAGGCCAACATGGGCGTGGAATGGGACATCCCGGGCGTGGAAGGCCTGGCCATCGATGGCCGCGTGGTCTACACCGGCTCGTCGTATGCCGATGACGCCAACACGCTCAAGGTTCCCGGCTGGACGCGCTTTGACGCCGGCCTGCGCTACATGATGGACGTCGACGGCCACGTCGTGACGCTGCGCGCCCGCGTCGACAACATCGCCAATCGCAACTACTGGTCGTCGGTGGGCGGTTACCCGGGCAACGGCTACCTCGTCCTGGGCGGCCCGCGCACGTTCTCGCTGTCGGCGAGCATGGACTTCTGATCGCTGCGGGCTGATGCCCGTACATGAAAAATCCCCCGAATGCCTTGCGGCGCGGGGGATTTTTTTGGCCTGTCGCCGCATAGGTGCACAACGGTGTCTGACACCCTCGGCACAACGGTGTCTGACACCCTCGGGAGACGATCCTCAGCCTGTACCGCCGTCTCTGCGGGTGTCAGACACTCGACAGGCGACGCCTTACCAGAACCATCCGCCCCGCGACAGGCTCGACTCGCAGCTCTTGTACTGCGCGGTAAATTTCTCGGCGCGCGCCTGCACTTTCTGCGACACGGTCTTCAACCACGCCTTACGGTCATAACTACGGTTGCGGTATCCGGTCCAGCCTTCGTGATAGTTCAGGTACTGCCCATACGCATCCCACTTAGAGATCCCGTTGATGCGCTGCGTCTTGCTCATGTACCAGCCCATGAAGTCGAGCGCGTCGGCAAAATTGTCCCGGCTGGACGTCCAGCCGCCCGCTTCGCGCTTGTAGTCGGCCCAGGTTTCGTCCTTGGCCTGCGCATACCCATAGGCGGAACTGACGCGGCCCCACGGGATGAAGCCCAGAAAGTAATAGCGCGGCGGCAAAGCGTCGTGCTTGAAGGACGACTCCTGGTACATCATCGCGATGGGCACCGGCACCGGGGCGCCCCATTTCTTCTGCACGTCCAGCGCCGCGTCGTGCCATTCCGGTTTCTCTCGGAAGATGGCGCAGATGTTGTCGGGATTCGAGGGCGGCGCGGTGGCGCAGCCGGCTAGCGTCAGCAACAGCGTCGGCGGCAATAGCCGGATCATTGGCAGGCTTCCTCCAGGAAAAATGCGCCGGGGCTTCCCCGGCGTTGGCGGCCGACGTCTCACCGGCATGCCTGGATTGTATTGAAACGTTTCGTTATACAGGCTGCGCGCCGATCCGAATTGCCCGGATAAGGGCAAAAAAAACGGCCCCGGGCGATTGCACGGGGCCGTTGTTCAGGCCGCAAGGCCTGGCAGGGGAGTCGGGATCAGACCTCGATCACGTCCGCCACGTCCTTGTAGTCGGCGATCTTGTCGAAGTTCAGGTACTGGTAGATCTGGTCGCCGCTCTTGTTGATGACGCCCATGTCGGCCATGTACTCGTCCTTGGTCGGGATGCGGCCAAGCTTCGAGCAGATGGCGGCCAGTTCGGCCGAACCCAGGTACACGTTCGTGTTCTTGCCCAGGCGGTTCGGGAAGTTGCGGGTGCTGGTCGACATGACCGTCGCGCCTTCGCGGACCTGCGCCTGGTTGCCCATGCACAGCGAGCAGCCCGGCATTTCGGTGCGGGCGCCGGCGGTGCCGAACACGCCGTAGTGGCCTTCCTCGGTCAGCTGCGTGGCGTCCATCTTGGTCGGGGGAGCGACCCACAGCTTGACCGGAATGTCGCGCTTGCCTTCGAGCAGCTTGGACGCTGCGCGGAAGTGGCCGATGTTGGTCATGCAGCTGCCGATGAACACTTCGTCGATCTTGGCGCCGGCGACTTCCGACAGCGTCTTGACGTCGTCGGGGTCGTTCGGGCAGGCAACGATGGGCTCATGCACGTCGGCCAGGTCGATCTCGATGACCGCGGCGTATTCGGCGTCGGCGTCCGGCTCCAGCAGCTTGGGATCGGCCAGCCAGGCTTCCATCGCTTTGATGCGGCGGCCCAGCGTGCGCTCGTCTTCGTAGCCGTTGGCGATCATCCACTTGAGCATCACGATGTTGCTGTTGATGTACTCGATGATCGGTTCCTTGTTCAGGAACACCGAGCAACCGGCGGCCGAGCGCTCGGCCGAGGCGTCGGACAGTTCAAAGGCTTGTTCGACCTTCAGGTCGGGCAGGCCTTCGATTTCCAGGATGCGGCCGGAGAAGATGTTCTTCTTGCCTTGCTTGGCAACCGTCAGCAGGCCTTGCTTGATGGCGTACAGCGGGATGGCGTTGACCAGGTCGCGCAGCGTGACGCCGGGTTGCAGCTTGCCCTTGAAGCGGACCAGCACCGATTCCGGCATGTCCAGCGGCATGACGCCGGTGGCGGCGGCAAAGGCCACCAGGCCCGAGCCGGCGGGGAACGAGATGCCGATGGGGAAGCGGGTGTGCGAGTCGCCGCCGGTGCCGACGGTGTCGGGCAGCAGCATGCGGTTCAGCCACGAGTGGATCACGCCGTCGCCGGGACGCAGCGACACGCCGCCACGCGTGCTGATGAACTCAGGCAGCGTGTGGTGCGTCTTGACGTCGACGGGCTTGGGGTAGGCGGCGGTGTGGCAGAACGACTGCATCACCAGGTCGGACGAGAAGCCCAGGCAGGCCAGGTCCTTCAGTTCGTCGCGGGTCATCGGGCCGGTGGTGTCCTGGCTGCCGACCGAGGTCATCTTCGGTTCGCAGTAGGTGCCCGGGCGGATACCCTTGCCTTCCGGCAGGCCGCAGGCACGGCCGACCATCTTCTGGGCCAGCGTGTAGCCGCGGCCGGAGTCGACCGGATCCTTGGGCAGGCGGAACAGCGTCGAGGGCGCCAGACCCAGCGCTTCGCGGGCCTTGGCGGTCAGGCCGCGGCCGATGATCAGCGGAATGCGGCCGCCGGCGCGCACTTCGTCGAACAGCACGTCGGACTTGACCTCGAATTCGGCGATGACTTCACCGTTCTTGATGGCCTTGCCGTCGTAGGGGCGCAGTTCGACCACGTCGCCCATTTCCATCTTGGAAACGTCGAGTTCGATCGGCAGGGCGCCGGCGTCTTCCATCGTGTTGTAGAAGATCGGGGCGATCTTGTTGCCCAGGCACACGCCGCCAAAGCGCTTGTTCGGCACGAAGGGGATGTCTTCGCCCGTGAACCACAGCACCGAGTTGGTGGCCGACTTGCGCGACGAACCCGTGCCGACCACGTCGCCCACGTAGGCGACCAGGTGGCCCTTTTCCTTCAGGGATTCGATGAACTTGACCGGGCCGCGCTTGCCGTCTTCTTCCGGTTCGAACGCAGCGCCGTCGCGCTTGTTCTTGAGCATCGCCAGGGCGTGCATCGGGATGTCGGGACGCGTGGTGGCGTCGGGGGCGGGCGACAGGTCGTCGGTGTTGGTTTCGCCAGGGACCTTGAAGACCGTGATGGTCAGGCTTTCCGGCAGTTCCGGACGGCTGGTGAACCATTCGGCGTCGGCCCAGCTTTGCAGCACGGACTTGGCGTTGGCGTTGCCCTTGTCGGCCTTTTCCTTCACGTCGTGGAAGGCGTCGAACATCAAAAGGGTCTTCTTGAGCGCATCGGCGGCGATGGTGCCGATTTCCGCATCATCCAGCAGGTCGACCAGCGGGCCAATGTTGTAGCCGCCGAGCATCGTGCCCAGCAGTTGCGTCGCCTTGGCACGGCTGATCAGCGCACAAGCTTCCTTGCCCAGCGCCACGGCGGCCAGGTAGGAGGCCTTGACCTTGGCGGCATCGTCCACGCCGGCCGGCACGCGATGCGTCAGCAGCTCGACCAGGTTCTGCTCCTCGCCAGCGGGCGGGTTCTTCAGCAGTTCGATCAGTTCAGCGGTTTGTTTGGCCGTAAGGGGCAGCGGGGGAATCCCCAGAGCCGCGCGTTCGGCGACGTGTTGGCGGTAAGTATCCAGCATGTGAGGCCTGCTCAAAGTCGGGTTGGAAGAAGGGTTGTCGGCCGGAATTGTAGAAGCAAGTGGGGGCCGGTAGCAAATGTCTTATATCTTATATAAGACTTGAGCCGATAGCTGTTGTTCGGTGGCGACGCCTTGGCGGGGCGACGGGCGTCCGACGTCGGGCGTCCGGCGTTCGTCGCCGGCGGCGAGCCTCGGGCGGCAGGAGTCGGGTGGCACGCGGCAGCGGGTGGGGAGGTGGAAGCGGGGGCGCCTGGACGACAATGGCCCAGGCGCCCCGCAAAGAAAAAGCGGCCCCGTGGGCCGCTTCGGTAAAACAGCCCACCGCCAGCCGGTCAGGGCGCCGTGGCGTCGTACACCACGCCGACGCGGGCAAAGTTGCCGCCGTATTGCTTGACGTCCACCTGGAACGGCGCACTGTCGCCCGGCGGCAGACGCGGCACCCGCAGTTCCTGGAACGTGGCACCGGTGAGCTGATCCTGCGCGTCGTACAGGCTGACCCACACGCGCACCTTCTCGACCTCGCTGCTGCTGTCGTTGCGCACCCTACCGTGCACCGTCACGTACTTGTAACGGAAGCGGTAGGTAAAGTTCAGCGTGCCGGTGCCGATGGCGGCTTCGGTGTTTTCCACCGTGACGGCCAACTGCGGACGCGGGCCGGGCAGGGCAGCGCGTTTGGCGGGCAGCCAGTTGGTTTTCACTTCCGTAAAGCGTTCCACGCGCCCGGTCAGCGCCACGGGCACGCGCTCGCCAGGGTACAGATGCGTCGGCAGGCTCCAGGCCTGGCGCAGCTCGAGCGGACGCGACCCGTCGAACACCGCGATTTCCGCCCGGGGCGACAGCGCTACGAACTGGTCGCTGGTGTTGACCAGTTCGGCATACAGCACCGGGCGTTCGATTTCGTCCAGCAGCCGGCGAGGTGCGGACAGCTTCAATGCCCCGGCATCAAACAGGGCGAAATCCGGGTCCAGCAGTTCTTCGGTGGTCAGACGGACGTGGTCGATGACCCGCGTGTTGGCCGGGCTGACGCGCACGATGCGGCTGACGGGCGGCTTGGCCTCGGGCTCGGCGGATTTGGTCACGGCCTGCGCCTGCGCCGGGGGCGGGCTGGCGGATCCCAGCGCGGTGTATTTCCACGCGGCATACCCGCCCGCGCCAAACAGGATCAGCGCCAGCCCTGCCAGGGCCGGCCGCGACAGGCGCCGGGAGGAGGAGGGGTCAGCTTTCACTTTGCACCATGTAATCGTAGGAGGCGACCTCGCCATCGCGCAGCATTTCGCAGCGCACGTCGAAGGACGTCAGCGCGTCGGGGGCCAGCGGGCTGGCGGTCGCGTAGCCGTTGCCCGTGCCGATCAGGCCGCCGTCCGCGCCGTACAGCATGACGGTGATCTGCGTGCTGCTGGCGGGGTTGGTGCCCTGGTTGCGGATCAAGCCGACCAGACGGTAATTGCCGTCATTGCGCACAAGCTGAACGCGGCTGGCTGCCACGTCGTTGTTCTTGCCGCGCGCGGGCGACGGCGTGCCGACCTGCAAGTCATAGCGGCTGTACGCCTTGGACGGCAACGATATCTTCAGCGGGGTGTACTCCCCCGGTTCCAGCGAGCGCGCGGGCGCCGAGCCCGACACGGTGGACAGCGACAGGTCGCCCTGGAAGAACGATGCCGTCACGCGCGGCACGTCGATCTTCCGGCCGGTCTCGTTGCGCACGATCATGACCAGCTCGTTGCGCCCGCGCGTCTTGACCTCCTGCACGTCCGTCAGCTTGACCAGCGAGGCGTCGATGGGCGGTTCGACAATGCGGGCGGGCAGGGGCGACGGGCGCGAACCCAGCGATGAGACGACCAGCGGGATGATGACGGCGGCAAGGATCGCCGCCGAGATCGCCACGATGGCGGCCGGCTTGATGGGCGCAGGCTTGGGCTGCTGGATGTTGCGCAGGATCTTTTCCAGCCGCTGCGCGACGTTGTCTTCGACCAGCGTCACCGCATGGCAGTGGCTGCACTGGTATTCGTTGGTGTCCAGCTTGGTGAAACTGGCGCTGCCGCACGTGGAGCAGGTTAGCGTCACCGTGTTGATAGTGGTCTGTTTGGGCGTCATTCTCGCGGGGCGTCCTTTACGCTGGGCGTCATTTACGCTACGAAGGCGGTTCGGCCGCGCGCCGCGATCCGGGATGGGCGGCGGGACCGGCGTGAAGGGCTTACCGGGCGGCAAGGATAGCGGCCGTCGGCCGCACCCGGGGTGCATGAGCGCATCAGTTTGTGACCATATGTGTGGAATCGGCGATATCGGGGCCGGAATGCGTGCGGCGCCCGGTGCTATCATCCCCGGCGAAAAATCGTTGTCACATCAACTATTACGCTGCCGTTTCCCGTCGATCCGCTCTCCTGCCGTCCCAATTGGCGCGCAGCCGGGCAGAGCCGAGGTCTGGCTCTCCTGTATGAGCATCTATCAACATCTGCTGTTTCTGGCCTGCGTGGCGCTCGCCACCTATGCCCAGACGATGACGGGCTTTGCGTTCGGCCTGGTGCTGCTGGGCCTGTCGGGCGTGTTCCAGCTTGCCTCGGTGTCCGAGGTGGCCAACGTGGTCAGCGTGCTGTCCCTGGTCAATGCGGGCGTCACCTTGCTGCGCGCCAAGCCGCAGGTGAACTGGTCGCTGCTGACTCCCGCCGCGGTAAGCAGTCTGGCCGGCGTCGGGGTGGGCGTGGCCGCGCTGACGTGGATCAGCGGGACCATGGCGGTGTTGCTGCAATTGCTGCTGGGCGTCACCATCCTGGCGTGCGCCATTTTGCTCGTGACGCGAACCCAGCCGCTGGCGCAGTTGTCGTCCCGCACTTCCAGCGTATTTTTCGGTGGCGTTTCGGGCGTGCTGGGCGGCCTGTTTTCCAGCGCCGGTCCGCCCATGGTCTATCACCTGTACCGCCAGCCGCTGCCGTTGGCCACCATCCGCAACATCCTGCTGATCCTGTTTTCGCTCAATGCCACGGTGCGCCTGGCGCTCGTGACCGGGCAGGGCGCGTTCATGGCGTCATCGTTCTGGCTGAGCGTGCAGGCGCTGCCGGTCGTGATCGGCGTGACGTGGTTTGCGCGCCGCTACAGCACCGAGAATTCGATGAAGAAGGTCAAGCGGATGGTGTTCGTGCTGCTGCTGGCCGCCGGCCTGGGGCTCATCGTCCCGGCGACGAGGATATTGGCGGCCGGCTAGGTACGGCCGGTTAGGCGCGGCCGGCTAGGTACGGCCGGTTAGGTGCGGCCGGCTACGCGCTGCCGGCCAAGCGAGGCCCATCGGGCGCAGCCGGCGAGATACCGCCGGCCTCACTCACCCGTCAACCACGCTCCCCCGTGATGTAGCGCTCGAGTTCATGAATGATGAATTTCTGCTCGCTCATCACGTCCTTGACCAGGTCGCCGATGGATAGCAATCCGATCAGCTTGTCGTTGTCGATGACCGGCAGATGGCGGAAATGCCGCTCGGTCATCATGGCCATACAGTGTTCCCGCGTGTCGGTGGGGCTGACGTAATACACCGAGTCCGTCATGATGTCGCGCACCTTGGTCGTGCGCGACGACCGGTCCTGCAGCACGATCTTGCGCGCGTAGTCGCGTTCGGTCAGCATGCCCAGCACCACGTCGCCTTCCACCACCACCACCGCCCCGATGCTGCGGTCGGCCATCGTCTTGATCGCGTCGAAGACCGACGAATCCGGCGAAACCGTTACGACGGCGTGATTGGCCTTTTCCCTGAGAAGCTCAGCAACTGTCTTCACGATGTGCTCCCGAATCGGTGGTGAGGATCGAAGCACCATCCTAAGCCTGCCTGCGGCATTGCCGCAAGCAGGGCGCGTTACATCGTGTTTTTGACGCGAAACGCTGGCGCGGATCGGCCTTCATGCCGTTTCCTTGCCGTACAACGCCGTACGCAGATAGGTCAGCGCGTCGCTGCGGCTGCTGAGGGCGTCAGCCCCGATGCGGTCATGCCAATACGATTCCGATCCCGCCGCGAGCCGCCATTCGCGCAGCCTGCGCGTATACAACTGCAGGTCGTACTCCTCGGTGACGCCAATGGCGCCGTGCACCGCGTGCGCGATGTCGGCCACGCGCGGCACGGCCTGGCTGGCGCGGGCCTTGCCCAGCGCGGCCAGCAGCGGACGGGGCAGCCCGTCATTGCCCTGAAAAGCCAGTTGCGCGGCCATGCGGGCGGCCCACACCTGTTCGGCCATCTCGCTGATCTGCTGCTGCACGGCTTGAAAGCGCCCGATGGGCTTGCCGAACTGCGCGCGCTGGTTCGCATAGTCCAGCGTCATCGCCAGCACGCGATCCATGGCGCCTGCGATCAACCCCGCGTAGGCGGTGGCCGCCATCGTATCCAGCGGCGCCGGACTGTCGAGGCGTTCGGCGTCGGACAGCGCGCAGGAAACGCCGCCGTCCAGGCTGCCGTGCACCCCGTTGGATTCGACGCGCACCGCCCGCATGGGCAGCAGCCAGGTCTGGCCATCGATGCCGGCCAGCACGTAGTCAGCGCTGCGCGCCCACGCTACGCTCACGCCCGCGATGCGCCCGCCGTCGATGGCAAGGCCGTGTGGCGCCAGCGCGATGGCCCCCGCTGCCTGCGGCCGCTGCACGCGGCTCAGCCACGCGCGCGCCAGCAGCGTGTGGGCAATGGGGTAGGGGCACAGATGGCGCCCCGCCGCCAGCACGACGGGCAGCGCGTCGGCCAGGCCCAGGCCCGCGCCGCCAAGATCTTCCCGCACCAGCGCATCCGCGAACCCCGCGTCCTCGCAGGCCTGCCATGCGTCGCCGGATGGCTGGCCCCGCTCCACGCGCCGGATGACAGCCGGGGTGCAGGTCTGGGCAAAAAGGCGTTCGGCGGCATCGCCAAAAATGTTGTCCATGACGGTCGTCCTTATCGAAGGCCAAGGCCGCGGGCAATGATGCCGCGCAGGATTTCGCGAGTGCCGCCGCGCAGCGAAAACGTCGGCGCGACCTGTTCCAGATAGGCCAGCGTGCGCAGCAGTGGCAGCGGCACGGGGCGGTCGGGGTGCCTGCCCAGCGTATCGCCGATCAGGCGCGGAATCGCCTGTTCAAGCTCGGTGCCCAGATCCTTGACCAGCGATGCCTCCGTGGCGGGGCTCAGGCCCGCCGCCAGCTTGCCGGCCACGGCCAGCGACATCGCGCGCAGCACCGCCATCTGCGACAGGATGCTGCCCAGCGCTGTCCGGCTGGCGGCATCGGCATCGCCACCGTCATCGTGCCAATGTGCCAGCCAGCACTCCAGCAGGGCGATGCTGGAATACAGGCGCTCGGGGCCGCTGCGCTCGAAGGCCAGTTCCGCATTTACCTGGGCCCAGCCGCCGCCTTCTTCGCCGATCAGCGCCTCGTCGGGCAATTCGACGTTGTCGAAGAAGACTTCCGAAAAGTGCGCATCGCCCGCCAGGTCTTCGATCGGGCGCACCGACACGCCGGGCAACGACAGGTCCACAATCACCTGCGACAGCCCCTGATGCCGGTCGTCCGCGGTGCCGGACGTGCGAACCAGCGCAATCATGTAGTGCGAACGGTGCGCGTTCGTCGTCCAGATCTTGCTCCCGTTCAACCGCCAGCCGCCCGCCACGGCTTCCGCTCGGCTGCGGATGCTGGCCAGGTCCGAGCCGGAGCCCGGCTCGCTCATGCCGATGCAGAAGAAGGCCTGCGCGGCGCAGATGCGCGGCAGATAAAAATCCTTTTGCGCTGGCGTGCCGTATTTCAGGATGAGCGGCGCGCTCTGGCGATCGGCAATCCAGTGCGCCGACACCGGCGCGCCCGCGCCCAGCAATTCTTCGGACAACACGAATCGCGCAAAGTGGCCGCGTGCCGCGCCGCCGTATTCGCGCGGCAGCGTCAGGCCCAGCCAGCCGTGTTCGGCAAGCTGGCGGCTGAAGCCCGCGTCAAAACCCATCCATGAACGGGCGCGCTCATCCGGCTCCAGGCCGTCCAGCGCATCGGACAGGAAGGCGCGCACCTCGGTGCGCATAGCTTCATCCTCGGGAGGAATGGCAGTGAGTTCCAGCGTGTCGATCATCAGTCGCTCCGGGTCAGGCAAGGGCGCCGCGACAGGCGCCGACGGCCACTATCCGGGAATGCACTGATAGCTGTCCAATATTATTTTGCGGGTTTGCGATATGGGTTTTGTATCGAGTGGCGGGCAGTATGATGGAACGCACTTCATGGACCGCATCGCGCGACCCACAACGCACGAACCACAACGCAACACAAGGAGGAAACACCATGAATGAAGTCATCGTCGCTTCGGCCGTCCGCACCGCCATTGGAGATTTCGGCGGCGCGCTCAAGGATGTGCCCCCCTGCGATCTGGGCGCCACCGTCATCCGGGCCGCGCTGGAACGCGCAGGCGTCTCGGGCGACGAAGTCGGCCATGTCGCCGTTGGACACGTGATCAACACCGAGCCGCGCGACATGTACCTGTCGCGCGTGGCCGCCATGAATGCCGGCATCTCCAAGGAAACGCCCGCGTTCAACGTCAACCGCCTGTGCGGTTCGGGCCTGCAGGCCATCGTGTCCGCTGCGCAAACCATCATGCTGGGAGACGCCGAGATCGCTGTGGGCGCCGGCGCCGAAAGCATGAGCCGCGCGCCGTACATCGCGCCGGCCCAGCGCTGGGGCGCGCGCATGGGCGACAGCGTCATGCTGGACATGATGACCGGCGCGCTGTCCGACCCCTTCGGCAAGATGCACATGGGCGTCACGGCGGAAAACGTGGCCGCCAAGTTCGGCATCAACCGGCAGGACCAGGACGCCACGGCCGCGGAATCGCACCGCCGCGCCGCCGCCGCGATCGATGCGGGTTACTTCCGCGACCAGATCGTGCCCGTGAAGATCAAGTCGCGCAAAGGTGAGATCGTGTTCGACACCGACGAACACGTGCGCCGCGACGTCACGGCCGACAGCCTGGCCACGCTCAAGCCGGTGTTCCAGAAGGAAAACGGCACCGTCACGGCGGGCAATGCGTCCGGGCTGAACGACGGCGCGGGTGCGCTGGTGCTGATGAACGCGTCTGTCGCGGCCAAACGCGGCGTCAAGCCGCTGGCGCGTCTGGTGGCCTACGCGCATTCGGGCGTGGACCCCGACATCATGGGCATCGGTCCGGTGCCGGCCACGCAGGCGGCGCTCAAGCGCGCGGGCCTGACGGTCGACCAGCTGGACGTCATCGAGGCCAACGAGGCGTTTGCCGCGCAGGCATGCGCAGTGTCGCGCGAACTGAAGCTGGACGCCGCCAAGGTGAACCCCAACGGCAGCGGGATCGGCCTGGGCCACCCGATCGGCGCGACCGGCGCCATCATCACCACCAAGGCCCTGCATGAACTGCAGCGCGTGGGCGGACGCTATGCGCTCGTGACCATGTGCATCGGCGGCGGGCAGGGCATCGCCGCGATCTTCGAACGGATCTGATTCGTTCGGCTCGGCAAGCCCGCGAGGTTCCGGCTGCGCCGGATCCTCGCGGGTTTTTTCATGGGGCCGCCTGGCCCAGATAGTCCTGGGCCCACGCCTGGCATTCGGCGTTTAGCATTGCGCCCATCTGCGCCCGCCGCGGCGCGTCGAGCCGGCTGCTGATCGCGCCAAAACTGAACGCCACCCAGGTCAGCTCCGACACCGGAAACGCCACGCCCACGCCGGACACGCCAGGCGTGATGGTGTCCACGATCTCGGAATATCCCGCATTGCGCGTCTGCCTGACCGCCTTCATCAGCGCGGTGCTGGAGACGCGGATCTGCGCGTAGCTGGCCGCATGCCTTGCGTACAGCGCGGCGATCTCGTCGTCCGGCAGGGCTGCCATCAGCGCCAGGCCGCCCGCGCCCACGCCCAAGAGCCGCCGTTCGCCCTGGTCGATGGTGAATACCTTGACGGGAAATGAGCCGGCCTCGCGCAGCAAACATAGTGCGTAGTCGCCCTGGCGGATCACCAGGAACACGGTGTCGCCAGACAGGCGTGCCAGCTTCTGCGCGAACGGACGCAAGGCGTCCAGCAAAGGTGTGCGCCGCAACGCGGCAAACCCCAGTTGCATCGAATCCACGCCCAGCCGATAACGGCGGGTGGCGCGGTCGCGTTCGGCGAACTGTTCTTCCAGCAGGCAACTGAGCAGGCGGTGCGCCGTGGAACGCTCCAGGCCGGTGGCGGCCATGACGCCCTGCAGGTCGATGCCGTCTTCCTGGTGCTGCGCCAGCACGCGCAACAGGCCGAGCGCGCGGCGCATGCTCTGCGTGCCGCCGGTGGATCCTAGGTTGTTCATATTGTGGGAAAAAGGATTCGAATATTTTGTATTTTAGGATTTGTAGTGCGTTAATTCAATGCATGGAGATCGCGCTGCATCCGACGGCGCGGCATGACAAGGACGAGGAGACCATGGAATACGCCACCCTGGCCGTCGAACGGCACGACGCGGTATGCCGCATCAGTCTGGCCCGCGAATCCGCGCGCAATGCCCAGAGCCAGCAGATGCTGGACGAACTGGATGACGCCCTCTCGCGCGCCGAGCAGGACGATGCGGTGCGGGTGGTCATCCTGGGCGGTCGCGGCGCGCATTTCTCGGCCGGGCATGACCTGAAGGAAGCCCAGGCCAAGCGCGCCGACTTCACGGTCGAGGAACGCTGGGATTACGAGTCCCGCCGCTACTACGGGTATTGCCTGCGCATCTGGGACTTCCCCAAGCCCACCGTGGCGCAGGTGCAGGGCGCGTGCGTGGCGGGCGGATTCATGATCGCCAACATGTGCGACCTGGTGGTGTGTTCGGACACGGCGTACTTCTCGGACCCGGTCGGACACACCCTGGCCGCGGCCGCCACCGAGGTGCTGATTCATCCCTGGGTCATGGGGCTGCGCAAGGCCAAGGAAATGCTCTACACCGGCGAGAAGGTCGATGCGCAGGAGGCATTGCGCATCGGCATGGTGAACCGGGTGGTGCCCGAAGCCGAACTGGATGCCGCCACGCTGGCGCTGGCCCAGCGCATCGCGCAGGCGCCGCCGTTCGGACTGCGCCTGATCAAGCGGTCGCTGAACCGCACGGCGGACGCGCAGGGCTTTCGCACGGCGCTGTCGGCGCACTTCGACACGCATCAGTTGTCGCACCTGAGCGAGGAATTCCAGGCGGTGCGCGAGCGCGGCCTGGCGCAGGCCATCCAGCGCAACAAGAAAGGCGAAGCCGCATGACCTCACGCCTTGAACCGCTGCTGAATCCGCGATCAATCGCCATGATCGGCGCCAGCGCCAACCCGGGCCGCATTGGCGGCATGCCGCTGGAACTGCTGACGCGCTTTGGCTTTTCGGGCGGCATCTATCCCGTCAACCCGAAATACCAGGAGGTCTTCGGCCTGCGGTGCTGGCCCGACATTGAAGCCGTGCCCGAGCCGGTGGACCTGGCGGTGCTGGCCATCGCCGCGGCCGACGTCACGCCCATGCTGCGGCGCTGCCATGCCAGGGGCATCCCCGCGGCCATCGTGTATGCCGCGGGCTTTGCCGAGGCGGGCGGCGAGGGCGCGCGTTTGCAGGACGAACTGGAGGCCTTCGTGTCGGAAAGCGGCATGGCGGTCGCGGGCCCGAATTGCATGGGCTTCGCAAACCTGAACACGCAGGCGCATACCGCCTTTGCGTCGGTCTTCAAGACCGCGCCGGCGCAGGAGGGGCCGGGCTCGGTCAGCCTGCTGACCCAAAGCGGCAACGTGTGCGCGGCGGTGTACGCGATCGCGCGCCGGCTGGGGCTGCCGTTCTCGCACTTCATCAACACCGGCAACGAGGCCTGCCTGGATTTTTCGCAGTACCTGGAATATCTGGCGGCGGACCCGCAGACGGAAATCGTGCTCGGCTACATCGAACAGTTGCGCGATGGCGGCCGCTTCGTGCGAGCGTGCCGCGAGCTGGAACGCCAGGGCAAGCTGCTGATTGCCTTGAAGGCAGGCGCCACCGACAAGGGAGCGCAGGCCGTGCAGTCGCACACGTCGGCGCTGGCCGGCGATCGCCGCGTGTATGCGGCTGCCTTTCGCCAGTTGAACGTCATCGAGGCCACGGACTTCGCGCAGATGGCGCATCTGGCCAGTCTGGCGACGCTGCGCCACCGCACGGCCGGCAAGCGCGTGGCGGTGCTGACGATGTCGGGGGCGCTGGGGGCCATCCTGGCCGACAAGTTCATCGGTGCGGGGCTGGATCTGCCAGACCTGCCACCGGATCTGCAGGAGGTGCTGCGCGGCGGCATTCCGGATTACGGCATGGTGGGCAATCCGGTGGACGTGACCGGCAACGTGGTCAACGATCCCGCCTTTGTGCGCACCGTGCTGCAGGCGCTGGGCACGTCGGACGCCATCGATGCCGTGGTCGTGTACGCGCCCGGCTACATGCTGGACCGCATGGCCGACGCGTTGGCCGAAGCGTCCCGGGAGCACCCGCGGTTGTTCGTCGCCATCGATACGGGCCTCGCACAAAGCCGTGCCGCTCTGCGCGAGGCGGAAGTCGCGGTGTTCGAGGATCTGGGTCTGGCCGTCGCGGCGCTGGCGCCATATTTGCTGTGGTGTGACGCGCGCACGGCCCGGCGGCAGGCGGCGGCGCCCACATTGGAGATGGCCAGCGCGCCGGCTCTGCCATGCAACGAAGCGGACGCTCGCGCCTTCGTGGCCGCGTTCGGTCTGCCCCAGGCTGCCACCGCGGTGGCGCGCAATGCGGACGAGGCCGTGCGCGATGCGCGCATTGCAGGCTATCCCGTCGCCCTGAAGATCCTGAGCCCCGACATCGCGCACAAGACCGAAGCGGGCGGCGTCGCGCTGAACCTTGCGGACGACGAGGCGGTGCGCGTGGCCCATGCCACCGTGACGCAGGCGGTGACGCGCGCGCAGCCCAATGCGCGTATCGACGGCGTCATGGTCCAGAAGATGGAGCGCGGTGTGGCGGAGATCATCGTTGGCGCCACGCGCGATCCCGTCTTCGGCCCCGTGCTGACGGTGGGCCTGGGCGGGGTGCTGACCGAGATCTACCAGGACACCAGCCACCGGCTCCTGCCGGTGGACGAGGACATCGCCTTGCAGATGTTGCAGGAGCTCAAGGCGTTTGCGCTGCTGGACGGTTTCCGGGGCAAGCCCCGGGGCGATCTGGCGGCGGCGTGCAGGAGCATCGTGGCCGTGGGCAACGCCTTGCTTGCCGCGCCCGCGCATGTGGCGCAAATAGAAGTGAATCCCTTGCTGATCAAAGAGGCGGGACAGGGCGTTGCGGTGCTGGACGCGCTGATCCTGCCCGCAACCCCGTAGCGCGTCTGCGCATTCCTCAGGAGGAGACAAGCATGATCAAGACAATATTGGCCGGCGTCGCACTGGCCTGCATCGGCGCCACGAGCGTCGCGCAAGCCCAGGACAACTACCCCGCGCGGCCCGTGCGTATCGTGGTGCCGTTCTCGCCCGGCGGCGCGACCGACATCATGAGCCGTCTGCTGGCCGAAAAGTTGAGCGGAAAGCTAGGCCAGCCGGTGATCGTGGAAAACAAGCCGGGCGGCGGCACCATGATCGCGTCCGATTACGTGTCCCGCGCCGAGCCCGACGGCTACACGCTGCTGATGGCCGCGTCGTCGCTGGGCATCGCGCCCAGCATCTACACCAAGGTCAACTACGACCCGGTCAAGGACTTCGCCCCGATCACGCAAGTCGCGTCGGTGGTTCACGTGCTGGGTGTCCACCCGTCGGTGCCGGCCAAGAATGTCGGCGAGCTGATCGCCTACCTGAAGGCCAATCCGGGCAAGGTGAGCTACGGCTCCGTCGGCACGGGCAGTTCAACCCACCTGGAGGCCGAACTCTTCAACAGCATGGCCGGCGTGCAGATGGCGCACATCCCCTACAAGGGCAGCGCGCCCGCGCTCAACGACCTGGTTGCGGGGCGTCTGCAGGTGATGTTCGATGCGTGGGCCTCGTCGGGCCCCTTCGTCAAGGACGGCAAGCTGCGCGCGCTGGCGGTCACGACGGCCAAGCCTTCGGCGTCATTGCCCGAGTTGCCCACGGTGGATGCGTCCGGCCTGCCGGGCTATTCGGCCATGCCGTGGCTGGGTCTGGTCGCGCCCGCGCGCACGCCGCAGCCCGTGATCGACAAGCTCTACCAGAACCTGGCGCAGATCCTGCAGCAGCCCGACGTGAAGAAGCAGTTCGAGGGGCTGGGGCTGGACATCATCGGCAGTGATCCCAAAGCCTTCGGCGCGTTCATCCAGAAAGACGTAGCGACCTGGGCCAAGGTGGCGCGCGACTCGAACATCCGGCTGGAGTGAGGCATGACGATGCAGCAAACCGCCGTGCCCGACAGCGCGGCGCTTGACGACGAGGCGTTCCGGCAGACGCTTCGGGGCTGGCTCGACACGGCCTACGCAGCGTTTGCACGGTCCTGGCCCGGCGGGTCCGACCCGCGCAATCTGGACTACCGGCGCGCCTGGGAAGACACGCTGTGCGCAAACGGCTGGTCCGGGCTGGGCTGGCCGGCGGCATACGGCGGCAAGGCGCTGCCGCTGTCGCGCCAGGCGGTCTTCCATGAAGAGCACGCGCGTTGCGGCGCGCCGCTGGGCGTGAACCTGATCGGCCACGGCATCCTGGCGCCTACCCTGCTGCATTTCGGGTCCGAGGCGCAGAAGCAACGCTTTCTGCCCGGCATCCTGTCGAACCGCGAGGTGTGGTGCCAGGGATATTCAGAGCCGGGCGCCGGGTCCGACCTGGCCGCCGTGCGTACGCGGGCGGAACCGGCGCCGGGCGGCTTCCGCGTGAACGGTCACAAGATCTGGACCTCGTTTGCGGACCGGGCGCAGTGGTGCTTCGTGCTGGCGCGCACCGATCCGGACGCGTCCAGGCACAAAGGCCTGAGCTTCCTGCTCGTGGATATGCGCAGTCCCGGCGTGCGGGTCGAACCCATCCGCCAGCTCACGGGCGAAGCCGAGTTCTGCGAGGTCTTTTTCGAGGACGTGTTCGTTCCGCAGGACGCGCTGCTGGGCGGATTGAACCAGGGCTGGCGCATCGCGATGGCGGCCGCAAGCTTCGAGCGCGGCACGTATTTCATCCCGCGACTCGTGCGTTTTTCGCAGGAGCTGCGTCAGGTGCGCGCGCTGGCGCTGCAGGCGGACAAGCAGGGCAGCGTGCCGGCGTCGTCGGCATCGGCATCGGTGCGGCATCGCTGGGCGCGGCTGGCGGCCGACAGCCACGTGCTGGCGCTGAAATCGCAGCGCGCGCTGGCCGCCGCGATGCGGGGCGATCCGCCCGGACCGGAAGGATCGTCCACCAAGATCCACTGGAGCGAGGCGCACCAGCGCCTGCTCGAACTGTCCATGCAATTGCTGGGCGAGGACGCCTGCCTGGGCGTGGACGCAGCTGACACCCGCGCGGCGTCGCTGACGCACGCCTATCTATGGTCGCGGGCCGAAACCATCCTGGCCGGCACGTCCGAGATCCAGCGCAACATCATCGCCGAGCAGATGCTCGGCCTGCCCAAGGGCTGACCGCAAATGAATCTGCATCTGAGTGAAGACCAGCGCATGCTGCGCGACGCCGCGCACCGTTTCCTGTCGCAGCGCCATCCGGTGGCCGGCGCGCGCGGCGCGTGTCATCAAGATGCGCCGGCCCGCCAGGCGCTGTGGCGCGATCTGGCCGAACAGGGCTGGCCCGCCTTGCTGGCGCCCGAGGCACAAGGCGGACTCGGCTTGGGCATGCGCGAGGCCTGGATCGTCGCCGAGGAAGCGGGGCGCCATCTGCTGAGCCTGCCGCTCGTGTCCAACATGGTGATGCTGCCGACGCTGTGCGAGGCGGGTGGGGCTATCGCGCAATGGGCCGGCGACATGATGGCCGGCGATACCTGGTACGCCGATGCGGCACTGCGCCCTGACGGGTCGGCCTTCATCGAAGGCGCCGGCGAGGGCGTGCGCGCGCTTGCCGTGCGCGAGGCTGGTCCGGCGTCCGTGCGTCTGGATTTGCTGTTACCTGTGGCGGGCGTGGCGGGATTGGATCCGACCATGCCGGTCGGGGTCGCGGCGGATCCCGCGGTCCTGGAAAGCACCGATGTCCAGGTCAAGCCGGGCACGTGGCATCTGCTTCGCACGCGTCTGCGCTTGCTGCGGTCGGCGGAAATGCTGGGGGCGGCTTCGGCGGCGCTGGACATGGCCGCGTCGTACGCCCGCGAGCGCCAGCAGTTCGGCCGCGCGATCGGCGCCAATCAGGCGATCAAGCATCGGCTGGCCGAGGACTGGATGGCGCTGGACGATGCGCGGCTGGCGGGCTGGGCGGCGGCATCGGCGCTGGATGACCGCGCGGCGTCGGCGGCAACCGATTGCCTGTTCGCGCCGCTGCTGGCCGTCGAAGCCAGCCGCCGCGCCACCCAGAACGCGATCCAGACGCATGGTGCGCTGGGCGTGACCTGGGAGTGCGATGCGCATCTGTACCTGAAGCGCGTCCTGCGGCTGTCGGCCAGCCTGGAGGCTGAAGTGTCCGGCCCGGACCTGCTCGAGCGCATCTGGGAAGCAGCGGCGTAATCGGCGGCCGGGGACGGGGCGGCCGGCCTACAATCGCGCCCATGTACAAATCCAACTTCCCCTCCGAACTCGACCAGCCGACGCTTTCCGAAGCCGACGGCGTCCGATATCTGCACTTCAACACCGAATGGGTGCAGGGCGCGATGAACATCAAGAGCCCCGCCGATCTGGTGCTGGAATACACCGCGCAGATGATGGCCTGGCTGCTGTTCCTGGAGCCGCCGAAGGAAGAGGCCATCGGCATGCTGGGCCTGGGCGCCGGGTCGCTGGCGCGCTTCTGCGCCAAGCACACGCGCGGCCCGCTGCTGGCCGTGGAATGGAATCCGCGCGTCACCGCCGCCTGCCACATGTTCTTCCGCCTGCCCGGCGCGAACCGCTTGCAGGTCGAACACGCCGACGCCGGCGCGTGGGTGGCCGATCCGTTGAACGCCGGGCGCTGCCCGGTGCTGATGGTGGACTTGTACGACGCGGCCGCCGAGGGCCCGGTACGCGACAGCGTGAAGTTCTACCGCGACTGCCGCCGGGTCCTGGGCGACGTCGGCATCCTGGCCGTGAACCTGTTCGGCCGGCACGAAAGCTTCGGCAAGAACATCGACAACCTGTCCAAGGCCTTCGACGATCGCATCGTGCTGCTGCCCGAGGTCGAGGCCGGCAACCAGATCGTTCTGGCGTTTTCCGGCCCCAGCCTGGCGATCACCCCGGCAGAACTGCTGGCGCGCGCGGAGATCGTGGAAGGGAAGTACGGGCTCCCGGCTCGCCGCTGGGCGCGATCGTTGACGCGCCACGCGGTCGACGGAGTGCTGCATTTTTGATGGACGCACGCGCCATCGGCGGATTCATTCCGAATCGTCCCGGTCCAGCGATTCAACCTGCGCGAAGGCTTCGGTGATCCGCTGTTAGGGTAGGTCCCAGGTCACGCGGGGTTTACCTTTCTTCCCACCCGGGTCTATCATCGGCTTATTCATAATTATGAATTACGGCATTTCCCCGCCGTCTGCCCATGACCCTACCTATCGTCCGGCAAGCCCTGTATCTGGAAGTCGCGGACCGCCTGCGCGGCATGATCCATGCGCGGTCGCTGCGTAACGGCGAATGGATCGATGAACTCCGCCTGGCTGGCGAAATGGGCATTTCGCGCACGCCGCTGCGCGAGGCGCTGAAGGTGCTGGCGACCGAAGGGCTGGTCCGGCTGGAACCCCGCCGCGGCTGCTTCGTCAACGAACTGTCCGCCCAGGATCTGGAAGACATCTTCCCGCTGATGGCCATGCTGGAAGGGCGCTGCGCCTTCGAGGCCGCGCGCAAGGCCACCGACGCGCAGCTGGCCGAACTGGAACCGCTGCACGCCGCGCTGGCCGGCCATGCGAAGGCGGGCCGCATCGACGCCTACTACAAGACCAATTACCTCATCCACGAAGCCGTCCAGGCGCTGGCCGGCAACCAATGGCTGTCCGACATGGTGGGCAATCTGCGCAAGGTGCTGAGCCTGTCGCGCCATCGCAGCCTGTCGCGGCCCGGCCGTATCGAGCAATCCTGCGCCGAACACCTTGCCATCTTCGAGGCCCTGAAGGCCCATGATTCCGACGCCGCGCAGGCGCTGGCGCACACCCATCTGATGCGCCAGCTTGAAGCGCTGCGCGTCCTTAGCAACGAAGACGCCGCCGATGCGGCGCCGTCCGATCCCATCGTCATCGAGGAGCCCGCCCATGTCCGCACCCGCCAATCTCGCGCCCGCGCGCGGCGCACGCACGCCTGAGCCCGAGGCCGATCTGGTCGATGCCGCCGCTGCGGCGGAAAGCGCCAGCCTGATCACGCGGCTGGGCCGGCTGTGGGAGCGCGGGCGCCTGCCCAGCGAATCCGAAGTCCGCCGCCTGTTCGAGGCGCGCCTGACCGACGTGGCCGCCAACAAGCTGGCGCGCCGCTGGTGCGAGCAATACGCCGCGGCCGACGGCAAGGATCGCCGCCTGATGCTGGCCGCGCTGGCGCAGATCCGCGCCACGTATGCGGGCGATGGCGGCGAGGGCGTGCGCCTCTTCAAGCGGTTCAACGCCCAGCCGCAAGGCCTGCGCTTTCTGGTGGAATTGCGCGCGGACATGCTGCGCTGGCGCAAGCAGGTGTCGGGCATCCAGTCGCTGGACAAGGAACTGGAAGGCCTCCTGTCTGCGTGGTTCGACGTGGGCTTGCTTGAACTGCGTCCGCTGACCTGGGATTCGCCCGCGTCGCTGCTGGAAAAGCTGATCCTTTACGAGGCCGTCCACGAGATCAAATCCTGGGACGACCTGCGCCACCGCGTGGCGCCCGACCGCCGCTGCTATGCGTACTTTCATCCGCAGATGCCGGGCGTGCCGCTGATCTTCGTGGAAGTGGCCTTTGCCAGCCAGATGGCCGACAACGTGCAGGTGCTGCTGGACAGCACGCTGCCGCCGCAGGATCTGGACAAGGCGCGCTGGGCGATCTTCTACTCCATCTCGAACACGCAACCGGGCCTCAAGGGCATCAGCTTCGGCAATTTCCTGCTCAAGCGCGTGGTCGAGCAGCTGCTGGAAGAACTGCCCAAGCTGAAGGCCTTTGCCACCTTGTCGCCGATTCCGGGCTTTACCGATTGGCTGGGCAAGCAGGACGCGCAGGCCGTCGAGGCGATCGTGCGCGAAGACAAGACGCGTGCCAAGGACCGCCAGCGTGAAGGCGTGCCGGACGGGCAGCGCTGGGTCGCGCGTCTGGCGAAGGCCGCGCAGGGCAAGGCGCCCGACGTGGTCAAGCGCGCCGGCTTCCGGCTGGCGGCCTGCTATCTGCAGTCGATGAAGAACGGTCTGCCGGTCGATCCCGTGGCGCGCTTTCATCTGGGCAACGGCGCGCGGATCGAGCGCCTGAACTGGGCGGCCGACACCTCGCCCAAGGGGCTCAAGCAGTCGTGCGCCATGATGGTCAATTACCTGTATGACCTTGACGAACTGGACACCAACCTTCAGCGCCTGAACGAGGGCAAGCCGCAGATCAGCCGCGGCGTGGGGCGCGTGGCCTGACCGCCGGACACACGGCGGCGGGTTCCTGACAATCACAACAAGGGCAGGGGACATGACGGAGAACGTGGCAGGCCAAGGCCAAGGCCAAGGCAGTGTGCGGCTCGATCGCGACGGGCATCTGGCCTGGGTGACGCTGTCGCACCCGGGGCGCCTGAATGCGATCACGGTGGGCATGTGGCGCGAACTGCGCGATGTCTTCACGCGCATCGCGCAGGATGACGCCGTGCGCTGCGTGATCGTGCGCGGCGAGGGCGGCAACTTCGCCGCCGGCGCCGACATCCGCGAGTTCCCCGCCGAACGCGCCGACATGGCGGGCGTGCAGCGCTATCACCGCGAGATCCTGGCGCCCGCCCTGCGCGCCGTGGCCGAATGCCCGCAACCGGTCATCGCGCAGATCGACGGCGTGTGCGTCGGGGGTGGGCTGGAAATCGCCTGCCAGTGCGACCTGCGCATCGCCGGCGCGTCGGCCCGCTTCGGCGTGCCGATCAATCGCCTGGGTTTTCCGATGGCCCCGGACGAAATGCGCGGCCTGCTGGCGCTGGCGGGCAGGGCCGCCACGCTGGCCATTCTGCTGGAAGGCCGGGTGTTCGGCGCCGCCGAAGCCAAAGACCTGGGTCTCTTGACCCGCATCGTCGACGACGGCGACGTGGCCACGTCCGCCCGCCGCAGCGCCGACCGCATCGCCCAGGGCGCGCCGCTGGCCGCCCGCATCAACAAGCGCTTGTCCGCCAGGCTCGCCACCGGCGCCGCCTTGACCGAGGACGAGTATCGCGATTATTTCTCCTATGCCGAAAGCCGGGACCACAGCGAGGGCGTGCGCGCCTTCCTGGCCGGCGAAGACCCATCCTTTACCGGAGACTAGACAGGTGAGCAACGCCAACCTATACGCTGTCCTGCAAGGCGGCTTTCCCAAAGACCGCAGCAAAGTCGCGCTGGAAACGCCCGACCTCCAATACACCTGGGACGACATCGACCGCGCGACCGCGTGCCTGGCGAACCTGCTGCAATCGCTGAACCTGCCCGACGGCGCGCGCGTCGCCGTGCAGGTCGAAAAGTCGCCCGAGGCGCTGCTGCTGTACCTGGCCACGCTGCGCGCCGGCCTCGTGTACCTGCCGCTGAACACCGCGTATCGCGAATCCGAAATCGAATACTTCCTGGGCAACGCCGAGCCGTCCGTCGTGGTCTGCGCCAGCAAGAACCTGGACTGGGTCAAGCGCGCCGCCGACAAGGCCAACTGCCCGCACGTCTATACGCTGGACGAGGACCGCACCGGCACGCTGCTGGACGCGGCCGGCGGCCTGCCGCAGACGTTCAAGACCGTTGAAAGCAAGCCGGACGACCTGGCCGCCATCCTGTACACGTCGGGCACCACGGGCCGCAGCAAGGGCGCGATGCTCTCGCACGGCAACCTGGCGGCCAACGCGCGCACCCTGCACGAATACTGGGGCTGGCGCGAGGACGACGTGCTGCTGCACATGCTGCCGATCTTCCACGTGCACGGCCTGTTTGTCGCGTCGCACGGCGCGCTGCTGGCGGGCGCCCGGATGATCTGGCTGCCCAAGCTGGATGCCGACCAGGCGCTGCACTATCTGCCGCAAAGCACCGTGATGATGGGCGTGCCGACCTACTACGTGCGTCTGCTGGCCGATCCGCGCTTCAATCGGGACGTCTGCGCCAACATGCGCCTGTTCATCTCGGGCTCCGCGCCGCTGCTGGCCGAAACGTTCTCCGACTTCAAGGAACGCAGCGGCCATCCCATTCTTGAGCGCTACGGCATGAGCGAAACCGTCATGCTGACCTCCAACCCGTACGACGCCGCGTTGGGCGAGCGCCTGGCGGGCACCGTCGGCCGCGCCTTGCCGGGTGTGGATGTCCGGGTGGTCGACGACGCCGGCAAGCCGCTCGCACCCGGCGAGATCGGCAACGTGCAGGTGCGCGGTCCCAACGTGTTCTCGGGCTACTGGCGCATGCCGGAAAAGACGCGCGAAGAATTCACCGACGACGGCTGGTTCAAGACCGGCGACGTGGGCCGCTGGGGCGGCGAGTCCGCCGGCCGCACGGCGCCCGACGACTATCTGTCGATCGTCGGCCGCAGCAAGGACCTGATCATCTCCGGCGGCTACAACGTGTACCCCAAGGAGATCGAGACGCTCATCGACGACATGCCGGGCGTGTCGGAGTCGGCGGTGATCGGCGTGCCGCATCCGGACTTCGGCGAGGCCGTCGTGGCGGTGGTGGTGCCCAAGGACGGCGCGACGCTGGACGCCTCGGCCATGCAGGCGGAGTTGAAGAGCCGCATCGCCAACTTCAAGGTGCCCAAGCGCGTTCATATCATCGACCAACTGCCGCGCAATACGATGGGCAAGGTTCAGAAGAACGTGCTGCGCGACACCTACAAAGCGCTGTAGTCCATACCGAAGCCGGTCCCCGCGGGGCCGGCTTTTTTACCACCGTATTCTTTCACCGCGTTCATTTACCGCAGCCAAGGAGAAGCATCCCCATCCAATGCCCCGATAAGACCTGCCCGCCGCATTCAGAAGAAAAAAATATCTCAGCGACGAGACGCCAGAAAACAGGCGCCGTCCCCCGATGCAGCAAGAGGAGACAAAATGACTTATCGCACCACCGCCGCGGCCGTGTTCGCCGTGGCAGCCCTGGGTTTCGGCGGCGTTGCCGCCGCGCAATGGCCCGAACGCCCCATCACGCTGATCGTTCCGTTTCCCGCCGGCGGCGGCACGGACACGTTCGCCCGTCCGCTGGCCGCGCAGCTCACCACGCAGCTTGGCCAGACGGTGGTCATCGACAACAAGGGCGGCGCGGGCGGCACCGTGGGCGCCGGCGTGGCGGCCAAGGCCAAGCCCGACGGCTACACGTTCTTCATGGGCGGCGCGCACCATGCGCTGGCGCCTTCCCTGTACAAGAGCCTGAGCTACAACATCCAGAAGGATTTCGTGCCGGTCGCCCTGGTGGCGCAGCCGCCGCAGGTCGTCGTCATCAACGCAAGCAAGCTGCCGGTCAAGACCTTGCAGGAGTTCATCGATTACGCAAAGAAACGCCCCGGCGAAATCAACTTCGGCACGGCGGGCAAGGGCAGCACGCACCACCTGGCCGGCGAGCTGTTCGCGATGCAGACGGGGGTCAAGCTGGTGGACGTGCCGTATCAGGGCGCGGGTCCCATGCTGTCGGCGCTGATCGGCGGTCAGGTGGATCTGGCGTTTGATGGGCTGGGCTCGTCGGCCGGGCACATCCGCGCCGGCGCGATCAAGCCGCTGGCGGTGGCCGCCACGGAGCGTTCGCAATCCCTGCCCGACGTGCCCACGGCTGCCGAAGCCGGCGTGCCGAACTACGTGGTGTCGACCTGGTATGCGATCTGGGCGCCCGCGGGCACGCCGAAGGAAGCCACGGAAAGAATGGCCGCCGAGATCACGAAAGCGCTGAACACGCCCAAGCTGAAGGAGACCTGGGCGGGCAACGGCACGGGCGTGCCCACGCTGACCGGCGCCGAGTTCGGCAAGTTCGTCGACAGCGAAGTCCAGCGCTGGGCCAAGGTCGTCAAGGACTCCGGCGTGACGTTGGACTAAGCGGCTGAACTAAGCGGCTGAACTAAGCAACCTCAGCGCCAATCGCTGGCCTGGCTTAGCCGGGCCAGCTGGTCGCGCGTCAGCGTCAGGCTGGCGGCCTTGACCAGTTCGTCCAGCTGGGCGAGCGACGTGGCGCTGACGATGGGCGACGTAATGCCCGGCTGCGCGATCTGCCAGGCCAACGCAGCCTGCGCGGGCGTGCAGCCGGCGTCCTCGGCCACCTCGTCCAGCGCCTTCAGGATGCGGTAGCCACGATCATTCAGATACGTGTCCACGATCTTCTTGCCGCGCGCGCTCTTGCCTGCGTCGTCGGGAACGCGGTACTTGCCGCTGAGAAACCCGCTTGCCAGCGCGAAGTAATTGATCGTGCCCATCTGCTGGGTCTTCACCAGGCTTTGCAGACCGGATTCGAAGGGCTCGCGGGTGTACAGGTTGTACTCGGGCTGGATGCTTTCGTAGCGCGGCAGGCTGTGCCGCTCGCTGGCGATCAGGGCTTCCGACAGCCGCACCGCCGTGTAGTTGGACGCGCCGATCGCGCGCACCTTGCCGGCTTCGATGTGCTTGGCGTATTCGGCCAGCGTGTCGGTCAGCGGCGTGTCCGGGTCGTCCTGGTGCGATTGGTACAGGTCGACGTAGTCCGTCTGCAGGCGCGCCAGCGATGCGTCCAAGGAGCGCCGGATGTAGGCGGGCGACAGGCCTTTCTGGCCCGGCCCCATCTCCATGCCGACCTTGGTGGCGATCAGCACCTGGTCGCGCTTGCCCGATCGCTTGAGCCACTTGCCGATTAGGGTTTCGGATTCGCCACCCTGGTTGCCGGGGACCCAGCGCGAGTACATGTCGGCCGTGTCGATGAAATTCAGGCCGGCGTCCACCAGCGCATCCAGCAAAGAAAAGGTGCCGGCCTCGTCGACGGTCCAGCCGAAGACGTTGCCGCCGAAAGTGAGTGGGGGAACCTGCAGGCCGGATCGGCCCAGTGCGCGTTTGATCATGGTGGCCTCGGGATGCCGTCGGCGGGCACGCGGAACGGGATGAACGGCGTTTGCCCGGCGGTTGTCAGTATATTCACGCCGCTGCCCCGGGTCGGGGCGAGCCTGTATGGATGCACCATTACAGGGATTCCCCCCAAGTCCATTTGGTGGACGGCACGTTAGACTATACGGCTTTGTGGCAGGACAAACGGATCAAAAATCCGCGCCCGCCATGAAGAAACCGGCAAATTCAACAAGCAACACCAGGGTTCAAGGAGCAAACATATGCTGATCGGAAAAAAACATTTTCTGACGGTTGGTGCGATGGCGCTGGCGATGGCTATCGCCGCGCCGGTCGCCGCGCAGCAAAAGTCCGTCGCGGTGACCGCCATCGTCGAGCATCCGGCGCTGGACGCCGTGCGTGACGGGGTGCAAGACGCCCTCAAGCAAGCCGGCTACGAGCCGGGCAAGAACCTGAAGTGGCAGTATCAAAGCGCGCAAGGCAACAACGGCACGGCCGCGCAGATCGCCCGCAAGTTCGTCGGCGACCGCCCGGACGCCATCGTCGCGATCGCCACGCCGTCGGCGCAGGCTGTCGTTGCCGCCACCAAGGACGTGCCGGTGGTGTATTCCGCCGTGACCGATCCGGTTGCCGCGCAACTCGTGTCCAGCATGGACGCCTCGGGCACCAACGTGACCGGCGTGTCGGACCTGCTGGCGCTGGACAAGCAGGTTGAGCTCATCAAGAAGATCCTGCCCAACGCCAAGCGCGTCGGCATCGTCTACAACCCGGGCGAGGCCAACTCGGTCGTCGTCGTCAAGAAACTCCAGGAAATCCTGCCCAAGTCGGGCATGAGCCTGGTCGAAGCCGCCGCCCCGCGCTCGGTGGACGTGGCGTCCGCCGCCCGCAGCCTGATCGGCAAGGTCGACGTCATCTACACCAACACCGACAACAACGTCGTGTCGGCGTACGAATCGCTGGTCAAGGTGGGCAACGACGCCAAGATCCCGCTGATCGCGTCGGATACCGACAGCGTCAAGCGCGGCGGCATTGCCGCCCTGGGCATCAACTACCGCGATCTGGGCGTGCAGACCGGCAAGGTCGTCGTGCGCATCCTGAAGGGCGAGAAGCCCGGCGCGATTCCGTCTGAAACCAGCTCCAAGCTCGAGCTGTACGTGAATCCGGGCGCGGCCGCCAAGCAGGGCGTGACCCTGCCCGAGGCGCTGATCAAGTCCGCCGCGGTGGTCGTGAAATAATACGGCGCGAAATCGGCCCCGCCATGCCTATCCGGCGTGCGCGGGGTTTTTCTTGCGTTTTTCGTGGTGTGCTTACCCGATGTTCCACAGGGCGGCAGCGTTCACAAGATGCTCGCGGCCCGGCGTTGTTGCTTCCTTGACAGGTCTCGTGCTTTCGCTGGCAGCGCCGGCGCGTAGGCACGCGGGCGGGAAACGAGAGAAAATCCATGCCGGGAAACGTTCATTGCGAAAGCTCGGGTAAAACCGACCCGCGAACGCAAGAAATCGTACGTTTCACTTCTTTAATATGCTCGTTTCTTATCTTGATTGGATCTGACCCATGTCATTGTTCTCGTTGTTAGGCGCGCTGGAGATCGGCTTGATCTTCAGTCTGGTGGCCTTGGGCGTGTTCATCTCCTTTCGCCTGCTGCGCTTCCCGGACCTGACCGTGGACGGCAGCTTTCCGCTGGGCGGCGCGGTCTGTGCGACGCTGATCGCCTCGGGCACCGATCCGTTTTCCGCCACCATCATCGCCACGATCGCGGGCGCCGCAGCCGGGCTGGTCACGGGCTGGCTGAACGTCAAGCTTAAGATCATGGATCTGCTCGCCAGCATCCTGATGATGATCGCGCTGTATTCGATCAACCTGCGCATCATGGGCAAGCCCAACGTGCCGCTGATCACCGAACCCACCGTGTTCACGATCCTGCAGCCTGCGTGGATTTCCGACTATGTCGCCCGCCCGCTGCTGCTGATCGTCATCGTCATTCTCTGCAAGCTGGCGCTGGACTGGTTCTTCGCGACGCAAACCGGCCTGGCCGTGCGCGCCACCGGTTCCAACGGCCGCATGGCCCGCGCGCAAGGCGTGAACACCGGCCGCATGATCCTGGGCGGCATGGCGCTGTCGAACGCGCTGGTGGCACTGGCCGGCGCGCTGTTCGCGCAGACGCAAGGCGGTTCGGACATCTCGATGGGCATCGGCACCATCGTGATCGGCCTGGCCGCAGTGATCGTCGGCGAAAGCATCCTGCCGTCGCGCAAGCTGGTGCTGGCCACGCTGGCCGTCATCATCGGCGCTATCGTCTACCGCTTCTTCATCGCCCTGGCGCTCAACAGCGATTTTATCGGCCTGAAGGCGCAGGACCTGAACCTCGTCACCGCGGTGCTCGTCACGATCGCCCTGGTCATCCCCATGCTCAAGCGCCGCCTGGTCGGCAAGAAGGGGCGCTGATATGTTGTCCGCAAAAGACCTGAAAATCACCTTCAACGCGGGTACGCCCATCGAGACCCGCGCCCTGCGCGGCCTCACGCTGGAAATCCCGTCGGGCCAGTTCGTCACCGTGATCGGTTCCAACGGCGCGGGCAAGTCCACGTTCCTGAATGCCGTGTCGGGCGACCTGCCCATCGATTCGGGACGCATCGACATCAATGGTGTGGACGTGACGCGCAAGCCCGTGTGGGCGCGCGCCGGCAGCGTGGCCCGCGTGTTTCAGGACCCGATGGCGGGCACCTGCGAAGACCTGACCATCGAGGAAAACATGGCGCTGGCGCAGATGCGCGGCGCCTCGCGCGGCTATAGCCGCGCCGTAAAGGCCTCGATGAAAGCGGGCTTTCGCGAGCGCCTTGCCACGCTGGGTCTGGGCCTGGAAAACCGCCTCACCGACCGCATCGGCCTGTTGTCCGGCGGCCAGCGCCAGGCGGTCAGCCTGCTGATGGCGGCGCTGCAACCCTCGCGCATCCTGCTGCTGGATGAGCACACCGCCGCGCTCGACCCGCGCACCGCGGACTTCGTGCTGCAACTGACGGCGCGCATCGTGGCGGAAAACCAGCTCACCACCATGATGGTCACGCACAGCATGCGCCAGGCGCTGGATGTCGGCGACCGCACCGTCATGCTGCACCAGGGCCAGGTCGTGCTGGACGTGTCCGGCGACGAGCGCCGCGGCATGGACGTGCCGGACCTGCTGGCCATGTTCGAGCGGGTGCGGGGCGAGAAGCTGTCAGACGATGCGCTTTTGTTGGGCTGAAGACGAAAAGGCGCGGTAAATAGCGCGGTCAACAACGCGGTCCTTCAAGGACCGCGTTTGCCTAGATGAACCGGCCGGGCCGGAAGGCCGCGTGGCGCGACGCCGCCGCACCGTCCAGCATCAGTTCCGCCAGCACCTTTGCCGTGCCCGGCGCGGTGCTGAAGCCGATGTGCTGGTGCCCCAGCGCCAGCCACAGGCCGGGATGGCGCGGCGCTTCGCCGATCATCGGGCGGCTGTCGGGCAGGGTGGGGCGGCGGCCCAGCCAGGCGGCGGCGTCCAGCCGGTCGCCCAGCGGGAAGGCCTCGCGGGCGCGCTGTTCCGCCAGATCCAGCTGCTCGGGACGCGCGGGCGCCTCGCAAGCGTTCAGCTCGACGCCCGTCGACAGGCGCAGGCCGCGCGCCATGGGCGACAGCACGTAGCCGCCGCCCGTGTCGTAAACAGGACGGGTGACGCGTACGCCGCCGCGGCCGTTGTAATGCATGTGATACCCGCGTTCGAACGCCATGGGCAGGTCGATGCCGGTGGTCTTGAGCAACGCCTTGGACCACGGTCCCAGCGCGACGACCAGCCGGTCGGCCGACACCGATTCCGATGCGCTTGTCCCTTGCACCGCCCAGCCATTGGCGTCGCGGCGGATGGCGGCGGCGTCCATCCGTTTGAACGTGCCGCCCTCGCGCTGGAACAGGCAGGCGTACGCGGCGACGACCTCGTGCGGATCATCCACCGAATACGAACCCTGAATCCACAACGCGCGGTGAAAGATCGGCGACAGGGCGGGTTCGACCTCGGCAAGTTCCGCAGGGTTCAGTTCGCGGGTCGGCACGTCGTACTGCGCGAAGGTGCGGCGCGCCAATGCGCCCGCGTTCCAGGCCGCCGCCGTGCGGTACAGGAAGATCCAGCCGGTGTCGCGCAGCCGGTGGCGCGCGCCGCTTTCATCCAGCAGCTTCAGGTGTTCGGGCGCGGACAGCCGGATCAGGCCGTCCAACGCGCGGGCAGTTTCCTGGAAGACGGACGGCCGCGCGCTCATCATGAATCGCGCTGCCCAGCCCAGGTTCGACGCCAGGTAGGGCCAGCGGTATCGGAACTGGACGGTGTCGTTCTTCAAGAGACGCGGCAGTTGTCCCCAAAGGCCAGGGTGATTGAACGGCATCAGCGAACTGCGGGCCAGCACGCCCGCGTTGCCCATCGACGTTTCCATCCCGGGCGCCTGCCGATCCACCAGCGTGACCGACATGCCGCGCCGCTGCAGTTCCAGCGCGCAGCAGACGCCGACGATGCCGGCGCCCAGCACAACGACGTGATTACCCATGTCTTGTCTCATCCTTGTCGATGGCCGCCCAGAATACGCGCTGCTGCCGTCACGCCCCACCATGAGGCTTCTTCAAAAACCGAATACCCCGACAGGTCGGCGTGCGCGAACAGCACCGGACCGTCCACGGCACGCAGGGCAGCCAGGCCCTGATTGGACAGGTAGCCGCACACCGGCGTAGCCATGGCGTGGCCGCGCACCGTGATCTCCAACTGGCGCGCATTGCGCCAGAACTCCTTGCCATACGCCGCCACCAGATCCACCGCGGCCACGTCGCGCAGGTCTTGCGGGCTGGCGCGTGTCAGCCATTCGCGCGCGGCCTGCGGCGTCTGGCCGCTCAGCGCGTGGTACGCGGTGAACACGCTGCGCGGCGTACGCGCCACGCGCAGCAATTGATGGGTGGACACGACGTAGCCCAGCGCCTGGCCTTCGTAGACGACGTTGTCCCACGACAGCGGCTCGCCCGGCGCTTCCAGTGGATAGCCGTCCATGACGAAGTTCGACACCATCCAGGCCGCGTGCGGCGCGGCATGCGTGGCCGGGTCGTAGCCGTAGGCGCGGATGTCCGGCAGCAGGCGCTGCGCGACAAAGAGCGGCATGGCGCAGACGGTGCGGCGGGTTTGCAGGGCATAGGCGCGGGCGGCGCCGTCGGCCGACTCCTCGATGCACAGGACGCGCGGGCCGGTGGCCAGTTCTTCGATACGCACCGCCGTGCCCGGCAGCAGCCAGTCTGCGTGGCCGAGCTTTTGCGTGATGGCCGCGCGCATCCGTTCGGCCAGCGTCGCCAGCCCGCCCGGCCAGGTCAGGACGGCGCCTTCGCCGGCATTGGCGGCATGGCCGTCGCGGCTGGCAAAGTAATGCAGCCCCGCCCACGCCGAGACGACCTCGATTCCCGCGCCGTAGTCGTCCCGGCAGCAGTAGTTCAGATACCAATGCAGCGCGGGCGAGGTATAGCCTTCACGCGCCAGCCAGTCCTTGAACGTCAGCGCGTCCAGCGCGCGCCACGCCGGATCGCGCGACGACAGGTCGAGCGGAATGCAGAACACCTTGCGGCCGTCGCTGCCGACCTGTGTGCGCAGCTGATCGACCAGCGCCAGAAAGCGCTGGTGCTGGGCGGCGTCGGCATCCGGCACGTCCGTCATCGGCAGCAGGTGTTCTTCCCAGCGCCCGTTGCGCAGCAGTCTTTCCTGCGGAGAATGCACCAGGACGGCTTCGTCGTAGTAGGGACGCGCGTCGCCCGCGCCGCGCTCGATGATGCCGAAGTCGGCCAGCATTTCGCGCACGTGGGTAGATGCCAGCGAGGGCAAGGGCAGGTAGTGCGCGCCCAGCGGATAGTCCAGCCCATCGCGCACGCCCGCCGCGGCGTTGCCCGCGAATTCGGGGCCCTGCACCACGACAAAATCGGTGAAGCCTTCTCGGGCCAGTTTCCAGGCGCACGACAGCCCGGCCACTCCGGAGCCCAGGATCGCAACCTGATGCTGCCGCGTGGCCGACGGCTGCGGCAGGGCCGCCTTGTCGCGCAGCGCGTGGCCGGCCTGCATGCCGGGATAGTGCACGTCGGGCGTCGTCTCGACGACGCGCGCGCGCCAATAGCCGACCGAGCCCGCCGCGGCGGCCGTGGCAGCGCCCAACAGGAAGCTGCGGCGCCGCATCAGCGGATGACCTTGCGCCAGTCCTCGTCGAAGTAGCGCACGAGCGATTGTTCGTTCAGGCGGTTCGGCGGCATGGCCAGCGCCGGCATGTCGGCGGGAAAGTGAAAGAGCTCGCGCACGGTGACGGCGTCCAGATAGCGCGTGGGCACGGTGATTTTTTCGGGCGGTGCGTAGTCGCGCCGCTTGCTGGCCAGGATGAAACCCCAGTCGCCGAACGACGGCACGTAGGTGTGATAAGGCCAGGTGTTCAGGCCCGCTTCCTTCAGGGTGGCGTCCACGCTCCAGAACGAACGCGGCGCGAAGTAGGGCGAGGTGGACTGCACGACCATGTAGCCGTTTTCCGCCAGATGCCGCGCCATCAGGTGATAGACCGGCACGGAATACAGCCGTCCCAAACCGAAGTTGGACGGATCGGGAAAGTCCACCACGATGAAGTCGTAGACCTCGGCGTGTGTCTCGAGCCACCGCCCCGCGTCGTCATTGATGACGGTGACGCGCGGGTCCTTGAGCGCGCCCGCGTTCAGCGCGACCAGCGGGTCCGAACGCGAAAACAGATTCGTCATGGCCGGATCCAGATCCACCAGCGTGACGTGCTCGACGTTCTTGTATTTCAGGATCTCGCGCACGGCCAGGCCGTCGCCGCCGCCCAGCACCAGCACGTTGCGCGCCCACGGCAGCACCTGCAGGCCGGGATGCACCAGCGATTCGTGATACCGGTGCTCGTCGCGCGACGAGAACTGCAGGTTGCCGTTGATGTACAGGCGCAGGTCATCGTGCCAGCGCGTCACGGCCAGGCGCTGATACTGCGTGGTCTCGGCGTGGATGATGTCGTCGCCATACAGGCCTTTTTCGGCCCAGGCGGTCATGCTGCCGGAATAGACGAATCCCAGGCCCAGAATCCCAAGCACCACGCCGGCGCGCACGGCTTTTTCGCCGGGGCGGGTGACTTCGGCGCGGAACAGCCACGTGGTCCACAGCGCGACGCTGGCGTTCAGGATGCCGAACAGGAAGCTGGTGCGCAGCAGCCCCAGCTTGGGCGCCAGCAGCAATGGGAACACCAGCGACACGGCCAGCGCGCCCAGGTAGTCGAAGGTCAGCACGCGGCTGACGATTTCGCGGAATTCGGCCTTGCGCTGGTTGAAGACCCGCATCACCAGCGGGATCTCCATGCCGACCATCAGTCCGATGATAAAGACGCCGACATACAGCGCCGCGCGAAAGGGCGCGGACAACCACGCGAACACCAGGAACAGGACGGCGGCCGACACGCCGCCCAACAACGCCACCAGCAGTTCTACGTCGATGAAGCGATTCAGAACGTCTTCGTCTCTTACATATTTTGACAACCATGAACCGATGCCCATCGCGAAGAGATAGCACCCGATCACGGAGGAGAACTGAAGGATCGAATCCCCAAGCAAATAGCTGGCGAGCGCGCTGCTGATGAGCTCGTAGCCCAACCCGCAGGACGCAACGATCAATACCGAGAGAATGAGAACGCGGTCGCGCATGGGAGTGTCCGAGCCAAAAAATGCGTTCGCAGTATATCGAACGCGACGTATATACTGCGCGCAATTGGGAGGCTGGCAATGGGAGAAGCAATGCATCCGGCGGTGACCTATCTGATCTATATCGTCTCGGCGCTTGTCATGCTGGGCGTTTTTACGGCGGTCTACACGGCCATCACGCACTACAAGGAATTCGACCTCATCCGCGAGGGCAACATTGCCGCCGCCCTGTCCTATGGCGGCGCGCTGGTCGGCTTCAGCCTGACCCTGTGTTCCAGCATCGCGGTCCACGCCAGCTTCGTCATGTTCGTGGTCTGGGGCGTGGCGGCGATGATCGTGCAGATCGTCGTCTACGCGGTGGTGTCCAAGGCCATACGCGGCATGACCGACGCCATCGCCGAAAACAACATCGCCATGGGCGGCCTGATCGGCGCGATTTCGCTGTCGGCCGGCATCGTCAACGCCGCCTGCCTGACCTGAGCGGCGCGCACTCTCCGATCTGACACAGGAGGACTTTCCATGAGTCTCGGTTCATTCATTCGCAAGCAGTTCATCGACATCCTGCAATGGAACGAGGATCGCGACGGCGTGCTCGCCTGGCGCCATCCGATGCAGGATTTCGAAATCCAGTACGGCGCCAGCCTGACCGTGCGGGAATCGCAGATGGCGGTGTTCGTCAACGAAGGCAAGGTGGCCGACGTGTTCGGCCCCGGCATGTACAAGCTGACGACGCAGACGCTGCCGATCCTGACCTACCTGAAGAACTGGGACAAGCTGTTCGAGTCGCCCTTCAAGTCGGACGTCATCTTCTTCAGCACCCGCCTGCAGTTGGGCCGGCGCTGGGGCACGGCGCAGCCGGTGACGTTGCGCGATAGCGAATTCGGCATGGTGCGCCTGCGTGCGTTTGGCGTGTATTCGTACCAGATCTCCGATCCCGGCAAGTTCTACCGCGAAATCAGCGGCACGCGCGACGTGTACACGGTGGACGACCTTGAAGCGCAACTGCGCAATATGGTCGTGGCCGCCATGACGACCGCCCTGGGCAGTTCCAAGGTGCCGTTCCTGGACATCGCCGGCAACCAGGGCCTGATGTCGCAGAGCATCGCCGAACAGCTCGCGCCCGTGTTCGACCGCTACGGCGTCAAGCTGGACAACTTCACGGTCGAGAACGTGTCGTTGCCTGAAGAGCTGCAGAAGGCGCTGGACACCCGGATCTCGATGGGCATGGCCGGCGACCTGGGCAAGTTCACGCAGTATCAGACGGCGACGTCGATTCCGCTGGCCGCGCAGAACGAAGGCGGTATTGCCGGCATCGGCGCGGGCCTGGCGGCCGGTGCGGCGCTGGGCCAGACGATGGCGCAGGGGCTGGGCGTATCTCAGGGCCAGCCGCAGCAGCCGGCCCAACAGCAGCCGCAGCAGCAGCCGCAGCAGCAGCCGCAACAACCCGCCGCTCAGCCCGCGCAGGCCGAACCGGTGCAGCGCCTGCAGCAATTGAAAGACCTGCTGGACAAGGGCCTCATCACGGCGGCGGACTACGACTCGGCCAAGGCCGAGGTGCTGAAGAAACTCACCAGCTAAGGCCCCATGCAGCAGGTTCTGTGTCCGCAGTGCGGCGCCCCAGTCAAGTTCACGTCCGCGGCCTCCGTCATGGCGGTCTGCGGCGCCTGCCGCAGCACCTTGCTCAAGGATGCCGAGTCGGTCAGGCGCATCGGCGAGGCGGCCGACGTCCTTGAGGACTATTCGCCGCTGTGCCTGGGCGCGACGGGCACCTATGACGGCAAGCGCTTTGATGTCATCGGCCGCATCCAGATGCGCTTTGACGAGGGTTTCTGGAACGAGTGGTACGTGTGGTTCGATGACGCGTCCGACGGCTGGCTGTCGGACGCGTCAGGCCAGTACGCCGTCACGCGACGGCGCAAGGTCAAGTCCGTGCAGGAGATGCCGGCGTTCGACAGCATCTCGCCCGGCGACGAGCTGAAACTCGACGGCCAGCGTTTCGTGGCGGCGGACGTGCGCACCAGCCAGGCCGGCGGCGCGCAGGGCGAGCTGCCCTTCGTGCCGGGCGACGGCTGGCAGGCCAAGGTGGCCGACTACCGCAGCCTGGACGCGTTCCTGACGCTGGATTTCTCCGACGGTCCGCAGCCCGAACTCTATATCGGCAAGGCGTTCGACCTGTCCGCCATGCAGGCGGGCTCGTTGCGCACCAAAGAACAGGTCGAGGAAACCGCGGGACGCTTCCGCGGCCAGATCAAGGCGTTGGACTGCCCGAACTGCGGCGCGCCGATCTCCTTCGTGGCCGCCATGGCCACGAATGTCGTTTGCCCGTCGTGCGCCGCCGCCGTCGATTGCTCGGGCCCCACGGCTGAGGTCATCGAAAAGGCGCGCAAGGTGCAGAAGATCCGCGCCACGCTGCCGCTGGGCTCGGTCGCCAAGATGGAAGGCGCCGACTTCACGCTGATCGGCCTGATGAAGTGCGCCGATCCCGATCCCGAAGAACCTTCAAGCTGGATGGAATACCTGTTGTTCAACCCGGCAAAGGGGTTCGTCTGGCTGGTTGAGTCCGACGAGGGTTGGGAACGCGTGCAGGTCTGCGACACCTGGCCCAGTCACAACAACGCCACCAGCGTGCGCTGGCGCAACCGGGTGTACCAGAAGCTGTACGACTACACCTCGCGCGTTGAAATGGCGCTGGGCGCGTTCAACTGGCGCGTCAAGGTGGGCGACAGCACGCAGATCACGGATTACCAGGTCGGCACGTTGAAGCTGACCCGCGAACTGGCCGACAAGGAACTGGGCTGGTCGGCGTCGGCGCCGGTGTCGCCGGCGCAACTGGCCCAGTGGTTCGACCGCCCGGAGCTCAATCGCCAGAAGGCGATGCGGGTGGCGTCGGCCAAGGGCGGGGGCGGCTATCGCAAATGGGCCAAGGGCGCGCTGATCGCGATGGTGTTCCTGAACTTCAACAATATTTTTGCCGGCCGCTTCATTCCGGTTCTGATCGGGATGGTGTTTCTCTGGCTACCGGCCATGCTGGCCGACATGCTGACAGGCGAGGACGAATAGATGAAGGGCAAGTTGTTGTATGCCATGTACGCGATGGTGGTCGTGCTGGCCACCACCAGCGCCAGTGCGCCGGGCACGCGCCTGGGGGGCGGCAGCAGTAGCAGCAGTTGGGGCAGCAGCTCTTCGGGCGGCTCGGGCTGGTCCTCGGGCGGATCCCACAAGTGACCGTGTACGGGACACCCGGCCGGCACGTGCTGGCGGATTTCCGCGGCGTTGCGCCAGACCTCCTGACCGACGCGCAGGCGCTGGAACGGCACATGACCGCGGCGGCGCGCGCGGCCGGGGCGCAGGTGCTGAGCACCCATTTCCATCATTTCGGGGAAGGGGCGGGGGTAACCGGCGTGATCCTGCTCAGCGAATCCCATATCAGCATCCATTCCTGGCCGGAGCACTGCTTCGCGGCCCTGGACATCTTCATGTGCGGCGCGGCCCGGCCCGAAACCGCGTTGGACTTTCTGCGCGTCGCGCTGGCGCCCGAGTCCGTGCACGTCACCACTGTCGACCGCGGCTGATTCCGCCGCTCGGCGTCTCCCTTGATATTTCATAAACCCCTGTGGCAAGCGAAATTGACGACCGTTATATACCTGGATATATTTCGATCCTGACACGCCGCCATCCACAGGAGAAATACATGTTGCACAAACGCCCGCTCGTGGCGCTGACCGTGGCGCTTGCCGCCGTCTGGGGCGCCAATGCCAGCGCCGGAGAAATCGTGGTGTCGGCCGCCGCCAGCCTGACCAATGCCTTCAAGGAAGTGGCGCAGGGCTTTGAAAAGGAACATGCCGGCACCAAGGTGGTCCTGAACTTCGGCGCCTCCGACGTGCTCTTGCAGCAGATCGTGAAGGGCGCGCCCGCGGATGTATTCGCGTCCGCCGACCAGAAGGCGATGGACAAGGCGATCGAGGAAAAGGCCGTCAAGCCCGCCACCCGCGTGGACTTCGCGGCCAACCAGATCGTGCTGATCGTTCCGACCGACAGCAAGGCGGGCATCAAGTCGCTCAAGGACCTGGAGCGTGACGAGGTCAAGCGCATTGCTTACGGCAATCCGGCCTCGGTGCCGGTCGGCCGCTATACGCAGGCCGCGCTGCAGGCCGAGGGGCTGTGGGACGCCGTGCAGGCCAAGAGCGTGCTGGCGCAGAACGTGCGCCAAAGCCTGGACTACGTGGCGCGCGGCGAGGTCGATGCGGGCTTCGTGTTCGCGACCGACGCGGCCATCATGCCGGGCAAGGTCAATGTCGCCGTGCGCGTCCCGTCGACCACGCCCGTGACCTATCCCATTGCGTTGACCACGCGCGAGTCCGCGGCCAAGGAGGCCGAAAGCTTCGTGGCCTATGTCATGTCGCCCGCCGGGCAGGCGATACTGTCGCGTTTCGGCTTTCAGAAGCCCTGAGTCTTTGTTGAATCGTAGGTATTGATGAGTGATCCGGTCTGGGTTCCGCTGCTGCTTTCCCTGAAAGTGGCCGGTTGGGCGACGCTGTTGGCGACCGTGGCCGGCACGGCTGCGGCGTACGGCCTGTCGCGCTGGCGCTGGCCCGGCCGCGACCTGCTGGACGCTATCCTGACGCTGCCGCTGGTGCTGCCGCCGACCGTGCTGGGTTACTACCTGCTGGTGCTGCTGGGCCGGCGCGGCATCATCGGCGAGACGCTGGCGCGCTGGAATATCGAGCTGGTCTTCACGTGGCAGGGCGCCGTGATCGCGGCGTCGGTGGTGGCTTTTCCGCTGGTGTTCAAGTCGGCGCGTGCCGCGTTTGAAAACGTGGATGGCCAGCTTGAAAACGCGGCACGCGTGCTGGGCGTGGGCGAGGCGGGCGTGTTCTTTCGCGTCACCTTGCCGCTGGCTGCCCGCGGCATCGCGGCCGGCGTGCTGCTGGCGTTTGCGCGGGCGCTGGGCGAATTCGGCGCCACGCTGATGATCGCCGGCAACCTGCCCGGCCGCACGCAGACGCTGTCGGTCGCCATCTACGAAGCGGTGCAGGCGGGCGATGACGCCACCGCCAACATGCTGGTGCTGGTCACATCCATCACCTGCATCGTCGTGCTGCTGGCCGCCGGCAAGCTGGTGCCCATCGGCGCTGGCCAGCGCAACGGAGGCGGGCGATGAGTATCGACCTTGCCGTGCGCAAGCATATGGTGTCGGGCGACCGCAAATTTGAACTCGACGTGCAGTTCAAGTCGGCCGCCAAACGCATCGCGCTGTTCGGTCCGTCGGGCGCGGGCAAGAGCCTGACCTTGCGGGCCGTGGCCGGATTGCTGCGCCCCGACGCCGGGCGCATCGTCATCAATGGACGGGTGCTGTTCGACGTCGAGTCGGGCATCAACCTGCCGGCGCGATCGCGCCGCGTGGCGTACCTGTTCCAGGACTACGCGCTGTTTCCCCATCTGACCGTGGCGCAGAACATCGCATTCGGCCTGCGCGGCGGTTGGCTCAATCCGCCACGCCGCGAGGTGACGCGCGAGGCGCAGCGCTGGGTCGACGCCTTCGAACTGAGCGCCATCGTCGGCAGCTATCCCAATGAGATTTCGGGCGGGCAGAAGCAGCGCGTCGCGCTGGCGCGGGCGCTGATGCTGCAGCCCGACATCCTGCTGCTGGACGAACCGTTTTCCGCGCTGGACTCGCAGTTGCGCGGCAAGATGCGGCAGGAACTGGATGCGTTGCAGCGGCAGCTGGATGTGCCGATGCTGCTGATCACGCACGATCCCGCGGACGTGGAGGCCCTGGCCGACGAGGTGTTCGAGGTGCGTGAGGGCAGGGTGGGGCGCCACGACGAGAACGTGGGGCTGTAAACAACACGGTGAAGGCCGGATTCGCGTGACGGCCAGACTTGGGTGAAGGCCGCCGCGATTGCCGGCGTCAGTCCAGCACGCCAAGAATCACGCTGGACGCCTTGAAGATCGCCACCGCCTCGGCGCCGACATCCAGCTTCAAGTCCGCCGCGCTCTCGTTCGTGACGATGGCGGCCAGCGTGGCGCCGCCGTCCATGGCAATCAGGATTTCGCTGTTGACGGCGCCTGGGCGCAGGTCGGTGATGCGACCCTGCAATTGATTGCGGGCCGACAGGCGCAGTCCCGGCCCGGGCGCGCCGACGATGACCGACGACGCCTTGACCAGCGCGATGGCTTCCTTGCCGGGCGCGAGGCCCAGCTCTTTGGTGCTTTCACGGGTGATGGTGGCCGTGACCGTGTGGCCGCCTGCAATGCGCAGCACCACTTCATCGTTGACGGCGCCCTCGCGGATCTCGATGACGGTGCCCAGAAACTTGTTGCGTGCGCTGGTCTTGAGCATGAAACGCCTCATCAGGTCGATGTCGCCGCTGGCATCCAGCCCCGCGCGCGTCAGGTTGTCCATGAACTTGCGGTGTTCGACTTCAAGCGCCCGGAAGGTCGTGATCAGGCGGCGCGCCCGGTCCGTCAGCTGCGTGCCGCCGCCGCCCTTGCCGCCCGCCGCGCGCAGCACCAGCGGTTCGCCGGCCAGGTTGTTCATGGCGTCGATGGCGTCCCACGCGCCCTTGTAGCTCATGCCCACGGCGCGCGCCGCCGCCGTGATCGATCCGGTCGCGTCGATCTGCGCCAGCAGATCAATGCGGTTCTTGCCGCCCCAGGTCTGGGCGCCGGAGCGAAACCAAATGGAGCCGTCGAGTTCAAGCATGGGCGTGTCTGTAGGGATGGCCGGAAGCGACGGGAAGTGTAATGGACCCGGCGCGCGGGGCGTTAGGGAAGTGATCCTGCGCGGCGTGGAAGTCGTGCTGCACGGCGCCACGGCAGTCCGGACGCGCTGGTGAACAGGCACCCCCAATTTGGCGGCACGCGCGGCATCGCGTGATCTTGCCTGGAATTTTGGTGGTTGCGAATGAGATTCTGTTGAAACTTTGATGGCTTCGCGGCACTATGTGGTCGCCTTGAACTCACGGAGAGATCGACATGAAAGCGTTGAAATTGCTGACGGCGGGTTCCATGACGGCATTTCTGGCGGCCTGCGCCTCAGGCCCAACGGTCAAGAGCGATTACGACCACCAGGCAAATTTTGCGCAGTATCAGACGTTCGGCTACATGTCTCCGCTGGGGACGGACAAGGCCGGCTACAACACGCTGCTGACCGAACGGCTCAAGAGCGCGGCCCGCGGCCAGATGGAAATGCGCGGCTATACCTACAGCGCCACCAATCCCGACCTGCTTCTGAATTTCGGCGCCAAGCTCCAGCAGCAGACCGAAGTCACGCCCGGCTTCGCGCCCATGGGCCCGTATTACGGGTATCGCACCGGTTTCTACGGCGGCTGGCCCGGCTACGGCTGGGGCGACGACGTCTACCAATACACCGAAGGCACGCTGAGCGTCGACCTGGTGGATGCACGGCGGCGGCAACTGGTCTGGGAGGGCGTCGCCGTGGGCGAGGTCCAGAATCCCGACAGCGCGGGTTCGGCGGAGAACGTGGACAAGGTGGTGGCGGAGGTCTTCGCCAAATACCCGTTCCGCGCCGGCGTCGGCACGCCGCAGGTGCCGGACAAGACCAAGCGATAGAGGACGCCGCATGACCGCTCGCCGCAAGGCCCTGGCCGAAGACACCGGCGATACGCCGCCCTACGATACCGTCGCGCTCGTGCTGCAGGGCGGCGGCGCGCTCGGTTCCTACCAGGCGGGGGTGTACCAGGGCCTGCACGAAGCCGGCATCCGGCCCAACTGGATTTCCGGCATTTCCATCGGGTCGATCAACGCCGCCATCATTGCGGGATCCCCGGAAGACGAGCGGGTCGACCGCCTGCGCGGTTTCTGGGAGAGCATCTGCCGGCCTACCGGTTTTGCCTCGTTGCCCTGGGGTGATGCCTTCACCCGCATGTTCGAGGGCCAGCCGTTTGGCTTTGGCTCGCCCGCGATGAACGGGCAGGTCTCGGCAATGCAGGCCCTGTTGACCGGCCAGCCCGGTTTCTTCAAGCCGCGCTTTCCGCCGCCCTATCTGGTGCGGGGCCGCGGCGCCGCTTCCACCAGCTTCTACGACACCACGCCGCTGGCCGACACGCTGCGCCAGTTCGTGGATTTCAAGCTGCTCAACAGCGGCGCGGTGCGGGCCAGCTTCGGCGCCGTGAACGTGCGCTCGGGCAACTTCGCGTATTTCGACACCCTGCATCACACGCTCGGTCCCGAGCACGTCATGGCCTCGGGCGCCTTGCCGCCGGGGTTCCCGTCGGTGGAGATCGGCGGCGAGCACTATTGGGACGGCGGCGTCGTCTCCAACACGCCGCTGGCGCAGGTGCTGACCACCGAAAACATGCGTGACACGCTCGCGTTCCAGGTCGATCTCTGGCCGGCGCGCGGCGATCTGCCCACGTCGCTCGAAGAGGTGGCCGAGCGGCAAAAGGATATCCAGTATTCCAGCCGCACCCGCCTGGTCACCGATCAGCTGCGGCGCGTGCTGAAACTGCGCCACGGACTGCAGCGGCTGCTTGAGCGCCTGCCCGAAAGCGAACGCGACGCGCCGGACCTGGCCGACATCCGCAAGCTTTCGCACACGCCGGCCACCAACATCGTCAACCTCATCTACGAGGCCAAGCACCGCGAGCGGTACTCCAAGGACTACGAGTTCGGCACCGAAGCCATGCGCGAGCACTGGGAGTCGGGATTGACGGACATCCGCCGCACGCTTGAAAAGCCGGGCATCCTGGCCCGTCCGACGCAGGACAGCTGCTTCGTCACGCACGACATTCATCGCAACGGCACCCATCATTCGTAGCGGGCGGCGGGATCATCCGGCGGCGTAAAAGTCGGATTGGTCTGATAGATGAGCGGCGACGGGCGCAGAACCCCGCCGTGAGGGTAGCCTTCCGGGACAAACCGCAACCTTGTTCCGGGACGGGCCGCCCCAAAGCGAGCCACCGGCCGTCCTGGTGGAGATCCGCCTTGAACGCTCCCTTTCCTGATCCCGGTATTGCTTCCGTTCACGCTGGCGTTTCTGCCGGCGTGGCTCCTGGCATGACGGCTGTCGTTGCTGCCGGTGTTACGGCTCCCGGCCCGTGGTCTTCCAGCCAGGCGCACGAACCCGTCGACGGCTGGTGGAGCCTGCTCTATTGGGGCTGGACGCTACAACTGCCCAACGGTGTGCGGCTGGATCTCACCGAGGTCGAGCGCGCCTGCTTTGCGTGCCTGCTAAAGAACCCGCGCCGCGAACTGGCCCGCAGCGAAGTGAAATCCTTGCGTGGCGGCATGAACATGCGGTCGCTCAACGTCGCCATCTGCCGGCTTCGCACCAAGGTCCGCCTTGCGGGCGCACGGCTGCCTTTGCACACGGTGCATGGCGTGGGCTACGCATTCCTGGGCAATCTGCGGGAGCTCGCCACCGGCTAAAAATTGTTGCGGAATTACTCCCGAAAGTTCCCCCGAACCGCCCGAAAGTACGTGATTTCCCCAATATCTGAGTTACATTACTGGGCTATTCACGTGTCGTTGGTGACGCTTGGTCATGATTTGATCGCTGCCTCCTGGCACGTTCGGATTGCTGCGGTTCCTGACGCGATTTCACGACGCGATTCATTACGCTACGCGGGGGTTTCAATGCGGTTTTCGCCTAAACGATTTTCGGGTCTGGCTGTTTCCGGTGGCGTCCTCGCGCTGATATTGGCGGGTTGTGGTGAAAAGCCCCAGATGAATCCTGGCATGCCCCAGGTCAGCGTCGTCACCGTGCAGCCGCAACGCGCACCCATCGTCTCTGAACTGCCCGGCCGCGTGGACGCCGTGCGCGACGCGCAGATCCGCGCCCGTGTCACCGGCATCGTGCAGCGCATCACGTTCGAGCAGGGCGGCGATGTGAAAGAAAACCAGCTGCTGTTCAAGATCGATCCGGCGCCCTACAAGGCCGCCTACGATCAGGCAACGGCGCAGTTGAAGCAGGCGCAGGCCAACCTGTTCAGCGCCAAGCTGCTGGCCGACCGCTACGCCCCGCTGGTCAAGGCCAACGCCGTCAGCAAGCAGGAATATGACAACGCCGTGGCATCCTTCCGCCAGGCCGACGCCACCGTCGCCGCCGCCAAGGCCGCGCAGGACAACGCCGCGATCAACCTGAGCTACACGGACGTCACCTCGCCGATCACCGGCCGCATCGGCAAGCCGCTGGTCACCGAGGGCGCGCTGGTCGAATCCACCTCCGCCACGCAGATGGCCACGGTGCAGCAGCTGGACCCCATCTACGTCGACTTCACGCAGTCCACCGCCGACCTGGCCGCGCTGCGCCGCGCCTTTGCCAGCGGCCGTCTGCAGCAGGTGGGCAAGGACGCGGCTCGCGCCACCGTCGTGCTCGAAGACGGCTCCGAATACGATCACCCCGGCAAGCTGCTGTTCACGGGCATCACCGTGGATCCCAGCACGGGCCAGGTGAACCTGCGGGCCGAAGTCCCCAATCCCGACGGCATCCTGCTGCCCGGCATGTATGTGCGCGTCCGGCTGGAGCAGGGCTTTGACGACGTTGCCCTGATGGTTCCCCAGCAGGCGCTGCAACGCACGGCCGACGGCAAGCAGAGCCTGATGCTGGTGCGCGACAACAAGATTGCGCAGTCGCCGGTCACCACCGGTGGCGCCTTTCAGAACAACTGGCTGATCACCAGCGGCCTGAAGGCCGGCGACGTGGTGGTGGTCGAGGGCTTCCAGAAGATCCGCCCCGGCGCGCCGGTGCAGGTCAGCCAATGGAAACAGGGCGGGGCGCCCGCACAGGGCGGCGCGCCAGCCGCGCAGCCTGGCGCCAAGCCGGCTGAGGGTGCCGCAGCCCCCGGTGCAGCCCCCGCCGCCAAGCCCGCCGAATCCGCCCCGCAGCCCGGCGCCAAGCCGGCCGAACCTGCCCAGCAGGACAAGGCCGCAGGCCAGAAATCGTAAGCGGCACGCGGCGCAGCAAGCGCCGCGTTCCTCTTTGGTGAGCATCGCTTTCAGAGTCAGCCCACATGCCGCAATTTTTTATCGATCGACCAATCTTCGCCTGGGTAGTCGCCCTTTTCATTCTGCTGGCAGGGGTGTTGGCCATCCCGAACATGCCGGTCGCGCAGTACCCCGATGTGGCGCCGCCCGCCATCACGATCACGGCCACCTACCCGGGCGCGTCGGCCCCGGAAGTGGCCGAGTCGGTCACCAGCATCATCGAAGACCAGCTCAACGGCGCCAAGGGCCTGATCTATTACGAGTCGGTCAGCGATTCCTACGGCACCTCGACCATCACTGCCACGTTTGCGCCCGGCACCAATCCCGACCTGGCGCAGGTGGACGTGCAGAACCGCGTGTCCAACGTGATCGCCCAGTTGCCCGCCGCCGTGCAGCAGCAGGGCCTGCAGTATGAGCAGACCAGCACCGGCTTTCTGATGATCGTGACGCTGTCGTCCACGGACGGCACGCTGGACCAGACGGCCCTGGCCGACTACATCACCCGCAACGTGAAGAACCCGGTGTCCCGGGTGCCGGGCGTGGGCCAGTTCCAGCTCTTTGCCGCGCCGCGCGCGATGCGCATCTGGGTGGACCCGGCAAAGCTCGTGGGTTTCAACCTCAGCATGTCAGAGGTCAACAACGCCATCGCCGGCCAGAACGTGCTGATCTCCGGCGGCAGCATCGGCGCGCCGCCCAATCCGGATTCGCAGCGCATCACGGCCACGGTCACGGCCAACGGCCAGCTCAGCACGGTCGACGGCTTCGGCCGGATCGTCCTGCGCGCCAATACCGACGGCTCCAAGGTGCTGCTGCGCGACGTCGCCCGCATCGAGGTCGGCGCCGACAACTACCAGTTCGGCGCCCGCCTGAACGGCAAGCCGACGGCGGCTTTTGCCATCGTGCTGTCGCCCAACGCCAACGCGCTGGCCACGGCGCAAGGCGTGCGCAACCAGATGCAGGAGCTGTCCAAGTACTTCCCGGACAACATCCAGTACTCGGTGCCGTACGACACCGCGCCCTACGTCAAGGTGTCCATCGAACAGGTGCTGCACACGCTGGCTGAAGCCATGGTGCTGGTGTTCCTGGTCATGTATCTGTTCCTGCAGAACGTGCGCTACACGCTGATCCCGGCGCTGGTCGTTCCGGTGGCCATGCTGGGGGCGTTCGCGGTGATGCTGGCGCTTGGATTTTCGATCAACGTGCTGACCATGTTCGCGATGGTGCTTGCCATCGGGATTCTGGTGGACGATGCCATCGTGGTCGTCGAGAACGTTGAACGGATCATGGCGACCGAGGGTTTGCCGCCCAAAGAGGCCACCAAGAAGGCCATGCCGCAGATCAGCGGCGCCATCATCGGGATCACGCTGGTGCTGGTGACAGTGTTCCTGCCGCTGGCCTTCATGAGCGGGTCGGTAGGCGTGATCTACCGTCAGTTCTCGGTGGCCATGGCCGTGTCCATCTTCTTCTCGGCACTGCTGGCGCTGACCTTCACGCCGGCGCTGTGCGCCACCATCCTCAAGCCGGTGGCCAAGGGCCATCACGAGGACAAGAAGGGTTTCTTCGGCTGGTTCAACCGCAAGTTCGACGCCACGACCCACGGCTACCAGAACTGGGTGTCGCGCATCCTGCACAAGGGCGGCCGGATGATGCTGGTGTTCCTGGTGCTGGTCCTCTTGCTGGGCTGGCTGTACCTGCGTCTGCCGTCGTCGTTCCTGCCCGAGGAAGACCAGGGTTACGTGGTCAGCAACATCGAGCTGCCCACCGGCGCCAGCGCCAATCGCACGGTCGAGGTCATCGAGCAGGTCGAAAAATACTTCCAGGGCATTCCGGCCGTCGAGAACATCATCGCCGTGCAGGGCTACAGCTTCAACGGCAACGGCCTGAACGCCGCCATTGCGTTCACCACCCTCAAGGACTTCAAGGACCGCAAGGAGCGCCAGGATTCCGCCGGCGCCATTGCGTTCACCGCTTTCGAAAAGCAGCTCATGGGCATCCATGACGCGCAGGTGTTCACGCTGGTGCCGCCGGCCATTTCGTCGCTGGGCAACGCCACGGGCTTCGACCTGCGCCTGCAGGACCGCGGCGCGGCCGGCACCGAGGCGCTTGCCGCGGCCACCGCCCAGCTGATGGGCGAGGCCATGAAGAGCCCGATCCTGTCGCAGGTCCGCATCACGGGCCTGTCGGCGGGCACGCAGCTCACGCTGAACATCGACCGCGACAAGGCGGCCGCGTTGGGCGTGGACTTCAATGAAGCCGCCTCGCTCATTTCCACCGCCGTCGGCTCGGCGTATCTCAGCAAGTTCCCCAACATGGGCCGGATGCAGAACATCTGGGTCCAGGCCGATGCGCCGTACCGCATGCAGTTGTCCGACGTGCTCAAGCTGAACGCGCGAAACGGGCAGGGCGGGATGGTGCCGCTGTCGACGTTCGTGTCGGCGGAATGGGTTCAGGGGCCGGTGCAGGTGGTGCGCTACAACAGCTACGAGTCCATGCGTATCGGCGGCGCCTCGGCGCCGGGCTACTCCACCGGCCAGGCCATGGAAGAAATGCAGCGTCTGGTCGCCCAGTTGCCGCAAGGCTTCGGCTACGAGTGGACCGGGCTGTCCTACCAGGAATTGCAGGCCGGCAACCAGGCCCCGATCCTGATGGGCTTGTCGCTGCTGGTCGTGTTCCTGGTGCTGGCCGCGCTGTACGAAAGCTGGGCCATCCCCATTTCCGTCATGCTGGTGGTGCCGCTGGGCATGCTGGGCGCGGTGGCGCTGGTCAGCGCGCTGGGCATGTCCAACGACGTGTACTTCCAGGTCGGGATGGTGACCGTGATCGGCTTGGCGGCCAAGAACGCCATTCTTATCGTGGAGTTCGCCAAGGACCAGTACGCCCGTGGCATGGGTCTTTATGAATCCGCGGTCGAGGCTGCGCGATTGCGTTTCCGTCCGATTCTGATGACGTCGCTGGCGTTCATCCTGGGCGTGATCCCGCTGGCGATGGCCACCGGCGCCGGTGCGGCCAGCCAGCGCGCAGTGGGCCTGGGCGTGCTGGGTGGCATGCTGGCCGCCACGCCGTTCGCCGTGATTTTCGTGCCGACGTTCTTCGTGGTGGTGCTGGGTCTCTTCAAGACCCGCCCGCGCCTGTTGGGCGCCGAAAAGCGTCTCTTCGAGGAAGAACAGGCTGCCAAGAAGGCGGAGGCCGAAAAGGCGTCCTTGCCCGGAACGCCGCAGCCCGCACAACCCACTGGTGGCCAGGAGGGCAAGGAATGAAAGCCCTGATGTTCAGACAGACCGCCTTGTCCGCCTTTGTGGCGGTGGCGTTGGCCGGCTGCTCGCTGGCTCCCGATTACAAGCGTCCCGACGCGCCGGTCAGCCCGGCGTGGCCCGACCAGCCCAAGGTGCAGTACGGCGCGTACACGCGCGCCACCACGCTGGGCTCGCAGCCCGCCGCCGACGTGATGCCGCAAGCCGGCACGCCTGCCGCGGACCTGGGCTGGCGCGAATTTTTCCGCGACCCGCGCCTGCAGGCGTTGATCGAACTGTCGCTGGTCAACAACCGCGACCTGCGCGTTGCGGTCCAGCGTGTCGAAGAGGCCAGGGCGCAGTACGGCATCCAGCGCGGCGCGCAGTGGCCCAGCATCGGCGCCGGCATCCAGGGCCAGCGTCAGCATCTGCCGGCCAACATGCGGGCCGGCGGTCCCGATTCCAGTTCCATCAGCAGTTCGTACCAGGCCGGGATCGGTCTGACGACCTTCGAGATCGACCTGTTCGGCCGCCTGCGCAACCTGTCCGAAGCCGCGTACCAGCAGTACCTGTCGACGGAACAGGCACAAAAAAGCGTGCACATCACGCTGGTCGGATCCGTCGCGCAGTCGTATTTCAATCTGCGCGCGGCCGAGGTCCAGCTGGAACTGACGCAGCGCACGCTGGCCTCGCGCCAGGAATCGTATGACCTGGTCAAGCGCCGTTTCGATGGCGGCGTCGCGTCCGAACTGGACCTGAACCAATCCAAATCGCTGCTGGACACGGCCTCCGCCGACCTGGCGCAACTGGCCCGCGCCCGGTCGCAAGCCATGAACGCGCTGGTGCTGGTGGTGGGCACGCCGCTGCCCGACACGCTGCCCCCGCCGGCCACGTTCGGCCGCGACCAGTTGCTGGCCACGGTGCCGTCCGGCCTGCCGTCCGACCTGCTGGAACGTCGTCCCGACATCGCGGCCGCCGAAAACCAGCTGCTGTCCGCCAATGCCAACATCGGCGCGGCGCGCGCGGCGTTTTTCCCGACCATCTCGCTGACCGGCCTGTTGGGCGTGGCCAGTCCGTCGCTGGGCGACCTCTTCAAGGGCGGGCAGGGCTACTGGAGCTTCTCGCCGTCGATCACGACGCCGCTATTTGCCGGCGGCAGCATCCGCGAGGGACTGAGCCTGGCCAAGGCACGCGACAATATCGCCGTCGCGCAGTACGAACAGACCATCCAGCAGGCGTTCCGCGAAGTGTCGGACGCGCTGGCGGGCGAGGCCACCTACGGGGCGCAGCTCGACGCCCAGCGCGCGCTGCAGGATTCGTCGGCGCGGACGCTGGAATTGTCGAATTTGCGTTATACCAACGGTATCGACAGCTACCTGCAGGTGCAGACCGCGCAGGTGGACTTTTTCAACGCCCAGCTGTCGCTCGTGCAAACCGGCCTGGCCGCGCTGATCAACCGCGTGGAGCTGTACAAGGCGCTGGGCGGCGGCTGGGAAGAAACAACGAAAGTGCAATGATAGAACTCGGTGTAAATATTGATCACGTCGCCACGCTGCGGCAGCAGCGCCATACGGCTTATCCCGACCCGATCGCCGCGGCGCTGCGCGCCGAAGATGCTGGCGCCGACCTGATCACGCTGCATCTGCGCGAAGACCGGCGCCACATCCAGGACGCCGACGTCTACGCGATCCGCCCGCAACTGCGCACCCGCATGAACCTGGAATGCGCGGTCACGCCGGAAATGCTGGAGATCGCCTGCGCGGTCAAGCCCAGCGACGTCTGCCTGGTGCCCGAAAAGCGCACCGAGCTCACGACCGAAGGCGGGCTGGAAGTGGCCGGCGCGTTTGGCCCCGTATCTGACGCCGTGGCGCTGCTGGCCGAAGCCGGCATCCGCGTGTCGCTGTTCATCGATCCGGACCCGGTCCAGATCGCCGCTGCCGCCAAGGCCGGCGCACCCGTCATCGAACTGCACACCGGCGCCTACGCCGAAGCCGAGGGCGAAGCCGCGGAAGCGGAACTGCAACGCATCCGCGTGGCCGTGGCCGAAGGGCTGCGCCACGGACTGCGCGTGAACGCCGGCCATGGCCTGCACTATGGCAACGTCAAGCCGGTGGCCGCGCTGGACGGCATTTCCGAACTCAACATCGGCCACGCCATCGTCGCGCAGGCTATCTTCGACGGCTGGGAAAAGGCCGTGCGCGACATGAAGGCGCTGATGGTGCAGGCGCGCCTGCACGCGCTGCGCGGGCTTTGAACGCGGGCCGATGACGCGTTTTGACCGCTAGCCAGGCGATGCCGATGTCCGACTCTTCTTCCGCCACGCCCGCCGGCGCCATTGCCGGCATCGGCATGGACCTCCTGCGCATCGACCGCATCGAGCGCGCGCTCGCCCGCCACGGCGACCGGTTTGCCGAAAAGATCCTCGGCCCCGAGGAACTCCTGAAATTCCACGCCCGCCGCGCCCGCGACCCGGTGCGCGGGCTGCGCTTTCTGGCCACCCGCTTTGCCGCCAAGGAAGCGTTTTCCAAGGCGATCGGGCTGGGCATGCGCATGCCAATGACGTGGCGGCGCGTGCAGACGCTGAACGCGCCGGGCGGCCGCCCCGTGCTGGTGATCGCTCCCGAACTGCTGAGCTGGTACGCTGACCGGTTTGGCGCGGCCCACGTTTCCATTACCGATGAATCCGACATGGCCGCCGCGTATGTGGTGGTCGAGCGCAAGCCCTAAGCCCTGCACTCGGGGCCATCCCCGCCGGCTTGCCGCACCCAGTTACAAGGACAGCCTCCATGGCCAAGAAAAAATCCAAGGCGGTCCTGCCCCCCGGCCCCGTGATGGTCGATGTGGCGGGATATTCGCTCACCAAGGCGGAAAAGAAGCGCCTGCGCCACCCGCTGGTGGGCGGCGTCATCCTTTTTGCCCGCAATTTCGAGAACCGCGCCCAGCTCACCGCGCTGACGCGCCAGATCCACAAGGCCCGCAAGGAGCCGCTGCTGATCCTGGTGGATCACGAAGGCGGCCGCGTGCAGCGCTTCCGCGAGGACGGCTTCACGCCCTTGCCCCCGATGCGCGCGCTGGGCGAATTGTGGGACACCGATCCCCTGCAGGCCATGCGCCTGGCGACCGAGGCCGGTTACGTCCTGGCCGCCGAGCTGCGCGCCTGCGGCGTGGACATGAGCTTCACCCCGGTGCTGGACCTGGACTACGGCGTTAGCAAGGTGATCGGCAACCGCGCCTTCCACCACGATCCCCGCGTGGTGACGATGCTGTCGCGCGCGCTGGTGCAGGGCCTGGCGCTGGCCGGCATGTCGTCCTGCGGCAAGCACTTCCCCGGCCACGGTTACGTGGGCGCCGACTCGCACCACGAGATCCCGGTCGATCCGCGCACGCTCGATGAAATCCTGAAGGACGACGCCGCGCCCTATGCATGGCTGGGCGACGCCGTGCTGCCGTCCGTCATGCCCGCGCACGTCATCTACCCCAAGGTGGACAAGCATCCCGCCGGTTTTTCCAAGCGCTGGGTGCAGGACATCCTGCGCAAGCGCCTGGGCTACGATGGCGTCGTGTTCTCGGACGACCTGACGATGGAAGGCGCCTCGGTCGCGGGCGACATCCTGGACCGCGCCAACGCCGCGCTGCGCGCCGGCTGCGACATGGTGCTGGTGTGCAACCGCCCGGACCTGGCCGACGACCTGCTGGCGCGCCTGGAATTCGACCATGCGCCCGAGTCCGTGGCGCGCATCCGGCGCCTGATGCCGCGTTTCGATGCGCCCGATTGGGACACCCTGCAAGCCGAAAGCCGTTACCAGAATGCCCGACGACTTCAATCTCAAATCGTTCCTGTCTGACCTGCCGCATCTGCCGGGTGTCTACCGGCACCTGGATGCGGCCGGCGAGGTCATGTATGTCGGCAAGGCGCGCGACCTGAAGAAGCGCGTCTCGTCGTATTTCCAGAAGACGCTGTCCAGCCCGCGCATCGCCCAGATGGTGGCGAAGGTGGCGCGGCTTGAGGTCACGGTGACGCGCTCGGAAGCCGAAGCGCTGATCCTGGAAAATAACCTCATCAAGAGCTTGAAGCCGCGCTACAACATCCTGTTTCGCGACGACAAGTCCTATCCGTACCTGCACATCACCGGGCATGAATGGCCGCGCATCGCGTATTACCGCGGCGCCACCAACAAGCGCGGACAGTTCTTCGGCCCGTTCCCCAACGCCTGGGCGGTGCGCGAAACCATCCAGATCCTGCAGAAGGTGTTTCGCCTGCGCACCTGCGAAGACAGCGTCTTTGCGAACCGCTCGCGCCCCTGTCTGCTGCATCAGATCGGGCGCTGCTCCGCGCCGTGCGTCGGCGCGATCGAAGCGGCCGAATACGAGCGCGACGTGCACCGGGCCGTGCGCTTTCTGAACGGCGAGGCCAAGGACGTCATGGGCGAGATCGAGGCCCGCATGCTGCAGGCCTCCATGGAACTGCGCTTCGAGGAAGCCGCGGCGCTGCGCGACCAGATGGGGTCGCTGGCGCGCGTGCTGCACCAGCAGACCATGGAAAACGTCAGCGGCGAGGACACCGACATCATTGCGGTGGCCATCGCCGGCGGCAAGGTCTGCGTGAACCTGGCCATGGTCCGCGGCGGCCGCCATCTGGGCGACAAACCGTTCTTTCCGTCGCACGCCGAGGGCGAGGCCGCGCCGCAGGTGCTGGAGGCCTTTGTGGCCCAGCATTACACCGACAACGCGATGCCCCCCATCCTGGTCTGTTCGCATACCTTGCCCGATCCCGAGCTGATCGCGCTGCTGGTCGAGCAATCCGGCGGCCGGCCGTCCCGCGTGCTGACGCGCCCGCAGGGCACGCGCCGGTCCTGGCTGGAACAGGCCTCCAAGAACGCCGAGATGGCGCTCGCCCGCGCGCTGACCGAATCCGGCGCCCGCGCCGCCCGAACGCTGGCGCTGGCCGAAGCCCTGGATCTGGACACGGACGAAGCCGCGCTGGACGCCCTGCGCATCGAATGCTTCGACATCAGCCACACTGCCGGCGAAGCCACCCAGGCGTCCTGTGTGGTGTTTGAACACCACGACATGCAGCCCTCGCTGTACCGCCGCTACAACATCGCCGGCATCACGCCCGGCGACGACTACGCCGCGATGCGCCAGGTGCTGACCCGCCGCTTTGCCAAGGTCGCCGACGGCGACGCGCAGATGCCGGGCCTCGTCCTCATCGACGGCGGCAAGGGCCAGGTCGAGGTCGCACGCAAGGTCTTCGCGGAACTGGGCCTGGACATCCAGACCCTGGTCGGCGTGGCAAAGGGAGAAGGGCGCAAGGTCGGCCTGGAAACCCTGGTCTTCGCCGACGGCCGCCCGCCCGTCGCGCTAGGCGGCGAATCCGCCGCCCTGATGCTGATCGCCCAGGTCCGCGACGAAGCCCACCGCTTCGCAATCACCGGCATGCGCGCCCGCCGCGCCAAGACGCGCAACGTCTCGCGCCTGGAAGAAATAGAAGGTGTAGGCGCCCGCCGCCGCCAACGCCTCCTGGCCCGCTTCGGCGGCTTCTCCGGCGTCGCCCGCGCCAGCATCGAGGACCTGGCATCGGTGGACGGCATTTCGCAAGACCTGGCAATCCGCATCTACGAGGCGCTGCGCTGACGCCCAGGGAATCGCCCAGATGTCACGAACCTGTGTCACCCTCGCCGCCGGCCAACAAGACGCCAGAGCGTTCTGCCTCGCCGATAAGCTCGACGACGTTCCAGAGCGAACGCTTCAATTCAAGCCCAACTCATCAACCCGCCCCCAAATTTCAACCACCCGCCCCGACGAGCAATCCGGGCCGCGCGGATCCGGCTCCGCCGGTCCGCAGAGGCGCCCCCTTGAGGGGGAGGCGCCGAAGGCGCGTCGGGGGTGGGCTCTAGCTGTTAGGATACGGACACTATGCCAATTAACGTTCCCATTATTCTGACGTGGCTGCGTATCGCCATGATTCCGCTGGTGGTCGGGCTGTTTTATCTGCCCGAAAGCTGGATGTCTGTTCCCATGCGCGACACGCTGGCGGCATGGGCATTCATCATTGCCGCGCTGACCGACTGGTTTGACGGCTGGCTCGCCCGGCGCTGGAACCAGACATCGGCATTTGGCGCCTTCCTGGATCCCGTCGCCGACAAGCTGATGGTCTGCGCCGCCCTCATCGTGCTGCTCGACCTGAGCCGCGTCGATGCCTTCATCTCCCTCATCATCATCGGCCGCGAAATCACCATTTCCGCACTGCGCGAATGGATGGCCAAGATCGGCGCCAGCGCCAGCGTGGCCGTGCACCGCTTGGGCAAGTTCAAGACCGCCGCGCAGATGATCGCAATTCCGTGCCTGCTGTATAACCAGTCCATCTACGGCATCAACACCAAGCTGCTGGGTGACATCCTGATCATCGTGGCCGCGGTGCTGACGGTCTGGTCGATGCTGTATTACCTGCAGCGCGCCTGGCCCGCGATTCGCGAAAAGGCCATGTGACCGATTTGCCGGGCCGGCTGCGCAACAGCCGGCCCGGTGCAGTTGCAACACCGCACGGCGGCCCGGCTCGCGCAAGACGGCCGCCGTGTCACTTCAAGAGCGATACGCCGGCTCGATCCGGCACGGCACGCGCGCCGCAATCGCCATGAATACGTCGCCCGGACACAAGTCTGCGCGACGCCGGAGACAACCCGCGAGCCGCCCAAGGCGGCCCGCAACCTGCCGCCCATGCGCGGCCTTGTGCAATGAACACCGCTACCGCCGCCACCCCCTTGCTCTCGGACGCCGACGTACGCCGTCGCGACTGGAAAATCATCCTGCTCATCGGCGTGGCGCATGCCTCGTCCCACTTCTTCCAGCTGGTCCTGCCGTCGCTCTATGGCGCGCTCGGCCTGGAATTCGGGCTGGATTTCGCGCGGCTGGGCCTCCTGGTGTCCACCTTCTATGTGGTGTCCGGCATCGGCCAGGCGTCGTCGGGCTTCGTCGTGGACCGCATCGGGGCGCGTCCCGTGCTGTGGTTCGGGCTGGCGTGCTTTGTGCTGTCGGGTGTGCTGATCGGCTCGGCGAACGGCTACGTCATGCTGATGGCTGCGGCGGTCGTGGGGGGCATCGGCAATTCGGTGTTCCATCCGGCGGACTATTCCATCATCAATCACCGCATTACCGCGCCGCGGCTGGGCCACGCCTTCTCGACGCATGGTTTGACCGGTAACCTGGGCTGGGCGCTGACGCCCGTGTTCATCACCACCATCACGCTGCTCGCCAATTGGCGCGTTGCGGCTTACAGCGCCGCCGGTCTGGTGGCGCTGGTGCTGTTGCTGACGGTGCTGGGACGCGATCTGCTGGGCGGCCCGTCACCGGTGGAGGCGGGCGGCGACGCCAAGGACGCCGGCAATGCGCCCAAGCCTGCCGCCAAGCCGCAGGAAGGCGTGCTCGCGACCCTGTCCGCGCTGCTTGCCAAGCCCGCGCTGTGGGGCGCATTCCTGTTCTTTGCCTGCACGTCCATTGCGCTGTCCTCGGTGCAGAACTACACGATTCCGCTGCTGGGTCAGCTGTACGACCTGTCCAAGGTCACGGCCAGCTCGGCGTTGTCCGGTTACATGGTCGCCTCGGCCGTCGGCATGGCGGCGGGCGGCTTCCTGGTGTCGGCCAATCCGCGTACCGAGCGCACCGTCATGGTCGCGCTCATCCTGGCCGGTCTGACGCTGGTCGTGCTGGCGCTGGGCCTTGTGCCCGCCGTGCTGGCCGCGCCGGTCGTGGGGCTGGCGGGCTTCTGCTCGGGCGTGGCCGCGCCGTCGCGCGACATGCTGATCCGCCGCGTGACGCCCAAAGGCTCGACGGGGTCGGTGTACGGCCTGGTGTATTCGGGGATGGACGTCGGCTCGGCCCTGGGGCCGCTGGCCTTCGGTCTGCTGCTGGACGCCGGCTTGCGGCAGGGGCCATGGGTGGGCGCGGGCGTGGCGTTCGCCGTGGCCGCTTTCCTGGCGCAGTGGATCGCGGTGCAGGCGCGCCGCGCCGAACCGCCCGCCGCGGTGGCCGCCGCGCGCCCCTGACCGCTGGACACCCTTGATCCGCCTTGACGGCGCCGACGCCACGTTGCGCGCCGTCAAGCTTCGGTTTCGGTCTCTGGCGCCGGCCGGCGCCGATTGACGCCTCGCAAGGTCACTGCATGGCTTCCTCGCTGTAATAACCACATGGTTGGTCTGGTTATTCACAGGAGAAGCAAATGAGAAAGAAAACAACGTTGCTGGCTGCGGGGCTGGTACTCGGACTGTGGGCAGGGCAGGTCTGGAGCGCATCGCAAGAGCCCATCCAGCCCGTCGAACCGGCGGTTATCAAAGAGCCGGCCAAGGTCGAACTGGGCAAGAAACTCTTCTTCGATCCCCGACTGTCGCGCTCCGGCGCAATCTCCTGTAATTCGTGCCACAACCTGGCCATGGGCGGTTCGGACAACCTGAAGGCCTCCATCGGACACAAGTGGCAGCAGGGCGGCATCAACTCGCCCACCGTGCTCAATTCCAGCCTGAACATTGCCCAATTCTGGGACGGCCGCGCGAAGGACCTGCGCGAGCAAGCCGGCGGCCCGATCGAAAACCCGATGGAAATGGCCTCCACGCACGAGCTGGCGGTACAGGTGCTCAATTCCATCCCCGGTTACCGAGCCGAATTCAAACAAGTCTTCGGCAAGGACAAGATCACCATTGACGAGGTCACCAGCGCGCTGGCCGCGTTTGAAGAAACGCTGGTCACGCCGAATTCGCGCTTCGACCAATGGCTCAAGGGCGACAAGAACGCGCTGACGGTGCGCGAGCTGGCGGGCTATGAGCTCTTCAAGAACAGCGGCTGCGTGGCCTGCCACAACGGCGTGGCGGTGGGCGGCAACTCGTTCCAGAAGATGGGTCTGGTCACGCCCTACGTCACCGAGAACAAGGCCGAAGGCCGCGCCGCGGTCACGGGCAAGGACGCGGACCGCTTCAACTTCAAGGTGCCGACGTTGCGCAATGTGGCGCTGACCTATCCGTACTTCCACGACGGCGAAGCGGCGACGCTGACGCAGGCCGTCGACGTGATGGGCCGCCTCCAACTGGGCCGCACGTTCACGGCCGAGGAAAACGGCCAGATCGTCGCGTTCCTGAAGACGCTGACGGGCGACCAGCCGGTCATTCAGTACCCGTTCCTGCCGCCGTCCGAAGACGATACGCCGCGGCCCGAACCGTTCGTGAAGTGATGCGAAAACGGTGAAGGAAAAGCGGTGAAGCAACAGCGGTAAAACAAAACGGCCTTCCCGGGTCAGTTCCCGGGAAGGCCGTTTGCGGTAAGCGCCGGCTATCGATAACCGATATCGGCGCGTATCTGCTTGCTGGAATGCTTACTGCCGAACCGTGCGCACGTCCGCGGGCGGCGCCGCTTCAAAGTTGCTGCGCCACGGATTGATGTCCAGCCCGCCGCGCCGGGTATACCGCGCATACACCGTCAACTGCTCCGGCCCGCAGGCCTGCATGATGTCGCTGAAGATGCGCTCGACGCAGTGCTCGTGGAATTCCGCGTGCTGGCGGAACGACACCACATAACGCAGCAGGGATTCGCGATCGATCGGCTTGCCCCGGTAGCGGATCTGCACCGTCGCCCAATCGGGCTGGCCTGTCACCGGGCAGTTCGACTTCAACAGGCGCGACGCCAGCGTCTCTTCGACCACATCGCCCGCCCGGGTACGCAGCAGCTCGGGCGCGGGCTCGTAGGTGTCGATCTCGATATCGAGCTTGTCTATATAGATGCCGTCGAGCTCGCCCATCTGCAGCTCGGAAAACCGCTGCGGCAGGAAGAAGTCCAGGCCGACCGGCGCGCCCGCGGCTGCGCTCAGGTCGCGTTCCAGCCGGCCGCGCAGGGCTGCCGAATTGACCAGGCGGGTCTGGTTGAACGAATTCAGGTACAGCTTGAACGACTTGGATTCGATGATGTTGGGGCTGTCGGCCGGCACCGAAAACGTCGCCATCGCCACCCGCGGCTTGCCCTTGGCATCCAGCCACGACAGCTCATAGGCGTTCCACAGGTCCACGCCCGTGAACGGTAGGTTGCCGGCGGTCAGATTGAGCGCTGCGCGGTTGTGCGAACGCGCAATGGGAAACAGCAGCGAGGGATCGTATTGCGAGGCGTAGGCCACGCTCTGCCCAAGCGGGCCGTGAGACAGGGTCATAGCAGAGACAAATAGAACGGGAATGGCGGCATTGTAGGCGCTTAAAAAGCGGCCGATTTTCCGCAATGTGAAACGTAATTCTCGGCATGTGAAAGTCCGTGCTGCGCAGCAGCGGGACGGCATTTCACAAACGACAATGGCGTTTCATTATACAAAATCCCGTCTGTAACCCATTGATTTAACGGGCTAAGATTTTTCCTCTTGTATAAGACCCGGCGTCACATTGCTCCGCAGCACAGGCATAGACTTTCTCCCATCGATTCACGCAAAGCCAGACGCGAATCTTTTGAAGTTTCTTATCACTGACCAGGAGCATCACAATGAGCAATCGCGAAACCGAAATCCGCAACCTCCAGAAAGATTGGGCCGAAAACAGCCGCTGGCAGGGCATCAAGCGCGACTACAGCGCCGAAGACGTCATCCGCCTGCGTGGCTCGATCAGCGTCGAACACACGCTTGCCCGGCGCGGCGCCACGCGTCTTTGGGAGCTCCTGCACAGCGAACCGTTCGTCAATTCGCTGGGCGCCCTGACCGGCAACCAGGCCATGCAGCAGGTCAAGGCCGGCCTGAAGGCCATCTATCTGTCGGGCTGGCAGGTCGCCGGCGACGCCAACCTGGCCGGTGAAATGTATCCCGACCAGTCGCTTTACCCCGCCAACTCCGTGCCGCAAGTGGTTCGCCGCATCAACAATTCGTTGACGCGCTGCGACCAGATTCAGTGGATGGAAGGCAAGAACCCCGGCGACGAGGGCTACATCGACTTCTTCGCGCCCATCGTGGCGGACGCCGAGGCCGGTTTTGGCGGCGTGCTCAACGCGTATGAACTGATGAAGGCCATGATCGAGGCCGGCGCGTCGGGCGTTCACTTCGAAGACCAGCTCGCTTCTGTCAAGAAGTGCGGCCACATGGGCGGCAAGGTGCTGGTGCCGACCCGCGAAGCCGTGGCCAAGCTGGTGTCGGCCCGCCTGGCCGCCGACACGATGGGCACGCCCACGCTGCTGCTGGCGCGCACCGACGCCGACGCCGCCGACCTGGTGACCAGCGACGTCGACGAAAACGACCGTCCCTTCATCACGGGCGATCGCACGGTGGAAGGCTTCTTCCGCACCCGCGCCGGCATCGATCAGGCCATTTCGCGCGGCCTGGCCTACGCGCCGTACGCCGACCTGATCTGGTGCGAAACGTCCACGCCCAATCTCGAATACGCCCGTAAGTTCGCGGACGCCATCCATCGCCAATTCCCGGGCAAGCTGCTGGCCTACAACTGCTCGCCGTCCTTCAACTGGAAGAAGAACCTGGACGACGGCACCATCGCCAAGTTCCAGCGCGAACTGGGCGCCATGGGCTACAAGTTCCAGTTCATCACGCTGGCCGGCTTCCACGCGCTGAACTACGGCATGTTCGAGCTGGCCCACGGCTACGCCCGCCGCCAGATGAGCGCCTTCGTGGAACTGCAGCAGAAGGAATTCGCCGCTGCCGAAATGGGCTTCACCGCCGTGAAGCACCAGCGCGAAGTGGGTACGGGCTACTTCGACGCCGTGACGCAGACGATCGAGGGCGGCAAGTCGTCCACTACCGCGCTGACCGGCTCGACCGAAGAAGCGCAGTTCGAACACGGCAAGACGCAGAAGGCCGCATAACGCGGCGGTGTCGACCGGCGGCGCCCGGTTCCCACATGGGATGCCGGACGCCGCGCGCAGGTGTGTAGTTGCAGGTGCTGTTGTAGGGTGGATTCAAGGGTGCCTGCGGGCACCCTCTTTTTTTGCCCGCACCACCCGTCCGCGCCGCCGCATTACAGATCGAACTCACAGATCGAACTCACAGATCGAACACGGCCGAATACACCAGCCGCTCCTCCACCACGCGCCGCTGCCGGACGGCGCCCGCGCGCTGCTCGGGCACGGTGCTGTCGGTGTAATAGCGCTCGTACTCGCGCACCGCGACGCGTGCCGGCTTGCCGCCAAGATCGGGCAGGGGGACGCCCGCGCTCCAGATGACAGGGTCCAGCAGCTCGCCCAGCACGGGGCCTTCGAACACCGGCGGAAAACGCACCACCGGACCGGCAACGATCTCGCCGAGCCGGGCCGGCGCCTCGTGCAACGACACGTCGCGCGGGGTCAACCGGCGCGCCACGTCGGTGACCGCCGGACTGATCGTCTGCGCGATGCCGCCGCTGGCCGGACTGAGCAGGCTGGAGGCCAGCACGCTGGCATCGGTCCACGCCAGGTCGGTGTCCAACGCCGGGTCGCGGGTCTGCAGCACCAGCTCGACCCGGTTGCGGCCGGTTTCGCCGGTCTGGCCGGGGCCGGGGATGAACGAGATGTCCAGATACTCGGACTCCATCGGGAACTGCATCGGCCCGTGCGCCGGAACCACGCCGCGCAGCGTGAACGCCAGCCGGCCGCGCTGGCGGGTGAAGACGGCACGGCGGCGCGGCAGCACCTGCGAGAACTCGGCCAGCACGACGCGCGAGAGCTTGGCGCTGTCGATCGCGTTGGGTTGATACCGCGCCAGCGCCAGCCGCGCAAACGGCATATAGCTGCGGCCCGGGTCCAGCTCGATGTCGCAGTACCAGCGCGCACGCTCGTCGTCCCATCGCACGCGGTGACCGACCACGCGCACGCGCTGGCCGGGCATTTCCTGCAACGGCACGTCCTCGTCGATGACGCGCGCCGGAAAGTCGGCGGCTCGGGTGCGGTGCTTGGGCAGCGGCGCGTCCCACAGCGGATCCATGCCCCACTGCGTGACCAGCGGCGTCAAGGCGTCGGGCACGTCGGTGAAGTTCTTGTTTTCACCGTAGATCACCACGCCCAATAGTTCGCCGTCGCCCGACGAGAACCACGGGCGCTCCAGCCACACGCGCAGCCCGTTGCCCAGGCGCGTGATGTCCAGCGTGCCGTCGCCCGCGGTCTGCTGCCAGCGGAAGGTGGGGAGCACGTACATGAGGCGCGGCGCATCGGGCGGTGCGCTGGCCGGCACGATGGTGTTGGGCGCTTCGCCGGCCTGCGCCAGCACGGGCGCGCCGGGGTCGTCCGGGGCGCCTTCCTGCACCAGCGGCCCCTGCGCGACGGGCCCCAACACGGTCACCTTATCCGTCTGGTCGTACAGCGCGGGCGGCAGGTACTCGCGGAACCGCGTGGTGGCGCGCAGCCGGTACCGGATCAGCCGGAAGCGCGTATCGCCGAATTCGTGGCGGTTGCCCGGCGCGCGCTGGCGTGTGCCGTTGAACGACTGTTCCGCGATGATGTGGCTCAGGCTGAAGAGGTTGGGATAGTTCTCGGCCAGCGGCATTTCGGCCAGCACGCCGTGACCATCGAGCCGTCTTGGACGCGGCCGCGCCGGATCGTCTTCCCATTCGTGCCAGTCGGCCTCGATCTCGATCTTCCCGGTCGTCGGCCCGTGCAGCCGCACGCGCGCTTCCAGATCGACATGCGCCGCGCCGGACTCGCGCTGCGGTTGGCCGGGCAGCAGCAGGAGCGGGTCGCAGACGGGCTGCTGGGTGGCATGCACCAGCACGAGCGGGCGGTACGGCGTCAGCATCCAGCAGTTGCCCAGGATGGCGGCGGTCTGCAAGGTCTTGCGGCCAGCGTCGGTGCCGGTCCATTCCGGCAGGCCGAACGCGTTGAGCAGTCCGTGGTGCACGAAGCTGGAGTAGCGCAGCCGCGCAATCATGCCCTTGGGCAGGAAGAACGTCAGGATACGGTTGTCCTTGTCCCACTTGGGCATGCCGTCGTCCGGATAGCTTTCGGAGCAGGGCGGATCGGTCAGGGTCGCGGGGCGTTCGGCCAGCGCAATGCGCAAGCCCTGCGTGTCGGGCCATTGGCCCGCATAGGTGACCAGCAGCACCAGTTCACCGGCGGACGGCGTGGCCAGCACGGCGACGCCTTCACCCAGTAATGCCGGTCCCGTGACGCCCGGCAGGCTGTAGCCGGGTTGCGCGCGCAGGCAGATGCCCCAGGCGGCCGCGTCGGGCAGATAGGGCGTGCGGACCTGCGCCTCGCCGTGGATCACGTATTGGCCCGCGGCCAGGCGCTGGCCCGTGGGTTCCTCGGCGCTGGGCTGCTGCGGCGGCACCTGGTCCGTCCGGGCGACCTCGGCAAGCGCTTGCGGGGTGATCAGCTCCACCTGCGAACCGGGCAGCTTGTCGAACAGCGTGCCGATGTCGCGTGCCGAAATCTCGTACGCCTTCTTGATGCCGTCAGCGGTGCCGAACATGCTGTCGAACAGCCCATGCGTTTCGCATTGCAGCTGGGCGGCTTTCGGCGGCACCACATGCCGTTCGTTGACCGGACTGTAGGTGAAATCGGTGGTGGTCACCGACGCCAGGAAATCCGGGCTGGACAGATAGGCCTGCGGATCCTGGCCGCGGTTGCTGCGGATCACCAGGCGTTCCAGCGACTCGCCTTCGCTGGTGCGCGTGCGATGCACCAGCGCGGGCGGGTCCACGGGTTCGAAGCGCCAGTAGGTCACCGGCTGCGTGACATTGTCGTCCTTCTCCAGCGACGGATCATCCGGCGCCAGGCTGTTGCCCGCCAGGTCGACCAGACGCGCGCGCAGCCGGTAAGGCATGCCGTAGCGCAGCCGCGGCAGGCTGCCCTTGATCGCGCTGAACGTCACCGCCAGGCCGTTGCCCTTGTCCGTGACCGTGTCCTGCACGTCCTCGGGCCGTTCGCCCTGCACGCCGCTTGCCGGGGCCGTCTGGTCGCGCAGCGTGCGCCCGGGGCGCGGGGCGACAAGGCTCCAGCCCGTCCATCGGAACAGCGATTCGTGCAGGTAGTGATCGTCGGGCTGCCCGCCGCCCGTGGCGGACGCGCCTTTGACGTAGCCTTCGTCGTCCGGCAGATCCAGGTCCGGGCCGCCGTCGGTGCAGCGGTACACGCCGTGGCGATGACAGAGCGATTGCCACTTTTGCGGGTCATTGGCCGGGTAGGGCTGTACGTCGATACGGTAGCCGCGCAGCAGGTCTTCCGTGTAGAGCAGCATGCTGCCGGGGGCGCCCTCCAGCGCCGCATTCTTGAGCGCCGCCGAGGCCGCATTCTGCGCGACTTCGCGCGCACGGTCGCGGCGCGAAATGCCCAGGCCGCCGGAACGCAGCGCCGCCACGGGCTGCTTGTCTCCGGTGCTGTAGGTCACCTCACCGTCGGCGCCGTGCTTCAGGCTGCGGCCGATCAGGTTCTGTGCCGTCAAAACGAAGTCGACCGTCTTGAGCGCGGCGCCGTCCGGATCCAGCTGGTAGACGTCGAACAGCGGATTGCGCGGCTCAGTAAGATTCCACCGGTCGTCGGCGCTGCGCAGCCGCAGCATGCCGCGCTCGTGGTCGGGGCTGCGCGGCCGCGTCGTGAAGCGCTCCGCATCGCCCCGCCAGGCCGTCGCGGGAAAGGCGCCACCCTCGGGCTGCCCGCCGTCCCAGCGCGGCACCAAAAAGATTCGGCCCTGGGTTTGCTGCCCGGCGGCAATCCGCTTGTCCAGCGGCGAATCGGCAGGCAGCACGCAGTCGATCACCAGCCCCAGCCGCCGCATCAGCGCCGGGTAATCGCCATACGAGGCCACGATGGCGTGGAAATCCATCTCGGGCTGCTTGGGCGGAGGCGGTACGTTCTTGCCGTCGGGCCGCCGGATCGCGCGCTGGGCGGCAGTGGGCGGATCGCGGCGATAGAAGCGGTTGGCCATGAAGAGCGTGTACTCGCCCTGCGAGCGCCAGCTCGCCATCAGGCTCTGGTCCACACCTTGATGCGCCGGGTCCTGCCACCGGCCCGGCATGGCGCGCAGCGCAAACGTGGGGCCGGCCTGCGGCTTGCCATCGGCCTCGCCGCCGGGGGCAGTGGTCTTGCCGGGATACACGCTGTGCTCGCCATAGACCTGTCCGCGCAGCGCGCGGTCGATGCCGCCTTCGCGATCGCCGAAGAACCGGTCCAGGCCCGGCACCAGCTGTTCGACGCGCTCGCGGCCGTCGCCGCGCACGTGTTCGGTCCGGGTGCCGCAGGCTTCCAGCAGGCCGCGCAACCCGGGATGCGCGTTGCGCCATGGCAGCAGCGTCGGGTGCGTGGTGGTGGCGTTGAGCGCCAGGTTTCCATAATGCTCGCGCGTCAGGCTCAGTACGCTGGCGACGGAAAACGAAAACAGGTTCACGCGGCTCATGTCGCGGAACACAAAGCCCGCCACGGGCGTCGCGGGCGGCAGGAGCCGCGTCCAGAGCTGCGAATCGGCCTGCGGCAGCGTTTCCAGCGGGATCTCCTCGCCATCGGCGTCAAGTGCGAAGCGCGCGCGGGCAAGCGTGGCGGGCCAGTCGACCCAGTCCGCGTAGGCATCCAGCAGCTGCTCGTCGGCGGCCTGCGGCGTGAGCCGGGGCGACGCCACGATGGACACGCGCAGACGGCCGGCGAATTCACCGTCCGGCACGCGGCCGTTGGGAATGACGGTCCACAGGATGGTTTGCTTGGGCATGGGCAGTCCTCAGGCAAAGGCTTCGGCGTATTCGCGCCAGGCGTAGCGGCTGTCGTCGTCGATGAGCGCCAGTTCCTCGTCCAGCGGCAGGTCGGGACGCGGGCCCATCAGGTCGCGGAATCCCGGGTCGCCGTTGGCGCCCGCGAACTTGCGCTCGCAACTGATCTCCACGGTCTTGGAAAACATGAAGATCTCGATCTCGATCGTCAGCGTGGCGCGTCCGGCGCACTTGCCGCTTTCGAACTCGTAGCGCATCTCCAGGTACAGCTCGATCGACACGCTGATCAGGCCCAGCACGCTGACGTACCCGCCCATGCGGAAGTACCCGGTCAGCGAGCACGCGGTCTGCTCCATGCGGAAGTAGATGCCGGCCATGACGTGCACACCGCCCGAGGCCACGCCCAGGTTCACGGACACGCTGGCGCCGAACTCGAACGCCGCCTCCATGATCTGCACGCCCTTCGGATCCAGCGTGATGCCGAAAAAGCCCCCGCCGCCGAACATGCAGACGGACAGGTTGAAGGGTTGCTCGCGCGTGCAGAAGTTGAAGCGCACCGACAGCGGCTGGCCGATGAAAGGCACCGTGAAGCCCGCGCCCAGGCTCAGGTTGGACAGGTTGAACACGCCGATGGCGATGGCCGGCAGCGCCACGTTGTAGCCCGCGTCGATGCCTTGCGGCGTGATGTCCAGATGCGGCGGATCGGAGAAGCCGTCCAGCGGAATCAGGTCGCGCAGCGTTTCCACGAACGACAGCGGCCCGACGAACTTGATGCCCGTCAGCAGCACGTCCACGTTCATCTTGGACGCGGTGTTCACGCGAAACTCGATCTTCTCGAAATTCAGTTCCAGAAAGCTGGCCGGCGCGATCAGCACCAGGTCAAAGCTCTTGAGCGAACACGTCACCGACAGCTTGGGCGCGCTCTGGCCGTTCTTGCGCACCTTGGCTTCCACGGCCACGCGAAAGCCCTGCGGGTCATTGACGCGAAAGAGCGGCGGTTCGCCCGCGACCAGCGACCAGCTCTTGATCGCGGGGTTCCAGTCAAAGCGCAGTGTCAATTCGTCGCCGGTCAGCATCTCCAGCAGCTCGGCGCTGGCCAGCACCGCGTCCATGGCGGTTTTCACGGCGCGCAGCGCGGTGGTCAGCAATTGGCGCGGCGCGCCGTCCAGCAGTACGGAAGCGGCAATCGTGTCGGCCAGCGGTTGCACCGCCGCGGAGACGGCCTGCAGCCGGGGCTTGAGCACCGTGGGGTCCGAGAAGATCGCGCCCAGTTGATCGGGCTGCCCGACCAGTGCATCCAGCGCGTCGTACAGCGTCTTGCCTTGCGTCAGCAGCACGGGCACGACGCCCAGGCCGTTGACCAGGATCTCGGCTGTCCGTGCCGCCTCCAGGAGCGACTGGCGCAGACCCGACGGCAGCGAGACGCCGCCGACTTTGGCGTCCGCCGCGCCCCGCAAGTTGGTGATGGCGCCTTGCGCCGTGGTCAACGCTGCTGGCAGGCCGGGCAGGGCGGGCGCCGTGTCGAAGGACATGCCGGCCAGCTGCGCCACCTGCGCGCTGATCGCCGTGGCAGCCGCCGCCAGCGCGTCCACCTGGTCGCGCGCGTTCTGCACCAGGGGTTGCGCGTACGCCTCGGCCTGCGCCTGCAGGTCGTCCAGCGTGTCGTCCAGCGCGGTGAGGGCGCCTTGCGCGATGCGGCCCGGTTCCTGCACCATGCCCGCCACCAGCCCGTACAGCCGGCCCGCGTCGTTCACCAGGCTTTCGAGCTGCGAGCAGGCCTCGGCCACGAAGCGCGGCACCTTGTCCGCCTGCCCGGCCACGTCCTCCACGACCTGGATCACGTCGCCCAGCGGAATGCAGCCAAACAACAGCGGCAACGGCAGCCCGCCGCCCGACGCGGGGAACACGTCGGCGCCGATCATGCGCCCGGCGATGAAGTCGTCGGCCTTGCCGCTGATCGGGCCCGCCAGCCGCGACAGCGCCGTGGGCCGCAGATTCGGCTGCACGAAGCCGCCCGAGCGGTCGCCCTGCGCCGAGAAGTCCAGGGACGCGCCGCCCTGGTAGCCGGGCTCCGCATCGATGTCGCCGAACACCTGTCCGGCATTGCCGTCAAAGCCGTGCGCCAGGTAGTACGGATTCCATGCCAGCGTGCTGTTCTTTGCGCTGCCGGTCAGCTTGGCCAGCGCGGCGATGCGGATGGCGGCGCGCCGGATGTACGGATAGAAGACGGGGCCGGTCAGGTCGTCGCTGTAGGCCCGCAACTGCACATTGCCCTTGTCGACGACCGCGTCGAATTCCAGCGAGTCGGCCTGCGCAGCGGTGTCGCCCGCCTTCTGGCTGGGCGCCAGCGTTACCTGCTGCTGGTTCATGGGTGCGCTGCGCTGCGACAGCGGGGCGTTTCGCCACGCGGTCCGGGCGGTTTCGGCAAAGTCCTCCGCCTTGTCGAACATGGGCGTCAGCCATTGCCCGGATTGCTTGCGCGGGCAGGCCTCGCCGCCGTCCATGAAGATCATGGGCAGGTCGAACTGCATGACGCGCCCGTCGATGTCCGTGGCCGCGCACGCGAAGCGGAAGGGCGCGCCGCCCACGTAGGGCCAGAACAACAGTTGGCCCAAGATGCCGCCGGGCGATGCCAGCGGCGAATCCAGGTTGGGCGTGGACGAGGTCAGGATGCGCACGCTGGTCAACGGCATCTGACGGTGCAGGAACACGGTGTTGCCCGCCGGATCGCGCGTCACGTAGTCGGGATGCGCAAAGACCTTTTCGCGCTCGCGCACGACGATGAAAAGACGTTGGCGCAGGTACGCCGGATTCCCGCTGCGGTCGCGATGGAACTTGCGTTCGCTGACCTTGATGAGCGAGACGCGATGGCCGAACGGAAACAGCAGGCCTTTGTAGACCACGCGCACATAGTGGTCGCGGCCCATCGTGCCGCGATGCGTCCATTCTTCCAGCGACAGCCCGGGCGCATCCCAGTTGCCGCGAGAATCCAGCCATGCGCCCAGCGCGGACAACATCAGCAGGTTTGTGCCGATGGCCTGCGGCGCGTAATTGGCCACCGAGAAATTGGAAGACAGATGCGCGATCTGGAACCGGTCGAAGTCGTCCATCGGCATGCGGAAGGGACTGATGCCGGGGGCGGGCAGATACGTGCTGGCCGGCACGGGAAAGGCCGATTGCATGGGCTTCGTGGTGCCTTCGCCGCCCAATGCCCAGACCGCGCGCACGGTGCGCTGGGCGTCGGCCTGCGGCGGTTCGACGTCGGGATCGGCCGACGCGGGCGCCAGCAGCCGCGAATGCCATAGCTCCGTATGCAGCGTGGCTGCTGACGTGGCGGGGGATTTGGCGTGGCGCCAGCGCTCCTGTGCATATGGGCTGAGGATCAGCCGCCACGGCAGTTCGATCGCCGTCTGCTGCGCCGTTGGCGGCGCGGGGCGCGGCCCCCGCGGCACGGGGATGGCGATGTCGCCGGCGCGCAGCGGCGGTACGTCGGTCCGGACGGCCGGCAGGCGGTAGGCCCGCAGTCCCGGACTGCCGCTTGCCTGCCGCAGCAGCAGATTGGCGCCGGGGGCGTCGGGCTGCATGGCGATGCGCGCGTTGCGCAAGGCAAAGCTCGACAGCGCCGCGCGCTGCGCCGGGGGCAGCTTGGCCACGCGCTTGTCAAAACCGATCTCCAGCAGGTCGTGCCAGCGAAGCGGGGGGCGCGGCGCCTTGGCCGTGGGCGGCCGTGCGTTGGCGGGCACGGCTAACGGCAGCGACTCGACGGCCTGCAGCACCCCTTCCAGCGTGTACGGCACGTCAAAGCCGTCCGGCACGGTAAAGGCCAGCCGGGACTCGTTGGCGATGCGGGCGCGCACCGGCGGGCCGGTCGGCGGTTCGGCGCCGCCGCCGGACGGCTCGGGCTTGGCGGGCGTGCCGGGACGCGGCGGGTCGGGGTTCTTCGTGCCGGCGGCCGCAGTCTCGAAGAACGTTTCCTCGGCGATGGACTGCGGCGGAAAGTGCAGGATCAACGTCGCGGCGCCGCTGGCGGTTTTTTGCAGCCGCGGCGGCTGTCCCGGCGTGATGGTCAGGTTGCGCAGTTCGATGCGCAAGGCCAGCAGATCGTCGGCGCGCAATACCGGATGGCCGGGACGCGAGCCGTCGAAAAAGTTGCGGTTGTGATCGGGCGGAAAGAGGGGAAGGATGGGCGGGATGCGGACAACGCCGCCATCGATCACCACCCTTGGTCCGCCTGCGGCGAGTCCGCCAGCCGCAGGTTCGCCAGCCGCAGGTTCGCCTGCCGCAGGTTCGCCTGCCGCAGGTTCGCGGCGTTTCACGGTGTCGGTCTTCGCAGCCGGACGAGGCTTTTTCGTGGCCATGCCAGTTCTCCAAACAAGGAACCCGGGAAACAAATCCCTGCCCATGCCCGTGTACGGGCGATGGTCCAGCTACCTGCGAATCGAACTGCGCACAGCGAACTGCTTGAATGTCGGACTGCTTGATTTGCCCGATCTGAATCGAACGGTGCAAGTGGCGAAAATCTATCCGCCCGCCGCGTCTGCCGTCAATGTCGTGACGGGAGGCCGCGCGTGCCCCGGCTGCGGCCGCACACGATTCCACGAGCGACCGCAGCAACGTCCGGAAAAGCCGGATGGATGTAAACGAAGGTTGTAGGAAGGATGACGCCAGAGGAACGGTTGAAGTGAAATCTCAACCTTTTGTTCTAAGCGATGCGGCGTAGGTCTGCGGCGCGCAGGTCGGCCGCCATCCCGATTGACGACGTGAATCCGGGTCCGCTTTTTTTTGTTTGCGTCCGTAACGAACCCGGCCCCGCTTTGCCTTGCGTGTGTGTTGACCTACGCGGCGGCGCGTTCTTCCTTCAGCGAAGCCATGTCGATCACGAAGCGATATTTGACGTCGTTCTTCACCAGCCGCTCGTAGGCCTCGTTGACGGCCTGGATCGGCACCATTTCGACATCGCTGACGATGTTGTGTTCGGCGCAGAAGTCCATCATCTCCTGGGTCTCTTCCATGCCGCCGATCGCCGAGCCCGCCAGGGACTTGCGGCCCATGATGAGGTTGGCGCCGGGGATCGGATCCAACGGCGTCAATGCGCCCACCAGCGCCATGGTGCCGTCCAGCGCCAGCAGCGCCATGTAGGGATTGACGTCGTGGCTGACGGGAACGGTGTTCAACAGAAAGTCGAACGTGCCGGCGTGCGCCGCCATGGCGTCGGCATCGCGCGACACCAGCACTTCATCCGCGCCCAGACGCTTGGCGTCGCGCGCCTTGTCGGCAGACGTCGTGATCATCACCACGTGAGCGCCCATCGCGTGTGCAAACTTGACGCCCATGTGGCCCAGGCCGCCCAGACCGATGACGCCCACCTTCTTGCCGGGGCCGACCTTCCAGTGGCGCAGCGGAGAGTAGGTGGTGATGCCGGCGCACAGCAGCGGCGCGACGGCCTTCAGGTCGAGCTTGTCGGACACCTTCACGACAAAATGCTCGCGGACCACGATGCGATCGGAATACCCGCCAAACGTCAGCTGGTCGCTGCCGCGTTCCTTGTCGTTGTAGGTCAGCGTGGCGTTTTCCTCGCAGTACTGTTCGAGGTTCAGTTGGCATGCCTTGCAATGGCGGCACGAGTCCACCATGCAACCCACGCCGGCGTAATCGCCCACCTTGAACTTCGACACGTTCTTGCCCACTTGCGCGACGCGGCCGATGATCTCGTGGCCGGGCACCATGGGGTACATGGAATTGCCCCAGTCGCCGCGCGCCTGGTGCAGGTCGGAGTGGCAGATGCCGCTATACAGGATGTCGATCAGCACATCGTCATCGCCGGGTTCACGGCGCGTGAAGCTGAAGGGGACGAGCGGGGTGTCGGCGCTGTGGGCGGCGTAGCCTTGGGCTTGGATCATGACGGCCTCTTGGGGTATTTGTTGAGCAGGCGTTCACAATATTCCGGGTAAGGACCCCATTCAAGCTAGAATTTCGGCATGATTTATTGAATGAATTTGCATAATCATGCCGCTCGACAACCTGTCCCATCTTGCCGCGTTCTCAGCAGTGGCCCGCCTGGGCAGTTTCCGCAAGGCGGGCGAAGAGCTCAGCCTGTCCACATCGGCGGTCAGCTACGCGATCCGCAAACTGGAAGAGCGGCTGGGCGTGAATCTCTTTAACCGCACGACGCGCAGCGTGGCACTGACCGACGCGGGCCAGCGCCTGGCCGAGCGTTTGCAGCCGGTGCTGCACGGGCTGGACGACGCGCTGGACGAAATGAACCACTTTCGCGGCTCCGCCGCCGGCACGCTGCGCATCAATACGTCGCGCGCGGCGTCGTACCTGCTGCTGATGCCGATGGCGGCTCAGTTCCTGGCCGCCTACCCGGACATCCGCCTGGAGATCGGCGAAGACGACAGCTTTGTCGACATCGTGAAGTCCGGCTTCGACGCAGGTGTGCGTCTGCTCGAAGCGGTGCCCGAGGACATGGTGGCCGTTCCCATCGGCCCGGCGCTGCGCTCCGTGGTGGTGGCCTCGCCGGATTACCTGCGGGAGCGCGAGCCGCCACGGCATCCGGCTGACCTGATGAGGCACGAATGCGTCCGCTATCGTTTCCCCAGTGGCCGGTACTTCAAGTGGGTATTCAAGCGGGACGGCGAGGTGCTGGAGTTCGACGTGCCGGGGCGTCTGGCCCTGAGCGACGTGCACGCCGAGGTGCGGGCGGCCGCCGACGGCATCGGCATCGGCTACGTGCCGGAAAACTACGTTGCCGGACTGTTGGCATCCGGCAAGCTGGTGCGGCTGCTTGAGGACTGGTGCCCGACGATCCCCGGATTCATGTTGTATTACCCCCGCCAGCGCCGTGTGTCATCGGCGCTGCGGGCGTTCATCGACATGGCGCGGCAGTGACGCGCCGCGCACGAAGCCGCTGGCCCGGCTAGTCCGCTTCGGCCTCGGCGCCGTACAGCGACGCCAGACATTCGGTCAGCGGCGCAATGCCCTTGGCTAGTTCGTCGACCGCGGCAGCGTCCACACGCGGCAGCGGCGGTATCTCGGCCAGCACCCGCACGCCGCCAAAGCGTTCGATGGCTTCCTTGTTGCCCGCGGAGGGCGGTCCGCTCATGACCACGCCAAGCACCGGAATGCCGTGCCGCTGCAGCGCCGCGAGGCTGAGCAAGGTGTGGTTGATGGTGCCCAGTCCGCTGCGCGCCGCCAACACCACCGGCATGCCCAGGCGCGCGATCAGGTCGATCATCATGTGCGTATCGTCGATCGGCATATACAGGCCGCCCGCGCCTTCCACGATCAGCGGCGCGCGTGTCGGGGGCGGCACGATGCTGGTGGCATCGACCACGGTCTCTTCCAGCGTGGCTGCCGCCCATGGCGATAGCGGCGCCTGGAGGACGTAGGCAGGTAAATGCAGGCGGTGGGGCGGCAACTGCGCCAGCTGCGCCACGGTGTCGGTATCGCCCGGATCCTCGGCGACACCCGTCTGCACGGGTTTCCAGTAGTCGGCGTTCCAGGCGCGGGCGAGGATGGCCGACACCAGCGTCTTGCCGATACCGGTATCGGTGCCGGTTACAAAAACCCCGACGGGGCGCCGCGTCGATGTCTTCTGCATACCGCAAGCCAGGTGAATGGTCACCACGGCCCCATGTTGGTCGAGCGCGGCCGGACAGCGCCGGAACCTGCGGACGTGCCGCGGGCGTAGGGGAGGCGGCTGCGGCAGCGCAATGGACAACCGCAGCGGCCAGAGCACCGTTTTATCAGTTGCCCCGTCCGCGCGCCACCCGTCACATAGATCAGTGCCGGAGGATGGGCGGGCGGCATGATGGCGAGGCGGGGAGGCGAGGCGGGGAGGCGGCAGGGCGGCGGGGCGGCGGGGCAGTGGCAAATCGTCTTTGGCGTCTTGATTCAGATCAAGGCGGTCGGGGACAGGCCTGACTACCATCGGCAACATGCGTGCCAAATCGATTTTCGCCGTCCCGGCCAGCCTGCCCGATGCCGACCGCCAGCAACGCCGCCATGCGCTGGTGCGTCTGTCGCTCGCCTGGCTGGCAATGATGCAGGTCATGATGTTCGCCTGGCCCGGCTATCTGCGCCATGAATCCATGCCCGCCGACGCGCTGGAAACCCTGGACTGGGCCATCGTCCTCATGAACTGGGCCAGCTTCGCGCTGACCGTGCCTGTCGTCCTGTATTCGGCATGGCCCATCTGGCGCCACGCGGGCGCCAATCTGCGGCAGGGCCGCGCCGGCATGGATGTGCCGGTGGCGCTAGGCATCATTGCCGCCTTCATCCCCAGCGTCCACGCCACGTGTACGGGGCGGGGCGAAGTCTATTTCGACTCGGTCACGATGTTCGTCGCGTTTCTGCTAACCGCACGTTATCTGGAACTGTGCGCCCGACAATCCTTCGGCGGCGCGGGTTCCGCCGGCCGCCGCCATGCCCGCGTCGAAGACCAGCGCCTGTTGCTCGGCACACGCGCCGACCGCGTGGCGTCGCGTTTCGTCATGGTGCAGGTCGCGCTGGCATTGGCCGCCGCGGCGGGCTGGGCCTACATCGATCCCGCCCACAGCATTCCCGTCATGGTGGCGCTGCTGGTCATGAGCTGTCCCTGTGCCATGTCCATGGCCGTCCCCACCGCCATGGCTTCCGCGCACAGCGCGCTCGCGGCGCACCCCGACATGCCCGAGGCCGCGCTTGACGCGCTGCTTGCCGAAGCCCGGCGCAAGGCGCGGCAGAATCTTTACGGCTCGCTCGTCTGGCATCTGCTGATGACGCCGCTGGCCCTGGTGGGCTGGGTCACGCCCTGGCTTGCCGCCATCACCATGCTGGTGTCGTCGCTGGCCGTAGCCTACAACTCCTGGCGCCTGTGCCGCCGCGACTGGTCGGGCCGTCTGGCCGCTGGCGCCGCACTGGGAGCCGCGCCATGACCATCCTCTACCTGCTACTGCCGCTGTCGCTGCTTTTCGTGCTGGCGATCGGCGTATCGCTGTGGTGGGCCGTCTTCAACGGTCAGTACGACGACACCGACAGCGCCGGCACGGCCATCCTGCGCGACGACGACAGCGGCCCCGCCGGCCGCCGCTGATCGCCGGGGCGCAAATTACCGCCGCCGATGCGCCTCTGCGGACCCCGCCGCAGCGCATCGGCCAGGTCTTTTCACGGCCCGATACCCCTAATAGCGTTGCGGTTATGCAGCGATGTCCAAGGCGTCGCAACCCGGTTGATCCAAATCAACGCCTCCTCGAGTGACTAGTCCCATCATCGAAGCCTGGAAGTTCTTGTTACTTTAGGGGATGGGTGATGAACGATTGCCCCGCAATCGCAAGCAAGTCCGATACCTTCAACTACAAGGTCGTGCGGCAGTTCGCCATCATGACCGTGGTCTGGGGCATTGTCGGCATGGCTGTCGGTGTTTTTCTGGCCGCTCAGCTAATTTGGCCTCAATTGAATTTCGACACCGCATGGCTCAGCTACGGCCGCCTGCGCCCGCTGCACACCAACGCCGTGATCTTCGCCTTCGGCGGCAGCGCACTTTTCGCGACGTCCTATTACGTCGTCCAGCGCACCTGTCAGGCGCGCCTCTTCTGCGACAAGCTTGCCGCCTTCACGTTCTGGGGCTGGCAGGTCGTCATCGTCGCAGCCGCCATCACCTTGCCCATGGGTTTTACCAGCAGCAAGGAATACGCCGAACTCGAATGGCCCATCGACATCCTGATCACGCTGGTCTGGGTCGCCTACGCCATCGTGTTCTTCGGCACCATCATCAAGCGCCGGTCCAAGCACATCTACGTGGCCAACTGGTTCTTCGGCTCGTACATCCTCACCATCGCCATCCTGCACATTTTCAACAACATTGAAATGCCGGTGTCGATGTGGAAGTCCTACTCCGCCTATGCGGGCGTGCAGGACGCCATGGTGCAGTGGTGGTACGGCCATAACGCTGTGGGCTTCTTCCTGACCACCAGCTTCCTGGGCATGATGTATTACTTCGTGCCCAAGCAGGCCGGCCGTCCCATCTACTCGTACCGCCTGTCCATCGTCCACTTCTGGGCGCTGGCCTTCACGTACATGTGGGCGGGCCCGCACCATCTGCTGTACACCTCGCTGCCCGACTGGACCCAGTCGCTGGGCATGACCTTCTCGCTGATCCTGCTGGCGCCTTCCTGGGGCGGCATGATCAACGGCATCATGACCCTGCAGGGCGCCTGGTACAAGCTGCGCACCGACCCGATCCTGAAGTTCATGGTCACCGCGCTGTCGTTCTACGGCATGTCCACGTTCGAAGGCTCGATGATGTCGATCCGCACCGTGAACGCGCTGTCGCACTACACGGACTGGACCATCGGCCACGTGCACTCCGGCGCGCTGGGCTGGGTCGCCATGATTTCGTTCGGCTCGCTCTACTACCTGATCCCGCGCCTCTATGGCCGCGAAAAGATGTACAGCGTCAAGGCCATCGAACTGCACTTCTGGATCGCGACCATCGGCGTGGTGCTGTACATCGCCGCCATGTGGATCGCCGGCGTGCAGCAGGGCCTGATGTGGCGTGACACGGCGCCGGACGGCACCCTGGTCTACAGCTTCGTCGAAGAACTGAAGACGCGCGTTCCGTACTACCTGATCCGTTTGCTGGGTGGAACCCTGTTCTTGTGCGGTGTGTTCGTCATGGCCTGGAACGTATGGAAGACGGTGAGCGGCGCGACGGCGGTCAATCCCGCCATTCCGCAAGACGATCCCCATGCCGCCCGTCCGTCGGTCCCCGCGACCGCCGTGCCGGCCACTGTTTGACGAGGACATCATGGCCAACAAGAATCACGGCTTCTTTTCTCATCAGACCCTCGAGAAGAACATCGGCTGGATGATCATCGCCAGCATCCTGGTGGTCTCCTTCGCAGGCCTGGTGCAAATCATCCCGCTGTTCTTCCAGCACAGCACCACCCAGCCCGTGGCGGGCGTCGAGCCCTACAGCCCGCTGCGGCTGATGGGCCGCGACGTCTACATCCGCGAAGGCTGCGTGGGCTGCCACTCGCAGCAGGTGCGCGTGCTCGCCGCTGAAGTCCAGCGCTACGGGTCGTACTCGCTGGCGTCCGAATCGGTGTTCGATCACCCGTTCCTGTGGGGCTCCAAGCGCACGGGTCCGGACCTGGCGCGCGTCGGCGAGCGCTACTCCGACGACTGGCACCGCATCCACTTGCGTGATCCGCGCAAGGTCGTGCCGGAATCCAACATGCCGGCGTATCCGTGGCTGGAAAAGACGGTCATCACCGGCCAGAACGTCGACCAGCGCATGCGTGCCCTGCGTGCCCTGGGCGTGCCTTACACCGACGAGGAAATCGCCGCCGCGCCCAAGGCAATCGAAGGCAAGACGGAAGAAGACGCGCTGGTGGCCTATCTGCAAGGCCTGGGTGTCGGCGTGCGCAAGGCGCAGCTTGCCAAGCAGGCCGAAGAGGCCAAGGCGGAAGCGGCCAAGAAGGCTCAGCAACCTGCCGCCCAATCGGCCGTGCAACCCGCCGCGCAAGCGGCCACAGGAGGCTGATCATGGTCGGCTACCTGAGCGCAATCGTCACCGCCATCTCGATGGCAACCTTTTTCGGCATCGTCTGGTGGGCCTGCTCGCGCGGCCGCCAGGGCGCCAACCGCGAATCGGCCATGCTGCCGTTCGCACTGCCCGATGAATTCGGGCAGGCACAACAAGATGGAGCGAATCGGTCATGAGCGATTTCGTCAATGGCTTCTGGGGGTATTTCATCTCGATCGTCGCCGTGGGCGGGGTGGTGTGGTGCGTGTGGCTGCTGTACACGCAACGCCGCTGGCTCACCGCCAAGCCGGCCAGCGGCCAGGTCGAGGACACCGGGCACGTCTGGGACGGCGACCTGACCGAACTCAACAACCCGGTCCCCACCTGGTGGACGTGGATGTACCTGCTGGCCTGCGCCTTTGCACTGGGATACCTCTTCCTGATGCCGGGCCTGGGCGAATACAAGGGCAAGCTGGGCTACAGCAGCGCAGACGAAGTGGCGCAGCAGCAGGCCAAGATGGCTGAAGCCGTGCGTCCCATCTATGCGCGCTTCGAGACCATGACGGTGCCGCAGATTGCGCAGGATCCGGGCGCCCGTGAAATCGGCCAGCGTCTCTTCCTGAACACCTGCGCGCAGTGCCACGGCTCCGACGCCAAGGGTGCGCCCAGCTTTCCCAACCTGACGGACGGCGACTGGCTGCACGGCGGTTCGCCCGAAGCCATCATGCAGACCATCAAAGAAGGCCGCCACGGCATCATGCCGCCCTGGAAGGCTTCGATCGATCCCAAGATGGCCGGCGACATCGCGCAGTACGTGCGTTCGCTGTCGGGCCTGACCGCCGATCCGGTCCGCGTGTTCCGCGGCAAGCGCGAGTTCGCCAACTTCTGCGTCGCCTGTCACGGTGTCGATGGCAAGGGCAACCAGCTTGTCGGTGCGCCGAACCTGACGGACGACGTGTGGCTCTACGGCAGTTCGGAAGCCAGCATCGTCAAGACCATTCTTGATGGCCGCGACAACCGCATGCCGGCGCACGAACACATCCTGAGTCCCGAGCAGATCAAGATCCTGACTGCGTGGGTCTGGGGACTGTCCAACAAGCCCGACGCGTCTACGCAGACCGCTGCCGCGCCGGCCGAGGCCAGCACTGCCAAGCAGTGAACCGGCAGCACGTAAATGGGAGGCCGCGCGGCCTCCCATATCACTAAGCACTTACAAGCACGGAGCAGCAAATGGAAGATGGGTCAACCGCAAGCGTCAGCAGTTCGCCTGGCGGTGACCCGCCGCCCTGGCGGCCGCATACGCGGCCGCCGCGTCCTGGCCAGGAGACCCTGGAGCAGACGTTGGCGGGGGTGCGCAGCAAGATCTATCCGCGATCCGTCAGTGGCATCTTTGCCCGCTGGCGTATCGCGTTCGTCTTTATCACGCAGATCATCTTCTATGGCTTGCCCTGGCTCGAATGGAACGGCCGCCAGGCGGTGCTGTTCGACCTGGGCGCGCGCAAGTTCTACATCTTCGGCCTGGTGCTGTGGCCGCAGGACGTCGTGTACCTTGCCGTGCTGCTGGTCATTTCGGCATTGGCGCTGTTTCTCTTCACCGCGGTGGCCGGGCGCCTGTTCTGCGGCTACGCCTGTCCCCAGACCGTCTACACCGAAATCTTCATGTGGATCGAGCGCAAGGTCGAAGGCGACCGCATCGCGCGCATCCGGCTGGACGAGTCTCCCTGGAGCTGGCGCAAGTTCCGCCTGAAGTTCACCAAGCACTTCCTGTGGATCGCCTTGGCCTGGTGGACCGGCTCTACGTTCATCGGCTACTTCGCGCCCATCCGCGAACTCGGCCACGAACTCTTCGCGCTGCAGCTCGGACCCTGGCAGTGGTTCTGGATGCTGTTCTACGGTTTCGCCACCTGGGGCAACGCCGGCTTCATGCGCGAATCGGTGTGCAAGTACATGTGCCCGTACGCCCGCTTCCAGAGCGTGATGGTCGACCCGGACACCTTCGTCGTCACCTACGACAAGCGCCGCGGCGATCCGCGTGGCGGCCGCTCGCGCAAGGTGGACCACAAGGCGAAGGGGCTGGGCGACTGCGTCGACTGCAGCCTTTGCGTGCAGGTCTGCCCGACCGGCATCGACATCCGTGACGGCCTGCAGTACATGTGCATCGGGTGCGGCGCCTGCATCGACGCCTGTGACCAGGTGATGGACAAGATGCAGTACGAGCCGGGCCTTATCCGCTACACGTCCGAGCGCGCCATGCTGGATGGCCTGTCCACGAAGAGCGCGCGGTCGCATCTGCTGCGGCCCCGCGTTCTGATCTACGGCACGTTGATCCTGTTGCTGGCGATCGCCTTCGTCGTCTCGCTGGTGGTCCGAAATCCGCTGCGCGTCGATGTGATCCGCGACCGCGGCGTGCTGGGCCGCGAGGTGGCAGGGGGCATGATCGAAAACGTGTATCGCCTGCAGATCATCAACACGTCGGACGCGCCCATGCGGCTGCGCCTGACGGCCGAAGGCATGCCCGACCTGGCGGTGCTGGCGGGCCAACAGGGATCGGACGTGGTCGAGGTCGAACCCGCCGCCAACAAACTGGTGCCGATGGTCATTCGCGCCCCGGCGGGCGCAGCGCCCGGCGCCCATCCCATCACGCTGCGCGCCAAGGGGCAGGATGGCGAGAACCGGCAGGTTGAAACCGACGAGGCTGCCAGTTTCTACGTGCCCGAGTAGGGCAGACACCGCCCTGGTCACCAAAAGGAATCTTCATGAACGCTGCACAAATCACCGTTGACGCCGCCGACGCGGCGCATCCCGCCAAGCCCTGGTACCGCGAGCCCTGGCCGTGGATCCTGATGGCGGGTCCGTTCGCCGCCATGGTCGGCTGCTTCATCACGATCTACTTCGCGATGACCCAATTCGCCAGCCAGCCCATCCAGGAGGGTGTGGTCAAACGCGGTCTGGTCATCGAACAGACCGCGACCGGCGCGACCGCGAGCCCGGCATCGACGCCCGCCGGCTCTGCAGCCGCCAAACCTTGATCGGGGGAGTTCACGCATGGGATTGCGATCTTTGATGTGGATCCTGTGGCCGTCGTTCATGGCGGCGGCTGCGGGTAGCGCACTGATCTTCGCCCTGATCGACCCGCTGGACGTGGCCATTTTCGGCTACGTCCCAACCGGCAGAATGGGCTTCTACACGGTGTCGTTCTTTGTCTTGTGGGTGATGGCCGGCCTGTCCAGCACGCTGACGGCATACCTGATGCCCAAGGTTGAAGAGGACGACGACTTCTAGTTCCAGTGTTCCAAAAACTAGTTCCAGTGTTCCCAAAAAGAAAACACACCGTTCCGCCAGGTTGAACAAGCGCGGGCCGCGCGACGGGTAAAATCCTCCGGCTATGGTCAAGTTGGGGGCTCGCGTGCAGCCAGTCATTTCAGTACAAGGCTTATCCAAGCAATATGCGTCGGGATTCCAGGCGCTCAAGAATGTCAGCCTGGACATCCAGCGCGGCGAAATCTTCGCGTTGCTCGGGCCGAACGGCGCGGGCAAGACGACGCTGATCAGCATCATCTGCGGCATCGTCAATCCCACCCACGGCACGGTGCTGGCTGACGGCCACGACATCGTGTCCGATTTCCGCGCCGCCCGGTCCAAGATCGGTTTGGTGCCGCAGGAAATTTCCACGGACGCCTTCGAAAGCGTCTGGAACACGGTCACCTTCAGCCGCGGCCTGTTCGGCAAGCCGGCGGACCCCGCCTACATCGAAAAGGTCTTGCGCGAATTGTCGCTGTGGGACAAGAAGGACAGCCGCATCATGGCGCTGTCCGGCGGCATGAAGCGACGCGTCATGATCGCCAAGGCGCTGTCGCACGAACCGGCCATCCTGTTCCTGGACGAACCCACCGCGGGTGTCGACGTCGAATTGCGGCGCGGCATGTGGGAAATGGTGCGACGGCTGCGCGAAAGCGGCGTCACCATCATCCTCACCACGCACTACATCGAAGAAGCCCAGGAAATGGCGGACCGCATCGGCGTGATCCGCAAGGGCGAGATCATCCTGGTCGAGGAAAAGAATGCGCTGATGGCCAAGCTGGGCAAACGCCAGCTTGCGCTGACACTGAAGGCGCCGCTGCCGGGCATTCCGACAGCGCTGGACGCCTACCAGCTTGAGCTTTCGCCCGACGGCTACAAGCTCGTCTATACCTACGACAACGAGCGCGGCGGCGATATTTCGCGTCTGCTGCAGGACCTGAGCCGCCTGCAGATCGAATTTGCAGACCTGAACACCTCGGAAAGCTCGCTCGAGGACATCTTTGTCAGCCTGGTGCACGGTCAATCATGAACTTCTACGCCATCCGCGCCATCTACCTTTTCGAAATGGCCCGCGCCTGGCGCACGCTGATGCAAAGCGTGCTGTCGCCGGTGATTTCAACGTCTCTTTACTTCGTCGTGTTCGGCTCCGCCATCGGTTCGCACATGGTCGAGATTGACGGCGTGAGCTACGGCGCGTTCATCGTGCCCGGCATGATCATGCTGTCGCTGCTGACGCAGAGCGTGGCCAACGCCTCGTTCGGCATCTACATGCCGCGCTTTTCAGGCACGATCTACGAAATCCATTCGGCGCCCATTTCGTATGTGGAAATCCTGATGGGCTACGTCGGCGCGGCCGCCAGCAAGTCCATCATCCTGGGTCTCATCATGCTGGCCACCGCGCGCCTGTTCGTGACGTTCGACGTGGCGCATCCGTTCTGGATGCTCTCGTTCCTGGTGCTGACCGCCGTCACGTTCAGCCTGTTCGGTTTCATCATCGGGATCTGGGCCGACGGGTTTGAAAAGCTGCAGATCATTCCGTTGATGATCATCACGCCGCTGACCTTTCTGGGCGGCACGTTCTATTCGATCAACATGCTGCCGCCGTTCTGGCAGACCGTCACGCTGTTCAATCCGGTGGTCTACCTGGTCAGCGGTTTCCGCTGGGCGTTCTTTGGTGTGGCGGACGTCAGCATCGGCGTCAGCGTGGGCATGACGATGGCCTTCCTGGTTGCATGCCTGATCGGCGTGCGGTGGATTTTCAAGACGGGCTACCGCCTGAAGACCTGACACAAGAGCAGCGTCAGGCCTCGCACAATGCGAAAGGCGCCGCATGTCCCGTTCAGGGCATGCGGCGCCTTGTTTTTCCGAGGCGGCCGTCGTGGGCGGCGTGATTGCGTGCCCGTCAACGCCCGGGCTTACCGCGCCGGCTGCATCTTCATCAGGCGATCACGAAGCTGGGGATCCTGCTGCACGGCCTGGCCGATGCCGTTGAATTCCTCGACCGACAGCCCGTCCGCGCGGACCAGCTTGACCATTTTTTCGTCCGCTTCCTTGACGACCTTCTGCTTGGCGTCGTCGGTCTTGGCGGCTTCGACCTTCGGACGGTATTCGTCAACGACGCCAGAGATCTTCTGCGACGCCGAAGCGAACTTCTGCAATTGCTGATCCGTCGGCTTCTGCACGGCGGGCGCCATGCCCGGCTGAGCTTGCGTCTGCGCCGGAGCCTGGGCGGCCTGTTGAGCCAGGGCAGGGGCACCGGACAGCGCCGTCGTCAGAATGGCGGCGGATAGGAATGCATATTTGGAACGCTGCATCAAAACTCCTTGTTCCGGTTGAAAGTCCGACCATGATGACCAGCCGGACCGCCGTGGGACAAGTTTCGCGATGTGTTTTCCTGTGTCGGCAGACCACGAGATCCCCGACGCGCGGTGCGGGGGCAGCCCCGGGGGACGCCGGCCCCGTGCGCTCGAAACGTTTTGCGCGGTTTCGTAGTCGCTGCTGGCCGCGATGTGTCCTTAGGTTTGTCCTTCGGAAGCGGATCGGGCGCCTTTGCGGGCTTACGCCGCGTACCAGAACACCGCGAAGAAATGGCAGACGGTGCCGGCCAACACGAACAGATGCCAGATGAAATGGCTGTAGCGCCAGCGGGTGTCGAACACAAAGAAGACCACACCGCCGGTGTAGGCGAGGCCGCCAGCCACCAGCCACCACAGGCCGCCGGTCGGCACCAGTTCAAGCAAGGGTTTGACCGCGATAACGACGATCCAGCCCATCGCCAGATACAGGCCGGTGGATAGCGAGGGCCGGTTGAGCCGCTTGCTGGCCTTCAGGCCCACGCCCAGCAGCGCCAGGCCCCACACCAGTCCGAAGAGGGTCCACCCCCAAGGGCCACGCAGCGCGCCCAGCGCGAACGGGGTGTAGGTGCCCGCGATGAGCAGGTAGATGGCCGAGTGGTCCAGCACATTGAAGATCTGCTTGGCGCGGCAGCGGGGCAGGGCGTGATAGATGGCGGACGCGAGGTACAGCAGGCACATTGACGCGGCAAACACGGCGGCGCCAGCGATGAAGGCGGCATCGCCCTGGCGCACGGCGGCGGCAATCAGGAGCGGCGTGCCGGCCAGCGCGCCCACGGCGCCCAGGCCGTGGCTGATGCTGTTGGCGATTTCTTCGCCCAGGGTCTGGGGTCGGTCGTTGGGAAACATGGGGAGCCTGTTGATGACAAGTTTTCCACCTTAGGCTTTTTGGCATGCGCGCTCAAGGCGCGCGTCGGGTAGGCTTGACCGATCGCAACGTCGTTACGCTGTGATACATTCGTCCCGCGAACAAACCGCCCAATAGAGGCGTCGCATGTTCTTCACTCCGGGCTTGCACGTCGGCCGCGCCAGGCGCTGCCGTGATTGACACTCTTAGGGGAAGCACTCAATGAATCCGGCACCAGGTCTTTCGGTTGGGGCGACCTCTCCGCCCATCCACGCATGCGCACCAGACGACAGGCATCCGCCTTGCGGAGCGGCGTAGCCGCGGCGACCGCCGTCCGGCGCTGCCAACCCCGGCACCCCGGGCGGCGCGGCAAACAGGAACCTCCGAACAGGCCCTAACAATGGCGCGCAGTTTCAGCAGTCTGTTTTTCAAAGCGGCAAAAAAGATCACCCGCCTCCAGCGCACGGCAATGCGCATGGCGGCCCCCAAACCAGCCCGCAAGCGCGCCACGTCGGCGCGCAAGACGACCGCCAGCTCCGCGGCGGGGCGTGCGGTCAAGACGGCGCGGCCCGCCGGGACAACGGGCGCGGGCAGGGCAGCGGCGCCCGAGGCGGCGTCGCTTGGCGCCGGCCGCTGGGAGGCCTCCCGCCAGTTCACGGACAAGACCGGCCGCCGGCTGGCCTTTGCCCGTTACACCCCCGCTTCCGCAACTGCCACAGCCGCCGGCATGCCGCTGGTCGTGATGCTGCACGGATGCCGGCAGACAGCCGAGGCTTTCGCGCGTGGATCGCGCATGAACCAGTGGGCGGACGCCGGGGATTTCATGGTGCTGTATCCGCAGCAATCGCTGGCGCGTCAGGTGCAGCGCTGCTGGCGCTGGTTTCAGCCGGATGACGATCATGGCGGGGCCGAGGCTGATCTGATCGCGGCCCTGATCCGGTCGGAAGTCGTGCGCCACGGTCTGGACCCTGAACGCGTCTACGTGGCGGGCCTGTCGGCAGGGGCGGGGATGGCGGCGCTGGTCGCGTTGCGCCATCCGAGCCTGATCGCTGCGGTGGCCATGCACTCGGGGCCGGTCGTGGGCGACGCGCATAACGCCGGCAATGGCCTGAGCACGATGCGGCGCGGCAGTATCAAGCCGTTGGCGCCGCTGGTGCAAGCCGTGGCGGACCCCGCCGTTTTCGACCTGGGCATGCCGGCACTGATCCTGCACGGCCAGCTTGATCCGGCCGTGGCGCCGCGCAATGCCAGGCAGTTGTTCGAACAGTTCCGCAACCTGAATGCCGCCGATCCGCACGCGTTGCCGATCGAGCGCGTGCTGGGGTTGGGCACCGAAAAAGCGTACCGCCGGGTGGATGTGCTGCGCGGCCGCAAGACGGTGCTGCGGCTGTGCGAGATCACGCGGCTTGAACATGCCTGGAGTGGCGGGGATCCTGCCATCCGGTATCACGCGCGCAGCGGTCCCGATGCCTCCGCGCTGGTCTGGCGGTTCTTTCAGAGTCAGCGGCGTACGGGCGCGATTGCCGTTGCGCAATGACAGACACCGGCGTCAAAAAGGACTGGCCGGTGGCTGGCGGTGGGCAGCAGGCAGGTGGGCGGCTGCGGTGCGCCATTGTCCGGGCATCCAGAATGATGTTGTCGCCGGCACCGGCGTCCGGGCGACCCCGTGGCGGCGTAACATCGCTGCATCCCAAAGCGCCCGGCGCCCGTTGATACCCTTCGCCAACCCCCATTTTTACGGAAATTGTCGATATGCCCCTGTCCATGTACCAGGCGTCCGTGCCTGTCTTCATCCGCGGCCTGAACGTGCTGGCCGCGCTGCTGGAAAAGGCTGCCGCGCATGCGCAAGCCACCGGCATCGACCCTGCGGAACTCGTTAACGCGCGCCTCGCGCCCGACATGTATCCGCTGTCGGGCCAAGTGCAACGTGCCAGCGATGCGTCCAAGTTCGCGGCACAGCGGCTGTCGCAAGGCGACGCCCCGAAATTCGCCGACACCGAGACCACGCTTGCGCAATTGCAGCAGCGCGTCGCGGACACGATCGCATATCTGGAAAGCGTCAAGCCCGAGCAGGTCGACGGCGCCGAAGGCCGCCGCATCACGCTTAGCTTTGGCAACTTCAAGCCTGAATTCCAGGGCGACGAGTATCTGCTGACGTTCGCGCTGCCCAACTTCTACTTCCACGTGACCACCGCCTACGGCATCCTGCGCCAGGCCGGCGTGCCGATCGGCAAGCTGGATTTTCTGGGACCGTACCCGCAACTGGCCCCCTGATGAAACCAGGCGACGCGGTGTCGCCCGCGTCGCGCCACAGCCTCATTTTTTTGACGGGTCCCCGCAGCCATCCATCGGCCCCATCTTCGCCATGTTCTGCTGGATCTCTTCGGGCGTGAGGTCCTGCATGTGCGTGGCGATGGACCAGCGGTGGCCGAATGGGTCCACCACCTGCCCGTAGCGGTCGCCCCAGAACATGTCGGCAGCGGGCATCGTGACTTGCGCGCCCGCCGCGACCGCCTGCTGGATCGCGGCGTCTGCGTCGGTCACATACAAATGCAGCACCGCGGGCGTGCCCTTGAGCGCCTTCGGTCCCAGGCTGCCCCATTCCGGAAAATCATCCATCAGCATCAGGACCGAATCGCCGATCCGGATGGCCGCGTGCATGATCTTGCCGTTGGGTCCGGGCAGCCGCATCAGCTCCTCGGCATTGAAGGCTTTCTTGTAGAAGGCGAGGGCGTCGGAGGCGCCCTCGCAAATGATATGCGGCGTCAGCGTGTGCATGCCGTCGGGAATGGGCTTGGCTGCTTTGGTGGCCATGATGTGTCTCCAGGTTTATTGAACGGCTGCGGGTTGAATGGTTGCGCTCGGGGCGTGGCCTCGCGCGCTAGTTGCCGACCAGCGTGGCAAAGCCGCCCCAGCACATGCGCTTGACGTCGAACACGCCCTCGCAGCACATTTCCGCCAGGCGCGGATCGGACATCACCTTGGCGTTGATGCTGTTGCGCGCTTCCTTGCTGGGGTACAGGATCCACGCAAAGACCACGACTTCGCCTTCGCGCGCGCCGGCTGCCGCGCTGAACGACGCGAAGCCTTCTCCGTCGATGTCGTCGGCCACGCCTTCGCGGTAGTCCAGCGCGCCGTGCTCGCGCCAGATGCCTTCGGCGTGCGTGGCCATTTTCTTGTACGTCTCCAGGTTGGCCTTGGGTACGCACAGCAGGAAACCGTCTATGTACTTGTCCATCGATCACTCCTCACGTCCGTGTTGTTCTGGTTCGGGCCGGCACGTCCGCAATCCGTTCCGGCCGCCGTCCGGATTCCTGGATCGGCAGGAACCACTTTATCGGGATCCGCGCGGCTTTCAGATAGGCAATTGCGACAATCTTGCGGGTGGATTGCGTCAGCCTGCAGGCGTATGCTTGGCAACATGAAAAACGTCGCGTTCCTGCTGCCCAAGGGGACCAATATTGCGTCCCTGGAATCCGCGCGCCACGGCTTCATGGTGGCCAACGAATACCTGCGCGCGCACGGCCGCGAGCCGCGGTTCCATGTGCGCACGCTTGCGCTGACGCGCGAGGTCAGCCTGGACGACGGACGCATCAAGGTGCAGGCCGACATGGTGCTGGCCGACGCCACCGACATCCATATCTGCATTGCGCCGCCGCTTCTGGGTTCGGTATCGGACGCGGTCCTGTCCAACCGCGAACTCATCGAATGGCTGTCGCGCCATCACCGCGAAGGCGGCGAGGTCGCCAGCCTGTGCATGGGCGCCGCGCTGCTCGCCGCGGGCGGCGTGCTCGACGGGCAGCAGGCGGTGGTGCACTGGGTTGCGCAAAACCTGTACGCCAGCCTTTTTCCGACGGTGCGATGGACCAGCGATCGCGTCGTCATGGCAGAAAACGGCGTTTATACGAGCGGCGGCGCATTTTCGGCCGCGCATCTCGTGCTGCACCTGATCGAAAAGTACACCGACCGCGACACCGCGATCTGGTGCGCCAAGTATTTCCAGCTGGACTGGAGCCGCCAGAGCCAGTTGCCTTTTTCGGTCTTCATGGGGCAGAAGTCGCACGCGGACGAGATCGTGCGGGCGGTGCAGGAATACATTGAAGGCCGCTACCAGGAAAAGATCACCGTCGAGGAACTGGCCGGCCGCCACGCGCTGGGCCGCCGCACGCTGGAGCGGCGCTTCCGCCAGGCCACCGGCAACAGCATCGTCGAATACGTGCAGCGTGTTCGCGTTGAAGCCGCCAAACAGCGGCTGGAAAGCTCGCGCAAGAGCGTCGCCGAAGTCATGTACGAAGTCGGCTACAACGACACCAAGGCCTTCCGCGACATCTTCAACAAATACTGCGGCATGTCGCCCGTGGGATATCGCGAGCGGTATCAATAGCACGGCGATTGCGCGGCAAACACCGCCTGAACGCTGCCGCACGCGGGCCGACGTCAAGCTTGTTTCAGCAGTGTTGCTGCGCCATGCCTTATCTTCGTTGTCTTTGTGGAATCGCAAACAACGCCGCGCGCAAATGTTTGCGAAATGTGTCGGGAAACATAGACTGGGGTTTTCCCTGAGGCCCCCCTATGAAGCTCCGCACCCATTTCGGCAATCTCTCCATCGGCACCAAACTGGGCCTGGGCTTCGGCGTCGTGCTGGCCCTGCTGCTGGCCCTGGCCGGCGTGTCGCATTTCGAACTGACACGCATCGGCAGCATCAACCGCGCCATCACGCAGGAAACCTGGGTGAAGGCCAACGCGATCTCGGTGGTCGACGTCACGACGCGCGCCAACGCCCGCGTCAATCTGGAACTGATCGTCAACGCCGACCCGGCCGCGATGGACAAGCTGTTCCAGCAGATCGAGGCCAACCGTAAACGCATCGACGACGCCTTGGCCACCCTGCGGCCATTGATGGCGACGGCCGATGCCAGCGCCCGGCTGCGCACGCTGGAAGAGGCTCGGGGCCGTTACGTGAAGTCCTTCCAGTCAGTGGGCGCCCTGCTCAGAAGCGCTGATCGCGACGGCGCCCGCCAGCGCATGCTGCAAGAGACGTTGCCCATTCTGGACAGCCTGCAGGATCACATCATCGCGTTGTCCCGGGAACAGTCGGCCGACATGGACGAGGCAGGCATTGCAAGCCAGGCCGTCATCCAGGAAGCCGAGCGCCTGAACGTGGGCCTGGCCGGCCTGGCGCTCGCCTTGGGCGCGTTGCTCGCTTGGCAGGTCAGCCGGTCGATCACCCGTCCGCTGGCGCGTGCGGTCAAGGCCGCCGAAACCGTGGCGGGCGGCGACCTGGGCCAGCGGATCGAAGCGGGCTCCCGCGATGAGACCGGGCGCCTGCTTCACGCTTTGCAGGACATGCAGGAGCGGCTGGCGGGCGCCGTCCGTGCGATCCGGCACGGGTCGGAAACGATTTCCAGCGCCTCGGGCCAGATTGCAGCGGGCAACGCCGATCTCTCCAGCCGCACCGAAGAACAGGCGGCATCGCTTGAGGAAACCGCGGCATCAATGGAGGAGCTGGCCTCGACCGTGAAGCAGAACGCGGACAACGCGCGCCAGGCCAACCACCTTGCAGCCAGCGCATCGGAAATCGCGCTGCGCGGCGGCGCGGCGGTGTCCGCGGTGGTCGGCACCATGCAGGAGATCTCGGCCAGCTCGCACAAGATTTCCGACATCGTGTCGGTGATCGACGGCATCGCGTTCCAGACCAACATCCTTGCGCTCAACGCGGCCGTTGAAGCGGCCCGTGCGGGCGAGGAGGGCAAGGGCTTTGCCGTGGTGGCGGGCGAAGTCCGCTCGCTGGCGCAGCGCAGCGCGCAGGCCGCGCGCGAGATCAAGGCCTTGATCGAGGATTCCGCCGGCAAGGTGGGCGCGGGCGCGCGTCAGGCCGAGGGCGCGGGCGCCACCATGCAAGAGATCGTCACCGCCGTGCAGCAAGTGACGGACATCATGGGCGAGATCGCCGCCGCGTCGCACGAGCAGGCCAGCGGTATCGATCAGGTGAACCTTGCCGTGGCGCAGATGGACGAGGTGACGCAGCAGAACGCGGCGCTGGTCGAGGAAGCCGCCGCGGCCGCCGGCTCGATGCAGGACCAGGCACGCGAGCTGGTGCGGGCGGTGGGCGTGTTCCGCTTGTCCGAAGACGCCACGCGGCGCGGACCGGAGCAAGATCCCACTCGCGCCCCGGGCACGTTGATGCTTGCTTAGCGCCGCTATTTTCCGCAGGCGGCCTGCAACGCCTTCATCTGCGGGCTGCCTGGCGCAAAGCGCACGAACTGTACCTGGCTTTCGTCCAGTGTCTCGTCCTTGATGGTGGTGACCAGGGTGTCGTTCAGGAAGTAGCTGGTGGCCGGCAAGAAGCCGACCTGCGACCGGCGGCAATCGAACAGCACCTCGGTCACCGAACGGTCATAGCGCACGGGCTGTTTGTCCGCGCCCGGAATGGTCTGCGCAGCGGTGTAGCGCAGTTCCATCCTGCCCCGGGCGTTGCCCGACGCTTGCTGTGTGTTGGGCAGGCTCCCGATCCGGATGGAGACGTTGGGGTGATCGGGACGCGGCGGCACGTCGAACCATTGCTGCGCGTGAGCGCCGGAGCCGGCGAGGAGTGCGGCAAAGGTTAAGGCGGAAACTGCAAACGGTAGGCGCATGGATTGTCCGTGGTCGAAAGCGGTTTTCTTCTGCCACCGCCCTGTGGCGCTTCAATCGTGCGTCGCCTCGGAGCAGGGCGTTCAAATGTAGCAAAATGCGGTCTGGCGCCGCGTGCGAAGTTCAGTTGCTACCACCCGCGCTACCGTCCGCGCTGACGGCGCGGCAAGATTTATCGCTAATACGTTGTCCAGATACGCATCAACATGAATTCCTTTGAATCCCTCCGGGCGCAGTTCGCCCGGTTTGGCGAACTGCGCCCGCAGCCGCGCGACGCGTGGCAGGGCGACATTGCGCTGCCACAGGTGCTCGCCGACTTCTACGAACAGGTGGGGCCGTGGGGCGCCACCTATCACCAGAACGTGGGACCGGTCGGCATCACGCTTTCCGAAACCAACATCAGCTTTCCGCCGCTCTACAAACTGTGGGAACGGCAGGCCGGCTATCGCTGGGACGCGTCGAACGGCGAACGCGTTGCCGAATGGCAGGACAACTGGCTGGTGATTGCCGACCAGAACGCGGACCCCTTCATCCTGGACACGGGGAACGGCGAGATTCTCTACGCCATGCACGGCACGGGCGCATGGGACGCCGCCGTGGTGGCGCCCGATCTGCCGACGTTCGCGGCCGCGGTGGCCGCGGTCGGCGTCGTCTGCCTGGAGGCCGACGAAGACCTGCGCAACGATGACTGGGAAATCAGGCCCGAGCATCGGGCGCGTGCGTTGCAGGCGCTGACCATTGTGCTGGGCGACCGCGTCGAGGCCGAGTGCTTTCTGGATGTGCTTGAGTTCTGACGAAGGAAAAAGACGAATGGCAACGTTTGCCGAACTGGCCGAGGATTGCGGCGTGGCATTGCCCGGGATGCTGGCCCGGCTGATCGACGCCGGGCGCACCGGCTATGGCGAGGACAGCGCAGTGTGGCGCGCCGACTGGAAGGGCAACACGCTGGCCGCGCGGCCCGTGCTGTCCTGCATGGATGACCTGGAGTGGATCGATGCGCATCAGGCGCGGGAAACCGCCGAGGAATGGCTCAATCCCGGCTATCAGCACGGCAGGCGCTTTCTGCCGTTTGCAGAGTCCGGCGCGGGCGATGCCTATTGCCTGACGCCAACGGCGGGCGGCGGCGTGGGCGTTGCGTTCGTCTGGCATGACAGCGGCGATGCGCGCGTGGAGTGGGCATCGTTCGAGGCGTTTGTGTTCGACGCGCTGGTGCGTAGCGCGGCGGACGTGGGGCATCTTGTCGAGGATGGCTTCACGCCGGCCGAGGCGGTGGCTTGTGTCGCGGCGAACATCAACGCATTGAAGGAATACCTGCCGCCGGTGATGCAGGCGGAACTGGACCGGTTGATGGCGGATGCCCCGTCTGTCCCGGCGGATGGGGCAACGGCTTGGATCGATGAAGCGTCCGCGAGCGCGGCGTTGGCGCTGTTGCCGGTGGCAGAAGATGCGCCTTTTGAGGTGGTTCCGCGTTGGGAGTGCGGAGAAGCGTAGTCAGGGAATCCCCGTCAGCAGATGCGGCGCAGACCCGGAGGCCGCGCGCCGGAAGCGCGACGGCGACACGCCCATGTGATCGCGAAAGAACCGCGAGAAGTTGCCGGGCGTCGAAAACCCCAGGTCCATCGCCACCGAGGTCAGCGGCTGTTCCTGCTGGACCAGCCTGCGCACGGCTTCCTCCACGCGCACCGCGCTCCAGAACACCTGCGGCGTGGTGTTGAGCTGGTCCCGGAAGAGCGCAAAGAAGTGGCCTCGCGACAGCCCCACCTTGCTGGCGATATCTTCCACGGCAACCGGTTCGTGGACGTTTTCGCGCATGTACAGGATGGCAGTGCGAAGCCGCCGGTCCAGCGTCTGCGGGCGGGAGGCCGCGCCGGGCGGGCGCCTGGCCTGGGAGGACGATTCGATCGCCGCCTGCAGCAGCGCTTCGACCTCGGCGTCGATGTCGGCGCGCGGATGGTCCTGCGGCGCGACGATCTTGTCCAGCAGGCTCCAACAGCCCTGGCGCACGGCCGGATCGATTGGCACGCCGGGCGCGGTGAAATGAAACGGGCGGCCGGTGGCGGCGCGGCGCTCGTCCAGCCAGGGCTTGGCGATGTACAGGACAAGGAAGACGGCCGGACCCGAGCGGTCGAGCAGGCGGGCGTCATGGGATTCGTAGGTGTTGGTGCCCAACGCCAGGTGTTCGCTGTAAGGCACCAGTTTCGAGCCGACGTGCGCCTCGGCTCTTGCGCCGCCCAGCCACAGGGCAAGCTGCACTTCCGCATGCGCATGCGCAATCAAATCCCCGCGCAGCTCCAGCACGACCGCGCGGCCGAACGCGCCTTCGTGCAAGGCGTAAGTCTCTTGCATGATCTGTCTCCCAGTTTCTGATCGGGCGATGAGCGCGCGCTCGCCTCGCCGGGGCCACCTGTCCGCCGGGGCCTTCTGCGGGAATTTTATGGGCGTGGTTTCGGGCATTGCCGGGCTCTAGGTGTATACACCTATCACGCCATCTGACTCTGCGATAAGTTCCCGCACCGAACGATAAGCGCGGCCACGCCGGCGCTCCTAAAGTCGTGCTGACGGCGAGGCATGAACCGCTCGCCGATTTTCCGAAGCACGAAGGAGACTGCGGTGCGCATTGCAAGTTACTTGATGAATGGAGAGCCCGGCGTCGGCCTGGTCTCGGACGACGGCCTGACGGTCGCGCCGCTGGCGCTTGACGACGCGGGCAGGCAGCTCGGCGCGCAGGCCGTGATCGACCTGTTGACGGCGGGCCACCCGCTGCCCGGCACGTTGGCGCCGCTGCGCCTGTCCGACGTCGACCTGCGGGCGCCGCTGCCCCGGCCTCGGCGCAACGTCTGGTGCGTGGGGCGCAACTACCACGCGCATGCAAAGGAGTTGTCTGCGTCCGTCTTCAAGGACAACGACGCCAATCCGGAATCGTGGCCCCTCGTCTTCACCAAGGTGCCGGAATGCGTGGTGGGGCCGCGTGCGCAGGTCCTGCTGCCGGTCGGCGTGTCCGCGCAGATCGACTACGAGGCCGAGCTGGGCGTGGTCATCGGCAAGACGGGCAAGAACATCGCGCGCGGCGCCGCCATGGATCACGTCTTCGGCTACACCGTCATCAACGACGTCACCGCCCGCGACGTGCAGATGCGGCACCAGCAATGGGACATGGGCAAGTCGTTCGATACCTTCTGTCCGATGGGGCCGTGGATCGTCACCGCGGATGCGTTCGATGGGACGAGAACGCGCGTGCGCTGCTGGGTCAACGGCGAACTCCGGCAGGACGGTCCCACGGAAAACATGATCTTCGACATCCCGGCTTTGATCGAAACGATCTCGCGCGGCATCACGCTGTACCCGGGCGACGTGATTGCCACCGGGACGCCGGCGGGTGTCGGCATGGGCACGACGCCGCCCCGGTATCTGGCAACCGGCGACGTGGTGCGCGTGGAGGTGGAAGGGCTGGGCAGCATCGAGAACGAATTCGTGGAGAAGGCGTCATGACGACAACGACGATCAATGGCCTGACGGTGGAAGTCGACGGCGACGGGCCCGCATTGCTGTGCATCCACGGGCTGGGCGGCTCGTCCAACACGTGGACGCCGCTGATGGGCGCGTTGACGGGGTATCGCGTCATCCGCCCGGATCTGCCCGGCAGCGCCAGGTCGCCTTTGCCGGATGGCGAACTGTCCATCGCGGGCTATGTCGATGCGCTGGTCGCGGTGCTGAAAGCGCTGGACTGCGGCGCGGTGCACGTTGCGGCGCATTCGTTGGGGACCATCGTCGCGCAGCATCTGGCGTTGAAGGAACCGGCCCGGGTCCGGTCGCTGGTGCTGTTCGGGCCGCTGGCCGAACCGCCGGAGGCGGGGAGGCCGGGCATCCGGGCACGCGCGGCGCTGGCCCGGCAGGGCGCGCCTGCCATGCAGGAGATCGCCGATGCCATCGTCAAAGGCGCCACCAGCCGCCGCACCAAGGCGGATCTGCCGGCGGTGCTGGCCCTGGTCCGCGAAAGCGTGATGCGGCAGCCGCCGGACGGGTATGCGCAAAGCTGCGAAGCGCTGGCCGACGCGAAGTCTGCCGATCTTGAACGCCTGGACGTGCCGGTGCTGCTGGTGACGGGGGACGAGGACGGCGTGGCGCCGCCAGCGAACGTGCAGGGGATGGCAGGGCGTATCCCGGGCAGCCGCTGCACCATCGTGCCGGACTGCGGGCACTGGACCACGTTTGAGCAGCCGGGTGCCTGCATCGAAGCGTTCCAGGCGTTTCATTCGGGCCTGGGCCGGTGAGGCGCGGCTGACTGCCAGGCTCGCCGTACCTGGTCCGCAGCACCGGCTTCGCAGCATCGATCCGCAGCACCGATTTCGCATCAACACTTTTCATAAAAAAATTCCGGCCCTGCGCGGGCCAGGAGGAGACTACGCATGTCCAAAATCGCAATTACCAATGCCGTCATCTTTGACGGAAGCGGCGACGACGTCTTTGACGGAGAGATACTCATCGACGGCGGCCGCATCGCCGAGGTGGCGCGCCTGCCCGAACGCGTCAACCGGGACGGCGCCCGCGTCATCGATGGCAAAGGCCGGTTCCTGATGCCGGGCATGACCGAGGCGCACACGCATTTCTCGTGGAATGACCAGCCCACGCTGGCGGCGATTCAGTTCATGCCGCCCGAGGAGCACATCCTCTGGTGTGTCCGCGTGGCCAAGCGCTATCTGGAAATGGGGTGGACGTCCGCCATTGGCGCGGCGGCGGCCAAGCCGCGGCTGGACGTGGTGCTGCGCAACGCGATCGAGGCCGGCGAGTGCCCGGGGCCGCGCTACCTGGCTGGCAGCCAGGAGATCACGACCATCGGCGCGCTGGGCGACAACACCTTGCCGCACATGCACTTCGAGGAGCTGAGCTTTGGCAGCGTCTGCAGCGGTCCCGAAGAGATTCGCCGCTCGGTCCGGACGTTCATCAAGTACGGCGTCGACCATCTGAAGATCAATCTGTCGGGCGAATACATCGCCGGCCTGCCGGCCGAAATGTCGCCCTTCGCGGAAGACGAGATCGCCATGCTGGCGTCGGAGGCCAAGCGGTACGGCAAGCGGATCGCGGCCCACGCGCGGTCCAGCGAATCGGTCAAGCAATGCGTGCGCCACGGCATCGAAATGGTCTATCACGCCAGCTTCGCGGACGACGAAGCGCTGGACATGCTGGAGGCCAACAAGGACAAGCATTTCGTCGCGCCGGGCATCGGCTGGCTGGTCCGTACCGCTTATCATGCGTCCGACTACGGCATCACGCCCGCCATAGCCGAAAGCATGGGCTACAAGCGCGAGCTGGAAATCGCCGCGGAGAGCCTGCGCAAGATGCACAAGCGCGGCATACGCATCCTGCCGGGCGGCGACTACGGATTCGCCTGGATGCCGCACGGCACGAATGCCAACGACCTCCAATACTTCGTTGACTACATCGGCATGACGCCGGTCGAGGCGCTGGTCGCGGCCACGCGGCTGGGCGGGCAAATCATGCAGCGGCCTGACGAGCTGGGGATGCTGCGGGCGGGGTATCTGGCCGACGTCGTCATGGTGGACGGCAACCCGCTGCACGATCTGTCGCTGCTGGTAGATCCCGCGCGGATCGTTCTGGTGATGAAGGAGGGGAAAGTCTGCAAAGACATAGTCGGCACGGTGCAGGACGGCACGGGGATCGGGAATGCGGCTCAGCCGCTGCGCGCGGAGCCGGCCTTAGCCTGACGCAGGGCGCAGGGCGAAGGCGCGCCTGCGCCAGGCCCTGAGGCCACGGCAGGGAGGGAAAAATGCGCCTGGATGGACGCGCGTCGCGGTACGATTCAGCATCGCCGCGCCGCCCATCCCGCCGGTTTGTCCGTCCCCCTCCCTGAGAACGTTGCATGACCACCCGTAGGCACCTCTGCGCCGGCCTCTTTTGCGCCGGCCTTCTTAGCGCCGTGTCCGGTCCCGCCTTTGGCCGCTCTGAATTGCCTTACATCGACAGCGTCGTGAACGAAGCGGCCCGCGCGGTCATGCGGCGGCACGACGTCGCGGGCATGGTGATCGCCGTCACGCATCAGGGCCGCCAGCGCTTCTACACCTACGGCGTCGAGTCGCTGGAAACGCGGCGCGCGGTCAATCGGGACACGCTCTTCGAGCTGGGGTCGATCAGCAAGACCTTCACCGCGACGCTTGCCGCCTATGCGCAGGCCAAGGGCCTTTTGACGCTGACCGACAGTCCGGCGCGGTTCGTGCCCGAGCTTGCCGGCACCGAGTTCGCCAAGCTCACGCTGGTGAACCTTGCCACGCACACCACGGGCGGCTTCCCGTTGCAGGTGCCCGACGAGGTGCGCGACAACGCGCAGTTGATGCAATACCTGAAGGCATGGAAGCCCGAGCACGCGCCGGGCACGTATCGCTCGTATGCCAATCCCAGTATCGGCATGCTGGGCGTCGTGGCCGCCGCCAGCATGAAGCAGCCGTTTTCGCAGGCGATGGAAAAGGACCTGTTTCCGAAGCTGGGCCTGTCCAGCACGTATATCAATGTGCCCGCCGCCAAGATGTCGCGCTACGCGCAGGGCTACAACAAGCAGGGCGCTCCGGTGCGCGTGAATCCCGGCGTGCTCGCGGCCGAGGCCTACGGCGTCAAGTCCAGCGCGCGCGACATGCTGCGCTACGTTGAAGCCAGCATGGACATGGATGTGCTGGACAAGGACATCCGCCGCGCGCTCGCCGACACCCACGTCGGCTATTACCAGGTGGGCGGCATGACGCAGGACATGGCGTGGGAACAGTTTCCGTATCCGGTGGCGCTGGACACGCTGCTGACGGCCAACGCCGGCACGCTGAACAGCCAGAGCCATCCGGCCCAGGCGCTGCAACCGCCGTTGGCGCCGCTGGCCGAGAGTTGGATCAACAAGACGGGCTCGACCAACGGCTTTGGCGCCTATGTGGCGTTTGTGCCCGCGCGCAAGTTGGGCATCGTCATTCTGGCCAATCGCAACTATCCGAACGAAGCGCGTGTGCGCTTGGCGGCGGAAATCCTGGGCGAGCTGGACGAGCAGCCGTCCTCGGCCCGCGCCGCGCGTTGATTGCGGGTTTGCGCCGCACGCCGGCAGCAGGCCCGCGGCGCATCGGCATGGTTCAGGAACGTGTGCACTGACGCGTTGCGAAGGGTGTTGCGCGCGGGCCATGGAATGGCGCGCCGATTTCGATACGAATTACGACGTGTGCCGGTACGGGATGCGCCCGCCGGCACGCAGGGGGAACCGCTTTGGCGGTCATGACGGACCGCTCGAACCTGTTTCAACATATCTCCGGCGTATCCTGTCCCCAATAAATAAACGGATTTCTTGTCCGATAATGCAGGTCGTCGCCCCACGCCGGACCTCTCATGCCTCGCGTTTCCCGCCGTATCACTTTTCCGTTGTTTGCCACCCTGACGGCCGTCCTGGCCGGATGCTCTTCCCCCAAGCCCGTCTACGAACGCGAGGACTTCGCGCAAACGGATACGTATTCGCGCAGCGTTCCGGCGGCCAGCAGCGCCGCGTGCGATGCGGGCCGGCGCGCCTTGCTCAGCCAGGGCTATCTCATCGACAAGTACGAGCCGTCTCGCGTCACGGGCCACAAGAACTTCGAGGGCGAGGACGGGCAGCATACGCAGATCAGCTTCAACGTCGAATGTGCATCGGACGGCGGTGCGAGCGACCGCACCACCGTATTTGCGAACGCCGTGCAGGACCGCTATTCAATCAAACGCACCGGCAACTCGGCCAGCGTGGGCGTCAGCGTGTTGGGCCAGGTGTCCATGCCGTTTGGGGGCAGCGACGATTCGCTGGTCAAGACCGCCAGCCAGACGGTGACGCGGCCCAAGTTCTATGACGGGTTCTTCCAGTTGCTGCAGCGGTTCCTGCCGGATGCGCAGGCGGCTGCCGCGCCGCATGAGCCGCCCGTGCGGACGAAGGGCGCCGCGCCCAAGTCCGCCCCGGCGCCCGCGCCCGCAGACCCGGTGGTGGCGCCGAATGCGCCGGCGGATACGTTGAATCCGACGGAGGCTGGCGGTGACAAGCCGGCCCCGGCTGGCGATGCAGCGCCTGCGAAGACGCCTACGGGGGGAGCGCCTGCCGCAGGTTCGCCTGCCGCAGGGTCGCCTGCCGCAGGATCGCCTGCCGCAGGTTCGCCTGTCCAAGGGGCGCCGGCTGCCGGATCGGCCACGGAAAAAGCGCCCGCGGCAGCGACGCCCGATACGGGTTCGCCCGCCGCACCCGCCACGCCGCCCGCGCCGCAGTCCGGCAACTAACGCCCCACACCCTGGCGCATCGACCGCCGCCCGGTTTGCCGTATCGCAAACTGCCTGCGCGCACGCGCCGCACGGGTCTTCCAGCGAGCGGCGATAATGCCGCGCATGACATATCAACTCCTCAAAATGGCCCACGTCGCAGCCGCGGTCGCTTGGCTTTGCGGCTCGCTCTTCGTTGCCCTGTTTCTTCTGACCTCGCAGCCGCAGGAAGGCGAAGATGCGCCGAAGGAACGCAAAATGCTCCACGCGCTACGCCGCTGGACGCTCTACGTCACCACGCCCGCCATGGTCATCACCTGGCTCATCGGCCTGCATCTGGCCATGACGTTCGGGTGGTTCGCGATGAACTGGATCTGGATCAAGGTGGCCTTTGCGCTGAGCCTGTCGGGGTTGCTCGGCATGCAAAGCGCATCGCTGCGGCGCATGGCCGGCGGCAGCGGCAAGCGGCCGCCCCTGATCGATCTGCAGGCGCCTTATGTCGTGCTGGCGGCGACGGCCATCGTGACGCTGGCCGTGGTCAAGCCGTTCTGATGGACCCGGCCTGACTGCACGTTCGGCACCGCGCCGGCGCGCCATATGCCAACGCGCCATATCCAAAAAACCCCGTAATAACGACTCAACCAACTATTCGTTCGCGCGCATAAGCCCCATCCCTAGAATCGTCTCTCTCATAACTGCGTTGACTTAGAGGCGATTCCATCATGACTATCCGTATTCTTGCCGCCGGGGCTTCCGCGGATGCAGGCGTTTCCCAAGGCGCGCAGCAATCGCGCATGGCATGGACGCCGCTGTTCAAGCGCATCTTGGGCGCCGTGCTGGCCTCGGCCGCCATGTTCCACGGCCCGGCGTTCTCGACAGACCCCAAGCCGCTCAAGGTGGGTGTGCGCGGCGGCGTGGACGAGCAGATCTGGGAAGTGGTGACGCAGGTGGCCAAGAAAAACGGACTGGCCGTCGAGCCCGTCGTCATCACCGGCACCGCGAGCCCGAACGAAGCGCTGAACAACGGCGACCTGGAAGCCAACGCCTTCCAGCATATTCCCTTCCTGAACGACCAGATCAAACAGCGCGGCTACAAGCTGGTGCCGGTCGCCAATACGCTGATCTCGCCCATCGCGTTCTATTCGAAGAAATACAAGTCGCTCAAGGACTTGCCGGAGGGCGCGAAGGTCGGCATTCCCAATGACCCCAGCAACCAGACGCGCGCGCTGGTCATCCTGCGCGACCAGGGCCTGATCACGCTGAAAGACGGTTTCGACCCGGCCACCGGCACCGCCACGCTGGCCGACGTGACGTCCAATCCCAAGAAGCTCAACTTCGTGGAAAGCGCATCGGTCGTGCTGGCGCGTTCGCTGCCCGACGTGGACACCGCGGCCATCGTCAACAGCTTTGCGTACCAGGCCGGGCTGATCGCCACGCGCGACGGCATCGCGGTCGAGAAGAAAGAAAACAATCCGTACGTGAACATCATCGTCGTGCGCGAGAAGGACAAGGACGCGCCGTGGGTGCCCGCGCTGGTCAAGGCGTATCACTCGGAAGAGGTTCGCCAGTTCATCCTGACCAAGTTCGAAGGTTCGGTGATTCCGGTCTTCTAAGCCAAGATGCAACGCGAACTTTCCCTGGCCGCGGACGCGGCCGGCGCAGCGCCATCGCCGGGGCGCGACGCGCACATCGTGTTCGAGGGCCTGCAAAAGCAATATCAAGGGCCCGCGGGCCCCGTCGTGGCGCTGTCGGACGTGTCGTTCTCGATCGCGCGCGGCGAGGTCTTCGGCATCATCGGCCGCAGCGGCGCGGGCAAGTCGACGCTGCTGCGCTCGATCAACATGCTGGAACGTCCCAGCGCCGGCCGCGTGCGGGTGGACGGCGTGGACGTGGGCAGCCTGGACGAGGATGCGCTCGTCGGCCTGCGCCGCCGGATCGGCATGATCTTCCAGCACTTCAATCTGTTGTCCGCCAAGACGGTGGCCGAGAACGTCGCGCTGCCGCTACGCGTGGCCGGCGTGGAGCCCGCCGCGGCGCGGGCGCGGGTCGAAGCGCTGCTTGAGATGGTGGGCCTGCGGGACAAGGCCGACGTGTATCCGTCAAAGCTGTCCGGCGGCCAGAAGCAGCGCGTGGGCATTGCGCGGGCGCTGGTCCACGAGCCCGAGATCCTGCTGTGCGACGAGGCGACCTCCGCGCTCGATCCCGAAACCACGCAGTCGATCCTGGGCCTGCTGCTGGACATCAACCGCAAGCTGGGCCTGACTGTCGTGCTGATCACGCACGACATGGCCGTCATCCGCGAGGTCTGCCACAACGTGCTGGTGCTGGACGGCGGCCGCAACGTCGAACTGGGCGAAGTGTGGCGCGTGTTCGGCAACCCCCAGGCCGACGCCACGCGCGCGCTGCTGCGGCCGTTGCAACACGACCTGCCAGCGGACCTGGCGGCCAAGCTGGTGCCCGACCTGCAAGGACGCCCCGGCGTCGCGGTGCTGCGCCTGCGCTTCACTGGACAGGATCGGCCGGAGGGCGTGTCGCTGCAGGCGCTGGCGGCAATGGGGACGGGGGCCACGCTGCTGCACGGCGGACTGGACCGGCTGCGCGGCCATGCGCAGGGCAGTCTGCTGGTGTCCGTGCCCGCGCACGCGCTACAGGAAGAGGCCGCGCGCGCCGCGCTGGTGGCCGATCAGATCAAGGTGCTGGGCTATGTCGCTACCGATGCTTGACAAGTACCTGCAGGCATTCCTGCAGACCCTGACGATGGTAAGCATTTCCGCCGCCATCGCCATCGCGACCGGCCTGGCGCTGGCCGTGGTGCTGACCATCACGGCGCCCGGCAATCTCTACCCGCGTCCGCGGTTCAACAAGGCGCTGTCGATCACGGTGAACACGTTCCGCGCCATCCCGTTCATCATCCTGCTGGTGGCGATGCTGCCGTTCACGCGCTTTCTGGTCGGCACGACGCTGGGCACATGGGCCGCGATCGTGCCGCTGTCGGCCAACCTGATTCCGTTCTTTGCGCGCATTGCGCAGGTCAGCCTGAACGACGTGGACCCCGGTCTGGTCGAGGCGGCGCGCGCCATGGGCTGCCGGCGCTGGCACATCGTGCGGCACGTGCTGCTGCCCGAGGCGCTGCCGGGCATCATCGGCGGCATGACGGTCAGCGTCATCGCCATGATCAACGCGTCGGCGATGGCGGGCGCGGTGGGGGCGGGCGGCCTGGGCGACCTCGCGATCCGCTATGGCTACGAGCGCTACGAGACCCGGGTGATGTTCGAGGTGATCGTCATCCTGATCGCGCTGGTGTCGATCGTGCAGTTCACCGGCGAGTGGCTGTCGCGCCGCGCCGACCACAAGCGGTGAACGATGCGAGCCGCGCGCGTGACATCATCCGGTTCAGCGCAAGGGCGCTTGCGGCATGGCGGCCAGGGACTGCGTCGCCAGGTTCTCCTGCTCGCCGGCCAGCCGGTTGACGGCGTCCTGGTGCTGATGAAAGCGCGCCAGGTCGGCGTCGCGGCCGAACATCAGCTCGTCGCGGTCCGCGTACCAGAACTGCCGGTTGTCATCGAGCAGCGTGATCATCATCCCGAACTCGTGCAGGATCTGCGTTTCCAGGTCCCAGACGCGCGCCAGCTTCTCGGTGCTGGCCGCCCGCGAGTCCTGCAGCGCCTTCAGGATCTTGTCCTTTTCCGGCTCGGCGATGGTCATCGAACGCACCAGCGCCGGCATGCCGTCCAGCACTTCCATGCTTTGTTCGCGGTACCCCGGCACGAGCTTTTCGGCCTGTTCCAGGATCAGGCGGCTTTCGATCAGGCCCGAGTCGCGCGCCAGCCGCCGGGCGTCGAACAGCTTGGGCAGGCCGATTTCCTTAAGTTCCTGCAGGTAGGCGCGATGCTGCGCCAGCCGTTTGCCCGCGATGGTCTTCATGGCCCGTTCCATTTCGCCGTACGGGCCGGTGGCTTTGGGCGAGGGGTCGATGGCGGGTACGTCCTCGGGCGCGCCACTGCCGCCACCGGCCTGCAGGCGCAGCGCGTCGATGGCTTTGCGGATTTCGGTGTTGGCAATGTCGCGCTGGCGGTTGTCGTGGTTGCGTTCGGCAAGCGGCCCGGCCACGGCGGCCAGCAGAAATACCCCCGTGCCCAGCATGATGCGCAGGCGGTTGCGCGGCGTGCGAAAGCGGGTCCAGATCGAAAAGACCCCCAGGACGACAAACAGCACGAGGCCCAGAAGAATGGCGCCGCCGAAAGCCAGCTTGGCGACGTCCAGCATGGTGGCGGGCCGGCTGCTGTAGACCGCCCACGCCAGCACCCCGGAATAGACCAGACAGGTGGCGGCCTTGAGCAGCCAGCCGGGTTGGGGCGGTGTCGCGGGGGGAACCGCCGGGCCGGCGGCCGTGGCGGGCGCTTGCGGGTCGTTCATGTCGCGCACGAAAACGGGGATACGGCGTTTGACTGTAAAGACTCGCTTCGGCCCCGTCAATGCCGCGGGCTGGCGGCAATTTCCGATTTCCAGGCAGGCGCGATGCGCCCCTGCATCCACCCATGACAGGAGTGAACACCATGACCGACCACGCGCAGCAGGGATTTGCGACCCGCGCCATCCACCTGGGCTACGACCCGCTGGACGAACAGGGCGCGCTGTCGCCGCCGCTGTATCTGACGTCCACCTACACGCAGGACAGCATCGAGGCCTTCGACCGGATCCGGCTCGGCGAGGCCCAAGGCTATGTCTACGGCCGGACGCGGAATCCGACGCAGGCGCTGCTGGAAGAGCGGCTGGCATCGCTGGAAGGCGCCGAGGCCGGCCTGGTCACGGCGTCGGGCATGGCGGCCATTTCGGCCACCCTGTTCTCGCTGCTGCAAAGCGGGGACGAGATCGTGGTCGACCAGATCGTCTACGGCACGGCTTTCACGCTGTTCACGCAGGGGCTGTCCCGATTCGGCGTGCGCGCCGTATTCGCGGATTTCACCCAGCCGCAGTCCGTGGCCGCGGCCATCGGCCCCAAGACCCGGGCGGTGTACTTCGAGACCCCCGCCAACCCGAATCTGCGCCTGGTGGACATTGCGGCCATCTCGGCCATGGCGCGTGGCAAGGGGCTGCTGACCATCGTCGACAACACCTTCGCCACGCCGGTGCTGCAGCGGCCGCTTGAGCACGGTGCGGACATCGTGCTGCATTCGGCCACCAAGTACCTGGGCGGGCACGGCGACCTGTTGGCCGGCGCGGTGGTGGGTCGCAAGCAGCACATCGACGCCATCCGGCTGCAAGGCCTGCGGTATTTCACGGGCGCGACGCTGTCGCCGTTCACGGCGTTTCTGGTGCTGCGAGGGATCAAGACGCTGGAGCTGCGGGTGCAGCGCCATAGCGAGTCCGCGCTGAAGGTGGCCAAGCTGCTGCGCGAGCATCCGGCGGTGGCCGACGTGTTCTATCCGGGCCTGTCCGGCACGGCGGGCGCCGACATTGCGCAGCGCCAGCAGGCGGCGGGCGGCGGGTTGGTGGCTTTTGAGCTGAAGGGCGGCCTTGCGGCGGGAAAGACGCTGCTGAACAGCCTGAAGCTGGCGCGCATCGCGGTCAGCCTGGGCGATCCCGAGACGCTGATCCAGCATCCGGCGTCGATGACGCACGCCAGCTACTCGGCCGAGGACCGCGAACGCTATGGGCTGTCGGAAGGCCTGCTGCGGCTGTCGGTCGGGCTGGAAACGCCGGCGGACATTCTGGCGGATCTCAAGCAGGGGCTGGATCGCGTGTAGCCGGGCCGGGCATCGGTTCTGCTGTCGAGGACAGCAATCAACGAGACGCAAAGGGCGGCAATCACGACGTCGTTGGGGCGGCGATCAGGCCGGCGATGACGGCTGTTCCTCGGAAACGTCGCGCCGCCATGCCACCCATTCGCCTTCGCCTTCGTAATGGCGCAGACCGCGCGCGGCGGTCGCCAGCCCCGCCCGCAGCACGTCCATGTCGAGTCCCGGCATGTTGCGAAGCAGGGCGGGCGGCAGGTCGTTGATATCCAGCACGCGCTCGTCGACCTCCATCCGCATCAGCCCGCCGTCTTCGTTGGTCACGCGAACGAACCACAGGCTTTCCATGTAGTCGCCAAACCAGGGATCCGGATAGATCGCCTGGGTGAACGCGAAGCCGAACTCGTGCACGTCGCGCCAGGGCCAGAACTGCTGCAGTCCCATGGCGCGTGCCAGCTCGCCCGACCGCGTGAGGCCGGCGTCATCAAAGCGCACGATTTCCTGCAAGGGATCTTCGGCCGGTGGCGGACCGGCAAACCATCGCTTGATGCGTGACCACATGGCGTCGCGAATGAGGGGATGAGGGACGTGCAGTGTAATGGGGCCGGGTTCGTGAAAAAATGTTACAACCGTTGATCCCCATCAATCCCGCGTGCCGTGGCGCACGTTAGGGTTTGACGTTTGCGCAGCAAGGACAGGACCAATGACCGACAAGACATCGCCAGCCCCCGATCAAGACGCCCCGCCGGCGCCCGCCAAGCGGTCCAGCAGCGGCCAAGGCGCCGCCAAGCGTACGGCAAGCACGCGCCGCGCGCCCGTCACGCCCGCCGCCAAGGGTGTAGCGAAGCCGGCCAGCGTTGCAGGGGCCGCCATCGACCCCGCCGTTGAACCGGTCCTTGAATTGCGCAAGCGCGTGGCCGCGCGGCAGGACGCGGCGCGGCAGGAGACCGCGGCGGTGCTGGCCGATATCGCCAGCCGCTACACCATCGGCAATCCCGGCGAGGCGCACGCGGCGCTGCGCACCGTCATCGACGCGCTGTCGCCCGACGACGCGCAGGCGGTGCATCGTGCGCTGCTGGAGGCCAACCGTCAGACCCCGGGCGCGCGCCGCAATCCCGACGACGAGCTGGCCGGAGATTGGCGCGAGGGCGTCTATCCGTATCGTCACCGCATGCTGCGGCGCAATTACGAAAAGCAGAAGTACAAGCTGCAGGTCGAACTGCTGAAGCTGCAGGCGTGGGTCAAGGCCACCGGCCAGCGCGTCGTGATCCTGTTCGAGGGGCGCGACGCCGCGGGCAAGGGCGGCACGATCAAGCGCATGATGGAACACCTGAATCCGCGCGGCGCGCGCGTGGTCGCACTGGAAAAGCCGTCCGATACCGAAAAGGGCCAGTGGTACTTCCAGCGTTACGTGCAACACCTGCCGACCGCCGGCGAGATCGTCATGTTCGATCGCTCCTGGTACAACCGCGCCGGCGTCGAACGCGTGATGGGCTTTTGCTCGCAGGACGAATACCTGGCGTTCCTGCGCCAGACGCCAGATTTCGAGCGCCATCTGGTCAGCAGCGGCATCACGCTGATCAAGCTGTGGTTTTCGGTCAGCCAGGAAGAACAGCGCAGCCGCTTCCAGCAACGCAAGGTGCATCCGCTCAAGCAATGGAAGCTGAGCCCGGTCGATCTGGCGTCGCTGGACAAGTGGGACGACTACACGCGCGCCAAGGAAGCCATGTTTGCCCACACCGACACCGCCGACGCACCGTGGATCGTGGTCAAGTCCGACTGCAAGAAGCGCGCCCGTCTGAACGCCATGCGTTATGTGCTGAGCCGCCTGCCTTACGAGGGCAAGAGCGACGACCCGCATATGGCGATCGACTCGCTGATCGTGGGCCGGGCGCTGTAAGGCTTCAGCCGCCCAGCGCAGCCAGGTTCAATACGTGGCTGCGTCCGATCCACACCGCGCAGTCGCGGTGGTCGCGCAGCGAATGGCCGGTGTTCGGGTGCATGAAAACATCCAGCGCGCCGTGGTTCAGCGTAAGCCACGTTGCGATCTCGGCCAGGTGCTGCGGGTCAAAGGCAATCTGGTAGCTCCATTGCGGATGCGGGCCCACGGGGCGCTCATGGAAGCGCCCCATGTCCATCTTGCCGTCAAACGTCGCGACAATCCGTTCGCGCAGGGCGAACGCGGTGTCGCGGCTTGCCGCGTCGAAGTACACATGGGCATGCCAGCTCGCGACGTCCGTCACGGAAATTTCCATTGTTCTGTCCTGATACCTGATACGGTTCAGCCGCCCGCGCGCTTGGCGCGGTGGCCCTGCTTCGTCAGCGCCTCGAGGATGCGGTCGCAGTGGTCGCCCTGCACCTCGATCACGCCGTCCTTGACGGTGCCGCCCGAACCGCACGCGGTCCGCAGCTGCTTGCCCAGCGCGTTCAAGGCGTCGGGCGCCAGCGCCAGTCCGCGCACCAGCGTCACGCTCTTGCCGCCGCGCCCCTTGGTTTCACGCGAGACGCGCGCCACGCCGTCACCTGCCGGGACTTTCGCGGCCGCCGCCTTGCATTGACATTGCGCGACGGGCTGACGGCATTGCGGGCACATGCGCCCGGTTTCGGTGGAATAGACCAGCCCGCCGGTTGCGGCGCGCTTCATCAGGATTTGCCCCGTATCTGGTCGATGAGACGGCGGTCACGCTTGGTGGGGCGCCCCGCTTCGATGCCCAGTGCCGGCTCCGGCGCGAGTCGGCGCATTTCGGCGGCGCGTTCGCGGGCGGCCACGCTTTCGGGCGTCTCTTCGTACAGTTGGCGCGCAACCGGGGCAGGCCCGCGCACGCCGCTGACGGCCACGACGCGCACCTGCACGGCGGGGTCTTCCTTGCGTACCGTGATCACGTCGCCCGCGCCGACCTCGCGCGCGGGCTTGGCGGGCTGTCCGTTCACGAACACGCGGCCCTTGCCGATTTCATCCGAAGCCAGGCTGCGCGTCTTGTAGAAGCGCGCCGCCCAAAGCCATTTGTCGAGCCGGATCTTGTCCATCCTGCGGGTTCCTGCGGTGAAGCTGGTCAAGGCGTCATGATAGCGCCGCCCGGAGACCGGAAGCGCCGGCGGGCATGGCATGCACCCGCGCGCGCGTCGCCAACCGTTGCCCAATTGCGACCGCGCAGGGCAAAAAAAAGCGGCGCCCCGAAGAGCGCCGCAAACCGGCTACGCGGTGTCCGGGCCGTGGGGCCCGGCAGTACTCAATCCAGCTTCAATCCAGCTTCCTTCACGACGCGCTGCCACTTCTCGATTTCGGCGCGGCGGAACGTGTCCAGTTCGGCGGGCGTGGAGCCGATGGGCTCGGCGCCGATGCCGGCAAGCTGCTCAGCAATCGTAGGATCCTTCAGCACCTTGGCCAGCGCCTGCGAGACCTGCTCGACGATGGCGGGCGGCGTGCCGGCCGGGGCGAACACGGCGTTCCATTCGTAGGTCTCGTAGCCCGGCACGCCCGACTCGGCGATGGTGGGCAATTCGGGCGCGGTCTTGGAGCGTTCCAGCCCGCCAACGGCCACGGCGCGCAGCTTGCCGTTTTTCACGTGCTGCCAGGCCGAGCCCATGCTTGCGAACATGACGGGGACCTGGCCCGACATCACGTCGATCATGGCCGGGCCGCCGCCCTTGTACGCGACGTGCTGCAACTGCGTCTTGGCCAGCAGGTTGAACAGTTCACCCGCCAGGTGCTGGGCGGAGCCGGGGCCGGCCGACGCGAAGTACACCGGCTCCTTGGCATCGGGCTGGCCGAGCTTGATCAGGTCGCCGACCGACTTCACTTCATACGACGGCGTCACGACCAGCACGTTGGGCACGCGCAGCAGCAGCGACACGGGCGCGAAGGCCGACAGCGTGTCGAACTGCATCTTGCTGTGCAGCGCGGGGTTCTGCGCGTGGTTGGAAGCGTCCAGCATCAGCGTGTAGCCGTCGGGCTGGGCCTTGGCGACGACCGCGCCGCCGATCATGCCGCCGGCGCCGCCGCGGTTTTCAATGACGACGGGCTGGCCGAGTTCAGCCGCGAGCTTCGGGCCGATCAGGCGGGCGACCACGTCCACGGTGCCGCCGGGCGGGTAGGTCACGACCAGCGTGACGGCGCGTTCGGGGTAGGCGGCGTGCGCGGCGCCAGCAGCGCCAGCCAGCAGGCCGGCGGCGGCGAACAGCGCGCTACGGTGCGCCAGGCGTTTGAACAGAGGGGTCATGGAGCGTCTCCTTGGAATTGGAATAGCCGCAACGGCGTGTCGGCGAGTACGGTGCGCCGTTGCGCGGGGTCGTCGATCCAGGCGTCCAGCCACTGCGTCGCGGCGGGATAGGACGCCAGGTGGCGATGTTCGGTATGGGGCCAGTCGCTGCCCCACATCAGGCGTTCAGGGGTGTAGGCGTCCAGCAATTGCTGCGTGGCCAGACGGCCGGCCGCGGCGCAGGCCGGCGCCGCCCAGTTTCGGTACGGCGCGGCCAGCTTGACCCAGATCCGGCCGCTGTCCGCCTGGCGCAGCAGGTATTGGAAGCCTGCGTCCAGGACGCCGAGCGCGGGATCCGGGCGGCCGAAATGGTCGACCACGATGCGGCAGCCGGCCGCCAGCAAGGCCGGCAACACGCCGTCCAGGCGCGCGGCTTGCAAGTGCACTTCAACGTGCCAGTTCAGGGCATTGACGCGGGCCAGCAGCGCCTGCCACGCCGGCGTCTGCAGCGCGGGCGTGTCCAGGCCGAAAAGGTTCAGACGGATGCCGACCACGCCGGCGTCGGCCAGGGCCTGCAGTTCGGATTCGCTGGCATCCTGCGCCACGACGGCCACGCCGCGCAGGCGGGCGGGGGCGGCACGCAGCGCCTCGACCAGATGGCTGTTGTCCGTGCCCAGGAAACTGGGCTGCACCAGGACGCCGTGGGTCAAGCCGTGCGCGTCCAGCAGCCCCAGGTACTCGGCCAGCGTGGCGTCGTAGTCGGGCGTGTGACGGCGCGTGTTGGCCAAGGCGAGGCCTTGGTGAAACACGTGGGCGTGGGTGTCGACGGCGGCGCCTGGAATCGGCGAGGGCAAAGCGGTCTCCTCATGCGGCGCACCGCTCTCTCGGAACGGCGACGCGCTATGTAGTGTTCTGTAAGTCGGGATTCTAGGAAGTCGGGGTATAGTTTTCCATTCTGGAAAGGCGCATTAAATATATTGGAACGATATGGAAACCCGGCATCTGCGGTACTTCCTGGCAGTGGTTGACCACGGCAGCGTGAGCCGCGCCTCGGACTGGCTGGGCATCGCGCAGCCGGCGCTGAGCCAGGCGTTGACGCGCATGGAGAAAGACCTGGGCGTGCGCCTGTTCGAGCGGTCGCGGCAGGGCACGACGCCCACGCCCGCCGCGCAGGCCATCCTGGAGGACGTGCGCGCCAGCGTCGCCCGCATTGATGCGGCGGCCCGGCGCGCCAGGGAGATCGGGCGGGGCAGCGCGGGCCAGTTGACGGTCGGGCTGGTTTCCTCGGCGCTCTTTGACACCTTGCCCCGCGCGCTGCGACAGATGCGCAAGCAGGCGCCCGGCGTGCGCATCATCCTGCGTGAAATGAGCAACGCCCAACAGGCCGAGGCTTTGCAGACCGGCGACATCGACATCGGCCTGATGCATACGCCCGTCGCCGTCGGCGGCCGCATGCGCGAGCGCCAGCTGTTGCGCGACCGGCTGGTGGCCGCCGTGCCCGACGAATTCGAGGTCGATGCCGACGGCCAGGTGTCGATGGCGCAGATCGCGCAGGCCGGCCTGGTGATGTACCCGCAGACGCAACTGCCGGCATTTTATGCGGCCATCCTGGATGCCATGCGCAAGGGCGGTCACGATGCGCACGTGAACCAGGAGGCGAGCCTCACGCTGACGGTGCTGTCGTGCGTGGCGGGCGGCTGCGGTGTTGCGTTGCTGCCCAGCTGGATCCGGTCCATGGGATTTCGGGGCGTGCGCTTTTGCGAAGTGCGCGATGGCGAGCGTCTGCCCAGCTTCGACTTGAGCGCGATCTGGCCGGCGCGCAGCGTGCCGACGCTGGCGGATCTGTTCGCCAATCTGGATCTCAGATCCGAATAAGTGCGTCACGGCTTTCAACGGCCCTTCAACGTCCTTCAATCAGGCTTAAGCGAGGCTTAAAACCGCGTTTTTGCCGGAACTGCGGTCGATCCCGCCGTCTAACCAGGAACGTCTTTGCGAGGTTCCGGGCTCATGGATCTGAATTGGCAGCAGCAACTCGCGGAAAGCGCCCTGTGGCTCGTGCGCGCATTCGGCATCTCCGCCGTCGCGCTGGCGCTGGTCACGCTCGTCCTGACCCGCACCACAGTCTGGGGCCGCAAATTCTGGCGGCTGGCCTGGCCGTATCTCACGCCGCGCCGCAGTTGGCGTCCGATGCTGACGCTGGCTCTGCTGCTGTTCCTGGCGATGTTCGCAGTGCGCATGACGGTGCTGTTCTCGTTTTGGTACAACGGGTTCTATAGCGCCCTGCAGGCGCTGGATCAGGCCGTCTTCTGGCACTTTCTGGGCATTTTCGCCGTGCTGGCCACGGTGCATGTGGTGCGCAGCCTGGCCGACAGCTATGTGGGGCAGGCCTTCGACGTCCATTGGCGCGTCTGGCTGAATGATCGGCTGACGCGCGACTGGCTGGGCGCGGGCGCCTACTACCGCGGACACTTCCTGGCCGAACCCGTCGACAACCCCGACCAGCGGATCGAGCAGGACATCGCGCAGTTCGTGACGGGCTCGCGCACGCTGGCCATCGGCGCGCTGAGCGCGATCGTGTCGCTGGTGGCCTTCACGACGATCCTGTGGGGGTTGTCAGGGCCGTTGACACTCGGCGGCGTTGAAATCCCGCGCGCCATGGTGTTCGTGGTGTACCTGTACGTCATCGTCGCCACGTGGCTGGCCTTCAAGATCGGGCGTCCGCTGATCAAGCTGAACTTCCTGTCCGAGCGTCTGACCGCCAACTTCCGATATGCGCTGGTGCGCCTGCGCGAAAACGCGGAGAACGTCGCGTTCTACCAGGGCGAGGAAGTCGAGCGCGCGACCCTGTGGACCCGCTTCACGTCCTACATCGCCAATCTCTGGCAGCGCGTGTACCGGGGCTTGAAGTTCGACGGCTTCAACCTGTCGGTCAGCCAGATCGCGGTGGTGTTTCCGTTCATCCTGCAGGCGCCGCGTTTCTTCAGCGGGGCAATCAAACTGGGCGATGTCATGCAGACGTCGCAGGCGTTCGGGCAGGTCCAGGAATCGCTGTCGTTCTTTCGCAGTTCGTACGACACCTTCGCGCAGTACCGCGCCACGTTGGATCGTCTGAACGGATTCCTGGATGCCAACGAGGCCGCGCGCGCGCTGCCGCAGGTGCAGACGCAAGCCCTGCCGGATGGGCTGCAGATCGAAGGCCTGAACGTGTCGCGCCCGGATGGCGCGCGTCTTCTGGAAAACCTGAACCTGCGCCTGCATCCCGGTCAGGCCCTGCTGATCAAGGGGCCGTCGGGTAGCGGCAAGACGACCTTGCTGCGCGCGCTGGCGGGCCTGTGGCCGTATGCCAGCGGCGAGGTGCGGCGGCCGCAAGGCGAGTCCGCGTTGTTCCTGTCGCAGCGGCCTTATCTGCCGCTGGGCGACCTGCGCGGCGCGGTGGCGTATCCGGGACTGGCGCAGCCGGCCGACGACGCGCGCCTGGCCGACGCGCTCAGGCAGGTCAACCTGGGGCATCTGGCCAGCCGGCTCGACGAGGTGCACGACTGGTCGCGCGTGTTGTCGCTGGGCGAGCAGCAGCGCATCGCGTTTGCGCGCGTGCTGTACAACCGGCCGGCGCTGGTCTTTCTGGACGAGGCCACCTCGGCCACGGACGAAGGACTGGAACACATGCTGTACAGCCTGCTGCGCGACGCGTTGCCGGACAGCATGCTGGTCAGCGTGGGCCATCGCAGCACGCTGGATGCTTTCCATACGCAGCGGCTGGATCTGGATGGTGCGGGCGGGTGGAAGGCCGGCCCGATGCCGGCGTCGCGCCACGGCGATGCGCTGCGCAGAGCGGCGGCCTGACGGACTGCGCTGCACATGCAAAAGACCGCACGCAGCGGCCTTTTGCACGTCTTGCCGAAAATCAGGTCCCTACGCGCAGCGGTCCGGTCACCTTGCGCAGCGCGGCAATCACGCTTTGCGCGGTGATGCGGCCGGTCTTGGGATTGGCGGAGGGAATGTTCTGGATTTCCACCGAGAACGAGGCGGAATCCGACACGACCTCGACGCGATGCACGTTGCGTTCGAGTGAGGGATCTGCCCAGATTTCCAGCGTGGTGCGGTCCGGGCCGATGCCCGCCAGCGACACGCTGACGGCCACGTTGAGGTTGGCCGGAAAGCCCACGGCGGCCTCGCGCGGCGAGCCGCGGAAGATCAGGCGCGGTTCGGTGATGCCTTCGATGTCGATGTCGTTTTCGGTAAGGTAGGGCGCGCCGAGCAGGCCGCGCACCGGTTTGCGGGTGATCATCGTGACCGAATGGATCACGCCTTCCGCGGCGGCGGTGATGGCGTCCAGCCCGAGAATGGCGCCCGACGGCACGATGACCTGGCCACCATGCTGGCCCGCGATGCCGATCAGGTCTTCGTGACGCAGCAACGCGCCCGAACTGAGCACCACCATCTTCTTGCCGGCACGCAGCACGGGTTCGGCGATGTCGCGGAACACGGCAGCGGGCGCGCATTCCACCACCACATCGCAGTGTTCGGCGAGCCCGCCGATGGTGGTGAACGTGGGCGCGCCGTTCTTCCAGTCGAAGGCGGGCGGGGCGTTGGGATCTCGCACCGCGACGGCGGCGAGCGTCAGGCCGGGCAGGCCCGCATCCAGGGATTGCGCCACGGCCTGGCCGATGGCGCCGAAGCCGGCGATGCCGACGCGGAAGCTGTTCATGGGTATCCGGAGTGTTGGGCCAACGGCGGGACCGCGGGCGGTTCGAAAATGCGGCGCAAAAGCCTTGCCGCAAGACTGCCGGCCACTGTAGCCAGGGCATCGCGACGCGTCAATGCGGGATGCCCGCAAGGCTCGCGAGACGTGTGCGCAGGGCCGTGGGTCACGTCGCCCGCAACGCGCCACATGTTGCCGGCGCGGTGTCGCTGCGAGGGCATCTACGACAGCGCGAATTCCTCGCCGTCGTAGTGGCTGGCAATCTCGATCTCGCCGGACGCCAGGCGCCCAGACCACGCGTCCAGCTCGCGCCGCTCGTAGGCGGTGACGTCTGCGCCCAGCACCAGCCGCAACGAGGCCGCAGCCTCCAGGCCGAAACGCGTGATGCGTCCCACGGCCAGCGCGCCCGCGGCGTGGTCCGCGGCCGCGCGCTCCACGCACAGGCCGGAGTCCGCGAGCGCCGATGCCAGATAGACCTCCGGATCGCGGGCCACCCAATCCAGCACGTTGCCGATCTGCCGGATGCCGGCCTCGCGGCAGGCGCGCGTGACGCCGTCGCGGCCGCCATCCATCATCGCGAACACCACGCGGGCGCGTTGTGCGGCGAGCGCACGTGTCCACGCCTCACCGAGGTCGGGGTCGTGCTGATTGCCGCAAAATCCCGTAAGCGGATCCCGGCCCGTCACGCGGCGCACGCCGTCGGCAAAGGCGGCGCGGCCCTTCAGACCGGGCCGGACGCGCTCGCCGGAGAGGTGCGCGGGGCGGCCACCCGCGGGGCGGCCATCCGCAGGGCGTCCCCCCGCGACCAGGCCGCCCGCGCCATCTCCCTCCGCCCGCAAGCCGGCCAGAATCCCGGCAAGAAACGCGGAATGCTCCTGCAGAATCTCATAGCTCGCGACGTTGGCCGCCGTATGACTGCCTTGTGTGATCGCGAACTGCGTACGCGGAAAATGCGGCGCCACCTCGGCCACGGGCACGTCGCCCTGGCCGCCGTGCACGATCACCAGATCCGGGTTGCCGTTGCACAACTGCGCAAGGCGCTCGGCACGCGCGGCCGGATCAGTGGCCGCGACCCATTCCTCGTGCAGCGCATGGCCCGCACGCGCCGCGCGCTCGGCGCCCTGCAATGCCGCCTCGTTGAAGCCGCCCCGGCCGGGAAAGCCGAACAGCACGAGCAGACGGCGGGCGCTCACAGGCTGGCTCCCGTCGCGCGCACCACCGGCCCCCAGCTATCGGCCTGCCGGCGCACGAAATCGGTGAACTCCGCCGGCGTCTTCTGCGCCAGCACGAAGCCCTGGCCCTCGAGCTTGGCCCGAATGTCCGGATTGCCAAGCACGTATCCGACCTCCGTGTGCAGCCGCACGGCCACCGCGTCTGGCAGGCCCGCGGGGGCGGAGAGCCCGATGAAGTTTTCCGCGACCAGGCCCGGATAGCCCAGTTCGCCCACCGAAGCGATGCTGGGCACCTGCGGCACGCGGTCCTGCGTGGTGACGGCCAACAGACGCAGTTGCCCTGAACGCAGGAAGGGCAGGTTCTGCGGCAGGGCATCCACCGCCACGCGGATCTGTCCGCCCAGCAGATCGTTGCGCATGGCGCCGGAGCCCTTGTACGGGATGTGCTGCAGCGGCGCGCCCGTCTGCCGCGAATACAGCTCGCCCACGATCTGCCCTACGGACGCCAGCCCGCCGCTGCCGTATTGCACCGGCTGGTCCTGCGCCTTGATCCAGGCGGTCAGCTCGGCAAGGCTGGACACCGGCACGGACGGGTGCACGACAAACACCGTGGGCACTGCGCCCAGGTAGGCGACATGGCAGAAGCTTGCCAGCGCGTCGTACCCGCCTTGCGGCATCAGCGCCGGCGAGATCGACAGGGGCGCCGAGTTCGACATCAGCAACGTGTAGCCGTCGGCGGGCGACTGTGCGACAAGGTTTGCGCCGATGGTCGAGCCCGCGCCCGGCTTGTTTTCGATGACGATGGACTGACCCAGCCGTTCGGCCAGCACGGGCGCAATGATGCGCGCGGCGATGTCGCTGGCGCCACCGGGCGGAAACGTGACGACAAGACGGATGGGACGCGCGGGCCAGTCTGACGCGCGCACCGGGCGAGGCCGAGCCAGCGGCAGCGCCAGCGTGCTGGCAAGCAGGAATTTGCGTCGGGAGATCGGCATGGCGAAAGCTTCTGTCGTGCGGCCGCATGGCGGCAAAGGCGCACACTGTAAGAAGCGGGGCGGCGGCTGACAAAGAATTTGTAGCCGTTTGCTTATGCCGTCCTGGTAGCCGAAGCGATAGCAGGCGTGAAGCCTGTCGCCACCGTTGCCGATGCACGTTCCGCGATGGACGCGGCGCGTGCATCGGCGATCCGGGTAAGAACGATCAACTGCCCTTGTGCGCGCTCGCCATGTAGTCGACCGTCAGGTTCGACAGCGCGCGCACGCCGTTGATGAGCCCCGACTCGTCAACGTGAAAGCGCGGCGAATGGTTCGGTGCGGCCTTGTCGACATCCGTTCCCTTGGGCGTTACGCCCAGGTAGAAGAACATGCCGGGCACCTTCTCCTGATAGAACGAAAAGTCCTCGGACGCCGTCGACTTGGGTTGCAAGCCATAGTTGCCTTCGCCCGCCACGCGCCGCAGCGTGGGACCCATCTGCTCGGCCAGCGCCGGCGGATTGACGGTGGCGTTGTAAAGCTCGACGACTCGCACGTCCGCCTTGGCGCCCGCGCTTTGCGCGATCATGTCCGCGGTGCGCGCGATGCGTTGATGGATGTCCTTCTTCATGCCTTCGTCGTATGTCCGGATGGTGCCGGTCATCGCAACGCTGTCGGGCACGATGTTCATGCGGTTGCCGCCGTGGATGGCGCCTACCGTGATCACCGCCGGTTCCAGCATGCTGTTGATCTGTCGGCTGGGAATGGTCTGCAAACCCAGGATGATCTGCGAGCTGACCACGATGGGGTCGATGCCGGACCACGGGCGCGCGCCGTGCGTCTGCTTTCCGGTCACGTCGATCCAGAACTGGTCGGCGGCGGCCATTGCGGGACCTGCGCGCCATGCCAGCCAGCCGGCCGGGTACGCGCTGGAAACGTGCAGACCAAAGATCGCGTCGACCTTGGGATTGTCCAGCACGCCTTCCTGCACCATCATCTTCGCGCCCCAGACCTTCTTGCCGTCGGGCTCGAAGTCCGCGGGGCTTTCCTCGGCGGGCTGGAAGATGAACTTGACCGTGCCGGGCAGCTCGTCCTTCATGCCGGCCAGCACTTCGGCGGCCGCCATCAGGATCGCCGTGTGCGCATCGTGGCCGCACGCGTGCATGACGTCGACTTCCTTGCCGAGGTACGTGCCCTTGGCCTTGGACGCGAACGGCACGTCTACCTGTTCTTTGACGGGCAGGGCGTCCATGTCCGCGCGCAGCGCCACCACGGGCCCCGGCTTGCCGCCCTTGAGGACCGCGACCACGCCGGTGCCCGCAACGCCGGTCTTCACGTCCATGCCCAGCGCGCGCAGATGATCGGCGACCAGTTTGGACGTGCGGTGTTCCTGGTTGCCGAGCTCCGGATGCTGATGGATGTCGCGGCGCCACGCGATAAGCTTGTCTTCGATGGCCTTGGCGCGTTCGTCAATCTGCGCGGCCAGCGCGGGGTTGGCGGCGGGTTGCACCGTGCCTTGCGTGCCGGGCGCGCCTTGCGCGGCCGCCGGGCCGGAAAAGATCAGGTGGGCGGCCAGCGCCAAGGGCGCCAGACGGAACAGGGAATTGCGTTGCGGCATGCTCTCCTCCTCGGGGTAGTTAACTTGTTATTGACAAGGATCTTACCCGAGGGCCCCAGCGCAAGGGGCCCTGTTTCCAGTGCTTATGTTGCGCGGAATTTACCGCGCGCCGGCGCTACTGCAGCTTGATGCCCAGTTCCTTGATCAGCGGTCCCATTTCGGCGCGATCGGCCTCGATGGTGGCTGCCAGTTCCTCGGGCGAACTGCCGATCGGAATCATGCCCAGCGTTTCCATCTGCGCTTTCATCGCAGGGTCTTTCAGGATGTCGGTCACCGCCTTCTGGATCTGCGCGACGCGGTCCTTGGGGATGCCGGCCGGTCCCATCAGGCCGATCCACGGCTGCGGTGCGTAGTCCAGTCCCGACTCCTTCAACGTGGGCGTGTCGGGCAGGCCGCCAAAGCGTTGCGGACTGGTGATTGCCAGCGCCCGCAGCCGTCCGCTGTCGATCAGGCCTTTCGAGCTGGACGGCGCGTCCAGGCCCACGTCGAGCTGCCCGCCGATCAGGTCATTCTGCGTTTTGCCCGACGAGGATGACGGCACGTACAGCGCCTTGATGCCGGCGCGCCGCGCCGTCTGTTCCCAGACCAGGTGAAACGCGGTGCCGATCGAGAACGAGCCCACGCTCAAGTTTCGCGTCTTGCTTTCGCGCACGAAGTCTTCCCAGGTCTTGAGGGGACTGTCCTTGGGCACGATGAAGATGAACGGCGTGCGCGCCACCAGCGAGATGGGCTGCAAGTCCTTTTGCGTGTCGAACGGCAGGCTGTCCACCGCAAACGGCACGATGGTCACCGACGACGCGACGACCATGCCGAGCGTGTAGCCGTCTGGCGCCGACTTGACCAGTGCGCCGGTGCTGATGATGCCCGAGGCGCCCGGCTTGTTTTCCACGACCACGGGCTGGCCCCAGGCCGCGCCGAGTTTGCTGGCGAGGACGCGCAGCATGACGTCGACGGGACCGCCGGGCGGATTGGACACGATGATCTTGACCGGCTTGTCGGGATAGGCGGCGGTGGCGGCAAGCGGCAGGGCGAGCGCCAGCGCGAGGAAGGTTTGCTTGAACATGGAATTCCCCTTGTGTTGTTGGTATGCGGGGCGCGGCGGCAAGGCCGGCGCCTGTCGTGTGGCGTAGCGGGCTCAGGCCAGGATCTGCATGTGTGGCGCTTGCGGCCAATCCGGCGCATCGCCGCGGATGAACGCCAGCCATGCGGTCTGCGTCTGGCGCGCCAATTGCTCGCCCTGCGCGGCAGGTAGTCCTGCCAGCATCGGGGCGTCGGCAAATGCCTGCAGCGTGTCGAACACGAACGGCAATTCAATGCAGTGGCAGGCGCCGAAGCGGTCCGTCGGCGCGACATCAAAGCGCGCCAGCCAGGCGTTGCGGCCTTGGGCCACGGCCTGCCGGGCCCAAAGCCGGGAGGGCGCGCCGAACACGGCGTCGCCCATCTCCTGGCTGGCGGCGTCGGTGCCGTGGTCCGGGAACGCGGCCATTTCGTCGCGCGTGTAGCAGACCAGTACGTCCGCGCGGCCCGCGGCGGTCAAGAGCGCCGGGGCGATCTCTTTCGGCAGCACCTGGCCGTCCAGCACCGGCGAGAACAGGCTGCGGCTGCTGCCTTCGGCCCGCAGGGCCTGCACGACCTCGGGCGCCTGCTGCGCCGCCAGTAACGCGGACACCGGCAGCTCGCGCGCCGCCGAAAGCGAATCGGCGCCGGCCGCGCGCAGATAGACCTGTCCCAGCGCGTCGGCCTGCTGCGCGCTGCGAAAGCCGCGGCCCAGCGCGGCGCTTTGCAGGATGGCGCGGGAGAAGCGCGGCTGGCGCGTCAGCATGGCGCAGATCGACGAGGCGCCCGCCGATTGGCCCATGACCGTGATACGCGCCGGATCGCCGCCCAGATCCTGGATGTGGTCCAGCACCCAGTCGATCGCCAGTTCCTGATCCAGCAAGCCGACGTTGGCCGTTTGCCCGGGCACGTACAGCCAGCCCAGCGCGGCCAGCCGGTAGTTGACGGCCACGACCACTACGTTGCCGCGTTCGGCCAGGCGGGCGCCGTCGTACCAGTCCAGCGCGCCGCCGCCGCTTTGCCAGGCGCCGCCGTGCAGCCACACGACGACGGGGCGGCGCTTGCCGTCCGCCGCCGGCGTCCAGATCGTCAGGTGCAGGCAGTCTTCGGATTGTTCGGCGTCGAAATCGCCCATGGCGCCGCGCAGGCGCGAGGGCAACTGCGGCGGGACGGGGCCGGTACCCGTAGCGTCGAATTCGCCGCGAATGTCCGCCGGTTGCGGCGGTGCAAAGCGAAGTTCGCCCACGGGCGCCTGCGCATACGGAATGGCGCCATAGCGGCACACGCCGCCGTCGCGCACGCCAACCAGCGTGCCAGTGCGCAGCGCCGCCTTCACGCGTTCACTCATATTCCTGCCCCTTGTATCGTTGTTCATCGTCCAGCGGCGGCAATCTGTGCTGCCGCCGGACTAATGGTAGGGAGGAAAGTGCCGCGCCGGGCATTCCGGTTTTGAACATAGCCATGCGCAACACGCATGGCTGGATGGGGGCTGTCCGGACCGTGGCGACCCGGATCCCGCCATCGGAACCTTCCGCTATTTGGCGATGCGTGCGTCCAGGCTGTTGTCCGCCAGCGCCTGCGCCTGCTCGCGCGTCATGCCCAGGTGTTCGTGGAGCGCGTGGAAATTCTCGGTGACATAGCCGCCGAAGTAGGCGGGATCGTCGGAGTTGACCGTGACCTTCACCCCGGCATCCAGCAGCGACAGGATGTTGTGCTCGCGCATGTGATCGAACACGCGCAGCCGGGTGTTGGACAGCGGACAGACGGTCAGCGGAATCTGCTCGTCGATCAGGCGCGCGATCAACTTGGGATCTTCGGCGGCGCGCACGCCGTGGTCGATACGCAGCACCTTCAGCAGATCCAGCGCCTCCCAGATGTATTCGGGCGGACCTTCCTCGCCCGCATGCGCCACGGCCGGCAGGCCTTCGGCGCGCGCACGGTCGAACACCCGCTGGAAGAGGCGCGGCGGAAAGCCTTGTTCGCTGCTGTCCAGGCCCACGGCGATGAAGGCGTCGCGATACGGCAATGCCTGCTCCAACGTACGCATGGCCTGTTCTTCGGGCAGGTGGCGCAGAAAGCTTAGGATCAGCCCGCTGGTCACGCCCAGTTGCTTGCGGCCGTCAGCCAGCGCCTGGCTGATGCCGTTCAGCACGGTTTCGAACGGCACGCCGCGGTCGGTGTGGGTCTGCGGATCGAAGAAGGGTTCGGTGTGCACCACGTTCTGCTCGTGGCATTTGAGCAGGTAGGCCCACGTCAGGTCGTAGAAGTCCTGCTCGGTGCGCAGGACGTCCGCGCCCATGTAGTACAGGTCCAGGAATTCCTGCAGGTTGTTGTAGTTGTAGGCGCCGCGCAGGGCGTCGATATCGGGCCAGGGCAGCGCCACGCCGTTGCGCTGCGCCAGCTTGAAGAGCAGCTCGGGTTCGAGCGTGCCCTCCAGATGCAGGTGCAATTCCGCCTTGGGCAATGCGTTGAGCCAGTCGTACATGGGTGCTCCGGTATGAATGAGGTGCGTGTTCGGGATGCGGCGCGCGGTTCATGCGGCCAGCGCGATGCCATCGGCCTGGATGGTGCGTTCGAGCTGGGCGGCGAAGGCGCGCGCCTGACGGGTGCTGGGGCGGTCGCGGCGCCAGATGGCGGCAAGGGGCGACCTGCGCAGGGCGGGACGGGCCGGCAGCACGGCGAGTTCGCCGCGCGCCTGCCGGACGGCTGCGACGCTGCCGGGCAGCATCCACAGGTAGTGTCCGTCCACGAGTAATTCGCGGCCGAATTCCAGCGACAGGACGCCGATCATATCCGGAATCGCCAGACCGGCCTGGCGCAGGGACAATTCCAGCTCGCCGCGGATGCGGCTGCCGGGCAGGGCGGTGATCCACGGATAGGCCACATAATCGGCCAGCGTGGCCTGCGGCAGACGCGTCAGCGGATGGTGGGTGGCGCAGGCCAGCACCACCGGATCCTCCAGCAGGGTGGTCGACCGGTAGATCTCAGGATTCACGGTGGACGAGAAGCGGCTGATCAATACGTCCAGCGCGCCGGCGTCCAGGTCCTCGATCAGCCGTTCGTGCGTGCCGATCTCGATGGTGAGCGTGATGCGCGGATGCGCCTCGCGGTAGTCGCGCGCGGCCTGCGCCACCGGCCAGCCCGCAAACATGGAAAAGCAGCCCACGGTCAGGCTGCCTTCTTCACCGCGCGAGACGGCGGCCAGGTCGACCTCGGCCTTGCGAAAACCGGTCAGCAACTGCCGCGCGTGGCGGCACATGGCGTCGCCCAGCGGCGTGCAGGTCGTGCCCTTTGCCGTGCGCTCGAACAGCCGCGCACCCACCAGCTCCTCGATCTCGGCGATCGCGCGGGACAGGCCCGATTGCGTGCTGTGCAACTGCGCCGCCGCCTTGGACAGGTTGCCCAATTCGGAGACGGTCAGCACGATCTCCAGGTGCCGGATGCGAAGTTTGCCTCGGAACGGTGTCATGGCGCAGGGGAGCGGAAGCGATTTGCCGATTATTCTCCCGTGCCGGGCGCTTGGCAACGCAGTGCGGGATTCGGGATATAGTTCGACGCCTGCATGGGCTTCGGCTTGCAACGGGAGAGCGGCATTGACTTTGAAGGAGCGGGGCGGCTGGTGTGCCGCGCAATGCGTCACCCAGCGTGAAGGCTGGCCTAACGCTAAACGCGCCGGCGTCCTCGCAACGATCACCTTGCTGGCCGCGGCGCTGGCCGGCTGCACCGCGTCGCGCGTGGACGAGGTCGCCGTGAGGTGGCCGTCCTTCAAAGACAACACGCCAGTCCTGTTGCCGTCGGATCCGGCGCAATGTCCCGACCTGACCGGCACTTATCGCGCCCAGGGCGAACGCCGCGCGGGCGATGCCGACGCTGTCCTGCTCGAAGACCTGCGTGGATTTTTGCTTTACCCCTTGGACCTGCCGGGCATGCGCGATGCGCCGCTTCCGGCGTGGAAGCCGTCATCCCGCTCAACCGTTTCGTTCGTGGCTGATGCGCGCGGTTGGCAGATCGAGACGCGTGATGGGCAAGGTGCGCACGAGGCCGCGCTACTTGCCGTCCACGACGACGGCGCCAGCTCCATGGCCTCGGGCGGCGAGCCCATGCGCCCCGGCAACACGATCTGGCGCGCTGCCGGTTGCACGCAGGGCCGGCTATGGATCAGCGTGCGGCATGATTGGCGCCAGCATGAATCCATGGGTGTGCGGCGTCATGTTGCCGTTCTGCGCAAGGACGCAGGCGGGCTGCTGCTGACGGTGCAACGCGAGTCCGACAGCATCGGAATGCTGCTGCCCTGGTACACCAATCGCGGCGATTTGTTCCAATACTGGTTTGCGCCCGCCACCAATCATCCCTGAATTCCGCGGGCGCGAGCCTGCCTTCACCGAGACCGAGAAAAACATGACCGCCAAACGGCTTTTCACCTGGACCTTCTTTTTTGCGCTATCCGTGGTGCTGGTCGCGATGTTCTGGCGCCAGCTGTTCATACAGACCCCGCCGTCGCTGCGCGAGCTGGGCGGCACCATCGAGGGCGGCAACGCCCACATCTATGGCGAATCGCCGCGCCAGGACGGCATGGCCGAACGGGCGGTGCTGGCCGCGGCGCAGCGCGGCGAGCCGGGCGCCCAATACATGCAGGGCCTCGTCATGGAGCACTTCGACATGAAGGAAGCGCTGCGCTGGTACGAGGCCGCCGCGGCCCAGGGTTATGAACTGGCGGTGCAGCGCCTGGCGCAATTGCGCGACGCGCCGCAGGCTGCGCAATAACGGCACGCAGACAACGCCGCGCAATGGCCCCGCGCCAGTAATGCCGCTCACGCCTCGTCGCGCAATGGCAGACTTGCCTTGAACGCACCCGCATCCCACGCCCGCTTCGTGACCGGCCCGCTCGGCGGGCACGTGCTCGAGATGATTCTGACCGGCTGGGCCAGCATGCTGGCCGTCTTCGCCGTGGAGTTCCTGTCGCTGCTTTACCTGGGCACGCTCGAGGACGAAGCCGTATTGGGCGCGGTGGGCTTCGGGTCCATGACGCAATTCACCATCACGTCCGTCTGCATCGGCGTCACGGTGGGCGGCGCGGCGCTGGTCTCGCGTGCGCTTGGCGCCCAGGACGCCGGCCGGGCGCGCACACTTGCGGGCGCGTCGCTGATCCTGATGGCCGCCGCCGCGGTGGCGGCGGGCGCGGTGTTTCTGGCGGCGATCGGCCCGTTCACCGCCGCCATTGGCCTGGCCGAAGACGTGCGCGACCATTTGCTGTCGTATGTGCTCATCACCACGCCGTTCGCGGTGGTCATGGGCATCGGAATGATGCTGTCGAATCTGCTGCGCGCGGCCGGCCAGGGGCGGCAGTCGATGTGGGTGCTGCTGGCCGGCACCGGCACGGTCGCCGTGCTAGACCCCATCGTCATCTTCGTGCTGGACGGCGGCATGGAGGGCATTGCCTGGGCCGGCGGGGTGGGGCGCGTCGCCACCGTGGTGCTGGGCGCCTGGCTGGTGTTCGGCAAGCACCGGCTGGTGACCTGGCCGCCCGCGCGGGAACTAGGAGAGCACCTGGGCGCCATCGGCAATATCGCCTTGCCTGCGGCGCTGACCACCCTGGCCACGCCGGCGGCGGTCATCTTTACCGTCTCTACCTATTCCAGCTTCGGTCCGAGCGTGCTGGCGGGCGCCACGGTGGTCGACCGGCTGCTGCAACTGGCCTATTCGCTGTTCTTCGTGCTGCCCGGCGCCATCGGCCCGATCCTCGGGCAGAACCTGGGGGCCGGCCACTGGGACCGCGTGAAGGCCACCGTGGCGCTTACGACGCGCTGGGCGTTGCTGTATGGGTTCTCGGCGGCTGTCGCGCTGGCGGTGCTGGCGCCGTGGATGCCGGATGTCTTCCGGGTCACGGGGCCCGGGCGCGACCTGATCGTCTTCTTCTGCCGCGTCGGCAGCTTTGCGTGGGCGCTGAACAGCCTGTTCTTCGTCGCGATCTCGGTGTTCAACAACCTGGGATACGCCACGTATTCCACCGCTATCGGCTGGCTGCGCGCCACGGTGGGCACCATACCCTTCGTGTGGCTGGGCGCGCACCTGGGCGGGCCCGAGGGCGTGATGCTGGGGCAGATGGGCGGCTTTGCGATTTTCAGCCTGATTGCGATGTGGCTGTGCCGGCGCGTGCTGCGCGCGCCACCGGCGGGATTCCAGCACGGCGCGGCGGCCTAGCAGGGGGGGCGCGTTCGATTTCGGCGGCTGGTCGCGGTACGATCCCGGCTGACTTCGATTTTTCAGGAAAGCCATGCGCCAGAGTTTCTCCCGTCCTCGAATCGACAGCCTTTCCCGCGTGCTGCTGGCCGCGGCACTGACCGCCGCTGCCGCCAGCGCCGCGCAGGCGCAGTCGCCCGGATCGGCCACAGGATCGCGTGTCCAGACGCCCGCGCCGGAACAGCAACAGCCCGTGCTCAAACCCAAACGCAGCTTTGACGACACGCCGGCGCCGGCCGCGCATGCCGCGCCCGCTGCGGCACCCGCCGCTTCTGTGGCCCCCGCCGCCGCGCCGGCTCCGTCTGCCGCGCCTGCTGCTGCCGCTGCTCCGGCTGCACCTGCTGCGTCTGCCGCGCCCGCCGCCGCTGCCGCCGCGCCGACCGTCACCGTCCCGACCGAGCTCGACACCAAGGCCTGCATCGACAAGCTGCGCAAGGGCGCCACGGCCAACGGCCTGACCGTCGCCGACTGGGACAAGTACACGGCCAACGCCACGCTGCTGCCCACGACCGTCGCGTCGGCCAAGGGTCAGCCCGAGGGCCGCGAAAGCTGGTGGGACTACATCGCCAAGACGGTCGACGACGAGCGCGTGCAGGACGGCAAGGCCGTGCTCTCCAAATACGGCAAGGAGCTTGGCGCCATCAGCCAGCAATACCAGGTTGACCCCGCGACGCTGGTCGCCATCTTCGGCATCGAAACCAACTACGGCCGCCAGGTCGGCAAGACCGACGTGCTCAATGCCTGGCTGACGCGCGCCTGCACCGAGAACAAGCCGCTCTGGGAAAAGAACGCCTACGCGTCCGTGCGCCTCTTGCGCGACGGCACTGTGCCCGCCGACAAGTTCGTCGGATCCTGGAGCGGCGCGTTCGGCATGACCCAATTCATTCCGACTTCGTTCTACGAACTGGCTGCCGACGGCGATGGCGACGGCCGCATCGACCTCTACAACTCGCTGCCCGACGCGCTAGCCTCCACGGCAAACCATCTGCGCAAGCGCCGCGCCCAATGGACGCATGGGTTGCCCGCCGTCGTGGAAGTGCGCGTGCCGGTCGAGCTGGCCGCCGCGATCCCGCCCGAGCCCGACGCCGAGTACGTGGGATCCAAGGACCGCCGCACGATCGCCCAATGGGCGCAGGCCGGCGTCAAGCAAGGAGACGGCTCGGTGTTGAAGCTGCCTTCGGGCAACGACCAGCAGGCGTACCTGTTTGCGCCGACCGGCGCGCGCGGACCGGTGTTCCTGGCCACGGTCAATTTCGACGCCATCCTGCACTACAACCAGTCGCGCCGCTATGGCCTGGCCGTGTCGCTGTTGCTGAACCGCCTGCAAGGCGGCCCGGCGCTGGTGACCGCATGGCCGACCGACGATCCCGGCCTGTCCCGCGCGCAGATCAAGGAACTGCAGAAGCAGCTTTATGGCCGCGGCCATGACATCGGGGTGGCCGACGGCATCCCGGGCGGCAAGACGCGCGATGCCGTGCGGGCAGAGCAGGCGCGCCTGAACCTGCCGCAGGACGGCCGCGTGGGCAAGCGCATCCTGGACGCGCTGGTGGCGGAACAGCCCGCCGCCATGCGTGCGTATCCCGAGCAATAAGCGAGGCGCCGATGGCGCAGCGGCGGGCCGCGGCGAATCCGCTGCGGCCCTGGCCGCCTCTGCGAGCGCATTGCGATTTTTCTTTGGAGTCTCGTGGGGCTGCAGCGCGGGTGAGGGTTAGGCGCAAGTGTGCAAGACCGTGCCGGCCGGTATGATCGGCGGGTCCGCCATCCGGACGGCCAGCCCGTCCCCGAACTTCGTCCGCCATCGCCTCCGACTCCCATGCCGTCCGCCGAGTTTCCCGACGATTTCCAGACCCTGCGCCTGTCCGCCAGCCGGATGTCCCAGGCGCATTTGCCGTTCATGATCGAAATGCACGCCAATGCCGACCTGATGCAGTCCATGGGAGGCACGCGCGACGCGGCGGCCAGCCGGCGCTATGTGGCGCAGAACATCGTCCACTGGACCGAGCATGGCTATGGCATGTATGTGCTGCAAGACCGCGACACCGGTCGGCCCGCGGGCCGCGCGGGGTTGAAGGTGTCCACTGCGCCGGGGCGGGCCAGTGTTGAACTGGCCTATGCCTTGCATCCCGACTGCTGGGGCAAGGGTTTCGCGCCGGAGATTTCGCGTGCGCTGATCGGGCTGGGGTTTCGCCTGCTGCCCGTCGACGTGCTGGGCGCCGTGGCGCTGCGTTCAAACCTGGCGTCGCAACGCGTCATGGAAAAGACCGGGTTGCGTTATGTCGGCATGACCGGCGACGCGCCGGAGCCCAAGGTCTGCTACGAAATCCGCCGGGCGGACTGGCGCAAGCGGGAAGGCGTGTGAAGGCGCGCGACGTGCCCGAGCTGGGTGCGCGGCGCTAACATGACGCGATGAGCACGAAGAAACCGACTGGCGGCAAGTCGAGCCCCGCCGCAACATCCAACGACGACCCGCCGCCTGTTCCGCCCGAGCGTCCCGCGCCTGACGAATGCTGCAACAGCGGGTGCATTCCCTGCGTCTATGACCTTTACGACGAAGCGATGGACCGCTACCGCGAAGCGCTGAAGGCGTGGCGCGCGCGGCACGAGGCGCACGGCAACTGAAGCGGATGCTTCAGCCGGCAAGCTTCATGTGGATGATGGGAAAGGGACGGCCCGAGTCGTCGTAGGCCGAGCGGCCCACGTCCTGAAATCCGTAGTGCTTGTAGAAGCCATGCGCCTGCGGATTCTGCTCGTTCACGTCCACCAGCAGCGTGCCGTGCAGCGATCGCGCAAAATTCAGCAGGCGGCGGCCAGCGCCTTTGCCTCGCTTGTTGGCATCCACGAACAGCATCTCGACCTTGTTGCCGGTCAGACCCATGAAGCCGGCCACTTCGCCGGCATCGTCCTCACAGACCCAGACCCTGACGGACGGCAGGTACGTGTTCAGCACCTGCGGGTACATGGCCTGGATTTCCTTTTCAGTCAGAAAAGTGTGGGTGGCGCGCACCGAACGGAGCCAGATGTCCACCAGGGCCAGATCGTCGCCGTGGTTGCGTTCTCGGATTTTCATTTTCTTGTTGCTTGGGTGTCAGACACCGGTAAGCCGCTAAAGCCCGGCGCGATACAGGTCCGTGGCTGCCAGGACGGTTTCCATCTGCACAGTATGCGCGAAAACGAATCGGTCTCCGTAGACCGTTTCATCCGGAAACTCCGAAATCAGCGCCATGGGTAGTTCCTCGCGGTCGGTCTCCGTGACCTGCACGGGGATGCCGTTAAGCACGTCAAAACCCTTTTCGAGCGCATGGGCATGAAAGAGTTCCAACTGCCGCGCGTTGAACTCCACCAGTCCCGGCACGTTGCGCGCCAGCCGCGCGGTGACGCCTTCGATCAACCGTTGAGCGCGGTCGGCCCATCCCGGATGATGGCGCAGGACCAGGAAGAATCCCTTGGGAATGGTCCACAGCTCGAAGTGGCGCGGCAGGTAACCCGACAGCGGACGCGTCCATTCGTGCGCGGGATAGCCATGCAGGTTGATATGCAACTGCGCGCCGCTGATCGCATGCGCCTGGTGACGGCCGTCCCGTTCGAAAAACGGCGCGCGTTCGCGGTAGGCGATGTCGTCGCCCAGCGCGCTGTAGCGCGAAGCGTGCAGCATGTGGCGCGGGTGGTGCTCGCGCAGCCGGTTAAAGAGCGCATAGCCGTCCGGGTTCTCGGAGGCGATCAATGCGAAATGCGCGTCGCCGCGTGCGGCCAACGCCTCGGCCGCACGCAAGGCGCCCACGACACCAGAGGTTTCGTTGGCATGCTGCGCGCCGGAAATGAAGACGGCCGGGCCAGACCCGCGCACATAGGTGCCCAACACGGGTCGGCCTTGGCGTGACACGGCTTGGAAGGTGTCGCCGCCAAAGGCCGCCATGCAGCCGGCGATCTGCGCGGCCGACAACGGCTCTCGGGCTTGCGCCAGCGGACCGGGAAGCGCGGCCGGCGTCACAGGAGCGACCGGGGCGAAGGGCTCCACCGAGATCTGCACGCGCGGCGCGCCGTCGTGGCGGCGGATGTCGGGAATGATCTGGCCGGGTTGCAAGCCGCGGTCGCCGGAGGGGCGGCCGGAATGCTGCTGGAAGTGCTCCAGCAGCGAGAAGTAGATGTCCTCGTGCAGCGCTTCGAACGTGCTGACGATTTCCTCGTCCACCGGCAGCGCGAAGTCGATGCCGGGCAGATCCACGCGGATTTCCAGCCGGTCGAAATACGGCTCGTGCGCACCCCACGTGTGGTTGCGAACCGTGTCCAGGATGCTGCGAAAGAGCAACTGGTACTCGGTGGCCTGCGCGGCATCGGTCTGCACGGCGCCGCTGGCGTCCTGCACGCGCAGCCAGCCGGTAGGCGACAGCTCCGGCGTGCCGTCCGGCGCATGCCCAAGCTGGTTCGGCGCAAACACGCGGGTGTCGAGCGTGCGGCCATCGGCATAGGACAGGCGCACGTCGTAGTGGAGGTCGTCGGCGCCGGGCAGCATCGTCACGCGCACGTCTTTCAGCAACGCCACAAGCGGATAGGCCTCCAGCGTGAAGCGCTTGGCCTGCGCGTGTTCGTGCAGCGGATAGCGGATCTCGGCCGAGACCAGGCCCTCGCGCTCCACCTCTTCAAGGAAATAGTGCACGAGCGGCTTGTAGGCGCTGCGAAAGCGCGCCGTCACGCCCGCCTGCTCAAGCTTGGCCTGCGCGGCGCGCCGGGCGTCCACGCCTTCGAACACCCAGCCTTCCACGACCGCGCCACGCCATGCCGGCGCCATGTAGGCGTGTGTCCAGGCGTCCAGCGTGCGATCGAAACTCTTGTCCAGCAACGACATACTCAACATTCCTTCCGGCCCGTGGCGCGGATCGATTCTTCAGACCTTGCCGGTCGGGTCCAGGCGGTCGCGCAGCCAGTCGCCCAGCAGGTTCAGGCCCAGCACCGTCAGCATGATGGCCAGCCCGGGAAACACGCTGACCCACCAGGCCGTCTGCATGTACGTGCGGCCGTCGGCAAGCATACCGCCCCAGCTCGGGATCATGGGATCCACGCCCAGGCCCAGGAAGGTCAGGCTGCTTTCCAGCAGGATGTTGTTGGCCACGTTCAGCGTCATCAGGATCACCAGCGGACCCAGCAGGTTGGGCACGATGTGGTGGCGGATCATCGCCAGGTCGCGCACCCCGAAGGCGCGCGCGGCCAGCACGAACTCGCGCTCGCGCAACGCCAGCACCTGCGCCCGCACCAGGCGAGCGTACTGCACCCATTGCGACACGATCATGAAGAAGATGACGTTGAACAGCCCGCCGCCCAGGATGGCGATGAACGTGATCGCCACCAGGATGAAGGGCAGCGCCAGCTGCACGTCGGCAAAGCGCATCACGATCATGTCCCAGAAGCCGCGGTAGTACCCGGCGATGAGACCCATCACGATGCCCAGCAGCGCGCCGCCCAGCACCGAGGCAAAGCCCACCAGCAGCGAAATCTTGCCGCCGACGATCACGCGGGCCAGTACATCGCGGCCCAGCGGATCGGTGCCGAAGGGATGGGCGGCCGACGAGAACGGGGCCATCAGGCGGGCGGCCAGGTCCATCGATTCGCCGCCGTCCGGAAACAGCCAGCCGGATGCCAGCACCAGCAGGACCATGACGCCGGTCAGAAGCGCGCCCAGCACGAATTCGAGCGAGCGGTAGCGGCTGCGCGGCTTCATGGCCTTGGGGGCGGCGGGGGAAGTGGTTGTCTGCATGATGCTCAGCGCGTGCGAATACGGGGATCGACAATGCCGTAGGCGATGTCGACGATCAGGTTGACCAGGACGATAACGGTGGCCAGCACGGTGACCGTGCCTTGCAGAACGGGATAGTCGCGGCCGGAAATGGCGTCGAAGGCCAGCGTGCCCAGCCCGGGCCAGTTGAAGACCATCTCGATCACCACGATGCCGCCGATCAGGCCACCGAATTGCAGGCCCAGATACGTGATCAGCGGAATGGCGCAATTGCGCAGCGCATGCTTGTACAGCACGATGCGCTCTTTCAGGCCCTTGCTGCGCGCCACCATGATGTATTGCGCCGACAGCGTTTCCAGCATCGTCGTGCGCACCAGCCGGATATTGGTGGCGCTGAGAATGATCGCCATGGTCAGCGACGGCAGCACCAGGCTGGCCGGCCCGCTCCAGCCGGACGGCGGCAGCAGCGGGAAAGTGATCGACAGCAGCAGCACCAGCATCAGCGCCAGCCAGAAATTGGGGAAGGACAGGCCCACCAGCGACAAGATGCGGATGGCCTGGTCGGTCGCCTTGCCGCGCTTGATCGCCGCCTGGATGCCCAGCGGCAGCGAAATCAGGATGGACACGAGGAGCGACGTGAACGCCAGCATCAGCGTCGCGGGCAGCGCATCGCCGATCAGCTTGGCGACCGGCGTGCCGCCCATGAAGCTGCGCCCGAAATCGCCATGCAGCAGCCCCTGCATATACGACAGATATTGTTCGTGGAACGGCCGGTTCAACCCGAGCGCCTGCCGGATGTTGGCCAGGTCCTGTTCGGTCACGCTGCCCGACCCCTGGCTCAGCATCAGAGCAGGGTCGCCGGTCAGGCGCACGGCATAAGAAACAAGCAGCGTCACAGCCACGATCACGAAGACGGCCTGCAACACGCGTTTGACGAGAAATCCGGTCATAAGGCGCCGCCCCGGCTTGCACCGGTGCGGGAAAAGGGTGTTAACGCGGCATCGATTCGCACCGATGCCTCAACGGAGCACATCCCAGCGGGATGCCGCGGATCCGGGCTCCGCCGGTCCGCAGGCATGCCCCTGGGGGAAGCGCGAAGCGCTCGGGGGGGACTTACTATTCGGGGACTTACTCAATGGCGGTTTCGACGAAACGGAAGCGGATGTCGCCGGGGACTTCCAGGTTCTTCACGCGCTTGTTCACGCCCACGATCGTGTTCAGGCTGTACAGCGGCAATTCCAGCGCCTGATCGGCCACGTAGGCGGCGATCTCCTGCAGCATGCCTTCGCGCTTCTTCACGTCATAGACCGTGCGCTGCGCTTCCAGCATGGCGTTCAGCTTGGGGTCGTTGTCGTACGGATTCCACTTCTGGCCCGAGTGGTACATCAGGTACGCGGTGTTGTCGTAGTCGTACGTCCAGCCGCCCCATTGGTTCTGCCACATTTCGCCGGTCTTGCCGCCGGGGATGATGTCGTTGAGCAGCACACCGGTTTCATACGGCTTGATGGTGGCGCGCACGCCCACGCCCTGCAGGTAGCCCGACACGGCCTGCGCGACTTCGCGGAAGTTCGAATCGCTGCCGCGCACGTCGATCTGCACCGTGGCGCCCGGCTTCACGCCGGCGGCGGCCAGCAGCTTCTTGGCTTCGGCGGGATTGAAGGGCAGGGGCTTTTGCTCGGGGTTGAAGCCAAACGACTGCGGGCCCTGGAAGCTGGCGATCGTCTTGGCCTGGCCCAGCAGCAGCTGCTTGACGATGGCGTCGCGATCGACCGCCATGATCAGCGCACGGCGCACGTCGCGGTGCTGCGTGATGCCGTTCTTGGTGTTGTAGCGCAGCGCGAAGGCCACCGGACCGCCGGTGGAAATCACGTCGGCATTGCCCGACTTCTTCACCGTTTCGATCAGGCCCAGCGGGATCAGCGTGGCGATGTCGATGCGGCCGGCCTGCAGCTCGGCGACCTGCGTGCCGGGTTCGCCGATGAAGCGGTACACGACCTTGTCCAGCTTCGGCTTGCCGCCCCAGTAGTCATCGTTACGCGCCAGCGTCACGTTGACCTTGGGCTGGTAGCTGTCGAACTTGAACGGGCCCGTGCCGACCGGATGCGTGTTGAAGTTGTCCTCGCCCTTCTCAGTGATGTACTTGGGCGGCACGATCATCGCGCCGTAGCCTGCCAGCTTGGTCAGCAGCACCGGATCCGGCTGCTTCAGGATGAAGTCGACCGTGTACTCGTCCACCACCTTGACCTCGCCGATCGAGTCGTAGTTTGACTTCTGCGGGCCCTTGGCGCCTTCCGCGCCCAGCAGGCGCTCGAAGGTGAACTTGACGGCTTCGGCGTTGAAGGGCTCGCCGTTGTGGAACTTGACGCCTTCACGCAGCTTGAAGCGCAGACGCTTGTTGTCGTCCAGGTATTCCCAGCTGGTGGCAAGGCCCGGCTGCAGCTTCAGGTCGGCGCCGCGCATGGTCAGACCGTCGTACAGATTGCTGCCGACCGATCCCCAGAACGTCACGAAGGTGTCGATCGGATCCCAGCTGCCCGGATCCTGGTTGATGGCCACGTTCAGCGTGCCGGCGGCCTGCGCCGTCGAAACGGGCAGCGCGGCGGCGAGGGCCAGGGTCAGCGCGGTGGCGGAGAGGGTGGTGCGAAGGAATTGCATGGTCGCCTCCAGGGACGGGAAATCGGGTCGGACCGACGGATGAAAGAGGTTCAGGCGGCGCGGGCGACCTGATGGCCGGGCGCGAACTCGAAGAGGGGAACGATGGCAGGCTCATCGCCAACCCGGCGCACCGGGCTGGGGATCTCGCCTTCGATCAGGGACGTGTCGATGTGGCGGCCGGGCTCGGCCACCGGGACCGCAGCCAGCAGCTTGCGCGTGTAGGCATGTTGCGGCGATTCAAAGATCTGGCGGCGCGTGCCCAGCTCGACGATCTGGCCCAGGTACAGCACCGCGACCCGGTGGCTGACCTTTTCCACCACCGCCATGTCGTGCGTGATGAACAGATACGACAGCCCGCGATCCTTTTGCAGATCCATCAACAGGTTCAGGATCTGCGCCTGGATCGACACGTCCAGCGCCGACACCGATTCGTCCGCGATGATCAATTTGGGATTGCTGGCCAGCGCGCGCGCGATGCACACCCGCTGGCGCTGGCCGCCCGAGAATTCATGGGGATAGCGCGTGGCGTGTTCGGGCTTCAGTCCCACCTGTTCCAGCAGTTCGCCCACGCGGCGGGCGATGGCGTCTTCACCGGTCAGCAGGCCGTGCGTGCGAATCGGTTCGGCGATGCTGAAGGCCACGGTCTTGCGCGGATCCAGCGACGCATACGGATCCTGGAAGATGTACTGGATTTCCTGGCGCAGGCGCTGCCGGCCGGCACTGTCCATCGAGAAAATATCCTGCCCGTTGTAGCGCACGGCGCCGGACGTCGGCGCCACCAGCTGCTGCAAGGTCTTGCCGATGGTGGACTTGCCGCTGCCGGATTCGCCCACCAGCGCCAGGGTCTCGCCGGGATAGACGTCAAAGCTGACCTGCTCCACCGCATGCACGCGGTGCGTCACGCGGCCGAACAGGTTGTGGCCCACGTCAAAACGCGTGGTCAGCTTGTCCACGCGCAGCACGGGTTCATCGTAGGAAGCGGTGTCCTGCTCGCGGGTCTCGCCCACCTCGCGCAGCGTGTCGCCTTCCAGCACGGTTTGCGGCGTGCGCAGCGGCAGGTCGCGGCCAGTCAGGCTGCCCAGACGCGGCACAGCCGCCAGCAGCGCGCGCGTGTACGGATGCTTGGGCGCGTTGAAGATGTCTTGAACGGTGCCTTGCTCGACCTTCTTGCCGCGCAGCATCACGACCACATCGTCCGCCATCTCGGCCACCACGCCCATGTCGTGGGTGATGAAGATGACGGCCGTGCCCAGGTCGCGTTGCAACTCGCGGATGGTGTTCAGGATCTGCGCCTGGATGGTGACGTCCAGCGCCGTCGTCGGCTCGTCGGCGATCAACAGACGCGGCTGGCACGACAGCGCCATCGCAATCATCACGCGCTGGCGCATGCCGCCGGACAACTGGTGCGGATAACGGTCCAGCAGTTGTTCGGCGTCGGGCAGGCGCACCTTTTCCAGCAACTTGCGTGCGGACTGGCGCGCCGCGGAGCGTGACAGCTGCTGGTGCAGCATGATGGCTTCGACGATCTGGTCGCCGATCGTGAACACCGGGTTCAGCGACGTCATCGGCTCCTGGAAGATCATCGCGATGTCGTTGCCGCGAATCGCCCGCATCTGTTCGTCGCTGGCCTGGGTCAGATCGACCTCGCGATCGTCGCCGTCACGGAACAGGATCTGGCCGGTGGAAATGCGTCCGCCGTTGTAGTCGGTCAGGCGCATGATCGCCATCGACGTGACGGACTTGCCCGAACCGGACTCGCCCACGATCGCCAGCGTGCGGCCGGGCCGCACGTCGAAATCCAGGTTGTCGACGGCGCGAAAGCCGCCGGTGTCGGTATTGAAGTCGACCGAGACGCCGCGCACGGACAGCAGCGGAGCGGAAGAAGAGGCGGTGGTGCTAGACAACGTGGATTCTCACAGCGAGGTGGCGGCGCGGGCAGCCTGGTCGTACAGGCCCGAGAGGGCGCGCAGGGTGTTGGCCAACTGATGGCTGGCGTCGTCTGCGGCGGGGGAGTCGATGAATGGCTTGACGAGGCACTGCTCGCGCACTTCGGCGTAGCGCTGGATCGCGGCTGCGCCGGCGTCGGTCGTGGTGTAGATCACTTCCTTGCCGGTCTTGGCGCTTTGAACGACGCCCAGACGCTCCAGCTTCTTGAGCGAATAGTTCACCAGATGGGTGTCTTCGACATTCAGGGTGAAGCAGATGTCCGCCAGTTTCTTTCCCCGGCCCCGATGGAACACGTGGTTGAGCACCAGGATGTCCAGCGACGTGAGTTCGGGCAGTCCCGCACAGGCCATGCAACGCACCATCCAGCGATTGAACGCATGCGACGCGATGATCAGGCCGAATTCGACCTCGGACAGCTCAGGAGCGGACGACGCGAGGTGGGAAGACGAAACGATGGCGTCCCGGACGGATACAGGCATGGGTGAGTCAGGCAAGGGGACGGATCGGCGACAGAACGTTGGTGAATTATTGACGATTTGTCGATATGGGTGCATTCGGGTTAACCCGGTCTGAGCTTTCGGATTTCTCTGATTCCGGGGTGCCAGGGCGGCGATTTACAAATGCGTTCCTCGCGAAGGCTGTTCGGACGAATGTCAACAGAGACACGGTCCTGAGGCCTGCGCACTCCCCACATCGCCTATCCCACCTAAGCAAAAAATGCCCGAAAACCATGCTGGTCAACGCTCGGACGCGGCCGTTCCGACGCGGCGGTGCGTACACCAACGCCGCCTGGCGGCTGTCCACACTTGGCCCGGCAGACGATCACGGCAGTGCTGGCTGGCAAAGGGGATCTGGGCGGCAGTGTTCGCGGCTGCAAGCGCCGGCCCCGTCCTGGGCCAGCCGGCATCGCAAACCGCTCAGCCGGCAACGGAAATCCAGCGCCGGCAGGAACAGGAGATCGACGCGCACCGCGCCCTCGCGGCGGAGCGGCCCGACATCCTGTCGGCGCCGTCCGTGGACGTCGCGCGCGAGTTGGCGCTACCGGAGGAAAGCCCGTGCTTTGCCGTGCGGGAAGTCATCTGGGAGGGCGCTGAACCGCCGGCACGCCTGACCAGCGCCATGGTGGCTGTGCTTGGCGAATGCGTCGGCGGCCGCGGGCTGCGCGCGCTGCAGGAACACCTGATCGGCTTGCTGCTCGATGACGGCCTGATCACCGCGCGGGTCGTCGTGCCCGAACAATCGCTGGCGGCCGGCTCGTTGACGCTGCGGTATCTGCCGGGCCGCATCTCCGCTGTGCAAAGCCTGGGCGCCATCGGCTGGTGGCGCACGGCGCTGCCCACGGGCCCGGGCGGCGAACTGAACCAGCGAGACCTGGACCAGGCGCTCGAGAACATCCGCCGTCTTGGCAGCCAGACCGACGCCGCCATCGACATCGCGCCAGGCCCCGACGCGGGCGACTCCGACATCGTCATCAAGCCCGGCACGGGCAAGCGCTGGCATGGCTATCTGGGCGGCGACAACGGCGGCATGGACACCGTCGGCAAATACCAGATCAATGCCGGCCTGACGCTGGATTCCCCGCTGTTCCTATACGACCAGCTGTCGGTCTCGTGGAACAGCAATGCGCACTGGCGCGACGCCGACTCCAACACACGCGCGGCCTCCGTCAACTACAGCCTGCCGTTTGGCTACTGGACCGTCTTCGCGGGCGCCAGCAAATCCACCTATCGCCAGACGGTGGCCGGCTTTGAAGAACCCATCGTCTATGGCGGCACCACCAAGCAGATCCAGGCGGGCGTGTCGGTCGTGCCGTACCGCGGCACCGCCTACAAGGGCAATCTGTCGCTCACCATGCTGCGCAAGCGCACGGATAGCACCCTGAATGACGTAGCCATCGACGTCCAGCGCCGCGACGTCACCGGCTACGAGATCGCCTACGGGCATCGCCATTACGTCGGCCGCGCGGTGCTCGACATCGGCGGCGGCGTGCGCGGCACGTTGCCGCAGTTCTCCGACGCACCCGGCTACGTCTACGGCGATCCTGACTGGAATGGGCGCAGCACCATCCTCACCGCCAACGCAGGGCTGCATCTGCCGTTCCAGATCGCCGAGCAATCCCTGGCCTATCAGGCCAACTGGCAGATCCAGCACGCCAAAACAGCCGTCGTGCCCGCCGACTATTTCACGATCGGCAACCGTTACGCCGTGCGCGGCTTTGACGGCCAGATGACGCTCGCTGCCGAAGACGGCTGGACGCTGCGCAACGACCTGTCGTTCAACCTTGACGCGCTCACTGGGTTACCCGGACAGCAGCTCTATGCCGGCATCGACGTCGGCCGAGTGGGCGGCCCCTCCGCCGCCTATCTGTCGGGCCGAACGCTGGTCGGCGCCGTCGCCGGTCTGCGCGGACAGTTCTCCATCCCGACCGTCAACGCCAGCTACGACCTATCCGCGGGCTGGCCGCTCAAGAAACCCGAATCTCTCGACACCGCATCGACCGTCATCGCGATGGTCTTGATGCTCGAGTTCTGAATCCGCTGTTCCCCGTCAGGTACGCATGATGTCCAAGCTTCGTTCGTTGATCGTCTGGTCCATCGTCTTCACGCAAGTCTGGATGCCCGTGCTTGCGCAGACGCTGCCGATTTCGGTGGACAAGCGCGTGCCCGGGCAGAAGCCGATCGTTGGCGTCAGCAACGGCGTGCCCGTTGTGAACATCGCGCCGCCGTCCGCCGGCGGGGTCTCCAACAACCGCTACACGCAATTCAACGTGGGACCGTCGGGCGTGGTGCTGAACAACAGTGGCGGCGCCAGCCAGACGCAATTGGCCGGCCAGGTGGCCGGCAACGTCATGCTGGGCAACAAGCGCGCCACCACCATCCTGAACCAGGTCACCGCGCCCAACCCGTCGCAACTGATGGGCACGCTGGAAGTCGCCGGCAACCGCGCCAACGTCATCGTCGCCAACCCGGCAGGCATCACCTGCGACGGCTGCGGCTTCCTGAACGCGGACCGCGCCACGCTGACCACGGGCCGCCCGCACGTCGGCCCTGACGGCAACATCGCGCTGGACGTTGCCGGTGGCAAGCTGCGCGTCGAAGGCGAGGGGCTGAACGGCACCGCCGCCAGCCAGGTCGACCTCATCGCCCGCACGCTGGAGATCAACGCCGGCGTGTGGGCCGACCGGCTCAACGCCACGGCGGGCGCGGCGCGCGTGGATTATGCGACGGGTAACGCGACGGCCCGCGCGGGCGAAGGCCCGGCGCCCGTCGTGGCGCTGGACACCGCGGCGCTCGGCGGCATGTACGCCAACAGCATCCGGTTGATCGGCACCGAAGCCGGCGTCGGCGTGAACGTGGGCGGCGACCTGATCGCGCTGACCGGCGACCTGGAGGTCAGCGCATCCGGCGACGTCCGCATTGCACCCAGCGCCGCCATGCAGGCGGGACGTGATCTGCGGCTGGCGTCGGGGCGCGATGTGGCGGTCGACGGCGCGGTGCAGGCCGCGGGCAACGTGGCGCTGGTGGGTGGGCGTGATGTTGGGATCACCGGCGTGGTGGGCGCGGGCGGCTCGGTTGATGTGAATGCGGCGGGCGATGTGAAGGTGGCCGCGCAAGGGGCGTTGCAGACTCAAGGTGCGCTGCGTGTCGCGGCGGGGCAGGATTTGGCGCTGGGCGGGTCGCTGGTGATCGGTGGGGAGGATGTCCGGGTTGAATCCGGGCGCGATCTGCGGATCGGGGGGGATACGCCGCCTGCGGGTGAGTCTGGTTCGGAAGGCGTGGGCAATTCGGGCGGCGCTGGTTCGGGCGGTTCGATTGGCGGTGGCTCGAATTCGGGCGGTTCGAATTCAGGCGGTTCGAATTCGGACGGTTCCAATGCCGGCGCTGGCAACAGCGCGGGTGCGGAAGGCGGCACTTCTAACGCCGCCAGCGGCGCGGCGCAGGCCGGCACGGACGCCAGCGGTCTGGTCACGGCCAAAGGCGCCATTGCATTGAAGGCCGGACGTGACGTCGTGCTGCCCGGACAGCTCACCGCAGTCGGCGCACTGCATGCGCGGGCTGCCGGTGATCTGACCGCAGGTGCGACCGCGCAACTGCAATCGGGCGGACCCGCCCAGATCCGAGCCGGCGCGGATCTCAGTCTTGGCGGCCTGGTTGGCGCGCGCGGCGACATCACGCTGATGGCGGGGCGCGACGCGAGCATGACGGGCAAGGGATCGTCCACCGGCAGCGTCGCCCTCGACGCCACGCGCAACCTGCGCATCGACGCGCCCACGCAGTGGGACGCCGAAGGCGCGGTGGTGGTGAAGGCAGGCGGGGCTCTGGCGCAGGCCGGCACGCTTCGCGCCAACGGCGACACCACGCTCACGGCAGGCGAAACATTGGCGGTCGACGGCACGGTCTCGGCCGCGTCCGGCAACATGAATATCTCGGCAGGAGGCGACGTCTCCATCGGTTCGAAAGCCCAGGTGGCGGCGGCCGGTAACGTTGCCCTAAACGCCGGCGGCGATCTGCAAAGCGCGGGCGAAGTCACCTCCCTGAAAGACCTGTCGCTGCAGGGCGCGCGCAACGTCCAGCTCGACGGCGCAACGCTTGCCACCGGCAATCTGCGGCTGCAGGCGGGCAAGACCCTGACGGCCTCGTCCGCATCGCGCATTCAAGCGGACGGCTCGGCCACAATCGCGGCTGGCGAGGCGTCGCTCGCGGGCGCATTGATCGCAGGGCATTCCGCGCAGCTCAACACACAAGGCATTCTGCGCGTGGACGGCACGGTGCTGGCCGACGCCGGCACGTTGAAAGCCGTCAGCGGCGGCGACATGATGCTCGGCAAGGACAGCGTCCTGCAGTCCGCGCAGCAATTGACTGGTCAGGCTGGCGGCAAGCTGATCGCAAACGGCACCATCTCTGGTGAAACCGACATCCGGCTCTCCGCTGGAATCGACGCCCAACTGAACGGCATGACGGTCGCCAACGGCACGCTTCGCGCCGACGCGGGCGGTGATCTGACGGTGGGCCAGGACGGACTCGCGCAGGGCAGCGCGAATCTGCATCTGGGCGCGGGCCAGGACCTGCGCGTCGCAGGCACGGCCGGTACCGCGCAATCGGCGGCAGGTGCAGGCATCTCGCGATCGGCGACAGGCTTCGGCAGCGCGCACTCGGCGGTGGGCGCAGGCGCGCAATCGGCGACAGGTGCAGGTACCGCGCAATCGGCGGCAGGCGTCGGCACTGCCCAATCGGCGGCGGGCCCAGGCGGTGTGCTGCGGGCCGAGGCGGGCCGCGATCTCTTCGTGACCGGCCTCGTCACAGCGGGCACGCCCGCGAGCCTCTCAGCCGCGCGGAATGTCGGCATTGACGGCACGGTCGCGGCGCTTGTGGGCGACCTGACGGCCGGCGCGGGCGGACAATTGCGAGTCGGCGCCACCGGACGCATGCAAGCCGCACAGAACCTGACTGCGGCATCCGGCGGCGACCTGGCGTCCGACGGCGCCATCGTCGCGGGCGGCGGCCTGACACTCGCGGCCATCGGTGATGCCCGTTTTGGCGGCACCGCCGCCGCACTCGGCGAGGCGGGCACGGGCAACCTGCTGCTCACCGGCCGCGACGTGTCCGTCGAGCAAGGCGGCCAGGTGCAGGCCGCAGGCACGTTCACCGCACAAGCCCAACGCGACCTCGCCGCTGCCGGCGCACTGGCGTCGGTCGGCGACATGATGCTGGCCGCCGCGCGCGATGCACGCGTGGACGGCACGGCCGCCAGCGACGCGAACCTCACGCTCACCGGCCGCAACGTCGCCGTCGGCGCAGCAGGCTTGACGCAGGCCGCCGGCGCGCTCACGTCCACCGCGCAAGGCACGTTGATTGCCGCCGGCAGCATGCTGGCCGGCATCGCACAGACGCTCACTGCCGGTGATGGCATGACCATCAACGGCACCGTCGCCGCATTGCAGGGCGACCTGGCGTTCATCACGCTGCGCGGCGACCTCCTGATGGGCGCCGCGTCGACCCAACAGGCCGGCGCGGCATTGACCGCCTCCGCAGGCGGCGCTCTGAAAGCAATCGGTTCCGCTGCCGCCGGCCAAGGGATGACGCTGCGCGCTGGCACCGATGCCACGCTCGGCGGCATCGCCGCCTCCCAGGCCGGCAATGTCACCGTCGACGCCAAGGGTGCGTTGACCACAACGGCCGATGGCCGCATCCAATCCGCTGCCAATATCGACTTGCAATCCGGTGGTCTGCTGCACAACGCAGGCGTCATTTCCGCGGTCGGCGTCGCCAATCTGGTGTCAGACACCGGTCTGAACAACACCGGCTCCGTGCTTGCGGGCGGCGACGTCAACGCCACGTCGCTTGGCGCGCTGACTAACAGCGGCCGCTTAATCGCCGGCGTCGGCGATGATGGCACGCTCAGCCTGCCCGGCAGCGCCAAACTCACCGCAGCCTTCATCACCCACCCCGGCATCAGCGCGGCCGGCAAGAACATGACGCTGACGGCAGGCGGCATGGACCTGTCCGACGGCAACCTGTCGTCCATCGGCAAGCTCGCGCTGACATCGCCGGGAGACATCGCCACGCTCGCGCTTACCTCGCCCGGAGACATCACCACGCGCAACGCAGTGCTGCACGGCGGCAGCCTCGACATCGACGCCGTCAACCTGCGCAACCAAGGCGGCAAGCTGATGTCCGCGGGCGACGCCACGCTGAAACTGGGCGGTGAACTTGACAACACCAACGGCCTGATCGCCGCCGCGGGCGACACCCGCATCGACGCCGCGCGCATCGGCAATGCCGGCGGCACGCTGGCGGGCTTGGACTTGACGCTGGTCGCGGCCGGCGCCGTCATCAATCAAGGCGGCCTGATCCAGGCCGACGACACCCTGTCCCTGAGCGCAGTCAGCCTGGACAACCGCGCCACGCTGACTGAAGCCGGGTCGCCGCTTAAAGGCGTGCTCGCCAAAACGGCCACCATCGTGGCCGGCGGCATCAACAACCTGGCCGGCTCCATCAGCACTAACCAGGATCTGACCCTCGACAGTGAAGACCTCGACAACACCGGCGGCGAAATCGCGGCCGGGCGCTATGCGACGGTCAAAGCGGCGGTGCTGAAGAACGCTCAGGGCAAGGTGCTGGCGGGCGAACGACTCACTGTCACGATCCAGGCGCTGCAAGGCCTGGGCCTGCTGCAATCCACGCAGGATCTCGCGTTCACCTACACCGGTTCGCTCAACCAGACCGGCGACATCGCCGCGGGCCGCGACCTGACGCTGTCGGTGGGCGGCAACATGGACAACAGCGCCACCGTCAGCGCCGGCCGCGACCTGTCCATCACGGCCGAATCGCTCAACAACGAGGCCGGCGGCGAACTGCTGGCCGGACGCAACAACGCCATCGACGTCACGAGCGGCCTGACCAACTCGGGCCTCATCGATGGTGACGCCACCCACATCAACGCAGGCCGCGTCGACAACTTCGGCCGCATCTACGGCAACACCATCGCCATCCGCGCGGGAGAACTGGTCAATGGATCGGGCCCCGGCGGCGGTGCGGTGGTTGCGTCGCGTGGTGATCTGGATATTGGCGTCGGGTCGCTCGTGAACCAAGAGCACGGCCTGATCTACGCCGGCGCAGATCTGCGCATCGGCGGCGCGCTGGATGCGATGGGCAAGGCGGACGGGCAGGCTGGGTCGCTCGTCAATGCGGGGGCGACGATCGAGGCGGCGGGGAGCGCGGTGATTTCCACGGTGTCGCTGCAGAACATCAATACGAACTACGCGAGCGAAGAGGTGCTGGTTCAGCAGGTTCCCAAACTGTACGTGACGCCGGCGGGCTCGACCGACATGTACGACATGGCAACCAACTGGTTCTGCGATCAAGTGACGCCCGCTTGCGGAAAAGCGCCGGCGTGGCTGGATGACGATCCGGAACGCAGGTTCCTGTTGCCTTCGACAAAGTACCCGCCATCCCAATATGGTCCTCCGTTCGACTATGCGCCCGCGTACCGGGGGAAAGCAGGAGTGGACGCGCCTATTGCGCCGGCGCGTGCCGCCGATCTGCGTGAATGTCTCATGGGCGGGTTCGCCTCCGAAGACTGCGTGGGGACCACACGTTACGAGGCAGGCGATCGAATCTGGTCTGTTTTTGGCGTGCCCCCACCCGAGGGACATATCCCTCCAATGATCGAGGTCTGCCGAGGCGCCCTGTGCGAGATGGTGTCTCCGCCGGAGCGTGACGCCGCTATTGCGCGAGACGAGGGCAGGCATGACCTGCTGGACGCTCGCATCCGGGAGTTCAACGCAGACTTCAATAGCCGTTTGGTCGGCACCTTCACCTACTACGAAGTCGAAGAGACCATCACCGAGACCCGCACCGTATCTTCCGATCCCGGCAAGATCCTCTCCGGCGGCGCGATGACGCTTGTTGGTACCGTCACCAACGATAAGAGCCAGATCGCGTCGGGCGGCACGCTGTCGGTCAGCGGCCCTGCCATCGACAATATCGGTGCCAGCGGCCAGCGTGTGATCACACGCATCGGCACGGCAACTGTCACTCAGGCTCGAGACAGCGACCGCAAGGAATACTCCGAGCCGTACAACCGCACCCTGACCGCCGAATCCATCGAGCTGCCCGTGGGGACCTCCGGCGGAAACTTGTCGGTCTCCCTCAGCGGCGCGGCGCCCGGCCCCAACGGCGCCACCGCAACCGGCCCGGTCCTGATCGCCAGCCTCGGTCTGCCCAGCGGCAACGTCGTGCGCACCGTTTCCAACCCGGCCACGATCCCCGACAGTCAACTGTTCGCCGTCATCGGCACGCCCGACGCACCGTACGTCGTGGCCACCGACCCGCGCTTCATCGGCAACCGCGAGTCCGTCTCCAGCGATTACCTGTTTGGTCTTCTCCAGCAACCCGGCGCGCCCGTCGGAAACGCCGGTGCATCCGGCGCCATCAATACCGGTTTGGGCAATACCCCCGGCGGCCTAAACGCCCTGATCCCCGCAGGCGCCAAATTCCTGACACCGTCCGGACAGCCGCGCCGCCTGGGCGACGGCTTCTACGAACAAAAGCTCGTCGCCGACCAAATCCTGGCCACTACCGGCCAGCGCTTCCTGAAAGGCTTTGGCGACAACGACAGCCAGTACAAGCAACTGCTCACCAACGGCGCGCAGTTCGCACTGAACAACGGCATCAAACTCGGCGCCACACTGACCGAAGCGCAACAACGCCAACTCACCACTGATCTCGTCTGGCTCGTCGAACAGACCGTCACGCTGCCCGACGGCACCACCGAGACCGTGCTGGTCCCGCAGGTCTACCTGCTGGTGCGCGAAGGCGACCTGCAGGGCGACGGCACCCTCATGGCCGGCCGCGACGTCAAACTCGCCGCCGACGGCGACATCACCAACAGCGGCACCATCGGGGCTCGCGACGCCACCGTCATGACCGCGGCCAACATCGTCAACCAGACTGGCGGTCTGATCCAGGGCGCCATCGTAGACCTCGCCGCGCGCGAAGACCTGATCAATCTGGTCTCGCTCATCAAGGGCGACAACGTTGCGTTGTCAGCCGGCCGCGACATCGCGCTGACGTCCACGTCGGCGTCCGAAAACAACGGCGCCACCTCGGGTTCCTACGTCTCGGGCGTAGCCCGCGTGGACGCCGGCAACCTCAGCCTGCAAGCAGGGCGCGATATCAACCTGACGGCGGCGCAGGTCACCGCGACCGAAGACGCGCGCCTGCAGGCAGGCCGCGACATCAACTTGGCCACGCTGCAGGAAAGCCACGGCGAATCGCTGGTCCGCAACAAGAAGAATCGCCACGACCTGAGCACCAGCTCGGAAGTCGGTTCTTCCATCGCGGCGGACGGAAACCTTACGCTGATTGCAGGGCAGGACGTCAATGCCCGCGCCGCGGATGTCACGGCAGGCGAACAGCTTGCACTCGGCGCCGGCCGGGATATCAACCTGACGGCGGGCGTGCAGACTGGCTCGGCGTATGACGAGACCCATTACAAGACCAAAGGGTTCATGTCGTCGAAGACGACGCATACCAAGACGGCCAGCGATTTTGAACTCGCTCAGGGTTCCAACTTCATGGGCGACACAGTTGCGTTGATGGCGGGACGGGACCTGACCGTCCAAGGCTCCAACGTCGTAGGAGATAACGATGTTCTGCTAGCGGCCAATCGGGACGTCACAATCGTGGCCGCCTCGGAGTCATACAAAGACTACCAATACGAAAAGGTCACCAAATCGGGCCTTGGCGGTGGTGGCGGCTTCAACATCGGATACAGCAAGCAAGCCAGAACTGATTGGATGAAGGGCGAGAGCGGCGGTTTCTCCGCCAGTACGGTAGGCAGCGTTGGCGGAAACGTCACCATCGACGCGGGACGTGACGTCGGCGTGTTCGCCAGCAACGTGCTGGCGCAGGACGGCGATATTTCGATTGCTGGCCGCAATGTGGCCATTGTTGCGGGCGTAGGTGAAGCTCGCCAGCACGAGTATCACGAGTTCAAGCAATCGGGGATCACCATCGGCGTGGCGGGCGGCGTGATCGGTGCAGCACAACAGATCCATGGAACGCTTCAACAGGCTGGAGAAGCGAAGAGCGGACGTCTCGCGGCGGTCAAGGTCGGGCAGGCCGCGTACCAGGCGGTGCAGGCCAACCGAATGATGGACGCGGCGAAGGGCGAAAAGGCCACGACCGCACAGAAGGAAGCTGCCAGCGCACAGATCCAGATCAGCGTGGGCTCCAGTAAATCCGTTAGTGAGACCAAACGCACGCAAGACACCGCGTTTGGGTCGTCCATCATGGCCGGCGGCAATGTCTCCATAGTTGCCTTGGGCGAGAAGGATGTCGCGGGTTCCGGCAATCTGTCGATCGTTGGAAGCGATGTCACCGGCAAGAACGTCCTGCTGGCCGCGACCAACGACCTGCACCTTCTCAGCCAGGCGCAGACCTCGACCGAAACCTCAACCAACAAGAACAGTGGGTGGAAAGTCGGCATCGGCATCGGCGTGTCCGATAGCGGCAGCGGTGGTGGCATCAACATCTTTGCCAGCGGCTACGCAGGCAAGGGCAACGCCAAAGGTAATGGCACGACCTATCAAGAGTCCCAGATCAGCGCGCGCGACAATCTGACGCTGATCTCAGGTGGAGACACGGTGCTGATGGGCGCCCAGGCACGCGCGGACAGCATCCGCGCGGACATCGGCCGCAACCTGACCATTGCGAGCCAGCAGGACACCGACCGCTACAACGCCAAGCAAAGCCAGGTCAACGCGGGCAGCAGCTTCAGCTTCGGCTCAATGACCGGCAGCGCATACATCGGCGCCAGCATCGGCAAGACCAAGTCCAATTACGACAGCGTAATCGAGCAGTCAGGCCTGTATGCGGGCAGCGGCGGCTTCGATATCTACGTCGGCAAGCACACGCAATTGGACGGCGCGGTAATCGCCAGCAACGCGGAGGCAGCCAAGAACAAGCTGTCCACGGAAACCTTCGGCTTCACCAACTTGGAGAACCAGGCCGCATACAAGTCCGCGACCGTCGGCGTGAATTTGGGCATGTCAGGGGCGTTCGACATTGCCAACAAGGGTGGCGCAAACGGCTTTGGACCGTCGGGCTTGAGCTTTGCCCAAACGAGCGGCAGCGATTCGGGCACCACCTACGCCGCGGTCGCCCCGGGCCTGGTCGAAGTGCGTTCGGATAAGGACACTGGCCGCGATAGCGCGGCCGGCCTAAGCCGCGACACAGCGGGCGCGAACGGTAGCATCGGACAGATCTTCGACAAGGACAAGGTCCGCGAGCAACTGGAGTTCCAGCAGGCGTTTGGCCAGTTGGGGATGCAGATTGCGGGGGATGTGCTGAAGGATCTGAGGCGCAAGGATGAGGAACTCTGGGGCGAAGACAAGCCCGGTGCCATAGCACTGCACGCGGCGATTGCGGGTATCGGAGCAGCGTTAGGCGGAGGAAACGTCGCCGGTGCAATTGCGGGCACTGTTGCAGGCGATTTAGCCACGAACGTAGTGCGTGACCAGGTCGAACTCGCAGTTGCGGGCTTGTCGGGGGAAGCGCGAGACCAAGCCACGAAGATAATATTGAACGTAATTGCTAGTGCCGCCGGCGGGGCCGTTGGCGGGATTGGAGGGGCTGGAGGGGCGGCTGTCGCGAATATGTATAACCGGCAATTGCATCCGGACGAAAGAGAACTGGCGAAAAAAATCGCGGCGGAGGTTCGAGCTAGGGGATGGGATATTTCCGTGGAATATATAGAAGACCAAATGCGCCAGATGAGCGTTATACGAGGCAGAACTGAGAGTCCAGGAATTCCCGATGTTCAGATTGGAGGAGTTGTGCAGACAGACTCGGGATCGAGTTGGTTCAGTGAAGCGGGATCGGCTGTGTACGTGCAGAATACAACCAAGCCGGACTATGGGATTCAGAGTCTCATTCTAGAGATTACCAATAATAGTTCGGTTCCGAATCTCATCCACTATCTGCCATCACCAGCAATGCGCGAGCCATTTTTCAGTTTTGGTTACACGCCCGTTGACGCTAGTTTGAATGGGAGTTGCGCTACTGCAGAATGTGCGGCGGGTATGGCTCCCAATAGGACGCATCTAGGTCATATTTATCAAGCCAATAAGGCGGCGGATGCCGCAGCCGTCATATCTACAATTTCTGGTGATGTCGCAGCGTGGTCCACGATGGCTGGTAATCCTATCGCCGCAGGTGCGGCAACCGCGATAGGCGGAGGCAGTAGCATATTCGAGCAATTGGTGCGGCCAAATTGGAGGAAGGCCGCAGGAGATTCGATAGTTGATATGTCAACCAGCATCGCGTCTGACAGATATCCAATCTTTAGTCCGCTCTTCACTGAGCTTGGCAAACTCGTGAAAGAAAGTGGTGTGTTGATAAATACGGCAAAGGGTGGAAAGTGAAATTGAAATTTATAAGGGATGGAAATCTTACTCGTCCTGTTCGAGGGTTGCTTTCTATTTTTGGAATAGCGATGTGTGCTATTGGCTTGTGGTCGGACATTTATTTGTTCGCTTTCGTTGGAATGGTGGTCGGTGCGGTTGGAATGTATGCCTCTAAAGCGGCGGCCGTGGGGATAAAGCCTTTCGGGCGTGAGCGGTGAGGGCTAAATAGTATGATTTATTCATCCAAGGGTGCGTGGATGGCCTCGCAGTTCTTAACGCTCGTTAATCCAGGCCCAATCCAGTATGGCCGGAAATAGACTGTGTTTAAGTGATTGCCGAAGGTGCGAGGGCGTTTTTTGGTCTGAGTTTTCATACTCTTGAAGGCTGACAGTGATCAACTGCTTTTCAGAAACGATCTAATAGAAATACAGTGAAAATTTTGTGGTGCGTTTAGTCAGGTGATTTGATGGAATTAGATCTTTGCACTATGGATGATGGGAATGCAATGATTGGTACATCGAAGACCTTTGCAGTAGTTGCTCTATTCGCTCTTTCTGGTTGCTCATTCATCGTGGGTTCGCCTCCTGCAGCTCTAACCTCGAATCCGGCGCCGGAAGAGGAAATCAGCCCAGTGTTGATTTATACATCTGACTGCGATTTCAAAAAAAAAATCGATGGGGTCGGCATACTCGGGGCGAGAACAGCCTATCCAGCTGCTTATGCAGGCGAGGCGGTATGCACAGTGTTGAACAACGAGCTTCCAAGCGCAATGGATGCCGCGGGAATCGTGGCGACGATTAGGACCCGCAAGTCGGACCCGAAAACAGCCAGGCCGAGCACACTGAAAGAAGACGCTGCGACCATCGGTGCAAAGTATGTTGTGGCCGTTGGGGAACCCTACGGATTTGCCGGATATCAACAGTACCCGCCCAGCGTTGGCGTCAACATTCGACTGTACGACGCAGAGTCCGGGGGGTATCGGGGCGTTGCCGAAGACACATACCCGATATCGCTGCGCGAATTTTCCAATCGAGGTCCTTCCAAGGCAGCGCAGAACATTGCAGCAAGCATTGCGAACAAGTTGGCGCGAACCATGCTGAAGCGGTGTACTGAAAAGTACCCGTATCAGTGCGAGAAGTTTGGGGAGATGCGTTTTGCAGAGCCCAGGGATGCGTATGGTAAGTAATGCGAGATTCTAGTGCCGTTTGGCCGTGAAGAATGCCTACAACGCGGTGGCGAAAGACCCATCCAAAGGCGGCGGCGTCAATATCAACATCAACGATGGCGTCAGCAGTTCCAGCCAGACCAGCCGTGGCCAAAGCAGCACCGTCAGCGGTGCCGCCGTCTCTGCCGGCCGCCCGCCGACGGCGACATCACCAACAGCGGCACCATCGGGGCTCGCGACGCCACCGTCATGACTGCCGCCAACATCGTCAACCAGGCCGGCGGTCTAATCCAGGGCGCCATCGTCGACCTCGCAGCGCGCGAAGACCTGACCAATCTGGTATCGCTCATCAAGGGCAACAACGTTGCGTTGTCGGCCGGCCGCGACGTCGCGCTGACCTCCACGTCCGCGTCCGAGAACAACGGCGCCACCTGGGGTTCCTACGTCTCGGGCGTGTCCCGCGTGGACGCCGGCAACCTCAGCCTGCAAGCCGGCCGCGACATCAACCTGACGGCGGCGCAGGTCACCGCGACCGAAGACGCGCGCCTGCAGGCAGGCCGCGACATCAACTTGACCACGCTGCAGGAAAGCCACGGCGAATCGCTGGTCCGCAACAAGAAGAACCGGCACGACCTGAGCACCAGCTCGGAAGTCGGTTCATCCATCGCGGCAGACGGCAACCTCACGCTGATCGCAGGGGAGGACGTCAATGCCCGCGCCGCGGATGTCACGGCGGGCGATCAGCTGGCTGTCGGCGCCGGCCGGGATATCAACTTGATGGCGGGCGTGCAGACCGGCTCGGCGTACGACGAGACCCATTACAAGACCACAGGGTTCATGTCGTCGAAGACGACGCACACCAAGACAGCCCGCGACTGGGAGCAATCCCTGGCCACCACCTTCACTGGCGACACCGCCGTGCTGATGGCAGGCCGCGACTTGAACGTATCGGGCTCGAATGTCGGCGCGCAGAAAGATCTGGTGATGTCCGCCGAGCGCGACGTCAACATCCTGCCCGGCCAGAACGCCCAGGACGGCTACGACTACAAGATGGTCAAGAAATCCGGCTTTGGCGCCATGGGCGGGTTCAGCTTTGGCACCAGCAAACAGACGGACTCGCTCGACAGCAAGAAGGTCTTCCACAATGTCAGCACCGTGGGCAGCGTCGAAGGTGATGTCCTGATCAATGCCGGCAACGCGCTGAACATCACCGGCAGCAACGTCATCGCCCGCCAAGGCGACATCACGCTGATCGGCAAGGAAGTCAACATCGGCGCCGCGCTGGACACTACCCAGGAGCGCGAATTCCATGAGATCAAGCAGACGGGGCTGACGCTCACGGCGAGCAACCCTGTCGTCAGCTCCGTGCAAACGGGGGTGCGCATGGCCGATGCGGCGAGCAAGTCAGATAACGCCGTCATGCAGGGCCTGGCGGGAGTCACCACAGGATTAGCGGCAGTCAATGCCTACGACGCGGTGCAAGCGTCATCCAAGGCAGCCGCTGCGGCCGAAGCAGCCAAGCCGGGCTCCTCCAACGAAATCGACAAGCTCGGCGGCGTCAGCATCAAGCTCAGCCTGGGTAGCAGCAAGAGCAGCAGCACGACCGATCGCAACGCATCAAATGCTTTCGGGTCGACCGTCGCCGCAGGCAAGGACCTGACCATCGTTGCGCAAGGCGCGGGCAAGGACTCGGACATCACCGTCACGGGTTCGACGCTGTCGGTCGGCAACAACGCGGTGCTCAAAGCCGAAGGTGACATCGTGCTGGAGGCTGCGCGCAACGCCTTCGAGCAAAAGACCACCAGCAAGAGCAGCAGCGCCAGCATCGGTATCGGCTACTCCACTGGCGGCCAGCAAAACGGGTGGACGCTCGAACTGGGTGCGTCCGTGGGTCGAGGCAACGCCAACGGTAAGGACGAAAGCTGGACCAACACCAACGTCACTGCGGGCAATGTCCTGGCGATCCAGTCCGGCGGCGACACCACGCTTAAAGGCGCTTCGGGCAAAGCCGACCAGATCATCGCATCGGTCGGCGGCAATCTGTTGCTGGAGAGCTTGCAGGACAGCAGCGAATACGACTCCAAGAACAAAAGCGCGGGCTTCGGCCTGACGCTGTGCATCCCTCCGTACTGCGCGGGCTCGAGCAGTGTCTCGGCCAACGCCAGCACCGGCAAGATGAACAGCAACTTCAAGACCGTGACGGAGCAGACGGGTTTGTGGGCAGGCGACGGCGGCTTCCTGATCGACGTCAAGAACAACACCACGCTCATCGGCAGCGTCATCGCCAGCAGCGACAAGGCGGTCGCCGACGGTCTCAACAAACTTACGACTGGGACGCTGGTCACTGAAGATCTAAAGAACACGGCGCGCTACAGCGGCAGCCAGGTGTCGATCGGAGGCGGGTTCGGGTTTGGCGGCGCTAAAGCGGGCGATTCAGGCCTGGGCACAACCAAGGGCGGCGAGGTCGCCGGCGGCGCGAGTAAAGATGCGGGGACGTCCATTTCCACGGGCAGTAGCGGCTTTGGAATGGGTACACCGATCGTGGTCGCAGCCAGCGGCAACAGCAGTTCAACGACGCAAAGCGGCATCAGCGGCGGCACGATCGTTATTCGTGATGAGGCGGGGCAGTTAGCGCTGACCGGCAAGACGGCTGCGGAGGCGATTGCTTCATTGAACCGGGATACGTCGGATACGTTGAATGCGCTTAAGCCGATCTTTGATAAGGAGAAGATCGAAGCGGGGTTTGAGATTGCGTCGGAAGCCCAGCGGCAGGCAGGGCAGTTCTTGACGAATCGGGCGAAGGAAATTGACGCGCTGAAGGCGAGGGCAAAGGACCAGACGCTGTCACAGGCTGAACGGGATCAGGCTGCTGTGGCGGCGGACAAGCTTAATGGAGAGTGGGGGCCGTCTGGTACCTATCGCCGCATTTTGGGCGCGATCTCCGCGGAGGCAAGCGGTAACGTGACAGGTGGCGGTGCTGGCTTCGTGCAAGCGGCAGCTGTGAATTATCTCCAGAGTTTGGGCGTGTCGCAGGTGAAGAAGCTCGCCGATTCCATGGGCTCTGGGGCAGACTCGGATGCGGCGCGCGCCCTTCTGCATGGGGTTGTGGCGTGCGCGGGAGCCTCGGCAAGCAGCGGAAATTGTGCCGCTGGTGCCATGGGGGCTGCGGCAAGTTCAGTGCTGGCCAAACTGATAAGCGTGGCTTCGGGAGATGAACTGTCGTCGGAGGAACGAGAAGCACGGGGAAACTTGATTGCCAGTATTGTGGCTGGTATGTCCGAAGCAATTTCTGTGGACACCTCCACGAGCACTATTGCTGCGGTGACTGAGTTGACGAATAACGCTCTAACTCTGTCCCAGATTAAGCAATTTGAAGCAGAAGCGACTGCCTGCGAAGCGATCGGCAATTGTGATCAGGTACAGCAAAAGTTTCGCGAGCTAAGTATAGAGACTCGGGAAGTCATGATAGCTGTATGTGCCGACGATCCAAACGCCTGCAGGGAACGTTTTGGCGAGTTTGTTGAGCAGTCTGCCGAGTACCGAAAGCAGTTAGACAGGTTGCTCGGCATGGATCTTCCAGATGCTCTCAAAGATGACTTGGGCGTTTATTTCATACAGAACGCCGAAGCGGCTAGCGTCGTTATTCACACTGAAATTGCCGTTGATCTGCAAAACCGATATGGTGTGAGTCCGGAGGTGGCCGAAAGGGCTATCCTGGTGGGTAGTGCGGTTGCTGGCGCGATAAAGGGTGCAAAAGCGTCAGGTGGTGCAGTAAAGCTAACGTTTGACGAGGGTACCCCGGACTTGGACAACGCCAGCTGGCCTAGATTATGGACAAGGGTCGGTTCAAGGAAACAGAGTTTTGCATGTTTTAGAGCATGCGAAGCCGAACCCAGCCAAGACAACGCATAGCGTCTTTAGTATGGATAGAAGAGAAATATTAAGAGTTGTCGATGAGGCATGGCTTAAGAAAGGTAGTCCCGTCGTCGGTGATCCGGGTGCATATGTTGTCCCGATGGGCCGACCCATCGGCACTTTGGGGGAAACGAATATTAAAATTATTGTTCGGCCTGGGACCAATCAAGTGATTACCGCCTATCCTGTTAAGTAGAAGGATTTATATGTTGTGTCCTAGGTGTGAGCAGGGAGATATTGTCAAGGCCAGGATCATAGCTGGCGATACTTGCTTGTTCGTGTGTCAAGAGTGTGAGGCATCATGGTTTTTATACGAAGATATCGGAGTCAAGGACTTTGTCGATTTTGGGACCTATATGGAGAGTTTAGGGCTGCAACCACTATGGAGTGAGATCAAAATCATTCCGGAGTAGGTGCAAGAGGGACTGGTGCAGGCGAGTGAATCGCTACGGTTTTCGCGCACGCCGTTTGGTCAAAGTGGAATAGCCTCGTCGGCCGGTTTGCCGAGTCGGTTGTAATGGTTTGCCGCAGCGTCAGCAGGGGAAATCTAGCCGTCCGATAAGTGCAGGCGCTCGGTATAGCATAGCGGATGCTGACGTATCGCGATCCCCTATCGCAGTCGTGGATCAGAGATGCCATGCTGTCGGGCATATAGCCCCTGCTCCAGCGCATCGAACACGAAGTTTTTCGTCATGGATTTGCTTACTCGCCAGCCGAGGTGTGCCGAGCGTAAACGTCGATGACGAAGGCCACGTACAGCCAACCCTTCATGTTGAGACGTAGGTGAAGACCGAGGCCCACAACTGAGTCGGCTGTTCGGCTGGAACTGCCTGTTGGGTACATGCAGCCGTTGCTGCGCCTGGGCACCGGATATGGCGCGGCGTCCGCGACAGACACGTACAAGCCAATGACCATCATCGAGTATGCGTTGAAGGACGCTGATGTAAATGCGCTGATGTCGCGCAGTTTTTCTCGGGTCTACGGGAAATCCGACCAGACTTTCCTTGCGTATCCTGGCCTGCTTGAAGACTATGAAGAGGCGTACAGGGAGCTTGGCACGAGACACCATTCCTGGAGCGAACCGGTGTACTCCGAGATATTCTTGTTTCCCGATTCCAATTCCGCTTCCGCGGAGTAACCAAGAAGTTTCGCTGCCGACAACCACCCTCGTCGTTAGCACCGCCAATGCCTAGGCGATCCGGCCGGTGGGACGGCTTGTGTCACGTCGGCACGCCCGGCGACTCATCAAACTGCCATCCCGCCGGCCGCCACGCCAATTCATGTGTAGGCGCAATTCCCTCCAAAAGCGCCTCATCATGCGAGACCACCACCATCGCACCGGGATACTCCCGGAGCGCGTCCATCAGCGTCTCCGCCGACTGAATATCCAGATGATTGGTCGGCTCATCCAGCATTAGCAATTGCGCGGGCGTCTTCCGCCACAACGCGCACGCCAGCGCAGCCTTGAGGCGTTCCCCTTCACTCAATGTCGCTGCGGGCGCACTGACCAGCTCAGGCCCTAGGCCCAGCAATGCCAATCGACTGCGAAGCTCGCCTTCCGCTAACGTGGCGCCCAGCACCTGCAGCGTCTCCAGCAGCGATTTGTCTTCCTTCATAACGGACGCCCGCTGATCCAGCATGGCGGTCGGCACGCGGACGTCGCATACGCCTGCGTGCGGCGCCAATTCCCCAGCCAGCATGGACAGCAACGTACTCTTGCCGCATCCGTTCGGCCCGCGAATGGCCAACCGGAACGGGCCAGACAGCGTCACCGTTAACGCACATGCTTCCACTGGATAGGGCGGTTTCGCATGCTCCAGATGCAGCACGCGGCGACCTTGTGGCACGGCGGTTTCGGGCAAGGCCAGTGCGATGCCTGCCGATTGATCGATTTGCGCAGCGGCCTGCCTTACCGCATCGTCCAACGCGGCAACGGTCTCTTGCCGCCGGATGTTCTCTCGGCCGGCATGAGCTTGGGCGTTGGCCTTCTTCATCCCCAGCAGGATCGGCGCCTGGTTTGCATCCCGGGCCTTGCGGGCGTCGCGGGCGGTGCGTTGTTGTTGGGCATCGTGCTGTTGGCGCAGCGCGCGCAGGCTCGCAGTGCGTTCGTTGCGTGCGTGAGCCAGGGACGCTTCGAGCGCGGCGGCTACGCAGTCCCGGTGGGCGCGGTAAGCGGCGTAGTTACCGGCATATGTGGTGAGTGTGCCGCGATCCAGTTCGACAATGCAGGACATGGCGTCCAGCAGCGTCCTGTCATGACTGACGGCGATCAAGCCGCCGCGCCAGGCGGCGATCTGGTCCATGAGCCAGCAGCGTGCGCCTGCGTCCAGATGGTTGCTGGGTTCGTCCAGCAGCAGGGCGTCGGGGTTCTGCATCAGGGCGCCTGCGAGTGCGACGCGCGTGAGCTCGCCGCCGCTGGCAATCGAGGCGGGGTGCTCGGGCTGCCACGCGGGCAAGCCGGCGTCGGCCAGCATGCGGGTCCATTCATCACGGATGCGCCAATGGCCTTCGGCCAGATCGAAGTCTGACTGGCGAGTACTGCCGGCTTCGATGTGGGACAAGGCCTGCAAGATCGGCGCAATGCCGGCGACGTCCGCCAATGTGGTGGCGGCGGTTCGCGGTTGTTCCTGAGGTACGTACGCGATGCGGCCGCGGCGGATAATGCGGCCGGTTTGCAAGCCCATGGCGCCGTGCGCCAATTGCAGCAACATGGACTTGCCCGCACCGTTGCGGCCGATAAGGCCATAGCGGGTGCTGCCGTCAAAGTCGTGGCTGACGTCATTGAGCAGAATGCGTCCATCGGGCAGCGCATGGCTGACGTGACGCAGGCTGAGGAAAGGCGCCGAGGATTGCGGCTGGGAATGCGCCGGTGCGGGCGCGCGGGAAGACTGGGCCATAAGAAGCTCTCCGGATTCGATAAGACGCGTTGCGCGCAGCGCAAGCGGTGATCTGGGGGAGGGCTTAGAGGGTCATGGCCGGACGGGTCTCCACGATGTGGGAATGAGGGGAATTCGAACAACGCGCGGCGGGAAAGTTCCTGGGCGCATTGTGCGCAGTTTATTTCAAATGCGGGCCGATGACTGGCCTACGTGACTGCCACCAGCGGGCTGCCGGCGCCCGAAGCACGAGGCGAATATCAATGCGTGGTTGGCAACCGATACACCGCGCCGCGCTTCAACGAGTGACCGGCAACCATTACACCGCGCCGCCTTGTCGGCGGGCAACCGCCGAAAGCGCCATCGCTTCTACCGCGTACCCCTTCAATCTTCCAGCATCCGCAGATCCGGCGGCCGGTTCTCGATGATCGCTTCCATGCTGAAGAATCCCGTCACCGTCGACAACTCGAAGTCCGTGATCAGCTTCTGATAGAACCGGTCGTATCCCACCATGCCGCGGCACACGACTTTGATCAGGTAGTCCCAATCGCCGCCAATGCGATAGAACTCCGTCACCTCCGGCAGGCGCTCGACGTGCTTTCGGAAGCCATCAGCCCAGGCCTTCGCGTGGTGGCTGGTGCGGATCATGACGAAGACGGTGAGGTCCAGGCCCAGCGCAACCAGGCTGACTTCGGCCCGCGTGCCGCGGATGATGCCGCAGGCATTCAATCGTTGAAGCCGTCGCCAGCAGGCGTTCTGCGACAAGCCGACCTGATCAGCAAGCTCGCGCTGCGACAGGGCGCCGTCTTTTTGCAGGCAGGAGATGATGCTCAGATCAAGTTTGTCTATTTTTTCCATAAATTCGATCATATGACCCGTTTTCATGAACTTATGGCAAAAAAACGGTGATGTTTCATCAAGGCATCCATCGTATGATATTTGCGTACTTTTCGGATCCATCCCGCCATGAATATGCCTTTTGCCGAGGCGCCTGTACGCGTCCCGGCTTCGCCGTTGCAGCAGTTTCAAGACAGCCTGAAGTCTTCCGATATCGCGGCAGCGCTTGCCGACGGGCTTATCGGCAAGGACGCCTTCATTGACGGGCCCTTCGGGTCCAAGCCTTTGGTTTACGCGGATTACGTCGCATCGGGCAGGGCGCTGATGCAGGTCGAACGCTTTGTGCTTGAACAGGTGCTGCCGTATTACGCCAATTCGCACACCGAGGCTTCGTTCTGCGGCGGCTTCATCACCCGGCTGCGGCGCGAGGCCCGCGCCGTCATCGCGCGGTGCTGCGGCGCCGGCGATGAGCATGCGGTGATTTTCTCGGGGTCGGGCGCAACGTCGGGTATCAACCGGCTGGTGAATCTGTTCGGCGTGAACGCGGCGGTGGCTGCCGGCCGGAAGGTTCGGGTCATCATCGGACCGTACGAGCATCATTCGAATATCCTGCCGTGGCGCGAATGCGGCGCCGAGATCGTTGAACTGGCAGAAAGCCCCGAAGGCGGCCCGGATCTGGCGCAGTTGGCGCGGGCGCTGGACGCGCCGAAAGATGCGCTGGTGGTCTGCGCGCTGTCGGCGGCGTCGAACGTGACGGGCATCGTGGCGGACGTCGCGGGCATCACGCGACGTGTGAAGGCTGCCGGCGCGAAGATGTTGTGGGACTATGCGGGCGGCGCGCCGTACCTGCCCATCCGGATGTCGCCGGCGCCGGATGCGCAGATCGACGCTATCGTGTTTTCACCTCATAAGTTCATCGGCGGTCCTGGGGCCTCGGGCGTGTTGATCGTGCGCCGCGACGCAGTGCTCGACACGACGCCGACCTGGCCGGGAGGCGGCACGGTGAAGTTCGTTTCGCCTGTGGGACATGATTACAGCGGCAGTCTGGAATCTCGGGAAGAAGCGGGTACGCCGAATGTGGTGGGGGACATCCGCGCTGCACTGGTAGTGCTGGTGAAGGAAGCGCTGGGCGCGGAATTCATGCAGGAGCGCCATGCGCACTTCGTGCAGCGCGCGCTTGCCGCCTGGAAGGGCTCGGAGCGTCTGGAGCTGCTGGGGTCGTTGACGGCGAACCGTTTGCCGATCTTCTCTTTCCGGGTGCGCAACGGCAAGGGCGGGTTTGTGCATCAGCAACTGGTGACGCGCATGTTGAGCGATCGCTTCGGCATTCAGGCGCGCGGCGGATGCGCTTGCGCGGGACCCTACGTGCATCGTCTGCTGGATATCGACGACGCGCAGTCGCTGCAGATGCGGCAGGCCATCATGGACGGCCGCGAGATCGAGAAGCCCGGCTTTGTGCGGTTGAATTTCAGCGCGCTGCTGTCTGACGCTAAGGCGGACTTCATTCTGGAATCGGTGCTTGCGTTGGCGGCCGATGCGCCGGAGTACGAATCCCTGTATGGCTTTGATCCCAGCCGCGCGATTTTCTTTCCGCGCGATGCCGCCAAGCAGGCGGCGTAAGAGCCAAGAAGATGATGGCCGCGATTGTGACCGCTTGAGCGGTTGCGGTCGCGGTGTCTTTTCAGGACTTGGCGCCATCAAGGGCGCAAGCTGCACCGGTATTCGCCGACGGTAATGAAAACCTTGCGCAATGCCCGGCCGGTATTTCAGTACCGTTATCAGTCTTTCATGTGCAGGCCGCAGGTCCGGATCCACGAGGCCTTCATACCGCTCAGATCATCAGACGCGCCCGTAAGGTTGCGCGTCACCTGATCCGAAAACTGCACGCCGTTGCGGCGGCACGCTTCGAAGTCGTCGCTCAAGGCAAAACGCGCGTCCAGCAGGTCCAGCCGGCCTTGGCATAGCTCCCGATTCAGTTCCAGATTATTGGCAGCCTCGCGCGTGCGTTGGACGTCCTGAGCCTGTTTGATGCGGGCCAGTTCTGCATCGACGCGCGCGACACAGCCGTCGTCGGCAAATGCGGACGTGCTGGCGCACGCGGCGATGATGAGAAGAATGGCGAGGGACGGGCGGGGCGAGACGGCCATGCGGAAGAACCTTCGTGGTGCGCGATGAATGGCTTGCATCATAACTGCTGGCTAAAGTTCTTCGCCTTTGCGGCCGTTAACGCCGGTACAGCGTTTATCGGCCATCAGGGGGCCAGCTCCATGTTCAATATCATCTCCATCGTGCTGACGATCGTCGCGTTGATCGCCTGGGCCGTGCATCGTCAGCAGAAGCGGCACAAGGCTTTGTTGGCGAAGTTTCGCGAGCACAATCAGCGGTCGGGTACGGCGTTTCCGGAAGACAGCGTCGACAGCGAGTTGATTCTGAGCGACAAAGCTAAGAAGGTGGTCATTGCGTTCGACCCGCAGAGCCAGAAACTGTGCATGGTCGATGGCGCAAAGGACCCGGGCGAAGTCCTGGACTTTTCCTATATCCGCAAGTGGCAGCTCAAATGGACGGAGAAGTCAGGCAATGGAAACCTGTCGTTCCTGAACGTTCACTTCGACTTTTCCACCAATGACCTGAAACGGCCATTGATCCATATTCCGGTCGCTGGCAAGGCTTACGGCGACACGTGGAATAGCCGGTTGGGAATTCTTCTGCAGGCGTGACGCACCATTCAGTGTTGAAGCGGTAACGCAGCGGACCAGCACCAATTTTCTGCGCTTTTCACGCGGGTAAATTTCGGTCGTCCTTCGGTCTGAATGGCCGGCCAGAGCCATCGGGCCTGCCCCTTGTTCGTTCGCATGCTTGCCAGACATCGCCGGATGTCGCCAAGCGTTGCATCCTCGACCTTGGCCGGCTAATAGGTGAGAAGTGACAAGCCAGTTCGCGCGCCCGTACCTGTGGGCAAACGCGTCCATCACCTGGCTTGGGCATGAACTTTGTCCGGCAGGGCGCCGACGTTGCGGCTGCCCTCGTCGTTCATGTGATCAAAGGCCTGCTCGAAAAAGATAAAAAGTGGCGGCTATTGATGGCTGGACATCCAGATCCCAGTATTGACTTGGGCGAAGTACTCAGTCGGGGCTTCCGGTGCGACGCATCGGGCGTGCTGGGACCCCGGCAACGGTGCCCTCAGCTTCAACAGACTTCGTGACAACAGCACCCGAGGCGACGGTGGCCTTCGCGCCGATGGTCACCCCAGGTAGCAAAGTCACGCCCGCGCCGACGAACGCTCCAGCTTCGATAACGGGGCCGGAGATATGATCCCCAAACCCTGCGCGGATGAGGTTGTCATTTGTGGTGCCCACCATAACGCTGACGAACACGTCCTCACCAATTTCGGCGTTGCCAGTGATATGAGTGTTGTCCATGATTTTGGAGCGATCGCCAATCGTCGTCTCGTAGTTGATGGTGACGTATCTGCTGACGATGCATCGCTCGCCGATGATGCATTTTTCGCGGATCGACGCTCCGTCGCCCAGAAGTGTATTGCGGCCGATTTTTACGTCGTAGAAGACCACCGCGTGGGGGCCGATCGAGCATTCGTCGCCGATCTCGATCTTGCGGGCGAACTCTGGCTGTCGGGCGATGGCTCCAGCGCCCTTGGGCTCCTTACCCAGAAATGCCCCTGGGAAAACTTCGACGTTTTTGCCAAGCCGTACACCATCGGCGATTACGACGTGAGGGTGGATGATCGAACCCGCGCCTATCTCAGCGTCCCCAATGACAGCATAGGGACCAATTTCGACACCGTCTTCAATGATCGCGTTGTCCGAAATAATCGCAGTGGCATGAATTTTTTTCATTTGGCTTCCAGACTCGTGGTTGGTGATCACCTGCAATAACCCAGATTCTATCCGTCCCGTTCCGCGTGCGCCTATGATGGTCGGACGCACATTATTGCTGCGCTGCGGCCCGGGCGCCTCTGCATGAAAGCGCCCGGCGTGCGGTGCGGCAGGTTGTCGCGAGGCAGCCTAGGCCTGCGCCTGCGCCGCCGGTTCCAGCGGCGCCACGGCGGCGCCCTGGATCTTGTGGCGTGCGAGCGCTTCGGCGACGAAGCCGGATTTCTTCATGGCTTCCACGTAGGCGGCCAGGTAGGCGCTGGCCTTGGCGCCGCGGCTCTTGGGCACGCCCATGGCCTGGCGGATCAGCATGAAGTGACCGTCCAGAAGGCGCAGCCCGCCCAGACGCTGCGCGTCGGCTTCGAGCTGTTGCTTGACGCCCGCGGCGACCTCCATGTTTTCCTGCACGAAGGTGTCGACGACGGCGGGCGAGGTCGGGGCGCGAAAGATCTCGGCCTGTTTGAGTTCGCGCGTCAGGTACAGGTCATAGGCGCTGCCCTTGCCGACCACGACGCGCAGGCCGGCGCGGTCGACCTCGTCCTTGTTGACGATGGGCGAGTCCTGGCGCACCAGGTAAGCGCCTTCGATAACGACATACGGGGCGGTGAAGGCGATCTGTTCGCCGCGCAGCGGGTCGATCGCGAAAAAGCCTACGTCGGCCTGTTCGGCGGCGACGGCATTAACGGATTCGCCGGCGGACTTGAAGACCACCAGTTCCAGCTTCACGTCGAGCCGGCGCGCGAGTTCAGTGGCCAGGTCCACCGACACGCCACCAGGCTGGCCGGTGGCGGGATCGGTGTTGGCGAGGATGGGATTGCCCAGGTTGATGGACGCGCGCAGCACGCCTGTCGGGGCGAAGGCAGACAGCATTTCGTGATCGGTCTTCATGGCTTCCTTGCTGGATGAAACGCGCCGCCGGGCGCGGTCGATGCCAGAGGATAGCCCCAAAGCCGGCGGCGGCGCGATGGCTTATTGCACGCGGCGCAGCACGTAGTGCGCCGCGAGCGGGCCGGTGGGGCGCGTGCCGTCGCGGTAGAGCATCGTTACCTGGTTCTCGCCGACGAAGTAACGCTGGCTATCGCCTGCGGCGTCCAGCCGGATCGTGCTGCCGTCAGACTCCCAACTGAAGGTGCCCGTCACGATCTCGGGCTGCGGCTGGCGGTCCAGGTACTGGGTCAGCTTTTCGTAGCGGCCATCCTTCATCAGCGTCAGGCGGGCGCGGATGCCGGGGCAGTCGGCGCAGGGCAGGGTGCCTTCGTAGCTGCCGGGCCAGTCCAGGGAGTCGCGGGAGGTGTGGTGGTCTACCGGCACCGATCGGGCGGTGATGGGCTTTGACGGGGCGCAGCCGGCGAGCAGCGCAAGACTCAGGGTGCAGGTCAGGGTGGTTTTCATCATGGCGAGCTCCTGTGTGACGGACTGGCTTATTGGCTGATCTCAGATGGCCAGACGCGTCTTCACGATACGGACAGTAACGGGCCCATGCTGAAACGGGATGTAAGGCCGATGCGTGTCATAAACATCCAACCGGCACGGGCAGGCGTGCGCTAAGCTCGGCCTTCCTTGCGCGTGCGTTGGCATCACAGGCTGCCGGCGCAGCGATAGCGGCACAAGGCGACAGGGCCACGAGGCGACAAGGCAACAGGACCACAAGGCAACAGAACCACAAGGCAACAAAACCACAAGGCAACAGGACTACAGCATGAAAGGCGAACATCACTACAGCGTCACCGTCGAATGGACCGGCAACACCGGCGCCGGTACGGCCGGCTACGCGGCCTATTCCCGCGACCACGTCATCCAGGCCGCCGGCAAGCCCGACGTGCCGGGATCGTCGGACCCCGCCTTTCGCGGCGATGCCTCGCGCTGGAATCCCGAAGATATGCTGGTGGCCTCGCTATCGGCGTGCCACAAGCTCTGGTATCTGCACCTGTGCGCGGTGGAAGGAGTGACCGTGCAGGCCTATCGGGACGAGGCCGAAGGCGTCATGCAGGAAGATCCGGAACGCGGCGGCGCGTTTGCATCGGTCACGTTGCGGCCCCAGGTCACCATCGGCGCGGGCGACGACGCCGCGCTCGCGGAACAGCTGCACGAACGCGCGCATCACTTCTGCTTCATTGCCAATTCGGTGAATTTTCCGGTACGGTGCGAGCCGCGCATTGTGATCCAGTCCTCCCCCTGACGCCCTTCCCATGACATCCGCCCTGATCGTGATCGACGTGCAACGCGCGTTGTTCGAAACCTCACCGCCGCCCTTCGAGGCCGCGCAGGTGCTGGCCCGCATCAATGCGTTGGCCGAACGCGCCCGTGTGGCCGGTGCGCCGGTCGTTTACGTCCAGCATGAAAGTCCCGGGTCCGAACTGGCGCATGGTGAGCCGGGATGGGACCTGGATACGCGCCTCGCGCCGGCCGCTGATCTCTTTACCGGCGGTGCGTCGCGATGAATGTGATGGATCCCGAACTGCTGGCGCTGCTGGTGACGCGCGACATGCCGTTTGGCAAGTACAAGGGCAGGTTGATCGCCGACCTGCCCGGACCGTATCTGGCGTGGTTCGCGCGCAAGGGCTTTCCGCCGGGAGAGCTGGGCCGCTTGCTGGCCTTGATGCACGAACTGGATCACAACGGTTTGTCATCGCTGCTGGATTCGCTGCGCAAGACCCGGCGCGCATCCTGAGACCCGCCGCGGAAACCGCAGGAAACAACTGGCGGGGATGATGTTGCGTCTTGGCACGACGCCTGCCATCCACCGGGGATACGATTAGGCGGTGCGCCCGGCCCTCGGCCCGGGCGCTGACTCATCTAACCGAGGTCGCCATGAACAAAAAACACGTATCCGCTTTCCTGTTTGCCGCCTTGTGCGCGGCGGGCGCTGCCCAGGCCCAGAACGTCGCGCCCGGCGCCACGCAGGAGATGCAGTTTCCCTCGGCCCAGGGCAGCCTGTCGCCACCCTCGACGCTGCGCATGACCGTAACGCCCGAAGCCCCGCCGCCCGCACCGATCCGCGACACGCCCCAAAGCCAGGCCGAGTTCCAGCGCTGCCGTACGGTGTCGGACCGCGCAGCCACGTCGAATGCGCAGATGCAGGCCGGCGTCGAGCAATGTCTGCGCGAACTGGAGCAGCGCCGCCAGCAGCAATAAGCCCCCAGGGGAATCCAGGGCCGGAGCCAGAGCGGGTACACTTGTGCGCCGTTTTGCTCTAAGCGCCTGAATTCCCATGATTTCCACCGCCTGCGGCGTCGACTTCGGCACCTCCAATTCCACCGTCGGCTGGAGCCGTCCCGACCAACATGCGCTCCTCGCGCTGGAGGACGGCAAGACCACTTTGCCGTCGGCCATCTTCTTTCACGACGAGGACGCCGAGGTCAGCTATGGCCGCGCGGCCATCTCCGACTACCTGGCGGGCTACGACGGGCGCCTGATGCGCTCGATGAAAAGCCTTTTGGGCAGCTCGCTCATCGACGGCTCGACGGAAGTGCAGGGCCGTTCCATCCCTTTCCGTGTCCTGCTGACGCGCTTCATCGCTGAATTGAAGGCGCGCGCCGAGACCGCCGCCGGGCGCGGCTTTACCCGTGCCGTGCTGGGCCGTCCGGTGTTTTTCGTGGACGATCATCCCGCGTCCGACAAGACGGCGCAGGACACGCTGGAAGAGATCGCGCGCAACGTCGGGTTTACCGACATCGAATTCCAGTTCGAGCCGATGGCCGCCGCTTTCCACTATGAGTCGCAGATCAGCCGCGAGGAACTGGTGCTGGTGATCGACATCGGCGGGGGGACGTCTGACTTTTCGCTGATCCGGCTGGGGCCGGACCGCGCGGCCAAGCCGGACCGCCGCGACGACATCCTGGCCTACGGCGGCGTGCATATCGGCGGGGTGGATTTTGACAAGCAATTGAGCCTGGCGCACGTGATGCCGCTGCTGGGTCTGGGCAGCCAGTTGCGCAGCGGCAAGGACGTGCCGTCGACGCAATACGGCAACCTGGCCTGCTGGCACACCATCAACCAGGCCTACACGCGCAAGGCGGCCGAGCATTTTGCCTATATCCGCGCCGAGGCCGGCGACCGCCAGAAGATCGATCTGCTGCTGAACTTGGTGAAGGAGCGTGCGGGCCACTGGGTGGCGGTGCAGGTGGAAGAAGCCAAGATCGCGCTGTCCGAGGCGCCCGCCGCGCGCATCGACTTGTCGCGCGTGGCGCCGGATCTGGGTGTCGAGGTGACGCGCCCGTCGTTCGACGCCAGCGTGGGACGCTTGATCGACAAGGTCGAGACCACCGTGGGCCAGTTGCTGCGCGATGCGGGCGTGTCGACGGCGGACGTGGATACCGTGTTCTTCACGGGCGGCTCAAGCCGTGTGCCGCGCCTGCGCGAAAGCGTGTCCCGGCTGGTGCCCGAGGCGCGCAGCGTGGAAGGTGACCTGTTCGGCAGCATCGGCGCGGGTCTTGCGCTGGATGCCGCGCGCAAGTTCGGCTGACCGGCCGCCGGCGGGGCGGTGGTAAGCTGCCAGGCGTGCCGGCAACGGCTCGCCGCTCCTCCCAGTTTCCGATCCAGACGTCCTCATGACCCGACCCGCCGATACCCATCTCGTCGAAACGCTCCTCGAAAGCGAGGCCCCGTATGACGGCAGCTTCCTGAAGATCCGCCGCGATACCGTCAGCCTGCCCAACGGCCATACCGGTATCCGCGAGTACGTGGTGCACCCGGGGGCGGTGGTGGTGATTCCGCTGCTCGACGACGGCCGGGTGCTGCTCGAGCGGCAGTTCCGATATCCCGTCGGCCGCGTGATGACGGAATTTCCCGCGGGCAAGCTGGATCCGGGCGAGGATCCGCTGGTATGCGCCAAGCGGGAACTGCTGGAGGAGACGGGCTATACCGCCGGCCAGTGGGCCCATGCGGGCGCCTTGCACCTGGCCATCGCCTATTCCACTGAAATCATTCACATCTTCTTTGCGCGCGGCCTGCGGGCAGGCGAGCGCCAGCTCGACCAGGACGAATTTCTGGACGTCATCAGCAAGCACCCCGAGGAGCTGCTGGCGGCGTGCAGCCAAGGCGAGGTCACCGACGCCAAGACGCTGACCTGCGTACTGTGGATGCAGAACGTGCTGTCCGGCGCCTGGAAGCTGGACTGGCAGGACAACGTCGCCTGAGCGGCGGCGGGCAGCCTGACGACGATGTGCTCGCACCCGGTTCTCGTCCAGCCCTCGGGCCTGCGCTTTGACGCGCCGGCCGGCACGTCCGTGCTGTTGGCGGCGCAGGCTGCGGGCATCAAGCTGCCCAGTTCGTGCCGCAATGGCACCTGCCGCGCCTGCATGTGCCTGATGCTGGACGGATCGATCGTGTACGGCATCGAATGGCCCGGCCTGTCGCGCGACGAAAAGGAAGAGGGCTGGATCCTGCCGTGCGTGGCCCAGGCGACGTCGGCGCTGGAAATCCAGGCGCCCGGCGCCGCGTTGATCGAGACCGCGCCGCCCGCGGTTCGCCCGCTTACCGGCGCCAGGCGCTGACCGCGGCGACCGGCAACAGGGTCGCAGCCATGCCTGCGGCCATTCCTGCCGCCATGCCCAGCACCATTCCCCAAAACGGCGCAGCGCCCAGCGCCTGCGCCGTCTGAACGCCCAGGCGCGCGCCCAGCACCATTCCGAACATCATGAGGACCAGGCAGAGCACCCGGCTTGCCAGCGGCGGTTCGCCGGCTTGCAGCCGCAGCCAGGGCCATCGGGTCTGAGGCACGCGGGACCAAAGCAATTGAACCCAGGGCCATCGAGTCCCGGCCAGCTGGGACCAGGGCAGCAGCGCCGCCAGCGCCATCGCGGCCGAGCTGGCCGGCATCAGCACGACGTGCCGCCATGCCAGTTGCGCCAGCGTTCCCGGCGCACCGCACTCGCTGGCCAACAGCGCGGCGGGGGTGCGCCACGTGTCCACAATCAGTCCGGCGCCCATGGCCGCCAGGCACACCAGCCACAGGCCAGCCATGCCGGCTGTGGCCCGCGGCCTAGCGGTGGTCGTGGCAGGCTTGGCGCGGGGTGTCGCCGTATCGGTCATGGTGGCGCACCCAGTCGCGAACATCGAAATACGGGCCGTTTTCGTTGCGGCCCAGCGGCGCGATGTCGAGGTAGTTGTAGGCCCCCGCCAGGCGCTCCACGCCGCGTTCGAAGGCCGAGTAGGTGTGAAAGATTTCGCCGTCGGGATCACGGAAGAACGCGCTGGCCCCTGGACGTTCCTCGACGGCGCCATCCGCCTGCGGCACGGAGGCTTCGAAGTCGAAATTGAAATCGCTGCCCGCTGACGAGTACCAGTCAAACTGCCAGCCCATGCGGGCCTGGAAGGCGGCCAGCCGGGCATACGGCGCGCGCGAGACGGCCACCACCGTCACGTCGTGGTGCCGCAGGTGCATGAGCGCGCTGTCCAGATGATCGGCCAGCAGCGAGCAGCCCACGCACCCGTCCTCCCAGTCCGGACTGAACATGAAGTGGTAGACGATGAGCTGGCGCCTGCCGTGGAACAGGGCATCCAGTCCTTGCATGCCGTGCGCGCCTTCAAAGGTGTACGGCTTTTCCACTCGCACCCACGGCAGCGCCATGCGGTCGCGGGCCAGGGCGTCCGAGGCGTGGGTCAGTTCCTTTTCGCGCCGCAACAGCGCCTCGCGGGCAACGGTCCATTGGGGGCGGGATACGACGGGATGATCGGTTTGCATCGTGCGTCTCCTTTGCGTGCCGGGCGCTTGGACCCGGGGGTCAAGTTCGGATCCGGCGTACGGATCCGGGGCGCCAGGTTCAGGCCCTGCCGGCCAGGTGGTCCGCCAGCCGGTCCATGGCGCCGGACCAGCCATTCTCGTGGCCGTCGCGGGTGGGCTCGTCGACGAACGGTGCCTGCAGGAAGGCAAGCTCGGTGCCCCCGTCTGCCGAGGTGAAGTCCAGCGTAATCAGTGAGGTTTCCTGCGGTGTGTCGCGCCACGCCCAGGTGAACACCAGACGGCGATGCAGCGCGACTTCCTGGTAGCGGCCGCTGGCGTAGTGTTCCCCGCCGTCTGCGGTGATGAAGCCGACTTCATAAGCGCCGCCCACGCGCACGTCGGTTTCGGCCAGCAACACGCGTTGCGTGCCTGCCGGGCCGAACCAGCGCATCAGCGCTTGCGGGTCGGTCCAGGCTCGCCAGACGCGTTCGACGGGGGCGTCGAAGCGGCGCTGGAGCCGCAGCTCGAGGGGGGAGATTCGGTTTTCCATGGGTGGATTTCCTCTTCGTGATAGAGATATCGCGCCAGCGAATCCAGTTGGCCGGTCCAGAACCTTTCGTAACGTGCCAGCCAGCCGGCGGCGGCGCGCATGGGTTCGGGAGACAACGTGCAGCGCACGACCCGCCCGTCCTTGGCGCGCGCGATGAGGCCGGCCTCTTCCAGCACCCGCAGGTGTTTCATAAAGGCGGGCAGGGACATGGCGTGGGGTCGGGCCAGCGTGCTGACCGAGGCCGAGCCCTGTTCCAGGTCCGCCAGCACCCGGCGGCGCGTGCCATCCGCCAGCGCGGAGAAGATGGCATCGAGAGCATCATCATTTAACTTAACCATAAGGTTAAGTTTTAGGTCTGCCACAAGCGCGTGTCAAGCTCGATGGCTTCGGACTTTCCCTAGGGGTGAAGCGCGTTACTTGCCGCGCGGCTTGATGATGTCGCAGGCCGCGGCGGTGTTGCTGGCCGGGGCGTCGCCGCCCAGCAGCGCTCGCACGCCGCAGACCGAGCCGAACATGCGCTTGCCGTCGTGGCCCACGCCGCCGACTTCGAAGGCGCTGTGACGCAGGGGGACGGGCTTGGAGCCTCGGGCGGCCAGCACGTGCTCGTACTGGACGTAGCCCGTGCCGCGCGCCAGCCGGGTGGCGCCCTGGGCTTCGGCGCCGCAGGCTTTGTCCAGCAGCCGGTGCTCGGGGTTGTTGTCCGCGCCGCCCAGCAGGTAGACCACATCGCGCGCCGCGTAGCGCACGAAGAGGCGGGAATCGTCGGATTCGCCGGCGTAGGCGGGCAGCTTGTCCGTGCCGTACTTGTACTGGTTGTAAGTGGGGCAGATGCCGCGCTCGTAGGGCGCGTAGCCCTTGCCGTCGGCGCGTGGCCGTTCGTTGGTCAGGTACAGATAGGAAGAGGGGTTGGCGACTACGTACCGCAGGGCCAGGCCGTCGCGTCGCAACACCCCGTCCACGTTGTTCAGCACCGCATACCGGTGCACCAACTGCGCGCCGGCCGAATGGCCGGCAAGCACCAGGCCGGCGAGCGACGGCAGGCGCTTGCGGTCGTCCAGGCTGCGCAGCAGGTCGTCCAGAACCTGGAACGAGGTGACGGGGGCGGGCCGGCCCGTGGCCTGGACGCTTTCCTGGCCGTCTTCCCAGCTGGCCTTGCGCCAGGCGGCCATGCCCGCGAAGCCCGAGTCGATCGAGCCGGAAAACCGCGGGGCCAGCACCAGCGTGTCGCCCGCGCGCGCCGGGTCGGCGGCGACCAGCGCGGCGGCGGTTTCGTAGTAGTTGTCGGCGTCGCGCTTGACGCCGTGGATGACGATGAGCACCTGCTTGATGCCGCGCAGGTCGTCCTTGGCCAGATCCCGGTTGGCGTAGACCGGCATCTTGTACCGGTTTCCGGGGCGGCCCAGTTCAACGGCCTGCCAGCGCAGCGGCGCCGCGCGCTTGGGCACGGGCGTGGCTTCGTCGTAGTCGTAGGGGTCGGGCAGCGGCGTCTGCGCATGCGCAGCGCCGCAAGCCAGCAGGGTGGCCAGGGCGAGCGAGGCCGCCAGCGCCGTGCGGGTCAGGGAAGTGGCAGGCGCGCGGCGCATGGCGCGGCGACCGCTCAGCAGCTTTCGAGTCCCAGCAGTTGCTTGAGCGCGGGCAGGTCCAGGATGCGGACTTCGCGCTGGTTGATCTTGATGAGGCCGTCGCGGGCAAAACGCGAGAACAGACGGCTGACCGTTTCCAGCGTCAGGCCCAGATAGTTGCCGATTTCTTCGCGGCTCATGCGCAGCACGAACTCGGTGGACGAGTAGCCCAGCGACGCATAGCGCTGCGAGAGGTTCAAGAGGAATGCGGCCAGGCGCTGTTCCGACCGCATGGAGCCCAGCGACGCCAGCATCTGGTGCGAGCGGGTGATCTCGCGGCTCATGAGGCGGCGGAATTGCTGTTGCAGCGACGGCAGGTGCGACGCGACGCGATCGACTTCGTTCAGGCGGATGACGCAGACCTCGGAATCTTCGAGGGCCACGGCGGCCGACACGTGCTTGCCATCCAGCATGCCGTCCATGCCGACGATCTCGCCGGGCAGATGGAAGCCGGTGATCTGGATCTGGCCGGTGGCGTCTTCAAGTTGTGTTTTCAAGCTGCCGAAGCGCACGCCGTAGACGGCGTCGAGCGGATGATCCAGCGAAAAGAGCGTCTTGCCTTTTTCCACGCGGACGCGCTCTTTGACCAGTTCGTCCAGCTTTTCGACTTCGGCGGCTGCCATGCCCACGGGAACGCAGACGTGACCCAGCATGCACGTGGAACAGTGGGCGGCATCAGGGGCAATGGGGACCCGTTTTTGCATACGATGACCTTTAGAGTGCCCATTGCACGGCGGGCGCCGGAACGGGTGTGAAGCACGAGACAGGCGTCTATTGTAGTCCGTTGTTACTACGGGTGTCTTACCGGGCGTCCTGCTTTGTTCTGGAAAGGCGATGAGCAATCCAGTCTTCCCCGGCGATATCGACCGCCGCGGCCCGAAACGCGGGGTTGATCGGATAGTACTCGCAGGGCAGCAGACTGGTCGGGCCGGCGCCTTCCAGACTGGCGGAAACCGTGCGGCGCACGAAGCAGCAGGGCTTGCCGGGCTGGTATTCCTCGATCTCGTCCATCAGGGCGATCAACGCCGGTTCCACCTGGAAAACGTCGCCGCGCACGCGCCGGCCGTCCTGCACGGGGATGAGCCCGGGCCAGTCGCCAAAATCGACCAGCATGCCGGGCACGCTGGCCGCGCCGACGTGGCTTGCGGCCGGCAAACCGCGCGCTGCGGCCGCCCGGGCGAGGTCGTTGATTTCGCCGGCCCGTAGGGTGCCGTACACAAAAACGTATATGCTCATTGCTCTGTTTGCTGGTGCACGTCGAAGAAGACCATGAGAGGCGCCGGGTGTTGAAATTGTCTCACCCGGCCACATATTCAGGTTATCGAGCCAGCCGGCACGGATCGGTCAGGCTCCCCACAAGCCAATACGACCATTATGCGATTCGACAAACTGACGACCAAGTTTCAACAAGCGTTGGCAGACGCCCAAAGTCTGGCCGCCCGCAACGACCATCCCTATATCGAACCTGTCCACGTGCTGTCCGCCCTGTTGTCGGATTCCGACAGTGGCGCGGGCAGTTTGCTGGCGCGTGCCGGTGTGGCGGTCAACCGACTGGGCCCGGCCCTGGAGTCCGCCCTGAAGGGCTTGCCGCAGGTGCAGGGCGAAGACAACGTGCAGGTGGGCCGCGACCTGCAGGGCGTGCTGACCCGTACCGACAAGGAAGCCTCCCGGCGCGGTGACACCTATATCGCCAGCGAACTCTTCCTGCTTGCGCTGGCCGACGACAAGGGTGAGGCCGGCCGCATCCTGCGCGACGCGGGCCTGCAGAAAAAGGCCCTGGAAGCGGCGATCGACGCCGTGCGTGGCGGCGAGAACGTGTCGGGCGCGGAAGGCGAGGCCAACCGCGAGGCCCTTTCCAAGTACACGCTGGACCTGACCGAGCGCGCCCGCCAGGGCAAGCTGGATCCGGTCATCGGCCGCGACGACGAAATCCGCCGCACCATCCAGATCCTGCAGCGCCGGACCAAGAACAACCCCGTGCTGATCGGCGAACCCGGCGTCGGCAAGACCGCCATCGTCGAAGGCCTGGCGCAGCGCATCGTCAACGACGAAGTGCCCGAGACCCTGCGCGGCAAGCGCGTGCTGTCGCTGGACCTGGCGGCGCTGCTGGCGGGCGCCAAGTTCCGCGGCGAGTTCGAAGAGCGCCTGAAGGCCGTGCTGAAAGAGCTGGGCCAGGACGACGGCCGCAACATCGTGTTCATCGACGAGCTGCACACCATGGTGGGTGCGGGCAAGGCCGAGGGCGCGATGGATGCGGGCAACATGCTCAAGCCGGCGCTCGCGCGCGGCGAGCTGCACTGCATCGGCGCCACCACGCTGGACGAATACCGCAAGTACATCGAGAAGGACGCGGCGCTTGAGCGGCGCTTCCAGAAGGTGCTGGTCGACGAGCCCGACGTGGAATCCACCATCGCCATCCTGCGCGGCCTGCAAGAGCGCTACGAAATCCACCACGGCGTCGAGATCACCGACCCGGCCATCGTCGCGGCCGCCGAGCTGTCGCATCGCTACATCACCGACCGCTTCCTGCCCGACAAGGCCATCGACCTGATCGACGAGGCCGGTGCGCGCATCCGCATGGAGATCGACTCCAAGCCGGAAGTGATGGACAAGCTGGACCGCCGCATCATCCAGCTCAAGATCGAGCGCGAGGCCGTCAAGAAGGAAACGGACGACGCCTCCAAGCGCCGCCTGGGCGTCATCGAGGACGAGCTGCAAAAGCTGCAGCGCGAGTACAACGACTTCGAGGAAATCTGGAAGGCCGAGAAGGCCGCGGTGCAAGGCACGCAAGCCATCAAGGAAGAGATCGACAGCGTCCGCGCCGAAATGGCGGAACTGCAGCGCAAGGGCCAATTCGACAAGCTGGCCGAGCTGCAATACGGCAAGCTGCCGGATCTTGAGGCACGTCTGAAGGCCGCCGAGGTGGGCGCTGCCGAGGCCGCCGAAAACGCCGAAGGCGACGAATCGCGTCCGCGCCTCTTGCGCACGCGTGTCGGCGCCGAGGAAATCGCCGAAGTCGTGTCGCGCGCCACCGGCATTCCGGTGTCGAAGATGATGCAGGGCGAACGCGAAAAGCTGCTGCACATGGAAGAGTTCCTGCACAAGCGCGTGGTGGGTCAGGACGAGGCCGTGCGCCTCGTGTCCGACGCCATCCGCCGTTCGCGTGCGGGGCTGGCGGATCCGGCGCGGCCGTATGGCTCGTTCCTGTTCCTGGGCCCCACCGGCGTCGGCAAGACCGAGCTGACGCGTGCGCTGGCTGAGTTCCTGTTCGACTCTGAAGAGCACATGATCCGCATCGACATGAGCGAGTTCATGGAGAAGCATTCGGTGGCGCGGCTGATCGGCGCGCCGCCGGGATACGTGGGCTACGAAGAGGGCGGCTACCTGACCGAGGCCGTGCGGCGCAAGCCCTACAGCGTGGTGCTGCTGGACGAAGTCGAAAAGGCGCACCCGGACGTTTTCAACGTGCTGCTGCAAGTGCTGGACGACGGCCGCCTGACCGATGGCCAGGGCCGCACCGTCGATTTCCGCAACACGGTGATCGTCATGACGTCGAACCTGGGTTCGCACCATATCCAGACGCTGGCTGGCCAGCCGTACGACGTGGTCAAGGAAGTGGTGTGGGATGAACTGAAGCAGACGCTGCGGCCTGAATTCCTGAACCGCATCGACGAAGTGGTGGTGTTCCATGGCCTGGAAGCGCAGCACATCGAGTCCATCGCCCGCATCCAGCTTCGCCGTCTGGGCGAGCGCCTGGAAAAGCAGGAGATGCGGCTGGAGGTGACGGAACCGGCCCTGGCCGAACTGGCCCGCTCTGGCTTCGATCCGGTGTTTGGCGCGCGCCCCTTGAAGCGTGCGATCCAGCAGCAGATCGAGAACCCGGTGGCGCGCCTGATCCTGGAAGGCAGGTTCGGTCCGCGCGACGTGGTCCCAGTGGACTGGCAGGATGGCCAGTTCGTCTTCACCCGCACGTTGCAGTGATCGCGCTGCAATAAGCAAAATGCCCGGCGCGTAGCCGGGCATTTTTTTGTCTGCGCCGCCGCGCCGCAGCGCCGCCGCGCCGAACAGATCGGCGCGGCGCTGGGCAATCACATCACTTCGCGACCGTCACGAACACCGGGTTCGAATAGAACCAAAGGTCGTTGTAGTTGCGGGCATTGATGGCGTTGAAGCGCGCCGCGTTGTCGGCAAAATCGACCTTGGCGTCCGGCAGCGGTTCGCCCGCTGCGGTTTCGCCTGCCACGTCCACGCCAAGATTGGTGCCGCGCAGGCGCAGGTACTGGCTCTTGTCGGCTTTGATCGTGGTCGTGATGACGTTGTAGCCATCTTCGTCGACCTTCCAGTCGGCCTTGGTGAAGCGGGCCAGCACGCGCGTCGTGGGGTTGGTGTCGGCGTCGTATTCCGGGGTGCCGGGTGCGGCGCGTTCGGTCACGTCGCCGACGATCAGGTCCACGTGGTTGACGGTGGGCTTGACGTAGGTGGGGTTGCCGCTTTCGATCGGGTACTCGTAGTTGTTGCGCTCGGGGCTGCGGAAGCGGATCGTGACCTCGACGGTTTCACCCTTGGCCGCCTGCAGTTCGCCGCCCATGTGCACCGCGCCGGCCGCGCCCTTGGCCTGGAAGTCCAGCGCGTCGATCAGGTCGCCGAAGACGCCGAACATGCGGCCGCTCTTCAGGCCCGTGACCACGGCCGCCATGTTGTCGCCGTCCTTCCAGACGTACGTCTTCGAGTATTCGCCGGGCGCGTAGCCGCTGCTGTACAGACCCTGGCTCGTGCGGAAGTGGTAGTCCGAATCGGCCACGTTCCAGATGCGGCGGCCTTCGCCCAGCAGCGCGTCCCACGTGCCGCCCAGGTGCGCGACCAGGTAATCGGCGCCGCCATAGGTGCGGTTGGGCAGGAAGGCATTGGTGTAGGCGGTGGCGTAGCCGCCACGGTCCGGTTCCATCTGGTTGCCGACCATGCCCTCGATCGCGAAGAAGACGCCCGGGGCCAGGTCGTTCATCTCGCGTAGCTGGGCGATCGTGTACTTGCCCGCGTAGCGCGACGGGTGGTTCAGCAGCATGTAGCTGTCGGGGTACTTGTCGCGCAGCCACTTCAGCGCGGCCAGCGAGTCGGCGTGCGTGGTGAACGCGCGCGTTTCGCCGGACAGGCGCGAGACCAGCAGCGGGTCGAACAGGTTGGGATCACGGTTGGTGAACAGGTACTCGAACTCGGCCACGGCCTCCAGCGACTTGGGCGACTGCGGATCGTTGTAGCCGATGCCGATGTTCACGTGGTCATGCGTCGGCATGTCCCATTCGAACGACGAGAAGATGATCTTGCCGGCGTAGCGGCCCGCGGCCTGCGCCTGCTTGATGTAGGGCACTTCGTACTGCGCCATGCCTTGCGAGAACGGGATCGATCCGCCGGGCAGGTTGACGCCGGTATGGTCGCGGGCGGACAGGCGCAGATGGTTCGAGATGGCGGCCCAGTCCAGCTTGTAGCGGTCGAACGCCTGATCCAGCGCGCTTTCCAGGCTGACCTGCGCGTCGTCCGACTGGAACGTGTGCACGTGCAGATCGCCCGTGGACCACGCACCCGTTTCGACCGGCTTGGGTTGCTCTGCGGGCGGCGTCGGGTCGGTCACGACGGGCGGCGTCGGCTCAGGGGTGACCACCTCGTCATCGTCATCGCTGCCACCGCAAGCGCTCAGCAGGGTCACGCAAGCCAGCGACAAGGGCATGAGGGCTCGCCGCAGGCGGGATACTTCGAACTGCATCTACAACACTCCAACGTCATGTCGGCATGCAACGCGCATGCCGCAAAGCGCGCAACTATGCGGGCGGGGAATGACGTGGGAATGACAGTGGCGCGCCGGATGTCGTTTTCCGTGCGCCTGGCGTTGCCTTCAGCAGCTATTTTTTTGCGGCTCGGGCTTCGGCCAGCGCCTGCGTGATGATGGCGTTCGCGGTCCAGCGCACCACATCGGTGACCTCGGGCAGGTCGAGCTTCCAGATGTCCTTGAGCACCAGGAACACCTCGGTGCCGTACACCAGCGACAGCGCCTGCGCGACGCGGTCCTGCTGCGCCGGTGTCAGGTCGGCGGCCAGGGGTGCGATGGCGCGCCTGAGGATGTCGACGCGGTGGCCGCGCACCAGTTGGGGCTCGGCGCCGGCCTTGCCGGCGCTGGCCTGCGCATGCTGTTGCAGTGACACCTGAATGGCAGCGCGCAGCGGCGCCTCGTGCGCCGCCAGCCGCGGATACGCGAAGCGCAACAACTCGTCGACGCGGGCCGCCGCGTCGGGCGCATCGGAATTCCACGCGAGGATGGGGCCCAGGCTTTCGTCCACCACGGCGGCGATCAGCGCGCTCTGACTGGGAAAGTAGCGGTAGGCGGTGGCGCGCGAGACTTGCGCGTGTTCGGCCAGCTCGGCGACCGAGGGCGTGACGCCTTGCGCCATCAATTGCTGGGCGGCGTCGAGCAGGGTCTTGCGCATCCGTGCGCGCGGCCCGTGCGGGGGTTCGCCGCTGGCGGCTGCCTGCGGGCTGGCGGGGGCGATCAGCTTCGTGCCGGCCGCTGCCGAGGACGCCTTGCGGGCGGGGGATTCGGATTGACGTGAGACAGGTGTCTCAGTATGATTCTTTCGTCTCATTTCTGGATTCTACGGGCCTTTGGCCTCACATATCGAGGCGCGCACGCAGTGTAGCCGCCCGCGGAGGAGTCATGACGCATACCAAGCAGCGGGTCTTTGTCGCCGCGACCTACGACACCAAGGGCCACGAGGCCGACTACGTGGCGGATCTGCTCCGGCGCGAGGGGCTGGACGTGGTGTCGGTGGATGTCTCGACCTCGGGTGCGCCCAGCGCCGCGCAGGTCTCGGCGCAAGAGGTCGCGCGCAGCCACCCGGACGGCGCCGCGGCCGTCTTCACGGGCGACCGGGGCACAGCGATTGCGGCCATGGCTCTTGCGTTCGAGCGCTACGCCGCCGGTAACGCGGAAATCGGCGCGCTGCTGGGCCTGGGCGGCTCGGGTGGCACGGCGCTCATCACGCCGGCCATGCGCGCGCTGCCCATCGGCACGCCCAAGGTGATGGTGTCCACGATGGCGTCCGGCAATGTCGCGCCGTATGTGGGGCCGTCGGACATCGCGATGATGTATTCCGTGACCGACGTGGCGGGCCTGAACCGCATCTCGCGCCGCGTGCTGGCCAATGCGGCCGGCGCGATCGGCGGCGCGTTCCGCCAGGCGTCGGCCGCGGCGGCTGACGATGGCCGGCCGGCGGTGGGCATCACCATGTTCGGCGTCACCACGGCCTGCGTGCAGCAAGTCACGCCGCTCCTGGAGTCGCAGTTTGATTGCCTGGTGTTCCATGCCACTGGCACGGGCGGGCAGTCGATGGAAAAGCTGCTGGACAGCCGCCTGCTTGCCGGTGTGCTGGACCTGACCACGACTGAGGTCTGCGACCTGCTGTTCGGCGGCGTGCTGGCCTGCACCGATGACCGCTTTGGCGCGGTGGCGCGCACGGGCGCGCCGTATGTCGGGTCGTGCGGCGCGCTGGACATGGTGAACTTCGGCGCGATGGACACCGTGCCCGAACGCTACCGCGCCCGACGCTTCTATCCCCACAACCCGCAAGTCACGCTGATGCGCACGACCGCAGAGGAAAACACGCGGCAGGGCGAATGGATCGCCGACCGGCTGAATCGTTGCGACGGCCCGGTGCGCTTTCTGATCCCCGAAGGCGGCGTGTCCGCCCTGGATGCGCCGGGCCAGGCGTTCTGGGACCCCGAGGCCGACGCGGCGCTGTTTGCCGCGCTGAAGGCCAACCTGCGGCAGACGGCGGACCGCCGCCTGATCCGCGTGCCTTGCCACATCAACGATCCGCTGTTCGCCAGGACGGCGGTCGACCACTTTCTTGAAATTGCCGCACATTGAAGGATTGCCGCCATGCCGCGTTTTGACCGTAACGAACTGCTGGACAAGTTTCGCGCCATGGTGCGCGCGCGCACGCCCATCGTGGGCGGGGGCGCGGGCACCGGGCTGTCGGCCAAGTGCGAGGAAGCGGGCGGCATCGACCTCATCGTGATCTACAACTCGGGCCGCTACCGCATGGCGGGCCGCGGCTCGCTCGCGGGCCTGCTGGCCTACGGCAACGCGAACGAGATCGTCGTGGACATGGGCCGCGAAGTGCTGCCGGTGGTCAAGAAGACGCCGGTGCTGGCCGGCGTGAACGGCACCGACCCGTTCTGCGACTTCGACGTGTTCCTGGACGACCTGAAACGGCAGGGCTTTGCCGGCGTGCAGAACTTTCCCACTGTCGGCCTCATCGACGGCAACTTCCGCGCCAATCTTGAAGAGACCGGCATGGGCTATGCGCTGGAAGTCGACATGATCCGTCTGGCGCATCAAAAGGGCATGCTGACGACGCCGTACGTCTTCAACGAGGACGACGCCGTCGCCATGGCCCGCGCAGGCGCGGACATCATCGTGGCGCACATGGGGCTGACCACCGGCGGGTCCATTGGCGCGGAAACGGCGCTGACGCTGGATGATTGCGTGGGCGCCATCGACCGTATTGCCGAGGCTGCGCTGGCGGTGCGCCCGGATATCATCGTGCTGTGCCACGGCGGCCCGATCGCGACGCCCGACGACGCGGCCCACGTGCTGCGGGCGTGCAAGCATTGCCACGGCTTCTATGGCGCCAGCTCGATGGAACGCCTGCCGACCGAACAGGCCCTGACGGCCGCCACGCGTGAATTCAAGAACCTGACCTTCTGATCCCCATCGCCGCAGTTTTCGGCTTATTCGACACGCATTGCGTATAACGGAGCCCGTATGCCGCATACCGTACACATCACCGCTGTCGTCCACGCACCTTTGAACAAGGTCTGGCCGCTGTTCCGGGATTTCAACGGCCTGGCAGGCTGGCATCCCGGCGTCGCGGAGAGCCGCCTGGAAGCGGGCGGCCGCCATGACGCCGTGGGCTCGGTGCGGCATCTGACCCTCAAGCCTTCCGGCTTCGTGCGGGAGCAGCTTTTGATGCTGGACGATCCCAATACCGAGCTGCGGTATTCGATCATCGAGACGGATCTTCCGATGCGCGATTATGTCGCGGGCGTGTCGCTGCATCCGGTCACCGAAGGCGGCGGCACGCTGGTGCAATGGTGGGCCGATTTCCGCGTCGAGGGTGCAGCGTTGAGCGATGTGGCTGCGGCGGTCGGGCAGAACGTGTTCGCGGCGGGATTGGCCGCGTTGGACGAGAAGCTGCGCGCGGGTGTCTGACACCCGATTTCCATGGGCGGCGCCGGTCAGCACGTGGGTGACACCCGCGCCCCTAGTGTTTCCGCCGTGTGGCGGACAGGCGGCGGCAGCCTGCGGGCAGTTGGGCCGTGCGCAGGTACTCGTGGATCGATGCGATCAACGCCTGCGCGGCCGGGCTCAGCGGGTATTCCTTGTTGCGGATGATGCATAGCGTGCGCACCACCGTGGGCCGGGCCAGCAGCGCGTAGGCCAGCCCCGGCTCCATCACGCGTTGCGCGGCCAGCGCCGGCAGCAGCGCCACGCCCATGCCTGCCTTGACCAGCGCGGCCTGCGACGTGGTGCTCGATGCTTCATAGAACGGCGCCGCCGCCTCGATGGGCAGGTCGGCGCGGGCGCGCAACAGGGCCATGATGCCCGTTTCATCCACCACCCCAACCAGCTTGCGGCCGGTCAGGTCGGACCAGCGCATGGCGCCGTCGCGCCCCGGGCGCAGCGTGGCGTCGTCCTGGCGGTAGAGCACACCGAAGCGGTCTTCGAGCAAGGCGTCGAATTGCAGGCCGGGGGCGTCGGCCCAGCGGCTGGTCAGCCCGAAATCGACCTCGCGCGCGGCCACTTTGCGTTGGATGCGGCCGGAGTTGTCGTCGCTGAGATAAAGCCGCACCGCCGGATACTGCGCCGCGAACACGGCGGCGGCGGGCGCGATGAGCTGCGTGATGGCCGACGGCGCCGCCGCCACGCCGACGCGTCCGCGTTCCAGCGCGCCAAAACGCACCACGTCCTCGATCACGCCGTCAAAGTCCGCCAGCAGCCGCATGACGCGCGGCAGGAATTCCTCGCCGGCCGGCGTCAGCAGCACGCGCCGGCTGGTGCGCGCAAAGAGCTGGGTGCCCAGCGCGTCTTCAAGCTGGCGCACCAGGCTGGTGACGGACGACTGCGTCTGGAACAGGCGTTTGGCGGCATGCGTGAAGCTGGACTCCTGGGCTACCGCCACAAAGGCGGTCAGGTGCTTCAAGGTGACGTGCTTGGGCAGGCGATGCATTTCAAAACGCGATAGATGGATCAATAAAAACAATTTTTCCAGATTGATCGCGCGGACGATACTAGGTCCTTCACCAAGGCAGGAACACCATGCAGGAGACTTTGGATCTGATCATCGAAGGCGGCTGGCTCATCGACGGGCTGGGCGGTCCGCGCAGGCGCGCCGATGTGGGCGTGGCGGGCGAACGCATTGCGGCGATCGGGGACCTGTCGAAGGTGCCCGCGGCCACGCGCGTGAACGTCGCGGGCAAGATCGTGGCGCCCGGCTTCATCGATGTGCACGGTCACGACGACCTGATGTTCGTGGAAAAGCCCGATCTGGCGTGGAAGACGAGCCAGGGCATCACCTCGGTTGTCGTGGGCAATTGCGGCGTCAGCGGTGCGCCCGCACCGCTGCCGGGCAACACCGCGGCGGCGCTGGCGCTGTTGGGCGAGACGCCGCTCTTTGCCAGCATGACGCATTATTTCGACGAGCTGCGCGAGCGTCAGCCGGTCATCAATGTGGCCGCGCTGGTGGGCCACGCCAACCTGCGTCTTGCCGCAATGCGCGATCCGACTGCTCAGCCCACGACCGGCGAGCAAACCGCCATGCAGCAGACGCTGGCCGACGCGCTGGACGCGGGCGCCGTGGGCTTCAGCACGGGTCTGGCCTATCAGCCGGGCGGGCTCGCGCAGCCTCCCGAACTGGAAGGGCTGGCCCGCGTGGCGGCGGCGCGCGGCGCGATGCATACCAGCCACATCCGCAATGAGGGCGACGCGGTCGAGGCGGCCGTCGACGAGGTGCTGGCCATCGGCCGCAACACCGGCTGCGCGACCGTGCTGTCGCATCACAAGTGCATGATGCCGCGCAACTGGGGCAAAAGCGCCGCCACGCTGGCCAACATCGACCGTGCCCGCGCCGAGGGCGTGGACGTGGCGCTGGACATCTATCCGTATCCCGGCAGTTCCACCATTCTGATCCCGGAGCGCGCCGACACCATCGACGACATCCGCATCACGTGGTCGACGCCGCACCCCGAATGCAACGGCGAGTACCTGAGCGACATCGCGGCACGCTGGGGCTGCGACAAGACCACGGCGGCCGAACGCCTGTGCCCGGCCGGGGCGATCTATTTTGCGATGGACGAGAACGAGGTCCGCCGCATCTTTCAGCACGAATGCTGCATGGTCGGGTCCGATGGCCTGCCCAATGACGCGCATCCGCATCCCCGCCTGTGGGGCAGTTTCACGCGCGTGCTGGGGCGCTACGTGCGCGAGGCGCAGCTTGTCACGCTGGAGGCGGCGGTGGCCAAGATGACCGCGCTGCCGGCCCGCGTCTTCGGGCTGGCGGACCGTGGCCGGATTGCCGTGGGCGCGTGGGCGGACATTGTGGTGTTCGATGCCGATACGGTGATCGATCGCGCCACCTGGGAAGCGCCGACGCTCGCGTCTGCCGGCGTGGAGCACGTGCTGGTCAATGGCACGCCGGTTTTTCCGGCCACGGCAGACACCCCGCGGCCCGGTCGCATTCTTCGCCGCGATCAGGCCGCGGCCCAACCCCTTCCATAACAACAGCCGTACCAGGAGACCCAACATCATGATCCGCAAGACTTGCGCCGCCCTGGCGCTGGCCGCCGCGCTGCCGGCCGCTCACGCCGCCTTTCCCGACCGCCCCATCACGCTGATCGTGCCGTTCCCGGCGGGCGGTCCCACGGACATCGTCGGCCGCGTGGCCGCGGCCAAGGCAGGCGAGATCCTGGGCCAGCAGATCGTCGTAGAGAACCGCACGGGCGCGTCGGGCACCATCGGCATGACGGCCACCGCGCGGGCCAAGCCGGACGGCTACACCGTGGGCCTGGCCACCGTCAGCACGCACGGCACGGCGCCGCACCTGTTTCCCAACCTGGCCTATGACCCGGTCAAGGACTTCACGCCCATCAGCAACCTGGTGACCAGCCCCAACATCCTCAGCGTGAATCCGAACTTTCCGGCCAAGACGCTGGCCGAGTTCGTGACCCACGTGCGCGCCAATCCGGGCAAGGACGGCTACGCGAACGCGGGTGCAGGCGGCGTGAACGACCTGGGCATGATCTGGTTCCTGCAGATCATCGGCGGCAAGATGAACAGCATTTCCTATCGTGGTTCGGCGCCGGCGCTGACCGACACGGTGGGCGGCGTGGTGCCGGTGATCTTCGACAACTTTCCGTCGTCGCTGCCGTACGTCAAGAGCAATCACCTGAAACCCCTGGCGATTACCGGAACGGCGCGCAATCCGCGACTGCCCGACGTGCCGACCTTTGCCGAGCAGGGCTACAAGGATTACGACGTGACGGCCTGGTACGGCGTGGTGGGGCCGGCCAACATGCCGGCCGACGTGCGCGACAAGCTGGCGGATGCCTTTGCGCGCGCGGTGCGCGATCCGGCGACCGCGGCAAAGATGGAAGAGACCGGCGCGTTCCCGCTGGGCAACACGCCGGCGCAGTTTGGTGAGCAGATCAGCACCGAACGCGATCGCTGGAAGACGGTGATCGAGCGGGCGCAGATCAAGCTGCAGTAGGGACTCGGGAAACGCGGGCCGCGTGCGTCGTCAATACACGTCGCGCCGGTAGCGGCCCGCATGCTGCAGGGCCTGCAGGCGGTCCGCGCCCAGGATGTCCTGCAGCGCGGCATCCACGCCGCCCGCCATGCCTTGCAGGCTGCCGCAGACATACACGGCGGCGCCGGCGTCCACCCAGGCACGCACGGCGTCCGCCTGGTCGCGCAGGCAGTGCTGCACATAGCGGCGCTCGGGCTGGTCGCGCGAAAACACCGCATCCACGCGTTCCAATGTGCCGTCTTGCCGCCAGGCGTCGATCTCATCGCGGCAGAACCCGTCGCAAGCGGCGTTGCGCTCGCCGAAGATCAGCCAGTTGCGGCGGTGGCCGGCAGCGCGGCGCGCTTTGATCAGCGCGCGCAGGCCCGCAAGGCCGGTGCCGTTGCCGATCAGAATCAGCGGTCGGTCGTCAGCCGGCGGGTGGAAATTTCGGTTCGTGCGTACACGCAAGGCGATCTCGTCGCCGGTCTGCGCAATGTGCGTGAGCCAGCCGCTGCCCAGACCCAACGCGCCATCGGCGCCTTGCATCTGGCGCACCAGCAGCTGGATGGCGCCGTCAGCGGGCAGCGAAGCGATGGAGTATTCACGATGCGCCTCCAGCGCGCCGCCGTGTTCGCGCCGGGGGCCGATTTCGGCGATGTCGCCCGCCTGCCATGCTGCCGTGCTCTCGGGCGGCGGCGACAACGTCAGCAGATAGCATGGGCCGCCCTGGCTGCCGGGATTCAGCAGTGTCCGGCCCGCCAGGCGCCAAGTGTCGTAGACGGGCGCTTCCCAATCGGGCAAATCGCTGCGGCCGGCCAGCAGGCCCAGATGATGCTGCCAGTGGCGCAGCGCGGCCGCGTCGTCGTTGTCGACCTCGACCAGATCGAACAACGGCGTCGCGCCTTGCGCGTGCAGCCAGTCGTTCAACCGGTGGCCAAAGCCGCAGAACTGCGCGTACTCGCTGTCGCCGAGCGCCAGGACGGCATATTGCGCGCCGGCCAGCTCGGCGCCCTGTGGCGTCTGCTGCATCTGGCCGGCAAACGCCGCGGCCGCATCGGGCGGATCGCCCTCGCCGTAGGTGCTGACGACAAACAGCATGCGCCGGTAGGCGGCCAGGCGTTGAAGGTCCAGTTGGTCCAGCGAGGCGACGCGCACGGTCAGACCGCCGGCGCGCAGAGATTCCGCAGTCTGCATGGCCAGCGACTCGGCATAGCCGGTCTGGCTGGCGTAGGCCACCAGCACCGCGTCTTCGGGCGCGGGTGCGCTCAGCGCCTGCAGCGCCAGCGCGTGTTGCGCATGCTGGCGGCGGGCGCGTTGCCAGGCCCACAGGCACAGCAGCAGCCAGGTCAGCACCACGCACGTTGCCGCGATGAATCGGGTGTGCAACATGGGCATTCAGGTGGCCAGGGCCAGGGCTTCAAACTGCGGGGTGGCGACGACGCGCCAGGCGTCTTCGCTGCGCACGATGAACAGCGCGGCGAGGGCATGGCGGCGCGCATAGGCCAGCCCCTCGGCTTCGCCCAGCACCGTCAGCACGGTGGCCAGCGCGTCGGCCTGCATGCAGACGGGGTGCAGCACGGTTACCGAGGCGACCGCGTTGCGTACCGGGTGGCCGGTGCGCGGGTCGATCGTGTGGGCGTAGCGCGCATCGCCGTCGCCGGCGTGGCGCCGGTAGTCGCCCGACGTGGCGATGCTGCAGTTGTGCAGCGGCAAGGCCAGCGCATGGTCGTCGCTGGCGTCGGGGACTTCGATGGCGACGCGCCAGGATTGTCCGTCGGGACGCTTGCCGCGGGCGCGCAACTCGCCGCCGACTTCGACCAGGTAATCGGTGATGCCCAAGGCATCGAGCGCCATCGCCGCGCGGTCCACGCCGTACCCCTTGGCGATGGACGACAGGTCCAGATAGACGCCGCCGGGCTGCCAGGCCGCGCGGCGGTCTTGGTCTAGCGGCACGCGCCGCCAGCCGCAACGATCAAGCGCGGTCTGGATGGCGGCCGGAGAGGGCGGTTCAAAGGCGCGCTGGTGCGGCCCGAAACCCCAGGCGTTGACCAGCGGCCCCACGGTGGGATCGTAAGCGCCGCCGCTGTCCTCGGCCAGCATCAGCGCATGATGCAGCACATGGAAAAACTCGGGCGGCAGCGTCTGCCACCCGGACTCGGCGCGGTTGTAGCGGGTGATGTCCGAGTCTGCTTCCCAGGTGCTCATTTGCGCGACGACCTGGTCCAGCGCGGCCTGGATGCCTTGCCGCGCTGACGCTTCGGTTACGCCCGCCGGCAGCGCCAGGCGCGCGGACCAGGTGGTGCCCATGGTGGCGCCGGCCAACGCGGCCGGGCGCGCCGGCATTGCGCCATAGGCGACGCGAACGGCCGGGGCCGCCGCGTTGCGCGGTGCGAAGGAAGCAGAGGTCGCCACGCGCGCGCCTTTGCCTTACGGTTGCAGCACTTCGACGGTGCCGGCGTACGACAGGCGGCGCTTCTTGGCCTGCGGCACGGTGACCTTGGCGTCTTCCATGCCGGCTTCGATCCAGTACAGACCGGGCTGCGGCCACTTCACCGAGAACTTGCCGTCCTTGTCGGTCTTGATCTGGATTTCGCCGACCTTGTCTCGATAACGGCTGCCGCCCGGCACGACGTTCACGTCCAGGTCGGCGGCGGGCTTGCCGTCCAGCAGCATCTGGAACGTGGCCGCTTCGTCCGTGAATAGGTCGTTCGGGTGCGTCACGGGCGCCAGCTCCAGGCCGCGGCCCACGGGCTTGACGGCCGAGGGCTTGCCGGCGGTGACGAAGGTCTCGACCCGGCCCAGGCTTTGCGAGACTTCAAGCTCGTCGGCCTTGGCCGGCACAGCCTGCGCCATGCCTTCCACCTTGCCGAAGTAGCGCTTGTTCTTGCCGTCTTCCTTCCAGCGCGCGAACACGCCGTCGTTGACCACGGCAACGCGGTAGGTGCCGGCTTGTTTCAACTGCAGGTCGAACGTGCTGCGCAGCTTGCCGCGGTTGATGTTCTCGGCTTCGGCGGCATTGCCGTCCGGCGCGGTGACGGTCAGGCCGTCCAGGCGCAGCGGCGCGTGGTTGAAGTAGAACTTGTCGTTGCCGACCGCGGCGTCCACGGTGATCCAGCTGTCGGTGCCCGACAGCACCGTCGAGGACGGCACGATCCAGACGTCATGGGCGTGAGCGGCAAAGGGCAGGCACAGCGCCAGGGCGGCGGCCAGTTTGGCGGCGGATTTCATCGTTGCGTTCCTTGCGTTCCTTGCGTTTCTTGCGTTGCTTGCGTTGCTAAAGGGGCTGGTCACGAGGCCGGTCAGGGTTTGAGGTCAAGCGCGATGGCGCCCAGTTCGTGTTCGCCGCGCGCGCTCAGTTGCTCGGCCTTTTGCGGCGGCCATTGGAAGGGGATGCGCACCAGTTCGCGGCCGCCCACTTCGCGCGCGGCCTCGACCACCACCGCGTACTGGCCGGGCTTGAGCTGCGCGAGCGGCTTGCTGGCCGCGTCAAACGACAGCGCGTGCTTGCCCACGGGCTTGGTGGCGCCGCTGACGCCGTCCACCGGGAACTGCTGGTTGCGGCCGCTGCGGCGCCACCACTGGCGCATGTCCTTGAGCCATTCGGTGCCTTCGTTGTTCTTCTTGGCCACGTCGTACCAGACGGCCAGGTCGGTGGCCACGCTCTGGTCGGGGTTCTCGATCCAGATCGCCACGTATGGGCGGTGGTATTCGGCCACGTCCAGACGCGGCACCTCGATGGACAGGCCGATGTCTGCGGCGTGGGCCGTTCGTGCGATCAGGCCGGCGAGCAGCGCCGGCAACAGCAACTTGCGCATGGAAATCTCCAGGGCGTATCGATGGAATCAGTGGATGAAAAGCAGCGCCAGCACCAGCGGAATCACAACGCCCAGCCCCACCATGGGCCAGGTTGCGCTGCGGTTGCCGGCGTGCATCTTGAGCAGCACCAGTCCGGTCAGCGAGAACACCAGACAGGCGACGGCGAAGATGTCCAGGAACCAGCTCCAGGCCAGACCCGTGTTGCGGCCCTTGTGCAGGTCGTTCAGGTACGAGATCCAGCCGCGGTCGGTACGTTCGTATTCGATATCGCCGCTGGCGCGGTCGATGGACAGCCAGGCATCGCCGCCCGCGCGGGGCAGCGACAGGTAGACCTCGTCGGGGGACCACTCGGCCGTCTTGCCGGCCGTCGAGGCGTCCAGCGTCTCGTCCAGCCAGGCGGCGACCGAGGCGGGCAGGGGCGCCTTTTTTGCCGCGGGCGCGGCGGCAAGCTGCTGGAGTTGGGCTTCGGGCAGATGGGCCTCGCGGCTGGTCACCACGGCCTTGGATTCGATGTGTGACGCGTTGTTCAGCGTCAGCCCCGTCACCGCGAACAACAGCATGCCCAGCAGGCAAAGCGCAGAACTGATCCAGTGCCACTGATGCAGTGTCTTGAGCCAGTAGGCGCGGCGGCGGGGAGCGGGTTGGGTGTCCATGGAATGTCGGGCAGGAAGCGGCCGGATTCTAGCATTTAATGAGAATTACTCTTAAAAAAGCGAAGCCTTTTCGCGCACGGAAATTTCAATCGATTTCGGCCGAAAGCGCCTTGTGTGCCGAAGCTGAATGCAGGCTGAACGGGTGCGCCGGCCGACCAGCGGGACTAAGATAGGCCACCCTTTGCAAACACCGGAGGTCGTCATGCTGCAACTGCAAGTCGTGGATCAAATCGGTCGTCATTGGGGATGGGTGGCGCTTCGCGGCGTCGTCGCCATCCTGTTCGGGTTCATGGCCATGTTCATGCCGGCCATCACCTTGTCGGCGCTGGTGCTGGTGTGGGGCGCTTTCGCGCTGGTGGACGGGGTGCTGGCGCTGATCGCCGGATTCCGCATCCGCGACAACGGCAAACCGCTATGGGCGCTGATCATCGTGGGCCTGCTGGGCGTGGCGGCGGGTATCGTCACCTTTCTCTGGCCGGGGCTGACCGCGCTGATCCTGCTCTACATCATCGCGATCTGGGCGATCGTGGCGGGCGTGTTCCAGATCATCGCCGCCGTGCGCTTTCGCAAGGCCATCCGCAACGAATGGCTGCTGGGCCTTTCCGGGCTGGTGTCGGTGGCCTTCGGCGCCATGCTGGTCATGCAGCCGGGCGCAGGCGCCTTGGCGCTGGTGTGGGTGATCGGCATCTACGCCGTGTTCTTCGGCATACTGCTGCTGGTCTTTTCCCTGCGTCTCAAACAACACGGCACCGTCTGACCTCCATGTCCGCCTATCAAACGCTGGTTCCCCTGAATTTCCTGGCCGTGGGCCTGGGCGCTATCCTTGGCGCGTGGTCCCGCTGGCTGGTCGGTCTGTGGCTGAATGCGGGCTCGTGGCCGTGGGGCACGCTGGCGGTCAATCTGGCGGGCGGGTATCTGGTAGGCGTGGTGCTGGCGCTGGTGGCCGGGCATCCCGAGTGGCCCGCCTGGGTGCGGCTTGGGGCCATCACCGGTTTCATGGGCGGGCTGACCACGTTCTCGACCTTCTCGGCCGAGACCGTCGCGATGCTGGAGCGTGGCGCGTATGTCAGCGCGCTGGGCTATGCCGGTTTCAGTCTGGCCGGGTCGCTGGCGCTGACGGCGGCGGGGCTGGCCACGGTCAGTCTGCTGCGCTAGGCACGTTGACGCATGTGCTTTAGCGGCGATTGAAGCTGCGGGCGTGCCGCCGCCATTGACGCCTTGCGCGTGCCGCGCCGATCAGCCTCCGTCCGCCCGCGTGGCGACCGCCGCGGGCAGCCACGTCGGCTGGCCGGGCATGTCGTGCGCCTGCATGTTCATGCGGTATTCGTAGCGGTCTGGCCGGTAGCGGGCATGCAGCCACTCTACCGGCCGCCCGGACTCGTCGCGCACCACCCGGTGCAAGCTGAGCAGGGCCGACCCCACCGGCACCTCCAGCAATTCGGCGATGCCGGGCTCGGCCAGCACGGCTGAAATCGACTGTTCGGCCCGCGCCACGCGCACGCCCAGGTCGCGGAAGATGGCCAAGAGCGGTTTGGCGTCCAGATCCTGACGGCGGATGCGCTGGCCGATGTCATCCGGCACAAACGTGGTCAAGTAGGAAAACGGCTGGCCTTCGTGGCTGCGCACGCGCACGGCGCGCTGCACGGGTGCGCCGGGCGGCAGTTCCAGGCGCGCCGCCACCGGCGGCGGGGCGGGCGCGGTTTCCAGTTCCAGCAAGCGCACCTGCGTGTGCATGCCCATGCGGGCCAGGTGCGCCATCAGCGCGTCGATACCCGCACCGTGCTGCGGGCCCGGAAACTGCGCCGGCGGGGCCGCGAACGTGCCGCGCCCCTGCCGCCGCTCGATGAGGCCATCAGCCGCCAGCGCATCTAGCGAGCGCCGTATCGTCAGGCGGGACACGCCGTATTCGGCGGCCAGCGCGTTTTCGCCGGGCATCGCCCTGTCCGTGGCGAACCCGCCGGCTTCGAGCCGTTGCTTCAGCAGCAGATAGACCTTGTGATAAAGCGGCAGCGGGCTGTCGGGCACGGTGGGGCTCCTGGTTGACGTTCAGTCGACGGTCGCGCCGGTGAACTTGACGATCTCGGCATAGCGCGCGATGTCCTCGCGCACGAAGACGCCCAGTTCCTCGGGGCTGCTGCTGACCGCGCTGGCGGCCTCGCCTTCGAGCAGCTTGCGGAACGATGGCGTGTCGACCGCCTTGCGCGCCGCGGCGTTCAGGGCCGCCAGCTTGTCGGCCGGCATCTTGGCCGGACCAAACAGCGCGAACCACGCGTTCGATTCGAAACCCTTGATGGTATCGCCGATGGGCGGCACGCCGGGAAACTGCGGCAGCGCCTGCGGACTGGTGACCCCCAGCGCCCGCAGCGCGCCGCTCTTGATGTGCGGCAGCGCGTTCAGCGAACTGGCGAACATCATGTCCACCTGACCGCCCAGCAGGTCGGTGATGGCCGGTGCCGTGCCCTTGTACGGCACGTTCAGGATGTCCAGGCCTGCCATCATCTTCATGCGTTCACCCGCCATGTGCAGCGACGACCCGATCGCGCCCAGCGCCATCGTGTGCTTGCCGGGGCTGGCTTTGACCAGCGAGACGAACTCCGGCATGGTGTGCGCCGGGAAATCCTTGCGCACGACCAGCACGCTGGGCACGTTGGCCAGCATGCTGATCGGCGTGAAATCGGCCACGGGGTCGAAGGGCAGGTTCCGGTACAGCGTGGCGTTGATGGAAAAGCTGGTGAAGGTGACCAGCAAGGTATTGCCGTCGGGATTGCTCTTGGCGACATAGTCGGCGGCGATGTTGCCGCCCGCGCCCGGCTTGTTCTCGACCACGACGGGGCGTTTCAAGTCCACCGTCATGTGCTGGGCGATGCTGCGCGCCACGGTGTCGGTGGTGCCGCCCGGCGGTGCGCCGACGACCAGCCTGATGGCGTCCGCCTGCGCGAGGGCGGGGGCGGTTGGCATGGCGAACGCCGCCAGCAGCGCGCAGCCCGCGGCGATCCGATGAAGTCCCGGCATGAGTTGTCTCCTGATATGTTGTATTGAGGACAATACAAGTATAGGAAGACGCTCCCGGGCACGCCAGATCGTTTCCCCGTAGAAAGGCGTCAATTGTCCGGCGCACCTGCCGCCTTCGCGTACTCCACGATGGCGATGTCCCGGAACGCCTGGATCAACGCCAGGCGCGGCGACACGCGCGACCAGATCAGTCCGAAGCGGCGCGGTTCGCAGTGCGCGGGCAGCGGCAGGGCGAGCAGACCCAGCCGTTCGATCGTGCCGTTGGTGGACCGGGGCAGGATCGCCACGCCCAGATCCCGGCTCACCATGACCGCAATCGATTCGATCGCGTTCAGCTCGAACCGGTCCCGCGGCGTGATGCCGACGCGGCGCAGATACTCGTCGACATGCCGCCCGCTCCAGTCGTTGCGCTGGTAGCGGATGAACGGCTCCGCGGTGAGCAGGCTGTGCGGATGACGGCCGGCGTGGCGCGGGGCCGCCGCCAGCACATAAGGTTCTTCGCGCAGCAACTGCCAGCCCAGGCTTTTGGACAGCGGATAGGGCGCTTCCAGCGCGATCGCCGCATCGAGTTCGCCGCTTTCAATGGCCGGATAGAAGCGGGCGCTGTGGCCGGGCTGGATCTCCACGCTGATCAGCGGATGGCGTCCGACCAGATGTTCAAGAATGGCCGGCACCATGGAGTTCAGCGCGGTGTTGCCGGCGCCCAGCCGAAGCTCGCCCATCATCTCGCCCGACCGCGCCAGGTAGCGGATCTTTTCGATCCGCTCCAGGACCTCGCGCATCGGTCCGATCAGTTCGATTGCCTTGGCCGTGAGGTGCACGGTGCGGCCGGCGCGCGCGACCAGTGGCACGCCCAGCTCCTGTTCCAGCTTGCGTAGCTGCTGGGCGACGGCGCCGTGTGTCAGTCCCAGGCGGCGGGCGGCCTCGGCCATGGAGCCGTGCTGCGCTACGGCGGACAGCGTGTGGAGAAAGTCGGTGTTCATGATGATAGGGATTCTATCTTCTTATCGTATGGCGGCTTTCCCCTGGCGGCGTGCAGCGCGGTCACAATGCGGCCAGGAGACCACAATGAGAAGCAAGCTTTTCGTGCCGGCGTCACGCCCGGAACTATTCGACAAAGCCATGGCCAGCGCTGCCGATGCGCTGTCCTTCGATCTGGAGGACGCGGTCGCGCCGCCTCGCAAGGCGGCCGCGCGTGCCGAGCTGGCCAGCTGGCTCGGGTCGCCCGCCTTTCAAACGGCGCAGGCTCAACATCCCAAGAAAATTATCGTTCGCGTCAATGCGTCGGACACCCCCTATTTCGCCGACGACCTGGACGCGCTGGGACGATCGCCGATCGACATGCTGAATCTGCCCAAGGTCGAGTCCGCCGACGCGCTGCGCGAGGCCGCGGATCGCGCCGGCCAGGCCGGTTTCGAAGGCGAGCTGCTGGTCACCGTTGAAACGCCGCTGGCGCTGGCCCGCGCGGCCGAGCTGGCGGCGGCGCACCCCCGCGTGGCGGGCCTGCAATTGGGCCTGGCCGACCTGTTCGAACCCCTGGGCATCGACCGTTACCAGCCCGAGACCCTGCGCGCGGTGATGCTGGCGTTGCGGCTGGGCGCCGGTTCCGCGGGCAAGTACGCCATGGACGCCGCCTATGCCCGCGTGCGCGACGGCGAGGGCTTCCAGGCCGAGGCGCAACTGGCGCGCGCGCTGGGTTTCCTGGGCAAATCCTGCGTGCATCCCAGCCAGATCGCCATCGCCAACGAGGTCTTTGGATTCAGTGCCGAAGAGATCGATGCGGCGGAACGGATCGTCGCGGCAAGCAAGGCGCAGGAAGGGGTGGGCGCTTTTCTGCTGGACGGCAAGATGATCGACGCGCCCTTCGTGCGGCGCGCCCGCGACGTCCTGCTGGCCGCAGGACGCGCCGCCTGAAACGGCCTGCGCGAATCGCGGCCGAGCTTTTTATCGGATGAATTGCATGATGGAAATTGAAACCTCCGCTCAGTTGCCGCTGGTCGGCGTCAAGGTGCTGGACCTCAGCGCCTACATCGCGGGTCCGTACGGCTGCGCCTTGCTGGGCGACATGGGCGCCGACGTGATCAAGGTCGAGCCGCCCGAAGGCGACAACCTGCGCAAGTACCCGTCGACGCTGCCGGCCGAGAGCCGCGCCTTTCTGGGCATCAACCGCAACAAGCGAGGCCTGTGCCTCAATCTGAAAGACGAAGCGGGTTACGAGGTGCTGGTCAGGCTGGTGCGCGAGGCCGATGTGCTGGTTCACAATTTCCGCCCCGGCGTGCCGGAGCGCCTGCGCATCGACTTCGCCACGCTGGCCGCCATCAACCCGCGCCTGATCTATTGCGCGATGACGGGTTACGGCGCGGCCGGTCCGATGGCGCGCCACGCGGGCTACGACCAGGTGCTGCAGTCCATGACCGGCATGTGCGCGGCGCAGGCCAAGCCCGACGGCCCGCCCGAGGTGCTGTACGGATCGGTGGTCGACTACTACGGCGCCGCGCTGATCTCCAACAGCGTGTCCGCCGCGCTCTATCAGCGCGAGAAGACCGGGCGCGGGCAGGCCATCGAAGTGTCGCTGCTGGGCAGCGCGCTGGCCATGCAGTCCGCCCGCCTGGTCTGGGCCGAAGGCGAGCCGCGCCGCATCGAACGCGACATGCGCTCGGGCGGCATCACGGGCATCCATCCCACGCGCGAAGGCCATCTCTACATTTCGGCCAACACGCCGCATTTCTGGCGTGCGCTGTGCGATCACCTGGACCTGCAGGATCTGGCGGACCATCCCGACTACGACACCGTGAAAAAGCGCGCGGCGCAGGCGGCCGTGCTGATCCCGCTGGTGCGCGAGGCGCTGGCGCGGGCGTCGGCCCGTGAATGGGCCGAGCGCTTCGGCCAGAGCGTGCCTTGCGCGGAGGTGCGGCCGGTCGAGGACATGTTCGACCACCCGCAGGTGGAGGCGATGGGATTCATGCGCCCGTATCACAGCGAGAAGGCGGGCAATTACCTCGGTCTGGCGCAATGGGCGCAGTTTGGCGGAGCCGCAGCGCAAGACGAAGCCAGTGCCGGCGCCGTGCGCGCCGCGCCGGGTCTGGGTGAACACAGTCGCACCATTCTGTCCGCCCTGGGATACACAACGAGCGAAATCGACCAATTGCTGCACACCTCCGTGGTGCAATAAGCAGTAACAACCAAGATAAGCATCGTCCGGCAAAAGGGCGAGGAGACAGGAATCATGAATCAAGCGCAACGCTATGTGCGCCGCCCGGACGGATCGAACTGGGGCGATTTCGGACACGATGACCAGTTGGGCACCCTCAACCACCTGGACGCCCAGGCGCGGCTGGCCGCGGTTGCCGAAATCCGCACCGGAATCTCGTTTTCGCTGAGCCTGCCCCTGACCGTGCCGCGCGCGCCGGTGCTGAATCCGCGCCGCAAGGGCCCGGTGATCCAGCCCGCCGAAAAAAACGGGGTGCCGGTCTACCGCTATCCGCTGGACCGCGACGTACCGGGCGCCACCGATGTCATCAGCGACGACCGCGTCACGCTGTCGCCGCAATATTCCACGCAATGGGACGCGCTGGGGCACGTGGGTTCGATGTACGACGCCCACGGCACCGGCCAGCCGCAGCCCACCGGCTACAACGGCTTCACCGTCAGCGAGCCCGCCACTGAGGGCTTTACAGGCACCCGCGACCTGTCCATCGCGCCGATGGCGCGCCACGGCATCCAGGGGCGCGGCGTCTTGGTGGATCTGCGCGCCCATTTCGGTGATGCGCAGCGCAAGGTGTCCCACCGCGAGCTGATGGACGTGATGCGCGCCGATGGCGTGGAAGTCCGGCCGGGCGACGTGCTGTGCCTGCACACTGGGCTGGCCGACCTGGCGCTGACGCTCGGCGACGACGAGCAGGAGCGGCTCAAAACGAGCTGCTGCGTGCTGGATGGCGGCGACGCGGACCTGCTGGCCTGGATCAAGGACAGCCGGATCGCGGCCATCGCCGCCGATAACCACGCGGTCGAACTGCGCAACCATCACCTGGACTCGGGCAAGGGCGCGCTGTTGCCCCTGCACGAGCAATGTCTGTTCAAGCTGGGCCTGCCCTTGGGCGAGCTCTGGCACCTGACCCCGCTGGCGCAATGGTTGCGCCAGCACGGCCGGCATGCCTTTTTCCTGACCGCGGCGCCCATGTACGTGCCCGGTCTGGTCGGCGCGCCGGTCAACCCCATCGCGACCGTCTGACGACGGCTCGCGCCACGACCCTTGACCGATCGAACATCCCCGCAGGGGAGACCCGAGGAGCACACATGAAGAAAACCCGTCGCACGGCCTTGGCCGCAATTCGTCCGCTGGCCGCCGCCATCGGTCTGGCCACCGCCTTTGGCGCCGCGCACGCAGCCGGCTACCCCGAGCAGCCCATCACCGTGGTGGTGCCGTATTCCGCCGGCGGCGGCGCGGACAACGCCGCGCGCATCATCGCGCAAGGCATGGGCGAAGTCGCCGGCCAGAGCGTCGTGATCGAGAACAAGGGCGGCGCCAGCGGTTCCATCGGCGCGGCGTTCGTGGCGCGGGCCAAGCCCGACGGCTACACGGTGCTGTACGACGCGTCGTCCTTCTCGATCAATCCGGTGCTGCGCAAGCTGCCCTATGACGCCAAGAAGGACTTCGTTCCGGTCTCGCAGGCCGTCAGCGTACCCAACATCCTGGTGGCCGCGCCCGGTTCCAGCTTCAACAACCTGCAGGACTTCATCGATGCCGCGCGCGCCAAGCCCGGCCGCCTGACGTTCGCGTCGTATGGACCGGGTAGCCTGGCGCAGATGGCCGCCGAGCTGCTCAAGAAGGATGCGAACCTGGATATGGTGCACGTGCCCTACAAGGGCGGCGCGCCGGCCATCGTGGACGTCATGGGCGGTCAGGTCGACGTCTACTTTGCCAACGCCGCGTCCAGCCTGAACTACGTCACCGGCGGCAAGCTGAAGGCGCTGGCGGTCTCGTCGTCGCAGCGCATGCCCGAACTGCCCAATGTGGCGACCGTGGGCGAAGCCGGCATCAAGAACTTCAACGTGGTCGAGTGGAACGGCTTCTTCCTGCCGGCCGGCGCCAGCCCTGAAGTGGTGGCCAAGCTGCAGGACCTGGTGCAAAAGGCGCTGGCGCGTCCCGATACCCGCGAGAAGCTCGCCAAGCTGGGCCTGACGCCGGTCGGCAGCAGCGCCGAGGACTTCGCCAAGTTTGTCGACGCGGAACAGACCCGCTGGGCCGAGGTCGTGAAAACCAATAACATCCAGGTGAATTGATCATCCGGGGGCGGGCGCGGCAACGTTTGCACGCGCCAGCCCCCGATCCGAATGGAGATTGACCAGATGAGCCGGGAAGACGATTTCGAGCGCGGCCTGGAAAACCGCCGCGCCGTGCTGGGCGATGAATGGGTGCAGCGTTCGCTGGATCGCGCCACCACGTTCACCGCCGACTACCAGAACATGATCACGCGGTATGCCTGGCACGATATCTGGAGCCGCCCCGGACTGCCGCACAAGGCGCGCCGCATGATGGTGCTGGCGGTGACGTTGTCGCTGGGCCGCTGGGAAGAATTTGAACTGCACGTGCGCGCCGCGTTGACGGCACAGGATGCCTCGCGCCTGACGCCCGATGAACTCAAGGAAGTGCTGCTGCAGAACGCGATCTACGCGGGCGTGCCGGCGGCCAACACGGCCTTCAATCTTGCGCAGAACATCCTGCGCGAGGTTGCGGAGCAGATCGGCTATGAGCTCGCCGCGGCAGACCCGCGCCAGGCCGACCTGTTCGGGACAAAGCCGGCCTGACCGGTCTGCGTCAGGCGGGCGGCTCGCCCGCCTGATGCTGTTCAGTCCGCGCGGGGATTCAGCACGCGAGCCGCCTGCAGGCCGCTGCGCACCGCGCCTTCCAGCACGCCGGGATAGCCGGTATCGGTCCAGTCACCCGCCAAGGCCAGCGTGGGCCACGGCGTCGTATTCAGCGGGCGGGTCAGGCCCGGCACGGCGGCAAACGTCGCGCGCTTTTCAATGAACAGTTCAGCCGCTGCCACCTCGGGCATCGGCGGCAGCCGCAGCGGATGCGCCGCGGCCTGTTCGGCCACCTGATCGATCAGGGCTTCAATGGTTTGCCGCCGGTTGCGTTCGCTCATGCCGATGGCAGCGCTGGCCACCACGGCCAGTTCCCCGGCCTTGGTGTCGCCCGCGAGCTGGGCGCGGTCGAACAGCCACTGGCCGGCATGGCCGCGGGCCGCATCCTCGCGCAGCATCATCATTGGCTCGGGCAGCCGCCACGGCCCAGCCAGCCGTATGTTCAGCGTGGCGATGGGCAGATAGTCGAAGGCCTTGAGTGCATCGAGCAGCCCCGTGGCGCCGGCCTCACGCAGCGGGCCGTCCAAGAGACGCGCGGCGAAGGTGGGCGGCACGGCCAGCACGGCAGCGTCAAAACGTTCCTGGTTGATGTCGATGCCGTCGGCGGACGGATGCAGCTGGCGCACCGTGCTGCCATAGCGCATGGTGACCTGTCGCGCGGCGGCGTCCGGCCATAGCGCCGACAGGTCCGTGCAGGGCAGCAGCAGATCGCTGTCTTCACGCGCGCCGGCCAGGCTGTCGCGCAGCACGCGGGCGAACAGCACCGCGCTGGCGGTGGCGATTGGCGTGTTCAACGCGGCCAGGCAAAGCGGTTCCCACATCTGCCGGATCAGCACGTCGGATTGCGCGTGATAGTGCAGCAACTGCAGCACGGTCCAGTCGCGCGGCGGCGACCAGGACATGGTCTTCAAGCCGCGCATCAGGCGCAGCATCGCAAGCCGGTCGGACCAAGACAGGCCACGTGCGCGCAGGACGGCCATGGCAATGTGCAGCGGCGCCGGCAGGCGCGGGGCGGACAGGTTGAAGCGGCCGTCCAGGCTTGCCAGCCGCAAGGGGCGCCGCATCAGCAGGGCGTCGGGGTTGCGGCCCACGCGGCGCATCAGCGCCAGGGTCTCCTTGTAGGCGCCGCACAAGAGATGCTGGCCGTTGTCGAGCGGTGCTTCAAAATCGCCGTGGAACACGCGCCGCGCGCGGCCGCCGGGGGTGTGCCCGGCCTCGAACACCGTGACCTTGGCGCCGGCTTCACGCAGGGCGACGCTGGCCGCCAAGCCGGCCCAGCCTGCACCAATGACTGCCGCCTTCACCGGGCCAACCGGCGGACCAGGCCGCGTCCGCCGCCCACCCAGGTTTTCCAGGCGAGCCAGAGTTTGCGCAAGGGGGTGAGCGAAATGCGCTGGTGCAGCACCTGCCAGTTGTCGCGCTCGATCTCGTCGAGCAGCGCATGGTAGATGGCGGCCATCATGAGTCCCGGACGCTGCGCGCGGCGGTCGGCCTCGGGCAGGTTGCTCATCGCCTCGCGGTAGAGTTCGCGGGCGCGGTCGGCCTGGAACTTCATCAGCGCGCTGAAGCGGTCGGAATACTCGCCATTCAGGATGTCCGAGGCCTTGACCTCGAACTGCTGCATGTCGTTGACCGGGATATAGATGCGGCCGCGACGGGCGTCGTCGCCCACGTCGCGGATGATGTTGGTCATCTGGAACGCCAGGCCCAGCTTTTCGGCGTAGACCAGCGTCTTGGGATCGGAATAGCCGAACACGCCGGCGGACAGCTCGCCCACGACGCCGGCCGCGTGCCAGCAATACTTGCGCAGGCCGGGCCAGTCCAGATAGCGGGTCTGGTCCAGGTCCATTTCCATGCCGTCGATCACGGCCAGCAGACGGGCGCGGGTGATCGAACAGCTTTCCAGGTGCGGCTGCAACGCGCGCGTGACGGGATGGTCGGGCTTGCCGTCGAACATCTGGTCGATCTGCGTGCGCCACCAGGCGAGCTTGATGCGCGCGAGCGACGGATCGGTGCATTCGTCGACCACGTCGTCCACTTCGCGGCAGTACGCATACAGGGCCGTGATGGCGCGCCGGCGCTCGGGAGGCAGGAACAGGAAGGAGTAGTAGAAGCTGGAGCCGCTTTTGGCGGCTTTTTCCTGGCAATACTCGTCAGGGGTCATTAGGCACGGCCTGTTACTTGATGGAGCGCCACAACATGATGGCCCAGTCTTTGGCGCCCAATTCGGGGCGATTCATGAATACATCGTAGCCGCTCGCCTCGATCCGCTCCAGGACGCGCAGCCCGCCTTGCACCACCAGGCGCAACTCCAGGCCGATGCGGCCCGGAAGGCGGCGCGCCAGCGGAGCGCCGAAGTGTAGCAGCGCGCGTGTGCGGTCAACCTGGAAGGCCATCAGCTCGCGCCACGCCGGCGTAAGCCGGCAGGCGGCCAGGTCTTCATCCGACACGCCGTGGCGGCGCAGGTCTTCCTGCGGGAGGTAGACGCGGTGCTTGTGCCAGTCCACCCGCACGTCCTGCCAGAAGTTCACCTGCTGCAGGCCGGTGCAGATGGCGTCGGACTCGGTGATGTTCTGCGGCGTGCTGGCATCGAAGAGGTGCAGCATCAGTCGCCCGACCGGGTTGGCCGAGCGGCTGCAGTAATCCATGAGGGTGGTGTAGTCCTCGTAGCGCTTGACCGTCAGATCCTGCTCGAAGGCGGAAAGGAGGTCGTAGAACGGCGTGATCGGCAACTGGTGCCGGGCGATCGTCTGCGCCAGCGGCCCGAAGATGTCGGACAGGGGCGGCAGGCCCGGCGCCGGGGGCGTGCCGGGTTCGGCGCCGATGCGGTGCAGCTCGGTGCGGAACGTGGCGAGCTGGGCCAGGCGCTCCTCGTCGGTCGCGCTGCCTTCGTCGGCAATGTCGTCCGCGGCGCGGGCGAACCGGTAGATATCGGTCACGGCGCCGCGCAGCCTGCGCGGCAACAGCAGCGAGGCAACGGGAAAGTTCTCGTAGTGATCGATGGACATAAAAAGAGGCCAGTGGGCAGGAATGGACCTGCAAAGACGGCGTAAAGCGGAAAACGGTCTCATTTTAGAGTAGTCGCCCGCGCTTGATCCGGCGCGCCGCCGCCGGGGGCGGCGATCAGTTAGACTTGGACGCCACAGGATCCCACACCATGCCGCGCCCAATATCCGCCACCGTTTCCGTTTCCGCCCTTGCGCACAATCTGGCCACCGTGCGCCGCCACCTGGACCAGACCGCCGCCGCGGCCGCCGGGCTGCCGCCGTCGATCTGGGCCGTCATCAAGGCCAACGCCTACGGCCACGGTATCGAGCAGGCGGTGGCGGGCTTTTCCAAGGCGCAGGGCCTGGCCATGCTGGACCTCGAAGAAGCCGTGCGTTGCCGCGAGGCCGGCTGGGGCGGGCCGATCCTGCTGCTGGAAGGCTTCTTCAACCCGTCCGACCTCGACATCGTCGACCGCTACCATCTCAGCAGCACGGTCCACCACCGCGACCAGCTCGACATGCTGGCCCGGGCCCGCCTTTCCCGGCGCGTGGACATCATGCTCAAGCTCAACAGCGGCATGAACCGGCTGGGTTTCAGCCCGGCGGCGTTTCCCGCCGCCTACGAGCGCGCCGCGCTGCTGCAACAGCAGGGCACGCTGGGCTCGGTCGGCAAAATGACCCACTTCGCCTGCGCGGATGGTCCGCAAGGCGTGAACGAACAGCTCAGCGTCTTCAATTCGGTGACGCATAAGCTGCCCGGCGCGATCAGCGTGTGCAACTCGGCCGCCGCCCTGCGCTTTGCCGACATCGCCGTCGGCTCCGAAAGCCAGACGCACTGGGTGCGGCCGGGCATCTGCCTCTATGGCGCGTCGCCCTTTGCGGATGCCGACGCCTCCTCGTTCGGCCTGAAGCCCGCCATGTCGCTCAGCTCCGAAATCATTGCGGTGCAGGAAATCAAGGCCGGCGACTCCGTCGGCTACGGCGCGCTGTTCCGCGCCGAACGCGCCATGCGCATCGGCATCGTGGCCTGCGGCTACGCCGACGGCTATCCGCGTCACGCCTCCACCGGCACCCCGGTCGTGGTGGCGGGTATCCGGACCCAGCTGCTGGGACGGGTGTCCATGGACATGCTGGTCGTGGATCTGGGGCCCGTGCCGTCCGCCGGGGTCGGTTCGCCCGTGTCGCTATGGGGCGAAGACGGCCCCTCGGTGGACGAAGTCGCCAGCGCGGCCGGCACCATCGGCTATGAACTGCTGTGCGCCCTGGCGCCGCGCGTGCCGGTCACCCGGGACGTCTGATCCCCCCCCGCGCTACGGCGTCCAGGGGGCAAGAATTGCTACGCAAATTACAAGACACGCGGCGCCGGATGGTGTCTACTTTGGAAACGGGGCGCTCAGGCGCCCGTTTTTGACCAAGAAAACAGACTGCGAGGTTTCAATCCATGAAGGACAAATGCGTGCTCATTACGGGCGCCACCAAAGGCATAGGCTGGGCGCTTACTCAGCGGTTGTCCGACATGGGCTGTCACGTGGTTGGCATCGCGCGCAACACGACCGACGTCGATTTCCCGGGCTACCTGTACGCCTGTGATCTGGCCGACGCCGGCCGCACCGAAGAGGTCCTGCGCGAAATCCGCGAAAAATTCCCGGTCGACGCCGTCGTCAATAATGTGGGCATCGTGTCGCCCCAGCCGCTGGGCGAAATCGATCTGGCCACCCTGTATAACGTGCTGGACCTGAACGTGCGCGTGGCGGTGCAGGTCACGCAGGCCTTCATCGAATCCATGAAGGTGCGCCGCGCCGGCCGCATCGTCAACGTGGTCAGCCGCTCCATCCACGGCGCGCTGGACCGCACCGCGTATTCGGCCGCCAAGAGCGCGCTGGTGGGCTGCACCCGCACCTGGGCGCTGGAACTGGCCGAATACGGCGTAACGGCCAATGCGGTGGCGCCGGGCCCCATCGAAACCGAAATGTTCCGCGCCACCCGGCCCGCCGGCAGCGACAACGAAAAGCGCGCGCTGGCTTCCGTGCCCATGAAGCGCCTGGGCACCCCGGCCGAAGTGGCCGCGGCCATCGCCTTCCTGCTGTCGGACGACGCGGGTTTCATTACCGGACAGGTGCTGGGCGTGGACGGTGGTGGCAGCCTGGCTGGCCGCTCCTGAACTTTGCCGCTGCATGGATCAGCAACGCACCTTCGGGTGCGTTTTTTGTGCCTGGCGGGCGCGCCGTTCTTCAATCGCGCGTCGCCGGCGCGTCCTGCAAGGCGCCGGCTTCGTGGCGCAAGGCGTCCAGGAAATGCGTCAGCGCCGCGGTCGGTTCCACGTGCGCCCGCTGCACGACGCCCACCGCCGGCAGGCTCCAGTCCGGTTTGAACTTCAGGATCGCCAGCACGCCCAGGTCCGCGTAATGATGCGCGACGGCGCGCGGCATGGCGGCCAGCATATCCGCGCCGCGCAGCAGCACTTCATTGGCCAGCAGCGACACCGATTCGGCGACGGGGGCGGGCAGCGCCATGCCCTGTTGCGCGAAATAGGCGTCGATCCGCTGGCGCAACGGCGCATCGGGCGGCGGCAGAATCCAGTCCTGGCGCACAAGCGTGGATGCAGTGATGCGGGTCGACCGCGCCAGCGGATGCCCCTTGCGCGCCACCACGCATATCGGCTCCTCGTACAGCACTTCGGTGCGGAACACTGCCTGGGCGGCATCGAGCATCAAGCGGCCCAGCACGCAGTCCAGTTCACCGCGGGTCAGACTGTCCAGCAGCGCGTCGTGCGCGCCCTCGTGCAGCATGACGGTGACGCCTGGATGATGTTCGCGCAATCGCTGAATGGCGCGCGGCACGAGCACGGGCAGGGCCACCGGCTGCACCCCGACCCGGATGCGGCCGCGCGCGCCGGCTGCCAAGGCGGCGATCTCGTTGCGCGCGCCCGCCAGGTCGGCCAGCAGCACATCCGTCTTGCCCGCAAGCGCCTGGCCGAAGGCGGTCGGCGTGATGCCCCGCCGCGAACGCACGAACAACGGGACGCCGAACATGTCCTCCAGTTCCAGCAGTAGCTTGCTGGCGGCGGGCTGGGTCATGCCCAGCCGCGCCGCGGCCTTGTGGACGCTGCCCAGCGCGTGTAGCGCGTGCAGCAGGTCAAGGTGGCGAAGGCGCAGGCGTCCGCTGATGTGGCGCAGGTCGGGAATGCGGGGGCTGGCGGGCATGGCGCAGTGATTCCTAGCGGTTTTCACAGCATTCTAATAATTGATCGTTCGGTATGCACCCCGTTCCTATACTGGTTTCGTGCTCACGCGAGCCCATGCTTCTGACCAGAGAGGATGCCGATGAAGATCACCATGCTGGGGACGGGCGCGGCGTTGCCCGATCCTGACCGGGCGCAGTCCGCCATTCTGCTGACGCTGGACGATGACCGGCACTACCTGTTTGACTGCGGCGAGGGTGCGACGCGGCAGATGGTGCGCGCCAACGTCGATCCTGCCAAGGTGGGGTTTGTTTTCCTGACCCACCTGCACCACGACCACATCTGCGACTACCCGTATTTCGTCATCTCAAGCTGGATTCTGAACAAGGAAGGCTCTCCGCTGGTGCTGGGCCCGAAAGGCACAAAGCATTTCGTGGACCACTTGTTCGAGAACGGCGCGTACCACACCGATTTTCAGGCGCGCGCCGCTTATCCCGTGCGCCAGCGCAACCTGGAGGCGATGCGGCCCCAGGTGCGCGAGGTGAGTCCCGGCGTGGTGTTCGAGGACGACAAAGTGCGCATTTCGGTGGATTGGGTGGAGCACATCCCGCGCGACGTCTGCGAGTGCTTCGGCGTGCGCGTCGAGGCCGAAGGCAAGGTCATCGCCTTCAGCGGGGATACCGCACCCTGTGAGGCGATGGTGCGCCTGGCCAAGGATGCGGACCTGCTCATCCACGAATGCACCTTTCCCGAGTCTTTCATCGCGCACCGCGCCAAGACCGGTGTCGGCACCTACGCGCACACCAGCCCGACCGACCTGGGCAAAATCGCACGCGAGGCCAATGTGAAGAGCCTGGTGGCCACCCATTTCGGTCACTTCGATTCGACCAGCCCGGTCCTCAAGCGCGCGGCGGCCAAGCATCTGCCCGTGGAACTCATGGGGCCGCACCTGATGGACGAGATCGTGGCGGACATCCGCAAGCACTACCCGGGGCCGCTGCGTCTGGCCCACGATCTGATGCGTATCGACCTGTAGCACCCGCAACGTTGCAAGGCCGGCCGCCCGGGCAGCGCCGCCGGGACGGCCAGGGAGATCACGATGCCGTACCGAGCTTGTGCCGTATCCATCCTGGCAGCGCTTGCCCCGGCCCTCATGCCGCCCGCTGCAAGCGCGCAATATCCCGAGCATCCCATCCGCGTGGTGCTGCCATACGCGCCGGGCGCGGCGGGCGACATCGCCTTGCGGCAGATCCAACCGCTGCTCGAAAAGCGGTTTGGCCAGCCCGTGGTGGTCGACTACAAGACCGGCGCGGGCGGCAACATCGGCATGCAGGACGTGGCGCGCGCCAAGCCCGACGGATACACGCTGGTGCTGGGCGCCGCCAACAATTTCGTTATCAATCAGTTCCTGTATCGCAAGCTGGGCTTTGATCCGCTGACGGATCTGGAACCGGTGGGCAAGCTGGCGGACGTGCCGGCCTTCGTCTATGTCAGCGCCCAGGCGCCGGGCACCGACTGGCGGCAATTCCAGCAGTACGCGCGCGCGCATGCAGGCAAGCTCAATTACGGCTCGCCCGGCATGGGCACGACGCCGCATTTGTCGGCGTACCGCCTGTCGAAAGCCATGGGCGCGGACATGACGCACATTGCCTATCGGGGAGCGGCACCCGGTGTACAGGCGCTCCTGGCCAACGAGGTGCAGCTCTACATCGGCGGCTACAGCGTCGCGGCCGCCTACGTGCCGCAGGGCAAGGTCCGGGCACTGGCTGTAGCATCGCCCGAACGGTTTGCCGCCTTGCCCGACGTGCCCACGGCGAAAGAGGCCGGCATGCCGGACGCGGTGCAGGGCAACTGGTGGGGCTTTGCCGCGCCGAAGGGCACGCCGGCCGACCGCGTCGCGCGGATTGCTGCCGTCTTGCACGAGGTGCTGGGTTTGCCCGAGGTGCGGCAGGCCTTTCTCGCGGGCGGCTTCGTCCCTGGTCTCGACACGCCGGCGTCGTTCGGTGCGGTGTGGCGTGACGAGGCCCGGCAATGGGAAACCGTGGTGCGCGAGTCGGGCGTGGTGCTGGACTGACGCCGCGCGGTGCCGACGTTCGGGTGGCGCGTGTTGCAACGTCCATCGCCGGAGTGGCCACCCCGCCGGGCTTGTATAATAATAACTATCATTTCCATTTTGGATGCTCGCCGTGTCGGACCGAGAGCACGCAGTTGGCGCATCGCTTTCCGCCCTGTACACCGCGCATTGCGGCTGGTTGCAGAATTGGCTGAATCGCCGTCTTCAGGACAATCACCAGGCCGCCGACCTGACGCAGGACACCTTCCTGACCTTGCTGGTGCGCCGGCACGCCATCGCGGATGTGCGTGAGCCTCGGGCATTCCTGACCACCATCGCGCGCGGCCTGCTGATCGATTTCTGGCGGCGCCGGGACATTGAACTGGCCTGGGCCGAAACGCTGGCCGCGCGTCCCGAGATCACCCACCCATCCCCCGAAGTGCAAGTCCAGGCGCTCCAGGCGCTGGTCGAGATCGACCGCAAACTGCATCGCCTGGGCGTGCGCGCGCGCGCCGCTTTCCTGATGCACCGCATCCACGGCATGACGCATCCCGCCATTGCAGCAGAGCTGCGCGTGTCCGAGCGGACGGTGCGCAACGACATCGCGCAGGCCATGCTGTGCTTTTTGCTCGATACGGACCTGCAACCCGCTGGTGTGCATGGCGAAGAGGCAGGACGTTGATGGGCGCCGTCGCCGTCGATCCGCGCATTCTTGAGGCTGCCGCGCAGTGGTATGCCCTGCTGAGCTCGGGGGCGGCCAGCGAGCAGGAGCGCGCACGCTGGCAAGCGTGGATGGACGCGGACAATGCGCATCGCCGGGCGTGGCAACGCGTCGAGGATGTGGGCGCTCAGTTCGATGCGCTGGTCGCCCAGCCGATGGGACGTGAGGCCAGCCTGGCCAGCCTTAATGCCGCCGCGCAGGGCCGGCGCGAGCGCCGCCGGCTGCTGACGGTTGCGCTGATTGCAGGCGCGACGGGATTGCTGGGCCTGGGCATTGCGCAGTCGCCAGCCGGCCGTCGAACCTGGGCGGTCTGGCAGGCGGACCTGGTTACACCGGTGGGCGGATCGAAAGAAATCCGGCTTGCCGACGGCACGCTGATCCAACTCAATACCGATACCGCAGTGAAGGTCGACTACACCCGCGACCAGCGCCGCCTGGTGCTGCTGCGCGGCGAGATCATGATCGCTACCGCGGCCGACCCCGGGCGCACCTTCGTGGTGGACACGCCAGAAGGGCGGTTGCAGGCGCTGGGTACGCGGTTCAACGTGCGCAGCCTTGACGGCGAAACCACGCTCGCCGTGCTGGAGGGCGCGGTGCAGGCGCATTTTGCGGGGGCGCCGCCCGCCGGGATTCGAGTCGATGCCGGCATGCGGATGCGTGGCGGATCGCAAGGCATGGACGCGCCGGCAGCGCTGCGGGCCGACGATCACAACTGGACACGCGGCATCGTGCAGTTCGAGGAGGCGCCGTTGGCGCGGGTGATCGCGGAACTGGCGCGTTACCGCCGCGGGCATCTCGGCTGTGCCGATGACGTGGCGGCGCTGCCCGTGACGGGCACGTTTCCCCTGCATGACAGCGATCGCGCGCTGCGCCTGCTGAGCCAGGCACTGCCCGTGCGCATCAGCCAGCCGCTGCCGTGGTGGACGACCCTCCAAGCTCGCTGAACCCTCGCAGTTACAAATTAGTTTGCCGCTTTTGCCGCGCTCATCCGGCCTATGGGCAATTCAACACCCATATCGCGGATTCGTGGCATGACCAACCCCCTCACTGTTTTCCCCAACCTTCCGCGCCGCCGCGCGCGCATCGCCCCGCTGGCGCTTGCCATCGGCGTGATGCTGAGCGGCGGGGCGCCCCTGGGCGTCGTGCACGCGCAGTCCATCCAGACGCAGGTCCGCGACTACGACATCCCGGCCGGACCGTTGAGCCAGGTGCTCAATCTGTTTTCCGCCGAAGCCGGCCTCTTCGTCAGCGGCCACGGCGATCTGAGCAGCGGCCGGCAGAGCCCCGGCGTACGCGGCCGGTATACGCCCGAGGCCGGGATGGCCGCGTTGCTGACCGGCACTGGTCTCGTGGCGGAACGTCTGCCCGATGGCGGCTTCGTCCTGCGGCAAGGCCGCCAGGACGTGACGCTGCTGGAGCCGATTGCGGTGACCGCCCAGATCGAACGCCCGGATGGCCCGGTGCTGGGCATCGCCGCCACGAACAGCGCCACGGCCACCAAGACCGATACGCCGATCATCGAAACGCCGCAGTCGATCTCGGTGGTGAGCGCCGCGCAGATCAGTGATCAGAAGGCGCAGAACCTGCAGCAGGCGCTGGGCTATACGCCCGGCATCATGCCCGGCATCGTCGCCAAGAGCTCGATGTTCGAAGACACGATGAGCATCCGCGGCTTCGAAGCCAACCCGCAGACCGGCAGCTATTACCGCGACGGCATGCGCTACATGATCAATCAGTACAACGGTAAGCAGGAGCCGTACGGACTGGAGCGGGTGGAGGTGCTGCGCGGGCCGTCATCCGTGCTGTATGGCGCCGCCGCGCCGGGTGGCATCGTCAACACCGTGACGAAGCGTCCGCCCGGCGAAACGATGGGCGAGATCAATCTGGACGGCGGCAGTTTCGACCGCCGTCAGGTGTCGGCGGACATCGGCGGTCCGATCGATGAGGCCGGCGTGTGGTCCTATCGCCTGACCGGCCTGTTCCGCGAGAGTAAGCAGTTCATCGACTACAGCGCCGACGATCGCACCTACATCGCGCCCGCGTTGACGTGGCGCCCGTCAGCGGCCACCTCGGTCACGCTGCTGGCCAACTATCAGCGCAGCAAGACGATCAATCCGACGGAGGTGCCGGTCACCGGCTCGCTCTGGACCAACCCGAACGGACAGGTTCCGCGTTCGCGCTTTCTGGGCGAGCCCAACAACAACCGCTTCGATGTCGAATCGACGTCGTTGGCCGTGCTGATCGAACATGCGTTCAATGACACGCTGAAGTTCCGCCAGTCGATGCGCTACTACGACGCGGACCTGACGATGCGCTACGTGCTGCTGCAAGGCGACGTGGACGCCGCGACGCAGCGCAGGGTGGCGCGTTCGGCACGCGGTTTCGATGACCGCACTACGGTGCAGACGATCGATACCAACATCGAAAAGCGATTTGAAACGGGGCCCGTGACGCAGACGATTCTTGCGGGCTTCGATTACACGCGCTCCACCTACAACAGCGACCGCCTGCGCGGCAATCTGCGGCCCATCGACGTCTTCGATCCGGTGTATATGCCCGGCGATGTCGTGGTCCTGCCCTGGCAGCAGCGCCGCAACACCGAGCATCGCCTTGGCATCTACCTTCAGGATCAGTTGAAGATCGCGGACAAGGTGGTGGTGCTGCTGGGTGGACGGTATGACAACGTGCGCGCCGAGAACCGCGCCTTGCACGCGCCGTCCACCAATTCGAACGACAAGGACACCGCCTTCACCGGCCGCGCCGGCGTGGTGTATCTGGCGGACAATGGTCTGGCGCCGTACGTCAGCTTCAGCCAGTCGTTCGAACCCACCAGCGGACGCGACCGCACCGAGGGCGCCTTCGAGCCCAGCCGCGGGACGCAGTACGAAGTCGGCATCCGATATCAGCCCGCCGGACAAGACATCATGCTGAGCGCGGCGCTGTTCAACCTGGAGCGCAAGAACGTGCTCACGCCGGATCCGGTGGATCCGACCTTTCTGGTGCAGACCGGCAAGGTGCGCTCGCGCGGCCTGGAGCTCGAGGCGCGCGCACGCGTCACGCCGCAAATCGATGTGATTGCCGCCTACACCTACACCGACGCCCGCGTGGTCAAGAGCAATCTGCCGGGCGAAGAGGGCGAGCGCTTCAACACGCCTCTGCACGCTGCTTCTCTGTGGACCGACGTGAACCTGTCGGAGTGGGTGCTGATGGGACTCAAGGCCGGCGCCGGCGTGCGCTATGTCTCGGCGCGTCCCGACCGGCCGTCCAGCGGTTCGCTCGGCGGCGCCGGCTACACGCTGATCGATGCGCGCGTCAGTTATGAAAGCGGCCCGTGGCTCTACGCGCTCAACGTCACCAACCTGACGGACAAGACCTACATTCCGTCGATCTGCTACGGCGGCGTGTGCGACTACGGCGAGCCGCGCCGCATCATCGGCACGGTGAGCTACCGCTGGTGAACGTGCGCGCCGCGCTGCTGCGGCTGCATCGCTGGACCGGCCTGGTGCTGGCCGGCTTTCTATGCCTGGTGGCGCTGACCGGCATCCCGCTGGCGTGGTACGACACGCTGGACGCCGCCACCGCGCCGGCCTTGCATCGCGTGGCGCCGCCTTCGGCGGATGCCGCGCGGCTGGACGCGTTGACCCTGCGGGAACACGTCGCCCGGCTCGCGCCAGCCGCGGCGATGCCCGCCACGCCGCTCGGCGGACAGGACGGCCGCAGCGTGCCGTTCCCGGTCTGGCTGCACGAGGAAGGCGCGGGCGCGCCGGTGCTGCACGAGGTCTTCGTCCACCCGTACTCCGGCGCCATTCTGGGCCAGCGCCGCTGGGGCGATCTGCGGGAAGGGCTGCGCAACCTGATGCCGTTCCTGCATCGGATCCACACGGCCCTGCTGTTCGAGGGTATCGGCGAGCTGTTGCTCGGCATCGTCGCCTTGGCGTGGACGCTGGATGGATTTGTGGGCGCGTGGCTCACGCTGCCTGCCCGGCCCCGAGCGCGCAAGCCGGCGTCCTCCGCGTGGCAGCGCTGGGCACCCGCCTGGCGCATCCGCTGGCGGGGCGGTCCGCATAAGCGCAACTACGATCTGCATCGTGCCGGCGGGCTGTGGCTGTGGGCAGCGCTGACGCTGATGGCATGGAGCAGCGTCGCGCTGAACCTGCCCTCCATTTACGATCCGGTGATGCGTGCCGGTCTGAGCTATCAGGCCGATCCCCGGCGCGGCGCGGCCGTGGCGGCCGGTGACCCGATGCCGCCCGCGCAGGCCCGCGACGCCGGGCGGCGGCTGATGGCGGAACTGGCTGCCCGCGAAGGCTTCGTCGTGCTCGGCGAACACTGGCTGGCGCTGGATGCGCGCCGCAAGCTGTATCGGTACAGCGTGCGCAGCAGCCGGGATCTGCGCACGCGCAGCGGCGCGACGTCGGTCGTGTTCAATGCGGTGAATGGGCAGCTCGTGGGCAGCCATCTTCCAACGGGCAGGGCCGCCGGCGATACCGCCAAGCATTGGCTGACCAGCCTGCACATGGCGGCGTTCTGGGGCTGGCCGTTGCAACTGATGGTGGCGCTGGTCGGCGTGGTTACGCTGGCGCTAAGCGTGACCGGGGTCTGGCTGTGGTGGACGCGCCGCCGCGCACGTCAGTACGGACCCTTGCTTGCGCCGACGGCGGCCAGTTCCTTGAACTCGCCGGCCAGCGCCTCGGCCGCGCGCGCCAGCAGTACGGCGTCCACGCCCACCGCCACGAAGGTCGCGCCCAAGGACAGGTAATGCTTGGCCTGCGTCACGCCGCTGTGCAGGATGCCTGCCGCCTTGCCGGACCGCACGATGCGCGCGATGGCATCGTCGATGGTCTTCTCGACCACGGGATGCTCCGGCTGGCCCAGGTAGCCCATGCTGGCCGACAGGTCGGCGGGTCCGATAAAGACACCATCCACGCCGTCCACGGCCAGGATCTCGTCAAGCGCCGCGATGCCGTCCGGGGTTTCGATCTGCACCAGCACGCACATCTGGTCGTTGGCGCGTTCAAGGTAGTTGGGAATGCGATTCCAGCGCGACGCGCGCGCCAGCGCACTGCCCACCCCGCGGATGCCCTGCGGCGGATAGCGCACGGCAGCAACCGCGGCGGCCGCTTCCTGCGCCGATTGGATCATGGGCACCAGCACCGTCTGCGCGCCGGTGTCCAGGATCTGCTTGATCTGGACGGGGTCATTCCAGGCCGGACGCACCACGGGGGCAACCGGATACGCCGCCACGGACTGCAATTGGGCGAGGGTGGAGTCGAGCGTATTGGGCGCGTGCTCGCCGTCGATCAGCAGCCAGTCGAACCCGGCGCCCGCAAGGATTTCCGAGGTGTAGGCGCTGGCCAGGCCGGCCCACAGGCCGATCTGGGGTTTTCCGTCGCGCAGGGCTTGCTTGAACGTATTGGTCAGGAGGTCCATGGACTGGGGATCGCGTGGAGGGAGGAGGGGGGATTGACGTTCAGGGCGTACCGGCATCGCGGGTGGGGCCGTCGCGCTTGATGAGGTCGACCATGGCGTCCACATCGGTGTACAGGCGCTCCAGCAATTCCTTGCCGATCCTTTCTTCGATTTCCTGGTACTTCGCGTCGACCTGGGGCCGCATGCGGTCGATGAGCTTGTTGCTTTTGGCGGTCAGGGAGATTTCCTGGCGGCGCTGGTCGGCGCTGGACCGCGTGCGCTTGATGAGCCCTTGCTCTTCCATGCCGGCCAGCATGCGCGTGAGGCTGGGGCTCAGGATCTGACAGGCCCGGGCGATCTGATTGGGTTCCAGCGAGCCTACCTCGCTCAGCGTGCGCAAGACCCGCCATTGCTGTTCGGTGACGCCGGCTGCGTGCAGGATGGGGCGGAAATGCGCCATCAGCGTTTCGCGCGCGTAGAGCAGCAAATGGGGAAGATTGCGGTGGTGGAAGCTCGGACTCATGGCGGCTATGTTAGCAAGAAGCCGCCCAAAAAATGCTCAATTATTCAGGCCTGAACGCGGCCTGCCCCGGCGCGGCGGCGGGCCGGGGCAGGGGCAGGTCAGGGGGGCGGACCAGCGGCGCAGTCAGGCCGCAGTCAGGAGGCAAAGCCAAGGCCGCATTGGGACTGGCGAGGGCCAGTCCCGGACGTCACGCCGGGTTCTGGCGGGACAGTTCCTGCAGGTCGTCGGGCAGCGCAAAATCGGGCGCGCCCCGCTGCAGCTCGCGCAACGCCTGCACGGCGTCTTCTTCGCGGTCGTCCACGATCAGGCCGCGGATCTGGGCCACGCGCGCCTCGATGTCCTGTTCGGTAAAGGCTGCAACCTGCTGTGCTTCTGCCGGGGCCTCCTGCGCGGCTGCCTGCGCGGATTCCTGCGCAGCCGTTTCAGGGGCCGCGGGCTCGGCGGGTGCTGCGGCCGCGGCGGATTGCGCCGCTGCAGGATGGGTCGAGACGGGTTGGGTCGATGCAGGTTGCGACACCGCCGGCTGTGCCGGGACGGCTGGTTCCTGTTGCAGCGCGACGACGCGGCGCAGGGGCGACGGATCGCTGGCCGGCGCGGCGGACGCGGAAGGCGCAGTCTGCGCGGCGTCGCTTTCCTGTACAGCCACCAGTTGCATCTGAGGCTCGGTGTCCTCGATGGCCTCGCGCATGTCGGTCCATGCAAACAGGCCTGCGACCATCACGGCGCAGGCGGCGGCGCCCCAACCGGGATGCCAGCTATGGCCGGGGTGCCATCTGCGTCGTACCGCGGCATCCAGTTCCGGATTGGCGCCGGGACCCGGCTTGCGGTACAGGGCGCGCAGATCCCGTTCATCGTCTTCGTCAAAAGGGGGGCGATAAGTAATGCTCATGCGCGTACTCCTCGCACATACGCCGGGTGGCACAGCGTATCCGCGTTCGACCTTTGCGAGCGCCGCGCCGGTGGTCCGGCGTCTGGTCGTGCTGGGGTCATGTTCCGGTTTGAGCGGTCTCGTGAAAGGCCGCGAGTGATTGCGCCGCGATTCCCCACGCAGTGCGTCGCAAGGACGTCCGTCGTGGAGTATGCCGTCCGGTCGGGACGGTTCGACAATATGCGCTGCACCTGGCGATTATGCGCGATTTGAAACGGATCGGGCAGGAAATTTCTTCTGTTTGCATCATGTAACCACTGCGCTGCGTGGTTTGTGAAAGCTGTCTGAAAGAAATGCCTTTCGCCCGTGCGCAATCGGTGTGCCAAAACGATCTCGGTACTGGCGCAGCGCCCGCAGGTTGCCGGGTACACTTTCGCGCATGGCAAAAACCCGAACCGTATATGTGTGCGCCGATTGCGGCGGCACCACCCCCAAGTGGCAGGGAAAATGCCCGCACTGCAACGCGTGGAACACGCTTGAAGAAACGGTGGAATCGTCCGCGCCCGCGGCCGCTGCCCATCGTTATGCGCCGCTGGCCTCGTCCAGCCCGGTGCGCAGCCTGTCCGAAATCGAGGCCCGCGAAACTCCGCGCACGCCCACCGGCCTGGACGAATTCGACCGCGTGCTCGGTGGCGGGCTGGTGGCCGGCGCGGTGGTGCTGATCGGCGGCGACCCCGGCATCGGCAAGTCGACGCTGCTATTGCAGGCGCTGGCTTCGCTATCAGAATCCACCAACGTGCTGTACGTCACGGGCGAAGAATCCGCCGAACAGGTCGCGCTGCGCGCGCGCCGGCTTGGCCTGCAAACCGGCAACGTCAATTTGCTGGCCGAAATCCGTCTCGAAGCCATCCAGGCCGCGGTGTCGGAACAGAAGCCGTCGGTTGCCGTCATCGATTCGATCCAGACGCTGTACAGCGGCGAACTCACCGCGGCGCCGGGCTCGGTCTCGCAGGTGCGCGAATGTGCCGCGCAGCTGACGCGGCTGGCCAAGCAGACGGGCATCGCGATCGTCATGATCGGCCACGTCACCAAAGACGGCGCGCTGGCCGGCCCGCGCGTGCTGGAACACATCGTGGATACCGTGCTGTATTTCGAGGGCGACACGCATTCGTCGTTCCGCCTGGTGCGCGCGTTCAAGAACCGCTTTGGCGCCGTCAACGAACTGGGCGTGTTCGCCATGACCGACCGCGGCTTGCGCGGCGTGGCCAATCCGTCCGCCTTGTTCCTGTCTCAACACGAACAGCAGGTCGCGGGCTCGTGCGTCATGGCCACGCAGGAAGGCACACGCCCGTTGCTGGTCGAAATCCAGGCGCTCGTCGACAGTTCCCATGCGCCCAATCCGCGCCGCCTGACGGTCGGCCTGGAAGGCAACCGGCTTGCCATGCTGCTGGCCGTGCTGCACCGGCATGCGGGCGTGTCCACCTTCGACCAGGACGTGTTCGTCAACGCGGTGGGCGGCGTGCGCATCACCGAACCCGCGGCCGACCTGCCGGTACTGCTGGCCATCATGTCTTCGCTGCGCGACCGGCCGCTGCCGCGCGGTCTGATCGCGTTCGGCGAAGTCGGTCTGGCCGGCGAGATCCGTCCCGCCCCGCGCGGGCAGGAGCGCCTGCGCGAAGCCGCCAAGCTCGGCTTTTCGGTGGCCCTCATCCCCAAGGCCAACGCGCCGCGCCAGCCCATCGAGGGCCTGGAGATCTGGGCGGTGGACCGGCTGGACGCGGCACTGGAAAAGCTGCGCTGATGCGTGGCGTCGTTGGTTGGAGCAATACGTGAGTCTGTTCGTCATCGCCGCATGCCTGGCCGCCGGCTGCATGATCGGTTTCATGGGCGGCGTGCTGGGCATCGGGGGCGGGCTGATCGCCATTCCGGCCCTGGTCCTGCTGATGGGCATGTCGCAGCAGCTCGCGCAGGGCACGGCGCTCATCATGGTCTTGCCGACCATCATGATGGCCGTGCGCAAATACAACCAGCAGACGCGCATCGACAAGCGCGTCGCGTTGGCCGGTGCGGCGGGCGCCGTGGTGTTCACATGGGTGGGCGCGCAGATGGCGCTGGGCATCGACTCGACCTTGCTGCGTCAGAGCTTCGCGGTGTTCCTGTTCTTCATAGCGCTGTTCTACGTCTGGCAGACGTGGCGCGCCTCGCGCCCGGCGGCCCACCACGCACCGCGGCCGACACGCGCCACGCCCGTCTTCACGCCGCGGCGCGCCAGCGTGCTGGGCATGCTGTGCGGCACGCTTGGCGGGTTCTTCGGCGTGGGCGGCGCGGTGCTGGCCGTTCCCATCATCACATCGGTCTTCCGCCTGCCGCAGACCGCCGCGCAAGCGCTCGCGCTCAGCATGGTGATTCCGGGCTCGATGATCGCGCTCGTCACCTACACATGGGCAGGGCAGGCCAACTGGATGGTCGGCGCGCCGCTCGCGATCGGCAGCCTCATCTTCGTGCCCATCGGCGTGCGGCTTGCGTACCGACTTCCTGAACGCAAGCTGAGAGCTTGCTTTGCGCTGATGTTGTTTGCGACGGTGGCGTTGTTGGCGTTTGAGGGCTAGCAACAAATCTTGAGAGACCGAAAAATTGTGGTTCGGCGTTGAACCTTCTGGATGGGCAAGCTTCCAACCGCATACGGGCCTAGCGGCATCGTGCCGCCCCGTAACGGAAAAGGGCATATGCCCTTCACCAACCAGGAGTACTTACATGACGACTCACTCCCGCATTGCTGCGTTTCTTTCCACTTCGGCCCTGTGCCTTGGCCTCGCTGCCGCGCCGTCGGCGTTCGCGGCTGGCGCCAGCAAGACCGGCGACACCAAGACCCAGGCGCATCACAAGCATCACAAGGCTGACAAGTCATCCGCCAAGCATTCAGCAGGCGCAGCGACCAACCACAAGTCCGGCGCCACGACGCCGACCAAGTAACCGCGCCGGGCGGCGACGCCCACGTTCCTTTGCGCGACAAAGACTGACCGGACACGCGGGGGCCGGAAAGTCGAAAGCCTCTCGGTATGGGCGCCGAGAGGCTTTTTCATTTCTGCTTCAAGCCGCGCGCCATGCCGGCGGCGGCCGCATTCGCTTATTCCACTGGCGTGATCACGCGGCCGTTCTCGAAGAACGACTGCAGGTTCTCCAGCATCATGTCTTCCATTGCCAGACGCGTTTCCTCGGTGGCGCTGCCGATGTGCGGCAGCAGCACGGCCTTGTCGCTCTTGATCAGCGCTTCCGGCACCTTGGGCTCGTGCTCGAAGACGTCGAGCGCGGCGCAGCCCAGCTTGCCGGCTTCAAGCGCGGCGACCAGCGCCGTCTCGTCGATGACCGGCCCGCGTGCAATGTTGACGATGATGCCCTTGGGTCCCAACGCCTCGAGCACCTCGCGGTTCACCAGGTGGCGCGTGCTCGGTCCGCCGACGGTTGCCACGATCAGGAAATCGGCCCACTTGGCCAGGTCCGTCAGCGAGGCCTCGTAGCCATAGTCGACGTCGTCGCGCTTTCTGCGGTTGTGATAGCGCACGTCCATGTCAAAGCCCGTACCGCGCTTGGCGATGGCTTCGCCGATGCGGCCCAGACCCACGATGCCCAGTTTCTTGCCGCTGACGCGCAGCCCCAGCGGAATGCTGCCGTGCACCTGACCCCATTGGCCGGCGCGCACGAAGCGTTCGCCCTGGCCCATGCGGCGCGCGCCTGCGATCAACAGGCCCCAGGCCAGATCGGCCACGCAATCCGTCAACACGTCCGGCGTATTGCTGACCAGCACGCCACGCTTGCGCGCGGCGTCGACATCGATCGTCTCGTAGCCCACGCCCCAGCTGCAGATGGCCTTCAGGTCGGGCAGCGCGTTGATGAGTTCGGCGTTGGCGCCGAAATTCGCGGACGTGACGACGGCGGTGACGCCTTTGCCATGTTCGGCCAGCGCGGCCTTGCGATCCGGGTACTTCCACAATTCGATGACGTCATAGCCGTCGGCCAGGCGCTTGTTGGCGGAGGGAGAGCCGGCCAGCGAGCCGACCTGGATGATGCGTTGCTTGGTGGTCATGTTGTCGTACGGTTGGGTGGCGAAGGGTTCATGCTACTTGATTCATGCAGAAGACCGCGGGCCCGCCCCGCATCCGCGGGATCGGGACGGGCCGCGGACGAAAGATGCCCGGCTTCGGGCATCCCGCCGCTTTACTCGAGCTGGATGTTGGCTTTCTGGATCACGTCCTTCCAGCGCTTGACCTCGGCCTGCTGGAATTCCGCGAACTGCTGCGGCGTGTTGGCGACCACTTCAAAGCCCAGGCCTTGCAGCGTCTTCTGCGTCTGCGGTTCGCGCAGCGCGGTGCGCAAGGCCTCGGCCAGCTTGTCGACGACCGGCTGCGGCGTACCCTTGGGCACGGCAAAGCCCTGCCAGGAATACACGACCATATCTTTGATGCCGGCCTCGGCCAGCGTCGGCACGTCGGGCAGGTCGGTCGCGCGCGTGTCGCCCGTGATGGCCAGCGCCTTCAGCTTGCCCGCCTTGATGTGGTTCTGCACCGCGCCCAGATTCTGGAAGGACACGTTGACCTGGCCGCCGATCAGGTCCGCGATGGCGGCGCCGCCGCCCTTGTACGGCACGTCGACGCCGGTGCTTTGCGTGCGCTGGCGGAACAGCACGGCCGACAGGTGATCCGACGAGCCTGTGCCCGACGAGGCGTACGACACGCGGTTCGGATTCTTCTTGGCGTAGTCCACCAGCTCGGCCACGGTGCTGGCCGGAAAGGACGTGGCCGCGACCAGCACGTTGGGATTGCGCACTGCCTGCGTCAGGTAGGTGAAGTCCTTGCTGGGGTTGTACGACAGATTCTTGTACAGCGCTTCGTTGATGGCGAAGGTACCGATGGAACCGACCATCATGGTGTAGCCGTCGGGCGTGGAGCGGGCCAGCGCCTGCGCCCCGATCGCGCTGTTCGCGCCCGGCTTGTTCTCGACGACGAAGGTCTGCCCCAGGATCTTCGCCAGCGCCGGCGTGACCGAGCGCCCGGTGATGTCGGAAGAACCGCCTGGCACGAAGGGCACGATCATGGTGACGGGCTTTTCCGGGTAACCGGCGGCAAGGGCCGCCGGCGACCCAAGCACAACGGCGCCCGCCGCGAGTACGGCGCTGATCAGTTTGTTCATGGTGTCTCCTGGTTCGCGTGATGATGAAGAGCCCGCCGCTCACGCGTTGCGGACGGGCCCCGGATCGGCGCAGGGTCAGTCGACCTTGGCGCCGGATTTCTTCACAACGTCGGCCCACTTGACGGTTTCCTGGGCCATGAACTGCTTGAACTGGGCGGGCGTGTTGCCGGATGGGGTCGCGCCTTGCGCCTGAAGCTGTGCGCGCACGGGCTCCTGCTGCAAGGCCGCCGCCACGTCGCGCTGGACCTTTTCCACGATGGCGGGCGGCGTGCCGGCCGGCGCCAGCAGACCGAACCAGCTCGAGGCCTCGTAGCCCTTGACGCCGGCCTCAGCCATCGTGGGCACGTCGGGCAGGGCGGGCGAGCGGTTGGCGGTCGTCACGGCCAGCGGGCGCAGTTTGCCGGCCTTGATGAAGCCCATGGACGAGGGGAGATTGTCGAAGATCAGGTCCGCCTGCCCGGCCATCACGTCGGTGAGGGCGGGGCTGCTGCCCTTGTAGGGCACGTGCGTCATGCGCGTGCCGGTCATGCTCTGGAAGAGTTCGCCCGACAGATGCGTGGAAGTGCCGTTGCCCGTGGACGCCATGTTGACGCTGTCGGGATTGGCCTTCAGGTATTTGATCAGGTCCGCCACGTTGCGGATGCCGTGCTTGTCGGCGAACTTGGGGTTGACCTCCAGGATGTTGGGCACCGGGATCACCAGCGTCACCGGCACGAAGTCCTTGACCGGGTCATAGGGCAGCTTGGCGTACACGGACTGATTGATGGCGTGGGTGCTGACCGTGCCCATCAGGAAGGTATAGCCGTCGGGCGTGGCGCGCGCGGCTTCGGCCGAGCCGACATTGCCGCCGGCGCCCGCCTTGTTGTCGACCACCACGGGCTTGTTCCAGCTCTTGCCCAGTTCGGCCGCCACGACGCGCGCGGCGATGTCGGCAGTGCCGCCGGCGGGGAAGGGCACGATGATCTTGACTTCGCGTTCGGGGTAGTCCGCGAAGGCCGGCGAGGCCGGCAGGGCAAAAGCGGTGGCCGTCAGCAGGGCGGCCGCAATAAACCGGCCTCGCACAGGGGCTGCATGCATGGAATTCGTCTCCTCGGTGTGCGCGTGGCCGCGCATCGTTTCTGGGGGTATTCCGCTCCCGGCGCGCCGGGAGCTCAAAGCCGCATGCGGCCCGCGCCTCATGCGACTTGTGTGCTGCCGAACTACTTGTAAAACAAATATAGGTATTGAGCTATAGCTTGTCAACCAAGTATACTTTTTTCACCTTACTTATCTGACAACCGCACTGACAACCCACCCGCCAGGAGCCCCTTCCATGAAAACCACCCCGGTCACCGCCCAGGATCTGCAGCGCTCGGTCATCGCCGTGCCGCCGCTGGCCCGCAACGCCGATCTGTCGCTGAACGAAGCGGCCAACAAGACGCTGCTCGGCCACCTGGAAGCGGGCGGCGTGCGCAACGTCATGTATGGCGGCAACGCCAACTTCTACAACGTGGGTGTGAGCGAATATGCACGCATCGTGGACATGCTGGCAAGCCTGGCGGGTCCGGACACCTGGATCCTGCCCTCGGTGGGGCCCGACTACGGCAAGATGATGGACCAGGCCGCCATCCTGCGATCGCGCGCCTTTCCGACCGCGATGCTGCTGCCCATGTCCTTCCCCTATACCGACGCCGGGCTGGCCGACGGCGTGCGCCGCTTCACGGATGCGCTGGGCAAGCCTGCGGTGGTCTACATCAAGTCGGCCGACTACCTGGCCCCGGAAACCGCGGCACGTCTGATCGAGGAAGGGCGTCTCGTCGCCTTCAAGTACGCCGTCGTGCGCGACAACCCGTCCGAGGACGCCTACCTGTCCGCGCTGCTGCAAGCCGTGGATTCGCGCTGGGTCGTCAGCGGCATCGGCGAGCGCCCGGCCATCGTCCACTACCGCGAATTCGGCCTGAAGAGCTTCACGTCGGGATCCGTCTGCGTGGCGCCGCGCGGTTCGATGCGCCTTCTGCATCTCTTGCAGGAAGGCCGCTTCGACGAAGCTGAAGCCGTGCGTGAGCAATACATGGGCCTGGAAGACTGCCGCGACGGCATCAGCCCCATTCGCGTGCTGCACGATGCCGTGACGCTGTCGGGCGTGGCGGACATGGGCCCGATGCTGCCGCTTCTGACTGGCATCTCCAGCACCGAACGCGAACGCGTGGCGCCCGTGGCGCGCGCGCTGGCCGCCTGGGACCGCGAAACCGCCACGGCATGACCGCGTGCGGCGCAGCGGACGCAATGCGGGTACGATGAGCGCCGTCCGCGCATCGCAGCAGTCTTTCAGGGCCTGTCCTCCGCGCGAGGGCAGGCCCTACTACCAGGAGTTTCCGTGGCTCGACCCAAAGCATCCCCCTCATCCACGCCGCACGCGCCCGACGAGGCGCAAGCGCCCGCCGCGCCGGTGCTGGAACGCGGGCACCGGGTGCGGCTGGCGGACCAGCTTTACGGGCAGATCTTCGAACAGATCGTGTCCGGCGGACTGAACGTCGGCGACAAGCTGCCGTCCGAAAACGAAATCTCCGAACGCTTCGGCGTGTCGCGGCCCGTCGTGCGCGAAGCCTTGCTTCGCCTGCGCGCCGACGGCCTCATCACCGCGCACCAGGGCCTGGGCACTTTTGTCAGCCACCAGCCTGCGCCGCGCCTGAAAGCCTTCAACGATGTGCAGAATGTCAGCGCCTATCTGCGCGCCCAGGAAGTGCGTGTGGCGCTGGAGGGCGATGCCGCGCGCCTGGCCGCGCTGCGGCGCACCGACGATCAGCTTGGAAAGATTGCCGACGCTCACGCCGCGTTTGCCGACTCGCTGGCAAAGGGACAAGTGTCCGCCGAAGCGGATCTGGCCTTTCATGCCAGCATTGCCGAGGCCAGCGGCAACGACTTCTATCTGGGCGTGCTGGAAAGCATCCATGAGTCCATCAGCGGCTTCATGCGACTGACGCTCAACCTGACGCGCACCGGCTCGCGCCAGCGCGCGCAGCGCGTTGTGGACGAACATGCCACCATCCTGGACGCCATCCGCGAACAGGACGGCGAACGCGCGCGCGTCGCCATGCAATTCCATCTGGGTCAGGCGCGGCACAGACTGGTCGACCGCGACCGGGACTGACACCGCTGCCGACGCCCGCCTCACCTACAAGACGACAGGAGACAGACAGTGTCAGGGAACGGAGCAAACGCCACGGCCGTGCCGGTGGAGCAGGTGCGAGAACAGATCCTGCAGGTGCTGATGGCATGGGGCATGGCCGAAGACCTTGCCCACATCACCGCGGGCCTGATGGCGCGCACGGACCTGCTGGGCATCGATTCGCATGGCATCTCCATGCTGCCCGCCTATGAGGACAAATGGCGCGCCGGCACGCTGCGGCTGGACGCACGGGCCCGCGTGGTGCGTGACGGCGGCGCCAGTGCGCTGATCGACGGCATGGGTGGCCTGGGCTATCCGGTCGCCGCGCAGGCCATGAACCTGGCCGTGGACAAGGCGCTGGAACACGGCGTGGGCGCTGTCTCGGTCTGCAACTCGCACCACTTCGGCGCGGCCGGCGTCTATGCGCGCATCGCCGTCGAGCGCGGCGTGGTGGGACTGGTCACCAGCAGCGCCAACGGCGTCATCATGGTGCCCACGCGCGGCGCGATGCCGATGCTGGGCACCAATCCCATCGCGTTCGGTGCGCCCGCCGCCTACAACGAACCCTTCGTGCTCGACATGGCGACGACGACCGTCGCGGCCAACAAGGTCAAGGTCTACGACTTCCTGGACAAGCCGCTGCCGCCGGGCTGGGCGGTGGACGGGCAGGGCGCGCCGGTCACGGACGCGGATGCGGCCATGCAGTACATCTTCAAGCGCCCCGAGGGCGGCCTCACGCCGTTGGGCGGCACCACCGCCATGAGCAGCCACAAAGGCTATGGCCTGGCGATGATGGCGCAGATCCTGGGCGGCACGCTCAGCGGCAGCGCGTTCGCTGCGCGGCGTGCGGGCACGCGCCGCCCCGGCGAGCCCGACGACGTCGGACATTTCTTTTTGGCGCTCAACCCCGACGCCTTCCGCGCGGCCGGGTCGTTCGAAACCGACATGGACGACATGATCGACGCCATGCACGACACGCCGCCCGCCGATCCCGCCGAACCCGTGTTGGTGGCGGGCGAGCCCGAAGCGGCCGAGCGCATGCGCCGGCTGCGCGAGGGCATCCCGATTCCCGCAGCGCTGGCCGAACGCCTGCGCGGCATCTGCGAGCGCGCTGGCACGCCGTATCTGCTGGATCCCGCCTGACCGGTCGTGGCCCGCGCGCAAGAAGCCCGGGGCGCTTTGCGTTCCCGTGGCCATCGGATTCCAAGTTCACTTTTCAAGACATGAGGTCAGCAATGAATTCACCTCTTCCCAATCGTTTCCGGCAACGCATCCTGGCCCGCGAGCGGCTCATCGGATTCTGGATGTGCATGTCCAGCCACATCACCGCCGAACTCGTCGGCCTGGCGGATTTCGACTGGCTGCTTCTGGATGGCGAACACTCGCCCAACGAGGTGCCGATGTTCCTGCAGCAGCTCCAGGCCCTGCAGGGCAGCGCCAGCGCGGCCGTGGGGCGTCCGTCCTGGAATGATCCGGTCGAGATCAAGCGCCTGCTGGATATCGGTTTCTACAACCTGCTGATTCCCTTCATCGAATCCGAAGAAGATGCGCGCCGCGCGGTGGCCGCCACGCGCTACCCGCCGCAAGGCATTCGCGGCGTGGCGGGCGCGATGCGCAGCAACCGCTACGGCACGGTGCCGGATTATCTGCACACCATCAACGACAACATCTGCGTGCTGCTGCAGATCGAAAGTCGTCCCGGCATCGAGGCGGTGGACGAGATCGCCGCCGTCGAAGGCGTGGACGGCGTGTTCATTGGCCCGTCGGACCTTGCTGCGGCATTGGGTCATATTGGCAACCCCGGCCACCCCGAGGTGCAGGAGGCGATCCGCCACCTGCATCAGCGCGTGACCGCGCAAGGCAAGGCGGTGGGCATTCTGGCGCCCGTGCATGCCGACGCGCGCCGTTATCTGGACATGGGGATGCACTTCGTGGCCGTGGGGACCGACCTGGGCGTATTCAAGCAGGCGACCTTCGCGTTGCGCGAGGCGTTCCCGACCTGATGTCTTGATGCGCCAGGCCCCCGTGGGGGCGCTGGCCGTTGCGAGCGAAACCGCGACGCCGGCGCCGGACAGGCAAACTGTCCGGCGCCGTTTGCATTTACAGGCGGCTTACTCTTCCAGCGCGAGCAGCTCGGCCACGGTCTGGCGGCGCCGGATCAGGCGTGCCTCGCCCTGGTCCAGCAGGACCTCCGGTGCGAGCGGTCGGCTGTTGTAGTTCGAGGACATCGACGAACCGTAAGCACCTGCGTTGTGAAAGACCATGAAGTCGCCGATGCGCGGACGCGGCAGCAACTGGTCGGTCATGACGCCGCCTTCGTTCTGCGTGAATACGTCGCCCGATTCGCACAGCGGGCCGGCCACCGCGATGCGCGTCTGCGGCGCGTCCTGCGGGTCGCTGCCGTCCGGCGCATGCACCGAGATCCGGTGATAGCTGCCATACATGGCCGGGCGCATCAGATCGTTGAAGCCCGCGTCAACCAGCGCAAAGTCGCGCTCGGGACGCCGGTTGATCGAATGCACTTCGGCGACCAGCACGCCGGACTCGGCGATCAGGAAGCGGCCGGGTTCGATCTCCAGGCGGATCTCATGACCCAGATACTGGGCAATGCGCTGACGCGCGGCATCCCATTGCTCGAAGTAGTGATCGCAGTCGATGCGCGGCTCGCCGTCGCGGTAGGGGATCGACAGCCCGCCGCCCGCCGAAATGGCTTCGATGTCGTGATCCAGCGACTTCACCACGTCCACCATGGCGTCGCACACGCTGGAAAGATGGCCGTAGTCCACGCCCGAACCGATGTGCATGTGCACGCCCACCAGCTTCAGGCCGTGGCGGCGCACGATGGAGATCGCCTCGGCCACATCGTCGATCCAGATGCCGTGCTTGCTTTGCGGGCCGCCGGTGTTGGTCTTGTTGCTATGGCCGTGGCCAAAGCCCGGGTTGATGCGCAACCAGACGCGATGGCCCGGCGACGCCTGGCCCACACGCGACAGCATGTCCAGCGACCCGGCGTTGACCGAGATGCCGTGCTTGAGCGCGGTGGCCAGCGTGGCGTGGTCGATCAGGTCGGCCGTGAAGACGATGCCTTCCGGTTCGCTGCGCGGGTCGAAGCCGGCGGCCAGGCTGCGTTCGATCTCGCCCAGGGATACCGCATCCACCACCACACCTTGCGCGCGCATCAGGCGCAGGATGTGCAGGTTCGAGCACGCCTTCTGCGCGTAGCGGATCGTGTCGAAGCGGCGCAGTTGGGCGATGCGTTCGCGGATGACGGCGGCGTCGTACACCCAGAGCGGCGTGCCGTGTTCGGCGGCAAGTTGGGTGAGCTGGCGCGGATCGAAGGTCATGATGAAAGGAACCCTGTGGGAAGTGAAGCGAAGGCGGCATGATGCCTGCGTTGGTCCATCCAGTAAAATGCTTTGATTTTCGACACCGATTCATTCCTGATATGGGAGGCGCGATGCTCACGCATCGGCATATCGAAGTCTTCCGCGCGGTGATGATCGCGGGCAGCGTGACGAAGGCCGCCGATCTGCTCAACACGTCGCAGCCCACCGTCAGCCGCGAACTGGCTCGGATGGAGCAAACGATCGGTTTTGCCCTCTTCGAACGGATTGCGGGGCGCCTGCGGGCCACGATGCCGGCGTTGGCGCTCTTTGAAGAGGTGCGGCAGTCCTACGCCGGCCTTGAGCGCGTGGCGTCCGCCGCGGCCCGTCTGCGGGCGTTTCGCGAAGGGCAGCTGTCGGTGATCACCCTGCCGGCGTTTTCGCATTCGATACTGCCTGATGCGTTTCAGCGTTTTCATGGCCAACACCCCGGTGTGAGCCTGTCCGTCGAAACCCAGGAGTCTCCGCTGCTCGAAGAGTGGCTGACGGCGCAGCGCTACGACCTGGGCCTGACCGAACACGATGCCGCGCCAGCCGGCACCCGGCTGGAGTTGCTGGTGCAGGTTGACGAGGTCTGCGTGCTGCCTGACGGCCATCCGCTGCTGGCGCGCGCGGCGGTCGAGCTGGCGGATTTTGAAGGGCATTCCTTCGTCAGTCTGTCCGCCAGCGATCCCTACCGCGTCCAGATCGACGAAGCGTTCGCCCAGGCGGGCGTGTTGCCCCGCTCCGTTGTGGAAACGCCTACTGCGGTGTCGGTTTGCACATTCGTGCGACAAGGACTGGGCCTGGCGATCGTCAATCCGCTGACCGCGCTGGACTTCGTGGGGCGAGGGCTGCACATCCGGCCGCTGACACGGTCGTTTCCGTTCCGCGTGAATGTGGTGTTTCCGGAACACCGTCCCGGTAATCCGCTGGTCGGCGCGTTCATGGGATCGCTGCGCGACGCCGCGGCAGCTATCAAGGGCAGGCTGGCGGCAGCAGAATCCGCATGAAGCGGGGCAGGGCACGCCCGAGAGGGTTGGCCCGGTAGGCCGGCTGAGACGCAGGTGCTGGGCCTTGGGGCGCGCAGCGAACCGCTCAGACAAACGGTGCAGACAACAAAAAAGGATGCCCGTGGGCATCCTTCTTTATTTGCCGTATTCGTGTCGCCCCGGAAGACCGGGGCGGCAGAATGGCTTAGGCCAGCGCCTTGATGGCGGCAGCCAGGCGGCTCTTGTGGCGAGCGGCCTTGTTCTTGTGGATGATGTTCTTGTCAGCCACGCGATCGATCACGCTGGTGGCCTTCTGGAACACTTCGCCAGCCGCAGCCTTGTCGCCAGCGGCGATGGATTGGCGAACGCGCTTGATGGCGGTGCGCAGCATCGAGCGCAGGCTGGAATTGTGCTTGTTGCGCTCAACGGATTGGCGAGCGCGCTTGCGGGCTTGGGCGGTATTGGCCATGTTGCTTTGTAAGTTGAATTCGGCAAAGTCGAACATTGTAGCAAGTCCCGTGGGGAATGCAAGCTTTTAATGTCGCTTTAACCGATGGAGCGCCCGTCAACCGGGCGGGAGGGCGCTGCTGGGAAGAATTCCCGGGTTGGAGAACCCTTGCGTCAGATCCTCTTGAAAACATGAGGAAAATTCGCGGCGCCTATCGATAAAACCAATGGACAAACCACTGGATAAAAACTAGGTGTCGAGTATACAACGGAAACCGCGCCGCCCGGCATACCTTCGGGGCGGACGTTGTCAGGCGGCGACGTTGATGGAAACGAACCAGGGCGTGAAACGGCGCACCTGGATGGGCATCTGGTCTTGCAGGCTGTCCAGCGCGGCGTCGGTGTCGTCCAACGGGAAATGGCCGGACACGGGCAAGCCGCCTGCGGCCATGGACACGCGCAAGGTGCCGCTGCGATAGGGGCGCAGCGCCGCAATGACTTCGCCCAGGGGACGGCCACGGGCCTCAACCCAGCCCGATTCCCAAGCGGCTTCGGCCATGAGCTCGGCGCGCGGCGTGTCCATGCGGGCATTGTCGAAGCGGGCGCCGGTGCCGGCGCGAATGGTGCCGTGCGCCCCGGACATGGTCTCGACCTCGACTTCGTGTTCGTGCACCACGACGACCGTACGCTGCGCCTGCTGGCGCACCATGTAGCGGGTGCCGAGCGCGCGGACCGTGCCCTGGGCAGTCTGCACCAGGAAAGGACGGCGGGAATCGGGTGCGACCGACACGGTCACGGCGCCATCCAGCAGACGGACCTGACGATACGCAGGCGTGAAGTCCAGGTTGACGCGGCTGCGCGCGTCGAGCAAAAGCTGGCTGCCGTCCGACAGCAGGTAGCGGCGGCGCTCGCCCGTTGCGGTGGCCGCGTCGGCGGCAACGTTGTTCAGCGGGTAGAACGCATTGCCGACATAGGCAGCGGCCGCGCCGGTGCTGGCGAGCGCAAGCGCGCCAGTCAGAAAACGGCGGCGGGGCGGCACGATGGCGGCGGGTGGGGGCGGGATCAGCGACTGGGCAGCGGCCGCGGCGTCGCCACTGCCGGTGGCATAGGCGTCGCCAAGCCGGCCAAACGACGATCCTGCCAGGGTGCCCGTCAGTTGCTGCCAGGCGTTTTCATGGACAGGGTCAGCCGCTCGCCAAGCCAGGAAGTCGTTGTAGTCTTGGGCCGTTGCCTTGCCGGAGCGCAGCAGCAGCAGCCAATTGATCACCTGGTCCGCCATGGGTTGTCCTTGGGCGTACTTCAATTCATGCTTCCCGCAGGCAGGGGCCTACAGGGGGTCCTCTCAGTGGCAATTTTTAAATCATAAAGGTTTTTTACCAAAGATTACGGTGTGGTTGTCAATTCTTGACGAAATTAATGCGAAAAGCCGGCGTTTGGCCGGCTTTTTGAAGGCAATGTAGCCCGAACAGGCGGAATTACTGCTTCGGGCGTCGTCCGAAGTCCCTGGGGCGAAATCCAAACAGTAACAACATTCCGAAGTACACCACGCCGCTTGCCGCCAGCACGCCGGCCAGCAAGAGGACACGCTGGCCGGAGTGGGTTTGCAGCGCGATCCAGTCGATCCGTGTGTCCGCATACCAGAGCAGCGCCGCCAGCCCGGCCAGCGCGGGCATCAGGCGCAGGGCAAACGCAGTCCAGCCGGCGCCCGGCATGTACACGCCCCGCCGCCGCAGCCCGATCAGGAGCGCCAGCGCGTTCAGGCAGGCGCCCAGGCCAATGGCCAAGGCGAGCCCCGCGTGGGCCAGCGTCGGCACCAGCATCACGTTCAGCAGCTGCGTCACCACCAGCACGGCGATGGCAATCTTCACGGGCGTGCGGATGTCCTGCTTGGCATAGAAGCCGGGGGCCAGGATCTTGACCGCCAGCAGGCCAATCAGCCCGGCAGAGTAGGAGATGACGGCCAGGCGCGTCTGCAACACGTCCAGCGCGCTGAAGGCGCCGTAATGAAACAGCGTGGCGACAAGGCCGTCCGACAGCATTGCCATGCCCACCGCCGCGGGCAGCCCCAGCAGCAGTACCAGGCGCAGGCCCCAGTCGAGCAGCGCGCTGTAGCCGCCGTGGTCGTCGCGGGCATGCGCCGCGGACAAGCTGGGCAGCAGGACGGTGCCCAGCGCCACGCCCAGCAGCGCCGTGGGAAATTCCATGAGGCGGTCGGCGAACGACAGCCACGTCACGCTGCCCGGCGTGAGCCACGTCGCGATATTGGTGTTGATCAAGAGCGAGATCTGCGCCACCGACACGCCCAGCGTGGCGGGCGCCATCTGCTTGAGGATGCGCTGCACGGTCGGATCGGCCCAGGCCTGCCCAAAGCGCAGCGAAAAACGTGGCGTCAGGCCCAGGCGCGCCAGGGCCACCCATTGCACGGCCAATTGCAGCACCCCGCCGATCATGACGCCGACGGCCAGCGCGTAGACCGGGACGTCCATGCGCGGCGCAAGCCAGATGCAGGCGCCGATCATGGACAGGTTCAGCAGCACGGGCGTGAAGGCGGGCACTGCAAAGCGCCGCCACGTATTGAGCACGCCGGACGCGAAGGCGATCAGCGACATGCAGAGGATGTACGGGAACATCATCCGCGTCATCCAGACCGCCGCGCCGAATTCGGTGTCGCGCGCCGCACCCCGCAGGCCGCTGGCCATGGCGGACACCACCCAGGGCGCCGCGACGATGCCGATCAGCGTGACCAGCATCAAGGCGGCGGTCAACAGCAGGGCCACGCGGTCCAGCAGTGTGCGGACTTCTTCTTCGGAGCGGTTGTTGCGCGCGGCGCCCAGGATGGGGACGAAGGCCTGGGCGAAGGCGCCCTCGGCGAACAGGCGGCGCAGCAGATTGGGAATGCGGAAAGCGACCCAGAAGGCGTCGGTAATGGGGCCGGCGCCAAACGCGCGGGCCACCAGGATGTCGCGGATCAGGCCGGAAATGCGGGACAGCAAGGTGAAACTGCTGACCGTGGCCGCCGAACGGAACAGGCTCATGGGTAGACTACTGAAGTGAAAAGCGGGCCGGATCGCCGCGTTGATGGGGACGGAATGCCGGCCATCTGCAGGGCCGGCATTGCAAGGCCGGCCCCTTTGGACCGGCCCGTACGGACCGGCCATGAAGCTGAGTTACTTCGGCGGCATGCGGATGGCGCCGTCGAGACGGATGGTTTCGCCGTTCAGCATGTCGTTGGTGATGATGCTGTGGACCAGCTTGGCGTAGTCTTCCGGGCGGCCCAGTCGCGCGGGGAAGGGGATGCTGGCGGCCAGCGAGTCCTGCACTTCCTGCGGCATGCCGAAGATCATCGGGGTGCCGAAGATGCCCGGGGCGATGGTCATGCAGCGGATGCCGGTCTTGGACAGGTCGCGCGCGATCGGCAGCGTCATGCCCGCAACGCCTGCCTTGGACGCGGCATAGGCCGCCTGGCCGATCTGGCCGTCAAAGGCAGCGACGGATGCCGTGTTGATCATCACGCCGCGTTCGCCGGTGGGCTCGGGCGTATTGGCGCTCATGGCCTCGGCGGCCAAACGCATCATGTTGAAGCTGCCGATCAGGTTGATCGACACGACTTTCTGAAAGAGTTCCAGCGGGTGCGCGCCATTCTTGCCGACGATCTTGGCGGCGGGGGCCACACCCGCGCAGTTGACCAGACCAAACAGCGAGCCCAGTTCCAGCGCGGCGGCCACGACCTTCTTGCCGTCGGCTTCCTGCGTCACGTCGCAGTGCACGTAGCGCTGGCCGAGTTCCTTGGCGAGGGCTTCGCCCGGCTCGTCCTGCAGGTCGGCAATGACGACCTTGGCGCCATGTTCGACCAGCATGCGGGCGGTGCCGGCGCCCAGGCCGGATGCGCCGCCGGTAACGATGAATACCTTGTTCGCGATTTCCATGTGTGTACCACCAGATCAGTTCAAGGGAAGGAAGGCGGCGCGCCGGGCGCCGGATGCAACAAGGCCTTCGGGCCTGGGCCGGAACGCGCTGCGTCCGGCCGGCGCCGAAGGCCTTTGGGCCATCGAGACGCCGATCAGCTTTGAACGGCTTCGAACAGGCGCGACTTGATTTCGTCGACGGCGCCCACGCCCGAGATCTTGCGGTACTTCGGGGCAGCGGCGGAATCTTGCTGCGCCCAGGCCGAGTAGTAGTCGACCAGCGGACGCGTCTGCTCGCGGTACACCGACAAGCGATGGCGCACGGTTTCCTCGCGGTCGTCGTCGCGCTGGACCAGGTCCTCGCCGGTGACGTCGTCCTTGCCTTCGATCTTGGGCGGGTTGAAGCGCACGTGATAGCTGCGACCGCTGGGCTGGTGCACGCGGCGTCCGCTCATGCGTTCGATGATGTCTTCTTCGGGCACGGCGATTTCCACGACGTAGTCCAGCTTGACGCCGGCGCTCTTGAGCGCGTCGGCCTGCGGGATGGTGCGGGGAAAGCCGTCGAACAGGTAACCGTTGGCGCAGTCGGGCTGCGTCAGGCGGTCTTGCACGAGGCCGATGATGATCTCGTCGGAAACCAGGCCGCCGGCGTCCATGACCTTCTTGGCTTCAATACCCAGCGGGGTGCCCGCTTTCACCGCGGCGCGCAGCATGTCGCCGGTGGAGATCTGGGGAATGCCGAAGTGCTGCGTTAGAAACGCGGCCTGGGTGCCTTTGCCGGCGCCGGGGGGTCCGAGCAAGATGAGACGCATGAGTGCTCCTGAAGGGGTTTATTTTTTGTGATCCGGGGGATTATGCCGCAACGCAGCAGCCAATGCGGGGCTGCGCCATGGGAAATAACCCTTATATCTGATTGCTGTAGATCAAGCGGACGCGCTCGAGATCGGCCGGGGTATCTACCCCACCCGCAGGAGGCGTCGACGCCCGATGGACGACGATGACGTGGCCGTGTTCCATGGCCCGCAATTGCTCCAGCGATTCGAAGCGTTCCAGCGCGCCTTGCGGCAGGGTCGGGAAGCGGCGCAGGAACGACGCGCGGTAGGCGTACAGGCCGATGTGATGCCAGGCGGGCAGTCCCTGCGCCAGCACGCGTTCGCCGCCGGCCAGCGCGTCCCGCGCCCAGGGAATGGGGGCGCGCGAAAAATACAGCGCGCGGTCGTCGGCGGCGCAGACCAGCTTGACGACGTTGGGATTGAACAGCGCCTCGGCATCGGCCAGAGGGCAGGCACAGGTGGCGATGTCAGCCTGCGGATACGCTTGCAGCTTGGCCGCCACCGCGTCGATGAGTTCGGGTTCGATCAGGGGCTCGTCGCCCTGCACGTTCACCACGATGGCGTCGTCGGGCAGGCCAAGCTGCTCGACCGCTTCGGCCAACCGGTCGGTGCCGGTGGGGTGATCGCCACGGGTCATCAGGGCGCGCAAGCCGTGCGCCTGCGCCGCCTGCTGCACGCGCCCGTCATCGGTGGCGATGAAGATCTGCGAGGCGCGGGACAGGGCAGCACGGTCGGCGGTGCGCACGACCATCGGCTTGCCGGCGATGTCGGCCAGCGGCTTGTCAGGCAACCGGGTCGACGCGGTGCGTGCCGGGATGATGGCGATGAAGCTCACGATGCGGCGTTCAGCGAGGGGCGGCGGTGTCGTCCAGCGCGCGGGCCTCGGATTCCAGCATGACCGGAATGCCGTCGCGCAGCGGGAAGGCCAGCCGGTCCGCACGGCAGACCAGTTCGGCCTGCTGCCGGTCGTGTTCGAGGCGGCCCTTGCACAAGGGGCAAACGAGGATGTCGAGAAGGCGGGATTCCATGACCGCGATTCTAAAACAGTTTTGCCGCCGGACAGCGCGCGGCGCGTCGGGTTGCGGCAAGCGCCCTGTTACCCCGTTGGGTTGCGGCCCCGGTTTACGCCGCCACCGTTCTGCCCACGACCCGGGCGCTCTTTGAGAGCGCGCAGCGCGTCGGCCAGCCAGTCAAAGAGCCTCGGGTCAGAGAACGCGGCTTGCACCGGCACTTCCCACAAGCGGGGATCGTTCAAGGCGCCGCATTTGATGGCGTCCTTGGCGGTCACCAGGATGACGTCGGCGTCCAGCGCCTGGAAGGGTGACGTAGCGTAGTCGTGGTGATCGGGCAGGGGAAGCGTCGCGGATAGCGTGATGCCGGCTGCCCGCAGCGTGGCAAAAAAGCGCTCCGGATTGCCGATGCCGGCCGCGGCCGCGATGCGCGTCTGCCCGGCAAAGGCCGATAGCGGCTGCGTGGCGTGTCCCCCGATATGGCGCGCCAGGCCGGGTTCGAGCCACATCTGGACATGGCGGGGCCGGCTGCTTGCGGTGTCTGACACCCTGGGGAGACGGCCGTCATGCTGCGACGGTGCATCAAGGGTGTCAGACACCGCAAGCGAATTGCCCGGCGTACCGATATTCGTGACCACGGCGTCCACGTCGGCCAGACGGCTGGCGGGCTCGCGCAGCGGGCCGGCGGGCAGCAGGCGCCGGTTGCCCACGCCGCGCTGGTCCTGCACGACGATTTCGATGTCCCGAGCTAGGGCCAGATGTTGCAGGCCGTCGTCCGAGACGATGACATCGACCTTCGGATGCGCCTGCAGCAACACCTGGGCGGCGAGGGCGCGCTTGGGGTGGATGCACACGGGGGCGCCGGTGGCGCGCGCGATCAGCGCGGGTTCGTCGCCGAATCGAGCGGCTTCCAGGTCGCCCAGTCCCACCCGCGGATGGGGACCGACCTTGACGCCATAACCCCGGCTGACCACGCCCGGCGTGTAGCCGCGGGCCCGCAGGTTTTCGACGGTGGCGATCACCATGGGCGTCTTGCCCGTGCCGCCCACGAAGATATTGCCGATCACAACCACGGGCACGGGCGGCCGGTAGGACACCTTGGCGCCGCTGGCGTAGCGCGCGCGCTTGCGCTCGACCGCCCAGGCGGTCAGCGCGGACAGCGGGCGCAGGGCGGTGGACAGCCAGCCGCCGCGCTGCCATTGGCGGGCCAGCAGTGATGCGCGACGGGTTTTCAACGGTTGGTCTGGGCGGCGAAATTGACGCGGCCGATGCCGGCAAGGCGCGCAGCTTCCATGATGTTGATCACGGACTGGTGGGTGGCCTGGGCGTCGGCATTGATGATGACGAGCGGCTCGGTCTTGCCGGCCGCGGCCTGGCGCAGGGCGTCGGCGATTTCGGGCGGCGTGGAGACGTCGATCAGGGTCCCGTTCAGGGCGTAGCGGCCATCCTGGCTGACCGCGACTTCCAGCGCGGGCGGCGTGTCCTGTTCGGACGATGCCTGGGGCAACGTCACCTTCAACTGCGTGAACCGGGTGAACGACGTGGTGGCCGCCAGGAAGATGAGGATGACCAGCAGGACGTCGATGAGCGGAATCAGGTTGATGTCCAGCTCATCGCGGTCGCCCCGGGAACCGCGGAAATTCATGGGCGGGCCTCGCGGGAGGCGCGCGCCGGCGCAAGGGCACGGATCAGGCGCGATGCAGCCTGTTCCATGGCGTTGATGTAGCCATCCACGCGGCCGCGCAGATAGCGGTGCGCGATCATGGCAGGAATGGCGATCAGAATGCCGAAGCCGGTGTTGTAGAGCGCGATCGAAATGCCGCGCGCCAGTTGGGCGGGGTCGCCGCCGCCGGGCGTGTAGGAGCCGAAGATTTCGATCATGCCGACGACCGTGCCGAACAGGCCCATCAGCGGGGCGACGACGGCGATGGTGCCGATGGCGGAAATGTAGCGGCTGAGATCATGCGCGACGGCGCGGCCAGTGTCTTCGACCACGTTGCGCAATTCTTCGCGCGGCAAGTGGCGGTGGCGCATCACTTCGGCCAGCACGCGGCCCAGCGGCGAATTGCGTTCCAGCCGGTGGATCGAGTCTGGCGTGTCCTGGTGATTGCGCAGCATTTCGGCGACCTGCTCGTTCAGGCCGCGCGGCATCACCAGGTTTCGGCGCAGGGACAAAAAGCGCTCGAAGATCAGCGCCAGGCCCAGCACGGATGTCGCCAGCAGGGGCCAGATGGGCCAGCCGGCCTCGCGCAGAATGGAAAGCAAAGCGGTCAACTCCTGAGGAGCCGAAGGCGCCGCAAGCGGCGCACAGTGGCATCTGAACAAGCCGAAACTGTAACGGTGCGGCGCGTATGTGGCAAGGCAGGGGAAGACCCGAATTATCCACAGAATCTGTGGATAATTCTGTGTAGAACTCAGCCGGAAGGCTTATGGGCACGGGGCTTGCGCTTGTTTGCTTCAAATGCGCGCACTGCCGTGTCCTATATAAGTCCTTATAAATCAATGATTTGCACCGAATTTGCTGGCTTTCTGGGCAGTTCGTGCAAATTTCTGCGAACGCGGTATCATTGCGCCCCGCTCCGCCTGCCCTGTGGACAGGTTCGCATCGGAAAGCCCCATGACAATTGAGCTCCCAGTCACAAACAACGCATTTGCGCGGGAAATCCTTACAGTTGCCCAGCTAAACCAAGCAGTGGGGCAGTTGCTGGAACGCAGCATCCCGGCGCTGTGGGTTCGCGGCGAGATTTCCAACTTCACGCAGGCAGCGTCCGGGCATTGGTACTTCACGCTCAAGGACAGCCGGGCCTCCGTGCGGGCCGTCATGTTCCGCAGCCGCGCCAGCGCAGTGGGCTTCGTGCCCCGGGCGGGCGACCAGGTCGAGATCCGGGCGCGCGTTTCCCTGTACGAACCGCGGGGCGACTATCAGCTCCAGGCTGACGCCATGCGGCGGGCAGGATTAGGGAATCTGTACGAGGCTTTTTTGCGCCTCAAAGAGCAACTGGCCTCCGAGGGGCTGTTCGATCCGGCCCGCAAGCGCGAGCCCGTCCGTCTGCCCCGTGCGATCGGGGTGATCACCTCGCTGCATGCGGCAGCGCTGCGCGACGTGCTGTCGGCCCTGGCCCGGCGGGCGCCGCAGGTGCCGGTCATCATCTATCCGGCCCCGGTTCAGGGGGCGGATGCCGCCAACAAGCTAGCCGCGCAGTTGCGTCTGGCCAACGAGCGGGCCGAGGTCGATACGCTCCTGCTGGTGCGGGGCGGCGGCAGCATCGAAGACCTCTGGAGCTTCAACGACGAAGACCTGGCGCGCCAGGTGGCGGTCAGTGAGATTCCCGTCATCAGCGGCGTGGGTCACGAAACCGACTTCACCATCGTGGACTTCGTGTCCGACCTGCGGGCGCCCACGCCCACCGCCGCGGCCGAACTGGCCTGCGCGCCGCGCGCCGAATTGCTGGGCCGCGTCATGCAGACGCTGCAAACCATGGTGCGCGGCCAGCAGCGCCGGCTGGAGCGGGCAGCGCAACGCCTGGACCGCGCCACCGCGCAGTTGGTGTCCCCGGCACAACGCCTGCAACACCAGCGCGAGCGCTTGAACAGCCTGCAATACCGACTGGCGTCGGCCTGGTCCGCGCCGCAAGGCCGGCGCGCCGCGCGCGTCAATCTGCTGGCGCAGCGCCTTAGCCATCGCGTGCCGGATACGGGCAGGGCCGCCGAACGTCTGGCGGGCGCCGTGCGTCAACTGGGGCAGGCCCATGCCCGCCTGCTGGTGCAGCGGCGTAATCGCCTTGCCGCCGCCTCGGCGCAACTGCGCGCCCTGGATCCGGGCAATACGCTGGCGCGCGGTTACGCGATCGCCCGCGACGCGGAGGGCCGCATTGTTCGTGACGCGGCCGCGCTGTCGGCGGGCCAGCCGCTCGACCTGAGCTTCGCGCAGGGCGGGGCGCAGGTCCAGGTGCAATCCACGCGTTCCACGCGCGACCCAAGCTAGTTTTTCCGCGAGCCCCGACAGGGGACGGCGCGCGGCGCGATCGCACGCAAATCCTCTCCACCCGAATCATGGCGGCAGGATGTTCCACGACAGAAATCTGAAATGGGCGGCCACCGGACTGGCCGCGGCGATCTGGGCGACCGGGGTGGGCTCCGTGGCCTACGCGGAAAACGCAGCCGTTTCCCCCGCAGCGGCATCAGCCACCGCACCCTCAGTCACACCACCCTCAGCCGCAGCCGCCGATTGCAACTGCACGTCGCCGTACCGCGAATACAAAAGCGCCGATACGCCGGAGACTGAGGCCCTGTTTACAGCAGCCGGGCGCAACGACGAGGCGGCATTCCTGGGCGCGCTGGCGCAGGTCGAACGGCCCGGCGACTATGCCCGTGACGGCGTCCCCTTGCTGCACGCCTTGGTGATGACGCCACGTGATCTGCGGTCGCAGTACGTGTATTGGGACATGACGCCGGAAGACGCGGCGCGGTTGCGCCAGGCGCACGAGGCCGGCCTGCCGGCCCGCGCGCGCATGCTGGCCGCGCTGCTGGCCACCAAGCCGGACCTGAACGACATCACGTACGAATCGCGCCGGCCACCGCTCCACCTGGCGCTGTTGTACGGCACGCCGGCCATCATGGAGGCGTTGCTGGCCGCGGGCGCCAACCCCGACCAGCGGGGTGACCAGAACAACACCCCGCTGGAATTCCTGCTGCACCGCGATTTCGAATTCGCAGTGCGCCAGACCTACCTGCCGCGCCTCGTCGACCGCAAGAGCCTGACGCGCATGGTGGTGGCCTTGTTCGGTGCCGGCGCCAGCCGCCCGTATGCGGCGCTCGACGCCGATACCGCCGCGTCAAGTGTCTTGAAGGACGGACAGGGCAAGACGCGGCCCGCGGCGGACTTCCTTGCGTGGTTGCCCCTGGTGGAACTGACGGAAGGTGCAGAGGCGCTGCGAGCGCTGGCCGCCACGGGCAGCCGGCCTGCCTATGAAGAGGAACTGACCGCCCTGGCGTTCGCCGCCTACGAAGGCGATGCGCAGGCCGTGTCGTACCTGATGGAGGTGGGCCCTCGCACGATCCCGGCCACGGCGTACGGAGAAACCGGCGACCGTGACGTGTGGCTGGATGCGGCGCAAGCAGCGGTCGAAGGCGGACACCCCGCAATCGCCGAACAATTGCTGCGCGCGGGCATGCCCTTCGCGCAACGCGGCCCGCAAGTGGGCTCGGGCGGCCTGATATTCGCCAAGCCCCAGATGGGCAATCGGCCGATCCTGAACTTGGCGGCCCAGCGCGGCGACACGCAGACCGTGCAGCGCCTCCTGGCCCTCGGCGCGCCGGTCGACGGCGATCCCGCAGAACCGCATGGCAACACGCCGCTGGCCGATGCCGTCGAAGCCGGCAATTCCGGCGTCGTGAAGGCGCTGCTGGCCGGGGGCGCCGATCCGGGCTTGCGGCGCGAAGGCTATGACCGCCGGTCGGCGCTGGAGGTTGCGGTGCGGGCCGGAGACACCGCGCTGCTGCGCACCCTGTTGGCGGCGATGAAGCCCGACGCGCTGCACGCGGCGCTGCAGAACGCCGCCGACTCGCCTGTCGCGCAACTGCTGCGGCAGCCGGGCGGGCAGGGCGCGGCAGTGCTGCGCATGTTCGCGGACGCGGGATTCGACATGAAGACGCTGGACGCAAGCGCCATTCGCCAGGCGCTCGAAAGCCGCGATACGGCGCTGGCCTTGATGCTGATAGAGGCGGGCGTGCCGGTGAATCCGTACGTGGACCCCGCGGTAAAGACGGCCGATAAAGCAGCCGGGGATGGGGCCGGCCGCGATGCCTGGCCGCTAAGCCTGGACGATCCGCGCGGCACGCCGCCGCTACTCCTGGCGGCGACCTCGGGCCAGGTGGCGGTCGTCGATGCATTGCTGGCCAAGGGCGCGGACCCCGCCGCCATCGCGCCGGACGGCGAGAGCGCTTTGTATTGGCTGATCGGTCGTCAGGACACCGCCATGCTGGATCGGCTGCTGCGCGCCGGCGCGCGGTTGGACGACCCGCGGCTGCCGGTCGCGCCCAACCCGTACGCACTGCTCAACGCGGCCGTGGCGTCCAGCGACATGGAAACGGTGCGTCGCGTGAGCGCGTTGAACCGCCAGCCGGTTGCGCAAGCGTGCATGCCAGACAACGGGGAGTTCGTGCTGATCGACAAGCCTGGCTACTTTGCAGCACTGCATGCGGCCGGTTTCACCGGTCAGCCATCGTCATGCGCGCGGGATGGACGTACCTTGCCCGATCGCATCGTGTCGATGCTGCTGCATAGCCGGGAGCTGGTCACCGCGCGGCATGACACTGTGGTGCAGGTATTGCGTCTGTTGAAGGCGTCGGGCACCGATCTGGATGCGCCGCTGCCCGACGGCGATACGCCCCTGAACGCCGCCATCCGGCTGGGACGCCGGGACCTCGCCCAAGCGTTGCTCGACGCCGGCGCCAGCCCTGATGCCGGCGACGGCTCGGGTCGCGGTCCTGCGTGGATCGCACTTGAAACCGGCCAGCCCGCCATGCTGGTCTTGCTGGCGCAGCACCACGCGCGCTTCGACGCGGCGGTGGCGCCGCCGGGCCAGTCGTTCCGCACGGCGCTTGCCTGCCAATCCGATCCGGCTTTTGCGCGCGTCCTGCAGGATGCGGGCATCACGCTGCAGGCGGACTGCGCGCCGCCGCCCGCGCAAGGCCGGCGCGTGGGATCCAAAGCCGCCAGCAAGTCTTCGGAAGCCATGCGCATTCCGGGGCATTACTACCTGCGCGGCGTGCGGGAAGTCGGCAGCGAATTGCTGCTTCTGGAAGACGGCAGCTTCGAGTACTTCCTGAGTTATGGCGCTGTCGACATCAACGCGCGGGGCGTCTGGCGCAGCGACGGCAAACAGGTGTTCCTGGACACGCCGCCGCTGCGGCCGTACTCCGCCATCGCGAACGTGCGCGCGGACACCAGGCCGGCCGAGGCCGGCATGCTGACGGTGCGCGTGTATCACCGCGGCCGTCCGGTCAATATCGACGTGGCGGTGTCATCGGCCGATCAGGACTACGGCGGCGGTCCGCGCCAATCGGAAGGGGCGGACGGCGTCTCCGTGCCCATCGCGGCGGGCGCGTTGAAGGCGCTGGCCGTCTTCGTGCCGGCGCCGTCTGGTGGACGTTGGCACGAGGTGGACGTCTCCCGCATCGACGCCGCTACCCGGGCCGTGCGCATCGACGTCGACGTGCCCGACGACGCGGCCAGCGCGCCGCTGCACAAGGTCCTGGCCATGGATAAGGACGGCGCGCTGGTCGAAACCGGTAGCGGGCAGGAGCTGCGTTACGTGAAGTGACGCCATGCGGTGGCGCCATGTGGTGAGGCCATGCGGTGACGACATGCGCGCCGCCGCGCGCGGGCGCAACAACGTGCAGTCATAAGCATGTGCCCGTTAACCCCGCGCCAGCGCGGGGTTAACACGGTATCCTCAGGAGTTGCCGATACAATTGACCGGCTTGATCGTGCTCTCAACAGAAGGAACCATCACATGGCACATACTCTTCCCCCCCTGCCTTACGAACTCGACGCTCTGGCGCCGCACATCTCCAAGGAAACGCTGGAGTTCCACTACGGCAAGCATCACCAGACGTACGTCACGAATCTGAACAACCTGATCCCGGGTACGGAATTCGAAACGCTGTCGCTGGAAGACATCGTGAAGAAGTCCTCGGGCGGCATCTTCAACAACGCTGCTCAGGTCTGGAACCACACGTTCTACTGGAACAGCCTGGCTCCCAAGGCCGGCGGCGCACCGACGGGCGCGCTGGCTGACGCCATCAACGCCAAGTGGGGCAGCTTCGACGCCTTCAAGGAAGCCTTCAACAAGTCGGCTGCCGGCAACTTCGGTTCGGGCTGGACCTGGCTGGTCAAAAAGGCCGACGGTTCGGTCGACATCGTCAACACCAGCAACGCCGCCACCCCGCTCACGACGGCTGACAAGCCGCTGCTCACCTGTGATGTCTGGGAACACGCGTACTACATCGACTACCGTAACGCGCGTCCCAAGTACCTGGAAAACTTCTGGGCCCTGGCGAACTGGGATTTCGCTGCCAAGAACTTCGCCTGATCGGCGGTTCCGGCACGCATGCGGTCTTAGCGCCGCATGCCTGGAAACACGACCCCTCGCCCCGGCGAGGGGTTTTCTTTTGTTCAGCAAAAAGTCAGTTTAGAAAACCCTGTCGACAGTCGCGTTCATTACACGGAACTGACGCCTGAACTGGCTTTTTCTCAGGGTAAGCCCTAGCCCAAACGTCGATATCGTTCCTCCCCGGTCAGCGCTTGCACCCCGAAGCGCATGGCTGCGGCAAAGCCGCCACAAGCCGGGGCACACACAGGGAAGGGAAGCATGTTGCGGTTATTTTCGGGGATGCGCATCGGCGCTCGCCTGACAGGGGCGTTTTTGCTGGTGGCGGTGATAGGCGGTGCGATCGGGGCCTTCGGCGTATGGGGGCTGTCGCGTATCAATGAAATGAATGACAGGCTTTACGACACCGAATTGCGCGGCATTTCGGATCTGAAGGAAGCCAACATCAATCTGATCTACGCAGGTCGTGCGCGCAATGCGTATCTGGGGGCGTCGACCGACCAGGAGCGTCTGGCGCTGCGCAAGCAGTTTGACGACGCGGTCAAGAACATGGACGTGCTGCGCGAGAAGGCAGCCGCCAATTTCTACGAAGAACAGACCAAGCACCTGCTCGCGCAGTTCGGCGAAACCGAACAGGTGTGGAAGCGCGAGGCGGCCGCATTCTTCGATGCGGCCAAGTCGCAGCCCATGACGCAGACCGATCCGCGCGTGGCCGAGGCCGAAAAGCGCGTCATCGCCTCGTCGCAGAAGCTCGATGACCTGATGACCAATCTGGCCATCAGCAAGGAAAAGGCCGCCGAGCGCTCGGTGGCGGAAGGCACGGCGCTCTACAACACGGTTCGCGCCATCATGATCGCCCTGGCGATCGCGGGCGTGGCGGTTGGCATGCTGTTGGGATGGCTGGTGACGCGCGGCATCGTGCGTCCGCTGGGCGAAGCCGTATCGGCCGCACGCCAGGTGGCCGCGGGCGACCTGACCACCGATATCCGCGTGGTCACGCGCGACGAGACCGGCGATCTGATGGGCGCGCTCAAGGCCATGAATGAAAGCCTGGCCCGCATCGTCAAGGACGTGCGCGACGGCTGTGAAAACATTGCGTCGGCGTCGTCGCAGATCGCGCAGGGCAACGCCGATCTGTCGCAACGCACGGAAGAGCAGGCATCTTCGCTCGAGGAAACCGCGGCCTCGATGGAAGAGCTGACCAGCACGGTGCAGCAGAACGCCAACAACGCCAGCGAGGCCGACCGCCTGGTCAGCCAGGCGTCGAACGTCGCCGTGCGCGGCGGCGAGGTGGTCGAGGGTGTCGTGCAGACCATGAGCGCGATCTCGGACAGTTCGCGCCGCATTGCCGACATCACGGGCGTGATCGACGGCATCGCGTTCCAGACCAACATCCTGGCGCTCAATGCCGCCGTGGAAGCGGCGCGCGCGGGCGAGCAGGGCCGCGGCTTCGCGGTCGTGGCGGGCGAGGTGCGCACGCTGGCCCAGCGTTCCGCTGTGGCTGCAAAGGAAATCAAGGCCCTGATCGACGAATCCGTGACGCGCGTCGAAGGCGGCTCGCGTCAGGTCGACGAGGCCGGACGCACGATGCGCGAAGTCGTGGACAGCGTGCGCCAGGTCGCGACGCTGGTGCGCGAGATCTCGGGCGCATCGGAAGAGCAATCGACCGGCATCGGGCAGGTGAACCAGGCCGTCTCGCAGATGGACACGGTGACTCAGCAGAACGCCGCCCTGGTCGAGGAAGCCGCGGCCGCCGCGGCCAGCATGCAGGAGCAGGCCACACGTCTGGCGCAGGAAGTGCGCCGCTTCAAGGTGGATGCAGGCAGTGGATCTGCGGTTCAGGCGCAAGCCCGGCTGCTGCCGGCCGAACGCGTGGCGGTGCGCAAGCCCGCCGCGCCGGCAGCCCGTGCGGCGCAGGCCCGGCCCGCGCTGGCAGGCGCTTCGCAGGACGAGTGGTCGTCGTTCTGAAGCCTTGCCGCGTCGTGAAGGACGGCCATTGACCGGCCGTTCCCGTCCGCGCTTGCGCGTGCGCAACGCTGCATTCTTTCGGCTACGGGTCAGGATGGGATGGTAAGGTTGGCAACCTCCCCACGCCGCCCTGTCCCCGTCCATGAGTCTGCCCGACCCCGTCCGTCGCGTCATCGCCCGAACACGCCGGCTGGCGCGCCGCAAGGTGCGCCAGATCAACCGTCTGTCCAGGAAGAGCGTGCAGCTCGGGCTGTTGCTCGGCGGCGCCGCGTTGGTGGCGCTCATGTCGCTGGGCTTTACCTATCTGGCCGACAAGGCGCTGGCCTGGAACCGCCAGTGGGTCGTCTACAACGGCTGGCTGGCGTTGCTGGTCATGCCGTTTGGGCTGGCCGCGCTGCGCTGGCTCACGCTGCGTTTCGCGCCCAACGCTTCCGGCAGCGGCATTCCGCAAGTCATCGGCGCCTTGTCGCTGCCGCCGGGCCCCAGCCAGAACAGCCTGGTGTCGCTGGCCCAAAGCCTTTGGAAGATACCGCTGGCGTTCTTCGGCATGCTGTGCGGCGCGTCGATCGGCCGCGAGGGGCCTTCCGTGCAGGTCGGCGCGGCGCTGATGCTGGCGTGGGGCGATTTCTGGAAACGCCGCGGCTTGCAGTTGCGCGGCTTTCACGCCAACGAGCTGATCGCAGCGGGCGCCGCCGGCGGCCTGGCGGCGGCCTTCAACGCGCCGCTGGCCGGCGTGATCTTCGCCATCGAGGAACTGGGGCGCGGCACCGTGCTGCGCTGGCAGCGGCTGGTGCTGATCGGCGTGCTGGCCGCCGGGTTCCTGGTGGTGGCGGTGGAAGGCAACAATCCTTATTTCGGCGTCTTTGCCGGCGCGCCCCTGTCGCAGAACATGGTGATGTGGATCGTTATCTGCGGCGCCCTCAACGGCGCGCTGGGCGGCATCTTCGCCCGCCTGCTGGGCAAGGGGCCGATCGGCGCGGCGCCGCAGTCGTGGCGCGCGTGGATCCGGACGCATCCGATCTGGACGGCGTTCATCATGGGTCTGGCGCTGGCGGTGATCGGCCTGTGCACCGCGGGCAGCGTGTACGGCACCGGCTACGCCGTCGCGGCTGACCTGCTCAACGGCAAGGACGCGGTGCCGGACGGCTTTGGCTTGGCCAAGCTGGCGGCCACCGTCGCGTCCTATTGGGCGGGCATTCCCGGCGGCATCTTCACGCCGGCGCTCACCACGGGCGCGGGCATCGGCCATCACATCTGGGAGTTGGCAGGCGAGGGCGTCGACCAGCGCGTGCTGGTGCTGCTGTCCATGGCGGCCTTTCTGGCGGCCGCTACCCAGGCGCCCTTGACGGCGAGCGTCGTGGTGATGGAAATGACGGGCAGCCAGCCGATGCTGTTCTGGTTGCTGGTCGGGTCGTTGCTGGCGTCGGGCGTGTCGCGCCAGTTCTGCCCGCAACCGTTCTACCATCTGGCGGCCGGCCGTTTCCGCCGTCAGGCCATCGTCGACGCGGGCCGCGCGGCCAAGGCCGGCGCGCACTGATCCCGGGCATGGCTGCCCGGTTCCGTGCACGCCCGAGCCGGTCCAATGTGAACGTCTACTGGACACTGTCCGTTCTGCGGACATCCGGGTAACGCACCAACTTGGCGCGAAACCGCTGCGTTAACATCGTCCGATCCCGAGTTCTTTCACTTCACTTCGAGCTTCCCATGACCGTGAATGCCTTTATCTGTGATGCGATTCGTACCCCCTTCGGCCGCTACGGCGGTGCGCTGGCTTCCGTGCGGCCCGACGATCTGGCTGCCGTAGCCATCAAGGCGCTGGCGGCGCGCAATCCTGGCGTGCGCTGGGAAGAACTCGACGACGCCATCATGGGTTGCGCCAACCAGGCGGGCGAAGACAACCGCAACGTGGCCCGCATGGCCACGCTGTTGGCCGGCCTGCCGGTCGAAGTGCCCGGCGCCACGGTCAACCGCTTGTGCGGCTCGGGTCTGGACGCCATCGGCACCGCCGCGCGCGCCATCCGCGCCGGAGAAGCCGGCCTGATGCTGGCCGGCGGCGTGGAAAGCATGAGCCGCGCCCCGTTCGTCATGGGCAAGGCCGACAGCGCCTTCTCGCGCAGCGCCGCCATTTATGACACCACCATCGGCTGGCGTTTCATCAACAAGCTGATGAAGGCGCAGTACGGCGTGGACTCGATGCCCGAGACCGCCGAAAACGTCGCCGACGATTTCAACATCAGCCGCGCCGACCAGGATCTGTTCGCGCTGGCCAGCCAGGAAAAGACCGCGCGCGCCCAGAAGGAAGGATTCTTCGACGCCGAGATCGTGCCCGTGTCGATCGCCCAGAAAAAGGGTGACCCGATCATCGTCTCCAAGGACGAGCACCCGCGTGAAACGTCGCTGGAATCGCTGGCCAAGCTCAAGGGCGTGGTCCGCGAAGGCGGCAGCGTCACGGCCGGCAACGCGTCGGGCGTGAACGACGGCGCCGCCGCGCTGCTGCTGGCCGATGAAAAGGCTGCCGCCCGCCATGGCCTGACCCCGCGTGCCCGCGTCGTCGGCATGGCAACCGCTGGCGTCGCGCCGCGCATCATGGGCATCGGTCCAGCGCCCGCCACGCAGAAGGTGCTGGCTCAGACCGGCCTGACGCTGGATCAGATGGACGTGATCGAACTGAACGAAGCGTTCGCCGCGCAAGGTCTGGCTGTGCTGCGCCAGCTTGGCATCGCCGACAACGACCCGCGCGTGAACCCCAACGGCGGCGCGATCGCCCTGGGCCACCCGCTGGGCGCCAGCGGCGCGCGTCTGGCCACCACGGCCATCAACCAGCTGCATCGCACCGGCGGCCGCTACGCGCTGTGCACGATGTGCATCGGCGTCGGCCAAGGCATCGCGCTGATCATCGAACGCGTGTAAGGCGCGTGGTACGGCCGGCGGCGCGCGTCGCGCTGTCCGGCAAACAACAAGGGAGCCCTCGGGCTCCCTTTGTCATTACCTGCTGGGGAGGTCTGCCGGAAGGCGTCAGGGCAGGCCGTCGAGCTTTTTCCCGGCAGTGATGCCGTGCTTGCCGAACCACCCTTGCGCCATTTCCAGCGCGTAGCGCACCGGCTTCTTTGCGCAATGCGGGTCTTCGGTCTGCGGCGCCATGTCTTCAATGTTGACGATCGTGCCGTCGTCGGCGATAAAGGCAATCGACAGGGGCAGCAGCGTGTTGCGCATCCAGAAGCACTGCACGTCCGGCTGGTCGAAGACGAACAGCATGCCGTCGTTGCCCGGCAGCTCCCTGCGGAACATCAGACCGTCGCGCCGCGTGGCGTCCGTGTTTGCAACTTCTGCGCGGATAATATGGATTCCGGCCGACAATTGCGTCGTGGGCAGACGCGGCTGCGGGCCGGTCTGTTGCTGGGCGCTGGCGGGCAGGGGCAGGGCGGCTGCGATCGCGATGGCGGCGGCGGCGATCACCGGCGCCTTGCGGCCGCCCGCGTTTGCCGCTGACGATGCCTTGGTGAAGGTTGTTTTGAACAGCGTACGAACAATGGGAAACAAAACGGCAATCTTCAGCATGGCCCGGCGGAGTATTAAGAAAAATAACAAGGCGGGGCCCGAAAGCCCCGCCTGGATAATGGCGCAACCTTACCGTTGCGCTTTAAAGGGTAACTCAGGCAGCCGTAATATTGAGCGCCTGTTTTCCTTTAGGCCCCTGGATAATCTCGAAGGCCACTTTCTGGCCTTCTTTCAGGGTTTTAAAACCATTCATCTGGATGGACGAGAAGTGGGCGAACAGATCTTCACCGCCATCGTCGGGCGTAATGAAGCCAAACCCCTTTGCATCGTTGAACCATTTGACGGTGCCCGTCGATTTGGGATTGTCCCCTTGGACGGCGGTTGCGGTCGTATCAGACATGCGGCCTGCCTCATTGAATCGTATGTTGACAGAAGGGCATTGTGGTCTAGACCCCTGTCCCCCCTCCGGCTTCCTGGCAGATTTTCGGTAAATTGAAAACCCCAGAATGCGTGGATAATGCGCCGCTTTTCTTGACCTAGTCAAGTATGGATACTACGTATTTCTGCGTGTAATTTTCAGTAAGTTGAGTGGTTGCCGTCCCCAGTTTAAATAGAATACCCGCCCTATGAGTTCTACCTTGGATTCCCAGCATGACTTGGTCGTCGAGAAGGCGCCGGCACGTACTGCGCCGCCGCCGATGTACCAGGTGTTGCTGCTTAATGACGACTACACCCCGATGGAGTTCGTCGTGAAAGTGCTGCAGAAATTCTTCAATAAAAACGAGGAAGAGGCGACGCGCATCATGCTGCAAGTGCATCACGAAGGCCGAGGCGTCTGCGGGGTTTACCCCCGTGACCTCGCCGCCACACGGATCGCGCAGGTCGGTCAGTATGCGCGGGCGCGTCAACACCCGCTGCAATGCGTGATGGAACCGGTTTGATCTCGACAAAACACAATGGCGCCGCCAGCAATGGCGGCGTTGTGCTGCCGGTTGCATCCCGGGCACAGGGATGAACGGTTTTGCCGCGTAACGGGAAGCGCGCGGCACATGCGGGTCGGCAGCTCCGCCGCTAAGGAGCGTTGCGTTCTAGTGGGCGGGGAGGTTTCGCCGTGAGTGGAAAGTTCAACAAGACCTGGCTGGCTGTAGCCGGGATCGCGGTGGTGGCCGGCGCGATTGGCGCGGGCTGGTGGATGGGCAAGGGGCAGCAGCCGGCAAGTCCGGCAGCGGTTCCGGCGGCGCAGACAGCGACAGCCGAGGCTCCGCAGGCGGCGAACAACGCGGCGCCAGCACTGCCTGCCACCGCAACCGTGGGTGCTGCGGATCCCTTCGCGGCCTTGAATTGCCAACCCCGCCAATACAACGATGCCTTGTCGCTGGCCGTGACCTTCACGCAACCGGTGGATGCCAAGAGCAATCTGGACGCTTTCCTTCAGGTGACCGATACGGGTTCGACGGCCGGCAAGGCCGACGAGGACAGCGAATCGGCCGCCGCGCCGGGCCAGCAGCCGGCCTCGGTGCGTCCTGGCGATTCCGCGCCCAAGGGCAAGATCCTCAAGGGCAACTGGGTCGTCGGCGACAACCCGCGCGTGGTGTACTTCCCGTATGTGCAGCCGCAGCGCTCCTACGCGATCACGGTCCGCTCGGGCCTGCCCGGCGCGGGCGAAAAGGTCGCGCTGACCGAGGCTTCGCATTGCGAAGTCAGCACGCAGGCCATGCCGCCGTCGTTTTACTTCGCCAGCCGCGGCGTCGTGCTGCCCGCCGGCCAGAACGGCGGCCTGCCGGTTGCCACGGTCAATGTGCCCGAGGTTGACGTGCAGTTCCTGCGCGTGTCCCCCGACCGCGTGCCCGAACTGTTCGACACCGTGCTGGGCGTGGGCCGCACGCCGGCCGCCTCGGCAGACGAGGACGACGGCAACTATGACGAGAACGACTGGCGCTACGCCGGTAACCGCAGCCTGAAGGGCTCGGTCAGCAACTGGGACCTGGACCGGCTGAATTCGCTGACGACCAGCGTCTATCAGGGCCGCTTCGTCACCGACGACAAGCCGAACCGCCGTCACGTCACGTTCCTGCCCGTCGAGGGCATCAAGGAACTGCAGGAGCCGGGCATCTACGTTGCGGTCATGAGCCAACCTGGCCGTTTCCGCTATGAGTACCAGGTCACCTATTTCTACGTCAGCGACATCGGGCTGCACGCCCGCCGCTACAGCGACCGCATCGAAGCGTATTCGGTGTCGCTGAAGTCCGGCCAGGCCATTTCCGGCGCGGTGTTTGAACTGGTGGACGGCGCCGGCAAGCCGCTGGCCAAGGCGGCCGCCGATGCGCAGGGCCATGTCCGCTTTGACGGCAGCTTTGCCAATGCACGCGTCATCCGCGCCTCGCGCGACAAGGAAATGACCGTGCTGGCGCTGGGCGAACCGGCGTTGGATCTGTCCGAATTCGATACGGGCGGCCATGCGTCGCGCGCCAACAATCTGTTCGTCTACGCCGGCCGCAACCTGTATCGCCCCGGCGAAACCTTCCACGTATCGGTGCTGCCGCGCGACCTCGACGGCCGCGTGCTGACGCCGTCGCCGCTGACTGCCACCATCAAGCGTCCGGATGGCCGCACGATGCAGACCGCGCTGTGGCAACCGCAGAAGGATCTGCCCGGTTACGTCGAACGCGCGATTGATCTGCCGCTGGATGCCCAGACCGGCACGTGGCTGCTGGAACTGCGCGTCGATCCGTCCTCGCGCGCGCCGGATGCCTCGTGGAAGTTCCAGGTCGAGGAATTCCTGCCCGAACGCATGAAGATGGCGCTGACCTCGGATCAGGACGTGTTGTCCCCCGACGAGGAGCTGACCGTCGACGTGCAGGGCGACTACCTGTATGGCGCGCCGGCTGCCGGCAACCGTCTGCTGGCCACCTTCCAGGTCAAACGTGATCGTTTTGCGCTGGCCCAGCAATGGCCGGGCTTCATCTTTGGTGACGTGGCCGACGATACGCGCCGCAGCTTCGGTGAACTGCCGGAATCCGCGCTGGACGACAAGGGCCGCGCGCAGCTCGACGTGAACCCGAACGCCGCCGGCACGCATTCGCCGATGAAGGTCCGTGTGTCCGCCAGCCTGCTGGAATCCGGCGGCCGCCCGGTGGTCCGCTCCATCGAACGCACCGTCTGGCCCGCCGACAAGCTGATCGCCGTCCGTCCGCAGTTCGACAGCGACGTGGCCCGCGAGAACGCGCCGGCCGGTTTCGAAGTCATTCGCGCCAACGCGCAAGGCAAGATCGAACCGCTCGCGCAGGCGCAGATGCGTCTGTTCCGCGAAGAGCGTCAGTACTACTGGCGATTCGACGACCAGCGCGGCTGGAACAGCGGCTATACCGAAACCGAAGAACTGGTCGACTCACGCGAAATTGCGCTGAACGATCGCACCCAGCTGACCGTGCCGGTCAAGTGGGGCCGCTACCGTCTGGAAATCACGGATCCGGAAACCGGCGAAACGATGCGCTATCGCTTCTATGCCGGCTGGAACGCGCAGGACGCCGATGCCATGGGCAACCGTCCCGACCGCGTGCAGATGAAGCTGGAAGGCGTGCCCGCCAAGCCGGGCGACACCGTCAAGCTGACGCTGACGCCGCCGCATGATGGCCAGGCGCTCATCACCGTCGAAGGCGACCGCATGCTGTGGTCCAAGTGGGTGGCCGTGAAGGCCACGGGCACCGAGGTCGAGATTCCGGTCGACAAGGAATGGAAGCGCCACGACCTGTACGTGGCCGCGGCGGTGTTCCGCCCCGGCAGCGAAGGCGACCGCGTCACGCCGGCCCGCGCGCTGGGCCTGGCGTTCCTGCCGATCGCCAGTGCCGACCGCAAGCTGGACGTCAAGCTCACCGCCGCGCCCAAGGCCGTGCCGGAGACCAAGACGACCGTGCGCGTCAAGGTCGACGGCGCGCAGGGCAAGCAGGCGATGGTGACGCTGTCCGCGGTCGACGTGGGGATTCTCAACATCAACCAGTACGCCACGCCCGATCCGCTGGATTACTTCTTCGGCAAGCACCGCTACGCGCCCGAGTTGCTGGACATGTACGGCAAGCTCATCGAGAAGATGGACGGCACGAAGGGCAAGCTGAAGTGGGGCGGCGACGCCGCGATGCGCGGCGACAGCAAGAGCCTGCCCAAGAAGGTCAAGCTGGTGGATCTGTTCTCGGGTCCCGTTGCGCTCAATGCGCAGGGCGAAGCGGACATCCCGCTGGACCTGCCGGACTTCAATGGCACGCTGCGCCTGATGGCCGTCGCGTTTACGCCCGACAACTACGGCAGCACCGACGCCGAAATGGTCGTGGCAGCGCCCATCGTGGCGGAACTGAACACCCCGCGTTTCATCACGCCGGGCGACCAGGCCGCCATTGCGCTGGACGTTACCAACATGAGCGGCGCCGAACAGAAGATCTCGGTCAAGCTCGAAGCCCTGGATCCGCTGGCCATCGTCGACGGCGTGCGCACTGTCACGTTGAAAGACAAGCAGCGCACGACGCTGCGGTTCACGGCGACCACCACCGGTTCGTACGGCCTGGGCCTGATGCGTCTGACCGTGGACGGGCAGGGCGGCGCCAAGCCGATCCGCATCGTGCGCGAGTCCGTGCTGCAGGTGCAGCCCGCGCATGCGCCGGAGCGCCAGGTGCGGCGTCTGCGCCTGAATCCGGGCGAGTCGCAACCGGCGCAGGCGTCGTGGGTCGCTTCCTATTACCCGGACTCGACGACCGTCAGCCTGACCGTATCCAATCGTCCGCCGTTCAACGTCAACCGTCTGGTCGAGGACCTGCTCAACTATCCGTATGGATGCACCGAGCAGACCATCAGCGCGGCCATGCCGTGGGTGATGCTGGATGAAGACGCCGCCAAGCAGTTCGGCCTGAAGCCGCGCACCGAGGCCGAACGCGCCGCCAAGGTCGCCGGCGCCATCAGCCGCCTGTCGGGCATGCGCAACTCGGTCGGTTCGTACAACCTCTGGAGCGGCGCGTCCTCGCGCGACGTGTGGCTGACGGCCTACGCCGTGGGCTTCATGCAGGACGCACGCGATCGTGGCTTCGATGTGCCCGAGGCGTCGCTGGATCGTTCGCGCACGTGGCTGCTGGAACAGGTGCAGCAGAGCGCCGGCGCATTCGGCACGTGGTCGGCCAATCTGCGCCGCAACGTCGAGGCCAACCGCATCGACAGCAGCGACGCCAACGTGCTGCGCGAAGACCATCGCCGCTTTGCCGGCCTGGCCACCGCCGCGCTGGTGCTGGCGCGCGACAAGAAAGCGCCGTTGTCGACCGTGCGTCAGCTGTTCGACAACTATCAGGAGCGCGCGCGCTCGCCGCTGCCGCTGGTGCAACTGGCCGCCGCCTTCAAGCTGATGGGTGACGAAGGGCGCATGAAGCAGGCGCTTGACCTGGCCATGACGCGCACCTATGGCATCAACATCAACAACCGCAGCAGCGCCTACTACGACGAATGGATGGGCGACTACGGCAGCAGCGTGCGCGACTACGCGTTGTCCTACGCGCTGGTCTCGCAATACGAGCTGCGACACGAACGCAGCGAGAACCTGCTGAATCAGCTCTCCAGCCGCCTGGGCAACCGTTCGTACCTGTCCACGCAGGAGCAGATGGCTTTGCTGCTGGCCGCGCGCGCCGCGGGCGGCAACAAGAACACGCCGTGGGAAGCGGTGCTGACCGTCAATGGCGAGCGCAAGCCGCTGACGGGCGGCAAGAGCGACCAGACGGTCTCGCTGTCGGCCGCGGATCTGGCGGGCACGCAGTTGCAGAACACGGGCAGCCAATCGCTGTTCGTCGAATACGACATCCAGGGCAGCCCGACTGCGACCCCCGCGCCGCGCAACGACATCATCCAGCTCAAGCGTGGCTGGTACCGTCCGGACGGCCGCCCGTGGGACGGCGGCACCCTGCAAACCGGCGACATGCTGGTGGTGTGGGTCCAGGCCAGCGCCAACCAGAACATCCCCGATGGTCTGCTGGTTGACCGCGTGCCGGCGGGCTTCGAGGTCGAAAACCTCAACCTGTCGCAGAGCCCGGAAATGCAGGACTGGAAGATCGGCGGGCGCCGCGTGGCCGACGCCATGTCGGATTCCAACATCAAGCATCGCGAGTTCCGCGACGACCGCTACGTCGCCGCAGTGTCGCTGGGCCGTGGCAAGGTGGACGTGTTCTATCTGGTGCGCGTCGTGACGCCGGGCCGCTACGCGGTGCCGTCGACGGTGGCCGAGGATATGTACCGCCCCGAAATCCGCGGCGTGGGTGAGCAATGGAGCACGGTCGAAATCCGCGATCGCGGCGCCAAGCGTCCTTGAACGCCGCCGCCGCTTGCCAGGCGGGCGCATCGCGCGCCCGCCGCTGGCGGCGGCGCGGCATCTTCGCGGCCAGCGCGTTGTCAGCGCTGGCCGCGTTGTTATTCGCGCTCGACCGTCTGTATCCGCTGCCTCCCATCGATTCGGGCGGGGCGGCGGTTGTCGTCGCCGCCGATGGCACGCCGCTGCGCAACTATCCCAGCCGCGACGGCATCTGGCGCTACCCGGTCCAGCCCGATCAGGTTTCGCCCCGCTACCTGGAGACGCTGCTCACCTACGAGGACCGCTGGTTCTACTGGCACCCCGGGGTGAACCCCGTGGCGCTCGCGCGTGCGGGCTGGCAGTGGGCCACCAACCGCCGCATCGTGTCCGGCGGCTCCACGCTGACCATGCAGGTGGCGCGGCTGATCGATCCGCAACTGGCGGGCAAGCCGTCGCGCACGATGTCGGCCAAGCTGCGGCAGGCGTGGCGCGCCGTGCAGCTGGAAATGCACTACAGCAAGGACGAGATCCTTTCCCTGTACCTGACCCACGCGCCGATGGGCGGCATCGTCGAGGGCGTCGAGATGGGCTCACGGCTGTGGCTGGGCAAGCCGGCCCGCGACCTGGGCCCGGCAGAAGCGGCGATGCTGACCGCCTTGCCGCAGGCCCCGTCACGGCTGCGTCCCGACCGTCACCCCGAGGCCGCGCAGGCCGCCCGCGACAAGGTGCTGGACCGCATGGCCGAACTCGGCCGCTGGACTCCGGCCGAGGTGGCTGACGCCAAGATAGAAACCGTCATCGCGCCGCCGTTGCGGGCGCGCTGGCTGGCGCCCCTGGCGGCGCAGCGCCTGCTGCTGGAAGCGGGCGGCGCGCGCCGCGCGGGCGGCCGGCCACCGCTGGTCACCTCCACGCTGGATGCGGATATGCAGGCGTCGGTGGAACAAATGTTGCTGGACCGGGTCGATAACCTTCCGCCCAAGGTGTCGATGGCCGTGCTTGTGATGGACAACGATTCCCTGGAGGTCAAGGCTTACGCCGGGTCGGCAGATTTTTCCGACGATTCCCGGTACTCGCATGTGGACATGGTGCGCGGCGTGCGATCGCCGGGGTCGACGCTCAAGCCGTTTCTGTATGCCCAGGCCCTGGACGAGGGACTGATCCATTCTGAAAGCCTGCTGATCGACGCGCCCATGTCGTTCGGCGGCTACGCACCCGGGAATTTCCAGGCGGCCTTCGCCGGGCCGATCAGCGTGGCGCAGGCGTTGCAGCGGTCGCTCAATGTGCCTGCGGTGGACCTGCTGGACCGGGTCGGACCGGCCAGTTTTGCCTCGGTTATGCTGACGGGCGGCGTGAAGTTACGAATGCCCGCGGGCGCCGAGCCAAATCTGAGCTTGATTTTGGGCGGGGGTGGCACCACATTGGAAGAACTGGTCGGCGCGTATCGTGCGCTGGCCCGGGACGGCATCTCGGGGCGGCCCCGCTTGACGGCGGAGCAGCCGGTTGTCGAGTCCCGTATGATGAGTCCTGGCGCGGCCTGGATCGTCCGGGACATCCTCGAAGGCGGTGGACACCCGGACCGGCCGTTTTACCAGTCGGGCAACCCCGGCCGGCAACTGGCCTGGAAAACCGGGACCAGTTTCGGATTCCGGGATGCCTGGGCGGTCGGCGTGACCGACAGATGGACGATCGGCGTATGGGTCGGCAGGCCCGACGGTACGCCGAATCCAGGATTTTTTGGGGCGAATGTGGCGGCGCCGCTACTGCAGGATATCGTGGCGGCATTGCCGGAAGGCGCCCAGCAGGTCCGCGTCAGGCCCGAAACGGTGCAGGCGGTGGTGACATGCTGGCCCTTGGGTTACAGGCTGGGTAGCGAGCCCTCGGGCGCGTGTCCCGAACAGCGGGCGGCCTGGATGCTCAATGAAACGGCGCCGCCCTCGTTTGCCGGCTATGCCGATGCCACCCAGGGACCGCTTCGGCTCGGGGGTGTGGCCAACGGCTCGGTGCTGCGGCCCGTGCCCGGCATGCGGCAAGTTGCGCTGGACGTCGACGTCCAGGGCGCTGAAGGCGAAGTCTGGTGGATGCTCGATGGTCGTGTCGCAAGTCATGGCGCCGCGGGTCATCCGTTTAATTTGGTGCTGGCGCACGACGGCCGGTATACGCTAACCGTCATGGATACACATGGCCGGCACGACAGCGTGGTTTTTGAAATCGCTGGCGTTACGCCATGATCGGCATAGAATATGAATCGTGTATTAGCCCGCTTCGATGCGTTACGGAGGAAGCGTGATTTCTCAAGAGCTTGAAGTCAGCCTGCATATGGCTTTCGTCGAGGCCCGTTCGGCCCGGCACGAATTTATTACCGTCGAGCACCTGCTGTTGGCGTTGCTCGACAACGCTTCGGCGGTCGAGGTCCTGCGCGCCTGCGCGGCCAACCTGGACGACCTGCGTCGCAACCTGCGCCAGTTCGTATCGGAAAACACCCCGGTGATCCCCAGCGGCGCCGAAGTCGACACGCAACCCACGTTGGGTTTCCAGCGCGTCATTCAGCGCGCGATCATGCACGTTTCCGCCGGTGGCACGGGCAAGAAGCCTGTGACGGGTGCGAACGTGCTGGTGGCCATTTTTGGCGAAAAGGACTCGCACGCCGTGTACTACCTGCAACAGCAGGGCGTCACACGCCTGGACGTGGTCAATTTCCTGTCCCATGGCATTACCAAACAGCCGCAGGTGGAGTCCGCCGCCGTGCAGAAAGAGCAACAGCCCAATGGTGAAGAGCAGGGCGACTCGCGTCAGTCGCCGCTGGATCAGTACGCCACCGACCTGAACGCCGCCGCGCTGGCCGGCCGCATCGATCCCCTGATCGGCCGCGAGCACGAAGTCGAGCGCGTCATCCAGGTGCTGTGCCGCCGCCGCAAGAACAACCCGCTGCTGGTGGGCGAGGCCGGCGTTGGCAAGACCGCCATCGCGGAAGGCCTGGCCTGGCGCATTACGCGCGGCGAAGTGCCCGAAGTCCTGCAGGCCGCTCAGGTCTATTCGCTGGACATGGGCGCGCTGCTGGCCGGCACCAAGTACCGCGGCGATTTCGAACAGCGTCTGAAAGGCGTGCTCAAGCAGATCCGCGGCAACCCCGACGCGATCCTGTTCATCGACGAAATCCACACGCTGATCGGCGCCGGTTCGGCGTCGGGCGGTACGCTGGATGCCTCCAACCTGCTCAAGCCGGCGTTGTCGTCGGGGCAGCTTAAGTGCATCGGCGCCACCACCTACACCGAATACCGCGGCGTCTTCGAAAAAGATCACGCGCTGTCGCGCCGGTTCCAGAAGATCGACGTGCCCGAGCCCAGCATCGAACAGACCGTGCAGATCCTGCGCGGCCTGAAAAGCCGCTTCGAAGAGCACCACAGCGTGCGCTATTCGGCCGCGGCGCTGTCGGCTGCCGCCGAGCTGTCGGCGCGCTTCATCAATGATCGTCACCTGCCCGATAAGGCCATCGACGTGATCGACGAGGCCGGCGCCGCGCAACGCCTGTTGCCGCGTTCGCGCCAGAAGAAGGTGATCGGCAAGGTCGATATCGAAAACATCGTTTCCAAGATCGCGCGCATTCCGCCGCAGTCCGTTTCCAACGACGACCGCAGCAAGCTCGCCACGCTGGACCGCGACTTGAAGACGGTGGTGTTCGGCCAGGACGGCGCCATCGACGCGCTGTCGGCCGCCATCAAGATGGCGCGCTCGGGCCTGGGCAAGCCGGAAAAGCCGATCGGCGCTTTCCTGTTGTCCGGCCCCACGGGCGTCGGCAAGACCGAAGTCGCACGCCAGCTGGCGTTCACGCTGGGTGTCGAACTGCTGCGCTTCGACATGTCCGAATACATGGAGCGCCACGCGGTATCGCGCCTGATCGGCGCGCCGCCCGGATACGTGGGTTTCGACCAGGGCGGCCTGCTTACCGAGGCGATCACCAAGCAGCCGCATTGCGTGCTGCTGCTCGACGAAATCGAAAAGGCGCACCCGGATGTGTTCAACATCCTGCTGCAGGTCATGGACCACGGCACGCTGACCGACAACAACGGCCGCAAGGCAGACTTCCGCAACGTCATCCTCATCATGACGACCAACGCGGGCGCCGAGACCTTGAACCGTCCGTCGATCGGTTTTGCGAACTCGCGGATGGTGGGCGACGAAATGGCGGAAATCCGCCGCATGTTCACGCCCGAATTCCGCAACCGCCTGGACGCGATCATTCCCTTTGCCGCGCTGGACCACGAGGTCATCATGCGCGTGGTGGACAAGTTCCTCATGCAGCTTGAAGACCAGTTGCACGAGCGCCGCGTGGAAGCCGTATTCACCACGCGCCTGCGTGAACACCTTGCCAAGGAGGGGTTCGATCCGCTCATGGGCGCGCGTCCCATGCAACGTCTTATCCAGGACACCATCCGGCGCGCGCTGGCCGACGAGCTGCTGTTTGGCAAGCTGGTCGACGGCGGTTCGGTCACGGTGGATCTGGACGAGTCGGGCAAGGTCACGCTGGAGTTTGACGATAGCGGCAAGCCGCCTTCGTCGGACGCGCCGGACAAGCAGGAAGTCGAACTCGTCGACTGATGACCGCGGACCGCCAGCCGCTGATCGAATGCGAACATTGCGCAAGCATCTATCGCCGACATCAGCTTGAACCTGGCGAGACCGCCAATTGTGCCCGCTGCGGCGCCGTGCTCTGGCGCTACAGCGGGCTTACTTTGTCCAATTGGCTGGCGCTCGCCATCACTGCCCTGATCGTCTTCGGGGTGGCCAACGCCTACCCGGTCGCTTCGATGTCCGTGCAGGGCATGGTCCAAGAAGCTTCCCTGCTGGATTCCATCTCCATTACCTGGCGTCAGGGCCATTGGGTCGTTTCCATCATGACCGGCCTGGCGGGCTTCGCGCTGCCTCTGTTGCAACTGATCGTGCTGCTGTGGGTGCTGGGTCCGCTGTCGCGGGGCCGCGAGCCCGCGGATTTCCACGCAGCCATGCGTCTTTTGGGTGTGCTGCGGCCGTGGTGCATGGTGCCGGTTTTCCTGCTTGGCGTGCTGGTTGCGGTCGTGAAACTGGCCGGGATGGCCGCGGTGGCGCCTGGCATCGGTCTGGCAGCGTTTGGCATCCTGACTGTGCTGCTGACGATGCTCGGCAAACTGTCGCCCCATGTGCTGTGGCGGTATGCCGAATCCGTCGGCGTGGTGCCCGTGCATGTGCCCGAAGCCGGGCCCGACGTCGTGTTGACCGGGTGCCACGTCTGCGGGCAGGTGCAGGCGCTGCCGAAGGACGCTGATCCCGAGGCGCATCATCACTGCGTGCGCTGCGACGCGGTGGTGCATTACCGCAAGCCCGACCATGTGGCGCGCACCTGGGCGCTGCTGCTTGCGGCCGTTGTCTTCTACATCCCTGCTAATGTGCTGCCGGTCATGAACGTCAGTTCGCTGCTGGGCGACAGCGCGCACACCATTCTGGGTGGCGTGGTGGAACTCTGGCAGATGGGCTCGTGGGACATTGCGCTGATCGTGTTCATCGCCAGTGTGGCGGTGCCGCTGACCAAGCTGCTGGCACTTATCTTGCTGCTGCTGACTGAGCAATGGCGTAGCACAACCAATCTGGGGGCGCGTACGCGGTTGTATCAGATGGTTGAATTCATTGGCCAGTGGTCCATGCTGGATGTATTTGTCGTTATATTGCTGGCGGCCCTGGCCGACTTTCAGGGCTTGATGGAAATCAGCGCCGGTGCCGGCGCCGCCGCGTTCGGCGTGGTTGTCATCCTGACCATGCTGGCTGCCATGAGCTTCGACCTGCGTCGTAGCTGGGACCTTGAAGGTCAGACCGAAATCGAATCAGCGCCGGTGGAGGGCCGGCATGCGCCGGCGTCCGTCTCCGGCAAGCAAGTGGGCTAGGAAAGGCCTCCCGCCGTTGTTTTCCGCTCAGAAAAGGAAAAAGTAGATGTCCGAGCAAGCCCCCGGATCTGGTGAAGAAAAATTCGCGTCGCCCGCGATCTCGCGCAAGAAGAAGAGCCGGATCTCCTGGATCTGGCTGGTCCCTGTCGTGGCCGCGTTAATGGGCCTGTCGCTGGTCGTGCGAACCTGGATGCAGGCCGGACCCGACATTTCCATCTCTTTCAATACTGCCGAAGGCCTGGAAGTGGGCAAGACCCAGCTTCGCTACAAGGACGTGAACATCGGCACGGTCAAGTCCATCGGCTTCAATGCCGACCGCAGCAAGGTGGTCGTGAAAGCCGAACTCTCCAAGCAGGTTTCCGACCTGGCGCGCGAAGGCACGAACTTCTGGGTGGTGCGGCCGCGGCTGGACGTAAGTGGCGTGTCGGGCCTGGGCACTCTGCTGTCGGGCGCCTATATCGGCGTGGACGCGGAAGAGGGCAAGGACAACGGCAACCGCGCCACGAAGCTGTCTTTTGAAGGTCTGGAAACCCCGCCCGCCGTGACCCACGACCGGGCGGGCAAGCGCTTCATGCTCAAGGCGTCGGACCTGGGCTCTCTGGATATCGGCTCGCCCGTCTACTACCGCCGCATCAACGTGGGCCGCGTGATCGGCTATGCCCTGGACGAGAACGGCAGCGCCGTGAACGTCGAGGTGTTCGTCGATGCGCCCAACGACAAATTCGTCACCAACGGCACCCGCTTCTGGAACGCCAGCGGCGTGGACTTCAGCGTCAATGCCGATGGCCTGAAGGTGCGCACGCAGTCGCTCGTCTCGATGGCGGTGGGCGGTGTGGCGTTCGCAACCGTGCAGAACGCCCGCGATGGCGATGCGGCGGCCAAGGCCGACACCGAGTTCGACCTGTACGCCACCGAGGCCGCAGCCAAGGCCAATCCGGACGGCGAGGCCTTCCCGATCCGCATGCGCTTTGACCAGTCGATCCGCGGGCTGACTGTGGGGGCGCCGATCGACTTCAACGGGATCACGCTGGGCGACGTCACGCAGATCACGCTGGACTTCGATCCCTCCACCAAGCGCTTCTATTCGCTGGTGGACGCCACCCTGTATCCGGAACGGCTGGGCCGCGTCTACGAAGAAGTCCGCGAACGAGCGATCAAGGAAGGCGACGTGGCAGGCGGCCGCTTGCTGGGCGTGATGATCAAGCATGGCCTGCGCGCGCAACTGCGCACGGCCAACCTGCTGACCGGCCAGCTCTACGTGGTGCTGGACAACGTGCCGAACGCCAAACCGGTTGAATTCGAGATGTCGGAACCGGCGATCATTCCGACGGTGCCGGGCAACCTGGATCAGCTCCAGCAGCAGGTCACCAACATCGTCACCAAGATCGAGAAGATTCCGTTCGACAAGATCGGCGAGGACCTGCGCGCCACGCTGGCCAGCACGTCCAAGCTGATGAATCGTCTGGACAAGCAGGTGGCGCCCGAAGCCCAGAAGGCGCTCAAGGCAGCCAAGGACTCGATGGCGAACATCAACTCCCTGCTGGCCTCTGATGCCTCGCTGCCGGTTAATACCGAACGGGCGATGCAGGAACTGAGCCGCGCGGCGCGTTCGCTGCGCGCGCTGGCCGACTTCCTGCAATCGAATCCCGAAGCCCTGCTGCGCGGCAGAGGCGAAGATCCCATCCCGGGCGCCGGCCCAGTCAGGAACTAGACGCTCATGAAAAGCCGACTCTCTTGCTCCGCAACCCCGTCCCGCAGCAAACGCGGCCGCGCCGCGCTGGCCGTGCTGGCGCTGTCCGGCGCGCTGGCCGCGTGCGGGTCGTCGCCGCCCGTCCACTACTACACGCTGCAGACGCCCGAGCGGTCGGGTGCGCCCGCCGCGGCGCCGGGTTCCGCCTCGTTCCTGATCGAGGTGCAGCCCGTCACGCTGTCCACGCAAGCCGACCAGCCGCAGTTGATGGTCCGCACCGGCGACGGCAGCATTTCCGCCTTGTATTCCGAGCGCTGGAGCTCGCCGCTGGGCGACGAGTTGCGCAATGCCTTGTCCGATGCGCTCAAGCGTGACCTTGGCGCACTCGACGTGCAGATGGTCAAGCCGGGTCCGGGGGCGCCGATCTGGCGCGTCCAGACCGACGTGCAACGCTTCGAGATGGTGTCCGGCAGCATGGCGCAACTGGACGCCACCTGGCGGGTACGCCCCGTCGACACCAAGGGCAGGGGCCTCTTGTGCCGCAGCGTCGTCACCGAAAACGTGCCGGACGAGGCCGTCGGCAGCCTGATCGCGGCGCAGCAGCGCGCGGTGGTGAGCCTGGCGGGCGTCATGGCGGCTGCCATTCGCGGCCAGAATCCGGCTGGTTCCGGGTCGGTCCAGATGATGGGATGTTCCGCGCTGAAGGAATGATCCGCCCCGGGTTCCCGGATAAACCTCGCGATCTCAAGCGGTTAACTGGGTTCAACCTAGGGTTAACCTTAATACAAACGCGGTTGCAACCTGTCTAGCATACGGTCCTACCCATACTGGGTCCCGTCCGGGCCCAGTTACACCTTTGCCATGCGACAGGAAGCAATCTCTTATGGCCAGCACGACCCTCGGCGTCAAAGTCGACGACGCACTCCGCGACCGCCTGAAAGCCGCCGCCACCAAGCTCAACTGCACGCCGCACTGGCTGCATAAGCAGGCGATCCTGTCCTATCTGGACAAGATCGAGCGCGGCCATCTGCCCGCCGAGATGTCCCACCTGAGCGCGGATGCCGCGGGCGAAGAGGATGCGGCCGAATCCCATGCCGCACCCACGCCGCCGTTCTACGAATTCGGCCAGGACGTGCAGCCGCAATCCGTGCTGCGCGCCGCCATCACGGCGGCCTATCGCCGGCCGGAACCCGAGTGCGTGCCGCTGCTGTTGGGCCAGGCCCGAGTGCCCAACCTGGAAAAGGTGCACGCGATGGCGGCCGGCCTGGTCAAGAAGCTGCGCGGCAAGCGCACCGGTGGCGGGGTCGAAGGCCTGATCCAGGAATTCTCCCTGTCCAGCCAGGAAGGCGTGGCGCTGATGTGCCTGGCCGAAGCGCTGCTGCGCATTCCCGACCGCGCCACGCGCGACGCGCTGATCCGAGACAAGGTCGCCCGCGGCGACTGGAAGTCGCATATGGGCGGTTCGCAATCGCTGTTCGTCAACGCGGCCACCTGGGGTCTGATGATCACGGGCAAGCTGGTGGCCGTGAGCAGCGAGCAGTCGCTGTCCAAGGCGCTGACGCGCCTGATCGGCAAGGGCGGCGAGCCGCTGGTGCGCAAGGGCGTGAACATGGCCATGCGCATGATGGGCGAACAGTTCGTCTCCGGCCAGACGATTTCCGAAGCCCTGGCCAACAACCGCAAGATGGAATCGCGCGGTTTCCGCTATTCGTATGACATGCTCGGCGAAGCGGCGACTACGGCGGAAGATGCCGAACGCTACTACGCCTCGTATGAGCAGGCCATCCACGCGATCGGCAAGGCCGCCGCGGGCCGCGGTATCTACGAAGGCCCCGGGATCTCGATCAAGCTGTCCGCCCTGCATCCGCGTTATTCGCGTGCCCAGCGCGAGCGCGTCATGGCGGAACTGCTGCCGCGCGTGAAGGCGCTGACCATCCTGGCGCGCAGCTACGACATCGGCCTGAACATCGACGCCGAAGAAGCCGATCGCCTGGAGATCTCGCTGGACCTGCTGGAAGCGCTGTGCTTCACGCCTGAACTCGAAGGCTGGAGCGGCATCGGCTTCGTCATCCAGGCTTACCAGAAGCGCGCGCCGTTCGTCATCGATTACGTGATCGACCTGGCCCGCCGCAGCCGCCATCGCGTGATGGTGCGACTGGTGAAGGGCGCGTACTGGGATAGCGAAATCAAGCGTGCCCAGGTCGACGGCCTGGAAGGCTACCCGGTCTACACCCGCAAGCTGTACACGGACGTGGCGTACATTGCCTGCGCCCGCAAGCTGCTGGCCGCGCCCGAAGCCGTGTATCCGCAATTCGCCACGCACAACGCCTACACGCTGGCAGCGATCTACCAGCTTGCCGGCCAGAACTACTACCCCGGTCAATACGAGTTCCAGTGCCTGCACGGCATGGGCGAGCCGCTGTACGAAGAAGTGGTCGGCCCGCTGACCCAGGGCAAGCTCAACCGTCCGTGCCGCATCTACGCGCCGGTCGGCACGCACGAAACCCTGCTGGCGTACCTGGTGCGCCGCTTGCTGGAAAACGGCGCCAACACCTCGTTCGTGAACCTGATCGGCGATGAAACCATCCCGGTCGAAACGCTGGTTGCCGACCCGGTGGAAGCCGCCTCGCGCATCACGCCGCTGGGCGCCCCGCACGAGAAGATTCCGCTGCCGCGCGAGCTTTACGGCAATCCGCAGGACGGCGCCCGCGCCAACTCGGCGGGCCTGGACCTCAGCAACGAACATCGCCTGGGCTCGCTGTCGGCGGCCCTCTTGGCCAGCGCCGGCACGCCGTGGCGCGCCGGTCCCATGCTGGGTGAAGGCGGTGAACAATGGGATGCCGCCAAGGCAATCGAAGTGCGCAACCCCGCCAATCTGCGCGACGTGGTCGGCCATGTCATCGAAGCCGATTCGGCCGACGCCGAAGTCGCCCTGCGCGCCGCCGCCAATGCCGCGCCGATCTGGCAGTCCACGCCGGTCGCCGAGCGCGCCCAGTGCCTGCGCCGCGCGGCGCAATTGCTGGAAGAACAGATGCAGACCCTGCTGGGTCTCATCGTGCGCGAAGCCGGCAAATCGCTGCCGAACGCCATCGCGGAAGTGCGCGAGGCCGTGGACTTCCTGCGCTACTACGCCGACCAGGCCGAGCAGGAATTCAGCAACGACACGCACCGTCCGCTGGGCACCGTGCTGTGCATCAGCCCGTGGAACTTCCCGCTGGCGATCTTCACCGGTCAAGTGGCGGCCGCGCTGGCGGCGGGCAACACCGTGCTGGCCAAGCCGGCCGAGCAAACCCCGCTGATCGCGGCGCAAGCCGTGGCCATCCTGCGCGCGGCCGGCGTGCCTGCCGGCGCCGTGCAGCTGCTGCCGGGCCGCGGCGAAACCATCGGCGCGCAACTGGTGGCCAATCCGGGCGTGCGCGGCGTGATGTTCACGGGCTCGACCGATGTGGCGCGCATCATCGCTCGCACCCTGGCCGACCGCCTGGACGATAACGGCCACACCATCCCGCTGATCGCGGAAACCGGTGGCCAGAACGCCATGGTGGTGGACTCGTCGGCCCTGTCGGAGCAAGTCGTATTCGACGTGCTCAGTTCGGCCTTCGATTCGGCCGGCCAGCGCTGCTCGGCGCTGCGCGTGCTGTGCGTGCAGGAAGACAACGCGGATCACGTGCTGACGATGCTGCGCGGCGCGATGCGCGAGCTGGCCGTCGGCAATCCGGATCGCCTGTCGGTTGACGTGGGTCCCGTGATCGACACCGAGGCCCGCAACGGCATCCAGCGTCACATCGAGTCCATGCGCACGGCCGGTCATCGCGTCGACCAGGTCGAACTGAACGGCGAATGCCGCCACGGCACCTTCGTGCCGCCGACCATCATCGAAATCGACAACGTCAGCGAGCTGACCCGTGAAGTCTTCGGGCCGGTGCTGCACGTGGTGCGCTACAAGCGCGACGAACTCGACGCGCTGCTCGACGCCGTCAACGGCACGGGTTACGGACTGACGTTTGGCGTGCACACGCGTATCGACGAGACCATCGCGCACGTGACGGGCCAGGTCCACGCCGGCAACGTCTACGTCAACCGCAACATCGTGGGCGCCGTGGTGGGCGTGCAGCCGTTCGGCGGGGAAGCGCTGTCGGGTACGGGTCCGAAGGCGGGCGGTCCGTTGTACATGTACCGCCTGCTGGGCACGCGCCCCGCAGGCCTGCCGCCGGCGCTGGACGCCGCGGCGCCGCTGCCGCAGCGCATCGCGCTGCCCGGCCCGACGGGCGAGACCAACACCTATATGGTCGAGCCGCGAGGCGCCGTGTACTGCGTGGCCGCCACCGAGGCTGGCGCGCGGGCGCAGTGGTCCGTGGCCCGCCTGACCGGCAACCACGCGTGGTTTGCGGACACGCCGGCCGCGCAGGCGCTGCTGGCGACGCTGGATGCCGATCAGCAGGGGCAGGCCGGTATCCTTTCGGATGCTGACGTGGACGAGGCCGACTACCAGGCCGTGCTGTTCGAAGGCGACGGCGACGCGCTCAAGGCGCTGAACCAGCGCATCGCGCGGCGCCCGGGTCCCATCCTGGCGGTGCACGGCCTGACCTCCGACGCCTTGGCGGCGGGCGCCAGCTACGTGCCGGAACGCCTCCTGACCGAGCGTTCCGTCAGCGTCAACACGGCGGCCGCGGGCGGCAACGCCAGCCTCATGACCATCGGTTAAGCGTGACCAGGGGTAACCCTCAGGAAACTGAGGGTTATCTCCAATATCGGGCTAGGTTGCACTGGAACGAAAATCCGGTCGCACCTCTGGCTTGGCTGCCGCAATCCGGCATTCAGGCTCTGCAGAAAATGCATGCGCGGGACCCGGATATCACTGGGCCCGCGGTAGTAAAAAACCAAAAGCCTGGCTAAAAGCTCAGGTATAACAAGGCCTTAGTCCGATATTTCGGAGGATTCCCCATGAAGTTCCGCACCACTTTGAAGCTTCTCGCTGCAAGCATCGCCGCCGCCGGCATGACGGCCGCCGTGCAGGCCGCCGACGTCAAGTTCGGCTTCGCAGCCCCGCTGACCGGTCCGCAATCGCACTACGGCGAGGACATGCAGAATGGCCTGAACCTGGCCCTCGAAGAAGCGAACAAGAAGGGCATCAAGATCGACGGCGAGACGGCCAAGTTCGTGCTGGTTTCGCGCGACGACCAGGCTGATCCGCGCGTGGGCGTGCAGGTCGCCCAGCAACTCGTCGACCAGGACGTTGTGGGCATCCTGGGTCACTTCAACTCGGGCACCACGATTCCCGCGTCGCGCGTCTACCACGAAGCCGGCCTGCCGCAGATCGCCATGGCGACCTCGCCCGAATACACCAAGCAGGGCTACGAAACCACGTTCCGCATGATGACCAGCGACACCCAGCAGGGCGCCGCGGTCGGCAAGTTCATCGTGCAGAACCTGAAGGCCAAGAAGGTCGCGATCATCGACGATCGCACCGCCTACGGCCAGGGTCTGGCGGACGAAGTCGAGAAGGCCGTCAAGGCCGCCGGCGGCCAGGTCGTGCGCCGCGAATACACCACCGACAAGGCCAACGACTTCACGGCCATCCTGACCAACATCAAGGGTTCCGCGCCCGACGCCATCTTCTACGGCGGCCTGGACGCCCAGTCCGGCCCGATGAAGCGCCAGCTCGCCACGCTGGGCCTGGAGGCCCCGCTGGTGTCCGGCGAAATGACGCGTAGCGACACCTTCATCAAGCTGGCCGGCGATGCCGCCGACGGCACCTATGCCTCGCTGGCCGGCGTGCCGCTGGACAAGATGGCCGCGGGCAAGGACTTCGATCAGAAATACCAGGCCCGCTTCAAGAAGGCGCCCGGCGTGTACGCGCCGTACGCCTACGACGGCGCCTGGAACATGATCACGGCCATCGAAGAGGCCGGTTCCGCCGACCCCGAAAAGTACCTGCCCAAGCTGGCCAAGCTGAACCGCAAGGGCGCGACGAGCGAGCACATTTCCTACGACGACAAGGGCGATCTGAAGGAAATCTCGGTCACCATCTACGAAGTCAAGAACGGCAAGTGGGAGATGGTTGAAACGATGGTCAGCCAGGCTAACTAAGCCGGCTTGAAACCAGGGCGGAGCTAGCCGCGCGCCGCTAGCCGCGCGCCACGTTCCGCCCCCTCTTTTCCGCACGCGCCGTCCGGCGCAGCGGCGCGCGACGCGCGGCCAGGCCTTTGCGCCCTGGCCGCCCCGCGCGATTCTTCCAGGCTTATTCAGCGGCCCCTATGGATATCTTCATTCAACAACTGATTAACGGCGTCACGCTCGGCAGCGTGTACGCCCTGGTCGCCCTTGGCTACACCATGGTGTACGGCATCATCGGGCTGATCAACTTCGCGCATGGCGACGTCGTCATGATTGGCGCAATGGCTGCCACCACGGTCGCCATCACGCTGGTGGGCGGCGATCCCGGCGCCTCGGCCTTCATGGTGCTGGGCGTCGGCCTGCTGGTCTCCGTCCCGCTGTGCATGGCGGTGGGCTGGACGGCCGAACGCGTGGCCTACCGGCCGCTGCGCCGCGCGCCGCGTCTGGCAGCGCTGATCACCGCGATCGGCGTGTCCATCATCCTGCAGAACGTCGCCATGATGGCCTGGGGCCGCAACTACCTGAACTTCCCGCAGGTGCTGTCGCCGCAAGTGTTCGAGTTTGGCGGCGCGCGCATGAGTTCGCTGCAGATCGCCATCGTGGTGATTGCGGCGCTGATCATGGGCGGACTGCTGGCGGTCGTGCACAAGACCCGCCTCGGCACCGCGATGCGCGCCACCGCGCAGAACCGCGAGGTTGCGGGTCTGATGGGCGTGAACATCAATACTGTGATCTCGGCCGCCTTCCTGATCGGCTCGGCGCTCGCCGCCGTGGCCGGCATGATGGTCGCCACGTATTACGGCGTGTCGCAATACACGATGGGCTTCATGCTGGGCCTGAAGGCCTTCACCGCCGCGGTGCTGGGCGGCATCGGCAATCTGGTGGGCGCGATGGCCGGCGGTCTGCTGCTGGGCATCATCGAGTCGCTGGGCGCGGGCTACATCGGCGACCTGACGGGCGGCTTCCTGGGCAGCCATTACCAGGACGTGTTCGCGTTCTTCGTGCTGGTGCTGGTCCTGATCTTCCGTCCCTCGGGTCTGCTGGGTGAACGGGTGGGGGATCGCGCATGAGCACGCATCTGAAGAAAAGCGGGTTTTCCACCCGCACGCTGATCGGCATCGCGCTGATCGGCGTCGTGCTGGCGGTGCTGCCGTTCGTGATCGGCATGGCCGGGCAAAGCTGGGTTCGCATCCTGAACTTTGCGCTGCTGTACGTGATGCTGGCGTTGGGCCTGAACATCGTGGTCGGCTTTGCGGGTCTGCTGGACCTGGGCTACATCGCGTTTTACGCGGTTGGCGCCTACACCTGGGCATTGCTTGCGTCGCCGCATTTCGGGCTGCACCTGCCGTTCTGGGCAATCCTGCCGATCGCGCTGGCGGTGGCATGCCTGTTCGGCGTGCTGTTGGGGGCGCCGACATTGAAGTTGCGAGGCGACTACCTGGCCATCGTCACGCTGGGGTTCGGCGAGATCATCCGCATCTTCCTGAACAACCTGAACGCGCCCATCAACATCACCAACGGGCCACAGGGCATCAACCGCATCGACACGTTCAAGGTTGGCGAGTTTGCGTTCGGGCGTACCCAGAACCTGCTGGGCATCCGCTTCACCGGGCCGGAAAAGTACTACTACCTGCTGCTCGCGCTGACGCTCATCATCATCGTGGTCTGCGTGCGCCTGCAGAATTCCCGCATCGGCCGTGCGTGGGAAGCCATTCGCGAAGATGAAATCGCCGCCAAGGCGATGGGCATCAACACCCGCAACATCAAGCTGCTGGCCTTCGCGATGGGCGCGTCGTTCGGTGGCGTGGCCGGCGCGCTGTTCGCGTCGATGCAGGGCTTCGTCAGCCCCGAGAGCTTCTCGCTGATGGAGTCCATTTCGATCCTGTGCATGGTGGTGCTGGGCGGCATGGGCCACATTCCGGGCGTCATCCTGGGCGCGCTGATCCTGGCTGCGTTGCCGGAGTTCCTGCGCGCCGTCGTGGAGCCCGTGCAGCACATGCTGTTCGGCGCCGTGGTGCTGGATCCGGAAGGCATCCGCATGCTTCTGTTCGGCCTGGCCATGGTGTGCGTGATGCTGTTCCGTCCGGCGGGCCTGTGGCCGTCAGCGGTACGCAAGCGCGAACTGGCGACCAAGACGCAAGGAGGCGCGGCATGAGCAAACTGCTGCAAGCCCAGGGACTGGGCAAGCGCTTCGGCGGCCTGCAGGCCTTGTCGGGCGTCAGTTTCGATATCGAACAGGGCGAGATCTACGGCCTGATCGGCCCGAACGGCGCGGGCAAGACCACGCTGTTCAACGTGCTGACCGGCCTCTACATCCCCGAGGAAGGCACCTGCACGTTCAACGGCGAATCCATGTCGGGCAAGAAGCCGCACGAGGTCGCCTACGCGGGCCTGGCGCGCACCTTCCAGAACATCCGCCTGTTCGCCAACCTGAGCGCGATCGAGAACGTGATGATCGGCCGCCACATGCGCACCCGCGCCGGCGTGCTGGGCGCGGTGCTGCGCACGCGAGCAACGCGTGCCGAAGAGGCCGCCATCGAGGCGCGCGCTCAGGAACTGCTGGACTACGTCGGCATCGGCCATCGCGCCAACGACGTCGCGCGGTCGCTGCCGTATGGCGACCAGCGGCGCCTGGAGATCGCGCGTGCGCTGGCGACGGATCCCAAGTTGCTGGCGCTGGACGAACCGGCCGCGGGCATGAATGCCTCGGAAACGGTAGTGCTGCGCAAGCTGGTCGAAAAGATCCGCGCGGACGGTGTCACCGTGCTGCTGATCGAACACGACATGAAGCTCGTCATGGGCCTGTGCGATCGCGTGCTGGTGCTGGAGTACGGGAAAGTGCTGGCGATGGGCAAACCCGCCCAGGTGCAGCGCGATCCCAAGGTCATTGAAGCGTATCTGGGCGCGGGCGCCGCGCAGGATCCGCTCATTCACAACGAGGGCCAGGCAACATGACGGCATCCCAACCCCTGCTCGAGTTGCGGGGCCTGCAAGTGTCCTACGGCGGCATCCGTGCAGTGCGCGGCATCGACCTGCGCGTGGACGAAGGTGAACTGGTCTGCCTGATTGGCGCCAACGGCGCGGGCAAGAGCACGACGCTGCGCGCCGTCTGCGGACTGGTGCCACTTGCCGGCGGCGAAGTCGTCTACGGCGGACAATCCATCGGCGGCCAGAAGTCGCATGAACTGGTCCGCAAGGGCCTCGTCATGGTGCCCGAAGGCCGCGGCATCTTCGGGCAACTGACCATCGAAGAAAACCTGGCGATGGGCGGCTACATCCGCCGCGACGCGGCCCAGATCCGCCAGGACACGGATCGCGTCTTCACCTTGTTCCCCCGCCTGGCCGAACGCCGCAAGCAGGCCGCCGGCACGTTGTCTGGCGGCGAACAGCAGATGGTGGCGATGGGCCGCGCGATGATCGCGCGTCCCAAGCTGCTGCTGCTGGACGAGCCGTCGATGGGCTTGGCGCCCTTGATGGTGGAAAAGGTGTTCGAAGTGGTTCGCACCATCGCCAGCGAAGGCGTCACCATTCTGCTCATCGAGCAGAACGCGCGCCTGGCCCTGGAAAACAGCCATCGCGGCTACGTGATGGAGTCGGGCGAGATCACCTTGTCCGGTCCCGCGCGCGACATGCTGCACGATCCCAAGGTGCGCGCGGCGTATCTGGGCGAAGTGGAGTAATCGGGCGGACGCAAGGCGGTCTTGCCGCCTTGCGTTCTTGCTGCTTCAGGCCTGCACCGGCTCGCGGTCCACGGCCGCAACCACCCCGGCGCCGATCAGCGCGTCGATCTCTTCCTTGCCGTACCCGAATTCCCCCAGGATCGCGATGGAGTCCTCGCCCAGCCGCGGCGCGGCGCGATGGTAGCGGGCGGGCGTGGCCGACAGTTTCACGGGCATGCCGACGGTGCGTACCTTGCCGGCCACCGGATGATCCTGTTCCACCACCATTTCACGCGCCAGCGTCTGCGGGTGCGATAACGCCTGCGCGATCGAGTGCACGGGGCCCGCCGGAACACCCGCGTCGTCGAAGATGTTCAGCCATTCCTGCGCATCACGGGTCTTCAGGATGACGGAGATTTCCTCCACCAATTCATCGCGGTTCTGCATGCGGTCGCGGTTGCGGGCAAAGCGCGGATCTTCCGCCCACTCGGGCCGCCCCAGCGCCTGCGCGATGCGCTGCCAGTTCTTTTCGTTGGCGCCGCCGATGATGATCCAGTCCGTACGCGTGGGAAACGCCTGGTACGGCGCGCTCAGCACATGCGCTGATCCCGTGGGACCGGGCGAGACGCCGCTGCCGAAATAGATGGCGGCGTGCCAGTAGAGCTGCTGCAGGCTGGCTTCCAGCAGCGAAGTTTCCACGATTTGGCCTTCGCCGGTGCGTTGCTTGTGCTGGTACGCGGCCAGCACGCCGAAGGCCGCCAGCAGGCCGGCGTTGATGTCGGCCACCGAATTGCCGGTGCGCAGCGGCGGGCCGCCAGGCTCACCGGTGATGGCCATCAGGCCTGAGAACCCTTGCGCCACGAGATCGAAGCCGCCTTTATCCGCAAAGGGGCCGGTTGTGCCGTAGCCGGACACGGCGCAATAGATCAGGCCCGGGTTCTCCTTGCGCAGGGTCTCGTAGCCCAGGCCCAGCTTCTCCATCGTGCCCTTGCGGAAGTTCTCGGTCACCACGTCGGCGTCGCGGATCATGCGCAACAGGACCTTCTTGCCTTCCAGATGTTTGAGGTCCAGCGCGATGGCGCGCTTGTTGCGGTTGAGCATCAGGTAGGGCGCCGAGATGCCGTTGATCTGCGGGTCGCGGTACTGGCGCGAATCGTCGCCGCCGTCGATCTTTTCGACCTTGATGACGTCGGCCCCCAAGTCGGCCAGCATCATGCCGCAGGTGGGCCCAGCCATGATCTGGGACAGCTCGATGACGCGCATGCCGGCCAGCGCGCCGGCGGGGGCATCAGAACCAGGGAAGGGCGGGCGGCCGGAGCCGCGGGTGTCGTTGTGCATGCGTATTCCTCGATCTCTCGTTCAGCGGCCGGTAAATTGCGGCTTGGCCTTGGCCAGGAAGGCGCGATAGCCCGCGCGGAAGTCTTCGGTGTCGAAGCAGTCGAAAGCCTCGTCGCGGTCGGCGTCCGTCAGCGTCTTGCCCTGCACCAGATTGCGCACGAACTTCTTGTGCCAGCGGGCCACCAGCGGCGCGCCATCGGCGATCCGGCGTGCGGCCGCCTGCGCCTCGTCGGCCACCTTGTCGTCCGCGACCACGCGCGAGACGACGCCCAGGCGCAAGGCTTCGGCGGCGTCGAAGATGTTGCCTTCCAGCAAGACCTGCAGCGCGACGGTCGGACCGACCAGCCGAACCAGCGGGGCCAGCTCCGAGTACGACATCACGAGACCCAGATTCTTGATGGGCACGCCGAACCGCGAGCTTTCGCCGCAGATGCGCAGGTCGGCCAGGCTGGCGATCTCCAGCCCGCCGCCCACGCAGATGCCGTGGATCTGCGCGACCACGGGGTGACGGCAGCCGCCGATCGCCTCGATCGTGCGGCGCATGACGGCGCCGTATTCCACCGCCTGGCGCTTGTTGCTGCGCGCGGTCTCGAATTCGCCGATGTCGTTGCCGGGCGAAAACGCCTTCTCGCCCGCGCCGCGCAGCAGCACGCAGCGCACGCCGTCGTCGCGGTCCAGTTCGAGAAACATGTCGCCCAGCAGCCGCCAACTGTCGATCGTGAAGGCGTTGAGCTTTTCGGGCCGGTTCAGCACCACGGTCGCGATATCGCCGTTGCGCTCGAGCAGGATGGGGGTAGCGGTAGCAGTCATGAGGTTCCTTTTGCTTGCGCGGGGCGGTCCCCGCCGGATGGGTCGGGTTCAGCGTCGAGGCTTATTGCTTCTTCAGGCCCAGGCTCGCGGTGAGCTTGCCGTACTTGCTCCATTCATCCCGCACGTAGGACGCGAAGGCCGCGGGGGTTTGCGGGCCGCCGCCCAGGTCCATGCCCTGGTCGGCCAACTTGGCGGCGATCTCGGGGTCCGCGAGCGTCTGGGCGAGTGCCCGATCCAGCTTGTCCATGATCGGACGGGGCAGTTGGGCAGGCGCGAGGACGGCGTACCACTGCACGACGTCCAGACCCTTGATGCCGGATTCGGCCAGCGTCGGCACGTCGGGCAGCCGCTTGCTGCGTTCGGGGCTGGTCACGGCCAGCGGACGCAGCTTGCCCGCCTGGATCTGGTTGATTGCGCCGGGCAGCGTGTCGAAGTTCAGGTCGACGTTGCCGCCGAGCAGGTCGGTCATGGCCTGACCGCTGCCTTTGTAGGGCACGTGCTCCATGGACACGCCGGCAATCTGCGAAAACCGCGCGGCGCTCAGATGCTGCGGACTTCCCATGCCGGATGAGGCGTACAGCAGTTGCTTGGGCTTGGCCCGGGCGTCGTCCACCAGATTCTGCACGGTGGTGTAGGCATGCTTGGTGGGGTTTACGACCAGCACGTTGGGCACGGATCCGATGTACCGCACCGCTGTGAAATCCTTGTTGGGGTCGATGTTGGACTGCACGACATACGGGGCGGCGACGGTGGATTGCATGTTGGCCAGGAGCAGCGTGTAGCCGTCCGGGTCGGCCTTGACCACGTAATCGGCCGCGATCAGGCCGGAGGCGCCCGGCTTGTTCTCGACCACGACCTGCTGGCCAAGCAGGGAGGAGAGCCGTGCCGACAGAATCCGGGCCGACACGTCGGTGCCGCCGCCCGGAACGAAACCGACGACCAGGCGAATGGGACGTTCCGGCCATTTCGAGTAGTCCTGCGCCAGGGCGGGGGCGGCGGCCGACAGTCCGGCGGACAGCGTCAATACGCCGATCCAGGCGCGAGCATGCTTTTTCATAGGGTCTCCTTTGGTGGATGAATCCTGCCCAGGGGCTGCTTGCTCTATGATTTGGGTCAGGTTGGTATGCCGTTGGTGTTTGGTATACCAGATACAAAAATAGTCGAAGTCGCGAGCATGAACAACCCATGGCTAACCCTGAACCCCTGATTGCTGACGTGTCCGTCCCCGATTTGGCCATCCACCATCCCACCTTGCCGGCGGTCGTGGCCGAACGGCTACGCCAATTGATCATCGATGGCACCCTGAAGCCGGGCACCTGGCTGAACGAACGGGATCTGTGCGATCAACTCAAGATTTCCCGCACGCCGCTGCGCGAGGCGTACCGGATGCTGGCCTCAGATGGCCTCGTGACCCTGCAGCCCAAGCGCGGGGCGATGGTGATCGAGCTGTCAGCCGAAGACATCGAAAACATCTTCGACGTGTTGTCGGTGCTGGAGGGGCTGGCAGTGCGCAGCGCCGCCGAGCGCGCGTCCGAGGCGGAGCTTGCCCAGATCGCGCGTCTGCATGCGCAGATGCTTGAAAACTATGAGAAACGCGATATCCGCGCGTACTTCGCGGCCAGCATGGGCACGCACATCGCAATCAACCGCGCCGCGCACAATCCGGCGTTGTCGCATTCCTACGACCGGTTGAACCTGCAGGTGCAGGCGCTGCGCTACAAGTCCAATTTCGACCTGGATGAATGGACGACGGCGGTGGCCGACCACGAGGCCTTCGTGCAGGCGCTGTTGGCGCGTGATGGCGAACGCGCTGAAGCGCTGATTCGCAAGCACGTCGGCGGCAAGAAAGCCTACAACCTGCGCGGCCGGTCCGGGAACGGCGTGGTCTGACGGCATGGCGGCCTGCGCCGCCATGCGGTTGGGAATCAGGCGGGCTGCACGACCACGCGCTTTCGGCCGATCATCAAGGCAAGCACGGCGGCGATGATGCCCGTCGCGCCTGACACCACGAAAGCCATCAGGTAGTTGCCCTGTGCCTCGCGCAGCGCGCCCGCCATCCAGGCGGCGCTGGCCGCGCCCATCTGGTGACCCGCCACGATCCACCCGAAGACGATCGACGCGTCGCGTTCGCCGAACGCTTCCGTCGTCAGGCGCAGCGTCGGCGGCACCGTGGCGATCCAGTCAAGGCCGAAGAAGATCGCGAAGATCGACAGGCTGTAGAACGAGAAATCGGAGTAGGGCAGGTACATCAGCGACAGGCCGCGCAAGGCGTAGTAGACGAAGAGCAGCTTGCGCGGGTCGTAGCGGTCGGTCAGCCACCCGGATGCCGTGGTGCCGAGCAGGTCAAAGATGCCCATCATGGCCAGCAGTCCGGCCGCCTGCACCTCGGGCATGCCGTGGTCGCCGCAAAGCGCGATCAGGTGCGTGCCGACCAAGCCGTTCGTCGTGAAGCCGCACACGAAAAACGTGGCGAACAGATACCAGAACGTGCGGGTCTTGGCCGCCCGCGCCAGCGTGCCGAACGTGGCGGCCACCATGCCCGTGCGCGGCGCGGCGGGCGCGGGCGGTGCGTGCGGATCGCTGCCGAACGGCACGAGGCCCACGCTGGAAGGACGGTCGGGCACCAGCCACCAGGCCAATGGCACCAGCGCGGCTGCGGCGCCCGCCACCGTCCAGACCACGCGCGTCCAATCGCCGGACGAAGCCAGCGCGGCCAGGACCGGCAGAAATACGAGCGTGCCGGTGGCGGCGCTGGCGGTCAGCAGGCCCATCATCAGCCCGCGGTGCTTGACGAACCAGCGGTTGACCACGGTGGCGCCCATGACGATCGCCACGGCGCCCGAACTCAGGCCCGAGAACACGCCCCAGGTCATGATCAGATGCCAGGGCTCGGTCATATAGGCACTGACGGCGCTGGAGGCCGACATCAGGATCAGCGCGGTGATCAGCACGCGCCGCAGCCCAAAGCGTTCCATCGCGGCGGCCGCAAACGGCCCCACCAGTCCGTATAGAAAAATGCCCAGCGCCGCGGCAAACGAAATGGAGCTTCGGCTCCATCCGAACGTCTCTTCCAGCGGCACCAGCAGCACACTGGGCGAAGACCGCAAGCCGGCCGCGACCAGCAGTGACAGAAAGATCACGCCGACGACCACGAACGCATACTTTTGGCCGGCGCGGCGGAAGGGGAAGGGAGGCTGGGCTATACTCATGTTACTGACCGGTACGTATTAGGGTTCGCGCATAGTACGTACCGGTCAGTAACATCGTCAAGCGTTTTTTGGCGACCCTGTTTCCGGAGCGGCCGTGCGTGTCGTTCCGCAAAAAAGGAGCCCCTGTATGGCCAGCAAGACCCCTTCCGCCGCCGCCACCGGCAAGGCCGGCAAATCCGCGTCCAAGCCGCTTCTGGCGGCCGACCGCATCCGCAAGACCGCTCGCGAGATGTTCTACCGCGACGGCATCCGCGCGGTGGGTGTGGACGCCATCGTCACCCAGGCGGGCGTGACCAAGCCGAGTCTGTACCGCAGCTTTTCCTCGAAGGACGAACTGGCTGCTGCGTACCTGCGCGACTACGACGCCGAATTCTGGGCACGCTTCGACGCCGCCTGCGCCGCGCATCCGGGCGACCCGCGCGCCCAGTTGCTCGACTATCTGACCGGCATGGCCGGCCGCGCGGTGCAGAACGGCTATCGGGGTTGCGGGCTGACGAACGCGGCCGTCGAGTACCCGGAATCGGAGCATCCCGCCCGCGCCGTCGCCGTGGAGCACAAGCGCGAACTGCGCCGCCGGCTGAACGCCATGGCTGCCGGGATGGGGGCGGAGGACCCGGAAGCGTTGGCAGACGGATTGCTGCTGTTGATCGAGGGCGCGTTCGTCTCAAGCCAGCTTTTTGGTGAAGGCGGACCGGCGGGCAGGGTGGCGGCGATGGCCGACAAGCTGATCCAGGCGCATCTGCCCCGCCGGACGGGCTAGGTCATCGCACAAAAGCGGTGCGTAACCCTGTGCGGCGCGCACCGTTTTGGTGGTGTTTGTCCCCATTGCGCAACGCCGAAAAAAATGTTTGTGATTTTTATTGCAACGCAGCATACGTGGATCTAAGATGGCTTCACGTTGTTCCACATCGCTTTTCTCAAGGAGAGAATCATGAGCGATACCGCGTTGAAAAATGCCCGTATGTCGGATGCGCTGGAGCGGTCCCTGATCCGCGAGGCCATCAAGGCGGAAACCCTGTCCGGTCCCCACGCAGGCTCGCGCTGGTTGCGCCTGAAGCTGCGCATGGCCGCACTGGGCGGTGCCGTCGGCGAGGTCCTGCACAATATGGACGCCGGCCGTCGTCAGCACCCGGTAGTCTCCGCCTACCACTGAAGTACCCCGCCAGAAAAAACGCCAGCTTTGATCGCTGGCGTTTTTTTTGTGTCCGCCGCAGAGGGCGGTGTGGCCCTTTCAGGCGACGAGATCAAGCAGCAGGTAGCCGTCCAGCACGATGATGCCCACGGTTGCCCCGATCGCGGCCCAGGCCCAGGCGCCCCGCAGCACATAGGCGCCCATCAGACGTTTGCGGCATGCCAGCACCACCAGCGGTCCCAGGGCGAAGGGCAACGCCAGGCTCAGGATGACCTGGCTGAGCACCAGCAATCCGTCGGGATCCTTGCCACCCGTGAACGCAAGCAGACCCACGGCGGCGGCGCCTGCCACCACGCGCGTCATCAACGCACGGCGCCGGTCCGACCAGTTGCTGCCCACCTGGAATCCCTGCGACAGGATGCGGCCAGCCAGCACGCCCGTGATGGTGGAGCTTTGTCCGGCGGCATACAAGGCCACGGCGAACACCACCGCTGCGCCGATCCCTAACGTATGGCCGATCACCGCGTGGGCGTCGTCCAGGCTGGACACCACCATCCCGGAACCGGACAGCGACGCCGCAGCGACGATCATGATCGCCGCGTTGATCAGCATCGCCACACCCAAGGACACGATGGTGTCGTTGCGCGCCACGCGCATCGCCATGCCGCGCGCCTGCTGGGGCAAGCCTTGCGCCCGTTGCGCCAGCGTGCCGGAATGCAGGTAAAGGTTGTGCGGCATAAGGGTCGCGCCAAGAATCCCCAGCGCAATGAGGAAACCTTGCGGATCGCGCAGTGCCTTGCCGGTCTCGGTCACGCCTTGGGCCACTTCCGTCCAGGCCGGATTGGCCTTGAACAGCAAAAATATGAACGACAGCGCCACCACGGACAAGAGCAGGGCGATCACGCGTTCGTGCCGATCGGCATTGCCACGCGTCATGGCCAGCACGGCGAAGGTGCCGATGCCCGTGACGGCAACCCCTGCGATGAGCGGCAGATTGAACAGCAGCCGCAGTGCAATCGCGCCGCCAATCAGTTCGGCCAGCGCGGTGGCCAGGATGGCGGCCTCGCCGGCCAGCCAGGCGGCTTTGGCCAGACGGGGCGACAGATGGCGGGCGGTGAGGGTGGCCAGATCCTGGCCGGTTGCCAGCGCCAGACGCGACACCAGCACTTGAAAGCCCAGGGCCAGAAAGGCCGATGTGATGACGACCATCAGCAGCCCGTAGCCGAAGCCGCTGCCGCCAGCGATGTCGGTGGCCCAGTTGCCCGGGTCGATGTAGCCGACGGCCACGAGGATGCCGGACCCGACCATGCGGCGCAGGTTGGCGGAAGTCCGCGCGTCCTGCGCCAGGGCGGCATTGCCGCCCGAAATCGCGTAGATGAATCCGGTCATGCGTCGCTCCTGAGAATGGTTCTCATTGTCCGGAAGCGACTTTGCATCGTCCAATTGATTTTGGCCACGCCCGGAATAGGGCGCGCCAATGATCCGGCCCCGGTTCAGAGGCCGGATCGCCCGCGTTGATCAGGACTTGAGCTTGGCGTCCATCGAGATCTTGGCGTTCAGCACCTTGGAAACCGGGCAGCCCTTTTCGGCCTTGCGCGCGGCGTCCTCGAAGGCCTCGGCGGAGGCGCCCGGAATGACCGCCTCGACGGTCAGATGGACGGCGGTGATGGCAAACCCATCGTCGAGCTTGTCCAGCGTGACTTCGGCCTTGGTGTCCAGGCTGTCCGCGACCAGGCCGGCTTCGGAAAGAATGTTGGACAGCGCCATGGTGAAGCAGCCGGCGTGCGCCGCGCCCAGCAGTTCTTCGGGGTTGGTGCCCGGCGTGTCGCCGAAGCGGGTATTGAAACCGTAGGGTTGGCTCTTGAGCGCGCCGCTCTGCGTGGAAATCGTGCCTTTGCCAGTCTTCAGATCGCCCGACCAGGCGGCGGATGCGGTTTTCTTCATACAGGACTCCTGTGTGGGAACGCGGCCGTGCGCGGCGCGTCCGGGGTGGGTGAGAGGCGCCGTCTCGCGAACGGCGCGCCTTGCCTCAGGCGGCACCGTCGATGATACGGCCCGTCACCCCGCCCGTCGCGGAAAACGCCGGTACGCAACGGCAAGCCGATGTAACGGCAGGTCGGCCACGCGTGCCTGTCGCGCGCCCGGCCGATTGAGATGGGCCGGCTACATCAAAAGGCCGCGTGAGCGCATCAGGCAAAATAGCGGCATCTCCTTCACTCCTACCCAAGAGCCGTAGTCATGCCTCGCATCCTTGCCCGCTACGCCTGCGCTGTCGCGCTGGCTGTTCCTGTCCTGTCCGCTCAAGCCGAAATCGTGATCGGCGTGGACGTGTCCACCACGGGCCCCGCCGCCGCCATCGGCATCCAGACCAACAACGCGATCCGGCTGTGGCCCAACACGCTGGGCGGCGAGCCTGCTCGTTACGTGGTGCTGGACGACGGCACTGACGTGAGCCGCGCGGTCAAGAACATGCGCAAGCTGACGTCCGAAGACAAGGTAGACGCCATCGTCGGCCCCAACATTACGGCGTCTGCATTGGCCGGACTGGACGTGCTGGCCGAGACCAAGACGCCGATGATCGCGCTGGCGGCGTCCAGCGTCATCGTCGAGCCGCAGTCGGATCCCAAGCGCACCTGGGCCTTCAAGATGCCGCAGAACGACTCGCTCATGGCGACCGTGCTGGTCGAGGACATGAAGAAAAAGGGCCTGAAGAACGTGGCCTTCATCGGCTTTGCGGATTCCTACGGCGATAGCTGGTGGAAAGAGTTTTCGGCCGCCGCCGGCTCGGACTTGAAGATCGTGGCGCAGGAACGTTTCCAGCGCACCGACGCCTCGGTCGTCGGGCAGGTGCTCAAGGTCATTGCCGCCAAGCCCGACGCGGTGCTGATCGCCGGCTCCGGAACGCCGGCGGCGCTGCCGCAAAAGACGCTGCTGGAGCGCGGTTTCACCGGCGCTGTCTACCAGACGCACGGCATCGGCACGCTCGAGTTCCTGCAAGTGGGAGGCAAGGACGTGGAAGGGACGTTGTTCCCCACGGGCCCGGGCGTCGTGGCGCGCGAGCTGCCCGATTCCAATCCGGTCAAGAAGGTGGCCGTGGAATTTGCCGACAAGTATGAACAGCAATACGGCCCGAACACGCTGACGCAGTTCGCCGGTGATGCCTACGGCGCCTGGATGCTGCTGGACTCGGCCGTGTCGCGCGCCTTGAAAACCGGCGCCAAGCCCGGCACGCCGGAATTCCGCCTGGCGCTGCGTGACGCGCTGGAAAATACCCGCGATCTGGTCGTGCCCAATGGCGTCCTGAACATCACCAAGGACAATCACCAGGGCTTCGACGAGCGCGCCCGCGTGATGGGCACGGTCAAAAACGGGCGTTTTTCGTACGCAGAATAATTGGTGCCATATCTCTGTACCGTTCGTAACGTGTTCTAACGCTCCATAGGGCAACGGACGACAAAAGCAGGCTTAGGCCTGCTTTTTCATGCCTATATCATTCGTGTCCGAATCATTTCTTAGCGTATTATTTTTAGTGAAGCCATGCACCTAGAAATAAATTCGGGAGAAATAATTCATGACCCTCATCCAATCCAGACGACTGTTGCTGGCCCTGAGCCTGGGCGTGCTTGCCGCATGTTCGGACTCGGGTGGCGACAAGTCCGCGGCCGGCGGCGGCGAGACCGCCAGTAACGCCAGCACCCTGGAAGCGGCCAAGGCGGCGGGCAAGATCCGTATCGGTTATGCCAATGAGGCGCCGTTCGCGTACATGGATAGCAAGGAGGCCAAGGTCACCGGGGAATCCGTGGAGATTGCCCGCGTGGTGCTCAAGCGCATGGGCATCAACGAAGTCGAAGGCGTCCTGACCGAGTTCGGATCGCTGATCCCCGGCCTGGCCGCCAAGCGCTTCGACATCATCGCGGCCGGCATGTACGTCACCCCCAGCCGCTGCCAGCAGGTTGCATTTTCCAACCCGACGTATGGCGTTGGCGAAGCGTTCCTGGTCAAGCAGGGCAATCCCAAGAACCTCCACAGCTACGAAGACGTGCTCAAGAATCCGGACGCCAAGCTGGGCGTCGTGGTTGGCGCGATCGAGGGCGAGTACGCCGAAAAGGTCAAGATTCCGGCCGGCCAGGTGGTCGTGTTCCCGGATGCCGTCAGCGCGTTGTCCGGCGTGCAGGCGGGCCGCGCCGATGCCTATGCCGCCACCGCGCTCACCGTCAACGACCTGATGGGCAAGACGCAGGAGGGCAGCGGGCTGGAGAAGGCCGATCCGTTCACCGATCCGGTCATCGACGGCAAGGGCGTTCGCGGCTACGGCGCCTATGCCTTCCGCACGGACGACAAGGCCTTCGCGGATGCCTTCAACGCCGAACTGGCTAAGTTCATCGGCACCGACGAGCACAAGCAGCTCGTGGCGCCTTTCGGCTTTACCGCCGACGAACTGCCCCAAGGGGTGACCGCGGACAAGCTCTGCAGCGGACAGTAAGGGGCGCCGATGCAGCTGATGTCTGAACATATCGCGGAGCTGGTGCCGCCCCTGCTCGAGGGGTTGGTCGTCACGCTCCAGATCATGGCGGGCGCGGTGGTCCTGGCGGTGCCGCTTGCGCTGCTGTCGGGGATCGGGCGGCTGTCTTCCCTGCGGCCGGTGCGGTGGACGGCGTCGGTGTACGTCGAGGTCTTTCGCGGCACGTCCGCCCTGGTGCAGCTCTTCTGGTTCTACTTCGTGCTGCCGCTTTTTGGCGTGCAACTGCCGGCCATGCTGGTCGGCATCGTGGTGCTGGCGCTGAACGCGGGCGCGTACGGCGCGGAAGTGGTGCGCGGCGCCATCCGGGCCGTTCCGCCCGGGCAGCGTGAAGCGGGCGTGGCGCTTAACCTGACGCGCCGCCAGATCATGCAGCGCATCGTGCTGCCGCAAGCGGTGCCCGCCATGTTGCCGCCGGCGGGCAACCTGCTCATCGAGCTGTTGAAGAACACCGCGCTGGTGTCGCTGATCACCATCACGGACCTGACCTTCCGCGGCCAGTTGCTGCGCAGCGAAACCCTGCGCACGACCGAGATCTTCACGCTGATGCTGCTGATGTACTTCGGCGTGGCGCTGCTGATCACCGCGGGCGTGCGCCTGCTTGAGCGGAGGGTCCGAGTCCGATGACACCGATATTCGACTGGTCTTTCGCACTGGAAATCCTGCCCACGCTGGGCTCGGCGCTCGTCATCACCATCCAGGCCACCGTGCTCGGCATGCTGGTGGCGGTCACGTTGGGCCTGGTGCTTGCGATGCTTCGCCGATCGAAGCTGCGCATCGTGTCGCTGCCCACGGCGTTCTTCATCGAGTTCGTGCGCAGCACGCCGCTGCTGGTGCAGATGTACTTCCTGTTCTACGTCCTGCCGCTGACGGGGGCGCAGATGTCGCCGCTGATGACGGGGATCGTGGCGCTGGGGTTGCACTATGCCACCTATTGCGCCGAGGTCTACCGCGCCGGCATCGAGGCAGTGCCGCGCGGCCAATGGGAAGCCGCCACGGCATTGAACATGTCGCGCTGGCGCACGACGGTGGGCGTGGTGCTGCCGCAGGCGATTCCGCCCGTGGTGCCCGCGCTGGGCAACTACCTGGTGGCCATGTTCAAGGACACCCCGTTGCTGTCGGCCATCACGGTGGTCGAACTGCTGCAGCAAAGCAAGATGATCGGATCGGCGACGTTCCGGTACACCGAACCCCTGACCCTGGTGGGCCTGCTGTTCCTGGCGCTGAGCCTGGTCGCGGCCTGGGGCGTGCGCGGCCTGGAGGCCCGCCTGCAACGATTTGGAGGAAAGCGATGAGCGCCAGCGTAAGCATCAAGAATCTGCACAAGCGTTTTGGAGACGTGGAAGTCCTGCGCGGCATCAATCTCGAGATTCCGGCGGGGCAGACGGTGGCCGTCATCGGTCCGTCGGGCTCGGGCAAATCCACGTTGCTGCGCGTGCTGATGACGCTGGACCCGCCCACGAGCGGCGAGATCGAGATCGACGGCGAACCCATGTGGACCGATGCGCAGGGCCGCCCCGCGGGCGTCAACTCCGAACACCTGCGCAACGTGCGCGGCAAGATCGGCATGGTGTTCCAGCACTTCAACCTGTTCCCGCACATGACGGCGCTGGGCAACGCCATGGAGGCGCCGCTCCACGTGCTGGGCATGCCGCGCGACCAGGCGCGCGATCGCGCCGTCGAGTATCTGGAGATGGTGGGCCTGGGCGACAAGCTGGACGTCTATCCGGCGCAACTGTCGGGCGGGCAGAAGCAGCGCGTCGGCATCGCGCGCGCGCTGGCGATGTGTCCGCAGGTCATGCTCTTCGATGAGGTCACGTCCGCGCTGGATCCGGAGCTGGTCGGCGGCATCCTGCAGATCCTGCGCGACCTGTCCGCCCGCCGCAGCATGACGATGATCATCGTCACGCACCAGATGAAGTTCGCCGAACGCAGCTCGGACCGCACGCTGTTCTTCGACCAGGGCAACATCGTCGAGGACGCCGAATCGTCGGTGCTGTTCAGCCAGCCCAAGGAGGCGCGCACGCGCCAGTTCCTGGATTCGGTGATCGAAGGGCAGTAGGCGCCCGCTTAAACCCTGCCGGGGGCGTTGGGATTTGGGGGCGTTTGCGTGTCCGGGCGCTATGCGGTGTCGTCCAACGCTCCCGGAGCCCCCTAGCATGAGCCATCTGTTCAGCCCCACGTCAATTGGCAACGTCGAACTGCCCAACCGCATCGTCATCGCACCCATGTGCGAATACTCGGCGGAAGAGGGCCGTGCCACCGACTGGCACATGATTCACCTGGGACATCTGGCGCTATCGGGCGCGGCGCTCCTGTTTACCGAAGCCACCGCGGTCGAGGCCGATGGCCGCATCTCGCCGGGAGACCTGGGCCTGTGGTCCGACGAGACCGAAGCCGCACTGGGCAAGGTGGTCGCCGCCGTGCGCCGCTACTCGCCGATCAAACTGGGCATCCAATTGGGACACGCCGGCCGCAAGGCATCCAGCGATGCGCCCTGGAACGGCGGCCAGCTCGTGCCCGAAAGCGACGGCGGCTGGCTGGGCTGGGCGCCGTCGGCCGTGCCGCACAACGCGCACGAGCCCGCGCCGCATGCGCTGGACGATGCGGGCCTTGAACGCATCCGCAATGCATTTGTGGACAGCGGCCGCCGCGCGCTGCGCCTGGGCTTTGATGCGATCGAGGTGCATGCCGCACACGGTTATCTGCTGCATCAGTTCCTGTCGCCCCTGTCGAATCGGCGCGACGACGCGTACGGGGGATCGCTGGAAAACCGCATGCGCTTTCCGCTGGAAATCTTCCAGGCCCTGCGCGACATCACGCCGCCTTCCGTGGCGCTGGGCGTGCGCGTATCGGCGACGGACTGGGTGGAGGGCGGCTGGGACCTTGAGCAGACCCTGGTGTTCGCCGAGGCGCTGAAGGCGCGCGGCTGTGAATTCATCGACGTGTCCAGCGGCGGCGTGTCGCCGCAGCAGAAGATTCCGGTGGGGCCGAATTACCAGGTCCCGTTCGCCGAAGAGATTAAGCGCCGGATCGGCATGCCGACCATCACGGTGGGATTGATCACCGAGGCCCAGCAGGCCGAGGACATCCTGGCGCAGGGCAAGGCAGACATGGTCGCGCTGGCGCGCGGCATGCTCTACGACCCGCGCTGGCCGTGGCATGCGGCGGCCGAACTGGACGGCCAGGTCAGCGCGCCGAAGCAATACTGGCGGTCGCAGCCGCGTGAGCTGAAGGCGCTGTTTGGCGAGACGCGCTTCGGACAGCGATAGGCTGTCAGGCAAGGTCAATGAAAAAACGCCGCGATTGCGGCGTTTCTTTCGTCAGAATTTTGCGGGCAGCTTTTCGCGTCGACGGTTTGCGAGCAGCGCCGGCCGTCATCGGCCACGCCGCCTACAGCTTGGCGTATGCGGCTTCCAGCTCGCGATGCAGCACGTCGGCAAAGTCCGCACTGGCGGGATCCTGCTGCGACAGCAGGCGCGCCAGCACGACGTTGTCTTCCTCGCCGTTCCAGATCTTGATGTAGGTGCCTTCCTTGTAGCCGTGCTGCTGGCGGAAGATGTTCAACACATTCTTGGACACGTATTGCGTGTAGGCGTCGTTCCAGGTCATCTGGCAGGCGGTCATCGTCTGCTCCAGGACCTTGAAGCTGGCGCGTCCGCACACGGCCAGTCCGCCGATCAGCTCAAGCAGTTCCGGCACGTTCAGCGCGTCCAGGGCGTAAGCCTTGCCGTCCAGCTCGACGCGGGCGGGTGAGGCCAGGTCGGCGACCAGCGCGCGTGCGGCGGCTTCGACGTCGCCAGCCGACTGGACAATGGTGTGCGACAGATAGAAGTGCAGGATGTCGACCAGTTCCATCTGGACCTGCGGCAGGTCGATGGTCTGCTTCTTCCACCACTTCCAGCCGTAGTGCTCCAGGGCTTCGGCCGATTCGACGAACGCGGCGCGCAGGAAGCGGGCGCCGCCGTTGACCCAGTCCGGATTGATCATGCTGTTCAGATGGCCTTGCAGCTTCAGCATCGTGGCCGCCTGGGCCTGGTTCAATCCGACTACGTTGTTCACTTTCACTCCGGGAGGGGCTGGTTCAATGGCCGGAAATGTTAGCACCAACGCCAACCAGCCAAGCCGCGGCGTGTCAGGCGCCGTCCTTGCGGTATGACGACGGCGTCAGGGGCGGCAGCTTGTTCAGCGCCGACTTGCGCGGGTTGCGCGCGCTGCTGGCCGCCTTGAACAGCATGAAGGCAAAGAAGGCCAGGAACACGGCGGGCATCAGTTCGTCCAGTTCGAACCGAGGGCTGTGAAACGCGCGGAAAGCGATGTTGGCCGCGGCCCAGCCTGCCATGATGCCGGCCACCGTCAGCACGGCGCCGATCTTGCGTGACCGCGCCTGCCGGGCGAGCGTGATGTTGGCCTCGTCGGGCTGGCCCGGGAACGTCGCCAGGGGCGCTTCGGGTGCCGAACGCGCACGCGGGGATGGCGACGCGGTATTGCCCCAAGGCGCGTCGGACAGCGAACCGGGCGTCGGGGAGGGCGGGACGGCCACGGGCATCGGCACGGCAACCGGCGCCGTCTGCCTGCGCGTTTCGCGCCGGCTGGCGATGCGGCCCGGCGAGGCGCCCTTCGCGTTGGTCAACTCTTCGATATAGCGCGCGAAATCGCCATTCTTGGGCTCGGCATCGATGGCCATGACGCTCTCCGGATCAATTGCCCCGCCGCGCGCGCACCGGTTGGCGGCGCTTGCGCACCATGGCGAGGAGAAGCCCGCATCCTAGCAAAACCGAGAGCCCCGCGCCGATCATCATGGCGATCTGCTGCGCGTTCTGCGCCGTGCCCAGGCTGCGCGCGGTGATGTAGCCGGGCGCCAGCATCAGCGGCATCCACAGCACTGCCGACAGCACGTTGGCCAGCTGGAAGCGGCCATGCGCCATGCCCATCACGCCCGCCACCGTGGGAATGGTGGAGCGGATGGGGCCCAGAAAGCGGCCGATCAGCACCGACGCAAAGCCGTAGCGGTAGAAGAACAGCCGAGCCCGTGCCACGCCGGTGCGCTGCTGCTTGAGCGGCCAGCGCCGCAGCACGCTGGGTCCCGCCCAGCGGCCCAGATAGTACGAGAGCGCGTCGCCCACGATCGCGCCTGCGATGCCCCAGGCGATCACGCCCCAGGGCGCCAGCGTGCCGGCGCCGATCAGGCCGCCCGTCAGCAGCATCAGGGCGGTCGCGGGAATGAAAAGTCCCAGGAGTACCATGGACTCGCCCAGCGTGAGCAGGAAGGTGATCGGTCCGGCCCAAGCCTGGTTGGCTTCGATGAACTGGCCGATCTGGGTGATGTATTCATCCATGATGCAAAGTTGAAAATTAGCTGAACGCAATCGGGTATGTTAACGCCTGCGCGGCCGGCCGTGAGGCGGCTAGGCCATTTGGCGGAACGCTCGACGTTGGAGAAACATGGATTCAGTTACACAAGCGGTGCTGGGCGCCAGCATTCAAGGCGCCATGCTGGGGCGCGTGCAGGGCAGACGCGCCCTCATCTATGGCGCGGCGCTGGCCACCTTGCCGGATCTGGATGTCTTGATGAGCTACCCGGACCCGGTGTCGCTCATGACCTATCACCGCGGCTTCTCGCATTCCGTTTTCGTGCTGACCGGCATGGCGATGCTGCTGGCCTGGCTGATACGCAAGTATTGGCCCAATGCACCCTATGGCGGGCGAAGGCTGTTCCTGACGATATGGCTGGTGCTGGTGACGCATCCCATTCTGGATGCGTTCACCGTCTATGGCACCCAGTTGTTCTGGCCGCTGGCCCTCACGCCGGAAAGCTGGTCGACCGTGTTCATCATCGATCCGGTGTACACCGTTCCGCTGCTGTTGGGTGTCCTGTTTGCCATCGCGGTCGGAATGACCCGCAACGCGCGCCGCTTTATGGTGGGGGCGCTGGTCTTCAGCACGCTATACCTTGGTTTCGGGCTGGCTGGCCGCATGGCGGCCGAGCATCGCGTGCGGGACGCCATGCAGGAACAAGGCGTTGCGGTGACGCAATTGCGCGCGGTCCCCATGCCGTTCAACACCTTGGTGTGGCGGGTGTTTGCCAAGACCGGCGATGGCGACTATTACGAATCGGTCAGCAGCCTGTTCGACCGCGATCCGCCGGAATGGGTGCGTTTGCCGCTCAATCTGAAGGCCGGACGCGTGCTGGCGGGCGAGCCGCTGCACGAACGGCTGCGTTGGTTCACGGATGACTGGCTGCGGTATGACGTGATCGGCGATGCGCTGGTCGTGTCGGACCTGCGCATGGGCATGGCGGGTCACTACACCTTTCGGTTCAAGATGGCGGAGCGTGCGACGGATGGCACGTGGCGCGCGGTTACGCCGTCCGTTTGGCCGACCAGCCGCGGCGGTTGGAATGAGATGAAGCTGGTGCTCGGCCGCATCCTGCATGCGCAACCGCCGCTGCCGCTGGCCGAGTGGTCCGAGCTGACGAAGCAGTAGGCTGAAGTCGGGCTGACGGCTCGCACGAAAAAGGCTCCCGCGACCCGGGAGCCTTTTTTCTTGCGCGGCCGTATTGACCTGTTTCCGCTGCTTGCATTATTCTTGTTCGCTAATAAGGAACTTCGGTTCCGTTAAATGGAACAAGCATGAGTATTCTTGACGGCGTTCAACGCGTGCTGTCGCTGTACGCAGAGGGCGCGGCCGAACTGAGCTTTACCGAGGTCGCCGCGCGGCTGGCCATGCCCAAAAGCACGGCTTCGCGTCTGCTGAACCAGATGGAGAAATACGGCATGCTCGATCAGGACGCCGCCACGCGCCGCTATCGGCCTGGCGCGCTGCTCGCGCAGGCCGTGCGTGCCGGCATGGCCGCCACGCCGCTGGACGAGGCCTGCCGCGCCGTCCTCACCCGGCTGTCGGACGACAGCGGACTCACGGCATATCTGTCCACGCTGAATCAGCGCGAGACCGTCGTGCTGCAGCGGCTGAATGGCTCGCACCCCGTGCAGGTGCTGTCGCCGCCCGGATCGCGCCGCGCCGCGTCGGGCACGGCGATGGGCCGGGCGCTGCTGTCGCGCCTGACCGACACCGAATTCCAGACCCTGTATGGCGCCGATCCCGCCCAGTCGCTGCCGATGGAAGGACGAGACTGTCCGGCCACCGTCGGCGACCTGGCTGCGTTGGTGGCGCAGACGCGCGCGGACCACTGCGGCGTGGCGATCGACCAGGCCATGCCCGGCATCGGCGCCGTCGCGGCAGCTGTGCGGGACCCCGCCACCGGCGAACTGCGCGGGCTCTGCCTGTCGTTTGTCTCGTTCCAGGCTGATGCGGCGCGCGTGGCGGTGCTGCGCGAATCCGTGCTGCAGCACGTCGGTGCGCTTGGGCGCGAGCTCAACGATCCCTACTGGCTGAACTGACCTACTGAATGCCTTGTGGCGGCCTCGCCGCCGCATCCAGAACCATCACCTATCGGACTTCATTCATGAACCTTCTGCTCCTCAGCAATTCCAGCAGCGACGCCGGCTATCTGGTGCACGCCATGGCCGACATCCGCGAACTGATCGAATCCCTGCCGCAAGGCGCGCCGGCCGTGTTCGTGCCGTTCGCGGGGGTCACGCGCAACTGGGACGACTACACGGCGCTGGTCACGTCGGCATTGGCCGACACGGGCCTGGCCATCCAGGGCCTGCACACCGCGCAGGATCCGGTCGCGGCACTGGAAGGCGCATCCGTCATCATCGTGGGCGGCGGCAACACGTTCAACCTGCTGGGCGAATTGCGCCGCCAGGGCCTGCTCGACGTCGTGGCGCGCCGCGTGCGCGAGGGCGCGGCCTACCTGGGCTGGAGCGCGGGTTCCAACCTGACGTGCCCCACCATCTGCACGACGAACGACATGCCCATCACCGACCCGAAAGGCTTCGACGCGCTGGGGCTGGTGTCCTTCCAGATCAATCCGCACTACACCAACGCGCATCCTCCCGGCCACCGCGGCGAAACGCGCGCCCAGCGCCTCGCCGAGTTCTGCACGCTGAATCCGGCCATGCCGGTGCTGGGCCTGCCCGAAGGCGCAGGCCTGCGCGTGCGCGGCGCCAAGATCACGCTGGTTGGCCCGCACGACGCGCCGCTCTTCCTGGGCCGCGAAGAACCGTGCATGTTCCGTCCTGGCCCGGTGGAGATCCCGGCATGAAGCAGGTGATCGACGCCATCGAATTGCTGTCGTCCGCGCACGTCACGGGCGAAGCCGTGGCGCAGGTGCTACGCGACGCGGGCAATTGCGAAGTCGAGGTCACGCCTCTTGCGCGTGACGGCTTGGCCACGGATTTCCTGTCCATTGTCATTCCCGGCCTGGATGATTCGGCCCCGCAACTGGGCATCGTCGGCCGGCTGGGCGGCATCGGTGCGCGCCCCGAGGTGACGGGCCTGGTGTCCGACAGCGACGGTGCGGTCGTGGCGATTGCCGCCGCGCTCAAGCTGATGGCGATGGCGAAGCAGGGCGACGTGCTGCCCGGCACGGTCCGCATCCGCACCCACATCTGCCCGCGCGCCGGCACGCGCCCGCATCATCCGGTGCCGATGATGCGCTCGCCGTTCCCCATGCGCGAGATGATGTCGCACGAAGTGGATCCGCGCATGGACGCGATCCTGTCGGTGGACACGACGCGCGGCAACCGCCTGGTCAACAAGCGCGGCGTGGCGCTCACGCCGGTCGCCAAGCAGGGCTACCTGCTGCGCATTCCCGAGACCATGCTCGACGTCATGGGTTGGGTCAGCGGTGAACTGCCGGTGACGCTGCCCTTGACCACGCAGGACATCACACCCTACGAAAACGGGTTGTGGCACGTGAACTCCCTGATGCAGCCGGCCATCGTCACGGACGCGCCGGTCGTCGGCGTGGCCTTGACGGCGCAGACCACCGTGCCGGGTTGCGCCACGGGCGTCACCAATGCCGTGGATGCCGACGTCGCCATGCGCTTTTGCATCGAGATCGCCAAGCTCTACGGGCAGGGCGCCATGACCTTCTTCGACGACGCCGAGTGGGGCGCGCTGCAGGCCCGCTACGGTTCGATGGCGCACCTGCAGACCGTCGGCCGCGAAGACGGAGCCGTGCAATGAGCGCCCGCACACCGCGCCGCGTCGCGTTCTTCACCATCGGTCAATCGCCGCGTAGCGACGTGGTGCCGGAGATGGCGCCTGTGCTCGGCGCCCATGTGCGCATCGACGAGTTCGGCGCGCTCGACGGCCTGGACGCGGATGCTTTGGCCGCGCTGGCGCCGCGACCGCGCGAATACCGCTTTGCGACGCGCATGCGCGACGGTTCCCAGATCGAACTGGACGCAGCCGCCGCCGAGGCGCGCTTGGCCGACGTGATGCGCCAGGCGGACGGCCAGGGCTACGACATCCTGGTCCCGCTGTGCACCGGCACGGCCATCGCGCCGATGCGCACCCTGGTGGTCGAGCCGCAGCAGGTCGTGGATCACCTGGTTGCGGGCCTGGCGCAGCATTGCCGCAAGGTCGGGCTGGTGGTTCCGCTGGAAGCGCAGGTCGACGCTTTTCACATGGCCGTGCCGCTGGAATGCGAAACGCAGGTCGTGCACGCCTCGCCTTACGAAGCCGACGTGCTGCAGGCCGCCCGCAATTTCGAGGCCGCCGGCCGTGAGCTGGCGTCGTGCGATCTGATCGTCATGCACTGCATGGGCTACGCGCAGTCCATGCGCCAGGCCGTGGCGCAGGCATCGGGCCGCCCCGTGCTGTTGTCCAACCGCCTGGTCGCGCAGGCCCTGGCACAAATACTGGAATAACGCCGCCGGACGCAATCCCGAAGTTCCGGCCGCACAGGTTCGCGCGGCCGGTCCGGGCGAGCGGCGAGAGGAGACGAAGCCGACTTCGTCAATCAATCGTTGGGAGTTTTTTTATGATCAGCCGTACCTTGCACCGCGCCGCTGGCGCTCTGTTCGCCGTCGCCGCGCTGTCGGCCACTTCGGCGTATGCCGCCGACGCCTGGAAGCCCGCCAAACCCGTGCGCCTGCTCGTGGGCTTCGCGCCGGGCGGTTCGGCCGATACGCTGGCCCGCCTGCTGGCTGAGCCGCTGTCGGCCCGCCTGGGCCAACCGGTCGTCGTCGAGAACCTGGCCGGCGCCGGCGGCAACATCATGGCGTACCGCCTGAGCCAGGCGCCCGCCGACGGCTACACCATCGGTATCGCCGCGGCCGGTTCCATGGCCATCACCCATGTCCTGAATCCCAAGGGCACGAACTACAAGCCCGCCGACTTCACGCCCATCACGCTGGCCGCGGTGCAGCCCAATGTGGTCATCGTGAACAAGGACGTGCCGGCCAACAACCTGGCCGAACTGAAGGAATATTTCCAGAAGACGCCGACGGCTACGTACGGCACCGCGGGGGTCGGCATCTCCAACCACCTGATCGCCGAGACCATGCTGTACAAGCTGGGCGTCAAGGTGCCGCACGCCGCCTACCGCGGCGCCGCGCCCGTGATCACCGATTTGCTCGGCGGCCACATCGCCATGACGATGGACAACATTTCGACCGCTGCACCGTTGGCGTCGCAAGGCAAGGTCAAGGCAATTGCGGTAGCGTCGATCAAGCGCGCCGCGCACTTGCCCAACGTGCCGACGCTGGACGAGCAAGGCCTGAAGGGCTTTGACATGCCGACGTGGCAAGGCATGTTCGCGCCCGCCGGTCTGCCCGCCGACGTGCTGGCCGCCTATTACGCCGCACTGCAGGACGTGCTGAAGCAACCCGCGCTGATCGAGAAGATGGCCGGCCTGGGTTCGGAGCCCGTCACCGGCATGACGCCCGAGAAGTTCAGCGAGTTTCTTGAAAACGACCGCAAGCAATGGGCGGACATCGTCAAGGCCGCGAACATCAGCCTGGAGCAGTAAGGCGCCGCAAGCGGCTTGAACCGCTGCAAAGCAAAACGCCAGACCCGAGAGGGCCTGGCGTTTTTTTTGGAGCGTCGGAGAAGGGGCGGCGGCTCGTCGGAGCATGACGCGCGGCTGGCCGGCGATTATCGGATCCTGCCTAGGCTCATCGGAGCTTGCGCAAGCCAATCGGCGCTTACGCAGGCTCGGCGCGGCGTAGCGCGGCAATGCGCCGCCGCGTCAGGCCGGCATGCGCGCCGCGATCTCCGCGATGAGCCGGCGCGCGGCATCCAGCTTGTTGCCGGCGGGCAGCGGGTGTGTGCCTTGCGCGTCGAACAGCACCAGTTCGGTGGTGTCGGCGTCCATGACCTTGTGCGCCAGATTGCCGACCAGCAGCGGGATGCCTTTGCGCGTGCGCTTGGCTTCGGCGTGCTCGGCCAGCTTTTCCGTTTCGGCGGCAAAGCCCACGCACCAGGGGCCATTTTCGAGCTTGGCCACTTCGGCCAGGATGTCCGGATTGGGCTCGAATTCCATCAGCGGCGCGCCGCCGCCTTCGCTGGTTTTCTTCAGCTTCTGCGTGCTGACGTTCTTGACCCGCCAATCGGCCACGGCGGCGACGGCGATGAAGATATCGGCATCGCCCACACTGGCCATCACGGCGTCGTGCATCTGGCGCGCGGTGGTGACGGGCAGGGCGGTTACGCCGCGCGGGATGGGCAGGAATGTGGCGCCGGTGATGAGGGTGACGCGGGCGCCGGCCTCGCGGGCGGCGCGAGCCAGTGCATAGCCCGTCTTGCCGGAAGACCGGTTGCTCAGCACACGCACCGGGTCCACGGGTTCAGAGGTGGGGCCTGCGGTCAGCAGCACGTGGCGGCCGGCCAAGAGCTTGGGCTGGAAGAAGGCGATCAGGTCGGTCAGGATCTCATGGGCTTCGAGCATCCGGCCGTCGCCGGTTTCGCCGCAGGCCTGTTCGCCCGCCGAAGGTCCCAGCACGGTGACGCCGTCGCCGCGGAGGGTTTCGACGTTGCGCTGCGTGGCCGGGTTGGCCCACATCTCGCGGTTCATGGCGGGCGCCACCAGCAGCGGACAGGCGCGGGCCACGCACAGCGTGGACAACAGGTCGTCGGCCATGCCGTGTGCCACCTTGGCCATGAAGTCGGCGCTGGCGGGCGCGATCAACACGGCGTCCGCGCCGCGCGTCAGGTCGATGTGCGCCATGTTGTTGGGCACGCGCGCGTCCCAGGCGTCCACGAACACGGGTCGGCCCGACAGTGCCTGCATGGTGACCGGCGTGATGAAGTGCGTGGCCGCCTCGGTCATCACCACATCCACCGTGGCGCCTTGTTCGGTCATGCGCCGCACCAGCTCGGCGATTTTGTAGCAGGCGATGCCCCCGGTCAGACCAAGGACGATGCGTTTGCGGGCGAGATCGAGCATGAGGACGGGACGGCGGGTTAACGCCGCGTAATCGTGGAAGTGAGAGGGATTTTATTCTGCATTGCCGCAATGCGCCGTTCGTCATGCATTAGAGGGGGCATCAAACCGGACGAAAGCCGCGGAAGGCGCAGCATGGGGTAGGCCTGACGAAAGCAGAAAGGGGCGCAAAGAGGGCTGCTGAATGGGGGTGCAAACAGGCGCTTCGAAAAGGCGTTGCAAAGAGGCACTGCAAAAAGGCGGCGCAAAAAGGGGGGGCGTTGCCCCCCTGTCGCGTCACGCTTGCGGCTTGCGGGCACGAAGCAGTTCGTCCAGCACCAGCAGCACGGCGCCGCAGGTGATACCGACGTCCGCAATGTTGAAAGCGGGGAACTGCCAGTCGTTCCAGTAGAAGAGCAGAAAGTCCACCACGTGGCCATACACCACGCGGTCGATGACGTTGCCGATGGCGCCGCCCAGGATGAGCGTGAGCGCCAGGCTGAAACGCGGTTGGCCGTGCGTGCGGCGCAGCATCCATATGATGACCACTGCCGCCACGCAGCCCAGCCCCGTGAACAACCAACGCTGCCAGCCTTCTTCGGACGCCAGGAAGCTGAAGGCGGCGCCGCGGTTGAACACCAGCGTGAAGTCGAAGAAGGGCAGGATGTTGACGCGCTCGCCGTACTGGAATGACGTGTTGAAGTAGACCTTCGTCAACTGGTCCAGCACGATGATCAGCAACGCCAGCGCCAGCCACCCACCCACGCGCGCGGGCGCGGCGCGGGCGGGGGCGGTGCCCGTCACTCCGGGTTCGGCGGGGCGGGCCATGTTCAAGCCTTGTCGCGGGCTTCGCCCGAGCCGAACAGGTTGGACACGCAGCGGCCGCAGATCTCGGGATGATCGGCGTCCTGGCCGACGTCAAGACGCCAGTGCCAGCAACGTTCGCACTTCTTGTGGGCCGACGGCGTGACCTCGATGCGGGTGTCGCCTTCGCCCGCGTGCACCGCGGCGCGCGAGACGATCAGGACGAAGCGCAGGTCATCGCCCAGGCTGGCCAGCAGTTGCTGGTCTTCGCCGTTTGCGTACAGGTCGACTTCGGCCTGCAGCGACGAACCGATATCGCCCGCCGTACGCACTTCTTCCAGCTTGCGCTGGACCTCGGCGCGGATGGCGCGCAGGCGCGTCCACTTGGCGGTCAGGGCATCGGCGTCCGCAAACGGCGGCAGCACGTGATAGACCTCGGTGAAGATCGTCGCGCGGGCAGCGTCGGCCTGGTTCTTCAGGGCGGACGCAACCAGTTCCTTCCAGGCCTCTTCCGCCGTGAACGACAGGATGGGCGCCATTAGCTTGAGCAGGGTCTGCGTGATGTCCAGCAGGGCCGTCTGCGCCGAGCGGCGGGCGCGGCTGTCGGGGGCCGACGTGTAGAGGCGATCTTTCAGGATGTCCAGGTAGAACGCGCCCAAGTCTTCCGAGCAGAACGTCTGCAACCGCGAGACGGCCGGATGGAAATCGTAGCGTTCGTAGTTGGCCTGTACTTCCGACTGCATCTGCGCCGTCATGGCCAGCGCGTAGCGGTCGATCTCGAAGAGTTCGCCGTAAGGCACCGATTGCGACACGGCGTCGAAGTCGGCCAGGTTGGCCAACAGGAAGCGCAGGGTGTTGCGGATGCGGCGATAGCCTTCCACCACACGCTTGAGGATTTCGTCGGAGATCGACAGCTCGCCCGAGTAGTCGGTGGAGGCCACCCACAGGCGCAGGATTTCCGCACCCAGGGAATCGGAGACCTTCTGCGGGGCAATCACGTTGCCAACCGACTTGCTCATCTTGCGGCCCTGGCCGTCCACCACGAAGCCGTGCGTCAGCAGGGCCTTGTAGGGCGGCTGGCCGTACAGCATGCAGCCGGTCAGGAGCGACGAATGGAACCAGCCGCGATGCTGGTCCGAGCCTTCCAGGTAGAGGTCGGCGGGCCAGGCGAGTTCAGCGCCATGCGAACCGGCGAATTCGCCGTCCTTGCCGCCCAGCACCGTGGCGTGCGTGCTGCCCGAGTCGAACCATACGTCCAACGTGTCGCGGTTCTTTTCGTACTGGTCGGCTTCGTCGCCGAGAAGCTCGCGGGGATCGAGCGCCTGCCAGGCCTCGATGCCGCCCTGTTCGACGCGCTGCGCCACCTGTTCCAGCAATTCGGACGTGCGCGGATGCAGTTCGCCGGTTTCCTTGTGCACGAAGAACGCCATCGGGACGCCCCACTGGCGCTGGCGCGACAGGGTCCAGTCCGGACGGTTGGCGATCATGGCATGCAGACGGGCGCGGCCCCACGCGGGGTAAAACGCCGTGGCGTCGATGCCGGCCAGCGCCGATTCGCGCAGGGTCGGGCTGCCGTCCTTGGGCGCGACATCCATGCCCGCGAACCATTGGCTGGTCGCGCGGTAGATGATCGGCGTCTTGTGGCGCCAGCAGTGCATATAGCTGTGCTTGTGCTTTTCGACGTGCATCAGCGCGCCGGCTTCCTTGAGCGCTTCGACGATCTTGGGGTTTGCGTCCCAGATCGACAGGCCGCCAAAAAGCGCCAGGCTGTCCACGTACTTGCCGTCGCCCATCACCGGGCTGATGAAGTCGGTGTCCTTCATGCCGTGCTCCTTGCACGACACAAAGTCTTCGATACCGTAAGCCGGCGCCGAGTGCACCACGCCGGTGCCGGAGTCTGCCGTGACGTAGTCGCCCAGGTACACGGGCGCCTTGCGATCGTAGGCGGCGTTGAACTGCGCCAGCGGATGGCGGAACTCGATGCCTGACAGGGCCTCGCCGGGCGCCGTGGCGATGACTTCGCCTTCGAGGTCCCAGGATTTCAGGCAGGCTTCGACGCGTTCCTTGGCGATGAGCAGCAGGGGACCGAACTTGGGCGTGGCAGCCGAAGTGACCCGCACCAGCGCGTATTCGATTTCGGGATGGACGTTCAGCGCCTGGTTGGACGGAATGGTCCAGGGCGTGGTCGTCCAGATCACGATGGCGCCGTCGTCCACCGAATCCAGGCCGAAGGCTTGGGCCAGCCGCTTGTGGTCGGCGAACGGGAACGCGACGTCGACGGCGGGATCCACGCGATCCGCGTATTCGACTTCAGCCTCGGCCAGCGCCGAGCCACAGTCAAAACACCAGTTCACCGGCTTCAGGCCACGGAACACGTAGCCCTTGTCCAGGATGCGGCCCAGCGCACGGATCTCGTCGGCCTCGTTGCTGTAGTTCATCGTCATGTACGGACGATCCCACTCGCCCAGCACGCCCAGGCGCTTGAAGTCCTTGCGCTGGCGATCGATCTGTTCGAGGGCGTAGGCGCGGGCCTTGGATTGCACTTCCGCCACGGGCAGGTGCTTTCCGTACTTCTTTTCGATCTGGATCTCGATGGGCATGCCGTGGCAGTCCCAGCCCGGCACGTAGTGCGCGTCATAGCCGGCCATGTTGCGGCTCTTGACGATGATGTCCTTCAGGATCTTGTTGACCGCGTGGCCGATGTGGATGTCGCCGTTCGCATAGGGCGGGCCGTCATGCAGCACGAAGCGCGGCCGGCCGCGGCTGGCCGCACGGATCGCCTGGTAGACGTGGTTTTCCTCCCATTGCGCAATCCAGGCGGGCTCGCGCTTGGCGAGGTCGCCCCGCATGGGGAAGGGGGTATCGGGCAGGTTGAGGGTCTTTTTATAGTCCATGAACGGCAAAATAGGCGCGCGCGTTTCGCGCGTCTTCGGCGATGGCGGCAGTCAGGGAAGGGAGATCAGGAAATTTTTCTTCGTCCCGCAGCTTTTGCAGGAATTCAACGCGTACGAGTTTACCGTAAGCGTTGACGGACTCGTCGAGCAGGTGTGACTCAAGCAGCACTCTGCCGCGGTCCTCGACCGTCGGGCGCACGCCCAGGCTCGCCACCGCCGGCAGCGCGCGGTCGGCCAGCCCATGAACCTGCACGACGTAGATGCCCGACCGCGCGGCGCATCGTTCGGCCACACGCAGGTTCATGGTGGGATAGCCGAGCGTACGGCCGAGCTTCTGGCCGTGGATCACGTGCCCGCTGATATGGAACGGATGGCCCAGCAGATGGCGCGCGCGTTCCAGGTCGCCCACGGCCAGCGCGGTGCGCACCTCGGAACTGGAAATGCGGTGACCTTGACGGTCGGTCACGTCCGCCAGCGTCTGGACCTCGAAGCCATGCACCATGCCGGCTTCGCGCAGCAGGTCGATATCGCCGCTGCGCTTGTGCCCGAAGCGAAAGTCCTCGCCCACGAGCAGCCATTTGGTCTGCAGCCCCTGCACCAGAAGGTGCTCAATGAAGGCGTTGGCCGACATTTCAGCCAGCCGGGCATTGAACCGCTCGACCACGACCTGCGATATGCCGTAGCGCGCCAGCGCGGCCAGCTTGTCGCGCAGCCCCGAAATGCGGGTCGGCGCCAGTTCCGGACGCTGGTTGAGGGTGGCGAAATACTCCCGCGGGTGGGGCTCGAACGTCATCACGGCCGGCGTCAGCCCGCGTTCGCGGGCCACCTGGCAGACGCGGGCAAGCATGGCCTGGTGCCCGCGATGGACGCCGTCGAAATTGCCGATTGTCAGCGCGCAAGGGGCGCGCCGTTCGGGCGGGGGCAGGGATCGGTAGATGCGCAGCGATGGTTTCACGAGCGAGAGTTTACAATTTTGGATTACGGGTTTGTTCGTATCCCGCCCGCAGGGGGTGCTCAGCCGCCTTTGCGGGCACGGCGTGCGCAGGGCGCGCGCCTGATTTCGGGACTGGAACCGCCCGTTTTCCCTTGGAATTGTTCATCTTGCCGGAAACTTCTTCTATCAAGCGCCGCCTCGTCATCCTGATCTCGGGGCGGGGCAGCAACATGCAGGCGCTGGCCGAGGCCTGCCGCGACGAACACTGGCCGGCGGAAATCGCCGCCGTGATCGCCAGCCGTCCCGACGCCGGTGGCCTCGAATGGGCCGCCGCGCAGGGCATTCCCACAGCGGCCCTGTATCACAAGGACTACGCCAGCCGCGAAGCCTTCGATACCGCGCTGGCCGCCGAAATCGATCGCTATGCGCCCGACTACGTCATCCTGGCCGGGTTCATGCGCGTGCTGACGCCCGGCTTCGTCAATCATTACGCCGGCCGTCTAGTCAACATCCACCCCTCGCTGCTGCCCGCATTCCCCGGCCTGCACACCCATGCGCAGGCGCTGGCCACCGGCGTGCGCGTGCATGGCTGCACGGTGCATTTCGTCACCCCGGTGCTGGACCACGGGCCCATCATCGCCCAGGGCTGCGTGCCGGTCCTGGCGGGCGACACGCCTGAATTGCTGGCCGAGCGCGTGCTGGCCGTCGAGCACCAGGCCTTTCCGGCTGCCGTTCGCTGGCTTGCCGAAGGCCGGGTTACCCTGACAAACGATCACCGCGTGGCCGTCCAGGGCGACCCCGTGCGCCTTTTTTCCTGGTCGCCGGCCGCTTGAACGGCCCTGAAAAGCATTTTTCGGGCGGAACGCTTCCGCCCTATTGGAATACACCATGACTAAACCCCAATCCCCGCGTTCCCGCCCGGCCGGCTCCTTCGGCGCCGCCTCGGAAGGCCGCGACGGCCGGTCTTTTTTCTCGCGTCCCAAGGGCGACGCCCGCAAACCGGCGCCGCGTGACCGGGCCGAATCCGGCGACCGCGCGCGCGACGAGCGCACGAGCGATCGCGGCGGCTACGGCCAGGACCGCGGCGAGGGCCGGGGCCGCCCCGACTCCCGCTCTTCGTTTGGCGGACAGCGCAATGAAGGGCGCGGCAGCGAACGCGGTTCGTACAGCCAGGACCGCCGCGAAGGGCAGGGACGGCCGGATTCGCGTTCCTCGTTTGGCGGTCAGCGTGGCGAAGGGCGTGGTTCCTATGGACAGGATCGCGGCGAAGGCCGAGGCAGCGAGCGCGGTTCGTACAGCCAGGACCGCCGTGAAGGTCAGGGACGCCCGGACTCCCGCTCGTCGTTCGGCGGCCAGCGTGGGGAAGGCCGGGGCTCCTTTGGTCAGGAACGCGGCGAAGGCCGTGGCGGCGAACGCGGGTCGTACAGCCAGGATCGCCGTGGAGGTCAGGGGCGCCCGGACTCGCGCTCGTCGTTCGGCGGCCAGCGCGGCGAAGGTCGCGGCTCCTTCGGCCAGGATCGCGGCGAAAGCCGTGGCGGCGAACGCGGTTCTTACAGCCAGGACCGCCGTGAAGGTCAGGGGCGCCCGGACTCGCGCTCGTCGTTCGGGGGCCAGCGAGGCGAAGGTCGCGGCTCCTATGGACAAGATCGCGGCGGTGCCCGTGGCGGCGAACGCGGTTCGTATGGACAGGATCGCAGCGAAAGCCGTGGCGGTGAACGCAATTCGTACGGCCAGGACCGCCGTGACGAGCAGGGACGTTCGGACTCCCGCTCCTCTTTCGGCGGCCCGCGCGGCGAGTCGCGCGGCGGCGAGCGCGATCACGCCCCGCAAAAGCCCCAGTCCAATCGACCCCGCCTGTCGCATGCGGCCATCCGCATCGATCAGGTGCAGCGCGTGCTGGGCGAAATCCTGCAATGGACCTATCCGGCCGACGCCGCGCTCTCGCACTGGCTGCGCCATCACCCGAACCTGGGCGCGCGCGACCGTTCCGAAGTCGCCGAGGCCGTCTATGACGTGCTACGCCACCTGCGCCGCTACCGCCAGTACGGCGAAAGCGGTGTTGGCCCCGCGTCGCGCCGTCTTGCCATCCTGGGCCTGAACGCGACCCTGGGCGCCGAGTTCCTGCAGGAGGGCATGGACGCCGCCGAGGCAGAGTGGCTGCAACGGGTCACGCGAATCGACGTCGCGACCTTGCCCCGTGCCGTGCGCGGCAGCATTCCCGACTGGCTGGACGAGCGCCTGAGCGCCATGGAAAGCCCCGAAACGCTGGTGGAAGCCCTGAACCGCCAGGCCAGCCTGGACCTGCGCGTGAACCCGCTCAAGGCCGAGCGCGACGCCATGCTGGCGGAGCTGCAACAAGGCGCGGGCCGTTATGAGCCCACGGCCATGCCTTTTTCGCCCTGGGGCATCCGGATGGAAGGCCGGCCCGCCATCAACCGGTGGCCCCAGTTCGAAAACGGCAGCATCGAGGTCCAGGACGAAGGCAGCCAACTGCTGGCCCTGCTGGTCGCCCCGCGCCGTGGCGAAATGATCATCGATTTCTGCGCAGGCGCCGGCGGCAAGACGCTGCTGCTGGGTGCACTGATGCGTTCGACCGGCCGGCTGTACGCCTTCGACGTCTCGGCGGCCCGCCTGGCGCGCGCCAAGCCGCGCTTTGCGCGTAGCGGCCTCTCGAATGTGGTCCCGGTGGTGATCGACAACGAGAACGACGCCCGTGTGAAGCGCCTGGCCGGCAAGGCCCAACGCGTGCTGGTCGACGCGCCCTGCAGCGGCATCGGCACCCTGCGCCGCAATCCGGACCTGAAGTGGCGCCAGCACCCCGAGGCGCTGGCGGAACTGGGGCAGCTCCAGGAACGCATCCTGAACAGCGCCGCGCGCTGTGTCGCGCCCGGCGGCCGCCTGGTCTATGCCACGTGCAGCCTGCTGGCCGAGGAAAACGAAGTCCAGGCTGACCGCTTCCTGGCCAGCCATCCGGACTTCGAACGCGTGGATGCCGCCGAAATCCTGGGCGCCCGTTGCGAGTCCCTGAAACTGGAAGGCCCGTACGTGCAACTGCGTCCGGATCTGCACGGCACCGACGGCTTCTTTGCCGCTGTGTTCGAACGCAAGAAGAAGGGCGCCGGGACGGATGCCGCCGAGGCGGCTGATGCCAACCTCGCCGACGAGGACGACCGGATCGACGCGGCCGATGGCGCTGAGGCCGAAGCCCAAGCGGGCGCCGACGCTCAGACCGATACTGCCGAGGAAACGGCCGTCGAGGAAGCCGAAGTAAAAGCTTCCGACGTCAAAGAAACGGAAACCGCGGTCAAGGACCCGGCGTAACGCCCACCGTTGCGCTGTAGCGGCGGGTTCCGATGGTCTTGTTCTGGTACTTCACTTCCCAGGACAGGGTATCGGAACCCGGCTGGTCGGCTTGGTACACAATCTGCGCCACCGGCACCGATTTGTACGCGCAGCGCCCGGAATTATTGGACTGCCCGCGCGTCTGCTGGATGCTGGCCTTGCCCAGCGTCGGCATCTGGGTGATGGACACGCGCGGCGCCCGCAGCGCCAGGCAGTCCGACCCGCGGATCTCATAGTAAGAAGCCAGGACGGCGACGTCCCCAGACTTCAGCGTTTGCGCTGAAGCCGGGGCGGATATCGCCACACCGAGCGCGGCCAAAACAGTTAAAAAACGGTGACGCATTGTGGTGGGCGACATTCGTGGGAGAAAGGAGACAGTGTGCGGGCGGAACGGGGTGCAGTGTGCCCCGGGATCGTGGCGCCTTCAAGACTGCGGGTTTGCCTGACTGGAACTTTAAACGCCAAATGGTGCCAAAACCCGGTGCGACTGCGAATTTCAGGCCGTCCCCCTCTGGGCAAAGCCGCCGCAACTGCACAAGTAAAGCCTCTGCGCGCGCTCAAACCGCTCGCAGGGCGGCTTTTTGGCTCAAAACCGCGCCTTAGTCCTTGATTTCTCTCAATAACTATTTTGAAACTAGATTGTCATCAGACGGCTAAGGTACGCTAAACTTTCAGCCACCTTCTCATGCGAGGCTCATAACAGCTTTATGGATTACATCCTCTCCTTCATTGCCGGCGGCCTGACCCAAGCGACTTGGTGGCAGATCGTCGTTTTCACTTTGGTCGTGACGCACATCACGATTGTTGCGGTCACGGTTTTTCTCCATCGCAGCCAAGCGCACCGCGGTCTGGATCTCCATCCGGCTGTCATGCACTTCTTCCGCTTCTGGCTCTGGATGACGACTGGTATGGTCACCAAGGAATGGGTGGCTATTCACCGCAAGCATCACGCCAAATGCGAAAAGGAAGGTGACCCGCACTCGCCCATGCTGTTCGGCATCTGGAAGGTTCTGTTCCGCGGCGCCGAGCTGTACCGCGAAGAATCGAACAACAAGGAAACCATGGCCAAGTTCGGCCACGGCACGCCTGACGACTGGCTCGAGCGCAACGTCTACAGCAAGCACAGCCTGTGGGGCGTGCTGACCATGCTCGCCATCGACGTCGCCCTGTTCGGCGCGATCGGCGTCACGGTCTGGGCTGTCCAGATGGCCTGGATTCCCTTCTGGGCCGCCGGCGTCGTCAACGGCATCGGCCACTTCTGGGGCTACCGCAACTACAACAGCCCGGACACCAGCACCAACGTGTTCCCGTGGGGCATCGTGATCGGCGGCGAAGAGCTGCACAACAACCACCACGCCCACGGCACGTCGGCCAAGTTTTCGGCCAAGTGGTACGAGTTCGACATCGGCTGGTGCTACATCAACATCCTGAAGTTCTTTGGCCTGGCCAAGATCAAGAAGGTTGCGCCCAAGCTCAAGCTGGACGACTCCCGCACGGGCATCGACCTGCGCACGCTGCAAGGCGTGATCACGCACCGCTACGAAGTCATGGCCCGCTATGCGGACGTGATCAAGAGCGCCGCCCGTGAAGAACTCGCCAAGCTGAAGGCTTCGCGCCAGGAAGGCAACGCCGAATGCGGCTACACCAAGCTGCACAGCGTGCGTCGCGCCATCCATCGCAACGAAGATATCCTGCAGCCCGAGCAACTGGCTGCCGTGGACAAGGCCATCGCCCAGAACAAGTCGCTGTCGACGCTGGTGCAGATGCGCCGCGAACTCGGCCGCATCTGGGAAAGCTCCAGCGCCAGCAGCGAACAGCTTCTTCACGACCTGCAGGCCTGGTGCCAGCGCGCCCAGCAAAGCGGCATCGCTGGGCTTGAGCAGTTCGCTCAACATCTGCGCCGCTACGCGGCATGATGCTAGAGAAGCTAAATCCTGAACAACGCGCCGCAGTAACGTTAGAACCGCAGCACGCCCTGGTCTTGGCCGGGGCGGGCAGCGGGAAGACCCGGGTGCTCACCACCCGCATGGCCTGGCTGATTCAAACCGGCCAGGCTTCGCCTTTTGGGCTGCTGGCGGTCACGTTCACCAACAAGGCCGCCCGCGAGATGCTGGCGCGGATGTCGGCGATCCTGCCGATCGATACGCGCGGCCTGTGGATCGGCACGTTCCACGGCTTGTGCAACCGCATGCTGCGGGCGCATCATCGCGACGCCGGCCTGCCTCAGAGTTTTCAGATCCTCGACGTCACGGACCAGCTTGCGGCCATCAAGCGCCTCATGAAGGCCAACGGCGTCGACGACGAAAAGTACCCGCCCCGCGACGTGCAGCGCTTCATCAACGGCGCCAAGGAAGAGGGGCTGCGTCCGCCGGACGTCGAAGCCTATGACGCCCATCGCCGCCGCCTGATCGAGATCTACCAGCTTTACGAAGCCCAGTGCCAGCGTGAAGGCGTGGTCGACTTCGCCGAATTGCTGCTGCGCGCCTACGAGCTGCTGTCGCGCAACGCGCCCGTGCGCGAACACTATCAACGCCGTTTCCGGCACATCCTGGTCGACGAGTTCCAGGACACCAACACGCTGCAGTACAAGTGGCTGCGCCTGTTGGCTGGCGGCGGCGCGGCCATTTTTGCCGTGGGCGACGACGACCAGTCCATCTACGCGTTCCGCGGCGCGAACGTCGGCAACATGGCCGACTTCGAGCGCGACTACGCGCATGGCACCGTCATCCGCCTGGAGCAGAACTACCGGTCCTACGGTCACATCCTGGATTCGGCCAACGCGCTCATCGGTCACAACTCGGGCCGCCTGGGCAAGAATCTCTGGACCGATCAAGGCGAAGGCGAGCCGGTGCGCGTCATCGAACAGCCGTCCGATGGCATGGAAGCGCAGTGGATCGTGGACGAAATCCGTTCGCTCATCCACGAAGGCAGCGACCGCCGCGAAATCGCTGTGCTGTATCGCAGCAACGCGCAGTCGCGCGTCATCGAACACGCCATCTTTTCCGCCGGCATTCCGTACAAGGTCTACGGCGGCCTGCGCTTCTTCGAACGCCAGGAAATCAAGCACGCGCTCGCTTACCTGCGCCTGATGGCCAATCCGCACGACGACACCTCGTGGATGCGGGTGGTCAACTTCCCGACGCGCGGCATCGGGGCGCGCACGCTCGAGCAATTGGCCGACGCCGCCCGGCAGCATGACACCAGCCTGTATGGCGCGGTGGCGCTGGTCGGCGGCAAGGGCGGTTCGAATCTGGCGCAGTTTGCGCAACTGATTCATCGCCTGATCGAAGAAACGCGCGAGCTGCCGCTGCCCGAAATGGTCGAGCACATGCTCGAAGCCAGTGGCCTGAATGCGCACTACAAGGCCGAGCGCGAAGGCGCCGAGCGGCTGGAGAACCTGAACGAACTGATCACGGCCGCGGCCGTGTTCGCGTCCGAGGAAAACTACGACGGCATGCCCGCCGGCGTGGTGCCCGACCACGACACGTCGTCGACGCTCATGCCGGGCGTGGTGGACGCGCCGGCGGTAGCGGGCGACAACCTGACGCCGCTGGCCGCGTTCCTGTCGCATGCGGCGCTTGAGGCCGGAGACAACCAGGCCCAGCAAGGCCAGGACGCCGTCCAGCTCATGACGGTGCATGCCGCCAAAGGCCTGGAGTTCGACGCCGTGTTCATCACCGGTCTGGAGGAAGGGCTGTTTCCGCACGAGAACAGCATTCTCGAGCCCGCCGGCCTGGAAGAAGAACGCCGCCTGATGTACGTGGCGATCACCCGCGCGCGTCAGCGCCTGTACATCAGCCTGGCGCAAAGCCGGATGCTGCATGGCCAGACGCGCTATGCGATGCGCTCGCGCTTCCTGGACGAAATTCCCGAGCAGCATCTGAAGTGGCTGACGCCCAAGGCTGGACTGGCGCCGATCAGCGCCACGGGCGCGGGCTGGGGTGGCGGCAACCGGGGCGATGCCTTCGGCCGCAAGCCAACCAACACCATTGCGCCGCGTCAACCCCGTGGCGTCGCAACCGGCGTCACGGTGGGCGACAAGCAGTATCGTGTGGGGCAGGGCGTCCGTCACGCGCGTTTCGGCGACGGCACCATCATCGGTCTGAGCGGCGCGGGTCAGGACGCACAGGCGGAAATCCACTTCCGCGACGTAGGCGCCAAAACGTTGGCGCTGGGCATCGCCAAGCTCGACATTGTTCAGGGTTGACTACATATGGCTACCAACGATTCCCCCAAAGCCGAGCTGGCGGCCCTGCGCGCCGAAGTCGACGAGATCGATCAACAGATCATGTTGCTGCTTGGCGTGCGATTCCGTTGCACCGACATGATCGGCGAACTCAAGACCAACCACGGCATGGACCTGGTCGATCCCAAGCGCGAAGCCCAGCAGGTCGAACGCATCCGCCGTTTGGCGCTGGAAGCGGGCGTTCCGCCCGATCTGGCTGAAACCATCCTGCGCGAAGTCATCGACACGGTAATCGACAACCATACCCGCTTGCGAGAGCGTCCGTACTCGTAACCGCAGGCGCGCGCCAGCGCTTCCAACGCAAGCGCGCAGCACGCTCAAACCCAAAGAAATCGGCCCCGGATTGGGGCCGATTTCATTTGGATCAGGCTTCGCTCTGGTCTATCTCTTCCAGCGAGCCTTGCAGCTCAAGCCACTGCTCTTCCAGTTCCCCCATCCGCTTGCCGTGCTCGCCATGTTCCGCCATGACCTTCTGGCGTTCGGTGCGACGCGCGTCGGAATACAGGTCCGGATCGGCGATCACCGCATCCAGGGCGGCCAATTTGCCGCGCAGCTTTTCCATCTCGGTTTCGACCTTGGCCAGCTTGGACTCCAGCGGCTTGCGCAGTGCAGACAGGCGTTGCCGCTGTTCGGCCTCGGCGCGACGTTGCGCCTTGCGATCCACGACAGGCTCGCCGCTGCTTTCAGCGTTTTCACGCGCCTCGGCCCGCTCGTCCGCGTTGCGCGCGGCCAGCCAGTCGCGGTAGTCCTCAAGGTCGCCGTCGAACTCGCGCACCGCACCGTCCGCCACGATCCAGAAGCTGTCCACCGTAGTCCGCAACAGATGCCGGTCGTGCGACACCAGCAGCATGCTGCCGCCGAAGTCCGCCAGCGCGGTGGCGAGGGCCTCGCGCGTCTCCACGTCCAAGTGGTTGCTGGGTTCGTCCAGCAGCAGCAGGTTGGGCTTTTGCCAGACGATCAGCGACAGCGCCAGCCGCGCCTTTTCGCCGCCCGACATCGGGCCGACCTTGCTGGTGACCGTATCGCCCGAAAACCCGAACCCGCCAAGATAATTGCGCAGCTCCTGCTCGCGCGCCTCGGGCGCTAGGCGGGCCAGGTGCGCGATCGGCGTGCTGTCCACGTCCAGCATGTCCAGCTGGTGCTGGTGGAAATACCCGATAGCCAGGCCACGCGAGGCGCGGCGCTCGCCCGCCTGCACGGGGATCTCTTCGGCCAGGGTCTTGATCAGCGTGCTCTTGCCGGCCCCATTGGCGCCCAACACGCCCACGCGGCTGCCGGCGCGCACCATCAGCGTCACGTCGCGCAGGATGGGCACCGCGTTGCCTTCGGCGTCCGTGTAGCCCGCGGACAGGTGTTCCAGCGTCATCAGCGGATCGGGCACCTGTTCGGGTGACGGAATGCGGATGTCGATGCCCGCTTCGGCCTGCAGCGGCGCCAGCACCTGCATGCGCGCCAGCGCCTTCACGCGGCTCTGCGCCTGCTTGGCCTTGGAGGCCTTGGCCTTGAAGCGGTCGATGAAGCCTTGCAGCCGGGCCGTCTCGCGCGTCTGGCGCTCATAGGCAATGTTGGATTGACGCAGGCGCTCGGCGCGTTGCGTCAGGAAGTCGCCATAACCGCCGCGATACCGCGTCAGCTTGGCATGGTCGAAATGCAGAATGGACCGCGCGACGGCATCCAGGAATTCGGTGTCATGGGAGATCAGCATGACGGTGCCTTCGTAGGCGCCGAGCCACTTCTCCAGCCACAACATGGCGTCCAGGTCCAAGTGGTTGGTGGGCTCGTCCAGCAGCAGCAATTCGGACGGAGCCATCAGCGCGCGGGCCAGCGCTAGACGCATGCGCCAGCCGCCGGAAAAGCTCTCGACGGGCTGCGTCCATTCGGCAGGCTTGAAGCCCAGGCCGGCCAGCAGTTGCTCGGCGCGCGAGGCGGCGCTCCATGCGCCGGCTTCCACCAGCGCGGCTTCCACTTCCGCGATCTGCGTGCCCTGGTCGTCGGACAGCGTCGCGCGCTGCGCCTGCAACGCGCGCAGGTGCGTGTCGCCGTCGATGACGAACTCGCGGGCAGGGCGGTCGTCGGCGTGAAGTTCCTGCTCCACGCTGGCGATGCGCCAGCCGGCGGGAAGCGACAAGGTGCCGGCGTCCAGGTCCAGCGCGCCGGTCAGCAGCGCGAACAGCGAGGACTTGCCTGCGCCGTTCTTGCCTACGATGCCGACCCGTTCACCGGGGTTTACAACGAATTCGGCGCCGTCCAGCAGCACTTTGGTGCCGCGGCGCAAAGTCAGTCCAGAGGCGCGTATCACAGGCTCAGTTGCTCGCGGGTAAGCAGCAGGAGCTGGTCCGAGGCTTCCTCGGTGTCCAGCCAGACGGGCGAAAGCTGCGGGAAGGCGGCCTCGAAGAAATCGCGCTCATGGCCGATTTCCAGCACCAGCACGCCGTTTTCCGACAGGTAGCGTGGCGCGGCGTCCAGGATGCGGCGCACGAGGTCCATGCCGTCGTCGCCGCCGGCCAGCGCCAGTTGCGGTTCGTGCAGATACTCCTGGGGCAGGGCGCGCATCGAACCGCTGTTCACGTAGGGCGGATTGCAGACGATCACGTCGTATTCGCGCGCGGGCAGGTTGTCGAAGAGATTGCTGGCGTGCAGGTCCAGTCGATCGGAAAGGCCGTAGTCGTCGACGTTGCGGCGGGCGACTTCCAGCGCGTCGGCGGAAACATCCACGGCGTCCACGTGCGCGTAGGGAAAGGCCAGCGCCGACAGGATCGCCAGGCAGCCCGAGCCGGTGCACATGTCCAGCACGTTCTCCACCGCCAGCGCATCCTGCACCCACGGCGACAGCCCCTGGTCCAGCAGCTCGGCGATCGGCGAGCGCGGCACGATGACTCGCTTGTCGACGTAGAACCGATGACCGCGAAGCCAGGCTTCGTTGGTCAGGTAGGCGGCGGGCACGCGTTCGGTCACGCGGCGGTCCAGCAGGTCTAGCACGCGCTCGCGCTCTTCGCGCACCACCCGGGCATCCAGGAACGGATCCAGCGTGTCCAGCGGCAGGTGCAGCGCGTGCAGTGTCAGGTAGACCGCCTCGTCCCAGGCATTGTCGCTGCCGTGTCCCAGCGAGACCTGGGCGCCATTCAGGCGCGACACGCCGTAGCGGATCAGGTCGCGCACGGTCTGCAGTTCTTCGCGGGAGGTTGCGTTCGTATCAGGCATTCAATTCACCGCCCCAGGGGGAAAACGGAAAAACGCCCCCGGCAGGGGGGGCTAAAAAGATCGCGCGGCGGGACTTGCATCCCGCCGGCGCGTGCATCATGCGGGCAACAGCAGGTTTTCCAGCGTGCGCCGATAGATGTTCTTGAGCGGTTCCAGCGAGGCGACCTCGATGCGCTCGTTCACCTTGTGGATCGTGGCGTTGCCGGGACCGAACTCGATGACCTGCGGGCAGATCTTGGCGATGAAGCGGCCATCCGACGTGCCGCCCGTGGTCGACAGCTCGGCGGTCACGCCGGTTTCGGCATGGATCGCCTTGACCAGTGCATCCGTCAACGATCCGCGCGGGGTCAGGAACGGCTCGCCGCCCAGTTCCCACTCCAGGTCGTATTCCAGGCCATGCTTGTCCAGCACGGCATGAACCCGCTGCTTCAGGCTTTCCGGCGTGCTGGCGGTCGAGAAGCGGAAGTTGAACAACGCCACGGCCTCGCCCGGCACCACGTTCGTGGCGCCCGTACCGGAGTTCAGATTCGACACCTGGAACGTCGTGGGCGGGAAGTATTCATTGCCCTGGTCCCATTCGATGTTCACGATGTCGGCCAGCGCGGGCGCAAGCTGGTGCACCGGGTTGCGCGCCAGATGCGGGTAGGCCACGTGGCCCTGGATGCCCTTGACCGTGAGCTTGCCCGACAACGAGCCGCGGCGGCCGTTCTTGCAGGTGTCGCCCAGCACGTCGCCCGACGTGGGCTCGCCGACGATGCAGTAATCCAGCTGCTCGCCGCGCGCTTTCAAAGCGTCGCAGACGATGGCGGTGCCATCGATGGACGGGCCTTCCTCGTCGGAGGTGATCAGCAGCGCGATCGAACCGCCATGGTCCGGATGGGCCGCCACGAACTCCTCGGCCGCCACCACAAAGGCGGCGATCGAGCTTTTCATGTCGGCCGCGCCGCGGCCATACAGCCAGCCGTCGCGTTCGGTAGGAACGAATGGATCGCTGTTCCACTTTTCGCGCGGGCCCGGGGGCACCACGTCGGTGTGGCCGGCAAAGACCGTCAGCGGGGCGGCGCTGCCGCGCCGGGCCCACAGATTGGTCACGCCGCCCTGCGCGATGGTCTCGCAGGTGAAGCCGATGCGTTCGAGCCGGGCGGCAAGCGCCGCCTGGCAGTCTTCGTCCGCAGGCGTCACCGAGGGACGGGCGATCAGGTCCTTGACCAGATCCAGTACGGCCGAATTGCTCATCAAGCCCTCAGCAGATCGTTGATGCTGGTCTTGGCGCGGGTCTGCGCATCGACACGCTTGACGATCACGGCGCAGGCCAGGCTATGCGAACCGTCAGCCGACGGCAGCGAACCGGGCACCACGACCGAGCCGGACGGCACGCGGCCGTACGTGATCTTGCCGGTGGCGCGGTCATAGATCTTGGTGCTTTGCGACAGGAACACGCCCATGGCCAGCACCGAGTTCTCTTCGACCACGACGCCTTCCACGACTTCGGAGCGCGCGCCGATGAAGCAGTTGTCTTCGATGATGGTGGGGTTGGCCTGCAGGGGCTCGAGCACGCCGCCGATGCCGACGCCGCCCGACAGGTGGACGTTCTTGCCGATCTGGGCGCACGAACCGACGGTGGCCCACGTGTCGACCATGGTGCCTTCGTCAACGTAGGCGCCGATGTTCACGTACGAGGGCATCAGCACCACGTTGCGACCAATGAACGAGCCGCGGCGGGCGACGGCCGGCGGCACCACGCGGTAGCCGCCTTGCTTGAACGCGTTGTCGCCGAACTCCGAAAACTTGAGCGGCACCTTGTCGTAGAACTGCAGGGGCGCCTGGCCCATGATGGCGTTCTCGTTCAGACGGAACGACAGCAGCACAGCCTTCTTGATCCACTGGTGCACGACCCAGTCGTCATTGATCTTCTCGGCCACGCGCAGGCGGCCCAGATCCAGACCGTCGATGGTGTGCTCGACGGCTTCGCGCACTTCGGCGCTGGCGTCGACGGGCGACAGGTTGGTCCGGTTTTCCCAGGCTTGTTCAATGGTGGTCTGCAGGTCGAGAGTCATATCGGCTCAGCTTTTAAAGGTTGGTCAAACAGAGGTATGTACAAAATGGGCGATGCGCTCGGCCGCCTGCACGCAGTCGGCCAAAGGCGCCACCAGGGCGATGCGGATGCGTCCCTGGCCCGGATTGAAGCCATGGGCCTCGCGTGCCAGGAAACTGCCCGGCAGCACGGTAACACCGGTGCGGCCATAGAGGTCGCGCACGAACGCCGTATCCGAACCGGGCGTTGCCGCCCACAGATAAAACGAAGCTTGCGGCCGTGACACATCCAGCACCTTCTGCAGGATGGGCACGACCGCATCGAATTTTTCGCGGTACTGGCGCCGGTTTTCCTTTACGTGGGTCTCGTCCGTCCACGCGGCAATACTGGCCGCGGACACGATCGGGCTCATCGCACTGCCATGATACGTGCGATACAGCAGAAAACGGCCGATCAGCGCGGCATCGCCGGCCACGAACCCGGAGCGCAGGCCCGGCACGTTGGAGCGCTTGGACAGGCTGGAAAACGCCACCAGATTGCGGTAGTCGTCCCGGCCCAGGCGGCGCGCCGCCTGCAAACCGCCCAGCGGGGGATCGCCTTCGTCCAGGTAGATCTCGGAATAGCACTCGTCCGACGCAATCACGAAGCCGTAGCGGTCGGACAATTCGAACAGGGTTTTCCATTCTTCCAGCGACATCACGTTGCCCGCGGGATTGCCCGGCGAACACACGAACACCAGGCGCGTCTTCTTCCAGATGTCGTCCGGCACCTGGTTCCAGTCGCTGCCGAAATTGCGCACCGGATCGGCGTTGACGAAGTAGGGCGTGGCGCCCGCCAGCAGCGTGGCGCCTTCGTAGATCTGATAGAACGGATTGGGGCAGATCACCACCGAACCCGCCGACGGATCGATCACGGTCTGGGTGAATGCAAACAGCGCCTCGCGCGATCCCAGGGCCGGCAGCACCTGCGTGTCGGCATCAGGCGCCGGAATGCTGTAGCGGCGCGCCAGCCATTCGGAAATCGCGCGGCGCAATGCCGGATCGCCCTTCGTGGAGGGGTAGACCGACAGCCCGGCCATGCTGTCGCGGATGGCTTGCGCGACGCGCTCCGGCGCGGCGTGTTTGGGCTCGCCGATCGACAGGTTGATGGGCGCAATACCGTCCGGTTGCGAGCTGGCGGAGGCTAGCAAAGCCCGCAGTTTTTCGAACGGGTAGGGGTGTAGGGCATCGAGGCGCGGATTCATGACGCAAGATTTTAACAAGCAAGCTACAATAGCGGGCTTGGCCTATTGCGAAGGTGGCGAAATTGGTAGACGCACCAGGTTTAGGTCCTGACGCCGTAACAGGTGTAGGGGTTCGAGTCCCCTCCTTCGCACCACCAAATCCCCCCATGATTTCAATGATTTAGGTTTTTAACCTGTCATTTCCAAAATCATTGGGCCGGTCAGGCCGAACCCGCTTCAGTTCGTGGAAAGTGTCCGGTTGCCCGCCGGTTTCCCTGAGTTTTTCAGGCCGGTTTGTCCAGACCCACTCTGGAATTCCCAGGCCAGAGCGGCACCCAGTGGCGCCATTAAGCCGTGGCCCCATCCACGCAGTCCGTCGGCAGCGATTCATGCGCCGCGTTGACCGCCGATCCATCGACGTGCCGCAGTGACGGCCCGATCGAACAGATTCCCCACAGATCACGCCTGCTCGCTTGAACATTGGCCTTGCCGCGAGCCTTTCCCCGTCCGACCCGTTTGCATAGAGCACGCCATGCTATCGACACTGATATACCGCAGCCGTGCTGTCACTTCGATGAACGCGCAGGATCTGACCGACCTGCTGACGCCCGCCCGAGCTCGCAACGCCGCCCTGCAGGTGACCGGCATATTGCTCTTTGACGGCGTTCATTTCGTCCAGTTGCTGGAAGGCCCCGACGAGGCGGTCAACCTGATATTCGATGCCATCCGGCGCGACGATGCCCACAAGAACGTCGTGCTGCTCATGCAGGATCACGGGCCTACCCGCCGGTTTGGGGGGGATGCGATGGCGCTGCTTGACCTGCGAGCGCTCGATCCCCAACAGGTTTCCGCGCGCATTCTGGCCAAGATGAAAAAGCCGGGGCGCTGGCCGGGCGGTGACGACCGGGTGGTAAAGATTCTTGGCTGGTATGCCGATGCGCATGGCACGGACCATATCGTCGAAGGCGACGACGCGGCCAACTGGCGGTTTGCGGCCAGCGGTGTTCCTTTGGCGCAGGAAGATCCCGCAGCGCCTGCGCGGCCGTATCCCTTTGCGCTGCAACCCATCGTCGATCCCCTGCGGCGCGAGATCACCTCCCTTGAATTCCTGATCCGCGGTCAATCGGGCGGATCGCCGGAACAATTGTTTGCCAGCCTGGATCCCGCGGACCGTTATCGCGTGGATCTGGAATCCAAGGCCTCGGCATTCGAGCTGGCGCGGCGGCTGGGCCTGACCGATGTAAAGCTGTCGGTCAATCTGTTGCCCATGTCACTGATTGAGGATCCGGCCGCGGTCGACCGCCTGGTGGATCAGATTGCGGCGTGCGCGCTGTTGCCACAGCATGTGATCGTCGAAATCACCGAACAGGAAGCGATCGAGCGGCCGCGAGCCTTCAGGGATGCGATCGAACGGCTGCGCCGCGCCGGCATCGGCGTTGCGATCGATGATTTCGGGGCAGGCTATGCGGGCCTGTCGCTGCTGGCCGAGTTTCAGCCGGACAAGCTCAAGATCGACCGCCAGCTCATTCAGAACATTCATCAGGACGGACCGCGCCAGGCAATCGTCTGCGGCATTGCCCGCACGTGCAGCGCAATGGGCATCACGCCTGTCGCCGAAGGCGTGGAGCGGATCGAGGAATGGTGCTGGTTGCAGGCTGCTGGAATCGAGCGGTTCCAGGGCTATCTGTTTGCCAAACCGGCGCTCAATGCCGTTCCTGAAGTGCAGTGGCCTGAACGCGTCCGGCTGGACTGATTCGTCTCAGACAGCGCACTTTACCGCCGAGCCGCTTTGGGCAACGACGCCGTGAACCAGGCCGCTGCGCCAAGCGCCGCCAGGATGACCACCGTGCCCACGGTGGTGGTGAAAGCCGGCACGTACATCATCGCCAGATCCGCCAGCACGATGACGACGAACGCGCCTGCCCAAGCCCACGCGATCCGTTCCGCGGTGCGCCGGAACGCCGGGCGGGCGGCCACGAGCGCGGCGTGGGTGCCGACCCGGTGCTCCAACAGCGCAAAGGTGATGAAGGGAACAAAGGCGAGCAGCAGTTTCACGGTGATCCTCCGGCGAAGGCGTCCCGCTGAAATTAGCATCCGCTGTTTGTTTCCGCCAACGAAATCGCGCCCGCCAACCCAGCCAGCGAATGCAGTCCCATCCGCCATCCGAACGATCCCAAGCGGCGTGCGCCCCGGCTATGTTGTCGAGCAGCGTCACGCCTGACGCGCCGGCGTACAAGAATCGTCAAGATTTTCGATTCTTGAATATTGCCTCGCGCGCTTGCCGATACCTTAGGGCTTTCGTTACTGAGGGATGGACATGTATTCACTACCCAAGCGTTGCGGCGCAGAGTTCTTCGGCACCTTCTGGCTGGTGCTGGGCGGTTGCGGCGCGGCGGTGCTTGCCGCCGGTTTTCCCCAACTGGGCATCGGATTCGCGGGCGTTGCGCTGGCGTTCGGCCTGACCGTCCTGACGATGGTCTTCGCTGTGGGCCATATATCTGGCGGGCACTTCAATCCTGCTGTCACAGTCGGCCTGGTGGCCGGCGGACGCTTCCCCGCCCGAGAAATCCTGCCGTACGTCATCGTTCAGGTCCTGGGCGCCATCGCCGCTGCGGCGGTCCTGGCCTGCATCGCCAACGGCAAGCTGGGTTTCGACCTGAGGGCCAGCCACTTCGCCGCCAATGGCTATGGCGCCTATTCACCGGGCAAGTACACGCTGCTGGCCGCGATGGTGACCGAAGTGGTGCTGACGGCCGGCTTTATCTTCGTGATTCTCGGCGCCACCAGCAGGCGGGCGCCGGCCGGCTTTGCGGCCATTCCCATTGGCTTTGCGCTGACCCTCATTCACCTCATCAGCATCCCGGTCACCAACACGTCGGTGAACCCGGCACGCTCGACCGGACCGGCGCTGTTCGTGGGGGGCTGGGCGTTGGAACAGTTGTGGCTGTTCTGGCTGGCGCCAATCGTCGGCGCGGTCATCGGCGCGGTGGCCTACCGGCTGGTCAGCGACCCGGCGATCGAACGCGCCTGACAGGGCGGAAACGCGGCGCGGGGGATCACTTCAGAGCCGCTGTGAGCTGAAAATGGGGCCGGTCAGATGATGGCTCGAGGAGGCAGGTTGTACATTACGCACTATCACCTGCTTCACCTTTACAGGATCGCCCATCATGACCGCCCCAGAAGTCGTTATCTCCCCCTCGATCGCCTGCGCGAACGACCGGCCCTTCGTGCTGTTCGGCGGCATCAATGTGCTGGAATCCAAGGATCTGGCGCTGCGCGCGTGCGAGGAGTACCAACGCGTCACCCGCAAACTGGGCATTCCCTACGTATTCAAGGCGTCGTTCGACAAGGCCAATCGCTCGTCCATCCATTCGTACCGCGGTCCTGGCCTCGAAGAAGGCATGAAGATCTTCGAAGCCGTGAAAAAGGAATTCGGCGTGCCGGTCATCACCGACGTCCACGAACCGTGGCAGGCGGCGCCGGTGGCCGAAGTTGCCGATATCCTGCAACTGCCGGCCTTTCTGGCGCGCCAGACCGATCTGGTCGTCGCGCTTGCCAAGACGCAGCGCGTGGTCAACATCAAGAAGCCGCAGTTCCTCAGTCCCGCGCAGATGCTGAACATCGTCGAGAAGTTCACCGAGGCCGGCAACGACAAGCTGATTCTGTGTGATCGCGGCACCAGCTTTGGCTACGACAATCTGGTCGTCGACATGCTGGGTTTCGGCGTCATGAAAAAGGTGTCCGGCAACCGCCCGCTGATTTTCGACGTGACCCACGCGCTGCAGCAGCGCTCGTCGCTGGACGCGGCATCCGGCGGTCGTCGTGAACAGGTCGCAGACCTGGCGCGCGCCGGCATGGCGGTCGGGCTGGCGGGCCTTTTCCTGGAAGCCCACCCCGATCCCAAGAACGCGAAATGCGATGGCCCCAGCGCGTTGCCGCTGGACAAGCTCGAGCCCTTCCTGACGCAACTCAAGCAGCTCGACGACCTGGTGAAGTCCTTTGCGCCGATCGACATCGAACCCTGACGCGCTTGCGGTCATCACACGGCCGCCAAGCTGTTATACGATCCAGGCCAAACATTAGGGAGGCCTGGATGTCTTTGTATGTGATCGTCGCCGTGCGCAAAGAGGCCGGAAGTGGCCATATCGCCTACGTGCGTTGGGGGCAGGCCGTGCGCGGCGTTCCCGGCTGGATCTCGGAGCCCACGACGGCCGCAGCCGCCGAAGTCATTGAACTCATCAAGGAAGGCGCCGAGGTCGAGACCGCGATCAGTGTCGACGGCCTCACCGTCGCTTCGCGCGCGGTGCGTGTGCTGGTGGACGCCGGCGGGCGCGAACACCTTGCATCGGTGCCGGTGCCCAGTTCCACCTTGCACACGCTGTTCGACCTGCCGGAGTTCTAACCGGTGCGGCTGCCCTAGCGGCGGCCCTCGGCAAAGTTGACCAACGCGTCGCCGGCCATCCGATAGCGCACCCACTCATCCTGCGGCAGCGCGCCGATGGATTGATAGAAGTCGATGGCGGGCTGATTCCAGTCCAGCACACTCCACTCGAGCCGTCCGCAGCCGTTCGCCACGGCCTCGCGTGCCAGATGGCGCAGCAGGTCGCGTCCCGCGCCGATTCCACGGTGCTCGGGCGTGACGTACAGGTCCTCGAGATAGATTCCGTTTTTTCCGAGCCAGGTGGAGTAGCTGTAGAAATAGACGGCGTAGCCAATGGCCTTGCCGTCCAGCAGGCACATCAACGCCCGGGCGGGGGCGCCTTCGGCAAACAAGGTACGTTCGACGTCGTCGGCGCTGGCGATCACCTCATGCGCAGCGCGTTCATAGACGGCCAGTTCGGTAATGAAGGCATGGATCTGGGCCGCGTCCGACGGTGCGGCAGGACGAATTTCGATATTCACGGATCTTTCCTGTTTGTTGGGATGGCTATCCTACTCGCTATTGGCGCAGCGGGCAGGCCGGAACGTGGGGAATACCCTTGTTGCGCGGCGGACCGCCCGGCGCGACGCTTTATCGGGATTGCACCCAGAGTCCAGACGCGTGCTCACGAAGGATGCCTTCAATGCCCGAGACTGCTCCTGCTGTCGCACACAAGCCGCCGCCCGCCGGCCGCAGACGGCGGTTTTCCTGGATCTGGCTGGTGCCTATTGTTGCGGCGCTGGGCGGCCTGCTGCTGGTGCTGAAAGTCTGGATGGACGCAGGGCCCGAGGCCACGATCAGCTTCCAGACGGCGGAAGGGCTGGAGGCCGGCAAGACACAGGTGCGGTACAAGGAAGTCAACGTCGGCACAGTCCAGCGTGTGGCGCTCAACGAGGACCGGACCGGCGTGATTGCGACGGTGCAGCTCAACAAGGACGCGGCTGGGCTCTTGCAGGAGGGCACCGTGTTCTGGGTGGTGCGGCCGCGCCTGACGCTCAGTGGCGTTTCAGGCCTGAACACGTTGCTGTCCGGCGCCTACATCGGCCTGGATCCCGCCGGCCGTAATGGCGACAGCGATCCGCGCAAGGCGACCAAGTTCGCTTTCGTCGGTCTGGAAATCCCGCCCGAGGTGACGCAGGACAGGCCGGGCAAGCGCTTCACCCTCAAGGGCCAGGACCTCGGTTCGCTGGACATTGGATCGCCCGTCTATTTCCGGCGCATTGCAGTAGGGCAGGTGGTGAGCTATCGCCTCGATGCCACCGGCCAGGGCGTCGATATCCAGGTGTTTGTCGATGCGCCCAACGACGCCTTCGTCAACGAAGGCACGCGTTTCTGGAACGCCAGCGGGGTGGACTTCTCGGTGGACGCAGGCGGGCTGCAAGTGCGGTCTCAATCGTTGGTGTCGGTGATCGTGGGCGGCGTCGCCTTCGACTCGGTCGAGACCCGTTTACACACCGCAGCCAAGCCGGACGCCGCGTTCGTCATCTACCCCTCGGAGACCGCGGCGCGCGCGCAGCCGGACGGCACGCCGCTGCGCATCCGCATGCGGTTCGACCAATCGGTGCGCGGACTGTCCGTGGGCGCGCCCATCGACGCGTTTGGCGCGTCGGTCGGGCAGGTGGATGCCATCGGACTGGAACTCGATCGCACCACGCAGCAGTTCTATGCTCTGGTGGATGCCACCCTCTATCCGGAACGGCTGGGCGCCAAGACGTTTGAAGAAATCAAGGAGTTTTCGGGCTCTACGGTCACGCATCCCAGCGGCAAGCTGATGGCGGCCTTGATCGACCAGGGATTACGGGCGCAGTTGCGCATCGGCAATCTCCTGACAGGCCAGTTGTATGTCGCCTTTGCGGTCTTCCCGGACGCCGAGCCCGTGACGTTCAAGATGGAGGAGGCGCCTTTCATTCCCACGGTGCCGAACAATCTGGACCAGTTGCAGCTGCAGATCAACAGCATCCTGACCAAGCTGGACAGGATTCCCTTTGAAGGTCTGGGCGCTGAACTCAATAACCTGCTGCAGGGCACGTCCAAGCTGGTGAAGCGGCTGGACACACAGCTTGCGCCCGAGGCGACCGCGACGTTGCGCCAGGCAAGCCGGTCGCTCGCCGCCGTCGGTGGGCTGCTCAGCCCCGATGCCGGCCTGCCCGTCAACACGAGCGCATTGCTGCAGGAACTGGCGCGCACGGCGAGGTCGCTACGGGAGTTGGCAGACTACCTGCAGGCTCACCCGGGGTCACTGCTGCGGGGGCGCGCGCCGGATCCGGTGACGAGCCGGTCGACGGCACGGTGATCGGCGTAAGCAGCCTTGCATCGTGTTTCCTGGCCCGCAGGTGTCCAATACCCGCGGACCACCTGCCGCATCAAAGTGTGGGCGGCCACCCTTGGTGTCTGACACCGGTTTGCATCGGGAACGCCACTTGCTGTATGACGCCGGGGCGCCGGTGGGTTGCGGACCGAGCGGCTCCCCGTCAGAGCGGAGACTCAGCATGGACCATAGTGAAATGATGGCGCGCATGATCACGTTGCCGGTGTCGCCGGGCAGATTCGACGGGTGGGACGGCGTGCTTTCAACCCTTGCGGACTGCCTTATGCAGGTGCAGGGTAAGCTCACGGAAGCCGATGTGAAGCGCTTTCTGGACGTGGGCGCGCTGGTGTATCGGACCTGCTGTCAGGACGAGGCGCGCCAGCGCTGGACGGCCGAGGAACTGGCTGCCTATCACCGCAAGGCGCCTGCAGACGCCTGAGGTGCGCGGTTCAAAAAAGGCACTGCCTCAACGCAAAGGTCCTGCCAAACGCGCGGACCTCGTCGCCGTCCACCGATGCCGCCACATCCCAGTGGTCGCCTCGCGTGACAAGAATGGATTGGCTTGAAAAGGCGTGACGAAGCGCAAACTGCCAGAACGCGCCTTCCGACCCTTCGGGCGCCAGATCATGCGGCCCGATCTGCAGCCGGGACGGCCGGGGGGTTGCACCCATCGACCACTTCAGCGCGATCAACAAAAACGCGAAACGCGCGGATGCAGAAGCGGGTTGAATGCACAGGACTCGAATCTTCTCGCTCATGGCCATCACCCTGGCTGAACAGATGAGCCAGCGTAGCAAACGCCGTGCCGCGCATCCATACCGCGTTTGGTCGATTCAGCGCAGCGCTCGTGTGCCGACGCATGCCTGGTTGATAGAATGGCCGGCCGCCCAGCGCCGTCTTGCCCAGGAGATTCTCATGTCCCGAATCGTCGTCAATCCCGATACGGTATTCAATTCCGTGCAGTACGGATTCAGCCAGGCGGTAATCGTGACTGGGCAGCGCCGTATGCTGCTGTCCGGCCAGGTCGGCGTGGACGCCGATGAGAAGACGGTCGGTCCGGGGCTTCAGGTGCAAACCGAGGCCGCGCTGGACAACATCGAGCGCGTGCTGGCGGCGGCCGGCGGCAGCTTGTCGCAGGTCATCATGCTGCGTATCTACATCTGCGATTCGGTCAGCACCGAACAGGAAGTCGTGGCGCAGGCGTTGCGGGACCGCTTCAAGGTCGATCCGCCGGCGTCCTCCTGGATCATCGTCAGCGGGCTGTCGCTGCCGGAATGGTTGATCGAGATCGAAGCGGAAGCGATGCTCGACTGAACAGCGGGTTGCGGCTTTCCATGTGCGCGTCTGCTAGGCTGACGCCTTGTGCCATGGCGGCTGGGCAAAAGCTGCGCGCAGGGACGCCAGAAATCCCGCCGTGCGCGCGGACAACTCCTGCCGTGACTTCACCAACGCCACGACATTCGCGTCGGGCAGATTCCAGCCCGCCATCAACGGCACGAGTTCACCCGTGCGCAGGTGCGCGGTCACGTCCCATTCCGACCGCGCAATGATGCCGTGTCCGGCCCGCGCCCATTCCAACGCCGTCGCGCCGGCATTGCACGACATGACGGGCGCGATGCGCACGGCGACCCCCGCGCCGCGGGCACGCCTGAACCGCCACAGGGTTACGTCCTCGTCGTTTTCGCGCAAGGCGATGCAGTCGTGGTTGCGCAGGTCCTCCGGCGTGGTCGGCGAGCCACGGCGCGCCACGTATGCGGGCGATGCGCACAGGATGCGCCGGTTGGGCGCCAGCGGGTAGGCGACCAGCGTGGAGTCGCGCAATTCTCCGATATGAACCATCACGTCCCAGTTATCCGACGCCAGCCGGGGAGGGCCGTCCGACAATGTCAGACTGGCCGTGACGTCTTCGCTGCGCGACCGGAAATCCGCGACCAATCCGGCGATGTAACGTTGCCCGAAGCCCAGCGGTGCAACCACCCGCAGGTGTCCCGCCACGACGCCGCGGCGTCCCGCAAGTTCGTCGGCCAGCAAGGTCAGGTCATTGCAGATCTGCGCGGCCCGCATGGCCAATAGACGGCCTTCTTCGGTCAGCGCGATGCCTCGGGCCGACCGATTGACCAGCCGTACGCCCAGCCGCTTTTCCAGCGCGTTCAGGCGCTGGGTGATCGCTGGTGGTGTGACGTCCAGCGCGCGCGCTGCTTGCGCAAGCGAGCCGGCGGTCGAAAGGCTCAGGAAAAAGCGCAGGTCGTCAGTGGCAATCATTCAGTTACGGCTTAATGGGACATTAAGTTGCAATTAAACAAGGTAAGCGCCTTCCGCGCCATACTGCGTGCTGATTCCCGCGGGCCCGTCGTGCCTGCCGCTCACTCGCAAAGAGATTGCCATGACCCTCGAAACCGTTGCATTCACGCTGGATGCCCTGGAAACGCCCTGTCTGCTGCTCGATGAAACGCGCATGATGCGCAATATCGCGCGGCTGAACGCCCTGATGGCCGGCCACGGCGTCCGTTTGCGTCCCCATCTGAAAACGCCCAAGTCCATCGAGGTCGCCCGCCGGCTGATGACGACGCCGCAAGGGCCAGCCGCCGTCTCGACCTTGCAGGAGGCCGAACAGTTCGCCGCCGCTGGCGTCACGGATCTGCTGTATGCGGTGGGCGTGTCGCCGTCGAAGCTCGACCGCGTGCTGGCTTTGCGACAGCGCGGCGTCGATCTGACCGTTGTCGTCGACAGCATCGAGGCCGCGCGCGCGGTGTCGGCGCGTGCCAAGGCTGCCGGCGATCCCATCCCGGCGCTCATCGAGATCGATTGCGACGGCCACCGTGCCGGCGTGCAGCCCAAGGACACGGACCAACTGCTGGCAATCGCGCGTGTGTTGCACGAAGACGGGGCGTGCCTGCGCGGTGTAATGACGCACGCGGGCGAATCCTATGGCTGCCGCAGCGTCGAGGCGATTGCGGACATGGCCGAACAGGAACGCTGGGCCGCCGTGAGCTGCGCAGAGGCGATCCGCGGCGCGGGCCTGCCGTGCCCGGTCGTCAGCGTCGGTTCGACGCCCACCGCGCATTTTGCGCGCAATCTGGATGGCGTGACGGAAGTCCGCGCCGGCGTGTACGTCTTCTTCGACTTGGTCATGGCCGGGTTGGGCGTGTGCAGCGTGGACGACATCGCTGCGACGGTGCTGACCACCGTCATCGGCCATCAGCCCGAGAAGGGCTGGATTCTGGTCGACGCGGGATGGATGGCCATGTCGCGGGATCGTGGCACCGCCAAGCAGCCGGTGGACCAGTTGTACGGGCTGGTGTGCGATGTAGACGGCAAGGTCTATCCGGACGTGCTGCTGGCCGAAACCAACCAGGAGCAGGGGATCATCAAGGTGCGCCCTGGCAGCAACGCGGTCCTGCCGGACCTGCCCATCGGCGCCAAACTGCGCATTGTCCCGAATCACGCGTGCGCGACGTGCGCGCAGCACGACGCCTACGAGGTCGTGCGCCCCGGCGAGCCGGGCTTAGTGGCACGCTGGGAACGCTTCCGTGGCTGGTGAGCCGCGCATCAAAATGGATTTCGGCATGGACTTCATTCAAACGCCCGACGCCACGCCGCCGGCCGGGCATTATTCCCAGGCGGTTCGCGCCAACGGCTTCGTCTTCGTATCGGGGCAGCTGGGTTTTTTGCCGCCGGCCGGACCCGGCGTGCGCCCCGTGCTGGCGGCGGACGCGGCTGGCCAGACGAGGGAAGCGCTGCGCAGCGTGCGGGCCATTCTCGAAGCCGCAGGCTCGTCGTTATCGTCCGTGGTCAACGTCACCGTTTACATCCCGGACGTCAGTCTGTGGGATGAGGTCAACGCGGTGTACGAAGCGTGCTTTGGCAGCCACCGCCCCGCGCGCGCCATCGTGCCCACGCGCGAACTCCATTACGGCGCGCTGGTGGAAATCAGTGTCGTGGCGGTGGGCTGACCGAGTTCTGCGGGGCAAGGGCGGACGCGAGCGGCCGGCAAACAGGCGGCGCCTATAATGCGAGCGCCTCAATGCCCTTGGCGGAGACCGTCCACATGCACTACGAGTATCTGTTCTGGTCCATGGCTGCCATGGTGGCCGCCGCACTTGCCGGCGGCGCCTTGTGCGGCCGCCTGCAGTCCGTCAAGCAACTGGTGATCGGCTTGCTGGCGTGGGCGGCGGCAATCTTCGCGGTGGTGCTGCTGCTGGCGCGCCAGGGCGGGTTCGATGAACTGGCGGCGATGCTGTCCATCGCCGCCTTCATGTTCAGTCTGGTGATCGGCGCCGCGGCGGCGCTGCTGACGCGGCGTATCCGGCTACACCGTCAACAACAGCAAATGCCTCAATCGTTGCGCCAATGACGCGCAGAGCGGCCGGCCGGGCCTATCATTCCTCCGGGTCGAAGTCCTCATCCTCTTCGTCGTCCTCATCCTGCTCGAGGGCGTCGTAACCCTTCCAGGTAATCCGCCAGCGCGTCGCACCGGCGTTCGCCGAAGTCTCGCTGACCTGCTTGACCAGGCCAGCGTCTTCCAGCAGGTCCAGGTGATGCGCGATGACCTGCAGGCCTTGCTCTTCGGGATGCGGCGCCAGCGCGGCGTTCTTGATGTCGTGCGTGCTGAGGTTGGGGCCGGGGGCGTCGCGCAGGGCGCCCAGAATCGTGACGACCAAATCGAAATCGCGTTGCATGATGTTCACCATGTAGGGGTAAAAGAACACGCCGACGATAGCAGACTTCGGCTGCAGCAATAGGACTGCGCGCGCGCCTGCGTTACAGTCCGGGGTTCTTGCTAAACCACATTCGAAAACACCATGAAAAAACCCGCAGAACGGGATTGCCTGGCGGTCGTCCCCGGCTACACGGGCCAGTCCGCCAAGCTGTTCCTCTCGCGCGGCGAGGATGAGCGCATCGACGGCGTGACCGTCTACGACCTGCTCGGCCACGTCAAACAGCAGGGCGACGCCGAGGCCGCCGCCGCCTGGGTGGGCGAATGGCTCGCCAAAGAGGCTGACAACCGCAAGGCCCGCCGCACGCAGCTCCAGGCCCAACTTTTCCTGTGCAAGCTGGCCGGTGACGAGAAGACCGCCTTCCTGGCTGCGCAAAAGCCGCTGGCCCGCGTGTTGGCTGAAGCCGGGGTGCGCTGCCGTAGCGTGGCGGCCACGTCCGGGGCCGCCCGCCAGTCTCTGGGCCCCCTGTCCAAGAAACGTTAGCCTAAGGCTGTTATAGTCGCGCCTGGGCGTGCGTGAGCACCTGCATGGTGCAGCGCCCTGGCGGGCTCAGCCCGCAAATCAAGGAAGATGGAAATGGAAATACTCAGTCGGCACGTTGCCGACGTAGCGGGCGGCGTCGAGCTGCACACCACGCTGGATGGCGAAAGCATCAGCGTCTATGTCGTGATGGGCATAGATGATCTCAATGCGATCGCAGACATCGTGCCGCGCGAAAAAGTCGATGCAGGAGCGGACATACACGCCGCCAATGTCGACAATGTTGATAATGCGCAAGAACAGATCGACCAAGTGCTGGAAAATATGAATCCCGGCGACGTGGCGGTTTTCCTTTGCTCGGGTCCCGATGCTTTTGGCGCGGCGCTCGACTTGTTGGGTTTACCTATCGACGAGTAAGCCTGACGGCAAACCATAGTGTCATCCAAACGGCGTATTGCAGGTCGTACGCGCTTTTGATGGCATTTATATAAGCCTTGTTTGTTTTTTTATGATGTATTGGTGTTAACACCAATGCAGGGACTCGTTTACCCTTTAAAAACGTGCGAAATAACTGCGCAGTTTCTCTTTGTTGCATTATTGGCACGTATTTTTTAGGATTATGTTGACTTGTGAGGGGAACATAACGATAGTGTCGGCACACGATCACAAGCGTTGCGATTTTCGATCAGTGCCGTGCCTTTTCCGGCTCAGCGTTATTGTTCTACTGTCCCCTCCTTGATTGATTCGTGACCTCCGGGCATTTGCCCATTATCTCTAGGAAATACAGTATGGAAACCGGCGTCGTTAAGTGGTTCAATTCGGAAAAGGGTTATGGCTTCATCACCCCGGAAGCGGGCGGCAAAGACCTCTTCGCTCACTTCTCCGAAATTCAGGGCTCGGGCTTCAAGTCTCTGGAAGAGAACCAGCGCGTCAGCTTTGTGACGGCCAATGGCCCCAAGGGCCCGCAAGCCACGAAGATTCAAGTCCTGTAAGGATCTGAGTTTTCTCAAGAAGGCCCCTCGCGGGGCCTTTTTTGTTTTCTGCGCGGTATCCTTGACGGCCGATTCTCCTCGCGGCCAACGCTTCGGCGGCGGCAGCGCGTCCAAATCCCCCGAGCCATCGCCGCCATGACCACCATACCGCCAAAGCCGTTCGCCCTGCAACCCGACGATGTAGTCGCATTCTGGCTGGACGCGGGTCCCGCGCAGTGGTTCAGCAAAAGCGCCCAGTTCGATGCGGCCTTTCGAGCGCGCTTCGAAGACGCGCATATGGCGGCCGCTTCCCGCCGGCTCGATGCCTGGCTGGACGAACCCGCCGGCGCGATCGCGTTGATGATCCTGCTGGACCAGTTTCCTCGCAACGCCTACCGCGATACCGGGCATATGTTCGCCACTGACGCGCTGGCGCTGCATTTTGCCGAACGCGCCATCGCGGCGGGCCATGATCTTGCAGTCGACGCCTCGCTGCGCCAGTTTTTCTACATGCCGTTCGAACACGCCGAGAACCTGGCGGCGCAGAATCGGGCCATCGCGTTGATGGAGCCGCTGGGCGCGGAAGCCGTGCGATGGGCCGTCCTGCATCGCGACATCATCAAGCGGTTCGGGCGCTTCCCGCACCGGAATGCGGCATTGGCACGGCAGACGACCCAGGCCGAACGCGAGTTCCTGGAATCGGGTGGTTTCGCAGGGTAGGGCGCGCGGCACGCACAGAGCTTTCAAAACGGCGCAGTGTCCACGTGTATCGGTACGTGGCAAGTTGAAAATGTTGAGCGTGCCGCCCGGGCCGGCTTGCGCTCTTTAGCGGGTGTAGCGGGCTTTTCGGGGCGCGAATCCAGCCCTTTCGGACATTTGACGTTTTTCCGGGTTCACCAATAAACTGGTTTCAGCGAGATTCTCAAGCGACGCGGTCTGCGTTCTCCTTGGTCGCCGTCAGTGGTGCCGCGGTTGCTATCCTCTCCCATCCTTGAAGATCTGGCGTCCCGCGAGCAATCGCTTTTTAGGTCAAGGACATCCCATGGCAACCGGCATCGTCAAGTGGTTCAACGCCGAAAAGGGTTATGGCTTCATCATGCCCGACGACGGCAGCAAGGATCTTTTCGCTCACTACTCCGAAATCCGTAGCGAAGGCTATAAGTCGCTACAAGAAAACCAGCGGGTCACTTTCGACGTTGGAACCGGCCCCAAGGGTCCCAGCGCCAAGAACATCAAGGTCGCGGCCTGAGCTTCTTGGGTAGTGCTCCGGCTTCTGACCCGGTGTTCTATCCATAAAAAAGCCCCCACGTTTTGCGCGTGGGGGCTTTTTTTGTCCTGGCTTGCCTTAGTGCTTGGCTGAACTGCCGGTCGACAGCTTGTCGACCAGGGCGATCCCCAGCGCCGACAGGATGAAGATGGCGTGGATGATGGTCTGCCACATCACGCCGGCTTCGGTGAAGCGCGCGTTCGGCGTGCCGATGGTGCCGGCTTCGATGAAGGTGCGCAGCAGGTGGATCGACGAGATGCCGATGATGGCCATCGCAAGCTTCACTTTCAGCACGCTGGCATTGACGTGGCTCAGCCACTCCGGCTGGTCGGGATGGTTCTGCAGGCGCAGGCGCGACACGAACGTCTCGTAGCCGCCCACGATGACCATCACCAGCAGGTTGGAGATCATGACCACGTCGATCAGTCCAAGCACGATCAGCATGATTTCCATTTCGCCGAAGCTGGTGGCGTGGGTGACCAGGTGCCAGAGTTCCTTGAGGAACAGCATCACGTAGACGCCCTGCGCGACGATGAGGCCCAGATATAGCGGTAGCTGCAGCCAGCGCGAACTGAAGATGAGGCTGGGAAGCAGGCCTAGGCGGGGAGGGGGATTCGGGATCATGTTGGGTGCGAGCCGTTGGGTTTGCGAAAAAAAGCGCGGCGGCAATTCTATCAACGCCATGGGACAGCGGACATCTCTTTTGGCCGGCTTTAAAAGGGCCTCGCGATGCTTAGCATGGCAGGCTTCGAATTGCTCGGCTATTTGGTAAGAGAAAATCGCATTTGCGAAACTCTGTGCCGGAATGCTTCGAAAGCTGTGGGCGTATATAGAATTGCCGCCTCGTTTGCATAGAACAAGTCAATAGGAGTTTGTTCCCATGAAGATCCGCTACACCGTCGCCGCGTTGGCCGTTGCGCTCGCCCCTTACTCGGCCGCACATGCGTTGGACATCGGTGGGCTCGTCGGCGCCGGCGCCAAGGTCGTCCAGGCGGCCACGCTGAGCGATGCCGAGATCAAGACCCTGTCGGACAAGGCGTGCGCGCAAAGCGATTCGCAGGAAAAGATCGCCGCGCCGGGCAGCAAGTACGACGCCCGTCTGCAGAAGATCGCCAAGGCGCTGGGCAGCACGGTCAATGGCCAGAAAGCCAGCTACAAGGTCTATGTCACCAAGGACGTCAACGCGTGGGCAATGGCCAACGGCTGCATCCGCGTTTATAGCGGTCTCATGGACATGATGACGGACGACGAAGTGATGGGCGTGGTCGGCCACGAAATCGGTCACGTGGCGCTGGGCCACACCAAGAAGGCGATGCAGACCGCCTACACGGTGTCGGCTGCGCGTGACGCGGCGGGCGCGGCTGGCGGCGCGACGGTGGCTCAGTTGAGCTCCTCGCAACTGGGCGACCTGACCGAGAAGTTCATCAATGCGCAGTTCTCGCAATCGCAGGAAAGCGCGGCGGACGATTATTCGTTCGACCTGCTGCAATCCAAGAAACAGAATACGCGTGGCCTCGTGACCGCGTTCCAGAAGCTGGCCGAGCTGGACGGCGGCAAGAGCGATATGATGAGCTCCCACCCGTCCTCGGCCAAGCGTGCACAGCACATCGAAGACCGCATCGCCAAGGCCAAGTAACCTCTCGGCCAGGCGTCCGTCCTCGCTTTTTGGGCGATAAACGGGGCGCGAGCATCCGGGCAAATCCGGGGCTCGCGCCCCTTTGCGTCAGGGTTCCGGAAGTTTCCGGTAAAATGCCGCGTTTATCCGCCCGTAATCTCATCTCTCGGAAAATAGGTCTTTTAATGCAGCCTGTGGTTGAAACCCTCTCCGGCCTGGAGCGCCGTGTTGATCTGGCCGTCTCGGTGGCCGACGTCGAAAAGGAAGTCCAGGCGCAATTGAAGCGCGTGGCTCGGACCGCCAAGGTCCCCGGCTTCCGTCCGGGCAAGGCGCCGCTCGCCATGCTCGAGCGCAGCCATGGCCCCAGCATCCGCTACGACGTGATCAATAGCCAAGTTGGCCGTGCCTTTGAACAAGCCATCGACGGCGCCAAGTTGCGCGTTGCCGGCGCCCCGAACCTCGAGCCCAAGACGGAAGGCGTTTCCGACGACACGCTGGCATTCACCGCCACGTTCGAGGTCTACCCCGAAGTCGCCGTGCCGGACCTGTCCGAGCTGGCCGTCACCCGCTACGAAACCGCCGTCACCGACGCAGAAGTCCAGCAGACGCTGGACGTGCTGCGTAAGCAACGCGCCACTTTCGAAGCCCGTGAAGGCCGCGCCAGCGCCGACGGCGACCGCGTCACCCTCGACTTCGCCGGCACCATCGACGGCGTGCCGTTCGAAGGCGGCAAGGCCGAAGACTTCCCGTTCGTGCTCGGCCAAGGCCGCATGCTGCCGGAATTCGAAGAAGCCGCCCGCGGCCTGAAGGCTGGCGAAACCAAGGTTTTCCAGCTCAAGTTCCCGGATGACTACCAAGGCGTCGAAGTCGCCGGCAAGACCGCTGAATTCACCATCACCATCAAGGAAGTGGCTGAAGGCGTCCTGCCCGAACTGAACGGCGAATTCGCCAAGTCGCTCGGCCAAGCCGAAGGCGACGTCGAAAAGCTCAAGGCCGACATCCGCAGCAACATCGAGCGCGAAGTCAAGGTCCGTTCGCAAGGCCGCACCAAGGCCAGCGTCATGGACGCCCTGGTCGAAGCCGGCAAGTTCGACGTGCCGAAGGCCCTGATCGACAACGACGTGCAAGGCCGTATCGCCGCTGCCCGCGAAGAACTGAAGCAGCGCGGCGTGCCCAATGCCGAATCCGTGCCGATCCCGGCCGAGGCTTTCTCGACCGAATCCGAGCGCCGCGTCCGCCTGGGCCTGCTGGTGTCCGAACTGGTCAAGCAAGCTCAGCTGCAAGCCAAGCCGGAACAGGTGCGTGCACGCATCGAAGAATTCGCCCAGAACTACGAACAACCCGCCCAGGTTGTCAGCTATTACCTGGCAGACCGCCAGCGTCGTGCTGAAATCGAGGCTATCGTGCTCGAAGACAACGTCGTCGCGCATGTTCTGGAAAAGGCCAAGGTCACCGACGAAAAGGTGGCTTTCGATCAGTTGATGGGGATGGCGTAACACTATGCAGAGATTCACCGATTTCTATGCGGCAATGAATGGCGGGTCTTCGGTGACCCCCACCGGCCTGGGCTACATTCCCATGGTGATCGAGCAGTCGGGGCGCGGCGAGCGCGCCTACGACATCTATTCGCGTCTGCTCCGCGAACGGCTCATTTTCCTGGTGGGTCCGGTGAACGACGCCACGGCCAACCTGGTCGTGGCTCAGTTGCTGTTCCTGGAATCGGAGAATCCTGACAAGGACATTTCCCTGTACATCAACTCGCCCGGCGGGTCGGTGTACGCGGGAATGGCCATTTTTGACACCATGCAGTTCGTCAAGCCGGACGTGTCCACCCTGTGCACCGGCCTCGCGGCCAGCATGGGCGCGTTCCTGCTGGCGGCTGGCAAGAAGGGCAAGCGTTTCACTCTGCCCAACTCGCGCATCATGATTCACCAGCCCTCGGGCGGCGCCCAGGGGCAGGCTTCCGACATCCAGATCCAGGCCCGCGAAATCCTGGACCTGCGCGAGCGTCTCAACCGCATCCTGTCCAACAACACCGGACAGAGCATGGAGCGCATCGAGCTGGACACGGAACGTGACAACTTCATGTCGGCCGAAGATGCGGTATCGTATGGCCTGGTGGACAAGGTCATGGCCTCCCGGTCCGAAGGCTGACTTCCCGGTTGAACCAGACCCGCTGCCATCATGTTTGAGTAAGCGCATGCGCTAGGCCATTTACCCGGCCTGGCGCATCTTTACCTGAGATACGAAAGAAATATGCCTGAAAAAAAGGGATCGGCAGACGCTAAGGTGCTGCATTGCTCGTTTTGCAATAAAAGCCAGCACGAAGTCCGCAAGCTGATCGCGGGTCCGTCGGTATTCATCTGCGATGAATGCATAGATCTGTGCAACGACATCATCCGCGAAGAGGCGCAGGCCACCGCGCGCGCGGCGATTCGTTCCGAGCTGCCCACTCCGGCTGAAATCAAGACTTTCCTCGACCAGTACGTCATTGGGCAATCGTCACCCAAGCGCATGCTGGCCGTGGCCGTCTACAACCACTACAAGCGCATTCGCCACGGCGAAATCAAGGGCGACGAAGTTGAGCTCTCCAAGAGCAACATCATGCTGATCGGGCCCACCGGCTCCGGCAAGACGCTTCTGGCCCAGACGCTGGCTCGCATGCTGAACGTGCCCTTCGTCATGGCCGACGCCACCACGCTGACCGAAGCCGGTTATGTGGGTGAAGACGTCGAAAACATCATTCAGAAGTTGCTGCAGAACTGCAACTATGAAGTCGAAAAAGCCCAGCGCGCCATCATCTACATCGACGAGATCGACAAGATTTCGCGCAAGTCCGACAACCCGTCCATCACCCGCGACGTGTCGGGCGAGGGCGTGCAGCAGGCCTTGCTGAAGCTGATCGAAGGCACGGTGGCGTCGGTACCTCCGCAGGGCGGCCGCAAGCACCCCAATCAGGATTTCGTGCAGGTCGACACGACCAACATCCTGTTCATCGTGGGCGGCGCCTTCGACGGACTGGAAAAGGTCATCCGCGACCGCACTGAAAAGTCCGGTATCGGCTTCTCGGCGTCCGTGCGCGCCAAGTCCGAGCGCGGCGTCGGTGAACTGTTCTCCGAAGTCGAGCCCGAAGATCTCATCAAGTTCGGTCTCATCCCCGAATTGGTCGGCCGTCTGCCTGTGGTCGCCACGCTGGACGAGCTGGACGAAGCCGCGCTGGTCCAGATTCTGACCGAGCCCAAGAACGCCCTGCTCAAGCAATTCCAGAAGCTGTTCGCCATGGAAGGCGCCGAGCTCGACGTGCGGCCCGCTGCGCTTAAGGCCATCGCCCGCAAGGCGCTGCGCCGCAAGACGGGTGCTCGCGGTCTGCGCTCCATCATCGAACAGGCGCTGCTCGACACCATGTACGACCTGCCCTCGCAGGGCAACGTCAAGCGTGTGGTGCTCGACGAAAACGCCATCGAAGGCGAGGGCAAGCCCTTGCTGATCTACGCGGATGAAAACGCCGCGCCAGAGAAGCCGGAGCGCGGAGAAGTCCGCGACGCCGCCGCCTGATATTTCAAAAAAGCCCGTTCTCGTAACGGGTTTTTTTGCCTAGGGCGCTTCTCCATCCACGATCACGCTTTTCAGCCGGCCGCCATGGCCGCATACTGAAGACGGTTCCAGGGCCTTTTTGGGGCCTTTTGGTGATCCAGGCGGCCGAGATCTTGAATTTTCGGCTATTGTTCCCATAACAGACGTAATTGACGAGTTTGCTCGGGTATTACCCGGGTGTCCCGTCCCCATACGCCGAGTCATACCGAGGAACCTCATATGTCTGCCAGCCAGACCCTGCCTTCCGACCCGATCGACCTTCCCCTGCTGCCGCTGCGCGATGTCGTAGTGTTCCCGCATATGGTCATCCCGCTGTTCGTCGGCCGTCCGCGCTCCATCCGCGCGCTCGAGGTCGCGATGGAAGCGGGCAAAAGCATCATGCTGGTGGCTCAAAAGTCCGCCGGCAAAGATGACCCCACGCCTGAAGACGTATACGAAATTGGCTGCGTCGCCGGCATCCTGCAAATGCTCAAGCTGCCCGACGGCACCGTGAAGGTGCTGGTTGAAGGCACGCAACGCGCGCGCATCAACACCATCGAAGACGCCGATTCGCACTTCACCTGCCAGGTGTCGCCTATCGAACCGGACGCCATGCAGGGCTCCGAAACCGAAGCCTTGCGCCGCGCCATCGTTGCGCAGTTCGAGCAGTACGTGAAGCTCAACAAGAAGATCCCGCCCGAGATCCTCACCTCGCTGGCTGGCATCGACGATGCAGGCCGCCTGGCCGACACGATCGCCGCGCATCTTCCCCTGAAGCTCGAGCAGAAGCAGAAGATGCTCGAGATCACCGGCACCTCCGAACGCCTCGAAGGCTTGCTCACGCAACTCGAAACCGAAATCGACATTCTCCAGGTCGAGAAGCGCATTCGTGGCCGCGTGAAGAAGCAGATGGAAAAGAGCCAGCGCGACTACTACCTGAATGAGCAGGTCAAGGCCATTCAGAAGGAGTTGGGCGAAGGCGAAGAGGGCGCGGACATCGAAGAGCTTGAAAAGAAGATCATCGCTGCCCACATGCCCAAAGAGGCACGCAAGAAGGCCGATGCCGAGCTCAAGAAGCTCAAGCTCATGTCGCCCATGTCGGCCGAAGCCACCGTGGTGCGCAACTACATCGACACGCTCATCAATCTCCCCTGGAGAAAGAAGAGCAAGATCAACAACTCGATCAGCAACGCCGAGACGGTGCTGGACAACGACCACTACGGTCTCGAAAAGGTCAAGGAACGGATCCTCGAATATCTTGCCGTGCAACAGCGCGTGGACAAGGTGAAGGCGCCGATCCTGTGCTTGGTCGGCCCTCCGGGCGTTGGCAAGACTTCGCTTGGCCAGTCGATCGCCAAGGCCACGAACCGCAAGTTCGTGCGTATGGCCCTGGGCGGCGTGCGCGACGAAGCCGAGATCCGCGGTCACCGTCGTACGTACATCGGCTCGATGCCCGGCAAGATCGTGCAGAACATGTCGAAGGTTGGCGTGCGCAATCCGCTGTTCCTGCTTGATGAAATCGACAAGCTGGGCATGGATTTCCGCGGCGATCCCTCGTCGGCCCTGCTCGAAGTGCTGGACCCGGAACAGAACCACACATTCCAGGACCACTACATCGAGGTCGACTTCGATCTCTCCGACGTCATGTTCGTGGCGACCAGCAACACGCTGAACATTCCGCCGGCCCTGCTGGATCGTATGGAAGTGATCCGCCTGTCGGGTTACACCGAGGAAGAAAAGATCCACATCGCCCGCGACCATCTGCTGCCCAAGCTGATGAAGAACAACGGCGTGAAGGATACCGAGCTGACGGTCGACGACAGCGCGCTGCGCGATATCGTGCGTTACTACACCCGCGAAGCCGGTGTTCGTGCGCTCGAGCGCGAAGTGGGCAAGATCTGCCGCAAGGTCATCAAGCAATTGCTGACCCAAAGCGATCGCGCCAAGGCTGAGGGCAAGACGCTCGAGGTCAAGGCGGTCAACGTCACGGCCGACAACCTCAGCGATTACCTCGGCGTGCGCCGCTACGCGTTTGGCATGGCCGAAAAGGAAAACCAGATCGGTCAGGTGACCGGCCTGGCGTGGACGGAAGTCGGCGGCGACCTGCTGACGATCGAAGTCGCGGACATGCCCGGCAAGGGCGTCATCCAGCGTACGGGTTCGCTCGGCGATGTGATGAAGGAATCGGTCGAAGCGGCGCGCACCGTCGTGCGTTCGCGGGCTCGCCGCCTGGGCTTTGCCGACAGCGTCTTCGAAAAGCACGACATGCACGTGCACGTGCCGGAAGGTGCGACGCCCAAGGACGGTCCGTCCGCGGGTATCGCGATCACCACGGCCATGGTGTCGGCCCTGTCGCGCATCCCGGTGCGCGCCGATGTCGCCATGACGGGCGAGATCACGCTGCGCGGCGAAGTGCTGCCGATCGGCGGCCTGAAAGAAAAGCTGCTCGCGGCTCACCGTGGTGGTATCAAGACGGTTCTGATTCCGGAAGAAAACGTCAAGGATTTGGCGGAGATCCCTGACAACGTCAAGAACCACCTCGAGATCGTGCCGGTGCGTTGGATCGACAAGGTGCTGGAACTGGCCTTGGAGCGTCTGCCGGAGCCGTTGGCCGAGGAAGAAGCCGTCAAGGAGCCCCTGGTTGCCAAGCCGGCTGAACCCGGCTCTACCGACCCGGTCATGAAGCACTGATGGCGTCTTGAACGCCAGGGCGCTCTCGAAAGAGGGCGTCCGAAGCCCAAGGGTGTCTAAAGTCTTACGGACCGCCCCAAAGCAAAAAACCCCGCTCGGTGAGCGGGGTTTTCTTTTGGATGTGGCGTACCGGTGGCGAGGTATGGCGTAGGCGGCGCACGCCGCCCGCAGGGCTTGGCTATGAGCAGGACTAGGTCCCGGCCTAGTGCAGCGCTTGCGTGCGGATAAGACCTACCGCAATGCCTTCCAGCGCAAATTCCTGATCCGCCTTGACCACGATGGTTTCGAAGTCGGGATTTTCAGGCAGGAGCTCGATATGGCCGTTCTGGCGTTGAAGGCGCTTGACCGTGACATCGTCGCCGATACGAGCCACCACGATCTGGCCATTGCGGGCTTCAGATGCCTTTTTGACAGCCAGCAGATCGCCTTCAAGGATGCCGGCGTCGCGCATGCTCATGCCGCGGACTTTGAGCAGATAGTCGGGCGCCTGGGCAAAGAGGCTGGGGTCTACGCCGACTTCGCGTTCGACATGCTCGGCCGCAAGAATCGGGCTACCTGCCGCAACACGGCCGACCAGCGGCAAGAGAAGCTGGGCGAGGGCAGGGATGGGGAGTGAGGCCTGGGCGGGCGCGGTGGCGGCGTCCTTCAAGCGGATGCCCCGCGAGGCGCCGGCCGTGAGCTCGATGGCGCCCTTGCGTGCCAACGCCTTAAGGTGGTCTTCGGCGGCGTTGGGAGAGCGAAAACCCAGGGCCTGGGCGATCTCGGCACGCGTCGGCGGAAAGCCGGTGCGCGTGACCGTTTGCCTGATGAGGTCCAGGATTTGTTGTTGGCGATCCGTGAGTTTGCTGGCCATGGCGATGATCCGGTGCGAGCGGACTGTACATATATACAGCGCCATTCTGGGGGACGCAGCGCAAAAAAGCAAGCCGGTCTCGAATGCAGCAAAAACGGGACCCGCAGGTCCCGTTTCTGGCTGAAGACGGCTTGGGCCGCCTGGTGATTTACAGCACAGCTGCGATTCCGGCTGCCACCTTGTCGATGTTGCCGCTGTTCAGCGCGGCCACGCAGATGCGTCCGCTGGACACGGCGTAGACGCCATGTTCTTCACGCAGACGGTCCACCTGAGCGGCGGAGAGGCCCGAGTACGAGAACATGCCGCGCTGCTTCAGCACGAAGCTGAAGTCCTGCTTGCCGCCGTGCTCTTTGATCTTGTCGACCAGTTGCGCGCGCATCAGGCGGATGCGATCACGCATGCCGGCCAGTTCTTCTTCCCAGAGGGCGAACAGCTCGGGCGTGTTCAGCACCGTGGAGACCACCGTGCCTCCGTGCGTGGGCGGGTTGGAGTAGTTGGTGCGGATGACACGCTTGAGCTGGCTCAGCACGCGCGTGGCTTCGTCCTTGCTGCCGGCCACGACGGTCAGCGCGCCGACGCGCTCGCCGTACAGCGAGAACGACTTCGAGAACGACGAGCTGATGAACATGGTCATGTCCAGGTCCGCGAACAGGCGCACGACCGAGGCGTCTTCCGTCAGGCCGTCGCCAAACCCTTGGTAGGCGATGTCCAGGAACGGGACCAGGTTGTTTTCCTTGACGACAGCGGCGATCTGCTTCCACTGGTCGGGGGTGGGATCCGCGCCCGTGGGGTTGTGGCAGCACGCATGCAGCACGACGACGGTCTTGGCGGGCGCGGCCTTCAGGTCGGCCAGCATGGCTTCGAAGTTCAGGCCGCGGGTGGTGGCGTCGTAGTAGGCATAGGTGCCGACTTCAAAACCGGCGCGTTCGAACAGGGCGCGGTGGTTTTCCCAGCTGGGATCGCTGATCAGGACCTTGGAGCCCGGCAGCAATTGGCGCAGGAAATCGGCGCCGATCTTCAGGGCGCCAGTGCCGCCCAGTGCTTGCGTGGTCAGCACGCGACCAGCGGCAGCCAGCGCGGAATCCTTGCCCAGCAGCAGCGCCTGAGCACCGGCGTTGTAGCCGGCGATGCCTTCGATAGGCAGATAGCCGCGAGCGGCGGCGGCTTCGATGCGGGCGGTTTCGGCCTTGCGCACTGCGCCCAGGAGCGGGATCCGTCCCTGATCATCGTAATACACGCCCACGCCCAGGTTCACTTTACCGGGGCGGGTGTCCGCGTTGTATTGTTCGTTCAGGCCAAGAATGGGGTCGCGCGGCGCGAGCTCGACGGAATCGAATAGGGTGCTCATGGGACTCTGATGAGGTGGGTGGACGCAGTACGAAGTGCTGTGGATAATGGGGGGTTTACCCTGGAACAGTCTAGCATGCCTAAGAGCGCAATAGACCCGAGCGCGGGGGCTCCCGCCGCAGGTCCGGGATTCGTCGATTTCCCTGACAGCCCGTTTCACCTCTATCAACCCTATCCGCCTGCGGGGGACCAGCCCACGGCTATCGCAGGGCTGACGCAGGGTGTCGAAGACGGCCTCATGTACCAGACGCTGCTGGGCGTGACCGGGTCAGGCAAAACCTACACCATGGCCAACGTGATCGCGCGCATGGGCCGCCCGGCGCTGGTCCTTGCGCCCAACAAGACATTGGCCGCGCAGCTCTACGCCGAAATGCGCGAGTTCTTCCCGAAGAACGCGGTGGAGTATTTCGTCTCTTACTACGATTACTACCAGCCCGAGGCCTATGTGCCGACGCGCGACCTGTTCATTGAAAAAGACTCGTCCATCAACGAACACATCGAGCAGATGCGGCTGTCGGCCACCAAAAGCCTGCTCGAACGGCGCGACACGATCATCGTGGGCACGGTGTCGTGCATCTACGGTATCGGCAACCCGGGCGACTATCACGCGATGGTGTTGATCCTTCGCGCGGGCGACCAGATCGCCCGCCGCGAGATCCTCGCGCGCCTGGTCGCCATGCAGTACACCCGTAATGACGCCGAGTTCACGCGTGGGGTCTTCCGCGTGCGTGGCGAGACCATCGACATCTTCCCGGCAGAAAGCGCCGAGCTCGCGTTGCGCGTGACGTTGTTCGATGACGAAATCGAAACGCTCGAACTGTTCGATCCTCTGACGGGTCGCATCCGCCAGAAGCTGCCGCGCTTCACCGTCTATCCCGGCTCGCATTACGTGACGCCGCGCGACACCGTGCTGCGCGCCATCGAAACCATCAAGGAAGAGCTGCGGGAACGCGTCAAGCGGTTCGTCGACGATGGTCACCTGGTCGAGGCTCAGCGTCTTGAGCAACGCACCCGCTTCGATCTGGAAATGCTGCAGGAGCTTGGGTTCTGCAAGGGCATCGAGAACTACTCGCGTCATTTGTCAGGCGCCGCGCCGGGCGACCCGCCACCGACCCTGATTGATTATTTGCCGTCCGACGCGCTGATGTTCATTGACGAGAGCCACGTCACGATCGGCCAGCTCAGCGCTATGTACCGCGGCGACCGGTCCCGCAAGGAAACGCTGGTGCAGTACGGTTTTCGCCTGCCGTCGGCGCTGGACAATCGTCCGCTCAAGCTCGAGGAGTTCGAGACGCGGATGCGCCAGTGCGTATTTGTTTCGGCAACGCCTGCTGCATACGAACAGGAGCACGCGGACAACGTCGTGGAGCAGGTGGTGCGTCCCACAGGCCTTGTCGACCCTATCGTCCAGGTGTTGCCCGCTCGCACGCAGGTGGACGACCTGCTGGGCCAGATCAAGGCGCGTGTTTCTCAAGGCGACCGCGTGCTGGTCACGACGCTGACCAAGCGGATGGCCGAAGACCTGACGGACTTCCTGAGCGAGCATGGCGTGAAGGTGCGCTACCTGCACTCGGACATTGACACGGTCGAGCGCGTCGAAATCCTGCGGGACCTGCGCCTGGGCACGTTCGACGTCCTGGTGGGGATTAACCTGCTACGCGAGGGTCTGGATATTCCGGAGGTGTCGCTGGTGGCCATCCTGGATGCCGACAAGGAGGGCTTCCTGCGCTCAGAGCGCAGCCTCATTCAGACCATCGGCCGCGCGGCCCGCAACCTGAACGGTCACGCGATTCTCTATGCCGACCGGATCACGGATTCGATGAAACGCGCCATGGACGAGACTGCCCGCCGGCGCACGAAGCAGCTTCAATTCAACGTCGACAACGGCATCACTGCGCGCGGCGTCCACAAAGCGGTGCGCGAGTTGATCGACGGTATCGTGGCGCCTGCCCAACACGACACGCTGGAAGCGGCAGTTCCCGCGGAATTGTTGAAGGACGAGAAGGCCCTGGCGCGCGAGATCAAGCGACTGGAAAAGCTGATGATGGACCACGCCCGCAATCTCGAATTCGAACAGGCTGCTGCCGCCCGAGACTCGCTCAATGCCCTCAAGCAGCGTGTGCTGCTGGACGGGGCAGTGTAGGGCAAGGCCGAACGTTTCAATTCATGTCTGTTCGCTTACGGCAAGCTGAAAAAGCTCAAAAAGTGGTGCGCTGCCATCATGGTGTAACCATTCCGGAATTTTGCGCGCGCTGCGTCTCATGGGTTACCTGAATACAAGCTTGCAACCCCATGATTTCTCTAGGATTATGAGCCCTATTAATTTGCGCTACGTCAATTGCGCAGGTGCAAAAAAAGCTTGCCTTATCTCGGGTTTTCCCGCACACTTGCTCCCATGATGACCAAGGTACTTTTCGTTTGCATGGGCAATATCTGTCGCTCGCCGAGCGCAGAGGGCGTGTTTCGCCATTTGGTGAATGACGCGGGTTTGGGCGATGTTGTGCGCATCGACTCCGCGGGCACGCACGCGTTTCATATCGGCGAGGCGCCTGATGCCCGGGCGCAGGCTGCGGCACGTAAGCGCGGCTACGAGATCACTCACTGCGAGGCGCGTCAGGTCACCGCGGAAGACTTCCGTGACTTCGATCTTATCCTCGCCATGGACTGGGACAATCTGTCCGCCATGCAGCAGCAATGCCCCAAGGCGTACCAGCACAAGCTGATGCTCCTGATGCGCTTTGCCAATGAATTCGAAGAAGCCACCGTGCCCGATCCGTACTACGGTGGCGCCGACGGTTTCGGCAAAGTCCTTGACTACCTCGAAGATGCCTGTCAGGGTGTTCTCGAACTGGTCCGCAAGCGCGCTACCCAGTACCAGGCTGCCTGATCGGCCGGTTGCAGAGTCGCTCGCAGAGCGGCTCTCAGGGCAGAAGGCAGTAAAAAACCGCGCAGATGCGCGGTTTTTTGTAGCCGGGAGCCATACCAAATTAGTCGGGAATAGGCTATACTTGAGCCAATTACTCGGGTATTGACCGCTGGATTCGCTGGCGGCCACTGCCGGAATCACAGGGAATTCACCATGCGGCTAACTACCAAAGGGCGTTTCGCCGTGACTGCCATGATCGACTTGGCTATGCGGCAGCATAGCGGCCCGGTCACTCTTGCGGCCATCAGCCAGCGTCAGAACATTTCGCTTTCGTATCTGGAACAGCTCTTCGGAAAACTCCGTCGTCACGAGCTCGTGGACAGCGTCCGCGGCCCGGGCGGCGGTTATTCGCTTGCGCGCCTGGCGCGCAACGTGACTGTTGCAGACATCATCTTCGCCGTCGACGAACCGCTGGACGCCACGAGCTGTGGCGGCAAGCGGGACTGTACGAGCGGCAACGACGGCAAGCCCGGCAAGTGCATGACGCATGAACTCTGGGCTACGTTGAATCGCAAGATGGTGGATTACCTGGATTCGGTGTCCCTGCAGGATCTCGTCGACCAGCAGCGTGTGCGCCAATTGCAGGAAGCGACCAATCAAGCGCAGGCCTGCGCAGTGCGCGTGAACCGGGTGGGAGGCGCTACCGCCGCCAACGCCCCGACCACCACTGTTGCTGCCAACGCCACCGTATAAGAAGTAGGAGTTGTAGAAATGACCACCCGTCCGATCTATCTGGATTATTCGGCCACGACGCCTGTCGATCCCCGCGTTGTTGATGCCATGGTGCCGTGGCTGTACGAAAACTTCGGCAACCCGGCGTCGCGCAGTCATGCGTTTGGCTGGGAGTCCGAAGAGGCCGTCGAACGCGCCCGCGAACAAGTCGCCAAGCTGGTCAATGCCGACCCGCGCGAAATCGTCTGGACCTCCGGCGCCACCGAATCCAACAACCTCGCCATCAAGGGCGCGGCAAACTTCTATGCCGAGCGCGGCAAGCACATCATCACGGTCAAGACCGAACACAAGGCGGTTCTGGACACCTGTCGTGAGCTGGAGCGCCAGGGCTTCGAAGTCACCTATCTGAACGTCAAGGACAACGGCCTGATCGACCTGGATGTCTTCAAGGCTGCACTGCGTCCCGACACCGTGCTGGTGTCCGTGATGATGGTGAACAACGAAATCGGCGTGATCCAGGACGTGGAAACGCTGGGTGAAATCTGCCGCGAAAAGGGCATCATTTTCCACGTCGACGCCGCTCAGGCGACCGGCAAGGTGGAAATCGACCTGCAAAAGCTCAAGGTCGACCTGATGTCGTTCTCCGCCCACAAGACTTACGGCCCCAAGGGCATCGGTGCGTTGTACGTACGCCGCAAGCCGCGTATCCGTATCGAAGCGCAGATGCATGGCGGCGGTCATGAGCGCGGTTTCCGCTCGGGCACGCTGGCCACGCACCAGATCGTCGGCATGGGCGAAGCCTTCCGTCTGGCGCGCGAAGAAATGGGCACCGAGAACGAGCGCATCCGCATGCTGCGTGATCGCCTGTGGAATGGCCTGTCGGAGATCGAAGAGGTCTACCTGAACGGCGACATGGACCAGCGCGTGCCGCACAACCTGAACGTGAGCTTCAACTACGTCGAAGGCGAGTCCCTGATCATGGCGATCAAGGAGCTTGCGGTTTCCAGCGGTTCGGCCTGCACCTCGGCCAGCCTGGAGCCTTCGTACGTGCTGCGCGCCCTGGGCCGCAACGATGAACTGGCGCACAGCTCGATCCGCTTCACGCTGGGTCGTTTCACGACCGAGAAGGAAGTGGACTTTGCGGTCGAACTGATCAAGAGCCGGGTTGGCAAGCTGCGCGATATGTCGCCGCTTTGGGAAATGGCCAAGGAAGGCATCGACTTGAACACCGTGCAGTGGGCCGCGCACTAAGCGCCCGCGCCTTGATATACGTGGAGAATTAACATGTCTTACAGCACCAAAGTTCTGGATCACTACGAAAACCCCCGCAACGTCGGTTCGTTCGACAAGTCGGACGACTCGGTGGGCACCGGCATGGTCGGCGCGCCGGCCTGTGGCGACGTGATGAAGCTGCAGATCAAGGTGAACGAAGCTGGCGTTATTGAAGACGCGCGCTTCAAGACCTACGGCTGTGGCTCGGCCATCGCCTCCAGCTCGCTCGTGACCGAATGGGTCAAGGGCAAGACGCTGGACCAAGCCATGAACATCCGCAACACGCAGATCGCCGAAGAACTGGCGCTGCCGCCGGTGAAGGTGCACTGTTCCATCCTGGCCGAAGACGCGATCAAGGCCGCGGTGCAGAACTACAAAGAAAAGCATTCGGCCACCGCCGAAGCTGTGGCGGGCTGATCATGTCCGTTACCCTGACCCAACAGGCTGCCACCCACATCGGCCGCTACTTGCAGAAGCGCGGAAAGGGTATCGGCTTGCGGCTCGGCGTTAGGACGACGGGCTGCTCCGGCATGGCCTACAAGTTGGAGTATGTCGACGCGGTCGAAGCGGAAGATGTCGTCTTCGAGAGCTTTGGCGTGAAGGTCTTCATTGACCCCAAGAGCCTTTCGTATCTCGATGGCACGGAGCTGGACTACGCCCGTGAGGGCCTGAACGAAGGCTTCAAGTTCCGCAACCCCAACGAAAAGGCGACCTGCGGCTGCGGCGAGTCGTTCACGGTGTAAGTCTTGGCTGGTGACGATCACTTCAGCCTGTTTGGCTTGCCGGCACGATTCGACCTGGACGGCCAGGCGCTTGAGCACGCTTGGCGCACCGTCGCCGCGAAGGTGCACCCCGACCGCTTTGCCACGGCCAGCCCCGCGGAACGTCGCGTGGCGATGCAATGGGCGGCACGGGCCAACGAGGCCTATCGCGAATTGAAGGATCCGCTGCTGCGGGCCCGCTACCTGTGCGAACAGGCGGGCGTGGACCTGCAGACCGAAAGCAACACGTCCATGGACGGCGCTTTCCTGATGCAGCAGATGACCTGGCGCGAGATGCTGGATGACGGGCGCGACGACGCCAGCGTTCTGAACGCGTTGCAAGCCGAACTGGACGAGGCGCGTGCCGAGATGCGCGCCACGCTAACGCGCCTTCTGGATGACGAACGCGATTACGCGGCGGCCGGGCGCAAGGTGCGGGAATGGATGTTCGTGGAAAAGCTGGCGCAGGAGCTGGCCCACGTGCAGCCCGCGGGATAGCCAACGGCGCGCTGGGGCGTTCCCGTCATCATGGGCGCCTGTCCGGCGCGGCCTACTGACCAGAAAAACAGAATCATGGCCTTATTGCAGATTTCCGAGCCCGGTGAATCGCCCGCGCCGCACCAGCGCAAGCTGGCGGTCGGGATTGACCTGGGCACCACCAATTCGCTGGTCGCTGCGGTGCGCAGCAGCGTGGCTGAAGTGCTGCCCGATGCGCAAGGCCATGCCTTGCTACCGTCGGCGGTGCGCTATTTCCCCGGCGGCAAGGTCACCACGGGCCGCGAGCCGCTGGCCCAGCAGGCCGAAGATCCCCTGAACACGGTCGTTTCCGTGAAGCGTTTCATGGGCCGGTCGCTGGAAGAGGCGCAGGCAACGCGCGCGCCTTATGAGTTTGTCGATGCACCCGGGATGGTCCGGATCCGCACGGCGCAGGGCGACCTGAGCCCGGTCGAGGTGTCCGCGCAGATCCTGGCAGTGCTGCGCCAACGCGCCGAAGACGTGCTGGGCGACGAGCTGGTGGGCGCGGTCATTACCGTGCCCGCGTATTTTGACGACGCGCAGCGTCAGGCCACGCGCGACGCCGCGCGCCTGGCGGGCTTGAACGTGCTGCGCCTGTTGAATGAACCGACCGCGGCCGCCATTGCCTATGGGCTGGACAATGCCGCCGAGGGTGTCTACGCCGTTTATGACCTGGGCGGCGGCACGTTTGATATTTCCATCCTGCGCCTGACGCAGGGCGTGTTCGAAGTGATTTCCACGGGCGGCGATACGGCGCTTGGCGGCGACGACTTCGATGTCCTGATCGCGGATCATGCCGTGGCGAAGCTGGGCTTGGGCGAACTGTCGCCCGCCGAGCGCCGCGGTTTGCTGATGGCGGCGCGCGCCGCGCGTGAAACGCTGTCGGACGCCGACGTGACGAGCCTGAAGCTGACGCTGTCGGGCGGACGCGACGTCGATCTGACGCTTACCCGTGATGAATTTGAATCGCTGGCCCAGCCGCTGATCGAGCGCACGCTGGACACGGCGCGCCGCGCGCTGCGCGATGCGGCGCTCAAGCCGGCCGACGTGCGCGGCGTGGTGATGGTGGGCGGTGCGACGCGCATGCCTGTCGTGCGCGCCGCGGTGGCCAAGGTGTTCGGCACGGAACCGCTGACCGATCTGGATCCGGATCAGGTCGTGGCGCTGGGCGCCGCGCTGCAGGCCAATCTGTTGGCGGGCAACCGGGCACCGGGCGAAGACTGGCTGCTGCTTGACGTGATTCCGCTGTCGCTGGGTCTGGAAACGATGGGCGGCTTGGTCGAGCGCATTATTCCGCGCAATAGCACCATCCCCGTGGCACGCGCGCAGGAATTCACGACGTTCAAGGACGGCCAGACGGCCATGAGCATCCACGTGGTGCAGGGCGAGCGCGACCTGGTGGCGGATTCCCGTTCACTGGCGCGCTTTGAACTGCGCGGCATTCCGCCGATGGTGGCGGGCGCCGCACGTATCCGCGTGACCTTCCAGGTCGACGCGGATGGCCTGCTCAGCGTCACGGCGCGCGAGCAGAGCCAGGGCGTCGAGGCAATGGTGTCCGTCAAGCCGTCTTACGGTCTGTCCGACGACGAGATCGCGCAGATGTTGGCCGATAGCGTGGCGCAGGCTGACACGGATGCCAAGGCGCGCATGTTGCGAGAGCAGCAGGTCGACGCGCGCCAGTTGGTGGAATCGGTGCAGGCGGCGCTGGCCGTTGATGGCGACCTGCTGGAGCCGGAAGAACGCGAGCGGGTGGACGAGTGCCTGGAGGCCGCTATCGCGGCGCAGCAGGCCCAGGACGTGGACACCGTCACGCAAGCCGTGCAGGCCCTGTCCGCCGCGACCGACGACTTTGCCGCGCGCCGCATGGACCGCAGCATCCGCGCCGCGTTGGCCGGCCGCAAACTAGACGAAATCGCCTGATAAGAAGTTATGCCGAAACTGACTGTATTGCCTCATCCCGACTACTGTCCCGAAGGCGCGGTGATCGAAGATGCGCCCAAGGGCGTGTCGATCTGCCGCGTGCTGCTGGACAACCACATCGATATCGAGCACGCCTGCGAACTGTCGTGCGCCTGCACGACCTGTCATGTGGTGGTCAAGCAGGGTTATTCTTCGCTGGAAGACGCCACGGACGACGAGGAAGACCTGCTGGACAAGGCCTGGGGCCTGACCCCGACGTCGCGTCTGTCGTGCCAGGCGCTGGTGACCGACGCAGACCTGACGGTCGAGATTCCCAAGTACACGATCAATCACGCCAAAGAGGGCCATTGATGAAGTGGACCGACACCTACGAGATTGCGGCTGCGCTGTACGACGCGCACCCTGACGTGGACCCGAAGGTGCTGCGTTTTACGCAGTTGCGCGAATGGGTCATGGCCTTGCCGGGCTTCAGCGACGATCCCGCCCACAGCGGCGAGAAGATCCTGGAGGCCATTCAGATGGCCTGGATCGAAGAAGCCGACTGAATGTGGCTGCACAAGACGCTCCCTTTAGGGAGCGTTTTTTTTGGGCGGAGCGGCCAGGCTGCGGGCAGCCTCGGGCGCGGTCTCGCGCATGACATGCTCGCGTCGCGCGGGCCACGGTATCATCGGGGATCCGTTTGTTTGTCCTTTCCAGCCGAGTCCACCGATGCCCGCTGCCCAATTGCGTTTTGGCCTGGCCGCCAATCGTTTGCACCATGAAACCCCCGACGCTGCCCTGTTCACCTGGCTGCGTGCGTGTTCGTCCACCATCCGCGAGCTGGGCGTGCAGTTGCACACGGTGGGGCGCACCCATGATGCGATCGTGCGCGAAGGCATGCTGCAGGGTTATCCCGGTCTGATCCGTTACCCGTACGGCCGCGAGGGCGGTCTGATGAAGCTGGTGGCGCGCGTGACCGAAGGTCGTGACGGCCAGGCGCCGTTTGATGGCGCGATCTACCTGATCGATCCCGTTGACCCGTCGTCGATTTTTCCCGAAGCGCTGGCGCTCAAGCGGCAGTGCATTACGCACGGCCGTCCGTTCATTTCGACGCTGGCGGGCGCCATCGAATGGATGGAAGTCGAACGCATACACGCCGGGCTGGCGCCGGATGCATCTGTGTCGCGCCATTTCAATTTCTCGGGTCAGACGCTGGCGATGATCGCCCACGACGCGCTCAAGGACGAGATGGTGGCGTTTGCCAGCGAGCATTTCGATGTGCTGTCGCGCTTTGCCCGGCGCGTGGCCACCGGCACGACCGGCGGCCGGCTGAATGAGTTGGCGTGGTCGCGCGGCTGGCCCAAGGACACGCCGTGGGTGCATCGCTACCTGAGCGGCCCGCTGGGCGGCGATGCGCAGATTGCGGAGCTGGTGCTTGAGCACCAATGCCAGCGCGTCATCTTCTTTGAGGACCCCCACGTCGCACGCCAGCACGAGGCCGATATTCAGCTGCTGGAACGGGCGGTGCGCGTCGTCACCGAGTCCGCCACCTGCGCCACGTCGCCCACGGTCGCGCGCCGCTGGGCGCAAGCGGTCGAAAAGCGGATCGTCTGAGCGCTACGCGCGCGCCGCGGCAGGCTTTGCATCGGTGATGGTGCGGGCGACGCGGTCCGCGACGGCTGCGGCCGCCAGCGACAGCGGCAGCACATCGGAATGGCACAGGAATACCGGGCGGGTCAGACGGGGCCGGCTGATCCGCCGCAATTGCACGAGGCCGAGCTCGGCCTCCTGGCGTACGGATTCAAACGACAGGATCGTATGGGCGACGCCGGCCTGCGCCAGCTCGATCAGCTGCGGGATGGCATTGGCTTCGGCAATGACGCGGAATTCAACCTGTTCGCGCTGCTGATATTGATCCAGTAAGCGTCGCAGGCTGTGCGGATTGCCCGGCAGCACCAAAGGCAACGCGGACAGGGCGCGCAGGCTGATGGTCGCCAGCGCAGCCAGCTCTGCTGATGCGCGTTTGCCGTGTTTGCCGCGTTTTGCCAGGGGCGGTGATACGACCACCAGCTCCTCGTCGATCAGATGCTGGAAACGCAGATCGACAGACGCTTCATCGCTGAATGTCAGTCCCAGATCGGCATGGCCCGAGCTCACGAACCCGGGGATGTAGCCCGTGCTGGACTCGATGATCTTCAAGTAGACGCCCGGCCAGTGGGCGAGGCTGAACCGCAGCAGCGGCACCGTCAGCAGCTTGGCCATGGACATCGACATGGCCAGCGACACCGTGCCACGCGGCGCGTTGAGGTCTTCACGCACATCGGCACGCGCCGCGTCGATGCGGCCGAGGATTTCACGCGCGTGCGCCAACAGGCGCGTGCCCGCCGCGGAGGGCGTGACGCCGCGGGCGCTGCGTTGCAGCAGGACGACGCCCAGGTCTTCTTCAAGATTGCGGATCTGCAAACTGAGCGCAGGCTGGGCCACATGCAGCGCCGTGGCGGCGCGGCTGATCGAACCCGTTGACACCACCGCGACAAAGCATTGCATCGCGCGTATGGACATGGACATGAAGGATCCCAAGAAAAAGGCGGGCCATCATTTTTTTGTTATGGCCCGCATATTTAAACGGTATTTCTAATATAGCAATCCGCTTCCGATAATGGGCGTCATCCAAGAAGAACCACAGGAGACATCATGACGCTCAACAAACTGTTTGCCGCCTGCCTCGCTTGTTCGGCGCTGTCCGCGCCCGCGTTTGCGGAAGCGTGGCCCTCCAAGCCCATCACGCTTGTGGTGCCGTTTTCGGCGGGCGGGCCAACGGATTTCATCGCGCGCCTGGTGGCCGAGCCGCTGGCGCGTGAACTGGGCCAGCAGGTCATCGTGCAGAACAAGCCGGGCGCGAGCGGAAACGTGGGCTACCAGAGCGTGCTCAATGGTCCGGCCGATGGCTACACGCTGATGCACAACACGGTGGCCATGCAGGCCATCAATCCGCTGATGTATCCCAGCGCCAAGATGCATCCGCTGAAGGATTATGTGCCGGTCGGCACGACGGGCGCGATGCCGAACCTGCTGGTGGTGAACCCCGAGCGCACGCCCGTCAACACGCTGGCCGAGCTGGTCGAGCGCGGGCGCAGCGCGCCGCACGGCCTGAGCTACGCGACGTTCGGTCCTGGCAGCTCGCCGCGCGTGTACGGCGCGTCGCTGCAGAAGCTGGCCAATTTTCAGGCTGTGGGTGTGGCCTACAAGGGCAGCGCCAATGCCGTGACCGATGTGATCGGCGGGCAGGTCGACTTTCTGTTCGACAGCATGTCCACCAGCATCGGGCAGGTGCAAGGCGGCCGGTTGAAGGCGCTGGCCATTACGTCCGCCGAACGATCGCCGTTGCTGCCGAACGTGCCCACCTTGAAGGAAGCGGGCTACCCCAGTCTGGATTTGAAGTTCTGGTTCGCGTTGCAGACGCCCGCCGGCACGCCAGACGACGTCGTGCAGAAGCTGCGCGCCGCGGTCGCCAAGGTGGTGGGCAGCGACGCGTACCGCAAAGCGATGCAGGAGCGCGGGGCCGAGGCCTTTCAGGTGGCGCCGGCCAAGCTGGATGACTTCTTCAAGCAGGAAACCGCGCAGTGGACGCAGGCCGCGAACACCATTGGGCTGAAGGCGGAACAGTGAACACGGCAGGCGGGCATCGCATGACTCAATTGAAGAACATCACGGTCCTGGACCTGAGCAAGGTGCTTGCGGGGCCGCTGTGCGGGCAGTATCTGGGCGAGCTTGGCGCGCGCGTGATCAAGGTCGAACCGGTGGGCACCGGCGACGATACGCGGGCGTGGTTGCCGCAGGATGCGGGCCAATCCGCGACCTTTCTGGCCGTCAATCACAACAAGCGCAGCCTGGCGGTGGACTTGAAGTCCGAGGCGGGGCGGGCGGTGGTGCATCGCCTGGCCGCGCAGGCCGACGTCGTGCTGCAGGGATTTGGCGGCAAGACCGCCGCGCGGCTGGGCGTGGATTACGAGACGCTGGCTGGCATCAACCCGCGCCTCGTGTATTGCGAGATCTCGGGCTATGGCCGTGAAGGCCCGATGGGCGAGGAGCCCGGCTACGACGTCATGCTGCAAGCCTTCAGCGGCATGATCAGCACGATGGGCGATCCGGGCGGCAATTTTGCGCGTGCCAGCTTTTCGCCCGTGGATCTGGGCACCGGTTCGTTTGCGCTGAGCGGGATTCTGGCGGCGCTGCTGGAGCGCGGCCAGACGGGCAAGGGGCAGTATCTGGACGTGTCGCTGCTGGATACGTCGTTGGGCCTGATGTCCTACATGGCGCAGAACTATTGGCGCACGGGCAAGGTGCCCCGCCGTATGGGCACCGGGCATCCGGCCATGTGTCCTTACCAGGCCTTTCGCGCATCCGATGGCGATCTGATGCTGGGGGTGGGCAACGACGCGCAGTGGCGGCGTTTCTGCGCGGCGGCGGGGCTGCAGGATTATGTGGATGCGCCGGCGTTTGCGACCAATGCCGAACGTGTCCGCAACTTTGATGCGACGGTTGCCCTGGTGCAGTCGTGCATCGAGACGCGCACGGTGGCGCAATGGCTCGACTTGCTCAAGCCGGCGGGCATTGCCTGTTCCGCCATTCACACGTTGGACCAGGCGCTGGCGCATCCGCAGGTCGCGACGCGTGAGTTGATCGTGACGAGCCAGCATCCGGTCCTGGGCGAGGTGCGCAACGTAGGCCTGCCCGTGCGATTCGGACGGCAGCCGCGCGTCGCTGCGCGGCCCGCGCCGATGCTGGGCGAGCACAGCCGCGAGATCCTTGCGGAACTGGGCTTTGACGCATCGGAGGTCGCAGCGATGCTGGCAACCGGCAGCGTGCAGCAACACACCGGCCACGGAGATGCAAAATGAGTCCTTTGCGTTATGAAGTCCGCGACAGCATTGCGGAAATTCATCTGTGCCATGCGCCCGTCAACGCGCTGGACGTGGGCGTGCTGGACGCGCTGATCGGCGCGCTGGACGAGGCAAATGCGGATCCGTCCGTGCGCGCGGTGCTGCTGGCGAGCGGTCTGCCGGGCCGATTCTGCGCGGGGCTGGATATGAAGCAGCTGCTGCAAAGCACGCCCGCGCGCGTGCGCGAGTTGTTGACGCGGCTCTACATCAAGCTGTATGACGCGCAGTTCAATCTGACCAAGCCGTCGATATCCGTCGTGTCGGGCGCGGTGCGCGGCGGCGGCATGACGGTCGCGATTTCCAGCGACATGATTGTGGCGGCCGACACCGCGACGTTCGGTTATCCGGAGATCGACGTGGGTGTGCTGCCCGCCATTCATTACGTGCATCTGCCGGCCATCGTCGGCAAGCACCGGGCGTTCGATCTGCTGTTCACCGGCCGCACCTTCGACGCGCACGAGGCGCACGCGATGGGCCTGGTGACGCGCGTGGCGCCGGAGGCCGAGCTGCTGGATCAAGCGCGCGCGCTGGCGCGGTCGCTGGCCGACAAGCCCCCGGAAGTCCTGGCGATGGGACGGCGCGCATTCGTGTACAGCAACGACAACGAGTACCGGCGCCGGGTCGCGACGGCGGTGGAGGTGTTCTGCAACGCCGCTGCCACGCCGGAGGCGCACGAAGGCTTGAGCGCCTTCGTGCAGAAGCGCGCGCCCGACTGGGCCAGCGTCGCCGAGGCGCGCTAGCGCTACTGGCCGGTGAAACGGGGAGGGCGCTTTTCGCGGAACGCCGCGACGCCCTCCGCGAAGTCCGCCCGCGCGGCCGACTGCAGAAAGCGTGCGGTCTCTTCGGCAAGCTGCGTTTCCAGCGGCGCGTGCGCGGCACTGCGCAGCAATGCCTTGGCGCCTGCAATGCCGTGCGGTGCGTGGCGGGCGAGATCCTGCGCATAAGCCTGCGCCGCAGCCGCCAGTTCACCGGCCGGCGCGGTGCGCGTGATGATGCCCCACGCCTGCGCCTCGTCAGCGGTGAACGCGTCGTGCCGCAACAGAAGATCAAGCGCGCGCTTGGGACCGGCGGCGCGGATGAGGCCATGCGTCATGCCGGCATCGGGCGTGGCGCCGAGCTTCAGGTAGGCCGTCATGAAGCGTGCGCCGGCTTCGGCGATGGCCAGATCGCAAGCCAGCACCAGCGACAGGCCCGCGCCCGCTGCCACGCCGTGCACCTGCGCGAGCCAGACCTTGTCCATGCGCGGAATGCGCGCGACGAAATCATTGAGTGGCGTGAAGAGATCCGACAGCGTGGCGCGCACCGTTGCCGTGTCGCCCGTGAACATGCTGATGTCGCCGCCCGCGCAGAAGGCCTTGCCCACGCCGCGCAACAGCACGACCTTCACGGCGTCGCGCGTTTCGAGCCACTGCGCGGCCCGCAGCAGGTCGCGGGCCATGGCGACATCGATGGCGTTGAGCGCGTCCGCCCGGTTCAGCGTCAGAGTGGCGAGGGCGCCGTCGGTCTCCAGCAACAGCGTCTGGAACTCCGGTAGTTCCTGGGTCATGGCGAGTCTCCGTTGTCGGGTAAATACCAACTGTCGATCAAAAAACCGCGATGCTATGGTCTGAACCGAGCGCTTGCTTGGTTGGGGTTCGAGCTCGCTTAGCGTAACGCATAGAACGATTTTCCGGCGCTGTACTGGCGAAGGTAAAGACAGGTTCGTTGCATCACCTGCCTCGCAGGGTCGCCAGGTTCACCGTCGTAAAAAATGCCCGCCTCAGGCGGCAAAAAAACTTCGCATCAAAAGCGGGGAGACAAATGGTGGATCAGTCCGACAGGCCTGCGTTGCTGGAGGCCGAGGGGGTGACGCTGGCGTTCGGCGGGGTGAAGGCGCTCACCAATGTGGGCTTTCGCGTCGCGCCCGGCTCCATCACCACGGTCATCGGCCCGAACGGCGCCGGCAAGACCTCGCTGTTCAACACGATCTCCGGGTTCTACAAACCGGCCGCCGGACGCATCCGCTTCGAGGGCCGCGACATCACGCGCGTGCATGCGCCGGAACGCGCCAGGCTTGGGCTGGCGCGCAGCTTCCAGAACATTGCGTTGTTCCGCGGCATGACGGTGCTGGACAACATCAAGCTGGGCCGCCACGCGCATCTGCGCACCAACGTGCTGGATGCGCTGTTCTACCTGGGCCGCGCGCGCCGCGAGGAAATGGCGCTGCGGGCGGACATCGAAGAACGCATCATCGACTTCCTGGAGATCGACCATATCCGCCACGCGCCGGTCGCGGCGCTGTCGTATGGGCTGCAAAAGCGGGTGGAGCTGGCGCGGGCGCTGGCGATGCAGCCGAAGGTGCTGATGCTGGACGAGCCGGTTGCCGGCATGAACCGCGAAGAGACGGACGACATGGCGCGCTTCATTCTGGATGCGCGCTCTGAATGGGGCGTGACCGTGCTGATGGTGGAGCACGACATGGGCATGGTGATGGACCTGTCGGATCACGTCGTGGTGCTGAACTTTGGGCAGGTGATCGCCCATGGCACGCCGGCAGAGGTGCAGGCCAATCCCGAGGTCATCAAGGCGTATCTGGGCGCGGGCGACGTGGGCGATCTGCGCCGGCGGTTGCGGGAGGCAGCCTGATGGACTGGCTGTTCCTGCTGGAGGTGTCGCTGGCCGGGCTGGGCAGCGGCGGCCTGTATGCCCTGGCCGCGCTGGCGTTCGTGATCGTGTACAAGGCGACCCGCGTGGTCAACATCGCCATCGGCGAGTTCCTGATGCTGGGCGCCTACGTGTTCTACGCGTTTGCGACGGGCATGGAGTGGCCGATCTGGCTGGCCATCGTCGGCGCGGTCGTCGTGTCCGGCGCGCTGGGCGCCGTTGTCGAGCGCCTGACGATACGGCCGATGCTGGGCGAATCGCCGATCTCCGTCTTCATGATCACTGTGGGCCTCGCGTCGATTCTGGTCGGCGCGGTCGAACTCATCTGGACGGCCGATCAGCGGCGCCTGCCGGAGTTCATGCCGCGCGCGCCCGTCATGGTGGGCGAGGCGTTCGTGGCGCCCAAAGTGTTCTACGGCTTCTGGGTGGCGGTGGTGCTGGCGCTGCTGGTGCTGGTGGTGTTCCGCTACTGGCGCGGCGGCGTGGCGCTGCGCGCGACCGCGTCGGATCAGGGCGCGGCCTATGCGATGGGCATCAACGTGCCGCGCGTGTTTTCGCTGGCGTGGGTGACGGCGGGCGCCATTGCCGCGGTGTCAGGCGTGATCGTGGGCGCGATCGGCGGCATTTCGTCGTCGATGGGCGTGTTCGGGCTGTCGGTGCTGGTGGTGGTGATCGTGGGCGGCCTGGACAGCGTTGCCGGCGCGCTGGTTGGCGGCATCTTCATCGGCCTGCTGGAAGCGTGGGCCGGCGCGTATCTGGGGGGCGAGTACAAGCTGCTGGCCACGTTCGTCGTGCTGGTGGTCGTGCTGATGGCCAGGCCCTATGGCTTGTTCGGCACCCGTGAAATCGAGAGGCTTTGATCCATGCGCATCGCGACCGCCAAGCAGACTTACCTGGCCGACGAGGCGCTTTTCGACACGCGCACGCAGCACGTGTGGCTGGCGCTGCTGGCGGCCTCGCTGGTGCTGTTTCCCTTTGTGGCGAACGCCTATTGGCTGTATCTGGCGTGCCTGGTCGCCATCAACATCGCCAGCGCGACGGGGCTGAACATCCTGACCGGCTACACCGGGCTGGTCAGCCTGGGGCAGGCGGCTTTCATGGGCCTGGGCGCGTACACCGTGGCGGTGATGGAGCTGCACCTGGGCACGCCGGTTCTCGTCAACCTGCTGGCCGGCGGCATCGTGGCAATGCTGGGCGGGCTGCTGGTCGGCATACCCTCGTTGCGGGTGAAAGGACTGTACCTGGCGATTTCCACGATCGCCGCGTCCTTCATCGCGCATTTCATCTTTGCAAACTGGCAATTCACCGGCGGGACGAGCGGCCTGCAGGTGCCGCCGGCTCGCATCCTGGGCATGGACCTGGACACCTCGTTCAAGATCTACTGGCTGATCGTGCCGGTGACCGTGCTGATGGTGCTGGGCGCGGCCAATCTGTTCCGCACGCGCATCGGCCGGGCGTTCATCGCGATCCGCGACCGCGACATTTCCGCCGAGGTGCTGGGCATCCGGCTCTTGCGCTACAAGCTGTTGTCCTTCGGACTGTCCTCGTTCTACGCCGGCGTGGCGGGCGGTTTGTGGGCGTACTTTTTCCGCGTGGTCACGCCCGAGAGCTTTCCGCTCATCATGTCGATCTTCTTTCTGGCGGCCATCATCGTGGGCGGCATGGGCTCGATTCTGGGATCCATCCTGGGCGCCATCTTCATGACGATGGTGCCCGAGTTCCTGAAGCTGGTTGTCGGCTGGCTGCCGGTGGGCGGCGACGCACTGCGGCTGATATCGCCGGTGCGCACCATTGTTTTCGGCCTGCTGATCGTGGGCTTCCTGATCTTCGAGCCGCACGGGCTCGCGGAAATCTGGCGGCGCGTGCGCCGATTCTTTCACCTATGGCCATTTCGCACGTAGCGCGATGCGTGCGGCGTGACGGCGGCCATCTATAAGACCCAGGAGACAAACCATGAAGCGCATCCGGATAGGCAGCGGTTTATCGAGATTGTTGGCCCCGTTGGGCCTGGCGGCAGCACTGGCGGCGGCGCCCGCCGCGCAGGCGGCCGAGGATCTGGTGCTGGGCGGCTCGATCCCGCTGAGCGGCGTGTTCGCCTTTGCGGGGCAGGGCATCCACGCCGGGATCACGGATTACGTGAAGATCATCAACGACCAGGGCGGCATCAAGGGCCGCAAGCTGCGTTACGTGCCGGAGGACACCGCGTACAAGGTGGACGCGTCGGTGGCGGCGTTCAAGAAGATCACCAGCCAGAACAAGGTCAATTTCTATTACGGCGATTCGACGGGCTTTTCCAAGACCATCAACGCCGAGCTGAACCGAACGGGCGACATCCTGATGACGGGCGCGTCGTTTGCGACCGAACTGAATGACCCGGCCAAGTATCCCGCCCAGTTCATGCTGGGGCCGGATTACACCGAGATGTTCGGCATCCTGCTGCGCTACATCGCCAAGGAGCAGCCGGGCGCCAAGGTGGCGTTCGTGTATTCGGACACGGAGTTCGGCCGCGACCCGATCGCCAGTTCGCGTGCGGTGGCCGAGAAGCTGGGCCTGAAGGTGGCGACCGAAATCATGACGCCGCCGGGCAGCGTGGACGTGTCGACAGAAGTCATCAAGCTGCGCCGCGCGGATCCGGACTTCACCATCTTCCATGGCTACGTGCTGGCGCCGATTCCCGAGTTCGTGGGGCAGGGCAAGCGCATGGGGCTGAAGACGCGCTACATGGGCACATTCTGGACGATGGACAACTCGACCGTGATGCAGATGGGCGAGGATGCCGAAGGCTTCATGGGTGTGATGCCGTATCGCTATTACTACGACCAGGCGGCCGACGCGCCGATGCTCAAGAAGATCCGCGAAATGCGGCCGCAGTACCAGAGCACGGGCTACATGCAGGGGTTCCTGGCAGCCATGCTGTTTTCCGAGGTCGCCAAGCGCACGCTGGACGCCGGCAAGGAACTGACCGCGGCCAACATGAAGGCGTCGCTGGATGGCATCAAGGACTTCGATACGGGCGGGCTGATCGGCGTGCCGATCACCATCAAGGGCAACTCGATACCCGTGGGCCGGATCTATCGCGCGGACGTCAAGCAGAAGCAGATGGTGCCGGCGTCCGACTGGATCGTGCTCAAGTGAGGCTGCCGTGAATCCGGGACATGACGCGCGGGGGCCAGAGGTGCGAGCGGGCGTGACCACCACGGCGCCGCCCAAGGCGGTGCTCGACATCAACAACATCGAGGTCGTCTACAACAAGGCGGTGCAGGTGCTGCGCGGCTTGTCCCTGTCGGTGCCGGCCGGCAGCATCGTGGCGCTTCTGGGCAGCAACGGGGCCGGCAAATCGACCACGCTCAAGGCCGTGTCGGGACTGCTGGACCTGGAGGACGGCGAGCTGGTGCGGGGCCATATCGTGTTCGGCGGCGGCGATACGGCGGGCATCAAGCCGCAGAACCTGGTGCGATCGGGCCTGGCGCACGTGATGGAAGGCCGGCGCGTGTTCGAGGACCTGACGGTGGAAGAGAACCTGGTGGCGGCGACGTATGCGCTGACCGGACGGAAGGCGGCACGCGCGGACTTCGATCTGGTCTACGGTTATTTCCCGCGGCTGTTCGAGCGGCGGCGCGGGCTAGCCGGTTACCTGTCCGGCGGCGAGCAGCAGATGCTGGCGATCGGTCGCGCGCTGATCGCCCAGCCCACGCTGATGCTGCTGGACGAGCCGTCGCTGGGACTGTCGCCGATGCTGGTCGAAAGCATCTTTTCGATCATCGCGCGCATCAATAGCGAACAGGGGGTGTCGATGCTGCTGGTGGAGCAGAACGCGTCCGTGGCGCTGGCAGTGGCGCATTACGGCTACATCATGGAGACCGGCAAGGTGGTGATCGACGGTTCCGCGGACAAGCTGGCGGCGGACCCCGACGTGCGCGAATTCTATCTGGGCATCGGCGGCTCGGGCGAGGCTCGGGGCTTTCGCGACATCAAGCACTACAAGCGCCGCAAGCGCTGGCTGTCATGAAGGACGCGCATACCGATCCGGGCGGCTGGCCGCCGTTGACGCTGCCGCAGATGCTGCGCGAGCAGGCGCGCCGGCAGCCGTCCGCCGTCGCGATCCGGCAGAAGGAGTTCGGCATCTGGAAGCCCATGACGTGGGATCAGTACTGGCAGCGCGCCTGCCGCGTCGGCCTGGGACTGCGCGCGCTGGGGCTTAGCGTGGGCGGGCGGGTTGCCATCGTCTCGGACAACCGGGTGGAATGGCTGCTGACGCAGATGGGCGCCTGCGCGGCCGGCGGTGTGGCGGTCGGGGTCTATTCCACCAGCCCGGCCGAGGAAATGGGCTACGTGCTGGCGCATGCGGATGTGGAACTGGTGGTGTGCGAAGACCAGGAGCAGACGGACAAGGTGCTGCAGGTGGCGGACAGGCTGCCGCATCTGCGCCGCATTGTGGTGATCGAAACGAAGGGCCTGCGATCGTATGCCGACGCGGATCGGGCGCGCATTGTGACCTTTGCCGAGGTCGGGGCCGATGGCGGCCAGCGCGAGGCGGTGGAACTGACCGCGCTGAACACGATGCTGGACGGACAGCAACTGGACGACACCGGGTTGATGATCTACACGTCCGGTTCGACCGGCAAACCGAAGGGCGCGATGCTGAGCTATCGCAACATGCGCGGCGTGGCGCCCGGCATTGCCGATCGCCTGTCGATGGATGCGTCCAGCGTGCACCTGTCGTACCTGCCGCTGTGTCACGTCGCCGAGCAGATGTTGTCCACGTTCGTGCCCATCTATTTGGGTTCGCAGGTGAATTTTGGCGAGTCGCTGCGCACCGTGCAGGAAGACCTGCGCGAAGTCGCGCCGACGATTTTTCTGGGTGTGCCGCGCATCTGGGAAAAGCTGCACGCCGCAATATCGATCAAGATGCAGGAGGCCGGACCGGTGCAGCGGTGGCTGTACGCCCGTGCGCTGGCGCAGTGCGCGCCGTTCCTGGAAAAGTCCCCCGCGCAGTACCAGCTGGGCGAACGGCTGACGCACTGGCTGTGGTATTGGCTGGTGCTGCGCGCCTTGCAGAACTTCATCGGGCTGCGGCGCGTGCGGGTGGCGATGACGGGCGCCGCGCCGATCCCGCCGGACGTCGTGCGCTACTTTCGGACGCTGGGCGTGCCGCTGGTCGAGGTGTACGGCCTGACGGAGTCGACCGGGATGATCTTTGGCCAGCATCCGGACCGCGTGAAAGTGGGCACGGTGGGCGAGCCGATCCTCGGCGTGGAATGGCGCATCGGTGAGGCCGGTGAACTCCTGGTGCGCGGCGACATGGTGTTCCAGGGTTATTACAAGAACCCTGAAGCGACGGCCGACACCGTGCGCGACGGCTGGTTGCACACGGGCGATGTCGTGGCCGAGGAGGCCGGGCGCGTGCGCATCGTGGACCGGCTCAAGGACATCATGATCACCGCGGGCGGCAAAAACCTGACGCCGTCCGAAATCGAGAACGCGGTCAAGGGCAGCCCGTACGTCAAGGAGTGCATCGTCATCGCCGACGGCAGGAAGTACGTGTCTGCGCTGATCCAGCTGGAGTTCGACACGGTCGGCAAATGGGCCGAATCGCGGCGCATCGCATTCACGCATTTCCGGTCGCTGGCCGAATGCCCGCAAGTGCGCGAGCTGGTGCAGCAGGAGGTCGCGCGGGCCAACGCCGGGTTGGCGCCGGTGTCGCAGATCAAGCGTTTTCATCTGTTGACCAAGGAACTGGACCACGACGACGGCGAGGTGACGGCGACGATGAAGGTGCGGCGCGCTAGCATCTACCGCGCGTACGCCAACGAAATTGAAACGCTCTACGTTGAGGAGACGACGGCATGAACCAAGCCGTGATCCTGGAAGCCGTGCGCACGCCGTTCGGGCGGCGCGGCGGATGGTGGGCGCAGACGCGGCCGGACGCGCTGCTGGCCGAGACCGTGCAGGGACTGCTGGCGCGCGCGGCGCTGCCCGGCGACAAGGTCGAGGACCTGATCGCCGGCTGCGTCAGCCAGGCGGGTGAGCAGGGCGCAAACATCGGGCGGCTGGCGGCCATGTTGGCCGGGCTGCCGGAGAGCGTGCCGGGCGTGGCGCTCAACCGTATGTGCGGGTCCAGCCAGCAGGCCGTGCATTTCGGTGCGCAGGCTATTGCCGCGGGCGACATGCGCTACGTGGTCGCGGGCGGCGTCGAGAGCATGAGCCGCGTGCCCATGTTCCTGGACGTGACGCTGGGCCAGACGGAATTCCGGGGCTTTGAATCGCTGAACCCGGCGCTGCTGGCGCGGTATCCGCTGATCCATCAGATAGAGAGCGCGGAGCGCATCGCCAGCCATTGGGGGCTGTCGCAGGCCGAGATGGATCAGTGGGCGCGGGAGAGCCACGCGCGGGCCTGGGTGGCTGCCAGCGCCGGACTTCATGCGGAGTTGCTGCCCGGCACGCCGGCGCTGCGCGACGAGGGCATCCGCGAGACCACGGACGCGGCCCGCATGGCGGCCATGGCGCCGGCGTTGCGGCCGCCGGGTCAGGGGGGCGTCACCGCGGCCAATGCGAGCCAGCTCGCCGACGGCGCAGCGGCGGTGCTGCTGGCCGACAAGGATACGGCCCTGGCCGACGGCTTGCGGCCGCGGGCGCGATTCCTGGCGCGCGTCGCGGTGGGGTCGGATCCCGTGATGCAGTTGACGGGTGTGATCCCGGCGGCGCGGCAAGCGCTGTCGCGCGCCGGCCTGGCGCTGGAGGACATCGACTGGATCGAGATCAACGAGGCCTTTGCAAGCGTGGTGCTGGCCTGGCAGCGCGAACTGGGCGCCGACCTGGCGCGCGTGAATCCGTGGGGCGGCGCCATTGCGCATGGCCATCCGCTGGGCGCCACGGGCGCGGGTTTGATGGCCAAGATGCTGGCCGGACTGGAGGCCACCGAAGGGGAACTGGGCATGCAGCTCATGTGCATCGGCCACGGCATGGCGACCGCGACCATCATCCAGAGGGTTTGACGCGCCATGGACAAGACCGGGACCGCCTCGCCGCGGGACGATGGTGCGGAGACCGAGCGGCGGCGGGAACTGGTCCTGGCCGCCGGCCGGCTTTTCAGCAAGCATGGCTACGAGCGCACGACGGTGCGCGAACTGGCCAAGGCCGTGGGGCTGCAATCGGGCAGTCTGTTTCATCACTTTCGCAGCAAGGAGGAGATCCTGGTCGCCGTCATGAACAACGGCATCCAGGAAGTGATCGACCTCGGCGGCAAGGCGCTGGCCAGCTATGTCGAGCCGGAGGACCGCCTGGCGGCGCTATTCCGCGTGCACATGTGGAGCATGCTGCACGGCGCGGGCGGGGACGCGATGAACGCACTGGTGTACGAATGGCGCAGCCTGTCCGCGCCCAGTCAGGCGGCCGTGAAGGGGCTTAGCGATCGCTACGAGGCGATGTGGCAGTCGGTGGTCGCGGGGGCGGTGGAGGCGGGATTGCTGCAGGGGGACGCACGCGTCATCAAGCGATGCGTGCTGGGCGCAATGAACTTGACGGTGCAGTGGTACAAGCCGGGCGGCCGGCTGGCGCCCGCCGCGTTCATCGACGCCATGCTGCAAGCGTCATTGCCGGCGTTGCCGGCGGGTGCGGGCAGGTGGCCCGTGGACCCTAACCCCGCCGCTTGAGGAATGCGCCGACGGCGCAGGCCACCGACAAGGCCAGCAGCGAGGCCGCAACCGGCAGCAGGAAATCGGCTTCGCCGTGATAGCCGCCGCCGGTGACGCCGCCTGCCACGCCGCCCATCCAGAGCAAGGCGGTCAGAATGGCCGCGATCAGCGAGATGGCGGTGGCGACGCACAGGACGATGAATACCGGCCGCCGCGCGGGGATGGTCCGGTAGGGGGCGCCCGGCTGGATGCGGCGGGGTTGCTTGATCCAGTAGACCAGCCCCGCCACGACCAGCAGCAGCATCAGGATCTTAAAGATCATGATGCGCTCCGGGGATCAGTCTTCACGGCGCAGGTGCGGGAAGAGGATGACGTCGCGGATGCTGGGGCTGTCGGTCAGCAGCATGACCAGGCGGTCGATGCCGATGCCGCAGCCGCCCGTCGGGGGCATGCCGTATTCCAGGGCGCGGATGTAGTCCGCGTCGTAGAACATGGCTTCTTCGTCGCCGGCGTCCTTGGCTTCGACCTGCGAGCGGAAGCGTTCGGCCTGGTCTTCGGGGTCGTTCAACTCCGAGAAGCCGTTGGCGATTTCGCGGCCGGTCATGAAGAGTTCGAAGCGCTCGGTGATGCCTTCGCGGGTATCGGAGGCGCGCGCCAGCGGCGAGACTTCGACGGGGTAGTCGATGATGTAGGTGGGGTTCCAGAGCTTGGCTTCGGCGGTCTCTTCGAACAGCGCCAGTTGCAGTGCGCCCAGCCCGGCGCGCGAAAGCACGGGGCCGTCGGCGTCCGCGCCCAGCTTCTTCAGTTCGGCGCGCACGAACGCCGGGTCATCCAGCTGGGCCTGCGTGTAGCCGTCGGCGTACTTGAGGATGGCTTCGCAGATGGTCAGGCGGTCGAAGGGCTTGGACAGGTCAAGCTCGCGTTCCTGGTAGGTCAGGACGGCGCTGCCGCTGGCCGAGATGGCGGCCTGGCGGATCAGTTCTTCGGTGAAGTCCATGAGCCAGCGGTAGTCCGCGAAGGCTGCGTAGAACTCCATCATCGTGAATTCGGGGTTGTGCCGCGGGCTGACGCCTTCGTTGCGGAAGTTGCGGTTGACTTCGAACACGCGTTCAAAGCCGCCGACGATCAGGCGCTTGAGGTAGAGCTCGGGCGCGATGCGCAGGAACATTTCCATGTCCAGCGCGTTGTGGTGCGTGACGAAGGGCTTGGCCGCCGCGCCGCCCGGGATCGGGTGCAGCATGGGCGTTTCGACTTCGAGGAAGCCCGCGTTCAGCATGAACTGGCGGATGCTGCCCACGGCCTTGCTGCGCGCTTCAAACGTGCGGCGCGTGGCGTCGGTCATGATGAGGTCGACATAGCGCTGGCGATAGCGCAGTTCCTGGTCGGCAACGCCGTGGAACTTGTCGGGCAGGGGGCGCAGCGACTTGGACAGGAGGCGCGCGGACGCGGCGTGCACCGACAGTTCGCCCTTGTTGGTCTTGAAGACCGACCCTTCGATCGCGATGATGTCGCCGATGTCCCATTGCTTGAACGCGGCGTAGACGTCTTCGCCGAGCGTGCCGCGGTCCAGGTAGATCTGGATGCGGCCGGTGCTGTCCTGCAGCGTGGCGAAGCTGGCCTTGCCCATGACGCGCTTGAGCATCATGCGGCCGGCGACCTTGACGGTGACGGCGGCGGCGGCCAGGGCTTCCTGTTCCTCGCCGTCGTACTTGTCATGCAGGGCCGCGGCGCGGGCGTCCGGGACGAAATCGTTGGGGTACGCGACCCCGGTTTCGCGCAGTTTGGCCAGCTTGGCACGCCGTTCGGCGATCAAGCGGTTTTCATCCTGGGCGGGAGCCGGAGTGGTCGAGTGGTCGGTCATGGTCGGGGGATCAGTCGTAATTGCGGATGTCGTCGATTTCGGTCGTGCCGAAATCTTCGCGATCCAGGTAGGCGAGGATGCGGGAGGCTACGTTGGCGGGCGAGGACAGCTTGCCGGTGGCATGGAAGTCCTGGAACTTGGCCAGCGCAGGGAAGCTTTCGACGGAGCTGGCGCGGATGGCAGCCTGCATGTCGGTGTCGACGATGCCGGGGGCCAGCGCGACGATGCGCGCGCCGTCGGCGCCTTGTTCCTGCTTGACGACGCGGGCGTGCATGTCGAGCGCGGCCTTGGTGGCGCAGTACACGCCCCAGCCCGCGTTCGGGTTGCGGCCCGCGCCGGAGGAGATGTTCAGCACGCGGCGGTCGGCCTTGATGTCGGCGACGGCGGCGAGGAAGCGCGCCGTGAGCAGCATGACGGCGGTGACGTTCAGGTTGAAGGCGGCGGAGATGGCCGCGCCGTCGGTGAGTTCGTCGGTGCGCGCCACGGGATGCACCGTGCCCGCGTTGTTGATCAGCAGATAGCGCTTGGCGTCGCGCGGGAGCGCGGCGCAGATGCGTTCGGCCGCGGATTCGGCCGCTTTCAGGTCCGAGAGGTCCACGGACAGTTGTTCCAGCTGCACATCCTGCGAGCGCGCGTGGGCGGCGAGCTCGGGGTCTTCGCGGCGCGCCAGCGTGATGAGGCGGGTGCCGGGTTTGACCAGGCCGCGCGCCATGGCGGCGCCGATGCCGCGCGAGGCGCCGGTGAGAATTGCAATGGTGTCGGACATTCGTGGACCTCTGGGTGCGTGAAAGCGGGAAGAATCGCGGAACTTAGACGTTTTGCTTCAGGCTGGCCTGGATGAAGGGATCCAGGTCGCCGTCCAGCACCTTCTGCGTGTTGGAGATTTCGACGTTCGTGCGCAGGTCCTTGATGCGGCTTTGGTCCAGCACGTACGAACGGATCTGATGGCCCCAGCCCACGTCGGTCTTGGAGTCTTCCAGCTTCTGCTGCTCGGCCATGCGGTTGCGCATTTCCAGTTCGTAGAGCTTGGACTTCAGCATCTGCATGGCTTCGGCGCGGTTGCGGTGCTGCGAACGGTCGTTCTGGCACTGCACGACGATGCCGGTGGGGATGTGCGTCAGACGCACGGCCGAGTCGGTCTTGTTGATGTGCTGGCCGCCCGCGCCCGAGGCGCGGTAGGTGTCGACGCGCAAGTCGGCGGGGTTCACTTCGACTTCGAAGGAATCGTCGACTTCCGGGTAGACGAAGACGCTGGCGAACGACGTGTGGCGGCCGCCCGACGAGTCGAAGGGGCTCTTGCGGACCAGGCGGTGCACGCCGGTTTCGGTGCGCAGGTAGCCGAAGGCGTAGTCGCCTTCGATCTTGATCGTGGCCGACTTGATGCCCGCGACTTCACCGTCGGATTCTTCAAGGATCTCGGCCTTGAAGCCCTTGCGTTCGGCGTACTTGAGGTACTGGCGCAGCAGCATCGACGCCCAGTCCTGCGCTTCCGTGCCGCCCGCGCCCGCCTGGATGTCCAGGAAGCAATTCAGGGGATCGGCCGGATTGGAGAACATGCGGCGGAATTCCAGGGCTTCGAGCTTTTCCTGGAAGGCGTTGGCGTCCAGTTCGATCGCTTCGAGCGTGTCGCCGTCATCGTCGGCGGCGGCCATTTCGAAGAGTTCCTGGGAATCGGCCACGCCGGCGCCCAGGCTCGTCAGTGTTTCCACCACGTCCTCGAGCGATTTCTTTTCACGGCCCAGGTCCTGGGCGTGCTTGGGGTCGTTCCAGACGGCCGGGTCTTCGAGCTCGGCGTTTACGACGTGGAGGCGTTCAGCTTTGGCATCGTAGTCAAAGATACCTCCGTAGAGCCTGTTCGCGCTCCGCGTAGTCGGCGAGGCGGGCTGCGAGCTGGTTCTGACGTTCGGCTTCCATGATTGATCCTATCCTGATGACTTTTGTGCGAAACCTGGCATTTTACCGTGGATGGACCGACTGCGCGGGCGCACGGCGGCAGACGGGGGACGGGCCCGATTTCGGCCGCCGGCGACGCGGTTCCAAGTTGTTCAGTTTTTTGTCAACCCGACGGCTCTAGCCTTGGCGGGTGGCTGCGATGTCCCTGTTTGGGACCGCCGACCCCGAAAACGCCGGCCCCGCGCCGGCCTATCCCGCCAGAGGAATGGAGACAGAGATGGAAAACACGATGACCCCCGGGGTCTCGCCGGCGCTTGACGCCAGCGAAGAGGACCGGATCTACCGCAAGGTGGGCTGGCGGCTGGTGCCGCTGTTGGTGGTCTGCTATGTGGTGGCGTACCTGGACCGCGTCAACGTGGGGTTCGCCAAGCTGCAGATGCTGCAGGAACTGCAGTTCAGCGAGACGGTGTACGGGCTGGGCGCCGGGATTTTCTTCATCGGCTATTTCATCTTCGAGATTCCCAGCAACATCATCCTGCACAAGGTGGGGGCGCGGATCTGGATCGCCCGGATCATGATCACGTGGGGCATTATTTCGGCCTGCATGATGTTCGTGACCAGCGAGCATATGTTCTATCTGCTGCGCTTTCTGCTGGGCGCGGCCGAGGCGGGGTTCTTTCCCGGCATCATCCTGTATCTCACCTATTGGTATCCGGCTGCCCGGCGCGGCCGCATCACCACGTTCTTCATGACCGCGGTGCCCATGTCCGGCCTGATCGGCGGCCCGATCTCGGGATGGATCATGGCGACCTTCCACGGCGACCACGGACTGTCGGGCTGGCAATGGCTGTTTCTGCTGGAGGGGATTCCGTCGGTGGTGATTGGGGTGCTGGTGCTGATCTATCTGGACGACCGCATCAACAAGGCCAAGTGGCTGACGGCCAATGAAAAGGCCGTGCTGATCCGCAATATCGCGGCCGAGGAACAGCAGAAGGAGGATCCGCCGATCCGCGCCGCGCTGACCAAGCCGCGCGTGTGGGCGATGGCGCTGATCTATTTTTCGTTCGTGATGGGCCTGTACGGCGTGGGGTTCTGGATGCCGAGCCTCATCAAGAACACCGGGGTGCAGAGCCCGCTGGCGATTGGCCTGCTGACGGCGGTGCCCAACCTGTTCGCCGTGATCGGCATGATCCTGATCTCGCGCAATTCCGACCGGCAGCGCGAGCGCCGCTGGCACGTCGCCTTGCCGGCGCTGTTCGGCGCGGTGGGGCTGTTCCTGTCGGCGGTGTGGAGCGGTAACACCGTGCTGGCGATTCTGGCGCTGACGGTGGCCAACATCGGCATCTGCACGGTGCTGCCGCTGTTCTGGAGCCTGCCGACGGCGCTACTGGGCGGCACGGCCGCCGCCGCGGGGATTGCGCTGATCAATTCGGTGGGGAACCTGGCCGGCTTTGTCAGCCCGTATCTGGTGGGCTGGCTGAAGGATATGACCGGGACGACGAACACCGGGCTGTACATGCTGGCCGGCTGCCTGGTGGTGGGCGCGCTGGCGGCGCTGGCGCAGCCGGCGAAGCTGGTGAACAAGTAACGTTGCTGGTGGACGGTGTCTGATGGGTGTCAGACACCGTCGCGCATTATCCGGCGTGTTCGATCACTAGCTGCACCGACACCATCCCGTTCCACACGTTCTGTTCCAGGCGGTACGCCGCCTGGATGTGTTCCGGCAGGGACTGGTCGTGGCCGAACCAGATGGCGTCGAAACGTTGGTGGCCGCGTTCCAGGGACAGCTTCAGATGCTTTTCGCCGACCAGACGCTGGTTGCGCACGACAAACTCGTCCAGGAACAGGGGGGCGGCGAAGCCTGCGCCCCAGACCTGCTGTTGCAGCATCCCGGCCACGTCGGCGTTGGCGTAGCCGGTTTCCAGCGAGCCGTCGGTTTCGATGACGGGCTCGAAGGAATCGCGTCCGGTCAGTTCGCGCACGGCGGCGTCGAAGGCGGGGGCGAAGGTCGGGAAATCGGACTTGCCCAGCGTCAGGCCGGCCGCCATGGCGTGGCCGCCGAACTTGCGGATCAGGTTGGGATGGCGCTTGGATACGAGGTCCAGCGCATCGCGCAGGTGCACGTCCGGGATCGAACGGCCGGAGCCGCGAATCTCGTCGTCGCCGGCCGGCGCGAAGGCCAGGGTGGGGCGCCAGAATTTCTCTTTCAGGCGTGAGGCGACCAGCCCCACGACGCCCTGGTGCCAGCCCGGGTCGAACACGCAGACGGTGGCGCCGGCGGTGGCATCGGGCGCTTCCATGGCGGCCAGCGCCTGCTCGCGCATCTCGGCTTCGATCGTGCGACGTTCGCGGTTGATGTTGTCCAGCTCGCGCGCCATCTCCAGCGCCTGCGCCTCGTCGTCCGTGGTCAGGCAGGCAATGCCCAGGCTCATGTCCGCCAGGCGGCCCGCGGCGTTGATGCGCGGTCCGAGCGCGAAGCCCAGGTCGAAGCCATTGGCGCTGCGCGGCTCGCGGCCAGCGACGGCAAAGAGCGCGCGTAGCCCAGGTTGCAGACGGCCGCTGCGCATGCGCTGCAGGCCCTGCGTGACCAGGAGCCGATTGTTGGCGTCCAGTTTGACGACGTCGGCCACCGTGCCCAGCGCAACCAGATCGGACAGCGCGTCCAGGCGCGGTCCGCCGTCCGGCGCGTAGACGCCGCGCCGGCGCAGTTCGGCGCGCAGCGCCAGCATCATGTAGAAGATGACGCCCACGCCGGCCAGGTTCTTGGACGGAAAGCCGCAGCCGGGCTGGTTGGGGTTCACGATGGCCAGCGCGTCCGGCAGGGTGTCGCCGGGCAGGTGGTGATCGGTGATGACCACGCCGATGCCGGCGTCATTGGCCGCAGCCACGCCGTCGACGCTGGCGATGCCGTTGTCGACCGTGATGATGATGTCGGGCTTGCCCGCGCGGTGGCGGCAGGCCAGTTCGACCACGGCCGGGGAAAGGCCGTACCCGGTCTCGAAACGATTAGGCACCAGGAAGTCGACGTCGGCGCCCATCGCGGACAGCGCGCGCAGGCCGACGGCGCAGGCGGTGGCGCCGTCGCAATCGTAGTCGGCCACGATCAGCAGCTTTTTCCCGGCCTGGATGGCGTCGGCCAGGACGGCGGCCGCGTGGGCCGAATGGGTCAATCCAGCCGGCGGCAGCAAGGACGGCCAGGCGAGGCGGGTCTGGTCCGGATGCGTCACGCCGCGCGCGGCCCACAGGCGGGCCAGCAGGGGGTGGATGCCGGAGGATTCGAGGACGTGGCAGGCGGCCAGATCGGCCGGACGGATGGTTAAGCGGGGTGAGACCACCAGGCGCTCCAGTTCTTCTTGGGCGCGGGCAGCAAGCCAAGCAGGCCCCCGCGCGGTTTCAGGTCAAGGGCAACCTTGCGGTCATCGCCCAGCAGCAGCAGTTGCACCGGCGTGGCGGGCAGGCCTTTGGCGGCGGCCAGCGGACGCAGATGCTGCGTATCGAGTTCGGTCAGCGCGTCGAGCCACGCGGCCCAGTCGCCGGCGCGTTGCGGCGCGTCCAGTTGCGTCAAAACTTGCGCCGGGCCGGCGGGCGCCGCCGTCCAGGGCGTACCGCCGCCGTACAGCCACAGCGCGTTGACGGGCGGCAGGCCGCGGGCGGCCCGGACGTCGTTGACCGGGTGTTCGTGCCACGCCATCTGGATTTCGTTCAGCAGGCGCCGCCACGGGCGCGTTTCGGCATCCTGGCGCCACCAGTCGTTCAGGCGCTTTCCGGCCACGGCCAACGGACTGGCGGTCTGGGGGTGCAGGTCCGCCGGCAGGCGCAGGCGCCAGCGCTGCGGCGACAGCGGCTCGACCGAGAATCCGGTGCCTTCAAATATAGGGCGCGCAGTGTCGAGCAGGGCGGCCGTTTCCGACTCGGTCAGGTCCATCGAATCCGGATCCAGCAGCGACGCCTGATCCGCGCCTAGCGCAAGGTGGACCAGTTCGCATAGCCAGACGGGTTCGTCAGCCAGTGTGTGGGATTGTTGCCCGGCCAGCAGCGGGCCGAGCCCGGCGCTTTGCAGCAGGCCAGGTTCGGGCGCATACCCGGCGCGCTCCAGCTGCCACGATTCGAAGGCGGTGCAACCGTGGGCGCGCAGGTCGTAGGCCTGGGGGCGAGCGGTCGCAGCCTGTAGCCAGCCGTGCAGGGTGGGCGCGCGCTCGGGCAGAAGCTTGGCCAGTTCGGCGGCGACGGGAAGGGCGGGCAAGGCGCCCGGAATGACGATCAGCATGGCGGCGATTGTAGTCCGCGCCGGGATGGGGAACTTAGCGCCGCGGCCAACTGCCATACGTTGTCACGCCTGGTCTAGGATCCGCACATCCGCGGGGCGATTTACGGGCGGTTAATGCAATAATGCGCACGTGCTGAAAATACCCTACGAACTATGGATCGGCGCCCGCTATGCGGGGCTTGCCCGGATCCGCCAGCGACGCGGCCGCCGCGATCGCTTCATCTCCTTCATTGCCGCCAGTTCCATGGCGGGCATCGCGCTGGGCGTTGCCGCCCTGATCGTGGTGCTGTCCGTGATGAACGGGTTCCAGAAAGAAGTGCGCGACCGCATGTTGTCGGTGCTGCCGCACATCGAACTCTATCTTCCCGGCGCATCCCCCGAACGGGTGCTTGAGCAGTGGCAGCAGTTCGCCACCGCCGCCGAGCGCAATCCCGAAGTCAAGGCCGGCGCGCCCTTCGTGGCGGCGCAGGGCATGCTGGTCCGGGGGCAGGCGTTGCGCGGCGTGCAGGTGCGGGGCATCGACCCTGCCACCGAGGGCAACGTGTCGGACCTGCCGCGCCAGATGGTGTCGGGCAAGCTGACCGACCTGAAACCCGGCGGCTTCGGCGTCGTGCTGGGCAACGAGCTGGCCGACGGCATGGGCGTCAAGGTCGGCGACACGCTGCTGATGATGGCGCCGCAGGGCTCGATCAGCCCGGCCGGGTTTGCCCCGCGCATGCGCCAGTTCACCGTGGTGGGCGTGTTCTCGTCGGGCCACTACGAATACGATTCTTCGCTGGCGTTCGTGGACAACGAAGATGCGGCGCGCGTCTTCCGCGAAAGCGGCACCGCCGGCGTGCGTCTGCGCATTGCCGACATGCAGAAAGCCCCCGAAGTGGCGGCCGAACTGCGCAACGTCCTGCCGCCGTACGTCATGGCCAGCGACTGGTCGCGCAACAACCGCACGTGGTTCGCCGCGGTGCAGACCGAAAAGCGCATGATGTTCCTGATCCTGGCGCTGATCGTGGCCGTGGCGGCGTTCAATCTGCTGTCCTCGCTGGTCATGGCCGTCAAGGACAAGCAATCCGACATCGCCATCCTGCGCACGCTGGGCGCGGGTCCCGGCGAAGTGGCCCGCATCTTCCTGGTGCAAGGCGCGCTGATCGGCGTGATCGGCACCTTGCTGGGCGTGGCCGGCGGCATTGCCATTGCGTACAACGTGGACGTGATCGTGCCGTTCATCGAACGCATGCTGGGCGTGCATTTCCTGCCGCGCGAAATCTACTTCATCAGCGCGCTGCCGTCCGATCCTCAGGTGGGCGACATCGTCACCATCGGCGTGACCTCGCTGGTGCTGTCGCTGCTGGCGACCTTGTATCCGAGCTGGCGCGCCTCGCGCCTGCAACCCGCACAGGTGCTGCGCCATGATTGATACCCCGACGCAGAAACCGCAGGCCGGCACGACGCCGGCGCTGCAGGCCGAAAACATCGTCAAGGTCTACGACGAAGGCCCCGCCCGGATCGAAGTGCTCAGCAATGTCAGCCTGTCCGTCGCGCGCGGCGAGATGGTCGCCATCGTGGGCGCGTCGGGGTCCGGCAAAAGCACCTTGCTGCACATTCTGGGGCTGCTCGACGTCCCGACCAGCGGCTCGGTATCGGTTGACGGCCAGGTGGGCATCGGGCTGTCCGAGTCCAAGAAAAGCGCGGTGCGCAACCGCAGCCTGGGCTTCGTCTACCAGTTCCACCACCTGCTGGCCGAGTTTTCGGCGCTGGACAATGTGGCGATGCCGCTGATCGTGCGCCGCGAGAACCGCGACAAGGCCCGCGAGGCGGCACGAGAAGTGCTCGGATTGGTCGGCCTTTCCGCCCGGGAAGGGCACTTTCCCGGCCAGTTGTCCGGCGGCGAACGGCAGCGCGTGGCGCTGGCGCGCGCGCTGGTGACTCGGCCGGTGTGCGTACTGGCGGACGAGCCCACGGGCAACCTGGACCGGCACACTGCCCACAACATGTTCGAACTGCTGACGCGGGTGAACCAGGAGTCGGGCACGGCATTTGCGATCGTCACCCACGATCCCGAGCTTGCCGCCCGCGCCGACCGTCAGTTGCTGATGGAAAACGGCCGCCTGGTGTCAGGCTAGCCCGGTCCGCAGCGAAAGTCGTCAGCGCGGGTCCGCGCGACGGCCGCGGGGCGGATAATCCGCATAAGGAGGACACGCCCATGCTCATCGACACCCATTGCCATCTGGACGCCGCTGAATTCGATGCCGATCGCACCGAGGTCGCGGACCACGCCGCCCATGCGGACGTCCAGGCCATCGTGATCCCTGCCATCGAACGCGCCAATTTCGCGGTCGTACGCGACCTGGCCGCCAGCATCGCCGGCGGCGCGTATGCGCTGGGCATCCACCCGCTGTACGTCGCGCGCGCCGACGACGGCGATCTGGACGTGCTTCGACAGACCATCAAGGAATCCCTGGGCGATCCGCGCTTTGTCGCCATCGGCGAAATCGGGCTGGACTTCTTCGTGCCGGAGATCGCGTCCGGCCCGCCGCGCGAACGTCAGGAACGGTTCTATGCCGCGCAATTGGACATGGCCGTCGAGTTTGGCCTGCCCGTGCTGCTGCACGTGCGTAAATCCCAGGACATCCTGCTGAAGTACCTGCGCCGCCATCCGCGCATCGGCGGCATCGCGCACGCGTTCAATGGCAGCGCGCAGCAGGCGCAGGCCTTCATCGACCATGGCTTTGCGCTGGGAATGGGCGGCGCGATGACGTTCGAGCGAGCGCTGCAGATTCGCCGTCACGCGGTGGACGTGGGGCTGGAGCATCTGGTGCTGGAGACCGACGCACCGGACATTCCGCCCGCCTGGCTGCATGAACCCGATCGGCGCAATCGTCCCGGCGAACTGGCGCGGATCGCGCAGGTGCTTGCGGAACTGCGCGGCATCACGCCGGCGCAGGTGGCGCACGCCACCACCGCGAACGCGATGCGGGTGTTGCCGAGGTTGCCGGCAGCGATACTGGCCGACGCGGATTGACCCGTCGGAATTCGTGGCATTGAGTTCGGGTTATGGGAACACCGTCATCACGTTCTGATGCGGCACGCCGTTCGTGGCGTCACCCCGCAGCAGGGCGCGCCGCGGTGGCCGACAGCAACGGCAGGTCCATGCGCACGCTCAAGCCTTGCGGGGCCACGTTGCGCGCCGATATCGATCCCTTGTGCGCGGAGATCGCGGCCTGGGCGATGGAAAGACCCAGTCCCGCGCCGCCGCCCGGCGTGCTGGCGGCACCGGCGGAGCCCGCGCGATAGAACGGTTCGAAAAGCGACGCCAGCTCCTGCGTAGCGACCCCCGGGCCGCGGTCTTCGATCTCCAGGCTGGCTTCGCTGGCGCTGGTCAGAAGCCGCACACGGATGACGCTGTGCGCAGGCGCAAAGCGCAGGGCGTTGCGCAGCACGTTCTCGATGGCGCTGGCCAGGCTGGCGCGGTCGCCGGCGATGAGGATCGGTGCGGGCGTGTCCCAATCGATCTGCAGATGCCGCCCCTCGGCCTCATAGCGCGCATCGTCCACGACGCCGGCCACCACGTCCGACAGATTCAGCGGATCCGTCGGCACGGGCAACGCACCCACGCGGGCAAGCCGCAGCGTGTTGCCCACTAGAGCGTCCAGCCGCTCGCATTCGCGTTCGATGCGGTCAAGCTGCAGATCCCGGCGTTCGTCGTTGCGCCGCGCCAGTTCGGAAGCCAGGCGCAGGCGCGCAAGCGGTGACCGGAGTTCATGCGCCACGTTGTGCAGCAGTTGTTCGCGCGTATCGACCAGCGCTTTCAGGCGCACGGCCATCGCGTCGAAGTCGCGAGCCAGCAGGCCAAGTTCGTCCTGGCGCGTGGCGAGCTTCGGCGGTGTTTGTGTATCCAGTTGCCCAGCCGCCAAGGCGTGCGTGGTCTCGCGCAGTTGCGCCAACGGCGCGGTGATGTGGCGCGTCAATGCCCAGCAGAAGGGCGCCGTCACCGCCAGCGCGAACAGCAGCAGCGCCAGCGCAACGGGTGACAGCGCCAGCACCTCCCAGCGCGACGAGTCGAACGGCAGGAACAGCATCAGCAGTTCCGAGCCGTCCGGCAGGACCAGGATCTGCGGCTCCCACCACGACACGCGTTCACCTGCGGGATCCGCCGGCACATAGTCGGACTGCGGCGACCGGTCAGGCGCGGCGCGGTACGCCACCAGCCAGTCATACAGACGCGTGGGCAGGCGCCGGCCCAGGATGTCCTGGTCCTGCGGGTCCATGACATAGATCTTCAGCGCCGAGTAGTTGTCGTCCATGGCGCGGACCCAACGTTCCAGGCCTTCCGCGCCCTGCGTGCGCGCAACCTGCGCGGCGTCGCGCGTGAGGTTGCCGGGATTCAGGCCATCCAGCGAATTGAAGCGGTACCAGGCCACCGACGCCGTCAGCACCATGCCGCAGACCAGGATGACCGCCATGGCGCCCCAGAACGTCAGGAACGCGCGCCAGAAGAGCGAACGGGCGGGCAGCAACGTCATCACGCAGCGCCCGCCAGCACGTAGCCCAAGCCGCGCAGATTGCGGATGGACAGCGTGTCGGCGTGTTGATCCAGGCGCAGCTTCTTGCGCAGGCTGCTGATGTGCGTGTCGATGCTGCGGTCGTAGCGGTCCGGGGCGCGGCCCAGCGCGTACAGGCCGATCTGGTCGCGCGCGATCACCTGGCCGGGCGTGCGCATCAGGATTTCCAGGATGCGTTGTTCGGCGCCGGTCAGCATCACTTCGTCGTCGCCCATGCGCGCGCGGCCGGTGGCCGGGTCCAGCGACAGGGCGCCCAGGCTCAGCGACGGACTGGCGGGGACGGGCGTTTCCTCGAAGCGGCGCAGCACGGCCGTGACGCGCGCCTTGAGTTCACGCGGGCTGAAGGGCTTGGCCAGGTAATCGTCGGCGCCGAACTCCAGACCCAGCACGCGGTCGGTCTCGCCGCCGTGCGCGGTGAACATGATGACCGGGCGGCGCGAGCGCTGGCGATAGTGCTTGAGCAGATCCAGCCCATTGCCGTCGGGCAGCATCAGATCGAGCAGCACCAGGTCGAAATCGTCCTGCGCCAGCAAGGACAAGCCTTGCGAGCCTGTATGCGCCAGCGTCAGCTGGCATTGATGGGGTTCCAGGTATTCGCGCAGCATCTGCGCCAGCTCGACGTCGTCGTCGATCAGCAGGATGCGGCGCGCCACCGCTGAATGAGTGAAAGGCATGCGTGTTGGGCGTCGAGCATCCGGCAGTGTGGCCGAACGCTGCGCGCCGGAGTGTCAAGAAGTGCAAAGAAGATAAAAGTTGCGGAAAGCGTGTTGCGGCGTGCTGCAAGCCCCAATTCTAATATGAGAATGGTTTTCATTAATAAGTGGGAGCCGGGTAGTGCGGCGCGTGAGGCGCAGTGCAAACCGGGGACGGGAGAAGTTGGAATCATGAGCAGGAAAGATCTGGCCGCCGGCCAGTGCATCGCCGCGTCGCGCACGCAACTGGCCGCCGCCTTGTGCGCCGCGGGTTTCGGCCTGGGGCCGTCCGCCATCTGGGCGCAGGCCGCGGACGCCACCACGACGATGGACACGGTGGTCGTGACGGCCAGCGGTTTCGAGCAACGCATTCAGGATGCGCCGGCCTCGATCAGCGTCATCACGCGTGAGGATCTGGACAAGAAGTTCTACCGCGACTTGAACGACGCGCTGGTGGAAGTGCCGGGTGTCATCGTCACGGGCGGTGGCGATCGCCAGGACATCAGCCTGCGCGGCATGGGGCCGAAGTACACGCTGATCCTGATCGACGGCAAGCGCCAGAGCTCGCGCGAAACCCGCACCAACTCGGACTCGACGGGCGTGGAGGGTGGCTGGACGCCGCCGCTGTCGGCCATCGAGCGCATTGAAGTGGTGCGCGGCCCGATGTCATCGTTGTACGGGTCCGACGCCATGGGCGGGGTGATCAACATCATCACGCGCAAGGTGCCTGACGAATGGCACGGCGAGATTCGCATGGATACGACGATCCAGGAGAGCAGCAAGTCGGGCGACATCTACCAGGGCAACTTCTACCTGGCCGGCCCGATCAAGAACGACCTGCTGGGCCTGCAGATCTACGGCCAGGCCACGCAGCGCGACGAAGACAACATCTACAACGGCTACCGCAAGCGCAACGCCGAAAGCGTGACCGCCAAGCTGGCGCTTACGCCCAACCGCGATCACGACATCGTGCTGGAAGCGACCACGATGCGTCAGAAGTTCCAGGACACCCTGGGCAAGACGGTCGAGCCGCTGCCGCCCGGCACGGCCTGCCCGCGCACGGGTTGCCCGGCGTCGTCCGAAACCGATTACCGCAGCAGCAAGTGGGCGTTGTCGCACACCGGCCGCTGGGGCTGGGGCGTGTCCGACAGCTACGTGCAGCAGGAAGAGTTCGACAACCGCTCGCGCCAGATGAAGATCAAGAATCTGGACCTGCAGACGAGCTGGTCGCTGCCGCTGGGATCGCACATGCTGACGCTGGGCGGCAGCTATTTGAACCAGCGCCTGCATGACCAGAACGGCAACCAGTTGGAGGGCGGTCCCAACAAGGTGGAACGGTATCAATGGGCCTTGTTCGCCGAGGACGAATGGCGCCTGACCGAAAGCTTTGCCGTCACGACGGGCCTGCGCATGGACGAGGACGAGAATTTCGGCAGCCACTTCAGCCCGCGCCTCTACGGCGTGTGGCACATGGCCGAACGCTGGACCCTGAAGGGCGGCGTGTCCACCGGCTTCCGCGCGCCGGACCTGCGCCAGACCGTGGCCGGCTGGGGCCAGACCAGCCGCGGCGGGAACATGTACGGCAACCCGGACCTGACGCCCGAAAAGTCGGTGACCCAGGAAATTGGCCTGCTGTATGACGACGGCGAAGGTATGAGCGCCGGCGTCACGCTGTTCAACAACGATTTCAAGGACAAGATCACCCGCGTGGCTTGCCCCTTGACGCAGTGCACGGATGGTCCCAACCAGTTCGGTTCGGATCCCACCACGTACATGAACGTGGACAAGGCCGTGTCGCGCGGCGTGGAAGCCAGCCTGAAGCTGCCGCTGGCCGCCGACTGGTCGATGACCAGCAGCTATACGTTCACGAAGTCCGAGCAGAAGTCCGGCCAGTACAAGGGCGAGCCGCTGAACCAGTTGCCCAAGCATCTGTTCACGACCACGGTCAATTGGCAGCCGTCCGACGCGCTGCAGGCGTGGGCGCGCGTGAACTTCCGCGGCCGCGAAAGCCAGCCCACCACGGGCCCGTCGTCGGACGCGCTGGTCGCGCCGTCCTACACGTTCGTGGACCTGGGCGGTTCGTACGCCGTCAACAAGACCGTGTCGGTGTATGCCGGCATCTACAACCTGTTCGACAAGCAAGTCGCCTACGACGACTTCGGCTACGTCGAAGACGGCCGCCGTTACTGGCTGGGCGTCGGCGTGAAGTTCTGAATTATGACGGGGCGCCGTTGGCGTCCAACACAGAGAGGTTTGCATGAACAATGGAAAACAGGCGGGCGCCGCCCGCCGCTGGGCAACCCGGGCCGGCGTGGCGCTGGCACTGAGCGCCGCGGCCGCCGTGAGCGCCGCGCAGTCCACCACGCCGGTCAAGCACGCACGCGGCGAAACCGCCGTGCCGGCCAATCCGTCCAAGACGATCGTGCTGGATCTGGCCGTGCTGGACACCCTGCACACGCTCGGCGTGGACCCCATCGGCGTGCCCAGCGCCGCCAAGCTGCCGCCGCAGCTCAGCCAGTTCGCGGACAAGCGGTATCTGAAGGCGGGCACGATGTTCGAGCCCAACTACGAAGTCATCCACGCCGCTGCGCCACAAGTCATCTTCGTGGCCGGCCGCTCCGCGCCCAAGTACGACGAGCTGTCCAAGATCGCACCGACCGTGGACCTGACGGTCGACGCCAAGGATCTGGTCGGCAGCGTCCGGCGCAACACCGAAACGCTGGCCGCGCTGTACGGCAAAGAAGGCGTGGCCAAGGAGAAGCTGGCCGCGCTGGACGCGTCCATCGCTTCGTTGAAAGGCAAGGCCGCCAACGCCGGCACCGCGTTGATCGTGCTGACGACCGGCGGCAAGATGAGCGCCTACGGTCCGGGCTCGCGCTTTGGCGTGATTCACGACGCCTTTGGCGTGAAGCCCGCCGCGACCGGCCTGAACGTGTCCAACCACGGCCAGGCGATTTCGTTCGAATTCATTGCCCAGACCGATCCCGACTGGCTGTTCGTGATCGACCGCGACGCCGCCATCGGCCGCGAAGGCGTGTCGGCGCAGCGCATGCTGGACAATGAATTGGTGCGACCGACCAAGGCGTGGAAGAACCAGCGCGTGGTCTACCTGAACGGCTTCAACTGGTATCTGCTGGGCAGCGCGGGCCTGACGGCCATGCAGCAGAACGTGGATCAGATCGCCGCGGCGTTGTCGCAAGGAAAGTAAGCAGCATGCAAGACGGGAAGGGCTGCCGGTGAACTGGCGGCGCGCAATCAGCGGGTGGGGTGGCCTGACGGCCGTGGTGGTGGTGTTGCTGCTGTTGTGCGTGGCCAGCGTCAGCCTGGGCGCGGGCCAGATGCATTGGGCCGCGCTATGGAACGGCGGCGAAGAGGGCGAGCGCGCGTGGCGGCTGCTGCTGGTCAGCCGCGTCCCGCGCACCCTTGCGCTGCTGCTGGCAGGCACGGCGCTGGCCGTCGCCGGTCTCATCATGCAGATGCTGGTGCGCAACCGGTTTGTTGAGCCCACGACGGCCGGCACCGTCGAATCCGCCACCCTCGGCATCCTGGTCGTCACCTTGCTGGCGCCCGATACGTCCGTGATCGGCAAGATGCTGACGGCTACGGGTTTTGCGCTGGCGGGCACCTTGCTGTTTCTGGCGCTATTGCGCCGCGTGCCGCTGCGCACGCCATTCATCGTGCCGCTGATCGGATTGATCCTGGGCGGCGTGATCCAGGCGGTCACCACCTTCATGGCGTACCGCTTCGACCTGTTGCAGTCCCTGCATGCGTGGACCACCGGCGACTTCTCCGGCGTGCTGCGTGGCAGATATGAACTGCTGTGGATCGGCTTTGCGCTGGCGTGCGCTGCGTATGCCGCCGCCGACCGTTATACGGTGGCGGGCATGGGCCGCGAGTTCGCGTCCAACCTGGGACTGAACCATGCGCGGCTGACGCTGGTCGGCCTGTTGATCGTTTCCGCCATCTCGGCCGTGGTAGTGGTGACGGCCGGCAGCATTCCGTTCCTGGGCCTCATCGTGCCCAATGCCGTCAGCCTGGTGCTGGGCGACAACATGCGACGCGCCATTCCTTGGGTGGCATTCCTGGGCGGCGTGTTCGTGCTGGCCTGCGACATCATCGGCCGGCTGGTCATCCACCCCTACGAGATTCCCATCGGGACGGTGGTGGGCGTGCTGGGCAGCATCCTGTTCCTGTGGCTGCTGCGCACGCGGAGGAACCGCCTTGGCTGAAATCGCCTCGACTTCCCGCATAGCCCCGCGCCCGCCGCAGACATGGCGTCTTGCCGCGCTGGGCGCTGGGGCGCTGCTCTGCATCGTCGCCTTCATGACGCTGGGCGCGAACGGCCAGTGGTCGTTCGTCATTCCCTTCCGCGGCGGCAAGCTGCTGGCCATGCTGCTGGTGGCGTATGCGGTGGCGGTGTCGTCCGTGCTGTTCCAGACCATCACGCATAACCGCATCCTTACGCCCGCCATCATGGGCTTCGACGCCCTATACCTGCTGATCCAGGCCGTGGTGGTGTTCGGCTTCGGGCAGGCGGCGGCGACTGCAAATCATCCGGTCGCCGCATTCCTGCTGGAAGTGTGCGCGATGACCGCGTTCGCGTGCCTGCTGTTCCGCTGGCTGTTCTCCGACGCTGTGCGCAGCCTGCATTTGATGATGCTGGTGGGCATCATCTTCGGACTGCTGTTTCGCAGCCTGTCGAGTTTCGTCGTGCGGTTGATCGATCCGAATGAATTCCTGGTGCTGCAGGACCGCATGTTTGCCAGTTTCAATTCGGTGCGCGTCGAGCTGCTGCCGATTGCCTTTGGCGCCGTCTGCGCGGCGTCTTTCTTCGTCTGGCGCATGCGCCGCCGCTACGACGTGCTGGCGCTGGGCCGCGACATGGCATTGAACCTGGGCGTGGACTATCGCCGCACGCTGATGGTGACCCTGGCGGCGATCGCGGTGCTGGTGTCCGTCTCGACGGCGCTGGTCGGTCCCGTGACGTTCTTTGGACTGCTGGTCAGCAACCTGGCGTATCAAGCCATGGGATCGGACAGGCATCGGTACACGGTGCCGGCCGCGACGCTGCTCAGCGTCATCTTCCTGGTGGGGGGCCAGACGCTGCTGGAGCGCGTGCTGGGGCTGAACACCACGGTGAGCGTGGTGATTGAATTCGTGGGCGGTGTGATGTTTCTCGTCCTGATCTTGCGCAGGGGGCGCCGATGATAGAAATCCAGAACGTCAGCAAGCAGTACGGCGACACCGTCGTGATCGACGATGTCAGCCTGGACCTGCCGGCCGGCGGCGTCACCGCCATCATCGGGCCGAACGGGGCGGGCAAGTCGACGTTGCTGTCGATGGTGAGCCGGCTGCTGCCGATGAGCGCGGGCCGCGTGCTGGTGGAAGGCCTGGACGTCACGCGTGCCGACAGCCGGGAACTGGCGCGGCGCCTGGCCATCCTGCGCCAGGACAACCACCTGCCGCTGCGGTTGACGGTGAAAGACCTGGTGGCGTTTGGCCGCTACCCGCACACGGGCGGGCGGCTGACGATGGATGACAAGGTCCACATCGATCAGGCCATTGCGTACCTGAACCTGGAGCCGCTGGCGGACCGTTATCTGGACGAGATGTCCGGCGGCCAGCGCCAGCGCGCGTTCGTGGCGATGGTGCTGTGCCAGGATACGCGCTACGTGCTGCTGGACGAGCCCTTGAACAGCCTGGACATGAAGCATGCCGTCGCCATGATGGGCACCTTGCGGCGCGCGGCTGATGAACTGGGCAAGACGGTGGTGCTGGTGCTGCACGACATCAACTTTGCGTCCAGCTATGCGGACCGCATCGTGGCAATGCGGCTGGGGCGGATCGCCCGGCACGGCACGCCGGCGGAATTGATCCGCCCCGACGTGCTGAGCGATCTGTACGAACTGCCGATCGACGTGCATGAGATCGGCGGCAAGCGCATCTGCGTGTACTACCGCTGAGGCGGGGCGCCCCACTGCAGGGCGCCCGCCGGATCGAACCGCTTACTGCGTCAGATCGATCGCGTAACGCGACAGCTGCGTCACGGGATCGGGCGTGGCGTCAAACACCGACACGTTGGTTACGTCGTGCGCCGTGGCCATCGCCAGCGTGCCCGGCACCGACGAAAACACCACCGGTCCGGCCAGCGAACTGACCTGCGCGAAACGCCAGCTGCGGTCCAGGCCGTAGGTGGCCAGGTCGAGCGTGGGGTTCTTCTTGATGTAGCTGATCAACACGTCGCGGCTGGCGTCCGGCGCCTGCAGCACGATGTCGCCCTTGCCGCCGGCTAGGCCGGGGAAGTCGCCGCCACCGCTGGCGCGGTAGTTGTTGGTCACCACCAGGAATTGCGCATTCAGATCCAGCGGTGCGCCGTTGTACGTCAGCGCTGTGATGCGCGAGCCCTTCGGCTTGGTCACGTCGATTTCATACTGCAGCGCATTGCCGGCCGCATACAGCACGTCGAAGTTGAACGTCGGAAAGCCGGTGTCGATCAGATCCTGCGGCGCGACCTGTGCGGGGTCGATCTGCTTGAACTGCTCGGCCGTCCTTTCCAGCCATTGGCGCACGATGTCGCCGCTGACCCGCACGACTTGCAACGTGTTGGGGTACAGGTACAGGTCGGCCGCGTTGTTGATCGCGACGTTGCCTTGCTTCACATACGTGAAGTCGCCGGGACCGTTGCGCCCGCCCTTGAACGGCGCGGCGGCCGACAGGATCGGCAGGCCCGCGTACGACGGGCTGTTCTTGGCGATGTAGTCCGTCAGGTAATCGATCTGCGCCATGTTTACGATCTGCAGCGCGGACACGTCGCCGGCCAACGCGTAGTACGTGGCCATGTCGAACTGGCTCTGGCCGATCGGCGTCTTCACGTAGTCGATCGTCGCGGCGTGCTCGGCTTGAACCAGCTGCTGTGCGGCCGCGTCGGGCGCCACGTAGGTCGCCGGCGTGGAGCCGCTTTGCGCGGTCAGGCGCGTGGAGATGCGCTGCACCTGCGTCGCCTCCTTTTGCACCTTCCAGCCCTGGTCATACGCGAGCTTCAGCGTGATCTGGCCGAGGTTGTTGCCCCACTGGCCGGCCTGCACGGTCGGCACGCCATTGATCAGGCCCTTTGCCAGCTCGACACCGGGTTGCCCCGCGAACTGCGATTTCTCGTTCGTGTCGGGGAACAGCAGATGCTGGTGGCCCGTGATGAGCGCGTCGATGCCGGGCACCTGGCTGAGATAGCCCGCGCCGTTTTCCATGTCGGGGCTGTAGGGCGTGGCCAGGTCGATGCCGCCGTGCGCCAGCGCCACCACCAGGTCCGCGCCGGCAGCCTTCATTTCCGGCACGTAGCGCGCCGCGGTCTCCTTCCAGCCCGTGACTTCCACGTGGCCTTCCAGATTCGCCTTGGCCCACTGCATGATGGGCGGCGGTGCGAAGCCGATCACGCCCACCTTGAGCGGCACGTCGATGGACTTGCCCGCGCTGTCGGTGGCGGTGAAGGTCTTTTCAAGCAGCACATAAGGCTTGAAGATCGGCTGCTTGGAGGCCGCCGAGACGACGTTGGCTGACACGAACGGGAACGCCGGCGCCGCGCAATCCTTGGCGCCCGCCGGGTTGGTCTGCGCCGTGCCCTTGGTGATGCCGGCCAGCCCGAAGTCTACGTTGGTGATCTGCGACAGATAGGGCAGGCCGTAGTTGAACTCGTGATTGCCCATCGTGGCCGCGTCGTACGACAGCAGCTTCATCTGCTTGTAGATCGCGATCATGTCGGAACACTGCACCGGCGACACCAGCGCCTGGTAGTCCGACAGCGCCGTGCCCTGCACCGTGTCGCCGTTGTCCAGCAGCAGCGTGTTCGGATACTGCTTGCGCGCATTGGCGATCAGCGTGGCCGTGCGGTCCATGCCGTAGCTCTTGTCTTCGGCAAGCTTGTAGTAGTCGTAACCCAGCACATTGGCGTGCAGGTCGGTCGTGCCCAGGATCGCGAGGTCCAGCGTCGTGCCTTGGGGCACGCTGGCCTGCGGCGGGGTCTCGGGCGCGGCGGTGTCGTCGTCATCGTCATCGCCGCCGCAGGCGGACAGGCCGGCCACCAGCGCGAAGCTGGCGGTCACTGCAAAGATCTTGCGTAGGTTTGGCTTCACCGTCTTTCCTCCGTGTTGAAGGGAGGAATTTTGGGGACGGTGTGTGACCTACCCGTGACATGCACGGGGTCAAATCAACGAAGCGGGGATTCGCGAGTCAGGCAATCCGCGCCCAGCGCCGCCAGCGCATCCAGGAACCGCCAGGCGAAAGAACCCGGCCCGTCGGCGTGCACCGCAGCGCGCTCGCCCGCGATGCCGAAACACGACAGGGCGGCCACCGCCGCCACATAAGGATCGTCCTTCGATACGGCGGCAAAGGCGCCGACCACCGCGCTGAGCGCGCAACCGGTGGCCGTCACGCGGGGCATCAGCGGCGAACCGCCCGCAATGCGTACCGCGCGCGTGCCGTCCGTGACGTAATCGACTTCGCCGGTGACCGCCACCACGCTCTTGCGGCGCGCTGCGATGTCGTGGGCTGACTGCTCGGCCTGCGCCACGGCGTCGCGGGCGTCCACGCCCTTGCCGGCGCTGTGGCCGCCGGCCAAGGCGATGATCTCGGATGCGTTGCCCCGGATGATGGCGGGTTCAAGGTCCAGCAGTTGTTGGATGGCATCGCGGCGAAAGGCGGTGGCGTGGTGCGCCACGGGATCCAGGACCCAGGGGGTGCCGGCTTCTGCCGCGGCTTGCGCGGTCAATAGCATGCTGCGCAGCCAGGGCGAAGACAGCGTGCCGATGTTGATGACCACCGCGCCGGCAAAGCGGGCGAACTCGGGCGCCTCTTCCTCGGCATGCACCATGGCAGGCGACGCGCCGATGGCGAGCACCGCATTGGCCGCGTAGTTCATGGAGACGAAATTGGTCAGGCACTGCACCAGCGGCGCGTCGCGGCGGACGGCGGCGAGCAGGTCCTGAGACTGGTGGGCGAGGGAATGCAGGTCGGGATGCGTCATGCCGGGCGGTCCTGGGGCGTGGGACGCGCATGCGGAGGCACACGCACCATCCCTACGCCAGCGTTATCTGGATCAGGTTCGACGGGTCGCCGTGCATCGCCTGCCATGGTGATGGCAGGCCAACGGATTCTCAGCTTCTTGGCGAAGCTCCCCGGGTGGATGGCGTATGTTCCCGGCGGAACCGGGCAGGTGTCAAGCGGCCAATTCGTGCCGGATCGCTTTGCATACTCAATTTGAGGTATTGGCGGGTGCTACGCCTGGTTCACAATCATTGACCCGCCTCTGACCGCCGTGATGAACGCACACGCGACGATATCGGCGGGGCGCCATGACTCCCTATGCAAGCAGGTGACCGCCATGCTGAGTGCAGAACAACTCCAACGCATCTTTCCCAACTGCAAAGCCCCCGCTGCGTGGGCCGACGCATTGGCTCCCGCATTTCAGAAATACGAAATCGAAACGTCGGATCGCATCGCCAGCTTTCTGGCGCAAACGGGGTATGAGTCGGGCCAATACAACCGGATTGAGGAAAACCTCAATTACTCAACTGCCGCGCGGTTGACCAAGGTGTGGCCCAAGCGATTTCCCGATGAGGCGTCGGCCATGCCGTATGTGAACAATCCGCAAGGACTGGCGAATCTGGTGTATGCGAATCGGATGGGTAATGGCGATGCGCAAAGCAACGACGGCTTCCGGTATCGGGGCAGGGGCATCATCCAGCTGACGGGGCGCAGCAATTACGACTCGGCCAGCGACGCCATGGGTGTCAATTTGCTTGAGACGCCCGAGTTGCTGTCCGATCCGAAATGGGCTGCGCTGAGCGCCGGGTGGTATTGGCAGTCGCGCGGGCTGAATGAGTTGGCGGACGACCGTACGCATGACGATGACCTGGAGGATTTCGCCAGGATCACGCGGCGGATCAATGGCGGGCTGGTGGGTCTGAAAGATCGTTTTGCGTTGTTCAAGCAGGTTTATGCCGAGCTGATGCGGTGAAGTCGTAGGTCCGCGTCGGCGCTTTGGATAGCCTGTCCGGCGGCAGTCGGCACATCCGGAATCGTCAGATCGCGTGTGGCCAGGGTGACTAGGGTTTGCGGACGCTTTGAAGAAAATGCGCGTCATGCGCCGGCGCATTATTAGTCCGGCATGCTTACGTAGCCGACGCCATGCAATACAACGCCCGCCCGGCGCATATTGCGGCGGGCGGGCGGTCTCAATACAACGCGTATTGCAGCTTGAAGTGCTTAGGTCGCAGCGCGGAAGCGATTACGCAGATCGCGGATCTGGTCGTGGTTGCGCAGCACGCCCTGATATTGGCGTTCGATAACGGCGCGCACGTTGTCGGGCAGGGTTTCCTTGAGCGCCTTTTCGTAGTCCGCCTTGGCCACGTCCTCGCCCTTCTCGCATTCCTCGAGCAGCGTCAGATCGGTGCGGCTGGATACCGCCGCCTTGATGTTCGTCCAGCCACGATGCATGGCGCCGGCCACCGTGCCGCTGTCCTCGGGCTCGCCGCCCAGTTGCGTCACCAGGGTTTGCAACTCCGTGGCGCCGGCCGCGCAGTCGCGCGAACGGTTGCGGAACAGCTCCTGCATCTCGGGCGCCTTCGCGTCTTCAGCGGCCGCGGCAAAGCCCTTTTCGCCGTTCTTCGACGTCTCGATCAGATTGTTCAGCACCTTGATTACATGTTCAGCCATGTTGGTCTCCTTGGTTTGGAAGGAACAGGCGGCGTGGGCCGCCTGGGAATTGGAGACTCAGCAAGTGGCGTGCCTGCGTCAGAAAGGGCCAGCGCGATCATTTGGCTGATCGCCTTTTTGATCGTCCTTTCGCGCTAGACGCGCGGACACGTGGAGCCGGCTTTCAGCGCATCAAGTTCCTCGTCGGTCATCTCCAGCGCCAGCGACGCCATCGCGCAGGTGACCGCCAAGGCGTTGCGCATTTCGTCTTCCCGAATGATGTCCGGCAGGTCGCCGCGCGACAGGATATGGCGCACGCGCGATTCGGGCTTCTCGAAGCCTGCCACCAGCCGCAAGGCGGGGATGCCGTGCTTGGCGAAATTGGCGTGGTCGGAATTCGGCATGAACGGCAGCCAGTGCGAGACCGGCACACCAGCGCGCGCCGCGGTGTCATTGACCACGCCCGCTAGCGCCGGATAGTCGCTGATCAGCGCGCAGAGGGTGTCGTCGCCCGCCACGGTGTCCAGATTGATGTCGAGCTTCAGGCGGTCACGCTCCGCAACGGGCATGTCGGCCAGGTAGCGGGCCGAACCGGCCAGCGCCCATTCCTCGGCGGTGAAGAAGCAGATGCGCAGCCCGGGCGTGTTCGGACCCAATTGCCTGGCGAGCAGCCGTGCCGCAGCCAGCGCGACGGCGACGCCCGTGGCATTGTCCAGCGCGCTTTGGCCCAGGTCGTGACCGTCCATGTGGGCGCTGATGACGATACGGCTTTCGCGGCCGCCAGGCAGGTCCAAGACGCCGGCGCACGCCATCGAATCGCGTAGCTCCTCGCCCCGGATATGCAGCCGGACACGCGCGCCGGCATCCGCCGTCAATGCCGAAGCTGCCTCGTGGCCGATGTAGGCTGCGGGGATGCCCGCCCCGTCACGAGGACGGCCAGAGGAACCGGACAAGGGGCCGGCGCCCGGCAGCGGGTTGGCGATGAGGAAGGCAGCGGCCCCTTGCGCCACCGCCATGTCGTATTTGCGGCGACGGTGAACGTGCGTTTGCGAGAACGGAAACTCATGGCGCACCAGCACGATCTTGCCGCGCACGGATTCGCCGGCGCGTTCAAAGTCCTCCGGACGGCCCGCGCCCAGATCCAGGATCACGCCTTCCAGCCCCTGTCCGTTCGTGGAGGCCGAGCGCAGCAGGGGTACGCATTCCAGGTCGATGGGCGTGTCGCCCAGCAGCGTCAGACTGCTGGACAGGCAGCGCCACCCGTCGTAGGGTACCGGCACGCGCCGCACATCGGATCCGATCTCGCGAAGACGGCCGAGTGCCCAATCCATGGCCGCCTCGTCCTGCCCGGTGCCGGACAGGCGTCCGCCGAAGCCGCAAATGGTCTGGAAATCGCTCATCAGGGCCGCGTCGTCCGCAGCCGCCTGTTGCCAGGGTGTCGTCATGGATGTCTCCGGCGCCGCACGCATGCCGCGCGGCGCTGCAATGTTGTTATTCGAAGGTGATATTGGCGCGCTGCACCAGGTCGGCCCAGCGCGCAAAGTCCTGCGCCAGCAGCGCGTTCAGCGCGGCCGCGCTGGTGTCCGGCGGCAGGTTCATGCCAACGCTGGCCAGTCGCTGCTTGACGGGCTCGGACTGCATGACCTTGGCCATGGCATCCGACAGCTTCTGACGCACGGGTTCGGGCGTTCCGGCCGGAGCAACGAGCCCCCACCAGCTTTGCACGGTCAGCCCCGGATAGCCGAGTTCCTGAAACGTCGGGACATCCGGCGTATCCGCCTGCCGTGCGGGTGACGACACGGCGATTGGCTTGATCTTGCCGCTCTGAAAGAGGGCCACGGCAGAGGCCATGGTGGTGAAGCTGGCGTCGATCTGGCGGCCGGCCAGGTCATTGACCGACGCGGACGCGCCCTTGTAGGGGATGTGCGCGAGCCTGACCTTGGTGTCCTGCATGAACAGCTCGGCCATCAGATGGGTCAACGAACCGTTGCCGCCCGAGCCGATGGAGATGGTGTCCGGCTTGGCGGTGGCGGTCTTCACCAGCGTCGGGACGTCCTGCGCCTCGAACCCGGGATTCACGAACAGGTACATGGGCGACAGGCCCAGCAACGTGATCGGCGCAAAATCCTTCTTCGCGTCGTACTTCACGCGATCCTTGTACAGCGCCGGGACGATGGTGAATGGGACGTCGGCGAGCAGCAGCGTGTAGCCGTCGGGCGCCTCGGTGGCCACATAGGCGGTTCCCAGCATCGAGCCCGCGCCGGCGCGGTTTTCCACGATGACGGACTGGCCCAGCTGGGCGCTCAACTGGTCGCTGATGGCGCGGGCGACCACGTCCGAGCTGCCTCCCGCCGAGTACGGTACGACGATCTTGACGGGCTTATCGGGGTAGGCGGCCGATGCGGTTTGCGCGGCGGCCAGGGCCATGGGGATGGCCGAAGCGGCCAGCAGTTTTTTCCACTTGAACATGATTTTTATGGTGATCCATGAATGATTCACGTCATTGTGGTGGCTGCATTTTCCACGGGCAAAGGAAGTATGCGCATGGGATATTCCAAATGGGAATACCGAAATCCGGGCGCTTTGGAGCGTGGTGAACTGACGGATCGGGCGCACTGCGCGCTACGCAATTCCCGCGTAGCGCCGCGTTCGAAGATTCAGGTCCCTGCCTTGCGCAATGACCCAGTCGCAGAACGCCTGGCAATACGGCCCGCCGACGTTGGGCCGGGGCTGCATGAGGTGATAGCCGTACCGTCCTTCCACCGTCTCTCCGAACGGCCGGACCAACTGTCCGGATTCCAGATAATCCAGCACCATGCACAGCGGCATGATGCCCGCACCCAATCCGTTCAGCACGGCAGGCAGCAGGATCGAAAAACCTTCATACTCTGGCGCCGTGGCAGCAGGGCCGGACCACAGCGGAGCGACGTCGGCTCGCCATTCGTCCCAGCCGTAACCGCGCTGGGCACGCTTGAGCAGCGGCAATTGGGTGATGTCATCCACCGACTTGACGGGATGGCGATCCAGCAACGACGGCGCCGCGACCAGCGTCATCTCACGGCCGCAGAGATACTGTGCGCTCATGCCGGACACATAGCCCGTATGAAGCTGGATCTCCGCGTCAAACCGTTCGGAACGATCGCGCGCATGCAGCAGGCGAGGACGGATGTTGACGCGGATCTCGGGGTGCAGCTCGAAAAACTCGGACAACCTGGGCAGCAGGAAAAACTGCGCAAAGGACGGCGATACCGCCACGTTCAGGGCCACGCGCGAGGCGGGATTGGCGACCAGCGCGTCGGCTTCGTCGATAAGGCGCACCGCCGCGCTGATGCGTTCGAGATAGAGCGCGCCAGCGTAGGTCAGCCGCAGGCCGGCGGGCATGCGTTTGAAAAGCGCCGTGCCTAATCTGTCCTCCAGGGCTGCAACGTGTTTGCTGACCGCGCTTTGGGTCAGGTTCAACGCTTCGCCGGCGCGGCTGAAATTCAGGGTTTCGGCGGCGGTCAGGAAGATGCGCAGTGAAGAGAGGGAATTGCGGGTGCCTTTCATGCGGGACGTAAGTGGGTGCTGGGTTTGGGGCTGATTTGGCGTTAATTCAGCGCTGACGTGGCGCTACTGTACTTCGCACGCTCGGACAATGGCGGTTAGCCGAGGTGGATCAATCCGATCACTGGTTCGTCCGCCGATTGTGTGGCGTCCTAAGCTTTCTCTTTTCAGGAGAAAGCCATTACGGGCCGATCGTTCTGCCTTGCGTTCGTGGCCGGCGCGGGGTTGGTGCAGATGTCACCGAGCTTGCCCGGTCCGCTTGTGCTGTGGCTGCTCGCCGCCGTTGGCGCGGCTTCCTGCGCCGCATGGGCGCGCGCCCGGCATCCTTGCTTACGTGTGCTTGCCGCCTTGGCGCTGGGATCCTGCGCCGGTCTTGGCAACGCGGCCCTGCAAGCCCAGCACCGCCTGGACGACGCGCTGGCCGACGAGCACCAGGATCAGGTCTCGCGATTGGTGGTGCGTGTGGTGGGGTTGCCCGATGGCGACGCGAACCGGCTGCGTTTCCTGGCGGAGCTGGATTCGTCCGCGCGTCCCGGTATTCCCTCGCACGTCCAGGTCACGTGGCAGGCGGGGACCGGCGCCAACCAGACCGTGCCGCAGGTACTGCCCGGTCAGGTGTGGCGCATGGCTTTGGTGTTGCGCAGACCGCACGGCCTGCTGAACCCAGCCGGGCCGGATGCGGAGGGGCGCATGTTTGCCCACGGCGTTCGCGCGACAGGCACCGTGCGCGGACAGCCTGTGCTGCTGGACGACCGGCCATGGGCGTCGCCCGGCATCGCGATCGAACGCGCGCGGCACCACGTGCGCGAAGGCATGCGCGCGGCGCTGGGCGAACATCGTTATGCGCCGGTATTGATTGCGTTGGCGATCGGGGACCAGGCCGGTGTGTCGCGCGACGACTGGCGCATCTTCAACCGCAGCGGCATTACGCATCTGGTGTCGATCAGCGGCATGCATGTGACGTCGATCGCGGGCATTGGCGGTCTGCTCGCATCGGCCTTATGGCGACGATTGCGCTGGCGCGGCGTGGGATTGGCGGAGCGCGTGCCTGCGCGCATTGCGGGCGGGGCGGTGGCGGCGCTGGTTGCGCTGCTGTATTGCCTGCTTGCCGGCTGGGGCGTGCCTGCGCGCCGTACGTTCTTCATGCTGCTGGTGGTGTTGGCGGCGGCGCTGTCTCGGTTGCCGCTATCCGGCGGCCGGGTGCTGGCCTGCGCGGCGGCGGCCGTCGTGGCGTTGGACCCATGGGCGCCGGTAGCCGCAGGCTTCTGGTTGTCGTTCGGCGCGGTGGCGGTGTTGTTGCGCATCGCTTCGGCGCCAATTGATGTTGATGCCGGCTGGCGCGCGCGCTGCGCGACGCGGCTGGGGCAGGCGGTGCGCGTGCAATTGCTGGTGACCGTTGGCCTGATGCCATTGCTGGCTTTTCTGGTGCATCAGGTGTCGTTGGGCTCGCCGTTAGCAAATGCCGTGGCCATACCGGTCGTGACGTTCATCGTGACGCCGCTGGCCTTGCTGTGCGCGGCGCTGTCGTGCCTGCCGGGGGCGGAGACGTTGGCGGCGTGGGCCGGGCAGGCAGGCCTGGACACTTTTGACCTCACCATGGTGCCCGTGTCATGGGTGGGCAACGCAAGCTGGGCCAGCGTGCCGGTTGCGGCGGCGGGTTGGATGTGGCTGCTGCTGGCGGTCGCAGGCATGGCCTGGGCGCTGCAGACGCGCGGCTGGCCAGGGCGTCATCTGGGATGGGTCTGCATGTTGCCGTTGCTGTTCTGGCGGCCGGACAAGCCCGAACCCGGCTACTGGCGCATGAGCGCGATGGACGTGGGGCAGGGCAGCGCGATCCTGGTGGAGACGGCCAGCCAGTCGTTGTTGTTCGACGCCGGGCCGCGCAGCTATGGCGGCAGCGATGCGGGCGAACGGGTGGTCGCGCCATTCCTGCAGTCCCGGGGGATCGGACGGCTGGATGTGCTGGTGCTGTCGCACGCGGACATGGATCATGTTGGCGGCACGCGTGCGGTGCTGGCGGCGGTGCCGGTGGCGCGAAGTTATACGTCTTTCGATCTGCCGGCCTACGTGCGGCGGGACGCCCGCATGTGGCCGGACGTGGGCAACGCGCAGCCGGTCTTGCCCGATGAGATGATGCGGTGCGAACGGGGAGGGCGCTGGGAGGCGGATGGGGTGGTGTTCACCTTCCTGCATCCGGGGCCGTCAGAACGCACAGGAAAGGCGGATGACCGCAATGCCGACAGTTGCGTGCTGCGCGTGGAGGGCAAGGAGCATTCGCTGTTGCTGACGGGAGATGTCGGTGTGGCGCAGGAGCGGGCGCTGGTCGAGCAAGGGCTCGCGGATGCCGACGTCGTCCTGGCGCCGCATCACGGTTCGTCGTCATCGTCCAGCCGTGAATTGGTGGCGGCGGCGCAGGCCAAACACGTCATCGCGCAGGCCGGGCACCTGAATCGGTTCAAGCATCCGGCGCGGGCGGTGGAGTTGCGGTGGATGCGGGCTGGCGGAAGGTTCTGGCGCAGCGACAAGGACGGGGCGGTGATGGCCGAAGCGACGCCGCAGGGGTTGACCGTGTGGGGCCAGCGGGAATCGGCGAAGCGGTACTGGCACGGCAGGTAGAAATCGCATGCCAACGTCGTCAGGGCATTCGCCAAGCACCGAGTGCGCCGCCACGCCGCAAGCATTCATGCGCCCCACATCAGAAGAGTCGGCGGGCCGCAAGCGACGAGTCGATGCTACCGGGTTCGTGTGGCGGGGAATCCTGGTGGCGCATCGCCGTTGAAATGAAACCGGATGGGCAGCGTCAGGTCCTTCCGGTCTTCTGCCATGTCGGCAGAGAAGGGCAGTAACGTGCCGTTGCGCCGGATCATGCCGAGCGTCGCCTCATCCACGGCGTCGCTGCCCGAAGATTCCACCAACTCGACGGTGTCGATCGCGCCGTCGCGAAGGATGGCGATTCGAACCTTGAGCACCACAGGAGAGCTCATCTCGCGGGTAGCCGCCGGGAGCCTGATGCCGCGCAGGATCTTTTGACTGACAGCCTTTTGCCATTCGGCCTGTGTGGCCGGCGATTGCGCCGAGGCAGGCGCTGCAAGGCAAAGCAAAAGGGCAGCCATGCTGGCCGCGCGGACACGCCAATTCAATGCGGGGGCTCCTGTTTGACCGGATCCCGCGGAAAGCGGGATCTTTCGCCAGGGAGCATAACGCGCTGGCAAGCGCTAGCCGTTGCCCGCCATCACCAGACATTATGGTCGCTCGTTAATCGGAAGGCGGCTCGTCTCCTGTATCGTGGATTGCGCTCTCCAGGAGAGCGCCGAGCCACATGCGGCGGGGCAAGCCAGCCGCAAACCG
>NZ_CADIJM010000003.1 GCF_902859585.1 Achromobacter animicus | reverse complement strand
CCGGCTGGACGGCGAACGCGCGCCGCTGGCCGCCATGACGCACGCGGTGTCGGGCACCGTCGCGGGCGAGGCCGTGGGCGGCGCCGCCGGCGACGCGTCGGCCAAGCACACCGAAGTCGTCGACGGCAAGGTGCCGCACCTGACCGATCCGCTGGTGCTGATGGCGGGACGCGCAGGGCTGACGCAGGCGGCGGGGCGCAATGTCCAGGTGGCGGCCGGCGAGCTCGTGCATTGGTCGTCGGGACAGGACCACAACCTGGCCGTCATCGGTTCGCTGCGTGTGCATACCGGCCAGGCGCTGGGCATCGTGGCCGGCGTGCAGACAGGCGGCGCGGAATCCGGCCTGGACCTGATCGCGGGCACCGGCGAGGTCGATGTCATTTCTCAGCACGACACGCTGACGGTGCAGGCGCAACAGAACCTGCGCATGGTCAGCGCCAACGCCGGCATCGAGTACGCGTCGCCGCAGCGCATCCGCATCGCCAATGCGGCGGGCGCCAGCATCGTGATCGAAGGCGGCAACATCACCGTGACGGCGCCGGGGCGCATCGACGTCAAGACCGGTAACAAGCAGTTCGCCGGCCCGACGCAGATGCCGTATCCGTTCCCGCAATTCACCGTCTGCAAGACCTGCATCCTTGACGCTCAGGAAAGCGTGCAGTCCATCACCGACAAGGCATGACGGCGATGCAATATTCCTGGCAGGACGCGCTGCTGTCCACGTTCGCCGAATTGCCCCATCATCGCGGCCCGTATGGCGAGGCCGCGCGCGCCTATGTGATCGTCGACTTCCGCGGCCATCCGGACCTGCTGGCGCGGCTGACGGCCACCGAAGACCTGAGTTTCGGGTCGGTGTGGGCGCAGACCGGATTGGACATCTACGGCGACGTGGCGCCGCTGCTGATCGAAGTGGACGGCGCGTCGCAAGGCGTACTGCGCGGGCCGCGCCATGGGGACTTCAGCACCGTGCTGGTGCGCGTGCTGGAAGCGCTGCACGAACGTTCCGGCGGCCGCTACGCGATGATGAGCTTCGCGTCGGCCGTGCCGCTGGAGAAGCTGATCGCGCACTTCGGGCCGTTCTGCGACTACGCCTTGCCCGACGCCAGCGAGTTCTTCCTGCATTGGTACGACAGCCGCATCCTGGCGCGCGTGTTGCAGGTATGGACGCCCGAGCAGCGCGCGCGATTCGCCGGGCCGTTCGTCACGCTGCGCTACGCGCTGCGCGATGGCACGCTGGCTGAATTGCCGGGTGCGGGCAGGCTGCCCGCCGCACGGCCGGAAGGTATCGAAAAATTCTCGCCTGAACAGCACCAGATGCTGTTCGACCTGGACTACCCCGACAAGCTGGCGGTGCAGTTGCGCCGGCTTTATCCAGACATGCTGCCCGGCAATCCCGATCAGGACACGCTGGTGCCCCGCGTGCAGAAGCAGTTGGAACGTGCCCGCGCGCACGGCGTGGCGGGAGATAAGGACACGTTCGACTACGTCGCCTGGGGCGTGGCGATCTCGCCGCGCTTCGATGAGCACCCCTTGATCGCCGATGGGCTGCGCGCCTATCGGCCTGGCGCAGAGGGCGGGCTGACGCAAGCGCTGGCAGGCGTGCCGGATGCGGTGTGGGACGCGGTGCATCGGGCGGGCAGGGATGGCGGCGATGCGTAAAGCACTGGCCGGCATGCTGCTTTGGTTTGGCCTGTTGACCGGCTGCCACGCCGAGCCCACTTATCAAGGGGTGAGCTTCATTACGTATAACTACACACCGTGGAACCTGGAGCCCGTGCGCATCAGTGATGCATCGGGTCGCGCGGCAAGTTCCAGCACGCTCCCATCAGGCGGCGGCGAGGGAAGTGTGTCTTGCTGCTATACGTTTTCCGGTACGGAATTCAACGTGAAATGGAGCGGAGGCGATCCCGACCTGCTTCGCAAACACCTGTTTGATGACAAGTTCGACGATGTGCTCTTCAAGAAGGAAACGATGGTGCACTTCCCCGCCACGAGAGTGCCCGAAGGGGATGGAACGCTGATTCTGGAGTTGCACATCTATCCGGATGAACACATGGAACTTGCCTTGAGCCGCAAGTTGCGCGGGCAAGTCAGAATTCCAATCGTCGATACCGCTCGCTGGTTGTATGGGAAATACCGGGACGAGCTTGTGGGGTACGAGAGCGCAGATTATCTGGCCAACGACGTCGCCAGGGTCACCAGACAGGCGTGGATGGATTATCGGCTTGAAGACGCGCAGGACTTGCGCGCGTACATGTATCTCCATTTCATTGTGGCCTCGAACTTCGACAAGGACGCGCAGATTGCGGCCCTCTTGAAGGACCCGGCGCGAAAGCCTGGCGCATTTGGCGACGCGGTGACGTCGTTGCCGGCAGAGAAGATCGCGCAGTTGAAGGCGGCGGGTGCACCAAGTGGAGATAAGAATGTCGGAAGTGGGTATGGCGGAACAACTCGGGAGCACTGAATGCGTAAGGGTTTGATTGGGGTATTGCTTTGGCTGGGCCTGTTGGCGGGGTGCAATGGCGAGCCCGTGTACCAGGGCGTCAGTTTCATCGCGTACAACTACACGCCCTGGAATCTGGAGCCGGTTCGGCTCAGTGACAAGTCGGGCAATGTGGTCAGTTCCAGTACGTTGGTGCCGGGTGGCGGCGAGGGGCGGGTTTCCTGCTGCTACACGTTCAAAGGGACCGACTTTACGGTGAAGTGGCGCGGAGGAGACCCTGAGTTGCTTCGCAAACATCTGTTGGACGACAAGTTCGACGATTTGATGTTCAAGAAGGAAACACAGGTGCATTTTCCCGCCACCAAGGTGCCCGATGGCGACGGCACGCTTTATCTGGAATTGCACATCTATCCTGACGAGCATATGGAGCTCGCGCTGAGTCGCAATCTGACGGGACAAGTCAGGATTCCGATCGTGGAAACCACGCGTTGGTTGTACGGGAAGTACGGCGCCGATTTGGCCGGATACGAAAACGCGACCCAGTTGAAGCATGTTCTTGCAAAGGTCACCAGGCAGGCCTGGACGAGGTATCGCATTGAAGACCCTGAGGACATGCGCGGCTACATGTATCTCTACTTCGTCGTGGCCTCGGATTTCGACAAGCATGCCGAGATCGAAAAACTCCTGAAAGATCCAAATCGCAAGCCGGGTGACTTCGGCCGCGCCGTGTTTTCCCTGCCGGGCGAAAAGATTGCACAGATCAAGGCGTCCGGCACGCCTCCTGGAGAGAAGAATGTCCAGTGATCAGATTCCTGACGTCGACAGGACTCCCGCTTCAGTCCTGAAGGCCATGGCGGCCAATGAGGCTGCCTACCCCAAGGATTCCTGCACCGAATGCGGTCTCACGTTGCGTATGGGATTCTTCTTCGATGGCTTCGGGCGGAACAAGGATATCGATGAGGCGAATCCGACGTTCCTGTCGAACGTGAGCCGGCTGTGGATGGCCCACTTCAGCGAAGACGATGAGAACAGGCCGAACAAGCAGCACTGGTTTCCGTTCTACTATTCCGGCCTTGGCGTCGAGCTTAACGAGAGCGCAAAGGCTGACGTCGTGGTTCGCGCGCTGACGATTGCAGGCGGGAAAGTGGCCGACAAGGCGATCTCCAGCGCGCAGGACGCGGCAAAGAACATCACGCGTCTTGATGAAGTGCCCGATGTGGATGCCGCAGGGCGCGCAAAGTCGGCTGTCAAGCAATCCATCAGGGATGGGTCCTTCCACCCCATGGTGAAGGCCTACCAGGACGTCGTCAAAGACGTCCAGTCGCTTCCTGAGAAGACGGTAAGAATCTGGAATGCCCTGGACCCAGAGCGAATCCGCAATCGCGCAAAGGCCACTGTTCGCGGCTTCTGGTCGGATTTCAAGAAAAACCCATTCAAGGTTGCCTGGACCGCAGGAAAGAACGCTGCGAAAGCCACGTTGCTGGAAGGCGTGCCGGTCGTTCGGGACAATGCCGCCGTCGCCGAATTGATGGGAACCGGTGTCGACACGCGCCTGGACGCGGCCAGGCGTCAGTTCGAGGAAGCCTATCAGAAGGCCAACGCGGGCACCGAAAAAGTCGTGCGTATCGAGATCTGCGTGTTTGGCGCGGATCGCGGCGGGGTCATTGCCAAGCAATTCGTCAACGATATCGTCAAGAAGTACAAGCGCCGCCATGACACGGACCTGGCCATCGTAGGAAAAGACGGTGCGCCGGACGCGAAGATCGTCATCCGATTCCTCGGGCTGTTCGACAGTGTCGCTTCCATCATGGAAGAAAACTGGTTCCTTGAGGTCATTCCGTTCACGGACCTGATCAAACAGACGCACAAGGACCGCACGCTGACCATACCCGCAGCCGTCGAGAAGGCCGTGCATTTTGCCGCGGCGCATGAACTGCGCCGCAATCAGCGGCTGGATTCCCTGGAAAAGACGCGTGGCCTGCAGTATCTCTATCCGGGGTCGAGCGGGGATGTGACGGGCGTGGCCCCCGAGGGCTCGCTGGGCACGCGCGCGTCACTATCCCGGGTTCCTTTGCGCGAGATGATGAACCTGGCTCTCGCTAACGGCGCGGCGTTGTACAGCATGGAAAGCCTGGCGTCCCGGGATCCGGTGCTCTATCGGATGCTGAGCCTGGCCGGCTCGATCGAAGACGAAGGCCAGACCTATCACGTCCAGGAACTGGTCGACGCCTACCGGGAGATCGTCAAATACGAACCCGGCTGCGATTTCGCGCCGCACATGGAAGTTTTTCTGCGCTGGCTGGCGGTGCGTTATCAGGACCCCGTGTTTCGCGCCGGGATGTCGGACCCCGCGGAAGCGTGGATCAAGGACCGGGATTTCTTCACGCCGGAGCAGGAGCTCGCAGAAGAGCGCAGGCGTTTGAGCATGCTTTCGCGCGAGGAGCTTGCCAAGCCCGAGACCACGGCGCGTGCGCGGGAACTGGAAGCACTTGCCAACGAGCGCCGCGAGCGCGCCAATGCCAGCCGCGGCGAAGCGCCGCCGCAGCGCTTCCTGCCGCTGTGGGAACGCCTGCAAGAAGAGTACAAGGGCCTGGAAGAAGCCGAGCGCCAGGATGCGGCGACGGAGCAGCGGCGGCAGGACATGGAACGCAACCACCCCGAGCAGCTTCGCACCATGGAAAGGTGGGAGCAGGATGCGATCGCCATGGAAAACATGCGCCTCGGCAAAAAGCCGGGCGACGCCGATTATGTGCAGTCGCTGCCGGACCCGTTTGCCGACATGAAGGCTGATCGCGCGATGCAGCAGCGTCTGCTGACCGCCTGGCGCGATGCGCGCGACGGCAAGACGCAGTTGCCGCCCAAGGTCATGACGCTGTTCGACTGGCTGGTGCATGACGCGATGCTGAGCAGCTGGCCTGACCATCTGCTGGCCAGCACCCGGATGTATTTCCGAGTGCGCGACAAGGATGTGTTCGGCAAGACCGATGCGAAGGCCGAGATGGATCAGCGCGCCAAGGATATGCGAAACGCCGAAAAGGTGGAGGCGATGGCCGCGCGCAACGAGCAGAACATCCGGCAGATGACACCCGCGCGGCCCTGAACGGCGGGGCGGTGGTGATGGAAAGACGGCCCTGCAGAGCAGGGCCGTCTTTGTTCGTATGGCCGGTTTCTCTACCCGGCCGGTTCTTGGGTCCGGCCGGCTTTCACTTCTGGCCGGCTTTCACTTCTTGCCGAGGTTCACTTCTTGCCGTCTTCGACCTCGATCGTCACCGTGTTCGACTTCACGTCCTCGGCCTCGATGTAGACCTCATACGTGGCCGGTGTGGCCGGCAGGTGCAGCACGCCGGCCATGTCGGTGGTGAAGCGCGTTTCCACGGTCATGCCCGGCGGCAGGGCCATCTTCGGGGGGCGCGGTCCGCCTTCCCGCGGGTCCACCGAGACGTTGGGCAGCTTGGGACGCACGTAGTTGAAGGCGACGCCGCGGTAGACCTTGCCGGTTTGCGTATCCTTCGCCACGAAGCGCGGCAGTTGCGGATTGTCGATCACGGGCAGGATGCCGCGCGCGCAGACGGGAATCGTCAGGGTGCGGCCGTCGCGAATCTTCACACGCGAGGGCGCGGCGATGCGCATCTGCGCGTCGTAGCCTTGCAGCGGCGGCATGCAGGCGTGCTCCTGCTGCGAGTGCGTGGGCACCGTGGCAAAGGAGGCGGGCTCGATCCAGTCGGTAGTCATGATGGGCATGTCGATGTCGTGTCAGAGAGCGAAGGAGATCAGGGGCGCGTCGTCAGAATGAGGTCCAGCCTTCCGAGCAGTCCACCTTGCGCACGGCTTTGCTGCAACTGGGGCAGAAGTGGATGTTGGCGCAGGTGATGCCGTACATCACGCATTGCCCGATCTCGCTGCTGTACTGGCCATTGCGGTTGGGCAGGCCAAAGTAGCAGTGTCCCCCCATGTTGTAGTAGAAGTGCTGCGGCGGATCCAGCTTGGAGTCGTCGGCCGACGGGTCTTCGTCGCGCAGGCCGGGCCAATCGGGGCCGCTGGGCACCATGCCGAGCAGGTGGCCCATTTCGTGGGCCAGCGTTTCCGTCAGGTACGCCTGCGAGTTGGGGGCGTAGGGATCCAGCGTGGACACGAAGAGCAGGTTGGTGCCGGTGATGGCCAGACCCGCGTAGCTGGCGGCCACCGTGTTGAACTGGATGTTGAGCACGCCGTTCAGGGGCGTGGACGAGATCTGGGTCAGGTCGACCCTCACGGAGAAGACGGCGCCCGAGCTTTCGGGCAGCGGCGTCATCAGGTGGCGGGGGATGGGAATGGACCGTTCCGCGCCCGACGCGTCGGTGTAGATGTAGCGGGCGTGGACGAGCCAGTCGTCGCTGTCATCGAACTCGTACCAGAGGCTGGCCAGCGTGCGGTCGTCGTTGACGATGGGCACCGTCATCACGCGGCCGCCCGGTCCGGCGGGCACGGGCAGGCGCATGTCGCCGCTGGTGCCGGGCGCCGCCAGCCTGTCCACGTGGCAGACCACCAGCGTGTAGGGCTCGCGCTGTTTGCCGGGCGAGGTGGCGTACACGCGGCGCACGGCATCCATGATGGCCTGCTGCGAGTCAACGTGGTCCGCCGCGTCCACCGCCGAGCGGCCACGGAATTGCAGGCGCGGCAGCTGGATCATGTCGATGCCGTGCAGCGCGAATTCCGCGGTGACGGGCGTCACGTCGGCCAGATGGTTGGCCGGCCGGGTGCTCATGCACATGACTTCCTGGACGTACAGGCGGCGGGCGGTCTCGACGCGTTCGGTCTTGATGAGCTGGCCGCGTTCGTCGCGCACTTCGAACAGATAGACGTTGCGACCGGCGGCGGGCAGGTCGATGTCATCGACGATGCGGGTGCCGTCGGCATCCGTGACGTAGCTGCGCGGGTTGGTGTGCGGTTCCTGGTAGCTGGCGCGGCGGCCGCGTTCGCGGCTGGAGTACGTGATGTTTCCGGTATCCGGCTTGACGGTGATGGTGAAGCGGTGCGCGCCCGGGCGGTTGAATTCCACGTGGATGCGGGGACGCCGGGTCTGCCGCTCGGTGGTGGTGAGCGCGTTGCCGTCGTTCCAGCGCTCGTCGGCGCGTTCCAGGTTCACGTATTGCAGGCGCGCGCCGTCCTGACGGCCGCGATAGGTGGATGCGCTGGGGACCACGCGGCCGGCGTCGCCCATCGGAGGCATGCCGCCAGGCAGGTTGGTGCCTTGCGTGCGTGCGACCGGCCCCAGACCGATCGTGTCGAGTACATCGCGGGCGATCTGGGGCAGCGGCGATTCCGCCACGCCCGGGATCTTCATCAGCACCTCGGCCACCTTCGGCAGCGTTTCCGTGGCCAGCGTGGGCGATTGCAGGATGGCGCCGATCACGCCGGGCACCGACGAGGACGACAACCCCGGCATGCTGAGGATGGCGCCCGCGACGGCGGGGATATTGGCCTGCTTGACGTCGGGCAGCGTGAACAGCGTGTCGACGGCGGACCCCAGCGCGGCGGCACGGTCGCCGGCCGCGTTCAACGCCTGCGTCATGACCGGCACGATGGCGGCGCCGACGCTGGCGCTGACGCCGCCTGACAGGAGCGTGGACGCGCCGGCCATTGCCGTGGACGCGGCGCTGGCCTGCTGCGCAACGGCGGCAAGGCCGCCGCCGGCCGCCAGCGCGCCGAAGCCCGCCGCGCCTGAACCGCCGCCTCCCGCAGCGGCGGCTGCGCCCGTTGCCGCACCCGCACTCGCCACCGCACCTGCGCCGCCCGCAGCGGACAGATCGGTGGCGCTCGTGGCGGGCGCGCGGTCGGACATGCCCGCCGCCTGCGCCGTCGTGCTGCCGAGGACAGCGTCAGGGCTCCCGGCCGGGGTGACGGCGGTAGGCGGGGCGGTGGCGCCTGAGACGGTGGTGGTGGGCGACGCGGTCGGCGTGGCGGAGGGGTGGTTGATGGGGGGCGTGGCGCCCGGGGGGGAGGTGGGGGTGGCGGCTGCGCCGGTTCCGATGGTGGTGCCGGTGCTTGTGCCTGCGGTTGCGGTTGCCCCGGCGCCTGCGGCTGCTCCTGCCCCTGCACCCGCGGTGGCTCCTGTCGACGTGCCCGTGCTTGCACCAGCGCCAGCACCAGCACCAACGTCAGCACCTGCTGCGCCGCCCGCTTGAGGATTTGTTCCAACGCCAGCATCCGCGCCCGCACCCGCTCCTGTCATCGTGCCGTCTGCGCCTGGCGCTCCCGTCATGCTTGCGGAGGAAGACCCGACGGTCGGTGACACTTCAGCGCCCGGCGCTGCCGTGGCCCCGGCGACGGAGCCCACGGCCGGCGCCGTGCCTGCCGTCGCGTTGCCGCCGGAGGCCGCGCCGACGGCGGCGCTCGTCCCCGCGATGCCTGCCCCGGCCGACGGCTGCACATCGGGCAGCCCGGCGCCTTGCGGCAGTCCCGCTCCTTGCGGCAACCCGGCGCCTTGCGGCAGTCCCGCTCCTTGCGGCAGCCCGGCGCCTTGCGGCAGTCCCGCTCCTTGCGGCAGCCCGGCGCCTTGCGGCAGTCCCGCTCCTTGCGGCAGCCCGGCGCCTTGCGGCAGTCCCGCTCCTTGCGGCAGCCCCGCGCCTTGCGGCAAGCCCGCTCCTTGCGGTAACCCGGCGCCTTGCGGCAATCCTGCCGTGCCGGCCTCCGGCACGAAGCCCGGCGTTTGCATCGAGGCTTGCGGCAGGGACGTCGCGGCGGCGGACGAAACATCGGTTGCCGGCAGCATCGTCGCTTCGCTCATGACGGCGTCAGGCGCGGAGGCCGAGGGCGCATGCTGCGCGAATGCGCCTGTCGAGGACATCGCGGCAGCGGCGCCGCCTTGTGCCGGCGCGGACACGGCCGCCGAAAAGTCTCCGGTCATGGCGTCGCCAGCGGATATTCCGGACGCGGCGCTGCCGGAAGGCGAAGCCACGGAGGGAAGATCCGAAGCGCCGGGCAGGCCGCCTTCCACCGTGGATGCGGAGGCCAGCGGGCCGGCATGGCCGGCTGCCGACGCCGTTGTGCCAAGCAGGCTGCCCGCGCCCGCAGCCAATGAGGCGAGCAGGGCCGTATTCGGCAGCGCCGTGGTGCTCGCCGTGTTGTCGCGGTGAGAACCGGATTGCGCGTTGCCAGTCTTGGCGTCGTGGGAAGCGTGCGGGAGCGTGGCTGAGCCGTCCGCTGCCTGTGCGCGCGCGGACGGCGCGGCGGCCGCGATGGACTGTCCCGAACGGCCTGCGGCAAACAGGGCCAGCGCGGACAGCGCGGCTGTCTTCGATTCGGAATGCCGATCGTGCGCGGCGGGCGTTGCCTCGCCGTGTGTCGGCGTTCCGTATTGGTCGGGGTTCTCAATGGAGGCAGCGGAGCTGGTCGCGGCGCTGCGCGGTTCATCGGCGGTGTGGGCTTCATCGGCACGACGGCTGACGCCTTCGCTGTCGGCTTGCGACGACGCTTGTGCCGACATCGCGTGGGCCAATGTCGCCAGCATGCCAGCAGACGCGATCGGTGCGCTGGTTTGGCGGGCGCCCGAAGACGCGACGTTGGCAAAGCCCGCGAGCAGGGACGGCTGGGCGTCGAAGCGAGAGACGGCGTCCTCTGGCCGGACGGAGCGCTTGATGTCTGCGGCGTAAGCGGAGTCCGCCGGACTCGCCGAATTCGCTGCGGCCGTGGCGGCAAACGGAGCAGCCGTTTCCGAACCCGGGGCGTCCGTGGCTGCACGCGCGCCACTTGCGCTCGGCTGGGGCTCGCGCGAGGCTTGGACCTTGCCGCCAACCGTGCCGGCGGCAACGCCTGCGGCCATCGTCGCGCCAGCCGCTGCGCCCATTGCATCCAGAATGGGCCTTGCTGTTGCGCTCGCACCCGCGGCGTCGCTCGCGAGACCCGCGCCCGTAAATGCTGCCGACGTTCCCGCTAGCGTAGTCGCTGCAATGCCTGCATCTGTCACGCCGGTCGGGAGATCTGCGCCGGCGATCGCTGCTGGCGAACGCTCGATGGTTTGCGTCGCGATGCTTGCGCCATTAGACGGGTCCACCGCTGCGAGCGGCAGCTCTTCCGCCGAGCCCGCGCCTTGGACATCAAGCGCGGGACTCGCGAATTGCGCGCCGGCGTTCATGGCCGCCGCGGACGGATTCACGCCCGCCGCGCCAGCGGTCAGACCTGCGACCGTGCCGGCTCCGGCGGTGCTGGTGGCCAGCCCCACGCCGGCCCCGGCCGGCAGGGTGCTGGCGGCTACGCCTGCCGCCGCGCCCGTGGCAGAGACGGCGGGAGCGCTCACCGCTGCGGTTGCGCTGCCTGCCGCCGCGCCGGAACTCGAGGCGGTGGCTGGTGTCGTCGCGGATTGCGTCGGCGTTGCGTTGGCGGACGCTGTCGACGCTGCGGAGGGCGCGTCAGCGGCTGCCGACGTGACATTCGGCGCAGATGCTGCCGATTCAGGCGCTGATGGCGAAGTCGCTGACGACGCCGATGCCGTTGTCTGTGCGGATGCGGATGGCGTTGCCGGAGCGGAACCCGATGCCGATGCCGAGGCAGGCGCCGACGCCTCGGCGGAATTCTGTGTGGAGGTCGGCGCCGATGCAGGCGACGCAGCGGCATCCGCCGTCGTGGTCAAGCTGTTGGCGGCGGGCGATGCCGCAGCGGGTTGCGACGCCTGCGCGGTTGTTGCGCCGCCTGCAGCGGCAGGCCCGCCAGACGTGGCGCCAGGGCCACCAGCAGCGCTTGCCGCGGGTGTCGAGCTTGCGCTTGTTTGCGCGCTATCGGCAACACCGGCTGGGGCAGCCGCTTCACCCGCCGTGCCAACAGCCGCACCAGCACCAGCACCAGCACCAGCACCAGCACCAGCACCAGCACCCAATCCCCCCGCCACGCCAGCACCCGCTCCGCCAGCGCCGCTCCCGATCCCCGCCAATCCGGCGGCGCTGCTGATCATCTTCGACGCGCCTTCGGGTGCGACGGAGGCCAGCATGTCGGTGGCGGCCGGCAGCGCGGACATGGGGTTCTTGACGAGTTCAGCCGCCTTGGAAACCGCGCCCGCGGCGGAAGCGGCGCCGTCAATCATGCCGCTCGCGCCGGGCGCCACCGTGCCCAGCAAGCCCTTGGCCGCCGGCAGCGCCGACATCGGGTTCGCAACCATGGCCTGCGCCTGCGACACCATACCCATGGTGTTCTTCGCCGTATTCAGCAGGCCGCCGACGGCGGGGCTGGCGTTGCCCAGCAGTCCGGGGGCGGCCGACAGCGCGCTCATGGGATTCTTTGCCATGCCGGCCAGCGCATTGGCCTGGCCGGCCAGTTGCGACAATTTGCCGGCGGCGCCCGCGGCGGTCTTGCCCAGGTCGCTCAAGCCGCCGGGCACCATGTCGCCCAATCCGCCCAGGCCCCCGCCCGCGCCCGCCGCGCCGGCCGCGCCGCCAAAGCCCGACATCAGGCTCGCGCCGGCCTTCTTGGCGGCGGTGGCGAACGCGCCGTCCTTGTGCACCAGTTCCGCGCTGACGATGAGCGGATCATCCACGGTCGTGCTGGGCAAGGCTGGCAGGCTGGCGGCATCGTTGCCGGGCCCGACAAAGTTGTGCGTGGCGCCCTTGACCGAAAACAGGCCGGGTCCCTTGAACACGATGTCCGCGCCATCGAGCGTGACGCTGCCGCCGGCCGCCTGCAGCGTGACGCGCTGGTTGCCGAGGATTTCGATGCCCTCGGCCGAAGAGGTCACGGTGATGTCCTGTCCGGCCAGCGCTTCCAGGATGTCGGTGTGGGCGTGCAGAGAGACCGGCGCTTGCGCCGAGATCGCGCGCAGCGGCCCTTGCTGCGCGAACACGCTTGCCGACTTGGCCGAGACGGCGGCGTAGGTCTGCGTGGCCGCAACATGCGCATCGGACTGCGCGGTGGCATGCAGATGCTCGCCCGCATGCAGCACGGCGCTGGCCGGTGTGGCAAGGTTCAGCGAGTTTGGCGCATCGACCAGCAGGTGCGGCCCGTCGATGCGTTCGATGTCGGCCTCGGCCGCGCGTTGGCCGTTGATCGCCTTGCCGGCCGCCTGGCCATTGACCTGGCGGGCGTAGCGGCCGTCCTGCTCGGGATCCAGCGCCTTGATGAGATCGTCATAGCCCTCGGCGGCCACCAGGGGCCGCGCCTGGTGCTGGCCCGCACTGTCGTTCAGCCGGCGCGAGGCGTCCTGCGCGCCGCGCAGCAACAGCAGCGCTTCGTTGATATCGGCCTGCGTCGACTTGCCCTGCTCGCGTGCCGTGGCCGACACCAGCAGGCCCTGGCCCGAGCGCAGCACGGCCCAGGCGTCCGTGCGCAGTTCGAAGCCCGTGCCGCGCCATTGGCCGCGGCTGGCGTCGTCCAGACCCTGGTCCACCAGATAGCCCAGGCCCAGTTGCGTGGCGGCGGTGGAACTTGCCAGGCGCGTGCGCAGCTTGCCCTTGGTGTCGTCGAAGACCCACTGGTTGCGGCCGGCGCCGTCCAGTCCCTGGCTATGCCAGCCGCTGAGCACGCCCGCGTGGTTGGCGTCGCCGTTCTCTCCCGCGGACCAGGGCGGCAGATCCGCGTCGTTGTATAGCTGGCCCGCCACGACAGGCTGATCGATATCGCCGTCAATGAACTCGACGATGACTTCGGTGCCGCCACGCGGTAGATGATGAGCGCCCCAGTTCGGCCCGGCCTGCGCGCTGGCCACGCGCAGCCAGGTGCCGGACCGGTCGTCGCCGGGCGCGTTGCCGCTGGCGTCGCCATGGGAGCGATGCGGCAGGCCGCCCGTCAACGGCTTCTCGCCGCGTTGCCACGGAAACTGCACCTTCACGCGCAGGTCGCGGTCGGACGTGATGGGCGCGTCGGCCGCGCTGACGACCACGGCGGCCAGGCTCTCGGGCGCCGTGGGGCGGGGGCGCCAGGCCGGCATGAGCGCTGCCGCCTCAGGCTGCGCGCGGAAGCGGTTGCGATAGGTGCCGCGCTCCATGTCCGGCGTGTTTAGGACCTGCGCGGCTTGCCCGCCCAGGTTGTTGGTCGCTTCGTGCGTGACGTCGAGCAGCACGTACCGGTTGCCGGCAAGCTCATCGATGGCCTCTTTGCCGCCGCCCTGCGCATAACGGTCATGCTGGCTCAGCTCGAACACCCGGCCCGGCGCAAGCGAGCGGGCCGTGCCGGCGCCCTCGAAGCGCACCAGCCGCGACTCGTGCGCGCGCATCGCACGCGCCGCGCTCTGTTCGGCGGCATCGTCGTCGGCGTACTGGCCGTGGCCCGCGTAGTCATAGTCTTCCAGCACGGGCAGCGCCTCGACGACCACCTGCGACTGCAACTGCGCGGCATGCGCGGTCAACGAGCGCTCGTTCCACGCCGCACGCGCCACGCTGCCCGGACGCACGGATTGCGCGGCGGAAAAGCGCGTGATGCTGTCGCTGGTCTCCGTGGCGTCGCTGCGGTGAAAGCGCAGGGGTGACGCCGGGTCTTCCGGACGCGCCGCATCCGCATCGAAGATCACCACGCGGTGGCGTGCGCCGCCGCCGGCGCTTTCGCCATCATTCTGCTGGTGCTCGAACCGGTAGCACAGGCCGGCCTGCGCCAGAATGCGCTCCACGAACGCCAGGTCCGATTCGCGGTATTGGGTGCAGATCGCACGGGGCGGCAGCGCTTCGGTGAGTTCGAAGGCGAACGCGGCCTGGGGATAATCCGAAAACACCTCGCTGACGATGTCCTGCACCGACAGGTCCTGATAGATGAAGCTGTCGCGGCGCAGCGCCAGCGCCGCCATCCACGGCGCGGCGTGCAGGCGGTAACGGGCCAGGCCGCCATCGGCGCCCAGCGCGTCCGCGCCTTCGACTACCGCGTGCCAGTGCCGCATCGTTCCATCGGCCTGCAGCAGGCTGACGGTGATCTCCTTGCCCAGCAAGGCCGCCACGTCCAGTTCCGCGCTGGCCGCCAGGCAATCCAGCGTCATCGAGAACAGCCGCGAGACGCCCTCGGACAGGCTCATGTGCTCGATGACCAGTTCCGCATCAAGCGCGGTGGTCAGGCGCAGCAAGCGGGCTTGTTGCGACAGGGTGGCGATGTTCAGCGTGGAATAGGCCGGGGCGTTGGAAGGCGAGGCGTTCATAGGGCTGGGCGGTATTCGTTTGGCGGAGCCAGAGGCGCGCGGGTGCGCCGGAAGGGACAGGCCCTCTCATGCGTGGCCCGCCCGGGTCTTGCGTGCCGCCGCTAGGGCAGCGAAATCGTCAGGTGCGCGGCACGCGGACCCAGCTTGACGATGTCGTGATAGGGCGCCATCGCGGTCTGCATTTCCGTGTTCAGGAAGTGGCCCATGCCCAGGAAGGCGAGCAGGCCCAGCAATGCGAACAACGCCATGATCGACCACAGCGGCACGTCGCGCTTGAGCGTGTGCGCCACCTTGTCGGGCAGCGGCCAGTGCGGCGCAAAGCCGGTGCGCTTGCCGCGCAACAGGGCGATCTCGTCGCCCAGGCGCGCGGTCAGATAGCCCAGCTTTTCCTGGCCTTCGATCAGGTACTTGCCCTGGAAGCCCAGCAGCAGGCACATGTAATAGATCTCCAGCGATTGCAGGCGCGGGGCGCCCTGCGCGCGCAGATCCTCCAGCCGGGCGAAGAAGTTCTCGCCCGCCAGTTGCTCGCCAAAGAGCGCAAGCTGCAGCGGCTGAAGCATCCAGGCGTCGCGGATCGCGAAACCGGAATTGAGCACGGTCTCGTCCACGGCGGCACAGAACGCGTACTTGGTCGCGTACACGTCCTCGGCGGGAATATCCATTTTCTTGGCGGCGCGCTCGTAGTCCGCCAGGAATTGCTGCACGTGGGCGGAGAAGGCGGCCGCGTCGGCGGGCTCCTGGCCGCTCTTGAGCAAAAACAGCATCAGGAAGCCGTCGTACATCAGATCCAGCAACGACCTGGCGGGACGGCTTGCGTGAAAGGCCGCCGCGTGCGGCGGCAGCGTTGCGCCAGGCATCAGGGAGGGGGCGTCAGCAGTCATGGCGGTGTCGTTCCTGTCAGCGAGTCACTGCGATCAGATCCAGCTTCAGTTCGGGAATCCCGGCGGGGGCATAGATGGCAATGCTTCGCGCCTGCAGCATGCGGTCATACAACGAACCGCGCGTCTGCAACGCGAAATAGACAGCGCCCGGCTTGACGGGCACGGCGGGCGGCACCTGCGGCGTATAGGACAGCGGCACGCCCGGCATGGCGGACAGCACCAGCTTGTCCACGTCTTCCGGCGCGCCCACCTTGAAGCGCATGGGCACGCTCTCGGCCAGTTCGGCGGCGGGCATCGCGGCCTGCACCGCCAGATACAGCGAGGTGGTCTCGTCCAGCTTTTCCGAGTCGAGGCGGCCCATGTGGAACGAGGGACGCAACTCTTCGAGCACGATCGAGAAGTACCGGGTCGAGATCACCGTTTCGAGCAGGTCGCGCAGGATCTCGTCCATGCGGGCGAACGCCGGTCCGGGCGCATCGTGGCGATACACGGGAAGATCCGCCAGCGTGTGCACCTTGGAAAAGGTCATCAACGCGCCCGCCAGCCGCGCCAGTTCCTGAAACAGGCGCTCGGGATGCAGTTGCGGGTGATGGAACAGGTGCGACAGCGTGGCGTAGGCCTCGTTTGCGGTATGCAGCAGCCAGAACGAGGCGACGTCGCCGGAGCGGAACTCGATGATGTTCTTGCTGGGTTCGCGATGAAACCCATAGAGCGCGTTGACCTTGGCCTGCAAGGCGTCGAGCAGCCGCCGGAGCAGCTCGTGCAGGGCGCCCGAGGCGGTCAGCGACAGGCTGGGCGCAATGAAGGTCGTGTCCAGTTCATAGCTGGCGTTGGCCGTGCGCCGCACACGCGCCACGGGAATTGCCAGCAGTTCGTCGCGCGGTTCGAATTCGGAGATCAGGCGCACGTCCTTGCGCAGGAATGCGAGCTCGGCGGAGGCCGCGCCGGTGTAGAGATCGGGGGCGGGGGTATTGCTGTGCGTGTAGCGGGAATCGAAGCTGCCCGACGTCTGGGCGTCGCGGTAGTTGCCGCCGATTGCCTTCAAGGGATGGATCGCCAGATAGAACACGGCTTCGGTCACGCCATCCAGCGCGGTCAACGCGACAGGCGGTGGTAGTTCATCGCCGTGCGGCGCGCTGTAGAGTTCGCCGTCCGGAAACACGGCGCTCATTTCGGTGGCGCGCAGCATGCCGTTGGCGAGCGCCGAGGCATCGAAACGCGCAGAGCGCAGACCCCATGCATAGGGGTGCAACACGCGGGCCATTTCGGCCAGCCGATCTTCGTGATACGCATCCTGCCGCTGGAAATGCTGCGGCCGGAGGAACAGACCTTCGCCCCAAAGGACTTTGGCGGAGTAACTCAAAATACGCGCTCCCTGTTTCGTCTTTCCTGGTTTCTCTATTGCTTTAAGAATTGAAGGATGTGAACGGCGGGCGGCTTTGATGCTTCAGCCTGGACACTGCACGCCGGACAGGCGTGACGGGTCGTAGGCGGGTACGCCCGCAGGCAACGTGGGGCGGCCCTTGGCCACCGTCAGCGCGCAGGCATGCGCGCCCAGTACGATGCCGTCGTCTTCCACATCCTCGACTTTGAATACGTACTTCCAACGCATGGGCGCGGGTGCATAAAACAGCCCGGCGACAGCGATGTAATCGGCTTGCTTGGGGACTTTTTCGACGGTTTCGTAACGCTGTCCCGGCGTGAGCGTGAGCTCGCGCGAACCCAGCATTGATTCCCCCAGCGCTGCCTTTTCCCCGGCAGTGTCTATCAATTGCGTGAGCGGCGCACGCTGGAATGGCTCAGGATTCTTCAGGTAGTATATTTTTGTAACGACCGCCATCGCCTGGCCGGCGCCGGCATTCAAATTTTCTCCGGCGTGAATCGCCAGGTTCACTTCCACAGGCGCGTTTTCGGGCTTTTTCAGGCCCGCCATCTCCATCGCATTGCCCGTCAAACCGGCCACCGCGCCGATGGCCGAAACGGCTGCACATCCAGTAAGGACGGTGCTCGCGAGCGCACACGACAACCCCGTGAACAAACGTGATAAACGGATATGTTTGGACATGGCTCTTTATACCGGAAGTGTGTGAAGCAATACAGATCACGGCACGATACGTGCAAATTCGACGCAAGTAACATGAAGAAACGTGCTGTAGCGCTGCACTAACAAAAGGTTGATGAAATACGGCCCCTGGTTACAACCTTGCTAGGTGCTTAAAAAATGCCCTTCTTCCGCCTCGTTGTCATCGCAGGTGTCGTTGCATTGATGACCGGCTGTGTGTCGGTCAAGCCGCAGTCCGAAGCCGAGTACAAGCAGTCCCTGGCCGACGCCGAAAAGACGTTGGCGCAGAAAGACGCTGACCAGGCTGTCGCGCAATTTGAAGAGATCGCGCAGCGCAATCCGTCCAAGGGCGAACCCTGGTCCTACATTGCAAAGATCCGCTTCGACCAGCAGAAGTACGGGCAGGCGATCGTGGCCGCCGACGAAACGTTGAGCCGCGATCCGGATGACTTCGTGGCCAAGACGGTGCGCGCCGTCGGTGGCCTGCGCGTGGCCATGCAGTCCCTGGCCGATGTGCGCGCCGACGCGCTGCTGGCCGGCAACGCCCGCCCGGACGCCGTCGCGCTGGCCGAGGCGATGCGTGAAACGCTGGGCCAGGACGTCCTGTTCCCCGAGGGACGCCGCCCGCCGCCCCGGCCGCGCCAACCGCGCAAGGTGGATCCGGCACCCGCAGTCAAACCGGCAGCGGCGCTGCCCAATGCGGGGGCGCCAGCAGCAGGATCGCCTGCCGCAGGATCGCCCGCCGCAGCGTCGCCTGCCGCATCCCCCGCCGCGTCCCCGTCTTCGCAACAACCCGCCAGCCCGCCTGCCCAGCAGCCCAATCGCGCGCCGAATCCGTTCGGCGACCTGCTGACCAAGTGATTCGCCTTGGGGCGCCGCCATGGCGGCGTCTCCCCGACCGACAGACAAGATCCTTTGCACGGAGCCGTCCATGGCCAAGAAAGAAAGCGTTCAGAAACGATTGCAGAAAGTCCGTCCGCCGCGCGTTCAGCTCACGTATGACGTGGAGAAGGGCGACGCCATCGAACAGAAGGAGCTTCCCTTCGTGGTCGGCGTGGTGGGCGACTTCTCTGCGCAGTCCGAGGCCGAGCTGCCCCGTCTGAAGGACCGCAAGTTCGTCAACATCGACGTCGACAACTTCGACGACGTGATGCGGGGGCTGGAGCCCCGCGCGGCGTACCGCGTGAAGAACCGCCTGACTGATGAAGGCGGCACGTTCGGCGTCGACATGAAATTCCGCTCCATCGAGGACTTCCGTCCGGAAGCCGTCGTGCAGCAGGTGGATCCGCTGCGCGAGCTGCTGGACATCCGCACCAAGCTGGCCGATCTGCGCAACAAGCTTGCCGGCAACGACAAGCTGGAAGACCTGCTGGGCGAAGTGCTGACCAGCACCGAAAAGCTGCAACAGCTCACCAGCGAGACCGATAAGGGAGGCCGCAATGAGTAATTCCGCCGCCGCACAAAACACCGCCGCCACCGCCACCGAAGCGCAAAGCGGGCTGCTGGACCAGATCGTCGAGCAAAGCCGCGTCGCCAAGTCCACCGCCGAGCACGACCGCGCCAAGGACATCATCGGCGAGCTGGTGCGTGAGGTGATGAAGGGCACCGTCGTCGTGTCCGACAACCTGTCGGCCATGCTGGACGCGCGCGTCGCCGAGCTCGACCGCCTGATCTCGGCCCAGCTCAGCGAAGTGATGCACGCGCCCGAGTTCCAGAAGCTGGAGAGCACCTGGCGCGGCCTGCACTACCTGTGCCAGGAGACCGACACCAGCCCGATGCTGAAGATCAAGGTGCTGAACACGACCAAGCGCGACCTGGTGCGTGATTTCCAGACCGCGATCGACTTCGATCAAAGCCTGATGTTCAAGAAGGTGTACGAAGAGGAATTCGGCACGTTCGGCGGTGCGCCGTTCGGGGCGCTGCTGGGCAATTTCGAGATCACGCGCCAGCCCGAGGACATGTATTTCATCGAGCAGATGTCGCACGTGGCGGCCGCGTCGCACGCGCCGTTCATCGCGTCGGCGTCGCCGGAGCTGCTGGGGTTGGACAGCTTTGCCGATCTGGGTCGCCCGCGCGATCTGGCCAAGGTGTTCGATACCGTCGAATACACCAAATGGCGCAGCTTCCGCGATTCGGAAGATTCGCGCTACGTCGGCCTGACCATGCCGCGCTTTCTGGGCCGCCTGCCGTACGACCCGGTGGAAGGCACCACGGTCGAAGGCTTCAACTTCGTCGAGGACGTGGACGGCACCGACCATTCCAAGTACCTCTGGTGCAACGCCGCGTGGGCCTTCGGCGCTCGCTTGACGGCGGCATTTGCGGACTTCGGCTGGTGCGCGGCGATCCGCGGCGTCGAAGGCGGCGGCCTGGTCGAGAATCTGCCCACGCATACGTTCAAGACGGACGACGGCGAAATCGCACTCAAGTGCCCGACCGAGATCGCCATCACTGACCGGCGCGAAAAGGAACTGAGCGATCAGGGCCTGATCCCGCTGGTGCATTGCAAGAATTCGGATTACGCCGCCTTCTTTGGCGCCCAATCGGTGCAGAAGGCCAAGAAGTACAACACGGACAGCGCCAACGCCAACGCGGTGTTGTCGGCGCAGCTGCAATACATCTTCTCGGTATCGCGCGTGGCGCACTACCTGAAGGCGATGATGCGCGACAAGATCGGCAGCTTCGCATCGGCGCAGTCCGTAGAGAGTTTCCTGAATCGCTGGGTATCGCAGTACGTGCTGCTGGACGACAACGCGACGCAGGAACAAAAGGCGCAGTTCCCGCTGCGCGAAGCATCGGTGCAAGTGGCCGAGGTGCCAGGCCGCCCTGGCGTCTTCCGTGCCGTGGCGTTCCTGCGGCCGCATTTCCAGCTTGACGAACTCTCGATCTCATTGCGCCTGGTCGCCGAATTGCCGGCGCAGGCCCAGAAATCCTGAGCGTCATTGCACTGACAACTCATCCATCATCTGAAGAGGCTATCAACAATGAAGGACATCTACGTCAAGTTCGGCAATCCGGCGCTCAAGGGCGAGTCGCAGGACAAGGACCATCCGGACTGGATCGAAGTCAGTTCGTGGCGCCACGAGATCATCCAGCCGCGTTCGGCCACCGCATCGACCTCGGGCGGCCATACCGCCGAGCGCACCGAACACGGCGAAATGGTCTTCACCAAGGATCTGGACGTTGTCAGCCCGCTGCTGTATCAGCACGCGTCGGGCGGCACCACCTTTGACGAAGTGACCATCGACTTCCTGCGCGCCGACGGCGAGGGCAACCGCGTCAAGTACCTGGAGATCAAGCTCAAGTACGTGATCATTGCCCGCGTGGCGCCGGAAGTCGTGGCCGAAGGCCTGCCGCACGAAACGTTCTCGCTGAAGTACGCCGCCGTGCAGTGGAAGTACACGCAGCAGAAGGTGGGCGGCAATCAGGGCGGCAACGCCCAGGGCGCCTGGAGCCTGACCAAGAACGACAAGACCTACTCGGTCTGATCTCCGCCGGGCAGGCACGAAGACCGCGGCCCGAGAGGGTCGCCGTCCTTCTTTTGAGGCCCCGATGAAAGGATTCGAACCGAGTCTCTTCGACAAGCTGTTCGAAGCAGAGGGCCAGTCGCCCTATGCCTTGCGGCGCTTGTCGATCGAGGAGATGAAAGAGACGGTGGCGCGCGACATCGAGGCGCTGCTGAACACCCGCATGGTGTTCACCGAGGAGGACCTGCGGCGCTACCCGAACTGCCGGCGTTCCGTGCTGACGTACGGGCTGTCGGACTTTTCGGGACTCAGCCTGGCCAGCCACTACGACCGCGAGTTCATCTGCCGTTCGCTCGAACAGGCGATTGCGCGCCACGAGCCCCGGCTGACGCACGTGCGGGTCATGCTGCAGGTCGACAGCCGGGCGACGTCGGTGCTGTATTTCGCGATCACGGCCATGCTGGATGTGGGGCCCGCCCACGAGCCCGTGACCTTCGACGCCACGCTGCAGCCCTCGACCTTGCAGTACTCCGTGACCAAGGGTTGGGCCAAAAGCCCGGCCACGGTCTAGCGCATCAACCCGCGGTGCAGGTGCCCTGGCGCGCCGGACAGGAAGACATCAATGGAAGAATTGCTGCCCTATTACGAGCGCGAACTTGGCTTCTTGCGCACCTCGTCGCGCGATTTTGCCGAGCGTTATCCGAAGATCGCTGCGCGGCTGGGGCTGTCGGGCGAGACCTGCGAGGATCCGCACGTCGAACGCATGATCGAGTCGTTCGCATTGCTGAGCGCGCGCATCAACAAGAAGCTGGACGACGATTACCCCGAATTCACCGAAGCGCTGTTCGAGGTGATGTATCCGCATTATCTGCGGCCGTTTCCTTCGTGCAGCGTGGCGCAGTTCGACTTGGGCGGCGCGGGCGCGCAATTGACCGCACCCGTGCGCATCGGGCGAGGCACCGAACTGAAATCCCATCCGGTACGCGGGGTGGCGTGCCGCTTCCGCACCGCCTATGACGTCACGCTGGCCCCCATCGAGGTCCGGCGCGCGGCGTTCGAGTCCAGCGCCAATGCGCCGGCCACGGCCAAGCTGCCGGCCGGCGTCACGGGCCGCTTCTCCATTACGCTGGGCTGCCTGGGCGAGAACCAGCACTTCGGCATGCCGGGCGTCGACCGGCTGCGTGTCTATCTGCACGGCGAACCGTCGTTCGTGGCGGCGCTGCGCGACGCCCTGTTCCTGCGCGCGGCTGCGGCCTATGTCGAGCTGCAGCCGGGACGGTGGGACCGCCTGGCCACGATTCCGCTGGCGCAGGTCGGGCTGGCCGAGGAAGATGCGCTGATCGACTTTCCCGCCAGCTCGCACCCGGCGTACCGCCTGCTGGCCGAATACTTCGTGTTCGCCGAAAAATTCAATTTCGTCGATATCGACCTGAGCGCGCTGCGTCCCCATCTGGGCGCCGTGCGGCAATTTACGCTGCATGTGCCGGTCAGCGGGGTGCGCGCCGATTCCAACACGGCGCGTCTGCTCGAATCGACATCGGCGGACAACCTGCGGCTGGGCTGCACGCCGGTGGTGAACCTGTTTGCGCAGCGCGCCGATCCGATCCGCGTGACGCACGCCGCGGCGTCGTATCCGGTGGTGGCCGATGCGCGTCGCGCGTACGGATACGAGGTCTATTCCATCGATCGCGTGCGTCAGGTGCGGCAGAACGCCCAGAACGATACGGTGGTGGACTTCCGGCCGTTCTACTCGCTGCATCACGGCGAATCGCCGGAGTCTGCCGGCCACTACTGGACCATGCGGCGCGATGCGTCGATGGCGCAACGCAGCCCGGGGTACGAGACCGAGATTTCCATCGTCGACATCGATTTCGATCCCTCGGTGCCGCAGACCGAAACCCTGAGCCTGGACCTGACGTGCACCAATCGCGACCTGCCGGCGAGCATCGCGGTGGGCCAGTCGGGCGGCGACCTGTTCCTGGAAGGCGGCACGGTGGCGCGCAGCATCCGGATGCTGCGCCGGCCGACGCATTCGCACCGTTTCCAGCAGGGGCGCGCCGCCCACTGGCGGTTGATTTCGCATCTGGCGCTGAACCATCTGTCCCTCGTGCAGAGCGGCCTGCCCGCCTTGAAGGAAACGCTGCGCCTTTACGACCTGTCCGGGTCGGCGGTCGCCGCGCGTCAGATCGAAGGACTGATCGGCCTGGACTACAAGCCGGCCACGCACTGGATGCCGGGCGAGCCTTTCGCCACGTTCGTGCGCGGGATCGAGATCCGCCTGACCGTCAATGAAGATCACTTCGTGGGCACGAGCCTGCATACATTCGTTGCCGTCATCAACCGCTTCTTTGGCCTGTACGTGCACGCCAACAGCTTTGTGCAATTGGTCGTGTTGTCGCGCCGCGGCGCAGAGGAATTACTACGATGCCCCCCATGCAACGGCGACGCCATCCTAGCGTGATGGACGCGCTGCTGGCAGAGCCGCAGCGCTTCAAGTTTTTCCAGGCCGTACGTCTGCTCGAGCAGTGCTTCGCGCGGCAGGAACGCGGCGCGACGCGCCATACGGTTCCCGTGCACCTGCGCTTTCCCAATGCCCCCGGGCTGGCGTTCCCGCCCAGCGAAGTCGTCGATGCGGTGGCGTATGACAAGGACGGCGAGGCGTTGGCCGACGAGGCGGCGCGCCAGGCTGCCATTGCCGAGGGACGGTTGGGCCGTGTGGAAGTGACGCCGGCGTTCTTTGGTCTGCTGGGCGGGCAGGGGGCGCTGCCGCTGCATTATTCCGAGATGCTGGCAAACCGGGAGAGCCTGCGGCGCGACCGCGGCGCGCGCGCCTTTTTCGATATTTTCTCGAACCGGGCGGCGGCGCTGTTCTACGCCGCGTGGAAGAAGTACCGCATGCCGCTGCGGCACGAAACCGAACAGGACCATCACTTTCTGCCGCTGTTGCTGGCGCTGGGTGGGATCGGTCACCCGGCGCTACGCGACCGGTTGCACAGCGGCGCGGGCAAAGTGTTCGACGAGTCCGTGGCGCATTACGCGGCGGCCGCGCGCCAGCGGCCTGTTTCGGCGCCGATGCTGCAGCGCGTGTTGCAGGACTACTTCGGCGTGCCCCTGCGCGTGGAGCAGTTCGTGGGGCGCTGGTATGACGTGCCGCCGCAGAACCGTACCCGATTGGGACAGCCGGGCGCGGTACTCGGCGTGTCCGCCCTGGCGGGCGATCGCATCTGGCAGCGCGACCTGCGCATCCGGTTGTGGATCGGACCGCTGCCGCGCCAGGCCTTCGCCGATTTCCTGCCGGGTGGCGAGCGCGCGCAGGCGCTGGAAAAGCTGTTGACGATGTTCGGCGGCATGACTTTCGAATACGAAGTGAGGCTGGTGCTGGCGCGCGAGAGCGTCATGCCCTGCCAGCTCGGCGAGGGCGGTGACGTGCGCCTGGGCTGGAATTCTTTTCTGTGCACCGGGCCGGCCGCTGAGGACCGCGATGACGCCAGTTATGAACTGCACACCATCCATTGAACCGAAGACAAGCTAAAGACTCATGGCCACTCCGCTGAAGACGTTGATCGGGAAGTTGAATCAGACCTGCCGCCAGGCCGCCGAGCGCGCGGCCAGCCTGTGCATGGCGCAAGGGCACTATGAGGTGGATCTCGAGCATCTGTTCCTGGCGCTGCTGGAAAAGCCGGCCAGCGACGTGAGCATCATTGCGCGGCGTTGCCACATCCAGGCCGATGCGCTGGAAGCCGATCTGAAGGCGGAGATCGACCGGTTCAAGAATGGGAATACGCGTACGCCCGTGTTTTCGGCGCATCTGCCCAAGCTGTTCGAGCACGCGTGGCTGATCGCGTCGCTGGATACGCAGACCACGCGGATCCGTTCCGGGCATCTGCTGCTGGCGTTGCTGACGGAGCCGGACCTGGCGCAACTGGCGCGCCGGGGCTCGCCGCTGTTCGAATCGTTCCGGCTGGACGAACTGAAACATGATTTCGCCGCCCTGACGCAAGGGTCGGAGGAGACGGGGCAGGCGGTGGGCTTGGCCGATGACGCGGGTGGGCAAGAAGCGCCCGGGCAGCCCGCGCCGGGCTTGTCGCAGACGCCCGCGCTGGACCAGTACACGACCAATCTCACCGAGCGTGCGCGGGAAGGCAAGATCGATCCGGTCATTGGGCGGGATGCCGAGATCCGCCAGATGATCGACATCCTGACGCGCCGGCGGCAGAACAATCCCATCCTGACCGGCGAGGCGGGCGTGGGCAAGACTGCGGTGGTCGAGGGGCTGGCGCTGCGCATTGTCGCGGACGACGTGCCGCCCGCCTTGGCCGGCGTCACGTTGCGCGTGCTGGACATGGGCCTGCTGCAAGCCGGGGCCAGCGTGAAAGGCGAATTTGAGAACCGCCTGAAGAACGTGATCGACGAGGTCAAGAAGAGCCCGTCGCCCATCATTCTTTTCATCGACGAGGCGCACACGATGATCGGCGCGGGCGGGCAGGCGGGGCAGAACGATGCCGCCAATCTGCTCAAGCCCGCCCTGGCGCGGGGCGAGCTGCGCACCATCGCCGCCACGACCTGGAGCGAATACAAGAAGTACTTCGAGAAGGACGCTGCGCTGGCGCGGCGCTTCCAGGTCGTCAAGGTCGAGGAGCCGGACGAGGCGCTGGCGGCGTCAATGCTGCGTGGCATGGCGCCGCTGATGGAACGCCACTTCGGTGTGCGCGTCCTGGACGAGGCCATTGTTGCGGCCGCGCGGCTGTCGCATCGCTACATCACGGGCCGTCAGTTGCCGGACAAGGCCGTCAGCGTGCTCGACACCGCCTGCGCGCGCGTGGCGCTGGGCCGCAGCGCCACGCCGGCGCTGATCGACGATGCGCGCCATCGCCTGACGCGGCTGCGCACCGAACGGGAGGCCCTGCGCCGCGAGGCCGCCACGGGGGCGCCGCAGGCGCGGCTGGCGGAACTGGACGCGAAGATCGCCAGCGTGGAAGCGGCGCTAGCCGAGGCGGAAGGGCGTCACGCGGCCGAGATGGCGCTCGTCGACAGGATCCAGGCCTTGCGCGCCGAACTCGAAGCCCAGGGGCAGGAAGGGCCGAGCGGGGATGCGGCTGCTGCGCCATCCGCCGCGCCGGCCTCCGGACGCCGCAAGCCGGCGCCCGCGCCGCTTACGCCCGAGCAGCAGCGTCTGGCCGGGCTGATGGACGAGCTGCGCGCCTTGCAAGGCGAGCAGCCGCTGGTGCCCGCCTGCGTGGACGCCCAGATCGTGGCCGAGATCATTTCCGCCTGGACCGGCATTCCGCTGGGCCGCATGGTGAACGACGAGATCCGCACCGTGCTGCAATTGCAGCCCATGCTGGCCGAGCGCGTCATCGGCCAGGACCACGCGCTGCATGCCATCGCGCAACGTGTGCGCACGGCCCGCGCCGGGCTGGAAGATCCGGACAAGCCCAAGGGCGTATTCCTGTTCGTGGGCCCGTCGGGCGTGGGCAAGACCGAGACGGCGCTGGCGCTGGCCGACATTCTTTATGGCGGCGAGCGCAAGCTGGTCACGATCAACATGAGCGAGTACCAGGAGGCCCACAGCATTTCCGGACTGAAGGGCTCGCCGCCCGGATATGTCGGCTACGGCGAGGGCGGCGTGCTGACCGAGGCGGTGCGGCGCCAGCCCTACAGCGTGGTGCTGCTGGACGAGATAGAAAAGGCCCATCCCGATGTGCTGGAACTGTTCTTCCAGGTGTTCGACAAGGGGGTGATGGACGATGCGGAAGGGCGGGAGATCGACTTTCGCAACACGCTCATCATCCTGACGTCCAACGTGGGGTCCAGCACCATCATGCAGGCCTGCCTGAACAAGCCGGCCAGTGAGCGCCCGTCGCCGGAGCAGTTGGCGGAACTGCTGGCGCCGCAGTTGTACAAGGCGTTCAAGCCGGCGTTCCTGGGCCGCATGAAGACGATTCCGTACTACCCGGTGGACGACGACGCGCTGGCGCACATCATTGGCCTGAAGCTCGGCCGCATCGCGCGCCGCGTCCAGGCCACGCACCGCGCGGCGTTCGACTGGGACGACGGATTGGTGGAAGCCGTGCTGGCCCGCTGCACCGAGGTCGACACCGGCGCGCGCAATGTGGACCACATTTTGAACGGCGCGCTGCTGCCGGAGATCGCGGAGCAGGTGCTTGGCCGCATGTCGCAGGGTGAGGCCATCGCCAAGATCCGTGTGACTGCGGGCAAGAACGGCGAGTTCCGGTTCCGGATGAGCTGACGAGGGAGACGCAGACATGGCCCTTGAATCCGCTGCTGCCGGCCCGCTGGGCGCAGGCTTTACGCAGGCCGATCGCCTGTTGGACCTGGCCACGCCGCTGGGGCCGGATACCTTGCTGGCCGAGCGGCTGCAGGGCCGGGAGCAGTTGAGCGGCGGCGGCTTCGTGCTGGACGTGGACGCGCTGTCCGGTGATGCCCACATCCCGCTGAAGTCGCTGATCGGCCAATCCGCGCAGGTCAAGCTGCAGACCGCCTTGGGCCGGGACGAACACCGCGTGTGGTGCGGCGTGGTGACCGAGGCGCGCTTCGAGGGCGCCAATGGCGGCTTTGCGCGCTACCGCCTGCGCATCGAGCCATGGCTCGCGCTGCTGCGCCAGCGGCGCGACAGTTTTGCGTTTCAGGATCTGTCGGTGATCGACATCGTCGACAGCGTGTTTGGCGATTACAAGGGCCAGGGTGCGCTTGCGCCCCAATGGCGCTGGGAAGTGAAGGATCGCGATGCTTACGCCAAGCGCAGCCTGACGATTCAGTATCGCGAAACCGACTTCGCGTTCGTGGAGCGTCTGCTGGCGGAAGAGGGGCTGTTCTATTGGGTCGAACATGAAGGCGGCGACGGGGAACCCGGTACGCATACGATCGTGATCGCCGATCACAACGGCGCATTCGAGACCGGCCCGCAGGACAGCGTTCCCTTCCAGCGCGCCGATGCGACCGAGGAACAGGACTCCATCCAGGCCTGGCGCCAGCACCGCGCATGGCGCACGAATGCCGTGCGGCTGGCCACCTGGGACTATCGCGCCATGCAGGCGCGCAAGGTCAGCGCCCAGATCGAAGACAAGTTCGCCAATGCGCTGGAACTGGCCGACTCGGATTACCCCGGGCAGTATCTGTACGAAGACAGCGCGCAGGGCGAGCGGCTGGCGCACAATGCGCTGGCCGCGCAGCGCGTTCGCCAGTCGTTGTTCGAGGGCGAAGGCACCGTGCGCACCCTGGCGCCGGGGCAGCGCTTCACGTTGACCGGCCATTGGGGGCCCTCGCAAGGCGCAGGGGCGGACTTCGTGGTCATCGGCATCCGTCACGAAGCGCGCAACAACTTCGACGAAAGCCTCGGGCAGGCCGTGGCGCAGGCGCTGGGCGCGGCGGGCGGCGGGGCTGTGGAAAAGGCGGAGGGCGAGGCGGCGGACTTCTATCGCAATCGCTTCGAGGCCATTGCCGCCACGCTGGAGTACCGGCCCAGCACACGCGACGGCCACGGCGCGCGTCTGCATCCGCGCCCCACCGTGCACGGCGCGCAGACTGCGCTGGTGGTGGGCGCCGGCGACTCGGTGCACACCGACCGCGATCATCGCATCAAGATCCAGTTCCACTGGCAGCGCGGCAGCGCGTCGAGCAGCCGGCAGGACCATCCGGCCGGCGAGGACAATGCGCCCGCCAGCGAGGCGCTGGGCACCTGGGTGCGTGTGGCCGAGCCCGTCGCCGGATCGGATTGGGGCGGGCATTTCGTTCCCCGGCTGGGACAGGAGGTGCTGGTGCAGTTCCTGCATGGCGATATCGATCGGCCTGTCGTCGTGGGCGCGCTGTACAACGGCGCGGGCACGGAAAACGCCGCGAACAACCAGGTGCAGGGCGGCGCGGCCAAGGCGACCGGGAATGCGCCCGCCTGGTTCGCGGGCAGTGAAGCGGGGCACGCGCACAACGTGGTGATGTCGGGCTTCAAGACCCAGGCGCTGGCGTCCAGCGGACAGGGCATGGGCGGCTACAACCAGCTCGTGCAGGACGACACGCCGGGCCAGTCGCGGTTGACGGCCTCGACCACGCAGGCCGAATCGCGATTGAACCTGGGGCACCTGAAGCAGCAGCGCGACAACGAGCGGCTGTCGGACCTGGGCCATGGCGCCGAGCTGGCGACGGCCGAGGCGCTGGCGCTGCGGGCGGGGGAAGGCCTGCTCATCAGCGCCCACAAGCGCGAGGACGCAACGGGCGGCCTGCTGGACAGCGAAGAGGCCATCCAGCAAATGGAAAAGTCCATCGAGCAGGCCGCCGAGCTGTCCGCAACGGCCGGCCGCCAGGAGGCCCTGTTGCCCGGCGACAACGACAAGCCGCGGGCGCTGAACGAGCTGAATGCAGTGCGCGAGATCATCGAAGGCACCAAGTCCGACGCAGAACACCGCGTGCCGGCCTACACCCAGCCGCACGTCCAGGTCAGCGCGCCCAGCGGAATCGGGCAATACACGCCGCATAACGCGTACACGGTGGCCGGCGCCACGCTGTGCCAGATTGCCCCGGACGTGAACTGGGCGGCGGGCGCGAATCTGGCGATGTGCGTGGCGCAGGGCGTCGCGCTCTTTACCAAGGGACTGGGCGGCAGCGGAAGGGCGGTGCAAGAGCAAGGCATCCGCCTGCACGCCGCCGGTGGAAAGCTGCGGCTCCAGAGTCAGAAGGCGCGCATGCGGCTGGCGGCGGAAAAGGCGGTGACGCTGGCGTCGGCGCAGGGCGCGGTGGACGTCAATGCGTCCAAGAAGGTGCTGGCGACGGCCGCGGGCGCGTACATGCGGATCGAGGGTGGCGGCATCCAGCTGCATGCGCCCGGCAAGGTGGAACTGAAGGCAGGTGTGCACAACTGGGTGGGACCGCAAAGCGGCGCCGGACCCGCGCAGCCGCCGCAGGGCGACATGGAAGGCTGCGCCGCGGCGCTAGAAGACGCGGCCGGCAGCGGCGCGCTGGCGGCATGACGATGGACATGACGTTGGACATGACGACCCGCCAGCCCGAGTATTGGACGCCCGCCGCCGAGGCCCGCGTCGAGCACGCCATTGCGGGCCTGCGCGCGGTGCTGGACGCGCGCGCCGACCGCCGCGTGCTGCTGTTGTGCGATTCGACGCTGGCCGATCCGCTGGGCCAGGACATTGCTTCGGCCGGCCTGCGGCGCTGCGAGGTCGACCTGATTTCACAAGGGGCAAGCGCGCCGCCCTTGTATCTGGCCGAGGTGCCGGATGAAGTGCGGCACGAACGTCTGATCAACCGCAGCCTGCGGCTGGCGGTGGACGAGGCCGTGCGTCCGGCGCCGGCGGCCAAACGGCCGCGCTCGATGTCGGCATGGCTGGCCACCAATCTGCCGCTGGCCGAGGTCGCGCAGCGCCTGGTGCTGCGCGCGCGCCTGCGCGATGCGCAGGGGCGCGTGCGCATCCTGCGGTTCTGGGACCCGCGCACCACGCAGTTCCAGAGCGAGCTGTACGCGGGCACGGCGCCGGCCTCCTGGATCGAGGGCGTCACGTGGATGAGCGTGGACGGGTTCGGCCAGTGGCAGACGCTGCCGGACGCGCGCGGCCCGATGCAGACCGTCACGCCCGATTGGCCGCGTCTGGCGCGGCTGGGCCGCGTCAACGCCGTCCTGCAACGGCTGAACGCGCAAGGGCTGCGTTATGAGACGCCGGCGCTGGAGGCGGTACGGCGCGCGCTGGATGCCGCCGCGGCGTGCGGCATCGCCGATGACGAGGACGCGGCGCTGTTCGCGGCCTGGCGCGTGCGACTGGACGCGCCGCTGGAATGCGCGCCATCGTTCCTGGCGTTGCTGCGCGAAGTGCGCGAGGAAGGCGGCCGCCTGTATCGCGCCGCCGAGGGCATGGACGACGAGGATTGGCAGGCGTTTGCGCACGAGGCGCAGGCGCGGGAGGATCTGCAAGCATGACGACTGACTACGACGCGCTGCCCTGCAAGGGCAAGTTCTGCGGCCGGCCGGGCCTGCCCATCCTGCCCATGCGGATCGCCTATGTGCCGGGCGGCAAGAACGACCTGCCCGACGGCGTGTACATGGATCCGGAGCTGTACTACGAGACCATGCGCCAGGGCGCCTACATGCTGCGCGCCATCACCGCCGGCTACGTCTACATCTGGGATCCGCGCCGCAGCTACGGTTGGCGCGCGTTCGCGGCGACGGCGACGGGCCAGATGAAGGAAGTGCCGGTCGACGACGACAACCGTCCGTCCGAACAGCCCACGTTCACGTGCACGCGCGAGGGTCACGGCCTGGAATCCACGCTGATCAATGTGGAGGCGCCGGCCAACGCGTCGCGCACGGTGTGGGTGGGGTATTCGCGCGTATGGTGGACGCGCGACATCCGCCGCGATCTGACCCGCGACGAACGCTGGCGCAAGAAGATCATGGTGGAGCTGGACGCCAAGGCGGTGTGGGGCGGCGGGTATCCCAAGCCCGAGACCGGCTACCGCGTGGCCGAGGACGGCGCCAATCTGGCCAAGCACTCGATCGAGTTCCGCGACGCGGCCGGCGCCGCCACGCTGTTCAGCAATACGCTGTCCCCGGCCGTCAACGTGTTCGGCGGGCAGGGCGCGGCCGTTGCGGCCAAGATGCGGCAGATGACGCCCAAGGGCGGCATCGTGCTCGCGCTGCGCGACCCCGTCGGCATCCTGGCCGACGTGGCGACGTGGCGCAACAAATGCATGGGCGAGCTGGCCGAACACCATCTGGACCCCACGCGCATGCGCGAGGTGGGCGTCGCGCAGATCATCGACGGCCTGCAGAAGCAGATGGGCAACACGGGCGACGAGATCCGGCGCCTGCGCGAACGTGTCGATACCGGCAAGGTCGCCAAGACGCTCAGCGACAACAAGGTCGCCATCGACCGCATGCGCGAGAAGATCGAAGGGGCGGGCAAGGATTGGGCGTGGTGGTATGGCCGCGAAGCGTTCTGGCTGGCGCTCAAGGCCTATTCGCCCAAGGACGCCGCGGCTGGCGAGCGGCTGGAAGAGGACATGGCGCTGTGCGTGGATGGCGCGGGCGCGATCGAAAGCGAACACAAGGTCATCGACGATTCGCTCAAGGACGAGGACAGCGACAGCACCTATGCGGCGATCTGGCGCGCGCTGGCGGCGAACGACGGCGAGCTGCTGGGTTTCCTGGACCGCGAGGCCAAGGGCAAGGTGATCTCCAAGCAGGTCTCCAATGTCCGCAGGATGATCAAGAGCTACAACGACTGGATCAAGGCGCGGGCGGCCAAAGGCCAGTTGCCGCCGATGCGGGTGGCTGGCGCGGCGATCGGCCGGTTCATGGCGACGCAGCTGCTGCGGCTGACCCTGGCGGGCGACCCCATCGCCGAACGCGTTGCGGCGCGCGTCACGCTGACGATGTCGGCGCGGATGAACGTCGTGATGGCCGTGCGCACGCATACGACCACCTTGCCGCGGATGATCGCGGACATGCACCAGATTGTCTGGGAACCGAACCCGGCGACGGTGACGGTGGGCGCGGGCAGCAGCGAGGGCCTCGGTGCGAGCAAGCAGATGCAGTCCGGCTGGATGGGCACGCAGGCCGAACGCTCCACGCCGGTCACGCTCAACTACATCATTCCCGAGGAAGTGGATGCGCAGTTGAACGCCGCGGCGGCGGCGCCGCCCCGTCCCGGCGGCGGCCCATCGCCGGCGCTTGCGCTACCGGCGCCCGCGCCCGTGCTGGCGCTGCCCGCACCGACCATGTCGCCGCTGGCGGGCCTGGTCAAGTGGGCAAAGTCCAAGGACGGCGCGAATGCGGGGGCGACTGGCGTGCTGACGCTGGTGGCGCTGTATGCGTCGGTCTCGGACTTGCGCAACGCGCAGGTCGTGCAGGACGCCAAGGCCGCGCGCAAGGCATGGTTCGGCATCACGTCGGGGGTGTTGGGCGTGGGCAGCGTCGCGATCGAAGTGACCGCGGGCGCGATCGGTGCACGCGTGGGCGCCAACACCGCCTTCACGATGAACCTGAAATTGAACATGCGCCTGACTGCGGTGCGGACGGCCGGCGCCGTGTTTGCGGCAGCGGCCACGTTCGTCGACGGCGCCAACAACGCGCTGAATGCGATCGACCAGTACGATGTGAAGAACTACGAGGCGGGCAACGCCTATGCCACCTCATCCGTGTTCCTGCTGTTGTCCGGGTTGACCGGCGTGGCCACCGCCCTGGTTTCGTTGGGCGGCGCATTCAGCACGGCCGGGGTGGTGGCGGGCGCGGGGGGCTTTGGCAGCGCGATGGTCGGCCTTACCAGCGGCGGCACGGTGCTGCTGGGCATTCCCGTGTGGGGATGGATTGCGCTGGGCCTGTGCCTTCTGGCTGCCGGGTTGTACTTCAAATTCTGGGGCGACAGCGCCAAGGAAAGCGAACTGGAAGTCTGGTTCACGCGTTGCTGCATGCGCTCCGCGCAGTTCTCGGACGTGAAGGATCGCGAACTCTATTCGACCCGGGAAGAGGAACTTGAGGATTTCAACTGGGCGGTGTTCGGCGTGCGCGTGATGCTGGAGTGGAAGGGCTTTAAGCAGGGGGAAATCTTTGGCCGCGATCGTCTGGTGCTGGACGTGGTGATGCCGGGCTATACCGAACACAGCGATTACGCATACATCCTGAAGCTCGTCGGACCGGGCATCAGCGTCATCGTGGCAAGCAAGGGATCCCCGCGCGCGACGGACCCGGATCTGCTGCCGCGTGGACCATCCGATATGCAATGGGTGCAGGGGCGCCCGCGCGAGGAGACCTGGGCCGACCGTGTGGACAACTACGTCGACAATATGACCTCCCGCCCCGGGTGGGCGGATGCCTGGCGCTGGATACGCAAGGATCGCAGCCAATCCATCGAGTTCACCGCCAAGCCTTGGGACGAGTCGGTTCAGTTCAATGTGAGCAGCGGCCGCGGGGTGCTGCGCACGGAGGTGCTGGTCGATGACGATATTTTCAATGAAGCGATCCTGAAGGTCGAATACTGGCCCGACCCGGATCGCATGCCCGACATCCGCTCGGTGCCCATGGGCCCCGGCGGTTCAAATCTTGTAAGAGCGACTAACTGACAAGGCGCACGCATGAACAGCAACGAACGGATCCCGGTGTCGGTCTATACGCGATGGCACCAGTTGTCGGTGCCCCTGGCGTTCGCGCTGGCGGCAGGCAACTTTATGCTCGTGGTCTTCAACCGCGGGCCGATCGGGCTGGCTGCCGTGCTTGCCGTGTTGGGCCTGTTCGTGCCGCCGCTGGTGGCGTTCAGGGGATTTCCCACGCGCAATGACGTGAAGGTGACCGCCGAAGGGCTGGAGTTTTCACGCCGCAAACCCGTTGCCTTCAAAGATCTGGTTAGTTGGGGCACGGACGATTATCTGAAACTGGTCCGCCCCGGTCTGCCGACCCTGCTGGTCAGCGCGGCGGACTTGCCCAGGCGCGAGCGCCTGCTGCGCGAATTCGAACAGGCATTGACGGCGTGGCAGAAGCGCCAGCCTGCAGGCACGCAGGCGGCGCGCCGCACGCATTTCTATGGGTCCACGGCGGGGCGTCTGGTCGGCTTGGCAATCACCGCCCTGGGCGCGGGATCGGCCATCATGGCGCTGAACTTGCGCGAGCCATCGGTGTCGCTGGCCATCGTGGGCGGGCTGGGGGCGTTGTTCGGGCTGGCGATGGTGTTTGGCCGGCGCGGGTGATCGCACCGCTGATGGCCCGCGACGGCGTGGCCTACCGGAGCGTCGGCACACGGGCCGAATCCGAGAACACGACGCTGATCGACGTGTTCGACGTCAGGCGCAAGCTCACGTCGGCTTGAGGATGAACCGCGGAGCCCACCGTCTTGGCGGAGGTCCAGATCAGCCCAAGCAATGGCACGGCTGCCGATACCAGATCGCCGATTCCGGGCGCGGGATTGAGCGGGGCACGCACCACCGCGCTGCTCATGCCTGCGTCGCGGCACAAGGCCTGGAGACGGGTGACGGCGAGTTCCAGGTCGTCGACGTTTTCAAGGAAGAAATCCGCTTTTGCGTCGCCCAAGCGGGCGAGTTCGTCGCCGGCCATCCTGTTGAAAAAGTAGGTGCGCGCCACGGACATGGGTTTCTCCATCGGAAGCGCCATCTTAGCGTTGGCCGCGTACAAAATGTTGCCCGGCGCCCCATTTCCCCTTGCTAGCATGATCCACGCCGGAATGATCCGGCATCTGGATGGATGGACAGTGGAGGTTGCCATGAATTCAAGAAGAACACTCAACCGTATCGCCGTGATTGTGGCGGCGGGTGCCTTGATGGCCGGTTGCGCGACGCAACAGCAAACGAATACCGCTGTCGGTACGGGCGCGGGCGCGGCGTTGGGCGCGGGCATCGGCGCGCTGATCGGGCACGGCAAGGGCGCTGCGATCGGGGCCGGCATCGGCGCGGTGGCGGGCGGCCTGGTGGGCTACAACTGGAAGGTCGTGAAGGATGACGTGCAGAAGTCCGGCGCGTCATCGCTCGGCATCGACGTCGTCGAAATGCCCGACGGCAGCCTGAAGGTCAACATCCCGAGCGGCGTGTCGTTCGATACGGACAAGACGCAGCTCAAGCCGGCGTTGCTGCCGGTGCTGGACAGCGTGGCGCGTTCGCTGAATCAGCATCCTGAACTGCGGGCCAAGGTGGTCGGCCATACCGACAGCACCGGTGCGCTGGCGCATAACCAGACGCTGTCGGTGAACCGCGCCAAGAGCGTGACGGATTATCTGGCCAAACAGGGCGTGGCCGGCACGCGTCTGACGGTGGAAGGCCGCGGTCCGAACGACCCGATCGGCGACAATGCGACCGCCGAAGGGCGCGCGCTGAACCGGCGCGTAGAGATCTACCTGTACGCGGTCCAGCAATAAACGCGGGCGCGTCATTTGCTGACAGGCGGCTGGCGCGATGCGCCGCCGCCTATCTTTACGGAGTCTGTCATGAGCGATTTCCCCCCCGCCCGCATCGGCACCGATATCGCGATCGCCGCGCTCACAGGCTGGCAGGCCGTGGCCGGGCGCGATGCCATCGAAAAGCGCTACCGCTTTCCCAATTTCAATGCCGCGTTCGGTTTCATGGCGCGGGTGGCGATGTTCGCGGAAAAGCTGAACCATCACCCCGAATGGACCAATGTCTACAACCGCGTGGACGTCACGCTGACCACGCATGACGCCGGCGGCGTGACCGAGCTGGACGTGCGGATGGCGCAGTTCATGGACGAAGCCGCCGAGCACGCGGGCGCGACGGCGCCGAAAGCACAGCCCTGAACGAGGCTGCCGCCGCGCTCAGTCCGCGGCGTCGCCAGCCTCGGCTTGCAGATGGCCGATCAGGCGGTCCAGCATATCGCCGAACTGCCGCTGTTCTTCGGCGGTCAGGCAGCCGAAGATCTCTTCGTTGCGGTGCGCGATGAGGTCGATGATGCGCCGGTAGTGCGTCAGGCCCTCGGCGGTCGGCGCCAGCACGACGCCGCGTCCGTCTGACGCCGACACCGTTTTTTCCACCAGCCCGCGATCCACCAGTGCCTGCGCGGATCGGCTGGCCTGGCCCTTGTTCAGGTTGGCGGCGCGCGCCAGGTCATTGACCGAGAGCGGCGCAAACCGGCCGATGGCGGCCAGGCACCGCGCCTCGCCCAGAGGAATGTCGCAATCCTTCAAGTAAGCCCGATTCGTGTCCCGGTCCGTGATCTTGTTGAGCACGTGCAGGCGGTAAGTCAGGAATCGTTCCAGAGGGGGCGTTTTCACGTCGGGCGGGCGGGATCTGCGCCCGCGGAAGATGAGGCCGGATAGTTTGCCATAGCGCCGTCCTCGAGGCTGGCGGCTTCGGCCTGTGCCAGCAGGGCCAGCGCGTCCTGCGTGGAAGGCAGGCGGCTCAGCAACGACAAGCCGAGTATCGACAGAAAGAGCGGCGCGCGCGATTCGCCGACGCGCGTCAGCGCCTGCGCCATGCTGGTGTAGACCTGATCCAGAGATTCGTTGTTCATGCTTGGCCTTTCGGGGGGGCGTTCACGTGCAGCGAGGGTAGTAGGGCGCCAGCGCGGCGCGCAGTTCAGCGGCGGCGGGCGCGATCCAGCGGCCCAGCACGTAACCGTCCGGACGGAGCAGGTAGACCGCGCCTGCCTGATTGCCGTAACGCGCGGCAAGCTGGCCGTGCGGGTCGGCCAGTCCGCCTTCGCCTGCCCGCAGCACCCGCAGTGGCTGGGGCGCGTTCTGCGTGTCCGCAGCCAGTGTGTTCAAAGCCGCCGACAACGCCGCATCGGGCGCAATGGCCAGCGCGACGAAGCCCGCGCCAAAGCTGGCGGTCAGGTACTGCGGGGATTCGCCGTCTTGCAGCAGCACGTCGGGCGCGGGCTGTCCGGGCGCGGCGGCGGGGCCGGCTTCGGGCGCACGGTCCTCGCGGTTCAGCGGCGAGGTGTCATAGGAGATAGGTGCGGACTGGCGCGGATTGATGAGCGACCGCACGCCGTCGTCCACCAGGGCCAGGCGCAGCGCGGCGTCGCGCATGAGCCGGAAGCCGAAATCCGGCGGCGCCATGAATTCCGTGCTTTTGGCGCCATAGGCCAGGTTCTGCCGCGTGGCATGGACGCGCTCGATGCTGTAGCTGTCCAGCAGGGTGTCGGGCGACTGGCCTTTCAGCACCCACGCCAGTTTCCAGGCCAGGTTGCCGGCGTCGTCCAGCCCGGAATTCAGGCCGCGCACGCCGAAGATCGGCACCAGATGGCCCGCGTCGCCCGCGAACAGCACGCGGCCGTGGCGGTAGCGGTCCAGCGTCAGGCACTTGGCGTTGTAGATGGAGATCCAGAGCGGCTTCCAGGGCGCGGTCTCGCCAATCATGTCCAAATGGCTTTGCACGCGCGGCAGCACGTTTTCCGGCTTGACGGCCTCGTCGGGGTCTTCGTCGTCGCGGATCTGGTAATCGACGCGCCAGATGTTGCCGGGCTGGCGGTGCATCAGCAGCGTGGAGCCGGGATTGGATGGGGGATCGAACCAGGCCAGGCGCTCGACAGGCCGTTGCGATTCCTGTTCGATATCGACGATGACGTAGCGGCCTTCGTACTGCATGCCTTCGAGCTTCAGGCCCATGGATTCGCGGACGGTGCTGCGGCCGCCGTCGCAGGCGACGAGCCAGTCGGCGCGCACCGTGTGACGGGCGCCGCCCGCTTCCACCTCGACCGATACGCCGTCCGGACCGGGCTGCACGGCGGTGACGCGTGCTGACCAGGCGAGGGTGGCGAGGCCGGGATGGCGCTGCATGGCCTGGTGCGCGAATTCCTCCACGTAGTACTGCTGGATGTTCACCATCGGGGCATACCGCTGCAGGGGATCGTGCGGCATCTGGAAGTGCAGGACTTCGCGGTCGCGGTAATAGCTGCGACCGCCTGTCCAGGCCAGGCCGGTGTCGATCAGCGGCCGGTCGGCGCCGATCCAGCCCAGGATTTCCTGCGACCGGCGCGACATGCAGATGGCGCGGCTGCCGCTGCAGTAGGCTTCATCGGCCTCGATGGTGAGCGAGGCAATGCCGTACTCGGCGAGCAGGGCGGCCAGGGTCAGACCGACCGGACCGCCGCCGGCGATCAGGACGGGAACATGCGAAGGGAGCGTCATGCCGTCTCCAGAAATTGGTTGTTTGCGCAACTATATTCCCAGTATGTTGCGCACGCAACCAAATTTTGAAGACGATAAAAAACCCGCCGAGGGGCGGGTTTTGGGGCCAGGTCAGGCCGGTAGGGGGCCTTCAGTGGCACATGCTTTTAGTTGCGCACGCTTCAGTTGCGTACGTTGTAGATGCGCATGGCCTGCTGTTTCTGGTTGGGGTCCAGCACACGCAGCACCACGACCCGTGCGGTGAACCCGTCGGGCAGCTTGAGCTGGCCCAGCGCGTAGTCGTAGCGGTCGACCGTGAGCGCGGGGCCTTCCGGGGTCACGGTGGCGGCGCGGCCGTTGGGGTAGGAGCCTTCGATGGCGAAGGTCAGCGTGCCCTTGAAGGGCGCGCCCGTGCGGTCTTCGCGCATCACCAGCACCTGATAGTCCAGCAGGCCGGGGGCGCGCTTGAAGCTGGCCGATCGGATGCCGATGTTGCCGCCGCGAGGATCGGGCGGCATGGCGTCCTGGAACAGCACCAGTTCCTTGTTCAGCGTTTCGATCTTGGCGCGGGATTCCGCCAGGTCGGTGGTCAGCTTTTCGTGGCCGGCCTTGTTGGCGTCGCGCTGCTGGGTGGCTTCTTCAAGCTGGGTCTGCAGGCGCTGGCGCTCCATGTTGGAGGCGCTGAGCTCGCTGTGCAACTGTTCGGATTGTTCGACGGTCAGGCGTTGCGGGCCGTAATTGGTTTGCAGGAAGAGCACACCGCCCGCGCCAAGCGCAATGCCAACCATCAGCAAGACGAGCCAGCGCGGCATGCGGCGCGTGCGTTGCCCCGGCTGGTATACGGAGGGCTTGAACGTGGCCCGTTGCGATCTTCCAAACATCCCCATTCCTAGAAAACTTCCTGTGTTTATGCCTGTGGGCAAGCGGCGCGCGCATGCCAAAGCGTCAGAGAATACCCCGTTAGCCGGGGGCGATGGTGCGCAGACAAGCCTCGTTGCGCACCTTGATATTGTGAAATATGTGGGTGTTAGGCAGCCCTGTCAGGCGGCCGTGCCAGCCAGTTCCGCGTCCAGGTCGGCAAGCCGCTGCGGGGTGCCGACATCCGTCCATCGGCCCGCATGCCGGGCGCCGTGCACCTGGTCCTGGCCCATCGCCTGCCTGAGCAGCGGCGCCAGCGGCGCTGCTTCGCCGCGCGGGACGTCCGCGAACAACGAAGGATGGTAGACGCCCACGCCGGCAAAGGTCAAACGCGGCTCGCCGTAGGCCAGCACACGCCCATCAGCCGTCAGGACGAAGTCGCCGGCAGGATGATGCGCGGGGTTGTCCACCAAAAGCAGCCAGGCGCCGCCCCGCGCCACAAGGCGCGCGGCGTCTTGCGCGGCGGCCGGATCCCAGTCGCACCAGATGTCGCCGTTGATGACGAGGAAAGGGTCGTCGCCCAACAGGGGGAGCGCCTGCGCAATGCCGCCGGCGGTTTCCAGCGCGGTGGCTTCGGCCGAATAGCGGATGCGCACGCCATGCGCGGCGCCATCGCCCAGCCCGCGTTCGATCTCGTGGCCAAGCCAGGCATGGTTGATGACGATGTCGCGGATACCGGCCGCGGCCAGCCGTTCCAGGTGCCAGACGATCAGCGGCTTGCCGCCCACCGGCAGCATGGGCTTGGGCAGGTGGTCGGTCAGCGGGCGCATGCGTTCGCCGCGGCCCGCGGCGAGGATCATGGCGCGCATCAGAACGTGTATCCGACGCTGACCTGGCGGTCGTCCAGGCGATCGAGCAGGCGCAGGAGCGGCGTGAAGACGCCGTAGCGCTGCGCCACCTGGCGGACGTAGCCGTTCACGCGGGGCATGTGCGCCAGGTAGTGCGCCTTGCCGTCGCGGTGGTTCAGGCGCGCGAAGACGCCCAGGATCCGCAGGTTGCGCTGCAGGCCCATCCATTCATAGGCGCGGTGGAATTCGGCGAAATCGGCGTCGACCGGCAGGCCGGCCGCGCGCGCCATTTCCCAGTAGCGGATTGCCCAGTCGAGCTGTTGCGGTTCTTCCCAGGTGGTCCGGGCGTCGGTCACCAGCGACGCCAGGTCGTAGGTGATGGGGCCGGCCAGCGCATCCTGAAAGTCGATGACTCCCGGGTTGGGGCCGTACTCCGGCTGGTCGCAGACCATCAGGTTGGGCGAATGGAAATCGCGGTGCACCAGCACCTGGGGCTGCCCGCCGTTGCTGGCCGACAGCAGGGCGAAGATCTTTTCCAGGGCATTGGCGGTCTTGTCGTCCAGCGTGACGCCGTGGTGCTTCTGCACGTACCACTCGGGGAACAGTTTCAGCTCGTCGGCCAGGCGCGCGCTGTCGTAGGTGCCCAGGCCGGCGGTCGAGGCCTTTTGCAGCTTGACCAGGGCGGCCAGCGCCTCGCGGTACAGCGTCTGCAACTGGGCGTCGTCCAGACCGTCCTGGATGCGCTGATAGTAGGTTTGTTCGCCCAGGTCGGACAGCAGGAGCAGGCCCTGGTCCAGGTCCTGCGCCAGCACCGCCGGCACGTTCAGGCCGGCGTCCGCCAGCAGCTTGTCCACGTGCAGGAAGGGGCGGCAGTCCTCGTGCTGGGGCGGGGCGTCCATGACAATCAGGGTGCGCGATCCGGCGTCCAGCCTGAAGTACCGGCGAAAGCTTGCGTCAGCCGACGCGGGGCGCAGCGTCTCCACGGCCAGGTTCAGGGCAGGGGGCAGGCCTTGCAGCCAGTTGCGCACCTGCGCCAAGCGGGGGTCGTGATCGTTTTTCAAGGAAGATCCGTGTCAGAAGGGCAAAATTGCGGAAATTTCGATTTGGCGAACATAAGGCTGGGCGTTGTTCGCGGCTTCTCTATAATACCGGCTCATTTCCGTCAGCATTGGCCCCCCGTGGGCGCCTTTGTCCGGCTCTCCCGTGGTCTAAAAGGGCTGTTTTCATTCGTGCGCAAGGTTCCGTGGTTGATCCTCTCTGTTGTCAGCGTCGCCGCCGGAGCCGCCCAGGCTCAAGGTAGCCCGGGCACCGCTGCTTCCGCGCCGTCGGTCACGTCAACCCCCCAGCTGCGCACGTCTCCGGGTCTGCGCATGCACCGGTTGCCCGACGAGAGCATTCCCGCTTTCATGGAAGCGGACACCATTTCGGGCGACCCCGACTACGAGCTCACGCTGTCCGGCAACGCGCAGGTGCGCCGCATCGACGGCGTGATCAAGGGCGACGAGATCAATTACCGCAAGGACACCGGCAAGGTCGACGTGCGCGGCAACGCCCGCATGATGCGCGACGGCACGCTGGTGACCGGCCCGAACGCCACGTTCAACGTGGACCGGTATTCCGGCGAAGTCGAAAAACCCAACTTCTGGCTGGGCGCCACGGGCGGCTTTGCCGTCGCCGACCACGCGGACATCTTCAGCAAGTCGCAGATGCGGCTGCACACGGTGACGTACAGCGGCTGCCCGTGCGAAAACCCGTCCTGGTACATCAAGGCCAATTCGGTCGATATCGACTTCGACGAAAACGAAGGCGTGGCCCGCGGCGGCGTGCTGTATTTCAAGGACGTGCCCATCCTCGCATCGCCTTACATGACCTTCCCGGTCAAGCGCGAACGCAAGTCGGGCTTCCTGATTCCGACCTACGGCACGACCAGCCAGGGCGGCTTCGACATTTCGATCCCGTACTACTTCAACCTGGCGCCCAATTACGACCTGACGGTGCAGCCGCGCTACTTTTCCAAACGCGGCACCCAGCTGGGCGGCGAGTTCCGCTATCTGGGATCGAGCTATGCAGGCACCATCGATGGCACCTACTTGCCCGATGACCATGTCACCGGCGAAGATCGCTGGATGTACTGGTGGCGTCACCAACAGACGTTCTCGCATGGTTTTTATACCGACTGGGACGTGGCCAAGGTCTCGGACGACAATTACTACCGCGATATTTCGCAGCTGGGCCTGAACCAGGCCTCGACCACCTATCTGCCGCAACGTGGCCGGGTAGGCTGGGCATCCCGCTATTGGAGCACCTATGCCCAGGTCTATAAGTATCAGACGCTGCAGGATCCGGATGCGCCGCTAGTTCCGCCGTACAACAAGGAACCCGAGTTGTACCTGCGAGGTGCCCGGTACGACTGGGGCGGCTTCGATGTCGATTGGACCTCGACGGCCGTGCGTTTCAAAATGCCGGAGTTCGGCGCCGTAAGCCGGTATCCCGACGGGGACCGTCTTCAGACCTATCTGTCGGCGTCCTATCCGATCGTGCGTCCCGGCTGGTTCATCATCCCGAAGGCCGGCGTCAACTACACCGATTACCAGACCAAATGGTATGGCGTGGATACGCTCGGCTTGAACGGCGGCAACGCAGCCGGCCTGCCGCGTTCGCAGTCGCGCACACTGCCCATCATGTCCGTCGATGCCGGCCTGATCTTCGAGCGTGACACGACGCTTTTCGGCAAGTCCTCCACACAGACCCTCGAACCCCGCCTGTATTACCTGCGCGTGCCGTATCGTGACCAATCCAAGCTGCCCGTGTTCGACACGTCGCTGGCCGATTTCAGCTTCTCGCAGGCCTTCGAGGAAAACATCTACACCGGCGGCTGGGACCGAATCGCCAACGCCAACCAGCTCACCGCGGCGCTGACCACGCGTTGGCTGGATGCCGACACCGGCTTCGAGCGCATGTCGCTGGGCGTCGCCCAACGTCTGTATTTCGAGGACCAGGAAGTCACGCTGCCCGGCGAAACGCCGCGCGAGAACGTGCGCTCCGACTTCCTGGTGGGCGCCAGCGCGGCCCTGACCGATACGCTGTCCACCGACCTTGCGGCGCAATACAACCCCTACGACAACAACTGGTCGCGCGGGCTCGTGAGCGCGCGCTGGTCGCCGCAGCGTCTCACCACCGTTGCCCTGGCGTACCGTTACCAGCGCGATCCGCAGCAAGGCGTGCTCTACCAGCCCCAAGGCCAGAACCAGGTCAGCTTGGCGGTCCAGTGGCCGTTCAGCAAGCGCTGGTACGGCGTGGGCCGGGTGGACTACTCTTTGCGTTCAGGTCCCTCCAGCACGGTGGCCAACACGACGGAATCTCCCCGCGTGACGCAGGCCATTGCCGGCCTGGAGTACAAGGGCGACTGCTGCTGGGTGGGCCGCATGGTCTACCAGCGCTACGCCGTATCGGCGGCGGACACCAACTCCGCGCTGTTCTTCCAGCTTGAGCTCACGGGCCTGGGTTCCCTCGGAACCGACCCGATGAACCTGCTGAACAGAAGTATCCCCGGTTACACGCGCGTCACGCCGCCCGCGCAGGCCGGGACCACATTTGAAAGGTATGAATGATGCGTAGGTTGCACTCTTTGCGCCGCCTCTCCGGCAATGCGCTGCTGCTGGCCTTGTGCGCCGGCTTGCCCGCCGCTCATGCGGCCGAGCAGACCGCCCGCGGCGCGAACAGCGCCAAGGCCGCTCCGGCTGCGCAGAACAAGGAAGCGCCCGCGCCCAAGGGCGAGCAGTTCGTGGACGGCATTGCCGCGATCGTCGACAAGGATGTGATCACGCTGCGCGAACTGCGCGACGCTTCCCAGCGCATCGCAGGCGAACTCAAATCGCGCGGCATCCAGGTGCCGGACGACCAGACGCTGCAACACCAGGTGCTGCAGCGTCTCATCATGGAGCGCGTGCAGCGCCACGAAGCCGACCGCCTCGGCATCCGCGTGGATGACGCCCAGATCGACACGGCCATCCAGGCCATCGCCGCGCGCAACAAGATCACCGTGGCGCAACTGCGCCAGGAGCTCGAGAAGGCCGGCACGTCCTGGGACGGTTACCGCAAGTCCCTGCGTGACGAGATCCGCTCGGATCGCCTGCGTCAGCGCGCGGTCGATTCGACCATCGTCATCTCCGACGCTGAAGTCGACGCCTTCCTGAAGGACCAACGCCGCAACCCGGCTTTCGGTGCGGCTCCCCCGCAGGCCCAGCAACCGCAACCCCAGGCGCAACCGCAGCCCGCGCCCGAGCAGGCCGCCGCGCCCGCCGGTCCCATGCTGTACGCGCTGGCGCAGATTCTGGTGCGCGTGCCCGAAGGCTCGTCGCCGGAACAATTGGCGCTGCTGCGCAAGAAGGCCGAAGGCCTGCTGGCGCAAGCCAAGCGTGGCGACGACTTCGCCAGCCTTGCCGCGGCGGCGTCCGACGGTCCCGAGGCGCTGCAGGGCGGCGTCATGGGCGTGCGTCCGCTGGACGGCTGGCCCGACCTCTTCGTCAAGGCCATCAGCAACCTGCAGAAGGGCCAGGTCAGCCAGCTCATCCAGAGCGGCAACGGTTTCCACATCATCAAGGTGATGGACCGCGGCACCGCCCAGCCCGCGCCCAGCCGCACGGCTCGCGCGCCGGCGCCCCAAGCCGCTCCGCAACCGGCTCCGCAGCCGGCCGCGCGCGCGCAGGCGCCGCAGGGTCCCACGCAGGTCGTTCAAACGCGCGCGCGCCACATCCTGATCAAGACGTCGACCGTCATGAGCGATGAACTGGCCCGCCAGCGCCTGGAGCAGGTTCGCCAGCGTCTGGTGAACGGCAGCGCCAAGTTCGAGGAAATGGCGCGCCAGTATTCGCAGGACGCCACCGCGCCGCAAGGCGGTGAACTCGGTTGGCTGAACCCGGGTGAAACCGTGCCGACGTTCGAGGCCGCGATGAACGCGCTGCAACCTGGCGAAATCAGCCAACCCGTGCAGACGCCGTTCGGTTGGCACCTGATCGAGGTCGAAGAACGCCGCGATCACGATGCGACCGACGATCTGGCCCGCATGCGCGCCCGCCAGACGCTGTTCGAGCGCCGTGCCCAACCGGCCTTTGAAGACTGGCTCGAGCAACTGCGTGCGCAGGCGTACGTCGACAACCGCCTCGAAAAGCAGCAGAAGATCCAGCAGAACAACCGCTAAACGCATTACGGGCTTTTCATGTCTCAACACCAGGCGCGCAAGCGCTTTGGCCAGAACTTCCTGACCGACGACAGCGTCGTCGAGTCCATCGTCCGGGCGGTTGCGCCCGCCCGCGACGATGCCGTGGTCGAAATCGGCCCAGGCCTGTCCGCGCTGACGCGGCCGTTGCTCGAGCGCCTGGACCATCTCACCGCCGTCGAAATCGACCGCGATCTGGCCGCCCGCCTGCGCAAGCAGTTCGAGGCTTCGCGCCTGACGGTCGTCGAGGCCGACGCGCTGACGGTGGATTTCTCGCAGTTCGGCGGCGCGCTGCGCGTTGTGGGCAACCTGCCCTACAACATCTCCAGCCCGTTGCTGTTCCACCTGATGACGTGGGCCGATCACATCCGCGACCAGCATTTCATGCTGCAGCGCGAAGTGATCGACCGCATGGTGGCCAAGCCTGGCTCCGGCGATTTCAGCCGCTTGTCCGTGATGCTGCAGTCGCGCTATCGCATGCACAAGCTGTTCGACGTGCCGCCCGAGGCCTTTGATCCGCCGCCCAAGGTGGTGTCGGCCATCGTGCGCATGGTGCCTTTACCGGCGGACCGACTGCGGCCCATCAGCGAGCGTGCGTTCGAAACCGTTGTGGCGCGCGCCTTTTCGCAGCGCCGCAAGATGCTGCGACGCGTGCTGGCCGACTGGGCGCCGCAAGTGCCCTGGGAAGCGCTGGAAATTGCGCCCACCGCGCGCGCCGAGGATATTTCGGTGGACCGCTACATCCGCCTGTCGGATGCGCTGGTCGAAGCCGGGGTGTTGGCGCGCGATTGACGTCCTTTCGGATGGCAAGGCAATGCAAAAAGGCCCCTCGGGGCCTTTTTGATTTTCCGCGCTAAGGCGGGGCGGCAACGTCGCCGGCATGCACGGCGAGGGCAGCCGGCTGACGGATCACAGCATGCGTTTCTGCGCCGCCATCCAGAGCTGCATCACGTCCCGCGCCCGGTCGGTCAGCAGGCGCTCGGCGTCCACCAGAGCCTGCTGCAACGTGATGGGGCCTGGGGCCAGACTGAATGCGGCGCTGATGCCGCAGGTATGCAGGGCCTCGTAGCCTTCTCCCAGCGAGCCGGCCAGCGCCACGACGGGTACGCCCGCGCGCTGCGCAATCCTGGCGACGCCGGCGGGCGTCTTGCCCCGCAGGGTCTGGGCGTCCATCCGGCCTTCGCCGGTGAAAACCAGCGTTGCGCCTTCCACCGCGTCGGCTAGGCCACCCAGTTCCGCGACGATTTCGACCCCGGGGCGGAAGTGCGCGTTGAGAAACGCCTTGGCGGCAAAACCCAGGCCGCCCGCAGCGCCGGCGCCGGGCGCATCGCGGTGATCCGCGTTCAGATGCCGGGCGCAGACGTCGGCAAAGTGGGCCAGCATCGAGTCCAGCTTCTGCACCTGTTCCGGCGTCGCGCCTTTCTGCGGACCGAAGACATGTGAGGCGCCCTGCGGACCGCACAAGGGGTTGTCGACGTCGGAGGCGATGTCGATGCGGACGTGCGCCAGCCGCGGGTCCAGGCCGCGTGTGTCGATCGAGGCAAGCTGCCCCAGCGCGCCGCCGCCCGGCGGCAGGCTGTTGCCGCCCGCGTCCAGCAGGCGCAGGCCCAGCGCCGTCAGCATGCCGGCGCCCGCGTCGTTGGTGGCCGATCCGCCAAGGCCGAGGATGATGCGCGTGGCGCCCGCGTCCAGTGCCGCGCGCATCAGTTCGCCCACGCCGTGGCTGCTGGCGCGCATCGGGTCGCGCTTTGCCGGTGCAATCAATTCAAGCCCCGCCGCAGCGGCCATCTCGATGATGGCGGTGCCGTCTTCCAGCAGTCCCCAGACAGCATCGACCTTGTGCCCGAGCGCGTCGTTGACCGCGATCTGCCGCTCCTTGCCGCCTGTGGCCGCGAGGACGGCTTCGACGGTGCCTTCGCCGCCGTCAGCCATTGGGACGCAAACCGTATGCGCGCCGGGAAAGGCTGCCTTGACGCCGCGCGCAATGGCGGCGGCCGCATCCGGCGCGGAAACGCTTTCTTTGAACGAGTCGGGAGCGATGACGATTTTCACGGGTGTCGTTGGGCGCGTTGAGGGTCGGAAATGTCACCCATGATACCCGTGGCAACGCGGCCGGCGTACCATAGCGCTTTCGTTGTTTTTGCGAGAGTGGACCGCCATGCCTGTATTGCGCCGCACCAAAATTGTCGCCACCCTGGGACCCTCGACCTCGTCGCCCGAACGCATCGACGCGATGATTCGCGCGGGGCTGGACGTGGCGCGGCTGAACTTCTCGCACGGCAGCGCGGACGATCACCGCGAACGCGCGCGCATGGTGCGCGAGATCGCCGCCAAGCAAGGCCGCTACGTCGCCATCATGGGCGACCTGCAGGGTCCCAAGATCCGCATCGCACGCTTTGTCGACAAGCTGGTGCATCTGCAGGTGGGCCAGCCGTTCACGCTGTCGCGCGTGCATCCCAAGGACGCGGGCACCGCCAGCATCGTGGGCATCGATTACCCCGAACTCGTCACCGATTGCCGCGTGGGCGACGAGCTGCTGCTCGATGACGGCCGCGTCGTGCTGGTCGTCGACCGCGTCGAAGGCGACGAGGTCCACACCACCGTCACGGTGGGCGGCCCGCTGTCCAACAACAAGGGCATCAACCGCCGCGGCGGCGGCCTGTCGGCGCCCAGCCTCACTGACAAGGACCGCGTCGACATCAAGCTGGCCGCTGAAATGGAACTGGACTACGTGGCCGTGTCGTTCCCGCGCTATGGCAGCGACATCGACGAGGCCCGCACCCTGCTTGCCGCCGCCGGCAGCCAGGCGTGGATCATCGCCAAGATCGAACGCGCGGAAGCCGTGGCCGACGACGAGGCCCTGGACGCGCTGATCCGCGCCAGCGACGGCGTCATGGTGGCGCGCGGCGACCTGGGCGTGGAAGTGGGCGACGCCGAACTCGTGGGCATCCAGAAGCGCATCATCCAGCACGCGCGCACGCTGAACAAGGTCGTCATCACCGCCACGCAGATGATGGAGTCGATGATCTCCAGCCCCATGCCGACCCGTGCCGAAGTCTCCGACGTCGCGAACGCAGTGCTGGACTACACCGATGCCGTCATGCTGTCGGCCGAAAGCGCGTCGGGCCAGTACCCGGTGGAAACCGTGCAGGCCATGGCCCGAGTGTGCCTCGGCGCCGAAAAGCACCCCACCTCGACCAAATCGCACCATCGCGTGGGCGAAACCTTCACGCGCTGCGACGAGACCATCGCGCTGGCGGCCATGTATGCGGCCAACCATTTCCCCGGCGTGAAAGCCGTCATCGCGTTGACCGAAAGCGGCCACACCCCGCTCATCATGTCGCGTATCCGTTCAGGCGTGCCGATCTACTGCTACAGCCCGCACAGCGTGACGCAGAATCGCGTAACCATGTTCCGCGGCGTGTACACGATTCCGTTCTCGCCGTCGGACTACGATCCCGCGGACCTTTCCAACGCCGCCATCGACGAACTGCGCAAGCGCAATCTGGTGCAGACGGGCGACTGGGTCATCCTGACCAAGGGCGATTTCTACCGCGACAGCGGTGGCACCAACGGGATGAAGATCCTGCTGGTGGATTGAAGCGGATGCGTTGCGGCGCGGCGCGGGCGTGAATGCCGGCCGCCGCGCCCTGCGGTCAACCAAAGAACCAGTAGCAGACGCCGATCGCGGCCAGCACGCCGGCCAGGTCGGCGATCAGCGCGCAGCCCACTGCATGGCGGGCGCGCAGGATCCCCACCGATCCGAAATACACCGCCAGCACGTAGAACGTGGTCTCGGTGCTGCCTTGCACCACCGCAGCCAGCAGCGCCGGGAAACTGTCCACGCCAAAGTGCGTCATGGTTTCCAGCATCATCGCGCGCGCCGCGCTGCCCGAGAACGGTTTGACCAGTGCAGTGGGCAATGCGTCCACAAACCGCGTGTCCCAGTTGGCCTGCGCGGCCACCCAGCGGATGCCGTCCAACAGGAAGTCCAGTGCGCCCGACGCGCGCAGCACGCCCACGGCGCACAGCATTGCCACCAGATAGGGCAGCAGGCTCTTGGCGATGTCGAATCCTTCCTTGGCGCCCTCGATGAAAGCCTCGTACACGGGCACCTTTTTCCAGGCGCCCACGATCAGAAACGCCAGCAGGATGCCGAACAGCGTCAGGTTGCCCATCAGCGAGGACAGCGAGGAAATCGCGGCCGCCGACATGCTGGCCAGCAGCGCCATGAACCCACCCAGCACCAACGCGGCGCCGCCCAGCCACAGCATGATGACGGGATCGGCCAGGCGCAGGCGCTGGCACAGCGCCACCGCCAGAAAGCCGGCCAGCGTGGACGCGCTGGTGGCCAGCAGGATGGGCAGAAACACCAGCGTGGGATCGGGCGCGCCCTGCTGCGCGCGGAACATGAACAACGTGACGGGCAAGAGTGTCAGCGACGACGCATTGAGCACCAGGAACAGGATCTGCGCATTGGTGGCGGTGTCGGGCTTGGGGTTGAGCGATTGCAGCTCGCGCATGGCGCGCAAGCCGATGGGCGTGGCGGCGTTGTCCAGCCCGAGGCCATTGGCCGCGAAGTTCAGCGTGATCAGGCCGATGGCTGGATGATTGCGCGGCACCTCGGGCATCAGACGCGCGAACAGCGGTCCCAGCAACCGCGCCAGCTTTTCGACGAGGCCCGCGCCTTCGGCGATGCGCAGGAAACCAAGCCACAGCGTCAGCGTGCCAAACAGCAGCACCATCACTTCCACGGACACGCGCGCCATGTCGAATAGGCTGGCGACCATCTGGCGAAAGACCTCGGGATCTCCGATGACCAGCCAGCGGTACAACGCGGCCGCGGCAGCGGTAAGGAAGAAGCCAAGCCAGAGTTTGTTCAGCATGCGGACGTGCCCGGACAGCGGTTGATTGCGCATCAGCGCGGCGACGCTCATTGTCGCAGAGTCGGTAAGCCGCAGCTTGGCCGCACGGCGCCAATTCTGGTACTTTGCCCCGATACGTCTTGTAGCGAACCACAGGGGGACCCATGGATTTCAACGCCTGGCGCCGGCGCCGCATTTCGGAACCCGCATACCGCTGGGCCCGCAATGCATTGCCGGCCATGTCGGCCACCGAACGCGAAGCCATCGAAGCCGGCGACAGCTGGTGGGACGCCGACCTGTTCACGGGCAACCCCGACTGGCGCAAGCTCCTCGCCGTGCCGCCCGCGACGTTGACGTCCGATGAGCAACGATTCATCGACGGCCCCGTGCGGCAGCTTTGCGGCATGCTGGACGAATGGGACATCTCATGGAACCGCCGCGACCTGCCGCCGCAGGTCTGGGAATTCCTGAAGGCGCAGCGCTTCTTCGGCATGATCATTCCGCGGCGTCATGGCGGCCTGGGCTTTTCGCCGTACGCGCACTCCGAGGTCGTGCGCCGCATTTCCGCCTATTCCATCACAGCCGGCGTCACGGTCATGGTGCCGAATTCGCTGGGACCCGGTGAGCTGCTCATGCAGTTCGGCACGCAGGCGCAGCGCGATTACTGGCTGCCGCGGCTGGCCGATGGCCGTGAGGTCCCGTGCTTCGGCCTGACCAGTCCCGAAGCCGGATCGGACGCGGCTTCGATGGTCGATACCGGCGTCGTGTGCCGCCAGGTCGTGGACGGCCGAGAGATCATCGGCATCCGGCTCAACTGGCACAAGCGCTACATCACGCTGGGGCCGGTGGCCACCGTGCTGGGGCTGGCGTTCAAGATGTCGGACCCCGACGGCATCCTGGGCGGCCCCAAGGACATCGGCATTTCCGTGGCGCTGGTCCCCACGGATGCGCCCGGCGTCGACATCGGCCGCCGCCACCTGCCTGCGATGCAGGTTTTCCAGAACGGGCCCAACTCGGGGCGCGACGTCTTCGTGCCGCTGGATGCGCTGATCGGCGGCGTGGAGCGCGCCGGGCAGGGCTGGCAGATGCTGATGAGCGCGCTGGCCGCCGGACGCGGCATTTCGCTGCCGTCGCTGTCGGCGGCCGCCGCGGCGATGTGCGCGCACACCACCGGCATGTACGCCCGGGTGCGCGAGCAGTTCGGCATACCGATCGGCAAATTTGAAGGCGTGCAGGAGCGGCTGGCCAGCCTGGCCGGCAACGCCTATCTGGTCGAGGCCGCGCGCCGCCTGACCTGCGCCGCGCTCAACCAGGGCGTCAAGCCCGCGGTCGTGTCCGGCATCATGAAATACCACGCTACCGAGCGCATGCGCACGTCGGTGAACGACGCGATGGACGTGCACGCGGGCCGCGCCGTCATGGATGGTCCAAGTAATTACCTCGGCTCGCTGTACCGCGCCGTGCCCATCGCGATCACGGTCGAGGGCGCCAACATCCTCACGCGTAATCTGATCATCTTCGGGCAAGGCGCCATCCGCGCGCATCCCTACCTGATGCCCGAGATCCTGGCGCTGGGCAATCCCGACGAGGAACGCGGCATCGAGGTCTTTCACGATGTCTTCTGGCGCCATCTGCGCCACGCGGGGATGAACACGCTGCGCGCGATCGGCCGCGCCTGGACGGGCGGCGTGCTGGCGCCCGCGCCGGCCTCGGGGCCGGTGGCAGGCCATTACCGCCGGCTGGGCCGCTATGCGTCGGGCTTTGCGCTGCTGGCGGACGCCACGCTGGCGCAATTGGGCGGCGGCCTGAAGCGCCGCGAAATGATCTCTGCGCGGCTGGGCGACATCCTGTCCGAACTCTATCTGCTGTCCGCCGTGCTCAAGCGCTGGGAAGACGAAGGCCGCAAGCACGATGACCTGCCGCTGGTGCGGTGGTGCATGGCGCAAGGCTACGCCAGCATCGAGAAAAGCATGGACCAGGTGCTGCGTAACTTGCCGGTCAAGGCGCTGTCCTGGGGCCTGCGGGCGGCCATTCTGCCGTTGCGGCTGGCCAAGGGGCCGGACGACGCGCTGACGCGCGAATGCGCCGAGCTGCTGCTCAAGCCGTCGCCCACGCATGTGCGGCTGGCGGCTGACCTGCAGCGCGAGCCCGGCGATGATCCGTTGGGCCTGTTGACCCGCGCCTTCGCGCTGGCCGACGCGGTACAACCGATCCGCGACCGTCTGCGGCAGTCCAACGTGCGCGACTGGCGCGAGGCCCATCGGCGCGGGGCGATCACGGACGCGCAGGCGGCGCAGCTCGAAGCCGCGGAAGCGACCGTGCTGAAGGTATTGCAGGTGGATGATTTTGCGCCGGAGGCGCTGACGCCGCAGGGCGAAGGGGCGCCGGTTCGAGTGCAGGAGCAGGAACCGTCGGAACCTCAGCAGCGGGAACCGCAGCAGCCGGAGCCGCAGCAACCGGCACCGCAGCAACCGACACCGCAGCAGCCGACACCGCAGCAACCGGAACCGCCGCAGCAACCGCCGCAATCGCCGCAACCGCCGCAACAGGAGAACGAGCCCCCCGCTGCGGCAAAGCCCGCCGATAACGCCTAGTCGTCCTGGTTCGGGTCCATGCCCGGAAACAGGATTTCAGTGAAGCCGAACTTCGTGAAATCCTGGATCCGGGACGGATACAGGCGCCCGATCAGGTGATCGCACTCGTGTTGCACGACGCGTGCATGGAAGCCCTCGGCTTCCCGTTCGATCAGCTGGCCGTACGGATCGCGGCCGCTGTAGCGGATGTGGCGGTAGCGCGGCACCAGGCCGCGCAGGCCGGGCACCGACAGGCAGCCTTCCCAGCCGTCTTCCATCTCGTCCGACAGCGGCGTGATGACCGGATTGCACAGGATCGTCTGCGGCACCGGCGGCGCGTCGGGATAGCGGTCGTTGCGGTCGAAACCGAAGATCACCAGTTGCAGGTCCACGCCGATCTGCGGCGCGGCCAGGCCCACGCCCTGCGCGGCCGCCATGGTCTCGAACATGTCGTCGATCAGGGCGTGCAGTTCAGGGGTGTCAAAACGATCCACGGGCGGCGCCACGCGCAGCAGCCGCGGGTCGCCCATTTTCAGGATGGGATGGATCATTGCCGGCGTCCGGGTCAGTCCTGGCGGTCTTTCTTCTGGATGAACTCGATCTTGTAGCCGTCGGGATCTTCCACGAAGGCGATGACCGTCTTGCCGTGCTTCATCGGGCCGGCTTCGCGGGTGACCTTGCCGCCGCGTTCCTTGACCTTGTCACAGGCTTCGTAGGCGTTGTCGACTTCCAGGGCGATGTGGCCGTAGCCGTTGCCCAGGTCGTACTTGTCGGTGTCCCAGTTGTGGGTCAGTTCGATGACGGCGCCATCGACTTCATCCTGGTAGCCCACGAAGGCCAGCGTGAACTTGCCGTCCGGGTAGTCGTTGCGGCGCAGAAGGCGCATGCCGAGCACGTTGGTGTAGAAGTCGATGGACTTGTCCAGGTTGCCGACGCGCAGCATGGTGTGGAGCAGACGCATGGGAGATTTCCTTAAGCGATGAGGGGTTGGGGGAACAGCCGGGCATTTCCGGCGTGTTCGCGGGTGATTCCGATGTCGCGCAGCGCGCCGCCCATTGCGTCGACCGCCTGCCGCATCTGACTGGCGCCAAAGGCGCCGATGCAGCCGACCCGGAATGTGGGTTCTTCGGTGTTGGTGAAGTTGCTGATCACATAGCCGCGCTGCTTGAGCGCGTCCACGAAGAGCTGCAGGTGCCAAGTCGGGGCGTCCGGCGCGCGGACGTTGACGACGATGGGGCCTTGCAGCTCGGGCGGCAAGTATGGGGTCAGGCCAAGATCGATCACGCCATCATAGAGCGTGCGCATGTTGGCGGTGTAGCGCGCCAGCCGCGCCTCGCGGCCTTCCTGGCGGAACAGCTCCAGCGCCACGGCCAGCGCCGCCAGCGTGGGCGCGGCGGGCGTGAAGCGGGGCCCGGCGTTGGGCGCGAGCGTGTGCTGATAGATATCCGCCAGGTCGAGCGACCAGCTTCCGGCGTTGCCGCGCGCGGCGTCCAGGCTGTCGCGGCGCGCGACGACGAAGGCGGCGCCGGGCAGGCCTTCCAGGCATTTGTTCGCGGTCAGCACCACGGCGTCGACCGCGGGCAGGGCCCGCAGTTCGAGCGGCAGGGCGCCAAAGGCGGACACCGCGTCCACGATCACGCGGCGTCCCAGCGCATGGGCGATGCGAGCCAGATGAGGCACGTCGTGGCAGATGCCGCTGCCGGTTTCGCTGTAGACCAGCGCCAGGTGCGTGAGTGTCGGGTCGCGTTCCAGCGCGTCGGCAACCGCTTGCGGATCCACGCGATTGGTCGTGCCCACCGCAAGCGGCACGGCGACGCGGCCGGCCTCGCCGGCCAGTTTCTGCAGACGGGCCGCATAGGCGCCGGTGGACGGCGCCAGCACGCGGCCGCCGGGCGGCACGAAAGTCCGGATGGCGGCTTCGACCGCGAAATGGCCGCAGCCGGGCAGGGCCAGCGCCACGTGTTCGTCCGCGCTGGCCTGCGCAATGGCCAGCACGCCGTCGCAGACCTGCCGGTACAGGGTTCGGAAATCGTTGTCCCACGGCGCGTAGTCCTGCGCCATGGCGGCCTTTACCCGCGCATCGGTCGTGACCGGGCCCGGAATCAGCAGCAACATTTCGATTCTCCTTGGGATCGCAGAGACGCTGGTGTGCCCCGGCGCCTCAGAACTGAGGCAGCGAAGCGGGATCGTGACGCCGCAGGATGTTCTTGGCGTCTTCGAAGTCGGGCAGGATCTGGCCCACTTCGCGCCAGAAGTCCTGACTGTGGTTCATCTCGCGCAAATGGGCAAGCTCGTGCGCGATGACGTAATCGATGATGGCGGGGGCGAAATGGATCAGGCGCCAGTTCAGCATGATGTTGCCGTCGCTGGTGCAGGAGCCCCAGCGCGTGGCGGCCGACGACAGGCGCCAGCGGCGGATCTTCAACCCGCTGATCTGCAGAAAGTGGGCCAGCCGCGTGCCGAACCAGGCGCCCGCGCGCTGTTGCAGCCAGGCTTGCGCCGCATCGCGGATGCGGCCCTGGTCGGCATTGGATGGCAGCGCCAGCCATAGCGTGTCGCCGTCCTGCGGCGCGTCGGCGTCGCCGGACAGGTTGGCCTGGCGGCTGTCGCCGCCCACGCCGATGATGATGCGACGGCCCAGATACGGAAGTTCGCCGCCTGCCTGCCAGCGCGTGTGCGCCATCGCAAGCTGCTGCTTGCGGGCATGCCATTCACGCAGCTTGGTCAGGATCCAGCGGGATTTCTCGCGCACGGCGTCGTCGATCTGCGTCAGCGTTACCCAGTTGGGGGCGGTGACGCGCAGGCCGTCGTCGGTGATGACGAAGCCGATGCTGCGCCGCCGCGAGCGCAGCAGCACGAAACCGATGGGTTGCTGTTCGGTGGGCACCTCGCGCCAGCGCGCGCCGGGCGGCAGCGGGTCAGGGCAGGGCGTGGGCACACGTGAGGCGGCGTTGGGCGACAGCGTCAGCAGCGGCTCGCCGGTGGCGGCGGGCGTCTTGGCGGCATCGGGAAACAGGTTGGCGGGCGTGACGGGCCGGGGAGTGTCAGGACGGTGAGTCTGGGCCCCGCCGGACGGCGCCCGGGGGGCGGCCGTCGGCGTCGGCACGGCGATCAACGGCGGCGCGCCCGCGGGCGCGTCGTCTTCCTGCGTACCAAACAGGAGTTCTAGCTGATCAGTGCTGGGCATACCTTTCGGGGTTGAGACGCCGCATTTCCCCTTCGATCCAGTCCTGAACCTTCTGGTTCAGTTCTTCGGGGGTAAGACCCTTGGATTCTATCGCGGGACCGATCGACAGGGTGACCATGCCGGGATACTTGACGAAAGCGTTGCGGCGCCAGCATTCGCCGGCGTTGTGCGCCACGGGTATGACCACGGCGCCGGTGCGCGACGCGAGCAGCGCACCGCCCATCTTGAAACGTCCGGCCTGGCCTGGCGGCACGCGCGTGCCTTCGGGAAACAGCAGCGGCCAGCGGCCTTCGTTCAAACGGGTCTGGCCTTGCTTGACCACCTGTTCGAACGCGTCGCGGCCCTTGGCGCGGTCAATGGCGATCATGCGCAAGAGCGCCAGGCCCCAGCCGAAGAACGGCACCATGTGCAGCTCTTTCTTGTAGACGAAGCAGACCTCGCGCGGCATGTAGGCGGGGAAGAACAGGGTTTCCCAGGCCGACTGGTGCTTGGACAGCAGCACCGCGGGGCCGTCGGGCAGGTTTTCCCAGCCCTTGACCTGCCAGCGGATGCCGCAGAAGGTCTTGGCGCCCCAAATGGCCAGGCGGGGCCAGCCCACCGTGAGCTTGTAGCGCCAGTGCAGCGGCAGCGGCGCCCACAGGATGCAGGCGAAGGCGTACGGGATGACCGTGACGGCCAGGAACACGAAATACAGGAAGGAACGAAGCCGGGCCATCGGGTCACGCGTCCTGCAGCAAGGCGTCGGCCACGGCCGACAGGTCGTTGCAGACGCGCGTGTTGTCCGGCAGTCCGCCCTTGGCTTGCGTCTTGGCGCCGTTGCCCGTCAGCACCAGCCACGGCGAGCACCCGGCGGCCGACGAGGCCTGCAGGTCGCGCAGCGAATCGCCCACGGCCGGGACACCGGCCAGATCGATGTCGTAGCGGTGACCAATCTGCTCGAACATGCCGGGACGCGGCTTGCGGCAGGTGCAGTCGTCGTCGGGGCCGTGCGGGCACATGAAGATGGCATCGACGCTGCCGCCTACCGCGGCGAGCTCGCGTCGCATCTTGGTGTGGATGGCCGTCAGCGTGTCCATGTCGAACAGGCCGCGCGCGAGACCGGACTGGTTGGTGGCAACCACCACCTTCCAGCCGGCCTGCGTGAGGCGCGCGATGGCCTGCAGGCTGCCCGGCAGCGCGATCCATTCGTCGGGCGTCTTGACGAAGGCGTCGCTGTCCTGATTGATGACGCCGTCGCGGTCGAGGATGATGAGCTTCACTGGGCGAGCCTGGAAATGTCGGCGACCTGGTTCATCAGGCCATGCAGTTGGGCCAGGAGGGCGAGCCGGTTGGCGCGCACGGCCGGGTCTTCGGCCATGACCATGACGTCGGCAAAGAACGCGTCGACCGGTTCGCGGGCCTGGGCCAGCGTGGACAGGCTGCCGGCGAAGTCGCCGTCGGCAAGCTGCGCCTCGGCCTTGGGACGCAAGGCGGCCACGGCGGTGGCCAGGGCCTTTTCGGCCGGCTCCACCAGCGCGGCGTCGTTTACCGCGCCGATCTCGCCTTCGGCCTTCTTGAGCAGGTTGCCGATGCGCTTGTTGGCGGCGGCCAGGCTGGCGGCCTCGGGCAACTGCGCAAACGCGGCGGCGGCGCGCACGCGCTCGGCCACCTGGTGCAGCGGCGGGGTCAGCGCGATCACGGCCTCGACGGCGTTGCGGTCGAAGTCGTTGATGAGCTGATTGCGATAGCGCTCATAAATGAAGGTGCGGACCTCGGCCAGCGTGTCGCCCGGAATCTTGTCCGCCGGGAACGTGCCGGCGGCCAGCTGCAGCAGGCCGTCCAGCGTCAGCGGACCGTTCTGGCTGATCTTCAGCCAGCCGCCCGCGGCCAGTTGTTCGAAGGCGCTGATCAGGCCCAACGCGGCGCGGCGCAGGCCGAAGGGGTCGCGTTCGCCGGTGGGGGCCAGGCCGATGGCCCAGATGCCGACCAGCGTTTCGACGCGTTCGGCGATGAACAGCGTGGCGGCGGTCAGGGTGTCCTGCGTCACCGGCGCGTCGTAGCGGTTGCGGTACTGCGTGCGCAGGGCTTCGACGACGCTGGCAGGTTCGCCGTCGCCGGCGGCGTAATACGCGCCCATGATGCCTTGCAGCTCGGGGAATTCACCGACCATGTTCGAACCGAGGTCGGCCTTGGCCAGCATGGCGGCGCGGTCGGCGGCGGACACGTCGCCGCCCAGTTCGCCGGCGATGCCGCGGGCGATCGCGCGCACGCGCTCGACGCGGTCGAGCTGGGTGCCCAGCTTGTTGTGATAGACGATGGAGCCCAACTGTTCGACACGCGCGGCCAGCGGCGTCTTGCGGTCGGTTTCAAAGAAGAACTGCGCGTCGGCCAGACGGGGGCGCACCACGCGCTGGTTGCCTTCGACGATGTTCACCGGGTTGTCCGTGCGCATGTTGCTCACGATCAGGAAGCGGTGCGTGAGACGGCCGGTTGCCGGGTCGAACAGCGGGAAGTATTTCTGGTTCAGCCGCATGGTCAGGATCAGGCATTCCTGCGGCACCTGAAGGAACTGTTCCTCGAACTGGCCCACGTAGACGGTGGGGTGTTCGACCAGCGCGGTCACTTCATCCAGCAGGGCGGCCACTTCGGGGTCGTCGCCCAGCGTGGCGGACAGGCGGGTCGCTTCTTCTTGCAACTGGCGCTGGATCTCGGCGCGGCGCGCCTCGAACGACGCCACGACATGGCCCTTTTCCGCCAGCGCGGCAACGTAGGCGTCGGCATCGGCGATGACAACGGCGCCTTCGCTCATGAAGCGGTGGCCCAGCGTTTCGCGGCCGGCGGCCAGGCCCAGCGCCGACACCGGCACCACGTCCGCGCCGAACAGGGCGATCAGGCCGTGCGCCGGGCGCACGAACTTGACGGTGGAGACGCCGTCGGCCAATTGGTAACGCATCACCTTGGGGATGGGCAGGCCGTCGATGGCGGCTTCGATGCCTTCCTGCAGGCCGGCGGCCAGTTGCGCACCCGCGGCCGTGCCGCGCGCCACCAGGTAGTCCTGCTTGCCGTCGGATTCACGGTCCAGCGTGGCGAGGTCGATGTTTTCAAGGCCCTTGGCGGCCAGCTTCTTTTGCAGTGCAGGCGTGGCCTTGCCGTCTTCGGTCAGGCCGATCTTCACGGGCATCAGCTTTTCGGCATAGGCCTGGTCGGGCGCCTGCGCCAGCACGGCGGACAGGTGGACGGCCAGGCGGCGCGGCGTCGAATAGGGCGTCACGGCGCAGCCTTCGGCCAGCAGGCCGTGGCGGTCCAGCGTGGCGCGCACGCCTTCGGCAAAGGCCTGGCCCAGCTTCTGCAGGGCCTTGGGCGGGAGTTCTTCGGTCAGCAGTTCGACCAGCAGCGGGCGGATGTTCGTCGTCATTTATGCAGCCTCCCCGGCGGCCTTGTCGCGGCCCAGCATGGGAAAGCCCAGTCGTTCGCGGGAATCGTAGTAGGCCTGCGCGACGGCGCGCGACAGGTTGCGGATGCGGCCGATGTAGGCGGCGCGCTCGGTCACGCTGATCGCGCCGCGCGCGTCCAGCATGTTGAAGGTGTGCGCGGCTTTCAGCGCGGCCTCGTAGGCCGGCAGCGCCAGCGGCACGTCCATCAGGCGCTTGGCCTCGGCTTCGTAGTCGTTGAAATGCGCAAACAGCATCTCGGCCGACGAGTGTTCGAAGTTGTAGGTGGATTGCTCGACTTCGTTCTGGTGGAACACGTCGCGGTACAGCACGCGGTTGCCGTTGGCGCCTTCCGTCCAGACCAGGTCGTACACGCTTTGCACGTCCTGCAGGTACATGGCCAGGCGTTCCAGGCCGTAGGTGATTTCACCGGTGGTGGGCGTGCAGTCCAGGCCGCCGACCTGCTGGAAATACGTGAACTGCGTCACTTCCATGCCGTTCAGCCAGACTTCCCAGCCCAGGCCCCAGGCGCCGAGCGTGGGGTTTTCCCAGTCGTCCTCGACGAAGCGGATGTCGTGCTGCGTGGGATCGATGCCCAGCGCCTTCAGCGAACCGATATACAGATCCAGGATTTCCGGGGGCGCGGGCTTGAGCACGACCTGGTACTGGTAGTAGTGCTGCAGGCGGTTGGGGTTCTCGCCGTAGCGGCCATCCTTCGGACGGCGGGACGGCTGCACATAGGCGGCGCGCCAGGGCTCCGGACCGATCGCGCGCAGGAACGTGGCCGTGTGCGAGGTGCCGGCGCCGACTTCCATGTCGTAGGGCTGCAGCAGGGCGCAACCCTGTTTGTCCCAGTATTCCTGGAGCGTAAGGATGATTTGCTGAAAGGTGAGCATAGGATTCTTGGAATTCGGCCGCCGGGCAAAAACTGCCCTGCGCGTGGGAAACCCGGCATTTTAACTGGCCTGCGGCCGCAGCGGTCCCCGGTGGGGCCGTAGCCGTTACATCTGAGGCTGAGGGCGTCCCCGAATGTGCCCCTGGTGGACACGCGCCGGCCTTTGCCTGCGCCCGCAAACCAATGGTCGTATGATTCCGGGTTGAGCCTGAGTCTTATATAAAACCCGGAACCCGATTCCGAGAAATTCGCGAAAAAGGAGCAGTCCCATGTCTGACCTGATCACGGTGGAAGTCACCGACGGCATCCAGATCATCACGATCAACCGTCCCGAGGCCAAGAACGCCATCAACCTGGAAACCGCCGTGGCCATGGCCGCCGCGCTGGACCAGCTGGACAGCCGTGACGACGTGCGCATCGGCATCCTGACGGGTGGCGGCGGCACGTTCTCGTCGGGCATGGACCTGAAGGCGTTCGCCGCGTCCGGGCAGCGTCCATACGTCGAAGGCCGCGGTTTTGCCGGCCTGAACGAACGCCCGCCCAAGAAGCCGCTGATCGCCGCCGTCGAGGGCTACGCCCTGGCGGGCGGTTGCGAAATGGCGCTGGCTTCCGACCTGATCGTGGCCGCCAGCAACGCCAAGTTCGGCCTGCCCGAGGTCAAGCGCGGCCTGGTGGCCGGCGCCGGCGGCCTCCTGCGCCTGCCGCGCCGCCTGCCGTACCACATCGCCATGGAAGTCATCCTGACCGGCGAAATGCTGAGCGCCGAACGCGCCCACGCCTTCGGCCTGGTCAACCGCCTGACCGAACCGGGCGGCGCCCTGGCCGGCGCGCTGAAACTGGCCCGCGCCATCGTCGAGAACGGCCCGCTGGCCGTCCAGACCGCCAAGAGCATCGTCGCGCAAGGCGGCGACTGGGACCAGGAAGGCATGTTCGACCGCCAGCGCCCGCTGATCGCGCACATCTTTACGTCGGCCGACGCCAAGGAAGGCGCCACCGCCTTCGCCGAGAAGCGCAAGCCCGTGTGGCAAGGAAAATAGGGCGCTCAGTAATCTCACCTCGCGGCCGCTCGCCGGCCGCTTTTTTACGTTTCCCCCTCCAGACCTGCAAATCGCCATGTCCGTCATCATTAAAGAAGAAGACTTGATCCAGTCGATAGCCGATGGCATCCAGTTCATCAGCTATTCATTGCCCGCGTAAGAAGCGCGCCAATTGAAGGGTTGCCAGCACACGGCAACCTGCGTAGGTTTTGCGTAAAGTCAGGCCGATTTGGGCGCTGCAAATCTGCACTTGCTTCCGTGAAAGCGGCCAAATGCAGAGGGTTCAAAGCTTCTTTTGCAATGCGGACATGGTTTCTTGGGAAGGGCAAGTCTAGCTACGCTAATCTTGTTCCTGGCTTCTGTTGAGTGCGTTCGTCCTTTCATGGGGCTGGACCTGCCCTTAATCGAGCTAGACCTTCCTAGCTTGCCCTCTCTACTGTTCTCCGTCGCTAGCTGAATAAAAACGTTAGCGACTTCGTAGTGTCCCAGGTCGTCTTTGCGGCTCATGCAGTATTGGCCTCGTCCTATCCCTCGCTGCAACAGCCTTCCACATGCCAGCCAGACCGAAAGCCATTCATCAAAGGGTGAGGCGCATTTCAATTGATGTGCCGTTGCGATCAACTCTGCGCTTTGTTGATTTCCGCTTCACAGCGTAGCTATTCTTAGCGGCCTTTAATTCCTGCTCTGTAAGCTCTTCTTGCTTGTAGACTTGTCGACTTTGCATGTCGCTTCTCCTGTTGTTCCGTCAATCTAGCAGGAGTATTTTGGCAAGTCTAAGTTGCGTTTTTGTGTGGGTGCCTCGGGCGAGTTACAAATCTTTTGGTGGCAGGCTTGATACCATACGGGCGGTTTCGTCGGCTCCGAACCGTTGGTACTTCATCAACAGAAACCCACGGAGAAACCTATGTCCTTGCTCGAATCCCTCGCGAAATTTTCCTCGCCGGTTGCCAAGCCTTCCAACAGAGATCCGCTTGCAGGTATGCGGATCAAGTCGCGGTTTCCGCAGACGATCAGATCAAGCAAATCAAGGCTTCTGCTGAAAAGGGACGTTGGTTCAGCAAGCAGCAGGACGACACCTATGTCCTGAATCTCAAGAACGGCAACAAATCAATGGAGGTGGGGGGGCATACCCACTTCCAAGTCAAAGATGCTGCCACTGCGGTCAAATTTTTCGATACCGCGAAGAAGGCCGCGCAAGCCGGTGAGTTGGATAAGGCGTTGTCGGAAACTGCTTTCAAGCGCAAGCCGAAATCGACTGAGGATGTCGCTTCGAACGACAAGGGCGGCGCTGGTGGACCGGAAGTCGCGAAGCAGTGAGTAGGGCAGTTAGAAAGCAGAAGCCCGCAATAGGCGGGCTTCGTTTTCGTTGGTGACATAAAAACACGCCTTGTGGAAGGCACATCAAGTGGTGGAACTCAGCCTAGACCGTCTCTATGGAACTTCAAGTGAGGTACGGGTTTCACCCCGCCTTTCTTGCCGCTAGGATCGCGTCGATCTCTTCCTTGCTCAGCGATTCGAGTGCCTTGCGTGCCTGACGGCGCTTTTGCTTTCGCTCTTTAGTTTTTGCTTGCAAGATCGGGGCGACTTTTCGGTAATGCGCTTCGATGGCCTCATCATCGAGTTCAAGCAGCGCTTCGATCAGTGCGCCTTGGGTGCAGCCCAACCGTTCCGAGACATCGCGCACGCGCTCGAACGCCTCAATCGGCAAGGCGAACGAGCTACGAACTAGGTTAGTTGACATTTATTCGTCCTAAGGTATTCACCACGAGATTATAAATTGGGGGGCACCTCAAGATTGGCGTTGAAATCAAGCGAACGCAGGTCTCAGCAACACCAGCCAAAACCGAGGCTTTGCACTCCAGGTTGGCCCCATAAATAGGGGAAAACTATCTCTATCTCTGCTGACCACTTTGGGCTTCGTAGGCATGCCTGCAGCGTTTGGGACAATTCACTAGCGGCGCGCATAGTCGATCACGACTCGATCAAATGGTGTGAGGACAACGGGATCAAGGTCAGTTTTTCGATAGTCGATTCCACAGTCGAGCAGGACTACAGGTCAGCGTCTGGGTGCTTCTATACGCTATCGCATCAAGAGTGGTATGTGGATGCCACATTTGATAGCGATGAGGAAGCGATGCTGTTTAAGCTCGCGTGGATGGATATTTGATGACAAGAGGGGCAGGCAGTAGGCTCGCCCACTATGAACAATCCAACCACATTGGAAGACTACAGCGACGAATTCAAACGTCAGCTCGTAGCGCTCACATTGAAGCCCCTGGCTACTGTCAAGAGCGTTGCCGAGAATCATGGCGTACCTCGAAAGCTGCTGCTGGCGTGGCGTCGTGAGTACAAGGACATAGTGAAGGCGTTGCCAGTATCCGAACGCAAGCAGTATCGAGATAAAGACCTGCTACACATCGACGCTGCAAGGGACCGGATTCGTGCCATACGTGATGCCGGTCGCTGCATCAATAGGTACCTCGGCAGCGATGATAAATAACGGTGTGGGCAATAGCTATTGCCCACACCGCATAAGATGCTCCTGAAAGGTAAGAAGCCCCTTCCATTTTTTTGGAAGGGGCTTTTTCCATTCGTGCTGCCCGTACAACATCAGTTCGTCAATCTTCTCTTTGATGGCTCCCTAGGTGGAATTACCATCGTGATGCACGTTAACAGTAAGGAGATAGAGATGAGCTACGCAGCGCCCCGAAAAGCGAAGTTGAAATCGCCGCTGACGGCCAAGGTGATCGGTCAGGATAAGACAGTTGACTAGAAGGCAGGCAAAACGTGCCAAGTGCAGCGCAACCCTGCACAGCCCGGAATGTTCATGGTGTACTTCAGCAAGACCAACATTGCGCAAGTGGCCGCAGAAAAACTGCCTGAAACCATCGAATACACGGACGGCAAGCCCGAAGGATGGCAGTGAGCAAGTCCCCAGACCAGCCCCTCTTTTGAGGGGCTTTTTGTTTCTTACTTCTAAGGATTGGCAATGAAAGACCCCTTGAGCGCTTCGGAACTGAGAAGCCACCTCGCACACTACATGGGCAGTCAGCAAGTGTTCCATCTACCTATGCAGTGGAAGACCGTCTACACGGAAGGAGTCAGGTACTTTGCGCAGAACGCCGGTAATGGGGCGTACTGGTTTCTGACCATACTTGTCACCGAGCCCGCTATTTTCAAGCAGGCCGAAGACTTTGCCTTTATCAAGCTGCTTAAATGGAGGGCTCGAAAGCAACGATCACGGTGGATGACGGAAGAGGCAATCCGCCCGTGTATTTGCGCCGTATCGAGTTCACGGATTGCCCAGAAGGTGAGTGGAAGTTCTACTTCACCAATCGAACAATTATGCTTCCGAGCGAGTACTAGCTTGTCGTTTTAACCGACTCACCGGGCCCGTACAGACCGCCTGTACAGGCTCTTTTGCCCCTCGCCTTTCGATTCTTGTCTTCGGAGATCGGCCGCAGGGGGCGGCCTGCACGACATGTAAACTTCCGATACATTGGCGATTGCCGAATTATTGGAGTCCGGAAGTGTCATCAACAAAAAATGATCACGGCAATTCGTTTGTCGATGAGATTGGCTACAGCAGGCTCATTATTGTCGAAACGGATGAGGTCGTGGCCGCTGCTCGCAAGAGGCTGTACTCCTCCCTCTCAGAGCTTGCTTCCAAAAGTCCGGCAACCCTTGGCAAGGCGGCACTCGGATTCCTGTATCCCCAGAGCCTAATCATGAAGGGGCAGAGATCCGCTGCGTTTACCTTTATAGATTCATGGAAGGCGGGGCGCACAGACGATCTGAACCTTAAGCCGATCAATGCTGCTGAGGCTCGTGCCTTGCAAATGCCTCCGGGTCATCCTATCTTGCGAACGGTCTACGCCGCCCATCCATGCGTCAACACTCGCTTCTATCCCGTCGCTTCCTTTCACCTCTCCGTCTTTCAGGACAAGGTGGCTGAGGCTCACAGGCTCCTGAGCAGTTTGGGCGCGACGGACATCACTATTGAACACGTACACGGCTGGGACCAGAACTTTAATGTCAATGCCACCGGCCGTTTTAATGGCGTCGATGTAGGTGCCGAAGCTGGTCGCGCTTCGACTTCGGCATCGAACGTGCACTTCGCATCTACCTTCAACGGCGACATTCCACCGTCACTGCCTGAAAAACTGCATTGGTATCAACATGAGCAGCTTTGGCAAGAGGTGGCCGAGGGGCGACTAAAACGCGGGATGCGTAGCTTCTCTATGGCGATCTCCTACCACGAAGACCACAACATCAACGCTCGCCTTAAGGTGAAGCTCGAGAAGGCGGGTCTCGAGATCGGGGGCACGTTCTGTGAACACGTCGCGACAACCTGGAAAATGACGGGCACTTTCAAAGACCAGAAGCCCGCTTAACGTCCACTTTGGCAGCCTGTCGTCACGCCAACGGGCCTACGAGCCTGTTCGTCCCACAACGATTCAGCGCCGCCTTCCGACCAGCGTCACGCTTGATTTTTCGGAGAGGGAGTATGCGAGTTCTCATCGTTGACGACGATTCAACGACTGCCGAACTGACCTCGGAATGTTTGATGAAGGATCCTGCCGTTTCAGCTCGGGTCGCTGGCGACGGCGCGACTGCGCTGCGCACCGGGGCCGAGTTCCGACCCGATGTGGTCTTGTTGGATGTCCACCTTCCGGACGCGTCGGGTATGGAACTTGCCCTGCAGTAAAGGCGATTTTCCCAGGGCACGTGCCCCGCATCATCATCTTCAGTGGAAGCGTGCAGGGAGCTGATCACCTTCCTTTGCCCTACGCCGTTAATGGGTGGCTCACGAAACCAGCGCGACTCGAGACGCTGCTGCACTGCATTTACCGTCCCACAGGCGTTCGGAGAGTGCCTTGGACTGGCTCGTGCAGCCCCTCAGCGGGGCGCCATCCCATTCCTGAACTTCCCGGGGCTCAAGCATTTCAGCACCGACTGCAGCCGCATGATCCCAAACGCGTACCACGAGGCCCAAGCCCCCGTCGGCGCGCAGCACGTGGGAGCTTTGACCCTCAATTTTGTGGGCGGCGGCGAGTGGCGGCACTGCCACAGGCATTTGTAAATGTAAACACGCATTTGGGGATGTGACGTATCCTTGCACGGTAAACAAGGATACTTGCATGACCGGCGATCAATTTCTCATTCTGCTCGTTTGCGCTATTGCGCTCTACATGTACCTGAAAGCCCAAGCACGTCGTCGGGCGGAAGAGGCGCTCGTGCGATCACTCTCGACTGTGAACGGTGAGGAGTCTGCGCACGTCCTGCTGAGCTTCAATAGACGCGCAGGTATTGCCATCAGCCGCGACGCGAAATCGGTGTGCTTGGCAGGCGGCAACTGGATTAATGCTGAAGTTTTCGATATTTCCGAAGTGCTGGGTGCAGAGCTTTACATCGACGGCGAATGCGAGACGAGTACATCGCGTTCGAGCCAGATTGCAGGTGCCGCAGTGGGCGGACTTCTGCTCGGCGGCGTCGGGTTGATTGTCGGCGGCCTGTCCGGCAAGAAGAAGACGAATCGTAAAGTGTCCTCTATCGAGGTCCGAGTCGTGGTGAACGACACAAACAATCCGCTCCACGACGTGCCGCTGCTTCAGCGCGAAACGTCCCGCAACTCTCCCGAGGCTAAGCGGATTATTGAAGAAGCGCGCCTGTTTCATGCTCAACTTGACGTTTTAATCAAACGGGCCGACCAAGCCCAGCGGGAGGCGGAGCATCAAAAGCTGATTGAGGCGCAGAGTGCCAGGGCCAACGTGCCAGCGTTGTCCATCGCGGACGAATTGCGAAAACTTACGGAACTGAGGTCGTCCGGCGAGTTGAGCCACGCTGAATTTCAGGCGCTCCGAAGCAAGCTAATCGCATAATTACTTCCCTTTTACACGGCTAGCGGCGGGATCAAGAGAGTTTATGGTGCTGCCAATGCCACCCCTTCGTTGCATGGCGAGTTGAGACCAATGACTATCGTGGAAAACACAGAAGTATTTTCATTGTTTACGCGAACAGCCGGTCCTACAGCAGTCCAAGAAGACTACGAGAAATTCAGGAGCGACTCCTTTGTTAGAGGAGTTGAGCGGGAGAACTTGCTGGTTGCTCTGGGTCATTCGGAAGCGCCTCTCGATCGGCTGCATCGATACTTTGTGGTGCAAGCGCGCTCTTGGAGAGCCGCCTATGCCCAAGTTGCAAAAACTAGGGTTAGCTATTTTTCCGACGGATTCACTACGCGCGGCGATGTCGTGTTAGGAGACGAGACATATGACATCGAGGTCAATTGCGGTTTCGACTCCAGTCTTCGTCACGAAAAGGAAAAACGTGCTATCGCGCGAATTGAATTGACGCGCAACAGCAAATCTATAGCGTCAGTCACGGTGCGCGTAGCGATGCAGAGCGACGACTTATTGCAACTGGGATTTCAATGTCACCCGGCCGAAAGCTTGAGTAGCTTTCATCGAGCCATAGTCGTTGGGGCGTTTCGACATCCGCACACTGTCGATAAGTTGACTCACTTGATCTTCAGTCCATTTCAATACGAAAGTTCCAACCAATCCAAAGGGGTTGATGCAAGTTTCTTTTTGAATCCGGAGAAACAGCGCGACTATAAGGGTTTGGTGCGCGGTTATTCTTCACGCACCGCTCATATATTGCTCTTCGATTGATAGCATCATAGTAATGCGCAAGCAGCGGTGTATGGAATTGAAAAAAGCACGCGGTAGAATGTTGCAATCCTTTGAGCGACGCTTAATCCATTGACGTTAGAGGCAATCGGAATGGTCGTAAAAACGGCAGCCAAGAAGGCACCCCCCAAAAAGCGCCTTCTTGGCACATCAAACTCACAGCGCTTTGAGCCGGTAAAGCTTGACTCGCTATTTTCTGTACTGGACGCCATCGCGTGGCTGGATGCGCCGAATGGCGGGCAAATCGCACAGTTCGCAGGAATTGATCCGCGCACCGCCGGAAAACTGCTGAAAAACGCGACTCAGATTGATCTAATTGATCTGGTGGCGTCGGGATATGTCTTGGTGCATCCCTATCCCTACAAAGGCTCGCAGGAACAAAAGCAGGCGGTGGTGAAGGAAGCGCTTGTTCGATTGCCGCTATTGACAGGCGTAAGGCAATTTCTGAGGCTTGGTGACAAGATGGAGGTGGCGCTGCGAAAAGCTGCCACGGTGGCAGGCATCGTTCCGTACAATTCGGCGGATCTAAACCCACTTGTTGAATGGGCGCAGTCGCTAGGCGCATTGCAGCCCAGCCTCGTCGCAGAGGACTTGGTTGACGCCGCAGAGAGCAAGAAGGAGCGCCGGCACATTGAACACAAGGATCAGAGAGTCGCGTTTTTGTCTCACAGCTCAGCTGATAAGGCGTTTATTCGCCAGCTTGCGGCTGACCTCACCGCAAATGGAATCAGCGTCTGGCTCGATGAACAGCGAATTCGCGTTGGTGACTCAATTCCCGAGAAGATTGCACAAGGCTTGGCAGAGTCCGATTACTTCTTGATCGGCATGAGCGAGAAGTCGAGCGGCTCGGCATGGGTGCAAAAAGAATTGAACCATGCACTCATGACGGAAGTGCAGCGGCGCAACGTTCACATCATGCCGCTGAAGCTAGATGACACGCCGATGCCCCTGATCATTAGCGACAAAAAGTACGCCGACTTCTCCAAATCGTACAAGGCCGGCCTAGACGAACTGCTTAGCGCTCTGAAAGGAAATGTATGAACACAACACCGGAGAAGAAGGTGCGGCAGATGCCCAAGGGAGGGCGGAAAGGTGGGAGCGTTTTTCCGCGCGTGGCGCTGAGCGATGCATCGGTTATGCCCGCAAATTGGTTAGCAAAACCCACACGGCTCCGCAGCCGCAAGACGTGATCCTATCGGGTGTCGTCGGATCAAAGGGAGGCATTGGTCGGGTTCGTATGTCCGCGCTCAAGCAGTACGGCTTTCTCAAAGGTGATGCCAAGACGAATTTTTCTGCCGATGCCCTCGCAAAGAAGATATCTGCGGCGCCACCCGAAGAATTGCTTGCGCTATACCGTGAGGCGGTGCTGAGACCCACGATCTTTAAGAAATTGTTCGACACCTTTCACGGAGACACCGTTTCCAAGGCGAAATTAAAGCAGCGAGCTGCCGACCTTAAGGTGCATCCGGACGAAACGGCCGCATGCGTTGATTTGTACTTGAGTGGGATGGTTACCGCCGAGCTAGTCTCTATGGACGGGGATCAGGTCGTACACCTCGCATCCAGTGACGTCGCAGCGCAGCCGCCAGTAGTGCATGCTGAAGACGCTGAATCAGACTTGTCAGACGATAGTTCTGAGCTCGAAGATCTCAGCGCAATGAGGAACGGTACTGATCTGAAGGACGGTGCTTCGCCGAAGGACAACCCTGACGTTGCCGGCGCAATCAAGTCACCTGGGGTGAAGGAAGAGGTCGCGCAGGGGCCGCGAGCGGTATTCAACGTGAGTGTCACACTCGACTCGAGCCTGGATATTGACAAGCTTCAGAAGCAATTGGAGCTTCTCCAGCGCTTTGGCGCAATCTGATCGCGATTGTGCTGCGCACGTGGCTTTCCTTCCCGTCGAGGTTGCAAATTGCGTGGCCTTCATAAATTGTGGGCGTGTCTGCTAAGCGCGCTCCATATTTTGGCCTCGGGGCCCGAGCAGCTCTGACGCACCGCGAGTGTCTGGCTTCCGCGGGATCAGGAGCGACGAAGTCAACCAGAATTAGGTGATGAAATCACGGCTGACGAGCCATCTGGGCTGAGGAACGAAGTCCAGTGGCGAAGTCGGCCAGTTCTGGTGTATGAGCGACAGCGAAGGAGCCAGAACTCCACGAAGTGGGGAAGGGCGGTTCGGGAAGGCTTTTCGAGTGAAGCCACTCGTAGGTCGAGCCTGCCATCAAATAATCCTTGGCATCATTCTTGAAATAATGGGTAAGTTGTAGCGCCTTGCGCTTCGCTTCAGGACACCACTTCGTAACTACTTATCTGCTTCGCATCTACAAGACTACTCGAGGTGTGCTGTAGTACTTGCGGTGTCCTTTATGAATCATAAGATTGAAGAAGTCGTAAACTCCTCTAGGGAATTTCTGATCTTACTGTTACCCCAAGCACTCTCCTCTACTATCGCCATCCATATCCAGAGATATTTCTGTTAGCGCTAAGTCTATTGCCACACCTCATCGGTCTTTGTGCTCCTCGCATGAATGCGTCCCCTGATTGTTTCTCGCCAGTGCCGCACTGAACCCCGTTTTACCAATGCCATATGCTTCTCCCGTTGACCGAGACGTGGTCATACAAAGTCTATGAAGGCGGTGGCAGGTTCAAAGAACAATATGAGGCGAGGGGCGATTGTGTGCCAAGCCGCAACATTTTTTGAGGCGTAAAATGTGCCCCGAATACGTAGGCAGCGGCATATGTGCAACTGGCTGGAAAGCCTTTATCCACGCGGGTTTCCGCCAAATCCTACGCAAAAAAAAACTTGCGTAGGATTTGCGTAGGATTTGGGTCGTTTTTGGGCATTTCGACGATCAAATTGCCGCATTGCACGCTGCGCGATCAGCTTCAAAAAAATTTGTAGGCTATTGTTTTTAAAGGGAATTTAATGTCCGTCATCATTAAAGAAGAAGACTTGATCCAGTCGATAGCCGATGGCATCCAGTTCATCAGCTATTACCACCCCGTCGATTACATCCGCCACCTGGCGCGCGCCTACGAGCGCGAGGAAAGCCCGGCCGCGCGCGATGCGATGGCGCAGATCCTGACCAACTCGCGCATGTGCGCCGAGGGCAAGCGTCCGCTGTGCCAGGACACCGGCATCGTCAACGTCTTCCTGAAGATCGGCATGAGCGTGCGCTTTGACACCAAGCGCACCCTGCAGGAGCTCTGTGACGAAGGCGTGCGCCGCGGCTATCTGAATCCGGACAATCCGCTGCGCGCCTCCGTGCTGGACGATCCGCTCTTTGCGCGCAAGAACACGCGCGACAACACGCCCTGTATCCTGCACGTCGAGCTTGTCCAGGGTGACAAGGTCGACGTGCAGATCGCCTCGAAGGGTGGCGGTTCCGAGAACAAGACCAAGTTCGCCATGTTGAACCCCAGCGATTCGCTGGTGGACTGGGTGCTCAAGACCGTTCCGTCGATGGGCGCCGGCTGGTGCCCGCCCGGCATGCTGGGCATCGGCGTTGGCGGCACGGCCGAAAAGGCCATGCTGATGGCCAAGCAGTCGCTGATGGAAGACATCGACATGTATGAACTGCTGGCCCGCGGCCCGCAGAACAAGCTGGAAGAGCTGCGCATCGAGCTCTACGAAAAGGTCAACGCGCTGGGCATCGGCGCCCAGGGCCTGGGCGGCCTGACGACCGTGCTGGACGTCAAGATCAGCACCTTCCCGACGCACGCGGCCTCCAAGCCCGTCGCCATGATCCCGAACTGCGCGGCCACGCGCCATGCGCACTTCGAGCTGGACGGCTCGGGCCCCGCGCGCCTGGATCCGCCGTCGCTGTCCGAATGGCCCGAAGTGCACTGGGCGCCGGACTACAACAAGTCCAAGCAGGTCGACCTGAACACGCTGACCAAGGAAGAAGTCGCCAGCTGGAAGCCGGGCCAGACGCTGCTGTTGTCGGGCAAGATGCTCACCGGCCGCGACGCCGCGCACAAGCGCATCCAGGACATGCTGGCCAAGGGCGAACCGCTGCCCGTGGACTTCACCAACCGCGTCATCTACTACGTGGGTCCGGTGGATCCGGTGGGCGATGAAGTGGTCGGCCCGGCAGGCCCCACCACCGCCACGCGCATGGACAAGTTCACGGACATGATGCTCGAGAAGACAGGCCTGATCTCGATGATCGGCAAGTCCGAGCGCGGCCCCGTCGCCATCGAAGCCATCAAGAAGCACGGCTCGGCCTACCTGATGGCCGTTGGCGGCGCTGCCTACCTGGTGTCCAAGGCGATCCGCGGCGCCAAGGTGCTGGGCTTTGCGGACCTGGGCATGGAAGCCATCTATGAGTTCGACGTGAAGGACATGCCGGTGACGGTGGCGGTCGACGCCCAGGGCACCTCGGTCCACACGACCGGCCCGAAGGAATGGCAGGCCAAGATCGGCAAGATCCCGGTCGCCGTTGCCTGAACGCCTTGACTGCATGAAGCCTGAATTGGCCGCTGACATCAGCGGCCAATTTTTTTGACGGGTGTTTTTGCCGGGTGCGCGGTGCAATCGATGTATATACTCCGTCCGTCGTTCCGGGATAGTTCAGCGGCAGAACATTCGGCTCCAGTCCGGATAGGCGCTGGTTCGAATCCAGCTCCCGGATCCCTTCCTCTTTTCCAAGCGACGCAGCATGGATGACGCGCCGGATGCGCACGGGGCGGGTGGCGGCTATGCCGCGGCCATGCTCGCCAAAGCCTTCCTGACCCTCGAGACCCACCCGGACCCCGCCGTGCGCGAGCGCGCGGCCGTGCGCGTTGAACGCTGGCGCCAGGTGCTGGCGCATGCGCTGGACGGTTCGGCCAGCTATGGTTCCGCCACGCCGCTGCCCGGCATTCCCGACTGGGTGACGCTGGAAGTCGCCACCGGCGGCTTTGCCACGGGCGATCTGCTGGCCAGCGGACCCCTGACGCCCTACGAGCGCGAATTGGCGGCGACGCTTTCCGGCATCACGCCGGGCAGCGAACGGCGGGATCTGAACGCCTGGTTTCTCAGCGAGGCCGGTGTCGCGCAGCTGCAAGACCGCCTGGCGCGTGGCGACTATCGCATCGAGGTGCCGGAAGAAGCTGCGCTGGCCGTGGTGGCGTGGCTGTTGGGTCAAGGGCTTGGCGACGCCGCGCGGGAACTGGTCGCGGTGGTGGCGCCGTTCTTCGACCGGCTGCGATTCTTCCCCGAGCCCGGCTCGGCCGATGACGCGTCGGCCGCCGACATTCATGTCAGCACGGCGGGCGACGTTGCCGCGCGATTGTCCGGCTTGCCTGCGCAGCCGCGCATCGCGGCGCAGCGCGCGGCCGTTCAGAACCTGCTGCCCGTTTACGACCGCACCGTCGCGCTGTTCCTTGAAACGGTCGAAGACGATTGGCCGTGCCGGCGTTATCCGCAGGATTGGCGTCAACGCGCGCAGGCGCTGAAGAACGAGATCAACGCCGCCCAGGACAGTGGCCAGATGCCGATCGGCACGTCGCGCAGACATCGCCACAAGCGCGAACTTTTCGGCCTCCTGGCGCAATGCGCGCAGGACGCTGCCAGCCTGACCGGCAGGCAGGTCGGCCGCATACGCCGCATCGTCCGCGATTTCGTGGCCGCGCATGGCGAGCCCGGGTCAGCGGAGCACGAGGCCCTGCGCCAACGTCAGCGCGAGGATGTTTCCGCAGTGGGATTCCATGAGATCGCGCGCCTGGTGGCCGCTCGCTTGCGGAATCATCCGCCGACGGCCGGCGTGCGCGACCTGGCCTCGGTGCTGGCGCCGATGAGCGCGAACGAAGCCGCAACGCGCCAAATGCCGCCGGGCGTGCAGGTGCCGGCGCCCATCGCGCGGCGCGCGCAGCGCTGCCAGAGCGGCACGCTGGCCGACCTGGTGACGCGGGAACTGATCACCTCGTCGGACTTCCTGGCGACGCTGACCCCGCAGATCACGTCGGGTCTGCAAAGCGGCGGCTTCGACGATGCGGCATTGCGCACGCTCTACAGCGCTTGTTATCGCGCGTTCCGCCGGCGCCGATCGCTACTCCTGGTCAATCTTGAACGGCAGGCCTCGTTCGACCGGTTGCCCTGGATCGCTGCCCTGGAGAATCTGCGGCATCCCGCGCGGCAGGACGCCGACGCGGCGCGCGCCGCGCTGACGGAAATCGCGGAACTCGCGCTGGCGTCATTTCCGCATGCGCCCGTGCCGAACAAGCTGCTGCAGGAACTGCATGCGCTTGCCGAGCGCGCGCAATGGTCGCTGCCGCTGGTGGATGAGGTGGCGGCGGACATCTTCATGGGGCGATTCGGACGCAAGTTCCAGGAGGCGGCGCAATGCGCGGCGGCGCTGCTCGGCGACTGTCTGTACACCCGCTACTTCGACATCGACGCCCGCGAGGTGCTGGCGCTGCCGACGCCACGCAAATCACGCGGCGAGGACGCCGAGGCCGATGCGTTCGGCAGGCTGTGCATCGCTCGCGCCGGCGTGCAGCCCGGGTTTGGCCAAGTCGGCGCCAACGGCATGGTCATCGAGCAGCAGCAGATCCTGACGACGCAGAATCTTGCTGTGCTGGTGAAGGGCGCAGGGCTGGATGACAGGCTGCGTGACCAGTACGGCCGCATGGCGATGGCCGGCTTCGAATGGATCTGCGCGCGCCATCAGATGAAGATCCACGATTGGCACGCGTGTGTGCGGATGACCCGGAACACCGCCTACGCATGGCGGCAGGTGCTGTTCTTTCTGTCGATGCTGCCGCAGGGGGCGCAGGCCGCGACGATCGCCGCCATGGATGCGCATTTCCGGGCGCAGAGCAGGGCGTTTCGCGATCGCTTCGAACCCGTGATTCGGGGCCTGCACGTGGCGGCAGGCGGCCAGCGGCTGCCGCAGCATGACGCCGGCCCGCAAGGCGCGCGCGTGTTTCGAGGCTGGTTCAACACGCGCCACTGGCTGCTCGACGGCATGCACTGAGCCGCGCGGCGATGCCCCGGGGGTGACGCCGCAGCGTTCTGCCGCGCCTTCCCCCCAGCCTAATTCCGAAACGCCGCAATCGCCTCCGCCGACTTGCTCAGCACGTCGCGCAGCACTTCCTCGGTATGCTCGCCCAGCATCGGTGGCGCGCGGCGGTACACGACGGGAGAGTCCGAAAACCGCAACGGACTGGCCGTCACGGGCGCCACGCCGCCCGCCGGATGCGGCATGTCGCGACGCAGCTGCCGCGCCTGCGCCTGCGGGTGCGCAAACGCCTGAGCGATGTCGTTGATCGGCCCGCACGGCACGCCCACCGCCTCCAGCTTGGCGATCCAGTCATCACGCCGGCCTTCGCGCATGATGTCCGTCAGGATGCCGATCAGTTCCACGCGGTTGGTGACGCGCAGCCGGTTGGTCGCAAAGCGCGGATCGTCGCCCAGCTCCGGAACGCCGATGGCGCGGCAGTAGGCGCGGTACTGCGATTCGTTGCCCGTGGCCACGATCAGGTGGCCGTCGCTGGCGGCAAACACCTGATACGGCACCACGTTCTGGTGCGCGTTGCCGGCGCGGGTGGGCGCCACGCCCGAGTTGAAGTAATTGGAGTTCTGGTTTGCCAGCAGAGCCACGTGGCTATCCAGCAGCGCAATGTCCAGATGCTGGCCCTGACCGCTGCGATGACGCTCCTGCAGGGCCGCCAGCACCGCTACGGTGGCGTACATGCCGGTCACGATGTCGGTGACCGCCACGCCCGCCTTCTGCGGCCCGCCGCCCGGCAGGTCGTCGCGCTCGCCCGTGATGCTCATCAGCCCGCCCATGCCCTGGATCATGAAGTCGTAGCCGGGCCGCTGCGCAAACGGACCATCCTGGCCGAACCCGGTGACCGAGCAATAGATGAGGCGCGGGTTGATGGCTTTCAGGCTTTCATAATCCAGCCCGTACTTGGCCAGTCCGCCCACCTTGAAGTTCTCGACCAGAATGTCGCTGACCGCCGCCAGTTCGCGAATCAGCGCCGCGCCTTCGGACGTGGCCATGTCGGCCTCGACCGAGCGCTTGTTGCGGTTGGCGCTAAGGTAATACGCCGATTCGTTGGTGTCCTGGCCATCCCCGTCCTTCAAAAAGGGCGGGCCCCACGCGCGGGTGTCGTCGCCGACGCGCGGGCGTTCGATCTTGATGACGTCGGCGCCCAGGTCGGCCAGGTTCTGCGTGCACCACGGGCCGGCCAGGATGCGCGACAGGTCCAGCACGCGGATGCCGTCAAGCGGAGGCGGGCGCGTCATGATTGCACCGTCGCGGTGCCGTGGCTCATGACCACGATGCCGCGCTCTTTCGCGCGGGCAATGAAGCGGATCTGGCCATCCGGCATACGCCACATGTCGCACTGCAGCGTCTCTCCCGGATAGACGGGCGCTGAGAACCGCGTATTCAGGCTGGTGAGCCGTGCCGCGTCGTAATCGCAGAACGTCTTGACGATGGCGTGCGCGGCCACGCCGTACGAGCACAAGCCGTGCAGGATGGGCCGGGGATAACCCGCCTGGCGCGCAACCTCCGGGTCTGCGTGCAGCGGATTGCGATCGGCATTCAGGCGATACAGCAGCGCCGCGCTGGACGGAATGCGCAGCTCGCAGCGCAATTCCGGGTCGCCATCGGGCGCGGCGGGCAGGGCTTCGGGGCTGGCATCGCCGTCGCCGAATCCGCCATCCCCGCGGCAGAACGTGCTGGAGCGCAGCGTGGCCAGGCATTGCCCGTCTTCGTCGTGCAGCGTGCGTTCGCTGACGATGATGGCGCCTTTGTCCGCACCCTTGTCGATCACGTGCGTGTTGCGCGTTTTGCCGGTGACGACGCCCGACACCGGCAGCGGCGCGTGCAACGTCAGCCGCTGCTCGCCATGCACCACTTTCACCCAGTCCACCGTCGAGCGCGGGTCGCTCACCCAGAACCCCGGGTAGCCGAGGATCACGCTCATCGTCGGGAACGCGCGCAGGTCCTTTTCGTATACGTAGCGCAGTTGTCCCGCATCTTCCGGATCCTGTCCCAGACCGATGCCCAGCGCATACAGCATCGTGTCCTTCTGTTCATAACGCTGACGCACATCGTCAAAGCGCCAGTCCTTCACGGTTGCATAGTCCAACGGCATGTGGCGGCCTCAGATGGGATCCCAATCGATCACGTCGGGCGAACGCTCCAACGCGTAGAAGTGCTTGCGCATCGCGGGCGCGGCGATCTCGGCGATGCGCTCCGGCGTCCAGCCTTCGCTGTGATGCACCGTGCGCAGCGGGCGGGGCTGGCTCATCAGCATGATCTCGTTCGCGCGCACGGCAAAGATCTGCGCCGTGATCTCGCTGGCCGCGTCGCTGGCCAGAAACACGGCCATCGGCGCCACCTTGCCGGCCTCCATCTTCTTCAGCTTCTCGACGCGCGCCTTTTCTTCGTCGGTCTCCGCCGGAATGGAGCTCGTCATGCGGCTCCAGGCAAACGGCGCGATGCAGTTGGACCGCACGTTGTAGCGCGCCATGTCCAGCGCAATCGACTTGGACAACGCGACGATGCCCAGTTTGGCGGCCGCATAGTTGGCCTGGCCGAAATTGCCGATCAGCCCCGAGGTGGACGTCATGTGCACGAAGGCGCCCGATTCCTGTTCACGAAAGTAGGGCGCCGCCGCGCGGCTCATGTAGAACGAGCCGTTCAGGTGCACGTCGATCACCTGCCGCCATTCGGCTTCGCTCATCTTGTGGAAAACCCGGTCGCGCAGGTTGCCCGCGTTGTTGATCACGGCGTCCACCCGGCCGAATGCATCGATCGCCGTCTGCACGACGCGGCTGGCGCTGTCGTACGCGGCCACGCTGTCCGTGTTTGCGACGGCTTGGCCGCCCGCTTCGACGATTTCCTTCACGACCGCCTGCGCGGGGCCGTCCGCGCCGCCTTCGCCCGTGAGCGACACGCCGATGTCGTTCACCACGACCTTCGCGCCCGCCTCGGCCATTGCCAGCGCCACGCTGCGGCCGATGCCGCCGCCCGCGCCCGTCACGATCACCACCTTTCCGGATACCAAGCCGCTCATTGCTTCTGACTCCTGTGCTGCGGCGCGCACGCCGTCTGTGGAAAACAGTTCCGCATCAACCCGTCTGGTTCATGGGCATGGCCTCATGGTAGATTCGACCCGGCATTCGAAGAATTCAAAATTAGAAATGCCCCCCTTCTGCGTGGTGGAACATGAGACATGATCTGACGGACCTGCGTTTGTTCTTGAACGTGGGCGAAACACTCAATCTGACCCGTGCTGCGGAACGCACTTTCCTGTCCTTGCCCGCGGCAAGCGCGCGGGTCAAGCACATGGAAGAGGCATTCAAGGCCCGTCTGCTGGTGCGCATGGCCACCGGCGTCGCGCTCACGCCCGCCGGCGAAGTGCTGCTCAAGCACGCCAATGCCGTCTTCCGCCAGCTTGAATGCCTGAACGCCGATCTGCAGCCCTACGCCAGCGGCCTGAAAGGCCGCCTGCGCCTGCTGGCCAACACCACCGCCACGAACTCCTTCCTGGCCGATGCGCTGTCCACGTTCCTTGCGGAGAACCCCGACGTCGACGTCGAGCTCGAGGAAAAAATCTCCGGCGACATCGTCATCGCGATCCGCGCGGGCGCCGGCGACCTGGGCCTCGTCGCCGGCAACATCGACGTCGAAGGCCTGGACGTCACGCCGCTGTTCCGCGACGAACTCACCGTAGTCACATCGCTGGACCATCCGCTGGCCGCACAGAAGACCGCGCATTTCGCCGACCTTGTGGACGCCTACCAGTTCGTCGGCATCCACCCGGACAGCGCGATCCAGACCTTCCTCGAAGACATCGCCAGCGGCCTGGGCAAGCGCATCTGCCAACGCGTCCACGTAGGCAGCTTCGAAGCCGTGTGCCGCATGGTCGAGGCCGGCGCAGGCATCGCCGTCGTGCCGCGCGCGTGCGCGGCGCGCTACAGCCGCCCAGATTTCCTGCACGTGTTGAAACTGGATGACCCCTGGGCGCTGCGCGATCGCCTGCTGTGCCGCCAGCGCGGCCGCGACCTGCCCAGCTTCGCCGAGTGCTTCATCGGTCACGTGCAACGCGCCGCACGCGGGCAGTAAGGGGGCCGCAACAGACGGGACGCCTGCAGCCAATCGCGCCTGCAACAGATAAGGCGCCCGCCACCCATGGCAGCCCGCGTCGTCGTCGTGCGCTTGCGACGCTGAAACGCCCGCAGTCGGTCACCTGAATGCACCGGTCGGGGTTTGCCCTGATCAGAATGTCCTAGCCCGTGTGCCGTAGCCCGGCCGCACCGCGAGATCGCCGGGCGTGCAGTCCGTCTTTCCGGCAGCGCGAAAGAGGGGCTTTTGCAAATACGTAGCGGCGTCGATCCGCATTCGGCAAATAATAAAAAACAGCGGCGGGCGGCAGCACGCGATGTCCAGCCGTGACCAGAACAAAACTCAGGAGACTGCCGTGATTCATCAAGACCGCCGCCGCGTCCTCGCGGGGCTGGGCGCAGCCTGCGCCGCCGCCATGCTTCCATCCTGGGCCCGCGCCGCCACCTGGCCGGGCCACGCCGTCACCTTCATCGTTCCCTTTCCCGCCGGCGGCCCCGTCGACACCACCGCACGCTTCACCACGCAGCCCCTTGGCCAACTCTGGTCCGTGCCCACCGTCGTCGACAACAAGTCTGGCGCCGGCGGCATCGTCGGCGCCCAGTTCGCCGCGAAAGCAGAGCCCGACGGCTACAACTTCTTCTTCGCCTCCATCCACCACGCAGTCCTTCCCAGCCTGCGCAACAACCTCAGCTACGACATTACCACCGACTTCGTGCCAGTAGGCATGGCCGCGGTATTCCCCATCGTCCTCGTCGTCAACGCAGCGCTGCCCGTCAACACCGTCAGCGAACTCATCGCCTACGCCAAACAGAACCCCGGCAAACTGTCCTTCAGTTCCTCCGGCACCGGCGGCGGCACGCACCTGGCCGGCGAACTCTTCAACGCCATGGCCGGCGTGCGCATCCAGCACGTCCCATACCGCGGCAGCGCACCCGCCATGCAAGATCTGCTCGGCGGCCAGGTGCAAGTCATGTTCGCCGACGGCCCCTCCGCCGTCCCCCACCTCAAAGGCGGCAAGATCCGCGCGCTGGGCGTCGGCAACCCCACACGATCCAGCATGGTCCCCGACATCCCCACCATCGCCGAATCGGGCCTGCCCGGCTACGAAGCCTACTCGTGGAGCGGCGTCATGGCGCCCAAAGGCACCCCGCCCGACATCGTCAAGCGCATCAACGCGGACATGGTGAAGGTCCTGTCGAACGACAGCACCGCAAAGGCAATGATCGCCGCCGGCGCGGAACCCAAGCCGGGATCACCCGAGGAATTTGGAAAGTTCGTGCGCGACGAAATCGCAAAGTGGCGCGACCTGATCAAGACCGCGAACATCAAGCTGGAGTAATCCAGTCGGAATCGTGAAGATCAGCGTGAATTGGGCTGGTCAGCATTGCCGACATCAACCGAGGAGTGACCTGACGCAGCGCGCGATTGCGCATCAGGTCACTCGCGCAACCGCGGTGGTGATCAGCGCACCGCGAACCAGTTGCCAGACAAACTGCCGTTCATGCCGCAAAACGGCGGCCCAAAGCCCTCATTCTTCACTCCGGCAGGCGGCGTCTCAACCGTCACCAGCACTGCACCGCGGCGCTTGAGCGTCAGCGACCAGGGCGGTCCATCCTGATAGATCACCGTCAGCGTGTCGCCCGACACAATGCCCCGGCCGCTCAAATCGCAAACCCAGTTCCCGCTATACGGCCGCGCCGAATTCGCCGCCACCAGAAACTCGCCACGCGAATTCTGCGTCACCTCGATCTCGCCTTCGATGTTCCTCCACTTGCCGACAAATCCATCAGCCGGCTTAGGATTGATCGCCTTCAGAAACTCCAAGCGATATCGCATGGTGTCGGTAAGCGCCTGGAAAGGCGTGCTCTGCACGTAGGGCTCTGCATACGCTCTGTCGCGCACGCCCAGAAAGTACTTCTGATCGGCAACCAACGCCTTGGCCGCCTCGGCATCCAGTTGATCGCGCACGGCTTTGTATTGCTGTGCAATGGCAGCGTCCTGATCCCCCAACCGCGAATTGCCGCAAAGAGACTTCTCAACCGGCGTGGAAGCCTTGGCGCAATTGAACGAGGGCGCGGCCACAACACTGCCAGCCATCGCCAGCGAAGCCGAAAGGACCAGATGTCGAATCATGGTGTGAAGCTCTCCAGAGGATGTACAAGTCCGGCCGCCGACCGGCGCCGCATGACCGCGCAGTTTACCGGTGTTGCCGTCACATCGGAGAAGGTGTCTGGACACCCTGCGAAGATTGCCGTCATGCGGCGGATGTACCTCAAGGGCGTCAGAAATCTGCCCCAAGGGCGTCAGGCGCCAGAGTGCGAAATGCCCTCGGCAAGCGCGAAGCGTCATCCCCTGACGCAAGACACCGCGTAAGCGTCCGGAGGCCGCCCGCGCGGCCAACCGGCCGCGGGCCCCGCAAGACGCTCCAACCCCGCGCAAGCGCAGCCAAGAACCTCAAGAACTCAACCCGCCCCAGCGCCCGCCAAGCTGAAACCACCCGAGCCCGGTGCGGCGTCGGCCTGGGGCGCGCGGGGCGTGTAGATGCGCCCGAGGGAATCGGAAGGCAGTCGCCGAAGGCGACAACGACGATGACGACGGGGCAGTCCGGAGCGAAGGCTCCGGACCGCAATCGTAGCCCCGCGCGCCCCAGGCCGACGACGTGCCGGGCGCCAAAAGAACCATCCCCGCTAGCGGCTAAGCCGAGCGTCGGGAAACCCCCTTGAAAGCATCCCAATACTCCCCCTCCAACTGCGCCACCAGCTCTGCAACAGCCAATACCTCCTGCACAGCCCCCACCCCCTGCCCAGCACTCCAAACATCCTTCCAAGCCTTAGGCCGAGAACTCTTATCCATATTCGGAGGCGGCGTCACCCCATTGCTGCCCAACACAACCGGATCCAACCCCGCAGCCAAAATACTGGCCGACAAATAATTCGCCGGCACCCCGGAAAAGTAAGCCGTATAAGTCACATCCCCCGCCTGCGCAGCCAGCACCATCTCCCGATAAGCATCCCCCGCCAGCGACTCCCGGGTAGCAATAAACCGAGTCCCCATATAAGCAAAATCGCATCCAAGCACCTGCGCAGCCAAAATATCCTTCCCATGGCTGATGCATCCAGATAACGCCAACGGCCCGTCATAAAAGGCCCGTATCTCATTCACCAGCGCAATCGGATTCATCTGCCCCGCATGTCCGCCGGCCCCTGCGGCGACCAGGATCAACCCGTCAACCCCCGCATCCAGCGCCCGCTTCGCATGCCGCACGTTCGTCACATCGTGATAGACCAACCCCCCATAGGCATGCGCCGCCTTCACGACAGCCTCCGGCGCGTGCAGAGAAGTAATCAGCAACGGCACCCGCCGTTCCGCACAAATCGCCAAGTCGCCTTGCCAGCGCGGATTGCTCGGATGCACGATCAGGTTCACCCCATACGGCGCCACCTTCTGCGATGGCGCCGCGAGACGCCGCGCCGCCAGTCCATCTTCGATCCGCGTGATCCACTCGTGCAACTGCTCCTGCGGCCGCGCGTTCAACGACGGAAACGTCCCGATGATCCCCGCCGCGCACTGCGCGACCACCAGTTGCGGCCCCGACACCAGAAACATTGGGGCGCCAATCACAGGCAGGCGGATCTGGTCTCGCAATGCGGACGGGGAATTCATCGTCATGCTCCGGGGAAAATCAATTGGCCTGAATTTTCGCGGTCTGGATCACGTCCGACCACAACGCGTACTCGCGGTCGATCCGCGCCTGCAGCGCCTTCGAATCGCCCGCGTTGATCGTGTACCCGCTTTCCGTCATCGCCTGGCGGAAAGCCGGATCCTTCGACACCTCCGACAGCGCCTGTGTCAGCCGCGCCGTCACCGCATCAGGCAGCTTCTTCGGCCCCACCAGCGCATACCAGCCCACCACCTCGTAATCCTTCATGCCGGCCTCCATCATCGTCGGCACGTCCGGCAGCTCCGGATTGCGCGTCTTCGACGTCACCGCCAGCGCCCGCGCCTTGCCGCTCTTCACGAACGGAATCGCCGTGCTCGTGATGTCGAACATGAACGTCACCTTCCCGCTCACCACGTCCATCATCGCCGGTGAATTCCCCCGATACGGCACGTGCAGCATCGACGCCTGGCTCTGCTTCTTCAGCAATTCAGCCGAAAGATGATTCGACGCCCCGATCCCCGCTGACCCGAACGACACCGCCTCCGGATGCTCCCGCGCATAGGTAACGAGCTCGCCCACGTTCTTCGCTGGAATCTGCGGCCCGATCAGCAGCACGTTGGCATAGTCCACCACCAGCCCGATCAACGAAAAATCCTTGCGCGGATCGAACAGCGTGCTGCGCTGGACCAGCGGCGACATCGTCAGCGTCGGGCTGGCGGCAAAGCCCAGCATGTAGCCGTCCGGCGTCGCCTTGGCGGTCGCGTCCGACGCGATCATGCCGCTCGCGCCCGCCCGGTTCTCCACCACCACGGTCTGTCCCAGCTTGTCGCCGAGATACTTCGCAAAGACACGCGCCGTCGTGTCCACCGGGCCGCCCGGCGCGTAGCCCACCAGCAGGCGGATGGGACGGTCGGGATACGTCTGCGCGGCCGCGGTTTGCGCGCCAGCCAGCGCGGCCACGGCCGAGGCCGCGGCGATCAGGGTCTTGATGTTCACGCTCTTGTCTCCTTGTGCATAGGTGGCCGGTCGTCAGAGCGGAACAGCTGTCCGCGCCTACGCCAGCCTTTCTTTCAGCGGCTGCTTCAGGATCTTGCCGCTGACGGTGGTGGGAATCGTCTCGATGGGAATGATCCGCGCCGGCCGCTTGTACGGCGCAAGCTGGGCGCGCAGGTGCAGCATCAGCAGATTCGTGTCGATCGTCGCGCCCGGCAGCGGCTCGACGAAAGCGATGACCTCTTCGTTGTGATCTTCGGTGTCGCGTCCCACCACGGCCGACAGCCGCACACCGGGAAACGCGTTGATCACCGACTCGACCTCGATCGGGTACACGTTGAAGCCCGACCGGATGATCAGGTCCTTCGACCGCCCCGAGATGAACAGCGCGCCGCTGGCGTCGACAAAGCCGATGTCGCCCGTGTTGAGCCAGCCGCCCGGCAGCAGTGCCTGCGCTGTCTGTTCCGGATTGCGGTAATAGCCCAGCATCACGCCCGGACCGCGGATCAGCAGGTCGCCGCGCGTGCCCGGCGCCGGGACCGCGTCCGGGCTGCCGATACGCAGCTCCACGCCGTCCACCGCATGCCCCGCCGAGCAATCGTCCCGCGGCGAATCGATGTCCGTGATGAACATGGACCCCGCGTATTCCGTGATGCCGTAGCCGTGGTGCATCGGCACGCCGAAGTACCGTTCGGCGTCGCGCTTCTGTGTCGGATCCAGCGCCGCGCCGCCCGTGTACAGGTAGCGCAAGGCCGGCGCGCGCAGTTCCGCGCGGGGCGGCGCCACCGCCATCAGGCGGCTGAACATCGTCGGCACGCCCTGCAGGATGCTGACGCCGGGATGCGCCAGCGCCTTGAACACGTCTTCCGGATCGAAGCGGCTGCGCAGCACCAGACTGGCCCCTGCGTGCAGCGTGGCCATCAACACGGTCGCGATGCCGAAGATGTGCGACATCGGCAGCGCCGCGTAACCGATATCGTGCGGCGTCAGCCGGCGTGACGCCGCCGACACCCGCGCAAAGTGGATCAGCCCGCGATGCGGCACCATCACGCCCTTGGGCGCGCCAGTGGTGCCTGACGTGTAGATCACCGTGGCGACCTCGCCGGCCAGCTCGCCGGTTTCGGCGTGCGTCGGCTCGGCCGCGCGCGCGGCAGCGACGCCCGGTCCCCAGACGGCCGCGTCCGCGTCGTCCGCGCCCGCCGCGGCGGCATGGGCGGCAGCCGCCGCCGACACGCCGCTCGTGAACAGCACCAGCTCGGGCTGCGCGTGCTGGCGGATGTTGTCGATCTCGCGGCCGGACAGGCGCGCGTTCACGCCCACCGGCCAAGCGCCTGCCACGCCGCACCCGAACAGCGCCGCCAGCATCGCCGTGCAGTTCTCACCCACCATCATCACGCGATGGCCGGGCTGCACGCCCTGGCCGCGCAGCCATTGCGCTGTGTCCTGCACCCGCTGCCACAACTGGGCATAGGTCACCGTGCCGCCGCCTTCCTCGTACAGGCAGATGGCGTCGGGCTGCCGGCGCGCCTGCAGCGCCAGGATGTCGTGGATGCGGGTGATGGGTTCTGCGTGAGACATGGGTTGATACGTCAGGATCAAAGAGTTGCCTGGGTGCCCAGGATGGCGGTCGATTGGCTGGACAGGGTACCGCCATTGCCATGCACCAGCGCAAGCTGTGCGTCCGAAACCTGCCGTTCGCCGCATTCGCCGCGAAGCTGGCGCACTGCCTCGATCATGATGAAGACGCCGTACATGCCGGGATGCACGCAGCACAGCCCGCCGCCGTTGGTGTTGACCGGCAGCCGGCCCCCGGGCGCGATGGCGCCGTCCGCGATGAACTCCTTGCTTTCGCCCTTGGCGCAGAAGCCCAGGTCTTCCAGGAACAGCAACGTGTTGATGGTGAACGCGTCGTAGAGTTCGACGACGTCGATGTCCTTGGGGGCAAGGCCCGCCATCGCGAAGGCCCGGCGGCCGGACTCGGACGCGGCGGTGACCGTCAGGTCTTCCATCGAAGAGATCTGCCGGTTCCACACCGCCGTCGCATTGCCCAGCACATAGACGGGCGGGCGCGGCAAGTCGCGCGCGCGGTCGGCGCGCACCAGCACGTAGGCGCCCGCGCCGTCGGTGACCAGGCAGCAATCGCGCACGCTCAAGGGGTCGGACACCATGCGCGCAGACAGAATCTGATCCAGCGTGGCCGGCTCGCGCAATTGCGCTTCCGGATTGAGCTGCGCCCACTGGTTGGCCGCCAGCGCCACCCGCGCCAGATCTTCGCGCCGGGTGCCGTACTGATGCATGTGCCGGGCGGCTGCCAGCGCGTACGAGGACAACGGGTTGAGCGGATCGTAGGGGGACTCGTAGGGTTGCGGATCGAACTGCTTGCGCACGCGTCCCACCTCGGCGCGGCTGAGCGTGGACGTGCGCTGCGTGCTGCCGTAGCAGACCAGCACGGCATTGCACTGGCCGGAGGCCAGCGCGTGCAGCGCCGGCATCAGATGCGCCACGAAGCTCGAGCCGCCCAGCATGGTGCTGTCGATGAACGTCGGGCGGATGCCCAGGTGTTCGATCACCGGCATGGCCCACATCGGCGCGGCCACACTGGCCGTGCAGATGCCGTCGATGTCGCGCATCGTCAGGCCCGCGTCCGCCACGGCGCGCTGCGCTGCCTGCACCAGGATTTCCATTTCGGTAAAGCCCGTGGCCTGTCCGAGGCCCGCGTGGCCCACGCCGGCCACCGCCACGGCGCCGCGCAATTCGTTCAGCGTCATGCCGCCTCCTTGTTGGGAACAAAGACGACCAGCCCGCGGCCGTCCTGCTGGATCACCTGCGCGCGCACGCCCATGCCGATGCGAACGGCGTCCGGCGCCACACCGTCGACGCGGCTCATCAGCCGCACGCCTTCCTGCAGGTCGATCAGCGCGACGTTGTAGTCGCCACCCGCCTCGGGCTTGCGCCGCACGACAGTCGTGGAATAGACGGTGCCGCGTCCGTCGGGCGCCGTGAAGGAAAGCTTGTCCGCGCCGCAGTGCGGGCAGATCATGCGGGGATAGAACACGGCGCGGTCGCAGCCGCCGCAGCGCTGGATGAGGAAGCGGCCGTCGTCGAGCGCCTGGCGGTATTGCGCCTCGACGCCTTGCGAGACGCCATCCGTCTGATCGGGAGCAGTCATGGTGCGATGGGATTCCAGTGATTGAAGCGTGAAGCTGAACAGCGCCTAGTGTCCGCACTGCCAACGGCTTCGGCCATTCTTCATTGCTGAAGCAGGACTTTTGCCAATCCGTAGTGGACCGCACGCCCTACACGCAACGCGAAGCCCGTCTTCGGGAGAGGCAGATTGTCCGGCCGTACGCGCCGTGGCTAGATACCGGGCAAAGGAGGTGGACCATGAACCTGACCTGGACGCCAGAAGAGCGCCAATTCCGCGAAGCCGTGCGCGCCTTCGCCGCCGAGAAGCTGCCGGAAGACATACGCGCCAAGGTGCTGCGGCACCAGCGGCTGGAACGCGACGACTACGTGCGGTGGCACAACATCCTGGCAGACCAGGGTTGGGGCGCGCCCAACTGGCCGGTCGAGCACGGCGGCACGGGGTGGAACGCCTTGCAGCGCCTGATCTTCGAAGTGGAATGCTTCAAGGCGGGCGCGCCGCGGCTGCTGCCGTTCGGCCTGTCCATGATCGGCCCCGTGCTGATGAAATACGGCAGCGCCGAGCAGAAGGCCCGGTTGCTGCCGCGCATGATCCGTGTGGAGGACTGGTGGTGCCAGGGGTATTCCGAGCCGGGCTCCGGTTCCGACCTGGCGTCCCTCAAAACCCGCGCCGTGCGCGATGGTGACGACTATGTGGTCAACGGCCAGAAGACCTGGACCACGCTCGCCCAATATGCGGACTGGATGTTCTGCCTGGTGCGCACCGATCCCGATGCGCGCGCGCAGCGCGGCATCTCGATGCTGCTGCTGGACATGCGCTCGCCGGGCGTCACGGTGCGGCCCATCCGCACGCTGGACGGCGGCCATGACGTCAACGAGGTCTGGCTGGAAGACGTGCGCGTGCCGGTTGTCAATCTTGTCGGCGAGGAAAACCAGGGCTGGACCTACGCCAAGTACCTGCTCGGCCACGAGCGCACCGGCATTGCGGGCCTGGGCCATTGCCACCGCGAGCTGGGCATCCTGAAAGACATGGCGGCGCGTGCGCAGTCGCGCGGCAGGCCGCTGCTGCAGGACAGCCGGATGCGCGACCGCATCTCGCGTATCGAGGTCGACATCATGGCGCTGGAAATGCTGCTGCTGCGCGTGGCCGCCAGCAACGATGGCACGCCCGGGCCGGAGGCCTCGGTGCTGAAGATCCGCGGGTCCGAGATCCAGCAGGACCTGGCCATGCTGCAGATGGAAGTCGCGGGCCCGGACGCCTGGCCTTATGACCCCGACTGGCTGGTGGCCGGCAACGATTTCCATGGCCCCGGCCCCGAGATGGCTGCCGCCGCCGGCGCCGGCTATGCCGATATGCGCAAGACCTCGATCTATGGCGGCACGACCGAAGTGCAGAAGGGCATCATCGCCCGCCTCGTGCTGGGCGTGTAGGCCCGCCGCGCAACCCCGACAGGAACACGACGCATGGATTTCATCTACACGGAAGAACAGCGCATGCTGGCCGACAGCCTGCGCCGCCTGGTGGACCAGGCATGGACCTTTCCCCAGCGGCGCGCCCGCCAGGCCGCGGGCACGCTGGACCGGCAGGCCTGGAATGCGCTGGCAGAACTGGGCGTGCTGGGCCTGACCATTTCGCAGGACCACGGCGGCTTTGGCGAGGTGCCGGCCAGCCTGCTGCCGGTGCACGTCGAGCTGGGGCGCGGGCTGGTGTCCGAGCCGGTCATCCCGAGCGCGGTGATGGGCGCGGCGTTGGCGGACGGCTGCGGTGAGGCGGCACGCGGCCGCTGGCTGCCGGCCATTGCCTCGGGCGAGGCCATCGTCAGCGTGGCGTGGCAGGAGCCCGGCCGGCGATATGCGGCTGATCCGCAGGACTGCCGTGCTGCGCAGACCGCCGAAGGCTGGCGGCTGGACGGCGCCAAGCACCTGGTCTGGCACGGCGCGGCCGCCGATGCGTGGTTCGTCAGCGCGCGCGGTGGCGATGGTCAGACCGTCCTGTTGGCGGTGCCGGCCGATGCGGCCGGCGTGCGCGTGACGGACACGCCCACGCTGGATGGCGCGCGCTGCGCGCGGCTGGACTTCGATGCGGTGACGCTGACCGCGGAGGCGCTGCTCGCAGCGGGCGCCGCGGCCGACGATGCGCTGGCGCAGGCGTTGCAATGGGGCACGGCCGCGCTGTGCGCGCACGCGGCCGGCGCAATGGAGCGGCTGCTGCAAATCACGGTGGAATACCTGAAGACCCGCAAGCAGTTCGGCCAGCCGCTGGCGTCCTTCCAGGCGCTGCAGCACCGGATGGCCGAGATGCTGGTGGCCAAGGAGCTCGCGCTGTCCATGGCCTATGTGGCGGTGGCGGCGTTGACCGAATCCGACGCGGCGCAGCGGCGCCGCATGATCGCGTCGGCCAAGCTGGAAGCCGCGCGCGCCGGCCGTCTGGTCGCGCAGCTGGCCGTGCAGTTGCACGGCGGCATGGGCATGACGGACGAACTGGAGGTCGGCGATTATTTCAAGCGCCTGACCGTCGTGGATCAATTGATGGGCGATACGGCCGAGCAGCTGGCCGTGCTGGAGGAGTTGGCATGAGCGCGCACGTACCAGCTTTTACTCAGATCCAGTTCACGCTGGACCGCGGTGTGGGCGTCATTACGCTGAACCGTCCTGAGCGCATGAACAGCTTCACCGAGGTCATGCACGGCGAGCTGTCGCGCGCGCTGGACCTGCTGGAAGGGCATAAAAACCTGCGCGGCCTCGTGATCACCGGCGCGGGCCGCGGATTTTGCGCCGGCCAGGACCTGGGCGAACGCAAGCCCGCCGAAGACGGCTCGCGCCGCGATCTGAGCCTGATGCTGGAAAAGTGCTATCGCCCGCTCATCAACCGCCTGCGCGCGTTGCCGGTGCCGGTGGTGTGCATCATGAACGGCGTGGCGGCAGGCGCGGGCGCCAGTCTGGTGCTGGCGTGCGACGTGGTGTTTGCGGTGGAATCGGCGCGCTTCGTGCAGGCGTTCAGCAAGATCGGCCTGTTGCCCGATGCGGGCGGAACGTGGTTCCTGCCGCGCCTGGTCGGGTCGGCGCGCGCGATGGGCGCGGCGCTGTTCGGGGAACCGGTGTCGGCCGCGCAGGCGGAGGCCTGGGGTCTGATCTGGCGGGTGGTGCCCGACGCGGCGCTGGCGGAAACGATCCAGCAGGTGACGGACACGCTGGCCGCCGGCCCCACGCGCGCCTATGGGGCCACCAAGGCGGCGTTGCAGGCATCCAGCGGCAACACGCTGGCGCAGCAGTTCGATCTGGAATGCAGCCTGCAGCGCGAGCTGGGCTACACCGACGATTACCTGGAGGGCATGCGCGCCTTCGCGGAAAAGCGGCCCCCGGCGTTCACCGGCAAATGACGCGGCGCAACGTCAGGGCGTTTGCGGCGTCTGGATCTGGTCGATGAGTTCGCGCGCGCAGCCGGGCAGGGCGTCGATGTCGCGCACCAGCAGCTTGCGCTCGCGCACCACCCACGGCTCGTCCAGCTCGACAACTTGCAGCTTGGTGTCTGCCCCGTAGCGGCGCGCGGCCGAGTCGGGAATGACGCCGACGCCCACGCCCGCCTGCACCATGCGGCAGATCGAGTCGAAGCTGTAGAGCTGGATGCGCTGCGGCAGGCGCTGGCCGACGCGTTCCAGCTGGTCGCGCAGGAAGGCCACGAGCGTGGAGCCTTCGTGCATGGTGATGAACGGATAGCGCACGGCGTCCACCAGTTTGACCTTGTCCTGGTCCTGCAACGGATGGCCGTTGGGCACCACCAGCACCAGGCGGTCGGTGCTGAAGTGGATGGTCTGCAATTCGGGTGCATCCACCGGACCCGCGACGATGCCCAGGTCGGTGGTGCCATCCAGCACGCCGCGCACGATGTCGCGCGTCAGGCGTTCCTGCAGGTCGACCGTGACGCCCGGATGGCCCGACAGGAATTGCGCCAGGATGTCCGGCATGAATTCCGTGACGGCCGTGGTGTTGGCAAAGATGCGGATGTGGCCGGCGTCGCCGTCGGCCTGTTCCTGGAAGTCGTGTTTCAGGTGATCCACCTGCCGCATGATGACGCGCGCATGCTGCAGCAGTTTCTGCCCGGCAGGCGTGATTTCGACGCCGCGGCTGTCGCGGTAGAGCAGGCGGGAATTGAGCTGGTTCTCCAGCGCCTTGATTCGCACGCTGACCGCGGCCAGGGACAGATGCGCCCGCTTGGCTGCCTGCGTCAGGCTGGGGGATTCGGCGATGTGGATGAACAGTCGGAGGTCGGCAAGGTCGAAGTGCATGGGCCATATATTACGGCGGCCGGCGCCGGCGCGGATGGCCGATTCAGGCGCAGCAAACCCCGCCTTGAGGAAAAACGAATTCACACGCCCGACGGCTTGCGGGCATGCTTCAGGCTGTAAAAACACCACCAGAGGAACTCGGCATGACATCTACAGATCCGGCCGCGTGGATCGGCAGCGGCGAACGCAAGGCGGACGCCATGGATCCCGGCCACGCCGCGCGTATCGCCGCCACCCTGGGCGGTCCGGTGCCGGCCGAGGGCGACGACCTCCCGCCGTTGTGGCAATGGGCGTTCTTCATCTCCACCGTGGGCATGGACGGGTTGGGGACGGATGGCCACCCGTCGCGCGGCGGTTTCCTGCCGCCCGCGCAGGACCGCAACCGCATGTGGGCGGGCGGCCGGGTGGAATTCCGCCAGCCGCTCAAGGTCGGCGTGCCGGCCGAGCGCGTGTCCACCGTGGCCGAGGTCAAGGAAAAGACCGGCCGCACCGGCTCCCTGCTGTTCGTGACCGTGCAGCATGAATACCGGCAGGCAGGCGAAGTGGCCATCCTGGAAGAGCAGGACATCGTGTACCGCCAGCCCACGCCGCCCAAGCTCACGGGCAGCGAGCCGGCGCCGCAGGCGCAATGGCGCGACACGGTCAATCCCACGTCGGTGCTGCTGTTCCGCTATTCGGCCGTCACCTTCAACGGCCATCGCATCCACTACGACCATCCCTATGTCACCGGCGTCGAAGGCTATCCCGGCCTGGTGGTCCACGGCCCGCTCATCGCCACCGAGATGGTCGCCGCCTTTGTGCGCGCGCATCCCAAGGCCCGCCTCACGCATCTTGCCTACCGCGGCCTGCGTCCGCTGATTTCCCCCGCGCCCTTCCAGGTTGCCGGCCGCCTGTCCGAGCCGGGCGTCGCCCAGCTCTGGGCCGAGCAGGACGGCACGCTGGCCCATCAAGCCGAATTGAGGTTCACCGAATGAACATGCAGGCCTCCCGCCCGCTGGACGGCATCACCGTCGTCAGCCTGGAACACGCCATCGCCGCGCCTTTCTGCACCCGCCAACTGGCGGACATGGGCGCGCGCGTCATCAAGATCGAACGCCCCGGGACCGGCGACTTCGCACGCGGCTACGACGAGCGCGTGCGGGGCCTGTCCTCGCACTTCGTCTGGACCAACCGCTCCAAGGAAAGCCTGACGCTGGACCTGAAGCGCGACGAAGCCGGCGGCATCATGGACCGCCTGCTGGAATCGGCCGACGTGCTGGTGCAGAACCTGGCGCCCGGCGCCGCGGCGCGCCTGGGCCTGTCGTTCGAGGCGCTGCACCAGAAATACCCGCGCCTCATCGTCTGCGACATCTCGGGCTACGGCGAGGGCGGCCCCTACCAGGACAAGAAGGCCTACGACCTCCTCATCCAGAGCGAAAGCGGCTTCCTGTCGGTCACCGGCACGAAGGACGATCCGGTCAAGGCAGGATGTTCCATCGCGGACATCGCCGCGGGCATGTACGCCTATTCGGCCATCCTGAACGCGCTGCTGCTGCGCCAGCGCACGGGCCAGGGCAGCCGGCTGGACGTGTCCATGCTGGAGAGCATGGTCGAGTGGATGGGTTTCCCCATGTACTACGCCTTTGACGGCGCCGCGCCGCCCGTGCGCGCGGGCGCGGCGCATGCCTCCATCTATCCGTACGGGCCGTTCCCGGTGGGCGGCGGTTCGACCATCATGCTGGGCCTGCAGAACGAACGCGAATGGCGCGTCTTCTGCGCCCAGGTGCTGCGCCAGGCCGAGCTGGCCGAGGACCCGCGCTTCATCTCCAATTCGCTGCGCACCGCCAACCGCGACGCGCTGCGCGCGCTGATCGTTGCCGCGTTTGCCGACCTGTCCATTGAGCAGGTGACGCAACGCCTGGAAGACGCCCAGATCGCCAATGCGCGCGTCAACGACATGGCCGGCGTGTGGGCGCATCCGCAATTGCAGGCGCGCCAGCGCTGGAGCGAGGTCGATAGCCCCGCCGGCATGCTGCCGGCACTGCTGCCGCCCGCCACCAGCAACGCGTTCACGGCGCACATGGGGCCTGTGCCCGCGGTGGGCCAAAATACCGATGCGGTGCTAGCATCTCTGGGATACGCGCCGGATCAGGTGGCGCAGCTCCATGCCTCGGAGGTTGTGTGACGCATCCCGTCGTTCGTAGCGCCCTGTTTGTGCCGGCCTCGCGGCCCGAACGCATCCCCAAAGCGCTGGCTGCGGGCGCGGACGCCGTCATCGTGGACCTGGAAGACGCCGTGGAGCACCTGGCCAAGGCGTCGGCCCGCGAAGCCCTGTGCGATTTCCTGGGCTTGAATCGCGAGGCCCGGCTCTGGGTGCGCATCAACGACGCCTCCACGTCCTGGCACGACGACGATCTGAAGGCCTGCCGCGGCAGGGCCGGCGTGGCGGGCATCCTGCTGCCCAAGGCCGAAAGCATGATGCAGGTGCGGCACGCAGCGCAGACCGGCTGTCCCGTGATTCCCATTCTTGAAACCGCGCAGGGCATTCTCAATGCCGGCGAGATCGCCGCCACCCCTGGTGTTGCGCGGCTGGCGTTCGGCAGTCTGGATTACGGCCTGGACCTGGGCCTGACGCCCGACACGCCGGGCGCCGAAACCGTGCTGGACCACGCCCGGGTGCAGGTGCTGCTGCACACCCGTGCCGCAGGCCTGGCGCCTGCGTTGGATGGCGTCTTTCCCGGTGTGCAGGATCAGGCCGGACTGGCCGCGGCAGCCGGCCGCGCGCAGCAGATGGGCTTTGGCGGCATGCTGTGCATCCATCCCACGCAGGTGCCCGTCATCCACGCCGCTTTCGTGCCGGCCCAGCAGGAACTCGACTGGGCGCGGCGCGTCATCGCCGCGCACCGCGACACGGCCGCGGGCACGTTCATGCTGGATGGCAAGATGGTCGACGCACCTGTCATCGCACGAGCGCGGCTGGTGCTGGCGCAGGCGGGCGAATCCGCGCGCGGCTGAATCCCGCGCCGGCGCCTCGTCCAGACCCTGCGCCGAGGCGCCCCGCGCATACAACCTGACAAGGCGGGCCCATGGGCGAGGCGCTTTTCATCGGACATACCTACATCGACGTCACCGTGCTGGCCGACGAATGGCCCACGGGCGACCAGAAAAGCGTGGCGCGCGACTACGCGGTCTCGTTCGGCGGCAATGCGGTGACGGCGGCGTTTGCCTGCGCGCGGCTGGGGTTGCCGCCCGATCTGATCTGCTCGCTGGCGCCGGACTGGCTGGGCCACATGTACTCGGACATGGCGGCCGCGCATGGCGTCACGCTGCACGCGCGCCAGGTGCGGCGCTCCTCGCTGTCGTTCATCATGCCCAACCACGGCAAGCGCGCCATCGTCCGCGCGCGCGACGCGGGCTACCTGAACGACTTTCCCAGGTTGGACATTAGCGGCTATCGCGCCCTGCATCTGGACGGTCATCAGCCCGACGCCGCGCTGCATTACGCGCGCGCCTGCCGCCAGGCCGGCGTGCTGACTTCGCTGGACGGGGGCGGCATGCGCGAGAACACCGACGAACTGCTGCGCCATATCGACGTGGCCGTGTGCGCCGAGCGCATGTGCGAGCAGCTAGGTCTGTCGCCCGAGGGGCTGCTGGATCTGCTGAAGGAGCGCGGCTGCCGCATCGGCGCGGTGACGCTCGGCGAGCGCGGCATGCTGTGGTACGACGAGACGGGGCGCGTCGACACGCTGCCGTCGCTTGATGTGCCGGCTGCGCGCATCATCGACACGTCGGGCGCGGGCGACGTGTTTCACGGCGCGTATGTGTGGTCCTACCTGACGCGGCCGGAACAACCGTGGATCGAGCATTTCACGTTTGCACGGGCGGCCTCCGCGCACAAGATCCAGCATCTGGGGAACGAGGCGGGGCTGCCGGGCGTGGAAGACGTCGAGCGGGCGATGATGGCGTTTACGCCGAAGGCGTGACGGCTGGCACGCGGCGCGCCATGTGTCGCGCTATGTTTCGCGCTATGTGTAGTGTCACGTGCTGCGTAATGTTCTGCGCAATGTGCCGCGCGATTGCGCGGGCGCGCATTGCGCCGCGCTGCTGATCCTGCGCTCAGGGCGCGATTCGTTCGATCGGCTGATCGTGGATCGCGTCGATCCACGCGTCAAGCGGCTGTCCTTGCACGGCCAAGCCGGGCGCAAGATCGCGCAGCGGCAGCAGGACGAAGGCGCGCAGATGCAGGCGGGGATGCGGCAGGATCAGCCGCGCGTCATCCAGCCGCGTATCGCCGTGCAGCAGCAGATCCAGATCGAGGGTGCGGGGGGCATTGCGGTAGGGGCGCAGGCGGCCGTGTTCGTTTTCAAGCGCCTGCAGGACGTCCAGCAATGCCAGTGGCGCGAGGACGGTGTCCACGGCTGCCACGGCGTTGATGAAGTCGGGGCCGGTGGCATCCACCGGCGCGCTGCGGTAGAACGGCGAGGACGTTACCCCGGTGATGCCCGGGGTGGCCTGCAACTGCGCCAGGACCTGGCGCAGGGTGGCCGCGCTGTCGCCCAGGTTGGCGCCCAGGCCGACGTAGGCGCGCACGGACGGCTGCGGCATGGGTTACTCGCCGGCGGGCGCGCTGCGCGGTCCGCTGCGGCGCGGACGGCGGCGCCGGCGCGCGGGAGAGGCCGTGCCCGTGGCCGCATCGGAGGCTTCGCGCGGCTGGCGCGAGATTTCCTCGATCATCTCGGCGCGGGTGTCGTCGTCGGCATTGGCCAGATCCATCCACCACTGCGCCAGCACGCTGTCGAACTCGCCGGCGGCGGCGCGCAGCTGCAGGAAGTCGCAGGCGGCGCGGAAGCGCGGCTGCTCGATCATGCGGTAGATGGTCTTGCCCATGCGGCGCTCGAAACGCGGCTGCATGAACCAGATTTCGCGCATGTCGGACGAGAAGCGGCGCTGGATGGCGAGCTTCTCGGTCTGTTCGTCCAGCACCGAGTCCGCCGCCGTCGACAGCGCGGGGATGGTGTGCTCGCCCTGGGCGCGCAGCTGCTTCCAGCGCACGTCCACCTGCTGCCACAACAGCGCGGCAAAGAGGAAGCTGGGACTGATGGTCTTGCCGGCGCGCACGCGCGCATCGGTGCGTTCCAGCGCCAGTTCCACGAAGTGTTCGCCGCCGGGTTGCTCAAGCACGACGTCCAGCAGCGGCAAGAGGCCGTTGTGCAGACCGTCGGCGCGCAACTGGCGCAGGCAGTCCATGGCATGGCCGCAGGTCAGCAGCTTGAGCATCTCGTCGAACAGGCGCGAGGCCGGCACGTTTTCGATGAGGTCGGCCATCGTGCTGATGGGCTGGCGCGTGGCCGGGTCGATCGTGCCGTTCAGCTTGGCGGCAAAGCGCACCGCGCGCAGCATGCGGACCGGGTCTTCGCGGTAGCGCTTGACAGGGTCGCCGATGATGCGGATCTGGCGCTTCTTCAGGTCGGCCACGCCATCGTGGTAGTCGATGACTTCCTCGTTGTGCGGGTCGTAGTACAGCGCATTCATGGTGAAGTCGCGGCGCTTGGCGTCTTCTTCCTGCGAACCGAAGACGTTGTCGCGCAGGATGCGGCCGTGCTCGTCGGTCTCCTGGTCTTCCGAGGCGGGCGCGCGGAAGGTGGAGGTCTCGATGATTTCCTGGCCGAACACCACGTGCACCAGCTGGAAGCGGCGGCCGATGATGCGCGCGCGGCGGAACAGGGGGCGGATCTGTTCGGGCGTGGCATTGGTGGCCACGTCGAAGTCCTTGGGCTCCAGTCCGACGATCAGGTCGCGCACCGCGCCGCCGACGATATAGGCTTCGTAGCCATGCTGGCGCAGCACCTCGCACACCTTGATGGCGTGGCGCGACACGTTGCGGCGGTCGATTCCGTGCTTGTCGCGCCCGATGCGCAACGGCCCCTTGGGTGTCGGCGCGAAGAGCCGGCCGACGAATTTTCTTATGGTTTCAGTGATCATTTAGGACTTCGAATCTTCCATGTGGTCGAACAGGTCGATCACTTGCCAGCCGCGTTCCTGCGCAATGGCGCGCAGGGTGGGGCTGGGGTTGGCGGCAATCGGACGGGTCACTTTTTCGAGCAGCGGCACATCATTGACCGAATCGCTATAGAAAAACGATTCGGAGAAATCCGCAACCCCCAGGCCCATGCCGGCGAGCCAGTCGTTGACGCGCACGACCTTGCCTTCCTTGAAGCTGGGCGTGCCCAGGATGCGGCCGGTGTAGCGGCCGCGCAGGTACTCGGCGTCGGTCGCGACCAGGTGGGGCACGCCGAAGGCGCGGGCGATCGGGGCGGTGACGAAGCTGTTGGTGGCCGTGACGATGGCGCAGAGGTCGCCGGCTTCGAGGTGGCTGTCGACGAGGTCGCGGGCAGCCGGCGTGATGGACGGGCGGATGACTTCGCCCATGAAGGTTTCGTGCCAGGCAGCCAGGTCGTACGGCGAATGCGCGGCCAGCAGGCCCAGCATGAATTCCGCGGCCTGTTCGGCCGTGAGTTCGCCGCGGTTGTAGCGGTCCATCAGATCGTCATTCAGACGGCGGGCTTCGACGGGATCGCCCGCGCGGCCTGTGCGCGCCAGATAGTCGGCCCATTGGTAGTCGCTGTCGAGCGGCAGCAAGGTGTGATCCAGGTCGAACAGGGCGAGACGTCGGGTGGTCATGTGCGTTGTGAATCAGGATCTGCGAGCATGGCGCGCAGCAGGGGGAGGGTGATGGGGCGGCCGGTGGCCAATGAATAACGGTCCAGCGCGTCGAGCAACGCGGCAAGCTTGCGGATGTCGCGTTCGTGGTGCGTGAGCATCCAGTTGATGATTTCGGGCGCCAGATGCAGCCCGCGTTCGGCGGCCTGCGCGGACAGTGCGGCCAGCTTGTCGGCGTCGGACAGCGGATCCAGGCGGAACACCAGATCCCAGCCCAGGCGCGTGCGCAGGTCTTCGCGCAGCGGCATCGACAGCGGCGCGCGGTCGCCGGCCAGCGCCAGCGCAAAGGCGCGCTGCGTGGCGGCGGATTCGCGCCACCGGTTGTACAGCGCAAACAGGGCAGCCTGGCGGCTGTCGTCCATGCGGTGCACGTCGTCGACCGCCACGAATTTGGGCATGGGCGACTTGGAATCGGCCTCGGCCAGGCGGCGCAGCATGTTTTCGCCGTTGGCGGGGTCGACGTAGACGGCATCGGGCCGGGCGGTCAGCGCGCGCAAGAGGTGGGTGCGGCCGCAGCCGGCGGCGCCCCAGATGTACAGGGCCCGTCCGGGCTTGAGCGCACGCACGGCCGCCACCGCTTCTCCGTTGGGGCCGGCGATGTAGTTGTTCAGCGATGGCGCTGGCGCGGGGAGAACGTCAAGCAGCAGCTGGCGGTTCATGAGAGTTAGCAATCGGGCTTTTCAGGGGCGCTGGAATAGCCATGTTCAGGGGCGCCGGAAGAGCCATTTTCAAAGGCGCCGGAATAGCCAATTCGGGGCGCCACAAAAAGCCAGGAAAAAAGCCAAGAAAAATCGGTGATGCAAGGGCCATGTAGAAACTGGCAAAATCAATACCGGCCAACCCTACACTTTAAACCACCTGGGGCGCTGATGTCGCGTCGGAACGCTCGGCTTGGCGTGGGTTTGCGCCTTACGCGCCTGTCCGTGCCCGCGTCATCGTAAAATGCAGGGCGTTCCACCAAAATCCCAGCAATTGTTACATACCCCACGGCATTTCTCATGACGAACCAACCTAAAGCCCCCCTGACCTACCGCGACGCCGGTGTCGACATCGACGCAGGCGACGCCCTGGTCGACCGAATCAAACCCCTTGCCGCGCGCACCATGCGTCCCGGGGTGCTGGCCGGTATCGGCGGCTTTGGCGGCCTGTTCGAAGTGCCCAAGACCTACAAGGAGCCGGTGCTGGTTTCCGGCACCGACGGCGTGGGCACCAAGCTGCGTCTCGCGTTCGACTGGAACCGCCACGACACGGTCGGCATCGACCTGGTCGCCATGAGCGTCAACGACATCCTGGTGCAGGGCGCCGAGCCGCTCTTCTTCCTGGATTACTTCGGCTGCGGCAAGCTGTCGGTGGACACGGCGGCGGCGGTGGTGGGCGGCATTGCCAAGGGCTGCGAATTGTCGGGCTGCGCGCTGATCGGCGGCGAAACCGCCGAAATGCCGGGCATGTACCCGGACGGCGAATACGATCTGGCCGGCTTCGCGGTGGGCGCGGTGGAAAAGTCCAAGATCATCGACGGCAAGTCCATCAAGGCGGGCGACGTGGTCCTGGGCCTGGCGTCCAGCGGCGCGCATTCCAACGGCTACTCGCTGCTGCGCAAGATCCTGGAACGCGCCGGCGCCAAGCCGGACGACGATTTCCACGGCCAGAAGATGGTCGACGTGGTCATGGCCCCGACTCGCATCTACGTCAAGCAGGTGCTGGCCGCGCTGGCCAAGCACGGCACGGCGATCAAGGGCCTGGCCCACATCACGGGCGGCGGCCTGCTGGACAACGTGCCGCGCATCCTGCAGGACGGCCTGGCTGCCAAGCTGCACCGCGACGCATGGGAAATGCCCAAGCTGTTCCAGTGGCTGCAGGAGCAGGGCGGCGTTGAAGACACCGAGATGTACCGCGTCTTCAATTGCGGCATCGGCATGGTGCTGGTGGTGGACTCGGCCCAGGCCGACGCCATCGCCGCCACGCTGCGCGAGCAGGGCGAGACGGTCAGCAAGCTGGGCGAGATCGTTCCCCAGGAAGCCGGCATGGCGCAGACCTTCGTGGTGTGATGCCGCGGCGACAGCGCTGAAATGAAATGACCGCCGTGATGGCGGTCATTTTTTTTGTGGCGCGAGTGGTCGCCTGCGCGCCACTCTCTCGAATCAGGAAGTGTTGCCGCCCGTCAGTCCGCCAGCGCTACCGCCACGGCGTCGATCGTCTGCGCGACGGCGTCGGCGGCCAGGCAGTCCACGATCACACGCTCGGGCTGCGCGCGCAGCCAGGTGATCTGGCGCTTGGCCAGTTGCCGCGTTGCCGCGATGCCCTGTTCGCGGGCGGTATCCAGGTCGATCTCGCCGTCCAGGTGCGCCCACATCTGCCGGTAGCCCACGCACCGCACCGACGGCAGGCCCGGATGCAGGTCGGCGCGGGCGTGCAGGCCGCGCACCTCGTCAAGCAGACCGTGCCGCAGCATGGCGTCAAAGCGCTGTTCGATGCGCGCGTGCAGCGCGGCGCGGTCCGAAGGTTCCAGGCTGATGGTCAGATACCGGTTGGCGTCGTCGTCCGGCTTGCGCTCGGCCCGCTGCAGCAGCGCCGACATCGGCTGGCCGGACAGCTGGCAGATTTCCAGGGCGCGCTGGATACGCTGGCTGTCGTTGGGCGCGAGGCGCGCGGCGGTGATGGGGTCCAGCACCGCCAGCTCGGCATGCAGGGCGGGCCAACCCAGGCGGGCGGCGCGCGCTTCCAGTTCGGCGCGCAGGGCAGGATCGGCCTGCGGCAGATCGTCCAGGCCGTCGCGCAGCGCCTTGTAGTACATCATCGTGCCGCCCGCCAATAGCGGAATGCGGCCGCGCGCGCGAATCTCCCCGATCAGGCGCAGCGCGTCGGCGCGGAACTCCGCGGCCGAATACGACTGGGCAGGATCCAGGATGTCCAGCAGATGCTGCGGCACGCGGGCCTGCTCTTCTGCAGACGGCTTGGCGGTGCCGATGTCCATGCCGCGGTAGATCGTGGCCGAATCCACGTTGACGATTTCGAGCGGCCAGCGTTCGGCGAGCGCCAGCGTGGACGCGCTCTTGCCGGCCGCGGTGGGGCCGGCAAGGCAGATGACCGGGAGCGATGCGGGAGATTGGGAAGACGACAAGCTATTGTCCGCGCAGAAAGAGCTTGTCCAGGTCCGACATGGACCACTGCACCCAGGTGGGCCGCCCGTGATTGCACTGGTCGGCACGTTCCGTGGTTTCCATCTGGCGCAACAAGCCGTTCATCTCTTCAAGCGTGAGCTTGCGGTTGGCGCGCACGGAACCGTGGCAGGCCATGGTCGAGAGCAGTTCGTTGCGCTGTTCGGTGAGCAGTCGCGACACGCCGACGGCGCCCAGGTCGCGCAGCACGGCGCGGGCCAGGGTTTCGATGTCGCCGCGCGCCAGGATGGCCGGCACCGACCGCACGGCGATGGACGTGGGGCCTGACGGGCGCATCTCGAAACCCAGGTCGTTCAACTGTTCTTCGAACTCCTCGACCAGCGCCACGTCCTTTTCCTGCGCGTGAAACACCACGGGCACCAGCAGGTCCTGGCGCGGCAGGCTGCGCGCGTCCAGGGCCTGCTTGAGCTGCTCGTAGACCACGCGCTCGTGCGCGGCGTGCATGTCCACCAGCACCATGCCGCGGCGGTTCTGCGCCAGGATGTAGACGCCGTGCAGTTGTGCCACCGCCATGCCCAGCGGGTGTTCTTCGTCGGCCGGTAACGCGGCGGACGCGGGCGACGGTTCGCGCAGGGGCGCGGCGCGGGCCGCCGTGTCGTCGGTCAGCGGGCGATAGAGCGATTGCCAGTCGGCGGCCGGGATCCCGGCCGGTTCGGCGTGCAGGCGGAAGGGGACCTGGGTGTGCGGGCGCTGGGGGGCGGGCGAGGGGCGCAGGCCGTAGGCGGCGCCGTTGCCGGGGCCGCCGCTTGCGCCGGGATAAGCGCCGGCGTTCGAGCCGCCAGCCGCGGCGCCGTTCAAGCCGCCATTGCCGCCAATCGTGCTGCCGTAGCCGCCATTCACGCCGCCGTAGCCCGGGCGCGGAGATTCCGTCGTGGACGGCGTGGCCGGCCGGTACGCCGGTGCGGCGGAGTCGGTCGTGGCCGCGTCGCCCGCCGGGCGCGCCACGGTTTCAAATTCGGCGTCTTCAGCGTGCCCCGCAGGCGCAACGGCCGACGAGCCGCCCATCTGGGCCAGCGTCTGGCTGACGGCGTGCGAGACAAAGCGGTGCACGGCGCCGCTGTCGCGGAAACGGACCTCGTGCTTGGCCGGGTGGACGTTCACGTCCACGGCGGCGGGGTCGATGTCCAGGAACAGCACGTACGCGGGCTGACGGTCGCCGTGCAGCACGTCGGCATAGGCCGAGCGCAGCGCGTGGCTGACGGTGCGGTCCCGCACGTAGCGGCCGTTCACGTAGAGGTATTGGCGGTCGGCGCGGGCGCGGGCGGCGGTCGGCCGGGTAATCATGCCGGCCAGGCTGACTGTGCCGACCGAATGCGACAGCAGCAGGCCGTGCTCGGCGAACTCGGCGCCCAGCACGTCGCGGATGCGCTGCGGCGGGTCGGCCGGCAGCCATTGGCGCTGTGCGCGGTCGTGGTGGAACAGGCGGAAGGCGATCTGCGGATGCGCCAGCGCGATGCGCTCCATGGCGTCGACGCAATGGCCGAATTCGGTGGCTTCGGAGCGCAGGAATTTGCGGCGGGCCGGCACGGCGTCGAACAGCTGGCGCACGTCGACCGTGGTGCCGGGCGGGCCGGACGCGGGGCCGACCTGCATGCTGCCCGCGTCGATCTGCCAGGCGTGATCGCCGTCGCGGGTGCGGGAAATGATGGACACCTGGGCGACCGACGCAATCGACGCCAGCGCTTCGCCGCGAAACCCCATGGAAGCGACCGATTCCAGCTCGTTCAGCGAGCGGATCTTGCTGGTGGCGTGGCGGGCCAGCGCCAGGGGCAGTTCCTCGGGCGGAATGCCGCCGCCATCGTCCGTGACGGCGATGCGCCGGATGCCGCCGCCTTCGAGGCGGACCTCGATGGCGCGCCCGCCCGCGTCGATGGCGTTTTCAAGGATTTCCTTGAGCACGGACGCGGGGCGCTCGATGACCTCGCCAGCGGCGATCTGGCTGATCAGCAGGTCGGGAAGCGCAAGGATGGAACGACGTTCGGTCATGAGGCCCAGATCTTATGTAGCAGTGCGGACGATTTTAGCGTCATGCCCCGGTCGGCTATAGTCGCTGACAAATTCCACTCGGATATCAGGGCCGCTTCAATGCTTGAGTTTTTCAATATGGTGCTTCACATCGACCAGACGCTTGGCCTTTGGGTCGAGCAGTACGGCGTGTGGGTGTACCTGGTGCTGTTTCTCATCGTCTTTGCGGAGACGGGGCTGGTCGTGCTGCCCTTCCTGCCGGGCGACTCGCTGCTGTTCATCGCCGGGGCCTTTGGCGCGACAGGGCATATCGACCCCGTTTTGATGTCGGTGTTGCTCATCGTCGCCGCCGTGACCGGCAACTCGCTGAACTACGCCATCGGCCGTTACATCGGGCCGCGGGTGTTCTCGATGAACCTGCGCTTTCTGGACCGGGGCGCGCTGATGCGCACGCACGCGTTCTACGAAAAGCACGGCGGCAAGACGATCGTGATGTCGCGCTTCATTCCGGTGGTGCGCACCTTCGCGCCCTTCGTGGCGGGCGTGGCCGAGATGTCGATGGCGCGCTTCCAGCTGTTCAACATCATGGGCGCGCTGTTGTGGGTGATCAGCCTGGTGGCGGCGGGTTACTTCTTTGGCAACATCCCGATCATCCGCGATCACCTGAACACCATCGTGCTGGTGGGTCTGGCGGCGGCGGTCGTGCCGGTAGTGGGGGCGGGTGTCCTCAAGCTGGTGCGCGCGCGCCGCACGCAATAGCGTCCGCGCTGCGCAAACAAAAAGGCTATGCGCCGGAAGGTGCATAGCCTTTTTTCATGGACCCTGAAATAAGTCCGAGCGCGGGGCCGACCTCGGCTAGCTCAGATCGCCCAAACGGGCCAGCGGCGGATTGGCCGTGAAGTAGCGCTGGATGCCGGTCATCATGGCCTGCGCCAGCTTGTCCTGGTGCGAGGAGCTGCGCAGCAGCGCTTCTTCTTGCGGATTGCTGATGAAGGCGGTTTCGACCAGCACCGACGGGATGTCCGGCGCCTTCAGCACGGCAAAGCCGGCCTGCTCGACGCTGTTCTTGTGCAGGCGGTTGATCTTCTTGATCTCGTCCAGGAAGGCGTTGCCAACCTTGAGCGAGTCATTGATCTGGGCCGTGGTGGACAGGTCCAACAGCACCTTCGCGACCTGGCGATCGTGGCTGCCCAGGTTGACGCCGCCGATCAGGTCGGCCGCGTTTTCCTTGTCGGCCATCCAACGGGCCTGCGCGCTGGTGGCGCCGCGCTGGGACAGCGCAAATACCGACGAGCCGTTGGCCGAGGGCTTGACCCAGGCGTCCGCGTGGATCGAGATGAACAGGTCCGCATGCACGCGGCGCGCCTTTTGCACGCGCACGTGCAGGGGCACGAAGTAATCGTCGTCGCGCGTCAGGTAGGCGCGCATGTAGGGCTGGCTGTCGATCAGCGCCTTCAGGCGCCGCGCGATGCGCAGGACAACGTCTTTTTCGCGCAGCCCGGATTTGCCGATGGCGCCCGGGTCTTCGCCGCCGTGCCCGGGATCCAGCGCGATGGTCAGCATGCGCGGCTTGCCGCGGCTGGCGGTGGCGGGGGGCTTGGGCGGGGTGGGCAGCGCGGGCGCCGGCTGCTGGCCGCGCACGCGCGGCGGCTCGGGCGGATCTGCGCGGGTCACCGGGTTGCGCTGGATGTCTTCGAGGATGCGCGCCAGCGGATCGTCCACGTCGGGACCGCTGGATTTGTTCAGGATCGCGATCAGCGGATCCTGCGCGATCTTGGGATACAGGTCGAGCACCAGGCGGTACTGGTAATCGGCCACCGGCTTGAGCGTGAACACCTGCGGCGCCACGGGCTGCTTCAGGTCGAACACCAGCCGCACCACGTTCGGGCGGTTCTGCGCCACGCGCAGGCTCTGGATGTAGGGGTCGTCGGGCCGGACCTTCGAAACCAGGTCGTTTAGTGCCGCGCTGAGGGTCAGTCCCTCGATGTCGACCACCAGGCGGTGGGGATTTTCAAGGGTGAATTGTTCGGCCTTGAGTTCGCTGTCGAGTTCCAGCGTGACCCGGGTGTATTCGTCTGCCGGCCAGGTCCGGACAGCCAGGATCGTTGCTGCCTGCGCCAGCCTTGGCACGACCGGCAGGACGAGCAGAGTGGCGGCGACGCTGATCAGGCGTCGGCGGGTGGCGCCTGCCGCGGGGAGGGCGCCGTCAGGGGCGGGGGGACAATCGCGTTCAACCATGTTTGTCCTCGAGCGGTGTACGCGGTCAGGCTGGCGTCACGTCCGTCGCCTGCATAGTCCAGGCAGATCAGCAGGTCGGGCGGGGGCAAAAGACCCTCCGCCCGCTCCGGCCATTCGATCAAAACGACTGCTTCGTCACGCAGTAAATCCCGGAATCCTGCGTCCAACCATTCGCGCGAATCACTAAATCTATAAAAATCAAGGTGATAGAAGTATAAGTTAGAAACTTTATAGGATTCAAGCAGCGCGTAGCTTGGACTCTTGATTCGGCCTGTGATGCCGCTTTCCCGCAACAATGCCCTGGAGAAGGCCGTCTTTCCTGCCCCGAGGTCCCCTCGAAGGTGAATACATGCGCCTGGCAGGCCGGTTTTGGCGCCAGTGACCATCGGGGCAAGCTGGCGCGCCAGCGCCTCGGTGGCAGCTTCGTCGGGCAGGTGCAGGGTCAGGGTGGCAAGGGGGGCGGACATGGCGCGGGAGCAGTGGTAAAAAACGAGGATCGGAGCACAGATGGGAGCAATTATAGGAATGCGGGTTTCTGCTAACCTATAACGATTGCTATTCTCAATAATGTCGCGACTTTGCGGCCTTCCGCCGCACGCGACTGACGCCGCCACGGAGTTGTACGCGCCATGAAGACCCGCATCGAAAAAGACACCTTCGGCCCTATCGAGGTGCCGGAAGACCACCTGTGGGGGGCGCAGACACAGCGCTCCCTGCATTTCTTCGCGATTTCCACCGAGAAGATGCCGGAGCCGCTGGTCAATGCGATGGCAAGGCTCAAGCGTGCGGCGGCCAAGGTCAATGCCGACCTGGGCGAGCTGGACCCCAAGATCGCCGACGCGATCATGCGCGCCGCTGATGAAGTCGTCGCGGGCAAGTGGCCCAACGAGTTTCCGCTGTCCGTCTGGCAGACCGGTTCGGGCACGCAAAGCAACATGAACATGAACGAGGTGCTGGCCAACCGCGCCTCGGAATTGCTGGGCGGCGTGCGCGGCGAAGAGCGCAAGGTGCACCCGAACGACCACGTCAACCGCGGACAATCGTCGAACGACACCTTCCCGACCGCGATGCACGTGGCGGCCGCCGTGGAAGTCGAACACCGCCTGCTGCCGTCGCTGAAGGCGCTGCGCGCCACGCTGGCGGCCAAGAGCGCCAAGTTCTACGACATCGTCAAGATCGGCCGCACCCACCTGCAGGACGCCACGCCGCTGACGCTGGGCCAGGAACTGTCCGGCTACGTGGCGCAGCTGGATCTGGCCGAACAGCAGATCCGCGCCACGCTGCCCGGGCTGCACCAACTGGCCATCGGCGGCACGGCAGTGGGCACCGGCCTGAACGCCCATCCGCAATTCAGCCCCAAGGTGTCGGCCGAACTGGCCCATGCCACCGGCACGGCGTTTGTTTCCGCACCCAACAAGTTCCAGGCGCTGGCGTCGCACGAAGCGCTGCTGTTCGCGCACGGCGCGCTGAAGTCGCTGGCGGCTGGCCTCATGAAGATCGCCAACGACGTGCGCTGGCTGTCGAGCGGTCCGCGTTCAGGCCTGGGCGAGATCAGCATCCCCGAGAACGAGCCGGGCAGCTCGATCATGCCGGGCAAGGTCAACCCGACGCAGTGCGAAGCCATCACGATGCTGGCCGCGCAGGTCATGGGCAACGACGTGGCGATCAACATCGGCGGCGCCAGCGGCAATTTCGAGCTGAACGTCTACAAGCCGCTGGTGATCCACAACTTCCTGCAATCGGTGCGTCTGCTCACGGACGGCATGGCCAGCTTCGACCAGCATTGCGCCGCGGGCATCGAGCCCAACCACGAGCGCATCGCGGAACTGGTGGACCGTTCGCTGATGCTGGTGACCGCGCTGAATCCGCACATCGGCTACGACAAGGCCGCGCAGATCGCCAAGAAGGCGCACAAGGAAGGCCTGTCGCTGAAGGAATCGGCGCTGGCGCTGGGCTTTGTGACCGAAGCGCAGTTTGCCGAATGGGTTGTGCCGGGCTCGATGACGAACGCGCACAAGCCGTCGTAAACGTCACACGCCGGCCCGCGCCGCCGGTCCCATGAATATGGCCGCCCCGCAAAGGGCGGCCATTTTTCTTGTGAGCGGGCTAGCCGCCCGCCACGAGCAGCCACAACGGGATCGTGAGCGCCGAGAACAACGTGCCCAGCGAGATCAGCACGGCGACCATGCGGCCGTCGCCGCCCATGCGCATCGCCAGCACATACGCCGCGGATGCCGTGGGCAGCGCCGCGAACAGCAGCAGCATGCGCGCTTCGAGCGGGGGCAGGTCGAGCAGGTGCGCCACCAGCAGCGCCACCGCGGGCAGCGCGACCAGCTTGACTGTCAGCATCCACGCGATCAGAGAGCCATAACCCTTGCCGCCTTCCCACGCCAGGCTGGCGCCCACGCAGATGATGCCCAGCGCAAGCGCCGCCGCGCCCAAGCGCGCGAACACTGTGTCGACGGGGCCGGGAAGCTGCAGTCCCGCCAGATTGCAGGCCAGGCCGAGCAACGTGGAAATCACCAGCGGATTGCGCGCGAGTTCGCGCAGCAGGTTGCCGCCGCTGTGACGCGCCAGGCCATAGACGGCGGCGACGTTGGCCATCGGCACTGCAAAGCCGACGATCAGCGCCATGACGGTCTGGCCCGGCGCGCCCGCCAGGCTGGCCGACAGCGCCAGGCCAATGTAGGTGTTGAAGCGGTACCCGCATTGGGCGGAGGAGGCGAGACCCAGCGACGAGGGCCGCAGCGCGAGGCCCGCCAGCCACGCCATCGCGACGCCGGCGGCAATGACCGACGCGGTGGCCTGCAGCAGCAGCGCCGCGTTGCCCGCCGTGATGGGTGTGCGCAGGATCGATTGGAACAACAGCGCGGGGAACAGCACGAAGTAGACGAGACGTTCCGTGCCGGCGAAGAACTCGCGTGAGAAACCCAGTTTGTGACGTAGCGCCCAACCCAGCGCGACCAGCATGAAATCGGGGAGAACCAGGAGTGCAACAGACATGAGGGAGTGGTTTTTCGTCTGGCGCCGGGCGGCGTCGGGCGCGCTATGCGGGTGTAAGCATTTGCTGCTATTCTCCGTCATTCTGGCGGGCGCGTGTGCCACAAGCAACCTATAAATGCGGCGTAGACACGCTGCGCACAAGCAATGCGCCCGCACCGTTATCTGCTGGTCCGTCTACAGGCGGGCACAACACACAACGGTCCGTCTACACTCGGGCTCGCAATCTTGGAGGAAACACAACTATGAATAAGGTCCGCTCCCTGGCAGTGGCCATCGCCCTTGCTACCGGTGCTGCCGGCACGTTGGGCGCTTCGGTCGCGCACGCCGCAGACAAGTACCCCAGCAAGGCTATCCGCGTGATCGTTCCGTTCGCGCCTGGCGGTTCCACGGACATCATTGCGCGCCTCGTGACGCAGCGCATGAGCCAGGAACTCGGCCAGCCGATGGTCGTTGAAAACAAGGGCGGCGCCGGCGGCGCCATCGGTGCGGCCGAAGCCGCGCGCGCACCGGCCGACGGCTACACGCTGTCCATCGCCACCGTCTCCACGATGGCTGTGAACCCAGCATGCCGTCCGAAGGACCTGCCGTACGATCCGATCAAGGACTTCCAGCCGGTCACCAACTTCGCCAACACCGCCAACGTCGTGGCCGTGAACCCCAAGTTCCCCGCCAAGGACTTCAAGGGCTTCATCGAAGAGCTGAAGAAGAACCCGGGCAAGTATTCGTACGGCAGCTCGGGCACCTGCGGCGTGCTGCACCTGATGGGCGAATCGTTCAAGATGGCCACCGGTACCGACATCGTGCACGTGCCCTACAAGGGTTCGGGCCCGGCGCTGGCTGACGCCGTCGGCGGCCAGATCGAAATCCTGTTCGACAACCTGCCGTCCTCGATGCCGCAGATCCAGGCCGGCAAGCTGAACGCCATGGCCATCGCGTGGCCCGAGCAGATCGGCACGATGAAGGGCGTGCCGACCTTCAAGGACGCCGGCTTCCCGGTGCTGAACCAGCCCGTCTGGTACGGCCTGCTGGCGCCCAAGGGCACGCCGATGGAAGTCGTGAACAAGCTGCGTGACGCCGCCGTCGTGGCCCTGAAGGACCCGAAGGTCATCAAGGCGCTGGACGAGCAAGGCTCGGCGCCGTCGGGCAACACGCCGGAAGAGTTCGCCAAGGAAATCCAGGAACAGTTCAACTGGGCCCAGGACGTCGTGAAGAAGCAGAACATCAAGCTGGACTGATGCTGCGCGGGGCGGCCTGGGTTGCCCCGATCGACACAGCAACGGGCGCCTTCGGGCGCCCGTTGTGCTTTGCGGGCCGCGCGCGGTTGGTCAGACCGGCGCGTCCAGCCCTTCCAGCAGCGCGGCGCACGCCGTGCGCAGACGTTCGATCAGGTCTCGGTGCAAGGCCGACAGCGGATCCTGGTTGCGCGTCATGATGCTGATCGGCACGCGCAGCGCCGGTTCCAGGCGGCGCAGGGTCATGCCGGGACGCAGCATGGCGCGCGCGGTGATGGCGTCAACGATGGCGTCGCCGCAGCCTGCATCGACCAGCGCGCAGGCCACGTAATGGGTCTGCACCTGGATGGCGACCTGCGGCGCCAGGCCCTGCGCATCCAGCGCCAGTTGCAGCAGGGCGCCCGATGCGTCGCCTGCGTCCAGCACGATGAGCGTGTCGCTCGTGATGCCGGTTATCGAGGGATCGCCGCCCACGGTATCGCCGCCTGTTGCCTCGGACAGCTCAGACAAGCGCATCGGGCCTCGCGCGGGCTTGCGGCTCAGGTGCACGAGTTCCGTGTGTCCCAGCCCCATGCGCGTCAGACCGGGATAGTCATTCGTGTCGAACGTGACCGCCAGGTCCAGTTCGCGCGTCAGCAGCCCTTGCACCAGCTCCGCGCTATGGTGCGTGTGGATATCGAAGGTGATGCCGGGCTGCGCGTTGCGGCTGTCGCGCACCACGCCGGGCAACAGGCCAAGTCCAAGCGCGGGCGCGCAGCCCAGGCGTAGATGGCCGTGAGGCCGGTCGCGCAGGTTGGTCGCCAGCCTGCGCACGCTGTTCAGGTCCTGGCTCAGGCGCGCGATCTCGGGGGTGAGGATCTCGGCCTCGCGCGTGGCGACCAGCCGGCCCTTTACGCGGTCAAACAGCTTGAAGCCCAGCTGGCTTTCGGCATGCGCCAGCAGCTTGCTGGCGGCGGGCTGGGAAATATGCAGCGCGGCGGCGGCTTCGGTCAGGGATCCGGTGCGGCGGATCGCTTCGAATATCTCGATGTGGCGCAGGCGCATGGCGCAGACGGGGGGAGTCCGAAACCGCGATTCTAAGCCGGATGGCGCCCCGCGCGCCGTGTACCGCGCGCCGCCCTTTGACTATCATGGACGCCAGCCGGATGTCCGGCGACCACCGGAGCCATCCATGCGCCTACGCCGCCACGCAGCCCTGCTGCTCGCCGCCGCGATAACCGGCCTGCCATTTGTTTCCGCTAGTTGGGCGCGCACGCCGCCCGCAGCCGAGGACATCAATCCCGAAGCCGCCAGCGGCGTCCAGGCGCGCCAGCTGGTGCGCGCGCCGCATTTCATGATGGTGTCGGCCAACCCGCTGGCCAGCCGCGCGGGCGAAGCGATGCTGCGGCGCGGCGGCAGCGTGGTGGACGCCGCAATTGCCACGCAGCTTGTGCTGAATCTGGTCGAGCCGCAATCGTCGGGCATCGGCGGGGGCGCGTTCCTGGTGCTGTACTCCGCGGCGGACGGCCAGATCCGCACCATCGACAGCCGCGAGACCGCGCCCGCGGCCGCGCGGCCTGATCGCTTCCTGGATGCCGAAGGTAAGCCGCTGCCCTTTGCGCAGGCCGTCAACAACGGCATGTCGGTGGCGGTGCCCGGCCTGTTGCGCGGTCTGGAACTGGCGCACAAGACGCACGGCAAGCTGCCCTGGGCCGACCTGTTCCAGCCGGCTATTGAATTGGCGGAAGCGGGGTTTGCGGTGTCGCCGCGCCTGCATTCGCTGCTGGCCGGCAACAAGGCGCTGCCGCAGCAGGCTGCGGCGGCCGCGTATTTCTATGCGCCGGACGGGACGCCCTGGCCCGTGGGCCACGTGCTGAAGAACCCGGAATTTGCACGCACCCTGCGCGCGGTGGCAACGCAAGGCGCCGACGCGTTCTACCAAGGCGATATCGCGCGCGACATCGTGGCCGCGGTGCAGAAGCATGAGAAGCCGGGCGACCTTACCCTTGCGGATCTTGCAGACTATCGCGCGAAGACGCGCGACCCTGTGTGCGGCGCGTACCGCGGCTATCAACTCTGCGGCATGGGTCCGCCCAGCAGCGGTCCCATCGCCGTCCTGCAGATGCTGGGCGAGCTGGAGCAGTTTCCGCTGAGCCGCTACGCGCCGGGCACGGCGCAGGCGGTGCATTATTTTTCGGAAGCCGGCCGGCTGGCCTTCGCCGACCGCGATTTCTACGTGGCCGACCCGGACTTCGTGCGCGTCCCGGTACGCGCCTTGCTGGACCCCGCCTACCTGCGCGCGCGCGGCGCGCTGATCCAGCCGGATCGCAGCATGAAGGTCGCGCTGCCCGGTGACCCCGAAGGCAAGCTGCTGTCGCTGGGCAAGGACAACGCGCTGGAACTGCCGTCCACCAGCCACCTCGTGGCCGTCGACGCGCAAGGCAACGCGCTGACCATGACGACGACCATCGAAAGCGAATTCGGCAGCAAGATCTTCGTGCGGGGCTTTCTGCTGAACAACGAGATGACCGATTTTTCGTCGTCGTTCAAGGACCCCGAAGGCCGGCTCGTCGCCAACCGCATCGAGCCGGGCAAGCGCCCGCGCAGCTCGATGGCGCCGATGATGGTGCTACGCGATGGCAAGCCTTACGTGCTGGTGGGCTCGCCGGGCGGCAGCGCAATCATCAACTACGTCGCCAAGACGCTCGTGGGCGTGCTGGACTGGAATCTCGATATTCAGTCGGCAATCGACCTGCCCAACATGGGCAGCCGCAACAAGGAAACCGAACTGGAGAAGGGCACGGCGCTGGAAGCATTGGCGCCGGAACTGGAACGCATGGGGCACCCGGTGCGCATCACCGAGTTTCCCAGCGGCATCCACGGCATCGTCATCGACGCGAAGGGCCTGCAAGGCGGCGCGGACCCGCGCCGCGAAGGGCTGGCGGTGGGCGGCTGACGCCGCGCTGCGGCGCCAGGCCCGGCGGGGGCGTCCTCGCTGAGACGCCGCGGCCAACACGTGAGACTGGGGCGCCCGGCTGAGGGTGCCTCAGCCGTGGCGCCACGCATCACTCCAGCGCCGAGGGATCCAGCTCCATCTTGGCCTCGCGGCGCCGTGCCAGCCAGGTCACAAACCACATCACCACGCCCAGCAGCAGCAGCCAGCCGGCGACCTGGTACTGGATCACGTCACGGCCCGTCAGCGGCGTAACCAGGAACAGGCAGGCCGCGGCGCCCAGCCACGGGACGATGCGGTTGATGGAAAAGTGCTTGTGCTTGACCTTGTCACGCCGCAGCACCAGCACCGCGACGTTCACGAACGCGAACACGCCCAGCAGCAGCAACGCGGTGGTGCCGCCCAGCGCGCGGATCGCCTGCGAGTCGGTCAGCGAGACCAGGATGATGAGGCCGAAGGCCAGCGCCGTCGTGAACAGGATGGCCGTCCACGGCGTCTGGTTCTTGCGGTGCACGTGCGCCAGGAACGACGGCAGCACACCCTGGCGCGACATGCCGTACAACAGGCGGCTGGCCATCATCATGTTGATCAGCGCCGAGTTCGCCACGGCGAACATCGAGATGATCGGCATGATGTACTCCACGGGCAGATCCGGCGCGGCGCGCTTGACCACCAGCACCAGCGGCGTGCTGCTCTTGGCCAGTTCGCCCACCGGCACCAGCGCAACGGCGCAGATGGACACCAGCACATAGATGAGTGCCGTGATGCCCAGGCCGGTCAGCATGACCTTCGGGAAGATGCGGCTGGGATCGTGCGTTTCCTCGGCCATGTTGACCGAATCCTCGAAGCCGACCATGGCGAAGAACGCGAGCGCGGTCGCCGAGGTCACGGCCAGGAACACGCTCTTGTCCTCGGGCGTATCGAATGCGACGACGCGCGAGAAGTCCGCCTGGCCGCCGGAGATGGCGTAAAAGCCCAGCAGGATGACCATCAGCAGGCCCGACAGCTCGATCAGCGTAAGCACGACGTTGGCGCGAACGCTTTCAGTCGCGCCACGAAAGTTGACCAGCATGACCAGCGTCATGAAGCCCAGCGCGCCAAGCGTGATCCAGTGCTTTTCGGCCTCGATGCCCATCGCGGCGAACAGGTTGGCGGCGAAGGCCTGCGAGGCGGTGGCGGCCGACGTCAGGCCGGAACACATGACGGTAAAGCAGACGATGAACGTCAGGAAGTGCACGCCGAACGCCTTGTGGACGTAGAGCGCGGCGCCGGCTGCGCGCGGGTACTTGGTGACCAGTTCAAGGTAGGACAGCGCGGTCAGCAGGGCCACCCCGAAGGCGACCAGGAACGGCAGCCAGGCCGCGCCGCCGACTTCAGCGGCCACTTGCCCTGTCAGTGCGTAGACGCCGGTGCCCAGGATGTCGCCAACAATGAATAGCAGGAGCAGCTTCGGGCCCATCACCCGTTTCAGCTGGCCGTGGTCTTGTGAGTCTGTCGTGGCCATAGTCTTTTATTTCCTCTTATGTGGCTCGCCTTTTTATGTGGCTCGGGAAAGCGTGCAGATGCGACGCAAAATGCAAAAAAAGTCTACGGCGGCAATAGGGCGGTGTGCTGAAACCAAATGTCTAAGTTGTTGCGCGCGGGGATAGCAGTCCACTTCGGACGGTGTCAGACACCCGGGCGAGAGGGCCGTCAGCCTGTGACACCGGATATGCGGGTGTCTGACACCTGGCCAAGCGGAAACGCTGCAGCAAAAAAAGCCCGGCGGGCGCCGGGCGGGGTCATCGATGCGGGATCAGTCCTGCCCGGCTGGCGGCGCCAGGTCTGGCGGCAGCTTGCGCAGCGTGGCGGGCGTGCGCGACAGCTTGATGGGCGAGCCCACGCCTTTGTAATCGCCCTGTTCCAGCACCATGCCGCGGTGCCGCGTATGCGGATGCGCGAGCGCCTGATCGACCGTCTGCACGGCGGCGGCAGGCACGCCGGCGCGCAGCAGTTGGTCGGCAAGCGCGGCGGCTTCGTGGCGGGCAAGCAGCGCAGAGAGATCGTCGCGCAGGGACTGGCGATGGCGCAGGCGGTCTGCATTCGTGGCGTAGCGTGCATCCTCGGCCAGCGCCGGGGCATCGAGCGTCTGCGCCAGCATCGCGAACTGGCGGTTGTTGCCCACGGCCAGGAAGATCGGCCCGCTGGCGGTCGGCAAGGTTTCGTACGGCGCGATGTTCGGGTGCGCGTTGCCGCTGCGCTGCGGCACCTTGCCGCTGTAGAAATAATTGGGCGCATGCGGGTGGAGCAGCGACAGCGCGCAGTCGTACAGCGTGATGTCCAGGAACTGCCCCAGCCCGCTGCGCGTGCGCTCGTTGAGCGCCAGCAGGATCGCCACCGCTGCGTTCAGCCCCGTCACCATGTCCACCACCGGCAGGCCCACGCGCGTCGCTTCGCCGTCCGCATCGCCGTTTACGCTCATCAGCCCGCACATCGCCTGCGCGCAGGCGTCGTAGCCGGGCAAGCCGCCCAACGGGCCGTCCGAGCCGAACCCGCTGACGCGGCAATGGATCAGCGCGGGGAAGGCCGCCTTCAGGTCTTCATAGCCCAGGCCCCACTTTTCCAACGTGCCGGGCTTGAAGTTCTCGACCAGCACGTCGGCGTCGGCCAGCAGGTGGCGCAGCAGTTCCTGCCCGGCGGGCTGCGACAGATCCAGCGTCATGCCGTCCTTGTTGCGGTTCACGCCGACAAAGTACGAGGCCGTCTCGCCCAGAAAGGGCGGGCCCCAGCCGCGCGTCTCGTCGCCGCCGGGCGGCTCGATCTTCAGCACGTCGGCGCCGTGGTCGGCCAGGATCTGTGTGCAGTACGGACCGCCCAGCACGCGTGACAGATCGATCACCTTGCAGCCCGCAAGGGCGCCGGCATTGGGTAGGGTGTGAGCCATGGAATTCTTCGCGTCAGTCGATGGAAACGTTGGCGCTCTGGATCAGCTCGCGCCACTTGGGGACTTCGGTGGTGATGAAGGTGGACAGACCCTGCGGCGTCTTGTCCTGCGCTTCGACGATGCCCTGCATGCGCAGCGTCTGCTCGATCGCGGGATCGGACAGCGCCGTCTTGAAGGCTTGGTTCAGCGTGTTCACCACATCGGCCGGGGTGTCCTTGGGCGCGACGATGCCGAAGAAGACGCTGACGTCATAGCCCTTCAGCCCCTGCTCGGACAGCGTCGGCAGCTCGGGCAGCGCGTCGGAACGCTGCGCGCTGCCCAGGCCGATGGCGCGCAGCTTGCCCGCCTTGATGTACGGCAGCGCGGTCAGGATGTCGGTGAACGACATCGACACCTGGCCGCCCAGCAGATCGTTCAGCGCGGGGCCGGTGCCCTTGTAGGGGATGTGCATGATCTTGGTGCCGGCCATGCGGTTGAACAGGATGCCGGCCAGGTGCGACGACGCGCCGTTGCCGGACGAGGCGTAGCTCAGCTTGTCCGGATTCTTCTGCGCGTAGGCGATCAGTTCCTGCATGTTGTTGGCGGGCACCGACGGGTTCACGACCAGGATGTTGGGCAGGTGGCCGATGCGGATGATGGGCGCGAAGCTGGTCTCGGGGTTGTAGTTCTGCTTCTTGTACAGGCTGACGTTGATGGCCAGCGGGCCGGACGTGCCGAACAGAATGGTGTAGCCGTCGGGCTTGGCGGACGCGACGTATTCAGAGCCGATGTTGCCGCCCGCGCCGCTGCGGTTTTCGACGATGACGTTCTGCTTGAGCGGCTCGCGCAGCTTTTCGGCCAGGCGGCGGGCCAGCGCGTCGGTGGGGCCGCCGGGCGGGAAGGGCACGACCAGCGTGACCGGCCGCGCAGTGGGGTAGGCGTCTGCGGCAACGGCCGGCGTGGCCGCGACGATGGCGGCGGCCGCCAGGAACAGGGGGGCGAAATAGCGTTTCATGCATGTCTCCAGTGGATGGCGCGCCGGCTGTGCCGCCGGCGTCGGGTTACTGCAAAAGCCGGATGGGCATTACAGCGCGTACTGCAGGATGGCCTGGCAGGCCGCGCTTTCGTCAGGCGGGATGGCATAGGGATCGCGCGGCGACAGGCGGTGCAGCAGCACCTGGTCGGCCAGCCGCGCGCGGGTTTCCAGACCCGGGCCGGTGGCTTCCCAGCGCAACGCGGCCATGGACACCGCGTGATACAGCAGCGATGCGGCCTGGCGCGCCAGCTGGGCATGGTCGCCTTGCGCGGCATGTTCCGCCAGCGCGTAGGTCTTTTCCAGGGCGCTGGCCTGCAGATCGGCCAGTTCGGGCGGGCAGGGCGCGCCGTCGGCCAGCAGGCGGTCGATGTGGCTGCGCAGCGCGGGCAGGGAATGCTCTTTCTTGATGGCGCGCAGGACATCCAGCGCGACGATGTTGCTGGTGCCTTCCCAGATGGAGCCCAGATGCGCGTCGCGCACCAGGCGGGGTTCGGTGAACTCCTCGATATAGCCGCAGCCGCCGCGCACTTCCATCGCGTCGCCGGTGACCTTGCGCGCGTCGCGGCAGGCGCGGAACTTGATCAGCGGCGTCAGGATGCGCGCCAGCGCGGGGTCCGCCGCGCCTTGATCGGCATCGGCCAGCGCGCGCGCCGTCTGGAACATCACGCTGCGCGCCTGTTCGGCCCACACGATCATCTTGACGAGCTGGCGCTGCATCAGCGGCATGTCGATCAGCCGCTTGCCGAAGGCGCGGCGATGCTGCGACACGTAGACGGCTTCAGTGACGGCGCGGCGCATCAGGCCCGCGGCGCGCATGCCGTTCGACAGGCGCGAGTTGTTGATCATGTCGGCCATGTGCTTGAAGCCGCGGCCGCGTTCGCCCACCAGCCAGGCCACCGCGCCTTCCAGACGGATTTCGCCGCTGGCCATGGAGCGCGTGCCCAGCTTGTCCTTCAGGCGCAGGATGCGGTAGTGGTTGTGCGTGCCGTCCGCCAGGTCGCGCGGCAGCAGAAAGAGCGACACGCCCTTCAGGCCGGGATCCGTTTCGCTGCGGGCCAGCACCATCGCAAAGCCGGCGTCGGGGTTCGAGCAGAACCACTTGTCGCCGTGAATGCGCCAAGTGCCGTCGTCCTGCGCTTGCGCCGTGACTTCGGTGGCGCTGACGTCCGAGCCCGCGCCCTGTTCGGTCATGAACATGGCGCCCTGGCGCAGCGTGTCGAAGTCCTGCGACGTCACCTGCGGCAGCACGCGCTCGACCAGTGCCGGGTCGCCGAACTTGCGCAACGTGCGCGCCAGCGAGTCCGTCATGCTGACCGGGCAGCACAGGCCGAACTCCGCCTGCACGAAGAGATGGCTGAGCGCGTATTTGGCGGCGGCGGGCATGGGCTCGGGCCAGCCGAGCACACCGCCCCGGTGGGACAGGGCGGCCAGACCGAATTCGCTGTAGGCCAGGCGTTCCAGTTCGACGTAGGCCGGATGCTTGTCGATGCGGGACTCGTCCGTGCCGGCCCGGGTGCGCACGGACAGCGTGGGCGGATGCTTGTCGGCCACGGAAGCCAGTTCGTCCATCACCCCGCCTGCCAGTTCGCCCAGCCGGCTCAGGTGCGGCAACAGATGCGCGTGCAGGGCGGGCGGCAGGTAGCGTCGGCTCAGCGCCTCGGCGTATGAGTCGGCGCTGAACAGGTTCAGCCCGCGGGAATCCGGGACGGGCGTGGCGGTGGCGGCAACGGGCAAGGCAGGGGTATCCATGGCGGCATCCGGGTCGAGACGGGGAGATGCCCTATGGTGCGGGCCTTGATTTATCTATTCAAATACTGTTTTGATGTAGATCAATCCAAAAAAAATATAGATATGCCTTAAGGAGGGACGCATGGACTTGGAACCCCGGCTGCTGCGCTACTTCATCGCCGTGGCCGAAGAGCGCCATTTCAGCCGCGCGGCGGCACGCCTGCACATCTCGCAGCCGCCGCTCAGCTACGCGATCCGCCAGCTGGAAGAGAACATCGGCGCGCGCCTCTTGGCCCGCACCAGCCGGCATGTCGAGCTGACCGACGCCGGCCAGGCGCTCTACCACGAGGCCCTGATTCTGCTGCGCCAGGCTGAAGAGGTCCGCACGCTGGTGCGCCAGGTGGACGCGGGCCTGCGCGGCCGGCTGCGGATCGGCTTCGTGGGGTCGATGCTGTATCGGGGCCTGCCCGCGCTGCTGAGCGCCATGCGCACGGAACTGCCCGACGTGGAGCACGTGCTGACCGAACTGAACTCACATGATCAGATCGAGGCGGTGCGGCGCGGCGAGCAGGACCTGGGCTTCATCCACGCCAATCCGGTGCCGGACGGCGTGCAGGCGCGTGATCTGATGGCCGAGCCGTTCGTCGTGTGTCTGCCGGACGCGCATCCGCTCGCGCAGCGCACGACGCTGCGGCTGGCGGAGCTGGCGGAGGATGACTTTGTCTTTTTCGCGCGGGCGGCCTCGCCCAGCTATTACGAGACGGTGCTGGCCATGTGCGTGTCGGCCGGCTTCATGCCGGCGATCCGGCACGAGGTGCGCCACTGGCTGAGCGTGGCGTCGCTGGTGTCGCAGGGATTGGGGGTGTCGATCGTGCCGGCGTGCCTGTCGCGCAGCGGGCTGGCGGGCACGCGGTTCATTGCGTTCGAACACGAAGCGCGCTCGATCAGCCAGGTGATCTGGCCCGATGCGGCGCGCTCGCCCTTGCAGGAGCGCGCGGTGGCGTTGGTGGCCCAGGCGTTTCCGCCGTTGCAACCGCCCGCCGCGGTCCCGTCAAAGGCGTGAGGATCAGCGGAACACGACGGTCTTGTTGCGGTTCAGCAGGATGCGGTGTTCGACGTGGCTGCGCACGGCGCGCGACAGCACCAGGGATTCGATGTCGCTGCCCACCTGGGTCAGGTCCTGCGCGGTCATCGTGTGGTCGACGCGCTCGATGTCCTGGTCGATGATCGGGCCTTCGTCCAGGTCCGAGGTCACGTAATGGGCCGTGGCGCCGATGATCTTCACGCCGCGCGCATGCGCCTGGTGGTAGGGGCGCGCGCCCTTGAAGCTGGGCAGGAAGCTGTGATGGATGTTGATCGCCCGTCCGGTCAGCGCGCGGCACATGTCGGCGGACAGGATCTGCATGTAGCGCGCCAGCACGACCAGATCGATGTTCGCCTCGTCGACGATCTTGAGCACCTGCTTTTCCTGTTCCAGCTTGGTGTCGGGCGTGACCGGCAGGTGGTGGAACGGGATGTTGTAGGTGGCGGCCAGGCCGGCGTAGTCGTTGTGATTCGAGACGATGGCGGCCACTTCGGCATGCAGATGGCCGCTGTGCACGCGGAACAGCAGGTCGTTCAAGCAGTGGCCCTGCTTGCTGACCATGATGAGCAGGCGTTCCTTGCGGCGCGCGTCGTGCAGCTTCAGTTCCATGCCGTAGCCGGCGGACATGGCGTCCAGGCGGGTGCGCAGGTCTTCGGCGGAGGCGCCGACCGGCAGGTCGAAGTGCACGCGCAGAAAGAACCGGCCGGTCTCTTCGTCGCCGAACTGCTGCGAATCCAGGATGTTGCAACCCAGTTCGAACAACAGGCCGCTGACGCGGTAGACGATGCCGGTGCGGTCGGGGCAGGACAGGGTCAGGATGTAGTCGTTGTGCTGCATGGCGGAAATGGATGAATAAGAAAGAGGGAGCGGGCGGAGATCAGGCGGACAGGCGCGCCAGGGTTTCTTCCGCCAGGGCCAGGCTGGAGGTCAGCCCGGGGGATTCGATGCCGAACAGGTTCACCAGGCCCGGCACGCCATGCACGGCGGGGCCGGCGATGACGAAGTCGGCGGCCGGCTCGTGCGGGCCGGAGATCTTGGGCCGGATGCCCGTGTAACCGGGCGCCAGCGCGTCGTCCGGCAAAGCTGGCCAGTAGGTGCGGACGGCTTCGTAGAACACCTCGGCGCGGGATGGGTCCAGCGTGTAGTCCTCGGTCCCGACCCATTCGGTGTCGGGGCCGAACTTGGCCTGGCCGCCCATGTCCAGCGTCAGGTGCACGCCCAGGCCGGCGTGCTGCGGCACGGGATAGATCAGCCGCGAAAACGGCGCGCGCCCGGAGAGCGTGAAATAGCTGCCCTTGCACAGGTAATCGGTGGGGATGCTGTCTGCCGGCACGCCTTCAATGCGCCGCGCCAGGGCGGGCGCCTGCAGGCCGGCCGAGTTGATCAGCACGTTGCAGGTCAGTTGCATGGCGTCATCGCCGCCGAACTGCAGTTCAAAGCCGCCTTCAGGACGCACACGCCCCGACACGAGCGGCGTATGGAAGACGCATTGGGCGCCCGCGTTTTCGGCGTCGCCCTGAAAAGACAGCATCAGCGCGTGGCTGTCCACGATGCCGGTGGACGGCGACACCAGCGCGGCGGTGCATTGCAGCGCGGGCTCAAGGCGCATGGCTTCTTCGCCCGAGATGTACTGCAGGTCGTCCACGCCATTGGCACGGGCGCGCTGGGCGATGCCTTCCAGCTGCGTGGCCTGTTCGGGGCTGGTGGCGACGATGAGCTTGCCCAGCCGCTTGTGCGGCACGCCGCGCTCGGCGCAGTACGCGTACAGCAGATGCTTGCCGCGCACGCATAGCCGCGCCTTCAGGCTTCCGGCGGGGTAATAGATGCCGGCGTGGATGACTTCGGAGTTGCGCGAGCTGGTGCCGGTGCCGATGGCCTCGGTGGCCTCGGCGACCAGCACCTCGCGGCCGGATTGGGCCAGCGCGCGGGCGATTGCCAGCCCGACCACGCCGGCGCCGATGACGACGCAATCGACGTCGACGCTCATGATCTGGCCTTCTCGGCGCGCGTGCCGGCCGGTGTCAGGTCGAATCCGCCAGCGTGAAACACCAGCGGAGGCTCGCCGCTATGACCGCAACGTTCGACTTCTCCGACCATGATGACGTGATCTCCTTCGACATAGCGGCTGCGGTTGCGGCATTCGAACCACGCGGCGCAGTGGCCGTCCAGCATCGGCGTGCCGCCCGGCGCGTAATGCACCTGCAGTCCGGCATAGCGGTCCGGCGTCTTGCCGGTCGCGAAGCGCCGCGCCAGCGCGATCTGATCCGCGCTCAGCACGTTTACCACGTAGCGCTCGCACTGTTCGAAGGCCTCCAGCGACGAGGAGCCCAGCGACAGGCTCCACAGCACCAGCGGCGGGTTCAGCGAGACCGAATTGAACGAGCTGACCGTCAGGCCGATGGGCGCGCCGTCCTGGCCGGCGGTCGTCACGACCGTCACGCCGGTGGCGTAACGGCCCAATGCGGTGCGAAAGAAGACGGAATCGAAATCAGGGGAGGAGGCGGACATGCAGTAGACAGTTCGGTCGGGCGCGGGAGGCGCCCGGCGTGGGGACGCCCCGCGACGGGGGCGCCTGTATCAGGGAGACAGGCGTTCGATCTTCCAGTCCGCGCCGTCCGCGACGTAGCGCAGGCGGTCGTGCAGGCGGGACGGCCGGCCCTGCCAGAACTCAAAGGCGGTGGGCTTCAGACGGTAGCCGCCCCAGTGCGGCGGGCGGGGCGGCTGTTCGCCGAAGCGTTCGCGGAATTCCTTTTCACGGGCTTCCAGCTCTTCGCGGGTGATGGGCTGGCTCTGGCGCGAGGCCCACGCGCCGATGCGCGATCCGGCCGGGCGGCTGTGATAGTAGGCGTCCGACTCTTCGGCGGCCACCTTTTCCACCACGCCCTCGATGCGGACCTGGCGCTCCAGCGGCTGCCAGAAGAACAGCAGGCTGGCGCGCGGTTCGGCCAGCAGGTCCAGGCCCTTGCGCGATTCGTAATTGGTGAAGAACGTGAAGCCCTGGTCGTCAAAGCCCTTGATGAGGACGATGCGGGCGCTGGGCTGGCCGCTGGCATCCACCGTCGCCAGGGTCATGGCGTTGGGTTCGGGCACCTTGGCCGCGAGGGCCTCGTCGAACCAGCGGGTGAATTGTTCGAACGGGGAGCGGGCGGCCTGGCTTTCCAGGAGCACATTCTTTTCGTAGCTTTGACGCAGATCAGAGACGGACATGGTCTTAGGGGTTCAGCGTTGATAACAGGGAGTTTATACCGCCTGGAAGACCGGCCCCTCATTGACCCCGCGCAGGCCCCGGACAAGTTCGCCGGGCCTGCTCGCCCCTTTTGGCGTCAGGGACCTTCGGGCAGCGGGTGGCCGTCCAGTTCCAGCCGGCGTGCGATCGCGTCGAGCCGGGCGTCGTGAATGCCGGCGGACCGCAAGGCCTGGGCGGTCTGGACCACATAGTCCGTGCACGGGCCGTAGCGTCCCGCCGCGCGGCGCACGATCTCCAGCAGTTCCGGCTCGGGCAGTGCGCGGATATAGGCGGGATTGCTGCGGTTCATGATGAAGACCAGGGCGCGGACGACCCCTTCGTCCGTGGCGCAGTTGATCCAGCGGGGCAGGTAGGCGCCCGTGGACATCTCGCGTTCCCAGAGGGCGGGGAAGTAATTGGGGACCTGGTCGCCGGCCAGGCGGTAGACCACACCCCGGCAGGAACCGCCGCGATCCAGTCCAAACACCAGGCCGGGGCATTCGGGCGTGCCCCGGTTCACCCGCGACCATAGGCAAAGCGCCCGGTGGTGGCCGCGCAGCGTGGCCAGGCGCCGTTCCTGGAAGTCGAAATCCGGCCGCCAGATCAGGGATCCGTACCCGAATACCCATACGTCTTCCCCGGCCTGCCAGTGTTTGAGCGCATCGTCGAGCGAGGCTTGGCGTTCTTCTGCCGTCCAGAGCCGGAAGGGCAAGGACGCGCCGGAGATGTCGGAGGGGGAGGACTGCTTGTTCACAACTACGTTTTCCGTTCAGGCTCGTGCGGAGGATTTCGGTTGGCCCAGCCCCCGGCCATCAGCGCCACGGAATAGGCCCAGAAAAGCGGGGCAACGCCAATTACCGCACCCAGCGCGCCGAAGGTCAACGGCAGGGACACCTGCGAACCGTTGATCAGCGCCATGCGCAGGCCCACGGCTTCGGCGGCGCGGCCCGGCGGCGAGTATTGGTGCAGCAGGGACAGCATGCTGGGTTGGCAACAGCCCAGCGCCAGTCCCAGGATGAAAGACAGCACGATCAGGACGGTAACGTCGGTGAACAGCGGGTAAAGCAAGAAGTCGATCGCCGCGGTGGCCATGGCCACGCGCACCAGTGTCCAGGATCGCACCCGGCGCTGGATCAGCGGCAAAGCCAGCCGGATAACGAAAGTTGCCGCCGCGAACGACGCAAGAATGACGCCGATGGTGGTGGCGGACAAGCCAATCGCCACGCCGAAGATCGGTACGACGAACAGGTGGGTATCCCACGCGCCGGACAGGATCGTGTTTACCATCAGGACACGACGCAAGGCGGGCACGGCGAGCAATTCGGTGACCCGGCGGCGCTGGGCCTCTCGCACGCCGGTGATGGCAGCGTCGACGGCCTTCAACTGATGCCGCAGCGCATACAGGCCGATTCCCGAGAGCAGGGGCCCGACGGCGAGGAGGCCGAAGGCCGTGCGCGTACCCAGGTGGTCAATGGCCAGACCGGCGATCAAAGGACCGGAAAATCCCGACCCTGCCAGGGCCAATGACATGAACGAGAAATTGCGCAGCCGCTTTTCGGGTTCGGCGTGTCCCAGCAGATCCTGCGTGGCGACCTGATGCAGCATGAAGCCGATGCCGATGCAGCAGGACGCGACCAGCAGCGCGGACTGCGTTTGTGAAATAGAGGGGAGTAGCGTGCCGAAAGCCACCAATGTGGTGCCGATGACCAGCGGACGGACGATGCCGACCCGGTCCACCCAGCGACCCGCGCGGACCGAAAACAGCATGGGCAGCACCGCAAACACCGCCACCAGCGTGCCCACCGTGAATGTGGACAGCCCCATCTGCAGCGCCGTCAGGGAAACGGTGATCCGTCCCCCGGTCAGCGCCACATGATTCATCATTGCCAGCAGGCACAAAAGCACCGCCCCGGAAAATTCCGGGGAACTGGATGGCGAGGAGGGGGATCTGTTGGAGGTAGACACGGCTTAACTGCATTCATTCTGTTCGTAACGTCCGGCTATGTCGAGGCGATGCGATTTTGCGGTGCAGCGCACAGTGACTAGTCACATTGCGAAGTTAACGGTCTCTACCGGACAAGTCTCGCGCTTATTCGGCAAGATGACGGCACGTTCGCGGCAGGTGCGGTAAAACGGTTCCGCAACCGTCCTGGGATCGTTGTATCGTTCACGCAACGGAACACGTCCGCCCGGTGCAATTCACCTTCGAATTACGCCGCTTGTTTGCAGCATTACCGGCGCCGCCCGTGGCGCCTTGCCGTTCCCATCGTCCAGGTTCAATGAAAAAGTCCCGCAGCAAGTTCAAGCGCTACGTCCTGATAGCCGTCATCCTCCTGCTTCTTGTCTTCGGTGCGCGCGCCGCATTCTTCTCAGCGCCGCCGCCGCCTACCTTCGCCGTGGCCGAGGTGTCCCGCGCGGACCTGGAAGACAGCGTCCTGGCCAGCGGCACCATCGACGCCATCGAACGCGTCAGCGTCGGTGCGCAGGCCACGGGCCAGCTCAAGTCCCTGAAGGTGGAACTGGGCGATCGCGTCAAGAAAGGACAACTGGTCGCCGAGATCGATGACCTGACCCAGCAGAACGAGCTGCGCAACGCCGAAGCGGCGCTGCAGACGCGGCGCGCCGAGCGGGCGGCCAAGGTCGCCACGCTGAAGCAGGCCGAACTGGCGTTCAAGCGCCAGCGCATGATGCTGGCGGCCGACGCCAGCTCGCGCGAGGCCTATGAGACCGCCGAGGCCACGCTGGCCGTGACCCGTGCCGAGATCGCGTCGCTCGACGCGCAGATCGCGCAGGCCGAGATCCAGGTGGACACGGCCCGGGTCAACCTGGGTTACACGCGCATCGTGTCGCCGATCGACGGCATGGTGGTGGCGGTGGTGACCAAGGAAGGCCAGACGGTCAACTCCATCCAGAGCGCGCCCACCATCATCAAGGTGGCGCAGGTGGACACCATGACGATCAAGGCGCAGATCTCCGAGGCGGACGTGACGCGGGTTAAGCCGGGGCTGCCGGTCTACTTCACGATCCTGGGCGAACCGGACGAGCGCTACCGCGCCACGCTGCGCGCGGTGGAACCGGCCCCGGATTCCATCCAGAAGGATGACGCGGCGTCGTCGCTGACGTCCTCGACCAGCACGTCCACCAGCGCCGCGGTCTATTACAACGGGCTGTTCGACGTGCCCAACCCCGACGAGAAGCTGCGCATCTCGATGACGGCGCAGGTCTTCATCGTGCTGGGCGAGGCCAAGGGGGCGGTGGTGGTGCCGGCGTCGGCGCTGGGCAAGCGGGGCGCGGACGGGCGCTACGAAGTGCGCGTGGTGGGGGAAGGCAACAAGACCGAGACGCGCCAGGTCCGCATCGGCATGAACAACAATGTGCAGGCGCAGGTGCTGGAAGGCCTGGAGGTGGGCGAACGCGTCGTGTCGGCGGATTCGTCGCCGGCCGCCGCCAAGCCGGGAGCCTGACATGAGCGGTCCGCTCATTTCCCTGTCGGGCGTGCGCCGCGAGTTTCCGGCGGGCGACCAGACGATCGCGGTCCTGAAAGACGTCAACCTGACGATCGAGGCGGGCGAGATGGTCGCCATCGTGGGGGCGTCCGGTTCGGGCAAGTCGACGCTCATGAACATCCTGGGCTGCCTGGACCGGCCCACGCGCGGCGATTACAAGGTCGACGGCCGCAGCACGGGCGAATTGGATCCCGACGAACTTGCGGAGCTGCGCCGGGAACACTTCGGGTTCATCTTCCAGCGCTATCACCTGCTGGCGGACCTGAGCGCGCAGGGCAACGTGGAGGTTCCGGCCGTCTACGCGGGCAAGCGCCGCGAGGCGCGGCTGGAGCGGGCTTCGGCCTTGCTGGCGCGCCTGGGCCTGGCCGATCGTTCCGAACACCGGCCCGGCCAGTTGTCCGGCGGTCAGCAGCAGCGCGTGAGTATCGCGCGGGCGCTGATGAACGGCGGCGACATCATCCTGGCCGACGAGCCCACGGGCGCCCTGGACACGCATACGGGCCAGGAGGTGCTGCGCATCCTGGAAGAACTGAACGCGGCGGGACACACGATCATCATCGTCACGCACGATATGAACGTGGCGCGCCACGCGCAGCGCATCATCGAGATCAGTGACGGCGAGATCGTCGCGGACAAGCGCAATCCGGACGCGCCGCGCCATCAGACGGCATTGGACGAGGCCCCGGCGATGGCCCAGCGGCCGGCCTGGCAGGCGTATCTGGACCGCTGCGGCGAGGCGCTGCGCATGGCGCTGCTGGCGATGAACGCGCATCGGCTGCGCACGTCGCTGACGATGCTGGGCATCATCATCGGCATTGCGGCGGTGGTGTCGGTGGTGGCGCTGGGCGAGGGCTCGCGGCGCAAGATCCTGGAAGACATCAGCGCAATCGGCACGAACACGGTTGAGGTTTTTCCGGGTAAGGATTTCGGCGACGAGAAGGCGGTGAACATCCGCACGCTGGTGGCGGCGGACGCCGAGGCGTTGGCGCGCGAGTCCTATGTGGACAGCGTGACGCCGGAAGTGGGCACGAGCAATACGCTGCGTTACCGCAACGTGTCGGTGAATGGGTCGATCCAGGGCGTGGGCGATCAATACTTCCGGGTGCGCGCGATCAAGCTGGCCGAGGGCAAGTTCTTTGACGAGACCAGCGTGGCGCGCCGCGCGCAGGAAGTGGTGATCGACGAGGGCACGCGGCGTGCGCTGTTCGGGTCGCATACGGAGCCCATCGGGCAGGTGATTTTCCTGGGATCGATGCCGGCGCGCGTGATCGGGGTGACGCAGAAGAAGGACACGGTGTTTGGCAGCAACGATTCGCTGAACGTGTGGATTCCCTATACGACGGCGCTGTCGCGGGTGCTGGGGCAGCAGCACCTGAAGAGCATCACGGTGCGCGTGAACGACGCAACGCCGCCGGCGGCCGCCGAACAGGCCATCGTGCGGGTGCTGACGCGCCGGCACGTGGTGAAGGACTTTTTCGTGTTCAACACGGATGCGGTGCGCAAGACGATCGAGCGCACGACGGCGACGATGACGCTGCTGGTGTCGCTGATCGCGCTGATTTCGCTGATGGTGGGTGGAATCGGGGTGATGAACATCATGCTGGTGTCGGTGACCGAGCGCACGCGCGAGATCGGGGTGCGGATGGCGGTGGGCGCGCGGCGCAGCGACATCATGCAGCAGTTCCTGATCGAGGCGGTGCTGGTGTGCCTGATCGGCGGCGCGGTGGGCATCCTGTTGTCGCTGGGCTTGGGCGTGCTGGTCAGCAAGGCGACGGGCGGCTCGTTCCAGATGATCTATTCCACGGCATCGATGGTGGCGGCATTCACGTGCTCGACGCTGATCGGTGTGATTTTTGGCTATCTGCCGGCGCGCAACGCGGCGCGCCTGGATCCCGTCGAGGCGTTGGCCCGGGAATGAGGAAGATGAAAGCAGTTTCTCTGGTGTGCAAGCCGCTGGGCGTGGCGCTGTTGCTGGCGCTGGGCGGGTGCGGTCTGCTGCGTACGGATTACGAGCGGCCGGCGGTGAGTGTGCCGGCGTCCTGGACTTATGCGGGGGCGGGCGCTGATGCGGGCGCGCAGGCTTCGCTGGCCGATGGAGGCGACTGGTGGCGCAATTTCGATGATCCGGTGCTGAACAGGTTGGTGGAGACGGCGCTGGCGCGCAACAACGATCTGGCGGCGGCGGCGATTCGCGTGCGGCGGGCGCAGTACCAGGCGGGGCTGGCGGACGATCAGTTGATGCCGCAGTTTGGCGGGGACGCGAATGTGTCGCGGGTGCGCAATCTGTATGGGGATCGCGCAATCACGCGGGCCAATTCGGCCGAGCTGACGGTGAGCTATCAGGTGGATCTGTGGGGCAAGCTGGCGCGCCAGCGGGATGCGGCGCAGTGGGAGGCGCTGGCGACGGAGCAGGACCGCCAGGCCGCGGCGCTGTCGCTGGTGGGGACGACGGCAACGTTGTATTGGCAGACGGCGTTCATCAACCAACGCATCGCCAGCAGCGAGGAGAGCATTGCCTACGCGCGGCGCACGCAGGATCTGGTGCGGGCGCAGTACGCGGCGGGCGGGGCGTCGGCGCTGGAGTTGGCTGAGGCGGAGCAGACGGTTGCCAGCCAGGAGGCGGCGCATGCGCTGCTGGTGCAGCAGCGGGTGGAGTACATCAATGCGTTGACGATTCTGTTCGATGGGCCGCCGGATCGCATCACGGCGGATCCGATGCGGTTGCCGTCGAGCGCGTTGCCGGAGGCGCGGGCGGGGGTGCCGGCGGAGTTGCTGGGGCGGCGGCCGGATCTGCGGGCGGCCGAGCTGCGGTTGCGGGAGTCGCTGGCTACCGTGGATGCGACGCGGGCTAGCTTTTATCCGCCGGTGACGTTGACGGGGGCGCTGGGCACTTCTAGCCCGACGTTGTCGGATGTGTTGAAGAATCCGATCGGGACGTTGGGGGCGGGGTTGACGTTGCCATTTCTGCAATGGAACCAGATGCAGCTCAATATCCGGATTTCGAAAGCGGATTTTGAGGAGCGGGTGGTGACGTTCCGGCAGGCGCTGTATCAGGCGATGGCGGATGTGGAGAATGCGCTGTCGAATCGGACGCAATTGTCGATTCGTGCTGAGCAGCTGGATCTGTCGTTGCGGGCGGCTCGGGAGGCTGAGCGGCTGTACGAAGTCAGGTATCGGGCGGGGGCGGTGCCGCTGCGGGATTGGCTGGATGCGCAGGAGAAGCGGCGGGTGGCTGAGGTGGCCAGCGATGAGAATATGCTGAATCGGTTGGTGAATCAGGTCACGGTTTATCAGGCGCTTGGCGGGGATGATGTGGTGGCTGTTGAGGGGGATGGGCTGCGGATGTGAGGCTGTCTGCCGGCAGGCGCATCGATTTTCGGCGAAAGTCGGGGGCAGGTGTCGGTTGCGGTTCTTGTGGCGCTCGGCGGGTGTTTTAGGTGTCGATTGCGGTTCTTGTGGCGCTTGGCGGGTGTTTTAGGTGTCGATTGTGGTTCTTAAGACGCCCGGCGCGTCGTCGGCCTGGGGCGCGCGGGGCTGCGATTGCGGTCCGGAGCCTTCGCTCCGGACTGCCCCTTCGTCATCGTCGTTGTCGCCTTCGGCGACTGCCTTCCGATTCCCTCGGGCGCATCTACACGCCCCGCGCGCCCCAGGCCGACGCCACGCCGGGCTCGGGTGGTTTGAACTTGCCGATCGCTGGGGCGGGCTGAGTTTTTAAGGTTCTTGCCTGCGTTTGCGCATGTTTGAAGCAGCTTGCGGGGCCCGCGCCCGGTTGGCCGCGCGGGCGGCCTCCGGGCGCTTACGCGGTGTATTGCGTCCGGGGATGACGCTTCGCGCTTGCGGTGGGCGGCGGCGCGTTGCCTCCGGTGTCTGACACCCTGTCCGTGGGTCCCTCGGGGATCTGGACGGGTGGCGAAAAGTGCGCCGGTGTCTGACACCCTTGGGGCACATCCGCGGCATGACTGCAGTCTCCGCAGGGTGTCAGACACCTTGTCCGCGTGACTTGGGCGGATGGGTTGGCGGCCGCTGCCATAAAATGCGCTCCATGAACTCGCCCGAACTCATACCCGAACCCGCCGATCTCGACCGTCGTTTCGGCGCGCTGTCGCGCCTCTATGGTCCTGACGCGCCCTCCCGCATCCGCAATGCCCACGTTGCCGTCGCCGGCCTGGGCGGGGTTGGCTCGTGGACCGTCGAAGCGCTGGCGCGGTGTGGGGTGGGGGCGTTGACGTTGATCGATCTGGATCACATTGCCGAGTCCAACGTCAATCGGCAGATCCATGCGTTGAGTTCGACGCTGGGGCAGTCGAAGGTGGATGCGATGGCTGAGCGGGTGCTGGCGATCAATCCGGAATGCCGGATCACGCGGGTGGACGACTTCGTGTCGCCGGAGAACGTGGGTGAGGTGTTGCCGGGGCCTTATACGGTCATCATCGACTGCACCGATCAGGCGGCCGCGAAGATCGCGATGATTTTGCATGCGCGTGCGCTTGGGGTGCCGATGCTCCTTTGTGGCGGCGCGGGCGGGAAGACGGATCCGTTGGCTTTGCGAGCAGGGGATCTGTCGGGGGCGGTCAATGATGCGTTGCTGTCCAAGCTGCGCAACAAGTTGCGGCGCGAGCATGGGTTTCCGCGGGCGTCGGACAAGAACGGCAAGGCGCTCAAGCGGGTGCCGAAGATGGGCGTGCATGCGTTGTGGTTTGACCAGCCTGCGATCTTGCCGGATGCGTGGACCCGGCCGGTCGAGGGCGAGGACGACATGGGCGCGTCGGGGATGACGCTGGCGCCGCAAGGTTTGTCGTGCGCGGGCTATGGGTCGGTGGTTACCGTGACGGCTGCCATGGGCATGGCGGCGGCGAACGAGGCGTTGCGGCTGGCGGTTTGAGGGCCGCCGGGGCGGCGGCGCCTCAATTTCTGAGCGCTGCGGTGCGTCAACGGACTGGCGTCTTGTGGTCGCCGCGCCCAGCGCCCGTAAATCAAAGCGCCACGAACACGACGCCATCCTCAATACGCACGGGATAGGTCGCGATGTTCTCCCGCAGTGGCGAGCACAGGGCGCGGCCGTCGCGCACGTCGAAGCGGCCCTGGTGCAGCGGGCATTCGATTTCGTGGCCGGTCAGGAAGCCGTCGCACAGCCTGGCATTGCCGTGCGTACAGAGATTGTCGGTCGCGTAGACCTCGCCATTTACGCCGTATAGCGCGATCTCCTTTCCGCCTGCCTCTACGGCGATGACGTCTTCTTCGGGGACTTCATCGCGTTCAATCGCCTTTGTCCATTGCACAGTCATTGTTCGTCTCCGGATCAGATGGGATAGATCAGCGAGTTGGGGATCAGCTCGCTGTCGAAGATGCACAGCCGCGATTCGAATTTGAGGCCGTCGGGGGTCTGGCGGATCACGTCGAGGTAGCGGCCCACATTGAAGACGGTGGTGAGCTGGCTGGGCTTGGTGCGGAAGATGGCGTAGTTGGCTTCGGACTCGATGCGGTCGTCCTGCGCCAGCAGCACGCGTGGCGCGCCGACGACGTGGCGTTGGTAGTAGGGGTCGTGGAAGATGGTTTCGGTGGCGCCGTAGATGCGGTCCTTCAGCATGCCGCGGCTCTCGAACGCCATGGTCGCCAGCGGAAATCCGCGTTCGTAGTTTTCGCGCGGCAGCACTTTGTAGATGCAGTCTTCCGTGAAGAAGTCGGGCCACTTTTCCCATTCGCCGGCGTCCAGGGCGGCGGCGTAGTCGGTGTACAGGCGGGTGAGTTGGTAGTAGCGCGGAAAGTCCAGCATGTCACGCCTCCATCACGCGGCGCCAGTACGCGTACATGCCGCGTATCAGCGTTTCGGTGACCATGTGATCGGTGTTTTCGGCGGTTTTTCCGCCGAGTTCGGCGACGCTGCGGTGCCAGGGCTTTTGTTCAAAGCCGGATTGCGAGAATTCGATGACTTCGCCGTCGTCGGCGGACACGAAGCCGGCGGGGCCGAAGAGATTGGCCTGGCGCAGGCGGCGCTGGGTCATTTCGGGGGTGTCGTCGGCAAAGCCGAAATGGGTCCAGACGAAGTCGAAGGCGTCGTGGCCGACGGGCTGGATGTGGCGGGTGGACAGCGAGTTCACCTGCTGCTGGATGATGACGCTGGGGAACAGGGTCATGAGCACGGCGGTGGGGCCGTTCCACCAGGGTTCCTGCACGATGTCCAGAAAGCGGTCGTCGTTCAGCGACATCTGTTCCTTGAAGCTGGACACGCCGCTGGTGACGGTGCTTTTGCCACCCTGGCCGCGCGTGGAGATCATGGCGGCGTGGCGGAAGTGGCGGTCCATTTTCAGTTCGGACCGGTTGTCCGCGCGCCATAGGCCGAAGGTGACGAACCAGGTGTGCAGGAGGCCGGGGTGATAGGGGTCTTTGATGTTCTCCTGCATCAGCTTCCAGTTGCCGGGAATGCGCTGGCGGCTGTAGCCGTGGATCACCAGTTCGCGACCGTCGAAGACGCGGTCGAAGTAATGCGCGATGTCGGGGCCCAGATAGTCTTCCAGCGGTTCGACGTCGTGGTCGAAGGACGCGAAGACGACGCCGTTGCGGCAGGCGACCGCCAGTTTTGTCAGGCCGTGGTCCTCGGGCTTGAAGTCGGGCGGCATGCCGCCGTTGACCTTGCCGTCCTGCTTGACGCCGCGGCGGAAGGGCACGCCGATCAGGTTGCCCTGCAGGTCGTAGTTCCACTGGTGGTACGGACAGACGAACTCGGTGCGGTTGCCGGCGCGTTCGCGGCAGAACTGCACGCCGCGATGGGCGCAGACGTTTTCCACGACGCGCACGGCGCCGTCGTTGTCGCGCAGCAGGATGACGGACCGCTCGCCCACGACCGTGCGCTTGAAGTCGCCGGGATTCGGGATTTCGGCCTCAAGGCCGACGTAGCTCCAGTGGCCTTGGTAGAAGAAGCGCTCCAGTTCCCGCTGGTGCAGGGCGGCATCGGTATAGACGCCGAATGGAATGCGATGGGAACCGTCGCCTTGCCAGGGCGGGAAGAATTGGATGGGATGTTCGGGGGCGTTCATGGACGGCCCCTGCGACAGGACGTGGCGATGCGATGCGTGCGGACGCGCATGATTTGTCTCCATTTTTCAGCTGGCCGCGTGGCGGCCGGGCAGCGCCTTGCGCGGCTTGGGCGCAGGCGGTTTTTTTGCATCTTCGGGCAGGGCGCCAAATTAATAAATAGAATCTGGCTTATTACATAAATCACCAGAATCAATATTGGTGGAGACAGCCGCATGAACCTGAAAGACGTGGATCTGAATCTGCTCGTTGTCTTCAATGAATTGCACAAGCATGGCCGGGTGTCGGCGGCGGCGGAAAGCCTGGGGATTTCGCAGCCGGGCGTCAGCAATGCGCTGAGCCGGCTGCGCAAGCTGCTGGGCGACGAGTTGTTCCTGCGGACGTCGCGCGGCATGGTGCCGACCCCTTATGCCGAGAGCCTGGCTCAGCCGATCGCCGATGCGCTTGCCGCGCTGCAAGGCACGCTGAACGCGCGGTTGGCGTTCGATCCGGCGCGCAGCGAGCGATCGTTTGTGATCGGGGTGAACGACGTGGGCGAGACCTACTTCCTGCCACGCCTGATGCGGGCGCTGGATCAGGTGGCGCCGGGCGTGACCATCCGCACGGTGCGCACGACGTCGATCGACGTGCGCGACGAAATGGAGCGGGGCCGCATGGATCTGGCCATGGGCTTTCTGCCGGGGCTGAAAGGCGGGTTCTTTCAGCGCCGGCTGTTTCGCCAGCCCTATGTGTGCATCTTCCGGCAGGACCATCCGCTGGCGCGCTCGGGCGTGTCGGCCAGGCAGTTCCGCGCTGCCGAGCACGTGGCGATCGTGTCCGAGGGCACGGGCCACGGCGTGGTGGACGAGGTGATCGCACGCGCGGGCATCCGCCGCCGGCTGCGGCTGACGGTGCCGCACTTCATGGCGGTGGGCCCGGTGCTGCAGGCCACCGACATGATCGCGGTGGTGCCGCAGCGCTTTGCCGACTGCGCGTGCGGCCCGTTCGGCCTGGCCGCCGCGCCCTGTCCGGTGAAGATTCCGGAGTCGGTCATCAACGTGTTCTGGCACGCCCGCAACCACCGCGAAGCCGCCAACCAGTGGCTCCGGCAGGTGGTGGTGGACGTGTTTGCGGAATAAAAACCCACATGTCGGTGGTTCGATTCCACTCCGAAGCCGCCAATGATCTTTAGAAAATGCTTTGCGCGACTTCCTGAAGGTTTTCCATTTTCAGGCGGTTGTTGCCCAAAAATCAATCAGGTTAGTCAGCGCCGCAGAATGCTTCGGCGCAGGACGAGCGAAGAGCTGCGCATTGTGAGGGTCTGCCAACAGCCCAATCCTTCAGTACCATAAGTGGCGTTCCTCATTGAAAGTGCCAATTCTTCGCAAGTGTGGCGGAAATCATGCCAGTGGAGATCCTTGATACCCGAAGCCTGATACTGTCTAGTTAAGGGCATGACGATCATGTTGCCTAAATTTTGCTTGCGCTTCGCTGCCAGCACCTTCCTCGCGAAGATCTTCCTGCTTGGCAGTACGCATCCAGTTCCAACAGACACATGGCGTCGTTGAGGGAGTTGTCCACCCTGCCTAAATCTCGCTTGCGCATGTCAAATCCACAATTGGGGGGCCGCACGTCGCTCATGGGGGCCGGGCGGCTGAAAAGCAGTGGCTTCACGTCTTTCTTGGGCATGGCTGCCTGACAGTTGCGGCATTGCCAGCCTAAGTCAGCGGAAATTTGCCGAAATTGCAGCATTTAATGTTATCCGATTGGCGCGCAATGATAATTGCGCGCTATCATGTGTCCTATCTCACTATCAGGCTAGACCTATGAGCGGCGCCACTATCCGCGAGAACACACTACGGGAACTGGTTACAACAAAATCTATCAGTTCGGCATCTGCGATAGGTCAGCATGGGGGCTTCGCCGTGTCCGTTCGATGTGGTGACACAGAGCGAACTTTGGGAAGTACGCGTGGCAGTGTTCGCATTTTCTCAAACTTGACCAATTTGGCTGTTTTTCTACGAGGCCTCGGAATTACACATTTCTCTGTTGACTCCATGTACTTTGAGCCGGGCCGCATTCGGTCGGCTCGCCCTGATCGGGCCGAAGCGTTAAAGCGTACGCGCACCACCCCCCGTCAATCCGACCTACTGAATTGAATGCCATGGTAGATGAACTGGTCACTGAAGCTTCTTTGGCGGCAGCAGCAATAGAGCTTGGGGCTGTTGACGTTGCAGGTTTTTCCCGAGCGGAGGCCGAGCTTGCTCATAACGCTGCGCCTGTTAATCGGAATCTGGTGAAGCGCCTCCGGGAAGAAATACGCGAGGGCGGCGATCCTCTCGGGGCTTCGTTTTCGCGACTTCGAAGCGCAGAGGTCCGCCGAAATTCTGGAGCCACATATACACCCGACGGGATCGTTCAAGCCATGATGGCGTGGGCTTCTGAGCAGCCGGCGCCTGACCGTGTTGTCGACCCGGGCGTAGGCTCCGCTCGGTTTTTGTGTGCAGCTGGCCGCACCTTTGGCAATGCACAACTTATTGGACTTGAGGTCGATCCGCTCGCCGCACTAATGGCGCGGGCAAATCTGGCTGCGAACGGCTTTGCGAAGCGTGGTCGCGTAGATTTGGTGGATTACCGTTCTTCGAGTGACACATTCGCTGGCCGAACTCTTTTCATTGGAAATCCCCCTTACGTTCGCCATCATCAGATCAATGCTGAATGGAAGCGGTGGCTTGCAGAGACGGCGGCGGGTTATGGCCTCAAGGCGAGTCAGTTAGCAGGTCTACACATATATTTTTTTCTCGCGACCGTGATGCGCGCCGCACCCGGAGATCATGGATCGTTTATCACCGCCGCCGAATGGCTGGATGTTAATTACGGCCAACTCCTACGCGAGCTCTTTCTTGGTCCTCTTGGGGGCAAAGGAATCGTTATCGTGGAGCCCACTGCATCACCATTTCCGGACGCAGCAACCACTGCCGCAATTACGACGTTTCAGATCGGCTCCAAGCCTACGTCGGTGCGTCTGCGGCGGGTTCAACGAATGAAAGACTTGACCGATCTTAGTGGCGGCAAACCCGTGCGACGAGAGCGGCTTGAATTGGAATCGCGATGGTCACGTCTGACGCATGCAAGCCGAGGTTGCCCTGAGGGCTTTGTTGAACTGGGTGAACTTTGCCGAGTGCATCGAGGTACTGTGACGGGCGCCAACGCAGTATTCATTGCTAACGCAGATGCCAGCGGCGTTCCAGATCGATACAAACTACGAAGCGTAACGAAGGCTCGAGAATTGATCGCTGCCGGACGCATCCTCGATGATGCGTCAATGCTTCGTAGTGTCGTTGATTTACCTGACGACCTTGATGAGCTTGAGCTCGAAGAACGTGCCGGTGTTGAGTGCTTCCTGAGGGCTGCGCGTGAACGTGGCGCGCATGAAGGTTATGTTGCTCGAAATAGGCGTGCGTGGTGGTCGGTGGGCATGCGGGCCCCAGCTCCAATCTTAGCGACGTACATGGCGCGGAGCGCCCCCAAGTTCGTTCGGAACGCTGTGGCGGTACGACACATCAATATTGCGCATGGCTTGTATCCTAGAGAACCGCTGTCGGAAGCGCAGTTGCGAAAGCTGGTGGACTACCTCTGCACGGGTATTAGTGTGCTTGACGGCCGCACCTATGCCGGCGGGCTGACAAAGTTTGAGCCCGGAGAGATGGAGCGGTTGTTTGTGCCTTCGCCTAGTTTGTTGAAAGAGACTGCCACATGACCCAACCGCCAGTTTGGACGTCCGAACAGTTGGAGTTGAAGCGGGCACAGGCGATCGAAATTTTTCGCCGTCGCCGCATGGAGGAGCCGCTTGAGCAGTACGTGGCTCACTTCGACGAATACCAAGGTGTCGTTGAGGAACTGCTGGAGTCGACTGTTGACTTAACTGACCTTGATGGGAGCTTGGTCGACGTACTGACGACTCCAAGGCTGCTGGAATCGTTTCGATACCTAGCTGGGCCTCCGATCTCAGAGGACGACTTGAAGGTGGTTGCGGAGGGGGTGCTGACAAAGCAGAGGATTAGACGCGACCCTGAAATGGTGGCACGAATTCGCAGTGTCATTCTGAGCGGTCTAGATCGCAGGCGGTTTCCTTGGGTGGTCGAAGGCCGTGACCCAACGGAGGCTGAGCGGCAGGCCGCGGTCGTTTCATCTGCCGCGCTAATCGCATCGCGTCGTCTCGAGACTGGACGTCGAAGTGAAGGTAAGCGTGAGCAGGAGGCCGCGGTTTTTGCCTCGCTGGACGCCGTAGGCTTTACGCCAGTCTCGTCCCGCCGTATATCGGTTTTAGCTCAAGCTCCTGGGCGTGGCGAGTACTGTTCGGAAAGCGAACTAGGGGGTCGTAAAGCGGATGTTGTTGTAGGCCTACGAGACGGCCGAGTATTAGCCATTGAGTGCAAAGTCTCCAATTCCTCTACTAACTCTGTCAAGCGACTCAACAATGACGCCGCTGCCAAGGCCGCGACGTGGTTGCGCGAGTTCGGAATCCGACAAGTAGTGCCGGCGGCAGTTCTGGGAGGGGTCTTTAAGCTCCACAACTTAATTGATGCTCAGGGGCGCGGGCTTTCACTTTTTTGGGCGCATGACTTGCCTGCGCTGACGGACTGGATTACGGAGCAAGTTTGACATCTCTGTCTTATTAACTTGCGCAATTAGGGACACTCGACCCCCACAGGGTAATTAATGCCCGAAAGAGAAAAAGGACGCGCAGCCGTAAATATTTGGCCATCGCCGTAAGTCATCGATTCGACTGCGCATCAAGGCTTTGCTTTTCGACAGGGTCTGATTGAGTCCGCGTCTTCAGAACTGCATCTGCGCCGACAGCGCGACGCTGCGTGGACTGCCGAGGTAGTAGCTGTTGAGCCAGTAGTCCCGGCCGGTGACGTTGTTGACGTTCAGGCGCAGCGTGAGCGGCCGCCCGGAGACCTGGGCCGCATAGCGCAGGCCGACGTCGAACGTGGTGTAGGACGGCAGGCGGCTGACGTTGGTGGCGGACGACCACTGCTTGCCGACGTGGTAGACGCCGCCCGTGACGCTGAGGCCGGGCGCGAAGGGCAGGGCGTATTCGGAGTAGAGCTTGGCCATGAACTTGGGCACGTTCAAGGGATCCTTGCCGTCATTGGCGCCGCCTTCGACGCGGGCATGCAGCCAGGTGGCGCCGCCCACGACCGTCCATGCGGGCGTGACCTTCCCGATGGCCGAGACCTCCGCGCCGCGGTGGCGCTGCACGCCGTCCTGGCCGTAGACGTTGGCGTCGTTGGTGTATTCGTAGGCCTTCTCGATGTCGAACAGCGCGCCGCTCACGAGCACGCCGCCGACCTCGGCCTTCAGGCCCAATTCCTTCTGCTTGCTGCGCATCGGCGCCATGACCTGCAGCGCGTTCGCGGCGTCTTCGGGCGCCACGCCGCCTTGTTCCAGACCTTCGATGTAGGTGGCGTACGCCGTCATCCACGGCACGGGCGTGAAGATCAGCGACGCGTTGGGCGAGTTCCTGCCGCGGTCATAGTCGGGCTGGCTGAGGCTGCCGTCGGCGTTGCGGTCGGTCGTCTGGATGGTGCTGCGGTTGATGCCGACCAGCGCGGACCATTGATCGTTGAAGCGCACCAGATCGCCGATCATGAAGTTGTCGTTGCGGATGCGGCTGGAGAAGTACATCGACTTGGCCGGCGTCGTGGCCCAGTCCGGTTCCGGCACGTGCGTGGGCGAATCCAGGCTGTACGGGCCCTGGTAGCCGGTGCTGGGGAACCACGTGTTCTGCCATTGCCGGTCGGTGTAGCCGTAGTACCCCATGGTGATCTTGTGATCGACCGGGCCCGTGGCGAACGAGATGTCGGCCAGCGCCTGCCATGCCTCGGATTCCGTGCGCGTGGGACCGACCTTCTGGCGCAGCTGGAAGTATTCGCCGGCGGAGCGCACGGAATTCATCGTGTGGTACTGCACGGGCCGGTCCTGGTATTCGCGCAGGTGGGCCACGCGCAGCGTCAGGTGGTCGCTGGCTTCATACGTGGCCCGGGCCATCCACTTGCGCGTTTCGGTTTCATCGCGGATCCAGGGCTGGCTCCAGTTCTTCTTCGTGTCCAGTGTGGGGCGGGATACGCCGTCGCGGAAGAACCAGTAGGAGTTGGGCGCGTCCATCTTGTAGTCGCCGTAGGAGGCGCCCAGCTCCAGCTTGAAGCGGTCGGTGATGTTGAAGTCGAGCGCGGCGCTGGCCAGGCTGCGGTCGATCTTCTGGTCGTCGACGGCGGTGTCGCCGTCCTGGCGCACCAGGTTGACGCGGTAGCCGACCTTGCCATTGCTGTCGACCGGACCGCCGAAGTCGCCGTGCACGTAATACTGGCCGCCGCCGTAGTTGCCGACCGTGACGCTGTTCAGACGCTCCTGCGTGGGGCGCTTGTAGACGTAGTTAACCATCCCGCCGGGCGAGGCCGCGCCGAACAGGAAGCCCGACAGCCCGCTCAGGATCTCGACCCGTTCCTTGTCTTCGATGGATGCCGCAAAGCCGAAGGAGCGGCGCAGGCCTTCTTCGGCGCGGTCGTAGCTGTTGAACCCGCGAATCTTCACCATGGGCGCCCAGCCGCTGATCTGGGGCGTCTGCGTCATGGCGGACGGGCTGATCTTGTAGACGTCGTCGGGCGACTGGGCCTGCACGTTCTGCAGCAGTTCACGGGGCACGACGTTGATGGCGAAGGGCGCGCGCTGCAGATCCATGCCGCCCAGGGCGCCGACCGACTGCACGAGCGAGGCGCGGTAGCCGTCGCTGGCCAAGCCGTCCTGCTGCAGGGCGGCGTTGGTGGAGCCGGTCACCGTGACGCCGGGCAGCGTCACCACCCCCGGCGCCGCGGGGCTGGGGCGCAGGGTGTACTCGCCGCCGCCCCGGTGGACCGCCTCAAGGCCGGTGCCGGCCAGCAGGGCGCCGAAGCCGCTCGGCACGGAATGGCGGCCGCGCAGGCCGGGGCTGTCGCGGCCGGCTGTTATGGCGGCGTCGACGGACACCTGGATGCCGGCCTGCGCCGCGAACTGGGTGATGACGCGGCTCAGCGCGCCGGGCGCGATGTCGAAGTCGCGGCTGGCCGAGGCGGCCGGCGCAGCCTGCGCGTGCACGGGCGAGGCCGCCGTGACAGCAATGCCCAGGAGGGCCGCGAAAATCGCCAGCGACAGCGCGGTGCGGCGGGTAAGGGACGAGGAGTGCATGGAAAGCCTTTCGTGGGGAAGGAAGAGGGTCTTCACCCCGTATGCCAAACGTGGCATCCGAAAAGGGAACCTCGGTCCTGAAATCTTTTTGCAACGCGTGGCGTCAGCGCGGCACCACCGTCACCCACCACGGCATCGGCGCCTGGATGCGCACGGGCAGCGTGGCGGCCAGCGCGCTCAGCACCCGGTCCGTGTCCGGCAGCGCATAGGCGCCGACGATGCGCAGGTCGGCCACCTCGGGGGCACAGGCCAGATAGCCGCGCCGGTAGCGGGACAGCTCGGCGATGAAGTCCGCCAGGCGCATGTTCTCGGCGATCAGCAGCCCGCGCGACCAGGATTCGCGCGCCGGTTCGGCGGGCTCGGGGGGCGCGGCGGCCGCCCGGGTGACGCGGGACTGCTGGCCGGCGTGCACGATCAGGGTCGCGGCGCCGGCGGCTTTGGGGCGCACTTCCACCGCGCCCTCGAAGACGGCGACCCGGCTGGCGTCGTCCTCCTGGTAGACCGCGTAGCGCGTGCCGAGCGCGCGCAGCCGCGCCTCGGCGGTGTCGACCACGAAGGGCCGCGCGGGCGACTGCGTGTCCGGCGCGGTGCTGACCAGGATCTCCCCGGCCACCAGCACCACGCGACGCAACTGCGGTCCGTAGTCCACGTCGACCGCGCTGCCGGTGTTGAGCCACAAGGTGCCGCCGTCGGCCAACTGGATCTGGCGGCGTTCGCCCACGCTGGTGTGATGGGCTGCGGTCCAGGCGCGCCAAGGCGTGGTCTGGGACGCGGCCCAGACGCCCAAGCCGGTGCCGCAGAGCGCCGTCAGCATCTTCAGGGCGCTGCGGCGCTGCGAGCGTTTTGCCGCGGCGGCGTCCAGCATGCGATGCGCGGTGGGCTTGTCCACGCCCGGCAGGTCGTCGAACTTGCCGCTGATGGCCTCCACGCGGTGCCAGGCGGCCTGATGCATGGGATCGGCGTCATGCCACTGGCGCCAGCGCTGGCGCTCGCCGGGCGGCACCGCGGGGGCGCGCAGCACGGCGAACCACTCGGCGGCCTCTTGCAGCACCTTGAAGCTGGGCGCGCTGGGGGCGGGCGTCATGGTGCGGTGGCCGCCAGGCTGGAAGTCAGGCAGTGCAGCATCGCCTGCGCCATGTACTTCTTGACCATGCGTTCGGACACCGCCAGGCGCGCGGCGATCTCGACGTAGCCCAGGCCCTCCAGGTGCGCCAGCAGAAAGGCCGTGCGGGCCTTGGGATTGAGCTGGTTCAACAGCGCGTCCAGTTCGGACAGCGCGTCCATCAGCAGGGCGCGGTCTTCGGGCGAGGGATGGAGGGTGTCGGCGACGGTGGCCAGCGTGTCGCGGTAGGCGCGTTCCAGATCCTGCCGCCGCCAATGGTTGATGACCAGGCCGCGGGCAATGGTGGTCAGGAACGCGCGCGGTTCGCAGATGGGTTCCTGGTTGCGGAACAGGCGCACGAACGTGTCGTGCGCGATATCGGCGGCGTCGAAGGTGTTGCCCAGGCGGCGCCGCAACCATTCCTGCAGCCAGCCGTGGTGGTCGCAATACAGGGATTCGATGCAGGCGGGCGCCCCGGGGCGGGAGGAAGACACGATGAAGCCGCTGACATGATGCCAATAAGAATCAGTCGCAATTATTCTTCAGCGGCGCGGCTTTTGCAATGCGCGTTCGCCCCGAGCGGATGTCAGGCGTCGCGGAATGTCACCGTGAACCATCCGCGCAGCGCATTCGACAACCGGATTTCGTCGGCGGCATGCAGGTCCGCCAGCGTCAGGACGCGTTCCTTCGTCTTGCCGTCGTCGAGCAGTTGCGCGCGCTGCACGCCCGGCAGGCAGCCGCTGTCCACGGGCGGGGTGTACCAGACGTCGCCCAGGCGCAGATAGACGTTGCTGCGGCTGCCTTCGCAGAGTTCGCCGCGTTCGTTCAGATAGACCAGATCGAAGATGTGCGGATGCGAAGGCAGCCATTCGATCGTCTTGGTGTACCAGGGGCGGTGCGTGGTCTTGTAGCGCAGCAGCGGTTCGGAAGAGCGCAGCGCCTCGGGCGCCAGCATGACTTCCTGGTGGGCGGGCAGGGGCGGCAGGACGGCGGTCTGGATGTGGCGGCTGCCGTCGCGCGCGACCAGGAGGCGCAGGCGGTGCGGGCCGGCGGAGCCCAGGGACATGACGGCGACGAGGATGTCGCCTTCGACATCGCGGCCGCCCCAGACATAGCCCAGGGCCTTGCATGACGCTTCGAGGCGGTGGAGGTGGCGCGCCAGCAGCGGCACGTTGCCCGAGGCTTCAACCAGGATGGTCTCGATCAATTCGGGTTGCATGGGACTCTCCTGGAATAAGGCGCGGGGCCGGCTGAGTGGGGCCGCGCCTGGCCGGGCTGCGCGGGCCGCGCTCTATGCTACTACCGGCCGTGAGGTTTGCGCCGTCAGGCGCGCAGGATGCGGGCCTTCCAGTGGCATTCCTGCCATTCGCCGGCCGGGTCCGAATCGTAGACGATGCCGCCGCCCACGCTGTAGACGCCGTGGCCCTGCTGGTCCAGGACCAGCGTGCGGATCGCGACGTTGAGCGAGAAGTCGCCATCCGGGGCCAGCCAGCCGATGCTGCCGCAATACAGACCGCGCGGGGCGGTTTCCATTTGCCGGATGCGGCGCATGGCCGCTACTTTCGGCGCGCCGGTGATCGATCCGCAGGGAAAGAGGGCGTGCAGCACGTCCGACAGCGTGGCGTGCGGCGCGGTGGCCGACACGGTGGACGTCATGGTCCAGACCGTGGGGTATCGCTCCAACGAAAACAGCGCGTCGACCTTCACCGAACCCGGCTCGGCCAGCCGTCCGAGGTCGTTGCGCAGCAGGTCCACGATCATCAGGTTCTCGGCGCGGTTCTTGTCGCTGGCCAGCAATTCCTGGCCCAGGCGTTCGTCCTCGGCCGGGTCGGCATGTCGCGGTGCGGTGCCTTTCATGGGCCGGGTCGTCAGCCGGGCGCCCTCGCGCCGCACGAACAGTTCGGGCGAAAACGACAGCACCGTGCGATCGCCGTCCTGGATGTAGGCTGCGTGCGCGACCGGATTGCGCGCCGCGATGCGGCGATACAGCGTGCCCGGATCGCCCTGGAAGCCGACGTCGAGCGGCTGCGTGAAATTGACCTGATACAGCTCGCCGTCCCGGATCAGGCCGCGAATGGCGTCGATCTGGCGTACGTAGGCGGGCTCGGTCATGCGCGGTGCGGGCAGGCTGATGGACGCTGTGGGCGCGTCGGCGTCCGGCGCGTCCCACGGCGCTTCGTCGATCTTGCGGTCGAACACCAGCGCGGTCAGTCGGGGGCGCCCGTCGTCGCGCGGCGGCGTCCACGGCCCGGCCGGCGCGGGCCGGGTGGCCTCGGGCAGTAGCCATTCGCCCAGCTCGTAGTCCAGCAGCAGGGCAATCCAGCGGCCTTCGCGCCGCGCGGCGTCGATGGCGGCCAGCGCCGGGGCGACCTCGGCCGCGGCGCGCGCCTCGATCCGGTCGCAAAACCCGTCGAGGCGCAGCGCGCGACCGGCAAGCCGGTCTTCAAAACGGCAATCCATGGTGCGTTACCGTTGTTGTTGCGCAAGGAACTCCGTCAGGACCCGGCCGGTGTGGGAATGATCGGCCAGCGTCATCACGTGCTCGGGCGAGCCTTCGCCCACCAGTTGCCCGCCGCCCGTGCCGCCTTCGGGGCCCAGGTCCAGCAGCCAGTCGGCTTCGGCGATGACGTCCAGGTTGTGTTCGATCACCACCACCGTGTTGCCGGCTTCGACCAGGCGGTGCAGCACGTGGATCAGCTTTTCGACGTCGGCCATCGACAGGCCCACCGTGGGCTCATCCAGCACGTACAGCGTGTGCGGGATGCGCGAGGCGCGGCCGGTCTTGATCAGGCCGTCGGTCAGGCGGGCCTTGGACAGCTCGGTCACCAGCTTGATGCGCTGCGCCTCGCCGCCCGACAGCGTGGGCGACGGCTGGCCCAGCGTCAGGTATCCCAGCCCCACGTCCTGCATCAGTTGCAGCGGACGGTGGATCTTGGGATGGGCGGCGAAGTAGCCGATGGCGTCGTCCACTTCCATGGACAGCAGCTCGCCGGCGTTCTTGCCGCGCATCTGCACGCTGAGCGTGTCGCTGTTGAAGCGCGCGCCGTTGCAGGCGTCGCACGGCACCTTCACGTCGGGCAGGAAGTTCATCTCGATGGTGCGCATGCCCTGGCCTTCGCAGATCGGGCAGCGGCCATCGCCGGTATTGAACGAGAAGCGCGCCGCCGTCCAGCCGCGCATGCGGGCTTCGCGCGTGTCGGCGAACTGCTTGCGCACGTCGTCCCAGAAGCCCACGTAGGTGGCCGGGCACGAGCGCGGCGTCTTGCCGATGGGCGTCTGGTCCACTTCCAGCACGCGGTCAATGGCTTCCCAGCCCTTGATGCTTTCGCAGCCCGCCCAGCCCGGCGCCTTGCCTTGCGAGACCGCCTGCGTCAGGTTGTCCAGCAGCACTTCGCGCGCCAAGGTCGACTTGCCGGAACCGGACACCCCGGTCACCACGCTCAGGCGGCCCACCGGAATGCGCGCGTCCACGCTGCGCAGGTTGTGCAGGCGCGCGCCGCGGATCTCGATCATGGGCGTGTCGGCCTCGACCGGACGGCGGCCCTGCAGCGGATGCGCCAGCGGCGTCTTCAGGTAGCGGCCGGTCACGGATTCAGGTGCGTCGATCACGTCCTGCACGGTGCCTTGCGCCACCACGCGGCCGCCGCGGATGCCCGCGCCCGGGCCGATGTCGATGACGTGCGAGGCGCGGCGGATGGTGTCGTCGTCGTGCTCGACCACCACCAGCGTGTTGCCGTTGCCTTCCAGCCGCGCCAGCGCGTCCAGCAGGATGCGGTTGTCGCGCGGGTGCAGGCCGATGGTGGGTTCGTCCAGCACGTAGCAGACGCCCTGCAGGTTGGAGCCCAGTTGCGCGGCCAGCCGGATGCGCTGCGCCTCGCCGCCGGACAGCGTGGGCGCGGCGCGGTCCAGCGCCAGGTAGTTCAGGCCCACTTCCTGCATGAAGTTCAGGCGGCCGCGGATCTCGGCCAGGATGTCGCGGGCAATTTCGCCTTCTCGGCCGCGCGCCACCAGTCCGGTAAAGAAGGTGTGTGCGTCCGACACCGGCAGCGAGGCCAGTTCGGCAATCGACTTGTCGCGCCAGCGCACGGCGCGCGCCACGCGGTTCAGCCGCTGGCCATCGCATTGCGTGCAGGTCTTGGCCTCGCCTTCGTACCACGCGTTCCAGGCGGTTTCCTCGCCGGTCTGCTCTGCGTCAAAGCCCTGCAATTGCAGGCCGGTGCCGTAGCAGCCCGTGCACCAGCCGTGCTTGGAGTTGTACGAGAACAGGCGCGGATCGGGTTCGGGGAAGCTGGTGCCGCAGGACGGGCACGCGCGCTTGACCGAGAAATGCTGCTGCTGCAGTTCGCTGTTCAGCGCCTCGTGCAGCTTGTTGACGGGCCACACGACCGACATCACGCCCTGGCCGTTCTCCAGCGCGCTCTTGACGGCGGCGCGCAGGGCGGCCTCGTTGGCCGGGTCCACCACCACGTCTGCCACCGGCAGTTCGATGGTGTGCTCCTTGTAGCGGTCCAGGCGCGGCCACGGCGCCACGGGAATGAATTCGCCGTCAACGCGCAGATGGGAATGGCCCTTGGAGCCCGCCCACTTGGCCAGATCCGTGTAATAGCCCTTGCGCGCGGTGACCAGCGGCGCCAGCAGGCCGATGTGCTCGCCCTTGTGCTCGCGCAACAGGCGCGCCACGATCTGGTCGGTGTTCTGGGGTTCGACCGCGACATTGCAGTCCGGGCAGTATTGCGTGCCCAGTTTCACGTACAGCAACCGCAGGAAGTGATGGATTTCCGTCATCGTGGCCACGGTGGACTTGCGGCCGCCGCGGCTGGTGCGCTGTTCGATCGCCACGGTGGGCGGGATGCCGAAGATGGCGTCCACATCCGGCTTGCCGGCCGGCTGCACAATGGCACGCGCGTAGGCGTTCAGCGATTCCAGATAACGGCGCTGGCCCTCGTTGAACAGGATGTCGAAGGCCAGCGTGGACTTGCCCGACCCCGACACGCCCGTGATGACGGTGAACTTGTCGTGCGGAATTTCGACGCTGATGTTCTTCAGGTTGTGTTCGCGCGCGTTGCGGATTTCGATGGCCATGCTGCCCTGGCGGCGTTCGCGCACCAGGGATTGCAGGGGCGTGCCCACGCCCGCGCCGTACTCGGCTTGCGGCTCGGCGATGCGCGCGGTCAGGCCGGCCTGCTCGGCCTCCTGGGCGTCGGCATCGCTGCTGACGATGACGTCGGCCTTGCCGCCCGCGACGGTATCGATGGGCAGGATGCTGACTTCATAGTCGCGCAGGGCGGCGCCCGTATGCGACTTGGGGTTGTCCATCAGGTCCTGCGGCGTGCCGGTGCCGAGCACCAGGCCGCCGGCGTCGCCGCCTTCGGGACCCAGGTCGATCAGCCAATCCGCGGCGCGAATCACGTCCAGGTTGTGTTCGATGACCAGCAGCGTGTGGCCGGCGGCCAGCAGCTTGCGGAACGCGCGCATCAGGCGCGCGACGTCGTCGAAGTGCAGGCCGGTGGTGGGTTCGTCGAACAGGAACAGGCTGCCCTTCTTGGCGACCTTGGCGGTGGAGATGCCGCTGCGCGCGGCCTCAGCCAGATGGCCAGCCAGTTTCAGGCGCTGCGCCTCGCCGCCGGACAGGGTCGGCACGGGCTGGCCCAGCCGCACGTATTCCAGGCCCACGTCGGCCAGCGGCGCAAGACCGGTCTGCACGTCGCGCAGGCCCTTGAAGAAGTCCAGCGCCTCGCTGACGGTCATTTCCAGCACTTCGTCAATCGAGGCGCTCTTGCCCAGGTGCTCGACGCGCACTTCCAGCACTTCGGGGCGGAAGCGCTTGCCGTCGCAATCGGGGCAGCGCAGGTACACGTCGGACAGGAACTGCATTTCGACGTGTTCGAAGCCGGTGCCGCCGCAGGTCGGGCAGCGGCCGTCGCCGCCGTTGAAGCTGAATGTGCCCGCCGTGTAGGCGCGCTCACGCGCCAGCGGGGCCTGGGCAAACAGCTTGCGGATCGCGTCGAACGCGCCGACGTAGCTGGCTGGGTTGGAGCGCGCGGTCTTGCCGATGGGGGTCTGGTCCACCATGACGACGTCGGCGATCTGCTCGGCGCCGAGCAGGCGGTCGAAGGCGCCCGGCGCTTCCGACGGCTTGCCCTTCTGCTTGAGCAGCGCGGGGTAGAGCACATCCTGCACCAGCGTGGATTTGCCCGAACCGGACACGCCCGTCACGCAGACCAGGCGGCCCAGCGGCAGCTCGACAGAGACGTTCTTCAGGTTGTGCGCATTGACGCCTTCCAGCAGCAGGCGCGGCGTGTTGGCCGCCACCGGCATCGGACGCGGCGCTTCCACACGCAGTCGGCCGCCGAGATAGTCGCCGGTCAGCGAGGGCGCGGCGCGCAGTTGGTCGGGCGTGCCGTCGAAGACGATGCGGCCTCCCCGTTCGCCGGGACCGGGGCCAATGTCGATGATGCGGTCCGCGGCCACCATGACCTGCGGATCGTGCTCCACGACCACCAGCGTGTTGCCGGCGTTGCGCAGGCGGTGCATGACTTCGACGACGCGGTGCATGTCGCGCGGGTGCAGGCCGATGGAGGGCTCGTCCAGCACGAACAGCGTGTTCACCAGCGAGGTGCCCAGCGCGGTGGTCAGGTTGATCCGCTGGACCTCGCCGCCCGACAGCGTGCGGCTCTGGCGGTCCAGCGTCAGGTAGCCCAGGCCCACGTCGCACAGGAATTTCAGGCGCGCGCGCACTTCGGTCATCAGCAGGTCGGTGGCGGCGTCCAGCGCGCCCGAGAACGACAGCGTGTCGAAGAATTTACGCACCCGCTCGATCGGCAGCAGCATCACGTCGTGCAGCGACAGGCCGTCCAGGCCGTTGAGCTGCTCGCGGCTCCAGGTGGTGCCGACCGGCATGAAGCGCTTGTAGCGGCCGTCTTCGGGCGGCAGCACGGCGTCGGCTTCATCCTTGTTGCCCAGGCGCCAGAGCAGGGCGTCGGGCTTCAGTCGCGCGCCGTTGCAGCTGGGGCAGGGCGTGTAGCTGCGGTACTTGGACAGCAGCACGCGCACGTGCATCTTGTACGACTTGGTTTCCAGCCAGTCGAAGAAGCGCTGCACGCCGTACCACTGGTGCTTCCAGGCGTCATTGCCGCCCTTCCAGTCGGGCGTGCCGTACAGCACCCAGCGCTTGTGCTCGTCGCTCATGTCCTTCCAGGGCACGCCCAGCGGCACGCCCGCGCGCGGGGCGTACTTTTGCAGGTCGTCCTGGCATTCCTTGTAGGACGGCGTGGTCCACGGCTTGATGGCGCCTTCGAGCAAGGTTTTTTTCTCGTCGGGGATGACCAGGCCGAAGTCGATGCCGATCACGCGGCCGAAGCCGCGGCAGGCCTCGCAGGCGCCCAGCGGCGAATTGAACGAGAAGCTGCTGGGCAGCGGGTCGGTGTATTCGATGTCGCAATCGGCGCAGTGCAGCCGGTCGCTGTACTTCCAGATATGCGCGTTGCCGCCGTCGGCGTCCATGACGTAGACGGCGATGTGGCCGGCGCCCATGCGCAGCGCCGTGTCCAGCGCTTCCATGATGCGTTCGCGCTCGGTGCCGGCGAAGCGGAAGCGATCCTGGATGACGTGCAGGATGCGGCGTTCTTCGGTGGCGGCCTTGGCGGTCTTCGTGGCCTTGGCCTTCTTGGCGCCCTTGGCGGGCGCGGCGGCGCGGGGCACGGCGGTTTCCTCGGCGTGCACGCGGGTGTAGCCCTGCTGCTCAAGGAAGCCGCGCACTTCGTCTTCGGTGAAGTTGGCCGGCACGGCGATCGGGAAGGTCACGACCAGGCGCGGGTCGCCCGCGGTGGCGGCGCGCTCGGCCAGCGAGTGATAGACGGATTCCGGCGTGTCGCGCCGCACCAGCTTGCCGCAGCCGCGGCAATAGAGCTTGGCGCCACGCGCGAACAGCAGTTTCAGGTGATCGTTCAGTTCGGTCATCGTGCCGACCGTGCTGCGCGAGCTGCGCACCGGATTGGTCTGGTCGATGGCGATGGCGGGCAGAATGCCTTCGATGCGGTCCACCTGCGGCTTGTCCATGCGGTCCAGGAACTGGCGCGCATAGGGCGAGAAGGTTTCCACGTAGCGCCGTTGGCCCTCGGCGTAAAGGGTGTCGAAGGCCAGCGAACTTTTACCGGACCCCGACACCCCGGTGACGACGACCAGTTCGCCGGTGGCGATGGTCAGATCCAGGTTCTTGAGATTGTTCTGGCGGGCGCCAACGATGCGGATATGGGAGCTCATGGACGGTATCGTAGCCTGACGAAGGGAGCATGCCGGCGCGGCGATCCATCGCTGGTTCCGGGCGCGTCGATATGGAATAATTGACTATATTGTGAGGCGCATGTCCACATGGTGGACAATCGGCGCCTCGGTAGCTGTACAAATAAACAGTATCGCAGATTCGTCTGATATTCGCGCTTGCCGCGTTGCGGATCTGGCCTGGGCTATCGCATGTATTTGGGGACATGAGTGCAGGAATCCAAGGTCGCGGGCGCGGCAGCGTTCGGAAAATTCATGGCGGTGCTGCAGGCGGTGGCCGATGCGCCGCAGCCGCCGACGGCCGCCATGCTTGCCCGTGACTGCGGCTATCCCCGTCCTACCGTCTACCGCATCCTGGCGGCGCTGGCCGAACAAGGGATGGTCACAGAATCCAGCGGCGCATATCGCCTGGGTCCGCGCCTGATGTCGCTGGCCAGCAAGGCATGGTCCCAGTTCGATCTGCGCGCCGCGCTGGCGCCCGAACTGCAGGCGCTGCGCGACCAGACTGGCGAAACCGTCCATCTGGCCGTGCCCGCGGGTCACGAGATGATCTACATCGACAAACTGGAAAGCCCCGGCCCCGTGCGCATGGTGTCGCGCGTGGGGGCGTCCGTCGCGCTGCATTCCAGTGCCGTCGGCAAGGCCTATCTGGCCGCGCTGGACGAGCCCGCGCGCGAGCGCCTGCTGCACGCGCTGCCGATGCCGGCCCGGTTGCCCGCCACGCTGACCAGTCTGCCCGCGCTGCGCGAGGCGCTGGGCGTGGCGGCTCAGCAAGGCTACGCTGTCGACAACGAGGAAAACGAACCCGGCATCGTCTGCTACGGCGTCGCGCTGTGCGACGGGGCAGGGCGTCCCGTCGCGGGCGTCAGCGTCAGCACGCTGCTGTTCCGCCGCCGCGGCGATCCGCAGTCCGCCTATATCGAACCCTTGCTGCGGCTGCGTGATGCCGCCGCGGCCAAACTCGCCGTCCTGCCGGTATCGTCCGGCGGCGCCTGATCGTCAGCCCCAGAGGAAATCCATGACCGCAACCGCTGCTCCCACCGCCTCCAAGCTTGCCGCCCTGTTGGCCGCCCGCGTCGTGCCCGTCCTGCGCTACACCGACGCGGCCGCCGCGGCCTATGCCGCCGAAGTCGCGGTGTCGGCCGGCTGCACCACGCTGGAACTGACCTGGACCATTCCGAACGTCACAGATCTGGTGCGCGCGCTGCGCGACAAGCACGGCGCCAGCCTGCTGCTGGGCGTGGGCACCGTGCTGGACGAGTCGCAGGCGCGCGAGGCGCTGGTGGCGGGCGCGGACTTCCTGGTGTCGCCCGCGCTGGCGCACGAGATCGTGGACATGGCCCACGCCGCGGACGCGCTGTGCATGCTGGGCGCGTTCACCCCGAGCGAAGTCCTGGCCGCGCGCCGCGCCGGCGTGGACGTGGTGAAGGTGTTCCCGGCGGACACCGGCGGCCCCAAGCACCTGGCCGCGCTGAAGTCGGTGTACCCGGACACGATCTTCTGCCCCACGGGCGGCATCACGCAGGAAAACATGGGTACATATTTCGCGGCCGGCGCCGGCCTGGTCGGCATCGGCAGCAACCTCTACGACAAGGCCGGCTTCGCGTCGCGCGACACCGCCGCGCTGGTGGCGCAGATCACCCGGACCCGCGAGGCCGCTCATGGCTGACTTCGACATCGTCGCGCTGGGCGAGCCGCTGGTCGAGCTGAACCAGACGCACGAAGGCCAGCGGCAATACCTGCAGGGTTTCGGCGGCGACACCTCCAACGCGGTGATCGCAGCCGCCCGCCAGGGCGCGCGCTGCGCATACCTGACCCGGGTCGGCAATGACGCCTTCGGCAAGCAGTTCCTGGACCTGTGGCAGAACGAGGGCGTCGACACGTCCGGCGTAGAGGTCGACGATGACGCGCACACCGGCCTGTACTTCGTGCAGCACGGACCTGACGGCCATGCTTTCAGCTATCTGCGGCGCGGCTCGGCCGCCAGCCTGATGACGCCGGCCAGCCTGGACGCGGGCCTGATCGAACGCACGCGTTTCCTGCACGTGTCGGGCATCAGCATGGCGATCAGCACCACCGCCTGCGATACGGTCTTCGCCGCCATCGAGCGCGCGCATGCCGCTGGCGCGCAGGTCAGCCTGGATTCCAATCTGCGGTTGCGCCTGTGGCCCGTGGACCGCGCCCGCGCCATCCTGCGCGAAGCCATGCGCACGGCGGACGTGTTTCTGCCCAGCATGGACGACATGCAGCACCTGACCGGCAACGACGACCCGGAGCGCACGCTGGACTGGATCCGCGACGGCGGCGCGCCGGGCGTGGTGGTGCTGAAGCTTGGCAAGGACGGCTCCATCATCGACGACGGCCGCAGCCGCACGGCGATGCCAGCGCTGCGGGTGCAGGCCGTGGACGCGACCGGCGCGGGCGACTGCTTTGCCGGCAGCCTGCTGGCGCGGCGTTGCCAGGGCGATGCCTGGGAAGACGCCGTGCGTTATGCCAATGCGGCGGCGGCGCTGTCCACGCTGGGCTACGGCGCGGTCGATCCGCTGCCGCGGGCGGAGCAGGTGTGGGAACGGCTGAAGGAAACGTCGGGCTGAGCGTGGCAGGGCGGCGGTGCAGCGGGCTGAGACGGACCGCGATCCAGCCATATTGCGCCGCGCCTTGGCGCCTTGGCGTATCCGCGGCCGATTTGTCCCTGGTTGTTTCAGGCGGTGCGTAAGCCCCGGTTGGCGCCTTTGAAATCCGCCCATTGGCGTCCGATTCGGATTTCAGGCTAAAATGCCAAGTTATCCGAATTTTTTCCGCCAGTCCGGTTTCCGGTTGTGCGGGCCACTTTCCGCAAATTCAACAGGAGAATCAACATGGCTGAACGCAAACGCGTGCGTCGTAACACCCTGGAACGCCGTTGCCTGGGCAAGGCTTTCAAGCGCTTGTTCGTCAAGTCGCCCAAGGGCGTGTTCAAGATGCTGGAAAAGATCAAGCGCGTCTAAATGATGCGTTCGGCCGGCAGGTCTTCGGACCCGCTTGGCCTGATCAAAGAAAAACCGCAAGGCGCGAGCCCTGCGGTTTTTTTTCGTCAGGCCTGCGGGGCCCCGAGCTTGGGCCGGATGAAATCCATGAACGCGCGGGTCTTGGCCGGCTGGATGCTGGAAGGGAAAACCACATAGATCGAGATCGGATCCACCGACCAGCCCGGCAACACGCGCCGCAGCGAGTTGCGCTGGATGATCGGTTCCAGCGCCAGGCAATGCGGCATGCGGGTGATGGCCAGATCCAGGCCGGCCAGCGTTCCCGCGATGCTCATGTTGTTGGCGGCCAGATGTCCGTGCACGGCCACGCGCTGCGAAATCGCGCCGTTATTCAGCGTCCAGTACGAATGGGCTTCGTCGATGGTCGTGCGCAGGCACTGGTGCTGCGACAGATCGGCCGGCGTCTGCGGCTCGCCATGACGCGCGATATAGCTGTCGGACGCGTACAGATGCGTTTCCAGCGAAACCAGCTCGTGCACCACGGCGCCCTCGATGGCGCGATGCGGCGTGCCGTTGCCATTGCCGTTGTCGGCGGAGGCGCCCGGATAGTCGGCTTCGCGGCCGAACCGCAGCACGATGTCGAACGGCGTGCCCTGTGCGTCGGAGGCCGTCATCATGCTCAGGTCGAACTCGCATTCCACTTCGGGATAGCGATCGGTGAAATCGCTGATGGTCTCGGGCAGCAGCCAGATGGCCAGGCTGTACGGCATGGAGACGCGCAGATTGCCCGACGGGCCGCCTGACAATGACAGCAGTTGCTCGTGCGCCAGCCGGGCTTCGTCGATGAGGCCCTGGCACCGGCGCATGTAGGCCGCGCCCGCGTCGGTCAGATCCAGCCGGCGCGTGTTGCGGTTGATGAGCCGCAGCCCGATCGCGCGTTCCAGTTCGTTGATCCGGCGCGACAGCGTCGACGTCGGCATGTCCAGCGCGCGCGCGGCCTGGCTGAAGCTCTTGCGCTTGGCAACCTCCACGAACAAGGCGATGTCATTGAGCTGGACGGTCGAGGCTTCCATAGGCGTTCCGAATTGGGCCGCCCGAGTTTACGCCACGATGCCCTGCGGCCAACGTCCGGCGCCGCGCACGGCATCAAAAAAAACCGCACGGTTTGTCAGATTTGATTGCAAATTCCAAAGCCGTGGAATCGGTTCCCCGAGGCATATCCCCTACACTTCAGGCGAAATCATAAGAACCAAGACCGCAGCGGTTTCTGGAAGATCGCAAGGGGCACAGCAGGCATGACCGATACACCGATTTTTTTCACCGTTCTGACGCCGACCTACAACCGGGCAGGAACCCTGCACCGCGTCTACGAATCGCTCTGCCAGCAGACTTTCCGGGATTTTGAATGGGTGGTGGTGGACGACGGCTCCACCGACAACACGCACGAGTCCATCCTGCATTGGCAATCGCTGGCGGATTTTCCGATCCGCTATGTCTGGCAGAACAATCAGCACAAGAAGACCGCCTTCAATCGTGGCGTGCGCGAGGCGCGCGGCCAGATGATCGTGGGCCTGGATAGCGACGACGAAATGCCGCCGGACGCGCTGGCCATTTTCCATGAGGCCTGGAACGCGATTCCGCCCGCACGCCGCGACTCGTATTTCGCCATTACCGGGCTGTGCGCGCGGCCCGACGGCACCATCGTCGGCGACCGTTATCCGCAGGACGTGTTCGACAGCACCGCCGTCGACGTGTATTTCCGCTACCGCATCAAGGGCGAGAAATTCGGCTGTATGCGCACGGACATCCTGCGCAAGTACCCGTTTCCCGAGGACGTGGCGGGATTCGTGCCCGAAAGCCTGGTGTGGTGGGCGGTCGCGCGTGCGGGCTATCTCAGCCGCTTCATCAACCGCGTGGTGCGCACCTATCACGACACGCCCGGTGGCCTGAGCCAGGGCGCGGTGTCCGTCAGCAACAACGCCCAGGGCCTGTACCTGCTGGCCTGGGACATGTTGCAGCATCACCTGGAATTCTTCCGCTACCGCCCGCGCGAATTCATGATGGCGGCGGCGCGCTACACGCGTTTTCGCCTGCACCTGAAGCATTCCGGCGTGCCGACGGCCGTGCAGGCCTACCGGCTGACCCATCCGGTCGCGACGTTTCTCGTGGCCGTCATGTACCCGCTGGGGTATGCGCTGTACCGCCGCGATCGGCGTCGCGGCGTGGCCTGACCCAGCCTGCCGACCCGGTAGCCTGCGTCACGCAGGCGCGCCGTGCCCCAGTCCCAGATAGACCTCCACGACGCGCGGATCCTGCGCCACCTCGGCCGCCGGACCTTCCAGCGTGACCGTTCCGGTTTCCAGCACATAGGCGTAATCGGCCACCTGCAGCGCGGCGCGCGCGTTCTGTTCGATCAGGAGGATGGACACGCCCATCTCGCGCAGCCGCGCGACGATGCGGAACACTTCGCGCACGATGCGCGGCGCCAGCCCCAAGCTGGGTTCGTCCAGCATCAGCAGGCGAGGTTTGGCCATCAGCGCGCGGCCCACGGCCAGCATCTGGCGCTCGCCGCCGGATAGCGTGCCGGCCAATTGCGCGCGCCGTTCCTGCAGCCGGGGAAACAGTTCAAAGACCTCGGCCAGCGTCTGGTCCTGGTCGCGCAGGCCACGGCGATAGCGGTCGAAGGCGCCCAGCATGAGGTTGTCCTCGACCGTCATTTCCGAGAAAAGCTCGCGCTTTTCGGGCACCAGATTCATGCCCGCGGCGACCATTTCCTCGATTTCGGCGTGTTCCTGCGCCTTGCCGCCGAAGGTGATGCCGCCCTGTGACGGCAGCACGCCCATGATGGCCGACAGCAGCGTGGTCTTGCCCGCGCCGTTGGGACCGATCACGGTCACGATCTGGCCTTCGCCCACTTCCAGGCTGACGCCGGAGACCGCCTCGACCTTGTCGTAGGCCACGCGCAGGTCGCGCACTTGCAGCAGTTTCGCGCTCATTCTTCCACTCCGCCCAGATACGCTTCAAGCACCGCGGGATTCTGCTGGATCTCTGCCGGCAGGCCTTCGGCGATCTTTTCGCCGAAGTCCATGACCACCACGCGATCCACCAGCCCCATCACGAAATCCATGTCGTGTTCGACAAGCAGGATGGCCATGCCTTCGGCGCGCAGGCGCTTGAGCAGCTCGGCCAGCTCGCATTTCTCTTGATAGCGCAGGCCGGCCGCGGGTTCGTCCAGCAGCAGGATGCACGGGTCGGACGCCAGCGCGCGCGCGATCTCCAGAATGCGCTGCTGACCCAGCGCCAGCGAGCCCGCCTCGTCATGCAGATGCTTGCCCAGCCCCACGCGTTCGACCTGACGCGCGGCTTCGGCCAGCAGGCGCGCCTCTTCGGGCCGGTCCAGCCGCCAGGCGGCCGGCAGCACGCCGCGATGCCCGCGCAGGTGCGCGCCGATGGCCACGTTTTCCAGCACGCTCATGCGGCCCAGCAGCCGCACGTGCTGGAACGTGCGCGACAGGCCCAGGCGCGCAATCTTGCGCGCGCCCGCGCCGGCCACCGGCTGGCCCAGCAGCGTTACCTGTCCCGACGTCGGCGTGTCCACGCCCGAGATCTGATTGAACATCGTGCTCTTGCCCGCGCCATTCGGGCCGATCAGCGCCAGCACTTCGCCCGCGCGGATCTCCAGGTTCATGGCGTTGTTGGCCACCAGGCCGCCGAACTTGCGCGTCACGTCCACGGCTTTCAGCACCACCTCGCCGCGCGGCGGCATGGTGCGCCGGGGCAGCGGTTCGGTCGTCATGTCGACATGGCGCGGCTTGCGCTTGACTGGCACCCAGCGCGTCAGCACCGGCCACAGGCCGCTGCGGGCGCGGTGCAGCAGCAGCACCATGCCGAAGCCGAAGACGATCACCTCGAAGTTGCCGGTCTGGCCCAGCACCTTTGGCAGCAGGTCCTGCAGCCATTGCTTGAGCACCGTGAAGACGCCCGCGCCGACCAGCGCGCCCCACACCTGTCCGGCGCCGCCGATGACGGTCATGAACAGGTATTCGATGCCCATCTGCAGGCCGAAGGGGTTGGGGTTCACGAAGCGCTGCATGTGCGCGTACAGCCAGCCCGACGCGCAGGCCTGCAGCGCCGCGATGACGAAGATCACCATGCGCGAGCGCGCCGTGTCCACGCCCATGGATTCGGCCATTACGCGCCCGCCCTTGAGCGCGCGGATGGCGCGGCCTTCGCGCGAGTCCAGCAGGTTCTGCGTAGACCACACGGCGACCAGCAGGAAAGCCCAGATCAGGTAGTAGATGTTGCCGCCCTGGTTGAGCGTCCAGCCGAACAGGCTGATGGCCGGAATGTCCGGGATGCCGGTGTGGCCGCCCAGCCCTTCGACCGAGCCGAAGACGAAGTACAGCGACAGGCCCCACGCGATGGTGCCCAGCGGCAGGAAGTGGCCGGACAGCTTCAGCGTGATCGCGCCCAGCAGGTAGGCCAGCGCCAGCGTCAGCGCCAGGCCGGCCAGCAGCGTGAGCCAGGGCGACGCGCCCAGCCAGCCGAGCCACGACGGCAGCGTGTCCGCGCGGGTGGTGAGCAGCGCCGTCGTATAGGCGCCCACGCCCACGAAGGCGGCCTGGCCGAAGCTGGTCAGGCCGCCGACGCCGGTCAGCAGCACCAGCCCCAGCGCGACCAGCGCATACAGGCCGATGTAGTTCAGCAAGGTCACGTAAAACGGCGGCAGCACCAGGGGGCCGAGCGCCAGCAGGGCCAGGAAGGCGAGGAGGATGTGGCGCGGGGTCATTCGTCTTCTTCCTCGACGTGATGGCTGTTGAGTGAACGCCAGAGCAGCACGGGGATGATCAGCGTGAACACGATGATTTCCTTGTAGGCGCTGGCCCAGAACGACGAGAAGGCTTCGATCAGCCCGACCAGCACGGCGCCCGCCGCCGCCAGCGGATAGCTCACCAGCCCGCCGATGATGGCGCCGACGAAGCCTTTCAGGCTGACCATGAAGCCCGAATCGAAATACATGGTGGTGATGGGTGCGATCAGGATGCCCGACACGGTGCCGATCAACGCGGCCAGAAAGAACGTGGCCTTGCCCGCGAACACGGGCGAGATGCCCATCAGGCGCGCGCCGATGCGGTTGAACGCCGCGGCGCGCAGCGCCTTGCCGTACATCGAGCGTTCAAAGAACTGGTACAGCACGACGATCAGCACCACCGACACCGCCACCACCCACAGCGCCTGGCTGTTCACGTTGACCGGGCCGAGCGTCATGCTGGCGTCGCTGAAGGGCGCCGTGCGCGCGCCTTCCGCGCCAAACGCCAGCAGGCCCAGGCCGACCAGCGCCAGGTGGACTGCGATGGATACGATCAGCAGCACCAGCGTCGAGGCCGACGCGATCGGCTGATAGAACAGGCGATAGAGCTGCGGACCCATCGGCACCAGCAACAGCAACGTCAGCAGCGCCTGCAACGCCATCGGCAGTTGCGCGAGCGGCAGGCGGTACAGCAGCAGCGCCAGCGCCAGCGGATAGATCACCTTGGCGGCCATGCGCCAGTGGGTGCGGCCGCGCGCGGGGCGCTTGCGGCGCGCCATCAGATCGGCGATGACCTCGGCCAGCGCGAACGCGAGCAGCAGCCACACCAGCAGGATGGGCTTGCCGGCCTGCATGGCGGCCATGGTGAGCGCGCCAAAGGCGACGAACTCGCCCTGCGGGATGAACAGGACGCGGGTGACGGTGAAGACGAGCAGGATGGACAACGCCAAGAGCGCGTAGATGGCGCCGTTGGTGATGCCGTCCTGCCCGAGTATCAAGGCAATCTGAGCATTCATGCGAAATTCCGGGTGATACAGAGAAGCACGCCAGGCACCCCCGCTCACATGCGGCGCGGGCGTCGCCAGCAAGCAGGCGCTGCGCGTCCCATCGGGATGCCGCGGATCCGGGCTCCGCCGGTCCGCTGGCATGCCCCCTGGGGGGAAGCGCGCAGCGCCTCGGGGGGAACCCCTCCTACTTGACCAGGGTCCAGTTGCCGTCCTTGACGGTGATGAGTTCGCGGCCGCGTTCGTCAAAGCCGCTGTGGTCGGCGGCGCTCATGTTGTAGACGCCTTGCGTGCCCACCAGCTCCTTGGTCTGTTCCAGCGCGTCGCGCAGGGCGCTGCGGAACTCCTTGGTGCCCGGCTTGCCGGCCTTCTCGGCGATCGGCACGGCCTTTTCCAGCAGCAGGCCGGCGTCATAGACGTTGGCGCCGAAGGTGGCGGGCTTGGAGCCGTTGAGCTTTTCGTAGGCGGCGATGTACTCGGTGGCCACCTTCTTGGACGGGTTGCTGTCCGGCATTTCCGGCAGCACCAGCATCAGGCTGGCGGCCAGCACCGTGCCTTCGACCTTCTTGCCGCCCAGCTTCAGGAAGTCGGGCAGCGCGGCGCCGTGGGTCTGGTAGAACTTGCCCTTGTAGCCCTGATCGAACAGCGTCGTCTGCGGCAGCACGCTGGCAGCGCCGGGGGCGGCGACCAGCACGGCGTCGGGCTTGGCGGCCAGGATCTTCAGCGCCTGGCCGGTGACCGAGCTGTCAAAGCGCAGGTAGCGTTCGTTGGCGGCGATCTTGATGCCCTTTTCCGCGGCCAGGCCCGAGAACACCTTGTACCAATTCTCGCCATAGGGATCGTTCAGGCCGATGAAGCCGACCGTCTTGATGCCGGTCTTGGCCATGTGGTCCACCAGCGCGCGCGCGATGATGTCGTCGTTCTGCGTCGTCTTGAACACCCACTTCTTCTGGTCGTTCATCGGCAGCACCACCGCGGCGGTGCCCACCGGCGCCAGCATCGGCACGCCGGCCTCGGCCGCGAACTGGATCACGCCCATGGCATTGGGCGAGCCCGACGGCCCGATCAGCGCATCCACGTTCTGCTCCGAGATCAGCTTCTTGAAGGCCGTGACCGAGTTCGTGGAATCGCTGGCGTCGTCCAGCGAGATGTATTCCACGGTCAGGTCGCCGATCTTCTTGGGCAGCAGCGGCACCGTGTTCTTCTGCGGAATCCCGACCAGCGCGGTGGGGCCGGTGGACGAGGTGACCACGCCGACCTTGACTTGGGCCAGGGCGGGCAGGGCGAACAGGGTGGCGATGGCGGCGGCAGCGGCCAGGGGGAGTTTCTTCGACAGCATGGCAAAACCTCCGGGGTAGGGAGCAGAGTGGGAGTGCGGCTGGAAAGCGGAGAAAACGGGAACTGCGGGAATACTTGTTGCTTAAACTTTCTTACGTTCAAGGATCAGCACTGTAGACCCGGGTCCCGGTGCTTACCTATCCGTCAAAACCCGAAGCGCGGGGCGGTCAGATGGTGATGGAGCTGACGCTGGCGCCGCCGCAGACGAACAGCGTCTGGCCGGTGACGAAGCTGTTGGCGGGATCCGCGAAGAACATGACGGCGCGCGCCACGTCGTCCGAACGGCCCAGGCGCTTGACCGGAATGCCCTCGGCAAGCTGGCGTTCGCGTTCGCTGCCGGCCTCGATCACCTCGTAGAACATGTCGGTCTGGATCGGGCCGGGCGCCACCACGTTGACGGTGATGCCGTATGGCGCCAGTTCCAGCGACCAGGTGCGGGCCATGCCCACCATGCCGGCCTTGGTGGCCGAATAGGCGGTGCGCGTGGGCAGGCCCAGCGCGCCGCGCGACGACATCATCACGATGCGGCCGAACTTGCGTTCCTGCATGCCCGGCAGGGCGGCCTGCACCAGGCTGATGGCGGCGCCCAGATGGATCTGCGTCAGACCATGGAGCTCTTCCTGCGTGACCTGCGGCAGCAGATTCGGCCAGATCACGCCGGCGTTGTGGATAACGTGGCTGATCGGAAATTGGGCGGCGGCTTCGGCGCCCGCCTGCGCGGTCGCGGTGGCGTCCAGCAGGTCGACCTGCACGTTGTGCAGGCGCGGATGCGAGAAGTCCGCGGCGCGGCGCGCCATCGAGATCACCTCGTAGCCCGCGTCCAGCATGCTGCGGCAGATTTCCGCCCCGATGCCGGCGCTGCCGCCGGTCACGATGGCCACATGGGTTTGCGTCATGGTTCCCCCTTGATTTATTGGTATGGTCCGGCCGCGATCAGGCCGTGGGCGCCAGCGCCAGCACGCGCAGCGGACTGCCCGAGCCGCTGCGGATCTTGAGCGGCGCCGAGAAGATCACCGCGCCGGTGGCCGGTAGCTGGTCCAGGTTGGTCAGGCACTGCAGGCCGTAGCGGTTGTTGCCGTGCATGTAGTAGTGGCAGGGGTAGGGCGGATCCAGGTGCTGGGCTTGTCCCGCATCCGTGCCTACCGACTCGGTGCCGAACCCGTGCACGTCGCGCTCCTTGATGAGCCAGGGCACGACCTCGGCATCCGGCCCGGGAGAATGCGCGCCGTCGGCCTGCATGTTCAGGTAGTCGGCGGGCTTGGCGCGCTTGGACCAGTCGGTGCGCATCAGCACCCACGACCTTGCGGGGATGCGGCCGTGCTGTTCTTCCCATTTCTTGACGAAGTCGATGGTCAGCAAAAAGTCCGGATTGCCGGCCGCTTCGGCGGAACAGTCGATCACGCAGGCGCTGGCGATGAAGGCGTCGATGGGAATCGTATCCACCGTGTTGTCGGGCTGGTCCTTGCCCGTGACCCAGTGCGCGGGGGCGTCGAAGTGCGTTCCGGTGTGTTCCGAACACGAGAAGTTGTTCCAGTACCAGGCCGGCCCGCGCTCGTCGTAGCGCGAAATCTCCTCGATCCGGAACGGCCACGCCTGGCCGAATTCCGGCGGCAGCACGATGGTGGGAAACTCCGGCGTCAGCGTCTCGGTCAGGTCCACCAGGCGGATGCGGCCGGAGACCAGCTCGGTCATGAATTGGGCAAGAATGGGTTGACTCACGGTGCTCTCCTGTTGGTGCTTGTTGGGGGACGACGCGCGGGGCAGGCGGTCAGCCGCCCGCGCCCAGCTCCCGTTCCAGTCCCTTCGGGTTCTCGGCCAGCCGCGCGCGGAATTCCTGCGCAACGTCGCCCACGTACACGTCTTCGATACCGTCCTTCAGGGCGCGCACAATCGCGGCGGCGATCGCAGCCGGCGCCACGCGCGGCGGCGGCGTGCGTTGCTCCCATTCGTGATCAACCGGGCCGGGAAACACGTTCACCACCCGCACGCCCGCGCCACGCATTTCGGCGCGCAGGCATTGCGCCAGCGATAGCGCGGCGGCCTTGGACGCGGACCACATGCCGCGCGATGGCAGGTTCATGTGCGCGTAGATTGACAGTACGTTGACCCACGCGGCGGCGTTGTTCACGCCGTCGGCGGCGCGGCCGCACAGCGCGGGGCCGAAGCTCTGCGCCAGCCGCATCAGGCCCAGTACGTTGACGTCCATCGCGTCGCGCGCGGTGTTCACGTCCTTGCGGCTAAGCAGTCCGCCTTCGCGCTCCAGGTCCGCCGTGTTCACCAGGATCTCGACTTTGCCGCCAATCGACGCGGCCACACGCTCGACGGAATCGGTGTCGGTCACGTCCAGCGTCACCGCCTGCACGCGCGGATCGGCCGCCAGCGCGTCAAACGCGGCGTCACGCTTCCAGGCCTGCGGATCGCCCAGAAAGATCATCGGGCTTCCCGCATCCAGCAGCGCGCGCGCCACAGCCTGACCGACGGCCGACTTGCCGTCGGTGACCAGCACGCGGCGGAATTTCGGATCGCACGAGGTCTCGCGCAGTGTCTTGTCGTCTTCCATGTTCGGCGTATTCCTTTCGGGCAGGGCAATCATCACGGCCTGGCCGCTGCGGTCCAGTTTCAACGCGAGGCGTACGCGGCCGCCGTCGGCGCAGTCCTGGTGGACGTGCGCCACGACGGACGGACCGGCGTCCATCCGCACCGTGCCCACGCGCCAGGGCAGGCGTTCGCGGAAATACAGGTCGTTGCTGTGATGCAGCGTGGTGCTGACCAGCAGCACGCCGTTCGGATCGGCGGGCCGCCACGGCAGGTGTTCCGACAGGCAATGGCCGCAGACTTCGCGCGGCGGGTACTGCACCGTGCCGCACTCGGCGCAGGTCTGCAGATCGAAGCGCCCTTCGGCGGCGGCAGCGGTCAGCCCCAGCGCGCTGCGGCTGCGCGAGCCCGGCGGCAGCGTGGGCTGCCGGGTGCGCGCGACGGGATTCTTGCGAGGCGGCTTGGCCAGCGGCTCGGTCATGCGTCGCTCCTTGCCAGAATCGCCGCGGCCGTGCACAGCCCGCGGTCGTAATTGATCATGCCGAAGCCGCTCACCATGCCCAGCTTCGCATCGCTGACCTGCGTGCCGCCGGCCGTGCCGGTCAACTGGCGCAGCGCCTCGACCATGCCCAGATAGCCGCCGGCCGCGCCGGCCTGGCCGACCGACAACTGGCCGCCATTGGTGTTGAACGGAAAGCTGCCGTCCACGGTAAAGGTGTTGTCCCGCACGAATTGCGGCGCGGCGCCTTTTTGGCAGAAACCCAGGTCTTCCATCTGCATCAGGTTGATGACGGGATAGTCGTCGTAGGCCTGCAGGAAATCCATGTCGGCCGGCGCGGCGTTGGCTTGCCCGTACAGCTCGTCCACGTCCATGGTCCAGCCTCCCCGCGTCTGGATCGGATCGTCGATCCAGGCGTTGTGGCGCTCGATGGTCGACAGGATGCGCGCGTAAGGCAGCTTCAGCGCGCGGGCGCGGTCCTCGCTCATGACCAGGAATGCGTCGGCCCCGGCGCACGGCATGACGCAGTCGAACAGGTGGATCGGCTCGGTGATGACGCGCGCGTCCAGATACTGCGCCAGCGTCAGCGGCTTTTTCATCAGCGCGTGCGGATAGCGCAGGGCGTTGTCGCGCTGGGCCACGCAGAGCTTGCCGAAGTCTTCGCGCGTGGCGCCCGTCTCGCGCATGTAGTTGGCGGTCAGCAGGGCAAAGCTGGCGTTCGGGCCGCCCGCGCCGTACGGGTAGACGGCGTCCTGCGCAAAGCGCGAGAACTGGCTGACCGTGTTGCGGAACGAGTCCACGTGGTTCGTGTCGCCGGCCAGGCAGGCCACGACGTTGGCATCGCCCGCCTGCACGGCGCGCGCCGCACGGCGCAGCGCGGCCACGCCGCTCGCGCCGCCCATCGGAATGTGATCGAGCCAGCGCGGCGTCATGCCCAGATGCTGGACCAGACCGACCGCGGTGTCGGGCGCGAGCGTGAAGCTGGACACGCACAGGCCATCGACGTCGGTCTTGGCCAACCCGGACTGCCGGATCAGCGCGCCCAGTGCGCGGCCCAGCCACCAGTGCGCGGCGTGCGTGGAATAGCGTTCGTACGGAATCGTGACGGGCAGGGCCGCCACCACGCCGTCGTAGCCCAGGCGGCTCATCGGTGGGCCCCTTCGGCCGGACGCTTCTTCAGATGGCAGGTGTCCACGCAGCGCGCCGTGCCCGGCAGGCCGGGCGCCAGCGCCTTCATTTCGCCGCGCTGGATCTTGTTGGTGGTGGTGAGCGGCAGGCTGTCCACGAACGCGACATAGCCGGGTGCCTTGTAATACGCCAGCTGCGACAGCGACCATTGCACGATGCTGCGCGCGGCCTCGGCCATCGCATCCGCGTCGGCGGGTGCGGCCTCGGGCACCACGCACGCCAGCACTTCGTCGCCGCGCACCGGGTCCGGCACGGCGGCCACCGCCACGGCCTTGACCAGCGGATGCTGCATCAGCACGCTTTCCACTTCCACGGCCGAGATGTTCTCGCCGCTGCGGCGGATCACGTTCTTCTTGCGGTCCACGAAGCGCAGCGCGCCGTCGGCCTCGCGGCGCACGATGTCGCCGGTGTGGAACCAGCCGCCTTCCCAGGCTTCGTTGGTGGCGGCCTCGTCCTTCAGGTAGCCGGCAAAAAAGCCATAGCGCGGATCTTCCCCGGCATGGCGCACCAGCAGTTCGCCCGGCTCGCCAATGGCGGCCGGTTCACCCGCGTCGGTCACAATGCGCACTTCCACGTCATCTTCCTCGCTGCCGAAGCTGCTGGTGCCGACGTGGCGCGGTTCCTGATTGGCGATGATGACGGCGCCCGCGCCGGTCTCGGTCATGGCCCAGGCTTCCAGCAGCGGAAAGCCGAACCGCGCCTCGAAGGGCGCATGCAGCTTGCGGTCCACGCCCGCGCCGAAGCCGAAGCGGATGGCGGGCTGCAGATCCTGCGGGGTGGGCTCGGCCTTCATCAGAATGGCGGGCATGACGCCCAGATAGTGCAGCACGGTGGCGCGCGATTCGCGCACGCTGCCCCACCACGAGCGGGGGTGGAAGCGGTCCAGCGGAATCAGGCAGCCGCCCGTCAGCACCATCGCCATGGCGGAATACGCCATGGCGTTCATGTGCACCAGCGGCAGCGGCGTCAGCATGCGTTCCTGTCCCGGCCGCAACGCCGCAAGCCCGCCAATGCGTGCATACCAGCCGCCCGCGTGCAGGAAATAGCGGTTGGGCAGGATGCAGCCTTTCGGCCGGCCTGTTGTGCCGGACGTGTAGAGCAGCGCGCACTCGGTCAGTTCCGACAGCGCCGTGCCTTGCAATGGCGCCGGGAACGGCGCGGCGGGCGGCGCATCGTCCGGGCCCATCACGCGCAACTCGCGGCCCGCGCGTTGCGCGGCGGCCAGCAGGTCCGCGTGGCGGCCGGGCAGGGCGACCGCCAACGCGATCTCGGAGTGGCCAGCCAGGTATTCCAGTTCGGCGGCGCGCAGGTCCGGGTTGATCGGCACAACCGACACCCCCAGCGCGTTCAGCGCGAACCAGTGCAGGAAGAAGGCGGGCCGGTTCTCCAGCAGCAGCCCCGCGCGGTGTCCATGGCCGTAGCCGGCGTCGGCATACGCGGCGCGTAGCGTCTCGATGGCGTCGGCGGCTGCGGCGTAGGTCAGTTCCCCCGCAGCGATGCCATAGGCCTCGGCGGTTTCGGGCAGGATGCACAGGAACGGATGGCCGCCGTGGCGGGACGCGGTGTCGGCAAATGCCTGGTGGACGGTGGCGGTCACGGTCCGCTCCTACATGAACAGTTGGATGTTGCCGAACGCAGCGTCGCAGTTGACGAGGTCCACGCGCTTGAGCCGGATGCGCAGCGCGCCTTCCTGCTCCACCAGGTGATGCGTCGCCCAGCCTGCATACAGCGTCTGCGCGTCCTGCCGCGTCTCGACGTAATGGAAGGCGGTGCGCACGACGTGACGCCCCTCGGATGGCGCGGCCTCCGGGTGGTCATGTTCGACCGTGGGCGCCTGCAGCAGATGATGGCAGCGGCTCTTGGGCTGCTGCGAAAACGTGCGCTGGCCCGCCAGCCGCTCCACACGCACGCGCAGCAGCAGCTTGTCTTCATACATCAGCGACGCATGCAGCTTCGCATCGGTCTGGCCGTGCGCCAGCGGCATCCAGTAGTAGCCGTCCTCGGTGTACAGGTCCAGCCAGTCCTCAAAGCGCAGCTCATCCAGCAGGCGCGCCTCGGCGTAGACAAAATCGATCAACTCGCGGTCGCTTGCGCTCATACCGACTCCGGTCCGGTCATGTAGCGGCCCCATGCGCGATATTGGTTGCGCATCTGCCATTCGTTGGTGCCATTGGTGACGACGTTCTTCTGGTCCGCTTCGCCGGGCGCGTAGAGCCGCCCCACGTTCACCCAGTCCCGCGCACGCGAATGCAGGCCGTCCTGCGCGCGTTCGTACATTTCGAGGTCGTCGTGGCCGACCACGGACGTCGGCGCATTGATGAGCCGGTTGTACATGAGGGTGCGTTCCAGCAGCAGGTCCGGCGCGCCCACCAGGCGGAAGGTCCAGGACTCCACCAGCGTACGGTCGGCGGCAATCGGCTTGAAGATCCGCAGCGTCTGGATCGGACCCTTGACCATGATGTTGGGGAAGTAGACGGTGTTGTGGCGCACGTCGCCCAGGATCTGCTTGGCGCGATCCTCGCCGTAGGCTTGCACCATCGACTCCCAGTAGCCCGGAATGCCGGAGTACGACGCGTGGATCGAGTCCGACACGCCGGTATGTCCGTGGCCGTTTTCCCAGACGCGGATCCCCATGTTCTCGAAGAACTCGTACGGCGAGATGAACGGCGCGAACAGTTCCACCGCCATCGGCTTGGGCGTGCCCTCGGGCGCCTGTTCCCAGACCTTGACGGCCGTGCCCGCCGACGATTCGTGCGCGACCATTGGATGGCAGGTGTCGGTCTGGTTGTCGACCAGCATCTTCCAGTTGCAGCGGTGCATGTAGCGCAGCACGCCGCCCGCGACTTCCAGGCGGCCTTCCGGCGACCGGTCCACCATGTTGTCCAGCGTGGACAGCGAGTCGCCGAAGAATTCCTCGAACGACTGGCCCTCGGGATTCAAGCGGCAGAACACGAAGCCGCGATGGTTGCGCACGTCTTTGACGGCGGCCATGCCCTGGCTGGCTTCGCAATTTTCCAGGCCGGTGTTCTCGTAGCCCTTTTTCAGCGGGATCGACAGCAGGCTGCCGTCGGTCTTGAAGGTCCAGGCGTGATAAGGACAGCGAAAGAACTTGCCCGTGTTGCCGCAGGCCTCGCCCGCGACCATGGTGCCCTTGTGCGGGCAGCGGTTGTGCAGCACGCGCACCGTCTTGTCGCTGTGGCGCACCATCACCACGGGCTGGTTGCCGACGGTGGTGGTGATGTAGTCGCCGGCGTTGGGCACCTGGCTGTCGTGGCCGACGAAGACCCAGGTGTTGGCGTACAGGCGCTCCATTTCCAGGTCGAACAGTTCCTGGTCGATGAAGAGGTCCTTGTGCACCTCGGTGTCGCGGAGCAGCGCGCGGATGGCGTCGGGATTGTCGCGGTATTTGGCCATGATGGCTTCCTCGTCGGGCTTACAGGTCCAGCACCAGGCGCGCGGACTTTGCGCGCGAGATGCAGATCTGGATGATCTTGCCGCTGGCCTTCTCGGTATCGGACAGGTAGTAGTCGCGGTGATCGGGCTCGCCTTCCAGCACGGTGGCCTGGCAGACGCCGCATTCGCCGCGCTTGCAGTCGTACATCGGGTCGCAGCCTTCGTCTTCCATGACCTCGACGATGGTCTTGTCGGCGGGGATCGTCAGCACGCGGCCGGACTGGCGCAGCTCGACCTCGAAGGCCTGGTCGCCGGCCTGCGCGGCGGCCGTGGTGAAGAGTTCGAAATGGATGTGGGCGTCGGGCCAGTGGCGCGCGTGCGCGCCCTGGATGACGGCGTCGATCAGGCCCTTCGGGCCACAGACATACAGGTGCTGGCGCGGGTTGGACGCGGCAAGCAGCGCCTGCAGATCGAACCGGCAGGACGGATCGTCGTCGGCGTGCAGCGTCAGGTCGCCGCCCGCCAGCGCCTGCAGTTCAGGCAGGAACGCAAGCTGGTCCTTGCTGCGGCCGCAGTAGTGCAGATGGAAGGCGCGGCCGGCTGACTTGAGCGCGGCGGCCATGGACGCGATGGGCGTGATGCCGATGCCGCCTGCGATCAGCACGACCGGCTCATCGCCCGCGGGGGATTCATGCAGCGGAAAGTCGTTCTTGGGGCCTTCCACGGTCAGGACGTCGCCCTCGGCCAGCGCGTGCATGTGGCGCGATCCGCCCTGACTGGGGTCTTCCAGCCGCACGCCCAGGCGATATTCCGCCGGCTCGGCAAAGCGGCCGGCTTCGGGCGCCAACTGCACCAGCGAATAGCAGCGCGGATCGCGCAGGCCCGGCACCGTCACCTTCAGGTGCGCACCGGGGCCAAACGCGGGCAGCGTGCCGCCGTCCTCGCGCGCCAGCCGGAACGAGCGGATCAGCGGTGATTCCTGCCGGACTTCCCGGACGATCAGTTTGAGTGTCTGCACGATGTCTGTCTCTTTCTGGTGTCGGCCTCAGGCGGCCAGTTTTTCCGCGATCTGGCGTTCCATGGGCTCGCACTTCACGTTGGCGAGCGCGGTGTCGCGCAACGCGCGCAGCGCGTCGGCGGCATCGGGGCGGCCAACCAGCTGCTCGGCGGCCGCGATGAGCTGCCGGTATTTGCCGCCGCCGCGCACATGGGTGTCGCTGTAGCCCTTGACCAGGCGGCGGCAGTTGACGGTTTCGACGGCCAATGCGTAGTCGCGCGGGGCCAGCCGCGCCACCAGCGCCAGCCACGATTCCAGCGATTCGGTTTCGATCTGATGGCGCAGCGTGCTGCGACGGAACCGCCGCATGCCGGCCAGTGTGTACAGCATCAGGAATCCGCCCAGCGTGCCGCTGCGCAGGCGGCGGCCCTTGCCGAGCCGGCGTTCGACGAAGCCGCCGAAGGCCTTGGAGTTTTCCAGCCAGCGGCCCAGCCGCACCGGCAACGTGCCGCAGATTTCTTCCAGCCGGGGATGCATGAATTCGGTCGTGTCGACGAGCTGGCCGGCGCGCGCGCCGACTTCCGTGCGCACGCGGTCAAAGCGCGTGCCGCGGGTCTTCAGGTCCGCCACGCGGATCACGTCGTCGTAGGCCATGGCGGTGGCCACGTAACGCGCCGCGGCGCAGGTCAGCGCCCATTGGTGCGCGTCGCCGCCGTGCTGCGCATCCAGGTCGCGGATGGCCTTCAGGCGGCGCAAGTAGTCTTCGGCGTAGGGCAGATCCTGGAATTCGATCTGGCGGCGCACGCCGGCGGTCAGCATGGGCTGGGCACAGGCGGGGAAATCGCGCCGGATGGCGTCCAGCAAGGCCTGCGCGCGCGGGCTGGCGGCGCGCTCGGGTACGTCCGGAACGGGGCGCGTCAGGTCGATGGGGGCAGGCTGCCCGGGCGCCGAGTTGGCCGACTCGAAACCCAGCGCAAAGGCGCGCAGGCTGGCGTCCACGCCCAGGCCCGCGCGGCGCACGGTGGCCTCGAAGTCGTCACGGGTGAAGGGCAGGGCGCCGCTGCCGGCCACCGCGCCAAACAGGCTGGCGCTGATGACGCTGCCGGCGCGGTCGGCCAGGTCCTGCAGATCAAAACACAGGAAACGCTGGGCCGCCGTGCGGCCCGCTTCCAGCACCTTGTTGGGATCGGCGATGCCGTTGCCGGGCGCGGACTTCTCGCTGACCGCAAAACTGCGGTGCGACGACGCGATCAGGACCGTGCGGTCCGGCGTCACGAGGCCGCGCTGGATGGCCCGGCCGCCTTCCATCAGTTCGGCCGCCACCACCAGGTCCACGTCGCCTGGCGTGGGCATCAGCGCCAGCGCGGGTTGGCGGCCGGCGCGCTGCACATCGGCCTCGGGCAGCAGTTCCAGGTAGTAGATCGTGGCGCCGGTGCGCTGCGCCACGCCGGGCACCGAGGTGGTTTGCGCCCACCAGCCGGCGTGCTCGGCCATGTCGACGATCCAGTCGGCCAGCACGCCGCCGCCCTGGCCGCCCATGGCCAGGATCGCGATCTTGATGGGGTTGCCTTGCTGCATCGCCGCCGCGTTCATGTTGCTGGGTTCCTCAAAGCGCGCTTTGCGCCAGACGCGCCGCGCGGCGCCGTTGCAGGAAGCCGATCACCGCGCCGCGCATGCGCGCCAGGAAGCGGTCGGCGCCGGTCGGGTTGTGGATGATGTCGGCTCGGTAGAACGACGGACACAGCACGGCCGCGTGCGCGACCTCGCCACAGTTGCCGCAGCCCACGCAGCTGCTTTCCACGTGCGCAACCGGGTCTTCCTTGAGCGGATCGCCGCTGTCCTTGACCGTCAATGACGGACACCCGGACAGCCGGATACAGGCGTGATCGCCGGTACAGACATCCGGATCCACGCCAAAGCGTTCCTTCACGACCCGCTTGCCTTCCTTGACCGCCTTGTTGAACAGGGGTTTGACGCGCCGCTGCTTGTTCAGCATGCATTCGGACTGCGCGATGATGACCTTCGGGCCCTTGATGTCGGTGGTCAGCGCTTCTTCGATGGTGGCGCGCACCTTGGCCACGTCGTAAGTGCGGTCCAGCGTGCGGACCCACTTCACGCCCACGCCGCGCACGGCCTGGTCGATCGGGTTGTTGGTCGAGCGATCGGGGTTGTCGGCGCGCGAGGACAGGATGTCCTGTCCGCCGGTGGCCGACGCGTAGAAGTTGTCCACGATGACGATGACGCCGTCGTACTTGTTGAACACCGCGTTGCCAATGCCCGACGCCAGCCCGTTATGCCAGAAGCCGCCGTCGCCCATGATCGAGATGGGCCGCTTGGCGGCCGGCACGTTGAAGGCGGCCGCGCTGGAAGCGCCCAGGCCGTAGCCCATCGTCGTGGCGCCCAGGTTGAAGGGTGGCAGGATGGAAAAGAGATGGCAGCCGATGTCGCACGAAATGTGGTGCTGGCCCAGCGTTTCCTGCGCCAGCGTCAGCGCGGAAAAGATGGGCCGCTCCGGACAGCCCGTACAGAAGCCCGCGGGCCGCGGCGGCACAACGGCCGCCAGGCCTTCGACGTGCTTGTGGAAGGTGATGGGCTGCTCGGCGGGACGGGCGGGCTTGGGCCGCGAGACCTCGGTGATGGTGAGCTGGGGCTCGGGCTGCACTTCTGCCTGCGCATCCACCGCTACCGCCGGATGCGTCTGCAGCGATTCCGGCCGGTTGCGCCTGAGGAATTCGCGCAGGCCATCGCGCATGACCTGGGTCGTGTATTCGCCTGCCATCGGCAGGACGTCCTTGCCGGACAACTGCGTGCTCACACCGGCCCGGCGCAGCACCGCGTGCAGGTTCTGCTCGATGTAGTCCGGCTGGCCTTCTTCCAGCAGCAGCACGGCGCGCTTGCCGCGGCAGAAGTCGATGACCTCGTCCTCGATGACGGGGTAGGTCACGTTCATCACGTACAGCGGGATGCGGCTGTTGCCGAAGTTGTCGGCCAGGCCCAAGAGCTGCAGCGCGCGGATGACGCCGTTGTACAGACCGCCCTGCAGGATCAGGCCGATGTCGTCCTGGTCGCCGTCAAAGTGCTCGTTGAGCTGGTTTTCCTTGATGTAGCGGATGGCGGCCGGCCAGCGCTCCTTGATCTTTTCCTGCTCGTGCAGGAACGAGGCCGGGGGCAGCACGATGCGGCTGGTGTCGCGCGCCGGGCTTTCCAGCGCCTCGGCCAGGCTGAACGCCGGGCGCTTGTTTTCCTTGGCGATGAAGCGGCCATGCACATGACAGCCGCGGATGCGCAGTTGCAGCATCACGGGCGTCTTGCTGGCTTCCGACAGCGCAAAGCCGTCTTCCACCGCCTTGACCATGCTTTCCAGGTTAGGGCGCGGGTCCAGCAGCCAGATCTGCGACTTCATGGCGAACGCGTGCGAGCGTTCCTGCATGATCGACGAGCCTTCGCCGTAGTCTTCGCCCACGATGACGAGCGCACCGCCGGTGACGCCACCCGAGGCCAGGTTGGCCAGCGCGTCGGAGGCGACGTTGGTGCCCACCGTGGATTTCCACGTCACGGCGCCACGGATGGGGTACATGACGGAGGCGGCCAGCGTGGCTGCGGCGGTGGCTTCCGAGGCGCTCGCCTCGAAGTGCACGCCCAGTTCCTGCAGGATGTCGTTGGCGTCGGCCAGCACGTCCATCAGATGCGAGATCGGCGAGCCCTGATAGCCGGCCACGTAACCCACGCCGGATTGCAGCAGCGCCTTCGTGACGGCAAGAATCCCTTCGCCGCGAAATTCCTCGCCCGCGCCGATGCGCAGTTGCTGGACTTCTTTCTTGAAAGACCTTTCCGCCATCTTGGATCCCTTTCGCGGACCCCGTCGGGATCCTTAATCCGTGCTGCCGTGCAGCATCGTCTTGCCACGAAAACATCGCCTGAAAAATACTTTAGGAGTCAACGTTTTAGCTGTCAATAAAAAAGATGAAATTTCATGGAAATTAAAAAATATCACGCAAAAACAAGGGTGTATATACTGGTTGTTCTCTAGGTTTTTGACGGATTGAGGGCGCTGCAATGGTGCAAAAACGGGTTGCGATTTGGGGTATACCCTGTGCTGCGCAACAGCATTGCGGTACATCATGGCGCACGGCTGCGCCGTCGTGGTGCAATGCGCTTTTCGGCAACGGGGCAGGCCTTCGAAATGGGTGCGTGGGAGCAAACCAACATGCAGGCAGATAAGCCACGCGGCACGCGCGCCGCCGCAACGGGCCCGCGGTTCGTCGACGGCTACCTGGCCTATCTGCTTGCGCAGGCCAGTCAGCGCATCTCGGCGGAGTTCCATCAACAGGTCAAAGCCGCCGGCCTGTCCGTGACCGAATGGCGCGTGCTCGCCAGCTTGCAAGGCAGCGCCGGCGAAACCATCGGCAGCCTGGCCGTGCTGGCCATCACCAAGCAGCCCACGCTCAGCAAGGTCGTGCAGCGCATGGAGGCCGACGGTCTGGTGGCCCGCACGGGCGTGCGAGCCGACCGCCGCCAGACGCGGGTTTGCATCACGGCCAAGGGCTCCAACCTCATCGGCGGCCTGTGCGATCAGGCTTTGCAGCACCAGAAGGCGGTGCTGGCGCCCTTCGGCGAAGAAAAGGCCGCGCTGCTGATCGACATGCTGGACGTGCTGATGACCGAACACGTTCCCCTGGAACTGCCCATCGACCCGGACGAATAGATCCGTCCGTTGCAAGCGCGCACTCGAACGTTGTTTGGTCCGATTTTTTTGTTACATGCTTATGCGTCCCCGGTTGTCGTTCCCCAGTGAAAACAACCGCCGGTACGCGCAAACCCTGAATTGACGCGGGTCTCGTGGGTAGGCACACTCGCGCCGGTATTCAGACTACTGTCAGGAGTTGACACTTATGCGCCGCACTTTGATTGCTATCGCGATCGCCGCCGCCGTGGCAGTGCCCTCGATCGGGCAAGCCAAGACCTTCCGCTGGGCCGCCCAGGGCGACATCCTCACGTTCGATCCGCACTCGCAGAACGAAGGCATGACGATCGCCGCCAACAGCTACATCTACGAGCCGCTGGTCGACTACGACAAGTCCTTCAAGGTGTCGCCGCGCCTGGCCACCGAATGGGAGGAGGTGTCGCCCACCCTGTATCGCTTCAAGCTGCGCCCCAACGTCAAGTTCCATGACGGCGCCGCGTTCACGGCGGACGACGTGGTGTTCTCGATTCACCGCGCGATGGCGCCCACGTCGAACTACAAGGCCTACACCACCGGCATCAAGGAAGCGCGCAAGATCGACGACCTGACCGTCGAGATCGAAACTTCGGCGCCGAACCCCGTGCTGCTGCGCCAGCTGACCAACGTGTTCATCATGAACAAGGCCTGGTCCGAAAAGAACAACATCGCCAAGCCGCAGGACTTCGTCAACAAGGAAGAAACCTACGGCGCGCGCAACACCAACGGCACCGGTCCCTACAAGCTCAAGAGCCGCGAAGTCGACGTGCGCACGGTCTTCGAGGAAAACAAGGACTGGTGGAACAAGGCCGGCAAGGTCGGCAACGTGACCGAAGTCGTCTTCACGCCGATCAAGCAGAACGCCACGCGCACCGCCGCGCTGTTGTCCGGCGAGATCGACTTCGTGCTGGATCCGGCCGCGCAAGACCTGGACCGCCTGCGCCAGTCGCAGAAGGTCGTCGAGGGCAACGAATACCGCACCATCTACCTGGGCCTGGACCAGAAGCGTCCGGAGCTGCAGTACTCCAACATCAAGGGCAAGAACCCCTTCCAGGACGTGCGCGTGCGCGAAGCGCTGTACCGCGCCATCGACGTGGACGCCATCAAGCGCGCCGTGATGCGCGGCCTGTCGGCGCCCACCGGCACGATGATCGCGCCGCAGGTCCATGGCTGGGCCGAGTCCGTGCACAAGCGCGTGCCCTACGACCCCGAAAAGGCCCGCGCCCTGCTCAAGGAAGCCGGCTACGACGGCACGCTGAACTTCACGCTGGACTGCCCGAACAACCGCTACATCAACGACGAAGCCATCTGTCAGGCCGTCGTGGGCATGTGGGCCAAGGTCGGCGTCAAGGCCACCATGAACGCCATGCCGCGCTCCACGTACTTCCCGAAGGTGCAGTCGTTCGACACCAGCGCCTATCTGTTCGGCTGGGGCGTGCCCACGTTCGACGCCATGTACACGCTGCAGAACCTGATCCGCACCAAGGGTGAGGGCGCCGACGGCATGTACAACCTGGGCAACTACAGCAACAAGGAACTCGACGTCATCATCGATCGGATCAAGACCGAGACCGATGAGAAGAAGCGCGACGCCGACATCATCACCGTGCTGGAAGGGCACGCCAAGGACTTCGGGCATATCCCGCTGCACGACCAGGTCATCCCCTGGGCCATGCGCAAGAACGTCACGGTCATCCACCGTGCCGACAACCGCCTCGTTGCCGATTGGGTCAAGGTTGACTGATCCAGGCTAACCAGACGGCGGGACCTACCCGGTTCCGCCGTCTTGCTTTTTTCCGCCTATGTTCGCTTTCATACTGCGTCGCCTGTTGCAGGCCGTAGCGGTGATGCTCACCGTCGCGCTACTGGCCTTTGTGCTTTTCCAATACGTCGGCGACCCCGTCACCATCATGCTGGGGCAGGACGCCACCGATGCCGAGCGCATCGAATTGCGTGAACGCCTGGGCCTGAACGAGCCCGCCATCGTTCAATTCGGCCATTTCGTGGCCAACGCCGTGCAGGGCAATTTCGGCATCTCCCTGCGCCAGAGCGAACCCGTTTCCACCCTGCTGAAGTCCCGTTTGCCCGCCACCCTTGAGCTGTCCATGGTGGCCGCGTTGCTGGCGCTCGTCGTGGGCGTGCCGCTGGGCGTGTACACGGCGCTCAAGCGCAACAGCCTGGTTTCCCAGATGCTGCTGGCCGGCTCGCTGCTGGGCGTGTCGCTGCCAACCTTCCTGATCGGCATCCTGCTGATCCTGGTGTTCTCGGTGCAACTGGGCTGGCTGCCCAGCTACGGGCGCGGCGATACCGTCAGCCTGGGCTGGTGGACGTCGGGCCTGTTCACCGCCACGGGCTGGAAGCACCTCATCCTGCCGTCCATCACGCTGTCGCTCTTCCAGATGACGCTGGTGCTGCGGCTGGTGCGCTCCGAAATGCTGGAGGTCCTGCGCTCGGACTACATCAAGTTCGCGCGCGCCCGGGGTCTGAAGCGCCGCGCCATCCATTTTGGCCACGCGCTCAAGAACACGATGGTGCCCGTCATCACCATCACCGGCCTGCAGCTGGGCGGCATCATCGCCTTTGCCATCGTGACCGAGACCGTGTTCCAGTGGCCGGGCATGGGCCTGCTCTTCATCCAGGCGGTCCAATTCGCCGACGTGCCGGTGATGGCCGCGTACCTGTGCCTGATCGCGCTGGTGTTCGTGGTCATCAACCTGATCGTCGATCTTCTGTATTTCGTCGTGGACCCGCGGCTGCGTTCCGGGCTGACTCGCGGGGGGGCTCACTGATGCGCGCCGTACTTAAACGCTGGTGGGACAGCGACATTGCCTGGGCCTGGCGCCGGGCGCCCGTGGCCATCGTCGCCACGCTGCTGCTTGCAGCCCTGTTGATCGGTTCCTTCGGAGCCGGCTGGGTCGCGCCGCACAACCCGTTCGACCTGACCAAGGTCGAACTGCTGGACGCGCTGCTGCCGCCGGCCTGGGAACCCAACGGGCAGGCCACGTACCTGCTGGGCACCGACAGTCAGGGCCGCGATCTGTATTCGGCCATCCTGTACGGCACGCGCGTGTCGCTGCTGATCGGCCTGGCCTCGGTGCTGCTGTCGATGGTGATCGGCATCGTGCTGGGCTTGATCTCCGGTTATGCCGGCGGCCGCATCGACGCGTTCATCATGCGCGTCGCCGACGTGCAGCTCTCGTTCCCCGCCATCCTGATCGCGCTCCTGATCGACGGCGTGGCCCGAGCGGCGGTGCCGCGCGAGCTGCACGAGATCATCGCCTTTCCGGTGCTGATCGGCGCTATCGCGCTGGCCGGCTGGCCGCAGTACGCGCGCACGGTGCGCGGCTCGACGCTGGTGGAAAAGAACCGTGAATACGTGCAGGCCGCCCGCGTGATCGGCGTGGCCTCGCCCGTCATCATGTTCCGCCACGTGCTGCCCAACGTGCTGGGTCCGGTGCTGGTGCTGGCCACGGTTCATCTGGCCACCGCCATCATCACCGAGGCGACGCTGTCGTTCCTGGGGGTGGGCGTGCCGCCGACCGCGCCGTCGCTGGGCACGCTGATCCGGATCGGCAACGATTTCCTGTTTTCCGGAGAGTGGTGGATCACCATTTTCCCGGGCGCGGCGCTGGTGCTGCTTGTGCTGTCGGTCAACCTGCTGGGTGACTGGCTGCGCGACGCACTGAACCCGCGGCTGAACTGAGGTAAACCATGAGCGCATTACTTGAAGTCCGCAACCTGCGCGTGGAGTTTCCCACGCGCCGCGGCACGCTACGCGCCCTGGACGACGTGTCCTTTTCCATCCAGGCTGGCGAAGTCCTGGGCGTGGTGGGCGAATCCGGCGCCGGCAAGTCGCTGACCGGCGCCTCCATCATCGGCCTGCTCGAACCCCCGGGCCGCATCGCGGCCGGCGAGATCCTGCTGGCCGGCCGTCGCATCGACAACCTGCCCGACGAACAGATGCGCCGCGTGCGCGGCCGCGAGATCGGCGCGGTGTTCCAGGACCCGCTGACGTCGCTGAATCCGCTGTACACGGTGGGCCGGCAACTGGCTGAAACCATCGTCACCCACCTGGACATGACCTGGTCGCAGGCGCGCAACCGCGCGGTGGAGCTGCTGGCGTCCACCGGCATTCCCGCCGCGCGCGAGCGCATCGACCACTACCCGCACCAGTTCTCCGGCGGCATGCGCCAGCGCGTCGTGATTGCGCTGGCCCTGGCCGCCGAGCCGAAACTGGTGGTGGCCGACGAACCCACCACCGCGCTGGACGTGTCGATCCAGGCGCAGATCATCGAACTGCTCAAACGCCTGTGCCGCGAAAACGGCACGGCGGTCATGTTGATCACGCACGACATGGGCGTCATCGCCGAGACCGCCGACCGCGTGGCGGTGATGTACGCCGGCCGCGTGGCCGAGATCGGGCCGGTGGCCGACGTGATCCACAAACCGCGCCATCCCTATACGTCGGGACTGATGGGGTCCATTCCCACGCTGGAAGGCCACACCGAGCGGCTGGTGCAGATCGACGGCAGCATGCCGCGCCTGAACGCCATTCCGCCGGGCTGTGCGTTCAATCCCCGCTGCGGCCAGCGCCTGCCGCGCTGCGCGCACGACCGCCCGGAGCTGATGTCCGCGGGCACGTCGCGCGCGGCCTGTTGGCTGCATGACAAAGGCAATACGTTGGAGGTGGCCGCATGACCACGCCCTTGGTTCAAGTAAAGGACGCTGCGCGCTGGTTCGACGTATCGCCGCCCTGGCTGGAGCGCACGCTGGCGCGCAAGCCCAAAGTGATGCTGCGTGCGGTGGACGGCGTGTCGTTCGACATCGCCCGCGGCGAAACGCTGGCACTGGTGGGTGAATCCGGCTGTGGAAAATCCACGGTCGCGCGCATGCTGGTCGGGCTGTATGGCCTGACGCGCGGCGACATCCACTTCGACGGCCAGCCGCTGTCGCGCATGTCCGAGCCCGGCGGGCGCGCCTTGCGCAAACGCCTGCAGATGATCTTCCAGGATCCCTATGCCAGCCTGAATCCGCGCTGGCGCGTGGGCCGCATCATCGCCGAGCCGATGCTGACGCACACGCAGATGTCGCCCGCGGACCGCGTGGCGCGCGTGGGCGAACTCCTGCGGCAAGTGGGCCTGGATCCCGCGGACCAGAGCCGCTATCCGCACCAGTTCTCGGGCGGGCAGCGTCAGCGCATCTCGATCGCCCGCGCGCTGGCGGTCAATCCGGAATTCCTGGTGTGCGACGAGCCCACCTCGGCGCTGGATGTGTCCGTGCAGGCGCAGGTGCTGAACCTGATGAAAGACCTGCAGCGCAAGCTGGGGCTGACGTACCTGTTCATCTCGCACAACCTGGCCGTCGTGCACCATGTGGCGGATCGCGTGGGCGTGATGTATCTGGGCCGCATGGTGGAAGTGGCGCCGCGCGACGAACTCTTCGCGCGGCCGCGGCATCCTTACACGCGGATGCTGCTCGAGGCGATTCCGGACATCAACGGCGCGGGCAAGCCGCGCACGGCGGTGGCGGGCGAGGTGCCCAATCCCCTGAATCCCCCGTCCGGCTGCACCTTCCATCCGCGCTGCCCGCACGCCAACGACCGTTGCAAGGCCGAAGCGCCGGTCGCGAAGCTGGCGGGGGTGTCGATCGTGGCCTGCCACGCGGTCGAGGAAGGCCGGATCACCGTGTGATTCTGTAAACGCCGTGGACCGGGCGCCTGCCCGGGCCGCGGCGCGCCGCTCAATGGCGGTGGTTGTGGTTGTGGACGTCGTCGTACGGCGTGTCGTCGTCTTCGTCGTCCGCGCCGTCGTCTTCTTCGTCTTCCTCGTCGGGATCCGGTTGCGGTTCCTCGGTCAGGGCAAAGGGCAGCACGTCTTCCAGGTTGTCGGACCAGGCGGATTCTTCACCGTCGTGGTCCAGCTTGATGAATCGCTCGCCGTCGTTCAGCGAGATCTGGATCGCCCAAAGGTACAGACAGTCGTAGGTGTCGTCATCGGACTGCGGCAAGCCGCCTCGGTTGCCGAGCAGGCGCGCGCCCGGCCCGCCCATCTGCACGTGGGTCTGTTCCTCGTCCGTCTCGGCCTTCTCGTCCATTGGGACGCCGTAGGTCACCCATTCGGTGCCTTCATCGCCCAGCACCACTTCCGCCAGCACGGGTTTGCCCAGATAGGCGCTGAGTGCATCCGCGGTCTTGGTCAGCATGTCCAGTTCGGGTGCGCTGAAATGGGTCAAGGAAGCGGGAGGAGTGGCAGAGGCGGACATGAAGGTTCCTGGGCGCGATGAAGCCGCGACGGCACGGCAGATACGTCAGGCGCTATTGTCGCGCGAACCGCGCTGCGGTGCATCGGGCGCTTGGATTACGAAGAAACGCGGGCGGTGTTCAGATGGCGTGCCGGGGCGCCAACATATCAGTGACGTATACAGCGGGTCGGACGGCGCCTACACTGGCCTGCTTTTCGTCTTTCTGCCTTCCCGTTTCATCCATGCGCTCCGACGCCCCGCAGCTCCCTCTCCGATTTTTCCTGTTTCCGCTTCTGGCCGCCCTGATCTGGTCGATCAACATGATCGTCACCAAGATGGCCGCAGGCGTCATCGCGCCGGCGGCCATCGGCTTTTATCGCTGGGCGCTGGCGGGCATCGTCCTGACCCCGTTTGCGCTGCCGGGTGTCTGGGCGCAACGCCGCCAGGTGCTGGCGCACCTGCCGAAATTCGCCGTGCTGGGCGGACTGGGCATGGCGCTGTACCAAGGCCTGGCGTATGTGGCGGCCGCGTCCACCACGGCCACCAACATGGGCTTCATCACCGCGATGATCCCGCTCATGACCATCGCCGTCATGGCGGTCATCATGCGCGAGCGCCCCACGGCCATGGCGGTGCTGGGCAGCCTGGTGTCGCTGGCCGGGCTGGCGCTGCTGATCGGCGAGGGCGACCCGGCCCGGCTGCTGTCCGTGGGCGCCAACCACGGCGACGTGCTGATGGGGCTGGGCGCGCTGGCCTATGCGCTCTATGGCGTGCTGCTGCGCCGGTGGGCGCTGCCCGTGGGGCCGTGGCAGTCGCTGTACGTGCAGGTCGCGTTCGGCATTCTGTTCCAGCTTCCCGCCTTTCTGATGGCGGCGCCGTCGCCGCTCAATGCCGCCAACGTGCCGCTGGTGCTGTATGCGGCGGTGTTTCCGTCGCTGTTTGCGCCGTATCTGTGGATGCAGGGCGTGCGCCACCTGGGCCCCAACCGCGCCAGCATCTTCCTGAACGTCATGCCGGTGTTCACCGTGGCCATCGCGGCGCTGTTCCTCGATGAAAAGCCGCATCTGTTTCATATCGCGGGCGGTGCGCTGGCGCTGGCCGGCGTGATGCTGGCGCAGATGCGTACGCCGGGTCTGCCGGGCCGGGCCGAGAAGGCCAACTGAAGGCGGGCAAAGGCCCGGATCAACGCGAGATGGGGCCGGATCACTGCTGCCGCACGCCGGTCAGGGATCCGGCCTACAATCAACGGTTTCTCAGCTATATCTCACCTACGAGCCCATGGCCCAATACGTCTACACCATGAACCGCGTCGGCAAGATCGTGCCGCCCAAGCGGCAGATCCTGCGCGATATCTCCCTTTCGTTTTTTCCTGGCGCCAAGATCGGCGTGCTGGGCCTGAACGGCTCGGGCAAGTCGACGCTGCTGAAGATCATGGCGGGCGTCGACCGCGAGATCGAAGGCGAAGCCGTGCCCATGCCGGGCCTGAACATCGGCTACCTGCCGCAGGAACCGCAGCTCAACCCCGAGCACACGGTCCGCCAGGCGGTTGAAGAAGGCCTGGGCGCCGTCGTCACCGCCAAGAAGCGCCTGGACGAGGTCTACGCCGCGTACGCCGAACCCGACGCCGACTTCGACGCGCTGGCCGCTGAACAGGCCGAACTCGAAGCCATCATCGCCGCCGCCGCCTCCAGCGGCGCGGACGACATCGAACACCAGATGGAAATCGCCGCCGACGCGCTGCGCCTGCCGCCCTGGGATGCCACCGTCGGCAACCTGTCCGGTGGTGAAAAGCGCCGCGTGGCCCTGTGCCGCCTGCTGCTGTCCAAGCCCGACATGCTGCTGCTCGACGAACCCACCAACCACTTGGACGCCGAAAGCGTGGAGTGGCTGGAGCAGTTCCTGCACAAGTTCCCCGGCACCGTCGTCGGCGTGACCCACGATCGCTACTTCCTGGACAACGCGGCCGAATGGATCCTGGAACTGGACCGCGGCTACGGCATTCCCTGGAAGGGCAACTACAGCTCGTGGCTGGAACAGAAGGAAGACCGCCTCAAGCAGGAAGAGTCCTCCGAATCGGCGCGCCAGAAGACCATCAAGAAGGAACTGGAGTGGGTGCGCCAGAACCCGAAGGGCCGCCAAGCCAAGGCCAAGGCGCGTCTGGCCCGTTTCGAGGAACTGTCCTCGTACGAATACCAGAAGCGCAACGAAACCCAGGAAATCTTCATTCCGGTGGGCGAGCGCCTGGGCAACGAGGTCATCGAATTCAACAACGTCAGCAAGGCCTACGGCGATCGTCTGCTGATCGACAACCTCAGCTTCAAGGTGCCGCCGGGCGCCATCGTCGGCATCATCGGCGCGAACGGCGCCGGTAAGTCCACGCTGTTCCGCATGATCGCCGGCCGCGAGCAGCCGGATTCGGGCGAAGTCAAGATCGGCCAGACCGTGAAGCTCGCCTTCGTCGACCAGTCGCGCGACGCGCTGGAAGACAAGAAGACGGTGTTCGACGCCGTGTCCGATGGCGCCGACATCCTGACCGTCGGCAAGTTCGAGATGTCATCGCGTGCCTACCTGGGCCGCTTCAACTTCAAGGGCGGCGACCAGAACAAGGTCGTGGGCCAGCTCTCGGGCGGCGAACGCGGCCGCCTGCACATGGCCAAGACGCTGATCGCCGGCGGCAACGTCCTGCTGCTTGACGAACCGTCCAACGACCTCGACGTCGAAACGCTCCGTGCGCTTGAAGATGCGCTGCTCGAGTTCCCCGGCAGCGTCATGGTCATCAGCCACGATCGCTGGTTCCTTGACCGTATCGCCACGCACATCATGGCCTTCGAAGGCGATTCGCAGGTCGTGTTCTTCGACGGCAACTATCAGGAATACGAAGCCGACAAGAAGCGCCGCCTGGGCGAAGAGGGCGCCAAGCCCAAGCGCCTGCGGTACAAGGCATTGAAGTAAACAACCGATTCCTCTGGTGTCCGACACCAGCCGAATGCCAAGAATCCCGGCCCAGGTGCCGGGATTTTTTTTTGGTGTCAGACACCCGATTCAGTCCTACATTCTGCGGGGGTGTCAGACACCCGAATCAGTCCTACATTTTGCAGTGGTGTCAGACACCAGAATCAGTCCTACGTTTGGATCCTCTGAGATGTCAGACATCGGCCCGCGCGACATCACCGCCCCACAGCGTTATGCTGACCCCTTGCCCCCAAGGAGTCCCCCACCATGCTGCTGTCCGCCTCCGATTCCACCCTGTTGATTGTCGACATGCAGGGCCGCCTGATGCCTGTCATCCACGAAGGCGACGCCGTGCTGAACGCCGCGCACAAGCTGGCGCAGGCGGCGCGGTTGCTCGATGTACCGGTCGTGGCCACCGAGCACCACAGCAAGATGCTGGGCGTCACCGTGGACCCGTTGCGCGAGCTGGTGCAGGCCACGTTCCAGAAGATGCACTTTTCGTCAGCGCGCGAACCGGGTTTCGACGGCTGGCTGCCCGCCTCGCGCAAGACGGTGCTGGTGGCCGGCTGCGAGGCGCATATCTGCGTGCTGCAAACCGTGATCGGTCTGGTGCACCTTGGCTACAAGACGGTGCTTGTCGCGGATGCGGCGGGATCGCGCAAGCCGTCGGACCATCATGCCGCGCTGCGCTGCGCCGCGCGCGCGCGCATGGCGCGGAGATCGTCACGACAGAGATGGCGATTTTCGAGTGGATGGAGACGTGCGAGCACCCGCGCTTCCGCGACGTGTTACGTCTGGTCAAATAGCCGCCGGCCCTTGCAACATCGTTCCCAGGGGAGTGCAAAAGTTCGCTCTCCCTTTGACACAATTCCTGGGTAAACCTAACACCGTGTCCCCGGATAATTTGCGATCCTGAAAGCTCTAAACCCCTAAAGGTCCGCTCGCTCGCATTTTGATTCTCCGGTGCGGCCCCGGGTAAAAGAATAGGAGCTACATCATGAAAATCGCATCGCTTTCCAAGATCTGTGCCGCTGTGGCGCTGGCTGCCACCATGGCGGGTTGTTCATCGTGGGATGGCATGAGCCATCGCCAGAAGAGCACCGTGGGGGGCGCCGCACTCGGCGGCGTCGCGGGTGCGGTGATCACTAACGGCGGCGTGCTCGGCACGGTCGGCGGCGCGGCGATCGGCGGTGTGATCGGCGACCAGGTCGGCAAGCGTTAAGCCTTCCTCGTCCCAAAAAGCAACGCCCGGCAATGCCGGGCGTTTTTTATGCGCAACGCGCGCCGGCAAGGCCGGCGCACAGCAGAGACGTCACGTCTCGTTTTGCGGCATTTCGATCTTCACTTCCAACACTTCCAGCGTGTCCTGGCGTTCCAGGTGCACCTTGATGTCTTCAGGATTGATCTTCACGTACTTGGAGATGACCGCGATCAGTTCCTGCTGAAGCTGCGGCAGGTAATCGGGCGAATCCCCGCGGCCACGCTCGTGGGCAAGGATGATCTGCAACCGTTCTTTGGCGACGGACGCGGAGGTCTTCTTTTGACCGAGCAGAAACGACAGGAAGGACATCGCTTACTTGCCTCCGAACAGGCGTTTCAGGAAACCCGGCTTTTCGTAGTCGGTAAAGCGCAGGGCCTTGTCTTCGCCAAGGTAACGGCTGACGACGTCCTTGTAGGCTTCCGAGACGTCGGTGTCTTTCAGGTGAATGGCCGGCAGGCCCTGGTTCGACGCCTGCAGCACGGCTTCCGATTCGGGAATCACGCCGATGAGCTTGATGCGCAGGATGTCCTCGATGTCGGTCAGCGACAGCATCTCGCCGTCGGACACGCGCTTGGGGTTGTAGCGGGTCAGCAGCAGGTATTCCTTGACCGGCTCGTCGCCCTCGACCGCGCGCTTGGACTTGGCGGCCAGGATGCCCAGGATGCGGTCCGAGTCACGCACCGACGAGACTTCCGGGTTGGTCACCACCAGCGCGTCATCCGCAAAATACGCGGCCATCAGCGCGCCGGTTTCGATGCCGGCGGGCGAATCGCAGACGATGTAGTCGAAACCCATTTCCTTCAGGTCATTGATGACCTTTTCCACGCCTTCCTGCGTCAGCGCATCCTTGTCGCGCGTTTGCGAGGCGGGCAGGATGAAAAGGTTTTCAAGCTGCTTGTCCTTGATGAGCGCTTGCTTGAGGGTCGCTTCGCCCTGGATCACATTGACGAAGTCATACACCACGCGACGCTCGCAACCCATGATGAGGTCGAGGTTGCGCAGGCCGACGTCGAAGTCGATGACAGCGGTCTTGTGGCCCCGCATCGCGAGGCCCGCGGAAAAACTGGCGCTCGTCGTGGTTTTGCCCACGCCGCCTTTGCCGGAAGTCACCACAACAATGCGTGTCATGACGATCAAACCCTTATGTTCGAATAAATCGCGTTATCGTAAAGCAAAAAGCCCGTGTAAGGCTTCTTACAGGATGTGTTGAGATTTGAGCGGGCCGCGGCCGCGCCGCCGTCTCGCAGGATGCCGCGCCCCGGGCGCGGCATCAGGCCTTCAGCGCTTCGATGCGCAGCGTGTCGCCATCCAGGCGGACCAGCGCAGGCTGGTTCTGCAGCGTGCCATCGAGCTTGTCTTCGACCACGCGGTAGACGCCCGCGACGGCCAGCAATTCCGCATCCAGGTGCGTCGTGAAGATGCGCGCCGACGTGTCGCCGCGCGCGCCGGCCATGGCCTTGCCGCGCAGCGGACCGTAAACGTGCACGTTGCCGTCGGCGATGACTTCGGCGCCCTGGCTGACCATGCCGATCACCACCAGATCCGTATGCCGCGCGTAAACGCGCTGGCCCGAGCGCAGCGGCCGCGTGATCACCAGCGCCGACGACGAGTGCGGGGCGGCGGCCGTCGGGCTGGGCGCGGACGTGGTGCTGCTGGCCGCGCGGGCGGGCAGGGGATCGGCGTCGGCTGCGGGCTTTTCGGCCTGCGTATCGGCCTTTGCATCGGCAACGTCAGCGGCGCCCGTCTTGTCCTGCGCCGCGGTATCGGCGGCAGACGTCTGCGCGGCAAGCGCCGACGTGTCGGTGGGTGCGGGCGCGATCTCGACGGCGGCGGCCGGCACGGACGGCACGGGCGTCGCGACATCGTTCGGGGGCGCGGTGTCCACCACGGGGGCGGGGCGCGCGGCAGGCGTGGACAGTTCGACCGGGGTCAGGCCGGCATCGCGCGCGGCTTGCAGATTGGCGCCTTCGGCCACCACGCCGATCGGAGGCAGGTTGTGGCCGCGCAGCGACGCGACCAGCGCCGGCCAGTCGATCGTTTCCTCGACCCGGCTGGCGTCGATGACGACGGGTTCGTTTTCAAAGAAGCTGCCGGCATCCGCCATGCGCTTGGCCAGCGCTGCGTTCAGGCGTTCGGGATCGGCGCTATGCAAAACCACCCGGATGGCATACAGGGTGGCGCTCTTGAAGTCCAGGGCTAGGGATTCAGTGTTCATCTTGATTGTGGCTGGCGGTCCGGGCGGCGGAAAACAGCGCGCGCAACCGGCTGCGGGATGTCGGGGATGATAACCCGCCGGGGGCGGCCTGCGCCGGGCGCAGGGCGAAAGAAAAAGGCGCCACAAGGCGCCTTTTCCCGGTATTGCGCACGCGGGCGCGTCAGCCTTGCACCCACGAATCGCGCAGGGTCACGATGCGGTTCAGCACCGGCGCGTCGGGCGTCGAGTCCTTCAGGTCAGCCGTGAAGTAGCCCAGGCGCTCGAACTGCCAGGTCGCGCCCGGCGTGGCCACCGTGCCCGGTTCCAGCCAGGCCGTGACGGTCTGCTTGGAGTTGGGGTTCAGGCAGGCCAGGAAGTCCTTGTCGCCGCCGTCCGGACGCGGATCCGCGAACAGGCGGTCGTACAGGTGAATCTGCGCGGGCACCGCGTGCGCCGCGCTGACCCAGGTGATGTTGCCTTTGACCTTGACGCTGTCAGCGCCCGGGGTGCCGCTCTTGGTGTCCGGCAGGTATTCGGCCTGCACTTCGACGACCTCGCCGGCCTCGTTCTTGGTGAAGCCGGTGCAGCGCACGACATAGCCGTACTTCAGACGCACCGTGTTGCCCGGGAACAGGCGGAAATACTTCTTGGGCGCTTCCTCGCGGAAGTCGTCGCGCTCGATCCACAACTCGCGCGACAGCGGGAACTCGCGCACCCCGGCTTCGGGGTCGTGCGGATTGCGCGGCGCGGTGCAGGTCTCGGTCTGGCCTTCCGGGTAGTTGGTGATGACCAGCTTGATCGGGTCCAGCACGGCCACCGAACGGGCGGCGATGGGATCCAAGTCGTCGCGCACGGCCTGCTCGAGCAGGCTGTAGTCGATGCGCGAATCGGACTTGGAGACGGCGGTGCGGTCGCAGAACAGGCGGATCGACGCGGGCGTGTAGCCGCGGCGGCGCAGGCCGAAAATGGTGGGCATGCGCGGGTCGTCCCAGCCGTCCACATGGCCTTCCTTCACCAACTGCAGCAGCTTGCGCTTGCTGGTGACGACGTAGCTCAGGTTCAGGCGGGCAAATTCGTACTGGTGCGGCAGCGGCTGGGCCAGCTTGCCCAGTTCGGCCAGGCGCGTCAGGATCCAGTCGTAGAACGGGCGCTGGTCTTCAAATTCAAGCGTGCAGACGCTGTGCGTGATGCCTTCCAGCGCGTCTTCCACCGGGTGCGCCCAGCTGTACATCGGGTAGATGCACCACTGGTCGCCGGTGCGATGGTGCGTGGCGTGGCGGACGCGATACATGACCGGGTCGCGCAGGTTGATGTTGGGCGACGCCATGTTGATCTTGGCGCGCAGCACCAGGCTGCCGTCCGGATGCTTGCCGTCGCGCATTTCGCGCAGCAGCGCGATGGACTCGGCGGCCGGGCGGTTGCGCCAGGGCGAATCCGTGCCGGGTTCGGTCAGCGTGCCGCGGTTGGCGCGGATTTCTTCTGCGCTCTGTTCGTCGACGTAGGCGTGGCCGGCTTCGACGAGGGCTTCGGCAAACTCATACATATAGCCGAAGTAGTCGCTGGCGAAGTACAGGTTCTCGCGGCCGTCGGCCTTCCAGTCAAAGCCCAGCCAGTGGACGGCCTCGATGATGGCGTCGACGTATTCCTGGTCTTCTTTCTCGGGGTTGGTGTCGTCGAAACGCAGGTGACAGACGCCGCCGAAGTCGCGCGCCAGGCCGAAGTTCACGCAGATGCTCTTGGCGTGGCCGATGTGCAGGTAGCCGTTGGGCTCCGGCGGAAAACGCGTGCGGATGCGCGCCGGGTCCGCGTCTCCCTGCTGCTGCATGGCCGCCGGGCCAGGCTTGCCCGCCCAGCGCTTGCCCTGGAAGCGGTTGGCTTCGAGGTCGTCTTGGACGATGTTGAGCAGGAAGTTTGATGCGGCGGGGGTCGGCGTCGGGGCGGTGGTCATTCTTGAAAGAATAGGAAAAAGCAGCGACAAAGCGTCAATTTTGCCACGTTCCGCAGCGCGGCCATTTTTGCCACGCCTTCAACCGGTTTCGATCGGCCCCCATAGTCATGTAACTGGCTCTACACTACGGGCCATTATGGATATCTCGACCCTATCCCTGGCCCGGGCGCAGTTTGTGGCCAGCCTTAGCTTCCTGGCGCTTTTCCTAGCCGTCTCTCTGGCGCTGGCCTGGGTGCTGCTGTTCTTCAAGATCCGGGCCCGGTGGTCCAGCCACGGTGGCTGGACGGCGGCCTACCGCTTCTGGGTCCGCATCTTTGCGCTGTCCTTCGTGTTGACGCTAGCCGCCAGCGTGCCCGTCCTGATCCAGATCGGCAGCCTGTGGGCGGGCCTGATGGACAAGATCGGCAACGTGGCCGGTCCGCTGCTGGGTTACGGCATCCTGTCCGTCTTCATCCTCAAGTCCTGTTTCCTGGGCGTCATGCTGTTCGGCCAACGCCGCGTGTCCGATGGCGCGCACACGCTGGCCGTCCTGATGGTGGCGGCCGGGCAGCTCGTCGCCGTGTTCTGGGTGCTTGCCCTGCAATCGTGGATGCAGACGCCGGACGGCGCGCTGCTGGTCGACGGCCGCTACCAGGTCTATGACTGGCACAAGGTCGTGCTCAATCCCTCGGTCGGCTGGCGCATGGCCGTGGTGATGGTCGGTGCGGCGCTGGCCGCGTCGTTCCTCATGATGGGCGTGACCGCGCTGCAGTCGTTGCGGCGGCCGCTGGGCGAGGGCGAGCGCAGCGCGTTCAAGACGGCGCTCGTGGTGGCCGTGGTGGCCGCGTTCCTGCAGGTGCCCGTGGCGACCGGCGCGGGTCAGATGATGGCCAAGCTGCAACCGGCCAAGGCCGCTGCCGCGGCGGGCTTCTGGGAAAGCGGCCCCGTGCCGCAACTGGTGCTGTTCGGCTGGCCCGACGCGCGCGGGCACGTCAACGAAGGCGACCTCACGATCAACAACGCCGGGGGCATGTGGCTGCATCGCAATGCGGACGGCACCTACCAGGGCCTGGACAAATATTCGGGCATGCTGCCGCCGGTGGCGCTGACCTTCTGGTCGCTGCGCGTGGCCGTCGGCCTGGGGCTGCTGATGCTGGCCGTGGCGTGCGTGACCTTCCTGTGGACGTTCCGGCGCGGCATGGACCCGTCGGTCCTCCCGCCGTGGTGGCAGCGGGTCCTGTGCGGCATGATGTTCTCCGGCGGCATCGCCGTCGTGGCCGGCTGGTGGGTCTCCATCATCGGGCTGCAGCCTTTTGTCGTGAACGGCACCGTTACGCAATCCGAGGTCCTGGGCTCCGTGCCCTCCAGCACCGTGCTGTACGGGCTGGCCGGCTACGGACTGCTGTACGCGCTGCTGCTGGCCGCGTTCGCCGGCATGCTGTTCCATGCGGCGCGCTACGGCGTCGTGCCTGTGCGCAAGCTGAGCGGAGGTGCGCCATGATCGCCATGCTGGCTGCGTCGCAAGGCCTGAGCCCCGACGATCCTTCGTTCTGGATGCCGCTCGCCTTCATGGCGCTGCTGTTTGTCGTGATTGCCGCGGGCATGGTTCTGGACGGCTTCGACCTCGGCGTGGGCATCCTGCTGCAGATCGCGCCGGAACACGAGCGCGGCCGCATGATGAGCCTGCTCAGCCCGTGGCGCGACGCCAACGAGTTCTGGCTGCTGCTGGGCATGGGGCTGTTTGCGGCGGCGTTCCCGTTCGCCTGGGGCGCCGTGCTGGGCAAACTTTATGGGCCGCTGACGTTCATGGTGCTGGGCGTGGTGCTGCGCAGCGTCGCCTTCGAATTCCGCATCCGCGCCCGCAACGAAATGAAGCCGCGCTGGATCTTCGCATTCTGGATCGGCTCGGTCATCACCGCGTTCGGCCAGGGCACGCTGCTTGGCCGCATCGCCACGGGCTACCAGTCCGACGCGGGTTATGGCTGGTTTGCGATGTTCGTGGGCCTGTGCGCGGTGGCCGCGTACGTGTTGCTGGGCGCGTCGTGGCTCGTCATGCGTGTCGAGGGCGACCTGCAGCGCCGCGCGGCCAACTGGGCGCGCCACGCCATCCGCTGGACCGCCGTGGGCATGGTGTCGATCGCGGTCACGCTGGGCCTGGCCAACGCCGGCATCTTCTACAAGTGGAGCAACATTGCCCACCTGAGCCTTGCGGCGTCGGTGTGGGTGCTGATGCTGGCCGGCTTCGTGGCCGCGGAAATGCTGCTGGCGCGGCTGCCGGGCCGCGCCGACCGCTTCAGCTGGCTGCCTTTTGTGCTGACGGTGGCGCTGTTCCTGCTGATGCTGAGCGGGCTGGCGTACAGCCTGTTCCCGTACCTGATCCTGGACGACATGACGCTGTGGGACGGCGCGGGCGCGCTGGGCTCGATGCGGCTCGTGATGGCGGGCGCCGTCGTGGGGATTCCGGTGGTGCTGGTGTTCAACATCCTGGCGTACCGGTCGGTCTTCGGCAAGGAGCGCCGCCCCGTGCCGCTGCTGCCGCCGCCGTCGTACTAAGCGATTCAAGGCGGGGCGGATTGCCGGGCCGGCATTCCGCCCGGGCTTCTGGCGCTGTCCGGGCGCTACAGCACCGGCCGCGCCACCCGCTGCAGGATTTCTTCGCCGTAGGCTTCCAGCTTGCGGGCCCCCACGCCGTTGATGTGGCTCAGTTCGTCCATGGACTCGGGCTGCGCCAGCGCGATCTCGCGCAGCGTGGCGTCGTGGAAGATCACGTAGGCAGGCACGCCGTGGCTCTTGGCGACTTCGCCGCGCCAGGCGCGCAGTGCCTCGAACACCGGCTGCAGTTCGGCCGGCAGGTCGATCGCCGCCGCCTTGGGCCGTCCGCTGCCCGTCTTGCCGGAACGCGGCTTCTTTTCGGATTCGCGCCGCAGCATGAGCTGGTGCTCGCCCTTGAGCACCGCGCGGCTGCCTTCGGTCAGGGCCAGCGTGCCGAAGCCTTCGTTGTCCACGGTCAGCAGGCCCTGCGCCAACAGCTGGCGCAGCACACCACGCCACGCGGTGTCGGAGAGGTCGGCGCCCACGCCGAACACGCTGAGCGACTCGTGGCCATGCTGCTTGGTGCGGTCGGTGACCTTGCCGCGCAGGATGTCGATAATGTGGCCGGCGCCGTAGCGCTGGCCGCGTTCTTTCCAGAGCCGGTACACGGCTGACAGCACCTTCTGCGCCGCCACCGTGCCGTCCCACGCCTGCGGCGGATCCAGACAGACGTCGCAATTGCCGCAGGCGGTGATCTGCTGCCCAAAGTAAGCCAGCAGCCGCACGCGCCGGCATTCCACCGTTTCGCACAGGCCCAGCATGGCGTCGAGCTGCTGGCCCAGGCGCCGGCGATAGGATTCGTCGCCGGGCGATTCGTCGATCATGCGGCGCTGCTGCACCACGTCTTGCAGGCCATAGGCCAGCCACGCCGTGGCGGGCAGGCCGTCGCGGCCGGCCCGGCCGGTTTCCTGGTAGTAGCCTTCGACGGACTTGGGCAGGTCGATGTGGGCCACGAAGCGCACGTCGGGCTTGTCGATGCCCATGCCGAACGCAATGGTGGCCACCATGACCACGCCGTCCTCGCGCAGGAAGCGCGATTGGTTGGCCGCCCGGATCTGGGGGCTGAGGCCCGCGTGGTACGGCATCGCATCGATGCCCTGATTGCACAGGAATTCGGCCGTTTCTTCGACCCGGGCGCGCGACAGGCAGTACACCACGCCGGATTCGCCTTCGTGCTCGGTGCGGATCATGTCCAGCAACTGCTTGCGCACCTCGTTCTTTTCGACGATGCGGTAGCGGATGTTGGGACGGTCGAAGCTCGAGACGAAATGGCGCGCTTCATCCAGGGACAGGCGCTGCGCGATCTCGGTGCGGGTGACGGCGGTGGCGGTGGCCGTGAGCGCGATGCGCGGCACGTCGGGCCAGCGCTCGTGGAGCATGGACAGGCCCAGGTATTCGGGCCGGAAGTCATGACCCCACTGCGATACGCAGTGCGCTTCGTCGATGGCGAACAGGGCGATGCGGCCGCGGTCCAGCAATTGCAGGCAGCGGTCGGTCAGCAGGCGTTCGGGGGCGACGTAGAGCAGGTCGAGCTCGCCATCCAGAAAAGCCTGTTCAACTTCGCGCGCCACCCGCCAATCCTGCGTGGAATTCAGGAACGCCGCGCGCACGCCCAGTTCGGTCAGCGCGTCGACCTGGTCCTGCATCAGCGCGATCAGGGGCGACACGACGATGCCGGTGCCTTCACGCACCAGCGAGGGGATCTGGTAACAGAGCGACTTGCCGCCGCCCGTGGGCATGAGAACGAGCGCATCGCCGCCGCCGATCACCTGTTCGACAATGGCTTGCTGGTCGCCGCGGAAGGATTCGTAACCGAAAACGCGCTGCAACACGCCGAGGGCGCGCGCGTCAGACATGGGGGTAGGCCGGAAGCATCATGGCAGCGATTTTAAGCCCCAAATCCCGGCCGCCCGTTCCCGAGGGAGATTTTGGCCACGCTATCCGGCACTTACCAGCTGAGCCAGGTGCCGCGCATGAAGGTGTCGACGGGCATGCTCAGGTTGGCGCGCCAGCCGTAGTCGCCCGTCACGATGTCGCGGTCGGCGCCGACGGCCAGCTTGACCTTCGGAGCCACGAACATGCTGTGGGACAGGCCCACGCGCTGCTCGGCCAGGACCGAGCCTTCGCGCAGCCCGGAATACGTGCCGCTCAGCGTACCCCAGCCGGACAGCGGGACGCCCGCCGATACGGTATTGCGCGTCTGGGCCGTGGACGCGACGCCGTCGGAATAGGTGGACAGGTCGCCGTAGCCTGCGCCGATCTGCTCGTTGGTGTAGCCCAGCGTCACCGTGTCGGCCACGTCGATGCTGTAGCCGAAGCGGTAGCGGTAGCCGCTGGCCGCATCGAAGGTGCTTTGCGTGGCGCCGGCCCGGAAGGTGCCGAACTCGCCGGCGTTGTACGTGGTGCCCACGCCGCGCGTGGTCAGGGACGGGGCGCTCTGCATCTGGCCTTCGACCGTCACCACCGGCGTCAGCCCGTAGCGCACGCTGCCGCTGCCGACGGACGCGCCGTAGTCCACGGCCCCGGACTTGGCGGCCGGGTCCATCAGGTTCAGTTTGCCCACCGATGACGAGTAGCCGAAGCTGCCCTCGGGCAACGTGGCGCCGCTGCCGCCCCAGTTGGCGATCTGCAGTCCGCCCACCGGCGCGCCGCTGCCCCACGCGGGCGCATTCGGATTGACGTTGCCCACGGTGAGGGAAGGGCCGACGGTGTTGTTGTAGACCCAGTTGCGGCTGCCGCCATAGCGCAGGCCATCCAGTCCGCCGACGGACGAGAACCAGGGGCGCGAGGGGCGGGAAACCCCGGAAATCACCACCACGGGTATTTTCGGGAGATCGCCGTCTTCCAGTGCAAACGAGTAGTCCGGGGGGGTGTCGACGGCGGAAGCCGGCGTTGCCAGGGGATCGCAGGACAGCGGGACCGTCGGCGCGTTGCCCGTCAGGCCCATGCCGGTGCCGGGGATGAAGCCTTCGGCAGGGTCGTCAGCACCATCGCGCACCGTAGTGTCCATGCCGGGTTCCGTCGCGTGCAGGTCGCACGGCGTCGGGTCGAGCGGCACGGCCCGATCTTCCAGCGACGGGGCGGGGCGCACCGGCAGCGATTGAACCGGCGAGAGCACGCCGATGCCGCGCGCCACGCGCGTAACGTCGCCCGCCGGGGGCGGCGTCCAAGTAAAAGGGGACACGTCGGGCTCGTCACCAAAAGCGGGCGCCAGCGGCCAGGCCAGGCCCGCCGTCAGCGCCGCGTGCAACAGCCCTCTGCGCCAGGGGTTAGCTGTGGCGGCCATGGGGACAGTGTAGGGAGCACCCTGCCGGGCATCTGTAAACGATCTTTAGGAAAGTCCACGAAGGGCGGCAGGCGAAGCGACATTCTAGGGCCAGTTCGGGGGCGAGGGGCCCCCCGTTGCAAAAAGCCCGACACATCATCCGTACATCGTGCAACGGGTATATTTCAGATGATTTCCCGCCCCTTGCGGGCGACGGCGACGCGCCGCACTATGACGCCCATGGACAATTCCCACACCAAGCTGTTGGTCGTCGACGACGATCCGGCGCTGCGCCAATTGCTGGCCGACTACCTGAACCGGCATGGCTACGACACTTTGCTTGCCCCGGACGCGACCGACCTTTCCTCGCGCATTACCCGTTACGCGCCCGATCTGCTGGTGCTCGACCGCATGCTGCCCGGCGGCGACGGCGCCGATGCCTGCCGCCGCCTGCGCGAGCAGGGCGAGGACATTCCCGTCATCCTGCTGACCGCGCGCGACGAAGCCGTGGACCGCATCATCGGCCTGGAGGCCGGCGCCGACGACTACGTCGGCAAGCCTTTCGATCCCCGCGAACTGCTGGCCCGCATCGAGGCCGTGCTGCGCCGCAAGCGCGGCCCGTCCGCGCTCACCAAGGACGCGCCGGTCTCGTTCGGCCCGTTCGTGTTCGATCCGTCCACGCGTCAGCTGTCCCGCGACGGCACCGTCGTCAAGCTGACGGGCGGCGAGATCAACCTGCTTGAAGCCCTGGTGCGCAACGCCGGCAAGCCGCTGTCGCGCGAACGCCTGCTGGCGCTGGCCCGCGACGACGACGCCGGCGAGCGCAACGACCGCGCGATCGACATCGCAATCCTGCGCCTGCGCCGCGTCATCGAAGACGATCCCAAGCAGCCGCGCTGGATTCAGACCGTCTGGGGCATCGGCTACCGGTTCTCGCCCTGATGCGCTTTTCCCCCGGCATTCTGGTGCCCCGCTCGCTGCGGGCACGGCTGATCCTGCTGATCCTGGGATCCGTCCTGCTGACGCAGGCCGCCACGTTGGTGACCGTGTCGTACTTCCGGCACAAGTTCATGGAAGACGTGGCCATCGGCTATATCGTCACCACCATCCGCACGCTACGCGCCGCCGTATCCCAGGTGCCGGCCGAAGACCGCGCCGATTTCGTGCGGGCCGCGTCGCAGAACCAGTGGCGGTTGTGGTCGCGTGTGCTGCCCGCCGAAGCCAAGCTGCAGCGCTTCAACGGCCGCCGTCCGCCACCGCCACGCGCCGCGCCGCGCCCGCCGCCATCGCCGCCGTCCTCCCAGGATGCCCAATTTCACGGACCGCCGCCGCCTCCGCCGCCCGAAGTCCGCGACGACGAGCGCGACACGCACGCCGCCCAGGCCGACGGGCGCGGCGACGCGCAGCGCACCGGCGACGGGGCCCGCGACCGCGAGGAGTCCAACCGCCGCTACAAGCCCGAGCCCGACGACATCCGCCGCGATCTGCGCGTGCTGGTCCAGCAACTCAACGAACGCCTGAACGATGGCACGCGCGTGGCGTTGTCGCGCGGCCCCACGCCGGAAATCTTCATTTCGCTGGCGCCCAACCCTGCCACCGAAGACGCCCCGCGGCTGCGCGAGTGGCTGGTCATTCCGCTGGAACGGCTGGACCCGCCCGTGGCCACGCCCTTCATCGCCGCCTGGCTTGGCGGTCTGGGCCTGCTGCTGCTCCTGGCCGTGGGTTTTTCGTGGCACATCACGCGGCCGATCACGCGCCTTGCCGATGCCGCGGACCAGTTGGCCGCCGGCCAGCCGCAGCGCGTGGAGCCCTCGGGGCCGCATGAAACCCGCGTGCTGGGCGAACGCTTCAACGCCATGCTGGATGCGTTGTCCGAGTCCGACTCGGTGCGGCGCACCCTGCTTTCCGGTCTGCCGCATGACTTGAAGGGGCCGCTGTCGCGCATGTGGCTGCGCGTTGAAATGGCCGACGATTCCACGCTGAAGGAAGGCCTGCGCACCGACCTGCGCGACATGCAGCACATGGTGGATCAGTTCATCGGCTTCGTGCGCGGCACCGATCCGGCGGCCTACCGCTATGCGCCCATCGTGCTGGCCGAATGGCTGACCGAGCGCGTGGGCGCCTGGCAGGGCGCCGGCACCGCCATCGGCCTGGACACCGCCCAGGATGCCAGCGGGGCGGTGGTGCAGGCCGACGCCGTGGCGTTGGGCCGTCTGCTGGACAACCTGATCGGCAACGCGCTGAACCACGGCGCGCCGCCGGTGGACATCGCGCTGCGCCGTGAAGAAGGGCACGCGGTGCTGGACGTGGCCGACCATGGACCGGGCATCGTGCCCGAACGCCGCCTGGAGGCGTTGCGGCCGTTCAGCCGGCTGGACGACGCGCGCACCCGCACGGGCAGCGTGGGCCTGGGCCTGGCCCTGGCCGAGGCCATCGCGCGGGCGCACGGCGGATCGCTCGAACTGCGCGAGGCCGAATCCGGCGGGCTGTGCGTGCGCGTGCGTCTGCCGCTGTCCCAGGCTGCCTGACCGCAGGCCGCCTGACCGCAGGCCGCCTGATCGACGTGTCCTCGGGGCGGCCCCGGGGCGGGCCGGGCTACGGTACGATTCATCCTGCTTCGTCCTTTGCCCGTACCCCGCACCATGGCCATCCAGTCCGATTCGCTTTCCTCCCGTCCCGACGCCCCTCGCATCGTGGCGCCGCAGCCGGTGTCGCCCAACGAGGAGTCGATCGAACGCGCGTTGCGGCCCAAGGCGTTACAGGAGTACGTCGGGCAGCAGCGCGCCCGCGAACAGCTCGAGATCTTCATCGCCGCGGCCAAAAAGCGCGGCGAGGCCCTGGATCACGTCCTGCTCTTCGGCCCGCCGGGCCTGGGCAAGACCACGCTCGCGCACATCATCGCCCACGAAATGGGCGTGCAGTTGCGCCAGACTTCAGGCCCGGTCCTTGAACGCCCGGGCGACCTGGCCGCGCTGCTGACCAACCTGGAAAAGAACGACGTCCTCTTCATCGACGAAATCCATCGCCTGTCGCCCGTCGTCGAGGAAATCCTCTACCCGGCGCTGGAAGACTTCCAGATCGACATCCTGATCGGCGAAGGCCCGGCCGCGCGCAGCGTGAAGCTGGATCTGCAGCCCTTCACGCTGGTAGGCGCCACGACGCGCGCCGGCATGCTGACCAATCCGCTGCGCGACCGCTTCGGCATCGTCTCGCGGCTCGAGTTCTACAACGCTGCCGATCTCGGCCACATCGTGACGCGCAGCGCTGGCTTGTTGAACGCCGTCATCACGCCGGACGGCGCAGCCGAGGTGGCGCGGCGCGCGCGCGGCACGCCGCGTATCGCCAACCGTCTGCTGCGCCGGGTGCGCGACTACGCCGAGGTCAAGGCGGGCGGCACGATCGACGCCGACGTCGCGGGCCGCGCGCTCGCCATGCTGGAAGTCGATCCGCAAGGGCTGGACCTGATGGACAGGAAGCTGCTCGAAGCCATCGTCCACAAGTTCGATGGCGGCCCGGTCGGCGTGGACAGCCTGGCCGCTGCCATCGGCGAAGAGCGCGACACGATCGAGGACGTCATCGAGCCGTACCTCATCCAGCACGGCTACCTGCAGCGTACGCCGCGCGGGCGCACCGCCACGCTGACCACGTGGCGCCACCTGGGCCTGGCGCCGCCTGCGGGCACAGCTACCGGCGGCTCCGGCGACCTCTTCGGCAAATAATCCGCGCCACGCGCCGTCATGCCAACGGGCGGCGCGCAAACCGCGCGACGGGTTTATGATCCGAGGGTTTCGTTTCCCCCTCGCGATCTAAGGACCTTATTCCATGCAGCCCGAATTGCCCTCCTATGATGACGTCGTGCGCGCCAGCGAGCGCCTGGCCGGCAACGCACACCGCACGCCCGTCCTGACCTCGGCCACCGCCGATGCCATCGCCGGCGCGTCGCTGTTCTTCAAGTGCGAGAACTTCCAGCGCATGGGCGCGTTCAAGTTCCGGGGCGGCTACAACGCCATCGCGCGCCTCACGCCCGAGCAGCGTGCCGCCGGCGTGGTGACGTTCTCGTCGGGCAATCACGCGCAGGCCATCGCGCTGGCCTCGAAGCTGCAAGGCGTTCAGGCCACGATCATCATGCCGCTGGACGCGCCCGCGGCCAAGCGCGCGGCCACGGAAGGCTACGGCGGCAAGATCGTCACGTACGACCGCTACACCGAAGACCGCGAGACCATCGCCCGCCGCATCCAGGCCGAAACCGGCGCTACGCTGATCCCGCCATACGACCACGAGGACGTGATCGCGGGGCAGGGCACCGCCGCCAAGGAGCTGTTCGAGGAAGTCGGCGAACTGGACTACCTGTTCGTGTGCCTGGGCGGCGGCGGCCTGCTGTCGGGCTCGGCCCTGTCCGCGTTCGCGCTCAGCCCGCGCTGCCTGGTGTACGGCGTGGAGCCCGAAGCCGGCAACGACGGGCAGCAGTCCTTGCGCAAGGGTGAAATTGTCCGAATCCCCGCGCCCAAGACGCTGGCCGATGGCGCCGCCACCACGCACCTGGGCAACATCACGTTCCCCCTCATCCAGAAGTACGTGCGCGACATCGTCACGGTGACGGATGAGCAGCTCGTCACGACCATGAAGTTCTTTGCCGAGCGCATGAAGATGGTCGTGGAACCCACGGGCTGCCTGGCCGCGGCGGCCGTCATGCAGAACGTGGTGCCGGTGCGCGGGGCCCGGGTCGGCGTCATCATCAGCGGCGGCAACGTCGACCTTCCGGCCTACGCCCGGCTGCTGGCGGGCTGACGCGCATCAAGCGGCGCGCGCGGCGTGCGCCCTGCGCGCGCTTGCGCCTGCCGACCTGGCAAGGCAGAATCGAACCTCGATCCTGACGAACCGGAGGCTACGCCATGCGTATCCTTGTCATTGGCGGCACGGGCTTCATCGGCCGCCACTTGGTAGCACGGCTTTGCGCGGACCCGCATCAGATCGTCGTGCCCACGCGGCTCATTGCACGCGGACGCGACCTGCAATTACTTCCCACCGTCACGCTGCTTCAGGCGGACATCCATGATGACGCCGCGCTCGACGGCATGGTCCGGGGCTGCGATGCCGTCGTGAATCTGGTGGGCATCCTGCATGGCAATCTGGGCCGGCCATATGGGTCGGACTTCGCGCGGGCCCACGTGCATCTGCCGCAGCGCATTGCGCAGGCCTGCGTGCGCCACGGCGTGCGTCGCCTGTTGCACGTCAGCGCGCTGGGCGCCGATTCCAGCGGCGACAGCATGTACCAGCGCTCCAAGGGCGACGGCGAGGCCGCCATCAAGGCGGCCTACCAAGACCGCGGCGATATCGGCTGGACCATCTTCCGCCCGTCGGTGCTTTTCGGCCCCGACGACAACTTCACCAATATGTTCGCGTCGCTGGCGCGCTGGCTGCCGGTATTGCCGCTGGCTGGCGCCAACGCGCGCATGCAGCCCATCTATGTGGGCGACGTGGTGACCGCCATGACGACGGCGCTGGCCGACTCGCATACCTGCGGCAAGACCTACGAACTGGGTGGACCGCAGGTCTACACGCTGGGCGAGATCGCGCGGCTATGCGCCGCCTGGAGCGGCCATCCGCGACCCGTAATCAGCATCCCGATGGGGGTGGGTCGCATGCAGGCCCGGCTGTTCGAATGCATGCCGGGCACGCCGCTGATGTCGCGCGACAATCTGGATTCCCTGCGCCGCGACAACGTCTGCGGCGGGCCGATCGCCCCGGAGCTGCATGTGGTGCCCACGGGGCTGGAAGCCGTGGCGCCGCGCTACCTGCAGCACGGCAAGACGGCCTAGCGCGATTACTCAGCGCACCAGCGCCTTCAGCGCCTGCTTGATGCCGTCGGACACGCCCACGCCCTCGGGCAGCGTCTTCAGGGCCGACAGCGATTCCTTCTCGGAGTAGCCCAGCGCCAGCAGGGCATTCAGGATGTCGGATTGGTTGTCGTGCGTGACGTGCGCCGTCGCGCCGATGTCCGCGCCCAGCTTGCCGCGCATCTCCAGCAGCAGGCGTTCCGCGGTCTTCTTGCCGATGCCCGGCACGCGGGTCAGGCGGCCCGACTCCTGCAGCGTGATGGCCTGCGCCAGATCCGCGACCGACAAACCCGACAGCACCGACAGCGCGGTTCGCGCCCCGATCCCGCTGACCTTGATGAGCTCGCGGAACGCGCTGCGCTCGCCGGCCGAGGCAAAGCCATACAGGATGTGCGCGTCTTCGCGCACGGTCAGGTGCGTGTAGAGCGTGACGCGCGCGCCCGTGTCGGGCAGCGAATACAGCGTGCTCATGGGCACGTCGATGTCGTACCCGATTCCGCCCACGTCCACGCAGATCGTGGGAGGCAGTTTTTCGATCAGGGTTCCGGTGATTCTTCCGATCATGGTGAGAGGCCTGGCAATGGTGGAGCCGCGCAATGCGCGGCAGATGCGGGGATTCTATACGTGCGGGCGCACGAGCGGGCGGGGCCGCGCAGGCGTGATGTGACGCAGCGAAAAAGGGAAAACGGGGATCAGCCGATCAGCCGGCCGTTGCGGATGCGGGTCTTGCCGCCCATGCGCAGCGCGCTGCCCAGGCGTTCCAGCTTGTCCTGCAGCGGACCCACGTGCGCGTGGCAGATCGCGCAGGCCAGCGCGTCGGCCGAGTCGGGGGCGGGCACGCCGTCCAGCGCCAAGAGATGCTGCACCATCATCTGCACCTGCTCTTTCGCCGCGCGGCCGGTGCCGACCACGGCTTTCTTGATCTGCAGGGCGGTGTATTCGTGCACGTCGAGCGAACTGTCGGCCAGCGCGCACAGCGCCGCGCCGCGCGCCTGCCCGAGCAGCAGGGTGGAAGCGGGATTGGTGTTCAGGAAGACGATTTCCAGCGCGGCCACGTCGGGTTGCGTGTCGCGGGCCACCTGGCGCAGATTGTCCAGGATGACCTTCAGGCGTTCGGACAGCGTCAGCGCCGGCGGGACCACGATGGTCCCGCTGGCCACGTAACGCAGCCGCGAGCCTTCGGCATCGATCACACCGAAGCCGGTGCGGCGCAGGCCGGGATCGATGCCGAGGACGCGCATCAGTGGCGGAAGTGGCGGGTGCCGGTCAGCACCATGGCGATGCCGTGCTCGTCGGCGGCGGCGATGACTTCGTCATCGCGCACGCTGCCGCCCGGCTGGATCACGCAGGTCGCGCCCGCCGCCACCACGACGTCCAGGCCGTCGCGGAACGGGAAGAACGCGTCGGACGCCACGGCCGAGCCCTTCAGGGTCAGGCCGGCGTTTTCCGCCTTGATCGAGGCGATGCGGGCCGAGTCGATGCGGCTCATCTGGCCGGCGCCCACGCCCAGGGTCATGCCGCCGCCCACGAACACGATGGCGTTGGACTTGACGTACTTGGCGACCTTCCAGGCGAACGACAGGTCGTTCATTTCCTGTTCGGTGGGCTGGCGCTTGGTGACGACCTTCAGGGCGTCGCGCGGCACGTTGTAGGCGTCCGGCGTCTGCACCAGCCAGCCGCCGCCCACGCGCTTGATGTCGAAGGCGTTCTGGCCCGTGCCCATCGGCACTTCCAGCACGCGCACGTTCTTCTTGGCGGCCAGGATGGCCAGCGCGGCGCCGTCGTAGGCCGGGGCCAGCAGCACTTCCAGGAATTGCGCGCTGACGGCTTCGGCGGTCGCGGCGTCAACCGGGCGGTTGAAGGCGATGATGCCGCCAAAGGCCGACGTCGGGTCGGTCTTGAAGGCTTGCTGGTACGCGCCCAGCGTGTCGCTGGCCACGGCCACGCCGCACGGATTGGCGTGCTTGACGATGACGCAAGCGGGCGCCTCGAAGCTGCGCGCGCATTCCCACGCCGCGTCGGCGTCGGCGATGTTGTTGTAGGACAGTTCCTTGCCCTGCAGCTGGCGGTAGTTGCCCAGCAGGCCCGCCGGACGCTGCGCGTCGACGTAGAAGGCGGCGCTTTGATGCGGGTTTTCGCCGTAGCGCAGGGCTTGTTCCTGCTTGACCTGCAGCGTCAGCGTGCCGGGCCATTCGTTGCGGGCGGGCACGGCTTCCTGCACGGGTTCGGCTTCGGTCAGGCTGGTCAGGTAGGCGGCGATGGCGCCGTCATACGAGGCCGTGTGGGCGTAGACCTTGGCGGCCAGCGCCAGGCGCAGGCCGTAGGAGGTCGAGCCGCCCTTGTCCATTTCGGCCAGGACACGCGAGTAGTCGACCGGGTCGATCACGACCGTCACGCCGCCGGCTTCGGTGCCGTGGTTCTTGGCGGCAGCGCGCAGCATGGCGGGGCCGCCGATGTCGATGTTCTCGACGGCGTCGGCAAACGTGCAGTCGGGCTTGGCGACCGTCTCGCGGAACGGATACAGGTTGACCACCAGCATGTCGATGCGATCGATGCCAGCCGCCTTGATCGTGTCCATGTGCTCGGCGCTGTCGCGGCGGGCCAGCAGGCCGCCGTGGATCTTCGGGTGCAGCGTCTTCACGCGGCCGTCCAGGATCTCGGGCGAGCCGGTGTGGGCGGCCACTTCGGTGACGGTCAGGCCGGAATCGGCAAGCAGCTTGGCGGTGCCGCCGGTCGACAGCAGGCGCACGCCACGCGCGGCCAGGGCGCGGGCAAATTCAACGATGCCGGTCTTGTCGGACACCGAAAGCAGGGCGGTTTCGATTTTCATGATGGGACGGAGTGGGGCGGGGACGCCTTTCTCGTTCTGGTCGGATGGGAAATCTGGAGGGGGCGGCGGCGCCAAGCATGCGCCGCCCGCGCGGGGGAAAGCTAAACCTGGATATTGTGCGCCAGCAACTTCTTGCGCAGGGTGTTGCGGGTGATGCCCAGCATCTCGGACGCCCGGGACTGGTTGCCGCCCGACCGCTCCAACGCTACTTCAAGCACCGGGCGCTCCACGCAGCGCATGACCATGTCCCACATATCGTGGGGCTCGGACTCGCCCAAGTCTTCGAAATAGCGCTCCAGGCTGGCGCGCACGCATTCTTCCAGGACATCTTTCTTGCTCATTTGAGTACAGATATTTTTATGTTGGTGTTTAGGCGGTCATGCCGCCAATAGGGCTTCTGCGGCCGGCGCCGGGGTAGGAGCGCCGTCGCGTGATAGCGTGTCGAACCAGTCCGCCACCGCCCGCCATTGGTCGCGGGTGTTGTCGATCAGGTTCATGCCGGCGCAGAACGAATCCGCGCCCGGCAGGCCGTCCACATACCAGCCGATGTGCTTGCGCGCGGTGCGTACGCCGGTGTGCTCGCCATAGAAACGGTAGTGGTCGTCGAGATGTTCGAGCAGCAGCTCGCGCATTTCCCTAAAAGAGGGAGGGGCCAGTGTTTCGCCCGTGCGCAGGTAGTGGTCGATTTCGCGGAAGATCCACGGACGGCCCTGGGCCGCCCGGCCAATCATGACCGCATCGGCGCCAGTGTAATCCAGGACATGCCGGGCTTTGGCGGGCGAGTCGATATCTCCGTTCGCAATCACGGGGATGCCGATTTCGGCCTTGACGGCGCGGATGGTGTCATATTCCGCCTCGCCCGTATAGAGGTCGGCCCGCGTGCGGCCGTGCAGCGTGAGGGCGGCAATGCCGGCGTTTTCGGCCAGCTTCGCGACGCGCAAAGCATTGCGGCTGTTGCGATCCCACCCGGTGCGGGTCTTCAGGGTGACGGGCACGCCAAGTGGCGCGCAGGCGGCGACCACCGCGTCCAGGATGCGGACGATCAGGTCTTCATGGCGCAACAGTGCCGAGCCCGACGCCACGTTGCACACCTTCTTGACCGGACATCCCATGTTGATGTCGATGATCCGGGCGCCCTTGTTGGCGTTGAAGGCGGCGGCCTCGGCCATCATGGCGGGGGCCGCCCCGGCGATCTGCACCGAAATGGGGGCGATCTCGCCATCGTGGTTCAGGCGGCGCGAGGTCTTGACGCTGTCCCAGAGTTTCGGGTTGCTGGCGGCCATCTCGGACACCGCGTAACCCGCCCCCAGCTTCTTGCAAAGCTGGCGGAAAGGACGATCCGTCACGCCCGCCATGGGCGCGACAAGAACGTTGTTGGGAAGGGTCCACTGGCCTATGCGCATGCTCACATTTTAACCGGCTCGATCGAACCCCCATTTTTGGGGCGCGAGGGCCTGGTAACAAACAGGGAATAAAAGAGGGCGATCCCGCCCCTATGCGGGGCCGGATCGAAGGGAGGTCAGGCGCGGAATCCCTGGAGCAGGTGCTGCGCGAGCGGGGCGCGCAGCGGGGAGGCAAGGTCCATCCCCAAGAGCGCGGCGCCGCAGGCGTGTTCGACGGGCGCGAGGCCGGTGGCGAAGATGCGCGGCATGAAATCGGTGAGCCCGGCGGTGATGAAACGATCCAGATGGCGCGCGCTGGCGAATTCGGCGAGCGCGGGGCCGGGGTTTGAGCCGGCGTTGGCAGCGCGACTCGCCAGCCAGCCCGCCAGGGTCTGCGCCAGCCGCGCGGCGTCGCGCAGGCCCAGGTTCAGACCCTGCCCCGCCACCGGGTGCAAGGTCTGGGCCGCGTTGCCGATGGCCGCCACGCGGCCGTGCACCTGTGCGCGGCGGGCGGACAGCGCCAGCGGGAAAACGTGGCGGGGCGCATGGCTGGACAGGCGGCCCAGGCGTTCGCCGAAGGCCTGCGTCAGTGCGTGGGAAAACGCGGCGTTGTCCAGCGCCGCCAATTCGGCCGCGCGGTCCGGCGCGCTGCACCAGACGACCGAATAGGCTTCCGGCGTCTGCGGGTGCGGCAGCAGCGCCAGCGGGCCCTCGGACGTGAACCGTTCCCAGGCCCAGCCGCGCCGGGGCAGGGTGGCCTGCGCGGTGGTCAGCACGGCGTGCTGGTCGTAGTCGCGCCGCACGTCCGAGGCGCCGGCGCCGTCGGATTGCACCGCAACGCCGCAAAGGATTTCTGTTTCGCCCTGCTGGATACGCACGCCGTCGGCATCCTGCAGGCCAATCTGCGCCGGCGGACCGGCCAGCACGGTGACGCCGGACGCCGCGACGCATTCGTCCAGCTTGGCGTACAGCCCGGAATAGGCCACCACGCTGCCCAGCTGGGGCACGTTGAAATCGGTGTGCTGGATCAGCGTGCGGCCCAACCGGCCGCGCTGCGACACATGGATGTTGCGGATGTCGGCCGAGCGTTCGGGCCAGGCATGCAGCGACTCCAGTAGCACCCGGCTGCCGTGGTTCATGGCGAGCACGCGCGGATCTGCGGCCGGGATGGCCGCGGCCGGTGTGACGGGGACCGGCGCGCTGCCCGCGAGCAGGGCGATGCGCGCCGGATCGGGCGCCACGCGCGCCAGCATCAGGGCCAATACCCGGCCCACGGGGCCGGCGCCAAGAATCGCAATGTCGTAGGCGGAGGAAGTCATGCCCGGATTTTACTCGTCCACTACAATCGCGGCAGCCGCCGCAGCCCGGCGCCACGGCTCCCTTACCGGTTGATTGACATGACGCAGGCTCAGGCTTCCTCTTCGCTTTCCGCCGTATCCGCCCGCCGCCCCCGCAGCAAGGTCGTGGTGGGGCTGCTGGCCTGCCTGCTTGGCGCCTTCGGGGCGCATTGGTGGTATCTGGGCCGGCGCCACGCGTGGCTGGTCACCGCGTTCGCCGCCGTGTGCCTGTTCTGCGCATTCCGCTTCTACCCGGTCTGGTACGACAACCCCGCGTTCTTCCTGCTCTTCATCCCGATGATCGACGGCTTCATCGAAAGCGCCGTCTACTCGCTGATGCCGGACGAGAAATTCGATCGGCTCTGCAATCCGGGCTTGGGCAAGGTGTCGTCGACAGGGTGGGGCCCGGTGCTGGTGGCGATCCTGGCCTGCCTGGTCGGCGCCATCGTCACCATGTTCGCCATCGCCATGGTCGTGGTCTACGTGTGGGTGGCCATGGGCTGGCTCGACGGCTACGTGCTGTAAGTCGCTTGCCCCGCCGCGCTATTCGCGCATCAGCGCCTCGATCTCGGTGGCCTGCACCGGGACGCCTCGGGTAATCAGTTCGCAGCCCTCGTCCGTGACCAGCGCGTCGTCCTCGGTGCGGATGCCGATATTCCAGTAGACCTCGGGCACGTCGTCCGCCGGGCGCACATAGATGCCCGGCTCGATCGTCAGCATCATCCCGGTTTCCAGCGTGCGCCACGGCCGCTCCGCGCCGGTTGCCGTGCCCGGCTGGCGGTAGTCGCCCACGTCGTGGACGTCCAGCCCCAGCCAGTGGCCCGTCCGGTGCATGTAGAAGCGGCTATAGTCGCCTGATTCCAGCACGCCGTCCAGCGACCCCTTCAACAGTTTCAGATCGAGCATGCCTTGCGCCAGGACGCGCAGGGCGGCCTCGTGCGCGTCGTTGAAGGTGCGGCCCGGCGCCGTGGCCTGGGCCGCAGCATCCTGCGCCGCCACCGTCAGGTCGTACAGCGCGCGCTGCGGGCCGCTGTAGCGGCCGTTCGCCGGAAATGTGCGCGTGATGTCGCTGGCGTAGCTGTCGACCTCGCAGCCCGCATCGACCAGCACCAGATCGCCGTCGCGCAGCACCGCCTCGCCGGCCGGATAGTGCAGCACACAGGCGTTGGCCCCGGCGGCGACGATGCTGTTGTACGCCACCGACTGCGCGCCATGCCGGCGGAATTCATAGAGCAGCTCGGCTTCGATTTCGTATTCGCGCATGCCCGGCCGCGCAACGCGCATGGCCCGCGCGTGCGCGCCCGCCGATATCTTGGCCGCGCGCCGCATCGCCGCGATCTCCGAGGCGTCCTTGATCAGCCGCATGTCGGCCAACAGCGGACGCACGTCCTGCTGCCGCGTCGGTGGCGTGTGCCCGCCGCGGCTCTTTTCCTGGGCCGCGGCCAGCCAGCGGCGCAGGCGGCCATCCGTGCGCTTGTCGCCGGCCAGCGGCGCGTACAGCGTGGGGTGGTCCAGCATCAGCGCGGGCACCAGCTCGTCCAGCGCGTCGATGGGGTGGGCGTCGTCAAAGCCGAAGTAGGCCGCGGCAGCCTCGGGGCCGAAACGCTTGCCTTCCCAGAGTTCATGCTCGACATGGCGCGGCCGGCAGAACAGCACGGCCCGGTCCGTGGCGCCGGCAACCAGGACCAGCCACGCGTCCGGTTCGGTAAAGCCGGTCAGGTAAAAAAAGTCGCTGTCGTGCCGGTAGGGGTACTCCGCGTCACGGTTGCGGATGGCTTCCTGCGCCGTCGCCAGGATCGCGATGCCGCCACCGTCTGCGCGCATGCGCTCCATCAGGCGCTGGCGCCGCGCGGCGAAAGGGGCGATGTCGTCGGGAGGCAGGCTCATGGCGGGCGGGTCGGGGCGGGCACCCCGGCAAGGGCGAAAGATGGGGCCTACTTTACCCGCCATCCCGCGAATGCAACACCCCGGCGCGCGAATCCGCGAGGGCGGTGCGGTGATGACTGGACGGCGCGCGAACCGCTGCTACAATCGCCGCTCTGTCATTGGGGAGTAGCCATCCTTTTCCCCTAAAGGAGTCAGCGTCAACAGACTTGGTGGTTCAGTGCTGCGGAGCAGCCGCTAGAACCCCATGGCGCTGACGGCACCCACGTCCGGCTTGCCGCCGCGTGGATCAGCCAGGCGAGACCTTTGGCCGCGTAGCGTTCACCCTTGGCCGGGCGAGCCGCTGCGTCGCGCCAATGGTATCTGCTCGTCCGGCCGCATTCCCATGTTGCTCACCCTGTTTCTGTTCTTCCTGTCCGCGGCAGTGATCTACGTCGCGTGCGAGTTCTTCGTCAACGGCGTCGAATGGGTCGGTCACCGCTTCCAGTTGGGCGCGACCGCCACCGGCACCGTGCTGGCGGCCTTCGGCACCGCGCTGCCGGAAAGCGCCGTCACCTTCATGGCCGTTGTCTTCGGCGATACCCCAGAACAAAAGGACATCGGCGTCGGCGCCGCAATGGGCGGTCCTCTCGTGCTGGCCACGCTGGCCTACGCCGTAGTCGGCCTGGCCCTGTGGCGCGCGCGCCGCGGCCAACCCGCGCAGGCAGACTGTATCAACGCGGACCAGCGCCGGCTGGCCCGCGACCAGGCCTGGTTCATGGGCATCTTCATCTTCAAGGTGGGCCTGGGGCTGCTGGCCTTCGCCTGGAAGCCGTGGCTGGGCTTCGTGTTTCTGGCCACCTACGCGCTCTACATCAAGCGCGAGCTGAGCAACGACGAGGAATGCCTGGACTGCGAGGACCTCGAGCCGCTCAAGCTGCGACCCCGCGACGAGAACCCGACCATGTTCTGGGCCGCCACGCAGACCATCATGGCGCTGGTGGTGATCGCCGGCGCCTCGCACGTCTTCGTGAACCAGATTGAACTGCTCGGCATTGCGATGGGCGCGTCGCCGCACGTGGCCGCGCTGCTGCTGGCGCCGGTGGCTACCGAATTGCCGGAAATCATGAACGCGCTGATCTGGGTGCGCCAGGGCAAGGAGCGTCTGGCGCTCGCCAACATCTCGGGCGCCATGATGATCCAGGCCACCATCCCCAGCGCGCTCGGCATCTTCATGACGCCGTGGGTGCTGGATGCGCCCCTGCTGGCCGCAGGTCTCTTCACCATGGTGTCCATCGGCCTGTTGTGGATGCGCTTCCGCCGCGCGGCCATGAGCGTGCCGGCGCTGTCGGCGGTGGGCGGACTGTATGCGCTGTTCGCCGGCTATCTGGGCTGGCACTTCTACGCCTGAGCGCAGTTGCCGGGCAGGCCTCTCCGTGCCTGTCCGGCTTTGCTTCATTTGTGTGTCAAAAGTGCGTCAGACCCTTGTCCATCAGTACAAACCCGCGTAAACTCGCCGTGTTTTCCATCCCAGGAGTTGTCTTCGTGAATACCGATTCCGGCGAAAGTTGTCGATCTTGCATCGACGTCGCTGTCTGACAGGATCCACGCAGAACTCCGTCTGCCGCATCCTGTCATTCAGGTTGCGGTGTATCCCAAGCGCCAGGCATCAGCCCGGCCCATAGTGCAGGCCTACGGTCTGCCGGGACTCCCCCCGACATAAACCGCCAGAACCGCCGCTAGTCGCAGCGCCAGCGTTCGTGCACGTTCGTCGTGCCCGCCGCAAGGGCGTTGTCCGGCTGCGCTCGTGTTCGCGATCACGCTCCGCCTTCTTGTCATGGAGGTCGTTATGCGTTTCTTCGACTTGTTCCTGCGCCGCGCTGGCGTGGACCGTGCCACCGCCCTGGGCCGCCGTCGCGGCACGTCCCGGCTGACGGTGATCTGTCCTCGCGGTGAGCTCGGCGCCCTGCGCAAGCAGATCTGCCTGGACTTCAGCGCCGCCGGCCTGGATGTCGCGCAAGTGCAGATCGATCAAGGCCAGGAGCCGGATCTCGCATCGGCTTGCATCACCGTCAATTGCCCCCCGGAGCTGCGGGCGGAACTGATGACGCAAGCGCGCCGTCTGAGCGCCAACCCTGCTGTCCGTCACGTGCATTTCGGCGCGCAGGCCGCATTGGCCTGATCGCGCCTTTTCTTTCAACCCAGGAGAAATCATGCCCAGCGCCTTAGACCCAGAGCCTCGATTGCGCCCTGTGCGCGGCTCCGGCATGCCTATCTGACCCGTCATCTCCCTGCGAGCCGACTGGCCGGATAGACATCCCGGTCCGTACGGAACCCGCAGCCTGGAATCCCCGGCCCAGCACGCGCCCTGCGCGCCCCGGCGCCCGGTCCTGATTCCACCGCCCGCTCCCTTTCCGTTTTCCGCACCCGGCGCGCCATAGACGCGATCCGGACACCGGCAACATTGCTCCGGCGCCTGCGCACGCCCGTCAGTGGCGGTCTCACGGCATTTCCTCGGAAACGCCGCGGCCCGCTGCTGCCCGCGCGCGGCCGCCGCCGGCAGGGTAGTCCGTGTCTCCCGCAACAACTTTAATAAATGCGGAGCACTCCCATGTTTGCTTTCCTGAAGTCCTTTTTTTCTTCCGCTGCGCGTCTGCGCCGCACCGGCCGGCACTTTCGCCGCGCCCCCATTCTCGAGCAAGGCGGGGATCAGGCCGCGGCTTCGTCCGAAGCCGCGCGCCGCGCCAGCCAGCGTATGGTCGAGACGTCCCGGCTCGGTTTCGATTCGCTGTTCGAGCGGTTCGGCAGCGGCTGGGGCGGCCTGTCCGACGCCCAGGCGCTGGCCGCGCGCGAACGCCACGGCGCCAACGAGGTCGACCACGAAAAGCCGCTGTCCTGGCCAGCGCACCTGTGGCTGTCGTACCGCAATCCGTTCAATCTGCTGCTGACCGCGCTGGCCGTGCTGTCGTGGCTGACCGACGTGCGCATGGCCGCGCCCGAGGAACAGTCCTGGACGGCGGTTGCGATCATCGGCTCGATGGTGGTGATCTCGACGGTGCTGCGCTTCGTGCAGGAGCAGCGCTCCAACCGCGCCGCCGAAGCCCTGAAGGCAATGGTGCGCAACACCGCGACGGTGCTGCGCAGCGATGCCGGCCCGCCGGCCGCCGGGTCGCCGGCCGCCGGAGCGCCAGCTTCGGGATCGCCGGACGCGGGCAATGGCCGGCGCTTCTTCGGCGCCGCCCTGCATGCCACCGGCTCGCACCAGTGCGAAGTGCCGCTGGCCGACCTGGTGCCCGGCGACGTGGTGCTGCTGTCCGCGGGCGACATGGTCCCCGCCGATTGCCGCATCCTCAACGCCAAGGACCTTTTCGTTGCGCAGGCCGCGCTGACGGGCGAATCGCTGCCCGTCGAAAAGCACATGTCCCCGCGTGAGCAATCGGCCAATGCCCTCGAGCTCGAAAACATCGCCTTCATGGGCACCAACGTGGTCAGCGGAGCGGGCAGCGCGCTGGTGGTGGCCACCGGCTCGGACACGTACTTCGGCCAGTTGGCAGGCCGCGTCACGCAGACCTCGCGCGCGCCCACGCAGTTCCAGCAGGGCATCAACCGCGTGAGCTGGATCCTGATCCGCTTCATGCTCGTCATGGCGCCGGTGGTGATGTTGATCAACGGCTTCACCAAGGGCGACTGGCTCGAAGCGCTGCTGTTCGCGCTGGCCATCGCGGTGGGACTGACGCCCGAAATGCTGCCCATGATCGTCACCGCGACGCTCGCCAAGGGCGCCGTGCGCATGTCGCGCCGCAAGGTCGTGGTCAAGCGCCTGGATGCGATTCAGAACCTGGGCGCCATGAACGTGCTGTGCACCGACAAGACCGGCACGCTGACGCAGGATCGCATCGTGCTCGAGCGCCATACCGACGTGTATGGCGCGGCCAGCGACGACGTGCTGGCGTACGCGTATCTGAACAGCTACTACCAGACGGGCCTGAAGAACCTGCTGGACGTGGCGGTGCTGGAGCATGCCGAGGTCGCGCGCAGCCTGGATCTGGCGGGCCGTTACCGCAAGATCGACGAGATCCCGTTCGACTTCTCGCGCCGCCGCATGTCCGTTGTGGTGAACGAGACCGAGAACGGCCGCGACCACCACGAACTGATCTGCAAGGGGGCGCTCGAGGAAATGCTCTCGGCCTGCACGCGGCTGCGCGTGGGCAACGAGGTGCATCCGCTGACCGACGCCCGCCGCGCCGATATCCGCCGCGTGACCGCCGGTCTGAACCGAGACGGTCTTCGCGTCATTGCAGTGGGCGTGAAGGAACTGCCGCCCACGCAGCAGGCTTACGGCGTCGCGGACGAATCCGATCTCGTGCTGGTCGGGTACATCGCGTTTCTGGATCCACCCAAGGAGTCGACGGGACCCGCGCTGGCCGCGCTGAAGGACTCGGGCATCGAGGTCAAGGTGCTGACCGGCGACGTTGAACTGGTCACGCGCAAGGTCTGCCGCGAAGTGGGACTGGACGTGCGCAAGGTGTACCTGGGCGCCGAGATCGAGGCGATGGACGACGAGGAGCTTGCCGCCGCCGTGCGCGAGGCCAACGTGTTCGCCCGCCTGTCGCCCATCCACAAGGAACGCATCGTGCGCGGCCTGCGCGCGCAGGGCAACACGGTGGGGTTCATGGGGGATGGCATCAATGACGCGCCGGCGCTGCGGGCGGCGGACGTGGGCATTTCGGTGGATTCGGCGGTGGATATCTCGAAAGAGGCTGCGGACATCATCCTGCTGGAAAAGAGCCTGATGGTGCTGGAGGACGGCGTGATCGAAGGCCGCAAGACCTTCTGCAACATGCTCAAGTACCTGAAGATGACGGCCAGCTCGAACTTCGGCAACGTGTTTTCAGTGCTGGTCGCAAGCGCCTTCCTGCCGTTTCTGCCGATGCTGCCGATCCACCTGCTGCTGCAGAACCTGATGTACGACATTTCGCAGACGGCGATCCCGTTCGACAACGTCGACGAAGAACTGCTGAAGCAGCCGCAGCGCTGGGACCCGGACGGCCTGGGCCGCTTCATGGTGTTCTTCGGCCCGATCAGCTCGATCTTCGATATCGCCACCTATGCCGTCATGTGGTACGTGTTCCAGGCCAATGCGCCCGAGCACCAGACGCTCTTTCAGTCCGGCTGGTTTGTCGAAGGCCTGTTGTCGCAGACGCTGATCGTGCATATGATCCGCACGCGCCGGATTCCCTTCCTGCAAAGCCGCGCCTCGTGGCCGCTGATGGGTATGACGCTGATGGTGATCGCGCTGGGCCTTGTGCTGCCGTTCTCGCCGTTGGCGGAATACTTCCAGCTGCAGGCGCTGCCCTGGAGCTATTTCCCCTGGCTCGTCGGCATCCTGCTCGGGTATTGCGTGCTGACGCAGGCGCTGAAGGGTTTCTGGGTGCGCCGCTACGGCTGGCAGTAGGCTGATGCAACCGGCGGCGGGCTCAACCCGCCGCCAACGCAAGGAAAGATCATGAGAATTGCATTGTGCGCCGCCTTGTCGGCGGCCGGCCTGATTCCGCCCTGTACCGCGCTGGCCGCGGATGCCGGGGCCGGACTGCAACTATATGGCGTGGTGGACGCGGGCGTTGCCGTGACCCGGGTGTCGGGGCAGGGCAGTCACAGCGGCCTGCTGAACGGCGGGCTGACCGACTCGCTCTGGGGGCTGCAGGGGACGGAAGACCTTGGCGGCGGTTGGGCCGCCAACTTTCAACTGGAAAGCGGCTTTGACCCGTCCAGCGGCACCGCGGCCGACGGCAGCCGCCTCTTCAACTATGGCGCCTGGGTCGGCCTGGCCCATGCGGACTATGGCGACTTGCGGTTCGGCCGCCAGTACACCGTTGGTCAGACCTACGGCGACGCGCTGGAGATCGCCTCCTGGAAAGACATGGGCATGGGCGCCACCTTCAAGGCGTCCGACAACTACCAGTTCAGCAACATGGTGAACTGGTATTCGCCGCAGTGGCGCGGGTTCCAGGCCGGGGTCGGATACGCCTTCGACGCGGATGGGCAGGACAACTTCCGCACCAACCAGAACACTCGGGCAATCAGTGTGGGCCTGAAGTATGAGGACGGCCCGCTGCTGGCCGTGGCGACTTGGGAACAACTGCGCCTGGCCGACCCGCCCGCGGCGGCCGAGGGGCGTCCGCAGGCGATGCAGCTGGGCGCCTCGTACGACTTTGAGGTGGCCAAGGTGTCGGTGGCCTGGTCGCGCCAGCGCAACGGTTACGTGGGACTGGACGGCGGCGACCCGGATGGCCTGGGCGTCGGGCTGGGCCCGGCGGCCTTCGTGCAGGGCGGCACGGTCGATGCCTGGCTGGTCGGGGTCAGCGTGCCTGCCGGGCCGGGTGCGGTGCTGGTGCAATGGTCCCTGGCCAAACCCGACTGGCGTTGGGGCAATGGCATGACGGCGCGCAATGCGCAGGTCGCGACGCTGGGCTATACCTACGACCTGTCCCCACGCACGACTCTCTACGCCTTCGCCGGCTACGCGTCGAACTACACGCTGGACAACCAGTTCGACCCCGGAAACGCCCACACCACGCGCATCGGCACGGGCGTGTCGCACCGCTTCTGACGCATGCCGCCCCCGGCGGCGCCCGGCAGCGGACAACGGCGGGGTCTACTACAATCGCCTGAGATCGGCGCCCGGCGCGCCGGTCCTTGTCTTCGCGTCGTTTCTCGGATGGCCCGCATGGATAGTCTCGAATGGCTCGTACCCTGGGAGTTCTCTCCCACGCTGGTGGCTTCCTTCCTGGTGGCCATCGTGCTGTTCGTACGCGGCCAGCGGGTCCACCACGTCACGCGTGCGCGCAGCATTCTGTTCTGGACGGGGATGGTCCTGCTGTACCTGTCGCTGCACACCCGCCTCGACTATTACGCCGAGCGCATGTTCTTCATCCATCGCATCCAGCATCTGGTCCTGCATCATCTGGGACCGCTGCTCGTCATGGCGGCCTTCCCCGGACAGGTGATGCGGGCGGGCCTGCCGATGCGGTGGCGCGTGCGGCTGCGCGACTTCCTGCGCACGGGTACGGGCCGCGCCACGGTGGCCGTGCTGACCAACAAGATTTTCGTGCCGGCCCTCTTCGTGTTCCTCGTGCTGGTCTGGCTGATCCCGTCGGTGCAGTTTTATTCGATGCTGGATTGGCGCCTGTACCGGCTCATGAACTGGTCGGTGGTGATCAGCGGCTTCATGTACTGGAACCTGATTCTGGACCGTCGTCCAGCGCCCCCGGCGGCCATGTCGCCGGGCGGTCGGGTGATCTCGCCCGTGGCGACCATGCTGCCGCAGATGGTCGCGGGCGCCGTCATCGCCTTCACGGAAAGCGACATCTACCCGCTCTTCGAGCTGTGCGGCCGGGCCATCGCCATGTCGGCGCAGACCGATCAGACGATCGGCGGGCTGACGATGTGGATCCCCGCCGCGCTGGTGGAAGTGATCGGCCTGATGGTGGCATTGGGAACGCTGATGCGTCTTTCCGCCAAGGGGCGGCTGCGCAAGGCGGATCGCGATGCGCGCGCGCGCGCCAAGTCCGGCGCGGCGCTATCGTCGTAAGCCCGGCCGGGAATGCCGCGCTGATTGGCGCATTCCCGTCAGGCCGTGCGGGTCATTCCGGCAGCAGGCCGTGATACTTCTTGCCCAGCGCCACGGTGGCCTGGAACATGCCGGCTTTGTTGCCGCAGTCGTAGCGCACGCCGTCGAAGCGATGCGCATAGACCTCGCGCTCGCGCATCAGCGAGGCGATGCCGTCGGTCAACTGGATCTCGTTGCCCGCGCCCATCTTGGTCGAGCGCAGATGGTCGAAGATCGCAGCTTCCAGTACATAGCGGCCCACAACAGCCAGCGTCGACGGTGCGGCCTCCGGGTCCGGCTTTTCGACGATGTGCGTGACGCGCTCGGTGCGGCTGTCCGCCGGCGTCTCGCCGGTATGGGTGGCCACGATGCCGTACTTGCGCGTGTCGGCGCGCGGCACGTCCTGCACGCCCAGCACGCTGGCGTTGCGCGCCACGGCCACATCCACCAGTTGCTTCATGGCAGGCGTATTGGCGTCGATCAGGTCGTCGGCCAGCAGAACGGCAAAGGGTTCGTCACCCACGGCGGGCGCGGCCGACAGCACGGCGTGGCCCAGGCCCAATGGGGCCGACTGGCGGATATAGAGGCAATTGACGTGCGCGGGTAGAATGCCCCGCACCATTGCCAGGAGTTCATGCTTGCCCTTGCTTTCCAGGTCGGTTTCCAGCTCGGGTGCGGAATCGAAATGGTCCTCGATGGCGCGCTTGTTGCGGCCGGTCACGAATATGAGATCAGTGATGCCGGCGGCGACGGCCTCTTCCACCGCGTATTGAATCAGGGGCTTGTCTACCACGGGCAGCATTTCCTTGGGCATCGCCTTGGTGGCGGGCAGGAAGCGTGTACCCATGCCGGCGACAGGGAAAACGGCTTTACGGACGGGACGCATTGATACCTCGTTGAGGATTCGATGAAACATTTTAAGCTCATCGCTATCATAGGCTTATGAACCGCAGGAACATGCCATCCATTTGCTCGATTGCGAAACGGGGCGCGATCGCTAGCCTTTGCGCGGCGCTCGCCATTCCCGTTGCTCCCGTCACCGCGTGGGCGCAGCCGGTCGGGTTGCCTTCCATGGGCGCCGCCTCGTCGTCCGACCTGTCGCCCATGCTGGAGCGCACGCTGGGCGAAGCCATCATGTCCCAGGGGCGCCGCGACCCCACTTACATCGACGACTCCGAACTCAGCCAATACCTCACGACGATGGGGCGCAAGCTGGCGCAATTTGCGCCGGGCGGCGTGCCCGAGGTCGAGATGTTCGGCGTGCGCGATCCCGAAATCAACGCATTCGCGATGCCGGGCGGCTTCATTGGAATCAACACGGGCCTGATCGTGTCGTCGGCCAGCGAGTCCGAACTTGCGGCCGTGGTCGCCCACGAAATCGGCCACGTCGTGCAGCGCCACATTGCGCGCGGCATGACCCAGCAGAATCAGAACGGCATGCTCATGCTGGCCAGCCTGGCGGGCGCGTTGCTTGCGGCGCTGGCGGGCGGCGGCGGCAATCTTTCCATGGGCGTGGCCGCCTTCGGCCAGGCGGCGGCCATCAACCGGCAATTGGGCTTTTCCCGCGACGCCGAACGCGAGGCCGATCGCGCCGGCCTGCAGATGCTCACCAAGGCCGGCTACGACGCCGCCGGCATGTCGCAGATGTTTGCGCGGCTGATGAACGCTTCGCGCCTGAACGAAGGCGCGGGCGGCGGCTCGTGGGCCAGTACCCACCCGCTGTCGATCGAGCGCATGTCCGACGTGCAGAACCGCACCCGCGCGCTGCCGGCAACGCGCCATCTGGACAGCGACGACTTCTGGTACATCCGCGCCAAGATGCGCGTGGTGCAGGGCCGCGATACCGTGGGCTTGCGCACCGCCGGGCAGCAATTGCAGGACGAGGCCCAGGCGCTCTCGGGCGTGCGGCAGTCTGCCGCCTATTACGGACTGTCCCTGCAGAACTATCAGCGCAACAATCTTGCGGAAGCGGAACGCTATTGGAATCTGGCGTCCGCCGATGGGCGCAGTTCGCCCCAATTGGCGAAGCTGGGCGTGGACATCGCGCTGGCGCGCAAGGATTTCCCGCAGGCGCTGTCACTGGCCCAGGCGGGCACCAAGCGCTATCCGGACCACCGGGCGCTGGGCATCGCGTACGCGCAGGCGCTGCAGGGCAATGGGCGGCACGCCGAGGCGCAGGACTACCTGCGCGCCAAGATCAAGCAGTGGGGCAGCGACGAGCCCAGCCTTTACCAGATGCTGGCGCAAAGCGAAGAGCGCAACGGCAAGCCCGTACAGGCGCGCCGCGACCTGGCGCGTTACTACGTCATGACAGGCGCCTATGCGGCCGCGGAATCGCAACTGCAACAGGCGCGCGGCCTGTCCAAGGACTTCTACGAGCAGTCGCAGATCGACGTGCAGATCAAGGAAGTGAAGGACAAGCTGGCCGAAGAGCGCCAGCTGCTCGAGCGCTTCAAGTCGGGCTGACGGGCGCTTAGAGACCCGTTTCGAAGAACCGCCCCAGCCGCTGCGGCAGCCAGTTCAGATGCCCCGGAAAGCTGCCTGTCGGAAAGCCCGCGTGCCCGCCGTCGGAAGGCTGGTGCAGCAGGATGCCCGGCGCACACTCGTCAGGTTTCGGCAGCGAAGCGGCAGGAATGAAGGGGTCGTTGCGCGCGTTCAGCACCAGCGTCGGCACGGCGATCTTGGGCAACCACGGCTTGCTGGAGGCGCGCGTCCAGTAGTCCAGCGCATTGCGAAAACCGTGCATCGGCGCGGTATAGGTGTCGTCGAACTCGCGCAGGTCGTGCGCGTGCGCGATCCGCATGACGTCGATGGAACCCGGAAACCGGTGCGCCTTTTCCAGGACCTTGTGCTTGAGCGTCTTCAGAAAGTGCGCCGTATACACGCGCCGGTTGAAGATGCCGGTGGATAGCGTCTTGCCGCAGGCGACCAGATCCAGCGGCGCCGACACGCCGGCGCAGGCGGTCAGCCACGTGGTGTCTTCCTGGTGTTCCCCCAGGTACTTCAGCAGCGCGTTGCCGCCCAGCGATACGCCGACGGCATGCCAGCGCGCGTGGGGAATGCGCTGGCGCACGGTGTTGAGCAGAAATCCGACCTCGGCCGAGTCACCCGAGTAATACGCGCGGGCCAGCCGGTTGGGCACGCCAGAGCAACCCCGGAAATGCGCGATGACCACGATCCACCCGCGCGCCCGGAAATAATGCGCGACGGACTGCGCATAGCGGCTGTTGCTGCCGCCTTCCAGGCCGTGGAACAGGATCAGGGCAGGGGTGTCGGGCGTTTGCGGCAGCGACTTCCAGTCTGCGTCCGTCATCCAGCGCGCCGCGGCGGTCTTGCCATTGCCGACCGGACGTTGGCCGCTCACCGGCGCGCCATCGGCGGCCTTGTGCGGAAACAGACCAGGGCCTGTCCAGTCCAAGTCGACGAAGTCCGTATCGGGCGTGTCGACGCGATCGCGCACGAACGCGATGCGGTGATACTGCGCGAACAGGGCGGCGTAGACCGTCTGGCTGTCGCCCCCGGGAAGCCAGGGGGGTACAGGGCAGGGCGTTGTATCAAGACGAGCAGCGGCCAACTGGGAATCCACCGCGTTCAATGAAGCATGTCGGGCACGTCGTGCAGGTCGAGCACCCCGGCTTCGGAGGGCGCCTGCGAGGCATGGTGCATGACCATGCGCCAGCCCGTGGGGCCCTTGTGGTAGATGTTGGTGGCATAGCAGTTGGCGAACTGCGTGCCCTCACGCGTGCGCACCGCGACCTGTTCCACCAGGACATGCACCGCGCACATCATGCTGAGCATGACAAGCGGGCGCAGTGGACGCACATGCAACGGACCGTTGGCCAGCACCTGTTGCCAGGACTCGTGCACCGCGGAATGGCCGACGACGCGCAGCCCTCCCGGATGGATGCATACGACTTCCTCGTCGTCGGCCCAGACCTGCATCAGGCGGACGGCGTCCGCCTGCTCAAGGGCTTCGTAGAACGCGTGTTCTGCTTCTTCGGGCGTGGCGAACATGGCTGCTGAAACGGTTAAGCGTGTTATGGGGCGGTGCCGCTCAATGGTGGCCGTGCAACACCGTGCCGGCCTTCAGGCGGTACTCGGCGCCACAGTAGGCGCAGCTTGCGGAACCGGTGCGGGCCACGTCCAGGAAGACGCGGGGGTGCATGCTCCAGAGCGGAGCCTTGGGGCCGGGACAGAACACGGGAAGGTCTTCGGCGCCGACCTCGATGACTTCGTTAGCGCGGGAGCCGGCGGCCGGGGCAGCAGCGGTCATGGATATTCCTGAAAAAAAACCGATAGACGGCAGGTTGAAACAATGATGCGGTCTTGCTGGGCAAAAGCGCGCCAATCAGAATTGAGAATCAGACTTTACTTAGCCAGTGATGGTACTTCGGGTTGCGGCCATTCACCACGTCAAAAAACGCGTTCTGCAATAGTTCGGTGACTGGGCCGCGCCGGCCCGAGCCGATCTGGCGGTTGTCGACCTCGCGGATGGGCGTGACTTCAGCGGCCGTGCCGGTGAAGAAGGCCTCGTCCGCGATGTAGACGTCGTCGCGCGTGAGCCGCTTGGTGACCACACGCAGGCCGAGGTCGGCCGCCAGGGCGTGTATGGTCGAGCGGGTAATGCCGGTCAGGGCGGAAGCGATCTCGGGTTCGCAGAGCACCCCGTCCTTGACCAGAAAAAGATTTTCGCCGGAGCCTTCGGCCACGAAGCCGTCGGTGTCCAGCAGCAGGGCCTCGTCGTAGCCGTCCTGCAGGGCTTCGGTATTGGCCAGGATGGAATTGGCGTAGGTGGTGGCGACCTTGGCGCGCGGCATCGTGACATTCACGTGCTGGCGCGCAAACGACGACACCTTCACGCGGATGCCGCCGGACAGCGCCTCTTCGCCCAGATACGCGCCCCAGGGCCATGCCGCGATGGCCACGTGCACCCGGGCGCCCTTGGGCGACACACCCATTTTTTCGGGGCCGTAGAACACGAGGGGGCGCAGGTAGCCGGATTCAAGCTGGTTTTCGCGCACGACCGTCCGCTGTGCCTCGTTGATCGTGTCGCGATCGAACGGCATGGGGATCTGGTAGATGTGCGCCGAATTGAAGAGCCGGTTGGTGTGGTCTTCGAGGCGGAAGATAGCTGTGCCAAGGGTGGAGTTGTAAGCGCGCACGCCTTCGAAGACGGACAGCCCGTAATGCAGCGAATGCGTCAGGACATGCGTCGTCGCGTCTCGCCATGGGACGAGCTTGCCGTCATACCAGATGAAACCGTCGCGGTCAGCCATCGACATGGTCTTCTCCACACAGTGCGCACCAAACCTGCCGCCGTGCGCCAGGCCATGGGGGCCAAGAATCTCGAGGGCGCTATTGTATCAAGCAGCGAGGTTACAATACGGGCCTATTCGCGCAGTTCATTCCCATCGAGTATCCATGTCGTCCTGCCTGAATCGCCAGGGGCCAGCCGTTGTCCTCTGAATCCGCGCTTCCTGAATCCGAAGACCCAGCCCTGGTCCGCCAGGAACGCGTAACCGCCTTCCGTGCCGGCGTCCATGCCATCGTGCCCGCCCTGATCGCCACCGCGACCTGGGGATTGGTGACCGGTGTGGCGATGGTCAAGTCCGGACTGACGGAATCCATGGCGCTTGCCATGACGCTGCTGCTGTACGCCGGCTCGGCCCAGCTCACCTCATTGCCGCTCATCGCCGCCGGCGCGCCGCTCTGGCTGATCTTCGCCGCCGGCTGCGTCGTGAATCTGCGTTTCATCATCTTCGGCGCCGCCCTGCAGCCCTATTTCCGCCACCTGTCGTGGCCCAAGCGCCTGGGACTCGGCTATTTCACAACGGACATGGGCTTCGTGCTGTTCATGCCCCGTTTTGGCGACTCGGTCGAACGCGGGACCCGAGAGCAGCTTTGGTTCTTCCTGGGTTCCATCGTGCCGGGCTGGCTGGTCTGGCAGTCGTCGTCGATCATCGGCATCTACCTGGGCGCGCAGGTTCCCACCGATTGGTCCCTGGATTTTGCCGCCGTGCTGGCGCTGCTGGCCATCACGGTGCCGCTGGCCAGTTCCAAACCGATGCTGGTGTCGATGCTGGCCGCCGGCGTCGTCGCCTGGGTGGGGCAGGCAATGCCCCTGCGCCTCGGGCTGGCTGCGGCGGTGATCTCCGGCGTCATCGCCGGCATGTGGGCCGAACGCTTCTTCAAGGCGCGTCCATGACAAATTGGTCCTGGGAACTCTACGTCTATTCCGCCATCCTGCTGCTTGCCCTGTGCAGCGTATTGACGCGCGCCGGGTTCATGCTGTTTGGCGATTACATTCCGCTGTCCGACAATGTGCGCCGCGCCTTGCGCTACGCACCCGCCGCGGCGCTCACTGCCATCGTGGTCCCCGATCTGCTGCCCTGGAAGGCCGGGCTGGGCCCTGTCTTCGACTACAAGCTGGTTGCCGGACTGGTCGCCATCCTGGTGTTCCTGCGCACCCGCAGCGCGGTGCTCGTGATCGTGGTCGGCATGCTGGTGCTCTGGGGTTTGCGCTGGCTGGCCAGCTGACGGCCACAAATCCCGTGTTACATCGTCCGTCTGGTGGACACTCGAGGCACTTTTTTTGCCTCGGTGGGCCATTGGATCGTGCTGCCGACCGGGCCTCAAACAGACCGTTTGACCGTGTGGTAAGGCGGCTGCGCTAAAATTCATCAATCCACAGCAATCCGGGCCTGGTACTGCCCTCATAAGTATCGAATCCAGCATGGATGCCCCGATGCCTTATGTAGCAGTGCATGCAGCACTCTCGTTTTGTTCTTTTTCACTGGTCCCGGTACTTGCCTAACCCCTGATGACTGAATCCACTCAAACCGCAGCACCCACCGCTGACGCGCCCGCGCCCGCGCCGACGTTCGACGATTTCGGATTGCACCCCCTGTTGTTGCAGTCCATCGCCGAAACCGGCTACACCACCCCCACGCCCATCCAGGCGCAGGCCATTCCCGTCGTGGTGTCGGGTCGTGACGTCATGGGCGCCGCGCAGACCGGCACCGGCAAGACGGCGGCCTTCACGGTGCCGATCCTGCACCGTCTCATGCCGCTGGCCAATACCAGTGCTTCGCCCGCCCGGCATCCGGTGCGCGCGCTGATCCTGGCGCCCACGCGTGAACTGGCGGACCAAGTCTTCGAGAGCGTCAAGCGCTACAGCAAGAAGACGCCGCTGCGCTCGGCCGTCGTGTTCGGTGGCGTGGATATCGGTCCGCAGAAAGAAGCGCTGCGCCGCGGCTGCGAGGTGCTGGTCGCCACGCCGGGCCGCCTGCTCGACCACGTTGAACAAAAGAACGTGAACCTCAGCCAGGTCGGCATCCTGGTGCTGGACGAAGCAGACCGCATGCTCGACATGGGTTTTCTGCCCGATCTCGAACGCATCATCCGGCTGCTGCCCGCGCAGAGACAGGGCCTCTTGTTCTCGGCCACGTTCAGCAACGAAATCCGCAAGCTGGGCCGTTCGTACCTGAACCAGCCTGTGGAAATCGAAGTGGCGGCGCGCAACGCCACCGCGACGACCATCACCCAGATCGCCTACAAGATGACCAGCGACGCCAAGCGCGCCGCCGTCGTGCATCTGGTGAAGTCCCGCGGCCTGAATCAGGTCATCGTTTTCTCGAACACCAAGATCGGCACCGCGCGTCTGGCGCGCGACCTCGAACGCGACGGCGTCAAGGCTGAATCGATTCACGGCGACAAAACCCAGGCCGACCGCATGAAAGCGCTGGAAGCCTTCAAGGCGGGCGAGCTCGAAGTGCTGGTCGCAACCGACGTGGCCGCGCGCGGCCTGGATGTGGCGGGCGTGCCTTGCGTCATCAACTACGACTTGCCGTACAACGCCGAAGACTACGTGCACCGCATCGGCCGCACGGGCCGCGCGGGTGCGTCGGGCGAAGCCATTGCCCTGTTCACCGCCGATGAAGAGCGTTTCCTGCTCGACATCGAAAAGCTCATCAAGCGCGAAGTGCCTCGTGGCACGCTCGACGTGCCGGCCGATCTGATCGCCCGCAGCCATCGCCGCAGCGACGGTGGTTCGCATTCGCGCGAGGGGCGCGAGAGCAGCCGCGAAAGCCGCGGCGACCGTGGCGATCGCGGCCGTTCTTCGGACCGACGCTCCAGCCACCACGGCGGCGGCTCGCGCCAACCGGTGGACGACTTCTTCCTGAAGCCTTACGAGCCCTCGACGACGGCCGCGCCGGCCGAAGAACAGGATTCGCGCAGCAATGCCGCGCCGTCGTCGGCGCCCAAGCGCCAGCTTGCCGTCCTGCTGGGCGGCAGCCGCAAGCCCTGATCGCGCGCGACACCGGTCGCCGGTCCTCGGACCGCAAAAAAACCCGCAAGGCCTTCAGGCGTTGCGGGTTTTTTGTCGGCCGCGCCGCGATGTCAGGCGGCCAGCATTCGCGGCAGATCGGGCAGGGCGGTGGTCACGGCCGCGCTGTCTTCGTCAAGGCTTTCCAGCAGGCGCTCCAGGTGGCCGATATGCGGCAGCATGGGGCCGTAGAACACGACACGATCGCCGATCTGCACCAGCAGCGTAGGGAAGTTCTCGACGTCCACGTCGCCCAGCAATTCAGCGTGATCCTCGATGTCGACCCATGCAAAGACGTGTTGCGGCAAGGCGCCGGCCAGGGCCTGCAATTTGGGCTTGTATTCTTCGCAGGTGTCGCACCAGGCGGCGCAGAAACAGGCGATGAGCCAGGTGTTGGGCGTGGCGCTCAGCCGCGCGCGCAGCGGGGCAAGATCGGTACCAGGTGTAAGCAGAGACATGTGAGCGGATCGGGGCGGGTTTGACTATCATACCCGGGTTGTTCACCCCTCAATTTGATTGCCATGACCGTCCTGCGTACTGATCCGCCCGCCCCCGGAAACGGCCGCCTGTCCGGCGCCGGCGCGGGGGCCGTAAGCGTGGGGCAGGCGTTCAAGCGCGCGCTCGTGTCGCAGTGCCACCCGACCATGCTGTTCGCGGTGCTGCTGCCTTTCCTGATCGCCCTTGTTGGCGCCATCCTGCTGCTCTGGTTTTTCTGGACGCCCCTGACCGACTGGTTGCGCACCGAGGTGTCGCAATGGGACATCGTCAATCGCGTCGACCAATGGTTAGTCGCGGTCGGCCTGTTCTCGCTCAAGATCTGGCTGATTCCGGTCATCGCCGCGGCCATCCTGTTGCCGGTGTCCGGCATCCTTGGACTGGCCATCGCCGCCGTCTTCGTCATGCCGCTGGTGCTGCGTCACGTCGGTCAGCGCGAATACGCCACGGTGGGCCGCCGCGGCAAGTTCTCCACCGCGGTCAGCGTGTGGAACGCCGTGTGGGTGTCCGCGGCGTTCGCCGCGGGGTGGGTGCTGACGCTGCCGCTCTGGCTCGTGCCGCCCATGGCCATCGTGCTGTCCATTTTCTGGTGGGCCTTCGCGTTCTCGCGCATGATGCGCGTCGACGCGATCGTCGAGCACGCCAGCCCGGATGAACGCAAACTGATCCTCGAACGGAACAACGGCGGCTTCTGGACCATCGGTCTGATTTGCTCGCTACTGAACCTGCTGCCGCCCGCGTGGATTATCCTGCCGGTGTTTTCCGCGCTGGTCTACGCGCACTACGGCCTGGAAGCCCTCAAGCGCCTGCGGCAGGACCGCGTCATCGACGTCTGACCGGCGTCTTTTCTTATCAATGGAATCGGACATGGCTGCAGAACCCACCGCCCGCCGTATCGGCCTCATCATCGTTGGCGATGAAATCCTGTCGGGACGGCGCCAGGACAAGCATTTTTCCAAGATCGTCGAAATGCTGGGCGCGCGCGGCATGCACCTGAGCTGGGCCGAATTCCTGCCTGACGAGCGCGACCGTCTGGTCGACGCCTACAAGCGCAGCTTTGCCAGTGGCGACGTCGTGTTGTCGTGTGGCGGCATCGGCGGCACGCCCGACGACCACACCCGCCAGGCCGCGGCCGCTGCGCTTGGCCTGCCGCTGGCACTGCATCCCGAAGCCGAGGAGGCCATCGCATTGCGCACGCGCGAAATGGCGGAAAAGGGGCAGGGCACCGCCGACATGAGTGCGCCGGAAAACCAGCAGCGGCTGCAAATGGGCATGTTCCCCGAAGGCTGCGAGATCGTCCCCAATCCGTACAACCGGATCCCGGGATTCTTCATCAAGGATCACACCTTCGTGCCGGGCTTTCCCGTCATGGCGTGGCCAATGCTGGAATGGACGTTGGATACCCGCTATCGTGCGCTGCAGCATATTCGCGCCCACGTCGAGCATTCCTTCCTGGTTTTCAGCATGCCCGAATCGCGCATCACGCCGTCGATGGTTGCTGTGGAAAGTCGTTGGCCCGACGTCCGCGCGTTCAGTCTGCCCAGCGTCGGCGAGGCGGGCGGCACGCCCCACATCGAGCTGGGCGTGAAGGGCGAACCCGAGGCTGCCGCAGCGGCGCTGGAATTCCTGCGCGCCGAAGTCCTGCGCCTGGGCGGCAAGCTGGCGCCCCCGGCGGCGGCCTGATTTGCGCGGCGGCGGGGCACCGCCGGTCGCGCCCGCTGCGCAAATACCATTTGCCAAACCGGCCGGTAAATTTCACAATACGGGATAAGAACTGTTTGCTGCATTGCCGCAACGCGTGTCTTGCGTGGCGGCGCCAGCCCAAAATTCCATGGCCCGTCTTCCCACCCCTCGCAATCCGCTGGACGCCGAAACCGAAGGCGCTTCCGCCCATCCGATCGCCATTCAGGTCATCGAACGCGCGATGCGTCTGCTCGACGCCCTGGCCGCTCAACCGGATCCGGTCACGCTCAAAGAGCTGTCGGCCACCACCGGTCTGCACGCCTCCACCGCCCACCGCATCCTGAACGACCTGGTCGTCGGCCGCTATGTCGAGCGGGTCGACAACGGGCTGTATCAGCTGGGCATGCGCCTGCTGGAGCTGGGATCGCTGGTCAAGGGCCGTCTGAACGTGCGCGAGGCGGCCATTCCGGCCATGCGGTCGCTGCACAAGCTGACGGGGCAGACCATCAATCTTTCCGTCCAGCAGGGCGACGAAATCGTCTACATCGACCGCGCCTGGAGCGAACGCTCCGGCATGCAGGTGGTGCGGGCCATCGGCGGCCGCGCGCCGCTGCACCTGACGTCCACCGGCAAACTGTTTCTGTCCACGGGCGACACGCGCCAGGTGCGCGCCTACGCGCTGCGCACGGGGCTGGCCGGCCATACGCGCAACAGCCTGACCGATCTGGACAAGCTGGAACGCGAATTGGCCCTGGTGCGCCGCCACGGCTACGCCCGCGATAACGAAGAGCTGGAGTTGGGCGTACGCTGCATCGCCGCCGGCATCTTCGACGACACCGGCAAGCTGGTGGCGGGGCTGTCGATCTCGGCGCCGGCCGAACGGCTGCAGGACGACTGGATCAAGGCGCTGGTCGAAACTGCCGCCAGCATTTCCGAAGCGCTGGGCTACGAACCCTCCGTGTCCTCGGGTTTCAACGGATTGGGTCTGGCGGCCGAAGCCATGCGGCCGTAGCTGCGGCGCACGCAAAAACAGAGAGCCCCCATGAGGGGGCTTTTTTATGGGCCATTGCCGCAAGAGGCGCCGCCGAAGCGGGCGGCCTCTTGAAGCGGGCTTATTGCTTCTCGATGCCGGCCTTCTTGAACAGCTCGGCCCATTGCGGGACCTGCTGCTTGACCTTCGCGGTCAGCGCATCGGGGTTGGCTTCCGACGTCAGCACGGTGGCGCCGAGTTGCTTCATGCGCTCCTGGAACTTGGGATCGGCCAGACCGGCCTGCAAGCTCTTGACCAGCTTGTCCACGACAGGCTTTGGCGTGCCCTTCGGCACCCACATGCCATGCCAGATGCCCACTTCAAAGCCCTTGTAGCCGGACTCGTCCATGGTCGGCAGCTTGGGCAGCGTGGGAACGCGCTTCAGGCTGGTCACGGCGTAGGCCTTCACCTTGCCGCCTTCGATCTGCTGCGTGGTGTTGGTGGTCTGGTCGCACATCAGATCGACCTGCTTGCCCAGCAGGTCGTTCATGGCGGGCGCGGTGCCCTTGTACGGGATGGTCAGCAGTTGCACGCCCAGGGCTTCGACCAGCATCGTGCCGCACAGGTGGCTGGCGGCGCCGATGCCCGCGTTGGCGAGCGAGACCTTGTCCTTGTTCTTTTTGACGTAGTCGGCCAGTTCGGCGATGGTGTTGGGCGGGAAGTCCGAGCGGGCGACGATGGTCATGGGCACGTCGACCACCAGGCCGACCGGCTCAAAGCTCGTGAAGGGGTCATACCCCGGATTCTTGTAGAGCGACGGGGCGGTCGAGAAGCCGGCGTGCATCAACAGGATGGAATAGCCGTCAGGCTGGGCGCGGGCGACCTGAGTGGTGCCGATGGTGCCGCCGGCGCCGCCCTTGTTTTCAACGACGACCGTCTGGCCCAGGCTGGGCCGCATGGCTTCCGCAAGGGAGCGGGCGACGTTGTCCGTCGGGCCGCCTGCCGCGAACGGCACCACCATGTTGATGGGGCGTTCCGGATATTCCGCGTGCGCGGCGCCGGCCGCGAACAGGGCACCGGCCGCGAGCAGGGCCGAAAGCGTGCGGGGAATGAAAGTCATGAGGTCTCCGATTGCAGGGTTTTGCTTGCTGCGATTAGTTATCTTTCGCTGACATATCATTGGTATTTGTCTGTCATCAGCGTGAAAACAGTGTAGAAAAGAATTGATACCGCGTCATGTCCGGTATTTCCCGAGTTCCGGGAATTCGTTGAGCAGAATCAAGCCCCGGCAGGCGGGCGCACCGTTAAAGTGCAAACACTTGTTGCGCCGCACAAAAACTGCTTGACAAGTTTTTTACCCAGTCTAGAATGGCAATTGTGCAGTGCATCAAACGGGCCGGCGGTAGCTTGTAGTACCAGTTTCCGCGCACGTTTCTTATTTCGTCGCAGACAACCATCCTTACTGCCGGACAGCCTCCGGCTACCCTGAGAGGAGCATCCTATGAGCGCAATTCCGCAACAAGTTCTGGACCGTCAAAAGGCCAGCATCAACACCATCGTGGCCGCCCAGACCGCCGTCTTCGCCGGCTTCGAAAAGCTGGTCGAACTGAACCTGAAGGTTGTGAAGGCCACCCTGGACGAAGTCGCCCAGAAGTCGCAGCAAGCCGCTGAAGTCAAGGATCCGCAGGAAGCCGCCGCGTTCGCGACGGGCCTGCTGCAACCGGGCGCCGAAAAGGCCCTGGCCTACACCAAGCACGTGTATGACATCGTTGCCGGCGTGCAAGGCAGCCTGGTCAAGCTGACCGAAGAACAGATCGCCGAAAGCCAGCAACAGCTGAGCGAAGCCGTCGACCAGTTCTCCAAGAACGCCCCGACCGGTTCCGAAAGCGCCGTCGCCCTGATCAAGTCCTCGCTGGCCACCGCGACCAGCGCCTACGATTCGATGACCAAGGCTGCCAAGCAGGCCGCTGAAGTCGCCGAGTCGAACCTGAACGCCGCCGCCAACGCGACCTTCAAGGCCGCCACGGACGCCGCCGACGCCGCGACCAAGGTTGCCGGCCGCAGCCGCCGCAGCGCCTAAGTATTTGGCGCACGGTGCTGCGCGAAGCGCAGTAATGTAGTACTGTTGAGTGACAGAGCAGAGCTGGAATTAGGGCCACCCACAGGGTGGCCCCTTTTTTTGCCTGCGTTTTTTGTCTTTATCGGCTGTCAGCGGGACGCGACGGCGCGTACGCATTCGCCGACCAGCCCGGGGCCACGGTAGATGAGGCCCGTGTAAAGCTGCACCGCGTCGGCGCCGGCTTCCATCTTTTCGCGGGCTTCCCGTCCGGACAGCACGCCGCCCACGCCGATGATGGCCAGGCTATTGCCCAGCCGTTCCTTCAGGCGGCGGATCACCGCCAGCGACAGTTGATGCACGGGCGCGCCGGACAGGCCGCCAGCCTCCTCCGAATGGGCCTGGCCCTTCACCGCGTCGCGCGACAGCGTGGTGTTGGTGGCGATGACGCCATCGATGCCGTGGCGCGGAAGGATCTCGGCGATGGCGTCGATTTCTTCCTGTGACAGGTCCGGCGCAATCTTCACCGCCATCGGGACCCGGCGCTGGTGCCGGTCTTCCAGGGCGCGGCGCTTGTCGGCCAACTGCGCGAGCAGCGCAGAAAGCTCGTCGCCGCTTTGCAGCGCACGCAGGTTCTTGGTGTTGGGCGACGAGATATTCACGGTGACGTAGTCGGCATGCGGGTACACGCCGTCCAGGCCGATCAGGTAGTCGTCGGCGGCCCGTTCGATGGGCGTGTCTGCATTCTTGCCGATGTTCAGGCCCAGAATTCCGCCTTGCTTGCGCCACGTGCTGCGCTGCACGTTGGCAAGAAAGGCGTCGAGCCCCTGATTGTTGAAGCCCAGCCGGTTGATCAGCGCATTGGCGCGCGGCAGGCGGAACATGCGCGGCTTGGGGTTGCCGGGCTGCGCGCGCGGCGTGACCGTGCCGACCTCGATGAAGCCGAAACCCAGGTTGCCCAGCGCGTCGATGTAGGCGCCGTTCTTGTCCAGGCCGGCGGCCAGTCCGATCGGGTTGGCCAGCTGCATCCCCATCAGTGTGCAGGGCGCCTTGGGCTGCGCGTGCATGAGCTTGCGCGTGGCGCCGCATTCATAGGCGCGCTGCAGGCCCGACAGGGTGACTTCGTGGGCGGTTTCCGCATCCATGGCGAAGAGCGCCGGGCGGGCCAGGGGATAGGCGTGGAAGAGGATAGACATGGGCCGGGATTGTAGAGCGATTTGCTCCGTCCCCGCCGATTGCAAACGACGCCGCAACAGATTCAGGCGGGCGGGCGGTCGGGACTGTCGCGCCATTCCCCGTCGACCAGGAACTGCGCCGGACGGAAGGCCGATTTGTAGGACATCTTGCGGCTGTCCGCGATCCAGTAGCCCAGATAGAGCCACGGCAGGTTCAGCGCGCGGCACTGTTCTACCTGCCAGAGAATGCTGTACGTGCCCAGGCCATCGGCGATGTCCGGGTCATAGAACGTGTAGACCGAGGACAGGCCGTCGTCCAGCACGTCGATGATGGAGACCATCACCAGCACACCCTCGGCGTTGCGGAACTCGACCAGCCGGGTGTTGACGCGGCTGGTCAAGAGAAACTGCGCGTACTGCGTGCGGCTGTCCTCGTCCATGCCGCCGCCCGGATGCCGGCCCTGCTGATACCGGGTATAGAGCCGGTAGTGTTCCGGCGACCATGCCAGCTCCGCGACGAACGACTGCAGATGCTGATGATCGCGCCACGCACGGCGCTGACTGCGGTTGGGGGCGAATCCGGCCGTATCTACGCGCACGGGAATGCAGGCCTGACAGTTGTCGCAATGGGGACGGTAGGTAAATAGACCGCTGCGGCGAAAGCCTTGTTCCACCAATTGGGAATACGTGCCCGCGTTGATCAGATGCCCGGGCGCGGCCACCTGCGACCGGGCCTGGCGACCCGGCAGATAACTGCAGGGGTAGGGGGCGGTTGCGTAGAACTGCAGCGTGGAGAAGGGAAGTTCTTTCAGCTGGCTCATTGGAGCTGGCTCATGGGAGCTGGCGTATCGGATATCCCGCGTATAGGCGGCAAACCCGGGACGGGAGTGGCTCCATATTAACGCTTAACTCGGGCTGCAATCCGTCCCCTCGGGTGTATCCGGATGCAGTTGGCCGCGCGTGTCCAGCCGGCCGCGTGACCACGGAATGCCGGGCTGTTGAGTGGCTTGCCGAACATGCCGCAGAAAGTGTTCCCGTGGCACGGGAGCCGCACCCATGCTTGCCAGATGCCGCGTCTGCTGCTGGCAGTCGATCCACTCGACGCCCTGCGCGTCCAGGTAGCGAACCAGATGCGCGAGCGCGATCTTCGAGGCGTTCGGGACGCGGGTGAACATGGATTCGCCGAAGAACATGCGTCCCAGGCTGATGCCGTACAACCCGCCCGCCAATTCCCCGTCGATCCAGGTTTCGATGCTGTGCACGACGCCGGCGTCATGCCACTGCCGGTAGGCGTCCTGCATGGCAGCGGTGATCCACGTGCCCGGCTGGCCGTCGCGCGGCGCGGCGCAGGCCGCCATGACCTGGGGAAACACGGTGTCGACCCGCACCTGCACGCTGGGCGTGGCTTCGTATTCCCGGGCGGCGATCTGGCGGAGCAGCTTGCGCAGCGAGTGCGACGGCGCAAAGTCCTTCACGGGCAGCACCATGCGCGGGTTCGGACTCCACCAGAGCACGGGCTCGCCTTCCGAGTACCACGGAAAGATGCCGTTGGAATAGGCCTGGGCCAGACGTTCCGGCGACAGGTCCGCGCCCGCGGCCAGCAGACCGTCCGGATCCGTCAGCGCGAATTCCGCAGGAGGAAACGGGGTGTCGGCGGCGAGCCAGGGCAGTTTCAACGGTGGGATTCTAGGGTGTAGTGATGCGGGCCGAAGGTGCCGCGTTTGCGGTCCTCGAAGAACAGGCGCAGGGTGCTGGCGACAGTGCGGAAGGCCAGGTCGTCCCAGGGAATTTCGGATTCGTCGTACCAGCGCGCTTCCAGGCTTTCCGGGCCCGGGTCCAGTTCCGGACCCACCGCCTGGGCGAGATAGAACACGTGCACCTGCTCGATCTGCGGGACGTCGATGATGGTGTAGATGTCGCCCAACTGGATTTTGGCGCCGGACTCTTCCAGCGTTTCCCGCGCCGCGCCTTGCGCCGTGCTCTCGCCGAGCTCCATGAAGCCGGCGGGCAGGGTCCACGTGTTGTAGCGGGGTTCGATCGCGCGGCGGCAGAGCAGGATGCGGTTTTCCCAGACGGGCACGGTCCCGACCACCAGCCGCGGATTCTGGTAATGGATCGCCCCGCAGTGATCACAGATGTCACGCTCGCGGTTATCGCCTTCCGGCACGCGGCGGTTTACCGGAGAGCCGCACTGGCTGCAAAAGTGGGAACGGCGCGGGGCGGGGAAGTATTCGAGGGGCGATTTGGCGGTCATGGGTACGATTCTACCGGCTGCGGCGGGTCGTGGCGCGCCGGGCCGGCGGCGTGGGCGCGGGGCTGCCGAACCGCGCTTCCAGGTGTTCGACGAACGACCGGACCTTGGGCGACAGAAAGCGGCGGTGCGGGTAGACGGCGACCATGGAAATCGGCGTGTGGGCATAGCCGGTCAAGAGGGCGGTCAGACGTCCGGCGCGTATGTCATCCCCGACCAGGAACTCCGGCTGCAGGATGATGCCGTGGCCGGCCAGTGCAGCGGTGCGCAGCACGTCGCCGTTATTGGCCCGCAACGCCGCGTTCACGCGCACCAGATGCGTCACGCCGTCCTTCTCGAAATGCCATTCGTTGCCCGTGCTGGCGTAGGCGTAGTGCAGGCAGCGATGCTGCTTCAGGTCTTCAGGCACGGCGGGCGCGCCGTGGCGCTCCAGGTACGACGGCGCTGCGCAGACCAGCAGTTGCTGCGGCGCCAGGGGTCTGGCCACCAGCGACGAATCCACCAGCGGGCCGATGCGCACCGCAACGTCGTAGCCGTCCTCGACCAGATCCACCACGCGGTCGTTCAGGTCCAGGTCGATCACCACGTCCGGATAGCGCTGCAGGTATTCGGCGATGGCTGGCCCCAGATGCAGGATGCCAAAGGACACGGGCGCGCTGACCCGCAATCGTCCGCTGGGCCGCTGGCCTTCCGCCTGCAGCGACAGTTCCAGGTCGGCAACCTCCGCCAGAATGGGCCGGACGCGGTCATAGAAGGCGCGTCCGGCGTCCGTCATGCTGAGCTTGCGCGTCGTACGGTTCAGCAGGCGTACGCCGTACTTCTGCTCCAGATAGGCGATCTGCCGCGTCACCACAGATCGCGCCTGGCCCATCTTGTCGGCGGCTGCCGCGAATGAGCCCAGTTCGACGACCTTGGCATAGGTCTGCATGGCGGTATGGGTGTCCAAGATTGTTTCCTATCGGGGAACAATAATTTGCAATTCTGCATGTTTATCTTTGTTTTTGGAATCGCAAGAATACGGCCCATGAAGGATCTGCCTGCTCCGGGCGATTCGCTTTTCTGCACAAGGATGATTGCAATGATTGATTCCCGTACCGCGCCGTATGCCGCGTTGCTCTTGCGCGTGGCGCTGGGCGTGATGTTCCTGGCCCATGGCCTGACCAAGCTGCTGGTGTTCACGCTGCCCGGCACCGCCCAGTTCTTCGCCAAGATCGGTTTTGCCAGCTGGTTGGCCTATCCGGTCACGTTTTTCGAGGTGGCCGGAGGCATCCTGCTGATCCTGGGCGTGGTGCCGCGCTGGGTCGCTGCGATTGCCGTGGTGCAGCTCTTCGCGGCGTCGACGGTCCATTTTGGCAATGGCTGGGGCTTCGGCAACCCGGGCGGCGGTTGGGAATATCCGATTTTCCTGACCGTGGCGGCTGCCGTCCTGGCGCTGTTGGGCGACGGTAAGTTCGCGCTGGTCAAAAGCGGCCGCCGCTGAGCCATAGCGGCGTCAAACCACTGAGCGCTACGCGCATCAATCTGTTTACCGGGCCGGACGTGGCCCGCGCGAAGGCGGGGCCATAGAATGGCTTCGCCTTTTTTTATCTGGAGTCGATATGTCCCGGCCTATGTTCATGCGCGCGTTTGCCGCACTGCTGTTTTCCGTCCTGGCCTGCGCCGCGCAAGCCACGCCCGAACAGGAAGCCGCCAACAAGGCTGCCGTCCTGGCGTTCTATGAAAAAGGCTTGAACCAGAAGGACGCGGACGCCGCGCTCAAGTACGTGGGCGATCGTTATGTGCAGCACAATCCCAACGCGGCCGACGGCCCCGAGGGCTTCCGGCAATTCATCGCATTCCTGCGCGACAAGTATCCCGCCTCGCACAGCGAAATCAAGCGCGTGTTCACGGATGGCGATTACGTCATCCTGCATGTCCACGCCGTGCGCGAGCCGGGAACGCGCGGCAACGCCATCATCGACATCTTTCGCCTGGAAGGCGGCAAGATCGTCGAGCATTGGGATGCCGTGCAACCGATTCCCGAGAAGGCCGCCAACAGCAACGGGATGTTCTGAGTTTGCGCTGACCCGTCAGGCCGCGGGGGCGTGCGGGGCGGGGTCAAATCCCAGGCGCGCGGCGATGTCCGCCTGCGCGATTGCGTGCAGCGGCGCCGCCGCGTACACGTCAGGCCAGTCGGCTGTCATCGAATGGCTAGCCGCCAGTTCGGCCAGCGCGTCCAGCAGCGGAGCACCAGCTTGCGTCCGCATCATCTCCAGCAGCGGCTGCAAATCGCGGTCCAGCACGATGCCGGCGCCCATCGGCGTCGATGCGTAGAGCCGGCCTTCATCATCCAGCCACCACGCGCTGACTGCGTCGACGGTCGCATCCGTGTGCGTGATGAGGCCGCGATTGTCATCGGCAAGGCGCAACACATAGGGCGCTGCGTCCAGACGTACGAACACCCGCTGCGGGCCGTTCTGGAAAAACCAGCGGCCGTCGTTGTCGCGTTCGTAATTGCGGCTGATGAATTCCAGGATCTGCGTATTGGTGATCGGCTCGCCCGGCCCGCCCTCATTGGCCTGTCCTTGCGGATGAAGGCGCCAGCGGCCGCGCGCATCCAGCGACAGCCATCCGTAGACAGCCGGCACATTCGGCCAGCGGGTGAGGGCGTCCTTTACCGATTGATCCATGGTCTCAGGGGCGGATGACGATCGTGGGCGAGATGACGATGCCAGGTTGCACCGGCATCACGGGCACCGCCACGGGTTGCGGTGCGTAGCCATAAGCATAGTCGTCACGGCATTTGCGCTTTTCGCTGTAGTCGCCGTTGCGCTTCCACTTGCGCTCGACCTTGCAGGCGCCATCCCAATACTTTTCCTTGTACTCGCCGCCCTTGTGGCGGTGGTGATGGTGCTTGTCATGCGCCTCGGCAGCCAGCGGCGCTAGTGCGATCAGCGCGGCGGCGGACAGGCTCAGGAAAGCGGGGCGGGCAGTAAAGCGGCGCGGTTGCGATACCGGGATGTTGTGCATGGACTCATCGTTCAAATGAAAACGGGGTCACCATAACAATCATCCGGCTGACCGGGCGTAGGGATGGGTAACGAGATGCTGGGGAGGGGGGAAAGATGCTGGAGGCGCAAGCCGGAATCGAACCGACGTACACGGATTTGCAATCCGCTGCATAACCACTCTGCCATTGCGCCAGCACTTGCAAGAAAAAAGGAAGCGCGGTGTTGGCCGATGCTTCCTCTTTGTATTTGGAGCGGGAGACGAGTCTCGAACTCGCGACCTCAACCTTGGCAAGGTTGCGCTCTACCAACTGAGCTACTCCCGCGGGGGTACTGCTGGGGTACTGCTGGGTACTGCTTATTACTACTAAGCTACAAGCCTTCGCTTGTTCTGATGAATGCCTGTTTTGGTATCAGGGCTGTTCACCAAAGACAGCGATTGTACATACTTTTAAGGGTCTTTGCACGGCAGACCGAAATCTGGAGCGGGAGACGAGTCTCGAACTCGCGACCTCAACCTTGGCAAGGTTGCGCTCTACCAACTGAGCTACTCCCGCATTTGCTAATACCCTCATCGCTGGCTGTGCGCTTGAGTCTTCAAGAAGATCTTCAAGAATCTGGCGGCTGTCCAATCAGCGAGGCGAGAGTATACATTAATTTTTTCATCCATCAAGTCGGCTCGCATGTGCTGCATGAACTGGCTTTTCAGGCATGAAAAAAGGGCCTTTCGGCCCTTGCTTTCAATGATCTGCAGCACTGAAAAAGCTGCACATCAAAATCTGGAGCGGGAGACGAGTCTCGAACTCGCGACCTCAACCTTGGCAAGGTTGCGCTCTACCAACTGAGCTACTCCCGCATTGGTTCCGCAAACTGCTCAGAACCGCTTTTCTTATTCACTCTGATCAACTTGGTTATCGATCAGAAGGCGCGCAGTCTAGCACGATTTTTTGAGCTTGTCCTGAGCCGCCGTGGCCGTTTCGATTCGAACTTCAAATCGGGTCAAGCACTCAATCAAGTAAACTGAGCGAAGACAGAAACTATAGCACACCACGTAGCACCCATGTCAAATTCCTTCGCCGGACCCGCGTCCGATCCGTTGTCTCCGGCCGTGCAGGACCTTACTCGTCTGAATACGCTGGGACTCGCGTCCCGGGCCGACGCCTTCGTCGCGCTGCGCGATCCGGCGCAATTGCCGGCCTTGTCGGCGCTCGCGCAAGCGGCGCCGTCGCTGCTGGTGTTGGGCGGCGGCAGCAATGTGGTGTTGCCCGAGCGTGTGCCGGGCTTGGTCGCGCGCGTCGCGTTCGAAGGCGTGCGTCTGCTGGAGGCGCGGCCGGACGCATGGATCGTCGAAGCCGCGGGCGGCGAGAGCTGGCACGGATTCGTAGCGGCCTGCGTGGCGCAGGGATGGGACGGCCTGGAGAATCTGGCGTTGATCCCCGGTACCGTCGGCGCCTCGCCGGTGCAGAACATCGGCGCTTACGGCGTCGAGCTGCAGGAGCGGTTCCACAGTCTGACGGCCTGGGATGTGCGCGAGGCACGCTTCGTGGAAATGCGGGCGGCCGAGTGCAGGTTTTCATACCGCGACAGCACGTTCAAACATGATGAACCTGGCCGCTGGATCATCGTAAGCGTGCGGTTTGCGTTGCCGCGCCCCTGGCGGCCGGTGCTGGAATATCCCGATCTGCAACGTCATGCGCGGCTGGCGGACGGAGCGCCCAGCGCGCGCGACGTGTTCGAGGCGGTTTGCGAGATCCGGCGAGCCAAGCTGCCGGACCCCGCCGTCACCGGAAATGCGGGCAGCTTCTTCAAGAATCCGATCGTGCCGGCTGCGCAGCGTGAAGCGCTGGCGGCGCGTTTTCCCGGCCTGGTGTCGTATCCGCAGCCCGATGGCCGCTACAAGCTGGCCGCCGGCTGGCTGATCGATCAATGCGGCTGGAAGGGCAAGGCGTTGGGCGCGGCGGGTGTGCATGATCGCCAGGCGCTCGTGCTGATCAATCGAGGCGGCGCCACGGCCGAGGACATCATGGGCCTGGCGGGAGCGGTGCAGGACGCCGTGGCTGACCGTTATGGCGTGCGGCTGGAGCCGGAACCCGTCGTGGTGTGACCGGCCGGACCTGGCCGGCCGCACCTAGCCGGCCGCACCTAGCCGGCCGCGCCCAAAGAACCCCAAGAACACGGCATTAAAAAAGGACCCCGAGGGGTCCTTTATTTTTAGCGCCGTGAACCGGATCAGAGGCCCAGCACCGACTGCATGTCGTACAGACCGTTGCTCTTGCCGTCGAGGAAGCGCGCCGCGCGCAGCGCGCCTTCCGCGTAGGTGGCCCGGCTGGACGAGCGGTGCGTGATTTCGATGCGCTCGCCGATGCCGCAGAACGACACGGTGTGATCGCCGACGATGTCGCCGCCGCGCAGCACCGAAAAGCCGATGGTGCCGGGTTTGCGCACGCCGGTGTCGCCGTGGCGGCTCCAGGTGGCGACGTCGGGCAGGGCAACGTCCCAGGCGGACGCAATCGTTTCGCCCATCTTCAGCGCCGTGCCCGAAGGCGCGTCGACCTTGTTGCGATGGTGCGCTTCAAACACTTCGACGTCATAGCCGGCGTTCAGGATGCGGGCCGCCATGTCCAGCAGCTTGAGCGTGGCGTTGACGCCCACGCTCATGTTGGGGGCGAACACGATGGCGGTCTTTTGCGCAGCGACTTCGATTGCGGCGCGGCCATTGTCGTCAAAACCGGTGGTGCCGATGACGGCCTTCACGCCGTGCTTGACGCAGGCTTCCAGGTGCTTGAGCGTGCCTTCCGGGCGGGTGAAGTCGATCAGGCAATCGGCGCCGGCAAGGGCGTCCAGATCATCCGTGATGGCCACGCCCGTCTGCTTGCCCAACTGGGCGCCGGCATCGCGGCCCAGCGAAGCGGAGCCCGGGACGTCCAGCGCAACAGCCAGCTCCAGGCCGTCGGCCTTCAGGATGGCCTCGATCAGCATCTGGCCCATGCGGCCGTTGGCGCCGGCGATAGCAATACGCATAAAAAAAGTCCTTCGGTTTAAAGCAGCGGCTCGGGCGCGTTGCCCGGCTGGCCTGGGTATTGGTTGAGCGGGCTGACGGGCGCATCGGCGTCGCGCTTCTGTTCGTCCTGCTCTTGCTTGATACGCTCTTCGTCCTGATTCAGACGCTTGTCGGCCTTTTCGTCGGCAACGGCATCCGGCGTGTTGATCTGGTAGGGCTGCAGATCAGGCTGCTTGTCGCCTTCCCAGCGCACGAGGCGGTCGTTTTCGAACCAGACGGTGAACTTGCGCTCTTGCGAGTTGCCGTACCCGGGCTTGAAGTAATACGGGTAGTCCCAGCGGTTGGCGTGCAGCACGCTGGTGAGCGTGGGGCTGCCGAGCGCGAAGCGGACTTGTTCGCGGGTCATGCCGGGCTGGAGCAGTGCGACCTGTTCCTGCGTGATCCAGTTACCCTGCTGGACCGGAGCTTTGTAAGGAAAGCCCCATTTGTTTGAGGTGCAGCCCGCCAAGGCGACGGCCAGGGCGGCGACGGCCAAACCGGTCTTCAGAGAGCGGGAGGGAATACGTGCAAACATGGACACTACGCGCCCCTATTATTTGGAAGCAAGCAAAACCGTTATCATAAAGGTTTCATCAGGATAGTTCCGCGAGGCGGCATGAATTCGGCGAGCCGGCTTGCGGTGACCCCAGTCCTTGCCCATGCCAACGCGGACGGAGAGCGATTACACCATGAGCGACCAAAGCGAACTGAAAAACATGGGTTTGAAGGCGACTTTTCCTCGCCTGAAAATTCTTGATATTTTCCGCAAATCGGGTGAACGGCACCTGAGCGCCGAAGACGTCTACCGCGCCCTCATCGGCGAAAACGTCGAGATCGGCCTGGCTACCGTCTACCGCGTGCTGACCCAGTTCGAGCAGGCCGGCATCCTGGCGCGCAGCCAGTTCGACAGCGGCAAGGCCGTTTTCGAATTGAACGACGGCGACCACCACGACCACTTGATCTGCACCAATTGCGGAAAGGTTGTCGAGTTTTCGGATCCCGAGATCGAAAAGCGCCAGCAGAAGATCGCCAAGGACAACGCCTTCGCGCTGGAAAGCCATGCGATGGTGCTGTACGGCATCTGCGGTAGCTGCCTCAAGGGCCGGTAAGCCCAGCTCGGCAGGCTAGCGGCCGGCCCGTCCGGCTGCTTAGGTGAAAAACAAAGCCCCTTCGATGTGAAGGGGCTTTTTGCATTTGGCCATTGCGTGCGCGTCGGTCGAGGGATGCCCCCACGCGGGGTCAGACTCAGGGCGCGGTCTGCCCGAAGCCTTCCAGCATTTCGCGCGCGTGTTCCCGGGTGGTGGCGGTGAGCTTCATGCCGCCCAGCATGCGCGCGATTTCCTCTACGCGGGCTGGGGCGTCCAGCGGTTCGATGCTGGAGCGCGTGGTGCCGCGCGATTCGGCCTTGCTGACCAGGAACTGGTTGTTGGCGCAGGCAGCAACCTGGGGCAGGTGGGTGACGCACAGCACCTGATGGCGTTCACCCAGCTCGCGCAGCAGCTTGCCGACGGATTCGGCGACCGCGCCGCCCACGCCGCTGTCGACTTCGTCGAAGATCAGCGTGGGGACGCGCGCCGCGCGGCTGGCGATAACCGATAGCGCAAGCGAGATGCGGGACAGTTCGCCGCCCGACGCGACCTTGGCCAGCGGCCGCGGGGTAGTGCCGGCGTGGCCGGCGACCAGAAATTCGACCTGTTCGCTGCCGTGTGCGGAGGGCGCGGACGGCGCGAGCGTCGGTTCGAAGCGGCCGCCCTGCATTGCGAGCGTCTGCATGGCCTGGGTGACCTGCTTGCCCAGATCCTTGGCAACCTTGCGGCGCGCGGTCGTGAGCTTGGCGGCGACTGCGTCGTATTGCGCCTGCGCCGCAGCCGCCTGGGCGCGCAGCGCGTCGATGTCGCCGGCGGCCTGCAGGGCCGCCAGCTCTGCATGCAGGGATTCCCGCAATTCGCACAACGCGTCGGGTTCGGTGCGGAACTTGCGGGCGGTCTCGAACACCAGCCCAAGACGCGCTTCCACGTCCGCAAGCCGCTTCGGATCAAGTTCGACCCGGCTGACATAGTTGTTCAGGTCGGACACGGCTTCGCTGATGGCGATGCGGGCCGATTCCAGTTCGTCATGGACGCCCTTCAGGCCCGGATCGTGCCGCAGCATCTGCTGCAGACGCTGGTTTGCGGCCGTCACCCGATGATGCGCGGAGTCGCCTTCGCCGTCCAGCGTTTCAAGGATCTGCGAAGCCCCGTCCAGCAGCGATTGCGAATGCGACAGGCGCGTGTGCTCGGATTGCAGGGCTTCCCATTCGTCCGGCCCGAGGTTGAGCTGGTCGAGTTCATTGACCCGCCATTGCAGGCTTTCGCGTTCTGTCGCGAGGCTTTCAGCGTCTTTTTCAGCGGATTCCAATTGGCGCGCCAGTGCGCGCCATTGCTTCCATGCCTGGCCGACCGCCTGGCGCAGATCGCCATGGCCGCCGTGCGCGTCCAGCAGGTCGCGCTGGGCATCGGGACGCATCAGGCTTTGGTGCGCGTGCTGGCCGTGGATGTCGACCAGGCTGTCGCCGAGTTCGCGCAGCTGCGCCACGGTGGCCGGTGTGCCGTTGATGTAAGCGCGGCTGCGGCCTTGCGCATCGATGACACGCCGCAGCGAGAGTTCGTCGTCGGCGTCGATCTCGCGTTCGGCCAGCCACGCATGCAGGGCCTTGGGGGTGTCGAAGACGGCGGTGATGTCGGCGCGGGTTGCGCCTTCGCGCAGCATGCTGGCGTCGCCGCGCTCGCCAAGGGTGAGGGCCAGCGCATCGACCAGGATGGATTTGCCGGCGCCGGTTTCGCCGGAAAAGACGGTAAAGCCGGGTCCGAAATGGATTTCGGTCTGTTCGACGATGACGAAGTCGCGGATGTGCAGGGTGCGCAGCATGTGGGGGCGCTAACTACTCTACGTTGTCGGAGGCTTCGGGCATCAGGTTCCAGTGCAGCTTGCGGCGCAGGGTGGAGAAGAAGCTATAGCCTTCGGGATGCACGAATCGGATGGTGTAGGGCGCGCGCTGCACGACGATGCGGTCGCCCGGTTGCAGGTCGGACCAGGTCTGCATGTCGAAATGCACACTGGCGCCGACTTCGACGCGGCCCATGGCAGTGAGCGTCATGTTGAGCACACCGGTGTCCGGGATGACGATGGGGCGGTTCGACAGCGTTTGCGGCGCCACCGGCACCAGCACCATGGCGTTCATGCCCGGATGCAGAATGGGGCCGTTGGCCGACAGCGCATAGGCGGTGGACCCTGTGGGCGTGGCGATGATCAGGCCGTCGGCACGCTGGGTATACATGAAGGCGCCGTCCAGTTCGACCCGGACCTCGATCATGCCGCCGCGTCCCGCACGGTTCAGGACCACGTCGTTCAGCGCCGAGGCGGAGTACATCTTTTGATCACCGCGCCATACGCTGCCTTCGAGCAGCATGCGGTCTTCGATCTGGAAGCTGCCCTCGAGCACCCGGGCAAGCGCTGCGTGCGCGTCCTGCAAGGCGATGTCGGTGATGAAGCCCAGGCGCCCGTGGTTGATGCCGACCAGCGGCATGCCGTAGGGCGCGAGATGGCGGCTGGCGCCCAGCACGGTGCCGTCGCCGCCCATGACCACGGCCAGCGAGGCGGTCTTGCCGATTTCCTCGAGCGTGGCGATGGGATATTCGGTCAGCCCGGTATTGCGCGCCGTGTCCGCGTCGATCAACACATGCCGGCCCGCTTGCGTCAGCGCGTGCGCAAGGGCTCTCAGCGGTGTGTCCAGGCCGGTGTCCTGGTATCTGCCGATCAGGGCGACGGTGGGAAAGTGCATGGCTGCGTACAAATGAAAAAGGGCAAAACCGTAAAGCTGAATGTACCCAGAATGGGCCGATTAGCCGATTATATGGGGCCGTATATCGGGTTGCGGGACAAAAATCGCCCCAACCGAAAAAGATTCCCTAAAATAGCCGCTATGGATGACCGCGCACGCGCATTACTGAAAGCGTTGATAGAACGCTACATCGCCGATGGGCAGCCAGTCGGCTCGCGGACGCTATCTAAAGTCTTCGACTTGTCCCCAGCCACCATCCGCAACGTCATGGCGGACCTGGAAGAGCTGGGGCTGATCCATAGCCCGCATACTTCCGCCGGCCGTGTACCCACGCCGCGCGGATACCGCATGTTCGTCGATTCGCTGCTGTCGGTACAGTCGTACCAGCTTCAGCCGCACAACATGGGCGAAATGCTCTCTGCCGCCGAACCCACTCGCGCCGTCAACGCGGCCGCCGCGTTGCTGTCGAATCTGACGCAATTCGCGGGCGTGGTGCTCACGCCCAAGCGGGCCCAGGTGTTCCGCCAGATCGAATTCATCCGCCTGTCCGACAAGCGCGTCCTGTTGATCATCGTGACGCCCGATGGCGACGTCCAGAACCGCATTCTCTTCGTCCAGCGGGATTACGCCGAATCCGAACTGCTGGAGGCCGGCAACTTCTTCAACATGCACTTCGCCGGCAAGTCGTTCAATGCCGTGCGGCAGACGCTTTCGACCGAGCTGGCCCAGTTGCGCGAAGACATCTCGCGCCTCATGCAGGCCGCCGTCGAGGCCAGTGCCGAAGCTGCCGAGGACGGCGACGCCGTGGTCATTTCCGGCGAGCGAAAGCTGCTGGACGTGACCGACATCGCGTCCGACATGGACCGGCTGCGCAAGATGTTTTCGTTGTTCGAGAAAAAGACCGACCTGCTGCAGTTGCTGGATGTCTCCAGCCGGGCGCAGGGCGTGCAGATCTACATCGGTGGCGATTCGCAACTGGTGCCCCTGGAAGACGTTTCCGTCATCACCGCGCCGTATGGCGTGGATGGCAAGGTGGTGGGCACGCTGGGCGTCATCGGTCCGACCCGCATGGCCTACGAGCGCGTCATACCCATCGTGGACATCACGGCGCGCCTGCTGTCCAACGCCCTCAGCCACAACCAGTAGTTCCATTCAAAGCTACATCCTCCTTGCGGAGGAAGGGGAGTTTTTGTGTTTCTTCGCCTGTTCAAGTATCTCTGGCCTGAGCGCTACCTTCCTGAACCCGAGCAAGAAGACCCCTTCAACGAAGATCCGCCGCCGCGCGTGCCCGGCAAGGTCGGCGTGCTGCTGGTGAACCTGGGCACGCCCGACACGCCGACGGCCAAGGACATCCGCAAGTACCTGGGCGAATTCCTGTCCGACCCCCGCGTCATCGAGATCCCGCGCTACCTCTGGAAGCCCATCCTGCACGGCATCGTGCTCGTGCGCCGTCCCAAGCGCCTCGAGCCCCGCTATGGCGGCATCTGGATGAAGGAAGGCTCGCCCCTGATGGTCTACAGCCAGCGGCAGACCGACGGCGTGCGCGCCGCCCTGCAGGCGGCCGGGGTGGATGCCGCGGTCGAACTGGGCATGCGCTATGGCAATCCCTCCATCCCCCACGCCATCTCCAACCTGCGCAAGCAGGGCTGCGAGCGCATCCTGACCGTGCCGCTGTATCCGCAGTACGCCGCCAGCACCACCGCCACCGTCGTCGACGCGGTTACCCGCTACATGGGCAAGCTGCGCGATCAGCCGGAAATGCGCTTCATCAAGCGGTTCCACGACGACCCCGCCTACCTGGACCCGCTCGCCGCGCGCATCGAACGGTACTGGAGCGAACACGGCAAGCCTCAGAAGCTGGTCATGAGCTTTCATGGCCTGCCGCGCTACTCCATCGAGCTGGGCGACCCGTATTACCGCGACTGCATGGAGACGGCCCGGCTCCTGGCCCAGCGACTTTCGCTGCCCCGCGACCAGATCGAAGTGACCTTCCAGAGCCGGTTCGGCACCGCCCGCTGGCTGGAGCCCTACACCGAACCGACCCTCAAGGCACTAGCCGCATCGGGCGTCACCGAGGTCGATGTGGTGTGCCCGGGATTTGTGGCAGACTGTCTCGAAACCCTGGAAGAAATCAGCCTGGAATGCCGCGACGCCTTTCTCGAGGCCGGTGGCAAGCAGTTCCGTTACATTCCCGCCATCAACGACGATCCGGCCTGGATCGCGGGGTTGTCTGGGCTGGTGGAACGATACTTGCAGGGGTGGATTCCAGACACCACGGACTTGAAGGAGAAGGCGCATGCACCATGATCCCAAGACTGGCGAATCGGTCAAGAAGGGCAAAGTCAGCACTCCCGTCGACGAAGACCGCGTCGAACACGACCTGGACGAGGCCCTGGCCGACACCTTCCCGGCCAGCGACCCCGTCGCGATCCCTTCGGATCCGGACGCGGACGACAAGCGGGTGGACCGCGCACTGAAGGAAAGCTTCCCCGCCAGCGACCCCGTCGCTCCCGCGCAGCCAAGCAAAAAGTAGGAAACCGCCGCCAGGCGCCCGGCCGCGGCGCCGGGTCCTGGGGAATATTTCGCTTACCCGGGCTTGAATTAGGGGTATTGGCCCCCATTCATGTCTCCGAAAGCCATTCTTTTTGGAGGATTCCCCATGACGGCACCCCACGAGCCTGCTGACCAGGCGCCCGAAGTCGGCCAGAACGCCGATGCGGCACCCGCCGCCCAGGACGCCGCGCAGGCCGAGCTGAACGAGTTGCGCGCCCAGCTGGACGCCGCCCAGGCTACCGTCAACGAGCAGCACGACCAGCTTCTGCGTGTGCAAGCTGAAGCCGAGAACGTGCGCCGCCGCGCCCAGGAAGAAGTGTCCAAGGCGCGCAAGTTCGGCATCGAATCGTTCGCCGAAAGCCTGGTTCCGGTCAAGGACAGCCTGGAAGCTGCGCTGGCCCAACCTGATCAGACGGTCGAAACGCTGCGCGAAGGCGTCGAAGTCACCCTTAAGCAGTTGGCCGCCGCATTCGAGCGCAACCTGCTCAAGGAAATCGCACCGGCGCAGGGCGACAAATTCGATCCGCACCAGCATCAGGCCATTTCGTCCATTCCGCATGAACAGCCCGCCAACACGGTGGTGCAACTGCTGCAGAAGGGCTATGTGATCGCCGACCGCACCCTGCGCCCCGCGCTCGTGGTCGTCTCGGCCGGCCAGGGCTGAACCGCGTATCCGCCATGACCGACCCGCGCTTCGACCCGGCCCAGGTATTCCAGGTGTTCGGCATGCGCCATGTCGACACCGCGGGATTCGACGCGGCCGTGGTGCAAGCGCCCGGCGCCGATCTGCGCTGCGTCTTCCTGTGGGGCCAGGATTGCTACAACTGCAACCTGTTCAAGCAGGCGGCGCTGCTGCACCAGGAAACGCTGCTGGGGCTTGGCCTCACGTGGTTCGAAGCCGATGTCTACGCGGATGAACCGCTGGGCCGCCGGTTTTCGTTGCATGGCGTCCCCACTTTTGTGCTGTACCGGTCCGGCAAGCGCCTTGGGCGCATCACCGGCTGGCCCGGATTGCCCCAGTTCACTGCGGCAATCCAGCGCCTGCAGGACCCGGACCCGGAAATTTCCAGCCCGGCGTCTTGAAAAACCCCACGGGCAGCCCCAGTTACGGGGAGACAAGCAGTTTTCCCCAAATTTTCATAGATTTAATAATCAAGGTAACCCACCATGAGCAAGATTATTGGCATTGACCTGGGAACGACCAACAGCTGCGTGGCTGTCATGGACGGCGGGCAGGTCAAGATCATCGAAAACGCGGAAGGTGCTCGCACCACTCCCTCCATCGTTGCCTACATGGATGACGGCGAGACCCTGGTCGGCGCGCCTGCCAAGCGTCAGGCCGTGACCAACCCGCGCAACACGCTGTACGCAGTGAAGCGCCTGATCGGTCGCAAGTTCGAAGAAAAAGCCGTGCAAAAGGACATCAATCTGATGCCCTACGCCATCGTCAAAGCCGACAACGGCGACGCCTGGGTTGAAGTGCGCGGCAAGAAGATGGCGCCTCCCCAAGTGTCGGCCGACGTGCTGCGCAAGATGAAGAAGACCGCCGAGGACTACCTGGGCGAAGAAGTGACCGAGGCCGTCATCACCGTGCCCGCGTACTTCAACGACAGCCAGCGCCAGGCCACCAAGGACGCCGGCCGCATCGCGGGCCTGGAAGTCAAGCGCATCATCAACGAACCCACCGCTGCGGCGCTGGCGTTCGGCCTGGACAAGACCGAAAAGGGCGACCGCAAGATCGCCGTCTATGACCTGGGCGGCGGCACGTTCGACGTGTCCATCATCGAAATCGCCGATGTGGACGGCGAAAAGCAGTTCGAAGTGCTGTCGACCAACGGCGACACCTTCCTGGGCGGCGAAGACTTCGACCAGCGCATCATCGACTACATCATTGCCGAGTTCAAGAAGGAACAAGGCGTTGACCTGTCCAAGGACGTGCTGGCGCTGCAACGCCTGAAGGAAGCCGCTGAAAAGGCCAAGATCGAACTGTCGTCCGCGCAGCAGACCGAAATCAACCTGCCGTACATCACGGCCGATGCCTCCGGTCCCAAGCACCTGAACCTGAAGATCACGCGCGCCAAGCTGGAAGCGCTGGTCGAAGAACTGATCGAACGCACGATCGAGCCCTGCCGCGTCGCCATCAAGGACGCCGGCGTCAAGGTTTCCGACATCGACGACGTGATCCTGGTCGGCGGCATGACCCGCATGCCGAAGGTCCAGGAAAAGGTGAAGGAATTCTTCGGCAAGGATCCGCGCAAGGATGTGAACCCCGATGAAGCCGTCGCCGCTGGCGCCGCCATCCAGGGCTCCGTGCTGTCGGGCGACCGCAAGGACGTGCTGCTGCTGGACGTCACGCCGCTGTCCCTGGGTATCGAAACCCTGGGTGGTGTCATGACCAAGATGATCCAGAAGAACACCACGATCCCGACCCGGTTCTCGCAGACGTTCTCGACGGCCGACGACAACCAGCCGGCCGTGACGATCAAGGTCTTCCAGGGCGAGCGCGAAATCGCTGCGGGCAACAAGGCCCTGGGCGAGTTCAACCTTGAAGGGATCCCGCCGTCGCCGCGCGGCATGCCGCAGATCGAAGTCACGTTCGACATCGACGCCAACGGCATCCTGCACGTGTCCGCCAAGGACAAGGGCACCGGCAAGGAAAACAAGATCACCATCAAGGCCAACTCGGGTCTGTCGGAAGACGAGATCCAGCGCATGGTCAAGGATGCCGAGGCCAACGCCGAGGAAGATCATCGCGTCGCCGAACTGGCTCAGTCGCGTAACCAGGCCGACGCGCTGGTGCATGCCACCCGCAAGTCGTTGACCGAGTACGGCGACAAGCTCGAAGCTGCCGAGAAGGAAAGCATCGAGGCCGCCATCAAGGACCTGGAAGAAACGCTGAAGGAAGGCGACAAGGCCGCAATCGACGCCAAGGTCGAAGCCCTGTCCACCGCTTCGCAGAAACTGGGCGAAAAGATGTACGCCGACATGCAGGCGCAGCAAGCCGCCGGCCAGCAGCAAGCGGCCGACAACGCGAAGCCGGTGGACGACAACGTCGTCGACGCCGACTTCAAGGAAGTCAAGCGCGACCAATAATGGCCGGGCATTGACCTGCCTCTGCCGCCCGGTAGCCGGAGAAATCCGCCTACCGGGCGTACTCATTCTGTAGCACTGAAAAGAAGGCTCGGTTTCGAGCCCACGGATCATGGCAAAACGCGACTATTACGAAATCCTGGGCGTGGCAAAAAACGCCTCGGACGACGATCTCAAGAAGGCCTATCGAAAGCTGGCCATGAAATACCATCCGGACCGTAATCCGGACAGCAAAGAAGCCGAAGAGAAGTTCAAGGAAGCCAAGGAAGCCTACGAGGTCCTGGGCGATGACCAAAAGCGCGCTGCGTACGACCGCTATGGTCATGCAGGCGTCGACCCCAACGCCGCCGGCATGGGCGGCGCGGGCATGGGCGGCGGTTTCGCCGACGCGTTCGGCGACATCTTCGGCGAGATCTTCGGCGGCGCCGGCGGCGGCCGTCGCGGCGGCGGACCCCAGGTCTACCGCGGCGCCGACCTCAAGTACGCGCTGGAAATCACCCTGGAACAAGCGGCAGCCGGTTTCGACACCGAAATCCGCGTCCCCAGCTGGGAAAACTGCGACACCTGCCACGGCTCCGGCGCCAAGCCCGGCACCTCGCCCAAGACCTGCCGCACCTGCGGCGGCTCGGGCGCCGTGCGTATGCAGCAAGGCTTCTTCAGCGTCCAGCAGACCTGCCCCACCTGCCACGGCAACGGCAAGGAAATCACCGACCCCTGCCAAGCCTGCGACGGCGTCGGCCGCATTCGCCGCAACAAGACCCTCCAGGTCAAGATTCCGGCCGGCATCGACGACGGCATGCGCATCCGCTCCAGCGGCAATGGCGAACCCGGCATCAACGGCGGTCCTCCCGGCGACCTGTATGTGGAAATCCACATCAAGCAGCACAAGATCTTCCAGCGCGACGGCGACGACCTGCACTGCGAACTGACCATCCCGTTCACCACGGCGGCACTGGGCGGCGAACTCCAGGTCCCCACGCTGGGCGGCAAGGCCGAGATCTCCATCCCCGAAGGCACGCAATCCGGCAAAACCTTCCGCCTGCGCGGCAAGGGCATTCGCGGCGTGCGCGGCAGCTACCCGGGCGACCTGTACTGCCACGTCGTGGTGGAAACTCCCGTGCGCCTGAGCGACGACCAAAAGAACATCCTGCGCCAATTCGAGGCTTCGCTGAACGACGGTGGCGATCGCCACTCGCCGCAAAGCAAATCCTGGACGGACCGCGTCAAGGAATTCTTCAGCTGATCAGTCTTCAGCTGATCACGCTGCCGCTCAGCGCAAAAAGCCGCGACGAGAGTCGCGGCTTTTTTTCGTTTGGTCGCCAACAATGCTTGGCGCGTCAGGGACAGTGCTGCGGGATCACGCAGAACCGCGAGCCCCTTAGCGGCTGCTCGGCGGGTAGTCGAGTTCGCCGAACGTGTACTCGCCGTTGGCCTTGGCGTGCTCAAGCTGGACGCGCACGTCCTGCTCGGTCAGGTTGGAGGTGCGAGGCTGTGCCGCCGGATAGTCCTGCTCGCCAAACGTGTATTGGCCGCTGACCTTGGCTTCCTGCAATTCGGCCGCCACCTGGGAACGGGACTTGGATTGTTCAACGCCAGCTGCGTGAGCGCCGGCGCCTGCCAGGGCCAGGGAAACAAACAGCGTCGTGGCCAGGATTTTCATGAGTGAGACCTCCAGATTGCTTTAAGTGAAACCGAGTCCGGCGGCCCATCGTCGTGGTCCATCTGATGATCTCGATGGCCAGATGCAGCACGCCAAATCCCGGCATGAACCCGAACGGCATGAAACCACCTTCCAAATTGGCGAGATATCGAAGGGCTTCTAAAAATTACGCATATGCGGGAATACGCAGTCCAGGAAGCCTTTACCAGCATGCAATGCACAGCCTGCATGCAGGTGCTACACCAAGCGCTCCACTAGGGGCGCAACGCAGCGCTGCCATAAGCCCTCTACCAACGCGCAACACACACTTCTGCCCAGGGCTCTCCACCAGCGCGCAGCGCACCCCCGCTGACGCAACGCATCGCGTAAGCGTTGCAAGGCCGCCCGCGCGGCCGACGCAACGCGGGCCCCGCAAGATCCTCCACAGGCGAAAGCTCGTCGCCAAAACGCCAAGAAATCCGCCCGTCCCAGCGTCCGAGGCCGTTTGACACGGCGAGCCTGGTGTGGCCGCGGCACTCGGCGCGCGGGGCGTCGATAAGCCCAACGGAATCCGAAGGAACCGCCAAAGGCGGTGACGAGGATGAGGCAGGGGAAGTCCGGAGCGAAGGCTCCGGACCGCAATCGTGGCCCCGCGCGCCGAGTGCCGTGGCCGCGCCAGGCGCTAAAGAACCCCAATGGCAGCCCAGCAAAATCCCGACGAAAAAAAGAGACCGCGACAATCGCCACGGCCTCTTCGCTACTACCACTGCAACTTCAACTGCGAACTGCAACTTCAACTGCGAACTGCAACTGCGAACTGCAACTTCAACTTCAACTGCTGACTTCAACTTCAACTGCTGACTTCAACGACTACTGCTACTGCTACTTCAACCGCCGCTGTACACCGAAAATACCGGCCTCAGGCCATGATGCCACCCGAGGCCGGCCGGGCTACAGCAAGCAGCTCACCGGCTGATCGGCGGGTATTCGAGCTCGCCGAACGTGTATTGGCCGCTGGCCTTTGCTTGCGCCAGTTCCTGCTGAACTTCGGCGCGCGACTTGGCGCTGCTCGACGTTGCAACGACCGGCGGGTACTGCAGTTCGCCGAACGTGTATTGACCGCTGACCTTGGCTTGCTGCAGCTCGGCTTGCACTTCCTGCGAGCTCAGGCTGGTCTTTTGGGGCAGGGCGGGCGGATAGTCCAGCTCGCCGAACGTGTACTGGCCGCTTGCCTTCGCTGCTTGCAGTTCCGTCGCCACTTGGGCGCTGCTCTTTGCTTGCTCGACGCCGGCGGCTTGTGCGCCGAAACCGGCCAGGGCCAGGGATAGGAAAAGGGTGGTTGCTAGGGTTTTCATGGTGAGACCTCCAATTCGTCGTAAAGAGGGACCGAATCCGGCGGCACTCCGTCGTGGTTCGTTTGCTGTTCCCGATGGACTGAATTGTGCGCGCCTTCCCACCTGGGATAAACCCTTAATCCCTGAAAACATCTTTCCAAATAACCGAGTAATAGATCAGACAGATAGAATTTGCCCCATGGATGGAATGGTCAAGCCCAATCCCAGAATCATCAAACCGCAACAGCCCACCCACTATGCAAAAAAAACCCCTGCCGAGGCAGGGGTTTTCCCAACAGAGGGTGCATCAGGGTTTCTTGAAATCCCCCGCCAGCGCCGTGCTGAACCCGTCCGGACGCACATACTTGCGCAGCGCCGCGTTCACCGTCTCCGGCGTCAAGGCGGAAATCTTCTTGTCCATTTCCGCAGACCACGCAAACGTGCGGCCGCGCTCCAGGTAATCCAGCCAGGTGCTTGCCAACACGTCGTCCTGCGCCCGAGCCAGATTCCGGTAGTTCAGCAGCGCCGTAATGCCCTCCGTGATTTCCTTCTCCGAGAAACCGTCCTTCAGCACGCGCGCCAGTTCCTCGTTGATCGCCTTCTCCAGCCGCTCGCGATTCTGCGGCGCGTAGATCGCGTAAATGCTCCAGCTTGCGGTCGGTTCAAACGCCGACACCGACAGCGAGCTGCGCACGTTGTACGACAGGCCTTCCGTCTCGCGCACCCGATTCCACAAGCGCGACGTTTCCGACGCACCGAACAGGTAATTGGCCAGGTACAGCGCCGGATAGTCCGCGTCCGTATCCTGCACCTTCAGCGGCATGCGCGACAGGTAGAACGCGTTGGCCTTGTCCGGCGTGTCGATGTCGAACTGCTTGGCCGGCACGTCGCGGTACGGGTTCGGCACGCGGGTGTAGGCCGGCGCCTTCTTCCATCCGGCCAGTCCCGTGCGCAGCGACTTTTCCACCGCTGCCGGCTCGAAGTCGCCCACCGCCGAGAACTCGATATCGCCAGCGCCGTAGAACTTGGCGTGGAACGTTGCCAGCGCCTCGCGGTTCAGGCCGCGCACGCTAGCCAGCGACTCTTCGAACGTCGGCACATAACGCAGATCGTCCGCAGGCCACGGATTGTCGTGGCGCGCCAGCGCGCGTCCGGCCAGCGCCGACGGTTCCGTCATCGCATTCTGGATCGACGTTTCAAGTTGGCGTTGATATTCCTCGACCTGCTCCTTCGGGAAGCTGGCGTTGCGGATGATCTCCAGCGCCAGCGCCGTCAATTCAGGCAGATTCTCGCCCTTGGTCGACATCGCCACCTTCAGTGTCGTGCCGCCGCCGGTAAAGCCAAGTTCAGCCTGCAGTTTGTCCAGACGGTCCTGGATATCCTGGCGCGACAGCTTGTCCGTGCCGCGCAACAGCAGGTCCGCCGCCGCGCTGGAATTGACGCGCTGGCCCAGCAGGTCTTTTTCGTTGCCGAACTGGATCAGCATCTGCGCCTGCACACGGCTGCCCCGCGTCGCCTTGGGCAGCAGCGCCAGTTTCACCGGACCATTCGGCAGATCAAGCGTCGTGCGTTGCGTCAGCTTGTCGATGTTGGCCGGCGAGGGATCGAACGCCGACGCAGCCTTGAAGTCCGGATCGCCCTTGTAGTCCTTGAACACTGCCGTGAGGTCCACGCGTTCCGTCTGCGGCGCACGCACCGGCTTCTCGGTCGGAATGTAGCGGCCCTCGATGCGGTTGCTCTGCACCAGATAGGTCGTCGCGGCCTTTTGCACCTCGGCCAGCGTTGCCTTGCGCGCGCGGTCGCGTTGCAGGAAGAACAGGCGCCAGTCGCCCGCGGCGATCGCTTCGGACAGCGCCACGCCCACCTGCTCGGGATCGCTGTACGTCTGTTCCCACGACGTCAGCCACTTGCTGCGCGCGCGGTCCAGTTCCTGCTCTGTGAAGGGTTTCTTGTCGAGCGTCTCCAGCGTGCCCGTCATCGCCTTCATGGCGGCGTCCTGATCCTTGCCCGGCGTCAGTTGCGCGGCAAACATCGCCAGTCCCGGGTCCAGGTTTTCCATCGTGAAACCGAACACGCCCGAGGCCAGCTTGGTCGGCACCAGGGCATGGTACAGGCGGCCCGACGGGGTGTCCGCCAGGATCGTGGTCGCCAGGTCGAACGGCACGAAGTCCGCGCTGCCGCCGGCCGGGATGTGATACATCGCCGCGACCAGCGGCGTGCCGCCGGTGCGGCGCAGCGTCACCGAGCGCTCGCCGTCCTGCGTCGGTTCCACCGTGTATTCCGGCGGCAGCTTGCGGTCGGGTTTGGGCAGCTTGCCCAGCGTGGCTTCGATGTCCGCCAGCGTCGTCTGCGGGTCGAACTTGCCCGCCACGATCAGCACGGCGTTGTCCGGCTGGTAATACTCGTGATAGAAGGCGCGCAGCTGGCCGATATCCACGTTTTCGACGTCCGAACGCGCGCCGATCGTGTTCTTGCCGTAGCTGTGCCACTGGTAGGCGGCAGCCTGCATCTTCTGCATCAGGATGCGGAACGGGTTGTTCTCGCCGCTTTCCATCTCGTTGCGGACCACGGTCATTTCCGAGTCCAGGTCTTCCTTGGCGATCAGCGAATTGACCATCGCATCGGCCTGCCAGCCGAGGTACCACTTCAGCGTCTCGGGGTTGGCCGCGAAGCTCGCGAAGTAATTGGTGCGGTCGCTGGACGTCGAGCCATTGGCCTGCAATCCGCGGCGGGAGAACTCGCCCATCGCGTTGCGGGTGGTCGACGTGCCCTTGAACAGCATGTGCTCCAACAGGTGCGCCATGCCGGTCTGGCCGTAGTTTTCGTTGCGCGAGCCCACCAGGTACGTCATGTTGACCGTGGTGGACGGCTTGGATTCGTCGGGTACCAGGAGCACCCGCAGGCCATTGGCCAGGCGGTATTCGGTGATGCCTTCGATCGAGGCGGCCTCCGTGACGCCGGCCGGCAGGCTGGCGGCTCCGGCCTGAAAGGCCAGGAAGGAGGAAAACAGCAGCACGCCTAGCGGGCGCGGCAGCTTCGACAGGGACAAGCGCATGGCGGACTATTCCTTTGGCATGGCAGAATCCGTTGGAGTGTATACGTTGGCAATGGTTCAGGCGGGCGGGAAGGGGCCTTCGCCGCCATCGCAGGACTGCCATCGCCGGCCGCCATGCTGAGGAAGTGATATGTCCCTGAACATCGAAGTCGAAACGCCCCGCCTCGTGCTGCGGCAATGGCGCGCGGCGGACCGCAAGCCTTTCGCCGCCCTGAATGCTGACCCGCAGGTGACGCAGTTCCTGTTGCCGATGACGCCCCAGGAAAGCGATGCCCTGGCCGACAGGCTGGCCGCCGGCATTGACGAGCACGGCTGGGGCTTCTGGGCCGTGGAGGCGCCGGGCGTGGCGCCTTTCATCGGCTTCGTTGGCATCAAGCCGCTGGCGCCCACGCTGCCTTTTGCGCCTGGCGTGGAGATCGGCTGGCGTCTCGCGCAACCGTTCTGGGGACGGGGCTACGCCAGCGAAGCGGCTGATGCCGCATTGCGGGTCGGCTTTGAACAGGTGGGCGCGGAAGAAATCGTTGCCTTTACGGCGACGGACAACGTGCGCTCACGCGCCGTGATGGACCGTTTGGGCATGGCCGCCGAACCCGGATGCTTTGACCATCCGGCCGTGCCGGCGGGACACCCGCTGCGTGCGCATGTGCTTTACCGGCTTGGACGTGAAGCATGGCGGCGGCGTCGGGAGGCGGGCGGCGCCAACGATGGCGCCATCTTTGCGGCGGCTTGATGCTCCGCCATGCCGCGCCAGTGTTGATGGTGCGATGCAGCAGTTCAGTTCTCCCAGGCGATTTGAACCAATTCCGGTCGCGGGTGTAAGCTTTCAAGGACGCATTAGCTGTTGCTGACGGGATGCGCGACGGCCGTCTTACCGGCTTCCCGTCCAACGCCAGACGCTGCTTCGACGCAGCGCCGGTGCTTGTCGTTCGCGCCTTCGCCGCCGGCATCCTGCCGGCGCATTCTTCGGAGGAACGACCCATGCTGACCGAAATCGTCACGCGTGCCTTGTCCCAACTGACCGGTAGCGCCCTCAAAGGCGACGGGATCAAAGGACAGTTTCAATACGCTTATGCCAGTGATGACGGCCAATACGTGGCCATACTTACCCATGACATGACCACCTATGTGGTGGACCTGAGTTCGCAGCGGTATTTCGCGGAGTGCGGTGGGTCGCCTCGCGGATTTGCCGGCCATGTGCTTGAAATGGAGGGCTCCACCGTGCGCTCCCATCCGTGGCCCGCCGCGCAAGATTTGTTCGACCTGGACATGGACGCCGACGAATTGTCGTGGCGGCAATGCCCCGGTTTGCGCCACATGAGTACAAGCGCCCATCGATCTGTGGAGAGCCGCGCCGCCTGAGAGTGGCCAGAAGCGGCAACGTTTCACTGAACCGGCGTCATCGCCGGTTTTTTTTCGTCCGCTTGATACCGGCAGGCGGCGCCATCGCTAAAATTCCCGCCATGAAAACGCCCGCCGAATTCCGCGCCCCTCAGGGCGCCACGCTGGTTGACTGCACGCACGAGCGCCATGCCGACCAGATCCTGGCCATCTTCAATGACGCCATTGCTACATCCACTGCGCTGTACGACTACAAGCCGCGGCCGCGCGAAGCGATGGACGGATGGTTCAAGACCAAGCAGCAAGGCGGCTTCCCCGTCGTGGGGCTTGAGAATGCGGACGGCGAGTTGATGGCGTTTGCCAGCTACGGCACGTTTCGCGCGTTTCCCGCCTTCAAGTATTCGGTGGAGCATTCCGTGTACGTGGACGGGCGCTTTCGCGGCCGCGGTCTGGGCGAAGCCATGATGGCCATCCTGATCGAGCGAGCGCGCGCCAATGGCGTGCACGTGCTGGTCGGGGGCATCGACGCCTCGAACCAGGGCAGCATCCGCCTGCATGAAAAGCTGGGGTTTGTACATGCCGGCACGATCCGCCAGGCCGGCTTCAAGTTTGGACGCTGGCTCGATCTGGCGTTCTATCAGTTGACGCTGGACACGCCCGACAACCCCGTCGACGGCTGACAGCGCCAACCGCGGCGGCAGCATCGCCGCCGCGACGGCGCAACTTTTACTTCGACAGCACCCGCATCGCCTGTTCCAGGCCCGCAACGGTCACGGGATACATGCGGTCCTGCATGATGTCGCGCATCAGCGCAATGGATTGGCGGTACTGCCAGGACGCCGTGGGCTCGGGATTCAGCCAGACCGACTTGGGCCACGCGTCCAGCAGCCGGCGCATCCATTCGGCGCCCGGTTCCTTGTTGTAGTGCTCGACCGAACCCCCCGGCTGCAGAATTTCGTACGGGCTCATCGTGGCGTCGCCCACGATGATCAGGCGCCAGTCCGGGTTGTACTTGCGCAGCACGTCCCAGGTGTCGAAGCGCTCGTTCTGGCGGCGGCGGTTGCTTTGCCACAGGCTTTCGTACGGGCAGTTATGGAAGTAATAGACCTCAAGGTTGCGGAACTCGCTGCGAGCCGCCGAGAACAGTTCCTCGACCCGGCCGATGTGGTCGTCCATGCTGCCGCCCACGTCCAGCAGCATCAGCACCTTCACCGTGTTGTGGCGCTCCGGGATCATGCGCAGGTCCAGATGCCCCGCGTTGCGCGCCGTGCTGGCGATGGTGTCGTCCAGGTCCAGTTCCAGTTCGGCGCCCTGGCGCGCGAAGCGGCGCAGGCGGCGCAGCGCCACCTTGAAATTGCGCGTGCCCAGTTCGACCTGGTCGTCGTAGTCCTTGAACTGGCGCATGTCCCAGACCTTGACCGCCGTGCGGTTGCCGGCCGATGCGCCGCCCACGCGGATGCCTTCGGGGTGATAGCCGCCGTTGCCGAACGGCGAGGTGCCGCCCGTTCCGATCCACTTGCTGCCGCCGGCGTGGCGTTCCTTCTGCTCGTCCAGGCGCTCCTTGAAGAGCTCCATCAGCTTGTCCCAGCCGTGCTTTTCGATGGCGGCCTTTTCTTCGGGCGACAGGCTTTTCTCGAACTGCTTGATCAGCCAGTCGAGCGGGATGTCCTTGCCCGCGGGCAGCGCGGCTTCGATGCCGCGGTAATACGCGCCGAAGGCCTTGTCGTAGCGGTCGTAGAGGGACTCGTCCTTGACCAGCGTGGCGCGCGCCAGGAAGTAGAACTCGTCCAGCGTGGGCGACATCAGATCCTGGCGCAGCGCGTCCATCAGCGTCAGGTATTCCTTGACCGAGACGGGCAGCTTGTGCGCCCGGAGGTGATAGAAGAAGTCGATCAGCATGTGCGGGCCGCCCGTGGATGCCGGATCAGCGGCGTTGGCCGCCGCGCGTCATGGCCGCCAGGCGTTCGAGCAGATGCACGTCCTGCTCGTTCTTGAGCAGCGCGCCGGCCATTAGCGGCACGGCGGTGGCCGTGTGCGCGTCGATCTGCGCGGCCGTGACGTCTTCGGCCAGCAAGAGGCGCAGCCAATCCAGGAGTTCGGACGTGGACGGCTTTTTCTTCAGCCCGGGCGCATCGCGCAGCGAGAAGAACGTGTCCAGCGCGGCGCGCAGCACGTCCTGCTTCAGGTCCGGATAGTGGACGGCCACGATGTCGCGCATCGTCTCGCGGTCCGGGAAGCGGATGTAGTGAAAGAAGCAGCGGCGCAGGAATGCGTCTGGCAGATCCTTTTCGTTGTTGGACGTGATGATGACGAGCGGACGGTGGCGCGCGGCGATGGTCTCGCGCGTTTCGTACACATGGAATTCCATGCGGTCCAGCTCGCGCAGAAGATCATTGGGGAACTCGATGTCGGCCTTGTCGATCTCGTCGATCAGCAGCACCACCGGCTCGTGCGACTGGAACGCCTGCCACAGCGTGCCCTGCACGATGTAGTTGCGGATGTCGCGGACTTTTTCGTCACCCAACTGCGAATCGCGCAGGCGCGACACGGCGTCGTATTCGTACAGACCCTGATGCGCCTTTGTGGTGGACTTGATGTGCCATTGCAGCAGCGGCCGGCCCAGCGCGCGGGCCACTTCCTCGGCCAGCATCGTCTTGCCGGTGCCGGGTTCGCCCTTGATGAGCAGTGGGCGCTGCAAGGTAAGGGCGGCGTTCACGGCGAGCTTGAGATCGTCGGTGGCGACGTAGCTGTCGGTGCCATCGAAGCGGACTGGCTTGGCGGATGAGGCGGTCTGGGCTGCGGACATGGTCTGATGGCTTCTGTGGTTTGATTGGGATCAACACTAACGCAAGGTATTAATCCTGAGCAATTATCGTACAATCAGGCGGTTTTGCTTTGGGTTCCACCCGCAACGTGTTTGCAGAGGGCCTTTTCGTGTGAGCAGGCCCTAGTCCTTAGCCATACCAAGAAGAGTCATTCCAATGAAGTTGCGAACCTCTCTGAAGTACACGGTTTCCGTGTTGGCCACGATGGCATCCTGTGCGATCGCCGGCCAGGCTGTTGCTGCAGACGCAGCGCCGGTCGGTAATGTCCAGAATGCCCGCGACAAGGTTTCGATGTGCATCGGTTGCCATGGCATCCCTGGCTACAAGGCATCGTTTCCCGAGCTTTACCACGTTCCGATGATCGCTGGCCAAAACGCCAAGTACATCGAAACCGCCCTCAACGAGTACAAGAAAGGCGCGCGCAGCCATCCCACGATGGACGCCGTTGCCGGCAGCCTGTCCGATCAGGACATTGCCGACTTGGCCGCGTACTACTCGAATCTCAAATAAGGGGGCAAAATCATGAACCGCACCATGCTTGCCCTTGCGGGCGCGACCCTGGCCATCTGGGGCTCTGCCGCCCAGGCGCAGGATCTGGCGGCCGGCAAGGCCGTCTTCGAGAAATTCAACTGCGCGTCGTGCCACGGCGCCGACGCCAAGACAGCGGTGGATCCGGCGTATCCGACGCTGGCCGGGCAGCACGCCGACTACCTGGCGCATGCGCTCAAGGCCTACAAGCGGGGCGCCTCCGGCAGCGCCGCCACGGCCAACGTGCGCAAGAACCCCATCATGGGCGCCTTCGCCACGCAGTTGTCCGACCAGGACATCTCCAACGTGTCGGCGTGGCTGGCCACGCTGCCCAGCGATTTGGGTGTGCGCCGCTAGGACGCAACGCTTTTCGGCCGATGTGAATGAAAAACCCTCGCTAGCGAGGGTTTTTTCGTTGAGTCAGAGGCTGGCGCGGCGGCGGATCAGGTCGATGTAGGTGTCGCTGTCCAGCGGCGTGCCCAGGCGCTGCGCTTCCCAGACCACCTGCCCCAGGCATTCCATGATTTCGTGCGCGGCGTGATGCGCGTCCGAACGTGCGGTGAGCTGCTGGTAGGCCTGGCGAATGCCCGGCGGATGGTCGATTGACAATTGTTCCGCGATGGCCAGGTGCATGGACAGGTGCAGGAACGGATTCGTGCGGCCTTTTTCCACCGCGTATTCCGCCGTCATGGCGTCCGGGCTTTCGAGGTCCGCGTGGTATTCGGGATGCTCGATGATCCAGTCCAGCGCAATCGCCTCCAGCGGGGTCAGGACCTCGTTGGCGCGATGTTTGCGCCAGGTTTCAATAAAGAATTCGCGGACTTGGTCGCGGGAGGGATTGAACATTCGGGAGGGGGCCAAAAGCAGGATGTGGGCGCTTTATTTTACCGCCCCGCGCGGACCGCCGGTTTCGCCCGGCGCTTTGCGATATAGAATGGGTTGCTATCCGCCATCCGGTGTGCGGTTCGCAGGAGGCGGTATAACCCGCGGAATCGGACGCTGTCCGATCCTGGCGCGTGCAAGAAAACCACCCGGAGCAAATGGAGCATTCATGTCCTACCAACATATCAAGGTTCCCGCCGGCGGCCAGAAAATTGCGGTCAACGCCGATTTCTCGCTGAATGTGCCTGACCAGCCCATCATCCCCTTCATCGAAGGCGACGGCACGGGCGCCGACATCACCCCCGTCATGATCAAGGTCGTCGACGCGGCGGTGCAGAAGGCCTACGGCGGCAAGCGCAAGATCCATTGGATGGAAGTCTATGCCGGCGAAAAGGCCACCAAGGTCTACGGTCCTGACGTGTGGCTGCCCGATGAAACCCTGGAAGTCGTCAAAGACTACGTGGTTTCCATCAAGGGCCCGCTGACCACCCCGGTCGGCGGCGGCATCCGGTCGCTGAACGTGGCGCTGCGCCAGCAGCTTGACCTGTACGTCTGCCTGCGTCCCGTGGCGTACTTCAAGGGCGTGCCGTCCCCGGTGCGTGAACCCGAAAAAACCAACATGGTGATCTTCCGCGAGAACTCGGAAGACATCTACGCCGGCATTGAATACATGGCCGAAAGCGAGCAGGCCAAGGAGCTGATCCAGTTCCTGCAGACCAAGCTCGGCGTCAAGAAGATCCGTTTCCCGAACACCTCGTCCATCGGCATCAAGCCCGTGTCGCGCGAAGGCACCGAGCGCCTGGTGCGCAAGGCCGCGCAGTACGTCATCGACAACGACCGCACGTCGCTGACGCTGGTGCACAAGGGCAACATCATGAAGTTCACCGAAGGCGGCTTCCGCGATTGGGGCTATGAGCTCCTGCAGAAGGAATTCGGCGCGCAGCTGATCGACGGCGGCCCGTGGTGCAAGTTCAAGAATCCCAAGACCGGCCGCGAGATCATCGTCAAGGATGTGATCGCCGATGCGTTCCTGCAGCAGATCCTGCTGCGTCCGGCCGAATACGACGTCATCGCCACGCTGAACCTGAACGGCGACTACATCTCCGACGCGCTGGCCGCGCAGGTGGGCGGCATCGGCATCGCGCCGGGCGCCAACATGTCCGACTCCGTGGCCATGTTTGAAGCCACCCACGGCACGGCGCCCAAGTACGCGGGCAAGGACTACGTGAATCCCGGTTCCGAGATCCTGTCGGCGGAAATGATGCTGCGTCACATGGGCTGGACCGAAGCCGCGGATCTCATCATCTCCAGCATGGAAAAGTCGATCCAGTCCAAGAAGGTCACGTACGACTTTGCCCGTCTGCTGGAAGGGGCGACGCAGGTGTCGTGCTCGGGCTTTGGCCAAGTGATGATCGAGAACATGTAAGCCTCGGCCGGGGCTCCTCGCCAGGCTGCCGCTGTGCGCTTGGGGCCCCATCTCGAGTTTGAGCAAAACCCGCCCGCCGTCATGGCGGGCGGGTTTTGTCTAACCACCCGCATCATGCGTATTGCGTGTGCATTGTTCTTTTCAGGTTGATTGTTGTGCCCCGAATGTATGTAAATCTGGTCGCCTGGCTGGTGCTGCTCATGCCCGCCCTGGCGCTGACCAGTCCCGTTGGCGGTCCCGCCGTGCTGTACCTGAGTGCATTGATCGCGCTGACGGCCATTGCCGTCAATGCGGTGAAGCGCTACGAGCCCATGGATTTCCGGGCGCTTTGGCCCATGGCGTTGGCGCTGCTGTCCCCGCTCGTCTGTATGCTGATCACGTCTTCCGTGAAAAGCGTGTGGAGCAATTCCGAACTTGAAAAGCTGCTGCGCTTTGCACTGGCCCTGCCCGTGTTGTGGCTGCTGCTGCGCGCTCCGCAGCGGCTGCTGCGCCATATCGAATGGACTGTATTGGCCGGCGCGCTTGCCGGCTCCATCCTGCTGATCACGATGATGCTTACGGGCGGCCGCGGCGCGGTGGTCGAGGTTGGCGGACGCTATAACGCCGTAGCCTTTGCGAACATGGTGCTGCTGTTCGGGGGGATGACCTTGCTGTCGCTCGGCTGGGGCCCCGGATCCCGCTGGCCGCGACTGGAGACCGGCCTGAAGGTCCTGGCCGCGGCGCTGGCCGTGTGCGCGACCTGGATGTCCGAAACCCGCAGCAGCTGGATGCTGCTGCCCATTCTGGGACTCGTCTTCCTGCTGGGCCTGCGCAACTGGCGGCGGCGCCACAAGGTGTACTGTGCACTGGCCGTGAGCGTGGCGCTGGTCGTCAGCGCGGCGGCCATCTGGACGTTCAGCAGCCGCATGCAGGAGATCACCCACGACGTGCAAGGGTTCGCCACCTCGGCCAACCGTGACACGTCCTTCGGCATCCGGTTGCAACTGTGGCATGCCGCAATCCTGATGTTTGAAAAAAGCCCGGTCGTGGGCATTGGTCCCAGCAAGTTCCGCGACGAGCTGCGTGTGCTGCAAGGGCAGGGCATCGTGACGCAGGAAGTCGTCGACGGTTTCGGCGAGCCGCACAACGACCTGCTGGCGGCGCTGGCGGGGTACGGCGTGCTCGGCCTGCTGAGCATGCTGACGCTGTATCTGCTGCCGGCAGCCATTTTCTTCCGGCGTTTGGCCAGTGATGACCGCGTGATCCGCGTGGGCGCCCAGATGGGCCTTCTGTTCTGCCTGAGCTATTGCGCCTTCAGCCTGACCGAGATGATGTTCCGCAACATGCGCAGCGTGCCCACTTACGCGCTGATCACGGTGACGCTGATTGCGCTGACGACGGCGCGTCCGGCGCGCAGGGTCCCCCCGGCGTCCCAGTCCGCGGTTTGAGTTCGCGTTCCAAGAAAACGCAAGGCGCGACGCGCCTTGCGTTTTTTTTATCGGATTTGAGCTAGATCAAAGTGACTAGTCAAAGCGAATTCAAACGAAGTTTGAAAGGGTATGCTCGACGGCCAAATTACATAAAACGTCACATCCAGCTAGATATTGTTTCTAATTGGTGGCGTGTCAAAGAGAGTCGATGAGTACTTCCAGCTTGCGTAGGGAACTGTTGTGGTTCGTGTTTGCCATTGGCGCCGCCGTCCTGGCGCTGGGCGTGTGGGACGCCTGGCAGCGCCGTGCCGAGATGGTGGACGACCGCAAGACGGAGCTTCGCCATGTCCTGGATATGGCCGCGGGCATCGTCCGCGGCGGCAAGCAGCGCGTGCAGGAAGGTGAGCCGCTGGCCGACGCCAAGCGCGACGTGGCCCGCCAACTGTCGCAATTGCGGTACGGCGGGGACGGTTATGTGGGCGCGTTTGGCGACGACTACGATCTGCTGGTGCATCCCGACGCGAAGCTGGTGGGCACCAACGTGCGCGCCACGCGCGACAGCCAGGGGCAGCCGCTGTTTGAAAACCTTTACGCGCAGGGCAAGGCGGGCGGTGGCTATGTGCGCTACCTGTTTCCGCGCCCCGGTTCCGAGGACCCGTTGCCCAAGCTGACCTACGCGGCCTATGACGCGGAATGGGGCTGGCTGATGTTCACGGGCCTGTACGTGGACGACGTCGATGCAGCGTTCTACGGCACGCTGTGGCGGCAGGGCAGCGTGACGCTGGTGCTGCTTGCGCTGGTGCTGACGGCGGCGCTGCGCTTTTTCAGCACACACATCCTGCGGCCATTGAACGAGGCAGTGGCCGTGTGCGAGCGCGTGGCCAATGGCGACCTGTCCAGCGGCATCTCGCGTCATCACCGGGGCGAGATCGGCCGCCTGTTCGACGCAATGGCGCGAATGCAACAGCGGCTGGACGCGGCGGTGCGCAGCATCGTGCATTCCACGGCGTCCATTGCGGCCGCATCGCGCCAGATTGCCGCGGGCAGTGTCGACCTGTCCGACCGCACCGAAAAGCAGGCCGCCGCGTTGGAACAGACCGCGGCCAGCGTGGAGGAAATCACCGCCACTGCCCGCCAAAGCGCAGAGCACGTGCGTGAGGTCAGCGCGCTGGCCGGCGAAGCCGCGCGGCTGGCGCGGCAGGGCAGCGACGAGACGCAGCATGCGATCGACGCGATGCGCGAGATCTCGCAAAGTTCGCAGCGCATCGACGAGATCATCGGTCTGATCGACGTGATCGCGTTCCAGACCAACATCCTGGCATTGAACGCCGCCGTCGAAGCCGCACGGGCGGGCGAACAGGGGCGTGGTTTTGCGGTGGTCGCTGGCGAAGTGCGGGCGCTGGCGCAGCGGTCCGCCACCGCCGCCAAGGAGATCAAGTCGCTGATCGAAGCGTCGGCCGACTCGGTGGCGCGCGGCAGCCAGCGGGTGGAACAGGCGAGCGCCACGATGGGAAGCGTGCTGGAATCGGCAGCCACCAGCGCGCCGCTGATGAGCGAGATCGCCACGGCGTCCGGCGAACAGAGCGCGGGCATCGAGCAGATCAACCAGACCGTGACGCATCTGGACGAAGCGACCCAGCAGAACGCTGCGCTGGTAGAGGAGTTTGCGGCGTCTGCCGCCGCGCTGCACGGTCAGGCGGGCGATCTGGCCCGCGCCGTGTCGATCTTCAGGCTGTCTGCAGCCGCTCAGCCGATGCCGGGATAAGGCTCATGGCCCGCCGCAGTTTCGCGCCCAGGTCGCGGCTGGCGGGCATCATCGGCATGCGCAGCTCGTCGGCGATGAGGCCCTGCATGGCCAGCGCGCGCTTGACCGGCGCGGGATTGGGCTCGCTGAACAGCAACCGGATCAGGGGGCGCAATGGGTCGAAGCAGTCGCGCGCGGCCTCGACGTGGCCGGCTTGTACAAGCTGCATCATCTCGACGAAGCGCTCCGGAAACAGGTGCGCGGCGGCTGGAATCGCGCCGCGCCCGCCCGCCAGGAAGTGATCCAGCAAGGCCAGGTCCTCGCCGCAAAGGGCATCGAGGCGGCCCCGCGCATTCAAGGCGCCCAGCACGGCGGGATTGCATTCCTTGACCGCCCCGAAATTGGGCAGCGCCGCCAGCGCTTCCATGGTTTCGACCGTCATGGCGACACCTGCGCGCTTGGGGATGTTGTACAGGATGATGGGCCGCTCGGTGGCCCACGCGATCTGCCGGTAATGCCACAGGATGCCGGCCTGGGATGGCCCCAGATAGTACGGCGGGGGAACCAGGTAGCCGGCGGGTGCGTAGCGGTCCAGTCGTCGCACGGCGGCGGCCACGCCCCGCGTATCGACGCCGCCCACGCCCAGCACCAGCGGCAGCGCATGCGCGTCGCTGGCGATGGCTTCGATCATGTCGGTCTTCTCGGGCATGCTGAGCAGGTTGCCCTCGCCGGTGGAGCCGAAGAGGACCAGGCCGGCGATGCCGGCGTTGCGGTAGTAGCGGGCCAGCGCCTGCGCGGCGTCCAGGTCCACGTGGCCGCCGCGCATGGGCGTCACCATCGGCAGCCACAGGCCTTCGAAGGCGGGTTTGGCAAGGGTGTCCATGGCTCATCGCTCCGTGAGGGCGGCGGCCGGGCGCGCCGTACCGAATTCAGCGCAAGGCAGGCCGCGCATGATCGCGGCCATCATGGCGTCCAGTTCGCCGCGTTCGCATTGCAGTTCGAGCGTGCTTTGGGCGTGCGCATGGTCGACCGACAGCAGGTAGACCCCGATGCGATCGCCCAGTGCGCGGTGCAAGGCCAGCCGCACGTTCAAGGCGTCCAGCGTATCGATGCGCACGGTCAGCGCGATCAGGCTGCATTGCGGCTGCGGCGCGGGCTGGGCAGCTAGGGCGGCGTCGAGGGTGGCCTGGTGGCGGTGCGATCGGGGAATCATGGCAGTGTGGGGGCGGGGCCGAAGACGGCGACCCGCGAATCCGGTGGTTGACGACGATTCCACTATAGGAATGCCGCCGTAAATCCTGCCGATAAATGCGGGGGCGCCGTATAAAAACGGCGTCAACGGCCGCGGCGTTTCAGAACGTCTTGGTCACCGACAGGAGGCCCGTGGCGCGGCCCATGTCACGGCCGCGCGTGTTGGTGTAGATGGCGCGGTCGGCGTTGGTGTCCAGATAGGCCAGCGAGACCGACAGCCCCTGCCCGAAGTCCTTGGTCACGCCCAGCTTCCAGTCGGTGTAGGAGCCGTTATCCACATTGCGCACGATCTGGCGGCCCGCATGAACGTTGACGACGAGCCCCCAGACGCCCGTATCGAAGTTGCCGGACAGGTCGAAGTATTGGCTGTACTTGCTGTCGGCAAAGCCGAACAGGTTGGTCAGCGCAAGGGAGTACTTGAACATCACCGGGCCGTAGCCGATGCCGGCGTAGAGTTCGGTGGTGTCGGGGCTGGTGTAGCCGGACGGATAGTCGCCCGGGTAGTAGTACTGCAGCACGCCCAGGTCGACGGGCACGTTGTCCGTGAGGTTGCCCTTGTAGCCGCCGTAGAAGTCCATCTCGACGGGCGCGGACACGTCGCTGTTGCTGTCGTTCAGCCAGCTGATGCTGGAGTTCCAGTTGCCCAGGTAGAAGCCGCTGGCGTGCGTGAGATCGAAGCCGCCCTGGATGGCGGGCTGGTTGTTGGTCTGCATGAGGCCGCGATAGCGGTACTGGCTGGCGAGCGTGACGTTGGCCGTCAGCGAGTACGGCGATGCGGAATCGGCGGCGCTGGGGGCATCGGCGGCCTGCGCCACGGGAATGAGGGAAAGCAGCGCCAGCGCGGCAAGGGTGGTGCGGGGCATGTGAAGCCTCCTGGTGTTGAGCGGAACGCAACAATAGGAGGATCGGCATAAAGCGCGAGACAAGACTCGCGGCCTGCGCGTAAAGCGCATATCAAAAAGCGGGTTTCAAAAAGTGGGTTTTGAAATGGCGTCTGTCGAAGCCGGCGTTGAACGCGTCTGCTCAGCCCGCGAAGCGATAACCTACCCCGATCTCCGTCAGCAGGAACACCGGTTGCGCCGGGTCGGCTTCGAGCTTCTGGCGCAGATGGCCCATGTAGATCCGCAGGTAGTGGTTGCTTTCGACGTGGGACGGGCCCCACACCTGCCGCAGCAGCTCACGGTGCGTCATGACCTTGCCGCGGTGAGCCAGCAAGGCGGCAAGCAGGCGGTATTCCATGGCGGTCAGGTGCACGTGCTGGCCAGCGCGTTCGACCACGCGCCGCGAGAAGTCCACGCGCACGTCGCCAAACACGATCTCAGCCGCGTTGCCCGCGCCGCCGCGGCCATGCCGGCGCAGCAGCACGCGCAGGCGCGCCAGCAGTTCGCTCACGCCGAAAGGCTTGGCCAGATAATCGTCGGCGCCCGCGTCCAGCGCCGCCACCTTGTCGGCCTCGGCGCTGCGCGCGGACAGCACCAGCACCGGCACCTCGGTCCAGCCGCGCAGCTCGCGGATCAGGGTCATGCCGTCGTCGTCGGGCAGGCCAAGGTCGAGCACGATCGCGTCCGGCTGGCGGGTGCCGGCCTCGATCAGGCCGCGTTTGACTGTGTCGGCCTCGTGGACCACGCAGCCTTCGCTTTCCAGCGCCTGGCGGACGAACCGCCGGATGTTGGCGTCGTCTTCGATGATGAGGACTACGGGCTGAAAATCGAACATGACGCGGACTCAGGCGGTTTCGGGTTGGATTGAGGGCGGGGCGCCCAGCGGCAGGCTGAAGACGAACTGCGCGCCGCTGGCCTGGCCCGGCGCGTGTTCGACCCAGATGCGGCCGTGATGGGCGGCAACGATGGCTTCGCACACGGCCAGGCCCAGGCCGACGCCGGGCGTGGCGGACTCGCGTTCGCCACGCGTGAATTTTTCGAAGATGCGGCGCTCGGCGCCCGGCGCGACGCCCGGACCGTTGTCGGTGATGGCCACGCGCATTTCGGCATGGTGCGGCACAGTCGTGTGCGTTGCAGCCGTGTGTGTTTCAGCAGTTTGCGTTGCTGCCGCGTGCACTTCGGCCTCGTGCATCCCGGCCTCGCGTATCCCGTCTTCATGCACGTAGGCATGGATGCGCAACGTGCTGCCGGCGGGCGTGTACTTGGCCGCATTCTCCAGCAGGTTGCACAGCACGCGTTCGATCAGCACGCCGTCGCACTCCACCAGCGGCAGCGCCGACAGGGGCGAAACGTCGACCTTGCGGCCCGCCAGCGGTTCGCGCATGGCCGCCAGCGCGGCGCCGACCAGCTCCTCGATGGATTGCCACTCCATACGCAGCGGCGCGTCGCGGCTTTGCAGCCGCGCCATGTCCAGCAGGTTGACGACCAGCGCGTGCATGCGCTGCGCCTGATCGCGCATGGCGCGCACGGTGTCCTGCACGCCGTCGGGCAGCGCGTGCTGCTGGCGCATCAGCGTATCGGTCATGCCGACCAGGCTGGTCAGCGGCGTGCGCAGGTCGTGCGACACCGCGGCAAGCAGCGAGTTGCGCAGCTTTTCGGATTCCATGCTGACCACGGCCTGCTGCGCGACTTCCACGTAGTGCAGGCGTTCCAGCGCAATGGCGATGAGCGTGGCGTAGGCCTCGACCTGGCGGCGCGTGTCGGGATTCGCGTAGAGGCTGCGGCGGGGGGCATCCAGCACCAGCACGCCCCGCGTGCGCATGGGCGCCTTGAGCGGCAGGTACAGCAACGCGCTGTTCGACAGGGTGGCGGTGCCCGCGCCTGCAGGCTGGCCGTGGTCGTACACCCACTGCGCCAGCGCCGATTCCGGAGCGGTCGTGTCGCCGCTTTCGGGCGAGGCGAGTTTCAAGCGGTCGTCCAGGCCCAGGATGTAAAGCGAGCAGCGCGCGCCGAACGTGGCATGCACGAACGAGCCGGCGAGCGCGACGATCTGCTCGGGCAGCAGGGCGGACGACAGTTCGCGCGCGAATTCGTAGAGGCTGCGCGCATCGGCCTCGCGCTTGACCGAGGCCTGCGCCTGCAGCCGCAGGCCGGCGGTAAGTTGGCCGATCAGCAGCCCCACGCCCAGCAGCACGCCGAAGGTCAGCAGATACTGCACGTCAGACACGGCGAACGACGACAGCGGCTGCACGAAGAAAAAGTCGAACAGTCCCACGCTGACGACGGACGCCAGCGCGGCGGGCCCGCGCCCGTGGCGCAGCGCCACTGCGGCCACCGCCAGCAGAAAGAGCATGACGATGTTGGTCTGGTGCAGCGTCGGGAACGCAAGCGCCGACAGCGCCGTGGCCACCGCGCAATAGCACAGCGCCCACGCATAGCCTGCAAGCGGCCGCGCCCCGCGTTCGTCATCGGACGGGCGGGCGCGGCGTCCCAACGTGAACGGGTCGCGTCCGGGCGGCGCCTGCGCGGGCAGGGGTGGCGCGCCCAGCCGGATGATGTCGATCTCCGGGCAGCCGGCGGCCAGCATGTCGGCAAAGCTGTGGCGCCGCCACAGCCATCCCGGCGACATGACGGCGGTAAGCAGCGCGGTCAGCGACAGCCGCAACCGCTGCCAGCCGCCCGCGCGGGTCCGGCCCACGATCGCCTTGGTGATGTTGTGGCGGCGGACGTAGCGGACGACGGCATCGACCATGTCGCCACCCGCCAGCGTCTCGGTGCGCGCGCCCAGCGCGTCGGCGAGCGCCAGGCTGTGCTGCAGCCGCTCGACGTCGGCCGCCGCGGGCGGCGCGGCGCGCGGCGTGTCGATGGTGACGACGTGCAGATCGCAATCGAGCTGCTGGCTCATGCGATGGGCGCTGCGGATCACGTAGTCGGCGTCGGTATCGGACCCGACGCAGGCGACGATGGCTTCGCGCGTGCGCCACACCGAATCTATGGCGCGGTCGCGGCGATAGGCCTGCACGTCGTCGTCCACGTGCTCGGCGGTGCGGCGCAGCGCCAGTTCGCGCAGCGCGATCAGATTGCCCTTGCGAAAGAAATTGCGGGCCGCGTGGCGCGCCTGTTCGGGCAGGTAGACCTTGCCTTCCTTCAGACGGCGCAGCAGTTCGTCGGCCGACAGGTCGACCAGCATGACCTCATCGGCCGCGTCGAACACGTCGTCGGGCACCGTTTCCCAGACGCGCACGCCGGTGATGCTGCCGACGGCCTCGTTCAGGCTGTCCAGATGCTGCACGTTCAGTGTCGTCCAGACGTCGATGCCGGCCGCCAGCAGTTCCTGGATGTCCTGCCAGCGCTTGGCGTGGCGCGAACCCGGCGCGTTGGAATGGGCCAGCTCGTCGACCAGCACGAGCGCGGGGCGGCGCAGCAGGGCGCCGTCCAGGTCGAACTCTTTGAGGGTGTGACCGCGGTAGGCCACGTCCTTGAGCGGCAGGACCGGCAGGCCGTCGAGCAGCGTGGCGGTCTCGCGGCGGCCGTGGGTTTCGACGATGCCGGCGAGCACGTCCGTGCCCTGCGCCGCCTGCGCGCGCGCCGCGGCCAGCATGGCGTAGGTCTTGCCCACGCCGGCCGACGACCCGAAGTACACGCGCAGCTTGCCGCGCTCCGCCTGGCGCTCGGCGGCGTCCAGGGTCTTCAATAGCGCGTCCGGATCGGGACGCTCGCCAGCGATGTCAGCCATGAACGCGCAAGGGAGGGGAGGAAACGGCTGGCAATACTATACGCCGTCGCATCAGCGCGCCACGCGCAGCTTGTCCAGCGCCAGGTTCAGCGTCAGCACGTTGACGGCGGGGTCGCCCAGCACGCCCAGCGACGGGGCGGCGGTGTGCGCCCGGATCAGCGCATCGACCTCGCCACGCGGCAGGTTGCGGGCGCGCGCCACGCGGTCGGCCTGGTACGCCGCGGCCGCCGGACTGATGTGCGGATCCAGCCCGCTGCCGGACGCGGTGATCAGGTCGACCGGCACGGGTGCGGCATTGTCCGGGTCGGCCGCCTTCAGGGCCGCGATGCGCGCTTCGATGGCCTCGGCCAGCGCGGGGTTGCGCGGGCCGAGATTCGAGCCGCCGGAAGCCGCCGCGTTGTACGGCATGGGCGCGGTGGCCGACGGGCGGCCCCAGAAGTATTGCGGCGAGGTGAACGATTGGCCGATCCATTCCGAGCCGATCACCTTGCCGTCCTGCTGGATCAGCGAGCCGGCGGCCTGGTGGGGAAACACGGCGGACGCGATGCCGGTGGTCAGGAAGGGATACGCCAGGCCGCTGATGAGCGACAGCGCGGCGAAGAGGGTCAGCGCGGGGCGCAGGATGCCGCCTTGGCGCGGCGTGGAGATTGCTGAGTTCATGAGGATTTCCTTTGCGTAGGGGCTTGATCGCGGGCGGGCATCACACCCAGCCCAACGCGGCCAGCACCATGTCGACCAGCTTGATGCCGGCAAACGGCACCAGGAGGCCGCCCAGGCCGTAGATGAGCAGGTTGCGGCGCAGGAGCACCGAGGCGCCCAGCGGGCGGTAGCGCACGCCCTTTAGGGCCAGCGGGATCAGCACCACGATGATCAGCGCATTGAAGATCACGGCGGACAGAATCGCCGAGGACGGCGTGGCCAGCCCCATGATGTTCAGCACGTCCAGCTGCGGATACACCGTGGCGAAGGCGGCGGGGATGATGGCGAAGTATTTGGCGACGTCGTTGGCCACGCTGAACGTGGTCAGCGCGCCGCGGGTCATCAGCATCTGCTTGCCGATCTCGACGATCTCGATGAGCTTGGTCGGGTTGGAATCCAGGTCCACCATGTTGCCGGCTTCCTTGGCGGCCTGCGTGCCGGAGTTCATCGCCACCGCCACGTCGGCCTGCGCCAGCGCGGGTGCGTCGTTGGTGCCGTCGCCGGTCATTGCGACCAGACGGCCTTCCGACTGGTAGTTGCGGATGAGCTTGAGCTTGGCCTCGGGCGTGGCTTCGGCCAGGAAGTCATCCACGCCCGCTTCGGCCGCGATGGAGGCGGCGGTCAGCTTGTTGTCGCCGGTGATCATCACCGTCTTGATGCCCATGCGGCGCAGCTCGGCAAAGCGCGACTGGATGCCGGGCTTGACGATGTCCTTGAGCTCGACGACGCCCAGCGCGCGGTTGCCGTCGCTGACCATCAGCGGCGTGCTGCCGCGGCGCGCAACGTCTTCGGCCAGGCGCAGAGCCTCGGCCGGCACGGTGGCGCCCTGCGCGGCAAGCCAGGCCTGGATCGCGTCGACCGCGCCCTTGCGGATCTTGCGTTCGCCCAGGTCGACGCCGCTCATGCGGGACTGCGCGGTGAACGGCACGAACTCAACGCCGGTCATGCGCGGGGCCGGCGCATGGATGGCCTTGTCCGCCAACGCCACGATGCTGCGGCCTTCCGGCGTCTCGTCGGCCAGCGACGCGAGGCGCGCGGCGTCCGCCAGTTCGCGCGCGGACACGCCGGGCGCGGGCAGGAAGGTGGAGGCCTGGCGGTTGCCGAAGGTGATGGTGCCGGTCTTGTCCAGCAGCAGCACGTCGACGTCGCCGGCCGCTTCGACGGCGCGGCCCGAGGTGGCGATCACGTTGGCGCTCATCATGCGGCTCATGCCCGCCACGCCGATGGCGGACAGGAGGCCGCCGATGGTGGTGGGGATCAGGCAGACCAGCAGCGCGACCAGCACGGTCACCGTGACGGCCGCGCCGCCGCCGGCGGCCGAGACGGCGTACAGCGAGAAGGGCATCAGCGTGACAACGACCAGCAGGAAGACCACGGTCAGGCCCACCAGCAGAATGGTCAGCGCCAGCTCGTTGGGTGTCTTCTGGCGCTTGGCGCCTTCGACCATCGAGATCATGCGGTCCAGGAAGCTCTCGCCGGGATCGGCGGCGATGCGCACGAAGATCCAGTCCGACAGCACGCGCGTGCCGCCGGTGACGGACGAGAAATCGCCGCCCGACTCGCGGATGACGGGCGCGGATTCGCCCGTGATGGCGCTTTCGTCGACCGAGGCCACGCCGGCGATGACCTGCCCGTCGCCGGGCACCGTGTCGCCGGCTTCGACCAGGACGACGTCGCCGCGGCGCAGCAGGCCTGAAGGCTGGCTGACCGCCTGGCCGCGCCATTGCGCGGGGTCGGCATCAGCCGCATCGGCGTCGCGAAAGCCTTTGAGCAGGCGCGCGTCGATGGTGGTGCGCAGGCCGCGCAGCGTGGCCGCCTGCTGCTTGCCGCGGCCTTCGGCCAGCGCCTCGGCAAAGTTGGCGAACAGCACGGTGAACCACAGCCACACGGTGATACCCAGGATGAATCCCGGCGGCGCTTCGGCCTGCCCGCGCAGGGCCATGATCCACAGCACGGTGGTGAGCAGGCTGCCCACGTAGACCACGAACATCACGGGGTTCTTGAGCTGCGCGGCGGGCGACAGCTTGCGCAGGCTGTCGACGATGGCGGGGCCGACCAGCGCGCGGGACCACATGCCGAAGGCGGGCGCCGCCTCGGGTCCGGCTGCGACGGGGCGGGCCGCGCCAGGCCGGGCCGCGTCAGGCCGGGCCGCGTCAGGCTGAGCCGCGTCAGGCTGCGCGGCCGCAGCGGGCGCCCGGGCCACGCTGCCGCCCGAGCTGGTTGTTTCCATTTCAATCTTGGCCATGTTCTTTCCTAGCCTGTTGCATCAGGGTTGCAGGTGTTCCGCGACCGGGCCGAGGGCCAGTGCGGGCACGTAGGTGAGGGCGCCGACCAGCAGCACCGCGCCGATCAGCAGCGTCACGAAGAGCGGGCCGGTGGTCGGCATGCTGCCGGGGCCGGCGGGCAGCCGGCGCTTGGCGGCCAGCGAACCGGCCATGGCCAGCACGGCGACAATCACGGCGAACCGGCCGAACCACATCGCGATGCCCAGCAGCACGTTGTAGAAGGGCGTGTTGGCCGACAGCCCGGCGAAGGCGCTGCCGTTGTTGTTGGCGGCCGACGAGAGCGCGTAGAGGATTTCCGAGAAGCCGTGGATGCCCGGATTGAGCACGCCGGCCTGGCCCGCCGTCACGGACACGGCCAGCGCCGTGCCGCCCAACACGAGCAGCGGGGTGGCCAGGATGACGATGGAAACCATCTTCATGTCGAAGGCCTCGATCTTCTTGCCCAGGTACTCGGGTGTGCGCCCGATCATCAGCCCGGCGATGAAGACGCCCAGGATCGCAAAGGCCAGCATGCCGTACAGCCCCGAACCCACGCCGCCGTACACGACTTCGCCCAACTGCATCAGCAGCATGGGCGACAGGCCGCCCATCGCCGACAGCGAGTCGTGCATGCCGTTCACCGCGCCGCAGGAGGCAGCGGTGGTGACCGTCGCAAACAGCGAGGTGGCGGCGATGCCGAAGCGCGTCTCCTTGCCTTCCATGTTGCCGCCGGGCGTCACGGCCCCGGCCTGGACGGCCATCGGATTGGGCTGTTGTTCAAAGTGCGCCGTGGACAGCGCGAAGACGGCAAACAGCGCCGTCATCGCTGCCAGGATCGCGATGCCCTGGCGCCGGCTGCCCACCATCTCGCCGAAGGTGAAGCACAGGGCGGCGGGGATGGCCAGGATCGCCAGCATCTGCAGGAAGTTCGACAGGGGCGTGGCGTTTTCAAAAGGGTGCGCCGAGTTGGCGTTGAAAAAGCCGCCGCCGTTGGTGCCCAGCAGCTTGATCGCTTCCTGCGACGCAACCGGCCCCATGGCAATCGTCTGTGTGCGCGTCGTGACCGGGTCGGTGACCGCCGCGCCGGCTGCGTCCAGTACGGGCTGGCCCTGCGCGTCCAGGCGCGGTGCGTCGTAGCGCACCGCTTCGACCGTCTGTACTTCCTGGTAGGCGCTGAAGTTCTGGATTACGCCCTGGCTGACCAGCGCCACTGCCAGGACCAGCGACAGGGGCAGCAGCACATACAGCGTGCAACGGACCATGTCGGCCCAGAAGTTGCCCACCGTGGCCGAACAGTGCCGCGCCAGTCCGCGGATCAGCGCGAACAGCACGGCAATGCCGGTCGCGGCGGACACGAAGTTCTGCACCGTCAGCGCCAGCATCTGCGTCAGGTAGCTCATCGTGGATTCGCCGGCGTAACCCTGCCAGTTGGTGTTGGCGACGAAGCTGATGGCGGTGTTCAGCGCGGAATCGGGCGACACGGCGCCCAAGCCCGCGGGGTTCAGCGGCAGCAGCCCCTGCACGCGTTGCAGCGCGTAGACGGCGGCAATGCCCACCAGGTTGAAGACCAGCACGGCGGCGGCATAACGCTTCCAGCCCATCTCCGCCTGCGGGTCGATGCCCGCCAGCCGGTAGATGCCGCGTTCGATCGGCCGGCCCCAGGCGGTCAGCCGGGACCGGCCGTCTTCCATGGCGGTGCGGATGTAGCGGCCCAGGATGGGCGCGATCGCAAGCAGGACTGCCAGGTGCAGGACCAGCAGCCCGACGAATTCGGGGGTCATCAGAATTTCTCCGGTTTGAACAGCGCGACCAGCAGGTACACGAACAGGAATGCGGCCGTCAGGCCGCTCAGCCAGTAGAGCCAGCTCATGGCTGGTCTCCGGCCGACAATGCGTCGCAGAACCGGACAAGGGCCCAAGTCAGCCCGGCCATCACGGTGAAGATGGCGATATAAATGAGATCCACGTTTTTTCTCCCCGGGAGGCTTGCTCCCTTCGAACAGGCCTGCGCGGCAGAAAGCGGATGCGCGCCGGGCAGGCGAGGTGACCCTTCAGGACACCGGCAGGTTACGGAGCGGGGGGTAAAAACGGGGTATAGCTTGGCGAGCGGGGTGTAAACGGCGCGTAAAGATGATCTGGAATGCTGTCGGTTCCATGCCCGGAATCGGGCGCTTCGCGATGCACGGACTTGGACGGCCGGCGCCATCGGCCATGATCACTAACTGAGCACTGCTCAAGAATTAGGCGGTACGATGGGCCGATTTGCCGGAAAAATCCCAATATTTAGTACGGCGACCCCAAAATGCACTCATATGGTGCATGGAATATGTAAATGAATGCTCCGTCTTAGGGCATTCCCCTAGTGTGGCATTCCCGCATCTGGTGCAGAATCTCTTCCCATGCAGGTGAGGAGACAAAGCCCTGCATGGGCAAATACCGGCGGCACCGGTACATAAAAAAAGTAAAGCAGTACTCAAAAAAAGCAAACGCACAACGGCTGGCACCAGGAAGTGCCAGCCGTTGTCGCATAAAAAGCCGGCAAATCAAGCTTCAGGGCTTTTCAAGCGCTGCGTTTGGCGATATTCAGATGGGATCTGCTTATCCACGCTATGCCGCAAACGCGCCTTACTCCGTCCCGGACATCCATCACGCCCTACTGGCGCCGCAATCTGCGGCTGATCGTGCTGCTGCTCGCCGTCTGGGCGGCGCTGACCTTCATCCCCTCGTACTTCGCACGCAGCCTCTCCTTCGACTTCATCGGTTGGCCCTTCGCCTTCTGGATGGCCGCCTATGGCGCTCCTCTGGCCTACCTGATCATCATCGCCGTCTACGCCCGGGTCATGAATCGCGCCGATGAGCGCGCCGACGAAACCGGGGAGCCGCGCTGATGCCGTTTTTCACCGGAGACACCCCGCAGGAGTTCCGCATCCGGCTGCGGCGCATCTATGTGCTGTACACGGCCGGCTTCGCGCTGATGATCCTGCTGATGGCGCTGGCCGAGATCCTGGGCATGCCGCGCAACTGGATCGGCTATGTGTTCCTGCTGGTCACCGTCAGCCTGTACGCCGGCATCGGCATCGTCTGCCGCACGTCCGACCAGGTCGAATACTACGTCGCCGGCCGGCGCGTGCCGGCCATCTACAACGGCATGGCGACGGCGGCCGACTGGATGTCGGTGGCTTCCTTCATTGGCGTGGCGGGCACGCTGTACCTGACCGGCTACGGGGGGCTGGCCTACATCATGGGCTGGACGGGCGGGTACGTGCTGGTGGCGATGCTGCTGGCGCCGTACCTGCGGCGCTTCGGCCAATACACCATTCCCGATTTCATGGGCGCGCGCTACGGCGGCAACCTGCCTCGGTTGGCCGGGGTCTTCTGCGCCATTCTGTGCTCGTTCACGTATCTGGTGGCCCAGATCTACGGGGTGGGCATCATCACGACCCGGATGACCGGCATCTCGTTCGAACTGGGCATCTTCGTGGCGCTAGGCGGCATGCTGGTGTGTTCGTTCCTGGGGGGCATGCGCGCGGTCACGTGGACGCAGGTCGGGCAGTACATCATCCTGGTGATCGCGTATCTCGTGCCGGTGATCTGGCTGTCGGTCAAGCACACCAACATGCCGTTGCCGCAACTGTCGGGCGGGGCCGTGCTGCAGCAGGTGACTGAAAAAGAGGTCTACCTGCAGAACGATCCTTCGGAGATCGAGGTGCGCAGGATCTGGCAGCAGCGCGCCGACGAAATGGGGCGCCGCCTGCAGGCGCTGCCCGAGTCGTGGACGCTGGAAAAGGACAAGCTGCGCAGCCGGCTGGCCCAGTTGAACGCGGGCGATGCGCCCATGGTCGAGATCCGGTCGGCCGAGCGCGAACTGGCCGCCTATCCGCCGACCGTCGAGGATGCGCGCGCCACGTGGTCGCAGGCCAAGGCGACCTTCGAGGCCCGGGCCGCGCCGCCCACGCCACATGCCGAGCCGTTCCCTGCGAAGGACGCCGAGGAACGCAGCAACATGCGCATCAACTTCCTGGCGATGGTGCTGTGCCTGATGCTGGGCACCGCGGGCATGCCGCACATCCTGATGCGCTCCTACACGACGCCGTCCGTCATTGAGGCGCGCAAATCGGTGTGCTGGTCGCTGCTGTTCATCCTGCTGTTGTATTTCATGGCGCCCGCGCTGGCGCTGCTGGTCAAGTTCGAGATCTATACGCAGGTCGTTGGATCGAACTTCCTCAGCCTGCCCAACTGGGTGCATGCCTGGAGCGCGGTCGACACCAATCTGCTCGACGTCAGCGACATCAACCGCGACGGCGTCGTGCAGCTCAGCGAAATCAGCATGGGGGCGGACGTGGTGGTGCTGGCCATGCCAGAGATCGGCGGGCTGCCTTATGTGATTTCGGGGCTGGTTGCTGCGGGCGGGCTAGCGGCGGCGCTGTCCACGGCCGACGGCCTGTTGCTGACGCTGTCCAATTCCCTGTCGCACGACATGTGGTATCGCGTCGTGTCGCCGCGCATGTCGGCGGCGCGGCGGGTGATGGTGTCCAAGATCCTGCTGCTGGTGGTGGCGTTTGGCGCGGCGTGGGTCGCGGCGCGCAAGCCCGCGGACATCCTGTTCATGGTGTCGGCCGCATTTTCGTTCGCGGCCTCGTCGTTCTTTCCGGCGCTGGTCATGGGCGTGTTCTGGCGGCGCGCGAACAAATGGGGCGCCACACTGGGGATGGCGGCCGGGCTGGCCGTGACGTTCGCCTACATGACGCACACGCATCCGTGGCTGCGGGAATCGGTGCTCGGCATCGCGCGCACGCAGCCGGTGGATCTGTGGTGGGGCATTCAGCCCATCGCGGCGGGGGTGTTTGGCGCGCCGGTGGCGTTCCTGACGATCGTGGTGGTGTCGCTGCTGACGCCGCCGCCCGATCGGGCCACGTTGGCGCTGGTGGACTACCTGCGCAATCCGGACGCGCGCCACCCGCAGCCGGACAACACCTAGGGGGCGGGGCAGGCGGCCGGACTGCGGTCTTGGGGATCGGCGCAGGCTGCCCAGGCGGCGCCGGGCATCGCCTGCAACAGCGTCAGGACCTGACCCGGCGCCCATAGCCATTGCACACCGCCGGGCGCGCGGCCCGCTGCCTTCCAGATACGTTGGCGGGCGTCGGCGCTAAGGTCGAAGCGCCCATTGGCGCCGCTGTTGCCGCTGGCCAGCACGGACGAAGGATCGCGCTTGGCGTCGTAGACATCGGCGTCGCCGCGCGGCTGCACGATGGCCCAGTCGTAGTGATGGGAGTCCAACGCCGGCGGCTGCCAGCCAGCGCCGGGCAGCACGAGGATCGGGTGTTCGCCCTGGATGGCGCGGTATGGCAATGCGGCCTGCACGCCGAGGCCGTCTTCAGTGTCGCGGACCGGCCGTAGGTAGCGTTCGGCGGTTCCGCCTTTTGTGTCATGCACGATGACCTCGTTCGCCTCGCCGGTTTCGGGCGCGTGGCGGATGGTCCGTAACAGGCGGCCTGCGGCGTCATGCACGTAGCGCACTTGCGGACGCGTGGCGCCGTCGCAGGCGCCGTCGGCCAGTTCCGCCAGCCAGCCGTTGGCGTCGTAACGCAGGCAATGCCGCACCGGGCGATTCTGCCGGCCGTCCCAGGCGCGGGAGCGGAGGTCATAGCCGGTCAGCCTGCCGGCCGCGTCGTAGCGAAAGCGGGTTTCGTTGTCTGGCGGCGGCAGGGCGGGGCCGGGCTGGGCGCGCGCCTCATCCACCGTGTGCGGGCTGTATTGGGCGATGCCGCAAAGATGCTGGCGGCCGTCTACGCCGTGTTCGAAGCGCAGCACGGTGACGCCGATGCGCGCGCCGGGTTCGGCTGCATAGACGGACCAGTCCACGCGTTCGGCCCACAGGACCGGTGTGGCGCGCGGGCCGTCTGGCACCTGGACAGGGGGCAGCCAGCTCCGGATGCGGGAGCCGTCTTTGCCCAGCAACGTGTTGGTGTCGTCGAGCCGGACGTCGGCGACGACGGTCAGCTTGTCGCCCGCGGCCAGCGGCTGGCACAGGGCCAGCGCAAGCCCCGGCGCCGCGGAAAGCGCGGCAAGGGCAAGCAGGTGCAGGACGCAATCAGTTCGCGGCATTGTGCAGCCATGCAACGAGGCCCCACAACTCGGCGCTGACACCGCCCAGCCTCAGCGTCCCGTCGCGCGACTCCATCAGCAGGAAGGGATAGGCCTTGCGCTCGAAGGTGCCGGCGGGCGGCAGTCGGTAGGGGGTGAAGTGGCCGGACGACAGCAGGTAGGTGTTGGTCATGTCGCCCACGTCCACATGCAGATACCAGACGATCAGATCCGTGCCTTTGAACGCGGCATCGGATTCGGGATACGTGCCGCCTTGGCCGGCGGGAATGCCGCTGGCCAGCACGCCCAGGAAGACCGAGCGCGGTCCGTATTGCGGGCGGTAGTCGCCGTCGCCGGATTGGCGGGTGAAGGCCTCCCGGATGAAGCCGGCGGCTCGCGAACCGGGCACCACGGATTTGTCGAACATCGCATCGAGCTGCGCGTCGTTCAACGGGCCCCGCGCGGCGGCCAGCCGGTCCATGTCCTGCGTGAAGACGGTCAGCCAGGCCCGGTAGCGCTTAAGCTCGGCCGCGCGGTCAAAGTCGTGGGCGGATGCGCTGCCGGCGAATAGGCAGGCCATGCACAGGAAGGCCGCCAGCGCGCGGCGCAACGTGCCCTGCGCGAGGAAGCCCTGCGCCAGGAAGCCCTGCGCCAGGAAGCCCTGCGCCAAAAAGCACCGCGCGAGGACCCCGGCGACGGCCGTCAATGCGAGACGGATTTGGAGAAAACGTTCATCACCACCACGCCGGCGATGATGAGGCCGATGCCGATAAGCGCGGGCGTGTCCAGATGCTGCTTGAACAGCACCGCGCCCACGATGGAGATCAGCACGATGCCCACGCCGGACCAGATCGCGTAGGCAATGCCCACGGGGATCTCGCGCAGGGTCAGCGACAGGAAATAGAAGGAGATCAGGTAGCCGAAGACGGTGATGACGGACGGCACCAGCCGCGTGAAGCCTTCGGACCCTTTGAGGGCGCTGGTGGCGAAGATCTCGGCGACGATCGCCACGCCCAGGTACAGCCATTTCATTTGCGCGGACCCTCTGACTGCCGCAGCAGCACCAGCAGGGCGCCGGCGCCGCCTTCGCGTTCCGGCGCTTCAGAAAACGCCATGACCTCGGCCTTCTGCACCAGCCACGTGCGGGCCTTGTCCTTCAGGACTGGCTCCAGGCCTTCCGAGTTGTAGCCCTTGCCGTGCACGATGCGCACGCAGCGGATGCCGTGTTCCTGGCATTCGTCCAGGAACGACAGCAGCGCATGCCGCGCCTGTTCGACACGCAATCCGTGCAGGTCAAGTTCAGCCCCCGCGCGCCATTGGCCGCGGCGCAGGTTGCGCGCGGTGTCGGGCGCCACGTCGCCGCGCACGAAGGCGGTGCCGCCTTCGGACAGCAGATGCGTGATCTCGCCGCCGTCCGAGACACCGGCATCGGCGCGGCTGGGCGTTTCGCCCAGCGCGTTGGCGCGCCGCAGGGCGGGCGCCGGTTCCGAGGCGGGCTTGTGCGTGACGCGTTCCGTGTGCCGGATCGGCGTGACGGACTTCATCGAACGCTTGAACGCCGCCAGATCGTCCTCGGGGGGCGATGCCGCGCGCGCCGGCGCTGCTGCCGCCCGTTGCGGGGCAAGGGCGGCGCGCTCGCGTTCTTCCTGCAGGTCCTTCTTCAGGCGTTTCAGGTCGGCCACGCCGACCTTATTGCCCCGCATTCTCCAACCACCGTTGGGCGTCCAGGGCGGCCATGCAGCCCGTGCCGGCGCTGGTGATGGCCTGGCGGTAGACGTGATCCTGCACGTCGCCGGCGGCAAACACGCCGGGCACCGAGGTCATGGTGGCCATGCCGGACAGGCCGCTCTTGGTGACGATGTAGCCGTCCTTCATCTCGAGCTGGCCCTGGAAGATTTCCGTGTTGGGCTGGTGGCCGATGGCGATGAACGCGCCGGTGACCGGCATGTCTTCGGTCGCGCCGGTGTCCACGTGGCGAACACGCACGCCGGTCACGCCGCTGTCGTCGCCCAGCACTTCTTCCAGCGTGTGGAAGAGCTTCAGCTCCATGTTGCCGTTTTCGACCTTGCTCATCAGCTTGTCGACCAGGATGGGCTCGGCGCGGAACTTGTCGCGGCGGTGGATCAGGGTGACCTTGCGGCAGATGTTGGACAGGTACAGGGCTTCTTCGACGGCGGTATTGCCGCCACCGACCACGACCACGTCCTGGTTGCGGTAGAAGAAACCGTCGCAGGTGGCGCAGCCGGACACGCCGCGGCCCATGAAGGACTGTTCGGACGGCAGGCCCAGGTATTTGGCCGAGGCGCCGGTCGCGATGATCAGGGCGTCGCAGGTGTAGACCTTGCCGGTGTCGCCGGTCAGGGTGAAGGGGCGCTTGGAGAGGTCGACCTTGGCGATGTGGTCGAACAGCATTTCCGTGTTGAAGCGTTCGGCATGCTTCTGGAAGCGCTGCATCAGGTCGGGGCCCTGCACGCCATCTGCGTCGGCCGGCCAATTGTCGACGTCCGTGGTGGTCATGAGCTGGCCGCCTTGGGCCAAACCTGTAACAAGAACAGGGTTAAGATTGGCGCGTGCCGCATAGACGGCCGCCGTGTAACCGGCGGGGCCGGAACCGAGTATCAAAACTTTAGCGTGCGTAGGCGTGGACATGGGCAGGTATCTTTAGGGTAACGCCCAATTATAATGAGCCGCATGCCGCGTATCTCGACTGCTTCTCCGCGCGCCTCGCGCAACACCCGCAACGGACCTTCGCCGCTGCAAACGCGCATTTCCGCGCTGTTGCGTGAAGCCCGCTGGATCCTCTTTGCCGCCCTGGCGGCCTGGCTTACCCTGGTGCTCGCCACCTGGAGCGCGTCCGACCCTGGCTGGTCGCACTCGGTTCCAGGCGATGTCGTGCGCAACCAGGGGGGACGCCTGGGCGCCTATCTGGCCGACATCCTCCTCTATCTATTCGGTTTTTCCGCCTGGTGGTGGGTCATCCTGCTGCTGCACCGCGTTCGCGCAGGTTATCGGCGGCTGGCCGCGCAGTTGCGCGTCGCCAATAGCAAGCAGCCCGAAGTGCTGCCGCGTGTCCATTGGGAAGAGGGCATCGGCTTCTTTCTGCTGATGGTGGGCTCGCTGGGCATGGAAGCCCTGCGCCTGGCCAGCCGCGGCACGCACCTGCCCGGCGCCTCGGAAACGGCCAGCGGCGCTGGCGGGGTCATCGGCCAGATGCTGGCCGGCCTGATCGGCAGCAGCATCGGCTTTACGGGCGCCACGCTGGCCTTCCTGGTCATGCTCGCAATCGGACTCAGCCTGTTTTTCTCGTTCTCGTGGTTGGCGGTGGCCGAGCGCGTCGGTTCCTGGCTGGAAGGCCTGGTCCGCAAGATGCGCAATTCCTATACGGCGCGTCAGGACCGCAAGGTCGGCGAAGTCGCCAAGGCCGTGCGCACCGAACAGGTCGTGGCCAAGCAGGAAAAGCTGGTCCACGAGCAGCCGGTGCGTATTGAACCGGCCATCACCGTGGTGCCCAAGTCCGAGCGCGTCGAAAAGGAAAAGCAGCAATCGCTGTTCTTCCCGCCCACCGGCGGCGCCGAAGGCGACCTGCCCACCCTCGGTCTGCTCGATCCGCCCCTGAACAACCAGGAAACCGTCTCGGCCGAGACCATCGAATTCACCTCGCGCCTGATCGAAAAGAAGCTGGCCGACTTCGGCGTGTCGGTTACCGTGGTCGCGGCGCAGGCCGGCCCCGTCATCACCCGCTACGAGATCGAACCGGCCACCGGCGTGAAGGGCAGCCAGATCGTCAATCTGGCCAAGGACCTGGCGCGGGCGCTCAGCCTGGTCAGCATCCGCGTGGTCGAGACCATCCCCGGCAAAAACCTGATGGGGCTGGAACTGCCCAATCCGCGCCGCCAGATGGTGCGCCTGTCCGAAATCCTGGGTTCGCAGACCTATCACGCCAGCCATTCCGTCGTGACCATGGCGCTGGGCAAGGATATCGCCGGCAACCCGGTGGTGGCCGATCTGGCCAAGATGCCTCACCTGCTGGTGGCGGGCACGACCGGCTCGGGCAAGTCCGTCGGGATCAACGCGATGATCCTGTCGCTGCTGTACAAGGCCGACGCCTCGCACACCCGCCTGATCCTGATCGATCCCAAGATGCTCGAAATGAGCGTCTACGAAGGCATCCCGCATTTGCTGGCCCCGGTCGTCACCGACATGCGCCAGGCGTCCAACGCGCTGAACTGGTGCGTGGGCGAAATGGAAAAGCGCTATCGCCTGATGAGCAAGATGGGCGTGCGCAACCTGGCCGGCTACAACACCAAGATCCGCGACGCGATCAAGCGCGAAGAGCCGATCCCCAATCCGTTCTCGCTGACGCCCGACCAGCCCGAGCCGCTGTCGCCGCTGCCGACCATCGTGGTCGTCATCGACGAGCTGGCCGACCTGATGATGGTCGTCGGCAAGAAGATCGAAGAACTCATCGCCCGTCTGGCGCAGAAGGCGCGCGCAGCCGGCATCCACCTTATCCTGGCCACGCAGCGTCCCAGCGTGGACGTGATCACCGGTCTCATCAAGGCCAATATTCCGACCCGCATCGCGTTCCAGGTGTCGTCCAAGATCGACTCGCGCACCATTCTTGACCAGATGGGCGCGGAAACGCTGCTGGGTCAGGGCGACATGCTGTACATGCCGCCGGGCACCGGCCTGCCGGTGCGCGTGCACGGCGCGTTCTGCAGCGACGACGAAGTCCATCGCGTGGTCGAGAGCCTGAAGTCGCAGGGTGAGCCCAATTACGTCGAGGGCCTCCTGGAAGGCGGTCTGGACGGCGACGGCGCCGAGGGCGCCAGCAGCGTCACGGGCATCGGCGGCGACGCGGAATCCGACCCTATGTACGACCAGGCCTGCGAAGTCGTGCTCAAGCACCGCCGCGCGTCGATCTCGCTGGTGCAGCGTCACCTGCGCATTGGTTACAACCGTGCAGCCCGGTTGCTCGAGCAGATGGAGCAATCGGGTATGGTGTCGGCGATGCAATCCAATGGGAACCGCGAGATTCTGGTTCCTGCAGCCGCCGCCCGAGAGGAAGCATGATGAAGACGTTTCAAAGGCTGGCCGCCGTCGCGGTCCTGGGCCTGTCGCCGACTTTGGTGCTGGCCGCCAGCGCGCAGGAGCAATTGCGCGCTTTCGTGAGCACGGTCACCTCGGCCACCGGATCGTTCTCGCAGTACACCGTCAACGATCAGGGCCGGACGCAGCCCGCGCAGACCGGGGTGTTCTCGTTCCAGCGGCCCGGCAAATTCAAGTGGGCCGTGCAGAAGCCTTATGAGCAGTTGGTGATTTCCGACGGCCGCCAGGTGTTCCAGTACGACCCGGACCTGGCCCAGGTCACCGAGCGAAAGGTTGACGCGGCGATTGGCACGTCGCCAGCGGCCATTCTGTTTGGATCGGGGTCGCTCGAGCAAAGCTTCGACGTGTCTGCCTTGCCCGCCAAGGACGGCGTGGACTGGCTGCGCGCCAAGCCGCGTACGGCCGACGCCGGTTTTTCGCGCGTGGATATTGGTATGAAGAACAATCTGCCCGTGCGCGTGGAATTGCTGGATTCGTTCGGCCAGACCACTCGCGTCGACCTGTCGGGCATCCAGGCCAACCCGCAATTGCCGGCCAAGGAATTCCAGTTCACCGCGCCCAAGGGCGTGGACGTGGTGAAGATGTAGTGCGGTGCTGGCTCCAGCCCAATGCAGAATGCCCGGTGGAAACCGGGCATTTTCGTTTTGACGGCGGGGTCAGACACCTTCCGTTAGCATGCGCCACGCCGCCGGGCCGCCCCAAGGCGGGGCAGCCCTTGGGGGGCAGCTAGACCACGTTAGTGGTCGCGGCGTGGGGGCTCCTATACGCCACGCAATCGACTTCCACTTTCGCATCCACGACCAGACTCGACTGCACGCAGGCACGCGCCGGCGGATTCGCGCCGAAATACTCCTTGAACACCTTGTTGAACGACGCGAAATCCCGCGCGTCGTCCAGCCAGACGCCGCAGCGCACGACGTGTTCGGGACCGTAGCCGGCTTCCTGCAGGATCGCCAGCACCTGCTGGATGGCCTTGTGGCTTTGCGCGACGATGCCGCCTTCGATCACTTCGCCGTTGTCCATCGGCACCTGGCCGGACACATACAGCCAGCCGTCCGCAGCGACGGCGCGGGCGAAGGGCATGTGCGAGCCGCCCTGGCCGGTGCCACCGGCCACGCCGTAGCGGGTGATGCCGTTGTTGTCGGGAGTGGGGGTAGCGCTCATGGGATGGTTCTCCTTGAAGATGTCCGGATGCCGCCGCAGTCAGGCGGCCGAAAGATCGGGGTAAGACTTTCGCAGGTCGCCGCTGCGCGGCAGCCAACGGCCGGCGCGCTCGCCGGTGGCCTGGCCCTTGCGGTAGGACAGGACGCCATTGACCCACACCGCCTCGATGCCCGCCGCAGTCTGTACGGGCTCAGCGAAAGTGGCGCTGTCGATAACAGTGTCGGGGTTGAACAGCACCAAGTCAGCGTGATAACCCTCGCGCACGAAGCCGCGCTCGGCCAAACCGAAGCGGGCGGCAGACAGGCCGGTCATCTTGTGCACGGCCTGGGCCAGCGGAAACAGGCCTACGTCGCGGCTGTAATGACCCAGCACGCGCGGGAAGGCGCCCCACAAGCGCGGATGCGGCATGGGATCGTTCGGCAGGCCGTCTGATCCGACCATCGTGAGGCGGTGCGACAGCACGCGTCGCACGTCGTCCTCGTGCATGTTGTGATACACCGCACCGGCCGGTTGCAGCCGCTTTGCCGCCTCCAGCAAGGTCACGCCCCAGTCGGCCGCGATGGCCGCGAGCTTGCGGCGCGCCTGTTCCGGATGCGGCTCGGACCACGTGATGTCGATGTCGAATTCGTCAGTGACCTGCTTCAGATCCAGCGTCGACGAACTGGCCGAGTACGGATAGCAGTCGCAACCCACGTGCTGCATGCGCCCCGCGTTCTCCAGCGCGAACAGCACCTCTTTCGTGCGGCCCCAGTTGCCGGCCCCCGCGCATTTCAGGTGCGACACCACCACCGGCACGCGCGCATGCAGGGCAATGTCGAAGGCTTCCTGCATGGCCTCCAGGATGGCGGCGAACTCCGAGCGCAGATGCGTCGTGTACAGCGCGCCGAACTCGTCCAACGCCTCGGCCAGCAGCTTGACCTCGGCCGTATCCGCCTCGAACGCCGACGCATAGGCCAGGCCCGTGCTCAGGCCGATCGCGCCGTGCGCCAACGCATCGCGCAACTGTTCGCGCATCGCCAGCACTTCTTCCCGCGTCGCCGCCCGGTCCAGCCGGTCCATGTGATTGCTGCGCAAGGCGGTATGCCCGACCAGCGCGGCCACGTTAACGGCGGGCTGCGCGGCTTCGATGGCGCGGGTGTAGTCGGCAAAGGTGGTGTAGCGGAAGTCCTCGCGCTTGCCCAGCAGGTTCATCGGGTCGGGCGGATCGCCGCGCAGCGTCACCGGCGAGGCGCTGATGCCGCAATTGCCCACGACTACCGTCGTCACGCCCTGCGACAGCTTGGGCAGCATGTCCGGCGTGCGGATGACGTTGGTGTCGTCGTGCGTGTGGACGTCGATGAAGCCGGGCGCCAGCGCCAGGTCGGTGCCGTCGATGATCTGGCGCGCAGGGGCGCCGGGCAGGTCGCCGATGGCGGCAATGCGGCCGCCTTCCAGCGCCACGCTGGCGCGGATTTCCGGGCCGCCGGAGCCGTCCAGAATCCGGACGTTGCCTATGAGGGTGTCGTACATCTTGGTTTCCAGATCAATCGCCCAGCGGCAGGCGGTTCGGCCCGCCGCGGTGCTCGTCCAGCGCCAGCTTGATGCGGCGCAGGCGTTCGCGGTTTTCTTCCTGGTTCAGCATGGCCAGTTCGGTCGACAGCAGGTCGATGGCCAGCATCATCGCGTAGCGCGAGGCGGAGGGCTTGTAGATGAAGTCGGTTTCGTCGGTGCGGATGGGCAGCACGACGTCGGCCAGTTTCGCCAGTTCGGACGAGGCGTCCGTGATGGCCACGATGCTGGCGCGGTACTGCTTCACGATGCGCGCGGCGCCCACGATTTCAGGCGTGAGTCCCGAGGCCGACAGCACCAGCACGGCGTCGCGCTCGTCCAGGGTTGCCGCCACCATGCGCAGCAGCACGGCGTCGCTGTAGACGGCGATGGGATAGCCCAGCCGCACCAGGCGCGACTGCACTTCCTGCGCCAGCACCGCGGATGCGCCGCCCATGCCGAAGACATAGATCATGCGTGCGCCATCGACGATGGACGCGGCCGCTTCGAACAGCTGCTCGGTGAAGGCCGGCAGGTGCGCGCGCAGCGTGCTTTCGATGTCGGCGTAGATGCGGGCGTAAAACGTGCTTTCTTCGGCCGGCGCGCTGGGATCCAGAAAGCGGCTGCCCACCGTGCTGGCCTGCGCCAGCTTCATCTTCAGGTCGCGCGTGTCGTCGCAGCCCACCGTGCGCGCAAAGCGCGAGATGGTGGCGATGCTGACGCCGGCCTTGGCGGCAAGCTGGTCCACCGTGGCGCTGGCGCTCCAGATGATGTCGTCCAGAATGGCGTCGGCCACCTTGCGTTCGGTCACGCTCAATGCGTCCCGCCGACTGCGTATCTGGAAGACGATGTCGCGGATGATGTTCATGTGTGATTCCTGGATCAATTCGGGCGGGCTCAGGCCGCGAGCGCGGGATCGTCGAGTCGGATGCAGGACACGTAATGGTCCGCGCTGACGCTGACGGCCGGCGGCACGGCCGCGGCACAGGCGTCGATGGCGTGCGGGCAGCGCGTGCGGAACACGCAGCCGGAAGGCGGGTTCACCGGGCTCGGGATATCGCCCTTCAGGAGGATACGCGAACGCGGGGCGCGCGGATCCGGCACGGGCGCGGCGGATAGCAGGGCGCGCGTGTAGGGATGGCGGGGGCGGGCGTAGACCTCGCTGGTCGGCCCGCGCTCCATGACGCGGCCCAGGTACATCACCACGACGTCGTCGCACAGGTAATCCACCACGGCCAGGTCGTGCGCCACGAACAGCATGGTCAGGCCCAGGTCGCGTTGCAGGTCCTGCAGCAGGTTCAGCACCTGCGCCTGCACCGACACGTCCAGCGCGGATACGGGTTCATCGGCCACGATGAAGTCGGGCTCAACCGCCAGCGCGCGCGCGATGCCGATGCGCTGGCGCTGGCCGCCGGAAAATTCGTGCGGATAGCGGCGGCTGTGGTCCGCATTCAGGCCCACGCGTTCCAGCAGTTCGCCGATCCGCTCGGCGCGGCGGTTCTGCGCCAGCTTGTGCGTGTCCAGCGCCTCGCCCAGGATCTCGGCCACTGTCATGCGCGGATTCAGGCTGGCGTACGGGTCCTGGAACACGATCTGCATGCGGCGGCGCCACGGCAGCATCTGCTTTTCATTGAGCGTGGTGATGTCCTGTCCGTCGAACACGATGCGGCCGGCAGTGGGGGCAAACAGGCGCAGCAGCGCACGCCCGGTCGTGGTCTTGCCCGAACCGGATTCGCCGACGAGGCCGACGATGGTGTTGCGCGGCACGTCGAAGCTCACGCCGTCCACGGCGCGCACGACGGGGGCGTTGCGCGCCTGCGAGGTCGGAAAGTGGACCTTCAGGTCGTCGATGCGCACCAGCGGCTCGGCGGCGCGGGGAGTCGGAATGCTCGTCATATCGGGTTCACCTTGATGCAGCGGGCGCGGTGTTCGGCCTGCACCGTCACCAGGTCGGGAACGCCCGCGCGGCAGTCGTCCGCGGCCAGCGGGCAGCGCGGCGCAAACGTGCAGCCTGCCGGTAGCGACAGCACGCTGGGCACGTTGCCCGGGATGGCGCGAAGACGTTCGCCCGACGCCAGCAGCGCGGCCGTCGGCAGACAGGACAGCAGGCCGCGCGTGTAGGGATGCGTGGGCTTTTCGAACAGGTCGTAGACACCGGCGTCCTCGACCACGCGGCCGGCATACATCACGGCCACGCGATGCGCGATCTCGGCCACCACGCCCAGGTTGTGCGTGATGAAGAGGATGCTCATGTTCATCTCGGCCTGCAGGCGGCGCAGCAAGTCCAGAATCTGTGCCTGCACCGTCACGTCCAGCGCGGTGGTGGGCTCGTCGGCGATCAGCACCGCGGGGTTGCACGCCAGGGCCAGCGCGATCATCACGCGCTGGCGCATGCCGCCCGACATCTGGTGCGGGTATTCGTTGACGCGGCGGTCGGCCGCCGGAATCTCCACGCGCTCCAGCATCTCGCGGGCGCGCTTCAATGCCGCCGCGCGCGAGCCGCCTTCGTGCTGCAGCACTGCCTCGGCGATCTGATCGCCCACGGTGTACAGCGGGTTCAGGCTGGTCATGGGCTCCTGGAAGATCATCGCGATCTCGGCGCCGCGGATGCGTTGCAGCGTGGACGGCGTGGCGTGCGCCAGATCGTGCTGGACGCCCTGGCGGTCGCGGAACAGGATCCTGCCGGCCTCGATGCGGCCGGCCGGTTTGGGCAAGAGGCCCATGATGGACAGGCTGGTCACGGATTTGCCGGAACCGGATTCGCCGACGATGGCCAGCGTTTCGCCGCGGGCCAGGTCAAAGGTGACGCCGTCCACCGACTTGGCGATGCCGTCGCGGCTGTGGAACCAGGTCTTTAAGCCTTCCACCGACAGCACGATGTCTCGGGTGCTTGCGGTCATGTTTACAGCTCCTTGCGCAGGCGCGGATCGAGAACGTCGCGCAGGCCGTCGCCCACCAGTTGCAGCGACAGCACGGACAGCACGATGGCGATGCCAGGAAAGATCATGATCCAGTCGGCCGAGCCCATGTACTGCTGGCCGGCGTTGATCATGGTGCCCCAGGTCGGAATGTCGGGCGACACGCCCACGCCCAGGAACGAGAGGCCCGCCTCGGCCAGGATGGCGTACGCGAAGATGAAGGTGCCCTGCACCAGGATGGGCGACACCAGGTTGCGCAGCACGTGCACGGTGACGATGCGCCACGTGGGCACGCCCAGCGCGCGGGCCGCTTCCACAAAGGGCAGCTCGCGGATCACCAGCGTCGAGGCGCGCACAATGCGCGCCAGGCGCGGCGTGTACACGATGCCCAGCGCGATCACCACGTTGACCAGCGACGGGCCCAGCGCGGCCACCAGCGAGATCGCCAGCAGGATGTCCGGGAACGCCATCATCGCGTCGATCAGCCGCGACACGAACTTGTCGGCGGTGCGGAAGAACCCGGCGATCAGTCCCAGCGCAATGCCCAGCACGCTGGACAGGATGACAACGGAAAAGCCCACCATCAGCGACAGCCGTCCGCCGTGGATGACGCGGCTGAACACGTCGCGGCCGAAGTCGTCGGTGCCGAACCAGTGCGCGGCGCCCGGCGCCTTCAGGCGGTTCATGATGGACAGCTTGAACGGGTCGTAGGGGCTGATCCACGGCGCCAGCAGCGCGGCGGCCGCCAGCACCACGATCACGATGAGGCTGATCAGCACCGTCTTGCGCGACACCAGCAGGCGCAGGACCTGCCAGCGGTCCGAGCCGGGATTCATGGAAGTTGCAGTCGTCATGTCGATGGCTCAGTAACGCACGCGGGGGTCGACCACCAGATACAGCAGGTCGATGAACAAATTGATCAGCACATAGATGGCCGCGATGATCAGCAGCGCGCCCTGGATGACCGGATAATCCCGCCGCAGCACGGCCGACACCACCAGGCTGCCCACGCCGGGCAGGCCGAACACGGTCTCGGTCACCACCGCGCCGCTGATGAGCAGCGCCGTGGTCAGGCCCAGCACCGTCAGGATCGGAATCAGCGCGTTGCGCACCGCGTGCTTCAGGATGACCTTGCGTTCCGGCAGGCCCTTGGCGCGCGCCGTGCGCACGTAGTCGTCGCGCAGCACGTCCAGCATGCTGGCGCGGATGAAGCGGGTGATCAGCGCCGAATTCACCAGTCCCAGCACGACCGCAGGCAGGATCAGGTGCGACAGCCGCGTGGCCAGCGAAGCGTCCGGGCCGCCATAGCCGGCCACCGGCAGCCAGCCCAGCTTCACGGAGAACACCTGCATCAGCAGCAGCCCCAGCCAGAAGCTGGGCACGCTGGACGTGAACATCGAGAACGACAGCACCGATTGGTCCAGCGTCGTACCGCGCTTGACCGCCGACAGAATGCCGACCGGCAGCGCGATGGCGCTGGCGATCAATAGCGACATCAGCGTCAGCAGGATCGTCGGTTCGGCGCGGTCGGCCAGCGCCGCCAGCACCGGCTTGTTCATGAAGATTGACTGGCCCAGGTCGCCCTGGAGCAGCTTGCCCAGCCACGACACGTACTGCATCGCCACGGGCTCGTCCAGCCCCAGCTGCGCGCGCAGGGCGGCGATGTCCTGCTGGCTGGCCTGCGGGCCGAGCATCACGGCGGCCGGGTCGCCGGGCGTGAGGCGGATGATGACGAACACGATGGTCGCGACGATGAACATCACGGCCACCAGCCCGACCAGCCGATTCAAGAGATAACGCAACACGGTGGAGTCCTGGAAATCATTCTCGTGGGCGCGAGCGGATCGCGCGGTCTGCGGTGGCGGGCGGCTGCGGCCGCCCGCCGGGGCAGGGGCTTACTTGGCCGCCTTCCAGGCGTTCCAGAAATACGGCCACGGCACCGCCTGCGTGCCTTGCAGCGATGGCGAGCGCGCGGCCTGTGCGTTGAAGTCGCCCACCTTGATGAACGGCACTTCGTCGTACACGGCCTGCTGCACATCGGCCCAGCGCTTGACGCGCTCTTCCTGCGACCCGGCCTGGTTGAAGGCGTCCAGCACCTGATTGCGGCGCGGCGTGTCCCACCAGCCCGGCGCGTCCTTGGACGGGAAGTCGATCAGCGCGGGTTCAGGCAGGAAGGGGCTGTGGGTAATGAAGATGTCCCACACGGCCGGATCCTGGCGGCGCTGCGTCAGCGTGGCCCAATCCACGACCTGCATGTCCACTGTGAAGCCGGCGGCCTTCAGGTATTCGGCGGCAACCAGCGCCATCTTGTAATGGAACTCGTACTGCTGACTGGTCAGGATGCGGATCTTGCGGTCCTGCACGTTGGCGCTGTCGACAAGCTTCTTGGCCGCCGCGGCGTCGCCCTTGTTGTAGACCTTGCCGCCCAGCGACGTGGCCCACGGGAAGCCTTCCGGATACAGGTCGCCGTTGAGCTTGTAGAAGTTCTTGTCGCCGAACGCGGCGAACAGCATGTCTTCTTCGTTCAGGGCCAGCTGCACCGCCTGGCGCACGGCCTGGTTCGACATGATGCCCTGCTTGGTGTTGAGCACCAGGCGCGGCCAGCCGAAGGGCTTGAGCATGACCGGATCGGAGCGGCCGTTCTTCAGCTTGGGCAGCGACTCCACCGGCAGCGAGTCCACGTAGTCGAACTGGCCTGCCACCGCGCTTTCCACGCGGGTATTGGCGTTGCTGACCGGCACGAAGCGGATCTCGTCCAGGTATTGCTTGCGCGCGCCGCCGTAGCCGTTGGGCTCGCCTTCGCGCTGCTTGTAGCCGTCAAAGCGCACCAGTTGCACGTACTGGTCGGGAACGCGGGCCTTGAGCTGGTAGGGGCCCGTGCCGATGAATTCGGTCAGCGACGGCGCGATCTTGCCCTTGGGCATGACGACCGCGGCGCTGTTGTTCATGGCCAGCAGCGCGGTCAGCGGCGCGTACGGCTGCTTGAGCGTGATGCGGATCGTGTTGGCGTCCGGGGCCTCGATGGCGCTGATGATCTTGGCGGCCATCTTGCCGCGCGTGGCGGTCTCGGTCCAGCGCTTCAGCGACGCCAGCACGTCCGACGAATCCATCTTCGAACCGTCATGGAACGTGATGCCCTGGCGCAGCGGGATCGTATAGACCAGCCCGTCGGCCGACACTTCCGGCATCTTGTCGGCCAGCAGCGGCGTCAGGTTCCACTTGGCGTCAAAGGTGTACAGCGTCTCGAAGAAGTGCTGGGTCAGGATGCCAACCAGGTCGGCCGTGCTGGTCATCGGGTCCAGCGTCGGCGGCTCGCCGATGGTGGCGACAGAGATCGTGCCTCCCTTGACCGGCGTGGCACAGAGGGCGGGGGTCGACAAAGCGGTCAAGCCAATTGCGCCGGCCGCGAGCAGGCTCTTCAGCCCACCGCCTCGCCGGGAGGTACGGAAGTTCATGATTCTCTCTCCAGAGGAACAGAAACAGGTTGTCGCGTGAAATCGGATGCGCGCCGGTGCCCGGATGCTGCGGTCCCCTTGGGGCCTGGCGCGGTGCCGCGGGCTGGGGGACTAGAAGAAGGTTTCGGCCACGCCGGTGACGCCGTAGTGCTCGTTCACCAGCAGCACCTGACGCCATTTGTCGAACGTCAGGCAGGGATGAGAAATGTCGAAGGCGATCATGTCGCCGACCTGGATGTCGTCGCCGTCGCCCACCTGCATGAAGGCGTGCTGGTCCATCATCGCGGACAGCTTCCAGTGCGACGGCGCGGCGCCGGGCTGCACCGAGCCGGGCCTGTACAGCAGGGCGGGAGTGGGCAGGCCCGCGTCGAAGGCGGCGTCGCGCTTGCCCATCGCGATGATGGCGCGGCCGGGTTCGGGCAGCGACTGCACGTAGGCCCAGACCTGCAAGGCGGGCTGCAAGCCGGGCTCCATCTTGCGCGCCACCGGGTTCTGCGCATTGATGCGCTCGGCGGCGGTGCGGTAGATGCCCACGTCGTGCGATAGGTAGCAACCCGGACGCAGCACCACTTCCAGGGCGCCGCCGATGTCCAGTTGCGAAAATTCCTCGGCGACCACATCGAACCAGGCCGAACCGGCGCCGGAGATGATGGCCGGACCGTTCTTGCGCAGCCGGCCCGCGGCGGCCAGGCCGCGCAGCGCATCGGTGGCGCGGCGCAGAAACGCGCGGATGGCGCCTTCTTCCTGCAGTACGCCTTCGTAGACTTCGATGCCGGCCAGCGCCAGGCCGGGCCAGCGGGCGATCTCGTCGGCCACGGCCTGCAACTGTGCGTCATCGCGCACGCCGGTGCGTCCGCCGGCCGGACCCAGTTCGATCAGCACGGGCAGCACCTTGCCCTCGTCGCCGAAGAACTTGCCCAGTTGCGCGGCGTTGGCGACCGAATCCACGATGCAGAAGAACGTAAAGGCGGGGTCTTGCAGCAGTCGCGCGATGATGGCCATGTTGGCGCGGCCCACGAGCTGGTTGGCCATCAGCACCCGGCGCACGCCGTGCTGGTAGGCCGCCAGCACCTGCGGCGCGGTGGCCAGCGTGATGCCCCAGGCGCCGTTGTCGATCTGGCGCTTGAACAGCGCCGGGCTCATCGTCGTCTTGCCGTGCGGCGCCAGCTTGACGTGATAGGCCTCCATGAACTGCTGCATCCACTGCAGGTTGTGGCGCACACGCGCTTCGTACAGCACGGCCACCGGCAGGCTCACGTCTTCGTTCAGCAGATTCCAGTTCAGCGCCGCCACGTCGGCGGTGGTACAGGACTCGGGAAACGCGCCCAGGCCTTTGCCGTTCACGTCCAGCGGCGCTGCGGGGGAGGAGGAGTTGGTCATGGCGGCGGTCCGGTATGGAAAATATTTACGTCAAAACTGATTTTTTTCATTATCGTGAAAGAAATTTACAAGCGGGAGCTAGGAGTTTCCCGTAGCCCCGGCCGCGCCGACGGTGGGAAAATAGGTCCATGCTGCGCGCCCCACAGGGCGCGCCCGTGCTTCGACAAAGGAAAAGCCATGCTGAAAGTCGCCTTGGGCCAGTTCGCCGTCAGCCGCGTCTGGGAAGAAAACGCGCAGGTCTGCGTGGACCTGATGGAACGCGCCCGCGCCGGCGGGGCGGGGCTGCTGGTTCTGCCCGAAGGCATCCTGGCCCGCGACATCACCGACCCGCAGATCGTGCTCAAGGCCGCGCAGCCGCTGGATGGCCCGTTCATCACCCGCCTGCTCGACGCCAGCCGCGGTTCGGACCTGGCCACGATGATGTGCGTCCACGTGCCGACGGGCGAGGGCCGCGTGTGGAACACGCTGGTCACCATCCGCGACGGCCAGATCCTGTCGCAGTACCGCAAGCTGCACCTGTACGACGCCTTCACCATGAAGGAGTCCACCAATGTCACCCCCGGCACCGACATCCCGCCGTTGCTGGATATCGGCGGTCTGCGCGTGGGCCTCATGACCTGCTACGACGTGCGCTTTCCCGAACTGGCCCGCCGGCTGGCGCTGGACGGCGCCGACCTGCTCGTGCTCCCGGCCGCCTGGGTGCGCGGTCCGCTCAAGGAAATGCACTGGGAGGTCCTGGTGACCGCGCGGGCGTTGGAAAACACCTGCTACGTCGCCGCTACTGGCGAATGCGGCGAACGCAATATCGGGTGCAGCATGGTCGTGGATCCGCTGGGGGTGGTCACGGCGCGGGCCGGTGAAGCGCCTGCGCTGGTCTTTGCGGACATTGACCCCGAACGGCTGGCCCATGCCCGCAAGGTCTTGCCCGTGCTGGCCAACCGACGGTTCGGTCCGCCCGAACTGGCGTAGGCCTGGCGTGCTGCCGCCGAGCGGGGCGGCTGGCAGGTAAGGGGGCCGAGCCGGACATGGTGTAATGCAGGCTTGAAATCCTTGCTGTATTCCTTCATCTGCTGCCAATGAGCAACGATCTCTTCGCGGCCGATCCTGCGCATCGGCCTTACGTTCCCCTGGCCGAACGCCTGCGTCCCCGCACCCTGGCCGACGTGGTCGGCCAGTCGCATCTGCTGGGACCTGACAAGCCGCTACGCGTCGCCTTCGAATCCGGCCGTCCGCACTCCATGATCTTCTGGGGGCCGCCGGGCGTGGGCAAGACCACGCTGGCGCGTCTGATGGCCGACGGCTTTGACGCGCAGTTCATCGCCATCTCGGCCGTGCTGGGTGGCGTGAAGGACATCCGCGACGCCGTGACGGTGGCGCAGATCGCGCAAGGCCAGGGCCGCCGCACGATCCTTTTCGTTGACGAGGTTCACCGCTTCAACAAGGCGCAGCAGGATGCCTTCCTGCCGTATGTCGAAAGCGGGCTGTTCACGTTCATTGGCGCGACCACTGAAAACCCTTCGTTCGAAGTCAATTCGGCCTTGCTGTCACGGGCACGCGTCTACGTGCTGCAGTCGCTGACGGCCGAAGAGCTGCAGCAGCTGGTCGACCGCGCCGTGCAGGCGCTCAACGAAGGACAAGACGACGGCGCGGCGATCCGCATCGAACCCGACGCACGCGAGCAGCTTGCCGCCTGGGCCGATGGCGATGCGCGCCGGCTGATCAGCGCGGTGGAAGTCGTGGCCGAATCGGCGCAGTCCGCCGGACGCGACACGGTGGATGCGGCCTGGCTGGAAATCTCCCTGTCGCAGAATCTGCGCCGCTTCGACAAGGGCGGCGACGCCTTCTACGATCAGATCAGCGCGCTGCACAAGTCGGTGCGCGGTTCCAATCCGGATGCGGCGCTGTACTGGTTCTGCCGCATGATCGACGGCGGCGCCGATCCCAAGTACCTGTCGCGGCGCCTGGTGCGCATGGCGGTCGAAGACATCGGCCTGGCCGACCCCCGCGCTACGGACCTGGCGGTGAACGGCGCCGACATCTACGAACGTCTCGGTTCCCCCGAAGGCGAGCTCGCGCTGGCGCAGGCCGTGGTCTACATGGCGTGTGCCGCCAAGTCCAACGCCGTCTACAACGCGTACAACCAGGCCCGCAAGTTCGCGGCGGAACACGGCAGCGCGCCGGTGCCCATCCACCTGCGCAACGCGCCGACCAAACTGATGAAACAGCTGGGCCACGGCAAGGCCTACCGCTATGCGCACGACGAGCCCCACGGCTACGCCGCGGGCGAGCAATATTTCCCTGACGGACTCAAGCCTTCCTTCTATCGGCCGACCGATCGCGGCCTGGAGGCTAAAATCCAGCAGAAGCTGGCATTCCTGCGCGAGCTGGACGCGCAGGAACGCGCCAAGAACCGGTGACGGGCAAAGTCCCGCCACCTTTTTTGCAACCTCACCGACCTCACCATGCTAGACCCGATACTGCTGCGCAAAGACCTGCAAACCGTCGTAGACCGCCTGAAGACCCGCGGCGTCGCCTTCGACACGGAACGGTTCAACGACCTGGAGTCTCGCCGCAAGGCCGTCCAGACCGAGACCGAGTCCCTGCAAGCCCGCCGCAATGCGCTGGCCAAGCAGATCGGCCAACTGAAGGCCAAGGGCGAGGACGCCAGCGCCGTCATGGCGGAATCGCAGGCCGTGCCTGAGCGCCTGAAGCAGCTCGAAGAAGAGCTGGCCGCGCTGCAGCAGCCGCTCAACGACCTGCTGATGTCGGTGCCGAACCTGCCGCACGCCAGCGTGCCGCTGGGCGAATCCGCCGACGACAACGTCGAGGTGCGCCGCTGGCTGCCTGGCGAAGCGGGGGCTGACGGCAACCCGCCTGCGCTGGCCTTCGAAGCGCGCGACCACGTGTCGTTGGGCGAACCGCTGGGCCTGGACTTCGACATGGCCGCCAAGCTGTCGGGCGCGCGCTTTTCGTTCATGCGCGGCCCCATCGCCCGCCTGCACCGCGCGCTGGCGCAGTTCATGCTGGACCTGCAAACCCGCACCCACGGCTATACCGAGTGCTACACCCCCTACATCGTCAATGCCTCGACGCTGTACGGCACGGGTCAGTTGCCCAAGTTCAAGGACGACATGTTCGCGGTCTCCAAAGGCGGCGGCGATGACGATCCCAAGGTCGACGACCAGGGCAAGCCGTATGTGCGTGAAGACCAGTACCTGATCTCCACGTCGGAAATCACGCTGACCAGCGTGGCCAGCGGCGCGATCCAGGCTGCCGCCGATCTGCCGCTCAAGCTCACTGCCCACACGCCGTGCTTCCGCTCCGAAGCCGGCAGCGGCGGCCGCGACACCCGCGGCATGATCCGTCAACACCAGTTCGACAAGGTTGAAATGGTGCAGATCACGCAACCGGACCAGTCGTACGACGCGCTGGAAGAAATGGTCGGCCATGCCGAGCGCGTGCTGCAGTTGCTGAATCTGCCTTACCGCGTCGTGCTGCTGTGCACGGGCGACATGGGCTTTGGTTCGGCCAAGACCTATGACCTGGAAGTCTGGCTGCCGGCGCAAAACACCTGGCGCGAGATTTCGTCGGTGTCCAACTGCGAAACCTTCCAGGCCCGCCGCATGCAGGCGCGTTTCCGCAATGCCCAAGGCAAGCCGGAATACGTGCACACGCTGAACGGTTCGGGATTGGCGGTGGGCCGTGCGTTGGTCGCCGTGCTGGAAAATCACCAGCAGGCCGACGGCAGTGTGCTGATTCCGGAAGCGCTGCAGCCGTACATGGGCGGTATTTCGGTACTCAAGCCCTGATATTGCCGCACGTCCATCGGCCATATGGCTGATAAAAAGACGGAGCCTTCGGGCTCCGTTTTTTTTTATCATGGCCGACATATTCCTGTCGTTTTAGAACGCTATCTTGCTCGCGTGAGTGCTTGATTTTTGATGTGAGCAATTGTGTATTTGGCATAAAAGGGCCGGATAGTTACGGCACAATACACCGGCGTTCTACACGCTTCATTCACTTATATAACAAGGAGTTGTCCATGACTTCAAGAATGATTGGAGATTTTCGTGTGAGATGCTCTGTGGCAAAGGAAGACGAGCAGGGCTATCGGGTGCAAATATGGACCCGCCGAATTGGCGGTACCGCACCCGAAAAATGCTGGACCGTTCCGGGACAGCCGCCCTTCGCTGAATTGCACGAAGCAGAACAGGAAAGCCGTCATCTGTTTCAGGGCATCAATGGTGTGCGTTTCAACGGTGAACCGGAGTTTGCTCATGCGTCCGCATAATGGTTGGTGGCGGGCGTCCAGTGCGCCGCGCCGCTGGATTGATCTCGTTCAGGAATCGCCGCGTTGGGCCGATGAAAAGGCCAAACCGGTATTGCAACAACCGGCCTCGCTGGCCGCAAAACCCGTCCAGGCCCCCGCTGCCTGACAGGTCGTCGCGCGGGGCACCGGACATTGCCCCGACGAAAAAAAGGCCACTCGCAAGAGTGGCCTTTGCTTTTTGCCGCCGGGCATATTCAGTGACGGTCGCGCCCATGTCCGTGGCCGTGGCCGTGGCCGCGGTAATGGCCGTGGCGGGGCCCCGGGCCTCGCCATTCGCGGCGGTCGTAATAACGGCCGCCACCGTAATACACCGGCCCCGGATAAACGACGGGCGGCGCGACATAAACCGGTGCAGGACGGTAATACACCGGTGGGGGCGGTGCGACGTACACCGGCGCCGGGGCCACGTAGACGGGTGCGGGGTAGACGACGCCTGGAACACCGATGGAGATACCAACGTCCACGCGGGCCAGGGCGACGCTGGAAATCAGCAGACCCGCGGCACCGACACCTGCAATAAGCCATTTTTTCATCTTGCACCTGCCTGCTGCGAGCCGCAGCAAAGTTGAGTATTCGTTGGTGCTATTTTCGGCGGTTTGCGCAAGCTATTCGTAAGCATCCCGGCCGCAATGGCGACAATCCGCAACCGCCCCCTTTTTCAAGCGGGTGCGCCTGCTGCACTGCGGCAGCGGGCGCTCGCTCTGGGGAGTTCGCGATTGAAGTCGATTGAAATAGGATGGAATTAACTGAAGCGGAGGGTTGGAGTTACAGCTGGACACTAACTCCAGGCGTGCAGCCGTACCGGTGTTGTTGCGGCACACCAGCCGGCTAGTAGTCCGACTTGTTGTAAGGCGTCGTCTGGCGGTATTCGACCACCCACACCCAGGGATTGGCCGCCCACGCATGTGCGCCATAACGTTCGCACCACATCAGCGCGAACGCAGTCTGCAGCGGCACGCCCGGCAATAGCGCGGAACTCTGATAAAGCGACTGCGTACCTTCGGCACGCGCGTCGGCCTCGGTCAGGTTCTGTAGCCGCTGAATGCGTACGCCCACGACGACGGCACTGGCAAAAGGCGAGCCCGCTTCATCGGCCAGGATGATGGTTTCGCCCGATTTGCCATAGGGGCACCTGACCCAGCTCGAAGTCTTGCGCAATTCGGAAGGCTTATCCGGTGACGGTCCCATGGCCACCCATCTTCCGGAATCCGCGGCGTCCGCATACCAGACCGTGGTGAACTTGGACGGCTGCGGCTTGAGGATGCGCCGGCTTTGCACCTTGGCGCCATCCAGAATGGCTTGCTTGAGCGGTTCGCTGAATTGAAGTAACTGCCGTTTCATGTGCTAGCTGTATCCCTCGCGATGAACGCTTGCGCGCTTATTGCTGTTATGGCCGGGGCCGGCACGTGCCACCTGCTTGAGACTTGCTCAAGCTCCGCATGCGGAGTATGACGTGTCACGACTTACCTGTCAGGTAGGGCGCTTCATATGTGTTGTCTTTTTGAAAACGCCTGGGCGTTATTTGTATACTCGACGAATGACTACCGACCTCCACAATCTCAAGCCCGGGTACTACTGGTACACCATGGCCAACGACCCGCTGGCCGTCATTCATATTCATGAAGACGGCGGCGCCACGCTCATGGGCACGGACTATCGCATCGGCGCCGAAGGCGTCGCCGATATGGTCCGGCAAGGCGAACGCTTCTTCTGGATCGAGCCGCCTCAAGTCTGAGATGGCGGATCTGCTCCTCAAGAACGTTCGCTCGGCACAAGGCGAGGGCGTTGACGTCCTGGTGCGCGGCGGCCGCATCCTGCAGATCGGACCGGGTCTCGATGCCGATCCCGGCGTAAACGTCGAAGACGGCGGTGGCGCCTTGCTGCTGCCCGCCCTCATCGAGGGCCACACCCATCTGGACAAGACGACCTGGGGTTCCGCCTGGTACGTGAACAAGGTCGGACCGTCCCTCACCGATCGCATCGACAACGAACGCAACTGGCGCGCCGCCACGGCACATGACGCCGCCAGCCATTCGCACGCATTGGCGCTCGCATTTCTGCGGGCGGGCACGACGCGGATCCGCACCCACGTTGACGTCGACACCGACGCCGGGTTGAAGCATCTGGAAGGCGTGCATGCCACGCGGCAGGCGCTGGCCGGCCGCGTCGAAATCCAGACGGTGGCCTTTCCGCAATCCGGTCTCTTGGGCCGTGCCGGCACGGCCGAGCTGCTGGACCAGGCACTTGCCGGCGGGGCGGACGTGCTCGGCGGACTGGACCCATCCGCCATCGACCGAGACCCCGTGAAATCCCTGGACGTGCTGTTCGGCCTGGCCGACAAGCATGGCAAGCCGGTGGACATTCATCTGCATGAACCCGGCGAACTCGGCGCCTTCACGCTGGAGCTGATCCTTGACCGGGTGCAGGCGCTGGACATGAAAGGCAAGGTCGTGATCAGCCACGCCTTCTGTCTGGGCGCCCTCGACGCCGCTCGTTTGGACGGGTTGCTCCGGCGGCTGGCGTTGCTGGACGTGGCCCTGCTGACCACCGCGCCGGCGTCGAGGCCAGTGCCCGCAGTGCGGGCCTGCCGCGAGGCGGCCGTGACGCTGTTCGGCGGCAACGACGGCATCCGGGATACCTGGACGCCGTACGGCAGCCCGGACATGCTGGAACGCGCCGCGCTGATCGGACTGCGCAACGATCTGCGCCGCGACGACGAGATCGAGTGGGCGTTTGAATGCGTGACCCGCGCGGCAGCCCGCGCCTGCGGGTTTGCGGATTACGGCCTGGCCCCCGGCGCGCGTGCCGATCTGGTGCTGGCCGACGCCAGTTGCATTGCCCAAGCCGTGGTGCAGCGCACGCCCCGGCGCCTGGTGGTGTCCAGCGGCGTGGTCGTGGCGCGCAACGGCGAAGACGCCATCGCCTAGCGGGCGCGCTGCGCGGCCGCGGCGCCCAGGCCGAGTTGCGACTCGGCCAATTCCACAAACGCCCGCATCAATTCCGAACGCACGCCGGAGCGCAACCAGATCGCGCCCACCGTCCTGACCGGACAAGGTTCGGGCAGCGGCCAGCGTTTGACGTGCGCGGACGGCGTGCCCGTACTGGCCCAATCGGGCAGCAGCGCGACACCCAACCCTTCGGCGACCAGTTTGGCAATGGATTCGATGCCGTCCAGTTCAAAGCGGACGCGCGGACGCAGGCTGCGCGCGCGCAGGTAGTCGTCCGCCATCTTGCCGCCCACCACGCTGCGGTCGTAGCAGATATACGGCTCCCGGACGATGACGGCCAAGGGGTCGTCGACCTTCATGTCGGCGGGGGTAACCAGCACCAGGGGCTCGTGCCGCAAGTCGCGCCACGCGCAGGTCTTGGGAATGGGAAACAGCGGGTGCACCAGCAGCGCGCCGTCCAGTTCGCCCGACAGCACCTTGCTGTATAGCAGCGTGGTCGGCGCGGGTTCTATGTAGATCTCGATGCCCGGATGCTGGGTCACCCACGTGCGCAGCACCGGCGGCATGATGCCGGTCAAGGCGGTGGGGGTGGCGCCCAGCCGCAAGGGGCCAGCCGGCAGGTCCGTGTCCGACGCGGCCGAGCGCAGGTCACGCACGTCGCGCAGGATGGCGCGCGCGCGTTCCAGGATGCGCACGCCGGCGGGCGTGGGTTTGACCGTGCGGCCCGAGCGCGCAATCAGTGCGCTGCCCACATCCGCCTCCAGCGTGCGCAACCGCTGCTGCACCGTGGCCGGTGTCAGCCCCTGATGCCGGGCGGCCTGGGCGATGGAGCCGAGTTCCACCACATGCACATAGGTCTGTAGAAAGCGCGAATCCAAAGCCGCGTGCCCTTTTCGGAAAATGGTTTTTCCATATTCTAAAGATGCGTGAAGATAATTGTTGTTTTCTTTGGTCCGGAGAAGAATACGTCCAGGCGATCAGGCAACGCGCGGCGCGCCGATCGGTCCAGTCGATTTCACTGCTTTCAAGGAGCCACCCGTGCCCATCATTGAATCCATAGACGTATGCGCCGCGGCGGTGCCTCTGGATAAAGTCACCTCGTTTTCCAACCGCACCGTGTCCACCCGCCACTACGGCCTGGTCAAGGTGCGCTCCACCGATGGCGTGGAGGGCATCGGCTTCTGCTACGTCGGCAGCGCCGGCGGCGCGATCTTCGAGGCCGCCGTCCAGAGCCTCTTGGGCCCCGTGCTGCTCGGCAAGGATTCGCACGCGGTCGAAGGGCTGTGGCAGTCCATGTACCAGGAAGCGCTGCTGCAAGGCCGCCAAGGCACCGTGATGCGCGCCTTAAGCGCGCTGGACATCGCACTGTGGGATCTGAACGCCAAGACCGCGGGCCTGCCGCTGCACAAGTTCCTGGGCGCGGTCGAACTGGAATCCGTGCCGGCCTACGCCAGCGGCGGTTACTACCTCGATGGCAAGACCCCGCAGCATCTCGGCGAGGAAATGGCCAGCTACGTGGCCAAGGGGTTTGGCGCCGTCAAGATGAAGACCGGCCGCCTGTCGCCGCGCGAGGAAGAAGCGCGCCTGAAGGCCGCGCGCGAAGCTGTGGGTCCGGACGTCGAGCTGATGATGGACTGCAATAACGCCTGGCAGGACGTGACGCAGGCCATGCAATACATCCGCCGCTTCGAACAATACGAGCCGTACTTCATCGAAGAACCGTTCAGTCCGGACGACATCGACAGCCACGCCAAGCTGGCGCGCCTGACGCATCTGCCGATAGCCACCGCCGAGATCGGCTACGGCCGCTGGTATCACAAGGAACTGTTGGACAAGGGCGCAGCGGGCATCCTGCAGACGGATGCGGCGGTCTGCGGCGGCATCACCGAATGGAAGCGTATCGCCGCGACCGCAGCCAGCTACGGCGTGGTCGTGTGCCCGCACTGGTTCCACGACGTGCATGCGCCGCTGGTCGCGGCCACGCCCAATGCGCGCTACGTCGAATTCTTCTGGGATGACCAGGTCCTGAACTTCCGCAAGCTGGTCGACCGCCAACTGACCCACAAGCAGGGCCGCGTGATTCTGCATCAGGAGCCGGGTCTGGGGTTCGGCTTTGACGAGCGCATGGTCGAACGCTTCGGCAAGTGGACGCGCGTCGCCCGTTAGGCCCGTCTTCCATTAGGCCCGTCTTCCATTAGGCCCGTCGACCGGCGCCGCGCAAAGGTTGCATGCCGTGCACATGCGGCAGCGGCGCCGGTTCATGCAGGCGTAGTACCCGAAGGTCCGCATCCAGGCCGCGTCAGACGGCCGGATGCAACAGCGGCAGGCAGTTCCACATAACCAGTTGCCGGCCGTCGGACCGGCGCGCGAGGAGACAACGATGCAACGTAGGCAATTCATGACCAGCGCCGCGGCGCTGGGGGCGGCCCTTGTGCTGCCGTCGGCGGCGCGGGCGCAGGACATGCCCTCCGGTCCGGTGAAGATCGTGGTGGGGTTTCCCGCGGGCGGCGGCACGGACGTGCTGGCCCGGCTGCTGGGGCAGAAGCTCGGCGCGCTGTGGAACATGCCCGTCATCGTCGAAAACCGCGCGGGTGCGGCGGGCATCATTGCGGCCGAGCAGGTCGCCCGCCAGCCCGGCGACGGCAACACGCTGCTGATGGCGCACGTGAACAGCCATGGCATCGCGCCCGGCCTGCAGCCCAAGCTGGCGTATTCGGTGGACAAGGACTTCACGCCCATCGCGCTGGTCGGCAAGACGCCCACCATTTTGATCGGCGGCGCCAGCCAGCCGGCCAAGACGTTGCCCGAACTCGTCCAGCTATGCCGCGCGCAGCCCGGCAAGATCGTGTTCGGATCGGCGGGCAGCGGATCCGCGCAGCATCTGGCACTGGAAATCTTCAAGGCGCGCGCCGGCATCGACGTGCTGCATGTGCCGTACAAGGGCTCGGCGCCGCTGATGAACGACCTGCTGGGCGGCCACGTGCAATATTGCTTCGAAGGAATGACCACCGCCACGCCGCTGATCCAGTCCGGCAAGGTCATCGCGCTGGCCCAGACGCTGCAGAAGCGTTCCAAGAGCCAGCCCAATGTGCCGACGGTGGCCGAGCAGGGCTACCCGGGCTTCGAGGCCAGCATCTGGTTTGGTATGGTCGGCCCGGGCGGTATGCCTGCCGCCATGGTCCAGCGCATGAACCGCGACATCGACCAGGTGCTGGCGATGCCGGACGTGCAGGAGAAACTGGCGCAGGTGGGCGCGGAAGACGGCGGCGGGGGCGTGCAGCGCTTTGCCGAATTCATGAAGAGCGAACAGCAGAAGTACGCGAAGACAATCCAGGACGCGAAGATCGTGGCGGAGGGGTAGCGCTTACCGCGCCTCAGGATCCACCCAGCCCGCCGTCGCCGAGATCGAGCGGGCTTTTTCGCTGAGCAGGCGCGCGGTTTCGGATTCCAGGTCGTCGTCCACCGCGCCGACCGGTCCCATCAGTGTGATGGCGGCCTTCATTTCGCCCAGCATGTCGAAGATGGGCGCGGACAACGACGTGAAATGCGGCAGCAGCGCGTGGCGGCAGCGGCTGATGTGGTGCTTCTGCACTTCGTCGCGAATGGCCTGCACGTCCGCCATCGTGTAGGCATTGCCGGCGGTGCCGCCGTGGCTTTCGGGCACGGATGAGGCCAGCTCCTGTTCCAGCAGCTCGCGGGTCAGCGCATCGGGCAGGTGCGCCAGGAAATTTCGGCCCAGCGCGGACGACAGCAGCGGCATCACCGTGCCCACGCGCAATTCGAGCAGCGGCCGGCTGCGGCTGCCTTCGACGCGGTAGACGATCGTGGGACCCTTGTTGCCCCACACGCCCAGGAACACCGTGTGACCCGTGGCCGCGGCCACCTCGGCCATGATCGGGCGCGCCGTCGTGAACACGTCGAATTGCTCCAGCGCGGCCAGCCCCAGCCGCAACGCATACGGACCCAGGCCGTAGTGGCCGGTGTCGGCGTGCTGCTGCACCACGCCCACTTTCTGAAAACTCACCAGGTAGTAGTGGACGTTCGGCACCGTCAGCGCACAGGCGTCCGCGATTTCCTTGAGCGGCATCGGGCGGCCGGTCTTGCGGATGACGTCCAGGATCCGGAACCCCACTTCGATCGACTGGATGCCCCTGCGCGCCGTGGCCGGCGCCTGTTCCGAATTCTTCTCAACCTTGCCGGCGGGCCTTGCCATTGCTGCCTCCACAGTGTGCGTGGCGGCAGTGTAGCAGCGGCCTTTTCCCCGCTTTTCCAGACCGCGCCGGGTTTCCCCTAGCTTTTTCCGGTCCCAGCTTAGCTTTGATAATAGTTAATGCGTACAGCAGTATCAATCTAAAACGACAGGGGAAAGCAAGCATGGAAGCAAATGTCGCAATGCCCAGGCTCGACGCCGGGCCGACGCTGAGCCGCAAGGAAGAACGTCAGGTCGTGGTCGCCTCGACGCTGGGCACGCTGTTCGAGTGGTATGACTTTTTCATCTACGGAACGCTGGCTGTCTTCATGAGCCAGGTCCTCTTTCCGCAGGACAACCCCACCGTCGCGCTCTTGGCCGCCCTGGGCGCACTGGCCGTGGGCTTCATCATCCGGCCGCTGGGCGCGGTGATGTTCGGCTATCTGGGCGACAAGCTGGGCCGCAAGTACACCTTCCTGATCACCGTCGTCATGATGGGCGGCGCCACCGTGCTGATCGGCTGCCTGCCGACCTATGAAACGGCGGGCCACCTGTCCTGGATCCTGCTGCTGACGCTGCGGGTCGTGCAGGGCCTGGCGGTGGGCGGCGAATACGGTGGCGCGGTGATCTACGTTGCCGAACACTGCGAACCGCGGCGCCGGGGGCTCCTGACCGGATGGATCCAGATCACCTCGTCGGCCGGCCTGATCCTGTCGCTGGTCGTCATCCTGCTCGTCCAGGCCTCGATGAGCGCCGAGGACTTCCGCCAGTGGGGCTGGCGTCTGCCGTTCATCCTGTCGATCCTGATGCTGGCCATTTCGATCTACGTGCGCGCCAAGCTGCACGAATCGCCCGTCTTCACGCGCATGAAGCAGCAGAACCGCCTGTCGAAGAACCCGGTCAAGGAAACGTTCGGCCAATGGCCCAGCCTGCGCCTCGTGCTGCTGGCGCTGATCGGCGTCACCGCAGGCCAGGGCGCCACCTATTTCACCGGGCAGTTCTACGTGATGATCTTCCTGCAGCAGGCCGTGCAGCTTGATCAGACCACTGTCTACCGGCTGATCCTGATCGGCTTCATCATCGGCGCGCCGACTTTCGTGCTGTTCGGCTGGCTGTCGGACAAGGTGGGCCGCAAGTGGATCATGATGGCCGGCCTGTTCATCGGCGCCGTGGGTTACCACGCGATGTTCAACGTGCTGCTCAATGCCGGCAATCCGGCGCTGGCGCAGGCCATGCAGACCACGCCGGTCCGCGTGCATGCCGACACCAGCGGCGGCGCGTGCGACTTCGGATTGCAGGCCGCCATGATCGGCAGCCATGCCGACCACAAGAAGGTGTGCGTGCAGGCCAAGAAATTCCTGGTCGGCAAGGGCATCAACTTTGAATATGCCGCGCCGATCCCGGGGCAGGAAATTGCGATGAGCGTGGGCGGCGCCACCGTCAACGGCTTTGACCGCGCGGCCTACGCCAAGGCGCTGACGGCGGCCGGCTATCCGGAGAAGGCGGATCCCGCGCGCATCGACCGCGCCACGATCATCCTGATCCTGGTGCTGATGACGGCCGTCGTCGCGATGGTCTATGGCCCGGTCGCGTCCTATCTGGTTGAATTGTTCCCGGCGCGCATCCGCTACACGGCGCTGTCGTTCCCGTATCACATCGGCGCGGGCATTTTTGGCGGTATCGTGCCCTTTACCGCCACGTACCTGGCGCAGGCCAGCGGCAATATCTTCGGCGGCCTGATGTACCCGGTGGCGGTGATGGTGGTCGTGGGCGTCATCGGCAGCCTGCTGCTGCCCAACACGCGTGCGAAGGCCATCGACGAAGATCCGGCCCACTGACAACAACGAGACAAAAAGGAAGCGAGCATAGATATGTCCATGCAAAAGACCTTCAAGGCCGCCGTCATCCAGGCGGCGTCCATTCCCACCGACAGCATGGCTTGCGCCGAAAAGGCCGCCGCGCTGATCCGGCAGGCGGCCGAGCAGGGCGCCCGCGTGCAGGTGTTTCCCGAGGCCTTCCTGGGCGGATACCCGAAGGGCAACTCGTTCGGCGCGCCCATCGGGATGCGCAAGCCCGAAGGCCGCGACGCCTTTGCCGCCTACCATCAGCAGGCCATCCGCCTGGACGGCGAGGAGGTCGCGCTGGTGGCGCAGGCCGCGGCCGACACCGACAGCTTCGTGGTGATGGGCTGCATCGAGGCCGACGGCGGTACGCTGTACTGCACCGTGCTGTATTTCAACGGCCAGGCCGGCCTGGCGGGCAAGCATCGCAAGCTGATGCCGACCGCTGGGGAACGCCTGATCTGGGGTTTCGGCGACGGGTCCACCATGCCCGTCATCGACACCCCCTACGGCAAGATCGGCGCGGTGATCTGCTGGGAAAACTACATGCCCATGCTGCGCATGTACATGTACAGCCAGGGCGTCGCGCTGTATTGCGCACCCACCGCGGACGATCGCGACACCTGGGTGCCCAGCATGCGCCACATTGCGCTGGAAGGGCGCTGCTACGTGTTGACCGCGTGCCAGCACCTGCGCCGCAGCGCCTACCCCGAGGACTTCGAATGCGCGTTGGGCGACGCGCCGGACACGGTCCTGATGCGCGGCGGCAGCGCCATCATCGGTCCGCTGGGCGAGGTGCTGGCCGGTCCGGATTTCTCGGACGAGACCATCCTGTACGCCGACATCGAACCCAACCAGATCCTGCGCGGCAAGTACGATTTCGACGTGTCCGGGCACTACGCCCGCCCCGACGTCTTCCAGCTTCAGGTGGACACCCGCGAAAAGCGCGCGGTCTCGGCCACCGGCGCCGGCGCCGGGCAGCAGGAGGTCTGATCGATGCATTTTGATTTCAACGCCTTGCCGGCGCAGACGGTCTACAACATCCTCACCTCGACCGTCACGCCGCGTCCGATCGCGTGGGTCACCACCGTGTCGGGCAAAGGCGTCGTGAACGCCGCGCCGTTCAGTTTCTTCAACGTGATGGGGCATCAGCCGCCGACGGTCGCGATCGGCCTGATGCGCCATGCTGGCGGGGAATTCAAGGACACCGGCGCCAACATCATCGAGAACGGCGAGTTCGTGGTGAACCTGGTGCCGGAATCCCTGGTCCGCGAGATGAACCAGACCTGCGCCGACTATCCGGCGGACGTAGACGAAATGGCCGCGGCCGGTTTGACCGCGCTGCCCGCCACCCATGTGCGACCGCCCCGCATCCAGGGCAGCCCGGTGTCGCTGGAGTGTGTCAGCCAGGCAACGGTGGTGACCGGTCCGCGACAGATTGTGGTTATCGGGCGCGTGCTGGGCGCGCATGTCGAAGACGCCTATGTGCGGGACGCCGAACGCGGACATGTGGATACGCCGGCGCTGGGACTTATTGCCCGCATGCACGGCGGCGGCTGGTATGCGCGCAGTACGGACACCTTCCAGCTTGCGCGGCCGACGTCGCCGACCTGAGTTTCCGCGGCCTTCGGGCCGTTTTTCTTGCCTGGGTTTTCCCGTTGATTCGGTCAGCAATAGCGGCTTTTTTTCAACGCTGCCGACGCCTTTCAGGCAATGCGAAGAGGTTGCGTCAATAACGCCTTCATTTCCCCCGATGCCGCCCAAATCCGGACTGCTAGCATCCGTTCGACCGTCGCGAGAACCCTCGAAAATCCGAACTCTCCGCCGGCAATTTCAGACACAACGGACACCATTATTGGGGGCGGATAACCAGGGGCTTGCGAGCATCTGGCTTGAATTGGAGGCGGCGCAATCCCGCCGCCAAGGCATCCGCCCGAGCACGCATTCACACCGCCCTGGAAGTCGCCGGAGGCAGTATGAAAAACATGAAGCTTGGAACCCGCCTTGCGGGTGGTTTCGCCATCTTGCTGGCCATGATCATGGTCATGTGCATTGTCGGACTGGTCAGCCTGGCCAACATCAACGAATCGGTCGAAACGCTGACGCAGCGATCCCTCACAAAGGAACGCCTGATCAACGACTGGGCGCGCAACATCCAGTCGGGCGTCACCCGGACCACCGCCATCGCCAAGAGTGCCGACGCCAGCCTGGCAGGCTTCTTCGCCGAGGAAGCCGCGGCATCGAGCCGCAACTCGTCGGCCTTGCAGCAGAAGATCGAGCCCTTGATCGAAAGCGACGAGGAAAAGGTGCTTTGGCAAGGCATTGGCAAGGCGCGCAGCGAATACCTGCGCACCCGCGACGGCATCTTCAAGGCCAAGCAGGAAGGCAACGTGGACGCCGCCAACAAGATCTTCACGCAGGAGTTCTTGCCCGCGACGCGCCAGTTCATTGACAACATCAATCGCCTGTCCGAATTGCAGCGCGCCGATATCGACGCGCGCGCCGCAGAAATCGAAGCGTCTTACGGCACCGCGAATCTGTGGATGATCGTGATCGGTTCCATTGCGGTGGTGTGTGGCCTGTTGATGTCCGTGCTGCTGACGCGCAGCATCACCCGTCCGCTGTCCGACGCCGTGCGCGTCGCGCGCACGGTTGCCGCAAACGACCTGACCAGCACCATCGTCGTGCGCTCGCGTGACGAGATCGGCCAGTTGATGGCGGCGCTGGAATCCATGAACGCCAACCTGGCCAGCACGGTCGCCCGGATCCGCACCGGCGTGGACAGCATCGCGTCCGCCTCCGGCGAGATCGCGGCAGGCAACACCGACCTGTCCTCGCGCACCGAGCAGCAGGCTGCGTCGCTGGAGGAAACCGCCGCGTCGATGGAGCAACTGTCGTCTACCGTGAAGCAGAACGCCGACAGCGCCAAGCAGGCCAACCAGCTCGCCGCGGCGGCCTCGGAAACCGCGTCGCGCGGCGGCGCCACCGTGTCCGAAGTCGTCAGCACCATGAACGCGATCTCCGCCAGCTCGGTGAAGATCGCGGACATCGTCTCGGTGATCGACGGCATCGCATTCCAGACCAACATCCTGGCGCTCAACGCCGCGGTGGAAGCCGCCCGTGCCGGCGAGCAGGGCAAGGGTTTTGCGGTCGTGGCCGCCGAGGTGCGCACGCTCGCGCAGCGCAGCGCCCAGGCCGCCAAGGAGATCAAGGTCCTGATCGAAGACACCGTGCAGAAGATCGGCCAGGGCTCGGGCAGCGCCGAACGCGCCGGCGCGACGATGCAGGAAATTGTCAGTTCGGTGCAACGCGTGACCGACATCATGGGCGAAATCGCGGCGGCCTCGGCCGAGCAGGCGGATGGCATTGAACAAGTCAACCGTGCCGTGTCGCAGATGGACGAGGTGACCCAGCAGAACGCGGCGTTGGTGGAAGAGGCTGCGGCGGCTGCGGGCTCGATGCAGGATCAGTCGGCGGATCTGACGCGGGCGGTGAGCGCATTCAGGTTGCCGGGCGGTGCGGAGCGGGTGTTGGCGGTCGAGGCGGTGTCGTCCGTCCAGGCCGGCGGATCGCAGGCATCGCTGCGGCTGGCCGCTTATTGAGCATGCGGCACGGCGTGAATACGCCGTGCAAAGAAAAAAGCCCCTGATTTCTCAGGGGCTTCATTCTTCAATACTTGGCGGAGAGGGTGGGATTCGAACCCACGGTACGGGGATACCGTACGCCTGATTTCGAGTCAGGTACATTCGACCACTCTGCCACCTCTCCGTGGCTGGGTTCCGCATCGGTGAAGTTTCGGTTTAACAAGACTTCACTAAAAGATCCCTGGTCGGAAGGATCTTCGTTGTCGGAGCAGCGAAGCCCGCAATTCTACAGGATTTTTTTCTTTTGTGTAAAGGGGTGGAAAAAAGAACGGGTAAAAGGACCACAGCGGGTTTCATCCGGCTTTCAGCCGGCGCAATCTTTGGCCAGAATTCACCCCATTCCGCCCTCTGCGCATTCCATGGACCTCATCCTCATCCTTCTGCTCGCGGCCGTGCTTTGCGTGCCCATCACGCAAAGACTGGGGCTGGGCGCCATTCCGGGCTACCTGATCGCGGGCGTCCTGGTCGGTCCATCGTGCTTCAAGCTGGTCACGAACGTGGACACGATGATCGGCGTGTCGCAGTGGGGCGTCGTGATGATGCTGTTCATCATCGGGCTGGAACTGTCGCCCAAGCGCCTGTGGGCGATGCGCAACGAAGTCTTCATCCTGGGCACCCTGCAGATGCTGGTCTGCGGCCTGCTGCTGGGGGTGGTGTTCGGCGCGGCGCTGCGGCATCTGGCGGGCATGGAGTGGCAGGCGGCGGTGTTGTGCGGTCTGTCGCTGGCGCTGTCGTCCACGGCGGTGGCGCTGCGGTTGCTGGACGAGCGTCAGTTGACGCGCACGCCGCTGGGGCGCTCGGCGCTGGGCGTGCTGCTGTTCCAGGACATGGCGGCGATTCCGATGCTGGTCGCGGCCGGCCTGCTGGGCTCGGACGGGACCTCCGCACCGTCCTTCAAAGAAGCGCTGGTGGCCGTGGCGGTCGTGGCGCTGGCCTACCGGCTGCGTCTGCTGGGCTGGGCGGCGAAGGCGGAATTGAACGAACTCTTTACCGCCGCGGCGCTGCTGATGGTGGTGGGCGCAGCTCAATTGTTCGACTACGCGGGCCTGTCGGCGGGCCTGGGCGGATTCCTGGTGGGCGTGTTGATGGCCGAGTCGCGCTACCGGCATGAACTGGAAAAAGCGATCGACCCGTTCAAGGGTTTGCTGCTGGGCCTGTTCTTCGTGGCCATCGGCATGTCCATCAACCTCAAGGTCGTGGCCCATCACTGGATGTTCATCTGCGCGGGCGTCGCGGCGTTGCTGGCGGTGAAGGCCGTCATCCTTTATGGATTCGCGCGCTTTCTGGGGCTGCCGCGCTATCACCGGCTGCTGTTTGCGCTGGTGCTGGCCCAGGGCGGCGAGTTCAGCTTCGCCATCTTCAACGAAGCCTGGGACAACCATCTGGTGAACCTGGAGCAGCGCGACGTGCTGTCGGTGATCGTCGCGGTGTCGATGGGCGTGGTGCCGGTGCTGATCAAGGTGCTAGAGCGCGTGCCGGAGAAATACGGCGGCATGGCGGGCCTGCCTGTGACGGACGCGGTGCCGGTCACGGACACTGCGCCGTCTGCCGACGCCGCGCCGTCATCCTCCTCGGACAAGCCGCCCACCGCTTGACCCCGCAGCGGGTAAGGGCATGGCATGATTGGCGGCTTGCCGGGCAGCTACACTTGAAGCCCGTTTCGTTTCCCCACGCCAGCTCACAGGAGAAAGCTCATGCTCAAAGGAAAAGTAGCGCTTGTCACCGGTTCCACCAGCGGCATCGGCCTGGGTATCGCCACGGCCTTCGCCGAGCAGGGCGCCGATATCGTCCTGAACGGTTTTGGCGACGCGGCCGAAATCGAGAAGCTGCGCGCGGAGCTTGCCGCCAAGCATGGCGTGAAGGTCATCTACGACGGCGCGGATCTCTCCAAGGGCGCCGCTGTGCGCGAGCTGGTCGAAAACACCGTCCGCCAGCTTGGCCGCATCGACATCCTGGTCAACAACGCGGGTATCCAGCACACCGCGTTGATCGAAGACTTTCCGGCCGAAAAGTGGGATGCCATCCTGGCGCTGAATCTGTCCGCCGTGTTCCACGGCACCGCCGCCGCCTTGCCGCACATGAAGAAGCAGGGTTCGGGCCGAATCATCAACATCGCGTCCGCGCACGGCCTGGTGGCATCGGCCAGCAAGTCGGCCTACGTGGCCGCCAAGCATGGCGTCGTGGGATTCACCAAGGTCACGGCGCTGGAAACGGCCGGGCAGGGCATCACCGCCAACGCCATCTGCCCGGGCTGGGTGCGCACCCCGCTCGTCGAAAAGCAGATCACCGCGCTGGCTGAAACGAACGGCGTGGACCAGGAAACCGCTGCCCGCGACCTGCTCAGCGAAAAGCAGCCGTCGCTGCAATTCGTGACGCCGGAACAACTGGGCGGCACCGCCGTGTTCCTGGCCTCGGACGCCGCCGCGCAAATCACCGGCACGACCGTCTCCGTCGATGGCGGCTGGACGGCGCGCTAAACAAGGAATTTCTGAATGCTGTTGTTGCTTTCCCCCGCCAAGAAGCTGGACTACGACTCGCCGCTGCACGTCGAGACGCATACCCAGCCGATGTTCGTGGATCAGGCCGCCGGCCTGATCAAGGTCCTGAAGACCAAGACCGCCGAGGACATCTCGGACCTGATGAGCCTGAGCCCGGCCCTGTCCGAGCTGAACGTCCAGCGCTACGCGCACTGGAAGCGCAGCTTCACGCAGGCCAACTCGCGCCAGGCCGTGCTGGCCTTCAATGGCGACGTCTACGAAGGCCTGGACGCCGCCACCCTGTCGGCCAAGCAGCTCGACTGGGCGCAGGAGCACGTCGCCATCCTGAGCGGCCTGTACGGCGTGCTTCGCCCGTTAGACCTGATGCAGCCGTACCGCCTGGAAATGGGCACGCGGCTGGAGAACCCCAAGGGCAAGAACCTGTACGAGTACTGGGGCAGCACCATCGCGGACTACCTGAACGAGCGCCAGGCCAGCCAGAAGTCGCCGGTCGTCATCAACCTGGCCTCCGAGGAATACTTCAAGTCCGTCGATCAGAAGGTCCTGAAGGCGCGGGTGGTGCAATGCGTGTTCCAGGACTGGAAGAACGGCGCCTGGAAGATCATCAGTTTTCACGCCAAGCGCGCGCGCGGCCTGATGGCGCGTTACGCCATCCAGCACAAGGTTGCCAAGCCGGAAGGGCTGCAGGGGTTTGATCTGGAAGGCTACGCGTACGACGCGTCGGCGTCGTCGGCGGACAAGCTGGTGTTTCGCCGCAAGCTAGATTGACGAAGTCGGCGGCGGGGGAAGGTGTCAGACACCTGGTTGGGACCTCGCCCTTTCACAAAAAATGCCGGCCTGGCATCTCCGCCAGGCTGGCATTTTTTTTGCCCGTCGAATCGACGGACGGCGGCTTACGACGCCGCGGCCGCCACCGGCGGCGCATGCAGCGGATCGGCCAGCGCCTGCAGTTCCTGGCGGATCATGTGCGTGGCCTTGAGCATCTGCTTCACGGGATAGACCAGCGCAGCCTGATCGCCCGCAGTGTCGAATTGCGTGGGCAGGTCCAGCGGCACGCGCGGGCTGTTTTCATCCAGCAGCACGGTCATGCCGTCCAGCGCCTGCCGGACCGGCTCGGGCGTGGCGGGCAGCGCCGCCAGAATCGGAATTGCCGCGGTAATTTGCGAGGCCAGCACGTGGTTCTGGATCAACAGATTGTTCAGCTCCGGCACGTCCACTTGATGCGACTTGGGCTCGCTCATCATGCGGTAGAACGCCTCGGCGAAATTGCTGAAGGCGATGTGCACGTTCTTGCGCGCCAGGCGCCAGGCCAGGTCGGCGTCGGTGACGGCGGGCGTGTCGGTGGCTGCCGCACCCACGGGCGCGCCGTGCGCCTGCATGGCTTCGACGTAGCGCAGGCCGGCCAGCAGATACTCGCGGTTGGCGCGGGTCGCGGCCGAAGCCAGCGGCTTCAGGTAACGCGCCTCCCACCACGGCAGGATGTAGCTGCAGACCAGCGCCAGCGCGCAGCCCAGCAGCGTGTCGATGGCGCGTTCGCCGATCACCGACATGGACACCGTGCCCGGCGACACGAAATGGAACACCAGCACCACGAATAGCGTATTGAAAATAGCGCTGGCCATGTAGTTGAGCTGCACCATACTGTTGCCCATGATGCAGGCGCCCAGCAGGACGGCGAACAGGACGCTGGGCTCGTCGGTCACGTTGAACAGCAGCAGCGCGGCGATGCAGCCGATCAGGGTGCCCATCAGCCGCCAGCCATTGCGCTGGCGCGTCAGCGCAAAGCCAGGCTTCATGATGATGACGATGGTCAGCATGATCCAGTAGTTGTGCGCCGAGAACTCGGGCGATAGCCAGCGGCTGGCCAGCGTCATGGCGATCGCGGCAGCGGCCGTCACGCGCAGCGCATAGCGGAAGTGCGGGGAATCCAGCCGCAGGTTGCTGGTCAAGAGGCCAAAGCGGAATTCCTGGCGCGAAATGAACCGCGTCAGCGACTTGTTGATGCGCAGCACGTCGGTGGGCTTGGCGTCGGGCGAGGCCGCCGTGTGATCGGCCAGCCGGTCCACGATGCGCGCCGAATTGCGCAGGCGCCGCAGCACCTGCACTATCAGCGCCAGCATCTCCGGGTCGCGTTCGCCCAGGCCTTGCTGCTTGAGTTGCTCGATCTCGTACTCGATGGCGCGTAGCTCCGCCTTGGCGCTGCTTCGGTATTGCACCTTGCGACCGCGCGACACGTCCAGCGCGATGCGGTTCAGTTCCAGCGACATCTTCACCAGCGCGTCGCGCATGAACATCAGGCAGTCGTTGCCGGCCAGCGTGCGGCGCAGCGCGGCGTAGTCGGTATGCGTGGCAACCAGCGTGTCCAGCAACTGCAGCATGTCCACGAACATGTTCCAGATCATCACGCGCTGGCGGTCGCCCAGGCCTTTGCCGCGGGGCAGGGCGCGCAGCACCATATCGCGGGCCGCCTGGTGCTTTTCGGTCATGACGGACTGGCGTTGGATCAGGTTTCGGTAGGCCTCGTCCAGATCGGCGGTTTCGTCGTAGAAGTTTGCGCGCGCGGCCACGTAGTCGGCGGTGGCAAACAGCGCGACGGACATGGCCTGTTGCTCTTCACGCAGCCAGAACAGGCGCGAAAACCCCAGGCTGAACGCCACATAGAACAGCGCGCCGCCCAGCGTGGCGGCGGCATGGGCCAGCACTTCTTGCGGCGCCAGCGGCGAGTGCATGGTCAGCGTCATCAGCAGAAGGCCCGCAAAGCCGATCAGGCCGCCGCGCTTGCCGAACACGGTGAACATCGAATAGACGAAGCATTGCGCAATGACGGCCAGCCAGATCAGCACCGGATGCGAGGACGCCAGCCCCGTGATGATGACGGTGATCGTGCCCAGCGCCGCGCCGCCCAGCATTTCGTTGGTGCGGTGCCGCTGCGGACCGCCCGGCTGGTCGATGATGGCCAGGCATTGCGCGCCGAAGGTCGCCACCAGCCCGGTCGTGTAATTGCCGAATAGGCCGCCCAGCACCAGCACGGGCAACAGCATGCCGACCCCCTGGCGCACCCCTCCGAAGAAGTAGTGGCTATAGAGAAAGCGGCGAATGCTGGCAATGCGTAAATCCATGGGCGGCGGCTCGGTTCTGGACGACGCAACAAGTATAGAGAGGGCATCGCGCGTTTTGGGGCCGGATAGTGACCGAACCTTCCACGCAACGGTCGGCAAAAGCCGATTTGCCACCTTTGACGCAACGCGGTAAATTGCTCCACTTGCTTCGGTCTGCCTATCCGATACCGGAGCGTTGATGCGAACGGCCAGGGTCACATCCCAGCCGTTGTGCAGCAAGTCTCACCTGCCGTTGGCCGCGCCACAAGCGTGTGTTGCCAAGGCTTCCATTTCGACCTCCAGCGTCCCCCAGGGGCGTTTGCACTGCGTTCTGTCGAGCGTGTGCCGGGTCGGCAAGGTGTCCGGGTGGCGTGGCTCCGTGAGCCGCTAAGCGCCGGATCATGTTGTCGTAACCGGTATGGGTTCAGTTGCCGCCGTATCCGGGCGCGCAGCAGTCAGGGTTGCAGGGCCGGTTTTGAAAGGAACTACAACATGGAAATGAATGGCGCCGATATCGTCGTGCGCTGCCTGGCCGATGAAGGCGTGGAACACGTTTTCGGCTACCCTGGCGGCGCGGTGCTCTACATCTACGACGCAATCTTCAAGCAAGACAAATTCCAGCATATCCTGGTTCGTCACGAGCAAGCTGCCGTGCACGCGGCCGATGCCTACTCGCGCTCGTCGCAAAAGGTCGGCGTCTGCATCGTGACCAGCGGTCCGGGCGTGACCAATGCCGTCACCGGCATTGCCACCGCCTACATGGACTCCATCCCGATGGTCATCATCAGCGGGCAGGTGCCCACTGCAGCCATTGGCGAAGACGCTTTCCAGGAATGCGACACCGTCGGCATCACGCGTCCCTGCGTCAAGCACAACTTCCTTGTGCGCGACGTGAAGGACCTGGCCGAAACCATGCGCCGCGCGTTCTATATTGCGCGCACGGGCCGTCCCGGTCCGGTGCTGGTGGATATCCCCAAGGACATCACCGTCGCGCAGTGCAAGTACGTGCCGCCCAAGGGCGAGATCTCGATGCGTTCCTACGCGCCCGTCAACAAGGGCCACCAGGGACAAATCAAGAAGGCCGTGCAGATGCTGCTGGCCGCCGAGCGCCCTATGATCTACACGGGCGGCGGCGTCATCCTGTCGAACGCCGCGCCCGAGCTCAACAAGCTCGTGACGCAACTGGGCGCGCCTTGCACCAGCACCCTGATGGGTCTGGGCGGCTTCCCGGCCAGCAGCGGCCAGTTCGTGGGCATGCCCGGCATGCACGGCACGTACGAGGCCAACATGGCCATGCAGCACTGCGACGTGCTGCTTGCCATCGGCGCCCGCTTCGATGACCGCGTGATCGGTAATCCCAAGCACTTTGCGCAGAACGCCCGCAAGATCATCCATATCGACATCGATCCCTCGTCGATCTCCAAGCGCGTGCGCGTGGATGTCCCGATCGTGGGCAACGTCAAGGACGTTCTGGCCGATCTCAGCGCGCAGTTCGAGATCGCCGCCGCCGAGCACAAGCCGGCCTCGCTCGCCAAATGGTGGGACCAGGTCGAGACGTGGCGCGGCAAGGAATGCCTGAAGTTCGCCAACTCGGACGAGGTCATCAAGCCGCAGTACGTGGTGGAAAAGCTCTGGGAAGTGACCGGCGGCGACGCCTTCGTCACCTCGGACGTCGGTCAGCACCAGATGTGGGCCGCCCAGTACTACAAGTTCGACAAGCCGCGCCGCTGGATCAACTCCGGCGGCCTGGGCACCATGGGTGTGGGCCTGCCGTACGCCATGGGCGTGCAGATGGCCAATCCGGGCAAGGACATCGCCGTGATCACCGGCGAGGCCTCGATCCAGATGAACATCCAGGAACTGTCGACCTGCCACCAGTACCGCCTGACGCCCAAGATCGTCTGCCTGAACAACCGGTTCCTGGGCATGGTGCGCCAGTGGCAGCAGATCGACTACGGCTCGCGCTATTCCGAGTCGTACATGGATTCGCTGCCCGATTTCGTCAAGGTCGCCGAAGCCTATGGCCACGTGGGCCTGCGCATCGAGCGTCCCGCCGACGTCGAACCGGCGCTGCGCGAAGCGTTCGGCAAGCACAAGGAGCGCCTGGTCTTCCTGGACTTCATCACCGACCGCACCGAAAACGTGTGGCCGATGGTCAAGGCCGGCCGCGGGCTGACTGAAATGCTGCTCGGCTCTGAAGACCTGTAAGGAGGCCCCGCAATGAAGCACGTGATTTCCGTCCTCCTCGAAAACGAACCCGGCGCGCTGTCGCGCGTGGTGGGCCTGTTTTCGGCGCGGGGCTACAACATCGAAACCCTGACCGTGGCGCCCACCGAGGATTCCACGCTGTCGCGCATGACCATCGTCACGACCGGTTCGGACGAGGTCATCGAACAGATCACCAAGCATTTGAACCGCCTGGTCGATGTCGTGAAGGTGGTGGACCTGACCGAAGGCGCCCACATCGAGCGCGAGCTGATGCTCGTGAAGGTGCGCGCCGTCGGCAAGGAACGCGAGGAAATGAAGCGCATGGCGGACATCTTCCGCGGCCGCATCATCGACGTCACCGACAAGTCCTACACCATCGAATTGACCGGGGTGCAGGAAAAAGTACAGGCCTTCCTCGAGGCCCTGGACCGCAGTGCCATCCTTGAAACCGTGCGCACCGGCGTGTCCGGCATCGGACGCGGTGAACGGATTTTGAAGATTTGACCGGCCTTCCAGGCCTGCCTCACCCTACATCTGAATCAAACGAATATCCAAATACTGGAATCTGGAGCACAACATGAAAGTTTTCTACGACAAAGACTGCGATCTGTCCCTCATCAAAGGCAAGACCGTTGCCATCATCGGCTACGGTTCGCAAGGTCACGCGCACGCGCTGAACCTGCATGAGTCGGGCGTGAAGGTCATCGTCGGCCTGCGCAAGGGCGGCGCCTCGTGGAACAAGGCCGCCAACGCCGGCCTGGAAGTCAAGGAAGTCGCGGAAGCCGTCAAGTCGGCCGACATCGTCATGATGCTGCTGCCCGACGAGAACATCGCTTCGGTCTACAACAACGAAGTCCACGGCAACATCAAGGCGGGCGCCGCCCTGGCGTTTGCCCACGGTTTCAACGTGCACTACGGCCAGGTCGTGCCGCGCGAAGACATCGACGTCATCATGATCGCCCCGAAGGCCCCCGGCCACACGGTGCGCAACACGTACAAGCAGGGTGGCGGCGTGCCCCACCTGGTGGCCGTGTACCAGGACAAGTCGGGCGCCGCGCGTGACGTGGCCCTGTCGTACGCCAGCGCCAACGGCGGCGGCCGTGCCGGCATCATCGAAACCAACTTCCGCGAAGAAACCGAAACCGACCTGTTCGGCGAACAGGCCGTGCTGTGCGGCGGTACCGTCGAACTGATCAAGGCCGGTTTCGACACGCTGGTGGAAGCCGGCTACGCGCCCGAAATGGCTTACTTCGAGTGCCTGCACGAACTGAAGCTGATCGTCGACCTGATCTACGAAGGCGGCATCGCCAACATGAACTACTCGATTTCGAACAACGCCGAATTCGGCGAGTACGAAACGGGCCCGAAGATCGTCACGGACGAAACCCGCAAGGCCATGCGCCAGTGCCTGACGGACATCCAGACCGGCGAATACGCCAAGAAGTTCATCCTGGAAAACGCCGCCGGCGCCCCGACCCTGACCTCGCGCCGCCGCATCAACGCGGAATCGCAGATCGAGCAAGTGGGCGGCAAGCTGCGCGCCATGATGCCCTGGATCGCCGCCAACAAGCTGGTGGACAAGTCCAAGAACTGATCCCCACGGCAGGCGGGGCGCGGCCCCGCCCGTCAGGATCGAAGCGGCATGCCTTTCATGGGCATGCCGCTTTTTTCTTATTTTTTGGCCTTTTCGCAGCCATTTGGGCGCTTTGGCGCCAAATGGGGCCGGGCATGATCCTTGCTGTAGCCCGCAAGCAGGGCCAGATAGGTTAACCTTTCAAAGTCCGTCGTAAGTTATTGAGACCATGCCCAATTTTTCCATGCGCGATTCCGAGAACCGCCACCGGAGCATTTACCTGCTCCCCAACGCGTTCACCACCGCCGCTTTGTTTGCCGGGTTCTACGCCGTTGTGCAGGCCATGAACGACCGCTTCGAAGTCGCCGCCATCGCCATTTTTGTCGCCATGGTGCTGGACGGCATGGACGGCCGGGTGGCCCGTCTGACCAACACGCAGTCCGCATTTGGCGAGCAATACGACTCACTGTCCGACATGACGTCGTTCGGTGTGGCGCCGGCGCTGGTCATGTATGAATGGATCCTGAACGACCTGGGCCGCTGGGGCTGGCTGGCGGCCTTCGTCTACGTGTCCGGCGCGGCGTTGCGGCTGGCGCGTTTCAACACCAATATCGCCGTCGTGGACAAACGTTTCTTCCAGGGATTGCCCAGCCCGGCCGCAGCTGCGCTGGTGGCGGGTTTCGTCTGGCTGGCCGTGGACAACAAACTGCCCATCCATGACAGCCTGATGGCCTGGGTGGCGTTCACGCTGACCATGTACGCCGGCATCACCATGGTGTCGAACGCGCCGTTCTTCAGTGGCAAGAGCTTCGCCCTGGGCCGCAGCGTGCCGTTCTGGGGCATCCTGCTTGTCGTTGCGGTGTTCGTGTTCGTGTCCAGCGATCCTCCCGTTGTCCTGTTCGGCCTGTTCGTGCTGTACGGCCTGTCGGGCTGGGTCACCTGGCTGTGGCGCTGGAACAAGGTGCGCCGCCTGCAGCAGGAGCGCCGCGGTCATTCGTCCTGACGTCCAGACGCCGCCAACAAAAAACCCGCCATCGCAAAGATTGGCGGGTTTTTTGTTCCGGGTGGTGCTACCAGAAGTTGAACCGGTCGTCGTCGTACATGGGGTCCGGTCCGGGATGGAAGTGGGTGACCTTGCTGCCGTCGCGGCTCATGTACACGTACATCAGGGAATTCCAGACGCTGTTTTCCTTATAGCGATACGACCACACGACCTCGCGCTTTTCGCCCAGGCCAGCCTGTTCGATACGAGCTGGCGGGCCGAACTCGCAGCGCACCCGATCCGGCCCCCAATCTCCGGTCTCCAGCACTTTGAAGTGCGCGTCGGTCAGAAGCGGCATCACCCGGTCGACCCGGCCATCGGGGCCGACGTTCGCGCCCCAGGCGTACTGGCCCATGGGCTGCTGCGTCCAGATCACCCGGCGGCCGCCATTGGCCTGGGGACATTCGAAGTTGGGCGCGCCGAACTGCGCCTGAACTTGCGAAAGCGGGGTGCCGGGCGGCACCTCGGTCATGTTGGCGCAGGCGGCCAGTCCGGCCAGTGCGATCGAGGCCAGGGTCACGCGGGCCGTTCTGTATAAGCTGATCATGTCCATGCTCCTTCGGGTGCGCACTGCGGCTTGGCCGGCCCTCGCGGCGGGCCCGGTCTTCTTGCTGGGGTAATTCTAGCGAATCAGCTATAATCGCCGAGCTTTATCAAATGTATTGATTCTGCAAGATCCTTTGCGCCAGCCGCCGGCGGCTTGTCGCAGTACCCGCAACATGGCGCCAAGCCTCATGTGCCGGTCCTGCCCGATCCCGCCAATGGCAGCAGTGAGAAAGCGAATTCAAGCCTGGCTCGCGCAAAATTTTCCAAACCACGTCAGGGCGCCTCGGCCCTGTCGCATGTCCGAAGAGGTCATCAATGTCTGTAGCTGACATCAAGAAATCCGATATCGTTGCGCAATTCCAACGCGCTCAGGGCGATACCGGCTCCCCCGAAGTTCAGGTGGCTCTGCTCACCGCCCGTATCAACGAGCTGACCGGTCACTTCAAAGAACACATGAAGGATCATCACTCGCGCCGCGGTCTGCTGCGTATGGTCAGCCGTCGCCGCAAGCTGCTCGACTATCTCAAGGGCCGCAATCCCGATTCGTACCGCGCACTGATCGAAAAACTCGGTCTGCGCAAGTGATCGACGGGGCTGGCTCCCCATGACGCAACCGTGGTCGGTGCGACGCATGTCGCAGCGGCCACGGTTTTTCATTTGTAAGGAATAATCGTCATGTTCAACAAAGTGACTAAATCGTTCCAGTACGGCCAGCACACGGTCGTCCTGGAAACTGGCGAGATCGCTCGCCAGGCCTCCGGCGCCGTTGTGGTGTCGATCGAGGACACCGTCGTCCTGGCCACCGTCGTGGCTGCCAAGAAGGCCAAGCCGGGTCAGACGTTCTTCCCGCTGACCGTCGACTACATCGAAAAGACCTACGCCGCCGGCCGTATTCCGGGCGGGTTCTTCAAGCGCGAAGGCAAGCCCTCCGAAAAGGAAACGCTGACGTCGCGCCTGATCGACCGTCCGCTGCGTCCGCTGTTCCCCGAAGACTTCTACAACGAAGTCCAGGTGGTCCTGCACACGCTGTCGGTCAATCCTGAAATCGATCCCGACATCGCAGCCATGATCGGCGCCTCGGCCGCACTGGCCATCTCGGGCATCCCGTTCAATGGCCCGATCGGCGCCGCGCGCGTGGGTTACATTGATGGTCAATACACCATCAACCCGACCGCATCGGAACTGAAGTCCTCCAAGCTGAACCTGGTTGTCGCCGGTACGGAAAACGCCGTGCTCATGGTCGAATCGGAAGCTGACCAACTGTCCGAAGAAGTCATGTTGGGCGGCGTGGTCTATGGCCACCAGCAAATGCAGACCGTCATCAACGCCATTCACGACCTCGTGAAGGATGCTGGCAAGCCCGATTGGGATTGGCAGGCTCCCGCCAAGGATGAGGCCCTGATCGCCGCGGTCACCGCCGCCGCCCAGGAAGGCCTGAACGCCGCCTACCAGATCCGCGAAAAGCAGGCCCGCACCGCCAAGCTGCGTGAAGTGTCGGCCGAGGTGTCGGCCAAGCTGGCTGCCGCCGCTGCCGAAAAGGGCGAATCGGCTCCCGACGCCGTCACGGTCGACAACATCATGTTCTCGCTGGAATCGGCCATCGTCCGTGGCCAGATCCTGAACGGCGAACCGCGCATCGACGGCCGCGACACCCGCACCGTCCGTCCGATCAGCGTGCGTCTGGGCGTGCTGCCCCGCGCGCACGGCAGCGCCCTGTTCACCCGTGGTGAAACCCAGGCGCTGGTCGTGGCCACGCTGGGCACCAAGCAAGACGAACAGATCATCGACGCGCTCATGGGCGAGTACCGTGACCGCTTCATGATGCACTACAACATGCCTCCGTTCGCCACCGGCGAAACCGGCCGCATCGGTGTGCCGAAGCGCCGCGAAATCGGCCACGGCCGTCTGGCCAAGCGTTCGCTGGTGCCGCTGCTGCCGGCCCCCGAAGACTTCCAGTACACGATCCGCCTCGTGTCGGAAATCACCGAATCCAACGGCTCCTCGTCGATGGCCTCGGTCTGCGGCGGCTCGCTCGCCATGATGGACGCTGGCGTGCCCATCAAGGATCACGTGGCCGGCGTGGCCATGGGCCTGATCCTGGACGGCGGCAAGTTCGCCGTGCTGACGGACATCCTGGGCGACGAAGATCACCTGGGCGACATGGACTTCAAGGTTGCGGGCACCGAAAACGGCGTTACCGCACTGCAGATGGACATCAAGATCCAGGGCATCACCAAGGAAATCATGCAGGTTGCGCTGGACCAGGCCCGCGAAGGCCGTCTGCACATCCTCGGCAAGATGAAGGACGCCCTGGACGGTTCGCGCGGCGAGCTGTCGGCGTTCGCGCCGCGCATGCTGACCATCAAGATCAACCCCGAGAAGATCCGTGACGTGATCGGCAAGGGCGGCGCCACCATCCGCGCGCTGACCGAAGAAACCGGCACGCAGATCGACATCTCCGACGACGGCACGATCGTGATCGCCAGCGTCGACGAAGCGCAGGCCAAGGAAGCCCAGCGCCGCATCGTCGAGCTGACCGCCGACGTCGAAGTGGGCCAGATCTACGAAGGCTCGGTCCTGCGTCTGCTGGACTTCGGCGCCATCGTGCAAGTGCTGCCGGGCCGCGACGGTCTGCTGCACATCTCCGAAATCGCCAACTACCGCATCGCGAACATCAACGATGTGCTGAAGGTCGGCCAGCAAGTCCGCGTCAAGGTCATCGAGGCCGACGACAAGGGCCGTCTGCGCCTGTCCATCAAGGCAATCGGTGGCATCGAGCAGCAGCAAGCCGCTACCGCTCCCGAAGCTGCCCCCCAATCGGAACCGCAAGCTGAATAAGCCTGCAGCCTCCTGATTGAAAAGCGGCGCCTCATCCGAGGCGCCGTTTTTTTTGCCTGGCGCGGCTGAACGTGAGGGGGATGGGTCGCTGCTCCCCAGTTCGTCCGCCTTCCTGTAAAGTCTTGCGCGAGAGACGCGCCGCCGGGTGCAATGGCGCGCTTCACGCTTGATCGAAGGGGGCATACGGATGAACAAGGCATGACGGCGTGGCCGATAACCGCAGTCACCGCAGCGCTGTTGGCGGCGCTGTTGACCGGCTGCATGTCGCCCCCCGGGGCGGGCCAGCGTGGCCCCAAGGGCGAGGACATGACGGCGGACCAGTTCGCGCAGACGGACTTCAACCGGACGGTCACGCTCGAGGTACGCGACAACCTGACCAGCCTGTATTCGTTGCTGGACAAGCTGTACCGCCGCAATCCGCGGGAATGGCGCAAGACCGGTGCGCCGGATCTGGCCACGGCGGTGAACCGCGTCAAGCATTCCATCGAAGTCCGCGTGCCGCCGCGAGATCTGAGCGGGCTGCGCGACATCCAGATCCTGGCAGTCGCCCTGGATCCCAATTATCCGGGCGACCGGGTCGGCGCCTTCATCTACGGGCTTGCGGACACCATCATCGCCGCGCACAACGGCAAGACGCGCCTGTACGCGACAGACGCCCTGGACGGCCAGCGGGTCTACAATGCCGCACGGAACGTCGAGGCCGCGGCCTGGCTGCTGGCCACGCGCCGCAACAACCAGGGCGAATTGCTGTTGCTGGCCAACGAAATTTCCCCGACCGCCACGAATCTCAGCTTCGAGCGCGAGTTCGGCGCCATCATCGGCCGGCTGGACCTGATCGCCAACCTGCTCGGCGAGAACTCCCGGCGCATCGGCATCAACTACGCCCAGGGCCTTTTGCTGTTCAACTTCCTGCCTGTGCGTTAACCGGATTTCCATCGTGATCGATATCGCATCCATCCAGGCCGCCCGCGAAAAGCTGCGCGGCCAGGTCCTGAAGACCCCGTTCACCCTGTCCCGCACGCTGTCCGACATTTTCGGCGCCGAGATCTGGCTGAAATTCGAGAACCTGCAGTTCACCGCGTCCTTCAAGGAGCGCGGGGCGCTGAACCGCATGCTCACGCTGTCGGACCAGGAGCGCGCCAAGGGCGTGATCGCGGTGTCGGCGGGCAACCACGCGCAAGGCGTGGCCTACCATGCGCAGCGCATGGGCGTGCCGGCGGTGATCGTCATGCCGCGCTTCACGCCGACGGTGAAGGTCGCCAACACGCGGCGCTTCGGCGCTGAAGTCGTTCTGGCAGGCGACACCTTTGATGATGCCAAGGCGCGCGGCTACGAGCTGGCTCGCGAACGCGGCCTCATCATGATCCACCCCTACGACGACGAAGCCGTCATGGCGGGGCAGGGGACCGTCGCCCTGGAAATGCTGGAAGACCAGCCCAAGCTGGACACCCTGGTCATCGCCATCGGCGGCGGCGGGCTGATCTCGGGCATCTCCACCGCCGCCAAGGCCGTGAACCCCGACATCGAGATAGTGGGCGTGCAGACCGAGCGCTTTCCGGCCATGTACGCGGCCGTCAAGGGCGTCACCATGCCGCCGGGGCAGTACACCATCGCCGAGGGCATCGCCGTCAAATCGCCCGGCGATCTGACGCTGGCCGTCGTGCAACGACTGGTCGACCGCATCGAACTGGTCAGCGAAGCGGACATCGAGCACGCCATCGTCGTGCTGCTGGAAATTGAAAAGACCGTCGTGGAAGGCGCCGGCGCCGCGGGCTTGGCCGCCTTGCTGCGCGCGCAGGAAGAGGGCAGCGACCGCTACAAGGGCAAGCGCATCGGGCTGGTGCTGACGGGCGGCAACATCGACCCGCTGATGCTGGGCGAGCTGATCGAGCGCGGCATGGTGCGGGCCGGGCGGCTGGCGCGGATCCGCGTCGACCTGCGTGACCTGCCCGGGGCGCTGGCCCATGCCACCAAACTGATTGCCGACGCGCAGGCCAACATTACGGAAGTGCACCACCAACGCGCGTTCACATCGCTGCCCGTGCGCAATGTCGAGGTGGATTTCGTGTTGCAGACGCGCGGTCCCGAGCACATCCAGGAAGTGATCGACATCCTGAACGCGGCCGGGTTTGCGGCCAGCAATCACGATCATTGACCGCCCGGGCGGCATCGCGATGCGGCCCCATTCTTTCAATCTGCTGTCAGAAAACTGTCGCTCCGGCCGAACTTTCGGCCGGAGCGTTTTTGTATGGGCGGCGTGTTCGTGGACGCCGCGTTGCGAGCACAGATGCGAGTCCCGGCAGGGCCTCGCCGGTGACGGATTCCCCGCTCCAGATCCTGCAAAAAATGCATCTGAATATTTCTTCGCAGGCTTGCATCCATTCTGTATGGAACTTTTCCTCCAATGGCTAACTCACCTGAAAAATCGGCTATTAAAGCCAATTTCGCGGATTTGTGACCCTTTCCGCAGGTGCCGAGATGCCGAATTGCGTCCATTCCACGGTCTAGGGATATCCCCCACAAAGTCATGGTTGATACCCATAGGAGATGTGTCGTTTCACGATTTACCATCCCGCGTTCATGTCGTTGCCGCCCGTCAAAGCGGCTGCGTTGAAAGAGAAATGAGCGCGTCTGAAGTCAGGATTTCCGGGACGCGACGGATTAGGGAGAAAGCAAATTGATAAGAAACAGACAGGATTTCTGGTCTGGCGTCATGTTCATCGTGGTGGGGGGAGGCTTTGCGCTGCAGGCGACCCAATATTCCATGGGCAGCGCGGCGCGCATGGGCCCCGGTTACTTTCCGTTCTGGCTCGGCATCGTGCTGGCGCTGATGGGCGCGACGGTGCTGATGAGCGCCTTGTCCCCCCGCGCCGAGAAAACGACGATCGGCCGCTATGACTTCCGCATTCTTGTTCTCGTCGTCGGGTCTGTGTTCCTGTACGGCTTTTCCCTGCGCTATCTCGGCCTGTACCTCTCGGTGTTCCTGCTTGTCCTGATCAGCAGCGTCGCCAGCCACGAATTCAACTGGAAGGTTGCCGTCGCCAACGGCCTGTTCCTCGTGGCGTTCTCCTACCTCGCGTTCATTCGCGGGTTGGGCCTGATCTTTCCGCTGTGGCCCAGCGTGCTGACCAACTGAGGTACCGGACATGGAATTGCTTCAAAACCTGATGCTGGGTTTTTCGGTGGCCTTCACCCCCGAAAACCTGACTTACGCATTCATCGGCTGCCTGCTGGGCACGCTGGTCGGCGTGCTGCCGGGACTGGGTCCCGTGCCGACCATCGCCATGCTGCTGCCCATCACCTACGTGCTGCCGCCCACCGCCGGCCTCATCATGCTGGCCGGCATCTACTACGGCACGCAGTACGGCGGGTCGACGACAGCCATCCTGGTGAACCTGCCAGGCGAGACCTCGGCGGTGGTGACCGTGCTGGACGGGCACCAGATGGCGAGAAACGGACGGGCGGGCGCCGCACTGTCGCTGGCGGCCATCGGCTCGTTCTTCGCGGGCAGCGTCGCCACCGTGCTGATCGCCGCCTTCGCGCCGCCGCTGGCCGAAGTGGCATTCGCGTTCGGCCCGGCCGAATACTTCTCGCTGATGGCGCTGGGCCTGATCGGCGCCGTCGTGCTGGCGTCGGGCTCGCTGCCCAAGGCCATCTGCATGATCCTGCTCGGCCTGCTGCTGGGCATGGTGGGCACCGACGTGAACTCGGGCGTGGCGCGCTATGACTTCAGCATCCCCGAACTGCAGGACGGCATCGACTTCGCCATCGTGGCCATGGGCGTTTTCGGCCTGTCGGAAATCATGAGCAACCTGGAGCTCAAGGAGAACCGGGTCGAGATCACCGACAAGGTCGGCTCCCTGTATCCCAGCCGCCAGGAATTCCGCGAGGCCGCGCCCGCCATCGTGCGCGGCACGGCGCTGGGTTCGGCGCTGGGCATCCTGCCGGGCGGCGGTTCCGTGCTGTCGGCCTTTGCGTCCTACACGCTGGAAAAGAAGCTCTCGAAAGAGCCAGAGCGTTTCGGCAAGGGCCATCCCGCCGGCCTGGCCGGTCCCGAATCCGCCAACAACGCGGGCGCGCAGACCTCCTTCATTCCGCTGCTGACGCTGGGTATCCCGGGCAACGCGGTGATGGCGCTGATGGTGGGCGCGATGACCATCCACAATATCCAGCCGGGACCGCAAGTCATGTCCAGCCACCCCGAGCTGTTCTGGGGCCTGATCGCCTCGATGTGGATCGGCAACCTGATGCTCGTGGTGCTGAACCTGCCGCTGATCGGCATCTGGGTGAAGCTGCTGCGCGTCCCGTACCGCATGCTGTTCCCGGCGATCCTGGTCTTCTGCACGATCGGGGTGTATTCGTTGAACTACAACGCCTTCGACATCTTCATGTTCGCCATCTTCGGCATCATCGGCTACGTGTGGAGCAAGCTTGGCTGCGAAGGCGCGCCGCTCCTGCTTGGCCTGGTGCTGGGGCCCATGATGGAAGAGAACTTCCGCCGGGCACTCCTTCTGTCGCGCGGCGAGTTCTCCACCTTTGTCACGCGTCCGCTGTCGGCCACGCTGCTGGCGCTTGCCGCGATCCTGCTGGTGCTGGTTGCGATGCCCGCGCTGCGCAAGAAGCGCGAAGAGGCTTTCGTCGAGGTCGATTGACGTAACGGTAACGGTTGGCTCCGGGTCTGGTTCGGCGAAAGCCGGCCAGGCCCCTTTTTTCTTGGCGGCTTCTTATTGCCTGCCTTATTTCCGCCGGCTTATTGCCGCCGCTTTCATCGCCAAGCGGTCTATTGACGCGCCACCAGGTTCTTCAGACCGTACAGCCGTTCGCGATGCAGGGTCGCAGTCAGCGGCTCCGGCTCGCGGCCCAGCGCGACGTAGTCGGCGGGAATCTGCGCAATCGCGTCCTGCATGTTTTCAGACCCCGCGTGCCACCACTGCACCAGCATCCGGTCCGGGTTGTAGACGTCCAGCCCCTGGCGTCGCAGCTCGGATCGATTGAAATCCTTCAGGTTCCACGTCAGCACCTGCACGGTCGGCGTCTGAGGCAGCCCGCAGCGCGCGCGCCGCGCCAACCCGGCCGCAATCACGTGGAAATCCTTGGGGTCGCTGTAGCGCAGCGACGCTTCATAGACCTGCGTGTCCGATTCCATGGCCGCCGGAAACCGCGCGTTCATGTCTGCCCAGAATTCCGCCATCACCTCCGGCGGAATGTCCCAGATGCGGCAGGCGTTGCGGCGCCATTCCTCGCCGATGCGTTCGGTCCATACGGGCTGGAACACGCCGGCCTCGGCCAGGCGCAGCAACAGGCGGCGCAGGATGCCGGACATGAGGACGCACGCGTCCAGGACGATGAACGGGGGAGAGGCGGGGAGGGAGGTCAAGATCGGTTCGGTCGCTGGCCCGGGCAACGCGCACGAATGGTGCGGCGATGGTCGCCGGGCGGGCGGGAAATATGAGGCGAGGCAGAAGAATAGTGGTTTTTTCTGTGGTCTGCCGAGCGGGTTATCTGTTCAGGAGGTCGTCCGGCACCAGAAGGTTTCGGTCGTCGGGACCCTGTTGGGTACCGCTGAGGAAAGGTCGGGCCATCGGGGTGGCCGTCAGCATGTCTGCCGGAAACGGAACCAGCATCTCGCGGCTGTGGGCGGCCGATGCGGTCAGCCAATCGCCATAGGCGCCTTCCGGCAGGATGACCACCATGCGCTTTTCCGTGTTGGGCTGGTGATAGCGGCTGAACAGGGGATCGTGGTCGGCGTTGATGGTGAGCATGGTGTAGCTCTCCTGCCATTGCCCCGCCGCATCGCGATAACGGTCCCACAAGCCCGCGATGCCCAATGGCTTGCCGTCGGCGCGGGTGAAACGGGTGGCCACGGCCTTGCCGGACGTCCAGTCCGGCTCGAAGATCGCGTCGGCGGGAATGATGCAGTGCTGCGCGCGGCGCCAGGCGTTGCCGAACGTGTACGAGCCCGCGGCGGTCTCCGCGCGGGCATTGAAGGTAGACAGCTTGCCTGCCCGTTCCAGGCCGCCTGAACGCGTCATGGCGCTGATCAGTCCCCAGCGGCCCGCCGCGGCCTCACGATCAGGAACGGCATCGTCGCCGGCGTCATGCTCAGGCGGACGCCGCACGAACACCCCTTCGTAGCGGGGCCACATGTCGTACTTGCCGATGGCGGCGGGTCTGGTGCGCACGCCGAATTTCTGCAGCAGCAGTTCGGCGTCCTTGAGCGTCTGGTAGTGCGAACACATGCACGGGCTCCCGGAATGACGGGGGAGGCGCACGGTGGCGCCTCCGGGGTATCCAAGCTTGCCGTGTGGGCGTGCGATTTGTCCAGCGTGAGGGGACTGCGAGAAGGCGTGGCGAGCAGGGCGCTCATGCGGCGCGGGGCGACAGATGCTGAAAAGGAAGCTCGAGAGCTTCCTTTTTTCATTATGCGGCGACCATCTTCTTGATCGGTGCCGGAGGTCCGGGTTCTTCCCGGGCGCCTTGTGTTATGCCGCTGCTACCGCTGGTGATGGCGCGCAAACCGGAGTCCGTGAGGGTGAGCTGTCGTACCGTGATCTTGGCATCCGGTTTCGAGATGACCGTTGCCTCTTTTACGAAAGTCCAACGTGAGCGCGGGGTGGCAGTTGTCATGTCAATACCTTTTCGTGACGAAATCGCTGATGGCTTCGCAGCCGGCGCCAACTATTTCCATTACATCGTCACGGGCGAACAATGCACGGTCACTTGAATCGAAGTAGATCACGCCCACTGCATGCTGTCGAGAAGCGTCCAGGACAGGAATGGCTAATGCGGAATATCGCCCCGGCGTGAGTCTGCGAGCTTGTGCCGTAGTGTACCCCCAGGCATCAACGAGCTCATCTCTCAATTGTTCGTCCGTCGCGGTTTCGCTCGACATATCAAATGGGGTCTTATTGCGGATGGCTTTGCCGGTGATGCCCGCGTTCACCGGAAACGTTCGGCCAACCCCTTCGCCGCTTCCGCCTGCATAGTTGATGATCTGCTCGATCTCAGTCGGATCGTTGACAGGTGGGACGACTCGATGAAAGGTTGCCCGCAAGTCCGACCCGCATTCTCGGGTGGCGCATTGCTTGGCGAGCATATGGTGTACGGTGGACACCGCAGCATACAGCCCTTCGTGGACGGCGGCGGGGCTGTCTTTGGTATCCTCCCCTCGAGCTACGCTGACGCGAACCATGAGGGCGGCAATAAGCCAAACGAACGCAAGAGCGGCGCAACCGAAAAGGAAGTAATCAGGCTTTGGCTCATGCCACAGCTTTATCGCCGCAATGCCGGCCGCGAATATAGGCGGCACGTTATACAGGAGTTCACGCGGCCAGCGCTTCTCGAGCAGCCGTCGCTTTTTGGCGCCGGGGATTTCTTTCAGGCGCATAGGGTTCCCTCCTGTTCGGACCCGTCGGGTGGCAGGTGACCGATTCTGCGAGGTAAGTCTAGCTTGGCTGTTATCGCGGTAGCCAAGGCTCAACAAAAATCAGACAGAGTCGCGCATAACGCTTGCCGAGCATTGGTGCCAGTGGGCATGCGAAACAATCATGAACAGTTTCGGGAGGCGCGTGGCGTTGCGGCCCCTGACGGGCACAGCGAACGCCAAGGAAGGCGGCGCAGAAATGGCGTCCTGCCTTGGATCGTGATGCAGAGGGGTGGTGCCCGAGACCGGAATCGAACCGGTACGGCCGCGAGGCCGAGGGATTTTCTTACCACTTCGGCTTTCGCCGCCAGCACAGGCTTGCTGTTCGTGGTCTGGAGCACGCCTTCACCATAGCCCTTTCGGCCTTAGGTGCCCGCCGTCTGCTCTCTACACCTTCCCCGATATGTCATCGGGGCTTGGCTCGGCGTTAGCGCGGAACGGGTCCAGGGCCTTCGCCGAGTTTGACGGGCTTCACCTTTGGAGTTTCCTCCAGAGGGCTCAAATTTGTTCAAGTCCCTTGTGTCTACCAATTTCACCACTCGGGCGATGCGCGTCCCGCGAGGGGCCGGCAGCGGGCGAGACTATACCACCTTGGCAGCGGGGATATTGGCGGCGCGCGCTGGTGACGGGTAATCGCGACAGGAACTGGACCGGCGGGCGGGTAAACCCCGATCCCTGCGCGGCGGGACTACGGACGACACTTTGCGCCATGAAGCCCAGCCCGCCCGCCCCGCCGTCCCGCGACATCGACCCCGTTTCCCTGCGCCTGTTCCTGGCCGCGCTGGAGGAAGGCAGCCTTGCGCGCGCCGCCGCCCGCGAGAACATCGTGCCGTCGGCCGTCAGCAAGCGCATGTCGGAAATGGAAGACGCGTTTGGCGTGCCGCTGCTCGAGCGCGGCGTGAAGGGCGTGCAGCCGACGCCGGCCGGCGATGCGCTGGCCGCGCACGTGCGCCGCGTGCTGGAGGATATGGACCGCATGCAGCGCGACATGGCGGGATTTGCAACCGGGGTGCGCGGGCATATCCGGCTGGCCGTCAGTTTTGCCGCCTTGTCGGGCGACCTGCCGGCGCAGATCCAGTCCTTCCGGCGCGCGAATCCGCAAATCGATATCTCGCTGGAAGAGGACACCACGCAGACGGCGTTTCGCGCCGTGCTGGAAGGGCGGGCGGACGTGGCGGCCGGTTCCGACTTCGGACACGAAGGCCTGCAGGTGTTTCCCTTTGGCCATTGCGAACTGGCGGCGGTGGTGCCGGGCCGGCATCTGCTGGCTGACCGCGAGACGCTCGGTTATGCACAGCTGCTGCCGTTCGAGCAGATCGAGCTGAACCGCGATAACGGCATCAGCAGCGTATTCGATCAGGCGGCGCGCGAGGCGGGTATGACGCGCCGCATCAGCGCGCGTGTCAGTTCGCACGAGACCATTTGTCTGCTGGTGTCGCGCGGAATGGGCGTGGCGGTGGTGCCGCATTATCTGAAGCCGCGACTGGCGCACCTGGACATTCGCTTCATTCCGCTGGAAGGGCCGTGGTCGAGCACGCCGCTGTGCATTGCGGTGCGGGATCCGGAAGCGCTGTCGCCGGCTGCGCGCGCGCTGCTTGCGCATCTGGGCGTGCTGGGGGATTGACGCCCTCAGGGCTAACCCGGACGTTCCGAAACGAGAATGCCCCCGTGCTGAAAGACCGCTACCCGCCGGTGCCGCCCGCCCGCGATGATGCAGACATGCCGGCGCGGCGGACAAGTTTCCGAGGCTGACGCCGCGCTCCCATCGAACAGGCTGGCAAGAGGAACCGCAGATGACAGCAGCACCGGCTTCACCCTTCATGGACAGCACCGAACTGCCGCTGCGCGGCATCAAGGTCCTGGAACTGTCTCACATGATCATGGGGCCGGCCGCCGGCCTGTCGCTGGCGGACCTGGGCGCGGACGTCATCAAGGTCGAACCGATCGACGGCGACCGCACGCGGCGCTTGAAGGGATCCGGCAGCGGCTATTTTCCGGTCTTCAACCGCAATAAGCAGAGTCTTGCGATCGACCTGAAGTCGCCGGAAGGCCAGGAGGTGGTGCGCAAGCTGGCGCTGCAGACCGACATGATCGTGGAGAACTTCCGCGACGGCAGCCTGGCGCAGTACGGACTCGATTACGAATCGCTGTCGGCTGAGAACCCGGGGCTGATCTATGTGTCGCTCAAGGGCTTTCTGTCCGGTCCCTACAAGCACCGCACCGCGCTGGACGAGGTGGTGCAGATGATGGGCGGGCTGGCGTACATCAATGGCGGGGCGGACACGCCGCAGCGGGTGGCGGCGTCGGTCAACGACATCCTGGGCGGCACGTTCGGCGTGGTGGGCGCGTTGGCCGCGCTGCACGACCGCCACGCCACCGGCCGCGGGCGCCATGTGCGGTCCGGCCTCTTTGAAAACAATCTGCTGCTGGTTGCACAGTTCATCGCGCAGTTCCAATTGACGGGCACGGCACCCAAGCCGATGGGCGCCGAGCGCAAGCCGCCATGGGGCGTGTACGACGTCTTCGAAACCGCCGATGGCCGCGTGTTCGTCGCAGTGGTGGGCGATGCGCAATGGCGCAACTTCGCGCAGAAATTCCTGCCGCCCGAATGGGCCGCGGATCCGCGCCTGGCGACCGCCATCGACCGCGAGGCCGCACGGTCGTGGCTGGTGCCGGGCGTCGGTGAAATCCTGAAAACCTGGAAAACCGACGAACTGTGCGCCGCGCTGGAGGAAGCCAATCTGTCGTATGGCCCGATCCGCCAACCGCACGATTTGCTTGATGACGCGCATCTGAACGCGGGTGGCGCGCTGCTGCCGACCCGGCTGCCGGACGGCGGCGAGATCTCGGCCGCCGCGCTGCCCATCGAGTTCGATGGCCGCAAGGCGGGCAAGCGGTTCGATCCGCCCACCCAAGGCGCGCAGACGCACGCCATTCTTCAAGGCCTGGGCCTGGATGCCGCGCGCATCGACGCCTTGCGCACGGCGGGAGTGATTGCATGACGCCAGGGCGTTAGCGCCCGATTTCTGTCGAGGCGGCGTCAGACCGCCAAGACATCCATCAAAGAGGAGACACCCATGATCCGCAAACTCGTTGCGCTGGCTGCGCTGGCCGTCGCATGTACCGCCACTGCGCAGGACTATCCGAACAAGCCCATCCGCATCATCATCCCGTCCACGCCGGGCGGCGGCACCGACTACATCGGCCGCCTGATGAGCACCAAGCTGCACGAGCTGAACGGCTGGGCGGTCGTGCCCGAGAACAAGCCCGGCGCCGGCACCGCGCTGGGCTTGGCCGAAGCGGCGCGCTCGCCCGCGCAGGGCTATGACCTGGTGATCGGCCAGTCCGACAATGTCACGCTGATTCCGCTGCTGATGAAAGTCGCCTACGACCCGGTCAAGGATCTGACGCCGGTAGCGCTGGTGGCCACGACGCCGATGGTGCTGCTGGTGGCGGAGGCCTCGCCCTACAAGACGCTGCCTCAGGTGATCGAAGCGGCCAAGAAGGCGCCCAACCAGATTTCGTACGGCACGTCGGGCACCGGCGGGGGCGTGCACATCGCAATGGAAATGCTGCAGCACGAAGCCGGCTTCAAGATGCAGCACGTGCCGTACAAGGGTTCCGCGCCGGCGCTGGCCGACCTGATGGGCGGGCATCTGCAGTTCGCGGGCTCGTCGATCTCGTCGGCGGCCACGCTGATCAAGTCGGGCAAGGTGCGCGCGCTGGCGGTGACCTCGCCCAAGCGCAACCCGGCCTTGCCGGACGTGCCGACCGTGGCGGAGCTGGGATACAAGGACTTCAGCGTGGTGACCTACTACGGCGTGCTGGCCCCGGCCAAGACGCCCGACGCCATCGTCACGCGGCTGAACAGCGACTTCAACAAGCTGCTGGCGCGCCAGGATGTGAAGGACGCGCTGGCGGCGCAGGGACTCGAGACCGACCCCGTATCCAGTGCCCAGTTCGCCGCGCTGATCCAGTCGGACATCGGCAAGGCGCAGCAGACCATCAAGAGCGCCGGCATCGTCATTCAGCAATAGACACGGGAACGTATATGAACCAGGAAGTCAGGCTTTGCGAGGTCGGGCCGCGCGACGGGTTGCAGATGGCCAAGGGCATGATGCCGGGCGCCGACAAGCTGCGCTGGATCCGGCAACTGGCTGATGCCGGGCTGCGCGAGATCGAAGTGGGCAGCTTCGTGTCGCCGCGACTCGTGCCGCAGATGGCGGACACGGGCGACATCCTGCCCGAAGTGCTGAAGATCGACGGGCTGACGGTGTGCGCGCTGGCGTGCAATCTGAAGGGTGCCATCGCCGCCTACGAGGCCGGTGCGCACGTGCTGGCGTTTCCCGTGTCGGTCAGCGACACGCACAGCCGCGCCAATGTGGGCAAGGGAACCGACGCGCAGGTCGACATGCTGGCCGCCATCGTCGACTGGGTGCGTTCGCAGGCGCGGCCGATGCGAATCGACGCCGCCGTCGCCACCGCGTTCGGGTGTTCGATGGAAGGCGAGGTGCCGGTGCGGCGGGTGGCCGAGGTCGCGGCCGCGGTGGCGCGCGTGGGCGCCGATGAAATCGCGCTGGCCGATACCGTGGGCTATGCGCATCCCGGGCGCGTGCGCGAGGCGGTGCGTGCCGCGCAGGATGCCGTGGGCGCGCGACTGACCAAGCTGCATCTGCACGACACAATGGGATTGGGTCTGGCGAATGCGCTGGCGGGGCTGGACGAAGGCATCCGCGCCTTCGATTCCTGCCTGGGCGGGCTGGGCGGTTGCCCGTTTGCGCCGGGGGCGTCGGGCAACATCGTCACTGAAGACCTGGTGTTCATGCTGGAAAGCATGGGGTATCGCACGGGCGTTGACCTGCCCCGCCTGCTTGCGGCACGGCCACTGCTGGCCGAATCATTGCCGCAGGAAACCCTGCGCAGCGGCGTGGCCGCCGCCGGCATTCCCGGGACCTACGCGGCCACCGCTTAGGTCAGCGATACACCAGGACGGGCAGGGTGGTGTGCGCCAGCACCTTCTGCGTCTGGCTGCCCAGCAGCAGCGCGGCCATGCCCCCACGGCCGTGCGAAGACATGGCAATCAGGTCGCAGTTGCGCGTCATGGCCACGTCGACGATCACCTGATAAGGCGAGTCGCTCTCGCGCATTTCCGTGACGCAGGCCACGCCGGCGGTGCTGGCCTTGCCGGCGGCTTCGGACAGATACGAGCTGGCCAGCTCGCGCGCCTGGTTTTCGTAGATGCCGCGCATGCCTTCAAGCTGCACGGATTCCATGGAGGGCATCTCGAACGGGCTGTAAACGGTCAGGACCGTGACGCTGGCGTCCAACGCACGCGCAAGCGCAAGGGCTTGTTCCAGGCCGGAATTGGCCAGGCTGGATCCGTCGATGGGGATGAGTATGTGCTTGTACATGGCAACCTCCAGAAGGAATCTGCGTCCATGGTACGCCCGTTGGGGACGGCCCGTTTGGGACGGCCCGTTTGGGACGGCCTGTGGAGGACGGCCTGTGGAGGACGGCCTGTGGAGGACGGCCTGTGGAGGACGGCCCATTTGGGACGGTTGCCTCTGAATCTGGCGGAAGCGGTGAGATTCGAACTCACGAACGGTTGCCCGTTGCCGGTTTTCAAGACCGGTGCAATCGACCACTCTGCCACGCTTCCGGGGTGTTGCCAGTACTGCCGGCGATTTTGCCTGCCGGATTGCCCGCAGTGCCGCCAGTCTATTGCGGCCGCCAGGCAAACATTCTGCCCGAACGGAATCACGATATGCCGCAAAGGGCGCAATAATAATCCATTTGCTGCAAAGGAGGCACGCGATGCACGCTGTTGAAATCACCCGCCCCGGTGGCCCCGAAGTCCTCGTCCCCGTGGAACGCCCCACGCCCGAGGCCGGCGCCGGCGAAGTTCTGATCAAAGTGACCGCTGCGGGCATCAACCGCCCCGACGTGTTCCAGCGCAAGGGCAACTACGCCCCGCCGCGCGGCGCATCCGACCTGCCGGGTTTGGAAGTGGCCGGTGAAATCGTCGGCGGCGACGTGGCCGGCAGCGGCTTTGCCGTGGGCGACAAGGTCTGCGCCCTGGTCGCGGGCGGCGGCTATGCCGAATACTGCGTCGCGCCTGTGGCGCAATGCCTGCCGATTCCCAAAGGCCTGTCCGACATCGAGGCCGCCGGCCTGCCGGAAACCTATTTCACCGTGTGGAGCAACGTGTTCGACCGCGGCCGCCTGTCCGAAGGCGAGGCGCTGCTGGTCCATGGCGGCGCCAGCGGCATCGGCACCACGGCCATCCAGTTGGCCCGTGCGATGGGTCACAAGGTCTACGCGACGGTCGGTAGCGACGATCGCGCCCGTGCCGTCGAGGCGCTGGGCGCCGACAAGGGCATCAACTACAAGACGCAGGACTTCGTGAAGGAAGTGCTGGACGCCACCGGCGGACGCGGCGTCGACGTGATCCTGGACATGGTGGCCGGCGATTACATCGCCCGCGACATGCAGTGCCTGGCCGATGATGGCCGTATCGTCATCATCGCGCAGCTTGGAGGCTCGCACGCCAATGTGGATACCGCCCAGGTCATGCGCCGTCGCCTGACCATCACCGGCTCCACCCTGCGGCCCCGTCCGGTCGCCTTCAAGGGGGCCATCGCCCGCGCTCTGCGCGAGCAGGCCTGGCCGCTGCTGGAAAAAGGGGCCATCAAGCCCATCGTCCACGCCACGTTCCCGCTGGCCGAGGCCTCCAAGGCGCACGCCATGATGGAAGGCGGGGAAAACATCGGCAAAATCATCCTGACTATGTAAGAAACGCGCGGCGTTCGGCGTATCGCCGCGCAACAGGATACAATCTCGGGTTTCGCCTGGAATTTTTTCCAGGCAGGCCCGTGGGCGGTTGCTGCACAAGTCCCCTGTATCAGGACCTGCAGGCTCACCCCCTCACTCCCAATCGTCAGACAAATTCGCCATGACTTCAGTCGAAAACCGCGCCCGCCTCGTGCTGGGCAACTGGAAGATGCACGGCAACCTTGCCGAGAACGCCGCGTTGCTGACCGAGCTTCGTGCCGCGGATGCGGCGGGCCACTGCGAAATCGGCATCTGTGTTCCGTTTCCCTACCTGGCGCAGGCTGCTTCGGCCCTGACCGGCAGCAGCGTGTCCTGGGGCGCGCAAGACGTCAGCGCGCATGACAAGGGCGCGTACACGGGTGAAGTTTCCGGTTCGATGCTGAAGGAATTCGGTTGCCGCTGGGCGCTGGCCGGCCACTCCGAGCGCCGCGTCCTGCACGGCGAAACCGACGAGATCGTGGCCGCCAAGGCCCAGGCCGCACTGGCCGCCGGCCTGACCCCCGTGGTCTGCGTCGGGGAATCCCTGGCCGACCGCGAAGCCGGCAACACGCTGGCCGTGATCGAACGGCAGCTCAAGCCCGTGCTGGCGTTGGGCGCCGATGCGGTTTCCCGCATGGTTCTCGCCTATGAGCCCGTCTGGGCCATCGGCACGGGCCGCACCGCTTCGCCGGAGCAAGCCCAGGAAGTCCACGGCGCCATCCGCGCCGCCCTGCGCGCGCTCGGCGCTGCACAGGTCCAGGTGTTGTACGGCGGCAGCGTCAAAGCCGCCAACGCCTCCAGTTTGTTCGCCATGACTGATATCGACGGAGCCCTGGTCGGCGGCGCGTCGCTCGTGGCCGAAGAGTTTTTGCGAATTGCCGCCATCTAAGTTTCCGTTCCGGAGTCTGTAATGCCCCTGATGCTCAAAATTCTGCTGGCCGTCCAAGTGATCTCGGCGCTGGCTATCATCGTCCTGGTCCTGCTTCAGCAGGGCAAAGGCGCCGACATGGGCTCCGCTTTCGGTAGCGGCTCGTCGGGCAGCCTGTTCGGCGCCACCGGTGCGGCCAACTTCCTGTCGCGCGCCACCAAGTGGGCCGCGGTCGTGTTCTTTGCCTCCACCGCTGGTCTGGCCTACTTCAGCCACAAGGGCACCGCTGGCCCCGCTGTGGATTCCGGCGTGATGCAAAGCTTCCCGGCCGACCGTTCGGTCCCGCAAGCGCCGGGTTCCTCGGTGCCGGCCACGCCGGGCGCATCGTCCGTCCCGGGCGCATCGTCCGTGCCCGCCACGCCGGCGCCCGCCCAGCCCGACGCCTCCGTGCCGACGGCTCCGGCTGCCCCGGCCGCCCCGGCTGGCGACAAGCCGGCGGCCGCGCCCGCCGCCCCGGCAAAGTAAGGCACAGCAGCAGAAAGGCCGGCGTAAGCCGGCTTTTTTTATGCTTGCCGCATTGAAGCGACCTGCCTGGAAAAGCCATGGAAAAGCGATTGATGCCGTCGATGATGGCGCTGCAGTGTTTCGAGGCGGTGGCGCGGCACATGAGCTTCACGCGCGCGGCCGAGGAACTGCACATGACGCAGAGCGCGATCAGCAAGCAGATCGCGCAACTGGAGGCCCTGCTGCGCAACCCGCTGTTCCTGCGCGTGCGCCGCCGGCTGCAACTGACGCCCGCGGGCGCGCTGTACCAGTCCGAGGTCAGGGCAATTCTGAATCAGATCGACGTGGCTTCGCGCGACATTCTGACCTATGGCAGCGAGACTCAGGTGCTCACCATCGGCACCCAGCCCACCTTCGGGTCTCGCTGGCTGATCCCGCGGCTGCAGCGCTTCATGGCTGCGCATCCGGAAATCCAGTTGAAGGTGCGCAGCGAAACCCATCCGTTCGATCTGATGCAGGCCAAGATCGACATATCGCTTTTCTTCGGCCATGGCGCGCTGCCCGGCGCGCAGTGCGTGGAACTCTTCGAGGCTGACGTCGTGCCGGTGTGCTCGCCCGCCATCCTGCACGGCGGCAAGCTGGCCAGCCTTGCCGACCTGAGCCGGCAGACGCTGATCCAGTGCGCCTCCCGCCCGGAGGCCTGGCACGACTACTTTTCCCATCAGCAATTCCAGTCCGACCGCAGCTATCTCGGACCGCGCTTTGACACCTTCTACATGTGCGTGCGCGCGGCCGAGGGGGGTTGCGGCATCGCGCTCACGCCGCGCCTTCTGGCCGAAGAAGAATTGCAGGCCGGCAAGCTGGTCGTTCCCTGGGATTACGTGCAGCCCAGCGATGGCGCGTACTTCGTGGCGTATTCCGAGCACTCGGCCGAGGTGCCGAAGATCAAGCAGTTCGTGGCATGGGTGCGAGACGAAGCCCGCCAGCCGGACGGCCGGGGCGCGCCGCGCGCCCGGTCCATGAAAAAACGGACTGATTAGGCCGAATTTTTTCATTTGATCGGCGCGGGGCGGCGTGATTACATGCGGGCCATCCTTTTCCACCGATGTGCCGAGCCCGTCATGAGTCAGAACTACGTCAATCCCGATCAGATCCGCGCCTGGTTTTCGCGCGCCATGTCCGACATGTACAAGCAGGAAGTCCCGCTGTACGACACGCTGCTGGACCTGGTGGCGCAGGTGAACGCCCGGACGATGGACGAGCAGCCGGAACTGGCCGCGCATCTGGCGCGCACCGGCGAGATCGAGCGCCTGGACATCGAACGCCATGGCGCCATCCGCGTCGGTACGCCGGAAGAACTGGCCAACATGCGCCGCGTGTTTGCCGTGATGGGCATGCTGCCCGTCGGCTACTACGACCTGTCGCCCGCCGGCGTGCCGGTGCATTCGACGGCTTTCCGCGCCACGCATGAAGCGGCCCTGCAGGCCAGCCCGTTCCGCGTCTTCACCTCGCTGCTGCGCCTGGAGCTGATCGACGACGTGGCCCTGCGCGAAAAGGCCGCCCGCATCCTGGCCGCCCGGCAGATCTTCACGGACCGCGTTCTGGCGCTGACCGCCAGCTGTGAGGCGCAAGGTGGCCTGAATGAGGCCGACGCCCGGGAATTCGTGGCCGAGGCGCTGCACACTTTCCGCTGGCACAGCGAGTCCACGGTCAGCCTGGCCGACTACCGCGAATTGCATGGCCAGCATCGCCTGATCGCCGACGTGGTGGCATTCAAGGGGCCGCACATCAACCACCTGACCCCGCGCACGCTGGACATCGACGAAGCGCAGGCCGAGATGCCGCGCCGCGGCGTGTCGGCCAAGGCCGTCATCGAAGGCCCGCCGCCGCGAAAGTGCCCGATCCTGCTGCGCCAGACCAGCTTCAAGGCGCTGGAGGAACCGGTGCGCTTCGCCGGCGCGGATGGCTCCAGCGCGGTGGGCAGCCACACCGCCCGCTTCGGCGAGATCGAGCAGCGCGGTGTGGCGCTGACCCGCAAGGGCCGCGCGCTGTACGACCAACTGCTGGACCTGGCCCGCAGCCGCATCAGCGGCGCGCCCAACGAGGGCAATGCGGCGGCTTACATGCAGAACCTGCAGGATTGCTTTGCGGCGTTTCCGGACGATTACGCGGCGCTGCACGACCAGGGGCTGGCGTACTTCCGCTATTTCCTGACCGGCAAGCCGGGCACGCCGGAAACCTCGGATCTGTCCGCCCTGATCGATGCGGGCTACGTCCAGTTTGAACCGCTGGTGTACGAAGACTTCCTGCCGGTCAGCGCAGCCGGCATCTTTCAGTCGAACCTGGGCGACAAGGCGCAGGCCGAGTACGCGCAAAACGCCAGCCAGGCCGCGTTTGAAGCGGCGCTTGGCGCGCCAGTGATGGACGAACTGGCGCTGTACGACGCCACGCAGGCGCGATCGCTCGCGGCGTGCCTGCAGGCGCTGGGCGTGGAGGCGGTGGCGGCCTGAAGATGTCCGGGCTGAATGGGCCGCAACCCGCCGCCTTGCAGATAAAGCGGGACGGCTTTCCCGCTTTCCAAATTACGTGATAGAATGCTCGACTTTCCAGCAGGGTTCGCCTTGTTGGGTTGGTCAAGCCGACGTGGTGAAATTGGTAGACACGCTATCTTGAGGGGGTAGTGGCGAAAGCTGTGCGAGTTCGAGTCTCGCCGTCGGCACCAAGAAATTCCTCGCAATGAACCCGCATTTCTCTTTTGGAGGATGCGGGTTTTTTGTTTGTCGGTCCCTTCGGTGGACGGTCCCTTCCATGGTGGGTCCGCAAGCCAACTGTGGCTATTCGCCCGGATCCGCTGGAAAACAGATTTCCAGATACCGGAACAAAGGACAGATGGGCCTCGGATCCCCCGTGAACCGCGCGATCTCAGGGGAAACCCCATCCGGTCGCGTATCGCCGCTGCGCTTGTGCCGTCGCCGCCTCGCGACTAACATGTCGCAAGCCAACTATCAAGCCAACATTGCAATCTGTCGCTCGTGCCCCGAGATTGCGCAAAATTCTTCAATGCTTTCCTGCACCTTCGAATCCCCGAGCCGACATCGGCATGACCGACCGCATCCTCATGCCGGGGCTTCCCGGCATTTGCCGAGGCCGCGTCCGTGCTGAACGTGTCGGTCCGGCAAAAGACCGCCAATCTGAAGACGACACCCTGGAAGGGCCTGCAAGTCATTCCGCGGCGGGCGCTCGCCCCGTCGGAATCGGCCAGTCCGTTCGAAATCCTGGATTTGAAGCCGCTGAACATCGCCGCGGCGGGCAGCGAGCGGGACGTGTATCTGCATCCGGCCGACAACTCGTTGCTGATCAAGATCGTCAATGGCGTGCGCCGCAGCCAGGCCGACCGCAAACGTCCCTGGTACAAGCGTTTCCGGCGTGATGCCTCGCATCGCGTGTTCATCATGGAAGCCGTTGAATACATCGCCACCACGGCCCAGCAAGGCGCGCGGGGAGGCAATGTGCTGATGGCGCGCATCTTCGGTTTGGTGTTGACCTCGAAGGGCTTGGGCCAGGTGGTCGAGCGCATCGTCGATGCGCATGGCAACCTGGCGCCCACGCTGAAGGAAGTCGTGGCGCGGCACGGGTTCTCGCCGGAACTGCGCTATCGCGTGCACGAATTCATCATGGCGCTGATCGACGCGCATGTGGTGTTCAACGATGTCAGCGCCAGCAACATCGTCGTGGGTTTCAATGCCGAAGGGCGCGAAGGCCTTTATCTGGTGGACGGGTACGGCTCCAAGCAGCTCATTCCCGTCTATTCGTGGAGCAAGTCGCTGAACGGCCGGCGCATTCTGCGCCGTTACGACACGATGACCAAGAAGCTCCTGGCCGCTAGCGAACGCCGGCGCTAGGCGTTTACCTCGTTAGCCCAGATTTGACGCCTGTCCTTGGGGGCAGGCGTCCGCCGCTTTTGTCTCTAACGACTTGAAATTCTTCGCTGCCTATTCAACAGGGCAGGAAGTAAGAATTTCGGGCGCGAGTTTCTGGATATCACTTCCTGATAGCGCCGGCAGCGCCTCCGCCTTGATGTTGCGCTTGATGACTTGTAGCGCACAGGTGCAATAGCCGGAGTTTCCGCTACTCGCCGCAACACAATTCTTTTCGAAGTTGCGATCAAACTCAGATTGCCGCGAACAGCTTGTTAACATCGCAAGCGTCAGAAACATAAAAATACATTGAAGAAAATTTTTGTGACGCATTGTTAGTCTTATCCTTATAATTTCAAACTGTCCCGAATTAAAACACGGGGTCGTCCATGCCCGCGTGACGGAGATTGGGGGCTGTTCGTCCAGATTGTGGGCGATATAAAGCAGACAAGTAACAAAATATGCTAGGCGTTAAATTACGTAGCGAAAATATTGACCAGTTTGATGTGTTGGGCGAACGCGGACAGGCCATTCACCTTGTCGCCAGCCAAATCCTGACTGTGTTGAAAGGCAAGCGTCCCGATCTGCTCGCCAATTTCGCCGTGCCGCAGCCTAGCGAAAATGGCACTCGCATTGATTGGTACGCGCCTAATCCGGGAGCCGTGATCGCCTGGAACGCGGCGACCAAAACAGAGCAGTCGAGCGCATTGGCAAGGCTCGAATCGGTACGGGCTGGCGTGGCGCAGTTGCGGGAAACCGTGCAAGCGAAGGGGAGCAGCAACGATGCTGCCTTGCTGGGTCAACTGCTGAAATGGATCCTGCACCACCCGGATAACAGCTTTGTGTTCCTCGTGGACGGCCAGCCCGTCATCACGTTCTGGGGCTTCGTGCACAGCGGTGCGGATAGATCCCTCGATCCTCTTCACGCCTTGCGGCCATCCGCTTTCGCGGAATCGGTCCCGCAGGCGCCACTCCTGGAAACTGCAACCCGTCCCTCCTTGTCCTCGCCGGGGCTGCCTCAGGTTGGCGCGTCCTCACCTTGGTGGAAGCGGTGGTGGATATGGCCGCTCTTGCTTCTTGCATTGTTGGCTTTGTTGTTTGGTTTGCGTGCGTGCATGCCGGGTCTCGCGCCGAGCTCATCCTTGCCGGTCGACACGGCGCCGCGCGACGTTGGGGGGTCACAAACCCTTCCGGAGCTGCCTAAGCCGCCTGGTGTCACACATTGGACCGCGCCCGCAGCGAATGGCAATGGTGCAAGCAGTGGCTTGCCCGCCACTTCGGGCAGCGCTGTGTCGGGCGAGAAACTGCCTGTTCCCGGCCTGAATACTCCCGCTGAATCTGCATCTGCCCTTGCCGGAGCAGACCAAGTCGCGCCTGCGACGCCGCCTTTGGCCGCGAATGACGCCAATTCTTCCGCGCCGGGCGCCTCGGACAATTCCTCCGGCCAGCGCGATGTCGTGCCGCCGTCGCCGGCAGAAAACAAGGACGCCCTGCAGATTCCGGTTGACGCGGGCGAGGGCAATGCCGACTTCCTCAACGGTAACTGGCGCGCCGGCGCGGGAATTCAAGACCGCGATACCGGCCAGCCCCTGCGTCTGCTCTACCAGTTCAAGAACGGGGAAGGGAACGTCACCCTCAATCGTCACAACGGCGTGCAGTGCTCCGCGCCTGTCAGTGCCGCCATGAGCAAGGGCTCGTTGATGATCAACAACAGCGTCGAGGCACAGTGTAGCGATGGAGGCACCTACGAAATGCCCCAGATCCAGTGCCAGCCCGGCGCGACAAGTATCGCGTCGTGCGCCGGCCATTATGGGGACACTCGATTCCCCATCTCCATGCGTCGCGCCCAACCCTAATCGTTGAGAGAACCTGCCATGTTGCCCCCAGTTGATACCTACGACGCCGACAAAGATAACGTTGAGCTTTTCGGAAATACGGGCGTCCAGTTCCTCGACCTGGCGTGCGCCCTGCCTGATCTCAAACGAGAGCCGGAGGGTGAGTTCTGCATGCATCCATCTGGCAGGATGCCGATCAGGCTGTATGTGCCTGACGACGGCAAGCCAGGCTACGAAGACAGGCCGGGCAACTTCTTCGAGACGAGGGCCGCCTTTTCCCTGCCGCTACAGGAAAGCCTGGAGTTGTTTGACGGCTACTGGTTGCCTGCTCCTTTCTTTCGCTACAAATCAGACAGCCAATTCGATCGGGGTCCGAAGAACTGGGCGCGCCTGCGCTTCGTCAAGCTCGCTGAAGCTGACGCCAATGGCAATACGCACCGTCTAACCCTGGCGTTCGACACTCGCACGCGTGCGCGCGACGACGCCCGCGATTACATCGAGCCCTACGACGAAGACATGGAGACGGGCGCCTTGTTTCGTCTTGCCTTCAACCTCCACGAAATGCAGTGGTTCCTTGACGAACAGGAATGGGTCGTCAAGTGGCTTGAAAGTATCTTCCGCGAGCGCCGGGACGACCTCGAAAACCGGGAAATTGAAAAGGCGCTCGCAAAGAAAGAGCACATTGCCCACTACTTGAACCTGCTCAGCCTGATGCGCGAGGGCGCGCCCACCACACGCTCCAACAAGGAGCTGAAGGACAAGGTCAAGATCAAGTTGCCGCGCATCAAGGTGCTGAACATGGTTGCGCCCGGTAGCAATGGCCGCAAGGTGATTCGAGGGGGAAGCGTGCCGGTCGACCTGGTGCTGGACGTGGGCAATTCGCGCACCTGCGGCATCCTGATCGAGGAACACAAGCAGAACGACAACGGCTTGAACGACTACAGCTTCCTGACCTTGCGCGACATGACACGGCCGGAGCATGTCTACCATCATCCGTTCGAGTCGCGCGTTGAGTTCGCACCGGTCAGCTTCGGCAAGGATGACCTTTCTCTGCAAGGCGGACGCGACGACGCGTTTGTCTGGGTCTCGATGGCGCGGGTCGGCACCGAAGCGACGAACCTGGCCGCGCGCAAGGAAGGCACGGAAGGGTCCACCGGACTGTCCAGCCCCAAGCGTTACCTCTGGGATGCCGAGGATGCCTACGAGACTGGCTGGCGGCCCAATGCTTCAACGATCAAGGGCGAAGCGCCTGAATGGGCGACGCTCGGGCCTTTGAAGAACCTGATCGACGAGAAGGGCATTCCTTTGTATGGACCGTGCCCGCTTTACGAAGGCGAGGAAACTTCAGGCTTTCCCGCGTTTGAGGCCCACTACACGCGCAGTGCGTTGATGGGCTTCATGTTGAACGAAGTGTTCGCGCAGGCGGTGTCGCAGATCAATAGCTGGTTGTATCGTTCGCGCAAGAAAGATCGGACCCTGCCTCGCTTCCTGCGTGCCATCATCCTGACCGTCCCCCCCAGCATGCCGCAGGTGGAGCGTGGCATCTTCAAGCAGCACGCGCAACGCGCACTCAGCTTGCTGTGGAAGAGCATGGGCTGGCACACCGGCGATGGCGACCCCGTCGAGGACAGCGAGGATGAGAAGCACGACCTGTTCGTCATTCCCTTGCCCAAGATCGTCATCAAATGGGACGAAGCGACCTGCGGTCAATTGGTTTACCTGTACACGGAGGTCGTCACCAACTTCAACGGCTATGCCGAGGAGTTCTTCGATGCGATCGCGCGGCGCGAGAAGCCGGATCGTGAATGCATCACCGTGGCCTCCCTGGACATCGGGGGCGGCACGACCGACCTTGTCATCACCGACTACAAGCTGGATCGCGGCGCGCGGCAATCGGCCAACAGTTTTGTGCCGATCACTCCCACGCAGCGCTTTCGCGATGGTTTCAAGGTGGCGGGAGACGACATCGTCCTGGAGGTCATCCGCAAGTACGTGCTTCCCCAGCTGGAAACCGCGCTCAAGGAGGCGGGCGCCCGGGAAACGGCGAGCCTCATGGACATCCTGTGCGGAAGCACGGGCGACGACGAGCGCCAGCGCCTTCTGCGCCAGCAGCTCACGTTGCAGTGCCTCTATCCCTTGGCGCTCGTACTGCTCAAGGAGTACGAAGGCTATGACCCGGAGAAGCCGGCCGAGCGCAAGGAACAGACCATTGGCGATTGGCTGCACGATAAGCAGCCGCTTAGCAGTGCGGTGCGAGGATTCGTGGGCAAGGCGCTCAATGAAGCCGCCGGGCAGCCGGTCGAGTTTGACCTGGACGCGGTGGTCCTGACGTGCGACCCGCTCAAGATGCACTTTGACTTCCTGACCGACAACCTCGATATCTGCAATACCTTGCGGAACCTTTGCGAGATCGTCAATTACTTCGAGTGCGACGTGTTGTTGCTGACCGGCAGGCCGTCTGTCCTGCCGGGCGTGCAGGCCGTGATCCGCAAGGCCGTGCCGTTGCCGCCGGGGCGGCTGGTTTCCATGCACAACTACCGCACTGGCGACTGGTTCCCGTTCCGCAAGGCCGGACGCATCGACGATCCCAAGACCACGGCATCGGTAGGCGCCATGGTGATCTGGCTGTGCGAGAACAATCGCATTCCGACCTTCAAGATCAATACCGGCACGCTACGACCGAAACCCCTGATCCGCCATTTCGGCGAGATCGGCAACGACAACATGCTCAAGCACGGCAACGTGCTGTTTGCCGACATCCATACGCGGCAGTCCGATGACGGCAAGACGTCCATGGACCAGAGCATCGAGTTGCCCCTGGGGCCGGACGGCGACGTCATTCCGTTCAAGATGGAAAACACTGCGCGGCTGGGCTACCGGCAGCTCAAGGCGGAACGTTGGCCGGCGACGCCCATGTATGTCCTGGGCTTCGACCGGGAGTGGGAGCAGGAATACAAGCGCATGCAGGAAGCCAATCCGAACAGGACCCATGCCTCGGGCCGCGTGTATTTCAAGGTCGCCAAGCCCACCGAGCAGGAGCGCAAGGCGGGCTTGATCAGCGATCGGCTGCTGGTCGCCAAGACCGCACCCCTGACGGACGACGCGCGAGGCAAGCCGGAGGTGAGGCTGCAACTGAACACGCAGCTCCGGATCGGGAAGGCGAATTTCTACTGGCTGGATAGCGGTAGCGTGAAAGGTTGATTCAGGATTGATTGCGACATGAGCGAATCTCAGGAAAAAATTGCGAACCAATGGCGTGCGATTCATCGCGGCGCGGGCCGTGCAATTGCATGGATAGACGCCGTGCGCGGCAACTCCAAGCGGCTCGACGACAAGGCCGATGCCTTGATCCACGGCTTGCGCCGGACCAGCAACAAGGCGCGCAGCCTCGAGCGTGCGGCGGGCCACCCCATGGCCATCGGGTTCTTCGGCTTATCCCAGGCGGGAAAGTCGTATCTGATTTCCACCCTGGCGGCGAGCGAAGACGGCCGCCTGGAAACGGAGTACGGCGGTCAACGCGTCGACTTCTTGACGTCGGTGAATCCTTCCGGCGGCGGTAGCGAGGCGACAGGACTGGTGACCAGGTTCACGCGGACCAAACCTGCCATCCAGGATGCGGCCTATCCCATCGAAGTGCGCCTCTTCCGGGAAATCGATCTCGCCAAAATTCTGGCCAACGCATGGTTCAAGGACTTCGACCAAGGAAAGGTCGAATACAAGATCAATGGCAATGGCATCAAGTCCATCCTTGAGCGGTTCGCCGATCGGGTATTGCATGAGCCTCAGCCCGGCGTAAGCGCTGACGACGTCGTGTCCCTGTGGGACTATGTGTCCGATTCGTTCGGCAACCACGTCCAAGCGCTGGAAGGCGACCTTAAAAGCGGCTATTGGCCGCAGGCCGTCGCTCTGGCGCCTCGGTTGTCTCCCGCCGACCGCGCGGAGTTCTTCTCTCTGTTGTGGGGCGAGGAAAGGGAGCTGACGAAGGTTTACGCGCAAATGGCCGAAAGCCTTCGCGCCATCGGCAATGCCGACGTCGCGCATATTCCGCTCGATGCCGTGCAGGATCACAGCGACGGTCCTCCCAGCATCATGAACGTCACGATGCTGGACCAGATCGGCGGCGGCGACGGCGCAACCATCAAAGTGCGCGCGGTGAAGGGGGGGGCATTGGGCGAGCCGGTCAGCATTCGGCGCTCGAATCTGGCTGCCCTGACAACGGAGCTGGTTTTTCCGCTGGTGAACCCGCCGCGGGAACGCAGCCTGGAAACGGTCGACCTGCTGGATTTTCCCGGCTACCGGGGCCGATACGACAAGGCCCGTTTGAGCGAAATTCCGAACAATCCGGTAGGCGAGCTGCTGCGTCGTGGCAAGGTGGCCTACCTGTTCGAGCTGTACACCGAAAATCAGGAAATGAACGGCCTGGTGCTTTGCACGCCAGCGCACAAGCAGCCCGAAACGAGCGCGGTAGTGCCCGTGCTCGATCGGTGGGTCAGGCGAACGCAAGGCGATTCGGGCCGTGATCGCGCCGAAAAGTCGGGCTTGTTGTGGGCCGTGACCATGTTCAACGCTCGCGTCACGGACATGCTGCAGAAGGAAGACAAGTGGCACCAGGAGTGGAAGGGCTTGAACGACATTGCGTTCAAGATCTATGAAAGCCTCGACTTCATGCGTGACTGGAAGGGCGGAAAGCCGTTCAGCAACACGTTCCTCGTGCGCACGCCTTCCTACTCGGACTTCACGACCAAAGACGGCCATCGGGAAGTCGCCGTGTCTCCTGAGAAGCGGGATGCACTGAGCCGGATGCGTGAGAGCTTCATCAACGCCGATGCGCTGCGCAGCAGGTTCCCGCAGGCGGGCGAGGCGTGGGACGCCATGATGCAGCTTGACGACGGCGGCATGGGACGCATGGCAGGCGCCATCGCGCAGATCAGCGACATCGGGTTCAAGCTCGATCGGCTGCGTTCCCAGGTCGAGGACGCGCACCACACGATCGCCGATGTTGGCGTGGGCCTGTTTTACCGTGAAGGCAGCGATGTCGAAGCGGCACGAAAGAAAAAGCGGGAACTGGCTGACAAGGTCGCGCCCGTCTTGCGTGGCATCGCCGAGAACCCCAAGGCCTATTTCATCCTGTCGGAATTGATGCACGCCCTGGAGATTCCGAGCGAAGCACTCCGCAACCTGTATCTGAACGGCGCGGACGTGCCGCAGGCGCGGCAGGTTCAGGCCGAGGCGAAAGCGGCGCCCGCGAGCACGGGAGACGATCTGTTTGCCAGCCTGCTGGACAGCGGCAGTGGTGGCGGCGATGATGCGCCAGCCAGCGCCGCTGCGGATGTGCTCGTTGATACCTACGAACACTGGTTCGCCGATTCGGCGTTCAAGCTGTGGCTCAACCATCTGAGCGAGATTCCCGCCCGAACGCGCCAGCACGCGATGCTCAAGAACATTCCGCAGGATGTTCTGGAGATTGTCGTCGAAGAGCTGCGCAACGCCGCCTATCGGGACAATGCCATCGGCCATAACCTGCCCAAGCAGATGCTGCTCAGCCTGCTCGCGCGCTCGGACAGCGCTTCCAAGCGCGATCAGATGGTCATGAGCCAGGTGCTGCGCGTGCAAATGGTGCTGCGCGACTTCATTGCGTGGCTGGGTTACCCCGGCATGAACGACGACGACAAGCCTGCCAGCGCGTCGGTGGCCAACGGCAAGGTCTTTGCAAAGACCACATCGCTTGACGCCGCCACCGGCCTGCCCGACCTGCCCGAGAAGAACGAAATGGGTAAGGGGCGCGAGTTCTTGAAGGACTGGGTTGCTTGCTTGACCGACATGATCGTCAAGAACGCAGGCTACACGGCCGGGCAGGAAATCAGCGATGAACAGAACGAGGCGCTGGGCGCCATCATTGCGGACATCAGGAAAGGTTGATAAATGGCTGTTTTTATTTCTTTGAATCCGCTGCCGAGCCGGCGCGCGGGTTACGCCGAACTGCAGATCGAAGGATGGAGCGGCGACGCCGTCGAAGTCGAGCTGAGCGTCCGGCGCAACTCATCGCCGGCGCACCTGGATGCACAAGGGACGTGGGGCGGCGAACAACAGTGGCTGCGCTTTGGCCATGGTCAGGCGCGAGACGGCCGGCTGGTGATCGAGATCGGCCCTGCGATCGTGGACGCGATGCTTGAGGCCAAGCGCAATTCCCAGTTCCAGATCGAAACGCGCAAACCTGACGGTAGCGTGGCGCGCTATCCGGTACGTCCCATTCCGAATGATGTCACGCCGTCGACCGCGGCGGGCGAAGCGCCCGCGCAGGCCGAAGTTGTCAATGTCGCGGCCGCCCCGCAGCCAACGCCGTCCGAGCCGGTCGTCCTGCCGCCCACAGTCGAGCCAGCCGAGCCGATGGGCCAGCCTGAACCTGCGCCGCCCGAAGCGCGTAAATCCAAGCCGGTGGTTGCCATCGTCGCTGCCGTGCTGGCGCTTCTGGTGGCGGCCGGTCTGGCCGTCTGGTTCTTCCTCAAGAAGGGCGACATGCCCGCGCCAGCGCCGAAGGCGGACGTTCCGGCGGCCGCGCCGGCCGCTTCTGCAGCCGCTTGCTCGAAAGACAGCTTGGGTACTGCATCCGAAATGGTCTTCGTGCAGGACTGCGTGCGGGACGTCAAGGATCCCGTCGCGATGTTGTCGATCATTCAGGCCGCGCGGGACGCTGGCAAGTGCTCGATCGCCCAGCGGCTCTATGCGAATCGCGCGCAGGCCGGTGACGCTCAGATAGCCCTGGCTTATGCAGGGGAGTATGACCCCGCGAGCTACAAGGAAAACGCCTGCTTCAAGGCGGATGCCGCGACCGCTGCGTACTGGTACCAAGCGGTGCTGGAAAAGGATAAGGACAACGCGCAAGCGCAAGCGCGCCTCAAGGAGCTGCCGAAATGAGGAAGATCTTTCTGGCGATCGGCCTGATCGGCATGTCCTTCGCGGTACACGCCGCACCGCCGCTGTTGCAGGAAGGCAAGAAGACGCTTTACCAGCGCGTGCTGACCACGCCAGGTTGCCAGCTGCACGAGACCCCCGACGGAAAACCCGGTGCGGTCCAAGCCACCTTCAGCCGTTTCTACGTTTATGCGGATCAGGAAGTTGGAGGCAAACGCTGGGCGCAAGTGGGACCAGATTCATTTGGCAAGACGCTGGGCTGGCTTGACCGAGCCTGCACGGTGGACTGGAAGATGCAGATGTCGCTGGCCTTCACCAACCCCGCTGGCCGGGATCGAACCTTGTTCTTCAAGGACCGCTCGGCACTCGATTCGGTGCTCAACGCAATCGACCCTGTCGAGAAGATCGCTCCCGCGCGACAGCAACTCAAAACGTCGGGCAAGGCTCCGGGCGTGGTGGCGCAGGAGCCTGAGCTGTTCGTCGATATGACCAAGAACTTCTATCTGCTGCCCATTCTTGGCGGCGAAGAGGTGATGACGGAACAGAACATGCGCGTGCGCGTGCTGAACGTGGCGTCCGTCAGTGCGGCGGACCCCGGGGCCGCGGCCAATGGGAGCCCGGACCAATCGACCGAGCAGGAACGCACGAAGCAGATCAAGGAATTCAGTTCGGCGGTGGTCTTTGTCATCGATTCCACTATTTCCATGGATCCGTACATTGAGCGAACGCGCGAGGCGATTCGCAAGGTCTATGCAAAGGTCGAGGCCGAGAAACTGGGCGACAAGGTCAAGTTCGGCCTGGTGGCCTTCCGCTCCAGCACCAAGGCCGTGCCGGGTCTGGAGTACGTGAGCAAGATCTACGCGGATCCGAACAATATCAAGGACGGCGCGGATTTCATGGCCAAGGTGGCCGAATTGAGGCAGGCCAAGGTCTCCAGCAGCCTGTTTGATGAAGATTCGTACGCAGGTGTCATGGACGCCATCAACAGCATCGATTGGCGTCCGTATGGCGCGCGATATGTCGTCCTGATCACCGACGCCGGCGCGATCGATGGCGGCGACAAGTTGTCCTCCACGGGCATGAGCGCTAGCCAAGTCCGCCTGGAGGCGGCCAAGCCTGGCGTTGCCATCTACACGCTGCACCTGAAGACGCCTTCGGGTTCCAAGAACCACGCAGCTGCCGAGGCGCAGTATCGCAACCTGTCGACGTACGGCAACAGCAACTTGTCCCTGTACTACCCGGTGAATGCGGGAGATGTGAACGAATTCGGCAAGAAGGTGGATGCCTTGTCGGAGGCGATTACGCAGCAGGTGAAGTCGGCCTATCAAGGCGAGGATGCTGTCGGCAGCGCCGCCAACGCTACGGACCCGGGCAAGAAGCCGGCCAACGCTGACGAAAAGATGCTGCAGGATGCGGATCTTATTGGCAATGCGATGAAGCTGGCTTATCTCGGTGAACGCATCGGCGCCAAGGCCCCTCCGGTGTTCGAGGCATGGATCAGCGATCGCGATCTGATCAAGCAGACCGTACCGACGACCGACGTGCGCGTGTTGTTGACGAAAGGGCAATTGAGCGACCTGAACGACATCATGAAGACGATCGTGGACGCGGCGAATCAGGGCTTGATTTCGCCGACCGACATGTTCAACCAATTGCGCAATGTCGCTGCCACGATGGGCGCGGATCCCAATCAATTGCAGAAGTCCGACAAGAAGCTGGCGGAAATGGGATTCATGGCGGAGTACCTGGAGGGACTGCCCTACCAGAGCGAGGTCCTGAATCTTGACGAGGCGACCTGGAAGAGCTGGGACGGCTTGGCCCAAGAAAAGTTCATCCGCAATTTGTCCATCAAGCTTCGGCACTACCAGGTCTACAACGCCGATGTCGATCGCTGGGTATCGCTTGCGCCAGACAGTGATCCACGTGATTTCGTCTACCCGGTGCCTCTGGAAATGATGCCCTGAGCGGTCGGATGATGCTGGCTATTGACGATTTGCGGTTGCAGCGAGGGCGGGGCGATTCCACCTACGAGGTTCGGCTTCCGCGGTTACGCCTCGCGCGCGGCGAGGTGATGGCGGTCGTGGGAGGCAGCGGATGCGGAAAGAGCACGCTGCTGGAAGGTATCGGCCTGCTCTTGTCACCCGTGCAGATTCAAACTTACACCCTTGGCGACCAGCGTGACGTGGCCGCGTTGATGATGCGCGATGACGAGTCTGCGCTGGCGGCCGTGCGTGCGTCCAGGATCGGCTTCGTGCTGCAGACCGGCGGGCTGTTGCCTTACCTGACGGTGCTGGAAAACATCCTTCTGCCGCGCCAGCTTCTTGGTCTGCCCGCGCACAGTTCGCGCGTCCGTCATGCAATCGAATTGCTCGCCCTTGACGGCTTGCTTGATAAGCGGCCATCCCAATTGTCCATTGGCGAGCGGCAGCGCGTTGCGGTGGTGCGGGCACTTTCGCACGACCCGGATGTGCTGTTGGCCGATGAGCCCACGTCTGCGCTGGATCCGGATAACGCGCGCAAGCTCTTTCAGCTTTTCCTCGATCTGGCGCGCGACGAAAGCATGGCTACGCTGGTCGTCTCGCACGATTGGGACCTGGTCCGTCAGTTTGGGCTGCCTTGCTTGACGGCGGAGTTGGAGCCAGGCTTGAGCGTGTTCGGTCTGCGCGAGGCATTTTGATGCGCACCTGGCAGATATCTCGGCTGGCAATCAGAGACCTTTGGCATGACCGATTGGTGTCGCTCTGCATGATCGCTACGCTCGTGGCGGTGATCGCGCCACTGTTGCTCCTATTCGGGCTGAAGCATGGGGTTGTGAGCGCCATGCAGGACGAGTTGATGCGTGACCCGCGCAATCTGGAAATCCGTATGCTCACCAGCGGCAGCTATGACCAGGCGTGGATTGACGAACTAGCTGGCCAGTCCGGTGTCGGCTTCACGGTGGGTATGACGCGTTCCCTGAATACACAGGCGGACTTCATCCGTAGCGCCTCGAACTTCCTGGAGAATGTGGAAGTCCTGCCCACTGCCCCTGGCGATCCGCTGATGAGCGGCGTGGACGTTCTCGCCTTGCCGCATTTCGGCGTGATCTTCAGCGCACAAGCCGCGCAGCGCTTGAAAGCCGTTTCAGGAGATGTACTGCGCATGCAGATCGCGCGTCGCCTGAACGGCATGGATCAGCGCGCCGTGGTCGAACTCACCGTCCTCGCCGTGCTGCCGGGTCCAGCCTACGAGCGTGCCGCCGCATTTGTGCAACCCGCCCTGTTGCGAGACATGGAGTGGTACCGCGACGGCTACGCCGTCGCCGCCTTGGGCGCTGCGGACGGCAATGACGTGGAAGCCGCGAAGGTGCGTTTCGCGCGTGCTCGCATGTATGCGAAGGACCTGGACGCCGTGGAAGGCCTGGAGAAGCGCTTGAACGACCGCCGCATCGAAACCAGCAGCCGCCTGGCCGACATACGCAACGTCAAGGCCATCAACCATCTTCTGACGACCGTGTTCGGTGTGATTTCCATCACCGCGGTTGCAGGTTGCGTGGCAGCCTTGGTGGGGGCGTTCCTGGCCAGTGTCCGGCGCAAGCGGCGCGACATCTCGACGCTGCGCCTGCTGGGACTGGGTAGCCGGGACGTCGCCGTCCTGCTTGCGATGCAAGCAATCGCTTTGACCGTCGTGGCGATGGGCGCAGGTCTCGCCATTTACTTCACGGGAAGCGCGGTGTTCAACGACATGTTGGGCGGCGTCCGGGAGGCTGGCCAATTCGCCTGCCAGATCACGCCGCTGCATGGCGGCATGGCGTTCATGCTTGCCCTAGGCGTAGCGCTGCTGGCGTCGATGATCGGCGCGGCCAGCGCCAAACGAATTCAACCCGCGGAGAGTTTGCGTGAAATTTGAACTGCTGGGCCGTTGCGCCGCACTTGTCCTGCTGGCGTGGCCCTCAAGCCAAGCGGCGCTTGCCGCGGATGCGCCGGCGTCACCCTCGAAGTGGGATGCGCGTTTCTATAACCCCAAGCCGGAAGCTGGCGACATTGAATTGCCGCTGCCGTGCAATGGCGCCATCGTCTTCCGAAAAATCGTCGTCCCGGTGGGGGGGCCGCTGGCCGACCTGCCCATTCAGGTGGGCCAGGAAGGGGGAGCCTACTCTTTTGTCGAAAAGAGCAGGCCGGCGTACATCGCAGGCGGCTTCACCGAAATCTCGGCAGACAAGAAGTCGCGATCCAGCTATTACCTGATGGCCAAGTATGAGCTGACCACCAGCCAGTATCTCGCTCTGGCGACGCTGGCCAACGGCGATTCGACCAAGTGTCCGGATCCACAGGCTGGCGATGGCCGGTTCCCCATTACAGGGGCGAACTGGTTCGACGCGATGCGGACTGCCCATCTTTACAACATTTGGCTGCGGCAGCATGCCAAGGGGTTGCTACCTCAGGAAGACAAGATCTCCGGCTTCGTGCGCCTGCCCACCGAGGTCGAATGGGAGTTTGCCGCCCGGGGCGGCATCAACGTCAATGCCGCGGAGTTCGCTGAACCGCGTTATCCCATGCGCGACGGGAAGATCACGGAGTATGAATGGTTCGGCGGCACGCAGTCGTCGAACAGCAAGATCAACCGGATTGGCGTGCTTCTTCCGAACCCGCTGGGACTGCACGACATGCTGGGCAACGTGTCAGAGATGACGCTTGATGCATTCCGGCTCAACAAGTTCGATCGCCAGAACGGCTCGGCCGGCAGTTTCGTCATTCGCGGTTCAGACTTCATGCAGCCGGAGTCGGAGCTTCGTGCCGCGCTGCGGCGCGAGGGGAATCTCTACGACGAGGACGGCGAGATCAAGGACAAGACGGTGGGCCTGCGATGGGTGATCGCATCGCGCGAGATGACCAGCGCGAACCACGTCAAGGCGCTTGAAGAAAGCTACAGCAAGCTGGGAGACGGCCATGTTTCTTCGGACGCGACCAAAAAGGGCGCTTCGGCAGTCAAGGAATTGAACGCGTTGGCAGGCACTGTCACGGATAAGAAACTGAAGGATCAACTGGCTGGCTTGGAAGGCAAGCTGCGCGCAAGCAACCAGCAACAGGAAGAGGCGCGTGACCAGGCAATTCGCGCGAGTCTTAACCTCGGCGCGTTTCTGTGCACCAAGCTCAAGGATGACGGCGAGCACCGCAATCTGCTGCGCAGTGTCTACAAGTCCAATTGCGAGGACGGCAATTCCGACGCCACTTGCGAACGCCGCAAGAAACTGCTTACCAGCCACGAGAGCCGGGTCGAGGGCGTCACACAGTACTACGCCAGCAGCCTTGTCGACGCGGCCACCCTGTACGGCGCCAACAACCTGACCAAGCAGGTGCCGGTCCTGGACAAGATGTTCGAGCAGAACAAGCAGCTTAACGGGTTGCGGCCCTACTTGACGACATATTGGTCGCAACAGAAGGCATACCTGAGCAATAAGAAGATCGACCGCTCGGCGTGGCTGGATTCGTGCATGGCAGTCAACAAATAACAATCAAGGAGTTCTCATGGCTTTATCCGCAAGGAAGTGGAATCGCATTCCGGTCGTTCTCATGATGGTCTGTTCTTTGGCGATTAGTGGGTGCGCCAGCACGGGCAGCTCCTTCCTCAACAATGGCGTGAAGCCCGACCCGCGTCTGACGCAGGGCAGTGATGCCAAGTTTTTCAGCCAGTCTGGTCTGCAGGCCTGCATGATGGGCGCAGCTGCGGGATTGGCGGTAGGGTTGCTGGCCGGAGGCAAGAACAAGGCAACGGCTGCCGTCGTCGGCGCCGTTGCGGCCTGCGGCGTGGGAATGGGCGCAAATTACTATCTGGACGTCCGCCGCAGTCAGTACAAGAACACCTCGGATCAGCTCAAGGCGATGGGCGACGACATCAAGACCGATACGCAAAAAGTCCAGGACCGCAGCAACTCCATCGTGGCAGTGATGGCCGACGACAAGAAGAAGCTTGTCCAGTTGCAAGCCGAGATTGCGACCAAGTCCGCAGACCAGACCGCCGCTCGAAAAGATCTTGCGCAGATCGACGCCAACATCGGCCTCATCAAGAGCGACATCGATCGGATGAAGGGCGTCGCAGATCAATACCGGCAGGCTGGCGAGCAAACTGGCGGCAGCGCGAAGGACACCAAGGAAATGCAAAAGGAATTGGCCGTGCTCGAGAACAAGATTGCGAAGCTCAACAAAGAGGCGGATAGCTACTTTGCCTTGCGCGGCGCCATCGATCTCGGGGAGCAAAAGGCATGAAGCGCTTGATGACGCGAGTTGCGCAGCTTGCTCCGATCGTGGCGCTGTTCGTTCTGGCCGGTTGCGCAACGACGGCAGCCGATTGTGATCCATCGAACACGAACGCCGGTTTCATCACCAAAATGAACTGCGACGTGGGCGGAGGCTATGGCAAACACGTGGCACAGCGCGAAGACGACATACGGGCGGCTCAAGCCGAAAATGCGCAAGCCAGGCAGGTGCTAGCCGATCTGGAGGCGCAGCGGGCGTCAATTGGCAAGTCCTTGGCGGAAAAGACCAAGGCGCGTAACGCGCTGTCAGCATCGGTCCAGAAGTTGCTGGATCAGGCGCGGGCCAAGTCCAAGAACAGCGAGGAGCTCAAGCGGCAACTGGCACAGTCGGAACGGGCACTGAAGACGCCCATCAACGTCAATGTTTCGGATGCCGCCCTGGAAGCGCAGATCAAGGCCAAGCAGGCCGAAGTGCTCAGGCTGCAAAAGAGCATGGGCCTCGTTCCTTGACGCCTCCGTAAGCCCAAACTTCGAGACTATCCATGCAACGCTTCTTGCGGCACCCGCGAGGGAACATGTCGGAGGCGTCGCTGTCCGGCACCTACGGCGAGCTGATCGAGTTGATCCGCAAGCATTTCGCGCCGGGCGTGGCGGCGACGTACGCCGTGCCCCGGATTGGCGCGGACGGGGTGCTCGAGTGGTGGACTTCCCAGCAGGGGGCGGTGACGCAGTATGCCGCCCTGTCTGAGGACGCCCAGCAGGCGCTGCTTCGCGCCTATGATGCGCATGTCGCCACCCTTGGTGGCCTGGCAGAGGCCATGCGAGCGCGCGGGATGGAGCACCAGGCGCAGCAGATAGAGGCGCTGCGGGTTCCGCCCGATCTGGACAAGCTGTATGGCGTGGACGGGCGCCTGCTGATTCGCCTGCAGGATGCGGCGCCCACGCTTCCGGCTGCGGGCGGCGCGCCGGCGCCGTCCTTCGCTCTCTGGCGCTGGCTTGCGGTGGGAGGGGCGCTGTTGCTCGCGCTGCTCCTGGCTGGCGCATGGTGGTGGTACCGGCAGCCGGCATCGCCGAGCGGCCCAGCTTTGCCTGCACTCAGCCCTGAGCCCAAAGCAGAGCCGGATCGCACGCCGGAATGGCCCACGGAACTGGTGTTCGTGCTGGAAACGGCAGCGCGTATGAAGGCAGCGCCGGAAAAGATCGGCGGGCCTGAACGCCGGGTCATTGGCCACGATGAGATTCGACGGATCGTCGACCGATTGCCGGACGTCACCGATACGCGTCTCGTCACGTTCCCAGCAATGCAGTGTGGAATGCCACACAGTCAGGGCGCTTTCCCATCGGCGAACCGAGCGGAACTCCTGCAGGCTCTGAAATCCACGCAGAACGAGGGCAAGGCGGCGTTGACCGACGGATTGAAGATCGCGGCAGCGACCGTCGATGGCGTCAAGCGCGATGCCCTGATATTCCTGTTCCTGGCCGGCGCGGACGAATGCGGCCAGGATATCTGTGCAACGGCTGTGCAGCTCTCCCGGGACAAGCCGCGGCTGCGGATCAACATCGTGGACTTGAGCGGTACGCACGCGGTGGCGGCCTGCCTCTCCGATCAGTCACGCGTGGGCTCGTACGCCTGGACGAGGTCCAAGCCAGATGGAAAAGGAGTGGATCTGTCACGAGAGGCGTCCAGGATGCTCTCGCCCGCAACGGATTCAGCTGGGTCATCCCAAGGCGCCGCTTCAGCCAAGTAAGCAGTTGGCGCGGCGCCACATCATTACGCCCCCTTCAACCGCTCCGGCACATCCTCCATATCGCTGCACACGGCCAGCACCTCGGCCGGCTTTCTGCTCAGCGACAGATAAACGTGGCCGATGCTGCTGTCGAAGTACGCCGATTCCAGCCGGTTCAGCACGACGCTGTCGCCGTTTTCGAACTGGATGCGGACCTTGCCCGACAGGACCACGACGAACTCCTGGCCCGGGTGGCGGATATAGTCTTCAAACTCCACGACCTTGCGCGAATCGATCATGGCGACCATCGGCAGCATCTTCTTGCCGGGGTATTCGCCCATCAGCAGGCGGTAGTGATAGTTCTCGGTGATGTAGTCGCGGGCGTCGCTGAGCCGGTTCTTGACGAAGGTGGGGGCGACCGCGGCCTGCGCGGCGTCGCGCAGCATGAACATGCGGGTCATGTCGATGTCGAGCGCGCGGGCCAGCGCGGCGAATTTTTCGTAACTGAGGGCGATCTGGCCGAGTTCGGCCTTCGATAGCGTCGACACCGCGATGCCGCTGGCCTTGGATAGTGCCTGCAAGGTCATCTTCCTGGCCTTGCGCTCGGCGCGCAGGCGGGCGCCCATTTCTTCCTTGCCCACGATTTCGGGCGGGGATGTGTTGCCGGTTGGGGCCATGTAGCGGTCTGGCTTATAGGGTTGAGGGCAGGGGCAGGGCCCGCAAGCCCCGCCGCGTGTAGCCGGATTGTACGGGGTGGGCCGGGTCAGGCGGGAGGCTGGGCGCCGGTGCGTTCGACGATCATCCGGTAGTGCTCGGGCCGGCGGTGGGCGGCGAAGTTGAAGATGTTGGCGCGGTAGTGATCCGACACCGACAGGTCGCAGACGAAGTTGATGACTTCGTCCTCCTCGGAGAACGTGCGCACCATGATTTCGCCGGTGGGCGCGACGATGCAGGATCCGCCGATCATGGGGTTGCCTTCCTCGACGCCGGCCTTGGCGGCGGCGGCCACCCAGCAGGCGTTCTGGTAGGCGCCGGCCTGCAGCGACAGCAGGTGGTGGTGCATGCGCAGGTGGATCGGCTCGTTCCATTGCACGTAGCCGGAGGGCGTGTTGTACCCGGCCATGACGACCTCCACGCCTTGCAGTCCCATGACGCGGAACGTCTCGGGCCAGCGCCGGTCGTTGCAGATGCACATGCCGATGGCGGCGTCCGGGGTCTGCCAGACGGGAAACCCCAGGTCGCCGACCGCGAAATACTTCTTCTCCAGGTGCTGCAGGGGCGCTCCGTCGACGGCCTGCGCGTCGCCGGGGATATGGATCTTGCGGTACTTGCCCACGATCTGCCCGTCGCGCCCGACCAGGATGCTGGTGTTGTACTGCACGCCGTCCGCCAGCTCGGCGTAGCCCAGATAGAAGCCGACGCCCTTGTCGCGCGCCGCGTCGAACAGGGGGCGGGTCAGGGGGCCCGGCATTTCGGTTTCGAAGAACGCCTGCACCTCGGCGGGATCGTCGATGGACCAGCGCGGAAAGAACGTGGTCAGCGCCAGCTCCGGAAACGTCACCCACGCCGCGCCGCGGCTGTGGGCGTCTTCCAGCAGGTCGATCAGCCGGCGAACGACCTGGACCCGGGTGTCGCTGCGCTGGACGGGGCCCAGCTGCGCGACGGCAAGGTGGAGCTTGCGGGCGGTCATGCGGCGCTCCCGGCGTTGCCCGGAGCGGCGATCCCAACGGCGCTCCGCGCCAGGACGCGGCCGGCGTGCTGCCCGGTGAAGGCCTGGTCCTCCCACACGGGCGCGCCATTCACGTAGACCGAGTGAATGCCGGCCGCGCGTTCGGTGGGGCGTTCGAAGGTGGCGGCGTCGGCCACCGTGGCCGGATCGAAGACCACGAGGTCGGCAAAGTAGCCTGGCTGCACCTGCCCGCGTTCGGCCAGGCCGAACTTGGCGGCGGTCAGGCCGGTCATTTTCCAGACCGCGGTTTCCAGCGGGAAGAGGCCCAGGTCGCGGGAGTAATGGCCCAGCACGCGCGGGAAGGTGCCCCACAGGCGCGGGTGCGGACGCTCATCGTGGGGAAGGCCATCCGAGCCGATCATGGTGGGGCCGAACTTCAAAATGCGCTGCACGTCGGGCTCGTCCATCATGAAGTAGATGGCGCCGGCCGGTTGCAGCTCGGGCACCACGTCGAATTTGGACTTGCCGCGCTCGGCGGCGACCTCGTCCAGGTCGCGCCCGCTGAGTTCGGGAAGAGGCTTGCACCAGGTGATGATGGTGCGGCCTGCCAGCAGGACGCGGTCCTGCTTGAGCATGGTGGAGCCGGCTACATAGGGATAGGCGTCCAGCGAGACGTCCTGCTTGGCCATCGCGGCCTCGATCAGCGGCAGCGTCTCGGCGGAGCGGCCGAAGTTGGGCTGGCCCATGACCTTGTGATGCGAGATTACAACCGGCACGTCCAGTTCGCGGCCGATGCGGAAGGTTTCTTCCAGTGCCTCCACGATGTGTTCGCCCTCGTCGCGCATGTGGGTGGCGTAGATGCCGCCGTGCGTGTTGAGCGGGCGGCAGACTTCGATGATTTCCTCGGTGGTGGCCTGGGCGGCTGGCGGGTAGAACGTGCCGGTGGAGATGCCGATGGCGCCGCTGGCCAGCGCGTCGTCGGCCAGCGTCTGCATGGCCTGCACTTCATCCGGCGTGGCGGCGCGCTGCAGGTCGGGCATGACGGCCGCGCGCAGCGTGGAGTGGCCGACCATGCAGGCGGCGTTGACGGCGGCGGGCGTGGCGCGCAGCGCGTTCAGGTAATCGGAGAAACGTTCGAAGCGATACGAGCCGCCTTCGTCCAGCAGGTCCAGCGGCGCGGGCGGGCTGGCATGGGCGTGGGCCAGCGGCGCCAGGCTGATGCCGCAGTTGCCCGTGACGACGGTGGTGACGCCCTGCGAGATCTTGGGCGTCATGTCGCGGCGCTTGAGCAGGTAGTTGTCGTCGTGGGTGTGCGAGTCGATGAAGCCGGGCGCCACCACTTTGCCCGTCACGTCGATGCGGCGTTGCGCGGCGCTGCCGGACAGGTCGCCCACGGCGGCAATGCGGTCGCCGCGCACGCCCACGTCGGCGCGCTGGCCGGGGGCGTTGGTGCCGTCGATGACGGTGCCGCCGGTGAGGATGTAGTCAAACGGGGTGGCGTCGGGCTGGGACATGCGGTTCTCCGGCTGGATGGATCAGGCAATGCGGGGATCAGGCAAAGTGGCAGGCGACCTGCTGTTCGGCGGCGACCTGGCGGGGCTGGGGCGTTTCTTCGGCGCAGCGCGGCTGCGCCATCGGACAGCGCGTGCGGAACGCGCAGCCGGATGGAGGCGACAGCGGGCTGGGGATTTCCCCCTTCAGGACCTCGACCGGATTGCGTTCTCCCTGGCGCGCGGACGGCACGGCGGCCAGCAGCGCGCGGGTGTACGGATGCGCCGGGCGGTCAAAGATCGCGTCGCGCGTGCCGATCTCGACGATCTTGCCCAGGTACATCACGGCCACGCGGTGGCTGATGTGGCGCACGACGCTCAGATCGTGCGAGATGAACACGTAGGTCAGGCCCAGGTCGCGCTGCAGGTCCATCAGCAGGTTGATGACCTGCGCCTGCACCGACACGTCCAGCGCTGACACCGGCTCGTCGCACACGATGAGGCCAGGGTCCAGCGCGAGGGCGCGCGCGATCACGATGCGCTGGCGCTGGCCGCCCGAGAACTCGTGCGGATACTTGTCGGCCGCGTCGGGCCGCAGGCTGACGCGCGCCAGCAGCTGCGCCACGCGCTCGCGAATGGCCTCGCGGCCGTGTCCGAAGTTGCGCAGCGGCTCGCCGATGATGTCGCGCACCCGCATGCGCGGGTTCATCGACGAGAACGGATCCTGGAAAATGAACTGCATGCGGCGGCGCATGGCGCGCAGCTGACTGCTGTTCATCTTGGCGAGGTCTTCGCCTTCCAGCAGGATGCGGCCTTCGGTCGGATCGGTCAGGCGGATCAGGCACTTGCCCGTCGTGGACTTGCCGCAGCCGGACTCGCCGACCAGGCTGAGCGTCTGGCCGCGCGGCACCGATAGCGAGATGCCGTCGACGGCGCGCAGCACCTTGGCGCCGCGCCCGCTGTCCACAGGAAAGTGCTTCTTCAAGCCGATGACTTCCAGCATGGGCACCGCGGTGGCCGCGGGCGCGGAAGACGCGAGGGGAATGTCGTGCAGATTCATGGCGGATCTCATGCGTCTCAGGCAGTCAGGGCGGCGGGCGCGGGGGCGTCCTGGCGGGCCCAGCACCAGACGCGGTGGCGCGCGCCGGCGTCGGTGGCGGACGGCGCTTCCTCGGTGCAGCGTGGCAGGGCCTCGGGGCAACGCGCGGCAAAGGCGCAGCCGCGCGACACGGGCGTCCTGACGGGGACGATGCCGGGCAGCTCGGCAAGCCGGGCAGTGTGGTCCTGGCCGTCGACGAAGTCGGGCAGCGAACGGATCAGCGCCTGGGTGTACGGATGCTGCGGGCGGTCCAGCACGTCGTCCACGCTGCCTTCCTCGACCTTGCGGCCGGCATACATGACGATGACGCGCTGGCACATCTGCGCGACCACGCCCAGGTCGTGCGTGATCAGCACGATGGCCGTGCCAAGCCGCGCCTGGATGTCTCGCAACAGGTGCAGGATCTGCGCCTGGATGGTGACGTCCAGCGCCGTGGTGGGTTCGTCAGCGATCAGCACCTTGGGCTGACAGGCCAGCGCCATGGCGATCATGGCGCGCTGGCGCATGCCGCCCGAGAGCTGGTAGGGATACTCGCGCACGCGGCGCGCCGGGTCGGAGATCTGCACCAGGTCCAGCAGCGCCTCGGCCTGCGTCAGCGCCTCGCGCCGCGACAGGCCCTGGTGCAGCATGAGCGATTCGCTGATCTGCTTGCCCACCGTGATCACGGGGTTCAAGGAGGTCATGGGCTCCTGGAAGATCATCGAGATCTTGTTGCCGCGAATGGCGCGCATCGATTTCTCGGGCAGGGCCAGGAGATCGCTGCCGTCGAATTCGATGCTGCCGGTGGCGACGCGGCCGGGGGCGCGCAGCAGCCGCATGATGGACAGCGACGTGACGCTCTTGCCGCAGCCCGATTCGCCCACCAGGCCCAGGGTTTCGCCGGGCAGGAGGTCGAACGAGAGCTTGTCGACGGCCAGCACGGTCGTGTCGTCGCCGTCGAAACAGGTGGTGAGGTCTTGCACGCGCAGGACGGGATGGGGCTGCATGTGCGCTCCTACAGCTTCTTGGCCAGGCGGGGATCGAGCATGTCGCGCAGCCCGTCGCCGACCAGATTGACGGCCAGGACGGCCGCGCCCAGAAAGAGGCCCGGATACAGGATGATGTGGAACGCCACGGCCACGAAGTTGCGGCCTTCGGCCATGATGTTGCCCCAGCTCGGGATGTGCGGCGGAATGCCCACGCCAAGGAAGCTCAGCACGGCTTCGGTCAGGATGGCGGAGGCCGCGATGAACGTGGCCTGCACCATCAGCGGCGCAAACAGGTTGGGCAGGATGTGGCGCATCAGGATCGACGGCACCCGCGTGCCGACCGAGACGGCGGCCTCGATGTAGGGCTGCTCGCGGATGGTCAGGACCAGCGCGCGCACCAGCCGCACGACGCGCGGCACTTCGGGAATGACGATGGCGATGATGACGGTGCCCAGCCCGCCCTTCAGCGTGGCCATCAGCGCAATCGCCAGCAGCACGCCGGGGATGGCCATCAGGCCGTCCATGATGCGCATGATGACGGCGTCGATGCGGCGGAAGTAGCCTGCCATCATGCCCAGCACCACGCCAGCGGCGGTGGAGACGACAGCGACCACGATGCCGACCAGCAGCGAGATGCGGGCGCCCCAGACAGTGCGCGAATAGACGTCGCGGCCCAGCGCGTCGGTGCCGAACAGGTGTTCGGCCGAGGGCGGCTTCATGCGCGCCAGCGGATTGATCTCCTGCGGGTCCACGGTGGCCAGCCACGGCGCGGCCAGCGCGATGGCCGCGAGGATGATGAGGATCGCGCCGCCGGCGTACAGCATGGGATGGCGGCGTATAGACCGGAACGCGCGCCGCAGGCGCGGCCGCGCGGCGGGAAGGGGCAGGGTGGTCGTGTTCATGCGTGGCCTCTTCTCAATAGCGGATGCGGGGATCGAAGAGCCGGTAGCTCAGGTCGACCAGCAGGTTGATCAGCACGTAGATGCCCGAGGCCACCAGCAGCACGCCCTGGATGACCGGATAGTCGTGGCGCAGCACGGCGTCGATGGTCAGGCGGCCCAGGCCGGGGATCGCAAACACGGTCTCGGTCACGACGACGCCGCCGATCAGCAGCGCCACGCCCACACCGATGGTCGTGACGATCGGATTGGCGGCGTTCTTGAGCGCGTGCCAGACGATGGGACCGGATGACAGGCCCTTGGCGCGCGCGGTGCGGATGTAGTCTTCGGACAGGGCCTCCAGCATGGTGGCGCGTGTCATGCGCGTCAGCAGCGCCATGTACACCAGGCCCAGCGACAGACAGGGCAGCACCAGGTGGCGCAGGTAAGGCACAAGGCCATCGGCCAGCGGTTTGTAGCCCTGCACCGGCAGCCAGCCGAGCTTGATGGAAAATCCGTACACCAGGCTGTAGCCGATCAGGAACACCGGCACCGAGAACGCACAGACCGCGCCCACCATGACCAGCCTGTCCAGCCACTTGCCGGCGTTCCACGCGGCCAGCACGCCCAGCGGAATCGCGGCCAGCACGGCAAACAGCATCGTGAAGAGCGCGATCGAGATCGTGGGGCCCATGCGCTGGGCGATGAGCTGCGACACGGGCATCTGCGTGGACATCGAGGTGCCCAGGTCGCCGACGGCGATATGGCTGATCCAGATGACGAACTGCTGCAGGAGCGGCTTGTCCAGCCCCAGGTTCTGCCGGATTTTTTCGACGTCGTCGGCGGTGGCGTTGTCGCCTGCGATGACCGCCGCGGGATCGCCCGGCGACAGGTGTATCAGCAGGAACACCACGACGGCCACGACGGCCATGACGGGTATGACGGCCGCGATGCGGCGCAGGATGAATTTCACGCTGGATTCCCCCCGGCTTGCGGCCGGGCGCGCACGGCGCCCGGCGTCTGCCTTACGGTTTCTCGATGTTCCACATCACCGGAATGCCGGACTTGATCAGATCGGTCTGCTTCAAGCCGCGCACCGCGAAGACAGGCTTGAACTCGCCCCACATCACGTAGGGCACCGTCTGGTAGGCGCGCGCCTGGATCTGCGCGGCAAGGTCCTTGCGTTTGGCGGCGTCGTTCTCGCGGATCCAGCTGGTGCGCAGGGTGTCCAGTTCCTTGTCGCACGGCCAGCCCGGCAGGCTGTTGCCGCAGGCGGCGGATAGCCACGGGTTGGTGACCGGCGTGCTGGCGTCGAAATAACCGCCCCAGGTCAGGAAGATGTTCCAGCCGCCTTGAGCGGGCGGATCCTTCTTCAGGCGGCGGCCGGCCAGCGAGGCCCAGTCCATCGACTGCAGGTCCACGTTCACGCCAGCCTTCTTCAGGTTCTGCGCCAGCACCATGACGGCCGGGGCGCTCAGGTGATCGGTGGGGTACAGCAGCACCACCTTCTCGCCCTTGTAGCCGGCTTCCTGCAGCAGTTGCTTGGCGCGTGCGGGATCGGTCTTGGCGTAGGGCGCGGCGCCCGCGTCCGTGGCCAGGGGCGAACCGCAGATGTACATGGTGGCGCAGTAGTCCACCCGGTACTTGTCCGGGTAGCCCATCGCGGTCAGCATTTCCTTCTGGCTGACCAGGTAGTACACCGCCTGGCGCGCGAGCGGGTTGTTGAACGGCGGATGCAGCGAATTCAGGATCACCATGCCTTGCGAGGCCACCGACGTGCTCAGCGTGATGTCCGGGTTGGATTCCAGCACCGGCAGGAAGTCGGGCGTGACCTGTTCGATCATGTCGACCTCGCCGTTCATCAGCGCGGCCGTCGACGTGTTTCCATCGGGGATGTAGACCCATTCCACGCGGTCCACCTTCACGTTCTTGCCGCCCGCCAGGCCGTCAGGCGCTTCGGATCGCGGCACGTAGGACGGGTTCTTCACATAGACGACCTTGTTGCCGGGCACCCATTCATCGCGCTTGAAGAGGAACGGACCCGAGCCGACCATTTCGGTGACCTGGGTGTTCGGATCAGTGGCGGCCAGCCGCTTGGGCATGATGAAGGGCGGCATGCCCGAAGGCTTGGACAGCGCGTCCAGCACGAGGCCGAAGGGCTCTTTCAGCGTCAGCGTGAACGTGTTTTCGTTGGTGGCGGCAAATTCTGCGCCGGCCGCCATCATGGCCTGGCCCAGCGTGTCCTTCTTTGCCCAGCGCTGGATCGACGCAATGCAGTCCTCGGCCGTCACCGGCGTGCCGTCGTTGAACTTCAGACCGGGACGCAGGGTGAAGGTCCAGGTCTTGCCGTCTTCGGACGTGGTCCAGGTATCCACCATCTGCGGCTTGACCTGGCCCTTGCTGTCCTGCGCGAACAGGGTGTCGAACACCATGTAGCCGTGGTTGCGCGTGATGTAGGCGGTGTTGAAGAGCGGGTCCAGCGTCTTCAGGTCGGCGTGCGGCACGAGGCGCAACGTCTTGGTCTGGGCGAGTGCACCGGTCGCGGCGCTCATGGCTAGGAGCGCGGCGGCTCCCAGCAGGCTGAAACGTCTGATCATGGATTTCCCCTTGTTGGTTCTGGTCTGCCCGTCATGGGCGGCAATGGTGGTTGGTCCTCGGCCCCCGCCTCAGGCCTTGAAGGGCCATTTCGGCAGCTTGCGCTTCACGAACGGCAGCGTGTTGAGGTCATTCGTGATGGCGCCGGGCGTTTCGACGTAGATGACGTGGCGGCCGACCTTGGAATACGAGGCATAGAAATGCTGCGAAGACTTCACGATGACGAGTTTCATCGCGGCCAGGTCCACGCCGAATTGCGTGAAAAGGTCGGTGCCCATGGCCTGGGTGCGTGAGGTGGTCATGACGAGGGTGACGCCGCCGGTGCGCACGACGGCCACGTCGCCCAGCAGCGCAGGCGTGCCGGCCAGACCAGTCATGACGGCGTCGCGCTTGAGCGCCAGGATCTCGCAATCCAGGTCCAGCGGCTGGCCGGACACCGGCGCCACCTTGCCGCCCACGCGCAGCTTGATCTGCGCGCCTGCGCCGGCCTCGAAGCACAGTTGCACGGCAACCGGATCCCAGAACGGGCCGGTGGCGACATCGGTGATGCCGCGCGCCAGCACGCGTTCCAGGATGAAGGTGGCATCGCTGGGCGCGCCGCCGCCGGCGTTGTCGGCCGAATCGGCCAGCACCACCGGGAATTCCTTGTGCGCCAGCGCCTGGTCCAGCGCTTCGTCCGCGCCGGGGTAAGGCGGCGCCAGCTGATCGCGGAAACCGATGATCTCCTCGCCCAGCGTGCGCGCCAGCGCCTCGGCCTGCGCGGCGTCGCCGTCGGTATAGACCAGCACCTTCGAACCCATGTCCGGCGTGTCGCCCCACGGGAAGCCGTGCGCGATGGACACGGACAGCACGCCTTCCTTGCCTTCCATCGCGAGCAGGCGGTCCACGAAGCTGCGCATCGGCTCGCGGCTGGTGTGCATGATGGAGATCATTTCGCAGTCGTAGACCGCACGCGTGGGGTTGATGCGGCCCTCGGCGCGCGCCACGCACAGGTCGACCAGGTCGAACGCACGTTCCAGGATGTCGGTGTGCGGGTATTCCTTGAAACAGACCAGGAAGTCGGCGCTCTCTACCATCGCGTCTGTCAGGTGACAGTGCGGATCGAGTTCGGCGCCGATCACGGCGTCCGGGCCGACGATCTCCCGCGCGCGGCGCAGCAGGTCGCCTTCGCAGTCGTCGTAGCCGTCGGCGACCATCGCGCCATGCAGGCCGAAGAGTGCGATATCCACCTTGCCCGCGCGGCGCAGGTCGTCCAGCAGCTCATCGCGCAGCGTCTCGTAGGCGTGGCGGGTGGTGATGCCGGCCGGCGTCGCGCCTGCGGTCAAGCCTTCGATCAGCGTCCAGTCCTTGCCCGCGGCGCGCTGGCGCGCGGCCCACAGCGGACCCGAAAACATCTGCATGCGGTCCGGATGCTGGCCGGCGGGGAAGTAGCCGCGCGCCCGGTAGGAAGCCAGGCCGGTCGGAATGGGGGAGAAGGTGTTCGTCTCGGTCGCCAGGGACCCGGAAAAGATCTTCATGAATGACGCTCCGCGCTAGAGAGGGGCTTTGAGGGCGCGGGCATCGGGGCGCGCGCTGGGAGGTGTCGCCCCGCCAGGCGTGGGCCTGGCGGTGACATGCAATCGAACGAATACGGCGTCAGGCGGCTGCGGGACCCTTGGGCTGGCTGTCGCCCAGCCAGGCCTGCACTTCGATCTCGACATCCACGTCCATGGCCAGCTTGGCCTCGACGGTGGAGCGCGTGGGGAAATCGGAAGAGAAATGGCTGCGGTAGGCCTCGTTGAACTGCGCGAACAGCGCCAGATCGGTCAACCACACGGTCACGCGAACCACGTCCTTCAGGCTGGCGCCGGCCAGTGCGAGCGTGTCCTTGATGCGCTCGATGGCGGCATTCGTCTGGGCGGTGATATCGCCGCGCACGACCTGGCCGTCGGCATCCAGCGGGATCTGCCCGGACAGGAACAAAAAGCCGCCCGCCTGAGTGGCGCGCGAGAAGGGCAGGGGCAGGCTGCTGGGGTATCGGGTGATGGCGGTCATGTCGGGGTCTCGGTTATCGGTGACTGGATCAGCGCAAGCGCTCGGGCCGCACGGCGTCGGCATTGACGCCGTGCGCGTGCAGGTGATCGGGTAGGGGCTGGCGCGTCAGCAGCGCGGCCGCCAGTTCGGAAGTGGCTGCGGCGGTCTGGATGCCGTAGCCGCCTTGCGCGGCCAGCCAGAAGAAGGCCGGCGTGGCCGCGTCCCAGCCCACCACGAAATCGCCATCGCGCACGAACGAGCGCAGGCCGGCCCAGATGTGCTTCGGGCGGCGGATGGTCAGCGACGTGGCGGTTTCGATGCGATAGATGCCGGTTGCGACATCCAGCTCTTCGGGCACGACGTCGTGCGCGTCGACCGGATCGGCATTGGCGGGCGAGCCCAGAAGCTGCCCGGCGTCCGGCTTGAAGTAATAGCTTTCGTCTACGCCGACCACGGCGGGCCAGTGCGAAAAATCGACGTCGTCCGGACCGCTGAAGGTAAAGGCGGTACGGCGGCAGGGTTGCAGGCCGACGGGGGCGGCCCCGCACAGCGTTGCCGTGTGGTCGGCCCACGCGCCCGCGGCGTTGACGACGGCGCGCGCTCGGATCTGGCGCCCGTCGGCCAGGGTCAGCGTCCAGACATCGTTCTCGAACGCGGCGCCGGTCAACTCGGCATTGTTGTGCAGCACCGCGCCCTGGCGGCTCATGCCGCGCAGAAAGCCCTGATGCAGGGCATGCACGTCGATGTCGCGCGCGTCGGGCTCCTCGATCGCGCCGCAGAGCTGGTCTTCGCGCAGGCAGGACACGCGGGCCACCGCTTGCGCGGCGTCGATCAGCGTGACGTTGGGCGACTGGCGGTGGAAGTCTTCGAACACTTCCTGCAGCAGATCCTTCTGGTCCGGCGTTGCGATGTACAGCACGCCGCGCGGGCTAAGCAGCGGATGCTCGCAGAAGCCTTCGGGCGGATGCTCGTAGAACGCGCGGCTGGCGCGCGTAAGCGCCTTGATCTGCGTGGTGCCGTAGGTCTCCATGAACATGGCTGCGGAGCGGCCGGTGGAGTGATAACCGGGTTGGGACTCGCGTTCCAGCACTGCCACGGACGCCGAGGCGCTGAGGCGGTAGGCCACGGAGGCGCCGGCGATCCCGGCGCCGACCACGGCAAAGTCGTATAGGGTTTCAGCAGTCATTTTGTCGGAAGCGAGAATTCTCTTATTTGATAATTCTCGAATACGATAGTTTTTTGACGCGGCTGGAGTAATAGGGGAATGCCCGCATGGGCGCAAAAGGCGCGCACGATGCGGCGAAGCGCGGAGAGGGAAGCCGCGCTACCTGTCCATGGGTGCGCGACGGCGGGCCGCGCTACCCCAGCTTGCCCAGCAGACCGATCAGTTTTCGCCGATCCGCCGCGCCGAGCTTGCCGCTGATGCGCGCGTCGTGCGCCTGCACGGCCTCGGTGATGGCGGCTAGCGCGGTGTGGCCGGCCGGCGTCATGGCCAGCGCGTAGGCGCGCCGGTCGCGTTCGGCTTCCTGGCGCTCCACGTAGCCCAGTTCCTGCAACTGGTTGACGATCTGCACCGCGCCCGAGCGCGCAATGCCCAGGATGCGCGCCAGGTCGGTGAGCTTGAGGTTTTCATTGGCGGCGATCAGCGTCAGTGCCGAATAACGCTGCGGCGTGATGTCCCACGGCGCCAGCGCGGCCAGGAAGTCCTCGTAGATCAGGATCTGCGCGCGGCGGATGGCGTAGCCCACCAGATCGTCCAGCGCGCCGTACTGAATGCCGGGCACATGCGGATCGAAGTGTTCGCCGCGGGCAGCAGGGCGGCGAGGGCGTGGGGCGGAGGCTCTGGACATCGGGGGCAGATCGTGAAACGGGGCCTCAACACTAATGCACGCGTCGCCGCCGCGCCACCGGATTGCGGGAAATCCCTCGTGCGAAACGCGTGGCTATTTTGTTATGTTGCATAACAAATAAGACCAGGAGTAGACATGCATATCGTCATTGCCGGGGCCGGGATCGGCGGGCTGACCCTTGCGCTGATGCTGCATCGGCGCGGCATCGGCTGCCGCATCTATGAAAGCGCGCAGGAATTGCGGCCATTGGGCGTCGGCATCAATCTGCTGCCCCATGCGGTCAGCGAGATCGAACAATTGGGCCTCATGCCCCAGTTGGCCGAACGCGCCATCGAGACCTCGCAGCTTCACTACTACAACAAGCTCGGCCAGCCGATCTGGCGCGAGCCGCGCGGCCTCGAGGCCGGTTATCCGCTGCCGCAGTTTTCGGTGCATCGCGGCGAATTCCAGATGCTGCTGGCGCAGGCCGTGCGCGACCGGCTCGGCCCGAATGCCATCGTGCCGGGCATGGTGCTGGAATCGGCCAGCCAGGATGCGGCGGGCGTGCACGCGCAGTTCCGCCGCCGCGCGGACAACGTGCTGCAGGCCGTGCACGGCGACATCCTGGTGGGCGCCGATGGCATCCACTCGGCACTGCGCCGTCAGCTTCATCCCGTCGGGGACGAGCCCCGTTTTTCCGGGCGCATGTTGTGGCGCGCCGTGACCGAGGCGCCGCCGTATCTGGACGGGCGCAGCATGTTCATGGCGGGTCACCAGGACCAGAAATTCGTCTGCTATCCGATCTCCGAACCGCTGCGCAAACAAGGCCGTTCGCTCATCAACTGGATCGCCGAGCTGTCGATCCCCGGCGCGGAACTGCCCGCCACCGACTGGAACCGCAAGGTCGACAAGTCCGTCTTCGCGGACCGCTTTGCCGATTGGCGCTGGGATTGGATCGACATCCCTGCCATCATCGACGGCGCCGAGGCGATCTACGAATTCCCGCTGGTGGACCGCGACCCCTTGCCGCGCTGGACGCGCGGGCGCTTTACGCTGCTGGGCGACGCGGCGCATCCGATGTATCCGATCGGCTCGAACGGATCGGCCCAGGCGATCCTGGATGCGCGCTCCCTGGCCGACTGGCTGGATCAGGCGGTGCAGGGCAAGGCGCGTTCAGCAGAGATCGCGCTGCTGGAGTACGAGGCCGAACGTCTGCCGCGCACCGCCGGCATCGTGCTGCGCAATCGTTTGAACGGCCCCGAACAGGTGATGCAGTTGGCCGAAGAGCGCGCGCCGCAAGGCTTTGCGAACATCAACGACGTCATATCGGGCGAGGAGCTGGCGGCGGTATCGCTGCGCTACAAGCAGCTGGCGGGTTTTGACCCCGCCGCGCTGCGCCTTGCCCGCGGAGAAAAGCCATGAGCGGCGCCGATGCCATCAACGAACCCCACGCGCCCCGGCTGGAACACGTGACCACCGTGGTGGTGGACGTGGGCGCGCCGCAGGAAGTGGGCGATACGCCGCAGGGCCGGCGCCGCGTGATCCCGATCACGGGCGGCACGGTCGACGGTCCGCGTCTGTCCGGCAAAGTGCTGCCCGGCGGCGCGGACTTCCAGATCATCCGCTCGGCCACATTCACGGACATCCACGCACGCTATGTGATCGAGACGCCCGAAGGCGAGCGCGTGTATGTCGAAAACACCGGCATCCGCACGGGCAGCGCCGAGGACATCGCGCGGCTGGCGCGCGGCGAAGCCGTCGATCCGGCGCGCATCTACTTTCGCAGCTATCCCCGCTTTGAAACGTCGTCGCCCGCGCTCGGCTGGATGAACGAAAGCCTGTTCATCGGCACCGGCGCGCGTTATCCCGACCGCGTCGAATTGCGCTTTTATCGCATTTGCTGAACCCGCGGCAGCCGCCGCGGCATTAAAAAAACCAGGAGACAACCATGCAAACGATGCTGCGCCGCCTGCTGGGCGGCTTCATGCTGTGCCTGCCGCTTGCGGCAGCCGCCCAGTTCCCCAATGGGCCGGTGCGCCTGAACGTGGGTTTTCCGCCCGGCACGGGGCCGGACATCGTGGCCCGCACGTTGTCCCAGCACATGGGACCGCTGCTGGGCGAAAGCGTGGTGGTGGAGAACAAGGTCGGTGCGGGCGGGCAGATTGCCGCCCAGAACGTCGCGCGCAGTCCGGCGGACGGCCAGACGCTGCTGCTGGGCGAGGTCGGCTCGATCAGCATTTCGCCTGCCACGTACCGCAACCTGAACTACGATCCGCCGCGCGACTTCGCACCGATCTCCGAGGTAGTGCGTGCCGACTTCGTGCTGGTGGTGCCGGCCAGCTCGCCGTACAAGGACCTGCCGGCGTTTATCGACGCCGCGAAGAAGGCGCCGGACCGCGTGAACTTCGCCACCTTCGGCGCGGGTACGCCCGGCCATTTCGGCGCGGAGCTTTTCGCGCGCGAGGCGGGCCTGAAGATCGAAGCCATCCATTACCGGTCGACGGGCGATGCCGTGTCGGGACTGGTGTCCGGCGGCGTGCAGGCGGCCTTCGTGACGACGGCTCTGGCCGCGCCCCAGGTGCGGGGCGGCAAGCTGCGCGCGCTGGCCACCACCGGCGCGAAGCGCTCGTCCGCGTTGGCTGACGTGCCGACGTTCGCGGAGGGCGGCCTGCCCGCGGTCAATTTCGGTGCCTGGTTCGCGTTGTTCGCGCCGGCCGGCACGCCCGAGGCCGTGCTGACTCGCTTGCAGGCTGACAGCGCCGCCGCGCTGCGCCAGCCTGCCGCCGTGAAGACGCTTGGCGAAGCGGGATTTGTCGTCGTGGGCTCGGACCGGCAGGCGCTGCAGGCCTTGCTGACCGCGGAGTCCAAGCGCTGGGCCGATGTGGTGAAGGCGACGGGGTTCCGCGCCGACTGATGGACCGAGGGATCTGGCCGGCCGTACGTCGCCGGCCATACGTCGCCGGCCACAGCGATTGCTATAGTCTCGCGCTCATCAATCTTCGCGCTTCACTGGAGACCCGCTGCATGTCCGATCCCACGTTCGATCACGTTCTGTCCCACCCGCCACGCTGTCTGGATGGCGTGCGCGTGACACCCGCGCCCTTGATCGTGGAAGACCGTGGCGAGGTTGCGGTCGCATTCCGCCTGCTAGGCGCCGGCGGCGCGCAGACGGGCGAAATCCTGGGCTTTGACCTGCGCGACTACAACGAACACGTCCAGGACTACGAATTCGTGTCGCCGCTGGCCGTGAAATGGGACGGCGCATCGGAGGATGTCGTGGTGTTCGACAGCGACATCCACGGCTATCACGGCGAGCTGGATTGCTCGGCCAAGATCCGCGGCGAGGGGGCGGCGCAGGCCTTTGCCTGCCCCGCCTGCCAGGGCACGCGGTTCAGCGTCTTCGCCCAGTTCGACTACGACGGCACGGACGAACTCTGGGACGAAGATCCGGACACCGTGCAGAACTTCTTCAGCAATCTCATCGTGGCGGGCCAATGCACGTCCTGCAACACGGTGACGCGCGTCCTGGACATGGACCTCTGACCAAATCAAACGTTTGAACTCGGCCGTGTGAAGGCGGCCGATTGCTCGTGCGGACAGCACCTTGCAGCCCCTTTGGCACCATCAGTGGAACAGTATGTTCCAGCCAAAGTGCGTTTGAACGGGTATTCGCGTCATGGTCGAGCCGGTAGAATGCCTCCCATCGTCATCTCTATCTACTGGTCGAAAGGTCAAATAATGAGCAACGCATATCTCGAAGCGCTCAAGCAGCGCCGCACGCAGTATTCGCTGGGCCGCAACCTGTCGGCCTCCAAGGAAGAACTGACCACGCTGATCCAGGAAGCGATCAAGCACAGCCCGTCCTCCTTCAACTCGCAAAGCTCGCGCGCCGTGATCCTGTTTGGCGCCGAAAGCGACAAGCTCTGGAACCTGGCTACGGAAGAAGTGCGCAAGGTTGCGCCCGCCGAAGGTTTCGACAAGACCGAAGCCAAGCTCAAGAGCTTTGCCGCCGGCGTGGGCACCATCCTGTTCTTTGAAGACCAGGACGTCGTGCGCAGCCTGCAGGAAAAGTTTGCGCTGTACGCCGACAACTTCCCGGTCTGGTCCGAGCAATCGGGCGGCATGGCCCAGTTGTCCGTGTGGACCGCGCTGGCCAACGCCGGTGTCGGCGCCAGCCTGCAGCACTACAACCCGCTGATCGACGCCGCCGTCGCGCGCGAATGGAACGTTCCCGCCTACTGGAAGCTGCGCGCGCAGATGCCGTTTGGCTCGAACGAAGCCGGTTTCGGCGATAAGGCTTTCATGGACGACGCCGAGCGCTTCCGCGTGTTTGGCTGATCGAATCCGGGGGCGTGCCGCGCACGCCCCGCATGACCGCGGTATTCAGGCCCGCATTGCCCCACACGGCAATGCGGGCCTTGTCATTGACGGGCTGACTGAATGCGCAAGCCGGCAATGCATCCCGGTGGTATCCGTTTGACCGAGCACCCATATCGCCTGCAGCGGATGGCGCTATAGTCGACCGATCCCCACCAGGAAGGAGATGTCATGCAGACCAACGAGATCCATCGCGGTCGTCTGATCGATCACATCCAGCTTGTCGTGCGCGATCTGCCGGCCAGTCAGCGCTTCTACCAGGCGGTGTTCGATGCCCTGGAGGTGCCGATGGGCGGCACGGCCGACGACTACTTCTGGGCGGACGAGCTCTTTGTCTCGTCGGCTGACAGCCAGGCCGCGCTGGGCCAGTTGACGGGACGCCACCATCTGGCGTTCCAGGCGCGAGATCAGGCGATGGTCGACGCGTTTTACAAAGCGGCGCTGGCTCACGGCGGCAAGGACAACGGCGCGCCGGGATTCCGCGAATACCATCCCGGCTACTACGGCGCCTTCGTTTTGGATCCGGACGGCAACAACATCGAAGCCGTGTTTCATGGCGAAGCCCGGCGCAGCGCGCCGTCAGTCAAGGTGACGTTCTGACCGGAGCGTTTCCGTGCAACTGCGCCATCTCCGGTACTTCGTGAAGATCGTCGAGGCGGGCAGTTTTTCCCGCGCGGCGGCGCTCATTCCGGTGGCGCAGCCGGCGCTCAGCCAGCAGATCGCGGCATTGGAAGAAGAGCTGGGCGTGACGCTGCTGCATCGCAGTGCGCGGGGCGCGCGTCCCACGGCCGCGGGCGCCGCGCTCTACACGGAAGCCGCATCCATCCTGAGCCGCATGGAGCGCATTCCGCAGATCGTGCGCTCGCTCAGCGGCGACATCCAGGGCGTCGTGCGCATCGGCATGTCGTCGACGCTGGCGTCGTTTCTGGCGGGCGAACTGATGGAAAAATGCCGGGCGGCGCTGCCCAAGATCAGCCTGCGTTTCAGCAGCGATGCCAGCGGCCAGCTGGGCGCCCGCATCCGCGACAGCTCGCTGGATCTGGCGCTGGTGTTCGAGGACGAACCGACCACGGGTTTTGCGCGCCAAGCGCTGTTCCGGCAACGTCTTTTCGTGATCAGCCCGCGCAAGCCCGGGCGCCGGCCGTCCGCCATGCGCTTCGAGCAACTGGCGGACATGCCGCTCATCCTGCCCGCGCATCCCAACATGACACGCAATCTGCTGGACCGGCTGTTTGCCGAGGCCGGCATCGCGCCGCAGGTGGTGGCGGAAACCGAGGTCTTTTCCGGCATGCTGTCGGCGGTGCAGGCGGGCATCGGCCATACCATCCTGCCGCTGGGCGATTTTTCGGGGCAGCCGGGAAACGCGATGGTGTCCGCCGTGCTGATCGAGCCGCCCGTCTATCTGACGGCGGCAGTCATCGCGTCCAGCGACGTGCCGCTGGCGCCGCCCGCCGAGGCGGTGCGCACGCTGCTCAGCGAGTTCGTGATGCAGCAGGTGCAGGAAAAAGGACTGGCCGGCGCGGAGCCGCTGCCTTCCTGACGCGCCGCTAAAGGCCATATCCGCGGCCGATACCCGCATATCGACATAGTATTTTTCCAGCTTCGCCGGCAGGCGCAATCTTCACGCTCATGCAGCAACCGCAATGTCTGCGGCCTGCAGAACTGGAGAGTGATGATGGCAAAGCTGGTTTATCGCGTGGTGTCCGCGTGCGGCGCGTTGGGATATGGATTTCCCCGTGAATCGCTGCAAAAGGCGCTGGAAGGGCGGATCGACGCCGTGATCTCGGATGCTGGATCGATGGACGCCGGCCCCTATTACCTGGGCACGGGAACCGAATACTTCGAACGCGAGGCCGTGAAGGCGGACTTTCGCCACATGGTCGAGGCGGGCGAACGCATCGAGGGTCCGGTCATCCTGGGAAGCTGCGGCATGGCGGGCGGCAACCGCAACCTGGACTGGATGATCGACGTCGCCAAGGAAGTGTTTGACGAGCTGGGCGTGAAGGACCGCGCCGTGGCGGTCATCCGGTCTGAACTGGACCCGGCCAGCGTGATCCGCGAATTCCGCGCGGGTGCGCTTCGGCCTACGGGCGCCGGGCCGGAGCTGGATGCAGCGGCGCTCGAAGAGAGCACCATCGTGGGTCAGATGGGCGTGCATCCGCTCATCACGGCGCTGGAAAGCGGCGCGAAGTACGTGCTGGCAGGCCGCTCGTGCGACATTGCACTGTTCGCGTCCGACATGATCCGCCGCGGTATCGATCCGGGTCTGGCGTACCACGTGGGCCACGTGCTGGAATGCGGCGCGCTGGCCTGCGACCCGGGCTCGCCGTCGGATTGCCTGATCGCCGAAATCTACGACGACGGCACGGCGCTTTTCGTGGCGCCGGACTCTGGACGGCGCTGCACGCCGTATTCGATTGCGGCGCATTCGCTGTACGAGGAAAGCCATCCGCAACTGCAGTTCTATCCCGAAGGCATCCTGGCGATGGAACACACGGAATTCTTCGCGCGCGACGCCCGCACCGCCGGCATCCGCAACAGCCAATTCGTGCATGCGGGCAAGCCATGGCCGTGGAGCATCAAGCTGGAAGGCGCGCGGCGGCTGGGCAAACGCAAGGTGTCGCTGGTTCATCTGGATCCCGCGGACCTGCCGCGTGTGCCTGGCGACGTGCTGGTCTATGGCCGCAACGGCGTCCAGGCCGTGCCGCTGCGCGAGGGCGAAAAGGAGCTGGGTCTGATCGTGGAAACGTGCGCGGCGACGCCGCAGGCGGCCGAAACGCTGGCCAGTCTGCTGACCCACTATTTGATCCACTACGGCTATGCGGGGCGCAAGGCCACCGCCGGCAACATTGCCTATCCGCTGTCGCCCAATCTGGTGAGCTTCCGGCGTGAAGATGGGCAGTACGGCGCGGTGGTTCCCAGCGGCACGCGCGATCCGGTGTTCCAGGCCAATTACCCGATGATCAAGGACGCGGTCATCACGCTGGTTCAGGCGGAATTTCCGGACGCGCTGCGCGCCGCCACCTGGAAAATCCATGAGGCCGACGCGAGCCATCCGGTCGCGCTCGTGCGCACCATCGACCGCGATCCCCGTGTGCTCGCCGACCGCCATCGCGCCGAGTTGCAACGCCTGCTGTCGCTGGCCGCCGCGCGCGACGGCTCGCGGATGGACATGGATGCCGGCGATGCCTACGAATGGACGCTGTACCACCTGCTGCAGAACGAAGACATCATCAAGAACCGCATGTTCCCGATCACCTACTTCCGCGCCAACGGCAAGGCGTGGACGGAAAGCGGATCCGGCCGGCCGCGGTACTACGACATCGGCATCACGGACTACCAGGGCAATCTGGACGACCGGACGCTGTCCCTGATCGCCGACGTGCCGCCTGAAGGCGCGCCCCAGCGCGAACAACCGCTGCTCGACATGGCCGTGGTGGTCCGCAGCAAGGACGCGGGCATCAACCGGCTGACGTTCGACATCGTGTTCAACTCGGCCGCCGACTACGAGGCCGCGTTGCGCTCGAACGTGTTCTGCCCGGCCAATGTGGCGCAGGTGCTGGGCGTGGCGCCCGAGCGCGTGGTTGGCACGTTCTTCGTGGATAGCTGCAACGCCATCAAGCTGACCATCGACCGTCCGAACATTTCTGCTTCGCCGGATGAGCGCGACGTGTTCGGGGCGCAGCAGCAGGCCGTCATCGAGCGTCTGTCGATACCGCATTACGCGGAGCGGCTGGCGATGGCCTCGGCGCTGTAGCGCGTGTTGAGGCCGCCGCCGATCGCGAACGGGAAGGGCGATCGGCGGCGTGCGTTTGTGGGGTCGTCCCCGGTTTCGTGCCAGAATTGCGGGCTGTTCAACCGCCATCGAACCCGAGAAGAAGCCGATGAAACCTGGAATTCCCGCCCTACGGTTGTTGTCCCTGGCTGGCTTGTTCGCCTTGTCCGCGCCCGCGCTGGCCATCGATTGCAAGAAGGCATCCACCGGCGTCGAGAAGCTGATCTGCGCCGACCGCGGCGCGGTGTCCGCCGACGCGGAATTGAATCGCAGCTACAGCGCACTGTTGAAAGCCGCGCCCGATGCCGAGATCCGCACCATGCTGATCGACGGCCAGAAGCGTTGGCTCGCAGCGCGCGACAACGCACTGGAAAGATTGATCGAGTCGCCCGACCTCCTGCCCGACGGCAAGACCCCCGCGCAGGCCGCGCGCAGCCTGATCCAGGCGCGCAGCGCCCAGTTCAAGGAAAAGGCCAAGGGGTCTGATACGCCGGTCCTGATCGCGCGGGCGCTGGATCAGCGCAAGTTCCGGGCGCAGTTCACCGGCGGTCCGTTTGCCGGGTTTGCGTCGTCGTGCGACGTGCTGCCGCCCGACTACAACAACTATTCCTGCTTCGCGACCCGCCATTACCAGCACAATGACCGCGTCTGCTCGGTGGACGAGTATTGGGCGTCCGGCGGCGTCTACACAAAGCGGTACGTGGCCAGCGTGGTGAACGGCAAGCCCAAGGTCATCGCGTCGTGCTCGTTCAGCAGCGCCGACGAGGCGTGCGACGACGGCAATGGCAAGACCCACTGGAACCGGTCGCCGGCAGCGCCCGATTTCAGTTATGCCGACAAGCCTCTGCCGAAGATCGACGGCGAAATCTTCGATACCGACGACTACGAATGGGCGCAGGCTTGCCTGGCAAGCCCGGTGTATCCCGCTGCCAAGTAGCGCGTTCAGGCCTGCGCGGCCGCGCGTGGGCCTGACGGGGAAGGTGTCAGACTGTAATCGCGCCCGCGCTGGCCGTGAGGGCTGGACCGCGCCCGCCGGATGAACATTTCCCAAGCGGGGCACACGGCGCGCGGACGAGTTGATCACGCCGCCCTGGGCTGGACGGCCGCAAGATTTGGAAACGGACTGCGCCGCGCAGCGGTAATTTCGTCCACGGCACGGACGTAGAATCCCGCTTTTCGTCAATGCCACGCGGCCGTCAGGAACCAATCATGAAAAAAACCATCCTTCTTGCATCCGTCTGCGCGGCGCTGCTGTCTGCCTGCGCGCCCACGACCTCACCCCGCGAAGGATCGTCCATGCCTGATTCCGCCACCATGTCCGCCGAAACTCAGGCCGGCCTGAGCGCCTACCACTGGCGCCTGACCGCCGCCACCGATGCCGCGGGCAAGTCCATCGCGGCGCTGCAAAAGGGTGTCGAGCATCAGGTGCGCCTGACCTTCAAGGACGACGGCGTGAACATCCGCGGCGGCTGCAATGCGCAATTTGGCGGGTACACGTACAAGAACGGCGTGCTGACCATCGCGAACCTCGCGTCGACGATGAAGGCCTGCGAACAAAGCCTGATGCAGCTCGATGCCGAGATCGCCCAGCGCCTGAAGGGCGATCTGCGCGTGACGATGTCGGGCGACAAGGCCGAGCCGACGCTGGACCTCACGACGCAGGACGGCAGCGTGCTGAAGTTCGTGGGTGAACCCACGCCGGAAACGCTGTACGGCAGCGCGGGCCAGATCATGTTCCTGGAAGTGGCGGCCAAGCGCGCCGAATGCAGCCATCCGATGATTCCGCACTACCAGTGCCTGATGGTGCGCGAACGCAAGTTCAATGACGCGGGCATCGCGCTGCCGGCGCCGGACAAGTGGCAGCCGCTGTACCAGTCGATCGAAGGGTTTGAGCATCAGGAGGGCGTGCGCACCGTGCTGCGCGTCAAGCGCTACGACTGGAAGAACCCGCCCGCCGATGCGCCCTCCAAGGTCTACGTGCTGGACATGGTGGTGGAGCAGGACGCCTCGGGCAAGCGCAAGTAAACGGGGAGGGGCGCGTGGAGGGGCGTTAGCGCGATCCGCGCGGTTATCGTCCTGTTCGCGGTTAGCGCCCTTGGCCCGGTCACCAGGTGACGTAGAACATCGCCTTGGCCAGCACGACGATGGCCAGCATGTGGCAGAACACGCTCAGGTGCAGACGCCCTTGCAGCGCGCCGGTGAGCTTGCGCTGCCTGGCCAGCACCAGCGCGGTCGCCACATGAATCAGCACGCTGATGGCCAGCGCGATCTTGATGGACAGCAGCAGGCCGAACGATGAGGCCAGCGGCGCGGACAGGGCGCCGCGGTGCTGCCACGCCAGCCCCAACCCCGCCAGGTACAACACCACCACCGACCACGGCACCACCGAACGCACGCGCGGCCCGAGCTGGCTGCCCAGCGCCTTGCGCACGTCGGACGGCAGGCGCCGGTGCACCGGTTCAAGAAACAGCACCTCGAACGTGACAGTGCCGACGAACAGGAAGGCGGCAAGCAGGTGCAGGATGAGCAGCACGGGGTAGAGGGTCATGAGGGCATTCTCCGCCCGCGGATCGCGGCGCGAAATGACAAACATCAAGGGTGCAAGGTCCGGGTTGAGTCCAGCGCATCATCGACCCAAGCGAGCAGCCCGATAAAAAAGCCGGGCCGCGCTCCCTCGCAGGGAGTCGCAGCCCGGCTTGTCCATCCCCGGAACTCAGGTCACTTGCCCGCCGGCTGCAGCGTCAGCGTATCCGACCGCTGGCTATCCACCTTGGCCCGGCTGAAGGCCATCGGGAAATACTCGCCCGTCGCCCAGCCCTTGATCAGGTCCTGGTAATGCGGGCTGCGCGGATCCGCCGATTGGCCCGGCACGTTCTGCACGCGCGAGTTGTCCCAGTCGGACACGTCGATCACCTGGCGGTACGACGCGCCGCTGGTCACGCGGTAGTCGCTCTTGCGGAACGTCGCGCGATGCACCGTGTCGTTGTCGCCGCCGACCGGATAGCGCGGCGTGCCCCACGCCTTGGCGGTGTCGGGCGGCAGCAGGCTGGCCAGGCTGTGATCGAACTGGATGTGGTGCAGCTTGCCCCACTGCCACTGCTTCGAGTCCGGCCCCATCTTCGCGGTGAGCTTCGTGAGGCCATCGGCCAGCGCCTGCAACAGCAGGGCGTCGCGGCCCTGGTCCGGACGAGGACCAAAGGCGGCATCGGGCGTGGCCAGCTTTTCCAGTGTCTTGCGGGTGGAAAGCTCGCCGAATGCCGCGCGCCCGTTTGCCGGCACATACAGGTCGGTTACGCGTTTGACGACCTCGGGCAGCCAGAACGCATAGACGGTGGCGGCCCGGGAGTCCGTGGCCATGCGGTAGTCCCAGTCCTTCAACAGGCTCAGCGCTTCGCCGACCTTCGCGTCCGCCGAGTTCAACGACTTGGCATAGCCACCCAGCGTGCGGGCAGGAATCGACAGATTGTCGAACTGCAGGTCCTGCGACTGCTGCACGGTCAGCCCCTTGCCGTCAGCCACCACCTCGCGGATTCGCTGGATGCGGAAGGGTTCGGCCCAGGTGCGCGCCGACATGTCCTTGTACGGATAGTTGGCGGGCAGGTTGTACTCATTGGCCGTGGCGACATAGCCTTCGGGCGGATTGAAGACGCGGGGCAGGGCGTTGCCGGGCAGCACGCCGCGCCATTCGAAGTCGCCATTGCCCGGCACGGGCAGCATGCCGGACCAGTCGTTGCGCGGACGGATGGGCGCGATGCTGCCGCCGAACCAGCCGATGTTGCCGTCCACGTCCGCGTAGACCATGTTCTCGCTGGGCGTGTAGTGCTTTTCCATGCCGGCCACGAACTCGTTCCAGTTCTGGGCCTGATTCAAGCGCAGGCTGGCCAGATAGGCGGCCGTACCCGGGAATTCCAGGTAGGCGGCGCGCAGGGCGTAGGCCTTGCGGCGCACCGGGTCTTCGTGGATAACCGGACCATGACGCGTGAACTTCAGGCTGCGCATGGCAGGCGACGCGCCGCGCACCGGAATGCTCTCGTCGATCTGGCGCATCTTTTCCCAGCGGCCCTGGTAGCGGTATTCGCCGGGGTTCGCGGGGTTGGTGTCGTAGACGTACAGGTCTTCCTCGTCGCCGAACGCGAAGATCGTCAGGCCGAACGCGATGCGGTCGTTGTGGCCCATCGACACCCCGGGCAATGCCGGTTCGCCCGCGCCGATCACGTTCCAGCCCGGCGCATTCAGGTGGACCATGTAGCGCAGCGACGGCATCGTGATGGACCGGTGCGGGTCGCCTGCCAGGATGGGCTTGCCGGTGGCGGTGCGTTCGCCGCTCAGCGTCCAGTTGTTGCTTTCGTAGCGCGGCGCCAGCGGATCGAAGGCCGGGTCCAGCGACGCAAGCCGCCCCTCGGACAACGCGCTCGCCAGCTTGGCGCGTTCATCCGCGGCAAGCGGGCTGCGCGGGAAGTCGCCCGCCTCGAACTTCTGGCCGTCACGCGCCAGCCGGTAGGTGGTCAGGACGGACTTGTTGATCTGGCGCACGTCCAGGCCGGCAGGCACCTGCAGCGCCAACGGCGGCTCGAAGGTGCTCAGCCCCTGCACGTTGTTCAGGCCCAATGCGGCGATCTGCTCGGACATCCGCACTTCCTCGCTGACGTTGCGCGTCAGGCCGTAGATGCGGATCAGGGACGTCTCCGGACTCCAGTAGCCCGGCTCGGTGCCGGTCAGCTTGAACTCCGGCGGAAGCTGGTCGGGATTGGCCTTGACCCAGTTCACGTAGGCATTGATGCCGTTGGCGAATGCGGTGAGGATGGCCTGACCTTCGGGGTGGTAGCTGGCGAATTCCGCCTGCATGTCGCCGCGGTACAGGAAGAGGCGCGCGGCGCGATCCTGCTCGATGAAGCGCGGGCCGAACTGTTCGGCCATCTTGCCTTCGCCCTGGCGGCGCCACAGGTCCAGTTGCCACAGACGGTCGCGCGCGGCCGAAAAGCCCTGGGCAAAGAACAGGTCCGCCTGGTTCTTGGCGTAGATGTGAGACACGCCGTGCTTGTCCCTGACGATTTCCACGGGCTGAGAGAGCCCCGGCATGGCAATCGTGTCCTTCTTGCCGCCTGGCGAGGCGCAACCCGCCAGCACTGCGATCAGGCCGCTTGCCAGGAATGCGGCGGCCCTGCGCTTGAACGTACGCATAGACTTCTCCTCCGGTTGTTGATCTTTTCTTTGCCGGCAGTACGTCAAACGCTGGAAGCCGCGCCGAACGCAACACCATGCAGCGACTAGAACTAAAGCAGAAGCGTGGGGAGAACTGTTTTATTTGATTAGATCTGGCAGGACTTGTAACGCTTCGTTGAAGTCTGGCCACTAGGGGAAAGCGCACCTGGCTGACATCACGTCGTCTAATGACGCGATCAGGCATGAAATTTTTGGTCACGACATCGCGCGCCGGCCGGTAAACTCGGGCGCCCTGAATACCGCGGGCGCGCTTGCTGTTCGCCGTCCTCACCCATTGCCGTACCTCATGCCGATCTCCGACCTCGCACGCAGCCTGTCCCGTCCCATCCTCGCCGCCGATGACCTGGAGTCGATGGAGCAGTTCTTCAGTCGGCCCGAGGTTGGCGCCTTCTGGACCCATGCCCGCAACCCGGCGAACACTGCTGCGGCCCTGCGGGATTGCGCCCTTCTTCTGCCGCAACTGCATCCTTCCCATGCTGCGGCGCTTGCGCTGATGGGCGGATCGCTGGTGGAGGGCGGCGCCGATCCCGCCATTCTGTTTCCCACGCTGCACGCACTGCTGCGCGATTGGCTGCAACGCCTGCGACCGTTCTGCGCGCAGGAAGTCGAAGAGGACGACGAGGAGGTCGAAGAGACCGACCGCCAGGCTTGGACGGACGCGCAGGCCAGGTTGGCAGCGGTGCCGCAGGACGCATTCTGGGAGGTCGAAGCCCTGCAAGCGGCCGTGGACGTGCTGGTGCTGCCGATGATGACCATGCTCTTGCGCCACCGTGGCAATCATCAGGCGTTCATCGCCGACGACGCGCTGATGGCCTTGCTGTATGCCATGACCTCGCTCAACGACAGCCTGCCGTTCGACCAGCTGCATTTCCTGTGGCTGGCATCGCGCGTCAGCTACGAAGACGAACTGGTGGTCGTGCTGCCGGCGTCCGGAACGGGTTTCATCGCCGAGGCCCACGCCATCAACAACACCTTTCACGCCCTCACGCTGCTGCAGATCCTGATCGGCGAACACGCGCAGGCGCTGCGCGTGCAGCGGGACATCGCCTCGCGCACGCCGGACATGGATGGCGACACGGCCGACTTCCAGTGGTTGCAGGCCGGCGCGTATGCCGGAGGCGAGCTGAAGAACATGCTGAAGTGGGCATGGGGCGAAGCCGCGCTGCGCGACCATCCGTCCCGCCACGGAAAGCGCGTGCTGATCGCGTTGGAAACGGACGAGGGCACCAAGCGCAACTGGTCGGGTTTCAACGGCGCGATCCACGAGGCGCAGCAGCCGTCGATGACGTTCAAGCGCTATCTGACGCCGGAGGAAGTGGCGTCGTATCTGGCGTGAACCGGCGCAGGTTCAGCTGCGTCCGAACAACCCGTCCACGCTGTCTTGCAGGTCGAAGACGTCCGACACGGCATACAGGCCCACCGGCTTGCCCAGTCGGCTGGTGTCCGGCGGCGTTTCCACGCAGGCCTTGATCAGCACGAACTGGCCGGCCGGATCCGGCATGAACTTCATGCCGGCGACCGACATCCGTTCGATCCGTACGCTGCCATCGTTGTAGCGGCGGCCGCGCGCGGGCTTGTCGCGAACCTCGTCGATGGCGGGCACATGGTCGAAGACGGCGTCGTAGAACTCGATGACCGGACTCTGGTTGGTCTGCGCGCAGTGGTGGACATACGCTGCGTGATAGCGGCCGTCGAGCTGGTATGACACCACGTCGCCCGCCCGGTAGAACGTCAGGCTGTCGGGCAGGCCGGGCGCGCGCTTGAGCGGTGCGGGCGGCGTGTGCAGGAAGGCGGCCTTGATCGCGGCGGTCTTGCGATGAAAATCGTCGCTCAGGGCTACGGCCTCGTTCAGGGCGTCGATGGCGGCATCCGCGCGGTCCGCGATGCCGGCGTCGGCGATGCCGTACTTGTGCAGCAGGATGGCCAGCGCCACGGCGGTCTTGTGGCGATACAGCGGCGAAGCCGCGTCGTCGCCCGCCTGCAGCACGCAGTGCCAGCGGCGCAGCAGGCGCGTCAGTACGCTGTCCGATGGGTTGGCCGCAATGGCGGCGTCATGGCGGGCGCGCGCCATGGTGTCTGCCAGCAGGCGCGCAAGGTCTTCGTCCAGCGTCTGGACCAGGATGTCGGCGGCGAGTTTCTTCAGCGCCTGGGCGTGGGTGATGGCGGTCATGGTGTCGGTCGTGGCCGCGCCGCAGGAGCCGGCGCGGGCCGAGCGGGCGGCGGAGGATCAGGCCCGCAGCGTGTCCCGCAGAGGATAAAGGGGGATGGTATCCCCCTCGTTACCAGATGCAAACCGATCCGCCGATTATTTGCCAAATGGCGTCGCGCGGCGGGGTAGGGCAGCCCCGTCGCCGCGCGAGGTCATCGTGTTGCAGACATCACCACCTGCGCTCCGACCCGCTTGTGGGCTGCGCTGCCGACTGGCCCATGCCGCCGGTCCGGACGGTGGATTCGTATTTCTTGTAGTCCTCGATGTACGTGGGCGAGTTGACGTTCGGGCTTTCCTCGCCAGCCCATTGTTCTTCCAGCCCGGCTTCGCGCCATGCGGCCAGGTCGCGTTCGACGTCGGCCCGGGTGGGCGTGAAGTCCGAGGAAGGCGCCGCGGTCGCCGGCGCGGTTGAGGCGGATTGCGCACCCGCGGGGCTGGACAGCAGGGCAAATGCCGCCAGCGCAGCGGGGATAAGGGCGCGGAATGGCAGGACAGGGTTCATGAAGGGCTCCTTGGGGGTGCGTGGGGGCGCAGCGTTGGGACCGGTGCCGTTCGGGGCGCGCGCGATAGCGCTACGCGGCCGAGGGCAGCTGCGGGACCGGATGGGCGGAGTCATGGTCCGGCGGGCTCAGGCGCCGGTTTGCGGGCCTGCAGATCGCGAGCGCAGACGGGGTGGTGACCCGACAGGCGCTTGGAGGCCCGGGTCTCATGCCTTCGTGCTCATCGTAGAGCCGCATGGGTGCAGGCCGCATACTCAAATCTGAGTACACCAAGCGGCGCACAGGCCTACAACAACGACGCCAGGCGGACCAGTTCGGATTGGCGGCTGCACTCCATCTTGGTCAGCAGAGACGCCACCTGCTTGCGCACCGTCAGGACCGAGGCGTGGCGCAGCGTGGCCACTTCCTCGACGCTGTGACCGGCGGCCAGTCCGGCCAGCACCGCGGCTTCGGCATGCGTGATGGAGAACACCGATTGGAGCTTGGTGACGTCCGGCATCGCGAACGCGCTCTTCTTGCGCATTCGCATCAGCAGCATCCGGCCGCCGATGAGGCTGAGCGCAGGCGGCGCGGCGCTGATGTCGACCCAGAACAGCTCGCCCCAACCCGAAGCCGTGGCCATCGACCGCATCTGGCCGTCACGCGCGACGGCGGCACAGTGCGCATCCAACAGCCGCTGCACCTTGGCGTCCGCATGGCGCAGCCGGCGGCCGTGCAGCGTCCAGCCGTTGACGTCGTCCAGGAAGCCCACGGCCAACGGCGACAGTTTGTCGACGATGCAATCCACGCTGATCAGCAGCACGGCTTCGTTGACATCGGAAAACGCGCTTTCCAGCGACTTCCATCCGATTGCGCGGTTGCGCTCGCGTTGCGACAAGTGGTGGCGCAGCGCGCGGAAGTAGCGGGCGTAGTCGCCGGATTGCAGCCGGTCGCTGGCCTTCGCGTCGATGGACGAACGCTGAAAGCCGATCGCGGCGTGCAGCACGGTGTTCGATTCGATGATGAGCGACAGCACCTGCGCCATGCGATGCCGGGCCATGAAGTCCGCATAGAACTCGGTGCGCTGCAACTGCGCGGGTTCGTACATCCGCGTGGTGTCCAGCCAGGTGCCGGCGGGGGCATTGCGCCCCTCCTGCTCAACGATGTCGCAGTTGCAGTAGTGCTCCTGGTAATCCGAGACGCACGCGTCGGAAAAGCCGATGGCGGTCAGGGTCAGCAGCTTGTTCCTGGCGTCGAACACGATGAGCGCGCCGCTGTCGGCCCCGACAAGATCGCGGGCGGTGCCCAGGATGTCGCGCCACGGCGGTTCGGGGTCGGTCAGGTGGTCGACGGCCTCGACGGCGCGGCGCAATGCGATTCGATGATCGGGCATGGCGAGCCTCCAACTCTGGTTCAAACGTAATCGCTGCTACGTGTCACAGATGGTGGTAGGTGGCGCCGGCCGGCAAGACATGGCGGCGCACCGCTGCTGCGGATCAAAGCGGAGAGCGCGTCGCAGGGAGCGTACAGGGATAGCGGCGGGCCCAGCGCAGATTATCGTCGCAAATTTGCGGGCGATGATGATTTTGCTGTGCTTTCCCGCAAGGAAAATGGCGTGTTGATGCGGCGATACCAGGAAAATTCAACTGGCGCGAAACCCCTGCATATCGCCGCCTGACACCGCCGCGCTTATTGCGCCAGCAGTTGCAGCAGCAGCGCCTTTTTCGGTTCGTCCGCCTTGCGCGCCAGTGCCGCCAGCTTCTTGTCGGATCCGAACAGCCGTTCGCGCACATGCGCCCTCAGGTGCTCGGGCAGTGCGGCCAGTGCGTCAGCCAGCAGCGCAAGCAATGGCGCATCTTCAATCGTGAACCCCGCGGGCGGTTTGAAGCCGTCGGTGCAGACGGACAGGCATGCCACGACGGTGGCAAGGGTCTGCGGCGTCAGCCCATGCTGTTCGAGGAACACGGTGGTGTAGCGGTCCTGCACTGACTGATGTTCGTCGTCCACCAGATCCATGTAGTGGCGCAGCAGCGCAAAGTGGCTGGCGTCGGCCAGACCCAGCGCAAACGCCGCATACGTGCCGGACAGGCAGGCCTTTTCTGCCTCCGCATCCGAATACCACTCGTAGGGCTGGATGGCGGCGTGCGCATAGCGCGCCAGCGCATCGTGCGCCTCGGGATACTGCGCGGCGTTGGCAAAAAAGCGATGCGTGTCGGACTTGGCCAGGCCCTTGATGGGCAGGTAGTGGCGTGCACGGCTTTTCAGTTCGATGCGGTAGCCGGCCGGAAAGCCCGCGCGCAACAGGCTGGCGAGGAAGTCCAGCGCCAGGCAGTAGGCCGCCGGCGACTCCTGCCGGATCGCAATGGACACGGTGGCCAGTACGTCGTTGGCGGCGCAGGTGACGGTGTCGGTCGCCAGGCGCGTGCAATCGGCGGGAATGGCGCCGCTGCCGCTGGCCAGCATGGTTTCGGCGCGCGCGCTGCCGACATCGCGCGCCAGTTCCAGAAAGGTCAGGCCGAGCGGCCGCGCATAGCCGGGTTCAAAGCGCAGGATCAGCGTTGCCGCATACAGCAGCAGGTCGATGCCGCGGTCGTTGGCATCCAGCGTTGCGCCGGGCTTGAGCTTGTAGGTGTTCGTGCGGAAGGCGTTCTGCGACACGTCGAAATAACGCGGCAGATACTGTTCCTCGGACCAGCGGCGCAGCGCGTGGATGATGGAGCCCCGCTGCTCGGCCAGCGACTCCTGGCCCGCGTTCAGCGCCAGCACGCGCGTGAAGACGGCAATCAGCCAGGGGTAATCGAACTTGGGAAACAGGCGTTCGTTCAGCAGATGGCGGCACAGCAGGCTGATGTGCAGGCGGCCTGTGGGTTGGGCGCCGTTCAGCACTTCCTGGTCTACGTATTGCGCGACGCGTTCGCGCAGGCCTTGCTGCTTGGCCTCGTCGGTGTGGTCCACCAGCGTCAGGCGCAGCCGGCCCTCGGTGGTGGGGAACTGCGCGCGAAAGCGGAAGTGGTGGTCCAGGTGCGGTTTGCCGGCAAGCCGGGCGATGCGTTCAAGCACGGCCTCGCGCAGCACGGGCGCCAGCGATTCGTGGACGGCATCGGGACTGAGCGGGCCGTTACGGCCTTCGGCGCGCAGGCCGTCTTCGTCGTCGGGCTCCCAGCTGGGCATGACGTCGAACATGATGCGCGAGGGCTCGTACTCCAGCAGGATCTCGCTGTGGATGCCGGCCTGCAGCGGTGTGCGGGCCACGATCGCGTCGATGTCGTCGCGCGCTTCCAGCTTGTCGAACCAGCCATGGATGGCGGCAAGCGTTTCATCCTGGATCTGCTGGGCGGTCTTGTGATGCAGGCCAATGGCGCGGGACTCGTGGGACATCGTGATTCGTGAGGGTGGCAACAGGTGCGCCGAATGCTACACGATGAGGCGCCGCGCCCGCGTCAGTGCCGGGACGCGAAATCGCCGATGGCGGCCGCGGGCGACAGCGCGAACGACGCCTTCATATCGCGCACTTCCTCCACAGGCGTGCGGCCAAAGAATCGCTTGAACTCGCGGCTGAATTGCGATGCGCTTTCGTAGCCGACGCGGGCCGAGGCCGACGCGGCGGTCAGGCCGTCGCGGATCATCATGAGCCGGGCCTGATGCAGCCGCGTGGACTTGATGTACTGAATGGGCGAGGTCTGCGTCACCGCCTTGAAATTGACGTGAAACGCGGGGACGCTCATGCCGGCTTCCTGCGCCAGGTGCGTCACGTCCAGCGGCTGGGAATAGTCCGTATGGATGCGGCGCAGCGCGCGGGCAACGCGGCCGAAGCGGCCCGGATGCGCGAGGGCGGCGCGCAAGGCGCCGCCTTGCTCGCCGCTCAGGACGCGAAAGCAAATTTCGCGCACCAGCGCCGGGCCGAGGATCTCGGCATCGAGCGGATGGCACAGCGCGCGCAAGAGGCGCACGGTGGCGTCGGCCAGTTCAGGGGACAGGGGGGTCGAGGCGATGCCGAGCGGCGCGTCGCCGTTGTGGGCGCCCGCTGCGGCTTCGGGACCTTCGCCCGAGCGGTTATCGATCGCCACCACCAGATCGGCCACGGTCGCCAGATCCATCCGGATGGACACCGCGAGCATGGGCTCTTCCTTGCTGGCCTGCGTCTCCGTGGAAAAGGGCAGGGGCACGGACAGCACCAGAAAGTGCTGCGCGTCGTAGACGTAGGTCTCGTCGCCCAGAAAGCCAAGCTTGCGGCCCTGGCACACGATGACGATGCCGGGCTCGTAAAGCACCGGCGTTCGGCCCAGCGGCCGGTCCGAGCGCATGAAGCGCACGCCGTCCAGCGCGGACAGGCTGTAGCCCTCGTTGGGCGCCAGGCGGTCGATGAGGGCAATCATTTCGCGCGACAGCGGATTGGACGGCAGCGTCATGGGGCATCCGTGGTTCGGTTCCGGTGGTGGACATTCTACCGGCGTCCATCGGGGCGGAACAGGGTGCGCAATAGGAATGGGCAAGGGTGCGATAGACGCAGGTATTCGCGCGCGGGGCCGCAATCCTTAGCATTTCAGTCACGTCAACGACTTGGAGAAATGACCATGACTGCAACACAGAAGCGGCAATCCAAAGTGGTGCTGATCACCGGCGCCAGCAGCGGCATCGGCGAGGCGACGGCGCGGCTGCTGGCCGCGCAGGGCCACCGCGTGTACGTCGGGGCGCGCCGCACGGACCGGCTGGAAACACTGGTGCAAGAGATTCGGGCAAACGGCGGTACGGCAGCGTTTCGCGCGCTGGACGTCACGTCGGCCGAGGACATGCGGGACTTCGTGCGCGGCGCCGAGGCGGCCTACGGGCAGGTGGACGTGATCGTCAACAACGCGGGCGTGATGCCGCTGTCGCCGCTGAATTCTCTGAAGGTGGACGAGTGGGACCGGATGATCGACGTGAACATCCGCGGCGTGCTGCACGGCATCGCCGCCGTGTTGCCGGGCATGGAGCGCCAGGGACACGGACAGGTGATCAACGTGTCTTCCATCGGCGGGCTCGCCGTGTCGCCGACGGCGGCGGTGTACTGCGCGACCAAGTTTGCGGTTCGCGCGATCTCGGACGGCTTGCGCCAGGAGACCAACAAGATTCGCGTGACGGTGGTCTGCCCCGGCGTCGTTGAATCGGAGCTGGCCGACACGATTACCGACGACACCGCGCGCGTGGCGATGCAGTCGTTCCGCCGCGTGGCCCTGCACCCGGACGCCATCGCCCGCGCCATTGCCTACGCCATCGAACAGCCTGACGACGTGGACGTCAGCGAAGTGGTGGTGCGCCCGACGGCCAGCCCGCATTGAACCTGCAACCCTAAGGAATCGAACCATGACGGCAACGACTATTTCTGACCAACCCGCTTCAGACCAACCCTTTTCCGGCCGGACGGCCATCGTGACCGGCGCCGCCAGCGGCATCGGCCTGGCCACCCTGGAACTCCTGCACGCGCAGGGCGCCCGCGTCGTGGCGGTGGACCGGGACGAAGCCGTGCGCGCGCTGGCGCGGCCCGGCGTCGAGCCCCTGGTGGCCGATATCTCGCGGGAAGACAGCGCCGAAAAGGCGGTCAAGACCGCGATGGACCGCTTCGGCAGGCTGGACATCCTGGTGAACAACGCGGGCGTCATCATCAACAAGCCGGTGATCGACATGACGCTGGACGACTGGGAAGGCATTCTTGCCGTGAACGCCACGGGCGCCTTCCTGTTTTCCCGTGAAGCGATGCGCGTGATGGTGCCGGCGGGCCGTGGCGCGATCGTCAACGTCGGCTCGTACGCCTGCTACCAGGCCTTTCCGACCATTGCGGCCTACGCGGCGTCCAAAGGCGCGCTGGCGCAGCTGACGCGCGCGTTGTCGCTGGAGGCCATCGAGCACGGCATCCGGGTGAACGCCGTGGGGTCGGGCGACGTGGTCACCAACATCACCAACCACATCCATGCGGACGGTCCGGGCTTCCTGGCCGAGCACGGCAAGAACGCGCCGATCCGGCGCGCGGCCGAGCCGCGCGAGATCGCGGAGGTGATTGCGTTCCTGGCATCCGACAAAGCCAGCTATATCGTCGGCGCGGTGGTGATGGCCGACGGCGGCATGAGCGTGGCGCTGCGCTAGGCGCAGAGTGCGTGCGGCCTTAAAGCGGCGGAAAGATCGCCGCGCGCCACAGGTCCAGGAAGTGGCGCTTTTTCAGCGGGTCCAGATACACCAGCAGGCCGACGCCCAATGCCACGGGCCGCACGCCGGCTGCGGGCACGACCGATGCGCTGACCGGCCGCATGCCGGACTCGCGTGCCAGCGCATCCTGCCCGCGCGCCGACAGCAGATAGTCCAGGAACAGCGCGCCCAGGTCGCCGCGCGGCGCTTGCTTCGGAATGATGGCCGAGCGCGACAGCATCAGCGTGTAGTCCTGCGGGTAGATGATGGCGAGCGGCGCGCCGTTGTCGATGCGGTGCCGGGTATAGGACTCCAGCAGGTTGTAGGCCAGCGTGACGTCGCCGCTTTCCAGCTTGTCCAGCGCGTGTTCGGTGGACTCGTGGATGGACACGCCGTTGCGGCCGAAGGCGCCAAGCAGCGCGCCCGCCATGCTGTCCAGCCGCGTGTCCTGCGTAGCCGCCAGATAGCCGATGCCGCTGCCCTGCACGTCGTAGGTGGAGATGCGGCCGGCGAGCGGCTGGTCGGGCGCCTGCAGCAGCGACAGCAGTTCGCGGCGGGTGTGCGGCACGCGTGCGGCATCAAGCTTGCGCGTGTTGTAGACCATCACGATGGGGTCGGTGCCGATGCTGAAGACCTCATCGCGCCAGTTGGCCCAGCCGGGCAGGGCGCGCGTCTGCGGCGATATGTGCACGCGCGCGTAGCCGTCGTTGACCAGCTTGGTCTGCAGGTCCATGGCGCTGCTGATGACGATGTCCGGCCCTGACGGGACGCCGGGCGCTGTGGCTGCGCGGGCCACGGTGTCGCTGTAGAGATCCTGCGTCGACAGCTCGGTGTATTCCAGCCGGACAGATGGGTTCAACCTGCTGAAGTCTTCCAGCACGCCGCGAAACACCTGCACGCTGTTGGACGCGTGAACGACCAGCACGTTGCTGCTGCCGGCCGGTCCCAGCGTGAGACCGCTGCCGCTCACTTCGGCGGCGTGGCTGATCGCGGACAGCGTCAGCGCGGCGATCGCGGCCAGGCCGCGCAGGATGGAGCGGGCGTCACGCATGATCGGCTTTCGCGGGCAAAGCGGTTGCGGGCAACGTGATGACGGCGTCCAGCCCGCCGCCCACGCGGTTGCTCAGGCTGAGCGTGCCGCCGTGGATGTCGACGACGCGCTTGATGATGGACAGACCCAGGCCGGCGCCTGGCGAGCGGGGATTGGGGCCGCGCGCAAACCGTTCGAAGGCCGTGTTGGCCAGGGCCGGCGGAATCCCCGGCCCCTGATCGGACACCGTGACGCGCCAGCCACCGTCGTGCGGATCCAGCCGCACGTCGATGTGGCCATCGTCATTGGCACCGTGCCGCAAGGCGTTGTCGATGAGGTTCTTGAAGGCCTCGCGCAGCATCAGGTTGTCGCCCATGACGCGCGGCGGATTGCCGCCGTTGGCGGACGGCAGATGCAGCCGGACATCAGGCTGCGGGTCCGCCTGCGGGACGGTGTCGTACACGGCCTGGCTCAGCAGCTCGGCCACGTCGACCGGCTGGAACTGCCGGACATTGCTGCGGTGGATGACGCTGGCGTCGCTGAGCAGCTGGTTGACCAGGCGCGACAGCTTTTCGGCGTTGCGCAGCACGGCCAGCAGGCTGCGCCGCTGCTCGGCTGGATCGTCCTCGTCCAGTGCAAGCTCCATCTGCGCGTGCAGCGCGGCCAGCGGGGTGCGTAGCTGGTGCGCGGCCTCGGCGATGAACAGGCGCAGGGTGTCCAGGTTTTCCGACAGCCGGCCCATGAAGCCATCCAGCGAGTGAACCAGCATGTCCAGTTCCTCGGGCACCGGCGCAGCGATGGGATGCAGGTCCGATGCGGTGCGGCCGGCCAGTTCGCGCTCGACCCGCTGAATGGGCGACAGCGACCGCTGCAATCCCCAATACGCCAGCGCCAGCGCGGCGGCGGTAAAACCGATTAACGCCAGCGTGCCTTGCCACAGGATGCGGTCGGCCAGCGCGTTGCGCGCCTCGCGCGTCTGGGCGACCTGGATGATCGCGGTCTCGGTCTCTTGCGGACCGGCTACCTTGCGTTCCATCCAGGCGACGCGCACCGGTTCGCCCTGGTATTCGGCGGCGTAAAGCTGCGGCGTGCTGGCGTCGCCGCTGCCTCGCGCGGGCGGTGCGGGCAGGTCGCCGTATCCGGAGATCAGCGCACCGCGCGCCGAGGCCACCCGGTAGAACACCCGGTCGCGCGGCGCCTGCTCCAGCAACGCCAGCGCCGCGTAGGGCATGTCCATCTGCCACTCGCCCTGCACGAGCTGCAGGCTGTCGGCCATGGACAGCACGGACGCGCGCAGCAGTTGGTCGTAGGTGGTGTCGGCGGTCTGGTGCGCATAGCCGCGCACCAGCAGGTAGATCGCGCCCAGTCCCACCGCGAACAGCGCGCCGAGCACGGTCAGCAGCCGGCGGCGCACGGAAATGCGGCGGGGCAGCTCGGAACGCGGCCGGTTCATGGCGTGGCGGGCCGCTACGGAAGCGGCGGGGCCGAGGGCTCGCCGTCCGCGCCGTCGGCTGCGGTCAGCAGGTAGCCGGTGCCGCGCTGCGTCTCGATGCGCAGCGGCGAGCCTTCCAGCTTGCGGCGCAGCCGGGCGATGTAGACCTCGATGGCGTTGGGCGCGGCGTCGTCGTCAAACGCGAACAGCTTGTTTGCGATCTCCGACTTGCTGACGGCGCGGTTCATGCCGGCCAGCAAAATTTCAAGCAGGCTGAATTCGCGCTTGGGCAGGTCGATGCGCCGGCCGGCCAGCGTGACCTGCCGCGCCGCGCTGTCGATGACTAGGTCGCCAAACCGCAGGGTGCCGGTGGCTTGCGGGCTGGGACGGCGCAGCAGCGCGCGGCAGCGGGCTTCCAGTTCACGGAAATCGAAGGGCTTGGCCAGGTAGTCGTCCGCGCCGGTATCCAGGGCGTGCACGCGGTCTTCGATGTCGATGCGCGCGGTCAGCGCCAGGACGGGCGTCTTGCTGCCGCGATCGCGCAGCCGGTGCAGGATGTCAAAGCCCGACATGCGCGGCAGGCCGATGTCCAGGATGACGAGATCGAAGGTCTCGTACTGCAGCACGCCGTCGGCGTTCAGCCCGTCGTTCTGGCTGTCGACGGCATGGCCGAGACGGCGCAGCCGGCGCACAAGTGCGTCGGACAAATCCTCATCGTCTTCGATTACCAGGATGCGCATGCGGCGATTGTCGCATGATGGACAGCCCCCACGCCGCGCGCGCTTCGCACGCTAGATGCCCCCCGGGGGGGCGCTTTTCCCTTGGGGCGGCCCGGCGGGAAAAGGGCCCCCATGCCGCGAATGCGTCTCCGCGGCCAACAAAAACGACAGGTTCCAGACAGCTTTTCTTCCTAGTCTTGCGTACCCGCTTCCCCAGCCGGAGGCAGGCACACATAACAACGACTAGCTGGAGATAACCCTCATGCTTCTGACCCTGCTTGGCTTCGGCATGGTGATCACGTTCATGACGCTGATCATGACCAAGCGCCTGTCGCCGCTTGTCGCCCTCATCCTTGTCCCCATTATCTTTGCGCTGCTGGGCGGTTTTGGCGCGGGCATCGACAAGATGATGCTGGACGGCATCCGCAAGATCGCGCCGACCGGCGTGATGCTGATGTTCGCCATCCTGTACTTCGGCGTGATGATCGACGCGGGCCTGTTTGACCCCATCGTCGGCCGCATCCTGCGCGCGGTGAAGGGCGATCCGCTGAAGATCGTGGTGGGCACGACCGTGCTGGCGCTGGTGATCTCGCTGGACGGCGACGGGTCCACCACCTACATGATCGTGGTGGCGTCGATGCTGCCGCTGTACCGCCGCCTGAAGATGAACGCGCTGTCCATGACCTGCCTGGCGATGCTGGCCAGCGGCGTCATGAATCTCACGCCGTGGGGCGGACCCACGGCGCGCGCCGCCAGCGCCCTGCACGTGGACGCGGGCGACATCTTCGTGCCGCTGGTGCCGGTGATGGGCGTGTCCATCGTGGCGATCCTGATCCTGGCGTTCTTCCTGGGCCTGCGCGAGCGCCGCCGTCTGGGCGTGCTGGCGCTGCCGGAGGGCGCGTCGCTGCATGCGGGCTACGACGAAGATGGTCCGAAGAACCTGCCCGAGATCGAGGTCGACCACGACCTGCGCCGCCCCAAGCTGCTGTGGGTGAACGCCGGCCTGACGCTGGCGCTGATGGTGAGCCTGGTGCTGGGCGTGCTGCCGCTGCCCGTGCTGTTCATGATCGCCTTCGCCATCGCGCTGATCATCAACTACCCGAACCTGGCCGAGCAGCGCCGCCGCGTGGCGCAGCATGCCGGCAACGTGCTGTCGGTGGTGTCGCTGATCTTCGCGGCGGGCATCTTCACCGGCATCCTGTCCGGCACCGGCATGGTCGAAGCCATGTCGCGCAGCCTGCTCGCCGTCATTCCCGACGCGCTGGGACCGTATCTGGCGGGCATCACCGCGCTGGTCAGCCTGCCGTTCACGTTCTTCATGTCGAACGACGCCTTCTACTTCGGCGTGCTGCCCATCCTGAGCGAAGCCGCGCAAGGCTACGGCATCACGCCCGTCGAGATGGCGCGCGCCTCGCTGATCGGCCAGCCCGTCCACCTGCTCAGCCCGCTCGTGCCGTCCACCTACTTGCTCGTCGGCCTGGCCGGCGTGGAGTTCGGCGACCACCAGCGTTATGCGCTGAAGTGGGCCACGATGGTCTGCATGGTGATGCTGGCGGCCGCCCTGGCGTTCGGCCTGTTCCCCCTGGTGGGCGCGGCCGCCTGATTCCCCGCGGCGCCAGCCGCATGACTTTGAAAGGAAGCACCATGGCTTTGCGCATCGCTTACGTCACCAGCGGCATGGGCCACACCGGCACCGCGATCTGCCAGGCGCTGCATCGCGCCGGCCATCGCGTGGTCGCCGGCTGCGGTCCGCGCTCGTCCCGCAAGGACCACTGGCTGAAGGAACAGAAGTCGCTGGGTTACGACTTCATCGCCTCGGAAGGCGACGCCACCGACTGGGCGTCGACCGAGGCGGCCTTTGCCAAGGTCCGGCGCGAAGTCGGCCAGATCGACGTGCTGGTCAACAACGCCGGCTCCATGCTGGACATGCGTTTTCGGCAGATGAGCCACGCCGACTGGTCGGCCGTCCTGCGCAGCAATCTGGATACGCTCTTCAACAGCACCAAGCAGGTCGTCGACAGCATGGCGGACCGCGGCTGGGGGCGCATCATCAACATCGGATCGGTGGCAGCCGAGAAAGGCCAGATCGGCCAGATCAACTTTGCGACCGCCAAGGGTGCAGTCATTGGTTTCACGCGCTCGCTCGCGCAGGAAGTGGCGGCGCGCGGCGTGACGGTGAACCTGGTGTCGCCGGGCTTCATCGCCGACGACACGGTCCGCGCGTTCCCGCCGGCGCTGCTGGACCGCATCGTGGAAAGCGTGCCGGTGGGCAGGCTGGGCACCGCGCAGGACCTGGCCGGGTTGTGCGTGTGGCTGGCGTCTGACGAGGCCGCGTTTGTCACCGGCGCCAACTACGCCATCAACGGTGGCGTGTACATGAGCTGATGCCGAGGCGTCAGGCCCGCGCAGGTCAGACGCTGCGGCTTTTCAGGAAGTCGGCGATGGAGGTCGCGGTGCGCTTGCTGTCGGCCAGCCATTCCACGCGCCATTCGGTGATGCGTTCTGCGGTGTGGTGTTCAAAGACGCCCGGCGTAGGCTCGTTGATGGACTCCAGCTGCCGCACCAGCACCAATGGTTGTTCCGCGCCCGGCGTGTCTTGCGAAAACGCCGCGGCGTCTTCGAAGGTGTCAAAGGCGTAGTAGTAATCGTCGCCCTCATGCAGGTCTTCGCCGCCCGCATGCGGGTGCACCCACACGCGATATTCCAGGACGTCGTCGTAGAAATAGCCGCCGCCCGATTTGGTCATGGCGGGGTATTCGCCCACCTGATCAGGATCGATGGCGACGGGGTGGGCGGAGGAAAGAGGTGGCGTCATGGTGAGCGGCGGATAAGGTTGAAGCGCTGCGGATTGTGGCAGGCCGACACCTTAGCGCATTCAGGCGCCACGCCGCTCAATTCGCCAGCTTCACCGCGCCGCTGTCGATCAGGGCCTTCCATTTGGCGTTGTCCGCCTGGATGAATTTCAGCAGGTCTTCCCGCGAACCGCCGCCGGCCAGCATGCCGGCGTTGTCGACCGCCGCCTTGAACGCGGGCGTGGCGACGGCGGCGCGCAGCGCGGCGTTGATGGGTTCAAGCTGGTCGCTCGTGATGGCATTGCTGGCCGCCACCGAAAACCATTGCGTCGCGGCGTAGCCTTTGAATCCTGATTCTTCCACCGTGGGCAAGTCGGGCAGGCTGTCCAGGCGATAGGGCGTGGTCACGGCGTAAGCCTTCAGTGCGCCGGACTTGATCTGCGGCATGACCGGCGCGGATCCCAGGATGGCCAGCGGAATCTGTCCGCCGGCAACGTCCGCCACCGCCTGGCCGCCGCCCTTGTACGGCACATGCACGATGCGGGTGCCGGCGTATTGATTCAGCAACTCGCCCGCCAGGTTCTGCGACGTGCCGTTGCCCGAGCTGCCATAGCTCCAGGCTTCGGGTTGGCGGCGGGCATCGGCCAGCACGTCCTGCAGGCTGTTCTTGGCGTTGCGGGCAGGGCCCACGATGACCATGGGGCCCTGCGCCATCAGCATCACGGGGGCCAGCTCGCGGCCGATGTCGGGTTGCGGCGTCGGGTAGATGAGCGGTCCCGGCACGGTGAGCAGATAGCCGTCGGCGGCCTTGCTGCGCGCGACCAGTTGAAGGGCGATCGCACCCGAGGCCCCGGGACGGTTCTCCACGATGACGTTCAGGCCGGTCTGGCGCGCCAGCTCCTGCGCCGCGATGCGGGTCAGCACGTCCGCCGTGCCGCCGGGCACGAAGCCCACCACCCACGTGATCTGTTTGGCCGGCCATTGAGTATTGCTGTCGGCCGCCGTGGCGGCCGCGGCGGGCATGGCGATGCTTAGAAGCATCGCGCAGCATTGGATAGCGAATTTCATGTTTTCCCCTTGATTTCTGCTATCGGTGATTCGTCTTTCGCTCAGCCGGGATCCCGCTTGCCGGGCGGCGTGTTCGGATGTTCGGCGCACGACTGGTTGAACGCCTGCACCATTTTCAGGATGGGGCCGAGCACCCACGTATTGAAGATGAGAATGTCGCTCTCCTCCTTGGGGTCCTGTAGCAGATTGAACAGGTACGGGGATTCCAGTTTGCCCTTGCCCTCGTTGACCTCGGGCTCCCAGTAGAAGTGCAGCTTCCAGTCGCGCCATTTCACGGCGCGCAGGTCGCCCTTGATGTAGAACAGGAATCCCTCACGCAGGGATTTCGCGCTGGCTCCGGTAAAGAAGTCGGTCTGGTCGATGCCGTCGATGGGCCGGTCCCGCGGAATGTCGGCGCCGCCGATGCGGGACAGCGTCGTGTACAGATCGGTCACGTGGACCATCTCGTTGGACACCTGACCCGGCTGTACGCGGCCGGGCCAGCGGATGATGAAGGGCACGCGCAGGCTGCCTTCCATGGCGGTATGGTAGGTGCCGCTCCAGGGACCCGCCGTGCCGCGGTACGGCTTGCGGTATTCGGGACCGTTGTCGCTGCAGAAGATGAACACGGTGTCCTCGCGCAGGTTCAGCTCGTCTACGGCCTGCACGATCTGGCCGACGCGATGGTCCATTTCGACCATGGAGTCCGCGAAGTCGCCCGCGCCCGTGCGCCCGGCAAAGTCGGGGTGCGGCAGGGTGGGAAAGTGCAGATGCACCAGCGGCAGATACAGGAAGAACGGGCGCGCCGCCTCGGCATGCTTGCGCATGAATCCGATGGACCGGTCCACCAGTTCGGCGTCGATGCCGCGCCGCGTGTCCAGATCGTAGACCTTGACGTTCTCCGACGGCCCGCCGGCTTCGCCTTGCATGATGTGCGGAATGTCCGCCACCGTGGGATCGAAGCCGATCGACGACGTGAACTGGCTTTCGTCGGTGGTGCGCGGGATGCCGTACCACTCGTCAAAACCCCGGTCGCTGGGATACCGGCCGGGGATGTCGCCCAGATGCCATTTGCCGAAATGCGCGGTGGCGTAGCCCTGGCCCGACAGTTGTTGCGCCAGCGTGATCTCGTCGCGCGTAAGCCCTTGCGGCAGGCCGGGCGGGACGGATTGCAGGCAGCCCGTGCGGATGGGGTGACGCCCGCTCATCAGCGCCGAGCGCGTGGGCACGCAGTCGCTTTCCACGTTGAAGTTCTGCAGCAGCAGGCCCTCGGTGGCCAGGCGGTCGATGTTCGGGGTGGGTGCGCCGCGCAGGGCGCCGCCGCCGTAACAGCCAAGTTCTCCCCATCCCAGATTGTCGGCCACGATCAAGACGATGTTCGGCTTGTGTTCCATTGTGCTCTCGCCTCGGTGAATGCTCGGGTTGATCCCAGGATTCTAGGAGGGCGAGGTCGCCGTTATATTCCCGAAAGTACGTAAATGAATGAACTTTGGTTATGAATCTGTCGCTGCGGGATATTGAGTATTTCCTTGCCGCCGTCGAGTACGGCAACCTGGAACGCGCCGCGGCGTCGTTCGGCGTCAGCCAGCCGGCATTGTCGAAATCGCTGCAGCGGCTGGAGGCTGATACGGGGCTGGCGTTGCTGGACCGCAGCGGCCGTGGACTGCGCCTGACGTCCGCCGGGCTGGTGTTCCTGGAGCATGCCAAACGGCTTTGGGCCGAGTACCGGGACGCCATGCGCCACGCGGCGGAATTGCGGGTGGGCCAGGCGGGATTGCTGCGCGTGGGGGTAACGGGCGCGACCGTCGACAGCGTGGCGATGCCCGCGATGCGGCACCTGCTGCCGCGCCGACCGGCGTTGCGGGTGCAATTGACGCAGGGGTTATCGGATGACCTGAACGAGCAGGTCGCCAGCGGCAAGCTGGACCTGGCCGTGACGCCCATCTATGCGGACGTGCCTTCGACCCTGCACCATGAACCGATCATGGAAGACCGCCTTTGCGTGGCGGCCAGCCGCCACCATCCGCTGGCCACGCGCCGCAAACTGGCATTGCGCGATCTGGCGGACCTGCGGTGGATTCTGCCCAAGCCTTCCTCGATTGCCCGCAAGGCCCTGGATTCGCGGTACGCGGAAAGCAGCCTGCCGTTGCCCGCCGCGGCGCTGGAGGTCGAGCACTTTTCCAAGGGCACGCTCGAGCTGCTGGCGCAGACGGATCTGCTGGCGCTGCTGCCGCAAAGCGCGCTTGAGACTGGGGCGGACGTCGTCGCGCTACCGGTGGCGCTTGGCCGGCCGCTGCCGCGCGCCATTGCGCTGATTTCCCGGCAGGGGACCGCCTGGTCGCCGCTGATGCATGAATTCCGGCGCGCCATTCTGGATTGCGCAGCGGGCATGGCCTGAGCACGGCGACTGGCGCAACGGCGGTTTTCGGCTGTGCCACAATGGTCCGCTTTCAAATCATCAGGAGCGGGGTTCATGGCTGGAACGTCATTGCGGGTTGCGGCGGGCGTGGGGCTGCTGTCGCTGGCGGCGCTTGCCGCGTGCGGCAAGAAAGACGCCTATCCGCCCGAGGTCCAGCGCGAGACCTACAGCTCGTGCGTCGCCGGTTTTAAATCCAGGGTCCAGGCGTCGCCGGAAGTCGACGCGAAGGCCGCCAGTTATTGCAATTGCATGGTCGACGGCTTGCAGAAGTCCGTGCCCTACGAGGAATTCAAGCAGTTGGATCAGCTGCTGGCGACCAAGAGCGCCACGCCGGACAGCGAAAGGCTGAGCAAGGGCGTGACCGATGTGGTCAATGCCTGCTTGAAGCGCGAAATGCCCAAGGGCTGACGGCCCTAATGCGGAATGCAGTTGCCGAGCGCGCGTCAGGTGCACTGCCAGAGGTGCCCGCTGACGCGGCAGGCGGCGCACCAGAAGGTGTAGTTGCAGCCGCCGCTGCCCCACAGCCATTCACCACCGTCCTCTTGCGGCAGGCCGGAGTCCAACTGCATGGCCAGAGGCATGTCCTCGCCGCAGTCGGGACACGCCGGGTAGTCGGCGGATTGCACCCAGCTCGGTGCGCCGCCGACCCGGCTGAGGTTCTGGCGGCCATTGGACTCGCCCCAGTCCTGCCAATGCCAGCGCGCCGGCGCCTTGAACAGCGTCACGCCGGCTTCCAGCAGCGGAATCGCGACGAAGTCCGGCTTCAAGGGGGCGTCGCGCTGCTGGCTGGGGTGCATAAGCGGCGCGCCGTCCTCGGCGTGGCGAAAGAAAAGGGCGCCGTCGGTTTCCCAACCCTGGCACGACAGGCAGGTCGCGAATTCGATGGCGCTGTGATTATCGATGCCTGCTGCGGCGGCATCCTGAATCGCCAGCAGCCGGTGCAAGGGGCCGTGGCACAGGCCGCAGCGGTTTGCCGACGTGCCGCCCATGCGCGCTTGCGCGCGGTCCGTTGATTCGGGGTTCCAGGTGGGATGCGCGCGCTGCATCTCGCGCCGCCATGCCGGCTGTTGCGCCAGCATGGATTTTCTTTGCGCAGCGCTAAAACCGATGTGCAGCGGCTGTTCGCCGTGCAACGCGCGCAAGCCCCCTCCGTGTTCCGCATAGCCCGCTTGCTGCAACCACGATGCGGCATCGGGGGCGTCGGCCTCGGGAAACAGGCGACGCCAGGCCGCGTATACCGTCTGCGGCCGGCGCGACCGCAGCAACGCGACGGCGCGCGCGCGTCCTGGACTGCCTTCGGCGAGGTCGTCGTCCAGCCGGTGCAGCCAGTCGAGCAGCGTGGCGTCGTCCAGGGCGCGCCATGCGAGATCGGCCGCGTATTCCGGACCGCCGTCGTCGTCCTGCACGGCGGTCAGCAGCCGCTCCCAGTCTCGGGCAAAGGCTTCAGGGTGCTGGACCGCTGCGGAATCCAGGACCGCGCGCGCCAGTTCGGAATCGGCGCCGCGCCGCCAGACTTCGCCAACCGTGGCCACGTAGGCCGCGTCGTCCATCAGGTCGAGCGCGGCGTCAATGACGGTGGCGTGCTTGATCGGCCTGTCCAGTGCCTGCAGGACCAGATCGGCCAACGCGGCGGGCGCATCCCGCCGCAATTGCAGCATTTGCGCCATGGGGTCGTTGTTCTTCCAGCCCAGGCGCTCATAGGCGTCAAGAATCTCGGTGGCGGTTTTCATCGGCCGGTCCAGAATTGATCGAGCGGGGAGGATATCCGATGGCATCGCTTGCCGCGGACCGGAGGCGCAGGCCGCGGCCGGACCCAGGGGCGCTGTGCCGGGCCCGCGCTATCGTGACAGCTTCGTCGACACGTCCGTGTGCGTGCCGCGGTCCAGATCCGCGCCAAGCGGCCTGTCCCATGCGGGCAGGGTCCGCAACTCCTGGTTGACTTCGCCCGCTTCGATACGCCGCGCAATGTCGTCCAGCAATTGCGTTCGCGTGGCGAATCCCCGGCCCTGCAGGTCGCGCGCGAACAGCCGGTAACGCAGATTGGGTTCAGCGCCTTTCATAACGCCCAAATTCAGGATGTGGCCTTGCTCGTTGCGCAGTAGCAGATGGCCGGGGCGGGCATAAATGCGGTAAATGCGCCATGGCGACGAAATGGCGGCGTGAATGGGATAGGGATCGCACCCGGGGTCGCAACCCGGGGTGCTCCGGGGATCGCGCCGGATGTCGCCATGGCCTCCGGGCGGCCGTGGCTTCGAAGGAAGGCGCTTGATGCACGCATTGGCGAATCGGGCGATGGATCTGCTGAAAACGCTCACGCAGCGCCCGCCGTTATCGCGGGAAGATCGACGGGGCGGGGGGCTGGCGGCCGGGGTTGGCGCTGAATGACCACGAGTTGTTCCTCATATGGCGATACGGCGAGGCGACGCGCGTTCAAGCACCAAGCGGCCAGCATACGCGCTTTTGTCAGCCGGCTTGCGCGCTGAGTGGATTGGTTACTCATTAAGCACAAAGCGCGTTGACTTCCCCCCGCACGCCGCCCATAGTGACCTGGAGTCTTTTCGAGCATCGTGATTTTCGTCCGGTCTTGCACCCTCCGCGGGGCGCCTAATTGTTCGCGATCCTTTCCTTGACTGGCCTCATTTCGCGGGTTTGCCCGCATTTAAAGGAAAGCGTCAATGGAAACCGGAATTGTGAAGTGGTTCAACGATGCCAAAGGTTTTGGCTTCATCATGCCCGAGGACGGCGGCAAGGATCTGTTTGCGCACTTCTCGGAGATCGTCAGTGACGGTCACAAGGTGCTCGTTGAGAATCAGCGCGTCAGCTACGTGACCGCGCAAGGCGCCAAGGGTCCGCACGCAACGCAGATCCGCGCATTGTGACCGGTGGCCGCGAGGCCTTTCGGTCAGATATTGGAGGTCCCATGTTTCATAACAATATGGTCTACAAGGGTTATCGGCTGACGGCGAGCGTGTCCCGGGTTCCGGTCGGCAATGCGCGCCGTCCGGCCTTTACCGCAACCGTGGCCGTGGAATTGGCGGGTGATCGGGACCGGCTCGGCGAGCTGCATCCCGTGCCGCTTTTCGTGTCCGGCGGGTTCGTCGCCACGCCCGGCATGGCGGTCGATGCCGCGATCACGCACGGCCGCCTGATGGTGGATGCGCATTCCCGGGTAGATTGACGGCGCGATGCGCGCCGCCGGGCAGCGCGAATCGTTGCCCATGATCGGCGCAATAGCCAGACCGGGCCGCCCGCGTTACGCGAGGCGGCCCATTTCATTTTGGGTAGCGCTGGTTTCACGAATTTCTGATCGGCATACCGGCTGCAGCACAACATTCCGGTGAACCGCCTCAGGCTTTCAGTCCCAGCCGTCTTGCCAACTTATGCAGGTTGCTCGGATCCACATCCAGCGCCCGCGCCGCCACCGCCCAGTTGCCCTGATTGACATCCAGCGCGCGCCGGATGACCTGACGCTGGCAGGCGTCCACCGCGTCCCGCAGCGATTGCAAGGGTGCGCTTGCATCGGGCGCCTCGGCCGCATCATCCTCCAGCGACGCGGGCATGTCGCCATCGGACAAATCCAGCAGCTTGGCCCCCAGCGTGACAATTTCGTTGCGGCTGGCGCCGTGGCTGACGGCCTTGATGGCGGCGCGGCTGATGACGTGTTCCAGTTCGCGCACGTTGCCCGGCCAGCGGTAGCGCCGCATCATTTCCTCGGCCTCGGGCGATAGCCGCAGGCTGCGCAGACCGAGCCGCGCGCGGTTCAGTTCCAGATAGCGTCCGGCCAGCAGCAGGATGTCGTTGCCGCGGTCGCGCAGGGGCGGGATGGGAATGGGATAGACCGACAGCCGATGATAGAGGTCGGCGCGGAAGTCGCCCGCGCGCACCAGGTCGCGCAGGCTGCGGTTGGTGGCCGCCACGATACGCACGTCCACGGTGCGCGGGCGGTCGTCGCCCAGCCGCTGGATCTCGCCGTTCTGCAGGGTGCGCAGCAGCTTGGCCTGCACCAGCAGCGGCAGTTCGCCGACTTCGTCCAGGAACAGGGTGCCGCCATTGGCGGCTTCGAAGCGGCCGGGGCGGTCAGCGACGGCGCCGGAGAATGCGCCCTTGGCGTGGCCAAACAGCTCGCTTTCGGCCAGCGATTCGGGCAGCGCGGCGCAGTTCACATGCACCAGCGGCCGGTCGCGGCGGCGCGACAACCCGTGCACGCGATGCGCGAACAGCTCCTTGCCCACGCCAGTCTCGCCCAGCAGCAGGATGGGCAGCTCTGAATCGGCCACGACTTCGATCTCGTGCAGCAGCCGGCCGATGGATTCGCTTTGGCCCAGGATGTCGCTGCTGGCCGGAGCGGCGCTGTCCGCCGGCGCCTGCCCGCGCGCCACGCGCAGGGCACGGATCTCGGCTTCAAGGCGCGTGGTGCGGAGCGCCGCTTCGAGCAGCACGATGTAATCGCGCAGGTCGGCCTGCGCCTCCATGTCGAACGTGCCGACCTCCAGCGCGTCCAGCGTCAGCACGCCCCAGGTCTTGCCCTCGATGTGCAGGCTGGTGCCCATGCAGTCGTGCACCGGCAGCGGTTCGCCCGCCATGCCATTGATGAGTCCATCGTAGGGATCCGGCAACGTGCTGTCGTGGTGAAAGCAGGTGACGCCGCGCCGTCCCAGGATGGCCGCCAGCCGCGGATGCTGCTGCACGGCGAAGCGGCGGCCCAGCGCGTCCTGGGTCAGGCCGTCCACCGCGATGGGGCGCAGATGGTCCTCTTCAAGCTGCAAGAGCGCGACCGCGCCGCAACGGAAATGGGTGCGAAGGCTGGAGACCAGTCGCTGAAGCCGGATGGCGGGCGGCAGGTCGGCGACCAGGTCCGCGAGCAGGAGATTTTGCATGGGGTGAATTCTACCGTTGCAAGGTGAATAGAACCCTCCTGTTGAAGGGTGATATCTACCCTTTAAATCGCAGGTGGTTGATAAATCGCAAGTTTTTCCTGGCACGGATTTCGCAAGTAGAGAAGCACCGCAATGATCTTTGGAGAGACGCGATGAGCATGGTTGAGCAATCCCTGGGCCAGTTGGCCCGCAGCATTCCCGGCGCCACGCAGGTGTTTCACGAGTTCGATCTGGACTTCTGCTGTGGCGGCAAGAAGAGCCTGGCCGAGGCGGCGGCCCAGCGTTCGCTGGACCCAGCGCAGATCGAGGCCCGTCTGGAGGCCCTGGCGCAGAATCCGCAACACGAAACCGACTGGGGGCTGGCTTCGCCGGCAGAACTGGTCGACCACATCCTGGCGCGCTACCACGAGGTGCATCGCCAGCAATTTCCGGAACTCATCCGTCTGGCCCTGAAGGTTGAACAGGTGCATGCCGACAGCCCGGACTGCCCGGCCGGCCTGGCCGACCACCTGCGCACCATGCAGCAGGAACTGGAAAGCCACATGCAGAAAGAGGAACAGGTGCTATTCCCCATGCTGGCCCGCGGTCACGGCGCCATGGCGACCATGCCGATCATGGTGATGCGCATGGAACACGACGACCACGGCGTCGCGCTCGAACGCCTGATGGCGCTGACAAACAACGTGACGCTGCCGCGCGCCGCCTGCAATACCTGGCGCGCGCTGTACCTGGGCATCCGGCAGTTCAAGGAAGACCTGATGGCGCACATCCACCTGGAGAACAACATCCTCTTTGAAAACGCAGGCGCGCGCGCGCCGGCCTGACGGGCGCGGCAAGGAAGGGCGGGGCCCGCCGGCCCCGCGGCATCAGCAGGGAAGGTTTGTATGAACATCGACAAATTCAAGCAGCAGCACGTGGATATCCTGGAAGGGATCGCGACGCTGCGCAGGCTGGCCCTGGCGGGCGTGGCCCGCAACGCGGCCGAAATCGCCCAGGGCATCGTGGCCATGAGCGCCACCATCAAGCTGCATCTGGCGGTCGAGGACCGGGCGCTGTACCCGGCCGTGGCGCGCAGCGCCGACGCCGAACTGGCGCGCAAGGGGCGGGAATTCCAGGAAGAGATGGACGCCATCGCCGCCGCCTATGAAGGCTTTGCCAAGCGCTGGAACAACGCGCGCAACCTGGAACTGGACGAGCGCGGTTTCCGGGACGACGCCAACACCGTGCTGCGCCGCGTCCACGAGCGCATGCAGCGCGAAAACCGCGATCTTTACCCGCGCATCGAGGCGATGTAGCAAACCGGCCCGGGCCGGACACAAAAGGAATGAAAAGCGCCATCTCCGTTGCATGAAACCGGCGACCGCCGCCTGTACACTCGGAACACCTTACAGGGCGACAGGGGTTCTTGATGGCCGGAAGCAGTTTCTTCGCGTTGTTCGACGATATCGCCACCATCCTGGATGACGTTTCCGTCATGACGAAGGTGGCTGCCAAGAAGACGGCGGGCGTGCTGGGCGACGACCTGGCGCTCAATGCCCAGCAGGTCAGCGGCGTGCCGGTCAACCGCGAGCTTCCCGTGGTCTGGGCGGTGGCCAAGGGCTCCTTCATCAACAAGCTGATCCTCGTGCCCGCGGCGCTGCTCATCAGCGCATTCGCGCCCTGGGCCATCACGCCGCTCCTGATGCTGGGCGGCGCGTTCCTCTGCTACGAGGGCGTCGAGAAACTGGCGCACAAGTACCTGTCTCACGGCGAATCCCCCGAAGGCCACCACGCCGCGCGCGCCGAGGCGCTGCAGAACCAGTCGGTCGACATGGTGGCGTTCGAAAAGACCAAGATCAAAGGCGCGGTGCGCACCGACTTCATCCTGTCGGCGGAAATCATCGTCATCAGCCTGGGGGCCGTGGCCGGCGCCGACTTCACGCGGCAGGTCGCAGTGCTGTCCATCATTGCCATCGGGATGACGGTGGGCGTCTACGGCCTGGTTGCCGGCATCGTCAAGCTGGATGACCTGGGCCTGTATCTCAGCCAGAAATCGTCGCGCGCGCTGGCCTGGATGGGCGAGCGCATCGTGGCCGCGGCGCCTTATCTGATGAAGACGTTGTCGGTGGTGGGCACGGCCGCGATGTTCATGGTCGGCGGCGCCATCCTGACCCACGGCATCCCGCCGGTGCATGCGGCCGTCGAACACGCCGCTGCGGCGGTTGGCGGGGGCGGCGTCGTTCACGCGCTGGTGTCCACGCTGCTCAATGCCTTGTTCGGCATCGTCGCCGGCGCGGTGGTGCTGGGCGTGGTCAGCCTCGTCAAGCGCCTGTTCAAGAAGGGCTGACAGGCAGCGGGGCCCGGCGCGCCGGGCAGGCGGGGGTGACCGGGCAACGGGGGGCGCCCGGAAGACCGCCACGCCGAAAAGGCCCTGGCGTACCGCTACGGCTACCGCTACGGCTACCGCTACTGCTGCAGCGCGGCGCTGGCCGGCGAGCCCATCGCCTGAAACAACGCCGCCGTTTCCGTCATGCGGGCGTTGGCGTATTCCAGTTCTCGCAGGCGCGCCGCCACGTAATGCTGTTCGGACGCGTACTGGGTGTAAGGCGCCAGCGCACCCAGCCGAACGCGCTTGGCCGTGTTCTGATAGGACAGCTCCGCCGAGCGCCGCGAGGCTTCGGCTGATGCCAGCGCCTGACCGCCGGCATCCAGACGTGACAGCGTGTCGGCCACGTCGCGGAATGCGGTCAGCACGGTTTGCTTGTACTGCAACACGGCAGCCTCATAACGCGCCTTGGCGGCGCTGCGCTCGGCAAGCAACTGCCCGCCGTGGAAGATCGGCTGCGTCAGCGACGCGCCGATGGCCCAGATGGAGCCGGCGCCCGACAAGGCATCCGCCCACGCAAACCCGCCCTTGCCCATGGAGGCCGTCAGCGACAGGCTCGGAAAGAGCTGCGCGGTGGCCAGGCCTACGTCGGCGGCTGCGGCCACCAGCGCCGCCTCGGCAACCAGCACGTCCGGGCGGGAAGCCAGGAGTTCCGACGGCACCACCACCGGCACCGTATCGGGCACGGCGATCGTGCTGAAAGCCAGATCCGGCGGCGCCTGATCGGGACTGCGGCCCAGCAGCACGGCCAGCGCGTGACGCGTCGCATGCCACCGCGCGCGCAGGCCGGGCAGCGATGCCTCCAGCGTGGCGGCATCCTGATCCGCGTCCAGCGCGTCGTTCTGCGACGCCGCGCCCAGTTCGTACCGGCGCAGCGTATCGCGCGCGACCTGCCGCAACAGCACCACCTGCTTTTCCGTCAGCGCCACCTGTTCGGCCAGCGAGGCCGAGGTGATCGCACCCGTGACGATGTTGGCCGCCAGCGAACGCCGCGCGGCTTCCAGCTGATAGGCCTGCTGTTCCACCTGCGCGGCGAGCGACGTGTTGGCAAAGCGCGCCGCGCCAAAGAGGTCCAGGTTGTAGCTGGCCTGCACCTGACCTGTGAAGACATTGAAGAGCGCAGTGGGCTGCGGCAGGTTGGGCATCGTCAGCGCACGGTTGCGCGTGGCGCTGACGCCCGCGTCCACCGTGGGCAGCAGCGACGAATTGACCTGTCCGCGCAATTGCTCGCGCGCACCGGCCAGATTGCGTTCGGCGGCGGCCAGGTCCGGGCTGTTGGCCAGGCCTTCTTCGACCAGCGCATTCAGCGCGTCGGACTGGTAACGCGTCCACCATTGCGGGACCGGGTGCGCGCCGCGTTCGAAGCGTTGCGCCACGCCCTGCGCGGCGGCGCCGGCGGCAGGGGCGGCCTCGACCCCGTATTGCGCGGGTTCGGCCATCGCGGGCGGCCTGCTGTCCGGCGCAAAAGCGCAGGCGCCCAGCGCCAGCACCAGCGGCAGCGCGGCAAATCGCAGGCAGACGGAAGGGATGGAATGTTGCATCGTCAGGCTCCTCGTTCCACCGTGTCGCCCGCGTTGGCGCCGGGCGGCACGCCTTCAGGTTCGTCGCGCTCGTCGTGCTTCACGCGGAACCACGCGGCATACAGGGCCGGCAGGAAGAACAGCGTCAGCACCGTGGCGCTGGTGATGCCGCCCATCAGGGCCGTCGCCATGGGGCCGAAGAAGTTGCTGCGCAACAGCGGAATCAGCGCCAGCACGGCGGCAGCCGCCGTCAGCGTGATCGGCCGGAAGCGCCGGACCGTCGCGCCGACGATGGCGTCCACGCGTTTGTGGCCCGCGCTGATGTCCTGATCGATCTGATCCACCAGGATGACCGAGTTGCGCATGATGATGCCGAACATGGCAATCACGCCCAGCATCGCGACAAAACCGAAGGGCTTGCCGAACAGCAGCAGGGCGGCCACCACGCCGATCAGCCCCAGCGGCGCGGTCAGCACCACCATCAGCACGCGGGCGAAGCTTTGCAGCTGCACCATCAGCAGCGTCAGCACGGCCACCGCCATCAGCGGCATCTGCGCGTTGATGGACGTCTGGCCCTTGGCGCTTTCCTCCACCGGGCCGCCGACTTCGATGCGGAAACCGACCGGCAGCTCGGCGCGCAGCGTGTCCAGCTTCTTGTCGATGGCGCGCGTGACGTCGATGCCTTGCGCGCCGCCGATCACGTCGGCCTGGACGGTGATCGTGGGTTGGCGGTCGCGTTCCCAGATGACGCCGTACTCCAGGTCGTACTTCACCTGGCCGATGCTGCCCAGCGGCACGGGACCGTTCGCCGTGGGCATTGCCAGCGTGGCAAGGCGGGCGGGGTCGACGCGCTCTTCGCGCGGGGCGCGCAGGCTGACGTTGATGAGCTTGTCGCGTTCGCGGTACTGCGTCACGGTGTAGCCCGACAGCGTCATCGCCAGGAAGTCCGAGATGTCGCTGGAGCTGATGCCCAGTTCGCGCGCCTTCTGCTGGTCGACTTCGAAGCGGACCGAGCGCTCGGAAGGCTCGTCCCAGTCGAACTGCACGTTGGCCGAACGTGTGTCGGCGCGGACTTCGGCGGCCACCTTCTCGGCCACCGCTCGCACGTCCGGGATCTTGTCGCCGCTGACGCGGAACTGCACCTGATAGCCGACCGGCGGTCCGTTCTCCAGCCGCGACAGGCGGCTGCGGATGGCGGGGAAGTCGCTGCGCAGCATCGGCTCCATCCACTGCGCAAGCTTTTCGCGATCTTCCACCGAATGTGTCGTGATGACGAGCTGGGCGAAGTTGGGCGTCGCCAACTGCTGGTCCAGCGGCAGGTAGAAGCGCGGGGCGCCCGTGCCCACAAAGCTGACCGAATGCGCGATTTCGGGCCGGCCCTCGATCGCCTTTTCCAGACGCTCGACCTGGCGCAGCGTCGCCGCAAACGACGCGCCTTCCTGCAGCCGCACGTCGACCAGCAGCTCGCTGCGGTCCGAGCTCGGAAAGAACTGCTGCGGCACGAACTTGAAGCCCGCCATGGCCACGGCAAAAACAATTACCGTGCCGGTCAGCACCAGAAAGCGGCGGTCCACGCACCACGCCACCCAGCCGCGCAGGCGCTGGTAGAAGCGTGTGTTGTAGATGTCGTGTTCGTGGTCGTGCGGCAGATGCGCCTCGCGCTTGCGCTCGGGCAAGAGGCGGTAGCCCAGCAACGGAATCAGCACCACGGCCGCGAACCACGAGGTGATCAGCGCAATGGCGGACACCTGGAAGATCGAGCGCGTGTATTCGCCCGTGGCGGACTTGGCCAGCGCAATCGGCAGAAAGCCCGCCACGGTGACCAGCGTGCCGGTCAGCATCGGAAACGCGGTGCTGGTGTAGGCGAACGCGGCGGCGCGTGTGCGGTTCCAGCCTTGTTCCAGCTTCACCGACATCATCTCGACCGCAATGATGGCGTCGTCCACGAGCAGGCCCAGCGCCAGCACCAGCGTGCCCAGCGACACCTTGTGCAGGCCGATGCCGAACATCTCCATGAACAGCGCCGTGATGGCCAGCACCACGGGGATGGAAATCACCACCACCATGCCCGTGCGCAAGCCCAGCGACACCAGGCTCACGGCCAGCACGATCGCCACGGCTTCCGCGACGGAGCGCAGGAATTCGTCAACCGAATGCGACACCGCCGTGGGCATGCTGGAGACTTCCTTCAGCGTGAGGCCCGCAGGCAGTTGGGCCTGCATTTCCTTGAACTTCGCGTCCAGCGACTTGCCCAGGCGCACCACGTCCTGATTCGGCTGCATGGTGATGCCGATGCCCAGCACCGTTTCTCCGCTGAACCGCATCTGCTGCGCGGGCGGATCGTCATAGCCGCGATGAATGGTGGCGATGTCGCCCAGCCGGATCGACTTGTCGTTCACGCGGATCAGCGTGTCCGCCAGCGCCCGGCTGTTGGGAAACTGCCCAGAAGGCCGCACGAAGATGCGGTCGTCGGCCGTGGTCAGCGTGCCCGCGCCCTGCACGGCGTTCTGGCTGTTGATGGCCTGCGCGATCTGTTGCGGCGACACGCCCAGCCGGGTGAGCTGCGTGTTCGTGATCTCGATGTAGATGTGTTCGGGCTGATCCCCGAAGTAATCCACCTTGGCCACGCCGGGCACGCGCAGCAGCACCGTGCGCAGCTTGTCCGCGTAGTCGTGCAGCTGCGCCGGCGAAAAGCCGTCGCCCTGCAAGGTGTAGATGTTGGTGTAGACGTCGCCGAACTCGTCATTGAAGAAAGGGCCCTGCACCCCTTGCGGCAGCGTGGCCCGCATGTCGCCCACCTTCTTGCGCACCTGGTACCACTGGTCGGCCACCGTGTTGGCGGGGGCCGAGTCCTTCATCGTGTAGAAGATCAGCGATTCGCCGGGCCGCGAGTAGCTGCGCAGGAAGTCCGTATTGGCGGTTTCCTGGAGTTTCTTGGCGATGCGGTCGGTGACCTGCTCCTGCACCTGCTGCGCGGTGGCGCCCGGCCACAGGGTCTGGATCACCATGACACGGAAGGTGAAGGGCGGGTCTTCGGACTGCGCCAGCCGCGAATACGACAGCACGCCGAACAGCGTGACGAGCGTGATGATGAAGATCACCAGCGGCTGATGCCGCAGCGCCCAGGCCGACAGGTTGAACCGGCCTTCCTCGTGGCGGTGGGCGTCCTGGCCGGCTTGCTTGCCCCCTTCCTGGCCGGGGGCGCTCATGACGCGAAGTCCTCGGGATGCAGCGGCGGCACCGGGCGCACCTTCTCGCCCGCCGACACCGTATGCACGCCTTGCCACACCACGCGCTCGCCGGCCTGCAGGCCTTGCGACAGCGTGACGGTGCGCGCGTCGTATCGAAGCACCTGCACGCGGCGCAGTTCCAGCGTGTCGGCATCGGGCTTGACGATCCACACCGCGGGCTCCCGGCCTTCATGGAACAGGGCGGTGGCCGGCACGGTAAAGGTGGTCTGCCCGTTGGCCGAGCGGTTGTCGAAGCTGATGTTGGCCGTCATGCCCAGCCGGACGTCGGGCGAGGGCGATTCCAGCGTGAGCTTGGCGCGGTAGGTGCGGCTTTGCGGATCGGCGGCCGGCGCAATCTCGCGCAGCACTGCCGTGAAGGTCTGGCCGGGCAACGGACCCAGCGTGACGCTGGCGCGTTGGCCGATCGCCAATCCCGCCAGCACGCTTTCGGGCACGTCGCACAGTGCGTCGATGTCGCCCGACCAGGCCAGTTGGTAGACCGGGGTGCCCGCCGCCACGTTCTGTCCGGTGTCGGCCTGTTCTGCCGTGATCACGCCAGCGTGGTCGGCCGTGAGGGTGGTGTAGTTGAGCTGGTCGGCCGCCAGCGCCGCCTGCTGCGCGGCCTGGTCCCGCTGCGCAAGCGCGGAGGCATAGGCGTTGCGGGTTTGTTCAAGCTGCGTCGCGGCAATCAGGTTTTCACGTGCCTGGGCGCGGTCGCGGTCCAACTGCTGCCGCGCGTAGTCCAGCTGGTGCTGCGCCGCGGACAGCGACGCGCGCGCCGCCGCGGCGTTCTTGGCCGCGTCGGCCGGATCCAGCTTGGCGAGGACCTGGCCGGGCGCGACGGTGTCGCCCAGCCGCACCTTGCGTTCGATGATCTTGCCGCCCACGCGGAACGACAGCGGCGTGCTGTAGCGGGCCTGGACTTCGCCGGGCAATGTCCAGGCGGGCAGGGCTTCGTCCGCCTGCGCGGGCATGGCGACCACGGGACGCGGCGCCGGGGCGGGCGCCTCCTCGCGGCCGCAGCCGGCCACGGCGGCAGCCAGGGCAAGCACGGCAGACATTGCCATCAGGCGTGTCAGGCGGTGGGGCAGGGAAACGGGAGGTAGCGGCGCTGCATCCGCAGCGGCGTGGCGCGCGGTGGAACGCACGGCCGGGCCAAGACAATTCACGAAACACCTCGCGGCGCGGAAAAGGGCAGGAAAAGGGCGAGTCGGACTCGATACGGACTGGATTCTAATACAGTCATGTATCCGGATTCAATGTTGAATCTGAAACCGTCGCCGATGCTAAACTCCGCCCATGTCAAAAGTCCGCCTAACCCGAGAGCAGAGCCGTGACCAGACGCGTCAGCGCCTGCTCGACGCTGCCCAGTCGATTTTTCTGTCCAAGGGTTTCGTGGCGGCCAGCGTCGAAGACATCGCCGAGCAGGCGGGCTATACGCGCGGGGCGTTCTACAGCAACTTCGGCAGCAAGTCCGAACTGTTTCTGCAACTGCTCAAGCGCGACCATGAAAACGTCATGGCCGACATGCGCGCCATCTTCGAAGCCGGCGAGACCCGGCAACAGATGGAAGCGCGCGTGCTCGATTACTACAGCACGCACTATCGCGAAAACGACTGTTTCCTGCTGTGGATGGAAGGCAAGCTGCAGGCCGCGCGCGATCCGGACTTCCGCGTGGGGTTCATCGCCTGTCTGCGCGAACTGCGCGCCGCCACCACCGAATACATCCGCCAGTTTTCGGCTCTCGTCGGCACACCGCTGCCGCTGCCGGCCGAGCAGCTTGCGCTGGGCCTCCTGGCTCTGTCCGACGGCATGCAGTTCAGCTATGCCTTCGATCCCCAGGCCGTCACGCCCGAGATGACCGAGGCCGTGCTGGCCGGGTTCTTCCGCCGCGTGGTCTTCGGCGACGCAAAGCCCGAATAAGACCGCGGCGCCGATCTGAAAACTTCCGATTCCTGACTCAGGTGATTGTCAGCTTGGGTGCGCCCGTGATAGTAATACCGGCGGTGCACCGGTCGTGCTGAGGGGGCCAGCGCCATGTTCCGCGACCCTCGGGCGCAAGGAGTGCATCCATGACTTCGGAATCCCGACCCGGCACAACCATCCATCGGCCCGTCTTCTTTTCCGCAGCCCTATTCACCGTGCTGCTCGTCGCCTTCGCCATCATTGCGCCCAAGGCGGCGCAGGACCTCTTCGGCGCGATGCAGGCCTGGATCATCAGCAACGCCAGCTGGTTCTACATCCTGGTCGTCGCGATCATTCTGCTCTCGGTCGCGTTCCTGGCCATCAGCCGGTACGGCGACATCAAGCTGGGCCCGGACCACAGCGAGCCCGATTACCGAAATTTCACCTGGTTCGCCATGCTGTTCTCCGCCGGCATGGGCATCGGGCTGATGTTCTTCGGCGTGGCCGAGCCCGTCATGCACTTCGTGTCGCCACCGGTGGGCGAGGGCGGCACGGTCGAGGCGGCGCGCGAGTCCATGAAGATCACCTTCTTCCATTGGGGCCTGCACGCCTGGGCGATCTACGCGGCGGTGGCGTTAACGCTCGCATTCTTCAGTTTCCGTCACGGACTGCCGCTGACCCTGCGGTCCGCGCTGTATCCGCTGATTGGCAACCGCATCCATGGCCCGATCGGCCATGCGGTGGACATCTTCGCCATCATTGGCACCGTGCTGGGCGTCGCGACGTCGCTGGGCCTGGGCGTGGCGCAGATGAATAGCGGGCTGAATCACCTGTTCGGCATTCCGGTCGGCGTGGTGCCGCAGATCATCCTGATCGTCATCACCTGCAGCCTGGCGACGATGTCGGTGGCCAGCGGGCTGGACAAGGGCATCCGCATCCTGTCGGAAGCCAACATGGTGCTGGCCGTGATCCTGCTGCTGTTCGTGCTGATTGCCGGCCCCACGGTGTTCCTGTTCCAGACCTTTGTGCAGAACACCGGCGCCTACCTGTCCGACATCGTCAACAAGACCTTCAACCTGTACGCCTACGAACCGACCGATTGGCTGGGCGGCTGGACGCTGTTCTATTGGGGCTGGTGGATCGCGTGGTCGCCCTTCGTGGGGCTGTTCATCGCCCGCATCTCGCGCGGCCGCACCATCCGTGAGTTCGTCTGCGGCGTGCTGCTGGTCCCAGCCGGCTTCACGCTGTTCTGGATGACGGTGTTTGGCGACACGGCCATCTATTACATACTGGTTGGCGGCGACCAGGGCCTGGCGCAGGCGGTGGATAAGGACAGTTCGCTGGCGCTCTTCGCATTTCTTGAGTTATTGCCCTGGAGCAGCGTGATATCGGTCTTTGCCATCGCAATGGTGGCCGTGTTCTTCGTCACGTCCGCCGACTCCGGAGCGCTGGTCGTGGACCTGCTGGCCTCGGGCGGCGCGGACCGCACGCCGGTGTGGCAGCGGATCTTCTGGTCGCTGTCCATGGGGGCGGTGGCGATTGCGCTGCTGCTGGCCGACGGCCTGACCGCGCTGCAGACCGCCACCATCGCCAGCGCGCTGCCGTTCTCGATCATCCTGCTGCTGTCGCTATGGGGGCTGTTCAAGGCGCTCAAGCTTGACGCGACCAAGCGGGGCATCCGCTACCAGTCGCTCACGCTTTCCCGGCCGGCGCGCGGCGGCCAGTCCTGGGAACGCCGCCTGCGCAACATGGTCATGATGCCGCGCCGCGCCCACGTGCTGCGCTTCATCTCGGACGTGGTGCGGCCGGCCCTGGAAGACGTGGCCGATGAATTGCGCAAGCAGGGCTACGCGGTTGAGGTGCGCGAAGACGAAGTTGACGGCGGCGCGATCCTGGAAGTCTCGCACGGCGAACATCTGGACTTTTCCTACGCCGTCCAGCCGCAGGCCTTCGTGCGGCCCAGCCTGACGCCAGACGAGGCGGCCGACGAAGACGAGCGCAAGTATTTCCGCGCCGAGGTCCATCTGCGCGAAGGCGGCCAGGACTACGACATCATGGGTTGGAGCCGCGACGCGGTGATCGGTGACATCCTGGATCAATACGAGCGGCATCGTCATTACCTGCACATGGTTCGCGGTTGAGCCGATTGCGCTGATCCACCCGTTCCGTTTTTCCCCTTAGGCCACGCGCATCGCGTGGCCTTTTTTTCGCCCATAGGCCGCCGCTATCCCCTTCATTGCTTTCGCTGCTTTGACGAATCCCCCCGATTCGTGGATTATCCAAGCAAATTCTTGTTTAAATAAAAAGTGAGCGAAAAATGAAGGCGAAGGCAGGAGCATGGGCGGTTGTCGCCCTGGCCGTGGCGGCGGTGGCCGGCGGGGCGATGTACTGGAAATCCAAAGCGGCAACGCAGGGCGGCGGATGGTCGATGCCGCCCGCCAAGGTCGCCGTGGCCGCCGCAGTGCAGGCGGATTTTCCGGTCGTCCTGGCCGGCATCGGCTCGCTGGAAGCCACGCGCCAGGTGCTGGTGCCCGCAGAGGTGGACGGTCGTGTCGCGCAGATCCTGTTCACGCCGGGCGAGTCCGTGAAGGCCGGGCAGTTGCTCGTGCAGTTGAATGACGCGCCCGAGCAGGGCGAGCTGGCGCGGCTGCAAGCGCAGGCGCGCAACGCGCGGGCCTTGCTGGACCGCACGCGCCGGCTGGTGCCGCTGCAGGCCGCAACGCGCGAACAGCTCGATCAGGCGCAGGCCGATCATGAGCAGGCCGCCGCCGATGTGCGGCGCGTGCAGGCGCTGATCGACCAGAAGCGCATCAAGGCGCCATTCGATGGGGTGCTGGGCGTGCGCCGCGTGAACCTGGGCCAGTTTGCCCGCGCCGGCGATCCGCTGGTGTCGCTGACGGATGCGTCCTCCATGTTCGCCAATCTCACGCTGCCCGAGCAGGCGCTGGGCACGCTGCGCGTGGGCCAGCCGGTGGCCGTGACGGTGGACGCCCACGCCGGCCGTGTCTTCCAGGGCAAGGTCACCACCGTGGAACCGCAGGTCGACCCGGGCACGCGCACGGTCCGCGTGCAGGCGTTGCTGGCCAATCCGGACGGCGCGCTGTCCGCCGGCATGTATGCGCAGGGCAGGATCAGCCTGCCCGACCGCCCGAACGTCATCACCGTGCCGGAGACGGCCGTGAGCTACAGCGCCTATGGCGATTCGGTCTATGTCGTGGCCGCGCCGGAATCCGGCACGGCCGGCGCGGCACCCACCGTCCGCCAGGCCTATGTGAAGACGGGCGAACGCCTGCGGGGCCGCGTGGTGGTGACCGAAGGGCTCAAGGCCGGCGACCAGGTCGTCACGTCGGGCCAACTGAGGCTGCATAACGGCGCGGCCGTCGAGATCCTGCCGGACGACACCGTGGCGCTGACCGCGCCGGGGCAGACCGTGGCGCAAGCCCGGTAAGGCACGGAGGCTCCCATGAAGTTCACCGATCTTTTCGTGCGCCGCCCCGTGCTGGCGCTGGTGGTCAGCACGCTCATCCTGCTGCTGGGCGTCAAGGCGCTGAGCGGGCTGCCCGTCCGGCAGTACCCGCTGACCGAAAGCACCACCATCACCATCACCACGCAGTACCCGGGCGCCTCGCCCGACCTGATGCAGGGCTTCGTGACCCAGCCGATCGCGCAGTCCGTCGCCACGGTCGAAGGCATCGATTACCTGTCGTCGTCGTCCACGCAGGGCCGCAGCGTGATTACCGTGCGGATGAAGCTGAACGCCGATTCCAACAAGGCCATGACCGAGGTGATGGCCAAGGTCAACGAGGTCAAGTACCGCCTGCCGCAGGACGTCTACGATCCGGTGCTGGTCAAGTCCGCGGGCGAGGCGACGGCCGTGGCCTACGTGGGCTTTTCCAGCACGAACCTGTCGCTGGCCGCGCTGACCGACTATCTGTCGCGCGTGGTGCAGCCGCAGCTCTCGTCCATCGACGGCGTCGCAAGTGTCGAGCTGTACGGCGGGCAGAAGCTGGCGATGCGCGTGTGGCTGGACCCGGACCGCATGGCGGCGCGCGGCATTTCCGCCGGCGAGCTGGCCGACGCGCTGCGCCAGAACAACGTGCAGGCGGCGCCCGGACAGGCAAAGGGCCTGTACGTGGTGTCCAACATCCAGGTCAACACCGATCTCGTCAATGTGGCCGAATTCCGCGATCTCGTCATCAAGCAGGAGGGCGGCGCCATTGTCCGGCTGGGCGACGTGGCCACGGTGGAACTGGGCGCGGCGTCCACGGATTCAAGCGGTCTGATGGACGGCGAACCGGCCGTGTACTTCGGCCTGAACGCCACGCCCGTCGGCAATCCGCTGGTCATCGTGAAGCGCCTGAACGAGCTGTTGCCCAACATCAAGCAGAATCTGCCGCCCGGCACCAGCGTGCAGGTGCCGTTCGAGCTGGCCCGCTTCATCAGCGCGTCCATCGACGGCGTGACGCAGACGCTGCTGGAGGCCATCGTCATCGTGGTGGCGGTGATCTTCCTGTGTCTGGGCTCGCTGCGCGCAGTGCTGATTCCGGTGGTGACCATACCGCTGTCGATGCTGGGCGGCGCGGCCATCATGGCCCTGTTCGGGTTCAGCGTGAACCTCTTGACGCTGCTGGCGATGGTGCTGGCCATCGGCCTGGTGGTGGACGACGCCATCGTCGTGGTCGAGAACGTGCACCGCCATATTGAAGAGGGCAAGTCGCCCGTGCGAGCGGCGCTGATCGGCGCGCGCGAGGTCGCGGGGCCGGTGATCGCCATGACTATCACGCTGGCGGCGGTCTATGCGCCGATCGGGCTGATGGGCGGACTGACCGGCTCGCTCTTCAAGGAGTTCGCATTCACGCTGGCCGGCGCGGTGGTGGTGTCGGGCGTGATCGCGCTGACGCTGTCGCCGGTGATGAGTTCGTTTCTCTTGAACGGCCGGGTGGCCGACGGCTGGATGGCCCGCAAGGCGGAACACTTCTTCGGCCGCTTGGGCGATGCCTATGGCCGCGTGCTGGACGTGTCGCTGCATCATCGCTGGGTCACCGGCGTGCTGGCCGTGGCCGTATTGGCCAGCCTGCCCTTCCTGTACAACGCCGCGCAGCAGGAACTGGCGCCGGTCGAGGACCAGTCCACGGTGCTCACCGCCATCAAGTCGCCGCAGCAGGCCAACATCGACTACGTCGAGAAGTTCGGCAAGAAGTGGGACGACGTCATGAAGACGCTGCCCGAGCAGAACGGACGCTGGCTGATCAATGGTTCCGACGGCGTGTCCAACAGCATCGGCGGCGTGAACTTCGTGGACTGGCAGGACCGCAAGCGCTCGGCCGACGAGATCCAGGCCGACATGCAGGCGATGGCGAATGGCGTGGAAGGCAGCAACATCTTCGCGTTCCAGCTGCCGTCCTTGCCCGGCTCCACCGGCGGGCTGCCCGTGCAGATGGTGCTGATGAGCGCGTCGGACTATGCCGTGGTCTATGACGCCATGGAGAGCCTGAAGAAGGCCGCGCGCGAAAGCGGCCTTTTCATGGTGGTGGACAGCGACCTGGACTACAACAATCCGGTTGTGCAGTTGAAGGTGGACCGCAGCAAGGCGAACAGCCTGGGCGTCACCATGAAAGCCATCGGCGACACGCTGGCGGTGCTGGTGGGCGAAAACTACGTCAACCGCTTCGGCATGGACGGGCGTTCGTATGACGTCATTCCGCAAAGCCTGCGCGAGCAGCGCATCTCGCCGCAGGCGCTGGCGCAGTACCACGTGAAGAGCGCCTCGGGCGCGCAGGTGCCGCTGTCCAATCTGGTGTCGGTGTCGATGGGCGTGGAGCCCAACAAGCTCACGCAGTTCAACCAGTTGAACGCCGCCACGTTCCAGGCCATTCCCATGCCGGGCGTCACCATGGGCGATGCGGTGCGGTTCCTGACGCGTGAGGCGCAATTGCTGCCGGCAGGCTTCAGCTACGACTGGCAGTCCGACGCGCGCCAGTTCACGCAGGAAGGCTCGGCGCTGATGATCACCTTCATCTTCGCCATCATCGTCATTTACCTGGTGCTGGCCGCGCAGTACGAAAGCCTGCGCGATCCGTTCATCATCCTGGTGAGCGTGCCCATGTCGATCTGCGGCGCGCTGATTCCGCTGGCGCTGGGCATGGCCACCGTCAACATCTACACGCAGATCGGGCTGGTGACGCTCATCGGGCTGATCAGCAAACACGGCATCCTGATGGTGGAGTTTGCCAACGAAATGCAGGTCAGCCACGGGCTGGACCGGCGGGCCGCGATGGAGCAGGCCGCTCGCATCCGCCTGCGTCCCATCCTGATGACCACCGCCGCCATGGTCATGGGGCTGATCCCGCTGCTGTTCGCCACCGGCGCCGGCGCGCACAGCCGCTACAGCCTGGGGCTGGTAATCGTGGTGGGCCTGCTGGTCGGCACGCTGTTCACGCTGTTCGTGCTGCCCACCGTCTACACCGTGTTTGCCCGCGATCACCGGGCGGCCAACGACACGCCGCGTGCCCGTGAACTGGCGCAGGCTGACGCCGAGGACGCGCGCGCCGCGGCCTCGCATTGAGGAATCGAACATGAATAAGCTGCACCGCTATCCCCGGCTGAGCCGCAGTGCCGTCGTGCTGCTGGCTGCCCTGGCCTTGGCCGGCTGCGCCGTCGGGCCGGATTACCAACAGCCGAACCCGGCGCCCGTCGTCCTGGCCAGCCCCGAGCAGGCGCTCTTTTCCACCGACCAGGTCCAGCGCGACTGGTGGAAGCAATTGCAGGACCCGCAGCTCGATCGCTTGATCGACATGGCGCTCGCCCGCAACCTGGATATCCGCATCGCCCAGGCGCGCCTTGCCGAATCGCGCGCGGTACTGGACGAAAAGGAACTGGACAAACTGCCCGCCGTGACCCTGGGCGGCGGTTACGCGCGCAGCCTGTCGCAGGCGAACCCCGGCGTCGCCGGCCAGCGCAATCTGGCCGAAAGCTATCGCGCAGGCTTCGACGCGACCTGGGAGCTGGATCTGTTTGGCCGGCTGCGCCGCGCGGCCGAGGGCGCGGCTGCCCGCAGCGAGGCGCAGGCGGCCGACCTGGCGCAGGCGCGCATCGTGGTGGCGGCCGAGGTCGCGCGCAACTATTTCGAGCTGCGCGGCGCCGAGCAGCGGCTGGCCGTGGCGCGCGCCAACCTCGCCAGCCAAGAGGACAGCCTGCGCGTGACCCAGGCCATGGTGTCGGCTGGCCGCGGCGACGAAGGCGACCTGGCCAGCGCGCGGGCGGAGCTGGAGACCGTGCAGGCCAGCATCCCCGTGCAGGAGACCGCGCGCCGGCTGGCGCTGTACCGGATCGCGGTGCTGGCGGCCCTGCGCCCGGTGGAACTGGGTGCGCTGGATGCCGCGACGCCGCTCGCGCCGCTGACGGCGCGGCTGCCCATCGGCGATGTGGGCGCCTTGCTGTCGCGGCGTCCGGACGTGCTGGCCGCCGAACGCAACCTGGCCGCCGCCAATGCCGACGTGGGCGTGGCCACGGCCGAGCTCTACCCGCGCATCGACCTGGGCGGATTCCTGGGATTCGTCGCGCTACGCGGCGCGGACTTCGGCTCGGCGGCCAGCCGCGGGTTCAGCGTGGCGGCCGACGCGGGCTGGCCCGCCTTCCATCTGCCTACGGCGCTGGCCCGCAAGCGCGGCACCCAGGCGCGTCTGGAAGGCGAGGCGGCGCGCTACGAGCAGGCGGTGCTGCGGGCGGTGCAGGAGGTGGAGGAGGCCCTGGCCGAGTACGGGCAGACGCAGCAGCGCCTGGGCAGCCTGGCGCAGGCCGCCGCGCACAGCGGACGGGCCGCGGAACTGGCCCGGCTGCGCTACCGCGAAGGCAGCACGCCTTATTTGACCGTGCTGGACGCGCAGCGTACGCTTTTGCGCGCCCAGGACGCCGTGGCCGTCGCCGAAGCCGAGTCCTACACGCGCCTCATTGCGCTATACAAGGCGCTGGGTGGCGGATGGCAGGCCCAGCCCGCTGCTGCGGTGGCGGCGGTTTTCCCCGCGCCGGCTGACCCGGGCGAGCCGTCCGTGGCACCATAGGAACCTTCTTCCGGAGCATCGATACCTCTCATGTCTGACAGCTTGTCCCACCCGGCCGCCGCGACACCGCACCAGCCTGCGGACCGCGTGCTCATGACCCTGAAGACGCGCGGACCGCAATCCATCGCGGTCATCGCGCGCGCCATGGACGTGACGGCCGAGGCGGTGCGCCAGCAGATGACGCGCCTGCATGCCGACGGGCTGGTCGACTTCGAAAGCCAAAGCGCGGGCCGCGGCCGGCCCACCCAGATCTGGTTCCTGACCCAGGCCGGCCATGGGCGCTTCCCGGACACGCACGCCGAGATGACGGTGCAGATGATCGCGGCGGTGCGTCAGGTGTTCGGCGATGACGGCATCGACAAGCTGGTGCAGGTGCGCGAAGGCGCCATGCTGAATGTCTACCAGCAGGCGATGCAGGACGCGCCGGACTTGAAGACACGGCTCGCGCGCCTGGTCGACGTGCGCAGCGCCGAGGGCTACATGGCGGAACTGCGTGAAGACGGCGCGGATTTCGTCTTCATCGAGAACCACTGCCCCATCTGTTTCGCGGCCAAGGCCTGTATGGGCTTTTGCCGCAGCGAGCTGGAACTCTTCCGCAAGGTGCTGGGCGAGGGCGTGCAGGTCGACCGCGAAGAACACATCCTGGCCGGCGCGCGGCGCTGCGCCTACCGCGTCAGCCAGCGGCCATGACGCTCAAGCAGCTCGAGGCCTTCTACTGGGCCGCCACCTGCGCCAGTTTCGCCGTGGCGGCCGAGCGGCTGCATCTGTCGGTGTCTTCGCTGTCCAAGCGCATCACGGAACTGGAAGAGGGGCTGGGCCAGCCCCTCTTTGACCGCAGCGGCCACAAGGCCGTGCTGACCGACGCAGGCCAGCGCCTGCTGCCGCAAGCGCGCGGGCTGCTTGCCACGGCCGACCAGATCCGCGCCTCCATGACCGAAATGCCGGGTCTGCGAGGCCGTTGCCGCTTCGGCGTCGGCGAGCTGACGGCGCTGACCTGGCTGCCGGGGTTGATACGCGCCGTGCGCGCGGCCTACCCGGAGCTGGTGCTGGAGCCGTACGTGGACATCGGCCAGGTGCTGGAACAGCGCGTCGCGGACGGCGAGCTGGATTTTGCCGTGATCGCCGGCCGGTCTTCCCGCGCCGGCATTGCGTCATCGCCCATCGGCGAGGCGCACTTCTCCTGGGTCGCCGCGCCCTCGGTGCTGCAACCGGCCGACACCGGCATGACGATGGCCTTGCTGGCCAGGCTGCCGCTCGTCACGCTGCCCGAAGGCGCGGGCACCACGCGCATCATCGACGACTGGCTCGGCGGACGCGAATCCGCGGGCGAGCGCCTGTGCTGCAACAACTGGGGCGCCATCGTCGGGCTGCTGATCGAGGGCACGGGCGTGGGGTTGCTGCCCAGCCATTGGGCCGAAAAGCTCCAGGCCGAAGGCAGCCTGCGCGTCCTGCACGGCGAGCCCGAACTGGCCGCCTTGCCCTACGCCTTCCAGTACCGGCGCGACGACGCCCGGCCGCTGGTCGCCATGCTGCGCGACACGGTCGCCGCGTCGGCCGATTTCTCGGCCCCTTGCCGCCTGCCCTGAGCCATTCGTCCGCAAGGCGGCCGCCACGGGCGTATAGTGGGCGGCGCGTCACCCGCCGGTCTATACAATCGCCGCGCGCCTGGCGCAGAATCCAACAACAAACAGCGTGCGCACGAGGGGGATGGGCCCGGCGATGCGGCGCGTCCCGGGGTCTGTTGCTCCCAGCCAGGCGGTGCCTCCGCGCACGAGACGACAGATCTTGACGGAATCGACGGAGATCATTCATGCGTAAACTTTGCCTCGCCATGGCCATGGCGGGAATGCTGGCCACCGGATTGGCGAACGCCCAGTCCACGCTGCGTATCGGTCTGCAGGACGACCCGGACGTGCTGGACCCGGCGCGCGCCCGCACCTTTGTCGGCCGCATCGTGTTCGCCTCGTTGTGCGACAGGCTGGTCGACATCACCCCCGACCTGAAGATCGTGCCGCAGCTTGCGCAATCCTGGACCGTCGGCCCGGACAACAAGACGCTGACCTTCAAGCTGCGCACGGATGCCGTGTTCCACGATGGCACCCCCATCAACGCCGCCGCCGTCAAGGCCAACCTCGACCGCGCCCGCACGCTGCCCGACAGCAACCGCAAGAGCGAGCTGGCCACCGTTGCCAGCGTGGACGCGCCCGACGAGCACACCGTGGTGCTGAACCTGTCGGAGCCGGATGCCTCGCTGCTGTCGCAGCTGTCCGACCGCGCCGGCATGATGATTTCGCCTGCCAGCTTCGACAAGGACCCCGGCGGCAAGCCCGTGTGCTCGGGCCCGTACCAATTCAAGGAGCGCGTGCAGAACGATCGCATCGTGCTCGAGAAATTCCCCAAGTACTGGGACGCGGCCAATTACCACTTCGACCGCCTCGTCTACACGCCGATTCCGGACAACACCGTGCGCCTGAACAACCTGCGCGCCGGGGACCTGGACATCATCGAACGCGTGGCGCCCAGCGACGCCAAGGCCGTCAAGGATGACGCCAGCCTGCGTCTGGCGCCGGTCACGGGCCTGGGCTTCCAGTCCATCTCCGTGAACCTGGCCAACGGCGCGCGCGCCGATCATCCGCTCGCCAAGGACAAGCGCGTGCGCCAGGCGCTGGATCTGGCCATCGATCGCGACGTCCTGAACCAGGTGATCGGCGAAGGCATGTTCCAGCCCGCCCACCAGCCGTTCCCGCCCGCCAGCTTTGCGTACAACAAGTCCTTCGACCGCCCGGGCCGCGACCCCAAGAAGGCGCAGGCGCTGCTGAAGGAAGCCGGCTACGACCGCGTGAAGGTCGAAATCACCTTCGGCAACAACACCACCATGCAGCAGGTCTTCGAACTGGTGCAGGCCATGGGCGCCGAAGCAGGCTTCGACATCTCGCTGCGCCCAGTCGAGTTCGCCTCGCTGCAATCCTCGCTGGCCCGCGGCGACTTCCAGATCGGCCAGAGCGGCTGGTCGGGCCGTGTCGATCCCAGCGGCAACATCCACCAGTACCTGAGCTGCAAGGGCAACCTGAACGACGGCAAATTCTGCGACCCCGCCGTCGACAAACTGCTCAACGACGCCCGCGCCGAAGCCGACACGACCAAGCGCCGCGCCATGTACGACCAGGTCCTGGCCGCGATGCAGGACCAGCGTCCGATTATCTATTTGTTCTACCTGCCCTGGACGTTCGGCGTGCAGGCCAAGGTGGACGGTTTCGTCCCGTACCCCGACGGTCTGATCCGTCTAAAGGGCGTAAAGAAATAAGCCCACCCCGTACCCGCTGACGCGGGCCCCCTCAAGGGGGCGACACCAGCGGACCGGCGGAGCCGGATCCGCGGTGTCCCGGATGGCGTCACTTGCTGCTGTGGGGCGTCTCGGTGTCAGACACCCGAATCGGTCTTACATCCCAACATCAGGACCCACCATGTTTACGACTCGCCCGGAAATCCTCGGCACCTTCGGTGTCGTGACGTCCACCCATTGGCTGGCCAGTTCGGCCGGCATGTCGCTGCTGGAGCGCGGCGGCAATGCGTTCGATGCCTGCGTCGCCTCGGCGTTCGTGCTGCAGGTGGTCGAACCCCATCTGGTCGGCCCGGCCGGCGAAGTGCCGGCCGTGTTCTATTCGGCCCGCACCGGCAAGGTCGAGGTCTTGTGCGGGCAGGGCACTACGCCCGCCGCGGCCACGCTGGAACGCTACCGCGCCGAAGGCCTGAAGCTCATTCCCGGCAACGGCCTGCTCGCCACCGTGATCCCCGGCGCGTTCGATGCCTGGATGCTGCTACTGCGCGACCACGGCACGATGCGCGTGCGCGACGTGCTCGAACCCGCCATCTATTACGCGGAACACGGCCATGCGCTGATGCCGCGCATCTCCAACACCATTGCCGGCCTGAAGGACTTCTTCGAAACCCACTGGCCGACGACCGCCCAGGTCTACGTGCCGGGTGGGCAGGTGCCGCAGGCCCGCAAGCTGTTCCGGAATCCGGCATTGGCCCGCACCTGGACCCGCGTGCTGCAAGCCGCCGAAGGCGCCGGCGCCGACCGCGAGCGCCAGATCGAGGCCGCGCGCGACGCGTTCTACCGAGGTTTCATCGCCGACGAGATCGACCGCTTCGCCCGCAACACCGACGTCATGGACGAAAGCGGCGCCACCCATCGCGGCGTCATCACGGCCGACGACCTGGCCGGCTGGTCCGCCAGCTACGACGAACCGCTGACCTATGACTATCACGGCTACACGGTCGCCAAGGCCGGCGCCTGGAGCCAGGGCCCGGTCTTCCTGCAGACACTCGCCATCCTGAGAGACATGGACCTGGCGGGCGTCAGTCCCACCAGCGCCGAATTCATCCACCGGGTGACCGAGGCCATGAAGCTCGCCTTTGCCGACCGCGAAGCCTATTACGGCGACCCCGCCTTCATCGACGTGCCGCTCGCCCATCTGCTGTCCGACGCTTACAACGCCGAACGCCGCCAACTGATCGGGGAGGGCGCGTCGCACGACCTGCTGCCCGGCCAGGTGCCCGGCTTCGAGGCGCAGGTCGCGCGCGTCATGGACACGCTCGAGCGCCTGTCGCCCGTCACCGCGCCCGGCAGCGCCACGAACGAACCGACCCTTGCCGATATGCGCGCGTCGGCCAAGCGCGGCGACACCACACACGTGGACGTGATCGACCGCTGGGGCAACATGATCTCGGCCACGCCGTCCGGCGGCTGGTTCCAGTCCTCGCCGGTCATTCCGGAATTGGGCTTCGGCCTGAACACCCGGGCCCAGATGTTCTGGCTTGAAGAAGGCCTGCCCGGCACGCTGGCGCCGGGCAAGCGCCCGCGCACCACGCTGACCCCGTCGCTCGCGCTGCGCGACGGCAAGCCGTACCTGGCCTTCGGCACGCCGGGCGGCGACCAGCAGGAACAATGGCAACTGCTGTTCTTCCTGCGTCACGTGCACCACGGCCTGAATCTGCAGGAAGCCATTGACCTGCCCATGTCGCACACCATGCACTTTCCCACTTCCTTCTACCCGCGCGACCGCAAACCCGGTCATCTGGCGCTGGAGGCCAGCTTCGGCGCCGAGGTCATTGCGGCGCTGCGCCAGCGCGGCCACCAGATCGAAGAACTGCCCGAGTGGTCGGTCGGCCGGCTGACCGCCGCCTCGCGTGACGCGGACGGACTGCTGCATGCGGCCGCCACGCCGCGCCTGATGCAGGCGTACGCCGTCGGCCGTTGAACGGACGGCGCACGCTTTCTTACAAAGCGTGCGCCGTGCGGCGTCTTGCGGCGGTTTACCCGCTTAGGGTATGTTTGTCGCATGACGCCATCCGAGCAGAGCCCGGCACCAGCGGCTCGACCCCTTACGGGAAAAGAACCGTTATTCATCGTCCTCAATAAAGGATCGGGGCGCGGCGACGCGCAGGTCTTGCAGGACACCATCCGGACAATCCTTAACGAGGCCGGGCGGCGCTACGAACTCATGCCGGTCGGCGATCCGTCGCGGCTGACGGACTTGGCGCGCCAGGCGGTCAAGCGCGCCCAGGACGAGCAGGGCGTCGTCATCGCCGCGGGCGGCGACGGCACGCTCAATGCCGTTGCGTCCACGGTGCTGGGACAGGGCGTGCCGTTCGGCATCCTGCCGCAAGGCACCTTCAACTACTTCGGCCGCACCTACGGCATTTCGCAAGAAACCGAGGTGGCGCTGCGCGGCTTCCTGCAAGGCACCATCCGGCCCGTTCAGGTCGGCCTGCTGAACGGCCGACTGTTTCTCGTCAACGCCAGCCTCGGCCTGTATCCGCAACTGCTCGAAGACCGCGAGGCCTACAAGCAACGCTACGGGCGCAGGCGCTGGGTTGCGCTGTGGTCAGGCCTGGTCACGCTCTGGCGCCAGCCGCGCCAGCTGGGGTTGCAGCTCGAATTCGAGGGCAAGTCGCGCAGTCTGCGGTCGCCGACGCTGGTCGTGGGCAACAACAAGCTGCAACTGGAACACATCGGCATCGAGAACGACGAGCTCGACCGCAACCGGCTGATCGCCATGGCGGCGCGGCCGGTGGGCACGCTGGCCCTGTACGGTCTGCTGGTGCGCGGTTTGCTCAGCCGGATGGGCGACGCCGAGAACGTCATCAGCTTCGCCTTCGACAAGCTGACGGTCGGTGTGCGCGGGCGCCGCCGGGTCAAGGTGGCGATGGACGGCGAGATATCCTGGATGGACACGCCGCTTGAATTCAAGGTGGCGAGCGATCGCCTGCCCCTGGTGGTGCCGGCGGACCCCGAGCTTCTGGATCGCTCATGACGCGGATCCTGCATTTGTCGGACACCCATTTCGGCACGGAACGCAAGGCGGTCGTCGAAGCCGTGCTGGACCTGGCGCGGCAGTTGTCGCCCGATCTGGTGGTGCTCAGCGGCGACATCACCCAGCGCGCGCGCCGCAGCCAATTCGCCGCCGCACGCCGGTTCATCGAGCGTCTGGCGCTGCCCGTGCTGGCGGTACCCGGCAATCACGACATCCCGCTGTACAACGTATTCGCACGCGCCCTCAATCCCTACGGCAACTACAAGCGCGCGCTGGGCCCGATCCTCGAGCCCGTGTTCGAAAACGATGGCGTGCTCGCCATCGGGGTGAACACCACGCGGCCAAAACGCCACAAGGATGGCGAGATCTCCGATGCGCAGATCGCTCGCGTCGCCCAGCGGCTGCGCCAGGCCCGGCCGGGCCAGTTGCGCCTCGTCGTGGCACACCACCCGGTGCGCGCCAAGGTCGAATCGGACCTGTCCAATCTGCTGATCGGCCGGGAGCGTGCGCTGTCGGCCTGGGCCCAGGCGGGTGTCGACCTGGTGCTGGGCGGTCACATACACTTGCCCTACGTGCTGCCGCTGACCGCGCCCACCGGACCGGCCGGCTGGATCGTCCAGGCCGGGACGACCTGCTCGCACCGGGTGCGGGGCACCGTGCCCAACTCGCTGGGCGTGATCACCCGCTCTGAAGAGGAAGGCCAGCAGGTCTGCCACGTCGAGCGGTGGGATTACGCGGCGGGCGCGCATGCCTTCGCGCCGGTCGACAAGACCCTGGTCTCGTTGTAGCAGGGGGCGCGGCCCCCGCGCACCTTTCTTTTTGATGGCGCATACATGACCGATGTCTACGCGGCATGGGCCGCAGCCCATGCCCTCTCTTTGTTTGTCGCGCTGCCGCTGGTCGCGGGCGGCGTGGCGCTGCTCTTCATGCGCTGCCATGGCCGCCTGTCCGGCAACGGCCGTGCCGCGCTCTTCGCCGCGACGGCGGGCATATCCTTTGCGTTGTTTCTGGCGCTGGCCCTGGCCGTCGAAAGCCGCGGGACGATCGTGGCGTTCGACAGCGCGCTCGCCAATGCGCTCAGCATGTCCATGTCGACGTCCATGCTTTGGCTGCTGTCCTGGATCACGTATCTAGGTGACCGCAACCTGCTCACGGTCGTCGCCGTGTTGATGACGCTTGCGCTGCTATGGAGCGGGTCGTGGCAGCTCGCGCTCTTCTGCGCGGTCGCGACCGGCCTGAACGGCGCGCTGAACTGGCTGTTCAAACACACGTTCGAGCGCGTGCGGCCCGACCACGATCACGGCTACGCCATGGCGACCGGTTGGAGCTTCCCCAGCGGCCACTCTTCGGCGGCAATGGCTGTGTACGGCACGGCCTGCTACCTGATGTGGCGATTCGCGCCACCCGCGTGGCGTCTGCCCTGCGTGGCGTTCATGGCCGCGCTCATCATGGCCATCGGTCTCAGCCGCATCCTGCTGCAGGTGCATTTTGCGAGCGATGTCGTAGCCGGGTTCGCGGTCAGCCTGGGATGGCTGGTCCTGTGCGTGGCGGCCGTCGAACGGCTGCACGTGTCAGGCAGGACGGTTCAGCGCGTCCAGTAGGCGCGCCTCGATGCCGTCCGCGGCGGGCGCCTGCATGGGCGCGCAGGTGTAGCGCCCGCCCGCGCAGGCGATCGCGCGGTCAAGCTGCCGCATCCGGTCGGCGGGTGGCGGGTCCAGATCGATGATCAACTTGCCGGCAATGGGCGCAGTGACCTGTCCGTCGCTGAAGCGTTCCAGCGTGCGATCGATCTCGCGCTCCCGGGGCAGGGCCAGCACGATGGTGTCTGACTCCGCCAGGGCTTCGCGCGCCGAGGTCGCCAGCGTCGCGTTGCCACGGAAATCTTCGCACCGCTCCGCCTCGATGTCATAGAGGGTCAGCGCAATGTCGGGCTCGGCGGCCAGCAGCCGCCGCGCGGCCATCGTGCCGATCCTGCCCATGCCGACGATGCTGACGCGCGGACTCATGGCTTGGGCACCGACCACGTGCTCACGATATGCGCGACCGGCTCGTCCGAGCCTTCGCCGGTCAGCACGACTTCGCCCGCGGAAAGCCGGCCTACCTTGAGCAGCCGGGCATGCGCATGGATGGCGCCTGCCGGACTTTTGCGCAGGAAATTGATGGTCAGGCTGGCCGTGACCGCGTGGGCCTGCCCGGTGGCGCCCACGACTGCCGCATACATGGCCAGGTCGGCCAGTCCCATCAGCATCGGTCCGGCAACAATGCCGCCCAGCCGCTGGTGCGTGTCCCGGGCGGGCAGCACGGCGTGCGCCGTGCCGTGGCCGATGTGCAGCACATCGATCCCCAGCAGCATCGAGAACGGATGCTGGTCGGCAAGCAGCACGTGAAAGTCGGCAAGGCTGATCTGCGGCGCGCGCGCATCGGCGGCGAGGGCGGTTGCGGTCATCGTTGTTCCAGGGCGTGGCAATAGTTGTCCAGCAGCGCATCGGCCTGCTGGCCCAGCGACTTGAGGCGGCGGGTGTGCACCAGCAGCAACAGTCCCATCAAATAGGTGAACACGTTCATCTGCTCGGCCTGAACGGTCTCGTCCCGCCAGCCTTTTGTGCGCGACAGCGCCTGGCCGATCAGATCGATACATTGCCGCAACCGGCCATTGAGCTTTTCGTCCATATCCCGGCCCAGCCCCCGCGGACCCAGTCCCTGGAACAGATACATCCCCAGCGAAAAATCCGTGCGCCGCTGCGCGTAGTACGCAAAAAACGCCCCGATCACGCCGCGCGCGGCCGACTGCGGCGTCTCGGCATTGCCCGCCTGCGCCAGATGCGCGTGCAGCCGTTGCAGCGATCCGTCCAGCAGTTCCCCGTAAAGCGCCTCCTTGCCGGAGAACCAGGGATAAATGGCGCCCGTCGTGCAACCTGCCTCTTTGGCGATGGCCCGGATCGTCGTCTTTTCCAGACCATCCCGTTCAAACACGCGCTGCGCGGCGTCCAGGATGATCTGCCTGCGCAGGGCGCTCAGGCGTTCGTTGCGGTCGGCACGAGGGGAAGGGGTGGACATGGCGCTCAGCGGCTATACGGTGCCAACGATCATATCGACGATTTTTATTAATAACAACGTTATTAGCGCCGCACGTGATTACGATGATCTTCAGTGCCGGCATCATCCCGGCCGCTCCGGTTTAGCGCTGCATGGCAGCCGGAGCCGCGAAGAAAGTAGCGTGATAAATGGGTTTTGGAATTGCCCGGAAAATTGGGGGCAGGGCCGAAAGTCGCATGGTTGCGCGCTCGGGCAGTTCGGTAAGGGAAAGCCCTAGCGTTGCGCGGCAAGCATCAGCGGGATGTTGCAACTTCCCAACAAGCCTGTCGCAAACCTGCACTTTTCTGATGCCGACCATAGCCAGTCCCCCCGATTTTTGATGCAATAGCGTCAACTTCCCTTCGCGGAGTTAGGGGGGCGGCAGGCTGGTTTGCTGGATTGCTGCTCTTGTCACTCAAATCAACGGAGATTTCTTAAATGAAAAAGACTCTGCTCGCTGCCGCCCTGCTCGCCGGTTTCGCCGGTGTCGCCCAGGCAGAAACGTCTGTCACCCTGTACGGTATCATCGACACGGGCCTCGGCTACAACCGTATCAGCGGTGCTGGCGATGCTGTTAACGGCAGCCGCTTCGGCATGATCAACGGCGTCCAAAACGGTTCGCGCTGGGGTCTGCGTGGTTCGGAAGATCTGGGTGACGGCCTGCGCGCTGTTTTCCAACTGGAATCGGGCTTTGACTCGGGTAACGGCCGTTCGGCTCAAGGTGGCCGTCTGTTCGGTCGTCAAGCCACCGTCGGTCTGGCCAGCGACAGCTGGGGCCAACTGGACTTCGGTCGTCAAACCAACATCGCTTCGAAGTACTTCGGTTCGATCGATCCGTTCGGCGCTGGCTTCGGTCAAGCTAACATCGGTACCGGTCTGAGCGCCGCCAACACGCAGCGCTACGACAACATGGTCATGTACCAAACCCCGTCGTTCAGCGGCTTCCAATTCGGCGCCGGCTACTCGTTCAGCGCCGACGACACGAAGACGACCGAAACCGGCTTCAAGACCGCCGACAACACCCGCGCCATCACCGCTGGTCTGCGCTACGTCAACGGCCCGTTGAACGTCGCTCTGTCGTACGACCAACTGAACGCCTCGAACCGTCTGACGACCGAAGCTACCGACGCTACCCCGCGTTCGTACATGATCGGTGGTTCGTATGACTTCGAAGTGGTCAAGCTGGCCCTGGTCTACGGCCGCACCACCGATGGCTGGTTCGCTGGCCCCGGCGTGAACGGCAACTCGATCCTGTCGGCAACCGCCAGCGGCATCAGCAACGTGTTCGCTGACGGCTTCAAGGCCAACTCCTACCTGGTCGGCCTGTCGGCCCCCATCGGTGGCGCTTCGAACGTCTTCGGTTCGTGGCAGCGTGTTGACCCGTCGAACGACAAGCTGACGGGCGACGATGCCAACATGAACATCTACTCGCTGGGCTACACCTACGACCTGTCCAAGCGTACCAACCTGTACGCCTACGGTTCGTACGCCACCAACTACGCCTTCCTGGACGACGTCAAGTCGACCGCCGTCGGCATCGGTGTGCGTCACCGCTTCTAATCCAATGCAGGGCGCAAGCCCTGTGTGGATTTAAAGCAAAAGCGAACGGGCCTCGGCCCGTTCGCATGAACCACCCTTTTGGGGGTGGTTTTTTTTCGTCTGCGCACTGAATTCAGGCATACTACGGCTTCGTGTCGTTCGAGCCGCACATGCTCGACATGCACCGACGAAAGCTGCAATTGTTCCATTTGAGGAATGCAGTCTTTCGCCTGCTATTCAAGCTACAGAGTTCAGCCGGAAGTAACCGCGCGAATGCTACAATCCTAAGGTTTGCGCATTTGACGGACGCCTGAATGAACCTGCAACAGTATTTTCCCGTCCTGCTGTTTATCGTAGTGGCCACCCTTATCGGGTTCGCGCTTCTAACGGCCGGCTCCCTCCTTGGCCCGCGGCGTCCTTACGCTGAGAAGCTCTCGCCTTACGAGTGCGGCTTCGAAGCGTTTGAAGATGCACGCATGAAGTTTGACGTGCGCTACTACCTCGTGGCGATTCTGTTCATTCTTTTCGACCTGGAAATCGCGTTCCTGTTCCCGTGGGCCATTGCCCAGGGCACCGTCGGACTCGTCGGTTTCTGGACGGTCATGGTTTTCCTCGCCGTGTTGACCGTCGGCTTCATCTACGAATGGAAAAAGGGCGCGCTGGATTGGGAGTGACCTTCGGGTTCATTTCACAGCACGTTATCAGAGACGAATATGGCTATAGACGGCATTCTCAAGCAAGGGTTCATCACCACCAGCGCCGACAAGTTCCTGAACTGGGCGAAGACCGGTTCGATGTGGCCCATGACCTTCGGTCTGGCCTGTTGCGCGGTTGAGATGATGCACGCGGGCGCAGCCCGCTATGACCTGGACCAATTCGGCATCATCTTCCGGCCCAGCCCGCGCCAGTCCGATCTTATGATCGTTGCCGGCACGCTGTGCAACAAGATGGCGCCCGCGCTGCGCAAGGTCTACGACCAGATGCCCGAGCCGCGCTGGGTGGTTTCCATGGGCTCCTGTGCCAATGGCGGCGGCTACTACCACTACTCGTATTCGGTGGTGCGTGGCTGTGATCGCATCGTACCGGTAGACGTCTACGTGCCGGGCTGCCCGCCCACGGCCGAGGCGCTGGTCTACGGCTTGCTGCAAATGCAGAACAAGATCCGTCTGACCAACACGATTGCGCGCTGATGCTTCGTCAGGTCCGATGGCAGGCCTCAGCCGCCTCGAACCTGCGAAACCAGCGTATCGGTTCACCTAAGCGTACAAGATGATGACCAGGCTCGAATCCCTGAAAAACAATTTGCAGACCACCCTCGGCGCGGACATTGCGCTGACCGAGGCGCTGGGCGAGCTGACGCTCGAAGTGCCCGCGGAGCAGTGGTTCTCCGTCTGCAACAAGCTGCGCACCGAAGCCGGCCTGCGCTTTGAAACCTGTATCGACCTCTGCGGCGTCGACTACCTGACCTGGGGCAACGGCACGCGCCAGATGCCCGAGGAAACCAACGTCCGCATCCACCGCTCGCGTTATGCCGTGGTGGCGCACCTGCTCTCCCTCGAGAACAACTGGCGGCTGCGCGTGCGCACGTGGGCGCCTGACGACGAGTTCCCGATGGTCGCCTCGCTGATGGAATGCTGGCCCACGGTCGGCTGGTTCGAGCGCGAAGCCTTCGATCTGTACGGCATCGTCTTTGAAGGCCATCCGGACCTGCGCCGCATCCTCACCGACTACGGCTTCATCGGCCATCCGTTCCGCAAGGACTTCCCGCTGTCGGGCACCGTCGAAATGCGCTACGACCCCGAGCAGCGGCGCGTCATTTACCAGCCGGTCACGATCGATCCGCGCGAGATCACCCCGCGCGTGGTCCGCGAAGACACCTACGGCATGGGGCGTTGAATCATGGCAGACATCAAGAACTACACCCTGAACTTCGGTCCTCAACACCCGGCCGCGCACGGCGTGCTGCGCCTGGTGCTCGAGCTTGACGGCGAAGTCATCCAGCGCGCCGATCCGCACATCGGCCTGCTGCACCGCGCCACTGAAAAACTGGCCGAGCACAAGACCTACATCCAGGCGCTGCCCTACATGGACCGCCTGGACTACGTGTCCATGATGTGCAATGAGCACGCCTACGTCATGGCCATCGAAAAGCTGCTGGGCGTCGAAGCCCCGCTGCGCGCGCAGTACATCCGCGTGATGTTCGATGAAATCACGCGTCTGCTGAACCACCTGATGTCGCTGGGCTCGCACGCCCTGGACGTGGGCGCGATGGCGGTGTTCCTGTACGCCTTCCGTGAACGCGAAGACCTGATGGACTGCTACGAAGCGGTCTCGGGCGCGCGCATGCACGCGGCCTACTACCGGCCGGGTGGCGTCTATCGCGACCTGCCGGATTCCATGCCGCAGTACGGCGACTCCAGCAAGTTCCGTGGCGACAAGGAAATGCGCGTCATGAACGAAGCGCGTTCGGGTTCGCTGCTGGACTTCATCGAAGACTTCACCAACCGCTTCCCCGGCTGCGTCGACGAGTACGAAACCCTGCTCACCGACAACCGCATCTGGAAGCAGCGTCTGGTCGGCATCGGCGTGGTCGATCCCGAGCGCGCCAAGGCGCTGGGCTTTACCGGCCCGATGCTGCGCGGTTCGGGCGTCGCCTGGGACCTGCGCAAGACGCAGCCCTACGAAGTCTACGATCTGCTTGATTTCGACATCCCCGTGGGTGTCAACGGCGACTGCTACGACCGCTACCTGGTCCGCATCGCCGAGATGCGCCAAAGCAATCGCATCATCCGCCAGTGCGTGGAATGGCTGCGCAACAATCCCGGCCCGGTCATGATCGAGAACCACAAGATCGCCCCGCCGTCGCGTACCGCCATGAAGACCAACATGGAAGAGCTGATCCATCACTTCAAGCTCTTCACTGAAGGTTTCCACGTGCCCCCGGGCGAGGCGTTCGCCTCGGTGGAGCACCCGAAGGGCGAATTCGGCATCTATCTGGTGTCCGACGGCGCCAACAAGCCTTACCGCCTGAAGATTCGGGCGCCTGGCTTTGTCCACCTGCAAGCGCTGGATGAAATGTCGCGTGGCCACATGATCGCCGACGCCGTCACCATCATTGGCACGCAGGACATCGTTTTCGGCGAGATCGATCGCTGATCCGCCCAGACAGTCACGAGCACGCCCGCATAACCCGGATTCAAACTATGCTGCTTTCCGAACAGGCCTACCAGAAAATCGACCGTGAACTGGCCAAGTTCCCGGCCGACCAGCGGCAGTCCGCCATCATGGCCTCGCTTGCCATCGCGCAAGAAGAGAAGGGCTGGTTGGCTACCGAAGTCATCGAAGACGTGGCCAACTACATTGGCGTTCCGCCCATCGCGGTCCAGGAAGTCGCCACGTTCTACAACATGTTCGACGTCAAGCCCGTCGGCAAGAACAAGATCGCCGTCTGCACGAACCTGCCCTGTGCCTTGCGCGACGGCGACCGCGCCGGCGAATACCTCAAGCGCAAGCTGGGCGTCGACTATCGCCAGACCACCGAAGACGGCCAGTTCACGCTGGTCGAAGGCGAGTGCATGGGCGCCTGCGGCGACTCCCCCGTGCTGATCGTGAACAACAAGCATATGTGCGTGCGCATGACCGACGAGAAGCTGGACGCGCTGGTCGCGGCCCTCAAGCAGCAAGGAGAGTCGGCATGAACGCGCCTGACCTGTACAAGCAGTTCGCGCAGGGGCTGGATCCCAACCCCCTGAACGACCTGTCCAACTCGATGGCCCTGCACGGCCGCCACCTGCAGCCGCAGATCATGGCCGACGTCGACGGCGCCAACTGGCGCCTGGCCGACTACGTCAAGCGCGGCGGCTACGAAGCCCTGAAAAAGATCCTGACCACCGGCATGAAGCCGGAAGACGTGATCGCCGAAGTCAAGGCGTCGGGTCTGCGCGGCCGTGGCGGCGCGGGCTTCCCGACCGGTCTGAAGTGGAGCTTCATGCCGCGCGCCTTCCCGGGCCAGAAGTACCTCGTCTGCAACTCCGACGAAGGCGAGCCCGGCACGTTCAAGGACCGCGACATCCTGCGCTTCAATCCGCACATCGTGATTGAAGGCATGGCGATCGCGGCCTACGCCATGGGCATCAGCGTCGGCTACAACTACATCCACGGCGAAATCTTCGAAGTCTACGAGCGCTTCGAAGAAGCGCTGGAAGAGGCGCGTGCCGCCGGCTTCCTGGGTGACCGCCTGTTCGGTTCCGACTTCAGCTTCCAGCTCCACGCTTTCCACGGTTACGGCGCCTACATCTGCGGCGAAGAAACCGCGCTGCTGGAATCGCTGGAAGGCAAGAAGGGCCAACCGCGCTTCAAGCCGCCGTTCCCGGCCAGCTTCGGCCTGTACGGCAAGCCCACCACCATCAACAACACGGAAACGTTCGCGGCGGTGCCGTGGATCATCCGCAACGGCGGCCAGGCCTACCTGGAAGTCGGCAAGCCGAACAACGGCGGCACCAAGCTGTTCTCGATCACCGGCGACGTCGAGCGTCCCGGCAACTACGAGATCCCGCTGGGCACCCCATTCTCGACGCTGCTGGAACTGGCTGGCGGCATGCGCGGCGGCAAGAAGCTGAAGGCGGTCATCCCCGGCGGCTCGAGCGCCCCGGTCCTGCCCGCCGACATCATGATGGAATGCACGATGGACTATGACTCCATCGCCAAGGCCGGCTCGATGCTCGGCTCTGGCGCTGTGATCGTCATGGACGAGACGCGCTGCATGGTGAAGTCGCTGCTGCGTCTGTCGTACTTCTATTTCGAGGAAAGCTGCGGCCAGTGCACGCCGTGCCGCGAAGGCACCGGCTGGCTCTACCGCATGGTGCACCGCATCGAAAACGGTCAAGGCCGTCCGGAAGATCTGGAGCTGCTGGACAACGTGGCCCTCAACATCATGGGCCGCACCATCTGCGCCCTCGGTGACGCCGCCGCCATGCCCGTCCGTGGCTTCCTCAAGCATTTTCGCGACGAATTCGCGCACCACATCGAGCACAAGTCTTGTGTGGTCCCGCAATATCTGTAGGTCTCAGGAACAGCAATGGTTGAACTAACCGTCGACGGCAACAAGGTCGAAGTGCCCGAAGGCAGCATGGTCATGCATGCCGCCCAGAAAGTCGGGCTTTACGTGCCGCATTTCTGCTACCACAAGAAACTGTCCATCGCGGCCAACTGCCGGATGTGCCTGGTTGAAGTGGAAAAAGCGCCCAAGGCGCTGCCCGCCTGCGCCACGCCCGTGACCAACGGCATGGTCGTCCACACCTGCTCTGAGAAGGCTCGCGCCGCTCAGAAGTCGGTGATGGAATTCTTGCTCATCAATCACCCCCTCGACTGCCCGATCTGCGATCAGGGCGGCGAATGCCAGCTGCAGGATCTGGCCGTGGGCTACGGCGGATCTTCCTCGCGTTACCAGGAAGAAAAGCGCGTCGTGTTCCACAAGGACCTGGGCCCGCTGGTTTCCGCCGAGGAAATGTCGCGCTGCATCCACTGCACCCGCTGTGTGCGCTTCGGCCAGGAAATCGCCGGCGTCATGGAACTGGGCATGCTGGGCCGTGGCGAGCACTCCGAAATCACCACCTTCGTGGGCCGTTCGATCGAGTCCGAACTGTCGGGCAACATGATCGACATCTGTCCGGTGGGCGCGCTGACCTCCAAGCCCTTCCGCTACAGCGCCCGCACCTGGGAACTGGCTCGCCGCCGTTCGGTCAGCCCGCACGACAGCCTGGGCGCCAACCTTGTCGTCCAGGTCAAGGGCGACCGCGTGATGCGCGTGGTCCCGTTCGAAGACGAAGCCGTCAACGAATGCTGGATCAGCGACCGCGACCGCTTCTCGTACGAAGGCCTGAACAGCGACGACCGCCTGTCCGCCCCGATGATCAAGGGCACCGATGGCAAGTGGCAGGAAGCCTCGTGGGCCGACGCCCTGCAAGCCGTGGCCCAAGGCCTGTCGCGCGTGCGTGACAGCTTCGGCGCCGGCCAGATCGGCGCGCTGGCGTCCGAATACGCCACCACCGAGGAATACGCGCTGCTGGGCCGCCTGGTCCGCTCGCTGGGTTCCGAGAACATCGACTTCCGTCTGCGCCAGACCGACCCGGCCTTTGACGCCGCGCTGACCGGCGCGCCGTGGCTGGGCATGCCCATCGCCGAACTCGACAACCTGGACCGCGTCCTGGTCGTCGGCTCGTTCCTGCGCAAGGACCATCCGCTGATGGCTCAGCGTCTGCGTCAAGCCGCCAAGCGTGGCACGCAGATCCTGATGGTCGACAGCGCCGCCGACGATCCTCTGATGCCCGTCACGGCGCGCATCACCGTGGCCCCGTCGGAACTGGCGCGCGCGCTGGCCGAAGTGGTCGTCGCGCTGGCCCAGGCCAAGGAACAGGCCGTGCCGGCCGAGTTCGCCTCGGTCACGCCGGGCGAAAACGCCAAGCTCATCGCCGCCAGCCTTGCGTCCGGCGCCAACACCGCCGTGCTGATGGGCAACCTGGCTGTCGCCAGCGCCCAGGCCACCACGCTGGCCGCCAACGGCCGTGCCGTGGCGGACCTGTCCGGCGGCAAGTTCGGCTTCCTGACCTCGGGCGGCAACACGGTCGGCGGTTACCTCGCCGGCGCCATCCCGGGCAAGGGCGGCAAGACCGCCGCGGCCATGCTCGCCGAACCGCTCAAGGCCTACATCGTCCTGCACGCCGAACCGCTGCTCGACGCCGACAACGGCCAGCAAGCCATCGCCGCGCTGCGCGGCGCGCAGTTCGCCGTCGCGCTCACGCCTTACCGTTCGGCCGCCGCTGAATGGGCCGACGTGATGCTGCCGGTGTCGCCGTTCACGGAAACCTCGGGCACGTTCGTCAACGCCCAAGGCCTGGCCCAGAGCTTCAAGGGCACGGTCACGCCGTTCGGCCAGACCCGTCCGGGCTGGAAGGTTCTGCGCGTGCTGGGCAACGTCCTGCACCTGGCCGGCTTCGATGACGAGACCTCCGAGTCCGTGCGCGACGCCGTGCTGGCCAGCGGCGTCGAAGGCCGTCTGTCCAACGACGTCAAGGCCCCGCTGGGTCTGGGCCAGGCGCTCACCGGCCTGGAACGCGTCGCCGATGTGCCGATCTACCGCACGGACGCCATGGTGCGCCGTTCGGAACCGCTGCAGGCCGCGCCGGCTTCGAAGAAGCCCGCCGCCGCCATGAACGGCCGCACCCTCACCAGCCTGGGCCTGACGGCCGGGGTCAAGGTGCGCGTGTCGGCCGGGCAGGGCGCCGTCGAACTGGAAACCGTGCAGGATGATGCCGTGGCCGATCGCGCCGTGCGCATTTCCGCCGCCTTCGAAACTACCGCTGCCCTGGGTGGCGCATTTGGTCAAATCAGCGTGGAGCGTGCCTGATGGAATGGCTCAATGTTCTTGAAAGCCACGGTCAGGCGTTGCTGGGTCCGACGGTCTGGATGGTCCTCTGGACCCTCGTCAAGATCGTCATCATTGCGGTGCCCATCATCCTGTGCGTGGCCTACCTGACGTACTGGGAACGCAAGATGATCGGCGCCATGCACGTGCGCATGGGCCCCAACCGCGTCGGTTTCAAGGGGCTGCTGCAGCCGTTTGCCGACGTCTTCAAGCTGCTGACCAAGGAAGTCGTGGTCCCCAGTCAGGCCAACAAGGTGCTGTTCATCGTGGCCCCCGTGGTCACGCTGATGCCGGCGCTGGCGGCCTGGGCTGTCGTGCCCTTCGGTCCCGACGTCGTGCTGGCCAACGTCAACGCCGGCCTGCTGTACATCATGGCCATCACGTCCATCGGCGTGTACGGCGTGATCGTCGCCGGCTGGGCATCCAACTCCAAGTACGCGTTCCTGGGCGCACTGCGCGCCTCGGCCCAGATGCTGTCGTATGAATTGGCCATCGGCTTCGTGCTGGTGACGGTGCTGCTGGTGTCGGGCAGCCTGAACATGTCCGAGATCGTGCACGTGCAGAACCGCGGCTGGTTTGCCGAAAAGGGTCTGACGTTCATGTCGTGGAACTGGCTGCCGCTGCTGCCGCTGTTCGTGATCTACGTGATCTCGGCCGTTGCCGAAACCAACCGTCACCCGTTCGACGTCGTGGAAGGCGAATCCGAAATCGTGGCCGGCCACATGGTCGAATACTCGGGCATGGCATTCGCGCTGTTCTTCCTGGGCGAATACGCCAACATGATCCTGCTGTCGTGCATGGCATCGATCATGTTCCTGGGCGGCTGGGCTTCCCCGATCGATATCGCGCCGCTGACCTGGATTCCGGGTTGGATCTGGCTGGGTCTCAAGACGTTCTTCGTGGTCTCGTTGTTCGTGTGGTTCCGGGCCTCGTTCCCGCGCTACCGCTATGACCAGATCATGCGCTTGGGTTGGAAAATCTTCATCCCGCTGACCGGCGTCTGGCTGGTCGTGGTGGCGATCTGGATGCAGACGCCCTGGAACATTTGGCGCTAAGCGCCAAGCAGAGGCAGGATATGGAAGCGATCAAGGATTTCTTCGGCAGCCTGATGCTGACCGAGTTGCTCAAGGGCATGCGCCTCACGGGCAAGTATTTTTTCAAGCGCAAGGTCACCTTGCGCTACCCCCAGGAAAAGACCCCTGCGTCGCCGCGTTTCCGCGGCCTGCACGCGCTGCGCCGCTACCCCAACGGGGAAGAGCGCTGCATCGCGTGCAAGCTGTGCGAAGCCGTGTGCCCGGCGTTGGCGATCACGATCGAGTCCGACCAGCGCGACGACGGCACCCGCCGCACGACGCGCTACGACATCGATCTGACCAAATGCATTTTCTGCGGCTTCTGTGAGGAAAGCTGCCCCGTGGACTCCATCGTGGAAACGCACATCCACGAATACCACGGCGAAAAGCGCGGCGACCTGTATTTCACCAAAGACATGCTGCTCGCCGTGGGCGACCGCTACGAAGCCGACATCGCCCGCCGCCGGGCCGAAGACGCGCCTTACCGCTGAAGCCCAGGGTCTGATCCATGACTTTTACCACTGTCCTTTTCTACATACTGGCCGCCGTGCTGGTGATCGCGGCGTTCCGCGTGATCACCGCGCGCAGCGCGGTCACCGCCGTTCTGCATCTGATCCTGGCGTTCGCCAACGCGGCCATGCTGTGGATGCTGCTGGGCGCCGAGTTCCTGGCGCTGCTGCTGGTGCTGGTGTACGTGGGCGCCGTGATGGTGCTCTTCCTCTTTGTCGTGATGATGCTCGACATCCGCATGGACACCCTGCGCCAGGGCATGAAGACCTACCTGCCGCTCGGCCTGGTCATCGGCGTCGTGCTCGTGCTGGAAGTGTCCTTCGTGCTGGGCACCATCTGGTACGGTTCCGGTCCCCAGGCGCAACTGCCCGCCGACTACAACAACGCCCGCGCGCTCGGCGAAGCGATGTACACGCAATACATCTACGCCATTGAAGTCGGCGCTGCGTTGCTGCTGGTTGGCATGGTTGCCGCGATTGCGCTGACCCTGCGCCGCCGCCGCGACGTCAAGTACAACGACCCGGTCGCCGCTGTCCGCGTGCGTTCGAAGGACCGCTTCCGCATGGTGAGCATGCCCGCCCAGAGCGAGCGCGCCCAGGCCAAGCGTGACGCCTCGAACGGTGCCGCGCCCCAAGGAGAAAAACAATGACGCTGACGCTGGCCCACTATCTGATCCTTGGCGCGATCCTGTTCGCGATCGGGATCTTCGGCATCTTCCTGAACCGCCGCAACCTGATCATTCTCCTGATGTCCATCGAGCTGGTGCTCCTGGCCGTCAACATGAACTTCGTGGCGTTCTCCAGCTGGTTCGGCGACACCGCCGGCCAGGTGTTCGTGTTCTTCATCCTGACCGTGGCCGCCGCTGAAGCGGCGATCGGCCTGGCCATTTTGGTGCTGCTGTTCCGCAACCTGAACACGATCAACGTTGACGAACTCGATCGCCTGAAGGGCTGACGGGGTATTGGAAGAAAATGTCTAGCTCACCCAATCTCTACCTGCTCATCGCGCTGGCGCCGCTGGCCGGAGCAATTCTCGCGGGCCTCTTCGGCACCGGGTTCCTCGGCCGGCCCATCGGCCGCCGCGCCTCGCACGTCATCACCATCCTGGGCGTGCTCATCTCCGCCATCGGTTCGGTGGTGGTGCTGGGCGACGTGCTGAACGGTCTGCGTTTCGACGGCGCCGTCTACACCTGGAGCCTCATCGGCCAGACCAAGCTGGAAATCGGCTTCCTGATCGATCCGCTGTCGGCCATGATGATGGTCGTGGTGACTTCCGTGTCGCTGATGGTGCACATCTACACCATCGGCTACATGGCTGACGATCCCGGCTACCAGCGCTTCTTCTCGTACATCTCGCTGTTCACGTTCTCCATGCTGATGCTGGTGATGTCGAACAACATGGTGCAGCTGTTCTTCGGCTGGGAAGCGGTGGGTCTGGTGTCCTACCTCCTGATCGGTTTCTGGTACACCCGTCCGACGGCGATCTTCGCCAACATGAAGGCGTTCCTGATCAACCGCGTCGGCGACTTCGGCTTCGTGCTCGGCATCGGCCTGCTGTTCGCTTACGCCGGCACCATGCACTACGGTGAAGTCTTCGCGCAGGCCGACAAGCTGGCCGCCATGACGCTGCCCGGTTCCGACTGGATGCTGCTGACCGTCGCGTGTATCTGCCTGTTCATCGGCGCCATGGGCAAATCGGCCCAGGTTCCGCTGCACGCCTGGCTGCCCGACTCGATGGAAGGCCCGACCCCGATCTCCGCGCTGATCCACGCCGCCACCATGGTGACGGCCGGCATCTTCATGGTCGCGCGTTTCTCGCCGCTGTTCGAACTGTCGGACACCGCGCTGTCGTTCATCATCGTGATCGGCGCCATCGGCGCGCTGTTCCTGGGCATCCTGGGCATCATCCAGAACGACATCAAGCGCGTCGTCGCGTACTCCACGCTGTCGCAGCTGGGTTACATGACCGTGGCGCTGGGTGCGTCGGCCTACTCGGTCGCGATCTTCCACCTGATGACCCACGCGTTCTTCAAGGCGCTGCTGTTCCTGGGCGCTGGTTCGGTCATCATTGGCATGCACCACGACCAGGACATCCGCAACATGGGCGGCCTGCGCAAGTACATGCCCATCACCTGGATCACCTTCCTGCTGGGTACGCTGGCGCTCGTCGGCACGCCGTTCTTCTCGGGTTTCTACTCGAAGGAAAACATCATCGAAGCCGCCGGCCAGGCCAACGTCTGGGGCGCGAGCTTTGCCTACTATGCCGTCCTGATCGGCGTGTTCGTCACCTCGCTGTATTCGTTCCGCGTGTACTTCCTGGTCTTCCACGGCAAGGAACGCTTCGACACCAGCGATCACGGCCACGGCCACGGTCACGACGCGCATGGCCATGACGACCATGGTCACGACGACCACGGTCACGGCCATCACGGCGGCAAGCCGCACGAGTCGCCCTGGGTGGTCACGCTGCCGCTGATCCTGCTGGCGATTCCGTCGGTGTTCATCGGAGCCTGGGCGGTCGATCCCATGCTGTTCGGCAAGTTCTTCGACGGCGTCATCAAGGTCCTGCCGCAGCAGCATCCCGCGATGCACGTGCTGAGCGAGGAATGGCACGGCTGGGTCGCCTATGGCCTGCATGCCTTCCAGACCCTGCCGTTCTGGCTGGTCGTGGCTGGTTTCGTGATCTCCTGGTACTGCTACCTGATCAACCCGAAGGTGCCGGCCGCCATCAAGGCCAACCTGTCGGGCGTGAACAAGATCCTCGAGAACAAGTACTACGTGGATTGGGTGAACGAGCAGATCATTGCGCGTGGTCTGCGCTGCCTGGGCCGCGGCCTGTGGCAGACCGGTGACCGCGGCATCATCGACGGCATCCTGATCAACGGCAGTGCCCGCGTCGTGGGCTGGGTGGCAGCCATCAGCCGCCACCTGCAGTCCGGCTTCATCTATCACTACGCGTTCGCAATGATCATCGGCGTCATGGCGCTGGTGACTTTCTTTGTGCTGATTCCCCAATGATGGCAAGCGAGATGGCATCCAACACTTTTCCCTGGCTTACGCTTGCGATCTTTGTCCCGATCGTATTCGGCCTGCTGGTGCTGGCGGTGGGCCGTGACGACCGTCCCGGCCTGACGCGCGGCCTGTCGCTCGTCGGCTCGATCGCCGGCTTCCTAGTCACGATTCCGCTCTACACCGGTTTTGATTCCTCCACGGCCGCCATGCAGTTCGTGGAGAAGGCCTCCTGGATCGAAGCCTTCAACGTCAATTACCACCTGGGCATCGACGGCATCTCGATGTGGTTCGTGCTCCTGACCGCGTTCATCACCATCATCGTGGTGCTGGCCGGCTGGGAAGTCATCACGAGCCGCGTCGCGCAATACATGGCCGCCTTCCTGATCCTGTCGGGTCTTATGGTTGGCGTGTTCTGCGCGCTGGACGGCATGCTGTTCTACGTGTTCTTCGAAGCCACGCTGATCCCGATGTACATCATCATCGGCGTCTGGGGCGGCGGAAACCGCGTGTACGCGGCGTTCAAGTTCTTCCTGTACACCCTGATGGGTTCGCTGCTGACGCTGATCGCGTTCGTCTACCTCTGGAATGTGTCGGGCGGTTCGTTCGACATCCTGACTTGGCAGCAGACCAAGCTGGGCTACACCCCGCAGATCCTGATCTTTGTGGCGCTGCTGGCTGCGTTTGCCGTCAAGGTGCCGATGTGGCCGGTCCACACGTGGTTGCCGGACGCCCACGTGGAAGCGCCCACGGGCGGCTCCATCGTGCTGGCCGCGATCATGCTGAAGCTGGGCGCCTACGGTTTCCTGCGTTTCTCGCTGCCCATCGCGCCTGACGCCTCGCACAGCCTGGCCGGCATGATGATCACGCTGTCGCTGATCGCCGTGATCTACATCGGTCTGGTCGCGATCGTCCAGGAAGACATGAAGAAGCTGGTGGCCTATTCGTCGGTCGCCCACATGGGCTTCGTCACGCTGGGCTTCTTCATCTTCAACACGGCCGGCGTCGAAGGCGCCATCGTGCAGATGATCTCGCACGGCTTCGTGTCGGGCGCCATGTTCATGTGTATTGGCGTTCTCTATGACCGCATGCACTCGCGCCGCATCGCCGACTACGGCGGCGTGGTCAACGTGATGCCGCGTTTTGCCACGTTCTTCATCCTGTTCTCGATGGCCAACAGCGGCCTGCCGGCCACCAGCGGCTTCGTCGGCGAATTCATGGTGATCATGGGCGCGGTCGAGCACAACTTCTGGATCGGCCTGCTTGCAGCCACTGCCCTGATCCTGGGCGCGGCGTACTCGCTGTGGATGGTCAAGCGCGTCGTCCTGGGCGATGTCGCCAACGACCACGTGCGCGAGCTGACCGATATCAATCGCCGCGAATTCGTGATTCTTGGCGTGATGGCGATCGCCGTGTTGTACATGGGGATCTATCCCAAGCCCTTCACCGACGTGATGCACGTGTCGGTCGAGGCCCTGCTGCAACACGTTGCCGTCTCGAAACTGTAAGACAAGACAATGATGCAATCCCAAATCGATTTCGCCCTGGCGACACCGGAAATCCTTCTGCTGATTTTCGGCCTGGCTATTTTGCTCATCGACGCGGTCAGCAATCACCCCGAGCGCAAGCCGACGTTCCTGCTGACCATGCTTGCCCTGGGCGTGCTGACCGTCGTGTCGGCCGTGCAGTGGAAGAATGGCGTGGCTGGCTCGACGTTCAACGGCCTGTACGTCACGGACGAGCTGTCGCACCTGCTCAAGATCGCCTCGTATCTTGCCGTCGGCGTAACGCTGATCTATGGCCGCGTGTATGCGCAGGTCCGCGACATGATGCGCGGCGGCGAACTGTACGTGCTGACGCTGTTCGCGCTGCTGGGTCAGATGGTCATGATTTCCTCCGGGAATCTGATCTCGATCTACCTGGGCCTGGAACTGATGTCGCTGGCGCTGTACGCGCTTATCGCCCTGCGCCGTGACAACGTCGTGGCCACCGAAGCCGCCATGAAGTACTTCGTGCTGGGCGCGCTGGCCTCGGGTTTCCTGCTGTACGGCATGTCCATGATCTACGGCGCCACGGGTCACCTCGACCTGACCGAAGTGTCCAACGTCATCGCCGCCGGCAAGGCCGAGAAGATGGCGCTGGTGTTCGGCATCGTGTTCCTCGTGTCGGGTCTGGCGTTCAAGCTGGGCGCCGTGCCGTTCCACATGTGGGTGCCGGATGTCTACCAGGGCTCGCCGACCGCCGTCACGCTGATCCTGGGCGGCGCGCCCAAGCTGGCCGCCTTTGCGATCACGCTGCGTCTGCTGGTTGATGGTCTGCACGGCCTGGCCACGGATTGGCAACCGATGTTGATGATCCTGGCGGTGCTGTCGCTGGCCATCGGCAACCTGACCGCCATTGCCCAGACCAACTTCAAGCGCATGCTGGCTTACTCGACCATCTCGCACATGGGCTTCGTGCTTCTGGGCCTGATGTCGGGCTCGGTGGCCGGCAAGCCGGAACTGTCGTCGGCCGCCTACGGCGCCTCGCTGTTCTACATGCTGACCTACGTGCTGACCACGCTCGCCAGCTTCGGCATCGTGCTGCTGCTGTCGCGCCAGGGCTTCGAGTGCGAGCACATCGACGACCTGAAGGGCCTGAACCGCCGCAGCCCGTGGCATGCCGCCATCGTGCTGCTGCTGATGTTCTCGCTGGCCGGCATCCCGCCGCTGGTGGGCTTCTATGCCAAGCTGGCCGTGCTGCAGTCGCTGGTTGCCGCGGGCCACGTCACGCTGGCGGTGGTGGCGGTGCTGTTCTCGCTGATCGGCGCTTTCTACTACCTTCGCGTGGTCAAGGTCGTCTACTTTGACGAGCCGGCGGCCGACGCTGCCCCGATGGTGGCCACGGCCGGCCAACGCGGCGTGCTGTCGATCAACGGCGCCCTGATCCTGGTGCTGGGCCTGTTGCCCGGCGGCTTGATGGCGCTGTGCGTGCAAGCCATCCGCTCGTCGCTGACCCTCTAACGGACGGAGTGCAGCCATGAACCAGACGCTGGCGGTATGGCTGTTGATCGCGCTGGCGCTTGTCAGCGCGAATCTTCCCTTCCTGACCGAGCGCGTCTTTGCCGTGCTGCCCTGGAAGCAGGGCGGGGCGGCGGCTGTCAAGCCGTTCTGGATGCGCCTGATCGAAGTGCTGGTGTTCTACGCCATCGTCGGCGCGCTGGGCTTTGCGTTCGAGTCCACGCTGGGCAACCGCTTCGCCCAGACCTGGGAGTTCTACGCGATCACGCTCAGCCTGTTTCTGGTGCTGGCGTATCCCGGGTTTGTGTACCGGTATCTCTTCAAGCGGCATCCGCGTCTGCGGACCTGACGACGCAGCAGCCTGCCTGCATATGGACGCACCAAGACGCCCCGATCGGGGCGTTTTTTATGTGTGCAGCAACCTCCGCGTCGACTTTGCCTCGCGCAAAATCCGGCCGCAATCCGCCCCTTTTTTGATCTCCGATCCGTTCAGGATTTTGAGCAAGATCAAAGCTGTTGTTTTTTTATCCTTTTGATTTGGAAGGGGCTTTCATTCAGGTTTCATTCAGCGCCTCCGTTCAGAATCGCAAACAACAAAAAAACAAGAATCGTTGTTATTTACGTTCTGGAGAAGTCTGCTTGAAGCCCCAAGATTCGTATTCGCTGAATACGCTCGCCACCTCGCTGGCCGCCGCCATTGCCGCGCCCGCGTTGTTCGTCAGCCCCTATGCCGCAGCCCAGTCCGCCGACACCGGCGTGACGCAGTTGTCGCCTGTCCGCGTCGAGGGCGAAAGCTCGTCCTATCAGACCTCGACCGCGCAGTCGCCGAAGATGACCGCGCCTTTGCTGGACACGCCGCGGACGGTGCAGGTTGTGCCGCAGCAGGTGATCCAGGATCAGGCCGCGTCGACCTTGCAGGACGTGCTGCGCAACTCGCCGGGCATCACGTTCGGCGCCGGCGAAGGCGGCCGTCCGGGCGGCGACTTGCCGATCATCCGCGGCCAGAACTCCGCCGGCAGCATTTTCCTGGACGGCATCCGCGACAGCAGCACCCAGGTGCGCGATACGTTCAATCTGGAGCAGGTCGAAATCATCAAGGGGCCGGACTCGGTGTACTCGGGCCGGGGCGGCGCGGGCGGCAGCATCAACATGGTCAGCAAGGCGCCCAAGACCACGGACTTCACCGAAGCCACGGCGCAGATCGGCACGGACAACAACTACCGCGCCACCATCGACAGCAACTGGCGCCTGGGCGACAAGGCGGCGTTCCGCCTGAACGTGATGGGCAACAAGGGCGACACGCCGGGCCGCGATGATGCCGTGGACTTCGAGCGCTGGGGCGTTGCGCCGTCGCTGATGCTGGGCGTGGGCACGCCGACCCGCATCACGCTGAGCTACTACCACTATCAAGACGACAGCATGCCCGACTACTCCATTCCGTATGACCCGAAGTCGGGCCAGCCGGTGACGGAGACGATGGGCGTGAGCCGCAAGTCGTTCTACGGCCTGACCGGGCGCGACTTCATGAAGACGCGCGATGACGTCGCCACGGTGGACTTCCAGCACGACTTTTCCGACAAGCTGCAACTGCGCAACGTGACGCGCTATGGCCGCGGCACGACCGACTTTGCAGCGACCAATCCCGACGACAGCAAGGGCAACATCCCGAACGGCCTGGTGTACCGTGCGCTCAAGTCCGGCTACTACGTCACCAAGACCTTCGCCAACCAGACGGACCTGACGGGTGAATTCGAGACCGGCAGCCTGAAGCACTCGTTCGACCTGGGATTTGAGTACAGCAACATCAAGCAGGACAAGGACAGCTACACCCAGACGATCGCCCGCGGCCCGATGGACTGCAAGGTCAGCGCAACCGACCTGTCGAACCCGGCGCTGTGCACGTCGCTGTGGGATCCGAATCCCCACGACGACTACACCGGCAAGCTGACGCGCAACAACAATCCCGCCGTCTACAACACGGACACGCTGGCGCTCTACGGCTTTGACACCATCAAGTTCAACGAGCAATGGCAGGCGAGCCTGGGCGCGCGCTGGGACAACTACCGCACCAGCGGCAGCAACATCGCGCGCGGCCGCAGCGATCCGGCCAGCACGCCCGCGTTCTACAGCACGAGCCGCGAGGACAACCTCTTCAACTACCAGGTCGGCCTGGCGTACAAGCCGGTGCCCAACGGCACCATTTACGCCACGTACGGCACCTCGTCCACGCCGTCCGCCATTGCCGGCGGCGCGATCAGCGATGCGACGTCACTGTCGACGTCTTCGCTGGAACCGGAAAAGAGCCGCACGGTGGAGCTGGGCACGAAGTGGCAGGTGTTCGACGACAAACTGACGCTGTCGGCCGCGGCGTTCCAGGACATCCGCAAGAACACCAGCGTTGCCGTGTCCGCGACCGAAGTGGCGCAGGTGGGCGAAGCCAAGGTGCGCGGCATCGAACTCGGATTCTCGGGCGCCATCACGCCCAAGTGGAATGTGTTCGGCGGCTACACCTTCATGGACAGCGAAATGACCAAGGGCGCGTACAACAGCGGCGCCGTCGGCCAGGACCTGCCCAACACGCCGCGCAATGCCTTCAGCCTGTGGACGACCTACAAGGTCCTGCCCAAGCTGACGGTGGGCGGCGGCGCGTATTACGTCGACAAGGTGTACGGCAACTCGGACGCCACGAAGAACGCCGACGGTACGCCCAAGGCGCGCTGGGTGCCTTCGTACTGGCGCTTCGACGCGATGGCCGGCTACGAATTCAACGAGCACTTCTCGGCGCAGTTGAACGTGCTGAACATCTTCGATGAGACGTACTACACGAAGGCCTATGCCGCGCACTATGCGGCGCTGGGCACGGGCCGGGCGGCGCTGCTGTCGCTGCGCGTGCGGTACTGATCAAAGGGCGCCGCGTCCGTGGCGCCGACTTGCATGAAAAAAGCCACCTCATTTATTGAGGTGGCTTTTGCTTTGGGGAAGGGGCCGGTGTCAGACACCCTGTCGCAGGATCAGCTTTCGAACCAGTTCAGCACGCCGTCCAGCCCCGAGACATTGAGCGCATAGCGCGTCTGCTGACGCACCAGCGGCTTGGCGTGGTAGGCCACCGGGAAGCCGGCGTTGGCCAGCATCTTCAGGTCGTTGGCGCCGTCGCCCATGGCGATGATCTGGTCCGTCGAGGCGCCGTGCGTGCGCGCGAACTCGCGCAGGTGCGTGGCCTTGGCGTCGGCGTCCAGGATGTCGCCCAGCACGCGGCCGGTCAGCACGCCATTTTCGATCTCGAGCGTGTTGGCATGAGCGCTGTCCAGGTTCAGCCGGGCGCGCAGGCGCTCGGTGAAGAAGGTGAAGCCGCCCGACACCAGCAGCACCTTGATGCCGGCGGCCTGGGCCGTGGTGATCAGACGCTCGGCGCCCGGATTCAGGCGCAGCTTTTCCTCGTAGACCTCGTCCAGCGCGCCAGCGGGCGCGCCCTTGAGCAGCGCAACCCGGCGGCGCAGGCTTTCCGCGAAATCCTTGATCTCGCCGCGCATGGCGGCTTCGGTGATCTCCGACACCTTGTCCTTCACGCCCACCACGCCCGCGATCTCGTCGATGCACTCGATGTTGATCAGGGTCGAGTCCATGTCCATGGCCAGGATCTTGCAGTGGGCCAGCTTCAGGCCGGAGGGCACGAAGGCAGCGTCGACGCCGCGCGCTTCGGCCCAGGCGCCCACCACGGCGCGCGTCTCGTCGTCGTGTTGCACGTCGAGCAGGCGGGCGGCGGTGTTGCTGATGCGCGCCACGCCCTGGGCCTGGGCCAGCGCGGCAAGCTGCTCCGCATGTTCGATGGCGAGGCCGGGGGATTGGACGACGAGATTGTGGGTAGTCATGGCGGATGGGTAAGGGTGTCGGGAATTACTTCAGGGCGCGCAGAACGGCGCGCACGGCGTCGGCACGGGCCGGGAGTTGAGGCGCCTTGATCTCGACGCGCAACTTGTCCTGCCCGGCCAGCTTGATGTGCCGCTGCCGCTGGACAAGCTCGATGATGCGGGCCGGATCGACCGAGGTCTTGGGGCCGAACTGGATCAGCGCCTGCGCTTCGCTGGCATCGATCTTGACGATGCCCAGCGGTTGGGCGGCGAGGCGCAGGCGGTGCGTGGCCAGCAGCGTCTGCGCCGCCTCCGGCAGTTTGCCGAAACGGTCGATCAATTCTTCCTGGATGTGGATCAGGTCGTCTTCGTCGGCCGCGTGCGCCAATCGCTTGTAGATGGCCAGGCGCGCGTGCACGTCGGCGCAGTAGTCGGACGGCAGCAGCGCCGGGGCGTGCAGATTGACTTCGCACGCCAGGTTGAAGGGCGCGTCCAGGTCGGGCTCTTCGCCCGCGCGCAGGGCGCGCACGGCCTCGTTGAGCATCTCGTTGTACATCGAGAAGCCGACTTCCTGGATGTTGCCCGACTGCGAGTCGCCCAGGACTTCGCCGGTGCCGCGGATTTCGAGGTCGTGCATGGCCAGGTAAAAGCCCGAGCCCAGCTCTTCCATGGCCTGGATGGCTTCCAGCCGCTTCTTGGCGTTGCTGGTGATCGCGTCCTCGCCCGGGGTCAGCAGGTAGGCGTAGGCCTGGTGGTGCGATCGCCCGACGCGGCCGCGCAGCTGGTGCAGCTGCGCCAGACCGAAGCGGTCAGCGCGGTGGATCACGATGGTGTTGGCGCTGGGCACGTCGATGCCGGTTTCGATGATGGTGGTGCACAGCAGGACGTTGTAGCGCTGCTGGTAGAAGCCCTTCATCACCTGTTCGAGTTCGCGCTCGGGCATCTGGCCGTGCGCGACGGCGATCCGGGCCTCGGGCACCAGCTCTTCCAGGCGCGCGCGGCGGTTATGGATGGTTTCTACCTCGTTGTGCAGGAAGTAGCACTGGCCGCCGCGCTTGAGCTCGCGCAGCAGGGCTTCGCGCAACGTGCTGCCGTCCTCGCGCCGCACGAAGGTCTTGATGGCCAGGCGCTTTTGCGGCGCTGTGGCAATGACGGAGAAGTCGCGGATGCCTTCGAGCGACATGCCGAGCGTGCGCGGGATGGGCGTCGCGGTCAGTGTCAGCACGTCGACTTCGGCGCGCAGCGACTTGAGCGCTTCTTTCTGGCGCACGCCGAAACGGTGTTCCTCGTCGATGATGACCAGGCCCAGGCGCTTGAATTTCACGTCCTTAGACAGGATCTTGTGCGTGCCGATGACGATGTCGACCCGGCCGTCGTTGATGCCTTCGATGGCGCTGGAGACTTCCTTGGCCGAGCGGAAGCGCGACAGTTCCACGACGCGCACGGGCCAGTCGGCAAAGCGGTCGGTAAAAGTCTGCGCGTGCTGTTCGGCGAGCAGGGTGGTGGGGCATAGCAGCGCCACCTGTTTGCCGTTGGCGACGGCCAGGAAGGCGGCGCGCAGCGCGACTTCGGTCTTGCCGAAACCGACGTCGCCGCAGACCAGCCGGTCCATGGGGCGGCCGGAGGTCATGTCGCTGATCACGGCCTGGATGGCGGCGGCCTGGTCGGCCGTCTCTTCAAAACCGAAGCCCTCGGCAAACGCCTCGTAATCGTTCAGCGGCAGGTTGAACGCAAAGCCTTCGCGCGCGGCGCGCTGCGCATACAGCGCCAGCAATTCGGCGGCGGTGTCGCGAACCTGCTTGGCGGCCTTGCGGCGCGCCTTGTCCCATTGGCCTGAACCCAGCTGGTGCAACGGTGCGGCTTCCGGGTCGGCGCCGCTGTAGCGCGCGATCACGTGCAGTTGCGACACCGGCACGTACAGCGTGCTGCCGTTGGCGTATTCAAGATGGAGGAACTCCATCTCGCCTTCGCCCATGTCCATGTTGACCAGGCCGTGATAGCGGCCGATGCCGTGCTGGGCGTGGACGACGGGGTCGCCCTCGCGCAGCTCGGACAGGTCGCGCACCATGGCTTCGACGTTGCTGGCGCGTTCCTGGTCGCGCTTGCCGCGGCGGCCGGTGGTCGCCAATCCGGGGTAGAGATCGTTTTCGGTCAGGAAGGCAAGGTTGGCGTCGGGCAGTTCGAACCCGATGCCCACCGGCGAAGCGACGATGCCGAAATGCGCGTCCGACGCCAGGAAGCCCTCGATGGTGTCAGGCTGCGCATCCGGCGTGACGCCGAATTCGTTCAGCATCTGCACCAGGGTCTCGCGCCGGCCGGCCGAATCGGCGCACAGCAGCACGCGGGTGTGCCGCTTTTCTACCAGCGTGCGCAGCTTGGCGATGGGATCTTCGGCGCGCCGCGCCACGCTGACGTCGGGCGCGGCCCGGAAGTCCGGATGCGGCTGGCCCGCAGTCAGCGACAGGCGGCGGAATGCCTTGAGGCGGCCATAGAGCGATTCGCTGTCCAGGAACAGGGCGGACGGCGGCAGCACGGGGCGTTCGCGGTCGCTTTTCAGGAAGCCGTAGCGGCTGGTCGTGTCCTGGTTGAAGCGCTGGATCGCGTCGTCGATGTCGCCGACGGTGACCATGACCGTGCCGTCGGCCACGTAGTCGAACAACGTAGCGGTTTCTTCGAAGAACAGCGGCAGGTAGTACTCGACGCCGGCAAACGGGATGCCGTTGCCGATGTCTTTATAGGGCAGGGCCCGGGAAGGGTCGCCTTCGAAGACTTCGCGAAAGCGCGCCCGGAAGCGGTTGCGCGAGTCTTCGTCCATCGGGAATTCGCGGCCCGGCAGAAGCTGCACCTCGCGCACGGGGTACAGGCTGCGCTGGGTGTCGACGTCGAAACTGCGGATGGTTTCGATCTCGTCGTCGAACAGGTCCAGCCGGTACGGCACCACCGAGCCCATCGGGAACAGATCGATCAGGCCACCCCGCAGGCAGAATTCGCCCGGCGAGGTTACCTGGGTGACGTGGTTGTAATTGGCCAGCGTCAGTTGGGCGCGCAGCGCCGCTTCGTTCAGCCTGTCCTTCTGCTTGAACGAGAACGTGTAGGCGGCCAGGAACGAGGGCGGTGCGACGCGGTACAGCGCCGTGGTGATGGGCACCGTCAGCACGTCCACCGTCTTCATCATCAGCGAGTGCAGCGTGTTCAGGCGCTCGGAGATCAGGTCCTGGTGCGGTGAGAATGCGTCGTAGGGCAGCGTTTCCCAATCGGGCAACTGGCGCACGCGCAGGCTGGGCGCAAACAGCTGGATTTCCTCGGCCAGCCGCTGCGCTTCAAGGGGCTCGGCGGTCAGGATGACCAGCGGCGCGCTGGCCTGGCGCGCCAGATCGGCCAGCAGCCAGGCGTCGCCGGAGCCCGGCGGCCGGGGCTGCGCATAGCGCGTGCCGGGCTTCAGCGCGGACAGGGTGGGGACCGTGGCGGGGACGGGCGGTGCGGCCGTGGCGGAGGAGGAAGGGGCGGGCATCAGGCTGGAAGCGGACATCAAGCGAACGATTATAAAATCTCCGCACCATGTCTGACTCAATCATCGCAATCGTGCCCGCCGCCGGCGTCGGCGCCCGCGCCAGCCGGCCCGGGCACGAGGCCGTTCCGAAGCAATACCGTCCATTGGCCGGACAGCCCATGCTGCGCCACGCGGTAAGCGCGCTGCTGGCCGATGAACGCGTGTCGCAGGTGCGCGTGGCGGTCACGCCGGGCGACGGCTGGGTTGACGCCGCGCTGGCGGGCTTGCCGCGCACCGTCTGGCGTGCCTGCGGCGGCGCCACGCGCGCCGATACGGTCGCGGGCGCGCTGGCCGACAGCGAGGTCACGGATGATGCCTGGGTGCTGGTGCATGACGCGGCCCGCCCGGGCTTGCCCGCCGCGGCGCTGGGGCGGCTGATCGACGCGTGCCTGGCCGACCCGGTCGGCGGGCTGCTGGCCCTGCCGGTGGCCGACACGGTCAAGGGCGGCCACGATCGCGTGGAACGCACGCTGGACCGCAATGGCCTTTGGCTGGCGCAGACGCCGCAGATGTTCCGCGCGGGCGTGCTGCGCGATGCGCTGACCGCCGCGTCCGTGAACGGCATCACCGTCACCGACGAGGCCTCGGCCATCGAGGCCGCCGGCTATGCGCCGCTGCTGGTCACCGGTTCAATGCGCAACTTCAAGGTGACGTGGCCGGACGATTTTGAACTGATGGAAAAATGGCTATGAGCATTCCTTTTCGCGTCGGGCAGGGCTTTGACGTGCACGCGCTGGTCGAAGGCCGGCCGCTGATCATCGGCGGGGTCACGATTCCCCATACCCATGGCCTCTTGGGCCATTCCGATGCGGACGTGCTGCTGCACGCGATCACCGACGCGCTGCTGGGCGCGGCGGGCCTGGGCGACATCGGCCGGCACTTTCCGGATACCGATCCGGCGTTCAAGGGCGCCGACAGCCGTGTGCTGCTGCGCGAGGCCATGGCGCGCGTGCGCAAAGCGGGGTGGACACCGGTCAATATCGACGCCACGCTGCACGCGCAAGCGCCCAAGATTGGCCCGCACGCCCCTGCCATGGTGAAGAACATCGCCGCCGACACCGGCCTGGCCGAATCCGAGGTCAACATCAAGGCCAAGACCAACGAGGGCCTGGGTTATCTGGGCCGCAAGGAAGGCATCGCGGCCACCGTAGTCGCCTTACTGGCGCGCGCGGACCACTGACGCACGGGCCGCGCTGCGTGGCGTTCGCGCCACGCTTATCCGGTATTCCGAAGCCGCCCGAGCCGCCAGGCCGGGCGGCTTTTACGTTGGCATACATCTTTAACAAATGAATAAGCGGACCGCATTGTTCTGACTTACGCTGCGCGACTTGAAATCTGACTAATCAGGGACACTCAGATGCGATTACGTGGCGCGGGGCTACTTTTTGTGCTGGCCGCTTTTGCTACCTCCGCCCACGCGGCCTACGAGAAGCAGCTCGGTCCACTGGCCGGCACGGTCAAGCAGCAGCTTTTGCAAGGCTGGCATGTCGGCGAGCAGGACGGCTGGTTCACCCTGCGCAACAGCGATGTCCCGGGCGGCGAGCAGACGTTCTACATCAACCCGGGACCCGCCCCGGAAAGCGGACGCATCACCGACGTCAACGTGATGGTCAACTCGAAGAGTCCCAAGGCGTCCATCGGCATTGCGCTGAACAACAACGCGCGCAAGGGCCTGTGCCTGCTGGAGATCCGGGCGGACCGCAACATTTTGCTGTTCTGTCTGGAAGGCCAGAAACGCCGCGATATCGCGTCCGTTCCCAACGTCGCCAAGCTGGACGGCACCGACCGCATCCGGGTGGTAGAGGTGCCGGGCGCCGCGCGTTTCCTGGTCAATGGCCAGAAGATCGGCGATATCGAGGACGAGGCCGCGCTGGGCAGCGAGATCGGCATCATGGCCTATGACGAAGGCACGTTCGGCATTGCAGATTTCATGATCGTCTCGGACGTGGCCGGCAAGCCGGTCGGGGTAGGAGCGCAAGGGACCGCCGGACAGGGCAGCGCCGGACGGGGTAGTGCCGGACAGGGTAGTGCCGGACAGGGTAGTGCCGGCGCGCCGCGCGTGCCGTCGGCCGCGTCGCCCCCCGCCCAAGCCCCCGCCGACAACAGCCCGGCGCTGGCCGGCGCCGGCCCATATCCCCGTTTCGGCGGGGACACCTTGCGCATCGTCGCGGTCTACATCGGCATCATGCGCAGCATCTTCCTGCACGAGTTCGGGCACGCCCTGATCGGCGAGCTGGAACTGCCGTCGACGGGTGCGGAAGAAGACGCGGTCGACATGTATTCGGCCTTGCGGATCGTCGAGCCCACCATCTACCCGTCCGACAACGAGGACGTGAACGTCATGGCCCGCGAGGCCGCCACGTATGCGGCCCTGCAGTGGTACTACAGCGGCATGCTGGCGGAAAAGCGGGGCGCGTCGACGAACTCGGCCTGGCAGGACGAGCACACCGGCGACCTGAAACGCTTCCGCAACATGCTCTGCATCATGTATGGCGGCAATCCCGCCGTCTTCGAGAACGTGGTCAAGCACGTCGGTTTCGAGGACCGGACCAAGTCGCGTTGCACCGACGAATTCAACAAGCAGAACCGGGCCTGGCGCCACCTGTTGGCGCCCCATACCCGCGTGGGCACCTGGACGCCGGACGGCCAGCAACCGGCCAACGCGCCCGGCGCGCCGGTCAACGTGGTGCTGGAACCCTCCAAGCGCAAGATCGGCAACCTGTTCGCGACGGCCCTTTCCAACGCTGTCGCCAACAGCGTCAAGGATCTGGGCAACACCTACGTCCTGCCGCGGCCGATCAATGTGACGTTCAAGGATTGCGGCCAGTTGAACGCCTGGTACAACCCGCGCGAGGGCTCGATCACGATGTGCTACGAGCTGATCGAGAACATCGCGGTGATGATTTCCGACATTGAAATGGGCACGGTCGGTGGCGAGGTCGTCGCCAACAAGGGTGGCGGGGCGCAGACGGCGCCGCGGCAAGCCTCCTCGGCGGGGCAGGGCATGCCCGCGCTGCCCGCCGGCGCCTTCGATGAACTGAAGGACTTCGGCGTGCCGCCGACCAGCCTGCTGTTCTCGTCCCCCTACCGGGGCCCGACGCCTGTCAAGCACACACGCGCCGATGTCATCACCACGGCCGACCTGGTCAAGCTGATCAATAACGAGAAGAACATCCTGATCATCGACACCAGCGCGGGGCGGGACACGCTGCCCATCGCCTATCCGCTGCCCGATGCCGGGTCGGACGGCAGCGTCGCGGACCATCTGCAAGGCGCGCTGGACGACTGGCTGAAGAAGAAGACCGGCGGGCAGCGCAACGCGCCCATCGTGTTCATGGGCGCGGGCATGAATGACCGCTCGGCCTACAACGGCGCGTTGCGCGCCGGGTCGCTCGGCTGGCGCGCCTACTGGTATCGCGGCGGCATGGAGGCCTGGACCGCCAACGGCCTGCCCACTGCGCCGGTGAAACCCGCCGCGGGCAAGTAATCCGGCGGTGACTCGCCGGGCAGCGGCAACGTGCCCGGCGCCGGCCAGAACCGCGTCATCGGAAACGACGCAACGTCGCCGCCAAAACAAAAGCCCGCCTGCATGATGCAGGCGGGCTTTTTTGCGGTCGGCGAATCGCTTACTTGCCTTGCGCGGCCAGCGCCAGCGCGGCGGCGTTGACGACGGCGGCGATACGGCCGGCATCGCGCAGCTGTTCGGTCGACAGGCCGTCGTTCTTCAGGTTTTCATAATGCGAGGCCACGCAGAAGTGGCACTTGCCGATGATGGAGGCCACCAGGGCGAACAGCTCGAAGCGCTTCTTGTCCACGCCGCCATGGGTGGCGTAGGCATTCATGCGCAGCTGGGCCGGCAGGCTTTTGAGCTGGGCGTCGCCGGTCATCTCCACGTAGGGATACCAGGTGTTGTTCATGCCCATGAGGGCGGAAGCGGTCAGGGCGGCGTTCGCGTCGCCTTCGGACAGGCCGCTCTTGAAGGCTTCAACCAGCACCGGGCTGCGCGCGGCATAGGCGGCGGACAGGGCGGCGCCCACGGCGTCTTCGGGAGCCAGCGTCGAGCGGGCGATCACGGCGTCCAGATTCAGGCGGATGTCCTTGGCCCAATCCGGCAGCTGTTCCTTAATGGTCGTAAGAAATTCCATAGTTTTTACCTATAATCTAGCGCAGTTAAAGCCCGGCGCGGGCCCCTGCAGGGCAGGGTCCGGACCGGGCTGGAAATTACAGCGTGGCGCCGCCAACCGTACGGTTGCACGGGCACAGTTCGTCGGTTTGCAGACCGTCGAGCAGACGCAGAACTTCTTCCGGGTTACGGCCGACGTTCAGGTTGTTCACCGAAACGTGCTGGATCGTGTTGTCCGGGTCAACGATGAAGGTGGCGCGCAGCGCAACGCCAGCACCCTTTTCACGCACGCCCAGTTGGTCGATCAGGGCGCCGGTGGTGTCGCCGAATTGGTAGTGACCCAGCTTGTTCAGGTCCGGGTGCTCACGGCGCCAGGCCAGCTTGACGAATTCGTTGTCGGTCGAACCGCCCAGCAGGACGGCGTCGCGGTCTTCGAAATCCTTGGCCAGCTTGTTGAAGCCGACGATTTCGGTCGGGCACACAAACGTGAAGTCTTTCGGGTAGAAGTAGATCACCTTCCACTTGCCGGGGAACGAGCTTTCGGTGATGTCTTCGAACGCCGACACGCCGTTTTCTTCGTGCTGATTGAAGCCGGGCTTGACGCCGGTGACCTTGAAGGGTTCGAGTTTGTCGCCAACAGTTTTCATGTTTACTCCCGTAGTTGTTGGGTGGAGATGAGGCCAAGCCTCAAAACCATAAATTCTACGCTATGGATTATCGTTGTCTAATTGATAATTCCTAAACTTGGCTTTGGGCAGCTCTATCCTCGCGGTCAGTCCGCCGCCCTCTCGGGGCAGCATTCGGAGCGACCCGCCGACGTGTTTGAGCAGGCGTTCGACGATGGCCAGACCCAGTCCCGCGCCGCTGACGCCGGTGCGCGCCGCCTCGCCGCGGGAGAACGGGCGAAGCAGGCGATCCACGTCTTCCGGCGCGATGCCGGGGCCGCGATCGGATACCTCGATGACGATCATGCTGCCTTCGGCCTGCAGTGTCATGTTCAGGTGCGCCATGCCGTCATCGGGTGAGCGGCCGTAGCGGCGCGCGTTCTCGATCAGGTTGCTGACGATACGCTTCAGATCCAGCGCGGTGATGCGGGCGCGCAGGCCAGGTTCCAGCGCCGCGTCCAGCTCGCCGCCCAGCGAGGCGGTGTGGCTGCGTTCGCGTTCGTACAGTTCGGCCAGCACGGCGGAAATGTCGGTGGCGAGCTGCGGTAGGGTGCCGGCGGGACGGGCGTACTCCATGAGCTGCCCGATACTGTGGTCGATCTGGCCCAGGTCTTCGTCGATGGCCTGCCGCGCGTCTTCCGACACGCCGCTCAACTCGATTTCCAGACGCATCCGGGCAAGTGGCGTGCGCAGGTCATGTGAGATGCCCGCCAGCATGAGCTCGCGGTCGGCCTCGGCCTGGCGCAAGTCCTTGGCCATGCGGTTGAACGACGCGTTCAGGTCGCGGATCTCCAGTGGGCCTTGTTCGGGCAGGGCCGCGGGCGTTTCACCGCGCGACAGCACCTGGGCAGCCCGCGCCAACCTGGACAGCGGCCGGTTGACGAAGCCCACGCTGACCGCCGCGCCGACCAATGACAGCAATAGCGCCGTGGCGCCCCAGCCCAGCCACTCGATTCCGCCTGTAAGACCGATCTGCTCACGCTCGAACACCAGCCAGTACAGATCTTTTTCTATCTGGAAACTGACCCAGAAGCCAGGTACCTGGTTCACGCCCCAGGCAATCTGCGTTTCCGGGCCGAAGCGCGTGCGGATATGCTGCGCCACACGCTGCCAGTAGTCGTCGTCGGGGAGGGCTTCGGCGAAGTCGGTGACCTCGCGCGGATAGACCTGGATGCCTTCGTTGGTGGCCAGGTCCAGGAGGAGCTTGCTGCGTTCGCCGTTATGCGAATAGATCAGCGCGGTGCGCGTGATATTGACGGCCGTGATCACCCGCTGCGCCATTTGATTGGCGCGCGGTCCCAGCTCCATGCTGAAAAATACTTGAAGCCACGCGCCCAGGCTGACCAGCATCAGCGCGGCGAGCAAAAGGAACGTGCGGCCGAACAAGCCGAGCCGCAAACGGGATGTCAGGTTCCTGAATGTTCTGCGCAAGCGCGGCACGACGCTGCGCTCCTGCACCGGGCGGGCCAGCCGATCAGCTACCACCGTCCGGAACGAACACGTACCCCAGACCCCAGACGGTCTGGATGAATACGGGCTTGGACGGGTTCGGCTCGATCAGCTTGCGCAGACGCGAGATCTGGACGTCGAGGCTGCGATCGAAGGCTTCGTATTCGCGGCCGCGGGCCAGTTCCATGAGCTTGTCGCGCGACAGGGGAATCTTCGGATGGCGCGCAAAGACCTTGAGCACCGAAAATTCACCCGTGGTGATGGGCACCTGTTCGCCGTTGCGCGTGAGCGTGCGGGTGGACAGATTCAGCACGTAGGGGCCGAAGGCGATGGACTCGTTTTCCTGGCTGGGCGCGCCGGGGTGTTCCTCGGTGCCGCGGCGGCGCAGAATCGCATTGATGCGCGCCAGCAGTTCGCGGGGATTGAACGGCTTGGACAGGTAATCGTCCGCGCCCATCTCAAGGCCGACGATGCGGTCGATTTCTTCCGCCTTGGCCGTGAGCATGATGATGGGGGTATTGTCGTGGCCACCGCGCAGCCGGCGGCAGATGGACAAACCATCTTCGCCGGGCAGCATCAGGTCCAGCACGAGCAGGTCAAAATGCTCTCGTTGCCAGAGTTTGCCCATCTCTTTCGCGTCTTCGGCAACGAAAACGTTGAAACCCTGTTCGGACAAGTACCGGCGAAGCAGATCGCGCAAGCGCGGATCGTCGTCAACGACGAGGATTTTTCGGGTGGGGGTGGTGTTTTGCGTATTCATGGCCGGAAATGTAACAGTGACAAGAACCGGGGGCTAGAGGGCGTTCACAAGATATTACACATTGCGATCCCTGGTTGAAATCCCCCTTACACACGGGGGTAACAGCGGCTTATTTCGTACAATCTGCATCTATGGAACTAAACCTGCTGGCACTGGAAACTTCGTCGTCACGTTGTGGCGTGGCCCTTTTACGGGCGGTCGACGGCCGTCTGGAGATCAGCGTCCGCGAACACGAAGGATCCCAGGAACACGCCGAGCGCCTACTGCCTATGGCCGATGCGCTGCTCGCCGAGGCGGGCATCACGCCGTCCGGGTTGCATGCCGTGGCGTTCGGGCAGGGGCCCGGCGGCTTCACCGGGCTGCGCGTGGCATGCGGCGTCGCCCAGGGAATGGCCCTGGGGCTTGGGATCCCGGTGTTGCCTATTGTTTCGCACCAGGCCGTGGCAGCCGACGTCGATGGCACCCCGGCCGACGCTGTCGTCGTGGCCCTAGACGCCCGCATGAACGAGGTCTATCTGGCAGTCTACCGCCGCGGCGACGCCGCGGGCGAGGAATCTGTCTGGGAAACGCTTCAAGCTCCGATGCTGATTGCCGCCGCCGAGGTCGTGCCCTGGACGGCGCACCATCTGCCCAACTGGTCGGCCCGCGCCGGACAGCCGCTGACGCCGCTACTGGCTGGCGATGCCTGGGAAGCCTATGCCGCCGACATGGCCGCGCCCGCCGAATGGCGCCGGGCCACCGAAGCCCAGCGGCCCCAGGCCGCCAGCGTGGCGCGGCTTGCCCGCCAGGGCTGGCTGCGCGGCGAAACGCTGGCGCCCGAGCTGGCGGCGCCGCTCTATGTGCGCGACAAGGTGGCCTTCACCACCGCCGAGCGCCTGCGCGGCGAGGGCGGCAATCCCAAGGCGCAGCCGTCGCTTGCCGCGCCGGTCCCGCAGCCCATGACGGATGCCGATCTGGACGAGGTCGTGGCGCTGGAGGCGCAAGTGCAGGCCTTTCCCTGGACCCGCGGAAACTTCGCGGACGCGCTGGCGTCGGGCTATGGCGCCTGGACGTTGCGGCGGGAGGGCAAGCTGGCGGGATTCTGCATTCTGATGTTTGCGCCGGACGTGGCGCATCTGCTGGTGATCGCGGTGGCCCAAGACCTGCATCGGCAGGGACTGGGCGGCGTGATGCTCGACTGGTGCGAGCAGCAGGCGCGCGAACGCGGCCTCGAAGGCCTGCTCCTGGAAGTGCGGCCGTCCAACACGTCCGCCATCAGTTTCTATAAGGGCCACGGCTATCTGCAGATCGGCATGCGCCGGGCCTACTACCCAGCCGAGAAGGGCGGTCGCGAGGACGCCATCGTCATGCAGAAACGCTTCGGCGAACCCGACGGAGCACCGGCATGAGCCCGATGGACGCCGCGCCGCGCCCGGCGCCGCCCCGCATCAACCCGTTGCAGCGCATCTGGTTGCGCGAGCTTGGCATGGAGCGGCTATGGCTGCGCACGCCGCCTGCCGTGCCGGTGGCCAAGGCGGGTTCCGTGGCGTCTGGAGCCACTCCCGGCCAGACGCCGGCTGCCGCGTCTCCTGGCGGTCCGAGTACCGCACCACATTCCCCCATTGTTGCGCCGACTCCCGTCGAAGCGCGGCTCGATGCCCCGACAGCTGCTCCGGTGGCCGACGCCGCGCCGGTCGCCGCGCCCGCCGTTGCGCGCACTGCCCCGGCAGAGCCGGCTTCTGGCCGCGCATCGGCTATTCCGGCTTCGATCCTGAACCGCACCGGCCCCCCGCCGCGTCCCGCGCCGAAGGTCGAGGTCCAGGAAGAGGCGCCGCCGCCCATTCCGGTGGCCGAGGCCGTCAAGGATGCCAATCTGGAGCAGTTGGCGGCGCAGGTCGTGGCGTGCGCCGCGTGCGGCCTGTGCAAGGGGCGCCGTCACGCGGTGGTCGGGCAGGGCGCCCAGCCCACCCGCTGGCTCGTCGTGGGCGAAGCGCCGGGCGAACAGGAAGACCGCCAGGGCCAGCCTTTCGTGGGACGGTCCGGCCAGTTGCTGGACGCCATGCTGGCAGCGGTGGGCATGAGCCGCGAGCGCGATGTTTTCATCACCAATGTCATCAAGTGCCGTCCCCCGGGCAACCGCAATCCCAAGCCCGAGGAAATCGCGGCCTGCAGCCCGTACCTGATGCGGCAGATTGCGTTGCTGAAACCCGAGCGCATCCTGGTGCTGGGCCGGTTCGCGGCGCAGACGCTGCTGGGCACCGACGCCACCATCGGCAACCTGCGTGGCCGCGTCCATCATCTGAAGACGGACGAAGGCGTGCAGATCCCGGTCATCGTGAGCTACCACCCCGCCTACCTGCTGCGCAGCCCGTCCGAGAAGGCGCGCGCCTGGCAGGACCTGAAGCTGGCCGCCCGCGAGCTATAGGGCGCAGGGGTCAAAGAAAAACCGGGCAAGTGCCCGGTTTTTCATTGCTGCATCAAGCACTTGGCGCGTTTGTCCTAGTGCGTCGAATCCAGCGCGCGGCCGTGGCCTTCCTGGCCGATCTGGTCATGCAGGTCGGGGTTGGCCTGCATGTTGCGCTTGCTCCAGCGCATGAACACCACCATCAGCACGGCCACCACGGTGCCGAAGATGACGATGATCACGTTGATCGGCAGTTCCAGCCACAGCAGCAGCGTGTACATCGCCACCATGAGCAGGATGTTGAGCTGTTCGTTGAAGTTCTGCACGGCGATCGAATGGCCGGCCGACAGGAGCACGTGGCCCCGGTGCTGGAGCAGGGCGTTCATGGGCACCACGAAGAAACCGGCCAGGCCGCCCGTCAGCAGCAGGAGAAGATAGACGCTCCAGGGCTGGTAGACCAGCGGCATCAGCAGCACGACGAGACCCATCATGGCGCCGACCGGCAGCACGGCGAGCGCGCGGCGCAGCGGAATGCGCCCGGCCAGGATCGACCCCACCACCGTGCCCAGCGCGGCCACGCCCATCAGCATCGACGCCTTGTCGAGCTGGTAACCCAGATGGCTGCGGCCCCATTCGATGACGATCAGCTGCAGCGTGGCGCCGGCGCCCCAGAAGAGCGTGGTGACAGCGAGGGAAATCTGGCCCAGCTTGTCCTTCCACAGCACGCAGACGTAGCCCCAGAACGTGCGGACGAGGCGAACGGGGTTCTTCTGCTGCGGCGGATAGCGCACGTGCGTGCGGGGAATCAACAGGTTGCACAGCGCAGCCAGCAGGTACACGAAGGCGATGACCAGGATCGCGGCCTCGGCCGGCGTGTGGACCAGGCTGCCGATGAAGGAGTGGCTGAGCAGGGCGGTGGACACCGACGAGGAAATCAGGAGGCCGCCCAGGACCGTGCCCAGGATGATGGAGAAGACGGTCAGGCCCTCGATCCAGCTATTGCCCTTGACCAGCATGGTCGGCGGCAGCATTTCCGTCACGATGCCGTACTTGGCCGGGGAGTAGGCGGCGGCGCCGATGCCCACCACGCCGTAGGCGGCGCAGACCAGCCACGTCTGGTATTCAGGGGCGACGCCAATGCTGGCGTACGAGAACATCAGCAGACAGCCCGCGACCTTCAGGGCATTGGTGGAGAACATCACGCGGCCCTTGGGGTAGGAGTCCGCGATGGCGCCGACGAACGCGGCCAGCACGACATAGGCCAAGGCAAACGACCACTTCATCATGGGCGCCAGCCAGTCAGGGCCGTGCAACTCCTGAATCAAGGCGATCGCTGCGATGAACAACGCGTTGTCCGCCAATGACGAGAAGGCCTGCGCCGCCATGACCAGATAGAAACCACGTTTCAAGAATGTCCCCGTTCTTCGGCCAGAGCCTGGCCAGTCCGCGTGAAAATTATGTGTCGTGCCAAAAAGTGTCAGGGAGTATAGCCGGAGCGTTGCGGCCAGCCATTGCGCGTTTGCCCGCGGGTTGTCCGGCCCCAACGTCTGGGTAAAGACCGCCTGCGGTATCATACGACCCATATGAGAGCCGGCCCTTCTTGGGCCGGTTTGCAATCTGTGCGGCAGGTCCGTTAACGCCTTTCGTTCAACCCACCCCGTCGTCATCGTACTGTGCGCCTTACTCAGCTCAAACTCGCCGGCTTCAAGTCCTTCGTCGATCCCACCGTCATCCCCGTGCCCAGCCAGCTGGTCGGCGTGGTGGGGCCCAATGGCTGCGGAAAGTCGAACATCATCGACGCCGTGCGCTGGGTGCTGGGCGAGGCCAAGGCGTCTGAACTGCGCGGCGAGTCCATGCAGGACGTCATTTTCAACGGATCGGGCAACCGCAAGCCGGCCGCCCGGGCCTCGGTCGAAATGGTGTTCGACAACAGCGAGGGGCGGGCCGCCGGCCAGTGGAGCACCTACGCCGAAATCGCGGTGCGCCGGGTCCTGACCCGGGATGGCACCAGCAGCTATTTCGTCAACAACCAGCAGGTCCGCCGCCGCGACATCCACGACATCTTCCTGGGCACCGGCCTGGGCGCTCGTGGCTACGCCATCATCGGGCAGGGCATGATCAACCGCCTGATCGAAGCCCGCCCCGAAGAACTGCGCGTCTTCCTGGAAGAGGCGGCTGGCGTGTCGCGCTACAAGGAACGCCGCCGCGAGACCGAAAACCGCCTGTCCGACACGCGCGAGAACCTGACCCGCGTTGAAGACATCCTGCGCGAACTGAACAGCCAGCTTGAAAAGCTGGAAGCCCAGGCCGAAGTGGCCACGCGCTACCGCGAGCTTCAGGCTGACGGCGAAAAGAAGCAGCATTCGCTGTGGTTCCTGAAGGAAACCGGGGCGCGCGAAGAGCGCGCCAAGAAGACGCAGGAGATGGCGCAGGCTCAGAACGAACTGGAAGCCGCCATTGCCGGACTGCGCGCCGGCGAGGCCGCGCTGGAATCCCGGCGCCAGGCCCATTACGCCGCCAGCGATGCCGTCCACACCGCCCAGGGCGCCCTGTACGAGGCCAATGCCCAGGTCAGCCGCCTGGAAGCCGAGATCCGGCACGTGGTCGATTCCCGCAACCGCCTTCAGGCGCGCCGCGACCAGCTCCAGCAGCAGATCGCGGAATGGACCAGCCAGCGCGAGCACTGCACCGAACAGATCGCCCAGGCCGAAGACGACCTGGCCGCCGCCGCCGCCCGCACCGAAGAGGCGCGCTCCACTGCGGAAGACGCGCAGGCCGGCCTGCCCTCGGTCGAGCAGCGCGTGCGCGAAGCCGCCGCCGGCCGCGACGAGATGCGCGCGGCGCTCGCCCGCGTCGAGCAGAACCTGGCGCTGGTCGCGCAGACGCAGCGCGACGCCGACCGCCAGATGCAGACCCTGGACCAGCGCCGCGAGCGCCTCCAGCAGGAACTGCGCGAACTGCACAGCCCCGACCCCGAACGCCTGGAACAGTTGGCCGGCGACCGCGCCGCGGGCGAAGACCAGCTCGAAGCCGCCCAGGAAGAACTGGCCACCCTGGAAGGCCGTGTGCCCGAAGCCGACGCCGAGCGCAGCCGCGCCCAGGGCGCCGCCCAGACCGAAGCCCAGAACCTGGCCCGCCTGGAAGCCCGCTTGTCCGCACTGGTGAAGCTGCAGGACGACGTGCAGAAGCAGGGCGCGCTGGAACCGTGGCTGGCCAAGCACGAACTGGCCGGGCTGTCGCGCCTGTGGCAAAAGCTGCACGTCGAGCCGGGCTGGGAAACCGCCCTGGAATCGGCGCTGCGCGAACGCATGGCGTCGATGGAAGTGCGCAACCTGGATTGGGCGCGCGCCTTTGCCGACGACGCACCGCCCGCGCGGCTGGCGTTCTACCAATTGCCCGTCGCGGCGCCCGCGCCGACGGCGCCTGCCGGGTTCACGCCGCTGGCCAGCCTGCTGCGCATCACCGATCCCGATCTGCGCACGCTGCTCAACGAATGGCTCGCCGGCGTCTATACGGCCAATGACCTGACCCAGGCCCTGGCCTTGCGCGCGACCCTGCCCGCCGGGGCCGCCTGCGTGGTCAAGGCCGGCCACCTGATCGACGCGCACAGCGTGCGTTTCTACGCGCCCGATTCCGAACAGGCCGGGCTGCTGGCCCGCCAGCAGGAAATCGAAAACCTGCAGCGCGAAATCAAGGCCCAGCAACTGATCGCCGACCAGGCGCGCGCCGCGGTCGCCCGCGCGGAAGCGGCGTGGCAGCAGGTGTCACAGGCCATCTCTCCGGCACGCACCCGCGTGGCCGAAGTCACGCGCCGCGTGCACGACATTCAGCTGGAACACTCGCGGCTGCAGCAGCAGGCGGAACAGTCCGGCGAGCGCGCCTCGCGTCTGCGCCAGGACCTGGAAGAAATCAAGGCGCACGAGGAAGACCTGCGAGCCACCCGCGAAGAGGCCGAGGCCCGCTTCGAGGCGTTGGACGAAGAGCTGGCCGAGCATCAATCCAAGTTTGCCGACGCTGAAATGGATGGCGAGACGCTGGCGGCGCAAGCCGAGGCGGCCCGCACCCGCCTGCGCGAACTCGAACGCGCCGCCCAGGAAGCGGAATTCGCTGAACGCGGCATCCAGGTGCGCATCACCGACCTGCAACGCAACCAGCAACTGGCCGCCGACCAGAGCCAGCGCGGCGCGGTGGAACTTGAACAACTGATGGGCGACCTGACCGAGCTGGACGCATCCGCGTCGCAGGCCGGCCTGCAAGACGCCCTGGAAGCGCGCGCCGAACGCGAGGAAGCGCTGTCGCGCGCCCGCCAGGAACTCGAAAATCTGGCCGCGCTGCTGCGCGGCGCCGACGAAGACCGCCAGCAACAGGAGCAGACCCTGGAGCCGCGCCGCGCGCGCATCATGGAACTGCAACTGCAGGAGCAGGCCGCGCGCCTGGCCGAAGAGCAGTTCACCGAACAGCTCAATGCACGCGAAGTCGACCGCGAGGAACTCGCTCAGTTCCTGGCCAACCAGCCCGACGAATGGCGCCGCGCAAACTGGCTGCAACAGGAAGTCGGCCGCATCTCGCGCCAGATCGAAGCGCTGGGTTCGGTCAACCTGGCGGCGCTCGACGAACTGAACACCTCGCGCGAACGCAAGGGCTTCCTCGATTCCCAGCACGCCGACCTGATGACCGCCATCGAGACGCTCGAAGACGCCATCCGCAAGATCGACCGCGAGACGCGCGAACTGCTCCAAGAGACGTTCAACATCGTCAACGGTCACTTCGGCGAGCTCTTCCCCAAGCTTTTTGGTGGGGGCGAAGCCAAGCTCAGCATGACGGGCGAGGAAATCCTCGATGCCGGCGTGCAGGTGATGGCCCAGCCGCCGGGCAAGCGCAACAGCACGATCCATCTGCTGTCGGGCGGCGAAAAGGCGCTGACCGCGACTGCGCTGGTGTTCGCGCTGTTCAAGCTGAACCCTGCGCCGTTCTGCCTGCTGGACGAGGTGGACGCGCCGCTGGACGACGCCAACACCGAACGTTACGCGAACCTGGTCGCCAACATGAGCGAGCAGACGCAGTTCCTCTTCATCTCGCACAACAAGATCGCGATGCAGATGGCAAAGCAATTGATCGGCGTAACCATGCAAGAGCAAGGGGTTTCGCGTATCGTTGCGGTAGACATAGATTCGGCCGTCCAGATGATGGCCTCCGAAGCGGCATAAACCCAATATTGAGAAAGGCGCCGCCTTCCAGGCGCGGGATTTACACATGAGTGATTTGCAGATCGGGCTGATTGCCCTGGGCGTCTTGCTGATACTGCTGGTGTTGGGATTCAACTGGTGGCAGGACCGTCGCGTCCGTCGCAAGATGCAGAGCCATTTCCCCACCTCCGAACAGGATCCGCTGCTGGGCGCGGGTGTGGCGGGCGCCAGCGCCGCCACCGCCGGTGCTTCCCGGCGCGAACCCGGCATGGGCGGCGACTCTGCGCGCGTCCAGCCCGGCCAGCCCGCGCCGGTGGATCCCGGCAGCGATGCCGACGACGCCGAAGAACCCGATCCCGCCTGCGAAGTGGTCATCGAAGTCAACTTCGCCGAGCCCGTGCGCGGCGCGGATCTGTTGCCGTACATGCAAAGCCTGCGCAACGTGGGCCGCAAGCCCATGCGCGTGTTCGCCGAAACCGACCAGCGCCGCCACCGCGCGCGCGTCCATGCCGGCGAGTCCTATGCGTCCATGCAGCTTGCCGTGCTGCTGGCCAACCGCAGCGGTCCGCTGACCGCGATCGAATGGTCGCAGGCCTGGGCCCGCGCCCAGGACATGGCCGAACGCTTCGACGCCACCATTGAAGGTCCCGACCAGCAGGCCGTGCTGGAGCAGGGCGCCCGCCTGGACGACACCTGCGCGGCGCTGGACACCCAGGTCGGCCTGACCCTGCTGCTCGGCTCGGCCCAGCCGGCGGCCGAAGTCATGGCCGTGGCGCGCGACGTGGGATTCGTCGCCGACGGCAACCGACTGGCCTGGCCTAACGAGAACGGCGTGGCCCGCTTCACGCTGGCCCGTGCGGACGGTGCTGCTTTCGATGCGGGCATGGGCGGCATCGAGCGCCTGTACCTGCTGCTGGACGTGCCTTGCAGCCCGGCCGACACCCGCGCGTTTGGCCGCATGGTCGACGTGGGCCGCGACCTGGCCTCGCGCCTGCGCGCTGAACTTGTCGACGATCAGGGCAAGCCCCTGGCCGACGGCTCCGAGACCGTCATCGACGAGCGCCTGCAGGTCCTGTTCGGCCAGCTTGAACAAGCGGGCCTGCCCGCCGGCAGCGAGCGCGCCCAGCGCGTGTTTGCCTGATGGCCAGCGGGTCCGGCGAGAATCCGGCGCAAGCCGCCGCGCGGCTGCGCGCCGAGATCGAGCAGCACAACGTCCGCTATTACGTCTACGACGAGCCCTCCGTCTCGGATGCCGAGTACGACGGGCTGATGCGGGATTTGCAGGCCCTGGAGGCCGAGCACCCGGAACTGGTGACACCCGAGTCCCCCACGCAACGCGTGGGCGCGGCGCCGGTGTCCGCGTTTGGCAGCGTGCGCCACGTGGTGCCGATGCTGTCGCTGAACAACGCGTTTTCCGAAGAAGAGGTTGCCGCATTCGACCGTCGTGTCACCGACACGCTGCGCGGTGCTGGCCTGCTGGGTCCGGCGCAGCAGCCGGACTACTTCTGTGAACTCAAGCTCGACGGCCTGGCGATCAGCCTGCGCTACGAGGACGGCCGCCTGGTGCAGGCCGCCACGCGGGGCGACGGCCAGACGGGCGAGGACGTCACGTCCAACATCCGCACGATCAAGGCGATTCCGCTGCAACTGAAGGGCGCGGCCCCGAAGGTGCTGGAGGTGCGCGGCGAGGTGCTGATGAATCGCGCCGACTTCGAAAAGCTGAATGCGGCGCAGGCCAAGCGCGACGAGAAGATTTTCGTGAACCCCCGCAATGCGGCGGCGGGCAGCCTGCGCCAGCTCGATCCGCGCATTACCGCCAAGCGGCCGCTGCGTTTCTTTGCCTACGGTTGGGGCGAGGTCCAGGGCCTGCCCGGTTCGCAAAGCGGGCTGTTCGACGAAGCCTCGGCCGGCGCGGACCAGGCCTCGCAATTGCCCGAAAAATCCCACGGCGCCATGCTGGAATGGCTGGCCTCGTTAGGGCTGCCGGTCAATGTCGTGCACAACCACCGGGCAAGCGGCGCCGAAGGCCTGATGGCGTTCTACGCCAAGGTCGGCGCCTTGCGCGCGAACCTGCCCTACGACATCGACGGCGTGGTCTACAAGGTGGACTCGCTGCCGGCGCAGAAGGTGCTGGGTTTCGTGGCGCGCGCGCCGCGCTTTGCATTGGCGCACAAGTTTGCCGCCGAAGAGGCCACCACGACGCTGGTGGACATCGAAGTGCAGGTGGGCCGCACGGGCGCCATCACCCCGGTCGCACGGCTCAAGCCGGTGTTCGTGGGCGGCGTCACCGTCACCAACGCCACGTTGCACAACGAAGACGAGATCCGCCGCAAGGACGTGCGCATCGGCGACACGGTCATCGTGCGGCGTGCGGGCGACGTGATTCCCGAGGTGCTGGGCCCGGTCCCGGAAAAGCGGCCCGAGGACGCACGCGAATTCGTCATGCCGACGGAATGCCCGGTCTGCGGATCGGCCATTGAACGCCTGGAAGGCGAAACCATCGCGCGCTGCACCGGGGGCCTTTTCTGCGGCGCCCAGCGCAAGCAGACGTTGTGGCATGCCGCCAGCCGCAAGGCGCTGGATATCGAAGGCCTGGGCGAAAAGCTCGTGGACCAGCTGGTGGACAGCGGTCGCGTCAAGACGCTGGCCGACCTGTACAGCCTGCGTCCGCTGGAACTCGTGGGCCTGGACCGCATGGGCCAGAAGTCCGCCGACAATCTGGTGGCCGCCATTGAGAAGGCGCGCTCGCCGAATCTGTCCCGCCTGCTGTTCGCGCTAGGGATCCGGCACGTGGGCGAGACCACGGCCCGCGACGTTGCACGGCACTTCGGCAGCATCGACGCCATCATGGATGCGGATGAAGACGCCTTGTCGTCGGTGCCCGACGTGGGGCCTGTCGTGGCCGCGTCGATCCGCCATTTCTTTGCCGAACAGCACAACCGCGACGTGATCGGGCAGCTCAAGGCGCAGGGCGTGAACCCGGTGGCCGAAGCCGCCCCGCAAGCCGACACGCTGGCCGGCAAGACCTTCGTGCTGACGGGCACGCTGCCGAACTGGACGCGCGAAGAGGCCTCGATGCACATCCAGGCGGCCGGCGGCAAGGTCAGCGGCTCGGTGTCCAAGAAGACCGCCTATCTGGTGGCGGGCGAGGATTCGGGCAGCAAGCTGACCAAGGCCCAGGAATTGGGCGTGCCGGTGCTGGACGAAGACGGGCTGAAGGCGCTGTTGGGCGTTTCCTAGTCAGGACGTTGCCGCGGTTGAACGAAGGGCTGCACGCCATCGGCGCGCAGCCCTTTTTGTTGCTGGCTTCGGACGGTGCCGGACTCCCGGTGAAGATCGTCTTCAGCCTGCGCGGCCGTCTAAAGGGGGCGGACACCTGAGCGCGTTGCCGAGCGCGCAAAAAAAAACTGCCCGCGATCGGCGGGCAGTTTTCTGAGCAGAGCGGGCCTTATTGAATCTTGGCCTTTTCGCGCAGTTGCTTCTGGTAGTCGGCCAGGGTTTGCTGGCGCAGCATTTCTTCCAGTTGCGGACGGACCTGATCCATCGGCGGGAATTCGACCGGACGGGTGTCGTCGACCATGATGATGTGCCAGCCGAATTGGGTCTGGACCGGCTTGTCGACCAGTTGGCCCTTCTTCAGTTGCGTCACGGCTTGCGCGAACGGCTGCACGTAGTTGGTCGGGGGAGCCCAACCCAGATCGCCACCCTTTTCGGCGCTGCCGGGGTCCTTGGAGTTCTTCTTGGCCAGTTCGTCGAACTTGCCCTTGTTTTTCTGCAACTGTGCCAGCAGGTCGTTCGCCTTCTTCTCGTCTTCGACGAGGATATGGCGGACCTTGTATTCCATCTTGCCGGCCTGTTCCTTCTTGATCTTTTCGTATTCGGCGGTGACTTGGGCGTCGGTGACCGGGTGCTTGGCCAGGTAGTCGGCCATCAGCGCGCGAACCAGGATGCCTTGGCGGGCCAGTTCGATTTCGGTCTGGACGTCAGCCTGCTTGGCGATGCCGCTGGATTCGGCGGCCTGCACGAAGATCTGACGGTTGATCATTTCCTGCTTGACCTGTTCGCGCAGTTGCGGCGAATCGGTGGCGCCCTGGCCGACCAGGAGCTTGACGAATTGATCCAGGCTCTTTTGCGGAATGGCTTTACCGTTGACGGTAGCCACGTTCTGCGCAAAAGCAGGCACGGCGATGACGCAGGCCGCAGCCAGCATGACGATGCGTTTCATGAATATCCTTTGACTTTCTATTTGGGAGCCTGGGCGTCAAGCGCAAGCGCATGAATCGGATAGGGGATCAAATCTTGCAAATGATGATACACCAGCCGGTGTCGCGCAACGGCGGAGAGCCCCGCAAAGCAAGGCGCTACGATGATTACGCGATAGTGGCCGGCGCCGTTTTTACTGCCTTCGTGGCCGGCATGCAAATGGGAGTCGTCCAGGATGTCCAGACTGACGGGTTCCAGGGCGGCAAGACGTTCCCGGATCAGGGCGATGCGGTCGGTGTTTTCTGACATGAGTTCAGGGCTTGCCGGGCGGCGTGGCGCCCGGATTGGCCGGCGTGTTTTCTTCGGTCTGGATGTGCTTGCCCAGCCACAGCGACTGGCCAATGACGAAGACGATCATCAGTCCCATCAGGCCGAAGGCCTTGAAACTGACCCACTGCGACTCGGTGAAGTGGCCCGAGAACGCGACGTACAGATTGAGCGCGCCGGCGATCAGGAAGAAGGCGGCCCAGATCAGGTTGAGCTTGTCCCACGCCGCATCCGGCAGCTGGATCTGCTTTTCCATCAGGCGGCGGATCAGGTTGCGCTTGAACAACAGGCGGGCAAAGACCAGCGCGCCGCCGAACATCCAGTACAGCACCGTGGGCTTCCATTTGATGAAGACGTCGCTGTGCAGCCAGATGGTCGCGCCGCCGAACACCAGGATGACCGTCAGGTTGATCCAGTGCATGGCTTCGGTGGGGCGGCCGGTGGCCTTTAGCCAGACGATCTGCGCCACGGCAGCCGCCATGGCGACGCCCGTGGCCGTGAAGATGTCCGTGTACCTGTAGGCGATGAAGAACAGGAGCAGCGGAAAGAGGTCGAACAGGAACTTCTTCATCAGTCTTCTAGGGGCTCAAACGTCATCGACAGGGAATTGATGCAGTAGCGCAAGCCGGTAGGCTCGGGGCCGTCGGGAAAGACGTGGCCCAGGTGTGCGTCGCAGACGTTGCACAGCACTTCGGTGCGCACCATGCCGTGCGTGGTGTCGCGTTCTTCGCGGACGAGTTCGGGGTCCAGCGCCTGGAAGTAGCTGGGCCAGCCGCAGCCGGCGTCGAATTTGGTGTCGGATGCGAACAGCGCCGTGCCACAGCCGACGCAACGGTAGATGCCAGGGGTGAACGTATCCCAGTAGCGCCCGGTGAATGCGCGTTCGGTACCTTTTTGACGGGTGACCACGTATTCTTCGGGGGAAAGCTGGGCGCGCCATTCGGCGTCGGTTTTGCGTACTTTTTCCATATGAGCTCTTGGAGTCGCGATGCCCGAAATGGTTCGGGCATAATCCCGCCCCATGTTAATCGAGTTTGACCAGGCGGTAGTGTCGACGCCCCAGGCGGAAGTGTTGCGCGGGGTGAGCGTCTCCCTGGCCGAACGCCGCATCGGCATCGTGGGCCCCAACGGCGCCGGCAAGAGTACGCTGGCGCGCCTGGTCAACGGCCTGGTGATGCCGTCTTCCGGCAGCGTCCGCGTGGACGGGCTGGATACACGCCAGGATCTGAAAGCCGTGCGTGCGCGCGTCGGCTTCGTGTTCCAGAACCCCGAAAACCAGATCGTCTTTCCCATCGTGCGCGAAGACCTGGCGTTTGGTCTGAAGCGTCTGGCGCCCGACCGCCAGCAGCGCGAGGCGCGCATCGACAGCCAACTGTCGCGCCTGGGCGTGGGCCACCTGGCCGACCGCAGCAGCCACACGCTGTCCGGCGGTGAGCGCCAGCTGGTGGCGCTGGCCGCCGTGCTGGTCATGGAGCCGGCCCTCATCGTCTTTGACGAACCCACCACCCAGCTCGACCTGCGCAATCGCAACCGGGTGCGCGCCGCCATCGATGGGCTGCCCCACGACGCTATCGTCGTCAGCCATGACCTGGAATTGCTCGAAGACTTCGACCGCGTGCTGGTCGTGCGCGACGGCGCGATCGCGGCCGACGACACGCCCGCCGCGGCGTTGCGCTGGTACCGGGAACACTGCGGATGATGGAGCCCCTGTACGTTGCGGGCAACACGCCGCTGCATCGGCTGCCAGCGTGGGTGAAACTGCTGGCGCTGATGGCGGCCGGCGCGGGTCTGTTCGTGCTGCGCGATCCGCTCTGGCTGGCGTTCGCCTTTGGCTTTTCGGTGGCGTTGGTCTGGTCCACGGGCGTCGCCGCCGCGGCTGTCTGGCGTCAGGTGCGCGGACTGCTCTGGGTGCTGCTGGCCGTCGCGCTCTTCACCGGCTGGTTTCAGGGGCCGCTTGAGGCGCTGGCGGTCGTGCTGCGCGTGGCGGCGATGGTGGGTCTGGCCCTGGCCGTCACGCTGGCGACCCGCACGTCGGACCTGATTGCCGTCTGCGAGCGGACATTGCGGCCGCTGGAACGCACCGGGCTGGTCGATGCCGAAAAGGTGGCGCTGGCGCTCGCGCTGACGCTGCGCTTCGTGCCCGAGATCTGGCGCAATTTCCAGGAGATCCGCGAGGCGCAGGCCGCGCGCGGGCTGGGGGCTAATCCGGTCGCGCTGATCGTGCCGCTGATCGTGCTGACGTTGAAGCGGGCCCAGGAAGTCTCTGAAGCGATCGACGCGCGCAGCGTCTGAAGGCCGCGCGCCCTGAACTCATTCAAAAGGGGAGACCATGAAATCGAACAATACGGTGCTGGTGGCGCTGTTTGCGGCGCTGATCGTCGTGCTCAGCCTGATGCCGCCCATTCCGATGCCCGGCATTCCGGTGCCCATCACCTTGCAGACGCTCGGCGTCATGCTGGCCGGCGCCATGCTTGGCCCCGTGCGCGGCGCGCTGGCGTGCCTGCTGTATCTGGCGCTCGCGGCGATCGGCCTGCCGGTGCTGCCGGGCGGGCGCGGCGGGCTGGGGGCGTTTTTTGGCCCGACCGGCGGGTTTCTCATCGGCATGGTGGCAGGCGCATTCGTGACGGGCTGGTTGGCGCGCCGCCTGGCCGCGCGCGGAACCGGCACGTGGGTGGGGCTGGCGGGGTATGTGGCGGCCTGCGTCGTTGGCGGCGTTGCGGTGGTGTATGCCTTCGGTGTGCCCTGGCTGTCGGCGGTGACGAAGATGGGCATGGCGAAGGCCGCCGGCGCGGTCGTGGTGTTCCTGCCGGGTGACCTCGTCAAGGCCGTGGTGGCGGCGTGGGTCGCTTCGCGCGTCGAGCGGGTGTGGCCCATGCTTGGCCGTTGATCACGGCGGGCCGCAGACCGTACGGCGAAAGACCCCAATCGCCCCAAGGGAATCCCCCAACATGACGCCCGCGACCCTTTCAAGTACAAGTTCGCCATTAACAAATGCGTTCGCCAAATCACGATTTACGTAGCACATCAGGGAATTACCGTAGTTGCGCTACGTCATCTGATACTGTTTTAACCATATAATATTTTTTTCTGTATAACTTTAAACAGGCTCGCTTCGCCTCGTTCGAGGCACATAAGAGCCAACCACAGGAGACAAAAACATGCGCAAGCACTTCGGCTTGTCCGCGGCCGCCGCCGCTGTAGCCCTGACTCTGCCGCTTCTGGCGAGCGCACAGGTCAAGGTTGGCGTGACGGTGTCCAGCACCGGCCCCGCCGCCTCGCTGGGCATCCCCGAGCGCAACACCGTGGCCTTGCTGCCCAAGGAAGTTGCCGGCCAGAAGATCGAATGGATCGTGCTGGACGACGCCACGGACACCACGCAGGCCGTCAAGAACTCGCGCAAGCTGGCTTCCGACGACAAGGTCGACGTGCTGATCGGCACGTCCATCACGCCGGGCTCGCTGGCAATGGTCGACGTGGCTGCCGAAGCCAAGGTGCCGATGATCAGCGTGGCCGCGAGCGCCAAGATCGTCGAACCCGTGGACGACAAGCGCCGCTGGGTCTTCAAGACCCCGCAGAACGACGCGCTGATGGCTGGCGCCCTGGCCGACGCGATGGCCAAGTCCAAGGTCAAGACGCTGGGCTTCATCGGCTTTGCCGACGCCTACGGCGACGGCTGGCTCGACGTGATGCAGAAGGCCGCCAAGGCCAAGGGCATCGAGATCGTCGCTATCGAAAAGTATGGCCGCACCGACACCAGCGTGACGGGCCAGGTGCTCAAGCTGGTCGGCGCCAAGCCCGACGCCATCCTGATCGCCGGCGCCGGCACCCCGTCCGCGCTGCCGCAAAAGGAACTGAAGGCCCGCAACTACGGCGGAACCATCTATCAAACCCACGGCGCCGCCAACAACGACGTGCTGCGCGTTTGCGGCAAGGACTGCAACGGCATGTACCTGCCGGCCGGCCCGCTGCTGGTCGCGGCGCAACTGCCCGACAGCAATCCGGTCAAGAAGTCGGCGCTGGCCTACGTGGAAACCTATGAGAAGGCCAACGGCGCCGGTTCGACCAACACGTTCGGCGGCCACATGTGGGATGCCGGCCAACTGGTCGTCGCCGCGCTGCCCGTGGCGCTGAAGTCGGGCGCCAAGCCCGGCACGCCTGAGTTCCGTGCCGCGATGCGCGATGCGCTGGAAGGCGTGAAGGACCTGGCCGTGTCGCAAGGCGTGTTCAACATGTCGCCCACGGACCACGCCGGCTTTGACGAGCGCTCGCGCGTCATCGTCAAGGTGGAAAACGGCAAGTGGGTCTACCAGCCCGATCTGTAAATCCCCTGGATCGCCCGAGCGCGGGCCGCCCGATGACGGGCGCCCGATCGCGCGGGGGGCGGCTCTCCGCCCGCCGCGCCGCGCCCGGCAGGACTTCGCACCGGCCTTTCCGGCCGGTGTGTCGTATCAGTGTTCCGGATGGGGTCGGGACACCAAGAAACCACAAGGTAGTTGTTAGATGGATTCCTCAATTGCGCTGATCCTGCTGCAAGACGGTGTCGTCAACGGCGCCATCTATGCCCTCCTGGGCATGGCTCTGGTGCTGGTTTTCGCCGTCACGCGCGTCATTTTCATTCCCCAGGGCGAGTTTGTGGCGTTCGGCGCCCTGACCCTGGCCATGCTGGTGGACGGCAAAGTGCCGGGCACCGCCTATCTGCTGCCGTTGCTGGGCCTGGTGTGCCTGGCGCTTGAGCTGGTGCGCGCCGTGCGCACGCGCAGCGCCGCGGCCCTGCCCAAGACCATCGCCACGTGCGTCGTGCTGCCGCTGGCGCTGTTCTGGTTGACCAAGAGCTACACCGGTCCCGAGAACTCGCTGTGGCTGAACATGCTGCTGACGCTGTTCCTGGTGATTCCGATGGGTCCGATGGTCTATCGCATCGTCTACCAGCCGCTCGCCGAAGCCACCGTGCTGGTGCTGCTGATCGTATCGGTCGCCGTGCACTTTGCGCTCATGGGCCTGGCGCTCGTGTTCTTTGGCGCCGAAGGCTGGCGCACCCCGGCATTCGTGAGCGGGCAGGTCGACCTGGGCTTCATGACGTGGTCCGCGCAGAGCCTGTTCGTGGTCGCCACGTGCGCGCTGCTCATCATTGCCTTGTGGGTTTTCTTCGGCAAGACGCTGTATGGCCGCGCGCTGCGCGCCACCGCCGTCAACCGCCGTGGCGCGCGCCTGGTGGGCATCAGCACCAACATGTCGGGCTCGCTGACGTTCACGCTGGCCGTGGGCATCGGCGCCATGTCCGGCATGCTGATCGCGCCCATCACCACGGTCTATTACGACACGGGCTTTTTGATCGGCCTGAAGGGCTTCGTCGGCGCCATCATCGGCGGCCTGGCCAGCTATCCCATCGCCGCGGCCGGCTCGCTGCTGGTCGGCGTGCTGGAATCCTTCTCGTCGTTCTGGGCCAGCGCATACAAGGAAGTGATCGTCTTCACCCTGATCATCCCGGTTCTGGTCTGGCGTTCGTTCAGCACCCATCACGCGGACGAAGAGGAATAAGCCATGAACCGCATTCTGCTTGCCGTTTTTCTCGTCGTCCTGGCGGGCCTGCCGATGGTGTCGGCCACGCCCGAGTTCTGGGTGACGCAACTGAACTACATCGGCCTGGCCAGCCTGGTCGTGCTGGGCCTCGTGCTGCTGACCGGTGTCGGCGGCCTGACGTCCTTCGGCCAGGCGGCGTTCGTCGGCCTGGGCGCCTACACCACCGCCTACCTGACGACGCAGTACGACGTGTCGCCCTGGCTGGCGCTGCCTGCGGGGCTGATCCTGACCGCCGTCGTGGCCTATCTGCTGGGCGCGATCACGCTGCGCCTGTCGGGCCACTACCTGCCGCTGGGCACCATCGCCTGGGGCCTGTCGCTGTATTACCTGTTCGGCAATATCGACTGGCTGGGCAAGCATGACGGCATCGCCGGCATCGAGCCCATCAGCATCTTCGGTATCTCGCTGGCCAACGGCCGCCACATCTATTACCTGATCTGGGTCTGCGTCCTGTTGGCGCTGTGGGCCACGCGCAACCTGCTCAACTCGCGTCCCGGCCGCGCCATCCGCGCGCTCAAGAGCGGGGCGGGCATGGCCGAGTCCATGGGCGTCAACACCGCTGCCTACAAGATCGTGATCTTCGTGTGGGCGGCCCTGCTGGCCTGCGTGTCGGGCTGGCTGTATGCGCACATGCAGCGCGCCGTCAGCCCCAGCCCGTTCGGCCTGAACTACGGCATCGAGTACCTGTTCATGGCGGTGGTCGGCGGCGCGGGTTACGTGTGGGGCGCCTTGCTGGGCTCCAGCGTCATCCTGGTGCTGAAGGATCAGTTGCAGAACCTCCTGCCCAAGCTGCTGGACACCAACGCCAACTTCGAGATGATCGTCTTCGGCGTGCTGCTGATCCTGATGCTGCAATACGCGCGTAACGGCCTGTGGCCGATCCTGGCGGGCTGGTGGGGCAACATCACGGGCGCCAATGGTTCGCGCCGCAACCTGGCGCCGCCTGCCGCGGCCCCGGCCCTGCCGACGCGCGAGCGTCCGCAGCCTGGTCAGGTCGTGCTGGAAGTGGATGCCATCCGCAAGGAATTCGGCGGCCTGGTCGCCGTGAACGACATCACCTTCAAGGTCAGCTCCGGCGAAATCATGGGCCTCATCGGCCCCAACGGCGCCGGCAAGAGCACGACCTTCAACCTGATCAGCGGCGTGCTGCCAGTGACGCGCGGCCAGGTCACGTTCATGGGTCAGCGCATCGACAACCGCTCGGCGCGCGAGATTGCCAAGATGGGCGTGGGCCGCACGTTCCAGCACGTGCAACTGCTGCCGGGCATGACGGTGCTGGAAAACGTGGCGCTGGGCGCGCACCTGCGTTCGGACGTGGGCGTGCTGTCGGGCGCGCTGCATTCGGACCGCGCCCGCGAAGCGCAGCTCCTGCATGAAGCGGCCGAGCAGCTCAAGCGCGTGGGCCTTGGCGAATACCTGTACGAACAGGCAGGCAACCTGGCCCTGGGCCAGCAGCGCATCCTGGAAATCGCCCGCGCGCTGGCGTGCGATCCCGTGCTGCTGCTGCTGGACGAACCGGCCGCCGGCCTGCGCTACAAGGAAAAGCAGGACCTGGCGCGCGTACTGGAACAGCTGCGCGCGGAAGGCATGAGCATTCTGCTCGTTGAACACGACATGGATTTTGTGATGCGCCTGACCAACCACCTCGTGGTGATGGATTTCGGCACGAAGCTGGCCGAAGGCGTGCCGGCCGACGTGCAAAAGAACCCGGCGGTGCTCGAAGCCTACCTGGGCGGCATCGACGACGACCTGCCCGAAGCGGACCAGGCCAAGCCCGTGTCGGCGGGGGGCGTGTGATGAGCACAACGAATTCCCCCGTTCTTGAAGTCAGCAACCTGTCGGCCCGCTACGGCAAGGTCGGCGCACTGGCCGGCGCCACGCTCAGCGTGCCGGCCGGCAGCATCGTCACTGTGATCGGCGCCAACGGCGCCGGCAAGTCCACGATGCTCAACGCCATCATGGGGTCGCTGCCGCAGACCGGCCACGCCGCCGGCACCGTGCATTACGCCGGGTCGGACGTGTCGGGCTGGATGGTCGAACGCCGCGTGGCGGCGGGCATGTCACTGGTGCCCGAGCGCCGCGAGCTGTTCGGCACCATGTCCGTCGAAGACAACCTGCTGCTGGGCGGCTTCCGGCGGTATCGTGCCCGCGAAAGCGGCTGGCGCGACACACTGAATGAAGTGTTCGATCTGTTCCCGCGGCTGCGCGAGCGCCGCGCCCAGCAGGCCGGCACCTTGTCCGGCGGCGAGCGCCAGATGCTGGCCGTGGGCCGCGCGCTCATGGCCAAACCGACGCTGCTGATGCTGGACGAGCCCAGCCTGGGTCTGGCGCCGCGCATCGTGCGCGAGATCTTCCACATCATTGCGCGCCTGCGCGAGACCGGCGTGGCGATCCTGCTGGTCGAGCAGAACGCCCGCGCGGCCTTGCAGGTGGCCGATTACGGCTATGTGCTGGAAACCGGCGAGGTCATCCTGCACGGCCCGGCGCGCGAATTGGCTGGCGATCCGAAGGTGATTGAGAGCTATCTGGGTCTGGGCAAGGGCGCCGAGGCGGCCTGAATTACCCACCCGATGGGACAAAAAAACGCCGGCGGCCGATAAGGCCCCGGCGTTTTGCGTTGGCGCGGCTGCTGACGCAAGCTGGCCAGTTCCGGCAAATCAACGACGCGTACTTTCCGCGTATTCCATGTACAGCTGATGCGCACGGCGCGCGATCGGGCCGTATTCCAGCGGGCGGTCTTCAACGCGGTTCACGTGCACCACCTTGCCGTAGTTGCCCGACGAAAACACTTCGTCGGCCGCTTCGACGTCGGCTCGGGTCAGGCTGCGTTCCTGCACTTCAATGCCGTCGGCCTTCAGCAGCGCCAGCACGCGGCGGCGCGTGATGCCGTTCAGGAAGGTGCCGTTGTCCACGGGCGTGGAGACGACGCCGTCCTTGGCCAGCCACAGGTTGCTGGTGGCGAACTCGGCCAGGTTGCCTGCGCCGTCCAGCATGATGGCGTTGTCAAAGCCCTTTTCGGCGGCTTCGCGGATGGCGCGTTGGCCGTTGGGGTACAGGCACGAGGCCTTGGCGTCGGTGGGCGCCATGTTCGGCCACGAGCGCGCAAAGCTGGAGAAGCAGGCGGAAAAGCCCTGGTCGCCCGGCATCGGCACCTTGAACACGTGCAGTACGAATTGCGTCTTTTCGGCGTCGGGCAGCAGGAAGCCATCGGCGCAGAAGAACATCGGCTTGATGTAGAGCTCGGAGCCCTCGGGGAAGCGCGCCACGGCCTGCAGGCACAGGTCCTGGATTTCTTCCCAGGCCAGTTGCGGCTTCATCAGCATCTTTTCCGCCGAGCGCACGACGCGCTGGCAATGCAGGTCCAGGTCGGGCGTCAGACCGCGGAACGCGCGTGCGCCGTCGAAGACCATGCTGGCCATCCAGAAGGCGTGGTCGGCCGGGCCGAGCAGTTTGGGGTTTTCAGTGGTCCAGTGACCGTTGTGCCAGAACAAGGCATCCATGATTGTTTTCCTTGGCTTGAATCGGGTTGGCGATCGGGCGCGGAGCGGGTCCGGAACGCCGAATCGCCAGAATACATGAGCGGGGCTGTTATTCCTTGGCCAGCGCTGCCTGCACGCGGTCGGCGACATCCGCAGGCACCCACTGCCGCCACACAGACGCGTACTGCTTGAGGAAGTATCGCGCGGCGTCCTCGGGTTCCTTGCCCTCGTTTTCCAGCCAGCCCAGCGTGGCATCGATGGCGTCGTCCGGCACCGTCAGCTTGGTCAGGAACTCGGTCACGCGCGGCGCCTGTTTGGCGAATTCAGCATTCATGCCGGTGACGACCGGGTTGGGCTTGAACTGCGTGGCCACGGGATTGGCGCACTTGGGGTCGGTCATGCACGTGTAGGCAGCCTGGTCGAACGCAGGCAGTTCCAGCTTGACCAGGTCCAGCGCGCCAACCAGCGACGTGGGCGTCCAGTAGTAGAAGACGATATCGCGCTTGCGCTTGTAGGCCGACACGATCGCCGCCTTTTGCGCGGCGCCGGAGCCGGGGGCGAACAGGGAGTAATCCTTGTCCAGCTTCAGGGCGCGCAGCAGGTTGTCGTTCAGCGTGCCGCAGGCCCAGCCCGCCGGGCAGCCATAGATGCGGCCGCGGCCCGGGTCTTCGGGGTCGGCAAACACTTCCTTGAAGCGCGCCAGGTCGGCGGCGGACTTGAGCTCGGGATGCCGTTCCACGGTGTAGCGGGGCACATACCAGCCTTCGCCTGCGTCATAGACGTGACCCACGCCCAGCACCTTGCCGCTGGCCAGCGCCTTCTTCCAGGCGCCTTCGATCTGACCGGGCCAGACTTCGGGCGTGATGTCGACGTCGCCGCGCTGCAAGGCGGCCAGCATGGGCAGGGTTTCGCCGATTTCGACAGATGTTTTGCAGCCGTAGCCGTGTTCGAGCACGTAGCGCTCGATGCCGGCAAGCACCAGGTTGGATTCCCAGTTCAGGCCGCTGAAACGGATAGGCCGGTCGACTTCGCAAGCCGGGGCGGCGGGGGCGGCCTGGGCCGCGGCGGGGGACAGCAGGGCGGCGGCCAGCGCGAGCGCGCCGAGGCCGGGAACGAGATGCGTGATGCGCATGGTCGGCACCTGTGTAGTGGGGTGCCTGCCATTGTACGAGGCGATGGCGCGTCCCAATGCAACGGGGCCGCGATGCGCGGCCCCGAGGGTCAATCCACCGAAGCGTCAGCTCACGCGCGGGCGGTGCGGCGGCGGTTGAAGAGGGCGCCCAGCTCGCCCACGATGCCGCGCCGGAAGGCCAGCACGCAGATCACGAAGATCAGGCCGCTGACGATCGTGACCGATTCGCCCAGACGCAGGAACCATTCGACGCCGGTCAGGTTGGCCATCATCTGGCCGAAGTCGCCCACCTTGTTTTCCAGCAGCACCACGATGAACGCGCCCAGCACGGGGCCGGTCAGGGTGCCCAGGCCGCCGATCAGCGTCATCAGGATCACCAGCCCGGACATCTGCCAGGTGGCGTCCGACAGCGTGGCCGACACGAACACCAGCGTCTTGGTGGCGCCCGCCAGGCCGGCCAGCGCGGCCGACAGCACGAAGGCCACCAGCTTGAAGCGGTCCACGTCGTAACCCAGCGAGATCGCGCGCGGCTCGTTCTCGCGCAGCGCCTGCAGCACCTGGCCGAAGGGCGAGTTCACCGTGCGCCAGATGATGAAGTAGCCAATGATGAAGATGGCCATCACCAGGTAGTACAGGTTGATGTCCTTGGACAGGTCGACCAGTCCCAGCAAGGTGCCGCGCGGCACGCTCTGCAGGCCGTCTTCGCCGCCCGTGAACTTGGCCTGCAGGAAGAAGAAGAACACCATCTGCGACAGCGCCAGCGTAATCATCGAGAAGTAGATGCCGCTGCGACGGATGGCAAGCGCGCCCATGGCCAGCCCCAGCAGCGCCGCCACGGCCACGCCGAACAGCAGCCCCAGTTCGGTGGGCAGGCCCCAGACCTTCATGCTGTGTCCGGCCGCGTAGGCCGCGCTGCCCAGAAACGCGGCATGGCCGAAGGACAGCAGCCCCGTGAAGCCCAGAAGCAGGTTGAAGGCGCACGCGAAGAGGGCGTAGCACATGACCTTCATGGCGAAGATCGGATACACGCCGGCGAAGGGAAGCAAGGCCACCACGATGGCCAGGACCGCATAGCCCAGGAATTGACGATTCATTTTTCTTTTCCGAACAGCCCGGCCGGGCGGATCAACAGAACAATGGCCATGATGATGAAGACGACCGTGCTGGACGCTTCGGGCCAGAACACCTTGGTCAGGCCCTCGATTACGCCCAGGCCCAGCCCGGTGACGATGGCGCCAAAAATGGACCCCATGCCCCCGATCACGACCACCGCGAATACGACGATGATGAGGTTCGAGCCCATCAGCGGCGAAATCTGCAGCACCGGCGCGGCCAGCACGCCGGCAAAGCCCGCCAGCGCCACGCCGAAGCCGTAGGTCAGCGTGATCATGCGCGGCACGTTCACGCCGAAGGATTCCACGAGGCGCGGGTTCTCGGTGCCGGCGCGCAGCAGGGCGCCCAGGCGGGTGCGTTCAATGACGTACCACGTGGCGAAGCAGACGATGATGGACGCCGCCACGACCCAGCCGCGATAGTTGGGCAGGATCATGAAGCCCAGGTTGGTGGCGCCGCGCAGGGCCTCGGGCGTGGGATAGGGCTGGCCCGACACGCCGTAGAAGCTGCGGAACAGCCCCTCGATCAGCAGCGTCAGCCCGAAGGTCAGCAGCAGCCCGTACAGGTGGTCGAGCTTGTAGAGATGCTTGAGCAGCAGTTTTTCAATGATGATGCCGAACAGCCCCACGATCAGCGGCGCCAGGATCAGCATGATCCAGTAGTTCAGGCCAAAGTACGAAAGCCCCATCCATGCGACGAAGGCGCCCAGCATGTAGAGAGCGCCGTGGGCGAAGTTGATGACGTTCAGCAGCCCGAAGATGACGGCAAGTCCGAGCGACAGCATTGCATAGAAGGAACCGTTGACCAGGCCCAGTAACAGCTGGCCGAACAAGGCCTGTATGGGGATGCCGAAAATGTCAGTCATCTTGTGAAAGTCCTGCGCGGTACGGAAGGAAGCGAGCTAGTCAGGAGGAATGCGGCCGGGCCATCGGCCCGGACCGCATCCGGGATCACAGTGGCCGGTTTATTTCTTGACCAGCTTGCAGGTGGACTCGGACAACTTGGTGTAGACCTCGTCGCCAGGCAGCGTCGCCACCACCTTGTAGTAGTCCCACGGGCCCTTGGATTCGGCCGGGGTCTTCACTTGCATCAGGTACATGTCGTGGACCATGCGGCCGTCTTCGCGCACGACGCCGCCTTGGGCAAAGAAGTCGTTCACCTTGTTCGACTTCATCCACTTCATCACGTCGTCGCCGTTATCCGAGCCGGTGGCCTTGACGGCGTTCAGGTAGAACATCGCCGACGAGTAATCGCCCGCCTGCAGCATGGACGGCTTGCGGCCGACCTTGGACTCGAACTTCTTGGACCAGGCGCGCGAGGCGTCGGATTGATCCCAGTACCAGCCGTCGGTCAGGTACATGCCCTTGGTGGCATCCAGGCCGAGCGAGTGCACGTCGTTGATGAACACCAGCAGGCCGGCCAGCTTCATGGTCTGCGTGACGCCGAATTCGTTGGCGGCCTTGACCGTGTTGATGGTGTCGCCGCCGGCGTTGGCCATGCCCAGGATCTGCGCCTTGGACGATTGCGCCTGCAGCAGGAAGGACGAGAAGTCCGAGGCGCCCAGCGGTGCGCGCACCTGGCCCTTCACTTCGCCGCCCGCGGCCTTGACGACCGCCATCGTGTCGCGCTCGAGCGCGTGGCCGAAGGCGTAGTCGGCAGTCAGGAAGAACCAGCTCTTGCCGCCGTCCTTCACCACTGCCGAACCCGTGCCGCGCGCCAGCGCCACGGTGTCGTAGGCGTAATGCACGGTGTAGGGCGAACATTGCGCGTTGGTCAGGTCGGACGAGCCGGCGCCCACCGCGATGAAGGGCTTCTTCTTTTCAGCGGCAACCGCTGCCATGGCCAGGCTGGTGGCCGAGTTGGTGCCGGCGATGATGACGTCGACCTTCTGCTGGTCGAACCATTCGCGGGCGCGTGCCGAGGCGACGTCGGCCTTGTTCTGGTGGTCCGCGGAGACGATTTCGATCTTCTTGCCGTTGACCGTGCCGCCGAAGTCCTCGACAGCCATGCGCACGGCTTCCAGGCCTGCCTTGCCGTCGATGTCGGAGTACACGCCCGACATGTCGGTGATGAAGCCGATGCGGATGACATCGTCGGAGATACCTTGAGCGTGGGCGGTTGCCCCCGCGAATCCCAGGCCCGCCATGGCCAGTGCAGCAGTGATGGTGTGCAGCTTCATGGGATGACTCCTCTTCCCTACAGTGTGGTGTTTGCCGGGGTTCCGGCGGATGACACAGGTTGCTTTAGACGCCCAGCAGTTCGTTGAGCGTGTCCTGTTTTTCTGAAAGTTCGGCGGCTTCGAAGTGCTCGACGATCTGGCCGTGCTCCATGACGTAGAAGCGGTCGGCCAGCGGCGCGGCGAAGCGGAAATTCTGTTCTACCATGACGATGGTGTAGCCCCGCTGCTTGAGCGCGGTGATCATGCGGGCCAGCGCCTGCACGATGACGGGCGCGAGGCCTTCGGAGATTTCGTCCAGCAGCAGCAGGTTGGCGCCGGTGCGCAGGATGCGCGCGACGGCAAGCATCTGCTGTTCGCCGCCCGACAGGCGCGTGCCGGGGGAATTGCGGCGCTCCTGCAGGTTGGGGAACATGTCGTAGATTTCGGCAAGCGACATGCCGCCGCCCAGCGAGCCGACGACGGGCGGAAGCAGCAGGTTCTCTTCGCAGGACAGGCTGGCGAAGATGCCGCGTTCCTCGGGGCAATAGCCGACGCCCAGGTGGGCGATCTTGTAGGTAGGCAGGTCGATGGCTTCGGTGCCATGGATGCGCACCGAACCCTTGCGCGAGCCGGTCAGGCCCAGGATGGCGCGCAGCGTCGTGGTGCGGCCGGCGCCGTTGCGGCCCAGCAGCGTGACGACTTCGCCCTGTCCCACGCGCATGTCCACGCCGTGCAGGATATGCGATTCCCCGTACCAGGCGTTGAGGCCCGAAATTTCGAGTGCGGGGGTGCTCATGCGTGCGCTCCTTGAAGTTCGCCGTCGGTCGTGCCCATGTAAGCCTGCATCACGGCCGGATGGCGGGAGACTTCGGCGTAGGAACCTTCGGCCAGCACCGAGCCGCGCGCCAGCACGGTGATGGTGTTGGCGATGGAGGACACGACATTCATGTTGTGTTCCACCATGAGGATGGTGCGCCCGGCGCTCACGCGCTTGATCAGTTGCGTGACGCGGTCCACGTCTTCGTGGCCCATGCCCTGGGTGGGTTCGTCCAGCAGCATCAGCTCGGGCTCCATCGCCAGCGTGGTGGCGATCTCGAGCGCGCGCTTGCGGCCGTACGGCAGGTTGACCGTGGTTTCGTCGGCAAAGCCGCCCAGGTCCACCTGTTCAAGCAGCGCACGCGCGGGCTCGTTCAGGGCGGCCAGGCGCTTGTCGCTTTGCCAGAAGTGATAGGACAGGCCGGTCTTGCGCTGCAGGCCGATCCGCACGTTCTCGAGCACGGTCAGGTGCGGGAACACCGCCGAGATCTGGAACGATCGGATGATGCCGCGCCGTGCAATCTGCGCGGGGCGCTCGCCGGTGATGTCGATGCCATTGAACTTGATGCTGCCCGACGTGGGCGCCAGGAATTTGGTCAGCAGGTTGAAGCATGTGGTCTTGCCCGCGCCGTTAGGCCCGATCAAGGCATGAATCTCGCCCCGCTTGATACGCAAATCGACCCCGTTGACCGCGACGAAGCCGCGGAACTCCTTGGTGAGGCCTTTTGTCTCCAGGATTGTGTCATCCATGTTCGCTGCACCAGCGTTGTATTTATATGGTCTCTGCCTGGCGTCATTGCGTCAGGCCCCCGCAGGGTTCGAAAACTGTTTTCGTGCGTAGTTTTCTTATGAGTTGCCGGCGAGTATGCGGACGTCGCAATCAAAATTCCATGAGGGTTTGTCATAGGTTTTGCACTGCGGAAAGGGCAATTGTCGGCATGCCGACAATGCTGTCTGCATAGGGGGAGAAAGGGAGCCCGATATGCAAATGCATTGCAGCAATTACGCGTTGATCGTCATCAAGATGTCATGCGGGAATAGGCGAGGGAAAACCCGGTTTTCCACTCGCATGATTCGCGGCCGCGTGCGCGCGCCGGATGCTTTATGCAGGGGTTTTCTGCTTGAATTCGCAGAGATCGGAAATGCCGCATTGGGGGCATTTCGGTTTGCGCGCCACACAGACGTAGCGGCCGTGCAGAATCAGCCAGTGATGCGCGTCCAGCAGATATTCCTGCGGCACGAACTTCATCAGTTTCAGCTCGACTTCCAGCACGTTTTTTCCGGGTGCAATACCGGTGCGATTCGAGACACGGAATATGTGCGTGTCCACTGCCATCGCCGCTTGCCCGAACGCGGTGTTGAGCACCACGTTGGCGGTCTTGCGGCCCACGCCGGGCAGGGCTTCAAGCGCCTCTCGCGTCTGCGGCACCTGGCCGCCATGCTGCTCGATCAGGATCTTGCAGGTGGCGATCGCGTTCTTTGCCTTCGTGCGGAAAAGGCCAATGGTCTTGATGTAGTCGGCCAGTCCTTCCTCGCCCAGCGCCGCGAGTGCCTCAGGGGTGCCGTATTGCGGAAAGAACTTGCGCGTGGCGATGTTGACCGACTTGTCCGTGGCCTGCGCCGACAGCAGCACGGCAATCAGCAACTGGAACGGCGTGTCGTATTCCAGTTCGGTGGTGGGGCTGGGGTTGGCCGCATGCAGGCGGGCAAAGATCTCTCGGCGTTTGGCGGCGTTCATGACTGCGTGGGATTGCGGCGGGCCCGGGCGCGGGCCAGTGCGGATTCGATGGCGGAGCGCTTGCGGTCTTCTTTTTGCGCGTCCTCGGAAGCGGGCGCGGCGGGGGAGGGCGCTTCCGGGATGTCGGGCGCCATCAGGCGCGCGTTGTCGGCCGCCAGGCGCTCGGCGCGCGCCAGGTGGTTGCGATGGCGCTGGCGGCTGATTGCGGCGTCTTCGCTGGTCCATGCGCGCCCGGCCGGCACCATCTCGATGCAGTCCACCGGACAGGGCGCCACGCACAGGTCACAGCCCGTGCACCAGTCGTCCAGCACGGTGTGCATGTGCTTGTTCGCGCCGACGATGGCGTCGACCGGACAGGCCTGGATGCACAGCGTACAGCCGATGCAATGCGATTCGTCGATGCGCGCGACCAGCAGCGGGCCGGGTTCGCCGCGTGACGGATCCAGCGGCAGGAGAGGCGTGCCGAGCAGCGCGGCCAGTGCGGCGACGCCGTCGTCGCCGCCGGGCGGGCAGCGGTTGATCGGCGCGGCGCCCTCGGCGATGGCGTCGGCATACGGCCGGCAGCCGTCGTAACCGCATTTGGTGCATTGCGTCTGAGGCAGCAAGGCGTCAACGCGGTCGGCTAATGAGCGACAGGACATGTAATGCCAGTAATGAAAAGGGGCCGCTCGGGCCCCGGGGTACGGATCAGGTTGCCGGCGGCCGGCGCGGGGCCGTCGTCAAGCCGATTGCCGGATGAACTCGGCAATTTTAGGACAGATCATTTCGCGCCACCGGCGGCCCGAGAAAATGCCGTAGTGGCCGCAGTTCGGCGCGGTGTAGTGCGACTTGCGGTCGGCCGGGATGTTCTTGCACAGCTTGATCGCGGCGCGCGTCTGGCCCTGGCCGGAAATGTCGTCCAGTTCGCCTTCGATGGTGAACAGCGCGACGCTCTTGATGTCGGCCGGGCGCACCAGCTTGCCGTCGACTTCCCAGGTGCCGTTGGGCAGGTCGAAGTCCTGGAACACCATGCGGATCGTGTCCAGGTAGAACTCGGCCGGCATGTCCAGCACGGCGTTGTATTCGTCGTAGAAGCGGCGGTGCGCTTCGGCGTCGCTGTCGTCGCCACGCAGCAGGTCCAGGTAGAAGTCGTAATGCGACTTCATGTGGCGGTCCGGATTCATGGCCATGAATCCCGCGTGCTGCAGGAACCCCGGATACACGCGGCGGCCGGCGCCCGGATAGCGGGGCGGCACGGGGTGGATCACCTGGTTCTCGAACCACGAATAGGGTTTGGTGGTGGCCAGGCGATTGACCTGCGTGGGCGACTGGCGCGGGTCGATGGGGCCACCCATCATCACCATGCTGCGCGGCTGGCAGGGATCGTTGGCGGACGCCATCAGGGACACGGCGGCCAGCACCGGCACCGTGGGCTGACAGACGGAAATGACGTGCACGTCCGGGCCCAGATGGCGGATGAAGTCCTGCACGTAGCGCACGTAGTCGTTCAGATGGAACGGACCGGCTGCCAGCGGCACCATGCGCGCGTCGACCCAGTCGGTCACATAGACGTCGTGGTGGGGCAGCAGGGCGCGCACGGTGTCGCGCAGCAGGGTGGCGTGGTGCCCCGAGAGCGGGGCGACCAGCAGGACCTTCGGATCGTTCTTGCCGGCCAGGCGAACGTCGCGCTGGAAGTGCACCAGGCGGCAGAAGGGCTTGTCCAGGGCAACGGCTTCGATCACGCGGGCGGACTTGCCGCCAATCTGGGTGGTGGGCAGATTCCAGGCGGGCTTCTGGTATTCCTTGCCGATACGGGTCATCAGCTCGTACCCGGCAGCCATCTGGCGGGAGATCGGGGTATAGGCGAGCGGGCTGTAGGGGCTGGAGAACAGCTGAGAACCGGCGTCCGTGAATGCAGCGAACGGAGTCAGGAAAGCGCGCTGCATTTCGTGCAATTGGTACAGCATTTCGGGGAAGTCCTTCTGGGTCGAGCGTGTGCCCCGATTATTGCTCCGGGGCGTAACGATATTTCCAATCAGCCTGAAGAATGTCCGGCAAACTGCCCTGTTTTGTTGCTAAAAAGCGACCCGTCATGTGTTACGCACCAGTTTAGGGCCGCGTTAATGCCTTGCGGTGATACCAAATGGTGGATTTACGGACTACGCCACGCGGTGGCGGATCACCAGTAATTTTCAACTGCCAGGTTGCCCGGAATGCCGCGGCGCCCGGGCTTGAACCCACGATCACCCAGCAATTTGCGTGCCTCCGCCAGCATCGCGGGGTTGCCGCACAGCATGACCTTGGCGGTCTCGGGATCCAGCGGCTGGCCGGCCAGCTGCTCCAGGCGGCCGTCGGCGATCAGCGTGGTGATGCGCGCTTGCGGCATGCCGGGCACGGGTTCGCGCGTGGCGATGGGCAGGTAGACGAGCTTGCCGGGATCTGCGGCAAAGACATCGGCCAGTGCCGGATCGCGGCGCCAGCCGTCGATTTCGTCGCGGTAGGCGAGTTCGGCGGCGGTGCGCACGCCGTGCACCAGGATGATGCGGCTGTAGGCGCGCCAGACGGCGGGGTCGCGCAGGATGGACAGGTAGGCCGACAGGCCGGTGCCCGAGGCAAGCAGCCACAGGTCGCCGCCGGGCGCAAAGCGCTCCAGCGTCAGGAAGCCGTAGGGGGCCTTTTCGACGTAGAGCGCGTCGCCGGGCTGCAGACGCGCCATGCGCGGGCTGAACAGGCCTTCGGGGACGACGATGGAATAGAACTCCAGGCCCGGCTCATGCGGGGCCGACACCATGGAGTAGGCGCGCCAGATCGTGGGCGGACCATCGGGGTCTTCAGCGCCGGGCAGGCCGACCCGGGCGAACTGGCCCGGCAGGAACGTGAAGGCTTCGTCCCGCGTCACGCGCACGGAGAACAGTTTGTCCGGCACCCAGGTGTGGACGCTGGTGATGGTCTGGCGCGTGTATTTGGAGTCGTCGGTCATCGGGACATCGCACGAAAGCGCCGGCCTGGCCGGCGCCCGTGGATTACTTTTCCAGGTATTGCAGCTTGTCCTGCTTGCCGTTCCAGTCGTCGGCGTCGGGCAGGGGCTTCTTGGCACGGCTGATGCTGGCGAATTCCGGAGAGAGTTCGGCATTCAGCGCGATGAAATTGAGTTGGTCCTGCGGCACGTCTTCTTCGGCGTAGATCGCGTTGGCGGGGCATTCGGGGATGCAGACCGCACAGTCGATGCATTCGTCCGGGTCGATCACGAGGAAGTTCGGACCCTCACGAAAACAGTCCACCGGGCACACGTCGACGCAATCGGTGTACTTGCACTTGATACAGTTTTCGGTGACTACGTGGGTCATTCAGGAACTCCGGGGCTCGGCGGCAGATGTGTCTTAATGGGCGGATTTTACCCAATGCCGCGCGGATGTGTCGGCAATACCCGTATTGACAGCGTGGCACTTCGTGCCGAAGGCCCTGTTCTTCATGCTATGGTGTCGCGAAACGAAACGCGCAATCATGATTATTACTTCGCTGCTCGACACCGACCTGTATAAATTCAGCATGATGCAAGTGGTGCTGCATCATTTCCCCGCTGCCCAGGTCGAGTACCGGTACAAATGCCGTACAAAGGGCGTGGATTTGCGCCCCTATATGGACGAAATCCGCCAGGAAGTGCATCAGCTTTGCCAATTGCGCTTCACGGACGACGAACTTAAATATCTGGGCAATTTGCGCTTTATCAAAAGCGACTTCGTTGATTTCCTTCGTCTGTTCCACATGCCCGAGCGCTGCATCCACATCAGCGAAGGCGAGGGACCCGGTGAAATCAGCATCGAGGTCAAGGGCCCGTGGCTGCACACGATCCTGTTCGAGATCCCTGTGCTGGCCATCGTCAACGAGGTCTATTTCCGCAACACGCGCAAGCATCCGGACTGGGAAGAAGGCCGCAAGCGCCTGCAGTCCAAGATGCACCTCGTGCTGGACGATCCCGCGCTGGCCGACTTCCGCGTGGCCGAATACGGCACGCGTCGCCGCTTCTCCAAGGCCTGGCACGAAGAGATCGTCACCACCCTGAAAGCCGAGATGGGGCCGCATTTCGCGGGTTCCAGCAACGTGCTGCTCGCCAAAGAGCACGACGTGCTGCCGCTGGGCACCATGGGCCACGAATACCTGCAAGCCTGCCAGGCGCTCGGTCCGCGCCTGCGCGATTCGCAGGTGTTCGCGCTGGAAGTGTGGGCCAAGGAATACCGCGGCGACCTCGGCATCGCGTTGTCCGACGTCTACGGCATGGATGCGTTCCTGCGCGACTTCGACATGTATTTCTGCAAGCTCTTTGACGGCGCGCGCCATGATTCCGGCGATCCCTTCATCTGGGGCGAGCGTCTGCTCGAGCACTACCGCAAGAACCGCGTGGATCCGCGCGCCAAGACCCTGGTGTTCTCGGATTCGCTGACCTTCCCGCGCGCCATCGAGCTGGCGCGCCAGTTCTCGGGGCGCTGCAAGGTGTCCTTCGGCATTGGCACCAACCTCACCAACGACCTCGGCCACGAACCGCTGCAGATCGTCATGAAGATGGTCCGCTGCAACGGCCAGCCGGTGGCCAAGGTGTCGGATGCGCCCGAGAAGACGATGTGCGACGATCCCGCCTACCTGGCCTATCTGCGCCAGGTTTTCCAATTGCCGCCCGCCTGACGACGCCCGCGCGCCGCACGCGGGCAGCTTTGCCCAGTTCCACCCAAACCACTCGACTCTAGGGGAATTCTCATGAGCAGCATCAAGCGCTTTCACGTGACCAAGCGCCTGTCGGACATGGCCGTGTACAACGGCGTTGCCTACCTGGCAGGCCAGGTGCCGGACGATGCCACGCTGGACATCACCGGCCAGACCGAGCAAGTGCTCGCCACGATCGACCGCCTGCTGGCCGAAGCCGGCACCGACAAGACCAAGATCCTGATGGCCCAGATCTACGTGGCCAACATGAAGGAATTCGACGGCATGAACAAGGCCTGGGACGCATGGGTCGCCGACGGCAACTCGCCCCCCCGCGCCACCGTTGAGGCCCGCCTTGCCAACCCCGACTACAAGGTCGAGATCGTGGTGACGGCCGCGCTTTGATGAACGGTCAGGGCTGGCTGCGGCTGGTCTTGTGAAAAAGCCCTCTGGCGTGAGCCGAGGGCTTTTTTTGCTCTGATGTCAGACACCGGTGGTGCAGAGCGCCGCCTCACGCGCCCATCAGCATCATCCCCGCCAGCAGGCCGCCCAGTTCCTCGCAGCGCACCAGATCCGCAGTCGGCACCGTCTTGGCCGCCAGGATCTGCGCCGCCGTCTGCGCGCCCATGTTCACGATGACGGCCGGCGCCACCGCCGTCAGCCGCCAGCCGGTGCAGATGCGTTCGACCTGCCGGGCCGCACCAGAGCCGTCGCTGCCCGCGCTGATCAGGGCGGCATAGGGCAGTCCCTGGATGCGGTCCAGCACCGCGTAGTAATTGCGGTCGAAGAACTCCTTCATCTCGCCGCTCAGGCTGGCAAGATTTTCGGGGGCGCAGAAGACAAACCCCTGGCTGGCCAGCAAGGCATCGGCATCGGCATCCTGCGCGCGCCGCAGTTCGATGCGCAGATCGTCAGGCTGCTCCAGGGCAGCGGCCGCCGACGCCGCACCGCGCGCCGCGGCCTGCGCCATCTGCTGGGCCGCGCCGGTGCGCGAATGCCAGACGATCAGCAACTGCTTCACGTGTATCGCTCCAGCGGATCCTGCCGGTAATAGGCCCGCAGCATGGCATACCACTCGGGCAGCGCTTGCTGCATGGGAAGGGGATCCACGAAAAAGTGTTCCGAACTGACCGCGAAGAACTCGCCCTCGTCCGTGGCGGCGTAGGGATCCATCGGCAATTGGCCGTACCAGGCGTCCGCTTCCTCGCTCTCCGGGTCCACGTCATGCGGAATCGCCGCTTCCACGGCGTCGACCGCCGCGATGAAGCGGTCAAGGCTGTCGTCCAGCACCTGTCGCCACGCGCGCGGCTTGATGTCGGGATGCGCCGACAACGACGGCATGCCGTCCGCAAAGCCCGAGCGCAGGTCCAGCTTGTGGGCGAACTCGTGGATCACCACGTTGAAGCCGCCCTCGGACAGCTGCGTGTCTTCCCACGACAGGACCAGCGGTCCGCCTTCCCAGGCTTCGCCCGCGGCGTCCTCGATGTACTCGTGGACCACCCCGTCCTCGTCCTCGCGCGTCCGGGGGATGCGAAAGCTCGCGGGATAAACGATGATCTCGTCCCAGCCCTCGTACAGTTCGGGCGTGAGATTCAGGATGGGCAGGCAGGCCTGCGCGGCGATGGACAGCCGCATGAAGTCCGAGACCTCCAGCCCCTGCGCGCCATTGATCGTCTTGCTGGCAAGCAGCCAGGCGGCGCGCGCCTGCAATTGGGCGGCTTCGCTTTCGGTCAGCGCCGCCAGGAATGGGTAGGTGTCCAGCACCTGCCGCCAGAGTTCGGGCGGGATGCGGGCCTGCATCTCGGCGACCTCGGACGGGCGGGCGCCGCGGCCCTTCAGCCAGCGCAACATAAGCTTTGGTTCCTTCCATATGCCGGGATGCGGCAGTGTGTTCAGGGTGACTGAACCCTAGTGTAGAGTGTCGAAATATTCAACCCGATACCTGCGCTACGCCCCGTCATGTCCGCCCCGCCCGTTCCCGATGCGCCTTCGCCATTTGACGCTTCCTGGCGGCAGGAGGCCGGAGCGGGCCTGGATGCCGAGGGCCTGGCATTACTGGACCGGGTCGCCTGCTGGGCCGAGCCTCGCTTCCACGGCCAGAACGCCCTGACGGGTGAGCCGCTGGCCGGGCATGCCGCCGGCGTCGTCCGTATCCTGGCGGCCTTGCACACCGATGCCGCCACGCGCGCCGCCGCCCTCCTGGCCGCGCTGCCCACCGATCTGATGGCGCCCGCGCCCTCGTTGCGCAACGACCCCATCGCCGTCGCCTTCGGCGCGGAAATCGCGCGGCTGGTGCAGGGCGCCTACGCGTTGCTGCGCCTGGGCGTGGTGGCCCGGCAGGCCAGCGATGCGTCGGCCGAAAGCGGTTCGCAGAAGGAAATGCAGCGCAAGATGCTGCTGGCCATGGCCGCCGACCTGCGCATCGTGCTGATGCGCCTGGCGTCACGGCTGCGCACGCTGCGCTGGCACGCCGAGAGCAAGGCGCCGTGCTCGCCCAGCTTCGCCCGCGAAACGCTGGACCTGTACGCGCCGCTCGCCAACCGGTTGGGCATCTGGCAGATCAAGTGGGAAATGGAAGACCTGTCCTTCCGCTTCCTCGAACCCGACAAGTACAAGCACATTGCCCGCCTGCTCGAAGAAAAGCGGGTCGAGCGCGAGGCCTTCATCGCCGGCGCCATCACGCGCCTGCAGCAGGCGCTGGCCAAGAGCGGCATCGACGCCGAGGTCAGCGGCCGGCCCAAGCACATCTACAGCATCTGGAACAAGATGCGCGTCAAGCGCCTGGATTTCTCGCAGATGTACGACCTGCGGGCGCTGCGCGTCATCGTCGACGACGTGCGTGCCTGCTACACGGCGCTGGGCATGGTGCACGAGATGTGGACGCCGCTGTCCGACGAGTTCGACGACTACATCTCGCGGCCCAAGCCCAACGGCTACCGGTCGCTGCATACGGTGGTGGCCGACGACGACGGCCGTCCCTTCGAAGTGCAGATCCGCACACGCGAGATGCACCAGTTCGCCGAATACGGGATGGCCGCGCATTGGCGCTACAAGGAAGCGGGCGCCAAGGGCGGGCAGGTCGCCGCCTCCAGCGAATACGACCGGCAGCTTGCGTGGATGCGCCAGCTGCTGGCCTGGAACACCGATGTCGAGGGTGGCGAAAACACGCCGCCCGAGCCCGCCAAGCCTGCCACGGGCCGGGCCGCCGCGGGCAAGAGCCGCGGCGCGGTGACGGCACCCGCGCATACCGACGAACGCATCTACGTGCTGACGCCCCAGGCGCGCGTGATCGAACTGCCCGCCGGCGCCACGCCGGTGGACTTCGCCTATCACCTGCACACCGACCTGGGCCACCGCTGCCGCGGCGCGCGCGTCGATGGGCAGATGGTGCCGCTGCAGACGCACCTGTCCACCGGCCAGACCGTGGAGATCATCTCCGCCAAGTCCGGCGGCCCGTCGCGCGACTGGCTCAATCCCCAGCTTGGCTTTCTGGCCAGCCCGCGCGCCCGTGCCAAGGTGCGGATGTGGTTCAACGCGATTGAACTGCAGCAGCGCATCACGCAGGGGCAGGCGCTTGTCGAAAAGGAATTGCAGCGCCTGGGCAAGACGGCCATCAATCTGGAACAGCTGGCCCAGAACCTGGGTTTTGCGCGGGCCGACGACCTTTACGTCGCCGCCGCCAAGGAAGAATTCAGCCTGCGCCAGATCGACGCGGTGTTCCAGCAGCCGGCGCCCGCGGTCGAACCCACGCCGGCGGCCTTGCGGCACGCCAGCGCCGGCAGCGCCGAGAAAAGCGGCAAGAGCGGCGTGCTGGTGGTGGGGGTGGGGTCGCTGCTGACGCAGTTGGCCCGATGCTGCCGCCCGGCGCCGCCGGATGCGATCTCCGGCTTCGTGACGCGGGGGCGCGGAGTGTCCATCCATCGCCGCGACTGCCACAGCTATCTGGCGCTGGCTGCGCGCGAGCCCGAGCGCGTCATCGAAGTGGCGTGGGGCGAAACGGCCGACACCTTCTATCCGGTGGACATCAGCGTGCGCGCGCATGACCGCTCGGGCCTGTTGCGCGACCTGTCGGAAGTGTTTGCGCGCCTGCGTCTGAACGTCGTGGGCGTGAACACGCAGAGCAAGCAGTCGCTTGCCCATATGGTGTTCACGGTGGAGGTGCGCGGCGGCGAATCGCTGTCCCGCGCGCTGGATGCGCTGGCCGAAGTGCCAGGCGTGTCGTCGGCGATGCGCCGCTAGGCGCAGTTTCCGGCAGCGAGAACCGCTGCCGGATCATTTCCCGCCGTGCCCGCCGCTGGCGTGAAGGCCAGGCGGCAGCACGCGGCGGTTCAGGCCTCAGTGTTCCAGTTCTTCATGCGCGCGGTCGCGCATGTAGAACGCGGCGACCAGACCCAGCGCCACGCCAAACATCACGTAGTAGGCCGGCGCCATGGGCGAGCCGGTGGTCTTGATCAGCCAGGTCACGATGAACTGTGCGAAGCCGCCGAAGATCATCACGGCCACGTTATAGGCCAGCGACAGGCCAACTGAACGCACGCGCGCCGGGAACAGCTCGGCCATCACCGTGCTGAACACGCCGAAGAACGCCGACACGAAAATGCAGACCACGACCTGCACGGTCAGCAGGCGGCCGATCGACGGCGCGTCCGACAGCCAGAAGTACAGCGGGTACAGCACGATCAGGTAGCCGATCAGCGAGCCGATCACGAGCGGACGGCGGCCGATGCGGTCGGACCAGGCGCCCATGAACGGGGTCAGCACCACCATCAGGGCCGCGCCAGCCATCTGCACCAGGAAGGTCTGGTTCAGCGGCAGCATCAGCACCTTGGTCGAATAGGTGACCAGGTACGTGAACGTGATGTAGATCGACACCGTAGCCGTCACCACCAGGCCCACGCCGATCAGCGTCTCGCGGGTGTGGGTGCGCAGCATCTGGCCCAGCGACAGGCGCTTGACTTCACCGCGTTCGGCGGCCTGGCGGTCGGCTTCCTTCATCTGCTTGAAGGCGTCGGTTTCGTCGACGTTGCGGCGGATATAGATGGCGATCGGCACAATCACCAGGCCGAAGGCGAAGGGCAGGCGCCATGCCCAGTCGGCAATCTGCTGCTCGGTGAAGAACTCGGTGATGAGCGTGCCGCAAGCCGCGCCGATCAACAGGGCCAGCATCTGGCCCGCCATCTGCCACGAGCCATAGAAGCCGCGCTTGCCGTTGGGGGCCATTTCGATCAGCAGCGCCGTCGACGTGCCGAATTCGCCGCCGGCCGAGAAGCCTTGCAGGAGGCGCGCGATCAGGATGAAGATCGGGGCCAGGATGCCCGCCGCGTGGTAGGTCGGGGCCACCGTGATCAGCGCGATGGACACGGCCATCAGCGAGGTCACCAGCACCATGGCGGCCTTGCGGCCCTTGCGGTCGCCGTACAGGCCCAGGATGATGCCGCCCACCGGGCGCATGAAGAAGCCCACGCCGAAGATGGCGGTGGTCATCAGGATGGCGTTCAGTTCGCTGCCGGGGACGCTGGGGTCGGTGGGAAAGAACAGTTTGGCGATGATCGGCGTCATGAACGCGAACACCAGGAAGTCATACCATTCGAGCGCGTTGCCTATTACCGCTGCCACGATGTTGCGTGTGGGGACTGCTTTGTGCTGCACGGGATCTCCTTGGGGGCTTTAATTTCCGGGCGACATTCTAGGCGGTGCCGCCCCGGCCGTCTTGCGCGTCGTCCGAAAAGCGGTCGTTCGGAAGCATGCCCCTCGGAAACCGGCCATCCAGACGGCGCTCGTCCGGGACGCGGCCGCCGCCTGGCTTTACACTGCGTCTTTTCCCCACGAGAGTAGTGACATGAACGCGCGCACCTGGCTGGAAACGCTGGTTGGCTTTGACACCACCAGCCGCAATTCCAATCTTGCCCTGATCGAAACCGTCCGTGACTGGCTCAAGGGCCAGGGCGTCGAGGCATGGCTGGCGCACAACCCCGAGCGCACCAAGGCCAACCTCTTTGCCACGCTGCCGGCGCAAGACGGCAACCAGCAGGGCGGCATCGTCCTGTCGGGCCACACCGACGTGGTGCCCGTGGATGGCCAGGACTGGAGCACGGACCCGTTCAAGCTCGTCGAAAAAGACGGCCTGCTCTATGGCCGTGGCGCCTGCGACATGAAGGGCTTCATCGCCGGGTCGCTGGCCCTGGTGCCCGAATTTCTGGCCATGCCGCGCAAGAAGCCGATCCACCTAGCGTTCTCCTACGACGAGGAAGTCGGCTGCGCCGGCGCGCCGTACATGCTGGCAGACCTGCACGAGCGCGGCATCCGTCCCGAGGGCTGCGTGGTGGGTGAGCCCACCGGCATGCAGGTCGTGGTGGCCCACAAGGGGATCAACCTCTTTCGCTGCAAGGTGCACGGCAAGGCGGCCCACTCGTCGCTCACGCCGCGCGGCTGCAACGCCATCGAATACGCCGCCCGCCTGATCTGCCGCATCCGCGACCTGGCTGACAGCTTCAAGGCCAACGGCCCCTACGACCAGTTCTACGACGTGCCGTTCTCCACGATGACCACCAACCAGATCCGGGGCGGCATCGCGGTCAACACCATCCCCGAGCTGTGCGAATTCACCTACGAATTCCGCAATCTGCCGGGCATGCGTCCGGACGACATCCAGGCGGAAGTCGAAAAATACGTGCGCGAAGAGCTGCTGCCGAAGATGAAGGCCGAATTCGACGGCGCCACCATCGAGATCGAGACCGGCGCCGCCGCGCCCGCGCTGGAGGCCTCGGAAGAAGCCGCCATCACCCAGCTGGTGCGCGCCCTGACCGAAGACCGCGCCACGCGCAAGGTCGCCTACGGCACCGAAGCCGGCCTGTTCCAGGGCATCGGCATCCCCACGGTGGTCTGCGGCCCCGGCCATATCGAACAGGCCCACAAGCCCAACGAATACGTGGCCCTGGACCAGATGGCCGCGTGCGAAACCTTCCTGCGCCGCATGGGCCAGTCCCTCTGACGCGCGGGGCGCCCGGGAGCGGGTGGCACGCCGGTGCCGTCCGCGTCAGGTAAAATGCCGGGTTGCAAACCGGATTTGCGGCTGGCATTGGCCTGCCGCGATCCCGGGGGAGATGCTGTGGTGAAACCTTACGACTTTCCGGATGCCAAGGGCCATTTCGGGCCTTATGGCGGTGTTTTCGTGGCGGAAACGCTGATGCACGCGCTTGACGACCTGCGCGCGTCCTATGACCGTTACCGGGTCGATCCCGCCTTCCTCGAAGAGTTCAACTACGAGCTCAAGCATTTCGTGGGCCGGCCCAGCCCGGTCTACCATGCCCGGCGCTGGTCCGAACTCGTGGGCGGCGCCCAGATCTGGTTCAAGCGCGAAGACCTGAACCACACCGGCGCGCACAAGGTCAACAACTGCATCGGCCAGGCTCTCCTGGCCAAGCGCATGGGCAAGCCGCGTGTCATCGCCGAAACCGGCGCCGGCCAGCACGGCGTGGCCACCGCCACGGTCGCGGCCCGCTACGGCATGGAATGCGTGGTGTACATGGGCAGCGAAGACGTGCGCCGCCAGGCCTCCAACGTCTACCGCATGAAGCTTCTGGGCGCCACGGTGGTGCCCGTGAACTCCGGTTCGCGCACCCTGAAGGACGCGCTGAACGAAGCCATGCGCGACTGGGTCACCAACATCGAAAACACGTTCTACATCATCGGCACGGTGGCGGGTCCCGACCCCTATCCCCGCATGGTGCGCGACTTCCAGACCGTCATCGGCAACGAATGCCTGACGCAGATGCCCGAGGCCATCGGCCGCCAGCCCGACTACGTCGTGGCGGCGGTGGGCGGCGGCTCCAATGCCATGGGCATCTTCCATCCCTACATCCCCTACGAAAACGTGCGCCTGATCGGCGTCGAGGCGGCGGGCGAGGGCATGGACAGCGGCAAGCACGCTGCATCGCTGGCCGCGGGCCAGGTGGGCGTGCTGCACGGCAACCGCACCTACGTCATGCAGAACGCCGACGGCCAGGTTCAAGAAACGCATTCGGTCTCGGCCGGCCTGGACTACCCCGGCGTCGGTCCGGAACACGCCTGGCTCAAGGATTCGGCCCGTGCCGAGTACGTCGGCATCACCGACGACGAAGCCCTGAAGGCCTTCCACGACTGCTGCCGCATCGAAGGCATCATGCCCGCGCTGGAGTCGTCGCACGCCATCGCCCAGGCCGTCAAGATGGCCGCCACGCTGCCGCGCGATGCCGTCATCCTGGTCAATCTGTCTGGCCGCGGCGACAAGGATATGCACACCGTCGCCGAACGCGCCGGCATCGAGCTCTGAACATGACAACCCGCACCGATCGCATTGCCGCGGCTTTCGCGCGCACCGCAGAATCCGGCCGCGCAGCGGCCCTGATTCCCTACATCGCCGCCGGCGATCCTTCCCCCGCCGCCACGGTGCCGCTGATGCACGCGCTGGTTGACGCCGGCGCCGACGTCATCGAACTGGGCGTGCCGTTCTCGGATCCCATGGCCGACGGCCCGGTCATCCAGCGCGCCGCAGACCGCGCCATCGCGCAAGGCGTGGGCCTGGCCCGCGTACTGGAGCTGGTGGCCGACTTCCGCCAGCGCGACACCGAGACGCCCGTGGTCCTGATGGGCTACGCCAATCCCATCGAACGCATGGGCCAGGCCGAATTCGCCAGCCGTGCCGCGCAGGCCGGCGTGGACGGCGTGCTGGTCGTGGACTACCCGCCCGAAGAAGTCATCGAGTTCGCCGCCACCCTGGGCGAACACGGCATTGCGCCCATCTTCCTCTTGGCGCCCACCTCCACTGAAGACCGCATCAAGGCCGTCGCGGCCGTGGCACGCGGCTATGTGTACTACGTGTCGCTCAAGGGCGTGACGGGCGCTGGCTCGCTGAACACCGACGACGTCGCCGATCGCGTGGCCGTGATTCGCCGCCACGTGCGCGACATCCCGGTGGGCGTGGGCTTCGGCATCCGCGACGCCGAAAGCGCCCAGCGCGTGGCGCGCGCCGCCGATGCGGTCGTCATCGGCAGCAAACTGATTGAAACCATGGAGCAGGCGGTCGCCAACGCACCGGCTGCCCAGCAAACCGACGCCGCAGTCGCCGCCGCCAGCGGCTGGCTGCGCACCATCCGGCAGGCGCTGGATCAAGTAAAACGAGAGAACGCGTCGGCCTGAGCGGCCGGGTCGCGATCTCAAACGGGATGAATACTCAATGAGCTGGATCGATAAACTCCTGCCGCCTCGCATCAACAAAACCAGCGACAGCGGCGCCCGCCGCGTGCCCGAAGGCCTTTGGGTGAAATGCCCGTCGTGCGAATCGGTGCTGTATAGCGAAGACCTGGCAGCCAACCTCCACGTCTGCCCCAAGTGCGACCACCACATGCGGATCGGGGCTCGCGCCCGCATCGATTCGCTGCTGGACATGGAAGGCCGCGTTGAAATCGGCCAGAACACGCGTTCGGTCGACACCCTGAAGTTCAAGGACACGCGCAAGTACCCCGAGCGTCTGCAAGAGGCCGTCAAGGCAACGGGCGAGAGCGACGCGCTGGTCGTCATGAGCGGCTCGATCCGCGGCGTGCCCGCCACGCTGGCCTGCTTCGAATTCGAATTCATGGGTGGCTCGATGGGCTCGGTGGTGGGCGAGCGCTTTGCGCGCGGCGCCCAAGCGGCCCTCGACAACAAGACCCCGTTCATCTGCGTGGCCGCCTCGGGCGGCGCGCGCATGCAGGAAAGCCTGCTGTCGCTCATGCAGATGGCCAAGACCAACGCCATGCTGACCCGCCTGTCGGCCGCCGGCCTGCCGTTCATCAGCGTCCTCACCGATCCCACCATGGGCGGCGTGTCGGCCAGCTTTGCCTTCATGGGCGACGTGGTCATCGCCGAACCCAAGGCCCTGATCGGCTTTGCCGGTCCGCGCGTGATCGAACAGACCGTGCGTGAAAAGCTGCCCGAAGGCTTCCAGCGCGCCGAGTTCCTGCTGCAGAAGGGCGCCATCGACATGGTTGTCGACCGCCGCCAATTGCGCGAGGAAATCGCCCGCCTGCTGGCGCTGCTGACCAACCAGCCGGCGGACGTGGTCACCGCCTGATCGGGCCGACATTGCCGGGCTGCCGCTTGCGGCTGCATCGGCATCAATAGACATGCCGCCGGTCGCTTCTCGCGCCTGGCGGCATTTTGTTTTTCCGCAGCAGGGTGAACCCCTGGGCACGAGACTTGCTCCAGCCGCCTAGCGCAATTTCACCTGCGTGAATCCCGCGATTTTCGGAACAGTCTTTTTCACGGCGCTTTGTTGCCATATTGCGACATGCGCGCAGCGTGTTGGTCCGGATTTTGCTAATGTTCCCCGTTAGTCCAGAAATAGATGGAGTTGATCCCATGCAGTCGACGAAGAAGAAAATGCTGACGCGCCTTGCCGGCCTTGCCCTGGCAGGGGTTGCCACCTTTGCTAGCGCCCAGTCGTCCGAGGGCACCCAAGGTGGCGTCAGCCTGCACTATGGCATTGGCGACCACTACAAGCGCCTGACCCTGAACTACGAGACTGCCTCGCTCTGGACCTATCAATTCGGCGGCAACTGGGGTCGTCTGGACCTGACGCCCGAATTCGGCGCGTCGTATTGGCAAGCCGACGGCTCGCGTTCGCCGGGCCACGTCTGGCAGTTCAGCGCCATCCCGATGTTCCGCTGGTGGACCGGCGAACGCTTCTACATCGAAGCGGGTATCGGCGCCACGCTGTTCTCCAGCACGCGCTTTGCCGACGAAAACATCAGCACGGCCTTCCAGTTCGGCGACCACGTTGGCGTGGGCTTCCTGGTCACGCCGAACAACCGTATCGGCGTGCGCTATTCGCACTTCTCGAACGCCAGCATCAAGCGCCCGAACCCGGGCCTGGACGTGGTGCAGCTCACCTACACGTACCAGTTCTGATCGCATGGCGCCGGTGCGGCGCGTGCTCGCGTGATTGCGCGCCCCGCTCGCAGATCTTGAAGACCACCCATCTGGGTGGTTTTTTTTTGCCTTGCCCGTGTGCGTGTCCCGCGTGTGCATCAGCGCAGAAACGACAAAAAAATTATGTTTTGACTGCGTGTCCACGTACTTGTTGGTGTTGAGTGCAATGGCCAGAATGCCCTGGCAGCACCCAAAACCACAACGAGCCGTCGCTCGGGCTTCCGATCCGCCGCTGCGCGCGCGGTCACGGCCAGATCCGGCAGGCGGCACACGGAGACTCAGATGAAACACCCCTGTACGCAGGCGCGCCGCTTGGCGCGCATGGCCGGCGCCGCTGGCCTGGCCCTTGCCCTGGCCACCGCCTCGTCCGCCGTCCTGGCCGACGACTTCCCAAACAAGCCTTTGCGCATGGTCGTCGGCTTCGCGCCGGGCGGCGGCGCGGATATCGTGGCCAGGCTGGTCGGCGCCAAGATGGCCGAGAGCCTGGGCCAGCAGGTCGTGGTGGAAAACCGCGCGGGCGCCACGGGCACGATTGCGGCCGACAATGTGGCGCGCTCCCCCGCGGACGGCTATTCGCTGTTCCTGGGATCGCAATCCACCATGGTGGTGGCGCCGTCGCTGTTCCCCACGCTGCCGTTCAAGCCCGAGACCGATTTCGAGCCGGTATCGCAGGTCGTGACCATGCCGCTGATCCTTGTGGTCAATCCGGCGCTGATCGACGTCAAGAGCGTCGGTGAACTCACCGAGCACATCCGGAAGGCCGGCAACGGTGCGCTGAGCTACGCGTCCTCCGGGCAAGGCGGCCCGCAGCACATCGCGGGCGAGCTGTACGCGCACCGGGTCGGCACGAAGGTCACGCACGTGCCGTACAAGGGCGAGTCCGCGGCCATTGCCGACGTGTTGGGCGGTCATGTGCCCTACATGTTCGCGAACCTGCCGGTGGCGCTGCCGCACATCGCGTCAGGCAAGGTCCGCCCGCTGGCCATCACCAGCCTCAAACGCGATCCGAAGGCGCCCGAGATTCCGACGCTGGCCGAATCGGGCTTCAAGGACTTCGAGGTGTCGACCTGGTACGGCGTCTTTGCGCCGGCCAAGACGCCCAAGCCCGTGGTCGACAAGCTCTCCGCATCGATCCGCACCGCGCTCGAGCAGCGCGACATGCAGGCCAAGCTGAGCGAACAGGGCTTCACCGTGGTCGGCAGCGACTCGGCCGACTTCAGCCGCTTCGTCGGCGCCGAACTGCCGCGCTGGTCGGTGCTGATCCGCGATATCGGCATCAAGCCGGAATAGCCTGGACGCTTCGCCTGGGCGCCGCTCAGCCGGGCGCCCCTAAGCCGGGCGCCCCTAAGCCGGGCGCCCCTAGCCGGGCGCCCCTTCATCCATCCGAGACAACGACATGATCGACTTCACCGAAAAACGCGCCGCCGGCCCCGTCATCCGGCTGCATTCCGCCGATAACGTCGTGGTGGCGCGCGTGCCTATCGGCATCGGCACCGCCGTGCCTGCCGAGGACCTGGTCAGCCGCAGCCAGGTGCCCGCCGGGCACAAGATCGCGGCGCGCGACCTTCGCGCGGGCGAACCCATCCTGAAATACAACGTGTGCATCGGCTTTGCCGCGACGGACATTCCCGCCGGCACCTACGTGCATTCGCACAACATGGACTTCCAGGAGTTCGATCGCGACTACGCACATTCTCGTGACTATGTGCCGACGCCCGTGCTGCCTGAATCGGAGCAGGCGCGATTTCAAGGCATCGTGCGGGCGAACGGTCAGGTGGGCACGCGCAACTACATCGGCATCCTTGCCACGGTGAATTGTTCGGCCACGGTGGTGCACCGCATTGCGTCCGCCTTCACGGACGAGGTGATGGCCGCCTATCCCAACGTGGATGGCGTGGTCGCGCTGAGCCACGGCATGGGCTGCGGCATGGAAATGTCCGGCGAGCCCATGGACCTCCTGCGGCGCACGATGGGCGGGTACGCCTGTCATGCGAACTTCGCGGGCGTGCTGATCGTTGGCCTGGGCTGTGAACGCAATCAGCTCGATGCGCTGCTCAAGGACCAGGGCCTGGAAGCGGGTGCGCGGCTGCAGACGTTCATCATGCAGGAGACCGGCGGCACCCGCAAAACGATCGAAGCCGGCGTCGCCGCAGTGAAGTCCATGCTGCCCGCCGCCAACGAGGTGCGCCGCGAGCCGGTGTCCGCGCGTCACCTGAAGATCGGCCTGCAGTGCGGCGGGTCGGATGGCTTCTCGTCGATCACCGCCAACCCTGCGCTGGGCGCGGCCATGGACATCCTGGTGCGTCACGGCGGCACGGCGATCCTGTCCGAGACGCCGGAAATCTACGGCGTCGAACATACGCTGACGTCACGGGCGCGCAGCCGGGAAGTGGGCGAGAAGCTGGTCCAGCGCATCCGCTGGTGGAAGGAAGAGTATTCCCCGGGCCGCGACGTGCAGATCAATGGCAAGGTCAGTCCCGGCAATCAGATGGGCGGTCTGGCCAACATCTTCGAGAAGTCGCTGGGCTCGTCGATGAAGGGCGGCACCACAGCGCTGATGGAGGTCTATCGCTACGCGGAGCCGGTCCGGCAGCCCGGCATGGTGTTCATGGACACGCCGGGGTTTGATCCGGTGTCGGCCACGGGGCAGATCGCCGGCGGCGCCAACATGATCTGCTTCACGACAGGCCGCGGTTCGATGTTCGGCGCCAAGCCGGTGCCGTCGATCAAGCTTGCCACCAACACGCCGATGTACGAGCGGCTGACCGAAGACATGGACGTCAATTGCGGCGACATTCTGGACGGCACCGCCACGCTGCAGGAGGTGGCGCAGCGCATCTTCGAAGAGATCCTGCGCGTGGCCTCGGGCGCGCGCAGCAAGAGCGAGTTGCTGGGGTTGGGCGATCACGAGTTCGTGCCCTGGAACATCGGCGTCGTGAGCTGACCGCTTCCGCAACGCGTGAAGATCAGCGGACGGTCATGCGTGACCGTCCGCGCCAGCGGATCGGACGCTCAGGCGTCCGACAACGAGTCGGCGCCCGGCATGTCGAAGCCGTTGGCCTGCAATGCGGTCTTCAGTGCGTCCGTCTGCGCGGCGTTCAGCTCGACCAGGGGCGGACGCACCGTGGCCCACGCCGCATCGCCCGACTTCCAGGCAATGGCGGCCTTCATCGCGGGAATCATCGGGAATTGCTGGAACACGTTGCGCGTGGCGTTCAGCCCGGCCTGGCGCTCGTCGGCATCCGCCTCCTGCCAGCGCTGCTGCAGCGCCACGATGGGACCCGGATTGACGTTGCCCGTGGCCGTGATGCAGCCCACGCCGCCTGCGCGCAGGGTCTGCAGCAGGAATGCCTCGCTGCCCGCATACACCTGGAATCCGCGCGGCGTGAAACGCTCGATCATCGCCGCCGTGTTGGCCCAGTCGCCGCCACTGTCCTTCACGCCGGCCACGATGCCGGGATAGCGGGTCAGCAGGCGGTCGATCAGGTCCAGGCTAAGCGGCACCTGACTGACGGGCGGGATGTGATACAGGTACAGGCGCAGCTTGTCGTCGCCCACGCCTTCGATCAGCTCGGCAAAGTAGCGGAACAGGCCTTCGTCGCTGACGCCCTTGTAGTAGAAGGGCGGCAGCACCAGCACGCCCATGCTCCCGCTGCGCACCGCATGCTGCGTCAGCGCGATGGCGTCGGGCAGCGCGCATGCGCCCGTGCCGGGCATCAGCGCAGACGGCTCCACGCCGGCTTCCAGCAGCGCATCGAGCAGCGTGTGCTTTTCCGAGAGCGACAGCGAATTCGCCTCGGAGTTGGTGCCGAAAATGGCCAGTCCGACGGACTGTTCGCGCAGCCAGCGGCAGTGCTTCACGTAGCGCCCCAAGGCCGGGCGGTAGCGTTCATCGAACGGCGTCAGGACCGGCGAAAAGACGCCAGGAATGCGGGCAGGGGTCGTCATGTCTCTACTCGTTATTGGATGGGTGAAAAGGACGCGCCGCGGCCGCGCGGCTGCGATTTCCGATTCTGGCACCGATCCGCCCACCGAACATCTGCTGTTTAATGGGTTCAATCCATAAAATTGTTGTGGTTTGCCGCAGAGCGCGCCACACGTCCAAAAGAAGGGGAGACCGTGGATACGCGATATGTGCAGAGCTTTGTGTCGGTCATTGAAAGCGGATCGCTGGCCGAGGCGGCGCGGCGGCTGGACCTGACGCCCGCCGCCATCGCCGCGCGCGTGCGCACGCTGGAAGAAGAACTGGGCGCTACGCTGGTCAAGCGCGTCGGCCGCAGCGTCAAGGCGACCGAGGCCGGCTTGAAGGTGCTGGAGCGCGCCCGCAGCGTGCTGCGCGAGGTGCGCGATCTGCGCGCCAGCGCCACGGACGATGCGCCGCTGGGCGAGCTGCGCCTGGGCGTCTCGGCCTCGGCACTGACCGGCATCATGCCCATCGTGCTGGCCCGCCTGTACCGGCGGATGCCCAAGCTGGCGGTCTTCATGGAGCCCGGCACTTCCAACCATCTGTACCACCGCGTCATCAACGGCGACCTGGACGCGGCATTCATCGTCAAACCGCAGTTCAACCTGTCCAAGGGCTATGCGTGGAAGCTGGTGACCGAGGAGCCACTGGTGGTGCTCGCGCCGCCCGATATGCCGGGCAACGATGCGCACGAACTGATGCGCATCCAGCCCTTCATCCGCTACGACCGCAACGTCTGGGGCGGGCGCCTGGCTGACCAGTACCTGCGCCAGCACGGCATCGCGCCCCGCGAGCGGCTGGAGGTCGATGGGCTGATGGGCATTGCCTGCATGGTCTCCGAAGGCTTGGGCGTGTCGCTGGTGCCCGACTGGGCGCCGGACTCGCTCGACAGCCGCCGCGTCAGGCGGGTGCTTCTGCCCGGGCGTGCGCCGCTGCGCCGGATGGGCATCCTGTGGGCGCGCCACATGCCGCATTCGGCGCTGGCGGAAGCCTTTGTGGAAGAGGCGGGCCGGGCGCTGGATCCGCAATCGCGCCGCTCCGTGGGCGACTGAGGCATCGGTTGCGGCACGCCGCCCGCACATACTGAGGCCACAAAAAAACACCCCGCAAACCGTTTCCGGTGTGCGGGGTGTTTTGCCTGTCAGGGCCAGGCCCTGACGGCCGTGCGGCTTAGTGGCGCGTTTCGACCTGAACCAGCGGCTCGTTCGAGACGGGCGTCACCGGCTTGCGTTCGCGGCCCAGGCGGACCGGCGCGTACGAGGCGGCAATGCGCTGCTGCGTTTGCGCGTAGCGTTCCGGATCGGTTTCCACCCACTTCAGGCCGGCGGCATTGACCACGTCGTGCAAGGCTTGCGCCTTGGCGGCCGGGGCAACGGCAGGGACCACGATGGGCTGTTGCGCGCTGGCCGGCGCGACCGGCGCGGGGGCCGGTGCGACGGGAGCAGCGGCCACTGCCGGCGTCTGGACCACGGGTTCAGCGGCGGGCGCTTCCACCGGCGTCTGCACCGGCGCAGCGGGGACCGAAGCCTCGCTGGCGGGTTGCACGGCGACAGGCGGGGTCGCTTGCGGCGCGGTCTGCACGGGTTGAGCGGCAGGCTCAGCCGTGGGCTGGGCTACGGGCTCAACCGCGGGCTTCACCGCGGGTTCGACGGCGGGCGCAACCACGGGCTCGGCGGCGGCCTGGACGGGCTCAGCCTTGGGGGCTTGAACCGGTTCGACCGGCGCTTGCTCGGGCTGGGCGGCGGTCTGCACGGGCTGGGCCGGGGCTTGAACCTGCTGCGCGGCGGCAGGAGCAGTTTGCTCGGCGGCCGATTGAGCCGGCTCAGCAGCCTGGGCGGCGACGCCTTCGGCTTGCTGTTCGCCGGCGTCTTCGGCGCCGTCTTCCTGCAGCTCGTCGCTACCGGGCAGACCGGCTTCGTCCTGGCTGCGGCGGCCACGGCGGCTGCGGCGGCGGCGGCGCTTGCGCTCGGGATCGGCGGCGCCTTCGGCGCCTTCAGCGCCCGGGAACGCGTCGGCGGACTGTTCGTCGGCGTCAGCATTGTCCAGGGCTTCGGCAGCGGACTTGGTATCCGACTTGGCGTCAGGCAGCGCGGTGGCGACCGTCTGGGCCAGCGCGGCGACCATGCTTTCCTGTTCGCTCATCGGCGCGTCGGATTGGCCTTCCTCGCGGCGGTTACGGCCACGGCCACGGCGGCGATTGCGGCCTGCGCCGGTGTCTTCACCGTTGAGTTCGGGCGTCTGTTCCGGACGGGCGGATGCCAGGGCTGCCTGGGTGGCGGCCTGGGTGTCGCGCTCGCCGCGGCCTTCGCCACGATTGTTGCGTTCGCCGCGTTCGCCATCCGAGCGGCGGTTGCCGCGGACGTGGTGACGGCCGCCTTCGGTGGCCTCGGCGCCTTCGCCACGGCCTTCGCCGCGGCGGTTGCGGTTGCGGTCGGAGCCGTGGCGTTCGCCGCGGCGTTCCTGGCCGTCATGGCCGCTGCGGCCCTTGCCACGCGACGAGCCCGCGCGCTTGGCGGTTTCTTCGGCGGCTACGGGGGCGGGCTTGGCGGGTTCGGAGCCGCCGGTCAGCCAGCTGACCAGACGCTTGAACAGGCCGCCCAGACCGGCGCCTGCCGCGGGCGCGGCGGGTGCGGCGGCCGGCGCTGCGGGCGTCGAGACGGGGGCGGGCTGCGACGGCGTGATGCCCTTGACCAGGGCTTCCGGACGCGACTTGATTTCGCTTTCGCGCGGCTGCCAGGGCGCATCCGTGGCCGGCGCTTCCACCAGTTCGAAACTGGTCTTCAGCTCTTCCAGGCGGGGATCGTCGTGGCGCAGGCGCTCGATGTGATGGTGCGGCGTTTCCAGATGCTTGTTGGGGATCAGCATCAGGTTGACCTTCAGGCGGGCTTCCATCTTGGTGATGTCGGCACGCTTTTCATTCAACAGGTACGTGGCCACGTCGACGGGCACCTGGGCGTGGACTGCCGCGGTGTTTTCCTTCATGGCTTCTTCCTGCAGCAGACGCAGGACGTGCAGGGCGCTGGATTCGGCGTCGCGGATCACGCCGGTGCCGTTGCAGCGCGGGCAGGTGATGTGCGAGCCTTCGTTCAGGGCCGGACGCAGGCGCTGGCGCGACAGTTCCATCAGGCCGAAACGCGAGATCTTGCCCATCTGGACGCGGGCACGGTCGAAATGGAGGGCATCACGCAGGCGCTGTTCGACGGCGCGCTGGTTCTTGCTGTCTTCCATGTCGATGAAGTCGATGACGATCAGGCCACCCAGGTCGCGCAGGCGCAACTGGCGGGCCACTTCGTCGGCCGCTTCCGAGTTGGTGCGCAGCGCGGTTTCCTCGATGTCGGCGCCGCGGGTCGAGCGGGCCGAGTTCACGTCCACGGAAACCAGGGCTTCGGTGTGGTCGATCACGATGGCGCCGCCCGAGGGCAGTTGCACCGTGCGCGAGTAGGCCGTTTCGATCTGGTGTTCGATCTGGAAGCGCGAAAAGAGGGGGATGTCGTCACGGTAGCGTTTGACGCGCTGGACGTTGTCCGGCATCACCACGCTCATGAAGGCGGTGGCCTGGTCGGCGATCTCGTCGGTGTCGATCAGGATCTCGCCGATTTCGGGCGAGAAGTAATCGCGGATCGCGCGGATGACCAGGCTGGATTCGAGATAGATCAGGATGGGCGCGGAGTTGTCGCGCGCGGCGCCGTCGATGGCGGTCCAGAGCTGCAGCAGATAGGACAGGTCCCATTGCAGTTCTTCGACGTTGCGGCCGATGCCTGCGGTGCGGGCGATGATGCTCATGCCCTGGGGCAGGTCGAGCTGTTCCATCGTGTCGCGCAGTTCCTGGCGATCCTCGCCCTCGACGCGGCGCGAAACACCGCCGCCGCGGGGGTTATTGGGCATCAGGACCAGGTAGCGGCCAGCCAGCGAGATGAACGTGGTCAGGGCTGCGCCCTTGTTGCCGCGTTCTTCCTTTTCGACCTGGACGATCAGTTCCTGGCCTTCGCGCAGGGCGTCCTGGATGCGGGCGGTACGAACATCGACGCCTTCCTTGAAGAAGCTGCGCGCAACTTCCTTGAAGGGCAGAAAGCCGTGACGGTCTTCGCCGTAGTTGACGAAGCAAGCTTCGAGGCCGGGTTCGATCCGGGTGATGACACCTTTGTAGATATTGCCTTTGCGCTGTTCGCGGCCGGCAGTCTCGATGTCAAGATCGATGAGTTTTTGCCCATCGACGATAGCGACGCGTAATTCTTCCTGATGCGTCGCATTGAACAGCATGCGCTTCATGAGAGGGTTTCTCCGTTGTCATGACGCGCCGATATCGGCGCGTGACCTCGGGCCACTCGGGCTGCGGCTGAAGCGGGCAAGAAGGTGCGGACCGTACCTGGGCGGCGCCCAGGCGTATCCGCCGCGGGTCAGGCGGGCACGTCGTGCCGTGGGGCACGGGGTTCTGTCAGCAGGAGGGTCAGCTTCACTGAATGTGGTTTGACGGAAAAAATGCTGTGAACGGCAGCTGCGGTCGGATTGGTTGCCCACACGCAGCTGGTGCTTTAAATATGCGACGATTCTTGCAGTGCTTCAGAGCCGCTTGCGGCATGCAACGGACCTGCCGGAACAGCGGGCAAGATGAATGCCACACCACTATTCCGCAGGGCTCGGTTGCGCCGGCGACCAAGAGACCCAGGGGTTGAATGAGCAGGCAGTACAATGGCGGCCCGCGCGCTCGACGGAGTTGCGTGTTGGTTGCATCTCTACGCCAGGCGGCTAGTTCAGCCCCTTAAGGCTGTCCCGATTATATGTCGCTTTCCGCAATGCGCAAAGAAACTTCCTCCCCCGTATCCGCCTCTAAAGCAGCCCCCGCCGTCCGCATGGTTGAAGTGGGCGCCGAGCATGCCGGCCAGCGTCTGGACAACTTCCTCATGCGGCTGTGCAAGGGGGTGCCCAAGACGCACATCTACAAGGCGATCCGCGGCGGCGAAGTCCGCGTCAACAAGGGACGCATCCAGGTGGATTACCGGGTTGAGGAAGGCGACGTCGTCCGCATCCCGCCCCTGCGCCTGCCTGACCCCGGCAAGCCCCGACCCGTGCCCGCCGCCGAATTCCCGATCGTCTTTGAAGACGACGCCATGCTCGTGGTGGACAAGCCGGCCGGTGTTGCCGTTCACGGCGGCAGCGGAGTCTCGTTCGGCGTGATCGAACAACTGCGCGCCGCGCGCCCGCAGGCCAAGTTCCTGGAACTGGTGCACCGGCTGGACCGCGAAACCTCGGGGCTGTTGATGGTCGCCAAGAAGCGCAGCGCGCTGCTGGCGCTGCACGCCATGCTGCGCGAGGGCCGGAGCGACAAGCATTATTTCGCGCTGGTAGAGGGCGATTGGGTCAACGACCGCCAGCACATCAAGCTGTCCCTGACCAAATGGACCACGCAGTCCGGCGAGCGCCGCGTCAAGGTGGATCCGGACGGGCAAACGGCGCACACGATTGTCACGCTCAAACAGCGTTTTGGCGGTTACAGTCTGGTCGACGCCGAGCTGCGCACCGGACGCACCCACCAGATCCGGGTCCATCTGGCATCCAGCGGCTTTCCCATCGTCGGGGACGACAAATACGGCCACGACGACGTACGTGCGCAATTCGCGCGGCAGGGCTTCAACCGCATGTTCCTGCACGCTCACAGCCTCACCCTGCCTCACCCGCTGACGGGTGAGGTCATGACACTGACCGCCGAGCTGCCGCCAGCTTGCCGGAACATCCTGAAAACACTGGAGTCTGCCTGATATGTCGTATTCGCTGGTCGTCTTTGACTGGGATGGCACCCTGATGGATTCCACGCACAGCATCGTGGCCGCCATTCAGGGCGCTTGCCGCGATCTGGATCTGGCGGTGCCGTCCGCGTCCGAGGCAAGCTGGGTCATCGGCCTTTCGCTCGAAAGCGCGTTGCGCCGTGCCGTCCCCGAATTGACGCAGGCCATGCTGCCTCGCTTCCTTGAGCGCTACCGCACGCACTACCTGCTGCGCGATCCGGAATTGCGCCTGTTCGAGGGCATCAACGAGTTGCTGACCGACCTGGCCAGCCAGAACGTGCGGCTCGCTGTCGCCACGGGCAAGAGCCGCGTCGGCCTGACGCGCGCGCTGGCCGCGACCGGCCTGGGCCCTCTGTTCGACGCGACCCGCACCGCCGACGAGACCTTCAGCAAGCCGCATCCGGCCATGCTGCACGAACTGATGCAGGAACTGGACGTGGATCCGTCGCGGGTCATCATGGTGGGCGACACATCGCATGATCTGCAGATGGCCTGCAACGCGGGTGTGCACGGTCTGGGGGTCACCTACGGTGCACACACCCTGAAGGAGCTTGAGGGATGTGCCCCGCAAGCAGTGCTGGACACCGTTCCGCTCGTGCGCGAATGGCTTATGCCGCGCGTGAGTGCCGGCGCGTAGGCTCTGGCTGATGAAGGCCGCTAGGAACGTCCGCCGGTCCGGCGGGTCTATCCGAAAGGCGCTGCGCGTGCTTCGCGAGGCCGCTGCGGAATAAGATAGCCCCGTCCAGCGTCCATGGTTGACGCGGGCGCGCGCTCACGGAGCGCGGCGCCATACCGGAGATTACGATGCTGATACGCAAGCCCGACGACTTTTTGCCGTCCGAGATCACTTCCGAGGCCGTGTGGCGGTCGCGCCGCGAACTCATGTTGCGCGCCGGCGCTGCCGCTGCTGCCGTCGGGCTGCCCGGCTGGGCTACGCGCGCCGCCCACGCGCAGGACGCCGGCGCGCTGCCGGGCAAGTCCAACCCTGCGTTCAGCATCATGGATAAGCAGACGTCACTGGCAGACATCACGTCCTACAACAATTACTACGAGTTCGGCGTAGATAAGGGCGAACCGGCCAAAAATGCTGGCAAGTTGCAGACCCGGCCGTGGACCGTGAGCGTCGAGGGCGAGGTCAACAAGCCGCGCACGTTCACCATCGAAGAGTTGCTCAAGCTCGCGCCCATGGAAGACCGCGTCTACCGCCTGCGCTGCGTCGAGGGCTGGTCCATGGTCATTCCGTGGGTTGGGTATTCGCTGTCCGAGGTGCTCAAGCAGGTGGAGCCGAATGGCAACGCCAAGTACGTCGAATTTGTCACTGCCGTTCAGCGGGAAAACATGCCGGGCGTGCGCGCTGCCATCCTGGAGTGGCCGTATGTGGAGGGGTTGCGCCTGGACGAAGCCATGCATCCGCTGGCGATGCTGGTCTTTGGCGTCTATGGGCGCGTGCTGCCCAACCAGAACGGAGCGCCCCTGCGGTTGGCCGTGCCGTGGAAGTATGGATTCAAGTCGGGCAAATCGCTGGTGAAGATCCGGCTGGTGGAAAAGCCGCCCGTCACGTCCTGGGTCAAGTCGGCCCCGCAAGAATACGGCTTCTACGCCAATGTGAACCCTAACGTCGCGCATCCTCGCTGGAGCCAGGCCACCGAGCGCCGCATCGGTGAGGACGGCCTGTTCACGCCCAAACGCAAGACGCTCATGTTCAACGGCTACGGCGATCAGGTGGCGTCGCTTTATCAGGGCATGGACCTGAAGGCCAATTACTGAGGCGCTGATCCGTGTCCGTTGCTCCTCGCGCTGCCTCGGCTGCGGCACCCAGGAAGGCGCAGCTTTCGGCCCGGACGATCGGGCGCTTCAAGCCGCTGCTCTTTCTGCTGGGCCTGGCGCCGTTCGCGCGCTGGATATGGCTGGGAATGCACGACGGCCTCACGGCAAATCCCGTTGAATTCCTGACGCGATCGTCTGGCACCTGGGCACTGGTATGCCTGCTGGTCACCCTGGCCATCACGCCGCTGCGCCGTCTGGCGGGGCAGCCCGCGCTGGTACGCGTTCGGCGCATGTGCGGATTGTTCGCGTTCTTCTACGCGGCGCTGCATTTCATGGCGTGGGTATGGTGGGACCGCGGGTTCGATCCCGCCGAAATGGTGCGTGACATCGTCGAACGTCCCTTCATCATGGTGGGATTTTCGGCCTTCGTGCTGATGACCGCTCTGGCGGCCACGTCGACGCAGTGGGCGATGCGGCGGTTGGGCAAGCGCTGGCAGACGCTGCACCGGGCCATCTATGCCATCGGCCTGCTGGCGATTCTGCACTACTGGTGGCACAAGGCGGGCAAGAATGACCTGTCCGAGCCCGCGATCTACGCCGCGGTGCTGGCCGTGCTGCTGGGTTGGCGCGTCGTTGCCTGGTGGCGCGCGCGGGCGTAGTCCGCTAGCGCGCTGGGGCGCCGTAGCTACTGCATGGCCAGCATGATGGCCGCGGTTTCCGCGTCGGGCTGGCCATCGTGCAGGGCAGGGCGGTAGTGCATCTGGAACGCGGCCAGCGTGTTGATCGTTGCGCGGTCCAAAGTGCCGTCCTGCGGACTGGCGTAGCCAAGCCGCTGCAGCTGCTTCTGAAACCATGCGACATCCGGCACGCCTTCGATCTGCAGGCGAGCCAGATGCTGGGCCGCGCCTGCCTCGTTGTACCAGCGCCCGATACCCGCGTCCGCCAGCGTCTTCCAGGGGAACAGCGGGCCCGGATCCACCTTGCGCTGCGGCGCGATGTCGCTGTGGCCCACGACGTTCTCCGGCACGATGTTGTGCCGGCGGATGATGTCGCGCAGCAGGATGGTCAGCGCCCGGACCTGGCGGTCGTCGTAGGGGTGCCAGACGCGCTCCCCGTCGCTGCCTTCGGTCCAGCCCGGATTGACGATCTCGATGCCGATCGAGGTGCTGTTCGTTGCGATGTTGCCGTACCAGGAACTGGCCCCGGCGTGCCATGCGGCGCGGTTTTCGTCGACCAGCCGATGGGCGCGGCCATCCAGGTCCAGCAGGTAATGCGCGCTGACCTTGCCCTTGGAAAGCAGGCGCAGCGACTCGGCGTCGTTGACCGTGGTGTAGTGCACGACCACGGATCGCACCCGGCTGCTCTGGCTGACGGCGGTGATCGAAGTGTCAAGATCCAGGCCGGCGGGCCCGCGCGCCGCGCAGCCGGCCAGAACCGCCGCGGCCAGCAGCGTGGAAAATAGGCGGATCATGATCAGCGCGCCAGGTACAGGAACAGCGTCGGCAGCTTGTCCAGCTGAGGCGCCGGCAGCTTCTTCCAGTCGGCCACCGTATGGGTGACCACCCATTCGTCTGCCGTCGTCATCGAGCGCGCCACGCACAGCTTGGTGTCGCCCTTCAGGGTGGCGATCAGCGTGGCAAACATCGCCGCGTTGCGGTACGGGGTCTCGATCAACAACTGCGTCTGGTTGTGGCGGGCCGAGTGCTGCTCCCAGGCGCGCAGTTGCTTGGCACGTTCGCCGGGTTCCACCGGGGCATAACCATGAAAGGCGAAACGCTGCCCGTCCAGGCCGCTGGCCATCAAGCCCAGCAGAATCGAAGAGGGGCCTACCCAGGGTTTGACGGCGATCCCCATGCGGTGCGCTGCGTCCACGACCTTGGCGCCGGGGTCCGCGACGGCGGGGCAGCCTGCCTCGGAAACCAGGCCGATCTCCGCGCCGCGCTTTGCGGGGTCGAGCCATGCCTTGATCTGCGCGGCGTCGGCCTTGTCGGTGAGGGTGTGGATGGTGATTTCCTGCAGCGGCCGGGTGGTGCCGATGAGCTTCAGGAAGGCGCGGGCGGTCTTGGCGTTCTCGGCGATGTAGGTGTCCAGCCGGCCGGCCAGCGCGCGCACGTCGGCTGGCAGCCAGCGCTCGGGGGGCGCATCGCCCAGGCTGACCGGAATCAGGTGCAGGGCGCCGGTCATGCGGATGCTCCCGGGGCGTCGAGCGGATCCAGTCCGAAAGTTGCCAGCATGCGTGTCAACTCGATCAGCGGCAGGCCTATGATGGCGGTTGGATCGTCGCTTTGAATGCTTTCCATCAGGGCAATGCCCAGGCTTTCCGCCTTGGCGCTGCCTGCGGTATCGTAAGGCTCTTCGGCGCGCAGGTAGGCGTCGATGGCATGGTCGGACAGTTGGCGGAACCGGCAGCGCGTCACAATGTCGGCCTTTTCCACGCGTTGGCCGTCGGTCACGGCCAGCGCGCTGTGAAACTCCACCAGTCTGCCCGACAGCGCGCGCAGTTGCGCCTGGGCCCGCGTGAAGTCGCCCGGCTTGCCGATGGGGGCGCCGTCCACGGTGGCAACCTGGTCAGAGCCGATCACGATGCTGCCCGGATGTTTTTCCGCCACCACCATCGCCTTCGCGACGGACAGGCGCAGCGCCAGCACCTCGGGGGTTTCGCCGGGTTGTGGCGTTTCGTCTACATCGGGGGAAATCGCGGAAAAGGGCAGCCGCAGGCGCGACAACAGTTCTTTGCGGTATCGCGAGCTGGACGCGAGGATCAAGCTAGGTTTGTGGGGCATGCGGCATTTGACGGTAATACGTAAGTCACAGTATTATCTAACGTTTTGCGGCATTTTTGCAGGAACATCAACATGACACCGAAGGGAAAGCCTGGCGATGCGAGTCGCCGCGCGGACGGATCGGCCGGTGCTGGTGTGAATGCGGCGGACTCTGACGTCAAGCGCATCGACGCCTTCGCCTTTGCCCGTCTGGGTAAAAGCGCGCAAGGCAGCATCGCCTTGGTGCGTCTTGCCCGCGTGGTCGATGGCCTGCCCGAGCAACCGCTGGGCGAAGCCGGACTCGTGACCTGGTCCGTGCAAGGCGAAGAAGGCAAAACCGGCTTGCTGATGGGCCAATCGCTTTTGCGCCTGCATGTGAAGGCAAATCCGGTGGTTGTGTGCCAGCGGTGCAATGCGCCGTTTGCGTATCCGGTCGACAGCGAAGTCGTGCTGCAACTGGTCAAATCCGAAGACGACCTCGACGATGATCATTCCTTTGCCGATCAAGGCGACGATGACGACGACGAGGACGACGAAGGCGTAGGAAGGGATTCTGTGGCCCAGCAACCTGAAAAGGTGGTGGGTTCGCATCATTTTGATCTGTTGGCCCAGATCGAAGATGAGCTCATTCTGAGCATTCCGTATGTGCCCAAGCATGATGTATGCCCGGGCGCGCAGGCCAAGGCCAGCGAAGCTTCTGAAGAGGAGCCCGCTGTCAAGCGTCCGTCGCCGTTTGCGGTGCTGGAACAACTGAAGCACAAAGATTGAGATCAACATCGGGCCGCATCGCGTACAATGCGCCCCGTTTCTAGGAGTCATCATGGCCGTTCAACAAAACAAGAAGTCCCCCTCCAAGCGCGGTATGCACCGTTCGCACGATTTTCTGGTGGCCCCGTCGACCGCCATCGAACCCAACACCGGTGAAACGCACCTGCGTCACCACATCAGCCCCAACGGCTTCTACCGTGGCCGCAAGGTCCTGAAGACCAAGGCCGACGAATAAGGCCCCCGGGCCGAACTCGTACTCGGACCATTTCGGCTGAGCGCTGATACCTGGCACCCGTGATACGCATCTCCATAGACTGTATGGGCGGAGACTTCGGTCTGCCCGTCACGATTCCGGCTGCGATCGAGTTCGCCCGGCAATTTCCGGACACCCGGCTATTGCTGGTCGGGCTTCCCGACGCTATCGAAGCGGCGCTCTCCGAGCACCGCAACGTGGCGCGCGATCGCTTTGAGATCGTGGCGGCTTCCGAAGTCGTCACCATGGACGACCCGGTCGAGGTCGCCCTGCGCCGCAAAAAAGACTCCTCCATGCGCCTCGCTGCCCAGTCCGTCAAGGATGGGCGGGCGGACGCCTGCATTTCCGCAGGCAACACGGGCGCCTGGATGGCCATCTCACGTTATGTGCTCAAGACGCTGGACGGCATTGATCGCCCGGCGATCGCCACGTCCATTCCGAACCAGACGGGCCGCGCCACCACGGTGCTGGACCTGGGCGCGAATGTGGACTGCACGGCCGAGCACCTGTTGCAATTCGCCATCATGGGCGCCGCGCTGTCGCAGGCGGTGGACCATCGCGACAACCCCACCGTGGGCTTGCTGAACATTGGCGAAGAAGTCATCAAGGGCAACGAAGTCGTCAAGGAAGCCGCCGAGCTTCTGCGCGGCAGCCCGCTGAACTTCTACGGCAACGTCGAAGGCAATGACATCTTCAAGGGCACGGTCGACGTCGTCGTCTGCGACGGCTTTGTCGGCAACGTCGTGCTCAAGTCCGTGGAAGGACTGGCGAAGATGCTGTCCAGCATCATTCGCGAAGAGTTCAAGCGCAATCTGATCACGCTGATCGCCGGCGCGGTGGCCAAGCCTGTGCTGAACCGCCTGCGCAACCGCGTGGACAACCGCCGCTACAACGGCGCGGCTTTGCTCGGCTTGCGTGGCGTCGTCATCAAGAGCCACGGATCCGCGGACGTTTACGCCTTCGGTTTTGCCTTGCAACGCGCGCGCGAAGCCGTAGTGAGTAAACTGCTGGAGCGCACCGCGCAAACGGTCGCTCAAATTACCAAGCGCGTTCAATCCGGCGATCGCCCATCGGCGGCGTCGCCCAACGTGGCTGGGGATACCGCTTGATGGATACCGCAATGAAATACTCCGTGATCGCGGGCACCGGCAGCTTCCTGCCGGAACGCGTGGTTTCGAATGACGAACTGGCTGCGGAACTGGCGACGCGCGATATCGCCACCTCCGACGAATGGATTGTCGAGCGCACGGGCATCCGTCAGCGCCATCTGGCCGAGCGTGGCGTGACCACCAGCCAGCTGGCCACCGAGGCCTCGCGCCGCGCGCTGGCCGATGCGGGCGTTGATGCTTCCGAAATCGATCTCGTCATCGTGGCCACGTCCACGCCCGATTTCGTGTTTCCCAGCACGGCCTGCCTGGTGCAGGCCAACCTTGGCGCCAAGGGTTCGGCCGCGTTCGACGTGCAGGCCGTGTGCAGCGGCTTCGTCTACGCGCTCACTACCGCCGACAGCTTCATCCGCGCGGGCCGCGCGCGCTGCGCGCTGGTGATCGGCGCCGAAGTGTTCTCGCGCATCCTCGACTGGAACGACCGCAGCACCTGCGTGCTGTTCGGTGACGGCGCCGGCGCTGTTGTGCTGAAGGCCTCCGACACGCCCGGCATCCTGGCCGCGCAACTGCATGCCGACGGCAGCCAGATGAAGATCCTCAGCGCCGCGGGCAACGTGGCCTACGGCGACGTCACGGGCGATCCGTTCCTGCGCATGGACGGCCAGGCCGTCTTCAAGCAGGCCGTCACCGTCCTGGACCGCTCGGCGCGCGACACCTGCGCCGAAGCCGGCGTCACCGTTGCCGACGTCGATTGGCTGATCCCGCATCAGGCCAACGTGCGCATCCTGAATTTCCTGGCTCGCAAGCTGGACGTGCCCGTCGAGAAGGTCGTCATCACCGTCGACAGTCACGCCAACACGTCCGCGGCCAGCGTGCCGCTTGCGCTCGATGCCGCGCGCCGCGACGGCCGCGTCAAGCCGGGCCAGCTCATCCTGATGCAGGGCGTGGGCGGCGGATTCACCTGGGGCTCGGTACTGGCTCGCATGTAAGGGTGTGCCCTGGCCGCGGCGGCATGTGTGCCGCGGGCGGCCGGAGAGCGCGCCTGGCATTCCACACAGACACTGAATCAATCCACACGCTCAATCATGAAAATCGCTTTTGTCTTTCCTGGCCAGGGTTCGCAAGCTGTCGGCATGCTGGACGCCTGGTCTGGCGTCGCGGCGGTCACCGACACCGTCGCACGGGCCTCGCAGGCGCTGGGTCAGGACCTGGGCGCGCTGATCGCGCAGGGTCCCGTCGAACAGCTCAACCTGACCACCAACACGCAGCCGGCCATGCTGACCGCCGGCGTTGCTTTTTACAACGCCTGGATCGCCGCGGGCGGCCGCAAGCCTGATGTCGTGGCCGGCCACAGCCTGGGCGAATACGCCGCGCTGACCGCCGCCGGTTCGCTGGCGCTGGAAGACGCCGTGCGCCTGGTGCGCGTGCGGGCTGACGCCATGCAGGCCGCCGTTCCGGTCGGCACCGGCGCCATGGCCGCCATCCTGGGCCTGGACGACGACGCCGTGCGCGCCGCGTGTGCGCAAGCCGCACAAGGTGAAGTGGTCGAAGCCGTCAACTTCAATGCGCCCGCGCAAGTCGTGATCGCCGGCCACAAGGCAGCAGTCGAACGCGCCTGCGAACTGGCCAAGGCTGCCGGCGCCAAGCGCGCCTTGCTGCTGCCCGTATCCGCGCCGTTCCACTCCAGCCTGCTCAAGCCCGCCGCCGACGTGCTGGCTGGCGCGCTCGCTGGCGCCGCTGTGTCCGCGCCGCAAGTGCAGGTCATCAACAACGTCGATGTGGCTTCGCCCACCGACCCCGACGCGATCCGCGATGCGCTGGTTCGTCAGGCGTGGCATCCTGTGCGCTGGGTCGAAACCCTGCGCGCCATGAAGGCGCAAGGCGTCACGCACGTCATCGAATGCGGTCCGGGCAAGGTGCTTGCTGGCCTGACCAAGCGCATCGACCCCGAACTCACCGGGCTGGCCATCACCGATCCTGCTTCGCTGGAAGCGGCGATGGCAGCCGTCAACGGAAACTGATCAATGGACAACACCTCGACCGAACTGCAGGGCAAGATCGCGCTCGTCACGGGCGCGACCCGCGGCATTGGCCGGGCGATCGCCCTGGAACTGGCCGGACGCGGCGCAACCGTCGTCGGCACCGCCACGTCCGAATCGGGCGCGGCTGGCATCACCGAAGCGCTGGCGCCGTTCGGCGGCCGCGGCGTGGTGCTGGACGTGACCGACGCCGCTGCCTGCGATGCGCTGATCGACGCGCTGGGCAAGGAAGGCGGCGGTCCGCACATCCTCGTCAATAACGCCGGCATCACCCGTGATACGCTGGCGATGCGCATGAAGGACGACGATTGGTCGGCCGTCATCGACACCAACCTGGCTTCCGTCTTCCGCCTGTCGCGCGCCGTGTTGCGCAGCATGATGAAGGCCCGCTGGGGACGCATCATCAACGTGACTTCCGTGGTGGGCTCCAGCGGCAATGCGGGCCAAGCCAATTACGCTGCCGCGAAGGCGGGCGTGGCGGGCATGGCGCGTGCTCTGGCACGTGAACTGGGCAGCCGCAACATCACCGTGAACTGCGTGGCGCCTGGCTTCATCGATACCGACATGACGCGTGCGCTGGGTGAAAACCAGACTGCGGCGCTGCTGCAACAGATTCCGCTGGGCCGTTTGGGCTCGCCGGCTGACATTGCGCATGCCGTGGCCTTTTTGTCCGGACCGCAGGCGGGTTACATTACCGGCACCACCCTGCACGTCAACGGCGGGATGTACATGCAATAAATCACGAATCACGCGCCGCCGCCGGGCAGCCGGCAAGGCGGCGCGCGATTCTCCGGAAACGCCGCACATGGTCAACCTGCGCCGGTCTCGGCGACAGAACAAATGCGCGGTGTTATTTTTGTCACGGTCAGGCGTTGCATCACTCCGCGCTTGGCTATAATTCGCGGGATTTTTCCCAATTGGAGATCTGCATGGAAAGCATCGAACAGCGCGTCAAGAAGATCGTCGCTGAACAACTTGGCGTCAACGAAGCCGAGATCAAGAACGAGTCCTCCTTCCTTGACGACCTCGGTGCCGATTCGCTCGACATGGTCGAACTGGTCATGGCCCTCGAAGACGAATTCGAGACCGAGATCCCCGACGAAGAGGCCGAAAAGATCACGACCGTGCAACAAGCGATTGACTACATCAATTCGCACGGTAAGCAGTAAGCTCAGCCTATATCGTCCTGGTTGCCCGATTTCGTCGGCCAACCTGGAATCAGGGCGGTTTCAGGAGTGCCGTGTGGTCCACCGGCAGGTCGGGCGTTGTAATGCCTCACCTGCCTTCATGTGGTCCACACGCGCAGCGCATCCCGAAAACCGCCTTTCTTTTGTCTGTTTGAGGAGTCATCCGTGAAGCGACGTGTCGTCATCACCGGCCTGGGTATCGTTTCCCCCGTAGGAAATGATCTGACCACCGCTTGGGACAATATCGTCAACGGACGTTCTGGCATCAGCCGCATCACCCGTTTCGATCCCTCGGCCATCACCACCCACATTGCTGGCGAAGTCAAAGACTTCGACATCAGTACCTATATTTCGGCCAAGGAAGCCCGCCAGATGGATACGTTCATCCATTACGGCCTGGCTGCCGGAATGCAGGCCTGGCGCGATTGCGGCCTGGAAGTCACCGAAGAAAACGCCGAGCGTATCGGCGTGATCGTGGGCTCCGGCATCGGCGGTCTGCCGCGCATCGAAGAAACCCAGGTCGATTACCTTGCCAAGGGACCTCGGCGCATTTCGCCGTTCTTCGTGCCGGGTTCGCTGATCAACCTGATTTCCGGGCATCTGTCGATCGCCTACGGCATGAAGGGCCCCAGCTACGCCGTGGTGTCGGCCTGCACGACCGGCCTGCATTGCATTGGCGATGCCGCACGCCTTATCGAATACGGCGATGCCGACGTCATGGTGGCTGGCGGCGCCGAATCCACCGTGTCGCCGCTGGGCATTGGCGGCTTTGCCGCCATGCGCGCGCTGTCGACCCGCAACGATGATCCTCAGACCGCATCGCGTCCCTGGGACCGCGACCGCGACGGCTTTGTGCTGGGCGAGGGCGCTGGCGTCCTGGTGCTGGAAGAATACGAGCACGCCAAGAAGCGCGGCGCGCGTATCTACGGTGAACTGGCTGGCTACGGCATGAGCTCCGATGCCCACCACATCACCGCACCGGACAAGGACGGCCCGCGCCGCGGCGTGATCAACGCGCTGCGCAACGGCGGCCTGAATGCCGAAGACGTCCAGTACGTCAACGCGCATGGCACGTCCACGCCGCTGGGCGACAAGAACGAAACCGACGCGCTCAAGCTGGCGTTCGGCGACCACGCCAAGAAGCTGGTGGTCAACTCGACCAAGTCGATGACCGGCCACCTGCTGGGCGCGGCCGGCGGCATCGAGGCCGTGTTCACGACGCTCGCTGTGTACAACCAGGTCTCGCCTCCGACGATCAACATCTTCAATCAGGATCCGGAATGCGATCTGGATTACTGCGCGAACGAAGCGCGGCAGATGAAGATCGACGTGGGTCTGTCCAATTCGTTCGGCTTTGGCGGCACCAACGGCTCGATGGCCGTTCGCCGGGTCTGATTTGGACGACTTGGTCGGGGGGCGTTGGTCGTTCCGCCTACCTGTCTCGCAGCCCAGGGGAGCCGTCGCGCTCTTCGGGTTGGCGCTGGCCGCTGCGGCGGCCAGCGTGCTGACAGCGGCAGCCTGGCATGGTTATGCCTGGGCTGCGGCCGCGCTCCTGGCCCTTCTATTCCTCTTGGCCGGGCTGTTACACTCGGCTCGGAACGCCCCGTCCCCGGTAACGGCGCTACGTACCGCGACCGGGACTGGCCACTGGCAGCTACGCCGGCCGCAAGGCTGGCAGGACGCGCTGCTGCTGGACCAGCAACGGGGCCCAGCGTGGCTGACGCTTATCCTGCAGCCTTTGCCCACCGGGAGTACGGCCTTTACCACTAGCAAAATCACCCTCACCGTCTGGAAGCACACGTTGCGACCCGAATCCTGGCGCCGTCTGCGCCTCGTCGCGGGCACGGCGCGGCAGGCACGCCCGACGCGTCCTTTGCGGGAGGCCTCATGAGCGAGCGCGAAGTCGACGCCGAGCTTGTCGCCCGCGTGCAGCGGGGCGACAAGAAGGCATTTGATCTTCTGGTGCTCAAGTACCAGCGCAAGATCCTCCGTCTGCTGGCCCGGATGATCCGCGATCCCGCCGAAATCGAGGATGTGGCGCAGGAGGCCTTCATCAAGGCTTACCGCGCTTTGCCCCAGTTCCGCGGCGAAAGCGCCTTCTACACCTGGCTGTACCGTATCGCCATCAATACGGCGCGCAACTGGCTTGCCTCGCAGGGGCGGCGCCCCAGCGCGCCCAACGCGATTGAAACGGAAGACGGTGAAACTTTTAACGAAACCGACAACCTAACGGATATAAGCACGCCGGAATCCATGGTTGCCAGCCGCGAAATCGCCGAGACGGTGAACGCGGCCATTGAGGAACTACCTGAAGAATTGCGCACCGCAATTGTCCTGCGTGAAATCGAAGGTATGAGTTACGAAGACATCGCCCAGAGCATGGATTGCCCGATCGGTACGGTGCGCTCCCGCATTTTTCGTGCGCGTGAAGCCATTGCGACCAAGTTGCGTCCGTTGCTCGACACCGATGTCGAGCGTCGCTGGTAAGGAGTGGCAGTCATGCAAACAGCAGCCAAATCCGTTGAGATCGCCGAGTCCTCCTGGGAGGAATCGGTTTCCGCCTGGATGGACGGAGAAGATTCCGACGATATTCTTCCCAGTCTGTTGTCCAAAGAGGGACGTCAGACCTGGGACACCTATCATTTGATTGGTGATTCCCTGCGCAATTCCGATCTGGCGCTGACGCCCAGCGCGGCCTTCTCGGCCCGCCTGGCGCGCGCGCTGGACGCGGAACTGCCCATCGTAGCGGCGCCTCGGCGCCGCTCGCCGTTGCGCATGGGCCTGTCCGGCCTGGCCGTTGCCGCCGCAGTGGCCACGGTCGCGTGGGTGGCGCAGCCGTACGTCACCGGCTCGCCGGCGACGGATGTGCGCGTGCTGGCCGACGCCAGCTCGCCGGCTTCGGCCTCCGACGACTCGGGCCTGCGCGACTACCTGGAGGCCCATCGCCAGATGGCCGGCCCCAGCGCGGTCCGGCAGGTGTCGTTCGATGTCGGAGCGGGACGTTGATGGCGCTTGTGCTTCCATCACGCTGGCCGGTGCTGGGACGAGCTGCCTCGTGGCAGGCTCATCGCGCCGGCTGGTTCGCCGCCACGCTCCTCACTGCTTTCCTTGCCGCGCACGGTCCCGCGGCCGCCGCTGGCGCCACGCCGGCCGGCCAGACCGAAGACGTCGTGCAGCTGCTCACGCGCATCCAGCAGGCGGCCCGCAAGCAGGACTACGCCGGCGTCTTCATGTATCAGCAGGGCGACGTCATCCAGTCCTCGCGCCTCGTGCACGTCCTCGATGGTACCGGCGAGCGCGAACGCCTCGAGATCCTTGACGGCCAGCCGCGAGAATACCTGCGTCACAACGACGACGTGCAGTGCCTGATCCCCGAACGCAAGACTGTGCTTGTCGAGCGCCGTCGCGGAGATCGCTTCCCGGGCCTGTTGCTGGGCGATCCGGCCAACCTGTCGGAACACTACAAGATCCGCACGGAACCCACGCCGCACCGCGTTGCTGGCCGCGAATGCCGGCTGATCACGATCGAACCGCTGGACAAGCTGCGTTACGGCTATCGCCTGTGCGCGGACGTCGAAACCAATCTGCTGCTGAAGGCCCAGACGCTCAATGCCGCGCGTGGCGTGGTCGAGCAGGTGTCGTTCACCTCGCTGCGATTGGGCTCCGAAGTCGATCCGCAATCGCTGTCCTCGCGCTGGAATACCCGCGACTGGAAGGTGCTCGAGGCCAACATGCAGCCCGTGGACCTGGCGGCGCAGGGTTGGCGCATTCCGGCGCCCAACGGCTTCAAGACGATCATGCAGGTCTCGCGTGCCATGAAGCGCGGATCGCCGGTCAGCCAGATGGTGCTGTCCGACGGCCTGGCGGCAATCTCGGTCTTCATCGAGCCCTATGACAGCCAGCGCAATCACCAGCCGGCGCACGGCGCGTCCCAGCGCGGCGCGATCAATGTATATGGCGCGCGCATTGCGGATTTCTGGCTGACCGCGGTGGGCGAAGTGCCCGCCGCCACGCTGGAACAACTTGCGCAGGCCACTGAGTACGTGCCTCCCGCACCCGCGGCAGCCGCACCCGCGGAGGGCGGGGCCAAATAATTCCCGCCGTTCCGCAAGCAGCAATTTCGGAGTGACATATGAAAGCAATGACGGTCTCGAACGCTTTTTTCCGGCGCTTTCTGGCGGCTGTCGCGGCGGGGGCCATGCTGTCCACCGCCTACGTGCCGGTGACGGTGGCGCAGACGGCGCCTGCCGCGGTCGGATTGCCCGACTTCACGGCCATCGTTGAAAAGGCCGATCCGGCCGTCGTCAACATCCGCACGACCGCCACGGTTCCGGTGCGCGGCGGCGGCAATGGTCCTGGCGGCAGCGATCCCTACGAACTGTTCCGCTGGTTCTTCGGTCCCGAATTCCAGCCGCCCGGACCGCAATCGCCCAATCCGCGCCAGCGTCCGCAACCGACGCCGCCCGAAGAGCGCACCGTGCCGCGCGGCGTGGGTTCCGGCTTCTTCGTGTCGGCCGACGGCTACATCCTGACCAACAACCACGTGGTCGTCGACGCGACGGACATCTACGTCACCCTGACCGACGGACGCGAGTTCAAGGCCAAGGTCATCGGCACGGACGAGCGCACGGACGTGGCGCTCATCAAGATCGAAGCCAAGGACATGACGCCGCTGGTGATCGGCGATCCCAAGAAACTCAAGAAGGGCCAGTGGGTGCTCGCCATCGGCTCGCCGTTCGGCCTGGATTCCACCGTCACTTCCGGCATCGTCAGCGCTATCGGCCGCGATACCGGCGAATACCTGCCGTTCATCCAGACCGACGTGGCGGTCAATCCCGGCAATTCGGGCGGCCCGCTGATCAACCTGGACGGCGAGGTCGTGGGCATCAATTCCCAGATCATCTCGCGCAGCGGTGGATTCATGGGCATCTCGCTGGCCATTCCGATCGACGAGGCCATGCGCGTGGTGGACCAACTGCGCACGACCGGCAAGGTTACGCGTGGCCGGGTTGGCGTGCAGATCGGTGAAGTCGGCAAGGATGTGGCCGAGGCCATCGGCCTGCCCAAGGCAGAAGGCGCGCTGGTCAGCAGCGTTGAAGCCGAAGGCCCTGCCGAGCAGGCGGGTGTGCAGCCGGGCGACGTGATCCTGAAGTTCAACAAGGAACCGATCAAGCGCTGGTCCGACCTGCCGCGCATCGTCGGCGAGACCAAGCCGGGCACGCGCGCCGACATGGAAATCTGGCGCAAGGGCAAGAGCATGACGCTGTCGGTCAAGGTGGGCGAGATCCCCACCGAGAAGGCCGCTGCCGCCGGCAAGAAGCCTGCGCCGGAACCTGAGGTCACCAACGCGCTGGGCCTGGGCGTCATCGACGTCCCCGCCGATACCCAGAAGAAGCTGCGCATCAAGGGCGGCGTCCAGGTGAAGGTTGCCGATGGCGCGGCCGCGAAGGCGGGTCTGCAGGAAGGCGACATCGTGTTGGCGCTGAACGACACCGATGTCACCGGCGCAAAGCAGTTCGGCGAACTGGTCGCCAAGCTGGACAAGAGCCGCGCGACGGGCCTGCTGGTGCGCCGTGGCGACCAGACGCAATGGGTAGCGGTGCCTGCGTCCAAGTGATGACGGCCCGGACCGGCGGGCGCCTGCCCGGCGCCGCCACCGGGCAGCCAGCATGGCGGGAAACCGCCAGGTGTGGCCACCCCAGGGCGCTTTTTGTCCCGGGGCGCGCCCAGGGCAAAAAAAATGGCTCAAGACCGGCTAAAATGGCTGGTTGCCGCAAGAGGGGGCGCTTGGCGCCCCCTCAGTTTTGTCCGGGCCTAGCCCGTCAGCGCCTCACACGTCGGCCGTGCACATTCCGGCGGCGGTGTCTCCCGGCCGTGTGCCGTCTGTTCCGTCCCTTATAAATTCAAGCATGCAGCATATCCGCAACTTTTCCATCATTGCCCACATCGATCACGGCAAGTCGACCCTGGCCGATCGCCTGATCCAGCGCTGCGGCGGACTGGCGGATCGCGAGATGTCGGCGCAGGTCCTCGATTCCATGGAAATCGAGCGCGAGCGCGGCATCACCATCAAGGCCCAGACGGCCGCCCTGCATTACAAGGCGCAGGACGGCAAGATCTACAACCTGAACCTGATCGACACCCCGGGGCACGTGGACTTCTCGTATGAAGTCAGCCGGTCCCTGTCCGCCTGCGAAGGCGCACTGCTGGTGGTGGACGCATCGCAGGGCGTGGAAGCGCAGACGGTGGCCAACTGCTACACCGCTATCGAACTGGGCGTGGAAGTCGTGCCGGTGCTGAACAAGATGGACCTGCCGCAGGCTGATCCTGAAGGCGCCCGCCAGGAAGTCGAGGACGTGATCGGCATCGACGCCTCGGACGCCGTGCTGGCCAGCGCCAAGACCGGCATGGGCATCGACGAAATCCTCGAAACCATCGTGGCCCGCGTGCCCGCCCCGGAAGGCGATCCCGAAGCGCCGCTGCAGGCGCTGATCATTGATTCGTGGTTCGACAACTACGTCGGCGTGGTCATGCTGGTGCGCATCATCAATGGCGTGCTCAAGCCCAAGGACAAGATCCTGCTGATGGCGTCCGGCGCCACCCACCTGTGCGAGCAGACCGGCGTGTTCACGCCCAAGTCGCAGCAGCGTCCGCATCTGTCGGCGGGCGAGGTGGGCTTCATCATCGCCGGCATCAAGCAGCTTGAAGACGCCAAGGTCGGCGACACCGTCACGCTGGCCAACAAGCCCGCCGCCAACCCGTTGCCGGGCTTCAAGGAAGTCAAGCCGCAGGTGTTCGCCGGGCTGTATCCGGTCGAAAGCTCCGAATACGACCAACTGCGCGATTCGCTCGAAAAGCTCAAGCTCAACGACGCCGCGCTGATGTTCGAACCCGAAGTGTCGCAAGCGCTGGGCTTCGGTTTCCGCTGCGGTTTCCTTGGCCTCTTGCACATGGAAATCGTGCAGGAGCGCCTGGAACGCGAATTCGACATGGACATCATCACCACCGCGCCGTCGGTGGTGTACGAAGTCGAGCAGCGCGATGGCTCCGTGATCACCGTGGAAAGCCCGTCGCGCATGCCCGAGATCGGCAAGATCCAGGACATCCGCGAGCCCATCGTGAAGGTCACGCTGTTCATGCCGCAGGACTACGTCGGTCCGGTCATGACGCTGTGCAACAACAAGCGCGGCGTGCAGGTCAACATGAGCTATCACGGCCGCCAGGTTCACCTGGTGTACGAGATTCCGCTGGCCGAGATCGTGCTGGACTTCTTCGACAAGCTGAAGTCCGTGTCGCGCGGCTATGCCTCGATGGACTACGAATTCCTGGAATACCGCTCCGCTGACGTGGTGCGTGTCGACCTGCTGATCAACAACGACCGCGTCGACGCGCTGGCCGTCATCGTCCACCGCAGCAACGCGCGGCACCGTGCGCGCGACGTGGTGACCCGCATGCGCGGCCTGATCCCGCGCCAGATGTTCGACGTAGTCATCCAGGCGGCCATCGGCGCCGAAATCATCGCGCGCGAGAACGTGAAGGCGCTGCGCAAGAACGTGCTGGCCAAGTGCTACGGCGGCGACATCTCGCGCAAGAAGAAGCTGCTGGAAAAGCAGAAGGCGGGCAAGAAGCGCATGAAGCAGGTGGGTAGCGTGGAAATTCCGCAGGAGGCGTTCCTTGCCATCCTGCAGGTGGAAGACAAATAGAACCCCAGAAGGCGATTAGCTGATGAGTTGGAACTTTGCCCTGATCCTTTTTATTCTGCTGGTGGTTACCGGCGTTATCTGGGTGCTCGATCTGGCCGTACTGCGCAAGGGGCGCGAGCGCCGCGCTCAGGCCGCGATGGCGCAATACGACGCGGCACTGGTGGGCGATGCGCAAGAGGCCGAGCGCCTGCGGCGCGAGGCCGGCGACGCCGCGCGGCGCGTGCCCTGGTGGGTCGAATACGCGGTCAGCTTCTTTCCCGTCATCCTGTTCGTGTTCATGCTGCGCTCGTTCGTGGTTGAGCCGTTCCGCATTCCGTCCGGCTCGATGCTGCCCACGCTACAGTCCGGCGACCTGATCCTGGTGAACAAGTTCAGCTATGGTCTGCGCCTGCCCGTGATCGACAAGAAGGTCATCCCCGTCGGCGAGCCCAAGCGTGGTGACGTATTTGTGTTCCGGTACCCCGTTGATCCGAACGTCGACTACATCAAGCGCGTCGTTGGCCTGCCGGGCGACGAAGTCGCATACATCGACAAGAAGCTTTATGTCAATGGCGAACTGGTCCCGCACGTGCGTGATGGTGACTATTTCGAGCCGGATCGTGTTTCGTACATCGCGCAATATAAAGAGAAGTTGGGCGACGTTGAACACAAGATCCTGCTAGAAGAGAAGGTTCCGCAGGTGTATTCCCCGGAAAGGTGGACTTTTCCGTTCCGTGAAAACTGCCAATACAGCCACAATGGGGTACGCTGCAAAGTACCCGAGGGCAATTATTTCGCCATGGGCGATAATCGGGACAACAGCGCGGACAGCCGGTATTGGGGCTTCGTTCCGGAAGCCAACATCGTCGGCCGCGCTTTCTTCATCTGGATGAACTTCAGCGATCTGAGCCGTATCGGCCGATTCAACTGATTATGTCGCTAGCCACGCTAGAAAACCGCCTGGATTACCACTTCGGTGATGCGGCCTTGCTTGAACAGGCGTTGACGCACCGTAGCCACGGCGCGCGCCATAACGAGCGGTTGGAATTCCTTGGGGATTCCGTGCTGAACTTCGTCGTGGCGGCGATGCTGTTCGAACGCTATTCAAAAATCGACGAAGGCGATCTGTCGCGTTTGCGGGCCAACCTGGTCAAGCAGGCGTCGCTGGCAGATATCGCCCAGCGGCTGGAACTGTCCCAGTACCTGCGACTGGGCGAAGGCGAACTCAAGAGCGGCGGATTCCGCCGCCCGTCCATTCTGGCCGACACGGTCGAAGCGATCTTCGGCGCTGTCTTCCTGGATGCGGGTTTCGAGGCAGCGCGCCGCGTGATCGTGCGCCAGTACCAGCCGGTGCTGGCATCGGTGGATCCCAAAACACTCGGCAAGGACGCCAAGACCTTGCTGCAGGAATTTTTGCAGGGCCGCAAGCTGGCCCTGCCGCTGTATACGGTGGTGGCCACGCACGGCGCGGCCCACAGCCAGCAGTTCGAAGTCGAGTGCGCCATTCCGGCGCTCGATATCAAGGTAATGGCGCCCGGCGCCAGCCGCCGCGCCGCTGAGCAGTCGGCCGCCAAGCTGGCGCTCGAGGCCGCGCTGGCCGTCAGCCCGGCCACCAAGGCTGCCCGCAAGTCGGGCAAGGCGCGCAAAACCGCGCAATTGTCGCTGCCCGTGGCAGTGGCTCAAGAGACTAAATGAGCGATACCCCTTTTCGTACCGGCTTCGTTGCCATCGTCGGCCGCCCCAACGTGGGCAAGTCCACGCTGACGAACGCCCTGATCGGTTCCAAGATTTCCATCGTGTCGCGCAAGGCGCAGACCACGCGCCACCGCATCCACGGTGTGCTGACGCGCGAGCACGAGCAGTTCGTGTTCGTCGATACCCCCGGTTTCCAGACGCGCCACGGTGGAGCGATGAACCGCATGATGAACCGCGTCGTCACGCAGGCCCTGGCCGACGTGGACGTGGTGGTGCATGTGGTTGAAGCCGGCAAGTGGTCCGAAGGCGACGCCAAGTTGCTGCCGCTGTTGCCCAACCCCGAACGCACGATCCTGGTCGTCTCCAAGATCGATGCGCTGAAGAACCGCGATGATCTGTTCGCGTTCGTGTCCAAGATCATGGCGCAGCATCCGTTCGGCGCCGTGGTGCCGGTCAGCGCCACCAAGAATCAGCAACTGGACCAACTGCTTGACGAAATCGCATCGCGCCTGCCGGAAGGCGAGCCGATGTTCGAGGAAGACACGCTGACCGACCGTCCCATGCGCTTCATCGCGGCCGAACTGGTGCGCGAGAAGATCTTCCGCCTGGTGGGCGACGAGCTGCCGTACGGCTGCACGGTCGTCATCGAGCAATGGGAAGAGACCGCCAAGGGCGCCACCATCAACGCCTGTGTCGTCGTCGAGCGCGACAGCCACAAGCCCATCCTGCTGGGCACGGGCGGCATGCACATGAAGCGGATCGCCACCGAGGCGCGGCAGGACATTGCCAAGCTGCTGGACAAACCCGTGCATCTGGAGGTCTACATCAAGGTGCGCAAGGGCTGGTCCGACCGCGAGGGTGCGCTGCGCGACTTGGGTTATGAGTAGACGGGCGCCACGCGTCCAGGATCGACCGGGGTTCATGCTTCACGCCACCGCGTGGCGTGAAACCTCCCTGATTGTCCAGACTTTTTCTCGCGATCATGGCTGCGTGGCCATGGTCGCCAAGGGCGCCAAGCGCCCTTATTCCGTTTTGCGGCCCGTGTTGTCGGCTTTCCAGCCGCTGCTGCTGTCCTGGACGGGCAATGGCGAGGTCAAGACGCTGACGCGCGCCGAGATCGCCGGCATCCGGCCGCTGGCCGGGGCCGCGCTTATGTCCGCCTGGTACATGAACGAACTGCTGCTGCGCCTGCTGCCGCGCGAGGACGCGCATCCGCTGTTGTTCGACGCATACGACATGGCCTTGCAGCAACTGTCTGCCGGCACCCGCGCGGCCGGGGCGCTGCGCCGCTTCGAATGGACCTTGCTGCGCGAAACGGGTTACGGCGTCGACGAGGCGCCGCCCGATTTCGACGATCCTGCCATCGAGCCCGCCTTGCGCACCGACTTGCGCGCGCGACTGGCCGAGATTCTGGCGGGCCGTCCGCTGTCCACGCGGCGCGTGCTGCTGGACCTGCAACGCATCTGATCCCCCCGCCGGCCTCATGACGTTCACGCTCAAACAGGTCGAAACCTTCCGCACCGTCTACGAGACGGAAAGCGTCACCGCCGCCGCACGGCGCCTGGACGTGTCGCCTGCAACCGTCAGCGCAACGCTGGCCGCGCTGGAAGCCAGCATCGAGCTGCGCCTGTTCGAGCGCGTGCGCCAGCGCATGCAGCGCACGCCCGAGGCCACGCTGCTGTATGAAGAGATCCGCCGCTTGAATGTGGGCCTGGAAAGCCTGGGACGCAAGATCCGGGCGATCCGCGGGGCGGCGCAGCCGCGGCTGCGCATCGGCTGCATCCACGCCTACAGCGGCGCAATCGTCAGCGATGCGATATCGCGTTTTCGCGTGCGCTATCCGGATACGCCGCTCTACCTGCAGATCCGCGATTCCAACACCCTGCGCGATATGGTGGTGTCCGGGGAATTGGATCTGGCGGCGGTGGCCGATGAATCCGAACTCGAAGGGCTGCGCGGGCATCGTCTGGCCAGCTTGCGCGCGGTTGCAGTGTTCCCCGCCAGCCATGCGCTGGCGCGCCTGGAATCGGTGAATTTCTCCCATCTGGCCGAGGTCGACGTGATTGCGCTGAATGCCGAAGACGGTTCGCGCAAGCGGCTGGACGCGCTCTTGCGTCAGGCCGGTCAAAGTTTGCGCGTGGGGATCGAGACGCCGTATTCCAGCACCGTATGCCAGCTTGCCCTGGCCGGGCACGGGGTGGGTATCGCCAACCCGGCCACGGCGCTGGGGATGGAGGCCGTGGGCCTCACCTACCGGCCGCTCGAGGCGCCCGTGCATTTCGAATGCCACATGATCGTGCACGGCAGCCGCCCGTTGTCCGAAGCCGGTAAGTTCTGGGCGACGTGCCTGCGCGGCGCACTGGCGCCGCTGGTCGATCGGTTTGGTGTGTAGCCCGGGAATCAGCCCCGGCGGCCGTCGGACGTCAGCATCAGCACCACGTTAGATTCCGCATCGAGCTTGCCGGCCCGCCTGAGCCGCGCGACGGCCGCCAGCGCGGCGGCCGACGACAGTTCCGCGCCCAGTCCCATGCGCTCCAGGCGTTGCCGAGCCTGCCCGGCTTGCGCGTCGGAGGTCTCCACCGGCATGCCTTCCGACCGCGACAGGGCTTCCAATGCTTGCAGCGTGCACGTGCCGCCCGCAATGGAATACTGCTGCGTCGCGCTTTCCCATTGGCCACGGGCATCGCCGGTTTCCAGCGCGCGCGACAGGCGGGCGTAGGGTTCCACGGCGTGCAGCCGGGGCAGTCGGGCGATGCGTCCGGTCTGAAGCAGGTGCTGCCAGCCCAGGAAGATGCCCCACAGCAGGTCGCCGCGCGCGGTCGGGACGACGATGTCCGTGGGCAGACCGCAGTCGTCCAGGATTTCCTGAGCGATCGGCTTGTAGCCCTCGACGCCGTACGGATGCGTGCCCACCGGCGGATTCAGGTAATTGGTGCCCGCGAACGCGCCGTGGTTGCGGCACAGGTCGGCCACGTACGGCCAGCGGCCCAGACTGTCTTCGAAGGCGCGCAGCCGTGCGCCGAAGCGCTCCATGGCTTCGCGCTGCAGCGGGGGGCAGTTGTGGGTGATGGCGATGTCGGCCTGCAAACCGGCCGCCGCGCAGTAGGCTGCCAGCGACACGCCCGCATTGCCGCTGGAGGCCGCCGCGACGCGCGTGGCGCCGGCCAGGCGCGCGCGCGAGACCAGTTGCGCCGACATGCGGTCCTTGTGGCTGCCGGTGGGATTGGCGCTTTCGCACTTGAGCCACAGCGCGCCCACGCCTTCTTCGTGTGCCAGGTCGGGCGCGGACAGGCATGGGGTGCCGCCTTCGCCCAACGTCACGGCCGACAGCACCGGCAGGGGTATGCCGCCGTCCTGCGACGGCGCGTCGTATTGGCACTCCAGGGTGGCGGGGTGTCCAGCCGCCAGGCACGAAGGGCAGCCTTCGGGATAGTCGCCCGCGGGCCAGAGGGTTGCGCAGCGGATGCAGCGCAGGCCGGTCAATCTGGGGTTCATCTGCATGGGTCAGTATCTTGAAGCAAGGGAGTCCAAGGGAAGAGCGGGCGCGACCTGCAGCAGGCAATCGCCGTCGTCACTGCGCGCGATGGGACGCAGGCAGACCACGGTGCCCGCCTGTGGGCTGAGCAATGGGCGCGGAGGGACGTTGGGCCGTGCCGGTTCGATCAGGCGGCCGATGGGCTGCTGCGCGGCCACGGATTGTCCCAGCTCCACGGCGGGAACGAACACGCCGGACTCGCGGGCACGCAGCGTCGCGGCGGGGGTGTCCAGGTCGTAGAGGCGGACCTGCGCGTCCTGGGCGGGGTGTGCAGACTCGGGACGGGACAGCAACCCCAACTCTGCCAGGCAGCCCAGCAGCCCGTCGCGGCAGCTGTCCGCCAGCGATTGGCTGGTTTCCCGGCCGCCGCCGATCTCGGCCGAAAGCCGCAGCACGCCGTGACGGCTGGCCGCCGCCGGCATGGACCCGGCCTCGCCGCCGCGAAAGAACACGCAGTCGGGCAGTCCGAATGCCCGCGCGAGCGCCGGCAGACGCTCGTCATACGCATCGTTGCCGTAGCGGGTGATGACCGATGACGGCAGGTAGCGCAGCGACGCGCCGCCGCTGTGCACGTCCACCATGGCCTGCACCCGGGGAAGCAGCCGAGCCTCCAAGGCCGCCGCGATGCTTTCGGTGTAGCCGCGCGCCGGTTCGCCCAGGAAAGCGCGGTTCAGGTTGCCGCCATCAGATGGCGACAGCCGCGTGCCGGCCAGCGACGCTTCCGCATTGACGGCGGGAAGCAGATAGACCGTGCCGCGTTGCAGAATCTCCGGCAACTGCTGCCACAGATCCAGAATCGCGGCCTGGCCTTCCCATTCGTCGCCGTGCACGCCTGCGATGAGCGCGACGGCAGGCCCCGGGCCCGCCTCGATCCGCAACACCGGGATCGTGACGCGCCGGTAAGCCGACGCATTGGTAGCGGCGGCCACGGAGAAATCCTCGCGGGTTACGTTGGCCATGCGCAGGCTCCGTTGGGTGTTCGGGCGCGGTTCAATCCAGCGTGGCGGCCTTGATGATGCTTTCCCACTTGGGCAGCTCCTTTTTGATCTGGGCCTGGACATCCTGCGGCGTGCCACCCAGGGGTTCCTGCGAGCGGCTGCGCAACTCGCGGCTCACCGCGTCCGAGCGCAACGCCTGATTCATCGCGGCGTTCAACCGCGAGATCGCGGCGACGGGCGTGCCTGCCGGTGCAACCAGGGCGCTCCACGCGGACTGCTCGTACTCCGGATAGCCTTGTTCGGCCACCGTCGGCACGTCCGGGTTGGACGCGGCGCGCTTGCGGGTGGTGACAGCGAGCGCGCGCAGGCGGCCGTCCTTCAGGTTGCCGATCAAGGGCGGCAGGTTTTCCATCATGGAATCCACATGGCCGCCCAGCAGGTCCGAGAGCTGCGCGGCCGTGGCCTTGTAGGGGATCTGCCGAACCGCGGCGCCGGTCTGGGCGATGAACAGCTTGACGCCAACTTCGCTGGTCGTGCCCGGATCGGCCGAGGTCATGGTCAGGCGGTCCGGCTGCGCCCGGCTGGCTTCGATGAAGCCTTTCAGATCGCGGTACGGCGACGCGGCATTCACGACGATCACATTCGGGGTCTCGGCAACGAGGCCGATGGGCTTGAGGTCACGGTCCAGGTCGTACAGCTGCTGCTTGAACAGGTACCGGTGCAGCACCAGCGTGCCGACGTGGGCATAACCGATGGTGTAGCCGTCCGCGGGGGCCCGGACCACGGCCTGCGTGCCGATGCGGCCGCCGGCGCCCACGCGGTTTTCGACGACGACTGGCTGGCCGAGCAGCCGGCTCATCTCCTGACCGATCAGGCGGGCGGTGATGTCGGCATTGCCGCCCGCGGCGGCCGGCACGATCAGCGTGATGGCGCGTTCGGGGTAATCGGCTTGCGCGTGCGGCGCGGCAAGGCAAAGCAACAGGGCGGCAAGGCAGGCAGAGCGTTTCATGACGATTCCCGAGGCGTTGAGGGCTGCGCCATTGTGCGTCCGGGAATCGGCGTTTCCGTTTGGATGAATAAGATGGTTATTCAGAAAAAGTTAAGGCAAGTCGCCGTTGCGCCGATCAGCCTGCTTGCCCAATCCATAGCCGACGGCGGCCGCACCCAACGCCACCACGGCGCCCAGCAGCGCGATCAACGCCGCGCCGTAGCCCAGCATGTCGATGCCCGCCTTCACCCAACCGCTGGCGGCATCGCCGCCGCGATAGACCACGGTGTCGATGACGTTCTTCGTCTTGTACTTGTCTTCCGGCGTGACGGCCGTGAACAGCATTTCGCGCCCTGGACGGATCAGCGCGTACTCGCCGGCGCGGCGCAGGATCATGGCGGCCGCCAGCACGGCGAACACGGGGAACGCGGCCAGCGCCAGGAACGCCAGCGCCACCGCAAGCGGCACCGCGGTCAGCAGGAACTGCAAACCCAGGCGTGCGGCCACGCGCCCGGTGATGAAGATCTGCGACAGCAATGCCAGCGTCTGCACGGTGAAATCCAGGGCGCTGAAAACCCGGATGCGCTGGGCGGTGTCGGGGAACGCATCGGCGACCAGCCGCGCCTGTTCCATGTACAGAAACGTGTTCAGCGTGGCGAGCAGCACGACCAGCAGCGAAATGCCCAACAGGTAGCGGGACTGGAAGATGCGCGCCAGCCCGGCGAGGATGCCGCCTTCGATGGGACGCTGCATGTCCTGCAGGCCCACTTCCGGCCGGGAGGCGGCGCGCCACGCCAGCAGCCATTGCTTGAGCGGCAGCGTGGCGGTCAGCAGCAGGGCCGATAACACCAGCAGGCCAGCCGGACCCAACACGCCAGCGAGCAGCGCGCCGAGCAGGGGGCCGCACAGGCCGCCCGCGCTGGCGCCCGCCGCGATCAGCGCGAAGAGCCGCTTGGCCGATTCCATACGAAACACATCGGCCATCAGGCTCCAGGCGATGGACACGACGAACAGGTTGAACACCGACAGCCAGACATAGAACGCGCGCGCCGCCCAGACGCTAGCGGGCTGCTGGTGGAGTAGGGCGGCAAAGCCCACCATGGTCAGCGCGAAGATGGCATAGACCCAGGTCACCAGCGTCGCGCGCGGCACGCGGGTGGAGATCCAGCCAAACAGGGGCACGACGGCCAGGGTGGCAAGAAACGTGGCGGTGAACAGCCATTGCAACTGGTTTACGCCCGCCTGGATCCCCATCGTCTCGCGGATCGGGCGCAGCATGAAATAGCCGCAAAAGAGGAAGAAGAAAAACGCGAAGCCGCAGGCGGCGGGAGCGAGTTCGTCCTCCTGGATGCCCAGCGCCCGCGACATGCGGGCGCGCCAGGACAGGGGGGCGGGCGCCATGTCGTCAGGCGAGCAGCGCGGCGATGCGGTCGCGCAGCGCGGCATCGGGCTGTCGGCCAAAGCCGGCGCGCGCGTTGTCCGCCATGTTGGCGGGCTTGGACGTGGCGGGGATGACGGCAGTGACGGCGGGGTGGCCGATGATGAACTTCAGGAAGATCTGCGCCCAGGAAGTGCAGTCGATCTCGGCGGCCAGCTTGGGCAGCGCCACCCCCTTGACCTGGCGGAACAGCGCGCCGTCCTCGAACGGCCGGTTGATCAGCACGGCGACGCCATTGGCCTGGCACGCGGGCAGCAGCCGCTTTTCAGCGCTGCGCGAGGCGATCGACAGGTTCACCTGCAGGAAATCGGGCTTTTCCTTTTCAACCAGCTCGGTCAGATCGTCGTGGGCATGGTCCGTGTAATGCGTGATGCCGATGTAGCGCGTCACGCCCTGCTGTTTCAGGTCGCGCAGCAGCGCGAGCTGGTTGCGCGTGTCGATCAGGTTGTGCACCTGGATCAGGTCCAGCTTGTCGCTGCGCAGCGCCTCTTGCGACTGCCGCACCTGGCGCATCGCGGATTCGTGGCCGCGCGTGCTGATCTTGGTGGCCAGGAACACGCGCTTGCGCAGGCCGCCATCGCGCGCCAGCAACGCGCCTGTGACGGCCTCGGCCTCGCCGTAGCTGGGCGCCGTGTCGATCAGCGTGCCGCCCGCCTTCAGCATCGTTTCAAGCACTTGGGCCAGCGGCGCCATGGCCGACGCGTCGCTCGGCGATACGTTGAAGGTGTCCGCGGTGCCCAGTCCCACGACGGGCAGCATTTCGCCCGTCGACGGGATCGGGCGTTTGAGCATGGCTTGCGCCGGCTCAGCCGCCCATGCCGGCCACACGGTTCCGAGGAGGGCGGCGCTGGCGGTGGTCTGGAGGAAGCGGCGGCGATCGGGCATGGCGTAGCTCCGGGCAGGAAAAAGGTGAACAGGCGGGCCAAAGGAAGAGGGCCAAACAAAGCAGGCCAAAGAAAAAGGGCCTACATGTTGTGCATGCAGGCCCTTTCGGTGCTGGTCTGGCGACGGCGCGTTACTCGCGGTTGCCGCCGAAGATGCCCAGCAGCATCAGCAGGTTCGAGAAGACGTTGTAGACGTCCAGGTAGATGGCCAGGGTGGCGGAGACGTAGTTGGTCTCGCCGCCGTTGACCACGCGCTGCAGGTCAACCAGCATGAATGCCGAGAAGATCACGATGGCGAGCACCGAGATGGTCAGCATCAGGGCCGGCAGTTGCAGGAAGATGTTGGCCAGCGCGGCAACCAGGATCACGACGGCGCCGATGAACAGGAATTTCTGCAAGCCCGACAGATCGCGCTTGATGGTCGTGGCCAGCGTGGCCATGGTGCCAAACACGATTGCGGTGCCGCCGAACGCCGTCATGACGAGCTGCGAGCCGTTGCTCATGCCCATCACGAAGCCAAGCAGGCGCGACAGCATGACGCCCATGAAGAACGTGAAGGCCAGCAGCAGGACGACGCCCAGCGAGCTGTTCTTGTTCTTTTCAATGGCGAACATCAGGCCGAAGGCGCCGACCAGGAAGACGATGGCCGACAGGCCGGGGCTGGCGCCCATGACGCGGTTGATGCCGGTGTAGAGGCCGACCGCCGCGCCCAGCACTGTCGGGATCAGCGACAGGGCCAGAAGCCAGTACGTGTTGCGCAGGACCTGGTTGCGAGCGACCTCGCCCGGCGCGCCGGCGACAGAGCCGGAACGGTTAAAAGGGGACGGACGATATTCGTTCATGGAGAACTCCTGTATGCGGCAAATATGGTGATTGCCTAGAAGGCTTAGATGCGAAGGATACCTTACAGTTCCCTGAAGAATCCAGTTTGAGAAAGAAGTAGGACTGCCCGTTGCAGGGCAAATTGATCCTGCGCATGGCGTAGGATCACCCTCGCCGAACCTCATTGAGCACGCGGGAAACAATAGCAGGCAATTCCGCATCCATGCGCGCCTGAAGCTGCTTGACCGCATCGGCAAGCGCCTGCTGCATGAGCTGTTCGACCTCGGCCTGCAGGCGCGCGGCGAGCACGGTGGCGTCGGGCAGCGGGGCGGGGCGCGCGGGGGCGGCCGCTGGCGCAGGCGCCGCCGGGGTGGTCGTTGGCGCTGCAAGCGGGGCCGCCGGCTCGGACGTCCGCGAGACCGGCAACACCGGCGGCTGGTCGTCGCCGGCCACGTCCGTCAGGACGGGAAACGGGTCATGTTCATAGGGGTCGTTTTCGTACACCGGACCCGCCTCGTCGGCCAGTTCGGTCAAGAGCGGCGCATCGGCGTCGTCGTCGGCCGGGTCGTGGAACGAGGGTTCGGCCCGATGGGTCAGGGTGGGGATGCCGGGGTCGGATGGGCGAGCGGGCATGGAAACTCCCGTAGTCTGGTGGAGCGCGGCGCGCGGGCGCGCGTGGGACGGTTCAGCCGCTTTGGGCCTTGCGGCTCAGGTCGTGGCTTTGCGGCGTATGACCGGCCGTCAGGTAGGTTCGCCAGCGCTGCCGGGCCGCCTGCTTGTCGTCGGGGTCGTCCGAGACGATTTCCAGAAGGCGTTCGAAAGCATCGAACCCGGGCGGACAATCGTCGTCGAGGTTCAGCAGCCAGGGCTGGGGCTGGTCGGGCTGCCCCGCCGACTGCAGGGCCTGCAGCGGATCCCCGGCGGTGAGCACCACCGGAGTTTCAGCGGCCAGCGAATCATTTGCCAGCACGTGCGGCACGAAGGCCGTGTCGTCGAACGCCCACAGCATCCGGTCGAACGCGGACAGGCGCGAACCGTCTTTACAGTACACCACCAGCCGCTGCCCGGCCAGGACGCGCTTGCGCACGACCTGGCAGGCCATGCGCAGGCGGTCCGGCGCGCCGAAGGCGAAGTCGATGCGCGTCATGGAGCTGTCGGCGTCCAGCGCTTCAAGCCTGGTCCAGCAGGTATTGCATCAGGAGCGGCACCGGACGGCCCGTTGCGCCCTTGTCCTTGCCGCCGCGCCAGGCGGTGCCGGCGATGTCCAGGTGCGCCCAAGGGTATGCCTTGGCGAAGCGGGACAGGAAGCAAGCCGCCGTGACGGCGCCGGCCGGAGGACCGCCGATGTTGGCGAGGTCAGCGAAGTTGGACTTGAGCTGTTCCTGGTAGGCGTCGTCCATGGGCATGCGCCATGCGGTGTCGAGCGAACGGCGGCCGGCCGAGGCCAGAGCGTCCGCCAGCGCGTCGTCCTTGGAGAACAGGCCGGTGTTGACGTTGCCCAGCGCGACGACGCAGGCGCCGGTCAGCGTGGCGATGTCGATCACGGCCGACGGCTTGAAGCGTTCGGCGTAGGTGAGGGCGTCGCACAGGACCAGTCGGCCTTCGGCGTCGGTGTTCAGGATTTCGATGGTCAGGCCAGCCATGCTGGTGACCACGTCGCCCGGCTTGTTGGCCTTGCCGCTGGGCAGGTTCTCGCACGCGGGAATGAGGCCGACGACATCCAGCGGCAATTCAAGTTCGGCCAGGGCGCGGAACGAGCCGAGCACGCTGGCGGCGCCGCACATGTCGTACTTCATTTCGTCCATGGTGGCCGCGGGCTTGAGCGAGATGCCGCCCGCGTCGAACGTGATGCCCTTGCCGACCAGCACGATCGGACCCTGCGCGGCCTTGGCGCCCTTCTTGGCAGCCTTGGCACCGGCGTGGCGCAGCACGATGAAGCGCAGCGCCTCCTCGGAGCCGCGCGCAACCGACAGGAACGAGCCCATGCCCAGCGCCGCGACCTGCTTGCGGTCCAGGACCTCGACTTTCAGGGACTTGAATTCGCGCGCCAGGCGCTTGGCGGTGTCGCCCAGGTAGGTCGGCGTGCAGATGTTGCCCGGCAGGTTACCCAGCGTGCGGGTCAGCTCCATGCCGTTGGCGATGGCGCTGCCTTCGCGCAGGCCCTTCTGGGCCTGTGCCGCGTCGGCGCGCTCGACGACCTGCACGATCTTCTTGAGCTTGGGGCGCGCGTCGCGGTCGGGTTTGCCGAAGCTGGCGTCGTAGTGGTAGACCGCGCTGCCGGCCGCGATCGCGGCGCTGCGGGCGCGCGCAATGAGGTCGGTGTCGGCGATGGGATTGGCGAGCAGCGTGGACACGCCTTCGGCAAGCTGGGCGGCGACGCAGGAAGCGGCGAATGCCTGCTCGGCCGAAGCGTGGGTGCGGGCCGAGTATTCTTCCTGCTTGCCCAGACCGACCAGGACCACACGCTGCGCGGCGACACCCGGCAGCGTACGCAGGGTCAGCGTCGCGCCGGCGCGGCCGCGGAATTCGCTTTTGACCACCGCACGCACGGCGCCGTTGGAAGCGCGGTCGATGATGTCGGCGGCGGGGCTCAACACGCCGTCCGCGAACACGCCGACGGCGAGGGCCGCGGTTTTGACCTGGTGCAGGGAAGCAGTGGTCTGTGTGCTAAATTCCATGAGGGTTTCCCGTGTGCGTCTGTGTATGATGCGGTCGATTATCCCGCATATTCTCCCATGTCTCTATTCAAACGCTCTGTCGTCAGCGAGATCACCAGTCACGCTGGCGTTGTCTTTTCCACGTTGCTCGTCGTGTGGCTCAGCGTGCTTCTCGTGCGCCTGCTCGGTGAAGCCGCGGGAGGCAACATCGGAGCGGACGTGGTGGTCGTGCTTGCCGCGCTGTCGACCATCACCGCGCTGCCGACCATTCTGGCGGTCTCGATCTTCATCGCCGTGCTGACCACGGTCACGCGCAACTACCGCGAATCCGAAATGGTCGTGTGGTTCGCCAGCGGCCTGTCGCTGGCGGACTGGCTCAAGCCCGTGCTGCGCGTGGCGGTCCCCGTCGCGATTGCCGTGGCAGGCCTGACGCTGGTGGCGTCGCCCTGGGCCTACCGCCAGATCGGCGAATACCACGAACGCTTCGAACAACGCTCCGACCTGTCCAAGGTCACGGCCGGCCAATTCGCTGAATCCTCCGGCGGCAGCCGCGTGTTCTTTGCTGAAGACCCCGTCAATCCCAGCGACGAACTCGGCAACGTCTTCGCGCGCGAGATCGGTCCTGAATGGCTCAGCGTGCTGACCGCAAGCAGCGCGCACAGCGAAACCCTGCCCAACGGCGACCGCTTCCTGGTGCTGGGCGAGGGCCATCGTTACGACCTGAAGCCGGGTACTCCCGAGCTTCGGCTGGTGCACTTCGAAAAATACGGCCTGCGCCTCGAAAGCAAGTCGGGCGGCGATCCTGTCGCCGAGGCCCGTGCAGCGGCAGAGCGGTCTTCCAAGGCGCGCAGCACGCCGCAGCTGGTTGAAGACAACACCAACAGCAGCTGGTCGCAGGTCATGTGGCGGATTTCGCTGCCGCTCGCCGCGCTGAATCTTGCGCTGCTGGCCATTCCGCTGGGCGCGGTGAATCCGCGGCTGGGGCGTTCGGGCGACCTGCTCATCGCCGGTCTGGTCGGTCTGCTCTATATGAACCTGATCAACCTGTCGCGCGCCTGGATTTCCAACGGCAAGCTCAGTTTTGGTCTGGGCGTGTGGCTCATCCACGGCGCCGTCGCGCTGCTGACTGCATTCCTGCTGATGCGCCGCCTGCGCGTGAAGGCGCCGAAGAACAGCGCTTAGCGTAGCGGGCGCCGCCAGCCGGCGCGTTCAGGGCAGATACTTCATCGTTCCACGCCGGCCTGCCAACAGGTCGGCGTTTTTCAATACCGATTTGCGGATGAACTCCCACAGCACCGTCACGCGCTTGAGCTTGCGCAGGTCTTCGTGGCAGTACATCCAGAACGAGCGCGTGATGGCGATCTCGTCCTGCAGCACGGGTTTCAGCCGCGGATCCTGGGCCGCGATGAAGCACGGCAGGATCGCGAGCGACTGGCCCTGCAGCGCCGCGTGGTACTGGGCCACGACGCTCGTGCTGCGCAACACCACCTTGCTTGCCGGCAGCACGTCTTCCAGATAGCGCAGGCGCTCGCTGAACAGCAGCTCGTCCACATAGCCAATGAACGTGTGATCCGCGAGATCTTCGCGGCGCGTGATGGGCGCATGGTTCGCCAGATAGCCAGGTGTGCCGTACAGCCGCAGCGTGTAGTCGCACAGCTTGCTGCACACATACGGACCGCGCTGCGGGCGCTCGATGGTGATGGCCAGATCGGCCTCGCGCTTGGACAGGCTGACAAACCGCGGCACGGGCAGGATATCCAGCGTGATGTGCGGATAGCGCCGCTGGAAGTCTGCGGCAAGCGGGGTGAGCACATAGCTGCCGAAGCCTTCGGTGGCGCCGATGCGCAGATGCCCCGACAGCGCCTGCCCGATGCCGGACAGGTTCTCGCGCGCGGTGTGCACGACGCTTTCCATCTGCTCGGCATGGACGAATAGGCGCTGGCCGTCGTCCGTCAGCACGAAGCCCGCGCTGCGGGATTTTTCAAAGAGCAGGGTGTCCAGTTCCGTTTCCAGCGCCCGGATGCGGCGCGACACCGTGGTGTGTTCCACGCCCAGCTTGCGCGCCGCTGCGCTGACGCGCTGCGTGCGCGCCACTTCCAGGAAATACCGCAGGCTGTCCCAATCAAGCAAGATCCATCGCTCCAAGGCCCCGGCAGCACGCTGCAACGCGGGTTTTTTTGTGTGTGCATGGATGCACAAGGAATGTGCATTTCTGGTGTTGCTTGTTGATTTTCACACATCTACACTGGATCGGCTGGCCTTGGGCTATGCCCTGGGACCGCAGGCCGCGAAGACGGCGCCACAACGCTAACACTCAGCGCATAAAAACTCAGGAGACAAATCCATGAAATTGCACGCACGCGGGCTCGCCGCAGGCTTGTGTCTGGGCGCCGGTTTGCTTGGGCAGGCCCATGCGGCGGATAAGCCGCCAGTGAAGATCGGCATTCTGACGGATATGTCCGGCACCTATGCCGGCATGGGGGGCGCAGGTTCGGTCGCCGCGGCGCAGTTGGCCATCGACGACTGCCTTGCAGCGGAATGCAAAGGCATGAAGATCGACCTGGTGTCCGCGGACAACCAGAACAAGGCCGACGTCGGCGCCGCGCGCGCCCGCGAATGGTTCGACCGCGACGGCGTCACCGCGATCGCCGACCTCACCAATTCCGCCGTGGCGCTGGCGGTGCAGGGCATCGCCCGCGAAAAGAACAAGGTCGTGATGTTCTCCGGTCCGGCCACCACGGCCCTGACCAACAAGGAATGCTCGCCGGTCGGCTTTCACTGGATGTTCGACACCTACTCGCAGTCTGCGGGCGGCGCCAAAGCCACCGTGCGCGAGGGCGGCAAGTCCTGGTTCTTCATCACCGTCGACTATGCGTTCGGCCACTCGCTGGAGGCCGACACGGCCAAGGCGGTGAAAGGGTTGGGCGGCACGGTGGCCGGCAGCGTGCGGCATCCGCTGAACGCCCCCGACTTCGCGTCCTATCTCTTGCAGGCGCAAAGCTCCAAGGCGCAGGTGGTGGCGCTGGCCAACGGCGGCCAGGACACCGTCAACGCGGTCAAGCAGGCGCGCGAGTTCGGCATCGTGGCCGGCGGCCAGCGCCTGGTTTCGCTGCTGATCTTCCTGTCCGACCTGCGTGCTCTCGGCCTGGAGAACGCCCAAGGGTTGTCCTACGTGGACGGCTTTTACTGGGACTACGACGACGCCACGCGCGAGTGGTCCGGCCGTTTCGAGAAGGCCTTCCGCGGCCTGAAGCCCACCATGACGCAGGCCGGCGTGTATTCCAGCGTGCTGCATTACCTGCGCGCCGTGGCCGCCGCCAACAGCACGGATGGCAAGGTCGTGGCCGACAAGATGCGCGAGATTCCCATCAAGGATCCCATCATGCGCAATGCGTCGATCCGCCCGGACGGCCGCGTGATCCACGATATGTACCTGTACGAAGTCAAGAAGCCCGCGGACTCCAAGGGCGGCTGGGACTATTCGAAGTTGGTGGCCACCATTCCGGCGGCCGAAGCTTTCCAGCCGCTGGCCGATTCGAGCTGCCCGCTGGTGAAGAAATAATCCGAGATCCGCGGGCGGTGTCCCGCGGGCCCGGCTCGATCCAAGAACGCGGACGACCATCCGCATCGACTACGCAGTGTGAGGAGCATCAAAATGAGTGAAGTCCCGCGCGTTCCGCTACTGATCGGCGGCAAGCTTGTGCAGTCCAAAACCACCGAATGGCGAGACGTGATCAACCCCGCCACCCAGGAGGTCGTCGCCAAGGTGCCCTTCGCCACGCGCGAAGAACTGGACCTGGCCGTCTCCAACGCCAAGGAGGCCTTCAAGACCTGGCGCAACGCCGGGCAGGGCGCACGCATGCGCGTCATGCTCAAGTTCCAGGAACTGCTGCGCGCCAATACCGGCAAGCTGGCCGAGATGATTACCCGCGAACACGGCAAGACGCTGCCGGACGCCGAAGGAGAAGTCGGCCGCGGTCTGGAAGTGGTGGAGCACGCCTGCTCGATCGCCAACCTGCAACTGGGCGAATACGCTGAAAACGCGGCGTCCGGGATCGACGTCTACACGCTGATCCAGCCGCTGGGCGTGTGCGCGGGCATCACCGCGTTCAACTTCCCGGTCATGCTGCCGTGCTTCATGTTCCCCATCGCGGTGGCCTGCGGCAACACGTTCGTGCTAAAGCCCTCCGAGCAGGATCCGACCTCGTCGCTGTTCCTGGCGGAACTGGCGCTGGAAGCCGGCCTGCCGCCCGGTGTGCTCAACGTGGTGCACGGCGGCCCCGAAACGGCCAACGGCCTGTGCGAGCATCCGGACATCAAGGCGGTGTCGTTCATCGGCTCGACCCGCGTGGGCACCGAGATCTACAACCGCGCATCGGCTGCCGGCAAGCGCTGCCAGTCGATGATGGGCGCCAAGAACCACTGCGTGGTTCTGCCGGATGCCGATCCGGAAGTCGCGCTGAACCAGCTGCTGGGCGCCGCCTTCGGTGCGGCCGGCCAACGCTGCATGGCGTCCTCCGTGGCCGTGCTGGTGGGCGAGGCCCGCAACTGGCTGCCCGATTTCGTCGAACGCGCCAAGAAGCTCAAGGTCAACGCCGGCACGGACCGCCAGGCCGACCTGGGTCCGCTGGTGTCGCCCAATGCCAAAAAGCGCGTGGAAAGCCTGATCCAGAAGGGCGTGGACGAAGGCGCCAAGCTGCTGCTCGACGGCCGCAACCTGAAGGTGTCGGGCTTCGAAGAAGGCAACTTCGTCGGCCCCACCGTGTTCGACGGCGTTGCCGAGAACATGACGATCTACACCGAGGAGATCTTCGGGCCGGTCCTGTGCTGCGTTGGCGTCGAGACGCTGGAAGACGCGGTGGAATTCATCAACCGCAACCCCAACGGCAACGGCGTCGCCCTGTTCACGCAGGACGGGGGCGCCGCGCGCTACTTCCAGAACAACATCGACGTGGGCCAGGTCGGCATCAACGTGCCGATTCCGGTGCCGGTGGCGTGGTTCAGCTTCACGGGTTCGCGCGGTTCCAAGCTGGGCGACCTGGGCCCCAACGGCAAGCAGGCGGTGCAGTTCTGGACGCAGACCAAGACGGTCACCGCACGCTGGTCGGCGCACGCCAAGACCGTCAACACCACGATCTCGATGCGCTAAAAGAGGGGACGCCTTGCTCCTAAGCTTATACGAATAATTCATATAGCAAGGCGTTCTTATTACTTATAATTGGCCCGTCTATCAGGGGCCAATTAATGAACCTCCAGCAATTTCGTTTCGTGCGTGAAACCATCCGGCGCGACTTCAACCTGACCGAAGCCGCCCGGATGCTCTACACGTCGCAGCCCGGCGTTTCCAAGGCCATCATCGAGTTCGAAGACGAGCTGGGCATCAAGATCTTTGAACGCCACGGCAAGCGCATCAAGGGGCTGACCAAGCCGGGTCTTGCCGTGTCGCAGGTGATCGACCGCATCATGCGAGAAGTCGACAACCTGAAGAAAGTCAGCGACGAGTTCGCGCGCCGCGACGAAGGCGGCCTGGTCATTGCCTGCACCCACACGCAGGCGCGCTATCTGCTGCCGCGTGTGATTCCCGCGTTCCGCAAGCAATTTCCCAAGGTTCACCTGTCTCTGGCCGAGGGCAGCCCCGCCCAACTGGCCGAAATGGTCCTGCATGAACAGGCCGATCTGGCGCTAGCCACCGAATCGCTGGCGCTGACGCCGGGCCTGGCAACCTTGCCGGTCTATGCGTGGGAGCACACCGTGGTGGTGCGGCCCGATCATCCGCTGGCCGAACTGACCTCCAGCGCCGCCAAGCGGCTGTCGCTGGCGCAACTGGCCGAGTACCCCATCGTGACCTACGACCGCGCTTTTACCGGCCGCAGCACGATCGACGAGATCTTCGCCAATCAGGGCATTCATCCGGACATCGTGCTGGAGGCCATCGACGCCGACGTGATCAAGACCTATGTGGACGTGGGCCTGGGCATCGGCATCATCGCGGGCGTCGCCTATGACCCGCGACGCGATTCCAATCTGGTCGGCCTGCCGGTGGGGCACCTGTTCGGCACGCATACGACCCGCGTGGGCGTGAAGGCGGGTGTGTTCCTGCGCGACTACGTCTACACCTTCCTGGAAATGCTGGCGCCGTCGCTGACCCGGGCGGTGGTGACCGATGCGGTGCAGGGCGCGCCGAAATAGCCTCTCTGCCGGCTCCCGGCGCCTGCCTCGACAACGCGCGACGTCCTTACGACGTCGCGTTTTTTTTGCCCGATGACCTTGGGGAAAGCGTGAGACGGCTATCCCTTTCCATAAGCTCATAAAAATAATTAAATAAGAACCGATCTCATTTGAGTTGACGAAAAAATAGGAATCATTATCATTACATCCAGGCTCAACGACCCAGTGAGGTAAATCATGACGGCAGGACTTAGTGCAGTGGTAGTGGGCGCCGACCGCCTCGGCAATATTCCCGATCTGCTCAAAGGACACAACATCTCGATCACGCACCACATCAGCGGGCGTGATCCTTCGCATCAGAAGAAGACCCTGCAACTGCCCTCGGGCACGCAACTGGTCATCCTGCTTACCGATTTTCTTGGCCACAACGTCATGAAGACGTTCCGCAACGCCGCGCAGCGCGGTGGCATCCGGGTCGTCGCTTGTCGCCGTTCCGTGTGCAGCATGCAGCAGGCGCTGCAGCAATGCGGCCTGTGCCCGCGCGCCGGTACCGTTCATTGATGGGACGCGTCTTGCCGCGCATCCACGACAAACTGGGGAGGCCGATACGGCCTGCGGTCTGAACGCCGCGAAGAGAACAAACAAAAACGCCGCCGGACGAAAGTCTGGCGGCGTTTTGCATTTTGGACGATGGCGGCGGGTAGGCCTGCGTGCGACTATGTTGCCTTGAGTCTGGACAGGGCAGGGCGGTCAGTTTGCCGCGCGGGCCGATGCCATCAGGGTGTTGTCGAGGCGGCGGGCGCCGTTGTAGCGCTTGGACCAGTAGGCCATGGTCATGTTTTCGACACGCACCACGCCGCCGGCGCTGGGGGAATGCACGAAGCGGTCGTCGCCCAGGTAGATGCCAACGTGGGAATAACGGCGGCCCATGGTGTTGAAGAAGACGAGGTCGCCGGCCTGCAGTTCGTTCTTGGCGACGGCCACGCCTTGCTGGGCGATTTCGGCGGCGTTGCGGGGAAGCTTGAGGCCCAGGCCACGTTCGGCCGAGTAAGCGACGAGGCCGCTGCAGTCAAAGCCGGTGTCGGGGGAACTGCCGCCGAAACGGTAGCGGATGCCCAGGTGATTCAGGGCTTCGCTGACCATGCCATTGTCGGTGCCGACACCCGAATGGGTGCGCTGGCGTTCACGCTTGAATTTCTGGACCACCAGCATGCCGATGGGATCATCGGCGGTGGCAACCCACTCCGTTTCGTAAGGATCGATCTCGGACGTATGGGCGGTTGACTTTTGGCTAGTGCTTGCACAACCCGCCAGACCCGCAAAGCATGCAACCAACGCGAGCATGCGCAGACCGCGCTTTGCAAGGCCAGTGGTTGAATTGAATCGCGCGGGTATGGAGTGTCGATGCATTCGCCTGGGGATGATTCACTGAACACAGCAAAAACCGCGCATTAGCCGCGGTTGGGGCCGAGATGTCAGCAAATTCAACAATTATGTGCAACTTCGCGGGGATTCTACCAAACTTTTAGTGCCGGTTCGTTACGTATCGGCCCTAAATATCCATGCAGCGTGGACATCTGGAAGAATTTTTTGACGTGCGGCAAGTCTCGTGCAAGGTTTGCCTACCAGAATGACCGAAATGATTAGACAAAAAATCAATCAGCCTTAAGGCCTATGAACAATACCAGGAGACAGACATGCAAAGAACCCGGGATTTCCACTATCGCTCGGTGAATGACCGCGACGCCTTCTGGCGTGAAGAGGCCACGCGCATCCACTGGGAAACGCCTTTTGACAATGTGCTGGACTTCTCGCGTCCGCCCTTCGCCAAGTGGTTCGTGGGCGGGCGCACCAATCTTTGCTACAACGCCGTGGACCGCTGGCTGCCGACACAGGCGGACAAGCCGGCGCTGATCTGGGTGTCCACCGAGGTGGACCGTGAGCAGGTCTACACGCGGCAGGACGTCTTCGAGGAAGTGAACGCGGCAGCCGCCATGCTGCGGGACTTGGGCGTGGAACGCGGCGACCGGGTGCTGCTATACATGCCGATGGTGCCGGAAGCCGTGTTCACCATGCTTGCCTGCGCGCGCATCGGGGCAGTGCATTCGGTGGTGTTCGGCGGGTTTGCATCCGTGAACCTGGCGCAGCGCATCGACGATGCGTCGCCCAAGGTAGTGGTGTGCACGGACGGCGGCTCGCGGGCCGGCAAGGTCGTGCCGTACAAGCCGCTCCTGGATCGCGCCCTGAGCCTGGCCAAGTCGCCGCCGGCCTCGGTGGTGGTGTTCGACCGCGGCCTGGCCCCGTTCGAACCGGTGGCGGGTCGCGATCTGGATTACGCGACGCTGCGCGAACGCCACCGCGGCGCGCGGGTGCCCGTCGAGTGGCTGGAATCGTCCGAGCCCAGCTACATCCTCTACACCTCCGGCACCACCGGCCGCCCCAAGGGCGTGCAGCGCGACACGGGCGGATACGCCGTGGCGCTGGCGTCGTCCATGGAATACCTGTTCGATGGCAAGCCCGGCGACACCTATTTCTGCACCAGCGATATCGGCTGGGTGGTCGGGCATTCCTACATCGTCTACGGACCGCTCATCGGCGGGCAATCGACCATCCTGTACGAGGGAACACCCGTGCGCCCGGACGGCGCGATTCTCTGGAAGCTGGTCGAGCAATTCGGCGTGAATACGCTGTTTTCGGCGCCGACGGCGGTGCGCGTGCTCAAGCGCCAGGATCCCGATCTCTTGCGGCGGCACGATCTGTCCACGCTGCGCGCCGTCTATCTGGCCGGCGAACCGCTCGACGAGCCGACGGCGCAATGGATCTCGGAAGGCTTGGGCAAGCCCATCATCGACAACTACTGGCAGACGGAATCCGGCTGGCCGATCCTGTCGGCGCAGCCGGGCGTGGAAAAGGTCGCCACCCGGTTCGGCAGCCCGTCGTTCCCGGTCTACGGCTTTGACGCGCGCATCGTCAGTGAATCCACCGGCGAAGACCTGGGTCCGGACGAGAAGGGCGTGGTCGCCATCGTGCCGCCGCTGCCGCCCGGCGCCATGTCCACCATCTGGGGCGACGACGCGCGCTTCGTCGAAACCTACTTCACGTCGATTCCTGGCCGGCAGGTGTATTCGACCTTCGACTGGGGGCGGGTGGACGCCGATGGCTACTGGTTCATCCTGGGCCGCACGGACGACGTGATCAACGTGGCGGGCCACCGGTTGGGCACGCGCGAGATCGAGGAGTCGGTCAACAGCCACACCGGCATCGCGGAATGCGCGGTGGTGGGTGTGTCCGACCCCCTCAAGGGGCAGGTCGCCATGGCGTTCGCCGTGCTGAAGAATCCGGCCGGCGCCGACACGCCGGAAGCGGCAAAGGCGCTGGAAGCGGATATCATGCGGCTGGTGGAAGAACAGCTTGGGGCGGTGGCAAGGCCGGCCAGGATCCGGTTCGTGGGCGCCCTGCCCAAGACCCGTTCCGGCAAGGTGCTGCGCCGCGCGATCGTCGCGGTATGCGAGTCGCGCGATCCCGGCGACCTGACCACCATGGAAGACCCTAACGCCCTCGAACAGATCAAGGAGTCACTGCAATGAAAACCAAACCCGTGCTGAGCGCCGACGACGTCAAAAAGATCCTGGCCGCGGCCGAAGCACACGCCTTGCAGAACAAGTGGGCCGTCACCATCGCCGTGACCGACGATGGCGGCCATCTGCTGGGCATGCTGCGCCTGGACGATGCGGCGCCGATCTCGTCGCACATCGCGCCCGCCAAGGCCAAGACGGCCGCGCTGGGCCGCCGCGAATCGCGCATCTACGAAGAACTGATCAACAACGGCCGCTACTCGTTCCTGTCGGCGCCGCTGATCGAAGGCATGCTCGAGGGCGGCGTGCCGGTCGTCGTTGACGGCCAGGTCGTCGGCGCGGTGGGCGTTTCGGGCGTCAAGTCGACCGAAGACGTGCAGATCGCGCAAGCAGGCATCGCCGCGCTGGGCCTATGAGCCAGGCGCTGCCGCCGGAAACGCCGGCTGGCGTTTCCGCGCAGGACACCCGGGGGGCGGACAGCGGTCCGCTGAACCCCGGCGTGAAACGGCGCGAAGTCTGGGCCTGGGCCATGTACGACTTCGCGAACTCCGGATACACCACCGTGATCCTCACGGCGGTTTTCAGCACCTATTTCGTCGGCGTCGTCGCCGGGCGCGCCACATGGGCCACGCTCGCGTGGACGTCCGCGCTGTCGCTGTCGTACCTCGTCATCATGCTGACCATGCCTACGCTGGGCGCCCGCGCCGATGCACGGGCCAGCAAGCGGCGGCTGCTCTACACCAGCACGGCCGGCTGCGTGGCGGGCACGCTGGTCCTGACGCAAGCGGGGCCGGGCGACGTCTGGCTGGCGCTTGCCGCCATCGTCGTGTCCAACTACTGCTATTGCGTTGGCGAATCCGTGGTCGCGGCGTTCCTGCCTGAACTGGCCAAGCCGCAGGCGTTGGGCCGCGTCTCGGGTTGGGGATGGAGCTTTGGCTATTTCGGCGGCATGCTGACGCTGGGGTTGTCGCTTGTCGTGGTGACGCTGGCCGAAGGGCGAGGCGAGACCGCCGAGCAGTTCGTGCCCTGGGTCATTGTGGTGACAGCCTCGGTATTTGCGCTGGCCGCGCTGCCGTCGTTCTTCATGCTGCGCGAGCGCGCCAAACCGCAGCAGGGCAATCCGCCCGCGCTGCACATGCTCAAGCGCCTGGCCTATGCCTGGCGTGAAACGGGCCTGCACTTCCCGGAATTTCGCCGCCTGTTGATGTGCATTGCCTGCTACCAGGCCGGCATCTCGGTCGTCATCACGCTAGCCGCGGTGTATGCCTCGGAAGTCATGGGTTTCACCACGCCGCAGATCATGCTGCTGGTGTTCACCGTGAACATCGGCGCGGCGGCGGGGGCGTTTTCGTTCGGCTACGTGCAAGACCGCATCGGCCACAAGCCGGCGCTGGCTATCACGCTGGTGGGATGGATCGTGATGGTGCTGACGGCTTACGCGGCCGTGACCGCGCCGGTGTTCTGGGTGGCGGCGGTGCTGGCCGGCCTGTGCATGGGCACGACGCAGAGCGCGGGCCGCGCCATGACCGGCGCGCTGGCGCCGGCGGGCCGGCTGGCCGAGTTCTATTCGCTGTGGACCTTTTCCGTGCAGTTGGCCGCCGTGATCGGCCCGTTGACGTACGGGCTGGTGACGTGGGCCACGGAAGGCAATCATCGGCTGGCCATCCTCGTCACGGGGCTGTTCTTCGTCGGCGGACTGGTCCTGTTGTCGCGGGTGGACATGAAGCGCGGCCTCGCCCGGCAGGCCGCCTGAATGCGGTATACGCCAAGCGGGAAGCGGCTGCTATCCTTATGGACTGCCTTGTGCCGCCGCGTCCCGATACGGCGGCACATGCTGATTGCTTGGCATTGTTGGCGCGCCGCAGTGCGGCGCGTCGTTGGCTTGTGCATGCTGCCCGGTTGGCGCCTTGCGGCGTCTTCCTGCCCAGATCCGGCGCAGACGCATCGCCTTGGGCCTCGTCAATCTGCGGGCTCCGGCCCGCATTTTGCGTAAGGTGCCCGTAAGAGCGCGGCGATACGGTTGCAGGTGGGCAATAAAAAAGCAGCATAAACAACAGAATCACCGATTGGAGACAAGATCATGTCGAACGCTATTGAGTCCGTACTGGTGGAAAACCGCGTGTTTCCGCCGCCCGAGCGCGCCGCGCAGGGCGCCGCGATTTCCAGCATGGACGCCTACAACGCGCTGTGCGCGCAGGTCGAGAACGACTTCGACGGATTCTGGGCCGGACAGGCCCGCGACAATCTGCAGTGGACCAAGCCCTTCACGCAGGTGCTGGACGAGTCCGATGCCCCGTTCTACCGCTGGTTCGGCGACGGCGAACTGAACGTCTCGGCCAATTGCCTGGACGTCCACCTGACCAACGGCAACGCCGACAAGACCGCCATCATCTTTGAATCCGACGATGGCAAGGTCGACAAGGTCACCTATCGCGAACTGCTGGCGCGCGTCTGCCGCTTCGCCAATGGGCTGGCGGCGCTGGGCTACAAGAAGGGCGATCGCGCCATCATCTACATGCCCATGTCCATCGAAGCCGTGGTCGCCATGCAGGCCTGCGCGCGCCTGGGCGTGACGCACTCGGTGGTGTTCGGCGGTTTCTCGGCCAAGAGCCTGCAGGAACGCATCGTCGACGTGGGCGCATCGCTCATCATTACCGCCGACGAGCAGGTGCGCGGCGGCAAGACCATTCCGCTCAAGCCCGCCGTTGAAGAAGCCATCGCCATGGGCGGTTGCGAAGCCGTGACCAAGGTCGTCGTGTACCGCCGCACGGGCGGCAAGGTGCAGTGGAACGAAGGCCGCGATCTCTGGATGCAGGACGTCGAGGCCGGCCAGCCGGACACCTGCGAACCGGTGCCGGTCAACGCCGAACACCCGCTCTTCATCCTGTACACCTCCGGCTCCACGGGCAAGCCCAAGGGCGTGCAGCATTCGTCCGCCGGCTACCTGCTGTGGGCGCTCCTGACCGTGAAGTGGACCTTCGACGCGCGCAAGGACGACGTCTACTGGTGCACCGCCGACGTGGGCTGGGTTACCGGTCACACGTACATCACCTACGGCCCGCTTGCTGCTGGCCTGACGCAGATCGTCTTCGAAGGCGTGCCCACGTTCCCCAACGCCGGCCGCTTCTGGGACATGATCGCGCGCCACAAGGTCACCACGTTCTATACGGCGCCGACCGCGATCCGCTCGCTGATCAAGGCGTCTGAAGCCACGCCCGACGCGCATCCCAAGAACTACGATCTGGACTCGCTGCGCATCATCGGCACGGTGGGCGAGCCCATCAACCCCGAAGCCTGGATGTGGTATCACAAGAACGTCGGCCGCGAGCGCTGCCCCATTGTGGATACCTGGTGGCAGACCGAAACCGGCGGGCACATGATCACGCCGCTGCCGGGCGCAACGCCCACCAAGCCGGGTTCGTGCACGCTGCCCCTGCCGGGCATTGCCGCTGCCATCGTCGACGAGACCGGCGGCGACGTGGACAAGGGCAATGGCGGCTTCCTGGTCATCAAGCGTCCGTGGCCCGCCATGATCCGCAACATCTGGGGCGATCCGGAACGCTTCAAGAAGAGCTACTTCCCGTCTGAACTGCGTGGTTATTACCTTGCGGGCGACGGTGCGCAGCGCGACGCGGACGGCTACTTCTGGATCATGGGCCGTATCGACGACGTGCTGAATGTCTCGGGTCACCGCCTGGGCACGATGGAAGTCGAGTCGGCGCTGGTGGCGCACGAAATGGTGGCCGAGGCCGCCGTCGTGGGCCGTCCCGACGACACGACCGGCGAGGCCGTTGTGGCCTTCGTCGTGCTCAAGCGCTCGCGTCCGGAAGGCGAAGAGGCCCAGGCCATCGCCAAGCAGTTGCGCGACTGGGTGGCCCGCGAGATCGGTCCCATCGCCAAGCCCAAGGACATCCGTTTCGGCGACAACCTGCCCAAGACCCGTTCGGGCAAGATCATGCGCCGCCTGCTGCGCGTGGTCGCCAAGGGCGAGGAAGTGACGCAGGACGTGTCCACGCTGGAAAATCCCGCCATCCTGGAGCAGCTCGCCAAGCCGCTGTAAATGCAACCGGCCGGATTACACCGGCCGTTTGCAGCGCGACAGGCGCATAATGACGACGCCCGTGCCGGCATGTAGCGGCACGGGCGTCGTCATTCCTGGATTGCCAAATTTCTTCGCATGGAGCCACACCCGTGAGCAGCAGTTTCGATCGCGCAGGGCTTGCCCTGATGTTCAGCACCATCCTGGTCTGGGCGGGAAGCTGGATCGCGATGAAGCTGATCGTGCCCTACATCGGACCGTTCGACTTCGTGGCCCTGCGCTACGTGACGGGCAGCCTTGTGCTTTTCGCGCTGGTGATTGCCACGCGCCGGCCGCTGGCGATGCCGCCCTGGAAACTGACCCTCCTGATCGGCCTGACCCAGACGGCGGGCTTTCAGGGCTTCGTCCAGACCGCGCTGGTGGACGGGGGAGTGGGCAAGGTGTCCCTCATGGCCTACACCATGCCGTTCTGGGTCGTGCTGTTTGCGTGGTGGTTGCTGGGCGAGCGGCCCACGGCCCGGCACGCGGCCGGCATCGCGCTGGCCGCCGTCGGCCTGATCTGTTTCGTCGAACCCTGGAACGGGCTGGGCGACATCCGCCCCGTGCTGCTGGGCCTGGGCAGCGGCCTGTGCTGGGGCGTGGGCACGGTGCTGTCCAAGCGCATGTTCGACCGCCATGCGCCGGACGTGATGACGTTCACCGCGTGGCAGATGCTGTTCGGCGGCCTGGTCATGGTGCCCATCGCCTATCTGGTGCCGCAGATGACCGCCCAATGGGGCTGGCCGCTCTGGACCGGCATGACCTACATTGTGCTGATCGCCACCGCGGCGGGCTGGCTGCTGTGGCTGCAGGTCGTGCGCCGCGTGCCCGCGTCGATCGCGGGACTGTCGAGCCTGGGCGTGCCCGTGGTGGCCATGCTGCTGGCATGGGCCATTCTGTCCGAGCGTCCCACGCCCGTCGAGGTAGGCGGGATGGTGCTGATCCTGACTGGCATCTTTGTGGTGAGCCGTGCCGCGCCGGCCGCGCGCGCCGAATGACCTTTCCGAATTCCTGTCCTCTCCAATCCCCTGGAAACTTTCATGATTGATCTGCGTAGCGATACCGTCACCCGTCCCGATGCGGCCATGCTGCAGGCGATGGCCAATGCCCCGCTGGGCGATGACGTGATGGGCGACGATCCCACCGTGATCCGCCTGCAAAAGACGTTGGCCGAGCGCACCGGCAAGGCTGCCGGCCTGTTCTTCCCGTCGGGCACGCAAAGCAACCTGGCCGCGCTCATGGCGCATTGCGACCGCGGCGACGAGTACCTTGTCGGCCAGCTTGCGCATACCTACAAATACGAGGGCGGCGGCGCAGCGGTGCTGGGCAGCATCCAGCCCCAGCCCATCGAACACGCGCAGGATGGATCGTTGCCGCTGGAAAAACTAGCCGCGGCGCTCAAGCCCAAGGGCGACCCGCACTTCGCGCGCACGCGCCTGCTGGCGCTGGAAAACACCTTCCACGGCAAGCTGATTCCGGCCGCGTACATCCAGGCCGCGACGTCCTGGGCGCGGGAGCAGGGCCTTGCCACGCACCTGGACGGGGCGCGCGTGTTCAACGCGGCTGTCGCCAGCGGCAAACCCGTGGCCGAGCTTTGCCAGCCATTCGACTCGGTGTCCATCTGCTTTTCAAAGGGCTTGGGCGCGCCGGTCGGATCGGTGCTGGTCGGCAGCGAAGCATTGATCGCCCGCGCGCATCGCTGGCGCAAGATGCTGGGGGGCGGCCTGCGCCAGTCTGGCGTCCTCGCGGCCGCGTGCCTGTATGCGCTGGAGCACAACGTGGAACGGCTGGCGCAGGACCACGAGAACGCGCGCCTGTTGGCCGAAGGCCTGCGGGGCATTGCCGGCGTCAAGGTGCTGAGCCAGGACACCAACATGGTGTTCGTGGAATTCGAGCCGTCACGCTGCGATGCGCTGACGGCGGCGCTGGGCAAGGAAGACATCCTGATGCGCGCCGTCTATGGCGGTCCGACGCGCCTGGTCACGCATCTGAACGTGTCGGCCGACGACGTGCGGCGCGTGGTCGAGGCGGTGGGGCGGTTGTTGCGTTGAGCCGCCTCGGCGATCGCAATCGCGCCGTCGCCGTGAGTTCAGCCGTGGCGCGCGCGGCTGTCGGAGGGCGCCTCGTCGCGCTCCTGCATGCCGTAGTCGCGAAGCACCTGGGCCACGCGTAGACGGTAGTTCTGGAACACGCCGCCGCGCCCGGCCTCTTGCGCGCGGCGGTGCGATTCCAGGGAACGCCAGCGCAGCACCGCGGCCTCGTCGCGCCAGAATGACAGTGACAGCAGCTTGCCGGGCGTGGACAGGCTTTGAAAGCGTTCGACGGAGATGAATCCGTCGATGGTGCGCAGCTCGTCGATCAGGCCGGCGGCGATCTCCAGATAGGGGGCGGGGTCGCCATGGGCGGGCTCGACTTCGAATATCACGGCAATCATGGGTTGCTGTCCTTTTGAAAATCAAACTGGGACACGCGCGTCAGGAAGCGCGCGATAGCGGAATCGCGTGGATCGGGACGCGTGGCGGCATGGCGGGTGGGCGGTGACCGGTGGGGGATTCGGCCGCCAGTATCCGCCAGCCCCGCAGGCAACGATTCGGTGTGAACCGAACTATGTCTGCGCCGCGTCGCCGTCGGCCAGCAACGCCGCGTAGCCCTGCCGTGAATCGGGCCATTGCAGCGACAGGCCGCTGGCGCGCAGGCGCGCATTGCTGAGCTTCTTGCTGCCTACGTTGGCGGGCGCCGCCGCCTCGCGCGGGGCCGGGGCGCCGATCATCCGGGCCAGTTCGGCATACAGGACGTGCAAAGGCAGGGGCGTGTCATCGCAACCGATGTACACCGGCGCAACCTCTGGCAGCAGCGCCAGGTGCACCACGGCGGCGGCCGCGTCGTCGATGTGGATGCGGTTGGCCCAATGCTCGGGCTGCACAGGCGCCCCTGCCGCGCCGCTGCGCAGGCGCTCGATGAGTTGCATTCGGCCTGGCCCGTACAGGCCCGCGAGCCGCAGCGCCGCCGAGGAAACCGGCTGTGCGGCGAGCGTGGCTTCGGCTTCGAGCAGCACTTTCCCATTGAAGCCTTGCGGCGCGGGCGGCGTGTCTTCGTCCACCCAGCCGCCGTGATGTTCACCGTATACGGCGCTGGAAGAGACGAACACGATGCGCTTCAAGGCGGATCTATCCATCGCTTGCATCACGTTGGCCAGGCCATCCACAAACACGCCGCGGTAGGCCTGCGGATCGCGCGCACCGGGCGAGGGCAGGTGGATAAGCCGCGTGACGCCTCGCGGTAGAGAGGCAAGCGTGTCCGGGCGCGTGATATCGCCCTGCAGCCATTGAACGCCGCTGGCATCGCCGGCGGGCGGGTGGCGGCGCAGCGCATGGACCTCGTCGCCGCGCGCCAGAAAGCGCTGTGCCGCGCGCATGCCCAGGTCACCGCAGCCGATCAGAAGTACGCGTTCGCTCATGTTGTCGCTCCAGGCAGTCGGAAAAAAAGGCGCCCCGCGGGGCGCCTTCTGGGCGGGCGCGGTGCGCCCTTAGTGTCACATGCCGCTGTAGACCGGTCCTTCGCCGCCTTGCGGCGCCACCCAGACGATATTCTGCGTGGGGTCCTTGATGTCGCAGGTCTTGCAGTGCACACAGTTCTGCGCGTTGATCTGCAAGCGGTCCTCGCCGTGGTCGTCCTTGACGAACTCGTACACGCCGGCCGGGCAGTAGCGCGACTCGGGGCCGCCGTACTTGGCCAGGTTCACCTTCACCGGCACGGACGGATCCTTGAGGGTCAGGTGGACGGGCTCGTTCTCGTCGTGGTTGGTGTTGGAAATGAACACCGAGCTCAACTTGTCGAACGTGAGCTTGCCGTCAGGCTTGGGGTAGTCGATGCGCGCGCATTGCGACGCCGGTTGCAGACAGGCGTGGTCGGGCTTGTTGTGACGCAGTGTCCAGGGCATCTTGCCCTTGAGCAGCAGCTGTTCGATGCCGGTCATCAGCGTGGCGACCGTGCGGCCCTTCTTGAACCACTGCTTGAAGTTGCGCGCCTTGTTCAGTTCTTCGTGCAGCCAGGAGGCTTCGAAGGCCTTGGGGTAGGCGGTCAGTTCGTCCTGGCGGCGGTCGGCAACGAGGGCGTCGAAGGCGGCTTCGGCAGCCAGCTTGCCCGACTTGATGGCGGCGTGGCTACCCTTGATGCGCGAGGCGTTCAGGAAACCGGCTTCGCAGCCGACCAGCACGCCGCCCGGGAACGTGAGCTTGGGCAGCGCCAGCAGGCCGCCGGCGGTGATGGCGCGCGCGCCGTAGGCGATGCGCTTGCCGCCTTCGAATGTGCCGCGGATGGCCGGGTGGGTCTTGTAGCGCTGGAATTCGTCGAAGGGCGACAGCCACGGATTGGCGTAGTCCAGGCCGACGATCATGCCCACGGCCACCAGGTTGTTGTCCAGGTGATAGAGGAACGAGCCGCCGTAGGTGTCGGCATCCAGCGGCCAGCCGGCGGTGTGGACCACCAGGCCAGGCTTGGATTGGGCCGGATCGACTTCCCACATTTCCTTGATGCCGATGCCGTAGGACTGCGGGTTGCGGCCATCGTCCAGCTTGAAGCGTTCGATGAGCTGACGGCCGAGCTGGCCGCGCGAGCCTTCGCTGAACACCGTGTAGCGGGCATGCAGTTCCATGCCGGGCTGGTAGTGGTCGGTGTGGCTGCCGTCGCGGGCCACGCCCATGTCGCCGGTGGCCACGCCGCGGACGGCGCCGTTTTCGTCGTACAGCACTTCAACGGCCGCAAAGCCGGGGAAGATGTCCACGCCCAGCGCTTCGGCCTGTTCGCCCATCCACTTGACGACGTCGCCCAGACGGACGATGTAGTTGCCTTCGTTGTGGAAGCACGGGGGCAGCAGCCAGTTCGGCGTGGCGCGCGCGCCGGTCTCGGACAGGAACAGGAACTTGTCCTGCGTGACGGGCACGTTCAGCGGCGCGCCTTTCTCTTTCCAGTCGGGGATGAGTTCGGTCAGCGCCAGCGGGTCCATGACGGCGCCGGACAGGATGTGCGCGCCAAGTTCCGCGCCTTTTTCCAGTACGCAGACGCCGATCTCCTGATTCTTCTCAGCGGCCAGCTGCTTCAGACGGATTGCTGTGGCCAGGCCGGCGGGACCACCGCCAACCACGACCACGTCATATTCCATCGACTCGCGTTCAGACATTGCAAAGCTCCCCGTATGTATTCCATATATGGCTGGAAGTATTATCGGCGATTGTATTGCAGGCGAGGGTCCTGTACCCCTTCGCATTTCTTTTAGCCTTCAGGAGTTATTGGTGAACCCGGACAACCTGTCTGCGCGGCTGCTTTCGGTGGGCGACACCCATCAGCTCGAATTGCCCTTGCGCTGGGGCGATTCAGACGCCTTGAACCATCTGAACAACACGCTGTATTTCCGCCTCATGGAAGAGGCTCGCATGCAGATTCTGTATAACGCGGGCTTCAAGCTGCCGGCCGACGATGGCGCGATCCTGGCGCACGCGTCGTGCGATTTCCTGCGTCCGCTGACGTATCCGGCCACCGTCCGTGTGACGCATAAGGTGACGCGCATCGGCCGCTCCAGCGCCGAATTCGAGCTGCTGCTCGAGAAGGTCGGTGACGACGCGGGCCCCTATGCGCGCGGCCGGAATGTGCTGGTATGGATGGATTACGTGGCCAATACGTCCGCGCCGTGGCCGCCTGAAGTCCTGGCCCAAATGGCCACGCAGTTCACGCCGGCCCAATGAGCATGCGCGGCCGCGGGCCGCGCACCGGCCAAAATAGCGCGTGCTTTGACCGGTCATGTCGGTAAAATCTAGCGCAAAATCAGAAAAGCAATGAGGGCGCGCCACCCTCGGCGCCACCGCTTCACGGAAATCGGGCCTCGCCGCGATGCCCGCGTAGCCTGCGCCAACAGCCGCGCCCCAAGGAACGACTGGGCTTGTCCCGATTCCCCAATTTTTCCGGGACCCGTGCGCGGGTAGCGGCGGGGCGGGCTCACTTTGGTTAGACCTTAACTAGGAGTTGGAGCGATGGACAAGGTTTATGCAAGCGCCCAGGAGGCGCTGGCAGGCATCGTCAAGGACGGTCAGATGATCGCCGTGGGCGGTTTCGGCCTGTGCGGTATTCCCGAGGCGCTGATCGCCGCACTGCGCGATTCGGGCGTCAAGGATCTCACCTGCATCAGCAACAACGCGGGCGTCGACGGTTTTGGCCTGGGCCAGCTGCTCAACACGCGCCAGGTGCGCAAGATGATCGCGTCCTACGTCGGCGAGAACAAGGAATTCGAACGCCAGTATCTGTCGGGCGAACTCGAGCTTGAATTCACGCCGCAGGGCACGCTGGCCGAAAAGCTGCGCGCCGGCGGCGCCGGCATTCCGGCGTTCTTCACCCGCACCGGTGTGGGCACCATCGTGGCCGAGGGCAAGGAAATCCGCGAGTTCGACGGCCATCAGTACGTGATGGAGCGTTCGCTGGTGCCGGACGTGTCGCTGGTCAAGGCGCACATCGCCGACCGCAGCGGCAACCTGGTGTTCCGCAAGACCGCGCGCAACTTCAATCCGAACGTCGCCATGGCGGGCAAGTTCACGGTCGTCGAGGTCGAACAGATCGTCGACACCGGCAGCCTGGACCCGGATCAGATCCATCTGCCCGGCATCTATGTGCAACGGATCGTGGTGAACGCCACGCCCGAAAAGCGCATCGAACAACGCACCACTCGCCCGGCCTAAGGAGAAGACGACATGGCATGGTCCCGCGATGAAATGGCGGCACGCGCCGCGCGCGAGCTGCAAGACGGCTTTTATGTGAACCTGGGCATCGGCCTGCCCACGCTGGTCGCCAACCACGTCCCCGCAGGCGTGGAAGTGTGGCTGCAATCCGAAAACGGCCTGCTGGGCATCGGCCCGTTCCCCACCGACGATCAGGTCGACGCCGACCTCATCAACGCCGGCAAGCAGACGGTCACGACGCTGCCCGGCTCGTCGATCTTCTCGTCGGCCGACTCGTTCGCGATGATCCGCGGCGGCAAGATCAACCTGGCGATCCTGGGCGCGATGCAGGTCTCCGAAAAAGGCGATCTGGCCAACTGGATGATCCCGGGCAAGATGGTCAAGGGCATGGGCGGCGCAATGGACCTGGTGGCCGGCGTCGGCCGCGTGGTCGTGCTGATGGAACACGTCGCCAAGAAGAAGGACGGCTCGGAAGACATCAAGCTGCTGCCCGAATGCAACCTCCCGCTGACCGGCGTAGGCGTGGTTGACCTCATCATCACCGACCTGGGCGTGATGGAAGTCACCGAAAACGGCCTGAAGCTGCTGGAAACGGCGCCCGGCGTGACGGTGGACGAGATCAAGTCCAAGACGGCGGCGAAGCTGGACGTGTCGGCGGTGCAGTAGGCCGCACCCGCTTCACCTTGCATGAACTGACCCCCGAAGGTTGGACGAGATCCGGCCTTCGGGGGTCTTTTTGCGTGGCGAGGCGACTGTCCGCCAATCTCCCCGCACCGTCAAAGGCTGGGCTATTTCACGACTGTGGTTTCCGACTTTTCTGATTGATTGGTGGTCTGCGATACGTAGACTCAAGCGCACCCGAAAAATGTCAGGAGCCGCAGCATGGCAGGACGCGCCGTTGTTCGAATCGGCGACAAGACATCGCACGGGGGGACCGTGACGCAGGGGTTCCCCCAGTACACGATCGAGGGCAGGGCCGCTGCGGGAATGGGCCACCTGGTGGCCTGTCCGCAGTGCAAGGGCACGTATCCCATCGTCGAAGGTGTTTCCAGCTTCATCGTCGATGATGGTCTTGTGGCAATTGAAGGCATGAAGACAGCCTGCGGCGCCACGCTGATCGCCAGTCAGGACATAGCGGTGCTGGATCCCGGACCGGGTGATATCGCGCGGACATCGTCCAATACCGGTCTGTTGGCTAATAGCCTGCGCGAGCCCGGCTGCACCCATGCCGACACGGCTGTGCCGCTGGCCGAGTTCATCGTACGGGAGATGAAGACCAATCCCTTCTCCAGGCAGGGACGCGAGATCCATGATGCCAACCACTACGACTTCAAGGCGTACAACGAAGACTGGGAGCGTGCTGCGTGGTACACGAAGCTCTCAGGACGGAATGCCTACGCGCAAATGCTGGCCGAGAAGAAGCTGCACGCTTACGCGCTTTTCGCGGATATCATCGGGCCGAACCGCCCCTGGGACCACAAGCCTGCACTGCGACAAATGCTGGGCGAACACTTCAATATCGGCTGGCAAAAGTACGGCGACTTCGACTACTACTTTGACATCTGGTCCAACATCCACTTCGGATACGTGGGAATTGCACTAGGATTTACCGCTGCCGAGCTGATCAAGGGGGCGGGCTTGGCGCAGGCCGCACTTGATGTCTGGAAGCGGAAACCGCAACAGAATCACCCGCAGAATGGCCCGTGGCCGGCAAGCGCGGACGACGTGACGGATCACATTTCCATCAAGCTGGGAATCGATCTATATGGGGCAGCCAAGCCTCATGAACTGACGGCCAACATGCTTCTCCACCGTGTCAGCGCCGTGCCTCTACCCTGGGGGTATGGAAAGGATGTCGCCAAAGAACCGCACACATGCAGAAGAGAGCCAAAAAATTAACGGCGCCCCGTGGCGTCAGATTGGCTGCAATACTTCTGTGTGCAGCGCCGATTTTCTGGGTGCTTTTCCTGTACTTTTGCAGGCCCGTGGTCGCTTTGCACTACGCGGAGGATGCCCAGGCCGACCTTCTTGTCTTTTTCAATGACAATCACGACACGACCCGATTTCTCCTGGCTCCCGGGCAGTCTGTGTCATCACCGACCGCGATGTTCCCGGCATCTGATATGTGGATGCTGATCTCAACCCCACGCGAGAAGGGCGACACCCTGGAGATCACCAAACCGTTTAGCAGAATCGACGTTTACTTCGCCACGGGCGGAAAAATCGATCGTACGGAAATTCGCCATGGCTTCTTTGCGCGGTTTCTTGAGCCCGGCGGCTGATGCGATGACCGCAGAATGTGTTTCGGCGGTTCAGGCCGATTCGCTCAGCAGCATCCCCACATGCGGGATGCCGTCCTCCATGTATTCCTCGGTGACCGGCACAAAGCCGTGGCCGCCGTAATAGCCTTTGAGCCGCGCCTGCGCGCCCAAATAAACCGGCTGACCCGGCCACAACCGCTGCACTTCTTCCTTTGCGCGGCGCATCAGCTCATGCCCCAACCCTGTTCCACGCGCGGCCGGGGCGGTGATCACGCGGCCGATGATGGCGCGGCCGTCATTCAGGGCCGGCTCCAGCAGGCGGCAATAGGCCACCAGTTCGCCCTCGTGCCACGCCATGAGGTGTTCGGTCTGCCCCTTGAGATCCTTGCCGTCCATGTCCAGAAACACGCAGTTCTGTTCCACCACGAATACCTCGGAACGTAGCCGCAGGATGGCGTAGAGCTCGGCGGGGGTCAGATCGGCGTGGGGCTTGCAGGTCCAGGCGGGCGTCATGCGGGTCATTCCAGATATCGGGACAAGGTGGGCAATTCTGTAAGGGCACCAAGCGTAACGCAACCCGGCCCCGATTTTTAGAGCCGGATTGTTACATCTATTCACGGGTATACCCTTAGTATGAAAATCTATTTTCTTAACTAAAATTTGTGTGTAAACAGATTTACATAAACCCGCCGCCTGATTTCCACCACGCTGTTCGATGACCAAGTCCGCCATTACGATCGCTGATCGGATCGCCCGGGCCCAGCCCGCGCTGAGCCGGACCCAGCACAAGATGGCCGAGTACGTGCTGGCGCATCAATTCCGCGTCGCCACCATGACCATCGACGAGTTCGCGGTGGCAGTGGGCGTGTCGGTGGCCACCGCCAACCGGTTTGCGCGTGCCCTGGATCTGCCGGGTTACCCGCAATTCCGTGCCGAGCTGGCGCGGGGCTTTGAAGCCGCGCTGGAACCGGTCGAAAAACTGCGCACCGAACTGGCCCACTCGGCCAGCGCCGTCCAGATCTTCGCCGCGACGCTTGAAGAAGATATCCGCAACGCGCAGCGCAACCTGCAGGCCCTGGATTCAGACGCCTGTGAAAAGGCGGTCGACACGATCCTGGCCGCCGAACGCGTTTTCATCATCGGTTTCGGCGCCAGCGGGTTCCTCGCGGGCCTCTTGCAGCGCGGCCTGTGCATGCACCTGCATTCCGTCGAGTCGCTGGCCGGTCCCGGCGGCGTGTCGCACGCGGCGCGGCAGATGTCGCGCATGACCAGCAAAGACCTGGTGATCGCCATCGGTTTTCCGCGCTATCTGGCCGACACCGTGACGCTGGCCGGCGCGGCCAAGCAGGCCGGCGTGCCGGTGCTGGTGCTGACGGACAAGCCCACGTCGCCGCTGGCGCCCACGGCCTCCGTCGTGCTGTATGCCTTCTCGGCACGCCAGCTCATTCCCAATTCCGAAACCGCCGCGCTCGGGCTCATTGAAGCCTTGTCCGCGGCGGTGGCCTATCGCGCCAAAAATTCCGTCGCGGCCGCCGCTGGGGTGACCCAGTCCGTCATGCCGTGGCTCATACATGGAGTAGGTAAACGATGATTCAGCCCGTGATTGCCATTCACGGCGGCGCCGGCGCGATGTCCCGCGCGGCCATGTCTCCCGAGAAAGAACAGGAATACCTGGCGGCACTGGAGTCCATCCTGACCGCCGGCCAAGCCGTGCTGGCCAAGGGCGGCAGCGCCCTGGACGCCGTCACCGAAGCCGTGCGCCTGCTCGAGGATTGCCCGCTGTTCAACGCCGGCCACGGCGCCGTGTTCACCAGCGCCGGCACCCATGAGCTGGACGCCGCCATCATGGACGGCGCGACGCTGCGTTCCGGCGCCATCGCCAATGTGAACCGCGTGCGCAATCCGATCTTTGCCGCGCGCAAGGTCATGGAAAACAGCAAGCACGTCTTCTTTGTGGGCGAGGGCGCCGAAGCCTTCGCCACTCAGGAAGGCGTGGAACTCGTCGACCCGTCGTATTTTTCGACCGAAGCCCGCCGCGAGCAGCTGCTGCGCGTGCAGCGCGAAACGCCGGACGCCGCCGTGCTGGATCACGACGGCCAGGCCATGGTCGCGCGCGGCCAGCCTGCACCGGCCGACCCGCTGGACGCCGACAAGAAGTTCGGCACCGTGGGCGCCGTGGCTGTCGATGCGCAGGGCAACCTGGCGGCTGCCACCTCCACCGGCGGCATCACCAACAAACAGGTAGGCCGCGTGGGCGATGCGCCCCTGATCGGCGCCGGCACCTACGCCAGCAACAAGACCTGCGCCGTGTCCACCACGGGCACGGGCGAAATGTTCATCCGCATGGTTGCCGCGTACGACGTGGCGGCCCAGATGGAGTACTGCGGCGCCTCGCTGGAAACGGCGGCGGACCGCGTCGTGATGGAAAAACTGCCCACCATCGGCGGCAAGGGCGGCCTCGTGGCCGTCGACGCCCAGGGCAATGTGGCCTTGCCGTTCAACACGGAAGGCATGTACCGGGGTTACGCCCGCGTTGGCGAAAAGCCGGTGACCGCCATCTACCGATGAGCGGCGGGTTTGGATCAGTAGGTTTATTTTGGGAATGAGAAGAGATGGTTGATCGCGCAAACAGCCTGGCGCTGCCGGATAACCGCGTGGTCCAGGTCGACGACCTGACGGTGCGCTTCGTGGGTTCCGAGCGTACGGTCGAAGCCGTGCGCAACCTGTCGTTCCATGTGGACCGGGGCGAAACCCTGGCCATCGTGGGCGAATCGGGTTCGGGCAAATCGGTGACGTCGCTGGCGCTGATGCGTCTGGTGGAACACGGCGGCGGCCGCATCGCCCAGGGTCGCATGGCCCTGCGCCGCCGCAACGGTTCCGTGATCGACCTGGCCAATTCCAGCCAGCGCGTCATGCGTGACGTGCGCGGCGCCGACATGGCGATGATTTTCCAGGAGCCGATGACCTCCTTGAACCCGGTGTTCACGGCTGGCGACCAGATCGCCGAATCGATCCGCGAGCACCAGGGCATGGACGGCGCCTCGGCGCGCGCCGAAGCGCTGCGCATGCTGGAACAGGTCCGCATTCCCGAAGCCAAATCGGTGCTGGACCGCTACCCGCATCAACTGTCGGGCGGCATGCGCCAGCGCGTCATGATCGCCATGGCGCTGGCCTGCAAGCCGGCGCTGCTGATCGCCGACGAGCCGACCACCGCGCTGGACGTGACCATCCAGGCGCAGATCCTGCAACTGATCCGTCAGCTCCAGGAAGAGATGCACATGGGCGTGGTGTTCATCACCCACGACATGGGCGTGGTGGCCGAAGTGGCCGACCGCGTGCTGGTGATGTTCCGCGGCGACAAGGTCGAGGAAGGTCCGTCGGACCAGGTGTTCGCCGCGCCCCAGCACAGCTACACCAAGGCGCTGCTGTCGGCCGTGCCGAAGCTGGGCGCCATGCAGGGCACGGACCTGCCCGCGCGCTTCCCGCTGCTGCAGGTCGAAGGCCAGGCCCAGCCGGTGGCCGAGCCCGGCGCCGTCAGCACGCAGGAAGTTCCCAACGCCAAGCGCGAACCCATCCTGAGCGTGCGCAACCTGGTGACGCGTTTTGACCTGCGCGGCGGCATCATGAGCCGCGTGCAGCGCCGCGTGCACGCCGTGGAAAAGGTCAGCTTCGACCTGTACCCCGGCGAGACGCTGTCGCTGGTCGGCGAGTCCGGCTGCGGCAAGTCCACGACGGGCCGCTCGCTGTTGCGCCTGGTGGAAAGCCAGGGCGGCGAGATCCGCTTCGGCGGCCGCGACATCGTGCGCCTGAAGAACAACGAACTGCAATCCCTGCGCCGCGACATCCAGTTCGTGTTCCAGGACCCGTTTGCGTCGCTGGATCCGCGCGTGACCGTGGGCTTCTCGATCATGGAGCCGCTGCTCGTGCACGGCGTGGCCAAGGGCAAGGATGCCGAGCGCCGCGTCGCCGAACTGCTCGAGCGCGTGGGCCTGCCGCCGGAAATGGCGCAGCGCTATCCGCACGAATTCTCCGGCGGCCAGCGCCAGCGCATCTGCATCGCGCGCGCCCTGGCCCTGAACCCGAAGGTCGTGATCGCGGACGAATCGGTGTCGGCACTCGATGTGTCGATCCAGGCGCAGATCGTGAACCTGCTGATCGACCTGCAGCGCGACATGGGCATTTCGTTCCTGTTCATCTCGCACGACATGGCCGTGGTCGAACGCGTCAGCCACCGCGTGGCCGTGATGTACCTGGGCCAGATCGTTGAAATCGGCCCGCGCCGTGCCATCTTCGAGAATCCGCAGCACCCGTACACCAAGAAGCTGATGTCCGCCGTGCCGATCGCCGATCCGGCGCGCCGTCACCTGAAGCGCACCTTGCTGTCCGATGAAATCCCCAGCCCGATCCGCAAACTGAACGACGAACCGGTGGTGCAGCCGCTGGTTCAGGTCGGTACGGATCATTTTGTAGCCCGCCATCCCGTCGGCGGCGCGTATTGACTCAGTAGTTGACCTTTTTTTGGAACCAGGAGTTGCAATGATGAAAGTTCTGCGCCCCACCAAGCTGATGGCCGCTGCCGCGCTGGCCTTCGGCGTGCTCACCGCGCCGATGGCCCACGCCGCCAAGGACGTGACGTTTGCCGTTTCCATCGCGCTGGAAACGCTGGACCCGTACAACACGAACAGCACGCTGAACCAGGCGGCTGGCAAGGCCTACTACGAAGGCCTGTTCGAATTCGACAAGGACCTGAAGGTTCAGAAGGTGCTGGCGACCGATTACACGGTCAGCGAAGACGGACTGGTCTACACCTTCAAGCTGCGTCCCGGCGTGAAGTTCCATGACGGCACCGACTTCAACGCCGAAGCGGTCAAGGTCAATTTCGACCGTCCGGCCAATCCGGACAACCGCCTGTCGCGCTACATCCAGTTCAGCGTCATCGAAAAGACCGAAGTGGTCGACCCGATGACCGTCAAGATCACGCTGAAGAAGCCGTTCTCGGCCTTCATCAACGCGCTGGCTCATCCGGCCGCCATGATGATCTCGCCGGCCGCCCTGGCCAAGTACGGCAAGGAAATCGGTTTCCACCCGGTTGGCACGGGCCCGTTCGAATTCGTCGAATGGAAGCCGGCCGAATACCTGAAGGTCAAGAAGTTCGACGGTTACTGGAAGAAGGGCTACCCGAAGGTCGACACGCTGACCTTCCGCACCGTGACCGACAACAACACCCGCGCCGCCGTGGTGCAGACGGGTGAAGCGCACTTTGCCTTCCCGGTGCCGTTCGAGCAGGCCGCCGTGCTGAAGAAGAACGACAAGCTGGACGTGGTCGATCACAAGAACTCGATCATGGCCCGCTACCTGTCGATGAACACGCAGCAAAAGCCGTTCGACAACGTCAAGGTGCGTGAAGCCATCAACTACGCCATCAACAAGGACGCCCTGGCCAAGGTCGCGTTCTCGGGCTACGCCACCGTCATCGACGGCGTCGTGCCGCAAGGCGTGGACTACGCGCACAAGATCGGCGCATGGCCCTACGACATCAAGAAGGCCAAGGCCCTGCTGGCCGAAGCCGGCTACCCCAACGGCTTCGAAAGCACGCTGTGGTCCGCCTATAACGACGGCACCTCGGTGAAGGTCGTTCAGTTCCTGCAGCAGCAGCTCGCCCAGGTCGGCATCAAGGTTTCCGTGGAAGTCCTGGAATCCGGCCAGCGCGTGCAGCGCGTCCAACAGGTGCAAAAGCCTGAAGACGCCAAGGTCCGCATGTACTACGCCGGCTGGTCGTCCTCGACCGGTGAAGCCGACTGGGGCCTGCGTCCGCTGCTGACCACCGCCGCGTTCCCGCCGGTGCTGAACAACGTGTCGTACTACTCGAACAAGTCGGTTGACGAAGGCGTCCAGCAAGCGCTGGCCACGACGGACCGCGAGAAGAAGACCGAGATCTACAAGAACGTTCAGGAAACCATCTGGAAGGACGCCCCGTGGGCCTTCCTGGTGACCCAGAACAACCTGTACGTCAAGTCGAAGAACCTGTCGGGCGTGTACGTTGAGCCGGACACCTCGTTCTGGTTCGGCGACATCGACCTGAAGCAGTAAACCAAGCAGTAACTCTTGGGGCCTTCGGGCCCTTGTAAGGCCACATACGGCGGGGACGCGGTGTCCCCGCCGATGTTGCAGGAATTTCAATGCTGACCTACATCGTCAAACGTCTTCTGGGCATGATCCCCACGCTGCTGCTGGTAGCGGTGGTCGTGTTCCTGTTTGTGCACATGCTTCCGGGCGACCCGGCACGGCTGGCCGCTGGCCCCGAGGCCGACCAGCAAACCGTCGAGCTCGTGCGCAAGGAACTTGGGCTGGATCTGCCCCTGCCGCAGCAGTTCGTGCGCTACTTCAGCCACATGCTGCAGGGCGACCTCGGGACCTCGCTGCGCACCAAGCGCCCCGTCTCGACCGAAATCGCCGACCGTTTCATGCCCACCCTGTGGCTCACCCTTGCGAGCATGGTGTGGTCAGTCGGCTTCGGCATGATCATCGGCATCGTGTCGGCGGTATGGCGCAATCGCTGGCCTGACCGTCTCGGCATGACGCTGGCGGTGTCCGGCATCTCGTTCCCCGCGTTCGCGCTGGGCATGATGCTGATGCAGATCTTCTCGGTGAACCTGGGCTGGCTCCCCACCGTGGGCGCATCGACCTGGCAACACTACATTCTTCCTTCCATCACGCTGGGCGCCGCGGTGGCTGCCGTGATGGCGCGTTTCACGCGGGCCTCGTTCGTCGAAGTCGTGCAGGAAGACTTCGTGCGCACCGCCCGCGCCAAGGGCTTGTCCGAGCGCCGCGTGATCATCAAGCACGCGCTGCGCAATGCGCTGATTCCCGTCGTGACCATGATGGGCCTGCAGTTCGGCTTCCTGCTGGGCGGCTCGATCGTGGTCGAGACCGTGTTCAACTGGCCCGGCCTTGGCCGCCTGCTGGTGGACGCCGTGACCCAGCGCGACTATCCGGTGATCCAGGGCCTCGTGCTGCTGTTCTCGCTGGAATTCATCCTGATCAACCTGATTGTCGACGTGCTCTATGGCGTCATCAATCCCAGCATCCGTTACAAGTGAGGCGGCCATGAGCAATACGACACCCGCCGCGACCATCGCCGCCGTCCCCAAGAACGACGTGCGCACGCCCGCCACCGAGTTCTGGCGCAAGTTCAAGAAGCAGAAGCTTGCGGTCGGCGCCGGCCTCTTCGTCCTGCTGCTGGTCATTGTCGCGGCCTTCGCGCCGTGGATTGTGCCGTTCGACCCGGAGAACTTCTTCGACTATGACGCGCTGAACGCCGGTCCGTCGCTGACGCACTGGCTGGGCGTGGATTCGCTGGGCCGCGACATCTTCAGCCGCATCGTCATGGGCGCGCGCATCTCGCTGGCCGCCGGCTTCCTGTCGGTCGCCATGGGCGCCATCGTCGGCACCTTCATGGGCCTGATGGCCGGCTACTACGAAGGCTGGTGGGAACGCATCACGATGCGTATCTCCGACGTGCTGCTGGCGTTCCCCGGCATGCTGCTGGCCATCGGCGTGGTCGCCATCCTGGGTTCCAGCATGGTCAACGTGATCGTGGCCGTGGCCGTGTTCAGCGTGCCCGCGTTTGCCCGCCTCGTGCGCGGCAACACGCTGTCGATCAAGCAGATGACGTACGTCGAAGCCGTCAAGAGCGTGGGCGCGTCCGACTGGACGATCATCATGCGCCACATCCTGCCCGGCACGATCTCGCCGATCGTGGTGTACGGCACGATGCGGATCGGCACCTCGATCATCACCGCCGCCAGCCTGTCGTTCCTGGGCATGGGCGCTTCGCCTCCCACGCCGGAGTGGGGCGCGATGCTGAACGAAGCACGCGCCGACATGGTCATCGCACCGCACGTCGCGATCTTCCCGGCGCTGGCGATCTTCCTGACGGTGCTGGCGTTCAACCTGCTGGGCGACGGCCTGCGCGACGCGCTCGATCCCAAGATCGACCGCAAGTAAACCTGCCGCCGGGCCTCTTGCGAGGGCCGGCGTGGAGGGCGATTTTTCCGCCGCCGCCTCCGTCCGCCACGCGCCTGCCAGCGCGTGCCCCGGACCCAGGGTGGCGGCGTTTTGCATTCTGGAGCGTGGCGACACGTAGACGAACATGGACAAACAAGCGCTGGACATTCCGCGTATCGGCGTACTGCCGTCGGGGCCGCTGGACTCGATCTGCGACGTGGGCGACGTCACCGTTGGCCATTGCACGCTGGCCGAGGGCCCGCTGCAGACCGGCGTGACCGTCGTGCGCACGCATGGCGGCGATGCCTTTCTGGACAAGACGCCGGCCGCGGCCACCGTGCTGAACGGCTTCGGCAAAAGCACCGGCCTGGTTCAGGTGCAGGAACTGGGCGTGCTGGAAACGCCGATCGGGCTGACCAACACGTTCGGCGTGGGCACCGTGGCCAATGCGCAGATCCGCGCGGCGGTCGCCGCCAACCCGGGCATCGGCCGCGGCATGGCCACCGTCAATCCGTTGGTCTTCGAGTGCAACGACGGCTATCTGAACGACATCCAGGCGCTGGCAGTCCAGGAATCCCATTACGCCGCGGCGCTGGCCGCCGCCGGCAAGCAGTTCGCGCAGGGCGCCGTGGGCGCCGGCCGCGGCATGTCCAGTTTCTCGTTCAAGGGCGGCATCGGCTCGGCCTCGCGCGTGGCGCAGATCAAGGACGGGCCGCAGTACACCGTGGGCGCGCTGGTGCTGTCGAACTTCGGCCGCCTGCCCAACCTGACGGTCGCGGGCAGGCCGTTCGGCCGCCGTCTGGCGAGCCAGCTTGACCAAGGGCTTGCGCAGCAGGGCGAGAACGCCGTGATCGCGCCCGAGAAGGGCTCGATCATCCTGCTGGTGGCCACCGACGCGCCGCTGGATTCGCGCCAGTTGCGCCGTCTGTCGCTGCGCGCCGGCGCCGGCCTGGCGCGAACCGGCTCGGTGTTCGGGCACGGCAGCGGCGACATCGCGCTGGCGTTTTCCACGGCATACACGATTCCGCAATTGGCCGAGTCGCCCATGCCCGCGATTGCCATGCTGCATGAGGCCCGCATCGATCCGCTGTTCGAAGCCGCCGCCGAGTCCTGCGAGCAAGCCATCATTGCCGCGCTGTGGCACGCAGAAAGCGTGACCGGCCGCGACGGCCATCACCGCGATTCCATCCGCCATGCCGCGCCCGATTGGCGCCAGTGGCTGTCCGCTACCGAATTCTGAATATCCTGAAGGCCAACTCATGAAGATCCTGATTTCCACCGATATCGAAGGCGTCGCCGGCGTCTTCCATCCCGAGCAGGTCCGCGCCGGCAATGGCGAATACGAGCGCGCGCGCGCCTGGATGACCGCCGAGGCCAACGCGGCCGTGCAGGGCGCCATTGCGGGCGGCGCCGAAGAGATTCTGGTCAACGATTCGCACGGCGGCTTTCGCAACCTGCTGCCCGACGGCCTGGACGAGCGCGCCCGACTGGTGCTGGGCAAGCCGCGCTACCTGGGCATGATGGGCGGGCTGGAAGAAGCGTGCGACGCCGTCTTCATGATCGGCTACCACTCGCGCTCGCAGGGCCGCGGCATCCTGGCCCACACCATCAACAGCTTCGCGTTCGCCCGCGTGGTCATCAACGGCATGGAGCTGGGCGAAGCGGGCCTGTACGGCGCGCTGGCCGGCGAACTGGGCGTGCCCGTCATCCTGGGCACCGGCGACGATGTGTTCATCGCGGAAACGCGCGATACGTTCCCCGGCGCCGAATGGGTGCAGACCAAAGTCGCGCACGGGCAGGGCAGCGGCGTCACGCTGTCGCCCGCCGCGTCCCGCCGCGCGATTGCCGCGGCCGCCGAAACCGCCGTGCGCAACTTCAAGCGCGGCGGCGACAAGAAAGCCGTTCCTTTCGTCATTCCCGCGCCTATAGAATGCCGGTTGCAGACGCAGAGCGCGGCACTGGCCGACCTGTTCTGCATGTGGCCCACGCTCGAACGCGTGGACGGCGTCACCTTGCGATTCACCACGGATAGCATGCAGTCCGCCATCCGTACGCTGAACAGCCTGGGCGCCATGTCTTTCATGTTGCGCTAAGGATCCCATCTCCCATGTCTAGCACCGACGCCCGTATTGCCCAATTGCGGCAGGCCATGAGCCGCCGCGGTCTGACCGCCTACGTCGTACCTTCCTCGGACCCGCACCTGTCCGAATACCTGCCGGCCCGCTGGCAAGGGCGGCGCTGGCTGTCGGGTTTCACGGGCTCGGTGGGCACGCTGGTGGTCACAGCGGACTTCGCTGGTCTGTGGGTGGACAGCCGCTACTGGGTGCAGGCCGAAGCGCAGCTCTCCGGCACCGGCGTGCAGCTGATGAAGATTGCGCTGGCATCGACGCCTGGCCATGTCGACTGGCTGGCCGCCAATACCGGCGCGGGCGACGTTATCGGCGTGGACGGCGCGGTGCTGGGCCTGGGCGCCTTCCGCGCCTTGTCGGCTGCAGCGGCAACGTCCGGCGCCGTGCTGGAAATCCGCGAAGACCTCCTGGACGAAGTCTGGAACGACCGCGCCGGCCTGCCCGACGCCAAAATTTATGAACACGTGGCGCCCGAAGCCTGCGTGACGCGCGCCGACAAGCTGGCGCAGGTGCGCGACGCGATGCGCAAGCACGGCGCGGACGTGCATTTCATCTGCACGCTCGACGACATCGCCTGGCTGTTCAACCTGCGCGGCGCGGACGTGGATTACAACCCCGTCTTCGTCGGCCATGCGCTGGTAGGCTTGGACCACGCCACGCTGTTCGTGGCCGATGGCAAGATTGACGACGACCTGCGCGCCATCCTGGCCGCGGACGGCGTCGAAGTGGCGGACTATGCCCAGGCGGCGGATGCGCTGGCTTCGCTGGAACAGGATCAGAAGCTGCTGATCGATCCGGCCCGCGTCACCTGCGGCGTGTTCCATGCCATGGACCCGGCCGTGCCGCGCGTGGAAGCCATCAACCCGTCCACGCTGCTCAAGTCGCGCAAGACCGACGCAGAGCTGGCCAACGTGCGCCAGGCGATGGCGCAGGACGGCGCCGCGCTGTGCGAATTCTTCGCCTGGTTCGAAGGCGCGCTGGGCAAGGAAGCCATTACCGAACTGACCATCGACGAGCAGATCACGGCCGCCCGCGCGCGCCGTCCCGCCTACGTCTGCCCCAGCTTCGCCACCATCGCGGGCTTCAACGCCAACGGCGCGATGCCGCATTACCGCGCCACGCCCGAATCGCACGCCACGATCGAGGGCGACGGCCTGTTGCTCATCGACTCGGGCGGCCAGTACCGGGGCGGCACCACCGACATCACGCGCGTGGTGGCGGTGGGCACGCCCAGCGCGGACCAGATGGTCGACTTCACGCTGGTGCTCAAGGGCATGATCGCGCTGTCGCGCGCATCGTTCCCGCGCGGCACGCCGTCGCCCATGCTGGACGCCATCGCGCGAGCGCCCATCTGGGAAGGCGGCGCGGAATACGGACACGGCACGGGTCACGGCGTGGGCTATTTCCTGAACGTGCACGAAGGCCCGCAGGTCATCTCGTACCGCGCGATGCCGGGCCCGCACACGGCCATGGAACCGGGCATGATCACATCCAACGAGCCGGGCATCTACCGTCCGGGCCGCTGGGGCGTGCGCATCGAGAACCTGGTTGCCAACCGCAGCTGGCTGACCTCGGAGCTGGGCGAATTCCTGTGCTTCGAAACGCTGACGATGTGCCCGATCGACACGCGCTGCATCGAGCCTTCGCTCATGCGCGAGGACGAGATCGACTGGCTGAACGACTATCACCAGACGGTGTTCGAACGCCTGTCGCCGCTGGTCGAGGGTGAGGCGCTGGCGTGGTTGACGCTGCGTTGCGCAGCGATCTGACGTTGCATTGATGCCGGCGGCGCCGGCGCAAAGCAGAAAGGCCACGACGCATGACGCCGTGGCCTTTTTTCATGGTGCGCCGTTGAGGCTATCGCACGGACCCGCCTTGATTGCGGTAGAGCAGGCGCGTGGCCACCAGGCAACCCAACGACAGCAATGCGCCGTAGGCCAGCAGCACCAGCGCGGCGGACGCCGGTGATTGGGCGGCCCATGCCAACTGCTCCCAGGTCATGGACTTGAGGATGATGAGACCGGCGCCCAGGCCCAGCACCTGCGCGAACCAGAACGCAAGGCTGCCCAGCGCCACGGCCCGGCCGGTGCCGGCGTATTCAAAGGCGCGGGGTAGCAGCTTCAGGCACACGATCGTGACCAGCGCCAGCAGCGCGACTGGCAATATCCAATAGCCCAGCGCGTACTCGGCCCATCCCGCTTCCAGCGTCTGCATCTGCAGAAAGCCGCCGAGCATGATGGAGAAGCTGGTCTGCCAGATCAGGACGGTCAGGCCGCAAATCCATGCCACATGCCGCCGCGTCAGCGTAAGGCCGGCGCCGGGGCCGGTGGGCCCTGCCGTCCACGCGGCAATGCGCAACGCCACCCAGATGCCGACGACCTCCAGCACGATCGTGACGGCGCGGATCATCAGGTTGATCGCGATGGACCGGCCCACGATGCCCAGACCAAACACTTCCTCGAGCCAGGAGCCGCTCTTGAACGTGCCGATCATGAGCACGTTCTGTGCAATGCCGACGCCGCTGGACAGGCACAGCGTGTAGAGCGCCTGCAGGGCCAGGAACGTAGCCAGCATCCTGCCGGGCTGATTCACGGTCGCGGCATCGTGCCGGGCGAGCCACTGGCGCGTCGTGCACCAGGCGGTCAGGCCCACGACCAGCAGGGTCGACACCAGGGTGGCCAGCAGCGGGGCCAGCACCGGCGGCTGCATGTAGCTCGCGCGGATCTGGTCGCCGTAGGGCAACGGCGTCATCAACGTGTAGGCCTGCACCAGCACGGAATAAGCCAGCCGCAGCAGAACGGCGGCGACAGCGATGCGCCAGGCAAGGGAATAGGCAGGACGGGTGGAGTCGGTCATCAGCGCGAGGGTGAAGAACGGAGGGCGCTGCCGGGAAGGCGGCGGTCGAAAAATAGGGAGCGACCATAGCACGTGCGCGCGGCGCGGCTCGCAGCGTTGCCTTGCCGAGTGCAGCCAATTGTTACCCGCACGGCGCTAGGGGAAAACCCAAACAAGTCGCGTCGCCCGGCTATAATCCAAATTTCCCGCACGCGCCCGCTCGTCCCGGGTGCTCATTACGATGACCAAATACGTATTTGTCACCGGCGGTGTGGTGTCTTCCCTGGGCAAGGGCATCGCCGCTGCGTCGCTTGCTGCCATTCTCGAGTCGCGTGGTTTGCAGGTCACCATGCTGAAGCTCGACCCCTACATCAACGTCGATCCGGGCACGATGAGCCCCTTCCAGCACGGTGAAGTGTTCGTCACTGAAGACGGCGCCGAAACCGATCTGGACCTGGGCCACTACGAGCGCTTCATTTCCGCTCGCATGCACAAGGTGAACAACTTCACCACCGGCCAGATCTACGAATCCGTGCTGCGCAAGGAGCGCCGTGGCGACTACCTGGGCAAGACCGTCCAGGTGATTCCCCACATCACGAACGAAATCCAGGACTTCATCGCCCGTGGCGCCGAAGCCGGCTGGAATGGCAACACCGATGTTGCCATCGTCGAAATCGGCGGTACGGTCGGCGACATCGAATCGCTGCCGTTCCTCGAGGCCGCCCGTCAGATGAGCCTGCGCATGGGCCGCAACAACGCGGCCTTCGTGCACCTGACGCTGGTGCCCTTCATCGCCTCCGCCGGCGAACTGAAGACCAAGCCCACGCAGCACTCGGTGCAGAAACTGCGCGAAATCGGCATCTACCCGAACGCGCTGCTGTGCCGCGCCGACCGCCGCATTCCGGACGACGAGCGCGCCAAGATCTCGATGTTTTCGAACGTGCCCCTGGACGCGGTCATTTCCGTCTGGGACGCCGACTCCATCTACAAGATCCCCGCCATGCTGCACAAGCAAGGCGTGGACAACATCGTCTGCGAAGCCCTGGGCCTGACCCCGCCGCCGGCCGACCTGTCCATGTGGGACAACCTGGTCGAAGCGCTGGAACACCCCGAGCACCAGCTCACCATCGGCATGGTCGGCAAGTACGTCGACCTGACCGAGTCGTACAAGTCGCTGACGGAAGCCCTGGTTCACGCCGGCATCCACACGCGCTCGAAGATCAACATCGAGTACATCGACTCGGAAGACATCGAAACCCGCGGCACCGACCAGTTGAAGCACCTGGACGCCATTCTGGTTCCGGGCGGCTTCGGCAAGCGCGGCACCGAAGGCAAGATCGCCGCCATCCGCTACGCCCGTGAAAACGGCGTGCCGTACCTGGGCATCTGCCTGGGCATGCAGCTGGCGGTCATCGAATTCGCCCGTCACGTCGCCGGCCTGGGCGGCGCCAACAGCACCGAATTCGATCCCTCCGCACCGCACCCGGTGGTTGCACTCATCACCGAATGGATGGACCGCGAAGGCAAGGTCGAAAAGCGCGACAACTCGTCCGACCTGGGCGGCACCATGCGCAAGGGCGCGCAGCGCGTGCCGATCAAGGCCGGCACCCGCGCGCAGACCATCTATGGCGACGAAGTGAACGAACGTCACCGTCACCGCTACGAGGTCAACAACGTCTACGTGCCGCGGCTGGAAGAAGCCGGCATGGTGATCAGCGCCCGCACGCCGACCGAGAACCTGCCCGAAATGATGGAACTGCCCAACCACCCGTGGTTCGTCGGCGTCCAGTTCCACCCGGAGTTCACGTCCACCCCGCGCGACGGCCATCCGCTGTTCTCCAGCTACATCCGCGCCGCCATCGAGCAGAAGGCTCGCCGCGGCCAGGAGGCCTGATGCGCGTCCGCGGTCCTGAGTTCCGTAAGCGGATCCTCGGGGCCGCGGGCCGTTTCCCCAGCGCCGCCCTATACGGCGGCGCTTCTTTCGGATACAACCGATTAGCATCGGATATGCGTCGCCCGTGCGCCTTGCGCGACACTGGCGGCGGCGTCGTATCCGGCGTCAGCCCCCAACCAACGCAACTGCTCTGAAGGAACCCCATGAGTGCTTATCTCATCGCCGACGTCAAAGTGACCAAGCCTGCGCAGTACGAGGACTACAAGCGTCTGTCCACGCTCGCGATGCGCGCGTACGATGCCAAGATCCTGGTGCGCGGCGGCGAATCCAAGCACCTTGAGGGGCGTGAACCCGGCCGTACCGTCGTCATGGAATTTCCGTCCATGGCCGCGGCGCAGGCGTTCTACGATTCCTGGCAGTACCGCCGTGCCCGCAATGCCCGCGAAGGCGCGGCCGTCATGAATATGTTTATCGTTCAGGGAATGTAAAGTCATGAGTGCAATCGTCGACATCATCGGCCGCGAGATTCTGGATTCGCGCGGCAACCCCACCGTGGAATGCGATGTGCTGCTGGAATCCGGCGCCATGGGCCGTGCGGCCGTGCCGTCGGGCGCGTCCACCGGCGCCCGCGAAGCCATCGAGCTTCGTGACGGCGACAAGGGCCGTTATCTGGGCAAGGGCGTGCTGCGCGCCGTTGAAAACCTCAACACCGAAATCTCCGAAGCCCTGATGGGCCTGGACGCGCAGGAACAGACGTTCGTCGATCGCACCCTGATCGAACTGGACGGCACCGAGTCCAAGGAGCGCCTGGGCGCCAACGCCATCCTGGCAGCCAGCATGGCCGTGGCCCGCGCCGCCGCCGACGAATCGGGCCTGTCCCTGTACCGCTATTTCGGCGGCAGCGGCCCCATGAGCATGCCCGTCCCGATGATGAACGTCATCAACGGCGGCGCGCACGCCAACAACACGCTGGACCTGCAGGAGCTGATGATCCTGCCGGTGGGCGCCGGCAGCTTCCGCGAAGCCCTGCGTTGGGGCGCTGAAGTCTTCCACATGCTCAAGAAGCTGATCCACGGCCAGGGCATGTCCACCGCCGTGGGCGACGAGGGCGGTTTTGCACCCAACGTCCCCAGCCACGAAGCCGCCATCCAGCTCATCCTGAAGGCCATCACCGAAGCCGGCTACGAGCCGGGCACGCAGATCGCCCTGGGCCTGGACTGCGCCAGCTCCGAGTTCTACCGCGACGGCAAGTACACGCTGGCCGGCGAAGGCGGCATCTCGCTGTCCTCGCAAGAGTTCACGAACCTGTTGGCCACGTGGTGCGACAAGTACCCGATCATCTCGATCGAAGACGGCATGGCCGAAAACGACTGGGAAGGCTGGAAGCTCCTGACCGACCAGCTCGGCAAGAAGGTTCAGCTGGTGGGCGACGATCTGTTCGTCACCAACACCAAGATCCTGCGTGAAGGCATCCAGAAGGGCGTCGCCAACTCGATCCTCATCAAGATCAACCAGATCGGCACGCTGACCGAAACGTTTGCCGCCATCGAAATGGCCAAGCGCGCCGGTTACACCGCCGTCGTCTCGCACCGTTCGGGCGAAACCGAAGACTCGACCATCGCCGACATCGCCGTGGCGACCAACGCGATGCAGATCAAGACCGGCTCGCTGTCGCGCTCGGATCGCATGGCCAAGTACAACCAGCTCCTGCGCATCGAAGAAGAGCTGGCTGAAGTGGCGTCGTACCCCGGCCTGGAAGCTTTCTACAACCTGCGTTGATAAGAAGCGCGGCCCCGGCGTCTTGCCAGGGCCGCATCCACGCCACGACAGTTGAGGTTCCCGCGTATGCGCCTGTTGTTCCTGGTGCTGTTCGTGCTGCTAGGCTTGATCCAATACCCGCTGTGGCTGGGTAAGGGCGGCTGGTTCAAGGTCTGGGATCTGCAACGCCAGGTGGCGGAGCAGCGCGAGACCAACGAAGGCCTGCGCGCGCGCAATGCCGCGCTTGAGGCCGAAGTGCGCGATCTGGAAGGCGGATCGGGAGCCATCGAGGAGCGGGCGCGCGGAGAGCTGGGCATGATGCGGGACGGCGAAGTGTTCGTGCACATCCTGCCCCAGAATACCCAGCCGCCCGCCGGCGCCTCGCTTTCCGCCGAAGCGCCGCCCAAGCCAGCCGTAACCGGCACCCCGGCGCGCGCAAATGCGCCGGCTGCCCGGCCTGCGTCGGCCGCGCCCACGACCCGGCCTGCTTCGACGACGGCCACGCCCCGGCCCGCGTCGGCAACGCCTGCCAGACCCGCCGCCACGACCGGCGCCAACAATTCAAATTCCACCGCCCGGCAGTGATGCCTGGCGGTTTTTTTTGTCCTGGTAGCGGCCCGGCCTAACCTGGGCCGCAGCGCAACTGCCGGCACTCCCCGTACACCACGCCTTCCGGATGGGGCCGCTTGCGCGCCCAGTCGACCGGATGCGTGTGCATTTCGTGTTCCAGTTCGACCACGATGGGCAGCAGGCCCTGGGTCAGCGCGTGGCCGATGTACGTGCCATCCTGCCGGCCCAGCAAGGCAAGCAGCGCCCGCAACGGCGGCAGCAGTGGCTTGTGCAGATACGTCAGGCGCAGCTTGAGCGTGTTGGCCAGGAAGATGTCCTGGCCGCCCGGGCGTGGTGGGCGGCGCGCATGCTGCAGATCCTGGTAGCCGTTGTCGATGGTCCGTAGGCCCGGCGCGCCTGCCACCTGCAGGTCCGGGCGCCCGTGCTCGCGGAACGACTGGTCGTCGGGCCGCAGCACTTCAATGCGCCAGGGCGGGGCCCCCATCAATGCCTTCAGTGCTGCCATCGCGCCATCCCGCCGTTCAATGGCGCCGGCCGGGCCGCTGGCGCTCGCATGCAGCGGCAGCAACGCCTGCAGAAAGGCCGCTCGCAGCCGGGCCGGGTCGCCATGGCCCGTGGCGCCGGCGCGCGCCGCTTCCATCAGCGCCAGGTGCGCCATCTGGCGCGCGCCGTGCCACCGCGCGGCCTCGACGCACAGCAGGCCCAGCAGCAGCACGATGGCGCCTGCCACGGCGAACTCGAGGGCGGCGGCCCCGTGTTGCCGGCGTACGGCGCGTAAGTCGCAAGAAAAAATAAAGGCGGTCATGGCTGCGCAGTGTGGCGCGCCCATGACCGCCTGTCGATAAGGACAATCCGGCGTGACAAAAACGTTCCGGCGGGCTTGCCGCCGGGACGCATCAATCATCAATGCACGGTGGGAGGCTCATCTCCGGAGGACGTCTGGCTCGCCGAGAACAGCGCCGCGCAGTCGACCGTATCGAACTTGTAAGGCTTGCCGCAGAAATCGCAGGCCACGTCGACCTGGCCGCGCTCTTCCAGGATGCTGTTGACCTCTGCTTCGCCCAGCGAACGCAGCATGTTCGCCACGCGCTCGCGAGTGCAGGGACAGTGCCAGCTCACCGGCTGGGGGTCGAAGGCGATGAGCGTTTCTTCCCAGAACAGGCGATGGATGAGCGTGTCGATGTCGGTGGCCAGGATCTCGTCGCGCTTAAGCGTGCCGGCCAGGGCGTTGATGCGTTCCCAGGTCTCGGCGGCCACCTGTTCGGTCAGGGCGCGGTCGGTCTCGCCGCCGCCGTGGTGCGGCAGGCGCTGCAGCAGCATGCCGGCCGCGTGGTCGGCGTCGGCCGACAGCCACAGCCGCGTATCCAGTTGCTCCGAGGCCTTCATGTAGTGTTGCAGGGCTTCGGCGACGGTCTCGCCTTCGAGCGGCACGATGCCTTGGTAGGCCTGCTGGCCGGGCAGCTTGCGCTGCGGGTCCAGCACCACGATGAAGCGTCCATTGCCGCCGGGGTTCAACAGGCTTTGCATGTCGCCGGTGCTGGGCACGTCGTGGCCTTCGCGCATCTTGACGGTGGCGCGCAGGCTGAGGTCCGAGCGGCATTCCACCACCAGCAGGGCGATGGGGCCGTCGCCCTGGATCTGCAGCACCAGCGAGCCATCGAACTTGATGTTGGCGGCGAGCAGGGTGGATGCCGCCACCAATTCACCCAGCAGGTCGGTGATGGCGGGCGGGTAATCGTGGTTGGCCTGGACGGCCTTCCACGTGTCAGACAGGCGCACCGCTTGGACGCGGACGCTGCGGTCTTCGGTAAGGTATTTTTTGAGCTGATCGGTCATAGCGGAATGTTAGCCGATCGTGGGGGGGTATTCCCCCTGCTGGCAGCAGGGGTTGGGGCACTTGCGGGGGCCCTCGGGGGAGCCGTCAGCCGATGCGTTTCAGGGCCGTCTTGTACTGTTGGCCGCGCGCCACGTAGTGGGCGGTGTTCTTGTGCATGTTGGCGATTTCCTCGGCGGAAAGCTCCCGCACGATCTTGCCAATGCCGATGACCAGCGAATTGTCCGGAATGACCCGGTCTTCGGGGATGATCGCCCCGGCGCCGATCAGGCAGTTGCGGCCGATGACGGCGTTGTTCAGGACGATCGCCTGCATGCCGACCAGCGCCCCTTCGTGGATGGTGCAGCCGTGCAGCATGGCCTGGTGGCCGACGGTGACGTTCGGGCCGATGGTCATGGGACAGCCCGCGTCGACGTGCAGGACGCTTGATTCCTGGATGTTGGTGCCTTCGCGGATCAGGATGGCGTCGTTGTCGGCGCGGATCGATACATGCGACCAGATGCTGACGCCGGCTTCCAGCGTGACGTTGCCGATGAGGTCGGCGCTGTCGGCCACGTAGGCCTGCGGGTCGATGCGGGGGATCAGGTCGTTGAGCTGGTAAATGGCCATGACTAGGTCTCCGTTTGCCGCGCCGGGGCGGCAACGGGCGCGCCAACGTCGGTCTGGGGCGCGCTGGCCTGCGCGCGTTCTGTTTCACGCTCGCGCAGGATGCGCCGCTGGATCTTGCCCGTGGTGGTCATGGGCAGTTCGTCCACGTATTCGATTTCCTTCGGGTATTCGTACGGCGCCAGGCGCTCGCGCACGTGCTCCTGAAGGTTTTCAGTGATTTCGCCTCGGTCCCGGAGGGCAAATTCCGGCGTCAGCACCACAAAGGCCTTGACCACCGCACCGCGCTCGGCGTCCGGCTTGGGCACCACGGCAGCATTGGCCACGGCCGGGTGGCCAACCAGGCAGCTTTCGATTTCACCCGGGCCGATCCGGTAGCCGGCCGACTTGAAAACGTCGTCGGCGCGGCCCGCATACCAGAGGTAGCCGTCCTCATCGACGGTGGCGAGGTCGCCCGTCAGGCACCAGTCGCCCTTGAACTTGGCCAGCGTGGCGGCCTCGTTGCGCCAGTAACCCAGGAACATGACCGGGTCCGGAAAGCCGTGGATGTCCAGCCGGTTGACCGCGATCTCGCCCGTGGCGCCCGCCGCGACCGGCGTGCCGTCGTCGTCCAGCACCGCCACGTGGTGGCCGGGATACGGGCGGCCCATCGAGCCGGGTTTGGCGGGCCAGCGTTTGTTGCTGTTGCCCACCACGTAGTTCATTTCGGTCTGGCCGAACATTTCGTTGGGCGTCACGCCCAGCGCCGTCCGGCACCAATCGAACACCGTCTCGCCCACGCTTTCGCCGGCGCTCATGATGGAGCGCAAGGCAAGCTGGTAGCGCTGGCGGGGCTCTGGCACCGCCTTCATCATCATCTTCAGCGCGGTGGGGAAGAGGAACGTATTGGTGACCTGATAACGTTCCAGCAGCTCGAAGGCGCGTTCCACAGAAAAGCGTCCGCGCGTGCCCACGATGGGGTGGCCGAAATACAGCGTGGGCAGCAGGGCGTCCATCATGCCGCCGGTCCAGGCCCAATCGGCCGGCGACCAGAACACGTCGGCAGGCTTGGGAAACCAGTCCTGCGAGGCGACGAAGCCCGGCAGGTTGCCGATCAACACGCTGTGGGGCAGCAGCGCGCCCTTGGGGGCGCCGGTGGTGCCGGAGGTGTAAAGCAGGATGGCCGGATCCGACGAACGGGTCTGCACGGCCTTGAATTCGTTGGGCTGGCGGGCCAGCAGGCTGCGCCATGGCAGCACACGTTCGTCGGCGAAGCCGATGCCAATGACCTGCTGCAGGGCGGGACAGTGTTCGGTGACGGCCAGCAAATTGGCGCTGGAGGCGTGGTCGACGATGGCGACGCGGGCTTCGGCATCGCACAGACGGCTTTGCAGCGCTTCGGGGCCGAAGAGCGCCGACAGGGGCAGGACCACCGCGCCGACGCTGTAGATGGCCATATGAGCGACCACGGTTTCCGGGCGTTGCCCCAAAACCACACCGACCCGGTCGCCCTTGCCCACGCCCATTTTCACCAGGCCGTTGGCGAGCTGATTGGCGGCTTCCGCCAGGCGGGCGAAGGTCCAGACCTCGCGGTTGCCGGACTCATCTTCGTAGTAGATGGCAATGCGCCGCGCATCCGGACTGCTGGATGCCCAGCGGTGGCAGCACGCTTCCGCGATGTTGAACTGGGTGGGCACCAGCCAGCGGAATGATTGGTAGAGCGCCTGATATTGGTCGTTCATGGCCCTATGTTGTAAGCATGTTGCGGCGTGAACGGGTCATATCGCCCGTTACTCAGGTGCAAGCATGACCTAGAGGGGCGTGAACTGCAATATCCCCGTTGCGTAACGGGGACGCATACGGGTTATCACGGATGCTTGCCTTGCCGGCGCAGCGCGGAGGGCAGGGCGGGCAGCGTCAGGGACCGCGGCGGGCGGTTGGCCGGGTCGCGCTGGCGTTCGGCCTGCAGCACCGCCCAGTCCAGAAGCTGGAGCTGGCCATCGTGCGTTTCTGCCAGCGCCGACAGGCTTTCGACCCAGTCGCCGTCGTTGCAGTACAGGATGCCGCTCACGTCGCGCAGTTCGGGCTTGTGGATGTGGCCGCAGACCACGCCGTCCAGTCCACGCCGCCGGGCTTCGCCGGCCAGCGCCTCCTCGAAGTCGGTGATGAACGACACCGCGTTCTTGACCTTGTGCTTCAGGTACTGGGACAGCGACCAGTAATGCATGCCCAGCCGGTGGCGAAGGCGGTTGAAATGGTGGTTGACCCACAGCGCAAACTGGTAGAGCCCATCGCCCAGGTGCGCCAGCCAGCGGCTGTGCTGGATGACGCCGTCGAACTGGTCCCCGTGCAGCACCAGCAGCCGCAGCCCCTTGGCCGTGACGTGCACGTCCTCGTCCAGGACCTCGATGTCGCCAAAGGCGAATCCGGCGAACTCGCGGGCGAATTCGTCATGGTTGCCCGGGATGAACACCACGCGGGTGCCATTGCGGGCTTTGCGCAGGATGCGCTGGATCACGTCGTTGTGCGCGCGGGGCCAGTGCCAGTGCTTGCGCAACTGCCAGCCATCGACGATGTCCCCGACCAGGTACAGCGTGTCCGAGTCGTTGTGATCCAGAAAATCGAGCAGGAATTCCGCCTTGCACCCGGCAGTGCCCAGGTGAATATCGGAAATCCACAGGGCGCGCCAGTGCGTCGGTTGGATCTCGTTCACGGTCGCTTCCCTGTGGGCTGTGGTCATGCTTGAGAATGAGACCACCTACCGATGACGCGCGCGTGACGAATCCATGACGCGGTTGTGACGGCGCGCGCGGCCAGGCAGGCGCACGCACCACCCGTCCAGCGGATCAGGACTGCCCGGTGGCCTTCTTGCCCTTCAGGCGCTTCCACAGCCCGCCGCCCAGCGCTGCCGCGGCCAGGATGCCGACCTTGGCGAATTTGGCAAGGAAAGCCGCGATCACCGCGAACAGGCCGAGCTTCTTGGCGGCGACGCCCGCCACCAGCGCCGCCAGGCCATACTCGGCGACCTTGTCGCTCGAGGCATCGAAATCGGCGTAGCGCTTGCCTTCCACGTAGTACAGGTTGTCCAGCAGCGCCAGCACGGCGGCCTTGTCCGTGGGCACCTTGTTCTTTTCGGTGATCAGGTCCAGGGTGATGTAGCCGTCGCGGCCCAGCGCGTAGGTGTTGTAGTTGACCGTGGCGTCTTCCTCCGCGGCGGCGTCCTTGTGCTTGGCGGCCACCGACCAGACCAGGCGCTGCGTATTGCTGTCGTACTTGGGCGCCTCCACCCAGCCGCCCACCGTCAGCTCCGGAAAACCGCGCTTCTTGCGTTCCTCGTTGGACGCCTCGGTGCCTTCACGCAGGCTGTCCAGCAGTTCGTTGACGTTCCAGTTGCGGGCGTCGTCGTCCTTGATGTAGCCGGCCTTGTCGAAATTGACAGTGACGACCCAATCCTCGTCGTCGCTCTTGGGCATCACGACGCCCAGCAGGGAAGGATCCTTGCCGTTGCCATAGGCCTGCATCAACCGGTCGGCCTGCGGGCGCGGCACGAAGAACATGTTCTGTGGCAGCTTCAGCGTGGCCTGGTCGCCCAATGTCACGTCGGTCGGCCCTTGCCGGGCGGCGGCGAAGGCGGCCTTGGAAGCCGCTTCGATTTCCTGCTGGGCCGATGCGTTTTGAGCGGACGCGCCTGCGTGCAGGAACAACAGCGCGCTGGCGAGGGCCAGCGACAGGCGGGAAAGGAATGCGCGCATGGTGAGAATGAAGCCGTAAATTAAATGGGGCCTCATTGTCCGGGCGTGCGGCTGTCATCTTTCTGAACAGGCGCGCGAAATAGCGGGCGGCTTGGCAAGCATCAAACGGCGATACCGGCCGCGCGCCGCCGAGCGTGCCGGTCAGCGCGCTTTCTTGGCCTGCGGCGCGTTGCGCAGGCGCGTGCCCAGGATCCGGTCGTGCAGGAACTGACCGTCCGGGTCAAACCACGACCAGATGAAGATGGCAAAGGGGGCCGCCACGATGAACATGTCCACGGACGGCCAACCGGTAGCCAGCGCCGCGCCCCAGACCACGGCGGCTCCTGCCAGCACCAGCGGCCAGGCCAGGATGTAGCGCAGGATCAGCAGGCCGGTCGACGGCGTGTTGCCGTGTCGGTCCACCAACCGGATGTTCCAGGTCTTCATGGGCAGCGTCTGGCCGCGGCGGCGCCAGCACAGCACGAAGTAGGCGCCGATCGCCACGAACAGCCACGCCTGCCGGGCGGCCCGCAATTCCAGCGCATTGCGGCTTTGGGTGAGGGTATCCAGCAGGTAACCCGCGAGGAACACGACGCCGAACAGCAGGACGGCTTCGTACATCATGCAGGCAAACCGGCGCAGCCGATTGGGCGTCTCGTCGAGGTGGGCGTCGTTCATGGACGCGTATTATCCATAAATTGTTGACCCCACGTTTCGCGCGAAAAAAAACCCGCCGGTGAGGGCGGGTCTATAAAAGGGGCTATGCAGCCCCCAAGGGGAAAATCGTTAGGCCCGAAAGCCTGGGCCCAGCTTAGGCAGCGGAATGCGCGTTCTTGGCGCTCGTCTTGCCGGCCAGAGCCTTGATGCCGTGGGCCAGCTTGCGCAGGCCTGCAGCCAACGCCCGCATCGGATGCGGGCGGAATTGTTCTTCGATAGCCTGGAGCATCAGTTGACGCTCGAGTTCGTCGGTCAGGCGAATGGTGTTGTTCGGGTTGATCACAATAGCCTCCACGGGCTTGCACAGTTGTTTGCTACTAGGGATAACCCGGATTATAGGGGTTTACCCTGAAACTATGCAAGAGGCCGATTCAAGCTGGTGCAACCTGGCAACACCTTGGTGCTGATGATGCCCCAAAACCGCGCGGCCGGGCACCATAAGCAAAGATAGGCGCCGCATGTTGCGGCGCTTTTACAACGTGGGATGCTGGCGGAATCAAGGAAGGGGCGCCCCCGCGGCGTGTGCCGCAGGGGGCAGAACGCGCTCAGGCGTCGCGGTAGCCGGCGGCGACCAGCTCGAAGCCAAACAGGCGGCAATCGAGGGCGCCGTTGTGCAAGGGTACGCGCCGCTTGGGCTTCAAGCGCATCTGGTTGGGCAGCGTCAAGTCGCTGGTAATGACGTGCAGCTCCCATCCCGCGAAATTGCGCTTCAGGCAGGTGGCCCAGTCGCGCCACAGGTCGGCGTCCTGCTCCGCGCCCATGCGCTCGCCGTAAGGCGGGTTGGTGACGATCCAGCCGTGGTCGGCGGGCGCCGTCACGTCGCGGGCGTCGCCCACTTCAAAACGGATCGAGTCGGCCGTCAGCCAGGCGCGCTCGGCGTTGTTGCGGGCGTATTCGATGGCCAGGGGATTTAGGTCGTAGCCGACCAGCGGCGCGTCCAGCTGCGGCAGGATGCGGGCGCGGGCGTCTTCCTTCAGGTCGCGCCAGCGGTACGCATCGTGGTCACGCAGACGTTCGAAACCGAACGGGCGCGAGATGCCCGGGGGCACGCCCAGCGCGATCCAGGCCGCTTCGATCAGAATCGTGCCGGAGCCGCAGAAGGGATCCAGCAGCGGCGCCGCCGGATCCCAGCCCGCCAGCGCCAGCATGCCGGCGGCCAGGTTTTCGCGCAGTGGCGCCTCGCCTTTGTCCAGGCGCCAGCCGCGCTTGAACAGGGATTCGCCCGAGGTGTCCAGGTACAGCGTGGCCGTGTGACCCGTCAGGAAAAGGTGCACGCGCGCATCGGGGCGTACCGTGTCGATGTTGGGGCGCTCGCCTTCGAGTTCGCGCAGGCGGTCGCAGATGCCATCCTTGGCGCGCAGGTTGCAGTACTGCAGGCTCTGCACCGGGCTCTTGATGGCCGAGGTGTCCACACGCAGCGTCTGTTCGGCGCCGAACCAGCGTTCCCAGGGCGTATCGCGGGCCAGATCCAGGATGTCGTCTTCGTGCGAGATCTCGGCGTGCGCCACCTGCACCAGGATGCGGGTGGCCAGACGCGAGTACAGGTTGGCGCGCTGGATGCCGGACCAGTCCGACGTGAATGAGCAGCCCGCCCGGCCTGCCTTGGCGTCTTCGTAGCCGAGGGCCTGCATTTCGGCGGTCAGCGCTTCTTCCAGGCCTTGGGGGCAGGGGGCGAAGACGGTGAAGGTTTCAGCTTGACGCGGCTCGCGGGGACGGCGGCTGCGGACATCGACGCGGGGGGCGGCGCGCTCGCGCGGGGCATTCCAGTCGTGATCTGCATCGGCTTCGTGCGCGAAATCGGATTGCTGCGCGTCGTCGGATGCTGCGGTGTGGTCGGGCTCTTGGGCGAATTCGGGGGGGGGGCCGTCGTCTTCGAACGGATCGTAGAAACGGCCGGCCGGCGTCGCCGGGGCAATGTACTGGTCGTCACGCAAGCGCGGCGCGCGCTGCGGCGTGCGGCCTGCGCGCGAGCCGGGTGCGTCATCGCGGCGGCTGTCATCGCGGCGGCCGTCGTCACGGCGGCCGTCGCCACGGCGGCTGTCGTCCGCGCGGGTGCGGTCCGAAGCGCCACGGCGCGCCGAGGGACGGTCGGATTGGCCGCGATCGGAAGGACCACGGTCGTACGGGCTACGGTCGGACGGACCGCGATCGTACTGGCCGCGCTCGGCCTGTCCGGGGCGTGACTGACCAGACCGCGACTGCCCCGAACGCGACGACGTGCCGCGAGCGGGCGCATCGCGACCCGCGCCGGACGGCCTGCGGGCGCTGCGGGCCTCTTCTTCCTGGCGCCGCTGGTAGCCCTCGGGGTCCTTCTGGCGTTCGGTGTTGTCGCGGGCGCGCTCGATCTGCGCGACCAGGCGCGCGCGGGCGCCGGTGCGGGTGCGTTTGGCAGCGCCCTCGGCTTGGGCGTCGCGGGCCGTTTTCTTGATCGTCAGCGTCTTGCGCGGGCGGTCCTGTTCATCAGAGGACATACGAATCCTGGCGAATGTGCAAAGGTAGGGGTATCAGAAGGGTTTGACGACGACCAGCGCCACCACCACCAAGAGCAGCAAGACGGGAACTTCGTTGAACCAGCGATAGAACTTGTGCGAACGGGTGTTCTTGCCCTGTTCGAACTTGCGCAGCATGAGGCCACAGGCGTGATGGTAGCCGATGACGAGCAGCACGAAAAAGAGCTTGGCGTGCATCCAGCCATTGCCCGGGCCCACGCCGATGCGGTAACCCACGTACAGCCACATCCCGAAAATGATGGCCACGACCGCCAGGATAGTGGTGAAGCGGTACAGGCGGCGCGCCATGCCGAGCAGCGTTTCCTGGACAGCAGTGTCCGAGGTCTGCGCCAGATTCACGAAGATGCGCGGCAGATAAAACAATCCGGCAAACCAGGAAGCGATGAAGACGATGTGAAAGGTCTTGACCCAGAGCATGGCCATGGCGCGATCCGATGGAGGAAAGCCGCATTGTATGCGCGCCGGTGTGAGCACCAGACGCCTGGCGCTTACACCTCCCGTCAGCCGGACCCCCTCAGATCACGTACAAATCCATATATTCATGGACCGGCATCGCTTCCAGCGTCTCCTGATCCAGCGACGCCGCCAAAATGCGCTGCTGCTGACGGGGCGGAAACACACGGGCCAGGTTGGTGCGGAATTTGGCCTCCAGCAGTGGAATGCCGTCGGCGCGGCGGCGCTTGTGGCCGATGGGGTATTTGCAGACGATTTCATCCAGCGCCGAGCCGTCGTTGAACTGCACGGTCAGCGCGTTGGCGATCGAGCGCTTGGCGGGGTTGTGATAGTCGCTGGTGAACGCGGGGTCTTCCACGCAGACGATCTTGGCGCGCAGCGCATCGATGCGCGGATCCTGCGCGATCTCATCTTCGTAGTCGCCCGCGGTCAGGCGCCCGAACAGCACCGGAACGGCCACCATGTACTGAATGCAGTGGTCACGGTCGGCAGGATTGTTCAGTGGTCCCTTCTTGTCGATGATGCGGATGCACGCCTCGTGCGTGCGGATCCGGATCTGCTTGATGTCGTCGGCGCTTTTGCCCAGGGACTTGAGCAGATCGTGGAGCTGCATGGCGCATTCCACGGCGGTCTGCGCGTGAAATTCAGCCGGAAACGAAATCTTGAACAGCACGTTTTCCATCACGTAGCTGCCATAAGGCCGCTGGAACTTGAACGGCTGCCCCTTGAAAAGCACGTCGTAAAAGCCCCAGGTCTTGGCAGTCAGCACCGATGGATAACCCATTTCGCCGGTACGCGCGATCAGCGCCAGACGCACCGCGCGGCTGGTGGCATCGCCGGCCGCCCAGCTCTTGCGGCTGCCGGTGTTGGGGGCGTGTCGATAGGTGCGCAGGCTCTGGCCGTCGACCCAGGCAAGCGACACCGCGTTGATCACTTCGTCACGGGTCAGGCCCAGCATTTGCGCCACGACGGCGGTGGACGCCACCTTGACCAGAACGACGTGGTCCAGGCCGACCTTGTTGAAGGAGTTTTCCAGCGCGATGCAGCCCTGGATTTCGTGTGCCTTGATCATGCCGGTCAGCACGTCGCGCATGGACAGGGGCGGCTTGCCCGCCGCGACCGCCGTGCGCGACAGCCAGTCGGCTGTGGCAAGGATGCCGCCCAGGTTGTCGGACGGGTGGCCCCATTCGGCGGCGAGCCAGGTGTCGTTGAAGTCCAGCCAGCGGATCATCGTGCCGATGTTGAACGCCGCCTGGACCGGGTCAAGCTGGAACTGCGTGCCGGGCACCTTGGCGCCTTGCGGCACTACGGTGCCCGGCACGACCGGACCCAGCAGCTTCCTGCACGCCGGATATTCCAGCGCTTCCAGGCCGCAGCCCAGCGTGTCGATCAGGCAGTTGCGCGCGGTCTCGTACGCCAGATCGCTGCGGACTTCGTAGTTGAGCACGTAGTCCGCGATATCTGCCAGGACCTGGTCGGGTTCGGGACGGACGTTCGAGATCGGGGCAGACATAGCAGTACCTCTTCGGAAAAGTGAATACAGGTGGCCATGCCGCGCCCTCGATCGGTTTTACTTCCGCTTGGTTTTACTTGCGCTTGTCGATGGGCACGAACTTCTGGTCTTCCGGGCCCACGTAATTGGCGGTGGGACGGATGATCTTGTTGTCGATGCGCTGCTCGATGATGTGGGCCGACCAACCCGCGGTGCGCGCGATGACGAACAGCGGGGTGAACATGGCGGTGGGCACGCCCATCATGTGATAGCTGACAGCCGAGAACCAGTCCAGGTTGGGGAACATCTTCTTGACGTCCCACATGACCGTTTCCAGGCGTTCGGCGATGTCGAACATCTTGGTCGTGCCGGCCTTCTTGGACAGTTTCTTGGCGACGTCCTTGATGACCTTGTTGCGCGGGTCGGAAACCGTGTAGACCGGGTGACCGAAGCCGATGATGACTTCCTTGGCTTCCACGCGGCGGCGGATGTCGGCCTCGGCTTCGTCCGGCGTTTCGTAGCGCTTCTGGACTTCGAATGCGACTTCGTTGGCGCCGCCGTGCTTGGGGCCGCGCAGTGCGCCGATGGCGCCCGAGATGGCCGAGAACATGTCCGAACCCGTGCCGGCAATGACGCGGGCCGTGAACGTCGAGGCGTTGAATTCGTGCTCGGCGTACAGGTTCAGCGAAATATGCATCGCCTTGACCCATTCGTCGCTGGGCTTTTCGCCATGCAAGAGGTGCAGGAAGTGGCCGCCGATGCTGTCGTCGTCCGTCTGCACGTCGATGACGCGGCCGTTGTGGCTGTAGTGGTACCAGTAGAGCAGGGCCGAGCCCAGGTTGGCCATCAGGCGGTCGGCGATGTCGCGCGCGCCCGGGGTGTTGTGGTCGTCTTTTTCAGGCAGCACGCAGCCCAGCACCGACACGGCCGTGCGCATCACGTCCATCGGATGGCTGGCGGCGGGCAGGGCTTCCAGGGCAACCTGCAGTTGCGCGGGCAGGCCGCGCAGGCTGCGCAGCTTTTCCTTGTAGGCTTTCAGTTCGGCCTTGTTGGGCAGCTTGCCATGGACGAGCAAGTGGGCGATTTCCTCGAACTCGCTGGTATCGGCGATGTCCAGGATGTCGTAGCCGCGATAGTGCAGGTCGTTGCCGCTGCGGCCGACGGTGCACAGTGCGGTGTTGCCCGCGACCACGCCGGACAGCGCAACCGACTTCTTGGGCTTGAAACCGGCTTTTTCTTCCGGCTTGGCGTCCGATTTGGCTTCTTGCTTCTTGGGAGCCGTGCTCATGTCTCTACTCCTTTCCTTACGCGATGGAAGATGCAATGGGGGCGGGCGCCGCCGCGGGTCTGCCGCGGCGCGCGCCTGACGTTGCGCAACTAGGCCTTGCCCTTCTGGAAGAGCGCGTCCAGCCTGGATTCGAATTCGTGATAGCCGATGCGGTCGTACAGTTCTTCGCGCGTCTGCATCAGGTCGACGACGTTCTTCTGGTGGCCGTCGCGGCGGATCGCGGTGTAGACGGCCTCGGCGGCCTTGTTCATGGCGCGGAAGGCGGACAGCGGATAGAGCACCATGCCCACGCCGACGCTCTTCAGTTCCTCGACGGAGAAAAGCGGCGTCTTGCCGAACTCCGTGATGTTGGCCAGCACGGGCACCTTGACGGCCTTGACGAAGCGGTCGTAGGTGGGCAGGTCGTAAGCGGCTTCGGCGAAGATCGCATCGGCCCCGGCTTCCACACACGCTAGCGCGCGTTCGATGGCCGCGTCCACGCCGTGCGAGGCGATCGCGTCGGTGCGGGCGATCAGGTAGAAATCGCTGTCGGTACGCGCATCGGCGGCGGCCTTCACGCGGTCGGCCATTTCCTCGGTGGTGACGATTTCCTTGCCGGGCCGATGGCCGCAGCGCTTGGCGCCGACCTGGTCCTCGATGTGGCAGGCGGCCGCGCCGAACTTGATCAGGCTTTTGACGGTGCGGGCGATGTTGAACGCCGACGGGCCGAAGCCGGTGTCGATGTCGACCAGCAGCGGCACATCGCACACGTCGGTGATGCGGCGCACGTCGGTCAGGACGTCGTCCATCGTGTTGATGCCCAGGTCCGGCAGTCCCAGCGAGCCGGCCGCGACGCCGCCGCCGGACAGGTAGATGGCGCGGTAGCCGGCGCGCTTGGCCAAGAGGGCGTGGTTCGCGTTGATGGCGCCGATGATCTGCAGCGGATTCTCTTCGGCGAGCGCGCGGCGAAAGAGGGCGCCGGGCGATTCGGGTCTGGCCATGGTTGTCTCCTGTTCTTGGTAGCCCACGACCTTATCGCGGGTCCGAAAAATAAATCTGTCCCCTGCGCGACAATCCCCGCGGCAAGATCTTTCGCGAAGAGAGCGAAGAGACAGGTGTATTTCACGGTACTGCGGTATTCGATGCGTACGAATTGCGGCATGCATCGGGCATGTATTGCGGCACTTCAGCTGCCGCGCGCAATGCGGTCCCGCTTAAGGATTGGGCCCGCATGAACGGGCCCAATCCTTTTACTGCGCGCTGCTTACTTCAGCAGGTCCTTGACGCCGTCGCGCTCTTCGAGGAGCTCTTTCAGCGTGAAGTCCAGGCGCTCACGCGAGAAGGCGTCGATTTCCAGGCCTTCGACGCGCTTGTATTCGCCGTTTTCGGTGGTGACCGGCACGCCGTAGATGATGCCTTCGGGGATGCCGTAGGAGCCGTCCGACGGGATGCCCATCGTGACCCACTTGCCGTTGCTGCCCAGGACCCAGTCACGGACGTGGTCGATGGCGGCGTTGGCGGCCGAAGCGGCCGAGGACAGGCCACGGGCTTCGATGATGGCGGCGCCGCGCTTGCCCACCGTGGGGATGAACGTGTCGCGGTTCCAAGCGTCGTCGTTGATCAGCTTGGACAGCGATTCGCCGCCGACGGTGGCGAAGCGGAAGTCGGGGTACATCGTGGGCGAGTGGTTGCCCCACACGACCAGCTTTTCGATGTCGGCGACGGCCTTGCCAGACTTGGCGGCCAGTTGCGACAAGGCGCGGTTGTGGTCCAGGCGCAGCATGGCGGTGAAGTTCTTGGCGGGCAGGTCCGGCGCCGACTTCATGGCGATGTAGGCATTGGTGTTGGCAGGGTTGCCGACGACCAGGACCTTGACGTTGCGGCTGGCGACGTCGTTCAGGGCCTTGCCCTGAGCCGTGAAGATCTGTGCGTTGACGGACAGCAGGTCCTTGCGTTCCATGCCCGGGCCGCGCGGACGGGCGCCAACCAGCAGGGCCACGTCGGCGTCCTTGAAGGCGGTGCGCGGGTCGCTGTGCGCGGTGACTTCCTGCAGCAGCGGGAAGGCGCAGTCATCCAGTTCCATGATGACGCCCTTCAGGGCCTTTTGCGCTTTCTCGTCGGGGATTTCCAGCAGTTGCAGGATGACGGGTTGATCTTTACCCAGCATTTCGCCCGAGGCGATGCGGAATAGCAGTGCGTAACCGATTTGGCCGGCGGCGCCGGTGACGGCGACACGCAAGGCAGGCTTGGACATGGACGTTCTCCGTAATGGTTTGGCGAGAAAAAAATCTCACCAATCAGTGTAATCGTTGGGCGCGGTAACAAGCGGCCGCCAGGGGCGCTGCGCGTCGCGCGGACAGCTTTGAATCCTAGATCGAATTAACGTAAGCGTCAATTGATCTTCTATCTTATATAAGACATAAGACGTTGGACAGCTCGCCTCCCGATATGCCACAATAGAGCGTTTATTCGAATGCGCCGCGGCCCGCTGGGCCGCGCGCCTGTATCAAGCCATAAGGCCGGCGGCAGCAGCGCATACGGATGAGTCTGCATCCCTTGGTGCTGCCTTCTCATTCATCCGGATAAACATGACACTTTCAAGAAGATCCATGGCAGAGCCTAGGCCCGAAACCTCCTTACGCAATCGCGCCGCCCGTCCAACGGGCGAGGGAGCCGCTTTCAGTCCGCTCTACCGCCAGATCAAGGATCTGCTTGTCCAAAGCCTCGAACGCGGCGAATGGAAGCCCGGCGAGCTCATCCCCAGCGAAATCGATCTGGCCGCCCGTTTTCAGGTGAGCCAGGGCACGGTGCGCAAGGCGGTCGATGAGCTGGCCGCCGAGCACATGCTGCTGCGCCGCCAGGGCAAGGGCACTTTTGTCGCCACCCACCACGAAGCCCGCGTGCGCTACCGTTTCCTGCGCCTGGCCCCCGACGAAGAGGGCGAGGCCGGCCGCGCCGAAAGCCGCATCCTGGAATGCCGCCGCACCCGCGCGCCCGCCGAAATCGCCCGCGCGCTGGACCTGCGCGCCGGCGAGACCGTCGTCATGATCCGCCGCCTGCTGTCCATGGGGCAGACACCGACCGTGCTGGACGACATCTGGCTCCCCGGTTCCATATTCCGTGGTCTCACCCTTGAGCTGCTGACCGCCAACAAGGCGCCGCTCTATGGCCTTTTTGAATCCGAGTTCGGCGTCAGCATGGTGCGCGCGGACGAGAAGCTGCGCGCGGTCGCCGCGCCGGCTGAAGTCTGTACGCTGCTTAATGTTGCCGCCGGCACGCCGTTGTTGCAGGTAGACCGGGTGTCTTACACATACGGTGACCGCCCCATGGAAATCCGCCGGGGGTTGTACTTGACCGATCGATACCACTACCGCAATAGTCTGAATTGATGAGTTTTTTACCTACGATTTGATACCAACCCATCTCTGGGCGAAAATACCGCGTTTGCCCGCAAGGGCCGCGGCGATTTAGCCGTAACGATTCCCTAGTTCCGAAACACCGAGGCCGTCATGTCCGACACCGCTGCCAAGCCACGTCCGCAGTTTCGCAATATTGGTATTGCGCAAATTGCCAGTTACCGCCTGCCCCTGGCCGGCAAGCTGTCCATTCTGCACCGCGTCAGCGGCGCGTTGTTGTTCCTCTGTCTTCCCTTGGTCATCCTGCCGCTCTTCGCGGCCAGCGTGGCCGCACCGCAGACGTTCGCCGCCGTGGCCGCGTACGCCGGCAACCCGATCGTCAAGCTCGTTTTCCTCGTCCTCGTCTGGGGCTACCTGCATCACTTCTGTGCGGGCATCCGGTACCTGCTCCTGGATCTGCACATCGGCATCGACAAGCAGTCCTCCAAGAAGAGCGCCGGCGTGGTGTTCGGCGTCAGCCTCGCGCTGACCCTGGTGTTCGCTCTCAAACTGTTCGGAGTGCTGTAAATGGCCGCCGCTAAAAACTACGGACCCAAGCGCCTGGTCGTCGGCGCGCACTATGGCGTCATGGATTTCATCATCCAGCGCATCACCGCCGTCATCATGGCCGTGTACACGCTGGTGCTGCTCATCGGCATCCTGATGATGCCGGCCTTCACGTACGAACACTGGACAGCGCTGTTCAATTTCTACGTGGGCGTTCTTCCGGTTGGCCAGATCCTGGCCACCCTTGCATTCATTGCGCTGGCCTGGCATGCCTGGATTGGCGTGCGCGACATCTGGATGGACTACGTCAAGTCGGTGGGCGTGCGCCTGCTGATGCAAGTGCTGACGATCCTCTGGCTGGTCGGTTCGGTCGTTTACTTCGCGCAAATCCTCTGGAGCATTTAAGCCGTGGTCTCTGTCCTGAAATCCCTGCCGCGCCGCCAGTTTGATGTGGTGGTCGTGGGCGCCGGCGGAGCCGGCATGCGTTGTTCGCTGCAACTGTCCCAAGCGGGCCTGTCCGTTGCGGTGCTCTCCAAAGTGTTCCCCACGCGTTCGCACACCGTTGCTGCGCAAGGCGGCGTGAGCGCCTCGCTGGGCAACATGAGCGAAGACAACTGGTACTGGCACATGTACGACACCGTCAAGGGTTCGGACTGGCTGGGCGACCAGGACGCCATCGAATTCATGTGCCGTGAAGCGCCGAACGCCGTGTACGAGCTCGAGCACTTCGGCATGCCGTTCGACCGCAACCCCGACGGCACGATCTACCAGCGTCCGTTCGGCGGCCACACCGCCAACTTCGGCGAAAAGCCGGTCCAGCGCGCCTGTGCCGCTGCCGACCGTACCGGCCACGCCCTGCTGCACACCCTGTACCAGCGCAACGTTGCCGCGCGCACCCAGTTCTTCGTCGAATGGATGGCGCTGGACCTGCTGCGCAACGAAGCCGGCGACGTCGTGGGCGTGACCGCCCTCGAAATGGAAACGGGCGAAATCTACATCCTGGAAGCCAAGACCACGGTGCTGGCCACCGGCGGCGCGGGCCGTATCTGGGCCGCTTCCACCAACGCGTTCATCAACACCGGCGACGGCCTGGGCATGGCTGCCCGTGCCGGCATCCCGCTGCAGGACATGGAATTCTGGCAGTTCCACCCGACCGGCGTGGCCGGCGCGGGCGTGCTGATCACGGAAGGCGTGCGCGGCGAAGGCGGCATCCTGCTGAACAAGGATGGCGAGCGCTTCATGGAGCGCTATGCGCCCACGCTGAAGGATCTGGCGCCGCGTGACTTCGTGTCGCGCTCGATGGACCAGGAAATCAAGGAAGGCCGCGGCTGCGGTCCGGATGGCAGCTACGTGGTGCTCAAGCTCGATCACCTGGGCGCCGACGTCATCAACAAGCGCCTGCCCTCGATCCGCGAAATCGCCATCAAATTCGGCAACGTGGACCCGATCAAGGAACCGATCCCCGTCGTTCCGACCATCCACTACCAGATGGGCGGCATTCCGGCCAACTACCACGGCCAGGTGCTGACGCGCGAAAACGGCGAGAACAAGATCGTCAACGGCCTGTACGCCATCGGCGAGTGCGCCGCGGTCTCGGTCCACGGCGCGAACCGCCTGGGCACGAACTCGCTGCTCGATCTGATCGTGTTCGGCCGCGCCACCGGCAACCACATCGTGAACTCGCATCCGGAGCGCCAGCGCGCGCACCAGGACCTGCCGCAACAGGCCGTCGAGTTCTCGCTGGACCGCATCAACAAGCTGGAATCGCGTACGTCCGGCGAAAAGACGCAAGACATCGGCAACGCCATCCGCTTCTCGATGCAGCGCCACTGCGGCGTGTTCCGCACGCTGGACCTGCTGAACGAAGGCGTGACCCAGATCGAAGACCTGGCCAAGCAAGCCGACAGCATCTACTTCAAGGACAAGTCCAAGGTGTTCAACACCGCCCGCGTCGAGGCGCTGGAACTGGCGAACATGACCGAAGTGGCACGCGCCACGATCAAGTCGGCCGCCGCCCGCACCGAAAGCCGCGGCGCGCACGCGCTGGACGATCACCCGACGCGCGACGACGAGAACTGGCTGAAGCACACGCTGTGGTACTCCGAAGGCAGCCGCCTGGATTACAAGCCTGTTCAGATGAAGCCGCTGACGGTCGAATCCTTCCCGCCCAAGGCGCGTACCTTCTAAGTCCGGATTGAGCCTACTATGAGCACCAAGAGAATCGTCAAGTTCGAAATCTACCGCTACGATCCGGACAAGGACGAGCGTCCCTACATGCAGAAGCTGGACGTCGAGCTCCAGCCCACCGACAAGATGCTGCTCGATGCGCTGGTGCGCATCAAGAACGACGTCGATGACAGCCTGGCCCTGCGCCGCTCGTGCCGTGAAGGCGTGTGCGGTTCCGACGCCATGAACATCAACGGCAAGAACGGTCTGGCCTGCACGACGAACCTGCGCGAATTGAAGGAACCGATCGTCCTGCGTCCGCTGCCCGGCCTGCCGGTCATCCGCGACCTGATCGTGGACATGACGCACTTCTTCAACCAGTACCACTCGATCCGCCCGTACCTCATCAACGACACGCCGCCGCCCGAAAAAGAGCGTCTGCAGTCGCCCGAGGCGCGCGAAGAGCTGGACGGTCTGTACGAGTGCATCCTGTGCGCGTGCTGTTCCACTTCCTGCCCGTCGTTCTGGTGGAATCCGGACAAGTTCGTCGGCCCGGCCGGCCTGCTGCAAGCCTACCGCTTCATCGCCGACAGCCGCGACGAAGCCACCGGCGAGCGTCTGGACAACCTGGAAGATCCGTACCGCCTGTTCCGTTGCCACACGATCATGAACTGCGTCGACGTCTGTCCCAAGGGACTGAACCCGACCAAGGCGATCGGCAAGATCAAGGAACTGATGGTCCGCCGCACGGTCTAGTTTTTGTGTATTTGAGGTGTACGAATGAGCAGGCTGACTGAACTGGAGCGGGCGCGACTGCGTTGGCGGGCGCGCCGCGGCCTGCTCGAAAACGACTTGATCATCACCCGGTATCTGGATGCCCACGAGGCTGAACTTACCGATGATGACGTGGCCGCATTGACCCAGCTGTTCGAGATGGGAGACAACGATCTTCTCGAACTGCTGCTGGCCCGTAAGGACCTCGAAGGCGAGCTGGATACGCCCAGGCTTCGAGGCATTATTGGCCAGATGCGCGCGCTCTGATTAATTGAGAGGAATAAACATGAACCTGTCTGACAAAAAAGCCACTCTGTCCTTCTCGGATGGCAGCGCACCCATTGAGTTCCCTGTCTACAAGGGCACGGTCGGTCCGGATGTGATCGACATCCGCAAGCTTTACGGCCAGACGGGCATGTTCACGTTTGACCCCGGCTTCATGTCGACGGCTGCCTGCGAGTCGGGCATCACGTACATCGACGGCGACAAGGGCGAACTGCTGTACCGCGGCTACCCGATCGAACAGCTGGCCGTGAACTGCGACTTCATGGACATCTGCTACCTGATCCTGAACGGCGAACTGCCGAACCAGGAGCAAAAGGCCGATTTCGACTCGCAAGTGACCCATCACACGATGGTCAACGAGCAGCTGCATTTCTTCCTGCGTGGTTTCCGCCGCGACGCCCACCCGATGGCCGTCCTGACGGGTCTGGTCGGCGCGCTGTCCGCGTTCTACCACGACTCCACCGACATCACGAACCCGCAGCACCGTCACATCTCGGCCATCCGCCTGATCGCCAAGATGCCGACGCTGGTTGCGATGGCGTACAAGTATTCGCAAGGCCAACCGTTCATCTACCCGCAGAACGACCTGTCCTACACGGGCAACTTCCTGCGCATGATGTTCGCCACGCCGTGCGAAGACTACAAGGTCAATGAAGTCGTCGAGCGCGCGCTCGACCGCATCTTCATCCTGCACGCCGATCACGAGCAAAACGCCTCCACCTCGACCGTGCGCCTGTGCGGTTCGTCGGGCACCAACCCGTTCGCCGCGATCTCGGCTGGCGTGGCTTGCCTGTGGGGCCCGGCTCACGGCGGCGCCAACGAAGCTTGCCTGCAGATGCTCGAAGAACTGCAAGCCAACGGCGGCATCGACAAGGTCGGCGAGTTCATGGAGAAGGTCAAGGACAAGAACTCGGGCGTGCGCCTGATGGGCTTTGGCCACCGCGTCTACAAGAACTACGACCCGCGCGCCAAGCTGATGCAGGAAACCTGCAAGGAAGTGCTCTCGGCCCTGGGCCTGGAAAACGACCCGCTGTTCAAGCTGGCCATGGAACTGGAACGCATCGCCCTGTCGGATCCGTACTTCGTCCAGCGCAAGCTGTACCCGAACGTGGACTTCTACTCGGGTATCGTCCAACGCGCCATCGGCATCCCGACCTCGCTGTTCACGGCCATCTTCGCGCTGGCCCGCACGGTGGGCTGGATCGCCCAGTGGAACGAAATGCTGTCGGATCCCGACTACAAGATCGGCCGTCCCCGTCAGTTGTTCACCGGTTCGGTCACGCGCGACGTGCCCCCGATGGACAAGCGTTAATTCGCTACGCCCCTCCGGAAGGCGGCGCCTTCCGGCAAAACGCCAGTCAGCTCAGCGCCGACTGGCGTTTTTCTTTGGCGCCTTGCGTTGGCAGCTACAGATAGTTCATCGTGAAAGTCACTGCCGAGTTAGCCGAACCGGGTGTGACCTTGTCACCGGTTTGACGGTATTTCGCGCGCAAGGGGATCTTGAAGCTGCCGCCCGACGCGCTGTTGTAGCCGGTAAACGGCAGCTTGGCGCCCAGCACTGCCGGATTTCCGTCTCCGTCCAGCAACTGGATGCCAACGCCCGTCGCGGATGAGGCCGCGTCCAGCCCGATGACCGCGTTTGCGGCGTCCAGGACGGGCGTGACGGCGTCGATCTGGTAGTGGATGGCGCTCATTCCCGCCGGGCAGCCATTCAACGAAATATCGAATGGAACCGGCTCACTGGATGTCCCTTTGCCCTTGAAGACGGATGCCTTGGGGGATCCGAGAAGCACGGAAACGTCGGGCGTGGTGCATGCCTGCGAGAACAGCAACACCGCCATGGTGACGAAATTGATCTCGAGGCCGGGATCCTGGGTGAGAATGCTGCCGACTTCATTCGAGAACGATGCGGTGGATGCAATGGTTATCGGCGAAACAATGCCGGTGGCAACCGGCCCGGTCTTAACGAACATCGCGCGTAGCTGTCCGCCGTTGGTGACGGCGCCTTGCATGTTGCATGCCCTTGTTCTCCAGTTCCGGCTGAGGGCTTGGAATGCCGACCAACTGCAGCCGTTGATGAAGCTCCGGGCGCCGATGATGATGCCGAGGCCGTCGACGCCCGTCGCATGGACCTCGTAGGTAACTCCGTCAACCACCTTCGTCTGTCCTGCGCTGGGAATCAGGGCGCGCATACCGGTGCCCGTGGTGGCCCCTCCGGAAACGTTGCACTTGAACCAGTCGGCAGTGGAATCGGTCGTCAGCCAGTCGGTGAGGGCCGTGCCAACGGCGGCATCCCGAGGTACTGTGATGTGCGGCGGCGTATTCACGGAAACCGCGCTTATCGTCTGGGTGCAGGTTGAGGCGGCCCACGAGGTGGTGGAACCCAGCAGGGCAATCAGCGTGGCCCCGGCAAGCAGGATGGTCTTTTTCATCAATGTTCTCGTCGTCAGTTTTTGGCGATCAGGCGGGGCGCCGTCTCTTCGCAGAGCAGGCCGGTTGCCTGAGGCAGCGATTCGGCCTTGGATCGCTGCTCGGGAAGGGCGTAACCGAACGTGCAGGTTTCGCCATCGTTCGCGCCCCATTTCACGGTCAGGACACCTTGTTTGTTCTTCAGTCCGCGCGCGAGAATGCGGCCGCCCTGTGCCACGACACCCACGCTGTTGCCCTCTGCGTCCCGCACGTCGGCGCCGAAGGGAAGGGGTTCGCCGCTGCGCGTGGCAACCGTCAGCAGCGCCGCGCTTCCAGCGCTTTCGGTTTCGAAGCTCAGCCGAACCACCGCGCCGGCGGTGGGGGCCACATGTTGTTCGGTCGCCTTGAGTTCGACGTTCAGCGGCAGGCCCTTAGGGTCGAGCTCGATGCTGTTTCTGGCGTAGGGCGTCAAGGTCGATACGACGCCGCGGCCCTTGGAATCCAGGCGCACCCCGCTGCTGGTCAGCACCCGGGCGCCGGCAGCGTCTTTGGCCTCGACGATTGCGATCGTTTCGCCGGAGTTCGGGGTCATGACGACGCCGCCGCCATACGCCACAACGCCGCCGGAAAGGCCCGCACCGTATTGCGTGTAGTTCGAGCTGGTGCTGGCGTTGGCCGACACGGCCGCCACCGGCGTGCGGTACGAGGCGTTTGCCGCGATGTTGGTGTTGGCTGGACCATTTGACGACATGGCGCGCCCGGCGCTCACGCCATAGTTGAACGCGTTGCCGGCGCCGAGGGCTCCCGCCACCGACTGCTGGATGCTGCCCGAACCATCCGATCCCTTCTGCATGCTGGTCGACGCGTAGACCGGGTTCTGGTTGCGGCCCAGCGGAATGCCCACGTTGAGCATGACCTGGTTGTCCCACTTCTGCGTACCCACGTTGAGCTGACGCGTCGCCGACACGCTGTAGTTCACGTTCTTGTAGCTGTTGCTGTAACCGGCCTGGAGCTGGGTATCGCGGCCGGGTTTGTCCCAGTAATCCTGCGTCGATCCGGTGAAATGGACGGACCCATAACCCTGCGGCAGTTTCTGGTTGATGGTCGCCTGCAGGCGGCCGCGCTGCGTTCCATATTGACCTGCGCCTTGCCCGTGCTCCTGCCGGGATCGCAGTTCCATGGCGTCGGCCATGCTGAGGTAGCCGCGGCTGGAATAGCGATAGGCGCCCAGGGTGAGGCTGGTGCTGGTGGGCTCCAGAAACTTGGAGTAGCTCAGTTTGACGCTTTGTCCATTGCGGTTCTTTTCTTTGGGCAGGCGCGTGGCCGCCTGCGTGATGTCCAGCCCAAACGCGCCGAAGTCCGTGTTCAACGCGGCGCCGCCCAATACGGCGCCGTAGCCTTGGGCCGCGGTCAGGCCGCCGTAGGCGGTCACGAGATTGTTGATGCCATGCTGCACGGTCGCTTGCGCCATCAACGGCCGATCGGCCGTCTGCGGCGTGCGGTATTGGCCCGCGGTCACGCTGTATCGGGTCACGCCCGGGCGCAAGGAATTCACGGCGCCAGAGAAAGGAACCCGGGAGACCAGGACACGGCCGTCGGCTTCGTTGACCACCATTTCCAGGTCGCCGCCGTATCCGGTGGCATACAGGTCGTCGATGATGAACGGGCCGGGGGCCACGGTGGTTTCGTAAATGATGTTGCCGTTCTGGCGGACCTGGACGCGCGCGTTGGTGTTGGCGATGCCGCGCAGGGTAGGCGCAAAGCCGCGCTGCGATTCGGGATACATGCGATCGTCGCTGGACATCTGTACGCCGCGAAACCCGACGCTGTCGAAAGTGGACCCGTCCGTGAACGCGTCGCCGATGACCAGCTGGCTTTTCATGCCGGTGATGTTGCGCTGCAGATTCGTCTGCACGCTTTGATACTGCAGGCCGCGCTTGCTGTCCTTGGTCGCGTTGCCGGTGTGACGCAGGCGCCAGGGGCCCAAGTTCGCGCCGGCATTCAGGCCCGCAAAACTCTGCGTCGAAGCCTTGCCATCGGCGCGAGAGGTGTAGAAGTTGGCGTTGTAATTCAGAAGCGCGGCGGGCACTCCTTCGTCCCAATGTTTGGGGTCCACGAAACCGCGGCCCTGCCGGACCAGCGACGCTTGCGGCACCGTCACGATCAGCCGCTGCTCGCCCGCATCGAACTCCGCGCGCGCTTCCTTCACCAGGTCGGTCAGCGCAACACATTGGTCGCCCGACAACCGTCCGGCGCCCGCGGCGTCAACCTTGGCAAGATCGATGCCCACCAGCTCCACGAGCGCCTGATCGAAGCACGCCTGAAGCGGCGCGTTTGCGGAAGACGATTTATCGATGCGCACGTCAGAGCGACCCAGCCAGCGGTCGTTCATCAGCACGTCGAGACGGTAGGTGCCCGGGATTGCGCTGTTTGAGCGCGAGAACTGGCTGACGTCCACGTTCGCGCCGCCCAGAAAGGCATCGTTGAACTCCACGTCCGCTTCCATGGCGGCGAGCTCGGTGCTGCCTGAGGCCCAGGCAGTTGCGCTGAGCAGGCTTAGCGTGATCGCGACGAGCGCAAAATGCGGCGTGGTGGCAAGACGTTCCATGATGGGCAGGGGCGTGATCAGGCGCGGCGCTGCCGGCAGGCTGATGCCGGCCGATCGTGCCGCGTTGCTGGCGTCGGGAGTGGGATGGGTGAGCAGACAGCCGGCCGGTCGATCCGGGCCGGTAATGCTTGTGTCGTGCTAGGTGGCGCTGACGGACCGGGCGCCTTTGACCGCGCCGCCATGGTCATTCAGGAAGCGGTACGTGACTTCGGCATTTGCGCCCTGGACCACGTCGCCCACAAGGGGAAGGATCTTTTTTTCGCCCGGGGCAAGCATGTCCCCGTCGGTGAACTTTGCGCGCTTGCCGTTGCTTGCCACGTTTACCTCGATGAAGGTGACGTGATACGGCGTGGGATTGGTGGCTTCGATGGCGTTGCGGTTGCCGGACTTGACCAGGCGCCAGCTGACTTGCGAGGGCGCGTCCTCGGCCATGCCTTTGAGCCCTGCGGGCCGGTAGAACAGCTTGATCCGCGAGCGGAATGCCATCTGCAGCAGGTTCTGGTTGGCTTTGTCCTTGGGCGGAATTTCCAGCACGTTGAGCCAGAATACGGACTCTTTGTCCTGGACCATCGGTTCGCCCGTGTGCATCAGGCGCAGGGTCTGGCCCTTGCCCTGGTCGATCCGGGTGACGGGCGGGGTCACGATAAACGGCACCTGGATGGATCCCGGCGCTGCCTTGGCGTCGCCCTTGTCGATCCAGGCCTGGGTGAGGGCGGGCTGGCTGCCCTCGTTCTTGAGCTTGACGTTGACTTCCGCCTGCCCGGCCTCGTAGATGATGCGAGTGCCGCCAATGACGACGGATGCGGTGGCCGGCGCTGCGGCGGAAATACAGCCTGCCAACGCGGTGGCGGCAATGACTACGTTGAATGGGTTCATCGGATTCCTCGGACTATAACGGTGGGTCTTGACTACTGATCCGGGCGGCTTCAAGGCATTGCAGAGGCCAAGCCTGGCGGCTTATTGGTAAATGATGGTGTATTTGGCGGTGGCGGTTACGTGGCCGGCGCTGGCCTGACCGAGTGCGAAATACTGGGCCAGGTAATTGAGCGAGGCCTCGCCGCTGCTCAGGGAAACGGCTTTGGAGTTCTGGGCTTCGTCGGCCACCGTGACGTTGATGGGCGTTGCGTCGCCATTCAGAAGACGGATTTCAACGTTGTTTGCGCCACCCGCGCCGATTGTCAGGTTGCCGGTTGCGGCATTGCCATTGGAGCCGGGTTCGAAAAGGGTGTGGACCGTGCCCGTGTCCGGAGTGCATGCCGTCAGTCGGATGGTGAAAGGCGTGGTACCGGCCGTTTGGCCTGCCGTGGTCAGGGCGTCGACGCCGACCGAGGGCATGAGCACGTTGAAATTCTTGTTGCCGCTGCCGTTGCCGTCGATGGTGCACGTGTTGGCGGAGATTGCGCCCGTGAAATTGATTGTGCCGTCGGCGGCGAACGCCAGTTGCGAAGTGGAAGCGAAGGCGCTGATGGCCAGCGCAATGAACACCTTGGATTTCATGATTTGATGTCTGTCAAAAAGGGCTGAAAAACGATTTGCCGACGGTGTTTTTCAGCGGTTCAGGGTGTGTTTCCGTCGACAGGGGTCATTACATTCGGTCTGAGAAGTGGTGTCTTTAATAAAATTCTGATAATTCGCCACAGAGTAATTTTGCGGATAGCATCACCGCCATGATTCCGATAGCACTTCCCAGCGCCAGTTTTTTCATCTTGCTTACCGCCGGCTTCTTCGCAGGACTCTTGCTGCTGGGATGGGGGCTGGTTCTGGCGATCAGCCGCGGCGCGCGGCGCACGGTTCGCAAATACTGGAAGACGTCGGCGTTGCTGTGCGTGGCACTGTTGGTGCCATTCGGCTTTTATGCGTGGTTCCAGGCCATGATGTGGCAGATCGAGCGGGAGATCGAACGCGGCGAAGCGGCACGCAATGTGACGTTGCAGCAGGCCACGACAGTGAGCGGTGTCACGATGCCTGCCGGTACGCGGTTGAAACTGCAGGACGAAGGAAAACTCGACACCTACGTCGAGGCCAGCTTTCCGCAGGCGGTGTCCATGCTGGGTGTGAACGCGACGTTCGTGCGGCGTTATCTCGATGCCGAATACGAGAAGGACACGTATGTGCTGCTGGGCAGGCATCCGCGATCGGTCATCCTGCGCGGCGCCGGTGCGCAGGACGTGCAGGGCTGGCGTTGCGATGCCACGCAGGACATCGAGTTCGACGTGATGCCCGATGGCGCCTTGAAGGCGTTTGAACAATGTGTGTTGGCGGACGGCAACCGGGCCGCAGACCTGGAGATCGCGCCGGGGGCCGTGCTACGGGGGTCTGACGGCACCGTCTATACCGATGGTTCGCGCGACCCGGACCGTTGGCGGGTGAGCGTGAATGGCACGACTGCCGTGCAGGTGTTCGGGCTTTACCTGAGCCGGCCGAGCCTTTATCTGGATGCGTCGCGCGAAGTGCTGCGGGTCACGGATGCGGAGCTCGCCTGCAGCACCCCGTTCGGCGGGCTGACCTACCCCGCCGGCACGCAATTCAAGACTGCGCGGCGCAAGGCCGCGGGCGAGCGCGAACCGTATCCCGGTGTGCTGGTTTTTTCGCCGTGGAACGGGCAGGCCGCCAAGCGCGCCGGCCATGAGGATGTGCCGGAGGGCAAGTCCGTCTTGCAGACGCTGCAAGGCGAGGTCGTGGACATCGTGGACAACGAAGCGGCGGGCGTGATCCGCTTCGACACCTTCATCATCGACGGCAAGGAGCCGGCGCGCCCGGCCCGGGCGCGCTGCCCCTGAGCGGGCGCGTCAGCCGCCGGATGCGTCAATAGCCGATGCCGCGCGCCATCAGCACCGCGAAGAGCGGCAGGAAGATGAACAGGTGCGAGGCGATCATCACCCAGCGCCGGGCGCGCTTGATCTCGGGCAGGGCGGGGACGAACGCCGGCTGCTGGCGACGTTGCTTTGCCCAGCGCAGGAAGATGAGCGTGGCCGGGATGGAACAGAGCGCGATGACGACGAAGAGCGAGATCTTGGCGTGGAACCAGGGGTTGCCCATGTAGAACGCCGCGCCTTTGGCGCCCAGCGTCAGCCGCAGCACACCGGTGATGAGCACCAGGATCGCGGACAGGCCATAGAGGCGGTCGTAGATGATAAGACGCTTCACGCCAGCGGCCGTCAGGTCGGGGCGCAGCAATACGGCTTCGGCGGTCATGACCACCACCATTACGAAGATCGCCAGGTAGTGGAACCAGGCATACATTGCATCGGCCAGCATGTCGTCTCCAGGGTAAAGGACAAGCTAGGTTTTACCATCCCGAAATAAAACGGGCGCCCCGTTCAGGGGCGCCCGCGTGTCTGCAGCGAGACGGTGCGATCAGCGGCGGCGCTTCTTGGCTTCTTCAGCGGCTTCCTGCTGCGCGTCCACCACGGCCAGCGCCGTCATGTTGACGATGCGGCGCACGGTGGCGCTGGTGGTCAGGATGTGCACAGGACGCGCGGCGCCCAGCAGGATCGGACCCATCGCGACGCCATTGCTGCCGGTCATCTTCAGCATGTTGTACGTGATGTTGCCCGTGTCCAGATTGGGCATGACCAGCAGGTTGGCGCGGCCCTTCAGCGTGCTGTCCGGGTAGGCCAGGACGCGGATCTTTTCGGACAGGGCGGCATCAGCGTGCATTTCGCCGTCGACTTCGAGATCGGGCGCGCGGTCTTGCACGATCTGGCGTGCAGCGGCCATCTTGCGCGACGACTCCGTGACGCGGCTGCCGAAGTTCGAGTGCGACAGCAGGGCGATCTTGGGCACGACGCCGAAACGCAGCATTTCATCGGCGGCCTGGATGGTGATGCTGGCGACTTCGTCGGCCGACGGGTTCTCGTTGACGTGCGTGTCGGTGACGAACAGCGTCTGGTCGGGCAGCATCAGCACGTTCAGGGCGGCGTACGTCTGGCCTTCCTTTTTGCCGATGATTTCGTCGATGTACTTGAGCTGGTTGTCGTACTTGCTGGCCACGCCGCACAGCAGCGCGTCGGCGTCGCCACGGCGCAGCAGCATCGCGCCGATCAGCGTGTTGTGCTTGCGGATCATCGCCTTGGCGATGGCCGGCGTCACGCCTTCACGGCCCTTCAGCTGGTAGTACGCGTTCCAGGTTTCGTTGAAGCGGCTGTCGTCTTCGGGATCGACGATCTCGAAGTGCTGGCCGGCGACGAGGCGCAGGCCAGCCTTCTGGATGCGCATCTCGATGACGGCGGGACGGCCGATCAGGATCGGGAACGCCAGCTTTTCGTCGGCGACCGTCTGCACGGCGCGCAGGACGCGTTCGTCTTCGCCGTCGGCGTAGATGACGCGCTTGGGCGCCTTCTTGGCCTGGGCGAACAGCGGGCGCATCAGTTGGCCCGAGTGGTACACGAAGCCCATCAGCTTCTGGCGGTAGGCTTCGATGTCTTCGATGGGACGAGCGGCGACGCCGGAGTCGGCGGCAGCTTGTGCCACGGCCGGGGCGATCTGCACGATGAGGCGCGGATCGAACGGCTTGGGGATGATGTACTCGGGGCCGAACGACAGTTCCTGGCCGGCGTAGGCGCGGGCCACTTCATCGTTCTGCTCGGCCTGCGCAAGATCGGCGATGGCCTTGACGCACGCCAGCTTCATTTCTTCGGTGATGCGCGAGGCGCCGGCATCCATGGCGCCGCGGAAGATGAAGGGGAAGCACAGGACGTTGTTGACCTGGTTCGGGTAGTCCGAGCGGCCGGTCGCGATGATGCAGTCGGGGCGCGCGGCCTTGGCGACTTCGGGGCGGATTTCGGGTTCCGGGTTGGCCAGGGCCAGGATCAGCGGACGGTCGGCCATGGTCTTGACCATGTCGGCGGTGAGCACGCCGGCGGTGGAGCAACCCAGGAACACGTCGGCGCCATTGACCACGTCAGCGAGCGTGCGCGCGTCGGTCTTTTGCGCGTAGCGCTTCTTGTTGGCTTCCATGTTTTCGTCGCGGCCATCCCAGATGACGCCGCGCGAGTCCACCACGAAGATGTTTTCGCGCTTGATGCCCAGGTGAACCAGCAGGTCCAGGCAGGCGATGGCGGCGGCGCCGGCGCCCGAGCACGCCAGCTTGACCGAGCCGATGTCCTTGTTGACGACCTTCAGGCCGTTCAGGATGGCGGCCGACGAGATGATGGCGGTGCCGTGCTGGTCGTCATGGAAGACGGGGATCTTCATGCGCTCGCGCAGCTTCTTCTCGATGTAGAAGCATTCGGGCGCCTTGATGTCTTCAAGGTTGACGCCGCCCAGCGTGGGTTCCAGCGCCGCGATGATGTCGACCAGCTTGTCCGGATCGTTCTCGGCCAGTTCGATGTCGAACACGTCGATCCCGGCGAATTTCTTGAACAGGCAACCCTTGCCTTCCATCACGGGCTTGGCGGCCAGCGGGCCGATGTTGCCCAGGCCCAGCACGGCGGTGCCGTTGGTGATCACGCCCACGAGATTGCCGCGCGAGGTGTACTTGGAGGCGGCGTCGTCGCCCTGGTCGAAAATGGCCATGCAAGCCGCAGCCACGCCGGGGGAGTAGGCCAGGGACAGGTCGTCCTGGTTGGCCAGGGTCTTGGTCGGGGTGACCGAGATTTTGCCGGGAGTGGGATAGGCGTGGTAGTCCAACGCCAGTTTGGTGAGAGTTTCGTCCATGGGATCGGGGCCTGAAAGGGCTAACGGAAAAAAACGGGATGAAAAATCGGGATGACAAACGGCGGGCTCGCGGCCCGCCGTATTCTTTGCGAAATGCTTGGGGAACACCCGTATTTCACCAGAAAGCGCGGGTGCTTGGTTGCTGCACTGCAGCGAGTGTTCGCTTTGGTTAGCTTTTAATCAAGCAAACACCAGCGGTGCATCGGTCCGATGGTCGAGGTTCGATGGACGAGAGTCAGACCTCCCAGGGCGGCGCCTGGCGGCTGCCGGCATTCAGGGATTCGCGCAGTGCGCGCGTGTCGTTCTGCCTGCCCAGGCTGTCCAAGGCGTACAGCACGATCCAGTCCGCGCTGACCTCGAAGAAATCGCGCAACCGGGCCCGGGTGTCGCTGCGGCCGAACCCGTCGGTGCCGAGCGTGCGGTAGGGCGCGGGCACGTACGCGCGGATCTGTTCGGGTACGGCGCGCACGTAATCGCTCGCGCCGATTACGGGCGCGTCGCTGCCGCCCAGGCAGGTGCGCACCCAGTCCTGATCGTCGGGCGCGTCCAGGCCCAGCACGCGCGCGCGCTCAGCCTGGCGGCCGCTGCGGGCCAGTTCCGAGAAGCTGGTGACGCTCCAGACCTCGGCGTCCAGGCCGAATTCGTCCTGCAGGCGCGTGGCGGCCATTTCGGCCTCGCGCAGCATGGGGCCGGCGGCCAGAAGTCGGACCTGAGCCTTGCCGCGCGCGGGCCGCAGCCGGTACAGGCCGCGCAGGATGCCTTCGCGCGTGGCCGGGTCCTCGGGCATGCCGGGCTGCGCCAGGTTCTCGTTCGTGACGGTCAGGTAGAAGAATTCGTCGCGTTGCTCGTCCAGCATGCGGCGCATGCCGTGTTCGACGATGACGGCGACCTCGTAGGCGTAGGCCGGGTCGTAGGCGCGGCAGTTGGGGACGGTGGCGGCCATGATGTGGCTGGAGCCGTCCTGGTGTTGCAGCCCCTCGCCGCCCAGCGTCGTGCGGCCCGACGTGGCGCCGATCAAGAAGCCCCGGGTGCGCTGGTCGGCGGCGGCCCAGATCAGGTCCCCGATGCGCTGGAATCCGAACATCGAGTAATAGATATAGAAGGGCAGCATCGGCAGGCCGTTGACCGAATAGCTGGTGCCGGCCGCGGTCCATGACGAGATCGCGCCGGCCTCGGTGATGCCTTCTTCGAGGATCTGGCCGTCGCGCGCCTCGCGGTAGTACAGCACCGAGCCGATGTCCTCGGGCTCATAGAGCTGGCCTTGCGCGGAATAGATGCCGATCTGCCGGAACAGGTTGGCCATGCCGAAGGTGCGGGCTTCGTCGGCAACGATGGGCACGATGCGCGGACCCACGGTGGCGTCTTTCAGCAGCGCGGTGAGCATGCGCACGATGGCCATCGTGGACGACATTTCCTTGCCGTCTGCGGCCAGGGCGAAACGCGCCCATTGGTCTGCGTCCGGCGGCGCGAGCCGCGGGGCCTCGGCATTGCGGCGCGGGATGTAGCCGCCCAGCGCGGCGCGGCGCGCCTGCAGGTGGCGCAGCTCGGCGCTGTCGTCGGCGGGCCGGTAGAACTTGAGCGCCAGGCAGTCGGCGTCGGAAATCGGCAGCGCGAAGCGGTCGCGGAAGGCGAGCAGCGCCTCGTCGTCCAGCTTCTTCTGCTGGTGGGTGGTCATCTTGCCCTGGCCGGCCGTCCCCATGCCGAACCCCTTCTTGGTCTGCGCGAGGATGACGGTGGGCTGGCCGCGGTGGCGCGCGGCGCGGTGGTAAGCCGCGTGGATCTTCACCATGTCGTGGCCGCCCCGGCTCAGGCGGTCGATGGCTTCGTCCGACCAGTCGGCCACCAGTGCAGCCAGTTCGGGATTCTGGTTGAAGAAATGGGCGCGGTTGAAGGCGCCGTCGTTGGCCGCGAAGGTCTGGAACTGGCCGTCCACGGTGTTGGCGAAGGCGCGGGCCAGCGCGCCGCCCGTGTCCCGGCGCAGCAGGGCGTCCCAGTCGCTGCCCCAGACCAGCTTGATGACGTTCCAGCCGGCACCCGCATACAGGGTTTCCAGCTCGTCGATGATGCGGCCGTTGCCGCGCACGGGACCGTCCAGGCGTTGCAGGTTGCAGTTGACGACGAAGATCAGGTTGTCGAGCTTTTCGCGCGCGGCCAGCGTGAGCGCGGCGATGGATTCGGGCTCGTCCATTTCGCCGTCGCCAAAAATGCCCCACACCTTGCGATCGGCGCCGGGCACGAGCGAGCGGTGCTCCAGGTAGCGCATGAAGCGCGCCTGGTAGATCGCGTTGATGGGGCCGATACCCATCGAACCCGTGGGGAACTGCCAGAAGTCGGGCATCAGCCACGGGTGGGGGTAGGACGACAGGCCTCGCAGGCCGCGCGTGGTGGCCGTGATTTCCTGGCGGAAGTGCGCCAGGTCGTCCTCGCCCAGAAAGCCCTCCAGGAAGGCGCGCGCGTACACGCCGGGCGCAGAGTGCGGCTGCATGTAGACGATGTCGCCGGGACTGCCGTCTGCACGCGCCCGAAAGAAGTGGTTGAAGCCGACCTCGAACAGGTCGGCGGCAGATGCATAGCTGGCAATGTGGCCGCCGAGTTCGCCATGCGCCTGGTTGGCGCGCACCACCATCGCCAGCGCGTTCCAGCGGTTGATGCGGGCAATGCGTTCTTCGACGGCCAGATTGCCGGGAAACGGCGGTTCCTGGTCGGCGGGAATGGTGTTCAGGTACGCGGTGCGGGTCTGGCTGTTGGCGCGCAGGCCGAGCGAGGCGGCATGGCCCAGCACGCTGTCCAGCACATAGCCGGCACGATCGGCCCCGTCCGCCTCCAGCAGGGACTGCAGCGCTTCGCGCCATTCGGCGGTTTCTGCGGGGTCGGCGTCGTCTTGGCGGGCCGATGCGGAAAGAGGCTGGCGAGGGTCGAGCATGGTAAGTCGTCTCCTGTTTTTATCCTCATCCTAGACCCATGCGCCAGGCATGAGGCATCGAAATTCCCGGGCAAATCCGGCGCTTTCAGCATAATCTTTCGCCAGGGTCCCGCGCCACGGCAGGTTCTACCGCCGCATCGTGCTTACGGCTGGTGACCACGGGGTGGACGGCCAGGCGCTAGAATTCGCGGCTATCAATAGGGAGAAACCCATGACTGAGCCCATCCGCGTTCCGCCGGAGGTCACGCTGCCGGAGCTGACGTTCCGCGGCGTCCTGCTCGGCGCGCTGATCACCGTCATCTTTACCGCCTCGAATGTGTTCCTGGGGCTGAAGGTGGGCCTGACGTTTTCGTCCGCCATCCCGGCGGCGGTCATCTCGATGTCCGTCCTTCGCATGTTCAAGGACGCCAACATCCTTGAAAACAACATGGTGCAGACGCAGGCTTCGGCGGCCGGCACGCTGTCGGCCATCATCTTCATCCTGCCGGCGCTGGTCATGATGGGCCACTGGCAGGGTTTTCCGTTCTGGCAGACGCTGGGCATCTGCGCGGCCGGCGGCATGCTGGGCGTGATGTTCACGATTCCGTTGCGTCACGTGATGGTGGTGCAGAGCAACCTGCCGTATCCCGAGGGCGTGGCGGCGGCCGAGATTCTGCGCGTCGGCAGCGCCGAGCGCGCGCAGGACGAGCCGCAGGACGCCGCGGGCGCCTCGGCCAAACCCGCCGCCACCGGCATGGGCGACATCGTCGCCGGCGGCATCGCGGCGGCCGTGGTCAGCTTTGCGGCCAACGGCCTGCGGGTCCTGGGCGACAGCGTGAGCGGCTGGTTTGCATTGGGCGGCGCGGTGTTCCGCCTGCCGATGGGCTTTTCGCTGGCGCTGCTGGGCGCGGGCTATCTGATCGGCATCGTTGCCGGGCTGGCGATGCTGACGGGCCTGGTGATTGCGTGGGGCATCGCGGTGCCCATTCTGACCGCCATGGGCGACATGCCCGCCGGCGCGACGCTGGCTTCGTACGCCACAGGCTTGTGGTCCTCGCAGGTGCGCTTCATTGGCGCGGGCGTGATCGCCGTGGGCGCGATCTGGACGCTGGCGACGCTGTTCGTGCCGATGGCGCGCGGCGTGAAGGCGTCGTTTTCGGCGCTGACCAAGGAGGGCGCCGCACGCGCCGGGGCCGCGCCGCGCACCGAGCGTGACCTGTCGGCCGGCTGGATCTCGGCGGTGACGCTGGTGCTGGTGGCGATCCTGGTCTTCACGTTCCAGGTCTTCCTGTCCGGCACACCGTTGTCATCGGGCGCCATCTGGAAGCTGGTGGCCTACGCGGTGCTGTTTGCCTTCGTGTTCGGTTTTCTGGTGGCGGCCGCCTGCGGCTACATGGCGGGCCTGGTGGGTTCGTCGACCAGCCCGATCTCCGGCGTGGGCATCGTCGCCATCGTGCTGGTGTCGGTGCTGATGCTGGGCGTGGGCGGCGATCTGATGGCGCTGGAAAATGGCGTGCAGATGGCGATCGCGCTGGCGATCTTCAGCACGTCGGCCGTGGTGGCGGTGGCGTCCATTTCCAACGACAACCTGCAGGACCTGAAGACCGGCTGGCTGGTGGGCGCAACGCCGTGGCGCCAGCAGGTTGCGCTGCTGATCGGCTGCGTGGTGGGCGCGGCGGTGATCTCGCCGGTGCTGGAGCTGCTGTACAACGCGTACGGTTTCGCGGACGCGATGCCGCGCGAGGGCATGGACCCGTCGCAGGCGCTGTCGGCGCCGCAGGCCACGCTGATGCTCGCGATCACGCGCGGCATCTTCACCCACCAGCTCAACTGGACCATGATCCTGATCGGCATGGCTGTCGGCGTGGGGCTGATCGTAGTGGATGAAATTCTGAAGCGCACGTGCAAGGTTGCGCGCATCCCCGTGCTGGCGGTGGGCATCGGCATCTACCTGCCGCCGACCGTGGCCGCGCCCATCGTGGCGGGCGCGCTGCTGGCGTGGCTGCTGGAAGGCGCGTTGCGCCGCCGCGCTGCCGCCGCCGGCCAGCCCTATGAGAGCTACGCCGAAGCGGCCAACCGCCGCGGCGTGCTGCTCGCTTCCGGGCTGATCGTGGGTGAGAGCCTGGTGGGCGTGCTGATGGCCGCGATCATCGGGGCCGCAGGGTCCGAGGCGCCGCTGGCGATTGTTGGCGAAGACTTCGCCGGCATGGCGTCCTATCTGGGGCTGGCCGTGTTCGTGCTGGTGGCGGTGCTGTTCTGGCGCCGGGTGATGCGGCTGGCGTAGAACAGGGTGTCAGACACCCGTGCCCGGTTGCAGCAGATCCGCCAGCGTACGCGCGATGACCTTCGTCGCGCGTCGCAGGTCTTCCAGAACGACACGTTCGTCGCTCCGCTTGGCGTGCGATTCCAACACCGTGCGCGGGCCTGCGCCGTAGATCACGCCGGGGATGCGGGCCTCGGCGTATAACCGCACGTCGGTGTACAGCGGCGTGCCCATCGCCGGGATGGGTTCGCCGAACACGGCCTCGCCGTGTTGCTGGATGGCCTGCACCAGCGGCTGCGCGCCTGGCAGCGGGCGCATCGAATTGGCCAGCAACAGCCGCTTGATGTCCACGCGGATGCCGGGACGTGACGCTGCGGTTTCCTCGATGATGCGCCGGATGCCGGCCTCGACCTCGGCGGCGTTTTCTTCGGGAATCATGCGGCGGTCCAGCTTGAAGCTGACCTTGCCCGGCACCACGTTCGTGTTGGTGCCGCCTTCGATCCGCCCCACGTTCAGGTACGGATGCGAGATGCCCGGCACCTGCGACGTGATCTTGCGGTACTGCGCGTTCTGCGCATACAAGGCATTGAGCAGCGCGACGGCGCCTTGCAGGGCGTCGACGCCGCTGCTGGGAATGGCGGCGTGGGCCATCTTGCCGTGCACCGTCACCTCCATCTGCAGGCAGCCGTTGTGCGCGGTGACGACTTCATAGCTGAAGCCCGCCGCGATCAAGAGGTCGGGACGCGTCAGCCCCTGCGCGAGCAGCCAGCCGGGACCGAGCAGGCCGCCGAATTCCTCGTCATACGTGAAGTGCAATTCCACCGCGCCGCGGGTCGGCTTGGCGACGGCTTCCAGCGCCCGCACGGCGAACGTGAAGCTGGCGAAGTCGCTCTTGCTGACCGCGGCCGCGCGGCCGTACAGGCTGCCGTTGTCGATCTCGGCGCCATAAGGATCGTGCGTCCAGCCGTCGCCGGGCGGCACCACGTCGCCGTGGGCGTTGAGCGCGATGCGCGGACCGTCATCGCCGTATTCGCGCCGCACGATGAGGTTGGTGATGGACTGCATGCCGTAATCCTGCACGGCCTGCGCAGGCACGGGATGCGCTTCGGCCTCAAGACCAAAGCCTTGCAGCAGTTCCGCGGTGCGCACCGCGTGCGGCGCGTTGTTGCCGGGCGGCGTGTCGGTGGGCACGCGCACCAGTTCCTGCAGGAAGCGGACTTCTTCGTCGAAATGGGCGTCAACCCAGGCGTCGAGTCGGGCGTAATCGGTCATGGCGTTATGTCGAGGTTTCGTTGGCCAGCGCATCGAGCAGGCCCAGCATGGCCTGCGCGGCAAGTTCGATATCGTCGCTGGTGGTGGATTCGTTGGGGTTGTGGCTGATGCCGTTGTTCTGGCCGCGCACGAACAGCATGGCTTGCGGCATGACCTCGTGCAGTTTCATGGCGTCGTGGCCCGCGCCGCTGGGCATGCGGTGCACGGGTACGCCCAGCGCGCCGACTGCGCGTTCCCAGCGCTGCTGCCAGCGCGGATCGCTGGGCGCGGCGGCGGCGCGCATGGTTTCCTCCAGCGCATAACGCAGGCCGCGCCGCTGGCAGATGGCGGCCAGTTCGGCCAGCACGTCCTCCGCCAGCGCGTCGCGCTGCGTATCGCTGGGCGCACGCAGGTCCAGGCTGAATCGGCATTCGCCCGGCACGACGTTGATCGACCCGCTGGGCACCTCGAACATGCCCACGGTGCCGACCGAGTCGCCATCGCGGGCGGCGCGCCGTTCGACAAACAGCGCCAGTTCGGCGCCGGCCACGGCGGCGTCGCGCCGGCGGTCCATGGGCGTCGTGCCCGCGTGGCTGGCCAGGCCCAGGATCTGCACTTGATAGCGCACGCAGCCGTTGATCGACGTGACGACGCCCAGCGGCAGCCCCAGTTCGTACAGCACGGGCCCTTGTTCGATGTGGACCTCGACAAAGCCCAGGTAGCGGGCCGGATCGCGCCGCAGGCCGGCAATGCCGTCGATGTCCAGGCCCGCGTGCAGCATGGCGTCGCGCATGGTGATGCCGTCGGCGTCCTTCTGGTCCAGCCATTCGGGCTTGAAATCGCCGATCAGGGCGCCCGATCCCAGGAACGTCGCGCGATAGCGCTGGCCTTCTTCTTCGGCGAAGGCGATCACCTCCACGTCGAAGGGCAGCCGCCGGTTCTGGCGGTGCAGCGCGCGCACGCAGGCCATCGGCACGAAGATGCCGAGCCGGCCGTCGTACTTGCCGGCGTTGCGTACCGTGTCGAAATGGCTGCCCGACATGAGGACCCGTGCGCCGGGCTGCGCGGCACGGTAACGCCCGACCACGTTGCCGACGGCATCGATGCCGACCTCGTCAAAGCCGCAGTCCTTCATCCATTGCGAGATGCGCGCGGCGCAGGCGCGGTGCGCGTCGGTCAGATAGGTGACTGTGAGTTGGCCTTTCTCGGCGTAGCCCGGATCGCTGTAGACGCTGAGCGCCTCGTGCCAGTCCCAGATGTCCTTGCCCATTCCGGGTTCGCCGAGGCGCTCGCGCGGGCTCGGCTCGGCCTTCGGATCGTTCAGATTGTTGGTCATGGTCGTCCTGTTCAACGGTCGGGGGTGTAGGGGTGCGTGGCTTTCCAGTGACGCGCAATGTCCAGCCGGCGGCAGATCCAGACGCGGTCGTGGCGCGCGATGTGATCCAGAAAGCGCTGTAGGGCGACGATGCGTCCGGGGCGGCCCAGCAGGCGGCAATGCATGCCGATGCTGAGCATCTTGGGCGCCTCGGTGCCTTCGGCATAGAGCGCGTCGAAGCTGTCTTTCAGGTACTGGAAGAAGGGATCGGCGTGCGAATAGCCCTGCGGCAGCGCGAAGCGCATGTCGTTGCAGTCCAGCGTGTAGGGCACGATGAGCTGCGGCGCGGTCGAGCCATCGGTCTTGCGGACCTGCATCCAGAAGGGCAGGTCGTCGCCGTAGTAGTCGCTGTCGTATTCGAATCCGCCGTCGTCGGCGACCAGCCTGCGCGTGCGCGGGCTGTCGCGTCCGGTGTACCAGCCCAGCGGGCGCGTGCCGGTCAGCGTGGTGATGGCGTCGATGGCCAGCCGCATGTGCTCGCGTTCGGTGGCCTCGTCCACGTCCTGGTAATGGACCCAGCGCCAGCCGTGGCAGGCGATCTCATGGCCCAGTTCCACGAAGGCAGCCGTCAGTTCGGGGTGGCGTTGCAGGGCCATGCCCACGCCGAACACCGTCAGCGGCAGTTGCCGCTTTTCGAATTCGCGCAGGATGCGCCACACGCCCGCTCGTGACCCGTATTCGTAGATGCTTTCCATGCTGAGATGCCGGTCCGGATAGCTGGCGGGGTTGAACATCTCGGACAGGAACTGCTCGGAGCCGGCGTCGCCATGCAGCACGCTGTTCTCGCCGCCTTCTTCGTAGTTCAGCACGAACTGCACTGCGATCCGCGCGTTGCCCGGCCACTGCGCGTGCGGCGGATTGCGTCCGTAGCCGACGAGGTCGCGGGGGTAGGGCAGCGTGGTGTCGTAGAGGGGCATCGGCGGGACGGCGGTGGTTGCATGGAGGAGCTGATCGGTCCTCCAGGGCGAGGGTTCGATCATGTATACAAAGTATGTACATCAAATACCAGCCGCCGGCCATCGGCGAATGCCCTACGCCGCGGTTTTCATACTGTCGCGGCGTCGCGCTCCTTGAACAATTCCTCGCCCATGAAGTCGATGAACACCCGTAGCTTGGGCGCCAGATGCTTGCTGGACGCCCACAGCAGCCGGAATGTGCCTTGGTGTTCGACATGGGCGTCCAGCACCGAAACCAGTTCCCCACGCAGCAGGGCAGGCCGCACCAGAAAATCGGGCAGGCACGCGATGCCCAGGCCTGCCACTGCCACATCCAGCAGGGCCGCGGACGTGTTGCACACCATCGACGCGGGCACGGTCCATTCGGCCATGCCTGCGTCGCGCTTCAGCGGCCACGGCTCAAGCTTGCCGGTGCTGGGAAATCGATGCTGCAGGCAGGCGTGATGCAGCAGGTCAGCCGGACTGCGCGGCGTGCCGCGGTTGGCCAGATAACCCGGCGCGGCGACAAGCAGCAGACGATAGTTGCCGACCGGGCGCGACACCAGTCGCGAGTCCGTCGGCTCGCCGGTGCGCATCACGATGTCGAAGCCTTCGTTGATGACGTCCACCAGACGATCTGAAAAATCCACGTCCAGTTCGATCGCGGGATAGCGGTGCATGAACGCGGTCAACGCCGGCATGACCAGCATGCCGACGAGCGGAAGGCTGATGCGCAATCGGCCTTGCGGCGCCTGGCGCGTTTCGGAGAGTTCGAGTTCGGCGGACTCGAGCTCGCACAGGATGCGCCGGCAACGTTCCAGGAAAACGGCGCCTTCGGCGGTCAAGGTGATGCTGCGCGTGCTGCGATGGAGCAGGCGCACGCCCAGGCGTGTTTCAAGCCGGCAGACGCTCTTGCCCACCGCCGACGCCGACACGCCCAGATGGCGAGCGGCTTCGGAATAACTGCGCATTTCGGCGGCTTGCACGAAGGCGGCAATGGCGCTGAGCGATTCAACCATGATGCGATTCAGGACAATTTGTCAGATATGTTTTGAACACCGGCATTATTGTCCCGGACTGCACTTGCCGCCAACATGGCTGCCTTCCCACAACACGTGCTGGCGTCGGGGATTTCCACCCGCCGCCGGCCAATCAAAAGGCAGAACATGGCAGGTAATCAGGCGGCGGCCTCCGGCCCCGGCGCGCGCGAGGCGCGTCTTCCCATTGCAGCACTGCTGGCCCTGGCGCTGGCCGGTTTCGTCACGATCCTGACGGAAGCCCTGCCGGCCGGCCTGTTGCCGCAGATCAGCGCGGGGCTGGCTATTTCCGAAGCGATGGCCGGACAGCTGGTGACGATCTACGCGATCGGTTCGCTGGCGGCGGCGATACCGTTGACCGCCGCGACGCGAGGCGTGCGCCGCCGCCCGTTGCTGCTGGCCGCGATCGCCGGCTTCGTCATCGCCAACACCATCACGACGGTGTCCGCCAGCTATGTGCTGACGATGGCGGCGCGTTTCGTCGCCGGCGTGTCCGCCGGGCTGCTGTGGGCGCTGGCCGCGGGCTACGCTGCGCGCATGGTGCCGGAGCATCAGAAAGGGCGGGCCATCGCCATCGCGATGGTGGGCACGCCGTTGGCGTTGTCGCTGGGTGTGCCGGCGGGCACCTTTCTGGGCAACCTGGTGGGATGGCGCTGGTGTTTCGGCATCATGAGCGCGCTGGCGCTGATCCTGATGGCATGGGTGCGCATTCAGGTGCCGGACTTTGCGGGCCAGGCTGCGGGCAAGCGCGCGCCGCTGCGCCGCGTCTTCACCCTGCCGGGTGTGCGCGCGGTGCTGTTCGTGGTGTTCGCATTTGTCCTGGCGCACAACATTCTCTATACCTACATCGCGCCGTTCCTGGCGGCGCGCGGCATGGAGGACCGCACGGACGTGATGCTGCTGGTGTTCGGTCTGTCGTCGTTGATCGGGCTCTGGGTCATCGGCGTTCTCATCGACAGCCACCTGCGCGTGATGACGCTGGCCAGCACGGTGCTGTTCGCGTTGTCGGCATTGGTCCTGGGCATCAGCGGCAATGATCCGGCCGTGGTGACCACGGCGGTGGCGGCATGGGGCCTGGCGTTTGGCGGGGCGCCGACGCTGTTCCAGACTGCACTGGCCAAGACCGCGGGCGAGTCGGCCGATGTGGCGCAGTCGATGCTGGTCACGGCCTGGAATCTGGCGATCGCGGGCGGCGGTGTCATCGGCGGCCTCCTGCTCGAAGGCGTGGGCGTCGCCGCCTTTGCGCCCGCGCTGGTGCTGTTGCTGGCGGCGACGCTGATCGTGGCGGCAGCGGCGCGCCGCCATGGGTTTCCCATGGCGGGCGGGCAGGGCTGCAATGTCAACGCAAGTCCCCGCAAGGCCACCCCGTGACGCCGAATCCGCCGCTATCCGTTGCGGTAGAGAAAGCTGTAGGCGTTGATCGCCGGCACCCCTCCCAGGTGCGCATACAGGACCTTCGAGCCGGGGGGAATTTCGCCTTTGCGGATGATGTCCATCATTCCCTGCATGGATTTTCCTTCGTACACGGGATCGGTCATCATGCCTTCCAGCCGAGCGCACGTGCGGATGGCGTCGTTGGTTTCGGCTGAGGGCAGGCCATACGCGGGATAGGCGTAGCGCGTGTCCAGCACCACGTCCTTGTCTTCGATGGGCTTGTCCAAGCCGACGAGGTCGGCGGTGCGCCGCGCGATGCGCAGGACCTGCGCGCGGGTCTGGTCCGGCGTGGCGGACGCATCGATGCCGATGACGCGATCGGCGCGGCCGTCGGCCGCAAAACCCACCACCATGCCGGCCTGCGTGCTGCCCGTGACCGCGCACACGACGATGTAGTCGAATTTGAATCCCAGCTCGGCTTCCTGGCGGCGCACTTCCTCGGCAAAGCCCACGTAGCCCAGCCCGCCCAATTCGTGATCGGACGCGCCCGCCGGAATCGCATAGGGCTTGCCGCCGCGGCGTTTCACTTCTTCCAGCGCCTCTTCCCAACTGCGGCGAAAGCCGATGTCAAAGCCCTGATCGACCAGCCGCACGTCCGCACCCATGAGGCGGCTCATCATGATGTTGCCGACGCGGTCGTAGACCGCATCGGAATAGTCCACCCAGTTCTCCTGGACCAGCACGCAGGCCAACCCCAGTTTGGCGGCCACCGCCGCGACCATCCGCGTGTGATTGGACTGGATGCCGCCAATCGTGACGAGCGTGTCGCAACCTTGTTCCAGCGCCTGCGGAATCAGGTATTCGAGCTTGCGCAGCTTGTTGCCGCCGAAGGCGAGGCCGCTGTTGCAGTCCTCACGCTTGGCGTAGATCTCGACCTTGCCGCCCAGATGCTGCGACAAGCGCTCCAGCTTTTCGATCGGGGTATCGCCAAAGGTCAGGCGATGACGGGGAAAACGTTGCAGATCCATGGTGGCTCCTGGTGATTCGGGCGGGCCCGGCGTTGCGGCGGGGTTCGCAAAAATCATAGAAATCATGGGGTTGAGGGGTCAATTGCGTATTTTTTAAATCCGCCGAATCGAAAGGTCGTTATCTGCGTTTAATGGATCTAATATTTCCAAAATAAAAATCCAGGCGAAATTTAATTTTCAGGGACGCAGCCAATGACCGCCGTTTTCACGCTGGACCGCATCGACCGCCAGATCCTGCGCATTCTTCAGGACGATGCGCAGATCACCAATCTGGATTTGAGCGCCCGCGTGCATCTGAGCCCGGCAGCGTGCCTGCGGCGCGTGGAAAGGTTGAAGAGCGAAGGCGTCATCCGAAAGACGGTCGCGTTGCTGGAGCCCGCTGACGTCGATATGGCTACGCTGGTCATCGTTGGCGTGGTGCTGGATCGCTCGACGCCCGATTCATTCACAGACTTCGAGGAAGCGGCCAAGGGCATCAGCGGTTGCCTGGAATGCCATCTGGTGGCGGGCGAATTCGACTATTTCCTGATGTTGCGTATCCGGGACCTGGAACGCTTCAACAAGCTGCATGCGGGCGAGATCATCAAGCTGCCCGGCGTACGCCAGATTCGTACTTTTTTCGTGCTCAAAGAGATCATGTCGACCACCGCGCTGCCGGTTTGACGACGCGTAAACGCAACACTCATCTTTTCTGTTATTTGAAATGACGCGCTGCCGCATTTTGCATTGACGGATTTTGGTAGCGCGTAGACGGCGCAATGGAAGGGGTTGGACGGACATTCCGTTGCCGCATGACAGCATTCCGAAAGGCCTTTTGCGTCACAGAAATGCAGGAAGACGCCCATAAACTCAAAGGGTTATACTTCTCGACCATAGGCTTTCAAGGCTTGTACGCGCCTTCTGCCCCTGCTATCCGCCTAACGGGAAGCCCGTGTCGCGGAAGGTTTTCCTGCATCGTCTCGAGTGAAGCACTCGTAAAGGTGAAGCGATATGTCTTCGGAAATAGAATCTCTATCCACGTCTTATCTCTTTGGGGGTAATGCCCCATATGTCGAGGAGCTTTACGAAGCCTACCTCGATAATCCCGGTTCGGTACCTGACAACTGGCGCGAATACTTCGACCAATTGCAGCACGCTCCCGCAACCGACGGCCAGGAATCCACTCGCGACCAGGCCCACGCTCCCATCGTCGAATCGTTCGCCCAGCGCGCCAAGGCCAATGCCTTCGTGCAACGCGCGGCCGAACCCGATCTGAGCGTCGCCAGCAAGCAGGTCTCGGTGCAATCGCTGATTGCCGCCTACCGCTCGCTGGGCTCGCGCTGGGCCGATCTGGATCCGCTCAAGCGCCAGGAACGTCCGCCGATCCCCGAGCTCGATCCCGCCTTCTACGGCCTGACCGAAGCCGATCTGGACCAGACGTACTCGGCCACCAACACCTACTTCACGACCGCCAGCACGATGACGCTGCGCGACATCCTGAAGGCGCTGCGCGACACGTACTGCCGCAGCATCGGTGCAGAATTCACCCACATCTCCGACCCCGCCGCCAAGCGCTGGATCCAGGAACGCCTGGAAACCACGCTGGGCGCGCCCACGTACACGCCGGAAGAAAAGCGCCACATCCTTCAGCAGCTGACTGAGTCCGAAGGCCTGGAACGCTTCCTGCACACCAAGTACGTCGGCCAGAAGCGCTTCTCGCTGGAAGGCGGCGAAAGCTTCATCGCCTCGATGGACGAAGTGGTCAACCACGCCGGTGAAAACGGCGTCCAGGAAATCGTGGTCGGCATGGCCCACCGCGGTCGCCTGAACCTGCTCGTGAACATCATGGGCAAGATGCCCGGCGACCTGTTCGCCGAGTTCGAAGGCAAGCACGCCGAAGGCCTGACCGACGGCGACGTGAAGTACCACAACGGCTTCTCGAGCGACCTGTCCACGCGCGGCGGCCCCGTCCACCTGTCGCTGGCTTTCAACCCGTCTCACCTTGAAATCGTCAACCCCGTCGTCGAAGGCAGCGCACGCGCCCGCCAGGAACGCCGCGGCGATGCCGAAGGCAAGCAAGTGCTGCCGGTGCTGGTGCACGGCGACGCGGCCTTTGCCGGCCAGGGCGTCGTGATGGAAACCCTGAACCTGGCGCAGACGCGCGGCTACGGTACGGGCGGCACGCTGCACATCGTCATCAACAACCAGATCGGCTTCACCACGTCCGACCCGCGTGACTCGCGTTCGACGCTGTATTGCACCGACGTGGTCAAGATGATCGAAGCCCCGGTGTTCCACGTCAACGGCGACGATCCCGAAGCCGTGGTGTTCGTCACCAAGCTGGCGCTGGACTACCGTCTGCAATTCCGCCACGACGTCGTCGTGGACATCGTCTGCTTCCGCAAGCTGGGCCACAACGAGCAAGACACGCCGTCGCTGACGCAGCCCCTGATGTACAAGCGCATCGGCCACCATCCCGGCACGCGCAAGCTGTACGCCGACAAGCTGACCACGCAGGGCGTGCTGGCCGACGGCGAAGCCGATCAGCTGGTCAAGGACTACCGCCAGCTCATGGAAGACGGCCAGCGCACCATCGAACCGGTGCTGACCGACTACAAGAGCAAGTACGCGATCGACTGGTCGCCGTTCCTGGGCGCCAAGTGGACCGACCAGGCCGACACCGCCGTGCCGCTGGCTGAACTCAAGCGCATCGGCGAACGCATCACGACCGTGCCGGAAGGCTTCACGGTGCACCCGCTGGTCGCCAAGCTGCTGAACGACCGCCGCACCATGGCCAAGGGCGAAATGAACCTGGACTGGGGCATGGGCGAGCACCTCGCCTTCGCGACCCTGGTTTCCTCGGGCTACGCCATCCGCATCACCGGCCAGGATTCGGGCCGCGGCACGTTCACGCACCGCCATGCCGTGCTGCACGACCAGAACCGCGAACGCTGGAACGACGGCACCTACATTCCGCTGCAGAACGTGTCGGAAGGCCAGGCCCCGTTCACCGTCATCGACTCCGTGCTGTCCGAAGAGGCTGTGCTGGGCTTTGAGTACGGCTTCTCCAGCGCCGAGCCCAACACGCTCGTCATCTGGGAAGGCCAGTTCGGCGACTTCGTCAACGGCGCCCAGGTCGTGATCGACCAGTTCATCAGCTCCGGCGAAGCCAAGTGGGGCCGCCAGTCGGGCCTGACGCTGATGCTGCCGCACGGCTACGAAGGCCAGGGTCCCGAGCACTCGTCGGGCCGCATCGAGCGCTTCCTGCAGCTGTGCGCCGACAACAACATGCAAGTGATTCAGCCGACCTCGGCTTCGCAGATCTTCCACGTTCTGCGCCGCCAGATGATCCGCCCGTTCCGCAAGCCGCTGGTGTTGTTCACGCCGAAGTCGCTGCTGCGCAACAAGGACGCCGGTTCGCCCCTGACCGATCTGGCCGGCGGCAGCTTCCGCCCGGTCATCGGCGAGGTCGACGAGGCCATCGACGCCGGCAAGGTCAAGCGCGTGCTGGCTTGCTCGGGCAAGGTGTACTACGACCTGGTCAACGCCCGCCGCGAGCGTGGCGCCGACAACGTCGCCATCATCCGCGTCGAGCAGCTGTATCCGTTTGCGCACAAGTCGTTCGAAGCCGAACTGCGCAAGTACCCCAAGGCAACCGAAGTGATCTGGGTGCAAGACGAGCCCCAGAACCAAGGCGCCTGGTTCTACGTTCAGCATCACGTGTACGAGAACATGGTCGAAGGCCAGAAGCTTGGCTACGCAGGCCGTGCCGCGTCGGCATCGCCGGCCGTGGGCTACCTGGCCAAGCACCAGGAGCAGCAGAAGGCCCTGATCGAGACGGCCTTCGCGCCCAAGTTCAAGGTCATGTTGACGAAGTAACCTTTACTTGATGCACGCGCCGCGGGCGGCAAGTGTTCCGGAACCCCGTTTCGAACCTTGCCGCGCCGCGTGACAAGAACATACTTTCTACGGAATAAACAAAATGGCTATTACCGACGTCGTCGTTCCCCAACTTTCCGAATCCGTTTCCGAAGCGACCCTGCTGACCTGGAAGAAGCAGCCGGGCGCTGCCGTTGAAGCCGACGAAATCCTGATCGAAGTCGAAACCGACAAGGTCGTGCTGGAAGTGCCGGCCCCCGCCTCGGGCGTGCTGGCCGAAATCGTCAAGGGCGATGGCAGCACCGTGACCTCGGGCGAAGTGCTGGCCCGCATCGACACCGCCGCCAAGGCTGGCGCCGCCGCCACCGCGCCGGCTGAAGCCCCGAAGGCCGCCGAACAAGCCGCAGCTGCTCCCGCGCCCGCCGCTGCCGCACCGGCCTCGACGGCCGCCGCCGGCGTCGCTTCGCCCGCCGCCTCGAAGATCCTGGCCGAGAAGGGCGTTGACGCCGCTTCCGTGGCGGGTTCGGGCCGTGACGGCCGCGTGACCAAGGGCGACGCCCTGGCCGCCAGCGCCGCTCCCGCCAAGGCCGCACCGGCCAAGGCCGCCGCCGCGCCCGCCCCGACCACGCTGTCGCTGGATGGCCGTCCGGAACAGCGCGTGCCGATGAGCCGCCTGCGTGCCCGCATCGCCGAGCGCCTGCTGCAATCGCAGCAAGAAAACGCCATCCTCACGACGTTCAACGAAGTCAACATGCAGGCCGTGATCGACCTGCGCGCCAAGTACAAGGACAAGTTCGAAAAGGAACACGGCATCAAGCTGGGCTTCATGTCGTTCTTCGTCAAGGCCGCCGTTGCCGCGCTGAAGAAGTACCCGCTGATCAACGCCTCGATCGACGGCAAGGACATCATCTACCACGGCTACTTCGACATCGGTATCGCTGTCGGCAGCCCGCGTGGCCTGGTGGTGCCGATCCTGCGCAACGCCGACCAGCTGTCCATCGCCGACATCGAAAAGACCATCGCCGACTTCGGCCGCCGCGCTGCTGACGGCAAGCTGGGCATTGAAGAAATGACCGGCGGCACGTTCTCGATCTCCAACGGTGGCGTGTTCGGCTCGATGCTGTCGACCCCGATCATCAACCCGCCGCAATCGGCCATCCTGGGCGTGCACGCCACCAAGGATCGCGCCGTCGTCGAAAACGGCCAGATCGTCATCCGCCCGATGAACTACCTGGCCCTGTCCTACGACCACCGCATCATCGACGGCCGCGAAGCCGTGCTGGGCCTGGTCGCCATGAAGGACGCCCTGGAAGATCCGCAGCGCCTGTTGCTGGACCTGTAATCTCGACGCCCCTGACCGGCGCCGCGCCCGACCTGCTGGTTGCGCGGCGCCCGGGCCGGCTCCCCGCCGGCCCGCAGCCCGACTGCGCTGGGCAGGAAGTGCGCTTCTTCATCCCTCATTCGCGAGAACACTATGTCCAAACAATTTGACGTCGTCGTGATCGGCGCAGGCCCCGGCGGCTACATCGCCGCCATCCGCGCCGCGCAGCTCGGCATGTCGGTCGCTTGCATCGACGCCTGGCAAAACGGCCAAGGCGGCCCGGCTCCCGGCGGCACCTGCACCAACGTCGGCTGCATCCCGTCCAAGGCGCTGCTGCAATCGTCCGAACACTTCGAACAAGCCAACCACCACTTCGCCGAGCACGGCATCGAAGTCAAGGGCGTCAGCCTGAAGCTCGACACGCTGATCGGCCGCAAGAACACGGTGGTCAAGCAGAACAACGACGGCATCCTGTACCTGTTCAAGAAGAACAAGGTCACGTTCTTCCACGGCAAGGGCGCGTTCAGCGGCCAGGTGGAAGGCGGCTGGGCCATCAAGGTCACCGGCACCGCCGAGGAAGACCTGGTTGCCAAGCACGTCGTGGTCGCCACCGGCTCGTCGGCGCGTGAACTGCCCGGCCTGCCGTTCGACGAAAAGGTCGTGCTGTCCAACGACGGCGCACTGAACATCGGCGCCGTGCCCAAGACGCTGGGCGTCATCGGCGCCGGCGTGATCGGCCTGGAAATGGGCAGCGTGTGGCGCCGCCTGGGTTCCGAAGTCACGATCCTGGAAGCGATGCCGGAATTCCTGGCCGCCGCCGACGGGCAAGTGGCCAAGGAAGCCCTCAAGGCTTTCACCAAGCAAGGCCTGAACATCCAGATGGGCGTCAAGATCGGTGAGATCAAGGCGACCGCCAAGTCGGTGACCGTGCCCTACGTCGACGCCAAGGGCGCCGAGCAGAAGCTGGTCGTGGACAAGCTGATCGTCTCGATCGGCCGCGTGCCCTACACCGGCGGCCTGAACGCCGACGCCGTGGGCCTGAAGCTGGACGAGCGCGGTTTCGTGGCCGTCGACGGCGACTGCAAGACCAACCTGCCGAACGTCTGGGCAGTGGGCGACGTGGTGCGCGGCCCGATGCTGGCGCACAAGGCCGAAGAAGAAGGCGTGGCGGTTGCCGAGCGTATCGCCGGCCAGCACGGTCACGTCAACTTCGACACCGTGCCGTGGGTCATCTACACCTCGCCGGAAATCGCCTGGGTCGGCAAGACCGAGCAGCAGCTCAAGGCCGAAGGCCGCGAGTACAAGGCCGGCAGCTTCCCGTTCCTGGCCAACGGCCGCGCCCGCGCGCTGGGTGACACCACCGGCTTTGCCAAGGTGATTGCCGATGCCAAGACCGACGAAGTCCTGGGCGTGCACATCGTGGGCCCGATGGCCTCGGAACTGATCTCGGAAGCCGTGACCATCATGGAATTCCGCGGCGCCGCCGAAGACATCGCCCGCATCTGCCACGCGCACCCGACCCTGTCGGAAGCCGTGAAGGAAGCCGCTCTGGCCGTGGACAAGCGCGCGCTGAACTTCTAAGCCGCGTCTGACTTCTGCAAGACCGGGGGCGGGTTCCAGGACCCGCCCTTTTCTTTATTCCCTTCAGCTTGATCCGGTTCCCCTATGAACGTCAGCGACTACTACGAACACGCATTGGCCGAACGCGGCTACAAGCCCGACGACGCGCAGAAGAAGGCGATCGACCGCTTGCAGCGCTATTACGACGAATGGGTCAAGTTCAAGTCGATGCGCTCGAATGCGCTGAAAAAGCTGCTGAACCGTCCCGACGTGCCGCGCGGCGTGTACCTGTGGGGCGGCGTGGGCCGCGGCAAGAGCTTCCTGATGGACGCGTTCTATGCCACCGTGCCCGTCGTGCGCAAGACGCGTCTGCACTTTCACGAGTTCATGCGCGGCGTGCACCGCGAACTTGAGGAAGTGAAGGGCATGCAGGATCCGCTGGACGAGGTCGCCAAGCGCGTGGCCAAGCGTTACCGGCTGATCTGCTTTGACGAATTCCACGTGTCCGATGTAGCGGACGCGATGATCCTGCACCGTCTGCTGCTCAAGCTGTTCGAATACGGCACGTCCTTCGTGATGACGTCCAACTACGAACCGTCCACGCTGTACACCGATGGTCTGCACCGCGACCGCGTGCTGCCCGCCATTGCGCTGATCCAGTCGCGCATGGATGTCATGAACGTGGATGCGGGTATTGATTACCGCCGCCGCTCGCTGGAGCAGGTGCAGAGCTATCACACGCCGCTGGACGAGAACGCGCAGAAGGCGCTGCAGGCGGCCTTCGATGCATTGGCGGATACGCCGCCGCAGGATCCGGTGCTGCACATCGAGCACCGCGAGATCCGTGCGCTGGCGCTGGGCGGGTCGGTCGTGTGGTTCGACTTTGCCACGCTGTGCGGCGGTCCGCGTTCGCAGAACGACTACCTGGAACTGGCCAACCGCTTCCACGCCGTGATCCTGTCGGGCGTGCCGCGCATGGGTCCGCGCCAGGCTTCCGAGGCGCGCCGCTTCACCTGGCTGATCGACGTGTTCTACGACCACCGCGTCAAGCTCATCATGTCGGCGGAGTGCGAGCCCGAAGAGATCTACACAGAAGGCGCGCTGGCCAACGAGTTCCACCGGACGGTGTCGCGCATTCTGGAAATGCAGTCGCGCGAGTACCTGGAATCGGAACGCCGTCTGGCCGTGACGTTGTAGTAAAGCCTCATCCGGTCCTCATTTCAGGGGCTGGGTGGGCGCAATCATTGTTAATGCAAGTCATTATCAATTAAGATTTTGGGACTTTTGGTTCAGCGCCGCAGTCTCAAACCGTGTCTTCCACCTTGCTTTCCTCATCGGCCCCGTGCGTCGACGCCCAGGTCGCGCCTGTCGATGGCCTGTATCGCGATCACCGCCCGTGGCTGTTCGGGTGGCTGCGCCGCAAGCTGGGTTGCGAACACCGCGCGGAAGACCTGGCCCAGGACGTCTTTGTCCGGGTGATCCAGGGCCGCAAGCAGGTGCGCGCCAGCGAGGCGCGCGCGCTGCTCACCACCATTGCAAAAGGCCTGGTGGTCGATCACCAGCGGCATGCCGCGCTGGAGCATGCGTATCTGGCCTATCTGGCCACCGTTCCCGAATCCTATGCGCCATCGCCCGAGGCGCAGGCCGAGCAACTGCAGGCGCTGGTTCAGCTGGATCGCCTGCTGGACGGCCTGCCGCCCAAGGCCCGCGCGGCTTTCCTCTTGTCGCAGCTGGATGGCCTGACGTATCCCGAGATCGCCGAACGCCTCGATGTGTCGCTGAGTTCGGTGCAGCAGTACATGGTGCGCGCGATGTCCGCGTGCTATGCCGCGATCCATGCCTGACGCGGCCCACGGCGCGCCTGTGGACGCCCGCCCGACCGATGCCGTGGTGCGCGAGGCCATCGCGTGGTGGGCGCGCCTGCAATCGGGCATTGACGATGCGCGCGACCACGAATCCTGCCGGGCCTGGTTGGCCCAGGACCCCGCGCACCGCGTGGCGTGGGATCAGCTGCAGGACATCGGCCGCAATGCGCGCCGCGTGCCGGCGGCCCTGGCGCACTCGGCGCTGAATGCGCCTGCCTCGCACGGCCGGCGCGCCGCGCTGCGCTGTCTGCTGGCCGGCGCGGGCATCGCTGTCACCGGGTGGGCGGGCTACCGCCATGCCCCGTGGCAACGGCTGGTCGCCGACTACAGCACCGGCGTGGGCGAGCGCCGTGCGCTGGCGCTGGCGGACGGGCTGCGCGTCACGCTGAACAGCGATACCGCGGTGCGCGTCAACGTCAGCGGCAGCGCGCGCGACATCGATCTCCTGCGTGGCGAGATGCTGGTGCAGGCCGAGCCGCGCCCCGGCGTGCAGGCGCTGCGCGTGGATACCGGCTACGGCGAACTGCGGGCCGAGCGCGCGCGGTTTGACCTGCGGCGCACGGCGGACGGTTCGCGCGTGGGCGTATATGAAGGCAGCGTCGCGCTGCTGCGCCAGGGCGTGATGACGCAACTGAGCGCCGGTGAACGGCTTGCCTACGCCGACGACGGCGAGGTCCGCCGTGGCGCGTCGGACCCGGATCGCCTGGCGTGGGTGGACGGGATGGTGGTGGCCAAGGAGTGGCGGCTGGACGATTTTGCCGAGCACCTGGCGCGCCAGCGGGTGGGCGTGATCCGCGTTGATCCCACGGTGGCGGCATTGCGGCTGTCGGGCGTGTTTCCGCTGGACGACGCCGAGCGCGCGCTCAAGGCGCTGGAACACACATTGCCCATCGCGGTGACGCGCCGCACGCAGTACTGGCTGCAGGTTGGCCCCAGCGGCGCCTGAGTTACAAATTTTCTTGCCGGCGCATTGCAGGTTTTCCATCCCCGTACGGAAAGCAGAAAGAAACCACCGTACAGGGAGATGTTTGTGTCCGCTTCAATCCACCCGCGCCTGCGCACACCGATGACCGCCGGCCGTAAAGCTGTGCTGGCCGCGACCTGCGCCGGGGCGCTGTTTGCCGGTGCGCCGGCGGCTTGGGCGCAGCCGGCGCCTGCCGCAGGTGCGCAAGCCACCGCCAATGGCCAGCGCAGCTACCAGATTCCCGCAGGGCCGCTGGCCGACGCGCTGACCCAGTTCGCGCGCAGCGCCGGGGTGGTGCTGTCGTTCGACCCGGCGCTGGTGCGCGGCCGGCGTTCGGATGGGTTGAATGGTTCTTACACGGTGGGCGCGGGCTTCTCGCGCATCCTGGCGGGCAGCGGCCTGCAGGCGCGCGCGCAGTCGGGCAACACCTGGACGCTGGCGCCCGCGCCGGTCTCCACGGGCGACACGCACACGCTCGCGCCGGTGACGGTGACGGGCATGTCGGACAGCGCCTTTGCGCCCACGGTGGGCTATGTGGCCACCGCCAGCGCCAGCGCCACCAAGACCGACATCCCGTTGATCGAGACGCCGCAGTCGGTGTCCGTGGTCACGCGCGAACAGATCACCGAGCAGGGCGCGCAGACGCTGAACCAGGTGCTGCGCTACACGGCGGGCGTTGCCACCGAGTCCCGCGGCGCCACGGCGACCCGCCTGGACCAGTTCAACGTGCGCGGGTTCTCGGCGTCCACCTATCTGGACGGGCTGCGCGTGTTCGGCGGCCGCGATGCGCTGCCGCAGGTCGACGCCTTCCGCCTCGAGCGCGTCGACGTCCTGAAGGGCCCGGCGTCGGTGATGTACGGGCAGGGCGGCCCGGGCGGCGTGGTGAACCAGGTCAGCAAGCGTCCGCTGGAAGAGCCGCTGCGCGAAGTGGAGTTGCAGGTCGGCAACTACGACTTCCGCCGCGCGAACTTCGACTTCGGCGGCCCCATCGACGAAGAGGGCAAATACCTGTACCGCCTGGTGGGCTCGGGCTACATGTCTGACGGCCAGGTTCAGGACACCAAGGAGCGCCGCTACTTTGTGTCGCCGGCGTTCGCGTACAAACCCAATGCGGACACGTCGCTGACCATCCTGACCAACTTCCAGCACGATCCCGACATGGGCTCGTACGGCGCCGTGCCGGCGATGCGCACGCTGCTGCGCGCGCCCGACGGTTTCCGTCTGCCGGCCGATTACTACGATGGCGACGCCAATTTCGAAAAGAGCGACCGCAAGAGCTATTCGCTGGGCTACATCCTGGACCATCGCTTCAACGACACCTTCAAGGCGTCGCAAAGCCTGCGCTGGACGCATTCGGACGCCAAGTACCGTAGCGTCTACGGCGCGATGACCAACTATTACGGATACACCGACCCGACCTACCTGTATCACCAGCGCGCCTCCATCGCGACGGACGTGGACGTTGGCGCGCTGACGATCGACAACAACCTGCAGGCGCGGTTCAACACGGGCAAGATCGGCCACAACGTGCTGGTGGGCTTTGACTATCAGCACGTCAAGACCGACACGCTGTCGGGCTTTGGCTCGGCGCCCCCGCTGTACGTGAAAAACCCGGACAATTTCCAGAACATTCCGGTGCCGGCGTTCTCCAGCGACGCGTCCACCACGCAGTACCAGACGGGCGTGTACTTTCAGGACCAGATCAAGATCGACCGTCTGTCGTTCCTTTTGGGCGGGCGCTACGACTGGTCGCGCAACGTGGGTGAAACGACCGCCATCGCTTCCGGCCGTGTCACTCCGTCCAAGTTGAACGCAGAAGCCTTTTCGGGCCGGATCGGCGCCATCTACAACTTCGACAATGGCGTGGCGCCGTACTTCAGCTATTCGGAATCCTTCGAGCCGCAGTCGGGCACGGGGTGGAACAACACGCCGTTCAAGCCGATCGAGGGCAAGCAGTACGAGGTGGGCATCAAGTACCAGCCGCCGGGTTCGGCCACGTTGCTCACGTTCGCGGCGTTCGACATCCGCCGCGAGAACATGACGACCACCGATCCGGATCCGACGCACGTGTGCGGCACGGCCGGCGGCCGCTGCTCGATCCAGGCGGGCGAGCTGCGCACGCAGGGCATCGAGCTCGAAGCCAAGACCGAGCCGATGCGCGGACTGTCGCTGATTGCCGCGTACTCGATCATGAACAACGAGTACACCAAGGCCTATCCCAATGCGGCCGGCTTCGACTTGACCGGCAAGACCCCGGCCGCGCTGCCGTCGCAACAGGCGTCGGCGTGGGCGCGCTACCAGCTTCAGGAAGGGCCGCTGGCCGGCCTGGGCGTTGGTGGTGGCGTGCGCTACATCGGATCGTCCTATGCGAACGAAGCCAACACGCTGAAGGTGCCGAAGGTCACGCTGGTGGACCTGATGCTGGACTACGACCTGGGCCGCGCCTCGCCCGCGCTCAAGGGCATGCAGGTGGCGCTGAACGTGCAGAACCTGTTCGACAAGGAGTACATCGCGTCGTGCTCCGGCGAATCGTGGTGCTGGTTCGGCTACCAGCGCTCCATCAAGGCCAGCTTGCGGTATCGCTGGTAAGCAGCGCCAAAAGGCGGCTCCCCGGCGAGCCGCCTTTTCTTTGGTCCGAGACTGCCGTTCCTGACTTAACGAGAATCGTTATAATTCAGGCCTTATACAGGGAAAGGCGGATAAGCTCGGAAACCCCGTCCCCACCCCGGGTCCGCCACGGACCCGCCACCACCTAGAACTCCCGTGAAAGCTCCCGCAGCCGGCGCAGGCATGATGCGCTACAGAATGGCCGTTTTCTCTCGCGCGACGGCCGCCATCCTGGGCGGCTACGCCCTGGCTTCGGCGGCGGCTGCCTGTCTGGCGGTCTGGCTGCCCATGGGGCGCGCCGACGCCGTGACCGCGGCGCAGATGCTGTCCTTCGTGGTCTACGCCTGCGGCGTGATCTGGGTGTTCGCCACGCGCAGCGCCTGGCGCGCCTGGGCCGGCATCCTGGGCCCGGCCGCGCTGCTGGGCGGTTTATTCCTGGCTCATCGGCTGGTGGCGGCATGAAGGCGGCCAAGCACAAGCATCCCGGCGAAGAGGGCATTCGTCAGTCCATGTCCTGGCTGCACACGTGGGCAGGCCTGATCTTCGGCTGGGTGCTGTTCGCCATGTTCCTGACGGGCTCGCTGGCCTTCTTCCGGCCCGAGATCACGCGCTGGATGCAACCTGAGGTTCAAGCGCAGCCGGCGCCGGCAGTGCAGGCCGTTGCCACGGCGCAGCGCTATCTGGCGGAACACGCGCCGGACGCCAAGCGCTGGTTCATCACGCCGCCCTCGGATCGCGAGCCCCTCATCCAGCTGCTGTACCAGACGCCCAAGCCCAAGCCGGGTGAACGCGGGTTCGTGCGCGTCAAGCTGGATGCGGCCACCGGCGAGCCCGTGACGGCGCGCCAGACGCGCGGCGGCGACTTCTTCTACCGCTTCCATTTCGAACTGGAGACCGCGTTTCCGTGGGGGCGCTGGCTGGCCAGCATCGCGGGCATGTTCATGCTGGTGGCGATCATCAGCGGCATCATCACGCACAAGAAGATTTTCGCGGACTTCTTCACCTTCCGGCCGGGCAAGGGCGGGCAGCGCGCCTGGATGGACGGCCACAACGTGCTGTCGGTGCTGGGTCTGCCGTTTCACCTGATGATCACCTTCAGCGGCCTGGTGCTGTTCATGGTGATGCTGATGCCGGCGGGCATCCAGGCCGTATACGACAATCCGCGCCAGTTCACGAGCGAGGTCTTCAAGGCCAACAAGATCACGCCGCCGCAGAACCAGCCGGCGCCGCTGGTCGACATCGCGCCGCTGGTGGAACAGGCCCAGCAGCATTGGCAGGGCCGCCTCGGGCGGGTGACCGTCAACAACCCCGGGGATGCGGGCGCCACCATCACGCTGGTTCGCAACGTGGGTGACGGCGTGTCGTACGGGCTGCTGGCCCCCTTCATGCGCTTTGACGGGGTGACGGGCGCGCTGCAGGAGGCCGAGGACGATCACAGCGCCACCGTCGTGACCACGGGCGTCATCACCGGCCTGCACCTGGGCCTGTTCGCCGAACCGCTGCTGCGCTGGTTCTATTTCATCGTCAGCCTGGCCGGCACGGCCATGGTGGCCACAGGCCTCGTGCTGTGGATCGCCAAGCGCCGTCAGAAGGCGCGGCAGGGCGACGCGCGGGAAGCCTTCTCGCTGCGTCTGGTCGACGGCCTGAATGCGGGCACCATCGCGGGCGTCGTGTTCGGCGTGGCGGCTGTGTTCCTGGCCAACCGGCTCCTTCCGGCCGACATGCCCGGCCGCCAGGTCTGGGAAGTGCGCGCCTTCTTCATGGCATGGGGGCTGTCGCTGGTCTACGCGTTTCTGTTCCAGCGGCGCAAGTGGCAGGACCTGCTTGCCATCGCCGCCGTCGCGCTGGCGCTGGTGCCCGTGGTCAATGCGCTGACCACCGACCGGCACCTGGGCGTTTCCCTGCCGCAGGGCGACTGGGTGATGGCGGGCTTTGACCTGACGTGCCTGGCCAGCGCCGTGTTCTTTGCCTGGATGGCGGTGAAGGCCGCCCGCGCCCGCAAGGCGCCCGCCAGAACGGCGGGCAAGCCGCGCGCCGCGCGCAACGAAGCGGTCAAGGCCGCCGTCGCCGCCACTGCCCATATCCCGACAACCGCCCCAGCCCCCGCCCACGAACCCGCCGTCCCGGCCGCCGTGCACCGGACCGCTTTTGAACCGCGAGGTGATACGCCATGACGCTTGCCGCCTTCTGCCTGGCCTATGCAGGGTTTTCCGCCCTGTGCCTGGGCATGGACCGTCACTACGAAGACCTGTTCGACCGCGCCTTGCCGCGCCGCCATCGGCTGCCGCTGCGGCTGTTCGGCTGGGCGTCGCTGGCGCTGTCGTTGTGGGCCTCGGCGGCGGTCTGGGGCTGGAGTTACGGCACGGTCGAATGGATCGGCATCCTCAGCATCGCCGGTCTGCTGCTGATCTGGTTCCTGACCTTCCGGCCGCGCGCCGCGCTGACCGCGGGCGGCCTGTGCGCGCTGGCGGCGCCAGTGCTGGCGGTGCTGTAAACACGGGGCCTCGAGTCTTTCCGGGGCGGGGCCGGGCTGCGGCACGTTACACTCAGGGCTTCCCCTAGCAACCGCCTTCTCGCCTCATGAACACCCGCGTCCTTACCGGCATCACCACGACTGGAACTCCCCATCTCGGCAACTACGCGGGCGCGATCCGTCCGGCGGTGCAGGCCAGCACGCAGCCCGGCGTGGACGCATTCTTCTTCCTGGCGGACTACCACGCGCTCATCAAATGCGACGACCCGGCGCGCGTGGCGCGCTCGCGTCTTGAGATCGCCGCCACGTGGCTGGCGGTGGGCCTGGACCCCGAGCGCGTGACGTTCTACCGCCAGTCGGACATCCCCGAGATCCCCGAACTGAGCTGGCTGCTGACCTGCGTGACCGCCAAGGGCCTGATGAACCGGGCGCATGCCTACAAGGCCTCGGTGGACCAGAACGTGGCCAAGAACGTGGATCCGGACGACGGCATCACCATGGGGCTGTTCTCGTACCCGATCCTGATGGCTGCGGACATCGTCATGTTCAACGCCAACAAGGTGCCCGTGGGCCGCGACCAGATCCAGCATCTGGAAATGGCGCGCGACATCGCGCAGCGCTTCAATCATCTGTATGGCCGCGAGTATTTCTCGCTGCCGGAGGTGGTCATCGAAGAAGATGTGGCGACGCTGCCCGGGCTGGACGGCCGCAAGATGTCCAAGAGCTACAACAACACGATTCCGCTTTTCGAAGGCGGCAAAAGCGCATTGCGCGCCTCGGTGATGCGCATCGTGACTGACTCGCGCGAGCCGGGCCAACCCAAGGACGCCGAATCGTCCCATTTGTACACGCTGTACCGCGCATTTGCGACGTCCGAGCAATCGACGGCGTTCCGCCAGCAGCTCGAGGCCGGCATGGGCTGGGGCGATGCCAAGCAGGCGCTGTTCGAGCACCTGGAAAACCTGCTGGCCCCGATGCGCGAAAAGTACGTGGACCTGATGGCCAACCCGGGCCGCATCGAAGACATCCTGCAGGCGGGCGCCGCCAAGGCGCGCAAGCTTGCCGTGCCGTTCATGCAGGAACTGCGCGAGGCCGTGGGCCTGCGCACGTTGGGCGCCGCCGCTACGGCGGGCAAGAGCGCCCAGGGCAAGAAGGAAAAGTCCAAGGGCGCGCGTTTCGTCAGCTTCCGCGACGAGGACGGCGGCTTCCGCTTCCGCCTGCTGGCGGCCGATGGCGAGGAACTGTTGCTGTCGCAGCGCTTCGCCGATCCCAAGGAAGCGGGCGCGCTGATGCGCCGCTTGCAGTCCGAACCCGCCGACAGCGTCCTGCAGGCACATGCCCAGGGCTATGCGGTGGTGATCGACGGTGTGACGGTCGCCACCGCGCCCGAAGGCGTGCAAGGCGAACCGGCTGCGGGCATCGCGCGCACGCGCGAAGCGCTGCTGTCGCTGGCGCAGGAATAACCGGTAGCGGGTAGCGGATGGACAAAGACGGCGCGGGCAATCCGCGCCGTTTTGCATTCAGTTCAGGCGTGCGCTGGCGACGATGCGCCCGTCGCGCACCTGAAAGCGCTGCACGCGGCCTTGCCCCGCGATTTCAAGCTGGTCGCCGTCCGAATAGCCCGTGACGTGGGGACAGTCCAGCCATTGCGGATTGATGAACGGAAAATACTTCAGCGTGCCGCTGCCCTCGCTGGCGAAATCGAACGTGGTGTTGGCCACGACTTCGGGATCCCATTGGCTGGCGTCGTAGGTGATCACGCAGCCGATGCCGATGCGGTAGACGATGCTGGCGCCCATGCTGGCAAATCCCAGCGCGCCCACATGCAGTTGCGCGCCATTGCGCAGTTCGATGACCCGGCTGCCCAGGCGTTCGAGTGTGACGTGCTTGAAGGTGACCGCGGCGCTGTCGACGATCAGATGCGAATACTGACCCAACGTCACGTCGCCGTAGACGCCGCTTGCCGTGGCGTCCTTGTCGGCGATGGTTGCGGTTTCGTTTGCGGCGAGCGTAATGGTGCTGAGCATGACGGAACGGATCTCCGGGCTATCAGGGGGCGCGCTCTTGTTCTGATGCTGCTCCCCGACAGGCGCTTCGCGCAGTAGCTCGCCTGACCGCGGGTGGTTGTGCCGCCGGTGAACGCTTTAGTGAAAGACAGCGTCATGCCGGTTTTTATTATTTAGACACAATTAGATATTTTCACTTATTTCTGTGGTGCCGAATTGCGGGAGCGCAACAAAAGCGCGTGATCTAGGGGTAAGCCCCTAGGTTGCAGGGGCGACTGAAGGTGATTTGAAGGGGCTGCCCAAAAGAAAATCCCGGCGCCTCGGGCGCCGGGATTTCGGTAAAGCAGGGATGCCGAGGGATCAGCGGATCAGCGCTTCAACTTGGCAAAGGCGTCGGCCATGGCGCTGTTCATCGACGCTGCTGCGCCGCCGCCTGCGTTGCGGCCGCCATCGCCCTGACGGCGCGGGCGATCACCGCCCTTGGGCGCATCGGCGCTGCGGCGGGCGGGCGCGGCGGTGTCGTTCAAGCGCATGGTGAGCGCCACGCGCTTGCGCGCGGCGTCCACTTCCAGCACCTTGACGCTGACCGTCTGGCCCACGCGCACCACGTCGCGCGGATCCTTCACGAACTTCTCGGCCAGCGCCGAGATGTGGACCAGTCCGTCCTGGTGCACGCCGATGTCGACGAACGCGCCGAAGTTGGCCACGTTGGTCACCACGCCTTCCAGCACCATGCCCGGGTACAGGTCGTTCAGCGTTTCCACGCCTTCCTTGAACTGCGCCGTCTTGAACTCCGGGCGCGGATCGCGGCCGGGCTTTTCGAGTTCGGCGAAGATGTCCTTGACGGTCGGCAGGCCGAAGCGCTCATCGGTAAAGTCCGACGGCGACACGCCCTTCAGGGCTTCGCGCTGGCCGATGATCTGCTTCACTTCTGCCTTGATCTTGGCCACGATGCGCTCGACCACCGGGTAGGCTTCGGGGTGGACCGACGAGGCGTCCAGCGGGTTGTCGCCGTTGGGGATACGCAGGAAGCCGGCAGCCTGTTCGAATGCCTTCTCGCCAAAGCGCGGAACCTTGCGCAGGACCTCGCGCGTGGGGAACGCGCCGTTTTCGTCGCGGAAAGAGACGATGTTCTTGGCCAGCAGCGAGTTCAGGCCGGACACGCGGGCCAGCAGCGCGGCCGACGCCGTGTTCACGTCCACGCCCACCGCGTTCACGCAGTCTTCGACCACGGCGTCCAGCGAGCGCGCCAGTTCGCGCTGGTTGACGTCGTGCTGGTACTGGCCCACGCCGATGGCCTTGGGATCGATCTTGACCAGTTCGGCCAGCGGATCCTGCAGGCGGCGGGCAATGGACACGGCGCCGCGCAGCGTCACGTCGAGGTCGGGGAATTCCTGGGCGGCGATTTCGGAGGCCGAATACACCGACGCGCCCGCTTCGGAAACGACGACGCGGGTGACCTTCAGGTCGGGGAAGCGCTCCATCATGTCGCCGACGAGCTTTTCGCTTTCACGCGAAGCCGTGCCGTTGCCGATGGCGATCAGGTCCACGTTGTGGCGCGCCACCAGCGCGGCCAGCGTGTTGATCGTGCCTTCGCGGTCGCGGCGCGGTTCGAACGGGTACACGGTGGTGGTGTCGACGACCTTGCCGGTCTTGTCGATGACGGCGACCTTGCAGCCCGTGCGGATGCCGGGGTCCAGACCCAGCACGGCCTTGGGGCCGGCCGGCGCGGCCAGCAGCAGGTCTTTCAGGTTGGCGGCGAACACGCGAATGGCCTCGGCTTCGCCGCTTTCGCGCAGGCGGCCGATCAGTTCGCTTTCGAATGCGGTCAGGAGCTTGACGCGCCAGGTCCAGCGGCAGACTTCGCCCAGCCAGCGCGCGCGCGGCGTGGCGTCCAGTGCGAACAGGCCGTTGCCGAGCTTCAGGAAGTTGGCGATACGGGCCACGCACGGATGCGGCGTCTGGGCTTCGAGGTCGGCTTCCAGGCCAAGGCGCAGCTCGAGCACGCCTTGCTGGCGGCCGCGCAGCAGCGCCAGGATGCGGTGCGAGGGCAGGGTGCGCAGCGGCTCGTTGAAGTCGAACCAGTCGCGGAAGTTGGCGCCTTCGGTTTCCTTGCCCTCGATCATCTTGGAGTACACCAGGCCGGTGGACCACAGGTGCTCGCGCATGTCGGCCAGCAGGTCGGCGTTTTCGGCGTAGCGTTCGGCCAGGATGTCGCGCGCGCCATCGAGCGCCGCCTTGGCGTCGTTGATGGCGGCTTCGGGATTGAGGTATTGCGCGGCCAGCGCGGCGGGATCGCAGGCGGGATCGGCCAGGATGACGTCGGCCAGCGGTTCGAGGCCGGCTTCGCGGGCGATCTGGGCGCGCGTGCGGCGCTTGGGTTTGTACGGCGCGTACAGGTCTTCCAGGCGTTGCTTGGTGTCGGCCGTGGCGATTTCCTGCTGCAGCTCGGGCGTCAGCTTGCCTTGCTGCGAAATGGATTCCAGGATGGCGCCGCGGCGTTCTTCGAGCTCGCGCAGGTAGCCCAGACGGACTTCCAGGTTGCGCAGCACGGTGTCGTCCAGGCCGCCGGTCGCTTCCTTGCGGTAGCGGGCGATGAAGGGCACGGTGGCGCCGTCATCCAGCAGTTCCACCGCCGCAGCGATCTGGGAGGCGCGGGCGCCCAACTCGGTGGCGAGCTGAGCGACGATGCGGGCGTTGTCGACGCCGGTGGCGACGTTCGTGATAGTGGAAGTTTCAGACATCTCTATACGACGGCAAAAAGGGAAAACGAGGGGCGGATTGTGCCATAAGCCGTTGTTACGGAACGTGGCCGAAGTGACTGATCCGTCCCTCTGCCAAGGGCATTGCGGCAGGCCGCAAGCAGGAAACCGGCGCGCCAGCGGGTATCATTTGGGGCCCTACATTAGGCTGCTGTAATGCTGGACCTGGACATATCCGAATTCTTTGACGAGGACGGGCCGCTGGCCACGGCCTTGCCCGGCTACAAGCCGCGTCCATCGCAGGTGGAACTGTCGCAGGCCATTGGCCAGGCCATCCAGGACCGCGCCACGCTCGTGGCCGAAGCCGGCACCGGCATCGGCAAGACCTGGGCCTATCTTGTACCCGCCTTCATCCAGGGCGGCAAGGTGCTCATTTCCACCGGCACGCGCACCCTGCAAGACCAGCTTTTCGCGCGCGATCTGCCGCGTGTGCGCGCCGCGCTGGCTGCACCCGTCACGGCCGCGCTGCTCAAGGGCCGCGGCAACTACGTGTGCCACTACCACCTCGAACGCCTTCAGGGCGACGAGCGCGCGCTCAAGTCCCGCTCCGAAATCCAGCAGCTGCGCCAGATCCAGGTGTTCGCAGGCATCTCCAAAACGGGCGACCGCAGCGACCTCGCGCAGGTGCCCGAAGACGCCGACATCTGGCAACGCGTCACGTCCACCCGCGAGAACTGCCTGGGCCAGGAATGCCCGCGCATCCGCGATTGCTTTGTCGTCAAGGCGCGCCGCCAGGCGCAGGAAGCCGACGTCGTCGTGGTCAACCATGCGCTCTTCATGGCGGACTTGATGCTGCGCGAAGAGGGCGTCACGGACCTCCTGCCTGAAGCCGACACCGTCATCTTCGACGAAGCCCATCAATTGCCGGACACCGCCACGCGCTTTCTGGGCAGCAGCGTATCCACGCACCAGTTGATGGACTTCGGCCGCGCGCTGGAAGTCGCGGGGCTGGCCTATGCGCGCGAAGCCGCCAAATGGAGCGACGTCAGCCGTCACATCGAAACCGCAGCGCGCGAGTTGCGGCTGGTCTGTGCGCCGCTCGACAAGATGCCGGGGCGCAAGGCCACGTTCGAGGCCATCCCCAATCCCGAGGAATTCGACGAGGCGCTGCTGTCGCTGCGCGAAGCCATCGACAGCGCCACCAAGGCGCTGGGCGCCGTCGCCGAAAAGCATCCGGATCTGCTCGCGGCTGCGCGCATGGGCGCGGAGATTTCGGTCAAGCTCAAGCGCTGGGCCACGCCCGGGCGCAGCAGCGGCGCGCACGACGACGAAGGCTGGGGCCGCGACGATCAGGCCCCCGTGCAGAGCCCGCTGGGCGACGGTCCGTCCACGCCCGCGGCATTGCTTGAAGGCGCCGCGCAGGCCGAACAATGGACGGGCCCGGCCGTGCGCTGGGTCGAACACGGCCTGCATCACGTGCGGCTGCATTCGGCGCCGCTGTCCGTGGCGCAGGCGTTCTCCAAGTTCCGCAAGCCCGGCCAGGCCTGGATCATGACCTCGGCCACGCTGTCGATCAACGGCGAATTCACGCACTTCACCAGCCAGCTCGGCCTGGATACCGCCCGCACCGGCAAATGGGAGTCGCCGTTCGACTACCCCGAGCAAGCGCTGCTGTTCGTGCCGCGCGGCATGCCTGAACCGCAATCGCCCCAATTCCTGGAACGGTTCGTCCAGACGCTGATGCCGCTGCTTGAGGCCAGCCCGGGCGGCACGCTGGTGCTCTGTACGACGCTGCGCGCCGTCGACAAGGTTGCCAACCTGCTGGCCGACGCCTTCGACGACGCGGGTCATGACTGGCCGCTGCTCAAGCAGGGCGAGGGCACTCGCCGCGATCTGCTGGACCGCTTCTGCAAGCTCAAGCATCCGGTGCTGGTCGGCAGCGCCAGCTTCTGGGAAGGCATCGACCTGCCGGGCGACGTGCTGACGCTGGTGGCGATCGACAAGCTGCCGTTCGCGCCGCCGGACGATCCCGTCATCGAGGCCCGCCTGCGCGCCTGCCGGGCGCAGGGCGGCAATCCGTTTGCCGAATACCAGTTGCCCGAAGCCGCGATCTCGCTCAAGCAGGGCGCGGGCCGGCTTATCCGTACCGAATCCGATTGGGGCGTGCTGATGGTGGGCGACGCGCGGCTGGTGGAAAAGCCGTACGGCAAGCGCCTGTGGCGCGGCCTGCCGCCGTTTGCGCGCACACGCGAACTGGAAGAGGTGCTGGCGTTCTACCGGCGTAAACGCGGACCGGACGACGCACACCCCCCCCCCCCCCCCCCCCCCCCCGCGCGCCCAGCAGGCGAAAAAAAGCCCTTCAGAAATCTGAAGGGCTTTTGCTTCCCATGCAGGCGGAATCAGTTGAAGGGATTCCACCAGCTCCTGTCGGCCTTCAGGCCCTGGGTCCGGAACGCGCTGTTCGGGAAGTTCTTGTCGTAGACGCGCTGGGCATCGTTCTTCAGGTCGGTCATGTTCAGTTTGTCGTACGACTGAACCATCAGGTAGAGGGCCTCTTCGGTGGCGGGGGCGCCTTCGAAGTCGGTGATGACGGTCTGCGCGCGATTGGCGGCGGCCACGTAGGCGCCGCGTTCGTAGTAATAGCGGGCGACGTGGACTTCGTTCATGGCGATGGTGTTGACCAGCCACGCCACGCGCTTTTCGGCGTCGACGCTGTACTTGCTTTCGGGGTAGCGCTTGATCAGCTCGGTGAAGGCGTCATAGGACGCGCGCAGACCCTTGGGATCGCGCTCGGCCGGATCCTGGCCGGTGATGTTGCTCATGAAGGCGCTGGCCGGCGTGAAGTTGACCAGGCCCTTCAGGTAGAGCGCGTAATCGGTGCCGGGGTGATTGGGATAAAGCTGCTGGAAGCGGTCGATGGCGGCGAGCGCCTGCTCGTTTTCGCCGTCTTTCCAGTTGACGTAGGCCAGTTCAAGCAGCGCCTGCTGCGCGTAGACGCCGAACGGGTAGCGGCTTTCGATGGCGGTCAGGCGCTCGCGCGCTTCCTTCCAGCCGCCCGACGCCATTTCGGCCTTGGCGTCCGCGTAGAGTTGTTCTGCGCTCCAGTTGGTGGTCTTGTCGTATTTGCTGTCCGCCCCGCTGCAACCGGCGATGACGATGACGGCAAAAAGCGCGATGACCACGCGCAAAACCGACCCGCTGCGGGATGCGGGGTTCGAGGGAGCTGCAGGGTGGTGAATCACGAGAATCGTATCCTTGGTGTTAGCATGGCAGGCTGATTATATGATTTGTCTCCATGTCTGATACAGCCGCCCGCGCAGATCTTGTTTCCGACGATAGCGCCGACGAAAATCTCGACGAATCCGGCCGCGGGGAGCCGCAACTTGTAACCGTGCCGTCCGCCACGCGCGCCGACCGGCTCGACAAGATCCTGGCCGGCCTCCTGCCCGACCATTCCCGCAACCGCCTGCAAGGCTGGATCGAATCCGGCAACGTCCTGGTCAACGGGGCGCCAGGCAAGATCCGCCAGACGGTCGGCCCCGGCGACGAACTCACCATCTGGGCCCAACCCGCGCCCGACGCGCTGGCCTTCACGCCCGAACCCGTCGAGTTCGGCGTGGTCGCCGAAAGCCCCGACTGGATCGTCGTCAACAAGCCGGCGGGCCTGGTCACCCACCCGGGGGCCGGCAACTGGAGCGGCACGCTGCTCAACGGCCTGCTGCATCGCTACCCGGAGCTTGCGCAGGTTGCCCGCGCGGGCATCGTGCACCGCCTGGACAAGGACACCTCCGGCCTGATGGTCGTGGCCCGCAACGACATCGCCCAGACCCATCTCGTGCGCCAGCTTCAGGCGCGCAGCATGGGCCGCGAATACGTGGCCCTGGCGCACGGCTGGGTTGCCGCCGCAGGCAAGGTCGACCGCGCCATCGGCCGCGATCCGCGTGTGCCGGTGCGCATGAGCGTCGAACGGCCCGTCGCGCCCAAGCCGGCCATCACCAATTACGCGCCGGCCCGGCGCGGCTCGGTGGAACCCGGCGGCCGTGTCACCGAAGTGGTATGCCGCCTGGAAACGGGACGAACCCACCAGATCCGAGTGCACATGGCCAGCCTGGGGCATCCGCTGCTGGCCGACACGATCTACGGCGGCAAGAACATTGCCGGGGCAGAGCGCCAGATGCTGCACGCCCGCGCACTCCATTTCGACGATCCCGGCGGCAAGGGCGACGTCCACTTCGACGCGCCGGTGCCTGCCGACATGGCGCAGGTCCAGGAGAGCATTGCATGGAACGCCTGATTGCAGACCTGCCCGTCGTGACGGGACCCGACTGGAATGGCGTCAGCTACTTCTGCACGACCCGCGCCGGTGGCGTCGGCGTGGCGCCGCATGACACCCTCAATCTTGGCCTGCGGGCCGAAGACAACCCGGAGGCCGTGGCCGAGAATCGCCGCCGCGTGCGCGCGGCAGTGCCGGCCGACCCGCTGTGGCTGCGTCAGGTGCATGGCAGCGAGGTCGTGGACGCGGACGCGATCGACGTGCCGGCCGAGCCTGCCGTGGACGCCAGCGTCACGGCGCAGCCCGGGCGCGTCCTGGCCATCATGGTGGCCGATTGCCTGCCGGTGCTCATCACCGACACGGAAGGCAAGGTGCTGGGCGCGGCGCATGCCGGCTGGCGCGGCCTGGCGGGCGGGGTCCTGGAACATACGCTGGACGCCATGCGCGCCAAGGCGCCGCAGGCGGCCGGTTGGCGCGCCTGGGTCGGGCCCGGCATCGGCCCGCAGCATTTCGAAGTGGGGCAGGACGTGCTGGACGCCTTCACCGCGGACGACCCGGCCACGGCGCGCTTTTTCGCGCCACGTGACGGCGCGGCCGGCAAGTGGCTGGCCGACCTCGCCGGATTGGCGGATTTCCGGCTGCGGCGCGCCGGGGTACAAGAGGTGTCCCTCAGCGGCGAATGCACGGTGACGCGCAAGGACCGGTACTTTTCCTACCGCCGCGACGGGGTGACGGGACGCATGGCAATGCTGGCCTGGTTGCATCCGGTTTGACGCCGCGCAAAGGCCGGGCCCGGGCTTGCGTTTTACCGTAGTAAGCCTCCTTGTATACCCGCATTGACAGTCCTGGACCCGGAATGCAACATCAATCGCGAAGTCTCGATAACAAGGTGTCGAAGTGAATGCCAATCTCTCCGCAGGTCCCATTCCGGTGAGCGTGGCACCGGAAGTCCTGGCTGACATCCAGGCAGAGTTCGCGCGCGAATGGCAACGCCTTTGCGACGATGCCCAGCGCGGCACGCTGGCGCCGCCGTCCGATCGCCGGTTCTCGGGCGATGCCTGGGCGGCGAACGCGTCGCATCTGTTGCTGGCGCATACCTATCTGCTGTCCGCCCGCGCCATGCAGCGCATGGTCGATGCCGCGCAGGTCAGCGAGCCCATGCGCGACCGCCTTCGATTCTCCATCATGCAGTGGGTCGACGCGCTGTCGCCCAGCAACTTCCTGGCATTGAATCCCGACGCGCAGCAATCCATCGTAGAAAGTGCGGGACGCGCGTTGAACGAAGGTCTTGCGAACCTGCTGGGCGACGTCCAGAAAGGCCGCATCACACAGACCGACGAGTCCCAATTCGAGATCGGCCGCAACGTGGCCACGACCCCCGGCGACGTGGTGTTCGAGAACAAGCTGTTCCAGCTCATCCAGTACGCGCCGTCGACCGGCACCGTGCACGAACGGCCACTGGTCATCGTGCCGCCGAACATCAACAAGTTCTACATCCTGGATCTGCAGCCCGAGAACTCGTTCGTGCGTCACGCGGTCGGGGAGGGCTACACGGTCTTCCTGATTTCCTGGCGCAATCCGGTGGCGGCCGATACCGACGGCGTGGACCGCGCCACCTGGTCCGACTACCTTGACGACGCGGTGCTGCAGGCGCTGCGCGTGGCCAGCGACATCACGAAGCAGCCGCAGGTCAATGCGCTGGGCTTCTGCGTGGGCGGCACGATGCTGGGTGCGGCGTTGGCGCTGGCCGAAGCGCGCGGCGAGCATCCCGTGGCTGCGCTGACGCTGCTCACCTCGATGCTCGATTTTCACGACACCGGCGTCCTGAACGTCTTTGTCGACGAAACCCACGCGCTCATGCGCGACCATCAACTGGGCAACGGCGGCCTGATGGCGGGCCGCGACCTCGCCACCACCTTCTCGTTCCTGCGCCCCAATGAGCTGGTCTGGAACTACGTGGTCGGCAATTACCTGAAGGGTCAGAAGCCCCCGGCCTTCGATCTGCTGTTCTGGAACGGCGACAGCACGAACCTGCCGGGGCCTTTCTTTTCCTGGTATTTCCGCAATACCTACCTTGAGAACAACCTCAAGGTGCCGGGCCGCGCGCAGGCCGCTGGCCTGCCGCTGGACCTGACGCGGTTGCGCATGCCGGTCTATATCTTCGGTTCGCGCGAAGACCACATCGTGCCGTGGGTTTCGGCTTATGCATCCACGCAGGTCCTGCGCGGACCGCAGCGTTTCGTGCTGGGCGCATCCGGCCACATCGCGGGCGTGGTGAATCCGCCCGCCAAGAAGCGCCGCAGCTACTGGGTGGCCGATGCGCTGGAACAGGAAAGCCAACCGCTTCCCGGCGACCCCAACACGTGGTTTTCGCAGGCCGTGGAGCAACCCGGAAGCTGGTGGCCGGACTGGTCGGGCTGGCTGGCCGAGCATTCCGGCAAACAGGTCAAAGCAAGGACAAAGGCAGGCAATGCCAAGTACCGGCCGATCGAGCCGGCCCCTGGCAGATATGTAAAGGTCCGGGCGGCCTGATACCGCGTATCGCGGTCCGATCCCCCGGGCAGGAAGATGTTTAATCAACGAGGCGTCCGTCGCACACAGGAGGAAGTCCAATGAGCGGAAAACTGGCTTACGTAACAGGCGGGATGGGCGGGATCGGCACCTCTATTTGCCAGCGCTTGGCCAAGGATGGCTTTCGCGTCGTGGCAGGTTGCGGCCCCAGCCGCAATTACCAGCAATGGCTGGATGAGCAAGCCGCGCAGGGTTTCACGTTCTACGCGTCGGTGGGCAACGTGTCCGATTGGGACTCCACCGTAGCCGCCTTCGAAAGGGTCACGGCTGACCTCGGGCCGGTGGACGTGCTGGTCAACAATGCGGGCATCACCCGCGACGGGCTGTTCCGCAAGATGACGGCCGACGATTGGCGCGCGGTCATCGACACGAACCTGAACAGCCTGTTCAACGTGACCAAGCAGGTCATCGACGGCATGGTCGAGCGCCAGTGGGGGCGCATCATCAACATCAGTTCGGTCAATGGTCAGAAGGGTCAGTTCGGCCAGACCAACTACTCCACGGCAAAGGCCGGCATCCACGGTTTCACGATGGCGCTGGCTCAGGAAGTGGCCAGCAAGGGCGTGACCGTCAACACGATCTCGCCGGGATACATCGGCACCGACATGGTCCGCGCCATCCGGCCGGACGTGCTGGAAAAAATCGTCGCCACGATTCCGGTGCGCCGCCTTGGCACGCCCGAGGAAATCGCGTCCATGACGTCGTGGCTGGCCTCGGATGAATCCGGCTTTTCGACCGGCGCGGACTTCTCGCTGAACGGCGGCCTGCACATGGGTTGACGTGACATGGGCCGCCCCGCGGCGGCCCACTGGCGCTGTACGGCTTCGGGCAGAGGGCCGTACGGCATTACACTCACATTATTCGAAGCCTAAAGAGATCGCCCGATCCGGGGACAACCATGACGCAAGCACAAACCGGCGCCAGCCTGCGCCTGATTAAAAAATACCCCAACCGTCGCTTATACGACACCCGGACCAGCACCTACATCACCCTGGCAGATGTCAAGCAACTGGTCCTGGCGAACGAGGAATTCCAGGTTGTCGATGCCAAGAGCAGCGAAGACCTGACGCGCAGCATCCTCCTGCAGATCATTCTTGAAGAGGAGAGCGGCGGCATGCCCATGTTCTCCTCGAACATGCTGTCGCAGATCATCCGTTTCTACGGCCACGCCATGCAAGGCATCATGGGCTCGTACCTGGAAAAGAACATCCAGGCCTTCATGGAGATCCAGCAGCGCATGGCCGAGCAGTCCAAGGGCCTGTACGGCAGCCAGTTCGGGCCGGAAGCCTGGACGCAATTCATGAACGTGCAGACGCCGATGCTGCAGAACATGATGAACAACTACATCGACCAGAGCAAAAACCTGTTCGTGCAGATGCAGGACCAGATGCAGGATCAGACGCGCGCGATGTTCTCGACCTTCCCGTTCACGCCGGGCAGCACCCCGGGCGCGGGCCGCAAGTAACCACCGCCGGACGCAGGGCCTGACCGGTCCGCGTCAATGCAAAAAAGCCGTCTTGGCGCATGCCAAGGCGGCTTTTTGCTGATTGAGCCAACGCAATGATCCGGCACTTTTAGTGCGGCCAGGTTCAGGGTTGTGTCAGCAAAATCCACTAAATTAATGAAAACGGTTCTTGTTTGTGTTTTGAGAGCCGCTATTTTCATTTGTGTCTCAAGGATTATGCACATGATCAAGAAAGCCTTGGCGCTGGCCATTGTCGCGTTGAGCGTGTCCGCCGCCCATGCGGCCGAATACCCCATCGGCAAGCCTGTCGAAAAGGGCGGCATGGAAATCGGCGCGGTGTATCTGCAGCCGATCGAAATGGACCCGCCCGGCATGATGCGTCCGGCCAAGGATTCCGACGTGCACCTGGAGGCCGACATCCACGCCACGGCCGGCAACAAGACTGGTTTTCCTGAAGGCGAGTGGGTGCCGTATCTGGTCGTGAATTACGAGATCCAGAAGGTCGGCAGCCAGAACGTGCAGAAGGGCACGTTCATGCCCATGGTCGCCAACGATGGCCCGCACTATGGCGAAAACGTGAAGCTCGAGGGCCCGGGCAAATACAAACTCAAGTACACCATCCTGCCGCCGACGGCGAACAAGATGAGCCACTTCGGCCGTCACGTCGACAAGGAAACGGGTGTGGGCGAATGGTTCGAGCCGTTCGACCTGGAATATGAATTCGTCTACGCCGGCACCGGCAAGAAGGGCGGTTACTGATCGTGCGCCGCCTGCTTCGCGTACTTGCCGCAATGCTCATCGGCCTGTCCGGCGTAGCCGGCATGGCGCCTGCGCAGGCGGACGAACTGCCCACGTTCACCTTGCGGTTCAAGCCGGACGGCACGTTTGAGCCGGCCACGCTGGAAGTGCCCGCGGGCCGTTTCAAGATTGAACTCATCAACGAGAGCAACGAGCCGGTGGAATTCGAAAGCATTCCGCTGCGCAAGGAAAAAGTCCTGGGACCGGGGGTGAAGTCCTTCGTGGTCATCACCATTTCGCGTCCCGGCGAGTATCCCTTTTTTGACGACTTTCACCAGAGCGTGAAAGGCACCTTGGTCGTCAAGCCCAAGGAATAACGCGGCACCAAAGCATGGAACAGGTACTTTTCATCGTCTGGCGCGAAAGCGTCGAAGCCCTGCTCGTGGTGGGCATTCTGTATACGTGGTTGCGCGCCACGCCGGAAGGCAAGCGCGGGCTGCCGTACCTGTGGGGCGGCGTGGCGGCGGGCCTGGCGTTGGCCGTGGCGCTGGCGCTGGTGCTGCTGGGCGTGTCGTCCTGGCTCAGCGATGAAGGCCAGGAATGGTTCCAGGCCATCATGTCGCTGGCCGCTTGCGCGCTGGTCGTGCAGATGGTCGTGTGGATGAAGAAGCACGGCCGCACGCTCAAGGGCGAACTCGAAAGCGGGGCGCGCGCCTCCGTGGCAAGCGACAACTGGTGGGGCCTGCTCGTGCTGGTCGCCATCGCCGTCGCCCGCGAAGGCAGCGAGACCGTCGTGTTCCTGTACGGCACGGTGTCGGCGGGCGAGGGCGGCAGCGACATGCTGATGCTGGCCGTCGCAGGCGTGGCCGGTTTCGCGGTGGCGCTGCTGACGTTCTGGCTGCTGCAACTGGGCGGCAAGCTCATCACGTGGCGCCGCTTCTTCTTCGTGACCGAAATCCTGTTGCTGCTCCTGGCCGGCTCGTTGCTGGTGGGCGGCCTGGACCACCTGATTTCGCTGGATGTCCTGCCGACCATCGTGGACCCGGTCTGGGACAGCTCCTGGCTGCTGAGCGACAGCACGGGCATTGGCAAGGTGCTGGCCGACTTCGCGGGATACCGCGCATTGCCTGCGTTGTCCTCGCTGCTGTTGTGGGTGGCTTACTGGATCATCGTCTGGGCGCTGCTGCGCTGGGCGGGCGGACGGCCTGCGCCCGTGGCCGCTGCCCGCGGAGCATCCTGATTCCGGTGTTTTCTCCGGACTGATTTTCTTAAGGTTTGACCATGGCTGCTGCACTCGGGAGGGCAACCTCCCGCATCGCCGACTTCCTCCGTGACCATGCCCCGCTGTTGCGCAAGCTGCAGTGGGGCATTGTCGCGTTGTACTCGTTCCTCCTCATCGTGCCGGCGTTGCTGCCGCTGCCCGACAACGCGGCCTCGGTGTTCAACAACCTGACCGTCGTGGCGCAGTTTGCGTTCTGGGGCGTGTGGTGGCCGTTCGTCCTGATCTCGATGCCAATCCTGGGGCGCGCATGGTGCGGCTGGCTGTGTCCCGAAGGGATGCTGACCGAATGGGCCAGCGAGCGCGGCCAGGGCCGGGCCATTCCGAAGTGGATGCGCTGGGGCGGCTGGCCGTTCGTGGCCTTCGCGTTGACGACCATCTACGGTCAGCTGGTCAGTGTCTATCAGTACCCCTTGGCGGTGCTGGCCGTCCTGGGCGGATCCACGGTGGCGGCCATGATCGTCGGCTGGCGCTATGGGCGCAGCAAGCGCGTGTGGTGCAAGTACCTGTGCCCGGTCAATGGCGTGTTCAACCTGCTGGCCAAGCTGGCGCCCTGGCACTTCAAGGTCGACGAGGAAAAGTGGCGCCATCCCGTCATCCGCATCGAGCCCATCAACTGTGCGCCGCTGGTGCCGCTGCGCCACATGAAGGGCGCGGGCGATTGCCACGTCTGTGGACGGTGCAGTGGCTATCGCGGCGCCATTGCACTGACACCCCGCTCGCCTGAAGAAGAGATCGTGCACGTGGCCGATGGCGATCCGTGGCAGACGGCATTGCTGTGTTTCGGCCTGATGGGCATTGCGATCGGCGCGTTTCTCTGGAGCGCCAGTCCGTGGTTCGTGACGGCCAAGCAATGGGCCGCGACCTGGCTGGTCGAGCACGACATCCTATGGCCGCTGATGGACAACGCGCCGTGGTTCATCCTGACGCACTACCCGGACGTGAACGACAGCTTCTCGTGGCTGGACGGCGCCGGCATTCTGCTCTTTGTCGTCGGCGCCACGATATGCGTGGGCGGCGCGGCCTTCCTGTCGTTGTGGCTCGCCGACCGCATTGCGCCCGCCGCACCCGTGCCGCCGGCGCCCGTCAATTCCCATGCCGCCCATGCGCCCGTATCGCGCTGGGGGCGGGCCGGTCTGCACAAGCTGGCGCAGGCGCTGATTCCGTCGGCTGGCATTGGCGTGTTTTTGGGCCTGTCCGCCACGACGATCACGCTGCTCAAGCATGAAGGCGTGCAGGCGGCATGGGCGACGCCGGTCCGGTTCACGCTGCTGACCCTGGCGGTGCTGTGGACGCTGCGTCTTTACGCGCGCCTCCTGAATGCGCGTCCGGTCGGCATGGCGCGCAAGGTTGGCGCGGGTCTTGTGCTGGCCGCGGGCCTCGCGCCGTTCTGCATTGCGTGGGTGCTGTTCTTCGCGGTCTGGTAAGCGTTTGACGGGGCCGCTGCGATACAGTGGGGGCTTATCCGGCGCCGCCGGCATTTTCCTCACTGCTATCCGCCATGGCTTCCTACGCATTTCGTCTACTCAACGTTTTTGCCTCGTCCACATTCAGCGGCAATCAGCTCTGTGTGTTTGAAGACGCGCGCGGCATGGATGATGCCACCATGCTCAATCTTGCGGCGCAATTCAATCTGTCCGAGACCACGTTCATCCTGCCTTCGGATCAAGCCGACGCGCGGGTGCGCGTTTTTACACCGGGCTTTGAAATGAAGTTCGCCGGGCATCCGGCCATTGGCACCGCGCAGATCGTGCGCGACCTACGGCAGACCGGCGACGCGTTGACGCTGGAATTTCAGGCTGGTGTCGTGCCGCTGTCCGCCAGTGGCGACGCGTGGACCTTCACCGCGCCGTGTCCGGGCGGGGTGCGCACCGCCGCACCCAAGTTGGATCCCGCCGGCATCGCCGGGCTGGTGGGCCTGGGCGAAAACGACCTGCTGGCCGACCCGATCTGGGTGGATACCGGCGCGGACCAGTTGCTCGTGCCGCTTGCCAGCGTGGACGCAGTGCGCCGGGCCAAGCCGGACGCGTCGCTGCTCAGCCGCTGGCAGACCAGCAGCCTCGAACGCAAGTCGCTCTATCTGTTTGCGTTTGACGAAGGCAATGTCCAGGCGGGCCGACAGGTCGTCGTGGCCCGCTACTTTTACGCCACGCCGGGCGGTGCGATCAACGAAGATCCCGGCACCGGTTCGGCTTGCGCCAATCTCGGCGGCTGGCTCCTGCATCGCAAGGCCGCGCGGCCCGCCAGCGTGCTGGTGGAGCAGGGCGACCAGACCGGCCGCCCCTGCCGCCTGCAGCTGGATGTGTCGACCGATGGCCGCATCCAGGTGGGCGGACGCGCGCAGGAAATCGGCCGCGGCGCCGTCACGCTATAGCAGAACGCAAATCCCAAAGCGAGCATGTAAAAGCCAAACGTGAAAACGGCGCCTGCTTGCACAGGCGCCGTTTTCAAATCAGGCGTCAACTACATCAATGCCTTGATTACTTGCGGTTCTTGGCCGGATCAACCTTGATGTTGTTCTTGACCTGCTTCACGCCTTCAACGCCACGGGCGACCTTGGCGGCGTGATCCGCTTCGGCAGCGGTGCCGACGGTGCCGGTCAGCGTGGCTTCGCCGTTGTTGGTTTCGACGGCGATTTCCAGGGCGCTCAGCTGCTTGTCGGCAACAAAGGCGGCCTTGACCTTGGTGGTCACGGTGGCGTCGGACGCGTATTCACCCACGGACTGTTTCGGCTTGCCGTCATCGGCGGCAAAAGCCATGGAAGTGAAGACAGCGCCCGTACCCAGTGCGGCGGCGGCGATCAGCTTGCGAATTTCCATAGTAATGCTCCTTTTTATTGGTGTTCAGCGCGTTCGTGACGCTATGACGATCTACTAAAGCTCAGATGCGGGTTCTATTTCTTGCGGAAGGCGCCGCCCAGAATGGACAGGAGAGCCAGGACCAGAAAGACGAAGAACAGGATCTTGGCAATCCCCGCGGCGCCGGCGGCGATGCCGCCGAACCCCAGGACAGCCGCGATGATCGCGATAACGAAGAAAACTACGGCGTAATGCAACATGTCAGCTTCTCCTGGTGGTTATGGGAATCAGGGATTGCGGTCGAAGAAGTCGCGGACTTCCTTTTGCGCCTCATCCTTGGTCTTGCCGTAGCGTTCCTGGATCAGACCAGCCAGACGCTCGGCGTTGCCTTCGGTGCGGGTCAGTTCGTCGTCGGTGAGTTCACCCCAAGCCGCCTTGGCCTTGCCCGTCAGTTGCTTCCACTTTCCGGCGATGATGTCGTTGTTCATGGTGACCTCTCTCTGGTTTCGTGCGGCGGCAGGTTCATGGCCTATGAAGCTGCCGGAACGCGGTGTGTTGGGAACTGATCAGCTAGGTTCTAAGCTACGAGTCGCCCCCTGGGGCTGTCAAACCACGCTGTGGAGAAATGTAACTGCGCCGCCTCTGAAAATGCCCCGGGTTTGAGACGAGAAAACGCGTTCCGGGCGCACGAAGGTCGAGTTACATTTGAGCAACCATTTGACCCCTTTTGTGCGTGGCTAGTAACCGATCCGCTCTCGAAACCCACTGCTGGCGCGGCTGGCCGGGCAGGGCGCATGCCGGTATAGTCCACACGGAACCGGCTGGCGGTTCGCCACGTAAAGGGAGAAAAGCTCGCATGACGAAACGACTTTGCAGCGCCATCTTGCTGGCGCTTGGCGCCATGGCGGCCGTGGGGTGCACGCACGTGACGGACCGGTATCAGGCCTCGGCGCCCATCGCATCCCCGCACGGCTGATGGCATCGCAAGACGAAAAAAAACGGGGCGCCTGAGCGCCCCGTCCGCATTTCCGCCAAGCCGTTCAGGGCTGGGCGATGCGCTTGGCGATGTGGTCCAGCGCTTCTTCGACCTGATCGACCAGGATCAGGCACAGATCGCCCGAATTCAGGCGCGCCAGCGCCGTGTCGATCGCCACGAACTCACCATGGATCTCATCGATCTGCGTGGTGCGGCTGGCGCCCACCAGACCCTGCTGCAGCAGGGCCAGTACTTCGCCGTCCGCGCGGCCGCGTTGGCACTGGTCCTGGTAGAGCAGCACGTCGTCGAAGGCGGCGCCCAGGATCTCGGTCTGCATGCGGATGTCTTCGTCGCGGCGGTCGCCCGCGCCACTGATGACGACCGAGCGGCGCTTGGCCGGCATGGCGTCCACGGCACGCACCAGCGCCTGGATGGCGTCGGGGTTGTGGCCATAGTCGGCGATCACCGTGGCGCCGCGGTAGTCGAACACGTTGAAGCGGCCAGGAGCCGTCTGCGCGTCGTTGACGAACGTGGCCAGGCCGCGGCGCACGACATCCCAGCCCAGGTCCAGCGCCCATGCCGCCGCAATGGAAGCCATCGCGTTCTCGACCTGGAAGGTGATCGTGCCGTTGCGCGTGAGCGGGATCTCGGCCAGCGGGAAACGCACCTCGTCGGCGCCTTGTGCCGCCACGATGGCATCGCCATCGCGGTAGACCGAACGCAGGCCCTGCGCGCGATGCGTGGCCAGCACGGGATGGTTGCGGTCTTCGGCAAAGTAGGTGATCGAGCCCGGGCAGCTTGCGGCCATCTCGGCCACGATGGGATCGGCCGCGTTCAGCACTGCCATGCCCGACGGATGCACGTGCTGCACGATGACGCGCTTGACCACGGCCAGGTCCTCGACCGTACTGATGTAGCCGAGCCCCAGGTGGTCGCCCATGCCGATGTTGGTGACGATGGCGACGTTGCAGCGGTCGAACGCCAGGCCTTCGCGCAGGATGCCGCCGCGCGCGGTTTCAAACACCGCGGCGTCCACGTCCGGGTGCATCAGCACGCTGCGCGCGCTGCGCGGGCCGCTGCAGTCGCCGGTGTCGATGCGCAGATTGTCGACGTACACGCCGTCGGAGTTCGTCATGCCCACGCGGTTGCCGGCCGCGCCCAGCAGGTGCGCTGTCAGGCGGACCGTGGTGGTCTTGCCGTTGGTGCCCGCGACGGCCACGACCGGAATGCGGCCGTCGTCGCCGTCCGCGAACATGTTGGCGATGATGGCTTCGCCCACCGCGCGGCCCTTGCCGAACGAGGGGTTCAGGTGCATGCGCAGGCCAGGCGCGGCGTTGACTTCCACGACGCCACCGTGCTGCTCTTCAAGCGGGTATTGCACCGTTTCGGCCACCACGTCCACGCCGCAGATGTCCAGGCCGATCATGCGGGCCGCGGACACCGCGCGCGCCGCCATTTCGGGGTGGACCTCGTCGGTCACGTCGGTTGCGGACCCGCCGGTGCTCAGGTTGGCGTTGTTGCGCAGGAAGATCAGCGTGCCGGCGGGCGGTACGGAATCGGCGTCAAAGCCTTGCTTTTTTAGCGTCGCCAGGGCGATGTCGTCGAAACGGATCTTCGTCAGCGAGGTGGCATGGCCGTCGCCGCGCAACGGGTCGGCGTTGACCTGGTCCACCAGTTGGCGGATGGTCTGCTGCCCGTCGCCCGTGACTTGCGGCGGATCGCGTCGCGACGCCGCGACCAGCGCGCCGCCCACCACCAGCAGGCGGAAATCGTGGCCCGGGATGTAGCGTTCGACGATGACCTCGGAGCTGATCTCTTCGGCCACTTCAAAGGCCTGGATCACGCGCTCGCGGGTTTCGATGTTGACCGCGACGCCACGGCCCTGGCTGCCGTCGCGCGGCTTGACCACGACCGGACCGCCCAGTTCCTGCGCCGCTTCCCAGGCCTCTTCGGCGGTGGTCACCGAACGGCCCATCGGCACCGGCACGCCCGCGGCGTCCAGCAGCATCTTGGTCAGGTCCTTGTCCTGCGCGATGGATTCGGAGATGGCGCTGGTCAGGTCGGTTTCGGCGGCCTGGATGCGGCGCTGTTTGCTGCCCCAGCCAAACTGGACCATGCTGCCTTGCGTGAGGCGGCGGTAGGGGATGTTGCGCGCGGTGGCGGCGTTCACGATGGAGCCGGTGCTCGGCCCCAGACGCACGTCTTCGTCCAGCTCGCGCAGACGCTTCAGGGCGTCGGCAATGTCGAACGGCGTGTCATCGAGCGCGGCGCGCACGAGGTCCTGCGCCAGTTCCATCGCCAGCTTGCCGACTTCTTCTTCGCTGTACTCGACCACGACCTGGAACACGCCCGGTTCGATGGTGGAGGCGGTGCGGCCGAACGTGACGGGGCAGCCGGCGTGCGCCTGCATCGTCAGCGCAACGATCTGCAGCACGTGGGCGATGGACACCGCGCCCTGGTGACCTTCGGGGCGCAGCAGGCCGGTTTGCGGCAGCCGCGCGCGCAGGCGGGCTTCGAACTCGGGCAGGTTGTCGATGGAGCATTCGGCATCGCCGCAGGACACGATGGCCTCGATGGCGGTGTTCTTGCTCCACAGATTGGGGCCGCGCAATGCTCGGATTCGGGAGACTTCCATGGCAGGGTTTCCTGTCGTCTGGCGCGCGTCCACCGGGGGCGGCCGCGCGCCTAATAAGGTCAGTTTTGTTGGATCCAGCGGCGGACCAGATCGATGGTCGGGCCGGAGAACGCCTCGTCGGACTGCAGCAGCGCGAAGTCGCCGGCGCCGATGCCGTCCAGCACGCTGGCAATGGCCTTGCCGTGGTCGGGCTCGTCCTGGATGTCCTTGACGCGGCTGCCTTGCCCCAGGCCCTGGCGGAGCAGCGCGCGCGCTTCGCCGTCGGGGCGCTTGCTGCGCACGGTCGCGTCGTCATACAGAACCACGCGGTCGAACGCGTCGCCAAGGAGCTTGCCCTGTTCGATCAGGTCCGCGTCGCGGCGGTCTGCGCCGGCCGAGTACACGGCGGCGCGCTTGGCGGACGGAAACTGATCAATGGCCGTGATCAGCGGGCGCAGCGCGGACGCGTTGTGCACGTCGTCTACGACCACCGTGGCGCCATTGCGCTCGAACAGCGTGAACTGCCACGGCGCGTCGGCCTGGTCGATGTCGAAGGTCTCGATGCCGGCGCGGATCAGTTCCACCGGGATGTCCAGCGCCCACGCCGAACCCACGGCTGCCAGCACGTTTTCAACCTGGAAGGCCACGCGGCCGCCATGTGTCAGCGGGATGGCCGCGACGTCGGCCAGGCGTTCTTCCTGGCTGCCCTGTGCCAGCACGATGCTGCCGTCGCGCACGAACACCGCGCGTCCGTCCTGGGCCAGGTGCTGGACGATGGCGGGCAGGGCGGGATCGATGCCGAAGAAGATCACGCCGCCGTCGCAGAGCTCGGCCATTTCGACCACGCGCGGATCGCGCGCGTTCAGCACGGCCACGCCATCGGGCAGGACTACGTCCACCTGCGTGCGGAACACGTTGAACAGGCGTTCCGTTTCGTTGATGTCGAAGTCGCCGAGATGATCGCCGTCGTCGATGTTGGTGACCACGCCGACCTGGCAGCGGTCGTAGGCCAGGCCCTGGCCGAGGATCACGCCGCTGTCGTTCTCGATGACGGCGGCGTCCACGTTGCGGTTCATGAGCAGGCGCGTGCCCGACGCGAAGTCGGCGCGGTCGCCCTTTTGCACGAGACGGCGGTCCAGGTAAAGGCCTTCGCTGCACGCGAGGCCGGTGCGCTTGCCTGACAGGTGCAGCAAGCGCGCCACCAGGCGGGCGACGACGGTCTTGCCGTTGGTGCCGGTCACGCCGACGATAGGAATGCGGCCCGCGTCGCCCTCGGGGAAGAGGTGGTCGACGATCGCGCGGCCCACGGGACGCGGCGTGCCGTCGGCGGGCTTCAGGTGCATCAGCAGGCCAGGTCCGGCGTTGACTTCGACGATGGCGCCGCGCTGTTCATCCAGCGGGCGTGTGATGTCTTCGGCCACGAGGTCCACGCCGGCGATGTCCAGGCCGACGATGCGCGCGGCCAGCGTCACGGTGGCGGCCACGCTGGGGTGGACGCGATCGGTCACGTCGAACGCGACGTTGCCGCTGCGCTGCACCAGCACGCGCTGGCCTTCGGGCGGCACGCTGTCTTCCGACAGGCCCTGGCGCGCGATCTCCAGCCGGGCGGCGGAATCCAGGCGCACGGGATTGAGCGGATGGTTTTCGGTACGGCCGCGGCGCGGGTCGGTATTGATCTGGCTGTCGATGAGTTCGGTGATGGTCGACTTGCCGTCGCCCGTCACCCACGCCGGTTCGCCGGCGGCCGCCGCGACCATGCGGTTGCCCACCACCAGCAGGCGGTGTTCGTTGCCCAGCACGAAGCGTTCGACGATGACGCCGCTGCCTTCGTCCACCGCGACGCGATAGGCCGAGACCACTTCCTCGCGCGTCGTCAGATTGGTGAAGACGCCGCGGCCATGGTTGCCGTCGTAGGGCTTGACCACCACGGGCAGGCCGATATCCTCGGCGGCGTCCCACGCGTCTTCCTCGCTTTCAACGAGGCGCCCCTCGGGCACCGGCACGCCGCAGGTCGACAGCAGTTCCTTGGTCAGGTCCTTGTCGCGTGAAATGCCTTCGGCGATGGCGCTGGTGCGATCGGTTTCGGCCGTCCAGATGCGGCGCTGCGCCGAGCCGTAGCCGAATTGGACGAGGTTGCCCTCAAAAAGACGGATATACGGAATATCGCGATCATCGGCCGCATCGACGATGCAGGCCGTGCTGGGGCCGAGGCAGTGGCGGTCGACCAGGCTGCGCAGCTTGGCCACGGTGGCGGGCACGTCGAACGGCCGGTCCTCGATGGCGGCCATGACGAGGTCGCGCGCTTCGTTCAATGCAGTTCGGGTGACCTGTTCCTGCCAGGCGCGCACGACGACCTTGTAGACGCCGCGCTTGGAGGTTTCGCGAGCCTTGCCGAAGCCGCCGCGCAAGCCGGCCAGGTTCTGCAATTCAAGCGTGACGTGTTCAAGAATGTGGCCGGGCCACGTGCCTTCTTTCAGGCGGGCAAGAAAACCGCCCCGCACGCCGGGGCTGCATCGATGTTCGATCAGCGTCGGCAGCCATTCCGTCAGGCGCTCATAAAATCCGGGAATCGTGTTGGAGGGGTAATCCTCCAGTTCACCGATATCCACCCATGCTTCAAGGACCGGACGATACGTCCAAATGTTCGGGCCGCGCAAAGCCACGACATCGATAAATTCAATGTCTTTCTTTTTCATGTTTTAATTCGCTCGAGAAGCAGGTTGGCACGCGCGGACGCCCCTATGCAAGACCGCGATTTTATTGGGGTTGCGCCTTAAGAATAATGCCAACGAGTGGGGGATCCCAGATGTTCCTAATTAGAAAAATCGGCTGATACTATACGACGCCTTCATGGCGTGAACTCGTTGTGTTGTAAGGAAGGGACACGTTTGCCGCCGATGGCGTCAAACCGGTTGCCGCCTAGTAGGGCAGAGTCCTGGCCCGGTATGCGTTCCAATGAAAAAACCACACCTGCTTTCCGGCCTTGCCGACGCATTTCCTGCCCGCTGGCGGGATGAAATCCGCACCGAAGTGGCGGATGACGAAACCCTTCTGGCCTGGGTTGAAATAGACCTCGATCAGCGTTTGAAATTCCAGCCGGGTCTGGTCGCCGTGACCGATAAACGGCTGATCGCCCGCCTTCCCGACGATTCCGGTTGGGAATCCTGGCCATACGGCCCTCAATTGAAGCTATCCCTCAGCGATCATGCCGGCGCCGCCGTGCTGGAGCTGCACGACGACACCGGCCGTCTGGGCGTCTGGCGATTCACGCTGGCTTGCAATCCCGCGGCGCTGCGGCTGTTGGCCCAGTTTGAGACGCAGCAGTCGATTCGTCTGTCGGGCAAGCCGGCCGAAGCCCTGGAAGAACGCACCTGCACGATCTGTAATAACGTCATTCCCGCGGGCGAGGAAGAATGCCCGACTTGCAATCAGGAACAGGCCGCGCCGTCGACCACCTGGGCGCTCTTGCGGCTGTGGCGTTTTGCGCGGCCCTACCGCGGCCCGCTGTTTGCCGGGTTTCTGCTGACATTGCTCGGCACCGCGGCCACGCTGGTGCCGCCGTACCTGACGATGCCGCTGATGGACGATGTGCTGATTCCGTTCCAGAACGGCGCGCCCATTGATTACAGCCTCGTGCGGCTTTATCTGGGTGGCCTGTTGGGATCGGCCATTCTGGCGTGGGGGCTGGGTTGGGCGCGCACGTATATTCTGGCGTGGGTCAGCGAACGCATCGGCGCGGATCTGCGCACCACCACTTACGCGCACCTGCAGCAACTGTCGCTTGAGTATTTCGGCGGCAAGCGCACCGGCGATCTGATTTCGCGCATTGGTAGCGAAACCGACCGCATCTGCGTATTCCTGTCGCTGCACCTGCTGGACTTCGCCACCGACATTCTGATGATCGCCATGACGGCGGTCATTCTGATCAGCATCAATCCGTGGCTTGCGCTGGTCACGCTGGTGCCGCTGCCGTTCATCATCTGGATGATCCACGCGGTGCGCGACCGCTTGCGGCACGGCTTCGAAAAGGTCGACCGCATCTGGTCCGAGATCACGAACGTGCTGGCCGACACCATTCCCGGCATCCGCGTGGTCAAGGCATTTGCGCAGGAAAAGCGCGAGGTCGCGCGTTTCCGCGAAGCCAACAACCGCAACCTGGAAGTGAACGATCGCGTCAACACGACGTGGTCGTTGTTTTCGCCGACGGTCACGCTGCTGACTGAAGTTGGCCTGTTGGTGGTGTGGATCTTCGGCATCTGGCAGGTGTCGCAAAAGCAGATCACCGTGGGTGTGCTGGCTGCGTTCCTGGCGTATATCGGGCGCTTCTACATGCGCCTGGATTCCATGAGCCGTATCGTGTCGGTCACGCAAAAGGCCGCGGCCGGCGCCAAGCGCATCTTCGACATCCTGGACCACGTGTCCAGCGTGCCGGAACCCCAAAACCCCGCCAAGCTGCCGCATATCAACGGCCGCATCGAGCTGCGCGACGTGGGCTTTCGCTACGGCAACCGCCAGGTCATCCGCGGGTTGAATCTGACGATCGCCCCGGGCGAAATGATCGGGCTCGTGGGCCACAGCGGTTCGGGCAAGAGCACGCTGATCAACCTGATCTGCCGTTTCTACGACGTATCCGAAGGCGCCGTGATGGTGGATGGCGCGGACATCCGTTCGGTCCGCGTGGCCGACTACCGGCGCAATATCGGGCTGGTGCTGCAGGAACCGTTCCTGTTCTTTGGCACCATTGCCGAGAACATTGCTTACGGCAGGCCGGACGCCACTCGCGACGAGATCGTGGCTGCGGCGCGCGCCGCGCATGCGCACGAATTCATCCTGCGCCTGCCGCACGGCTACGACTCGCTGGTGGGCGAGCGCGGCCAGGCCTTGTCCGGCGGCGAACGCCAGCGCATCTCGATTGCGCGCGCCCTGTTGATCGACCCGCGCATCCTGATTCTTGATGAAGCGACGTCGTCGGTGGACACCACGACCGAGAAAGAAATTCAGAAGGCGCTGGACAACCTGGTCCGCGGCCGCACCACCATTGCGATTGCGCACCGCCTGAGCACCCTGCGCAAGGCCGACCGGCTGGTGGTCCTGGACCGCGGCCAGATCGTGGAGCAGGGGCCGCACGAAGAACTGATGGCCCGCGAGGGCGCCTACTATCGCCTGTATCAGGCGCAGGCGCGCCAGGCGGAAGCCGACGCGCAGGCGTCGGGCAGCGAAGACATGGCCGCCGTGGCCTGACGCGGAAACGGAACTCTCGCCATGACCTTGCCGTTCTTTCAATTGCGCCGCAACGCCTTCGGCCGCCTGGAGTTCCAGTCGGCCGACGGCGAATCGCATGAAGGTGTCATCCCGGTGCGCGCCTTCCCGATCAGCGAGGCCGGGCGCGGACTGTCGCTGGTGACCAGCGACGGGCACGAGCTGCTGTGGATCGAACATCTGTCCGACGTCCCCGCCGAGCCGCGTGCGCTGATCGAAGAAGAACTCGCCAGCCGCGAGTTCATGCCCGAAATCCGCAAGCTGTCCAGCGTGTCCACCTACGCCACGCCCAGCGTTTGGAAGGTGGATACCGACCGCGGTCCAACGTCGTTCACGCTACGCGGCGAAGAAGACATCCGCCGCCTGTCCGCCCAGACGCTGCTTATTGCCGACAACCACGGCATCTTCTATCTGGTGCGCGACATCCAGTCGCTGGATAAGCACAGCCGCAAGCTGCTGGACCGCTTTCTCTGACGGCAAGGCGGTCGTACAACGCCGGTGTCAGACACCCCGCCCCTTGAACGGCGTGTGCGATTCCAGTTCCCCCAGATAGTCCGTCACCGCGGCGGTTTCCTCATCCAGGAAATTCTGGATCGCCTCGGCGAACCCCGGGTGCGCCACCCAGTGCGCTGACCACGTCGGCGTGGGCAGCAGGCCGCGCGCCATCTTGTGTTCGCCCTGCGCGCCGCCCTCGAAGCGCGCAATGCCATGCGCGATGCAATAGGCGATGGACTGCATGTAGCAGGTCTCGAAGTGCAGCCCCGGTACGTATTCCGTCGCGCCCCAATACCGGCCATATAACGCGTCGCCGCCCGCCAGGTTGAGCGCCGACGCGACCGGCACGCCGTCGCGTTCGGCCAGGATCAACACGAAGGCATCGGGCTGGTCGCGGTATGCCTGTTCGAAGAACTCGCGGCTCAGATAGGGCGGGTTGCCGTGGTCGAAGTAAGTGCGGCAATAGCAGCCGTAGAAGAATTCCAGTTCCTCCGCGCCGATCTCGGCGCCGCGCAGCCAGCGGAAGGTGAGGCCTGCGGCGGCGACCTTCTTGCGGTCCTGGCGGATCTTCTTGCGCTTGTCATGGCTCATGGTGGCCAGGAACGTGTCGAAGTCGGCGTAGCCCGCGTTGGTCCAGTGGAACTGCACGCTCTCGCGGATCATGAAGCCCGCCTCGCGCAGCGCGCGCACGTCTGCGTCGGCCGGAAACAGCAGGTGCAACGACGACACGTTGACCTCTTCGGCAAACGCGACCAGGCCGCGCACCAGCGTTGCGCGGTCTTCGTCGTTGGCGGCCAGCAGCCGCGGGCCGGTGACCGGCGTGAACGGAATGGCCGACAACAGCTTGGGGTAGTAGCGCATGCCGTGCCGCTGGAAGGCGTCGGCCCACGCGTAATCGAACACGTACTCGCCGCGCGAATGCGACTTCAGGTAAAGCGGCACCGCGCCTGCCAGCACGTCGTCGCGCCACAGCGCCATGAAATGCGGCGCCCAACCCGTCTGTCGCGACGCGCAGCCCGTGTCGTGCAGGGCAAGCAGAAAGGCGTGCCGCAGAAAGGGTTGGTCTCCGGCCAGCGCGTCCCATTGCCGGGCGTCGATGCGGGACAGATCGGTTTCCAAGGTAAGGCGCAGGGGATCCATCCGCGAATGATAAAGTCTTCGGCAGCGCATGGCGTGCAAGCCATGGCAACGACAGGGATTTGAGGCGTCCACGCGGCGCCCGGGAACGACGGCAATATGGACAGCAGCAAGACTGCCCCCGGCGGGCAGGATGACGATGCGCACGGCATGCGCGAGCAGGCGCTGGCGGCGCTTGCCGCCACGGCATGGCCCGACAAGCTGGCGCGCGTGCGCGCCATTGCCGACGACGCCCGGCTGGATTGCGAGCGCGTTCTTGCGCCCGTTGCGGGACTGCCCGGCCGCCCCGCAACGCCCGAACTGGTCGCGCCGGGCGAGGTCAGACAGCGGTCCATGGCCACGCCGGAAGGCAGGGCAGCGCTCCTGCACGCGCTGGCCCACATCGAATTCAACGCCGTGAACCTTGCGCTGGACATCATGTGGCGGTTCGCAGGCATGCCCGAGGCGTTCTACCGCGACTGGCTGCGCGTGGCGCGCGAAGAAGCGCTGCATTTCGACCTGCTGCGTCAGCGCCTGGACACGTTGGGCTATGCCTACGGCGACTTCCCCGCGCACAACGGATTGTGGGATATGGCCGAGCGCACGCAGGACGACCTGCTGGCGCGCCTGGCCCTCGTGCCGCGCACGCTGGAAGCGCGCGGCCTGGATGCGTCGCCGATGATCCGCAACAAGCTGGCGGGCGCGGGGGACGCGCAAAGCGCCGCCATCGTCGACATCATCCTGCGCGACGAGATCGGCCACGTCGCCATCGGCAACCATTGGTACAAGCAGCAGTGCGCGCAGGCGGGCAAGGAGCCGGTGGCCTGCTATGCCGAACTGGCGGCGCGCTATCAGGCGCCGCGCCTGCGCGGCCCCTTCAACCTGGAGGCGCGGCGCGCCGCCGGATTCGACGACGACGAGCTTGCCGCGCTGCAGGCCGGCTGAATGGACGACGGGAAAATGGACATCACAATCGACGCGCTGCTGACGGGCGCCGTGCGGCCGCTGGGCGATTCGGGGCGCGACAGCGGCATCGACAAGCACCCGGTCGCCGAGCGGCGCTGGCTCGGTCTGGAAGGACTGGACGGCGACGCGCAGGCGGACCGGCGCTTTCACGGCGGGCCGGAGAAGGCGCTGCACCACTACGCGCGCGACCACTATCCCGCCTGGCTGCAGACGCTGGGCGAACGCGCGGTGCTGCGCGCGCCCGGCGCGTTCGGCGAAAACCTTTCCACCACCGGTCTGACCGAAAGCGACGTGTGCGTGGGCGACGTCTATCGCGCGGGCACCGCGTTGATCCAGGTGTCGCAGGCGCGCCAGCCGTGCTGGAAGCTGGATCACCGTTTCCAGCACAAGGGCATGGCCGCGCAGGTGCAGGCCAGCGGCATGACGGGCTGGTATTACCGCGTGCTGCAAACCGGCTGGCTGGCGCCCGGCGACTCGCTGACGCTGCAAAAGCGGCTGCATCCGCAGTGGTCGCTGGCGCGGGTGCAGGACATCCTGAACCGCCGCGTGCTGGACCCGGACGTGCTGCACGCGCTGGCCGCGCTGCCCGAGCTGTCGCCGAACTGGCGCGCGCTCTTTGAAAAGCGCGCGCGCGCCGGCGAAGTCGAAGACTGGACGCGGCGCCTGCAAGGCGATGCGGCCATCGCACCTCCCAAGGAATCCCAAGCATGAAATCCCTGTTGCGCCGCTCGCGGTCAAACACTGCTGTAACTCGCGCGTTGACCGCCGCCGCGATCACGACCGCCGCGCTGATTGTGCCGGCGCCGGCGGCGCTGGCCGCCGGCGATTTTGCCGCCTGCCTGTCGCAGTTGCGCGCGCCCGCCTTGAAGGCCGGCGTGTCGGCGGCGACGTTCGACACGCACACCGCAAACCTCTCACCCGACATGGCGGTGATCGACCTGCTGGACGCGCAGCCGGAGTTCAAGACGCCCATCTGGGACTACATGGCGGGCCTGGTGGACGACGAGCGCGTGGCAGATGGAAAGGCCGGCATGGCGCGGTGGCAGGCCGAACTGGACCGGGCGTCGCAGCGTTACGGCGTGGACCCGGCCACGATTGCCGCGGTGTGGGGCGTGGAAAGCAACTTTGGCCGCACGCTGGGCGGACGGCCGCTGTTGACGTCCTTGTCGACGCTGTCGTGCTATGGCCGGCGCCAGGCGTATTTCCGGGGCGAATTCTTCTCCACGCTGAAGATCATCCAGGACGAACACATCGCGCCCGAGCGCCTGGTTGGCTCGTGGGCCGGCGCGTTTGGCCAGACGCAGTTCATGCCGTCGACCTATCTGCGGCTGGCGGTGGACTTTGACGGCGATGGCAGGCGCGATCCGGTCGACAGCGTGCCGGACGCGCTGGCATCCACGGCGAATTTCCTGAAGCGCGCGGGCTGGAACCCGGCGCTGGCCTGGGGCTACGAGGTCAGGTTGCCCGCGAAACTGGACACGTCCGGCGCGGGCCGCAAGAACAAGCGGCCCATGTCGTCGTGGGTGAAACAGGGCGTGACGCGCGTGGATGGAGAGGCGCTGCCAGGCGGCGATATGCCGGCGGGTCTGCTGCTGCCGGCGGGCCGCAACGGTCCGGCGTTTCTGGTGACGCGCAATTTCGATGCCCTGTATTCCTACAACGCTGCCGAAAGCTATGCGCTGGCCATTGCGCATCTGTCCGACCGCCTGCGCGGCGGCGGCCCGCTGACCCAGGCCTGGCCCACGGACGATCCCGGGCTGTCGCGCGCCGAAAGGCGCGAACTGCAGCGCCTGCTGATCGCGCGGGGCTATGAGCTGGGCGAGCCCGACGGCATGATCGGCGCTCGCACGCGCCAGGCCTTGCAGGCCGCCCAACGCGAACTCGGCCTGCCGCCAGACGGACGCGCCGGCCAGAAGGCACTTAAGACGCTCAGGACGTCGGCAGCCACGCCGAAGGGATGAACCGAAAGACCTATCCAAAAGCATGAGCCGCCCGCGCGATTTACAACTTTTGCAAAGTCGTCGCGGGCGGCAACAGCATTGCCGCACACCGCGCTTTTCATCGGCCTATACTGATTTCCCGACTTTTTCAGGAGCGCGGCAATGAGTCTATTGGACACTTTGGCCTCGATGGCCGGCGGTGGTCAGCAGGGCGGTTCGGCCTCGCTGCTGCCCGCGCTGATCGAGCAACTGAACAAGTATCCGGGCGGTCTGACCGGTCTGATCGCCAGCTTTCAGAAGGGCGGGCTGGGCGAAGTGGTGGCGTCCTGGGTGGGCACGGGGCAGAATCTGCCCGTCAGCCCTGACCAGCTCGGTTCCGTGCTGGATCCCGGCGTCGTGAACGAACTGGCGGCCAAGACGGGGCAGGACACCACTTCGGTGCTGGATTCGCTGTCGGCCCTGCTGCCGCAACTGGTCGACAAGGCCACGCCGGAAGGCGCGGTGCAGCCCGGCCAGCCATTCAACCCCGCCGATCTGCTGGGCTCGCTGTCCGGCATGTTCGGCAACCGCGGATAAAGGCTGGGCAGTCCCCTGATACCCCCGCAGCTCAAATCCCCCCTGCGCCGGCGCCTCTTTCAGGCGCTGGCGTTAAGCGCCCTGGCGCCGCTGGCGGCATGTTCGCCGCCGCTTTCCCTGAACGCCACCTTCCTGCAGCTCTGGCGCAGCCACGCGGACCTGACGCCCGAAGACTGGCGCCAGCGGCTGCGCAGCTTCCGGCGGCTGGGCTGCCGCGAGATCTTCCTGCAATGGACCGGACTGGAAGGCGGGCGGCCGGACGACTGGATGGCCCCCGGAGCGCTTCTTGCGAACCTGTTCGACGAAGCCGCGCACCAGGGCATTGGCATCCACGTGGGCCTGCCGTACGACCAGCGCTGGTGGGACGTGCTGGCCCGCGCCGACACGCCCGCGCTGGCCGCCTTTCTGGACCAGACGCGCGAACGCGGCGCCGCGTACATGCGGGAGTCCGGCTGGAATCAGCGCCGCGCGTTTCGCGGATGGTATCTGCCGTACGAGCTGGAACAGTACAACTGGGCGCCCGCCGATCGGCAGGCGCTGCTGGTGCCATGGCTGGACGCGTTGTCGCGCGAGGCGCAAGAGACCAGCAGCAGCGTGCCGTGCATCTCGACGTATCACAGCCGCCTGCCGGGCGACGGATCATTGGTGAAGTTGTGGAGCCATGTTCTGGACCACGTGGGCATACACCCCATGATCCAGGACGGCGTCGGCGTGGCCGGCTTGGAGAACCTGCGGGCGCTGGAACCGCTGCACGACATGCTGCTGGCGCGCCACGCGTCTTTCGACCTGATCCTGGAACTGTTCGAGGAACTGCCGTCGGGCGCCACCGATGGCTCGACCTTCAAGGCGCGGTCCGCCGATTTTGAGCGGGTGCGTGAGCAGTGGGAGGTGGCGCGCGGCTACGGCGCCAAGCGCATCGTGGCCTTTGCGCTGGACCCGTGGGTCATCGACGACACGCCGGAGGCTCGCGCGCTGATGCAGGCCTGGATGGACGCCCGGCTCTGAAGTTCGCTTTGGCTGCGCGGCCCCGCAGTGCGCCTCTGGAATGCGCGGCGTCAGGCGCGCCGCGTCAGTTGAAGCTGCGGCCGATGATTTCCAGCATGACCTCGTTGGTGCCGCCGAAGATGCGCAATGCCCGCGCGTCGGCCCACGCGCGGCCGATGCCGTATTCCGCCATGTAGCCGTAGCCGCCGTAAAGCTGCAGCAGATCGTCCAGAATGCGCCCCTGCATCTCCGTCGCATTCAGCTTGGCGATGGCTGCCGTCGTCGCGTCCAGCTCGCCTTCCATCATGCGCGCCAGACAATCGTCCAGGAAGACGCGCAGCATGGCGCTCTGCGCGCGCGCATTCGCCAGCTTGAAGCGCGTGTTCTGGTAGTCGATCACGCGGCGCCCGAACACCTTGCGATCGCGCGTGTACTGCGCCGCCTGGTCCAGCATGCCCTCCTGCGACGCCGCTGCGCGCAGCGCGATTGCCAGTCGTTCGCGCGCCAGCTCGCGCGTCATGATCTCGAACGCATTGTTCAGCGGACCCAGCAGGCAGTCGGCGGGCAGGCGCACGTCGTTGAAAAACAGTTCGCAGGTGTCCTGGCTGTGCTGGCCGATCTTGTGCAGGGGGGCGCCCTTCGTGTAACCCGGCAGGTTTTCCTCGACGCAGAACAGCGACAGCCCGCGCGCACCCAGATCGGGATCGGTGCTGGCCAGTACGATGGCCAGGCCCGCGTTCACGCCGTTGGTGATGAAGGTCTTCTGACCATTGAGCACGAAGTGTTCGCCATCGCGCCGCGCGCGCGTGCGCACGGCCTTCAGATCACTGCCCGCATCCGGCTCGGTCAGCGCGATGGCGCCGATGGTCTCGCCGCGCGCCATGTCGGGCAGCCAGCGCTGTTTCTGCGCGTCGGTGCCGACGTTCAGCAGATACGGCGCGACCATGTCGGAGTGGATCGAAAAGCCGATGCCCAGGAAATTGGCGCGCGCCAGCTCCTCGATCACCACGGCCGAATGCCCGAAGTCGCCGCCCGCGCCATACGGATCCGGCAGCGCGCAATTGAGCAGCCCCTCGTCGCCGGCCCGCCGCCACAGCGCGCGCGGGGTCACGCCGGCGTCTTCCCATTCGGCATAGCGGGGCGCGATCTCGCTCTCGATGAAGCGCTTGACCTGGTCGCGGAAGAGTTCGTGGTCGTCCCGGAAAACGCGGCGCATGATGGCCTCCCTATTTCTTGTACGCGTCCGTGCCGCTGGTCTGGCCACGCAGCACGGGGGCCTCGGGCGTCCCGGTCAGGAACAGGCTGTAGTGGTCGCCCGGCTGCAAGGCCGGCAGCGGCAGCGCCTGCGACGCGGCCGTGCCGCAGCCGGCGGCCAGCGTCGCGCTGACCGGGTTGATCGCGCGCGCGGCGGACGCGCCGGGCTCGACGTCCTTGAACAGGACCGGGCCGGACGGACTGACGGACAACTGCCCGGCGGGGCAATCCGTCGCCAGGTTGTAGAAGCGCAGCTCGGCCTTCAGCGCGTCCTGCGCGCCGGCGTTGTCGTCGATGACGCTGAACGACAGCCTGCCGCCGTCACGCCGCGGCACCAGCGTGCTGAACGTGTCGGGCGCCACCTGCAGCGTGCCGGCAAGCTTGCCGTCGATGCGCACGTCGAAGGGCTGATTGCCCTTCACGATGGCGTAGGTGGTGGCCTGCCGGTCCGGTCCGATCTCCTGGACCGGCCCTTGAGCGACCTGCGCCTGCAGCGGGTTCACGTGCGGATTGACCACCCGCACGAACGAGGAACCCGCCGGCGGGCGGGCGGCATACAGTTGCGCCAGCACGCCTTCGGCGGCGGCGCTGGCGGAGCAGGCCGCCAGCGTCAGGGCGAGGGCGAGACGAAAGGTTGTGCGAGTCATGTTTGCGGCTCCGGTTTCTTGCTGAGGCGCGTTTCAAGATACAGGCGTTCGAGCTGCTTGCGGTCCGCCTTGTCCGTGCTGGTCGTGGGAAAGTGCGGGCACGCCACCAGTTCTGACGGAATCATGTACGGCGGCAAACGCCGGCCCAGCGTGACCTTCCAGTCTGTCAGATCAGCGGGCAGCGGTTGCAGGCCGACGGCAGGGGAGTGCGTACGCTGGCCGTTTGCGGCGGGTTCGACAAAGCCGATCAGCCTGACGATAGCGCCATCGGGCCGCCGCAGCGCCACCGTGGCGCCGGCACGCACGCCAGGCAGGGCGGCGATGGCCGCGTCGATCTCCGCCAGTTCGATGCGGTACCCATGCAGCTTTATCTGATCGTCGATGCGGCCGCGGAAGGTGACGAGTCCCTGCGCGTCGATCTCGCCCAGGTCGCCGCTGCGATACCCGCGCTTGCCGTGGCGCGTGAACATGCGCGTGGCGTTCAGGTCGGGGCGGTTCAGGTAGCCGCGCATGACGTGGTCGCCCGCGATGCTGATCTCGCCGTTTTCGATGAAGACCCCGGCATAGGGCTTGGCGCGGCCAATGGGAAATGGATTGGGCGCCGCCGCGCGCAACGCCGGGTCGATCTCAACCCAGGTGGTCGAGCACGTCGCTTCGGTCGGGCCGTAGGAGTTGACGATGCGCACCTGCGGAAAGCGCTGCCACAGTTCCTCGGCCAATGCGGGCGTCAGCGATTCGGCACCGAACACGAAGACGCGCAGATCGGGCAGGTGGGCGTGGTTGAACTCAGGGTTGAACAATTGCTGCCGCACGAACGAGGGCGTGGAGGCCCAGACGCTGATGCGGCTGCAGGCCAGATACTGCACAAAGGCGTCGCGCTGCGCGATGGTCTCGCGCGGGCACAGCACGCAGGTGCCGCCCAGCGTCAGCGCGCCCACCCAGTTGAACAGCGAAAAGTCGAAGCTGAACAGCATCTGGTCCATGAAGACCGGCGCCGCGCCCAGCGCGAGGCAGTCGCGGATCCATCCGGCAAAGAGGCCGATGCTTTCGCGGCCGATCTGCACGCCTTTCGGATCGCCGGTGCTGCCCGACGTGAACATGATGTAGGCCAGACTTTTCTCTTCCAGCGGCACGGCCTTACCGCCCGTGGAAACGAATTGCGCGGCCTGCGCGTCGTAGCGCAGATCCGCGCGCACCAGCTCGCCGATGCGTGCAATGCGTTCGGGCGGGTTGATGACATCCACCGGCACGAAGGGCACGCCCAACCGCAGGCAGCCCAGTATCGCCACCAGAAACGCCGTCTCCTTGTGGCCGGAAATCACCAGCGGCGTATCGGGTCGCGCGCCCGCGTCCCGCGCTTCCTGTACCCAGGCCTCGGTGGCGGCACGCAGCGCGCGCCACGACGTGGCCCCGCGCGCGTCCACGACCGCGATCGCGTCGGCGTCAGTCTGCGTGTCCGCGAAATCGAATGTGGTGAAGTCGAAGCGCATGGTCCTGCCCTCCCGTGGCTGCGCGTCAGGCGCCGCGCCGTTCCGCGATGAAGGCGGCCAGCGTATGCACCGATTCCAGATGCACGTCGATCTCGGTGGGCGGGATCTTGCAGCCGAATTCGCGCTCGACCGCCAGCGCCACGTCGACGGCCGCCAACGAGTCGACCAGCCCCGATTCGATCAGCAGCGTGTCGGGATCCACCTGCGTGAGGATGATGTCTTCGACGAGTTGCGCCACTTTGGCTTCGATAGCGTTGATGTCCATGTCTTGCTCCGCGACCCCGTGGGATCAGAATTGGAAATAGAGAAACCGGGCTTCCTTGTGCAGGTTCACCAGGCAGAAAGCCAGCAGCACGAGCATGACCGCCAGCCACGCGACATTGGGACGCCAGCGCATGAACGTCTGTGGGGCCTCGCTCGGCTTGAACAGGGCGGGCGACCAGCGGCCCAGGATCTGGTGCGAGTTGGGCGCGAACCATGCGATGCCCAGCAGCACGACGGCATAGATGAGCTGCATGTGGTGGCCGGCGATGACGCGCCAGGCGTCGCCAAAGGCCAGACCCGCGACATGCGCGGACATGTCCAGCGGCTCGATGCCGCGCGCGCCCGTCATGCCCTGCACCAGCAGCATCGCGTCGCCCACGCCGTGGGCGCGGAAGAACGCCTGCGCCACCAGCACCGCGACAAACGTGATCAGCACGCACAGCGCGCGCGTGGCGGCAAGCGTGTTGCGCGCAGCGGCGGGCTTGCGGCCCACGACGAAGATGCGCCAGGCATGGTTCACCGACAAATACATGGCGTGCAGCAGTCCGAACACCACGAACTGAAAGCCCGCGCCGTGCCACACGCCCGCCAGCGTCATCGTGAACAGCGTGGGCAGCGCGATGCTGCCGGCAAAGCCGCCGAGCGTCTTCAGCCCGGCCGAGCCCACCGGCAGGTTGCGGTTCGTGCGCCACTTGTTCACCGCCACCGCCACGGGGTAATACAGATACGCGGTGATGTAGCGCGTCAGCGTCATGTGCCAGCGCGCCCAGAATTCGATGATGTTGCCCGCCTTGTAGGGCGAGTTGAAATTCAGCGGGAAGCGGATGCCGAACATCTTCGCCAGGCCCAGCGCCATGTCCGAATAGCCCGAGAAATCAAAGTAAAGCTGGAGCGCATAGCAAAGGCTGGCGCCCCACGATCCAAAGAACTGCAGCTCGCCCGGCGCTGCGAACCCCGCGTCGGCGTACGGCGCGATGCCATCGGCCAGCAGCACCTTCTTGGCCAGGCCGATCACGAACAGGATCGCGCCCACCGACAGGTTCTCGGCCTTGAAGCGGTAATTCTCCGGCTGCGCGAACTGCGGCATCATTTCCTTGTGATGCAGGATCGGGCCGGCGATCAGGTGCGGAAAGAACGTCACGAACAGCACGTAGCTCAGCAGGCTGCGCTCTTTCACGACGCCCGCCTTGCAGTCCAGCAGATAACCGATCTGCGTGAACGTGAAGAACGAAATGCCCAGCGGCAGGATGATGTCGTCCGCGGTTGCCGCCGTCATGCCCAAGTCATTCAGGAAGTTCAGCAGCGTCACGAAATACTTGTAGTGAAACAGCAGCGCCAGGTCTGCGCCCACGCCCAGTCCCACGATCAGGCCCTGCAGCCGGGGGCGTGCAGCGTTGTGCAGGATCAACTGGCTGACCAGGTAGTTGAAGGCGATGGAGCCGGCCAGCAGCACGACGAACTGCGGATTCCACCAGCCGTAGAACACCAGCGAGGTCAGGCACAGCCACAGCGCCGCCAGCCGCACGTTCAGCGGTCCCAGCGCGTAGTACACCGCCAGCGTCACGGGCAGGAAGATGAACAGGAACAGGTAGGAGTTGAATAGCATCTTGGTTCGCTACGGGATGCGCGCCAGCAGGGCTTGTTCGTCTGCGGTCAGCGGCAGCGACAGGGCGTTCTCCGAGAACTCCCAGATCACGAGCTTCAGGCTGGCGGGCCATTGCGCGCGCTGTCCCAGCGCCATCGTCAGCGCGCCCGAGAACTGTCCGCCGTCCAGACTCATGTTCCAGACTTCGCGCCCCAGGTCCATGCCCAGGCGCTCCCCGAACTGGCTGCGGCGGCCGTTGGAGGTGCCCGCCAGCAGCACTTCTACCGGGGGCGGTTCGTCCAGGAGGCCGCCGCTGCGCACGGGTTCGATTTTCTCCTCCGACACCTGCTCCAGATCCGGCCGCCATCCGGCGGGCGCCTGCTCCAGGCCCGCCAGCACGATCAGGTCGCCCATGCGCGGCTGCGGCGCAGAGGCCGGTTCCGTCTTGAACGCCTGCGTCCCCTTGCCGTTCAAAAGCGGCAACGCCGCTTCGGCCACGCGCGAGGCTGCCGCCTGCGCACCTTGCGCATTCATGTGCACATCCGTACGGAAAAAGCGGGGCGCGGGGGCCGCCATCAGCGCGTCGCGCAGGTCCACGAAGGGCACGCCGTCCGCGCGCAGCGCGGCCTGCCAGGTGTCCAGCGTCTGGCGTATCGGTTGCGACACGGGCAGGCCGCAAAGCTGGGCGGACTCGATGCGCGACTTGTCCGGCACCGCGACCACCAGCACCTGCACCTGCTTGGCGCGCAGTTCGCGCACCCAATGCCGCATCAGGCGCAGGCGTTCGTCGAAGACGTGCACGCCGGGCGGCGGCCGCAATCCGTCGCGGTAGAACAGCCAGCCAGGGCAGCCCATCGCGACCTGCTCGCCCAGGTCGCCGAACAATCGATAGCGCAGCGCGGCATTCCAGGTGTCGACGTCGGCCTGGCGCGGCAACGCCAGCGCCTTGTTCAGCGCGGCGCCCGCCGAGCCATCCAGCCACGCTGACGGCGACATCGCGACGGCGCCGACGCGCGCCTGCATCAACCGCCACCCGCCCCAGCCCAGACCGACGGCCAGCAGCACGGCGACCACCCAGGCGGTCAGCCGATGGTTGGCGTCCGGGCGGCCGGCGCCGGGACTTCCGGTGCCCCGGCCTCCGGCGGCGTGCGTCGTGTCCGGCGTACTCACGTGCCTACTTCCCGATAGCCGCTTTCATGCGCGAACGCCAGGTGTCGGCGCTCATGATGGAGGCGTTGTCCCACAGGCCGCGGGCCTCCGGTCCCTGCGCGTAGGTGGGTTCGAACATCTGCCAGACCAGCACCTGCGGCTTGTTCTGCTTGAAGGCGGGCGATTCCAGATACTCCAGCAGCATCACCCAGTGGCCCACGTTGCCGGGCTTCCAGTTGACGGAAACGGGACGGTCCAGCGCGTTGGACAGCTTCTGCGGAAACCCGAAGTAGGGCTGCACCATGCTGTGGCCGGTGACGTGCACGGGCGCCGGCGTGTCGTCCACGAGGCTCTGGCTATCGGATTGGCGCCGCACCGTGAAGGTCTCGCGGCCCGCCTGCTTGCGCTGGTCCGGCGTGAGGAAAAGCTCGGCCAGGTCGCCATAGCGGCGCTCGTTGACCACGCTGCCCAGCGCCATGCCGGTGCCGGGCTTGCCGGCCAGCGTCTTTACGTCCTGCTTGATGCGCTGCGCCAGCGCATCGGCGGTGGCGTCTGCGGCGGCCTGCGTCCAGTGCTGGTCGGTGCGGTAAAAGACTTCCTGGCCGCTGCTCTTGACCCGCTGCAGCACGGCCTCGTCGTCGATGGTCGCGACGCCGGCCTGCTTGAGCTTGTCCTGGATGGTCTGATAACGCTTCTTAACGTCGGCGCTGAGCGCTTTGCCGTCCGGCAGCCTGTCCTGATAGAAAAGCGTCTTGTCGGGCAGCACGAGCACCTCAAGCTGAATGCCCTTGGCCGCCAGCGCGTCACGCGTCTCGCGCACCAACTGCGTGGATGCGTCGATGCCACGCATATCCACCTGCGTCAGGCTGCCCCAGCCGGGAAAGAGCCAGTTGTCCTTGCCCTGAATCACGATGGACGAGGCCTGCTGCGCCTGCGCCGCGGTGGCGCACGCCGCCATCAGGGCGGCCGATGCCAGCGCGCGGGCCAGCGGGCCGGAAAGGCCCGGCAGGGTGCGCTTCGGAAGACGGGTTGCGGTGTGCATGGGTGAACTCCTTGTATTGCGGATCGGCGTGCCGTCAGTACGACAGGGTCAGGTTGATGAACAGGCCCTTGGCCCGATCGGCCTGCCCGCCGCCGATGTTGAAGCGGTATTGCGTCGTCAGATCCAGGTAGGACATGGGTGCGGTGTAATGGCCTTCGCGGAACCAGTAGCGCAGGTTGAAGCCGGGGCCGGCGCCCATCGACCACGACGTGGTGTCGCCCAGCAGCCGGTAGGAATCCGAACCATCGATGTCAAAGCCGGTAACACGGTTCTTGTTCCACAGCCAGTCCGCGCCGATGACCGCATAGGGAAAGAACACCAGCCGTTCGCTGATGGCGTCCACGCGATAGCTGCGGCCCACGCGCAGTTCGCCGGCGCCGAACGCCTGGTCGCGTTTCAGCCGGCCCGACGACTTCTCGCCGTCGACGCCCGTCGCGTTGTCGCGCAGCCAGAACTTGGCCGGCATGTCCTGCCAGGAATAGCCGGCCTGTACATAGCCTTCCATCGTGAACCAGTCGGGGCGGTCGATGCGCAGCGTCGTGCCTTCGTACAGGCCGTAGGTCACGTAGGCAAGCCAGCCGCCGCTGCCGGCGTCCGTCTGGTAGTGCGCGGTCTTGTCGCGGAGGTCGTCTCCGCAGCGCAGCGCCGCCGGTTCAGGGCTGAATGTGCCCCGGCGCGTAGCGCTGCCCAGGTTGAACTGACGCTCCAGGCCGAACGTCAGACCCACTTCGGTGGACGGCGTGAATCGCATGCCGAGCGACCCGATGGTGGTGGGAAGGCCTGAAATGCCCGGATTAGATGATCCAGCGATATCGATGGTGGATGGTTGGGAATTGTCGCCCGTCCTCTGGCAAGGGTTCGACACCGTCTGGCTCGCGGTCCGGCTACCCTTGTCGTACAGCGTGTTCGACAGGCGTCCGTACAGTTCAAAGGTCCGCGTCGACGAATTCAGGAAGTCCGACGGCCGCCAGAAGATCTCGGCGGTGCTGAACACGGCGTCGCCTGGCACGGTGATGGCCGCGCCGCCTAATCCCGAGGATGCAGGCCGCGCCCCGCGGTAGCCCGCGGAAAAGTACCCGCCCCATTCGCGCGACAGCCCGCCGACCGCGTTGCGCGTGTCAAAGCGCTGCTGCGGCGTGAGCTCAAGTTTGCCGGCGTCGTTCTCGTCGATCGCCTCCTTCAGGCGATCCACCGCGCCGCGCTTGTCCCCGACGCCGGCCAGCGCATAGCCTTCATCCAGGATCACGGTCGGCGGCGCCTTGCCGGTGGCGCGCGCCGCCTGGAAGTCCTCCAGCGCCAGCTTGGGCTGACGCATGCGCTGGTGCAGGTAGCCGCGCTGCATCAGGAGCGTTGGATCGTCGGGCTGCGCCGCTAGCGCGGCGCTCATGCGCGTGTTGGCCTCGGCCAGTTGCGCGGCGTTGCCGGCCGCCAGCGTGGTGGTCAGCAGGCGCTGGTACTCCTTGTTGGCGGGATCCTGCTCGGCAGCCTTGCGCGCCTGGCTGATGGCTTCCTGGTAATCCTCGCGCGCGTACGCGGCATAGGCCAGTGACGCAGGGCCGCCGCTGCCTGCGGCATCGGACGGCAGCAGTTCGCACGAGGTGCCGTAGGGCGTGTCGCGGCAGTCCTGCACCGGCGCGGGATAGTTCGCCAGCGTCAGCGTGGCGGGGATGGCCGGGCGCGCGCTCGCGCGCTTGATGCGCTGCGCGGCCGCCTCATCCTTGCCGCCCAGCGGTTCGACCAGCGCCAGCGCGCGTGCGTTTTCGCCCGCGGCCAGGGCGGCGTCGGCCGCGATCAGGCGCACGTTGCGCCGCTGTTCGTCGTCCAGCCAGTCCTGCTTGAGCGCCGCATCGAAGTCCGCGTCTGCTTCTTGCGTCCGGCCCTGGCGCTGGCGCAGGTAGCCGCGCATCAGTAGCGCAACGGTGTTCTCATCGTCCTGCCGCATGGCGTCCGTGGCGGCTTCCTCGGCGGCGGCGAGCTGGTTGTCCAGCATGAGGGCCGTGATGAGGAGCAGGCGATGGCTGGGACTTTCGGGCGCCAGCGCGACGGCCTGCCGCGCCAGAGGCACGGCGTCGCCGGGGCGGTTGGCGATCAGCGCCTGATAGCCTTCCTCGGCCGGCTTGACTGCCATCCGGCGCTTGAGCGTCTGCTGCCGCGCGGCCAGGTCGTTGCCGTTTGGCGCGCCCAGCGACACGGCCTTGGCCGCGGCAGCTTCGGCCTCGGCGTACTTGCCCTGCGCTTCCAGCGCATCGAGCCACAGCATGGCCCATGCGCCCTGTTTGGGATCGATCCGGAACGCGCGTTCGGCGCCGCGCTCGGCTGCGGGATAGTCCGCGCGGTTGTAATCGGCATAGGCGCGGGTGGCGATGGGAAAGCCGCGCTGGTAGGCACTGCTGGTCCGGGGCGCGGCCGGCGAGGCGGCGGGCTGGGTGCCAGGCCGGGTGGCGGCGGCAGGGCGCAGGTTGGCGCGCGCCTGGCGCAGGGCCGGCGAGTCCAGCCCGCTGGCGATGGCGTCGGCTGCGGCCTTGTCGGCTTCGGCAAGCTTGCCCTGCTTTTGCAGCGCGTAGATCAGCAAGAGGCGCAGGCGCTCCACGTCCGGGCGCAGCACGATGGCTGATTCCGCCTGCTGCTGCGCCAGCGCATAGTTGCCGGCGTCGTAGTTCTTGTAGCCCTCGTCGGCAAACTGCCACGCCGCGCCTTCCAACGGCGCTTCGGCCCCAGGCTGCGTTTGCGCTCCAACAGGCGCCGCAGCCCAGGCACAGGCGAGGGCCGCGGACAGAACGAGCGAGCGAGGAAAGGACATCATGGGGGTGAAGGTTTGGTGGCGGGCGCGGCCGGGGGCTCGCCTTGTCCGGCCTGTTGGAATTGGATGGCTTCGGTCAGCGTGCCTTCGTCCAGCCAGCCCTGTTCCGTCAGGATCTGGCCCAGCGGCTTTTTCTCGCGCGCCTGGATTTCCAGGGCCTGCTCCAGCGTGGTCTGGTCGATGGCCTGCCACGACAGCAGCAGCTCGCCCAGGCGCTGGCGCTGCTGCGCCAACTGATCCGTCGACGGGAAGTCGTGCATGGTCTTGTCCCACGCCAGCCGCTTGCCCGTAATCAGATGGCCGATGAACAGACGCCACGCCCGGGCCGCCGCCATGGCGTTGATGAAATTGCCGACGATCATCCGCGGAATCGACAGCAGCGCGTGCTCCCAGCCATACATGCGGCCGACGAAGTACGCGCGCTGCACCACGCGCAGCAGCAGGGCGACGGCATTGGCCCACATCAGCGTCACCAGCCAGCCGCCGGGCCGGAAGTACGACGGGTAGTACACCGTCCACCAGCCAAACAGGTCGGCCAGATAGAAGACGAAGAAATTGGCCAGCAGCACATAGGCCAGGATGGCGATGAAGGACGTCACCAGGCCCTTGCGATCGCGAAAGAGCAGGTATTTGGTCGCGAGTGACCCCGTCCAACCCACCTGCTGCCAGCCCTGCAGCCCGATGCCCAGCGTCCAGCGCGCCTTTTGCCGGTACGCGGTGCGGAAGGTGTTGGGAAAGTACTCTCGCACGCCCAGCGGCATGCGCAGATGTGCGACCTGTTCCTTGCCCAGGCCGAACCACGATTGGCGCCGCGTCACGTACTCGACCGGGAACTTGCCGAAGATCTGGCGCATGCCGCGCTGGGCCAGGCGCGCGCCGATGTCGTAGTCCTCGGTCAGCGTGTCGGTGTTGAACGGCTGATTGTTCGTCTCGGCCGCCAGCTCCACCAAGGCGCGGCGCGAAAAGCACGTGCCCACGCCCGCCGACGGCACCATCTTCGACAGGCTCTCGCGCACCACCAGGTCCTTGGTGTGCCATTCGGCAAACTCGTCCATGTAGGTGCCCGCCACCAGCTCGTACCAATGGCGCTCCAACGAGGTCACCGGCAGCTGGATGAAGTCGATGCGCGGCAGCAGGTAGTTGTAGTACTTCAGCTCCAGCGGATGCAGCACGTCTTCGCTGTCATGCAGGATCACGCCGGCAAAGGGCACGGGCTGCTTGGCGTCCTGCGCGAAGATCGCCTGCACGATCCAGTTCAGGCAATCGGCCTTGCAGGTCGGGCCATCATGCGGCACCTCCACACGGACCAGCTGCCGGTAGCGGCGCCGCATCCGTTCCACTTCGTTGATCGTGCGCTCGTCGTTCTGGTAGGTGCCGGCGAAGATCATGTAGTTCTTGTATTCCAGCGTCGACACCATCGTCTCGAGCATGGACGCGATCACGTCGTACTCCAGCCAGGCCGGCACCATGATCGCAAGCGGCTGCTCTTCCTTGGCGCGAAGCTGCGCGGCGGTCAGCGGCGTGTAGCGGCGCTTGATGGTCAGTGACCGCCACAGCTCGCGCACCCAGTACCAGCCGTCGATGAACAGGTCATCCAGGCTGGACAGGAGGATGATCACGCCGACGACGGCGGTCACAACCTCCAGTCCGCGGTAGTAATCCGCGATCAGGTAGGGCCAGTAGAGCGAGGACATGACGCCGTGGCCTTAATGGGGATCCTTGCGATTCCTGCGGGCGACGCGCATGGCGAAGATCAGGAACAGAAGCAGCACCAGCAGGCTGATGCTGATGGCCGGCACGCTCCACGAGATGTAGCGCCGCCATTCGAAGAAGGCGCTTTCCCCCGCGCCCGGCGGGTGGCTCGCGTCGGGGTTGGCGCTGTCGATCCACGCGACGGGCCCCGCCGCGCCGATGATCGCGATGTTGCCGCGATTCAGCACAAACGGCGCATCGGTCATGCCGGGCTGCTCGCCCAGCGTGTGCCACAGCACGCCCTCCTGGCCGCCCGCGCTGACGACTTCCGCGGTGCTCAGTTGCGTCAGCCCCGAGATGTCCAGCAACGTCGTGTCCTTGCCGGCCACCTTGAGCTGCTTGCGTTCATTGACCTGAACGGCGGGCTTGGCGCCGTCGACCGGCAACTCCATCGCCAGGAACGCGCGGGCCGGCTTGACGGCCTGGCCGGCGGGCGACACCGACAGCTCGGCACGCGAGGCCGACACGCCGCTGGCTGCGGCGATGCCGATGACGCGCTTGATGTTGTCGGGCGCATCGGCCAGATAGCTGTCCGGAATCAGCAACTGCGGCGACCCCGCCATCAGCGGCAAGAGGCCCACGAACGTGCCGTCGGGCTGCGCCTTGCCGGGCTTCACGTAGCTGGTCGGCAGCACGTTCACGGGATAGCCCTGCGGAATCTCATTGCAGTCCACCGACACGGGCTGGCGCTGGAAGGTCACGCGCACCGCGTTCGTCACGCCCAGTGCATAGCCGGGCACCCGCGCCGTCAGCCGTTCGGGCCGTCCGTCGGCTTCCAACTGCTTGGCGCCCAACAGGATGCCGTTCCAGAAGACGGATGCAACAGGGCGCGTGGACGAGGCCCCGGGCGCCGCTGCCACGTCCATGATCAGTTCATCCGGCACGCGGCCGTCGGTAGTCACGGCGGCCAGCGGAAACGACGCGTTCCAGTCCCCGCGCGCCACCACGTCAAAGCTCGCCGACGAGCCGCCCAGCGTCGACAGGCGCACGCCGCCATCCTGCATGGACTGCGGGGGGAGGGCGGTCTGCACCTGCACCTGGCGGCTTGCCAGGATGCGGCGCCAGGCCGTGTCGAAAACGCCGGCGCCTTGCGCGCCCGCGTCGGCTGCGACGGCGATCACCGCCTGGCGGCCCAGCGACACCAGGCGGATCTCCTTGGACGCCAGACCGGCGCCCGCCAGCGGCATGCGCTGCTGGCGCCACGCCTTGAAGGCGTCCGCCGCATCGGGATCGGACGCAAGCTGCGCCTGCAACGCGTCCAGCGCTTCGTTGTACTTCGTGCTGAGCGCGGCATCGGCAATCACCACGTCTCCGGCGACGGCCGGCGCGCCCATCACCAGCAGGGCGCCGATCTCGGCGGGGTTGGCGAGCTTGTGCGTTTCCTTGCCGGTCAGCGCGGCAAACGCCGGCACCTGTCCCAGTCCCGCCGGGGCCTGCAGACCGCGCGTGTCGACCGCTTCGCCCACCGCCGGGAAGGCCCGGACCGCCACGCGCTTGCCGCTGCGCTCCATTGCCACGCCCAGGCGCCAGGCGCTGTCGAAGGCCTGCTGGTCCAGCTTGCGGCTGGCGACCATCAACACGGGCTTGCCCGGCAGCGAGCCCCAGGCGTCGTCCAGGCTGTTGATTGCCGACGCGTCATAGCGGTAGCTCAGCCGCGTCTGCGGCGAGATCGTCAGGGCATTGCCCGTGGCGCGGTTGCTTTCGCAGTGGCGCAGCGCGATGTCGGACTGCCAGTCCACGCCCAAGCGCAAGAAACCCGACTCTCGCGTGCGGCGTTCGACGGCGAGCGTCCGGCTGGCCGAGCCTTCGCCATCGGCGACGCGCTGCGCCGTTTGCGGCACGCCGTCCAGCCACAGCACCATGCTGGTCCGGCCCGGCTCGCCCTTGGTGTAGCGCGCGTCGAAATCCAGCCGCGCGTCCGTGACCGGCACACCGCGCGGCACCGGCAGATAGAACTCCTGCCGCGCATCGCTGTTGGACAGGACGACGGGCTCGGTGATGCCCAGGTCTTCCAGCGTGGTGCTGCGCGTCACCATGTCGTCGCTCTGCAGCCGGCGCAGCGCGTCGCCGGCCGGACTGGCCAGCGCGGCCAGCGGCGCCAGCAGCCCCGCCGCGACCAGGGCGCGGCACAACGTACGGACATCGGTGGCTTGTAAGGAGGAGGGCATGAAAGCTCCAGGCAAGATAGGCATCGCGGCAGATAGTCAGAGAGAGGAGGGGGCGCCGTGGGGAGAAAATTCTGATACGGCGCGGCCGCAGAGCGCATCGACAATGCGCTGGCTGGCCTTGCCGTCGCCGTATGGATTGATCCGCCGCGAGAAGGCGCTGTGCAGCCCCGGGTCATCAAGCAGTCGGTTGACCTCGGTGACGATGCGCCGCGTATCGGTGCCGACCAGCGCCACCGTGCCCGCCCGCACCGCTTCCGGACGCTCCGTGACGTCGCGCATCACCAGCACCGGCTTGCCCAGATAGGGCGCCTCTTCCTGCACCCCGCCCGAGTCGGTCAGGATCAGGTGCGCGCGCTGCATGAACCACACGAAATCCAGGTAATCCAGCGGGTCGATCAAGTGCACGTTGGCAAGGCCGGACAGCTCGGCCATCACGACGCCGCGCACCTGGGGATTCAGGTGGACCGGGTACACGATCTGCAGGTCCGCGCGCCGGGCCAGATCGGCCAGCGCGGCGCAGATGTTGCGAAAGCCCTCGCCAAAGCTCTCGCGCCGGTGGCCCGTGACCAACAGCAGCCGGCGGTTCGGGTCCAGCCATGCGTATCGGGTCTGCAACATGCGGGTCAGGGCGCTACCGGCGGTCAGCTTGGCGCAGGTCATGGCCAGGGCGTCGATCACCGTATTGCCGGTTACCGTGATGCTGCCCGCCAGGTTTTCGCGCAATAGATTCCCGCGCGACTCCTCGGTGGGCGCAAACAGCAGGTCGCCGATCGCGTCGACCACGCGGCGGTTCATTTCCTCGGGAAACGGCATCGCCAGGTTACCGGTGCGCAGCCCGGCCTCGACGTGACCGATGCGCACGCGCCGGTGGAACGAGGCCAGCGCACACGCCGATGCCGTGCTCGTGTCGCCATGCACCAGCACGCAGTCCGGCTTCTCCGCTTCCAGCACGCCATCCACGCGGCTGATCAACCGGGCGTACAGGCCATTCAACGTCTGGTTGGGCACCATGATGTCCAGGTCGTGCTGCGCCTTCAATTCGAAGAGCGCAAGCACCTGATCCAGCATTTCCCGGTGCTGCCCGGTTACGCAGACCACGCTCTGGATCTGTGGCTCGTTCTGCAACGCGGTGACCAGCGGAGCCATCTTGATGGCTTCGGGACGCGTGCCGAAAATCGACAGGACTTTCATGACGGTGTGGCCCCCAGCGCCGGTGGCATTTTCTTGCGGCTATTTTGTCTTGAAAGCATTCGTAATATGTGTCGGAATATGTCGAGCTTTCCTGGCATCAGGCGCGTGGTAAAGCCTCGCTTCGCGCGATCGCATCACAGGGGAGATGCAGGTTTCATCCGGAATTTGGGGTCAATTCACCTGTGGCTGTTACAACGGCCAAGATAAAGCACGAAACAATAAATTTCCGTTATGAACGCCGGGCTTTAAACGCGCCGATTCGCGCCAACGGAAATGCCGCGTTGCAAAACGGGGCCGTTGTGCGCATAATCACGAGTAATTCTTATTTAGATTTCCGGGCGTTCCATGATGGCCCGAGGTCCTTCTACCGCCGTGGCCAGCGACGCGCCGTCCTCACAAATCGAATTCCTGTACACCCACCATCACGGATGGCTTCATGGGTGGTTGCGCCGGCGCCTGGGCAATTCGTGTGACGCGGCCGACCTGGCGCACGACGCTTTTGTGCGCCTTATCCAGAAGCCGCGCCGCTTCGACAGCGCTCCCGAGGCTCGGGCGTATTTGCGCGCCATGGCCAACGGCATGTGCGTGGACCTGTGGCGGCGCCGCCAGATCGAGCAGATGTGGCTGGAAGAGCTGGCCGCGCGGCCCGAGGCCGTGGCCCCGTCGGCTGAACATCAGGTGATCGTCATCCAGGCGCTGCTGGAAATTGACGGCATGCTGCGCAGCATGCCGGTCAAAGCCGCCAATGCTTTCGTCATGGCGGTCGCGTGCGAGATGTCCGACAAGGAAGTGGCGCAGGAGCTGGGTGTGTCCACCCGAATGGTTCGCAAGTACGTCGCCCAGGCCATGCTGCACTGCCTGATGCTGGAGGCGCGGTCGGTGGCCATCGAACCGCCGATCCATGTGAATTCGGCCGCGCCCGTGGGGACCGGTTCGGCATGACAGGCTGGGATTTCCGCGTTCGAGGCGCAACATGACCTCTGTGCAATCCGCCGCCGAGCCCACGCACCAGGCGCTTGAGCAGGCTGCCGAATGGTTTGCGCTGCTGCGCTCCGGCGAGGCCACGCCCGACGAGCGCCGGCGCTGGCAGTCCTGGCTTGAACGCGCGCAGGAAAACCGGACCGCCTGGGGCTACGTCGAGCGCATCAGCAGCCAGTTCCAACCCGTCCAGTCCAGCCCCGGCCGCGACGCCGTCGCCAAGGGCTATTGCATGGCCAACAGCCGCATGGCGCGCCGGCGTCAGATGTTGTTCGGCCTGGCGGCGCTGGCCGGCACGGGCCTGTCCGGGCTGGCGGCGTGGCGCCTCACGCCTCTGCCCGGCGTGGTGCTGGCCTGGGCGGCCGATCACCGCAGCGCCACCGGCGAGGTCCGGCAGATCGAACTGGCTGACGGTTCCGTTGTCTGGCTCGGCACCGGCAGCGCCTTCGACGAGGATTACAGCGGCGGCCTGCGCCGGCTTCGCCTCTTGGCAGGCGAAATACTGATACAGACCGCGGCCGATCCCGCACGCCCGTTTGTCGTCGATACCCCGCAGGGCAGGGTGCGCGCCCTCGGCACGCGATTCACGGTGCGGCTCGACGGCGACGAGACGCTGGTGGCGGTCTACAAGGGCGCCGTCGAAGCGCGCACCGCCGTCACGGGCAGCACGCGCGTTATCCAGACGGGCGAGCAGATGCGCTTCACGGATGCAATGCTGGCCGTCACGCAATCCGCCGACCCCGCGCGCGAGGCCTGGTCGCGCGGCATCCTGGTCACCAACAACACTCCGCTGGCGGATGTCGCCAGCGAGCTGCAGCGCTATCGCGGCGGCGTGCTGCGCGTGGCGCCCGAGATCGCCAACCTGCCGGTCATCGGCAGCTATCCGGCCACCGACCCCGATCGGGCGCTGGCCATGCTCGAAGGCGTTCTGCCCATCCGCATCCAGCGGACCTTGCCGTGGTGGGTCAGCATCCAGCCGCGAGGCGGTCCGGTCGGCAGCCGCTGACGCGATCCTCACCCTTTCCCGCCACCCGCCCGTCCGCGATTCATCGCGATTCGCACGGCATCGCAACAATTTTTCTCCCGCCCGGTTCCGCTTTTGAGGTTCTCGTTCGATTCCCCTAATGAGAGCGAATTCAATCGCACGGCTCGTAGATAAACCTCATCGGAACCCAGTTCGTCATGCCCCGTCATTCAGTCCTTGCCGCTAAGCGGCCGCCCCACTCATTCCGCCGCCTCGCGGGCCGTTCCCGCCTGACCTGCTCGGCGCGTCTCGTGCAATTGGCGATCGCGGGCGGCGTGGCGGTCCTGGCCGTCGACGCGCCGGACGCCATCGCGCAGACCGCAGGCGTTCAACAACCTGCAGCGGCCGCAACGCGGCACTACGACATCCCCGCTGGCCCGTTGAGCACGGTGCTCGCCCGCTTCGCCAGCGAGTCAGGCGTGCTGGTCGCCGGCGCAGGCGGACTCGCGCAGGGCAAGCAAAGCCCGGGCGTGTCGGGCGACCTGGACCCGCGCGCCGCGTTGAATGCCTTGCTGGCGGGCACCGGCCTGGCTGCATCGCCGGCAGAGGGCGGCAGTTATGTGCTGCACCGCGCGGCGCCCGCTGGCGGTGTGGCCACGCTGGCGCCCGTCACCGTCCAAGCCGACGGCTTTGGCGCCACGGAGGGTTCGAACAGCTACGCCATGACCGGCCCCTTGTCCTTCGCCACCGGCCTGCCGCTCACGCAGCGCGAAACGCCGCAGACCATCAGCGTCATGACGCGCCAGCGCATCGAGGACGAGGGCGTCGACAGCATCGAGGCACTGCTGGACCGCACGCCGGGCATCTCGGTGCAGAACATCGGCACAGGACGGTTCTCGATTCTTTCGCGCGGCTACAACATCGATAACTATCAGTTTGATGGCGTCCTGACCGCGACCGACATCGTGTCGCAGAACATCCCGCAGAGCCAGACGGACCTGGCCATCTATGACCGCGTCGAGGTCCTGCGCGGCGCAACGGGGCTGATGACGGGGGCGGGCGATCCCTCGGGCACCGTCAACCTCATCCGCAAGAAGCCCACGCGCGAATTCCAGGGCTATGCCAGCGTGGGCGCAGGCACCTGGGGCCGCGGCCGCGGCGAACTCGACGTGGGCGGGCCGATCAACGACGCCGGCACCTTGCGCGGCCGCTTCGTCGCTGCGCACGAGCAGGGCAACACGCATATCGACTACTACAAGGAAAACAAGACGGTTTTCTACGGCGTGCTGGAGGCGGACCTTACGCCGAACACGATGCTCACGGCGGGCCTGGACTACCAGAACAACGATCCGCGCGGACAGTCGTCGACCGGACTGCCGCTCTTTTACGCTGACGGTCAGCAGACCGATTTCAAGGCGTCCGACAACGCCGGGGCACGCTGGAACACCGACGAGCTCAAGGTCTACAACGCCTTCCTCAACCTCGAGCACAAGTTCGCCAACGACTGGAAGCTCAAGTTTTCGGGCAACTACCTTCACGGCAAGCGCGAGTTTTCGTCGGCCGACGCCAGTTGGGGTTTCGTCGAGCGCAACACGGGCGACGGCGTGCAGTTCTATGGCGGCCTGGGCAGCGCCCGCCAGCGCCAGACCGGCTTCGACGTGCAGGCGGCCGGACCATTCGAATTGTGGGGAAGGCAGCACGAGTTCGTCGTGGGAATGAATTGGGCGGAGTTCAATAACTATCACGAGCCGGCCGACGACGACATCGAAGGCCGTGACGTCAACATTTACACCTGGGGCAACGACACTGCAGGGCCTACCGCGTCAGGCCAGAAACTCATGGATTACGACGGCTGGCAAAAGCAGCAGGGCGTCTATTCCGCGTTGCGCCTGAAGCCCACGGACGACCTCGCCGTCATCGTGGGCGCGCGCGTCAGCAACTACCGCTACAAGCTCTCGCAGATCTACACGTCGCCCGCGCTGGCGCGAAACAACAAGATCACCGAGATGAGCGAAAGCGGCGTTGTCACGCCCTACGCCGGCATCGTCTACGACCTGAACGACCAGCATTCTGTCTACGCCAGCTACACCAGCATCTTCAAGCCGCAAAGCGCCCGCGATCGCAATGGCAACGTGCTGGACCCGCGCACCGGCGACAACTACGAAATCGGCTTGAAGAGCGACTACTTTGGCGGCCGCCTCACCAGCGCCATCGCGCTCTATCAGATCCGCCAGGACAACCTTGCCGAAGTCGACGAAGGCCAGTTCGTGCCCGGCACCGTGCGGGAACCGGCTTACCGCGCCGTCAGCGGCGCCAAAACGTCGGGCCTGGATATCGAGTTCAACGGCGAATTGGCCCGCGGCTGGCAAGCCGCACTCAGTTACAGCTACAGCATCACCAAAGACGGCGAGGGCGGGACTATCCGAACGATCTTCCCGCGCCACATGGCCAAGCTGTGGACCACCTACCGCCTGCCCGGCGACTGGCACCGCCTGACTGTGGGCGGCGGCGTCAACTGGCAAAGCCGCATCTACTACAGCGCCACCACCTGGTCCCTGCCGGGCGTCACCCTCAAAGGCGAGCAGCCCGCCTACGCCGTCGCCAACCTGATGGCGCGCTACGACTTCAACCGCCAGCTCTCGGCCACGCTGAACCTGAACAACGTGTTCGACAAGAAATACCTGCAGGGGCTGGACACCACCTTCTACACCGGGATCTACGCGCCTACCCGCCACGCCATGCTGACATTGAAGTATCAGTTCTGACCTGGGAGGCCGCGCCCGCGCCCGACCTGCTTCGGTGGGAGGGGGGAAGGCTGACGTGGGCGGCCAGGCGACCGGAGCTGCCTGACGCGGCCACCCTAATGCGAGTAAGGTACGGGAAAGGCCGTTTCGCCTGGCACGCCGGCCTGTGCCCCCAGCAGGAACCGAACACCATGAAGATTCATCACGCAGCGCTGCGCCTACTGCTCGCCGGGGCGGCCATCGCAGCCCTCGCCGCCTGCGCAGAGACCCCGCAGCAACCGCGAAACAACGTGGACTACCGCAGCCGGCCGCTGGATTCGCCGGCGGGTTCCAACAACAACGCCAACCCGTCCGGCCAGCGTCTGACGATTCAATCGGGCGAGGGCGAACGCCTGAATCTCCCCTGGTTCATCGAAGGAGCCCAGGACTGGGTCAACCGGCAGTGACCCAAACGAAAAAAATCCTCAAGGGTCTGCACCCTTGAGGATTTTTGGTTTCAGCTGACGTTGCTGAACGGAATTTGGTGGAGCCGGGGGGAATTGAACCCCCGTCCGCAAGCCCTCCGCAACCAGTTCTACATGCGTAGTCGATTTATTTGGTTTTAACTTTGGACTTAGCCAACCGACAGGCCGGACCAAAGCGATTCACGTAATTTAAATCTGAGCCGTGTGACCCCAGCGCAGACCGATTCCTTGTGAATGTCGCTGCTGCGGTTCGAGGGTTACCCCCCTAGGAAGTTGCCTTCCTCCGCCTGACCCAAGGACAGATCAGTGCAGCGGCTCACCGCTTAAGCGGCGAGAGCGAAACGCTCGTCGTTGGCGTTTGTAGTGTTCCAGTGGTTTAACGAGCGTACTGGTGCTCGGCATGCCCTGAGTTGTTTCGCGACCCACGTCGAATCCGGATCGGCCCCAAGACCTTCCATTGTACTGCAAATGCAAGCGCCTGCCATCCTGTAAACCCAAGCGGTGTCAAGCGTGGCGGGGGCGAGACAAGCTTGGCGTCAGGCCGCGTTGGCGCACGCCGCCTTGGATTGCCGCCGGCCCCGGGACGCCGCCATCATTAGCGCGGCCAACCCTACGGAAACCGCCACGATGACGGCCGCGGCGCCGCCCAGCGTCGCCAGGCCATAGTGGTCGATCACATGTCCGCCAACCACCGCGCCCAGGCCGATGCCGATGTTCGCGCCGGAGATGTTCAGCGACGCGGCAAACGCGGGCGCCTCGGGGGCGGACTTCATCAGCCGTACGTGGCAGACGATGAAAAGTGCGGCCTGCGCGATTCCCCAGATGCCCAGCGCGACAGCCAGCAGGCCGTGCGACTGCATGACCGGCGCGACGAACGCCAGGCCAACCGCCATCAGCGACGAGAACAGCGCCGTGGCGCCGAGCGGGCTGCGGTCCACCAGGCGTCCGCCCAGCGTGTTGCCCACCAGTCCAACGGCGCCAAACGCCATCATCGTCCAGCCGACGGTCTCGCCGTCAAAGCCGCCCAGCCGCTCCAGCATGTCGGCAAGATAGGTATAGGCCGTAAACATGCCGGTGAAAACCAGCAGCGACAGCACCACATGGCTCACAACGATGGGTTTGCGCAGGATCCGCAGCTGCGTGACGAGGCGCACGCTGTCGGCGCGGATGCGCGTGCTGGGGAAGGTCAGCAGCAGTAGCAGGGCCTTGGCAAACGCCACCACGGACAGCACCCAGAACGCGGCGCGCCACCCGAACGCGTCCGAGATCAGCACACCGATCGGAATGCCGAATACCGTGGCGGCCACGATGCCGAACGCCACCGTCGAAATGGCGCGTCCGGCGCGCGCGGGGCCCACCAGTTCAACGGCGGTGGCGCTGGCCAGCGACCAGAACACCGGCAGGGCCAGCGCCGGCACAAAGCGCGCGATCGCCATGATCCAGATGTTGGGCGCCACGGCGGCCAGCGCGTTGGACAGGCCAAACAGCACCAGCACCCCGATGAACAGGCGCTTGCGCTCCATGTTGGCCATCAGGGCGGTGAGCAGGGGGCCGGTCGCCGCGACCGTAAAGGCAAACAGCGTCACCAGCAGGCCTGCCTGGGAAACGGTCACGTCCAGATCGCGGGCAAGCCCGGGCAGCAGCCCCACGATCAGGAACTCGGTGGTCAGGATGGTGAAGCCGGCGGCGGAAAGTAGCAGGATGGGCAAAAGCATAGGCATTCCTTGGACGCGAGGCCGGATGGCGCCGCGCGGGCAGGGAGTTGAAGGCAAGGTCAAAAGGTCGGGCGTGCGCCGCGTCAACGTAGCGGGCACGGTGCGGCGGGACGCGGAGGTCCGCCAGCACGGAGATGTCGTCGCCGCCTGCGAGAGGCTGCAACGCCGGCATGAGCCGGAAACGGAGCGATCCGGACAACCCGGATCGCGATGCACGGTTCACACTTTAGGGGAGATCGCCGGCCGGATAAACCCCCGGCATCCGGATAGATTGTTCGGCCTGCTGCACTAATTCGGCCGAACAATCGCGGGCAGCTGCGGCGTCATCAGCGAGAATGCCGCGTTGGAAGGTGCGTCATCACCGAAGGCGGGCGTGACCGAAGGCGGGGCGGACGGGCAAAGGGCCCATCCTCGAAATTTAGCGCAAGTCGCGGGGCAGCAGCGGCTCGATGGCGGACCAGAGTTCCTCTGGCGAATTCGCGCAGGTTTCAGCCTGCCAGGCAATGACGTTGTCGTCTTCGCCGACATAACCATAGGCCGCGGCGACAGCGGGCATGCCCGCCGCGTGGGCGGCCTGGATATCGCGCAGGTCATCGCCGACGTAGACGCAGCGGTCGGTCTCAAAACCCGCTTCGCGCGCGGCGTGCTGCAAGGGTAGGGGATGCGGCTTGGCGTGGGCAGTGGTGTCGCCGCAGACCAGCACGGCGCTGTCGCGCGTCAGGTCCAGGAATTCGACGATGGGCAGGGTCAGGTAGGTGACCTTGTTGGTGACGATGCCCCAGGACATGCCACGGTTGCGGATGTCGGCCAGCAGGTCTTCGATCCCGGGGAACAGCTTGCTGTGAACCGTCGAGCTGGCGGCGTAGTCTTCCAAAAACTGCAGGCGGGTGGGCTCATAGTCTGCGTCGCCCGGTTGCAGGTTCAGCGCGACGCGCAACAGTCCGCGCGCGCCCTGAGATGCCACGGGACGCAGCGCCTCGTATGCCATCGGCTCCAAGCCGCGGCGGGTGCGCTGACGGTTCGCGGCGGCTGCCAGGTCGGGGGCGGTGTCGGCCAGGGTGCCGTCGAAATCGAACAGGATCAGGGCGCTCATTTACGGGTTGCCATCAGATAGTTGACCGAGGTGTCGGAAGTCAGCGAGTAGATCTGGGTGATCGGGTTGTATTCCATGCCGCGCATGCTCACCGGTTCCAGGGCCGCGCCGCGCGCCGCCGCCGACAGCTCGCTGGGCTTGATGAACTGGTCGTAGGTGTGGGTGCCGCGGGGCAGGAGGCGCAGGACGTACTCCGCGCCGATGATCGCGAACACGAACGACTTGGCGTTGCGGTTCAGCGTGGAAAAGAACACCCAGCCGCCAGGTTTCACCAGCGTCGAGCAGGCGCGCACGATCGAGGCCGGATCCGGCACGTGCTCCAGCATTTCCATGCAGGTCACCACGTCGTACTGACCCGGCTGCTCGGCAGCCAGTTCTTCGACGGGCACCTTGCGGTACTCCACCTTCACGCCCGATTCCAGGCCATGCAGGCGCGCGATCTTCAGGGACTTGTCGGCCAGGTCGATGCCGGTTACATCGGCGCCGCTGCGGGCCATCGCTTCCGACAGGATGCCGCCGCCGCAACCTACGTCCAGCACCTTGCGGCCGGCTAGGCTGCCGGCGCATTCCTGAATCCACTCCAGCCGCAGCGGATTGATGGCATGCAGCGGCTTGAACTCGCTTTCGGGGTCCCACCAGCGGCTGGCCAAGGCGCTGAACTTGTCGATTTCGGCCTGATCGGCGTTGACGGAGGCTTGCGCGGTGTCGTGAGTTTGCGTGTTCATGGGCGGTCCGGCGTAAAGCTGCTCTATATATAGAGGGGTCCAGCGCGCTAGGCGAGGAAGGGGCTTGCCGATGCACCAGAGGGGTGCATCGCAGGCGAAAAAAAGGGCCTCGCTATGCGAGGCCCCCTTATTGTAGCTAGTCCGGCAATTACTTGCGGCTACCCACGATTTCGATCTCAACGCGACGGTTCTGGGCGCGGCCTTCCTTCGTCTTGTTGGAAGCGATCGGCTGCAGTTCGCCCTTGCCTTCCGTGTAGATACGGTTGGGGTCGATGCCCAGGCTGACCAGGTAAGCCTTGACCGAAGCGGCGCGGCGCTCGGACAGCTTCTGGTTGTACTGTTCGGTACCGATCGAGTCGGTGTGGCCGACGGCGATGATCGTTTCCAGATCGATGGTGCTGGCTTGCTGAGCGACTTGCTGCAGCAGTTGGCGACCTTCGGGCTTCAGGGTCGACTTGTCGAAGTCGAAGAACGTGTCAGCATTGAACACGACCTTTGCCGCCATCGGGGCCGGCTTCGCCTTCTGTTGGGCAACCGGGACGCCGTCGCAACCGGGGATACCGGTGGCCGGGGTCCAGAAGGCATCGCGCCAGCACAGTTCGTTCGTGCCGTTCTTCCAAACGTTACCGAACGGGTTGCGCCAGTTGTCCACGGTTTGCGCGGAAGCTACACCAGAGGCCGTGACGGCGGCGAAGGCGAGCGCCAGAGCGAATTTGGAGGGTTTGTTCATGTTTCTCCTCGTTGAGCTTGAAGCTGGATAAGTGACTCGCAGCGAACCCCCGCCGCATATCAGGAAAACGGGGCCAGTATAGCAACGCCAAGAGCTGGTTCAAAGGAATAGCTACTGGGTTTCCTGCGTGCTGGAAACAATCTTAAGGCATTTGGGGGGCTTTGGCTTCCCTGGACAGGCGCATTAATGCTGGATATGACGTTTTCGGCACTCCTGCCGTTTCCCATGTTGGTTTTTGACAACAGGGCCGCAGGGCGCGGGTGGGCGTGGCCGGGCGGCGTTTCTGATCGGTCCGTCGCGGCCCGCTTTCGGCGCCTTCGGACGGCCCATCGGACCGGTCCCCCAATCGAATGATAGAATTTCCTGTTTACCCGGCCCGGGTTCCTCCTTACACGATTCTGTCGTTATATATATGGATTCCTTTGCCAAGGAGACGCTTCCGGTATCGCTGGAAGAAGAGATGCGCCGCAGTTACCTCGATTACGCGATGAGCGTGATCGTCGGTCGGGCGCTACCGGATGTGCGGGACGGCTTGAAGCCTGTCCACCGGCGCGTGCTCTACGCGATGCACGAGCTGAACAACGACTGGAACCGCGCCTACAAGAAGTCAGCGCGTATCGTCGGGGACGTCATCGGTAAGTACCACCCCCACGGCGACCAGTCCGTGTACGACACCATTGTCCGCATGGCGCAGGATTTCTCCATGCGCTACATGCTGGTCGACGGCCAGGGCAACTTCGGTTCCATCGACGGCGACAACGCCGCGGCGATGCGTTACACCGAAATCCGCCTGGCCAAGATCGCCCACGAGCTCCTGGCCGACATCGACCAGGAAACCGTCGACTTCGGACCCAACTACGACGGCAGCGAACAGGAACCCCTGCTGCTGCCGTCGCGCCTGCCCAACCTGCTGGTCAACGGCAGCTCCGGCATCGCGGTGGGCATGGCGACCAACATTCCGCCGCACAACCTCCAGGAAGTGGTCGACGGCTGCCTGTACTGCCTGCGCAATCCGGCGTGCACGGTCGATGAGCTGATCGAGCTCATCCCGGCGCCGGACTTCCCCACGGGCGGCATCATCTATGGCATGTCCGGCGTGCGCGAAGGCTATCGCACGGGTCGCGGCCGCGTCATCATGCGCGCCAAGACGCACTTCGAAGACATGGAGAAGGGCAATCGCCAGGCGATCGTGATCGACGCGATTCCCTACCAGGTCAATAAGAAGACGCTGCAGGAACGCATCGCAGAGCTGGTCAACGACAAGAAGATCGAAGGCATCTCCGACATCCGCGACGAGTCGGACAAGGACGGCATGCGCCTTGTCATCGAGCTCAAGCGCGGCGAAGTGCCTGAGGTCGTGCTGAACAACCTCTACAAGAACACCCAGCTGCAGGACACCTTCGGGATGAACCTGGTGGCGCTGGTCGACGGCCAGCCCCGCCTGCTCAACCTGAAGCAGATGATCGACTACTTCCTGCAGCATCGCCGGGAAGTGGTCACGCGCCGCACGGTTTTCCAGTTGCGCAAGGCCCGCGAGCGCGGCCACGTGCTGGAAGGCCTGGCGGTGGCGCTGGCAAACATCGACGATTTCATCGCGATCATCAAGGCGGCCCCGACTCCTCCTGTCGCCCGTCAGGAACTGATGGCGAAGTCCTGGGATTCGTCGCTGGTGCGCGAAATGCTGTCGCGCGCCGACGGCGACACGCCGGGCGGCCGCGCGGCTTTCCGTCCGGACGATCTGGGCGTCGAGTTCGGTCTTCAGGGCGACGGCCTGTATCGCCTGAGCGATACGCAGGCCCAGGAAATCCTGAACATGCGCCTGCAACGCCTGACCGGGCTGGAGCAGGACAAGATTGTTGGCGAGTACAAGGACATCATGTCCACCATCGCCGACCTGCTGGACATCCTGGCCCGTCCCGAGCGCATCACGACGATCATCAGCGAAGAGCTGCAGGCCATCAAGGCCGAGTTCTCGACCGGCGCCAAGGATTCGCGCCGTTCGGAAATCGAACTGAACGCGACGGAACTCGATACCGAAGACCTGATCACGCCGACCGACATGGTCGTGACGCTGTCGCACGGCGGCTACATCAAGAGCCAGCCGCTGTCCGAGTACCGCTCGCAAAAGCGTGGCGGACGCGGCAAGCAGGCGACGGCCATGAAGGAAAACGACTGGATCGACCAGCTCTTCATCGCCAACACGCATGACTTCCTGCTGTGCTTCTCGAATCGCGGCCGTGTGTACTGGCTGAAGGTCTGGGAAGTGCCGCAAGGCACGCGTAACTCGCGCGGCAAGCCGATCGTCAACATGTTCCCGCTGGCCGACGGCGAGAAGATCACGGTGGTGCTGCCGGTCAAGGAATTCAGCGAAGACCACTATGTCTTCATGGCGACCTCGCGCGGCACGGTCAAGAAGACCCCGCTGTCCGACTTCTCCAACCCGCGCAAGGCCGGCATCATCGCCGTCGACCTTGACGATGGCGACTACCTGATCGGCGCGGATCTCACCGACGGCAAGCACGACGTCATGCTGTTCTCGGACGCCGGCAAGGCCGTGCGCTTCGACGAAAACGACGTGCGTCCGATGGGCCGTAACGCCCGCGGCGTGCGCGGCATGATGCTCGAGGACACGCAGACGGTCATCGCGCTGCTGGTCGCCGGCGACGAAACGCAGACGGTGCTGACCGCCACGGAAAACGGCTACGGCAAGCGCACGCCGATCGCGGAGTACACGCGCCATGGCCGCGGCACGAAGGGCATGATCGCCATCCAGACCACCTCGCGTAACGGCAAGGTGGTGGGGGCGGTGCTGGTCACGCCTACCGATGAGATCATGCTCATCACCACCGGCGGCGTCCTGGTGCGCACCCGTGTCGCGGAAATCCGCGAAATGGGCCGTGCGACGCAGGGCGTCACGCTGATCAACGTCGACGACGGCAGCACGCTGTCCGGCGTGCGCCGTGTCGTCGAAAGCGACGCGGACGATGACGGCGAACTGGACGAAGACGGCCAGCAAACCGGTGGCGACGACAGCAACGACGCAGCAGATTCGACGGAACCTACGGAGCAATAATGGCCCGCCCCTGGAACTTCTCGGCCGGCCCCTCGGTCTTGCCCGAGGTGGTGCTGCAGCAAGCCGCTGCAGAAATGCTGGACTGGCACGGCAGCGGCATGTCCGTGATGGAAATGAGCCATCGCGGCAAGCATTTCGTGCAGATCTGCGATGAAGCAGAGTCCGATCTGCGCGACTTGCTGGGCCTGCCGGCCGATTACGCCGTCATGTTCATGCAAGGCGGCGGTTCCGGGGAAAACGCCATCGTTCCCATGAATCTCATGGGACGCCGCGGCGCGCCAGCCGCGGATTTCGTCGTGACGGGCCATTGGTCCAAGCGTTCGTACAAGGAAGCCGGCCGCTACGGCAGCACGCACGTCGCGGCCAGCTCCGACCACGCCACCCAGATTGACGGCCGCGAACAGGCGCCGCTGACCTGGGTGCCTCCTGCCGATACCTGGCAGGTGCGCAAGGAATCGGCCTATCTGCACCTGTGCAGCAACGAAACCATTGGCGGTGTCGAATTCCTGGACTGGCCCGACACCGCTGACCTCGGTGCACCCGACGTGCCTCTGGTCATCGACGCCTCTTCGCACTTCCTGTCGCGCCCGATGGACGTGTCGCGCTGCGGCATGATGTACGCCGGCGCGCAGAAAAACGCTGGCCCGGCCGGCGTCACCATGGTCATCGCGCGCCGCGACCTGATTGGCCAGGCCTTGCCGATCTGCCCCTCGGCGTTCGACTACGCCAACGTAGCGGCCGAACACTCGCGCTACAACACCCCGCCTACCTTCGCGATCTACATCGCGGGCCTGGTGTTCAAGTGGGTCAAGGCCAATGGCGGCGTGGCCGGCATGGAAGCCGCCAACAAGGCGAAGGCCGATCTGCTGTACGGCTACCTGGACAGCACCAGCTTCTACCGCAATCCCATTCACGCACCCGTGCGTTCGCGCATGAACGTGCCGTTCGTGCTGCATGACGAGTCGCTCAACGACGCCTTTCTGAAGGGCGCCGAGGCAGCGGGCCTCACGCAGTTGAAAGGCCACAAGAGCGTGGGCGGCATGCGCGCCTCCATCTACAACGCGCTGCCGCTCGAAGGCGTGGCGGCGCTGGTCGAGTACCTGAAGGAATTCGAGCGCCGCCATGGATGACGAGCTGCAGCGCAAGCTGCTTCCCCTGCGCAAGCGCATCGACGACCTCGATGCGCAGATTCTCGATCTTCTGTCGCAGCGCGCGCGCGCCGCGCTGGAAGTGGGCGAGGCCAAGCATGCCGCGCACGCCGATGGACCCGTGCTGCGTCCCGAACGCGAAGCCGAGGTCATCCGCCGCCTGCAGCAGATCAATCCCGGTCCGTTCCCGAACGCCGGCGTGGCGTCGGTCTGGACCGAAATCATCTCCGCATGCCGGGGCCTGGAGCGCGGCATGACCGTCGCGTTTTTGGGACCGCAGGGTTCTTTCTCTGAGCAGGCCGCGCTGGAACACTTTGGCCATGCGGTCCAGAAGCTGCCTTGCGCCTCGTTCGACGAGGTCTTCCGCGCCGTGGAAGCCGGCCAGGCCGACGTGGGGATGGTGCCGGTGGAAAATTCCACCGAAGGCGCCGTCAACCGCAGCCTGGACCTGCTGCTGAACACGCCGGTCAAGATCCTGGGCGAGCGTTCGCTCGTCATCCGCCATTGCCTGATGTCGCAATCGGGCGGCATGGACGGCATCAAGACCATTTCCGCGCACCCGCAGGCGCTGGCCCAGTGCCAGGGCTGGCTGACGCGCAACTATCCCGACGTCGAGCGCGTGGCCGCCTCCAGCAATTCCGAAGCAGCGCGCGCCGCCGCGTCGGATGCGAGCATCGCGGCCATTGCCGGCGAAGTGGCTGCGCCCGCCTGGAACCTGCAGATCGTCGCCGCCGGCATCCAGGATGACCCGCACAACCGCACCCGCTTCCTGGCAATCGGCAACATCGAGCCCCTGGTCAGCGGCAAGGACAAGACCAGCCTGATCCTGGCGGTGCCGAACCGCGCGGGCGCCGTCTATGAAATGCTGGCGCCCCTGGCCGCCAACGGCGTGTCGATGACGCGCTTCGAGTCGCGCCCCGCGCGCACGGGCCAGTGGGAATACTATTTCTACGTCGACGTCCTGGGCCATCGGAACGACCCGAATGTCGAGCGCGCCCTGGCGGCCCTGCAGGCGCAGGTTGCCTACCTCAAAGTGCTGGGTTCGTACCCGGCGCAGTGAATCCCACATCATGACCCACGCATCCAAGCCCCTCGTTGCCCCCGTGCACGTCAGCGCCATCGCCCCGTACCAGGCAGGCAAGCCGATCGAAGAACTGGCCCGCGAATTCGGGCTGGATCCGGCGACCATCGTCAAGCTGGCGTCCAACGAAAACCCGTTGGGCATGCCCAAATCGGCGAAGGCGGCCATGCTGGCTGCGGCCGAATCGCTGGCACGCTACCCGGACCCCAACGGCTTTGACCTGAAGGCGGCGCTGGCTGAACGCTACGGCGTGCCGATGAACTGGATCACGCTCGGCAACGGCTCGAACGACATCCTGGAAATCGCCGCGCTGGCGCTGCTGGAGCCGGGCGCTTCCGCGGTGTACGCGCAGCACTCGTTTGCGGTCTACCGCCTGGCCACGCAGGCGCGCGGCGCGCGCCACATCGTGGTGCCCGCCGTGGACCACGGCCACGACCTGGATGCGATGTTCGACGCGATCGCCGACGACACGCGCCTGGTGTTCATCGCCAACCCGAACAACCCCACCGGCACCTTCGTGCCGGGCGACAAGGTTGCGGACTTCCTGGAACGCGTGCATGCCGCGCACGGCGACCGCGTCACGGTCGTGCTGGACGAGGCCTACAACGAATACCTGGATCCGGAGCTGCGCTTTGACAGCACCGCGCTGGCGCGCCAGTACCCGAACCTGATCGTGTCGCGCACGTTCTCCAAGGCTTATGGCCTGGCCGGCCTGCGCGTCGGTTTCTCGGTGGCGCAGCCCGGTCTGACCGACCTGCTAAACCGCGTGCGCCAGCCGTTCAACGTTAATACGCTGGCCCAAGCCGCAGCCATCGCCGCACTCGGCGATGCCGACTACCTCGAGGAAGCCTACGCTTCCAACAAGGCAGGCAAGGCCCAGTTGTGCGCCGCGTTCGACAAGCTGAATCTGCGTTACGTGCCCAGCTATGGCAACTTCGTGCTGGTCCACGTGGGCGACGCGCCTCGCATCAATCTTGAACTCCTCAAGCGCGGCGTCATCGTGCGTCCCGTTGCGGGCGACGGTCTGCCGGAGTGGCTCCGCGTGTCCATCGGACTGCCTCAAGAGAACGCCCGATTCATCGACGCCCTGACCGCCATCCTGACCGCATGAACGACGCGTTACCTTCTTCAGATCAGGGGGCCGCGGGCCCCCTGATTCCTGTATTGGCAGTGGTTGGCGTCGGCTTGATCGGCGGATCGTTCGCGGCGGCCTTGCGGCAGGCAGGGCAGGTGGGCAAGGTGCTGGGCGTGGGGCGCAATGCGCAGTCGCTGGAACGCGCTGTGGCGCTGGGCCTCATCGACGAGGCCGTGACGGCCGAAGCCTCGGCGGCCCAGGCGGATCTCATCATGCTGGCAACGCCGGTCGGCGGCCTGACAAATGTGCTGTCGCAGATGCGGACGCACCTCTCGCCGCGCGCCGTCCTGACCGACGGCGGCAGCACCAAGGCCGAAGTGGTCGAGGCGGCGCGCGATGCGCTGGGCGATCGCATCGGGCAGTTCGTGCCGGGCCATCCCATCGCGGGCGCCGAGCGCACCGGGCCGGAAGCCGCGGATGCGGACCTCTACCGCGGACGCACCGTCATCCTCACGCCTGTGCCTGAAAACGGCGCGGCGGCCATGGCGTTCGTGCGCCAGGCTTGGCAGGCTTGCGGCGCGCACGTGATCGACATGGACGCCGACGCACACGATCGCGTGCTCGCGTCGGTCAGCCATCTTCCGCATCTGCTGTCGTCGGTGTATATGGAACAGGTGGCCACGGCCGCCGACGCCGCGACCCGGCTGGAACTGGCGGGCAGCGGCTTTCGTGATTTCACCCGTATTGCCGCCGGATCGCCCGAAATGTGGCGCGACATTTTTTTGTCCAATCGCGACGCGATGCTGGCCGAGCTGGCCGCTGTGCGCGGCGTGCTGGACCGGGCCGAGCGCGCCATCGCCGATGGCGACGGCGAGGCTTTGCTGACGCTGCTGGACACGGCGGCGCGTGCGCGCCGCGGCTGGCGCAAGGAGTAGTTCAATGGGCGCTTTGTCTTACCTCGATCTGCCGCGCGTGCGGCGCGCGCAGGGCGCGATGGCCTTGCCGGGATCCAAGAGCATTTCCAACCGCGTGCTGTTGCTGTCGGCCATCGCCGAAGGCACGACGGTCATCACCGGCCTGCTGGACTCCGACGACACTCGCGTCATGCTGGCGGCGTTGCGCCAGTTGGGCGTGCAGGTGTCCGACCTGGAAGCCGGGCGCGTCACGGTGCAGGGCGTGCGCCGTTTTCCGGTGGAAAGCGCCGACCTCTTCATGGGTAATGCGGGCACCGCAATCCGTCCGTTGACGGCGGCTCTGGCCCTCATGGGCGGCGACTACCGCCTGTCCGGCGTGCCGCGCATGCACGAGCGCCCGATCGGCGACCTGGTCGATGCCCTGAACGCGCTGGGCGCGCGTATCGACTATCTGGGCCAGCCGGGTTATCCGCCGCTGCACATCGGCCGCGGCGACATCGCTGAAACCGCCGTGACCCGCGTGCAGGGTTCGGTCTCCAGCCAGTTCCTGACCGCCTTGCTGCTGGCCGCGCCTTTGCAGGCTGCTCGCAGCGGCAAGCCCGTCACGATCGAGGTCTTGGGAGAGCTGATTTCCAAGCCCTACATCGAGATCACGCTGAACCTGATGGCGCGCTTTGGCGTGCTGGTGCAGCGGGACGGCTGGAGCCGATTCGTTGTGGACGCGGGCGCCGCCTATCGCAGTCCGGGGCAGATCGCCGTGGAAGGGGACGCATCGACGGCGTCGTATTTCCTGGCGCTGGGCGCCATTGGCGGCGGCCCGGTGCGCGTGACCGGCGTCGGCGCCGACAGCATCCAGGGCGATGTGGGATTCGCGAGCACACTGGCCGACATGGGCGCCAAGGTTACCTACGGTCCTGACTGGATCGAGGTGTCGGGCGTGCAGGTTGCCGACGGCGAGCGCCTCAAGGCCTTTGATACCGATTTCAACCTGATCCCCGACGCGGCGATGACAGCCGCGGCGCTGGCCCTTTATGCCGACGGTCCTTGCCGGCTGCGCAACATCGGCAGCTGGCGCGTCAAGGAGACGGACCGCATCCATGCCATGCAGACCGAGCTGGAAAAGCTGGGCGCGCAGGTGGAGTCCGGCCCCGATTGGCTGCGCGTGACGCCGCCGGCGCAGGACGCCTGGCGCGATGCCCACATCGGCACCTGGGACGACCACCGCATGGCGATGTGCTTTTCGCTGGCGGCATTCGGACCGGCGGCGGTCCGCATTCTTGATCCCGGATGTGTCAGCAAGACGTTCCCGGGTTACTTTGACGTCTACGCCGGCCTGGTTTCGGCCTAGCGCTGCATCGCATCCATGACTTTGACTGCTTCAACTTCCGCCTCCCTGGCCCCGGTCATCACGATCGACGGTCCAACCGCGTCCGGCAAGGGCACCGTGGCTCATCGCGTCGCCAAGGCGCTGGGCTGGGCGGTGCTCGACAGCGGCGCCCTCTACCGGCTGACTGCGCTGGCTGCCATCAACCGCGGCGTTGCCGCCGACGACGAGCCCGCCGTGGCGCGCGTGGCCGAGACGCTGGATGTAAGGTTCGACGGACCGCACGTTTACCTCGAGGGGGCCGATGCCGGCCATGACATCCGCCGCGAGGAGGTGGGCAATTTCGCATCTCGCGTGGCGGCTTTCCCAGGGGTGCGGCAGGCCTTGCTCGAGCGCCAGCGCGCCTTCCGGCTGCCGCCCGGCCTGGTTGCGGACGGCCGCGACATGGGCACCGTCGTGTTCCCGGACGCGTCCCTGAAGGTCTTCCTGGTCGCCGACGTGGTCGCCCGGGCGGAGAGGCGGCGTAAGCAGTTGATCGAAAAGGGAATTTCTGCTAATCTAGACGACCTTTTGCGGGATATGCGCGAGCGTGACGCGCGCGACACCGGGCGCGCCACTGCGCCGCTGGCTCCCGCAGCAGATGCACACGTGCTGGATTCGTCCAATCTGACGATCGCGGAAACGGTGCAGGCAATCCTGGATTTCTGGCAGCAAGCCAACCCGTGAAGTGAAGTGAAGTTAAGTGAATTTACGGGCAGTGTTGCTACAGGCAGTATTGCTACCGGCAGTTTTTAGCATTTTTTGATTAGGCCCTGCTCAAGCCAGGCGACTCCCCCACGGGCCACCCCGCAAGGGTCAGCCAGCCGGCAGGTATTTTGACTCCACTGTGGCGGGCAATCCGCTGCGGTGTGTTCTTAACGGCCATTTCGGCCCAATGGATTTCAACCCCATGTCTTCCGTTTCCACTACCGCCACCGGCGGCGAAAGCTTCGCCGACCTTTTCGCACAAAGCCTCAAGAGCCAGGACATGAAGTCCGGCGAGGTCATCAGCGCCGAAGTCGTGCGCGTCGACCACAATTTCGTCGTCGTCAACGCCGGCCTGAAGTCCGAAGCGCTGATCCCCCTGGAAGAGTTCCTGAACGACCAGGGCGAGCTCGAAGTGCAACCTGGCGATTTCGTCTCGGTGGCCATCGATTCCCTGGAAAACGGCTACGGCGACACCATCCTGTCGCGTGACCGCGCCAAGCGCCTGTCGGCCTGGCTGCAACTGGAAAAGGCCCTGGAGAACGGCGAACTGGTTACCGGCACCATCACCGGCAAGGTGAAGGGCGGCCTGACCGTCATGACCAACGGCATCCGCGCGTTCCTGCCGGGTTCGCTGGTGGACCTGCGTCCGGTCAAGGACACCACCCCGTACGAAGGCAAGACCCTCGAATTCAAGGTCATCAAGCTCGACCGCAAGCGCAACAACGTTGTGCTGTCGCGTCGCCAGGTGCTGGAAGCCAGCATGGGCGAAGAGCGTCAAAAGCTGCTCGAAACCCTGCACGAAGGTGCCGTGGTCAAGGGCGTGGTCAAGAACATCACCGACTACGGCGCGTTCGTCGACCTGGGCGGCATCGATGGTCTGCTGCACATCACCGACATGGCCTGGCGCCGTGTGCGTCACCCCTCCGAAGTCCTGCAAGTGGGTCAGGAAGTCGAAGCCAAGGTCCTCAAGTTCGACCAGGAAAAGAGCCGCGTCTCCCTGGGCGTCAAGCAGCTTGGCGAAGATCCGTGGGTGGGCCTGGCTCGCCGCTACCCGCAAGGCACCCGCCTGTTCGGCAAGGTCACGAACCTGACCGACTACGGCGCGTTCGTTGAAGTCGAAGCCGGCATCGAAGGTCTGGTCCACGTGTCCGAAATGGACTGGACCAACAAGAACGTCGACCCGCGCAAGGTTGTGACCCTGGGCGAAGAAGTCGAAGTCATGGTCCTGGAAATCGACGAAGACCGTCGCCGTATTTCGCTGGGCATGAAGCAGTGCCGCCAGAACCCGTGGGAAGAGTTCGCCACGAACTTCAAGCGTGGTGACAAGGTCCGCGGCGCCATCAAGTCGATCACCGACTTCGGCGTGTTCGTCGGCCTGCCCGGCGGCATCGACGGCCTGGTTCACCTGTCCGACCTGTCGTGGGCGGAATCTGGTGAAGAAGCCGTGCGCAACTTCAAGAAGGGTGACGAAATCGAAGCCGTGGTTCTGGGCATCGACACCGACAAGGAACGCATCTCGCTGGGTATCAAGCAGCTGGAAGGCGACCCCTTCAACAACTTCGTCGCCACGTTTGACAAGGGCGCCGTCGTTCCGGGCACCATCAAGTCCGTCGAAGCCAAGGGCGCCGTCGTGACGCTCTCCGTGGACGTCGAAGGCTACCTGCGCGCTTCCGAGATCTCCTCGGGCCGCGTCGAAGATGCCACCACCGTGCTGTCCGCCGGCGAAAACATCGAAGCCATGATCGTCAACATCGACCGCAAGACGCGTTCGATCCAACTGTCGATCAAGGCCCGTGACAACGCCGAAACCGCCGACACGATCCAGCGCATGTCCGATGCCAGCGCTTCGTCCGGCACCACCAACCTCGGCGCGCTGCTGAAGGCCAAGCTGGACCAACAGCGCAACGACGGTTAATTCGTGACCAAGTCGGAGCTGATCGCCGCCTTGGCGGCCCGCTATCCTCAGCTGGCCGCCCGCGACACCGATTACGCGGTCAAGACCGTACTGGATGCAATGACCCAGGCCCTGGCCTCGGGTCAGCGCATCGAGATCCGCGGTTTTGGCAGCTTCTCGTTGTCGCAACGGTCACCCCGTATCGGTCGCAATCCCAAATCCGGCGAGCAGGTGCTGGTGCCTGGTAAACAGGTGCCGCACTTCAAGGCAGGCAAGGAATTGCGCGAGCGGGTGGACCTGGTCGGCGGCAATGACGAGGACGCTCAATCCTCTGGGTCGAGCGAGTCGATGCCGTCTTCCATGGCAGGTTTGCACGCCATGCACTGACGCGTCGGCCAGGCAGGGCTGCCTTCGGGCAGATCGGACCGCGAGCAAAGCCCCTTGAGAAATCAAGGGGCTTTGTTTTTGTGGCGCCGATTCGTGCGGGCGCCCGGCTTGCGCAAGGGCGGGCCGTGCTCCGCCTTGGGGCTTTTTTTTCTCTCGTCATGAAGACGTCGCTTACAATTGACGGTCTCGAATCATCTGGAGCATGCGCCATGCGCTATCTCGTCTGGGCCCTGCGATTGCTCGTCTTTGTTGCGGTGTTGATGTTCGCCTTGAAGAACACCGACCCCGTCGCCGTGAAGTTCTACGCCGACTACGTCATCCAGGATGTCCCGCTGATCGTCGTCATGCTGGTCGTGTTCGTGCTTGGCGCGCTGTTCGGCCTGCTGCTGACGGTGCCCGCCGCGCTGCGCCGCCGCCGCGAGGCCATCCGCCTGCGCCGCGAACTGGACCGCATTCAGGCCGCCGCCAATGGCACGACGCCCGTCGTGCCTCCCGAAGCCGTCGCTCCCATGTCGCCGCTGTGACATCGCGCCGCCTCTCTGCACCGAATTACCGCATGAGTCCGAACAGTGGATTTTGAACCTTGGTGGTTGATATTCGTCCCGGTGCTGTTCGCGCTGGGCTGGCTGGCCGCGCGATTCGACATCCGGCAGATGCTGCGGGAAACGCGCAGCCTGCCCGACTCCTATTTCCGCGGGCTGAATTTCCTGCTCAATGAAGAGCCTGATCGCGCCATCGACGCCTTCGTCGAAGTCGCCAAGCTGGACCCGGAAACCACGGAGCTGCACTTTGCACTGGGCAGTCTGTTCCGCCGCCGCGGCGAAATGGAGCGCGCCATCCGGGTGCACCAAAGCCTGCTGAACCGTTCCGACCTGCCGCAGGCCGAACGCGAACACGCGCAGCACGAGCTGGCGCAGGACTTCCTGAAGGCCGGGATGCTGGATCGCGCCGAAAGCGGTTTTGAGCAGCTCAAGGACACGCGCTACGCCTTGCCCGCGCTGCGCTCGCTGATCCGCATTTATGAATCCGAGCACGATTGGCCGCGTGCGATCGAGGCCGTGAAGACTCTGCAGGGCCTGGTCGACGAGCCCGTCCCGCAAATCGTGCATTACTACTGCGAACAGGCCCAGACCGCGTTGGCGGCCAAGCCCGCCGACGTCGAGGCCGCGCACAAGGCGCTGGACGCGGCGGACCATGCGCTGTCCACCACCGAAGCCGCCTCGAGCAAGGGCGCCAAGGTGCGCACCGCCATGCTGCGGGCGCGCCTGGCGCTGATCGAACAGGATCCGAAGCGCGAACGGCTGTATCTCGAGTCGGTCATGACTGACGCGTCCGAATACGCCGGGCTGGTGGCCGAACAGTTGCTGGCCAATTACCGCAATGCCAATCAGGTGGCGGAGGGGTTGGATTTCCTGCAAAAGCAGTATGGCCGCCATGCGTCCCTGGACCTTTTCAATGTGGTGTTCCGGGAGCTGCGGGTGCAGCAGGGCGCCGCGACCGCGTGGGCCTTTGCGCGCGGCGCCCTGCGCAGCCATCCTTCGCTGTTGGGGCTGGATCGCCTGCTGGAAGCCGAACTCGCCAACGGCGACAGCGACGGCGATCACGGTCCGGTGCCGGGCGCCGATCTGACGCTGCTGCGCAGCCTGATTCACAAGCACACGCAACGGCTCGATCGCTACGCATGCCGCAATTGCGGTTTTCAAGCGCGTCGTTTTTACTGGCAATGTCCCGGCTGCAACGCCTGGGAAACCTATGCGCCGCGCCGTCTGGAAGAACTTGAATGAACTCTTTTCCCGCCGAAGCCATTTCGCGTAGCCGCGTGCTCGTGGTTGGCGACGTCATGCTGGACCGCTACTGGTTCGGAGAAGTCGAACGTATCTCGCCCGAAGCGCCGGTGCCGGTCGTGCGGGTCGCGCGACGCGAAGACCGTCTGGGCGGCGCCGCCAACGTCGCGCGCAACGTCGCGGCCCTGGGTGGCCACGTGACCCTAGTCGGCGTGCTGGGCCAGGACGAAGCCGGCGACAGCGTGCGGCGCCTGGCCACTGAGGCCGGCATCCAGGGCGACCTGATTGCCGACAACGAACTGCACACCACCCTCAAGATGCGCGTGCTGGGCCGTCAGCAACAGCTGCTGCGTGTGGACTTCGAACAGCATCCCACCCAGCCATCGCTTGACGCGGTGGACGCCGCGCTGGCCCGGCATCTGGCCAACCACGACATCGTCGTTCTGTCGGACTATGCCAAAGGCGTGCTGACCCGGGTCGAGTCGCTGATTGCGCTGGCGCGCAGCGCGGGCATCCCGGTGCTGGTGGACCCCAAGGGCGACGACTATTCGCGTTATCGCGGCGCGACGCTGGTCACGCCCAACCGCTCGGAAATGCAGCAGGCAGTTGGCCGCTGGACGTCCGAAGCCGAATTGACCGATCGTGCGCAGCGCCTGCGCGCCGATCTGGACCTTGAAGCCTTGCTCGTGACGCGGTCCGAGCAGGGCATGACTTTGTTTTCCGACGCGGGACGCGACCACACCGACGCGCAAGCGCATGAGGTGTTCGATGTGTCCGGTGCGGGCGACACCGTGCTGGCCACGCTGGCGGTTACGCGCGCCATCGGCTTGCCGTGGGCCGAAGCCATGGGCTGGGCCAACAAGGCCGGCGGCATCGCCGTGGGCAAGCTGGGCACGTCCGTCGTCACGGCCGCGGAATTGGCAGGAGAATCCTCATGATCGTCGTTACCGGAGCCGCGGGCTTCATTGGCAGCAACCTGGTTCGCGGACTCAACCGCCGCGGCATCGAAGACATCATTGCCGTCGATGACCTGACCGAAGGCGACAAGTTCGTCAATCTGGTCGACTGCAAGATCGCCGACTACATGGACAAGGACGACTTCCGCCGGCGCGTCGCCGATGGCAGCCTGCCCGAAATCCGCGCGGTGCTGCACCAGGGCGCGTGCTCGGACACGACCGAGCGCAACGGCCGCTACATGCTGGACAACAACTACCGCGTCACGCTGGAGCTCTTCGAGTTCTGCCAGGCGCGCCGCGTGCCGTTCCTGTATGCGTCCTCGGCGGCCGTGTACGGCGGTTCGACGACCTACGTCGAGCATCCCGACAACGAAGGCCCGCTGAACGTCTACGGCTATTCCAAGCTGCTGTTCGACCAGGTGCTGCGCAAGCGCATGGACAGCCTGACGGCGCAGGTCGTCGGTCTGCGGTACTTCAACGTGTACGGTCCGCACGAGCAGCACAAGGGCCGCATGGCTTCGGTGGCGTTCCACAACATGAACCAGTTCCTGGAGCACGGGCACGTGCGCCTCTTTGCGGGCTGGGACGGCTACGTGGATGGCGGCCAGAGCCGTGACTTCATCTCGGTCGAGGACGTGGTTGCCGTGAATCTGCATTTCCTGGATCACCCCGAGCAATCGGGCATTTTCAATTGCGGCACCGGCAAGGCGCAGCCGTTCAACGACGTGGCGGCCGCGGTGGTGAACACGCTGCGCGCCGAGCGGGGCGAAGCCGAGCTGACGCTGGCTCAACTGGCCGAGCTGGATCTGATCCGCTACATCCCGTTCCCGGACGACCTCAAGGGACGCTACCAGAGCTATACGCAGGCGGACGTCACGCAGCTTCGGGCCGCCGGTTTTGCTGCGCCGATGCGCGATGTGCAGACGGGCGTGGCCGAGTACGTGCGCTACTGGCGCGCCCGGAAGTAATCCGCCGCGCAGGCAAGGCGACAACGAAGGCCACCGCGACGCGGTGGCTTTTTTTTGCCCGCGACGTTGCCTGCCAATGGCCGGGGACATTGCCGGGGTATCTGCACGCGTAGTTGCCGGGGTGGATGTTTTGGTTCACCGGACCGGCGCTGCGAGCCGCCCGCCCCGATGATGGCAACGGGGCGCGGCAACCGTCGCGTCCGTAACTGTCAGGAGAACCCCATGAATCCCTTCGTCCATCCCACCGTTGCCCGCAACCTGCCTCTGGTCTCGTGGCGCCGCGCGCGTCCCGCGGCCATGACCGCATGCCCCCGCGAGCGGCACCGCATCCTGCGGCGGGCGCTCGGCGCGTTGCTGCTGTCCGCTGGCCTGGGCGTGGCCGCGCCGCCCGCGCATGCGGTGGACATCAACCAGGCCACCGCAGCCCAGCTTGAGGGCGTGCGAGGCATCGGCCCGCGCACCGCTGAAATCATCGTCCGTGAACGCGAGCGCGGCGGCGGCTTTGAGTCGCTGGACGACCTGACCGAACGTGTGCGGGGCATCGGCCAGAAAAAGGCTCAGGCGCTGCAGGCGGCCGGGCTGACAATCGGCGCGGCGGGTGCGGCCGCCAAGCCGTCGGCAGGCCAGTCCGGCGCGGCGCCCGGAGCCCGGCCCGCGCCCGGCAAGGCCGCTGCGCCAAAGCCGG
>NZ_CADIJM010000002.1 GCF_902859585.1 Achromobacter animicus | reverse complement strand
CTGGCGGCGTCCGGCGCGGTCCGCCTGCCGCAGCGCTTGCCCGCCGATCCGCGGCGGCACCTGGCCAAACCCGCGCAGCATCGCCTCGGCGCGTTGCCAGGCGGCTTCATGGTCGGCGCTGCGCGCCCGCCAGCGCGCCAGCGCCGCGCGATCCGCCGCTGAGAGTGTCTCGGACTGCAAACGCACCAGCCAGCCGGCCGCTTCGTTGAGGATGGCGGGGTCGATGACCGCGTTCACGCCGCGTCCGCCTGATACGCGATCAGGCACGCGGCAAAGGCGGCCTGCATATGGCGCTTGACCGTCGACAGCGACACGCGCTGCTTGCGCGCGATCTCGTCATAAGCCATGCCGTCGAACTGCGACAGCAGAAAGACTTCCCGCGTGCGGGCGGGCAGCGAACGCAGGGCGGCGTCGATGGCGTGCAGCGTTTCCAGGATCAGGGCGCGCGCCTCGGGCGATGGGGCCTCGGCCTCGGGCACGTGCGCCACGGCGGCCAAATAGGCGTCTTCCACCGCGCGGCGGCGCCAATGGTCCGCCACCAGGCCCTTGGCGATGTGGGTCAGCAGCGCGCGCGGCTCGGCGCCGGTGTCGTCGCGGCGCCGGCCCGCCATCAGCCGCACGAAGGTGTCGTGCGCCAGGTCCGCGGCGTCGAAGGAACTGCCCAGCTTCTTGCGCAGCCACATCGAGAGCCAGCCGTGGTGTTCGCGATAAAGCTGGGTGACGTTGTCGGCGGATGGGGATAGCGGCGCAGGCAAGGCGCACCTCGGCATATGTGCAAATAGGAATTGTTCTTATTCTATACGAGCCTCCTGTCCGCGCACGCGCGCCCGAGTGCTGGGATAGAATCGGTCACCTACCCCGCCACCCTATCGAGTGCCATGCAGAACGACCCGTCCAAGCCTCTATTCCTTGCCAGCGGCGGGGAAATGGGCGCACGAGTCAGCCGCCACGACTGGTCTGCCACGCCGCTCGGTCCCATCGCTTCCTGGCCCGCCTCGTTGCGCATTGCCGCGAGCATGGTGCTGTCGTCCCGGTTTCCGTCCTGCCTGGTCTGGGGCCCCGAGCTCATCTCGATCTACAACGACGCGTTCGTCCCCATCCTGGGCGCCAAGCCCGACGCGCTGGGCTGCCCGTTCGATGAGATCTGGCGCGAAGCCTGGTCGCTGATCGGCCCGATCGCCGAACGCGCCTACGCCGGCGAGGCCACCTTCATCGAGGATTACCCACTCGTCGTCCACCGATACGGCCGCGCCGAGATGGCCAACTTCACGTTCTGCTACAGCCCCGTGCGCGATGAAAACGGCAATGTCGCCGGCATGATCGACACCGTCATTGAAACCACCGCGCGGGTCGGCGCCGAAAAGGCCCAGGCCGACGCGCTGCGCCTGACCGAAGAGGCCCTGCGCCAAAGCCAGAAGATGGAAGCCATCGGCCAGTTGACGGGTGGCGTCGCGCATGACTTCAACAATCTGCTGACGGGAATCTCCGGCAGTCTGGATTTTCTGTCCCAGCGCCTTGCGCAGGGGCGGACCGATGACCTCGCCCGTCACATCGCGGTGGCAAAAGGCGGCGCCGACAAGGCGGCCATCCTGACGCGCCGCCTGCTTAATTTTTCGCGCCGCCACCCGCTTGAGCGCACGGCGGTGGACATCAACCACGTCATCGCCGACATGGAGGCGCTGATCACGCGCAGCGCCGGAGCGGCGATCACGCTGGACGTGGACTGCGCCGCCGGGTTGTGGCCGGTCTGGGTGGACGCGCACCAGCTTGAAAATGCGCTGCTGAATCTGTGCCTGAATGCGCGCGACGCCCTGTACGCGAGCGGCACGCTGCGCATCGAGACATCCAACGTGACCCTGGGCGCCGAGGACGCGCGCGAGCGCAATCTGGAACCGGGCGACCACGTGCGGTTGCGCGTGTCCGACACGGGGTGCGGCATGACGCCCGAGACGATGCGACGCATGTTCGAACCCTTCTACACCACCAAGCCGGCCGAGCGCGGCACCGGCCTGGGACTTGCGCTGGTTCACGACTTTGTCCGTCAGTCCGGCGGTCACATCCAGGTGCGCTCGCAACCGGACCTGGGCACGGATATCGACCTCTACTTTCCGCGCCATGGCGGGGCCCGCATCCAGGTCGCCGCGGACACGGCATCGGTCTCGCCGTCGCGGGTCTTGCAGGGCAGGACGATTTTGCTGGCCGAGGACGATCCGGCCGTGCGCGAAATCACCGCCGAAGTGCTGAAGGAAATCGGCTTCGATGTGATCGAAGCGACGGACGGCGCCAGCGCGCTCAAGCACCTGACCACGCAGGCCCGGATCGACCTATTGGTCTGCGACCTGGCCTTGCCGGGCGGCGTGAACGGGCGGCGGGTGGCGGAGACCGGCAAGACATTGCGGCCGGAAATGAAAGTGCTGTTCATCACGGGCTACGGCGAAACCGCCGAGGGGAACAACGCACCGGCGACGGGTGCGCCCGTGTTGCTGAAGCCATTCACCCTTGAAGATCTGGCAAGCCAGGTGCATGCGCTGATGCGCTGAAAAACGCGGCCGGGCGGGTGCTCAAGCGGACGGCAGGCGCCGCGTCGTGCGGATCCAGAACAGCCCCGCCCCCGACAGCAGCATGGCGAACAGCAGGTACACAAAACAGATCAGCAGGCCGAAGAAATAGTAGCGGTCGTAAACACTGGCCGCCCACCACGCAACCCCGCCATACACCGCCATGACGATGAACGGCAGCCACAGCACCGCCACGCCGGCGCGGCGCCAGCCGGGGGTGTTCAAACGCGGAAATCGATGCGGGCGGGCGCGCAGCAGCAAAGCCAGCGCCGACAGCGCCGGCAGCACAAAGGCCAGCACCGCCAGCACCAGCAGGCCGGCATCCAGGAACGTCGCCACGAACTCGCGCAAAATCGGCTCCTTGCACGGCGCGCACGGGTGGCGCCGTCCCGGACGTTATACACGAGGCGCCGCGGACGTCCTTAGAGCTTGGGCGCGTAGCGCACGGTCAGCATCACATTGCGGGGCTCGCCGTAGTAGTTGTTGCTGGACAGCGTGTTGTACGACGGCACGTAGTATTTCTTGTCGAACACGTTGTTCACGTTCAGCCCGAAACTCAGCTCCGGCGTGGCCTGGTAACCCACGCGCGCGTTCCAGATCGTGAATCCCGCCAGCTTGAATTCGCGGTCCGAACTGATCGTCGACGTCTGCGTGTTCACGCCGGCGCCCACGCTCAGGCGGTTCCACGTGCCCGGCAGCTTGTAGTTGGCCCACAGGCGCAGCATGTGCTTGGGCGTCCAGGTGCTGAAGACCTTGCCCTGGTTGTCCGGGTCCTCCAGGAACTTGGTGGTGTTGTAGGCATAGCCGGCATACAGCTCCAGGCCCCTGACCACCTCGCCGGAAATCTCGGCTTCAACGCCCTGGCTGCGGACCTTGCCGGCGGCGCGCGAGCAGTACCAGCCGTTGCAGTCAAACCCGGCGTCGTAATCATTGACCGCACGATTCTTGTGGTCGTAGCGGTACAAGGCAAGCAGGGTATTGACCCGGCCATCCGCCAGTTCGCCCTTCAAGCCGACTTCATAGTTGTTGCCCTCGATCGGCTTGAGCAGGCTGCCCGACACCGTGCGCTCGGTCTGCGGTTCGAAGACCGTGGTGTAGCTGCCGTAGACCGACCAGTTGTCGGTCAGCGAATACACGATGCCGGCGTACGGAATGAACTCGCCCGAGGTCGATGACGTCGTGGCTTCGCCCCCGCCGCTGTAGCGGTAGTCGAACCAGCCGACGCGGCCGCCGCCGATCAGCGCCAGCGATTGCGTGGGTTTGACGCGCCACGTGCCGTAGATGCCCTTCTGCCGGATGTCGTAGGCGCTGCGCGAATCGTAGCCGCTGGCGGCGACGATGGAATCGATGTCCTGCCACGGACGGTGATGGTCCAAATCGAAGATATTGCCGCCGCTTTCCCACGAGCGGGTGAACCGGTCATTCGTCGTGAGCTTGGAGTAGTTGGCGCCGATCACCACCTCTTGTGCCATGCCCCAGGCGTTGAAGTCACCGGCCACCGACATGTCCATGCCGCGCTGGCGGCTCGTGAAGTCCACGCCGAAATTGCCATAGTCCAGGCCGCTGCCGTCACGCTGCACGGGTCCGGTGACGCGCTGGTGCACGGTCGTGTTGTCTTCGTCCATCGCCACGCCGGCCAGCCGGAAGCGCCACGACGAGTTGAAGCGATGTGTGATGTCCGCATTGAAGATGGTCTGGTCGTTGGTGGCGCGGTTCCAGGTCGAGCCGGTGAACGTCGAGCGCGGCAGATCGATGCTGCCGCCATCGTCATAACGGGGATAGCCGACGAACATGGGCCGCGACTTGCTGTACCGATTGCTGACGCCCAGTCCCACTGTCGTGTTCTCGGTGATGTCGTAGTCCAGCGCGGCGTACAGGTTGCGCGTCCTGTCCCACACGTAGTCGATGTACGAATGGCTGCGGTCTTCGTCCAGCACCACGCGCCCGCGCAGCGTGCCCGATTCATTGAGCGGACCGCCCGCATCCAGCGTCAGGCCGTAGTGATCCCACGATCCCACCTTGCCCGTCACCACCACCGAGGGCTCTGCGCCGCCCCGCTTGCGCACCAAGTTGATCGCACCGCCGGGACTGCCCGCGCCTTGCAAGAGGCCCGCCGCGCCGCGCAGGATCTCTACGCGGTCATAGAACACCAGCGAATCCTGCTCCCAGTTGCCCAGGCTGTAGCTGTTGCGCAGCAGGGACACGCCATCGTATTGCAGCAGGTCCACGGGGAAGCCGCGCGAATTGATCGCGACGCCGGCGCCCACGCCCTGCACGCCCACCATGCCGGCGGTGTTGTTGACGGCGTCCGGCAGGCTGGTCATGTCCTGGTCGTCCATCCGCTGCCGCGTCAGCACGGTGATGGATTGCGGAATGTCTTTGAGCGCCTGCGGCGTCCTGCCGATGGTGACCGCCGGCGACGTGTACGAACCCGTGCCGTCTGTCGTGGTGTTGTAGGTGCCCGTCACCGTCACGGGCGCCAGCGTCGTGGCCGCCTCGGCCGGCGCCTGCCGCAGGCGATAGCCGCCCTCGGCGCGCGCCACCGCTTGCAGGCCCGTGCCGGCCAGCAGGCGCTCGAGCGCGGCACCCACGGCGTACGTGCCCGTCAATCCCCGCGTCGTGGCGCCGGCGGTCAGGCCGGGATCGGACGCCACCATCACGCCCGCCTGCACGCCAAACGTGCCCAGCGCCGCGCTCAGCGGCCCGGCCGGAATGCTGAACGCGATGGCGCGCGGCGCCTGAGCCTGGGCATGCACCGCCACCGGCGCCAGGACGGCAGCCGCCGCAAGGGGCGTGAAACGCCGCAGCGCGGCGCTCAGCGCCGTGCGGCGCAGGGGAAGTCGGACAAGCGCCGCGGCGCTTACGGCGCGGACAGGACGAGGTGACATGTAAGGGTTCCCAGGCTCATGAAAGGTCGGCGCAGCCACGAGACACGGGCTGCTTTCCTGACATGAAGCGCGAGATCGGGATATCCGCCGTTGCTGTTACAAAAAAGCCGGCAATGAGGGAAACGCGGCTCACCGAAGGATGAGAATCACAAGGTCACGCGATTCACACGTGGCTCACCGTCACCCAGTAACGCGTATAGCGGCGCACCTGCACCGGGAGGATTTCTTCAAGCATGGCCAGGACCTTGTCGGTGTCGGCCAGCGGGAACGCCCCCACCACGCGCAGCCCGCCGGCCGCGTCCGTGCAATGCAGCAGGCCCGGACGGTAGCGGCCCAGTTCGTTCAGGAACGCCGACAAGGGCATTTCGTCCGCGATCAGCATGCCGTCAAGCCAGGCCGACACGCCGGGTTCCAGCGTCCCCGGCGCAAAGCTGCCGCCCGCCGTGAACTCGGCCTGTTCGCCGGCCCGCACGCGCCGCGGGCCTGCGTCCGTCGACAGGCCGCGCACGTCAACCGCGCCTTCCAGCACCGCCACCCGCATGCGGCCAGCCTCCAGATCGCGCACTAGAAAGCGCGTGCCCACCGGCGTCACCACGCCGCCGCGCGTGCGCACGCTGAACGGCCGGCCGTTCGCATCGGGCGCGGTCGCGATCAGGATTTCGCCCTGCAGCAGCACCAGTTCGCGGTGGCTTGCGGTATAGCGCAGATCCACCGCGGTGCCGGCGTTCAGTTCCACCTGCGTGCCGTCGGGCAGCGTCACTGACCGGCGTTCGCCGGTGCCGGTGCGCAGGTCCGCCGACAACCGGCGGATCGCGTCACGCTCACCCACGGCCCAGGCGCCCAGTCCGACGCCCACGGCCGCGAACATCAGGCGCAATGCGGTACGGCGGGACTGGATCAGCGGCGCCTGCAGCAAGGTGCGCGATGCCACCGACGGCCCCGCCTGCGCCACGCCCGCCGCGACGTCGCGCGTCAAGGCGCCCAACCGCTGCCAGGCCAGCTCGTGGGAAGATTCCGCCCGCCGCCAGCGCTCGAAGCGATCGCGTTCGGCGGGGCTGGCGTCTTCACGCAGACGCGCCCACCAGTCCGCCGCCTGCCGGATCACTTTGGGATCGATGGCGCCGGCCTCGGGCGCGTGGGGCCGCAGCAGCTTGGCGTTGTCCATGAATTCTGGGGTCAGCCGTATACGGCCGTGTAGCAGTGCACCAACGCGCGCGCCAGCGACTTCTGCACGGCGTGGGGCGTCAGTCCCAGCTGCTGGCCGATCTCGGCATACGACAGGCCGTCGATCTGCGCCATCAGGAAAATCCGGCGGCTGGTCATCGGCAAGGCGTCGAGCAGTTCGCAGACTTCCGCCAGCGCCTCCAGGATCAGTGCGCGGGCCTCGACCGAGGGTTCGACGGCCACGGGCTGCAGCGCCAGCGTCTCGGCGTAGGCCGCTTCCAGCGCGGCGCGGCGCGCCCGGCCGATCAGCAAACGGGTGGCGATGGTGCGCAGGTAGGCGCGCGGTTCATTGAGCGGTTCGCGGAGATTGGCGCGGATCAGGCGCTCGAACGTATCGTGCGCCAGGTCGGCCGCGTCCGACGCATTGCCCAGCTTGCGTTGCAACACGCCCCGCAGCCATTGGTGATGGGCCTGATAAACGGACTGCACCTCTGCACGAGAGGCAAATGAGGAGGATGGCATGGCGGTGCGGCCCGGCGTCGCCGCCTGAGAGCAAGACGAGATGAAAATGATTCGCAATTATAGATGCGGTTTTCGTCTTTGCAAGGCGCCGCCCCACGCGCCCGCCGTATGGTGGCGTGACGCCGCTAGTAGTCCATCGGCACGTGGCTCTGTGCAGCGCGTATCTCTTGTATATGGCGTTCGGCTTCCTGGCGTTCGACGGCGGGCGGCAGCGCGCGCCAGCTCACCAGATTGCCCGGCGTCTTCAAGGGCATCCAGCCCAACACGCTGTACAGCGAAATCGCGGTGCCGCCGGTATCGAGCCGCGTCTCGTAATAACCCTGACGATCCGGCATGGTGTCGCCGGGCGTCCAATCCAATTGAGACATCCAGGTCTCCTCCGGGTGAAGCTTATGTGCAAGGACGCGCGGTCCTTGCAAGGCGGATTCCACCGATCGTATAGCGTCCGGACCGGCTTGTCCCCTATCAAAAAGACTGAATTTCCAATTATTGACAGAGGGGAATCCCTAGGCGGCCCGCACGTTTTTGCATTGCTAAAGCCCGAACACAGGCGCTAGCATGCGGCAACGGATTTTTACCCCCGGCGGACATGCATCGCCCGGGCCCCTCGCGCCACAAGACGGCCATGCCGAAATCGATCTTTCCGCAGTACCCAAGAGATCGGCTGGCCGCCCTGGCAAGCGCCAACTCCCTGCGCGCCATCCGCGAAGGCCTGTTGTGGGCCATGCCCTGCCTGCTGGTCTCCGCCTTGTTCCTGGTGCTGTCCGTTTGCGCACGCCTGTTCGGCCTGCCCGACAGCATTGCCGATCTGCTGGCGGGTCTGCACCGCGCGCTGTCGGGCGTCATCCCGCTGCTGGCCGGCACGGCCATCGGCTACATGCTGTCGATCCGCCACCGGCTTCCGCACCTGCCCACCGCGCTGCTGTGCCTGTGCTTTGTCGCCATCGCCGAAAACCTGCTGGCGCCCTACCCTCGCGCAGCCGCCACGCTCACCTTGTTCATCGCGATCGTCACGCCGATCGCGGCCGTGCCGGCGATGGCCTGGCTGCACCGGCGCCGCTGGACCCAACTGGCGCCGGACGGACTGATCGGCGAAAACGTCCGCGACTCATTGAACATGATCGTGCCGGGATTGCTGACGGCGGGCCTGGTGATGGCGGCGCTGTCGGCGGCGTTGAGCATCCCCGCCGTGGCACAGGTCGACATTCCGCTGAGCCTTGCGTCCCTGGACAGCCCCTACACGTCCGGCGCGCTGGTCGGGGCGCTCAATTCCCTGTTCTGGTTCTTCGGCATCCACGGCGCGCAGGCCATGGCGCCCATCATGGACGTGCTGGACCAGGCTACCCGGCTCAACGCCACCAGCGTGGCCGCGGGGTACGAAGGCGTCTATGCGCTGAACGGCACTCTGCTGGGCGCGTTCGTCTTCATTGGCGGCTCCGGCGCAACCTTGTCGCTGGTGGTGGCGATCCTGCTGTTTTCGCGCAGCGATTCGCTGCGGGTGCTGGCCGTGGCCAGCATTCCGGTGTCGCTGCTGAACATCAACGAGATCCTGCTGTTCGGCCTGCCGCTCATCCTGAATCCCCGTCTGCTGCTGCCCTTCGTGCTGACGCCCGTGGTCAACGTGCTGGTTGCCGTGGCGGTCGTGCAACTGGGCTGGCTGGCCCCCGCCACCGTGGCGCTGCCGCTGACATCGCCCGTGCTGTTCAACGCCTACCTGGGCGCGGGCGAAAGCCTGGCGGGAATCGTGCTGCAATGCGCGCTGGTCGCGCTGGGCGCCTGCATCTACGTGCCCTTTCTGCTCGCGCTGGAGCGGCAGCGTCAGGCCGATGCCACGGTGTACTTCAAGTCGCTGGACACCACCTTTCCGCAGTTGCAGGAAGAATCCCTGCTGTATGCCCATGACCCGGTCGCGTCCACCTACGCCACGCGCGCGCGCCGCCAGGCCGAGGTCGCGCGCATCCGCGCCATCAGCGAATACGACTTCTATCTGGAGTTCCAGCCGCAGGTATCGATGCGCACGGGCCTATGCACCGGCTGCGAGGCCCTGCTGCGCGCCACCGGCCCCGAAGGCACCCAACAGGCGCCGCTGGAATTCCTGCGCTGGCTGGCGCGCGCGGACCTGATGCGCGAAGTCGATCTCTGGGTGGCGCGGCAGGCGGTGCTGCAATGCCTGGCGTGGCGGGCGCAGGGCTTCACGATGCCCATGACCATCAACGTCACAAGCGGCACGTTGACGGCGCCGGCCTTTCTGGACCGGTTGATCAAAGTGCTGGCGCAGGCGCAGGGCCAGGTCTCGGTCGAGCTCACGGAAGACGCGCTGGTCGAAGACGCCGACGCGCTGCACACGGCTTTTGACCGCCTGCATGGCAGCGGCGCACGCGTCTATATCGACGACTTCGGTACGGGGTATTCGGCGCTGAGCTACCTGCACCAGTTTCAGATCGACGCGGTCAAGATCGACCGCAGCTTCGTGACGGCGCAAAGCCACGACCGGGGCGCGCTGGTGATGAGCGGCCTGCTGCGATTCTGCGAAGCGCTGAACCTGCAGATCATCGTCGAGGGCGTGGAAACGGAGGGGCAGTTGTCCGCGCTGGCGTCCAGCGCGGAGATCGTCGTGCAGGGCTGGTACTACAGCAAGGCGGTGTCCGGCGAACACATCGTGGACTTCGCGCGCCGGCGGCGGGAGCTCTCCGCCCTGCCGGCGCATCCTGCCAGCGCGGCCGCTACTTGATGCCGATGAAGGGCAGCGCGGCGCCCGGCACCTGCGTGGACGGCAGCACGCCATCCCACTTTTCAACGGCGTTCAGGCTCACCAGATTGGTGTTGGCGGCCAGCGCCTCGGCCTTGGCGCGGATCGACGCCGCTTCGGCCTCGCCGCGCATGCGGATGCCGTCGGCTTCCGCGGTGAACTGCTGACGGCGCGCATCGGCTTCGGCCTTGGCCTTCACCACCTGGATCTCGGCGGTGATCATCGCCGTTTCCTTCTGCTGGCGGGTCGTCTCGATCTGCACCTGCGCCAGCATGCGCTGTTCGATCGAATGCTCGTAGGCCTGCGAAAAACCTACCTCTTCGATCTGCACGCCCACCACCTGGACCGGCGCGCCTTCCATCGTCTTGAGCACGGCGTTGTTCACGTCCAGGCCGAGCTTCTGGCGTTCCTGGATGGCGCGCACGGCAGTGTACTGGCCAAACACGTTCTTCACCGCGTCCGGCGTCTTGCGTTCCAGCACGCGCATCTGCAGGTTGGCGATGGTGCCGTACTCGGAGTAGAGCTCGGCCACGTGCTCGGACGGCACACGGTACGTGACCGACACGCGCAGCGTCGCGGGCTGCTGGTCGTAGCTGTAGGCCTCGAGCTTTTCGAACACGAAGGTGTGGTCGCGCACGGACACCGTCATCACGTTGTCGATGAACGGCGTCTTGAAATCCAGTCCGGGTTCGGCCACGCGCACGAGCTTGCCGTTGCGCAGCACCACGCCGCGTTCGCCCTGATCGACCTGGAACCACGATCCGAAGGCGATGAACAGGATCAGCAGGAAGATGAGTGCGGTTCCAATGGCGAACTTCACGTTGCGCGGCTTGACCGCGCCGATCGTCTTGACCATCTGGATATCTGTCGGCTTCATCTTCACTTCCAATCCCTGTCTGTTCTTTTGCGTTTACGGTCCGAGAGCACCGCCGCGATGCCGCGCGCGAGCAGATAGGCGACTACCGCCGCCCCCACCAAGATAAGGAAATACCGCATCGAGCGTCCCCCCCGGGAAAGAAGGACGGGATTCTATCCCGCAGCGGCCGACCCGCCGCCGGCGTGTATCGACGTAATGTGGCGATACGTTTCTGAACGTTTCTGCTGCAGTGATTCTGCCGGTTTCAGGCGCCGTACCAGCGCAATCCCAGCCGCGCTATCGAGTCCGGGTAGTCCCAGAATGCGTGATCCAGCGACTCCATTTCTTCCTGCTCCTGCTCGGTCATCGCGCCGTAGATGTCGTTGAGCTGCACCACCTCGGGCGAGGCCTCGAAACGGTCGATCAGTCCGCGCATGCGCGACAGCACATCCAGCATGTGCACCGCGCCGATCTTGCGCAGCGCCTGCAACGCCAGTTGGCAGGTCTGGTCGCCCCAATTGCACAGAAACTGCATGAAGCCGCCATTGTTGATGTCGGCCTCCATGCGCCACAAGGCCACCAGTTCCTGGTCGGTTACCGACAGCCGGTCGAGCTTCCATTGCGCGGCTTGCAGCGTCGCCATGGCTTGCTCGTAGCGCAGATCCCACAGCAGATCGTGCACGTTCAGCATCCCTTCCGGCACAGGTGCGGCCAGCGCGGGCCACACGACGCCATGCCCATCGTCCACCAGTTGCCAATGCGTGCGCGCCTCGGGTGTCGCCTCGTGCAGGCGGATGTGCCGGCGGATCGGCTCCTTGACCTCGCGGCCGTCGGCAAGCGTCAACAGCACGTGCGTATCGGTGAGCGACAAGGAAGCGATGCGGTAGTCAGGCGTGGTCATGCAAGGGTCCGGAAAAACGGGAAAGCGCAAGACGCTACCGGATCGGCGCAGCGCTGTCGAGGCGCGTGCGTTGCCGCTGCGCATCGCGCCGCATCCTGTTACGGCGCGCTGTTCACCCATCTGCTACGTTAACCAGGCATGCGCCGGGGTGTCCTCCGGCGCCTTTGCCGGAGACCTACCATGCCCCGCCCTTCCGAGTCCGCTCCATTGATCGGAGTGGTCCCGCCGTACATGCTGGACCGGCTTGCGCAGCATACCGATGCGCGCGTCAGCATGCCCGCCGTCAAGACGATGATCATCGATCAGCAGCAACGCAGCCTGCGCGAGATGGCCGAGCAGCCGCCGCGCGCAACGCTGGCGCCGGCACGCCAGGTGGCGCCGGCCGGCACGCCCGACCGCGCCGTGCATGACGCGGGCAACAGCACCACGCTGCCCGGCAAACTGGTGCGGGCCGAAGGCGCGCGGCCCAGCGGCGACGCCGCGGTCGACGAGGCCTACGCGCACCTGGGTTCGACCTACAAGCTGTTCTGGAACGTGTACAAGCGCCACTCCATCGACGCGCACGGCCTGCCGCTGATCGGCACGGTGCATTACGGCGAAGACTACGAAAACGCCTTCTGGAACGGCGCGCAGATGGTGTTCGGCGATGGCGACGGCGAAATCTTCAACCGCTTCACCATCGCCGTCGACATCATCGGCCACGAACTCACGCACGGCGTCATCGACACCGAAGCGGCCCTGCTCTATCAGGGCCAGTCGGGTGCACTGAACGAATCGCTGTGCGACGTGTTCGGTGCGCTGGTCAAACAGTATTCGCTGGGGCAAACCGCCCGCCAGGCGGACTGGCTGGTGGGCCAGGGCCTCTTCACGGAAAAGGTGCGGGCGCGCGCGCTGCGCTCCATGGCCGAGCCGGGCACCGCGTACGACGATCCGGTGCTGGGCAAGGACCCGCAGCCCGCGCACATGCGCGACTACGTCGATACGCCGCGCGACAACGGCGGCGTGCACATCAATTCGGGCATTCCGAACCGCGCGTTCTATCTGGCCGCCACCGCGTTGAATGGCAATGCGTGGCAAGGCGCGGGCCAGGTCTGGTACGACACGCTGTGCGACAAGCGCCTGCGCCACGACGCCGGCTTCAAGGACTTTGCGGGCCTGACGATCCAGATCGCCGGCGAGAAGCACGATGCGGCCGTGCGCCGCGCCATCGACGACGCCTGGAAGGCCGTGGGAGTGCTGCCATGATCGAACTGCCCTCGCTGGATCTCGCCCAACTGGTGCGCTTGACGCGCGAGGGCGGTCTTGCCTACCTGCCCGGACTGGCGCAGCCGCGTCACATCGACATGACCGCCTGCCCGCCCGGCGTGCGGCAGGAAGTGTGCGAGGCGCTGCTGCATGCCGCGCCCAAGGCCGTGTCCTGCGGGCCGGATGCGCGCGGCGATCAGCGCTACTTCCACGTTGAAGTGGAGTTCGAAGGCGCAGACGCGCCGCGGATCACTTTTGACGTGCCCGAGGCGGATGCGCCGCCGACGCTGGTGCAGTTGTGGAAGCGCCAGGCCGGCCAATCTGGATAGCGCGCCCGGCGTACAGCCCGGCCAGCGCCATCAGCGCGCACAATGCCGCGCACACGCCCAGCGCAACGCCCCAGCCGCCCAGCGCGTCGTGCACACTGCCCACCAGGGTGGGGCCCGTCGCGGCGAACAAGTACCCCACGCATTGCGCCATGCCAGACAGGGCCGCCGCCTGTTGCGCGTGGCTGGCGCGCAGCCCGACAAACGCCAGGCCCAGGATGATGCCCGCGCCGGTGCCCAATCCCAGAAACGCGATCCACACCACACCCCATGCGGGCGCCGCGATCAGGCCCGTGAACGCCACGAACGACGCGCCCGCCGCGCAGAACGCCGCCGCGCGCTGGTCCTTCAAGCGGCGCAGCAGCGGCGCCAGAAAAAGCGCGGGCGCTGCGGACGCCAGCTGCATGAAGCCGTGCAGCGAGCCCGCGCGCTCGGCCGAAAAGCCCGCGTCCTGCAGGATGGCGGGCAGCCAGCTCACTGCGACATAAAACACGAACGAGTTGATGCCCAGGTACGCCGTGACCTGCCAGGCCAGCGGCGAGCGCCACAGACGCACGCCGTGCGGCGCGTGCGCGGTGGTCGCGGCGGGCGGCGTATGGTTGGCCAGCTGCGGCAGCCACAGCAAGAGGCTGAGCAGCGGCAGCGCCAGCATGCACAGCGTGGAAAACCGCCAGCCACCCAGTTGAAGGTTGGCCAACGGCAATTCGGCCAGGGGAATCGCGACGGCCGAGGCCAGCCCGGCTGCAAGGCCCATCGTCAGCACGTAGGCCGACGTCAGGCCTGCCAGGCGCTGCGGGAAATCGCGCTTGAGCAGACTGGGCAGCAGCACGTTGCCCAGCGCGATTCCCGCGCCGATGATGGCCGTGCCCGCGTAGAGTCCCACGGCATCGCCCAGCACGCGGATCCCGATTCCGCCGGCGATGAGCAGAAGCGCCGCGAACAGCGTGCGTTCCAGTCCAAAGCGGCGCGCCAGCCCCGCGGCAAACAGCGACACCACCGCGAAGGCCAGCAGCGGCAGCGTGATGAGCATCCCCGCCGCCGCCGACGACAGATTCAACTCGGCGCGGATCAGGCCGATAAGCGGCGGCACGCCGGTGAACGGCGCGCGCAGGGCCATGGCGATGAACAGGATGCCCAAGATCAGCAGCGCGGGGCGGCTGGGTATGGGGTGGCTGGATGAGGCGTGGCTGGACATAGGTTGGCCGGGTGCGGGGTGGCCGGGTGTGCGGTGGCTTGGCATCGGGTGGCGGGAGGCTTGCATGGAGTCAGCTTGGAAATTCTTCAGGCATGGAGGCCCTATTCGATCCCGCCAGCTTACGCATCGTCCGCTTTACCGAATTTCGAGATAATGACAAACTCTCTCGCAATCCGGCCAAAACGCGCCCTTCTGCCCGGCCGACGCCCATGCGCACGCCCGATACGCCCACCGCTCCGTTCGATCCCGACAGCCCCACGCAATGGGCCTTCGCCATGCCCGTGCATGCGGCCGAGCGGGACAACGAATCGCCCACGCATCAGCATCACATGGGCCAGCTTGTTCTGGCGCTGCGCGGCGGGGTCACGTGCTCGGTGGCGCAGGGCCTGTGGATGGTGCCGCCGCAGTGCGCGGTCTGGATTCCCGGCGGCCAACCCCACAGCAATCGTGTCACCGCCAATGGGCGCATGTGCTTCCTGTTCGTGCCGGCCGACACGCCGCGTTTGCCCACGGCCTGCTGCACGCTGTCGATCACCCCGCTGGTGCGCGAGCTGGTCGTGCACCTGGCCAACCTGACGCCCGCCGAGGCCGCGGCCGACGCCAACCGCAAGCTGGCCGACGTGCTGCTGGACCAGCTGTCGCACATGCCCACCGAGCAGCTGCACCTTCCCATCTCCGACCACCCGCGTCTGCGCGAAATCGCCGGCGCGCTGAACGCGGACCCCGCCGACCGCAGCACCGTCGCGCAGTGGGGCAAGCGCGTCGCCATGAGCGAACGCACGCTGGCGCGGCTGGTGCAGCAGGAGGTCGGCATGAGTTTCGGCCACTGGCGCCAGCAACTGCACATCATCCTGGCCTTGCAGCGGCTGTCGGCGGGCGTGTCGGTGCAACGCACGGCGGACGACCTGGGGTACGAATCGGTCAGCGCCTTCATCACGATGTTCAAGAAGACGCTGGGCAAGACGCCCGCGCGTTACTTTGCGGACAAGACCGACGGGCAGACGGCCGTGCAATGATGCCCGGCCAAGGGCTTGGCCTCGCGCGGAGAACCGGGTTCGGTGTGGCCGCGGGATTGCCCGCCCTACGCCTGCTTCGCGCTCGCCACGATGAACAGCCGCGGAAACGGCAACAGCACGGTGCCGTCCGCCAGCGCGGGATAGGCCGCTTCGATCAGCGACTGATAGCGCGCCAGAAAGCTGGCCTGCTCATCGGCATCCAGCTTGTCCAGATACGGCCGCAGGGCCGTGCCCTTGAACCATTCCACCACCGCCGCGGCGCCCGCCAGCGGATGGTGATACGTCGTGCGCCACACATCCAGCGTGCCGCAATGCGGCTTGAGCAATTCGTAGTACCAGGCCGCGCTGTGCCGCGGCGGATGCTTCACGCCGCCCGTCTTGGCGGCCCAGGGCGCCTCACCGGCCACCTGCCGGGCAAGACGGTGCGCGGGCTCTTCCAGGTTGTCCGGCGTCTGCACCGCCAGGCTGCCGCCGGGCGCCAGCTTGGCCACCAGCGCCGGATACAGCGTGGCGTGGTCGGGCACCCACTGCAGCGCGGCATTGGCCAGGATCACGTCGTACGCCTGCGGCGGATTCCAGCTGGCGATGTCGGCCAGTTCGAACGACAGTGCAGGCATGCGCTTGCGCGCGGCGTCAATCATGTCCTGCGAACTGTCCATGCCTGAAATCTCCGCGTCCGGATAGCGGCTGGCCAGCACCTCGGTGGAATTGCCCGGCCCGCAACCCAGGTCTACGGCGTGCTTGACCACCAGGTTGGGCAGCGCCGCCACCAGGTCCCGCACCGGACGCGTGCGTTCGTTTTCAAAAGCGGAATACTGCTTGGCGGACCAGGTATTCATGATCGTTCCTTGTTTGGCGGCCGGATGGTGAGACCCGGTGGTGAGACTCGGTAGCGCGCGTCGGAAATAGCGGTTTGTCAGCCGCCGACTCTACGCCTGGCCCTTTCCAATGACAAATCCACAAAACACCCGCCTGCCATATCCGGCGCATATGGCTTGCCACAAAAAAAACCGCCCGCCGAGCGTTGCCGGCGGGCGGGTTCGTGGGGCGGTAAGCCGGATTACTGAGGCTTCAGCTCATCCGTGCGGGTTTTCCACAGCGAGAACAGCACGCCGCCAAGGATCAGGCTGAAGGTCACGCCCAGCGAAATCGCGGGAGGCACCTTGCCGATGAAGCCGACCAGGAAGATCTTCGTGCCGATGAACACCAGGACCAGGGCCAACGCGTACTTCAGGTAATGGAAGCGGTGGATCATCGCCGCCAGGGCAAAGTACAACGCACGCAGGCCCAGGATCGCGAAGATGTTGCTGGTGTACACGATGAACGGGTCGGTCGTGATGGCGAAGATTGCGGGCACCGAGTCCACGGCAAACACCAGGTCGACGAACTCGATCAGCACCAGGGCCAGCAGCAGCGGCGTCGCATAACGCACCTTCTTGGACGTCGCCGGATCGGTTTCGGTCACCATGAACGCGTTGCCGCGCAGGCCGTCCGTGACACGCATGTGACGCTTCAGGAACTTCAGGATCGGGTTGGTCGCGATGTCAGGCGTCTGGTCCGCGATCATCCACATCTTGATGCCCGTGAACACCAGGAACGCGCCGAACAGATACAGCAGCCAGCCGAAGTTGCTGACCAGCGCGGCGCCCAGGCCGATCATCGTGGCGCGCAGCACGATCACGCCCAGGATGCCCCAGAACAGCACACGGTGCTGGTACTGGCGCGGGATCGCAAAGAAACTGAAGATCAGCGCGATCACGAACACGTTGTCCATGGACAGCGATTTCTCGATCATGAAGCCCGTGTAATAGGCCATGCCGCTTTCGGCGCCCATGTTCCACCAGACCCAGCCACCGAACAGCACGGCGGCGGTGATGTAGCCGGCGGAAAGCAGCAGGCTTTCACGCACGCCGATCTCGCGGTCTTCCTTGTGCAGCACGCCCAGGTCAAAGGCCAGCAGGCTGACCACGATGCTGATGAAGAGCAGCCAGCTCCAGGTTGGCGTGCCGAGAAAATCGGCATTGAAGAAGGTGATCAAAGTGTCCATGATTGCCCCGCTAGATTCGAAGGTGCCCATGATCCGGATCCGCCGGGGATGGAGAAATCAGCCTGAAAGTGAGTTAAGGTTCGAAAAAACCGAAGTGATCCGACTGACCGAGCCAACACCCATGCTGAACTACCGCCACCTGTACTACTTCTGGATGGTCGCCAAGGAGGGCGGGTTTTCCCGCGCCGCCGAGCGCCTGGACATGGCCATCCAGACCATCAGCGCGCAGGTCCGCGAACTGGAAAAGAACCTGGGCCATCAGCTGCTCAAGCCGGCCGGCCGCGGCGTGGCGCTGACCGACGCCGGCGAAGCCGCCTTCGCCCGCGCCGAAGAAATCTTCCAGATCGGGCAGGTGTTGCCGCAGGAAGTGCGTGCCGCCGCCACCAAGCCCGTCGTGCGCCTGTCAGTGGGCCTGTCGGACGGCATTTCCAAGCTGGCGGCACACGCCTTGCTGGGGCCCGTGCTGCACACGCCCGATCTGCATCTGACCTGTCATGAAGGTGAAGTCGAGGAACTGTTGGGCGAGCTGGCGCGGCATCACCTGGACCTCGTGCTGGCCGGCCAAGGCGCCCCCGCCAATCCCAACCTGCGGCTGACCAGCGACCGCCTCGTGTCGTCTCCGGTGGACTGGTACGGCCCGGCCAAGCTGGTGCGCAAGCCGGACACGCTGGATTTTCCGGGCTGTCTGGAGCGCCTGCCCGTGCTGCTGCCCACGGGCCATTCGGTGCTGCGCCAGACGCTGGATCGCTGGTTTGCCGAACAGGGCGTCTACCCGAACGTCGTGGGCGAGTTCGAGGACAGCGCCCTCATGTCCGTGTTCGCGGCGCGGGGCCTGGGCGTCTTTCCGCTCAGCCGGCTGGGCGGGGACGACGTTGCGCTGCTGCGCGGCCTGCGGCCGTTGGCGCGCTGCGACGACGTGCACGAGGAAATCCACGCCATCCGCAACCGCCGCGGCCAGCATCACCCCCTCGTCCGGCAGATCCTCGAGCAGGCGAAAACTTCGGTTTTATCTTAATGTTTGTCACATCCACTCTGGTTTTTCAGAAATAGAATCCCCGGTATCGTGGCCGTTCTTTTTGAGTCATCGGAGTACCTGAACAAATGAAGAAAATCATCTGGCTCGTTTTTGCCGTCCTGGCGGCGCTCTGGACCGGGCTGGTGGCGCTGACCCTGCAACTGACCGACTGGGTGCTGGCCACCATCGCCACGGCGCAGGTGCCAGGCACCGCGATCGACACCTCGCAGTGGGTGGCGCCGGCCTGGGCGGCGCCGTGGGTCGACCCGGCATGGCTGGCATCGCTGCAAGGGGGCCTGGTCTGGGCCGCGCAAGGCCTGAACCAGGTCCTGCCTTTTGCCGGCAGCCTGGGTACGCTGATCACCGTGCTGGGCTGGATCTGCTGGGGCTTCATCATGGCGGGACTGCTGGTGCTTGCGCTGATCCTGCACTGGCTGGCCGGCAAGCGCGAGCAGCAGACGGCCCCAGGCCGTCAAGTGGTGTAAAAAGGGGCAGGCAACGCGCCGCCCGGCACGCTGCCCTCAACCGGAGCGTGCCGTGCCCTCTCGATCTACCCGCCGTCTGATCCTGCCGTTTGCGGCGCTGCTGGCCAGCGCCGCCGCGACGTCCGGGCAGGCGGCGCCTTCGCAAACCGCACCAACGCAGGCCGCACCAACGCATGCCGCAACAACGCATGCCGCAACAACGCAGGCCGCCTCCCCCCACGGCATCGACGTGTGCACGGTGACGGGGACGTCGGGGCAATACAGCGTGCGGGTGCGCAACACCACGGACAAGACGCTTTCGCACGCGGACGTCGTGGGCGTGCATCTGAACGCCGCCGGTCAGGGCGGCAACACCGTCACCGTCAACCTGCAGGACGTACCGCCCGGCAAGTACAAGACCGCCGTCCTGGCGCGCCACGGCGAATCGGCGGCGCTGGTCAGCATCGCCACCTACCAGACCGTCAACGGCGTCGACACGCCGCAACAGGAGCTCTACGCGGGCAAAGTCGCCCACGTGGCGCCCGGCTCGGCGTTGCAGTACACGGTGGCGCCGCTGGCTTTGCGCGGCTGGACCGTGGCCTATGGCACGGCGCAGAGTCCCAAGCTGGAACCCGGCAGCGCCGTGCTCCTTATCTATCCCGCCCGCACCGGAAAGAAGCGTGACGTCACGCGGCCCGATGCCGGGCGCGCGCCTGCGGACGTGGTGCCGCTGCTTTCCTGCGCCACGCCTCGCAAACATTGATCGCGTTCATTTGCTGACGCCGGACCGCGTTGCTACGGCGAGATTGCCGTCCCACGACCCCTACGCTTTCCTATCACGTGCCGCTCAGCAGATCCCGCTCGTTCAGCAGCGCATAGACGATCTCGGGCCGGCTGTCGAAACCGCGACGGATCGCGGCAGGCAGCGACGCCCGCGTCTTGCGGCACAGACCCGGCAGTTCTTCAAGCTGGATCGAAATGCCGCGCGACGTCCGCACCTCGTTTTCGCTGGGCGTGATGTGGATGACGATGCCTAGCTGCGCGTGAATGCGCCCTTGCATCGCACGCAGGTCCTCGAGGCTGGTGATGTTTTCCAGCCGCGCCACCAGACGCTTCTCTTCCTCGCGCGTCAGCCGCAGGACCCGCATGTCCGTCGTTGGATTGGCCAGCAACTGCTCCCGGTCGCACACACAGGCGCCGGGAGGACATTCTTGGCGGATGGGAAACGGCAGGTTCATGGGGACGGTGCACCAGCCACAACGGCGCGGGACGATATCTTCCCGATTCTAACCAGGATGACCACCCGCCGACGCGCACTGCGCGTTTACCCGCAAGCGCGGGGCGGCCCTCCCCCTGGCCCGCTACCAGTCATCGTTCAGGGGTGAGATTGCCCCGAACGCCTTTTGCCGTAAGCTCCTGCCCTTGCCCTGAATCCTGGCTCCCCCCATGACCGTTTCGACCTACCGATTTGCGGCCCGTACCTTGATGGCGTTGGCGGCGCTCGTGCTGCTGGCCGCGGCGGCACTGGCCGCGACCGGATTGCTGACCAGCGCGCGCCACGCCGACGTGGCCGTCGTGCTGGGCAACAAAGTTGAACCCGGCGGCCAGCCTTCGCCGCGCCTGGCCGCGCGGCTGGACAGTGCGTTCGACTGCTACGCCGCATCAATCTGCCGCATCCTGTTCGTCAGCGGCGGCGTGGATCCGGCGGGCACGGACGAGGCCGCCGCCATGCGCGACTACCTGCTGGCGCGCGGCGTGCCCGCCGACCGTATCGTCGTGGACAGCGCCGGCGTCGACACCTGGGCCACGGCCCGCCACGCCAGCGCCTACATGCGCCAGCACGGCTACACGAGCGCGATGGCCGTGACGCAGTACTTTCATTTGCCGCGCACGATGCTCGCGCTCAAGCGCCAGGGCGTCGCGGACGTAAGCGGCGCATACCCTGCATTTTTCGAATTACGCGACGTCTATTCCGTTTTGCGCGAGCTGCCCGCCGTGGCGCTGTATATTTTCCGGCCACTGTAGCGGCGCATCCGCCTGCCCTACCCTTCCAGGACTTTCCATCGTGCTGATCTTCCACAATCCCGTTCACGACAAACACAGCGGCCGCCAGGAGATGTTCCGCGGCAAGCTGGTGCCCTGCCACGAAACGCCGGCAAGGCTGGAATACGTGCTGGACGCGCTGCGCCAGCGCGGCATCGGTGAATTGCGCGTGCCGTCCGCGCCCGACATGGATCTGATCAAGCGCGTGCACACCCCCCGCTATGTGGACTTTCTGGCAAGCGCCTGGAACGAATGGATTGCGCTGGATCCGGCCAACGCCAATCTCGACGTGCTGCCGTCGATCTGGCCCGTGCGCGGATTTCGGCACGACGTCGAACCCACCAATTTCGCGGCGCGCGTCGGGCTGTTCTCGTTCGATAGCGGCTGTCCGCTGACGGCCGGCACATGGGAAGCGGCCACCGCGGGCGCCGCCTGCGCCATCGACGCCGCACGCGCCGTATCCCAAGGCCAGGGCCTGCGCGCGGCGATGGCGCTGACCCGGCCGCCAGGCCATCACGCCGGCGCGGACTTCTTTGGCGGCTACTGCTTTCTGAACAATGCTGCGCTGGCCGCGCAGGCCCTGCGCGACGCGGGTGCACAGCGCGTTGCCGTGCTGGACGTGGACTATCACCATGGCAACGGCACGCAGAGCATCTTCTACGACCGCGGGGACGTGCTGACCGTGTCGGTCCATGGTGATCCGATCACCGAGTACCCCTTCTATCTGGGTTACGCCGACGAACGTGGCGAAGGCGCGGGCCAGGGCTGCAACCTGAACCTGCCGTTGCCCGCCGGCAGCGACTTTGCGGCATGGACGGCGGCATTGCAGCAGGGCCTGGATGCGGTGCGTGCGTTCAAGGCCGACGCGCTGGTCGTTGCACTTGGCGTGGACACATACGAAGGCGATCCGATATCCAAGTTCAAATTGAAGAGCGCCGATTATCTGCAGGTCGGCCGCATGCTGGCCGACCTTGGCTTGCCGACGGTGTTCACGATGGAGGGCGGCTATGCGGTCGCCGACGTGGGCATCAACGTCGCAAACGTGCTGGAGGGGTTTGTGGGCTGAACGTCAGACACCGGGGCAGCAACCCACTGCCCCGTATTCAATCGCGCGTTTCAAGCACCTTGTTGATGCGCAGCGCAATCAACGTGCACGCCACGCCAGACAGCAGGTACACGCTGACTGCCACCAGCCCGAATCGCGCCGACAGCCCCAGCGCCACCACCGGTGCGAACGCCGCGCCGACCAGCCACGCCATATCAGAGGTCAAGGCTGCACCGGTATAACGGAACCGCCGCGTGAAGTTGGCAGTGACCGTACCAGACGCCTGCCCGTAAGACAGACCCAGCAGCGCAAAGCCGATCAGGATGAATGCATCCTGCGCCTTCGGCCCGCCGCCCAGCAGCCAGGGCGACACCACCGCAAACACACCGATCAGCATGGCAAGCAAACCCAGCGTGGTGCGCCGCCCGATGCGATCAGCCAGCCACCCGGAAGCGATCGTACCCAGGATGCCGATCACCGCGCCGATGATCTGAACGATCAGCACATCCGAAATCTGTTGCGTGCCGCTGACAGCGATCCACGACAGCGGAAAAACCGTGACGAGGTGAAACAGCGCATAGCTGGCCAGCGCGGCGAAGGCGCCGATGAAGAGGTTGTAGCCTTGCTGGCTGATGATCTCGCGGATGCCGATGGGCTCGAGTTCACCTTCTTCGAGCAGCTGCGTGTATTCCTCGGTCACCACGAGCCGGAGCCGCGCAAACAGCGCCACCACGTTGATGGCGAACGCCACGAAGAACGGATAGCGCCAGCCCCATTCAATGAAGTCCGCCTCCGTCAGCGTGATGTGCAGATAGAGAAACAGCGCACTGGCCACCAGAAATCCAACAGGCGCGCCCAGCTGACCCATCATCGAATACCAGCCGCGCCGGTTGGGCGGCGCGTTCAGCGCCAGTAGCGACGGCAGGCCGTCCCACGAGCCGCCAAACGCCAGCCCCTGCAGGCATCGGAACACGGCAAGCAAGGTGATGGCATGCACGCCGATCGATTCATAGCTGGGCAAAAACGCCATGCCGACGGTCGCGGTGCCCAGCACGAACAAGGCGACGGTCAGCTTGGTTGCGCGGCCCCATCGGCGCTGGATCGCCATCGACAGCGCGGTGCCGATGGGACGCATGATGAAGGCGAAGGAGAAGATGATGAAGGCTGACAGCGTGCCTTCCAGCTGGCCTTCGAAGGGAAAGAACACCTTCGGAAAAACCAGCACGCACGCGATGCCGAAGACGAAGAAATCGAAGTATTCAGAGGCGCGTCCAACGACCACCCCCACGGCGATTTCACCGGGCGCCACCTTGGCGTGGCTGGTGCCGCCGCTGATCGCCCCGGGTCCGGAACCGGGAGAGGGATGACCAGGATACTGCGTGGTGGTCGACATGGGTTCGCTCGCAAAAGAAGGTTCTGAATACGCCTTGTCTACGATCTTGCAACACACCAGCACCACGGTACGCGCATCATGCCGGAAGCCGCAAGCGTTTTGGCCCATGACTGCCCCGCACGCGTTCCCGTGCATACTTTTGCTCTTTTTACCCTAGATTTTTCGCGGCTTCCAGCGTAGTGTTTCGTTTACTTCGCACGGTTACGTTTCGGGGTATGACCATGTCGTCCTTCGCAAGGCTCCGCGGATTGATCCTGTTTGCCGCCCTGCCGCTGCTCGCCGGGTGCAATGCGGTCCTGCTGTCGCCATCGGGCGACGTGGCCGTGCAACAACGCAACTTGATCATCATCTCCACCGGCTTGATGCTCATCATCATCGTGCCGGTCATCATCCTCACGCTGCTGTTCGCATGGCGCTATCGCGCCAGCAACAAGGAAGCCGCCTACGACCCCGACTGGAACCACTCCACGATGCTGGAGCTTTTGATCTGGGCGGCCCCGCTGCTCATCATCATCGCGCTTGGCGCGCTCACGTGGGTCAGCACGCACCAGCTTGATCCCTACCGGCCGCTGGCGCGCCTGTCCGAAGGCCGCGAAGTGCCGCCCAACACCAAGCCGCTGGTCGTCGAAGTGGTCGCGCTGGACTGGAAGTGGCTGTTCCTCTATCCCGAGCAAGGCGTGGCCGCCGTCAACGAAATGGCCGCGCCGGTGGACCGCCCCATCCAGTTCAAGATCACGTCGTCGTCGGTCATGAACTCGTTCTTCGTGCCCGCGCTGGCCGGTCAGATCTACGCCATGCCCGGCATGCAGACCACGCTTCACGCCGTCATCAACCACCCCGGCGAATACGAAGGCCTGTCCGCCAACTACAGCGGCTCGGGCTTTTCCGGCATGCGCTTCCGCTTTCATGGCCTGGACCAGAAGGGTTTTGACGAGTGGGTTGCACAGGCCCAGAAATCGCAGGCCACGCTGGACCGCGCCGCTTACCTGAAGCTTGAACAACCCAGCGAGCGCAACCCGGTGCAGCTTTACGCCACCGTTGCGCCCGGCCTTTTCGACGCCATCGTGAACCGCTGCGTCGAACCCAACCGCATGTGCATGCGTGATGCGATGGCCATCGACGAGCAGGGCGGCGCCGGCATACCGGGCGCGCACAACCTCACCACCCTGGACCCGCAAGTGCGCGAGAAGCTGGGCCTTACGGAAACGCCGCCGCGCAAGTATGTCGGCGCCATGTGCACGGCCTCTGAAGGACTGGTGCTCTAGCGCGGCAGGTTTTTCGGCACGCGACGTGCTCCATGTAAACGCGGTTTTTTTGCTGGAATCGAGATGCCTGATCAACCTGACCTCACCAAGCTGATCTTCGGCCGGCTTACCTGGGACGCCATTCCTTTTCACGACCCCATCCTGCTAGGCACCTTCTTCGTGGTGGCGGCTGGCGGCATCGTGCTGCTGGGGTCCGTCACGTACTACAAGAAGTGGGGCTATCTGTGGCGCGAGTGGTTCACCAGCATCGACCACAAGAAGATCGGGATCATGTACGTGATCCTGGGCATCGTCATGCTGCTGCGCGGCTTTGCCGACGCCATCATGATGCGTTCGCAGCAAGCCGTGGCCTTCGGCGACTCCACCGGCTTTCTGCCCCCGCACCACTACGATCAGATCTTCACGGCGCACGGCGTCATCATGATCTTCTTCGTGGCCATGCCGCTGGTCACGGGGCTGATGAATTTCATCGTGCCGCTGCAGATCGGCGCGCGCGACGTGGCGTTTCCGTTCCTGAACAACTTCAGCTTCTGGATGACCGCGGGCGGCGTGATCCTGGTGATGATGTCGCTGTTCGTGGGGGAATTCGCCCGCACCGGCTGGCTGGCGTATCCACCCTTATCGGGCATCCTGCACAGTCCGGACGTGGGCGTCGATTACTACATATGGGCCTTGCAGATAGCGGGCGTGGGGACACTGCTATCGGGAGTGAACCTGCTGGTCACCATCGTGAAGATGCGCGCGCCCGGCATGAAGATGATGCGCATGCCCATCTTCACGTGGACCGCGCTGTGCACCAACGTCCTGATCGTGGCGGCCTTCCCGGTGCTGACGGCGGTGCTGGCGCTGCTGTCCATGGACCGCTACGTAGGCACCAACTTCTTCACGGCGGACTTCGGCGGCAACGCCATGATGTACGTGAACCTGATCTGGATCTGGGGCCACCCGGAGGTCTACATCCTGATCCTGCCGGCCTTCGGCATCTTTTCCGAAGTGGTGTCCACCTACTGCCGCAAGCGCCTGTTCGGTTATGCGTCCATGGTGTACGCCACGGTCGTGATTACCGTGCTGTCGTACCTGGTGTGGCTGCACCACTTCTTCACCATGGGGTCCGGGGCCAGCGTGAACTCGTTCTTCGGGATCACGACAATGATCATTTCGATCCCGACAGGCGCCAAGATCTTCAACTGGCTGTTCACGATGTATCGCGGGCGCATCCGCTTTGAAGTCCCGATGCTCTGGACGCTGGGGTTCATGGTCACGTTCGTGATCGGCGGCATGACAGGCGTGCTGCTGGCCGTGCCGCCCGCCGACTTCGCGCTGCACAACAGCCTGTTCCTGATCGCGCACTTTCACAACGTGATCATCGGCGGCGTGCTGTTCGGGCTGATGGCCGGCATCACGTACTGGTTCCCGAAGGCGTTCGGCTACAAGCTCGATCCGTTCTGGGGCAAGTGCTCGTTCTGGTTCTGGCTGGTGGGCTTCTACGTGGCCTTCATGCCGCTGTACGTGCTGGGCCTGATGGGCGTGACGCGCCGCGTGAACCACTTTGAAGACATGTCGCTGCAGATCTGGTTCCAGATCGCGGCCTTCGGCGCGCTGCTGATCGCATGCGGCATCGCCAGCTTCATCATCCAGCTCGTGGTCAGCTACCGCCGCCGCGACCAGTTGCGCGACACCACGGGCGACCCGTGGGATGGCCGCACGCTCGAATGGTCTACGTCGTCGCCGCCGCCCGTGTACAACTTTGCGTTCACGCCGCGCGTGCACGACCTGGACGCCTGGTGGCAGATGAAGCAGCACGGCTACCAGCGACCGCAACAGGGTTTCATTCCGATCCACATGCCGAAGAACACCTGGGCGGGCATCGTCCTGGCGGGGATCAGCGTGGTGCTGGGTTTTGCGCTGATCTGGCACATGTGGCCGCTGGTGGTGCTGTCGTTTGCGGCGCTGATCCTCGTGTCGATCATCCATACCTTCAACTACAAGCGCGACTACTACGTGCCGGCCGCTGAGGTCGTCGCCACGGAAGACGCCCGCACAAGGCTGCTAGCGCAACATGTCTGATACCCTCGCCCACCCCATGCCCGGCGGCGCCGCGCCGTCTTCCCAGGAACCCGTCTTTTACGTTCCTGGCGAACACCACCCCAAGAACGGCACGCTGCTTGGGTTCTGGGTCTACCTGATGAGCGACTGCCTCATCTTTGCGTGCCTGTTCGCGGTCTACGGCGTGCTGGGCCGAAGCTTCGCGGCCGGCCCATCCGGCGCGGACCTGTTCGACCTGCCGCTGGTGGCGGTGAACACGTCGCTGCTGCTGCTGTCGTCCATCACCTACGGGTTCGCGATGCTGGAGATGCGGCGCAACCGCATCGGCGCCACGCAGTTGTGGCTTGCCGTCACCGGCATCCTGGGCCTGGGCTTTCTGTCGCTGGAAATCTACGAGTTCTGGCACCTGATCCACCAGGGCGCGGGTCCCCAGCGCAGCGCCTTCCTGTCGGCGTTCTTCACGCTGGTCGGCACGCACGGGCTGCACGTCACGTTCGGCATCGTGTGGCTGGTGACGTTGATGCTGCAGGTGCGCATGCACGGCCTGATCCCTGAAAACCGCCGCCGCCTGATGTGCCTGTCGATGTTCTGGCACTTCCTGGACCTGATCTGGGTGGGCGTGTTCACGTTCGTGTATCTGATGGGAGTGCTGCCATGACGTCGCACATGGATAACCTGGCCGACACCGGCCACGGCGGCCACGGTGGCCATAGCGGCCACGATCATCACGATGGCCACCATGACGATGACGACGGCGCCGGCCACGGCACCTTCAAGAGCTACATGACCGGCTTCGTGCTGGCCGCCATCCTGACGGCGATTCCGTTCTGGCTGGTTATGGACCGCGTCATCGACAGCTCGCGGGTCACCGGCCTGGTGATCCTGGCCTTTGCCGTCGTGCAGATCGTGGTCCACATCATCTATTTCCTGCACCTGGACACCAAGTCCGAAAGCGGGTGGAACATGTTGGCGTTAATATTCACGCTCGTGCTGGTCGTCATCACGCTCAGCGGATCCATCTGGATCATGTACCACTTGAACTCCAACATGATGCCCATGTCCCCGCATGACATGCGCAAGATGCCCTGATGGCTGTAGTCAAAGACATTTCTTCACGCGACACCTCCCGTAATCCGCGCAGCAAGGCAACCCTGGTCATCCTGGGGTTGCTGGCTGTTGCCATCTTCGCCGGGCTTTGCGCCCTGGGAACCTGGCAGGTACACCGGCTGGCCTGGAAGCGCGCGCTGATCGCGCAGGTGGATCAGCGGGCCCACGCGCCCGCCACGCCCGCCCCCGGCAAGAACGAATGGGCGCAGTTGACGCAGGACAACGCCGAATACCGCCACGTCACCGCCTCCGGCACCTACCACTTCGACAAGCAGACGCTGGTGCAGGCCGCCACGGAACTGGGCAGCGGCTATTGGGTCATGACGCCGCTGCAGCTGGCGGACGGCGGCATCGTGCTGGTGAACCGGGGCTTCGTGCTGCCGGCATGGCGCAAGGACGCAGCCAACAGCGCCCAGCCGCCGGCGCCGGGCCAGGTCACGGGCCTGCTGCGCATGGGCGAACCGGCCAGCGGCTTTCTGCGCAACAACGATCCGGCCGCCAACCTCTGGTATTCGCGCGATCTGCCCGGCATCGCGGCGGCGCGCGGACTTGCCGACGTGGCGCCCTACTTCATCGACGCCGACGCCGCGTCCAGCCCCGGCAAGGATGCCGCCCGCGAACCGGTGGGTGGACTTACGATGATCAACTTCCCCAACAACCATCTGACGTACGCCATCACCTGGTATGCGCTGGCGCTGATGGTGATCGTGGGCGTGGTGATCTTCGTGCGCGAGGAAAAGCGCGCACGCCGGCCGGACTGATTCGCCGCCACGTATGAGAAACGGCGCCCGCAAGGGCGCCGTTGTCGTCTGATCTGCCGGCAAATACTGGCGAATGCCGGCGGGATCAGCAGGCCGGCCAGCGGATGCTGCCCGCTTCGGGGCAGGTCCACGATCCCTGCAGCCGCGTCCGGATCTCGGCCAGGCTTTGTTCGACCAGCAGTTCGCCGTCGCGGAACACAGGCACCAGCGCGCCACCCGCCGCCTGCTCGGGGGTCTGCTGGTCGTGCAGCACATAGCCGTCCGGCGTCTTGTCCACACGCAGCAAACCCTTGGCGGACTTCTTCACGCCGGAATCGGTGACCGGGTCCTTCACGAGTTCCTGCGGTTCGCCATTAACCTCGGCATACGTGGCCTTCAGCGCCCAGCCGAAGGTGTCGCGAGTCAGGTACTGATAGGTGTACGACCCGATGCCCAGCACGACGTTGCCCGACGCAAAGCCCTTGCGTTCCAGGCGCACCAGGATGTCGCGCGCCCGGGTCAGCGTGATGGAGTCGCCGTAGATCAGGCCCACGTGCGGATCCAGCAGCTTGTAGCCGCGATCGGTCTGAACGCCGCCGAACGTGTCCCACAGGCATTGCACGGCGCCCTTCACCTCCGGCGCGCGCAGCGTCTGCTGCGCGCTCGCGTCTTCGCCCAGGAGCCAGTACGTGCCCGTGGCCGCATCCCGCACGGCCTCAAAGCCGGCGGCCTGCGCCGCTTGCAGGGCGGCGCGGTCCTGCACGTCCGGCACGTCGGTGCAGAAATAGCCGGTCAGGATCTTCACGGGGTCGCCGGAGTCCGGACGGAACACCACCTTCGCGTTGCCCAGCGCATCCGGCTGGCGGCTCATGATCTCGGACTTGAGCGCCGCGGCGAAGTCCGTCACCACCTGCCAGAAGTCCCAGGTGTCAGACACCACCGACACGATGCCGGCCGGATACACCTGCTTGACCAGGCGGCGGATGGTCTCGATCTCGCCTTCCTTGCTGCCCAGGCACATCACGGAGTGCTCCGTCGCCGGCACCGAGCCGCCGATCAGTTCGCGGTCCGAATCCGCGTTGTAGAGGTCTTCCAGGTAGTCGATGGCCGGGATCGTGTCCGTGCCGGTAAAGGACAGCAGGTGACCCGCGCCGCACTTGCGCGCGTCGTACAGGCCGGCCATGCCGCGCATCGAGAAGTCGTGGCCCTGCCAGTCCACGAACGCCATCGGGCTGCCGGTCAATTGCGCAAAGTACGTCAGCAGCTTGCGGTATTCGAAGGCGATGGTGGCAACCGTGGACGGCTTCCAGGACTCGCAGCTGAACAGGGTTTCGATGTAGGTCACCAGCCAGGCGAATTCCGGCTGGGTGTTGATGAAGGTGACCGGCGGCACGCGGATGTCGACGCGCGCGCCTTCCGGCACCGAGCGGATCTCCAGCGGCAGATAACCCAGGTCGTGCAGCGCCTGCAGGTGATCGACCGTGACCGCGCCCTTGCCCAGCGCGTTGTCCACACGGCGCTGGTACTGGCGCACGGCGGTGCTGGCGGGCTTGCCGAAGAACTCGCGGTTGAACAGGCCGATCAGGATTTCCTTGATGAATCCTTGCAGGCCGAACCAGACGATCTTCTCGTCGAACAATTCGGGCAGCACCGGCGCCAGGCGGGCCGAGCGCGGCGTGAAGTTGGCCAGGATCTTGTTCGTTCCCTTGGGGTACTGGAACGGGTGGCCGGTCTTGTAGAAGTCCGCCTGCAGGAAGGGATTCAGGCCATTCTTGAGCTGGGGGGCCAGGGTGTCGGGGGCATTCATGGCAGGTTCCTTCTTGGTTGATCTGTGTTCTTGGTTGATCTGCATGCTTAGTTGACCAGCACCGCACCGGCGGCGGTCGCGGCGCCCTCTTCCGTGCGGGTCCAGTCGTAGGCGGTGAAAATCCCGGCGTATCGCGCCTTCAGTTCGCTCAAGCCCTTGCTGAAGATGCCGTGCGTCACATACAGATAGAGCGGCTGGCGGGTCTTGTCGGCCAGGGCGGCGGCCAGTTCCAGAAACGTGCGTCCGCCGTCGCAGATGTCGTCGACCACCAGCACCGGCTGGGCGGGGATATCGTCGGGCACGCGGGTTTCCGTGATGCGGCCGGTCTGCGGGTCGCGGACCTTTTCCGCGTAGCGCACGTCCGCCACGCCCAGCGTTTTGGCCAGCGACTGCACCCGTTTGCGGGCGCCGGCGTCCGGGGCCATCAGTGTGACGCCCTGGGCAAAGGCCGGGGCGGCCAGCGCTTTCTTCAGGAAGGCGGCGGCGTCGATCACCCGCACCCGCTGCAACAGCGCTGGCGTGACGTCGCTATGCGGTTCCACGATGGTGACCGTGGCGTACTGCTGGTCATTGATGAGCTTGCAGAACACGGCGGCGCCCAGCGCCTCGCCGGGATTGCAGACGCGGTCCTGGCGCGCATACGGCACGTAGGGCATGTCCAGGTGCACGGGCGCGGCCGGGTTCAGGCGGCGCAGCGCGTCAGTCAGCAGCAGCAACTGCATGACGTCGTCGGCCGACTTCAGCAAGGCGTGGATGCGGAATTCGCGGGCGGCGTCGGCATGTTCACGCAAGCCGGCGGGAATGGTGACCTGCATTTCGCCGCCGGGAAACCGGAACGCGGCTGGCGTATCGGTCTTGCGCTGTCCTTCGATTACCGCAGTGATGGTGAACATGATGGCCCCTTAGTGGCATTTCAAAACTAAGCGAGGCCAGTATATGCCTACTTATTGTTGTTTTGCAACTATCTTTGCGTTGCAAAAGGCTCGTCCCGTCGAATCAGCCGACGCTACGGTCGAAAAAGGTGAAATCCTTCAACCGGTAAAGACGCGCCGGACGCTGCGCGCCCCCGACAACTTCGTCGGTTGCCTCCAGCGCCCCCCACGCTTCCATCTTCCTGCGGAAGTTCGACTTCTCGAGCCGGGTCTGCAGGATCGCCTCGTAGGTGTGCTGCAGTTGGGTCAGCGTGAAGCGCTCGGGCAGCAGAAAAAACGGCAGCGTGGAGTACGTGGATTTGCTGCGAAGGCGGTCCACGGCGGCAGTGATGATGTCCGCATGGTCGAACGCCAGCGGCGGCAAGGCGTCCACACTGACAAAACGGAATTCCGCGCGGGTGGCGGCTTCCAGTTCGGCGGCGGGCACCAGCGCCACATAGGCGACCGACATCGACCATCCCCGGGGATCCCGATCCCGACCGGAAAACACCTGCAATTGCTCCAGGTAGCGCGGCTCGAAGCCGGTCTTGTCGCGCAATACACGCCGGATGCTGTCTTCGGTGGACGTGTCTTCGTTGGCGTGCACCACGCCACCCGGCAGCGCCATGGCGCTCTGAAGCGGCTCGCGGTCGCGCTGATGCAACGCGACTTCCAGGCCGGATTCGCGCAGGGTAAGAAGGACAGCGTCGACGGTGACGAGCGGTTGGGGAAAGTTCAAGGAGCGGGTTCCGTGATTGAGGTTTTGGGCAAGATGCCACTATGACGCCGCAAGGTCAATTCGCTCGGCTTCGTCCCAGAAAAAGCACCCGAACGTCCCACTAGAAAGTGTTCGAATTTTGGCAAGAATTGACGGTGGATAACGACAATTAACGCATTGTTCTACACTATGCGCCGAGGAACACCGTCGGGTCGATGCTTGGCGTCGTGTTCCTTTTGCTTTTTCTTCAACTGCAACTCAGGAGTTTTCCGGATGAAAAAGACGCTGCTCGCCGCGGCAATGCTGGCCTCTTTCGCAGGCGTTGCCCAGGCAGAACCGTCAGTCACCCTCTACGGTGTCATCGACACCGGCCTCGGCTACAACAAGATCAAGGGCGATGGCTACAGTGGTTCCAAAGTCGGCATGATCAACGGCATCCAGGCCGGCTCCCGCTGGGGCCTGCGCGGATCCGAAGATCTGGGCGACGGCCTGCGCGCCGTCTTCAAGCTGGAAAGCGGCTTTGATTCGGCCAACGGCCAGCGCGGCCAATCCGGCCGCCTGTTCGGCCGCCAAGCCACCATCGGTCTGGCCAACGACGCCTGGGGCTCGCTGGAATTCGGCCGTCAGGCCACGGTCGGTTCGAACTACCTGGCCGACATCGACCCCTTCTACACCAGCTACACCCAATCCAACCTGGGCCTGGGTTTCAGCGCGGCCAACACCATGCGCTGGGACAACATGGTCATGTACCGCACCCCGTCGGTGAACGGCTTTGAATTCGCCGTGGGCTACTCGTTCAGCGTGGACGACACCACCTCGGACCAGACCGGCTTCCAGACCGCCGACAACACGCGCGGCATCACCACCGGCCTGCGCTATGTGCAGGGTCCCCTGAACGTGACGCTGACGTACGACCAGCTGAACGGCGCCAACCGCAGCACCGTCGACAACGGCGCCACGCCGCGCCAATACGCCGTCGGCGCTTCGTACGACCTGGAAGTGGTCAAGCTGGCTGCCGCTTACGGCCGCACCACCGACGGCTGGTTCGTCGGCCAGGACCTGCCGTCGGGCACGCCGTTCAGCGATGAGTTCGGCACCAACCGCTTCGTGGACGGCTTCAAGGCCAATTCCTACATGCTGGGCGCGACGTTCCCGGTGGGCGCCTCGGGCAGCCTGTTCACCTCGTGGCAGCACGTGGCTCCGTCCAACGACAAGCTGACGGGCGGCGATGCCAACATGAACGTGTACAGCGTGGGCTACACCTACGACCTGTCCAAGCGCACCAACCTGTACGCCTACGGTTCGTACGGCACGGACTACGCGTTCATCGACGGTCTGAAGAGCACCGCCGCCGGCGTGGGCATCCGCCACCAGTTCTAAGCGTGTGCCGGGCCGGCCGCCCCGCGGCGCCGGCCCATCTTGCCGCCCGGGTCGCTACCGCGCCCGGGCGCGCTCCAGCATCTGCACGATTTCCGTCTGGCCGCGCTGACGCGCGTGCTGCAATGGCGTGAGCCCGTCCCTGTCGGGCAGATTCACGTCCGCTCCCCCCTCTATCAGCAGCGCCACGATAGCCTGATGGCGCGGTCCGCCGTCGCTCAGGATGATGGCCTCGAGCAGCCCCGTCCAGCCCAGCCGGTTGACGTGGTTGGGATCCACGCCCGCCTGCAGCAGCCGCTTCACGACCTCGACGTGACCGCGCTCGCACGCCGGAATCAGGGCCGTGCCGCCATAGCGGTTGGTGCTTTTCAGGTCGGCGCCATGCGACAGCGTCAGCTCCAATATCTCTCGATAGCCCTGCGCGCCCGCCAGCAGGTATGCGCTGTCCTGCATGCCGTTCTGGGCGTTCACGTTTGCGCCGGCGTCGATCAGCGCCGCCGCGGCCTGCGCGTGGTTGCCTTGCGTGGCGCGCAGCAGCGGCGTATTGCCCTGCCCGTCCCGCGCCTCGAGCGGCGCGCCCTCTGCCAGCAATTGGCGCACGCGCGCCGCATCGCCCTTGCCGGATGCCTCCAGCAGTTGGGCGCCGCGCGCGCTATCGGCGCGGTCTTCCGCGGCGGCGCCAAAGCCGATCGCGCTCAGCGTCAGTACGACGCAGACGCGCCAGAATGTGATGTAAGCCATTGCCGGCAGCCTCCTTGGTATGTGTCTGCTTGACGCCCGGTCCGGTGCCGGACGCGCTGCCATTATCTCCTTGCCCCCGGCCGTGCGCGCGGCCTATGCTCGGTCAGTTTCTCGGTGACGTGCAATGCGCAGGAAACACGCGTCCGGCATGATCGGCCTCCCTTACTGATCGCAGCCCCCAAGAACTGCCATGCCCTCCCGTACCGAATCCGCGCTTTCTCCCCTTTTCCGTCCGTCGCGCCTGATGCGCGCCCTGGCCGTGGCTTTGTTGCCGCTGGCCCTGGCTGCCTGCAATGGCGGCGGCGATGATGACGATGACGACGTCCAGCCGCCCGTCGCTGAAACCCCGGCGCCGCAGCCCACCCCGCAGCCGCAACCGGAACCGGAACCCGAACCCCAAACGCCTCCGCGCAACACGGCCTATCTGCAGAAGAAGGCGGGCGACGTCATCCAGGTCCGCATCGAGGAACTGCATCCGACCCAGGCCGCGATCGGCTACGACCAGATCTATTACAAGCTCGGCCGCTGGCAAGGCGACTTCGACCGCGCCACCTGGGCGGCCGACCCAGTTCTGCAACTGGATTACCTGAACCGCACCGTCGGCAAGAAGTTCGACGACTATTGCGAGGACGTGGGCGGCGCCGAGCGCGCGCAGAAGTTCCAGAGCATCGCCGAGGCGCGCGCCGCGCGCCTGGACCAGCCCGAAACGTTCACCTGCCTGGACGCGCCGGGCACGAATACGGCCAACCTGAAGACGGTGATCGTGGGTTGGGACGGCAACCTGTACCTGACCGACGGCCACCACACGTTCTCGTCCCTGCGCGAGATATCTGATGGCGGCCCGAAGCTCCCCGTGTGGGTGAAGGTCGACGCCAACTACAGCGACCTCCCGACCGCGGCGGCCTTCTGGCAGCGTCTGGTCGACGAGCGCCGGGCATGGTTGCGTGACGGCCAGAACCAGCCGATCACCGTCGACCAGCTGCCCACGCGCGTCGGCCTCGCCAATGCGCAGGAGCCCGGCGGTATGCAGGAAGACCGCTACCGCTCCCTGGTGTATTTCACGCGCGACATCGCCTACAGCAACGGCAACCTGCCTGAATTCGCGGAATTCCTGTGGGGCGACTGGCTGCGCCGCCAGGCCGCGGCCGGGCAGCTGCAGGGCCTGGACCAATACAAGATGCAGGCGCCGGCAACGCCCGCGGAAATCCTGGCGGTCAGTACGCTGAACAAGGACATCCTGCCCACCGGGGCCAATGACAGCTACGCCGCCGCCGTGCGCGATGCGTCGGTGAAGATCAGCGCATTGGCTGACACGGCTATCGTGTTCGAAGACCGCGACGCCGCCAGCCTGGGCCGCATCGTCCTGGAAGCCAATGCCGCCAGCGGCTCGGCCACCAAGACGGCGCGCGACACGCTGGAAGAATTGCCGCGCAACGACGTCAAGACGTCCGACGGCACGCCGCGCGGCGCGGGCAAGCTGTGGTTCGCGGTGAACTACCGCACCTGCGGCAAGCCTGCGGCCGGCACCTGCTGGGGCTGGTAAGGTGAAAAAGGCCCGCACAAGCGGGCCTTTTCACATCGGGCGGTCAACGCGTCAGAGCACTTCCTGCGTGTTCTCGGCCTTCGCCAATTGCTGCATCGCCAGGGCGACCTTCTTGGCGACTTCCAGGCGTTCGGCGGCCGACATGGCGTCGTATTCTTCCTTGGAAATGCCCAGGCTCGCCAGCGCCGCGTAGAACATCTTGTCCTCGATCGACATCCCGGCGTAGTCCAGGAATTCCTTTTCGGCCTGCGACGCCGCGGCCTGCGAGGCGCCGGACACGCCTTGGCCCATGGCAGAACGATTGCGCTCGGTGGCATCGGCAAACGCCGCGCGGAAGCTTTCGCCGGCGTTGGCGTTGGCATTTTTGGCGGCCGGCGCGGACTGGCCGGCGGCGGCATTGATACCCAGGAAATTCACGCTGCTCATGGATGCTCCGGAGGGATTGGCGGTCAGGGTGCCAACATACTCCCCGACCGCGCTGCCGGAAAACCGGGTCAGCCGCCCGAACCGCCCGTTTCTCTACGGATTGCGGTCCGACCATTTTTAGCGCCCTTCGAGTATCTTGTGCCTCTCGCAAATCTTCCAGAGACCCTTCTCATGAGCATTGACACCCCTTCGAGCCAGCCCGCTGCCGCCACGCCCGCCGCAGACGCCTTCCTGCAGTTCCTGGTCAACCTCGTCAACAACGGCAGCCAGATCGAAAGCATTGGCGTGACGTTGCAGATGGGCGGCATGCTGGTCTCCGGCTCGATCGTCTCGGGCGCCGAGTACTTCGACACCTTCGCGGCCAGCTTCTCGGGCTCGCTGGAATCGCTGGACCCCGACACGCGCCAGACCGTGCACGCCTCGCTGGCCGAACTGGGCGACGTGTTCCGCCTGCCCCAGCCCGTCGATCCGCTGCCCAACTACATTCACCTGGCGGACGCCCTGTTCTTCACCGCCGACGGCACGCCCATCGCCGGCCAGCCGACGCTGTGGCGCGGCCGCACGAGCGCCGTCGACGGGTTCATCCTGGGCCGTTTGCAGTCCGACGCCTCGGCCTGATCCGCATGACGCAACCCGTTACTGCGCCGATCGAGGGACAGGACATCGACCGCAAGGCAATGCAGGCCCTCATCGAGACGGCGGCAGGCAAGGCGCTGTCGTTCGTGGACTGCGACTTCCAGGACGCAGATTTTTCGCGCCTGGAACTGCGCGGCTTCCAGTTCAGCGGCTGCGCGATTGCGGGCGCCTCGTTCCAGGGCGCGGATCTGACTGATAGCCAATGGCTACGCTGCCGCGGCGGGTCGGCCAACTTTGCGTCGGCGGACGCCAGCGAGGCCCACTTCCAGAACTGCGACCTGAACAACGCCAATTGGCGCCGCGCGCGGCTGGCCAGCGCCAAATTCCGGTCGTGCAAGCTGACCGGATCGGATTTCGATGGCATTGCGTGCCTGGGCTGGTCGCTCGAGGAATGCCTGCTGGTCGGCGCGCTGCTGCGCGGCGTGTCGTTTCGCAAGTGCAATCTGCTGCAGCTGGATTTCTCGGACGCGGACCTGTCGGGAAGCGACTTCCGCGAGACGGTGTTTCACGGCGGCAGCCTGCGCAATGCCACGTTGAAAAACGTCCACTTCGAAGGCGCGGACCTGCGGGAAGCAGACCTTGGCGGATTGGACTTGACGGCGGCCGCCCGGCTGGCCGGCGCGACGATTTCCAAGACGCAGGCGGCGGCGTTGCTGGCCGAGTTGCGCATCAGCGTGGTTTGACACGGTTCTGACGCGGCCCGTCTTTGCGGACTTGCAGGCCGGCGATGCCGCCAGCGCCTGCATTGCCGCGCATTGGTTCAGCCCGGACGCCGGAAGTACGCGCGCGCCGCCTCGATCTGCCCATGGCAGACGCAACCGCTCATGTGCTCGTTCACCATGCCCACGGCCTGCATGAAGGCATGCATGGTCGTCGGGCCCACGAACGTCCAGCCGCGCCGCTTCAGCGCGCGAGAGAGTTCGATCGACGCCTTGGACGTGGGATTGCTGTCCCAATAATGCCGATCCACCGCCACCGGTCGGTCCTGCGGCGGCGGTTCATGCGACCAGAGCCAGCCGGCCAGCGAGCCGGTCTCGTCGGCCAGTTCGCGCGCGCGCTGCGCGTTGTTGATGGCCGACGCGATCTTGGCGCGGTTGCGCACAATGTCGGCGTTGCCCATCAGGCGCTCCACGTCGCGCTCGGTATAACGTGCCACCCGTTCCATGTCGAAATCGTCAAAGGCCTCGCGAAACGCCTCGCGCTTGCGCAGGATCGTGATCCACGCCATGCCGGCCTGAAAACCTTCCAGACAGATCTTCTCGAACAGGCGCCGGTCGTCCACGACGGGCCGGCCCCATTCATGATCGTGATAGTCCGGCATGGACGGCTGCCAGAAGCAACGCGGCTTGCCATGCTCGTCAATGATCAGGCCGGTGTCGGGGATGCCGGCGGCCGGGTCGGCGATGTCCGGGTTGCTGGTGTTCGGAGTGCTGACGTCCGGAGTGCCGACTTCCGGGCTGGCATGATGTCCGGCATTCTGCGCGGCAGCACTCATGGCTTGCGCGGCACCGGGCAGCTCGTGTCGCCTTCCTCGCACGCCAGATACGCGCGCAATTCCTTGGTCCGGACCTTCGTGAGCTTATCCAGGCACATGCTCAACACCATCGGATAGGCGCTGCCGCCCGTCACGCCTGTCGACGAAAACGCGCATTCGGCATCGCGAAAGAACAGCCACGCTTTCTGCGCCGCCTGCAGTTGCGTCAAGGCGTCCTTGCTGTCCTTCAGGCGCTCCGTCGCTTCCTTGTACGCAGCGTTCAACTCGGCGTCGGACTGGCGATACGCCTGATCCGCGCACAGGTTCATGTCGGTCTGGGTGGACGCCTGGTCACACTTGAGCACTTGGGCCTGCGCCCCCGCTGCAAGCAGGAGCGCGGCGGCGGCAAACACGATACGCATGGGAATTCCTCCTTTTGGGGTGGGATTGGGGTGGTCAACGCATGGGGGAAAGTGTCGCATGGATGCCGGCGAGGCGCAGCGCGGCTATCCGTCGCCTAAGATAGCCCCCATGAAGATCCAACTGCTTTCCGACTTGCATCTTGAAACCGATCCCACCTTTGTGGCACAACCGTTGCCGGGCGCCGACCTGCTCGTGCTGGCCGGCGACATCGGATCGTACCGCCAGGGCTCACGGCTGGAACGGGACGACTTCGGCCTGGGCGACTATTCGCCGCGCCACGGCTGGCCCACGCCCGTCCTCTACGTGCCGGGCAACCACGAATACGACAACGTGGATTTCGACGAGACGCACGCGCGCCTGCAAGACCTGTGCCGCGCGCTGGACATCCAGTGGCTGGAACGCGAGACCACCGTCATCGGCGGCGTGCGCTTTGTCGGCACGACCCTGTGGACGGACTTCGACGCGCTCGCGGCGCCGGACGACACGCTGGGTGAAGCGCTGAAGAAGCGAGCGAAGGCCTTCCGCGCGGCGGACTTCTATCTGGAAAAGGCCGAGATGCGCCGCCATGGCGCGCCCTTCATGGCTGAACAGATGCGCGAGCAGGGGCTGGCCTGTCAGGCGTGGCTGGACGCCGCCCTGCGTGTGCCCTTCGACGGCACGACGGTGGCCGTCACACACTTTGCACCGACATTGGCCAGTGCTGATCCCCGTTACGGCGTCACGCCGGGCACGGCGGGGTTTTGCAACGCGCTGGATGGATTGCTGCCGCTGGCCGACGTGTGGATTCACGGGCATCTGCACTGCGCGCAGGATTACGTGAAGGACGGCTGCCGGGTGATTGCGAATCCGCTGGGGTATGCGAAGAAGGGGGAACAGGCGGATTTTGCGCCGGAGAAGTTGTGGGAGGTTCCGGTGCGTCGGCAGACATGAATGCGGGACCTGCTGTGATGGCGGTGGACGGATCCCTGGATTGCGGGATCGAAATCGATTCCGTCGCGCTCCGATTTGGCGAACAGCAGTCGGCCTCCTACCGCCCGTGATCGGCAACCCCGCATGGCTCACTTGGCGACGTGAAGCGCGAGAAATACTGATGCCTTGTGTGCGAGCTAAACCGCGCTTGTGCACTGATGCACACATCCACCCGACTGAACTTGCCCGTAATCTCTACGCTTCGGCGATTGACGAATGGCGTGCTGACCTCAATCCACGACGCCGGCGACGCAAACATCGTGGTCGAAAATCTGACTGACTCCCCGGGATGAATGGTTTCCCTTGTGAGGCGATGATTATCGTTGAAGTAAACCAACACGGGCGCTGCAGCGTCTTGCGCATAGTGGAGTACCACCGTAGGCGTCAGCGAACCCCAAATTACCAGACTTCCACACAACCCTCCTAGCAAAGCCAGCAGGATGCAAATTGACCTTCCGAGAATCCGCATATTTGCCCTAGCTAGCGTTCGCAGACGTGCAATTCTTTCGAACTTCCCCTGCTGTTTCCCCAAGGCAACGGTACAGCTTCGACTGTTCCAAGCAGGATGTCCGGGGTCAGTGCATGAGGTCTGACGTTTGCGTACAGGTCACACCCCAACTGAATTGAAATATGGTCCGGCCTATCGTCTGCGCTAGCAGGCCATCCGCCGTTTTCCGGATGATTCTGCATGGTCGGCATTCGCCGTTTTGCCAAGGCGCCCAAAGTGTCATGCAATGCCTGAGCGATCCCTGCTCCGTTGATCAGTTCATCTGGGGTGAATCCGACCGCCACACCGACATAGCCATAATGAATGTTGGACCAGATGTCGTAGAAATAGTCATACGCGCCCAATTTATGCCAGCCTGAATTCCAAACGTCTTTCAGCATCTTTTGCAGCACCGGCTTGTGATCCCACGGCTGCCCAGGTCCGACAATATCGGCCCAAAGTGCATATGCGCGAAGTTTCTCCTCGGCCAGCGCCTCCAAGTAAGTAGGGCGCGTCGATAGCTTTGCGTACCAGGGCGAGTCGCGCCAATGCTTTTGATACGCCGCAAGGTCGAAATAATTCGAGTCATGGATTTGGCGCCCCCGGATTGAGAAGGGATTGGTCTTCATCTCTCGAACGATGTACTCGGCAGGGATCAATGCCGTGTCTGCGTGTTCACAACCAATCTGCCGCACTTTATTGGACAGCAACCGATCTGCGCCTTCTCCGCCCTCCCAAATGCCCTTTGAAAAGGCGCCCGCATTGCCGGACGCTCGAGCGGTGCCACCCTCATCCGGAATCACCAATGCAATATTTTGACTGGCGATCAACGTAGCGCCGCAGGCCGTCCTCATTCCCTCAATGGCTACGTATCCGTCGTCGATAGCGAAGCTGCCAACCCCCTCAACGATGGGATAGATTCCCTTGCATTTTGGGCAGTCCACCTTGTGACCAAGCCCTGCTGCCGCCCTGCCGTCGATGTCGTAGGACGAAAACCCCTCCAACACCGTTCCGCCATGGGTTGTCTTGTCACCAACACGAATGATCGGGCGCGCTGTCATCATTGCTCCAGGCAATTACTGATGCGCGAAAGTCTGAGCGTCGCAGAAGCCGACTTGAATCAGATAAACGCGAAAATTGCCTGATTCACTTTTCTCCCGTGATGCGACGCGCGACTTGAAGCCCCCCTGCTTCAAACATGCGTGCCAATGACTGCATTACAGAACTCGCCATCGGAAATGAAAAAAAGCCCACCGCTTTCGCAAGTGAGCTTTTCGGAAGCCGACCTCCAAGGAGATCAACCGCTTTCCATCAGGGCATGAACGGCTTCCCGTCCCGCCCCGCACGCCTCAAGGCGCCGGATTCGGGTGCCGCACGTGAATCTGGTTGATCGCGTCCAGCACCTCAGCCGACAACGTCACATCAACACTGTCGATGTTTTCCTTCAACTGCTCCAGCGACGTTGCGCCGATCAGATTGCTGGTGACAAACGGGCGTTGATTCACCCAAGCCAGCGCCAGATGCGTCGGCGAGATGCCATGCTTGCGCGCCAGTTCCACATATTCGCGCGTGGCGGCTTCGGCCTGGGGGTTGCTGTAGCGGGTGAAGCGCGTGTACACCGTCAGGCGGGCGCCGGCCGGCTTGGCGCCGTCCAGGTACTTGCCGCACAGCATGCCCATCGCCAGCGGCGAATACGCCAGCAGGCCTACGCCTTCGTGGTGCGTGAATTCCGACAGGCCGATCTCGTACACGCGGTTCAGCAGGCTGTACGCGTTCTGGATCGACGCGATGCGCGGCCGGTCGGCGTTCTGCGCGTGGCGCAGGAATTGGCTGACGCCCCACGGGGTTTCGTTGGATACGCCCACGTGGCGCACCTTGCCGGCGCGCACGAAGTCCTGCAGCACCGACAGGGTTTCTTCGATCGGCACGGTGTGCTCGTCTTCAACCCAGGGGTAGTTGAGCTGGCCGAACGTCGCGGTGGTGCGATCGGGCCAATGCAGCTGATACAGGTCCAGATAATCCGTCTGCAGGCGCTTCAGGCTGGCGTCCAGGGCCGCGGTCAGATTCTTGCGGTCCAGGAAGGTCTTGCCGTCGCGGATGTGGCCGGGGCGCTTGGCATCGCGCACGGGGCCGGCCACCTTGCTGGCCAGCACGATGTCCTGGCGGCGGCCGGTCTTGGCCAGCCACGTGCCGATGTAGGTTTCGGTCAGCCCCTGGGTTTCGGGCTTGGGCGGCACGGGATACATCTCGGCCACGTCGACCAGGTTGACGCCGCGCTCCAGCGCGTAGTCCAGTTGCTGATGCGCGTCGGCTTCGGTGTTCTGCTCGCCCCAGGTCATGGTGCCCAGCCCGATCAGGCTGACATCCAGGTCGGTACGGCCGAGTTTGCGGTATTTCAAGTTCTGCTCCGTGCGGGTCTTGGGGTTAAGAAGCGACACCTTACTCCAAGATGTTGGCGTTTCGCTGACAGGATGGCCCGGCGTTCGGCCACGCTTGCCGCCGCCGCGCAATCGGCATACGCTGATCCGCAAATCCGATCCGGGGGGAAAACGGCATGCTGCGGGAAGTCGACGAGGTCATCCTCTTTTTCGTTGTGCTCATCATTTTCCTGGGCGTCATCGAGGTCGGCTATCGCCTTGGCCGCCGGCTGCGCAAGCCGGCCGACGAGGCCGCCAAGACGCACATCACCGCGCTGCAGACCGCCCTGCTCGGCCTGCTGGCCCTGCTGCTGGGGTTTACGTTCGCCATGTCGGTCACACGATTCGAAACGCGCAAGAACCTGGTGCTGGAAGAGGCCAACGCGATCGGCAACGCCTACTGGCGGTCGCAGCTCATCCCCGCCGAGCACCGGCCGGTGGTGGCAAAGATGTTGCATGAATACACGTCGGCGTCGCTGGACTACCACTTGGCCGACCAGGATTCGCCGCGTTTCGCCGCCGCCAACGCCACGGCGCGCCGCATCGAACGCCAGATCCGGGCGGCGGTGGCGGCGCGGGCCGAGAATCCGCCCTCCATCTCCACGATCATGTTCATCCAGGCCATCAACGAGATGGCGCAGATCAACGAAAAGCGCCGCGTCGCGCTGGAAAACCACGTGCCCGAGCCTGTGTACTACCTGCTGTTCATCGTGGCGGGCGGTTCGATGGGCTATATCGCGTACGGCACGGGCCTGTACGGACGGCGCCGGCCGATTTCCACGGGGATGTTTGCCGCGCTGATTGCCCTGGTGCTGACTTTCATTCTGGACATCGATCAGCCGGGCAGCGGCTTGATCCAGGTGGGCCAGGAAAGCATGGAGCGCATGCAGGCCACGCTTGCGCAGGAAATGCAGCAGTAGGAGTGCGGGCGTTCACGGCACGAGTTTCAGGCAAGCAGCTCCAGCACCTCGTCGCCCCGGTCGTCGAACTTGCCCGTGGATGTCCAGCCCAGGTGCCGGTAAAAGCCATACGAGCGGACGGCGGGGTCGCTCGCGCATCCCAGGAACAACCGCCCAAACCCCAGCGCCTTCAGATCGCGCACGACCAGATTCAAGAGCGTTTTGCCCGCGCCATGCCCCTCGAAGTCGGGCAGCAGCGCCAGCACCACGATTTCACCGGCCTCGGTGTCGCCAAAACAGTATCCGGCAACCTTGCCGTCGACGGTTGCCACATAACCGGGCAGCGATCCGTCCTGCACCGCCGCCGTCCATGATTCGAGCGTGACGCCGGCCTCGGCGAGGTCCGCCGCGGAAAATGCGTTCTCGCGAGTCTTGCCGCGGATGTCGATACAGGCCGCCACGTCCTCGCCGCGCGCGGGACGGTAGATGAATTCCATGTTTCCTCAGTCAAAAAAACGCCGCAGGAACGGGGCGGTGACGCCCGCATTGCCGCGGCTGACGGTCTCCGGCGTGCCGGCCGCGACGATCGCGCCGCCTTCTTCGCCAGCGCCCGGCCCCACGTCCAGCATCCAATCGCTGCCAGCGACCACGCGCAGGTCGTGTTCGACCACGACCACGGTATTGCCGGCATCGACCAGGCCATGCAGCTGCGTCATCAGCTTGTCCACATCCGCCGCATGCAGGCCGGTGGTGGGTTCGTCCAGCACGTACAGCGTGTTGCCGCGCTGGCTGCGCTGCAGTTCGGTGGCCAGCTTGATGCGCTGCGCTTCGCCGCCGGACAGTTCCGTGGCGGGCTGGCCCAGGCGCAGATAGCCCAGGCCGATCTCTGCCAGCAGCGTCAACGGGCGAGCCACCACGGCTTCGTCGTTGAAGAAATCGCGTGCCTCGTCGACGGTCATGTCCAGCACCTGGGCGATGTTGCGGCCATTCCACTCGACTTCGAGCGTCTTGGCGTTGTAGCGGCTGCCGTGACACGTGGGGCAAGGCGCGTACACACTGGGCATGAACAGCAGTTCGACGTGGACGAAGCCTTCGCCCTCGCAGGTCTCGCAGCGGCCCTGGGCGACGTTGAAGGAGAAGCGTCCGGCGCTGTAGCGCCGGGCGCGCGCGGCCTTGGTGCCGGCAAACAGCTTGCGCACGTGATCGAACAGGCCGGTGTAGGTGGCCAGATTGGAGCGCGGCGTGCGGCCGATTGGCTTCTGGTCCACGTTGACCAGCCGCTTGATGGCCTGCCCGCCCGCGTGCAGCCGGCCCGTGGTGCGCGGCAGGTTGCCGGGCTGCGGCAGGTCGCTGTCGGGTTCGTCGGCCGGCAGTTCCTGGCCCAGGTGTTCGCCCACCAGTTCGACCAGCGCCTGGCTGACCAGACTGGATTTGCCCGATCCGGAAACGCCCGTCACCGCTGTGAACGCCCCCAGCGGAAAGCGCGCGTCCACGCCATGCAGGTTGTTGCGGTGAATGCCGCGCAGCTCCAGCCACCCGGCAGGTTCGCGCGGGGTGCGCCGGCTGGCGGGGCGCGTGTCGAAGAGGTATTGGGCGGTGATGGAATCCTTTACCCTGCGCAGGCCTTCGGGCGGGCCGCTGTACAGCACCTGGCCGCCGTGCTGGCCCGCGCCCGGTCCCACGTCGACCAGCCAGTCGGCGCGGCGCAGCGTGTCCAGGTCGTGCTCCACGACAAAGAGTGTGTTGCCGCCGGCCTTCAACTGGTCCAGCGCGCGGTGCAGCGCCTGGCCGTCCGCGGGGTGCAGACCGGCCGACGGTTCGTCCAGCACATACACCACGCCGAACAGGTTGGAGCGGATCTGCGTGGCCAGCCGAAGGCGCTGCAACTCGCCGGGCGACAGCGTGGGCGTGGACCGGTCCATCGCCAGATAGCCCAGGCCCAGCGCCTGCAGCGTGCCGATGCGCTCGACCAGATCATGTGCAATGCGCTGCGCGGCGATGCGCTTCTCGGGCGACAGGTCCGGCGTGCGGCGCACGTCGCTGCTGCCGGCATGCGACAGCCCGCCGGCCGCCACGCGTTTGGCGTTGGCGCGCACGCCCGCAGCCTTGCTGCGCGTCGATCCAGACTGCGCCGCGTGTTCGTCGAACCGGCCTTCGGCGGCGGGCGCCAGAACCTCTGCGATGCGGGCAAGCGGCAGTTGCGACAGGCTGCCGATGTCCAGGCCCGCGAACGTCACGGACAGCGCCTCGCGCTTCAGGCGCCGGCCGCCGCATTCCGGGCACGGCGCGCCGGTCATGAATCGCGCCACGCGCTTTTTCATCATGGCGCTCTGCGTGGTGGCGAACGTGTGCATGACGTACCGGCGCGCGCCGGTGTAGGTGCCCATGTAGCTGGGTTCGGTCTTGCGGCGCAGCGCCGCGCGCGTTTCGGCAGGCGTGAAACCGGCGTAGACCGGCACCGTGGGCTGCTCGTCCGTGTAGAGGATCCAGTCGCGGTCCTTCTTGGGCAGGTCGCGCCACGGCTTGTCCACGTCGTAGCCCAGCGTCACCAGGATGTCGCGCAGGTTCTGGCCATGCCAGGCCGGCGGCCACGATGCGATTGCGCGCTCGCGGATGGACAGCGACGGGTCCGGCACCATGGATGCCTCGGTCACGTCGTACACGTAGCCCAGGCCGTGGCAATGCGGGCAAGCGCCCTGCGGCGTGTTGGGCGAGAAGTCCTCGGCGTACAGCATGGGCTGGCGCGCCGGATAGGTGCCGGCGCGCGAATACAGCATCCGCAGCATGCTCGACAACGTCGTGACGCTGCCGACCGTGGAACGCACGTTCGGCGTGCCGCGCTGCTGCTGCAAGGCCACGGCGGGCGGCAGACCGTCGATGGCGTCGACGTCGGGCACGCCCACCTGATCGATCAGGCGGCGGGCGTACGGCGACAGCGATTCCAGGTAGCGGCGCTGCGCTTCGGCGTACAGCGTGCCAAATGCGAGCGACGATTTGCCCGACCCGGACACGCCGGCGAACACCACCAGCGCATCGCGCGGGATGCTGACGTCCACGTTCTTCAGGTTGTGTTCCCGCGCGCCTCGCACGCGGATGCAGGCATCGGGGCCCGGCTTCGAAGGATTCTTGCGCTGGCTCATGGCTGAAATAGTAATGGACCGGACGGCGGATGCCTTCGCGGGCGTGGCCAACCGGGCGAGCGGCGCCTCATCCCATCGCATGAGACCGCGCGCACTGATGCATCCATACCGCGGAACGAGGTGCCACCCCCACTCGCGCGCGGCGCCGCGCATTGCCGTTGACGGCGCCCCGGCGCTGCTTTAATTTCGCAACACGCGAAACGGCAGGGGCGGCGCAATGCGCCGCCTTTGTCGTGCTGCCGGCAGCATCGGCGCGACCGCGCTGCTTCCGACTGCCGGGCAGGCTGCATCCCTTGCGGCAGGACTTGATGACCACATTGCTGAGGGCAAGACATGGTGATCTCGATTTCCGTCCTGGTCGTGGGCGCGGGCCCGGCCGGCCTGTTGACCGCCGCCGAATTGCAGCGCCGCGGCGTTGACTGCCTGCTGATCGATGCGCACGAACGCCCGCTGGATTGGGACCGCGCGACCGTCGTGCATCCGCGTTCACTTGAAATCCTGGATGCGCTGGGCATCATCGAACCCCTGCTGGCCGCGGGCGTGAAGCAGCGGCGCGCCCGCATTCACGCGGGCGGCAGCGAACTGGGCATCATCGACCTGGAACTTGCTGGCAGCCGCTATCCCTTCAACATCGGCATCTCGGAAGAAGTCACGGAGACGGTGCTGGCCGACCATCTGGCGCGGCTGGGCGGCAAGGTCACGCGCGCCACGAAGCTGGTGGGATTGCAGGAACAGGAAGACGGCGTGCTGGCCACCGTGGAGCGCGGCGGCAAGCTGTCGCAGGTGCTGGCGCAGTGGGTCGTCGGCTGCGACGGGCATCACAGCACCGTGCGGATGCTGACCGGCATCGAGCAGGACGGCCACGACATCAACCAGCCGTGGGCCGTGTTCGACGCCACCATCCCCGACTGGCCGGAGGCGTTCGAGGCGAACTACGCCTACCTCGATCAGATTCCCGTGATTCTGACCGCGCTTCCCGGCGAGCGCTGGCGCGTCTACCTGCGTCCCAGCTCCGCGGAGTCGGACCTGGTCGAGGACGCGCTGTCCACGCTGCGGCGCTACCTGCCTGACGCCGGCTTTTACAACGTCTCGCACCCGGCGCGCTTCGAATGCCACACCAAGGTGGCGCGCGCGTTCCGGTCCGGCCGCGTGCTGCTGGCGGGCGACGCCGCGCACACGTGCAGCCCGGCGCAGGGACATGGCATGAACACCGGCCTGCAGGATGCCTACAACCTGGGCTGGAAGCTGGCACTTGTCTGCCAGGGACATTGTTCGCCCGCGCTGCTGGACAGCTATCACGCCGAACGCCGGCCCGTGGCCGACATGGTGATGGCGTCGGGCGATGCCGCCGAAAGCGCGCAGATGGCGCAGGGCAACGCAGAGCGGCGCGCGCGCGATCTGGCGATCCGCGCGGCCTTCGGCAACCCCGAGGCGCGGCACCGCGAGGCCGTGTCGGAAGCCGAACTCGACATCGACTACGCGAGGTCGCCCATCGTCATGGGTGACCGGCACGAGGCCATCTGGCCGGGCCAGCGGCTGCCGGACCATATCGACGTGCGGTTTTCCACCGGCGGCCGGGGCAAGCTGCACGAGTACGCCAGGCGGCGCGGGCATACCGTTTTGTTGATTGGCGGCCCCGGCACACCGCAGCAGCCGCTGTCGGACCTGCGCCGCCAGCTGATGGCGCTGGCTGACGGCTACATCATCGAGGTGGTGGTTTCCCTGACCGCCAGCGATGGCGTGACCGACGTGGACGCCTACCTGGAGCCCGCCACCGCGGCCCGGATGGGCGTGGGCGACATGATGCTGCTGGCGGTGCGGGCGGACGGGCACGTCGGCCTGCGCGCCGAGCAGCGGCACGCCGAGACGCTGTCGGCGTACATTGAACGGCTGCGCCAATCCGGGCAGACGCCATGACCTAGGGAAATCCCCAGGTAAATCCGTGTCGATCCGGGTGCCGGCCGTTCGTCGTAGTCATGCACCCACCCTCAATTCAAGGCGGACTACACCATGACTACCGGAACCGTACGACACCTGCGCGTCCTGCGCGCCTCCCCCGACCGCGTCTATCGCGCCTTTCTCGAACCGGACGCGGTCGCCAAGTGGCTTCCGCCCTATGGCTACACCTGCTCGGTCCAGGAACTGGACGCGCGCGTGGGCGGCAAGCACCGGATGGCCTTTCGCAACTTCGCCACCGGCCACCTGGAGCCGTTCGGCGGCGAATACCTGGAGCTGGTGGAAGGCGAGAAGATTCGCTACACGGACCGCTTCAACGATCCCGCCCTGCCGGGCGAGATGACGACGACCATCAACCTGCGGCAGGTCTCGTGCGGCACGGAACTGACCATCGTCCAGGAGGGCATTCCCGAGGTCATCCCGACCGAGATGTGCTACCTGGGCTGGCAGGAATCACTGCTGCAACTGGCCCGGCTGGTGGAAACCGATACGCCCGACGGCCCGGTGCGCGACTGAGGCCGCCGGCGCGAACGGCATCGACTCCGATACGTTTGTTCATCTTTTGACACCATCGGGTCGCGCGCAATGGCCCGACTCCCTACAAAATGTGGCGCGCCCCAGCGGCGCTGCGCGGGCCGTAACATATCGGCCCGCGCGCATCCCACAAGAAGGAAGAATCGTGTCAAAAGTGTTTGCCCTGCTGCTCTGCGCCGCCCTGCCCGCCGCGGCATCGGCCGCCCCCGATACCGAGCCCCTGAAGCTGAACGCGGACAACAAGCTGTATTGCAACGCCCAGACCGACTGGTGCGTGGGCATCAAGACGGACGGCGCATTCAGCGAAAACGGGCCATTCGCGACCAGCAGGACCCTGCGCGCCGACTACCGGTTCTGGGACTCGCCCGACATTCCCGACTTCAAGGATTTCAAGGTCTGGCCGGAACTGATCCGCTTGAGCGAAGAGCGGGCGCTGGTCGGCGTGATCGGCCCGGCGGAGCCGGATTTCAAGGCGTCGACCCCGTTCTCCGGCGGCGGATTCGAACGCCGGGATCTGTATCTGTACGACGTCAATCTGGGCGAGCAGGCCGGCGCGAGCCTGGTGCTCGTCATGCCGTACTCGGCCGATGCCTCCATCCGGGCGTGCTTCAACGAGGCGGACCAGGAAAAGCGCGCCGGGCAATGCAGCGATGTCTATCAGTTCACGGCATCGTTGAAGGCCCTGCCGGGCAAGGAATTGCCGGATCTGCTGGTGAAGACGCAGGCCACCCGCTCGCCGTCAGGGGCCAGTCGTCTCGCGGACTCAAGCGCGCGGCCCGCGCTGACCAAGGCGCAGCTCGCGCCGCAGGTGGACAAGCAGTGCAGCTACACCGTCACCTACACATGGAATGCCGGCGACGCGACATACCAGCCGGCCACGCCGCTGCCGGATTGCGCCGAGTTCCTGTCGGCGGATCCGGCTGCGAAGAAGTAGTCGGCGACGTGCTGCTGGCCGGTGTCGGGCACCGGCCTTCACGCTTATTCCGCGTAGCCCGGATTGCGCCGGTCCAGCCGGCGCAGCAGGCCCGGCCACGCCAGCTGGGCCTTGTGGGCGCGGTCAGCCGGCGACTCCACCGCCGCGCGGGCCAGGATGTCCGCGGGAATGTGGGTCAGTTCGCCGCCGGCCTGGGCGCGCACCTGCACCATGCAGGCGGCTTCCATCCGGTGCATGGCCTGAAAGGCCTCGGCCATGCTCTGACCCACGGTCAAGAGGCCGTGGTTGCGCAGGATGAGGTAGTTGTTGGCGCCCAGGTCGCGCACCAGGCGCGGCTGCTCGTCGAGATTGAGCGCCAGACCTTCGTAGTCGTGGTAGCTGAGCGAGCGCAGCACGATGAACGCGAACTGCGACAGCGGCAAGAGGCCCGCCTTCTGCGCCGAGACCGCCACGCCGTTGATCGAATGCGTGTGCAGCACGCACATCGCATCCTTGCGCGCCGCATGGATACAGCTGTGGATGGTGAAGCCGGCGGGATTGATGTCGTATTCCGAGTCCATCACCTTGTTGCCGTGCAGGTCGATCTTGACCAGGCTGGACGCGGTGATCTCGTCGAACATCATCCCGTAGGGGTTGATGAGGAAATGCTCTGTGCCCGGCACCTTGGCGGTGATGTGCGTGAAGATCAGATCGTCCCACCCGAACAGCGCCACCAGCCGGTACAACGCCGCCAGGTCCTTGCGGACCTGCCATTCCGTTTCGCCGACCTGTTCGCGCACGCTGGCGCCCTGCTTGCCTGCCGTATCCATCCTGTCTCCGTATTGTTGGTGTCGGCCCCGCGCCGTTGCGCCGGGATCCGTCATGCACTGTATTCCTTTTCGCGCCCGGCGCGCACGGCGGCGTCGCGGCGGCGTCCGTCTGGTGAAACAGCCCGAGACCCATTAACCTGTGAGCCACGTCCGAGGAGACTCCGAGAATGCTGCCTGCACTTTACGGTCATCCCTTTTCGTCGTACACGCAGAAGACACTGATCGCGCTGTACGAAAACGCCACGCCGTTCGAGTTCCGCAGCATCGGGCCCGACACGCCCCAGCATGCCGCCGATTGGATCGAGCGCTGGCCGCTGCGCAAGTTTCCGCTGCTGGTCGACGGCGAACGCAACGTCGCCGAGTCCAGCATCATCATCGAATACCTGCAACTGACCCACCCCGGCCCGGTCCGGCTGATTCCCGCCGACCCGATGGCCGCGCTGGACGTGCGCTTTCTGGACCGCTATTTCGACCTGCACGTCATGTACTGGATGCAGCACGCGGTGAACGGCGCGCTGACCGGCGATCCCGCCAGGCGTGACGAAGCGCGGGCGCTGGCCGCGGAGAAGCTGGAACGGGCCTACGCCTGGATCGACGCGCAGCTTGCGACGCGCACATGGGCGGCGGGCGGGGACTTCACGCTGGCCGACTGCGCCGCCGCGCCCGCCTTGTTCTACGCCGACTGGACCCACCCGATCGCCGACGCTTATCCGCATCTGCGGGCCTATCGCGCGCGGCTGCTGGCGCGGCCGTCGTTCGCGCGGGCGGTCGACGAGGCCCGGCCCTACCGGACGCTCTTTCCGCTGGGCGCGCCCGACCGCGACTGACAGCACCGTCCGTATCGGCACCCGCAAACATCGTCACCCGCGACCATCGCGCGGCAACGTGCGAGAATCCCCGCCATTCCCTCCCGGATGAGGACGCCCACCGTGCAGCAGACCTTGCCCCGCCACCTGCCTACCTTCCTGCGCTCGCACCTGGAGTCCCTATCCGGCGTCGGCCTCATGCTCGGCACGCTGTTCTTTGCCGCGGCGCTGACGCCCACCCTCATCCCCCGCACCCACGTCACGCAGGGCGTGCTGGCCGGCACTTGCCTTGCCGCGGGATATGGCCTGGGCGTGCTCTGGCATTGGCTGTGGGCCTACATGGAACTGCCCGAGCCCCGCGGCCGGACCGCGCGCATCATCAATGCCGTCATCGGCCTGCTGTGCGTGTCCGTGGCGATCGTATTCCTGGGCCGCGCAGCCGAATGGCAGAACACCATCCGCGCGCTGATGCAGATGGAACCCGTGACCAGCGCACATCCCATCAAGGTCAGCCTGATCGCCCTCGCGACGTTTGCCGTGCTGCTGGCGCTGGCGCGGCTGTTCAAGTTGATCGCGCGCTATCTGACCCGGCAGGTGCGGCGTGTCGTACCGCGGCGTGTGGCCAACGTCACGGGCGCGGCCATCGCCCTTTTGATCTTCTGGCTGCTGGCGACCGACGTGTTCTTCCGCGGCGCGCTGCATGTGCTGGATGCGTCGTTCAAAGAATTCGACGCGCTGCTGGAACCCGAACGCCCGCAGCCGACCGCCGATAACAAGACCGGCGGTCCGGCGTCGCTGATCCGCTGGAATGAACTGGGCCGTGCGGGCCGCGAATACATCGCGTCGGGCCCGACAGCCAGCGAGATCACCACGCAGTCGGGACGCGAGGCGCTGGAACCCATCCGCGTCTATGTCGGCCTGCGCGGCGCGGCCACGCCGCAGGCCCGCGCGCAGCTTGCGCTGGACGAGATGAAACGCGTCGGCGCCTTCGACCGCTCGGTGCTGGTCGTCATCACGCCAACCGGCACGGGGTGGGTCGACCCCGCCGCCGCCGACTCGCTGGAATACCTGCTCAATGGCGACGTGGCCAGCGTGGCAATGCAGTATTCGTACCTGTCCAGCCCACTATCGCTGCTGGCGCAGCCTGAATACGGCGCCGAGGCGGCGCGCGCCCTGTTCCAGGCGGTGTATGGCCACTGGACCACGCTGCCCAAGGACCGGCGGCCCCGGCTGTATCTGCATGGCCTGAGCCTGGGCGCCATGAACTCCGCCGGCTCGGCCGAACTGTTCGAGATGATCGGCGATCCGATCCAGGGCGCGCTCTGGAGCGGCCCGCCCTTTGAGAGCCGGGTCTGGCGCAAGATCACGGACGCCCGCAATCCCGGCTCGCCCGCCTGGCTGCCCGAGCTGCGCGATGGCGCCTTCGTGCGCTTCATGAACCAGCATGGCTCGCCCGTGCCGTCCGACGCGCCGTGGGGGCCGATGCGTGTCGTCTACCTGCAATACGCCAGCGACCCGGTCACGTTCTTCGACTACCGCGATCTGTACCGTCCGCCCGCGTGGATGAACGCACCGATGGGACCGGACGTGTCGCCCGAGCTGCGCTGGTATCCCGTGGTGACGATGTTGCAGCTGGCGCTGGACATGGCGGTGGGCACGGCAACGCCCATGGGGTATGGACACGTCTACGCGCCGCAGCACTATGTGGATGCGTGGGTCGCGGTGACCGGCGTAACGGACTGGACGCCGGATGGCCTTGAAGGCCTGAAGCGCTATCTGCTGGAACGCGCGCAGGCCGCGATGGAAGACGAGGACGGCGACGAAGGCGCCTATGAAGGACGCGGAGGTTAGGCGCGGCAGGCGCAGCTCATGAATCACCCATTGCAGTCATGAATCACCCAATGCAGGACCGATTGACGTCGTTCTTTTACGCGCACGATGACGTGTTGCGCAGCCGCAGCGTCAGCAGCCGGCTGCTTGCTGGCCACCTTGACGTGCCCGCGCCGCCGGCGCGTCTGCTGGCCGATTGGGATCGCGAGATCCGCACGCGGCTGCTGCTCGAACCCGGCGACGTCGAGCAGATGCCGCTGTCCCGCACCCGCGCGCGCTGGCCGGCATTCGGCGAGTGCGTGCAAGCCATGCGCGACTGGACGCGCGCGCAAGGGCTGGGCGATGTGCTGGGCGCCAGCGACATGGCGCTGATGGCCTGCCGCGGCGCGCGCTATCACCACGACGGCGGTCAATACGGCAGCGCGGCGTTCTGCAATCTGTTCCTGTCCGACGACAAGGGCCTGGACGTGCATTTTCCCGGCACCGGCCACCGCATTGCGCTCACACGCGGCGTGGCCATCGTCTTCGACACCTGCCAGCCGCACGCCGTGATTCGCCGGCATCAAAGCGGGTACGACGATGCGGACTTTGCCGATGACCAAGATCTGTCGCAACTCTTTCTGACCTGGGAGCTGCCGATCGAAGATCCGGCGGTCGCACTGGCGCTTGGCATTGTCTTCGACATCGACACCGCAGCGGCGTCGCGGCTGGATGAGGAACAGGTCTGGGCAGATGGCCGGCGCGTTGGCGTGGACCCCAGCGTTGGACAGTGGCGGTCAGCAGATTGAAGCCCTGATGCGTCGAGTATATTGACCGGCCCACGTCTCAGGGTCCACCACGCAGATGCCCTTTCCCATTGCACGCCCGCTTTCGATTCCGATTGGCGCCTTGGCGCTGGCCCTGCTGCTGCAGGCGCCCGGCGAGGCCAGCGCCGCCGAGCGCACCGTCTACACGGGCACGCTGCAAGGCGTGGGCGACATCGTGATGGAGCTGGACAGCGCGGCCGCCGACGGCGAGCTGACCGGACGCTACTTCTATCCCAAGAACGGCGTCGACATTCCGCTCAAAGGCACCGTCAAATCGCTGGCCGAGCCGCTGACGTACCAGGCCGCCAAACAGCCGGGCGCAAAGCCTGCCGCCACCTGGCAAGGCACGCTCGACGCGCAGGGCTATCGGGGGGTCTGGATCGACACGCGTACGGGCGAGCAACGCAGCTTCACGCTCAAGCGTGCCGCGCAGTACGACGCCAGCGCGCTGACGCCCGATGGCGGCATCGAGTTCGGCGTAGAGATCGACGCGGCCCGCGTGCCTTACGACACGCTCAAACTAGCGGGTCATGCCGAGCCCGTGGGCGACGACATCGGCAGCGCCACCGTGGCCTATCGCATGTGGCGCGATCCGCGCACGCAATTCAGCTATCCGCGCCTGTCGCGGCATCCGGACAAAGCGGTCATGGCACGCGTCAACCATCTGCTCGAACAGCGCCACTGGCGCATGAGCCACGCAGCACTGGCCTGCAAGGCCACGGCCTACACCAGCGACGGCCCGTCCGCGGGAACGCTGGGCAACTACGAGGAAGAGGTCGTGAAGGTGCCGTGGCTGTCCAGCGCGATGATGACCGTGACCGAGTCCGGCAGCCTGGACTGTGGCGGCGCGCATCCCAACAATCACTTCGATCCCTACACGCTGGACCTGCTGCGCGGCGAAACCCTGGATTGGAACCGCGTGTTCGACGCCTACGAGCCGAACAACCGCGAACCGCGCCCCGCGCTGAAGGAACTTGCCGGCCAGGTACAGAAAACCCTGGCGGCGCGCGACGAGGCGGGCCTGACGGAAGACCGCTCCAAGGAAGGCTGCTGGGATCTTTGGCCCACGTATCTTGCGCTGGGCGCGACCGCCCCGGGTGCGCTGAGCCTGTCGGTGTCGGGCGTGGGGCACGCGTCGGGCGTGTGTCTTGGCACGCTGGCGCAGGTGCCGTTCAGCGATCTGGCGGCGTATCTGAAGCCGGGCGGACAGGCGTACCTGGTGCAGGACTGACCACAGACAACATGCGTGCCGGCCGCCGAGCCGGCACGCGTTGCGCGCCAGGTGAGCGCGTTGCCCCTACCGGCTCAACGCCGGAAGCCGCCGCCCCGGAACCCGCCAAACCCGCCAAAGCTGCGCCCCTCCATCCCGCGGCCCTGCCAGCCGCCCTCCCCGCGCCCTTGCCAGCCGCCCTCCGCGCGACCCTGCCAGCCGCCGTCGCTGCGGCCTTGCCAGCCGCCCGCGGACTCGTTCATGCGGTTCTGCCAGCCTCCGCCATCCATGCCGCCCGGTTGCGTCGAATAATCGCGCGCCTGGCGCTGTGCGTTCAGGTAATTGGACTGCGTGTTCGGCTGAACGGGCTGCCACCCCGACGACGTGTGCTGCTGCCAGCCGTTGTCGTTGTGCTCGTAGACGTTGCCGTTGTGGTCCGCATACACGTTGCCGTTGTTCCACGCCGCGCCGCTGCCGGTGTTGCGGTTGTAGGTGGCGCCGCGCCGGTCGACGCTGTCGGCGCCTTGGCCCGCCGTGCCGGTCGCGCTGGCGGCGGAGTACGTGGTGCGGCCGGTGTCGGCATTGGTGCGCACGTTCTGCCGGCCCGCGGCCCACTGGCCGTCGTCGTTCTCGACCGCGCCCGCGCGGCCCGCGCCCGATGCGCCCGTGACCGGATCGGTGTAGGCGCCCCGGCGTCCGGCGGCGGCGTTGCCCGTGTACTCGTTGTAAGCCGCGCCGCGCGTGCCTTCAAACGCGGCGCCGGTTTGCGGGTTGTAGCCTTCGGCGTGGGCGCCCTGCCACTCGGTGCCCGTCCAGCCGTTCCAGCCGGCCGCGTGCGTGACCGTGCCGGAACCGCCCCAGGCGCCGTAGACGTCGACCTTGTTGACGTCCACGCCGCCCCAATAGGGCGCGCCATAGTACGGTCCCCAGTACGGCGCGGCGCCGCCCCAGGCCTCGGCGGCGGCAAACCCGAAGGCAAAGCCCGCGGCCGAATCGAAGGCGGCGTTGTAGCCATAGCTGGGCGGATAGCCGACCCAGGTGTTCTGTACGATCGTGGGCGGATAGGAATAGCCCGTGCCGTAGACGACGGTGCCGTCTGGCGCCACCACCACGCCCATGTAGCCGGGTGAATAGCCGAACACCACGCTTTGCGGCGTGGCGCCGTAGACCTGCACATAGGTCACGTAATGCAGCGGCGAGCTGGCGGGAATGGCGTAGATGGCCGGCGGCACATGGTCGGCCACGCGCCACGGTCCGGTTGGCGAGTCCGACACGAACCACACCGCGTTCGACAGCGCGTAATAGCGGCCTTCCGCCTGGATGACCGGCACCGGCGAGTTCGTCGCGTAGTGCAGGGTCGTGCCGTCGATGGGCCGCAGCACCGGCGCGCCGCCGGCGTATTCGACCTGCAGCTTGGCGGCGCTGCGCGACACGGTGGCGGTCTGCGGAATGGTCGACGCAATGACGGCTTCCCGCGCCTGCGGCGTGCCGGGCACCGACACCAGCACCCCGCCTTGCGGATCCCGCGGCGGAATGCGCGCGAAATCGCGCGGCAGGTCCTTGCCCGGCACATACGACCATGGCCCTTCCAGCCGCGCGCCTCGGAACCAGCGGCCGGACACCAGCAGGTAGTAGCGGTTGTCGCCCGGGTTCATGAACACGGCGTGGTCGGCGTTGGTGACCGACAGCAGCGAAGTCCCCGGCACCGGCCGCAGCTCGGCCTGGCCAATCGTGATCAGCAGTTCAGCGGGCACGGTCGACACTTCGACATCGGGCGCGCGGTGCGGCGCCTTGCCGTCGTGCGGCATCAACGGGTCCGCCGCCGGACCGCGTCGCGCGGCGTCTGCCGCCGCAAGCAGCGCGGGCGACGGTTGCGCCACGGTGCGCCACGGCCCGTTGATGTCGCCGGCTTCGTACCAGTGGCCCGCGGCCTGCAGGTACAACCGGCCGGCGTTGTCGCCCAGGATCAGCGCGCGGGTGTTGATGACGCGGCGCCATCCCTGCGTGTCGGGCAGTTGGGTCCACGCGGGTGCGCCATCAACCAGCCCCAGGATCGCCGGCACCGTGCGGTAGATGATGCGCGGCGGCGTGTTGTTCACCGGCACGGTCTTGGCGGGCGGGTTGTTCTGCGACAGCGCATAGCTCAGTTGCAGCGCATCCAATGGCGTGACCACGCCGTTGGCGGGGATGCGGGCTTCGAGTTCGCTGCGCAGGCGCGCGGCCTCCTGCGGCGCGGTGGGCACCTGCACGCGTTCGACGCGGATGTCTGACAGGCGCACCAGCCCGGCCGGCTTGTTCACGTCGGCGCGGGCGGAAAACTCGGCGACGCCGTAGGTCGGGCTGCCCTTGGCCGGTCCCACCGCCACCGCCATGCGGCCGGTGAGGCGGTCGGCGGTCCAGGTGTCGATCTGCGGTTGGTACAGCTCGACCCGCTTGCCGTCGGGTGCGGTGAAGCTACGCGGCCATTGCAGCGCGCGCGCGGCGGACGAGTCTTGTTGGCCGGCGCCCGGTTGCGCGGCAGCAGTCTGGGTCGTGGGGGCTGACGGAGGCTGGCCGGCATTCTGCGGCTGCGCCGCGGCACCAAACGCCAGCGACGTTCCGGCCGCCACGCCCAGGACAACGCGCGTCATGCGCAGGCGTCGGGCGGCATCGCCGGAGGTGGCAGGCAAGCGGGAAAACCAGTCATGCAAATGCAGCATTCGGGACACGCAATTCATCTCACGCTCCTTGAGGTTCTGGCCGCCTGCCAAACCGGCTGGGGCGTTCCGCCGCCCGGATGATCGCGGGCGACGCCGCTTCGGGTTATACGCCAGCGCGCCCCGGGGTTCAATTGCGGCAAGACCGGAGCTGACCGCCCCCTGAATAAGAAACAGATGGTTAACGCCGTTAAAAAGCTATTGATCGCATCAATCAGAACTTCTATAACTCGTTCCTACCAGGGCTTGCTGCTTTTGCCCGATTGCCTTTCCGCTGCAATCCAACTAGAGCGGCGCAACGCCCGCCATCCCGCGCAAGCCTCGCGCGAATCGCCAGCCTTCTCCTGCCCGTCTCCCCTGGCGCGCTGGCGGCTCTCTAAGCCTCTCCTGCGGCCAGGACATTGATCCTGACAGCCGTGTGAAGGAGCAGCTCATGGCCCTTACCCTGTCCCATCCCGGGGTTTATATCCAGGAAATTCCCAGCGGCGTTCGCACGATTGCCGGGGTCGCGACCTCGGTCGCCGCCTTTCTGGGCGCGGCCCCGCGCGGTCCCGTCAACAAGGCGGTCCGGATATTCAGTTTCTCCGACTATGAACGCGCCTTCGGCGGACTGGCCGACGATTCCGAACTGGGCTATGCCGTGCGCCAGTTCTTCGTGAACGGCGGCACGGACGCCTGGGTCGTGCGCGTGGTCAAGGAAGCGTCGCCCGCGCAGCGCACCTTGCGCAGCGCAACCGCGGTGGACGTGCTGACGGTGCGCGCGCTGGACCCCGGCGTATCCGGCAACAGCATCCAGGTCCGCGTCGACCACGCCACCGCGGTGCCCTCCAGCACCTTCAACATCCAGTTCATCCGCGGCAGCGACGGGCGGGCGGAAAGCTACGCCAACGTCTCATTGAACGCCAAGGATCCGCGCTATCTGCTGGATCTGGTGCAGGGCGTATCGCAGCTCGTTCGCCTGGAGCGGATGCTGTCGCAGGGCGCGCTGGATGCGCTGCCGGCGGGCACCAGCGTCAGCGGCACGCTGGGCGACGTGCAGACGCTGCTGGACGCGACGCACACCGATTTCCGCGTGGCCGTGAACGGGCTGGAACCCGTGAGCGTCAGCATCGCGTTGCCTGGCGACATAGCCGGCGGCACCGCGACGCAGCGTCTAACCGCGCTGGCTTCGGCGATCCAGGCCAAGGTGCGGGCGCAGGCGCAGGGCCGGCCGGCGCTGGCGAACTTCACCGCCGCGCGCAACGGCAACACGCTGGTGATGACGTCCGGCGCGGGCGGCGAGAACGCCAGCGTCCGCGTGCTGCCGGGCGCGCGCAACAACGCCGCGGGCGTGCTGATGCTGGGGTCGCTGGCCGGTGGCGTCGAAACCGACGGCGCGGCCATCATCCGCCCCGCGCCCACGCCCGACGCGGCAACGCTGACCAGCGACGCCTTCGGCGCAACCGACCTGGACGCGCTGCCCGACGCCACGCACACCAGCCTGCGCATCACGCTGGATGGCCTGGGGCCCGAACTCGTGAGCCTGGGTGACGCCACCGCCGCGGGCGGTTCGCTGGCCGCCAAACTGGAAGACGTGGCGGCGCGCCTGCAGGCCGCCGTGCGCGCGCTGCGGCCGGGCACGCCGGCCTTCCGCGACTTCACGGCGCGGGTGCAGGGCAGCACGCTGGTGCTGGCAAGCGGCTCGCGCGGCTTGGGCTCGACCATCGCGGTCGCGGCCGCGCCGGCCAACGACCTGGCCGCCTCGCTGCATCTGCTGACCGGCGCCGTCGCCTCGCCGCCGCCGGTTGATGCATTGCTGGAAGGCGGCACCGAAACGCCGTACGGGCCGGACGACGTCTATGCCGCGTTCATCGGCAGCCGCGCGCTGCGGCAAGGGCTGTACGCCCTGGAAGACGCCGACATCTTCAATCTGCTCTGCCTGCCGGCCATCACGCACAGCGGCGTGCTGGCCGATGCCGCGTCGTACTGCGAAGAGCGGCGCGCCTTCATGATCGTGGATGCCCCGCCCACCGCCACCGATCCGGCGGCGATGGTGGCGGTGGCCAACGGCACGGCGCTGCCCAAGTCGGATCACGCCGCCGTCTACTACCCGTGGACGTACGTGTCCGACCCGCTCAAGAACGGCAAGCCGCGTCTGGCGCCGCCGTGTGGCACCGTCGCCGGCGTGTATGCGCGCACCGACGGCAACCGGGGCGTATGGAAGGCGCCCGCGGGCACCGACGCCAACCTGACCGGCGTCATCTCGCTGGCCGCGACGCTGACGGACGGCGAGAACGGCAGCCTGAATCCGCTGGGGGTCAACTGCCTGCGCACGTTCCCGGTGTATGGCGCGGTGTGCTGGGGCGCGCGCACGCTGCGCGGGGCAGACCAACTCACCTCGGAATACAAGTACGTACCCGTGCGGCGCCTGGCCCTCTACCTGGAAGAATCGCTGTATCGCGGCACGCAGTGGGTGGTGTTCGAGCCCAACGACGAGCCGCTGTGGGCGCAGATCCGCCTGAACATCGGCGCGTTCATGAACACGCTGTTCCGTCAGGGCGCGTTCCAGGGCAGTTCGCCGCGCGAGGCCTATCTGGTCAAGTGCGACCGGGAAACCACCACGCAGGACGACATCAATCGCGGCGTGGTCAACATCCTGGTGGGGTTTGCGCCGCTCAAGCCCGCCGAGTTCGTCGTCATCAGCATCCAGCAACTGGCCGGCCAGATACAGGCCTGAGCCCGGCACGCGCCGGGGCCGCACGCGGCCCGGCGCGTTTGCCGACCACGGTTACCAGGAGATTGCCATGGCGCAGTTCACCGTCAATCCGCAGCGCTTCGACCCGTACAAGAACTTCAAATTCCGGGTGAAGTGGGATGGCCGCTACGTGGCCGGCGTCAGCAAGGTGTCGGCGCTCAAGCGCAGCACCGAAGTGGTCGAGCACCGCGAAGGCGGCGACCCGTCCAGCGGACGCAAATCGCCAGGCCGCAGCAAATTCGAGGCGGTGACGCTGGAACGCGGCGTCACGCACGACCGCGAATTTGAGCAGTGGGCCAACAAGGTGTGGAACTTTGGATCGGGCCTGGGCAGCGAGGTGTCGCTGAAGAACTTCCGCAAGGACCTCATTATCGAGGTCTACAACGAAGCCGGGCAGCTCGTCCTGGCCTACAAGGTGTTCCGCTGCTGGGTGTCGGAATACCAGGCGATTCCCGATCTGGATGCGAACGCCAACGCGGTCGCCATTCAGACCATCAAGCTGGAAAACGAAGGATGGGAACGCGACTACGAAGTCGCCGAGCCATCCGAACCGAGTTTCGTCGAGCCGGCCTGATGGAGCGCCGCGATGAACGCCCTGATCGAATCGCAGATTCTTGCGCTGTGGGAGGCGGGCCGTGACTGTCATCCGATAGACCGCGGCCTGCTTGCGCTTGCCGAGGCAATGCCCGACGTGGATGTCGCGTCACGGCCGGTCGGATGGCGGAACCTGGCGCTGCTGCGCCTGCGGCAAGCCACGTTCGGGCCGCAGCTGGCCGCTTGCGCCGATTGTCCGGCATGCGGCGCGGCGATGGCGTTCGACCTGGATGTGGCCACGCTGCTGGAATCGGTGTCCCCGCCGCCGGAACGCGCATCGGCCGAGCCGATGTTCGACGCGCATGGAGCGGCATGGCGTCTGCCCAGCAGCCGCGACCAGGCGCAGGCCGCGGTGGCCGCCGACAGCGACGCGGCGCTTGCGCTGCTGCTGCGTGCGTGCCGGGTTGACGCACCGCCCGGCGCCGACCTGCCGCAGGGTGCGGCGCTGGACGACATCGAAGCGCGCATGGAAGCGCTGGACCCCGCCGCCAACATCGAGCTGTCGTTGCGCTGCGCGGACTGCGCGCACGCGTGGACCGTGGCGCTGGACGCCGACGCCTGCGTGTGGGACGACATCAGTCTTTGCGCGCGGGGACTGCTGCGGGATGTGCATCGTCTGGCGCGCGCCTACGGCTGGACCGAACCGCAGGTGCTGGCGCTGGGACCTGCCCGGCGCGCCGCGTATCTGGAACTGGCCGACAGCGAGGCGCTGCCATGAGCGGCTTCCTGCGCCAGCTTGCGAGCCGCAGCGTGGGTTCCGCACCGCGCCTGCGCAGCGCGCCGTCGCCGCGGGCCGTGGCGCTTGCCGGGACCGTGCCGCGTGATGACTGGCGGGGAGAGACGCAGGGGCTGGGGGCTGCGCAGGTGGCGTCGGACGCGCGATCCAGCGTGGTCAGCTTCGCGCAGACGCCGTTGCACGCTGCGGATTCCGGGGGGATTGGCCAGACAGAATGGAACGTTGATGCGGCGGGCGCGAATGGGCCTGACGCGGCGCATGACACACGCCGGCATCGCACGCATTTCAGCGTGACAGCGCCGATCGCCGACGCGGACGTGCCCCCACGCAACCCGGCGCGCGGTGATCAAGATGCGCCCTCGCCGGTTCGCCAATCGCGCGCGCTTCGGTCCATCGAGGCAGACAAACACGCGGCCGACGACCGGCAGACCCGCCCCGCGGCCGTATCGCCAATCACATCGCCCTTACCGGCGAAAAAGTCAGGCGCGCACGACGTCACTGACAGTACCCGCCCTGCTGCCCCACGCGACGCGGCCTTGTCCGCCGAGACACGTGAACTTGCCGGCCCCAACGCACGCAACGCAAGAAGCCACGCCGCCGATGCGGCGTCCGCCTCCCGCCTTCCCGCGCTGCCGCCCTCTCCGCCCGACGTCCACATCACCATTGACCGCCTGGAAGTCGCCCCCCCGCCCCAACGCGCGGCGCCCGCCGCCCCGCGATCGTCTGCGCTGTCGCTGCGCGCCTACCTGACCGCCAGACGCGCGGGGCTGCCATGAGCAACGCGCTGGCGATCGCGGCGGTCACCGCCGTCATCAAGGACCTGCTCGACTCGGGCATGATCGACCACGCGGTCACGGACGCGCTGGGCGCGGGCGTCAAGGTATCCGCGCTGGCGCCCGACGCGGTGTCGCTGGACAACCAGGAAGATCCGCAACTGAACCTCTTCCTGCATCAGGTCACGCCCAACGCTGCGTGGCGCAATGCCGCGCTGCCGTCGCGCGATCCGGCAGGCGATCGCATCGCGAATCCGCCGCTGGCCCTGGACCTGCACTATCTGCTGACCGCGTATGGCCGCGCCGAGCTGCAGGCGGAAGTGCTGCTGGGCTATGCGCTGCAATTGCTGCACGAATCGGCCGTGCTGCCGCGCGAGGCCGTGCGCCGCGCGCTGGATCCGGACGTGGTCGATGGCGCCATTCTGCCGACGGTTTACCAGAGCCTGCGCAGCGCAGACCTGGCCAGTCAGATCGAACTGTTGAAGATCACCCCGGCAGCGCTGGGCGCGGAAGAGATGTCGCGCCTGTGGTCCGCCCTGCAGGCGCACTACCGCCCGACCGCCGCGTTTCAGGTGTCGGTGGTGCTGATCGAGTCCAGGCGGCCCGCGCGCGGCGCCCTGCCCGTGCTGACACGCGGGGAAGCCATTCCCGGCACGCCGCGCGACCGGGGTGTGCTGGTGTTCCCCGGCCTGACGCCGCCGCTGCCCACGCTGCTATCGGTGCAACCCGCGGGCAGGCAGCCGGTTGCCGTGCCCGGCGGCGCCGTGACGTTGCAGGGTCATCATCTGGATGGCCTGGCGCGCACGGTGACGCTGCGCCATTCAACGCTGGATGCCGAACGCAACGTGCCCGTCGAGGCCGGCACGGACGCATGGCTGCGGCTGACGATGCCGTCGGACCTGCCGGTCGGCGTCTATCGCGTGCATGCCACGGTGCAGGCCAGCGATACCGGCCTGCGCCGCGACAGCAATCAGTTGGCGCTGGTGCTGGCGCCCGAGCCCGTGCTGCCGCCGGCCGCCGCCACGCGCAACGCGGGCACGGTGCGCATCACGTTGGGCATCGCGCCGCCGCTCTTGCCCAGCCAGGCGGCCAGCCTGCTGCTGGGCGACCGCGAGCTGCCCGCTGAACCCGCCACCGCACCCGCCAGCGCGCTCATCTTCGAATGGCGCGACGCGCCGCCCGCCGGCACGCGATTTCTGGTGCGGCTGCGGGTGGACGGCATTGAAAGCCCGCTGGTGGACCGCGAGGCGGTCCCCGTCCGCTATCTTGACCGCCAGATCGAGCTGCCATGAACGCGCGCGCGCCCACCGACTGGATCGAAGCCAACCAACAACTGCTGGCCGCCGAGTTCACGCGGCTGCGCACAAGGCTGCGCAAGCCCGGCAGCCGGCCGCCGCGCCACGGCGCGCAGCAGCTTGCGCAGGCGCGCGCCGCGCTCCACGGCGACTCGGCCATCGATCAGTTGACGGCCACCTTCGTCCTGTCGGCGTTCGAGCGTGATCTGCTGCTGCTGTGCGCCGGCATCGAGATGGACGCGGTGCTGGCCGATCTGTGCGCCCACGCGAACGGCCGATCGGGCAGCCAGCGTCATGCCAGCTTCGCGCTGGCGCTGGCCGAGCTGGAAGGCGCGCATTGGAGCGCCCTGTCGCCGCAGCGTCCGCTGCGCCGCTGGCGCCTGCTGGACGTGGACGACACGGCCGACCTGAGCACCGCGCGCCTGCGCATCGACGAACGCGTGCTGCATTACCTGGCCGGCCTGAACGAGCCGGACGCGCGACTGCGCCCGCTACTGCGGCCGGCGCTGCCCCTGCCCCACACGGCGACCGCGCACGAAGCGGCGGCGAAACAGATCGCCGCGCAGGTCACCGCCGCGCAAGGCACGCCGCTGCCGGTGTTTGTGCTGGAAGGCGATGACCCCGGTGCGCAGGAAGACGTGGCGGCGCGCGCCGCGCATGCTGCGGGCCTCGCGTGCCTGGCGCTGCAGGTAGAAGACGTGCCGGCGGACGCCGCCGAGCGCAACGTCATGCTGACGCTCTGGCAGCGCGAGGCCGTGCTGCTGGGGGCCGCCCTGTTCATCGACGCCTCGGAGGGCCTGACGCCGGCGGCGCGGCATCTGGTGGAACAGGCCGGCGGGCTGTGCCTCGTGGGCGTGCGCGAACCCGTCACGTTGCGCGCGGCCTCGCGCCCGTGCGCCGTCTCCCGGCCGCAAGAGGCCGACCGCAGAACGCTGTGGCGGCAGGCGTTGGGGCCGCAAGCCGCCGCGCAAGTCGGCGATGCCGTGGACCAGGCGGCCAGCCAGTTCGGGCTGGACTCGCGGACCCTGCAGCGCACCGCCGCCGCGCTCGCCCCCGCCTTGCAGGAACCCGGCGCCGATCCGGCCGCCGTGCTGTGGCAGGGCTGCGCGCAGGCCAGCCGCCGCAAGCTGGACGGCTTGGCGCAACGTCTGACGCCGGCCGCAGGCTGGGACGACCTGGTGCTGCCCGAGCCGCAACGCGCCGTGCTGCGCCAGATCGCCGCGCATCTGCGCCAGCGCTATCGGGTCCATCAAGACTGGGGGTTCGCGGCCGCGCAGTCGCGAGGTCTGGGTCTTGCCACCCTGTTCACCGGCGAAAGCGGCACGGGCAAGACGCTGGCCGCGGAGGTCCTGGCGCGCGAAACCAGGCTGGACCTGTACCGCATCGACCTGTCCGCCGTCGTCAGCAAGTACATCGGCGAGACCGAAAAGAATCTGCGGCGCCTCTTCGAAGCCGCGGAAGACGGCGGCGCGATCCTGCTGTTCGACGAGGCAGACGCGCTCTTTGGCAAGCGCTCGGAGGTTAAGGACAGCCACGACCGCTACGCCAACATCGAAATCAGCTACCTGTTGCAACGCATGGAGTCGTACCGGGGCCTCGCGGTGCTGACCACCAACCTGAAGTCCAACCTGGACAGCGCCTTTCTGCGGCGGCTGCGCTTTGTCGTGCAGTTTCCGTTTCCTGACCTGGAGCAGCGCGCGCGGATCTGGCGCGGCGTGTTCCCGGCCGCCACGCCTACCCGCGATCTTGATCCGCGCCAACTGGCGCGCCTGAACCTGACGGGCGGCAGCATCCGCAACGTCGCGCTGAACGCGGCCTTTCTGGCCGCCGACGCCGGCTCCGAAGTCACCATGGCTCACGTGCTGCAAGCCGCGCACGCCGAAGCCGCCAAACGGGAACGGCCGCTGGCCGATGCCGAAACGAGGGGATGGCCATGAAATCCGCAATTCACCTGCATATCCGCGCGCTCAGCCTGCCGAGCCATGACGCGGCCCAACGCAATGCGTTCGTTGCCGCCCTGGTCCACGAGCTGGTCCGGCGGGCGGCGCAGAACGGCGGCGCGGCCGCCGATGCCCATGCAGAAGCGGTACGCACCGTGGCGGACGGCGCGCAACCGGCGCAGACGGGCACGCAGGCGGGCCGCGCGATCGCGGACACGTTTCATCTGAAGCATTGAGCAGAGCCATGAGAACGTCCTTGTTCGCGCCGCGGCCGGACACAGCACCGCCGCGCTCGCGCCTGGTGATGCGGCGATGCGCCTGCGGTTGCGGCGGCAAGTCGACGTGCGCCTCCTCGTCGACTTCGGGTCGTGCAAAATCAGCGGTGCCCGAGCAGGTCGAGGACGTGCTGCGCAGCGCGGGTCAGCCCCTGGCCTCCGCCGACCGGATGGAATTCGAGCGGCGCTACGGCCACGATTTCGGGCGCGTGCGCATCCACGCGGATGCGCGGGCCGCGGAATCGGCGCGCGCGCTGGATGCGCAGGCCTGGACCGTCGGCGCGCATGTCGCCTTTGGCGCGGGCCGCTACGCGCCGGGCACACGCCAGGGCCGCGACCTGCTGGCGCACGAGCTGGCGCACGTCGTGCAGCAGCAGGGGCGCTACCGTCCCGGGCTGCCGCTGGAACTGGGCCCGTCGCACTCGCCGCAGGAAGCGGAAGCCGACCGCGCCGCGCACAGCCTGTCACGGCCCGCTGCGGCGCCGGGCCTGGCGCAGACCGTGCAGCGCGCCGGCATGGGCGATCTGCGCGTGGCCGAAGCCGAGGCGCGCAAGTGCCCCACCACGCACACCATGCCGGACGACGTGTATGACGCGGTCAACGAAGCCTGGTCCAAGTCCGGCCACGGCGGCGACACCGTGCAGGAACATGGCGGGCGCATCGTGTCCGACAAGGACGGCAAGCGGGTGATCCGCACCGGATCGGGCGGCGGCGGCAGCATCAGCCTGCCCGCCGAGAAAAAGGGCGACTACACGCTCGGCACCTATCACACGCACCCGTACAGCAGCTCGGAAGGATCCAAGCTGGGCGTCGCGTTCTCCGGCGCCGACGTGGCCAACTTCATAGCGGGCAGCCAGGGCTGGGTGAAGTACATCGGCGCCGGCAGCTGCAACTACGCGCTGAACATCCAGGACTACGAGGCCGTGTACGACTGCCGCAAGCGCAATGTCGACTTCAAGACCCGCTGGAACGACGCGTTCGCCGCCGCCACCGGCACGTTCCAGGCCAAGGTCGAGACCGCCGTGCGGGCCTCGGTCGACGGCTGCGGCATCTGCTTTTATCGCGCCTGCCGGCCGGACGACGCCAGCGCCGTGCCCAAGAACATGAACCTGATCTAGGAGCCGCCATGGAAGACTGGATTGGCAAGACCGTGGGCGAGGTGCTGGAACTGTGCCAGACGCGCTACGCCGACGTCACGATGGTCGACGAGCCGCCGGGCAAGTTGCGCGCCGTCGAACTGGACTGCGCGGCGCGGGTGCCGGTGTCGCGCTTCGTGCTGGAGTTCGACTACCGCCCCGACCTCTTCAGCGCCGCGCGCCACTGGCCGGAAGCGCTGGTGGGCGCGCAGCGCATCACCGCCGTACGCAACGCCGCGGAACCGCAGGCCTATCCATGAGCGGACCGCTTTCGCCCCGCCTGCTGCGCGGCGGCATCATCCTGATCGATCCGGCCAGCGGGGCGGTGCAGCGCGTGATATCGCTGCAATACAACCCCGAGACCCTGACGCGCTCGCTGCAGCCGCAGAGCGTGGACGACGGCGGCGCGGCAGGCGAACCGCTGCGTCTGAAAGGTCCGCCGTCCGAGACGATCCGGCTGGACGCCGAGCTGGACGCCACCGATCAGCTCGAATTTCCCGACGATCATCCGCAGGCGCGCGACACGGGCATCCATGCGCAGCTGGCCGCGCTGGAGACCATCGTCTACCCGGACAGCGCCGCGCTCATCCGCAACAACCAGATCGCCAACCTGGGCACGCTGGAAATCGCGCCCACAGTCGCGCCGCTAAGCCTGTTCGTGTGGAGCCGCGAGCGCGTGGTGCCGGTGCGCGTGACGGATTTTTCGATTACCGAAGAGGCCTTCGACGCGCGCCTCAATCCCATCCGCGCCAAGGTGTCGCTGGGCCTGCGCGTGCTGCACGTGGGCGATCTGGGCTTTGGCGACAAGGGCGGCCATCTGTACCTGGTGTATCAGCAGCGCAAGGAACGGCTGGCCGCGCTGGCCGGTCTGGGCGACCTGGGTTCCGTCGGATTGGAGTCCCTGCCATGAGCGTGCAGCGCTTTCCTGCCAACAGCCGGTACCACGACGTGCCAACGGCCGAATTGGCCGGGCCGGACGGCCGGCCGCTCGTGTACCTCCGCCGGCGCTTTCTGCCAGATCCGGCGGCGCTGACCGCAGTGGGCGAGGTCGCGGTCGCCCCAGGCGACCGGCTGGACCGGATTGCCGCTGCGGCGCTGGGCGATCCGCTGCAGTTCTGGCGCCTGGCGGACGGCAACGACGCGCCGCGTCCGGCCGCGCTGGAAGTGCCCGGGCGCAGCCTGCGCGTGACGCTGCCCGCCGCGTTGGGTTCTCCCTTCGGTGGTGCGCCCTTCGGAGGCAGCGATGCTTAGCGGCGTGCACCTGACGCTGCTGGTCGGCCCTGGCCTGCCGGTGCCTGCGCCCCGCCCCATCATGGACGGCCTGGAGCGCGTCGAGGTGTCGTCGTCCGCGGACGGGCCGGGCGGATTCCAGCTCACGTTCTCCGTCAGCAACCGCTCGCCGCTGCATACGCTGCTGGTGATCGCGGGCGGCCAGGTGCCGTGGCTGCGCGTCATCCTGATCGCCACGCTGAACGGGCTGCCCACCGTGCTGATGGACGGGCTGGTGACGCGCCAGGAGATCACGGACGGCAACGCGCCCGGCCAGTCGCGCCTGACCGTCACCGGCGAGGACCTGACGGTGGCGATGGACAAGCAGGACATGAGCGGCCTGCCCTACCCGGCCATGCCGCCGCCCGCCCGCGTCGCCGCCATCATTGGCCGCTACGCGCTGTACGGGATGCTGCCGCTGGTCGTGCCGTCGCCCTTCACCGACGTGCCGATTCCGGTGGAACGCATTCCGCTGCACGAAGGCACGGACCTCGCCTATGTACGCCAGTTGGCGCGGGAAGTGGGCCACGTGTTCTACATCGAGCCCGGCCCGCTGCCCGGCGCCAACGTGGCGTACTGGGGACCGGAAATCCGGCTGGGACCGGTGCAGCCCGCGCTCAACCTGGGCATGGACGTGCACAGCAATGTCGAGTCGCTGTCGTTCGCGGTGAACCAGTCGGACGCCGCGCTGCCGGTCATCTTCATCCAGAATCCGCTGACCAAGTTTCCGATTCCGCTGCCCGTTCCCGACGTCAGCCTGACCAGCCCGCCGCTGGGCCTGCTGCCGCCGCTGGCCAAGGGGCTGACGCTGCTGAAAGACACCGCCAAGCTGTCGCCGGCCGCCGCGCTGGGCAAAGGTCTGGCCATGGCCGCCGGCACCACTGCCGACGCCGTGACCGCCGATGGATCGCTCAACGTGCTGCGCTACGGCCATGTGCTCAAGTCGCGCCAACTGGTCGGCGTGCGCGGCGCGGGGCTGGCGTTCGATGGCCTGTACTACGTCAAGCGCGTCGACAGCTCGCTCAAGGCGGGCGAATTCCGGCAGCAATTCTCGCTGGCCCGCAACGGTCTGATCTCCACCCTGCCCCTGGTGCCGCCATGACAGAACCCCAACGCCACTACGGCAAATTCCGCGGCGTGGTGATCAACAACGTCGATCCCATGCAGATGGGCCGCATCCAGGTGCAGGTGCCCGACGTGCTGGGCCTGGGCGTCTCAAGCTGGGCGATGCCGTGCGTGCCGTTCGCCGGCCAGCAGAGCGGCGTGTTCGTCGTGCCGCAGGTCAGTGCGGGCGTATGGGTGGAGTTTGAACAGGGCAAGCCCGACTACCCGATCTGGGTCGGCGGATTCTGGGGATCGGCCGCCGAAGTCCCAGCGCTGGCGCTGGCCGGGCTGCCCGTGTCGCCCAGCATCGTGCTGCAGACCGGCGGGCAGAACACCTTGATGATTTCCGATCTGCCGGGCCCCACCGGCGGCATCCTGCTCAAGACCAAAACGGGCGCGATGATCTCGATCAGCGATGTGGGCATCACGCTGTCCAACGGCCAGGGCGCGACGGTGATGCTTGCCGGTCCGGCCGTCAACATCAACCAGGGCGCCCTGACGGTGACCTGAGGAGGCCAAGAGCATGCCCGGACCCCTGCTGCATTTCGGCGCCACCGTGCAGTGTTCGCACGGCGGCCAGGCCATTCCGACGGCGCCCAATCCGCGCGTGCTGCTGTCGGGCCAGCCGGCCGTGACCATCCTGTCGACGTATTCCATCGCGGGCTGCGCGTTTCCGCCGCCGCTGTCAGGCAACGGCCCGTGTGTCACCGGCATGTGGCTCGCCGGCGCGACGCGCGTGCTGATCGGCGGGATGCCGGCCGCGCTGCAGGCGGGCTCGTCGATCTGCATGCCCACCGGCACGCCGATGCTGGCCCTGCAGGCGCAGGCCCGCGTCGTGGGCATGTAAGGACGCATCGCCATGGCCCTCCTGCGCTTTCCATTCGAACCCGACGCGCGCGGCCGCAGCCGTAATGCCGACGACGCCACTCATGTGCGCGACATGATCGAGCAAGTGCTGTTCACCGTACCGGGCGAGCGCGTGAACCGGCCGGACTTCGGCTGCGGACTGCTGCAACTGGTGTTTGCGCCCAACAGCGACACGCTGGCCGCCGCCGTGCAGATGAGCGTGCAAGGCGCATTGCAGCAATGGCTGGGCGAGCGCATCGCGGTGGAATCCGTCAACGTCGCGCACCGCGACGCAACATTGCAGGTCGACGTGCAGTACGTGCTGCGCCAAGGCCAGCAACGGCGTCTGGCGCGCTTTACGCGCGACGTGCCATGAACCGCCAGTTCCGCAGCGCCAACCCGCGCCGGCTGCAACTGCTGCGCGCCCAGCAGCCGCCCGGCGACAACGGCATCGCCTTCGTGGAAATTGACGCGGCCGATCAGCGCACGGTGCGTGTGGTCTGCGCGCATCCGGTGTCCGGCATCGGCCGCGCCCACGTGCGCATCGAAGGCGGCGCGCGCATTCGCGGCATCGCGCTGGCCGCGGACCCGGTGCTGTCCGGCAACGAGATCCGGCTGACCGTGGACAAGGCAGGCGACTTCTCGTGGTACACGCTCGCGCTCGTCAACCCGGCCGACCCCGACGCGCCCGCGCCGGGCTTTGACCTGTGCCTGTCTACCATCGAGATCAACTTCAAGGCGGGCTGCCCGTCGGAGTTCGACTGCGCCGACACGCACGCGTGCGATGCGCCGGCGCCGCCCGAGCCGCTGCTGGACTACCTGGCCAAGGATTACGAGAGCTTCCGGCGTTTGATGCTGGACCGCCTGTCGCAGAGCATGCCCGACTTCACCGAGCGCAATCCCGCCGATTTCACCGTGGCGCTCGTGGAAACGCTGGCCTACGTGGCCGACCATCTTTCCTACGCGCAGGACGCCGCCGCCACCGAGGCCTATCTGGACACCGCGCGCCGCCGGACCTCATTGCGCCGCCACGCGCGCCTCCTGGACTATCCCCTGCACGACGGCTGCAACGCTCGCGTGTTCGTCGCTCTTGAAGCGAACACGCAGGGCGACGGTAAGGTCATCCCGGCCGGCACGCCGCTGTTGACTAGCACGCCCGAAGCCGCGCTTGCCGAGCCCGTGCGCCGCCGTGACGTGCTAGACGGGCTGCCCGCGGCCGGCATTGAAGTGTTCGAGACCCTGCACGACCTGACGCTGCACGCCGCGCACAGCCGCATCCTGCTGCATGACTTCGCCGATCCCGCCTACTGCCTGCCACGCGGCCAGACGCAGGCGGCGCTGGTCAACGATCCACCGCTGACGCTTGGCGCCGGCGACGTGCTGGTGTTTGAGGAAACCATCGACCCGTTGACGGGCCGCAAGGCCGACGCCGACCGCACGCATCGCGTGGCCGTGCGCCTGACTGAAACCCGCGCCGGCCGCGACGACCTGACCGGCACCGACCTGCTGCTGATCGCCTGGCATCCGGACGACGCGCTGCCGTTTCCGCTGTGCGTCAGCCGCGAGTTCGACGACGGCGGTGCGCTGGTCAAGCGGGCCGTTTCCGTGGCGCGCGGCAACGTCGTCCTGGCCGACCACGGCATGCAGCGCGACTGGACGCCGCTACTGCCGGACACGGCCACCGCGCGCGACGCGCCCGCGTCGCGGCCCTACCGCCCCCGCCTGCCGGACGCGGGCCTGGCCTGCGCCGAACCCTACCGGCATGACCTCGCCGTGGCCGCCCTGCTGCCCGCCGGTGCGGCGCTGGCGCAGGACCCGCGCCGCGCCCTGCCCAGCGGCATGTCGCTGCAGGCGGACGACGCCGATCAGCCCGGCGACGTGCCCGCCCCCGCCAGCCCGGCGTGGTCGCCCCAGCGCAGCCTGCTGGCCAGCGCCCGTGACGCGCGCGAGTTCGTGGTCGAAACGGAAACCGATGGCGCAGCCTGGCTGCGCTTTGGCGACAACCGCTACGGCGCCGCTCCCGTGGCCGGCGAACGCCTGCTGGCGCGCTACCGGCTGGGCGGCGGAGCGGAGGGCAACGTGGGCGCCGAGGCCATCGGCGCGCTTGTCACCGACGATGCGGACCTGATGGTGGGCGTGGCGCGCGTGCGCAATCCGCTGCCCGCGCAGGGCGGCGCGGCGCCGGAACCGGCCGACGCCATCAAGCTCAACGCACCCGAGGCTTTCCGCGTGCAGGAACGCGCGGTCACGGCCGACGACTACGCGCGCCTGGCCGAACGCCATCCGCAGGTGCAGCGCGCGGCGGCCCGGCTGCGCTGGACGGGCAGTTGGCACACGGTCTTTCTGACCGTCGACCGGCGCGGCGGGCGGGAGGTGGACGCGCCCTTTCGCGCCACGCTGCGCGCCTTCATGGAGCGCTTCCGGCTGGCCGGACAGGACCTGGACTTCTCCGATCCCGTACACGTGCCGCTCGACATCCTGGTGCGCGTCTGCGCCGCGCCGGGCCACTTTGCCGCGGACGTCAAAGCGGCGCTGCGCGATGCCTTCACCGCGGGCCTGGACCGCGCGGGCCGGCCGGGCTTCTTTCATCCCGACCGCTACACCTTCGGCACGCCGCTGGCGCTGTCGGCACTGATGCGCGCCGTCATGGCGGTGCCGGGCGTGGCATCTGCGCGGGCAGAACGCTTCCAGCGCTGGGGCCGCGACCCCGCGGGCGAACTGGACACCGGCCGCCTGCTGATTGCGCCGCTGGAAGTGCTGCGCGCCGACGGCGACCCGAACTTTCCCGAGAACGGCCGCATCGACTTCATCGTGGAGGGCGGATCATGACAACCCCCGCCGATTGCGGCTGCTGCGCCGGCCAGCCTGCGCTGACGCCATCAGACCTGGACAACCCGCCGGGCCAGCCCGCCTTGCGCTTGCGCATCGGCACGCATGGCCGGTTTCTGGCCAGCCTGACAGCCAACCTGGCGCGATCGCCGGCGCTGGCCGCGCTGACCACACGCGACCGTGACGACCCGGTCATCGCCCTGTTCGACGCGTGGGCTGCGGTGCTGGACGTGCTGGCGTTCTATCAGGAACGCATCGGCAACGAGGGCTATCTGCGGACGGCGACCGAGCGCCGGTCCGTGCAATCGCTGGCACGGGCCATCGGCTACGAACTGCGGCCCGGTGTGGCGGCAACGACGTGGCTGGCGTTCACGATGGAAACCGCGCCCGGCGCGCCACTGCGCGCGCGCATCGAGCCGTGGACGCGCGCGCAAAGCGTGCCTGCGCAGGATGAACGCGCGCAGACGTTTGAAACCTTGCAGGCGGTCGAGGCCCGCGCCGCCTGGAACGCGCTGGAACTGGCGTGGCTGGAACCGGCGCCGCCGCGCTTTGGCGCGCGCACGCTGTGCCTGGCCGGGGCGGCCACGCGCCTCAAAGCCGGCGACGCCGTGCTGATCGTCGGCGACGAACGTGTGCGCGACCCAGGCAACGAAAATTGGGATTTCCGCCGTCTGACACAGGTTCGCGAGTATGTGCCGGGCCCCGGCGAAGACGGCGCGCCCGCCTACACGCTGATCTCGCTGGAACGCGGCCTGGGCAGCGCGGCCCCGCACGTGCAGCCCGCCCGCCGCAATCCGCGCTGCTACGCGCTGCGCGCGCAGGCGCGGCTGTTCGGCTACAACGCGCCCGACTGGCGCGCCATGCCCGCCACACTGCGCGCGGCCTATCTGGGCATGGCCGACGACGCCAAGCCGTCCTTCAGCCAGTTCCCCCAATGGCCGGGCTATACGCTGGCCGACATCTCCGATCCGCCGGGCGCCAGCGGCGCGGGGTCCGGCCTGTACGGCGAGTATTACCGCGGCCGCACCTTCAGCGAGCGGGTGATGACGCGCACCGATCCGCAACTGGATTTCCGGTGGGCGGCGGGCGGCCCCGGCGACGGCATGCCCGCGGACAACTTCTGCGTGCGCTGGACCGGCTGGGTGCGCGCGCCGGGCAGCGGCAGCTACACCTTCCACGTCACGGCCGACGACGGCGTGCGGCTGTGGGTGGACGGCAACCTGCTCATCGACCAGTGGCGCGAGCAATCGCCTACCGAGTACAGCGCCAGCGCCAGGCTCACGGCAGGCCGCAAGCACGACATCCGCATCGACTACTACGAGGCCAGCGGCGACGCCACCCTTGCGCTCGCGTGGGCCGGACCGGGCCTGGCGCGCCAGACGATACCCGCCGCCAGCCTGTTCCCCGCCGACGTGCACGGCGTGCACCTGGACGCCGTCTATCCGAAATGGGTGGCCGGCGGCTGGGCCGTGCTGTCCATGCCAGGGTATGAAGAGCTCTACCGCGTTGCCGACGCCGGCCCCGACGCGCGCACCGGCTTTGCGCTGGCCGGGCCGACCACCCGGCTGACCTTGCGGGGCGAACGCCTGCGCGAACAGTTCAACGACGCCGTGCGCGAGACCACCGCGTATGGCGAATCCGATGCGCTGGACTGGGGCGTGCGCCCCGCGTCCGGCCTCACGCAGGGCCACGCGCTGGTGCTGGCGTCGTACGAACCCGACCTGCCCCAAGACCGCGTGCTGGCGGTGTCGGGGCTGATCCTGGACGAGGCCGACGCCGCGAACATCGCGCCACGCGACCGGCTGTTGCGCGGCGACGCGCTGGCCAACGTGCGCGTGGCGCGCGACCGCGCCAGCGCGGATCTGGAATTCGAGGACGGCGCGCGCGCCACGGTCACGCTGGCTGAAGCCAGCGACATCGTCCGCATCCAGCGCAACGACAGCGCTGGCGGCCGCACGTCGCTGCACTTGGACGCCGATCTGGCGCACGCCTATCTGCCCGCCACGGTGCGCATCAACGCCAACGTCGCGCCGGCCAGCCACGGCGACAGCCGGCAGATGCGCATCCAGCCCGAGGTGCTCGGCAGCGGCGCCGGCAACCGGGCGTTCCAGCTTTTCACGCTGCAGCAAAAGCCGCTGACCTTCGTGCCCGCGCCCACGGCGAGCGGCGCAGCGAGCAGCTTGGAAGTTCGCGTGGATGGCCTGCTGTGGACCGAAGCGCCACGCATCACGGAGCTGGCGCCGGACGGTCGCGCCTATCTGCTGCGGCTGGACGACAGCGGCGGCGCCACGGTGCAGTTCGGCGACGGCCTGCACGGCGCGCGGCTGCCGTCGGGGTCGGGCAATGTAGAGGCGCGCTATCGCGTCGGCCTGGGCCGCGAAGGCAATGTCGCGCGCGGTCAACTGAACGTGCTGCTTACGCGCGCGCCCGGCGTCAAGGCGGTCGTCAATCCGGCAGCCGCCACCGGCGGCGTGGATCCCGAAGCCGGCGACGCCGCCCGCCGCAATGCGCCGCTGCGCGTGCGCACGCTGGACCGCATCGTCTCGCTCCGCGACTTCGAGGATTTTTCTGCCGCGTTCACCGGCATCGGCAAGTCGCAGGCGGTGTGGCTGTGGGACGGGGAACAACGGCTCGTGCATCTGACCGTCGCCGGCGAGGATGGCGCCGCGCTGGATCCTGCCGGCGCGCTGTATCGCAATCTGCTCTCGGCCATCGATGGGGCGCGGCCGCCCTACCAGCCGCTGCGGGTAGCGCCGTGCCGCTATCTGGGTTTCGGCCTGCGGGCCGGTCTGGGCATCGATCCCCGCTACGAGACGCCCAAGGTATTGCAGGCGGCCCGCGCCCGCGTGCTGGAGGCCTTTGGCTTTGCCGCGCGCGCATTCGGTCAGCCGGTGCACGGCGCGGAAGTCTTGACCGTGCTGCAAGGCGTGCCGGGCGTGCAGTGGGTGGATCTGGATTCGCTGGTGCTGGAGGGGGGGCTGAATACTGGACTGAACCCGGGGCTGGGCTCTGGACCGGGTGCGGGACTGAGCGCGGGGTTGTCCCCCGTCACCACGCGGCGCAGCAACGGGCCCGGCGCCACGCTGCCGGCGCGCACCGCGCGGTGGCAGCAAGGCAGCCTGCAACCGGCCGAACTGCTGCGCCCTGACCCGGCAAACATCTTGCTCACGGAGCGCACATGAACACCCGCCTGGATGCCGATGCGCTGATGGCCCTGCTGCCGGCCTTCTACCGTGAACGCGACGCCGCGGCCGGCGGCCCGCTGCGCGCGCTGCTGGACGTGCTGGCGCGCCAGGGCGCGCTGGTGGACGCCGACGTGGACCGGCTCTACGACAACTGGTTCATCGAGACCTGCGACGACTGGGTGGTGCCGTACCTGGGCGATCTGCTGGGCGTGCGCGCGCTATACCCTGTCGGCGCCGCGTTCTCACCCCGCGCGCTGGTCGCCAACACGCTGCGGCTGCGCCGGCGCAAGGGCACCGCACTGGTGCTGGAAGAACTGGCCGCCGACGCCACGGGCTGGCGCAGCCGCGTGTCCGAGTGCTTTGAACGCGTCGCCACCACCCAGCACGTCAACCATCCGCGCCCGCACGCGCTGCGCACACCGGATCTGCGCGATTCCCGCGCAATGGAACGCGTTGACGGTCCTTTTGGCGCCGAGCTGCACACGGCCGATGTGCGCGCACTGCCAGCCGGGCGCTACAACCTGCCCAACGTCGCGCTGTTCCTGTGGCGGCTGCAGTCTTACACCGTCCAGCGCGGCGACGCCGCCCCCGCCACGACGCGCGATGGCTTCTACACCATCGATCCGCTAGGCCGCGACCAGCCGCTGTTCAACCGGCCACGCACGGAGACCGACATCGACCACCTGGCCGAGCCGGTCAACGTGCCCGAACCGCTGTCCTGGCGCGATCTGCACGCCGAACTGCAAGCGCGCCGCCAGGCGCTGACCGACGGCGACGCGCCGCCGCAAGGGGGGTTTGCCGAGAGCGGCGGCGGCCCGGTCGTGCAGGTGTGGCTGGACGGACAGGCCGTGCCGCCCGAGCATCTGGTCATCTGCAATCTGGCGCCCATTCCTGGCGTCGCACCCGAGGACTGGCGCCGGCCCGACGCGTCCCTTCTGGTCAAGGCGCGCAAGCCCGGACGGCCGGACCGCAGCTTTCCCGCTGCGGGCGGCGTGCTGGTGGGCCTGGACCCGCGCCGTGGACGCCTCGCGCTACCGCCCGGGGTCACGGCGCAATCGGTACAGGTGCGCTACGCGTATGGCTTTCCCGGCGACATCGGCGCGGGCCCCTACGACCGCAGCGTCCCGGCTGGCGATGACGCAGACGCATCATCCGAAGACGCCTTCGACATCGAACTGCGCGTTCCCTCGGCGGCAACGCCCACGCTGGCGGCCGCACTGGCCGCGGTGCAGGCGGGCCAGCGAGTGCGCATCGTTCTGGACCACGACGGCACCGAAGCCATCGCCCCCGATCTGGTGCTGCCCGACACGCATCTGTTGATCGAGGCGGCCCCGCTGCGCCGGCCCGTGCTGCGGGGCGACTGGCGGCTGCGCGGCAACGCCAGCACGCGCGTGCGGCTCGACGGGCTGCTGGTGGATGGCCGCCTGCGGCTGGAAGGCACGTTGCGTGCCGTGGCGCTGCGCCACTGCACGCTGGCGCCCGCGCGCGGCGGCGTGCGCCACAGCGGCGCAGCGCCGGAACTTGAATTGAGCCTTACGCGCTGCATCAGCGGGCCGGTGCGCTGCGCGACACCGCTTGCCGCCGTCGAGATCGACGCGTGCCTGATCGATGCGCAAGGCAGCGCGGCTGCCGCGGTCGACGTGGACGACAGCGCCCTGCGCGTCGTGGCCAGCACGTTGTTCGGGCGCGTGGCGGCCGGGCGGCTCGACGCGTCCAACACGCTGTTCGGCGGCCCGCTCGCCATCAACCGCCGCCAGGAAGGCTGCGTGCGCTATTGCCACGTGCCCATGCCGTCCGTCACGCCCCGACGCTACCGCTGCCAGCCGGACCTGGCCATGCAGGACCTGGGCGCCGCAGCCGCCAAGCGCGCGGCGGCGCGCGTGGCCCCCTCGTTTACCTCCACGCAGTTCGGATCGCCGTCCTACGGCCAACTGGCGCGCGGCTGCGCGCTCGAGATCCGCGAAGGCGCGGACAACGGCGCCGAAATGGGCGCCTGGAATTTCCTGCTGCAAGCCCAGCGCGAAGCCAACCTGCGGCAGGCGCTGGACGAGTATCTGCGCTTCGGACTCGAAGCGGGATTGATCCCCGTGAACTGAGCCCCCTGTCTTCGGGAACAACACCATGAAAGCCGATCTCAGCCGCCTCACATTCGACCCCGCCCGGCGCTACCGGGCTGTCCGCATGCAGCAGGGCCGCGTGCAGATGGATTCGGACTGGAACGAGCAGCAGGACATCCTGAACCGCCGCATCGAAACCGAGACGGCAGACACGGTCGGCCGGGTGGGCGTGCCGCTGGCCGCGCCGGGCTTTGCGTTGGCGCCTGCCGGCAAAGACCTGTCGCTGTCGGCAGGCCGCCTGTATCTGGACGGCCTGTTGTGCGAAAACCCGCAGCCCGCCACCGTGGCCAAACAGCCCGACATGCCGCCGACCGCATCGCCCGTGTTGCCGGCTGGCGCGTCCGTCCTGCCGCTGCCGCCGCCCGCCCTCACGCCGGCCGACATCGATGGCGTGGTTGTCTTCGGATCGAGCGGGCAAGCCGCGCCGCCGCCCGAGGGCATGTACCTGGCCTACCTGGAAGCGTGGCAGCGCCACCTGTGCACGCTCGACCTGCCTGCCGGCGACACCAGCATGCGCGAGGTCGCGCTGGGCGGCCCCGACACCGCCACCCGCGAAAAGACGGTGTGGCAGGTCAAGCTGATGCAGGTCGGCGCGCCCGACGCCGCCCTCACCTGCCTGTCGGCGCTGCCGGCGTGGGATGCGCTGATCGCCCCGCCCGATGCGCGCATGGCCGCGCGCGCCGAAGCCAGCGTGCCGCCCAAGACGCCGTGCCAGTTGCCGCCCGACGCCGGCTACCGTCTGCTGGAAAACCATCTCTACCGCATCGAGATCCACCAGGACGGCGCGGGCGCGGGCAAGGCGCGCTACAAGTGGTCGCGCGAAAACGGCAGCATCCTGTCGCGTGTGGTGCGCTGGCTGGACGACCCCGTGGCCAACGAATTTGAAGTTGCCAGCATCGGCCGCGACGACGTGCTGGCCATCACCGCGGGCTGCTGGGTCGAATTTCTGGATGACACGCACGAACTGCTGGGACAGCCGGGCCCGCTGGCGCAGGTGGTGCGCACCGACGGCAACACGGTCACCATCGATCCGGCCAGCCTGATCGGCCACGCGCTGGATGCGGCGCGCTTTCCGTCCAATCCGCGCGTGCGCCGTTGGGACGGCGTCGCGGAAATCACGCCCGCGCCCATCAACAGCGCCAACGCCGGCTGGGTGGAGCTGGAGCAGGACGGCGTCGAAATCAAGTTTTCCCCAGGCCGCCTGCGCGTGGGCGACTATTGGCTGATTCCCGCGCGCACCGCCACCGCCTCCATCGAATGGCCGCAGATGCCCGACGGCAAGCCCGCCTTCAACGCGCCCGCCGGGATCCTGCGGGCGTTTGCGCGGCTGGCCTTGCTGCGCTGGCAGGGCGGCGCGTGGACCGCCATCAGCGACTGCCGCCCGCTCTTTCCCGCGTTGACGGAACTGACTCAGCTTTACTACGCGGGCGGCGACGGGCAGAGCGTCAAGCCCAATCCCGCCATGACGCCGGATGTCGTGCCGCTGCCTTCCGAGTTGCGCGCGGGTGTGGCCAACGGCAGCCTGCCGGTGGCGGGCGCCGTCGTGCGCTTTACGGTGGACGCCGGCCGCCTGCCCAATGGCACGGCCACGCAGGACGTGGCGACCGGCGCCGACGGCGTGGCGTCCATCGCCTGGTCCCTTGCCTGCGATGCCGCCCGCCCCGTGCAACGCGCCACGGCGCAACTGCTGCGCGCGGGCCAGCCCGCGCCTGATCGCTACCTGCCGCTGCGCTACACGGCAACCCTGGCGCTGGCGTCCGAGGTGGCCTATGACCCGCGCAACTGCGCGGACCTGCTCGCGGAACAAGCCTATTCGGTGCAAGAAGCCCTGGATGCGCTGTGCCGGCGCACGCACGGCGGCGGCTGCTGCCTTACCGTTGGCCCGGCGGGCGATTTCCCGACGCTGGACAACGCGCTGCGCACGCTCATCGGACAGGACCGCATGGACATCTGCCTGTGCCTGACGCCCGGCGAACACAAGCTGGACGATGACCTCATCCTCAAGGGGCCGCGCGTGCGCCTGATGCTCCATGGGTGCGGCCCGGCCAGCCGGCTGATGCTGGATGAACGCATGTTCAGCCTGGACGGCTTTGCCAGCGTGTCCATCGCCGACCTGGTGATCACGCGGCGCGGCCAGCCGGCGGCGATCGCTTTCAACCAATGCGCCGACCTGCGGCTGTCGCGCGTCGACTGCGCGGGGCCGACCGGGCCCGGCAACAGCCTGGTGCGGGTCGACGGCAGCCGGCGCGTGCACATCGAGACCTGCCGTCTTTATGCCGCCGGCCGCGGCAACGCCGAACGCCTCGACCAGCTCTTCACGCGCGCCCCGACGCTGGCCGCGTTAAAGCGCGCGCTTTCCTCCGATGCAGTGCTGGACGATGACAACGATCGCGCCGCCTCGGCACTATCGCGCCAGCCCCTGGACGCGCGCAAGGCGATGACCACCGAGATCGCCGCGCTGCTGCGCGCCGGCGCCGCCGGCAACGCGTTGACGATGACGCCGCGCATCCAGTCGGCCCTGACGACGCTGGCCACACAGCTGGGCCGCGAAACGCCAGCGGCCAAGCGCTTGCGCCCCGCCATCGCCGCGCTTGCCGCCGCGCTGCTGGCCGATCCGATGTCCTGCGCGCTGGCGCTGCTGGACAACGACGCCGACACCACTGTGCGCGACAACCGACTGCGCGGCGGCATCGCGCTCTTTGCGGAATCAGGAGATTTTCCGGAACTGACGACGGATCAGTTGAAGCTGTTGGGCGGCGGCATCCGCACGGGCAAGATGGTGCCGGAAGGCGACGGAACGCTGACGCTGCAAAGCAACCACCTTTCCAGCCTGCGGCTCGGCGCCGAAGCGGCGCGCGCCATGCTGACCATCATCCAGACGGGCGGCGAGTTCGCCGCGTGGCGCTGCCTGCGCGCCGCCGACAACGCGCTGGAGGCCTACAGCCACTTCCCGGCATTCGACGCCGCCGTCACCGGCAACAACCTCTTGACCAACGGCGACGCGGGCGCCCTCATCGCCACGCAGGCCAAGGTGATCGGCAACTTCGCGCACAACGATTTCCGGTTGTTTGTGTCAGGCGCGAATCCGGAAGTGCTGGCGAACGGCGGGTTGAATGTCGTGACGGTGTGATCCCGCGGCCATCACCACTGCATCGACGCGCCGATCCCGGCCGTGGGCCCGCCGGAGGCCATGCCCACGCCGGCCTTGAGCTTGACGCGGTCGTTCACACGCGCCGACGCGCCCACTGCAACGGCCTGGTAGCCGCGATACGTGGCCGCACCGACGCCCAGCGCAAACCGCTTGCCCGGATCGACTTCCGGCACCATGGTCAGCGCCGTGGTGGCCGCGATGCCCGAATAGGCGTTGCGCGCAACGTCGTCGATGGCGCGGTTGGTCTGGTCGATGCGGTTGTCCAGACGGGCCAGGCCTTCGCGGTTGCGTTGCACGGTGGTGTCCAGCGAACCGAGCGCGTCGCCGACGTTGTAGTACGTCTGGCCATTAAGCTGATACGCCGGGCCGGTGACGGCGCCCGTGGCCGTGTCGATGTGCGCACCGCCGCCCAGGCCGGCCACCACGGGGTTCAGTTGACCCACATTCACGGCATCGGTGCTTTGCGTGCCGGCCGCCACATTGGTGACCTGGCGTTCGGCGCCTTGCGCGCCGACAGACACGGTGTTGGCGCGGTCGGCCACCGAACCCGCGCCCAGCGCCACACTGTTGGCCGCTGCCGCCGATGCATTGGCGCCGACGGCCACGCCGTTGGACGCGGTGACCGTCGCGTTGGCCCCGACCGCCGCGCCCATCGTGCCTGCGCCCGCTGCCGCGTTGTCGCTGCCATCGCCCGCGCCGTCGACGCTGACGTACGCATTGGCGGCATTCAGTTGGCCGACCTGTTGCGTAAGGGCGTAGAGCTGGCTGCCATTGACGGCGTCCGTACTGGTTGCCGAGATGACGCCGTTGGCGACGCCGGTGACGGTGCGCGTGCCGTCAGTGCCCGTCATGTCGATGACATTGCCGCCCGAGGAGGCAGCCACGGTAATGGCGCCCGTGACCGCATCCTGCCGGACCAGGCCGACGGCGCCGTTGTTGAGGTTGGTGGTCAGCGTGTTCAGGGTTGCCGTGTTCTGCGCCACCGACCCGCCCAAGGTTGTGATGGCCGCGCTGTTGGACTGCACTTGCTGGTTGGTGGCGTAAAGCTGCGATCCATTCACCGCCTCCTGACTGGTGGACGACAGTACACCCACGCCGACCTGGGTGATCCGGTTGCCGTTCATGTTGACGCCGTTCAGCATCGAGATGCCGTTTTCGCCCTTCAGTTCCAGCGTGCCATCGCCGTAGCCAGTGATTCGGGCCGTCGAACCGGCAAGTCCCGTCCCCCCGTTATTGCTCTGGTCGTTGTTCAGCGAGAATGCCTCCTGGGAGGCACAGGATACCCACGTCGCGGGTCCGGCGTTGAAGTCGTATTCATACCCCGTCGAAGTGGTTACGTTGCACAGCTGTAGCTCTCCGCCTAGCGCGTGGGCAACCGAGACCAGACCGAGATTGCCCACGCCGCCTAGTAGAAAAGCCGCGGCGGATGCGGCCAGGCGCTCCTTTCGCGGCTTGCGGAGAATTCGGCCAACTGCGGACTCGGCAGGTGCCGTTGCCGTGCATCTATTCAAGGTTGCGTTGCTTGCGTTTCTTTCTGCCTTGCAGACGGTTGCCTTTACGTTGCGAACGGTTGAAATGATGAGGTCCATAGCGTGTCCACCTCGCGCCGATGCGCGTTCGTTGTCGAAAAAGGTCCGTTCAAGCAATTCACCTGATTGATTGAGGGAGAGGTTTTCTCTCTCAAACTACCGACCGTCCGACCACGTAACCATCGAAGCTTTTTTATTGTTGGGGCCTGCAAACGAACAAATATCAAGAAGCGCGAAGGTCATCGCGCGGGCGCCACGGCACGTTGCGCCCTGCCGCGGCTCACATCCAGTGACGACGGCAAGACAACCCGACATGCAAATGACAGGTTCGGCCCTCTACAATGCCCCTGTTGCATCGCAGCATTCCGCAATCCTCTCCTTCCAGTCTTCATGTCCCATCCCATTTCCGCGCAGCACCGGCCCGCCCTGGTGCTGCTGGCGCTAGCCATCGGCAGCTTCGCGATCGGCACCACCGAATTCGCGACGATGAGCCTGCTTCCCTACTTCTCGCAGTCGCTGGGCATTGACGCCCCCACCGCCGGCCATGTGATCAGCGCGTACGCGCTGGGTGTGGTGGTGGGCGCGCCCATCCTTGCTGTGCTGGGCGCCCGCATGCCGCGCCGCCGGCTGCTGATCGCACTGATGGGCCTGTTCGCCATCGGCAATGGTCTGAGCGCCATCGCCCCCAACTACCACTGGATGCTGTTCTTCCGCTTCCTGAGCGGCTTGCCGCATGGCGCCTACTTCGGCATCGCCTCGCTGGTGGCCAGTTCCATGGTGCCCGCCAACCGGCGGACCGTGGCCGTGGGCCGCGTGTTCCTGGGCCTGACCGTCGCCACCATCGTCGGCGTGCCGCTGGCCAACTGGCTGGGTCAGGTCATCGGCTGGCGCTGGAGCTTCGGCCTGGTGTCGCTGCTGGCGGTGCTGACCATGCTGAGCGTGCGCGCCTATGCCCCGGACACGGCCGCCGATCCGCACGCCAGCCCGCTGCGCGAACTGAGCGCGCTGGGCCGCGGCCAGGTGTGGATCACACTGGCCATCGGCGCGGTCGGGTTCGGCGGGCTGTTCTCCATTTACACCTACCTGGCGGACACGCTGACCGCCGTCACGCAGGTCTCTCCCGCCACGGTGCCGCTGGTGCTGAGCGCCTTCGGCGTCGGCCTGACGGTGGGCAACATGGTCGTGCCCGTGTTTGCCGATCGCGCCGTCATGCGCACGGCCGGCCTGTTGCTGCTGTGGTCTGCCGTGGTGCTGGCCCTGTTTCCGTTCATGGCGCACAACGTGTGGCTGATCACGCTGAACGTGTTTCTCGTGGGCGTGGGCGGCGCGCTGGGCACCGTGTTGCAGACGCGCCTGATGGACGTGTCGGGCGACGCGCAGGGGCTGGCCGCGGCACTCAACCATTCCGCGTTCAACACCGCCAACGCGCTCGGGCCGTTCCTGGGCGGACTCGCGATTGCCGCCGGGTTCGGATGGACGTCGACCGGCTGGGTCGGCAGCCTGCTCGCCATCGCCAGCATGCCGTTGTGGCTGTGGGCGGTGATGCTGGAACGCCGGACGCGCTCGGCGCGGGCGGACAAGCTGGTGGTCAGCACCGAATCGGCGCGTTGAATGAATGGGGGACGCCATTCGGACGTCCCCATTTATCGCATTGCAAAACGTCGGCCCCACGCCACACCGGGCAAGCGCCTATTGCAGCCCGCAGCCGCGCCGCAGCTATACTTTCCGCACTCTTTACCACCCACAAGACGCGCTGCACCTCCAACATGCAGCGCTTTTTTTATGCCCGTTTTTACTGCCCTGCTGCGCCCGCTGTGCCAGGCGCTTTGCTGCCTGGCCGCGGCCCTCTTCTCCACCCACGCCTTGGCCGCGCCACCGACGCTGGCCGAATGCCACGGCATCAAGGATCTGGCCTTCGTTGCCCATCTGGATGATGACCTGCTCTTCATGAATCCGGACGTCGCCTCGAACATCGAGGCCGGCGGCTGCGTGCGCCTGGTCTACCTGACCGCCAGCGACGCTGGCGAAGGCGAAGGTTACATGCTGGGTCGCGAGCGGGGCGTGCGCGCCGCTTACGCCTACATGGCGCATCAGCCCGACGCATGGAAGGAAGACACCGGCATCGTCGCGGGCCGCCAGATTGCGCGCTTCACGCTGACCGGCAACCCGCGCGTGCAGCTGTGGCACATGCGCCTGAAGGATCCCTGGCTGGGCAAAGGCTGGGGCAGCCTGACGCCGCTGAGCCGCACGGAGTCCGAACCCAACCAAAGCGTGGACACGCTGGGCCCGCACGCCGAGGTCTACACGCGCGAGCAGCTTGTGGACACGCTGGCCGAAATGATCCGCCAGTACGGCCCCACCACCGTACGGCACCTGGACGACACGATCAGCGTGCCGTACACCCAGCTGTGCTGGCGCTGCGCGGGCCACGGCCACCCCGACCACATCGCCAGCGCCCGGCTGGCGCGCGAAGCCATGCTGCGGGCGCCCGGCAACTATGCCGAGACCGGCTATATCGATTACCCCAGCCAGGAACGCGCCACCAATCTGGCCGAGTCGGAAATCGCCAGCAAGTCGGTGATCTTCCAGCACTACGCCTGGAACGACTACCACTATTGCGCCGGCCCCAAGGGCTGCCAGGAACCCGCCGGGCCTGCAGCCGCGTGGGTGCAGCGCGCCTACTACGTATCCCGGCACGACGTTGCCCCGCAGGTTTACCCCGACGGACGCGGCGGACTCGTCGTGTTTGCCGCGGGCGAGACCAACGCCGCCGTGAACAGCTGGGATTCCGGCGAAAAGCGCTGGCACAGCCTGGGCGGCCGGACCACCGGCCCCGTGGTGTCGTTTGCCCACGCCGACGGCACGGCCGGCCTGATGGCGCGCGACCCGCTGGGCGGCGTCTGGGCCAACAAACAGCGCCATGACGGCACCTGGCAGGGGTGGCAGGCGCTCGGCGGCCTGCGCGTCACGCAGATCCCCGCCGTCGCGCCGCGCGGCGAGGCCGCCGCCGTCGCGCTGGGTTATGACGGCGTGCTGCACTGGATCACGCCGTCCGGCATCGATGGCAGCTGGAGCACCTGGCAGGCGCTGCCGCCGCTGGAAGGCGCCTCGGGCTCACCGGCCGCGGCGCGCGGTTCGGATGGACGTTACGTCGTGTTTGCGATCGCCGCCAAAGGCGAACTCTTCTATACCCGCCAGCTCCCGGCCGCCAAGGGCCAACGGTCGGAATGGCAAGGCTGGCGCCGCGTCGCCGCGCCGGAAGCGGCCGGCGGACTGGCCGCCATCCGCAACCACGAAGACCGCGTCGAGCTTTACTTCCGCCAGCGCGCCAACAACCACCTGACCAAGCTGGTCGAAGCCGGCGACACCACCGACCTGAACATGGACTGGAGCGCGCCGGCCGACTTGGGCGTGCCCTACATCGGCCGCCCCGCCATCCACGCCGACAACGCCGGCAACGTCGTGCTCGCGATACTGGAGCGCGCGGGCGGACAGCTCTGGCTGCTTGAACACGGCAAGCTCGGCAAGCTGGACGCCGAAGCCGCATCGCCACCCGCCATCAGCCTGGTCGACGGCACGCTGTATCTGGTTGCACGCGCCGCCGGCGCACCGCAGCGCTATCAGGTGCTGTCGCGCCAACGTGGCGTCTGGGCTGCCAACCTGACGCTGGACGGCGTTCCGGCCAGCGGCGGCGGTCCGTTCACGGCCGTGGCCGCGCGGCCGGCCGACCTGCCCAATCTGGGCGCCGCCAGCGCAAACAAGGCCGTCGTGGTCCGGCCATCCACGGCTGAACCGGCTGCGCTGACGGTCGAGCGCATGCCCGCCCAGACCTCGCGCGTGGCGACGCCGACCCGCGTGCAATGACAAAAAAGCCCGCTGGGCGCGGGCATGACGCTTGCTGACCTCCGGGGCGTCTCAACCCGGAGGATAGAAACATGTCAGACGACCTGAGCAAACGCGGTCCCCAGGACCGTTCCCGAATCAATGTCAACGAAACGCATGAACTGCGCTACTGGACCCAGGCGCTCGGCGTCAGCGAAGCCCAATTGCGCGACGCCGTGAAAGCGGTCGGGCCATCCGCCACGGCCGTGCGCGAGCATCTCCGGAAGTGATCTGAGGCAGGCCCCGTTTGCGGGGCTTGTCATTGCGTACCCGTCTTCCCGATCGCTGAAGACGCCATTTCAACGTGCTCGCCCCCCACCTCCAGGCAATGAGTCATTGCGGTCTTTACGCACGTGCGATAGCAGGTCAGACAGCTATCGATACAGCATTCCATTTCGTTCGTTTCGGCAATCATGTCGGCTCCTTGTGCCGTGACATCCTTGAACGTCAGCACATGGCGTTCCTGTCTGAATGCGCGAAACCCTCTTGCGCACGCACCGCGGCGCGCGTCCTGCGGGGCCGGTTGCAGCGCACCGTCTTCTTGCCTAGCGATGCCGTTTGCGCGCCAGAAACGGCGCCATGCACCGGCGCGGCTCGTCGGTGGTGAAGGCTTCACCAAAGGCCTCGACGCTACGGTCCAAACCGGCCTGGATCGACGATTCCGCCCAGTAACGCAGCAAGGCCTTCTGCGACCGCACGGCGCGCGGGCCGCTGGCGGCAATCGGCGCCACGGTCCGTTCAACCAGCGCGTCCAGCCCTCCGGGCTCGCATAGGAACTCCAGAAACCCCCAATCTCGCGCCTGCACCGCATCCACCGTCTCGCCGGTAAGCAGCAGCCAATTGGTCCGGCCCTGGCCGATCAGCGCAGGCAACAACAGCGCATGGATCACCGAGGGAATCCCGACGCGCACCTCCGGCATGCCAAACACGCCGTCCGCCGATCCCAGCCGGATGTCGCAGGCAGCCGCCAGCTCCATACCGGCGCCCAGGCAAAAGCCCGGCAACCGGGCAATGGTCGGCACGGGAATGTCCGCCACCGCATCGCAGAGGTCGCGCAGCCGCGTGATGAAGGCACGTGCGCCGGGCGGGTCCAGCTCGGCCATTTCATGAATATTTGCCCCACCCACGAAGGCCTTCTCGCCCGTCCCGCGGATCACCACGGCGCGCGCGTCATCCTGCGCCGCGATCCAGCGCGCCGCCTCGGTCAGGCTCAGTGTGACGGCCGACGCCAGGATGTTCAGGCTCTTGGCATCGTGGATCTGCAGGGTATAGACGCCGCGTGCGTCGCGCGTTACGACGGCATGGGTGAATTCAGGAATGGGCGCAGTCATGAAGTCTCCGGTTTTTTGGCGGGTAGCCGCCGATGCTAACGGCCGGGTCCGGACACGACAACCCATGGCCTGCTCGACCCGATCGAATACGGCCTCGCCTTCCAGTGGCCGCGGAACGCGTTCCTCTCGTACACTTGCCGCATGCTACGCATCGACAATCTCAGCAAGCGCTACGGCGACTACATCGTGTTCCAGGGACTGACGCATACCTTTGCGCCAGGCTGCGTGGCGCTGTGCGAAGAAGACAGCACCGGCAAGTCCAGCCTGCTGAACATCATCGCCGGCGCCCTCGCGCCGGACGGCGGCGACGTGCACATCGACGGCCACTCGCTGCGCGACGCGCCGCAAGTTGCGCAGTCCCGCCTGGCCTGGGTGCCGGACAATTGCATGGCGTTTCCCGAGCAGACGGGACGCGGCCTGCTGGAACAGGCGGCCCAAGCCAAAGGCGTGACGCTGGACGACTCGATATGGGAACTGGCCCGCCAGCTTGGTCTTGAGCCGCATCTGGACAAGCGTTTCGAGCAGATGTCCACCGGCACGCGTCGCAAGATCTACCTGACCGCCGCCGCGCTGGGCAATCCGGCGGTCGTCGTGGCCGACGGCCCCAGCAACGGGCTGGACGCCCAGGCGCGCGGCGTGCTGGCTGAGGTGTTCAAGCGCTGGGCGCAAGACCGCGTCGTGCTGTTTGCCAGCCACGACCCTGAACTGGTGCAGGCCTGCGGCGCCACCACCGTCAACGTGGCCGACCTGCGCTGAACCCACTGCGGAACACGTCGTTCAAAAACGGATCGTCACCCCCGCGATCGGCCCCTGCAACACCACGTCGTACTTGAAGCCGTTGCGTTCGTAGTCCACGCCCATCGCGCGGTATCCCACTGTGGCCGACACCGACTTGTTGAAGTTGTAGCCCACGCCAAGCCCCAGGTCCCAGTCCGCCTGCGCGCCCCCTGCCCCGATCATGCCCCAGCCCGTCAGATAGGCCCTGGAATGAAAGTTGTAGGTGCCGCGAACGCCCACCATGGCGTCCACCCACGTCGCGCTGTCGCTGTGCTTTGTGCCCCGTGTCAGCGGACCATTGAACCTGATGCTGTTGTCCACCGACCAGACCCGCAGGCCGCCTACCACGTCCAGGCTGTGCTCTGACCTGTCCAGCACGGAATAGCCCGCGCCGATCATGCCCGTGAACGACTCGTTCTTCACGTCCGCGCTGTCGGCCAGAATTCCCCGCGGCGTGTCGCCTTGCGCGCCGACCTTCACGTACAGCAGGTCGCCAAAGATGCTGTACCGGCCTTTGCGCGCATCGCCCATCAGCATGGCCGCGAAATCCAGGTTGTCGAAGATCTTGTCGAAGCTCGCATCGACGTCGACGGGCGGTAGCCGCCGATGCGTGATCTTCCCGGATAGCGCCGGCGCCCATAAATACGGCGACACCGAAAACTTCCATTCGTCGGAAACTGCTGCGTCGACGGCGGGTGCCGTCTGCGGCTCGGCCGCGAACGCGGTTCCGGCATGCAGCGCGGTGCATGCCGCACAGGCAAAGACGTACATTTTCATCGCGTGTCCTCCGGCCCGAAGGCGTATGCAGACAGGCGGGCCGCACCCCGGAAGGTCCTGGGCGCGCCCTGCCGCCATGACCGCGTCAGCTCACGCGCCGCACCGGCGGCACCGTCCACGAGCCATTGATGATGGAAGGATCGCTTTCGTTCGGCCAATACAGACGCATCATCAGAATGAACCGGCCCTTGGGAGCCGGCAGCCAGTTCGACTCCATCTCCGGACCCGGCGATTCGTTCTGGATCAGCAGATCAATCGACCCATCGGGCTTGCGCTTGAGCGGCTGGCGCTCGCTGATGGAATAGCGGTTCAGCGGGTTATCGACGAAGAAGTAATTCTGGTCATACATGGTCAGCGACCAGAACCCCGACACCGGCGGCGTCAGCCCCTTGCGGAAGGTCAGCACGTACTTTTCCGAGCCGTTGTATTCGCGCTGGATGGCGCCATTGGCCGAGCGCAACGAGGTCGGATAGACCGAGTCCTGCGGGCGGTTCGCGCCCAGCCCGATCGCGGTGATAAGCGCACGCTGCAGATAGTTGGTGCCGTAGATGCCGGTCTTGGTCGTGAAGCCCCATCCATCGATGTGCTGGATGTCGCCATCGTTGGACCGGAAGTGCGCCATGATGCGTGCGAAGCCGGTTTCCGGCACACGCTTGGCAAAATCGGCGGGCAATTTGGACTTGTCGAAATCCTGGCCCGGCACGATGCCGATCGTCGCCAGTTTCTCGACCATGGGCGCGTCGGCCACCGTCGGCGGATTGCGCTTGAGCAGTTGCGCGAACAGCGAGAAATACTCGGCCGCATCCATGTTGTTGACCTGGTCGCGCACCGGCGTTTTCATGTCGATGGCCGAATCGACCTTGCCCTGCGGCGCCTTCCAGTCCTTGCCCCAGCCGCTCAGCGGCGCGATCTTCACCTGGTCCTGCAGCTTGTGCACTTCAGCGTAGTCTTCGGGCGTGCCCGTGCAATAGATGCGGCCCAGCAGCCAGACGATGCTAGTCGGCGACTTGTACTGCTTCATGCCCTGCGGCACCGTTCCTTCCCAGCCCGGCCCCGTCACGATGAAGGTCTGCGCGCCCGTGCCAGTCGTGCGCTTGCCGGGCACGTCGAACACGGTCGTCCAGCCGTCCAGCAGCGGAAACAGCGCGTAGCGGCCGTTCAGGTCGGGCAGGCTGACGACCCAGGGTTCGTCGCCCACATCAAAAAACGCCGTGGTGTACAGCGTGTCGGCGTTTGGCGCCGTCACGTCGCGGAACTTGGCGTCCGGGTACTGACGCAACTTGATGAGTTGGCCCATCGGCGCGCGCGTGCCCTTGGGTTCGGCGACGTTGGTGATCACCCGGCGGGTCATCTCCATGGTCACCAGCGGGTAGGCGTAGATGTAGGCGTCGGTGGCCAGGACGAAACGGTCATCGGCTTCAGGCAGATTGGCGACCAGCCCTTCCGAGGCGGCGGCCGAGGCCCGGAAGGCCGGCCCCAGCGATCCTGCAGCCAGCAGGGCCAATCCCCCTGCGTTCAGTTTGCGGCGAGTTAGCTTCATTGTTGTCGCTCCTAATGGATGTGTTTGGCGAAGTTCACTGAGGGGACTTCCAACATGCACGACGATGTTTTTTCTAGCTAATGCGCGTTCGGTGTCGATGTGGCGGGCACGCTCCGTGGATCAAGGTCAGTGGAAACGAGGGGAAAGGGACGACAGTGCGCCGCCGCAAAACGAGGCGGCGGTATGGAGCGGCGCGAACGGGGATAGACGGCGTGTGCGTGAGGCGCACCGGCCTGCACGAAGGAGGTGGACGTCCAAGAATGGGCTCCCTGACAAAGACAGAGAAAACGCACCACTGAACACTTTCTGCTGCGGACCATCCATACGGCCGACTCGCACAACGGCAAATCGGCCTTGGTCAATCTATGCGCAGTTTTTCAGCCACTCAAGTAGCCGGAATGACTACGACCATCCGACATTGGTAGCAATCCGGCCAGCTGGGGCGTCGCCCTGGTCAGCCGCGCCCCGCACGCTGGTCCGAGACTTCCCGCGACCGCCGCTTCTTCCACCAGATCACCCCGCCGGTTACGCTCAGCATCGCAACGACCAGCCCCAGCGCGCAGACCACGATCCGACCGGCAAGCCCGCCGATCTGGCCGCTGTGCAGCGGAAACTGCATCTGCGTGAAGACGTCGGCCGCGGTGCCGTGGCCGGGTTGCGTCACCCCCACCCGCGCGCCGGTGTGCGCGTCGTAGTACAGCATGGGCGATCCCAGGCCTTGCCCCCGGTCGTGATGCGACGGCCACAGCAGCGCCAGGTACAAGCCCAGTTCGCTGAAGTGGCTGACGCCGCTTACGCGCTGCGGCCACCCCTGCGCCTCAGCATACGCGTTGGCGCGGGCGCGAACGGCGTCAAAGCCCACTACGGACAGCGCATCGCGCCCCGCGGCCGGCGTGCTGGCCGTGGGAATCGGCGTCAGCGTCGACACGGCCGACAAGGCCGGCCGGAACAATTCTTCGCGCAGGTTCAGGTAGGCGCTGCTCAGCGCCAGCAGCACCAGCGCCAGCCATAGCCACAATCCAAAGGCGCGATGCAGGTCCAGGTTCAGCCGGTACGCTCCCGCGCCGCGCTTGATAAGCCATGCGGGCTTCCATTTCGCCATGCGCAGCCCGCCGCGCGGCAACGTCAGGTAAACGCCCACAAAGCTGTCCACCAGCCAGATCAGCGCGATGCCGCCCATGAACCACCACCCCCACAAGCCCGGCACATACAGGCTGTGATGGATCTGCAGCATGAACGGGACGAAGCTTTCGGCCTGCAGGCAACAGGCCCGGCGCGAACGCTTGCCCTGGATCTCACCGGTGCCCGGGTCGACGTACACCTCGTCATAGCTCAGCGGCGGACGTCCGGCCCGCGCCGACACGAACGCCAGCGCCGTGCGGCCGGGCGTGCCATCGTGCGTCACGTAGTCGACACGCAGCGCGGGATCCGATGCCTCGATGCGCGCCGCCAGCGCATCAAAGCCCAGCGGCGGCGCAGTGGAACGCGCCTGGTGAAAACCGGGATTGAGCCACGCGTCGATGTCGTGGCCAAACGCCAGGATGCTGCCGGTCAGCCCCGCCACCGTCAGGAACAGCGCGGTCAGCAGACCGGCGTAGCGGTGCAGCCAGACCCAGGTCTGGCGCTCTCCCAGCCAATGCCGGCCTGCGGCCATCAGAAGTCGACGCTGGCCGACAGCATGTACGTGCGCGGTGCGGCGGACGTGACCATCTGGTACGCGGGCGACGAATCCCAGTAGCGGCGGTTGAACACGTTCTCCACAGCCGCCCGGAACACCACGTTGCGGTCGGCGATGCGGGTTGCATAGCGTGCGCCCACATCAAAGCGCGTCCAGGCCGGCACGGTTGCGTTGTTGTCCGCATCCCACGGGATGGAAGAGGTGTAGATCATGCGCGCTGTCGCGGTCAGCCCGGGGACCTGCGCGATGTCGTATTCCGCGCCCAGCTTGACCGACCACGTCGGCACGCCCGACGCCTTGGCGCCGTTGAATTCACCGCCCGGGGTTTCGGTCAGAATGGCACGCGTCCACGCCACGCCGCCCAGCAGCCGCAGGCCGCGCGCAGCCTCGCCAGCGACGGACAATTCCAGCCCGCGATTGCGCTGCTCGCCCGCCAGGCGATACACGTTGTCCGCGCCCAGGAACCCGCTGGGCCGCTTGATCTGGAAGGCGCTCAGCGACGTGAAGAACGTGCCCCAGTCCATCTTGGCGCCCACTTCAAACTGCTTGGATACGAACGGTTCGAACACCTCTCCCGCGTTCACCGCGGTGGCCGGCGCCACGGCGCCCTGCGCCAGCGCCTCGACGTAGTTGGTGTAGAGGGAAAGCTTGTCGGTCGGCTTGACGACCAGGCCTACCGCCGGCGTGTTGGCGCTGCGGGTGTAGTTGGACTGCCACGCGCCGGTATTCCAGACATAGGAATTCACGTCGATCTTCTGATGGCGCATGCCCAGCGTCAGCAGCACGCGCTCGTCCAGCATCGACAGCGTGTCGGTGATGGCGTAGCTGCGCAACGTCATGTCGTTCTGCGGCACCATCGTGCCGTTCAGGCTGAAGTTGTCGGGCTCCGACAGGCTGGTCGGGTGATAGATGTTGCTGAACTCGTTCCACGACGACTGCGGCTGATAGCCGCTGACCTTCGAGTCGTAGTCGGTCACGGCCAGCACGGCGCTATGCTTGATGGGGCCGGTGTCGAACTGGATGCGCGTGTTCAACTCGCCGCTGCGCGTCTTGTTGCGTTCCTTCAGCCCGAACGCCGTGAAATCCAGGTCGCCGGCGTCGTTGATGATGACGCCCCACGGCGAATTGGCCTTGCGCGTCGTCTCGGCCAGACCGAACGCGCCGCCGATGCTCCAGTTGCGGGTCAGGTCGTACTCGGCGCGCACCATGGCGAACGCATAATCCTTGTCCTGGTACGACCACGACGGATACGGATTGATGTCGCCGCGCGGCGCCGACGGCGGAAACGCGGTCGTGACGAAATAATTGTTCCGCGCGCCGCTGACCTTCTGGTTGCTGGCGCCCAGATCCGCGCTGGCGCGCAGCCGGTCACCACGGTAGTCCAGCCCCAGCGTCACGTTCGAGGCGCGCGGCTTCTCGTTGTCGACCGACCCTACTCCGTCGCGATAGGCCGCGTTCAGCCGCACGCCAAACTTGTTGTCCTGGCCGAAGCGCCGGCCGATGTCCACGTTGGCGCCCAGGTTGGCGTCGCCCACATAGCTGGTCGTAAAACGCGTCAGCGGCGTGTCGTCCGCCCGCTTGGGCACCAGGTTGATCGCGCCGCCCGCCGTGCCGCGCGGCGCGCTGCCGTTGAGCAGCGTGCTCGGCCCCTTGAGAACTTCGATGCGCTCCAAGCCTTCAAGCTGCACGCCTTCGGAATTGGCGATGCCGTACAGGCCGTTGAAACCGATCTCCGCGCGGTTGACGACAAAGCCGCGGATATTGAAGTTGTCGAAGAACCATGGCCCCGCACTGACGACGCCGGGATCGTTCGCCATCACGTCCGCCAGGCTGCGCGCCTGCTGGTTCAACACCAGTTCCGACGTGTACGCCGTCACGTTGAATGGCGTGCTCATCATGTCCACATTGCCCAGCATGCCCAACCGCGCGCCGCGCGCGATCTGGCCGCCCGCGTAGACCGGCGGCATTTCATCCGGCTTGTTCTCGCTGGCGCCCGTCACGGTGACGGCGGGCAATTGGGGCACCGGCGGATTGGCGCCGGACGACTGCGCGAAGGCGGAGGGGCCGAAAGCGGTGGGCGCGCCCAGGGCGGCGGACAAGGCGATCGCAAGCTTGCGGCGACGGGTGGGGACAGGCATGCAGTGCTCCAGGTTCTGTACGAAGGACGGCGGGCGCGGCGGACGTTCGTCGGGTCGACCTGTCGATGCGTCGTCGCTCGAGGAATGCGCTTGGGTGATGCTGTCAACGCTGGTTTTTATTGTCTTTATGCGCCGGCCCGCCGGCGTACCGAAACATTCCGCCGAAGCCGAAACGCCCGCTGCATTGGTACGTAGACCGGAGATCCGCACGAACGGCGTGACCGCCCGCACAGATGTGTCCGAGTATAACTAAGAATCAAACTCATTCAATATGAAATTTTCGCGATTCGCTTATGCGCGAAAACGGATGCCCTGCGGTGCCACGGCACTTGGCCAGCGGCCCGCAGCTTGTGGACCGATCCGGCCTACTTCCGGTTGCCCAGCGACAGCGGCACGCCCCACACCGGATCCTGCATGCCCTGCTTGCCCAACGGCGTGATCTGCATCGGCTTGAGCTTGGCCAGCAGCTCACGCTGCGCGTCGGTCAGGTTCGTGCGCTGCGCGAAGTACTTCTGCGCGAAGTCCATCGGCGCCGGCCACGTGTACACCGTGAAGTCCTCCAGCGGGCATTCGATCATCTTCGGATCGACTGCGCGGCACGCGGACTGCTTGAACTTGTAGCTGGGCGTCCTCATGTGCATGCGCTGGCTCAGCACCAGGTCGCCGCCCTTGAGCGTGAAGCTGGCCAGCGCCAGCTTGGGCACCACGCGCGACTGCACCTTGATGGCGGGGATGTCGCGCGAAGTGGTGTCTTCGTAGTAGCCGGCACGCGATCCGGGCGTGGTCTCGGTGACCTGCTGTTCGCCCCAGGCCACGCAGGCGCCGGATGCGCGGTGCACGGCCGTGCAGACCTTTTCGGTTCGCGTCTGGCTGCCCGTCGTGCCTTCGTGCCAGTTGGTCTCTTTGTAGAACTCGCGATACAGCTCCGGCGACAGATAGGTGGTGCCGTTGGCGCCACGGCCCGAGCCCACCGCGCCGGCGCGCGCGCCGATGTCGTCCAGCTTGGCATTGAGTTTGTAGTCGTCCCCGCCCGTCAGCAGGTACTTGCCAGGCGGCAGGATGTGGACCTCGAAGGCCTTGAACAGGTACGTCGTGTCCTTGTCGCGTTGCAGCGAGTTGTTCTGGAACTTGCGCCCGAACGTGATGCGCGGATCGGGCTCGAACATCCAGACGGTATTGCCGGTCCACGTCGTCATCTTCATGGCGTCCTTCAACGTGGCGTGCGGCATCAGGTCCGCAACCAACACCACCGCCATGCCGTCCTTCATCGCCTCGCCGATCAGATCGACCAGTTGCCCATAACGCTTGTCGTCTGCGGTGCCCGCGCCGTTCGAATCCGGGATCGTGACGCAGCCCGACAGGGTCAGGGCGAGCATCAGGGCACAAAGAGCAAGTCGCGGGCGCGGCAGGGACATGGGATCGATCCTCGGTGGAAATGGACTGGAGCAATGTGCGCGCATCCTACCGGGTTGCATACGGATCGCAACATCCGGTTTGGCAGCTGAAACACATGGTGGCAGGCCAGACGATGCATCTTGGCGAGACTACGGGGCGTGCGTGCCCCGCACGCCGTAAAACGTTGTTGCGAATGTTTCGCTCCCCTGGGCGGGGACTGGATACCCCACCGGCTTGTCCGCCATCAATGCGTACTGCGGCGAAAGCCGTGCCACCGTCGCCCGGTTCGTTACACTCGCGCTCTTTGCAGCCGAGCGGCGCCCGCCCGGGCGCCGGCCACGAAAGTCCCGATGACAAACACAAGAAAGCGGCTGACGGCAATTGCGTGCCTGTTCACCGCATTGCTGGGCGCCTGCACCGGCAAAGGCCCGATACGCGACGTCGAACGCACGATCACGGACCACTACGGCGCCGACCTGCACATCGTCAGCATGCGTCCGCTGCGGCCCTCGGCGCCGCTGGCCCGCTGGAACGGCGTATACGGCATCTATCTGCAGGACCGCATCGACACCGAGCAATTCATGGTGCGGCTGGGACCGGACGAGGGGCTGGCCACGCTGACCGGCCGCATCGACGCCGCGCGTCAGGAAAAAGACCGGCACGTGGCGCGGCAAAAGGCGGCGTTGGCGCAATTGCAGGCGCTGGGCTTGCAGGGCGATGCGTTCTCGTTGCAGGCGACGTCCATCTACGGCAGCGCACGCTGGAGGGTGGCGGTCTTTGCGGATATGGATGCGTTGCGCCAGGACAGCGCCATGCTGGACGACGCGGCGTGGCGGGCGTTGGGCCGCATTGCGCACGCCGGTCTTGCCCCGGAACCGACGATCAGCCTGCTCCCCGCAACGCAACGCGCCGAGTATCGGGCAGTGCTCGACAAGAGCTATCACGGGCGGATCGAGTTCATCGGCGGCGAGCCGGCAACCGTCCTGCAAAGCCTGGAAGACGGGGCCGACGCATGGTGGATGGTCGATGCCGCCGCCCTGCCCGCGCCGCATATCGTGACTGAGCGGCAACCGAGCCTGCGCGAGGCCTGCTATACGGCCATCGCCACGCTGCGCGCCGACAATCACTTCAAGGCGCGCCACGGCATCTATGTGCAGCCGCGCATGAACGTGTTGCAGACGTATCGCATCGCAGACCGGTTGCGCGACGCCGGTCTGCGCCAAGGCCACACGGCCTACGCCGTGCTGGACCGCGTCGACGGGCGCACTGTGCTGCGCGGCATCGTCGCGGAAGATGCACCGCACGGCCCCGATGCCTACGCCATCGACGCCGTGTACGCGTACGAATTCGCCTTCGCCACCGGCAAGCTGCAGCTACGCCGCCTGCCGGCGGGATGACGACAGGCTTTAGTTGTCAGCGCGCACGAATAGCGCCAGGCGATTCCAGTAATCAACCCCGAGCAGCAAGCGGTCACCCAGCGGCTTGAGGACGAAGTCCCCGCGCTGGTTGTGCTGCATCTTGATCAGGCCGCCTTCCCGGCGCGCCTTCATGGTCAGCGATCCGTCGTCCTTGACCACGCCATCCGCCCCGAAGACCAGTTTGCGCAACGTGCCGATCGGACGCTTGAAGGTGCCCTGCGGCAGTTGTGCCGGCGCGGCCTGCGCCAACGCCTCGGTGGTCAGCGGCGCCAGGCTGTCGGCCAGCGTGCACGCATCGGGACTGGCGATCGGCGCCGCGCACGCATGTTCCAGCATGGGCCGGGCATCCAGGTATCGGCCCGCGGTCCAGGCTTCTTCGGCCGCCAGCGTGCACGTGCTGGCGGAGATGCCCTTCAGGCACGCGGCCTGCAGCGTCTTGTGCGCCGCCTCGCCCAGCGGCGCGGGCTGGCCGCCTTCGCCGGGTTCCAGCCCGCCGGCTTCGCGCCAGGCGTCCGGCAGTTTCTTGCACACGAACGGCAGGCCGCTTGCGCACATGCTTTCCAGTTCCTTGACGGACGTCTCGTTGTACGCGTCCAGGCATTCCATCATGCCCGCCTTCCAGCACAGCGGCCAGACCTTGGTCTGCGGCAGTTCCGTGGGCGCGGCGCACGGCGCGGAGGTCTTCAGCGCGTAGACCATTTCAAAGCCCACGTCGATCGACTTGCCATCCGGGGAAAGCTTGTATTCATCGTCCAGGCCAAGGTCCAGGTTATAGAAGCCCAGCTTGCCGTTTTCGATTTTGTAGTAAAGCAGCTCGGGACCGTTCAGCGCACTCTTGCGGATGAGGTTGGAACTCAGCACCCGCATCTGGCCCCTTCCGCCGTCGTACTCGTACAGTCCGCACTGAAGCGGCGCCGAAGACTGCGCGTGCGCGGCCGGCGCAAGCAGCGCCGCCAGCAGAAGAACAGTCAACACCGCGCAAAGACGATGGAGCGATTGCGCGATGCGGCTGCGCAAGCGGGAGTGACGGTACATGAGTGATCAAGCCTTTTAATGATTCGAGACGCGCGGCATGGCCGCGCACCGGGCGGTCGGCGCCCGCCGGCATTCTAAATAGGCTTGATGTCACGCCGGCGAAAAACGGCCGGACTGTTTGATCTGTGTTGAACGAAACCCGCTTATGTCCCCGGCAATGCGCGCGGCAGGTCGGTTCCGTAATCGTCTTGGGCATACACCATTGCCGGCAAAGGCGATACGAGGCGGCCGCCTTGCTCCCATAGCGATTCAACCCAATCGGCCGCGACGTCGGCGATCGCGTCTTGCACGCAGAACGCCGGCTCGCTGGAGAACATGGGCACCGGCGGCTCCAACCCCGTTTCGCCGTGCACGACGTCAAAGAGATCGCGGTACCCTTCGATGGCCTTGTTCAGCACATACAGATCCGGCCCTTCCAGGCCGATCACCACCGAAAAAGTCCCCTCGCCGCCCTGGTCGGGAAAGATGCCGAACTGGATTTCGCGCGCCTTCTCGGGCAACCGCGCAAACATGCCGGCCAGCGTGCGCAAAGCGGCCGCCGTGTGCGCGTCCAGGATGCGGCGCAGCGCGTCTTGATAGTCGTGTTTTGTCATCGCGCCAGCATAGCGCACGGCGGCATCGCATCACGCGTCGGACGGCATCTGCGCCAACAGCTTGTCCAGTGTCACGGGATAATCCCGCACGCGCACGCCGGTCGCGTTGTACACCGCATTGGCAATCGCCGCCGCCACGCCGCACAGGCCCAGTTCTCCGACGCCCTTGGCCTTCATTGGCGATGACACCGGATCGTCTTCGTTTAAAAAGATGACCTCCTGGCGCGGAATGTCGGCATGGACGGGGACCTCATAGCTTGCCAGGTCGTGATTCACGAAGAATCCCGCGCGATGGTCAACCGCCAGCTCCTCCATCAACGCCGCGCCCACGCCCATGGTCATCGCGCCAATGACTTGGCTGCGCGCCGTTTTGGGATTGAGGATGCGGCCTGCGGCGCAGACCGCCAGCATGCGGCGCACGCGCGTCTCGCCGGTGGCGGCGTCCACGGCCACTTCCACGAAGTGCGCGCCGAACGTGGATTGCTGGAATTTCTTGTCCAGGTCGCCGAACTCGATGGCATCTTCAGCGATGAGCTCGCCGCCCGACACCGCGCGCGTCAGGGGCGCACTGCGCCCGCTGGCATCCGTGACCGCGCCGTTGGCGAACACCACGCCCTGCGCGTCGAATCCCAATCGCTCCAAGACCAGCGTCCGCAGTTTTTCGCAGGCGGCATACACGCCGGCCGTGGAACTGTTCGCGCCCCACTGACCGCCCGAGCCCGCGGATACGGGAAAGGCCGAATCGCCAAGCCGCACCACCACGCGGGACAGCGGCACGCCCAGCATCTCGGCGGCGGTCTGCGCAATGATGGTGTAGCTGCCCGTTCCGATGTCGGTCATGTCGGTCTCGACGATGACGCGCCCCGCCGCGTCCAGCCGCACGCGCGCGGCCGACTTGGTCACCAGGTTGTTGCGAAAGGCGCTGGCCACGCCCAGCCCGATGAGCCAACGTCCTTCGCGCCGCGCGCCGGGCTTGGGATCGCGTTTATCCCAGCCGAAATGCCGGGCGCCGGTCTGCAGGCATTCGACGAAACGCCGCTGGGAGAACGGCCGCGATGGATCGGTGGGATCCACCTGCGTATCGTTGAGCACCCGAAAATGCACGGGGTCCATGTCCAGCGCCTGCGCCATCTCGTCGATCGCGATCTCCAGCGCCATCATGCCGGGCGCCTCGCCGGGTGCGCGCATTGCATTGCCTTCGGGCAGATCCAGCGTCATCAGGTTCAGCGCGGTGCGCTGGTTGGCGCCGGCGTACAGCAGCTTGGTCTGCTGCACGGCTTCTTCGGGCTGGCCGTCCGGCAGGTCGCCGGACCAGCTCTCGTGAGAGATCGCCGTCAGCTTCCCGTCGCGCCCCGCGCCCAGCCGGATGCGCTGGATCGTGGCGGGCCGGTGCGTCGTGTTGTTGATGATCAGCGGACGCGGCAACGCCACCTTGACCGGCCTGCCGGCCGCTCGGGCGCCCAGCGCCGCCAGCAAGGCGTCCGCCCGCACGAACAGCTTGCCGCCGAAGCCGCCGCCGATGTAGGGCGAGATCAGGCGCACATTCTCCTTCGGAATGCCCAGCGTCCGGGCCACATCGGACCGTCCCCAGGCGATCATCTGATTGGAAGTCCATATCGTGAGCTTGTCGCCTTTCCAGACTGCAAGCGAGGCGTGCGGCTCCATCATCGCGTGCGATTGGTCGGGCGTGGTGTAGGTGTGATCGACCGTGACCGGCGCCGCGGCGAACGCAGCGTCGAAGTCGCCCGCGTCCGTTTTCGGGATGTGCTTTGCGGCGTCGCCGTGGTCCCGCTTCTGCGCCGCCAGGTCGAAGGCGCCCTCGCGCCGAACGTACTGCACGCGAACCAGTTTGGCGGCCGCGCGGGCCTGCTCGAACGTGTTGGCCACCACCAACGCAATCGCCTGGTGATAGTGCTGGATGTCCGGACCGCCCAGCAGCGTGGCCGTGTTCATCTTGCCCTTGCCCAGCTTGCCGGCATTCTGCGCGGTCACGATGGCCAGTACACCCGGCGCCCGGCTCGCAAGCTCGGTATCGATGGCCGTGATGGCGCCCTTGGCTATCCCCGCGCCCACCACGTAGCCGACCGCGGGATTCGGCGCGATGTCGTGGTGCTCGTACGCGTAAGGGGCCTGGCCGCTGGTCTTGAGCGGTCCATCGATGCGATCGACGGGCTGGCCCACGACCTTGAGCTGATCGATCGGGTTCTGTGTCGCGGGAGTATCGAATTTCATGAGTTCACGCCCTCGCTTCCATCAAGACCGAACCGAGCGCGCGGCGCGCCAGCGTCAGCTTGAAACCGTTATCCGGCGTCGGCTTGGCGCCGGACAGCAGCGCATCGGTCACGCGCGCCGCGCCGTCCGGCAAATACGCTTCTGCCGCTTCGCTGCGCCAGGGCTGCGGCGCCACGCCGCCCAGCGCCACTCTGCCGGTGCCATCGTCTTGCACGACGGCGGCCACCGCCACCAGCGCGAAGGCGAACGACGCGCGGTCGCGCACCTTGCGGTAGAGGTGTTTGCCGCCCAGCGGTTTGGGCAGCACCACCGCGGTGATCAGTTCGCCAGCCGCCAGATGGGTCTCGATATGCGGCGTGCCATCCGGCGGGCGATAGAAATCGGCGATGGGAATCACCCGCCGCGTGGCGTCGGGACGCACCGTCTCGATCTTCGCATCCAGCAGGCGCATGGCCACAGCCATGTCGCTGGGATGCGTGGCGATGCAGGCGTCGCTGGCGCCGATCACCGCCAACTGGCGCGACACGCCGCCGATTGCGGAACAGCCGCTGCCGGGCACGCGCTTGTTGCAGGGTTGGTTGGTGTCGTAGAAATACGGGCAGCGCGTGCGTTGCAGCAGATTGCCGGCGGTCGTGGCGCGGTTGCGGATCTGCCCCGACGCGCCAGCCAGCAGCGCGCGCGCCAGCACCGCATAATCACGCCGCACCACGTCGTGGGCGGCAAGGTCCGCATTGCGCACCACGGCGCCGATGCGTAACCCGCCGTCGTCCGTGGGTTCGATGCGGTCCAGGCCCAGGCCGTTGACATCGACCAGGTGGACGGGCGTTTCGACCTCAATCTTCATCAGGTCAAGCAGATTGGTGCCGCCTGCAATGAACCGCGTCCGCGGCTCGCGTGCCGCGCTGGCAGCAGCTTCGGCATCGGTGCCGGGACGCTCGTACGTGAACGATCTCATGCCTTGCCCTCCGCGACGTCTTCGATGGCGTCCAGGATGTTGGAATACGCCCCGCAACGGCAGATGTTGCCGCTCATGCGTTCGCGGATCTCCTCGGGCGTCAGCAACGGGCGCTCGGTCAACGAGCCGGTGACATGGCTGGGCATCCCGCTTGCGGCCTCGTCCAGCATGCCGACCGCAGAGCAGATCTGCCCCGGCGTGCAGTAACCGCACTGGTAACCGTCATGCTTGACGAACGCGGCCTGCAGCGGATGCAGCGCGCCCGGCGTGCCCAACCCTTCGATAGTCGTGATCTGCTGGCCGTCGTGCATGACGGCCAGCGTCAGACAGGCATTGATCCGCCTGCCATCCAGCAGCACCGTACAGGCGCCGCACTGGCCATGATCGCAGCCCTTCTTGGTGCCGGTCATGTGCAGGTGCTCGCGCAGCGCGTCCAGCAGGCTGGTGCGCACATCCAGCGCCAACTCATGCGTGCGGCCGTTCACCTGCAGCGTGACCGTGGTGGTCAGGTTGTGCGCCGGCGCGGCGCTTTGGGCTGCGGACATGGTTGTTGTCCCGAGTGCGGTGGCTGAAGCGGCGCCCGCCTTGAGCAGGTTGCGCCGCGAAATCTTGATATCGATGGAATTTTCCAAGGCTGGAACTCCTTTGAGCATTCGGCGGGCCGCAGCTCGCCATCAGCGCGCGCTATCAGCAAACCGTGTTCCTGGCGGCGCCGCCCCCGGCATGCCGGTGCCGCGCTGCGTCTTGCGTGAAAACGGGGCGGATTTCCCGATAAGATCGTCGTCAATCGATGATAGCGACGGGAACCGCCCGGCCGCCACGCCCGTTTGACAAGAAAATGTTCGATCTCGAAACCAATCCGGACAGCCCCGCGTGCATTCGCTGCGTGGGCATCCTGCTAGCTGCCGGACACGGCCGGCGCTTTGCCAGCGCGGCCGCGGGCCAGGACAAGCTGCTGGCGCCCCTTGCAGACGGCACACCTGTCGTCATGACGGCCGCGTCGTCCCTGCTGGCCGCGGCGGCCGGCGTCGTGGCGGTCGTCCGCGCGGGCAACGACCGCGTCGCGGCACTCCTGGCGCAAGCCGGATGCGAGGTGGTCACGATAGGCCCTTACACCGATGGCACGAACGGTGGCATGGGCGACAGTCTTGCTGCGGCCGCACGGCACGTCATGCGCACCGCAAGCCCGGACGTGCAATCCTGCCTTGTCGCGCTTGGCGACATGCCCTGGATCCGCGCGGATACCTTCCTGCGCGTTGCAGAAGCGGCAAAGGAGCATCCCATCGTCGCGCCGGCATGGCAGGGCCAGCGCGGCCACCCGGTCGCGTTTCAGCGATCGATCTGGCCGGCGCTTGCGGCGCTGGCGGGAGATGTGGGCGCACGTTCCGTATTGGCCCGTCATGGTGTGACCGAGCTGGCGGTCGATGATGCGGGCGTATGCGCCGATGTGGATACACCGGATGACCTGTCCACCGCCGACTGCGGTGGACAGTCTGCGCCGCCCTAGGCGGGCGTCGCGTCGCCGCGCGGCCGCGCGATCACCGCCGCGCCGGCCGACGCCGCCCGCCGCGGCAGAGCCACGCGGAAACTCGTCACGTCGTCGCGCGAGTCCGCGCTGATGCAGCCGCCATGCGACACCACGATCTGCTGCGCAATGAAAAGGCCCAAGCCCAATCCGTGGTGACCGCCGGGCCGCCGCGCGCCGCTGCGGAATGGGTTGAAGAGATGGGGCAGCAGCTCCGGCGGAATGGTGCCGCCATTGGAAACGGTAACGACCACCTCGTTGGCGTCCTCGCCATTGACCTCGACCCGCACCGGGGCGGTCTTGCTGCCATGGTGCAAGGCGTTGCCCACCAGGTTGGCGATCACCTGCGAAATGCGCTGGCCGTCCCACGCGCCGGCCGCGTCGCCACGGCAGTGCGACGCCACCTGGCGATCGGGAAAGCCCGTGCGCACCTCGTCCAGCGTGCGCTCGACCAGCGCTCCCATGTTCAGTTCCGAGGGCGCCAGCGTCAGCCCGCCCGCCTGGCGAATGCGCGTCACATCCAGCAGGTCTTCGATCAGGCACGACATGCGCTCACTGCTTTGCAGCATGCGCCGCGCCAGGCTCGACACACGTTCGTCGTCGCCCTGGCGCTGCAGCACGGTGGCGCCCATGATGATGGCCTGCAAGGGCGTGCGCAGATCGTGGCTCAGCACGGCCATGAACATTTCGTTGACCCGCAGCGCTTCGGTGCGCTCTTCGAGTTGCTGCGCCAGCGCACGCTTGCGCTCGTGCAATTCGAAGAACACGTTGGCCTTCGTGCGCAGCATGTACGGGTCGACGGGCTTGTACAGAAAGTCCACCGCGCCGCTCTCGTAGCCGCGAAACTGCCAGTTCTGTTCGCGCGAACCGGCGGTGATGAAGATCAGCGGAATGTGGCGCGTGCGCTCGCTGCCGCGGATCAGTTCGGCCAGTTCGAAGCCGTTCATGTCGGGCATCTGCACGTCCAGCAGCGCCAGCGCGACGTCGCCGTGGCGCAGCAGCAGTTCCAGCGCCTGCGGGCCGGACTGGGCCTTCAGCACCTCGACACGGTCGCTGGCCAGCAGCGCCTCGAGCGCAATCAGATTCTCCGGAACGTCGTCAACCAGCAGGCACTTGATGCGGTCGTCGCGGGATGGGGCTGATGTCGGGATCATGGTGTCAATGCGTTTGGGTTTCAGGGCAGCCGTCTTGTGGGCAACTGCGCGAACACGGCGGCAATCTCGTCGGGCGTCAGCGCCCTTGCCGCCGGAACCAGCGCCAGGGCGGCGTCGGGCATCGTGGGTGCCGCTGCCGACGCCGGCGCCTGCACCAGCGCGTGGCCGCCGGCGGCATGGATGGCGGCCAGGCCTTCGGCCCCATCCTCATTCGCGCCGGACAGCAGCACGCCAAGCAGCCGCTCGCCATAGCAATCGGCGGCGGACTGGAACAGCACGTCGATGGACGGCCGTGAAAAATGCACCGGCGGGTCGATCGACAGCGCCAGGCGCGGCCCCCGGTCCACCAGCAGGTGGTAGCCGGGCGGCCCGAAATACACGTGCCCAGGCTGTATCGGTTGCTGGTCCTGCGCTTCCTGCACGGGCAAGGCGCAGCGATAGCTGAAGATGTCGCTCAACAGGCTACGGCGGTCGGACGGCAGGTGCAGGACCACGATCACGCTCGCCTGAAGGCCTGCGGGAAGCGCCGGCAGCAGAACGCTCAGGGCGTCGATAGCGCCCGACGAGCCGCCGATGACGATTGCGTCCCAGGCGTCCGAAGCGTCCACGGACAGATCCGGCCCGCGCGTGGTCACAGGTCGGCCCTTTTACGGTAGATGCGGTCGGCCATCACGAATTCGTCAAAGCCGTCGGCCTGCGCCGTGAATCGCACCGACTCCTTGGACCCCAGGCCCAGGAATCCGCGATGAACCAGTGCATCGTGAAACAGGCCCAGCGCCCGGTCCTGCAGATCGCGCTCGAAGTAGATGAGCACGTTGCGGCACGACACCAGATGCACTTCCGCAAACACGCTGTCGGTCGACAGGCTGTGGTCGGAGAACACCATGTGCTCGCGCAGCGTCTTGTCGAACACCACCCGGCCATACCGCGCCGTGTAATAGTGCGACAACGAATTGCGGCCGCCGGCCTGCGCATGGTTGGCCGTGAAGGCCGCCGCGCGCTCCAGGTCGAACACGCCCTGCTCGGCCGCGCGCAGTGCGTGCGGATTGATGTCGGTGGCGTAGATCAGCGTACGGTCCAGCAGCCCTTCCTCGTGCAGCAGGATGGCCAGCGAATAGACTTCCTCGCCCGTGCTGCACCCGGCCACCCACACCTTGATCGAGGGATAGGTGCGCAGGATCGGCACCACCTCGTTGCGCAGCGCCAGGAAATAACTGGGGTCACGGAACATGTCGCTGACCTGCACCGTCAGGTATTGCAGCAGGCCCGTGAACACGGCGGGCTCGTGCAGCACGCGGTCCTGAAGCTGCGACAGCGTCTTGCAGTCGAACTCGCCCAGCGCGGTGCGCAGTCGGCGTTTCAGCGAAGCCTGCGCATACTCCCGGAAGTCGTAGTGGTAGCGGTGATAGATCGCATCGAGCAGCAATCGCTGCTCGATGTCTTCGATGTTCGCCTTGTTTTGATTAGGCATGGGCGTGATCGCTGTGTCGTGGCCGGGTCGGGCTTACTTGCGCATCCAGACGCGCACCAGCGACAGCAGGCGCTCGACGTCCAGCGGCTTGGCGATGTAGTCGTTGGCGCCGGCGGCCAGGCATTTTTCCTGGTCGTCCTTCATGGCCTTGGCCGTCAGGGCAATGATGGGCAGACGGCGCCACTCGGGCCGCGCGCGGATCTCGCGCATGGCCGTATAGCCGTCCATCTCCGGCATCATGATGTCCATCAGCACCAGGTCCACCGCACGGTGGCCGTTGACGCCGGCGCGGCCCAGCGCATCCAGCGCCTCGCGACCGTTGCGCGCAATCTCGACGTGCAGGCCGGTGGGTTCCAGGATGCTGGACAGCGCAAACACGTTGCGCACGTCGTCTTCCACCACCAGCACCGTGCGGCCTTCCAGCGTCGTGTCGCGGCTGCGCGCCAGCTCCAGCATCTGGCGCTGCTGCGGCGGCAACTCGGCTTCCACCTGGTGCAGGAACAGCGTCACTTCGTCCAGCAGGCGCTCGGGCGAACGCGCGTCCTTGATGATGATCGACTTGGAGAAGCGGCGCAGCTGCTGCTCTTCGTCGCGCGACAGCGCGCGGCCGGTGTACACGATCACGGGCGGGAACGACACGCTTTCCTGCTCGGCCATTTCGCGCAGGAGTTCGTAGCCGCTCATGTCGGGCAGGTTCAGGTCCATCACCACGCAGTCATAGGTGGTGTCGCGCAGCAGCGCCAGCGCGTCGCCGGCATTGGCCGCCAGCACGATCTCGACGTCGTCGCGCGCCAGCAGTTCGCGCACGCTGTCGCGCTGGCGGTCGTCGTCCTCGACGACCAGCACGCGGCGCACGTTCTGCGTGAACTTGGCTTCCAGGCGGTGCAGCGCGTGAACCAGTTCCTCGCGCTTGACCGGCTTGAGCGCATAACCCACCGCCCCGCGCACCAGCGCCTCCTGCGCGTAATCGGCCACCGACACGATGTGCACCGGAATGTGGCGGGTGTTCGGGTTGCGCTTGAGCTGATCCAGCACGCCCAGACCGGAAAAGTCGGGCAGGTTGACGTCCAGCACGATGGCATCGGGGCGCCGCTGCGACGCCAGCGCCAGGCCTTCCGTCGCGGTGTGCGCGGCCAGGCAGCCAAAGCCCATCTCGTGCGCCAGATCGGCGAGGATGCCCGCAAAGCGTTCGTCGTCCTCGATGACGAGGATGGTTCGGGCAAAGGTCTCGCCCGGCTCCTGCTCAATTGGCTCGGCTGACTGGGCCAGCGCCGCCGGTTGGGCAGGCTCGGTGCGCGCGGCGGGCGGGGCGGCGATGGCGCCAGCCGGGCCTGCCAGCGTGGTAGGCGCCTCCGCGCCCTCGCGCGGCGCCGGGGCGGTCGACACGACCAGCATGTTCATCGGCAGCAACAGCGTGAACACGCTGCCCTGCCCCGGCGTGCTGACCAGCGACAGCGAGCCGCCCAGCAGCTTGGCCAGATCCCGCGAAATCGACAGACCCAGCCCCGTGCCGCCATGCTTGCGGTGCGTGCTGCCGTCGGCCTGACGGAATGCCTCGAAAATCAGTTCGTGCTGGTCGGGAGCCACGCCGATGCCGGTGTCGTGCACCGCAAATGACAGCATGCGCCCCGGCGCCCGCGTCACGCGCAGCGCGACGAACCCCTGCTCGGTGAACTTGATGGCGTTGGACAGCAGGTTCTTGAGCACCTGGCCCAGCCGCTGCGGATCGGTCCGCAGGGTGTCCGGCACGTCGCGCGCAATGTCCAGCTCCAGCGCCAGGCCCTTTTCCTGGGCCAGCGGCCGCAGCGGTTCCAGCAACCGCTGCAGCGCCGGGGTCACCGCCAGGTCTTCGATCTCGACCGTCGCCTGGCCCGCCTCGATCTTGGCCAGGTCCAGGATGTCGTTGATCAGCGCCAGCAGATCGCGCCCCGCCGCGTTGATGGTCTGCGCGTACTTCACCTGTTCTGCCGTCAGGTTGCCCGTCTTGTTGTCGGACAGCAGCTTGGCCAGGATCAACGTGGAATTGAGCGGCGTGCGCAGCTCGTGGCTCATGTTGGCCAGGAATTCGCTCTTGTATTGGCTGGCCTGCGTCAGCAGGCGGGCCTTGTCGGTTAGCGCGCTCTGCACCCGCAGCAACTGCTCGGTCTGCGATTCCAGATTGAGGTTGGTCTGCTCCAGCTCGGTCTGCTGCAGTTCCATGCGCGCCTGCGATTCCTGCAGGATGCGGCTCTGCTGCTCCAGTTCTTCATTGCTGACACGCAGTTCTTCCTGCTGGGTCTGCAGCTCTTCGGACTGGCGCTGCGTTTCCGCCAGCAGCGATTCCAGCCGCGATCGGTCCATGCCGGCACGGATGGCGGACGCCAGCATTTCGGACGCGCCTTCCAGCAGGCTGCGTTCGCCCTCGCTGACCGGATGGTTGAAGCCCAGCTCGATCACGGCGTATACGCGCTCGTACTGCATGGCGGGCGCGACCACCAGTTCGACCGGATTCGAGCGGCCCGTGGCGGACGAGACTTCAAGGTGGCCGGCGGGCACGTTGCGCACGTGCAGCAGCTTGCGCGATACGGCCGCCTGGCCGACCAGGCCCTGCGCCGTGGAAATCTTCTGGGGCAGCCTTTCCGGCGGCACCGCGTAGCCGCCGAACAGCTCGAGGTCGTCACCGTTGACCACATAACCCGCGCCGACGCTGGCGTTCAGGTATTCGGCCAGATAGTCCAGGGCGCGCCGGCCGATCTCGTCCAGCCGCTGGTCGCCCCGCAGCCGCATGCTCAGACCCGACAGGCCCGTCGTCACCCAGGCCTGGCGCGCCTTGACGCGATACTCGCGGATGGTCATGAGCGCCGAGGCAAAGATCAGGACCAGCAGCACCAGAGCGCCGCCCCAGGAATAGTAGGTGGAAATCGTGGCCGCATCGCTCCAGGCGTCGCGCTCCTGCTCGACCCGGCGCATCTGTGACGTATAGAGGTCGCCGACAAGATCGCGCAGCCGGTCCATCGCCTCCTTGCCCGAATCGGTCCGCACCACCGCCAGCGCGCCTTCGACGTCGCCCGCTCGGCGCATCTCGACGGTGTTGTTCAACTCGGTAAGCTTTTGCTTCGTGATGCCCGCGATGTCATTGGCAATCCGGCGCTGCGTGGCGTCCTGTTGCGAGAACTCCTGCACGACGGCCAGGCGCTGCTCGATGAGCGGCACGGAGCGCACATACGGTTCCAGGTAGGCCGGGTCGCCCGTCAGCAGGTAACCCCTCTGGCCGATCTCGGCGTCTTTCAGGGCCGAATTGAACAGGCTGAGCTGACGCAGCGACTCGGTCGCGCGGTCCATGGACTGGACGGCACGCGCGCGGGTGTCCGCCGAGCGTACGTTGACGAAGGCGATGACCAGCGTGGCCACTGCGGCCAGGATGAATCCGGCCATCAAAGTGCGGGGAAAGGCCAGGCGACTGGCCGGCTGCGGCGATTTCAGCATGAGATCGATTTACCAATTCAGGGAAAGCGCGCGGATTGCGCTAAGGCAGAGTGCGAAGAATTATAGGGACGGAGACGTCTGCAGACCATCCTGCGCACTGGCGAACTATACAGGTATGTGCGCAGCTGGGTTGCGTATGGATACAACTACTACACCAACGCGGCCCTGCCATGCCCTAGGATTCGGCTTCCCGATCTGCCGGCCGCCTTTCCGTGCGCCTGCCGCCTTTGCTGGCACGCCCTCGGCCCCCCCCGCCTGAACCTGGGGACAGCCGGCCGCGCAGACAACCGAATTCCTGCCCACCGTGGCACCGAAAAAAATGACGAAGATTCTTTTGGTGGACGACCAACCCACGTTGGTCGCCCTGATGAGCGAGTTCCTGACCAGCGAAGGCTATGACGTCACGACGCACACCGATGGCCTGACCGCGCTGCAGCAGATGATCGCCCTGCGCCCCGACCTGGTCATCACCGATCTGTCCATGCCCGGCATGGACGGCGCCGCCCTCCTGACCGCCATGCGGGACAACGCCTATCTGCATGAAACGCCGGTGCTGGTGCTGAGCGGCCGTCCGGAACACGAGATCCTGGAAGCCTGCGCGGGCCGCGCCGTGTTGATGCGCAAACCGGCCAGCCCGGAGGAAGTACTGAAGGCCGTTCGCCGCCTGACCCAGAAATCCCAGCCGCAGCCGCGTCATCGTTCGAACACTGGCGCAATGCCGGCGTCGCTCAGCCGCTTGGGCGGCGCGGGCCAGGAATGCCTGGCTCACGCAGCGTAGCGTTCTCCGGGGCGGCGTGTCGAACAATCCACCCTCACGCCCCGGCCGATTTGTGCAGCCTTACGCGTAGCGCAGAAAAGGCCACCGCAGATGCCATTGCTTCGCTTGCCAACGCTCGTCCAGTATTGACCGCTTTTCAATCTTGAAGCGCGGCGTCATCCGAATCACTCCCGCAAACAGATCATCCAGGCCGTATGGCGCCAGGACCTGGATACGCCCGTCACTGTCAAGGCGAACTGCCACGGCCGTTGCAGTTTCCGGCCACTGCGTCAGCGCGTCGATTGTCGAAAGGTAGGGACGGTCGTGATCGCGGCGGTGCATATGCGCCTGGTTCTTTACGGACCACGGATAACCCGGCGCAATGCTTCCCAGCCGTCTTTCAAGCTGAATATCATCGGCGTAGCTTTCGGCACCGTCGCCAAACCATACGACGTCAACGTCGTTTAGCGGTGTCGGCGACGCAAACCCGGCCAACGAATCCCACACCAGATTGCGCACGAACCCGGCGCCGATCCAGCAATCGGTCAAATCAAGATCGCGCACTGCCTCCAGCGCACACATGCGCGCAGCGTCTGCCATCACCATCGACTCTAGAACTCGTCGCTTTGTCATGCGCGTTGATGTTACTCCGGGGTGACAGACTGAATGCCACGCAGAAAGCGGGCAAAGACCGGGCTGCCTCCATACTTCGAACGAGCCAAAGCCGGCATTATCTCGCGTCCGATCGGACAAGTGCCATCGATGGCAGCCCCCCAAACCTTTGAACAATCAGATCGTTCACCCCGAAGAATAGTTTTTGTCTGATATCCAGCGGCAGGGACATGTGGAGTAATGGAGGCGCATTTCATGCGCGTCCGTCGCTATTCCTGTTCGCGATGGACGCGTTCCTATTGGCGGCCTTGAATCAGCGCAGAGGAATCCATCCATGTCAAAGTCAACGGCCGGCGGCGCGACCTCGGCGCCGGCCTGCTGCCCACGCATCCCAATCCTTCCGATCCGATATGCGATTGTGCCGAATGCGGATGGGGCACCGCTATATCGGTATGCCGAGTCCGGCTTCAGGCTGGAGGCAACCTTCCAGCGGCTGCAGCTTTCCTCCTATACCCTGCGCGCGCTTCGCCCGGGATACGTCTACGTGTTCATGAAAGGCCCCAAGGGCGAAACGCTCGTCATCCATGAATACGATGGTGAGGGCCATTATCAGGAGCTGACATACACGGGTCTGGAGGACTACGACAAGAAGAACAAGTACAAAACAGGTGCGCGCATGGGATGGGTGTGGGCAGACACCAGCCCCGACACCGCCAAGGAGGTATGGATCGGCTACAGCACACATCTGTGGACCAATGCCATGACGGCCCGAATTACCAAGGATCCTGAAGCGCGCCAGCTTCACATGCGCGCTTTGGATATGGTGGAACTGACCTCCGGCGTCAAATCACCCTCTGGCCAGGCCCACTTACTTCCGGCCAACGCCCTGACTGAATGGGTGGAAGACTTCAAGCCCCTCGAGCAGCGCCTGCCGCTGAAATGGAGTTGTCATGCGAGCGAAGATGAACTGTCGGTCGCCACATTTATCGCCCAAGGCAGCCATTACCGTTTCACGCAGCCGCGCGTGCCTGCGGTGGTCGCACTGAATGACGCCGAGGGGATCAGCCTCGATTTGGGTTTGATCGCCGCTGCGTACCAGCATCAGATTACGGATCTGAAACGCAGGCCTGATCAGCGTGCTGAAGGTGTAAGTCCCCATCACTTGCCCGACTGTCTAAGCTTGGACGTCGACCAAATCCACTTGGCAAGTTCAGAGTTTCATCACAAGAATCTGACCGCATTCTTGCTGACCGAGTCCCTGAAGTCCATGTTCCGCGCTTCTGGACAAGACGCCGCGAAGATCGCATCAGCAAGACACGAGTGGCATCGCAATCAGCGAACCCATCGCCCCATACCATCGCTAGAACAACTCGAATACGAAGTTTTGACGGACGAGCGCATTTCCCCGTCCGGTGCGCGGCTGGCCCAAAGAATCGACACCACGTTGTACTTCGACTTTTTGAGGCAACGAAAAGAGGCTGATGCGCAGCTAAAGGTGATGATGCATGAATTGAACAAGGCGTGTGCGGATCATGACTGTTGGCTATCGACGGCGGAATCCATAAATATGTCGGACCCTAGGAGTTTGGCGGCCGCCTTTAGCGCCTTCGATCGGGACAACCGTCAATCTGCGGCAGCGTTAGAACTGTCCATTACGTTGATGATGCAGAGCATGACGCAATCGCTCTCTATCAGCGACGATGGAGACGCCAGGTACGAACGGCTAGAAAAATGGTGTGATGACCCAGGAAGCCCCCTCCATGTATCTCTGGCCGCATACAACCCTTTTAAAGAAAAGGCAGATGCAGTTGGAACCATACTCGGAGCCGCAGACTCCATCATCTCCGAACTTGCCCTTAAATTTCCAGCGATCAAGGGCGTTACCGATCTGACAGCCCAAACGGTTACCACGGTCGTGCTTAAGCGGCTCAAGGGGAAAACCCGTTGGGATGCGAGCCGCAACCTTCGCGAGCAAGTTCACGCGGCAGCGCGGGAGGCCAATATGGAAAAGATATTGGGGCTACTGGCTGGTCGCTATGAAGCTACCAATACAAAAAACGCAGAATATCTGCTTTCCCAGGATGTAGATGATCTCTTGAAAAAGGGGATGGCTGAGGTCGACCGCACCCGCAGCGTCAGCATCAAGGGTAACAGGAGAGTAGTTATTGAGAGGACTCAGACTGCCACGGCAATACCAACACTCAGGTCTTTAAGCGCCACGACCACAGGAGCCGGCTTTAACCTCGGCATGGTCTACTTCAATATTATCAACCTAGGATATGCACTTAAAACGCTTGCACGCGAATTCTCACATGAAAACGCGACCAATTTTGCATCGGCAATATTGGGGGTAATAGGCTCATTAAATGTAGCGGTGCTGAGTACTGGCACCACGTACACCACCCTGATGTTGAGAATGGGATACAGAGTTCCTGGACTCGGCTTTTCTATCGCCCTCAATAACTTCATATCGTCGAAGCTATACGGGAGGCTTATCGTAATTCCTGGCATATTGCTAGGCTTTATCACGGACATGCAGAAGGGCTATCGGCTTTACAAAGACGGCAACACGATAGGCGGGAACTATACCTTCGCTGGTGGAACATCTATAGCGCTGGGGGCCGTGGTGATGGTGAAAGCCAATGCGATTGCCGCTACGGTCTCTACCGGGACTGGCGTCGCGGGAACGCTGGCGACGATTCCAATTGCTGGCTGGATTGCAGCGGCAGTCATTCTCACCGGATCGGCCTTTGTCTTCGGCGGTATCTGGCTCCATTCTCAAGCCGCCGCACAAATCTTCTCTCCCATAGAGCTTTGGGCAGCACGGTGCCAGTTTGGCAACTTAATAGGTGACGGCGAAGAGCGAGCGGCGATTCCGCTTGATAAAAACCGCAGACTCTCGAGATTTTCAGAACTGATATCGGAAACAAGGGAATGGTATCAAGCCTCCTTCGCTCCGATCCTGCTTAACTCCGATCAAGCCGAGTCGATCGGTTTGGAAGGGATGGATAGCGCTTGGCGTGATGGCTGGTTTGCTGAGGATGAGATCGAGTTCGTTGTGCTCCTACCCGGCTTTATCCTGGGACAGAGCACCTGGAAAGGGGCGCTTGCGAGTGCGAGCCCCGGTGAGAGAAATGGACCGACGTCGAGCGTTGGAAAACCCAGGATCTCGGTGCACGGACAAAAGCCAGAATGCATCGTAACTCCTGCCGGTTTGGTGTTGCGTCACCAAGTTAAAAGTGAAAACTTCGTCAGCATGCTGATGACCGTCGACTTTAAACCCAACCAGGGGCTGGACGAAACGGCGGTCGTCCAAGCCTCGTTCCTATTAACGGATTGAGCAGTAATTATGGCAACAGATTGGATTTGGTCGAGCAACGACAGCGCTGGCGTTTCGCCAGCAATTGGCGACCAGCTTGTCAGTATCGATGAAGCTTGTTTGCGTATACGGAACCCCTGGACCGTGGAATCCGCATCGTCGGGAAAGCAATATGCTGCTGCATTGGTCGTGACAATTTCCGGATTTTTAGGCTATTTTCTCGCCGTACTCCTTGGATCTGCCATTTTAAGTTATGTGCTGCTCTTCTGTTTATTTCTGATCTCACTATTCTTTTTCTTGATGCTCGCGCTGAGCGTAAGCTTTATTAAAACAAGATCAGACATAATATTTTCCAGACTCGACAAGCGCGTCAGCTATAGAGATCGCAGGAGGGTAATATCTGGCGCATGGAACTCTGCCATTGGAGGCATGGTGTCGAAATCAGAATTCACGGGAGCAGGAGTGATCGTGACGCATTCGCTAATAATTAAAATGCCGGTTGAATCAATTAAGCCCGAGATGAAAGGGAAAAGACTGGAATCACTATTCGTATCCACCGAAAGTAACCAACCGGTCGACCCGCGCGTGTTATATGTCGCTCAAGTATGGGAGTTCATCCGATTATTCATGGATGAAGGTCCCAACAAATTACCCAAACCCGCAGAATCCAACTGGTGGCTTGCTCCCGACCACTGTATTTATTTGACTCCCACCGAAGCCTGGCGCCGTTACGTACCTTGGCGCAATGGCCAGCCGAATGAAGCGCAAGGAAAAAACAACTGGCTATTGCCTCTGTGGCTGTTGCTCTTTCCTTACAACATGTTCTGCGCGCTGTCCTGGTACGCGGCTTGTCGAGTACTGAAGGTCCAAGCCGCACAGCCGCCCATACCGACGGCGAGAGCATGACCTCACCCCACATGCCCCCCAGCCACGTACATCACCTGCCCCGTGATGTACGACGCCTCCGGCGCCGCCATGAAGCAGATCGCTGACGCGACCTCTTCCATGCTGCCCATGCGATGCATGGGCGTGCCGGCCAGGCAGTCCGTGTACATCTCGCCCTGCCAGATGCGGTCCTGATCCGAGGGGGCTTCGGTGTTGCGCGGAATGGCGCGCACGCCGTTGTCCAGCGCGCCCGGCGCCACGCAATTGACGCGCACGCCGGATTCGGCCAGTTCCAGCGCCATGCAGACGGTGGCCGCGTGAACGCCGCCCTTGGATGCCGAATACGGCACGCGGTAGATGCCGCGCGTGGCGTTTGAGCCGACGTTGACGATGGCGCCCCGGCCTTGCTTTTTCACTACCGGGATCACCTCCCGGCACGACCACAGCGTCGGCCAGAGCGAACGGGTGACCTCCCGCTGCATCTCGTCCGGCGTGTACTCCCAGAACGGTTTCATCCAGATCGTGCCGCCCACGTTGTGCACGGACACGTCGATTCGGCCGTGCGAGTCCAGCGTGTACTGCACCATCCGCTGGGCACCGGCGTGGGTTTCGAGGTCGGCGTCGATGAACGACGCCTGTCCGCCCTCCTCGCGGATCTCGCGGGCCACGGCCTCGCCCAGTTCGGCGGCGCGGTCGACCAGCACGACCGCAGCGCCTTCGGATGCCAGGCGTTTGGCGGTAGCGCGTCCGACGCCCTGGGCCGCGCCGGTGACCAGCGCGATCTGATTTTCAAAGCGATTCATGCAAGCTCCCGGTCAATGTGCGCGCGACAGCTCGCCCGGCACGGGTTGCGACGACTTGTTGTCCACAGCCAGCACGGCGAGCAGCGCCCCCGCCAGCGGAACCGCCAGCACCATGAAGAAGCCCGACGGGCCGAACCAGCCGAGGAAGCTGCCGCCGATGGCCGAGCCGATGATGGCGCCGGCGCGGCCCACGCCGATGGACCAGCCCGTCGCCGTGGCACGCAGTGCGGTCGGATACGCGCCGATGACCAGGTAGTTCAGCGCCAGCTGCTGGCCGCCGATGCCCAGGCCCGCCGCGCCGATCAGGATGAACACGAGCGTCCAGTCCGTTCCCGCGTACCCCAGCCCCAACGACACCGCGATGCCCAGCGCGAACATGGCGATCAGCAGCGTGCGGGTCGACACGCGCGGCATCAGGTACGACAGCGGAAAGGCGCACACGATGAACACGAGATTCACGGTGAACGTGCCCATCGGCGCCTGGTCGGCCGGCAGACCCGCGGCCTTCAGCACCGTAGGCAGCCACGACAGCAGCATGAACCACGCCACCCAGTTCAGCAGATACACGGACCAGATCGCCAGCGTCTTGCGGGCATAACCATCGGTGAACAGCGCCTTGACGCTGGCGCGGATGGTCGCGTCTTCCGGCACCGTGAACCGCACGCCGGCCGGCAACGGCTGGCGCGAGATCTTCGCGAGGATGCGAGCGACATACCCCTGGCCCGCCGTGTCACCGCGCATCGCCTTGAATTGCAGGGACTCGGGCAGCAGCACCATCAGCGCCGCCAACAGCAACAGCGGCGCGACGCCGCCCACGATGAAGATGCCTTGCCATCCGATCACGGGCAGCATGCGCGCGGCCAACAGGCCGCCCAGCATGGCGCCCGCGGGCAGACCCAGCAAAACGCCGGTGATCACCACGCCACGATGGCGTGCCGGCGCGTATTCCGCGGCCAGCGCCAGCACGATGGGCGTGCAACCGCCCATGCCCAGCCCAGCGATGAACCGGAGCGCCAGAATCTGCCACGTCTCCGTGGCGGCGGCCGTCAACAGCGTCGCCAGCCCGAAGACGGCCACACCGATCAGCGCGGCGGGACGGCGGCCGATACGGTCGCCCACCAGGCCCAGCGTCATGGCGCCCACCGTCATGCCGACGATGCCGGCGGTCAGGATCGGCGCCAGTTCGCCGGCCTGCAGTTTGAATGCCGTCAGGATCGCGGGCCCGGTGAACGCCATTGCCTGCGTGTCGAAGCCATCAAACAAAGCGATCAGAAAGCACAGGATCAGGACGCGCCATTGAAAGGCGCCCATCCGTTCCTGATCGATCAGGCTCGGAATGGAGATTGTTGAGGCCATGAGAGTCTCCCCGGGCTCGCGCGGAGCCCGTTATCGGTATGGGTATGAGTGTCGAATGGCGGCATCGCGCAGTGGCGATGCCTGCCGGGTTCAGGCCTGGGCGGAGGCGCGCAGGCGATTGACGATCTGGTTGTCCTTGCCTTGCAGCAGGCCCGTCAGCACGACGTCGAATTCGATTTCCTTGTACGCGTCGGCTTTCAGGCCCAGTTCGGCGCCGCCCGTCTTGTCGGTCACCGGCGGGATCAGCGCTTCGCGGGTGGCGTAAGCGAAATCGTCCCAGATGAGGGGATCGCCCTCGATGTTGAATTGCGTCGTCAGCTTGCGGTGCTGGTCAGCGCTGACAAAAAGGTGCACGTGCGCCGGGCGGTTGCCGTGGCGGCCCAGCGCGTCCAGCAGCTGCTGGGTGGCGCCCTGCGGCGGACAGCCATAGCCGACGGGCATCAGCGTGCGGAACTCATATTTGCCATCCGAGTCGGTACGGACCGCGCCGCGCAGGTTGAAGTCGGTCTGCGCGCCCGTCGGGTCGAAGTGCGAATAGAAACCCTTGGAGTTCGCGTGCCAGCACTCCACCACCGCATTGGCCAGCGGCGCGCCGTTGGTATCGCGCACGACGCCACGGATCACCAGGGGGCCGGCGTCCGCATCCGGATCGAGATCGATGCGGGCAACGCCGTCCTGCACGGGCGCGCCTGCGACATACAGCGGGCCTTCGATGGTGCGCGGCGTGCCGCCGTCCAGGCCGGCAAGCTTGTCCTCGTGGTCCATGCGCACGTCCAGAAATTTCTCCAGGCCCAGCCCGGCGGCCAGCAGCGCGGCCTCGCCGTCGCGGCCCAGCCGATTCAGGTAGTTGACGCCGGCCCACACCTCGTCGGGCGTGATGTCCAGGTCGTCGATGGCCTTGAAAAGATCGCTCAACAGGCGGTTCAGGATCTGCTTGAAGCGCGGGTTGCCCTCGCTGCCTGCAATGTTGGTCGCGGCCTTCAGCAGGTCCTGCACTTCCGGGGTGTTGAATACGTCGAGGCTCATGTCTGTCTCCAGGGTTTGTCTATTGGTATGGGTCGGGAAATGCGGCGTTGCATGCCGCCGCATCGCCAGGTTTTCTCAATGGCTTTTGTTCGTGACCTTGACCAGCCCGTCGCGCGTGAAGCGCTTGACGCGGGCGTCGTCCAGCTCGATGCCGAGCCCCGGTCCGGCAGGCACGGTCAATTCGAAGTCGCTGTAGTCCAGCGGCTGCGCAAGGATTTCCTCGGTGATCAGCAAGGGGCCGAACAGCTCCGTGCCCCATTGCAGATGCGCAAAGCTGGCAAACAGGTGGGCCGACGCGACCGTGCTGACCGCAGCTTCCAGCATCGTGCCGCCGTAGAGTTCGATGCCCGCCGCGTCCGCGATCGCCGCCACGCGCTGCGCCGCAAAAAGGCCGCCGTTCTGCTCGATCTTGATGGCGAAGACATCCGCACCGTGCTGGCGCGCGATCTCGAACGCGGTGTCCGGGCCTTGCAATACCTCGTCGGCCATCAACGCCACCGGGAACCGGTGCATCAACCGCGCCAGCGCCGCGGCGCTGGCCACGGGCTGCTCCACCAGCTCGCAACCGGCCTCTGCCAATGCGGGAATCGCCCACGCCGCCTGCGTTTCACTCCACGCCATGTTCACGTCGACGCGCACCGCGCCGCGGTCGCCCACCGCGCGCTTGATGGCGGCCACGTGGGCGATATCGACCTTCGGATCACGGGCGCCGATTTTCAGCTTGAAGATGCGGTGGCGGCGCTCTTGCAGCATCTGCTCGGCCTCGGCAATGTCCCGATCCGTGTCGCCCGACGCCAGCGTCCACGCCACGGGCACGCGATCCCGCCGCCGGCCGCCCAGCAGTTCGCTGACCGGCACGCCCAGGCGCTTGCCGTGCGCATCCAGCAGCGCGGTTTCCAGCGCGCTCTTGGCAAAGTGGTTCACCTTGACCAGCTTGCCCACGTGCGCCATCAGTGCCTGCACGCGGGTGGCGTCCTGGCCGATCATGGCGGGCGCGAAATACGCGTCGATCGACAGCTTCATGGCCTCGGGGCTTTCCGGACCGTACGCCATGCCGGCGATGGTGGTGCCCTCGCCAATGCCCACCACGCCGTCGCTGCAATACACCTTCACCAGCATCAGCGTCTGGCCATACATCGTGGCCACCGACAGCTTGTGCGGACGGATGGTGGGAAGGTCGACGAGACAGGTTTCGATGCGTTCGATGGTGGCTGCAGACATGGACGGCGTTGGATAAGGGATGGTCACGAGGCGTTTATAGAACCCGGCGACTTTTCGCGTCCAATACTTTGGGAATCCGAATTGATACCTTTGAAGCATAAATAATCTGCGAATGCGTTGAGGGCTGCCCGGAATTCTCAATACCTTAAGGGTCTGGGCGCGCACACGCCGCTACCGCAGATGCGCTTCGTGCAGATCCAGCAGCCGCCCCTGCTCGCGCGCCAACGAATCCGAGATGCGGTGCGTACGAGCCAGATGGAAAACCGCCTCGCGGGAAGCGGCAATGGCTTCCAGCCTCAGTTCGCGCTCGATGGCGATCTGTCTGCCCAGGCGTTCCGTATCGGCCACGTCCGCCGCCTCGCCGGACTGCCGCCGCAACGCGCCACTCAGGTTCTCCGCCACCTCCAGATACAGCGCGGCGTTTTCCGGATTTTCCACGCCCCGGCGCCTTGCGCCGGCCGCAACGCTGTCGAGCGCCGCGCGCAGCATGGCGTCCTGCGCCAGCGATGCCTCGCGCTCGGTGCGGCTGTTCGGCGCAAAGTGCAACCCGCGCATCAAGGGGGGCAAGGCCACGCTGGCCAGCAATAGCGAAAACACGATGACCATGGCCGCCAGCGACACCGCCAGATCGCGCGCCGGAAACGGCGCGCCGCTGTCCAGCGCAAAGGGAAGCGTCATCACCCCGGCCAGCGTCACCGCGCCGCGCACGCCCGCCACGGAGACGGCCAGGATCACGCGCGCGCCGACCTCGGGCGGCTCGGCGCCACGGCGGCGGGCCGCCATCGCGCTCAGCTTCAGCGACACGGTCACCCACAGCAGCCGGCACAGCACCAGGCCCAGGCAGACGGCCAGTCCATAGACGGGCAACCACCATAGGGATTGGCCGCCTGCCTCTTTCGCGGCGCTTGCCAGGCCGGCGAAGATCGTGGGGAACTGCTCACCCAGCAACACGAAGATCATGCCGTTCAGCGTGAACTGCACCGTGTTCCACACGGCCCTGCGCTCCATGCGAGTGGCTGCGAGGGCGCGGCCCGACAGTTCGGAATAGCTCATCATGACGCCGGCGGATACCGCGGCCAGGATGCCCGAGGCATTGGCGTGCTCGGCCACGAAATAGACGAAGAAAGGCGTCAGCAGGCTGAGCAGCACCTCGGACCCTGGCTCTTCGCCGACCCGGCGCGTGTAGATGGTCCGCAATTGCATGATCAGCCACGTCAGCCCGGCCCCGATCGACAGGCCGGCAATGGCAACCCAGAAGAACGACATCGTGGCCTGCGCCAGCGAGAACGTGCCGGTCGCCGCCGCCGCAACGGCAAAGCGAAACGCCACCAGGCCACTGGCGTCGTTGAACAGCGCCTCGCCTTCCAGGATGGCCATCATGCGGCGCGGGATGTGGACGCGCCGGGAAATCGCTTCGACCGCCACCGGGTCCGTCGGCGACACGATGGCCGCGATGGCGAACGCCACGGGCAACGGGACGTCGGGAATCATCCAGTGGATCAGGTATCCCACGCCGATCACCGTCAGGATCACCAGACCAAACGCGAGCTGGATGATGGAAGAGGATTCGCGCAGGACCGCCAGCTTCGATATGCGCCATCCGTCCAGGAAAAGCAGAGGCGGAAGGAACAACAGGAAGAAGATCTCGGGTTCGATCAGCACGCCACGCTGGAACACGGCCGCGATCACGAAACCCAGACCGATCTGCACGAAAGGTAGCGGAACGGCCAACGGCAGCATCCGGACCAGCACGCCGCTGAACAGGACGGCGACCAGCATCGCCATGACTACGGTGAAAGTCCCCAATGCAAACCCCTGAACGTCGATCCGCGGGCGAATGCCCGCGGTGCGACGTTACCTTGGCTCCTGGGGGCGTGCAATCAATTCGCCGTGATCTTGCCCACTTCGATCACTTTCTTCCAGCGGGCAAATTCCTCGGCCTGGAACTTGGTGAATTCGGCCGGCGTGTTGCCGACGACTTCAAAGCCCAGTTCCAGCAGGCGCGGTTTGACCGACGGGTCGTTCAGCGCGTCGACAATGCCGGCGCGCAGCTTGTCGCGGATGTCGGCGGGCATGCCCTTGGGACCTGCGAACGCCTGCCACGACGTCACCGTCACGCCCTTCAGGCCCAGCTCTTCCATCGTGGGCACGTCGGGCAGCAGCGGTGATCGCTTCGCGCTCGTCACCGCGATGGCGCGCAGTTTGCCCGACTGGATATGCGTGAGGCAGGTGTTGATGTTGCTGAAGCTGGCGTCGACCTGCCCGCCCAGCAGATCCACGATGGCCGGCGCGCCGCCCTTGTACGGCACGTGCGTGGCCTGCGTGCCGGTCTCCTGCCAGAACAGTTCGGCGGTCAGGTGATCCGAGGTGCCGTTGCCGGCCGACGCGAACGTCATGCGGCCCGGGTTGGACTTCAGGTAATCCAGCACGCCCTTCATGTCGCGAAGCTGCGAATTCGCGTTGACCACCAGCACGTTCGGCGCCTGCACGGCCACCGTGATGTATTCAAAATCCTTGAGTGCGTTGTAGCCCGGCTCCTTGACCAGATGCGGGCCGATCACGAAGGGACCCAGCGACGACACCAGCACCGTGTAGCCGTCGGGCGCGGCGCGCTTGGCCTGGCCCGCGCCCAGCGTGCCGCCCGCACCCGGCTTGTTCTCGATCACGAAGGTGCCCCCGAACTTGTCCTGCAGCTTGGGCGCAACCGTCCGGGCGATCAGGTCGGTTGAACCGCCCGGCGGAAACGGCACGAGCATCGTGACGGGTTTGGCGGGCCAGTTCTGCGCCTGGGCCGACGCCGAGACGGCCAGGCCAAGCGCGAGCGTGGTGAACCATTTTTTCATGCGAGTCTCCTCTGGGTTGGCGTCTGTCGCGCCGTTGGTCGTGCATGGCGTCCCGCCGCAAGACGGCGGGACCGGAAAGGGTTCAGGCCCGCTTGCCGACTTCGACCGTGTCGCGCGTCCACGCGCGCGCCTGATCGCTGAGCGAGATGCCCAGGCCCGGCCGGGTCGGCACCAGCATGCGGCCGTCGCGGATCTCGAGCCGCTCGTTGAACAGCGGTTCCAGCCAGTCGAAATGCTCGACCCACGGTTCGGTCGGATACGCGGCGGCCAGGTGCACGTGCAGTTCCATCGCGAAGTGCGGCGCCAGCATCGCGCCGGCCTGTTCCGCCTGCGACAGGATCTTCAGGAACGGCGTGATGCCGCCCACGCGCGGGGCGTCGGGCTGCACGTAATCGGCGGCGCGGTGGCGGATCAGCTCGCTGTGTTCGGCCGCGCTGGTCAGCATTTCGCCGGTGGCGATCGGCGTGTCGAACTGCGCGGCAAGCGCGGCGTGGCCTTCGTGGTCGTAGGCGTCCAGCGGCTCTTCGATCCACACCAGGTTGAACTGTTCAAAGATGCGGCACATGCGCTGCGCGGTCGGGCGGTCCCACTGCTGATTCGCGTCGACCATCAGCGGCACGTCGTCGCCCAGATGCTTGCGCACGGCTTCGACGCGGCGGATGTCCAGCTGCCGGTCGGGCTGACCGACCTTCAGCTTGATGCCGCCAATGCCGCGTTCGCGCGACGCGCTGGCGTTGACCAGCAGTTGTTCGAGCGGCGTGTGCAGGAACCCGCCCGACGTGTTGTAGCAAGCAACCGAATCGCGATAGGCGCCCAGCAGCTTAGCCAGCGGCAGGTTCGCGCGGCGGGCCTTCAGGTCGTACAGCGCCACGTCGAAGGCGGCGATGGCCTGGGTCGACAGGCCGCTGCGGCCCACGGACGCGCCGGCCCAGCACAGCTTGGTCCAGAGCCGGCCGATGTCGCTGGGGTCTTCGCCGATCAGGACCGGTGCGATTTCCTTGGCGTGGGCAAACTGCCCGGGACCGCCGGCGCGCTTGGAGTAGCTCAGGCCAATGCCCTCGTTGCCGTTTTCGGTCTGCACTTCGACAAACAGCATGGCGACTTCGGTCATGGGCTTCTGGCGGCCGGTCAGCACCTTGGCGTCGCTGATCGGGGTGGCCAGCGGCAGGTAGCACGACGAGATGCGCAACCAGGCGATACGGTCGGCGTTGGAAGTGGCGGTCATGAGAATTCTCCGGGTGTCTGGGACGGTCCTGCGAGGACGACGATGGCGCATGGACAACGTTGTCATTTGCGGCCAAATAAAAAGCGCCGATGTGCGGAGCCTGGCTGGCGGCAGGATCAAAACGTTGCAGCTGACGTTCATGATAACGTTGTCCAAAATACGCGGCAAGCCAGCGCGCGATCCGTACAAACCCGTACTTCCCGTTCCATGAAACCCAAATCCATCACCCTGCATGACGTCGCCCGCGCGGCTGGCGTGTCGCTCATTACCGCCTCGCGCGCGCTCGGCAATCCGGGCCGCGTGTCCGAGGCCACCATCGCACGCGTCCAGCAGGCCGTTACGGAAACGGGATACATCCCCAATTTGCTGGCGGGCGGCCTGAAGTCCCGGCGCAGCCGCACCGTGGCGGCGCTGGTGCCCATCATCTCGGTCCCGCAGTTCCTGCCCACCATCGAAGCCCTGACCGCCGAACTCGATCGCGAGGGCTACCAGCTCATCCTCGGACAGATGGGCTATGACCGCGGCCGCGAAGAAGCGTTGCTCAACGCCATGGCGGGCCGGCGCGTCGACGGCGTGGTCGTTGCCGGCCTGTTGAGCGACATCCCCGCCGCGCACCGCTTGCGGGAGATCGGCATTCCGGTGGTCGAAACCTGGGATCTGACCGAACGCCCGCTCGACATGCTGGTCGGCTTTTCACATCGGCAGGTGGGCAGCGCCGTCGCCGAATTCTTCCTGTCCAAGGGATGGCGCAACGTGGGCCTGGCCACCGGCGACGACCAGCGCGCTGCGGTGCGCCGCGCGGGCTTCCTGGAAACCTTGGGCCATGACGTGCCCACGGCGGTCGTTCCGGCGCCCAGCAACGTGGCGTCGGGCCGGCGCGCGGCGGCCGAACTGTTCGACAAGTCGCCCGGCCTGCAGGCGATCTTCTGTAGCGCCGACGCGCTGGCAGAAGGCGTGCTGACCGAGGCGCGCGTGCGTGGCCTGCGCGTGCCGCAGGATCTGGCGGTCTGTGGCTTCGGCGGGGCCGACTTCGCCGCGCACCTGGCGCCGTCGCTGACCACCGTGCAGATCGACGGCGCGGACATCGGCGCCCAGGCCGCGCGCGTGCTGATGGCGCGATGCCGGGGCGAGACCCCGCCAGAGCCTGTCATTGACGTGGGATTCCGGATCGTCGAGCGCGAATCGACGGGCGCCTGTGCGGCAACGTAGCCAGACACCTGGCTGAACGCTGGCCGCCACGGGCGGTTGTCAGACCGCGCCGCCGGTAGGAAAATCCCGCCGAGCCGCGCGCGTCCGACAGCGCGCCCCCGAAGCGCCCTGCCGCCTCAGAAGGAACCGCCCGTGAAGGATGATGTTGGCCAATACCAGACTCACCCCGTCACCCTCCTCCAACCCAACCCGTCATCGGACTGGCTCTATCACTGCGCCATGAGCCTGCTCAAGCTGCCCGCGGACGATGCGATCTCGGAGCAGCTTGCCTACATGGGCGAAACCTCGGACATCGACCGCGCCTGGATGATCGAGTACCGCCCCGACATGCTGCGGCTGCGCAATACCCACGAATGGTGCCGCGGCCAGACCGAGCCCTTCGTCGCCGAACTGCAGGACGTGCCGACCACGCTGATCGCCTGGCTGCACCGGTTCATGGTCAAAGGGCAGGCGGTCGCCATCCACGACGTCAACGACCTGCCCCGCACCGCGCGCGCCATCCAGGCCGAATTCCAGCGCCAGGGCAACAAAAGCGTGCTCAGCGTGCCGGTGTGCCTTGACGGCAAGCTGCAAGGCATCATCGGTTTCGACACCACCGTCCGGCATCGGCACTGGACTGCCGGCGAGGTCGGCGCGCTGTACCAATGCGCCAACCTGATCGGCCAGGCCAAGTACGGCAGCGGCCGCCCGCGGGCGCCGCTGGGCAATCCCGCCGCATCGGTCGTCTACCTGAGCATGCGCGGCGTGGTCCGGGGCGTTCAGCCGGAAGCCATCGTCGGCGTGCGCTCGGCCGGCAACTACAGCGAGATCTGGCTGGACGACGGCTCGATGGTGCTGGACTCGCGCGCGCTCGGCGTCTGGTCGACCCTCCTGCCCGAGAAGACGTTCTTTCGCGTGCACCGCACGGCGATTGCAAACGCGTTGCATGTCATGGACGTGGACCGCAGAAGCGTTGACCGATGGCAGATCCGGATGCGGGCCGTGGATGACACGTGGCCGGTGTCGCGCTCGTACCGCAAGCCGCTGCGCGAACGCATGGGGATCTGAGCCGGGGCTGCCCGGGCCAAGCCGGCCAATATGCCATTCATCACGCCGGGATGTTGTTTCGTCCTGACGCTGGTGGCTACGCACCGGGATTTTGGGATCATCGCGGCATGCGCAGGGACACCCGTTCCTCGCCCCTTCAGTGAGAACCGCATGCTGACCTCCCGCCTTCTCCCGCGCATCCCCGTACTTGCCTTGAGCGCCGCCTGCGCGCTGGGCGCAGGCCACGCCCAGGCCGCCGACCTGGCCTTGCAGGATGCCGTGTCCATGGCCGGCATGCAGATGTATCTGAACGGCGGCGCGCCGGGCCTGATCATCGCGGCGGTCCGCGGCAATGACGTGGTGGTCCAGGGCTATGGCGAAACCGCGCCGGGCAGCGGCGTCGAACCCGACGGCAAATCGATCTTCCGGATCGCGTCGGTGTCCAAGGTGTTTGCGGGCGACGTGCTGGCGTCGCTGGCCGCCAAGGGCAAGCTCAAGCTGACCGATCCCCTGTCGAAGTACGCGCCCGGCAATGCCAAGGTCGATGCCAACGGCCGCCCGATCACGCTGCTCGACCTGGCGACGCATTCCGCCGGCCTGCCGCGCGAACTGCCCGACCCCGACGCCAAGCCCTCCGACAATCCGTTCGCCGTCTTCGACCGGGCCTATTACTGGAAGTGGATGGGCAGCCACAAGCCCGCCTACGTGCCCGGCACCACCACGCTGTATTCCAACCTGGGCTATGGCCTGCTGGGCGACGCGCTGGCCAAGGCCGGCGGCGCGGACTATTCGACCGTGCTTGCCAACGAGGTCTTCAAGCCCGCCGGCATGACCGACGCCACCAACGTGCTGAGCGACGCACAGAAAAAGCGCCTGATGACGGGCCTCGATCCCTTCGACAAACCCGATCCCAATGCAGTGGCGCCCGACATCATGTATGCCAGCGCCGGCGTCTACGCCACGGCCGACGACATGGTGCGCTGGATGCGCTGGCATCTGGATGGCGCCAGGCAGGCCCGCGAGAACGCCCTGCTGGCGCACACGATGTGGCTGCCCTACGACGGACTCAAATCCGTCGTGGGCACGGAGGTCACGGACGCCGACGGCATGGGGCTGGGCTGGGTGGCGACGCTGCCGCGCAACGGCTCGCCGTTCCTGCTGGGCAAGAGCGGCGGCATTGGCGGCTTCATGTCGTACGTGGTGCTGTCGCCCAACCGCGACCTGGGCGTGTTCGTCGTCGCCAGCCGCGTGAATTTCGGGATGTTCAACAACATCCATGCGCAGGTGCGCGAACTGGCGGCTGAGCTGGCGCGGTGAAGCGTCTGCATCGTGCGTTGCGCCAGACCGCGGCGGCGGCGCTGCTTGCCGTGGCCGCGCACGGCGCGTCGGCGCAAGAGGCAAGAGACATTTTCAAGACCGAGATCTTTCTCACGCCCTATAGCGACCTGGCCGATGGCGACGAATCGTATCCGCGCCTGAACGGCAGGTTCCTCCTGATGACCGGCTACACCGGCTTTTTTGGTGTGCACGACGACAACGGCCAGCTTCCGCGCTCGCACTGGAGCAGTGTGCAGCCCACCGCCGAGGCCGCGCTGGTGCTGCAACTGACGCGCGAGTTTTCGATCCGCACCAAGGCCACGTTCAACTCGTCCACCAACGACACCAAGGACAACGCGTTTTCCGACCTGGGCGTGAACCTGGACAACCTGTTCGCCGCCTACACCGCCGACAACTACGCGCTGTACGGCGGCAAGATGGACCTGGGCTTTGGCGACGCCTGGCACGTCGTGGACGGCCTGTATTCGGGCTTTAACGAGAACTCGGAATTCCGCGGCTCGATCGGCGTGGGCGGACGCTACACGCTGGATACGTCGGGCCGCGGCACGCATTCCGTGGCCGCCCTGCTGTTCAAGCGCGACAACACCGCCATGAACCGCAGGTTCAGCCTGGACGGCGGCCTGCTCGGCCCCGACGAGCCGCCGCTGTTCAGCGACCAGCTCAAGTCGTTCATCCTTTCGTACGACTTCCGCGATCTACCCGGACTGGCGGGCATATCGGGCGGCGTGGACGCGGGCCGGCTGCACCTGGATCCGAACCAGGGCGAAAGTGCCAACACGGTATCGGCCCGGCTGAGCTACGACACGCCGCTGGATGACGGATGGCACCTGAACTGGTTCAACGAGGCTACCTATTCCAGCGCCTTTCGCGGCGCGCCGGTTTCCAACGGCAATGGCGTAACCTCGGTGTCGTTGTCTCGAGACCGCTGGCAGGTCACCGCGACGGCCGCCGTGCGCAAGCTGACCGGCGGCGGCCAGACGCTGGCCCGGCATGGCCTGCTGGACAGTACGGATTGGGGAGTATCGGGCGCAGTCACCTACGTCACGCCCGTGGGGTTGATCGTGCAGGCCGGGATCACGCATCAGCGCGACCAGGCCCTGCGCCTCAACCAGGGCGTCTTTCGCATCGCTTACCAAGCAGGATTCTGAGGCCAACATGCACAGCACAACCACGCGCATCACCGCAACGATCGTTCTTGCCCTGGGCGGCGTCACGTCAGCCTGGTCGCAACCCGTGCCGATCACCCCCGCCGACTACCCGCCGGCGGACGCCGTCACGATTCCGGCCGGCAGCCGCGAACGCGCCGTGCAGGACCTGCCCGGCATCATCAAGGACATCATGCAACGCAGCCAGGTGCCGGGCCTGGCCGTCGCGGTCGTCATCGACGGCAAGACCGTGCTGACGCAAGGCTTCGGCACACGCGAGGTCGGCAAGGACGCGCCGGTGGATGCCAATACCGTGTTCCAGATCGCGTCCATCTCCAAGTCGCTGTCGGCGACAGTGACCGCCATCGAGATCACGCAGCGCAAGGCCACGTGGGACGACCCCGTGTCGCGTCATCTTCCGGGCTTTGCGCTCAGCAACGCCTATGTGTCCGAGCACGCGACCGTCGGCGATTTCTTTGCGCACCGCACCGGGCTGCCGCCCACGGCCGGCGACGATCTGGAAGACCTGGGCTTTTCCCGCAACGAGGTCATCGCCCGCCTGCGCCTGTTGCCGCTCACCCCCTTCCGCACGTCGTATCACTACGCCAACTTCAGCACGACGATCGGCGCAGAGGCCATCGCCAAGGTCGCGGGGCGCCCGTGGGAGCAACTGGCCGACGAACAGCTTTTCAAGCCGCTGGGCATGGCATCGACCAGTTACCGCTACGCCGACTTCGAGTCGCACGGCAACCGCGCCTTGCTGCACGCCTACCAGAAGGGCCGCTTCGTGCAGGTCGGCAAGCGCAACGCCGATGCGCAGGCGCCCGCGGGCGGCGTGTCCTCCACGGTGGTGGATCTGGCGCAGTGGCTGAAACTGCTGCTGGCGGATGGCCGACACCAGGGCAAGCCACTGGCCGCCCCCGGCGCGCTGCTGCCCGCCCTGTCGCCGCAGGCCTTCAGCGCCCCCGCGCCCGACCTGAATACGCGGTCCGGCTTCTATGGCTTTGGTTTCAACGTCAACACGGAAACCGGCGGACGCCCTGCCATGGGGCATTCCGGCGCCTTCCTGGTGGGCACGGGCACCACCTTCCGCATCGTGCCCTCCGCCGGCATCGGCATCGTCGTGCTGACCAATGGCGCGCCGGTCGGCGCGGCGGAAGCCGTGGTGGCCACGTTCACCGACACGGCGCTGTACGGCAAGTCCACACGCGACTGGTATGCGGCATACAACGGCGCCATGAAGAAGCTGTTCGAACCGCAGGCGGACCTGACCGGCAAGCCCGATCCCGCCAAGCCCGCGGCGCCCAAAGCGTTGTCGCAGTACACCGGCACGTTCGACAACCCGTACTACGGCCCCGCGCGGATCGAAGAAGCGTACGGCGCGCTGACCCTGGTGCTGGGACCAAAGGACATGCGCTTTCCCGTGCGCCACTGGGACGGCGACACGTTCGCCTTTGCGCCGGCCGGCGAAGCCGAGATGCTGGCCTCGCGGGCGTCCATCGTCTTCAAGATGGCAAACGGGCAGGCACAAGGCTTTGACATCAAGTACTACGACGACAGCGGGCTGGGGCACTGGAACCGCAAATAGCGGCCGTCAGCAGATTTCCATCAGTCCCCGGTTCGGGCTACAGTGCTCGTTCCTCGGAATCCCGGAAGGATCGAGCATGGCTGACGACAGTACGCTTCTCAACGACAGCGCGGTCTACAGGACGTTGCTGGAATCGACCAAGGCGATTCCCTGGAAGATCGACTGGGCCACGATGAAATTCGCCTACATCGGCCCCCAGATCGAGGCGCTGCTGGGCTGGCGCACCGACAGCTGGGTCACCGTCGAGGACTGGGCCATGCGCATGCATCCCGAGGATCGCGAGTACGTGGTGAACTTCTGCGTCTCGCAATCCCAGGCCGGCGTCGACCACGAGGCCGACTACCGCGCGCTGACCAAGGACAACGGCTACGTGTGGATCCGCGATGTGGTTCACGTCGTGCGCACGGAAAGCGGCGAGCCCGAGGCGCTGATCGGCTTCATGTTCGATATCACCGAGCGCAAGAAGACCGAAGAGAAACTGCTCAGCCTGCAGAAGGAACTTGAGGTGCTGTCCTTCAAGGACGGCCTGACCAACATCGCCAACCGGCGGCGCTTTGACAGCAGTTTCGAGCTGGAATGGGAGCGCGCCCGCAGCGAGGGCCAGCCCTTGTCGGTACTGCTTTTCGACGTCGACTTCTTCAAGCAATACAACGACCTGTATGGCCACACCCAGGGCGACAAGTGCCTGATCGAAATCGCCGAAACGCTGAGCCTGGCGCTGGACGGTCCGCGCGATTTCGTTGCGCGCTACGGCGGTGAAGAATTCGTCGTGCTGCTGCCCGAGGCCGATGCCGAGGTCGCGCGGAAGGTCGCTGAACGCTGCCAGCGCCAATTGCAGAAAAAAGCCATCGTGCATGCGCTGTCGCCGCACGGCAGACGTATCACGGTCAGCGTCGGCGCGGGCACGGTGGTGCCGCAAGACCAGGCCACGCGCGCGGACTTCATCAAGGCCGTCGACCAGCAGTTGTATCTGGCCAAGGCCAACGGCCGCAACCGCATCGAACACGTGCAGTGGGAATCGGCCGAGCAGACGCCTGCTATCCTGCCAGGCGTTGAAGACTCCTGAACCACGCAACGCAGTGAATAGATTTGAAGACAAGGTCGTCCTGGTGACCGGCGGCAGAAGCGGCATCGGACAGGCCATCGCAAGACGCTTTCGCGATGAAGGCGCCCGGGTGTTGACCGCCCAACGCTCGGCCGACGACGAGTTCGAAGCCATCGCAGCCGATCTGTCCGATCCCGTGCGCGCCGCCGCCGTGATCGAGGAAGTCATCCGCCGGACCGGCAAGCTGGACGTGCTGGTGAACAACGCCGGCGTCATGCAGGAAGCGCTGGTCGAAGACACCTCGCTGGCCGACTGGAAGCGGACCCTGAACGTCAACCTGACCACGCCCTTCGTGCTGATCAAGGCGGCGCTGCCGTACTTGAAGACGACGCGCGGCAATATCGTCAACATCAGTTCCATCGAGGGCCTGGGCGCCAACCCCATGCATGCCGCCTACGCCACGACCAAGGCCGGCCTGCACGGCCTGACCCGCGCGGTCGCCATCGACCACGGCCAGGACGGCATCCGCTGCAACGCGGTGGCGCCGGGATGGATCGACACGGCGCTCAACGATGACTTCATCAACACGCTGCCAGACCCCGCGCGCTTCCGGGAATCGGTGCAGCGCATCCATCCGGTCAGGCGGACCGGCACGCCGGATGAGGTCGCTGGCCTGGTGGCGTGGCTGGCTTCTGACGAAGCGGCGTTCGTGACCGGACAGGTGTGGACGGTGGATGGCGGGCGGACGGCGCAGCTCAGTTTGCCTTGAGCAGGGCCCGCGCACTCGCCGCAGCCTGATACGACGCAAAGCGCTCCCCTTCAAACGGGAGCGCCTTCGGGCCGTCTAAATTGAAAATTCAAACAGGCATCCCGACATGGGCGCCTTTGCCAGAGTATCGAGCGCGACCTGATGCCTCGACGTTGTCACGATCATGCGCGCGCCGTCCGTCGCCAGGTCCGTCGGACATGGCACCGGCAAACCGACCACTCGGTCCAGCACCCCATCCCGCGTGAAACGAACCACGCTCCAGCCGTCGCAAAGCGCCGTCCAGATACCGCCATCGTCGTCCAGCGCAAGTCCGCTGAGCAGGCCCGACCCTTTTGGCATGCTGGCCAGGCGCCTCACGCCCTCATGACCCGGTTGCAGGATAAGGACCGCGCCAGATTCCGGTGAGACGGCGTAGAGTTCGCTATCCTTGGCGCCCCATCGCAACGCCTGCACGGGCTCGGCGATCGTCCACTTTGGCTCAAACTTCCCGTTGGCCAGCGTGATCACGCCGACTACGCAGCCGATGCCATCCTCTTGCTCCAAGGCAGCCCAGGCCTCGCCGGCGCGGATCCCGGGACACAATGCCAGCAACGTCCCACGCGGCCATGCCGCGCGCGGCGTAATGGAGCCGTCCGAGGTGATCTGCACCGCGCTGGTCCCGCCGGCAACGAGCATCCCCTCCGGTTCAATCAACAACCCCTTTATCGGGCTTTCCAAGCGGTAGATCAGTTCGTCGCGCGGCGGTTTGCTGGTCATATCAAGCCGCCGCACCGACGGCGCGAGCACATCGGCCCAATACAGCACCGTGCGGTCCTCGCTCCATTGCGGATGTGCGCCTTGAAAGGCCCAGGGGCCGGGAATCGCAACAGCCGCGGTCTCGTCCGCGGGCGGCTTTACCGTCTCGAGCTGTGCCCCTACCCGTCGCGCCGCCTGCGCCACTTCGGGCCCCAGCAATTCAACCCTGGCGCGCGTCAGCCGATAGGCCGGCCCCGCCACGCTGATTGCTCCGCGCACGACGCCCGCTGCGTCCACGATAGGCGCCCCCACGCAGCGCACGCCCTCCACGATTTCCTCGTCATCGATGGCATAGCCCCGGGCGGCGGTGATCTTTAGTTCCGCATTGAGGCGTCTGCGATCAGTGATGGTATGCGGCGTGAAAGATTTCAGCGTCATATCGCGGACGATTTCCTCGCGCGATGCGGCTTGCATCACGGACAGGATGGCCTTTCCCTGGCTTGTGCAATGAACCGGCTTTCGCTGTCCCAGAACCGCCGCGGATCTCACACTGTGCGCGCCATCGCACCGTTCAAGCGAAATGACCTCGAGCCCGTCCAAAGTGGCGAGATAGCAGGTCTCTCCGGTCAAGTCGCGCAGACCCCGCATCTCCAAGGCCGCTGCCGCCGCCAGATCCGGCATCGTGTAAGCCTGCCTTGCCATTTCGAAACAACGAAAACCAAGACGGTAGACCTTGCGTAGCGGATCGCGGCGCAGCATGCCGCGCGCCACCAACGTTGCGAGCAGGCGGTAGGTGGTTGTCCGGGGCAACGAAAGCTGCGTGGCCAGCTCGGTCTGGCTGAGCCCGTCCGTCGCCGCTCCCACTGCCTCCAGCATATCGATGGCCTTCTCCAGAGATCCAGTTCCATCACCAGTATTCGCCGTCATCGCATGAAGTCTCAGTATGTGGAAAAAAGCGCCGAGTTCGGCGGTTCACGCCGGCTCCCCAGCATATTAAGTTCGAGACAACTTCAATACCATTCCATGAACGGATGCCGCGCCGCGGTGGCGTAAATAATCATCCCGGCACGTCTCACCATTTGGGACAAACCGCAGCTTTCCCGCCCACTTCACACTGACAGCCAGCCATCATGAGCGTCTCCAATCCCCCTCCCCTCGCCGAAATTCCGCAGCGCGAACCGGCGCCTTACGTCCCCGACTCTGTCCTGGATCGTCTGGCCCGCGCGACCAGCGGCTCGCTGACGACCCAGCTCTATATCAAGGGTCTGCGCCAGCCCGTCCTGCATGGACTCAAACCGCTGAACAAGAAGATCAAGCCCTTTGCCGGCCGGGCCTACACCATGCGCTTCATCCCCGCGCGCGAGGATGTGGACGTCTACGGCAACCTGACGACGTCGCCCTCCGCGGACAACCTGCAATGGGTCGGCGTCGAGCAGATCGAGCCGGGCCACGTGCTGGTCATTGACAGCAACAAGGATGGCCGCGCCGCGTCCATGGGCAACATGCTGATCACGCGCATGATGATGCGTGGCGCGCGAGGCGTCATCACGGACGGTACATTCCGCGACGGCACGGAATTGAGCCAGATGGATTTTCCGATCTGGAGCACTGGCGTCACCGCAACCACTCGGCTGAGCTATCACCACGTCGCGGACCTGCAGGTGCCGATCGGTTGTGCCGGCGTGGCGGTCTACCCTGGCGACGTGATCCACGGCGACGGCGACAACATCACCGTCATCCCCGCCCACATGGCCGAAGAGATGGCCGACCTATGTGAAAAGCGTGACGACATCGAAGCTTATCTTGCGCTGCGCGTGCAAGCCGGGGAGCCGCTGTGGGGCCTTTACCCGCCCGGCGACGCCACGCGCGCGCAGTTCAAGCAATGGGTCGCCGACGGCCGCCCCGCGATTCCGGCCGCCAAACCCGCGGGCAGCCGTTGATTCCAACTGTATTCAGGAGCATCCATGAACGCCACCTTCACCCCCGACGATTACGCCGCGTTGATCCGCCGGTACTTCGACGCCTGCAATGCCGGCGACTATGACGCGCTGGTCGATTGCTTCACGCCCGATGCCGTCCACTACTTCCCGGCGGGCCTGCCGGAAGTTCCCTGGCGCTCCGCCGATACCATCGCAAAGAAGTGGGTGTGGTGCGTCGAGACGCTGGGTTCGCAGTGGACCATCGAACGCATCATCGTCAGCCACGACTCGCCCGAGGCCATGATCGAATGGACGCACTGGAAGAACAAGAGCGGCACCGCCCTGCGCGGCGCGGAATGGTACGACTTCGATCCAACGACGGGAAAGATCGCCGAGATCCGCGCGTACTACGCCTCGCCCGCCGATCCATCCGTGCGCATCAATGAACTGGTTGACTTCGACTACGCCGGCCGGCGATATCACCTGGAAAGCGCAACGAAGGCAGGCGCATGATCCGGCACATCGTCCTCTTTCGCAGGCGTCCCGGCGTTGATCGCGACGCCGGCCTTGAAACCAGACTAGCCGCGCGCATGCGCGACCTGGGCGCCCAGATTCCGGCAATCCGATTCTGGCGTGTCGCCGCCAACGAGCTGACGCGCCCCATCAGTTGGGATTACGTTCTGGAGTCCGAAGTCGACAATGCGGCCGAGCTCGATGCCTACCTGTTCCACCCGCTGCACGTTGCGCTGGTGGCCGACTTGAAACCTTACTTCGACTGGGCCGCGGTCGATTACACGGTGTAGGCCGAATACAGCCCTCAGACAAGTTCCGCAGGATAACGCGCCGGCCTTTCGGCTGGCGCGTTTCCTTTCTGAACGGTTCTTGTCAGCCTGCCGACAAAAAAGCGGCGGCGGCCAACGCCGCCTCGCCCTCATCCCCTTCAGGGACGCTTGCCGAACTCTTCAGAGTCAGCGCGCCACGCAATGGCCTGCTCGCTCAGCGAGAAACCCAGCCCGGGCCGATCCGACACATACATACGGCCATCCCGCAAGTGCATCTGCTCGTTGAACATCGGCCCGAGCCACTCGAAGTGTTCGAGCCATGGCTCGATCGGATACGCGGCCGCCAGGTGCAGGTGAATTTCCATTGCGAAGTGGGGTGCGAGCTTGCGGCCCTTGAATGCGCCCAGCGCCATGATCTCCAGGAACGGAGTAATTCCGCCCACACGCGGCGCGTCCGGTTGAATGAAGTCACTGCCTTCAGCCATGATCAACTGCGCATGCTCGCCCGCGCTGGTCAGCATTTCTCCCGTCGCAATGGCGGTATCAAAGCGCTCAGCCAATTGCGCATGGCCTTCAAAATCGTAGGCGTCCAAAGGCTCTTCGATCCAGGTGAGATCGAAATCTTCAAAGGCACGGCAGGCGCGCGTTGCCTTCTGCCGATCCCACTGCTGATTGGCGTCCACCATCAGGGGGAAGTCGCCGCCCAACAGCTTGCGCACCTCGCCCACGCGCTGGACATCGATCGCCAGGTCGGGCTGACCGACCTTGAGCTTGATGCCGCCGATGCCGCTCTCACGGGATATCTGGACGTTCTTCAGCACCTGATCCAGCGGCGTGTGCAGATATCCGCCCGACGTGTTGTAGCACTGCACGGAGTCGCGGTGCGCGCCCAGCAGCTTCGCAAGCGGCAGCCCTGCGCGCTTGGCTTTCAGGTCCCACAGGGCAATGTCGAAGGGCGCGATCGCCTGTGTCGTCAGACCGCTGCGGCCCATCGAAGCGCCGGCCCAAAGCAGCTTGGTGAATAGCTTGGAGATGTCGCTGGGGTCTTCGCCCAGCAGATTCGGAGCGATTTCCTTGGCGTGTGCGTACATGCCCGGACCGCCAGCGCGCTTGGAGTACCCAAAGCCGATGCCTTCATGTCCGTCGCGGGTCCGGATCTCGGCAAAGATGAAGGCGATCTCGGTCAACGGCTTCTGCCTGCCGGTCAACACCTTGGCATCGCTCACTGGCGTGGCAAGCGGCAAGAACACCAGCGACACCTTTACCCATTCGATGCGATCGCCGCTTTCAGCCGCAGTACGCGCGTTTGCGTCGGTCTTGGCGTAAGAAACAATGTTTGATTGGACAGCTTTCATTTGAACAATTCCGGATAGATATCAACAAAAAAGGCTATTCAGTTGAGCTTGATGCCAGCTTTCTGAACCACCTGTTCCCAACGAGCAATTTCATCCTTGACGAAGCGGGTGTAATCGGCGGACCGCGACGCGACCACCACGAAACCGCTTGCTTCCAACTTGGCACGTGCGGCGGGGTCCGAGAAGCCCTTGACCATCGCGGCCTCGAGCTTTGCGACGACGGCAGCGGGCGTTCCCTTGGGCGCGGACAGTCCCGTCCATGACACCGCGCTGAACCCTGGATATCCGGACTCGGCGACGGTAGGCACGTCCGGATAGAGCGGATTGCGTTCAAGGCTGGTCACCGCCAAGGCTCGCAACTTGCCCGCTTGAACGTGCGGCAGCACCGCATCCTGGTTGGTGAACATCCCGGGGATCTGGCCCGCCAGGACATCGTTCAACGCGGGAGCGCCACCCTTGTAGGGGATGCCCACCATGTCCAGTCCCGCCACCTGCTTCATGTATTCGGTGGTCACGTGGCCCGACGAGGCGTTGACCTGGCCATAGTCGAACTTTCCGGGGTTCGCCTTGACCCAGGCGACAAACTCCTGCAGGGTCTTCGCGGGAAAAGTGGGGTTGACGACCAGCACGTTCGGCCCGGCGGCCAACTGCGAGATGTGGACAAAATCAGTGTTCGAGTCGTACGGCGGCTTGGGCATGAAGCCGTGGATAATGGCGTTGCTGCCAATTCCCGATAGCAGCAACGTATAGCCGTCGGGCTGCGCCCTCGCCACCTGCTCAGTGCCGATGGCGCCACCAGCGCCTCCCTTGTTCTCGACCACGAACGGCTGCTTCAGTTCGCGTCCCAGCACATCGGCGATCAGGCGGCCCATCAGGTCGCTGGTGCCGCCAGCGGGAAACGGAACAACGATCTTGACGGGACGCGACGGATAGTCGGATTGCGCCTGGACCACGGCAGGCAGGGCGGCCAGGCTGGCCACCAAGCCCAAGGCAACAAGCAGGGATCTACGGCTCATTTGGTTGTCTCCTATGCGGTCGTAGCCGCCATTTATGGATTTGTTCTGTATAGAATCATGGAAGCGCTTTCATTTTGAACGCCTTCCGGGAATTGGCAATCCACCCCCCATTTCCATTTGCTCGTGCGTCCCACACTTTGGAATTTCCGCGCGTTTCTCTTTCCGCCGTTGAATCATGTCCACCGTTTCAAAGTCCCATCAAGTCCCGCAGGCGCCCGGAAATGCACGAATGAGCGACGTCGCCCGGCAGGCGGGCGTCTCCCTGGTCACGGTTTCGCGGGCGTTGAACACACCCGACAAGGTGTCGCCCGACACGCTGGCCACCGTGCGCAGCGCCATCGACCATTTGGGCTATGTGCCCAACCTGATGGCTGGCGGTCTGGCATCCAATCGGTCCCGCATCATCGCCGCCATCGTGCCGACGATTTCCAACCTGGTTTTCGCCGAGACGGTGGACGCCTTGGCGCAGACGCTATCCAAGGATGGGTATCAGTTGTTGTTGGGCCAAAGCGGCTACAGCAAGGACGTTGAGGCGGCACTGGTGGACACCTTTCTGGGCCGCCGCGTGGACGGTCTGGTGCTGACCGGCCTTTCTCAACCCAAGGCCTTACGACTGAAATTGCAGCGCGCAAGGATTCCGGTCGTGCAAACCTGGGGACTGCCCGGCGCCGGTCCATCCACCCTCATCGACATGGCAGTCGGTTTCTCGAATGTGGAGGCAGGCCGCGCTGCAGCACGTCACCTCATCTCCCGAGGCCATCGGACGCTAGCCTTTCTTGGCGCCGACGAAACGCGCGCTCGGCAACGGCTTCGAGGCTTTCAGGCAGAAGCACGGGCTGCCGGCCTGTCCGATGTCGAAGCCGAGTTTGTCCCCCCGCCGGTTCAGATCGACGCGGCCGGGCCTTGCCTGGACCGCATGTTGGCACGCCGCTCCGACATCTCGGCGGTGTTCTGCAATAACGACCTGCTGGCGGCAGGCGTGTTGTTCGCGTGCGCGCAAAAGGCGATGAGCGTTCCAGGCCGCCTGGCCATCATGGGCTTTGGCGACCTGCCCATCTCCCGTGCAGCGTTTCCTTCCCTGTCCACCGTTCGCATCCGGCGCGCCGAGATGGGCGAACAGGCCGGAAGGATGTTGCTGGCTCGCCTGGGCAACGCCACAATCGACGCGAAAAGCGTGGATCTCGGGTTCGAGATCATCGAGAGGAAAAGCACGTGACGGCAGCCCCGCCATAACCCGCCTTCGCCAACGGGCCGTTTCGTCTCAGACTTTGGAACTGATGAAACGGAATTCAGAAAATGTCTGGTTCGCCTGCGGACGCCCCAGTCTGCGTCAATAGAAAGTCCATGTCGCAGCCTTGGTCAGCCTGCAAGATGTGCTCGGCAAACATCCGGCCATAGCCTCTGCCGAAGCGAGCGGGTGGCGCAACCCACGCAGCCCGCCTGCGGTCCAGCTCGGCGTCCTCGACATCCAGCCGTATGCGTCGCGCCGGCACGTCAACCACGATGAGGTCGCCAGTTTGCACCAAGGCCAACGGGCCGCCGACCCAAGCCTCGGGTGCGACGTGCAGGACGCAAGCGCCATAACTGGTTCCGCTCATGCGTGCGTCGCTGACGCGCAGCATGTCGCGCACGCCCTGCCTGATCAGTTTCAAAGGCAGGGGGATCATTCCCCACTCCGGCATGCCGGGGCCGCCCTTGGGACCAGCATTGCGCAGCAGGATCACGTGGTCCTCCGTCACCTCCGCATCCGGATCGTCCAGCATGCGCTTCAGGCTTGGATAGTCGTCAAACACCAGCGCGGGACCTCGGTGATTCATGAACTTCGGACTCATCGCACTGGGCTTGATGACACATCCATCGGGCGCAAGATTGCCCCGAAGCACCGCCAACGCCCCCTCCCCATATACCGGTCGCGCCAGCGGACGAATGACATCCTCGTTCAACACCTGCGCCGGCGACACGTGGACACGAAGGCTTTCCCCGGTCACGCAGATTTCGTCCAGATGCAGCAGCGCCCCCAGACGCGACATCAACGCAGGCAAGCCGCCCGCCAAAAAGAAGTCCTCCATCAGATACCCACTATCACCATTGGGCCGAATGTTGGCGACCACGGGCACGCGACGGCTTGCTCGATCGAAGTCTTCCAGGCCCACGTCCGCGTGTCCCGCGCGACGCGCGAGGGCGATGATGTGGATGATGGCGTTGGTCGAACATCCCATCGCCATCGCGACCGTGATGGCGTTCAAAAATGCGCAGCGGGTGAGGATCCTGGCCGGACGCAGGTTCTCAAGCACCATTCCCACGATGCGTCGTCCCGTCTGCGCCGCCAGGCGTTGGTGCGCCGCGTCCACCGCCGGGATGCTGGAGGCGCCTGGCAACGACATCCCCAACGCTTCGACGATTGCGGTCATGGTGCTTGCAGTGCCCATCGTCATGCACGTCCCGGGGCCACGCGCAATGCCGCCAATTATTCCTTCCCACTGCGCATCGGAAATTCGGCCGGCGCGGTGTTCGTCCCAGAACTTGAAGGCATCAGACCCCGATCCCAGTGTCCTGCCGCCGAAATGGCCGCGTTGCATCGGTCCGGCCGGCAGGAAGATCGCGGGAACGCCTGCGCTGATCGCGCCAAGCAGCATCGCTGGCGTGGTCTTGTCGCACCCGCCCATCAGCACCACGGCGTCAATCGGATAGCAGCGGATCATTTCCTCGATCTCCATCGCCATCATGTTGCGATAGAGCAGCGCCGACGGCTTGACGAGCGCGTCGTTCAGCGACATCGAGGGCATCTCCAGCGCAAAACCTCCTTCCTGCAAGATCCCGCGCCTGACGTCCTCGACCCGCTGGCGGAAATGCGAATGGCAGGGATTGAACTCCGACCAACTGTTGATGATGGCCACGACAGGCTTGCCTTCCCAATCTTTTCGCTCGAAGCCCATCTGCATGAACCGGCTGCGGTGATTCGCGGTCCGGAAATCGTCGTTCGCCAGCCACCGCTGGCTACGCAGCTTGATCGTGTCCGTCATCGCCGTTCAACGCCCCGGCGCCGACCACACGCCGGCCGCCTGCAATAGCCCACGCGTATAGCCAAGCGCGAACGCCATGAAGCGCTCGCGCCCTTCGTCGATCTCGGAAACCGGCACATGATCCGGGCATAGCGGTCCCGAATACCCGCCCCGCTGATACGCCCTGATGGCCTCGAGCATATCCACGTCGCCCTCGTCCGGAAATACTTCCTGAAAATCGAGATAACCGCCGCGGATGTTCCTGAAATGCACCATGAAGATCCGCCCGGTCGCCGCGAACTCCTCAATGACGGAGATCATGTGCTCAGCCGGCCGCGCAAACATCTCTGCGACCGTCCCCTGGCAGAAGTTGAGCCCGTGGTTCCGGCTTGAAGACAACGCCAGAAACCGCCGCAGCCCGTCAACCGAACCCACTACATGCTCGATTCCGTTGAGCCCGCCAATCGGATATGCCGGATCGTGCGGATGGCATGCCAGCCTGACACCGGCCTTGTCGGCAGCTTGCACCAATCCTTCGACAAGGAACTCGATGGCATCCCAACCCGCTTGCTCGGTCACAGGAGGAACGTCACGCGCCATCTTTTGGCCGCACAACATCACCGACGCAGATCCGCCCTCTTCCTGGTGTCCTGGATAGCCCACCCCCCAGTACGAGTGCTTGCAATCGTCTTCAGACGAGTATTCCGCGTACGTGAAGCCTGAATTCATTGCGCCGCCGCGCCCGGGCTTCAACCCGGTGCGCGTTATGCCTACCATTTGCACGTTGTACTTGAGGCAGCTGATGCCCGCATCTGCGGCCTTCTGGATGTTGTCGGCCAACGTATTCCGTTGACGCCGCGCGCTGTCCAGGTCGACCAGGGAATCAAGAAGAATGGAGCCGACATCCAACGCAAAGACATCCAGCTTCAGTCCGAATCCTTCGACCCATTTCCGATACTCGCCCAGCTTCACAGCATCCCAAGCGCCGACGCCATTTTCCGCCGAGACCAGCTCCGTGCCGCGGTTATCGAGAACGACGCTTTGCACCCCCAGTTGCGTTGACAGGCGCAGCCGGCGTTCGTCCGGGTTGAGCAGTTGCTCGCTGATGTACATGAGGACTCCAAGGTCGGTCGATGCTTGAACGGGTGAACACGTGTCCATTCTGGGTTGTCCGGCACGGCGCAGGCAAGGCGCTGGAACAGACCAAAACCGTCCGGCTCCCGTAGAAATCTCAGATAGTGGAACCGGCAGGAGCATCGCGATGCGCTCAATTCCCGCATATCGGAACAGCAACCCGCAGACAGCGCTCAACTCGCGTTTTTCCCCTGCAATTCCCCGTATTGCGCCGCAACATGATGTGCTGTAGTGCCCGGGTAGAGGGCGCATTCCGCGCCCCCGTCGCGTGCCCATCATGTCCAAACTCAGAAATCTCTCTCTTCGGAGCAGCCTCACCGCACTGGTGCTGTTCTTCATCGTGATGCTGGTGGCCGTTGGCGCCATCGCCATGCAGCAGCTCTGGAGCATCAGCCAGAAGCAGCGCGCCATGTACACGGAAACCGTCATGCCGCTGCGCGTCGTCGTCGACGCCGCCCGCCAAGGCGCCACGCATTTCCGGCGCATGTATGTCTACATCTGGAACACCGATCCGCAAGGCCGCCAGAACGAACTGCGCCTGAACGAAGAATCCGAAAAATCCGTGTTGCAGGCGCGTGACCGTCTGCAGCAGGAGCAGGACCCCGCCCTGCGCGACCTCGGCGGCAAGCTGGCCGACACCTGGACCCGTTACAAGGCGGCCGTCAACGACGTGAAGGGCCTTGCCGACCGCAACGATCCGACCGCGATGACCGTCCTGCACAAGGACTCGGCCGCGCTGCATGTCGCCGCGCGCAACATCCTGATGGAAGCCGCCAAGCGCCAGGAAGAACTGGCCCGCCTCGACACCGAAGACGCCGCCGCCGCAGTCGAACGCACGTTCTGGACGCTGACCGCGCTGATCGTGCTGTGCGCGTTGATCGGCAGCATCCTGGGTCTGGGTCTGGTGCGCTCAGTCATGCGCCGTCTGGGCGGCGAGCCGGCCTACGCCGCGCAGATCGCCCAGGAAGTCGCCAAGGGCAACCTGGCCGTGCGCGTGCAACGCCGCGAAGGCGACCAGACTAGCGTGCTGGCCAACATGGACGCCATGCGCGCCAACCTGGCGCAACTGGTGAGCCAGGTGCGCCAGTCCAGCGAATCCATCGCCACGGGCGCCACGCAGATCTCGTCCGGCAACGCCGACCTCAGCCAGCGCACCGAGGAACAGGCCGCCAACGTCGAAGAGACCGCGGCCTCGATGGAAGAGATGAATGCCGCGGTGAAGCAGAACCTGGAATCCGTGCAAATGGCCAGCAGTTTGGCCGGCTCGGCCAGCGAAGCCGCTGCGCGCGGCGGCGAAGTGGTCGGCAACGTGGTCAGCACCATGGACGCCATCTCCGCCAGCTCGCGCAAGATCGTCGACATCATCGCCGTCATCGACTCCATTGCATTCCAGACCAACATCCTCGCGCTGAACGCCGCCGTTGAAGCGGCCCGCGCGGGCGAACAAGGCCGCGGCTTTGCGGTCGTGGCGAGCGAAGTGCGCGCCCTGGCCCAACGCAGCGCCAGCGCCGCCAAGGAAATCAAGCAGCTGATCAGCGACAGCGTCGGCAACGTTGAAGCCGGCTCGAACCTGGTCGGCGAAGCCGGCAGCACCATGAACGACATCGTGACGCAGGTGCGCCGCGTTGCCGACCTGATCGCCGAGATCGGCGCCGCCGCGCACGAGCAGGGACAAGGCATCTCGCAAGTGGGCGATGCCATCAACCAGCTCGACCAGACGACGCAGCAGAACGCCGCCCTGGTGGAAGAATCGGCCGCCGCTGCGCATAGCTTGAATTCGCAGGCGGCGACGCTGGTGAAGTTGGTCAGTGTGTTCCGTCTTGCCGAGGATGATGCGCCGCGTTTTGTAGCGCAGCCGCAGGTTGCTCAGGTGCGGGAGGTGCAGCCTGTAGTTAGCCAGCCTGCAAAGCCGCAGCGCGTCTTGGCCAAGCCGGCATCTTCACGTGCGGCCGCTGGCAAGCCGGCGGACACTCGCCGCGCCGACGCCAAGCCCGCGCCGCAAGTGAAAGCGCCGCTGCGCGTGCCGGGCGACAGCAAGCCCGCGCAGTCGAATGATGATTGGGAGAGTTTCTGATCGGTAGGCGGTGACACCGCGCGCAGGATCGCTGCAAGCCGCCTGCGCGTTCACCAGGCACCAGCGTGAATTCGCAATGCCAGAGCGCGTATCCCCACGTTGCAAATCGAAGCCATCCCGCCCCGCCCCCTCACCTATGCTGACCTCTCCGGCCCACGCGGCCGCCTTTTCGAGGAGCAGCGTATGTTGGACCACATCGAGATTCACGTCAGCGACTTCGCGCGCAGCCGGGCTTTCTACCTGAGCGCGCTCGCGGCGGTGGGGTATGTGCCGCGCAAGGCGCTCCCGACGGGCATGGGTTTTGGCGTTGGCGAGCCCGACGACGCGGGCGATCCCGGCGGCGAGTTCTGGATTCACCAGGGCACGCCCAGCACGCCGCGCGTGCATGTGGCGTTCCGCGCGCGCAGCCGTGACGAGGTCGACGCCTTTCATCGCGCGGCGCTGGCGGCCGGCGGGCGCGACAACGGCGCGCCGGGGTTACGCCCGAAATATCATCCGAACTACTACGGCGCCTTCATCCTGGATCCCGACGGCTACAACGTCGAGGCGGTGTATCACCGTCCTGCCTGACGCGCCTGCGACGTCATAAGCGCGCCGCCACCGGCTTCAGGGCTGGCCGGGCGGGCGCACACCCAGCGCGCGCAGCCACGGGTTGTCCGGCAGGCCCTGAATGGGCGCCATGCCGGGCATCGGAAAACCGACCGGATTAAGGGCGGCGTCCTGCAGCACCTTGGCCCACTCGCGCGGGTCGATCGGTTCGCCCATGCGCGCGCGCACGTCCAGCAGGTCCATCGCCGCGCGCCGATGTCCCGCCTCGGCCGCATCGCGAAACAGGCGTTCGGCCACGGCGTAGTTCTTGGGTACGCCCCGGCCCATGCCGGTCAGCTCGCCCAGATAGGTCTGCGCGGGCGCGAAGCCTTGATCCGCGGCGCGTTGATACCAGCGGGCGGCGACGGGGTAGTTCTGTTGCACGTGCGCGCCCTTTTCGGCGATCAGCCCCAAAGTGGTCATGGCGACCACGTCGCCCGCCTTGGCGCGCGCCTGCAACGACGCCAGCCGGGGCTCGTCCACATACTGCGCGCCGCGTTCGATTTCGTATTCCCAGGCGCTCATGCGGGCTTTGATCAGATCGCGGCCCAGCGTGGGGGACGGGCCTCGGCCCTGCGCCGTCTGACCGCCGGACGCCCCCGGCGTCGCGGGCGTCTGTCCGTCCGCCAGCGTGGTGAACGTAACGGTGCCGACCAGGCTGCTGGCGTAGTGCGGAATCTGCCGGTAGGCGGTGGCCACCTGCACGTCGGCGGTCAGTTGCTTGAAGAAGGTCTCCACCGGCGCGGAACCGGGCAGCGCGCGCAGCCCTTGCGCGAAGTAGTACGCGTAGGGGCTGTGGCGGGGGCCGTCGTTGCCAAAGCCGTCTTCGGCCGTGGCGCCGGGCTGTGTGGAGAAGGCGATAAGTTCACCGCCCGCGGGAACGGCATGCACCAGTCCCGCGCCGGGGGTGCCGCGCGTCAGGTTGGTGCGGCAGGCGTCCAGCACCATCAGGCGCGCGCGGACATTGGCACGCCGCAGCGCTTGCGACACGCGCTTGAGGCTCAACGAGCTTTGCTGGGCCGTGCGGATGCGCACCTCGCCCAGCGGCAGCGGCAGGTCCACGCCGAACAGATAGTTCACGTCGTCCACCGCGACAGCATGTCCGGCGAAGTACATCAGCGCCAGGTCCCCGCCGGCGGCCCGAAGGGCGAAATCGTCGACGGCGGCTTCCATCTGCGCCGTGGTCAGGTCCGTGAGCAGGGTCACATCGACCTGGCGCTGGCGCAGTGAGTCGGCGATGAGGCGGGCGTCGTTGACCGGGTTGACCAGCGCGTTTGCGGGAACGGCGTAGCGCGCGTTGCCGATCACCAGCGCGTAGCGGCGCTTGGCGGGCGTGGCTTGGGAGTCGGCTTGGAGGTCGGCTTGAAGGTCAGCTTGCGCCTTGGCATCCGATGCTGCCTTGGAATCCTTCGCAGCTGCGGAAGGCCCGTCGTCCGGCGCTGGCGCAGGCGTGGTCGGCTGGGGTGCCGGCGCGCCCGAGCGGGCCGGCTCCTCGTCCATCATGTTCCGGTTGTTCAGCCCCCGCGCATTCGCACCCGCCGCGAGCACGGCGCCAGCGTGCCCGCCGCAGAGCCCCGCGCCGACCAGCGCGGCCAGCAGGCGCCGCCGCATCAGGGGTTGCGACCGCGCGTCCGGCATGCTGGAAAGGGCAGGTTCTTTGGTGGGCTTCATAGAAACATTCGCGGTCTGACTTTTGTTCGGGAGGGACTGGACGTTATCTCGGGCTTGCGCCGGGCCTCACCGTTTGGGGCACGCGCCCGCTGGCGCCGCCGTGATTGACAGCGCGCCCAGCGCCGTCGCGGCATCGCGCAGCGACGACTCACGCGCAGCGGCCAGGACGTATCGCCCGTCCGCATCAGGCCCGTCGACGATGGACACCGCGTACTGGGACAAGGTATTGCGCAACTGCCGCGCCGTCAGGGCGTCGGGAAGATCGACCACCAACCGCGGGCAAGATGCACCGCCGCGCGTCAGGACGTCGTCGGACAGAACAACCGCGGGACCTTGCACCGGCGCCTGCTGCATCACCACGACGGACAGCATGATTGCGAGCGCCCAGCCCAGCGGCATCAACGGGCTGGCGGGCGTAGGCCACAGCCATTGCCACAAGCGCCGCCCGCGCGATACCGGCGCGTGCGAAGACACCGGCGCGCGCGCAGATGCAGGTTCCGACGATGACGCACGCGCAGATTCGGCAGAAGCAGGCGCAGATGCGGACGCAGATTCGGCAGACGCGGGCGCAGGCGCCGCCTCCACGCCCTGCGCCAGCGCACGCAAGAAAGCCGCATCGCGCTCGCCCTGCCCGATCTCGTTATGCGCAAGCTGGCGTGCCTCGGCAAGATTGCGCCACGCCTCCAGTTCCTCCCGCAATGCGGGATCCCTCGCGAGATCGGCTTCGAAGGCCCGGCGGGCATCGGCGTCCAGCGCGCCGGACAAATACGACAGCACTCGGTCTTCAGCCATCATCAGTCCATCCCCTTGCGGGTGCATTCCGTCACCAGCTTGCGCGCGGCGTGCAGGCGGCTCTTCACGGTGGGCACGTGCAGGTCCTGCTGCCGGGCGATCTGTTCCATCGGCATGTCGTCCAGGTACAGGAACATGGTGGTTTTCAGCGTGTCGCTGAGTTTGTTCAGGCAGTCGCGCATTCGCTTGACGACCGACAGGTGCTCGTACGCCTGCGCGGGGTCGGCAAAGAGCGAGTCATCCGCCACATCCCGGGCGTCGTCAAACGCCGTGTCGTCCCGATCCCCGCCGTCGTCGGGACCCGCCCACTGCACCTCGTGCCGCGTGCGGCGGTGATACTGGATCAGCTCGTGCAGCGATCCGCGGTACAGGTAGCCGCCCAGCTTGCTGACGGCCAGTTCATGCGCCGTCCATCCGCCCTCGGGCTGGCCGTGCAGCAGGACCTCGTCCTTGAAACTGCGCGTCTGCAGAAACTTCATGAGCGCGTTATTGAACGCGTCCACCACGCCTTCGGGCGGCGCGTTGAAGAACTTTCTGCGCAGTTTCAGCGTGATGTGCTGCTCGGCTTTGTTCCGGAACGCCAGCGCGTAGCGCGGGTCGGCGTGCATGATGCGCAACAGCGCGTCGACGTTGTCGATGACGTAGCGCTTGGATTCGAGCGTGTTCATGATTCAGGTTCTTGGGGCTGCGGCACCTTAGCTGCGCAGGGGCGGAAAATCAAGCGCGGCGGCGCAGCGCGGCGACCCCGCGGACAGTGAAGGCCAGCGCGATGGCGACAGACAGATAGAAGCCGAACCCGAACGACAGGCCGCTCCACAGGTTGGACGCCATGTCGCCCGCCAGGCTGCGGCCGGCGCGCGAACTGCCCATGAAACCCGACAATTGGCGCGTCGCATTCATGAACTCCTGCACCTGCGAGACCACGCCTGCCAACGCGATGATCCACAACGCCAGCGGCGCAAAGTAGCCCAGGCGCGCCGCGCGCTGGTCCAGCAGCGAAGGCAGCAACGGCCCCACAACGGCCAGCAGCCACAACACGGCATAGAATCCCGCGCCGGCCCCCTGCCCTGCCATCGCGCCCTGCACGCTGCCGCCGTTCTGCAAGCGCAGGAGGTCGTAGAAGCTCAGACTGACGCCCGATCCCATCATGCGCACGGAGACCACCGCGAAGAGCGTGGTGCCCAGAAGAAACAGCAACGCGCCCGCCGCGTCGCCCCGGTTGACGCGCTGAACCGCAATGGCTGCCCACCGGGCGGCGTGGGTTTTTGCCTGCATCAATACGTCTTGTGCTTTGTCCTGCATGGTGTTTCCTTTTTTGCGTGAGGCGGATGCCGGTATGGATGCCGGTACTGATCGCTACGCGCAGCGGCGCAAAAGGTTCGATTTTTTTTTCGCCCTTTTTTCGGCCAATTGATTTGCCGGGTTCGGTTTATCCTTCGACGCTAAATTTTTCGAACCTTTTTCAAGACGGCGCGTAGCAAGGGTCATGGGCTCGTCTTTTTTCCCACTTACCACCAACGGAGCGTTGAATCATGTCCACCCCCACCCCGCTGTCCACCCTGTACCAGACCGTGGTGCAAGAAGAACTGGGCCTCGTCGCCAGCTTTGACGAGCAAGGCGATGTGGTCTTCAAGCATCCCGACATGGGCATCATGTATTTCAGCCTGAGCGATTCGGACCCGGAATTCCTGCGTCTGGTCTACCCCGCCTTCGTGCAGGCTGACGAACTGAACCTGACGCGCGGCCAGTTCCTTGAAGTCATCAACGTCGTGAACAACCGGTGCAAGGCCATCAAGCTGACGCTGCCGCAAGAGGACGCCGATCGCCCGGCGCGCGTGTCGGCCTCGGTGGAAAGCTTCGTGGCCGCGCCCGACACGCTGCCCGACATCGCTCTGCTGCGCGCCACCGTGGCCCGCACCGTGTCCGCCATTCGCAATGGCGTGCACGAACTGGTGAAACTGTCGATGGAACTGAAGCAGGCCGCCAACTGACGCGCCAAACCCGCGCCTGGTTTGCGACGACGCACGGCGCGACGCGCCCGGCGCAATTGAAACAAGTCTGGTCCTGCGCTGTAACTTTGCGATACATTGCAGGGCTTTGACGAAAAAGGCGCCCGTGTGGCGCCCGGTTTTCCGCCTTCCCATGATGTCATTGCGCCTGCACGTATCCCGTTCGTTGATCCTTCGCCTTGCGGCCAGCGTCCTCTTGCTGGCTGGCCTGTCCGCCTGCGCCGTCAAGACCAATTCGCGGGGCAACTACGTGTTCGGCGTGGACACCGCCGCCCTGTTCGGCACCGAGATCGGCCAGTTCCCGCTGCAGGACGGCGGACTGGGCACCCTGCGCCGTGAAGGCAAGAACTTCTCGGTGAAGCTATCAGGCAACCAGCGCGTGGTGCCCCTGAACAATGTCGAGTCCGCGCGCATCGCCCGGACCGAAAACATTGGCCCGCGCACCGTGGTCGTCATCGAGACCCAGCGCCGCAACTGCGATTACCGCTATACCGTGCTGGCCATCGAGGGGTCCGACGTGTTGTCGTGGGACGTGGGCAACTGCCATGACCGGCCCGTCGTGCTGGTCCAGGACGACCGCAGCGCGCTGACTTTCGACTTTCCCAAGGGCTCGGCAATCGAGCGCTTTGTCTACACGCAGGATGGCCGGATGCGCCGCGGCAACGTCAAGAGCGTCGCGGGCTTGAATCCGCGCGCCAAGCCGTTTGCCGACGAGTCGCTGTATCCGCCCGGGTACATGGATTCGATCCGGCTGCATGGCGTCTATCCGCCGCCCGCCGCGCCGGCCGCGCGATCGGGCAAGGCGGCCAAGCCGGCCAGCGGCGGCCGCCGTTCGCCACCCAATGCCCCCGCCGCAGTGCAGACGCAGACGGCCGGCAGCGACACATCCGCGGGCCGCGTGGTGCCGCCGCCCCCGCAGCGCGTGTCCACGGGCGACGCGCCCGCAACACCCCGCTCGGGCGCCGCATCGCGCACACCCGCCAAGCTGGACCTGCCCGAAGAGGAAATCACCTCGACCCGTCTGGACCTGAGGGATTGATCGTGCGCCAGGCCCAGATTCGCCAGATTTTGTTCCTGATCGTCCTGACGGTCATCTACCTCAGTTTTGAACTCGGCTTCAACGCCCGGTTGCTCGATGTGGTGGGCAGCCGCGCCACGCCGCACGATATCGAGGAACTGGAGTTCTTCGGCCGCACCCTGTCCGGCATCGCCGCCGCGCTGGTGGTGCTGCAGCTCATGCTGACCCGGCGGCTTGCCACCGGCGGCCGGCCGTCTTACCTGAAGATTGCCGTGGCCTGCGCCGTGACCGCGCTGCTGGTCTTCAGCGCCATCAAGATGATGGTGAACGTGCTGGTCGACTCGCGCGACGGCGAGTTCCGCCGCATTGCCACCAACGCCGGGCTGCTGCAACGCTCGCTGGTGCAGGGCGACCTGCATCTGGACGGGCTGGTGGACGACGGCATCTACGCGCGGCCCGAGGGCAAGGCGTTCCTGGCGGTGTTCCAGGTGCTGCTGACCAACATCGACAATCTGGATGAAAAGGTCGAACCCAAGAAGCGCCAGGTCATCCGCACCGACCTGCAGCGCCAGATGAAGACCTTCACCTTCGATGACCACGAAGTCCGCATGACGTCCCCGGGCATCCGCGGCTATCACCAGGTCTACACCAGCGTGATGCAGTCCGTCGCCGAACGCTGGAAGAAATACGCCGGCGTGCCCGTCCCGTCGGACATCGGCCTGGCGCGCGAACAGGATCGCGCGTGGGGCGACTACCGCCGCAACCTGTCGCGCCGGGGCTGGACGCCCGACAGCGTGCCGGCCCGCTACCAAGGCCGTGTGGTGCAGGACGTGCGCAAGCGCATTCCCGTGCCGGCCGGCTGGCAGCCGCACGACCGCGCCACCTTCAATGAAGCGGTCGCGCAGCAATACTGGAAGACCATGCGCAGCCGCACGGTGCATGTCGAGGGCGATGCCATTCCGCCCGGTCTGTCGTACGAAGACTTCGTGGCGCGCCCCGGCGTGCAGAAGCTGCTGCGCCAGACATTGATGGTGCCCGCCACCATGAACGTCGCGCCCAACTACACCGACGCCGCCAGCTTCAAGCGGCTGTACGACGGCATGCTGGACCGGGCCGTGGACGAAGCCATGCCGCGCTTTTCCGCCAGCAGCGCGGACTTTGCGCGCGGCGGCCAGCATCAACAGTTGGGCGAAGACGCCGCGCGCGCGGCCATCGTGCCGCCGGTTGCGCTGCTGTTCTCGCTGCTGGGTGCGGTGGGCCACTTCGGCAAGCTGCTTTACCTGATCGTCAAACTCGTCGTCTGGCTGCGCACGCCCGCCGGCCAGCAGCCGGGGCGCACCGCCACGCGCGCGGCGGGTCTGGCGCTGGTGCTGACGCTGGCATGCGTCTGGACGGCGTTCTCGTTCATGCAGAACGGCGTGACGCAAAGTGAACTCTTCCAGCAGATGTCGCGCGTGGAAGGCGGCCGCGATGACGAATCGATCGGTCAGGCGCTGCGGCGCCGCGTGCTGGCCAACGTGGCGCACGTGATTGTCGTGGGCCAGGCCTACACCTATCCTTTCAATGAAGCCGTGCGCACGACGGTGCTGGGTGGCTTCCGGTTCGGATACCACGGCGATGCGGGCTAGCCGTCTGATAGCCGCGCTGCTGGCCGCCGCCCTGCCCTGGTCCGGCGCCAGCGCCGCGTGCCTGGGCATGCAGGTGCATGCGCATCGCGGCGCGCCCGCGCTGCCCGAGAACTCGTTGGCCTCGATTCGCGCGGCTTATGCCGGCGCATGGGATGGCGTCGAAATCGACATGCAGCGCCTGAAGGACGGCGTCTGGGTGCTGCACCACGACCTGCTGACCGGCAGGACGGTAAGCGGCGTCGGACGCCGCGCCGTGCTGCAACTGTCCAGCGACCAATGGCGCGACGCCAAGTTGACGGGCGCCGGCGGCGGAGCGCCCCCGCCCTTCCTGACTGATGCGCTGCGCGTCGCCGCCGCTCAGCCCGCCAAGACCTTCAATGCGGAACTGAAGGTCGTCTACCGCGACTGCGCGCCGGTGTCCAAGCTGGTCGCCGGCATGAAGACCGCGCTGCCGCACGGCAACTGGATGATCACGTCCGCCTTCCCCGAGGCGCTGCGCTGCGTGCGCGGCACCGACCGGCAGGGCTATCTGGGCCTGATCGTTTTCGACCCGCGCCACGCGGATTCCCTGGGCGCAAGCCCGCTCGGCAAGTATGTGTCGCAGCGCGCCACCGCGCCCAAGCTGACGCGCCAGTGGCTGGCCAATCTGGCCGCCACCGTCGGCGCGCCCGTGGGCGTGCATGTGGACGCCCTGACGCTGTCTGCCAACCCGCAACTGCTGCGCGACGCCGCCGCGCAATCCGTGCGCGTCTTCGTGTACGCGGTGGGCGGCGATGCGGCGCTGGCGCAGCAATTGCGCGCCACGAAACAGCGCGAAGGCTATCTGCCGTCCGGCGTCATCATCGACGGCGATGCGCAGGCGTTTTGCCGGGCGATGGGCGGATAGCGTCAATAGGCGGGCGGCTTCGCCTCGCGCCCGGCCGAGGCCGCCTGCGCCAGCGCGCGGGTGATGATGCTGGTCGACACGTTGGCAAAATAGCGCGCGCCCATGGCCCCGTACTTCTCCTCGTCCTGCGGCGTCAGCGCGATGATGCCGGAACACTTGCCCGCCCCGGCGATCGCGCGCAGTCCGGCCGCGATGGCGCGTTGCACGGGTTCGGCATTCCAGTCGCTGCCGTGGCCCATCGCATGCGCCAGATCATTGGGTCCGATGAACACCGCATCCACGCCGTCCACCGCCGCAATTTCGCCCGCCGCCGCAATGGCCTCGGGCGTTTCGATCATGGCGATGAAGCCGATGCCCTCATTGCTGCGCTGCGTGTGCCCGGCGCCGCCGAAGGCCCCGTAACCGGCCGCGCGCGTGCTGAAGGCGCTGCCGCGGCGGCCCACTGGCGGATAGTGGATCATGCCGGCGAGACGCCGTGCCTGCTCGGCGCTTTCCACCATGGGCACCTGCACGGCGCTTGCGCCCATGTCCAGGATGCGCGGCAAGTCCTGCTCGAAGCAGCGGACGATGGGCACGATGCCCGTGGCGCGTGCGGCGCGCAGCATGTGCTCGGTCATGCCGAAATCGGCACTGCCGTGCTCGTTGTCGAGGATGATGAAATCAAAGCCGGCGTACGCGCACATCTCGACGATGGCCGGGCTGGGCAATCCGTTGAACAGGCCGCGCAGCGGCTTGCCACTGCGCAGCATGTCCGGCAGGCGGCCGTCCAGCGGGAAGCGGGGATCGGTCATGCAAGTCTCCTGTGTCGGGGCGGGGTCAGTCGGCCTGGATGCCGGCGTCCTTGATCACCTTGCCCCATTTTTCGATTTCGCTGCGTTGGAACTGCGAGAATTCTGCCGAGCCGCGGCCGTCGGGCGCCACGCCCAGTGTCAGCAGCTTGGCGCGCACGTCGGGGGTGTTGACGATGGCCGCGATCTCGCGTCCCAGGCGTTCCACCACCGGCGCGGGCGTGCCCGCCGGCGCAAAGATGCCTTGCCAAGACTGCATCGCAAAGCCCGGCAAGCCCAGTTCGGCCAGCGGCTTGACACCCGGCAGATCCGCCAGCGGCGCGGCCGATGTAACGCCCAGCACTTTCACCCGCTTGGCATCGATCATCGGACGCGCGGCCGCGACCGTTTCAAACACCATGTCGATCTGTCCGCCGATCAGGTCCACCATCGACTGCGATCCTCCCTTGTAGACGATCTGGCGCAGGCGCGTATCCGAAATCGATTGAAAGAGCTGCCCCGACAGATGCTGCGACGTGCCCGCGCCGGCCGTGCCGTACGTCAGCCCGTCCGGATCCGCCCGCGCGGCGTCGATCACCTGCTGCACCGTGTTGAATGGGCTGTCTGCCCGCACCACCAATGCGTTGCTGACCATGCCCACCAGGCTGACGGGCGTGAAGTCCTTGACCGGGTCATAGCCCAGCGACTTGATGAAGAACGGATTGACGGCATGCGTGGTGATGGTGCCGCCCACGATGGTGTAGCCGTCGGGCTCGGCGCGCGCCACCTGTTGCGTGCCCACAATGCCGGACACGCCCGGCTTGTTCTCGACGATGACTGACTGCCCGAGACGAGCGCTCAACTGCTCGGCCATCAGGCGCGCGACGCCGTCGGACACGCCGCCCGGCGAGAACGGCACGATGTATCGGATGTTCTTGGTCGGCCAGGCGGGCGCGCCGCCTTGGGCGTGGGCCAAGCCGGCGGTCAACCCGATGGCCGCGACGGCGGTCAGGGTGCGTACAAAAATGCTGCGCATGCGTTTGTCTCCTGGAGTCGATGAGCGCGGTCTGTGCGCGCTTTCATTGGGTAGTGCCGGAAAAAGGGGAATAGCGAATCTTCAGGGCCCCGCCCGGACCGTCGCGCGTTCAACCAGGCTGCAGGGAATGACGATGTCGCGCGGCCGCAGCTCGGCCTGCATCTGTTCGCGCAGCAGCGCGACGGTAGCGTCCACCATGGGTTCGACCTGCTGACGCACGGTGGTCAGGCGATACGCGCCCCAGGCCGCCTGCGGCACGTCGTCAAAGCCCACGACGGCCACGTCCTCCGGCACGCGCAGGCTAAGTTCCTGACGCAGCACGTCAAGCGCCGCAATCGCCATGTGATCGTTGCCGGCAAACAGCGCGTCCGGCGGGTCGGCGGCAAACATTCGGCGAACCGCAGCCTGCGCCAGATCGAAGTCGTAGTGGCCCACTTCGCGGCAGGCGATGTCGTGGCCGAGTTCGGTCAACGCGTCCCGGTAGCCCCGTTCGCGTTCGATGCTGGTCGACGAATCCTCCAGCCCCGCCAGAAATCCAAAGCGCCGGTAGCCGCGGTCCACCAGCAGGCGCGCCACCAGTTGGCCGCCCGCATAGTTGTCGGACGTGACCGAGCTGCTGGCGTGACGTGCCAGGCCGCCCAGGATGGACACCCGATTGAACTGCACCACCGGCACGCCGACTTCTGCGCAACTGCGCGCCACGTTGGACGACAGCATGGCGGACGCCATGACGATGCCGTCGACCTGGTATTGCAGGATCTCGGCCAGCACGCCGTCGGCCGCCTCGTCCACCTCGGCGATGAACATCAGCACGTGATAGCCCTCTTTCTGCAGCTTCTGCGACAGACGCTCGATCACCAGCGGGTAGAACTGGTTTTCCAGATAGCTCATCACCAGCGCCACGATGCGGCTGCGGCGGGTGATCAGGCTGCGCGCCAGCGCGTTGGGCCGATAGCCCAGTTTCTGCGCGGCCGCCAGCACCTTGCGCCGCGTCTCTTCGGACACGCTGGCGCCGGGCGTGAACGTGCGGCTGACGGCGGACTGCGACACCTGCGCCAGATCCGCCACGTCCTGCGCGCGGGGCGCGGTCCTCATGCCGCGGTCCATCCCGCATCCAGCATCAGCGCGCTGCCCGTCATCAGACTGGACGCATCACTGGCCAGGAACACAATGGCGCCCATCACTTCGTCCAGACGGCCGACGCGGCCCAGCGCGTTGCGCGCGCAGACCCAGTCCCGGAAGCCGGGCTGCCCCAGCATGCCCGCCGTCATGGGCGTTTCGATGAAGGTCGGGCACACGGTGTTCACGCGAATGTTGGCCGCGCCCAACTCCCACGCCAAGGCACGCGTCATGCCTTCGAGCGCGTGCTTGCTGGCGCAATACAGCGTGCGCCGTGGACTGCCCACGTGCCCCATCTGCGACGACACATTCACGATGGACCCCGCACGGCCTTCCTGCAGCAGGCGGCGCGCCACGGCCCGGCTGGTGTAGAAAGCTGCCTTCACGTTCAGATCCAGCACGGCGTCGATGTCCTCGTCGGACTGCTCGACCAGCGGCTTGGGACGATTCATGCCCGCGTTGTTGACCAGAATGTCAAAGGGCTCGGCGTGCGCGACCGCCTGATCTACGGCGGCCGAGTCCGTCACGTCCAGCACCAGCGGCGCACAGCCGATGCCTTCGGCCCGCAAGGCTTCGCACACTTGCGCCAGTTCCGGCTCGCGCCGGGCCGCCACCGTCACATGCGCGCCCGCGCGGCCCAGCGCGGCGGCCGCCGCCAGCCCGATGCCGCCGCTGCCGCCCGTCACCAGGGCGCGGCGTCCGTCCAGGCGGAAGTCCGGTCCTTTGGGCAGCGCAATCATGCCTGGGCCTCCACCGGCCGATACCACGGCAGGTCGGGGCGATTGCCATAGCGGCGCACGCGGATGTTGGCCTGCTCGCCGTGGCCCGCAAAATTCTCCATGTGGCACAGGCGCGAGCAATACTCGCCCATCGCCGCGCTGGCCTCGTCCGTCAGCACGCGCTGATAGGTGCAGGTCTTGAGGAACTTGCCCACCCACAGGCCGCCGGTGTAGCGCGCGTTGCGGTTCGTCGGCAGCGTGTGGTTGGTGCCGATCACCTTGTCGCCAAAGCTGACGTTGGTGCGCGGACCCAAAAACAGCGCGCCGTAGTTCGTCATCCGGTTCAGGAAGTAATCGGGATCGCGCGTCATGACCTGCACGTGCTCGAACGCCAGGTCATCGGCCACCTGCAGCATTTCCTCGTCGCTGTCGCAGACGATGACCTCGCCGCAATCGGCCCACGCCTTAGCCGCGATGCCCGCCGTCGGCAGGATCGACAGCTGGCGCTCGACTTCGGCCAGCGTGGCGCGCGCCAGTTGTTCGCTGGTGGTCAGCAGCACCGCAGGAGACGTAGGGCCGTGTTCCGCCTGGCCCAGCAGGTCGACGGCGCACAGCTCGCCATCCACGCTGTCGTCGGCGATCACCAGCGTCTCGGTCGGTCCCGCAAACAGGTCGATGCCCACCCGGCCGTACAACTGCCGCTTGGCCTCTGCCACAAACATATTGCCCGGGCCGACCAGCATGTCCACCGGCGCCACGCTGGGCGTGCCCACCGCCATCGCCACCACGGCCTGCACGCCGCCCAGCACCAGGATCTCGTCGGCGCCCGCCATGTCCATCGCGGTCACGATGGCCGGATGCGGCTTGCCCTGATACGGCGGCGCCGTGGACACGATGCGCTTAACGCCCGCCACCTTGGCGGTCAGGACGCTCATATGCGCCGAGGCCAGCAGCGGATACTTGCCGCCCGGGATGTAGCAGCCCACCGCGTTCATCGGCACGTGCTTGTGGCCCAGGACCACGCCAGGATACGTTTCGACTTCGACGTCACGCATCGAGTCGCGCTGGATCTGCGCAAAGTTGCGGACCTGGCTCTGGGCGAATGCGATGTCCTCGATCTCGCGCGCCGACAACTGCTTGCGCGCCGCCTCGATCTCGGCACGCGACAGGCGGAAGTCCGCCGGGTCCCAGTTGTCGAACTTGCGGCTGTAATCGCGCACGGCGTCGTCGCCACGGGTTTCGATGTCGCGGATGATGTCTTCGACGGTGGCGCGCACCTTGGCGTCGTCGTCGGTCTTGACGGCGGCGGTCCGGCCGCGCTTCAGATAACGGATCATGGTTTCGGGTCCTGCAAGCGTTGAGAAGTTCATCGATGGAGGGGACTTTCAAAGCCTTGCATACGTATGCAAATAGGGAGAAACCCGGAGATTGCGCGCACGCCGACCTTCACTTCCACTCGCGCCGGATCGCGGCGCCACCGCGAATGCGCTGTCAGGCTGCTGACAGCCGGGCGCCGAGCGCTTTCGCTACACTCACGGGATTCCGCATCGATGACCGCCGGGCCGGCCCACGCGCAAACGCGAGGCGGACGGCAAGCGGCCGTGCTCACGCCCTCCCCTCATGTCGCATCCCGAATCGTTCAATCTGAAGCAGATCGCCGTGCCGGCGTTCGGCCCGTCGCTGCTATACGGCATCAGCAACGGCGCCATTCTTCCCGTGATCGCGCTCACCGCGCGGGAACAAGGCGCGTCGTTCGCGGCCGCCGGTCTCATCGCCGCGCTCATCGGCGTCGGCTCGCTGCTCTCCAACATCCCGTCCGCGCTGATCACTGAACGCTTCGGCGAAAAGCGCGCGATGGCCGGCGCCGCGCTGTTGAGCGTGGCGGGTCTGCTGCTGGTGATCGGCGTGCCGCATCTCTGGGTGCTGGCGCTGGCCATGCTGATGCAGGGCTGCGCGCAATCGGTGTTCCAGCTGGCTCGCCAAAGCTACATGATCGAGGTCGTGCCGCTGACGTACCGTGCGCGCGCGCTGTCCACGCTGGGCGGCACGACGCGCATCGGCACCTTCATCGGCCCCTTCGCGGGCGCGGCGCTGATTCACTTCATGGGGCTGGACGGCGCGTACTGGATCGCCGTCTGCGCCATGCTCGGCGCGGGCTTCATCGCCATCAAGGCGCCCGACATCGAACCCTCGCACGCCAAGGCCGCCGGCGCGCCGCGCGCACGCATCGGCGAAGTCGCGCGCGACCATCGCGGCGTGTACGCCACGCTGGGCGTCGGCGTGATGCTGATCAGCGCGCTGCGCGCGTCGCGCCAGGTCGTGATACCGCTGTGGGCAGACCATCTTGGGCTGGACGCCACCACCACGTCGCTTGTCTACGGCCTCGTCGCGGCCGTCGACATGTCGGTGTTCTATCCCGCCGGCAAGGTGATGGATCAGCGGGGCCGGTTGTGGGTGGCGCTGCCGTGCACGCTGCTGATGGGCTTGAGCTTGATGGCGATCCCGCTGACTGGCGGCGTGACGAGCTTCATCCTGGTGTCGCTGCTGCTGGGCTTTGGCAACGGCATCGGGTCGGGCATCGTGATGACGCTGGGCGCGGACGCTGCGCCGCCCGGTGCGCGCACGCAGTTCCTTGGCATCTGGCGCTTCATGGCCGATCTGGGTGCGAGCGGCGGGCCGGTAGCGCTGTCGGCGCTGACGGCGTTGTTGTCGCTGGGTGGCGCATCGTTTGGCGTGGGAACGTTGGGGCTGGTGGCAGCCGGGGTGTTCTGGCGGTGGCTGCCCCGGCGGGCGTCGGCATAGCGCCCGCCTGGGACGGCAAAACGTGCTGGTCCGCCAGCCGCCGTGGGCGCGCGATCATTGCGGACGCTGACCAGCTTCCCGTTCAATGTCCGCTCGTTGACGCCATCGATGCCGCGTTGAAAACCGGGGCGGCCTCGCCCGCCAGGGATACGTTGATGCAGGCTGGCAGCCCGCTGTCGGCGGCCCCCTTCAACGCGTTGGCCAGACCATCCACGTCGTGGGCCGCAAACCCCGCGCCGCCCAGCGCAGACGCGACGTCGTGATACCGCGCCGTCGGTGAAAGCTCGCAGCCGATCAACCGCTGCGGACCATAGGTGCGCATCTGGATCAGATGTTCGGCGTTCCAGCGCAGGTCGTTGCCGATCACTGCAATGACCGCCGCGCCTTCGCGCACCGCCGTATCCAGCTCCATCAAGTGAAAACCGGCGGTGCCGTCGCCCATCATGACGACCACCGTGGCTTTGGGCCGTGCGATCTTCGCGGCGATCGCGTAGCAGACACCTGCCCCGATCGCGCCGGACATGCCGTTGATGATGCGTACCGGCGCCTGGCAGAATGCCTGCGCCCACTGGCCGAACTCGCCGCCGTCGCAGATCAGGATCGGGTGAGGCGCGGACGCCAGGAATGCCTGCACGGTCTCGCACAGCGCGCGCGGGCCCAGCGCTCCCTCGACAGGCGCGGACGGCGCCTTGATCGTCCGGCTGCGCAGCGCGTCATCTACCTGTTCCTGCCACGCCAGACGTTCGGCCGAAGCTCGCGCCGCCCGTATCGCGGCTAGCGCCGCAACCGGGTCAGCTTGGAACGCCAGCACCAGACGCTCGCCAAGAAGACGGCCCGCGCGTTCCAGCATCGCGGGATCCGGGTCGATCACCGCGAGGCGTGCGTTGTCGCCAAGCGCGCCCGTGCCGCCGAATCCCAGCGTGAAGTCCAGGCACTTTCCCGCCAGCACGATCAGATCCGCGCTTGGCATGATGCCGGCCAACGCGCCCAGCGAAGGATCCTTCAGCCCGCGGGGGCTTTCCATCGGAATGATGCGCAGGCCAAGCATGGCTTGCGCAGCCGCGCGGGCGGAACGACCGTGCGATCGCGCGCTCGTCGGCCCCGCCAATACCAGCGGGCGGCGTGCGGCATTTAGCAGTTCAGCCAGTTGATCCACATACGCCGCATCCAGCGCGACAGCCGGCTGATCTGCCGGCGCCTGCGGCAGATCAGCGATGCCCGATTCGGCCGTCAGCAGATCAAACGGAAGCGCCACGTGGACGGGGCCTCGACGCGGTGCAAGCGCCTGCGTGATGGCATCTTCAAGCGCGGGGCACAGTTCTGCCGCGGACTGCGGACGCACCGACAACTTGGTCAACGGCCGCGTGATGGCGACCTGGTCCAGCTCCTGGAACGCACCCGAGCCGTCCTCCGACACCGACGAATCGCCTGAGATAAGCAGCACCGGGCTTTCCGCCTGCGAGGCCGAGTACAGCGGCGCGAGGCCATTGGTCAGGCCCGGCGCCGCCGTAACCATCGCTACGCCGAGCTCGCCGGTGATCTGCGACCACGCATCGGCCATGAAGACGGCGGCCGCTTCGTGCCGCACGTGGACGATGCGAATGCCGGCGTCGATGCACGCGTCGTAGAGCGGCATGATCTGATTGCCGGACAGGCTGAAGATGGTGGTGACGCCCCGCCGCCGCAGCGAGCGAATGATCAGTTCAGAACCCAGCACGTACGTCTCCTTGAGATTGCGTTTAAGACTTATGCCACCAGCGCTTGCGACAGCGCATGCTTCACGAAGCGCGCGCCGCCGCTCATGCCTTTTCCCTGCGGCCATACCAGGCTGAGCGAAAGCGTTCTTCCTGCATTCAGGGGAACCGGGACCAAACCCAAACGGCGGGCATATTCCCCCGTCACGCTCTCAAGCACCGCCGGACCGCACCCTGCATCCGTCAGCGCGCACGCCGCGGAGAACTGCATCACTTCAATCGCGGGGCGGCAGGACAGCCCAGCCTCCTCCAGCACCTGCGCCGTCAGCGCGCCGACCGGAAGGTGCCGGCTGTGACCGATGAACCGCTCCGACGCCAGCATATCCACGGTGACCTCCGGCAGCGACGCCCACGCGTGGTCCGGACGCACGACGCAAACCAGGCCCAGGTCCGCGATCTTTTCAAAGTTGGCGTGCTGATGCGCCCCCGCCCCGAGGATGACGCCAAGGTCAATGCGCTGCGCGATGGCCATCTCGACGACTTCGGCAGCCGTTCCCACGCGCAGCACCACCGACAGTAGCGGATCCGCGTCCTGCAGCTGTTTAAGCACTGCAGGCAGCACGCTGGCGCCCGTGGCGGACACCGTGCCGATGATCAGTTGTTCGCGCCGGCGGTTCCCCAGGCTTTGCGCAAGCTTGTCGACGGCATCCAGCGCCGCTAGCGCATGCGTGATCTCCGGCAGCAAGGCTTGCCCCGCCGCCGTCAGCTCCAGCCGTCGGTGGCGCCGCGAAAACAACGTCGCCCCCAACCGGACTTCCAGCTCTTTGAGCATGGCGCTGGCGCCCGGCTGCGTGAGGCTGCACGCCTCCGCGGCCTGGGTCACCGAACCCGTACGGCAGATCGCGGCCACCAGCTCCATCTCGCGCGGACGTATAAGGGATTTCATATGAAACAGCATTGGCTATGTATTTGACCGTATGCTACTCGAGCTCCAAACTGGACCGATCCCATTCAGCTCGGCATCCATTTTGAAAGTCACTCAGATCAACGGCTACCACCTGGCTTATACACCCCGGGTGCCGCTCGGCAACGCGCGCACGTTCATGCGCAAACGCGAGTTTCTCGCCCTGGAGATCCGCACCGACAACGGGCTTCGTGGATGGGGGGAAGTCTTCTCCTCGCCGTGGGCCGCGGCGGCCTTGATCCAGCAGCAGCTTGGCCCGCTGGTGTGCGGCCGGTCTGCGCTCGATCACGGCGCGATCTACGCCGACCTGGTGCCGCGCATCGGCTATGACAAGCGCGGGCCGGCCATGATGGCGATCTCCGCGTTGGACATGGCGTTGCATGACATCGCGGCCCGCGCACACGGCGTGAGCATCGCGCAGATGCTGGGCGGCGCGGTGAGGCGTGAACTGCCGTGCTACGCCAGCGGCCCCTTCATTGCCGAGGGCGATGATCCCTATGGCAACTATCCCCGTGAGATCGAATCGCTACTCAGCCAGGGATTCAAGGCGGTCAAGCCGCGCGCGGGTGTCTCTCCGCAGGCGGATGCCGTCATGGCGCAGCACGTGCGCGCGCTGATCGGCCCCGACGCTGACTTCATGCTCGACATGAACCAGGGCTACGGCACGGCGGCGGCGCGCCTGGCCGCTTCGCTGATTGAACCGGCGCGCCCGCTGTGGATCGAAGAGCCCGTCGCGCCGGAGAACCTGGACGGCTACGCCGCCACCGCCCAGGCAACTGCCTGCGCCATCGCCGGCGGAGAAGCCATCGGCAGCCTGGCCGGCTTCGACGCCTTCCTGCGCGCCGGCGCCGTCGGCGTGCTGCAACCGGACTTAGGCGTATGCGGCGGCTTCACGGGCTATCGCAAGGTCGCGGCCCTGGCGGAAAGCCGGGACATCGCCGTCATGCCGCATGCCTTCGGCACCGCCATCAACTTTCTGGCCTCGCTGCAGATCGCGGCGACACAGATGCCGTCGCGCGGCGGCGCGTGGGCCAGCTATCCGTTCGTGGAGTACGACGTGACCGGCAATCCGCTCATCGCGCTGGCCGGCCCGGCGATTCAGTCCAACGGATGTGCGGCGCTACCCGACGGTCCTGGCCTCGGCATGGACTTCACGCCAGACCAGTTCGAACCTTGGACGGTGCGGCACTGGCGCATCGAACCCTGACGCGCCGCCTGCACGCCCCCAATCAAAACCAGAACAGGAGACAACATGCACAACCTCAATGGCAACCGCGCACGGCTGTCGCGCCGCCGCTTTTCCGCAATGCTTGCGGCGCTGGCCCTGCCAGCCGCGTTCGCGCCCCCCGTACATGCCGCTGATGCCTGGCCCAGCCAGCCGATCACGCTGATCGTGCCATTTCCACCAGGCGGCACCACCGACGTCACGGGGCGGATCCTGGCTCGCGCGCTGTCCACGCAGCTCGGCCAATCGGTCATCGTGGAAAACCGCGCGGGCGCCAGCGGCAATATCGGTTCGGCATTCGTCGCACGCGCCAAGCCGGACGGCTATACCTTGTTGATGTCCGGCGTGGGCACCCACGCGGCCAACGCTGCCCTGTACGCGTCCATGCCGTACGACCCGCTCAAGGACTTCACCCACATCAGCAGCATTACCTCCAGTCCGAACGTCATTGCCGTGAACCCCGAGTTTCCGGCCAAGACGCTCGCGGAACTGGTTAGCCTGCTTCGCCAATCGCCGGACAAATACAACTACGCCAGCCCGGGCGCCGGATCTTCCGGCAACCTCGCCTTCGAACTCCTGAAACAACGGTCCGACCTGAAGGTGCAGCACATCCCCTACAAGGGCGCCTCGCAGGCGGTGACCGATGTCATCGGCGGGCAGGTCCCCATCCTGGTCATGGTCGCTGACACCCTGGAGCCGCATGTCCGCGCGGGCAAGCTGCGCGTGCTGGCCTCGACCGGCGCCTCAAGAAGCCTGCTCTTTCCGGATCTGCCGACGGTCGCCGAATCCGGCTTTCCGGATTTCGACGCCGTGTCGTGGACGGGGCTGTCCGCGCCTGCAGGCCTGCCGGATGCCATACGCGACCGGCTGGCGCAGGCCACCCGGGCCGCACTGACCGACCCGGAAGTGGTCAAGCCGTTGAAGGCCACCGGCAACGCCGTCACCTTGCGCAGCCCGCAGGATTTCACCGCGTTCATTACCGGCGAGATCCAGAAATGGGCAACGGTCGCCAAAACCGCGGGGTTGAAGATGGACTGAGGTGCGGTCTGTCGGCAGGTGCTGCATCTCGATTGCAGGAATGCGGCCCGCACAACAGACGCCTGTTGCGCGCAAGCCGCGCTGCGCCCGTCCCCTCAACCCAATTAATAGTATTTCTTATTCGCATTCGGTAGACTGCTGGACATCTTGCAATCTACCGACTCCCTTTCCCTCCCCGCGGTCGAGCAGCTCTATCGCCATCACCATGGCTGGCTGCAAGGCTGGCTGCATCGCAAGCTGGGCGACAGCGGCGACGCGGCCGATCTGGCGCAGGACACGTTCGTGCGGCTGATGGCCGCGCGCCGGCCGCCCGTGCTGCGCGAGGAGCCGCGCGCGCTGATCACGCATATTGCCAAGGGCCTGCTCGTCGACCATTGGCGCCGCCGCGCGGTGCAGCAGGCCTATCTGGACGCCATCGCGCACCTGCCCGAGCCGCAGGTGCCGTCTCCAGAAACGGGCCTCATGATCGTGCAGACGCTGGTGGCGATCGACGCCATGCTGCAGCGCCTGCCCGCTGCCACGCGCGAGATGTTCCTGCTGGCGCAACTGGACGGACTGACGCTGCAGGAAATCTCCCAACAAACTGGCAAACCCGTGATCACGGTCCGGCGCCATCTGCGCAAGGCCTTGATGGCGTGCATGACGGCCGCCGCATGAGCGCGCCGGGCGATCTATTGCTGGAGGAAGCCGCCGACTGGGTCATCCGGCTGCGCTACGAGACCGCCGACGCGGACACGCGGCGCGCGTTCGAACGCTGGCTGGCGCAGGGCGAGGCCCACACGCAGGCGTGGGCCCGCGCCGAACAGGTGCTGGGCGCATTCGAAGGCCTGCCCGCCCCCATCGGACATCGCGTGCTGCGCGCCACCCGCAAACGCCAGGGTCGCCGAGCCCTGCTGCGCGCGGCGCTGGGACTGGGCGTGCTCGCCCCGGCAGGCTGGATGGCATGGCGCGAGGCGCCCGCCTGGCGCGCCGACCTGCGCACCGCCGCAGGCGAACAACTGACACGCCAGCTCGACGACGGCACGCGGCTGGTGTTGAACAGCGGCAGCGCCGTCGACCTGCGCTACGGCAGCAGCGAGCGCCGTCTGGTGCTGGTGGCCGGCGAGGTGCTGGTGACCACCGGCCAGGAGCCCCTGCCCACCTACCGGCCCTTCGTGGTGCAGACCCCGCAGGGCGAGGTGCAGGCGCTGGGCACGCGCTTTTCGGTACGCGTCGTCGAGGACCACACCGAGGTCATGGTGTTCGAGCATGCGGTGCTGGCACGCCCGATCCATGGCACGCCCCTGCGCATCGACGCCGGGCAACGTGGCAGCTTCACCCTTGCCCAGACCGGCGCGCTGGCGCCGGTGGACGATGGCGCGGCGCTCTGGGAGCAAGGCATGCTGGTCGTGCGCGACCAGCGCCTGGCCGATGTGGTGGCCGAGCTGGCGCGCCATCGCCCGGGGTTTTTGCGCTGCGCCCCCGAGGTCGCCGACCTGCGGGTGTCCGGCGCGCTGTCGCTGCGGGATACCGATGCGGCGCTGCAAGCCTTGGCCGAACGCCTGCCCATCGCGGTGCAACGCGTCACCCGCTACTGGGTATCGGTCGGTCCGGCCGGCGCTTGAACGGCCGCGCGGGAAAAATATTTTGCGTCGAGGTGATCACTTTTTCGTTGTCGTGCGGAGTAGGAAGTAAGACCGCATCAAGGGGATGCGGGCGCTTCTTGCTTGACGATGAAAGGATGAAAGAGTGATGGCACGTGTACGCGCAGCGCGGGGCAGAGGATCCCGCAAGGCAATGATCTGGACGGCGCTCTGGTGCACGGCCATGGCAAGCGCCACCGCGGGCGCACAGTCCGCGGCCCAGACCGGCGCGGCGCCGGCCTCCCAAGTGCGCACCGTCGCAATCGGCGCGGGCTCGCTCGACGCCGTGCTGGCGCGCTACGCGGCCGCCGCCGGGGTGCAGATCGTCTACGACCCCGCCTGGCTCGCCGGCCGCCAAAGCCCGGGCATCTCTGGCGAGATGAACGTCCAGCAAGGCTTCGACCGCCTGCTCGTGGGCACGGGCTACCGTGCCGTGCCCAGCGCTGCCGGCACCTACGCGCTGCAGGCCGTGCCGCAAGGCGGCGTCACGCAACTGGCGCCCGTCACCGTCACCGGGGCGGCCGAGCGCGCCACCAGCGAAGGCACGGGCTCGTACACCAGCAATGCCGTCACCATCGGCAAGGGCACGCAGACGCTCAAGGAAATTCCGCAGTCGGTGTCCGTCGTCACGCGCCAGCAGCTCGACGACCAGAACCTGAACAGCCTCTCGGACGCGATGCGCAACGTCACCGGCATGACCGTCGAGACGCTATCCAGCGGCGGCAATATTTCCGGGTTCATCTCTCGCGGCTACTCGCTCGATTCGATCCAGGTGGACGGCATGCGCGCCCCGGCCGGCGCGGGCAACCTGTCGGCGGGCTTCGACCTTGCCATCTACGATCGCATCGAAGTGCTGCGCGGCCCCTCCGGGCTCTACCAAGGGACCGGCGAGCCCGGCGGCAGCGTGAATCTGGTGCGCAAGCGCCCCATGCAGGAATTCGCCTTTGGCGCCCAGGCCAGCGTCGGGTCGTGGGACTACTACCGTGCCGTGGCCGACCTGAGCACGCCGTTTGATAGCGAAGGCAAGGTCCGCGGCCGCTTCATTGCCGCCTACGAAGACCGCGGGTCCTTCGTCGACCGCGTCAGTTCCGAGCGGCCCACGCTCTACGGCATCGTCGAGGCCGACCTGACATCCGCCACGACGCTGGCGGCGGGCATCACGCATCAGCGCTCCCGCGTTACGCCGGCATTCGGCTTGCCCGCGTACGCCGACGGCTCGCTGCTCGACGTGCGCCGCGGCACCAATCTCAGTGCCGAATGGAACCGCATCGAAGAAGAAACCACCGAGGTCTTTGCCGACCTGGAACACCGGCTGGATGGCGGCGGCTCCATGAAGGCAAGCGTCTTTCATCGCGACACCGACACCCCGACGCGCGTGACCACCTGGCCCAACCGCGCCGTCGATCCGGTCACCGGAGACACCAACCTCATCGCGTGGTCGTACCGCAACCACTGGAAAACCACGGGCGCGGATGCGCACGTGAACCTGCCGTTCGAGGCTTTCGGCCGCGAGCACAGCGTGCTCGTGGGCGCCGACTACAGCTATACGCGCAAGCAATTCAACTACGGCGGCGGCACGATCTTCCCGACCAACGTAAATGACCCGGTCATCGACATGCCACAGCCCGAGATGGAACAGGTCAACGGCAACGACGGCCGCACCAGCGAATTCGGCCTGTACACGCGCGCGAACATTCAAGCGACCGATCACCTGAAGGTCATCGCGGGCGCACGCCTGTCGTGGTGGAAGAACGACGCACGCAACGCCAACCAGTACTTCGGCGACTTCAGCCAGGCGACGACGCGCATCGACGCGCGCCCCTCTCCGTATGCCGGATTGGTGTACGAACTGACGCCGCAGCTCTCCGCCTACGCCAGCTACACCAGCATCTTCCAGCCGCAGACCGAAATCGATGCGCAAGGCAGCACGCTGTCGCCGCGCGTGGGACGCCAGATCGAAACGGGCGTCAAAGGCGCATTCATGGACGGCGCGCTCAACGCGCATGCCGCCCTGTTCCAGATCGTGGACCGCAACCGGGCGATGAGCGACCTGAACAACCCGATGTACTCGGTGGCCGCGGGCAAGGTGCGCAGCCAGGGCTTCGAGACCGAGATCAGCGGATCGCCGTTGCCGAACTGGGACATCGTGGCCGGCTACGCCTACACGCAGACCAAATACCTGGAGGCAAACCAAGCCCAGCAGGGACTGTCGTACAGCACAATCACCCCGCGTCACGCCATCAACCTCTGGACCCGCTACCGCTTCACCCAGCCGGCGCTGGAAGGCTTCAGCGTGGGCACGGGCGTACGCTGGAACAGCGGCAACTACCTGCAAAGCGGCAACGTGCGTTGGGATCAGGGAAGCTACGCGCTCGTCTCGGCCCAGATCGGCTATCGATACAACCGCCACGTCGAAGGCACGCTCACCGTCGACAATCTGTTTGACCGCAAGTATTACGAAAAGCTTGGCGGCGCCTCGCGGCAAAACTACTACGGCCAGCCGCGCAGCGTGATGCTGACGGTGCGGTATCAGTATTGATTCAGCGGGCCGCCTTCAGCAGCGTGCGCACTTCCTCCCGCCGGCCCTCGTCAGCCACTTCGCGACCGGGCCGGGGCGGCGCTTTCAACGCCTTTTCCAGGTAAGGAACCGCCTCCGACTTGCGGTTCCGGTACACCAGGTAATCCGCATAGAAGTAGTTCGGGTCTATGCCGTCCGGGTTGATGACCAACGCCTGCTGCAACAACGCCTCTGCACGCTTGTTGTCGCCAAAGCCCACCGGCCAGCCGGGCACCTTGTAATACAGCACGCCCAGGCTGTTCAGCGCAGACCCGTCCAATGCCTTGCTGTCGATCTGAATCGCGGTTTCGTATTCGGCCTTGGCCTGTTTCGCCAGGCTAAGCGCGCCCATGCCGCCTTTGGCGCCAGCCCACGAGCTCAGGATGATGCCCTCCCAGATATGCGGTTCGGCCTTGTTGACGTAACGCTGCGTCAGGTCGTGGGCCTGCTTGGACAATGCCTCGAAGCGCTTGGCGCGATCATCGGGCGGGGTCTTGTATTGAATGTCCGCCCAGCCACTTTGAAGCTCGCGGATGCCCTGGTCCATTTCGGCAGGAGCCGCCACGGCAAGGGTGGAAAACAGACACGCCATGCCCGCCAGCACGCCGGCGGCCGCATTGTGCAAGCCAGAATTCAAGTTCATGACTGGGCTCCAGTAGGAAATTTCAACGACATCAATGCGCGACGATGCTTTGCAAACGCGCCATCGAACCATTCAGGACAAAGACCATTCAACCGCGCCGCGACAGATTCGATTCCGCCCGCAAAGCCTTGGCGCGATTCGCGTTGCAGCATGCGCGATACGGCTTGCGCGATCTCTTCCGGGCTATCACTGGCCGAATCGGTCTCCTTGTTGAACGCCAGGACCTCGGCCGAGTTGAACGGCGTGTCGATCGCCCGCGGCGCGTAGTACTGCACCCGGACGGACGAGTCGGCCAGTTCGCGGCGCAAGGCTTCGGAGTACATCCGAAGCGCGGCCTTGCTTGCCGCATAGGCGGAAAACCCCGGCACGCCCAGGCTGCCCAGCGTCGATCCGATGTTCAGCACCTGTGCGCGCGGCTGCGCCAGCAAGAGCGGCAGCATGCCGGCAGTCAGCATCATGGGCGCGACGACATTCGTGTCCATAAGCTGGCGCAGCGCTTCGGTCTGCAGGGACTGCGCCGGCCCGAACGCGGCTAGCGCCGCATTGTTGATGAGCACGTTGGCATTGCGGGCGCCGGCTGCATCGATGACCGCATTGCGGCCGGCGTCGGTGGTCACATCCACCACCAGCGCGTCCACGCGTGCCCGATCGCGCGCGCCGGCGCTCAGCGACTGCGCCAGCGCCAACAACGGCGCTTCGCTGCGCCCGACCAGCAGCAGGCTCGCGCCTTCGTCGAAGAGCCGGCGCGCAATCGCGCTTCCGAGGCCGCCCGCGGCGCCCGTCAACACGACGGAGGCATCGCGCGGGCTCATGCGCCTTGTCCTTGCGAAGACGAGCGCGGCAGGGAACGGAAGATCGCCCCATAAAGCCCGTAGAACATGTTGGCGGCGTGGACCACGGCGGCCCGGTCGGCATCATCGTCCAGGCGGTTGACCAGATCGGCGAAGTGCGCGGTGTGCTCCTGGTCCAGCGTGCCGTGGGACCGCAGATAGCTGAAGGCGCTTGGCGGCAGCGCCAGCGCGCGCTGGATCTGGTCGGCGGCGTTCAAGGCCAGCGTGACGCTGGTGCCCTCCAGCACGTGCACCATGCCGAAGAATCCCACCGGATTCTTTCGCGCGATGGTGTCGTAGGCGTAGGCCACCATGATTTCGGTGGCCGGCCCTGGCCCGCCGCGGCGAACCTCGTCCGCATCGTGCCCCAGCGCACGCAGGTCATTAAGGATCCAGGCATCGTGGCCGGTCTCCTCCTCGATGTATTCATCGATTGCGGGCAGCATCCACGCCAGGCGTGCCGGCATGCGCGCGCGGCACGCGTGCATCAAGGGCACGGTGTGGCTGACGTGGTGATAGGCCTCGCGCAGAAACGCCGCATAGGCGGGCCGCGCGACCTGGCCGCGCAGGCAATCCTGGATGATGGGCGTGGCCACCAGGGCCTCGCGGGCCTCGCGCGTCTGATCAAGCAACTGTTCGAAAAAGGTCATGATGGGTCTACATCAACGGTTGAGCGGTAACCCGCGGAAAAGAGATCGGCATGCAGTTCGGCGACGGCCTGCCGGCGCGGACGCCCATTCACCGTCGCCAGGCCGCTGGTGGCAGAGAACTCGGCCCGCGCGCGCATCCAGGACCCGATGCGGGCATAGTCCGGCAGCCTCTGGTTGACCTCGTCGACACACGCCTGAATGGCGCTGTCGCTGGGATTGCCCAGCGGCCAGATCACGGCGCCCAGCGCCGCCTGGCCTTCGCCCAGCACGACGCAATGGGCGATGACGCGCTGGTTCGCCAGGCGCAGCTCGACCCATTCGGGCGACACGTTGCGTCCGTATCCGGTGATCAGCACATTCTTCTTGCGACCCCGGATATGCAGAAATCCGGCGTCGTCGATGCGGCCCAGGTCGCCTGTCGGCAGCCATGCCGAGGGCATCGCGGGCTGCCCCAGGTATCCGAGCGCAAGCGCGCCGGCCACTTCGATTTCACCGTCGGCGGCCACGCGCACACGCGCATGCGGCAAGGGGCGGCCCGCCGATCCGGGACAATCCGCGCCGGGCAGATTCAGGGTCTGTACCGAGCAGGCCTCCGAAAGACCGTAGCCTTCATAGGCGGGAATTCCCAGCGTACGAGCGCTTTCCAGCAGATCCCTTCCGACTGCCGCGCCGCCCACCGCGACAAATCGCAGCGTCTCGGGGCCGAGGATTTCTGCCGACCCTAGCCAGCCCGCGTAAGCGCGCAGCATCTGCGGCAACACGATGACGCTTTGTGCGCGGCCCGCCACGAGGCCTTGATGAAACACGGCGGGGTCGAAGCGCGACGATCCCTGAAGCCCGACGTCCTTCAGCGGGTTGACGCAGATCGCCGCGCCCTCGATCAGTGGCGCGTAGACGCCAGCGATGTTCTCCAGCAAAACCGGCAAGGGCAATGCGGTGAAATGGCGGCGAATGCCAAGCGGCTGGGTGGCGGCCGCCAGACCGCTCGCCACCGCCAGCATCTCGGCCGCGCCCAGGCATACGCCTTTCGGACTGCCGGTCGACCCGGACGTAAAGGTGATCTTGGCCGTGCCAGCGGGCAACGGCACCTTGGCGAAAGCGCGCCGGAACAGCGCCGTGTGACCCTGCCATTGCGCGGCAATCTCAAAGCCGAACGCCTGCAACATGGGCTGCAATGACGCAGGTCCGACGACGGCGTTCACCCCTGCGGCATCCAGGGTCTCGCGCCACTGGCCCGGCGTGAAGAACAGCGGCAGGGGCACGTGCACCACGCCCGCCTGAAGGCAGGCCAGATCCAGCACGATCCACTCAAGGCCGTTGTCCATCAGCGAGGCAACGACCGTCGCTTCCCGCGCCGCGAGGCTTTCGGCAAGCTTGTCCACACGGGCGGTGAGCGCGGCGTAATCCGGCCCCTCGGCCGGCGTCTGGACCGCCAATGCACGAGCACGCGCGGGGTCTTTCAACAGTGCAAAGAAATCGGACACGTTCATACGTCCATCTCCGGAAGCCGGCCAAGAATGGCTTTGAGCCGCCCCGCGAACACCGTCGGCGCATGCGCGTAGTAATTGCCCCAGTCCTTGCGCTCGGCTTCGTTCAGATGGTCCGAAGTTGCCGCCGAGATCGGCTGATGCGCCAGCCCCATCCGCCGGAACAGATGGTGCAATTCGATGGTGAGCGTGCTGACCGCCCAATCAAAGCCCTCGGCGTGCAGATGCCTTGCCAGGAGCGGCACCAGCAATCTGCCGCCGCCGGGACGCACAGCGGCGAACTGCCCGGCTTCAACGATGAGACGGCGCGCAACAGGCGCGCCTTGATCGCGCAGGTATTGCTCGATGGGCGCGGACAGATAGCGCTCCAGAAAAAGCGGATCGCTCGCGCTGCGATAGCCCGCCGCCGCCAGGATCTCGCCGTCGCGCTGCACGCTGACCAGCGTGGGCAGCCACTCGGTCAGCCGGGCGCCGAAGCGCTGTTGATAACGTTGGTGAATGTAGGTCTCGATCCGCGCGCGCATCGGATCCTCGAGGGGGTGGACGTGCAGCGTTGCGGGCATGGGCCGGGGCTGCGCGGCCATCGCCGTCCAGGCGGACGGGGCGAAACATTTGTTGTGGGGCATGCGGTATTCCATGCTTAGGAACTGATTTTCCCGATACGATGGAGCGCAGCTTAGGCATGGAACCTTAATGAGAAATTAACCGCCGCGCGGTGCTAATCTCAGCGCTGCACGGCGAGAGACGACAAATGAGAATTCTCATCATCGAAGATGACCCCCTCATTGGTGATGGCCTGAAGTCCGGCTTACGGCTTCTGGGCTATGCGGTCGACTGGTTCTCGAGCAGCCGGGAAGCAGATCAGGCGATCAGCGTCGTGCATTACGACGCCGTCGTTCTCGATCTCGGGCTGCCGGGAGAAGACGGCGTGTCTCTGCTCAACCGCTGGCGCCGCGATGGCCGCACCATGCCAGTTGTCATCCTGACGGCGCGCGAGGCGGTTTCAAGCCGCATCGCGGGCCTGGATGCCGGCGCGGACGATTACCTCATCAAACCCATCACTCTGGATGAACTGGCGGCACGCCTGCGCGCGGTGACGCGGCGCGTCGCCGGCAAGCCCGAGCCCGTCTGGCGTCATGGCGATCTTGACTACCACCCTGCCCTGCATGAAGTGCATTGGAAAGGCCAGAAGGTGGACCTCACGACGCGCGAAGCCCTGCTGCTGGAATTGTTCCTCACGCATCCCAATCGCGTGCTGACGCGCGATTTCATCCGCGACAAGCTTTACGACTGGGATGCCGAGCTCGAAAGCAATGCGCTTGAGGTGTTCGTGCACCATCTGCGCAAGAAGATTCACCCGAAAATCGTGCGCACCGTGCGGGGTTCGGGTTACGCGCTGGGCCAGGTGGAAGCCGAGTCATGACATTGCAACGCCGCCTGATCATTGCCGTACTGCTTGCGGCGCCATTCGCGTGGCTCGTCACCATCGCAGGCACGTACTGGCGCGCCGCCCACGAGATCAACGAGCTCTATGACACCGACATGGTGCGCCTGGCGCAACAGACGATCGCGATATCGGCGCTGATCCCGCCCTCCACCCAGACACAGCCTGCGCGCGCCCAATTGCCCGCATCGGGCACAGCGGGCGATGCTGGTCTTGGCGATCTTTCGGTGGCCATATGGCGCGGCGCGCAGGCCCCTCTGGTGCTGGATCCCGAAGCCATGCAGTTTCCCCGCAACGAAGACCGCGAAGGGTTTGCGGAAAGCATCGTCAACGGGGAACCCTGGCGGCTCTTTTACCTGGACGATCCATCCGGCCCGACGCGGGTCGCCGTGGGACAGCGCATCGGAGAACGCGACGACCTGGTGATCGCCTACGTGGCGGGCCAGATCCTGCCCTGGCTGTTGGGCCTGCCGGTGCTGATCGGGCTGCTGATCTACGCGGTGCGCCAGGCGATGTCCCCCGTGCGCAGGCTATCGTCCGAACTGGAACGACGCAGCCCGGACGACGCCAAGCCCCTGCCGCTGTCCGGCGTGCCGGGCGAACTCACGCCGCTGGTGACTTCCATGAACGGCTTGCTTGCGCGGGTCGGTACGCTGATCGAGCAAGAGCGCCGGCTGACCGCGGATGCCGCGCACGAGCTGCGCACGCCGCTGGCCGCGGTGCGGGCGCAATGGGATGTGATGCAGCGCACGCGAGACCCGGACGCGCTGCGCGAGGCGCAAACCAGCGTGACGCGCGGGATGGAGCGGCTGGACCGGCTGGTATCGCAGTTGCTGACGATGGCGCGATTGGACAATGCCAGTCACACCGACTTCGGCGGCTCCGTTGACTGGCGCACCGTGGCCAAGCAGGCCGTCAGCGACTGCCTCTGGATCGCCAACCGGCGGGACGTGGACATCGCGGTGGAATGGCCCGAGCCGGGCGTCCTGCCGCTGCCCATGGCGGGCGATGCCGACGCCCTGGTCATCATGCTGAAGAACATCCTGGACAACGCCATCCGGTACGGCCCGCGCCATGGCCGGGTGCGCCTGGCCTTTTCTCCCTCGGAGATCTCGGTCGACGACCAGGGGCCGGGCGTCGCGCCCGAAGTGTTGCCGCGGCTGGGCGACCGGTTTCTGCGCGCCGCCGGCAACGAGGAAGCCGGCAGCGGCCTGGGCGTCTCCATTGCCCGCCGCATCGCCCACGCGCACGGGATGCGCATTGCCTTTGCCATGCGCGATGCGGAAAGCGACTTCGGCCCGGGCTTGCGGGTCACGATACGCCGCGGCGCGTAGATGGCAAGCCCGCGCGAAGGCACTAGAATCTGCGCTTCACATTCCCCTTCAGGCCGCCCTGAGCGGCGGCCGCCGGTCTCACCATGGCCCCCAAGCCCGCACCGCCCACGCCGACGACAGGCGAGCTGCTTTCCCTGCCTGAAGCCCTGCGACAGGCCCATGCCCACTGGAGCGCCGGGCAGGCGGCCCAGGCGGAAATCCTCTGCCGGCGCATTCTGGCCGCGTCGCCCGGACAGGCCGATGCCTCCCATCTGCTGGGCCTGATCGCGCATACGCACGGCCAGCCCGCGCTGGCGCTCGACCTGCTGCGGCACGCTTGCAAGACAGACGCCGCGCCCGCGGTCTACTTCGGCAACCTGGCCGAAATCTGCCGGCAGCAAGGCCTGCTCGCTGAAGGCGAGGCCGCCGCGCGCCATGCCACGCAACGAGAACCCGGGCTGGTCATGGCGTGGAACAACCTGGGCATCATCCTGCAGGAGTCCGGGCGCCACGCCGACAGCGTCGATTGCCTTGAGCGGGTGGCGGAACTTCAACCGCACAGTCCGGAAGCCCTCAACAACCTCGGCAACGCATACACGGGCGTGAATCGCCTGGACGAAGCGCGCCAGCGCTACACCCAGGCGCTCGCATTGCGCGGCGACTACGCCGAGGCGCACAGCAATCTAGCCTTCGTGCTGCGCGAACTAGGCGATTACGACGCCGCGGCAAACGCCGGGCAGCGCGCCATCGAATGCAACCCGCGCCTGGCGAACGCGTACATCAATCTGGCGGAAATCGAAGCGGCGCGGTCGCGGCCCGCGACAGCGATGCAATGGACCGAAGCGCTGCTGACCTTCGCACCCAGCCACCCGCAGGCGCTTGAACTGCGCACGCGTTTGCGGACGGCATGCGGCTTGCAGGCTGCAACAGCCGAAGTGCTGGCGGCGTCAACGGACGCGGCGCCAGTTGGGGCACACCCGGGCGCACCGGGCGCACCGGGCGCAGCAGCCGCCCCAGGCGCTGCGCTGGCGCAAGACTTGGATGACTTGGCACGCCGCGTCCGCGATCTGCTGACTGAGCGACAGAGCGCCGAAGCCGAGCGGCTACTGCGCGAGAACATGGACCCGCGCGGCGCGCCCGCCGTACTTTGGCGCCTTCTCGGTCTGGCAGTGAAATTTCAAGGGCGCGTTCAGGAAGCCGCTGACATTCAGGCCATGCTCGCGACAGCCATGCCCGGCAACCTGTCCGCCCGATTCGACCTGGCCGAAACGCGCTTGCTGCAAGGGGATTTCGAGCGCGGCTGGACGGAATACCGTTGGCGCTACAGCCTTTCCCATACCGCGGCGATGGACCGCAAGGTGCAGCGGCCGCGCTGGGACGGCAGCCGCATCGATGGCCAGACGCTGCTCATTCATGACGAGCAGGGGTACGGCGACACGCTGCAATTCATGCGCCTGATCGACGCGGCCCGGACCCGCAGCGGCGCGCGCGTCGTGCTGGAAGTCCATCCCGACCTGCTGTCCTTTGCCCGGCGCCTCGTCGGCCCGGACGCCTTCCCGCGCGGACAGATACCCCCGCCGTTCGACCAGCACTGCGAACTGATGTCCCTGCCCATGGCGATCGGCCTGCGCATGGCCGACCTGCCGGGCCAGGTCGGCTACCTGTCGGCCGATGCGGCCCGCGTCGAGAAATGGCGCAAGCGGCTGGCCGGCTTGCCACGGCCATGGGTGGCGCTGGCCTGGGCAGGCAGACCCACGCATTCGAACGACGCCAACCGGTCTCTTGCCTTGGCGGATATGGTGCCCCTCGCCGTGCCCGGCATCACGTACCTGGCCATCCAGAAAGGCCCTGCCGCGGCCCAGGCCGCCACGGCCCCGGCCGGCATGAACATCGTGCCGCTGGATGCCGAGATCGCCGACTTCGAGGACACCGCCGCGATCCTGTCCCTGGCCGATCTGCTCGTCTCGGTCGACTCCTCGCCCGTGCATCTGGCCGGCGCATTGAATCGGCCCGCCTGGGTGCTGCTGCCTTTCCTGCCCGACTGGCGCTGGCTGTTGCAGCGGTCCGACTCCCCCTGGTATCCGTCGCTGCAATTGTTTCGCCAGCCCGCGCCGGGCGATTGGAAGCGGGTCATGCACGACGTGGGGCAGGCGCTGGCCACCCGGTTTCACCGCGGCCAGGCATGAACATGCGGGCGCAACCGGCGCCCAAGCCGGCGCGCCCGAAGTATCAACCGGAAAAAGGCCTGAATTTCGGCATTATTGCGGCCTTTGAGACCGCGGCATCGCCAGTAATGTGCGGGGTGAGATAGTACGCCCCAGCAAAAGGCCGCCTGTCTAGCCTCATACCCTGGCACCGGCCGCGCGGATAGTCCATAGCTCCAACGGTTGCCGCACATTCCAACCGAAATCGCCCCAGGCGGGAGCTTGCCTTGAAGCTGAAACACCGAAAAAAACGTACACCTTCTTTTCCCGTGGCATCCGCGCGAGCCGGCTCGAGGGCGGCGCCTGCCCGGTCGACGCAAATTCTGTCGGGTGTTTCCCTCGTGGCCGCCAGCCTGCTTCCCGGCATGGTCCATGCCGCGGGGTGCGTCGCGCTTAACTACTCGGGCAACTCGACCGTTGTAGGCGCCGTTGATTGCATCGATTGGACGAAAGGCAACATTACGATCACGGGTTTTGGAAGCCTTTCCGGCACCGACATCGGTCTGCACGCCGCCAACACCACCCCTGGCTCCTTACTGACGAACTCCGGCACCATCGTTGGCACACTGGCGGGCCTGCAGAACGACGGCGTTCTGGATCAGGTGCAAAACAATGGCTTGATCTGGTCCACCGGAACGGGCGTCACCGTGGCCGGCATTCGGAATACAGGGTCCGGAAGCATCACCAGCGTGGTCAACAACACGGGCGGCTCCATCGCCGGCGCACGTGCGGGGATCTTCAATGAGGGCAGCATCGCCACGATCAGCAATGACGGGATGATCAGCAGCAACAGTTCCTTCGGAGGGACGATTGCAGCCATCTGGAACGACGGCGGAACGATCACCAACCTGACCAACACCGGCGCCTTGCAAAGCGCCAAGATCGGCGGTTTCCTCTCGGGGTTCGGTGTGGTCACCGAAAATGGCGCCATCGAAACGCTGCAAAACGATGGGACCATCGTAGGTCAGCTAGGCATCCTGGCCCAGGACAACGCCCGGTTAGGCACGCTCACGAATTCCGGGACCATCTCTGGCGACATCGCAGGCATCTTCATGGATGCCAGCACGGCGGGCACCATCACCAACACGGGCCTGATCGTGGGTGCGCCCGGCAGCGCCATGGGCGGGTCGTTCGATACCGGCATCTACCTGTCCCGAGCCAGCAGCGTAAGCCTGCTCGCCAATAGCGGCACCATCACCGGCCGGAATGCGGCGATCCAGCTCGATAGCAACAGCTATATCAGTACGATCACCAACAGCGGCCTCATCGCGGGCGACCTGACCTCCGCCAGCGCCATCCCCCTCGTCATCGCAGGCGGCAGCGGCAACGTCTTCGGCACCCTTACCGGCGTGAGCGGCGGCCTCGGCGTGGCCGACAAAGGCCTCATCAAGGTAACGGGTGCAAACCTGGTGTTTTCGCGCGGAAACCTGCTGCTGAACAACGACATCGCTGCGGTGGGCCGTTCCGTCATCAACACCGGCGCGACCCTTCAGATCAACAACCCCATCACCGTCACGGGCGACTATTCGCAGACCGGCGGCGGACTGGCCTTCAATGTCGTCGACACCAGCAGCTATGGCTACCTGGACGTGAACGGCTCGGCGGCCATCAGCAGCGCGGCGATCAGCCTGGACGGCACGGGTTTGGCCAATGGCCAGTCCTACACGGTCGTGCGCCCGACCGGGTCCGGCACCTATGCCAACAACACGGCTTTCGTCTCCACCAACAACGGCCTGCTCGCCCAACTGAGCGACGTGAACGGCGCGCTGACCGTGACCATCGCGCCTGACGCCCAGACCCACTACTGGGACGGCGCCAACACCGTGGCCGACGGCACGATTGCCGGCGGCTCCGGCACCTGGACGGCCAACGGCAAGAACTGGACCTCGACCGATGGCGCCGCCAACGGCCAGCTCGACCTGACCGACGTGCGGCCCGTGTTCAGCGGCGCGGCGGGCACCGTGACGGTCGACGCCAGCCACGGCGCAATCGCCGTGAACGGCATGCAGTTCTCCACCGATGGCTACCGCGTCACCGGCGACGCCATCGGGCTGACGGCGGCCACCTCGGCCATCGAGGTCGATGCCAACGCCACTGCCATCATCGATTCCAAGCTGACCGGCAGCGGCGCGCTGGCCAAGACCGGCAGCGGCATGCTGATCCTGAACGGCGTGAACACCTACTCGGGCGGCACCTCGGTGACCGCGGGTACGCTGGAGATCGGTGATGCCGCGCATCCCACCGCCAGCATCCTGGGCGACGTGGCCGTCGGCAGCGCAGGCACGCTGCGCGGACACGGCTCCATCGGCGGCAATGTGACCAACGACGGCGTCGTGCGTCCGGGCGGCTCCATCGGCACACTGACGATCCTGGGCAATTACACGCAGTCCCCGACCGGTACGCTGTTCATCGACGTCAGCCCCACCACGGCTTCGCAACTGAAGGTGAGCGGCACCGCCACCCTGGCCGGCACGCTGAACGTGCTGTACGGCCCGGGCACCTACAGCGCGACGTCCTTCCGCATCGTCGACGCGGCCAGCGTCACCGGCCGTTTCGCGTCCGTGACCAGCAACGCGCCGGCCGAACTGGCGCAAAGCGTGCAGAACCTGGCCGACGGCAGCACCCTCACGCTGGCCGCCAGCGGCACGGATACTGGCGGTGGCACGGATACCGGCGGCGGTACGGACACCGGCGGCGGCGCCGACACCGGCGGCGGCACGGACACTGGCGGCGGGACCGTCGTCATTGCCCCCACCAACGCCACGATCTTCGGCGCGGTCGCCTCGGCCGCCATCCGCGAAGGCCAGCGCGTGAACGACACGCTGCTCGCGCGCCTGGGCCAGGATTGCGCCGACGCCGCGACGCCCGCCAATTGCGCGCGCCCCGGCCGCCAAGCCTGGGCCCAGATCGTCTCCAACAGCGTCAACGTGCGCGGCAACGACGACGCGCCCAGCTACAAGGATCGCCATTACGGCTTTCTGGCCGGCCTGGATCAGCAGGTTGGCGCGTGGACGCTGGGCGTCGCGGGCGGCTATAGCCACGTCGATGTGACCGAAGACGAGGCAAGCGGCAAGATCGACACCCTGCGCATCGCAGGCTACGGTAGCCGCCGCCTGGGTGCGGTCACCATCGCCGCGACGGTCGGCGCCGCCTACGACTTTCTCCAGACGCGCCGGTCCTTCCCCGGCCCGGGCAAGGCCCGGGGCGACTCGGACGGCCAGGAGATCACGGCCGGCCTGCAAGCCAGCCTGCCCCTGGCTGCCGGCCCGCTCTCGATCACGCCGCGTCTCGGCCTGCGCTATCAATACCTGCACACCGAACGCTTCAGCGAAACTGGTTCGACCAGCCAGAACCTGGATGTCGGCGCCCAGGACTTCAACAGCCTGCAGCCCTATGCGCAACTCGTCGTGGGCCTGCCCTTCAGCATGAAGTCGGACAAGCCTGCCGTCGTCGAGGCCCGCGTCGGTTACGCCTACGAAACCCTCGACACCAACCGCGAGTTCCGTGCTACGGCGAGCGACGGCACCGGCTTCACGCTGCCCGGCGTGGCGCCTTCGCGCGGCATGTTCTCTGCGGGCCTGGGCCTGACGCTGCCCGTCAGCAAGGCCATGGACCTGACCGCCAGCTACGACCGCCTGTTCGACACCGGCAACGTGTCGGGACAGACGTTCCAGTTGCAAGCGTCGTACCGGTTCTAAAGCGCGGCGGCATTCGGGATTTCAGCCGCCCCGGCAAGCAACAAGGCCCACGCAATCGCGTGGGCCTTGTTGCTTTGAACTCAGGCAAATTCCCGCTTCGCCGTCCGCCGGCTCCGTCGGCGATACCACCACGTCAGCCCTGCCCATATCAGCGCCCACGCGCCCAAAATCGCGGCATAGAACGGCCAGAAAATGAAGGTGGAAACGTCATCCCACCCCGGCGCCGTACGCTTCAACCCGATGGGCGCGCTGATCTCCAGTTCGATCTGCTCGCCTTGAAGCGCTGGTCCGGCCTCTTCCACCGTGAAGGTCAGATCCGACGCCCCCTTTGCCAGCATCGGAAAGCCCGGCGCGGTCTCAAGCTGCGTGCCGTCGGCATGGCTTTCAGGCCAGAGCTTGCGATAGAAATGCGTAGCGCTGGCGCCACTGCGCGGCGCCGCGCTCACCACGATGTCCAGCCCCTTGCCATCGCGCACACGGATTCGCACCGGCTCTCCGGGATTGACGTTGCGCGGCTTCGCGTCCGGCGCACCGACGCGCGTCGCGGGTTCTCCCAGTTCAGGTCGGTCCCGGCCCATCGGACCACCGAATCGCGCCTCCATCCACAGCGGCGCTTCGCGGATGCGGTAAACCTCGGCCCGCGCCGTCTGGCCGGCCATCAGCATGATGGGCGTCAGCGTCGCGTCGGCGGACGGTATGTAACGCCCCATACCAAATGCAAACCACACCGTGGCGGCCAGCCAAAGCCCCCAACCCACCGCCAACGACATTTTGAAAATCGCGCGCCACATATCAAGACTTCCCGGATTTGCGAGCGTCACAGGGTACCTGATCTGAAGCGGGCAGTTTGACGCGCAGAGGCGGGCTGCATGCAGACAAGCCCGGCGCCCCGCGCGTCAAAACGGCACCATGACCTTCAACGTCCCGCTGTTGCTGCGCACCCGCTCCGAAAACTGGCCGTCGTACTGCAGCCGGAAATCCACGCCCCCTGCCCGTGCCACATGCAGGCCCGCGCCCACCTTACCCACGACGTTGTCAATGGGCAGCGACGTGTCGAACGATCCCGTGCCGGCCGGCGCGCCGCGCAGGCGGGCGGTCGACGTCCAATCGTCCTTGGACAGGAAAGACACACCCGCGTACACGAACGGCCGCAGGATGGCGCCGTTGGGCAGCTCGGCGCGGCCGCCGAATTCGATCATCGGCGACAGCCCCAGGATGAACTGGTCGCTGCTGTCGACCGACAGGGCCAGCGGATTCGAGCCGGACTCCTTGTATCCCGGCATGCGGGTATAGCTGGCATCGAAGTCCAGGTAGGGCTTCACATACATCTTGTCGAACGCGAACGTGCGCGCGGCGCGCAGACGGGCGTTGAAGCCATAGACATCGGGACGGCTGGTCAGCGTGTCCTGGTATCCCGCGATGCCGATGTTGCGATCCATGCGATAGCCGCCGTAGCCGCCGCCCACCGCCGCCGAGAACACCCACTGGCCTTGCTCGCGCTTGACCACCGCGCCGACGTAGCCGCTGTCGCCATTGCCTCGCACTCCGCCGTCAGAAGCGCGCACCTTGCTGTTTTCGTAGGCCATCGAGCCGCCGACGAACCAGCCCGGGCTGACTTCACGCTGGCCGCCGAACTGATAGGTCACCGTGTCGTAGTCAAAGCCCGCCGTGCCCTTGCTGCCGTCCTGGTTGGTGTAGCGGCCCGTGACCTGGCCCCAGAAGCAGTTCTGCTCGCCGGTAAAGGCATCGACGCCGGTGAACGTGGGGCACGACATCATCGCGCCGGTGAATTGCCCCAGGTTGGCGGCCGACTGCACCGCCGGGGCGGCCGTCACGCCCGGAGACAGGCTGGCCACGCTGTCCCGGTAAGCGCCCGCGCCCTGGCGCGATATCTGGTCCAACTGCCCGAACAGCGGCGCCAGCGCAGCATTGCCGCCGGCATCCCAGATGCGCTGAAGCTGAGCCGCGACCTGCCGCTGGTTGGACTTCAGGCCCATCGACGGCGCATTGAAGTCCGCCCCCGCCACGCGGATGCGCGTGGTCTGGCCGACCTGGCGGGTGGCGTAATCGAAGACCGGACTGTCCACGGCATCCACGCTGCCTTGGGATTCGCCTTGCACCGTCAGCACCGTCAACTCGCGGTCCGGCAGCAGCGCGGCGGCAAGCACGTCGACCTTGCCGTTCAGATCGCCGTTGCCCTGCACCACCATCTGCGACGCGCGCATCTGGTCGAAATCCACGTCGGCGCGCAGGACGCCGCTTTGCGACTGCTTGAAATCGCCGCTGACGGTCAGGGTCTGGAACTGGCCCGGCGAGCCGATCACGACCAGCCCCGAGTTGGTGACGTTGGCCTGGTAGGCCACCGCCGCGTCGACCACACCGCCCGACTGCACGATGTAGTTGCAGGCGTCATAGGAATCCGTGTTGCCGCAATACACGTTGCCGGAGACGGTGCCGTAGACGTTGAAGGTGAGGAAGGATCCGGCCGCCGTGGAGGAATCGCCATTGAACGTCAACGCCGTGTTGGACAACGCACTGAGCGAACCGCCCGCATTGACGTTCACCACGTTGTTGCGCCCGCCCAATATCCACACGCCTTTGCCGCTGTTCGTGCCGCCCGCCACGCTGCCGTTGATATTGACCGTGACGCTCTGTTCGCTTTGCCCGCCCTGGCTCTGCGCCATGATGCCGGTCGAGTCCGACCCCGTCGCGCTCAGTGTCCCGCTCTGGTTGACGGTCACGCTGCCTGCATTGCCCGTGCTGCCGCCCACCGACCCGGCAAAGCCGCCTTGCGGTCCGCCGGCCAGCCCGCCGCCGCCACCGATCGACTGCGCGATGATGCCGTAGGAATTGGCGCCCGACGTCGAAAGCCGTCCGTTGTAGGACACCGACACGTTGCCGGCGGTACCGGAACTGAATGCGGTGGGCAGGAACCCGGCCGAGTTCGTGGTGATGAGTTTCGTCGTGTCGCCCAGGATGCCGCCGCCATCTGCGATGGACTGCGCCACGACGCCGTGCGCGCCGGCGCCATGCGTGTTCAGGGTGTATTGCAGGTCCAGGGTTACCGCGCCGCTGTTGGCATTGCCGCCGCCCAGCACCGTCGCGCCCACGCCGGTCGCCGTGCCGGACGACACGATCCCGCCGCCGCCGCCGATCGACTGCGCGATGACGCCGATGGCCCGGTCGCCATAGGTGTTCACGTTCAGGCCGGTGGACGCGTTGATCGAACCGCCCGCACCGCCAAGGCCGTTGCTGCCCGCGTGCAGGCTGAACTGCTGGCTGCCGGGATTGGCGGCCGATGCCGTGCTGCCGGCCATCGCAATGCCGCCGCCGCCCCCGATCGACTGCAACACCAGTCCGTGCGCGCTGTCGCCGGTGGTCTGGATGGAGGCATAGCTGCCGCTGGTCACCGTGATGCCGCCGCCCGATCCTCCACCGCCACCCGTGGCCCCGACGCGCAGCGAACCATGCGCCAACGGCGATCCGGTGGCGCCCATGCCGCCGCCGCCGCCGATGGACTGCATGACGATGCCCATGGCGCCATAGCCGGCCGTGTTGAAGCTGTTGGTGCCGTTGCCGTTCAGGAACGCCACGATGCTGTTGCCCGCCCCGCCGCTTCCGCCCGAACCGCCCACGGAAATCGACACGTTGGACGAAGAGATGCTTGAAGACGCGGTCGATGCGCCGCCCGCCCCGCCTCCGCCACCGATGGATTGCAGCACCGCAGCGTCGGCGTAGTCGCCGAACGTGTTCGTGGAAGCGCCGATGCTCGCGGCGTTGGAAGTGGTTCCAATCGCGCCGCCATTGCCCCCGGCGCCGCCGTTGCCGCCCACTGACACGTTGAACTGATACGTCGTGCCGGAATCGCCCAGCGATTCCGACGAATTGTTCTCGCTGGTTCCGCCGACCACACCGCCCAGGCCTCCCGAGCCGCCAATGCTTTGCACCAGCAGCCCGTCCGCATCCGCGCCATGCGTGGTGACGTTGCCATCGCTGTTCAGGTTGATCGAACCACCGTAGCCGCCGCCGGAACCGCCACGACCGACGGACACGGTGCCTCTGACATCGGTCGAGCCGTCTTCGCTTTCGCTATTGACGGCAAGGCCCACCTGACCGCCTTGCGATGCGCCGCCACCGCCACCGATGGACTGCACCAACACCGCGCGCGCGCCGTCGCCGTGCGTGACGATCGTGCTGGCAGGATCGATGGTGAGCGCCGCCGTGCCGCCCTGCCCGCCCGCGCCGCCGCTGCCGCCCACGTTCGCCGTGATGGATACGTTGGCGTCCACATTGGGACTGCGGCCTGTGGCCGAGCCCACGCCGCCCGCGCCCCCGCCGCCGCCGATGCTTTGCACCACCAGCGCATTCGCGGAGTCGCCCCACGTAGTGATAGTGCTGCCCGCCAGGCTGAGCGTGGCATTGCCGCCGTAACTGCCGGACCCGCCGCTGCCGCCCACCGTCGATTGCACGGTGCCGCCCACGGAGTCGCCCGTGCCGACCAGCGTCGACAGCGCCGAGGCGCTGCCGCCCAGGCCGCCGCCGCCGCCGATGGATTGCACCAGGACGCCCTGCGAGTTGGCGCCGTAGGTCGTCAAAATTGAGTTGTTGATGGCCGAGGACGCCGTGCCGCCCGCGCCGCCGCTTGCCCCGGATCCGCCCATCGCAAAGGTCACCGCAACGCCGAACGACGCATCCTCGTCCGGCACGGCGATCGCCAAGGCTTTCGCCACGGAGGCGCCGCCCGCTCCGCCCCCGCCGCCGATGGACTGCACGACCACGCCGTGCGCGTCGCCATTGGCGGTGCCCGACGATCCGGTCGTCAGGCTTGCGTTGGATACATTGCCCGCTGCGGTGCCGCCCGCCCCCCCGCTTCCGCCGGTGCCACCCACTGCGACCGACATGGCAAACCCGACGCTGGCGTCGTAGGAAGACGCTGCGCCGCCGGTCCCGCCGCCGCCGCCGATGGATTGCGACACGATGCCGTACGCATGGTCGCCGCTCGTGTTCAAGGTGTAGCCGTTCAGCCCCACGGTGGACGCGCCGCCGTTACCGCCGCCGCCGCCCTGGCCGCCGATGACGGCGACCCCGCTTGCCGCACCGCCGTCCCCACCGCCGCCACCGATGGACTGACCCAGCATCCCGATCGAGCCCGCCCCGCTGGTGCTCAGCGCACCTGACTGGCTGACGTTGACCGTGCCGCCGGACACCGCGGTGCCGCCCGCGCCGCCCAACGCGACGATGCCGCTGCTGACGCCCGCCGTTCCGCCGCCGCCGCCGATGGCCTGCGCCGAAATCCCGTGCGACGACTGCCCGGTCGTCGAGATGGACGACTGGCTGTTGATCGTGACCGAGCCGCTGGCTCCGCCGATGCCGGCATTCGCGCCCGCATTGCCGAACAGTTCGAAGTTGGCCGTGGTGGCGCCACCGATGCCGCCCATCGACTGGCCGAGAATGCCAATGGAGTAATCGTTCAACGTCTTTATGGAGCCGCCGCTGGTCGTGACCGTGACCGCGCCGCCCGCGCCGCCCGCGCCTGCATTCTCCGGCGTGAAGTCAATGATCCCGCTGCTGGTTTCGACACCGCCGCCCGTGCCACCCAGGCTGCTCGCCGAGATGCCGGTGGATTGCAGCCCATTGGTGCTGATGCTGGCACTGCCGTTCATGACGATATTGACCGTGCCGCCATTGCCGCCAACCGCGCCGTTGCTGTCTTCCCGGCCCGCGCCGCCGTTGCCGCCCTGCGTGATCACGTTGACACCGGGCACGTAATTGCCGGAGGTCGTGACCGACGATCCGCTGTTCAGCGTGACGGCCGTGGTGGTGCCGCCATTACCGCCGCCGTATCCACCGATCTCGCCGCTGGTGTTGGTGATCGTCTGCGGTCCCATGCCTCCGTTGCCGCCCAGCCCGATGACGACGATCCCGCCGGACACTTTTGACAGGCTTGCGGGCTGCACAGTCGAGGTGCTGGACACGGACACCTGGCCCGAGTTCACCACGCTCATCGCGCCGAACTGGCCGCCGGTGCCGCCGTTGTCGCTGCCGTCCTCGGACGTCATGCCGTTGCCGCCCTGGCTCAGGACATACAGGCCGCGCACGCTGCTCAGGGCCGTCCCGCTGACATTCACGGTGACCGAGCCCGTATTGGTGATGATCGTCGGATTCGAGTAATTGACCGAGCCGCCGCTGGAGCCATTGCCGTTGTATTGCCCGCCATTGCCGCTGATGGATTCCGCGCCGATGCCCCAGGCGTAACGCGACGTAGAACCGGTGACCGAAACCACCCCGGAATTCGCAATGTTGACGATATTGCTACCGCCGCCGGTGCCGCCGACCTGGTCGCCGGTGGCCGCATTGTCCTGGTTCCCGCCCGTCCCGCCGATCGTGGCGCCGTAAAGGCCTACGCCGCCGTAAGGCAGATTCACGACGCTGACGTTGCCGCTATTCGTGATGGTGACGGCAGAGCCATCACCTCCCCGCCCCCCGTTGCCCCCGCCAATCACGGTCTCGTTGGCATTCGCGCCAATGCCACCGACCGACGCGCCATAGATTCCGAACTGCGCGCCCGAATCCGCCCAGATGCCCGGCCCGCTGCCCTGCGCGCTGGAGGTCGGCGAGTTCTGGACGGTAATCGTCCCGCCGTTGTTGTTGAGGGTGATCGTGCCGCCATTGCCGCCGTTCGTGCCGTTGTTGCTGGTGTCGCTGGACCCCGCGCCGCCCGTCAGGCGAACAAAGATGCCACCCTGCGGCGCGCTGGGCTGCAACACCGCGCCGTTGTTGATCACCGTGTAGTTGCCGCCATAGCCGCCGACGTTGTCGCCGGTGCCGGCGCTGGCGGTATTGACCACGCTGACCTGCGCGCCGGCCCCGCCCTGGCTGGACGAAATGGTGCAGGTGGTGGAATTGGAGGGGTTGGTGTCGACCGATGGGCAACTCAGCGCCGCGGCCGCCGGTTGCACCATGACAAGTCCCACGGCCGTGACGGAGAGCATCTCGCGCCAATCTGGCGGACGCAGCAGCGAACGGCGCGGTTCGAGGCCCCCCAATGCAGCGGCTCTGGCTCGCAAAGGTCGCTTTGCAGTCGGCTTGCCCATCGTCATCCCCTCGGCGCAAACCCGTAACAACGGGCCGCATAAGTTTTCTGATTTTTTCGGCTTCGGGATTTTTACCAGGGACGCCTGCCTTTGCACAGCAATGTTGCACTTCGGTCAGGATGCTGCCGGGGCGGCGCCAACGCATTGGTGCGCGCCAACAACGGTGGCCTTAACGGCAAGGAAACGAACGCGCCAGCGCCTCGCCAACCAGCGGTCCGGCGTTCGTTTTCAGGCGGCTGTCTGGCAGCGCAGTCAGATAGCTGTGCACCCTGTCCTTCAACTCATGCGGCAGGACACCCGTTCGGGTGCACCAGACCGTTCCTTGCGTCTGATCGGCAATCCCGCTCACATAGGCCTGCGCATACGCCGACGAGAACTGGCGGCCCAGCGAGGCATCGCGAATCTCCGACGGCATTTTTCCTTCCATGGCGGCGATCAGGTCGGCGCCGGAAAAATGCCAGGTCCGGACTTCCTGCGCCTGGCTTGCCACCGAGGCAGACAGCATGCAGATCAGCGCCACGCGTCTCATTGTCTTCGTTCCTATTCGCCACGACATGGGCAATGGAGCGAAGGATAGCGCAGGCGGGATGGCCGCCGCGCCTGCCCGTCCGCCATCACCGCTCGCAACGCTGCGGCACCTTGCGCGGCGCTTCCGTGTAACCCAACGCCGTCACCCTGCTCAGCAGATCGGCATAGACCGCATCGTCCAGGCACGGCACCCGGGCCATGATCCAGACGTAATCGCGCTTGGAGCGGCCAACGATGGTGATCTGGTACGACTCGTCGAGATAGGCGATGACGTACTCGGCCTTGATGGGCCAGATGAACTGCATGCCCCACACAGCATTGCCGGTGCCGGGCCGCACGGTGGCCACCGGGTGCATGGTGTCGATGGGCGCCTCGAAGCTGCCATCGCGGTAGCGGAAGTCCGTCTGCACCCGGCCGTCCGGCAGCAGCCGATAGCTTTCCACGGCGTCGTACGCGTTGCGCTCGGGCCAACTCGGAATGTGGGCGATTACATACCAGTCGCCCATGAAACGGTTCAGGTCCACGTGAGCCACCGGCGGCATGGGCGGCGGCGATGCGCAGCCGGCCAGCAGGGCCGTGACGCCAATACACAGGTTTCGCAACATGATGGTTCTCCTCAAGGCCGCGTGTAGCGGTAGTGCGCCACGCCCCACTGCTGGCCGTCGTCATAGCCAAAGAGTTCGGCGCAGGCCATCCAGAACATGCGCCAGCGCTGGTGCCACAAGCGGGCCAAGGACGGGCCGTAAGCGTCTGCCAACGCCGCCCGCGCCGTTTCCCGGCGCGCGTCCTGGTTGGCCAGCCAGTGGTTGGCGGTGCGGGCGTAATGCGTGCCGTCGAGAAACCAGCGCTCCTCAAGTCGCAGGTCTTGCTGGAAGTGCAGCAACGTCTGCGCCGACGGCATGATGCCGCCAGTGAAAAAGTGCCGTCCCATCCAGTTGCCGGCGCCGTCGGTCTCGAACGGGTAGGCGCGCTCGCGGTGCGCGAAGATGTGCACGAACAGCTTGCCGCCGGGCCGCAGCCACTGCGCAATGCGTGCCATCAGGTCCTGGTAGTTGCGCATGTGCTCGAACATTTCCACCGAAACGCAGCGGTCGAAGGCGGCGGCAGGCAGCGCCAGCACGTTGACATCGCAGGTCACGACGCGCACGTGCGACCAGCCGCGCTCCCGGCAACGCGCCTCGATGTGCTGGCGCTGGGTGGCCGAGTTCGACACCGCGGTGATGCGTGCGTTGGGAAAGCGCTCGGCCATCCACAGCGTCAGCGACCCCCAGCCGCAACCTAGCTCCAGGATGTCCTGGCCGTCAGCCAGCTCGGCGCGCTCGCCATACAGGCGCAGCATGGCGGTTTCGGCCTGGTCCAGCGTTTCGCTGCCCGTCGGGTAAAGGCAACTTGAATATTTCATGCGCGCGCCCAGGCAAAGCTGAAAGAACGCGGTCGGCAATTCGTAGTGCTGGGCGTTCGCGGCATCGGTGTGGATGGCGACGGCGCTGGTGCGCAGGCCGGCGATAAGCTGGCGGTCGCGCTCGCTCCAGGCCTCGATGCCGCCGGCGTATTCCTGCGACAGACGCTCGGCGCAGAGGCGCCGCATGCCCAGGCGCAGCAACCCATCGGGCAACAGGCCGAGCTCGGCCAGGCCGAGCAGACCGGGCGCGGGGCGGTCGGTGGGCAACGGAGTGTCGTGCAGCGTCGCGGTCGTCATGGCATGCCTCGTCAGGATTTCGGGAACCAGGGAAAGAACGCCGGCGTGCGGCGTTGGTAGTCGCGATAGTCGTCGCCGCGCGTGCGCAGCGCCTGTTGCTCGGTGAACGGAATGCCGCTGATCCAGCGCAGGAACACATACATCAGCACCGGCCCCAGCCAGGACAGCCACGCCAGCGGTGATCCCCACCCCAGGGCGACGTAGGCGAACCAATGGCACCACTCGAAGAAATAGTTGGGGTGGCGCGAATAGCGCCACAGGCCGACCCGGCAGGTCAGGCCGCGGTGGGTGGGGTTGTCGCGGAAGTGGTCGAGCTGGCGGTCGGCAATTACCTCGCCCGACAGGGCCGCCAGCCAGATCAGCAGGGCCAGCGCCACGGGCCAGCCCTGCGCCGGGCTGGCGCCTGCCGCCAGGAAGGGCAGGCAGAACAGCATCACCAGCCCGGCCTGGAACATGAACAAGCCGAAGAACTTGCCCTGGTGACCTTGCCAATGCTCGCGCAGCGCACGATAGCGGCCGTCCTCGCCTGCGCGCACGCGCCGCCACAGATGCCAAGCCAACCGCAACGACCACACCCCAGCCATCAATGCCAGCGCGAGCCTGGCGGCAAGACTGCCCGCGCCAGTGGCGGCGATCAGCAATGCCGCCGCGCCCATGCCCAGCGCCCACACCACGTCGACGATGCCGGCGTTGGCGCGGCGGCGCTGCCAGCGCCAAGCCAACGTCATGGCACCAATCATGCCCAGCGCAATGCAGAACCATTGTTGCCAGACCGTCATGGCGCCTCCCGCACCCAGCGCTCGCCCTCAGGGCGCGCCTGCGGATGCGTCAGCAGCAGGTGCGCAACGCCGATGGAACGTTCGCGAAAGCCGCCTTCGCAGTACGCCAGGTAGAACTCCCACAAGCGGCTGAAGCGCGCGTCGAAGCCTTGCGCCCGCACCTCGGGCTGCCGCGCCAGGAAGCGTTCGCGCCAGACCTGCAGCGTGCGCGCGTACGACAGACCGAAATCCTCCAGGTGCACCAACGCCAGATCGCAGGCGCGGGTCTTGGCGCGCAGCATGGCATCGATGGACGGAATGAAGCTGCCCGGGAATATGTGGCGCTTGATGAAGTCCACCGAGGCCAGCGCCTGCGCATAGCGGTGGTCCTCGATGGTGATGGCTTGAATCAGCGCGCGGCCATGCGGGCTGAGCAGGCTGGCGACCTTGGCGAAATAGGCTTCCAGGAAATTCGCGCCAACGGCTTCGATCATCTCCACCGACACCACCTTGTCGTACTGGCCTTGCAGATCGCGATAGTCCCACAGCACGACGCTGACCCGATCCTGCAGGCCGGCGGCGCGCACGCGCTCGACCGCCAGGTCATGCTGCTCGCGCGAGAGCGTGGCGGTGGTGACGTGGCAGCCGTAGTGACGCGCCGCGTGGATGGCCAAGCCGCCCCAGCCGCTGCCGATCTCCACCACGCGGTCCGTGGGACGCAGCGCCAGCTTGCGGCAGATCGTCGCCAGCTTGCGATGGGACGCCGCCTCCAGCGTGTCATCGCCGTCAGCCCACAGCGCGGACGAATACATCAGGTCGTCGGACAAGAACAACGCAAAGAACGGATTGCCCAGGTCGTAGTGGGCAGCGATGTTGCGGCGGCTGCCGTCGCGGGTATTGCGGTTGCCGGCATGCCAGCGCCGCAGCGCCCATCCCGCCAGCCGCGCCAGCCCCGACTCCATGGCGTCCAGCGTGTCGCGGTTGCGCACCAACAGGCGCACCAATCCGACCAGATCGTCGCAGCGCCACAGGCCGTCGCCGTAGGCCTCGCCCGCGCCGACGCTGCCTTGCGCGGCCACCAGCCGGTAAAAGCCCAGGTCACTGACCGTCAGGCGCACGCACGGCTCGCCGCGGCCCAGCGTGACGCTGCCCAGCCCGTCTTCGATCAGCAGCCGGCCATGGTCCAGTGCCGACAGACTGGCAAACAGGCGCTGGCGCAACAGCCGCTCCAGCGGACTGGCACGGCGGCTGGCCGCGACCGAGGCATGTTCCGAGGGCGTCATGGGTTTCATCGCGGTTCTCCGTTGGGCGTGCGGGGATGGTCGTAGACGGGATTGCGCTTGAGCCACAGACGCAGCGCCTGCCAATGAATGGCGCCGACGACTTGCAGCGTCATCAACGGGTAGCGCCACAGCAGGCGCGCCAGCGCGGCGCCGTCCAGCATGCGGCGTTGCAGATCCAGACGCGCGTCAAACTGCGCCACGCCTGCCCGGCTGACCCGCATGTGCACCCGCAGGTCGTCGGCGGGCAGGTTGAATCGCCAGTCATAAGCGCAATCCATCGGCAGGAATGGCGATACGTGGAAGCGCTTGTCGAAGCGCCAGGCCAGCGCGTCGCCCTCGCGCTCGGCGGCGGTGGCCGGCAGCACCACGCAATGGCGCTGCTTCCACGGCGTATTGGTGATCTCGGCCACGATGGCCGCCAGCGTCTGGCCATCCGCGTCAAAGCAGTAATAGAAGCTCACCGGATTGAAGACGTAGCCGGCGTAGCGCGGGTGCGCCAGCAGTCGGATGGGTCCGTCCGGCACGTCTCCCAGATGCTCCCGCAGGCGCTGCCGAACCGCCTGCGCCAGCGGCAGGCCTTCGCCGGCGTCGAGATAATCGGCCCTGCGCCACTGCGCCAGATTCGGGCGCTCTACCGACCACAGCCAGCGATCCTGAAACACGCGGTCGATCTCATCCAGGTCCAGGTAAAGCTGCGCCATGCGGTAGCCGAAGCCATGCGCGTGCGGATGGTGGCGCCGGTGAATCACCCGGCCCTCGTAGACGGCGCTCTGCTGGATCATGCCGCCTCCCTCTCCCGCACCCGCGGCTGTTCCAGGATGCCGCGCACCACGTCCAGCGCGCTCGCCACGCCGTCTTCATGAAAGCCCCAGCCCCAATAGGCGCCGGCGTACCAACTGCGCCGGCGCCCCGATATCTCCGCGCGGCGCGACTGCGCGGCCACGGCTTCGTGGGTGTACACGGGGTGGTGATAGCGCATGCGCGCCAGCACCGCGTCCGGATCGATGGCATCGCTGCGATTCAACGTCACGATGAAGGGCTGCGGCGACCTGATGCCCTGCAGCAGGTTCATGCAATAGCTGACCGAACACGGCGCGTCCGGATCGGCCGGCACGTAGGCGTTCCAGGCGGCCCAGGCCTTGCGCTGATGCGGCAACAGGCGCGCGTCGGTATGCAATACCACGTCGTTGTCCTGGTAGGCGATGGCGCCGAGGACCTCGCGTTCCTGCGGCGTCGGGTCGGCCAGCAGCGCCAGCGCCTGGTCGCTGTGGCAGGCGAAGATCACCTCGTCATGGTGGTCCTGGCCATCGGGCGTCATCACCTGCACGCCGCCCGGCAGGCGCCGGACGGCGCGCACGGCGCAGTTCAGCCGCTCGCGCACCGCCCATTGCCGGCGCATGGCGTCGATATAGCGGCGCGATCCACCCTGCACCACGCGCCACTGCGGCCGGCCGTTCAGGCGCAGCATCTGGTGGTTCGCCATGAACCGCACCAGGTATCGCGCCGGAAACGCCAGGATGCGCGAGGCCGGCGATGACCACAGCGCCGACGCCATCGGAATCAGGTGGTCGGTGCGGAACGCCTCACCGTAACGGTGTTGCGCCAGGTATTCGCCCAGCGTAGGGCCCGGCTCCGGCGCGCGCAGCAGTGCAGGCGCCTCGCGGTAGAAGCGGATCAGGTCGCGCACCATGCCCAGAAATCGCGGCGACAGCAGGTTGCGCCGCTGGCAGAACAGCGTGTCCAGCGAGGCGGCGTTATAGGCAAGACCGGCCGCTTCCTTGTGCACCGAAAAGCTCATGCTGGTGGGCTGCGACGCCACGCCCAATTCCTCCAGCAGCGCCGTGAAATTCGGGTAATTGAGCGGGTTGTGGACGATGAATCCGCTATCGACCGCATAGCGCCGGCCGCCCTGTTCGACCCTGTGCGTATGCGTATGCCCGCCCAGATAGTCGTTGGCCTCGTACAGCGTGACATCGTGGTCGCGGCCCAGCCTCCAGGCGCAGACCAGTCCCGCGATGCCCGAACCGATGATGGCGATGCGCATGCTCACTCCTTGGCAGCGGCCAGCGCCCAATCCGGCACGGCCTTCAGGTCCCAGATGAGGCCGGTGGCGGCCAGCAGGCGCAGGCCGTACCAGGTGATGTCGATCTCGCGCGGACGGAAACCCTGACGCGCCGATCCCGGATAGAAGTGATGGTTGTTGTGCCAGCCCTCACCGAACGTCAGCAGCGCAAGCCACACGTTGTTGCGGCTGTCATCGGCGGTGTCATAGCGCCGCTTGCCGTAGCGGTGCGCCAGCGAGTTGATGGTGACGGTGGCGTGGAACAGGGACACGGTCGAGATGAAGAAACCCCACACCAGCATCTGCGGCCCGTCCGTGCCCAGGCCGGGCGCCACGCGCGCCAGCAGCGCCCCCAATCCGTAGCACCCCACCGCCAGCGCCAGCGGCACCGCGGCGTCGAAGCGGTCGAGCCAGCGCAGTTCGGGGAAGCCGCGCAGATCCGGCACGCGCGCAAGGTCGGTGGCGAAGGCGCGGCGCGTCAGGAACCAGCCCATGTGGCTCCACCAGAAGCCGTGATGGCGCGGAGAATGCAGGTCATGCGCATCGTCGGCATGGCGATGGTGGTGCCGATGGTGGGCCGCCCACCACAGCGGACCGCGCTGCGCGCACGATGCCCCCAGCACGGCGAACATCCACTGCATGCCGCGCGACGTGCGGAATGTGCGATGCGAGAAATAACGGTGATAGAAGCCGGTCAGAGCAAACATCCGCACCGCGTAGAGCGCCCCCGCCACCACCAGCGCAACCGGCGAGACGCCGGTCCACAGCACACCCAGGCAGCCGGCGTGCAGCAAGGCGAAAGGCAAGGCGCGGGTCCAGTCGATGCGATCGGGATCGCCGCCTGGCGCGTCCTGCGCCTGCGTATCGACCCAGCGCCGCATCGAAGCGGTCCAGCCGGTAAGAATGGAGCGCATCATGCTGTCCTGTGGGAAACGTAGGGGGATATACGGTCCCGGCACAGCATCGGATGCGTAGGTGAAAACCCTGGTGCGAAGCGAGCCGCGGCAAGCGCGCGGCCCCGCTCAAGAAGCGGCTCAGATCTTGAGCACGTCGCCCTTCATGATGACCGGGCCGGTGGGCTTGCCCGACGGCGACCCGCCCGGCGGTTCGAGCGTGATGGCCAGGGTCTGCCCGCCTTCCAGGCCTTGCGCGCGCGGCAGCGCCGTCTGGCCATCGGGGGCCACCACCCCGACGGATATCGGCGCCTGTCCCGGCGGAATCACCCAGAGCTCCAGGGCCTTGCCGTCGGCGCGCGAGGCCAGATCCTGCAAGGCATGCACGTGCAGGCCGCCGCGCTCGTCGGCGCGCACCACCAGCATGGCCTGCGCCTCGGGGCTTTGCAGCACCGCCATCAGCTGCGTGCGCGCGGCGCGGTCAACCTGCATGGGGTAGATCGCCACCCCTGCCACCAGCAGGGCCGCCAGCGCGCCGCTGACCACGCGCCAGAATGCCAGGCCCTGCCAGCCGCGGCCGCCACCCGGCTTCAGGCGCGATTCGATGGCGCGCCACACGCGGCGTGGCGGCACCCGGGCCGGCAGCGACCACAACAGGGGGTAGATGTCGTTTTCCCATTCGCGCACCTGGCGGCGCAGGTTGGCGTCGGCGGCCATCAAGCCCTCGAAACGGCGGCGTGCGCCCCCGCGCATGGCGCCGGCCACGTAGTCTGCGGCAAGCCGCTCGCGCAGTTGAGGATTGGTGTAGTTCATGACAGACACCTCTTGAGCCGGTCCATGCCGCGCCGCACCCAGCTCTTGATCGTGCCCAGCGGGGCCTCGAGGCGGCGGGCGATCTCGCTGTGGCTGAGGTCGTCGAAAAAGGACAGCGCGATGGCCGCGCGTTGCTGACCTTCGAGCTGTTTCAGGCAGTCCGCCAGACGCTGGCCGTCCTGGTCGCGTTGCAAACGTTCGAACGGGCCGGGCGCGTCATCGGCCCAGGCCTGCGTCAATGCGCCGTCGGCATCGGGGCGTTCCAGGTCCGGCCGGCGGAGCATGTCGATGCAACGGTTGCGCACGATGCGCGTCATCCAGGTCATGACTTGGCTCTGCTCCGATGAATAGCGGGCGGCATTGCGCCAGATATTGATGAAGCTGTCCTGGAGGACTTCCTCTGCCCAGTCGCTTCGCCGCAATATACGTACCGCGAGCGCGAACAGATGCGGGGAAGTCTGACGATAGAGTTCCGCCAGCGCGGACTCCTGGCCGCGAGCGCACTCCTGTATCAAAGCCTGCAGACGAAGCGGATCGGGCATGGCGGCTATCCGGGGTCACTGGCATTCAGGCCGCGCGACGACAAAACGGCGCTCGGGGGACGGATGTCTTGCAGCGGATGATACAGGCAAGTCCAGGCCGCGAAATATTTTCCGCGGCCTGCATCCAACTGCGGCTCCCGCGTGTAGTACCAGCAACGGCGCACATTCCGTGCGCCGTATCCGCAGCGTTTTACTGCGCAGGAGACCGCTCATGATGACTCGCCACACCCCCGCCAACGGCCTTTTCGCGGCCGCAATGCTGGCCGCTTGCGGCATGCTGCAAGCTTCTCCGGCCCTGGCCGCCTCGCAAGACGCCCTGCCCGCTTCTGTTCAGGTGCCCGCCGGCCACAAAGTGGCATGGGAAACCGTCGGCACGGGCGACATCACCTATGAATGCCGCGCCAAGGCCGACGCCAAGGACCAGATGGAATGGGTGTTCGCCGGTCCCAAGGCGGTGCTGAAAGACCGCCAGGGCAAACAGGTCGGCACCTACTATGGCCCGCCCGCCACCTGGGAAGCCGCAGACGGCTCCAAGCTGACCGGCACGCAGGTCGCCGTGGCGCCGGCCGGCGCGGGCAACCTGCCCTATCAATTGGTCAAGGCCAATCCCGCCATGGGCGCCGGCGCCCTGACCGGCGTCACGTATATCCAGCGCACGGCGCTCAAGGGCGGCGTGGCGCCGCAGACGCCTTGCACGAAGGCCGGCGAACGCAGCCAGGTGTCTTACCAGGCCGACTACATCTTCTGGAAGGCCAACTGACACCGGGCAGGCAGGCCCCTGGCGGCAACGGGACTCCGGTAACATGCCTGGATCCGCCGCCGCCCGGGGCTTGTCAGCCCGGTCCGTGCCCACCCCTTCCTGCTCTGCGCGCATGCCGAACCGACCTGATCCGGACTTCGATTACACCGCGGCCCTCGAGCAGTGCGCCGCGGGACGCCGCTCGGCGCTGGAGGCCCTGTACCGCCAAGAAGGCCCCCGTTTGCTGGGCGTCGCGCAGCGCATCGTGCGAGACCGCGCCCGGGCCGAAGACATCGTGCACGACGCTTTCGTCAATATCTGGAACCGGGCTGGCAGCTTCGACGCCACGCGCGGTTCGGCCCGCGGCTGGATCTACAGCGTCGCGCGCAACCTGGCGCTGAACGCCGTGCGCGACGGCCGCCACGAAACCGCCGTCGACGACGACACCGCCGCCGCGCTGGATGCTCGCGACGCAATGGACGCCTGGCACGACACGCGCGACGCCTTCGACTGGCGCGACAGCGCCGGCCGCATCGGCCCGTGCCTCGAACAACTGGAACCCGTGCGCCGCAACTGCGTGCTGCATGCCTACGTGGAAGGCCTGTCGCACAGTGAAATCGCGCAGCGCCTGGGCGCGCCGCTGGGCACCGTCAAAGCCTGGATCAAGCGCAGCTTGAAAGCGCTGAAGGAATGCCTGGCATGAGCGCCCCGTCCCCTTCCCCCGACAACCTGGATGAACTGGCCGGCGAATACGTGCTGGGCACCTTGTCCGCTGCGCGCCGGCGCGACGTCAACGCCCGCCTGCCGCACGATGCCGCGCTGCGCGCCGCCGTCGACCGCTGGGAAGAACGCCTGCTGCCGCTCAGCAGCCTGGCCGTGCCGATCGAGCCCTCCCCGGGCCTGTGGCCTCGCATTGCGGTTACGCTGGATCGCCAACGCGCGGCCCCGCAAGCCGCGCAGCCGGCGCGCCCGGGTTGGTGGGACAGCCTGTTCTTCTGGCGCGGTGCGGCCGCCAGCGGCCTGGCTGCTGCCCTGGTGCTGGCCGGCACGCTGGCGCTGCGGCCCGCGCCCGCGCCGGGTCCCGTGCAGTACATGGTGGTGCTGGTCGCGCCCCAATCACAGACGCCGGGCTGGGTCGTGCAGGCCAGTGCCGGTCAGCGCGAAGTGCAACTGGTGCCGATCGCGGCCATGCAGGTGCCGGCTGATCGTGCGCTGGAATTCTGGACCAAGGCCGACGGCTGGGCCGGTCCGGTCTCGCTGGGCCTGATCAAACCGGGCGAGCCGGTGCGCATCCCGCTGGACAAGCTGCCGCCGCTGGAACCGAATCAGTTGTTTGAGCTGACGCTGGAACCGGCCACCGGGTCGCCCACCGGCAAGCCGACCGGGCCGATCCAGTTCATCGGCCGCGCGGTAAAGGTGATGTAGCGCCGGCCCGCCTGAATCGGCGCCGGCCCAAGCTCGGGACCTGAAGCCGGCCTGAAGCCCATGAATTGTTTCCTTTCTTTCCGAACTGGAACCAAGGGCGCAGACCCCCGCAAATATAATTTCCGAGATTCAAATTCAGCGGAGGTTTTTCATGCGCCATGCAGAAGCCGGTCGTCGTTTCATCCACCCGTTGCGGCGCGTCGCCCCGTGGCTGGCCTTGGGACTGTTGGGTTTGACGTTGTATGGCTGTGCCGCGACGACGCCGCCCAAAGGCGTGACACCCGTTGGCTCCTTCGACGTGCATCGTTATGAAGGACGCTGGTTCGAAATCGCGCGGCTGGACCACAGCTTCGAACGCGGCATGACAGACGTCACCGCCCACTACACGCTGCAAGACGACGGCACCGTGCGCGTCATCAACCGCGGGTTCGACCCGGCCAAGGGTTCGCAAGGCGATTGGCGTTCGGCGCAGGGGCGAGCCCGCTTCACGGGTGACCCATCGGTGGCATCGCTGAAAGTGTCGTTCTTCGGCCCCTTCTATGGCGGCTACCATGTGGCCGCATTGGATCCGGATTATCGCTGGGCCCTGGTCGTCGGCCCGGATCGCAGCTACGCCTGGATTCTCGCGCGTGACAAGACGCTTGGCCGCGATACGCGCGACGACATCCTGCGCCGCGCCAAGGCGTTGGGCCTGGACACCGACGCATTCATCTGGGTCAGCCAGGAACGCGAACAGCCGCCACTGGAACCGGCCTCCTGATGCAAAGCCGCGCGCCATGACATCCGAGCGCGCGAGGGCGCACACCCTGCGCCTGATTCTCGGCGACCAGTTGAACCCGTTGCACAGCTGGTTCGCCCGGACCGACCCGAACGTCGTGTATGTGCTGATGGAAGTGCGTCAAGAGACGGACTACGTGCTGCACCACGCGCAAAAAATCCTGGCGATATTCGCCGCCATGCGCGATTTCGCGCGGCATCTGCGCGAGGCGGGACATCGCGTGCGGTATGTCGCCATCGACAATGCCAGCAACCGGCAGAACATCACCCAGAATCTGGCAGCGTTGATGGCCCACTATGGCGCCCGAGAACTGGACTACCAGCAGCCCGATGAGTGGCGCGTCAGCGAAGTCCTTGGCGCCTGGAGTGCGTCGCAAGCATTCTCTGTCCGGGAAGCCGACAGCGAGCACTTCTACACGACGCGTGACGAGGTGGCCAAGTTCTTCGCCCCACGCAAGAACTGGCTCATGGAGACGTTTTACCGTCATATGCGCCAGCGCCATGGCGTACTCGTGGACGAATCGGGCGCGCCCGCGGGCGGCCGATGGAACTTTGACCACGACAACCGCAAGTCCTGGCCTGGAACGCCGCCGCTGCCGCCGGACGCGCGGCCCGAGCATGACCATCGCGCGTTGTGGGAAACGGTGTGTCAGGCAGGCGTGCGAAGCTTTGGAAATCCGCAAGCCGATCACTTCCGCTGGCCGTTGAATCGCACGCAGGCGTTAGCGTGGCTGGATCATTTCATCCAGCACACCTTGCCCAACTTCGGGGCTTACGAAGACACCATGAGCGCGGGCAATCCGCGCCTGTTTCACTCGCAGTTGTCATTCGCCCTGAACACCAAGATGCTGCACCCAGACGAGCTGGTGCGGCAGGCGCAGGCCGCCTACGAAACGGGGCGCGCGCCCTTGGCAGCGGTCGAGGGCTTCATCCGGCAGATCCTGGGATGGCGCGAATATGTGCGTGGCGTGTACTGGGCGCACATGCCGGGTTACGAGACGCGCAACGCCTTGGCGCACACACGCCCGCTGCCGACGTGGTTCTGGACCGGAAAGACCACCATGCGCTGCATGCGCGACGCCATCGGCAATTCGCTGGACAACGCCTACGCGCACCATATCCAACGCCTGATGGTCATCGGCAACTTCGCGCTGCTGGCCGGTCTGGACCCTGCCGAAGTGCACCGTTGGTATCTGGGCGTGTACATCGATGCGTTCGAATGGGTCGAACTGCCCAACACGGTTGGCATGAGCCAGTTTGCCGACGGTGGTCTGCTGGGCACGAAACCCTATGCCGGCAGTGCGTCGTACATCGACCGAATGAGCGATTACTGCCGTGGATGCTCGTACGACAGGAAACAGAAGACAGGCGATCGCGCCTGTCCGTTCAACGCGCTGTACTGGGATTTCTTTGCTCGCCATCAACCGCAGCTCAAGGACAACCGGCGCCTGGCCATGGTGTACCAACGCTGGCGGGACATGCCCGAGGACGCGCAGACGGCGTTGCGTGAGCACGCGGCGTTGACGTTGACACGCCTGGACGAGCTTTAAGAAAGGTTCCACTTCAGAAGCGGTCTGCCCGCCCGGCGGGATGTGGCAGGTATCAACCTGCCGCGCCCCCCATAGACTCCCCGTTCAAGTCCGGCCCGCGGCCGGGCGCCCCTTGAATGCGGAGTGATTCATGACAGCACCTCGGGCGGGTATCCGACTCGCCGACTTCCTATCCCCGACCGTCGCGGCCCTGATATCGGTGTTGGTGAACTATGGCGGCACCTTTGTCCTGGTGTTTCAGGCGGCAGAGCTGGCCCGCTTGACGCCGGCGCAGACCACCTCCTGGGTATGGGCGGTATCCATCGGGGTGGGCGTGACCGGCGTGCTGCTCAGCTGGCGCTACAAGGCGCCCATCATTACGGCGTGGTCCACGCCCGGCGCCGCGTTCCTTGCCACGGTCATGCCTTTCACGCCTTATCAGGAAGTCATCGGCGCGTACATGTTGTCGGCGCTGGGTTTCATCGTGCTGGGACTGTCGGGTGCATTCGAAAAGCTTGTGCGCAGGATCCCGGCTGGCATTGCCGCCGGACTGCTGGCGGGCATCCTGCTGCAGTTTGGCGTCAATGCCTTTGGCGGCGCCAGCGCCGACCCCCTGCTGGTGATCGTGCTGGTGGTGTCCTACGCGCTGCTCAAGCGCTTCTCCTCGCGCTTCGCCGTGATCGGCATCCTGGCCATCGGCCTCGCATTGCTCATCGCGCAGGGCCGGATCGACTTCTCGGCGGTCCATCTGCGCCTGGCGGCGCCCGTGTTCGAAACGCCCGGCTTCTCGCTGCAGGCCGCGCTGGGCGTTGCGCTGCCCCTTTTCATCATCACGCTCACGGGTCAATACATGCCCGGCATGCTGGTGCTGCGCAACGATGGCTACCGGACCAGCGCGAATCCGATCCTGACCGTGACGGGACTGGGCTCGCTCGTCATGGCGCCTTTCGGCGCGCACGCATTCAATGTCGCGGCGATCACCGCCGCCATCTGCACCGGCAAGGACGCCCATGAAGATCCCGCCAAGCGTTACATCGCGGGTCTGGCCTGCGGTGCGTTCTACATTCTGGTCGGCACCTTCGGCGTTACGTTGGCGACACTGTTCATGGTGCTGCCCAAGGCATTCATCACCACGCTGGCCGGCCTTGCCTTGCTTGGCGCGATTGGCGGCAGCCTGGCCAACGCCATGGCCGACGCGCGCACGCGTGAGACGGCGCTCATCACCTTTCTGGCCACCGCCGCGAACGTCACGATGCTAGGCGTGGGCGGCGCATTCTGGGGCCTGGTGGCCGGCTTGACCGCGCATCTGCTGATGCACGGCGGCCCTCAGGGACGGCACTCCATGCTGCCCAATCAAGGCCGGTCAAGCCCTTGACAGCGCGTTCTCCAGACGCAGCACGGCGTCCTCGATCTCGTAGGCCGTCAACGACGCATAGCCCAACAGCCAGCCCGGCTGCTTGTACGGGCCGGCATACAGCCGGCTGAGGCCGGGCAGGCGCAGGCCGGCGCGCTCCGCCAGAAGCAGGGTCCTTTCCTCGGACCAGCCCGGCTCGAGCAGGCACGGGATCTGCAGGCCGCCGGGGGGACGCACGGCCTGCACGACGTGGCCCAGCCGCTTGACCAGCGACGCCAGCAGAACCTCGCGGCGCCCCGCGTACAGCTTGCGCATCGCCCGCACGTGCGAATGGTAATGACCGTCTTCCATGAAGCGGGCCAGTGTCAATTGCAGTATCTGCGGCGTGTGTCCGTCCATGATGCTGCGCGCCCGTGAAAAGGCGTCGACCAGTTCCGGCGGCAGCGCCATGTATCCCATCCTCAGGCCGGGAAACAGCGTCTTGCTGAATGTACCCAGGTACAAGGTGCGCTGATGCCGGTCCAGACCCTGCACGCAAGCAGTCGGCAAACCGTCGTAATGGAATTCGCTGTCGTAGTCGTCCTCGATGATCCACTTGCCATGGTCCGCGGCCCAACCGATCAGCTCCAGCCTGCGTTCCAGCGACAACGTCACGCCCGTCGGATACTGGTGCGACGGCGTCACATACACGCAATTGGCGCCGCTGCGGTCCGCGCGCAGGAGGTCCATGCGTATGCCCTGCGCGTCGACGTCTATCGGCACGACCCGCGTTTCGGCGGCCTCGAACGACTTGCGGGCGCCGAAGTAACCGGGGTTCTCCATCAGGATGGGCTTGTCGGCGTCGGCCAGCAGGTGCGCGCACAGGAAGAGCGCTTGCCGGGTGCTGCTGAGCACCAGGACCTGCTCGGGCACGACCTTGGCGCCACGCTCCAGATTCAGATAGGCAGCGATGGCGCGGCGCAGCGGTTCAGCGCCTTGCGGTTCGCCATGCAGCAGCACGTGGTTGCGGCTGTCCTTCATGACTTGGCGCTGCAGGCGTTCCCAGACGCCAGTGGGAAACGTGCGCGTCTCGGGCAGGCCGGTGGCGAACGCCTTGATGACCTGCTGGTCTGACACGCCGCCGCTATCCAGGATCGCCCGCCCGCGCCGGCTCAGACCCGCACCCGGCTGCGCCGCGCCGGGCTTGCGCTCCAGCCTTGCCCGCTTGCGCGTCGCGCCCCGCAGTTCGATTCCCACCGTCTCGGACACATAGCTGCCCGAGCCCTCGCGACGCACGATGTAGCCATCGCGATGCAATTGCACGTAGGCGTTTTCGACGGTGTCGCGCGACACGCCCAGCGACTTGGCCAAGCTGCGCGTCGCGGGCAGCTTGACCCGCGGTCCCAGCGCGCCGTCCAGGATCAGCGCGCGCAGCGCCCGCTGGATGCGCTGATGCAGATCCAACCGCTGGAGCGCCGCCTCGTTCATTTGAATCTTGAGCGTATCCAGCTGGAATGTCGTTGCCATACGGTTGTTGAACGGTCTGCTGATCGGCACGGAAATGGCCGGTCCTGACCGGCCATTCTAAGTCACTGCCGGGCGATGCCCGCGAAGGTGATGCATCGGGCCTGCACCCGCCGCAGTATGATTTCGACGATCAAGCCATCAGCCATGGCGCCGGATTCCGGGTCAGGCTGATCCAGGATCGAACCGCACTCTGAGTTTTCCGCATGGCACGTACGCGTCACCCCTCGCTCGCGCATTGGGGCGCCTTCACGGCAATCACCGAAGCCGGCCGCCTGGTCGGCTGCGAGCCTTTTGAGCCGGATCCGGCGCCCTCGCCCATGCTGGATTCCATACCAGAGATAGTGCATTCGCCACTGCGCGTGCGCCGTCCCGCGGTGCGGCGCGGCTGGCTTGAAGGCCGCCGCGACCGCGAGGGCGACGACTACATCGAAATTTCCTGGGACCGCGCGCTGGATCTCGTGTCGGGCGAGCTGACGCGCGTGCGCGCCAAGCATGGCGCTGCCGGAATATTTGGCGGCTCGTATGGCTGGTCCTCGGCCGGGCGGGTCCATCATGCGCGCAGCCTGATCCGGCGGTTCCTGTTCCTGGGCGGCGGCTGCGTCGATCAGATCGGTAATTACAGCTGGGGCGCTGCGCAGTTTCTGCTGCCGTATGTCATCGGCACCACCTCTCCCGTCAGCGGCGATGTGACCGATTGGGACAGCGTGCTGGAACACACCCGGGTGCTGATCGCGTTTGGCGGCATTCCGGTCAAGAACAGCCAGGTGACGTCAGGCGGCGCAGGTCTGCACAACCTGCCGGGATGGTTGGGCGAGGCCCAGCGGCGCGGCATCAAGCTGGTGGTGGTCAGCCCCACCCGGGCCGACATTCCCGCCGAAATGGCGGCCGAGTGGCTGCCGATACGGCCCAACACCGACACGGCGTTGATGCTAGGCATGGCGCATACCCTGCTGACCCAGGACCTTCACGACGCGGCATTTCTAGCCAGCCATTGCACCGGGTTCGAGCGCTGGGCCGCGTACTTGCGCGGCGATACTGATGGCCAGCCCAAGGACGCGGCGTGGGCCGCGGCCATCACCGGCATTCCCGCGGCGCGCATTGCGGCGCTGGCACGCGAGGCCGCAGAGCAGCGCAGCCTGTTGACGGCTGCGTGGGCCTTGCAGCGTGCGCAGCATGGCGAGCAGCCGTATTGGGCATTGATCGGACTGGCGGCCATGCTCGGCCAGATCGGCCTGCCCGGCGGCGGCTTTGCCTTTGGCCATGCCTCGTTGAACGGCGTCGGCCAGCCGCGCCGCCAGGTGCCGGGGCCGGAGATTCCCGTGCCCAAGAACCCGTCGGGTTTGGCGATTCCTGTCGCGCGCATCGCGGACATGCTGCTGGCGCCGGGCACGGAATACGAATTCAACGGTGGGCGCCATGTGTACCCGGACGTGAAGCTGATCTTCTGGGCCGGCGGCAATCCCTTCCATCACCATCAGGACCAGAATCGCTTACGGCAGGCCTGGAACAATCCCGAGACGGTGATCGTGCACGAGTCCCTCTGGACACCGTTGGCACGGCGCGCCGATATCGTGCTGCCCGCCACGACGGCGCTCGAGCGCGAAGATGTGGGCGGGTCGTCGCGCGATCCTTACGTGTTCGCCATGCATCGCGCCGTGGAGCCGCAAGGCGAGGCACGAAACGATTTCGACATCTTCGCGGAACTCGCGCGCCGCGCCGGCTTTGGCGAGGCATTCACCGCGGGGCGCGATGTGCCCGGCTGGTGCCGGCATGTCTATGACGGCATGCGGGCGGGATGCCAGGCGCGGGGCGTGGAACTGCCTGACTTTGACACCTTCTGGGCGCGCGGGCATGCCGAAGTGCCGCCGCCCGAAACGCCCTACGTGCTGTTTGAGCGCTTTCGGCAGGACCCAGCCGCCAACCCGCTGTACACAAAGTCCGGGCGGATCGAGCTGTATTCCGAAGCGGTGGCCGGTTATGGCTATGACGATTGCCCCGGGTATCCGGCCTGGCTGCCGCCGACCGAATGGCTGGGCGCGCCGGCCGCCGAGCAATGGCCGCTGCATCTGCTGACCAATCAACCGCGCACGCGGCTGCACAGCCAACTGGATCCCGCCAGCCTGTCGCGCGCCGGCAAGGTGTCCGGCCATGAGCCCATTGCGATCAACCCGCTGGATGCGGCCGAGCGCGGCATCAGCGAAGGCGATGTGCTGCGGGTGTTCAACGACCGTGGCGCCTGTCTGGCGGGTGCGGTGCTGGACGACGGGCTGTCGCGCGGCGTGGTGATCATGGCGACCGGTGCCTGGTCGGATCCCGACGGCCCTATGGACCGGCATGGCAATCCGAACGCACTGACCGCGGACATCGGAACCTCGCGGCTGACGCAGGGCCCCAGCGCCCAGACCGCCCTGGTGCAGGTGGAAAAGTATCTGGGCGAGCCGGTGCAGCATCGGGCCTGGGAACTGCCCGTGTTGCTGTCCGGGGCGGCGTAGTACCGCAACCCGCCCCGCGACAGTCAAGTAATTCCGCGACATATCCTTAGAACGGCACGTTTGATTTTCTGACGGCAAACTTCGTTTTCCTTATTTACGATGGATCCGGAGTGCGCCATGCGCCTTAACCAGTTATTGGGTTTGCTGCTGTCTGCGTCGGTGCTGAGCGCCGCCCAGGCGGCTGATATCACGTTGGCGCTGGGCACCGAGCCCTCGACGCTGGATCCGCAGACGGCGCAGGATGGCTCCGAGCGCGCCGTGTCGCGCAACATCTTCGAAACCCTGCTGACCCGCACGCCCGCGGGCGAGCTGGTGCCGCAATTGGCGACGGCCCTGCCGCGTCAGATCGACGCGACGGCCTGGGAGGTCACGCTGCGTCCGGACCTCAAGTTCAGCGACGGCAAGCCCCTGGATGCCGCTGCCGTGGCCGCCAGCATCAACCGCATCGTCGACCCCAAGACCGCATCGCGCCAGCGTCCGTTCTTTCTTGGCATCAAGCAGGCCGAGGCCGTGGACGCCGTGACCGTCAAGGTGCACACCAACGGCGCCGATCCGGCGCTGCCCGCGCGTCTGTCCTGGCTGACCATCGTGTCGCCGGCCGCGGCTGCCGATGGCAGCCTGAGCCAGAAGCCGGTGGGCAGCGGCCCCTATGTGCTGACGGAATGGTCCAAGGGCAATCGCATCGTCCTCACCAAGAACCCGAATTACTGGAACCCCAAGGCCGTCGGCAATGTCGACCGCGCCACCTATCGCTTCGTCGCCGAACCCGGCACGCGCCTGTCTGGCCTGCGCGCCGGCGACTTCGACTTCATCACCAATCTGCTGCCGGAAGACACCAAGCGCGTGGCAAAGGCCGTAACGCTCAAGGGCACCGACCTGCCCTTTGTGTCGCTCAACGCTCTGAAAGGCCTGACGGCCGACGTGCGCGTGCGCCAGGCCTTGAACTACGCGGTGGACAAGGAAGCGCTGGCCAACGACCTCTATGGCGGCTACGCGTCTGTGTCGCACGGCCAACTGCTGGCGCCGGGCTGGTTTGGCTATGACGCCTCCATCAAGCCCTATCCGTACGATCCCAAGCGCGCGACCGAGCTGCTGAAGGCCGCCGGCGCCCATGGCAAAAGCATCGACCTCTACGCCCCCTCGGGCCGTTGGCTGAAAGACAAGGAACTGGCGGAAACCATTGCCGCCTACTGGGAGGCCGCGGGCCTGAAGGTCAACTTCCGGGTGCTGGCCTGGGCCGAATACCTGGACGCGCTGAACAAGAACCGCGTGCCGACCGAAGCGCAGATCAGCAGCAGCCATTCGAACCAGCTGCTGGACGCGGATCGCACGCTCAGCGCCTATTACGCCGAAGGCGGCGTCGCAGCCGCCAACGACAACGCCGAGCTGAAAAAGCTGATCGAAGACGCGCGCCAGGAAGCCGATCCCGCCAAGCGTCAGGCCTTGTATTCCAAGGCCCTGCAGATCGGCCGCGATCAGGCCTATCTCGTCTTCCTGCTCGATGGCGGCGAGATTTTCGGCTTGTCCAAGCGCGTGGATTTCTCGCCGCGCGTCGATGGCCTGATTCCGCTCAAGGACTTCCGTGTCACCGACTGATCAGGGCGGGCGCGGCTTGCCGCGCTTTTTGCTGGGCCGCTTTCTGCAAGGCTTGCTGGTCGTGTTGGGCGTGACGACGATCGTGTTCGTCGTCACGCGGCTTATCGGCGACCCGGTGCAGGCGATGCTGCCGGTCGATGCCTCGGCCGAAGACCGCGCCGTGCTGGCGCGCGCGTTGGGCATGGATGGGCCGATCTGGCTGCAGTACCTGCACTATCTGCGCGACATCGCCAGCTTTCAGTTCGGCGACTCGCTTTGGCAACACCGGCCGGCCGTGGACATCGTGCTGGAACGCCTGTCGGGCACCCTCACCTTGTGCCTGGGCGCGCTGACCGTCGCCGTGCTGCTGGGCGTGCCGCTGGCCATTGCCGCCGCCCTGAAGCCCGGGCAATGGGCGGACCGCATTTCGGTATTCCTGAGCCTGAGCGGTCTGTCCCTGCCGCAGTTCTGGCTGGGCTTGCTGCTGATCCTGCTGTTTGCCGTGACCTTGAACTGGCTGCCCTCATCCGGTTCGGACACCGCGGCCAGCGCCGTGCTGCCGATCGTGACGCTGGCGCTGCCGGCCTTGGGCCGCATCGCCATGATGTTGCGCTCGGCGCTGATCGATGAACTCAATTCGCAATACGTGCGCACGGCGCGCGCCAAGGGATTGCGCTCGCGGCGCGTCGTGCTGGTGCATGCCTTGCGCAATGCCGCCGTGCCGACGGTCGCGCTGCTGGGCTGGGAATTTGCCGCCATGCTGGCCGGCCATACCGTCGTGGTCGAAACCGTGTTCGCCTGGCCAGGGCTGGGCCAGACGGCGGTGCAGGCCATCGAGCGCCAGGATCTGGTGCTGCTGCAGGCCGTGGTCTTCTTCATCGCCTTCCTGATCGTGATTCTGAATTTCTGCCTGGACATCGTGTACCGGGTGCTGGACCGGAGAATCGCGGTATGAGCGCGCCTGTGTGGGAAGTGCCGGTGTCCGCACCGGCGGCACGTGGCTGGCGTGCCTTGTCGGATCGCCAGCGCGGCTGGATTCTGGCCGTGGTGCTGTTGCTGGCACTGGCGGCCGTTGCCATCATCCTGCCGTGGCTGGCGCCTTATGACCCCGCCACGATCAAGCTGTCGGCACGCCTGCGTCCGCCGGCCTGGGAAGAACGCGGCAGCCTGGCGAATCTGCTGGGCACGGACAATCTGGGCCGCGATGTGCTGAGCCGGGTGCTGCACGGCGCGCGGCTGTCGATATTCATCGGCGCCGCCGTGGTGGCGATCTCGGCCGGCGTGGGCGTGCTGGTGGGGCTGATTGCCGGTTTTGCCGGCGGGCGGGTGGACGCCGTGCTGATGCGCTGGGTCGATATCCACGTGGCCTTCCCCGGCTTGCTGCTGTCTTTGGTGATCCTCGTGATTCTGGGTCCCGGCCCGGGAACGGTGATTCTGGCCCTGGCCCTGAACGGCTGGATGGTCTACGCGCGCCAGATCCGCAGCGTGGTCCTGTCGGTGCGCCAGCTGCCCTATATCGAAAGCGCCGAAATGGCTGGCGCGCGGCCGGCGCGCATCCTGCTGCGCCATGTCCTGCCCAATCTGGCCGCGCCGCTGATCACCTTGATGGTGCTGGAGTTCGCGCGTGTCGTGCTGGCCGAGGCGGCCCTGTCGTTTCTGGGTGTTGGCGTGCAACCGCCGGGCGTATCCTGGGGCCTGGACGTGGCCAACGGCCGCAACTATCTGACCAGCGCGTGGTGGCTGGCGACCTTTCCGGGTCTATCCATCGCGCTGACCGTGTTGGGCGTCAACCTGGCGGCCAGCCGCCTGCGCCTGGCGCTGGACCCGCGGGAACGCGAAAAAGACTTTGCCCGCAAACTGCTGGCCAAGGAGGGGCGATGACAACGCAGCCTCTGTTGAGCGTGCGTGACCTGAGCGTTGAATTTCTGACCCGCCAGGGCAGTGTGAATGCGGTCGATCGCGTGTCCTTTGAACTGCATGCCGGCGAAACGCTGGCTTTGGTCGGCGAAAGCGGGTCCGGCAAGAGCGCCTGCGCCTTGGCGTTGATGGGCCTGACCACCCTGCCCGGCCGGGTGGCCGGCGGCAGCGTGGTGTTTGACGGCCAGGATCTCCTGACCCTGCCGGAGCGCGCACTGGAAGACATCCGCGGCCGGCGCATCGCCATGGTGTTTCAAGATCCCATGAGCGCGCTGAATCCGCTCCTGACCATCGGCACACAGATCGATGAAGTGCTGGAGCGCCACACTGCGCTGAATGCCGCAGCGCGTCGTGCGCGCATCATCGGTCTGCTGGAGCAGGTCGGCATCCCCAAACCGGCCGAGCGCCTGGGGCGCCTGCCCCACGAGTTTTCTGGCGGCCAGCGGCAACGCATCCTGATCGCCATGGCGCTGGCCTGCGATCCGCAGATCCTGATTGCCGACGAGCCGACCACCGCGTTGGATGTCACGATCCAGGCGCAGATCCTGGAGCTGTTGGCCGAGCTGAAAGCCCGCCTGAAACTGGCGGTGCTGCTGGTGACGCACGATCTGGGCGTGGTGGCGCAAGTAGCCGACCGCGTAGCCGTAATGTATGCCGGCCGTCTGGTGGAGGTGGGCGATGCCGATGCCTTGTTCGAGCAGCCCGCCCATCCCTATACGGCGGGTCTGCTGCGCGCGACGCCGCGGCTGTCGGATAACCAGCCCCGCATGACGGCGATCGACGGCGTGCCGCCCGATCCGCGCGTGCGCCGCAGCTATTGCGACTTCGCGCCCCGTTGCCCGGGCGCCGATGCGGCCTGCGCCGCGCGGCCGCCTTTGCAAACGCTGTCGCCAGGACGTCTGGCTGCCTGTGTGCGGCCGTTTGCACCGGTCTGGAAGGAGCTGGCATGACGGCGCCCCTGTTGCAGGTAGAGGATTTGCGAGTGCATTACCCGGTGCGCTCGGCGGGCTGGTTCAGCCGGCCCATGACCGCGCGCGCGGTCGATGGGGTGTCGCTGGAACTGGCGCGCGGTGAAACCTTGGGCCTGGTAGGCGAATCCGGTTCGGGCAAGACCACCTTGGGCCGCGCGGTCCTGCGCCGCACGCCGTTGACGTCGGGGTCCATCCGGTTTCAGGGGAAAGACATCAGCACCGCTGGCGCCGCGCAATTGCGCGAGCTGCGGCGGCACATGCAGCTCGTGTTCCAGGACCCGACCACCAGCCTGAATCCTCGTCACACCGTGTTTGATGCGATCGCCGAACCCTTGATCGTGCATGGCTGGTCAGCCGGACGGCGTGCGCTCGAAGCGCGCGTAGCCCAGTTGATCACGCAGGTCGGTCTGCCGGCCGATACGGCCAAGCGCTATCCCCATGCGTTCTCCGGCGGTCAACGTCAGCGCGTCGGCATTGCCCGCGCGCTGGCGATCCAGCCCGAGCTGATCGTGGCCGATGAACCCGTGTCGGCGCTGGACGTGTCGGTGCGGGCGCAGATCATCAATCTGTTCCAGGACTTGCAGCAGGAGCTGGGACTATCCTTCCTGTTGATCGCGCACGACCTGGCCGTGGTGCGGCATATCTCGCATCGCATCGCCATCATGTATGCCGGCCAGATCGTCGAGACCGGTCGGCGAGACGATGTCTATGACCGGCCGCTACATCCCTATACGCGCGGTTTGCTGGCTGCCGTACCCGAACCGGAACGCCATCGCGATGGCCGTCGGACGTTTCCGGTGGCGCTAGGTGAACCGCCCAGCCCGATGTCCCCGCCATCAGGCTGCCGGTATCACCCGCGTTGTCCCCTGGCGGTTGAACGTTGCCGGCAGGAAGCGCCGCCGCTGATGACCATGGCGGGCGAACACAAAGTGGCTTGCTGGTTTCCCGGCGCCGCCCCGATTTCCTCGTAATTTTTCATGGAGAAACCATGTCTGTTAAAGCTCTGACCCCTGTCGATCCGGCTGACGCCGACGCGGTGCGCGCCTGGTTCAAGGAACTGTCCGACCATGTCCAAGCCGTGGATTACGCAGCGGCGCGCCATTTGTTCGCGGAAGACTTTGTCGCGTTCGGCACGTACACCAACTTCGTGCATGGCCGCGATCATGCCGAGAAAAACCAGTGGCGCAACGTGTGGTTCAGCATCGACAAGTTCCTGTGGCGTCTGGACGACGTGCAGACCTTTGTGTCGCCGGACCGCCTGTTTGCCGTCGGTGCGGCAGTGTGGGATTCGATCGGCTATCACCCGGACGGCAAGACCTTCGACCGCCTGGGCCGCGCCACCGTGTCGTTCGCGCGTGAAAACGTTGGCGATCCGTGGGTGGCGACCCACACGCACATGTCGCTGTTTCGCGATACGCCCAGCGTGTCTCACGGAAACAAGCCCGTTCGGAGTTAAGCGGGACCTCGCCCCGATTCAAACGCCGCCCTCTCCGGCCTGATGCCGCGACGCCGTGGTCTTGGCATCAGGATCGGTCAACCAAGGCGCTCAGGCCAGCAGCAGACGCAACTGCCGCACCAGATCCGAACGGGCCTCCTGCGCTTGAGGCAGGATGCGGGTCATGCTGATGAAGCTGTGCGGCACGCCGGGGTAGATTTTCTGCCACGGCTGCGCGCCCGCCTCGCGCAACGCCTGCGCCAGGTCCTTGGTGTCGTCCAGCAAGGGATCGAGTTCGGCGGCTTGCAGAATAGCAGGGGGCAGACCCTGCACGCTGCCCAATAGCGGCGCAACGCCAGGGTCCTGCAATTGCGCTTCATCGGCCACATACTGGCGCCAGAACCAATCCAGCTTGTCGGTCGACAACCCAAAGCGGCCATCGCCCAGTTCCTGCTGCGCAGGCGTATCACGGCGCGCCGACAGCATGCCGTAGATCAGCGCAATCGCGCGCAGCAGCGGCTCGCCCGCATCCCGCAGCCGTTGCGCCGCCGCCAGCGTCAGATTGCCGCCAGCGGACTCTCCGCCCAGACTCAAGCGTCCGGCATCCAGGCCCAGCGATGCCGCATTGCCATGCAGCCAGCGCACCGCCCCCAACACCTGCTCCACCGCCACCGGGTATCGTGCTTCGGGCGCCAGCGCATACTCCAACCCGCCCGTCACGATGCCGGCCTCATTGGCAATCTCGCGTTTCCAGCGATCCAATGTTTCCAGATCCCCGTGCGCGAACCCGCCGCCGTGCAGATGCAGATACAGCGGCAGCGCCTTGCCCTCCGCGCCGGCGGGATAGTAAAGCCGCAACGTCGCCGGCACCGGCAGATGATCCAGCCGATGCTCCACCACCCGCCCGACCTCGGGCACTTCCCCAGCCAACCAGATCTGATAGCCGCGCGCCTGCCGGCGCACTTGATCCAGCGGGGTGGTCAGCACGTTGGGGGTGCCGACACCGGCTTCACGGCCCAAGGCCTGGGCGGCTTGTACTTCGGGTGACAGGGTGCTCATGATGCGTCCGATGCAATGAAGGAAGGCTGGCCGACGGCGGCGGCCAAAACCGCTCAGTATGGACACCCCGGCCTCAGGAGTCCAAATACGATTCAGACATATGCTTTTAACCTGCGGCGAAAGGCAGGTGTTCCCCCGAGCCTGCGATGGCGGCACCTGCGCGACAGGGGCCAAGGTGCGCGATCCACGGGGACAGATCGCAACCGTATACTGCGCATTCTTTGAATGCCTATCGGAAGCCCCCCGCATGTCTTACACGCCCGGCGATATCTACGTCACGTTCAACCGCCGCCTGCAGGCCTACACCGCCTCGCAGATCACGCACGTGAAGGGTGACGGCGCGGACGCCGAGATCGCGGTGCTGAGCCTGGACTGGGTGGGCAGCGCGTTGCCCGGCGACGCCGACATCGCCGCGATGCGGCCGGCGCACTTCGACTTCTACTTCTGGCGCGACCGCGTGGACCATACGTGGATCAGCGGGCCGGTGCCCGCGCATGCCAAGCACGTGGGCTGGCGCGATCCGCTCGTGACCGAGGAGTCACGCTCGTATTCCGGCGGCTGGTCCAGTGGCGACATGCTCTACAACCAGCGCCGCTGGAACGCGATCGACGCCGGCGTCCGTGCGCGATTCAAAGCGGCCGCCCACGCGGATACGCCCGATAACGCCGTAGTGCTGGAGCAACCGGGCCGCACGATCACGCGCGCCATGCGCGGCCTGGACAGCGCGGCGCTGCTCGCCGCGCCGTCGCTCGCGACGTTCGACGACATGCCCTTGCTGATCAAGCTGCACGTGGATGCGCCCGTGCCCGGGCTGATCGAATGGGCCCGCACGAAGCCGATTCTCAGCGAACTGGAATACGCCAGTTTCGGCGAGCCGGTCGTCGACCTGCGCGGCACCTCGTTCGGGCGGGTCGCGATTGACGTGACCGGCGTGCGCGAACTCTATTTGAATGACGGGCTGAACACGCTGTCGCTGCGCGGTGAGGTGCATCCCGACCTGGTCGTGCACACCGAAGACGACGGCATGTGGTTGCGGCTGGAACGCGAAAACGCCATCTGGTCCGGCGCCGGATTGACGCGCCTTGGCGCGATCTCGCTGCGCGGCATGAAGACGCTGGACTGTGCCGAGGTCGCGCGTATCTTTCCGCACCTGCACTCGCTGTATGTGTGGGGCGCCCCAGGCGTGGCCACCGGCATCGAGCATCTGGCGGCCCTGCGCGAGCTGGCGATGATCCTGATCAACGACGTGTTCCCGCCTCCCGAGAGCCGCCTGCCCGGGCCGGACGCCTGGCCCAAGCTGCAATCGCTCTGGCTCACGAGCATGCCCGCTGAGATCCTGGCGCAGGCCAAGAAGGACTACAAGAAAGCCGCAGCGGCGGGTCTGGATCTGGAAGTCAGCAAGCCCCGCAAGCCCGAATGGCTGGCCGCGAACCTGGACAATCCGTTTCGCGAATGGGACGGCAGCGAGCACATCACGGCCGCCCAGGCCAAGAAAGCCGCCGCGTTGTACCGCAAGATCCGCGCCGACGCCCTGAAGGCCGCTGCGACCCACGCCGCGGATGCGCAAGCGCTGATGGCGACCCTGTCCGAGATCGTTCGGACATATACCGAAGGCTTCAACGCGCTCGACCGGCGCACCGGCTTCATCGAAACGGTGGAACGCGATCAGATCTACGTGGCGCTGATGGGCATCCTGGACGCCGTCCAGGCCAAGCTCATCGAGGACGCGGGTGAAGACGCGGCCGTGCTGGATCGCGATGCGCTGGATCGTGCGGTGGATGAGGTGCGGGACTTTTAAGGACAGCGACATTGCGGGCCGGTATCGCCAATGTCGAGGGTGGTGACGCGGCCCGGGGCGTTCTCGGCGCCAGCCCTAGGGAAATCCCGGGGCTAGCCTGGCCCTTGCCCTTCCCCTAGAATTTGCCCTGCCTTCAAGCATTGAAGGTCGGTCCGGTTAGTTCCAAAGGCGCAACTGCCAGCAAGGCCGCTCAGTATTTCTCGTCGACAACGGCGTCGACATCCTGCCGGGTTCTCGGCATACCCACACACCTACACACGTCTACGCGACTTTCGGCGTCGGCCTCTGCACGTCCCTGCACTTCGCGCGGGGCGCCAGACCGCACGCGCCGCAAGCGCTCAAGGGGCCATCAACATGAGCATGAACCGCCGTCAGTTCCTCTCGTCCACCGCTGCCACCGCCGCCTCCGCCACCCTGATGGGACTCACCGGCTCGCGCGCCTTTGCGGCTGGCGAGGAGAAAATCAATGTCGCCGCCATTTACGATCTGTCGGGAGGCCTGGACATCTACGGCAAGCCGGTGATGGACGCGCTGCGGTTCGCGGCCGAGGAAATCAACGCCAAGGGCGGTCTGCTGGACAAGCAGATCAACTTCATCGCCTACGACGCGCAATCGAATATGCAACTTTATGCGCAATTCGCGCAGCAGGCCGCGCTGCGCGACAAGGCCGCCGTGGTCCACGCCGGTATTACCTCGGCTTCGCGTGAGGTCGTGCGGCCGGTGCTCAACCGCTATCGCACGCTGTACTTCTACAACAATCAGTATGAAGGCGGCGTCTGCGACCGCAATTACTTCGCGGCCGGCGTGACGCCAGCGCAGACAGTGCAGAAGCTCGCACCGTACGCCGTCAAGCAATGGGGCAAGAAGGTGTACATCGTGGCGGCCGACTACAACTACGGCCAGATCGTGTCCAACTGGGTGCGCAAGTACGCAGCCGATGTCGGCGGCCAGACCGTCGCCACGGAATTCTTCCCGCTGGACGTGACCGATTTCGGCGCTGCCATTTCCAAGATCCAGGCTGCCTCGCCGGACTTCGTCTGGTCGGGTCTGGTGGGCGGCGCGCACATGTCCTTCTATCGCCAATGGAAGGCCACCGGCATGACAGGAAAAATCCCGCTCGCCTCGACCACCTTTGCCGGTGGCAATGAACACATCGTGCTGTCGCCCGAAGAATGCAACGGCTTCCTCGTTTGCCAGAACTACCTGCAGGAGCTGCCTGGCGCCGCCAACGCCGACTTCGTCAAGCGCTTCCATGCCCGTTACGGCGCCGACTATCCCTACATCACCGAACTGGCCATGGGTGCTTATCAGGGCTTCATGCTGTGGGCCGAAGGCGTGCGCAAGGCCGGCTCGATCGACCGCATCAAGGTCATCGAAGCGCTGGAATCGGGCATCGCCATCGATGCGCCGAGCGGCCGCGTGTCGCTGGACCCCGCCACGCACCACTGCACGCTGGACGTGCACATCGCGGAAGTCCGTGACCGCAAGCTCAATCTGATCGAGAGCTTCCCGCAGCAGAAGCCCGGCGACACCGCCGCGGTCTGCGACCTGATCAAGAACCCGGCGGACAACCGTCAATACGCCATCAAGTTCTGAGCGTTCCATGGATCTCGTTGCCATTTATGCCATCGATATCCTGGGTGCGATCGCCATCCTGGCGCTGTTGAGCGTCGGGTTGGCGGTGGTGTTCGGGATGATGAAGATCATCAATCTCGCCCACGGCGAATTCATGATGTTGGGCGGCTATGTCGCCATCCTTGCCACCAATCAATGGGGCGTGCCGATCTGGATCTCCATGCTGGTGCTCGCGCCGTTGATCGTTGGCATCTTCGGCGTGCTTGTGGAACACCTGCTGGTGCGTCATCTGTATGGCCGCATGATCGACACCATGCTCGCGACCTGGGGCTTGTCCCTTGCCGTCATCGGGCTGGCCACCATGGTCTTCGGAAACACCACCGTCGGCATTTCGTCGCCTCTGGGCGGCATTGCCATCGGCGCGCGCCAAGCCAGCGGGTATACCTTGTTTCTGATCGCGCTGGCCGCCGGCGTGATGCTCGCGTTGTGGTGCCTGCTGCGTTTTACCGATTTCGGCCTGCGGGCCCGGGCCTGCATGCAGAACGCCGCGATGGCCAACGCGCTGGGCATGAACCCCAATGGCGTCTACAAGATGACCTTCGGTCTGGGCGCCGCCTTGTCCGGTCTGGCCGGCGCCGTGCTCGCCCCGCTCACGGGCGTCATCCCGACCATCGGCGCGGCCTACATCGCCAAGGCCTTCATCACGGTCATCAGCGGCGGGGGCGCCGTCATCGCCGGCACGGTCAGCGCGTCGGGCTTCTTCGGCGCCATCAGCCAAGGAGTGACATTTCTTGCCACGCCGGTTTACGGCCAGGTGGCCTTGCTGCTGGCCGCCATCGTGCTGATCCGTCTTTTGCCGCAAGGCATTACCGGGCGATTTTTCAAGCGAGCGATCTGATGCGTGTACCTGTGATTTCTCTGGCGCTGGGCGTGGTGGCCGTCGCGGCCGCGATCATGTTGCCCACCGTCGTCGACATGTTCAGCCTCTTGTCCATGACGGTCTACCTCGTCATGGCCTTGCTTGCGCTGAGCCTGGCCTTTGTCTGGGGTCACGGCGGCATCCTGTGTTTCGGGCAGGCCGCCTTCTTTGGTCTGGGCGCTTATGCCTGGGCGATCGGCGCCTTCAACTTCGGACCGGACCTGGTCGCGATGGCCTTGGCCGTCGCCGTGCCGGCGGCTTTTGCCGCCCTGCTCGGCTACTTCATGTTCTACGGCAAGATCAGCGACGTTTATCTTGGCGTCATCACGCTGGCCGTGACCTTGATCCTGTTCAACCTGATGAATTCGACCTCAGGCGACAGCTATCGCATCGGCGAAGCGCTGCTGGGCGGATTCAATGGCATTCCGTCGATCCCGCCGCTGACGCTCCCGGGCGCGACAGAGCCCCTTTCGCCCGAAGGCACGTTCACACTGGCCGCCCTTACCCTCATCGGGGCATACTTTGGCCTGCGCGCAATCATGGCCTCGCGCTTTGGTCGCGTGGTTGCCGCGGTACGTGAAAACGAACAGCGCGCCCTGCTGCTGGGCTACAACGCCAGCCTGTACAAGTTGGCCGCGTTCACGCTGGGCGGCGCGCTGGCCGGCCTGGCCGGCATGCTGTACGCCAACTGGGGCGCCTTCGTCAGCCCCGGCGTGTTCGGTCTGTCGCAGTCGGCGCAAATCATCATTTGGGTGATCGTCGGGGGCCGCGGCACGCTGATCGGCCCCATCATCGCCTGCGTGGCGCTGCAAGCCATGGTCACGGAACTGGGTGCGCAGCACACCGTGGACACCGGCCTGGTTCTTGGCCTCATCCTGATTTTCTTCGTTCTGTTGATCCCGCGCGGCCTGGCCCCGACGGTGCTCGACGCTTGCCGCCGCGCAGTGCGCCCGGCCAAGGAGCAAGCATGAGCACACCGCTGTTGGAAACCCAGGCCCTGGGTGTGAGTTTTGGCGGCGTGCACGCTGTGCGAAATGTCGATTTCCGACTGGAGCGCGGCGAAGTGCGCTGCCTGATCGGCCCGAACGGCGCCGGCAAAAGCACCTTCTTCAAGATGCTATCCGGCCAGTTGCAGCCGAGCCGCGGCGACATCCGCTTCAAGGGCCAACCCCTGCGCGGTCTGGCCACGCACGAGGTGGCGCGCCTGGGCATCGGCATCAAGACTCAGGTGCCCAGCGTCTTCGAAGGGCTGGACGTGCGCGAGAACCTGCGGCTGGCCGCGGCGCGGCGCGCCGACGGCGAGCCGGACGCCATTGCGGCGCAAGTGCTGGCCGAAATCGGCCTGGATGCGCTGGCCCGCACGCCAGTCAATGCGCTCGCTCACGGCCAACGCCAATGGGTGGAACTGGGCATGATCCTGGCGTCGCGGCCCGAGCTGGTGCTGCTGGATGAACCGGCAGCCGGCATGACGCACCAAGAGACACGCAAGACCGCCGACCTGATAGCCGCCATCAACCGCCACAGCACCGTGGTCGTGGTCGAGCACGACATGGCCTTCATCCGCCTGATCGCGGGCCGCATCACCGTCTTCAACCAAGGCGAAGTGCTGGCCGAAGGCAGCTTCGACGACATCATGGCGCATGCCGAAGTGCGTGCCGCCTATCTGGGCAAGCAAGGAGAAAAACATGCTCCAGGCGCATGACCTGAAAGCCGGCTACGGCCGCATCCCGGTGTTGCATGGCGTGAGCTTCGGCATGGCCGCCGGCGAATTCACCGGCATTCTGGGCCGCAACGGCATGGGCAAGACAACGTTGTTGCGCACGTTGATGGGCGAGCTGCCCCTTACCGGCGGCGACCTGACGCTGGCCGACCGAAAGATCGGCACGCTTGCTCCGCATGCCCGCGCCCGCCAGGGCCTCGGGTTCGTGCCGCAGGGGAGGCAGATCTTCCCGGCACTGAGCGTCGCCGAAAATTTGCGCATGGGTTGCGTGAAAAACCTGCGCGGCGCCGAAGCCATGATCGCCACGGTGCTGAAGGTGTTTCCGCGTCTGCAACGTCTGCTTGATCGTCCCGGTGGCAGCCTGTCGGGCGGCGAACAGCAATTGCTGGCGCTGGCCCGCTGCCTGTGCGGCGAACCCAGGCTGATGCTGCTGGACGAACCCACCGAAGGCATCCAGCCTTCGATCTGCGACGAAATCGTCGAGGCGTTGCAGACCCTGCGCGCCTCGCATGGCATCGCCATCCTGCTGGTCGAACAGGACATCGATTTCCTGTGCGCGCTTTCCGACCGCATCCTGGTGCTGGAAAAGGGCGAGCTGATCGCCGACATTCCCACCGCCACCACTACTCCCCAAGAGATCGCCCGGCGTTACGGCGGTCTGCAATCCTGAACCGGAATCCGAGATGTCCCTTCCCCGTCCCACTCTGGAAGCACTGGACCAGGCCGCGCGTCGCATTGGCCTGAATCTGGACGATGCCACGTTGCGTGCCTACGAACGCATCCTGGAGGCCACCTTCGCCGAGTACGACCAGGTGGATGCCCTGATCGATCAGCCGCCGGTGGTGCGCTATCCGCGCACACCGGGCGTCCAGCCCGAGGACAATCCGCTCAATGCCTGGTATGTGCGTACCGAGATCGACGGCCGCCCCGGCGGTCCGCTGGCCGGCAAGCGGGTGGTGCTCAAAGACAATGTCTGCCTGGCCGGCGTGCCCATGATGAATGGCGCGGCTACCTTGCGCGGTTATGTGCCCGACCAGGACGCCACGGTTGCCACCCGCATTCTGGACGCTGGCGGCCGCATCGTCGGCAAAGCCCATTGCGAATATTTCTGCGTATCGGGCAGCAGCCATACCAATGCAACCGGCCCGGTGCGCAACCCGCGCATGCCCGAGCATTCGGCGGGCGGATCGTCGTCCGGCGCGGCGGCGCTGGTCGGCGCCGGCGAAGCCGACATGGCCATCGGCACGGACCAGGGCGGTTCGGTGCGTATTCCAGCCGCCTACTCCGGCATCTATGGGATGAAGCCCACACATGGCCTCATTCCCTATACCGGCATCATGCCGATCGAAATGACGCTGGATCACGCCGGCATCATGACGGCAACGGTGGCCGACAATGCCCTGCTGCTCGACGCCATCGCCGGCAGCGACGGGCTGGATCCGCGCCAGCAGAACCTGCCGGCCGAGCGCGGGTCGTATTGCGAGGCGTTGGGGCTCGCCCTCAAGGGCTTGCGCGTCGGCGTGGTGCCCGAAGGCTTTGGGTGGCACAACAGCGAAACCGTGGTTGACGATGCAGTGCGCCAAGCCGCCGCCAAGCTGGCCGCGCTTGGGGCTGAAGTGATCGAGCTGTCGGTGCCGCTACACCGCAAGGGCCATGCCATCTGGACCCCCATCGCGGTCGAAGGCACGACCCAACAAATGAAGGGTTTCAACTACGGTAGCAACTGGAAAGGCCTGTATGTCACCGGCCTGATGCAGGCGCAACGCCACTGGCAAGATCATGCCGACGACTTCCCGCATGACGTCAAGACCTGCCTCCTGGCCGGCGAATACTTCTACGCACGCTACGGTGGCCAGTACTATGGCAAGGCGCAAAACCTCGCGCGCCGCCTGCGCCAGGCCTATGATCAGGCTCTGGATCGTGTCGACATGCTGTTGATGCCGACGGTGCCCATGCGCGCACCGCGCCTCATCGATGCCGGCGCGGCGCCGGACCTCTTTGTGACCCGCGCCCTTGAAATGAACGCCAACACCGCGCCCTTTGACGTCACCGGCCATCCGGCCATTTCCGTGCCCTGCGCCCTGCGAGACGGCTTGGCGGTCGGCATGATGCTGGTGGGCCGTCATTTCGACGAAGCGACGCTGTATCGTGCGGCCCATGCTTTCGAGCGCTCGCTCGACTGGACGTCGCTGTGACGACCACCACCGGCCATCGCGTCGGCCTGCTGTTCTCGCACGAGAGCCTGACAGCGGCGACCGAGATCACCCAGGAAAACGCCACGCTGCTGGCTATCGACGAGGTCAATGCCGCCGGCGGCATTGATGGCGCGCCGCTCGTCCCAGTCAGCGCCCGCGTGGGCGCCCAGCCGGCCGACTATCGCGAGGCCGCCGAACGGCTCTGCGATCGCGAACGCGTGCCGCTGATCTTCGGCACCCATATGTCCAGCACCCGCAAGGCCGTGCTGCCGGTCGTGGAAAGCCGCCGCGCCCTGCTGTTCTACGCCACGCTCTACGAGGGATTCGAGTATTCGCCCTATTGCTTCTATGGCGGCTCCGTTCCCAATCAGAACTCAGTGCAGCTGGCCAGCTACGTGATCCGTCACTTTGGCAATCGGGTCCTGTTCATCGGCGGCCAGTACGTCTACCCGCGCGAGTCGAATCGCATCATGCGCGAGCTATACGAGCAGGCGGGCGGCGAAGTGGTCGACGAGGTCTACCTGCCGCTGAACGCACCGCAGGAACACCTTGCCGAAGTCCTCAAGCGCGCCGTGGCGTTGCGTCCGGACGCGATCTACTCGACCATGGTCGGACGGGACATCGTCAAGCTGTATCGGGCCTACCGCGAGCTGGAGTTGGATCCGGCGCGCATGCCCATCGTCAGCCTCGCCACCAACGAGACCGACGTGGCGGCGCTCACTGCCGAACAGGCCGAAGGCCACATCACGGCCGCGCCGTACTTCGCTTCGCTGGACACCGCGCCCAGCCGCCGGTTCGCCCAGGCCTACCATGCGCGCTTCGGCGAAGACAGCCCGATCACGGCGGGCGCCGAAGCCGCCTATTCCCAGGTCCATCTCGTCGCCGACGCCGCGCGCCGCGCGGGCGGTCTTGCCGTGCCCGATCTGGTAAGGGCTCTGGACGGTGCCCAATTCCAGGCGCCCCAAGGTCTCGTCACCATCGACGGCGACACGCAACACACTTCGCTCTGGCCGCGCATCGCCCGCATTGATGCCCAACGGCAGTTCCAGATTATCTACGCCGCGCGTGCCGCGGTGCGGCCGGTGCCGTACCTCGTGGACCATGCGCTGGATCCCCAGGCCCTGACCCTGCCGTGACTGCCTACCTGAACCGGCCGGGTCGCAGCACCACGGCGCTCCGCGAACTCAACGGCCTGCGCGTGCTGGTCCTGCACCCGCAGGACGCCGAATCTCGCCTGTTGATGTCGCATCTGAAGCGCATCGGCTGTGTGCCGACCCAGCAATGGCCGCTGCCCGATACGCTCTGCTCCGATGCCGACGTAGTCGTTCTACCCATCGAAGAAGACTATCGCGAAGCCATTCAGAAGCTGGCCGACGGCCTGAACGCGCTGAGCCCGCCGCTGGTCGGCATCGTCGAATACGAGAATCCGGCCACGCTGCAACTGGTTCTGCATAGCGGCTGCACCGGTGTCATCGAACGGCCGATCCGCCCCTTTGGCCTGTTGACCCAGCTACTGCTGGCGCGCACCGCCTGGCGCCAGCAGGCCGCCACAATGGCCCATATGCGCAAACTCGAAGGGCGTTATGCCGCCGTCAGCAAGGTTGCCACGGCCAAGACGCTATTGATCGCGCGTGAAGGCATTACCGAAAACGAAGCGCACCGTCGTATCCAGAGCCGCGCCATGGCGACGCGATCATCGCTGGAAGACGTAGCGCAAACCATCATCAACGAGTTCTCCTGATCCCATGTCCGCCTTCTCCTTCCAGACCGTCCCCCACATTCTCGTCGAACCCGGCCTGGCTCGCCGCCTGGGCGCCCTGCTGCGCGAGCGCCATGCGGGCGCACGTGCGGTGTTGGTCTCCGACAACTTTCTCAATCGCAGCGGCGCGCTGCAACCGGCGCTGACCAGTCTGGCGGCCAGCGGCTGGCAGACGTTGGTTATCGACGACGTGGTCGCCGACCCGCCCGAAGCCGTGGTCCAAGCAGCAGCCGAACGCGCCCGCGCGTTCGACGCGGATGTGGTCATCGGTTTTGGCGGCGGTTCGTCCATGGACGTGGCCAAGCTGGTGGCCTTGTTGTGCAATAGCGATCAGCCGCTGCATGCCATGTATGGCGTCAACCAGGTGCAAGGCCAGCGATTGCCGCTGATTCAGGTGCCGACCACGGCCGGCACGGGCTCGGAGGTCACGCCCATCTCGATCGTGACCACCGGCGCCACCACCAAGAGCGGCGTGGTCGCGCCGCAGCTCTATGCCGACGCGGCTTTTCTGGACGCCGAACTGACGGTCGGCTTGCCGCCGGCGGCCACGGCCGCCACAGGCGTCGACGCCATGGTGCATGCCATCGAAGCCTACACCAGCAAACGCCTGAAAAATCCGCTGTCCGATCACCTCGCCATCCTGGCGTTGCAGCTGCTCACTGCCAACCTAATTACGGTTTGCCGCGACGGTGCCAACCTGCAGGCGCGCTCCAACATGCTGCTGGGCGCCATGCTGGCCGGCCAGGCATTCGCCAACGCCCCCGTCGGAGGCGTGCACGCGCTCGCCTACCCGGTCGGCGGCATATTCCATGTGCCACACGGCCTGTCGAACGCGTTGGTCCTTCCCGCCGTGCTGCGTTTCAATGCGCTGGCCGCAGCGCCCCTATACGCCGAACTGGGTACAGCGGTGGGCCTGCCGCCGGCCGCGGATGCCGCGCGCGGCGCGACCACCTTTATCTCCTTTCTGGAAGACCTCATCCGCCAGGCCGAGCTGCCGCGGGGTCTTCGCGCCGTCGGCATCGTGGAATCCGACCTGCCCACGCTGGCGAGTGCCGCGATGGCGCAACAGCGCCTGCTGATGAATAATCCGGTGCCTATCGATAAGGCCCAGGCGCTCGACATCTACCGTGCCGCCTACTGACCCGGTATGTCGGCGATGGCCGCAACCCGCTTGGCGAAAATCCGCGCAACGCTGTGACTCACGGATCGGTTGGGCCAGTGCGATCTACTGTTCCTTCAACCCCAACGATTTCATCAACGGCGCGAACAGCTTCTTCTCTTCCTGCACGCGCGCGGCATAATCGGCCGCGCTCAGCGGTATTGCTTCGGCGCCCGCATCCAGAAAGCGCTTCTGGATGTCCGGCCGCGCAAGCACTTTGTTGAGTTCGGCGTTCATGCGCTCGACCACATCATCTCGGGTGCCCGAGGCGGCATACACGCCGAACAGGCTGTCCGCGAACACACCGTCGATGCCGACCTCGGAGAACGTTCGAATGTCGGGCGCCACGGCAGCGCGCTGCCGGCTTGCCACCGCCAGCACTTTCAGCTTGCCCGCTTGCACCATGGGAAAGACCGTCGCAGGGCCAAACGCGAAGTCGATCTGGCCCGCTGCCAGGTCTTGTATCGCCGGCGCCACGCCGCGATACGGCGCATGGGTAGCTTGCATGCCCGTCGCCTGCTTGAGCAGTTCGCCGGCCAGATGCGGCGTCGTGCCGTTGCCGGCCGAACCGTAATTGAGCGGATCGGGCCGCTTGCGCGCGTATTCCACGAACTCCTCGAGCGTATTGACGCCGAGCGAGGACCGGACAAACAGGAACAATTGGCTGTTGGCCAGCAAGCCAACCGGCCGCAAATCCTGCTGCGGATCGAACGGCATGTTGGCGAACATCAGCGGGTTGACCGACTCGGTCGTCGAGGGATTGAGCAGGAAGGTATGGTTGTCCTTTCCGTTGCGCGCCACCTCGGCGCCCGCCACGTTGCCGCCCGCACCGCCACGGTTCTCCACGATGACGGTCTGCTTGAAGGCCTCGGCCAAGTGCGGCTGCACGGTGCGCGCCAGCACATCGACCAGCCCGCCCGGCGCCAGTCCCACGACCAGGCGCACGGGTTTGGTGGGCCAGGCCTGAGACGGCGTCTGCGCATGGCTACCCGTCGTCCAGCCAGTCAGCGCCAGCATCATCACGGCCAGACAACGTCTACGCAGCAGCATGCGATTCTCCAGATGGGGCGTCACCCCGCAATGTCGAGCACGGTGCGTCTCGTGCCGCACCACGGTGAGCCGCCCTCATGCCTCATCGCAGCGGCGGCCCTGCATCCGCCGCCCATTCTTCACAAAAGTTTAAGCATAAAGAATCCCGGAATAACCCTAATTCCCCGGCTACGAGCGAGGCGCCTCGTTGTCGCGCTGCTCACTGACTTCCACCTTCTGAGCGGATGTGGGCGCAACTTCACGGTATGGCGCCCGCGCTCGCATGTACGCCATCGGGCTGCACTTCATCTCCGTGCGGAACGCAAAGATGAACGACGACGTGGAACCATAGCCGAGTTCCAAAGCAGTCCCCGTTACGTCGAGACCACTTTCCAATAGCTCGATGGCTCTGAACAACTTCAGCCGGCGCCGCCAGTCGCGCAGCGTCAACCCGGTTTCCGCAAGGAATTTTCTGGCCAGCGTCCGCCCGGACATCCCCAACTCCCTGCCCCAATCGTCCGGGCTCCTTTGATCGGCCGGCCGGTTGTACAAGGCTTCGCAAATGGTCAATAGCGGGCCGCTCGTCGGCCACGCCAGCACCAATGAAATCGGGATGGCACGGCACAGTTGGTCAAGCACCAACCGATACACCCGACCGAAGTATTCGTCTTCGTCCGAGCGCCCTTGAATTGCCGCCGCCTCAACGATCAACGCTTTCAACAACGCAGACACGCCAAAGACCGCCACCCCGCCCTCGGAAAGCGTGCCCCCGGGATGGTCGGCAAGCCACAGGCTGCGGTACTCGGCGCCGAGAAAAGAACCGACGCTATGAACTGTCCCAGACGGAATCCAGGCGGCCTGGTTTGGGGAGATGGCGAAAGAACGGTCGTCTGCCGTGACCATGAGGACGCCAGAGACGGCATATACGACCTGGTGCCATTCATGCGTATGCGCGGCGAAGTAATCCCGCGCGCCAATGGACTGCACCCGCATGGTCATAGGCGCCGGCGGCCGGACGTCCGCGGGGGCCGTAATGGCTTTCCACTGCATGAGCGCATTCATATGTCGCCGATTCTATATAACTTGGCAATCTGTCGATAGATCGCCTACGTAACTTTGCGTTGTAATGCCAGCTCACCTATCCCGTCCCACGCCTTTCACCGCAATGACACAACGTAGCGCCTCCCCAGGGCACGATCGCCCCGCCGTTCTGCCCGAGGGCGTTCAACAAGGCAATATCTGGCGACTGACCACCGCCCAGGCCCTGGCGGGCGCGAATTCGGTGGTCGTTTATGCAACCGGCTCCATCGTTGGCAACATGCTTGCCCCGACGCCCATGCTCGCGACCCTGCCGATTTCCATTTTTGTCGTCGGCATGGCGACATGCACGCTGCCGATGGGCGCCGTCGCCAGGCGCCACGGGCGGCGTGCGGCATTTCTGCTGGGCACCGGCGCTGGGGTGCTCACCGGCCTGCTGGCGATGCTGGCGGTCATGATCGGAAGTTTCTGGCTGTTCAGCCTGGCCACGTTCTTCGGCGGTGTCTATGCGGCAGTGGTCCTGTCCTTCCGCTTCGCCGCCGCGGACGGCGTGGAGCCCAAGCGACGGGCGCGCGCGCTATCCCTGGTCATGGCGGGTGGCGTCGCCGCCGGGGTCGTCGGGCCACAACTCGTCACCTGGACGATGAATCTGTGGCCGCCGCACATGTTTGCCGCCACGTTTCTGGCGCAAGCGGCGGTTGCAGCGATTTCCGCGTTCATTCTTCTCGGCGTCAGATTGCCCGCCCCCACTGCCGCTGAGGTCGCGGGCGGACGCCCGCTTTCCGAGATTGCGCTGCAACCGCGGTTCATCGCCGCAGTGATCGCCGGCGCGGTCTCATACATGCTCATGAACTTCCTCATGACGGCCGCACCGCTGGCAATGCACATCTGCGGCCACTCCCAGGAGTCCGCCAACCTGGGACTGCAGTGGCACGTCATTGCCATGTACGCGCCAAGTTTCTTCACCGGCAGACTGATCTCCCGCTTCGGTGCAGGACGGGTCGCCACCATGGGCCTCGTGTTGATTGGCGTGGCGGCTGCGGTGGGCCTGGGAGGTATCGACGTCATGCACTTCTGGTGGTCACTGGTCCTGCTCGGCGTGGGGTGGAACTTCGGGTTTCTGGGCGCATCCGCGCTGGTGCTGGAATGCCATCGGCCCGAGGAGAAGACACGCGTCCAGTCCCTGAACGACTTCATCGTCTTCGGCCTGATGGCAATCGGCTCCTTTTCATCCGGGGGCCTGCTGTCGGCTTTCGGCTGGAACACCGTGCTGTGGGTGTCCTTCATTCCGCTGGCGCTGTCCGTCGCCGCCCTTGGCGTTGCCATGCGTAGAAAGGCCGTCGCACAGAGCCGATGAAGCCGCGCATCCACAAAAGATTCACGCTTGACCGGCGCGCGCCGACATGACGTCAATCCGTCGCGACGAGGAGCTTGAGCCATGCTGAACAGCATGCTGTTCCTCGTCTTCGTTGCGGTAGCGGTGTACGCGCAGAACCTGACGGGCTTCGCGCTCGCTCTGGTCCTGCTCGGCCTCACCGGCGCCGCCGGAATCTTGCCGCTGCCGGATGTCGTCAATGCCGTTTCGATCATTGCAGTGGTCAACGCGGCCGTGTTTCTTTACAGGCGGCGAGCATTACGGCTGGACCGGAAATTGTGGCCGCTCCTGATTGCCAGCATGCTAGGCACGATGTTGGGGATAGCGGCCCTGGCGTGGATCATGGGTAACGCTTATGAGCTACTGCGTCTTCTGCTCGGCCTGAGCATCATTTATTGCGCCTGGATGTTGGGACGGAGCAACCAACCGCGGGCCGCTGAGTCTGCGCCAGGCGCTTTTCTTGCGGTGGGATTCCTTTCCGGTCTGATGAACGGTCTATTCGCCGCAGGCGGGCCGCCGCTTGTATTCCTGTTGTACCGGCAGCCTTGGGATCTGGCTAGAACACGGGAATCCCTGATGTTCCTCAACGGCGCCGCCGGACTGATTCGATTCGCCGTCATGATGCCGACGATCGGCTTCACCGGGCTGTCATTCGAATTGACGATAATGGCCGTGCCGATCGTGCTCTTGGTCACGATACTGACCGCACGCAGGCCGCCTCCGTTCTCGCCAGTAGTGCTGCGGTTGCTTGTGCGCACACTGCTTGCCGCAACTGGAATCATCATGAGCGTCTCGTCGATGTCCGTTCTTCAAATGACGTAGCGACCAGGCGATTCGATTCAACTGTCCGCAGCCGCGGTCAGTACCAGGCGGGACCGCGATGCGCACCTCGCCTGCACCGGGCGCGCTCGACATGGTTCCCGGCAAGTTCAGGCTCAAAAGGCTGGCGCCCGCCTACTCTGTGGCGTGCGACATCTCATGCACCAGCCCAGCCTCGAGCTGCCGCGCCACGCGTCCCAGCCCCCGATTCAACGGCCACACGATGGCCAGATCGAGACCGCCTTCCACATCGACGGGCACGACGCTGAGCCCGTGACGGCGCGCATACAGGCCGCTCATGCTGTCAAGGATGGCCACGCCCAGGCCGCGTTCCGCAAAGGCGCAGGCGGCCGAATACTGATTCACCTCGATCACCGGTAGAAACGGCAAGCGCTCCTGCTCGAACCGCCGCGCCGTCAGTGCCCCCACCTGCAAGTGACGACTGAGCGAGATGTAGGGGGTGTCCGCCAGGTCGGCCAATGCCAGACGGTGTCGATTCGCCAGCGCGTGGCCCGCCGGCATCACGGCCTGCAGGCTCAGCCGCGCCAGCGTGCGCTGGCCTACGTTTGGCAGCGCGGCCGAGCCGATCACCACGCCGATATCGATGCGTTGATCGGCCGCCAGCCCCGTCACCCCTAGCGTCATGTCCGTGCGCACGCTGACCCGCACACCGGGCTCCCGGGCCTGCAACCAGGCCATCGCGCCGGGCAGGATGCTCGCGCCCACGGCCGCAACGGCCCCCACGTCCAGTCGCGCCTGCGCCCCGCCCCGCATGCTGGCCGCCATACGTTCGGCGTTGTCCATCGCCGCCAAGGCATGGACGATCTCCGGCAGCAGCAAGCGAGCCTCGGCGGTCAGCGCCAGCCGGCGCTTTTCGCGGCTGAACAGCGCGAAGCCCAGCTTGTCTTCCAACGACTTCAGCATCGCGCTTGCCGCGGGCTGCGACATCCCGGTGGATGCAGCCGCCAAGGTGACGGAGCCGGTGCGCCCCACGGCTTCGAACAGCGCCATCTCGCGTTTATTCATGTGAACCTCGTTGTTCATACATATCTATGTATGAAATGACTCAATTTATATATTTGACTATATCAATCTGCCTGCCGGACACTGACTCCACATCACAACAGCCGGCGCGGCTTGCATGCGGCGCACGGCGACATCGCGAGGAGACACCGATGCGCACGACCCCTGGCGTATACCCACGCAGGCTGCTGGCCAGACTGCTTACTCCGCTGCTCGGCACCGTATTGCTGGCTTCGGGCGCGCCCGCGCTGTCCGAGACCCCGGCGGGCGGCACGATCCGGATCGTGGTCGGTGCGCCGCCGGGAGGCGCGCCCGACACCGTGGCCCGCATCGTGGCGCAGCACATGCAGGTGGGCGGCCGCGCCGTGATGGTGGAGAACAAGAACGGCGCCGCCTCCATGATCGCGGCGGCCTACGTGGCTCGCGCGAGGCCCGATGGCAACACCCTGCTGCTCGCCAGCCAGACGACCGTCGCCGTCGCGCCCACGCTGCAGAACGTGACAACGTTCGATCCCATGAAGGACTTCACTGGCGTGGCGCTGGTGGGCAGTGCGCCGCAAGTGCTGCTGGCCGGGCCGAAGCTGCGCGCCACCTCCGTCCAGGAGCTCATTGCCCAGGCCAAGACCGCGCCGGGCGAGATCGATTTCTGCTCGGGAGGCATCGGCACCTCGCCCTATATGGCGGCCGTCTTGTTCGCCCAGACGGCGGGCATCGAATTGCACAGCATCCCGTTTGCGGGCGAACAAGCCTGCATCACCGAAATGCTGGCGGGCCGGTTGCCGTTCATGTTCGCGAACGCCTCGACGGCCCTGCCCTACATGAAGGATCAGCGCCTGCGCGCGCTGGCCGTGACCAGCAAAGCGCGCGTCAACTTCGCGCCGCAGTTGCCGACCACGGCAGAGGCGGGCCTGAAGGACTACGAGGTCGCGACCTGGCTTGGCCTGCTTGCACCCGCCGCCACGCCGCCCGACGTGGTCAACGCGCTGAACGCGGAGGTGCGCCGCGTGCTTCGCCTGCCGGATGTGCGCGAGAAGCTGGAGGCGCAGGGTTACGCACTGTCCGATGACAGCCCGGCGGCCTTCACCCGCTATTACCAGGCCGATCGCGACAAATGGGTGCGGCTGATCCAGACCGCCGGCATCAAGCAGAACCCTTGAGCGCGGCCGCGTGTACGCCCTTTCCCCATCATCTTCCCGAGCATCCCATGAGCCGTACCCAGCTTGCCGCTACTCCCGACGACCCGCGTACCGTGCTGGGCGTCCGTCACAGCCCGGTCACCGGCACAATTCCGCCTGGCGCCTGCGATTGCCATGTGCACATCTTCGGCCCGTTCGACCGCTATCAGCTGGCCGAAAGCCGCGTGTTCATGCCGGGGCTTGCGTCGACCGATGATCTGCTTGCGCTGCACGCGGCGCTTGGGATCGACCGCGCTGTCGTCGTGCAGGCCAGCCCGCAAGGCACCGACAATCGGTGCATGACCGATGCTCTTGCCACCCTGAATGCGGCAGGCCATGCATCGCGCGGCGTCGCGGTCCTGGCGCCCGATATCTCGCGCGACGGCCTGCGCGCGCTGCATGCGGCGGGCGTGAGGGGCGCACGCGTCAACCTGCAATCATTCGGCCAGCAGGATCCGGCCATCGCGCGCGATGCGCTGGCGCGCACCGCCGAACAGGTTGCCGATCTCGGTTGGCACGTGCAGATCTACACCACGCTGCCGGTCGTGAGCGCGCTCGCACCCGCACTGCGCGACTGCCCCGTGCCCGTCGTGATCGATCATTTCGCACTGGCAAGCGCCGTGGCCGGCACGGGCCAGCCCGGCTTCGATGCGCTGCTGGAGATCGTGGCATCAGGCAATGTGTACGTGAAGCTCTCAGCGCCGTACCGCCTGACGGTCTGGCAGGATGGCCGCCCGCCCATCGAGGCGCGAGAGATCGCACGCGCCCTCATCAATACCCGGCTTGATCGCATGCTGTGGGGCACCGACTGGCCGCATTCGGGGGCTTGGCCGGGCGTGGCCCGCACGCGCGATCGCAGTGAACCGCTTCATCCGATTGACGATGGTGAACAGCTGTCGGCCTTCTGCGCGTGGGTGAGCGAAGCGGAGAGGCAGGCGATCCTGGTCGATAACGCGGCGCGGCTTTACGACTTTTGAAGGTCCAGAATACCGAATGTACGGTCCTCGTGGCCGCGTCACAGCACTACCTACCTTTCTCCTCGACGATGGAACATCCCTTGAGATTGAGACTTGCAGGGTCTTCAGGCAAGTTGAAATAGGGGCTCAGAGGATTGTCGGGAAAAGCTCGCGCATACGTAACCGATATGGGCCCCCAATAGACCTCCCTGCGGGCCTCGCATCTGAAATCTTGAATCGAGATATCACCAGCGTCATCAGCCACCGCGGCAGTCACTTTCTTGTACGTGAATCTCTGGCCGGAAAACGTACTACTTCCGGGCGTCAGTCCCTCGTCTTGAGTGACTCGCCATCTCCAGTTGCGAAAAGGCTCGTAGCTGATGCGATAAGGTGGCCCGTATACGGATTCATTGCTCGCATCGAATAGGTAAATGTGCATTCGCGAGGGCCAAAATACATTTAGCAGTACGACAGAGAGCACCACCGCGCCCCAACCGAGCCACCTTTTGCCACCAAGCAACATGATGAGCCAGCCTCCGAATGCCAGCTGGATTCCAAACCAGTTCAGCCATGGCGGAATCTCGTTATCGCTCCAAGGCCGGTATGTGACGTTATAAAATCCCGCCAGGTTGGCGACGACGGTCAGCATAGCTCCGGCGACAGCAACGCGACTCGTCAACCTCACGGTTTTAATACTGGGTGCAAACAACACGATAGATTAGCCTCCGGGTTTGAGCGTCAGTTGCAGTATTCGCCTTGGCAAATATCGGAGACCGCCAACTCACCCGAGAAAGCCCACTCGCCTGCCACATCCGCGATGCGGCGATACGATATAGAGATCGATTGCGCATTCGAATCAGACAGGTTCGAAACTTGTCATCAGGCGGGAGGCAGGTGGCAGAGAAGAACAACTGACCTCGAGTCCGTTGATCAAGACACCGTGATCCCTGCCCGGGCCTCCAAATATGTAACAGCGCCCCGCCCCCCCTTGAACCTCAGAACATCATCCCTATAATTAGCACTCGACTCCGGTGAGTGCTAACGCCTCCCGGGCAACCGACCACCTCTTTCATTTAGTTAACAGGAGTTCCTCATGGCCTTGCGTCCCCTGGGCGATCGCGTGATCGTCAAACGCCTCGAAAACGAGCGCAAGACTGCCTCGGGCATCGTCATCCCCGACAGCGCCGCTGAAAAGCCCGACCAGGGTGAAGTCGTGGCCGTCGGCCCCGGCAAGAAGACCGAAGACGGCAAGATCCTGCCGGTCGACCTGAAGGCTGGTGACAAGGTTCTGTTCGGCAAGTACGCCGGCCAGTCCGTGAAGGTTGATGGCGAAGAACTGCTCGTCATCCGCGAGGACGAAATCCTCGCCGTGGTTCAGTAAATCTCCCGCCTCAAACGAATTTTCGAAGGAAGCTAAGAAATGGCTGCCAAGCAAGTATTGTTCGGTGATGACGCTCGCGTGCGCATCGTCCGTGGCGTGAACGTTCTCGCCAACGCTGTCAAGACCACCCTGGGCCCCAAGGGTCGCAACGTCGTGCTGGAGCGCTCGTTCGGCGCCCCGACCGTGACCAAGGACGGCGTGTCCGTCGCCAAGGAAATCGAACTGAAGGACAAGTTCGAAAACATCGGCGCCCAACTCGTTAAGGACGTCGCGTCCAAGACCTCCGACAACGCCGGTGACGGCACCACGACCGCCACCGTGCTGGCCCAGGCCATCGTTCAGGAAGGCCTGAAGTACGTTGCCGCCGGTTTCAACCCCATCGACCTGAAGCGCGGCATCGACAAGGCTGTCGCCGCCGCCGTCGCCGAACTGCAAAAGCAATCCAAGCCGGTCACGACCAGCAAGGAAATCGCCCAAGTCGGTTCCATCTCGGCCAACAGCGACACCTCCATCGGCCAGATCATCGCTGACGCGATGGACAAGGTCGGCAAGGAAGGCGTCATCACCGTCGAAGACGGCAAGTCGCTGGAAAACGAGCTGGACGTCGTCGAAGGCATGCAATTCGACCGCGGCTACCTGTCGCCCTACTTCATCAACAACCCGGACAAGCAAGTTGCCGTCCTGGACGACCCGTTCGTCCTGATCTTCGACAAGAAGATCAGCAACATCCGCGACCTGCTGCCCGTGCTGGAACAAGTTGCCAAGTCGAGCCGTCCCCTGCTGATCATCGCGGAAGACGTCGAAGGCGAAGCGCTGGCCACCCTGGTTGTGAACAACATCCGTGGCATCCTGAAGACCACCGCCGTCAAGGCCCCGGGCTTCGGCGACCGCCGCAAGGCCATGCTGGAAGACATCGCCATCCTGACGGGCGGCACGGTGATCTCCGAAGAAACCGGCATGTCGCTGGAAAAGGCCGGTCTGGCTGAACTGGGCCAAGCCAAGCGCATCGAAGTGGGCAAGGAAAACACCACGATCATCGACGGCGCTGGCGACAGCAAGTCCATCGAAGCCCGCGTCAAGCAAGTGCGCGTGCAGATCGAAGAAGCCACGTCCGACTACGACCGTGAAAAGCTGCAAGAACGCGTGGCCAAGCTGGCCGGCGGCGTTGCCGTGATTCGCGTTGGCGCTGCCACCGAAGTCGAAATGAAGGAAAAGAAGGCTCGCGTCGAAGACGCCCTGCACGCCACCCGCGCTGCAGTGGAAGAAGGCGTTGTGGCTGGTGGCGGCGTTGCGCTGCTGCGCGCCAAGCAAGCCATCGCTGACCTGAAGGGCGACACGCCTGACCAGAACGCCGGCATCAAGCTGATCCTGCGCGCTGTGGAAGAGCCCCTGCGCACCATCGTCACGAACGCCGGCGAAGAAGCCAGCGTCGTGGTCAGCAACGTGCTGGGTGGCAAGGGCAACTACGGCTACAACGCCGCGACCGGCGAGTACACCGACCTGGTCGAGCAAGGCGTGCTGGATCCCACCAAGGTGACCCGCACCGCCCTGCAAAACGCTGCCTCCGTCGCCAGCCTGCTGCTGACGGCCGAAGCCGCCGTTGTTGAACTGGCTGAAGACAAGCCCGCTGCTCCGGCCATGCCCGGTGGCATGGGCGGCATGGGCGGCATGGACTTCTAAGTCCCGCTGTTCTTGCAAGGCCTCCCCGGCTTCGGCCGGGGAATGCAGTATCCGAAAAACCCCCGGTCCTTCGCCCCGGGGGTTTTTCTTTTTTGCGCACCGAAATGGCGCCCGATACTTTGCGTGTTGTTTCAGTAGCGGCAAATATCCCGGCGTTTGAAAACGTTTGCCAACAATCTGACCGTATCTGGGGCTTGTACGCGTCCCTACAATGAAGGCTCGCCCTACCGAGACATTGCGCCATGCGACTGCCCAGAACCGTTCTGCAAGTACTGCGACCCTCACAGATCGGCGGTTTGCTGATGGACTCAGCCAGGCAATGGTCCAGCCATCGCGCGTCCAGCAAGGGCGCCGCGCTGGCGCTGTACATGGTGTTTTCGCTGGCCCCGATGCTGCTGCTGGTGATTGCGGTGGCGGGCGCTTTCTTTGGCGAAGAAGCCGTGCGTTCCGAACTGTTTGCGCAGTTGCGCGACCTCATCGGCGAGCGCGGCGCCGAGGTGATCCAGACGGTACTTGCCAGTGCGCACGAATCCGGCAGCGGCTGGATTGCGGCCATGGTGTCGATCGGCGTGCTGATCTTCAGCGCCACCACCGCCTTTGCGGAATTGCAGGCCAGCCTGGATGAGTTGTGGGAAGTGCAGGCCAACCAGAAGAGCGGCATTAAAGGGCTGGTGCGAAGCCGCCTGCTGTCGTTCGGTCTGGTGCTGGTGCTGGCGCTGTTCTTGCTGGTGTCGTTGACCGTGAACGCCGCGCTTGCTGCTGCGCGCGGCATCTATGGCTCGCTCTGGGCCAATTCGACCTTCTCGATCGTGGCGGAGTGGGCGTCAAACCTGTTTTCGTTTTCGGTCGTGGCGGCGCTGTTTGCCGTGATCTTCAAGCTGCTGCCCAGCGCCAGGATTTCGTGGCCGGACGTCATCCCGGGCGCCGTCGTGACGGCCGCCCTGTTCCTGCTGGGCAAGTGGGGTATCGGGCTGTACTTGAGCCGCGGCGCCGCCGTTTCCGCGTACGGCGCGGCGGGTTCGCTGATCGCGCTGCTGCTGTGGATCTGGTATTCCGCGCAAATCTTCTTCTTTGGCGCCGTGTTCACGCGCCAGTTTGCGTTGCGGTTTGGGAAAGTGGAACGGCCGCGGCAGGCGGCCGCGCAGATGCCGCCGCGCACGTCGTCGCCGACGCCTGCACCGGCAAGCGCACACCCGGTCCCTCCAGCGTCTTCGCACATGACTCCGCAGGCGCATCCTCAAGCGCCTGCGCCGACCTATCCACAAGCGCCCTCGCAAGCGTCTTCTCAAACGCCCCCGCCTGCGCCAGTTCCCAAAAGCGAGAGCTGACTCGCCGCGATACCTGCGGCGTCCGCATCAAGGCGCGGGCGCGGTTTCCAAACCTGCCATCAGACGCAAACACTGCAGGAACACCGGCCGCAATTCCTCTGGGATTGGCGCCAGCACCTGCGCCTCCACCTCCGCGTCTCGGGGCAGGACGCGCGCGAGCAGCGCCGCCCCTTCCGGCGTAATCTCCAGCGCATAAGCGCGTCCGTCTTCCGCCGACCGCGTCCGGCGCACGTACCCCTTCTTCGTCATCCGCGCGATCATTTCCGCAAAGGAATTCCGATCCAGCGCGATCAGCTCGGCGATGCGATTCTGCGTCGCGCCGGGATTTTGATAGACCGTGACCAGCAACGCCTTCTGGCGCGGGGTCAGGTCCTCGTCCGGAAACGCCTGCGTGAAAAGCGCCTCGGCCCGGAAATGCGCACGGCGCAGCAAGTGCGACGCCACATGCGTCAGGTCGAATTCCTTCAGGGTCCGGGCGGAAGCCGGTCGGGCGGATCGGGAAGCGGCGGTCATCTGGCATCCATGGAATGTGCCTGGCGATTGTAGGCGCAGCCGTCCTCGCAAATGCGCATTGACTTGGATTCGACCACTGCCTAATATCCGCCAATATAGTACGTATACGTATTTATCTGAAACGCCCTATCTGACTTCTTGGGAACACGCCGATGCCGACTCGCCAACTGCGCAACTACCTGGACGGCCGCTTCGAAAACGGCGCGTCCACCTTCGACAAACACAGTCCGGTAGACGGGCAACTGCTCGCGCAGGTGCATGAAGCCAGCCGCGACCAGGTCGACCGCGCCGTCATCGCGGCGCGGCGCGCCTTGCCCGCCTGGGCGGCGCTCCCCGTGGCGGCGCGCACCGACTACCTGCTGGCGCTGGCAGACGGCATAGAGCGCCGGTTCGACGACTTCCTGCAAGCCGAGATCGGCGACACCGGCAAGCCCATCGGCTGGGCCGGCAAGATCGACATCCCGCGCGGCGCGGCCAATTTCCGCACCTTTGCGGAACTGGCCCGCACGCTGGACATGGAAAGCTACATGACCGACACGCCCGACCGCCGCCAGGCGTTGAACTACGCCTACCGCAAGCCGCTCGGCGTGGTCGGCGTGATTTCGCCCTGGAACCTGCCCCTCTTATTGCTGACCTGGAAAGTCGCGCCAGCGCTGGCGTTCGGCAACACCGTCATCATGAAGCCGTCCGAAGTCACGCCGTCCACCGCCACCCTGCTCGCCGAAGTCGCGCACGACGCCGGCCTGCCGCCCGGCGTCCTGAACCTGACGCATGGCTTTGGCCCGAACTCGGCCGGCGAGTTCATGACCACGCATCCCGACATCGACGGCATCACCTTCACCGGCGAATCCTCCACCGGCGCCGCCATCATGCGCGCCGTGGCGCCCGGCGTGAAACCCGTATCGTTCGAGCTCGGCGGCAAGAACGCCGCATTGGTCTTCGCCGACGCCGACTTCGACGCGGCCGTCGACGGCGTCACGCGCTCGGTCTTTGCCAACTGCGGCCAGGTCTGCCTGTGCACCGAGCGTGTCTACGTCGAGCGCCCCATCTACGACCGCTTCGTCGCCGCGCTGGCGGACCGCGCGCGCGCCATGCGCATAGGCTGGCCGCTGGACCCAGACACCGAAATGGGACCGCTCGTCTCGCGCGAGCATCGCGAAAAAGTGCTGTCCTACTTCGCCCTCGCCCGTGAAGAAGGCGCAACTGTCGTCACCGGCGGCGGCGTGCCCGCCTTCGGCGACGCCCGCGATGAAGGCGCCTACGTACAACCCACCATCTGGACCGGCCTGTCCGAAGACGCCCGCTGCATCAAGGAAGAAGTCTTCGGCCCCGTCTGCCACATCGCCCCCTTCGACACCGAGGACGAAGCCATCCGCCTGGCCAACGACACCCGCTACGGCTTGGCCGCCGCCGTCTGGACCCAGAACCTCACGCGCGGCCACCGTGTCGCCCAGGCCATGCGGGTCGGCCTTGCGTGGGTCAATTGCTGGTTCCTCCGCGACTTGCGTACGCCATTCGGCGGCAGCGGCCTTTCCGGCATCGGCCGCGAGGGCGGACGCCACTCGCTGCACTTCTACACCGAACCGACCAACGTCTGCATCAAGCTCTGATAACGCGAGAACGCCCCTCAAACCTCTGCATCAAGCTCCGACAGCACTACCCCGCACCGGCAACGTCAGCATCAAACGCTGCCACCTCGACACAAAGGACCGCAAGATGAACCAGCCTACCCCCACCGCCACCGTCGTCCCCGGCAAGGCCACGCCCCGCGGCAAGTATCCCCACATCAAACGCGCCGGCGACTTCCTGTACGTCTCCGGCACCAGCTCGCGCCTGCCCGACAACCGCATCGCCGGCGCCGAGGTCGACGCCATGGGCACCACCACGCTAGACATCCGCGAACAGACCCGCGCCGTTATCGAGAACATCCGCGACATCCTCGCCACCGCCGGCGCCACGCTTGCCGACGTCGTCGAGATCAGCACTTTCCTCGTCAACATGAACGACTTCGGTGGATACAATCAGACCTACGGCGAGTTCTTCGACGCCGACGGTCCGGCGCGCACCACGGTTGCGGTGCACCAGTTGCCGCACCCGCATTTGCTGATCGAAATAAAGGCCGTCGCCTACAAGCCCGCCGCCCGCTAGCCGATCCCCGGCGATCCGGACAACGCACCATGGGCGGCGGCATGTCGGACTCACCCAGGGAACAGGACCATCGTCCGCGGCCACGCGCCGGGGCGGCCGCACGGATGTCGAACTTCCGCATAACGCCCAACGCGCTGAGCCACAAGCTCAAGCTGCACCAGCTTCAGATCTTCGAACGCGTCCTGGCGCGCCGCTCCCTATCGCGCGCCGCCAGCGAACTGCACCTGACGCAACCCACCGTCACCAAGGCCATCCACGACCTCGAAGCGTTCTTCGGCTCGACCTTGTTCGAACGCTCCAACCGCGGCGTCACCCCCACCGAACTCGCCCTCGTGCTGGGCCGCCGCGTGCACGCCATGATGGCCGAAGTGCGCTACATGGCCGACGACATCGACGCTGTTCTTGGCGGCGCCAGCGGCCACGTCGTCGTCGGCACTTTGATTGCCGCCTCCGCCAAGCTCCTACCCGAAGCCATCGCCCGCCTCATGACCGACCACCCCGGCATCCAGGTCACTGTCCGCGAAGGCCCCTCAGCGCAATTGCTGCCTGCGCTTGCAACCGGCGACGTAGATATCGTCGTCGGCCGCCTGCCCGGCGCGGATATGGCTTCGATCTCCGGGGTTGCTGTCGATCATCACAAGCTCTACCACGAAGACCTGTGCCTGGTCGTCGGTGCGCGTCATCCGATGGCTGGCGCCACGGATGTGGCCTTGGCGGATTTGATGGATCACATCTGGATCCTGCCCGCACCGACGTCGCCGCTGCGCGCGTCGATAGAGCGCACGTTCTTTGATGCGGGATTGCGTTTGCCGGCCCGGCATGTTGAATCGCTGTCTCTCTTGACCAATATCGGCGTGCTGATGCATAGCGATGCGCTGGCGCTTATTCCTCATGACGCTGCGGCGCAGTTTCTTTCGATGGGCATCCTGGCCCGGCTGCCTACCAACGTGTTTGGCGCGTTTGGCGACGTCGGGTATTCGATCAGAGCCGATCGGCCGTTGACGCCGGCTTGTCAGCGGTTGGTGGATTATTTGAAGCAGATTACGGCCCAGCGGCTGACGACGACGGACGCACCCTTGGCGGGTGCTTGAAAACGACGCGGCATCATGCCTTGTGACGCCGGCGCTTCGTAGGCCGGTGTCAGACACCTGGGAAGCATCGGCTCTGTGCGGCAGGTCAATGCTGGGGTGTCAGACACCTACGTCGGCAGACGCCTACGAAAGCAGCCACCTAGATGAGCAGACACCTGAGTAATCGCAGCCACACGCGAAGCGTCATCACGACGACGCAAGACGCCGCGTAAGCCCCACCAGGCCGCCCGCGCGGCCGCTGTGGGGCGGGCACCGCAAGCCGCTTCAAACCCGCGCCGACGCGGACAAAAACCTCAAGAACCCAACCCGCCCCACGGACCGCCAAGCTGATTTCATCGCAGCCGGGTGCGGCGTCGGCCTGGAGCGCGCGGGGCGTGTAGATGCGCCCGAGGGAATCGGAAGGCAGTCGCCGAAGGCGACAACGACGATGACGACGGGGCAGTCCGGAGCGAAGGCTCCGGACCGCAATCGTAGCCCCGCGCGCCCCAGGCCGACGACGCGCCCGGCGCCTTAAGAACCATCCGTTGGCACCAAGATCGATCCACTCCTCTCAAGATCGAACAAGTCCTCTCAATACTCAATCCGCTCGCCTTGAATGTGCCCCAACACCTGCACACCCCGTTGCGCCCGCCATTGAACCGCCTCGCGCTTCGAAAGCTAAGTCCCTGCGTTAAACGACTGAGACCCCAGGGAAACCCCGCGATAGATAACCCGCATATCCACCCCCACAATTTCTATTGTGCAGCCCCCCGCTCCCCCGCCTAGACTCTCCCTCATCAAGCGACACCACGGAGTTCCTCATGCCTGCCTACGGCCCGCCGTTGAATTTCCAGCGCTGGATCCAAGACCACGCGCATCTGCTCAAGCCCCCCGTCGGCAACCAGCAGATCTGGCAAGACAGCGACTTCATCGTCACCGTAGTCGGCGGACCCAACCATCGAACCGACTACCACGACGACCCGCTGGAAGAATTCTTCTACCAGATACGCGGCAACGCCTGGCTATCCCTGTGGATCGACGGCAAGCCCGAACGCGTCGACTTGAAGGAAGGCGACATCTTCCTCTTGCCCCCGCACGTCCGCCACTCCCCCCAACGCCCCGAAACCGACAGCGCCTGTCTCGTCATCGAACGCCAGCGCCCAGAAGGCCTGCTCGACGGATTCGAGTGGTACTGCCCGCATTGCCGCCACCTCGTGCATCGCGTCGAAGTCCAGCTCAAGAGCATCGTCACCGACCTGCCCCCGCTCTTCCAGGCCTTCTACCAAAGCCAGGAAAAACGCACCTGCCCCGGCTGCGGCGAAATCCATCCCGGCAAAGGCCAAGCCCCGTCCGCGCAGCCCACCCCCGCCCAGGCATCCACCTAAGATGATCCAGAAAATCGACATGCACGCGCACTTCTTCCCGCCGATCACCCGGCAGGAAGCCGCTGCGCTTGACCCCGTCAACGCGCCCTGGCTGCGTCCGGACGGCAACGGCACGACCGGCCAGATCATGGCTGGCGACCGCCCATTCCGCCCCGTCGACGCCACCCTCTGGGATCCCGCGCTGCGCATTGAGCAGATGGACCGTCACGGCGTCGATGTCCAGATCCTGTGCGCCACGCCCATCATGTTCGGCTACACCTACCCCGCGCAGGCTGCCGCCGATTGGGCCGCACGCATGAACGACCTGGCGCTCGAACACTGCGCCCACGCCCCCGCGCGCCTCAAATCCCTGGCCCAGGTTCCCCTGCAAGACCTCGACCTCGCCTGCCGCGAAGCGACTCGGTCACGCGCCGCCGGCCATCTAGGCGTCCAGATCGGCAACCACGTCGGCCCGCGCGACCTCGACGACGACACGCTTGTCCAGTTCCTCGTCCACTGCGCCAACGACGACATCCCCGTCCTCGTGCATCCGTGGGACATGATGACCGACGGCCGCATGAAGAAATGGATGCTGCCGTGGCTTGTCGCCATGCCCGCCGAAACCCAGCTCGGCATCCTGTCCCTGATCTTGTCCGGCGCTTTCGAACGCATTCCCCGCAGCCTCAAGCTGTGCTTCGCCCACGGCGGCGGCAGCTTTGCGTACCTGCTCGGAAGGGTCGACAACGCCTGGCGCCATCGCGACATCGTCCGCGAAGACTGCCCGCGTCCGCCATCGTCGTACACCGACCGCTTCTACACCGACAGCGCCGTCTTCGACCCGCGATCGCTACGCCTGCTCATCGACGTCATGGGCGAAGACCGCGTCCTGCTCGGCTCCGACTACCCCTATCCGCTGGGCGAACAGGAAGTCGGCAAGCTCGTCACCCACGCAGACCTGGTGCCCGGCGTGCAGCAGAAGATTCTGTTCCGCAACACGATGACCTTCTTTGGCTTGCAGGCGCAGCAATGAAATAGGGCTGCAATGATGCAGTAGCGCAGCAGTGAAACCACGCGCCAGCGAATCCACGCACCCGCGCGCCATCACATCCACGACCGTGACACACGGCATAGCAAGGGGAATCACATGAAACGCATCCATACGCTGGCCGCCGCCGCGGTGCTCGGGCTGTCGCTACACGCGGCCGCGCAGGCCGACGTCAAGATCGGCCTGCTGACCACGCTGACCGGTCCCGGCTCCGTGCTCGGCCAAGACCAGCTCGACGGCTTCATGCTCGCCGTCGACCAAGGCGGCGGCAAGCTCGGCGGCGTGGCCGTGCAGGTCATCAAGGAAGACGATCAGTTCAAGCCCGAGGTCGGCGTCCAGGCCGCCCGCAAGCTTGTGCAAAGCGACAAGGTGCCCATCATCACCGGCGTCGTCTACTCCAACGTCATGCTCGCCGTCGTGCGGCCTGTGACCAGCGCCGGCGTCTTCCTCGTCGGCTCCAACGCCGGCCCCACCAATCTTGCCGGCAAGGACTGTTCGCCGTTCTTCTTCTCCACGTCCTGGAACAACACCCAGCGCCACGAAGGCAGCGGCGAAATGGCCAACCAGATGGGGTTCAAGAAGGTCTATCTGCTGGCCCCCAACTACCAGGCCGGCAAGGACGCCATGGCCGGCTTCAAGCGCTTCTACAAAGGCGACGTCGTCAACGAAGTGTTCACGCAGGTCAACCAGCCCGACTACTCCGTCGAACTGGCCGCGCTGGCCGACGCCAAGCCCGACGCCGCATACGTCTTCTTTCCTGGCGGCATGGGCGTGAACTTCATCAAGCAGTATCGCCAGGCCGGCCTCTTCGGCAAGATCCCGCTGTTGTCGGTCGACACCATCGACGGCGCCACGTTGCCCGCGCTGCAGAAGGACGCGCTGGGCGCCGTCACCAACGTGCCGTACTCCCCCGACCTGGACAACGCCGCCAACAAGGCCTTTGCCGCAGCCTTCCGTCAGAAATATGGACGCGAGCCGTCCAGCTACGCCGCGCAATCCTATGACGCCGCCCAGTTGATCGGCTCGGCGCTCAAGAAGACCGGCGGCAAGACCGACGACAAGGACGCGTTGCGCAAGGCGCTGGAAGCCGCCGACTTCCAATCCGTGCGCGGCGAATTCCGCTATCAGCCCAACCACTTCCCCGTGGCCGGGTTCTTCCGTGCTGACGTGGCCGAGAACGCCGACGGCAAGGTCGCGTTCGTCAACAAGGGCCCCATCTTCCCCGACCTGTCCAAGGTCTCTGATCAGTACGCCGCCCAGTGCGTCATGAAGTGAAGCGGGCGGCCCCGAGGGCCGTCAGCAAGGGGGTGTAGCCATGTCCACGACGCTGCTGCTGGTGCAGGCCTTGAACGGCCTGCAACTCGGCATCCTGCTGTTCCTGCTGGCCGCCGGCTTGACGCTGGTGTTCGGCATCATGAATTTCATTAACCTGGCGCACGGGTCGCTGTACATGATGGGCGCGTTCATCGCGGCCACCGTGTTCCGGCATACCGGCTCGTTCCTGCTGGCCGCCGCCGCGGTCGTCGCGGGCATGGCGCTGCTTGGGCTGCTGCTGGACCGGATCGCGCTGGCGCGGCTGTATCCGCGCGATCACCTGGACCAGGTGCTGGCCACGTTCGGCTTCATCCTGTTCTTCAATGAACTGACCCGCATCCTGTGGGGACCCGCGCCGATCAGCATGGGGCTGCCGTCCTGGCTGTCCGGCACCATCGACATCCTGGGCGTCACGTATCCCCTGTACCGGTTTCTCATCATCGTGGTCGGACTGCTGGTTGCAGCGGGGTGCTACCTGCTGATCCATCGCACGCGGCTCGGCATGCTGATCCGCGCCGGGTCCACCGACCGCATGATGGTCGGCGCGCTAGGGGTGAACATTGCGCGCCTGAACACGCTGCTGTTTGTGCTGGGCGCGGTGCTGGCGGGCCTGGCCGGGCTGATGGCCGGTCCCATTCTGTCGGCGCAGACGGGCATGGGCGAACCCATTCTGATCCTGACGCTGGTCGTCATCGTGATCGGCGGCATCGGCTCCGTGCGCGGCGCGTTCCTGGCCGCGCTGATGGTCGGGCTGATCGACACGCTGGGCCGCGCGCTGCTGCCGACCCTGCTGCGCGCCGCCCTGCCCCCCGCTGCAGCAAATGCCGCAGGCCCGGCCATCGCGTCGATGCTGATCTACATCGTCATGGCGCTGGTGCTGGCGATGCGGCCGCAAGGCCTGTTTCCCGTCAGGCACGGATAAGGACGGCGACGCCATGTTCACGTTATCTCCCCGCACGCTGGCCGCCGCCGCGCTGCTGCTGTTGTTCGCCCTGGTGCCCGTGTACGCGCAGTGGCAGGGCGAACCGTTTCTGTTGGCGTTGTTCGGCCGCGTGCTGGTCTACGGCATTGCGGCGCTGGCGCTCAATCTGCTGCTGGGCTATGGCGGCATGGTGAGCTTCGGCCATGCGCTGTATCTTGGCCTGGGCGCCTATTCCGTCGGCGTGCTTTCGCACTACGGCATCGAAAGCGGCTGGTGGCATCTTGCTGGCGCCATCGGCGCGTGTGCGGTTGTCGGGATCGTCAGTGGCTATGTGGTCATGCGCACCAACGGCATCGCGTTCATCATGATTACGCTCGCCTTCGCCCAGATGTTCTATTTTCTGGCCACGGGGCTGGAAGGCTTTGGCGGCGACGACGGCATGTCGCTCTTTGCCGGCAGCGACTTCGGTCTCTTCCGGCTGGACACGCCGCTCGCGCTGTATTGCACGGCCTTCGGCGTGCTGTTGCTGGTGCTGTGGCTGATGCACCGGTTGATCCACGCGCCCTTCGGCATGGCCCTGCGCGGCTGCCAGGCCAACGAGCGCCGCATGCGCGCGCTGGGCTTTCCCACGCTGCGGTACCGGCTTGCCGCCTATGTGATCTCCGCCGTCATCTGCGGCGTCGCGGGCGTGTTGTTGGCGAACCTGACCATGTACGTTTCGCCGTCTTACCTGGCGTGGACGACCTCCGGCGAACTGATCGTGATGGTGGCGCTAGGCGGCATCGGCACGCTGTTCGGCCCGGTGGCGGGCGCGCTGGCGTTCCTGCTGCTGGAGGAAGGATTGAAGCTCATCACCGAGCACTGGATGCTGGTCATGGGCCTCTTGATCGTCGGCGTGGTGCTTGCCTCGCGGCGCGGTGTCTATGGCAGCCTGTCGGCCGCGCCGTGGCGTCTGCCCAGCAAGGCGGCTCGCCATCCCACCGGAGAGCCGCAATGAGCGCCTTGCGCATCGAGAACCTGGAAAAGCGCTACGGCGGGCTGACGGTCACCGACAAGCTGTCGCTGGACGTGGCCAGCGGCGAACTGCACGCCGTGATCGGCCCCAACGGCGCCGGCAAGACCACGCTGATCGGGCAGCTGAGCGGCGAGCTTCGGCCCGACGCCGGACGCGTGCTGCTCGACGGCAGGGATGTCACGCGCATGCCGGTGGAAAAACGCGTGCGACACGGCCTGGCGCGCTCGTATCAGATCACCTCGGTCTTCAAACCGTTCACCGCGCTGGAGAATGTGGCGATGGCGGTGCAGGCGCGGCGCGGCCATAGCTTCCGGTTCTGGCGGCCCGTGCTGTCAACACCAGCATTGACCGAACCCGCCCGCGAGGCGCTGGCCCTGGCCGGCCTGTCGGCGCGCGAAGGCACGCCGGCCAGCGAACTGGCGCACGGCGAATTGCGACAGCTTGAACTGGCCATGGTGCTGGCGTGCCAGCCGTCGCTACTGCTGCTGGACGAGCCCATGGCGGGCATGAGCCAGCACGAATCCGAGGCCATGACGCGACTGCTGCTGTCGCTGCGCGGCCGCTACACGATCCTCCTGGTGGAACACGACATGCAGGCCGTCTTCGCCCTGTCCGACCGCATCACCGTGCTGGTGTACGGCCGCGCGCTCGCGTGCGGCACCGCCGACCAGATCCGCGACGATCCGCAGGTTCGCGAATGCTATCTGGGCAGCGAACGCGGCCGCCCCCGGGAGGCGCGCGCATGACTGCCCTGCTCTCGCTGCGCGGCGTCACCGCGCATTACGGCGCCAGCCAGGCGCTCTTCGGCATTGACCTGGACATCGCGCCGGGAGAATTTGTGACCCTGCTGGGACGCAACGGGATGGGCAAGTCCACCACCGTCAAGGCGGTGATGGGCCTGAATTCCGCCTCGCGCGGCGCCATCACTTTCGATGGCGTGGACATCGGGCGGCTGCCTTCCTACAAGGTGGCGCAGCGCGGCATCGGGCTGGTGCCCGAAGGCCGCCATGTCTTTCCCAATCTGTCGGTGCGAGAGAACCTGGTGGCCACCGCGCACAACCGGCAAGGCGCGGCGCAGCCCTGGACGCTGGAACGGGTGTACGCGCTGTTCCCGCGCCTGTCTGAACGCGCCAAACACCTGGGCAGCCACCTGTCGGGCGGCGAACAGCAGATGCTGGCCATCGGCCGCGCATTGCTGACCAATCCCCGGCTGCTGATTCTGGATGAAGCGACCGAAGGGCTCGCGCCCGTGGTGCGCGAAGAAATCTGGGCCGCGCTGGACACGCTGAAGCAGACCGGTCTGGCCGTGCTGTGCATCGACAAGAACCTGGAGCCGCTGCTGGCCACCGCCGACCGCCACGCCATCGTGGAAAAGGGGCGCGTTGCGTGGACGGGTACGTCGCAGGAATTCCTGGACGACGAAGCGCGGCTGCTGCAGTACCTGGGGGTGTAGGAACAGGACCGCGCGTTACGCCACTACGCCTGGCGCGTCGCCGGCAGCGCGACGCCCAGCCGGCTGCTCCAGGCCTGCATCTCGTCCCACAGCGCGGGCGGCACGGGCAGACCTAGCTGTTGCCGTTCCCGCTCGTGGTCGGCCTCCGGATCACCGGGCATGCGGGGCGCGCCCGGCGCCTGCGACAGCTCGACGGCCATCCCCGCCACCACCGCAGCCAGCGCCGCGCCCCCGGCAAAGCGCGCCGGATCAATGACGATGAAGAACGCGCCCAGTTCGCGCGGCTGGTCCAGCGCCTCGTACATCGACGAGATGTGCGGGCCGAACGGATTGCCGTTGAGCGGTCCGCACAGCAGCTCGACCATCATCGCAAGGCCATAGCCCTTGTAGCCGTATTCCTCGCCGCCCAGGGGTCGCAGGGCGCGTGCGGCCTGCGCGTCGGTGCAGTCCGCGCCGTTCTCGTCCAGCGCCACACCCGCCGGCAACGCGACCCCGTCGCGCCGGGCATTCATGACGCGGTTCCACGGAATGGCGGTCGTGGCCATGTCCAGGCATAGCGGCGCGCCGTCCGCACGCGGAAAGGCCAGCGAGATGGGATTGGTGCCGAAGAAGGCTGCACGCCCGCCATAGGGCGCGGCGATCGAATCCGAGTGAGTGAAAGCAATGCCGATCAAGCCCTGCCGGGCCGCCGCACGGCTGTACAGCCCGATCGCCCCGCAGTGCGAGGAATCGCTGACGCCGACCGCCGCCACGCCGGTCTCACGGGCCATCTCGATGGCCAACGCATTGGCCCGATGCGCCACCACGATGCCCTGCCCCCGGCCGCCATGCACCTGCGCCGTGCCCGGCCCGGTGCGTTCGATGCGCACGTCGGGCCGCGCCAGGATCGAGCCGTGCGCCACGCGATTCAGGTAATGCGGCAGCCGCGCGATGCCGTGCGAATCGATGCCCCACAGACTGGTCTGCGCCAGACTGTGCGCCAGGCACCGCGCGTCGTCGGCGGAAAAGTCCTGCGCCAGCAGGCACGCCTCGGCCCAGCGTTCCCAATCATCGGCGGTCACGCGGCTGCCGGCGTCCATGCGGGTCTCCTAGGTGGCTGCCTTCACGGCGTGGAGGACGCCGTGTTCGCGCAGCGCTTCAAGATGCTTGGTCAGGCACTCAACGAACACGGCCGAATCGCCCAGGTCGCCGAACACGGGTTTGAAGCGCGCCAGCACCGTCGCGCGCCGCTGCGCCGCCTGCGACGGCTTGGCGGCATGCGCGGCCACCTCGGCGCGCGACAGCAGGCGGTCCAGCCGTGCCGCGATCGGATCCTGAATGGCGTAAACGCCGCCCTGCTCGTCTTCGCCGCGCAGGTAGTTCAGCCACGCGGCCACCGCCAGGCACAGGCGATCGATGCCATGGCCAGCGCGCAGGCGGTCTCGGATCGTGTCCAGCAGGCGTTGCGGCAGCTTCTGCGACCCGTCCATGGCGATCTGCGACAGCGGATGCGGCAGCGCAGGGTTGGAAATCCGGTTCAGGAAGCGCAGACGGTACTCGACCAGCCCTGCATCGGGAATGCCGCGCAGGGTGGGCGCGATCTCCTCGCGCATCATGGCCTCGATGAAGGAGCGCAGCGCCGGCGTGTTGGCGGCGTCGGCCATGGTGTGCAGGCCCAGGGTCGCGCCCAGGTAGGCCAGCGCCGAATGCGGCCCGCTGACCATGCGCAGCTTCAGCCGTTCATAGGGTGCCGCGTTGCTCACGAAGGTCGCGCCGCCCTGCGCGTCCCACGCCGGGCGGCCGGCGGCGAACTTGTCTTCGATGACCCAGTTCAGGTAGGGCTCACCCAGCACGGGCCAGGCGTCCTCGACGCCCAGGCGGCCGGCGATCCGCTGGCGGTCCTGGTCTTCGGTGGCCGGCACGATGCGGTCGACCATGGAATTCGGGAACGTGCAATTGCGGTCGATCCAGTCGGCCAGCGTCACGTCCACCCGCAGCGCAAACGCCAGCACCAGGCTGCGCAGCGTATCGCCGTTGCCGCGCAAGTTGTCGCATGACATCAGCGTGATCGGCGGCAGGCCGCGCTCGCGGCGCAAGGCCAGACCGTGCACCAGAATGCCGATGGTGCTGCGGGGCCGGATGGGGTCTTCCAGGTCGTGCAGGATGTCGGGATCGTCCCAGCGCAGGTGGCCGGTGGCGGGTTCGTGGCTGTAGCCCTTTTCCGTCACGGTCAGGCTGACGATGCGAGTCTGCGGGTACGCGATGCGTTCGAGGACCGCGTTGGGGTCTTCGTCGGCCACCATCACGCGCAGCACGGAACCGACGATGCGCAGGTGTTCGCGGTCCTGCCCGTCCGGGCCGGCGTCGCGCACGGCAAGGGTATACAGGCCGTCCTGCGGCGTCAGCGCATCGCGCGTGGCGGGATGGCGCAGGGACACGCCCAGGATGCCCCAGCTCAGGTCGCCACTGGCCTGCATGGCCTGGTCCGTGACCACCGCTTGATGCGCCCGGTGAAAAGCGCCCAATCCCAGATGGACGATGCCCGGCGTCAGCCGGCTGCGGTCGTAGCTGGGCTTTTCCACGTCGGCGGGCAGACGCGGCAATGACTCGGAATTCAGACGTTCAAGCATGGGTGCGCAATGTCTAAAAGGGGCGACGCCAGGGTATAGCACGCCCCGAGCCGTCTTCGCTACATCACCGCGCCAAGTTGCCACGGAACGAATTCGTTTTGCCCGTAGCCATGCGTCTCGCTGCGGGTGCGACGGCCCGACGCCGTCTGCAGCATGAGCTGAAAAATTCGCTCGCCCATCTGCGCCACGCTCTGCGCGCCGTCGACCACTTCGCCGCAATTGATGTCGATGTCGTCGGCCTGGCGCTGCCACAGCGCCGTGTTGGTGGACAACTTGAGCGAGGGTGCGGGCGCGCAGCCATAGGCGGACCCGCGGCCGGTCGTAAAGCAGATCAGGTTGGCGCCACCGGCCACCTGGCCGGTGGCCGAGACCGGGTCGTAGCCCGGGGTGTCCATGAAGACCAGCCCGCGGGTGTGCACGGGCTCGGCGTATTCATAGACATCAGTGAGGTTGGTTGTGCCGCTCTTGGCGATGGCGCCCAGCGATTTTTCCAGGATGGTGGTCAGGCCGCCCGCCTTGTTGCCGGCCGAGGGGTTGTTGTCCATCTCGGCGTCATTGCGGGCGCAGTAGTCTTCCCACCAGCGCACGCGCGCCAGCAGTTTTTCGGCCACGGCGGGCGTCTGCGCCCGGCGCGTCAACAGGTGTTCGCCACCGTAGATCTCAGGCGTCTCGGACAGGATCGCCGTGCCGCCATGGCGCACCAGCAGGTCCACCGCCGCGCCCAGCGCCGGGTTGGCGCTGATGCCGGAATAGCCGTCCGACCCGCCGCATTGCAGCCCCACGGTCAGGTGGCTGGCGGGCACGGCCTGGCGCTCGACGCGATTGGCCTGCTCCAGCATGCGTTCAACCAGTTCGATCCCGCGCGCCACCGTCTTGCGCGTGCCGCCCGTGTCCTGGATGTTGAACGTGTGGAGCATGCCGCTTTCGCGCAGATGCTCCTGCTCCATCAGCCCGCCGATCTGGTTGGTCTCGCAGCCCAGCCCCACGACCATCAGCCCGCCAAAGTTGGCATGCCGCGCGTAGCCGCCCAGCGTGCGCCGCAGCACGCGCAGCGGTTCGCCGTCGCTGCCGGTGGCACAGCCCGCGCCGTGCGTCAGCGCCACGACGCCGTCCACGTTCGGACAGGCGGCCAACGCCTCGGGCCGGATGTCGCGGCGGAAGTGGTCGGCGATGGCGCGGGCCACCGTGGCCGAACAGTTCACGCTGGTCAGGATGCCGATGTAGTTGCGGGTGGCGATGCGGCCGTCGGCGCGCACGATGCCGTCAAACATGGCCGGCGCGTCCACAAAGTCCGTCGGATGCGCATCCTGCCCGACCGCGTAATCACGCTCGAAGTCCGAGAACTCCAGGTTCTGCGTGTGGACGTGCTGACCGGGCGCGATGTCCTGCCGCGCCACGCCGATGATCTGGTTGTAGCGGCGCACCGGCTCGCCGGCCGCGATGGCGCGCACCGCCACCTTGTGGCCGGGCGGCACCAGCCCCACGACCGTCACGCCCTCGCCTTCCAGCCGCGTGCCGCTGACTAGCTGGCGCCGGGCGATCACCACGTTGTCCGCCGGGTGGATGCGTATGACTGCGGTATCGGTCTGCGACATGAGGACTCCGGAAGGCAAGAGGGCGAAGCGGATCAGCCGTCGATCAGCGCGGGATCCCAGGCGTGGACGCGCTGGCGCTGTTCACCCAGGCCGGCGATGCCCAGTTTCATCTCGTCGCCCGCCTTCAGGTAGACGGGCGCGGGCTTCTGGCCCATGCCCACGCCGGGCGGCGTGCCGGTGCTGATGAGGTCTCCGGGATACAGCGTCATGAAGCGGCTGACGTACGACACCAGCTGCGCGACGCCGAACACCATGGTGCGGGTACTGCCGTTCTGGTAGCGCTTGCCGTTGACCTCCAGCCACATCTCCAGGTCCTGCGGATTCGGGATTTCATCGGCCGTCGCCAGCCAGGGGCCGATGGGGCCGAACGTGTCGCAGCCCTTGCCCTTGTCCCAGGTGCCGCCGCGTTCGATCTGGTATTCGCGCTCGGACACGTCGTTGACCACGCAGTAGCCGGCCACGTGCTTCATGGCGTCGGCCTCGCTGACATAGCGGGCCTTCTCGCCGATCACCACACCCAGCTCGACCTCCCAGTCCGACTTGACCGAATCCTGCGGCAGCACGACCGCATCGTTGCAGCCCACCACGGCCGATGTCGTCTTCATGAAGATGACGGGTTCGGCCGGCACCGGCAGTCCGGACTCGGCGGCGTGGTCCGCGTAGTTCAGGCCGATGCAGATGAACTTGCCCATGCCGCTCCACGGCGGTGCCACGCGGCCCGGTTGCGACACCAGGGGCAGCGATGCCGGATCCAGCGCGCGCAGTTCCGCCAGCTTGGCGGGCACGAGCGTCTGGGCGGTGATGTCGGCAATGACGGACGACAGGTCGCGGACCTGGCCCTGGGCGTCGATCAGCGCGGGCTTTTCTGCGCCCTTGGCGCCATATCGCATCAGTTTCATAGCGGTTTCCTTGTTGCTGGAAAAAGAGAAGTCAGTTGGACCAGCCGCCGTCAATCACTTGCGCGGTGCCGGTAGTGAAGGCGGATTCGTCGCTGGCAAGATACACCGCCAGCGCGGCGATCTCTTCGGCGCGTCCGATGCGGCCCATCGGCTGGCGCGCGGTGAAGGCGGCCTCGACCGCCGCGACAGGCTGGCCGCTGGCCAGCGCCTGCGCGTCGATGCGCTGGCGCAAGGACGGCGACTCGACGGTGCCCGGGCAGATCGCGTTGCAGCGGATGCCCTGGCCCACGTAGTCGGCGGCGACCGCCTTGGTCAGGCCGATGACGGCTGCCTTGGTGGCGCCGTAGGCGCAGCGGTTGGGCGCGCCCTTGATGCTGCCGGCCACCGACGCCATGTTGACGATGGACCCCGAGCCACGCGCCAACATCGCCGGCAGGCAGGCGCGGATCAGCAGATACATCGAGCGCACGTTCAGGTTGAACGAAAAATCCCAGGCGTCCTCGTCGCAGTCCAGAATGGTGCCGGCGTGCACGAAGCCCGCGCCATTGAACAGCACATCGACCGCCCCCGCGTCCTGCGCCAGCGCGCGCACCGCGCGGGCGTCGGTCACGTCCAGCACCTGCGTGCGGCAGCCGGAAAGGGTTTCCAGCGCGGCCCCGTTCAGGTCCACGGCCAGCACGTCGGCGCCCTCATTCGCGTAGGCCATTGCCACGGCGCGCCCAATACCCTGCCCGGCGGCGGTGACGATGGCGGTCTTGCCTTGCAGTCTTCCTGACATGTTCGCGGTTCCTTATTTGCCGGCCATGCCCATCGCGGTGGGCAGCCACAGGGTGATCTGGGGGACGTAGGTGATGGCGATCAGGGCCACGAACAGCGGCACCAGCCACGGCAGGATGGCCATCGTGGTGCGCTCGACCGACAGCTTGGCCACCCGCGCCAGCACGAACAGCACCATGCCCATGGGCGGATGCAGCAGGCCGATCATCAGGTTCAGCGTCATGATGAGCCCGAAGTGGATCGGATCGATGCCCAGTTTCAGCACGATGGGCAGCAGGATCGGCACGAGGATTGTGATGGCCGCAATGGTGTCGATGAAGCACCCGACGATCAGGATCAGAATGTTCGCCATCAGCAGGAACACCCACTTGTTCTGCGTCACGCTCAGGATCGCGTCCGTCAACGCCTGCGCGGCCTGCGTCGTGGTCAGCAGCCACGCAAACACCGACGCGGCCGTCACGATGAACAGGACGGACGCGGTGGTCTCGATGGTGTCGAACGAGGCCTTGGCCAGCGTCTTGAACGTCATGGAGCGATAGCGCACCAGCCCCAGGAACAGCGCCCAGATCACGGCGGCCACCGCGGCTTCCGTGGGCGTGAACCAGCCCAGCGTCATGCCGCCGATCAGGATCACCGGCGCCATCAGCGCCATGACCGCCGAGAAGTTGAACTTCCAGTCCAGCAGCAGCAGGGCTGCGAACGAGATGCCGGTGGCGATGTTGGGCGACACACCCGCCAGCGTCATCAGCCAGATCGACAGCGGAAACGCCAGCACGATCAGCACTTCCAGCCCCGCGCCGCCCAGCCGCTTCCAGTTGAACGCCACGTCGCCGCCCCAGTTGTTGCGGCGCGCGTAGTAGGCGACGGTGAGCATCATCAGGATGGTCAGCACCAGGCCGGGGATCAGGCCTGCCAGGAACAGCGACCCGATCGACACGTTGGCCATCATGCCGTAGATGACGAACGGCAGCGACGGCGGAATGATGGGACCCAGCGTGGCCGACGCGGCCGTCACCCCGACCGCGAACTCGGTCTGGTAGCCGTGGTCCTTCATGGCCTTGATCTCGATGGTGCCCAGGCCCGCAGCGTCGGCGATGGCGGTGCCCGACATGCCCGCAAACACCACCGAGCCGATGATGTTCACCTGCCCCAGCCCGCCACGCATCCAGCCGACCAGCGCCACCGCGAAGTTGTAGATGCGGCCCGTGATGCCGGCGATGTTCATCAGGTTGCCGGCCAGGATGAAGAACGGCACGGCCAGCAGCGGAAACGACTCGACGCCCGCGATCATGCGTTGGGCAATGACGACGTCCGGCACGCTGCCGGAGATCAGGATGAACAGCAGGGACGCGCCTGCCATGGACACCGCCACCGGCAGTCCCATGATCATCAACAGCAGAAAGCTTCCTATCAGGGTGCCCATGTGTCGCTCCTGGCAAGGCACTGCGGATTGGGGGAGGTTCTGTCCAGCGATTCAGTGCAGCAATTCAATCCAGCGACTCATAGGCCGCGGGATTCTCCAGGATCGAATAGCCCTGCCGCCAGTTCTGCCAAGACACCTGCAACGATCGCAGGAACATCATGGCGAACCCGGCCAGCGCCACCCAGTACACGAAGGCCTTGTTCCAGAACAGCGTGGTCATGGGCTCGTCGCCCACCAGCACGATGTAGCGGTACGTCAGCCACACGGCATAGCCAAAAAAGGCCGTGCGCAAGATGTCGATCAGCGTGGACAGCACGCGGCCGGCGGGCTTGGGCAGGTAGCGGTAAAGAAAGTCCACCTGGATGTGGCGGCACGCGCGCACGCACATCGCCGATCCCAGGAACACCACGCCGATCAGGCAGTACACCGCCAGCTCCTCGGTCCAGGCGTACGAATCGTTCAGCACGTAGCGCGAAAAGAACTGCAGGAAGACCAATAGCGCCATCGCCCAGAACATCGCCAGACAGATCCAGTCTTCCGGCTGGTAGCCGGCCAGGCTGACTTCGTGATGATCGGCTTCCTCGAAACTCTGGACGATCTCGTCCACCGAGGAGACGTGATGCGGGCCGGGCGGCTGTTCCGGCGGATGGCTGACGGCCGCCATCGGCGCGGCCTTCGCGTTGGAGTGCATGGAATTCCCCTCGTGCGGGATCGGTCAAGCTATCGCGTCAGGCGATTGCCGGAAGCGATGCGGTCAGGCGCTGCATTCAGGCGCAGCGGGCCGCGGCAACGGCCCGCCCGCCGTGGTTCACTTCACCGCCTGGATTTTTTCCCAGTCCGACTTCTCGTAGCCGTACTGCTTGAACGGCACCTTCTCCAGCACGGTATTGCGGAAGTCGTCGATATTGACCTCGGCCACCGTCAGGCCACGCTGTTTGAACACGTCGACCATCTTTTTCTCGGACGCCGCCACCTCGGCCGACGCCTTTTCCGCGGCCTGCTGCGCGACTTCCGCAAAGATCTTCTTGTCCTCGTCCGACAGGCTCTTCCAGAGCTTGCCGGAGATCACCGTGTTCAGGTGATCGACGATGTGGCCCGTGAGGATGATGTTCTTCTGCACCTCGTAGAACTTCTTGGCCTCGATCGTGGTCAGGGGATTTTCCTGCGCCTCGACCGTGCCGTTCTGCAGGGCCAGGTAAACCTCGGCAAACGCAATGGGCGCGGTATTGGCGCCACAGGCACGCGGCATGGCCAGGTACGCGGCCACGTCCGGGACGCGGATCTTCAGGCCCTTCATCTCGCTGCACTTGGTGAACGGCTTGTTGGACGTCGTCTGGCGCGTGCCGTAATACGTGGTCGCGACGATGTGGTTGCCGCTCTTTTCGTCGTAGCCGCGCGTGAGCTCTTTGTAGATGTCGCTCTTGGTGTAGGCGATCAGGTGCTCGGGGCTGCGGAACGTGTAGGGATAGTAGGTGACGCCGATGCGCGGAAAACTCTTGGCCGCGAAGCTAGACCCGGAAATGATCATATCCACCGTGCCGAGCGTCAGGCCCTGGTTGATGTCGTTTTCCTTGCCCAGTTGCGAGGCCGGATAGACATCGATGTGATAGCGGCCGTTGGTGCGCTTCTCGATTTCCTGGGCGGCCCACACCGACGAGGTATGGAACGGTTCGGAAGTCTCGTACACGTGCGCCCACTTCAGTTTGGTCTGCGCCAGTGCAGAGCCGCTGACGGCTAGCGCGACGGCGGCAAACAGCACTTTGATAGCGTTGCTCGGCTTCATGTTGTCTCCTCTCTTTGAGGTGGCGGGCTCGGCGGCCACGCGTCATGTTTTACATATGGAGTTCACCTACTGGAGCTGCACCTTCGTACTGCGACTGCGATCTGCCATCGGCGCCCATACAGGGCGCCGGCAGCCATTGCTATTCAGCGCGCAACGCTTCGGCCGCGCCGGGCCAGCTGGCCATCAGGCGGTCGTACGAGCAGGAAAGATGGTCACGCATGGCGGCCCGCGCGCCCTGTTCGTCACCGGCCGCAATGGCGTCGATGACGCGGCGGTGTTCGGTGATGGCGACGGCCCAGCTGTCGGAATTCTCGAAGTAATCGCCCAGCTTCACGGAAAGCGGGTTGTGGCGTTCGTCGAAGAGTTCGCCCACGACACGCACCAGCACGGCGTTGTTGGCCATTTCGGCCACGCGCAGGTGAAACAGTCGGTCGCCGCGGATGGGCACGCTGCCGGCCCGTGCCTCGTCTTCCATGGCGTCGACGGCTTCGCGCAGGCCCTCCACCAGCGCGGGCACCGGATTCAGTGCGGCCTGCGCGGCCAGTTCGCTTTCGATGGTGCGGCGGGCGCGGATGGTTTCAAGGGGGCTTTCGGCGGTGAGGCTGGCGCGCGGTGCGACGCCCGGGCTTTGCACGTACACGCCCGAACCCATGCGCACTTCCACCCAGCCTTCGACCTCAAGCGCGATCAGCGCCTCGCGCACCGACGGCCGCGACACGCCCAGCTTCAGCGCCAGATCGCGCTCGGGCGGCAGCCGCGCACCGGCCGGAAACTCGCCGGCCTCGATCAGCAGGCGAAGCTGATCGGCGATCTGGCGATACAGGCGGCGAGGTTCGATGGTCTGAATCGGCATGAGGAAGACAGCTCGATGACAGGACGAAACGGTAAAGTGGCCTTACCAATTGACCAGAATCCTGCGCCTGCTGCCGTTGGGTCACAATTAGGGTTTGCCCATAGGCACGCGGTGTGCCACGCGGGCAACCCTTATCTGTTAAAAAGCCGCCACCACGGCTTTCTTCCGATTCCATGACCCACGATCCGCAACACTCGCCCTTCAAGAGCACCGGCGGCGCGCGCCGCATCCTCAATGCGCTGCGCTATTCCTGGCAGGGCCTGAAGGCGGCCGTCAAATACGAGGCGGCCTTCCGGCAGGAACTGGCCCTGGCCGTGCTGATGATTCCGGCGGCGTTCTTTCTGGGCCGCACCACGGTCGAAGTGTTCTTCCTGGTGGGCGTGGTGGTCATGGTGCTGGCGGCGGAACTGCTCAATTCCGCCATCGAAGCGCTCGCCGATGCGCTGTCCGTCGAACGCCATCCCCTGTTGGGGCGGGCCAAGGACCTGGGCAGCGCAGCGGTGATGCTGCTGCTGATATTCGCCGGAACGGTCTGGGTGGGGGTGGCCATCAGCCGTTTCGTCATGCATTGACACGGGTTCGCACCGCGACGGGGATGCAACTCTATTTATACTGGGAGCCATGATGCCTCAATCGACGTCAGCACCCTCCAAGCGCATCGTCATCGTCGGCGGTGGCGCAGGCGGCCTCGAACTGGCCGCCAAACTGGGCCGTACACACGGCCGCGAACACATCACTCTGGTCGATAGCCGCCCCTTCCATATCTGGAAACCTTCGCTGCATGAAGCGGCGGCGGGCACGCTGGACATCCACCAGGAAGGCCTTTCGTACCTGATGCTGGCTCACCTGGACGGCTTCTCGTTCACCCAGGGCCGCCTTGAAAGCATCGACCGCGAACGCCGGTTGATCACGGTGGACGCCGTCAACGACGCGCAAGGCCAGGAAGTCCTGCCGCGCCGCGAACTGGCGTACGACACGCTGGTGCTGGCGCTGGGCAGCACGTCCAACTTCTTCAACACGCCCGGCGCGGCTGAACATGCGGTCACGCTGGACACCACCGAAAACGCCGAGCAATTCCGCCTGACCATGCTCAAGGCCATGGCGTTGGTGGACCAGGCCAAGGTGCGCAATCCGTCCGCGCGCCTGGACCTGGTGATCGTCGGCGGCGGCGCCACCGGCGTGGAACTGGCGGTGGAACTGACCGAAGCCAGCCACGTCGTCAGCGCCTATGGCCTGCCGAACTTCCGCGCGGATCGCGATCTGGCGATCACGCTGGTCGAAGGCGCGCCGCGCATCCTGTCCGCCCTGCCCGAGAAGATTTCGGTCGCGGCGACTAAACGCCTGACCGAACTGGGCATCCGCGTCGAGACCGCCTGCCGTGTGTCCGAGGTAACGGACAACACCGTGCGCACGGCCGACGGCCGAGAATTTCCGGCGCAGTTGTGCATGTGGGCCGCGGGCATCAAAGGTCCGGCGCTCTTGGCCGACCTGGGATTGCCGCTGAACAAGCTGGGGCAGATCGAAGTCAACGAGCGGCTCGAAACGCCCGACCCGCACATCGTGGCGCTGGGCGATTGCTGCGCGGCGCCCTGGCGCGACGGCCGCACCGTGCCGGCCCGCGCGCAGGCCGCGCACCAGCAGGCCGACTACCTGGCCAAGAAACTGACGGCCCGGCTGCGCAACAACCCCGAGCCCACCGAGCCTTACGTCTACCAGGATCACGGGTCGCTGGTGTCCCTGGGCCAGGACGCCGGCGTAGGCAGTCTGATGGGCAAGCTGGCCGGACGGGGACTGTTCGTAAGCGGTACACTGGCGCGCCTGATGTACATGAGCCTGCACCTGATGCACCACCGCGCGGTGCTGGGCGCCTCGCGTACCGTCTCCCTCGCCCTGGCCCGCCTGCTGATGCGGCGTACGCGCCCGCGGGTCAAACTGCACTGAATCCCATGAATTTCCTGCAAAAACTCGAACACGCCTGGACCACCAGCAACTCGCTCCTGCAAGTCGGGCTGGATCCCGACCCGCAGCGCTTCCCGCGCGAATTGCAGGACAAGCCGGACGCCATCTTCCAGTTCTGCCGCGACATCGTCGACGCCACTGCGCCGTATGCCTGCAGCTTCAAGCCGCAGATCGCGTACTTTGCCGCGCACCGCGCCGAAGATCAGCTCGAAGCGCTGTGCCAGCACATCCGCGACAAGCACCCCGACCTGCCCATCGTGCTGGACGCCAAGCGCGGCGACATCGGCTCCACCGCCGAAAACTACGCCCGCGAAGCCTACGAGCGCTACCAGGCGCACGCGCTCACCGTCAGCCCGTACATGGGCCTGGATTCGGTGGAACCGTACCTGGCGTGGCGCGATCGCGGTGTGATCGTGCTGTGCCGCACGTCCAATCCCGGCGGCTCGGACCTGCAATTCCTGAAGATGGACAATGGCGAGCCGCTGTACCTGCACGTCGCGGGCCTGGTGGCCGACAAATGGAATGCCAACGGCCAATGCGGTCTGGTGGTGGGCGCCACGTTCCCGAATGAACTGGCCGCCGTGCGTCAGCGCATCGGCGACGCCCTGCCCCTGCTGGTGCCGGGCATCGGCGCACAGGGCGGCGACATCACCGCTACCGTGAACGCCGGCGCCAACGCGGCGCGCAACGGCATGATGATCAACTCGTCGCGCGCCATCATCTACGCCAGTGGCGGCGACGATTGGCGCGAGGCCTCCGCTGAAGCCGCCAAGGGCCTGCGCGACGCGATCAACGCGGTCCGCTGATTCGCCAGAAGCGGCAAAAGCCGCTGCACGGTGCGTAAGCGCACGGTGCAGCGGCTATTTTCATTTCAGCGCCGGGAATTTCTGCGCTGGCTTTTTAACGCCAGGATTCTGCGCCGGTAAAACAGGCGCGGGATTTCAGCGCCGGTTGATCGGCACGCCGGCAAATTCCAGCACCGCCCGCAGCGCGAACTCCACCGCCGCCTGGCGCACCTGTCCCCGGTCGCCCTGGAACACATGCGTCACCGCGCGGCTGCTGATCCCGTCGCCCACCCGCATGGCAAAGCCGAAGCACACCATGCCCACCGGTTTGCCCGGCGTGGCGCCGCCCGGACCGGCGATGCCGGTGGTCGACATCGCGACGTGCGCATTGGGCACGGCCAGCAGCACGCCGTTGGCCATTTCCAGCGCGATGGGTTCGCTGACCGCGCCAAAGTGATGCAGCGTTTCAGGCGACACCTCCAGTTCGGTAACCTTGGCGTCGTTGCTGTAAGTGACGAAGCCGCGCTCGAACCATTCGCTGGAACCGGCCACCGCGGTAATAGCGCCGGCCAACAGGCCGCCGGTGCAGGATTCGGCGGTGCCCAGCATCCACCCGTGCTGCCGCAGCACGTCGCCCAACCGTTCGGACAGGCCGAGTATCGTCGCTTCCGACAACTGCGCGGCCGACAGATTGGTCCGCGCGCCTTCAAGCTGATCGTTCATCCCAAGACTCCTGTGCGGGCTACCAGCGCCATCACCAGCAAGGCGTAGCCGGCAGCCACGATATCGTCCCACATGACTCCGAAGCCGCCCTTGATATGGGCGTCGAAGAACTTGATGGGTGGCGGCTTGACGATGTCGAACGTGCGGAACAGCACGAACGCCAGCGCCTGCGACAACCAACCGGCCGGCGTCAGCCACAGCACCAGCCAGAACGCCACCATCTCATCCCAGACCATTCCGACATGATCCGGCTGCTGGAGTTCTCGGCCGACTCGATGGCAGGCCCAGCATCCGTACAGAAATGCCAGGGCCAGGAACACGCCGATGGCCAGGTCCGACGCCGCAGGCGCCGCCGCCACCCAGATGCCCCAAGCAAGCAGCGTGCCCCACGTACCGGAGGCAGGTCGGATCAGTCCGCTGCCAAAGCCGAACGCGATCAGCCGGCCGGGATCACGGCAGACCCAGGACACGGCCGGGTACGCGGCCCGGCTGCGATCGCGCATGGAGGTGGAGTGCTTATCAGTGGAAGACATGGGAGTTGGGTCAGAACGACAGGAGGCCGCGGATCAGTCCGCGGGAAAGTGATCGAAGCCGGCGGGCAGGTCCGCCAGCGGCTGGCCGTGCGCATCTACGACGGTCATGCCGGGCTGCGGCAAAATCTCGCCCACGCGGGTCACCCGGGAGCCGGCAGACGCGGCGGCCGCCAGCAACGCTTCGCGCCGAGACGCTGGCGCGGTGAAACACAGTTGGTAGACGTCGCCACCGCCCAGCAGGGCGCGTTGCAGCGGCGCGGCATCCAGGCCCGACAGCGCAGGCGCCATGGGCAAGTCTGCAAACCGCAGGCAGGCGCCGGCGCGGCTGGCAGCCAAAATGTGGCCCAAGTCTTGCAACAGGCCGTCGGACAGGTCGATGGCTGCATTCGCGATGCCGCGCAGCGCAAGGCCCAGCGCCACTTGCGGCTCGGGCCACTCCAGCGCGCCCCGCGTGGCGGCCAGCAGCGCGGCGTCAGAAGGATATTGCCCGTCCAGCAGCCGATAGGCCACGTCGGCCGCGCCCAGTTCGCCAGACACCCAGATATCGTCGCCCGCCTGCGCCCCATCGCGGCGCAGCGCCTGCCCGGCCGGCACCGCGCCAAACACCGTCACACTGATCGCAAGATCGTGCGCGCTGCGCGTGGTGTCGCCACCAATAAGCGGACAGCCGTGGGCTGCCGCCAGCGCATGGAAGCCTTCAGCAAAGGCGGCCAACCAAGGTTCATGGAGGTGGGGCAACGCCAGCCCCAGCACGCAGCCAATCGGCCGCGCGCCCATGGCGGCGAGATCAGACAGATTCACCGCCAGAGCCTTGTGGCCCAGCGCTTTGGGATCAACATCGGGAAAAAAATGCCGGCCTTCCAGCAGCAGATCCGTGCTGGTGGCCACCTGTTCACCGGGCGGAACAGGAAACAGCGCGCAATCGTCGCCAACGCCCAGGAGGCCGTTCGGCGCGGCACGCGTGAAGTAGCGCGCAATCAGATCAAATTCAGACGCCACCGCGCCTCCTAAGCGGCGTTCAAGAATCGCCGTCGACTTCTAACGGGTGCCCCACAGCGGGGCCGCGCGGATCCGGGCTCTGCCGGTCCGCAGCGGCGCCCCCTGGGGGGAAGCGCGAAGCGCTGCGGGGGGGACTCCGCCCCCTATCGGCGTTGTTGCGCCGCGGCCTGGACTTCGTGCGCGCGAACGTCGGCGGCCAGCTTGTCGAGCACGCCGTTGACGAACTTGAAGCCGTCAGTACCGCCAAACGACTTGGCCAGTTCCACGGCCTCGTTGATGGCGACCTTGTACGGGACTTCGACGTGATGAATCAGTTCGAAGCTGCCGATCAGCAGGATGCCGTGCTCAACGGGCGACAACTCGGCCAGCGGGCGGTCGACGTAGGGCGTGAAGCGTTCGCGCAGGGTGGGCGCCTCGCGCAGCACGCCGTGCAGCAAGGTCTTGAACCATTGCGCGTCGGCCTCGGAGAAGTCCTCGGTGTCGCGCAGATGGGCGTCGATCTCGCCGGCGTCCTGCGTGCCTTCGCCGCCGCGCAGCAGCCACGCGTACACGCCCTGCAGCGCGAATTCGCGCGCACGGCGGCGCGCGCTGCGCGCGTTGGCGCGGGCCTGCGCCGCGCTATCAGCGCTGGTCGTCGTCTTCTTCGTCGTCAAAATCTTCGTCCTCGTCGTCTTCGTCTTCGTCTTCTTCCTCGGGTTCCAGCGCTGCCACCAGATTGGCCATTTCGACGGCCACCTGGGCGCAGTCGCGGCCCTTGCCGGCGGCGCGGGCCTGCGCCTGCTCGTCGGTGTCGACGGTCAGCACGCCGTTCGCGACGGGGACGCCGGTTTCGAGGGAGATACGGGTGATTGCCGTGGCCATTTCATTGCTGACCACTTCAAAGTGATAGGTTTCGCCGCGGATGACCGCGCCCAGCGCGATCAGGGCGTCGAACTCGAACGTTTCGGCCATGTGGGACAGGGCCACGCCCAGTTCCAGGGCGCCGGGCACGGTGGCGACCATGACGTCGCGCTCGTCCACGCCCAATTCGGCCAGTTCCTTCAGGCACGCTTCGAGTTCGGCCTGGCCGATTTCTTCATTGAAGCGGGCGCGTACGATGCCGATGTGCAGCCCTTCGCCGTTCAGGTCGGGGGTAAGGATGTAAGGGTTCATGTGTCGGCCTTCAGTGTGTTGCGGGAGTGTTCTGCGGGTCGCAATCGTAACCCGTAATGGTGAGCGAGAAGCCCGCCATGCTGGGCATCTTGCGCGGCCGGGCCAGGAGCCTCATTTGCCCCACGTTCAGGTCGCGCAGAATCTGGGCGCCGATCCCGTAGGTGCGCAGACCGAAGCGGTCGGCGTTCGCAGGATTGGCCTGCGCCTTCGGGTCGTTCCAACCTGCAATCTGGCCAAACAGATGTTCCGTGGAAGACTGGCAGTTCATCAGCACCAGCACGCCGGCCGGGGCGGCGGCGATGGCCTCGAGCGCCTGGGCCACGCCCCAGCTATGCGGACTGGCGCCGGTATCCAGCACATCCAGCACGGACGCGGGCTCGTGCACGCGCACCAGCGTCTCGGCGTCGGGAGTCACATTACCATGCACCAACGCCAAATGGGCGGAGCCGGTGGCGGCGTCTTCGTAGGCCACGGCCTCGAACGTGCCCCAGGCCGTCTGCATGGTGCGCTTGCCCACGCGCTTGACGATGGACTCGTGCTCGCTGCGGTACTGGATCAGGTCGGCGATGGTGCCGATCTTCAGGTCGTGCTGGCGGGCGAATTCCACCAAGTCCGGCAGGCGGGCCATCGTGCCATCGGGTTTGAGGATTTCGCAGATGACGGCGGCGGGCGTCAGGCCCGCCATGGCGGTCAGGTCGCAGCCGGCCTCGGTGTGGCCGGCGCGTACCAGCACGCCGCCGGGCACGGCGCGCACCGGGAAGATGTGGCCGGGCTGGACCAGATCGGCCGGCTTGGCGTCGCGCGCCACGGCCACCTGGATGGTGCGGGCGCGGTCGGCGGCCGAAATGCCGGTCTCGACGCCTTCGGCGGCTTCGATGGACTGCGTGAAATTGGTGCCGTAACGGGTGCCGTTGCGGGCGGCCATCATCGGCAGCTCAAGCTGGCGGCAGCGTTCTTCGGTCAGCGTCAGGCACACGAGGCCGCGGCCGTGGGTAACCATGAAATTGATGGCTTCGGGCGTGACGAATTCGGCGGCCATGACGAGGTCGCCCTCGTTTTCGCGGTCTTCTTCATCAACCAGAATGACGATGCGGCCGGCGCGCAGCTCGGCGATGATCTCGGCAACCGAAGCGATGCCGAAGGATTCCGGCTCGGAGCCGGGCAGGGAGGACAACTGGACGGACATGGCGTGACGCGTAAACCAGGCGGGAAAGCCCGGATTTTACCGCCCCTCTGGGCCGAACCCCTATTAGTGTCTGGACGGCCCGTCCGAATGGGGCCGTCCGGTTAAACTTTCGCCCGGAGATCCCCCCAGAAAAACGAAGGAAAAACCTCATGCAAGCCCTCGCGGCCATGCCTTTGAACGTCGCGGCAGCTGTCCGCGTCGTCCTGACCGACATCGACGACACGCTGACCACCGAAGGCCGCCTGCCGGCCGACGCGTACGCCGCGCTTGAACGCCTGGAACAGGCCGGCATCCAGGTCGTGCCCATCACCGGCCGCCCCGCCGGCTGGTGTGACCACATCGCGCGCATGTGGCCCGTGCGCGCCGTGGTCGGCGAGAACGGCGCGTTCTACTACGCCTACGACCGCCAGGCCCGCCGCATGACAACGCATTACTGGACCGACGCCGCCTCGCGCCAGGAAAGCCGCAAGCGGCTGGACGCCATCCGCGACCGCGTCCTGGCCGAGGTGCCCGGCAGCGCCGTCGCCAGCGACCAGGACTATCGCGTAGCCGACCTGGCCATCGATTTCTGCGAAGACGTCCCCGCCCTGCCCGACGCCGCCATCAGCCGCATCGTCCAGATCTTCCAGGACGCCGGCGCGCAGGCCAAGGTCAGCTCCATCCACGTCAACGGCTGGTTTGGCGACTACGACAAGCTCACCATGACGCGCACGATGTTCCAGCGCGAGTTCGGCATGGACGTGGCCGGCGCCCTGGACAGCACGCTGTTCATTGGCGATTCGCCCAACGACGAGCCGATGTTCGCCTACTTCCCGATCTCGGTCGGCGTGGCCAACATCCAGGCCCAGTTGCACCGCCTGACGCACCGCCCCGCCTTTGTCGCCGCCTTTCATGGCGGCGGCGGCTTCGTCGAAATGGCCGACCGGCTGCTTGCCGCCCGTCAGTCCTCCCAAGTCCAGCCGGCCTAACGGCTTAAGGTCAGCACACCGTGGCAACTTCCAAAACCGCGGCGCCCGCCGCCAACGACGGCCGCCGCAGCATCCAGTCCATCGAGGTCGGCGTGCCGCTGCTGGCCGCGCTGGTCGACGCGGGCAAGCCCCTGACGCTACGCGACCTGGCGGCCGGCGCGGGCATGACGTCCGCCAAGGCGCACCCGTACCTCGTGAGCTTCATCCGCGTCGGACTGGTGCAGCAGGACGCCGTCACCGGCCAGTACGAGCTGGGCCCGTTCGCCCTGCAGATGGGGCTGGTCAGCCTGCAGCGCCTGGACCCGGTGCGCGTCGCCATGCCGGAAATCGCCAAGCTGCAGTCCGACATCGGCCACACGCTGGGCATCGCGGTGCTGGGCTCGCACGGCCCCACCATGATCCACATGACCGAAGCCAGCTATCCGGTCCACGTGAACATGCGCAAGGGCACCGTGATGTCCATGCTGCACACCGCCACCGGCCTGGTGTTTGCGGCGTGGCTGCCGCCCAAGGTCAGCGAGCACTACATCGCGCGCGAAGAAGGCGACACCGCCGTCATCGCCAGCGTGCCGCCGCCCCGCAAGGCCTCCCGCGCCAACATCGAGGCGCAACTGGCCGACATCCGCGTGCACGGCATGGCCCGCGCGCTGGGCAATCCGCTGCCGGGCGTGGACGCGCTGTCGGTGCCGGTGTTCGACAACACGGGCAGCATCGTGCTGGCGCTGACCAGCCTGGGCCCCACCGGTCTGTTCGACGTGTCGTGGGACGGCGCGATCGCGCGTCCGCTCATCGCGTGCGCCCAGGAAATCTCCCGCAAGCTGGGCTTTCGCGGCTGAGCGCGTTTTCGCGCAATAACGAACACAAAGCGAACAAAACGAACAAAAGACGAAAAGAAAGGCAGGGACTTTCCCGAGTGTGCCGTCCCCCGTTGTGTGTTTGAATTCAGCAAAGATTCAATTCATACCTACACGAGGAGACACACGATGCAAGCCTTGCGTCTTATGCAGGCGGCCGCGCTGGCCGCATTCGCTTTTGGAGCTTCCGCCGCCCAGGCCGCCGACACCTGCTCGAACCGCGGCGATCTCGACCAGATGTATTGCGACTCGAACAAGGACCTGGTGGCCGACACGCCCACCGACGCGTCCAAGCTCAAGACGCCTTCCACGCTGGTGTTCACCTACACGCCGGTCGAAGATCCGGCCGTGTACGAAGACATCTTCAAGCCCTTCACCAAGCACCTGTCCGAATGCACGGGCAAGCGCGTCGTGTTCTATCAGGTGCAGAGCAACGCGGCTGAAATCGAAGCCATGCGCTCGGGCCGCCTGCACGTCGGCGGCTTCTCGACCGGTCCCACCGCCTTTGCCGTGAACATCGCCGGCGCCGTGCCGTTTGCCGTGAAGGGCTATGCCGACGGCTTCCAGGGCTACAACCTGATCGTCATCGTCAAGAAGGACAGCCCCTACCAGAAGCTGACCGACCTGAAGGGCAAGAAGCTCGCGCACACCGCGCCCTCGTCGAACTCCGGCCACATGGCGCCCGTCGCCCTGTTCCCGAAGGAAGGCCTGACGCCCGACAAGGACTACAAGGTCATCTTCTCCGGCAAGCACGACCAGTCCGTCATGGGCGTGAACTCCGGCGACTACGACGCCGCCGCCGTGGCATCGGACGTCTTCAAGCGCATGGTCGAACGCGGCCAGGTCAAGGAAGCCGATTTTCGCATCATCTACACCAGCGAAAAATTCCCGACCTCGTCGTTCGCCTACGCGCATGACCTGGAACCGAAGTTCCGCGACCAGATGCTCAAGTGCTTCTACGACTACCGCTTCCCGCCGGAAATGTCCAAGGCCTTCGACAACGCCGACCGCTTTTACCCGGTGACGTACGAGAAGGACTGGGCCATCGTCCGCCAGGTCGCTGAATCCGGTGGCGAAAGCTTCAACCGCGCGGCCTACGACCGCGAATCCGCAAAGAGCAAGAAGTAATCCAGCATGACGACGTCGCTACGCATTTCCGGCCTGGTCAAGGAATACCGGGCCGGCCGGCCGGTACTGAACGGCATTGACCTGCAGATCGCCGGTCAGGGGCTCACCGCCATCATCGGTCCTTCGGGCACCGGCAAAAGCACGCTCCTGCGCTGCATCAACCGGCTGATCGAACCCACCAAGGGCGAGATCATCCTGCAGTCCCAGGACGGCACCGTGGACCTGGCGCAAGTGCGCGGCGCGTCGCTGCGCCGCGCGCGCCGCCGCATCGGCATGGTGTTCCAGGAATACAACCTGGTCGAACGCCTGACCGTGATGGAAAACCTGCTGACCGGCCGGCTGGGGTACACCTCGGCCATGAAGGCCTGGATGCGCCGCTTCGAGCCCGAGGACATCGAGCACGCCTACAAGCTGCTCGACACCGTGGGCCTGGCCGGGTTTGCCGACCAGCGCGCCGATGCGCTGTCGGGCGGCCAGCGCCAGCGCGTGGGCATTGCCCGCGCGCTGATGCAGCGCCCGCAGGTGCTGCTGGCCGACGAACCGACGTCGTCGCTTGATCCCAAGACCTCCGTCGAAATCATGGAACTGCTGTCCGCGCAGGGCAGCGCCTCGGGCATTCCGGTCATCGTCAACATCCACGACGTCGAACTGGCGCGCCGCTATGCCACGCGCATCGTGGGCATGTCGGGCGGCCACGTGGTCTACGACGGCGACGGCCAGGGCCTGGACGCGACCATGCTCAAGACCATCTACGGAGGCGAGTCTTGGCTGGAATGACGCAACCCCGGGGCGGCATCCGCCCCTTCGCCATGTCGGGACGCGCCAAGGCAGGCGTGCTGCTGCTGGTGCTCTACACCGTCTATGCCGCCGCACAGCTGGACTTCAGCTGGTCGCGCTTCGAAGCCGGCATGGGCCATGCGTCGACGTTCCTGGCGCGCATGTTCCCGCCCAATTTCGAAAAGCCCGCCACCTTGTGGAAGGGCATCGCCGAAAGTCTTGAAATCGCGGTCCTAGCGTCGATGCTGGGCATCTTCCTTGCCCTGCCCGTGGGCCTCCTGGGCGCGCGCAACCTGATGCCCGCCTGGATTTCGTGGCCCGCGCGTTCGATCGTCGCGCTGTGCCGCGCGCTGCACCCGGTCATCGTCGCCATCCTGTTCGTCAAGGCCGTGGGCTTTGGCGCGCTGGCCGGCATCCTGGCGCTGACCGTCGCCTCCATCGGCTTCATCGGCAAGCTTTTCACCGAAGCCATCGAGGAAATCTCGCTCAAGCAGGTCGAAGCGGTGCGCGCGACCGGCGCGTCGTTCTCCAACGTCATCGTGTTCGGCGTGCTGCCGCAGGTGTTCGCGCGTTTCATCGGCTTTGCCACCTATCAGTTCGACTCCAACCTGCGCAACTCCACCATGGTGGGGATCGTGGGCGCGGGCGGCGTGGGCGGCACGTTGTTCTCGGCCTTCCAGCGCTTCGATTACGACTTCGTCAGCGCCATCCTGCTGACCCTGATCGCGATCATCATGCTGGGTGAAATCTTGGCCGGCTTCGTGCGGGCGGTGTTCCTAGACAACCTGGGCTTTGACCGAATCCTGCAAAGCCGCTTCGCTGGCGCCCGCGGTCTGGGCAGCAGCAAGCCGACGGCCGCGCGCAAGGCGGAGGTGGAAGAATGAACGCCCACGTCTCTCCCTTGAACCCCGCGGGCCAGCCCCGCGTCTGGCAACGCTACAGCATGGGCCAGCGCCTGCTGCGCTTTGCGCTGTACCTGCTGCTGGTGGCGGCGGTCGTGCAAGCAATACGCGGCGTGGAGGTCATCCCCGAGTTCCTGTACGACGCACCGGAACAGATGGCCGACCTCTTCCGCCGGATGTGGCCGATCGATTGGGCCTACTACCCGGATGGCGTACACGCGGCCCTGATCGAAACGCTGCACATCGCCACCTTGGGCACCATTCTTTCGGTGTTCATGGCCGTGCCGGTGGGTCTGCTGGCGGCCAACAACCTCACGCCCAGCAAGACCATCAACATGCTGGCCCGCCTGATCCTGGTGTCGAGCCGGTCGGTAAATTCGCTGGTGTGGGCGCTGCTGTTCATCGCCATCTTCGGACCGGGCGCCCTGGCCGGCACGCTGGCCATCGCCTTCCGCTCGATCGGCTTTGTCGGCAAGCTGGTCGGCGAAGCCATCGAGGAAGCCCAGCGCGGCCCCATCGAAGCCGTCACGGCCACCGGCGCAAGCAAGGCCTCGGTGATCTGGTACGCCTACTGGCCGCAGATCCGCCCGGCGTTCTGGTCCATCGTGCTGCTGCGCTGGGACATCAACGTGCGCGAATCCGCGGTGCTGGGACTGGTCGGCGCCGGCGGCATCGGCATGGCGCTGGATACCGCGCTGAACCTGTTCCAGTGGGACCGCGTCGCGCTGGTGCTGGCCGCGATCTTCGTAGTCGTCGTGCTGGCCGAAGTCATCATCACCCAGGCGCGCAAACGCATCCTGTAGCGCTGCCGCTCCGCTTTACGCCTGTCGGTTTCCCCTGACTCGCGCTCCCTTCGCCGCCCCACATGGGGCGGCGTTTTCTTTCCTTTCCGTTCGCAAGCAACGCAAAAGCGCCTCGTCGCCATCGACGGGCCGCCTTGTTTTTGCGCCGCGATCACGTCTATGCTCAATGTGAACAAAATATGAACGGTCATCAAAACGCACCCCCGCCTTGATTAACATCTTGGCTTTTGCCGTTGGACACCCGCTGCCATGTCGGAACAGGAATTGAAACTGCACGTGCCCACGGCTTCACGCCAGGCCGTGCTGCGTGAAGTCAAGCAACGCGAGGCCACGCGCATTCGCTTGCATGCCATGTATTTCGACACGCCGGAACGCGAGCTTGCGCGGGCGCGCATCGCCGTCCGGCTGCGGCAGGAAGGCTCCGATTGGGTGCAGACGCTGAAGATGCCCGGCGCCGATGCGATCTCGCGCATCGAGATGAACCACCCCCGGCCCGGTCCCGTGCTCGACCTGTCCGTCTATGCCGGCACCGACGTCGAGGGCCCGCTGTCTGCCATCAAGGGCGAACTGGGCCTGCGCTATGAAACCGACGTGCAGCGCCTCTTGCGCAAGATCCGCACGCGCTTCGGCACGGTCGAGCTGGCCTACGACACCGGCATCCTGCGCGCTGGCGCGCTGGAACTGCCGATCTCAGAACTGGAATTCGAACTGGTGTCGGGCCGTCCCGCCGCCATCTTCGCGGCGGCGCGCGGCTGGCAACAGCGTCATGCGCTGATCCTGGATCCCCGCAGCAAGTCCGAACGCGGCGACGCGCTGGCCCAATTGGCGAATCGCCTGGCCGAGGTCGACGCCGCTGCCGGCGACGACCACGAAGCGCGCCGCGCGCAGGCCATCGCCCAGTTCTGGTCCCCGCGCGGCGCGTCGTCCGTGAAGCTGCGCGACGACATGACGCCGCCGCAGGCCATGGGCGCGATCGCGGCCGAATGCCTGGACCAGGTCTGCCGCAATGCGGCGGTGCTGGCCGAGGTCGACACCGAAGGCGTCTACCGCGCCGGCAACTCCGAACACGTGCATCAACTGCGCGTCGGCGTGCGCCGGCTGCGGTCGGCCTGGAAGCTCTTCGACGGCTGGACCGCCCCGGTGCCCGACGCGCTGCTGCAGGGGGTGCGCACGCACTTCGCGGCGTTCGGCGCCAACCGCGATCAGGACGTGCTGAACGAGACCGTCGCCCCCGCGCTGCTGCGCGCCGGCATGCCCGTGATCCCCATGGAAGCCGCGCCGCCCGACGAAGACGCGCAAACCATCGCGGGCGGCCAGGCCTTCCAGGCATGGTTGCTCACGCTGCTGGAATGGTCGCTCGACGTGCCGCCCGTGCAACCTGACACGGACAGCCAGACCATCGCCAACGGCACCCCCAGCGACGCCGCGCCGGAGCCCGCCATCCGGCTGGAAGGCGGTGTGGCCGGTCCCATCGTCAAGCCCACCATCATCCCGATGCTGACGCCGGAACCCGAGCCGCAGCACCTGCACAAGCTGCTCGCCCGCCGCCTGCACCGCTGGCACGACAAGGTGGCCGACCAGGGCACGCATTTCGCGGCACTGGACATCCCCGCCCGCCACGATCTGCGCAAGCGCGGCAAGCGCCTGCGCTATGGCCTGTCGTTCGCTGAATCGCTGCTGCCCGCCAGCAAGCTGCGCGGCTATCGCAAGCTGCTGTCCCGCGTGCAGGACGTGCTGGGTGAAATCAACGACCTGGCGATGGCAAAGGACTACTACCAGTCGTGTACGGCGACGCATCCGCAAGCCTGGTTCGCGCTGGGCTGGATCAGCGCGCGCCTGGACGAACTGGTCGTCGAAGCGCAGCAGGCCTTTGACGACCTCGCACGCAGCAAACCGTTCTGGAAGTGACGCGCATCGCGCGCGTTTAACCCATGCGAAAGTCCCGCGTTGAATTCGATTTCACCTGGACACGCATCTAGCATGGCGTTTCAAAAAAGGGCCGCCTGACAGCTTCGCGTCAGGCCCCTGTCAATTCGTCGACATCCGGCGTGCCAATACTCATTGGCTGTCGTCCGGACACACCGCCGGGCGCATTCGTGGCCCGCAGCTTCCGCCCGACACTCGTCCTGTGTGACGGCGCAACGGCCAGCGCGGGCCGTCCGCCCATCCACGCACACGGACTCATGCAAACCACTTCCCCCTTGCTGGTCATTGCCAGACGCGGCCTCGCGGCCTGCTGCGCGCTTTCGCTGGTGTTCACGCTTGTCGCCTGCGGCGGCGACGACGACACGGACGAAACGGCGCCGCCGCCCCCTACCACGACGCCCACCACGCCCACGACGCCCGCCCCGGCTACCTGCGCGGCGCATTGTGCGCCATGATGCCGGCAGTGCTGCCGTTTCCTGCAAACTCCAGACAGAACAGCCAATGACGATCGACGCCTCCAAGAGAAAGTTCTTCACGACCACGCTCGGCGCCACCGCCGCGATGAGCGCCTTGTCGATGTTTCCGCCCAGCATCCGCCGCGCCCTCGCGATCGAGGCCGACAGCCCCACCGGCACCATCCAGGACGTCAAGCACGTCGTGATGCTGATGCTGGAAAACCGCTCATTCGACGGCTACTTCGGCACCTTCCCGGGCGTGCGCGGCTTCGGCGACCGCTTCCCCATTCCGCTCGCCAACGGCAAGTCGGTATTCCATCAAACGCGCAGCGACGGCACGCTGGAACTGCCTTATCACCTGGACGCGCGGCTGGGCAACGCGCAGCGCGCGGGCAGCACGCCGCACTCGTGGCCCAACTGTCAGGCCGCCTGGGACCACGGCCGCATGAACCGCTGGCCTAGCGCCAAGCAGCCGTTGTCGATGGGCTACTACGAGACCGCCGAAGTGCCGTTCCACCGCGCGCTGGCCGACGCCTTCACGCTGTGCGACAGCTACCACTGTGCGATGCACGCGGGCACGATCCCCAACCGCCTCTTCTTCTGGACGGGCACCAACGGCCCCAGCGGCGACAACGTGTCGGTCGTGATGAACGAAATGAACGACGGCGCCGACGTGGGGCCTTCGACCGAGGGCTGGACCTGGACGACGTACGCCGACCGTCTGCAGCAGGCCGGCGTGAGCTGGAAGGTCTACCAGAACATCCCCGACAACTTCGGCTGCAACGAGATGATGAGCTTTCGCCACTGGCGCGCCGAGATCGAAAAGATGCCGGCGGACCGCCAGGTCACGAACCAGGGCGGTCCCGCGTACAACCCGGCCATCGACGACCAGTTCAGCCCATTTGCCAAGGGCTTTGGCAACACCATGCCGGACGGCGGCCTGCTGCAAAGCCTGCGCGACGACGTGATGAACGGCACGCTGCCCGAGGTGTCATGGATCATCCCGCCCGCGGCGTATAGCGAGCATCCCGGCCCCTCGAGCCCCGTAAAGGGCGCGTGGTACATCCAGGCCGCGCTGGACGCGCTGACGCAGTCGCCCGAGGTCTGGAGCAAGACCGTGTTCCTGGTCACGTACGACGAGAACGACGGCTTCTTCGACCACATGCCCACACCCAGCGCGCCGTCCCGCAACGACGACGGCACGCTGGCCGGCAAGTCCACGCTGACGGACGCCGAGATGGCCTTCGAGTACAACACCTACACGCCCGCCACGCCCAAGCAGTTGACCGCCGATGGCAAACCCTACGGTCCCGGCATGCGCGTGCCGATGTGGGTGATCTCGCCGTGGAGCCGTGGCGGCTGGGTCAATTCGCAGGTGTTCGACCACACCTCGGCGTTGCGCTTTCTCGAACAGCGCTTCGGCGTCATGGAACCCAACATCAGCGCATTTCGCCGCGCCGTGTGCGGCGACCTCACGTCCACGCTGAACTTCGTGTCGCCCAACGGCGCGCCGCTGCCCACGCTGTCCGGCCGCAGCACCAAGACGGACGCCGACGGCCTGACCACTTGGCAGGAGGCACAACCGGCCATCGCCATCCCGGCGCAACAGACGCTGGCCCCGCAGGCGCAAGGCACACGGCCCTCGCGTGCGTTGCCGTATGAACTTCACGCCAGCGCCCGCGAGGACGTGCGTGAGAACCGGGTCCGGCTGCTGTTCGCCAACGCCAGCTCGGCCAAGACCGCCGCTGTCTTCCATGTGTACGACAAGCTGCATCTGGACCGCATCCCGCGCCGTTATGTGGTTGAAGCGGGCAAGTCGCTGGACGACGCGTGGGACGTGTCCGGCGACGCGGGCAAGTACGACCTGTGGGTACTGGGACCGAACGGTTTTCACCGCGCGTTCGCAGGCGATCTGATGCAGGCGGGCGGCGCTCAGCCGGAGATCCAGGTGTGCTACGTGCCGTGTGATGATCCGCAGGTGCTGGTCAAGCTGCACAACAACGGCGCGACGGCTTGCACGTTCACCGTCAAGGCGATGGCGTACCGCGGCGACGGTCCTTGGACCGCGACGGTCGAACCTGGACAGACCGGCGAGCTTGCGTGGCCGGTCAGCGACAGCGGCCAGTGGTATGACTTCGCGGTTGCTTGCGAGGGGTATGCGGCGTTCCAGCGGCGCTTTGCCGGTCGGATGGAGACGGGCAAGGATCTGATCAGCGATCCGGCGATGGGTCAGGTCGGGTAAAGCGGACGCCGGCGCTGCGGGTGGCGCTGGTGGCGCTGCGCCTGGTGCCGTTGGCGGAAGCTGCTGACGGCGCCGTTCACAGCGCGATTCGTGGCTGCGCCTGCCCGGAAACGACAACGGGACGGCGCTTTCGCGTCGTCCCGTCAGATAGGTCTTCATGGGCCTTTACGGCCTCTTGCAAGACAGCGATGAGTCCCGGATGAACCGACTCAGTCGGCCAGCAACGCCGCCGCGAACTCGTCCGCCACGAAGGGCTGCAGGTCTTCCAGGCTTTCGCCGACGCCGATCCAGTACACCGGCACCGGGCGCACGCCTTGGCTGCCGGCTGCGACGGCGGCCAGCGTGCCGCCCTTGGCGGTGCCGTCCAGCTTGGTCACGACCAGGCCGGTCAGGTTGATCGCGGCGTCGAAAGCGCGGATCTGCGCCAGCGCATTCTGACCCGTGTTGCCGTCCACCACCAGCAGCACCTCGTGCGGCGCGCTGGCGTCCGCCTTGCCGATGACGCGGCGGATCTTCTTCAGTTCTTCCATCAGGTGCAGCTGCGTGGGCAGACGGCCGGCCGTATCCACCATCACCACGCCCATGCCGCGCGCGCGACCGGCATTAACCGAGTCGAACGCCACGGCGGCCGGATCGCCGCCATCCTGCGAAATCACGCTGACGTTGTTGCGGCTGCCCCATTCCACCAACTGCTCGCGTGCGGCGGCGCGGAACGTGTCGCCGGCGGCCAGCAGCACGCTGGCGCCCTGGCGCTGGAACGTATGCGCCAGCTTGCCGATGGACGTGGTCTTGCCCGCGCCGTTCACGCCGGCAATCATGACCACCAGCGGTTGCGTGCGCTTCAGATCAAAGGCGCGCTCCAGCGGACGCAGATGATCGGCCAGCAGTTGGCGCAACGCCGTCTTCACCTTGGCCGGGTCTTCGATGCGTTCCTTCTTGACGCGCGCGCGCAGCGCGGTCAGAAGCTTCTCGGTGGCCTCAAGGCCGGCATCGGCCATAATGAGGGCCGATTCGAGTTCCTCGAACAGGTTCTCGTCGACCTTCACGCCGACAAAAATGCCGCCGATGCTCTGGCCCGTGCGGGACAGTCCTTGCTTCAGGCGCGACAGCCAGGAGGCCTTTTTGGGCGCCTCGGCGGGTGCGGGTTCCGGGACGGCTGGGACAACCGGCGCAGGCGCCGCGACAGGCGCGAGCGTCGATACCGGCGCAGGTGCCGGGGCCGCAGGAGCAGGCGCCCGGACTACAGGCGCGGGTGCCGGCACGGGCGCGACGACGGGTGCAGGCGCCGGGACGGGCGGCTGCGGTGCGCGGAACGGCTCAGTGGCGGGCGTGGCGGCAGCGGCTGTTGCAGGCGCCGCCACCGGTGCGGAAGCCGGCGCGGTACGCGTGAGGGACGGCGCGGCCGGAGTCGGAATCGGCGCAGCCTGTGCAGACGTCGTCGCCGGCGCAGGCGTTACCGAGACGGCCGGCGCTGGCGTAGGCGCCGCCGGGACCGGCGGGGTCACTGGCGCCGGAACTGGCGCAGTGACTGGCGCTGCAACCGGGGCAACCGGTTCCTGACGAAGCTCGGGAGCAGGCGACGCAGGCGCCGGGCTGGACGGAGCCGAAGACGGCTCCGCGGGCGCGACTGGCGCGTCGACAACCTCCGGCGGCGACGCGGGCTGAGCCGGCGTGGCGGGCGGAGGGGATTTTTTCTTGAAGAAGCGGCTAAACATGGGTAACAAGTATATTCGTATCGTCGGGGGCCAATACAGGCGCACCCCCATCGCCGTGCCCGACGTGGAGACGCTGCGTCCCACGCCCGACCGGGTCCGCGAAACGCTTTTCAACTGGCTTACACACCTGTGGGGCGGCGAGTTTGCCGACAAGCAGGTGCTGGATCTTTTTGCCGGCAGCGGCGCCCTGGGCTTCGAGGCGGCCTCGCGCGGCGTGGCGCATGTGCAGATGGTCGAGCGGGACAGGACCGCCGCGTCCGCGCTGCGGACACTGCGCGACAAGCTCAAAGCCGACATGATACGCATCCATGTGGGCGATGCGATGCAGGTCGCCGAACGGATGGATGCGTCCCGGTTTGACCTCATCCTGCTGGATCCGCCCTTTGGACAGGGCTGGCTGCCGCGCCTGTGGCCGATCCTGCCGGGCATTCTGACCGATCATGGACTAGTCTATGTCGAGGCGGAATCCGCCATCGAAGCCCCCGAAGGATTCGAGATTCTGCGGCAGGACAAGGCCGGCGCCGTGCACTTCCATCTTCTGGAATTTGCTGCATTGCGCAAATCGATCAATAATCCGGCTTCGGAGGATGGTGTACACCACTAATAACGGTACGGAGCTCGCATGATCATCGCTGTTTATCCCGGCACTTTCGACCCGCTGACCAGGGGCCACGAGGACCTGGTTCGCCGTGCAGCCACGCTTTTCGACAAAGTCGTGGTGGGGATCGCCACTAGCCGCAACAAGAAGCCCTTCTTCAGCATCGACGAGCGCGTGGATATCGCGCGCGAAGTGCTGGGACACTATCCCAACGTGGAAGTGCAAAGCTTTGGCGGCCTGCTCAAGGACTTCGTGCGCGAACAGAATGGCCGCGTCATCGTGCGCGGGCTGCGCGCCGTGTCCGACTTCGAATACGAATTCCAGATGGCCGGCATGAACCGCCATCTGCTGCCGGATGTCGAGACGCTCTTCATGACGCCGTCCGACCAGTACCAGTTCATCTCGGGCACCATCGTCCGCGAAATCGCCCAGCTTGGCGGCGACGTCAGCAAGTTCGTGTTCCCGTCGGTCGAGCGCTGGCTGCAGGAAAAGGCCAAGGAACGCCGCGAACAATCCTGGCCGGGCTGAAGCCCCGTCTGCAACATCCCCGAAGGGGCGCGCAAGCGCCCTTTTCGCGCTTTCCGGGCCCAGGCCGCCCGGCGCTACAATGGCCGGGCCAATCGCCTTTCCGTTGCCCATCATGGCCCTGACCATCACCGAAGAATGCATCAATTGCGACGTTTGCGAGCCCCAGTGCCCGAACGACGCGATCTCCATGGGCGAGGACTACTACGTCATCGACCCCGACCGGTGCACGGAATGCGTCGGCCATCACGACGAGCCCCAGTGCAAGGTGGTCTGTCCCGTGGAGTGCATCGAGCTGCACCCGCAATGGAATGAAGGCCAGGAGCAGCTCATGGCCAAATACCGACGCCTCACCGGTGCCGCATGAGCGACGCGGCGCCGCCCAGCATCAACCTTTCCCCCTCCCCGCACCACGCCCGACGCGACATTTCCGCGTCCGCGGTCGCTGCCGGGCTGGTCGCCGTCCTGGTCAGTTTTGGCGGCACCGCCGTGCTGATGGTGCAGGCGGGTCATGCCGCGGGCCTGGATGCCGCACGCATCGGCTCGTGGATCGGCTCGCTAAGCCTGGTGCTGGGCCTGGGCGGCGCGTTCTACAGCCTGCGCACGGGCCTGCCCGTGGTCATGGCATGGTCCACGCCCGGCGCGGCGCTGCTCGTCACCGCGCTGGCAGGCGTCCCCTTCAATGAAGCCGTCGGCGCCTTCGTGCTGGCAGCCGGCCTGACGCTGGCATGCGGGCTGTTCGGCTGGATCGATCCCATCCTGCGCCGCATTCCCGGCGAGGTCGCCGCCGCCATGCTGGCCGGCGTGCTGCTCAATTTCGGCATGGGCATCTTCAGCAACATCAACAAGCAGCCCGCGCTGGTGCTGGCCATGTGCGCCGCCTACCTGCTGTGCCGCCGCTGGGCGCCGCGTTACGCGGTGCTGGTGGTGATGGCCGTGGCGGTAGCCATGGCGGCCGGAATGGGCCTCATGCAGGTCGACCAGCTGGATTGGCGCCTGACCGAATTCGTATGGACCACGCCCGCATTCAGCGCGCAGGCCGCGGTCAGCCTTGGCATTCCGCTCTTTGTCGTGGCCATGGCGTCGCAGAACCTGCCCGGTCTGGCCATCCTGCAGGCCGCAGGCTACCGTCCGCCCGCATCGCGCCTGGTCGCCGCCACCGGCCTGCTGGGCCTGGTGGCCGCCCCCTTCGGCGCGCACAGCGTCACCATGGGCGCGATCAGCGCGGCCATCTGCACCGGGCCCGAAGCGCATCCCGACCCGGGCAAGCGCTACATCGCCGCCGCCACCTACGGCGTCAGCTACGTCGCGCTCAGCATCGTCGCGGGCGCGGTTGCGGTCTTCTTCCAGGCACTGCCCGCCGCGCTGCTTGCGGCGCTGGCCGGACTGGCGCTGCTGGGCACCATCATGGGCGGCATGGCCGCCGCCATGGCCAATCCGCAACGGCGGGAAGCCGCGCTCATCACGTTGCTTTCGACCGCGTCGGGATTCAGTTTCTGGGGAATTGGGTCGGCCTTCTGGGGCCTCGCGGCGGGCCTCGTGGCTCACACCGCTTTCGAATACAAGCGCGCCCGAGCGGGCGCTTGAAAACCGGCGCTGGCCGCTTTCAGGCCGGCCAGGCTGACACGGGCGTGTCCGGGTGCACCTTCATGATGCGGCAAGGCACCTGCACGAAGTTCGAGATCCAGGCCGCGGCCAGCTCGCCTTCGTCAACGACGTCGATGGTCTGCTCGCCCACCATCATGCTGTAGCGCACGCTGTCGTCGTCTTCGATCACGTCCAGCGGAATGTCCATGCGCAGCATGCCCGGCGCCTTCAGCACCAGATAACCCAGTCGCAGCTCCACCGACACCTCGGCCAGGCGAGGGCACAGCTCGCGGTTCAACCACTGCCCCGAATCATTGGCCACCAGCCACTGGCGGTGATAGCCGGCCGCTTGCGCCTGTGTCGTCACGCCGCATTCGGCGATCGGCTGGAACTGTTCTGCGCTCATTTGCCCAGCAATCCTTTCAAGGCCTTGTCCACCGCGGCGCCGCTCTTGCCCTTGCCGGAGACCGCTTCCTTGAGCTTGTTCTCCAGGCTGCGCTTCAGAATGCCGCCGATGGCGTCCTTCCAGAGCAGCGTGTACGAAGGGTTGTCGAACGGGCCCTTGAAATGGACGGGAATGGTCACGTCCTTCAGGTCGATCAGTTCCTTGCCATCGGGATTCGCCGCCGGGTTGATGACCCGAGCGCGCGCCACCAGATCCAGCTCGCTCTTGACGAAGTCGATGCTGGCCGGCTCGCCCTGCGTGACCCGCAGCAGCGGCGACACGAAGTTCAGGCGCTTGACGGTGGCAATGCCCTTGGCGATGGCGAAGTCCGCGTCCAGTTCCGAGAACTGCGTCTGCTTGCCCGTGTCCGCAGCCACCGTTTCGTTCTGCGCATCCGGCGAGAAGCGGGCTTTCAGGTCGCGCAACGTCTGCGTCAGATCGATGCCCTTCACGGCGCCATCCCGCAGCTTCAATTGCAGCGTGCCACCCAGGCCGCTCTTCATCGCGTAGACGTTGGCGCCGCCGGTCTTCAGGTCCAGCGTCAGGTTGCCCGTGCCGCTCAGCACGTTGCGCTTGGCCAGATCCACCAGCAGCGGTTCGATCGCGATGCCGGCCAGCGTCATCTTGGTGGCGATCTGATTGCCTTGCGCCGCGTCCACGGACAGCGCCCCCGCCAGCTTGCCGCCGTAGAGGCCCGCCGCGAGGTCGGAGATGTCGAGCTTGCCCTTGTCCAGCTTGACCGAGGCCGAGACTTCGTCGGCCTTCAGGCCACGCACGACCAGCTTGCCGACCTTCAGCGTGCCGTTGACGCTGGGGCCGACCAGCGCCGACAGGTTGATCGTGTCATCGACCGGTGCGGCGGGGGCCGGGGCCGGCGCGGGCTTGCTGTCGTCCTTCTTGCCGTCCGCGGGCGGCTTGGGCGGCGCGGCCACCACGGGCGGCACCAGCTTGTCCAGATCCAGCGTGTCCACGACCAGCGCGAACTTCATCTGCGGCGTGTCGGTCAGCTTCGTGATGTCGGCGCTGAGATCGAACTTGCCGCCTTCCAGCACCGCATTGATCTTGCTGGTGGCCTGATCCTTGAGCAGGTCCACCGTCAGGCTGCCGATCACCGGAATCTGCAGGCTGCCCTTGGGCAGGCCAGGATCGGTGATGTTCACGTCGCCACGCAACGCCGACATGGCGCCGCTGCGCATCAGCAGGTTCAGGCTGAGCGGTGACGCGAAATTCAGCTTCACCACACGATCGCCCTTCTTGGACGTGCTGTCCAGCTTGGCTTCCTTGATATCCAGTTCGCCGGCGTTTCCGCTGATGCCGTTCAGGCCGAAGCTGGCATCCAGGCCGCTGATCCGCACCCGGCCCGTCAGGGCTTCGCCGGTAGCCGACGCGGGGGAAATATTGAGCGCCGGCGCATCGACGGCCAGTTCGAAGGGGCCATCAACCACGCCGCCCTTGGCGCGCACGGCAAGCTTTTCGATCTGGAGTTGGCTCTTGTGCGGATCGATCGCCAGCTTGGGGATCGCCACGCTGGCTTCCACATTGGTCGCCTTGACCGAGGGTTCGGTCACGTCGCCCTGGAACAGCAGTTCCAGACCACCGACGTCCAACGCGGACTTCTGGCCATTGAACGCCAGGTTGCCGCGCATCACCAGGCTCTTGGCCTCGGCGCCCGGCAGCTTGCCGTCCATGCGCAGGTCCAGCCGCTGTGCGGCATAGCGCTTGGCGGAAGGGTCCAGCGTCAGCAGCGCCTGGCCGGTCAGGTTGGCATCCACGCGCGGATAGCCGCCTTCGACACGCGCCGTCATGCGCACATCGAACGGCTGGTTGAACGTGACGCGGCCGGTGTTGGCGTTGATGCGCGTGAACGCGACCGCCATGCCCGTTATCGCGTCCTGCAGCTGCACTTCGCCGTCCTTCAGGTCCAGGCCGGCAATGTCGATCTGCATGTTGTTGCGCGTCGGCGGCAGGTTGCCGCTGGTGATCGCCTGCGCCGCGGTCTGGGCCGCGCCAACCAAGGCTTCGGCCGGGTTGCTGGGCGAATCGGTGACCGGCTGCGTGCCGCCCACCAGATTGCTGAAATTGAATTGGCCCTGCTTGTCCCGCACGACGCGCGCCTTCAGCCCGCTGATGGCAACGTGGTCCACGACAAAGCTGTTGGACAGCAGCGGCCACACGGCTACGGCAAGGCGCGTGCTCTCGATGGAGGCAAACGTGTCCGTGCTATTGGGTTCGGACAGGGAGACGCCCTGTACATACAGGCCGATCCGCGGGAAGAGCGATAGCTCGATTTCGCCGTCGATCGTCAACGTGCGTTGATAGCGTTCCTGGACAAGCTCTTCCAGCTTGTACTTGTACGCGTTGGGGTCGAATGTCAGCAAGAAGATGGCCAGGCCGACGACGGCCACGACAACCAACACTACCAGGCCTATCAAAATGCGCTTGAACCACGTTTTCATTGCTGCCCCGTCGGTACCTCGACTGGAAATCCTTGATACCACCCACCGCGCCACGCGCGGGGAAGGTGCGTTGCCGGCGGAAGACCGCTGGCCTATTGAACTGTCTGCAATCCTGGGCTTGCCTGTCAGGTTTGCCTTGCCGGGCTTGCCTTGACGGACTTGCCTGGACCGACTTGCCATTCAGAGGCTTGCCTTTCAGGGCGTGTCCTCGCTCCTGCCGAGCCTGCGGCATGGGCGCCAAAGGAAGGTGCTACCGAGGAAGGCCTGCTGAAGACGCCGGTAACCCAGCGTGCAGATAACCGCTATCGTAACAAATCAGGCCGATCAGCGGGATCGGCCAAGCTGACGGCTTCCTGACCGGCGGATTGTAGGGCTAGAATGATTGATCTATCAATTATTGATGCGTCCAACAATGACCGCCCCCGCCCCCACTTCTCCACACTCGCCCGGCCAGATGCTGCCCTTCCGGCAAACCCTGCTGGCCATGCTGGGCATGTGCTTCGTGATGATGCTGGTCGCCATCGACCAGACCGTGGTGGGCACCGCGCTGCCCACCATTGTGGCGGAACTTCGCGGCTTCGAACTGTATGCATGGGTAGCGACGTCTTACCTGCTGACGTCCGTCATCACCGTGCCGATCTTCGGGCGGCTGGGCGACTACTACGGCCGCAAACCCTTCGTCGTGGCCGCCATCGTGTTGTTCACCCTGGCCTCGGTCCTGTGCGGCGCCGCCGACACGATGCTCGAACTGGTGCTGGCGCGGGCGCTGCAAGGCATCGGCGGGGGCATGCTCGTCGGCACCGCTTTCGCCTGTATTCCCGATCTCTTCCCCGATCCCCACGTCCGGCTGCGCTGGCAAGTCATGCTCAGCGCAGCCTTCGGCATCGCCAACGCGGTCGGTCCCACGCTTGGCGGCGCCCTGACGGAACACTACGGCTGGCGCTCCGTCTTCTACGTCAACCTGCCCATCGGCATCCTGGGCCTGTGGTTCGTCGCCCGCTACCTGCCGCACCTGCGCAACCAGAGTCCGGGCAAGGTCCGGCTGGACTGGCAGGGTGCGATCTTGATCGCCGTGGCGCTGGGGACCATGCAGCTGCTCGTGGAACTCCTGCCCAAGGACGGCTTCACGCCTTCCCTTGTAATGCTGGGCGCCGGCAGCATCGCCGCCTTCGCTGCCCTGATCTGGTGGGAACGCCGCTGCCCACATCCGCTCCTGCCCCTGGATATGTTCCGCAACCGCGGCCTGGCCATGCTCTTCACTCTGGCCCTGCTGGTCGGCGTGACGATGTATTCCCTGCTTTTCTACGCGCCCCTGCTTCTGCAAGGCGGCTTCGGGCTGTCGCCCCAGCAGGCGGGCCTGCTCATCACGCCCATGGTCGTCTTCATCACCGTCGGCAGCATCGTCAACGGCCGCATCATCACGCGCATCCGCAATCCCAACCGCATGCTGTACGCCGGCTTCATCCTCATGGCGTTCTCTTGCCTGGGCATCGTCACGACCCACAGCTACACGTCGCACCTGCTGATCGGCGCCTACATGACGATGGCCGGCCTGGGCATGGGCTTCATCATGCCCAACCTCACCGTCTTCGCCCAGCAGACCGCCGGCCGCAGCCACCTGGGCATCGCCACCGCGCTTCTGCAATCCCTGCGCATGATCGGCGGCATGCTGGGCACCGCCGTCGTCGGCACCATGGTCAGCCACAGCTACTTCAGCGGCGTCGAATCCACCCTGCGCGGCGCTTCAGCGCAGTGGCTGCCCAAGCTCAACGACCCGCAGATGCTGGTCAACCCGGCGGCCCAGACCGAGTTCCTGGCACAATTGGCCCATCAAGGCCAGGACGGAACGTCGCTCATCGAAATCGCGCGCATCGCGCTGGTGGGCGCCATCCATGAAGGGCAACTCATCGCCCTCGCCGTCGCCGTCTTCGCACTCTGGTGCGTGCGGCGCGTGCCCCTGGTGCAACTGGTCCGGCCATCCAAACCGGAGCCCGCCGGCGTCGGAGAGTAGCTTTTGCCCAAACAACAACAAGGCCTTCAAGTCATCCAGCACATGGGCCAAACGTATCGCGTGATGCAGAGCGCCTTCAGCAGCAAGGTGGGTCACGCGTTGCCGCGGTGGCGGATATTGCTGGCGCTGCATGAGAACGGGCAGTGCTCGCAGAAGCATCTGGCCGAGCGCTGCCGGCTGGATCCGGCTTCGTTGACGCGCCAGTTGCAGGCGATGCAGAAGCTGGGGTGGATTTCGCGGGCGGTGGATGCGGACGATAACCGGTTGACGAACGCGACGTTGACCGCTGCCGGGCAGGCGGTGGTGAATGAGGCGTTGCCGAAGCGGGCTCAGTTTTTTGAGGAGTCGCTTAAAGGGCTGTCAGCAGCGGATGTGGATACGCTGAATCGGGTGTTGAGTGTGTTGGAGGAGAATTTTGTGCGGGCGGCGGGGGATCGGGGCGGGTAGTGCTAATTCGCGCCACCCGGCTATTACGCGAGAGGCAGTGCATTGATCTCTGCCCGAGCCTCTCGCCACGCGGGATAGTGCTTATCCAGCAAAGCGATGAAGCGCTCATTGTGCGTCGGCTCGATCAGATGGATCATCTCATGCACGATCACGTACTCAAGCAGATCACGAGGCTTCTTGACCAATTCCGTATTGAGCCGGATATGCGCGCGCACGTTATTGCAACTGCCCCATTTGGTCTTCATGCGCTGCAGGAAATATCCCTTCACCTTTACCCCGATCCGTCGTTCCCACTGATCTATAAAATCGGGAATCACCTGGTGCAACAAGGATCGCTGCCACGCTTGATACACGGCTTCGCGGCTGCCTGCGTCGGTTCCAGGGCGCACATATAGCGTGATGCGCCGGTGGTCCAATTTCACAACAGGCGGCGCATCGCGCTCAACCACTTCAAGTAGATACCGCCGCCCCCAAACGTAATGGCTTTCCCTTGTCACAAACCGACGAGGCGCTTCACGCGCCTGATTCTGCAATTGAGCGCGCTGCTGGCGAATCCAGCGCAGTTTGGAAATGGCAAAGGCACGCGCCACTTCGAGCCGCGTGCCGGTTGGCGCCACGAGGGTCACCGCACCCTCCGGTGGATGAACTGAAAGATGAACATTCTTCACCGCCTTAAATGTGATGTTGATGTCCACCTCACCCACACGGATGCGCTTTTGTGCCATTAAGCCCCAGCCATCAATAGTCTGGCTGCATTTTCAGCAGCTCGAACAGTTTGAGCGTTGCCGCTCGATCACGGCCAGTCAACGGGTACAGAATGTTCTGCACGATACGTTCCTTTGCTTCGTCGCCCCGCCAACTCGCAGGCGCTTCGTCCCGCATCAGTCGATCGATCTTCAACGCTAGCGCGCTCAATGGGTCACCGTAAACGGGGTACGGTTCATTGAGGACGCTATCCGGAGCCTGGACATCATTGGACACGATGTCCGGCAGATTTCGGTAAATGAGTAAAGCAGGGGCATTCCCGCGCAGGATGGCGGGCTCTTCAGTGTCATGCTGCTTCTCGTGAGCCTTTTTCACTAACGCTTCGGCATTGCGAAGAAAATCTTCATACGCCTCTGTGCTTTCGCGGCTTTGTTGAATCAAATCATCAAGCAACTTGGACATCTGCTCGTAAAAGCGCGGATCGGTGAGGCGATCACGGATGATGGTCTTGCGGACATTGTTGATGATGGTTTCCGCAATGGCATTCTTCGACAGCTTTCCTTTTTCGTTGATCTTCTTTGCGATCGCATCGTGAATGCCGGTCTTGATGATCAGGTCGGTCAGCGACAGCTCTGCCAATTCACCCAGCACCTCTGCCGGATCTGCTTGGATGTAGGTGTTGATGAGATGGCGCATGTCTGCCTCGAAAGGCTTGATGTCCAACTCTTCACCGCTGTAATGCTTGATGGCCGAGCGCACCTCGGCATAGAAATCCGCTTCGCGTCGTAAGGTTTCAACTTCGCTGTCAAGGTAACCCGCTTCGGACAGGTTTTGACCGATGGCCGCGAAGGCTCGTAGAAAGGTAGCCACCGCCTTGTAAAACGCGATGCGCAGCGGTTCGCTTTCGAGTAGCGCCTCCGGATCACCGGCATAGCCGCAAAAATAATGCAGGAACTGCTCCAACTCGCGCGGCTGTTCCACTGGCTCGCACAAGTAATGCAGCGCTTCTCGGGCATCGTCCAGTTGCTTACGACCCTCTTCCAGCCAATTCTTCAAATGAACGTTGTTGTCGCCGCCATCGCCGGCGTCGATATCCAATTCATCCGAGCTGTAGACGGCGATCGCTCGCTGCACGTCGCCAAACAGTTCCTTGTAATCGACGATATGACCGTAATCCTTGTCGGCACCATCGAGCCGATTGGTGCGGCAAATCGCCTGGAACAAGTTGTGGTCGTGCAGTTCGTTGTCCAGATAAATGTACGTGCAACTTGGCGCATCGAAACCCGTAAGTAGCTTGCTGACGACGATCAGCAGCTTCATGCTGGCCGGCTCCTCGATGAACCGGCGCTTGGTCTCGTCTTCGTACTGTTTGGTGGTCTGACCGTCGCGCAACACGTGTTGCTTGTAGGTGTCGTACTTGTAGCGCTCATCGCTACCCGACGACTCTCTTGAGATGGCCGCCGGGTTGGGCTCGAACGACGTAATGACGCCCACGTGAGAGCCAAAGTGCGTGTTCCGGAACAACCTGAAATAGTGGCAGGCGTCGTAGATCGAGGCAGCCACCAAGATGGCCGTACCCCGATTGCTGTCCAGTCGTGGCTTGAGGCTGAAGTCCTCGATGATATTGGCGACGATGCGGTCCTTGCGTTCCCTGGCGCTCATCAACTCTTCCATGGTCGCCCAGCGCTTGCGCAAGATGGACTTCTGGAATTTGTTCAGACCACGCGTCTTCTTCTCAAACCAAGCATCGATGGCCTTGCTTGACGTCAAGCGCTGCGGCACATCTCGTGCCTCGTACTTCAAGTCCAGCACCACTTCGTCCGCCACGGCTTCATGGAACTTGTAGGTGTGGATATAGGTGCCGAACACATCGCGTGTTGTTTGCTTGTCCTTGCGCAGCAAGGGCGTCCCGGTGAAGCCGATGAAGATGGCATCGGCCAGCCAGCGCTTCATCTGCTTGTTCATGTTGCCGCCCTGCGTGCGGTGACACTCGTCCACAAACACATAAAAGCTCCCGTGAATTGGAGGCGGATCGCCACTGAGGTCCGCGGCGTCGAACTTGTGGATCAGCGCGCACAGCAGACGCGGCGTGGTAGCGCCAAGTTTCTGCACGAAGTCTGCCCGCGAGGTAATGCGCGGTGAGGCGGACTCCGCACCGATCACACCCGCGTTGCGCATCACCCCTTCGATCTGCTTGTCCAGCTCGTCCCGATCCGTCACCACCAAAACTCGGGCCTGCGGATCATGCTCCAGCAACCACTTGGCTAGCAACACCATCAGAATGCTTTTGCCGCTGCCCTGGGTATGCCAGATCACGCCGCCTTCGCGCTTGGCGATGCGGGCCTGAGCCGCGCTGATACCCTGATATTGGTGTTGGCGAGGCACCTTCTTGAAGCCCGCATCGAAGATCACGAAGTTTCGGATCAAATCCAGCAACCTCGCCTTCTCGCACATCTGGGTCAATGGGCGATCCAGCAACGCCCCTGCCGTTGCCATGGCCGGCGGTTGTTCGTCCTTCCACTGCACGAAGAACTGTTCAGGTGTACCGGTGGTGCCATAGCGCAAACCTTGCGCATCGCTGCCCGCCAGCAGCAACTGCACTGTGCTGAAGAAGCCCTGATTGAAGGTTTCCTCCTGATTGCTCCATAACTGGCGGATACCGTCGCCCACGTCAACCGAGCTGCGCTTGAGTTCGATCAGCGCCACTGCCAAACCATTAATGTACAGAACGATGTCCGGCCGACGGGTGCTCCCGCCTCGTAGCGTCACTTCCTCAGCCAACGCGAAGTGATTGCGCTCGGGCAGCGCCCAGTCGATCAACTGCACTGTTTCATGCGATTGGCCCGCCGCGATCTGCACCGGCACGCCATAGCGAAGTAACTGGTAGGTGCGCAGGTTCGCCTGGTATGGCGTGATGCCGGTAACATCAACCGCGACTTCCAGCTTCTGCAAGGCGGCGCTGATGTGAGCGGGCGAGTACCCGCGAGCAGCCAAATTGGCGCGCAGCAACTCGGTTTCGATGGCGCGGTTGTGGTCGCGCTTGCTCCAGTTGCCCAGGTGTTGGTAGCCCATGCCGCCGTCGGCCAATGGGGTGGTAAACAGCCGCGCGACACGGTTTTGGCTGTTGCGCTCGGAGCGCGGCATGGGTTGGGTCATTACATCATTCCTCGGATCCATCATCCATCGGCTTACCCAGCTCTCGCTCGATCTGTTCGATCGTCGGCAGGCTGGTTTGCAGCTCTTGCGGCAGGGACTCCACCAACTTATATTCGGCAATGCCCATCGGCTGCGACTTGTCGCCCAGGGCGTACTCGGCCACCACCTTGTTCTTGCTCTTGCACAGCAACAGGCCAATGCTCGGATTGTCCTGCGCGTGCTTCACCTGCCGATCCACCGCCGTCAGGTAAAAGCCCAGTTGTCCCAGGTGCTCCGGCTTGAACTTGCCTGCCTTCAGTTCGATCACCACGTAGCAGCGCAGCTTGAGGTGGTAGAACAACAGGTCGATGAAGAACTCCTCGCCACCCACGTCCAGCAACACCTGCCGGCCAACGAAGGCGAAACCCGCACCCAGCTCCAGCAGGAAATCGGTGACGTGCTGCACCAGCGCCTTCTCGATTTCGCGTTCCTGTGCCTCCTCGCCCAGGCCGAGAAAATCGAAGCGGTACGGATCTTTCAGCGACTCAATCGCCAGATCTGATTGCGCTGCAGGCAAGCGCTGATCGAAGTTGGTAACGGCTTTGCCTGTGCGCTCCAGCAGGCGAGTTTCGATGTGGATGTTCAACACATTCCGCGACCAGCCATGTTCGATGGCGGCGCGAGCATAGGCCAGGCGCTCCGTTGACGCTTTCAGGCGATCCAGCAATACCAAGTTGTGACCCCAGGGCAATTGTGCAGCAGCCTGCTGCACAATTTCGGCGTCCGGCCATGCCTCGGCAAACGCACGCATGTACTTGAGGTTGCGCGGCGAAAAACCTTTCATCTCCGGGAACGCCGTGCGCAGATCATGCGCTAACCGATCGATCACCTTGGCCCCCCAACCCTGTTCGGCCTGCCGCGCCAGAATGTCGCGGCCGATTTGCCAGTACAGGCTCACCAGTTCCCGGTTGACCGCCAGCGCCGCACGTTGCTGCGCGGCGTGGATGCGACCCTTCAGGTCGGACAGCCAGTCGGCGTAGCCTTGTGGGGCTGGAATTAGTGAGACGGGCCTGTCAGTCATGGCAATGTCGCTCCCTTCGGCACAAAACCTTTCTCTCGCATCCAGCCAAGCGCCACCAGCCAACGATCTTCAGGTATCCGCTGCTTTGCTTCGTGCCAATTGTGCAGCACTTCGTACACAATCATTTCATCGGAGACGGTTCCTTTTTCACGCAGCAAATCGCTCCACGCCGCCAGCAAGGTGGCGACGATTTCGCACTGCTCCGTTTTAGCAGTCTTGAAGGCGCTCAGAATCTTCTCAAGAGTTTCGCTAACTCCGGAGAAATGTTGCTCGAAGTACGGTTTGTGACCGCCACGCTTCGCCAGTGGCTCGTATTGGTAACGGCCTTCTTGCTTTCGAGCCTCGAACCATTGCTGCTTCTGCAACTGACTGTCTATCGAGCGAAAAGCCCGGTTGTCATATGGGCCCGCGGCTTTGCGGTGGTAAGTAGAGCCGGTATCCACCTGACACAGGTGTTCGGCAAGGAACATCATCTTCTCGAGCTTGACGTGGCCAAAGGTCGGCTGATCGTGCAACTGGTCGATGATTTCGGCTGCCAGCACGCTTCTCAGGAAATGGACGTTCGCCTTGCGTCCTTCCGTATTCGCCACCTCTTCCTGGATAGGGTTTTCCGCGGGCTCAATCAACCGCGTCCTGCCCGTCAGTAATTCTTGCATCATGGCCTGCTTGAGGGCGCGGGTCTTGGTGCGGCGGGTTTCGAGGGCTGTGATTTCGGCATCCATGTCGCTAAGGACGGTAGCGATGGCGGTTTGTTCGTCGGTTGATGGCAAGTTGATAGTGGTCGAATTGATAAGACCAGTATTCAAGTTCATTTGAGAGCCAGTTTGTCCATGCTTTGACCAGTCAGGCTCAATCCATTTCAGTACGTAATAGATGAACGACCTATCTGCTTTTATATTTTCGAATACGACAAATCCGTCATGAATACATACGTCGATATTGGTGATGATGGGGCGACCAACCGTCGCGCAGATGCTCATGATGAGATTGCCGCCATCTACGGGACGACTGTGTGCGACGCCGTCAGGCGAAAGTCGCTGAGTTGTTTGTTCCAGATACATACCGGAACTCGTAACATCTGAAATTCGCACCCAGCCTACATTCGAATTTTCATCGAACCATCGTGGGCTATCGATCGGACGAGGTGATGCGCCACGTTGAATCTGTGCCAATTCCCCCAACCGCTTCACCTCCCACGCCCCACTGAACCCCGGCAGGCGGGTTTGGCCGGTGAGGAGTTGCTGCATGGTGGCCAGTTTGATGGCGTGTTTTTTGGCAATCAGGCGATCCAGTCCATCCAGCTGCGCGTCCATGTCGCTGAGGGCGGTGGCGATGGCGCACTGCTCTTCAATCGGAGGTAGTGCAATCTTTAATGCCTTAAACACAGGCATGTAAACAGTGTTGTGAATACTGCCTGCCATCAGGCTACGCCATACATGCCCCATCCCTCGAAACAGATAAACCAAGAAATAATTATGCAGAGATGGGCCGCAAATGTAACAAGCAAAGTCCTGGCTGGTCGCCATCCCAGTAGCCATTACGCTGCATTTGCCTACGGTGGCGGTTCTCGAAAAAACAACCGTACCAGCAGGCAGCAAGCGAGCAGAGGAATTCTTTAATCCATCGTCAGTGATGGTTTTTTGGGTCGAATATATCTCCAAGGAATTCAGAGCATCGGTGTCGTGCAACGAAACCCATTGCACGACACCGTTCCAATAGTTCGAATTCTTCTTACTTGGGGTGTGTCCGCTTTCAAGTTTTGCCACAGATGTAATTTCTACATCCGACCAATCCTCTGGAATCACCCCGACGTCCGTCTGCTTGTACCCCGGTTTCACTTCCATGTCGCCCCCATCCGTTTCAAGTGTGCTTCCACCTTGGCGCTGAGGGCGGCAACGGCCGTTTCCAGCTTCGGCAGCGGGGTGTCGTAGCGTTCAGCCAGCTCGCGAATGCGCTGGGCGAGGGTCTGCGAGATGCGCTCCAGTTCCTGCTGCACGTCCGCTTGCAGGCGCGCGAGCCATTTGTCTTCCACCACCAGCGTTTTGACCTCAGCTTCGTTGAGGGTTGCGTAGTGATCATGGGCTTGCTGGTCGAGTTCCGTGTCCAGCATCTTGACGGCTTTCTTCAACGCGGCTTCCCGTGTGCTGAGAGTGAGCCATTGCTGGAGCATGGCGCCTTCGTCGGCGCTGTCGGCATCGTCTGAGATTTCAGCGATGCGATCCTTCACCTGCGTGACGTTGATTTTGTCGAAGCCGGAGAAGGCGCCATCCTCGCCGCCATGCTCTTCTTCCAGCTCGGTGATCTGGCTAGCGAGACTTTCCTGTTCGGCCTGCTTGGCCGCCAGTTCTGCCTGTTCAGCGGCAAAGTAGCGGTCGACGATGTAGGGCTTGGGCAGCAGGTCGCAAGTCCAGCCCTTGTCCTTGGTTTTGCCCTTCTTGTCGGTTTCCACGATGCGCCGGGGCAGGGCCACCCAGCCATCGGCGGCGATCAGGTAGGCATCGTCCTGCATGGTCTCGGCCCAGTAGTCCATCAGGTGCTGATAGATGTCGTAGGGGTCGAGCAGCGGCGCAGCGTGAAAGGTGGTGAGCAAGGTTTCGGAGACCTGCGCAATCAGCGCCTTGGGTTTGTCGCCGGGTTGGATACCGGTAAGCAGCGGCATGACGGCCTGCTGCCATTTGCCAAACAAGGTTTCGACCTTGCTGCGGAATTGCTGGAACTGCGGGTGGGCGAGGATGACGGAACGCACTTCGGCCATCGGCTGGCGCAGCCGCGCATAACCGGGGCGCTCGGCCTCGAACAGCGCCTGGCGCAGGCCAGGCATTTCCTGCCAATCGGCGGCAAAAGCGTCGATGTCGCGCTCGGGAATGCCGCCGTTGAGGTGAGCATCGATGTCGTGCAGGTCTTCCGGCTCGCTGCTGTCGATGTAGCGCGGCAGGTTGAGGTTGTAGTCGTTCTTCTCGCTGGCGATTTCGTCCAGCGGCACCATGCGGGCATAGCGCGGCTCGTCAGCGCTGCGGCGGAAGGCATCGACGATGCGGTGGATGTCCTGCTCGCGCAGGCGGTTCTTGGGGCCGTCCTTGATAAAGCCTTTGCTGGCATCGATCATGAACACACCCTTCCGGGCGCTGGCGTTTTCCTTGTCCAATACCAGGATGCAGGCGGGGATGCCAGTGCCGTAGAACAAGTTGGCGGGCAGGCCGATGATGCCCTTGAGCATGCCGGAGCGCACCAGTTGCCTGCGGATGTGGGCTTCTGCATTGCCACGGAACAGCACACCGTGCGGCAAAATGATGGCGCCTTTGCCGGTGGTGGCCTTCATGCTTCGGATGACATGAAGCAAATAGGCATAGTCCCCCTGCTTAGCGGGCGGTTCACCCCACGCGAAGCGCTGATAGGGATCGTTCGCCGGATTGAGGCCGGTGGACCATTTCTTGTCGGAGAACGGTGGATTGGCGACCACGTAATCGTAGGCGCGCAGCTGTTCGTCGTCCTTGAACTTGGGGTTCACCAGCGTATCGCCATTTAGGATCGTGGCATCCGGGAAGCCGTGCAGAATCAGGTTCATCCGCGCCAGACCGGCGGTCGTCACATCCTTTTCTTGTCCTTCCAGAGTGATCCGTCGGCCAGCCTCGGCGGCCACCTTCAGCAGCAACGAACCCGACCCGCATGTCGGGTCATAGGCGGTGGTAGAGCCTTTAGTGTTTGCGTGCGAGATGCCAATCACTTGCGCGATGATGCTACTCACTTCCGATGGCGTGTAGAACTGTCCTTTGCTCTTGCCCGAATCCTGCGCAAAGTGGCGCATCAGGTATTCGTAGGCATCGCCGAGCAGATCATCGTTGTCTGCTCGATTGTTGGCGAAGTTCAGCTCGGGCTTTTCAAAGATGGCAATCAGGTTGCCCAGGCGCTCGACCATCGCCGCGCCTTCGCCGAGCTTGTTCGGATCGTTGAAGTCCGGGAAGTCGCTGCGTGCCAGTTTGGTGTTGGCGTCGATCAGCTTCTGGATGACCTGGGTGTTGATCTTGTCCCCGATATCGGGCTTACCCTTAAGCGCCACCATATCCCGGAACGAGGCGCCGGGCGGAATGATCACGGGTGGTGCGAAGTCATCACTGTCACCGTACTTGTCGCTGATGTACTTGATGAACAGCATGAACAGGACATAGTCCTTGTACTGGCTGGCGTCCATACCGCCGCGGAGTTCGTCGCAGGAGGCCCAGATGGACGCATAGAGGTCGGATTTTTTGACAACCCCATTACGCGGAGTGCGGGTTGCAGGGGCGACGCTATCCTTTTCAGACGAAGAGCCGGCACGCCTCTTCTTGACCACGTACTGCAAGGCCACTTCACGAACCTCCTGCCCGGAGGTTTCCTCACCATTCGCGGCGCTGACTGCGGCCAAGGTTACCGAGCCGCCCCGACCACGGCCAGGCATAATGCGCCCCGAATCAAGCAGTTGTTGCCTGACGCTCTCATAAGTGGATTCCTGCCACCCCAGCGCGTCGCGCAACCGTTGGTTCCCTGCAGAACCGCCCATCGCTTCGAGTGCGTTGATAAATCGCTCGACGTTTGCATCGATGCTTGTCACTTGAGTATCCATCATGGCTGCCGGCCCGATGGGCTCGGCTCTCCGTTGTCTGCTTGGGTTGGAATCATGGCGGCTCGGACACGATTGTCTCTTACGAGCCTATACCGGTCGATTCACTTCCCGTGATTGTTCAATATTTCTCTGCCCGGGAACAGCCGGCCTCGCTTTGCGTGATTGTTCGGCGAGGCTCCCACGACGCAGCGAGCAATGCGCGCAGGCTCGGCTAGGCGAACGCAATCGCGACGAATAGAAGAGACGTCGTCGAACACGTAAACGGAAAAGAGAATTCTGGGTGAGCTGCGCAATCCCGAGGATCGCGGTCGAGAGGCGTGCAGTTGCTGCCGCCCTGGATCAATGTATGTGCGCCCAATAGATAGAAGTGTCATGCCGACGCTTCGCAGTGGTCACCGCGAGTACCCCATTCACTTGGGATGCAGCCGCACGGGCGCGGCCCGAGCGACTGCCATGCGCTTAACAGCGCATCCAAACGTACGAAGAAAGATCAAACGTTAAACAAGAAATTCATAACATCGCCGTCCTGCACGATGTATTCCTTGCCTTCCGCGCGCATCTTCCCGGCTTCCTTGGCGCCCTGCTCGCCCTTGTACGTGATGTAGTCCTCGTACGAGATGGTCTGCGCGCGGATGAAGCCGCGTTCGAAGTCGGTGTGGATGACGCCGGCGGCTTGGGGCGCGGTGGCGCCGATGGCCACGGTCCAGGCGCGGACTTCCTTCACGCCGGCGGTGAAGTAGGTTTGCAGGCCCAGCAGTTTGAAGGCGGCGCGGATCAGGCGGTTCAGGCCTGGTTCTTCCATGCCCATGTCTTTCAGGAAGGCTTCGCGGTCGGCGTCGTCGAGGTCGACGATTTCGGATTCGATGGCGGCGCAGATAGCCACGACGGGCGCGTTGCGGGCGGCGGCGAATTCGGTCAGGCGGTCGAGCAGCGGGTTGTTGGTGAAGCCGTCGTCAGCGACGTTGCCCACGTACATCGCGCGCTTGGCGGTGATGAAGCAGAGCTGGGCGATGTCGGCCTTTTCTTCGGTGGTCAAGTCCAGCGCGCGGATGGGCTTGGCTTCGTTGAGCTGGGCGATGCACTTTTCCAGCACGGCGACGATGCGTTGCGATTCCTTGTCGCCCGAGCGTGCGGTCTTCTGGTGGCGTTGCAGGGCCTTTTCGGCGGTCTGCAGGTCGGCCAGGGCCAGCTCGGTTTCGATGACTTCGATGTCGGCGATCGGGTCGACCTTGCCGGCAACGTGGATCACGTTGGGATCTTCGAAGCAGCGCACGACGTTGACGATGGCGTCGGTTTCGCGGATGTGCGAGAGGAACTGGTTGCCCAGGCCTTCACCCTTGCTCGCGCCGGCGACCAGGCCCGCGATGTCGACGAATTCGACGGTGGCGGACAGGATGCGTTCGGGCTTGACGATTTCAGCCAGCTTCTGCAGGCGCGGATCCGGCACTTCGACGACGCCGACGTTGGGCTCGATGGTGCAGAACGGATAGTTCTCGGCGGCGATGCCGGCGCGGGTCAAAGCGTTGAAGAGTGTCGATTTGCCAACGTTGGGCAGGCCGACGATGCCGCATTGCAGAGCCATGGGAATCCTGTGTAAGTACGGTATTGAGCGTTAACGGCGTAGTTTACCCCGGCGGGGCGAAACGACGCCGTGTGGGCGGAGGGGGGATGCGGCCCCGAAGTGACCTCGATGCGATCCCGCTGCGATCCTAAGAACGGCGCCCGCGAATTGCCATCATCAGACCAGCCCAGCCCGCCTCCGTTCGGACCGGGCGTCGAGCGCCGGGCGCCGAGCGCCGGGCGCCGAGCGCCCCGGCAGCGAAACTTAACCGGCCGCCGTCGGCGCGTAGCGCATAACGAGCCAGATCATCAAAATCGGCCCGGCATTGAACACCGAGTGCAGCAAAATCGCCGCCCCGATGCCCCGCCGCACGCGCATCCATCCCAGCACCAGCCCGGTCAGCCATTGCGGCAGCACCAGCAGCGGCAGCAGCCAGTACGGGGTCTTGTTGTAGACGAAGTTGGTGAGGTGAACCGCCGCAAACGTCAGCGCGATCAGATGAAACACGACGCCATAGTGCTGCAGGTAATACCTGCGCCAGCTCGTGTCCCAGCCTTTCAGGGGCTCAGGGCGTGCGCGCAGCCCCCACACCGCCAGCAGAATGAACGCAGCCAGCAGCAGCCCCGTCCAGAGCTTCGGCCCCCACAGCACGACGGGCACCAGAGCGGGAATCAGCCACAGCGCCTGACGCGGCCGGCGCAGGCCGTAGCGGAACAGCATTTCTTCGACGAGCGGCGCCCACAGCACCGCGGTCAGCCACGGAATGTTGTGGGGATCCAGGCGATGCGAGACGCCGCCCAGTCCGGCCGCGACGACGGCCACGGGCCCCAGCGCAAAAAGATTGATGACCCACAGCACGGCGGCCCAGGCCAGGAGGCGTCCCGGTCCGATGCCCGGCCACCAGTCGGCGACCAGCCCGCTGCCACCTGCCCGGTTCGGCAGGCGCGACAGCGGATGCGGATGGCGGATGAAGCGCCAGAAGTCGGCGATCTCGCTGCGAAAACGCATCTTCCCGTTGGGCTGGCGTTTTGTCATCAGGACTCGTTGCCGCTATGCAACTGACGGGTGGCGAGTGCGAAGTCACCGGCCAGCATGGACGGCACGACGGCGCGGCAGCGGTCGATGACGGCTTCGATTTCCTTTTGCTCTTCGCGGCGCGGCGGGTGCAGGACGAAGTCGGCGACCTGTTGCGCCAGGCCCAACGTGCGCGGATGGCCGATGCCGATGCGCAGGCGCCAGAAGTTGGGGCTGCCGAGCGCAGCCTGGATGTCCTTCAGGCCGTTGTGGCCGGCGTGGCCGCCGCCCTGCTTGAGCTTGACCTGACCGGGCATGAGGTCCAGTTCGTCGTGCAGCACCAGCACTTCTTCGGGCGTCAGCTTGTAGAAGCGCGCCAGCGCGCCGACCGCCTGGCCGGAACGGTTCATGTAGGTGTTGGGCTTGAGCAGCAGGACGTTGTCCGCGCCCAGGCGCGATTTGGCCACCATGCCGAAAAAGGATTTCTCGAGCGCAAAAGAAGTGCGCAGATCGTCCGCCAGATGGTCGGCCAGCCAGAAGCCGGCGTTGTGCCGGGTGGTTTCGTAGTCGGGACCTGGATTACCCAGTCCCACGATGAGGCGTATGGGAGTAGACATGATGGGGGTGTTTAAACCAAAAAACCCTGCGCATGCAAATGCACACGCAGGGTTTCGGGCGTAAGCCGCGGGAAAGCCGCAAAGGCTTTCCTGCAGGACTTAGGCTGCCGGAGCAGCTTCTTCGGCGTCGTCGGCGGCGGCAGCGCCACCCTTGGTGACCGCAGCGGCCAGCAGGGGGTTGTCTTCACCGCCGTGGGGGACGTACGTCACGCCCATGGGCAGCTTGATGTCGGCCAGGTGGATCGAACCGCCGGCCAGGACGTCAGCCAGGTTCACTTCGATGAACTGGGGCAGAGCCGACGGCAGGCAGGTGATTTCCAGTTCGGTCGTCACGTGGCTGATGATGGCGCCGCTCAGCTTCACAGCCGGCGAGATTTCAGCGTTCACGAAGTGCAGCGGCACCTTGGTACGCAGGGCTTGGTTGGCGTCAACGCGCTGGAAGTCCACGTGCAGGACTTGCGGCTTGTAGGCGTGCCATTGAACCGAACGCAGCAGAACTTGCTCATCCTTGGCGCCTTCGAGCTGCATTTGCAGGATCGATGCGTGGAATTCTTCCTTGCGCAGCGCGTGGTAGATCTCGTTGTGGTCGAGTTCGATGTTCAGGGGGGCAGCCGTACCACCATAAACAATGGCGGGAACGCGGCCCGCGCGGCGCAGGCGGCGGCTCGCACTCGAACCCTGGACGCTACGCGCAGTGGCAGTAAATTTCATGGATAACTCCGAAACGATAAAGGTGAAGAGACTTCACCGGTTGAATTCACGGCGCGCAAAGGGCGCGCCGTGCTTGTTTGCGCCTTGCCGCGACCAGCGAGGCGCAAAGAACTGCAAATGTGGGCTGTGGCCCGATCAACGCCTACGCGTCAATCGACGAACAGCGAGCTGACCGATTCGGCGTTGGAAATACGCAGGATGGTCTCGCCCAGCAGCGCGGCGCACGACAGCTGGCGGATCTTGCCGCTGGCCTGGCCTTGCTCGGACAGCGGGATGGTGTCGGTGACGACGAGTTCGTCGAGTTCCGACGCTTCGATGCGGTCGATGGCGCCGCCCGACAGCACGGGGTGCGTGCAATAGGCGTAAACGGCGCCGGCGCCGCGGTCTTTCAGGGCCTGGGCCGCCTTGCACAGCGTGCCGGCGGTGTCGACCATGTCGTCCATGATGATGCAGGTGCGGCCGTCGACTTCACCGATGATGTTCATCACTTCCGACACGTTGGCGCGCGGACGGCGCTTGTCGATGATGGCCAGGTCGGCTTCAAGCTGCTTGGCCAGCGCGCGGGCACGAACCACGCCGCCGATGTCCGGGGACACCACGACCAGGTTCGAGAAATTGCGGCGCCAGATGTCGCCCAGCAGGATCGGACCGGCGTAGATGTTGTCCACGGGAATGTCGAAGAAACCCTGGATCTGGTCAGCGTGCAGGTCCATGGTCAGGACGCGGTCAACGCCAGCCACTTGCAGCATGTTGGCCACGACCTTGGCCGAGATGGCCACGCGCGCCGAACGCGGGCGGCGGTCCTGGCGGGCATAGCCAAAATAGGGAATCGCGGCGGTGATGCGGCCGGCCGACGCGCGGCGCAGGGCATCGACCATCACCATGATTTCCATCAGGTTGTCGTTCGTAGGCGCACAGGTGGGCTGCAGGACGAAGACGTCTTTACCCCGCACGTTCTCGTTGATCTCGACCATCACCTCGCCGTCCGAAAAACGACCAACGGTCATCTTTCCCAGGGACATGTCGAGGTGGTTGACTACGTCCACGGCCAGCCGAGTGTTGGCGGTGCCCGTGAAAATCATGAAGCTATCGTTTGCCATGATGGATGATGCGATGGTCGTTTGAGACACTAACGATTGATGCGAATGATGCGGGGTGATACCCGGGGTGACTTGGACAAGCACGTTCAACTTGCACCAGCGAATCCGGAAAATAAAAAAGCTGCTGAACCCGGGCCAGTGTCTTACAGGCGTGTTCAACAGCTTTTTTATGTATTCGGTTGGCTGGGGAGGAAGGATTCGAACCTTCGCATGCCGGAATCAAAATCCGGTGCCTTAACCAGCTTGGCGACTCCCCAACTATCTTGCAATCCAATTCCGCAACGGATGTTCAGCTAACCCAGTACATGCCTGCACTAACCGAAACCGTGGATGCGTTTGGCTGAATGTTTTATCAGCGCCGCGCATTATAGCGGTAATTTCTTGTTCTGCCAAAACGGCCTGCGATGTTTCGGAAAATTCGGCGAATAAACACGCGCCTGATCCCGACATGCGAACAGGGAGACCCCGCTCAGCAAGCCACCGCGATGCCCCAAGTACTTCAGGATAAAGACGGTAGACCACCGGCTCCAAATCATTTTTTCCGTAAAGCGCGCATCCGCTTGGGGTTTCACCACTTCGGTGTTCACCGCCGGGGTGTTTCCCTAGGGATCCGCTTGGCAAAAATGTTTGCGAAGCAAGAAAGTCCGCTATTGTGATGTAAGAAGTATCCCTTGTCAAATCGGGTGCGGAAAATATTCCAACAGTCGGCACGCTGGCATCGGGTTGCGCCACCAGATAGGCACGTTCGGGCAGCGTCACGGCGGTGAGATCTTCGCCGATTCCCTGCGCAAACGCCGACTGTCCAAAGACGAAGACGGGCACGTCCGCGCCCAGCGGCAACGCCAGCGCCATGAGTTCCTGACGCGACAGTCCCGTGTTCCACAGCTTGTTCAAGGCGATCAGCACCGATGCCGCATCGCTCGATCCGCCGCCTAAGCCCCCACCTTGCGGAATGCGCTTTTCAAGGCTGATCTGCGCGCCCTGGCGCGTGCCCGTGGCCTTCTGCAGGGCGCGCGCGGCGCGCACGGTGAGGTCCTGGTCTTCGGGGACTCCCGGCAGATCGGTGGCGCGGCTGATGACGCCATCGGACCGCACATCGAAGTGCAGCGTGTCGCACAGGTCGATGAAGCGGAACACCGTTTGCAGCAGGTGATAGCCGTCGGCGCGGCGGCCCACGACGTGCAGGAAGAGATTCAGCTTGGCGGGAGCGGGAACGTCGTAGAGGGTCACGAAAGACAACCGGTGCGGATCAATCCGTCATTCTAGCGAGACGGGCCGGCGCACCGTGGCGCCTTTACGCCAACTGCGGCGTCACGCTCCCGCCAAGTCGTGCAGCAGGCGCGTCGATGACCTGTCCCTCCGGCAGCTTGAACACCGACACGGCGCCGGCCAGTTGGCGCGCCTGTTCTTCCAGGGCGCCAGCAGCAGCGGCGGCTTCTTCGACCAAGGCCGCGTTCTGCTGCGTCACGCTATCCATCTGCGACACCGCGCGGTTGACCTGGTCGATGCCGGTGGCCTGCTCTTCCGAAGCGGCCGAGATCTCGGCCATCAGGCTGGTCACGCGCTGCACGGATTCGACGATCTCGCGCATCGTGGCGCCGGCGTTTTCAACCTGCTCCGAACCCACGCCGACCTTCTGCGCGGAATCCTCGATGAGCTGCTTGATTTCCTTGGCGGCGGCGGCGCTGCGCTGTGCCAGCGTGCGCACTTCGCTGGCCACGACCGCAAAACCCTTGCCCTGCTCGCCCGCGCGCGCGGCTTCGACCGCGGCGTTGAGCGCCAGGATGTTGGTCTGGAAAGCAATGCCGTCGATCACGCCCACGATGTCGGCGATGCGCGACGAGCTGCCCGAAATCGCATGCATGGTTTCGACCACGCTGGACACGGCCTCGCCGCCGCGCTGTGCAACCGCCTGCGACGCGGCCACCATGCGATTGGCCTCGCGTGCGGTGTCGGCATTCTGCTTCACGGTGGTGGCCAGCTCTTCCATGCTGGCCGCGGTTTCTTCGAGCGACGCAGCCTGCTCTTCGGTGCGGCTGGACAGATCGGTGTTGCCCGAAGAAATCTCGCGCGCACCGACGTTGATCTCGTCAACGCCGCGGCGCACGGCCGACACAGTGCGCACCAGGCTGTCCTGCATGGCCTTGAGGGCGCCGATCAGCGCGCCGATTTCGTTCTTGCCCATATCCGCCACGCGGCGCGTCAGGTCGCCTTCGGCGATGCGGCGGAAGACTTCGCCCGCTTCCAGCAGCGGACGCACGATCATGCGGCGGATCAACACATGCGCGCCGACGGCCATCAACAGGCCCAGCGCCAGAATGCCGGCCAGCAGCGAACTGAACAGCGTGTGGAACATGGAGATTTCATCCATGACCGTCTGCCCGGTGCTCTCGGCACGCAGCACGAAGGCGTCGCGCTCGCTTACGAGACGCTCCTGCACGGCCTGCGTACCCTGCTTGAAGTAGGCGTCCATGTCGCCAGCCTCAAGGACGCGGCCCACGTTCTGCAGGTTGGTGCTGAGCTTGGTGTAGGCATCGATGATGCCGGCGGACTCGGCCTTTTCCTCGGCGGACAGGCTGCCGGAGAACCCTTGGAAGGCGCGATCGGCCGACACGATGCGCTGGCGCGCGGCCTGGAGCGAGCTCTTGTCGTCGGTGTTGCCCTGCGCGACGCGCGTGGCGTAGCGGCTCAGGTCCGTGCGGGCCGCAACGAGCGACAGCGACGCGGAATTGACCGCATTGACCTGTTGCGCCGACAGGCGATAAAGCTGCTCGACATCGTGGTTGGTCTGCCGCAGGGCAACGAAGCCCATGCCGCCGATCACCAACTGGAAGGTGAAAAATATCGCGATGATTCCCAATAGCACCGTCGCGATGCGTGTGTTCCTGAACATTGGCCATTCTCCAAAAGGGTGGCGGCAGACGAGCGTCGACCCCGAATTGCTGCGCCGCGCACGAACCGGGCGCGGGCAGGGAGAATTATTCAGTGAAGTCAATATATTTCAAGCGGTAACACGCCCGGATTTGCGGCGGTTATTCGCTTGATTGGAATGAAGGCGATGTGATAAGGGTTTACCCGAATCACCCAGCGCGGCGCCTGACGCCGCGCGCGCTCACGACTGGTTGACGACCAGCCGAACGAGGATGCGGCGTCCGGGTTCCTGGCGCTCCAGCACCAGCAGTTGCGGGCCTTTTTCGTCGTAGCGGGAAAGCTTGGCGCGCCAGCCGCCCTGTTCGAATGCCACGGGGCGGCCCAGTTCGTCGCGGGTGACGTCGGTGGCCTCGGGGTCTGCGGGCACCTTGCCACGCAGCCAGTCGCGCAGCCCGGACACCGGCATGCTGCTGCCCAGCGCGTCTTCGGCGAGCGCATCCGGGTTGTCGGCGACCAGCCGGGTGCCGTCTGCCTTGGTGAGGCTGGCGGCGCCGGGGGTGCCTTCCACTCGCGCTTCGGTCGAGCCCAGCGGGTTGGTCAAGTCCAGCACATAACGGCGGCCATCGTCGGACCAGGAAAAACCGCCCTGCACCGCGTTTTGCTTGCCGCTTTCTTCGTTGACGGTAATGGCAAAGCGCCCGATGCGAGAAAACGCATCGGCGCTGGCGCCTTCGATCGGCTTGGGCAACGACGTGCATGCTGCCAGGGTGAAGGCCAACAGCGCCATTGCCATCCAGCGCACGCTGGCCGCGGCGCCGCGCAATCCTGCAAATACTGCCGTCACAGGCTGACCCCCAGACGCTTCACGACGTCCTGAACCGTCTTGTTCTTGGGATCTTTCTGCAGGGCCGCGCGCAGCAGGTCCATGGCCTGATCGCGCTTGCCTTGCGCCCAAAGCACCTCGGCCAGATGCGCGGCGATGTCGGCTTCGGGACGCACGCTGTAGGCGCGGCGCAGATAATCCGCGGCGGCGGTGGTGTCGCCCATGCGGAATTTGACCCAGCCCATGCTGTCGAGAATGAACGGATCGTTGGGCGACAACTCCAGCGCCTGCGTGATCAGGTCCAGGGCCTCGGGCAGGCGCTGATTGTGGTCCGCCAGCGTGTAGCCCAGCGCGTTGTACGCATGGGCGTGATCCGGATCCAGCGCGATGACCTGACGCAGCATGCGTTCCAGGTCAGAGAGGCGGTTCTGGCGTTCGTACAGCATCGCCAGTTCGTATTTGATTTCGACCGTGTCCGGCAGCGCCTGGTCGGCGGCTTCCAGGGCGGTGACCGCCTGGCCGATCCGATCGGCGTCGCGCAGGATCTGCGCCTTGGTCAGCGCGCCCAGGGCGCGTTCTTCTTCGTCCTGCGGGCCGGCCGAGTCGATCATGGCCAGCGCGTCATCCACGCGGCCGCTCTTGGCGCGCAGCGCGGCCTGGCGCATGCGCACGGAATAGCGCAGCGTGGGGTCATCGATGCGGCCGAGTTCGGCGATGGCTTCGTCGTAATGGCCCTGGTCTTCGGCGATGCGCGCCAGCAGCACATGGGCATCGGCGGCGGCGGCGCCGGCGTCGGTCGCGCCCGGGACCGTGGCCCGCTGGCGCTGGTTCTGGACGTCCAGATACTGCTGCAGCAAGGTCTTGGCCTGCGGAAGCTGCCCGGACTTGTACGCCAGTTGCGCCTGCATGAAGAGCAGGTCGAAGTCTTCAGGCGACCGGCGCGACATGGCTTGCAGTTCGGCCAGCGCGGCGTCGTAGTCGCCGCTGTCGGCCAGTTGACCGGCCAGCATCAGGCGCACCTTGCGGGCGCCCGGATTGCGGTTGATGAAAGTGCGGGCTTCAGTCTGCGCGCGCTTGGGGTCGACCTTGGAGCCGTACTCCAGCACGCGCTGGGCGGCGCCTTCGGATTTGGGATCGGCGGCCAGCGCGGCGCGGGATTCCTGCGCGGCACGCTCGTAGTCGCCGGCGGCGGAGGCCACATCGGCCAGCGCCAGATGGGCGGCGGGCAGCTTGCGCACGCTGTCGCTCAGGGATTCGTCCAGGATGCGCAGCGCCAGGCGCCGGTCGTTCAGGCGGCTGAGCACGGCAAGCGCCTGGCCGATGGCGGCGGGCTTGTCGCGCGAGGAATCGATGCGTTTGCGCAGGGCCTGGGCCAAGCCCTTGGTCTGGCCATTGGCAGCCGCCAGCGCCAGTTCGGTGGAGCTGGCTTCGACGTCGTTGGGAGCCAGGCGGGCCCAGACGCGGGCCGCGTCCAGCGCGCCGGGCAGGTTGCCGCCGGCAAGCTGGAATTCAAGGCCGCGGCGGGCAAGACGGGGATCGCCGGTGTCACGGGCCAGACCGACCATGGTGGTGGCGGCGGTGCCGTACATGCCCCGCTGGGCGGCGATTTCGGAAGCCAGTACGCGGTAGAAGATATCGCCGGTCAGCGACACATAAGGCAGTTGACCTGGGCGCAGGCGGATGACTTCGGTTTCAGGCTGGCGGCTTTGGGGGGCCATCCGGGGGCCCGTCGCGTCACGCGTCCGGCCGTCGGCGGCCTGGGCCGGCGGGGCCATGATTGCTGCCAGCGCAAGCCCCAACGCGGCGATCCCGATATTCATTTGTTTAAAAGACGACTTCACGCGGCCCGTCCGGTTGATGGCACAATCTTCGTACACGCAATTGATGATCTTACACTGGCTCATGCCGGAACTGCCTGAAGTCGAAACCACGCGCCGAGGAATCGACGCCATCATCACCGGCCAGACGCTCTCGCGACTGGTCGTTCACGAACCCCGCATGCGTTGGCCCATCCCGCCGGAGCTGCCGTCCCTGATCGGCGGACGCACGGTGCTGGAATGCGCGCGGCGCGGCAAGTACCTGCTCCTGCGCTTCGAACATGGCACCCAGATCGTGCATCTGGGCATGTCGGGCTCGCTGCGCAGCGTGGCGCCCGGCGAATTCCTGCGCAAGCACGATCATGTCGAATGGATCTTCGACGGCGCGGTCCTGCGCCTGCACGATCCGCGGCGCTTCGGCGCGGTGCTGTGGCACGACGCCGAAGCGGGGCCCATCGAGGCGCACCCGTTGCTGGCCAAGCTGGGCATCGAACCCTTCGATCCGCGGTTCGACGGGGCCTGGCTGCACCGGCATTTCCAGAACCATTCCGCCGCCATCAAGCAGGTGCTGCTGGCCGGTATGGCGGTGGTCGGCGTGGGCAATATCTATGCGTCCGAAAGTCTGTTCCGCGCCCGGATCAATCCCAAGACGCCCGCAAACAAGCTGTCGCTGGCCCGCTGCGAGCGGCTGGCAGACATGGTGCGCGCCACGCTGGCCGACGCGCTGACCTCCGGCGGCAGCACGCTGCGCGACTACGTGGGCGCCAGCGGCGAGCCGGGAGCCTATTTCGAGATCCACGCGGCCGTGTACGAACGCGAAGGCCTGCCCTGCCGGGTCTGCGCCACCCCCATCCGCCGTTTCGTCCAGGGGCAGCGGGCCACCTACTACTGCCCGAAATGCCAGCGGAATTGACCGCCACCCGCCCTAAGCGCCTGGGGAAATCGCCGTTACAACTGGGGAATTCGTTTATAGCAAACGTATTGCACGAAAACTAACGCGGGACTATATTTCCTTCCACACACCCTATTCCTATAAAAGTGGAAGGAGCCTCCATGAGCAAGCAATTCGCCTCGCACGCGGACATGGACGACAAGGTCGTCTCGTTCGAAAAACTGTCCGACAACGCCTATGCCTACACCGCCGAAGGCGATCCCAACACGGGTGTGATCATCGGCGACGAGGCCGTCATGGTGATCGACACCCAGGCCACCCCCGTCATGGCCCAGGACGTGATCCGCCGCATCCGCGAAGTCACGGACAAGCCCATCAAGTACATCCTGCTGTCGCACTACCACGCCGTGCGCGTGTTCGGTGCGTCGGCCTACAACGCCCAGGAAATCCTGGCCAGCCGCGACACCTACGACCTGATCGCCGAACGCGGCGAGCAGGACAAGGCCAGCGAAATCGGCCGATTCCCCCGCCTGTTCCGCAACGCCGAATCGATTCCGCCGGGTCTCGTCTGGCCGACCATGACGTTCAAGGGCGAAATGACGGTCAACCTGGGCAACCTGGAAGTCAAGCTGCTGCAGGTCGGCCGCGGCCACACCAAGGGCGACACCATCGCCTGGCTGCCCGAGCAGAAGATCCTGTTCGCGGGCGACCTGGTCGAGTACCAGTCCACGCCCTACTGCGGCGACGCCTACTTCCGCGACTGGCCCACCACGCTGGACGCACTGTGGGGCTTTGAAGCCGAGAAAATGGTGCCCGGCCGCGGCCCGGCGCTCAAGAACGCCACCGAAGTGCGCCAGGGCCTGGCCGGCACACGCGCCTTCCTGACGGACCTGTACGGCGCCGTGAACCGCGGCGTGGCCGAGGGCAAGGACCTGAAGACGATCTACCGCGAGGTCTACGACTTCATGAAGCCGCGCTACAGCGACTGGGTCATCTTCGACCACTGCATGCCGTTTGACGTGTCGCGCGCCTATGACGAGGCCTCGGGCCACACGCATCCGCGCATCTGGACGGACAAGCGCGACCTGGAAATGTGGGCCCAGCTGGAAGGCTGATCTTCCTCCAGGCCCCGAACAAGCAAGAACCGGACACGCGCGACCCTTGCGGCGCAGCGTGTCCGCATAAATAAAAAAATGACCCACACAGGAGACAACCGTGGGAGACATCGACTTTCAGGCGATGGAGTTCGCCTATGAAAAGCACGCGGACCAGACGGCGGCCGACCCGGCGCGCCATCAGGTCGTGGTGGTGGGCGCCGGCCCCGTCGGCCTGACTACGGCGCTGGACCTGGCGCGCCAGGGCGTGCGCGTGGTGGTGCTGGACGACGACTACCGCTTGTCCACAGGGTCGCGCGCCATCTGCTTTTCCAAGCGCACGCTCGAAATCTGGGATCGCCTGGGCGTTGGCCAGCGCATGATCGACAAGGGCGTGTCGTGGAACGTCGGCAAGATTTTCTTCCGCGAGCAGGAGGTCTGGCGCTTCGACCTGCTGCCCGAACCCGGCCACCGCCGGCCGGCATTCATCAATCTGCAGCAGTACTACGCCGAAGGCTATCTATACGAGCAGGCCCGCCAGCAGCCCAACATCGAGCTGCGCTGGAAGAACAAGGTCGCCGGCGTCATGCAGGGCAATGACGGCGTGACGCTGACCGTCGAAACGCCCGAAGGCCCGTACACGCTGCATGCCGATTGGCTGATCGCCTGCGACGGCGCACGATCGCCGGTGCGCAAGCTGATCGGCCAGGAAAGCCACGGCCGCATCTTCCGCGACCGCTTCCTGATCGCCGACGTCAAGATGACCGCGGATTTTCCGTCCGAACGCTGGTTCTGGTTCGATCCGCCTTTTCACCCGAATCAATCCGTGCTGCTGCACCGGCAGCCCGACAACGTCTGGCGCATCGATTTCCAGCTCGGCTGGAACGCCGACCCCGTTGAAGCGGTCAAGCCCGAGAACGTGCTGCCGCGCATCCGGGCGCTGCTGGGTCCGGATGCGCAGTTCGAACTGGAATGGGTCAGCGTCTACACGTTTGCGTGCGAACGCATGGACAAGTTCCGCCACGGCCGCATCGTGTTCGCGGGCGACTCCGCGCATCGCGTGTCGCCGTTCGGTGCGCGCGGCGCCAACAGCGGCGTGCAGGATGCCGAGAACCTGGCGTGGAAGCTCAAGCTTGTCGTGGCCGGCCTGGCGCCCGATACGCTGATCGACAGCTACAGCGCCGAGCGTGAATTCGCGGCCGACGAGAACATCCTGAACTCGTCGCGCGCCACCGACTTCATTACGCCCAAGAGCGACATCAGCCGCAGCTTCCGCAATGCGGTGCTGAATCTGGCGAAAGACCACCCGTTTGCGCGATCGCTCGTGAACAGTGGGCGGCTTTCGCTGCCGGCCACCTACGCCGGATCGCCCCTGAACACGCCGGATGCCGACGCCTTCACCGGCCGCATGATGCCGGGCGCGGTGGCGCTGGATGCGCCGTTGCAGGTTCAGGGCGAAGCGGGCTGGTGGCTGTCGCAACTGGATGGCGAGTTCGTGCTGGCGGTGTTCTGCGTTGGCACGCTGCCCGGCCGCGACACGCTGATGGCGTTGCAGGCGCTGCGGATGGCGCCGGTGCCCGTCAAAGCCGTGCTGGTGGCCGATATGCAGTGCGACCTGTCCGCCGTGGCCGCGGACGTGCCCGTGGTGCGCGACAGCGAAGGCTGCCTGGCCAAGCGCTACGACGCGCAGGACGGCACCGCCTACCTGATCCGCCCCGACCAGCACATCGCCGCGCGCTGGCGCGTTTTCAATCCCGACGCCGTTGCCGCCGCCGTTCAGCGCGCGACGGGCCGCGAGTGATTCCCGAGGTTGTCACCATGCTTATCACCGAAACCAACCTGAGCGCGCCGGACGACTTCTATGAAGCGCTGATCGACGCCCATCGCGACCTGACGAACGAGCAGAGCCAGGAGCTGAATGCGGCGCTGATCCTGCTGCTGGCGAACCACCTGGGCGACCTGCCCCTGCTGAAGGAAGCGCTGCAGCATGCGCGCGCGTCCGTGACGCAGGCGGTTTAAGGCGGCAATTCAAGACGGCGCGCGTCCGATCCAAGCGGCGTGGGGTCCGCGGCGGCGTCAACGCCGCGCGCGGGCCCTCATGAGCCCACCGCGAAGGTATTGACGATCAACGCGCGCAGCCACTGATTGCCGCCGTCGCGATCCACCCTGCGCTGCCAGTACATGTTGGTCTGCAGCGCGGGCACTTTCAGCGGTGGCGTCATGAAGCGCAGGCCGAACGGTGCGGCGGCGCTGGCCGCCAGCTTCTCCGGCACGGTCGCCAGCAGATCCGTCGCGCTGACGATATAGGGCACCGCGGAAAAATGCGGCACGCTGAAATGCTCGGCCAGGTCCACCCCGGCCCGCTCCATCGACTGATTCACCTGCCCATAAGGCGCCGCGCGCGACACGATCAGATGACGCTCCGCGCGAAACGCCTTGATCCCCATGCCCGCATGCGCGGTGGGATGCGCCTGGCGGAAGAGCGTGGCGTAGCCCTGACGAAACAGCATCCGCTGCAGCGTGCCGGCTCCCATTTCATCGAACGCGCCGATTGCCAGGTCCACCCTGCCCGACTCCATCTCGCGCGGCAGATCCGGCCCCAGCACCCGCACCGAGTCGATGCGCACGTGCGGCGCCTTCTGCACGCAGACTTCCATGAGGCGCGGCATGAAGTGGATTTCGCCGACGTCGGTCATGGCCACACGAAAGCGCCGGGTGCTGGTCGTCGCATCGAACTCGTCCTGGTCCTGCAAGGCCTGCGAAAGCAACCCCAGCGCTTCACTGACGGGTCCGGCCAGGCGCTGGGCGCGCGGCGTCGGCAGCATGCCCTGCGCGGTACGTACGAAGAGTTCATCGCCGAATGCCACGCGCAGGCGCCGCAGCGCATTGCTCACCGCGGGTTGCGACAGGTCCATGCGCCGCGCCACCGCTGACAGGTTGCGGTCTTCCAGCAGGTGTTGAAACAGCAGCAACAGGTTCAGATCGACATCGCGCAGTTCGGCCATCGGCGCCCCGTACTATTCACGAAATTTATAGTCGCTATTTTTGCATTCCCGTAGCCGCAACAGGGATTTTTTCCGACAATGGCACATCGGCTCGGGCGGCGCCCGTCCCGCCACCACACCAAGCTGCGCGGCCAAGCACCGCGCCCGCCACCCAGGAGGATTCCATGGAACTGCAATATCAGTCCGGCTTCGGCAACGAATGCGCAACCGAGGCCTTGCCCGGCGCCCTGCCCGCTGGCCGCAATTCACCGCAGCAATGTCCTTACGGCCTGTACGCCGAGCAGCTGTCCGGCACCGCCTTCACGGCGCCGCGCGCGGAAAACCGCCGTTCGTGGCTGTACCGCATCCGTCCGGGCGCGCAGCACAAGCCCTTTGAAGCGTTCGGCGGCGCCGCCGGCTGGCTGAGCACCTTCGGCCACGGCCCGGTCACGCCGAACCAGCTGCGCTGGAGCCCGATGCCGATTCCCGATACCCCCACGGATTTTCTGGAAGGCGTGAAGACATGGGGCGGCAATGGCGGCCCCGACGAACAGGGCGGCGTGGGCATCCATCTGTATGCCGCCAACCGCTCGATGCAGGGCCGCTTCTTCTACAACGCCGACGGCGAACTGCTGCTGGTGCCGCAAGAGGGGCGCCTGCGCCTGGCCACCGAACTGGGTCTTATCGACCTGGAACCGCTGGAAATCGCCGTCATCCCCCGCGGCGTGCGATTCCGCGTGGAACTGCTGGACGGCACGGCGCGCGGCTACATGCTCGAGAACTTCGGCGCGGCGCTGCGCCTGCCGGAACTGGGTCCCATCGGCTCGAACTGTCTGGCCAACGCGCGCGACTTCAAGACGCCCGTGGCTTGGTACGAAGACGTGGACGGCGACTTTGAACTGATCGCCAAGTTCACAGGCGGCTTCTGGCGTGCCGCGATCGACCATTCGCCCCTGAACGTGGTGGCCTGGCACGGCACGCATGCCCCCTACAAGTACGACCTGCGCCACTTCAACACCATCGGATCGATCAGCTTCGACCACCCCGATCCCTCGATCTTCACGGTGCTGACGGCGCCATCGGACACCCCGGGCACGGCCAATATGGACTTCGCGATCTTCCCGCCGCGCGTCCTGGCCATGGAGAACACGTTCCGTCCGCCCTGGTTCCATCGGAACATCGCCAGCGAATTCATGGGCCTGATCCAGGGCGTGTACGACGCCAAGGCCGACGGGTTCGCGCCCGGCGGCGCCAGCCTGCACAACTGCATGAGCGGCCACGGTCCCGACGCCGAAACGTTTGAGAAGGCGTCGCACGCGGACACCAGCAAGGCGCATTACATCCGCGACACGATGGCGTTCATGTTCGAGACCCGCCGCGTGATCCGCCCGACGGAGCAGGCGCTGGCGTCGGTAGAATTGCAGGGCGATTACTACCGGTGCTGGCAGGGCATCGCAAAGCACTTCGATCCCAAGAAGGCGTGACGCGACCGCGTCAGCCTTTGTTGCCGGCGGCGATGCGCGAACAGCGCATCGCCGTTTGGCGTTTGATTCATCCGGCGCACGAACCGCTCGAGCGCCCGGCCAGCCCCCCATAACCACACTGACCGAGACACGCAGCCATGACCACCACGATCAACGAAACGCACGACCCGTCCTTGAAGAGCTGGGTCGCCAGCGCCAATTCGGACACGTCGGATTTCCCCGTGCAGAACCTGCCCTACGGCGCATTCCGCCGCAAGGGCTCGCAGGAATCCTTCCGCCCCGGCGTGGCCATCGGCGACCAGATCCTGGACCTGGCCGCGCTGGCCGGCAAGCAGCCGTTCGAAGGCCTGGCCGCGGATGCCCTGGCCGCCTGCGCCACCGATAGTCTGAATGCGCTGATGGCCCTGGGCCAATCGCACTGGAGCGCGCTGCGCCTGGCGCTGTCGCGCGCGCTGCGCGAAGGCGCCGCCCTGCGCGCCACGGTGGAACCGCTGCTGGTCGCGCAGGCTGACGCCGAATACACCACGCCCGCCCGCATCGGCGACTACACCGACTTCTATATCTCGGTGCACCACGCCACCGCCGTGGGCAAGCAGTTCCGTCCTGACAACCCCCTGCTGCCCAACTACAAGTGGGTGCCGATCGGCTATCACGGCCGCGCCTCCAGCATTGGCGTGGACCAGAAATTCCCGCGCCCGGTCGGCCAGACGCGTCCCGCCAACGAAGGCGAAGCGCCGCAATTCGGCCCGTGCGCAAGGCTGGACTATGAACTGGAGCTGGGCATTTTCGTGGGCACCGGCAACGCGCAGGGCGAACGCATCACGCTGGCCGACGCGGATTCGCACGTGTTCGGCCTGTGCATCCTGAACGACTGGTCGGCGCGCGACATCCAGGCCTGGGAATACCAGCCGCTCGGCCCCTTCCTGTCCAAGAACTTCGCGTCCACGATCTCGCCGTGGATCGTCACGATGGAAGCGCTGGAGCCGTTCCGCACGCAATGGACCCGCGGCGCGGGCGAGCCGCAGCCGATGCCTTACCTGGCCTCCGACGCCAATCGGGCCAAAGGCGCGTACGACGTCCAAATGCAGGTGCTGATGACCACCGAACAATCGCGCGCCGACAGCAAGCCGCCGGTGAAGCTGTCCAGCAGCAATTTCCGCGACGCCTACTGGAACGTCGCGCAGCTCATCACGCATCACACGGTCAATGGCTGCAACCTGCAGCCGGGCGACATGCTGGGCACCGGCACGCTGTCCGGCCCGCAGCCTTCGGAAGCGGGGTCGCTGCTGGAACTGAGCAATGGCGGCAAGGCGCCGATCGAACTGCCGTGGGGCGAGAAGCGCACCTTCCTGCAGGATGGCGACCAGATCATCATCCGCGCCGAATGCGTGAAGGCGGGCTATCCGCGTATCGGCTTCGGCGAGTGCTCGGGCGTGGTGCTGCCCGCGTGCGTCTGACGCTCAGGCGGCATGGACAAAGCCACGCAGCGGCGCGACCGCTGCGTGGCTTTTTTTATTTAGTTGACGGGCGGGTTTGTGACGGCCGGCGATCCGGCGGCCGGCGATCCGGCGGCCGGCGACCCGGCGGCGGGCGATCCCGCGGCAGGCGCCCCCCCATCTGACGCCCCCGCACCCGGTGCCCCCGGGCGCGCCACCAGCGCCTCGATCTCTTCGTCCTTGGCCTGCCATTGCTGCCCAAGCCATTGGTGGAACGTGGTGCGAAACGCCTTGTCGCGCGAGTAATCGGCTTCGCAAAACGCCGGCGGCACCGGCAATTGCCGCATGCGCACCAGCACTTGTCCTGCGCGTCCGCAGGCGAAATCCCAGAAGCTCGGCGCGCCATCCGGATAGGCGATGGTGACGTCGATCATCGACCGGAACTGCGCCCCCATCGCATTCAACGACACCGCCAGACCGCCCGCCTTGGGCTTGAGCAGATGGCGGTATGGCGAGTTCTGCGCCGCGCGCTTGGCTTGGCTGAAACGCGTGCCTTCGGCAAACAGCATCACGCTGGTGGGCACCAGCGAAAACTTGGCGCAGGCGCGCCGCGCGGCCTCCTGGTCCTGGCGCCCCAGGTCGGGGTTCTTGCGCAGGGCCGCCTTGCCGTGCCGTTTCATGAAGGGAAAGTCCAGCGCCCACCACGCCAGACCGATGACCGGCACGTAGATGAGCTGCTGTTTGAGGAAGAACTTGAGCAGCGGAATGCGCCGGTTCAGCGAGTACTGCAGCACGAAGATGTCGACCCACGACTGATGGTTGCAGTTGACCAGATACCAGTCGGCATAGCGCAGGTCCTTGTTGCCCTGGATGTCCCAGGCCTGCGGCTGGATGCGTACGAACCAGCTGGAATTGCACGCCACCCACGCGGTGGCGATGCTATTCAGAATGGGATCGATGAGGCGCCTGACTGCGGCAAAAGGCAACGCCAGCTTCAGCAGCGAGACCGGAAACAGCAGCAGGCACCAGAACAGCGTGTTGGCGGCCAGCCAGACCGAGCTGATGACCCCGGTGATCCAGGCAAAACGGCCACGCGGCACGGGGATCGCCATACGGGGACGCTGGCGCTGCGCGGCGTGTTGGACACTGGAGAGCGCCGGAGATGCGGGGCGGGAGGCTCCCGAGGACGTGTTGGGCGTTGTCATGGGCGCCAGTGTGCTATTGGCCCGCGGAATGCGGATTGAGCAGGATCAAGGCAGGCGGCCGGGGTGGCCGCCTTGGTCGTCATATGCGTCACGGCAGCCGGTACTTCTCTTCGCGATACGCCCAGCTTGCCCACAACGCGTGCGCCAACGCCTCCTGCGTCAGCGCGGGATCCGCCGGCTCGACCGGCGCATACGTCTCGTCCTGTCCCACCGGCGCGGCCTCGTAACGGAACTGGCGCGGCGCCTTGGAAGGCTCCAGCACCAGCAGTTGATCGCCTTTCAGATAACCGAAGTTGTCCGCGTATTGCATCATCGCGCGGTTCGGATCGCGCTGCGTCAGATCGGCGCCCAGCATGGGGTTCACATTATCCAGGCCGATCAAGGACAGCAGCGTCGGCGCCATGTCGATCTGGCTGACCAGCCGATCGTCCTGCCGCGGCGCGATGCCCGCGCCGAGGATCAGCGCTGGAATCTGGAAATGCCGTACCGGCACGGGAATGGAGCCGTAAACGCGCGAATCGTGGTCGGCGATGACCAGGAAGACCGTGTTGTCCCAATACGGCGCCTTGCGCGCCTTGTCGAAGAACTGGCCCAGCGCCCAGTCCGCATAGCGCACCGTGTTATCCACCGTGGCCGGATCGCCCACGGGCTGGATGCGCCCGGGCGGATATTCCCACGGCGAATGGTTGGTCACCGAGAACGCCAGCGTGAACACCGGCTTGTCGCCGTCCGCGCGCAGCAGGCGGTCGACCTGATTGAACATGTCTTCATCGGAGGCGCCCCACGATCCCTCGAACACGGGGTCGACGAACTTGGGCCGGTCCACGATCTCGTCAAAGCCGTTGCCCAGGAAGAAGGCGCGCATGTTGTCGAAGTGGGACTCGCCGCCATACACGAAGCGCGAGTGATAGCCGTGCTTGCCCAGCAACTGCGCCAGTGTGAAAAAGCCCGTCTGCGAACGCGGCAGCTTGACCACGGCATCGGCCACGCTGGGCAAAAAGCCCGCGGTGACGGCTTCGATGCCGCGCACCGAACGCGTGCCGGTGGCGTAGGCGCGGTGGAACATCCAGCCTTCCTTGCCCAGCCGGTCGATGTTCGGCGTGAGGTCGCGGCCCCCCAGGCTGCCGACGTATTGCGCGCCCAGGCTTTCCTGCAGGATGATCACCACGTTCAGTGGTTTGTCGCGCCGCACGGTTGCCTTCTGCTCATGCAGGCTGGGCAGCGTCGGATCTATTGGCGCGCCGGTCATGCCGGCCTTCTCGCGCACGATGGCGTTCATCTCGTCCACGGCCATCTTGGGATACATCGCGGCCGACGAGCGTTCGTCGCGCATGCGATAGGCCGCGTCGAACACGCTGTACAGCGAATTGAGCGCCAGCGCGTTCACCATGGCGTCCGAGCTGAAGGCCACCTTGGCGGGATTGATGGGGCGATGCTCGAGCGTGCCGCGCGCGCCCAGGAACACCAGCGCCAGGATCACAAAGGATGCGACAGGCCGCTTCCACCATCCCATGAACGGATCGCGCGTGCGCGTCGGGAACAGCTTGACCGCAAGCCAGGCCGCCAGGACCAGCACCACGAAGGCGGCCAGCAGCACGCCCTTGTAGCCCTGCCACAGCATCGAGCCCACTTCCTTCGGATTGAGCAGGTAGATGAAGTAGAGGCGATTGGGACGGGTGTCGTATTCCGCGATGAATTGCGGGGTGGACACTTCCAGCAGCACGTACAGCATCCACCACACGCGGAACCACCACGCGGTAATGCGCGCGGCAAGCGGACGGTGGCCGAACCACGGCGAAAACACCGCCGGCAGCGCGATCACCATCGACAGCAGGCACACGTCGATGCGCAGTCCGCCAAAGAGGAGCGGCCCGAAGCCCCCGGCCGCTTCGACGCGGTCCCACATCCAGAAGGCCAATCCCAGCCGCGACAGTGTCAGCAGCACCAGGATGGCGATGATGAATCGAAGTGTCAGGCGACGCATGCCGCGACCCTCCGAGCAACGGGACATGCCTGTCCCAACGAAGAATGCGTATTGCCTGATGTGCCGCGCAGAACCATGCCGTTTCGAGAACCAAAAAAATAACCGCGCCAAGAGTAACGCGGTTTCGGGCTTATCAACGGCGACGAGAGGCGGTTCAAACGTTGTACGACATCACACGTGGACCAATCGCCTTCAATATGATGGCTATTGCGCGCGCCGCAGGCGTTCGCGGCTGTTGCTCAGGTGCGTGCGCATGGCGGCGCGGGCGGCCTCGGGGTCCTGGCGCGTGATTGCGCTGTAGATGTCTTCGTGTTCGAGATTCACGCGCGCCAGATAGGCGGCGCGGTCTTCGAGGGCGAACTTGGCGGAGTTGATGCGGGTGCGGGGAATGATGGCCGAGCCCAGGTGCGCCATGAGGTCCGCGAAGTAACGGTTGTCGGTGGATTGGGCCACCAGCAGATGGAATTGAAAGTCCGGCGTGATGGTGTCACCGCCCGCATCCAGCGCCTGTTTGAAGGCATCCAGCGCGCGACGCATCGCCTGCAACTGTTCGTCGCTGCGGCGGATGGCGGCCAGGCCCGCGGCCTCGCTTTCCAGGCAGATGCGCAGTTCCAGCAGCACCAGCACGTCGCGCACGGTGGCGATGTCGGCCGGGTCGACGCGGAAGTCGCCGCCGCCGCTAGGCTCAAGCGCATAGGTGCCCACGCCGTGATGCGTTTCGACCAGACCCGAGGCCTGCAGACGCGACAGCGCCTCGCGCACGACGGTGCGGCTTACGCCGAACTGACGCATGATGGCGGATTCGGTGGGGAGCTTGTCGCCCGGGCGGATTTCACCGCTGCGGATGCGTTCGGAAATGTTTTCAACCAGGCCTTGCGCCAGGTTGCGGGGACGACGCTGCGGCAAAACAGGGGTATCGGCGGGAGCGTTCATCAGGGATTATCCGGAAGCGGTTGCGCAGCGCTTGACGCTGAAAAATGGCGTTCATTATACTTTGCGACAGTTGTACGATAACGTACCAGACAAGTCCACTCCACCGCGCCATTCACAGAGCGTTGCGTCATGAGCCGAGCTGTCAACAACATGCCTGAATCCCTTCGGTGTCATCGTTTGTTATTGACCGGCGCCGCCGGCAACCTGGGCCTGGTACTGCGTCCCCGATTGAAAGCTCATGCGGACATCCTGCGCGTCTCCGACGTGGCGGCGATGGCCCCCGCACAAGACGGCGAAGAGGTCGTGCAATGCAATCTCGCCGACGCGTCCGCCGTGTCGGAACTGGTGCGCGGCACGGACGCCATCGTGCATCTGGGCGGCGTGTCAGTCGAGCGCCCCTTCGAAGAAATCCTGCCGGCCAATATCCAGGGCGTCTACAACGTCTACGAGGCGGCCCGCCTGCACGGCGTGCGGCGCGTGGTGTTTGCCAGCTCCAACCACGTCATCGGCTTTTATGAACAGGGACAGACCCTGGACGCCGACGTGCCGCTGCGACCCGACGGCTATTACGGCCTGAGCAAGGCCTACGGCGAAAACCTGTCGCGCTTCTACTTCGACCGATATGGCATCCAGACCGTCTGCCTGCGCATCGGCTCGTCGTTTCCCGAACCCAGGGACCGGCGCATGCTGGTCACCTGGCTCAGCCACGACGACCTGACCGATCTGGTTGTCCGATCCCTTTTCACTCCCGACGTCGGCCACCTCATCGTGTATGGTGCGTCGGCCAATCGCGACAGCTGGTGGGACAACAGCGGCGCGGCCGTGCTTGGTTTTGCGCCCAAGGACTCTTCCGAGCGCTTCCGCGCGCAGGTCGAGGCGCAGCCCCCGCTGGCCGCGGACGATCCCGCGGCGCGCTACCAGGGCGGCGCCTTCGTCAAGGCCGGCCCCTTCCCCTTCCCGAACGCCTGAAGCCTTTCATGTCCATCACCGCCGAACGTCTTGGAACCTTGTTGTGCGGCGTCGGAGAAAGCCCTATCTGGCGGCGCGCGGACAAGGCGTTCTACTGGACCGACATCCCCGGCAAGACGCTGTGGCGCTGGACGCCCGAGACCGGCGCATTCGCGCACTGGGCGTTGCCGCAGATGGCGGGCTGCATGGCGATGCGCGGCGACGGGTGGCTGCTGGCCATGGAAGACGGCCTCTATGCCTGCGACGCCCTGCGCGAGGGCGAGGCTTGCCTGCCCCGGCAACTTGCCGCCGTGGCCCACAACGCGCCCGGCATGCGGTTCAACGATGGCCGCTGCGACCGGCAGGGCCGGTTCCTGGCCGGCACCATGGTGATGGACATGGGCCTCGCCTGGCCCGCCGGCGCACTGTACCGCCACGATGCGCGCGGCACGTCCGTGCTGCTCGACGACCTGATCGTGCCCAACGGCCTGGCTTTCAGTCCCGATGGCCGGACAATGTACCTGTCCGATTCGCACCCATCGCGCGCGACCGTCTGGGCGTTTGACTACGACACCGATGCCGGCATGCCGTCCCACCGCCGCGTCTTCATCCCCGCCCTGCCCGCCGGCCGCCCGGACGGCGCCGCCGTGGACGCGGCGGGCTGCTACTGGATCTGCGGCAACGACGCCGGCAAGGTGTACCGCTACACCCCCGACGGCCGTCTGGACCGCACCCTGGACGTGCCTGCCGCGAAGGTCGCCATGTGCGCCTTCGGCGGCGCCGGTATGGACACCCTTTTCGTCACGTCGATCCGTCCCGCGAACGCCGCTCCCGGCGCGCTGGATGGCGCGGTATTCGCCCTGCACCCCGGCGTGCAGGGCCTGGAGGAAACCGCCAGCGCCGGTTAGCACCCGACGGGCGGCTTCGCGCGCGCCCACCCCGAGCAGGCAGTGCATATCAAAGAGCTTCGGGGCCATCACGGCCCTCAACGAAACGCCGTACCCCATCCGGAGGTAGACATGCTGCACCCTCACCTGAGCCGCGCCGTTCTGGCCGCGGCCGCCTTGCTGACGCTGATTCCCGCCACCCACGCCGCCGAGCTGCGCTCCGCGGACATCCATCCCGACGATTACCCCACTGTGCAGGCCGTGCGCCACTTCGGCGAACTGGTCAAGCAACGGACCAACGGCCGCATCACCGTGAAGGTGTTTTCCGGCGGCGCGCTCGGCAACGAAGATGATTCGATCGAGCAGGTGAAGCTGGGCGCGCTGGCCATGTCCCGCGTCTCCAGCGCGGCGATGCACAACATCTGCCAGACCACGCGCGTGCCGTCGCTGCCGTTCCTGTTCCGCTCCAAAGAGCATCTGCACAAGGTGCTGGACAGCGAGATCGGCGACCAGATCCTGCGCTCGTGCGAGGCTGCGGGCTTCGTCGGACTGGCGTGGTACGACAGCGGATCGCGTTCCATGTATACGACCAAGAAGCCGATCAAGACGCTGGCCGACGCCAAGGGCCTGAAAATCCGCGTGCAGCAGTCGGACCTGTCCGTCGCGATGGTGGAAGCGATGGGCGGCAACGCCACGCCGATGCCGATGGGCGAGGTCTACACGTCGCTCAAGACAGGACTGGTGGATGCGGCCGAGAACAACTTTCCCAGCTACGAGAGCGCGCATCACTACGAGGTCGCAAAGTTCTATTCGCTGACCGAGCACACGATGACGCCCGAGATCCTGATCTTCTCCAAGCGCCAGTGGGACAAGCTGCCGCCGGACGACCAGAAGATCCTGCGCGAGGCCGCGCGCGAATCGGTGCCGTACATGCGCAAGCTGTGGGACGAACGCGAGCAGAAGTCGCGCGCCGTGGTCGAGAAGGCCGGTTCGCAGATCTCGCAGGTCGATAAACCCTCGTTCCAGGGTGCGATGAAGCCGGTGTACGAACGCTTTGTCACCACCCCTGAAATGAAGGATCTGGTCGCCAAGATCCAGGCCGTGCAGTGAGGACATCATGTTGGCCACACCCACGAATGAACCAGATGTCGCCGCGGGGGGCCGGGAAGAAGCCCTGGCTGCCCCGCTGGATGCCTACTCCCGCGCCTGCGCCCGGCTGGCGCGAATCTGCATGTGGACCAGCGTCTTCGGGCTGATCTGCCTGATCGTCGCTGTCTCGCTGCAGATCTTCGGCCGCCACGTCCTGAACAGCACGCCGACCTGGGCAGAAAGCCTGGCCCTTTTGCTGGTGCTGTACGTCACCATGCTGGGCGCCGCGGTCGGCGTGCGCGACGCCGGCCATATCGGCTTCGAGTCGCTGCTGGACGCCCTGCCCGCCGCCGGGCAGCGGCGGCTGCGCATCTTCATCCATCTGCTCGTGCTGCTGTTCGGCGTGCTGATGGCCTGGAATTGCGGCGTGCTGGCCGAGTCCGTCGCGGCCTACAAGATTCCGAACCTGGGCATCTCCAACGCCTGGAAGTACGTTCCTGCAACCCTGTCGGGCACCTTGATCGCGCTCTTTTCCATCGAGCACATCATCGCGATCCTGCGCAACCAGAAGGTGGTCCCGGCATGGCGCTGACACTGCTTTCCTTCACCTTCATGGGGTTCCTCGTGATCGGCGTGCCGGTGGCCTTTGCCATCGGGCTGTCGTCCATCACGGCCATCATGTACGAGGACCTGCCGCTCGCGGTGGCCTTCCAGCAGATGACCTCGGGCATGAACGCGTTTTCGTTCCTGGCCATCCCCTTCTTCATCTTCACCGGTGAACTGATGCTGTACGGCGGCATCGCCGACCGCATCGTGAACTTTGCCAAATCGCTGGTGGGCCATGTGCGGGGCGGCCTGGGCATGTCCAACGTGGTGGCCTGCACGCTGTTCGGCGGGGTGTCGGGATCGCCCGTGGCGGACGTGTCGGCGATGGGGTCCGTGATGATCCCGATGATGAAGCGCGAGGGCTATCACGCTGACTACGCGGTGAACGTCACAACCCACGCGGCGCTGGTGGGCGCGCTGATGCCGACCAGCCACAACATCATCATCTACACGCTGGCCGCGGGCGGCAAGGTGTCCATCGCGGCGCTGATCGCGGCAGGCGTGGTGCCCGCCCTGATCCTGACCGTGTGCAACCTGGCCGCTGCGTATTTCGTGGCGCGCAGCCGCGGCTATCCGGCAGGCACCTTTCCGGGCTGGCACATCGTGTTCCGCTCGCTGGTCGCCGCGGCGCCGGGGTTGTTCGTGGTGGTGCTGATCATTACCGGCATCCTGAGCGGCGTCTTCACCGCGACGGAATCCGCGGCGGTGGCGGTGCTGTATGCCCTGGCGCTGACGATCTTCGTCTACCGCTCGCTGACCTGGGACCAGTTCGTGCGCGCCGCCAGCAAGGCCGTGAAGACCACGGGCGTGGTGCTGCTGCTGATCGGCATTTCGGCAACGTTCGGCTACCTGATCAGCTTCTATGGCGTGGCCGAAAAGACCGGGCAGCTGATGGCGTCCATCTCGACGGAGCCGTGGGCCATCTTCCTGATGGTCAACATCATCCTGTTCGTGCTGGGAACGTTCCTGGACATGGCCGCCACCATCCTGATCTGCACGCCGATCTTCCTGCCGATCTGCATGCAGTACGGCATGGGGCCGGTGCAGTTCGGCATGGTGCTGCTGCTGAACTGCGCGCTGGGGCTGAACACGCCGCCGGTGGGCACCACGCAGTTTGTGGGGTGCGCCATCGGCGGGGTATCCGTGGGGACGGTCATGCGCACCATCTGGCCGTTCTACGGCGCGCTGCTGGCCGCGCTGGCGCTGGTGACCTATGTGCCGGCGTTCTCGCTATGGTTGCCGGGCGTGCTGCTCAACTGACGCGGTGCTGGCGGGGCGGGCATCCGGGCGCCCGCCCCGCGATCAGCGGATAGAAGAACACCGCCGCCAGCAGCCACATCAGGGCGGCGGACCAAAGCGTCTGGCTGAGAAAATGCGCGCCCTGCAGAATGCGCACCGCCGAAAACGCCACGCCGGCCGCCACGCCGATCGCCAGTCCGCTCCAGCGCCACGCCGGGCGGCCCAACGCCCACCCCGCGAAGTAAAGGGTCAGCAAGGCGTAGCCCGCGCCGGCATGGCCGCTGGGCAACGCGCCGCCGGCGCGCGCCTTTGCCCAGGTCCACCAGTGCACCGGATAAGGCGTATAGCCGCCCAACGTCTCCAGATCGTAGGGGCGCGGCAGCATGGTGTGATGCTTGAGTTGCGTAATGAGCAGTTGCCCCGTCAAGCACGTGATCGCGACGGCACAGGCCACCCCGCGCCAGCGCCGCCACGCCGCGATGCGGTAGCTGCCCGCTGCAACGCCCGCCGCGGCCAGACCCACGCTGATCGGCAGCGCCAGCACCATCCGGTGGCCCCGCAATTCAAGCCACCGGCTGCCATGCAGCGGAAAGTCGTCCAGCAGCGGATCGAACAGCGCGCGCGCGATGCGCATGTCCAGTCCCGACGCCTGTGACCACCAGGCCATACAGGCCAGCAACAGCGTCACGCCCCCGACGTGGGTCAGCAGATAGCGGGTTCTTGTCGGCGCATGCAGCGCCGGCGCCAGGGGGGACTGCAGCAATGGGGACGGCATGGAGACGAAGATCCGGACGTTTCGGGCCAGCGCACTTTACGGTCCCGCCAGTCGAAAATTCGTCAAATTTGCGCCGTCGGGCCGCCCCGCTCGTCGGGCTCGAAACGCAGCAGGAAGCGCGTGCCGCGCGCCGGGCCTTCTGCTTGCGAGGATTCGACGCTGAGCGACCAGCCCTGCATGTCGCAGACGCGCTTGGCGATCGCCAGGCCCAGCCCGCGCGCCGTCTCGTCGCCGCCCGCCACGCCGGAATCGCGCAGGCGGCCGCTGAAATAGCGGCGGAACAGAAAAGGCAGATCGCTGGCAGCAATGCCCTTGCCGTTGTCGCGCAACGCCAATCCGCCCTCCGCGTCCAGCGCCACGGTCAGCGTGGCCGGTGCGGCGTGTTCGATGGCGTTGCGCACGAGGTTGCGCAGCACGGTCAGCAAGGCGTAGCGGTCCAGCGTCAGCACCTGGCCGGCGGGCAATTGATTGTCAAAGCGCAGGTCGGCCAGACTGGCCTGGGCGGCATGCCCCCGCCACGCGTCTTCCATGCACTCGGCGATGTCCACCGGTTCCGGCGCGCGCAACTCGTCGCGCGCCATTGCCCGCGCGCTTTCCAGACTGACGATGACGTCGTCCACGTTGTCCACCACGCGTGTCAGGCGCTGCTGCTGATCCGGCGTCAATGCCTGCGTCAGGAGCATGAGCTCGCTGTCCGAGCGGATCGCCGCCAGCGGCGTGCGCACCTCGTGGCTAAGGTTGCTGGCGAACTCGCGTTCGCGGGCGATGGACCGGTCCACCTGGTTCTGCACGCGGTTGAAGGCTTCAATGAGACGCCCGGCCTCGTCGTCGCGCGTGACGGCCATGTCAGGCGAGCCCGGCGCCCAGGTCGACAGCCGGTCCGTCAGATCCAGCAACGGTCCGACCGCCACCCCCGCCACACGACGCGCCAACCCGTAGGCGAGCACGACGCAGATGGCGCCCACGCCCAGCACGATCAGCCCGAAATCGTGCACCCGCTCTTCGTTGTCGGTGGCGTCGTACAGCAGGTACACCGTGCCCCGGCCCGTCTCGGCCACCATCACGTGCCAGGTGTAGGCGCCAGGTTCGATCAGGTGCAGTCCGTTTTCCAGCGAAAGCAGTTCCGGCGGCATGCCGGCGGGCGGCTGACCGTCCACGCTGAGCCACGCCCGCATGGATCCGCCGAGTTCGCGCGCGCCGTGGCGCGGCAGGAACTCGTCGCTGCTGCGCGCATGCTGGACCAGGCGGTCCATCTCGGTGTTCAGGATGTCGTTGACCAGATCGTCTTCCATCTGGTCGAACGTCAGGTAGGCCAGGAGGGCCAGCGCGGTGACGAACAGCGCGACCGTGCCCGTCAGCGCCCAGACCACGCGCTGGGTCAGCGTGCCGGCGGCGGCGCGGCTCATGATGCGGCGGCGGGCAGCGTCAGGCGCCAGCCGGTGCCGTGCACGGTCTCGATGCCGTCAAAACCCGCGTCGGCCAGCGCGCGCCGCAGCAGGTGGACCTGGCTGCGCAGCGCATCGGACGAGGGCGGTTCGTTGCCCCACAGGACCGATTCCAGTTCTTCGCGCGTCACCACGCGGCCCGGGTCGCGCAGCAGCACCTCGATGATGAGGCCCGCCTTGCGGGTCAGGTGGACCGGCACGCCGCTGACCGACACGACGCGGCTGCGCGCGTCGAACTGAAGCGGGCCGAAGGTGCGCTCCGCATCGACCGTCGACCCTTTGGCGCGCTGGATCAGCGCCAGCAGCCGCGCTTCCACTTCGAGCAGCGCGAACGGCTTGGTGAGATAGTCGTCGGCGCCATGGGAAAAGCCCGCCAGCTTGTCTTCGAGGCTGTCGCGCGCGGTCAGCATCAGCACCGGCACGGCCAGCCGCCGTTCCGTGCGCATGTCATGCAGCACGGCGTTGCCGTCCATGCCGGGCAGGCCGATGTCCAGCAGCACGGCGTCAAAACGCTGTTCCTGCAACCGTTGAAGGGCCGCGGGTCCGCTGTACGCCACATCGGGCAGAAAGCCCCGCGCCTCCAGGAAGCTGTACAGATTGCCGGCGATGACATGGTCGTCTTCGACGATCAGCACCCGGTGGTTCGCGCCCGCTGCGGGAGGGGTTTTCATGGTCTGCGATCCTGGCCGCGTTATGCCTGCAGCACCTTGCCGGGGTTCATGAGACCCTGGGGATCCAGCGCCCGCTTGATCCGGCGCATCAGCGCCAGTTCGACGGGGTTCTTGTAGCGCGGCAGTTCGTCGCGTTTGAGCTGACCTACGCCGTGCTCGGCGCTGATGGATCCCTTGTGCGCGTGCACGCTGTCATGCACGACGCCATAGATCTCGCCTTGCAGCGCCAGCAGCTCGGCTTCGGTCTGTCCGGGGGCATGGGCCACGTTGTAGTGCAGGTTGCCGTCGCCCAGGTGGCCGAAGATCACGTGGCGCACGCCCGGAAAGCGCGCCTGCAGCAAGGCGTTGGTCTTGTGCACGAACCCGGCGATCGACGAGATGGGGATCGAGACATCGTGCTTGACCGACTTACCCAGCTCGGCCTCAGCCAGCGGAATGCTTTCACGCAGATGCCACAGCGCCTTGCTTTGCGACACGTTGGCGGCGATGGCTGCGTCGTTCACCAGGCCGGCTTCGATGGCGTCGCCCAGCACGGCCTCGAAGCGCTCGCGGGCGTGCGTTTCGCTTTCGCTGTCGGACAGTTCCAGCAGCGCGAACCACGGCGAAGCCGCCGACTCGCCTTCAAAAGGCAGGCGCTGCTGCGGAAACAGCCGCACCACGCCTTGCAGGCAGGCGCCGCTCATGAGTTCGAACCCGGTCAGCGAGGCGCCAAATCCGGAACGGGCGCGCGACAGGACCTCGACGGCGTTGTCGATGCTGTCCAGCGTAAGCAGCGCCGTGCAGGACGCCACGGGACGCGGGTACAGCTTGAGGGTGGCGGCCGTGATGATGCCCAGGGTGCCTTCGCTGCCGATGTACAGGTCGCGCAGGTCGTAGCCGGTGTTGTCCTTGCGCAGGCCGCGCAGGCCGTCCCAGATCTCGCCTTCGGCGGTCACGACCTCCAGGCCCAGCGTGAGGTCGCGCGTGTTGCCATAGCGCAGCACCTGCGTGCCGCCGGCGTTGGTGGCCAGATTGCCGCCGATGGTGCAGCTGCCTTCGGCCGCCAGGCTCAGCGGGAACAGCCGGTTGGCTGCCGCTGCGGCCTCCTGCACGGCCTGCAGGATGCAGCCGGCCTCGACCGTGATGGTGTCGTTGTCGGTATCCAGTGCGCGCACCGCGGTGAGCCGGGCCGTGGACAGGACGACCGCGGTGCCGGTGTCGTCCGGCGTGGCGCCGCCGCACAGGCCGGTATTGCCGCCTTGCGGCACGACGGGCACGCCGTGCTGCGCGCACAGCTTGATCGCGGCGGCCACGTCCGCCGTGGAACCGGGGCGGATCACCGCCAGGGCCGCGCCGCGATAGCGGCGGCGCCAATCCAGCACATAGGAATCCGCGTCCGCGCCGGTCAGCACGTGGGAATCGCCCAAGAGGGCCCGGAGATCGCTCAGCAGTGTCATGGGTGCCGCACAGAGAGTCGGCCCGGCCGCCGAGGGCCGGGCGCTGTTCATCGGATGTGCGGACTATTGTAGGGGCTGGGCGGCGCCCGCCGAAGCCCCCTGCGGGTGCCTGTTGGACCTGTCAGCCGACCGCCTGGTCCAGCCGGGTGCCCGTCATGCCCGAGCAGAAGGCGCGGGAGGCGATGCGCTCCATCAGGAAGGCGCGGTCCACGCCGGCGGGGCCGGGCAATTCGGACAAGGCGCGGTAGGCGCGGCGCAGGACTTCGCCACGGGTGGCGCCGCAGACCATGAGGTGAGTGCACGGCAGGCGGCGATCGCCGCAACCGTCGATGCGCACTTCCAGCACGTGCGGCGCGATGGGATCGTGTTCGGCAACCGGCATGTCCGGCGTGCGGGCCCGCGCCTGCGCGTCGATGACGCGGAAGACGCCGCTGCGGTCGTCGAGCGAGAAAGACACGGTGCCTGCGGCCTGCCAGCCGCGGTCGCGCGCCACGCTGGCGGCAACCGTGCGCAACGCGCTTTCGATCGATGCCGCCAGATGCGGCGCCGGGCATTCGGCGATGAGGACGCGCGCATCGCGCCAGACGCTGCGCTCCCAGGCGCGGCCAGCGGCCAGATCGCCCGTTGCCGCGGCAAAGACGTGGATATCAAGCCTGCGTTCGCGGCCGGCCGCCGGACCGGCAAAGTCCGTGGGTGGTCCCCGCCTGCTTGTGGCGCCGCCCGATGACATGACTGTGGATACTTTGGCGCCCATGGCCCCTCCTGGTCTTTCTGCTTGCCCGGCAAGCGTATCACCTTCGGATGACGAGCAACTTTTGTGCCATGCGCGCCCGCCCGGCAAGCGGCTTTTTTGCCTGCGGACGTGCACCGGAAACAGGCGGCGCCGCCCCATGCGCCGCACCATGGCGGGGCAGGCCGGCACCGGGTAAATGCCCTACTCCGCCCGAAGGATGAAGCCCCCCGCGCCGATGGGGGATAATCCAGCTTTGGCCCTTGCCATAGCGGTTTGGATGTGCGGGTTTACCATTACCCGGCAGCCGCCGCGCTGTCCCCCTCAACAAGGAACCGTCGTGGGCAACAATACACAATTTCCGGCCTCTGTTTTCAAGGCATATGACATTCGCGGCACGGTGCCGGACCTGATCGACGCGGCCTTCGCCCGGTCTCTCGGCGTGGCGCTTGCCGCCCGCGCCCGCGAACAAGGCGTGCAGACGCTCGTGGTTGGCCGCGATGGCCGCCTCAGCAGCGAAATGCTGTCCCTCGCGTTGCAGGAAGGCATGCTCGAAGGCGGCGTGGATACGCTGGACGTCGGCATGGTTCCCACCCCGCTCGTGTACTTCGCGGCCAACATCATGCAAACCGGGTCCGGCGTTGCCATCACCGGCAGCCACAACCCGCCCAAGTACAACGGCTTCAAGATGATGATGGGCGGCCGCGCGCTGTACGGCGACGACGTCCAGCAACTGGCGCAGGCCATGAATGGCGATGCCCCGGCGCCCGCGGCCGAGGCCGGCACGCGCCGCCAGCTCGACCTGGCGCAGACCTACATTGCCCGCGTGGCCTCCGGCGTCAAGCTGGCGCGTCCCATGAAGATCGCCATCGATTGCGGCAACGGCGTGGCCGGCGCGGTCGCGCCGCAGCTGTTCCGCGCGCTGGGCTGCGAGGTCGACGAACTGTTCTGCGAGGTGGATGGCAACTTCCCCAACCACCATCCCGACCCCGCTGAACCCAAAAACCTGCAGGACCTCATCAAGCACGTGGCCGAGACCGATTGCGAACTTGGCCTGGCCTTTGACGGCGACGGCGACCGCCTGGGCGTGGTCACCAAGTCCGGCCAGATCATCTGGCCCGACCGCCAGCTCGTCCTCTTTGCGCGCGACGTGCTCGAGCGCAATCCCGGCGCCACCATCATCTATGACGTCAAGTGCAGCCGCCACGTCGGCCTGTCGGTCGAAGCGGCCGGCGGCAAAGCGCTGATGTGGAAGACGGGCCACTCGCTGGTCAAGGCCAAGCTGGCTGAAACCGGCGCGCCGCTGGCCGGCGAAATGAGCGGGCACATCTTCTTCAAGGAACGCTGGTACGGCTTTGACGATGGCCTCTACACGGGCGCGCGCCTGCTGGAGATCGTGTCGCGCTTTGCCGACGCCTGCGAGCCGCTGGAAGCCCTGCCACAGGACGTTTCCACGCCGGAACTGAAGCTCGAAATGGAAGAAGGCCAGCCGTTCACGCTGGTCAAGGCGTTGCAGGACCAAGGCCAGTTCCCCGACGCCAAGCGCGTGATCACGATCGACGGCGTGCGCGCCGAATACGCCGATGGCTTTGGCCTGGCGCGGCCGTCGAACACCACGCCGGTCGTCGTGCTGCGTTTCGAGGCGCAAAGCGAAGCGGCGCTCGCGCGCATCCAGGCCGACTTCCGCCGCGAACTCGGCAAGCTGGCGCCGAACGCCACACTGCCCTTCTGATCCGCTCATGTCGTTAGCCAACAGCCCCGCGTGGCAGCAGTTCATCACCGCAACACGTACGGCATCCCGGGACGGCCAGAAGCTGCGCCTCATCAATGCGCCCGGGCTGCGCCTGGATCTGAGCGCCCAGGCGCAGTCGCCCGACCTGCTGGCGGCCTCGCAGGCGCTGCTGGTGCAGCAGGACTTCGAGGCCAGCCGCGCGCGGCTGTTTGACGGCGGCCAGGCCAACTGGACGGAAGGACGCGCCGCCTGGCACACCGCCCTGCGCGCGGCCGAACCGCCCGCCATGGTGGCCAAGGCGGTGCTGGCCGAGCGCGAACGCATGCGCGAATTCGTGCGGGCGGCCGACGCGGCGGGCCGCTACAGCGGCGTGCTGCATCTGGGGATTGGCGGCAGCGACTGGGGGCCGCGCCTGGTCACCCGTGCCCTGCGCCACGAGGGCGTGCGGCGCGAAGTGCGCTTCGCCTCCAACGTGGATTCGCACTCGGTCGCCGATGCGATGAGCCGCCTGGATCCGCACAACACGCTGGTCATCGTCGCGTCCAAATCGTTCACCACGACCGAGCCGCTGGCCAACGCCGAAGTGGCGATGAACTGGCTGCGCGACGCCGGCGTCGCCGACCCCATCAAGCAGGTCGTCGCGATCACCTGCAATGTCGAGGCGGCACTCAACCTGGGCATCCTGCCCGATCACATCTTCCAGATCTGGGACTGGGTGGGCGGGCGCTATTCGCTGTGGTCCGCCATCGGCCTGCCGGTCGCGCTGGCGCTCGGCAACGACACCTTCGACCAGCTGCTGGCGGGCGCCGCGGCCATGGACGACCATTTCCGCACCGCGCCGCTGGCCGAGAACGCCCCCGTGCAGATGGCGCTGGCCGGCGTGGCCAACCGCAGCGTGCTGGGCTACGACTCGCTGGTCATCACCCCATACGATTCGCGGCTGTATCACATCGTGCCGTGGGCCCAGCAGCTTGAAATGGAATCGCTGGGCAAGGTCGCGACCGCCGACGGCAGCCCCGCTGGCGTGCCGACCGGCCCCGCGGTGTGGGGCATGTCGGGCACCGATTGCCAGCACACGTTCTTCCAATGGCTGCATCAGGACACGACGGGCGCGCCCGTGGATTTCATCCTGTGCGAGCAGCCCGACCATGCCTATGCCCGGCACCACGAGTTGCTGGTCGCCAATTGCCTGGCGCAGCGCTCGGCGCTCCTGCGCGGCAAGACCTTTGAAGAAGCCCTGGCGGAAACCTCCGCCACGGAACGCGACCCGGCGCGTGCGCGCCTGCTGGCGCAGCACCGCGTGCATCCGGGCGGCCGGCCGTCGTCGCTGATCGTGTTGCCGCGCCTCGAAGCCTTCACGCTTGGCGCGCTGCTGGCGCTGTACGAGCACAAGGTGTTCACGCAGGGCGTGATCTGGGGCATCAACCCGTTCGATCAGTGGGGCGTGGAGTTCGGCAAGGTATTGGCCAAGAACATCATGCGCGAGCTGGACGCGCCCCAGCCCAGCCAGCAGGATCCGTCCACGCGGTTCTGGATCGACGCAATCAGGCGCTGAGCGCGTCGTACAGCGCGACGTGGATGCGAGCGACCTGGTTGATGTCAAACTCGCGCTCCGCCAGCGCCCTGCCCGCCGTGCCCATCGCCTGACGCAACGCCGCGTCTTGCGCAAGGCGCGCAATGGCCTCAGCCAGCGCCGCCGCGTCGCGCACCGGCACCAGGAGGCCGGTCACGTTGGGTTCGATGGCATCGCGGCAGCCCGGCACGTCGGTCGTCACGACCGCCCGGCCGCAGGCCGCGGCCTCGATCAAGGATTTCGGCAGGCCTTCGCGGTAGGACGGCAGCACCGCGATGTGCGCGGCCGCGTACAGCGCCGCCACATCCGAACGCTCGCCCAGCGCCTGCACGCAGCCGTCCTGCTGCCAGGCATCGACGTCGGCCTGCGTGGCGGACGTCGGATTGCCAGCGTCCAGGCCGCCCACCAGTTGCATCGTCACCGGCACGCCGCGTTCACGCAGCAGTTTGGCCGCCTGCACGAACTCCTGCACGCCCTTGTCGCGCAGCAGGCGCGCCACCATCGTGACGACAACGGGCGGCGCGGGCGGCTCCGGGGTGGGCCGATAGGCGTCGAGGTCCACGCCCGCGCCGCGGATGATGACCACCTGGTCCTCGCGCACGGCGCCCAGCGACTTGAGAAGGTCACGGTCGTTGGCGTTCTGGAAGATCACACGGCTGTTCGGATGGCCCAGCGCAACGCGGTACAGGCGCGCCACCACGGCGCGCACCAGCCGCATCTTCAGCGAGTTCGACAGGAACACGAATCCCAATCCGGAGATCGCCGCCACCATGCCGGGCACCCGCGCAATGCGCGCGGCGATGCCGCCGTACAGCACGGGCTTGATGGTGACCAGATGCACCACATCGGGACGCAGCCGGCGGAACAGGCGCACCAGCGCCAGCAGCGTGCCCAGTTCCTGCAGCGGATGCTTGCCGCTGCGCGTCATGGGAATCGCGTGATGGGTCATGCCCAGCGCCTGGATGTCAGCCACCGCCGGACCGTCCATCGTCGCGACGTGGACGTCGTAGCCTGCCTTCTGCGCGGCCAGGGCGACCGGCACGCGATGCGACATGAAGAACGCCGGATTGTTGACGACAAACAGCAGGCAGCGTCCGGCGCTCATGCTTGGACTCCAGAAATACGGCGCCAGACGGCGATGTAGCTTTGCACCATGCGTGCAAGATCAAAGTGTTCCAGGACGCGCGCGCGCCCAGCCTCGCCCGCGCGCTCGCGGCCGCGCGCGGCCACATCGCCCAGCGCGGATTCGATGCCGCGGGCGAGGGCCTCGGCCTGCTCGGGCGGCACCACCACGCCGGTGTCGCCGACGATGTAGGCGGCGTCGCCCACGTCGGTCACCACGCAATACACGCCGCACGCCATGGCTTCGGCCACCACGTTCGGAAAGCCTTCGGCGCAGCTCGACAGCACGTGCACATCCAGGCCGTTCATGACGGCGGGCACGTCGTCGCTGGGACCGTTGAGCACCACGCGGTCGCGCAGGTCCAGCTTGTCGAGCAAGGCGCCCAGTTGGGCGTTACCGTCGGTCATGTCGCGGCCGATCAGCACGCAGCGCAACCCCGCGTCGCGTCCATCGCGCACCAGCGCGGCCACGGCGCGCAGCAGGTTGGCGTGGTCCTTGAGCGGATCCCAGCGCGCCACGCAGCCGATCACGGGAGCGTCTTCGGACAGTCCCCATGCGGCGCGAACGCGCGAGCGCGCCTGCGGATCCGGCGCGTAGCGCGACAAGTCATAGCCGTTGGCGATCACGACCATGCGGTCGCGGCGGTAGCCTTTTTCGGCGTGGCGCTCGGCCGCGTTCTGCGCCGCGCAAACGATCGCGCGCGGCACGCTGCCCGATAGCATCGCGCACGCGCGCAGCACCAGCCGCGCCGACCGGCTGCTGCGCTCAAGGTGCTCGCCGGAATTGCGGATGCCCCACGCAATGGCGCGAACGCCTGCCAGGCGGGCGGCCAGGCCGCCAATCAGGTCGGCGTGATACATCCAGGTTTGAACGGCATCGGGACGGTTCGTGGCGATCAGGCGGCGCAGAGCCAGGAAGCCGCCCAGGCTGACGCGGCCGCGCTTCATGCCCAGGGCATGCACCGCAACGCCCGCCGCGCGCAGGCGCTCGCCATACAAACCTTCATCGGTCAGCGACACGACCGTGTGTTCGACGCCCGCGTCCGGCCAGGTCGCCAGGCGCGTCAGCACCGATTCGGCGCCGCCCTGGCCCAGCCCCGTGATGACATGCAGGATGCGCAGCGGCCGGGTGCTCATCGCCCCTCCCGCACCGCTTCGAACAGCTCATCCCATTCGGTCAGCACGCTGGACAGCGCATAACGCTGGCGCACGGCCGCGGCGCCGCGCGCGCCCAACTGCTCGCGCAGCGACACGTCGCCCATCAAACGATGCAGAGCATCGGTCATCGCGACCCGGTCGCCCGCCGGCACCAGCAGCGCGTCCTGGCCGTCCCGCGTCATCTCGCGCGGACCACTGGGGCAATCGAACGCCACGCAGGGCAAGCCCAGCGACATCGCTTCCAGCAACACATTGGGAAAGCCCTCGACCAGCGAACTGAGCACGAAGGCCTGGCCGCGCGCCAGTTCTTCCCAGGGTGCTTCGGTGCGCCCCGGCAAACTGACGCGCGACTGCAGGCGCAGACGCGCCACCTGCTGCTGCAGCGCCTCGCGCTCGGGGCCTTCGCCCCAGATGCGCAGGTTCCAGTCGGGAAATTCCGGCGCAAGCTGCGCAAAGATGTCGATCAGAAGGTCGAACTGCTTGTCCGGCACCAGCCGCCCCATCGCGATCAACTCGCGCGGGCCGGCCTCGTGACGCTGCTGCACCAGCGGCGCATCCAGCAGCGGCGCGGGCAGTGGATTCGGGATGACGGCCAGGCGCCGGATGCCGGGCACCTGGCGCGCGAACGGACCGGCGGTGTCTTCGGCCTGCACCGTCACCATGTCGGCGCGCGGGTACAGCACACGGCGCAGCTTGCGCCAGACGGTTCCCGTGGTGGTTTCAGCGACCGGATTGGTGCGCTCGCAGACGATGAGCGGCACGTTCAGGCCGCGCGTGGCCAGAATGGCGGCCACGTTGACGTTGGTCAGGAAGGACACCACCACGTCGGGCCGCGAATCGCGAATGTGCTTGCGCAGGGCCAGCAGCCGCTTGAAGGCCGCCATCCCGCCCGACACCCGGGTGCCGGCCAGATCGGCCAGCCACGACAGCTGAACCTTGTCCGACAGGGGGTAGAAGCAGGTGCCCTTGGATGAGTAGGTGGGCGTCAGGATGACGGTGTCGCCGCGCTCTGACCATGCGTTGACCAGGGTCGCCGCGACGCGTTCCGCGCCGCCGGCGTGCATGGAGCTGACCAGCATCAGTATTTTCATTCGTCAACGGTCCTCAATCGGTCCCCCTTGGTCCATTCCCGCGCGGTAGCGGTCCAGCCAGGCCTGCATCATCAGCACGCCCCACAGATGGCTGTCCCAATTGCGATGCCCCGACGTGTGTTCACGCCATTTGCGCAGGATGGGTTCGGGTTCGAACCAGCCCTCCTGACGCAGGCGTGCCGGATCCAGCAACGCATCGGCCCATTCGCGCAACGGACCGCGCAGCCACGCGGCCAGCGGCACGGCGAAACCGCGCTTGGGGCGGTCGACCAGCGCCTGCGGCACGTGGCGATGCAGCACCTGCCGCAGCAGCCACTTGCCGGTGTTGCCGCGCACCTTGTACTGGTGCGGCAGGCTCCAGGCGAATTCATAGACACGGTGGTCGATCAGCGGCACGCGGGTTTCCAGGCTGACGGCCATTGCGGCGCGGTCCACCTTGACCAGGATGTCGTCGGGCAGGTAGGTCACCGTGTCGAGCTTCATCATCGACTCGAAGAACGATCCCTGCATGGCGCGTTCGAACACCGACTGGGGTTCCACGCCGCCCTTCACGACGCTGGCCGGGTCCGGCCAGTACGACACGAACCCGCGGTAGAACTCGCCGCGCGTGTCGGCGCGCAGCAGTTCGCCCAGCTTGCCGACCTTGCCGCGCCATGCGCCGCGGCCGGGCAGATGGGTGGACGCGCTGAGCATCGCGCCGGCCGGCTTGCGCAGCAGCCCGGGCACGCGCTCGAACTGGCGCCACCAGTTGTCCACGCGGAAGTAGCGCGAATAGCCGCCGAACAGTTCGTCGCCGCCGTCGCCCGACAAGGCCACCGTCACGTGCTGGCGCGCCATGCGCGTGACCAGCGACGTGGGGATCTGCGACGAGTCGGCAAAGGGTTCGTCGTACATGTCGGCCAGCGTGGGCACGACCGCCAGCGCGTCGTCCGCGGTGACGTAGAGTTCCGTGTGATCGGTGCCCAGGTGCGTGGCCACGGCCTTGGCGTGCTGCGCCTCGTCGTAGCCCTTCTCGTGAAAACCGATGGCAAACGTGCGCACCGGCTGCGAGCTTTGCGCTTGCATCAGCGCCACGATGGTCGACGAATCGATGCCGCCGGACAGGAACGCGCCCAGGCTGACGTCGGACAGCATCTGGCCGCCCACGGCTTTGGACAGCACCTTTTCCAGCGCGTCGGTGGCTTGTGCATCAGAGTCGAACGAGAGCCGGGCGTTTGACGCCGCATCCGCGGCCTCGCGCGCGGACCAGTACACCCGCGGCTCCGGCATGCGGCGGTTGCGCGCGTCGTCGGCCGAGAATTCGATCCACGTGCCGGGCGGCAGCTTGGCGATGCCTTCGTAGATGGATTGCGGCGCGGGAATGTAGTTGTGCCGCATGAACGACGCCAGCGCGTTGCGGTTCAGGTTGCGCCCAAAGCCCGGAATCGGCATCAGGCCCTTGAGTTCCGACGCAAACACCAGCTCCGAATTGGAATAGCCGTAGTACAGCGGCTTCTCGCCCATGCGATCGCGCGCCAGCACGAGCTTGCGCGAGGCCTTGTCCCACAACGCGATGGCGAACATGCCGACCGAGGCTTGCAGCGTGGCCTCGATGCCCAGCGCGGTAAAGCCGGCAAGGAGCGTCTCGGTGTCCGAATGCCCGCGCCACGCCGGCGCCAGCGCCGATTCCTCGAGCTGCTTGCGGATGTCCAGGTGGTTGTAGACCTCGCCGTTGAACACCATGACGTAGCGGCCGCAGGCGGACGTCATCGGCTGATGGCCCGCTTCGGTCAGGTCCAGGATCGCCAGGCGCACGTGCGCCAGCGCGATTCCCGCGTCGGCGTCTTCCCAGAATCCATTGCTGTCCGGTCCGCGGTGGCGGATGCGGCGGCAGCTATCGGCCAGCACCTGCGCCTTGTTCCCCTGGGGACCCCAAATTCCGACTATTCCACACATGATGTTGTTCTCGTGTTCACCGTGGCAACGGCGCGCGCGGGGCCCTAGCGGCCCGACGCCCGCACGCCGTCAAAAAGTTCCTGCCATTTCTGCAGCACGCGCACGGCCGAGAATCGGTCGCGCACGTCGGTGGCCGCCCGCGCCATGCGCGCGCGGCCCTTGTCATCGGCCATGACCGCGTCCAGCGCCTTGCACAGCGCCGGCACGTCGCCATTGGGCCGCACCAGCACGCCGTCGATGCCTTCGCGCACGATCTCGCGCGGGCCGGTATCGCAATCGAACGACACGGCCGCCAGGCCGCTGGCCATGGATTCGAGCAGGGTATTGGACAATCCTTCGAAGCGCGAGGTCAGTACATAAAGATCGGCGCTGTCGTACCAGTCGCCCACATTGCCGGCGCGTCCCGGCATCGAGACGCGCGATGCCAGGCCGGCCTCGCGCACCTGCGCTTCGAGCGCCTGGCGTTCGCTGCCTTCGCCCAGAATAACCAAGTCCCAGCCGGGATGCGACGGCGCCAGGTGCGCAAAGGCCTGGATCAGCAGATCAAAACCCTTGTCGCCATGCAGCCGGCCGACCGCCAGCAGACGCTTGCGGCCGTCTTGCGGCGCCGGCGTCAGGATGGGCTCGGCGCGCGGCAACGGAAAGTGGACGGGATTGGGAATGACCGCGAGCCGCGAGCCCGGCACATGCTGTTCGAGCCAGTCGGCGGTGCCGCGGGTCAAGGCGACGACGCGCGCGGCACGCGGATAGGTCAACCGGCGCAGCCGCTGCCAGAAGCCCGACAGGGTCTGCGACGGCGGATGGGTGTGTTCCGTGGCGATGACGCGGCAGTTCAGTCCCGCGCAGGCCAGCACGGACAGCACGGACGCCGTGGTCATCATACCCAGCACGATGTCGGGCCGGAACGATTTGACGACGCGGCGCAGCGCGCGCACGCGCTGCAGGTTGCTGAGGATGCCGCGCAGCCCGCCGCCCTCGCCCGCCGTGTGCAGGACTTCGCGCCGGACCTTGGGATGCAGCGCATAGACGTCGCCGTCGGCGCTGGCCTGCGTGACCACCATGACCTCGCTGCCTTCGGCCGCCCAATGGGCGCTGAGGTCCGCGGCGACGCGCTCAGCGCCCCCGCCATGCAGGGAATGGATGAACAGCAACACGCGCGCCGGACGGGCGGAGTCGGCAACGGACATTCAATCGGTCCCCTTGGGTTCAGCCTTGCGCATCGCCACCACCAGGTAGCATGCGAAGGACAGCACATACATGAGGCTGGTGGCCAGCATGATGCCGGCCGCGCCCATGCGGGGCGCGAGCACGGTGTTCAGCACGGCCTTCAGCGCAAAATTGGCGACCGCAATGGCGGCCATGATGCGATATCGGTTCTGGCTGGCCAGCAGTTGCACCAGGATCAGCACGCCGAAGTAGAACGGCAGTTGCAGCAGCCCCCAGCGCAGCACGTGCGCGACGGCTTCGGTGTTTTCCGCGGTGAACGCGCCGCGCTGGAACAGCACCGACACGCCCCACGGCGCCAGCACCCAGCCCAGCGCCACGGCGGCGGCGCCCGCCACCACCATCAGCAGCGACCACTTGAGCGCCATGCTGCGCGCGCGCGCCGTATCACCGCGGGCCTGCACGTCGGCCAGCACGGGCAGCGCGGCACGGCCCACCGACACTGCCCCGATGCCCAGCAGCAAGGACAGCAGCCGGCTTGCGTAGCCCAGCGTGGCGTTGGCATTGGCGCCCAGGTTGGCGGCGGCATATTGGTCCAGCGGGCCCACGAAGCTCATGGCGACCTGGCCGATCAGCATCACGCCGGCCGCGCTCATCAGCTCGGGCCAGTGCGGCGACTTCAGCGACAGGCGCGGCGCGCCCCAGAAACCGCCGTCGGCGCGCGCGGCCAGCCAGGCCAGCCAGACAGTCTGAATCGCGTAGCCGACCAGCGTGCCCCACAGCAGGGGTCCGACGCCCTCGGCACTGACGGCCAGCATGACCCAAGCCAGCGTCGCCACGGCAGGCACGCTGTCCAGCAGCGTGTTGACGTGACGTTCCTGTGCGCGCAGCCGCGCGGCGCTGATGCCCGCGATCAGCAGCAGGGCCGACACGGGCGCGAAGGCGATAAGCAGGTCGCCCGTCATGGCGCGAACTTGCGCCGACAGGCCCTGCCCCAGCCGGTCCACCACATATGGCCAGGCAAACCACGTCAGCAAAGCGAGGGCGACGCCGGCGGCGGCGACCCAGCCCTGAAGCTCGCGGATGAAGAGTTCTTTCTCGGCCCCGCCCGTGCGCGCCAGGCGCACCAGCACCGGGATCAGCACCACCGACAGCACGCCCACGATCGTGACCGGCAGCCAGGTGCCCATCGTCATCGTGAACTGGTAGGCGTCGACGGCGTCGCTGACGCCGTAGCGGTACGCCACCGCCATCTCCTTGATGGCGCCGGCGGCCTTGCCCAGCAGCAGAAACACCGCCACCCGGAACGCGCCCTTGAAGATGCGCTGATGATCCGGGTGGATGTTGCCGAGTTTTCGGACGAGTGCTTTCAACGCAGGAATTGCGTGTACCAGGGCATGGCGACTTCCAGGCCTTGCAGCACCGTGTGCGTGGGCGCGTAGCCCAGCAGGCGGCTGGCCTTGCCGATGTCGGCCTGCGAGTGGCGCACATCGCCCGCGCGGAAGTCACCGTAAACCGGCTGCTTGCCGTAGTCCACGCCCTGGTTGCCCAGGGCCTGCACCAGGAAGCTGAACAGCTGGTTCAGCGTGCTGCGGCCGCTGACGGCCACGTTGTAGACCTGGTTGCGGGCTTCGGGCGCGGCCAGCGCGCCCAGGATGTTGGCCTGCACCGCGTTTTCCACAAAGCAGAAGTCGCGGCTGGTCTCGCCGTCGCCATTGATGGTGACGTCCTTGCCCTGGATCATCGCGGCGGTCCACTTCGGAATCACGGCGGCGTAGGCGCCGTCCGGATCCTGCCGCTTGCCGAACACGTTGAAGTAGCGCAGGCCCACCGTCTCGAAGCCATACGAACGCGCAAAGACGTCGGCGTACAGTTCGTTGACGTACTTGGTCACGGCGTACGGCGACAGCGGCTTGCCGATGTTTTCCTCGACCTTGGGCAGCGCGGGATGATCGCCGTAGGTGGAGCTGGACGCCGCATAGACGAACGACTTCACCTTGGCGTCGCGCGCCGCCACCAGCATGTTCAGGAAACCGCCGATGTTGACGTCGTTGGTCGTGATGGGGTCGTTGAGCGAGCGCGGCACCGAACCCAGCGCGGCCTGGTGCAGCACATAATCCACGCCTTCGGCCGCGCGGCGGCAGGCGTCCAGATCACGGATGTCGCCTTCGATGAAGGTGAAGCGCGACCATTGCTCCGGCGACACGGACGCCTGGACTTCGTCCAGGTTGCGCTGGTGACCGGTGGCGAAGTTGTCCAGGCCGGTGACGGACTGGCCGAGCTTGAGCAGGGTTTCCAGCAGGTTCGAACCGATGAAGCCGGCGCAGCCGGTCACCAGCCACTTGCGCGGAGAGGCGGCCAGTTCCTGGGTGACAGTTTCGAATCGTGTGGTCATGGCGAAATCCTTTTACAGACGCAGGTCGGATTCAGCGGGCGACAGCACGTACTTCAGGTCGTACAGGATATGTTGCGGCTTGCCGAGCTTGCGGATGCCTTCGGCGCCCATGTCCTTGAACTGGTTGTGCGCCACGGCCAGGATCACGGCGTCGTACTTGCCTTCCTCGGGCTTGGCCACCGGGGTCAGGCCGTACTCGTGCATGGCTTCTTCGGTGTCGACCCACGGATCGTAGATGTCCACGTCGACGTTGTAGTCGCCCAGTTCGCGAACGATGTCCACGATGCGCGTGTTGCGCAGGTCGGGGCAGTTTTCCTTGAACGCCAGGCCCATCACCAGCACGCGGGCGCCTTGCACGTGGATGCGGCGCTTGGTCATGCACTTGACCAGCTGCGACACCACATAGCTGCCCATGGAGTCATTCAGGCGGCGGCCCGCCAGGATGATCTCGGGGTGGTAGCCGATGGATTGCGCCTTGTGCGTCAGGTAGTAGGGGTCCACGCCGATGCAGTGGCCGCCGACCAGGCCCGGACGGAACGGCAGGAAATTCCACTTGGTGCCGGCGGCCTGCAGCACGGCCTCGGTGTCGATGCCCATCTTGTTGAAGATCAGGGCCAGTTCGTTGATCAGCGCGATGTTCACGTCGCGTTGCGTGTTTTCGATCACCTTGGCGGCTTCGGCCACACGGATGCTGGACGCCTTGTGCGTGCCGGCGGTGATGATTTCCTTGTACAGCTGGTCGACCAGGGTGGCGACTTCCGGCGTGGAACCGGAGGTGACCTTCTTGATCGTGCTGACGCGGTGTTCCTTGTCGCCCGGGTTGATGCGCTCGGGGCTGTAGCCGGCGAAGAAGTCGACGTTGTACTTCAGGCCAGACACGCGCTCCAGGACGGGCACGCAGTCTTCTTCGGTGGCGCCGGGGTAGACGGTGGATTCATAGATGACGATGTCGCCGCGCTTGAGCACCGCGCCGATCGTTTCGCTGGCCTTGACCAGCGGGGTCAGGTCCGGCTGCTTGTACTCGTCGATGGGGGTGGGCACGGTCACGATGAACACGTTGGCCTCGCCCAGTTCGGCGCGTTCGGCGGTGTAGCTCAACTGGCTGGCCTCGGCCAGCTCGGCGTCGCTGACTTCCAGCGTATGGTCGTGACCCGCCTTCAGCGCGTCGATACGGCGCGTGTTGATGTCAAAGCCAATGACCGGGCGCTTCTTGCCGAACTCAACGGCCAGGGGCAGACCGACGTAGCCAAGGCCGACGACAGCGAGTTTCACATCCTGGATTCGCAACATAACTCTCCCTTCACCGTAGAACGTTTACGGCATTTTAAAGATGGTCTGGTGATGGATACCGAGCCCCCGGCGGCGATCGCCGGGGCACTCGAACTATTCGGTGGTTCGCAGCACGGACGGCAACAACAGCCAGCCCGGGCGGCGCCAGGAGACCAGGCGTGCATACAGCCAGATATAGACGCTGGCAAAGACAACCAGACTGGCGCTCAGGGCCCAGGCGTTGTCCCACCAGATCGTGGCCGGCACCAGCCCGATCAGCGCCAGCACCCACATGTACGGGGACGCCAGCGCATTGCAAAGCGCGGGGACGGCATGGCGCCGGCCGCGGCTGAAGGTCACCCGGACCAGACGGCGGAACACGAGCTGGTGCAGGTGCAGCGCATCGGGCTGGTCAACCGGCACGCCGCGTTTGAAGCGGCGCCGCCAGATCGAGAAACCGGTTTCGAATACGGGGTAGAACAGGACCGCCAGGGCGTAGAACGGCGACACGGACGGGTTGCGCACGACCAGCAGCACGGCCAGTTCGGCCAGCATGAATCCCAGGAAGTACGCGCCGCCATCGCCCAGGAACACGCGTCCGAACGGGAAGTTCCACACCAGGAAGCCCAAGGTCGCCGACGCCAGCGCCGCGGCCACCAGGAAGATCGGCACATCGCCAACCTGCAGGGCAACGAGGCTGATCGACACCGCCATCAACGTGGCGACCATGCCGGCCAGGCCGTTCATGCCGTCAACGATATTCAGCGCATGGGTACAGCCACCCACCGCGAACATGGTGAACAGCAGCGACACGGGCCAGTACGACAGCACGTAATCCACAGGCGCCATGCCGACGCGGCTGACACCGCCCAGCAGCCACCACGCGATGGCTGCAGATAGAAAAGCAGCCAGCAAACGCTTGCTGGCGCCGATGTCCTTGGTAATGTCTTCAAGCAGGCCGGCCACGAAAACGGGCAACGCCGCGACGAAGAGCGCGGGCCACAGCCAGGTCAGGGTCATGTTGCTGGGTCCGAGGACCAGCAGGCCAGCCAGCGTACCGGCAAGCACCGCCAGACCGCCGACTCGGGGCGTCGCGCGGGAGTGATTGGCTTGGGGCTTGTTGAGGTCGCTATCGCCGGTGAAAGCGCCATGCCAGCGCTCGGACGCCACGATGAGTCCCCCCACCATGAACGCGACCACGCATATATACAGCCAGGTCACTGGATCACCTCTGGTTGGTCTATCGAGACAGGCCCGCCATTATCGGAGGCAGGTGTAACGCCCATATATGGGAGGGATAAGGAAGTGCAATTCCGAGGCACAGAACGTAACGCGCGCAGGCGGGTTATCCGTCCGCCGCGCATGTGACTGGAACGCGCTGGCGCGCGAGCGCCTGGCAGTGCTGGTTTCATGTGGGGGATTGTAGAGCGTTCCGCCTCTGGGCACGCGAAATATGCAAGGGAAAACGCGAAGGCCCCGAGGCTCCGCGCGGCGTTGCGCTGCACGGTTTTTTGCCGACATCGCTTACAAATAGGGACGCAACGATTCGGGACAAAAAAAAGCCCGAGATCGTGAGATCTCGGGCTAAATCCACCAAAGGAGGAGGGTGGAGGAGACAACCGTGGCATGTTGGGAGCGGGACTTCAGCTCGCTGCGCTTCCGGGGTTTTCACCGCGCCGTCTGCGTTTCAACATCCAATGACTGAATAGTACCTACGTTTTTTGTGCGTTGCAAGATTTTTTTTGATCTATTTTCAGAGGCGTTTGCGACGTTGCTTTTTTGCTGCAAGATTCGCGGCGCCCCTCTGGAAACCCGCACCAGGCAATGCCCTGACCAAAAACGGGGTTTTTGCCGAAGGGGTTTTCCCCTTTCGGACTAACCCTGAACAATAGCGGGTATTCCCACCCTGGCCGCCGCACCAAAATGGTGCTTCACGCACCACGAGGCGGCCAAATTTGCGCATTGCAACATTTTTATCAGATGCGGTTTCAAGTGGCCGGTCAGATCCAATACGCGGTGGTCGTCATCACCTTGGACATGGCGCGCATGGCCATTTTCACGGGTGCAGGGAGCGGCACGCCCCCGGCCTGCTCTGCGCTGGCGCGGTGCTGGGCCTCGTCGTCCTTCATCTTTTGCACGATCTGGCGCGAGCGTTCGTCCTGCACCGGCAAGGTGCGCAGGTGCTCGTCGAGATGGGCTTCGACCTGCTTTTCGGTTTCGGCCATGAAGCCCAGATTGCGCGGCACGCCGGCCACGCTGGCCATGACGCCCAGGGCGAACGAGCCCGCGTACCAGACCGGATTGAGCAGGCTGGGCCGGCTGCCCAATTCGTTCAGGCGCTCGTTGCACCACACCAGATGGTCGACTTCTTCGGTGGCGGCATTCAGCAGCAGCGCGCGCGGCCCGGGCTCCTTGCAGACCGACGCCTGGCCGCGGTACAGCGCCTGGGCGCAGACCTCGCCGACGTGGTTGACGCGCATGAGGCCCGCCGCGTGGCGTTTTTCTTGCACGGACAGGGTTTGCGGCGATTCCTGGGCGGTTGCGGGATAGGCGCGGCCGGCGCTGGCGTTGCCCGAAAGCACCCGCAGCGCACGGTCGGTCTCGGCCAGCAGGGCATCCAGGGGACCGTGGCGGCGGCGCAGGGAAACGGGGCCGGATTTGGACAACGTGGTGGACATGGCAACTCCTAGGCAAAGCGGACGCCCTGCACCCCTGATGCGGGGTGGGGTTCTCCTGCCCGGGATTGTACGCAACGGGTATCATCAGCCATTGACTGCGCTCAAGCTCAAGGACTCACTGAAATGGAATGCACGATCGACTGGGGCGGCCCGAGCGGCATGCTCTTTACCGCCAGCACGGGCAGCGGCCACGTGGCCGTGATGGACGGCGCCGTGGATGGCGGCGGCCACAACCTGGCGCCCCGCCCCATGGAAATGCTGCTGGCCGGCACGGGCGGCTGCACGGCCTATGACGTGGTGCTGATCCTCAAGCGCGGCCGCCACGCGGTCACGGGCTGCAGCGTCAAGCTGCAGGCCGAGCGCGCCGGCACCGACCCCAAGGTCTTCACGAAGATTCACTTCGCGTTTACCGTCACCGGCGCCAACCTGCCGCGCGCGGCCGTCGAACGCGCCGTGCAGCTTTCCCACGAGAAATACTGCTCGGCGTCGGCCATGCTGGAAAAGACCGCCGAAATGACTTTCTCCGTCGACATCGTCGACACGCAGGAAGCTGCCGCTACCGCCTGAGCCGCTCGCGCGGCCGTGGTGTAATTCGGCATTCACCATATATAGGCGCCGCCGCGGCACGTCCGCGGCGGCGCGCTTGCTTCCCGACCCGGGACCGCAGGCACAAGGATCGTCATGAAACAATACCTGGACCTCGTTCAATCCATCCTCGACACCGGCTCGTGGCAGGAAAACCGGACCGGCATCCGCACCCTCAGCATGCCGGGCGCCTCGCTGCGCTTTGACCTGCAGCAGGGCTTTCCCGCCGTCACCACCAAAAAGCTGGCGTTCAAGTCGGCCATAGGCGAAATGGTGGGTTTCCTGCGCGCCTCGCGCAGCGCGGCAGAATTCCGGGAACTCGGCTGCAAGGTCTGGGACCAGAACGCCAACGAGAACGCGCAGTGGCTGGCTAACCCCTACCGCGAAGGTCCTGACGATCTGGGACCGGTCTACGGCGTGCAGTGGCGCCAATGGCCGGCCTACAAGATGCTGGACGCCAGCCGCCCCGCGCAGATCGAAGACGCGCTGTCGCGCGGGTACGCCAAGGTGGCCGACCTTGAAGAAGGCGGCGTGCCGAAGGTGCTGCTGTACAAGGCGGTCGACCAGCTGCGGCAATGTCTGGACACCATTCACGAACGCCCGGGCGACCGGCGCATCCTGTTCCACGGCTGGAACTGGGCGCAGATCGAGGAAATGGCGCTGCCGCCTTGCCACCTGCTTTATCAGTTCCTGCCCAACGCAACGACGCGCGAGATCTCGCTGTGCCTGTACATCCGGTCCAATGACGTGGGCCTGGGCACGCCGTTCAACCTGACGGAAGGCGCGGCGCTGCTGCACCTGGTCGGGCGCCTGACCGGCTACACCCCGCGCTGGTTCACCTACTTCATCGGCGATGCGCATATCTATGAGAATCACCTGCCGATGCTGCGCGAGCAACTGACGCGAACGCCGTATGAATCGCCTCGGCTCGTGCTGTCGGACCGCATTCCCGATTTCGCCGTGACCGGCCGCTACGAACCCGAGTGGCTCGAGAAGGTCGAACCCGGCGACTTTTCGTTGTCGGGCTACACGCACCACGCGCCCCTGACGGCCGCGATGGCCGTCTGACCCTTGCGCCGGCAGCGCCGGCGACCGCCTTTCAGGTCATATCAGCAACACGCCGGACGCCCGTCCGGCGTCCGATTCCTTGCACGCCCCGCAGCAGGTGAAGATTGGTGAGCTTCTGGAAGCGCGATTTCGGTATAACCCATCCCTTAGCCACGGACGCGCGTCCAGCATGCCGCGCGCCCCGTTGCTTTCGACCGGCCCTTCGGGCGCGCCATGCCGAGCGCCCGAACCGCGCCGACCGCTGGCGTTGCCGCGCCCAATTCCCCATCCCTATAAATAGAGTGTGAGAAAAGCCAGCGACGCGAGCAGGATTCTCCTTGCGACCGGACTGCAACTGTTGACTACCAATTGAATTGAAAATCGTGCCCCGCGCCGCGGCTGTATGCGCTTAGGACAGGACCCCACAAATGCTCGTTGGAACTTATAACCCTTCGCTCGTCCTCGTATCCTTAGGGGTCGCCATCCTGGCGTCGTATACGGCGTTGGGCATGGCCAACCGCGTGAAGGCGTCGAGCGGGCTGCCCGCCGCGAAATTCTGGCTGGCGGGCGGCGCGTTCGCGATGGGCATCGGCATCTGGTCGATGCACTTCGTGGGCATGCTGGCATTCAGCCTGCCCATCCCCATGGGCTACGACCTGCCCCTGACCGTGCTGTCCCTGGCCATCGCAATCGGATGCTCGGCCTTCGCGCTGTGGATGGTCTGCAAGGACGAACTGCCGTGGGGCCGGCTGGCCGCGGGCGCGCTGCTGATGGGTTCCGGCATCGCGGCGATGCACTACATCGGCATGGCCGCCATGCGCATGTCGCCGGGCATCGACTACGACCCGACGTGGTTCGCGCTGTCCGTGGCGATCGCGATCGCCGCGTCCGGAGCAGCCCTGTGGATCACTTACCGGCTGCGTCAGGACGCGCCGCGCGTGGCGTTGTCGCGCCCCTTGGCCGCCGGGGTCATGGGCCTGGCGATCGTGGGCATGCACTACACGGGCATGGAAGCCGCGAGTTTTCCGGCGGGCAGCATCTGCATGGCGGCCGACGAAGGCATTTCTGCCGGCTGGCTGGCCATCGCCGTGACCGCGGTCACGCTGAGCGTGCTGGCGATCGCGCTGGTGGTGGCCGTGCTGGACAACCGGCTTGAGGCGCGCACGTCGGCGCTGGCCTCGTCGCTGGCCGAAGCCAACGAAGAGCTGGTGCAACTGGCGCTGCACGACACGCTGACCAAATTGCCCAACCGCATCCTGCTGGAAGACCGGATGGAGCAGGCCATCGAAAGCGCCAGCCGCCGCCGAGGCCATTTCGCGGTGCTGTTCTTTGACCTGGACGGTTTCAAGGCGGTCAACGACGCGTACGGACACCACACCGGCGACGCGCTGCTGATCGATCTGGCGCAGCGCATCCGCCTGGCCTTGCGCACGCAGGACACGGTCGCGCGCCTGGGCGGCGACGAGTTCATCGTGCTGAGCGAGGTGATCGAACCCACTGACGCCGCGAACGTCGCGGATCGGCTGATCGACGCCATTGCACGCCCCGTCACGGTCTACGGCCACGAAGTGCTGGTGACGTCCAGCGTGGGCATCGCGGTCTATCCGAACGACGGCCAGGACACCCACGCCCTGCTGACCAATGCGGACGCGGCGATGTACCACGCCAAGCGGTTGGGCGGCACGGGCTACAGCTTCTTCGAACCGTCCATGAACGCGGACGCGCACGAGCAGATCGAGCTGCTGCACGACCTGCGGCTGGCGCAGGAGCGCGGCCAGTTCGTCCTGCATTACCAGCCCAAGTACGAAGCGCCGGCCGGCCCCATCATGGGCGCCGAGGCGCTACTGCGCTGGAACCACCCGACGCGTGGCCTGGTCGGCCCGGACCAGTTCATTCCCACGGCGGAAAAGACGGGCCTGATCCTGTCGATCGGCGAATGGGTCATCAACGAAGCCTGCCGCCAGATGCGCGAATGGATCGACGTCGGCCAGGGCCACTGGACCATCGCCGTCAACATCTCGGCGCTGCAGTTCTCACATGCCAACCTGGTCGAGACGGTGCGCTCGGCATTGGCCAAGCATGGCGTCCCGCCCGCCTGCCTGACGATCGAAGTGACCGAATCGACCGCCATGCGCGACGCGGAAGCCAGCCTGACGGTGCTCAAGCGCCTGTCCGATCTGGGCGTCACGATCTCTATCGACGATTTCGGCACCGGCTATTCCAGCCTGCTTTATCTCAAGCGGCTGCCCGCGACCGAACTGAAGATCGACCGCGGCTTCGTGAACCAGCTGGACAACGACAACGAAGATGCGGCCATCGTCTCGGCCATCGTGGCGCTGGCGCAGCAGCTCAACCTGCGCATCGTGGCCGAAGGTGTCGAGACCGCGGCGCAGCAGAAGTTCCTGACCGGACTGGGCTGCGACTCGCTGCAGGGCTTTCTGCTGGGCAAGCCCATGCCGGCCACCGAGTTCCTGGAACACGCGGCGACCTGACGGACGGGCGGCCCCCGCAATTTGCTACGCTTACGGGGTCGTTCCGGCTCAACCCTTACCGTTGCAAGCACGCATGCCCGCCAGCCTTACCCTGATCGTCGCCTATTCCACCAACCGCGCCATCGGCCGCGACAACGCCCTGCCCTGGAAACTGCCGGGCGATCTGGCGCATTTCAAGCGCAGCACGTTGGGCCACCCCATCATCATGGGCCGCAAGACGTGGGACTCGCTGGGCCGTCCCCTGCCCGGCCGCAGCAACATCGTCATCAGCCGCAATCCCGATTTCAGCGCCGCCGGCGCCATCCTGGCGCCCACGCTGGAGGCCGCGGTGGCCGCCTGCGGCGACATCGACGAAGCCTTCGTGATCGGCGGCGCGCAGATCTACGCGCAGGCCCTGCCGCTGGCCCGGCGCGTGCTGGCCACCGAGGTTCATGCCGACGTCGACGGCGACGCGTTCTTTCCGCTGCTGCCGTCTTTCCAGTGGAAGGAAACAGCGCGCGAGAAGCAGCCTGCCGAAAACGGCTACGACTACGATTTCGTCACGTACGAACGCGCGTGAGGATTCAGGCGTGACGCATCGGCGTTGATGCATCGGCGTTGATGCATCCGGCCGCACGCATCGGCACGACGCATCGCCCCGAACGCATCGAGCCGAACTACGCCGCACCCGCGTTGCGCATGAACCGCCACAGCGCGGGCGCCGCCGAATACGCCACGTTGAAGCGCACCCACGCCGTGTCGGCCTCGTCCGCTTCGAAGTAAGAACCGGGCGCCAGCCAGATGCCGTCCTTGAGCGCCAGCTCCGCCAGGCCATTGGCGCCCCGTTCGCGCCACTGCCCGGCCACCTTCGCCCACAGGAACAGGCCGCCCTGCGGCTTTCCATACACTTCGAATCCGTGCTGGCGCATCTGCTCGGCGACCTCGGTGTGCGCCTCGGCCAGCCGCTCGCGGGTGCGCGCGATGTGGGCGCGGTAGCGGCCCTCGCGGATGACCTGGTGCACGATGCGCTCCATGATCTCGGGCGTCGTCAGGCCCACCGCCATCTTGGTGCGCGCGATGTCGCGCACCAGATCGCGATGCGCCACCACGTAGCCCACCCGTACCGACGGGCTGATGACCTTGGAATAGCCGCCCAGGTAGACGACGCGGCGCGCGCCGTCCAGCGCGGCCAGCATCGGCGTCACGCCCGGCGCCAGTTCGCGCGAGATGTCGTCTTCCACCACCCACAACCCATGCCGCTCCGCCGCCTGCAGAATGCGGAAGGCATTCGCCATGGTGATGCTGGCGCCCGAGGGATTCTGCAGCGCCGTATTGATGAAAAGCGCGCGCGGCCGGTGCTGGGCGGCCACGCGCTCCAGCGCGTCGCAGTCCAGGCCATCGACAGTGCGCGGCACCGCGATCACGCGCAGACCGGCCAGGCGCAGCATCTGCAGGAGATTCGCGTAGGCCGGCTGCTCGACGACCACCGTGTCGCCCGGCCGCAGCAGCGTGCGGATCACCGTGTCCAGCCCGTGGGTCACCCCCTGCGTCAGCAGCACCTGCGACGCCTCGACTTCCATGCCCTGCGCGCTCAGGCTGGCCGCGATGGTCTCGCGCAACGGCGCATAGCCATACGGGTGGCCGTAGTTGGCGATCCGCATCGCGGGCACGCGCCCCATATGGCGCAGCGCCAGGTGCAGCCCTTCTTCGTTCAGCCATTCGCCGGGCAGCCAGCCGCAACCGGATTTGATGGGGATGGAGTGGTCGGCAAAGATGTCCGACAGCAGCCAGCCCGCGTTCAGCCGCGGCGGTTCCCAGGACAGGGGTTCGACCCGGCGGGCGGGTGCGTCGGGCGACGCCACCCGGTAGCCCGCGCCGGGCCGCGCCGCCAGCCAGCCCTGCGACACCAGCCGGCTGTAGGCGCTGGCCACGGTGAAGGTGCTGACGCCGTACTGGCGCGCGAACTCGCGGACCGAGGGTAGGGACATACCCGGACGCAGGGTCTGCGCCTCGACGGCGCGCAGAATGGCCGCGACGAGCTGTTCGACGAGGGTGGGCGCGGCCCCGCGGCCGCGGACGGGTTGGAAGTCGATCACGGGCTAACTGTACAGTTGCAACGCTCTCGACTATACAGTTAGCGGCAAATGCGCGGATTGTATATTTTCATTCCCTGCGGGACGTTCCAGAATCGTTCGAATCCCGCTGCCCGCGCGCGTTTCGCGGCGGCTGCGGTTGTCCCCCTTCTGGAGTCACCATGAACGCCCCCGCCCAGTTGCCCGACCTGTCCCATCTCTGGATGCCCTTTACGGCCAACAAGCAGTTCAAGGCCCAACCGCGCATGCTGGCCAAGGCCAAGGGCATGTACTACACGTCCACGGACGGCCGCCAGATCCTGGACGGCACGGCGGGCCTGTGGTGCGTCAATGCCGGCCACGGCCGCGAAGAGATCGTCGAAGCCATCGCCCGCCAGGCCGGCGTCATGGACTACGCCCCGGGCTTCCAGCTGGGCCACCCGCTCGCCTTCGAGGCCGCCACCGCAGTCGCGGGCCTGATGCCGCAGGGGCTGGACCGTGTGTTCTTCACGAACTCTGGCTCCGAATCAGTCGACACCACGCTGAAGATCGCCCTGGCCTACCACCGCGCGCGCGGCGAAGGCCAGCGCACGCGCCTCATCGGCCGCGAGCGCGGCTATCACGGCGTGGGCTTTGGCGGCATCTCGGTGGGCGGCATCTCGGCCAACCGCAAGACGTTTTCGGGCGCCCTGCTGCCCGCCGTGGACCACCTGCCTCACACCCACAATCTTGAGCAGAACGCCTATTCGAAGGGCCAGCCCGCGTGGGGCGCGCACCTGGCCGAAGAACTTGAGCGCATCATCGCCCTGCACGACGCCTCGACCATCGCCGCCGTGATCGTCGAGCCCATGGCCGGCTCCACCGGCGTGCTGATTCCGCCCAAGGGCTACCTGGAAAAGCTGCGCGAGATCACCGCCAAGCACGGCATCCTGCTGATTTTCGATGAGGTCATCACCGCGTACGGCCGTCTGGGCGCCGCCACGGCCTCCGAATTCTTCGGCGTGACGCCGGACATCATCGCCATGGCCAAGGGCGTCAGCAACGCGGCCGTGCCGGCCGGCGCGGTCGCCGTCAAACGCGAAGTGCACGACGCCATCGTCAACGGCCCCGCGGGCGGCATCGAGTTCTTCCACGGCTACACGTACTCGGCGCACCCGCTGGCCGCCGCCGCCATCCTGGCCACGCTGGACATCTATCGCCGCGAGGACCTCTTCGGCCGTGCCCGCAAGCTGTCGGGCGCGTTCCAGGAGGCCGCGCACAGCCTGAAGGGCGCGCCCAACGTCATCGACGTGCGCAACCTTGGCCTGGTGTCCGGCATTGAACTGGCCCCGCGCGCAGGCGCCCCGGGCGCACGCGCCGCCGAAGTCTTCCAGCGCTGCTTCGACAGCGGCTTGATGGTGCGCTACACGGGCGACATCATCGCCGTCTCGCCGCCGCTCATCATCGACGAGGCGCAGATCGGCCGGATCTTCGAGCAGATCGGCAAGATCCTGAAAGAGGTAGCCTGATCCTCCCCCGCCGCACGCCCGCATGGCGCGCGGCGCAACAGACCCGCACATGGGCGGCCCAGGCCGCCCAGCCGCATTTTTGACGAATCACCGAGCCTTGCATCCATGAAGAAGATTCCCCATTTCATCAACGGCCAACCCTACGATGGCGGCAACAGCCGCTACGCCGACGGCTTCAACCCGGCCACCGGCGAGATCTCCTCGTCGATCCCACTGGCGTCCAACGACGACGTGGCGCTGGCCGTGGCCGCCGCCAAGGCGGCGTTTCCGGCCTGGTCCGAGACCCCGGCGCTCAAGCGCGCCCGCATCCTCTTCAACTTCAAGGCGCTGCTGGACCAGCACCAGGATGAACTGGCCGAACTGATCACGCGCGAGCACGGCAAGGTGTTCTCGGACGCCAAGGGCGAAGTGATGCGCGGCATCGAGATCGTCGAGTTCGCCTGCGGCATTCCGCAACTGCTCAAGGGTCAGTACTCCGACCAGATCGGCGGCGGCATCGACAACTGGAGCATGCGTCAGGCGCTGGGCGTCGTGGCCGGCATCACGCCGTTCAATTTCCCGATGATGGTGCCGTGCTGGATGTTCCCGGTCGCCATCGCCTGCGGCAACACCTTCGTCCTCAAGCCGTCGGAACGCGATCCGTCCGCGTCCGTGCGCCTGGCCGAACTGCTCACCGAAGCCGGCCTGCCCCCCGGCGTCTTCAACGTGGTCCACGGTGACAAGCAGGCGGTGGACGCGCTGATCTCGCACCCCGATGTCGAGGCGCTGTCCTTCGTCGGCTCGACGCCGATTGCCGAATACATCTACGCCGAAGGCACCAAGCGCGGCAAGCGCGTGCAGGCGCTGGGCGGCGCCAAGAACCACCTGGTGGTCATGCCCGACGCGGACCTGGACCAGGTGACCGACGCGCTGATGGGCGCGGCCTACGGTTCCGCGGGCGAGCGCTGCATGGCGATCTCGGTGGCCGTGGCGGTGGGCGACGTGGCCGACAAGGTCGTCGAACGCCTCACGCCGCGCGTCAAGGCGCTGATCGTCAAGGACGGCATGCAGTCGGACGCCGAAATGGGTCCGCTGGTGACCGCGCAGCACCGCAAGAAGGTGATGGGCTACATCGAGGACGGCATCGCCAGCGGCGCCGATCTGGTGGTGGACGGCCGCGACCTGAAGGTGGCGGGCAACGAGAAGGGATTCTTCCTGGGCGGCACGCTGTTCGACAACGTCAAGCCCGCCATGAACATCTACCGCGAAGAGATTTTCGGCCCGGTGCTGTGCATCGTGCGCGTGCCCGACTTTGCCAGCGCGGTGGAGCTGATCAATGCGCATGAGTTCGGCAACGGCGTGGCGTGCTTCACGTCCGACGGCGGCGTGGCGCGCGCGTTTGCCCGGCAGATCAAGGTCGGGATGGTGGGCATCAACGTGCCGATCCCCGTGCCGATGGCGTGGCATTCGTTCGGCGGCTGGAAGCGCTCGCTGTTCGGCGACCACCATGCGTACGGCGAGGAAGGCATCCGTTTTTACTCGCGCTACAAGAGCGTGATGCAGCGCTGGCCCGACAGCATCGCCAAGGGCGCCGAATTCACCATGCCCGTGGCGAAGTAGATGTCCCCCCCGAGGCGCTTCGCGCCTTCCCCCAGGGGCGTCGCAGCGGACCGGCGGAGCCCGGATCCGCGCGACCCCGCTTGGGAGGGCGAGCATGAATTGGGGCGCGTCGTTCTTGCCTCGGGATTGAGGGGCGTCGCTTGAAGCATTGACACTGCGCGGCGCTTTGCCGCGCCTTCCGAATATCTGTACGACAAGGGGAAACCTGATGCGCATCGGGATCGGCGGCTTTCAGCATGAGACCAATACGTTCGCGCCGTCGCGCGCGGCGTGGGAGGATTTTGCGGACAAGGGTGGGGGGTGGCCGAAACTGGTCAGCGGGCCCGCGATGTTTGAGGCGGTGGCGGGAGCCAATATTCCGGTGGCGGGATTTATCGAGGCCATGGGGCAGCATGCGTTGATTCCCACGACGTGGGCGGCGGCGAGTCCTTCGGGGCATGTGACCCGTGATGCGTTCGAGCGCATCAGCGCAATGATTCTGCAAGGGCTGTCGCAGGCGATGCCGCTGGATGGCGTGTATCTGGATCTGCACGGCGCCATGGTCACCGAGCATTTTGATGACGGTGAAGGCGAGCTGCTGAAGCGTGTGCGTGAACTGGTGGGCCCCAACGTGCCGATCGTGGCCAGTCTGGACCTGCACGCCAACGTGACGCGCGCGATGGTGCGCCATGCCGATGCGCTGGTCTGTTATCGCACCTATCCCCACATCGACATGGCCGAAACCGGGCAGCGCGCCGCCGGGCTGTTGGCGCAGCGGCTGGGCGGCATGCCGCGGCATTACGTGGCGTTGCGCAGCCTGCCCTTTTTGATTCCCCTGTGCTGGCAGTCCACCGACATCGAGCCGGCGCGCAGCCTGTATCAGTTGGTGGGCGATCTTGAAGCGCGGGGCGCGGCCAGCGTTTCCTTTGCGACCGGGTTTCCGGCCGCGGACTTTCCCGAATGCGCGCCCACGGTTTGGGCCTACGGCATGACGCAAGCCGAGGCCGATGCCGCCGCCGACGAAATGACGCGGGCGGTGATGAATGCCGAACAGGACTTCGGCGGCAAGCTCTACACGCCGGACGAAGCCGTGCAGGAAGCGTTGCGGCTGGCGCGCGATGCGTCCAAACCCGTCGTCATCGCCGACGCGCAGGACAACCCCGGCGCGGGCGGCAGTTCCGACACCACCGGCGTGCTGCGCGCGCTGATCCGCCACGATGCGCGCGATACGGCCATTGGTCTGATTGTGGACCCCGCCGCCGCGCTGGCCGCCCACCGCGCTGGTGCAGGCAACACGGTGCGGATTGCACTGGGTGGACATTCGGGTATTCCCCACGACGAACCGCTGGACACCGAGTTCATCGTCGAGAAAACTTCGGAAGGACGCTTCGATACGCATGGTGCGTTCTATCGCGGCTTTCACATGGATCTGGGGCCCAGCGCGTGCCTGCGCATCGGCGGCGTGCGCATCATCCTGGCCTCGAACAAGGTGCAGATGGCCGACCAGGAGATGTTCCGGTTTGCCGGCGTGGAGCCCACGCGCGCCGCCATCCTGGTGGTCAAGAGTTCGGCGCATTTTCGAGCCGATTTCACGCCCATCGCGCACACGATTCTGGTCTGCGCGGCGCCCGGCTCCATGCTGATGGATGCGGCAAAACAACCATGGACACGGTTGCGTCCCGGCATCAGAATGGCGCCTTGCGGGCCGGTGTTTGACGGCCGGTCCGCTGCGACAGCCTGACCCTCGCGCGCCGCTTGAACGCGGCGCGTCAACGACGTAGCGGCCCACGCGCCGCTCACTACGCTTCAAGGGGAAATACATGCTCAAGTTTGTCCGAGCGGCCGCGCTCGCCGGCGTCACTCTCGCCATGGCACATGGGGCCTATGCCGAGACCGTCATCAAGACGGTGATGCACTCACCGCTGCGCCTGACCGATCCGCACGCCACCACCGCCTACATCACGACGTGGCACGGCTACATGATCTACGACACCTTGCTGGCCACCGATGCCGACAACAAGGTACAGCCGCAGATGCTTGAGAAGTGGGAAGTCTCGCCCGACGGCAAGACCTACACCATGACGCTGCGCCCCGGCCAGAAATGGCATGACGGCCAGCCGGTGACCGCCGAGGACTGCGTGGCGTCGATCAAGCGCTGGGCCGCCGGCGACGGCATGGGCCGCACGCTGCTCAAGTTCACCGACAAGATCGAAGTCATCGACGACAAGAGCTTTCGCATCGTCATGAAGGAACCCACGGACCTGGCGCTGCGCGCCCTGTCCAAGCCCACCGGCACCGCGCCGTTCATGATGCCCAAGCGCATCGCAGAACAGGCCATCGGCAAGCCCATCACCGACATGACGGGCTCCGGCCCGTTCAAGGTCGCGGAATTCAAGCCGGGCGTGAAGACCGTCTACGTCAAGAACGCCGATTACGTGCCGCGCAAGGAGCCCGTCAGCGGCCTGGCTGGCGGCAAGGTCGTGCACGTCGACAAGGTCGAATGGGACGTGATGCCCGATGCGCTGACCACCGCCAACGCGCTGCTCGGCGGCGAGATCGACTTTGTCGAGCAGTTCCCGTACGACCTGCTGCCGATGATCGAAGGCAACCCGGACCTGAAGGAAGAGTCGCTCAGCCCGGTCGGCTACTTCACGATGTACCGCTTCAACTTCAAGTACCCGCCCTTCAACAACAAGAAGATCCGCCAGGCCGCCATGTACGCGATCGGCCAGGAAGACGTGATGAAGGCGCTGGTCGGCAATCCCAAGTACTGGAAGACCTGCGCCTCGCTGTGGGGCTGCGGCACGCCGCTGGAAAGCGATATCGGCAAGGACATGGTCGTCCCGTCGAACATCGAAAAGGCCAAGGCGCTGCTCAAGGAAGCGGGTTACGACAACACGCCCATCCTGGTCATGCACGCCACCGACGTGGGCACGCTGTCCGCGCAACCGGTCGTGATGGCCGCGGCGCTGCGCAAGGCGGGCTTCAACGTCAACCTGGCGGCGATGGACTGGCAAAGCGTGGCCACGCGCCGTGCCTCCAAGGCCGCGCCGGCCGAAGGCGGCTGGAACGTCCACAACACCAACTGGTACGCCACCGACGTGATGGACCCGGTGCGCTCCGCCCCCGCGGCTGCAAACGGCGACAACGCGTGGTTCGGCTGGCCCGAGTTCCCGCAGATCGAAGAACTGCGCACCAAGATGGCGTTGACTTCGGATCCGGCCGAGCAGAAGAAGATCTCCGAGGAAGTGCAGCGCATCGGCATCGACGAAGGCCTGTACGTGCCTCTGGGCCAGATGTCCGTGCCCACCGTCTACTCGACCAAGCTGTCGGGCCTGGTGCACGCGCCGGTCTTCGCGTTCTGGAACGTCAAAAAGGCCCCTTGATGGGCTCGGGGCCTGCGCGCCGCAGCATGCAGTCCGCGCAGGCCTAATTGGTACAGGGGGAAATACATGCTGGCATTTGTCTCACGCCGGCTCCTCGCGACCATCCCGGTTCTGGTGATGGTCGCGGTGGTGGTCTTTGCGATATTGCGTTTCAGCCCCGGGGATCCGGCCATCATCATGGCGGGCGACGGCGCCACGCCCGAACGTATCGTCCAGATACGGCAGACGATGGGCCTGGACCAGCCGGTGGTCAAACAGTTCTTCATCTGGGGCGGCAAGCTCCTGCAGGGCGACCTGGGCACCTCGCTCATGTCCGGCGTGCCGGTCACCAAGCTGATCGCGCAGCGCCTTGAACCGTCGATGAGCCTGGCGGTGCTGACGCTGGTCTTCACGCTGCTCGTCGCCATTCCGCTGGGCGTACTGGCCGCCTGGCGGCAAGGCAAGCTGCTGGACCGCGCCGTCATGGGTTTCTCGGTGCTGGGGTTCTCGGTGCCGGTGTTCGTCACCGGCTACCTGCTGATCTGGGCCTTCGCCATCAAGCTGGGCTGGTTCAACGTGCAGGGCTACGTGCCGCTTGAGAAGGGATTCTGGCCGTTCCTGCACCGGCTCATCCTGCCCTCGCTCGCGCTGTCCACTGTGTATGTGGCGCTGATCGCGCGCATCACGCGCACCAGCGTCATCGAGGTCATGGGCGAGGACTTCATCCGCACTGCGCGCTCCAAGGGCCTGGGCGAAACCGGCGTCCTGCTCGGCCATGCGCTGCGCAATGCCGCCGTGCCCATCGCCACCGTCGTGGGCGTGGGCATCGCGCTCTTGATCAGCGGCGTCGTCGTCACCGAATCGGTCTTCAACATCCCCGGCCTCGGCCGGCTGGTGGTGGAAGCCGTGCTGGCGCGCGACTACCCGGTCATTCAGGGCCTGACGCTTTTCTTCGCGTTCGTCTACGTGTTCATCAATCTGGTTGTCGATTGCGCCTACACGGTGTTCGACCCGCGTATCCGGTACTGACGCCATGAGCATGCAAACGCCAACCGACGCCGCCGCGCAGGCGGCCGCCGACCTCCCCGGAGGCGGCACGCCCCACATCACCGCCTGGCGGCAGATCCGCCAGGGACTCAGGAGCTGGCCCGTCATGCTGGCGCTGGTGGTGCTGGCGGCGATTGTCTTCATCGCCATTTTTGCGCCGCTGCTGGGCACGGTCGATCCCACCCAACTCAACCCGGGCGGGCGCCTGAAGCAGCCCTTCACCGACTATTTCCTGGGCACCGACGCGTTCGGGCGCGACGTGTGGTCGCGCGTGGCCTACGGCGCGCGCATCTCGTTGATCGCGGGCCTGGGCGCTGCCTTGGTCAGCGTGGCCCTCGGGCTGGTCATCGGCGTCATCGCCGGCTGGTTCCGGTCGCTGGACGGCCCCATCATGCGCACGATGGACGCCATCATGGCGATTCCCGGCATTTTGCTGGCGATCGCGCTGGTGTCGGTCACCGGCGCCAGCATCACGACCGTGCTCGTGGCCATCACCATTCCGGAAATCCCGCGGGTGGTGCGGCTGGTGCGCGGCCAGATCCTGAGCGTGCGCGGAGAGCCCTACGTGGAGGCCGCCCTGGCGCTGGGCACCCCGCTGCCGCTGCTGCTGTGGCGGCACATGGTGCCCAGCACCATCGCGCCGCTGACGGTGCAAGGCACGTACGTCTTCGCGTCCGCCATGCTGACCGAAGCCATCCTGAGCTTCCTGGGCGCGGGCATCCCGCCCGAGATCGCGTCCTGGGGCAACATCATGTCCGAAGGCCGCATGTACTTCCGCATGCTGCCCGGCCTGATCCTGTTCCCCGGACTGTTCCTGTCGCTGACCGTCCTCAGCGTGAACATCCTGGGCGACGCCTTGCGCGACGCGCTGGACCCGAAAATGGTGCGCAGGATCTGATGCCGATGAACTATTCCCCCAATCCCCCCGCGGGCGACACTTCGTCCGCCATCCTGGCCATCCGCAATCTGTCGGTCGAAGTCGCCGGCGCGGGCAACCGCGTCGTGCGCAACCTCAGTCTGGACGTGCACGCCGGCGAAACAGTGTGCGTGGTCGGCGAATCCGGTTCGGGCAAGTCCGTCACGTCGCTGGCCGTCATGGGCCTGCTGCCGCAGGGCATCCTGAACATCAGCGCGGGTTCGATCCGCGTCGAGGGCGAAGACGTCGCCACGGCCACGCAGCGCCGCCTGCGCGAGCTGCGCGCCACGCGCATGGCAATGGTCTTTCAAGAGCCCATGACCGCGCTGAATCCCGTGCACACGGTGGGCAAGCAGGTCGACGAGGTGCTGCGCCTGCACCGCAAGAACATGTCGGCGGCCGAGCGCCGCGCCAAGGTGCTAGACATGTTCCAGTCGGTGCACCTGCCCGACATCGAACGCATCTACGACGCCTATCCGCACCAGCTCTCGGGCGGCCAGCGTCAGCGCATCGTCATCGCGATGGCGCTGATCCTGGAACCCAAGCTGCTGATCGCCGACGAGCCCACCACGGCGCTGGACGTCACCACGCAGAAGCAGATCCTGGCGCTGATCAAGGAACTGCAGGTCAAGCACCAGACGGCCGTGCTGTTCATCACGCACGACTTCGGCGTGGTGGCCGAGATCGCGGACCGCATCGTCGTCATGAACCGCGGCGACCTGATCGAAAGCGGCACGCGCCACGAGATCCTGGCCGAACCCAAGCAGTCCTACACGCGCCGGCTGGTCTCGTCGGTGCCCAGCCTGGTGCCGTCGCGCCGTGAACCGCCCACCGGCACGCCGGTGCTGCACGTCAAGGGGCTGGGCCGCACCTATGGCGGCAAGGGCTCGCTGTTTTCGCGCAAGGCGGCGCAGCACGTCATCGCCGCCACGGACGTCAACCTGACGCTGCGCAAGGGCGAGATCCTGGGCATCGTCGGCGAATCCGGGTCGGGCAAATCGACAGTGGCGCGCTGCATCGTGCGGCTCATCGAGCCCACGGCCGGCCACATGATGATGGGCGGCGAAGACCTGAGCACGCTGTCCGGCTCGGCGCTGCGTCCCGTGCGCCGCCGCATTCAGATCGTTTTCCAGGATCCGTACCGGTCGCTGAATCCGCGCCGCACGGTGGGAGAATCCATCATCGAGGGGCTGCTGAACTTTGGCGTGGCCCGCGAACAGGCGCTCAAGCGCGCCAGCGAAACCCTCAGCGTCGTGGGTCTGAGCCCCGACGCCATGCGGCGTTATCCGCACCAGTTCTCTGGCGGACAGCGCCAGCGCATCTGCATCGCGCGCGCGCTGGTCATGGACCCGGAGATCCTGGTGGCCGACGAAGCCGTCTCGGCGCTGGACGTGTCCGTGCAGGCGCAGGTGCTGGAGCTGCTGGAACAGGTGCGCGAACGTACGGGCGTGGGCGTGCTGTTCATCACCCACGACCTGCGCGTGGCCGCGCAGATCTGCGACACCATCATGGTGATGCAGCGCGGCCAGGTGGTCGAAACCGGGTCTGCCGAAACCGTATTGACCGAACCGCGCCACCAATACACGCGGGCCCTGATCGACGCCGCCCCCGGCCGGGATTGGGACTTCCGCAACTTCCGGCCCATTGCGCCCGGCTTGTTGCCGTCCGCCTCCCCGGCCGTCTGACGCCTTTTCCGACCCACTGGAACCGAGATGCCGCAACTGCATGAAATGTCCGCCCAGGAACTCCTTGAGGCGTATCGCAGCAAGACCCTGTCGCCCGTCGAGGCGACGCGGTCGGTGCTGGACCATATCGAGCGCTGGGAGCCCCGGCTGAAAGCCACCTACGCGCTGGATCCGGAAGGCGCGCTGGCGATGGCCCGCGCGTCCGAGGCCCGCTGGATGAAGGGTGAGCCGCAGGCCTGCGGCGGGTACTCGCTGGACGGCGTGCCCGCCACCATCAAGGAAAACATCGCCACGCGCGGCGTGCCCGTGCCGCTGGGCACCGCCGCCACCGACCTGACCCCGGCCGCCGCCGACGCCCCGCCCGCCGCGCGCATGCGCGAGTCCGGCGCGGTGCTGCTGGGCAAGACCACCATGCCCGACTACGGCATGCTGTCGTCCGGGTTGTCGAGCTTTCATGAACTGACGCGCAATCCCTGGGACCTGACCAAAAACCCCGGCGGCTCCAGCGCGGGCGCCGGCGCCGCCGCAGCAGCCGGTTATGGCCCGCTGCACATCGGCACCGACATCGGCGGCTCGGTCCGCCTGCCGGCCGCCTGGTGCGGCATCGCCACGCTCAAGCCCAGCCTGGGCCGCATCCCCATCGATCCGCCCTTCATGGGCCGCTGCGCCGGTCCCATGACGCGCACCATCACCGATACGGCGCTCATGATGGGCGTGTTGTCCCAGCCCGACGCGCGCGATCACATGAGCCTGCCCTTCCAGGAGATCGACTGGTTGAACCTGGAACACGACGTGCGCGGCCTGCGCATCGGCCTGTTGCTGGACGCCGGCTGCGGGCTGCCGCTGGATCCCGAGACGCGCGATGCCGTCGAAGCCGCGGCGCGCGCCTTCGAGGCCGCGGGCGCCATCGTCACACCGATGCAGCCGTGGATGACGCCCGGCATGCTGGAAGGCGTGGACAAGTTCTGGCGCACCCGCTCGGCCATCGACCTGGGCGCGCTGTCCGAGGCACGCCGCGCCAAGATCCTGCCCTTCATCCGCGCGTGGGCCGAAAGCGGCGGCGGGCATAGCGGCGAAGACGTCTTCCGCAGCTACTACGAAACGCTGAATGTGCGGGCGCGCACCGTCGCAGCCTGCGCGCCGTACGACTACGTGCTGTCGCCGGTGGCGCCCGTCGTGGCCTACAACGCCGAATGGCCCTCGCCCACGAACGAGGTCGCCACGACGATGCACCACATCGGGTTCACGCTGCCCTTCAACATGAGCGAGCAGCCCGCGGCCTCGGTCAATTGCGGCTACACCAAGGCTGGCCTGCCCATCGGCCTGCAGATCGCGGGCGCGCGCTTTGACGATCTGGGCGTGCTGCGCGTGGCGCGCGCCTGGGAACGGATGCGTCCCGCCCAGCGCCCCTGGCCCCAGCCGCCCTCAGCACACTGACCCTCCACGGCAACCCACAGGAACTTCCCATGCGTTGGCTTTTGGCAATGATCAAGCACGAGACGAACACGTTTTCGCCCGTGCCCACCCCGCTTGAACGTTTCTTTCGCGGCAGTCCCGAGATCCTGGCTGGCGATCGCGCCATCAAGGCCTACGAGAACACCGACAGCGGCCTGGGCGGCTACATCGAGGTCGCCCGCCGCGAGGGCGCCGAGATCGTGCTGCCGGTCGCGGCCGAGTCCTGGCCCAGCGGCCCCACCAGCGCGCAGACGCATGAACGCCTGTGCACGCTGATCCTGGACGAGGTCAAGCGCGGCGGGTTTGACGCCATTCTGCTGGATCTGCACGGCGCGATGGTCGCCGAAGGCGTGGAAGACGCCGAGGGCGACCTGCTGCGCCGCCTGCGCGAGATCGATCCCAAGACGCCCGTTGCCGTGACGCTGGACATGCACGCCAACATCTACGACGACATCGTGCGCAACGCCACAGTCATCAGCGGCTTTCACACCTACCCGCACGTGGATATCCGCGATGCGGGCGTGCGCGCCGCGAACGTCATCGTCCGCACGCTCAAGGGCGAGATCAAGCCGGTGATGACTTGGGCCAACAAGCCCATGCTGCCGCACATCATGTGCCAGGGCACGCACGCCGCGCCCAACAAGCCGCTGCAGGAACGGTGCAAGGAACTTGAAGCCAGCGGCGTGCTGGCGGCGTCCGTCTTCGTGGGCTTTCCCCATGCGGACATTCGCGAAGCGGGCCTGAGCGCCGTGGTCTGTACGGACGGCAACCTGGCCGCCGCCGAACAGCATCGCGACGAATTGCTGGACCGCGCGTGGCAGGGCCGCGCCGACTGGGTGTTCCATTCGGAACCGCTGGCGCCGACCATCACGCGCGCCAAGGGCATCGAACAAGGCCCGGTCGTGCTGCTGGACCACTACGACAACACGGGCTCGGGCGGCACGATGGACACAACGGCCGTGCTGGCCGAAGTGCTGCGCCAGGAACTGGATAACGTGGTCTTCTACGCCATCTGCGATCCGCAGGCCGCAACGGAAGCCGCCGCCGCGGGCGTGGGCAACACCATCACGCTCAAGCTGGGCGGCAAGCTGCCCATGCCGGCCATCAAGCAGCCCAGCGAACCGCTTGAAGTTACCGGCCGCGTCAAGCTGGTGTTCGACGGCGTCTACCTGAACCGCGGCCCGATGTATCGCGGCGTGCGCAACGACACCGGCCTGACGGTGGTCATCGACACCGGGCGCGTGGAGATCGTGGTCGTCTCGCGCCACCAGGAACCCTTCGACATCAACTGCCTGCTGTCGGCCGGCATCGACCCGCTGCAAAAGCGGTATGTCGTCCTGAAAAGCCGCATCCACTGGCGCGCGGGCTTCTCTGACATGGCGACCGAGATCATCGAATGCACCGGCGTGGGCGTCACGACGTCCGACTACAGCCAGGTCGAGTTCAAGCACGTGCGCCGTCCGATCTATCCGCTTGATCCGCTCTGAGACCAGGCGTTTTGTCGACAAAGGCCGGCGCCCCGGGCGCCGGCTTTCATTTTGAAATCTTCGGTAACTGCGCGCGCGTTCAGCGTGACACGCGTCTCGGTATACTCCGCCGCGGGCCTGACAGGCCGATGAACACGCGTATCCAGGACGCTTGCGCTTCGCGCGGACGAGCGTGGCGCCGTAGGCCGCTGCCGGATATGACTCGACAATCAACGATATAAGCAGAACGATGAAAAAGAGCGTAGCGATCACCCTGGGCGTGGTCATAGTGGGAGCGGGAAGCTGGGTCGGGGCCACGTGGTACACCGGCAAGCGCATCGAAGAAGACGCGCAGCGTCATCTGGCACAGGCCAACGAAAAGCTCGCCAAGATCACGCCGCTGTTCGGCCTGCGCATTGATCAGCTCAAGTACGAGCGCGGCCTGTTCTCGACGCAGGCACGTTATGGCGTGTCGCTCGTCAAGAACGACAAGGGCCTGGACGACCTGCCCGCGGGCATGATCGAGTTCGACGCGAACATCGAGCACGGCCCCTTCCCCAAGAGCGCCCTGTCGCGCGGCGCCATTGCGCCCAAGCTCGCGTTCATCCACACCGAGATCGCCAAGACGGACAACATCAAGCCCGTCTTCGAACTGACCAAGGACATCTCCCCGCTGATGGGCGACGCCATCGTCAGCTACAGCGGCAACGCCACCTCCACCGCCGCGATCGCGCCGATCGTCGTCACGCATGACGGCAACGCGCTCGACTTCAGCGGCATGCGGATGGAAGGCACCTTCGACCGCGCCACGCAGGCCGTCACCGCGCACGGCGTGATGGACAAGCTGTCGGTGGACGGCAGCAAGAGCCACGACCCCGTCAAGATGACCATCGCCGGCCTGACCATGGACGTCGACAGCCGCATGGGCAAGTTCGGCATCTCGATGGGCAATTCGGACCTGAAGATCAAGCGCGTGGACGTGCTGCGTCCCACCGACGACATGAAGGTCGGGCTGGACAACTTCAGCTACGGCGTGAAGCTGTCCGAAGACGACAAGTCCATCAACGTGCAGGCCGCCTACCAGACGGGCGACCTCACCGTGAACGACGTGGTGCTGGGCAATGGCCAGGCCGTGATCAAGCTGGCCCGGCTGGACGGCCAGGCCGTCAAGCAACTCTCGGACACCTACAACCAGCTCATGCGCCAATACATGCTGGGCGCCAGCGACGAAGGCCTGAAGGACGAACAGTTCGACGTTCTGCTGGACAACGCCGGCAAGCTGCTGGCGGGCAATCCGTCGTTCAGCATCGATCCGCTGAGCTGGAAGACGGCCAAGGGCGAGAGCAAGCTGACCTTCACGCTGGACCTGGCCAATCCGGCCAACGCCAAGGACCTGACCCCGCAGGAAATCGCGGTGCAGGCGATCAAGAAGATCGACGCCTCGCTGGTGATCTCCAAGCCCATGGTGAAGGACCTGATGGTGCAGTACGCCGTCAAGACCGAAGGCGTGCCCGCCGAGAAGGCCGCGGCCGACGCTGACGAGAACATCCGCCAGATGGCCGGCATGGCCGAAATGATGAACGTGGGCAAGAACGACGGCGACAACATCGTCGGCAAGTTCACCTTTGCCGACGGCATGGGCGACCTGAACGGCCAGAAGATTCCTGCCGAGGAACTGTTCAGCGGCCTCTTGGGCGCGACCGGCATGAATGACCTGGACGACGACGATGAGCTGTCCGGCATCGGCATGGACCCGGACGCCGAACCCGTCGCTCCGGCACCGGTTGCCGGCGTCATGCAGGACTTCAACCTGGAAGACGTTGCCAACATGCTGGACGACATGGGCTACACCGTGACCCGCAGCGACGGCACCGACGGCCCCGTGCTGGTCCTGAACCCGGGCACCACCGGCGCCACCGACCTGCGCCTGGAGTTCCTGTGCAACGACTTCACGGAAAAGTGCCTGGACCTGGTCGCGACCGCCACGTACGCCACCAAGAAGCCGATGACGCTCAAGGCCATCAACGCCTGGAACCAGGAATACCGCTGGAGCCGCGCCTACCTCGATGAAAAGAACCAGGCCGTGCTGCAGATGGACATGAACGCCGAAGGCGGTCTGGGCAAGGACAACCTGCAGATCCTGCTCAACACGTTCATCAGCATCGCCGAAGACTTCGGCGCCGCGGCGAAAGCGCCTGCGAAGTAAGCTGAACGGCCGGCCTTGATCCAAGGCCTGGCCCCAAGCAAAAGCCCCCGCCTGTAAAAGTCGGGGGCTTTTTTTCGCCCTGATCGCGGGGATCGGGCAGTGTGCGTCCGGCGAAGGCCGGACGCATTCACGTGCCTTACGCGTACGCCTCGATCGGGAGGCACGCGCACACCAGATTGCGGTCGCCGTAGGCGTTGTCCACGCGGGCAACCGGCGGCCAGTACTTGGCGTCGCGCAGCGTTGCCACCGGGTAGGCGGCCTGCTGGCGCGGGTAGTCGTGCAGCCATTCCTCGGCCAGCAGCATCTGCGCGGTGTGCGGCGCGTTCTTCAGGACGTTGTCGTCACGATCGCGTTCGCCGCGTTCGACCTGGGCGATTTCTTCGCGGATGGCGATCATCGCGTCGATGAAACGGTCCAGTTCGGCCACGCCTTCGGATTCCGTCGGTTCGACCATCAGCGTGCCCGCGACCGGGAAGCTCATGGTGGGCGCGTGGAAGCCGTAGTCCATCAGGCGCTTGGCGATGTCTTCGGCGCTGATGCCGCTGGTTTCCTTGAGCGGGCGCACGTCCAGGATGCACTCGTGCGCCACGCGGCCGTTGCGGCCCGCGTACAGGACCTCGTAGTGGCCGCGCAGGCGGGTCGCGATGTAGTTGGCGTTCAGGATGGCGACTTCGGTGGCGCGGCGCAGGCCGTCGGCGCCCATCAGCGCGATGTACACGAACGGGATCGGCAGGATGCCCGCCGAGCCGAACGGCGCGGCCGAGACCGGGCCGACCTTGGCCTCGCCGGGCAGCTTGCCCTGTTCGTTCACCACGCCCGGCAGGTAGGGCGCCAGGTGCGAGCGCACCGCCACCGGACCCACGCCGGGTCCGCCGCCGCCGTGCGGGATGCAGAAGGTCTTGTGCAGGTTCAGGTGGGACACGTCCGAGCCGAACTTGCCCGGCTTGGCCACGCCAACCATCGCGTTCATGTTGGCGCCATCCAGGTACACCTGGCCGCCGGCCTGGTGGACCAGATCGCAGATTTCGGTGACGGCCTCTTCGAACACGCCGTGCGTCGACGGGTACGTGATCATCAGCGCGGCCAGCTTGTCGCCGACCTGTTCGATCTTGGCGCGCAGGTCCGCGAGGTCCACGTTGCCGTTGGCGTCCGACGCCACGACCACTACGTCCATGCCGGCAAGCTGCGCCGAGGCGGGGTTGGTGCCGTGCGCGGAAGACGGGATCAGGCAGATGTTGCGCTGGTGCTGGCCGTTGGCCTGGTGGTAGCCGCGAATGGCGAGCAGGCCCGCGTATTCGCCCTGCGCGCCCGAGTTGGGCTGCAGGCTGATGTTGTCGTAGCCGGTGATTTCGCACAACGCGGCGGACAGACGATCGATCAGTTCGACGTAGCCCTGGCTTTGCGAGGCCGGGGCGAACGGATGGATCAGCGCGAACTCGGGCCAGGTGATGGGGATCATCTCGGCCGTGGCGTTCAGCTTCATGGTGCACGAACCCAGCGGGATCATCGTGCGGTCCAGCGCCAGATCCTTGTCGGCCAGCTTGCGCAGGTAGCGCAGCATGTCGGTTTCGGACTGGATGCTGGAGAAGATGGGGTGCTTCAGGATCGCGCTTTCGCGAGCAACCGAGGCGGGAATGCCGCCGGGGGCCGCGGCGTCCAGCGCGTCGATGTCCAGTTCGACGTCATCGCGCTCAAGACCGGCGGCGAAGACGTTGACCAGGGCTTCCAGGTCGGCCACGGTGACGGTCTCGTCCAGCGAGATGGCCAGACGGGCGCCGTCGACGCGGCGCAGGTTGATGTGCGCGCAGTCGGCGGCCGTCAGGATGGCGGGCGTCGCGGCGCCGGTTTCCAGCAGCAGCGTGTCGAAGAACGTGTCGTTGGCGACCTTGACGTCCAGCTTGATCAGCTCGGCGCGCAGGATGGCGGTGGCGCGCTGCACGCGCTCGGCGATGCGGCGGATGCCGGCCGGGCCGTGCCACACCGCGTACATGCCGGCCATCACGGCCAGCAGCACCTGCGCCGTGCAGATGTTGGAAGTGGCCTTCTCGCGGCGGATGTGCTGTTCACGCGTCTGCAGCGCCAGGCGCAGCGCGGGATTGCCTTGCGCGTCCTTGGACACGCCGACCAGGCGGCCGGCCATGTTGCGCTTGAATGCGTCCTTGCAGGCCATGAAGCCGGCGTGCGGGCCGCCAAAGCCGAACGGCACGCCAAAGCGCTGGGCCGAACCGACGGCGATGTCGGCGCCCCACTCGCCCGGCGCGGCCAGCACGGCCAGCGCCAGCAGGTCGGTCGCGCACGCAACCACTGCGCCTTGCGCGTGGGCGGCTTCGGCCAGCTTGCGATAGTCGGACACCGAGCCCGTGCTGTGCGGGTACTGCAGCAGCACGCCAAAGCACTCGGGCAGGCCTTCGGCTTCGTCGCCGATGCGGATCTCGATGTCCAGGCCTTCGGCGCGCGTGCGCACGACTTCGATGGTCTGCGGATGCACGTGGCGCGAGATGAAGAACACCGGGCTCTTGGACTTGGCGCTGCGGCGCGCCAGCGTCATCGCTTCGGCGGCGGCGGTGCTTTCGTCAAGCAGCGAGGCGTTGGAGATGTCCAGGCCGGTCAGGTCGGCGACCATCGTCTGGTAGTTCAGCAGGGCTTCCAGGCGGCCCTGCGAAATCTCGGGCTGGTAGGGCGTGTAGGCCGTGTACCAGGCGGGATTTTCAAGAATGTTGCGCAACACCACGTTAGGCGTCTGCGTGCCGTAGTACCCCTGGCCGATGTAGCTGCGGTAGACCTTGTTGCGGCCCGCGACCTGCTTCAGTTCAGCCAGCACGTCGGCTTCGCTGCGCGACGCGGGCAGCGCCAGCGGCTCCTTGCTGCGGATCTTGGGGGGCACGACTTCTTCGATCAGGGCGTCCAGGCTGTCGCTGCCGATCACGGCGAGCATGGCGGCCTGGTCGGCGTCGGAGGGGCCGATGTGGCGGGGGATGAAGTCGGTATGGGTGTCTAGGGCGCGCGACATGGGGGGATCTCGGGGGTAGCGGGTGTCGTCCTGCGAACGGACGGTATTGCGTCTGGCGAGGGAGGCGGCGCCGCCGCTCCCCCGCGTGCGGCATCAGCCGTTGGCGACGGCTTCGTAGCCGGCGGCGTCCAGCAGCTTGTCGGCGTCGGCGGCGTTGTCCGGCTTGATCTTGAAGATCCAGGCGGTGAAGGCCGATTCGTTGATCAGGTTGGGGTTGCTTTCCAGTTCTTCGTTGAAGGCAACGATTTCGCCCGACACGGGCGCGTAGATGTCCGAGGCGGCCTTGACCGACTCGACCACGCCGGCGGTTTCGCCCGCGCTCAGCTTCGCGCCGACGTTCACGTCGCCAACGAAGACCAGATCGCCCAGTTGCTCCTGGGCGGTGTCGGTGATGCCGACGACGAACACGTCGCCCTCGGCTTTGACCCATTCATGGGACTCGGTGTACTTGCGATCGGTGGGCAGACTCATGGGAACTCCTGAGGGAATGCGGGTAGATGAATGGTGTTGCGCGCCTCGCGCGGGCGGCCGTTGCCCAGACCGGGCCGGTGCACGCGCGAGGTTCGAGTTTACGAGTGTTCGACGGCTTTGCCGTTACGCACGAAAGGCAGCTTGCACGCCACGGCGGGCACCCACTTGCCGCGGATGTCGACCTCGACCTTGTCGCCCGCGACCACGCCTTGCGGCAGGCGGGCAAAGCCGATCGACACGCCCAGCGTGGGCGACATGGTGCCGCTGGTCAGCTCGCCCACGCCCTGCGCGGTGCGCACGGCCATGTGCGCGCGCATGACGCCGCGTTCCTGCAGCTTCAGGCCGATGAAGGTGGCGGGCTTGGCGAATTGTTCGATCGCGTCGCGGCCGATGAAGCGGCGCTCGGCGTTCTTGCCGGACACGGTCCAGGTCAGGCCGGCTTCGCCGGGGTGGGTCAGTTCGTCCATGTCCTGGCCGTACAGGTTCATGCCGGCTTCCAGGCGCAGCGTGTCGCGCGCGCCCAGGCCTGCCGGACGCACGCCCTGGGCGATCAGGTCGCGCCACAGTTGCACGACTTCAGCAGCGGGCAGGACGATTTCGAAACCGTCTTCGCCGGTGTAGCCCGTGCGGGCGACCAGCGTGTCGTCGCCCACGCGGGCGGCGACGAAGGGAGTCAGCGGTTCGCTGGCGGCTTGCCAGGCCGGGCGGGCGGCCCAGACCTTGGCGCGGGCGTTGGGGCCCTGCACAGCCACCATGGCCAGATCGCGGCGCGGGACGATGGTCACGTCGAACGCGCCGGCCTGCTTGACGCGCTGCATCCAGGCCACGTCCTTGTCGGCCGTGCCGGCGTTGACCACCACGCGCCATTCGTCGGCAGCGAAGAAATAGATGATGAGGTCGTCGATGACGCCGCCCTGCGGGTTCAGCATGCAGCTGTAGAGCGCCTTGCCCGGGACCGTCAGCTTGGCGACGTCGTTGGCGACCAGGCGCTGCAGGAAGGCGAAGGCATCCGGGCCCGTCACGTCGACGTTGAGCATGTGCGAGACGTCGAACATGCCGGCGTCCTGGCGCACGGCATGGTGCTCTTCGATCTGCGAACCGTAGGCCAGCGGCATGTCCCAGCCGCCGAAATCGACCATGCGGGCGCCGGCGGCGATGTGTTCTTCGGCGAGCGGGGTGCGTTTGAGGGATGCGGACATGCGGGGGAACTCCGGGACGGCAGCGATGCCAGGGTTACGGAATGCCGCTGGTTGCGGGCGGACGGCGCCCGCGCAACGGCTGAATCTTCCGCCCCTCTGTCCTTTTGCCTGAGAGTTGCCCCGCGAAGCGGGTTTGCACCTTCGGCGCCTGGGCTGCTCGCAGTGTCCCTGTTCAGGGCGCGGCGCCAGGTCTCTCCAGAGTGCTGTTTTGCCACGTCTGCGTAGCCGGCAATGGCGGCAAATGCGGGACGGGACAAGCCTGCGCGGTATCGGTTACCTGAGCGATTCTGGGCGAATTGCGCCTTCGGCGGCGGCCGGGCTTGACGCCTTCGGCCGCTCTCTCCCGCAGCATGCGTGACAGCGCCGAAAGCATACAACGAAAGCCTGGGGTAAGCCTAGGCCTGTTGCACGCCCGGCGGCGCTATCCCAGCGCGGTATCCAGCAGCATCATCAGCACGAAACCGATCATCAGGCCGCAGGTGGCGTAGACCTCGTGCCCCTTGCGGTGCGATTCCGGGATGATCTCGTGACTGATGACGAACAGCATGGCGCCCGCGGCAAAGCCCAGGCCCCACGGCAGGAGCGGCGCCGACCAGCCGACCACGGCGGCGCCCAGCACAGCGCCGACGGGCTCGATCAGCCCCGACAGCATGCCCAATGCCACGGCAAACGTGCGCTTGTAGCCGGCGGCAAGCAGGGCCACCGCCACGACCAGCCCCTCGGGAATGTCCTGGATTGCAATGCCGGTGGCCAGCGCCGTGCCGCGCACGGGGTCGCCCGCTGCATAACCCACGCCGATCGCCAGGCCCTCGGGCAGGTTGTGCAGCATGATCGCGAACACGAACAGCCAGGTGCGGCGCAGGCGGTGCGCCTCCATCCCTTCCCTGCCCTTGATGAAATGCTCGTGCGGCAGGACCCGGTCCATCAGCAGCAGCACGGCCGCCCCCAACAGCAGGGCGGCGCCGACCGTCAGGCCGGCGCCCCAGGGGCCGTACCCCAATTCCTCACCCGCCGCGATGCCCGGCGCGACCAGCGAAAACGCGCTGGCGGCCAGCATGACGCCGGCCCCAAAGCCGAACATGCTGTCCTGCGCCTTCTGCGGAATGGTGCGGGCAAAGAGAATGGGAAGGGTGCCAAGGGCGGTAGCGGCGGCCGCGACAAGCCCCCCCAGTAGCGCGTCGGCCACGTGCGGCGCCCGCACGTCCAGGTAAACCCAGAGCTGGTAAAGGGCCAGGCAGGACACCATCACGGCCAGCGTCCAGACGCTGATGCTGGTGGCCGCCGGCCGCACGCGATGACGGCTGAAGGTATTCATATGCGGCTGCGCTCCTTTCGGGAGATGCGCTTAGCCCTTTGCCGCAGCGTAGCGGCGCGAGACCTCGGGCCAGTTCACCACGTTGTAGAAAGCGCCGATGTATTCCGGCCGGCGGTTCTGGTACTTCAGATAATAAGCGTGTTCCCAGACGTCCAGGCCCAGGATCGGCGTATTGCCGTCCATCAGCGGGCTGTCCTGGTTGGCGCTGCTCTCGACCACCAGCTTACCGGCCGGCGTCACGCTCAGCCAGGCCCAACCGCTGCCGAAGCGCGTCAGCGCCGCCTTGGTGAAGGCTTCCTTGAAGGCGGGCAGACCGCCCAGCTCGGCGTCGATGGCCGCAGCCAGCGCCCCATCCGGCTCGCCGCCGCCCTGCGGCGACATGACGGACCAGAACAGGCTGTGATTGGCGTGGCCGCCGCCGTGGTTGCGCACCGCGCCGCGCACGGCTTCCGGCAATTCCTTGATGCGCGCGACCAGCGCTTCCACGGGTTCGTCCGTGGCGATGCCGGCGCCTTCGAGCGCGGTGTTCAGACCGGTGACATAGGTCTGGTGATGCTTGGTGTAGTGGATCTCCATCGTCATTGCGTCGATGTGAGGTTCCAGCGCGTCATAGGCGTACGGCAGGGGCGGAAGGGTGTAGGCCATGCGAGTCTCCGGCTGATCCGTCCCTCGCGGGACGGCTTTGATAAAGATCAAAACATAAATGATATGTATTTTTATTTGATATCACAATGCTGGAATGCCGGAAAGCCGCAGTGGCGGCCACGCAGGTTGCTTCGGGAATTTTCAGGATTTGGGGTGAAAGCGGCCGGTGCCTAACCAGCGCGCCTGGCCGCAGCTACAGCGCCTGGCCGCAGGCGACGCCCGAGGCCCACGCCCACTGGAAGTTGTAGCCGCCGAGCCAGCCGGTCACGTCGACGGCCTCGCCGATGAAATACAGGCCCGGCGCGGCCTTGGCCTGCATGGACTTCTGGTCCAGGCCGCGCGTGTCCACGCCGCCGCGCATGACTTCGGCCTTTTTGTAGCCCGCCGTGCCGCTGGGCACGAGCGTCCACTGATGGATGTCTTGCGCCAGCCCGCGCAGCGTCTTGTCCGGCGCGTCGGCTAGGCGCAGCGCAGCCAGGCCCGGCTTGCCGCCCTGCTCGGCCAATTGCAGCCAGCGGTCGGCCAGCCGCTTGGGCCATAGTCCGCCCAGCACCGTATGAAGCTGCTGGCGGTTGCCGGACTTGGATGTCAGCAGTTCCTGCGCCAGATCGCGCCCCGGCGCCAGGTCGATCACGATGGGCTCGCCCGGCTTCCAGTAGCTGGAGATCTGCAGGATCGCCGGCCCCGACAGCCCTCGGTGCGTGAACAGCAGGTCTTCAAGGAATTCGCCGCGCGTCTTGCCCTGCCCCGTCTGCAGGTTCACTTCCAGCGCCACGCCGGACAGCTCGGACAGCGGCTGCCACTGCGCGGGGTCGAAGGTCAGCGGAACCAGCGCGGGGCGCGGCTCGACGACCTTCAGGCCGAACTGGCGGGCAATCTTCAGCCCGAAGTCCGTTGCGCCCAGTTGCGGAATCGCCATGCCGCCGGTCGCGACGACCAGCTTGGCGGCCCGGATGACGCCCTGGCTGGTGCGCAGCTCGAAACCTTCGGCCCCATGCGCGACCTCGGCCACCGAACAGCCCATGCGCCATTGCACATTGCCCGCGTCGCACTCGGCGCGCAGCATGTCGATGATGTTTTCGCTGGAGTCGTCGCAGAACAGCTGGCCGCGATGCTTCTCGTGCCAGGCGATGCGGTGGCGCTTCATGAGCGCCAGAAAGTCCTGCGGCGTGTAGGCCGACAGCGCCGACCGGCAGAAATGGGGATTTTCAGACAGGAAATTGGCGGGCCCGGCCCCGATGTTCGTGAAATTGCAGCGCCCGCCGCCCGAAATGCGGATCTTCTCGGCCAGGCGCTGCGCGTGGTCGACCAGCACCACGCGCAGGCCGCGCTGACCCGCGACCGCCGCGCACATCATGCCCGCGGCGCCCGCGCCAAGCACTGCAACATCGAACATCAAGATTTCCGGCCCGCCCGTGCTTACTCTTCGATCAGGCAGTCAACGTAGTAACGCTTTTCGCCGTCCGGACCCACTTCGTCGGCCAGGCCGTGGATGTAGGTTTCGAAGCCGGGGAAGCGTTCGTTGAACTCGCGCGCGAATTGCAGGTACTGCACGATGGTGCGGTTGAAGCGTTCGCCCGGGATCAGCAGCGGAATGCCCGGCGGGTACGGCGTCAGCAGCACGCCCGTGACGCGGCCTTCCAGCTTGTCGATGTCGACGCGCTCGACTTCGCGGTGCGCCATGCGGGCAAAGGCGTCCGACGGCTTCAGCGCCGGCACCATGTCGCTCAGGTACATCTCGGTCGTCAGGCGGGCGACGTCGCGCTCGCGGTAGGCCTCGTGGATCTGCTGGCAGAGGTCACGCAGGCCCATGCGCTCGTAGCGGCGATGGTCGCGGCAGAACTCCGGCAGGATGCGCCACAGCGGCTGGTTGCGGTCGTAGTCGTCCTTGAACTGTTGCAGGGCAGTCAGCAGCGTGTTCCAGCGGCCCTTGGTAATGCCGATGGTGAACAGGATGAAGAACGAATACAGGCCGGTCTTTTCAACCACAACGCCGTGCTCGGTCAGGTACTTGGAGACCAGCGCCGCGGGAATGCCGGTTTCGCCGAAGCTGCCCGACATGTCCAGCCCCGGCGTGATGACCGTGGCCTTGATCGGGTCCAGCATGTTGAAGCCTTCGGCCATTTCACCGAAGCCGTGCCAGTGATCGTTGGCTTCCAGGATCCATTCGTCGCGGTTGCCGATGCCTTCGGCCACCAGGCGGTTCGGGCCCCAGACCTTGAACCACCAGTCGTTCTTGCCGAACTCGGATTCCACCTTGCGCATGGCGCGGCGGAAGTCCAGGGCTTCGCGGATGCTTTCCTCGACCAGCGCGGTGCCGCCCGGGGGCTCCATCATGGCCGCGGCCACGTCGCAGGACGCGATGATCGCGTATTGCGGCGACGTGGACGTGTGCATCAGATACGCCTCGTTGAAGACGTTGCGGTCCAGTTTGCGGGTCTCGGATTCCTGCACGATGATCTGCGAGGCCTGCGAAATGCCGGCCAGCAGCTTGTGCGTGGAGTGCGTGGCAAACACCATGGCGTCCTGGCTGCGCGGGCGGTCCTGGCCGATGGCGTGCATGTCCTGATAGAACTCGTGGAACGACGCGTGCGGCAGCCAGGCTTCGTCAAAGTGCAGCGTGTCGACATAGCTGCCGAGCTGCTGCTTGATCATTTCGACGTTGTAGATGACGCCGTCGTACGTGCTCTGCGTCAGCGTCAGGATGCGCGGGTTCTTGTTCACCGCTTCGCGCGCGAAGGGGTTCGCTTCGATCTTCTTGCGGATGTTGTCCGGGTGGAATTCTTCGAGCGGGATCGGGCCGATGATGCCCAGGTGGTTGCGCGTGGGGCGCAGGAACACCGGAATCGCGCCCGTCATCGTGATGGCGTGCAGGATCGACTTGTGACAGTTGCGGTCCACCACCACGACGTCGCCCGCGGCGACGTTGGCGTGCCACACGACCTTGTTCGAGGTCGACGTGCCGTTGGTCACGAAGAAGCAATGGTCCGCGTGGAAGATGCGCGCGGCGTTCAGTTCGGATTCGGCGACCGGGCCGGTGTGGTCCAGCAGCTGGCCCAGTTCGTCCACGGCGTTGCAGACGTCGGCGCGCAGCATGTTTTCGCCGAAGAACTGGTGGAACATCTGGCCGACCGGGCTCTTCAGGAACGCCACGCCGCCCGAGTGCCCCGGGCAGTGCCACGAATACGAACCGTCCTGCGCGTACTTCACCAGCTCGCGGAAGAACGGCGGCGGCAGGCTGTCGACGTAGCTGCGGGCTTCGCGGATGATGTGGCGCGCCACGAACTCCGGCGTGTCCTCGAACATGTGGATGAAGCCGTGCAGCTCGCGCAGGATGTCGTTCGGAATGTGTTCCGACGTGCGCGTTTCGCCGTACAGATAGATGGGAATGTCCGCGTTGCGAAAGCGCAGCTCGCCAATAAAGGCGCGCAGGTTCTTGATTGCGCTGGCCACGTCCTCGGGCGAGTCCACGTCGAACTCTTCATCGTCGATCGACAGGATGAAGGCGCTGGCGCGGCTCTGCTGCTGCGCGAACGAACTCAGGTCGCCGTAACTGGTCACCCCGATCACCTCGACGCCCTCGGCCTCGATTGCTGCGGACAAGGCACGGATACCCAAACCGGACGCGTTCTCGGAACGGTAGTCCTCGTCGATGATGAAGATGGGGAAGCGGAATTTCATGCAGGCGCTCCTGGGGGCATGGCGGATCGGACGCGTATCGCGGCGCGAATGTACTGCGAGTAAAAAACCGTCTGATGACAGACGGCACGAGCACCCGCCGGCCGGCGGGAATTGCGGAATTGTAGGGCTGTTTTTCTTACAGCCCTAAGGGAAATCCCCAGAAGCGCCAGATCAGCCTACCGGATGGTCTGCGCTTCGCCAGTCTGGAGGGCTGTCATGAAGCGTTCAAAGTAGGCGGGGATGGCCTCGGCGGCCCCGTAACGGATGCGCCGCTCGACCTTGGCGATGGCGCCAAAGCACACTTCGGAGCCGGGTTCTCCGCAGACGAGGACCACGGGATCTTCGTCGTCGCAGACCTCGTACAGCCCGCCATGCGCGCGGCGGCCAACCTCGTAAAGGTAGGCGGCAGCACCGACGGTTTGCATGGGGGTCAGAGGCAGCGTGCCCAGATGGGCGGCCTCCAGTGCGTCATCCAGCGCATGAACGCTGGACGGAGAGTAGTCCAGCACGGCGCCGGTTGAACCGGCCGCCTCCACGAAGTCCTGCGCTGCACCCGCGACACGGGCCACGAATTCTTCCTGGACTTCGTGGCGCGTCGCATCCTGGTTTGTCTTGAGGAAACCGAACATCAATGGCTCCTTGTTGAAAACCGCAAGCGGCGTTGGGGCCATTATAGGCAAGCCCATCCCCCTATACTCCTCAAACGTTACCTAATCCCAACACTCTCAAAGCCGCCATGAACGAGCCTGTCGTCCGACGACTGATCGCTGCCGACGCCGCGCCCCTGCGGCAATTGCGTTTGAATGCGCTGGTCGAAACGCCCGAGTCCTTTGGATCGAGTTACGAAGAGGAACACACGCTGACATTGGCGGACATCCGCGAATGGATTTCGCCGGCCAACGATGGCGCGATGTTTGGCGTGTTTCTGGGCGAGGCGTTGGCCGGGATCGTCGGCGTGGGACGCCAGCGCAAGCTGAAGGTGCGGCACAAGGCGCACATCTGGAGCATGTACGTCGCACCCGCCGAGCGCGGCCGGGGCTTGGGCCGGATGCTGATGCACGCGGCGATCGACCATGCGCGCACCATGCGCGGCATCCGGCAGGTGCAGCTGAGCGTCACCGCCAACAATGTCGCGGCGTCCGCGCTTTACGCCAGCCTGGGATTCACCGTGTATGGCCACGAGCGCGAGGCGCTGTGCGTCAACGGCAAGCTGTACGACGAAGCGCTGATGGCGATGCCGCTGGCCGACCGCTAGCCGCGGGCTTCAGCCAGCGCCCGCGCGGCGGCGCGCGCCGAAGGCACACACCTGATTGCGACCGCCGTCCTTGGCCTTGTAGAGCGCCTGGTCGGCCGCCTTGATGACGGCGTCCGGGGCGCGCAGGGCATCGCTGCGTTCCGCCACCCCGATGCTGACCGTCACGCGCAAGGGCCGGGCGCCGCGCCCTCCCCGTCCGCCGCGGCGGCGCTGGCCGATCTGGTCCGCCTTGGGCCGGGCCGGCTTGTCGCGCAGGCGCATCTGGTAGGCCTCGATGGCGCGGCGCACCGTTTCCAGGTGTGGCATGGCCTCGGCCGCGGTCTTGCCGGGAAACACCAGCGTGAATTCCTCGCCGCCGTAGCGGTAGGCCTGGCCGCCACCCGGCACGCGCCGCAACTGCGAGGCGACCATGCGCAACACCTGATCGCCCACATCGTGGCCGTGCGTGTCGTTGAAGGCCTTGAAGTGGTCCACGTCGGCCATGGCCAGCGTGTAGAGGCGGCCCATGCGTTGCAGCCGCTCGTTCAGCGCGCGGCGGCCGGGCAAACCGGTGAGCTCGTCGCGGAACGCCATGTGAAAGCCTTCGTGCGCCAACGAGATGCACAGGGCCGTCAGCGCCGCGGCGGACATCAGCGCCAGTTCGAGCGGATGCGCCGCGCCGCGCGGCAGCGCCCAGGCCATGCACACGAAGCCCAGCCACTGCCCTGCCTGCTGCGGGCGCCCGTAGCGCAACAGCAGCAGCGTCAACGTCAGGCCCGTGCCCAGCAGCGCGATCAGCGCCTCGGCCGGTACGCCCAGGCGCGCCAGCATGCCCTGGAGCGCGACGGTGCTGAAGATTTCGCCCACGCCGTCCTTGCCCACCAGCGCAATCACAGCCACGCCGGCGGCGATCAAGCCGATGCGCAGCGCCACGTCGATCAGCATGCTGGATCGTTCGGACCACAGGGCATTGATGGTGTAGACGAGCGACCACCAGGCCAGCACCGGCCCCATGGCCCACGGGGCTTCCCGGGCAAGCGTAGGCCAGGCCGCCGTGACGGCCAGCACGCACAGCATCAGCGCCATGGTCTGCGAGCGTTGATACATCAGGCAGATCGCCGATCCGATCAGCGCCATGACCCATGGCACGAACGGAACGATCAGGCTGAGCGCGGGCGGCCAATCCCGCCAGAACAGCAGCCCGACCGCTGCGGCCACCGGCAACGCGGGATAGAACAACAGGGGCAGCCAGGGAATATGGGGGTAACGCACGGATTGGGCCTTGCTAACGCTTGCAGAAATGACGTCGCCAAATCGGCAAACACATGTAATCTTTTTACGGACGCGGCATAAGGTTCTTTAGCGCAGAATGTCCCCATGAGAATCCTGGTCAATATCGATGTTCCCGATCTCGAACACGCGATCGGTTTCTACCTGTCTGCCTTCGGCTTGACGCTGAACCGGCGGCTGGGTTCCACGGGGGCCGAACTGCTGGGCGCCGACGCCCCCATCTATCTGCTCGAAAAGGCGGCGGGCACGGCGGCCGGCGTTCCGGCGGCCGGCGGTCCGGCGGCCGGCGGCGCTGTCCGTCAGCGCCGCGACTACGCGCGGCATTGGACGCCCGTGCATCTGGACGTCGTGGTGGATGACGTGGACCAGGCCGTGGCCCGGGCGGTCGCCGCGGGCGCGCGCCTGGAGGATCCGCCCATCACGCATGACTGGGGCCGCATTGCGCATCTGGCCGATCCTTATGGCCACGGCATCTGCATCCTGCAGTTTCTGGGCCGGGGCTATGACGAACTGGCGCCTGCGTCGCTGCGCTTCACGCCTGCAGCCGAGGCCGACTTCGAAGCGCTGCTGGCGCTGCGGATCGAGGCCATGCGCGACAGCCTGGAACGGCTGGGCCGCTTTGACCCGGACCGGGCGCGGGAGCGGCTGCGCGGCACCTTCCGCCCCGAGTGCACCTGGCACATCGAAGAAGACGGCAAACGCATCGGGTTCTATTGCCTGCGGCCGGAGGGAGAGGGATTGCGGCTGGATCATCTGTACGTGCATCCCTCTGCGCAGGGGCGAGGCGTAGGCGGCCAGGTGCTGCGCCGGATCTTGCGGGACGCCGACCGCCGCGGCGTCGGGGTGACATTGAGCGCGTTGCGCGGCAGCGATTCGAACCGCTTCTATCGCCGGCACGGCTTCGTGCAGACCGGCGAAGGCGAGTGGGATATCGACTACCGGCGTGACTGCCCGAGCGATAACTCGCGCCCGGCGCAGCCAGGCTGAACGATCAGGTGCGCGGCAGCGTGACGCCGCGCTGGCCTTGATATTTGCCGCCGCGATCGCGGTACGAGGTTTCGCAGACCTCGTCGCTTTCCAGGAACAGCATCTGTGCGCAGCCTTCGCCGGCGTAGATCTTGGCGGGCAGCGGCGTGGTGTTGGAAAATTCCAGCGTGACGTGGCCTTCCCATTCGGGTTCAAGCGGGGTCACGTTGACGATGATGCCGCAGCGCGCGTACGTGCTCTTGCCCAGGCAGACAGTCAGGACGCTGCGCGGGATGCGGAAGTATTCCACGGTGCGCGCCAGGGCGAAGGAATTCGGCGGGATGATGCAGACGTCGCCCTTGAAATCCACGAACGAGCCTTCGTCGAAGTTCTTGGGATCGACGATGGTCGAATTGATGTTGGTGAAGATTTTGAATTCGTCGGCGCAGCGCACGTCGTAGCCGTAGCTGCTGGTGCCGTAGCTGACGATGCGCCCGCCATTGGCCATACGAACCTGCCCCGGTTCGAAGGGTTCGATCATGCCGGCTTCGGCCTGGCGGCGGATCCAGCGGTCGCTTTTGATGCTCATGGTGGGTGTGGTGCTAGGGATTTGGAATGGGCATCATTTTATCCCGAGCGCGCCGAACCCGATTCCGGCCGGGCGGGACAGACTTGTCCCGCCGCAAGCCGGGCGCCGGATCAATTGCCGAACAGGGTGCGGTACACCAGCGAAATCCCGTTGACCGAGCCGCCCTTCAAATCAAGGGACAGACCACGCGCCAGCCGGTAGCTGGCACGCCCAACGGTATCGCTGCCGGACAGCGCCTGCTCGACGCTCAGCGTGATGCCATTGGCGAAGTTCTTGCTGGCCACCAGGAATTGCGTGGACAGGTCGCTGCCGATATCGCGGTTCACATTGCCGGCCACCGTACGGTCCGGCAGGATGCTGCCCGAACTTCCCATGTTGCCGGTGCGCACCGCCACGTCGTCCAGCCCGAACTGCTTGTAGAACGGCTGCCCGCCCCCCAGCAGCGCGGTGCCGATCGACACCAGCAAGGCCGCGTCGCCGCCGCTTTCGTCCGGCCCGCGGCCCAGCAGCAGCCACGACAGCTTTTCGACATCGCTGACTTCCGGATAGGACACCAGGTCGATGCGCGGACGCTGGGCCGTGCCCACCACGCGCACGCCGGCCTCGACCAGTTCACCCGTGCGCAGCGCCTCGATGTCCAGGATGGGGTTGTCCAGACGGCCTTGGAAAGTCAGGGTTCCGCGGCTCAGGCGCAGCCGCTGGCCATAGGCCTCGATGCCGCCGCCGCGCGTGCGCAACTGTCCCCAGCCTGTCAGCCGGCCCTCGTTCAGCCGGATCTGGATGGAACCGAGCAGGCCGGCGTCCAGCCCCATGCCCGTGATGTAGAAGCGCGGCCCCATGTCGAACTTCAGGTCCATGCTGGTCTGCAGCGGCGTCGAGACCTTGTTGGGATCGTCGCCCGCGCGGATCACGCGCACGTCGTCATCCAGCGTCGGCACGCCCTGCAGGATCTCCAGGCTGAACCAGCCCGCGTCGGCGCTTAGGTTGCCCACGATCTCCAGGCGCGGCATGGCCGCCCGCACCTCGACCGTGCCGGACACCATGGCGTAGCGGTCCGATCGCTGCAGGGCCGGGAATCGGAACAGCGTCAGCTTGATCGCGCCGCCGCCGTCCATGATGTTCCAGTCGCCCTTCGCTTCGGCGTAACCGCCCTTGGCGCCCGCGTTCGTCGTGATCCATTCCTTGGTGCGCCATTCGGCAGGCATCACGCGCAGCGACGCCGGAAAGCGCAGGCTGTCCAGAATGAGCCGCTGGCCGTCCAGGCGGGCGGACAGCGTGCCATCGATCAGCCGCACGCCATCGTCGATGCGCACCAGCCTCAGCTTGTCGCCCCGGATCGAGCCGGTGGCGCCCCATTGGCCGGCAAGCGTGCCCTGCACGTCGATATTGGCCTTGAGCGTACCGCCCACTTCCATGGCGTCGCCCACGAACAGGCCAACCCACGCCAGGTCGGCGATGTCGGCATTCAGGCGCGCCCGCAGCGGCTGGCGCGAATCCAGCGCCATCCCGCCCTGCGCGTCCACCAGCAGGACCGCCGTGCCGGTGCCGTTGATCGACCCCATCTTTTCCGTCGACAGGTCCAGGCGGGCGTCCAGCCGGCTGGCGTTGGCCGAGGTGGGCGTGGCGGTCACGTCGACGACCAGCGCCTTCACGCCCAGCGGCACCGGGGGATCGCCCGGAATCAGCAGGTCGCCCGCCCGGCGCGCGATGCGGGCCCGGCCGGCCAGGCGTCCGTCGAATTTCAAGTCCCACAGCAGGTCGAGCGCGATGCGGCGCTGGCCATCGGGAACCATCGCGTTCACGCGGCCGGCGTTGCGGCCCAGCTTGGCCGCGGCTTCCGGATCGAATGCGCCGACCACCTGGCGCGCCACGCCAGCCGTGATGATCAGGTTGTCCGACTGCCCGGCGGTTTCCCAGCGCTTGCCGCCGCCGCGCGATCCCTGGTGCGCCACGGACAGGCGCTCCTTGCCCGGGAGGGTCAGGCTCACGCCGGTCTGGCCGACCTGCCACTGCCATTGCGGCGCCACGGCAGCGGGCAGGAAGGACAGCGTGACCGGGCGATCCAGGGAAACGGCGAATCCGGCGGTATCCGCGCTCAGCCGTGAAAACGTGCCGCGCCAGCCCACCAGCGCCGCGTCGGGCTGGCCTGTGGGGCCCCTGCCCCAGCCGCCGTTGAAGGTCAGATTGGCCTGCGCGCGGGATTGCCCGATGATGCCGGGCCGGGGCCGCGGCGGCGTATAGCTGGCGGTGAGCTCGCCGCGGTGCGCGGCCACCGTGCCGTCGATGCGGGCCTTCACGTCGGCGCCGCCGGGTATGTCGGGCCAGAAGGCGTCCAGTTGCGGCGCCTGGGCATCCAGCGTGATGGCGCCGCTGGATGCGCCCAGTTCGCCCGTCGCGCGGACGCGATTGCGGCCCAGCCGCAGGTCCACGTCCAGGCCATGGATGCGCAGGCCGGCCAACGGGTCCACCGCCGGATCACGCGCGGCAGTCCCGGCAGGCGCCACTGCGGCGCCAGCCGCAGCACCGGCTGCCGCAGCACCGGCTGCCGCAGCACCGGCTGCCGCACCGCCCCCCGTCCCAGTCACATCCACCTGCGCCTTCAGATCCCCGCTCAGCGGCTGGCGGTTCCAGCGGCTGCCCTCTTCAAAACGCAGGTTGACGGCGGCATGGCGCAGCGCGCTCAGGTTTTCAATGTCGGCCTGCACATCGGCACGAACGGTCAGCAGCGCGGGTGGAATGGCATTGCCCGTCCAGGGCGCCAGGTCCAGACGCTGCGCATCCAGCGATCCGACGATGCGGTCGCGGCCGGGCGCGTCGCCCGCCTGCAGGTCGAATTGCGCGGCCAGCGTGGACTTGTCCGGCAACTGCGCTCGCGCCCTGGCACTGCGCAGCACCAGCGCCGTGCGCGGCGCCAGATCGGCCACCACATCGAGCACGAAATTGGATCCCGTGCCGTCGATCTTGGCCTGGATGCCGTCCAGCGATCCCGCGGCGTCGGCGTGCAGCACGACAAGGCACGCAGGCACGGGCGGCCCCATCGGCGCGGCCGCGGTGGCGGCAGGCTCTGCCTTGCCCTTGGAAGCTGCTGCGGCGTCGATGCGGCCCTTGGCCGTTTCCGCCGGCTTGGCGGCATTTGTGCCCTTGGCGGCGGCCTCGGCCTTGCGAGCGCCTGCGCGGTTGGCCGGAGCCTGGGCCTTGGACGCAGCCGATTTCTTGGCCGCAGCGGGCTCCTTGGCCGATTCTTCGGCCTTGTCCTTGGCCGGCGCCTGCCCCGCCACCGGACCAAACACGCCGCTCAGCCGATCGGCCTGGCACAGGGGAGAGTCGGGACCCGCGCCGCGCGCCGTCACGTCCAGGCGCGCCGCAAAGGGCCAGGGGTCGGCCAGAGCCTGCAGATCGGCCTGGCCGGTCACATCGGCCTCGCCCACCTCGTGGCCAACGCGCAGGCTGGCGATGCGCAATTGCGCGCCCTGTTGGCTGGCGGCAAAGGTCGCGTTCAGGTCATTCAAGGTGACGGGCAGCGGCTCGCCGTCCTGGGTGAACTGGAAGTCGCCCAGCGCCAGCCGGTCCACGGCGATAGTCACAGGCAGCTTGGGCAACGTGAAGGGTTCGCTGCTTTCCTCGGCGGGCGGCGTCTCGGGCGAGGACTCCATGTCCACGCGGACCGAGCCGGCGGACAGATTGCGCACATGCAAGAGCCGGTCGCCCAGCGCGCTCCAGCGCACGGACAAATCCAGGTCGTGGATGTCGACGTGCGTGCCGCCGGCCGTCAGCTCCAGACGCCCCACGGTGACCCCGTGCAGCAGCGAGCCGTTCACGTCCAGCGCCTGGCCTTCGAGTTGCTGCGCGGCGGTCGTCAGCAACAGGCGCGTGCCGTTCTGCGAGGCCACCAGCCAGAAGATGAAGCCAGCCGCCAGCGCAACCAGCATGGCAAGGCCGGGCAGCCACCACACCAGCACATGGCGCAGGAATTTACGCACGAACTTCAAAACGCGATCCCCAGCGAGAAATGCAGACGCAGGTCACGTTCGCGCTGGCCGTAGGCCACGTCAAGGAACAGCGGCCCGGCGGGCGTGCGCACGCGCGCGCCAACGCCGTAGCCTACGGACATCTTCATGTCGCCGAACGATTCGGCGGCATCGCCCGCGTCCACGAACACGCCCATGCCCCAGCGCTCGTCAAAATAATGGTCGTACTCGATGCTGCCCACGAGCAGCGTGGGCGCGCCGACGACAGCGTTGTCGCGGTGCACGCCGATGCTTTGATAGCGATAGCCGCGGATCGACCGCGCACCGCCCGTCCGGAAACCGAAGTCGTCCGGCACCTGCACGTCGCCGTTGGACCACACGCGGCCAACCTCGCCACGGATCGTCAGCACGTCCCATTTGCCGAAAGGCCACCATTTCTGGCCGCGCAGCCGCAGGCGGGTGTAGGGCTCGCCGGTATCCAGCGTCACGCCGACACCGCCGCCCACGGAAATCAGGTTGCCCTCGCGCGGATCGTATTTGTTGTCGACATCGCGCCGCAGCCATTCGGCCGTGGTGGTGATGGTGGGCAGCGTGTAGCTGTCGCCGCCGTCGATCTTGACGTGGTCTTGCGCCAGCAGCACGCCGTAGCGTGTTTCATATTCGACGCGGCTGTCGCCCGCGCCCTTGCGCTCTTGCGTGCGCGTGGCGCCCAGCGCGTAGCGGGTCACTTCCAACCCCTGGATGTCCGAGCGGTCCGCCAGGATCCCGACGGAATCGCGGTAGCCGCGCTCGGAAGGGGGCAAGAGGATGTCCATGAAAGCGCGCTGGCGCAACCGGTCCACGCCAAAGCCCGTTTCCATGGTGACCGGTTGGCCGAACACGACGTTCTGGCGATACACCGATTCCACCCGTACGCCGGCCTCGTCGTCCACGCCGATCGACGCGGAAAACCGCTTGGGGGGCGCCTCGACCACGCGCACCTGCACCGGCAGCGTGATCTCGCCGTCGGAATCGAATTGCGCCGGCGGCGGGGGCATGCCGCCCGACACCGTGGGATCGCCCGCCGGCGCGGCGGCAGCGGCGTCTTCGGATCCGGGGCCGCGGGCGCGGTCGGAAATGGGATCGGTGGGCTGATCGTTCTGGCTGGGCGGCTCCTGCAGCGAGACGAACGCGCCGCGGAAAAACGCGGTCGATTGCAGGTCCTGCTGCCACTGGTCCAGCCGGTTCTGGTCGAATGCGGCGCCCACGTTGTAGCGCACGTAGCGGTCGATCAGCGTCTCCGGCACGCGCTTCAGGCCCTGGGTGTTGAGCTCGCCCATGCGCACCTGCGGCCCGCTGTCGATGGTGACGTGCAGATGCGCCGCCGCGTTGTCCGCGTCGATGTCGGCGCGCGAGGACGTCATGCGCGCCAGCAGGAAGTCGCGCGTGGACACGTCGTCCAGCAGCGTGGCCTTGGCACGGTTCCAGTCGCCGTTGATGAACGGCTGGCCCTTCCTCAAGCTCCAGTCATCGCGCAGCTTCTGCACGCGCTGCGCGTACTCGGGGCGCGTGATGCGGCCGGAGAATTCCAGGTTCACGGATTCGACGGTCGTGCGCTTGCCCGGCACGATCGCGATGTCCCAGGTTTCGCCGCCGATATCCGTACCGGCTTCGAGCGTCACCTTGGGCGAGAAATAGCCCTGCGTGGCCAGCGCCGCCAGCGTCGCGTCGCGCGCGCGTCGGCGCAGGCGGTTGATTTCACCGCCGTCCTGGTCTTCGGCCAGACGCGCGATCGCATCGACCGCCTGGGTGATCGCCTGCAGCGCGGCCGGGGGCACGCCCCCGGGGTCGACAATAACCTCCGGGCGCTTGGCCAACGCCTCGCCCGCCATCATGCAAAGTCCTGCCAATAAGGCGCGGGCAGCCCACCGCATGCGTCAGGTCGGTTGTTGAACGACGATGGAGGGAAACTTTCCGGCCATGTCGCGCGGAAGCGCCGCAACGCCCGCGGCCAGCTTTCGAGCGATCGCACGGTACAGCGACGCGGCTTCGCTGCCCGCGTCCGACACGACGGTCGGCGTGCCGGCGTCGGTCTGTTCGCGAATGGCAAGCGTCAGCGGCAGGCTGCCCAGCCAGGGCGTCTGGTATTGCTCGGCCATGCGCTGGCCGCCGCCTTCGCCGAAGATGTGCTCGGCGTGACCGCACTGCGAGCAGATGTGGATGGCCATGTTCTCGACCACGCCCAGAATCGGCACCTCCACCTTCTGGAACATCTTCAGGCCTTTGCGCGCGTCCAGCAGCGCCACGTCCTGCGGCGTGGTGACAATGACCGCGCCCACGACCGGCACCTTCTGCGCCAGCGTCAGGGCCACGTCGCCCGTGCCGGGCGGCATGTCGACGATCAGGTAATCCAGGTCGCGCCAATTGGTCTGGCGCAGCAGTTGTTCCAGCGCCTGCGTGACCATCGGGCCGCGCCATATGGCGGGCGAGTCCGCGTCGATCAGAAAACCGATGGAGTTGGCCTGCAGGCCGTGGCCGGTCAGCGGCTCCATGCTCTTGTTGTCCCGGCTTTCCGGACGGCCGGAGATGCCCAGCATCGTCGGCACGCTGGGGCCGTAGATGTCGGCGTCCAGCACGCCGACCGTTGCGCCCTCGGCGGCCAGCGCCAGGGCCAGGTTCACGGCGGTGGTGCTCTTGCCCACGCCGCCCTTGCCAGAAGCGACCGCAATAATGTTGCGCACGTTGGGCAGCGGCTTCAGGCCCTTCTGCACCGCGTGCGCGGCGACCTTCCAGGTGACGGTGACTTGCGCATCGGGCGCGCCGGCTTGCGCCAACGCACGCACGGCGATGTCGCGAATCTGGTCGCGGACGGCATCGGCGGGATAGCCCAGCTCCAGCGTCAACGCGACGCGGCCGCCGGCCAGTTGAATGTCACGATCTTTTACAGAAACGCCCAAATCCAAACCGGTATTCGGGTCTTGCGCGGCGCGCAGTGCGGCGCGGATGTTTTCTATCGTTATACTCATGTCACTATGGTTCCGTAGGCAGCGCGGCGTCTGCGGGCCGCCATCCCCTAAAGGATAGCGGATACACGGGAACCTTTCGCTGCGTTTTGCATCCGACCATTCATGACCAACACACTTATCCGCTTCTTTCGTGCCGTCTTATTCGCCGCCCTGGCCTTGATCGGCATGGCGATGGCGCTGGTGTTCATGCTTTCCACGGCATTCGCCGTGGCGATCCTTTATGTGGTCGCCAAGGTGCGCGGCAAGCCCTTCGGCGTTCGCGCCTATTGGAGCCAGCGCCAAGGCGCCCGCCCTGGACCCTTCCAGTCCGCCACTGCCCCGTTCGCCACGCAACCGCGTGGCGATGTGATTGACGTCGAGGCCCGCGAAATCCGCTGACGGCGGTTTTCAACCTGGCTTGCGCGTGATTGCGCGCAAGCCGGCCAATGCGTGCTGCGCTGAAATCGCGCTCATCGCCTGGCCACGCTTCCCTCAACCCGCCTGATTCGCGTCGCTGCGATGGGCGGGTTGTGTACTTTCCGGGACCATCTCCGGAACCCTGTCCGGGACCGCATCCGCGGCCGCATCAGCGGCAGGCGCGCGCGCTTGCCCTAAAATGGCCGGCCAAATCCCTTTTCCCCTCAACCTCAGTCGACAACCATGTCTCGCACCCTCTTTGTCACCACTGCGCTGCCCTACGCCAACGGATCTTTCCACATCGGCCACATCATGGAGTACATCCAGGCCGATATCTGGGTTCGTTCGATGCGAATGGCGGGCCACACGGTGCACTTTGTGGGCGCCGACGACGCGCATGGCGCGCCGATCATGCTGAAGGCCGAAAAGGAAGGCATCACGCCGCAGGCGCTGGTTGCGCGTTACGCGGCCGAGCGTCCGCAATACCTGAACGGGTTCCACATCCGTTTCGACCACTGGCATTCCACCGATTCGGCGGAAAACGTCGCGCTGTCGCAGGACATCTACCGCGCGCTCAAGGCGCAGGACCTGATCGAAACGCGCTCCATCGAGCAGTTCTACGATCCGGTCAAGGGCATGTTCCTGGCCGACCGCTACATCAAGGGCGAGTGCCCCAAGTGCCACGCCAAGGACCAGTACGGCGATTCCTGCGAGGTCTGCGGCGCGGTGTACGCCCCCACCGAACTGATCAATCCCTACTCCGCGCTGACGGGCGCCACGCCCGTCCTGAAGTCGTCTGATCACTTCTTCTTCAAGCTGTCCGATCCGCGCTGCGTGGAATTCCTGCAGCAGTGGACCACGGGTTCCAACAAGGCAGGCGCCAAGCATCTGCAACCTGAAATGCTGGCCAAGACGCGCGAATGGCTGGGCGGCGAAGACGGCGAGGCCAAGCTGGGCGACTGGGACATCTCCCGCGATGCGCCCTATTTCGGCATCGAGATCCCGGACGCGCCGGGCAAGTATTTCTACGTCTGGCTGGACGCGCCGGTCGGGTATCTGGCGTCGCTCAAGTCCTATTGCGCGGTCAAGGGCATGGATTTTGACGCCTTGCTCGACCCCAACGGCGACACCGAACAGGTCCACTTCATCGGCAAGGACATCGTGTACTTCCACGCCCTGTTCTGGCCCGCCATGCTGAAGTTCGCCGGCCGCAAGACGCCGGACGCGGTCAACGTGCACGGCTTCATCACCGTCAGCGGCGAAAAGATGTCCAAGAGCCGCGGCACCGGCATTTCGCCGTTGCGCTACCTGGAACTCGGCATGAACGCCGAATGGATGCGCTACTACATCGCCGCCAAGCTGAACGCGCGCGTCGAAGACGTGGACTTCAATCCCGAGGACTTCATTGCCCGGGTGAACAGCGATCTGGTCGGCAAGTACGTCAACATCGCCAGCCGCGCCGCCAGCTTCATCACCAAGCATTTCGACGGCGTCCTGGGTTATTCCGGCGACACCAGCGCGTTGTCCGCTGAATACGCCGAACAGGCCGAGTCCATCCGCGCCGCATTCGAGGCCCGCGAGTACAACCGCGCCATCCGCGAGATCATGGCTTACGCCGACCGCATCAACCAGGCGTTCGACACCGCGCAGCCGTGGGTGCTGGCCAAGGGCATCGCCACCGCCGACGACGCGCAGAAGGCCGCGCTGCAGGACATCTGCTCGCGCTCGCTGGCCGGCTTCAAGGCGCTGTCGGTGATGCTGGCGCCGGTGCTGCCCCAGCTGGCCGAACGCGTTGCCCTGGAACTGTTCGGCGCGCAGGCGCCCTTCACCTGGGCCGATGCCTCGGTCCTGCCGCAACGCGTGGCGCCGTTCAAGCACCTGATGCAGCGCGTCGAACCGCAGATGCTGGAAGACCTGTTCGAGCCGCCCGCCGCGCCCGTCGTGGTGCCCGGCGGCGAGCCGCTGGCCGAGACCATCTCCATCGACGACTTCGCGCGCGTCGACCTGCGTATCGCGCAGATCGTCAATTGCGAGCACGTCGAAGGCTCGACCAAGCTGCTGCGCCTGACGCTGGACGTGGGCGAAGGCCGCCACCGCAACGTGTTTTCGGGCATCAAGTCGGCCTACAAGCCGGAAGACCTGGTCGGCAAGCTGACCGTCATGGTCGCCAACCTGGCGCCGCGCAAAATGAAGTTCGGCGTGTCCGAAGGCATGGTGCTGGCCGCCAGCCATGCGGATGAAGCCGTCGACGCCGGCATCTACGTGCTGGAGCCGTTCCCCGGCGCCAAGCCCGGCATGCGCGTGCGCTGAACCGCGTCACTGCCAATGCAAAGCGCCCGCAAATGCGGGCGCTTTTTTGTTTCTGCGGGAAATCCGATCAGGCGTTGCTGGGCGCCAGCGCCGGGTCGAGCGAGACGCGCTCGTCGAACACGAAGCACTTGCCTTCATAGCCGGGGCCGCCCGTTTCCTCGAAGTATTTCAGAATGCCGCCGTCGAGCTGGTAGACGTTTTCGATGCCGGCCTCGTTCATGAAGATGGCGGCCTTTTCGCAGCGGATGCCGCCCGTGCAGAAGCTGACGACGGTCTTGCCCTCGAGTTGCGCCCGGTTTGCCTCGACCGCGGCGGGAAACTGCGTGAAGCGGTCGATGCGCCAGTCGATGGCGTTCTTGAACGTGCCTTCGTCCACCTCGAAGGCGTTGCGCGTGTCCAGCATGACCACGGGCCGGCCATTGTCGTCCACGCCCGCCGCCAGCCAGCGCGCCAGCGTGTGCGCATCGACGCCGGGCGCGCGGCCCGCTGCCGGCCGGATGGCAGGGTGGTTCATGCGGATGATCTCGCGCTTGATCTTGACCAGCAGCTTGCGGAACGGCACGTCGTTGCTGTGGCTGAACTTGACCTCCAGGTCCGCGAACCGCGCATCGGCGCGCAGGCCCAGCAAGAAGGTGTCGATGCCGCCGGCCGCCCCCGCGAGGAACAGGTTGATGCCTTCCCCGGCCAGCAGGATCGTGCCCTTGAGCCCGGCGGCGCCGGCCTCGGCGAGCAGGCGCTCGCGCAACGCAGGCAGGTTATCCAACGGAACGAATTTGTAAGCGGCGATATTGACGACGGAAGTCATGGCAAAGCGATAGAAAACAGGCGGCGAAGCCCGTAATCATAATCGCTGGGCCATTTGCGCCGCAGAACGGAGTACCGCTGGGCGGCCGGTGCCCAGACCGCGCACCGCCCAGACCGCCTGCCGTCCCTAGCGGGTGACGACCTGCTGCTCGACCACCGCGTCCAGCACCCAGCGCAGCGGGGCAGCTCCCAAGGTGGCATTCGGGTCATTGATCTCGACCACGCGCAGGCGGTAGTGCACGCCGGGCTGGAAATTGAACCCCGTGATCTCGCCCGGCCAGGCCTGCCAGGGCTGCGAGGCGCTGTCCCGCACCTGATAGCACATACCGCGGCCACCGGCCGTGTCGCAGGGCACCCGCTCGGCGTTGACGTAGACCAGCTTGGTGGGGCCGCGCTGGCCGCCCGCCACGGGATCCGCGCGGCGCCCGAAGTCCAGCGTGTCGCCGGTGCTGAGCTTCCACGTCATGCGTTGCGGATTGTTGGCGTTATCGAAGGAACTGGCCGTGATCCGGGTGAGCGACGCCAGGAAATCGTGCTCGAGCGTCATCGTCTGCGGCGCGCAGGCCATGCGGGTCGACACCGGGTCGGCGCGCACGATCAACTGGCCATTGGCGATGGTGTACGGCGCGTTGTAGGTATTGCATCCGCTGAATCCCATCATCCGGGGCGAGCCCTGGTCGTGGATGAACGCAGCCGTGATCGGGCGCGTGGAGGACGACGGATGCGGCACGGGGCGCAGCGCGCCGCCGGGCAGCGTCCAGCGCGCCAAGTCCCAGTTCGTCTGCACCAGGATGTCGGAGGCCGAGGCCGGCTGGAAACGCGGATCCTGGCCATCGGCCGCGCGCATCGGCGGCGGCGAGCAGGCAACGAGACCCGCGCACAGCAGGCCGGACGCCAGGCGGCGCTGGAAAAGGAATGAGCGCATGCAGGTCTCTCGGATCGTTCAGCGAAGCGGGAATCAGGGGGTCGGCGGATCCTGGCGGCGCTCGAACTCCAGCACGTCGCCACCCCGCAGATTGAACGTCAGGTGGCGCGGCGCGCCGCCGCTGTCCAGCGTGAACGTGTCGATGGCGCGCAGCGCGCGCAGGTAGTCAGCTTCCAGCTTTGCGCGCTCGGGCGGCACGCAGGCCATGCGCGTGGTGGCGGGCGCGTCGATGACGAGCTTGTTGCGCTCGAGCTTGTACGTGCCGGTGTAACGGTTGCAGCCGGAGAATCCGTTGACCTGGTATTGCTTGCCCTGCGCAAGAAACGTCAGGCGGATGGGCTCGCCGTTGTCCCCGTGCGGGATGTCGCGCAGCTGGCCACCGGGTTGTGCCCAGCGGACCAGTTCCCAGCTCGTCTGCGCCAGCGAATCCTTGCTGGTGGCCGCGCTGGCCGCAGCGGCGCCTTCGGGACGCGCGCCGCCGGTCATGCCGGCGCATCCGGCCAGGGCCGCGGTCAACAGCCCCAGGCAGAGCATTCTGCTGGGCGTGGACATGAAATTGGGCATGAGCAAGCCTCCAATTGATGCGTATCGTCGTAATGTAACCGCCCCGTGGACCATCACGCGATTTTCTCCGTCCGTCAGCCGTATCCAAAAGATGCACGCTTGAGCCGGAGGTTCTAGCTCCGATGATCGCCGGTTCTGCATCGAATGCCGCATGGCGGGGGTGGGTGGCCGCGAGCAGAATCGATGACAGTTGATGACTCCGGCCTAAAAAGTAATACAGGGAAAGAGGAGCGGAGCCCGCGACAACCGCATGCGCAGTGTCCGGCCCATCGGGGCTGAGAACAATATCGACCGGGGAGATGCGCGATGGGCTTCTTGAGAACCTTACTGGCATTGTCAGTGGTGCTGGACCACCTGGGCGGCGGCTACGCCGATCAGCTTGTCGGCGGCAGGCTTGCCGTGCAGCTCTTCTATGTGATTTCCGGCTTCCTCATTTCCTACGTGCTGACGGCGACGGACCATTATCAGGGCGCCACGGGCAAGTTCTACGCCAATCGTTTCCTGCGGCTTTTCCCGATCTATCTGGCGGTGGCGGCCCTGACCTTGACGGCCCACATCGTCAGCGGCGGCTCGTTCTTCCGCATCTACGAAGCCCTGCCCTTCAGCGCCGAAGTCTTCCTGTTCCTCTCCAACCTCTTCATCTTCGGCCAGGACTGGCTGATGTTCTTCGGCATCCGCGATTCGGCGCTGGCCTTCACGGGCAGCTTCGCGAACAGCGACGTGCCGCTCTACAAGGGTCTGCTGGTGCCGCAAGCGTGGACGCTTGGTGTGGAAATGAGCTTCTACCTGGTTGCGCCCTTCATCCTGCGCTCGCCGCGCCGGTTGCTGGCGTTGCTGGCCGCCTCGCTGGCCCTGCGCGCGATCCTGATCTGGACGGGGGTCGGCCGCTCGGATCCTTGGACCTATCGCTTTTTCCCCACGGAGCTGGCGCTGTTCCTGATCGGTTCGCTGTCGCATCAGGTGTTGCTGCCGCGCATGAAGGCCTGGACGCAGCGCGTGAAGCGACTGCCCGAACTGGGCACCGGCATCCTGTTCCTGTATACGGTTGCGCACTTCTCGATCGGCATCAACCCCACCGTGCGCGATGGCCTGGCGGTCCTGCTGTTTGCCGCACTGCTGCCGCTGGCATTCCTGTTCCAATCGCGCCACAAGCTGGACAAGGCCATTGGTGAACTCAGCTATCCCCTGTACATCTGCCACATGCTGGTCATCATGGCGTTCAGCTGGCTGATGCACGATGTGCAGGAGCATCAACCCATGCTGTTCGCCGCCATGGCCATCACGGGATGCATCGGGGTCTCGGCGGTGCTGAACTACCTGATTGCGGATCCCGTGGAACGCCTGCGCAGCCGCCTGCGCACCGATCCCCGCGGCACCGGCGCCATCGCGCCCGCCGATGTCCGCCCGCGCCCGCAGGTTCCTGCGCAACCGATGGGGACTATTCGCCGCGTGCCTTGATGTAAGCGCCCAGCACCAGCTCGATCTGCCGTTTTTCCTGGTGCGAAAGCCGGGCGTAGGCCGCGTAGGAGATGGTTTCGAAGGGCCAAGCGGGCGGGTCGGGGATTTCGCCCAGTCTGCCCGCAGCAACATGGCCGGACGGCGTGTCGAGCATGGGCCCTTCGCCGGTACTCAGCCACAGGGGGTTGACGCGCAGGGCGCGCGTCAGCTTGATGAGCGCCTCGCTGGACGGCTGCTGGCGCTGTCCGCTTTCGTAGTTGCGAATAGCGCTTTGCGACAGGTTGCTTGCGACCGCCAAGTCTTTTTGAGTCCACCCCTGAAGCATTCTTGCGTTGCGCAGACGATGGCTAAACGTGTCCAATCGATCAACCTGAGACATTAATTTGTATGGTTTTTTTGGATTAAAGCATTTCAAATCTACGGCCAAATAAAGGGATTAGACCCCAATTTCCGGGCTAATTCATAAATCGCCGCTTGGCCCCCCTGGCCTTGCGCGCATGCTGCCGCGCGCCCTCGCTTCACGCCGCAGTCCGCCCCGTTAAAAGTCATATCTTTCATCGGCTTGCAGCGCCGTGCCCGCCCATCCCACCGCTGCCGTCGCGCGACGTTGCAGCAAAATCGGAGCAAAAAAAGCCGCATGAGTTTATGGGCAGAAATCGGCCGAAAGAGAAAATAATGTATCGGTAATACATAATATTTTTCTGACGCAAATCGGGGATCAAACGCTGTTTCAATGGATGCCGGGCTATTTCCCCCTGGACGACTGTTACCGTCCGAAACCATAGAAACGTATCTTCACAAAAAAACACGCCCGTGTTTAAATGCAACACAGGCGTGACTCTGGAAGGACAAGCGCCGCAACGGCCGGAAACGGCATGGCTCTGCCAGACGTCCGGCTTTTTCAAGGCGCCAGCGCCCCGTCGCGGCGCCTCATTGGAAGCATCAATGAACAACACGCTGGATGTCATTTTTCTTGGCAATGACGACGCCAGGCATGCCAGACTCGTCGAGTCCCTTTCCCACCTGGGATTCAACGTCCGCCGCTGCCACGATCTCGTGGATGTCTACGACCGATTTTCCCGCCGGCCCAGCCCGCTGGTCGTCCTGGAAGCCCCGCTTACCGATGTGCACAACGCCGCCGTGCGGCTGCGCGCCATCGATCGCAGCCTGGGCATCGTGGCCATCGCCCCATTCACCGATTCCGAAAGCCGTATCCGCACCTTGCTCTGCGGCGCGGACGCCTGCCTGCCGCCGGACGTGACCGGCCTGGAGCTCGCGGCGGTGCTGCAGGCGCTGGTGCGACGCGCGGTCGGGCTGGACGGGATGGAGCCGGGCGCGGGTACGGAAGCCATAGAAGAACCGGCCCAGGAGGGCTGGCGGCTGGCAAACAAGGGATGGACGCTCATCAGCCCCAAGGGCCGGACGCTGGGCCTGACGACCGGTGAACGCGATTTTCTGTCGCGGCTGGTGAAGTCGCCCGACCGCAAGATCAGCCGCGACGCCTTTCTGGCCGATGGCGCGGACGAAGCCGACAGCGGCATCACGCGCCGCCGCTTCGTGGATGTGATGATCAGCCGCCTGCGCCGCAAGGCCGCGGCCAATCAGATGACGCTGCCGATCCGCGCGGTCCACGGATGGGGCTACATGTTTGCAGCCGACATCACGCTGGATCTGGACTATCGGGTGTCAACGCCAACCGCGCGCACGGACGGGCAACAAGCCTGGCGCAGCGAAGAAGCGGACGCGAACGCGTCTGCCTGAAATCGCCCGGCGCAAGACCGCCAGGCGAAAAAAACGCGGCGCTGCCCCCGAAGGGTAAGACGCCGCGCTAAAACAACACGTGAACCCGGAGTCATCGGCCGGCACCGATGCCTTCTACCTGGATCACGCGATTCCAACATTCGTGCCTCATACTACTCACGCACGGTCCGACCGTGGCCTGCGCCGGGTCTCTAGTCCCTGCACGGGCTGCAACGTGATCAACGCCTGGCAATGCGTCCACCCGTGCTGCTGGGGGGCGTTACTGCCATATCGGCGGTGTTCCTTCCGGATAGCCGCCTGATGAGGAAAGTTTAGGACCTCGGACGCGTTTCCAGTAATTCTTTGTTGATAGTCTTCCATACCAGATTGATATAGCAAGCTCCTCCCCTCCATGCCCCTGCCCCAGCCATCCCTGCGCCATCGCCTCCGCAAGATACTGGCGTTTTTCCCGCCAAACTGGTGCCTTGCCATCCTGGTGGCGCTGGACGGATACGCGTTCATGCACCCGGTGCTGCGCGAAGTCCGTGCCCGCGAGTATTCGTTCTGGCTCGCGCTGGACAACTGGCACGAGATCATGCGCGTGGTCGGTCTGCTGGAGATTCCACGCCTGGTGCTCGGCGTCGGTTTGCAGGTGATTGCGCTGGGCTTGATCCTGAAGGCGCGCATCGCGTGGGCGTTCTCGCTGGTGCTGCTGATCGGTATCGGCACGTTCGCCATCCTGGGCGACGGGGGCCGCGCGGGGCTGGGCATCTACACGCTGGTCCTGGTGATTGCGCTGGTGGCGTACTGGCGGCGCTTTGACCGCGCCAGCGTGACGGCCGGGTCGCTGTTTGCGCTGGTCAGCGTGCTGTCGCTGATGATCTACGCGGTGTTCGGCACGCTATACCTGGGCAACGAATTCAACCCGCCGATTCTGGACGCGGGCACCGCGCTGTACTTCTCGATCGTCTCGATGTCCACGGTGGGCTACGGCGACATCGTGCCGCATAGCGGCACGGCGCGCCTGTTCACGGCGTCGATTATCATCCTCGGCATTACCGTGTTCGCCACCTCCGTCAGCGCGATCGCCGGACCGGTGATCGGCGGCAATCTGAAACGGCTCGTCAAAGGCAGGTTTTCTTCGGCCATGAGAAAAAACCACATCATCATCGCCGGCGCGACGCCCCTCGCGCTGAGCGTCTACCAGGGCCTGCGCAGCCGCAACGAAGAAGTCACCGTCATCGTCCCAACGGGCATGGCGCACGACTATCCCGCCGCCGCCGACCTGATCGAAGGCGATCCCTCCAGCGTGGACGTGCTGCACGTGGCGGGCGTCGCGCGGGCGCGTTATGTGCTGGCGCTGCGCGACGACGACGCGGAAAACGCATTCATCGTGCTGGCCGTAAAGGAAGCGACCGGCGCGGACGGCGCCAAGACGGTGGCGCTGGTCAACACCAGCAAGCATCTGGAGAAGATCCGTCGGGTGCAGCCCGATCTGGTGTTTTCGGTGCAACTGCTGGGCGCGGAAATGCTGACGCGCGCGATCAACGGCGAACCCATGGACAGCCAGGCCATCACGGACCTGTTCTTTGCCAAGCCGTCATCCAACGCCAAGACCACTTGAACGCGATTGCGGCTCGCCCACCGGTGCGTTCGGTGGCGCGTGCCCGGCGTACCACGTCACGAACTGATCCGACGGCATGGGCCGCGCAAACAGGTAGCCCTGGATGAACGCGACGCCGCGCCCGGTGAGATAGCGGAACTGCAGATCCGTCTCAACGCCTTCGGCCAACACCGCCAGGCCCAAACGATGCGCAAGCGTGATGATCACGTCCAGCACCGGCGCGTCTTCGCCGGTGGGTTCGATGGCATGCACGAAGCCCTTGTCGATTTTCAGGTAATCCACCGGAAAGCGCTGCAGATACGACAGCGAGCAGTGGCCGGTGCCGAAGTCGTCGATGGCAACACGCACCCCCTGCTCACGCAGCGCGTCGATGTTGCGCCGCGCCTGGCCGTCATCGGTGATCAGGCTGCGTTCGGTGATCTCCAATACCAGGGTCGGGTCACGATGGGCGATGTTGGCGGCGAAGCGCTCAACGTCGGTGGTGAACTCGGCGCATGACAAATGCTCGGCGGCAATGTTGACTCCGACGTGAAACCCCGGCGGCGTGGTCCAGCTGCGCATGTCGCGTTCGATCAGCGTAAACAGATGGCGCGTCAGCGGGGCGATCATGCCATCGGCCTCGGCCGCGGCAATGAAGACGTCCGGCCGCACGGATCCGACCCCGGGCCGCTCCCAGCGCAGCAGCGCCTCGACGCCGCTGCATTGGCCCGTTGCATGACCGTACACGGGTTGGTAATGCACCCTGAATTCATCAGCCCGGATCGCGCGGCGCAACTGCTCTTTGAAGGAACGGCGGTTCGCCTGCTGGCGGTAAGCGACCACGGCCAGGCCGAATCCAAGCAGTGCGGCGGCAGGCAGGTAGGTCATCATCAATTGCTGCCACGCCTGCACGACGGCTTCAGCCGGCGCATTGACGCGGATGGTCAGCGGTGTGGGCCCATCGTGGCCCGTGGTCTCGTGGTAGACCAGCTCGCGCGACGCCCCCGCCGCGCCCTTGAAATCGTTGTGAATGAACGCCCCGCCCTCGCCTACCTGCAGTTCGATGCGGTAATCGCGCAGGCTTGCCACGGCGTCCAGCAGATCCTGTACGTACCGTCCGTCGACCACCACGACGCCGCTGCGGCCCTCGGCGCCGGGCCGGCCCAGCAGGATCGCCGGCCGTTCGGGCGCCAGCGGCGTGCCGGTCACGGTAAAGCGCCAGCGGTCGGGCGGCAGGTCGGATACCCACTTGCGAAACTCCGAGACCGGGTAGTCGATCTTGCCGACAGCCGACGAACAATAGATGCGATCGCCGCGTACCAGGAACAGGGACCGCAGATACGGGTTCAGTGCGCCCCAGCGTTGCAGGTCGGGCAGCGCTTCGTCGCAGGACAGCGCCGTCAGCGCCGCCACCCGGTCCGCCAGCGTCCACGTCTGCGTCAGGACGTGCTGCGTCTGCACACGCACGATGCGCGCGGCCGACTCGGCTTCAAGGCGCTGTTCCTTCTGCGCGTGCCACCACGTCCAGGCGACGCAGGCGATCACCGGCAGCACCAGCGCCAAGGCCACGGGCAGATAACGCCACGAGGGAACACGATCCATCAGGCCTGATGTCGGCAAGGGGTCTCCGCGGCAGTGGGGGCCATTAGTACAGCTGCATCGTTGCGATGGGACACCATGTGCGGCGCTGCGTCAAGAACTGCGTGTGCGCCCCCCGGCTTGCGCAAGCATCGGGTCCGCAACGCTGGCCGTACCGCCGCTCGCTGGGCTATCGTTGACGGGCAAGCCCCTCTGCCGACGGCATGAGGCTCGTGTGTATTCGTTTCCCCTTAGCACGCCATTTACAAGGACGGATGATGAAGAAAGCAAATGCCTCCCTGCCCGCCGGCCTGACCGGCGCCAACGTCGCCTTCTGCCAGCGCTTGGCCCAGCTTGCGCAGGAAAGCCAGCAGCGCTGGCTGGAAATGGGCCAGCGTCTGGCCGGCGACAGCTCCGGCCAAGTCCTCGCCGCCCTCTCCCCCTTGAACCCCACCGCCAACTGGCAGGATGTCATGCCAGCCATGGGCGAGCTCGCGCGCAAACGCTGGCAGGCGCAATTGGAAGCCAGCCAGGCCCTCACGCACGCCGCGCTGCAGGAGCAGGCCACCATGGCCGCCGGCGTGGGCGAAGCGATGTGCGAATGGTTCAAGCAGGCCAACAGCGCGGCCGCCGACAACTCGCCCTTTGCGCAGATGTGGTCCACGATGACCAACCAGATGGCGGCCGCCTGCGCGGCCATGCAGGACGCCCACCAGCAGGGAGGCCGTCATGACCGCTAAACGAACCGCCCTCATCACGGGCGGGACGGGCTGCCTGGGCCGTGCCATCGCCGTCGCGCTGCACGATGCGGGCCACGACGTCATCGTCACCTACCATTCCAGCGAGACCGCCACGCGCGAATGGATCAAGGAAGAGGCCGCCAAAGGCCGCACCTTCGCCATGTACAAGGTCAACGTGGCGGACTTCGACGCCTGCCAGGCGCTGGCGCGCAAATTGGAAGAAGACGGGCGCCAGATCGACATCCTGATCAACAACGCCGGCATCACGCGCGACGCCAGCCTGCGCAAAATGAGCGCGCAGAATTGGGCCGAGGTCATGCACAGCAACCTGGACTCCATGTTCAACATGACGCAGCCGCTTTGCGGGCCGATGGCGGATCGGGGCTGGGGCCGCATCGTGAACATTTCTTCGGTGAACGGCAGCAAGGGTGCATTCGGGCAGACCAACTACGCGGCCTCCAAGGCGGGCATCCACGGCTTCACCAAATCGCTGGCGCTGGAAGTCGCCCGCAAGGGCGTGACGGTGAACACCGTGTCGCCCGGTTATCTGGCCACGCGCATGGTGCAGGCCGTGCCGCCGGAGGTCATGCAGGAAAAGATCCTGCCGCAGATCCCCGTGGGACGGCTGGGCGAGCCCGATGAGATCGGCGCGCTGATCGCGTTCATCTGCAGCGACGCGGCCGGGTTCATGACAGGCAGCAACGTGGCCATGAACGGCGGGCAGCATATGTATTGAAGGCGGCGGCCAGCGCTGCGCGCGCTGGCCGGCCGCTTCCCTTTGATTAATGTCCCGCAACACCGACCTCCTCCTGACCGCGCTCGCCCCCACGATCTGGGGCAGCACCTACGTCGTCACCACGCTGATGCTGCCGCCGGGCTATCCGCTGACGGTCGCCATGCTGCGCTCCCTGCCCGCGGGCATCCTGCTGATGTTGTGGGTCCGTGCGCTGCCGCACGGCATCTGGTGGCTGCGCGTGTTCATCCTTGGGGCGCTGAATTTTTCGGTGTTCTGGGCGTTGCTGTTCGTCGCCGCCTACCGCCTGCCGGGCGGGGTGGCGGCCACGCTCGGTGCGATCCAGCCATTGGTCGTGATCGCACTGGCCCGGCTGCTGCTGGGCGCTCCGGTGCGCGGGCTGTCCGTGGTGGCGGCGTTGACGGGCCTGGCTGGCGTGGCGCTGCTGGTGCTGACGCCCAAGGCGGCGCTGGACCCCGTCGGCGTTGCAGCCGGGTTGGGCAGCGCGGCATCCATGGCGCTGGGCACCGTGCTGAGCCGCCGGTGGCAACCGCCCGTGTCGGCGCTGACCTTCACGTCGTGGCAATTGACGGCGGGCGGCATCCTGCTCGTGCCCGCAGCGCTGCTGGCCGAGGCGCCGCTGCCGACGTTCACGCTGGTCAATGTCATGGGCCTGGCTTGGCTGGGACTGATCGGCGCGGCGCTGACCTATGTGCTGTGGTTCCGCGGGGTGGCGCGGCTGGAACCCGCTGCGGTGTCGTCGCTGGGCTTTCTGAGTCCGCTGTCCGCCACGGTGCTGGGGTGGGCGATCCTGGGCCAAAGCCTGTCGCCGCTGCAATTGGCAGGCATGGGGGTGGTGGTGGGCAGCGTCTGGCTGAGCCAGCGCGCGCAACGTCAAACGGTGCCAGCGGTAGCGCCGCGGGCCGCGCGCTGAGCCTCATATTTGTAACGCGCGGCCCCCACCCTGTACGGCAGATTTATTGCGGGTGAGGCGCCCCGCGCGCCGCCTCCATCTCTGCCCGCAACGACATCGCATCCGGCCGCATGGGCAGCGCCAGCCGCCCTTCGCGGTCGATGGCGCCCCATTCTCCGCCCGTGACATAACTGTGTTCGCCGTCGCGCGTGCGTTCGATGCGGCAACCCTTGCACACCGCGGCGAGACCGCCCTCGAAGCGGTCGACCCAGTCGTAAGGCGTGGCCAGCACGCGGTTGAGTTGCCTGTCGTAGTAGGCCATGCCGCCCGCCCACGGTCCGCGCGTCAGGCCTTCCTCGAAATCGTCGGCGCCGTTATCGAACGTGACCACGGCGACGGCGCGTCCGTCGGGCCGCACCCAGTGCCACGAGCCGTTGGCCGTTGCGGGTGACAGGCCATCCTTGCTGAAATCCATGCGCGCCATGACGGCGGGACGGAACTCGACGCCACCGTTTGTGGTTCGGGCGCAGTGCTGGACGTGTTCGAGGGAGCCTTCCGCTTCCTTGTCCGCAAAGAAGCACGAAAGGTCGTATTCAATGGCAGGGCCCGAGGTCAGGGCCAGCGAGGTAAGCAAGGCGGCAATCAGCATGCGGGGCATCCTAGCATGGCGGATTCGCGCTCACCCGCCCGTCTGATGCCCGGCAAATCCCGTCGGTCTTCAGAAATCCTCAAAGGCTGAAAGAAGCCGCGCGACCGCCTGCCGCCTCAATTCGCCGTGGCGCCAGAGTCCTTGACCGCCTTCGCCCACGCCGCGATCTCGGTCTGGATGAACTTGCCGAATTCGGCGGTGTTCACGCTGGAGGCGCGCGCGCCCTCTTCCAGCAGGCGCTGCTTGACCTCGGGCGAGGCCAGCGCGCCGGTCAACGCCTGATTCAGCTTGGCCACCACCGCGTCCGGCGTACCGGCCGGCGCGACGATGCCGTGCCAGGACACCGCCTGAAAGCCGGGCAAGCCGGATTCGGCCATCGTCGGCACGTCCGGCATCGCGGACGAACGCTCAGGCGACGTCACGGCCAATGCGCGCAGCGTGCCCGCCTTAACGTGTGGCAGGACGCCCGGAATGGTGGTGAACATGAAGTCGATCTGGCCGCCGATCAGGTCCGTGATCGCGGGGCTGCCGCCCTTGTACGGCACGTGCGTGAATTCCAGCTTCGCTTCGCTCTTGAACATCTCGCCCGCCAGGTGCCCCGGCGTGCCGGCGCCCGCCGAGCCCATGTTGGTCTTGTCGCCCTGCGAACGGATGAACGCGATCAGCTCCTGCACATTCTTGGCCTTGACGTTGGGGCCGACGACCAGCACGTTGGGCACGGTGGCCAGCAGCGTGACCGGCGTGAAGTCCTTGACCGCGTCGTACGAAATGCGCGAGTACAGCGACGGGTTGATGCCGTGCGTGCTGGCGGTGGCCAGCAGCAGCGTGTAGCCGTCCGGCGCGGCCGAAGCCACCTGCTTGGCGGCGATGGTGCCGTTGGCGCCGCCCTTGTTGTCGATCACGATCGTCTGGCCGAGCGTCTTGGCGGCTTCGGCCGCAACGGTGCGGGCCAGGATGTCGGACGTGCCGCCCGCAGAATGCGGGACGGCCAACGTGATCGGCTTGACGGGAAAGGTCTGGGCGTGCGCCGCCGGCAGGGCCGGGCTCAGACAGGCGGCCAGCGCGCAGCGCGCCAGCAAACGAGTGCGGAACATGGGAGTCTCCAGGGTTGTGGCCGGCTGCAGCACCTCGAGCGGGCGCTGTCAGGCCGGCGATAAGGCCGGTCCGGTCAGTCCGAACCGAGCTGCAGCTTGTTGGGCTGGCGTTTTTCGATGGACCACTTCAAGAGCGCGGCCGAGCGGTAGATGCCATGGGCGAACTTGCCGTAGGGCAAGGTCAGGAACAACGCCATCACGACGCCAAGATGGATCGCCAGCAGCAGCGCCATCGCGCTGCCGTCGCGGCCGGCCAAGAGCGCCAGGCCCGTCGCGCTGGTCAGGAACAACAGCACGATGAAGCCCCGGTCCATCGGTTTCTGCGCCGCGTCGCCCTGCAGGGGATGGCGCTTGACATTCAGCCACAGCAAGCCGGCTGGCCCGATCAAGAGGCCGATGCCGCCCGCGGTGCCCAGCAGCACCGGCGCGCTCAGGATCGGATATGGCGCCTGCTGGTCCAGCAGATAGTGGTAAAGCGTGGCGACACAGGTGGCTGCGAAACACAGCATGAAGCCGTAGAACGTGAAGTGGTGAAACCGCCGGCGCCACAGCGTGAAGGCGTCGTCGGCGTTGTTGCAACCCTTGCCGTGGCCGCCGTCCAGATAGCGCAGGCGCAGCGCGTCGTGCGCCGCCTCGGCCACCGCTGGGCCGGAGGCCGCCCCCGGGCTGACGTTGCGCCAGAACCGCGTCACGCCCACCGCCAGCGCCAGCATCGAAAAGCCGAACACCACGCCAAACATCAGCGCCAGCGTGTTGTGCGGGAACACGGCGTAGAAATTGCCTGCCATCGGCTCGTGGAACAGGCCGCCCGCCATCACCACCGCCAGCACCAGGAACAGCGCCAGTCCGGCGGCCGTGGCCAGCGACAGCGCGAGGCCATTGCGCTTGTACAGCGTGCCCAGCGCCGCGGGCCACGCATAGTCGGTGTAGGTCTGCATCCGCACCTTGGCCATGGCCTGCGGCACGTTGACGGCGAACTCGTGCGGCGGCGCGTACTGGCACGCGTGCAGACAGGCGCCGCAGTTATGGCACAGGTTGGCCAGGTAGTTCAGGTCGGCCTTGCCGAATTCCAGGCGGCGCGTCATGGCGGGAAACACCGCGCAGAAGCCTTCGCAGTAGCGGCAGGCGTTGCAGATCTGCATGACGCGCGCCACTTCGGTCTCGTCATCGGTCAGCGATTCCGTCAGCGGCTTGGCGCCCCTTGCATGAAAATGCACGGGCTGCTCGGTGGGCGCGGGAGTCGGGATAGGTCCGGACTGGCTGGTGGAAAAGGACTGCGCCTCGCGGGCCAGGGCTTCAAGCTGCTTCACGGTGTGCTCCCGCAGGGTTCTGGCCAAGCGCCGCGGCAGCGGCGCGGGTGCCGGCAATGCGGCCGAAGGCCGTGCCGATGGACATGCCCACGCCTGCCGTGTATCCCTTGCCCAGCACGTTGCCGGCCATCATTTCGCCCGCGACAAAAAGGTTGTCGCTGGGCTGGTCGTTGAAACGGACCGCGGCGGTGTCGTCCACCTTCAGGCCCAGATAGGTAAAGGTGATGCCGGGACGCAGCGCATAGCCGTAGAACGGCGCGGTGTCGATGGGCCGCGCCCAGTGCGTCTTGGCGGGCGTCAGGCCTTCGGTATGGCAGTCGTCCAGCGCGGTGTGGTCGAACTTGCCCACACGGCAGGCCGCGTTGTAGTCCCCGACCGTCTTCTCGAAGGTGGCCGCATCCAGCCCCAGCTTCTCCGCCAGTTCGGGCAACGTATCGGCCTTCACGCCCGGAAACACCGGCGGCATGAAGCGGCCGATCGCCTTGGCGTCGATGATGGAATACGCGATCTGGCCCGGCTGCATGGCGGTCAGACGCCCCCAGATGGCGTAGCGCTTGGGCCAGAAGTCCTCGCCCTCGTCGTAGAAGCGCTCGGCGTCGCGGTTGACGACCACGCCCAGCGACACGCAATCGATGCGCGTGCAGATGCCGCCGTCGTAGAGCGGCGCGCGGGCGTCGATGGCCACGCAATGCGATTGGGAGGGGTCGCCGATGCCGTCCGCGCCGGCATCCAGCATGAATTTCAGCAGCACGCCCATGTTGAAGCGCGTGCCGCGGATCAAAAAGTTGTCGGCCGGCCATTCGCCGCGCTCGTTCTGACCCCAGGCTTCGCGCAGCCATTCGCGGTTGGACTCGAAGCCCCCTGCGGCCAGCACACAGGCGCGGGCCTCGATGCGCTCGTCGCCAATGCGCGCGGCCACGAAGCGGCCGTTGTCCAGGTCCAGCGAATCGACCGGCGCGTTGTAGCGGATCTGCACACCCAGCGCTTCGGCGCTGCGGTAATAGGCGTTCACCAGCGCCTTGCCGCCACCCATGAAGAACGCATTGGTGCGCGCCACGTGCAGCGCGCCCGACAGCGGCGGCTGGAAGTTCACGCCGTGGCGGCGCATCCAGTCGCGACAGGTGGAGGACTCGCGGATGACCAGCCGCGCCAGGTGTTCGTTGGTCAGCCCTCCCGTCACCTTGAGCAGGTCCTGCCAGTATTCCTCTTCGGGATACGCGTCGATCAGCACGTCCTGCGGCGCATCGTGCATGCAGCGCAGATTGCGCGTGTGCTGCGAGTTTCCGCCGCGCCATTCCTTTGGCGCCGCTTCCAGCAGCAGCACGCTGGCGCCGGCTTCGCGCGCCATCAGGGCCGCGCACAGCGCCGCATTGCCCCCACCAATCACCAAGACGTCAACCATGCCATCTTCCCCAATTCAAGGGGCAGACTCTACGCAGCGGCGCGCCGCTGCGATATCAGGCAGGCGTCAACGGGTATTCACGATTCGTGAAGAGCGACCACCGCCCATTTGCCTTCGCGGGCCAGGGTGCGGGACACGTCGGCCATGACCAGCCGGGCCGCCAGCGCCGCGGGTGACAGCTCCTCGTCCGACAGGCTGGCCAGCAGGTTGGAGCGGAACAGGTGGGCATCGTCGATGCGCGCCATCTGCAACTGGCCGGGCGCGATGCGCGCGGTGGCCGAACTGGGCTGGATCGTCGCCGCGCCGCCCTGCTGCACCACGTCCATCAGCAGGGACAGGCCATCGACTTCGGCCACCACCCGGGGCGTGCGTCCCAGTTGCTGGAAGGCGTTGTTGACCAGCGCGCGCAGGCCGTGGCGGCCGCTGGGCAGCACCAGCGGCAGGTCGGCAATGGCTTCCAGCCGTGTCGTGTCACCAGCCGGCACGCCGGGCATGCCGGGCCGGGCAAAAAGGAACAGGGGCTCGTCCAGCAGCGGCATCACGCTCCAGCGGCGCGCAGATTCGGCATGGAACACGATGGCCAGATCCAGCAGGCGGCCGTTGAGCATGTCGGTCAGGTGCCCGGACAGCGCTTCGACCAGATGAAGCCGGATGTCGGGGTAACGCGCATTCATGGCCTGCAGGAAGGGCGCGCCCAGCACCGCCGCCGTCGTGGATGGCAGGCCGACGCTGACGTGCCCGGCCAGCCGGGCCTGTTGCGCAGCCTGGACGGCGTCGTCGGCGTGGCGCAGGGCCAGCTGCGCCTGCCGGAAAAACGCCAGCCCCGCGTCCGTGGGCACCACGCCGCTGGCGCTGCGCTGCAACAGCCGCGTGGACAACTCGCCTTCGAGACGGCTGATCTGCTGGCTGAGCGCCGACGTGACCATGCCGATCGACATGGCCGCCCGGCCGATGCTGCCGGCCTCGACCACGCGCACGAAGTAACGGAGCTGGCGCAGTTCCATCGGTCAGCCCGGAATGGTCAGACCCTTGGCAACCGCCGGCCGCGCCACGAACGCGTCCAGCACGCGCGCGACGTTCTTGAACGACGAAAAGCCGACGAGGTCGCCGGCGTCATAGAAGCCCACCAGGTTGCGCACCCACGGGAAGATGGCTATGTCGGCGATGGTGTACTGGTCGCCCATCACCCAGTCGCGCCCTTCCAGGCGCTGGTCCAGCACGGCGAGCAGGCGCTTGGACTCGTCCACATAACGGTCGCGCGGGCGCTTGTCTTCATAGTCCTTGCCCGCGAACCGATGGAAAAAGCCCAGTTGGCCGAACATCGGTCCGATGCCGCCCATCTGGAACATCACCCATTGCAGCGTCTCGAAGCGACCCGCCGTGTCCGCCGGGATGAACTGGCCGGCCTTGCTGGCCAGGTAGACCAGGATCGCGCCGGACTCGAACAGGCCCAGCGGCTTGCCGTCCGGCCCGTTCGGGTCGAGGATGGCCGGGATCTTGTTGTTCGGGCTGAGCGACAGGAACTCGGGCGTGAACTGGTCCTTGGTATCGAAGGCGACCCGGTGGACTTCATAGGGCAGACCGGTTTCCTCGAGCATGATCGACGCCTTCACGCCGTTGGGCGTCGGCAGCGAATAGAGCTGGATGCGGTCGGGATGCTGGGCGGGCCACTTCTTGGTGATGGCAAAGGCGTCTAGGGAGGACATGCAGGGTATCTCCGGGGGAGGCGGGGTTGGGTGACGACAATCCTAGCGCAAAAGCCGGCGCAAACCCCACCGCAGCGCGGTCGCCGCGACGGCGATGGGCAGGACCAGGCGCCATTGCGCCAGAAACAGCTCGCGTGTGGCCTCGCCGGGGGCCCAGGTGTTGCCGAACACTTGCGGGGAAGGCGGCGCGAGGTACAGGGCGAGCAGCGCGGCGGCAAACGTCGCCGCGAGGCGCCAGGAGGAGGACTGGCGCAGCTTGGCCGGGCGCTCGGCCACGATCAGCATCAGCACACCAGCCAGGCCGGCCAGGACCGCCTGGGCGTAGAAATCGCGCGCCGAGAACATGTACGGCGCGTCGGGGACCACCCAGCCGAGGTCACCGGTCTGCAGCAAGGACGTCAGGCACGCGCCGAAAAGCGCGGCGGCAAACGACAGGAGAGACAGGTCCAGGGCGCGCAGAATGAGTTTGGACATGGGGCACGGCGGGGAAGGCGAAGGCGAAGGCGCGAGGATGCCACACGTTGACGCGGGCGCGGGGCTGTCAGCGGCGCGAAGCCGCCACGCGCATCGGATCCCGCGGCCCGCTACGCATTCGGTTTGTGATGCACAATCCGGCTCGCGCTTGCGTCGCAGCGCCCTGCTTTGGCAGGCCTTCTCCCCTACCGCCGTGGCAGCCCGCCGCGCCCGGCGCCACTGGCAGTCCCCATGAAGCACCCGCAGCAACGTTCCGGACAATCCGCCTCACCCGCACTTCCCGACGCCGCATCGCGCCCCGCCTGGTTCGCATCGGCCTCGGCGTCATGCCTGGCGGCCGTGCTGGGACTGGCCGCGGCGGCCGCGCATGCAGCGGCTCCGGCAGGCACGGCGGCCGCGCAGGTGTCAGACACCCCAAGCCGCACGCGCAGCCTGACGTTGACGCTGATGGATGGCAATGGCCCCGCCCCCGCGCCGCATACGCCGTACCGCGTCTTCGTGACCGGCTCGAACGACGAGATTCTCGATACCCCTTCCGGCGATGGCATCCTGCATGGCGTCACCGACGCCGAAGGCCGCACGGCGCAGATCCGGACCTCGCTGCCGCATACGGAAGACGACTTCACCCTGATCCGCCGCATCGGCGACGGGCCTTGGGGGCACTTCTTCCAGTTGCAGCGCAGCGGCAGCACCGAGCCCTTGCCGGCCTGGCCGTACATCATGACCATGCCCCAGCGCTGGGGCGAACAATGGGTGGACCTGGGCTACACCACCCGGCAGGGCGCGACCGCCTACTTCAGCCACGATTTGCCGGCAGGTTCGGTGTCGCTGCATATCGATGCGGACGTCACGCGCGACAGCAAGTGCTTTGCGGAGCTGGACGCCGTCAACCGCAAGTTCGCGCAGCACGACACGGACGGCGCCCGCGCGCTGATCGGCGCCATGCGCTGCACCCGCAGCGCCGAGCAGAAGCTGGATCTGGCCCGGTTGCTGCTGGCCGCTGGCCAAACCGATCTGGCGCGGCACTGGCTGCTGCAGACCCGGCAACGGCCGTTTCCGGACATGTTCAAGCCGGTTGACGACGCCGACCGGCGCAAGCGGCTGGAAGTGGAGCGCCTGCTCGGCATGCCCGATCTGGTGCTGGAGGATTCGAACGTCTTGCAGGCCCGGCAATCGAAAAAGCACGCCGCCGACTCAACGGACCTGGCGAACAACACGGCCTACTTCCTGGCGGACTTTCCCGACTACCTGCCGCAAGCGGAGGAACAGGCCCGCCGCTCGCTGGCGCGCGTCGGCCCGCGTCCGTACAACCAGGGCACGCTGGGCTGGATTCTGGCCCTGCGCGGCCAGACCGACGAAGGCCTGCGCCTGATGCGCCTTGCCTACCGCGACCTGCCGCGCGACGAAGAAATCGCGGCCGATTACGGCCTGGCGCTGTGGCGCAGCGGACAAAAAGACCTGGCGGCGCGGCTGTGGGACGAAGCGCAGCGCGAATGCGTGTGGGGCGTTCGCCTGCACGCGGCGCTGCGCGAAGCAGGCTACCCGCACCCGTACTTTCATCCCGCGGATTCCGACCCGGTGAACGCGTATCGCGCGCGTTGCGCAAAACCCCGGATCAAGGCGAAGACTGCGGGCCTATAATCCGCGCATACGCTGCAAGCCACGCGCCTGCTGAGGGGCAGACGCAGGAGACCTCCATGACATCCTCCCTGAAGCGCCTGCTTTCTCTTCTTGCCGCCACCCTGCTCCTGGCCGGTTGCGGCGCCGGCCCCGGCGGACCGCCGCACCCCGGCGCGGCAAATCCGTACAGCTCCGGCGGGTTCAACGACGCCGGGCCTGACTATCCCAACACGGGACGCTGACGCCGACGCACGACGACGGCCTCAATCCGCATAACAGCTTTGCGCTCGCGGGCCCCTCCCGCAGCGCCCGCCCTCTCCTAGACTGCCTGCACATACCGCAGTCAAGGAGAAGGCTTTGCAGCCGCTGTTATCGAATCTCAAAGTGCTGGACCTGAGCCGCATCCTGGCCGGTCCCTGGGCCAGCCAGATCCTGGCCGACCTGGGCGCTGACGTCATCAAGGTCGAGCGGCCGGGCCAGGGCGACGACACGCGCTCCTGGGGCCCCCCGTTCCTCAAGGACGAGCAAGGCCAGGACACCAAGGACGGCGCCTACTTCATTGCCACCAACCGCGGCAAGCGCTCCATCACGCTGGACCTGCAGACGCCGGAAGGCCAGGCGCTCGTCAAGGAACTGTGCCGCGATGCGGACGTGGTGCTGGAGAACTACAAGGTCGGCACGCTGGCGCGCATGGGGCTGGATTACGACACGCTCTCCAAGATCAATCCGCGCCTGGTGTACTGCTCTGTCACCGGATTCGGGCAGACCGGGCCACGCGCCGCCGAACCCGCCTACGACTTCCTGATCCAGGCCATGGGCGGCCTGATGAGCGTCACCGGCGAACGCGACGACAAGCCCGGCGGCGGTCCCCAGAAGGTCGGCGTGCCGATCGTGGACCTGACCACCGGCGTGTATGCCGCGCTGGGCATCGTGGCCGCGCTGCTGCGCCGCGCACAGACCGGCCAGGGCGAATACATCGACGTCGCGATGCTGGACGTGCAGGTGGGCCTGCTGGCCAACCAGGCAATGAACTTCCTGTTGGGCAACAAGGCGCCGCGCCGCACCGGCACCGCGCATCCCAACATCCAGCCGCAGCGCACCTTCGCGTGCGCCGATGGCGACATCGTGATCGTGGTGGGCAACGACGGGCAGTTCGCCACGCTGTGCGACATGCTGGGCCAGCCCGCGCTGGCGCAGGACCCGCGTTACATCACCAACAGCCAGCGCGTGCGCAATCAGGACACCCTGGACCCCATCCTGGACGCCATTTTCGTCACCCAGCCGCGCGCCCACTGGCTGGCGGCGCTGAAAAAGGCCGGCGTACCGGCGGGCTCCATCAATACCGTTCCCGAAGTCTTCGAAGACCCGCAGGTCGTGCATCGCGCCATGCTGCGTCGGCTGCCGCATCCGGCCGCGGGCTCGGTGCCGCAGGTGATGAACCCGCTGCGCTTTGGCAGCGCCGCGCTGCGCGCCGACGCCGCGCCGCCGCTGCTGGGCCAGCACACCGCCGACGTGCTGGCGGAGCTGGGCCTGTCCGCCGAACAGATCCAGGATTACCGCGACCGCAAGATCATCTGAACAAAAAAGGAGAGAGACATGAGCATGCCGGAGAACCTGGCTGGCCCCTACCGCGCGCTGGACGTCACGATCGCCGACGGGGTCGCCACCATCCTGCTGGCCAATCCGCCCGTGAACGCGCTCAGCACCGACATGATGAACGAGCTGTCATGGGTGCTGGACCGCATTTCGGAGACGCCCGAGGTGCGGGCGGTGGTGCTGTCGGGCCAGGGCAAGATCTTCTGCGCCGGCGCCGACCTGAAGAGCCGCGGCGAGACGATCAAGGGGCCGGGCGACCTGCCGCAGCATTCCCGTCGCACGCGGGAGTGCTTTCATGCCATCCGTGAATGCGCCAAGCCCGTGGTGGGCGCGATCAACGGCGCGGCGCTGGGTGCGGGGCTGGCCATCGTGGCCTCTTGCGACATCCTGATCGCCGCGTCCACCGCCGTCGTGGGACTGCCGGAGATCAATGTCGGGCTGCTGGGCGGGGGCCGCCATGGCATGCGGCTCTTCGGCCACTCCCGCCTGCGCCGGATGATGCTGACCGGCCTGCGCGTCGACGGCGACGAGCTTTATCGCCTGGGCATCGTCGAAGCCGCCGTGCCCGCCGATGCGTTGATGGACCGCGCCATGGAACTGGCGCGCGAGCTCGCCTCCAAGAGTCCGCTGGCGACCGTGCTGGCCAAGCAGACCCTCAACGCCATCGAAGACATGAGCCTGCGCGACGGCTACCGCTACGAACAGGACATGACGGCGGCCATCGCCAAGACCGAGGACGCGCAGGAGGCGCGCCGCGCGTTCCTGGAAAAGCGCGCGCCGGTGTTCCAGGGCAAATAAGGGAGCCGACATGACCAGTGCATTGGAAGGCGTGAAGGTCCTGGACCTGAGCCGGGTTTTTTCCGGGCCGTGGGCCGCGCAGATGCTGGCCGACTTCGGCGCCGAGGTCATCAAGGTGGAGCGCCCCGGCCGCGGCGACGACGTGCGGCACCAGGGCTATCCCATGCCGGACCGCGACGGTAAGCCCAGCCGGGAAACCTCGTCGTTCGTCGCGATGAACCGCGGCAAGAAATCCGTGACGCTCGATATCTCGCGGCCCGAAGGCCAGGCGCTGGTGCGCCAGCTTGCGCAGAAGGCCGACATCGTCATCGAAAACTTCAAGGCGGGCGACCTGAAGCGCTACGGACTGGACTACGCCTCGCTGTCGGCCCTGAACCCGCGGCTGGTGTATTGCTCCATCACCGGCTTCGGCCAGACCGGCCCCTACAGCCACCTGCCGGGCTACGATCCTATCTTCCAGTCCACGAGCGGGCTGATGAGCGTGACGGGTGTGCCGGACGGCGAGCCGGGCGCCGGGCCGGTCAAGGCGGGTTATTCCGTCTCCGACCTGACCGCGGGCTTCTATGCGGTGTCGGCCATTCTTGCCGCGCTGCGGCATCGCGACCAGATCTCCGGCGTGGGTCAGCACATCGACCTGGCGCTGCTGGACGCGCAGATCGCGGCCATCTCGCACATCGGCATGAACTATCTGGCCAGCGGTCAGCTGCCCGCCCGCATGGGCTCGGCCTCGCAGATCACCGCGCCGTTCCGTGCCTTCGAATCCCGGGACGGACATCTGATGGTCGCCGTGGGCAACGACTCGCAATTCCGCAGTTTCTGCCTGGTCATCGGGCTGCCCGCGCTCGCCGACGACCCACGCTTTGATACGAATCCCAAGCGCGCGGCGGCGCAGGCCGATCTGTCGCGGCTGATCGAGCCGGCAATGCGGGCGCGAACCGTCGCGGACTGGAACCAGGCCCTGGCGGCCGCCAACGTACCCTGCGGCCCGATCTACACCATGGATCAGGTGTTCGAGGACCCGCAGGTGCGCCATCGGCAGGTGCTGGGCAGCGTGGAGCATCCCGCGCTGGGCAGCATGCCGATCGTCCGCAACCCGATTCACTTTTCCGCCACGCCGATCGCCGCCGGTCTGCCCCCGCCCATGCTGGGCGAGCACACGGCCGACATCCTGCGCGCCGAACTTGGCCTGTCCGCCGAAGCGATCGAGCGCCTGCATGCCGAGGGCATCGTATGAGCGCCGCAGACCACGAACTGATCGAAGAAATCCGCGATAGCGCGCGCGACTTCCTGCAACGCCGCGACCAGCGGCAGCGCAAGCGCCGCACCCCGGGCGGCGAGCGCGCGTACTGGCAGGAGATTGCCGCCGTCGGCTGGCTGGGCATGAGCGTGCCCGAAGCGCTGGGCGGTTTGGGACTGGGCTGGCACGCGATGGCCGCCGTGCTGGAAGAAGCGGGCCGCGCCCAGTTGCCCGAACCGCTTGTCGGGGCGGGTGTGCTGAGCACGGCGCTGCTGGCGCGCATCAATCCGGCGGGCGATGGCACCGTCCGAGACGCGTTGCTGCAAGCCTTGTGCACCGGTGAAAAACGGGTTGGCCTCGCCTGGCAGGAAACCGAAGGACAGCTCGAAGCCGGCGAATCCGCCGGGGCGTTTGGCGTCACGGTCACCGCGCGCGAAGGCGCCTATGTGCTGAACGGCGAAAAGCGCCACGTCGTCCCCGGCGCGGACGTGGACGGCTGGCTTGTCACGGCCGATGGCGAAACGGGGTCTGCGCTGTTCTATCTGCCGGCCGGCACGCCCGGCGTCACGGTGCAGACGCACGAACGCGCGGACGGCTCGCCGGCCTGCCATTTGACGATCGAGTCCGCGGTGGTTGGCGGCGAAGCGTTGCTGGCGCGCGAGGGCGTGCTGGACGCCGTTGACGAGGCGCTGGACTACGGCCGCCTGATGCAGTCCGCAGAACTGGTGGGCGTCGCGCGGCAGGTGCTGGCCGATTCGGTCGCCTACTTGAATACGCGCAAGCAGTTCGGCCAGACGCTCTCGTCATTCCAGGCGCTGCAGCACCGCCTGGTCGACACGACCCTGCAGGTCGAGCTGGCGTCCAACAGTCTGCTGGACGCACTGAACGCCATTGCCGCGGCGCCGGACGACGTCAAGGCCCGCAAGGCGGCGGCCAGCCGGGTCAAGGCCCGAGCAGCGCGCGCCGGCATCGATGCGGCGCGGCTGGCCATCCAGCTGCACGGCGCCATCGGCTACACCGACGAATGCGACGTCAGCCTGTACTTCCGCAGCGCCCTGCACCTGGCCGCCTGGCTGGGCAACGCCACGGCGCATCGTCAGCGTTATGGCGTGCTGGCAGCCGACCCGGCGCCGGAGGCGGACGATACGGCAGAGGACGCACCGGAGGGTTCAACGCCAGGCCTGGACGCCATGGAGTTCCCGCGCGAGGCAGACTGGAACGCGATGCCGGAAGCGGCGTTCCGCAAGCTGCTGCGCCGCTTCTTCCGCGCGCATTACCCCGATCACCTGCGGCACGTGCCGTGGCGGCTGCATTGGGATGAGATCAAGGCCTGGTACTTCACCTTGTCGCGCCAGGGCTGGATCGCACCGTCGTGGCCGCGCGAGCATGGCGGCATGGCGCTGTCTCCCGCCCGGCAGATCGCGTTCATCGAAGAAGCCGAACGCTACGGCGTGGCGCGCGCGCCGGACCAGGGCCTGGTCATGCTGGGCCCCATCCTCATCCGCCACGGCACGGACGCGCAGCGCGCGCGGTTTCTGCCGGGCATCCTGTCCGGCGAGGCGGTGTGGGCGCAGGGCTACTCGGAACCCGACGCGGGATCGGATCTGGCCTCGCTGCGCTGCGAGGCGGTGATCGACGGCGACGAACTGGTCGTCACCGGCCAGAAGACCTGGTCCACGCTGGCGCAGGAAGCGACGCACATGTTCATGCTGGTGCGCACCGACAAGACCGTCAAGAAGCAGGCAGGCATCAGTTTCCTGCTGGTCGATCTGAACAGCCCGGGCGTCAGCCGCCGGCCGATCCGCACGCTGTCGGGTCACGAGGAGTTCTGCGAGGTCTTCTTCGACCAGGTCCGCGTGCCGCGCGGCAACGTGGTCGGCGAACTCAACGCGGGCTGGGGAATTGCCAAGGCCCTGCTGGGCTTCGAGCGTCTGTTCAGCGGCAGCCCCAAGCACGCAAGCCACGCCCTGCAACAGATCTTCAGTCTGGCGCGCCAGCGCGGCCTGCTGGCCGATCCGGCGTTCGCCGACCGGCTGGCCGAGTTGCGGCTGGACAGCGCCGACCTGACCGCGATGTACCGCGTGTTTGCGGACATGGCCAAAGCCGGACTTCCGCTGCCGCCGGAACTGTCGCTCCTGAAGATCTGGGCCACCGAAACCCACGAGCGGCTGGGCGCCCTGCTGATCCAGATCGCTGAAGAATATGGCGGCGCGGCAATGCGCCTGAGCTATGGCGGCGGCGGCGTGCAGGCGCTGGCGCCCTATACCAACGCCCTGGCGGCCACCATCTTCAGCGGCACCAACGAGATCCAGCGCAACATCTACGCCAAGCAGGTCCTGGGCCTGCAAGGCGCCTGACAACGACAACGCGCCGGCCCGAGCCGGCGCATCCGGAGAGAGACACATGAAGAAAGCAACCGCACTGACGGTGGCGGCAATGATCCTGGGCGGCGTCGCCGCCACGCCCGCCGCGCTCGCAGCCCAGCCCTGGCCAAGCCAGCCGATCCGGCTGATCGTGCCCTACCCGCCCGGCGGCTCGGTGGACAACCTGGCGCGCCTGCTTGCGCCGTCTCTGGGCGAGCGCCTCGGGCAAACCATCGTCATCGAGAACAAGGCCGGCGCCAGCGGCACCATCGGTGTCGACGCCACCGTGCGCGCCACGCCCGACGGCAATACCTTCGGCTTCGGCGTGCCGGGCGCGATCACCGGGCTGCCTCACGTCATGAAGGTGCCGTACGACGTGTCCAAGATCCAATACGTGTCGCTGGTCGCGCGCATTCCGCAGGTCATCATGGTCAATCCGTCGTTGCCGGACACCACCCTGGCCGCCTTTGTCGACAGCGCCAAGAAGCAGCCCGGCAAATACAACTACGGCTCGGCCGGCAACGTGACGACGCCGCACCTGGGCGGCGAACTGCTCAAGCAGCAGACCGGCATCGACATCATGCACGTGCCCTACAAGGGCGCCGCGCCCGCAGTCACGGCGCTGCTGTCCAACGAGGTGCAGATGTTCCCCGGCGACGCGTCCGCCGCGCTGGGCTTCATCAAGGCGGGCAAGCTGCGCGCGCTGGCCGTGGCCAGCCCGGAACGCTTCGAGGGCCTGCCCGACGTACCCACCACCAAGGAGGCCGGCTTTCCCGGCATCATCGTGGAATCCAACTACGGCGTCATCGCGCCCACCGGCACGCCCAAGGACATCGTCGACAAGATGTCCGACGCGATTGCAAAATCCCTGGCCGACCCGGTCCTGCGGCAGAAGATGATCGACCAGGGCGCCATCCCCGTCGCGACCACACCCGACGCATACCGCACGCTGATGGAGACGGAATCGAAGAAGTGGGGCGAGGTCATCAAGCGCGGCAAGCTGGGCCTGCAATAACGCCATGCCCGTGCGCTTTTGCCGTACGCTTATGCCGATTCCCACGACTGCCGACCTGCGCCATCGACCATGCCATCAGCAAAAGCCACGGGCCTGAGCCTGGACCTGACCGCCGACCTTCATAAATGGCGGGCCTTCCTGGCCATCGCGGAACTGGGCAGCATCACGCGCGCGGCGCTGTACCTGGACCAGGACCAGTCGGTGCTGAGCCGCCGCATCAATGCGCTCGAGCGCGAGTGCAATGCGCGGCTCTTCAACCGCACTGGGCGCGGCGTGAACCTGTCTGAAGTGGGCGAGCGCCTGTTCCCGCTGGTGCAGACGCTGCTGGGCGACGCCGAACGCCTGGAAATGGAACTGAACGGCGAGGCGCGCGAGCCTGCCGGCGAGGTCACGCTGGGACTGTTGCCTTCAACCGCGCACCCGCTCATCCGCAGGCTGTTCTCCCGGCTGCGCGAGCAATTCCCGAAGGTGCATCTCAAGATCCTGGAAGGCTCCAGCGGCCAGATCGAGGAATGGCTGACCGACAGCCGCGTGGACATCGCCATTCTTTATCGCTACGGCGACAAATGCCCGCCCGGCGAACAGGCGCTGGCCTCCGTGGACTCGTACCTGGTCGGCGCCGCGGGCGACGCGCGCACGCAGGCGGGCGAGATCACCTTCGACAAGCTCGATGGCCTGCCCTTCATCCTGCCGGGCGCGCCCAACGGTTTGCGCAACGCGCTGGACGGGCTGGCGCGGGCGCGCAAGATCGCCATCTCTCCGCTGATCGAGGCCGACTCCCTGCCGTTGATGAAGTCCATCGTCGAACACGAAAAGATGTACACCGTGCTGCCGCTGCACGCGGTATGGCAGGAGGTGCAGGAAGGCCGCCTCAGCATTGCCGCGCTGCGCGATCCGACGATGAGCCGCATCGTCTCCATGGCGTTCTCGCGCTCGAAGGGGCCGGGCCGCACGGTCATGGAGGTGGCCTCCCAGATCCAGACGCTGGTGCGCGAGATCGGCGGCGAAGGCGTCTGGCACGCCAGCCCGTAAACCCGGGCCGGCGTGCGGGCGCTTACCTGAATCCGTACAGGCGCGCGGGGTTGTCGACCCAAACCTTCCTGCGCAACGCGTCGTTGCCCAGCCAATCGTGCGCCAGATCCACCAGCGCATCGGCCGACGGCGCCGCCGCGCCCATGCGCACAAAGGGCCAGTCCGACCCCCACAGCACCTGGTCCGGATTGGCGCGGGTGAAGGCGTCGTGGATGCCGCGCGCGTTTTCGTAGTCAGGCGCGGTGCCGACCCGGCATACGGTCAGCTTCATCCAGATCCGCCCATCGGCCAGCAGGCCGTGCAGCATCTGGAACACCGGGTCCTCGGCGCCGCGCGCGGGCACGAGGCTGCCCAGGTGGTCGATGACCAGCGGCAGATCCAGCTTGGCCAGTGCAGGCAGATGGCGCAGGTAGGTATCGCACGGCGCCCAAAGCTGCGCATGCAGGCCGAACCGCTTCATGCGCGGCGCAAGCGCCGCCACCTGATCGAATCCCACGCTGCCGGCAAACAGGTTGCCCGCCGGATCGCGCGCCTCGACAAAGCGCAGGCCGCGCACGCCGCCGTCGTAAAGGGCCTGCAATTTCGCATCGGTGGCCGTGGGGTCCGCCACGGCAATTCCGCGCAGGCGCTCTCCGCCCTGCGCCACGGCGGCCAGCAACGCGTCCGGATTCGTCCCGTAGGGCGCCGGTTGCACCAGCACGCCCCGCGCGGCGCCCAACGTGTCCAGCATGCGCAGATAGCGTTCGGCCGGCGCGTCCGGCGCGGCGTAGGACGACGGATGCTGCAATGGAAAGCGTTCGTAGGGCCCGAAGACGTGGCAATGCGTATCGCACGCCCCCGCCGGCAGCGTATGGCGGGGTGTCACGGGCATGCGCGGCGTCTCCACGCTGTCCGGCACGTAGGCGCGCGCCTGCGCGCCGGGGCTGGGGTTGCCGGCGGCGCTCATGATGCGCTCCCGGCCAGCGGCGCCAGGCGGCTGAGCGCCGGCGCGCCATCCTGCGCCGGTGTATCCAGCGGCGGCGGCGCGTCGTCGGGCATCGGGATCTCGTGCGCGTTCAGCGTCATGGACACCATCGTGTAGTAGCCGATCACAGCGGTCAGTTCCACCACGCCAACGGCGGCCCAGCGCTCGACCGCCTGCGCATACAGGACTGGTTCGACCTGCCCGGTCTCCTGGAGCTGCCGCGCGAACTCATAGACGATTTCGTCGTCGCGGTTGTCGAATACCGGCGTCACGCGGGCCCGTATCGCGTCCAGCACGGCATCCGAGATGCCTGCGGCCCGGGCGGCTTGCGCATGGATATGCCACTCGATCTGGCTGTTCCAGCGGCGCGCCGTCACCACGATGGCAAGCTCGCTGACGCGGGGCGGCAGGCTGGTGCCAAAGCGCAGCAGCGCCCCCAGCGCCTGCCAGCGATCGGCCAGATCAGGATTGTGCAGCGCGGCGCGCAGGGGACCGACGAGGCGGCCGCGCGGACCGGAGACGATCTTCTCGTACACGCCCTTCTGCGCATCGGTCATGGTGGCGGGATCGGGTAGCGGGATACGGCTCATCATCGTCCTCTGTTCACGGGGTTTCGTCGGGTTGCGTGCGCATTACCGAGGGCCGGGCGGCGAACCGCGCGTGCCACGCCGCCAACGCCGGGTGGCCGTCGCGCCAGGTGATGTCCGGGAAACGATAGTCCATGTACGACAGCGCGCAACCGATGGCGATCAGGCCCAGGTCGAAGCCGCTGGCCTGCAGCGCCGGCGCCTCGGCTTCCAGCGCGGCAAGCACCGCTCGGGTTTTCAGCGCAAAGGCGTCGAGCCACGCGGGCGTCTGGCGCTCGGCGGGCTTGTTGCGTTCCTGGCGGAACAGCAGCAGCGCGTCCAGGAAACCGTCTCCCAGGGCCTGGCGGCGTTCGGCGGTCAGGCGAGCCTGAGCATCGTCCGGCAACAGGCCGCAGCCCGTCAGCGTGTCCAGGTAGGCGCAGATGACGCGCGAGTCGTACAACGCCGTGCCGTCGTCCAGGACCAGCGTAGGCAGCTTGATCAGCGGATTGTCGGGCACCAGATCCAGGTTGGGCTTGTCCATCGCGACCGGCGTGCGCACCAGCGCCACGCGGTCCTCGATGCCGGCCTCGTGAATGACGATCATCACCTTGCGCACGAAGGGCGATCGCGGCGACCAATGCAGTTTCATCGACAGGCTCCAAAAGGGTTCAAGGTCTGCGGGGCATTCAATGCCCCTGCGCGGGCCGCACGGCGGGATCGTTGGCCGCGTCGGGCGTGCGCATCTGAAATAGATCGCTGGTATGTGCGTACCAGCCCGCGCCGTGCATGCGGCCCAGCAGGCGCAGCGCGGGCGTGTCCACATAGAACTTGCCGGCATCGAGCAAGGCGTCGTCCCGCAGGTACAGCGCGACCACCCGCGCCAACACAATCACGCGCTGCGGCGCTGCGTCCAGCACCTGCCAGACCTCGCATTCCAGCGCGGCCGGACTCTGCGCGATGCGCGGCGGCGCCACGATCAGGGACGGTTCGGTCGCCAGCCCGGCGCGCGCCAGTTCGTCGATGCCGGCGTCGTAGTCCAGGCTGGTGTGATTCATCTGTTCGGCCAGCTCCGCGGACACCAGGTTGATCACGAACTGCCGCGTCTGCAGGATGTTGCGCGAGGTGTCCTTCAATTGCCCGCCGCGCGGTCCGATGCCCAGCGCGACGATGGGCGGGTCGCTGCTGACCACGTTGAAGAACGAGAACGGCGCGGCATTGCGCACGCCCGCTTCCGACTGGCTGACCACCCAGGCGATGGGCCGGGGCACGACCACGCTGGAGAGCAGCTTGAAGGCGTCGGCCGAGGCCAGCTTGCTGAAGTCGAAGTTCATGGTGCGGGCGCCTATCGCGGCGCAGGAAAGTGGGGAATCATTTGGCCAGCAGCCCCAGTGTGCCCAGCAGCCGCTGCATGTCGGCGCGGTCCTTCCGGACGTAGGCGCCGGCATCCTGGGGAGACAGCGCCATCAACTCTATCGCCTGGTCCTGCATGATGCGGCGGTAGTCGGGATCGTCGTTCACGCTTCGGACGGTGTCGCTCAGCTTCTGCACGATGTCGGGCGGCGTGCCGGCAGGCGCGGCCAAGCTGTACCAGGTGGCGGCCTGCGCCCCTTTCACGCCGGCCTCGTCCAGCGTGGGCACGTCGGGCAACAGCGGCGAGCGCTTGTCGGCCGCATACGCCAACGGCACCAGCCGGCCCTGGCGGATGAACGGCAGGCTGGCGGACAGGTTCAACATGGCCAGGTCGATCTGCCCGCCCACCGCGTCGTTGATCGCAGGCGACGCGCCGGCATAGGGAATGTGATTGAGCTGCACGTGCGCGGCCTGCTGGAACAGTTCCGCGCCCAGGTGCGTGGCCCCTCCGACGCCCGCCGACCCGTAGCTGAGCTTGCCGGGTTCCGCCTTGGCGCGGGCGATCAGGTCAGGCACCGTCCTGATGCCGCGCGACGGGTTGACGACCAGCATGATGGGCTGCACCGCCACCACCGAGCAGAACTCGAAGCCCTGGATGCCGTCGTATATCGTCTTCTGCATCAGCGGCGTCACGACGTGGCCGGCCGACGTGCCGAGCAGCAGCGTGTAGCCGTCCGGCTTGGCGCGCGCCACGAAGCCCGTTCCGATGGATGCGCCGCCGCCCGGCTTGTTCTCGACCACGACCGGCTGGCCCAGGCGCTTTTCCAGCGCGCGCGCCAGGCTGCGCGCCACCACGTCGGCCGGACCGCCGGCGGCGTACGGATTGATCAACGTAATGGGATGGTCCGGGTACGCGGCGGCGGCCGGGGCGGACGCGAAGGACAGTGCGGCAGCCGCCGCCAGCAAAGCTCGGATCATCGAAGGCATGGTCGTTCCGTTGGTTGGAGATGCGATGGCCAGGCGGGCCGGTGCTCAGTCCGCGCGCGCGCCGGACGCGTCGATGATGCGCGCCCACTTCTGCGTGTCGGCGCGGATGCGTTCGGAGAATTCCTCGGGGGTGCTGTACGTGGTCTGAATGCCGTAGCCCGCCATGCGCTCGACCATCTGCGGCGCCGTCATCACGGTTTTGATGTCCGCGTTGAGCCGATCGATGATGGCGCGCGGCGTGCCCGCGGGCGCCAGCACGCCTGACCACAGGCTGACTTCGTAGTCCTCGAAACCCGGCGTCTCCGAGATCGACGGCACGTCGGGCAACGCCGCCAGGCGCTTGCGGCTCGTCACGCCCAAGGCCTTGACCTTGCCGTCCTTGACCTGCTCCACGAAATTGGACGAGGTGTCGATCATCATCGAGATGCGGCCGGCCATGAAGTCGTTGATCGCGCCGGACGTGCCCTTGTACGGAATGTGGCGGATATCCACGTCTGCCGTGGACTTGAACATCTCGCCGGCCAGATGGCTGGTCGTGCCGTTGCCCGAAGAACTGAAGGTCAGCTCGCCGGGCTGGCGGCGGGCAAGCTCGGCAAGCTCCGTCACGGAGTTCACCTTCAGTGCCGGGTTCACCACCAGCAGGTTGGCGGTCAGGTTGGTCAGCGAGACCGGCGCAAAGCTCTTTTGCGGGTCATAGCGCAGCTTGGCGTACAGCGATGGATTGATCGTCAGCACACCCATCGTCGAATACAGCAGGGTGTAGCCGTCCGGCGCGGCGGTCGCCACCGCCTCGGCCCCGATCGAGCCGCCCGCCCCGCCCCGGTTTTCCACCACCACGGACTGGCCCAGCTTCTCGCCCAGCCCTTGCGCCAGCGCCCGAGCCATCAGGTCGGTGGCCCCGCCGGCCGGAAAGGGAACGACCAGCCGCAGGGGCCGGTCGGGATAGGAACCTGCGGCCCCAGCCGCGGAAAACAGACCCGCGCCGAGCAAAAGCCCGGCCGCGGTCAGCGCGCTAACGATCTTCATGCTGTCTCCAAACTTCGTTCTTGTGTTTGCAGCATGGTAGGCGCGGGGCGGGGCCGGGGCTATGCGCGGGATCGCATATCTGGTTTGCGCGGGGTTTGGCGGAGGGGGGATTGGCCCGGGTTTCCTCCGGGCCTTGGTCCGGGCTCAGCCGGGTTGAGCCAGCAGCCGCTGGATCTCCGCCTCGGTCTCCTTGTACCGGCCTTCGCCGAAGTGGCTATAGACCACCTTGCCCTGCTTGTCGATCAGGTACGCCGCGGGCCAATACTGGTTGCGGTAGGCGGTCCAGGTGGCGTAGCGGTTGTCCTGCGCGACCGGATAGGTGATGCCGAAGCGTTGCAGCGCCTTTTCCACATTCGGGGTCGACCGTTCAAACGGAAACTCCGGCGTGTGCACGCCCACGACGACCAGGCCCTGATCCTTGTACTTCTGATACCAGCTCGTGACGTAAGGCAGCGTGCGGATGCAGTTGATGCAGGTGTAGGTCCAGAAATCCACCAGCACGACCTTGCCGCGCAGCGATTCCATCGTCAGCGGCTCGCTGTTGAGCCATTTTTCGATGCCGGTGAATTCCGGGGCCGGGACTGCGGCGGCCGGCGCGGCCTGCGCGGCGCCCTGCATCAGGCAGGCGCCGATCAGCGCGCCCAGGGCAATCTTCTTGAACGTGGCAAACATGGTTATCTCCTTGAGGGTCAGGCGAAGAGGTTGGTGATCCAGGCATAGGCCAGGACGTCGTACTGGAAGTAAATGGCGATTGCGGTCAGGACGAGCAGCACCCCAAAGCCCTGCTGCAAGCGCTGCGTGTAGCGCGACAGGCCGCGCACCCGGGTGGCGATGGCCTGCCCGCCGTAGGCGATCACCAGCATCGGGACGCCGGCGCCGATGGCGAACACCAGCAGCAACGTGCTGGACTGCACGAGGTCCTGCGCCTTGGCCGCCAGCACCAGGATCGAAGCCAGCACCGGCCCCGCGCACGGCGTCCACACGGCGCCCAGCGACAGACCCAGCACAAAGCCGCCCGCATTGCCGCTGCCCGTGCCGCCCGCCGCCGCCAGGCGCTGCAACGGGCCGCCGACGCGGGCGATCAGCCGGTCGTAAGGGTCGGGCCAGATCCGCACCAGGCCGAACAGCGCCAGCAGGACGATCGAGGTCGAGCGCACGGCTTCATGCACGTGTTCATTCAGATTGGAAATGAGGCTGAGGGCAATGCCCAGGCCGGCGAACGCCAGCACGAAGCCGGACACGACAAACAAGGGGCGCAGGCGGCCGGACCGTTCCAGCGAAGTGCCCAGCAGCACGGGCAACAGGGGCAGCACGCAGGGAGACGCAATGGTCAGCATGCCGGCAAGCAACGCGATGGGGGTGTTGATGAGGTCCATGGGGGTCGTCCTTTGGAAAGTGACCCCATTGCACCCGTGGCACGTATCCGGCATGTGCCGGATCGGCGGATTTTTTCAAGCGCGTGTATCCGCCGCCAGGCCGTATACAGTACGACACACTCCGCGGGCGGCCCGGCGCTATAAACCGATCACACCCCGCAACGGAGTCCCTCATGAAACGCTTTCTTGCCGTCCTGCTGCTGCTCTTTGGCGGCTTCACCGCCGAGGCCGCCAAGCCCTTCCAATGCCAGCTCATCTCCAACACCCGCCCGCGCCGCGATCCCCTGCCCCCGGGCGAGCGCTAGGCCTATAGAATTCCGGAACCCCGCCGGCGCGCCGGGCGCGCCATCACCCACCAGGAAGGCACCCGCAGATGGACCACATAGACCACGTCATGATCGTGGACGACGATCGCGAGATCCGCGAACTGGCCGGCGGCTTTCTGCGCAAGAACGGCCTGACCGTCACGCTGGCCGCCGACGGACGGCAGATGCGGCAACTGCTTGAGAACCTGACGGTCGATCTGATCGTGCTGGACATCATGATGCCCGGCGACGATGGCCTGGTGCTGTGCCGCGAACTGCGCAGCGGCAAGCACCGCCGCATCCCGATCCTGATGCTGACGGCGCGCAGCGACGACATGGACCGCGTACTGGGCCTGGAGATGGGCGCGGACGATTACCTGGTCAAGCCGTTCGTGGCGCGCGAGCTGCTGGCGCGCATCAAGGCCATCCTGCGTCGCACGCGCATGCTGCCGCCCAACTTTCAGGTGACCGAGCCGGGCCGCGAGATCAGCTTTGGAAACTGGCGGCTGGACACCACGGCGCGGCACCTGCTGGACGCCGAAGGCACCATCGTGGCGCTCAGCGGCGCGGAGTACCGGCTGCTGCGCGTCTTTCTGGACCATCCGCAGCGCGTGCTGAACCGCGACCAGCTGCTGAACCTGACGCAGGGCCGCGACGCCGACTTCTTCGGTCGTTCGATCGACCTCCTGGTCAGCCGCCTGCGCCAGCGCCTGCGCGAAGATGCGCGCGAACCCCTGTACATCAAGACCGTGCGTAGCGAAGGCTATGTGTTTTCCGCGGCGGTGGAAGTCTCGGAAGGCGAACCGTGAGTGCCGCCGCGCCGCGCCGTCACGCCTGGCCCCGCACGCTGGTCGCGCGGCTGTTCCTGATCTTCGTGGCGGGGCTGATCCTGGCGTACGGCCTGTCGTTCGCCTCGCTGTTCTACGAACGCTACAGCGCCACCCGCAACATGATGCTGGGCGACCTGGAACGCGACGTCGCCATCGCCATGGACATCCTGGACCGCCTGCCCGCCGCCGAGCGCGCCGCCTGGCTGCCGCGCCTGTCCAGCAACAACCGCCAGTATCTGCTGGGCGACGGCAAGGCCGACCAGCCGCTGTCTCTGGACGCCGCGCGCACCGCTGCCCAGTCGATCGAGGCCGCGCTGGGGCCGGAGCGTCCCGTCACGGTCCGAGCCATGGCCGACGACCCACGCCACATCCAGGCGCGTGTCGTGCTGTCCGATGGCCAGCCCGCGATTCTGGACATCGAACTGCTGCGGATGCGGCCGGCGCCGTGGCTGTTTGGCGTGCTGGGCGTGCAGTTGCTGCTGCTGGCCGGCTGTGCCTGGCTGGCCGTGCGACTGGCCGTGCGTCCGCTGACCCGGCTGGCCCGCGCCGCCGAGGAACTGGATCCCGACCACAAAAGCCCGCTGCTCGACGAGGCGGGCCCGGCCGAAGTCGCGCACGCCGCCGTCGCCTTCAATGCCATGCAGGACCGCATCGCCGCGCATCTGGCCGAGCGCATGCAGATGCTGGGCGCCATCTCGCACGACCTGCAAACGCCCATCACCCGCATGAAACTGCGCACGGAGTTCATGGATGCATCCGCTGACCGGGACAAGCTGGCGCAGGACCTGAACGAAGTCGAGCGGCTGGTGCGCGAAGGCATTGACTATGCGCGCAGCGCCCACGGCAAGACCGAGCAGCCCGCGCGGATCGACCTGAATGCCTTTCTGGACAGTCTGGTTTGCGACTATCAGGACACCGGCAAGGACGTGTCCCTGTCGGGCGACGCCGTCCCGCCGCTGTTGACGCGCCCCCATGCCTTGCGGCGCATCCTGGGCAATCTCATCGACAACGCGCTGAAGTTCGCGGGCGCCGCCGAAGTGCGTGTGGCGGCACGGGACGACGCGACGCTATCCATCCATGTGCTGGATCGCGGCCCGGGCATCCCGGCAGACGAACTGGACGCGGTGCTGCAACCGTTTTACCGGCTGGAAAGCTCCCGTAATCGGGACACGGGCGGGACGGGCCTTGGACTGGCCATTGCGCATCAGCTTGCACAGGCGCTGGGCGGCAGGCTGATCCTTGCCAACCGCGAAGGCGGCGGCCTGTCGGCGGAAGTCAGGATCGCGCCGCTGGCTGCGTAGCGTTGATCGTCAGGCGTCGCGCAGCGCGCCCGACTGTAGCAGCGGCCTCAGGATGCCGGCGGTGTACAGCCGCGCCAGGTTTACCAGGAAGTCCGTGAAGTCCGTCTTGGCCGCGTGATCGGCGCTGTCGGAGATCACGCGCATCACGGCAAACGGCACGCCGAACTCGTGACACACCTGCGCCATCGCTGCACCTTCCATTTCCAGGCAAAGCGCGTCGGGCAGGCGTTGGCGCAGATCGTGCGCCAGATCGTTGTCGTTGACGAAAATGTCGCCGGTCGCGATCAGGCCGTGGTGAACGCGTGGCTGGGCGGCCGCGCCCGGTAAACCGCCATTGGCCGCGAAGTCACGTGCGCTATCCAGCAGCAATGCACTCAGCGCGGCATCGGCATCGAAGCGCTCGCGCCCCAGCAGCGGGATTTCGTGGCGGCCGAACAAGGGCCGCGCGTCCATGTCGTGCTGCATCAAGGCATCCGCCACGACGATGTCGCCGACGCGCACCTGCGGATGCAGCCCGCCCGCCAGGCCCGTGAACAGCACGCGCGACACGCCGAACTCCTGAATGACGATGGACGCCGTCGCCGCCGCGGCCACCTTGCCGATACGGCTGAGCGCGATCACGCAGGGCGTGCCCCACAGCGTGCCCAGCTGAAAATCGCGCATGGCGATGCGGCGCGTTTCGGCGCCGGGATCCATGGCCGCCAGCAGGTCGGCGATTTCTTCGTGCAGCGCGCCCAGGATGGCGAGACGTCCCATGATGTGTGCTTTTCCGTGATCGTTGCTTGATCGTTGCGTAATGCGGCCCGTGCCGCCAGCGCGCAACATACTCCAATGCCGCCGCGTCCGCCAATGACGCGGTTTGTATCGCAGCGTATCCGGACCGGTCCTGGATACGCGGTGATGCCATCCCGCCCCGGCGCCGACACATGACCGATACAGCCGCTTGATGCAATGCAGGCTCTCAACCACAGGCACGGCCGCGCCGCGCCGATCTTCCTGGAGTCATCATGGCCAAGCAACTCGAGCAGGTTCTCTACACCGCCCACACCCACACCACCGCCGGCCGCGAAGGCGCGGGACGCAGCAGCGACGGCGCGCTGGACGTCACGCTGAGCACGCCCGGATCCGGCAAGCCCGGCACCAATCCCGAACAGCTTTTTGGCGTGGGCTACTCGGCCTGCTTCATGGGCGCGATCAAGCGCGCCGGCGCCACTCACAACATCACCGTGCCGCGCGATATCGCCATCGACGCCAGCGTGTCGCTGGGCAAGGTCGATAACGGCGCCAACTTCGCGCTCGGCGTCACGCTGGCCGTTTCGCTGCCGGGATTGACCGGCGAGCAGAAGCAGTTGCTGGTCGAATCGGCGCACCAGTTGTGCCCTTATTCGCGCGCGATTCGCGACAACATCGATGTGCAATTCCAGATCGTCTGAAGCGGGGATTGTCCCTGTTTGCTACGGCGGCCTTCGGGCCGCTTTTTTTCTTGTCCTGGATACCATCCGCAAACGCTTCGGATGGCTCCTGATGCGGTAGTAAAGGCGTACTCTTGAAAACGGTACGCCGCGCAGAATGCCGCCAGCACGCAATGTCGCGCACGCGGGGCTAGGCAGAAAGGTGGTGTATGAACATGCAGCAGGGAAACCCCGCGCCCTGCCTTCGACACGCCGCGTGCTAGCTTGCCTCACGCAGGCGTTGTCCCAGCCGGCAGCATAGGTATCGCAAGCCTTTATCTGTGTGTGGGGAGACGATCATGGTGAAGAACCTCGCCGTATTCTTCGACGGTACGTGGAACGAACCCAACGACCGCACCAACGTCTACGAGCTCTACAAAGCCGCGCCCGAGACCAGCACGCAGGAAACGCTCTACATCGAGGGCGTGGGGACACAAGGCCAGGGCCTGTGGTCCGCCATCGACAAATTCATGGGCGGCGCGTTCGGCGCAGGCCTCTCGGCCAACATCCGCGAAGGCTACCGCTGGCTCTGCCAGCGCCACGAGCCCGGCGATCGCATCTTTCTCTTCGGCTTCAGCCGCGGCGCCTACACCGCCCGCAGCCTGGCGGGCATGGTGCGTAAGTGCGGCTTGCTCAACGAACCCACCGAAAACAATGTCTCGGAAGCCTACGCGCTCTACCGCGACGACTGCACCCCATCGTCCCTGGAAGCCGCCGCTTTCCGCGACCGCTTCTCCCGCGACACCGACCTGCACTTTGTCGGCGTCTGGGACACCGTCGGCAGCCTTGGCATCCCCGTTGGCGGCGTGTCATTTCCCGGCTTCTCCAGCTTCTACAACTTCCACGACACCGAACTGAGCAACCACGTCCTGAACGCCTACCACGCCATCGCCACCAACGAATACCGCGAGCCGTACTTTCCCACGCTATGGACTCGTCGCGCGGGTTCACCGCCACGGCCGGCGCACCTGCCCGTGGAACAGCGCTGGTTCATCGGCGCGCATTCCGATGTGGGCGGCGGATATCAGGATGGGAGCCTGCAGACGCTGCCGGCGGCATGGCTGCAGGAAAAGGCGCGGCAGGCGGGGCTAGAGACGGGGACGGTGCAGCGGATCTCGACCGACTATGAACAGTGCGAACCGCATGATTCGTACAAGGAGTTCACGGAGAAGGTGCCGATTCCGGTGAAGCGTCGGCCCAGGGTGTGGGATCGGGAGACGGTGTTGAATCTGACGATCGATGACCGGTTGCTCGGGAGGTTCGAGCGGAACCAGGCGTTTTTGAAGGAGTATCCGGATTTCAGGGATGCGTTGGGGAAGCTGGAGGTGGGGCGGTAGATTCACGCGTCTGACACAGTGTCGATTCTGCGCGGGGTCATCCCGCCACATACCCCAACGCCACACTGGCCGCCAGCGCCTCGCGCTTAACCGCGGCCACCACCGCCCCGCCCTCGGACACGTCGAACCCGCCCGTCGCGCCCAGCGCGGTCAGTACCGCGCAGACCCGTCCGGTGTGGTCATACAGCGGCGCCGACACGGCGCTGATGCCGCGCAGATTGGTGTCCTTGACGGTGGCGCATCCCGCCGCCCGAACATCGCGGCGCAAGACGCCGATGGGGTCATCCCGATCCAGCAGCGCGCGCTGCTCGGCCGGTGCGCCGGCCAGTTCGGCTTCCGCCAGCGCCCGCACCGGCGCCTCGTCCAGCAGGCCCAGAAAAGCCCGCCCCGTCGCCGACCACAGCATCGACAGCACCGACCCCACGCGCACGTTCACGGTGACCGGCAGGCCGGGCTCCTCGAATCGCACGATGGTCGGACCCTTGTTGCCCATGACGGCGATAAAGCACGTGACGGCCAGGCTTTCGCGCAGGCGCACGAGCGCGGGTTCGCCGATCCGTAAGGGGTCGGCCTGGCGCATGGCGGCTACCCCGACATAAAGCGCTTCCAGGCCCAGGTGATATTGCTGCGTCGCCACTTCCTGGTCGACCAGGCCTTCGGCGATGAGGCTCATCAGGTAGCGGTGGACCTTGGCGGGGCTTTCGCCGACGTGGGCAGCCAGCGCGGTGAGACTGGCGCGGCCGCCTAGTCGAGCGAGCCCTTTCAGCACCGACATGCCGGTTTCCGCCGCCTGGACCCGCTGCCGTCGCTCGCGCGGCCGGGCGGCCGGATCGTGGGCGGATTCGAGGTCGGATTCAGGCGGCAAGGCGGCTTTGCTCATAGGGAAAAACGGCTCCGGGGCAGACGCTCGCCGGCAAACGAGGGTCCGAAAGCCTGGAGCGGCACTAAGGTTAACCCTTCTTCAAAAATTACGCATTGCGTATATGCTTTACGCAAATAAGGAATGCACTTTTGACATTCCACAACGAGGAGACTTGTCCATGCGCAGTGTTAAACACCACATCCTGGCCGGCCTGATGGCCCTGCCCCTGCTGGCTTGTGCCAGTGCGTCCGCGCAGCAGGCAGCTGCGGACTACCCGTCCAAGCCCGTGCGCTGGATCGTGCCGTACGCCGCGGGCGGCGGGTCGGATTTCCTGGCGCGCAGCATCGGGCAGGGATTGACGGGGCGTCTGCACCAGCCGGTGGTGATCGAGAACAAGCCGGGCGGCAACACGGCGATTGCGGCGTCGGAAACGGCGCGCGCCCCGGCCGACGGCTACACGATGCTGTCCGCCGACAACGGCACGCTGGTGTTCAACCCGGCCCTCTACAAGAAGTTGTCGTACGACCCGGCGAAGGATCTGGCGCCCGTCACGCTGATGGGACGGTTTCCGATGATCCTGGTGGTCGGTCCGGCCATGAAGGTCAACTCGGCCAAGGAATTCCTGGCGGAAGCCAAGGCGCGCAAGGAAGGCCTGGATTACGCGTCGGCCGGCGCGGGCAGTCCGCACCACCTGGCGATGGAATTGCTGAAGGTTGAAGCGGGTCTGACCCTGACGCACGTGCCCTACCGCGGCGCGTCGCCCGCCCTGGCGGACGTGGCCGGCGGGCAGGTGCCCGCGATGATGGTGGATCTGGCCGCTGGCGCCGGCTTCATCAACGGCGGCAAGGTCAAGGCGCTGGCGGTCGCCAATCCGACCCGCCTGCCGCAACTGCCCGACGTGCCGACCTTTGCCGAAATCGGCCTGAAGAACGTGGAAGCCGCGGCGCAGGTTGGCGTGGTGGTGCCGGCCGCGACGCCCAAGCCCGTGATCGATGCGCTGAACAAGCAAGTGGTCGCGACCATCAATGACCCGGCCACGCGCCAGCGTCTGGTGGAGTTCGGCATCGAGCCGATCGGCAACACGCCTGCGCAGTACGCCGAGATGCTGACCGCCGAGCGCGCCCGCTGGCAGAAGCTGATCAAGGATCTGGGCATCACGCTGGACTGAGCATCACGCTCACGGCATCACGCTGAACCCGCATCACCGGCCCGCCGCACATCGTATGCCGCGCACCAAACGCCGAACCCGCGGCGGGCCCGCAAGACGAACACACGGAACGACCTCATGAACCAAGCATCCGCCACCCCGCGCCCCTCGGGCTGTCCCATCGATCACGCCGCGTTGGCTGCGGCGCAGAGCCCGACGGGCTGTCCGGTCAGCGCGCGCGCCGCCGCGTTCGATCCCTTTGGCGACGGCTATCAGCAGGACCCGCCGGAATACGTGCGTTGGGCGCGCGAGCAAGAGCCGGTGTTCTACAGCCCGCAACTGGGTTACTGGGTCGTGACGCGCTACGACGACATCAAGGCGATCTTCCGCGACAACATCACCTTCAGCCCGTCCATCGCGCTGGAGAAGATCACGCCGACGGGGCCGGAAGCCAACGCGGTGCTGGCGTCGTACGGCTACGCCATGAATCGCACGCTGGTGAACGAGGACGAGCCCGCGCACATGCCGCGCCGCCGCGTGTTGATGGACCCGTTCACGCCTGAAGAATTGAAGCACCACGAACCGATGGTGCGACGCCTGACGCGCGACTACGTGGACCGCTTCATCGACGACGGCCGCGCCGATCTCGTGGACCAGATGCTGTGGGAAGTGCCGCTGACGGTGGCGCTGCACTTCCTGGGCGTGCCCGAAGAAGACATGGATCTGCTGCGCCAGTATTCCATCGCGCACACGGTGAACACCTGGGGCCGGCCCAAGCCGGAAGCACAGGTTGCCGTCGCCCACGCGGTCGGAAATTTCTGGCAGTTGGCCGGCAAGATCCTGGACAAGATGCGGCAGGACCCGTCCGGCCCCGGCTGGATGCAATACGGCCTGCGCAAGCAGCAAACGCATCCGGAGGTGGTCACCGACTCGTACCTGCATTCGATGATGATGGCCGGCATCGTCGCGGCGCACGAGACCACCGCCAACGCGTCGGCCAACGCGATCAAGCTGCTGCTGCAGCATCCCCAGGCCTGGCGCGAGATCTGCGAGGATCCGAACCTGATCCCGAACGCGGTCGAGGAATGCCTGCGGCACAACGGCTCGGTGGCTGCCTGGCGGCGGCTGGCGACGCGCGACGTGGAGATCGCGGGCGTGGCGATTCCGGCCGGCTCCAAGCTGCTGATCGTGACCTCGTCGGCCAACCATGACGAGGGCCAGTTTGAAGACGCCGACCTCTTCGACATCCGCCGCGAAAACGCCAGCGACCAGCTCACCTTCGGGTATGGCTCGCACCAGTGCATGGGCAAGAATCTGGCGCGCATGGAGATGCAGATCTTCCTGGAAGAGCTGACGCGCCGCTTGCCCCATCTGAAGCTGGCGGAACAGGCGTTTACGTATGTGCCGAACACCTCGTTCCGCGGCCCGGAACATCTCTGGGTTGAATGGGATCCGGCGCAGAATCCGGAACGTGCAAATCCTTCGCTGCTGGAAAACAGGCACCCCGTGCGCATTGGCGAGCCGTCCTCACACGCCATCACCCGGCCGGTCGTGGTGCACAGCGCAGAAACGGCGGCCGACGGCATCGTGCGGCTGCGCCTGGTGTCGCCGGACGGCAAGCCCCTGCCCCGCTGGTCGCCCGGATCGCACATCGACGTGGAATGCGGCGATACCGGCCTGTCGCGACAGTATTCGCTGTGCGGCGATCCGGCCGAGACCGGCGTCTTTGAAATTGCCGTGCTGCGCGAAGAAAATGGCCGCGGCGGTTCCGCCTGGATGCACGCGAACGCCACGCCCGGCGCGCGCCTGCGCATTCGTGGACCACGCAATCACTTCCGTCTGGACGAAACGGCTTCAAAACTCATCCTGATCGCGGGCGGCATCGGCATCACGCCCATCAGCGCCATGGCGCGGCGTGCGCGGGAGCTGGGGCTGGACTACGAACTGCATTACAGCGGTCGCTCGCGAGCTTGCATGGCGCTGGCGGACGAACTGGCGTCGCTGCACGGAGATCACCTGCATCTGCACGTCAAAGACGAGGGCACTCGCGCGGACTATGCCGCCCTGCTCGCCGAGCCGCGCGCCGGCGCGCAGGTGTATGCGTGCGGTCCGCAGGGTCTGCTGGATGCGCTGGCCGGCTGCTGCGCGGCATGGCCGGAAGATACGCTGCGGGTGGAGCACTTCCATTCCACGCTGGGCACGCTGGACCCGTCGAAGGAACAGGCCTTTGAGGTGGTGCTGAAGGATTCGGGGATTGTCCTCAACGTGCCCGCGGACCAGACGCTGCTGACCGCATTGCGCGGCGCCAATATCGATGTGCAGAGCGATTGCGAGGAAGGGTTGTGCGGATCGTGCGAGGTGCGCGTGCTGGAAGGCGACATCGACCATCGCGACGTGGTGCTGACGCGCGCGGAACGCGAGGCAAACAACAAGATGATGGCCTGCTGCTCGCGATCGTGCGGGGGCAAGAAGGTGGTGCTGGAGCTGTAGCAAAAAAACGCCCCGGCGCGCACGCCGGGGCTATCCCTGCACCACACACTGCTGCTTGCCCTGTCCGTCCCGATCAGTTCGGGAACACCTTGATCTGATCGCTCTTCAATACATCAGGCGTCAGGCTCTTTTCGATCCACGCCATCGACGTATCCGTCACCCCGGGCGTGACCAGTTCAGCCGGCACGATGGTGATGTCGGCCAGCACCTTGAACGGGTATTTGTCGCTCTTCTTGGTCACGCCGAACAGCTGCGCTTCCAACGCCTGGCCATCAGCCCGGTGCATCTTCACTTCGCGGCCATAGCCCTTGAAGGTCACGTCGTGCATGGCGGCGGCCACCTGTTCAGGCGTCGGCCAGTTGCCGCCGTTGTCCTTGATGGCCTTTTCGTAGCCGGCCTTCAGGCCATTGATGCCTTGCACCATGTGATAGACCGAGTAGATCGGATAGGCGCCCGTCTTGTCGTGGAATTTCTTCACGAAGGCCTGGTGCTTGGGATCGTCCTTGGTTTCCGGATGCAAGAAGTAATGGTCGCCACGCGCGCCGACCAGGACGCCTTCCGGCAGGGCGTTACCCAGGCGCTCCAGCGAGCTTTCGGCCAGCGACAGCACGAAGGTGGAGTTCTTGAACAGGTTGCGCTGCGAGGCCTGGCGCACGAAGTTGTCCAGGTCGCCACCCCATGACGTGGAGACGATCACATCCGGGCGCAGCGCCTGCAGGCGGCTGATTTCGGTGGAGAAGTCGGCAGCGCCGAATTTGGGGAACATCTCGGCGACGACCTTGACGTCGGGTTTGAACTTCTTGAGCGCGGCCAGGAAGATGTCACGCGAATCGCGGCCCCAGGCGTAGTCCTGGTTGACGATGGCGATGGTCTTGAAGTCGGGCTTCACCTTCATCAGGTAGAGCACCTGCGCGACCATCTCGGTGGTGGCGTTGGCCTGCGTGCGCACGACGTACTTGTATTTCTTGCCTTCCAGCGCCTTTTCCGTGCCGCAGTCCCACAGCACGTTCAGCACTTTCAGGTCCTCGGCCACGGGCGCGACGATGTTGCAGTGGCCGCTGGAAATGGCCGACAGCATCACGCGCGTGCCGCCTTCGGCCAGGCGCCGGTATTCGGACAGCAGCTTCTCGCCGCCGCCGCCTTCGTCGATGTAGCTGGGCACGATCTTCACGCCGTCGATGCCGCCGTTGGCGTTGATCTCTTCGATCAGGATGTCGGCCGCGTCGCGGGCCGGCACACCGAACACGGACGCCGAGCCCGACAGGAAGGTCGAGATGCCGACGTTCAGTTCCTTGGGCTTGTCGGCGGCGATGGCCAGCGTGGCCAGGCCCGACAGCAGGGTAGCGCCCAAGAGGGCCGCCAGTCTTGAGGTCTTCATGGTGTTGTCTCCAGTGTTGTTGATCGGGTCTGTGCCCTTAGAAAACGATGGCGTCGCGCAGGCTGCCGCCGGTGGCGAGGTGATCGAACCCCTCGTTGATCTGGTCCAGCGAAAACGATTGGCCCATCATCCGGTCCACCGGCAGGCGGCCGGCCTTGTACAGGTCGATGTAGCGGCTGATGTCGATGGCGGGCACGCCCGAGCCCAGGTAGCTGCCCCGGATCTCGCGCTCTTCGCCCACCATCTGCGACAGCGACAGCGGGAAGCTGAACTTGGGGTTGGGCAGGCCGGACGTCACCGTGGCGCCGCCCCGGCGCGTGAGCTTGTAGGCGGTCTCGAAGGCCGGCACCGCGCCCGCCATGTCGAAGCCAAAGTCCACGCGGCCGCCGGCCAGATCCATGAGGTCGTCGTCCGACTTGATCTGCTTCGGGTTGACGAGGTGCGTGGCGCCCAGCTCCTTGGCCAGCGCCAGCTTCTCGTCGCTAAGGTCGATGGCGACCACGCGGCGCGCGCCCGCGGCAACGGCGGCCAGCAGCGCGCTCAGGCCCACGCCGCCCAGCCCCACGATCGCGGCCGTGTCGCCCATCTTGATGCGCGCACGGTTGATGACGGCGCCGGCGCCGGTCAGCACGGCGCAGCCGAACAACGCGGCCTCGCGGTGGGACAGTTCGACGTTCACCTTGACGCACGAGCGCCGCGACACCACGGCGTATTCCGCAAAGCAGGACACGCCGGTGTGATGGTTGATGTATTCGTCGCCGATGTGCAGGCGGCGCTCGCCGCCGAGCAGCGTGCCCTTCGTGTTGGCGACGGCGCCGGGCTCGCACAAGGCGGGCCGGCCTTCCATGCAGGGATTGCAGCAGCCGCAGCTGGGCACGAACACCATGGCAACGTGGTCGCCGGCCTTCAGGTCCGAGACGCCCGGCCCGGTTTCCACGACTTCGCCGGATGACTCATGGCCCAGCACGATCGGCACGCCGCGCGGCCGGTCGCCGTTGATGACCGACAGGTCCGAATGGCACAGCCCGGCCGCACGGATTCTGACCAGCACCTCGCCAAACCCCGGCGGGTCCAGTTCAATATCCGCGATGGTCAGGGGCCGGGTCTGCGCGTACGGTCCTTCGACCCCCACTTGCCGCAATAACGCCGCTTTGATTTTCATGCGTCTTCATCCACAGAAGTGATCCGGACCGCGGGCGGTCGCGGCATCCGGCATGCCGCGACCCCGCGGCAAGCCGGCGTCCAAACCTATACCGTGCGTCCGCCGTCGACGGGAAATTCCACGCCGGTGATGAACTCGGCCGCATCGCTGGCCAGGAACAGCGCGGCCGCGGCCACGTCGGACGGCTGGCAGAAACGGCCCAGCGGTATGGTCGACACAAATTTCGCGCGGTTCTCAGGCGTGTCGGGCAGGCCCATGAAGAGTTCGAACATGCCGGTCACGCCCATGACCGGGCAGATGGCGTTGACGCGGATGCCTTCGCCGCCCAGCTCCACGGCCATCGACTTGGACAGCACGTTGACCGCGCCCTTGGACGCGTTGTACCAACTGAGGCCGGGGCGCGGACGGATGCCGGCCGTCGATCCGATGTTCAGGATCACGCCGCGCTTCTGCTTGCGCATGACGGGCACGACGGCCTGGGCCATGTGATAGATCGACTTCACGTTGATGTCGAACATGCGATCGAACGTGGCCTCGTCCACGTCCAGCATCGGCTGGTTCTTGTGGGTGATGGCGGCGTTGTTGACCACGATGTCCACGGCACCGAATTTGTCGAGCGCGGCGCGCACCACATTGTCGATGTCGGCGCGGCTGGACACGTCAGCCTTCACCGCCAGCGCGGCATCGCCGACTTCAGCAGCCACGCGGTCGGCGGCCTCTTTATTGATGTCCGCGATCACGACCTTGGCGCCTTCCTTGGCGTACAGCTTGACGATGCCCTCGCCGAAACCGTTGCCCCCGCCCGTGACGATCGCAACCTTGCCTTGCAACTGGCTCATTTTCTGTCTCCGTATGATGCGCGGCGATCACTCGCCATAGAACTGAATCAGGGTCTTGGTCGTGCTCATCTCTTCCAGCGCGATGAAGCCTTTTTCCCGGCCGTGGCCGCTTTTCTTGACACCGCCGAAGGGCAGCTCGACGCCGCCGCCCGCGCCGAAGCCGTTGATGTAGACCTGGCCGCACTTGATGCCGCGCGCCACGCGCTGCTGGCGTCCGCCGTTCTCGGTCCACACCGCGCCCAGCAGGCCGTAGTCGGTGGCGTTGGCAAGACGAATGGCCTCGGCCTCGTCGGCGAAGGGCAGCGCGACCAGTACGGGGCCGAAAATCTCTTGCGTCAACAGGTCGCTGTCGTGGCTGGTGGCGGCAAAGAGCGTGGGTTTGACGAAGAAGCCGCCCTGCGGAACTCCGTCGGCGATGCGGCCTTCGGCCGCGACCTGCAGGCCTTCGGATAGGCCCTTGGCGATGTAGCGGTTGACGCGGTCGTACTGCGCCTTGTTGACGACGGGGCCGCAGGTCAGGTCCATGTCCGGCGTGCCAGCGCGCACCTTGGAAAACTCCTCGCCCAGCGCCTTCATGAAGTCGTCGTAGATGCCCTTTTGCACCAGCAGCCGGCTGCCCGCGGTGCAGGTCTGGCCGGTGTTGTGCACGATGCCCTTGACGATGGCCGGAATGGCGAGCTTGTAGTTGGCGTCGTCAAAGACGATGTGCGCCGACTTGCCACCCAGTTCCAGCACGCACTTGACCGCATTGAGCGCGGCAGCCTGCTGGACCAGCACGCCGACTTCGTTCGAGCCGGTGAAGGTGATGAAGTTGATGCCGGGATGGCGCGACAGCGCGGCGCCGGCCTCTTCGCCCAGGCCCGAGACGATGTTCAGCGCGCCCGGCGGAAAGCCCACTTCCAGCGCCAGTTCGGCCACGCGGATGATAGACAGGCAGGCGTCCTCGGCGGGTTTGACGACGGCCGCGTTGCCCATGGCCAGCGCCGGCGCCACGCTGCGGCCGAACATCTGCGCGGGGTAGTTCCACGGAATGATGTGCGCGGTGACGCCCAGCGGTTCGCGGATGAGCTGCACCGAATAGTCTTTCTGGAACGGGATGGTCTGGCCGTGCACTTTATCCGCCGCGCCGCCGTAGAACTCGAAGTAGCGGGCCAGCACGGTGATGTCGCCGCGCGCCGTGGACATGGGCTTGCCGGTATCGCGCGATTCCAGTTGCGCCAGTTCCTCGTGGTGCGCCAGCACGCTTTCGCCCAGGCGCATCAGCAGCCGTCCGCGTTCCAGCGCCGTCATGTCGCCCCATTCGCCTTCCAGCGCGTCGCGCGCGGCCTGCACCGCCGCGTTCACGTCGGCTTGCTGGCCACGCGGGATGGTGGTGAACACCTGGCCGTCTACGGGGGAAACGACCTCGATCGTGCGCCCGTCCTGGGCGTCGACCTGGCGGCCGCCGATAATCATCTGCGTCATGGGAATGTCTCCGTGGGTATCAGTTCAGCGTGATCGAGCCGCGCTCGATCGTCCATATCTGGTCGGGAATGTCGCCCAGCAGCTTCACGTTGGATTCGGTGATGACCACGCACAGGTCGGGCTGCATTTCCTTGAGCCGGCCCAGCGCCTCGGTGTAGTCGCGCGCCAGCTTGGGCGCGAGCCCCTGGAAGGGTTCATCCAGCATCAAAAGCCGCGTGCCGACCATGACGGCGCGCGCAAGCGCCACCATCTTGCCCTGCCCGCCCGACAGCGCGGAGCCGGACCGCTTGAGCATGGGCTCCAGCTGCGGCACCACCTTCAGCACGGTGTCCATGCGGGCCTGGATCTCGGCCTTGGACTGGCCCTGCACTTCGCACGGCAAGTGCAGGTTTTCCTCAACCGTCATGGTCGGGAAGATGACGCGGTCTTCGGGCGCGTAGCCCACTTTCATCGCGGCGCGCTTGTGACCCGGCAGCGACGTGAGGTCGGTGCCGTCGAACGCGATCCTGCCGGAGCGGATGCGCGTCAGGCCCATGATGGTGCGCAAGAGCGTGGTCTTGCCCGCGCCGTTGCGCCCGACGATGCCGATGGTGCGGGACGCTTCGAAGTTGGCGCTGACGTCGCGCAGGATGCGATTGCCCGCCAGGTCGACGTTGATGGCCGATAGATTCAACATGGTTCAGGCCCCCAGCACTTCGCTTCTGATCTGCGGATTGTTCAAGACTTCCTCGGGCGAGCCGTCGGCGGCCACCTTGCCGGCGATCCACGCCGCCACGCGGGTGGCGTAGCGCGACACGATGTCCACATCGTGCTCGACGAACCAGCTCGTCACGCGGCGCTCGTCCAGCGCGTGCATCACGGTCTCCATCAGCGCGAACTTGTCTTCCGACGCGACGCCGCTGGTGGGCTCGTCCATGATCAGCAGCTTGGGCTGCAACGCCAGCGCCATCGCCACGTCCAGCAGCTTGCGCTTGCCTTCGGGCAGCTCAATGCAGGCTTCGTCGGCGTCGGGCAAGAGACCCACCAGGTCCAGCGTGGCGTCCACCTCGCGCGCGTCGATGGTGCTTTCCAGCGACCGGAACCAGCTCAGTTCCTTGTTGCGGCGCGCGGCGGCGATCTGCACGCACTGGCGCACGGTGTGCTCGGTGAACAGCTGCGGCAGCTGGAACGAACGACCCATGCCCAGCCGCACGATCTTGCGCGGGGCCATGGCGGTGACGTCCTTGCCGTCGAAATAGACCTTGCCCTTGGCGGGCGTCAGGTACCCCGTGCAGATGTTGATGAAGGTGGTCTTGCCCGCGCCGTTCTGGCCGATCACTGCCAGGCGTTCGCCCTCGTGCAGCTCGAAGTTGATGTTGTCGGCGGCCACCACGCCGCCGAAGGCCAGGTACAGGTCGGTGGTTTGAATCAGGGGTTTCATGTCAGTTCCTTGCCGCGACCTGCACGGGCGCCTGCGCGCGCCGCTGCGCACGCTCACGCGATTTGATGCGCTTGGTGATCTGGCCCACGAAGCCCGTGGGGAACATGAAGATGACCAGGATCAGCGTGAGGCCCAACAGGAACTGCCAGAGACCGGGGAAGTAGGCGGCGGACACGAGCTTCACGGATTCGAAGCCCACGGCGCCCAGGAAAGCGCCGGCCGCGTGGCCCGCCCCGCCCAGGATGGTGATGAAGACGAATTCGCCCGAGCGCAGCCACGAGCCGATTTCCGGCGTGACCAGCCCCTGCATCAGCGCAAGGATCGCGCCCGAAAAGCCCACCACCACCGCCGACAGCAGATAGCCCTTCCACATGATGAAGTACGCGGAAAAGCCCAGGTACTCGATGCGCGTTTCGTTGGTCTTGATGGCCGACAGCGCCTGGCCGCTGCCCGAGCGGAAGTAACGCTGCACCCACCATGCCAGCACCAGCGACAGGACCAGCGTCAGCATCAGCAGCGCGCGTTCGAAGGATTCGCGCTCCATCACGATGCCGGCCATGGTCGGGCGCACGATGCGCATGCCGTCGGAGCCGCCGGTCAGCGTGTAGAGCTTACCCAGCAGCGCAAACAGCACCATGCTGAGCGCCAGGTTCAACATGCCGAAGAAGATGCCGCGGTAGCGCACCACGAACAGGCCAATGACGACGGCGGCGACAAAACTGGCGACGACGCCGGCCAGGATCAGCACCAGCGCATCCAGGCCGGGCATGGCTTTGGCCAGGAACGCCACGGTGTACGCCGAGATGCAGGCAAACATGGCGTGGCCGAACGAAATCTGGCCGGCGCGCGCCATCACCGACACGCCCAGCGCGGCAATCGCGTAGGTCAGGCCGATGACGATGGGCGTGATGGTCCAGGAATAGGTGTAGCCAAGAAACAGCGTGAACAACGCGGCCAGCAGGCTGAGGACAGGGACTTTCATCAGATCGTCCTCGCTTGAGCAACGGTGAACAGGCCGTGCGGGCGGATGATCAGCACCAGCACCATGATGATGTAGGGCACGGCGACTTCCAGCTCCGGCGCCGCATACACGGCGATGGCGCGGATGATGCCGATGAGCAGCGCGGCGATCAGCGCGCCGGTGATCTGGCCAAGGCCCGCGGTGGCAACAACGGCAAACGATAGCACCGTCATGTCCGTGCCCGCCCCCGGCACCAGCGAGGTCGTGGGCGAAGCCAGCGCGCCGCCCAGCGCGCCCAGGATGGTCGCGATCACGAAGGTGACGTAGCCGATCTTCTTGGCGTTGATGCCGAGCGACGTGGCGACCTCGCGGTGGTGCGTGGTGGCCACGGTTTGTTTGCCGAGCTTGGTGTGGCGCAGGAAGAACTCCAGGCACACGTAGGCCAGCAGCGCCGTGGCGGGAACCACGACAAGCTGATATGTCGTGTAGGTGATGTCGCCGATCTCGATGTTTCCCAGCCGGTTGACGACTTCGCTGGCGCTATAGGGTTGCGCACCCCACAGCATGCGCTGGATGTCTTCCAGCATCAGGAACGCGCCGAAGGTGAGCAGCAGCTTGAGGATGGGATCGTAGTTCTGGGCGCGGCGGATCAGGACGAATTCCATGATGCTGCCCAGCAGCAGCCCGACGGCGATGGCCGCCACGAACAGCGCCGCGAAAAGAAGAATGGGGGAGTCGGTCTTGGGCGCCACGAACATGACGAGGCTGGCCGCGGCATAGCCGCCAAAGGCGTAGAACGCGCCGTGGGCAACGTTCAGTATCCCCATCACACCGAACACCAGGGTTAACCCCATCGACACCAGGAATAGCAGACTGGCGTATGCCACGCCGTCCACCAAGGCGAGAGGCAGTAGATCCAAGGTCAAGCGTCTTCTCCCAATACGCTGAGCACGGACGCGACGAACCGTCAGGATCGCGCGGCGTGCGGGCTTGCGCCCCGGGCGCGCCCGGCGCGCCCTTGTCTCGTTATCAACCTTTCCGTGCTGTCCTGCGCAGGCTGCGCAAGACGCCAGAAGGCACTTTTATGGCTGGCTTACAGGCCCGTCCCGCAACGGCTTGGGCCGGTCCGCCGTCCTATGTTTGCGAAGTATAGGTAGGGGTTCATCGGCGACCTATTTATCTTTGTGCAAGGCGGGTTTAACAAGCGATGGAGTGGCGGCTGGCGCCCCCAGCGCCGCCAGCGGCGCCCGGGTTTGATAGTCCGGGATAATCCGGATCTGCGCCTCATCCGGCAGGCGTACATAACGGCCTAATCCATCCGGCGCCAGCGCGCCGACATCCAGCGTTGCCAAGGTCGCGCCCGCGGCATCGCGCACGTCGATGCGCAGTTGCGGCGGCGCAAGGCCATAGGTTTCTCCGTCCTGCGGGGTCAGCGTGCGGTCGCTGCGGGTCTGCGCGAACAGCGCGATGAAGTCGGCCACATCAAAGCCTGCTGCGGCGCCCGATGGCGTGGCGGTCCAGCCCTGCGGGCCGCGCGCCAGTCGAACCGATCCGTCGGGACCCGCCAGCGTCACCTGCGCAGCCATGCCGGGTTCCCAGGCGTAAAGCCGCGCGGGCTTGCCGCGATCGTCGTGCAGATGCGTGTGGCCGTCGTGATGCGCCGGCGATTCGGCGGCCTCGTGCCATTGCCACGCCGACAGCACGATGCCTGCCGCCAGCAGCGCCGGCCACAGGGTCGCGCGCGCGTTCACCGCCGCCTCCACCACAGCAGCAGTCCCGTCAGCAGCGCAAGCAGCGGCAAGGCCACCGTGCTGGTCCAGAACACCGCGCGCATCTGACGGTTGGTCAGTTCCACGCGGCGGTTTTCGTAATGCCGGGGCCGAATGGTCAACAACGCGTCCTCGCCCGCGAGCAGGGTGACGGCGTTGGTGAACAGCGCGCCGTTGCCCAGCGTGGCGAAATGCCGGTTGATGGCGAAATCGCTGTCGCCCGCAACCAGCAGCGTGGGATGCGCGGCCCCGTCCGCGTTGGCCGCCTGCGCGTTGCGCGTGGCCAGCGCCATCAGCGTGTAGCGCGAGGGCGGCTGGCCGGGCACCTGGGCATCGGCAGAGGTCTGCGCCAGCGGCGTCACCACCACGCCGGGGGGCAAGGCGTCGCCCGCCGGTTCCAGACCGGCCGCACCCGGAAAGAAACTGAGCGGCAAGCCGCGCGTCATCTTGTGGCGCGTGTAGTCGCTGACGGCCGGACTGCCGGGATCGTTGCGGTAGTGACTACCCGCATCGGCCAGCGCGCCAGGCGCCAGCGCGATGCCGAAGTCCGACAGCAGACCGTCCAGGCCGTGCCGGGTATCGGGTTCCAGCAGCAACAGCGTCTTGCCGCCCGCGCCGGTCCAGCGGCGCAGCGCCTGGGCGTCGTCCTCGCCAAACGGCGTACGCGGACCGGCAGCCACCACGACGGCGCAGCGCGGCAACGCCTGCGCCAGAGTGCCCGCGCCCACCGCGCGCGTCGAAAACCCCAGCGTCTGCAAGGCGTTGCGCGCCATCGCCATGCCGTGCTGTTCATGCACCTCGACACGCGCCACCAGGTTCTCGTCGTGGTCGTGGTCTTCCAGGTCGTCCAGCGACGTCAGGCTGTCCAGCGGGGCTTCGCGATGGCCCTGCGTGAAGCAGACCGTCTGCGCGCCGTTCTGGCTGATGCGGATGATCGCGTTGGTGAAGTCGGTTTCGGTGCCGCCGTTGATGGTGGTGCGACGCTCGCCCGAGGCCAGCACCGCGCTGCCCGCGAACTGAATGCCGGCAGCGCGCGCCTCGGCCGGGCGCAGCGCCGGGTCGACGCCGCGCACGCGGATCAGCGGGTTCTCGCGTTCGTACTGGCGCAGCAGTTCCAGCGCGTCGACCATGCTCTTGTTGCGCAGGTCATAGAACCACGTCACCTCGACCGGCTGACGCACCTGCCGCGCGACTTCCAGGCTTTCAGGGGCCAGGCTGTACACGCGCTGCGCGGTCAGGTCGATACGGCCCAGATGGCGCGACGCCCACAGGTTCAGCGCCAGCAGCAGCGCGGCCACGGCCAGCACCGGCAGCCACAGCGACAGCCGCCGACCGGCGCGGCGCACGGCGGGGCTCATCGCAGCCTCCAGCGCTTCAGGTTGACGGCGGCCACCATCAACGCCAGCACGGCCACGCTGGCCAGCGTGACGGTGGCGGGTCCGGGCAGCACGCCCCGGATGAAGTCCACGTGCTGCGCCGACAGCGACAGGGCCTGGAAGAAAGGCGACAACGCCGGAAACGCATCCAGCGCCGCCGGGTAGTCGATGAACCACAACAGCACGAGGATGCCCCACGTGGCGCTGGCGGCGACGATCTGGTTCGAGCAGGCGCTGGACACGGCAATGCCGATCGCCAGGAACAGCGCGCCGTACAGGAACACGCCGATGTACCCGCCCACGATGGGACCGTAGTCCGGTTGGCCGTACCAGGCCAGCGGCAGCACCGCCGACATCGTGCCGGCCAGCATCAGCGCCAGCATGGTCAGCCCGGCCGCAAACTTGGCGGCCACCAGCGTGAAGTCCGACAGCGGCAGCGTCAGCAGCAGCTCCAGCGTGCCCTGCCGCGCCTCTTCGGCAAAGGCGCGCATGCTGACCAGCGGCATCACCAGCATCAGCAGGATGGTCATGTTGTGAAACGCCGTCACCATCTGCCCGGTGCTGACGAAGAACAGGTTGAAGCTGAACAGATAGCCCGACAAAGCCCAGAACACCGCCACGACGGCCAGCGCCACGGGCGAGCCGAAGTCGGTGCGCAGTTCCTTGCGGTATAACGCCGCAAAACCCTTCATGCGCGTCTCCGTAACGGGGGATCGTTAGGCGCCAGCGCCGCCAGCAGGCGGGCCTCGACCGCTTCCTGCGCGGGCAGCACGGCGCGCAGTTCCGCGTGCGCCAGCGCGGTGCGCATGACGGCGTCGCAGGCGGCGGCGTTGGTCGCGTTGTTGGCGGCGTTGTTGGCGGCGTTGTTGGCGGCGTTTGTAGTCGCACTGGCGATCTTGTGGCCGGTCACGTTTGCACCCGGGGCGTCCCACGTGACGCGCCACTTGCTGGTGCCGGCATCCAGCAGCGTGATGTCCACAGCCTTCACGCCCGGACACGCGGACAACGCCGCGTGCAATGCGGCATGCCCGGCGGCGGGCAACGCCAGCAACCATTGCAGCGCCGACCGCGATTCGCCCAGCGGCTGGTCCTCGACCAACCGGCCCTGCCGCAGGATCGCAATGCGCGAGCACAGCGCCTCGACCTCCTGCATCAAGTGGCTGCTGAACACCACAGCGCGGCCTTCGGCGCAGCGGCGGATCATCGCGCGCGCTTCCACGATCTGCACGGGATCCAGGCCGTTGGTGGCTTCGTCCAGCAGCAGGACGGGCGGGTCGTTCAGCACGGCCTGCGCCAGCCCCACGCGCTGCCGCTGCCCCTTGGACAGGCGGCCGATCACCGAGCGCGCCACGCCCTGCAGATCGAAACCGTCGATGGCGCGTTCGATGGCCAGGCGCCGCGCGCTGGCGCCGCCCTGCACTTTGACGCCCGCGCCGAACTCCAGATACTGCGTGACGGTCAGCGCGTCATAGAGCGGCGCGCGTTCGGGCAGATAGCCGATGTCGGCGTTGCCGCGGCCCGGCGCGGGCTCACGTCCGCGAATCGTGATGCGCCCGCTGTCGGGCGTGTAAAAGCCCGCCATCAGGCGCAGCGTGGTGGTCTTGCCGCTGCCGTTCGGCCCGAGCAGGCCCAGGATCTCCCCCGGCCTGACGGACAGGCTGAGGGATTCCAGGACCTGGCGGGATCCGAACGACTTGCAGACCTGGTGCAAGGCGACGGCGGGCTCCATGGCGCGCCTTTTAGTCGAACACTTTGGTCTTGGCGTTCTGCGCGTGCTGCTCCGCGTCGTGGCTGTACCAGAGCTGGCCCTGGCGCGCGTCGCGGATCTGCTTGAGACGGTCGATGGCCTGCATGGACGCCGCCGTGTTCCAGGTGATGCCGGGAATGACGCCGGCCTCGTTTTCACCCGTGTAGATGGCATCGGCCGCCAGCAGCACGACGCCGGTCTTGGGCAGCTTGACCTGCAGCGACTGGTGACCTTGCGTGTGGCCCTTTGTGTCCAGCAGCACGATGGTGCCGTCGCCGAACAGGTCGAAGTCACCCTCGACCTGGATGAAGTCGTAGTCCCGCGTGGTGTCGAAGTCCTTCATGACGTAGGCCGCGCGCTGGAATTTCTCGGGCCACCAGGCGGCGCGCAGCTCGGCCTTCTGCACCACGTGCTTGGCCTTGGGGAACATCTTGATGTTGCCGGCGTGATCCAGGTGGAAGTGCGAGTACACGACGTATTTCACGTCGCTCACGTCAAAGCCGGCGGCCTTGAGCTGGCGGTCTATGACCTCGTCGCGGCCCTGGATGGAATTGAACGCGCCGCACAGACCCTGGCCCCAATAATTGGCGCAATTGCCGTCGGCCGTGGCCTGGTTCATGCCGGTGTCGAACAGCACCAGGCCGCGCGGGTGCTGGATCACGTAGGCCGGCACCGGAATCTTGATCTTGGTGCCCACGTCGACCATCGCGGTCATGAAACCCTTGTCCAGCTCGATCTTGCCCACCGACAGCTGCATCAGCTTCACGTCCACCGGCGGCGCGTCGGCAGCATGTGCCCATCCGCCCGCCATGACCGCCACCGCCCCAACCATTGCCTTCCAGCTCTTGCTCATTGTTGTCTCCTCGGACCAACAGGGGTAAGCCGCAGCCCGGACGGCGCGGCCGATCAGCAAGCTCCCGGTGTGTCCCGGGTTCACATCGTCGACAGGGTGTTTTTTTCCGTGCGAAGGCGCCTTGCGGCGGGCCGCGAGATCCATGCGCGCGGCCGGAAACGGCATCTGGCGGCCGTTTTCTCTGTTGCGCACTCTGACGCAGCCCGGTTTGGCTGCCAATTAAGGATTTGTGAAGCTGGGCTTCGCGGCGCGCGAAGTGGGGGGAACCCTAGTGATCCGGGCGGTCCGGCATGGCTACGCGCCGTATCGCGCCTGCAACTCGGCGAACGACGCCAGTTCCCCTGCCAGCGCGCTCGCCATGACCGTTGGCGGACTGGCAAGCCACACGCTGCCGGGGCCGGATCGGCCCGGAAAATTCCGGTTGATGGCGCTGATCGTCACCTGAGACGCCTCGGTGGACGACCCCGGCCCGCAGTTCGCACACGCGCCGCACGACGGCTGCAGGATGCGCGCGCCCACGGCGGCAAAGGTCTTGTCGTACCCCTGCGCCACGCAGTAGTCGCGCACGGCCGTGGTGCCGTACTGCAGATACAGCGTCACGCCGTCCGGCAGCCGCAATCCACGCGCCACCGCCCACGCCAGCACCTGATGGTAGTAGTCGAAATCCTCGCGCTTGCCGGCGGTACAGGAGCCGCCATACGCAATGTCGATGCGCGGCCGCGCGGTCAGGCTGGACAGCGGCACGCCATTGCCCGGATCGCCGGGCGCCGCCACCAGCGGCGACAGCGCCGCGCAGTCCACGCGCAGAACAGCGGCGTAGTCGGCGCCTGGATCGCTGCGCATCCACGGTTCGATGGCGGCATCCACGCCGCGGCGTTCGCGCAGAAAGCGCGCCGTCTCGGCATCGGGTGCGACGATGCCCGTCAGTCCGCCCAGTTCAGCGGTCATGTTGGTCAGCGTGGCCCGCTCGTCGATGGACAGGCTGGCGATGGCCTCGCCGGCAAACTCGAACACCTTGCCCACGCCGGCGCCCGCGCGGATTTCAGGCAGGGCCAGCAGGTGCAGCACTATGTCCTTGGCGGTAACGCCGGGCGCAGGCGCACCGTCCAGTTCGATGCGCAGCGAGGCCGGCAGCGTCAACCGCACCGCGCCCGTGACGAACGCGTTCGCCATGTCGGTGGTGCCCACACCAAAGGCCACGCATCCCAACGCGCCGCTGTGCGGCGTGTGCGAGTCGGTGCCCACAACGACCTGCCCCGGCAGCGCGTAGTGTTCAGCCATCATGGCGTGCGAGATGCCGGCCACGTTGGCGCCGGTGTCGCGCGCGGCCTCGGCCTCGGTCAGCGTACGGTGCTGGCGCAGGCCGTAGGCGTCGGCGAAGTCGCGCTGCGCCTGGCACATGGCGCGCACGTTGGGCACGATGCCCGCGCGCACGTGGTTGGGGCTTTCCTCGACGTAGGAGGTGTGGTCCTCGAACACCACGATGCGTTCGGGGTCCACCAATCGCAGGGGCCGGCCACACCGCGCATGCAGCATATGGGCGGCCATGCCGGAGTAGTACTCATGGATGAAGCGCCAGTCCGCGCGCAGGAAGACGCCGTCGCCCTGCTGCGGGTTGGCCGCGGTCGCAGCGGTCCTCAAGAGATGGCGCCGGACGATCTTCTCGAAGAGCGTGAGCGGAGGCCCGACAGAAGGCGCGGCCGAATCGGCGGTGGAATCACTGACACCCGACACGCCAGCTTGCGGCGCGCCAGTTCCCGGACCGTCCTCCTCCAGACGTTCACCCGCCGCCGACACATCCCGCAACTGCGCCTGCCCGAAAGCCAGCAGCCCGCCCGCCCTTACAATCGCCGCCGCCAGCGCGTCGCGTCCCGCCACGATCTCATCGACCGTGATGCGCTCGCCCCCTTGCAGCCGCGCCACCAGCCCCATGTCGGTGCTGGTGTAGAGCCCGATGTTGTCGGCGTTCTGACGGTAGATGCGCTCGAAGCTCTCGGCAATCACCAGCCGCACGCCGGCAGACTTCTCTGCCATCGGACTGTGCTCGCGCGACGATCCCTTGCCGTACCGCTTGCCCGCGACGACGACGTTGATGCCGGCCTGCCGGATCGCATCGATGCCGATGGGCTGGGTGTCGCCCGCCCGAAAACCCGTGTACGGATACCGGCCCAGCTTCTCGTCGAAGTGGGTCAGGATCGGTACGGGTGTGATCTCGTCGGTGGAGATGTCGTCGCGCAGCGGCGCGGCCTGGGGCGGCGTCAGCGCCGCGCCGCCCAGTTGCGCGGTCACGCGCGACGGATCCTGCGTCAGAAACAGCAGGCGGGCCGGGGCGTCGAGTACAGATACGGCAGTCATGGCAATCCGGTCATTCGATGGTGACGCCCGCCGCCTTGACGAGCGTCTGGCTCTTGGTGATCTCGGCGGCCAGCGTCTGCGCCGCCTGTTCCGCCGTGGTGCCCTGCGACACAAAGCCCTGCGGCGACAGCGCCTTGAGCACCGCCGGCTCCTGCATGGTCTTGTGCGTGGCGGCTTGCAGCTTTTGCACGATATCGGCGGGCAGCCCGGTCGGTCCGATCAGCGAGATCCAGGCATCGTACGAATAGCCCTTCACGCCGGCTTCATCCAAGGTGGGCACGTTGGGCAGGATGGCCAGGCGCTCGGGCGTGCTGACCGCCAATGCGCGCAGCTTGCCTGCCTGCACCTGCGCCAGCACGGACGGCGTGGCCAGGAAGGCGACCTGGATCTGTCCCGACATGACGTCGGTGATCAGCGCGTTGCCGCCCTTGTACGGGATATGCATCATGTCCACGCCCGCCTTGGACTTGAGCAGCTCGCCAGCCAGGTGCAGCACGCTGCCCGTGCCGGACGAGCCGTAATTGATCTTGCCCGGCTGCGCGCGGGCGGCCCTCAGCAGGTCGTCCATCGTCTTGTACGGCGAGTTCTCCGCCACCACGACCACCAGCGGCGTCGTGCCGATGACGGAAATCGGCGTGATGTCCTTGACCGTGTCGTAGGGCAGGCTTTTGTACAGGCTGGGGTTGATGGCGTGGTTGGACGACACGATGCCCAGGGTGTAGCCGTCGGGCTTGGCCGACACCAATTGGCGTGTGCCGGGGATGCCCGCCGCGCCGGCCAGGTTTTCCACGATCATCGGCTGGGCCAGCGTCTTGCCCAGGTTATCGGCCACGACGCGCGCCACCACGTCGGCGGTCGAGCCGGGCGACGTGGGCACGATCAGGCGGATCGGATGGTCCGGGTAGCCGGCGGCGGACGCGGCCGCAGCCGCGCACATGGCGCCAAGCGCGAGCGCACAGCTCGCGAGCAATCTGGTGGGGGTCATGATGTCTCCGTATAGGACGCAGCGGGGTCTGGATGCCCCGTACCGGCGATGAACGCGCTTTGACTATACGAAGACGGCCGCCAACCGCGAAGTGTCATATCGGCAGCCCCGCCATCGCGAATGGCGACGACGGGTTCCGACGACGCGTTCCGGCGGCGGGTTCCGGCGGCGGGTTCCGACGACGGGAGGCGCCCATGGCTGCGGCGGCAACCGCCTCGGTCGCTGCGTTGCTTGCGGCGCAGCAGGGCCGCCGGCCGTCAGCCCTGCTGCGCCAAAAACCTGACCAGTTTGCTGGCGGTCGCCGACAACTGCGCCTGGTTCGGAAACACGATGCAAAGCTGGCGACGTGCCCACGCATCGGAAAGGGGACGCACCACCACGTCCAGCGCCTGCAGATACAGCTCCGCGACCTGCTGCGGCATCACGGCAATGCCCAGACCGGCATGCGTCATCCGGCACAGCGCGTCCAGGCTGGCCACGCGGATCTTCACCGACAACGTCTTGCCCAGCGCCGCGGCCCGCGCCGCGAGCAGCTGCGTCAACGCGCTGTTCTCGCGCAGGCCGACGAAGGTCTCGTCGGCAATGTCCTGCAGGCTGAGCTGGCGCGCCGACGCCTTGGGGTGATTGGACGGCAGCATGACGGCCAGCCGGTCGCGGCGGTAAGGCAACTGTTCCAGCCCATCGGCGCCCGCAATCTGGTTGCAGATCCCGAAGTCGGCCGCCCGCTCGCGCACCAGGCGCAGGACATCCGGGCTGTGCTGTTCTTCCAGGTCGATGTCCACGTCGGGAAACAGGCGCTGAAACGCCGCCACGTCCTCGGGCAGGAACTGCACGATGGCCGACAGGTTGGCCACCACCCGCACGTGCCCTTTCACGCCCTCATAGAAGCGCGACAGCTCCGCCCCCATCGCCTCGACGTCGCCGATGATCTGGCGGGCATGGCGCAGGACGGTCTGCCCGGCGGGCGTCACCGAGACGCCGCGGGTGTGCCGGGCGATCAGCGGCAGGCCGATCAGCGCTTCCATGTCGGCGATGCGCCGGCTGACGGCGGAAGGCGCGATGAACTCGCGCTCGGCCGCCCGCGCGATGCTGTTCTCCTGGCAGACCGCCACAAAGAGGCGCAGCGAAGTCAGGTCGAGTTTGCGGAGGATGCTTTCCATGGCGGATCCAGCGGGCGGCGGGGACGGCCCCCCGCATTGACGGGGGATCGTACACCACGCTCCCGCAGCGCCAGCATGGCCGGGCGGCTCAGATCGCGGGGCCAGGTCGTCTCCCAGCGCGGTCAGGCTGCAGCTGCGCGCGGTCGACCCGTCCGCCAGCTCAGGCCGCCAACCGCGCTTTGCCTGCGCGATACCGCTCCCACAGCGCCGCCTGTTTGCCGCGCGCCTGCTCCACGCTCTTTTCCTTCACATGCCCATACCCGCGGATCGCATCCGGCACGTTGGCCAGTTCCAGCGCCGCGTCGCGGTTGCCGTCGTCCAGCGTGCGGGCGAACTCCTCGGCCAGCGCCAGATAATCCGCCGCAAGCTGACGCTCCATGCGGCGCTCGGCCGTCCTGCCGAATACGTCCAGCCACGTGCCGCGCACGCGCTTCATCGGCGCGAGCAATCGGAACGCCGTTTCCATCCACGCCCCATACGCGCGCTTCTGCGGACGGCCCCGCGCGTCGCGGCGCGCCAACGCCGGCGGCGCCAGGTAATAGCGCAGCGTGTAGTCGCGGCCCGGCTCGCCTTCGAACTGCGCGCGCAACCGGTCCTTGAACGCGGGGTCGGCATGCAGCCGCGCCACCTCGTACTCGTCCTTGTAGGTCATGAGCTTGGCCAGATTGCGGGCCACGGCGCGCGTGACCTCGTGACGCTTGTCGCCCAGCGTGGCTTCGCGGGTGCGCACCGCCGCCACGGCCGCCAGATAGCGCTGCGCGTACGCGTCGTCCTGGTAATCGCGCACGTGCGCCGCCAGCCGGTTCACCAGCGCATCCAGGGTTTCAGGCAGCGCCACCACCCGCTCGGCCGCCGCCGGGCGCAGCGCGTCGGCGCCGCGATGCGCGGCCTGACGGCCCAGTTCGAAGGCGTCCAGGTTCTTGTCCACCGACACGCCGTTGATCTCGATCGCGCGGCGCAGGCTATCCAGCGACAGCGGCAGGCCGCCCTTCTGCCACGCATAGCCCAACAGCAGCGGATTGGCGTAGATGCTGTCGCCCAGCAGCGCTTCGGCCAGCGGGCCGGCCTCCAGGAAGTCGACATGTCCGCCGGTGCTCTGCGTCAACGCGGCCTGCGCCTGCGCGCCCGGAAAGCGCCAGGCCGGCTGCGACAGGAACGCGGCGGTCGGCGCGGCGCTGCTGTTGACCACCGCGCGGCCATGATCGGGCCGCAGGCGCGACAGCACCTCGGGCGACGCCGACACCAGCGCATCGCAACCGATGACCAGATCCGCCTCGCCCAGCGCGACGCGGGTGGCGTGCAGGTCTTCGGGCCGGTTGGCCAGCTGCACGTGGCTGAGCACGGCCCCGCCCTTCTGCGCCAGCCCGGCCATGTCCAGCACGGTCACGCCCTTGCCCTCGATGTGCGCGGCCGCGCCGATCAGCGCGCCGACCGTCACCACACCCGTGCCGCCCACGCCGGCGACCACCACGCGATACGCGGCGCCCGGCGCAATATCGGCGCGCTCGGGCAGCGGGGCCTCGGGCAGCGCGGGCGCGCCGCCCTGCTTGCCGGGCTTGCGCGGCACCGCGCCTTCGGCCGTCACGAAGCTGGGGCAGAAGCCCTCGACACACGAGAAGTCCTTGTTGCACGACGACTGGTTGATGCGCCGCTTCGTGCCCAGCGGCGTATCCAGCGGTTCGACCGACAGGCAGTTCGACTGCACCGAGCAATCGCCGCAGCCTTCGCAGACCGCTTCGTTGATGAAGGCGCGCTTGGCCGGGTCGGGATAATCCCCGCGCTTGCGGCGGCGGCGCTTCTCGGTCGCGCAGGTCTGGTCGTAGATCAGCACGGTGGCGCCGTCGATGTCGCGCAGCGCGCGCTGCACGTCGTCCAGCGCCTTGCGGTGGTGGACCTCGATGCCGGCCGGCAAGGTCAACGCGCCCGTGTATTTATCGGGCTCGTCCGTCACCACCACCGTCTTGACGATGCCTTCGGCCAGCATCTGCGCCGCGATCTGCGGCACGGTCAGCACGCCGTCCACGGGCTGCCCGCCCGTCATGGCCACGGCGTCGTTGTAGAGGATCTTGTAGGTGATGCGCGCACGCGCCGCGATGGCCGCGCGGATGGCGAGCAGGCCCGAATGAAAATACGTGCCGTCGCCCAGGTTGGCGAAGATGTGGCGCTCGGACGTGAAGTCCTTCTGGCCCAGCCACGCCACGCCCTCCCCGCCCATCTGGCTGAAGGTGTCGGTATTGCGGTCCATCCACATCGCCATGTAGTGGCAGCCGATGCCGGCGACCGCGCGCGACCCTTCCGGCACGCGGGTCGAGGTGTTGTGCGGACAGCCGGAACAGAACCAGGGCTTGCGCTCTTCGACCAGCGTGGGGCGGCTGGCCTCGCGTTCTTTCGCGTCGATCACGGCCAGGCGCGCCGCGATGCGGGCGCGCAGTGCGTCGGACAGATCGGCTTTTTCAAGGCGCGCGGCGATGGCGCGGGCGATCAGCGCGGGCGACAGCTCATAGCGCGCCGGCAGCAGCCATCCGCCGCGCGGCGTGGACCATTCGCCGCCGCCGTTCTCGCGTTCGTCGAACTTGCCGAACACGCGCGGCCGCACGTCGTCGCGCCAGTTGTAGAGTTCTTCCTTCAGCGCGTATTCCAGGATCTGGCGCTTTTCCTCGACGACCAGAATTTCCTTGAGCCCGGTGGCGAACTCGCGCGCGTCCTGCGCGTCCAGCGGCCAGATGCAGCCCACCTTCAGCACGCGGATGCCGGCCTGCGCACAGGCCGCCTCGTCCAGCCCCAGGTCGTTCAGCGCCTGCCGTACGTCCAGATACGCCTTGCCGGCCGTCATGATGCCGAAGTGGGCATTGGGCGAATCCAGCACCACGCGGTTCAGCTTGTTGGCGCGCACATAGGCCAGCGCCGCGTACCACTTGTGGTCCAGCAGACGCGCTTCCTGCGCCAGCGGCGAATCGGGCCAGCGGATGTTCAAACCGCCCGGCGGCATGCCGTCTTCGGGCAGCACGATCTGCACGCGCGACGGGTCCACGTCGACCGACGCGCTGGATTCCACCACATCCGTCACGCACTTCATTGCCACCCACAGACCGGTGTGCCGGCTCATGGCCCAGCCGTGCAGGCCGTAGTCCAGGTATTCCTGCACGTTGGAGGGGTACAGCACCGGAATGCCGCTGGCGATCAGCACGTGTTCCGACTGGTGCGCCACCGACGACGACTTGGCGGCGTGGTCGTCGCCCGCCAGCATCAGCACCCCGCCGTGCGCGGACGTGCCGGCCGAATTGGCGTGCTTGAGCACGTCCACCGACCTGTCCACACCCGGCCCCTTGCCGTACCACATGCCAAAGACGCCATCGCGCTGCGCGCCGGGAAACAGATTGAGCTGCTGCGATCCCCAAACTGCGGTTGCCGCCAGGTCTTCGTTCAGGCCGGGCTGAAACACCACGTCGTTCGCCTTCAGATGGCGCTTGGCCTTCCACAGCGCCTGGTCCAGACCGCCCAGCGGCGAGCCCCGGTAACCGGACACATAGCCCGCCGTGTTCAGGCCGGCCTGCTGGTCGCGCTGCTTCTGCATCAACGGCAGGCGCACCAGCGCCTGCGTGCCGCTCAGGTAGACGCGGCCGGTGGGCTGCGCGTATTTGTCGTCCAGCGACAGGCCATGGGTATCGGCCACGCCGGGGGGTAGAGGGGCGTTCATCGGTGTTGTCTCCTGCAATCTGCGGTGCGGGCATTTACGTGTTTTCCGCAGTGTAGGAAGGCGCGCAGCCATCGTATATTCATATATTCGACTAGCTGGTATGTGAAAAACACATGGCTAATGAAGTCACGCTTCGCCAACTCCGGTACTTCGCCGCCGCCGCCCGCACCGGGCGGTTTTCCATGGCGGCGGCCGACGAACATGTGTCCCAATCGGCGGTGACCAACGCCGTACTGGCGCTGGAGGCGCAACTGGGCGTGCGCCTGTTCGACCGCCATGCGCACGGGGTGACGCTGACGCCCGAGGGCCACAACTTCCATCAGCGCGCGCGCGACGTGCTCGATTCGCTGGATGACGCACTGCGCGAGCCGGGGTTTCAGCGCTATGCGCTGCGCGGCTCGGTGCGCATCGCGGCGTCGTATACGGTGCTGGGGTACTTTCTGCCCGATTTACTGGCGCGCTTTCGGCGGCGCTATCCCGACGTGGTGCTGGACCTGGTCGACCTGGACCGCCCCGAGATCGAACAGGCCGTGGCCAGCGGCGACGTGGAGCTGGGCGTGGCGCTGCTGTCCAACGTCGACAAACGCGAGCGCTTCGGCCATCACGTGCTGGTGCGATCGCGGCGCCAGTTGTGGACGGCGGCGGGCCATCCGCTGACGCAGGCGGCCGCGCCCGCGCTGGCCGACATTGCGCGCTATCCGTACATCCTGCTGGAAATGGACGAAGGTGAACGTTCCACGCTGGGCTATTGGCGCAGCCACGGCCTGCAGCCGGACATTGCTTTCAGGACGCGGTCGATGGAGGCGCTGCGGGGGCTGGTCGCGCACGGCTTTGGCATTACGATGCTGTCGGACATGGTCTACCGTCCCTGGTCGCTTGAGGGCCGCAAGATCGAGGCGGTGCCCATCACCGACGCCGTGCCGCCGATGGAAGCCGGTCTGTTGTGGCATCCGCGCGCGGCCATGGCCAAGCCGGCCGAGGCCTTCCGGCAATTCATGATCTATGCGTGCGGAGGGTGACGCCGGCCCGCAGCCCGGCTGACCGCTTTCCGCCTACACCAGCACCGCGCCCTTGCGGCGCGTGAACTGCGCCAGCGACCGCAGCGCCAGCGCGTGCATCGCAGCCACCGACGGCAGCAGCGTCTCTTCCTTGCGTGTCAGCACGCCGACGATGCGCTCGACCACGGGCTCCACCAGCGGCACGAAAGCTAGCCCGCTGCCCGCCGCGGGCCGCGCCAGCACCGGCAGCACCGTCACGCCCAGGCCGCCTACCACGCTGGCCAACAGCGACGCGCGGTTGGACACCACGATCGCCGGGTCGTCGATGCCGCTGCCGAGTTGACGGTTCTTCAGCGTTTCGAAGGTGGCGTTGCCGATCAGGCGTTCATCCGCCAGCGCCGCCCACGACACGGGTCCCCGGCGCCGCGCAAGCGGGTGGCTCTTCTTGCAGACCAGCCCAAAGGCGTCGCGCGCCACCGGGGTGAAGGCCACCTCGGCGGTGCGCGGGGATTGTCCAGCCACGCCCACCTGCACCTCTCCCGACAGCACCAGCCGGTGCACCTCGGGCGACGTTTCGTCCAGTGCGCGGATGCGGACATCGGGATGGCTGCGCGCATAGCGTTCCAGCAGGCGGGGCAGCCATTCGTCGGCCAGCGACGGCATGACGGCCAGCGCCACGGGCCCCTGGCTGCCCATGCCGAACTGCCGCGCCGCATCCAGCACGCGGTCATGCGTGGCCAGCAGCTCGCGGAACAGCGGCGCCACCGCCTGGCCCAGCGCCGTCAATTGGGCGCGCTTGCCGGGTTCGAAGAGCGGCGCGCCCAACTGCTGCTCCAAGTCCTGCATGGCGGCGGACACGGCCGCCTGCGACCGGAACGTGCCCTGCGCGGCGACCCGAAAACTGCCGTGGTCGGCGGCCATCAGGAACTGGCGCAGGTGCTGGATTTTCAGAGGGGTGGGCATGACGGGCGCCGGACTGAATTCGGATATTCTGAAGTTAGCTCACGTTAATTTGGATTGTCAAAAACGCGCTTCGAGCCGAACAATGGACTCGTCATTCATCCCCCAGCTTTCGGAGCAGCGCGTATGTCACTGCAAGTGCGCAAGGTAGTCAGTTACGTCGAGAAAACCCTCATCGAAGGCGGCCGCGCAGCCGAACGCCCGCTGGTGATGATCGTGGCCGCCGCCGTGATCCGCAATCCGTGGGCCGGCCTGCCGTTCCAGGAAGACCTGCGGCCCGGCATCCTGGAAGCCGCGCCGCCGCTGGGCGAACTCTTGGTCAGCGAGATCCTGCGCCAGGCCGGATCGGCGGACAACATCGAGGCCTACGGCAAGGCCGCCGTGGTGGGCACCGCTGGCGAGGTCGAACACGCGTCAGCGCTGATCCACACGCTGCGCTTCGGCAACTTCTACCGCAACGCGGTGGGCGGCACCAGCTATCTCAGCTTCACCAACATGCGCGGCGGTCCCGGCTGCGTGATCTCGGTGCCGCTGATGCACAAGCTGGACGAAGGCCTGCGCTCGCACTACCTGACGGTGCAGACCACCATCAACGACGCGCCGGCGCCGGACGAGATCGTGATCGCGCTGGGCGCGGCCACCTCAGGCCGTCCGCATCACCGCATCGGCAACCGCTATTCGGACCTGAAGGAACTGGAACAGGAAGCGCAGGAGGCGCGCGCAAAATGAATACGCAACGGCGGCGCACCGGCCGCGGCGAACCTTTGGTCCTGCTGCACGGCGTCGGCCTGGACCACACGCTGTGGGACGATCTGGCGCCTTTGCTGGAGCCGGATTTCGACGTGCTGCGCTATGACCTGCTGGGCCACGGCGCCGCGCCCGCGTTGCGCGGCCAGGCGGACATTCAGGACTTCATTGCGCAACTGGATGCGGAACTGGACGCCGCAGGCTGGCAACAGGCGACCGTGCTGGGTTATTCCATGGGCGGCCTCATCGCGGGCGCCTATGCGGCGGCCCGCCCCGATCGCGTCAGCCGGCTAGCGCTGCTGAGCACCGTGTTTCGCCGCACGCAAGAAGAAGCCGCGGCGGTGCGCGCCCGGCTGGCGTCGGCCGCCACGCAGGACCCGCAGGAGGCCGCCAAGGTGTCCTTGACGCGCTGGTTCACGCCGGCGTTTCAAGCGGCGCGGCCCGCGCGCGTGGCGCAGATCGAACAGCGCCTGCTGGACAACGACCGCGAGAGCTTCCTGTCCGCCTACGCGCTGTTCGCGCTGGGCGATCCGCTGCTGGCGCAGGCCGCACCGGACATTGCGTGCCCTGTGCTGGTCATGACGGGCGAGAACGATGTCGGCTCCAACCCGCGCATGACGCGGGAGCTGGCGCGCGCGCTGCCTCGGGCGTGCGCTCGCGTGGCGCCCGAACAGCGTCATATGCTGCCGGTAGAGGAACCCGGCACGGTGGCGGCCGCGCTGCGCAGCTTTGTGTCGGCGCATCCGGCGCAGACGCAATCCACGCAGACGCAAACCACGCTGACGAATTCAACACAAGCGGATTCAACGCAGGCGAACTCGGCGCAACCGAATTCAGCGCCGACGCATTCCGCAAAGGCGTAGCTGACGACACCGCATCAACCGCAATCCCCAGAACCCGAAATCGTCCGCCCTGACAGAGACGATGCGCGACACCCCGCCACGATGCGGGGACGGAGACAAAACACATGGACCGCAGAACCCTCATCAAGACCCTCGCGGCAATGTCGCTCGCCCCGCTGGGCGCCACCGCCACCCGCCTGGCCGTCGCGCGCGAACAGCCCCTGCGCGTGATCGTGCCCTTCCCGCCGGGCGGCGGCACCGACGTGCTGGGCCGCGTCATCGCAGCGTCGCTGGAAGGCGCGCTGGAGCGCTCGGTCATCGTCGAAAACAAACCCGGCGCCAGCGGCATGCTGGGCGCGGACTACACGGCCAATGGCGCCAAGGACGGCAGCATGCTGCTGTTTGCCGGCCTGGTCCCGTCGGTGCGCTACTACGCCCGGCCGCCCGAAGACGTGCTGAAACAGTTGGCCCCCGTCTGCCCCATCGCGCGTTCGCCTTACATGGTGGCGGTCAACAGCGACCTGCCAGCCAAGACGATCGCCGAACTGGTGGCGCAGGCGCGGCGCGAGCCCAAGGGGCTGACCTTCGGCACCCCGGGCAACGCGACACCTCAGCACCTGGCCACCGAACTGCTGCAGGCCGCGTGCGGCATCGAGATGCTGCACGTGCCGTATCGCGGCACCGGCCCGATGATGACCGACCTGCTGGGCGGCCAGATCCAGGTGGTGGTGGCCACCGTCGCCGCGGTCGAGCCCTACCTGAAGAGCGGCCGCCTGCGCGTGCTGGCCGTGACCAGCCCGGAGCGCCTGCCCAAATACCCGGACATTCCCACCGTTGCCGAAAGCGGCTTTGCGAGATTTTCGGCGCAGATCCAGTTCGGCACTTACTGCGCGGCGGGAACGCCCGAGGCGACGATTGCGGCCTTGAACCAAGGCATCAACCGCGCCCTGAAAACCGAGTCCGTGCACGCCAAGCTGGCTGAGCAAGGTTTCGAGCCTACCGGTGGCACGCCCGCGCAGTTGCAAGACGCGCTGCTGGCAGAGATCCGGGATGTCGCCGGGCTGGTGCAGTCGGGGAAGGTGCGGGTGGATCTGTAGGCGGTAGCAAGCCGACCTAAGGGGGATTCGGGGCCGGAACGCGGGGCCAGATTGCTGGGCCGGATTTGGAACCCCGGGATGCCGGCTGCCGGGGCCGCGCGACTGCTGGATAACCAGCATTTACAGCGGCGTCTCCGCTTGGGCATGCTGCCCGTTGATCCGGCGCAGATCGGGCAAACCTGGAGACGACATGCCCAGTCAGGAATCCCTGCACTCCGCCCATATCCGCGAAATCGAACAGGTCGGCCAGGGCCTGCCCACGCAGCGAGACGCGCACGTGGTGCGCAGCTGGTTGCGCTGCCTGGATCAGTACCGCCTCGACCCGACCCACGCCTGCGAGGCCTACATCGTCCCGGACGGCCGCCTGCGTGAACACCGCCAGCAATCCGAAGCCCTGATCGCCATCGCCCGCAGCGGGCTGGATCACCTGTTCCGGCAGGTGGCGGGCCAGAACTACGTGCTGCTGCTGGCCGACCGGCAAGGCGTCACCGTGGAATTCCTGGGCGATGCCCAGCAGACCGCCCAACTGCGCAAGGCCGGGCTGTATCTGGGGTCGGAATGGTCCGAGCAGCGCGCCGGCACCTGCGCCGTCGGCGCCTGCCTGGAAACGGGCGAAGCGCTCACCATTCACCAGACCGATCACTTCGACAACACGCACACGCCGCTGTCCTGCACCGCCGCGCCCATCTACAGCGCCGACGGCGAGCTGGCCGCCGTGCTGGACATCTCGCTACTCAGTTCGCCCAGCCTGAAGGCCAGCCAGAATCTGGCGCTGCATCTGGTCAACAGCACCACGCGGCGCATCGAGCTCGCCAACCTGATGGCGCGTACGCGCAACGAATGGGTGCTGCGCTTTGCCCGCTCGCCGGAATTCCTGGATGTGGATCCGGAAGCCGCGATTTCGCTGGACGGGGCCGGCGGCGTGCTCGGCATGACGCATAACGGCGCCAAGCTGCTGGCGCGCGCCGCCGGGCTGGACTGGCGCAATCCGCATGACCTGATCGGCCTGCCGGTGACGCGCTTTTTCGACGTGCAGCTGGACGATCTGCCGCAGTACACGCGCGGCCGCGCGCCGCAGGACCGGCTGATCGTCGCGCGTGACGGGGACGCCCTCTTTGCCCACGCCATCGAACCCAACCGCCGCCCGCGCGGCGCCACCGTGGCGGTGCGCGAGGCGCCCTCGGCGCTGCGCGGCCTGGACGGCGGCGACGACCGCATGGCCGCGCTGCTGGTGCGCGCCGCCAAGCTGGCGCGGCAGGGCCTGCCCATGCTGCTGCAGGGCGAAACCGGCGTCGGCAAGGAATACCTGGCGCGCGCCATCCACGATGAAAGCCGCCGCGCTGGCCGCTTCGTCGCTGTCAATTGCGCCGCCATCCCCGAATCGCTGATCGAAAGCGAGTTGTTCGGTTACCTGCCGGGCGCCTACACCGGCGCCGCCCCCAAGGGCCGCAAGGGTCTCATCGAGGAGGCCGACGGCGGCACCCTCTTTCTGGACGAGATCGGCGACATGCCGCTGGCGCTGCAAAGCCGCCTGCTGCGCGTGCTGGCGGAATCCGAGGTGACGCCAATCGGCGCCAATGCGCCGCGCGCGCTGCGCCTGTCGCTGGTGTCGGCGTCGCACCGCGACCTGGGCGCGCTGGTGCGCGAGGGGCGCTTTCGTGAAGACCTGTACTACCGCATCAACGCGGCCGCGCTCACCGTGCCGCCGCTGCGCGAACGCCAGGACCTGGACTGGCTGATCGCGCGCATGCTGGCGCGGCACCAGGACGAATCCGGCGCGCCCGCGCTGTCGCCTGCCGCGTTGATTGCGCTGAAAGCCCACGCGTGGCCAGGCAACATCCGTGAACTGGCCAACGTCATTGCGGTGGCTGCCGCGCTATGCGAACACGGCGTCATCCAGCCGCACGACCTGCCCGACACACTGGCGCTGGCGGCAGCGCCAGCGGCTGGCAGCCCCGAGGAAGCCGCGCTGCGCGCCACGCTGGCCAGCTGCGCGGGCAACGTATCGGAAGCGGCGCGTCGCATGGGCGTGGACCGTTCCACCGTGCATCGCCAGATGCGGCGCTACGGATTGGCCTCGCGCCGCTGACGCCGCAGCGTTGCGCGGATCGCGCGGGGTTGCGCGGGGTTGCGCGACAGCGTTGCGCCACAGCGTCGCGCCACAGGTGTGGCATCGCGCCACACCCCCACTCCCGCCTCGGCCCGCGCGCGCCGGGGCGTCCCCCGTCCGACTCACCTGGCATGGCATTTGCATGTTCCTGATCGGCGACCACCTTCCGACACAGGACGGGGCCGCCGCCGGACCGCCGGACCGCCGGACCGCCGGACCGCCGGACCGCCGGCCGCCGGACCGTGCGTCCGCCACGACAACGACCGCCCACCCCGGGCAAGGAGACATGACATGCCGATCGACCACGCCGCCGACGCCGCCTTGGACGCGTTGCTTACGCAGCTGAACACTGCGCTGGGCAACAAGGACATCGACGCCGTTGCCCGGATGTTCCAGGACGAATGCTATTGGCGCGACCTGGTGCTGTTTTCCTGGAACCTGCGCACGCTGGAAGGCCAGGACCAGATCCGCGACATGCTGGAACATCAGTTGCAACACGTCGAGCCGGTGCGCTTCACCCGCGACGAGGCCGAGGCGACCACCGAAGAAGGCGGCCTGCTGCAGGGGTGGTTCCGCGTCGATACGAATCTCGCGCGCGGCTACGGCCACATCCGGGTCAAGGACGGCAAGATCTGGACGCTGCTCACCACCATGTCGGAACTGAAGGGCCACGAAGAACCGAGCGGCGTGCGTCGGCCCATGGGCGCCCAGCACGGCCACAGCCGCGAACGCCAGACCTGGCTGGAAAAGCGCGAGCGCGAAGCCGCCGAGCTGGGCTACGAGACGCAGCCCTACGTGCTGATCATCGGCGGCGGCCAGGGCGGCATCGCGCTGGGCGCGCGTCTGCGCCAGCTCGACGTGCCCACGCTCATCCTCGAAAAGAACGAGCGCGCCGGCGACAGCTGGAGGAAGCGCTACAAGTCGCTGTGCCTGCACGACCCGGTCTGGTACGACCACCTGCCCTACATCCCCTTCCCCGAAAACTGGCCCGTCTTCGCGCCCAAGGACAAGATCGGCGACTGGCTGGAGATGTACACGAAGGTGATGGAGCTGAACTACTGGACCTCCACCGTCTGCGAGTCGGCACGCTACGACGAGGACAAAAAGGAATGGGAGGTCCACGTCGTGCGCGAGGGCAAGCCCGTGGTGCTGCGGCCCAAGCAGCTCGTGCTGGCCACCGGCATGTCGGGCAAGCCCAACGTGCCCAGCTTTCCGGGGCAGGACGAATTCCAGGGCGAGCAGCAGCATTCCTCGCGCCACCCCGGCCCGGACGCCTACCGCGGCAAGAACGTCGTCGTCATCGGCGCCAACAATTCGGCCCACGACATCTGCGCGGCGTTGTGGGAAGGCGGCGCCAACGTCACGATGGTGCAGCGATCGTCCACACACATCGTGCGCTCCGAGACGCTGATGGACATCGGGCTGGGCGGGCTGTATTCCGAGCAGGCGCTGGCCAATGGCATGACCACGCGCAAGGCCGATCTGACCTTCGCGTCGGTGCCCTACAAGATCCTGGCGCAATTCCAGATCCCGCTTTACGAACAGATGCGCGAGCGCGACGCGGAGTTCTACCAGAAGCTGGAAGCCGCGGGCTTCATGCTGGATTGGGGCGACGATGGCTCCGGCCTCTTCATGAAATACCTGCGGCGCGGCTCGGGCTATTACATCGACGTGGGCGCATGCGATCTCATCATCGACGGCAGCATCAAGCTGCAATCGCGCACCGACGTCAGCCGGCTCACGCGCGACGCCGTCGTGCTGACCAACGGCGTCACCCTGCCCGCCGACCTGGTGGTCTACGCCACCGGGTACGGCTCGATGAACGGCTGGGCGGCGGACCTGATCAGTCCGGAGGTCGCGGACAAGGTTGGCAAATGCTGGGGATTGGGGTCGGCCACCACCAAGGATCCCGGCCCTTGGGAAGGCGAACAGCGCAACATGTGGAAGCCCACGCAGCAGGAGGCGCTGTGGTTTCACGGCGGCAACCTGCATCAGTCGCGCCATTACTCGCAGTATCTGTCCCTGCAATTGAAGGCCCGCCACGCCGGCCTCCCCGTGCAGGTATACGGAATGCAGGAGGTGCACCACAAGCGATAGGCGCACGGGCAACGGGCGCGCAGGGGGCCGACGGCCCTTGCGCCCGCCCCCGCCCGGGGAGTAAATTGTTGACACTTCGACGCGTTATCCATGCGTTTTTCCGAGTATCACCCCAAAAACGGAACGAATTGTCGACACCATGAGCAAAGTGCTCACCCTGCCGGGCACGCCGCCCCCCGATGGCGAAACCCTGTCGGACCACATCTTCCGCAAGATCCAGTCCGCCATCGTCAAGGGCGAGATCGCCCCGGGCAGCAAGATCTCCGAACCCGAACTGGCGCGCATCCACGGGGTCAGCCGCGGTCCGCTGCGCGAGGCCCTGCACCGGCTGGAGGGCCAGAAGCTGCTGGTGCGCGTGCCGCACGCCGGCGCGCGCGTCGTGTCCCTGTCGATTCAGGAACTGGTCGAACTCTACGAAATCCGCGAATCGCTGGAAGGCACGGCCTGCCGCCTGGCCGCTGACCGCATGCCGCCGTCGGAAATCGACGAGCTGCGCGGCGTGCTGGAAGCGCACGAACGCGACGAAGCCTTCCAGGCCGGGCTGGGCTATTACCAGCAGGAAGGGGACTACGATTTCCACTATCGCATCGTCAAAGGCAGCGGCAATCAGATGCTGTTCCGCATGCTGTGCGACGAGCTCTATCAATTGGCGCGCATGTACCGCATCCAGTACTCGACGACGCCCAACCGCCCGCGGCAGGCCTATGCCGAGCATCACCGCATTCTGGACGCCATCGCCGACGGCGATGGCGAACTGGCAGAACTTCTGATGCGCCGGCACATCCGCGCATCCCGCATCAACATCGAACAACAGATCGCGCAAAGCACCCAACAGCGCACGGAGGCATGATGAACAAGTCGTACCGCAAGAACCTGCCCGGCACCCGCCTGGACTACTTCGACGCCCGCGCGGCCGTCGAGGCCATCGCGCCCGGCGCGTATGACGGCCTGCCTTACACGTCCCGCGTCCTGGCTGAAAACCTGGTGCGCCGGTGCGACCCCGCGCTGCTGACCGACGCGCTCAAGCAGTTGATCGAACGCCGCCGCGACCTGGACTTTCCGTGGTTTCCCGCGCGCGTGGTCTGTCATGACATCCTGGGTCAGACCGCGCTGGTGGACCTGGCGGGCCTGCGCGATGCCATCGCCGACAAGGGCGGCGACCCGGCCAAGGTCAACCCCGTGGTGCCGGTGCAATTGATCGTGGACCACTCGCTGGCGGTTGAATACGACGGCAACGACCCGGACGCCTTCGCCAAGAACCGCGCGGTGGAAGACCGCCGCAACGAAGACCGCTTCCATTTCATCGACTGGACCAAGCAGGCCTTCGAGAACATCGAGGTCGTGCCGCCGGGCAACGGCATCATGCACCAGATCAACCTGGAGCGGATGTCGCCGGTGATCTACACGCAGGACGGCGTGGCCTTCCCCGACACGCTGGTCGGCACCGACAGCCACACCCCGCACGTGGACGCGCTGGGCGTCATCGCCATCGGCGTGGGCGGCCTGGAAGCCGAGAACGTCATGCTGGGCCGCGCATCCTGGATGCGCCTGCCCGACATCGTCGGCGTCGAACTGTCCGGCCGCGCGCAGCCCGGCATCACCGCCACCGACATCGTGCTGACCCTGACCGAATTCCTGCGCAAGGAAAAGGTGGTGGGCGCGTACCTGGAGTTCTACGGCGAAGGCGCGTCCAGCCTGACGCTGGGCGATCGCGCCACCATCTCGAACATGGCGCCGGAATATGGCGCCACCGCGGCGATGTTCTCCATCGACCAGCAGACCATCGACTACCTGCGCCTGACCGGCCGCGAGGACGACCAGATCGCGCTGGTGGAAAACTACGCCAAGACCGCGGGCCTGTGGTCCGACAGCCTGAAGACGGCGCAGTACGAGCGCGTGCTGCGCTTTGACCTGTCCACCGTCGTGCGCACGCTGGCCGGCCCGTCCAACCCGCATCGCCGCCTGCCGGTGTCCGACCTGGCCGAACGCGGCATCGCTGGCGTGGTCGAGAACCAGCCGGGCCTGATGCCCGACGGCGCCGTCATCATTGCCGCCATCACCAGCTGCACCAACACCAGCAACCCGCGCAACGTGATCGCCGCGGGCCTGTTGGCGCGCAACGCCAACCGCGCGGGCCTTGTGCGCAAGCCGTGGGTCAAGAGTTCGCTGGCGCCGGGATCCAAGGCCGTGCAGCTCTATCTGGAAGAAGCCGGCCTCACGCACGAACTGGAACAACTGGGCTTTGGCGTCGTGGCGTTTGCCTGTACCACGTGCAACGGCATGTCCGGCGCGCTGGACCCGAAGATCCAGCAGGAAATCATCGACCGCGATCTGTATGCGACCGCCGTGCTGTCCGGTAACCGCAACTTCGACGGCCGCATCCACCCGTACGCCAAGCAGGCCTTCCTGGCCTCGCCGCCGCTGGTCGTGGCCTACGCCATTGCCGGCACCATCCGCTTCGACATCGAGCGCGACGTGCTGGGCGTGGCCGCCGATGGCCGCGATATTCGCCTGAAGGACATCTGGCCCAGCGACGAAGAGATCGACGCCATGGTCAAGTCGGCGGTCAAGCCCGAGCAGTTCCGTAAGGTCTACGCCCCCATGTTCGGCATCAAGGACGACCGCCAAACGGCCGTCAGCCCGCTGTACGACTGGCGCCCGCAAAGCACGTACATCCGCCGTCCGCCGTACTGGGAAGGCGCGCTGGCCGGCGAGCGCACGCTGCGCGGCATGCTGCCGCTGGCCGTTCTGGGCGACAACATCACCACCGACCACCTGTCGCCGTCCAACGCCATCCTGATGGACAGCGCCGCAGGCGAATACCTGCACAAGATGGGCCTGCCCGAAGAGGACTTCAACTCGTACGCCACGCACCGCGGCGACCACCTGACCGCGCAGCGCGCCACGTTCGCCAACCCCAAGCTCTTCAACGAAATGGTGAAGAACGCCGACGGCTCGGTGCAGCAAGGTTCGCTGGCGCGCGTGGAACCGGAAGGCCAGGTCATGCGCATGTGGGAGGCCATCGAGACCTACATGGACCGCAAACAGCCGCTCATCATCGTGGCCGGCGCCGATTACGGCCAAGGCTCGTCGCGCGACTGGGCCGCCAAGGGCGTGCGCCTGGCCGGCGTGGAAGCCATCGTGGCCGAAGGCTTCGAGCGCATCCACCGCACCAACCTGATCGGCATGGGCGTGCTGCCGCTGGAATTCAAGCCGGGCGTCGACCGCAAGACGCTGGCTCTCGACGGCACCGAAAGCTACGACGTCATCGGGGAACGCAAGCCGCGCGCGGACCTGACGCTGGTGATTCACCGCCGCAACGGCAGCACCGAACAGGTGCCGGTGACCTGCCGCCTGGACACCGCCGAAGAAGTGTCCATCTACGAAGCCGGCGGCGTGCTGCAGCGCTTTGCCCAGGATTTCCTGGAAGCCGCCTCGGCGACGGACGCCGGCAAGCTGGCCTGACCGGCCGTTGTACAGACCGGCGGGCGTGTGCAGCGCCCGCCGCCCTACTCCGATATCTCAGGACCGATATTTCAGGATCGACACATGGCACATGCTCCCCAAACCAAGATCGCCGCCACCTACATGCGCGGCGGCACCAGCAAAGGCGTGTTCTTCAAGCTGGACGACCTGCCGGAATCCGCCCGCGTGCCGGGCGCCGCGCGCGACGCGCTGCTCCTGCGCGTGATCGGCAGCCCCGATCCCTACGGCAAGCAGATTGACGGCATGGGCGCCGCCACGTCCAGCACCAGCAAGACCGTCATCGTCGCCAAAAGCACGCGACCCGACCATGACGTGGACTACCTCTTCGGCCAGGTCTCCATCGACCAGCCTTTCGTGGACTGGAGCGGCAACTGCGGCAACCTGTCGGCCGCGGTCGGCCCTTTTGCCATCACCAACGGCCTGGTCGACCCCGCCCGCGTTCCGCAGGACGGCGTTGCGGTCGTGCGCATCTGGCAAGCCAACATCCAGAAGACCATCGTGGCTCACGTGCCCATCACCGGCGGCGCGGTGCAGGAAACCGGCGATTTTGAACTGGACGGCGTGACCTTCCCCGCCGCCGAACTGCGTTTGGAATTCATGGACCCGGCGGAGGAAGGCGACGGCGGCTCCATGTTCCCCACCGGCAACCTGGTCGACAACCTGGAAGTGCCCGGCGTGGGCACGTTCAAGGCCACGATGATCAATTCCGGCATCCCGACGATCTTCCTGGAAGCCGACGCGCTGGGGTACAGCGGCACGGAGCTGCAGGACGCCATCAACGGCGACACCGCCGCGCTGTCGCGCTTTGAGACCATCCGCGCCCACGGCGCGCTGCGCATGGGCCTCATCAAGGACCTCGCCGAGGCCGCCAGCCGCCAGCACACCCCCAAGATCGCCTTCGTCGCCCCGCCCAAGGAATACATTTCGTCCAGCGGCAAGAAGATCGGCACGAGCGACATCGACGTGCTGGTGCGTGCGTTGTCCATGGGCAAGCTGCATCACGCCATGATGGGCACGGCGTCGGTCGCGATCGCCACGGCAGCAGCCGTGCCCGGCACGCTGGTGAACCTGGCGGCCGGCGGCGGCGAGCGCGACAACGTGTGCTTTGGACACCCGTCGGGCACCCTGCGAGTCGGCGCGCAAGCGCAGTTGGTGGATGGCGACTGGAAAGTGACCAAAGCCATCATGAGCCGCAGCGCGCGCGTGCTGATGGAAGGCCGCGTGCACGTGCCGCGTGAGGGGTTCTGAGCGCGTCAGGGCCATGCGAAGAAGCATGCAAATCCAGGCAGTCGCTGCATGCGACTGCCTTGTCACGTTATTTCGCCCCCTTATCACCCGGCAATAGCGCTTTTGATGCTTCGTACTGTGCGCTGACTTTCAACAGTTCTTCCGACGACGGCTGCCAAAATTCATACTTTCCGTTTCCAACTAGACCGGTGCGGCCGTTGAGCCAACTCTTAATTTGATCGCGAAGTTGCGGCTTCAGCGGTTCTGCGGCCCACACCGCGTGGATATGGTTAGCGCCCTTCCAACCATCCTTGCCATTCTCGCGATACCACGCGGCAAAGCCATGGTTGGCCAGTTGCGACAGTAGGCGCTTGATAGACGAAGCGTCCAAGCAACGCACACTCAGATCTACAGCCGCAGTGTAATTTCGGCCTTTCAACGTCATATCCGGCCCGTGATAATTTGAAGCTGTCTTCCGGCTATTGAGCGTCTGGGTAATTCGATGTTCGATGTCCAGATCGACCAAGGCAGTCTGCGCCTCGGGCGGCAGCCTGTTATCACCCGACGGCACGAAAGGGCAATCGGCTCGCGGGGACCAAGGCTCCGCCGCTGCGACGGAATTCGTCGCCAGCGCAAATATGCCCGCCCAGACTATCGCCCTCCGCGGCAACATAAGACTCCTCTCACCGGGCTTAACGGCCCGACCAAGTTCTGATGACAGAGTTGGTCTAGCGACCACCCTCATTCTTCCAAGCAAGCAGTTCTACGCGGTATGCATTGCTTCCAGAACGTCCTTTACCGCAGCATCTGAAATCTCCATTGCCACAAACGTCTTGTCGCTATTGCTTGTAATGAATCCGGGGAAACAGTTCTGCGCGCTGGTACCGCAGAAGACATCGATATGGTTGCCTTTGATGGCGCCTCCAGTATCTGCGGCAAAGAAGTAGCCATCGTGATAAACGACACGCCCTGACGGCAACGTGACGCTAACCCCTTTCGCATCAGGAATAAAAAAGACAGTTCCAAACGGGAAGACGTTTTTGTCCACGGCAACGGTCCGGAACGGGATCAGCCGATAATTGCTTCCACCATCTCCGTACTTGCCGACCGCAGCCCTGAAGTACGAGTGTCCGGTTTTCGTGATCCACGGCTTTATTGCGGGATCTATTCCTAGGACCGCAGCACAGTCAACTTGGGCATCGGTTCTTGTGCCGCCGTAGTTCAACGTCCGCAGTTTGCCATTCATTGAGACCTGAACAGTTCCCTCGATGGCAGCAAGACACCAATCCTTTTGCGAAACATTATCGGAGATGGGATTCCCCGCCTTGTCTACAAATGGTATGCCATCCGGTGAGGCCGAAGCTGCGTACACGAAGTAATGGGTCGCCCAAAGATTGTGCTGTTTAACAGTAGCGACGTCCGGCGCGGGAAGCGAAAAATCCGCCTGATCCGCATCAGCATTCGCGGTCAAGTGTGAAGCGCCTAGTGAAACAACAGAATCGCCTTTTTCATTCATGATGGTCCTCTCGTTGTTGACCCGGCCGGCCAAATTGGGCGTTGAAAATCACCTTAGCTACCCGTCAAAAATTATCGACAGCTTTTCAGTAGATTCGCATGCTCGATTTTGGGTATTGCGGAAGGCTACTCGGCCTGCCCCGCCGCTTTAGGAGATCAACCCGTGCAGGCCTCGCAAAAGATCGCTCAAGCGCTGATCGCTTGCTTACCGCGGCGCGGTCACTACATCAAAAGTTCTGGTCTCCCTCCCTAAAGTCGCCGCATCCGCCTGCCGTTAGCGGATTGCGGCCGGGGATTTCCCGGCCGACTAGCAACCCGCCGACTTTCCACGTCGGCGTATCCAGTACACGAGCATGAAGATAACGTCGCTGCGCAACCGCATTTTGCTTATTACCTGCTTTACGGTGGTGGGAGCGCTTACGCTCTCGGGCCTCATCACCTACCAGATCGTGCGCGACAACATGATGTCCACCATCGCCGCAACCCTGAACGCCGTGGCCTCCGGCAACGCCAGCGCCATCGAGCGCTGGTCGGCCGACAAGGCGCAGGCTGTCGACGCCACGGCGAAGGTGGTCGAGAAAGGCGATCCCCGGGGCCTGACCAAGCTCATGGGCGAGACCAACGGCTTTCCCATCACCACCATCGGCTGGTCCGACAAGACCTTCTTTTCCACCACCAAGACCGCGGCGGATTACGATCCGACCGCCCGGCCCTGGTACAAGAGCGCCGTGGCCGCCGGCAAGCTGACGATCACCAAGCCCTACGGAGATTCCAGCACCGGCGTGCTGTACGTGGCGTTTACTGCGCCGATGATCCGCAACGGCCAGACGACCGGCGTGCTGAGCGGCGCCGTGCCGCTCGATGGCGTGAAGGACATCATCAAGGCCATCCACCCCACCCCGTCGAGCAGCGCATTTGTGCTGGGCACAGACGGCCAGGTGATCTCGCACTTGAACGACAAGCTGGCGCTCAAGCCGTCGACCGACATCTCGCCGGCCCTGACCGCCGAGGCGATTGCCGCCATGGCCCGCGACGGCGCAGCGCCCGTCGAGATTGCGCTGGACGGCGCGCAGAAGCTGCTGAAGGCGCGCCGCATTCCCGGCACCGACTGGTATCTGGTCGTGGCGCTGGACAAGACCGAGGCCACCGTCGGCCTGACGCAGGTGTTGCACGCAACCCTGATCTCGCTGGTGGTCCTGACGCTGGTGGCCGTGGGCATCGCCAGCGTGATCACGTCGCGCGCCTTCAAGCGTCTGTCCGCCGTGCGCGACGCCATGGACACCATCGGTTCCGGCGACGGCGACATGACGCATCGTCTGGCGGTGGTCGGTCATGACGAGGTCGCGCAGATTTCGGCCTCGTTCAACGCGTTCGTGGAGAAGATCACCCACGTCATGCGCGAGGTGCGCAGCGGCGTGCACTCGATGAGCGCCGCCACGCGCGAGATCGACATGGGCAACCGTGATCTGTCGCAGCGCACGGAAACGTCGGCCGCCTCGCTCGAGGAAACGTCGTCGGCGCTGACCGAGCTTGCGTCCAGCGTGCGTCAGACCGAGGAAACCGCCGAGCACGCGACGCGCCTGGCCGACGAAGCCAGCGCGGTAGCCGCACGCGGCGGGCAGGTGGTCAAGGACGCTGTCACCACCATGGACGAGATTTCGCAATCGTCGCGGCGCATCACCGAGATCATCCGCGTGATCGACGGCATCGCCTTCCAGACCAACATCCTGGCGCTGAACGCGGCGGTCGAGGCTGCGCGCGCCGGCGAACAGGGCCGCGGTTTCGCGGTGGTGGCGGGTGAAGTGCGCACGCTCGCGCAACGCAGCGCGGCTTCCGCGCAGGAGATCAAGACGCTGATCGAGGCGTCGGTGCAGAACGTGAAGAGCGGCACGGAACGCGTGCAGGCCGCCGGTTCGACCATGACCGAGATTGTCGACGGCATCAACCGCGTGCAGCGGATGGTGAGCGAGATCCACGGCGCCATGGCCGAGCAGAGCACGGGGTTGGGGCAGATCGACCGCTCGGTCGCCGACATGGATCAGGCCACGCAGCAGAACGCGGCGCTCGTCGAGCAATCGACGGCGGCGTCGGGGATGTTGAGCGATCAGGCGCGTGTGTTGGCAGATGCCGTTGCGCGATTCAAGCTGCGCGAGGAAGAAGCGGCCAGCGCCGGCCGGCTGATCGCACTGCCGCAGAGCTGATCCGGAACCGCCGGCGGGGAGTTACTCCGCCGGCGTGCCTGCGGCTGGTTTGCCTGCCGCAGGTCCGCCTGCCGCAGATTCTCCCCCCGTTTTCCGGGGCGGGCCGACCTGCTTGAGCACGGCAACCGCCGTCGCGACGACCTCCCCGTCCGCGCTCAATTCCCCCTGCATGAACACCAGCGACGACGTGGCCCGCGCCACGCGGCCGCGGACTTGCAGAAACTGTCCTTCGCGCGTCGCCGCCAGAAAATGCGTGTCCAGTTGCACGGTCACGCAGGCGCGCCGGCCCAGCGCTTCCCACGCAATCGCGCTGATGCCGTGGTCCAGCAGCGCGGTCAGCAATCCGCCGTGCACCACGCCTGCGGGATTCAGATGGTCGGCGGTGGTCAACAGGCCATATGCCCAACCATCGTCCTCCTTGCGCACCCACAACGGACCGATCAGGCCCGCAAAACCGGGCAGCGCGCGTTTGCGCCAACCGGGCGGAACGGCGGAATCGTCGGCGGAATGCGTGTCCATGGGTCTAGCTCCTGGCCGCCATCAGTTGCGACAACGCGCGCGCCTCGCCCTGCAGTTCCGCCGCCAGCGATTCCACGCGCGCCGCATCGAGCTGTTCGGCCAACCCCGCAGCCACCAATGCATGCGTCAGCCGCTGATGACTGTCGAAGACCGGCACCGCGATCACGACGACGCCGTTGATGTAGTTGTTGCGGTCCACGCTGTAGCCCTGCCGCCGCACGGCGTCCACGTCGGCCTTCCACGCCGCGAACTCGGGCGCCTGATCCCAGCGCAGGGCCTTGAAGCGCCGCTCCAGTTCCTTCTCGGACAGATCCGCAAACGCGGCGACCAACCGGCCCGTTGCGCTGATCAGCGCCGGAAAGCGGCTTCCCACGTCCACATGCAGGCGGAACGGCGCGTTGGACCGTGACAGCGCCAGCACCACCATGTGATCGCTGCCGGACACCTCGACGCCGATCGCGGTGACACTGGCCGCGTTGGCGATGCGATCCAGCACGGGCTGCGCCAGCGCGGGGAACGGGTTGCTTTCGATCACGCTGCGCGCCAGCGTCAGCATGCCTACGCCCAGGCTGTAACGCTTGGCGCCGGGGTCGACCTTCACCAGGCCTTCTTCCACCAGGACGCGAAGAATGTGCAGGCACGTGCTGGTCACCATGCCCAGTTCCTGCGAGATGGCCTTCAGCGTCATGGGCTCGCCGCCCCGGCCCAGAAGGCGCAGGATCGCGATCGATCGCGTCACGGCCGGCACAGGCCGCACGCGCGGGCCGGCGGCGCTGGCAATTTCCGGGGTACCGGTTTCACTCATCGGGTTCTCCATTTTTATTGCGGCAAGCATACCGTGCGGCGCCCGCCTCGCGGGGCCGCCTCCACGCCGTCCTAATTGTCTATATACAATCAATAAACGTAATTGACAATTTATTTGGCGGCGCGCATAGTGGGTTCCACAGGTTGCCGACCCACACAGGTACGACGAAATGACGAAGCTGACCGATACCCTTTCCTACGCGGACGCCCAGGCGCTCTGCTCCTCGGACAAGCTCTGGGAGCTGTTCGATGGCAACCGCGAACACATGAACATCGCGCACGAATGCATCGACCGGCATGCGGACAAGGCCGAGCCGGCGATCATCCTGGTGCGCGCCGCCGGCGGGGACGAGACCTACTCGTTCCGCCAGATCGCCGAGGAATCCTCGCGTTTCGCGCACTACCTGGTTGAGCAGGGCATCCGCGCCGGCGACCGCGTCGCCGTCATGCTGGAACCGTCGCTGCCGTTCTACGTGGCCATGTTCGGCGCGATGAAAATGGGCGCCATCGCCGTGCCGCTCTTCACGCTGTTCGGCCCCGACGGCATCCGGTTGCGTGTTCAGGACTGCCAGCCGCGCATGCTGGTGACCAACGCCGAAAAGGCCCCGCTTGCCGCCGGCGGCGAGGACATGCGCGTGGTCATCGCCGACGACGCCTTTCTCGGCACACTGGCCGCCTACCCGCCCCATTACGAATGCCGCACGCGCGCCGACGATCTGGCCATCTTCCAGTACACGTCGGGCACGACGCGCGAGCTGCCCGACGCCGTCAAGCACACGCACCGCGCCCTGGTCACGCTGATGCTGGCCGCGCTGTACGGCACCGGCATCCGGCCCGGCGACCGCTACATGTGCCCGTCGTCGCCCGCCTGGGGGCACGGCCTGTGGCACGGCACGCTGGCGCCGCTGGCGCTTGGCGTCACCATCGGCGCGTATGCCGGCAAGTTCAATGCCGAACGTCTGCTGCAGGCCTTGCAGGACCACCGTTTCACCAACATCTCCGCCGCCGCCACCCACTACCGGATGATGCGCAACAGCGGCGCGGCGGCACGCTACCGCTATCACCTGGACAAGGTGTCCTTCACCGGCGAGCCCATCGACAGTGAAACGTCCGCCTTCGTCGAAGCCACCTTCGGCCGGCCCGTCTGCAGCATGTACGGCACGACGGAAATCGGCGTCTGCCTTGTCAACTATCCCGGCGCGCCGGATTTCACGGTCAAGGCCGGCTCGCTGGGCAAACCCGTGCCGGGCCTACGCGTCGAAGTGCAGGACGCCAACGGCCAGCCCTGCGCGCCCGGCGAAACCGGCGAGCTCAAGCTGTGGCGCCGCGACGCGTGGGTCGCCACCAAGGATCTTGGGCGCGTGGACGAAGACGGCTACTTCTGGCATGGGGGCCGCGCCGACGACGTCATCATCTCGGCCGGCTGGACCATGAGCGCCGTCGAGATCGAAGACGCCATCCTCAAGCACCGCGACGTAACGGAGGCCGCCGCCATCGGCGTGCCCGACCCGCTGCGCGGCCAGGTCGTCAAGGCCTTCGTGGTGTCGGCGCGCCCCGGCGACGACGCCTTCGTGCAGGAAATCCAGGACGCCGTGCGCAGCCGCCTGGCGCAGCACGAGTATCCGCGGCAGGTCGTGTTTGTGGCTGAACTGCCCAAGACGCCCGCCGGAAAGATCCATCGCAGGAAATTGCGGGAGCAAGAGCTTGCGACCGCCGACACCACGCCCGCCGGCGCCGCCCACGCCTAGGGCTACCCGGCACAGGCCACCTCTCAAACCCAGGAGACATCATGCTGACCCAGACCAAGACCGAACGCAGCTTTCCCAAGATCACCGAACGCGGGCTGGACGAGCTGCGCGAACGCATCGGCGTGAAGATCGGCGCCACCGCCGAGCCGTGGTGCTACGAAGCCACGCGCGACAACATCCGCCATTACGCCCACGGCATCGGCGACGACAACCCGCTGTGGTCGGACCCGGAGTACGCAGCCAAGACCCAGCACGGCGGCATCATCGCGCTGCCCAGCTTCCTGTTTGCCACCAGCCGCATCGTGTCCGGCTACGTGGGCGGGCTGCCCGGCGTACACGCCATGTGGTCGGGCGCGGACTGGACCTGGCACAAGACGGTCAAGCGTAACGACATCATTTCCACCGAAGCGCACCTGAAGAACCTGATCGAACACCAGACCCGCTTTGCGGGCCGCGCCGTGCAGCAGATCTATCACGTGGACTTCTTCAACCAGGACGGCGACAAGGTCGCCGAGGCCGACAGCTGGTGCTTCCGCACGGAACGCGACCATGCGCGCGAACAGGGCAGCAAATACGCGGAAGTCCGCGCCCGCGAGCCGCGCCGCTACAGCCCCGAGGAAATCAAGGAAGCCTACAAGCTCTACGCCCAGGAAGAAGTGCGCGGCGCCACGCCGCGCTACTGGGAAGACGTGAAGGAAGGCGAGGAACTGCCCGTGATGTTCAAAGGCCCGATGACGGTCACCGGCTTCATCGCCTTCGCGCAGGGCTGGGGCGGCCTGTACATCCGGGCCAACAAGCTGGCGTGGCAGCTCATCGACGCGCATCCGGGCGTGGGCATCACCAACCGCTTCGGCATTCCCGATGTGCCCGAGCGCGTCCACTGGGAAGAAGACTTCGCGCTGGAAGTCGGCGCGCCCGGCGCCTACGACTACGGTCCCGAGCGCAATTCGTGGCTGACCCATCACCTTACCAACTGGATGGGCGACGCCGGGTTCCTGCGCAAGTCCACGTGCAAGATCCGCCGCCACAACCCCGAGGGCGACATGCTGTTCTTCAAGGGCAAGGTGGTGCGCAAGTACGTGGAAGACGGCCGTCACCTGGTCGAGATCGAACAGGAAGCGCGCAACCAGGACGACGAGCTTTCCGTCCTGGGCACCGGTGTGGTCGAATTGCCTACCCGCGCCTGACCCGCGGCAACCCCCAAGACGAGGTGGGCGATGTCTGATTCATCGGAACATGCTGCACCAAGCCCCGAGGTCCGTCCGCGGGGCGCGCTGGACGGCCTGCGCGTCATCGACCTGTCGCGCGTCCTGGCCGGCCCGCTGTGCACGCAGATGCTGGCGGACCAGGGCGCGGATGTCATCAAGGTCGAGCCGCCCGGCGGCGACGAAACGCGCACGCTGGGCCCGCCGGTCAACGCCGACGGCGACGCCGCCTACTTCACCGCCGTCAACCGCGGCAAGCGCGCCATCGGGCTGGACCTGTCCAAGCCCGCCGGCCGCGACGTGCTGCTGGCGTTGCTGGCCGACGCCGACGTCCTGATCGAGAACTTCATCCCCGGCACGATGGCCAAGTGGGGCCTGGATTACGAGGCGGACCTGAAGCCCCGCTTTCCCCAGCTCATCCACTGCGCCATCACTGGCTTCGGCGAAGACGGGCCGCTGGGCGGCCTGCCCGGCTACGACGCGGTGCTGCAGGCCATGTGCGGCTTGATGAGCATCAACGGCGAGCCCGCCGGCGGACCGACCCGCGTCGGCGTGCCCATCGTCGACCACCTGACCGGCTACACCGCGCAGTCCGGCATCCTGCTGGCGCTTTATCACCGCGCGCGCACGGGTCTTGGCCAGCGGGTCGAAGTCACCCTGTTCGACACCGCGCTCAGCCTGCTGGTGCCGCATGCCGCCAACTGGATGCACACCGACCAGACGCCGGGCCTCCTGGGCAGCGCGCATCCCAACATCGCCCCGTATGACCGCTACGCCTGCCGCGATGGCGAGATCTTCCTGGGCGTCGTCAACGACCGCCAGTTCCGCCGCTTCTGCGACTACGCGGGCCTGCCATCGTTGCCGGACGATCCGCGCTTTGCCACCAACCGCGCGCGGCTGTCGCACCGCGACGCGTTGCGGGACGCCATCGAAAGCGCCCTGGCGACGCGTGCGCGCGATGCGCTGTGCGCGGAACTGATGAAGCTTGGCGTACCGGCTGGGCCGGTCAACAGCGTGCCCGAAGCCTTTGCGCAGGCGCACACCGCGCATCGCGGCATGCGCGTCGATCGCGATGGCTATCACGGCATCGGTCCCGCAGTCCGGCTGTCGCAAGCGCCCGCGCGCGTGGACCGGCTGCCGCCCGCCTATGCACAGCACACCGTCGAAGTCCTCCGGGAGGCCGGCTTCGGCGATTCACAGATCGCGGCGTTGCAGGAACAGGGCATCCTGCCGCGATGGCCGCCTCCCAAGCCCTAGCCGCAATCCGATGCAGCCATATATAAAAACGAGGAGACCACCATGAAGACCTTACGCCTGATCGCCGCGCTAGCGGCGCCGCTGCTGTTCGCGCAGCCCGCCGCGGCCGCCGACAGCTACCCATCAAAACCCGTCAAGATCATCGTCCCCTACCAGGCCGGCCAGGGCACCGACGTCGCCGCCCGCTATCTGGCCGAATACCTGGCCCGCGACCTGGGCCAACCCTTCATCGTGGAGAACCGCCCCGGCGCGGGCGGCAACATCGGCGCGTCCGAAGCCGCGCGCGCCGCGCCCGACGGCTACACGCTGCTGATGGGCACCAACGGCACGCACGTGCTGAACCAGTACATGTACGCGTCCACCAACTTCGACCCGGAGAAGGACTTCGCGCCCGTCATGCTGGTCAGTTCGTTTCCCATGGTGCTGCTGACGACGCCGTCCTCGCCCTACGCCAGCCTGGCCGACCTGCGCAACAGCGCCAAGGCCAAGCCCGACAGCGTCAACGTCGGCATGCCCAGCACCACCGCGCGCCTTGTGTACGAACTGCTCAAGCAGCAAGGGGTCAACAGCGTTCGCGGCATCCCCTACAAGGGCTCGGCCACCGCCACGACGGACCTCTTGGGCGGCCAGGTGCAGGTCGGCATCGACACCGTCAGCGCCGCGCGCTCGTTCATCACCAGCGGCAAGCTGCGCCCGCTGGCGGTGACGTCGTTGAAGGAGTCGGCCCTGCTGCCCGGCGTGCCGTCGGTGGCGGGACAGGGGCTGGATGGGTTCCAGGTGATCGCGTGGAACGGCCTGTATGCGCCGAAGGGCACGCCGCCGGCGGCGATCAAGCGATTGAACGAGGACCTGGCCAAGATCCTGGCGCGGCCGGAAGTGAGGCAGAAGCTGCTGGATCTGGGGCATGAACCCGGCGGCGGCACGCCCGAGGAACTGGCCGCGTTTGCACGCAGCGAACGGCAGAAGTGGCAACCGCTGATCGTGCAGGCGGGGTTGAAGGCGGAATGACTTCGGCGTAACTGTCAGCGTTGCGCGGCAACGCGGCGCAGGTCGTGCCACTGCGCCGCGGTTGCGACCGGCAACCGCATGAGCCAAAGCCGCCTTACGATCGGCCTGCAGCAAGCCTCAACCCGCCAACCGCCACCGCTGCCATCGCCAGCGCGCACAACACGGCGGCCATCACAAACGTCGCGTGCAACCCGGCCGACAGTTGAGCGGGCGCGGCATCAGCCAGCGCCGTCGCCCCGGCGCCCATGGCAAACACCGCGCCCATTGCCGACGCACCGGTAATCAACCCCAAGTTGCGAGACAGGTTCAACAAGCCAGACACGGCGCCGCGATCGTTGCTGCCGGCCCCGGCCATGACCGCGGTGTTGTTGGCTGCCTGAAACAGCGCATACCCGGCCGTCAGCACGCCCAGCGCGACCACATATCCTGTCACTCCGAACGCATCCGACGCAACGGGCAGCATCGCCGATGCCCCCGTCATTGCGATCAATGCGGCAAGCGTCATCGGCCGGGCGCCAAGGCGGTCGACGCAGCGCCCCGCCGGTACGCCCGCCAGGGCAGCAACGAGCGGGCCGCAAGACATCGCCATTCCGACGCGCATCGCGTCCAGCCCCAAAGCCCCCGCCAGAAAGAACGGCCCAACCACCAAGGTGGCCATCATCACCGTCGCGACCAGCGCGTTGGCCGCGAAGCCGCCCGCCAGCACGGGACTGGCCATCATCGCCGGCCGCACCAGCGGGTTTGCCGTCCGCGACTGCACCCACGCAAACAGGCCCGCGCCGCCCGCCGCCGCCGCAAGCAGAACACCGTTGAAAGTACCAAAGCTGCCGCGTCCGAGCGTCATGGACAGCGCGTAGACCGCCAGCGTCAGCGACAGCAGCACGCTGCCCAGCCAATCAAAACGCATCCTCTGCGCCGCAGCGCGTTGCGACTCGCGGGGCAGATGCCGCCACGCCAGCCAGAACGCCAGCAGGCCCAGCGGCAGATTGATGAGAAAGATCGCCCGCCATCCCGGACCCGCGATCAGCGCGCCGCCCAGCGTCGGCCCGAGCGCGGTGCCGGCCGCCGACATCGTGCCCAACAGGCCCATGGCGCTGCCCGCCCTTCCCTTCTGCGTTGCCTCGCCGGCAAAGGCCATGGCCAGCGTCATCAGCACGGCCGCGCCCAAGCCCTGCGCGGCGCGCGCGGCCACCAGGGTCCACAGTCCGGGCGCGGCTGCGCACGTCACGGAGGCGACCGTAAACCAGGCGATCCCGGCCAGCATCAGGCGCCGCCGGCCGATCAGGTCGCCCAGCCGTCCAGCGCTGACCACGGCGGTCGTGATGGCCAGCAGGTAGGCCAGCACCACCCATTGCACCGACTGAAACGACGCGCCGAATGCGTGGGTGAACGCGGGCAAGCCCACGTTGGCGATGCTGGTGCCCAGGGACGCCAGCAGCATCGACAGGGACAGGCAGGCCAATAGCGAGAGGCGGGAGGGGGATGACGATACGGGCGAAGCGGCGAGCGACATGATGGCGACGTGCAAAGGGGAAATGGAATCCCAGCGTATGCCTCTCCCATGCCTGGCGGAAGACGCACCATTTGCAGCAAATACCTGCATGTGACGCCATGCCAAATCCCGGCGCGTTTTTCGCCGGCGTGCTACGTTTGCCGCATGTCCGCGCCCGACCTCAACCTTCTCATCACCCTGGATGCGCTGCTCTCCGAGGGCAGCGTGGCCGGCGCCGCCCGGCGTCTGCGCCTGAGTCCTTCCGCCATGAGCCGCGCGTTGGCGCGGCTGCGCGACACCACGGGCGATCCGCTGTTGGTGCGCGCCGGACGTGGTCTGGTTCCCACGCCAAGGGCGCTGGCGCTGCGCGAGCAGGTCGGCGGGCTGGTCAGGGATGCGCAAGCCGTGCTGCGTCCCTCGCAAGACCTTGATATCGCATCGCTCGTTCGCACCTTCACGTTGCGCGTCACGGATGGCTTCGTAGAGAACTTTGGCGCGCGTCTGCTCGCGCTGATTGACGACGAAGCGCCGGGGGTGCGGTTGCGCTTCATGCAGAAACTGGACAAGGACAGCGCGCCGCTGCGCGAAGGCGCTGTGGACCTGGAAACCGGGGTGGTGGGCGAGTCGGCCAGTCCTGAACTGCGCACGCGCGCGCTGTTTCAGGATCGGTACATCGGCGTCATGCGCGCCGCCCATCCGTTGGCGCGCGGCAACGTCACGCTGACGCGTTATTTGGCGGCGCGCCACATTCTGATATCGCGCCGCGGACGGGAATCAGGCCCCATGGATGAACCCCTGGCGCAGGCCGGCCGCGCGCGCCAGATCGCCACGATTGCGGGCAGCTATTCAACGGCGCTGGCGCTGGCCCGCGAAACCGACATGATCGCCACGGTGCCCGATCGGCACACCGCCATGATGCGCGAGGGCATGCGCAGCTTTGCGCTGCCGTTCGCAATGGCGCCCTTTACGGTGTCGATGCTGTGGCACCCGCGAATGGACGGCGATGCCGCCCATCGCTGGCTGCGCGGCATCGTGCTTCAGGCTTGCGGGACGGGCGCTCTCCGATAGGTCCGCTCAGAAAGGAGCGCGCCGGCGGTGCGCACAAATTCCGCCGGCGGGCGTTATTGCTTGGGCGCGCTGGCCACCAGTGCGTCGAACTGCTTGTCCAGTTCCGCCAGCGAATCGCGGATATGCGCGCGGCGCGCCTTGATCCACTTGTCCTGCGCGGCCAGCTGTTCGCGCGCGGCCTGGATCATGCGGTCCATTTCCTTGGGCTGCGGACCGCCGATGGTGGCGCGGTTCTTCACGATGGCCACAGGATCCAGCGTCGAGCGGAACTCGGCTTCGCTCATCGGCAGGTCGGTGCCGTACTTCGAGTCCTTCATCGCATCGGCATAGATGCGGCGCGCCTGGTCATACGGAAAATCCAGCGGCTTGATGTTGTTCGCCTTGGCGTACGACACGACCTCGGACGCAAAGTGATGGCCCGCACGGAACGGCAGCTTGTACTTGTGCATCAGCACGTCCGCCAGCTCCTGCGAGGCCGTCCAGTCGCTGTTCAGCTCTTCCAGCGCACGGTCGGGGCTGATGACCATGGCCTTGAGCACGCGGTCCCAGCGCTTGAGCGCCGAAATGCCGCTATCGACCATCGCGGAATTCTGCTTCACGTCCTTGGGATCGCTCATGCCCGGCGTGATGTTGTGCGTCTGCAGGACCGGCCCCATCGCCAAGGTCACAGCCGTGGACGCGTCGCTGCGCGTGTCGTTGAGCAGGCCCGGATTGCGTTTTTGCGGCATGGCGCTGGACACGTACGTGTTGCCGCCCCCTTCTTCCAGCAGGATCCACGGGCGCGACTGGGCGTATTGGGTCATGACGTCCTCGACGAAATTGCCCGTGCGCAGCGCAATGCTGGTGACGATGGAGGCGACCTCGACGGGCTGGTCCATGGACGAGATCTGCGAGGCATCGTAGGCGTTGTCGACCAGCGCCTCGAAGCCCAGGTATTGCGCCATGCGCTTGCGGTCCAGCGGCCAGCTCGTGCCGTTCAGCACGGTGGTGCCCATAGGCGACCGGTCGATGCGGACGTAGGCTTCGCGGATGCGTTGCGCGTCCCGCGCCAGACCCGCGGCCTGACCCAGCAGATAGTGTCCGTAACTGTTGGGCTGCGCGGCCACGCCGTTGGTGTAGTTGGGCACGATGGTGCCCGCATGCTTGGCCGCCAGCTCCACCAGCGTGGTGGATGTGGCATTCAACTGGTCCGCCAGATCCAGCAGCTTGTCGCGCAGGATGGCGCTGCGGTAGGTGGCGTGCATGTCCTGGCTGGAACGGCCGGCGTGCAGCAGGGTGATGTCTTCGCCAGCGGCCTTGATCAGTAGCGGTTCAAAGGTGATGACGGTGGCCGGCCGCTTGGCGCCGGGCTGGTTGCCGTCGTGGATGACTTTTGCGACGCCAGCCGCCAGGCGTGGCGCCATGGACTTGTCGAGCAGGCCTTCGTCGGCATTGATGACCGTGGTGGCCTTGTTGATTTCTCCCAACCAGAAGAAGGGGTCGCGCGGCGGAGATTGCTGCGCGGTGGCCGCATTGCCGGCCAGCGTTAGCACCAGGGCGGCGCCCAGGGTCGGAAGAAACTGTCTCATGGCGTTCTCGTTATAGGGGTGACCGGACAGTGTATCGGAGCGCGTTTTCGCCGGACACCCGGTATTGCACGGAGGCGCGGGCGCCTGACAACGGGCTGAGCGAAGATAGGCCGCCGACGCAAAAAAAGCCGGCCTCCGAAGAGGCCGGCCTTTCGCATCCGCCGAGACGGAATGCCTTAGAAGCGCCAGCTCACGTTGACGGTGCCGGTGTTCTGACGGTTGCCGTCGCCGAATTGACCCGAGTAAGCCAGGCCCAGCGTGGCGTTCTTGCTCATTGCCAGGTCCACGCCCACTTCCATCACAGCCGCGTCACGCGCCAGCGGGTTGCCCGCCACGGTGAACGGCTGGCTGCCGTCGAACGACATCGTGGCTTCCGGATTGACGTCGCCGTAGGCATGGCGCCAGCCCAGCATGCCGCGCAGACGGCCCGCGGTGTCCTTCACGTCAAACGTGGTCTGCGCGCGCAGGCCCAGCGTGGTGGTGCCCACGTTGTTGGTGCTGCTGCGACCGCTCAGCGCGGCGTCACCGCCCGACTCCGAGAAGCCGCGGGTGCGCAGGTCACTGAAGTCGGCGCCGAAGAACGGTTCCAGCGTGACACGGTCGTTCAGCGGGATCGCGTAGCCGACGTCGGTGAAGACCTGGCCGGTGCTGGCGCTGTAGTCAGCCTTCAGTTCCTGGTACTGGCCTGCCGCGTTGATGTTGCGCTTGCTGTCGATGTCATGCCACGTGTAGGCCAGGCCAGCGGTGAAGTTGATCTTGCCCGAGCCGGCTTCGAACGACTTGCCGCCGTACAGGATCGCGCTGTAGCTGTTCACGTCGGACTTGGCCGAACGGTCGTCCACGGTGATGCGGCTGTCGGTGTAACCGAACGCGCCACCCAGGCGCCAACCGTTGCCCACGCCGTGGTCGCCGCCAACGAAGATGCCGACATCACGTTCACGGGACTTGGCGACGTTGCCGTTGCCGTCCATCGAGCGCCAGTTGCCGAAGGCCTGCGCCCACAGCGGCTGCGCGTTCGAACGCGGCAGCATGGAGGCGTCGCCGCGGCCGACTTGCGCCGTGGGCGGGCCGGGGATGAAGCCGGCGTTCATGTTGGCGCGCAGTTGTGCCGTGGGCAGGCTGGCGACGTTGTTGCTGACGTTCTGCATCGCCGACACGCTGCTGCCGAACGATTCGCCCGACAGATCGGCGAACACGCCGGCCGGGGCGCCGTTGGGCAGGTTCAGGACGCGGGTGTACAGCGAGCTGGTCTTGGGCAGGGTTTGCACCGCGTTCGCCGCCGAACGCTGGTTGCCGGTCACCGCCAAATCGGCGAACTCGATCGGACGGGTTCCGCTGTCCGTGTTGCCGCCACCGTTGTCGACGGGCTTGCCCGGGCTGGGCTTGGTGTCCGGCTCGGCCGGCTTGGGGTCCGGATTGGTCGGCTTCGGGTCCGGGTCCACGGGCACCTGCTTCATGTCCAGCTTCAGCACCACGTCGTTGCCTTCCTGATTCAACGTCGGTTGCAGATAAGCCAGATCGCTGGACACGCCGCCAAACTTGCCGTTCACGCTGTTGGCAGACAGGATCGTGTAGGCGGTCGATGCGGCGTAGGTGCCACCCGAACCGATATGCACGACGTTACCGGCCAGATTGGCCGTGCCCGTGACGTTCACGCGGTCGCTCTTGCCATCGTCGGTTGCATCGACGCGGTAGGTCGAGCCGGGCATGAAGGTCAGGTCGCCGTTCACCGTCACGGTGCCGATTTCGGAATTGGTCGGGATGATGCCGATCGACCCAATCGGCGCCAGCGTCATGGCCGACATCATCACGTGGCCCGTTTTCGCGGCGGTGCCCGGCGACAGCGTTGCGCCCGACGCCAGCGTCGTGTTGCCCACATCGCCGGAACCGGCCAGGGTGCCGTTCACGGTCAGCAGGCCATTGACCTTCGTGCCGGACAGCGTGAGCGTCTTGCCCGCTGCGACGTTCACGGCGCCGACGGTGATGTTGCCTTGGGGCGCATAGTTGGTGTTGATGTTCACCGTGCTGGTGCCGCCGCCGCTGGCAAACAGGAAGCTGTGCTGGTTGTCCTCGCCGGTGATGGCGCCATAGATGTTGCCGCCGTCGATATTCAACGTGGAGGCGCCAAGGCGCACGTCGCCGATGATGGTGCCGGTGTTCGTGATCACCATCGGCTGGCCGGCGCCCTCGACGTCGACCGCGACACTGCTGGAGGCGAACATGTAGGTGTTGGCGAGGATCGAGCCGCTGTTGACGATGCCGCCCGTCACTTCGGCGCCGCCGCTCACCATGATGCCGCCGTTGATGGTCTGCGAGTTTTCGATGCGTCCGTCGACGGTGCTGCCATTGCGCACTTCCACCGCCAGATTGCTGCTCGGGAAGATCGGGGAGGGCGAGCTCGCGTAGATGACGCCGGCATTGACGATGTCGCCCTTCACGTGCGAATTGTCGCCGATCAGGATGCCGCCGTTCAGGGTGCCTTTGTTGTCGATGTTGCCGGTGACAGTGCTGGCATTCCTGAGTTCCAGGGCCAGATTGTTCACCGGCATGGACGAGGAGGCGATGTTGTTCGCGTTGATGGTGCCGATGTTGACGATGTCGCTGTTCACGGCAGAGCCGTCCGTGACCAGAATGCCGCCGTTGATCGTGCCGTTGTTTTCGATGCCGCCGTTGACCGCGCTGCTGTTCGAGATTTCAATCGCCAGTCCGCTCGTCGGGAAAACGACGGAGTTGCTGTCGGAATAGATGGTTCCGTTGTTGATGATCTTGCCGCCGACGGTGCTGTGGCTGGTGATCGTCACGCTGGAACTCGACGGCTGAGCCATGGGCGAGACGCCTGCAAAACCGAAGATGATGTATCGGCCGTAGAGATCGCCGTTGTTGACGATGTCGCCGCTCACTTTGCCTTGGGCGAGACCCACGCCGTAAGCCGTGCTGTTGGCTTCGTTGCGGATGTTTCCGTTCAGCGTCGACGCTTCCACCGAGAAGGAGCCGTCGTAGTACCCGCCCTGCAGGCGCGCGCTGTTGATAAGGTCGCCATTCCGCACCGCACCGCTTTGCAGGCGAATGTAGGGATAGTTGGAGGACGCCGTGTTTTCGATGTTGCCAAACACGAGGGGATCCGCGTATCCATCCTGCAAATACTCCGGGCTGATCTGCGCCAGCGCGTACGGGGTGGCAATAGGCGAAAGGCTCAAGCTAAGCAATACAGCAATACGAGTAAGCGGGAAGCGGCGAGACATTTTGTAGTGACCATGTAAATTTCGTGTCTGAAATGTACCGACCATTGCAAAACGGAATCTGAGCAAATCTGAGCGATTTGTAAGATCCGAGAATCCGCCACCTCAAATCGCGCAAATTAGGCAGAGAATCGCGCGCTTTTCCCGATTTTGAATAAAGCTACCCAAGGCGTCGCCTGAAACAAATAGATGCGTTCACGCAACAATCGCGCGCCGCGGCGTCCCGATTAATGCGCCGACCACGCGTTCAGGCTGCTGCCGCGTGGGGCAAATCCAGGCAGAAAGACACCGGTTCGTAACCGCCGGCCGACGCCAGCGCGACGGATCCGCCAAGCCGCTCTGCAATCGAACTCACCAGATACAGGCCCAAGCCCGCCCCGGGATGCCGCATGGCGTTGTGGCCGCGGTAGTACTTCTGGAACAGCCGCTCCTGCTCGGCAGGCGGAATGCGGGTGCCGGGATTGGAGACCGCGATGCGCAGCATGTCCCCTTCTTCGCTTACCAAGACGCTCACCCTTCCACCTGCCTCGCAATGCCGGTCAGCATTGGCCAGCAGATTGCGCAGGGCAATCCGCAGCATGCCCGCGTCGCAATCGAGCGCGCGTATGGGCGTCTCGTAGGTGCTTTGCACCCGCCCCGGCGGATACTCGCTCGCCAGGTCCTGCAGCAGCGCGGGCAGATCACACCGGGTCATGCGCAGCTCGGCGCGCGGCTCTCGCATGCGGTCATCGGTCAGGTATTCGTCCACCAGCGCCAGCAGGCGCGTGGCCGCATTGCGGATGTTGGCGCAGCGCGCCAGGCTTTTCTCCAGTGGCGCAGCCAGGTTGCGACCAAGCTGCTGCGCCGACGTCGTGATGATCGCCAGCGGCGTGCGGAATTCGTGCGACACCATCGCCACGAATTCGCGCTGCTCCGTGAACATCTGCCGTTCCTTTTCCAGCGACGTGCGCAGCTCGCCCTCCAGCGCGACGCGGCGTTCGATCTCGCCTTGCATTTCGGCCGTGCGCAGCGCAACTTCGCGTTCCAGCCAGTGGCTGTGCTGGCGTGCCAGATCGGCCGCCAGGTTGGCCTGCTGCAGTTCGCGGACGCGGCGGCGGCGTTCGTAACGGCCAACAATGAACAGACTCAGCAGCAGCATGTGCAGCATCGTGCCCAGCGTGGAGACGTATTCGGTAAAGGCGTTGACCGGAAACACCCCGAGGTTGCGCAGGAAAGCGATCAGCACGCCCAGGTAGAACACCCCGAACGCCAACGCGAAAAAGCGGGCCGGCCGCCAGCCGCGCTTGAGCAGATAAGCCGCCAGCGTCGTGAATCCCACGATCACCAGCAGCGCCAGCGCCTGAATCGGCTGCATGCCGGCGCCGTAGTGCCCCGTCACGATCAGCGCGGAACAGATCGCGGCGATGCCCCAGAACAGCCAGTCCAGCCAGCGCACGGCGCGCGGATACAAAGCTTCCAGGTTCAACTGGCGGAACGCGACACGCAGCGCCACCGGCAGGCTGACGGCGATGCCAACGCCCAGCAGCCGATCGCTCCAGGCTACCGGCAGGCCGGTCAACTGCTGCACCAGCCCCAGCGACAGCACCTCGTTGAAGACGCAATTGCCGATGTAGGCCAGGAACAATCCACTCATCGGCGCACGCGTGACCAGCCAGAACGCCGCGTGCGCGCAGATCAGCAGCAGATAGAAGCCGAAATACAGCCCGAACAGCAGGCCCTCGCGGCGCGACTGGTTGTCGAACGCCAGCCGCTGCCAGACTTCCAGCCGCGTCGCCATGGCGTTCTTGCTTTGCAGCCGCACCAGGATGACGTATTCGCCTGGCTTGGACGGATTGAACTGGATCACGGGGCTGCGATAGTCCACCGGCCATTTGCGCCGCGCCAGATCCTCGCCGCTGCGTCCCAGCATCGTCCAGCCGCCGCCATGGCCCACGTAGATGCGCGCGTCGTCCAGCAGTGCGTTGGTCAGGCGCAGCATCCAGCCGCCGTGCATGACCTTATCGACCTGCACGGGCAGGCGCAGCCAGATCGTCGCGGGCGTGAAGCCGGCGCTCAGGCTGCCCGGCAGCGGCGTCCAGCCGTTCGCGCTGGCGGCATTTCCCACGTCGAGCTCGCCATCGGGATCGATCAGGCGCTCAAGATGCCCGGCCGCGTCCTGAACGCTATGGAAGCCATCCAGGCGCAGCGGCTCGGCGCGCGCCGGTGCGGCCGCGGCCAGCAGGCCCGCGAACAGGCAGGCCAGCAGCGTCAGCCACAGCGTGGCCCTGGAGTAACATTCCCGTTTCATCAATCGCAATCTACGCAGCATTTCCGTGCAACCCGGCAGATTACACCAGCCCCTCACGCTGCATTCCTCAGGCGCCTCATGCCTGAAGTGATCCTGCTCGAAGATGAACCCGTGCTGCGTCAGGAGCTCGGCGAATTCCTCGAAGAGTTGGGATACGCCCCCTCGTGCGCGTCCAGCCTGCAGGAATTCGACCAGCGCTTCGACCCCGCCCGCCATCATCTGGCCGTCATCGACATCGGTCTCCCGGATGGCTGCGGCCTGGACCTGATCCAACGTCTGCGCCAGGAAGGTCAGCAAGTGGGCATCGTGGTGTTCAGCGCGCGCCAGACCGGCCCTGACCGGATTTCGGGCCTGGGCATGGGCGCCGACCATTATCTGGGCAAGGGTTGCGACCTGGATGAACTGGCTGCAACGCTGGCCGCGCTGGTGCGCCGGCTGGGGCTGCCTCAGCCGGGCCGGGATCAGCCGCCTTTGAGCTGGCTGCTTGAAATCGGCCCCCGCCGCCTGCACATTCCTGGCGCGGCGGCCATGCCGCTGTCGCAGCAGGACCTGACCGTGCTGCATTGCCTGATGAGCCAGCCCGGCGAAAACATCAGCCGCCGGCAGATCGTCGAAGCCCTGGGCGCCGATTACCTGGACTACGATCAACGCCGGCTCGATACGCAGATGCGCCGGCTGCGTCGCCGCGTCGAAGCCCTGAGCGGCCAGACGCTGCCCGTCAAGACACTGCGCAGCAGCGGCTACTGCTTCTATCAGCCTGCAAAGGTCAAGGACTGACCCCGGCCGCGCCGCGCATCAGGCTTCGGCCGCCCGGCAGAACGTGATCTCGAAGCGGCCCGGCAGTTCAAACGCCACGTGATGCCGCACGCCGGGTTCGATCACCACCTGCTGGCCCGCGGTCAGCACGGCTTCGGTATGCGGGGCATCGTCCAGCACAAAACGCAGCACGCCCGCGTGCACCTTCAACAGTCCCCACGTGCCGGGCTTGGTGGAATGCGCCGCCTTCAGCGCGTCCGGCAGGTTGTCCGGCGTGAACACGGGACTGTCCATATAGGGCTGCACGCCGGGCGGCAAGCGGTCGGGCAGGCTGGCGATGTCCGCCCGCGCCTGCCAGACGGCCCACAGCTTGGCCGCGATACGATCGGCCATTGCGTCCGCCGTCGTCTGCAGCTGCGCGTGTCCCAGCGCCGCCGTCGTGGCGTGAAACAGCGCCAGCCAACGTTCAAAGAGCGGCCACGACAGATCTGGAATGCGCGCATGCGCCGGGATCGGCGCTCCCTTGAAGCGGCGCGTACCCAGCACCAGCGACGACCAGAAATCGCAGAGCAGCGACAGGTGATGGTCCCAGTCCTTCACGCGCGCGTTGAAAATCGGACCCAGCACCTCGTCTTCGCGCACCTTGGCGTAGAAGGTGTGGACCAGCCTGCGGATGTCGTCTTCGGTGGGGGCTGGCGTCGGGCTAGCGGGTTCGGATTGCGGCGTGAAAGGCATGAAAGGCGGGAAGCGCTTGGACGTGAGAACGCCTGCCATTCTCCGCACGCCGCGCATCCGATCACATGACGAAGGTCATTGGCGCGCGCGCCATTCCACGTCACGCGACCGCATCAAAAGCGCGCCCGATCCCGGCGCACGCGTGCGTTTGAGCGTGTCAGAACGGCCGTTTGGCCGTCATCGACAGGCTGGCCAGATGGGCCGGATCAGTCACCACCCACTGGCTACGCTTGCCGCTGATATAGCCCTGCGCCTGCCAGTCGTTCAGCAGCCGGCTCAGCGTTTCAGCGCGTATGCCCAAATGCGCCGCAAGCTGGCGCTGGTTCAGCGGCAGCGTCAGCGTGGCGCCCTGCGGTTCCTGCAGCCCCATCAGGTAGTTCGCCAGCCGTTCCGCTGCAGAACTGGACGTCATCCAGTCGACCTTGTTCACCTGGTCATAAACCGCCTGGCTCATACCGGCCAGCAGCTTGAGCGCCAGATCGGGCCAGCGCCGGCACGCGTCGTGCAGCTTCGTGCGAGCCAGCCGCCAGCACTGCACATCCGTCCGCGCGCGCGCCTGCATCGGATAGCGGCCGTGCGGCATGAACATCGCGGCCTCGGCCATCAGTTGCCCTGGCTCGAAAACCCGGAACACGCGCTCGTCGCCGTTGTAGCTGTAGCGCATGACCTCGGCCTGCCCGGTCTCGACCAGCAGGTAGTGGCGCGCCTCGTCGCCTTCGCCGAACAGGATCTGCCCGGCCGGCGCCCGCAGCACGCTCGCATCGAGCAGAAGATCGTCGGCCACGCCCGCCGGTAATCCGGCCAGCAGCGGATGCTGTGCAAGCAGGCGGACGGCCGCCGCGCGCGGCTCGAGCACATTGATATTTGTCATTCTGGGTCGTTCGGCTTGAGTGTGAGAATAAAACGATAATAGTTCCTATTTAGAATAATGACCTCACCTCAGCACACCCGCCGCCGCTTCTGCGCCGCGGCGTTGGGCGCCGCCCTCCTGCCGCGCCTTGCATCTGTCCGGGCCGCCACGCTCGAACGCCGGGCCCAACTGACCCTCGCGGGACCGGGCGCCGTGGTCAGCTATCCGCTGATGCACATGGCGGCCACCGGCGCGCTGGCCGATCACACCGACAAGCTGCGCTTCCGCTTGTGGCAGACGCCGGACCAGTTGCGCACGCTGCTGGTGAACCGCGACGTCGAGTTCAGCGCGGCGCCCAGCACCCTGCCCGCCCTGCTGCACAACCGCGGCATGCCGGTGCGCCTGTTGAACATCTCGGTCTGGGGCATTCTGTGGCTCGTCAGCCGCAATCCCGACATCAAGACCTTCGCTGACCTGGCGGGACGCGAGCTGGTCGCGCCCTTCCAGCGCGATCTTCCCGCCGTGCTGCTGGACACCTTGCTGCAGGCCCAGGCCGACAAAGGCCTGGCGCCGGTTACGCTGCGCCGCACCCGCGACGGCCAGGACGCCATCGCCCTCATGCTGAGTGGTCAGGCGGAAAGCGTGCTGCTCGTCGAACCCATGGCCTCGCTGCTGCTGTGGCGCGCGCAACAGGCCGGCGGCATGGCGCTGCACCGCGGCCAGAGCCTGGAAGCCGCGTGGCGCGGCAGCTTTCCCCAACAGCCTTCATTGCCGCAAGCCGGCGTCATGGCCGGCGCAGGCGTGGCGGACGATACCCCGCTGTGCCGCGCGGTGGACGCCGCCTACGCCGCGTCGGCGCGCTGGTGCGCGGCCAACCCCGAAGCCTGCGCCGACCTCGTGCGCAAACACCTGCCGCACCTGCCCGCGCCGGCTGTCGTGACTGCGATTCGCGGCACGCGGCTGGACAGCCGCAGCGCCCACGATGCCCGTCCCGAGCTGGAAGCGCTGTACCGCCTGCTGGCCAGCCGCTTTCCGCAGGCCATCGGCGGCGAGCTGCCCCCTGTCGGCTTCTACGGACCATGAGCGCCCCCGCCGCAAGTCCCGCGCGCACGTCGCGCGGCTGGAGCGTGGCCGGCGTCCTGCTGTTGCTGCTGGCATGGCACCTGACCGCCCGCCATCTTGGCCCGCTGCTCATGGCCACGCCCTGGGACGCGCTGCGCGCCATCGGCCCCCTCGTGCGCAGCGAACAGTTCTTCGCCAACGCAGGCGTCAGCCTGATGCGCATCGGCGTGGGCGTGCTGGCCGGCGCCTCCATCGGCTTCACGCTCGGCGTGCTGGCCGGGCACAGCGCGCGCCTGCGTGGCCTCATCGAACCTTTGCGCTGGCTGCTGATGGCCGTGCCGCCCGTGGTGATGGTCGTGCTGGCCATGCTGTGGTTCGGCATGGGATCGCCCATGGTCATCTTCATCACCACGCTGATGATGGCGCCCGGCATGTACGTCAACACCGTCAAGGGCATGCTGCACGTGGACCGGCGGCTGATGGAGATGACGCACGTCTATCGCTACGGCCCGTGGCTGCGCCTGCGCCACCTCTACCTGCCCGCGCTCAGCGCGCCGCTTCTGGCCGCCCTGCTCATCGCCCTGTGCGGCGGCGTGCGGCTGGTGGTGATGGCCGAAGTGCTGGGCGCGGAAAACGGCATCGGCTATGCGCTCGCCAATGCCCGCAGCACGTTCGACACCGCCGAACTCTTTGCGTGGGTGCTGCTGATCTTCGGCCTGGTCGCGCTGCTTGAATTTGCACTGCTGCAGCCGTTGCAGCGCCGCCTGGGACGCTGGATGGAGCCGAGCCATGCTTGACATGCAAAACCTCGTGCTGCGCTTTGGCGCCCAGCCGGTGCTGGCCCGCATCGACCTGCAACTGGCTGCCGGAGAGCGGCTGGGCCTTGCCGGCCCCAGCGGCGCGGGCAAGAGCTCGCTGCTGCGTCTGGCGGCGGGACTGCTCGCGCCCACGGCAGGCACGCTGCGCAACACGTTCCGGCATCCGGTGCTGATGTTCCAGGAGCCGCGCCTCTTGCCCTGGCGCAATGCGCGCGACAACGTGGCGCTACCGCTGCGCGCCACCGGCCTGCGCATGGCCGACGCCCGCGCGAAAGCGGATGAATGGCTGGCCCGGGTCGGGCTGGTGGGCGCGGGCAATGCCTGGCCGGGAGAGCTGTCGGGCGGCATGGCGCAGCGGGTCTCGCTGGCCCGCGCGCTGGCGCTGGAGCCCGACCTCCTATTGCTCGACGAACCCTTCAGCGCGCTCGACCCCGCGCTGCGCCGCCAGCTCTCCGCGTGCTGCCACGAAGAAGTCGCGCGCCTGGGCGCGGCCCTCATCTGCATCAGCCACGACCCGCAGGAACTGCTGGGCCTGGTCGACCGCTGCGTCATGGTCGGCAACGGCCGCCTCGAGCCCGTCTCGCTCAGCGGGTCTATTGGCAGCCCGCAGCGCGCCGCCGACGCCGAACGCCTGCACGCCCTGCTGCTCGACTCAAGGAAGCAACCATGACCTACCTCGCCCTGCACATCGTGCATCTGTTCGCCGCGCTGATCTTCATCGGCACCGTGATCTTCGAAGTGCTGTTCCTCGAACCCGTCGCCAGACGCCTGCCCGCCGACGTGCGCCGCGCGCTGTCGCAGCAACTGGCGCCGCGCGTGCGCGGCGTAATGCCCTGGGTCCTGGTCGTGCTCTACGCCTGCGGGCTGGGCATGGCCTGGCACTACCGCGCCGTGCTCGCCAGCCCCGGCAGCTCGGCCTTCGCCGCCTTGCTGCTCTTGAAGATGGCGCTGGCCGGCAGCGTGCTGCTGCACGTCATCACAGCCATGACGCTGGCGCGCCGCCAACGCCTGCACGCCGCGCTCCGTTCACGCGTGCATCTGAGCGTGTTCTGTCATATGGCCGGCATCGTATTGCTGGCCAAGACCATGTTTCACATTTCCTGGTAACGCCCAGGCCCGTCCTTCGTGGAATCCATCTGATGTCTACCCCTGTCCTGCGCCAGCTCGCATCCACCCTCACCCTGAGCGCCCTCGGGCTGTCCGTCGCCGCGGCGCAGGATGCGCCGTCGCTGGCCCCCGTCGTCGTTTCCGGGACCACCATCCCCAATGCACTGGAACCCAGCGTACAACGCACGCAAGCCGAACTGCAGGCCGTGCCCGGCGGCACCAACCTGATCCAGCCGCAGCAGGCGGTGCGCCTGATCACGCTGCGCGACGCGCTGGAATACCAGCCCGGCGTCATCGTGCAGGAATTCTTTGGCGGCCTGGACCAGCCGCGCCTGAACATCCGCGGTTCCGGCATCCAGAGCAACCCGCTGTCGCGCGGCATCCTGCTGATGCAGGACGGTCTGCCGCTCAACGACGCGGACGGTTCCTTCATCATCAGCCTGCTCGAACCGCGCAATGCCGGCATCATCGCCGTGCGGCGCGGCGCCAACGCGCTGGCCCCGGGCGCCAGCACACTGGGCGGCGAGGTCGACTTCCAGTCGCTCACCGGCACGCAGGGCGACTTCATCCGGCTGGGCGGCGGCAGCTTCGGCACCCGCAACGTCACGCTGGCCAAGGGCTTTCAGGACGAGCGCTTCGACGGCCGCTTCGCCTTCGGCTACGACAAGTCGGACGGCTACCGCCACCACTCGTCGTCCGAACGCACCAGCTTTCAAGGCAACGTCGGCTTCCGGCGAGGCCTTTTTGAAAACCGCACCTATCTTTCGTACACGGACCTGAAGTTCGACATTCCCCAGCCAATCCCGAAGGCGCGCATGTACGAGGACCCGCGCAGCGTGCTGGGCGACGGCAATTCGCCGCAGGATATTTCCAACAACGTCTACAACAGCGACCAGCACCGCGACACCAACCAGTTCCGCCTGGCCAACCGCAGCTTCTGGGGCACCGAGGCCTTCAACCAGACCGCCGGCGTCTACTGGCAGCACACGAACGACGACTTCACCAATCCCCAGGTCGCCAACGTGACCGACAGCGACACCTATGGCATTGCCTGGCAACTGAACGGCAAGATCGGCACGGTGGACTACCGCGCCGGACTGGACTGGCAGCGCAGCAACATGGACCGCGACCTGTACGCCATCCGCCCGTCCGATGGCCAGCGCCTGCAACGCTTTGGCAACTACGACCTGCGCGCCGAGAACCGCAGCGCGATGGTGGGCGTGGACTGGCACCTGACGCCGCAGTTCAGCGTGGTGGGTGACGTCAAATACACCGTCGCGGTGCGCGACGCGCACGAGCGCAACAGCGGCAAGACGCTGGATCAGGATTGGCGCTACGCCACGCCGAAGCTGGGCGTGATCTGGCAGCCGGCCGCGACGCAGCGCTGGTATGCCAACGTCAGCCGCAGCAACGAAGTGCCGACCTTCTGGGAAATCGTCAACGGTGAAGTCGCCGCGCCGATGAACCCGGCCACGGCCAGCACCTCCATGAGCAAGCTGGACCTGCAACGCGCGCTCACGTATGAAGTCGGCGGCGACGGCACGTTCACCGTCGCCGGCCGCGACCAGCACTGGAGCGTGTCCCTGTACCGCAGCAAGGTCGACGACGAGCTGATGTCGGTCACCAACGAAAACGGCACGCCCGCCGGCACCTACAACTACAACGGCCGCACGCGGCACCAGGGCATCGAAGCCGGCCTCTACGGCACGCTACCCTCGCCCGGCGAAGGCATGTTCGACTACCGCATCGCCTACACGCTCAGCGACTTCCGCTTCCGCAACGGCCAATATGAAGGCAACCGCATCGCCGGCGTGCCGCGCCATCTGCTGAGCGCCGAAGTCATGTACCGCATCGGCGGCTGGCGTTTCGGCCCCAACGTGCGCTGGCTGATGAGCGACACGGAGACCAACCACGCCAACGCGCCCGGCACGCAGCAGGAAGCCTATGCGCTCCTTGGCTTCAAGATCGCCTACGAGCACGACGCGCACTGGAGCGGCTATGTCACGGCCGACAACCTCACCGACAAGACCTACGCCAGCAGCTACGCCATCCGCAACACGGCCACGCCCGCCATGCCCGTCTTCCTGCCGGGCAACGGCCGCGCGTTCAGCGCGGGTGTGGCGTACAAGTTCTGATGGCGGACCGTTTGCCTTAGAACTCCGTGCTCACGGACAACAGCACCGTCAGCGGCGCGCCGACCGTCAGACCTTCGCGCGCCGCGGACTGCCAGTAGTTCTTGTTCAGCACGTTCTCGACCATCGCACGGATGACCACGGGCTTGCCGTTGGCGTTGAAGGCATAGCGCGCGCCCACGTCGAAGCGCGTCCAGCCCGGAATCTCCTGCGTGTTGGCGACGTCGACGATCTGCGAGCTGGTGCGAAGCATCCGCGCGGTCAGCGTCAGGCCCGGCACGAATGGCGTGTCCCATTCGGCTGCCGCGTTGAATTGCAGACGCGGCACGGCCGGCGCGCGATTGCCGTCGTTGACGCCGCCCTCGGTACGCGTCAGGCGCGCATCGGTATAGGCCACGCCGCCCAAAAGGCGCACGCCGTGCGTCGGCTCGCCCTGCACCAGGAATTCCAGACCGCGGTTGCGCTGCTTGCCATTGGACACGTAGCGCAGGCTGGCAGGATCCAGATAGCTGCTGGGACGCTCGATCTGGAACGCGCTGAGCGTCGTTTCAAACTGGCCGAAATCGTACTTGGCGCCCACTTCGAACTGCTTGGAGATTTCAGGCGCGAACACTTCGCCCGCGTTGACGGCGCCTTCGGGCGCCGTCCCGCCCTGGCTCAGGCCCTCGATGTAATTGCCATACAGCGCCAGCCGCTCCGTGGGTTTGACGGTCAATGCAAACGCCGGCGTGACGGCGGACTCGTTGTAGTTCGACGTCTGGCGACCGCTCATCGCGTCGAAGTTGGTCGACTCCACGCGCTGGTGCCGCACGCCCGCGATGAATTGCACGCGATCGTCGGCCATCGAAATCGTGTCGGCCAGCGCAATGCTGACCAGCCGGGAATCGCTGGCCCGCGGCAGATCCGACGGCCGCGCGATGTTCGGCTTGGGCAGGTCCGCGGGGTTGTAGATGTTGGAAAACACCGTGCTGGACCGGATTCGCGCCGCCGAATAGTCGATGTCCAGCACGCTGGCGCTCAGCGCCGGCTCATGCTTGAGCGGGCCGGTCTGCAGGCGCCCCCGCACGCCGATTTCGCCCGTCTTGCTCAGCAGCGACTCGTTCAGGCGGGCCGGCACCGCGCCGATATCGCCCGCTTCGTTCAGCATCAGCCAGCTGGTCTGCATGCTTTCAAAGTCGTGCTTGCGCGCGCCCACTGCGCCGTAGACGGTCCAGTCCGGCGACACGTCGTACTCGGCGCGCAGCGCGCCCGACCATTCCTTGGTCTTCCAGTAGGTCCACGACGGAAAGAAATTACGGCGCGCGTCCGGCGCCCGGCCGATGTCCACGCCCGACGGCGGTGGAAACAGCAGGCCGCTGCGCGCATCGGTAGTGCGGTTCTGGTAGTTGATGTCGCCTTCCACGCGCAGGCGCTCGCCCTGGTAGTCCAGGCCCAGCGCCACGGCGCCCAGGTCTTCCTTCGCGCCGTCCATCGGCAGGTCGCCGCTGCTGCCGGCCACGTTCAGGCGCACGCCCCACTCCTGGCTCTCGCCATAGCGGCGCGACAGGTCGGCGTGCGCGCCGAACTGGCTGTCGCCGATGTACGACACGGTAAAGCGGTTCAGCGGATCGGCGCCCGCGCGCTTGGGCACGAGGTTGATTGAGCCGCCCACGGAACCGTAGGGCGCCATCCCGTTCAGCAAGGCATTGGGACCGCGCAGCACTTCGACGCGCTCCACCCCGATCAGCGAACTGGAATTGCGCGGCGACACGCCGTACAGGCCATTGAACGACACGTCGTAATTGAACAGCGTGAACCCGCGGATGTTGAACTCGTCGCGCCCCGCACCGCGCGAGTACGTATTGCGCACGGTGGGGTCATTGACCAGCACGTCGCCGATGTTCTGCGCTTGCTGGTCCTCGATCAGCTTGGCGGTGTACTGCGTCGCGCTGAACGGCGTGCTCATGTCGTCGCGGTCGCCCAACAGGCCCAGACGCCCACCGCGCGCCACCTGGCCGCCCGGGTAGACGGGCGGCAGGCCGCTCGCCAGCCCCGAGGCCGTCACCGTCACGGGTTCCAGCGTGGTGGTCTGGCCGGCGGGCAAAGCGCTCAGGCGGTACTGGTTCGGCGCCTCGCGCGTGGCGCGCAATCCCGTTCCGGCCAGGGCCTGCTCCAGCGCCTGATGGGGGGTATAGCGGCCGCGCACGCCATTGCTCTGGCGGTCGGCCACCAGCGACGGCTGCGCGGCCAGCAGGATGCCGGACTCGTTCGCCAGCCGCGTCAGCACCTGGTTCAGCGGCGCGGGGGCAATGTCGAAGGCCATCAGATCCGCCGCCCCCGTCGTCGCGGGCGCGGCCTGCGCGTGGGCCGTCGGCCCCCAGACGGCGGAAACGGCCATCGCCAGGGCCAACGGCAGGCCCCAGGACGGGATACGCCCGCGACGGGCGGCCAAGGCGCGTGCGCGGGTCACGGGAAAGGCCGCGGCGGCGGAAGAAGGACGGTGGGACATGACGGGACCTGTGCTCTCGTGCGTAAGTTCTGGAAGGGAGAGCGGCGCGCCAGCCATGCGGATTGCAGGGCGCGAGCGGCTCTTACTGTCCTTATTCGAACGAGCGGGCAAAACCCGGAACCGTTTCGCGGAAATTTTTTTCAGGCGCGCGCTTCGAGGCTGATCCACCAGGGCATCGTGCGGCGCACGCGCACCGGCAATACCGAGGCCAGCATGTCCAGCGCGCGGTCGGTCTCGCGGATGGGATAGCTGCCGAAGACGTGCAGCCGCGCGATCTCCGGCGCCACGGCCAGGTGGCCGAAGTGATAGCGGCGCAATTCGGCCACTACGTCCGCCAGCGGCGTGTTGTCGGCCACCAGCACGCCGCGCGTCCAGGCCTCCCGGGCGGGGTCCAACGGCAGGAAGCCGTCCAACGTGTCCGCCGTAAACCGCGCCTGTCGCCCCGCCGGCACGATGCCGCTGGCGCGGCTGGCGGCCGTGTCGACCCGGACGGCGCCTTCGTGCACGGCCACCACCACGCCGTCGTCCTCCCCACGCACGGTGAAACGCGTACCCAGCGCCTGGAGCCGGCCCTGCGCGGTGTCGACCACAAAGGGACGGATCGGGTCCGCGGCGGTCTGGATCAGCAGCTCACCGGCGACAAGCTGCAGGCGGCGCAATGTGGCGCCATAGTCGACATCGAACGCGCTCAGCGCCTTCAGCCAGACCTGCGTACCGTCCGCCAGCGCGACGTGGCGCGTTTCGCCCAGCCCCGCGCGATGGTCCGCGCCCCAGGTCGAGGCCGCCAGGGGCAAGGGCGTCTGCCGCCACGCCGTCCACCCCAGGCTGGCGATGCCCAGGGCCCCCGCCATCCCCAGCAGCAGTTGCCGGCGAGCGCGCGGCCGGGCCGACGCGGCCTGCCCGAACGCCGTCACGGCGGCGTCCCGGTCAGGACTGGATTGCAGTGGGGAAAAGCGGCGGCCAATGCGTTCGACGTAACCCCAGGCCTCGCGGTGTTCCGCCGCGCGGTCGATCCATTGCTGCCATTGCTGGCGCTCGGCGGCCGACGCATCGCCGGATCGCAGCAACGCATACCACTCGGCGGCCTGCTCCATCGCGCGATGAGAGGGCTCGCGCGCCTGCGCGGCGCTCATGAGGCGGCCGCCTGCAATGCCGCGGGCATCTGCGGCGGGCCGGCCGGCTCGTCCGCATGTCCTGCCGCCAGGCGCGCCTCAAGCTGCATGCAGCACAGCATGGCCTGGGCGACGTACTTGCGGACCATGCGCGACGACACGCCCAGCACGTCCGCCACTTCCTGGTCGGTCATCTCGCACGCCACCGCCATGACGAAGGCGTGGGCGGTCTTGGGCGGCAATCCGCGCAGCATCGCGTCGATTTCGCCCAGGGCCTGCAGCACCATGGCCTGATCCTCGGCCGAGGACACCGTGGGCTCGGGCTGCGCCGCCAGGGCGTCCAGCCAGGCTTGCTCCAGGTCGCGGCGGCGCCACAGGTCGATGCACATGCCGTTGGCCATCCGGCGCAGATAGGTCCGGGCATGGCGGGCGTTGTCGAACTTGCACGGGCGCGTCAAGAGGCGCACGAACGCGTCGTGCGCCAGGTCGGCGGCGTCCGCCGCGTTGCCCAGGCGCCAGTTCACCCAGGCCAGCAGCCAGCCGTGGTGATTGCCGTATAGGCTCTCGAAGTCCTGGGATGCCCCTTCCGATCCGCTCACGATCCCGCCCGCACGCGATACCGCTCACATTGCTTATTAATGCGAACGGTTATCAATTAACAAAGCGCAGATTATGGACCGGGGTGGCGAGGTTTGGCAACGGGGGTTTAGGCGATAATCCCGCTGCCCCGACGGGCCTGGCGAAGCCGGCACACAGCCGCGAAGGAAGCGATGAACTGGGACGATGCAAGGATCTTTCTGGCGCTGCAACGGGAAGGCACCCTGCGGCGCGCCGCGCGCGTGGCCGGCGTCGATCAGGCCACGATCGGGCGGCGCATCGCCACGCTGGAACACACCCTGGGCGCGACGCTGTTCCTGCGCAGTTCCACCGGATACACGCTCACGCCCACGGGTGAAAGCGTGCTGCGCGCCGCCGAACGCATGGAGCAATTTGCCCACGACCTGGTGCGGCAGGCCCAAGGCACGGACGGGCGGCTGGAAGGCGAGGTCAAGGTTGCGACGACCGACTCGCTGGCCATGGAATTCGTCATACCAGCCATCGCGGCGCTGCACGTGCAGCACCCTGCCGTGCGTGTCCGCTTGAACGTGTCGACCCAGATGGCCAATCTTGCCCGGCGCGAGGCGGACATCGCCATCCGTAACATCAAGCCCGAGAACCCGGATCTCGTCGCGCGCCAAATGGCCCGCTGGCCAGTGGGCCTGTACGCCAGCGAGCAGTATCTGGAACTGCGCGGCACGCCGGCGGAAGGCGAGGGCCTGCAAGGGCATGACCTGGTGTACTACCAGCCCTACCTCGAAGGCGGCCGCGCGCCCACCATCGTCGGCGAACCGGCCCAGGCAGGCTGCATCGTGGCCACGGCCAATTCCAGCCTGATGCTGCGCGCCATGATTGCCGACGGCATCGGCATCGGCGAACTGCCCGTGCCCATGGCCGAACGCGGCGGACTCGTCCGCCTGTGGCCGGCGCGCGAACGCGCAGGCGGCTTTCCCGTGTGGCTGGTGACGCACCAGGACCTGCGGCACACGGCCCGGGTGCGGGCATTCATCGACGCCGTCGCAAAGCAGTTCGACCCGCCGCCGCAATAGACGGCGATAGTCAGCGACGACTGTCAGCGGTTATTGCCACCGGTTATTGCCCAGGTTTACTGCCGCATTTTTGCATTGGTCGAATTGCAAAATGCTGCGTGATTGCAGCGCACCGGCTACCTATACTTTTTCGCAGCCCGGATGGTTTCGCCCGGCATTCGAAGCGTGAGGTTCCCCATGTCGCATTCATCCGCCGTCGCCCCCTCCGCGACGCCAACTCCCGTGGCAACACCGCCCGTAGCAGGCACCGCTGCATGGCGGTACGTCCTTGCCGGGTTCGCCGCCAGCCTGGCCAGCATCGGCCTGGCCCGTTTCGCCTACGCGCCGCTGGTCCCCGCGCTGATCCAGGCGCACTGGTTCTCCTCGTCCAGCGTCGTGTTCCTGAGCGCCGCCAACCTGACCGGCTATCTCATCGGCGCGCTCATCGGCCAGCCGCTGGCGCGGCGCCTTTCCAGCACACAGGTGCTGCGCGTCATGATGGCGCTGGTCACGCTGGCCTTTGCGGCGTGCAGCCTGCCGCTGTCGATCGGCTGGTTCTTCGGCTGGCGTCTTGCCTCGGGCATCGCGGGCGGCGCCATCATGGTGCTGGCCGCCGCGACGATCCTGCCGCATGTGCCGCGCGCACGGCGCGGACTGGCGGGCGGCGCCATCTTCCTGGGCATCGGCGTCGGCATTGCAGGCTCCGGCACAGTCGTGCCGTGGCTGCTGGGCATGGGGCTGCGGGCGGCATGGCTGGGTCTTGCCGCCATCTCGGCCGCGCTGACCCTGCTGACCTGGCGTGCGTGGCCGGCGCATGGCGCCGCGTCGCGCCGGTTGGCGAACCCCGTGGCGGGCACGCCTTCCCCTGCCCGCCAGCCCTCCGATCACCGCGCCGGCGTGATCCTGCTGTTCGGCCAGTATGGGCTGATGGCCGTAGCGCTGGTCCCGGCGATGGTCTTCCTGGTGGACTTCGTCGAGCGCGGCCTGGGCGCGGGCGCCGCGGCCGGCGCGCGCTTCTGGATTCTCTACGGCGTCGGCGCAATGGTGGGCCCCCCGCTTTACGGCTGGCTGGGCGATCGGCTTGGCCCGCGCCAGGCCCTGCGCGTCGTGCTGGCTGTTCAGGCGATCGCGATGGGCGCCTTGAGCTTCAGCCACCACCATGCATGGCTGGGCGCCGCCGCGCTGGTGGCGGGCACCTTCCCGCCGGGCATCGTGCCGCTGGCGCTGGCGCGCATCCACGACCTGATTCCGCACGATGCCTTTGCGCAGAACCAGGCCTGGAGCCGCGCAACGGTCAGCTTTGCGACCTTCCAGGCGTTGGCCGGTTACGGTTACTCGGCCGTGTTCAGCGCCAGCGGCGGCCAGCACCGGACGATGTTCGTCATCGGCACGGCGGCGCTGATCATCGCGGTCCTGGCCGAGGCCGGCGCGGTGGAAAAGTTGATCGGCCGGCTGCTGCAAGGCAGTCCCCAGCCTTGCGGCCCCGCGCCCGATTGCCGATGACACGCACGCCCGGCGCCTGTCGGGCGTACACGAAGGCTCATCCCAGATACTCCACATTCCCGCACACCGAAATGCTCTGCCCGCTGATCATCGCCCCTTGCTCCGAGCACAGGAACACCACCTGATTCGCCACATCTTCCGGACGCGTCATGCGGCGCAGCGACACCTTTTCCACAAGCTGCTCACGCATCGTATCGTTGCTGACCCCGCCGGCCTCGGCGCGGGCGGCGATGATGCGCTCGACGCGGTCGCCCGACACCACGCCCGGCAGCACCGAATTGACGCGGATGTTCGACGGCCCCAGCTCCATCGCCCAGGTCTGGGTCAGCCCGGCCAGCCCGAACTTGCTGGCGCTGTAAGGCGAACGCAAAGAAAAGCCCAGGCGCCCCGCCACGGACGAGATATTGACGATGGCGCCGCCGCCCGCGGCCCGCAGCAGCGGCACCGCGCTGCGCGCGCACAGGAACGTGCCGGTCAGGTTGACATCCAGCGTGGTGCGCCAGGCGTCCAGCGTCGTGTCCTCGAGCCGGCTGGTCGGCCCGGACACGCCCGCATTGTTGACCAGCACATCCAAGGCGCCCCACCGCGCGCCCAGCGCCTCGAACATCGCCAGCACCTGCGTCTCATCAGACACGTCCGTCCGGCTGACGCTCAACGCGGGCAAGCTTTCTTGCGCCGCCTTGAGCGCCCCTTCGTCCACGTCGCAGATATGCACGTCGGCGCCCGCATCCACAAACCTGCGCGCGATCGCCAGTCCGATTCCCTGCGCGCCCGCGGTGACCAGCACGCGGGCGCCTTTCAATGATTCGGTCATGTCCTTTTCCGATGATGAGAAGCGACGGCGCGGCTTCCGAGCCGCACCGTCAGACGGTTACGTCACAGCGCGAACTCGGGACGGATGCCGCTTTTCAGCGGCAGGCCCATGATCTCGCGCGCCTCGGCGGGCGTGGCCGGCTCCATGTCCATTTCGCGGATGATGCGCACGATGCGCTCCGTCAACTGCACATTGGTGGCCAGTTCGCCATGCCGGTAATACAGGTTGTCCTCCAGCCCGACCCGCGCGTGGCCGCCCAGCAGCAGCGCGCTGATGTTGGCCTCCAACTGCGACGGCCCGATGCCACTGACGCAGAAGACGCTGTTCTTGGGCAGCAGGTCCACCATCATCTGCAGATGCCGCGGCGAAAACGGCATGGCGTTCTGGAAGTTGCGATGCACGTTCATGACCAGGTTGATGAAGTGCGGGCCTTCGTCCAGGTCCTCGTTGATCAGCGTCGTCACGTCCTGCAGGATGTGCGTCGGACTGAACACCTCCCACTCGGGCTTGATGCCGCGCGCCTTCATGCCGGCGGCCAGCTCGCGCCCTTTGCTGAGCGGCGTGTTCATCAGGTAGTCGCGGTCGCCGAACGCCAGATTCAGCGTGGTGGCGTCCAGCGTGCACATCTCCGCGCCCGCGTCCATGCCCTTCAGACGCTCCTCCCACAGAATCTCCCACGTGCCGGGCGAGGTCTCGCCGACCATGTCGCCATGCACCCCACCGCCCGTGGAGTTGTTCAGCACGATGTCGCAGCGCTCGCGAATCAGCTGGTTCATCTTCCGGTAGACGGCGGCGTCGCACGTCGCCAGATCATCCGCACGCCGCGCATGCAGCGCCACCACGCTGGCGCCCGCGTTATAGCAGCGGTAGACATCCTCCGCGATCTCCGCGGGCTGCGTCGGCAGGTGCGGATTCTGGCTTTTCAGGGCCATGCCCCCGGTCGGGGCAATGGTCACGATGACTTTGCGTTTGGCCATGCGAGTTCTCCTAGGATTTCCACAGCGCGCAGCGGCTTTCGGACTGCTTCGTGAAGGCCTCGTTGCCGTCGATGGCCTGCACCACCGTGAAGTAATCCCACGGCTCCTTCGACTGGTCCGGGCTCTTGACCTGCAGCAGGTACATGTCATGCACGACGCGGCCATCGGGACGCACCACGCCGTCCTTTATGTACATGTCGTTCAGCTTGTTGTCCCGCAAGTAAGCCAGCACCTTGTCGGCGTCGTCCGTGCCGGTTGCCTTGACCGCGCGCAGGTACTGCAATGCCGCCGAATAATCGGCCGCCTGCAGCGACGACGGCATGGCCTGGCGTCGGTCGTAGAACTTGCGGCTCCAGGCGCGCGTCTCGTCCGACGCATTCCAGTACCAGCTGTCGGTCAGGTACATCCCCTGCGCGGCCGGCAGGCCCATGGCGTGGATGTCGTTGATGAACATGATCATGCCCGCCAGTTTCATCGACTTGGTGATGCCGAACTCGTTGGCGGCCTTGATTGAATTGGTCGCGTCCGCGCCGGCATTGGCCAGCGCCAGGATCTCGGCCTTGCTGCTTTGCGCCTGCAACAGGAACGACGAGAAATCGCTGGCGGCCAGCGGATGCTTCACGCTGCCCACGACCTTGCCGCCGCCGGACTCAACCACCTTGGTGGTGTCGGCCTGCAGCGCGTGCCCGAAAGCGTAGTCGGCCGTCAGGAAATACCAGCTCTTGCCGCCCGCCTTGGCCACCGCCGCGCCCGTGCCGCGCGCCTGCGCCACGGTGTCGTAGGCATAGTTCAGCGTGTAGGGCGTGCATTGCTCGTTGGTCAGCGCGGGCGCGCCGGCGCCGACAACGATGATCGGCTTTTTCTTGTCCGCGGCTACCTTCGACATGGCCAGCGCCGTGCTTGAATTGGTGCCGCCGATCAGCATGTCCAGGCCGCGCTGGTCAAACCATTCGCGCGCCTTGGCCGACGCCACGTCAGCCTTGTTCTGGTGGTCCGCGGTCAAAAGCTCGATCTTCTTGCCGTTGATCTGCCCGCCCATTTCCTCGATCGCCATCTTGATGGCTTCGGCGCCGCCAGGACCATCCGGCCCCGAGTAGACGCCGGACATGTCGGTGATGAACCCGATGCGGATCACGTCGTCGGACACTTGCGCCTGTGCGGCCGTGGCGGGCAGCAGCGTGGCGGAAATGGCGCCGGCAATGGCGGTGGCGGACAGCAGGCGTGGCATTGACAACATACCGGTCTCCTCTTATGGTTTTTGGCCCGTGGGCGTCAAACATTCTGCGGTCCGGCTGCCCCTGCGGACAGTCATCATGTTGACAAAGAACCCTAGGGTTTACCTGGGCCGCATTCCACCTCCAGACAGGGAATGAACATGCGTGAACCGCCTGCCCTGGCGGGCAACGACGCGTCCGCCGTGAATCGCAGGCCGGCGCGCAGTGCCGTGGACAAGATGCTCGACGTGGTGCCCTGGTACAAGGGTCTGCCCGAACTCGAGCGCGATGTGGTGCGCGCCGAACTGCGGACGGTGTCGCTGGCGACGGGCGAATACCTGTTTCGCGCGGGGTCCCGCTCGCCCGGGTGGTATGGCGTGGTCGAAGGCCTGGTGAAGTGGTCGTCCCCTGGCACCGATGGCCGCACGTTGTCGCTGGCCGGATTCAGCACGGGAAGCTGGTTCGGCGAAGCCACCATGATCCGCCGCGAACGCTTCGAATACGAAGTCGTCGCCTTGCGCCCCAGCCGCATCGTGATCCTGCCGCGCGACACCTGCGAACGCCTCTGGAACAACAACATCGAATTCACCAAGGCGCTGATGACGCATCTGGCGCAACGGGTGAACTGGCTGATGGGCTGCTACACGGGCAACGTGCTGCTCGACGTCGACACCACGGTGGCGCGCGCCGTTGCGGCGCAACTGGACGCCGAGGTCCATTCGGGCACGAAGGGCCGGTTGCGGATCTCGCAGGAAGAGATCGCGGGCTTATGCGGCGTCTCGCGCCAGCGCTGCAACACCGCGCTGACCCGCCTGGCGCGCGAAGGCGTACTGCAAACGCATTACGGCGGGTTGACGGTGCTGGACAAGGAGGCGTTGTACCGGTGCGCAAAGATCAGCCGCAATCCGGCATAATGCCCGGGCTGCCGCCGCTCACGCGGCGCTGACACGAACGGCAACGCCGCGGCACAGCGCAATCTTTCTTGCTTCGCAGAACTGTTCTGCAGATCGATGGGGTAATCGGCCGGTCGGATAAAAATTATCATCGGCGTATGAGACAACCCCTGGCCGGAAGTCTGATTCCGGTCAACCCAGCCGCCAGCGTCAAAACACAAGAAACCGGCCTGCGGAAGGCACGGTCCCCGCATGGCGACGGGAACCTGGAGAGAGACAGATGCGCAAGCTCACGCGCCGCGGCTTCATCGCGGCCGGCACCCTCATGATGTTTGCCCGCCCGGTGCTGGCCGCGGCCAAGCCCGTGACCCTGATCGTGCCCTATGCCGCGGGCGGCCCCAACGACAATTTCGCGCGCCTCCTGGCCGAAGGCATGGGCGCCGAGCTGGGCATGAACTTCATCGTTGAGAACAAGCCTGGCGCCAACGGCATCATCGGCGCATCGCAGGTCGCACGCGCGCCCGCCGACGGCAGCATGCTGCTGATGGGCGGCTCCGGCCCCCTATCGCTGAACATCCTGCTGCGCCCCAGCCTGAACTATGGCTTCGACAGCTTCAAGTCCGTCGCCATGATGTTCGACGGCCCGCTCACGATCACCGTGCCCGCGAAGATGGGTGTCAATTCCCTCGCGGAGCTGGTGGCCTATGCAAAGAAAGAGAATCGCGCGCTCACCTACGGATCGCTAGGCCCCGGCAGCGTCACCGATCTGTACGGGCTGATCATGTCCAAGACGCTGGGCATCCCGCTGACCGCCGTGCCCTACAAGAGCACGCCCACCAGCCTGATCGACCTCATCACCGGGCGCAACGACCTCTCCTACATGACGCCCATCGCGCTGGCCGACCACCAGAAGGCGGGCGCGGTGAAGATCCTGGCGCTGACAACCGACCAGCGCGATCCGGCCCTGCCGGAAGTGCCCTGCGTGACGGAATTGGGTTATCCCCAGCTCAAGGCCAGCTATTGGACGGCGTTGCACGCGCCCAAGGGAACGCCCGACGCGATCATAGAGGCCTATTCCGCGGCCGCCATCAAGACCGTCCAATCCGAGAGCTTCCGAAAGCTGCTCGTAGCCAACGGCCAGACCGAGAAGGCCGGCGGCCCGCAGGCACTGGAAGCGCAACTGGACGCCGACCGGCAATATTGGGGCAAGGTCATCCAGGAAAACCACATCGTTCTCGATTGAGCCAGCCCTTCTCCCAATGACAAGCCCGCCAATTTGGCGGGCTTGTCTGTTCAGGCTGATGCGGTCATTCGCTCATTGGATCTGCGCCGGCGCGATGCCGTGCGTGGCGGACTGGAAGTTGATCACCGGGCGAGCCTCCCGGCAGGCGGTCCTGCGGATCTTGCCCACGATGAGATCATGCGTGCCCAGTTTCTCGGTGCAGACGATGTCGCACTCGATGCTGGCCAGCGCATCGGGCAGCACAGGCGCGCCATGTTCGTTCATCACCCAACCGCCTTGGGCGAACCGCGCCCTGCCCTGAGGGTTCTTCATAAAGGCCTCGATCACTTCGCCATGGCCTTCTCCCAGGATGTTGGCAACGAAGCGGCCGTTTCGCAGCAGCGGCGCATGCGCCGACGCGGTCTGCTGCACAAAGAACCCGACCATGGGCGGATCGGCGGAAATCGACGTGAGGCTGGAAACGATCATCCCCGCCATATCGGCCCCGTCGCCCGTGCTGACGGCGCTGATGCCCGCCGGCAGCGAGCGCATCGCCGCCTTGAAGTCATCGACCGACACCACCTCGTCGCAATCATTGACCACCATGTGCGCGCGGATATCGCCGCGTTCATCGACCCATCCATGCCGCGCTGCGTAATCCACCATCTTCGAGAAGCTGGCTTCCCAAGCTGGATCGCCCGCGTGCTGCGACAGGAAGCGCAACACCGACGGCGACAGCCGCACGTGCCGTTCGTCCTCGCGCCGGCCAATGCGGGCGATCGCACGTTCGAGCCTATCCGCGGGCTGCGGATCCGCCATGACATCCAGGCGGCCGAAGTCCGCCGCGTCGCGCAGCGCAATCGCGCCGGCATTGCTCAAGTAGATACGCATGTTGGACTCCTTCAGGCAAGGACGGTCGTACTGCCAACTTCCTTGCGGATCGCGGGAATGATCTTGTCGCCCCAGAGTTCGATCTGCTTGAGCATCGTCTTCTGGTCGAAATCGCCAAGCTGCGTTTGCAGCGCGATGTGCTTGGGCCGCAGGATGCTGATCTCTTCCAGCATCTTGTCGATGACTTCATTGACCGACCCCACCGGCAGGTTCTTGCGCAGCTGCTCGAAGGTAGGATCCGTGTCCGAAGGCACTTCCTTGACCATGTAGCCGTCGTCGCTCTGCGCGCGGCGGAACTTCAAGCTTTCGGAAATGCGGCGCTGGAAGCGCGCGCAATCCAGATAGGCGTCGATCTCGGCTTTGTTGTCCGACGCGTAGCCGCAGCGCAGGAAGCCGAACTTCACATCGCGATCCAGGTCCTTGCCATTGTCGTCCGCCACCTTTTCCAGCCGGCCTCGCAGCTCGGCGATGGCGTCGTTGCCCTTGAGCAGCGCCGTCACGAACAGGTTGTGGTTTTCGCGCACGCCGCGGCCCAGCGTCACGGGATTGCCCGACGTGATCCACAGCGGCGGCATCGGATCCTGGATGCAGCGCACCGCGATCGAGCTGGGCGGAATCTTCAGGAACTTGCCGTCATGCTCGAAGATCTTCTGCGTCAGACCCTTGGGGATGACGTCCAGGAACTCATTGAAGATGGCGCCCGACTCTTCCAGCTGCACGCCGAAGCGCTCGAACTCGAACTGCTGATACCCGGATCCCACACCCAGTTCCAGGCGGCCGTTGGACACCGTATCCACGAAGCCGACCTCGGCCAGGAAACGCGCTGGGTGATACAGCGGCAAAATGCACACCGCCGTGCCCAGACGGATGCGGCTGGTCTTCGCGGCCGCATGCGCCACCGTCATGAGCGGCGACGGCGACAGCGAGTAGTTGTTGAAGTGGTGCTCGGCGTACCAGGCCGTGTTGAACCCGGCTTGCTCGGCCGCCACCGTCTGCTCGATGGAGTTGTTGATGACTTGCGCGGAGGACTGGTGGTAACCTCGTTGCTGCGCCAGAATGAATACGCCGAATTCCATTGTGTCTCCTCATTGATGCTTGAATCCTTGAGGAAATTCTAGAGGCCGGTAGTCATGGGCTGGAATACAAGAAAAGCGGCGTTCTGTGCTGCATAAAGTGGAGGAATGATGGACAGACTGCGCGCAATGGAGCTCTTTCTGTCGATCTCGAAGACCGAGAGCTTCTCGGAAACCGCGCGCCAGTTCGGCATCTCCGCCACCTCGGTGTCGCGCATGATCACCGACTTCGAAAACGAGCTCAACGTGAAGCTCCTGCTGCGTTCCACACGGCAGGTGGTGCTGACCGAAGCGGGCCAGGAATACGCGCGCCAGCTCGAAACCATCCTCTGGAACATCAACGAGGCGCACCGCAACATCACCGAAATCCGCGCCGCGCCCAAGGGCATCCTGCGTGTGCATTCGCGCATGATGTTCGGCCTGGGCGTGCTGCCGCAGCTGGTCGCCGCATTCCGCGAGGCCTATCCCGAGATCCACATCGAACTCGTGCTGTCGGAAGCCAAAACCGATCTGCGGCGCAATAACTTCGACATCGACTTTCGCATCTCGCCGCCCGTCGAGGCCGGCCTGAAGCGGCGCATCCTGTTCAAGAGCGAACGCTACCTGGTAGCCTCGCCGGCATACCTGGCGAATCGCGAACTCCCCACGCGGCCCGCGGATATCGCGCAACATGACTGCCTGGCGTATCTGCTGCCCGGCGACCAGACCTGCTGGCGCTTCAAGCAGGGCGACGCCATCGACGAGGTGCTGATCAAGCCGCGGCACGTCACCAACAACGGCGTGGCCTTGCTGGAACTGGCCCGGCTGGGCGAAGGCATTGCGCTGCTGGACGACTACACCGTGCACCACGACATCGAGCGCGGCACGCTGGTGCGGCTATGCCCCGATTACCGTGTCACCAACACGACGTTTGAAGAAGGCATGTACGCCACCATCCTGGATACCGCCATGATCCCCGTGAAGATCCGGCTGTTCCTGGACTTCGTGGCCTCGCACGTATCCGGCGCGGAACTGCGCTTTGCGGCGTACGGCAAGCCGGCCGCCAGCGACTGACGCGCCGGCAGGCCTCAGGCTTGCGGTCGGATCCGGCAATGCGGACGCGGCGCGCCGGCATAACTCGTGCCGCGCACGCGCAGCAGTGCACCATCCATCGGGCCGTCCGCCGACAGGCGTCCGCTGTCGCTGATGGAGGTGACGTACAGGTCGGCCAGCCCGTCCCCGCCAAAACACAGCGACGCCGGATGCGCGACCGGCAGGTCGATGCGCACATCCAGCTTTCCATCGCGGTCGAACCTGGCAATGGCGCCGGCATGCACCAACGCCGTCCATAACCCGCCGTCGCGGTCGAAACAGCAGCCGTCGGGCGCCGACCCCAGCGCGTCCGTATCGACGAAGACGTCGCGTTCCGACAATCTGCCCTGCGCGTCCATGCGGTAGCGGTAGATCTTGCGCACCGAACTGTCGCACACGTAAAAGTGCGTGCCATCCGGATGCAGGGCCGGCCCGTTGACCACCCCCAGCCCCGCGTCGATGCGGTCAAGGCGGCCGGCGGGATCAAGGCGGTACAGGCCGCCCAGCGGCGGCTCCCCGGCCTCGCGGTAGATATGCATGGTCCCCGCCACGAAGCTGCCGTCCGGCAGGGGCGTGCCGTCGTTCAACCGCAGATTCGGGTGGCTGTCCTCGATACTGGCCAGCATCCGCAGGCTGCCGTCCGCCGGCCAAAAGCGCGCAAACGACTCCTTCAGCGCCACCACCAGCTCGTCCTCGCCGTTGAACGCAAAGGAACCCAGCGGCGCAGGCAACTGCCAGCGTTGCACGCTGCCAGAGTCGGGGTTCACGGCCAGGATCAGCCCCTTGCGGCAATCCGCCATCCACAGCAGCCCGCGCGCTGCATCCCAGACCGGACATTCGCCCAGGGCTGCGCGCAGCGTCCCGATTTGTTCAATCAGCATCTTCCGCCTCGCTCCTTATTAGCCGGCTTTCCGCCGACTTTTTTCCCCATGGTATCGGCTTGGCGTGGGCGGGAATATGCGGCATTCCTGCAGAACACAACCACCGTTTTTGGCGTAGATCGCGCAGGAGCCCCTTCCTAAAATCAAAAAAAAGTCCGGCGCCGCCCGGCACGGACTGCGGACAAGACAGGTCGATCCGACCCGAGGAGACTTCCATGCAGCACGCCCACGGCGCCCGGCGCCCCACTGTCCATGCCCAGTCGAACGAGGTGCGCGCATGAGCGACACCCCCGTCAAGTTCGAAGTCAACGATGGCGTTGCCCTGGTCACCCTGAACAACGCGCCGGTCAACGCGCTGAACCGCAACATGCGGCGGCGCATCGTGGCGATCTTCGACGAGATCTCCGAGCGCGAGGACATCCGCTGCGCGGTGTTGACCGGCAACGGCACGGTGTTCTGCGCGGGCGCCGACCTGAAGGACCGCCCCAACGCCGACATTGCCGGCGACTTTCTGGAACACAACCGCATCACCCGCGAGACCGGCAACGCCATCAAGGAGTGCGCCAAGCCGGTCATCGCCGCCGTCAACGGCGCGGCGCTGGGCGCCGGCCTTGGGCTCATGGCTGCCTGCGACATCATGTATGCGTCCGATAACGCCACGTTCGGCATGCCCGAGATCAACGTCGGCCTGGCCGGCGGCGCTTCCATGCTGCGTACGCTGTTCGGGCGCTCGACACTGCGCCGCATGTTCTACACCGGACAGCGTTTGACCGCGCACGACCTGCTGCGCCGCAACGTGCTGGAAGACGTGCTGCCCCCCGATCAGCTGCTGCCCGCCGCGTTGGCGCTGGCGCACGAAATCGCCGCCAAGGCGCCGCTCGCCGTGCTGTACGCCAAGCGCGCGGCCAACATGGTGGACCTGATGCCGCAGCGCGACGCCTATCGCTTCGAGCAGGACTTCACGATGGCGCTGGCCAAGACCGAAGACGCGCGCGAGGCCCGCATGGCGTTCCTGGAAAAGCGCCAGCCGCAATTCAAGGGGCGTTGAGCATGACGCAGCAGAATCAACGCCCCGGTGCGGGGCTGGCCCCCTTTTTCCAGGCGTCGGGCATCGCCGTGATTGGCGCCTCCGATGAGGTCACCAAGATCGGCGGCCGCCCCGTCCACATGCTGATCAAGCATGGCTACCGCGGCGCCGTGTATCCCATCAACCCCAAGGGCGGCACCATCCAGGGGCTACCGGCCTACACATCGGTGAAAGACACGCCGGCAGCGCCGGAACTCGCCATCCTGGCCGTGCCCGCCGCCGCCACGCCTGCCGCGCTGCGCGACTGCGGCGCGCGCGGCGTGAAGGCCGCCATCGTCCTGTCGGCCGGCTTCACCGAGGCCGGTCCGCAAGGCGCGGCGCTACAGTCCGAACTGGTGGCGATCGCTAGCGAACACGGCATGCGTGTCCTGGGCCCGAATTGCCTGGGCACCGTCAACGTCGCCGAGCGCCTGATCGGCTCTTTTTCGATCGCGCTGGAAGAGAACATGCCGCCGGTCGGCCACGTGGGCATCGTGTCGCAGTCCGGCAACGTGGGCAGCCACACCATGCAGAGCGTCGCCCGGCGCGGCATGGGCGTCAGCCGCTTCATCGCGACCGGCAACGAGGCGGATGTGGACGCCGCCGACGGCATTGCCGCGCTGGCCGAGGATCCGGACACGCGCATCATCCTGTGCTGCATGGAAACTTGCCGGAATGCCGGAAAGCTCATCGACGCGTTGCGCCTTGCGCGCGGCAAGGGCAAGCCCGTCATCATCCTGAAGATCGGTTCCACGGAAAAAGGCCAGGCGGCCGCCGCCTCGCATACGGGCGCCCTTACTGGCTCGGACGCGGTGATCGACGCAGTCTTCCGCCGGCACGGCGTGCTGCGCGTGCGCTCTGTTGAAGCGTTGATCGACATCGGACACGCGGCCTCGCTGCTCATGCCCGACCGCCTGCCGGCCAACGACGCGGTCACGCTCGTTGCCGCGTCCGGCGGCTTCGGCATCATGATGGCCGACGCCATGAGCGACGCCGGCCTTGCGCTGCCCGCGCTCGCACCCGACACCCAGCGGCGCATCCTGGAAGCCGTGCCCACGGCCAGCACCGGCAATCCGGTGGACGCGTCCGCCCAGATGTCCAGCCGCCCCGACATTCTGCTAAAGATGCTGACGGCCCTGCTGGACGATCCGTCGGCCAGTTCGCTGGCGCTGTTCATGTCGCTGTCGCTCTACAACACCCGGCTGCGCGGCATCTATCTGGAAGCGCTGGCCCAGGTACGCACCAGCCATCCAGACCGCCTGCTGATGGTCATCAGCCAGGGCCCCGCCGACGCCGTCGAGCAGATCAACGCGCTGGGCATTCCGGTGTTCTCCAGCATCGACGCCGCGGCGACGGGGCTGTCGGGCCTGGTGAAGCTGGGCAAGCTGCGCGCGGCCGCTTATGCCGACACGGCGCTGCCCGCCGCCGAACCCGTCGATCCCGCGGTGTTCCGCAACGAATTCCACGCCAAGCAGGCGCTGGGCAACGCCGGCATCGACGTGCCGCGCGAATTCATCGCCCGCAGTGCCGACGACGCGGTGCGCGCGGCCGAGGCCATCGGCTACCCCGTCGTGCTCAAGATCGCCTCCGAAGACGTCGCGCACAAGACGGAAGCCGGCGGTGTGCTGCTCAACGTGGCCGATGCCGACGCCGTGCGCGACGCCCACGCCCGCATCCTGGCCAACGTCGCGCACCATGCGCCCGGCGCCCGCATCGATGGCGTCCTGGTCGCGCCGATGGTCGCGGGCGGTACCGAACTGATCGCCGGCGTGTCGCAAGACCCCGTCTTCGGCCCCATCGTCATGGTCGGCATGGGCGGCATCTACGCCGAGGTGCTGAAGGACGTGGCCGTGCAGGCCGCGCCCGTGACAGAGGACGAGGCCGCGGAAATGATCCGCTCGCTCAAGATGTTTGCCATCCTGGACGGCGCGCGGGGCCAGCCCAAGGCCGACATCGCCGCCGCCGCGCGTAGCGTGGCGCGCCTGTCGGCGTTTGCGTACCGCCATCGCGACGACGTCGCCGAGATCGACATGAACCCCATTCTGGTCCGGCCGCAGGGCCAAGGCGTGGTCGTCCTGGACGCGCTGATGATCCCGCGCGCCGCGCCCTCCCATTGAGGACAGCCATGCAATTCGAACAACTTGCCACGGTCCCTGACCCGAGCGCAGGCCGCGAGGTCTACCGCCAGCATGCGCGCACCTGGCTGCGCGCCAACCTGCCAGATTTCATGCGCGCCGACAGCCCGGACTGGCGCGCGCCCACGCTTGCCGAGAGCAGCGCCTGGGAGGCCGCGATGTATCAGGCCGGACTCGCCGGCATGACGTGGCCCAAGGTCTACGGCGGCCACGGGTTGACGCTGCGCGAGCACCTGGCGGTGAACAAGGAGATCGGCGCGCTGCCCATGCCGGAAAGCGTCAGTTCGATCGGCAAGGAACTGGCCGGGCCGATCATCATGGCCGTCGGCACCGAGCAACAGAAGCAGGAATTCCTGCCCGCGATTCTGGCGATGCGGCAGTACTGGTGCCAGGGGTTTTCAGAACCGGACGCCGGCTCGGATCTGGCACGGCTGCGCACCAAGGCCGTTCAGGAAGGCGACACGTGGCGCATCAACGGCCAGAAGATCTGGACCAGCGGCGCGGCCAAGGCGCACTACTGCCTGCTCCTGACGCGCACCGGCACCGTGGCCGACAAGCATCGCGGCCTGCTGATGTTCGCCGTGCCGATGGACACGCCGGGCATCCGCGTCGTTCCCATCAAGTCCATCGACGGCAAGGAATCCTTTGCCGAGGTGTTCTTCGACGACGTGGTGGTTCCCGACAGTGCACGCCTGGGCGCGCCGGACGAAGGCTGGAACGCCGCCATCCGCGTGCTGTCCATCGAGCGCGCCACCAACCGCATGTATCGCCCGTGGCGCTTCGAGTGCGAATTGCGCCAGCTCATTGCGGCCTGCAAGTCCGATGCGCAACTGGCGTCCGCGCTCGACGACGGCTATGTCCAGCGCCGCGTCGGCGATCTGGTCAGCGAAATCGACGGATTGAAGGGTCTGGTTGAACTCACGGTGGCGCGCATGCTGCGTGGCGAGACCATCGGCGCGCGCGGATCGCTGACCAAACTTTATTGGTCGGAATGCCACCAGGCCTTTGCCGGCCTGGCGCTGTCTCTGCTGTCGCAGGTCGGCCCGCACTCCAGTCCCCTGGCGCGCCGCGCCCAGAAGGCCTTTACCACCGCCTACCTCTTCTCGCGCGCCGAGACGATCTACGCCGGCACCACCGAAGTGCAGCTGGACGTCATCGCGCAGCGCGTCATGAATCTGCCCAAGGACCTGACATGAGCCACGAAGAACTGCGGCCCGAGGAATTCGCGCAGGCCGCCGAAGCCGCGATCACCGACGCCCTGTCCCGCCCGGATGCCGGCGCCATGGCCCAGGTGCTGGCGCAGGCCGGCCTGACTGGCGTGATGGCAGCCGAGGAAGACGGCGGGCTGGGCCTCTCACTCGATTTCGCGCTGCCGATCGCGCACGCCGCCGGACGCCTGCGCCTGCCACTGCCGCTGCCCGAACAGATCCTGCTTGCCAGCGCACTGGCCGGCACGCCGCAGGCCGCCGCGCTGGCCGCCGGCGAGCGCCTGGCCGGCATCGCGTGGCAAGGCAGCCTGCAGTCGGGCCATGCCCGTCTGGACAATGGCCCGGCGGACTGGGTGCTGGTGACTGACGGCGAGGGCGCCACGCTGCTCGATGCCAGCGCCCTGCCCCGCGACGAACACGCGGCGCTCGATCCCGATCATCCGCAAGCGTGGATCGCGCTGGACGGCGCGCCCGTACTGGCGCGCTTGGATGCTCGGGCCTGGGACGCGCTCCAGCGCCAGGCCCATCTGCTGCTTGCCGAGTTCGCCAACGGCGCCGCCGAAGGCGCCCTGCAGGCCGCGGCCGAGTACATGGCGACCCGCGTGCAGTTCGGCCGCCCCCTGTCGGCCAAGCAGGCCGTGCGCCACCTCCTGGCCCGCATGCGGCTGCTGCAGGACGTGTCCAGCGCCGCGATCCGCCGCGCCACGCAAGCCGACGAATACGGCGCGCCGCGCGAGACGCAGCCCGCGCTGGCCGGCGCGCTCGCCAACGCGGCTTTCGTCATCGAGAAAGCCATCCACCTGCACGGCGGCATGGGCTTCACGTGGGAACTGCCCCTGCATCGCGCCTTGCGCGCGGTGCGCAAGCTGGACGCCGCCTTCGCGGGTCTGGCCAGCGGCAACGGCCGCGCATTCATCCAATCGGTATAGGAAGACACCATGGCACAAGATCTCGCCGGGCGCGTCGCGCTCGTCACCGGCGCGGGCGCCGGCATCGGCCGGGCCACCGCGCGCCTGCTCGCCGCGCGCGGCGCCACGGTCGGCGTCAACGACCTCAAGCAGGAGCTGGTGGACGAGGCCGTCGCCGGCATCACCGCCGAAGGCGGCAAGGCCTTCCCCGTCGTGCAGAACGTCGCCACGCGTGAAGGTATCGGCCAAGCGGTGCGACAGGCCGCCGAACAGGGCTCGCGCCTGGACATCCTGGTCAACAACGCGGCCTGGGTCCGCTATCAGAGCGTGCTGGAGATTCAGCCCGATACGCTGGAACGCATGCTGGACATTGGTTTCAAGGCCGTGATCTGGGGCATCCAGGCCGCCGCCGAGGTCATGGACCCCGAACGCGGCGGCGCCATCGTCAACGTGGCGTCGACCGCGGCGCTCAAGTCCGCCCCCAGTTCGATGGTGTACTCCGGCATCAAATCAGGCGTGCTGGGCGTGACGCGCGCGGCGGCCGCCGAACTGGGCGCGCGCCGCATCCGGGTGAACGCCGTGTGCCCGTCAGCGGTGCCCACGGAAGGCACGCAGCGCAACCGCAACGCCGAGCGCGATGCGCGCCGCGTCGCAAGCACGCCGATGGGCCGTCTGGGCACGGTGGACGACATTGCCGACGCCATCGTGTTCCTGGCCAGCGACGAGGCGCGCTTCATCACCGCGCAGGCGCTGGTGGTCGACGGCGGCATCACGTTCACGACGCTCTGATGGACACCGTCCTGCTCACCGGCGCGGCCAGCGGCATCGGCCGGGCGACGGCCCGCCGGCTGGCCGCTGCGGGCCAACGCTGCGTGCTGGTCGATCGCAACGCGCCGGCGTTGCACGCGCTGCAGGCGGAACTGCCCGCCCTCGCAGGCGACGACCATCTTGCCTGCGTGACGGACCTGACCGATGCCGGGCAGATAGCGGCGCTGGCGGACGGCATGCCGCGACTGGACGCCATCATCAACAACGCGGGCATGACGGACAGCAGTAATCGTCCCACCGTCGACCAGACGGACGAGGACTGGCAGCGGCTGCTGGACCTGAACCTGCACGCGCCCGCGCGCGTGGTCAGCGCCCTGCGCGGTTGCCTCGCCGCGGGAGCGCGTGTCGTCAACGTGGCCTCGGGCGCGGGGCTGCGCGCCATCCCATGGCGCGGCGGCTACAGCCCCAGCAAAGCCGGCCTGATCGCGCAAAGCCGCGCGCTGGCGCAGGCCGACCCCGGACTTTGTGTCACCGTGCTGTGCCCGGGATATGTGCAAACGGAACTGGTGGACGGCCTGATCGCATCCGGCCGCCTGGACCCCGCGCGCGCGGTCGCCAAGATTCCGCTGGGCCGGCTGGCCGATCCCGACGAGATCGCCTGCGCGCTGGTCTTTGCGGCGGGTGCGCAGGCCAAGCCCCTGGCAGGCAGTCTGCTGTGCGTGGATGGCGGCTCATCGGTGTACGGCGGCAGCCAGACCTATGCGCCGGCCGCGACCGAAAACCGTATTCAAATCGACGCGCCCTTGTCGCTGACCGTGCGCGGCGATTGGCCCTCGCCACGGGACGAGGCGACCGGCGACGGCTATCCCGCCGTGCTGGATGCCACGGTGCTATCCAGCCCGCCGGGGCAACGCCTGGCGGCCGTGCTGGATGCCGCGCGCCGCTTCGACCTGGACGGACCCGCCAGCCTTACGCTGCTGCTGCCCGGCGGCGAGGACCTGGCGTGGGAGCATGCCGGGGATCACGCGGCGGCGCGGATGCTCGTGGCCTCGCTGGCCTGCGAATGGGGCCCCGCGGCGCGCCGCATCAACGCGGTGCAGGTTGCGCCGGGCGCCGCGCCCGAGGCGCTGGCGCCGCTGCTGCGCTTCGTCGCGGGCGCGCAGGCGCAATACCTCACGGGTCAGGTGCTATGCAGCCAATAAGCGATCTGGACGAGATCAAAGCGCGCTTCATCGCCGCGCGCGGCTATTGGCGGCCGTGGACGGACGCGATGCTGCGCACCAATCCGGGGTTTCTCGCGCACTATGCCGACTACGCGGGCCATCCCGCCAGCACGGGTCCGCTGTCGCCGCGCATGGTCGAACTGATCTATGTGGCGCTGGACGCATCGGCCACGCATCTTTACGAAGCGGGACTTGCCACCCATCTGCGCATGGCGCGCGAGGCCGGCGCCACGGATGCCGACGTCTTCGAGGTGCTGCATCTGGTGACCCTGCAGGGGTTGAGCGCGGTCCTTCTGGCCGCCGACCTGCTGCACGAGGCCGCACCGCTACCGGCGCTGGACGCGCAAGATCCCTTGCGCGCCCGCATCGCCGCGCTGTGGCCGGAACAGGCGCCCAGACTGTTGCGGCTGGCGGCGCAGGACCGGGGCTATGTCGCCGTCCTGCTCGACTTCCTGGAAGGCGGCGCGCCGGCCGGCGGTCTGTCGCAGACGGAACGTTTGCTGATTCGCATCGCCTTGCACGCGTGCTTCACGCAGGGCGACATGGCAAACACGCGCGCGTGCATCGGTGAAGGGCTCGCACGAGGCCTGTCGCGCAGCGAGATCCTGCAAGCCATTCAACTGGGCGCCCATCTGGCCGTGCATGGCGCGGCGCTGGGCGCGACCGTCCACGCGCGTCTGCAAGACACCGCCGCGTCCCGCTGAAACGCGGACGCGCCGCGTTCACACGTGCAGCTGGTCCAGCACCGACCACCCGGCCCGCGCCTCAATGACCTCGCCGGCCGCCAGGCACAGGTCTTCGCGAAAGCGCCCGGCGACCAACTGCACCCCAACCGGCACGCCCTCGGCGCGGCCAACGGGTACGGAGAGTCCCGGCAATCCCAGGATCGCCGTTGAAATCAACGGGCTCTGCGCCCGAAGGATGTCCGCCATCACGTCCGCGCCCTGCTGATCCCGATCCACCGGAAATGGCAGCGCGAAAGACACGGGCATCAACAGGACCGGATAGCGCTCAAAGAAGCGGCCCCACTCGCGCAGGATCGTCGTGCGCATCGCCATCGCCTGGATGAAGCCGTCCTTGTCCCGGCGGGGCGTGTGCGCAAGCATGCTTTGGTACGCGTTCTGGATGGCGCGGTCGCCGGCGCGTTCGATCTCGCGCTGCATGGACCCGGCGGCTTCGTTCATCAGCACGTCCAGCCACAGCGCGGCCGCGGCGTCGAACTGCGGCGGCTCGGCAACCTCGACGAAGTAGCCCGCGTCCTGCAGCCAGCCGGCGGCGCGCTGCAGCGCGTCGGTGACTGCAGCGTCGGCCTTGTGCTGCGCCGTGCCCGCAAACAGCGCGACACGACGGCTGCTGTTCAAGTCAGGAAATTCTAGCGGCGCCGGCACCCACCAGGGATCGCGGGCGTCGCCGCCCGACATTGCCGCCAGCCCCAAGCGCAGATCCGCCACGGTACGCGCCAACGGCCCTTGCGTGGCCGCCATCTGAGAGGCTACCGGGCGCTCGGCGCGCTGGGTCGCGTTATACGCGGGCACCCTGCCCTGCGAGGGCCGCAGCCCTGCCACGCCGCACGCATACGCGGGATAGCGGATCGAGCCGCCCTGGTCGCTGCCATGCGCAAGCGGGCCGACGCCCAGCGCGGCCGCCACCGCCGCCCCGCCGCTGGAGCCGCCCGGCGTTCGCGCCACATCGAACGGATTGACGGTGCGGCCGTGCAGATCGTTGTCGCTGAACCAGCGCCAGGAAAACGCCGGGACGTTCGTGCGACCGATGACGATCGCCCCCGCGCGAAGCCAGTTGTCGACCGCCGGATTGTTTTCCTGCGCGATGAGGTCCCGGTAGGCCGTCACGCCGTTGGTCGTGGCCGTGCCCGCCAGATCCGCGTTGGCCTTGATCGTGACCGGCACGCCATGCAGCGCGCCCAACTCCTGCTTGCCGCGCACCGCCGCGTCGGCCGCATCCGCGGCGCGCAGCGCCTGATCGGCATAAGTCTCCGTCAGCGGGTTGAAGGCTGGATTGACGACTTGGGCGCGGTCCAGGCAGCTTTGCACCGCCTCCCGGCTGGATACTTCACCGTTGCGGATGGCGCGGGCCAGGTCGAGCGCGTTCCAGCGCCAGAGTGCGTTAGTCATGTTGTCTCCCTATTCTGAAATACCGGATGTGCAGGAACCGCTGCGCGGCACGCGTTCTGCCCGCCCCATCCTGCGACGCGCGCTCAATCGGCGGACGCGCCGGATTGCTTCACCATCGCCGCCCAGCGCGGAATCTCGGCGGCGATCAGGCTGGCGAACTGCTCGGGCGTGGACGGCGTGGCGTCGACGGACAGGGTTTCGTTCTGCTTCTGCACCGCGGGGTCCAGCAGCGCCTTGGCGACTGCGGCATTCAGCTTATCGATCACCGGCTTGGGCACACCCGCCGGCGTGACGATGCCGCCCCACGACACCACCTCGAACCCCTTCAAGCCCGACTCGTCGAGCGTCGGCACGTCCGGCAGCACGGGCACGCGTTTCAGGCTGGTGGCGCCCAGCACCTTGACCTGCCCAGAGCGTATGAAGGGGAGAACGCCGGCGACGTTGTCGATCATCACGTCAAGCTGCCCGCCCGCCAGATCCACAACCGCCTGCTGGCCGCTCTTGTACGGCACGTGCAACATGGTGGTGCCGGTCTCGCTCTTGAGCATTTCGCCCGCCAGGTGGGCGCTGGATCCGACCCCCAGCGATCCCACGCTGACCTTGCCGGGATTCTTTTTGGCATACGCGGCCAGCTCCTGCACGTTGTTGGCCGGCAGGCCATTGCGGGCGATCAGCACCAGCGCGTTGCTGATGGCCAGACTGACGGGCGCCAGGCTGCGCTGCGGGTCGTAGGGCAGCTTGGCGTACATGCTCTTGTTGATCGCCAGCGTGACGATGTTGCCGAAGCCGATGGTGTAGCCATCGGGCGGCGCCGACGCCAGGGCCTGCGTGCCGACGATGCCGCCCGCCCCGCCCCGGTTTTCCACGATGACCGGCTGCCCCAGTTCGCGGCCCAGCGCGTCGGCAATCGGGCGCAACACCACGTCGGGACCGGAGCCCGCGGCGTACGGAACGATGAGCTTGATCGGCCGTTCCGGCCAATCGGCGCGGGCGGCGCCGGCAGCAGTGGCGGCCACAAGGACAAGAAACAAGGAAACGGCACGGCGGGCAAAGATCGGCATGGCATTCTCCTGAAGCGCTTTTCGGGCCAGGCCTCTCGGTCTTGCCGGGCCTGATCGACGATCAGCTTAGGGATGGTCCGCGCTGCCTGTAAGGCTATATTTTTGTTAAGGTGACTACCCCAGGTTGTCAGCCGGAAACCGTCATGAAGGACCATCAATTGCGGGCGTGGCTGAAGGTCGCTGAACTGCGCAGCATCCGCGCCGCCGCCCGCAGCCTGCACCTGAGTCAGGCCGCCGTGACCAAGGCCATCAAGGAACTCGAAGCCGAACTGGACGCGCCGCTCCTGACGCGCAGCCCCAAGGGCATCGCCGTCACCGAATGCGGCGAACACCTGACGGTGCGGGCCCGCCTGGCGCAGGCGCAGCTCGCACTGGCGCGCCAGGACATCCGCCAATTGCTCAGCGGTGCGCAAGCGCGAGTGGCGGTGGGCGTGACACCCATGGTCATGCTCAGCGTGCTGCCCGACGTGCTGACCGAATTCCGGGCCAGCATGCCGGCCGCGAAGGTCAAGGTCTCGGAAGGCCTGCTGGCCTCGGTGCAGCCGGCCCTGCGCAACGGCGCGCTGGATTTTGCGCTGGCCTCGCGCATGAACGACGGCGCTGGCGGCCAGGAATTTGAATTCGAAGAACTGCGCCCGCTGGAATTCATGATTGCCTGCCGCAAGGGCCATCCGCTGGCGCGCGCGCGGCGCTGGGAAGACATCCGCGGCAGCGAATGGCTGCTCAACGTCTCGGGCGGCAGCCATACCGAAGCCTTCCTGCGCGGCCTGCGCGCGCACGGCCTGCCCGAGCCCGCCCGCGTGATCGAATGCGACACCTTCGGCGTCATGTGGAGCCTCATGACCCGCAGCGACGCGCTCATCATCTGCCCGTCCGGCATGCTCGACATCAAACCCTATGGCGACGAGGCCCGGCGCATCCGCGCGGACGTGCCGATGCCGGTGGCCAGCATCGGCATCATGACGCTGCAGGGCACGCCGCTTTCGCTGGCGGCCGCCACGATGGCGGATATGTTCCGGCGGCGCGTGGCGGCCATGGCGTAAGGCGCGCCGACACAACCTGAATTCAAGGGCCGGATTGCCCGTCATTTTTTTGTATGCAAAAATATACAAAAAACGCGCCGAGACAATCTTGCCCATTCCGAAAAGCAATTCGCAGGCCTTTGCGGCCTACAACGAGATCAAGCGCCGCATCCTGGTGGGCATGTTCACGCCCAGCCACCGCCTGCGCGAAGTGGAAGTCGCCGACCAGCTCGAAATGGGCCGCACCCCGGTGCGCGAGGCGCTCAAGCGCATCCAGGACGAAGGACTCATCACGCACGAGCCCGGCCGCGGACTGGTCGTCACCACGATGGACCAGCAGGAGGTCGGCGAGCTCTATTCCATGCGCGAAGTGCTGGAAGGCGCCGCCGCCGCCTTCGCCGCGCGCCACGCCACCGACGCCGAGATCGCGAACATGCAGGCCATCCTGGACGAAGGCGACAACGGCGACCCCGTCGCGCAGAACCTGCGCTTTCACCAGGCCATCTACAGCGCCGCGCACAACCGCTACCTGATCCGCTCGCTGCATTCGCTGACCGAGACCACCTATCTGCTGGGACGCAGCACGCTCAGCTCATCCGAGCGGGCCGGCCGCTCCAACCAGGAACACCAGGCCATCGTCGACGCCATCCGCGCCCGCGACGTCCAAGGCGCGCAAGACGCCGCCCAACATCACATTCACCAGGCCCTGCTGGAACGCCTAAAGATGCTGCGCCAGGGCTGAGCGCGGCCGTCGATCGGAGACAAGTCGATGAAGCAGTTCAACGTATCCCCGCAGCGTCTGCTGGCGGGGCTGGCCCTTCTTTTGCCCGCGCTTTGCACGCCGGTGGCCGCGTCCGCCGACACCTATCCCAGCCGGCCCATCACGCTGGTGGTGCCGTTTGCGGCGGGCGGCGGCACCGACAGCATTGCGCGCGACATGGCACGCACGCTGGCCGACAAGCTGGGCCAATCCGTGGTCGTGGAAAACCGCGGCGGCGGTGGCGGCTCCATCGGCGCCGCGCTGGTCGCCAACGCGCGCCCCGACGGCTACACGCTGCTCTTTGCCACGTCGACCTTCGTGACCAACGCCGCCGCCGGCATCAGCACCACCTACGACGTGCGCAAGTCCTTCGCGCCTATCGCCATGCTGGGCCGCGGGCCGCTCTTCGTCGTGACGGCCAAGGACCTGAAGCTGACCTCCATCGCCGGCCTGCGCGAACTCGCCGCCAAGCCGGACGCCGACCTGAACTTCTGCTCGGCCGGCAACGGCAGCATCAACCATCTGGCCGGCGAACTGTTCAAGCAGAAGACCAACACCGCCATGACACACGTGCCGTACAAGGGCAGCGGCCCGGCCACCGTCGATCTGCTGGCCGGTCGCGTCCAGGTGTTCTTCGCCACGGTGCCCACCATTCTGTCGCAGGTGCGCGACCAGCGCGTGGACCTGCTGGCCGTCACGGGCAAGACGCGCTCGCCACTCTTTCCCGACACGCCTACCGTGGCCGAGGCGGGTGTGCCCGACTTCGACATCACGACGTGGTGGGGCGTTTTGGCGCCGGCCGGCACGCCGCCTGAAGTCGTCGCCAAACTGAACCAGTCCATCAACGCGGCCGCCGCCGACACGCTGGTGGCCGATCGCCTCAAGCACGAAGGCGCGCAGGCCATCAGCGGGTCTCCGAACGACTTCGGCAAGGCGCTGGCCGCCGAACTGGAGATGTGGCAAGGCGTGGTCAAGAAGTCCGGCATGGCGCTGGATTGAGCTGCCGCGCGCCGCGACGGCACAGAGACAACAAGGAGACACCATGCAGCATTCTTTCCCCCTGAACCCCGCGCGCCGCCGCCTACTGCAAGGAGCGGCGGCCGGCACGGCATTGTTTTTGGCCGGCGCGGCGCGCGCGGCCGACGCTTACCCGTCCAAGCCCGTGACGATGATCGTGCCCTACGCGCCCGGCGGCCAGGGCGACGTCTTCGCCCGCATCCTGGCCGAACGCCTGGGCACGGAATTCAAGCAGACCTTCATTGTCGAAAACCGCCCCGGCGCGTCGGGCGCCGTGGGGTCGCGCATCGTGCTGCGCGCGCCGGCCGATGGCTACACGCTGCTGCTCGGACAGACCGGCGAAATCGCCGTCAACCCTTACGCCATGAAGTCGCTGGGCTACGACCCGCTGCGCGAGTTCGCGCCGGTGATTCTGGTGGGCGATTCGCCGCTGGTGCTGGCCGTTCCGGAAAAGTCGCCCTATGCGGACCTGGCCGCGCTGATCGCCGCGGCCCGCGCCAAGCCGGACGCCCTGGCCTACGCGTCCTCCGGCACCGCCACGCCCGGCCACCTGGCCGCCGCCGCGTTGGCGCTCGGCACGCAAACCCGCATGATCCACGCGCCCTACAAGGGCGCGGGCCAGGCCATGTCCGACCTGCTGGGCGGCCACGTCGACTTCTTCTTTTCCAGCGCATCGGCCGTCATGCCCCACATCAACAGCGGCCGCTTGAAGGCGCTGGCGGTATCCTCGCGGGAGCGCCTGGGCATCCTGCCCAACGTCCCCACCATCAGCGAGGCCGCCGTGCCGGACTTCCAATTCAGTCTGTGGGGCGGCGTCTTCGCGCCCGCGCAGACACCCCCGGCGGTGGTCGAACAGCTCAACGCGAAGCTGAACGCCATCCTGGCCGAGCCCGCGATCAAGTCGCGGCTGGAAGGCGACGGCGCCGCCGTGCGTCCGAACACTTCGCAGGAATTCACGGCCTTCGTGCACAGCGAAGCCGCCAAGTATCAAAACCTGGTGCAAGCCACCGGGGTCCAGGTCGAATAAGCCCGGCCGATCAACCCACAGGAAAACGCTCCCATGAAAATCGTTGTACTCCCCGGCGACGGCATCGGCCCCGAAACCATGGCGGTCGCCGTCGACGTGCTTGAAGCCGCGTCGCGCCGCTTCGGCCTGAATCTGCAGTTCGACCACGACATCGCGGGCCATGACAGCCTGAAAAAGCACGGCGCCACCGTCACGCCCGCCCTCCTGGAAAAGGTCAAGGCCGCCGACGGCCTGATGCTCGGCCCCATGGCCACGTATGACTTCAAGGACGAGGCCCGCGGCGAGATCAATCCGTCGATGTACTTTCGCAAGAAGCTCGACCTGCACGCCAACATCCGCCCTGCGCGGACCTACCCCGGCATGCAGGCGCGTTTGGGCGAATTCGATCTGGTCGTGGTGCGCGAAAACACCGAAGGCTTCTACGCCGACCGCAACGTCGAGTCCGGCGGCAGCGAAATGCTGATCACGCCCGACGTCGTCGTGTCGCTGCGCCGCATTACCCGACAGTGCTGCGAGCGCATCGCGCGCACGGCGTTCGAGCTGGCCATGACGCGGAGCAAGCACGTCACGATGGTGCACAAGGCCAACGTGCTTAAGCTGGGCGACGGCATGTTCCTGGAAATGTGCCGCCGGGTCGCCCAGGAGTTTCCGGAAGTGCGCGTGGACGACGTAATCGTCGACGCCATGATGGCGCACGTGGTGCGCGCGCCGCAGCGCTACGACGTCGTCGTCACCACCAACATGTTCGGCGACATTTTGTCCGACCTGACCGCCGAACTGTCGGGCAGCCTGGGCCTGGGCGGCTCGCTGAACGCCGGCCGCGACTACGCGATGGGCCAGGCCGCGCACGGCTCGGCGCCCGACATCGCCGGCCAGAACATCGCCAACCCGATCTCGCTGATCCTGTCGGGCGCGATGCTGCTGAACTGGCACGGCCAGAAGACCGGTAACGCTGCGTTCACGCAGGCCGCCGCCGCCATCGAGGCCACCATCGCCGACACCATCCTCGCGCAGGAATGCACACGCGACGTCGGCGGCAAGCTGGGCACGCGCGAAGCCGGCGCGGCCTTCGTCACGCGCCTGCAGGTGGGCTGACCATGACGGCGCCGCAGCTACCCGCCGGCGCCTGCGACTGCCACGTCCACGTGGTGGCGCCGCAGGCCGACTACCCCATGCTGGCGGACCGGCACTATACGCCCGGCCCCGCGTCAGCGGATGCGCTGCGCGCTCACATGCAACGGCTGGGCCTCGCCCACGCCGTCATCGTGCAGCCCAGCATTTATGGCAGCGACAACCGCCTGCTCGTCGACAGCCTGCTGGCGTTTGACGGCGCGGCGCGCGGCGTTGCCGTGGCGGATGACGACGTCGCCGACACCGAACTCACGCGCCTGCACGACGCCGGTGTCCGCGGCGTCCGCGTCAACCTGGAAAGCACGGGCGCCAGCGACGCCGCCGCCGTCAGCCGCGCGCTGTCGGCGTCGGCCGGTCGTCTGGCGGGGCAAGGCTGGCACATCCAGGTCTACGCCTCGCTCGACGCCATCGCCAGCGCCGCCCCCGCGCTGGCCCGGCTGCCGGTCCCGGTGGTGCTGGATCACTTCGCGATGATTCCGGCGCAGGTTGCGCTGGACGATCCCCGTGTCCTGCAGGTGCTGGACCTGGTCGGCAGCGGCGCCGCCTACGTCAAGCTGTCGGCGTCCTACCGCATTAGCGCGGACCCTCATGACGGCGGCGAAGCCCAGCGCATAACCGCGCTGGCCCGCGCCTTTATCGATCGCAATCCGGAACGTGCACTGTGGGCCAGCGATTGGCCGCATACGAATCGCGAGCCGGGCAAACTTCCGACCGAGATCAGCGCGTATCGCGACGTCCCGGCCGTCCGCCTGCTGCACGAAATCGGATCCTGGCTGCCGGACGCAGCACTCCAGCGCCAGGTGCTGGCGGCCAATCCCGCGGCGCTGTATGGTTTCTAGTCCTTAGCGCAGCGGAGACCGCCGCATGAATCTTTCGCTACGCCACATGAAGGCCTTCACGGCCCTGGCGGCATTGCGCAGTTTCACGCGCGCGGCCGAGCACTGCTGCCTGACCCAGAGCGCGTTCAGCGCGTTGATCTCCAATCTGGAAAGCGACCTCGGCGTGAAGCTGTTTTCGCGCAGCACGCGCAACGTGGAACTGACCGCCGAGGGCGAAGCCTTTCAGAACATCATCGCCCACCTGCTGCCCGAGACCGAGCGTGCCCTGGCCGAAATGCGCGACCACGTCGAGCGCCGCAAGGGCCGCGTCGCGCTCGCCGCGCTGCCGTCGATATCGTCGGGCATCCTGCCCGGTCTCATCGCCCGCTTCACCGCGGATTACCCCGGCATCAGCGTGCAGGTGCAGGACGTGGCCAGCACGGTATGCATCGACATGGTCCGCAACCGCCAGGTGGATTTCGCGCTGTGCGCGGCCGCCTATCCCAGCACTGACCTCGACATCGAGGTGCTTGCGCGCGACACGTTCCATTTCATCTGCCCCGCCAGCCATCCGCTGGCAACGCGCCGCCGCCTGTCGGTGCAGGACGTGCTGGACTATCCGATCATCGGATTCGAAAGCAACAGCAGCATCCGCCAGCATCTGGATGCCGCCATCTATCCCCGGCAGTGGCTGCGCTCGCATCAGGTCAACAGCCTGTCGACTGCAGCCGGATTCATCGCGGCTGGCCTGGGCGTCACCATCGCCCCCACCTTGGCGCTCTTTCAGTTCCGGCTGGCCGGCTTGAAAGCCGTGCCGCTGACGCTGCCGATCAACGAGCGCGACATCTGTCTGGCACGGCGCCGCGACGCCACCGATTCGCTGGCCGCGCAGGCATTCCTGGCGCTGCTGCGCGAACACCTGCAGCCCGCCGTACAGGCGCTGGCCCGCACGCTGGACTGACGCCTCCCCAACAAAAGCATGCCTGCGGGCGCGACGGCAGCTATGCCTCGCGCCCGCATTCGCGCGCCAATTACATGCCCGCGCGCATTTATCGATTTCCTCGATTTTCTTATCCAAATTATCCATTCATCGACTAAGACGGCCTGTCTATCATGGGTTCACAACAGCAGAACAATCCAAGGAGACAACTTCATGAAGCGCCTTGCCCGTGTCCTCGTTGGCGGCTGCCTGTCCGCCGCCTTTGCCGCTGCCGCCCCCCTCGCCTTCGCCGAGAGCTATCCCGCCAAACCCGTGCGCCTGATGGTCGGCATGGCGCCCGGCGGCTCAAATGACACCGTGGCCCGCCTGGTCGCCGCGGAACTATCGAAGACCTGGCCGCAGCCGATGATCGTCGAGAACAAGCCGGGCGCGAACAGCACCATCGCCACGGGCGAACTGAAGCGCTCGCCCGCCGACGGCTACACGCTGATGCTGGTGATTTCCTCGCACGTCACCAACACGCTGCTGTATCCCAACCTCACCTATACGCTCAAGGACTTCGCGCCGGTCTCGCTGATCGCCGACACGCCGTTCGTGCTGGTGGCCAATCCCAAGTTCGAGCCCAACACCACCAAGGATCTGATCACGCTGGCCAAGAAGAAAGAACGCGGCATCGACTTCGGCACGCCGGGGCAGGGTTCCACGCAGCACATCTCGCTGGAGCTTCTGGACCAGATGGCCGGCATCCGCATGAACCACATCCCCTACAAGGGCGGCGCGCCCGCGCAGACCGACGTGATCGGCGGGATGATTCCGCTGATCTTCGCCACGCCCACGCAGAGCCTGCCCTTCATCAAGCAGAACAAGCTCAAGGCGCTGGCGGTGACCTCCAAGGAGCGCCTGCCGCAACTGCCCGACGTGCCCACGCTGGCCGAGTCCGGCGTGCCCGGCTACGAGGCCAACGTGTGGTTCGGCATCATCGCGCCCGCCGGCACGCCGCCGCAGGTCGTCGACTTCCTGCACAAGGAGATTTCGCGCGTGGTCCGCGAGCCCGGCATGCAGGCGCGCCTGGATGAAATGGGCCTGAAACCGCTGGATGAATCGCCCGCGCAGTTCCAGCAATTGATCGACAGCGAAAAAGTGAAATGGGCTGGCGTCATCAAGCAAAGCAACATCAAGTTCGACTGATCCCATCCAACCCGGAGCATCCCCGCATATGCCTACCATCGAATCCGTCTCTGTCTGCATTGCCCGCGTGCCGCTCGCGAATCCGGTCACGTTCTCCACACGCCAGGTCAAGGCGCGCGAATACTGCCTGGTGCGCGTGCGCTCCACCGACGGCCAGGAGGGCCTGGGCTACTGCTACGCCGTGAACAGCGCGGGACGCCTGTTGTCCGTAGCCGTGACGGACCTGCTGGCGCCCCGCCTGATCGGCCAGGAATCGTTGCGCGTCGAAGGCCTGTGGAACGAGCTGTACCAGGAAGCGCTGCTGCTGGGCCGCGCCGGCGGCGTAATGCGCGCCCTGTCCGCCATCGACACGGCGCTTTGGGATTTGAACGCACGCAGCGCCGGCGTGCCGCTCTACCAATACCTGGGCGCCACCGTGAAAGACCGCGTGCCCGCCTACGCCAGCGGCGGGTACTACCAGCCGGGCAAGACGCCGGACAAGCTGGCCGCCGAGATGGCGCAGCACGTCAAAGAGGGCTTTCGCGCCGTCAAGATGAAGGTCGGCCTGGAAAGCGTGGCCGGCGAGCGCAAGCGCATCGCCGCCGTGCGCGAGGCCATCGGCGACGACGTGCGCCTGATGCTGGACGCCAACAACGCGTGGCGCGACCTGCCCACCGCGCTGGAATACATGCGCGCGTTCGAGCCCTATCACCCCTTCTGGATCGAGGAGCCCTTCTCGCCCGACGACATCGACAACCACGTGCGGCTGGCGCGCGCCACGCCGGTCACCGTCGCCACCGGCGAAGTCGAGGCCGGCCGCTGGCGCTTCAAGGACCTGATCGCCAGCGGCGCCACCACCATCCTGCAGACCGACGCGACCGTGTGCGGCGGCATCACCGAATGGCGCCGCATCGCGGCCACGGCCGACAGCCACGGCATCACCGTGGCGCCGCACGCCTGGCACGACGTGCACATCCACTTGGCCGCCAGCGCGCCCAACGCGACCTACGTGGAATGGATGCCGGACGACCACATCGTCAACTTCCGCCGCCTGATCGACCGCCAACTGCAGGCCGAGGATGGCAACCTGCTGGTGCCTTCCGAGCCCGGCCTTGCCTTCCGGTTCAGCGACGACGCCATCGCCGAATACGGTGTGGTCTATCCCGGCGAACGCGACCGCTGGCAGGTCGTCCGTTGAACACGGCCGCCCCCGCGCTGGGCCTGCTGCTGTCGGCCAAGGTCGACCGCGCGCATGGCCCGCGCCTCGACGCCCTCGCACTGGATGCCGGCGTGCGCCTGCGACGCCATCGGGTCGAAGACGCCGACCCCGCGCGTATCGACGTGGCGTTCTTTTCACGTGATCTGTACGAAGGCAGTTCGCTGCGCAAGCCCGGCCCGCTGTCCGATGCCTTCTTTCGGGTGGCGGACGCCGCGCCGGGGCTGCGCTGGCTGCACGTCTGTTCGTCGGGGCAGGACCTGCCGCAGTATGCGCACACGTTGGCGCGCGGCGTTCCGGTCACCGCCTCCACCGGCGTCACCGCTGCCCCCATCGCGCAGACCGCCGTGGCCGCCATCCTGGCGCAGTCGCGCGGCTTCGACCGCTGGCTCGCGTCGCAGGCGCGGCGCGAATGGCAGCCGCTGACCGGCGACGCCCGTCCGCGAGATCTGTCGTCCATGCACTTGCTGGTGCTGGGCGCGGGCGCCATCGGGCAGGAGATCGGGCGCTTGTGCTCGGCGCTGGGTCTGGGCACGACGGCCGTTCGCCGGCATGCCGAGCCGCTGGCCGGCTTTGACGATGTCATCGGCATGGCGCAGCTGGACGACGCGTTGCCCCATTGCGACTGGCTCGTGCTGGCGCTTCCGTTGAATGCCGAGACGGCCGGCATCATCGACGCGCGCCGGATTGCCCTGTTGCCGCGCGGCGCGCGCATCGTCAATGTCGCGCGCGGCGAGCTGGTGGATGAAATCGCGCTAACGGATGCGCTGGCAGCGGGACGCCTGGCGGGCGCTTACCTCGACACGTTTACGGAAGAACCGCTGCCGCAAGCGTCGCCGCTATGGTCGCTGCCGTCGGTGTGGATCAGCCCGCATAACAGCGCCGCGTCGCTCGGGCACGAGGACCGGGTTGTCGATTGCTTTGCGGATGAGTTCCAGCGCTGGCTGACGCGTCACGCGACGGCGTTTTCCACCCCCAAAAGCTGACCTCGTCAGTCCGATTCCCTCCGCATCATCGTGCTAACGGCCGGCATCTCGTCAGCAGGCACGGATCCTTGCTGTACCACCACTCCTACGATTCTGTCGCCGCATTTCTCGGCTTCGGCCGAATGCGCTTAAATATCGCTTTAATTGGGGACTCGCTTCCCAAGGCCAGCAGCGCCAATGTGCGCCGCCACCGCGCCTCGTCGAAAGCCATATCCAGAATCCGGAGTCTCTGCCTTGTTCCGCAGATTTGAAAGCCAGCTCAATCCGTTCCCTTCCGAGAATGTCCCCCCGCCGCCCACGGGTTTCTTCGCCTTCTTGTGGTTCTGCACGCACGGTTCGCGCCGCTACATCGCCGCGCTGGCGATCCTGAGCGCGGCGGTCTCCATATACGAAGCGTGGCTCTTCGCCTTCCTGGGGCAGGTTGTCGACATGCTCACCGCCTGGAAAGCCGGCGAGGCCGCGTCGGCACACGAACGCCAGGTCCTGTGGGGCATTGCCATCGTGCTGTGCGTCAGCGTTGGCGTCGTCGCGCTACGTACACTGGTCCAGCATCAGGTCCTGGCCATCAACCTGCCGCTGCGCCTGCGATGGGACTTTCACCGCATGATGCTGCGGCAAAGCCTGTCGTTTTTCTCTGATGAGTTCGCCGGCCGCGTCACCACCAAGGTCATGCAGACCGCGCTTGCCGTGCGCGAAGTGCTGCTGACCTTCTGCGAAATCGTGCTCGGCATCGCTGTCTACTTCGTCACCATCGTCGCGCTGGCCGGGGGCTTCGACTGGCGTCTGATGCTGCCCTTCATCGGCTGGATGGCGCTCTACGGCCTGGCCATGATGTATTTCGTGCCGCGGCTGGGCAAGGTCGGCAAAGAGCAGGCGCATGCCCGATCGTCCATGACCGGACGCGTCACCGATGCCTACACCAACATCACCACCGTCAAGCTTTTCTCGCACACCAATCGCGAGGCCCGCTTTGCGCGCGCCGCCATGGAGGACTTCAAGGAAACCGGCTACCGCCAGATGCGTCTGGTCAGCCAGTTTGAAATCGTGAACCAGGCGCTGGTGTCGGCGCTGATCCTGGCGGCCGGCGGCTACGCGCTGTGGCTGTGGCACGGCAACGAAGTCGGCACCGGCGCTGTGGCGGCGGTGACCGCGATGGCGCTGCGCGTGAACGGCATGTCGCACTGGATCATGTGGCAGATGACCTCGCTGTTCGAGAACATCGGCACCGTGCAGGACGGCATCGCCACCCTGACCCACGTCCCGAAGGTGCAGGACGCGCCCAACGCCGCCACCCTGCAAGTCACGCAAGGCGAAGTCCAGTTCGATGACGTCTATTTCAACTACAACAACGAGCGCCAGGTCCTCGACGGCCTGACCCTCACCGTGCGCCCCGGCGAAAAGATCGGCCTGGTCGGACGATCCGGCGCCGGCAAATCCACGCTCATCAACCTGCTGCTGCGCTTCTACGACGTCGAACGGGGACACATCCGCATCGACGGCCAGGACATCTCGAAGGTCACGCAGGACAGCCTGCGCAGCGCCATCGGGATGGTCACGCAGGACACATCGCTCCTGCACCGCTCCATCTGCGACAACATCGCGTATGGCCGCCCCGACGCCAGCCGCGAAGAAATCCGCGCCGCCGCGGCCCGCGCACAGGCCGACGACTTCATCCAGCAGCTCAGCGACTCGCACGGCAACACCGGCTACGACACGCTCGTCGGCGAACGCGGCGTCAAGCTGTCGGGCGGCCAGCGCCAGCGCATCGCAATTGCCCGCGTCATGCTCAAGAACGCGCCCATCCTGCTGCTGGACGAAGCTACCAGCGCATTGGATTCGGAAGTGGAAGCCGCCATTCAGGAGAGCCTGGACGAAGTCATGCAGGGCAAAACCGTCATCGCCATCGCGCACCGCCTGTCCACCATCGCCGCGATGGACCGTCTCATCGTGATGGATCAAGGCCAGATCATCGAACAGGGCAGCCATGCGGAACTGCTGGCAATGAACGGCGTGTACGCGCGCCTGTGGCGGCATCAGAGCGGGGGTTTCCTGGCCGAAGAGCCGAGCCAACCGGTTTGATTTGGTAGCCGGGCCCGCGCCCGGCCGCTTCATTGGTCCAGGAGTTCAGATGCTTGCCTACACAATCGGCGCAGTTGCGGCGGCCGCCTTGGCGGCCAGCGTGTACATCAGCGTCAAACGGCCTTTCCGGTTCAAGGACAACGGCTCCGGCCCGGATCACCGTCCTTCCGCAGCCGTCGCGGGCGGGCTGATGACCGTTGCCCTGCTGGGCTTTGTGCTGGCCTTCAGGCTTTGAATAAAAGGCCTCGGTGACAAGTTTGGTTGCACTTTATTAGGGACATAAGAAAGACCCGATCGGATAATCCCCGCGCTATTCGAAAAGGATCTTTATTTTGAAGTTGAAAGCTGCACTCCTCATTTCCGCGCTGACCGCCGTCGTCGTTGCTCCCGCGAATGCCGCGTCTCCCCGTTCGGTCGACGCCCGCACGTTTGATGTCGCCGGCGTCAAGACGGGCATGGACTTCGACGAAGCCCTTGCCGCCACCGCCAAGAACTTCAATGTTGGCAAGAAGGACATCCGGATCGGCTACGCGACGAACAACCCCGTCACGAACACCAAGATGCCGATGAACTTCAGCTACGACAAAGATGGCGTCAGCTTCATCGTCCACTTCGAGCCGCGCGTGCCTGTCGACAAGCAACGGCCGCTGGCGGTGTCGCAGATCCGCTATGAACTGCCGTGGACGCCGGCCAACAAGGAAGCCATGGGCAAAGCCGTGCTGGAAAAATACGGCCGCCAGTCCAACTATCCCAACGACCTGAACATGGAATGGTGCACCAAACCCAGCACGAACCCTGGCATGGGCTGCTCGACGGACCTGACGCAGGCGATATTGAAATACAGCGGCGTCAGCATCCAGATGCACGACCCGGCATGGATGAATGCGCGGATCGAGTATGTGCAGCGCAGCCAGTCCAGAAAGCCCAGCTTCTAACGCGTATCAGTAATTCTGAACGGGGCGCACTTCGTGTTGACGGGGTGCGCCTTTCCCAACATGACATCTTCGATGAGGGCTTGGGTGGACCAGCACCTGCCCTTCATCCTTTGAGCTGCGCGGGCAGATTCGCCACGAGCCAATCAATGAACACACGCAGCCGATGCGTCACATGGCGGTTGTGCGGGTACACCACATGAAACGGATAAGGCTGGGGCCGCCACGGTTTCAGAATCTCGACGAGCGCGCCGCTTTGCAACGCGGGGCCCGCCGCATAGGTGAACGTCTGAACGATCCCCAGGCCCGCCAGCGCCGCCGCCAGATGCGCGTTGCTTTCATTGACGCCGACGCGATGCTCGACCTTGATCTCCGTCTTTTCCCCATCGCGCTCAAAGCGGAACGGAAATGCGCGGCCGTTCTGCGGCGACAGGTAGCTGACCAGCTTGTGGCCGTTCTTCAACTCATTCGGATAGGCAGGCGTGCCGAACTGCTTGAGGTATCCCGGCGTGGCGCAGGTGATCAGATCGGCGGTACCGATCTGCCGCGCCACCAGCGAAGAGTCGTCGAGCGGACCGCCGCGGATCACGCAGTCGACGTTGTCGCTGATCAGGTTGACGGGGCGGTCTGACACCCCGAAGTCGATCCGGATGTCGGGATAGCGCGTCAGAAAATCGGAGATCGCGGGGATCAGCACGTCGCTCGCGGTGGAGCCGCCCACGTCGATGCGCAGGTGTCCTTTCGGCTTGCCTTGCACGGCATTGAACGACCCGTCGATGTCTTCCAGGTCGCGCACGATGCGCAACGCTTTCTCGTAGTACTCGCGCCCTTCCGGCGTGACCGTGACGCGCCGCGTCGTTCGCTGAAGCAGGCGCACGCCCAGGTGCGCCTCCAGGTCCTGCACGATCTTGCTCAGCGTGGCATTGGGCATATCCAGCGAATCCGCCGCCCGCGTGAAACTGCCCGCCTCCACTACGCGCGCAAACCCGCGAATCGCGGTCAATTGATCCATGCCGAAGACTCCTTGAGATGAAGCGATTATCCACAAACACGCATAGTCGTTTCAATCCTTCCGGATTTGTCCATTATTTCGGTGATCGATTGGCAAACTTCGTCAATAGCATCGCGCTGTTTGTCGATGGCGGGATGGCGCAGGTGTGAGCGCCTCCCGCGCCGGCTCCCTCCCATCACGCCACCTTGCGAATCACCGCCCTGTCGTCCGCCCTGATGGCCTATGCTGATCGTTCCGGCCCGATGGGCCACCTTTCTGAAGGAGCGTTGCATGTTGGACCACATCACGATCCATGTGAGCAACTTCGAGCGCAGCCGCGCGTTTTACCTGAGCGCGTTGGCGGCGCTGGGTTATGTGGCACGCAAGACGTTCGAGACCGACATGGGCTTCGGCGTCGGAGAACCGGACAACGAGAACAACCCCGGTGGCGAATTCTGGATACATGAGGGCACGCCCTGCGCGCCGCGCGTGCATGTGGCCTTCCGCGCCCGCAGCCGCGAAGCGGTCGACGCGTTTCATCGCGCCGCCTTGGCAGCCGGCGGCCGCGACAACGGCCCGCCAGGCTTGCGCACGCATTACCACCCCCACTATTACGGCGCCTTCATCCTGGACCCCGACGGCTACAACATCGAGGCCGTTTGTCACCGGCTCGCTTGACCGGAAGGCGCGCTCAGGAACGCCCCAGCGCAGGTCGACGCGGACATCCTCGGGCAATGCGTTGATCGATGCAGGGAATGAATGCCGACGCCGCAGAATCAAGTGATCAGCGTCGCATGAAGGGAACTTGCCGGGATTGATGGAGCGGGTGAAGGGAATCGAACCCTCGTATGAAGCTTGGGAAGCTGCCGTTCTACCATTGAACTACACCCGCTCGGGTGTCGTGCCGCAGCCGTGGGCCGGGCAGAGCCGCGATTATAGCGCGGGTTTTTTCAGTCGGGGCGGGTCAAAAATGCCCGCCCCGTTCTACCAAAAACCCGCCGCCATCAATTCGCCGTGATGTTCGCGGCCTTGACCACCTTGCCCCACCGGTCCAGTTCGGTCTGCGTGTAGGCGCCCAGTTCCTTCGGGCCCATGAAGATCGCCTCGGCGCCCTGCTCGGCCGCCTTCTTGCGGAACTCGTCGGTCTTCATGATTTTCTGGATCTCGCCCGCGATCTTGTCGACGACCGGCGCGGGCGTGTCCTTGGGTGCGTACATGGCAAACCACGACGACACGATCAGGTCGGGGTAGCCGGCTTCGGCGGCCGTGGGCACGTCGGGCAGCGACGGCAAGCGGGCATTGCCCGTGACCGCCAGCGCACGCAGCTTGCCTGCGGCGATCTGGCCCAGCAGTGGCGGCGGCGTGGTGATCGTCATGTCGACAGCGCCGCCCAGCAAGTCATTCAGCGCGGGGCCGGTGCCCTTGTACGGAATGTGCGTGATCTGCGTGCCGGCCATCTGGTTGAGCAGTTCCGTGGCGACCTGCTGCAGCGAACCGTTGCCGGACGACGCGTAGTTCAGCTTGCCCGGGTTGGCCTTGGCGTACGCGACCAGTTCCTTCAGGGACTTGATGGGCAGATCGGGACGCACGACCACGACTTGCGGCGCGGACAGCACGTTGGCGACCGGGGCAAAGTCCTTGATGGGGTCCCAGCCGGCGGCGGGCGTCACGTGCGGCGTGATGACCTGAAAGCCCGAGTACTGCAGCAGCAGCGTGTAGCCGTCCGGCTTGGCGCGCGCCACGGCCTGCGCAGCGATGCCGCCAGAGGCGCCGGGCTTGTTCTCGACGACGACGCTCTGGCCCAGCGCCGCGCCCAAGGGCTGCGCAATCAGGCGGGCGGCGATGTCGGTGGTGCCGCCGGGCGCGGCAGACACGATCAGCGTGACGGGACGGTTCGGAAACTCGGCCTGTGCGCTGGCGGCGCCGGCGGCGGTGATCAGGGCGAAGGCGGCGCTGACGCGCAGTGCGGTGGGCAGGCGGAAAGAGGCCATGCGTTGTCTCCTGGGTATTGTTTTATCTGTGGGTGGTTCGGGTACGGCAGGTACAGCTTGGAAAAGACAGATCAATCAGGCGTCGGCCGGAAACCGTTCGGCCAGCCACGCGGGCGGCGCATGCAAGGCCAGCCTCGGCCCCGCCTGCAGCAATGCGTTGGACAGATCGCGCTGGACCAAACCGGGCAGGCTTCGCACGATGGCCAGCAGCGGCTCCAGCGACACGCCGGTCTCCACGTCCATGCAAGCAAACATGTGGACCAGCTCTTCGGTGTTGACGTTGCCGCTGGCGCCCGGCGCGTAAGGACATCCGCCCAGGCCGCCAGCCGCGGCGTCAAAGCGGGTGATGCCGGTCTGCCAGGCCGCGATGGCGTTGGCCAGCGCCATGCCGCGCGTGTTGTGCAGGTGTACGGTCAGCGCGGTGGATGGCAGGCGCGCCGCCGCCTGTTCGCACAGGGCGGCCACTTGCGTCGGAAACGCCATGCCTGTCGTGTCGCACAGCGTGATGCCGGCAGCGCCCGCATCGACCAGACGCGCCGCCAGGTCCAGCACCGTGTCCGCGGGCACGTCGCCGTCGAACGGACAGCCGAACGCGGTCGACAACGACACGTTGCACGGCGCGCCGGCCTTTGCCGCGGCGGCCAGAACCTGCGACAGCTCGGCAAACGACTGGTCGCGCGTCATGCGCAGGTTGGCGCGGTTGTGCGTCTCGCTGCACGACATGACGAGGTTCATCTCGTCGGTGCCGGCCTCCAGCGCGCGTTCCAGCCCGCGCACGTTCGGGACCAGCGCGGTATAGATCACGCCGGGACGGCGGCGGATGCGGCGCATGACGTCAACGGCGTCGGCCAGCGCGGGAATGGCCTTGGGCGAGGTGAAGCTGGTGACCTCGATGCGGGCATAACCGCAGTCGGATAGCGCATCCACGAAGGCGACCTTGTCGTCCGTGGACACCATGGTCTTCTCGATCTGGAGGCCATCGCGCGGGCCGACCTCGTTGATCTCGATGCGGGCGGGTCCGTGGTTCATGCAATCACTCCCTTGGCGCGCAACGCGGCGCGCTGTTCTTCGGTCAGCCCTACGGACGCCAGCACCGCATCGGTGTGTTCGCCGAGCGTGGGCGCGCGTTCGCGCACCGCGCCCGGGTTGGACGACAGGTACGGAAAGACGGCGGGCATCTCGACCTGCACGCCCGCCGCGGATTCCATCGATGTGATGGCGTTGCGGGCGCGGTAGTGCGGATCCTTGGCAATATCGGCAATGGAATAGATGCGGCCGGCGGGCACGCCCGCTTCCAGCATGGCGGCCAGCACGTCGTCGATCCGCCGTTCCTGCGTCCACGCGCCGATGGCGGCGTCGATCTCTTCCACACGGCGCGCGCGGCCGTCGTTGTGCGCCAGCGCCGGGTCCTGTCCCAGGTCGTCGCGGCCGATGCGGGCCATCAGCCGGGTGTAGATGGCGTCGCCGTTGCCCGCGATGAGCACGTAGCCGTCCTGGCACGGGTAGGCGTTGGACGGCGCGATGCCGGGCAGCGACGCGCCGGCGGGCTCACGCACCGCGCCGAACACCGAATACTCGGGCAGCAGGCTCTCGCTCAGGTTGAACAGGCTTTCGTACAGCGCGGTGTCGATCACCTGCCCCACGCCACCGCGCGCATCGCGTTGATACAGCGCCAGCATCACGCCCAGCGCGCCATGCAGGCCGGCGATGGTGTCGCCCAGCGACAGGCCGGCGCGCACCGGCGCCCGGCCCGGCTCACCGTTCAGGTAGCGCAGGCCCGCCATGGCTTCGCCGATCGCGGCGAAGCCCGGTTCGCGCGCCTTGGGACCGGTCTGGCCGTAGCCCGAGATGCGCAACATGATCAGGCGGGGATTCAGTTCGTGCAGGGCTTCCCACGACAAGCCCCATTTTTCCAGCGTGCCGGGGCGGAAATTCTCGATCAGCACGTCGGCCTCGCGCGCCAGCATGCGCACGATGTCCTGGCCTTCCTGCTGGCGCAGGTCCACGCAGACCGACTGCTTGTTGCGCGACTGCGCCTCCCACCACACCGAGGTGCCCTCGTGCAGCAGACGCCATTTGCGCAGCGGATCGCCCTGGCCCGGCGGCTCGATCTTGATGACCTGCGCGCCAAAGTCCGCCAGCGTCTTGGCCGCAAAAGGCCCCGCGATGAGTTGTCCCAGTTCCAGCACACGAATGCCGGCAAGAATCTGCCCTGCCATATCGCCTCCCAGGCGCGTCTTACGGTAGTGATGGACGGCAGTGTGCGCGCAAAGCGCCGGGGAGCGGAATGGACAATCGGGGAAAGGGGCATTCCCGGAACGAGAAACCCCGGGCTAACCCTCAGCCCTCGCCGCGCAGGTGGGCCAGCAGCAGCCGCGCGGCCACGGTCAGGGTGTCGGCGTCGCGCACGCCCAAAAGCAGCCAGCGGCGCGCCCACTCGTCGGTCAGCGGAATCAGCCGGATCGGCATGGACCGCGCGTGCGGCTCGGCGGCGATGCGCGGCAGGATGCCCACGCCACGCGTGGCCGCGACCATGCGGCAGATGGCGTCAAAACTGCGCACCTGGATACGCAGCCGCATCGCCCGGCCCATCCGGCCGCTTTCTTCCGACAGCCGGGTCGCCAGCGACGTCGCGGGCGGCAGGCCGACGTAGTCGTAGGCCAGCGTGTCCGCGAAGGCGACCTGCGGCTCCGCGGCCAACGGATGGCGCTGCGGCACGATCAGCACCAACTCGTCCAGGCGATACGGGAAGGTGGCAAGACCGTCTGCCAGCGTGCGGTCGGCAAAGACGCCGATGTCCGCGCGGTTCTCCAGCACGGCGGTGACGATGTCGCTGCTGTTCTGCTCTTCCAGGTCGATGCGCACGGCAGGATGCTCGTCCATGAAGGCGGCCAGGTCCTCGGGCAGGAACTGTGTCAGCGACGAGGTGTTGGCGGCAATGCGCACCTGGCCTCGCACGCCCTGCGCAAAGTCGGACAGCGCGCCGGCCATCTGCTCGACTTCCTGCAGCACCCGCAGCGCGTGCACCAGGCACGCCTGTCCGGCATCGGTCAACTCCACGCCGGCGGCATTGCGAAACAGCAGGGGCGACCCCAGCGCGGCTTCCAGGTCGGAAATCCGCTTGCTGGCCGCGCCTACTGCCAGATGCGACTGGCGCGCGCCGGCCGAGATGCTTCCCTGGCGCGCAACAGAAACAAACAGGGCAAGCGTGACGAGGTCGATCCGGGCAAAGTTCATGACAAAGGACTACGGCGCAGGGAAACCGGGCTGAAACTATAGCCGCAGGCGTCCGGAATAAATGCGTCCCTGTTTTCGTCCCTATGACCGGCTCCGCGCGGGCAGACCTGCCACTACAATCCCGCCTATGAATACGAACAACCCCACCAACAGCTCCACGAACACCCCTGCGGACCTCCCCGCAGACGCGCCCGCCACGCCCGCCGCCGACGCCGCGCCCGCCCCCGTTTCCCCGGAAACCCAGGCCGCGCTGACCAGCGCCGCGTATGCGCCCAACAGTCCCGGCGCCGCGCACATCCGCAGCTTCGTCCATCGCCGCGGCCACATCACCCAGGGCCAGCTCGCTGCGCTGGAACGCCTGATGGGCCAATGGTCCCTCCCCTATGCCCCCCGCCGCCTGGATCCGGCCGCCGCCTTCGGACGGCAGGCCCCGACGGTGCTGGAGATCGGCTTCGGCATGGGCGAAACCACCGAAAAGATCGCGCTGGCCCGGCCTGGCGACAACTTCCTGGGCGTGGAAGTGTTCAACGCCGGCGTCGGATCGCTGCTGCGCCGCATCGAAGACTCCAGCATTCAGAACCTGCGCATCATCCAGCACGATGCCGTCGAAGTGGTGCGCGACATGATCGCCCCCGATTCCCTGGCCGGCGTGCACATCTACTTTCCGGACCCGTGGCCCAAGAAGCGCCATCACAAGCGCCGCCTGATCCAGCCGGCCTTCATCTCGCTGCTGGCCAGCCGCATTGCGCCCGGCGGCTACATCCACTGCGCCACCGATTGGGAAGACTACGCGGTGCAGATGCTCGAAGTGCTGAGCGGCGAGCCGCTCCTCAAGAACACCGTCGACGGCTACGCGCCGCGCCCCGATTACCGCCCCCTCACCAAATTCGAGACACGCGGCCTGCGCCTGGGCCACGGCGTCTGGGACCTGATCTTCAAGCGAGTCGCCTGATGCTCTATCCGCCGATCGAACCCTACCGTCAAGGCATGCTGGATACCGGAGACGGTCACCAGATCTATTGGGAAATGTGCGGCAACCCCAACGGCAAGCCCGCCGTCTTCCTGCATGGCGGGCCCGGCAGCGGCTGCTCGCCCGTGCATCGGCAGTTGTTCGATCCGCAACGCTACAACGTGCTGCTGTTTGATCAGCGCGGCTGCGGCCGTTCGCAACCCCACGCCAGCCTGGACAACAACACCACCTGGCATCTGGTCACCGACATCGAACGCCTGCGCACCGAAGTCATCGGCGCCGAGAAGTGGCTGGTGTTTGGCGGGTCCTGGGGGTCGACGCTGGGGCTGGCCTATTCCGAGACGCACCCGGCGCACACCAGCGAACTCGTGCTGCGCGGCATCTTCGGCCTGCGGCGCGCCGAGATCCAATGGTTCTACCAGGAAGGCGCGTCGTGGCTGTTTCCCGACCGCTGGGAAGAGTACCTGGCGCCGATCCCCGAGGCCGAACGCGGCGACCTGGTCACCGCGTACCATAAACGCCTGACGGGCAACGACCCCGTCGAGCAACTGCGCGCCGCCAAGGCCTGGAGCAAATGGGAAGACAGCACGATCACGCTGCTGCCCAGCCCGCGCCATCAGCAAAGCCATGCCGCGGACCGCGCGGCGCTGGCCTTTGCGCGCATCGAGAACCACTATTTCTTCAACGCCGGCTTCATGGAAGAAGGCCAGCTGATCCGCGACGCGCAGAAGCTGCGCGGCATCCCGGGCACCATCGTGCAGGGCCGCTACGACGTCTGCACGCCCGCGCGCACCGCGTGGGACCTGCACCGCGCGTGGCCGGAAGCGCAATTTCACCTGGTGCCCGATGCCGGCCATGCCTTCGACGAACCCGGTACGCTGGCGCGCCTGATCGCCGCCACCGACGCCTACGCCAAACAGTGAGGAGCCCTGACATGCACATCACCCTGAACGGAGACGCCCGCGAGTTCCCGCTGGACACCACGGTCAACGAATTGCTCGAAACGCTGGGCTACGCGGGCAAGCGCGTGGCCGTTGAACGCAACGGCGAAATCGTGCCCAAAAGCCAGCACGCGCAGACGGCGCTGTCCGACGGCGACCAGATCGAGATCGTGGTCGCGGTGGGCGGCGGCTGACTTACCGTCATCGCAGCGCCTTGGCGCCGCATCGCGATACGCCTTTGAAGGCCGCTGACACTCAGCGGCCTTTTTGCATGCCGCCGCGCGCACGAGGCGGCCTACACCCACGGATACCAACGTCCTGCGAAGGTGCCAGCATTGTTGCGTAGTCTGGCAAGAGGCTAGCAACCTGTTACACCACAACCCCTCGTCGTAGGGCAAATGTGCGAGTCATAATCGTTTCTATCGCGCCGCCTCGACCGAGGCAGGCGCCTTCAGGGCGCGCAGGTTTTCTCACCGCAATATCGATAAAGGAAACGCTATGGGTCTGCTCAATTTCATCAAGGACGTTGGAGAAAAGCTCTTCGGCGCCAGCGAGGCCAAGGCCGCGACGGCAGAGGAATTGAAGAAAGAGCTGGATAAGCACGGCCTGAACGCGGATGGCCTGCAAATCACGGTGGACGGCGACAAGGTCACGGTCGCGGGTCAGGCGTTGAGCACGGAAGACGCCGAGAAGATTTCACTGGCGCTGGGCAACACGGTTGGCGTGGCCGCGGTGGACAACCAGCTGCAGGTCAAGCAGGCCACGCCGGAAGCCAAGATGTACACCGTGCAAAAGGGCGACAACCTGTGGAAGATCGCCGAAGCGCAGTACGGCAAGGGCCAGGGCGCCAAGAACACCCTGATCTTCGAAGCCAACAAGCCCATGCTCACCAGCCCCGACAAGATCTACCCGGGCCAGGTGCTGCGCATTCCGCCGCTGTCGTAAGCGGCACTGAATTCAAACAATCCGGAGGACACCCATGCGTTCTCCGGCTTGTGTCGCGGTGCGGCGCCCCCTGCCTGCCGCGATTGCTTGGCCAGACGCAATGTCTGGCCATTTTTTTGGCTGACGGTCTGAAGGTGTCTGACACCCCAGCGACACCCGCACGCGCCAAAAGCCTGCCCCACGGGTGTCTGACACCTGGCCTCGTAGCAGAGCGGGGCAGCCCTTTCGGGGGCTGCAAGCGAGCGAAGCGAGAGCGGCGTGAGGCCTCTTACTTCATTCCGAAGCGGCCCAGCCCCTTCATGCCGCCCATGGCGCGCATCATCTTGGCCATGCCGCCCTTTTTCATCTGCTTCATCATGCCCTGCATCTGCTCGAACTGAGCCAGCAGCCGGTTGACCTCTTGAACCGGCACGCCGGAGCCGGCGGCGATGCGGCGCTTGCGCGAGGCCTTGATCAGTTCGGGCTTGGCGCGTTCGGCGGCCGTCATGGAATTCAGGATGCCTTCAGTGCGGCGAAGCTGCTTTTCCGCCTGGCCGCCCTGCAACTGACCGGCGGCCTGCTGGAACTGAGCCGGCAGCTTTTCAAGCAGCGAGCCCATGTCGCCCAGCTTCTTGACCTGGCCGAGCTGGTCGCGGAAGTCGTTCAGGTCGAACTTGTTGCCCGACTTGATCTTGGACGCAAGCTTCTGCGCTTCGGCGATGTCGATGTTCTTCTGCGCCTGCTCCACGAGCGAGACGATGTCGCCCATGCCCAGCACGCGCTGCGCCATGCGGTCGGGGTAGAACGGCTCGAGGCCATCCAGCTTTTCCGACACGCCGACAAACTTGAGCGGCTTGCCGGTGACGTGCCGCACCGACAGGGCCGCGCCGCCGCGGGCGTCGCCGTCCAGCTTGGTCAGGACGACGCCGGTCAGGGGCAGCGCGTCGGCAAAGGCGCGCGCGGTGTTGACCGCATCCTGGCCCTGCATCGCGTCCACCACGAACAGCGTTTCCACCGGCTTGACCAGGTCATGCAGCGCGCGGATCTCGCGCATCATGGCCTCGTCGATGCCCAGGCGGCCGGCCGTGTCCAGGATCAGCACGTCGTAATGATGGCGGCGGGCGTGATCAACCGCGCCGCGCGCGATGTCTTCGGGCTTCTGGCTGGGATCGGACGGCAGGAAATCCACACCGACCTGCGCGGCCACGCTCTTCAACTGGTCGATAGCGGCCGGACGGTACACGTCGGCGGACACCACCAGTACCTTCTTCTTGCCGGTCTTGCGGCCGTGCTGCGTGTGCTGCCCTTCGCTGAGCCAGCGCGCCAGCTTGCCGGTGGTGGTGGTCTTGCCGGCGCCCTGCAGGCCCGCCATCAGGATCACGGCGGGCGGCTGGACGGCCAGCGACAGTTCGTTGGCGTCGGCACCCAGGTCGCCGCCCATGAGGGCAGTCAGTTCCTTGTTGACGACGCCGACGAGCGCCTGGCCCGGGCTGAGGCTGCCGGCGACTTCTTCGCCCAGCGCCTTTTCCTTCACCCGCGCGACAAAGTCGCGAACGACCGGCAGCGCGACGTCGGCTTCCAGCAGCGCCATGCGCACTTCGCGCAGCATCTCCTGCGTGTTGGCCTCGGTCAGGCGGGCTTCCCCGCGCAGCGTCTTGACGACGCGCGACAGGCGTTGAGTTAGGTTATCGAGCATGAGAGGCGTTTCCGCTTAAACTAGTTGATTGAACGGTGGCCGCAGGCGCGGATTCTGCGCTTTCGGGTGACGCGCACCCCAAGGCCCCATCCAGACAACGGTTTCTATGTCACTCGGCATTGTATTTCACACAGCGGCTGCCTTGGCGTACGCGGTGCTAGGGGGGTCGCTTTGGATCCGCCTGGCCGGCGCCGGGGAAGTGGAACAGACCGGCAGAATCGCCCGTCTGTGCCTGCTGGGCGCCCTGGTTCTCCATGGAATCGGGCTGCAACAATCGATGCTGGGATCCCAGCATCTTTTCATTGGATGGGCGCTGGCCCTGTCCGCCGCCATCTGGCTGGGCATGGTGGTGTTCTGGCTGGAAAGCCTGCTGGTACGCATCGACGGCCTGCAATTGCTGCTGTTGCCCGCCGCCGCCATCGCCAGCGGCCTTGCCGCCATCTTCCCGCAGGGGCAGTTCGTGCCCCATGCCGACGATCCCTGGCTGCGCGTGCACCTCTTGATCGCCCTGGCGGCCTACGGCCTGATCACCATCGCCGCCTTGCACGCCATGATGATGGCCCTGCTGGACCGCCATCTGCACCGTCCCCTGGATGCCCCCGCCGAGCGCAGCATCATCGGGCGCGTGCTCGATTCGCAGCCGCCGCTGCTGGTGCAGGAGCAGCTGCTTTTCCGCATCATCTGGATCGGCTTTGTCGTGCTGACGCTGGCGGTGGGCTCGGGCTCGGTCGCCTCCCTGAAGCTGACCGGCAAGATCCTGCCGTTCGACCACAAGACCGTCTTCACCCTGCTGTCCTGGCTGACCTTCGGCGTGCTGCTGGCCGGCCGGCATATCTGGGGCTGGCGCGGCCGCGTCGCGCTGCGCTGGACCCTGACGGGTTTTGGTTTTTTGATTCTGGCCTACACCGGCAGCCGGTTCGTGCTGGAAATGATTCTGCATCGAGGCTGACGTGGGCAAGTTGCTGTTCTGGATCGTTCTGATCATCCTGGTTCTGTTTGTCGCCCGCATTGCCGGCCGCATGGCCGCGCAGCGCCAGGCCGACGCACAAGGCGGCCAGAAGAAAAAGGCGCAGGGCGCGCAGCCCCCGCCCGCCATCGAATCCATGGTGCGCTGCGCCCATTGCGGCATCCATCTGCCCCGCTCCGAGGCCCTGCTGCAGGAAGGCCAGACCTGGTGCAGCCCCGACCACGCCCGCTTGGGTCCGGCAAAGCGCTGACCCGTCCATTCGGGGCGCCGCGGCCCCGGCGGATTGCTGGATAGGGCATCCAGCGGCGGCGCGGCATAATGGGTGCCGGAATTCTCACACGCTCCCTCCCTATGCCCTTGCTCCTGGATCGACATGGCTGGCTGGCGCCGGCGCCGGGCGTATCACTTCTGCGCTCACCCAACTGCGACGCGCGCCCCGCGGACGCGCAGGTCTCGCTTCTGGTCGTGCACAACATCAGCCTGCCGCCGGGTCAGTTCGGTGGACCGGAAGTCGCTGGCCTCTTCCTGAACACGCTCGACTACAGCTCACACCCCTGGCTGGAACGCCTGCGCGGCCTGCGCGTGTCGGCGCACTTTTTCATCCGCCGCGACGGCCGCATCGTGCAATTCGTCTCGACGGACCGGCGTGCCTGGCACGCTGGCGTATCGCGCTTTGCCGGCCGCGAGCGTTGCAACGATTTTTCCATCGGCATTGAACTGGAAGGCACGGACACGCTGCCCTACACTGGCGAACAGTACGCGTCGCTGCGCCGGTTGACCCACACCCTGCGCGCGCGCTATCCCCTGGTTGCCGCCCAGGGACACGAACATATCGCCCCGGGGCGCAAGACCGACCCCGGGCCGGCATTCGACTGGACGCGCTTCGGGCGCGACAGCGGCTTTGCGCGGCGGCACCTGCCGCCGGCCTGACCCTTAGAAGGATTGGCTATGTTGAAGATCTGGGGACGCCTGACCTCCGTCAACGTTCAGAAAGTGATGCTGGCCGTACGCGAGCTGGCCCTGCCGCACACCTTTGTCCAGGCCGGCGGCCCGTTCGGCGTGGTCGACACCGCCGATTACGCCGCCAAGCTCAATCCCAACCGCCTCGTCCCCGTCATCGACGACGGCGGCTTCATCTTGTGGGAATCCAACGCCATCGTCCGCTACCTGGCGGCGCGCTACGGCGTGGGCACGCTGTGGCCCGAGGACGTCTGCCTGCGCGCCGATGCGGACCGCTGGATGGACTGGCAGGCGACCGAATGGCAGCCGGCCATGGGGCCGGCCTTTCTGGGCCTGATCCGCACCCCGGAAGACAAGCGTGACAAGGCCGCCATCGAAAATTCGATCAAACGCTCCAACGCCCGCGCGCTGATCCTGGACCAGGCCCTGCAAGGCCGCGAGTTCATCGCCGGGCGTCACCTCACCATGGGCGACATCGCGCTTGTCGCCGCCGCGCACCGCTGGCTGGCCCTGCCCATCGAGCGGCCCGACACGCCCGCGCTGTCCGCGTGGTATCGGCGCGTCATGATGCGCCCCGCTCCGCAAGGCGTCCTGACCCTGCCGCTGGAGTAACCGGACGGGGGCCGTCACGCCCCGCCACAACCGGGACAAATTGCAACATTCCTTCTGCGCGATTCGTGCAATTATTTGAAGCCTCTGAGGCGCCTTGGCCCTTGCCTTGAGCGCCTCGTTTCAATCCCCCGCCCTGATGGGGGACGGCCGCCGCCAAGGCGTCGCAAGAAGAGGAGATGCACTTGACCCACGAGCCGCCAGATTCCGCGAGCCAAGCTGCCCTGGACCAAGAACAGCGGCAGCTTCTGCTCCTTGTCGCCTCGGGGGCCCCCACGGGGTCATGCCTGGACGCGCTTACCGAAGCCGTCTGCCGCCTGGCGCCCGGCAGCCGGGCATGCGTCCTGTTGACCGGCTCCGATCGCGTCACCGTCGGCGACGCCTATTCCACCCATCTCCCCGCCTCGATCGCATGCCCCCTGCGCGGCCTGCCGATCCACGATGCGCTCTTTGCGACGGATGATCCGGCAATCCGGCGGGGCAATCCCGTCGAGAGCGAAGACATCGAGCAGTCGACGACGTGGGCCGAGTCCTGGCGCACCATCTGCCGCGACAACGGCATCCACGCCTGCCACGCGCGCGCCGCGATGGCGCCCGACGGCACCCCGGTCGGCTGGTTTCTGCTCTGCCTGCCGCAGGTGCGTCATTGCACGCCGTGGGAACAGCGCGTCGCCGAGTTCGGTGCGCTGGCAACCAGCATTGTCGTGGAACGCGACCGCGCCGCGGCGGATCTGCGCAACGAGGTCAACGCGCTATCCCGGTTGCAGGCACTGAGCGCCGAACTTGTCGGCCCCGGCGAATTCGAACCGCTGCTCAAGAAGATCCTGGCCGCCGCCGCCGACATTTCCGGAACGGAAAAGGGCAACATCCAGATCTACGATCCGGCAAAGAACACGCTGCGCATCGCCGTGCACCAGGGCCTGAGCGCGCGCCTGGTCGAACACTTCGCCGAAGACGGCTGGGTCGCAAGCTGCGCCGAAGCCGCCCAGCACCTGGAACGGCTGGTCGTGCCCGATGTCGAGCAACTGACGGATCTGCAAGGCACGCTGGGGCTTGAGATCGTCATGGAAGACAACATCCGGTCGATCCAATGCACGCCGCTGCTCAGCCGCAGCGGCCAACTGCTGGGCATGCTGAACAACCACTACCGCTGGCCCGGCGGCCCCACACCCGAAGCCTTGCGCTACATCGACCTGCTGGCGCGGCAGGCCGCCGAACTGCTGGAGCGCCATATCGCGGAGTCCGAACTGGCGCGCGAACGGCGGCACAAGGATGAGTTCCTGGCCGTGCTGGCCCACGAGCTGCGCAATCCGCTGGCCGCGCTGCGCAACATGCTGGAAGTGCTGAAGCGCGCCGAACGCGACCCCGGCATGACGGCGCGCGCCCGCGAAGTGATGGACCGACAGTTGCGCCAGCTGGTCCGGCTGGTCGACGACCTGCTCGACGTCAACCGCATCAATCGCGGCAAGCTGGAACTTCGGCTGACCGCCCTCACCCTCGACTCCGTTCTGCAGCATGCCGTCGAGTCGTGCAAGCCGGCCTTGGAACAGCACGGCCACCGGCTGAGACTGGTGCAGCCCGACGCGCAGATCATGCTGCACGGCGACGCCGAACGCCTGACACAGGTCTTCGGCAACCTCCTGTCCAACGCGGCCAAATACACGCCTCCCGGCGGCGACATCGAACTCTTCGTCGAGCCCGGCAAGGACAGCGTCGACATCACGGTCCGCGACAACGGATCGGGCATTCCGCCGGATCAGCTCGACCGTATCTTCGAGATGTTCACGCAGGTCGATCGAACGCTGGAACGCGCGCAGGGCGGACTGGGCATCGGCCTGATGCTCGTCAAACGCCTGGTCGAGATGCACGGCGGCACGGTGCGCGCGCACAGCGACGGTCAAGGCAAAGGCAGCGCATTCGTCGTGCGGCTGCCGGTCACCGACATTCAGGAGGTGGCGCCGCAACTCCCTGCCGGCGCGCTGTCGCCGGTGGCAAGCAAGGTGCTCGTTGTCGATGACAACCGCGATGCCGTCGAGTCCCTGGTTGCGGTGCTCGCCATTGAAGGCCACGACGTCACCGCTGCGTACGATGGCCAAGAAGCCATCACCGTGGGCGAGCAGGTCAGGCCGCAAGTGATCCTCATGGACATCGGCATGCCCGGCATGAACGGCCACGAGGCCTGCCGCCACATCCGCACCCTGGACTGGGGCCAGCGCGCAACGATTCTCGCGCTTAGCGGTTGGGGGCAGGAAGAAGACCGCCGAGCATCGATGGAAGCCGGCTTCGACGCGCATCTGGTCAAGCCGGTGGATATGGACGTGTTGCTGGAGATGCTGTCGACCATCGAGCACCGGGGCGGCGCAAAGTAGCGGTGAGCTAGGGGCTGCACGTCCGCGTCGAACACGCATCATGCAATGGCACGTTGCAGATCCGGGCCGACACCATCGCGCCCGGCTGTTTCCGCGCGTTTTCAGCGCCCTTGCCGACAAATATAAGAACGGTTCGATACCCAGAAATTGGCCGGTATGACGAAATGGAAGCGCATGCCATGCGAGTCCATTGCAATTCTCCGATTGCGGCGGACGCTTGCCTATAGGCGGACCTGACGCTCACCGTTGCAGGGAAAGGTCTGTCGTTGCGGGAGCACGTCATACCTATCCAATCCGATCTTCGCTTCACGTTCTCCGTCGGCGACGAATCCTTTGAGGTCGTCGAATTCACCCTGCAAGAAGGCCTGTCCGAGACCTTCCTGCTTGAAGTGGAACTGGCCAGCAGCAACGCCGCCATCGACTTCGCCCAGGTGCTGGACCGCGCCGCGCTGCTCACTCTCTGGCATGGCGACACCCCGGCGCGGTACGTGCATGGCGCGGTGTCTTCATTTGTCCAGGGCGACACAGGCTTTCGCCGCACCCGCTATCGCGCAGTCGTCGAGCCGCGGCTGGCGCGCCTGAAACTCAGTGCCGACTGGCGCATCTTTCAGGCCGTCACGGTCCCGCAGATCGCCGAAGCGGTGCTCAAAGCGCATGGTCTGACTCAAGACTACGAGCAGCGCAACACCACCGAGCACCAGGCCCGCGAGTACTGCGTGCAGGCCGGCGACACCGACTACCACTTCGTCGAGCGCATCATGCGCGAGGAAGGCTTCTTCTATTCCTTCCGCCACAGCCCCGAAGGCCATCGGCTGGTCCACAGCGACCGCCTGTTCATCCATGGCCGCGTGGGCGACGAACCGGTCCAGTACAACCCCACACCCGGCGGCGATCAGCCGCAGCCCGCACTGCGCCGCTTCGCGTACACCGAAAACGTGCGCACCGCGCGCCAGACGCAGCGCGACTACACCTTCCACCATCCGCAATACGCGCACCAGCACAGCCGCGACGGGCAAGACCTGAACCACCAGGGCCGCCGCTACGAGCGCTACGACTATCCGGCGCGCGCCAAGTTCGACGAAGCCGGCAAGCCCTTTGCCGAGAACCGCCTGCGCGGCCATCGCCGTGATGCGCGCATTGCGCTGGTCGAAGGCGACGATCCCCGCTTGCAGCCGGGCATTTCATTCACGCTGGCCGGTCATCCACGCGAAGACATGAATCGCGGCTGGCGCCCCGTACGCATCGTCCACCGGGGCAGGCAGCACACCAGCCAGGCTGAGGAAAGCGCTGAGGCGAAGTCGGGTACGCATTACCGCTACGAAGCCGAACTGGTCCCGGACGATGCCGAATGGCGCGCCGAGCCGCTGCCCCGGCCTCGCATCGATGGCCCGCAGAACGCCGTGGTGGTCGGTCCACCCAACGAAGAAATCCATACCGACGAATATGGACGCGTGAAGGTCCAGTTTCCCTGGGACCGCGTGGGCAAACATGATGGGTTCAGCTCCTGCTGGATTCGTGTCTCCCAGAACATCGCCGGCGCCACCTGGGGGCACATGGCCATTCCACGCGTCGGCCAGGAAGTCATCGTCTCGTACTTCGACGGCGATCCGGACCAGCCTGTGATCACCGGCCGCGTCTACAACCGCCTGCAGTTGCCGCCCTACGAACTTCCCAAGTTCAAAGACCTCGCAACCGTCAAGAGCAAGGAGCACAAGGGCAAGCGGGCCAGCGAACTGCGCCTGGATGACACGCCATCCCAAATCAGCGCCGCCCTGATGAACGATCATGGCGCAAGCCACCTGCACCTGGGTTACCTCACCCATCCGCGTCCGAGTGGCGGCGCGCCCCGCGGCGAAGGCTTCGAACTGCGCACCGACTTGCACGGGACGCTGCGCGCAGCGCAAGGCCTGCTGTTGACCACGGAAGCGCAAGCCAACGCCCAGGGCGGCCAACTCGACCGCGACGAAATCGTGGCCGTCCTGGAGGCAGCGCTACAACTTGCCCGCAGCCTGGGCAACTACGCCAGTGAACATCAAGGAGCCCCGCACGACGCCGAGCCCCGCCGGGACCTGACCGCATTGGTGCGAGACCTGGGCCATGGCGCCAACGACCAGACCCGCGGCACAGGCGAAGGCGCGGCGCCTGTCATAGCGCTCTCCGCCCCCGCCGGCATCGCGGCCGGAACGCCCCTCTCCATCGCGTTGGGCGCGGGCGAGCATCTGGATGCCGTCGCCCACGCAAACCTGCAACTGACAGCCGGTGAACGCGTGGTCGTCAACGCCGGCAATGGCCTGGGCACGTTCGCGCAACGGGGAGACATGCGCCACATCGCGCATACCGGCCAGCTGCTCTTGCAGGCGCAACACAACGCCATCCGTATCGATGCCGACAAGAGCGTGGAGGTTCGCGCCAACAACAACCATGTCACGGTATCCGCCGAAGAACACATCACCCTGTTGTGCGGCGGCGCCTATATCAAGATGGCGGGCGGCAACATCGAGATGGGTATGCCCGGCGTCTTCACCGTCAAGGCAACGGACCATAACTTGACCGGACCGGGAACGATGGTGCCCACGCTGGGCCAATTCTCTGGCCGGCCCGGGCCGTTTGAAGAGTTCTTCGTGCTGCGCGACGCCAGCACGAACAGAATCCTGCCGGATCACGCGTACGAGATCGTCCGCGCCAGCGGCGACATCGTGCGCGGACGGACCGACGCGCAAGGCCGTACGCAGGTCATCACCAGCGACGCAAGAGAACCTCTGGAGGCTTCGGCAATACCGGACCCTGACGATCTCTTGCATCTGGAAGCCAGCTATTGGGATGGCGGTGGCAGCTATTCGCTGGATTTTCTTCGCAATCCCAACTAGGAGCCAGGCTGAATCATGGCCAACCAAACTGCACGACCCGGGCCGAAGAATCCCGGGGGTAGCACCAGAGGATCCACCAGACCTGACGCTTCGGGGAAGGTGCTGCCCGTAACTAATCCCCTCGACCTTTGGTATCTGTGCGAGAAAGCGCGATATGCCAGCGCTAATCCGTACAGGCGGTCAGGCAATGGCGCGCCCATGTATCAACGCACGGTCGCGCTGATGATCCGGGCGGACAACGAGCTCTTTGAGTATCGCTGGCCTTACTGCGCCGAAGTCGGCTACGACATGACGAAGACGCCACCGGCGCCGATCATGAGCAGGAAACATCCGCATCGGCCGAGTTCTTTTCCGTTGTCTCAATACAAGCGGATCAGCAGCCGGCAGTTTCCTCAGTACAGCAGTGTTGAGGTGGTGGTGGACCTGTTGGGGCTGGAGGAGCTAGAGCAAATAATTCCGGTGCCGTTACCTCCAGCTGTCGAAAGCGGAATTTGGCAGGATATTCAGAAACCGCCGACAAGCCCGATGCGTATTCCCGACGTTGTTCGGGTCGTCAACCACACGATGGGAGGTGCGCCTCAATATAGTCAGCCGAATCTGGCCGGTGTGATCGAAATGAAGTTTGGGAAAGACTCGCTCGCTGATGACCAAAGAAGAGCATACCGAGATATTGCTGGCACCAGCGATAAGTTCCGCTTGCTTCATACGGATCGATGCAACAGAGCCGACAAGCGCCAGCGTCGCGAATGGATGACCGCTGCCCAAAACGAACCGGTCTACAAGCCCGTATCACAGGTCATGTCGCTCCCATTGAGAGCTGCGGCGGATCCTCACAGGTTGGTCGTTGGGCTGATTGATGCCGAACACCAAGCTGCACGGCACATCCTTGAAGTCGGTCCGCCGCCTCCGGGAACCCCTGTGATGAGCGCCGGCCCCGACATTCGAGAGGCCAATCGGCGGGCCGCTCAGGCGCGAGCGCAAATCGAAATATCGCTTGCCGCCCCGTTCTTATTTGTAGGCGCGGCAGCTATCAGCGCCGGCATGGCAACGGTTGCTGGAGGCAGTGCAGCGATTCCCAGTTCAACGCTGACTGCAAGCGCCGGCCTAAGAATGGTTCACTACGGCCGCCTTGTCGGCTGGGGCCGTCTCATCGGAGGAACTGGTTCAGCTGGAGCCAGTATGGCCTACGCACGATCTGGAGACGGAAGCTCAGCGCCAGTACTGACTCCCGAAGTTCAACGCCAATGGCAGGCCTATCAGGAATGGGAAGCCAGCCAAAGATACCAGCCGCGCACGGAACAGCTGTATCTGTTCTGGCCCGACGCCCCGGAGACAAAAAAATGACCGATTTTTTCAAAGAGTTCGATGCCGAACGCTGGTACTTCACCTTTGCGGATGAGGACGACAACACACTACTGGTCCAACAAGTCGGCATCGTTGCCATCTTCCATCTCGTTGACGCCTATCTACCGGTTCGCCGCAAAGGCATCGCGGAGGCATTCTCGCTCTACTACGAGCTCTATGGCGACAAACTCAAGGGCGGTTATCGCGAAGATAAGCGCATGATCGTCCGGCCCTTCGCCAAAATGGACTCTGAGGCCTATCGAGACTACATCGTGGACACGAGTCCCATGGGAGTCGTCGAGTTCAAATGTATGTCCAAGTTAAGTCTCGGCCATGTCAGTGACTATATGTTTGGGGTCTATTCTCCTGCCGGATGGTATGAGCAAGTTCACAAACCTCTCACCACGGTAAGGGCGTATTTGCCCGTAGAAGAGCTTGCGGGAGAAGGGAAAGCACGGTTCGAGGCTTTCTTGTTGCAGTGCTGTGCATTGCTTCGTCCTCTCCATGGCGCGGCCGGACTCGGGATTCAGGAATGCCACGATTGGGAGGACTACCAGACCCTTGAACACGAAACGGCCTGGGCATACCGAGGGGTAGACGTCTGCGGACCGACCGGAGAGAAAAACTTGCGCCAGGGCTACCAGAATCTCAACTGGCACACCTTCCTTGCCCACCACTGGATTGCCACGTTGGGCACGCCGGAAGAACTGAAGACCAAGCTCAACGACGAACGCATCGCCCTTATCCCCTACGAATGGGGCACGGCCATCCGCGCTGGTGATTGGCCCGCGCTAGGCAAAGCCGAGACAGACCCCACTCCCGAACTCTACGTAAAGGTCAACAACGCCATCCGCTCATTGCGCGTGCAAGACATCGGATCACTCCACTACGGCTCCATCGCCGGCGAGATTCGCTTCAATCCGCTGACCAGCAACCTCTGGCTGCGCCGCTTCGATACGCCGCAGGAAATCAAGGCCGTAATCGACGAGGCAGGCAACGTCAAAACAAACGAACGGCACTTCCTGCGCATGCTCTCCGGCTCACCCTGCCCATGGCCCGGCATCTGGATCTGCGAAGAGGATCCTTCTCAAGGCAGGCAGACCTTCATGCACAACGATCTCTTGCCGGAAGTGAACGGGCAGGTAGTTACCTGGCGTCTGATCAAAGCGTTGTAGCGGGTCAGCTTCTCGTCTGTGCGTCAGCGTACCGACAAGCATAGCGCTGCCCAAGTCACCCGCAACCCCATCGAGGAGAAAGGCTTAACCATGGCCACCCAGCATGTACGTACCGGGCCGAAGAATCCCGGGGGCAGCACCAGAGGCTCGACCAAACCTGACGCATCAGGTCAGGTGCTGCCCGTGACCAACCCGCTTGACCTTTGGTACCTGTGCGAAAAGGCGCGCTATGCCAGCGCCAATCCGTACCGGCGTGCCAACGACGAAGCGCCCATGTATCAACGCACGGTGGCACTGATGATCCGGGCGGATAACGAGCTCTTTGAGTATCGCTGGCCTTACTGCGCCGAAGTCGGCTACGACATGACGAAGACGCCACCGGCGCCGATCATGAGCAAAAGGCAACCGCATCGGCCGAGTTCCTTTCCGCTGTCTCAATACAAGCGGATCAGCAGCCGGCAATTTCCTCAGTACAGCAGTGTCGAGGTGGTGGTGGACCTGTTGAGTCTGCATGAGTTGGAGGAGATGGTTCCGGTGCCTTCACCTTCAAACGTCGAAAAAGGGATTTGGCAGGATGTCGAGTCGGAGAACTTGGGGAACTTGCGAATTCCCGATGTTGTGAGAGTCACCGATCACACGATGGGGGGAGCGCCGCAATACAGCCAACCTAATCTCACCAGCGTAATTGAAATGAAGTTCGGCGGCGACGCGCTTTCGGATAGACAGCAGAAGGCCTACGAGAGAATCGCGGGCGACAGACTCAAGTTTCGATTGCTGAACAATGACCGTTGTGACAGAGCGGACAGGCGTCAGCGTCGCGAGTGGATGACCGCTGCGCAGCAAGAACCCGTCTACAAACCTGTATCGCAGGTCATGTCCCTTCCCCTGCGAGCTTCGGCCGATCCGCACGGTTTGGTCGTTGGCCTGATTGACGCCGAGCATCAGGCGGCCCGGCAGGTTCTTGAAGTCAGGCCGCCTCCGCCTGGAACCCCTGTTATAAGCGCCAGTCCAGGCATGCGAGAGGCAGCCGCACAGGCGGCACGGGCTCGCGGACAGATTGAAATGTCGCTTGTGGGACCGTTCGTCATCGTAGGCGCCACGGGCATCGGCGCTGGCATGGCCACCGTTGCTGGAGGCAGCGCCGCAGTATCCGGAACAACCTTGGCGGCGCGCGCCGGACCTCGAGTCGTGCATTACGGCCGCCTTCTTTCCTGGGCGCGTTTCACAGGCGGGACGGGAACGGCAGGAGCGACAGTGGCCTATGCGAAGTCGGATGACGGGAGCTCCGAGCCTGTACTGTCTCCTGAACTTCAACGCCAATGGAAGGCCTACCAAGTGTGGGAGGCCAGCCAACGTCATCAACCGCGCACGGAGCAACTGTATCTGTTCTGGCCCGATGCGCCGGAGACAAAACAATGACCGATTTCTTTAGCGCGTTCGACGCCGAGCGCTGGTTCTTCACCTTCATGGATGAAGACGACAAAACCCTTCCAGTGCAGCAGGTGGGAATTGTTGCGGTCTTTCATCTTATCGACGCGTATATCCCAGTTCGTCGCAAAGGCATTGCGGACGCTTTCTCCCTTTACCACGACCTCTATGGCGATAAGTTGAAGGGGGGATACAGAGAAGACAAGCGGATGATAATTCGCCCCTTCTCCAAGATGAACTTTGACGCCTATCGGGACTACGTTTTGAAGACCTCCCCAATGAACGCCGTCGAGTTCAAGTGCATGTCTCAACTAAGTCTGGGGCATGCCAGTGATTACATGTTTGGCGTCTTTTCTCCAGAAGGCTGGTTCGAACAGATTCACAAAACATTTACCACTGTCCGGTTCTACCTGCCTGTGGAAGAAATCCATGGTGACGGGAAAGCCCGGTTTGAGAGCTTCTTGCTGAAATGCTGCGCGTTGCTCCGCCCACTCCACGGCGCTGCCGGACTAGGTATTCAGGAATGCCACAACTGGGGGGACTACCAGACCATCGAGTACGAAACAGCCTGGGCGTACAGAGGCGTTGACCTTTGCACCCCCACGGGAAATGAAGCATGGCGCGACGGCTATTCCAATCTCAACTGGTACACCTTCCTCGCCCACCACTGGATTGCCACGTTGGGCACGCCGGAAGAACTGAAGACCAAGCTCAACGACGAACGCATCGCCCTTCTCCCCTACGAATGGGGCACCGCCATCCGCGCAGGCGATTGGCCCGCGCTAGGCAAAGCCGAGACAGACCCCACTCCCGAACTCTACGTGAAAGTCAACAACGCCATCCGTTCATTGCGCGTGCAAGACATCGGATCACTCCACTACGGCTCCATCGCCGGCGAGGTTCGCTTCAATCCGCTGACCAGCAACCTCTGGCTGCGCCGCTTCGATACGCCGCAGGAAATCAAGGCCGTAATCGACGAGGCGGGCAACGTTAAAGCAGACGAGCGTCACTTCCTCCGTATGCCCTCGGGCACACCTTGTCCGTGGCCTGGCATCTGGATCTGCGAGGAGGATCCTTCTCAAGGCAGGCAGACCTTCATGCACAACGATCTCTTGCCGGAAGTGAACGGCCAAATAGTCACCTGGCGTCTGGTCAAAGCGCTATAGCGGAGGCAACAACCACATGCCAGAAATCATCCGCAAAGACGACACCACAGACCACGGCGGGTTCGTGCTCGAGGGTTTCCCGCACACCAACCTCAATGGCAGACCCATGGCCGGCGTCGGCCATCAGGTTTCATGCCCAAAATGCGAGGGCGTTTTTCCCATCGTCGAAGGCAGCCCGACGTACAAGGTCAATGGCATCCCGGTGGCGCTGCACGGCATGAAGACAGCGTGTGGCGCCCGACTGATCGCCAGTGGCTCGAAAGCGCGCGTCGATGGCCACGCGGTCCGGGATCATTTGCCTGAGTAGCCATCAACCCCGCTCAACCTTCCATCCCATCTCGGCCGAAATCCCCGCAGCCGCGCCCTGCACCACCGGCACCATCTCGCGCATGCGCTCCAGCGACATATAAGGCACGGTGCTCGACACACTGATGGCGGCGACGATGCCGCTGGAGGCATCGCGCACGGGCGCTGCCACGCAGCGGATCGAAGGCTCGTTGTCTTCCAGGTCGAACGCATAACCCTGCGACGCGTAATCGCGCATGCGATCACGGAACGCCTCCCATCCCTGCTGTCCGCCGGGCGCGCGCGACGACACCGGTGCGCCGACGCGATGCAGCGCCTTCCACTGCGGCTCATCCGCGTCCAGCAGCAATGCCTTGCCCACACCGGTCGCGGCGAGCGGCATCCGGTGGCCGACCCGCGATCGCATTTCCAATCCCTTTTTGCCCGGAATCTTCTCCAGGTACAGCACGTCGTTGTTGTCGCGCACGGCCAGGTGGATCGTGTCGCCGGTCATGTCGGCCAGGCTGTCCAGATAGGGCCGCGCCAGCGTCGCCAGCGGAAACGCCTCGCGCGCCTGAAAACCCAGCTCGATCAGCTTGGGACCCAGCACGTAACCCACGCCCGGCAGCGCGCGCAGGTAGCGCTCTTGCACCAGACAGCTTGCAAGCCGGTGCGTCGTGCTGCGCGCCACGCCGATGCGCGCGCAGATTTCCTTCAGGTCGCGTGCGCCATCGGCCACCGCCTGCACCACGGCAAGACCGCGCATCAGCGTCTGCGTGCCGGCGGGCGCGGCGGCATCGGGGTCAAGCGTGGCAGGTTGCTCGGGGGGCAGTGTGATGGCGGTCATGTGGCAAAGGCAATGTTGCAGCGCGATGGGAAAGATCAGCAAGCATACCGGGCGCCGCAGCACGGATGCGTGAGTGATAGGGATATGCACGGCGCTTCGCCGAGCGAACAAAACACTTCGAAGGCTCAACTGAAAGCCTACTTGAAATGCACATCATATTCCCTGTATGTGGGATTTAATTCTATATTTTGAGATTTTTCAAGCGCTGAACTAGAATTTTTGCCATCGTGCACCGCGCGCCTCCCGCGCGCGCACGGCAAGATTTCAGACAACAGGGTCCGCGACCACTCCGCCCAGTCCCGCGCGCATGACGGCGCAACGACGGCAGCCGGATGCGCGGCCAGAGACGAGACAGACTCTGATGAATACCGGATCGCCCGCCCGTGCGGCTCTCATCGCGCTGGATTGGGGAACCTCTTCACTTCGCGCCTATCGCCTGGACGCCACGGGCCGTACGCTCGATACGCGCCATCTGCCCTGGGGCATCATGCGCCTGCCGCAACCGCTGCAGGACGGCGCCGCCAGCACCACACTATCCGGCTTTGAACTGGCTTTTGATCAGGCATGCGGCGACTGGCTGCGCGCCGAGCCCGCCCTGCCCGTCATTGCCTGCGGCATGGTCGGCAGCGCGCAGGGCTGGAAGGAAGCCGCCTACCTGGACGTGCCCGTCGACCTGGAGCGCATCGGCACCTTGCTGACCGTGGTGGAACGCCCTGGCGGCACGCCCGTGCACATCGTGCCCGGCCTCATCCAGCGCCACGGCCTGCCCAACGTGATGCGAGGCGAAGAGACCCAGGTCTTCGGCGTGATGGCCGACGAAGCCAGTGCCAATGCCGACAGCGTGCTCATCGGATTGCCCGGCACGCACTCCAAATGGGTCAACGCACGCCGTGGCCGCGTCACGCACTTCGACACCTTCATGACCGGCGAGGTCTACGCGGCGCTGCGCGGCCACACCATTCTGGGCCGCACGATGGCCGACGCCCCCAACGCCGACATGGCCGCCTTCGAGCGCGGCGTGAAAGTTGCCGGCGCGCCGGCTGGCCGGGCGGGCGTGATGTCCACCATCTTCAGCACGCGCGCGCTGGGCCTGACCGGCGAACTCGCGCCTGAGTCGCAGGCCGATTACCTGTCGGGCCTCTTGATCGGCCATGAAGTCGCCGCGCTGGCCGAGATGCTGCGCCAGCAGGGCGAACTGCCCCACATCGTGCTGTGCGGCGAGCCCGCGCTGTGCAAGCGCTACCTCCTGGCCATGCAGCATTACGGCCTGGGCGCGCCCGAGCAGGCGCAGAACGCGACCGAGCGCGGCCTGTGGCACCTGGCCATCTGCGCCGGGCTTGTGTCCCCCTCCACCCCGATCCCCGCATAGGAACCTTCGATGAACCATCCCGGTCTGCAAACCGCCATGGCCCACTGCGGCCTGATCGCCATCCTGCGCGGCATCACGCCCGCCGAAGCCGAACCCGTCGGGCAAGCGCTGTACGACGCGGGCTTCCGCCTGATCGAAGTGCCGCTGAATTCCCCGGATCCGCTGGACAGCATCCGCGCCATGCGCGCCGCGCTGCCCACCGACTGCCTCATCGGCGCCGGCACCGTCCTCAATCCCGACGACTGCGCGCGCATCCAGCAGGCCGGCGGCGAACTCATCGTCATGCCGCACAGCGATCCGGCCGTCATCCGCCAGGCCAAGAAGCTGGGCATGGCGTCCTGCCCCGGCGTCGCCACGCCCACCGAAGCCTTTGCCGCGCTGGCGGCGGGCGCCGACGTGCTGAAGATGTTCCCGGCCGAGCAGCTTGGCCCGGCCGTGCTCAAGGCCTGGCGCGCCGTGATGCGCCCGCCGATCGCGCTGGTTCCCGTGGGCGGCATCACGCCCGACAACCTTTCGAATTACGCCCAGGCGGGCGCCAGCGGCTTCGGCCTGGGCTCCGCCTTGTACAAACCCGGCCTGTCGGCCGAAGCAACCGGCCAGAACGCGCGCGCTTTCGTCGCGGCCTGGCAACGCGCCTATCCTGCCCAGGAGACACAAGCATGAAGATCACCAAGCTCACCACCTACATCGTGCCGCCCCGGTGGTGCTTCCTGAAGATTGAAACGGACGAAGGCATCGTCGGCTGGGGTGAACCCGTCGTCGAAGGCCGCGCGCACTCGGTTGCCGCCGCCGTCGAAGAACTGTCCGATTACCTGATCGGCAAGGATCCGCGCAACATCGAAGACCACTGGACGGTCCTGTACCGCGGCGGCTTCTACCGCGGCGGCGCCATCCACATGAGCGCGCTGGCCGGTATCGACCAGGCACTGTGGGACATCAAGGGCAAGCATCTTGGCGTGCCCGTGTCGCAACTTCTGGGCGGCAACGTGCGCGACCGCATCCGCGTGTACTCGTGGATCGGCGGCGACCGTCCCGCCGACACCGCCGCGGCCGCCAAGAGCGCCGTCGAGCGTGGCTTCACCGCCGTCAAGATGAACGGCACCGAAGAGCTGCAGTACATCGACTCGTTCGACAAGGTCGAGAAGTGCCTGGAGAACGTGGCCGCCGTGCGCGACGCCGTTGGCCCGAACGTGGGCATCGGCGTGGACTTTCACGGCCGCGTCCACAAGCCCATGGCCAAGGTGCTGATGAAGGAACTTGATCCGTTCAAGCTCATGTTCATCGAAGAGCCCGTGCTGAGCGAACACTACGAAGCGCTGAAGGAATTGGCGCCGCTGACGTCCACGCCCATCGCGCTGGGCGAGCGCCTGTTCTCGCGCTGGGACTTCAAGCGCGTGCTGTCCGAAGGCTACGTCGACATCATCCAGCCCGACCCGTCGCACGCAGGCGGCATCACCGAGACCCGCAAGATCGCGGCGATGGCCGAAGCCTATGACGTCGCGCTGGCGCTGCACTGCCCGCTCGGCCCCATCGCGCTGGCCACCTGCCTGCAGATCGACGCCGGCTGCTACAACGCGTTCATCCAGGAGCAGAGCCTGGGCATCCACTACAACGCCGCCAACGACCTGCTCGACTACGTCAGCAACCGCGAGGTCTTCGCGTACGAGGACGGCATGGTCGCGATCCCGCAAGGGCCGGGCCTGGGCATCGAAGTGAACGAGGAATACGTCAAGGAACGGGCCGCAGTGGGCCACCGCTGGCGCAACCCCATCTGGCGTCACGCCGACGGCAGCTTCGCCGAGTGGTAAGCCGATAAAAGAGAGAGGAGACTCCATTGTCCACCGTCGCCCAAGCCGGCCTGCAAGGCGCTCAGCGCCCGACCCGCAGCCGCTACATCATCATGGTGATGCTGTTCATCACCGTCGTCATCAACTACCTGGACCGCAGCAACCTGTCCATCGCCGCCCCCGCCCTGAAGGACGAGTTCGGCCTGGACACCTGGCATGAAGGCCTGATCCTGTCGGCCTTCGGCTGGACCTACGCCGCCATGCAGATTCCCGGCGGCTGGCTGGTGGACCGCGTGTCCCCCCGCGTGCTGTATGCCGCCGCGCTGATCCTGTGGTCCGCGGCCACGTTCTTCATGGGCTTTGCCGGCAGCTTCGTCATCCTGTTCGTCCTGCGCCTGGCCGTGGGCGCGCTGGAAGCCCCGGCCTATCCCATCAACAACCGCGTCGTCACCACGTGGTTCCCCGAACGCGAACGCGCCACCGCCATCGGCTTCTACACGTCGGGCCAGTTCGTCGGCCTGGCGTTCCTGACGCCGGTGCTGGCCTGGCTGCAGCATCATTACGGCTGGCACATGGTGTTCGTCAGCACCGGTCTCCTAGGCATCATCTGGGGCGTGCTGTGGTTCATGATCTACCGCGAACCGCGCCAGTTCAAAGGCGCCAACGCAGCGGAAATCGAGCTGATCCAGAAAGGCGGCGGCGTCGTCGACCTGGACACGCGCGTGCGTGAAAAGAAGGCCCCGTTCAACTGGAACGACCTGGGCCTGGTCATGAGCAAGCGCAAGCTGTGGGGCGTGTACCTCGGCCAGTTCTGCCTGACCTCCACGCTGTGGTTCTTCCTGACCTGGTTCCCCACATATCTGGTCAAGTACCGCGGCATGGACTTCATCAAGTCCGGCTTTCTGGCCTCGGTGCCGTTCCTGGCGGCCTTCATCGGCGTGCTGTGCTCGGGCGTGCTGTCCGACTTCCTGATCCGGCGCGGCGCCACGGTCGGCATGGCGCGCAAGCTGCCGATCATTCTGGGCCTGTTGATCTCCACGTCCATGATCGGCGCGAACTTCACGGACTCCACGCCGTGGGTCATCTTCTTCCTCGCCGTGGCGTTCTTTGGGAACGGTCTGGCGTCGATCACGTGGTCGCTCGTTTCAACCCTGGCCCCGGTTCGCCTCCTGGGCCTGACCGGCGGCGTGTTCAACTTCGTCGGCAACCTGTCGTCGATCTGCACGCCCATCGTGATTGGCTTGCTGGTGTCCAAGGACAGCTTTGCGCCGGCCATCGTGTACGTATCGTCGCTGGCGTTGCTGGGCGCGCTGTCGTACATCCTGCTGGTCGGGAAGGTGGAGCGGATCGAGGCTTGATGAATCGGCCTGGATTTGAATTCTGGCCTTGAATGAAGGGGCGTCCCGCGGGACGCCCTTTTTCATATGGGGCGAATTTGGCGCAGCTTATTCTTCTGTCTGATCAGGCGAATTCCTGACCGTGGGGAGTGCCAGTCCGGCTGCGATGCTCACGGCAAACAAAAAGCCCCGGCGGATCCACGTCCACCGAGGCTTTTCATTGGGCGGCCCGCAGGCCGAAACCTCAGCAGCCCTGCACTGCCAGCTTGCGCCGCCGCACGTTCCCGGCGCGCTGCACCAGCACCAGCGCCAGTCCCGCCGTTGCAATCACCGCGCCGGCGATCGGCACCGCCGCGTAACCCAAGCCCGCCGAGATCACCGCGCCCCCGGCCGCCGCGCCCACCGCGTTGCCCAGGTTGAACGCGCCCACGTTCATCGACGAGGCCAGTCCCGGCGCATCGGTCGCGGCGCGCATCACGCCCATCTGCAGGGGCGGCACCACCGCGAACGTCGCGACGCCGAAGATCAGCAGCGCCACAGCCGCGCCGACCGGCGTGGACGCCAGCCACGGGAACGCCAGCAGGTCCACGATGACCAGCACCAGGAAGAAGATCAGCGTGCCATCGAGCGAGCGGTCGGCCATGCGTCCACCCACGCCGTTGCCCAATGTGAAGCCCAGACCGATCAGCACCAGCATGCCCGTCACGAACGCCGGGGACGCGCCGGTAATCTCGGCCAGCGTCGGGGCGATATACGTGTACAGCGTGAACATCGCGCCCGCGCCCAGCACCGTGGTCAGCAGCGCCAGCAGCACCGCAGGGCTGCGCAGCACGGCCAGCTCATGGCGCACGTTGGGACGCCGGCCCGCCTCGCCCGCCGGCAGGGCGAACCACAGCGACAGCATCGCAATCAGGCCCAGCACCGCCGTCGCAAAGAACGACATCCGCCAGCCGATCGTCTGACCCAGCCACGTCGCGGCCGGCACGCCGCCCACGTTGGCGATGGTCAGCCCCATGAACATCGTCGCCACCGCGCTGGCCTGCTTGTGGCGGGGCACCACGCTGGCAGCCACGAGCGAGCCCAGGCCAAAGAACGCGCCGTGGTTCAGGCTGGTCACCAGGCGGGCCAGCAGCAGCGTCGTGTAGTTGGGCGACAGCGCCGACAGGATATTGCCGATGGTGAAGATCGCCATCAGCAGAATCAGCGCCTTGCGCCGCGACCAGCGCGAGAACGCCAGCGTCATCAGCGGTGCGCCGACCATCACGCCGATCGCGTAGGCGCTGACCAGCATGCCCGCGCTGGGGATGGATACATTCACCCCCTCGGCGATGACGGGCAACAGGCCCATGGGAGAGAACTCGGTCACGCCGATGCCAAACGCACCGACGGCAAGCGCCAACAACGGCGGGCCGGCCTTCACCGGCTGGGTTTCTTGGGGATTCATGCAAGTTCCTTGGGTTCGACGGCGCCGGCGGGGAGTTCCTGGGGCGCGCCCGGCCTGAAATGGCCGGCACATCGGATAGACAGGCGTGCAGTATGACGGCCGGATACTTGCAGAAAAAGGCGTCTAGCGGGCAAACACTTTTGACTTCAGGTCATTAATCCGTGGGGGAAGTCCCCTCGCCAGGACAGGTCTTCAGGTTTGCAGTCCCCAGTTACCGAGCGGTAATAATTCGGCCCTCGACCCATCATTTTCCGGGATAAATTACCGCTCGGTAATCCGATGGCCCACGAAAAAAAGGGCGTCCTTCCGGACGCCCCTCTTCGCACCAACCACCGCTTACTTCAACAGCAGCGCATTCAACCGCTTCACAAACGCCGCCGGGTCCGCAATCTGCGCGCCCTCGGCCAGCAGCGCTTGATCCAGCAGCAGACGCGCCCACTGATCGAACTCGCCATCATCAGCCGCACGAATACGCGCCAGCAGCGGATGCTCGGGATTGATCTCCAGCACCGGCTTCACGTTCGGCGCTTCCTGGCCGGCGGCCTTCAGCATGCGCAACAGGTGCGGGCTGAGTTCATTCTGGCCCACCACCACGCATGCCGGCGAATCCACCAGGCGCAGCGTCACGCGCACTTCCTTGACCTGGTCTTCCAGCGTCTTTTGCAGACGCTCGACCAACGGCTTGAAGTCCTCGGCCACTTCGGCCTGGTGCTTCTTTTCTTCCTCGTCGGCCAGTTCGGCCAGATCGAGGCCACCCTTGGCCACCGACACCAGCGACTTGCCGTCGAATTCGCGCAGGTACGACAGCATCCACTCGTCAACGCGATCCGACAGCAGCAGGACTTCGATGCCCTTCTTGCGGAAGATTTCCAGATGCGGGCTGTTGCTGGCCGCGGCGAAGGTGTCCGCCGTAACGTAGTAGATCTTGTCCTGGCCTTCCTTCATGCGCGACACGTAGTCGGCAAACGACACCGTCTGCGCCTGTTCACCGGAATTTGTCGACGCAAAACGCATCAGCTTGGCGATGCGCTCAAGATTGGCCGAGTCCTCGCCCGCACCTTCCTTCAACACCTGGCCAAACTCCGACCAGAACGTCGCGTAGTCTTCCGGCTTGTTCTCGGCCAGGTCTTCCAGCAGCGACAGGATGCGCTTGGCCGAACCCTCGCGAATGGCGCGCACGTCGCGGCTTTCCTGCAGGATTTCGCGCGACACGTTCAACGGCAGGTCCGCCGAATCGATCACGCCGCGCACAAAGCGCAGGTACGACGGCAGGAGCTGGTCGGCGTCGTCCATGATGAAGACACGCTTCACGTACAGCTTCACGCCATGGCGGCCGTCGCGGTCCCACATGTCCATGGGCGCATGCTTGGGCACGTACAGCAGTTGCGTGTACTCGCTGCGGCCTTCGACGCGGTTGTGCGTCCAGGCCAGCGGATCGTCGTAGTCGTGCGAGACCGTCTTGTAGAACTCGCGGTACTGCTCTTCCGTCACTTCGGACTTGTTGCGGGCCCACAGGGCGTTCGCCTGGTTCACCGTTTCCAGTTCGTCGGTCTTGACCTGCTCGCCCTTTTCCTGATCCCACTCTTCCTTGGCCATGCGGATCGGCAGCGAGATGTGGTCGGAGTAGCGGCGCAGGATCTCGCGCAATTTCCAGCCGTTCAGGAGTTCGTCTTCGTCAGCGCGCAGGTGCAGCGTCACGTCCGTGCCGCGGCTGGCCTTTTCAGCGGCGGCAATCGTGAACTCGCCCTGGCCGTCGGATTCCCACTGGATCGCGTCCGTGGAACCGGCGCGGCGGCTGACCACCGTCACCTTGTCCGCCACGATGAACGACGAATAAAAGCCCACGCCGAACTGGCCGATGAGCTGCGCGTCCTTCTGCTTGTCGCCGGTCAGCTGCGAGAAAAACTCGCGCGTGCCCGAGCGGGCGATCGTGCCCAGGTTGGCCACCGCTTCTTCGCGCGACAGGCCGATGCCGTTGTCGGAGATCGTGATGGTGCGGGCGGCCTTGTCATAGCTGACCGTGATGGCCAGTTCGCCGTTGCCTCCCAGCAATTCCGGCTGGTCGATGGCTTCGAAGCGCAGCTTGTCGCAGGCGTCCGACGCGTTCGACACCAGCTCGCGCAGGAAGATTTCCTTGTTGCTGTAAAGCGAATGGATCATCAGATGAAGCAGTTGCTTCACCTCGGCCTGGAACCCCAGGGTTTCGGACGCGGAATTCGTGGCGGTTTGGCTCATAGTTCTACGTGGCTCGGAAAATAAATTAGGGACAAATATCGGTCGACTGGGGCGATGCGCCCGCGCGGCCGCCCGGAAACCCTACTGATGTGGGGGCCAATGGGAACTTTTCAAGACCAGGGTGGCGGAGAAGCAACCTGACAGGCGGCTGTCCCCGGTAAAATCCCGCACTTTTCTCACCTACCCCCTCCCCGGCCGGCCCTCCCGCCATGCAACCCGCCTCCCTGACCCAACCCGCCCCCCACGGCACGTCCGATGACGCCGACACCAGCCACGACCTGGTCTACGGCCCCGACGACCGCCCCGCGCCTCCCGTCGCCTTCGTCGCCGCCCTGCAGCACCTGCTGGCCATCCTGGTCCCCATCGTCACCCCCGGCCTGCTCATCTGCCAGGCCCTGGGCGTCAGCAGCCGCGACACCACCCTGATCGTTTCCATGTCGCTGGTGATCTCCGGCATCGCCACCTACGTCCAATGCAAGCGTTTCGGCCCCCTGGGCGCCGGGCTGCTCATCGTGCAGGGCACGAGCTTTAACTTCGTCGGCCCGCTGATCGCCGGCGGCTCGGTCATGGTCAAGCAAGGCACCCCGGTCGAAGCCGTCATGGCCGCGATCTTCGGCGTCGTCATCGCCGGGTCCTTTGTTGAAATGGGCATCAGCCGCATCCTGCCCTTCGTCAAACGCCTCATCACCCCGCTCGTCACCGGCATCGTCGTGCTGCTGATCGGCCTGACGCTCATCAAGGTCGGCCTCATCAGCATGGGCGGCGGCTTTGGCGCCATGGCCAACGGCACCTTCGCCAGCGCCGAGAACCTGACCCTGTCCGGCCTCGTCCTGGGCACCATCATCCTGCTCAACCGCGTGCCGGTGGTGTGGATTCGCAGCACTGCGCTGGTGCTGGCGCTGGCCGTCGGCTACATCGCCGCCGCCTACATGGGCCGTCTGGATTTCACCGGCGCCCGCGAAGCCGCCGTCTTCCAGGTTCCGGTGCCGCTGCACTTCGGTCTGGGTTTCTCTTGGGCCTTGTTCGTGCCGATGCTGATCATTTATCTGGTCACGTCCCTGGAAGCGATTGGCGACGTCACTGCCACCAGCAAGGTGTCGAAGCAGCCGGTTGAAGGTCCGCTCTGGATGCAGCGCATCAAGGGCGGCGTGCTGGTCAACGGCGCGAACTCGCTGCTGGCAGGCGTGTTCAATACGTTTCCCAGCTCGGTATTTGCGCAGAACAATGGCGTCATCCAGCTGACCGGCATCGCCAGCCGCCATGTCGGCGTGTGGATTGCGGGGATGCTGATTCTGTTGGGCCTGTTCCCGGTCGTCGCGGGCGTCCTGCAAGCCGTGCCCGAACCCGTCCTGGGCGGCGCAGCCATGGTGATGTTCGGCGCGGTGGCCGCGTCTGGGATCAACATCCTGGCGGGCATTCAGTTGGACCGCCGCGCGCTGCTCATCATCGCCGTGTCTCTGGCGCTGGGCCTGGGCGTGTCGCAAGTGCCGGAAATTCTGTCGCACCTGCCGCACTCGGTAAAGAGCGTGCTGGAATCGGGCGTCGCTACCGGCGGGATTTGCGCGCTGGTGATGAACTGGTTTTTGCCTGAGAAGAAGTGAGGATTGACGGGGCGCGTGTCAGGGGTGTGCAACCCCCGGCCAGCCCTTAACGGCAGGGCCGCCCGGCCCTCGCCTGACAAGATGGCAAAGACGGCATATAATCGCGGTCTTCGCATCTCCCGCAGCCGTCACCTGGACGCGCTCGCGACCCCCTAGCCCGGGTGGTGAAATTGGTAGACGCAGGGGACTCAAAATCCCCCGCCGCAAGGCGTGCCGGTTCGATTCCGGCCCCGGGCACCATAGAGATATCAAAGACTTACTTCGTAAGTCGCTAACGCTCTATTAGATCTGTTCCGCATCCGTTCCTCGGCATGTTCCGCGCCGTGTACGATGGCGCATAAGATCAAGGGCGCAAACCATACCCAGTTCAGACGCGCGCCCAAACCTCACATGGCGCGGTGGTTTGGGGCTGTTCCACGTTTTTCAGCCTCGTCTCACTATCACGCTGGGACAGAGCAAAACCGACAGGGCTCATGCGTGACGCATACTCAGGGAGCCAACGTTTCCGAACTCTCCACTACAATGCGGCAGCATTCGTTACAAACTGTGCGATCAACAGCCTTCCATTTCCAATCGACAGCAACTGAACTATAGTTGCACCTGCCGGACCTTTTGACGACAATCCATGTCCCAGAAAGATAAATTGATTGCTCGATTCCGCAAGAAGCCGCCCCCAACAGACTTTCACTGGAACGAAGTTGTTACGTTACTGGCCGGTTTTGGCTTCCAACTGCATGAACCAAAAGGTGGATCGTCCCACAAGTACTTTGTGGGTACAGTGGGCGGGGAGGAACGGACTATTGACGTCACCAAGCCACATCCCAATCTGGTGATGAAACACTTTCAGATGAAGAATCTCGCGAACGCCCTTGAGGCGTTGGGACTGCTATGACCCAATTGATGGATTACAAAGGCTACCAAGGATCTATAGAGGTTAGCCTCGAGGACGAGTGCCTGTTCGGCCAAATCCAGTTCATTGAAGACACCATCCTCTATGACGGAATGGACGTTGTCGCCTTGAAGCGCTCATTTGAGGACGCTGTCGACTCGTACATCGCCTTTTGTTCCGAACGAGGGAAGGCGGCAGAGAAGCCCTACAAGGGTTCGTTCAATGTTCGCATCGGACCTGACCTCCATCGTAAGCTTGCGCAAAAAGCTCGACGGCTGGGCTTGAATATGAATGAGTACCTCAGGCAAATCGTGCAAGCAGCAGTGGAGGAGCAATCCGCCGCCCCTAACGAGATCCTCGCTGTAGTTGGCGCTCAGGGTGCGACACTCACAGCCCACAAGTTTATGACGCACCGCAAAGTACTCGAATTCACGACGAAAACTCTCTGGTCATCTGATAACTCCCACGAGTCTGATACAGCCCAATGGCAAAAGCACTGAAATCCGCCGCATCTCCAAAGCGAAGGAAAACCGACAGGCCGGCTCCGATTTTGGCCAAAGTTGACTTCCCTGTGATGGAACTTCGCCGAGCGAAGGACGATGAAGGGTTCGTGAAGCCTTTCAAAAATTCCGACTTAAAGATTTCGATCCAGGCCCGTGCCTCAGCGGTGAAGGATGATGACGGAATTCTATATACACTCCTCCGAGTCACTGTCGGGCTCGACGCGTTCACGACGGGAGAGCCTGCCAGTTCGATCATGGTTGGCGAGTTTGAGGCAGAGGGCTTTTTTCAACATCCGGACGGGACTGCGCTCCACGACGTGCATGATTTTCACGCACAGAATCCCGATCTGCTGAATCAGCTGGCGGTCCGCGTCTTCGCATTCGTCGCCTTCGAAATCGATTCGGCAGTAGTCAAAGCGGGATTGCCGAAGCCGTACATGGAGCTGACGCCTCCTTCGATCGATACCGAGGTTTATTGACGGTAAATTCTTGGACGCGTGGAGCACCCTTTGACAACCTATCGACAATTCTGAAATCGAAAGCGCTTCCTACCGCATTGAAGGGTCAACCATGCACATTTGGCCCTTTGCCATCTATCTTCCGACACCACGTTTTTATACGGAAAGACCCTGAAAGATGCCGAACTGCTGCTCAAGAGGTTCGGCGTGACCCGGCCCGGCGTCCTGAGCAGGTACGACATGTGGCCGCGGTATCAAGGCATCTTCGTCCGTCGGACACCCGAGCATGACACCGGCGATGAGGCGGTGCCGGACATTGAAGCCATCATTGGCCGATGGGGCCTGATCTCGGGATCCACCCGGCCGGACGCGCTGGCTGGCGCGGAGAAGCTGTCGACCTTCAACGCGCGCGACGACCGCGTCGCCAACGCCTTCACCTTCCGCAACGCCTGGCGCCGGGCGCAGCACTGCATCATCCCAGCCGATGCCATCTTCGAACCGGATTGGCGATCCGGCAAAGCGGTTGCCACCAGGTTCACGCGGGAGGACGGTGCGCCGCTGGGCGTGGCCGGGCTGTGGGATCGTTTCCGAGACGCTGCCGGTCAATGGCACGAGAGCTTCACCATGCTCACCATCAACGCCGATCAGGATCCGCTTTTCCGCAACTACCACCAACCCGGCAAAGAAAGACGCATGGTGGTGATCCTTCCCGAGGGGCGTATGGCGACTGGCTGACCGCCAGCGCCGATCAAAGCCGCGGCTTCCTCGTGCCGTTCCCTTCCGACAAGCTGGTTGCCACACCGCTGACCCGACCCTGATTCTGTTGCCATATACTGTATATTAATACAGCAATATCGCAGCAGAATCATGCTTTGCTCCGTCGTCCGCACCCACTACCTCGGCCAGAAGCGCCGGGACAATGACCCCGCACCAGCCGTGACTGGCACGGTGCGTATGTACTCGATCACGCGTGAGGACCTTCGGCGCCAGGTGCGCATCATGACGATGGATGGCTTGGCCAAGTTTGGCGCGACGGCGAAAGGGCCGATACCCGACCTGCTCGAACCAGAGCTACTGACCTTCTGTTCCGATAGGGGAATGATGGTCTGCGGCTTCGAAGAGATCGACGGTCGGCGCTACTACCAAGGATGGTGGATGCAATGGATTCAACCAGGGTAGCCGTTCACCACGCGGACAATAGTAGATTTATTATGGTCTATCCGTGCGGTCCATCTTACCCTCAGCGATCGCGCCGCCCGTGCCGGCGGATAGCTGCGCGATTCACCCGGGCTTACAGCCCGGGCTTTTTTTGGGCGCTTACGAGCTCGCTGGCCAGTCCTATCATCAAAGATGCGCCTCGACGTGGATCGGCTAGTGAAGTGCACGCCGCGCAATGAACCGCCGCACGCGCCTCCGCCTAGTGCTTGGCCGGGAAGTCAGCAGGCCAACGCATCGGGCGAGGATAGTCTTCCTCGGGCTTCTCGCGAGAGTCATGGTCGGGCTCAGGAGTTTGGTCGGGACTTTGTGATCGAGCCGGCTTGTCACCTGGCTCGTTGCCTGCGGGGAGTTTCATCGGGAGCCTCCAACGCGGCGTAGTGGTGAACTATGTTCCCACACGCAAGTGGCGATCCCAAGACGCGATCAGACTAGTGAATGCGGAGTATTTGTGACGGCAGTTAGCACCGCACCGAGGCCCCTCTTCGAGGGTAGGAACCCGAATCAGAGAGGCCGATGCACTGACCGGCCAAATTGAAACAAAGACCGGCGCCGGGCCTAGACGCGTAGGGCTGTGGCTAAGCTGGTAAGGACTGCGCCGGCGTAGCGTTCGTTCGCATGAAAGAAGTCGCCACGAGAAAAGAGGGAGTCAGCGCGATTGTCGTTGGGGTCCGCAAGCCCAAATTCAGACAATGTGAAATGTTCTGACGCGAGCGTTTCCGTTGGTTGTCCCAGCACAGTGAATCCGTCTCCCCTCAATCTCTCGACGGTTTCTGAATAGATCCTCAAAACACGCTGCAGCGCGTTCTGCCTCAGGGCATCCGCAAAGACTTCTGTCCGCCGTAAAGAGCGAGTTGCGGCCCACTCCATAGGCAAAGGCTGGGGCACTAGCACGATAGGGGCGTTACTGAACGAGCGCAAAGCCCGCACTATGCGAACAGCTTTGCTATCCAAGAGGATCGACTGCACTGCCGCATCGAAAAATGCGTCTGACACCAAATATTTCGCTTTGGAGTTTGGGTGGCCGTCTGGCGCGTAATCACGGAACATCTCCACACACCGCCCAAACGAAAAACCCATCGCGTAGACTGCGAACGCATCGTATTTCTGAGTTCTGACAGGCACAAGTCGCGCCATCATCACATCATCGATTTCTACCGCGGCGCCTACTTCTCCGGCGATTTTCAAAGAGGCTTTACCCGTGGCCCTTTCGAGGAAGAAATCAGCTTCAAACGCCCCCGTACCATGGCTCAACAAGCTATAAGCCCCACTTGCGTGAGAGTTGCCAATCACACAAAGTTTCATGATCCGAACGCCTCCAGCATGACCTCTTCGCAAATTACATCGTCTTCACCCAGCAGCTTCGCGTCGGCAGGTGCGGACGCAGGCTTGTGTTCTGCAAAAAAATAAGTCATCGCAGTCTTCACACCCTCTGGCGTCACATTGCGCAGCCCAGAAGGCTCATCAAAGAATGATTGACCGGCCAAGACGTTTGTGATGATTTCGTAAGAGGGGAAGTAGTCCACGTTCTCAAACGTATTTGCCAGTTGGCCGGTTACGGCGCGCAAGACGCTCTTGGAATAGATCGTTGCCGGCAGTACGTGCGTGTCGGACGCGGTGGCAGCAAGCGGAACAGGAGACACAGTAACGAGGAATCGGACCGAGGGATTAATGGATTCAACCAATTCCTTGAATGCGACGAAATCCCCGTAAACCTCGTTGAATCCGAAGTTCACGAAACGGCAGGTTGTCGGGTCATAAGATCCCGCTATGGTGCCAGGTGCGGTGGGATAAACGGTACCCGACGCGATGTGCTCCCACGCTTCAGTAAGACCAAACGTGAAGATAAATACATCGCAATCTTCCAAGAGCGACTTCACCGCCTGAAGGTGCCGTTCCCTATGTCTCACAACGGCCGCCGGTGTTTCCAACCCGTTGGGCTCAACACTGGGGCGAAGGGCGTCGAAGTAACGACCATCTCGTTCCCACACGAAATCTGCCGGCTGGCGCTGGCCAAGCGCCTCTTGAGCCAGCTGCAGAAGCTGTCGAGCGTAGTAGATATTCCCGTAGCGGGCGGAATAAACGCCATAGCCATATGCGACTGCAACCGAGTCACTAACGCCGTCAGGAGCGGGCTCAACGTCCATGACGTTATACCCCAGAGCCTTCATGTTTCGGGCGATATGCTGAGCAAAGCAACTGCCGGCTGTCGCGATGTTGTCTTCTGGCGAAATGACGTACTTTTTTTTGTAGAGATCTCTGAGGGTCGCGGGCGTCTTGCCACCCACTGACGCCTTCCAAAACGCGCTTCTCGGTCGCCCCGCATAGGGAGACTGCTTCTGTCGATCTGTCATTTTTGGCCTCCCTGCGGAATTGGGGTGGGAATCGTAACATGCTGTCTCGGCCGAACACTTCGCCGAAGACTGCTGGCAGCGCTCCACCTACACGCTCAATTGCTTTCCGTCCCCAGGAAAGCAAGGGTTGTCCACGCGACCTCGATATCGTCATAAAGTACGATCAGAAACCTTGGGATATGAGGCAGTCATTTCAGCAGGCCTGCCGCAGGGACGGTAGCTTTCGTCCAACCGTCCACCACAGCCCGGTGTCGAGCGGCGCACTCCGCGTACTGAAACGCCAGCGCCGCATGCGCTTGCGCCAAATCATCCCATGACGAGGAGTCAACGTGCGAGATAGGTGGACACGGCGCGCTGAGGTTGACTGGCAGCGTTGGCCGCGTCGATGGCGTCGTTGGTTGCGCGCACCCGGCTAGGGTCGCGCACACAGTCAGCGGGCAAAGGACGCTCAACAATTTCACGGGTATACCTCTCGATGACCTGTGGCCGATTAGCGGCGAGTTGGTCGATGCGGGCCTGCAGATCGCTTGATAGCCCAGTCAGCCGCTCGGCCTCGGTCTTAAATTCCACCAAGCCGGCCACGCGGTTGGCCTCCTGGCATTCGGCCCGCCCGGCCGCGCGCTGGACGTTCCCGTACCAGACGAGGGCGCCCGCAGACCCAGCCATAAGCGCTGCACCCACCACGGCCGCCATTGCGTAGCCCTTCCAGCCTGTCACTGTTGCAAACAGACCCATGTGTTGGCCTCCCTTCGCGTCACCAGGCCCGGCAGAGTCACAAGCACGCCGCCCTGCCGCCCCTTGACCCAGCGGTTCAGTTCGGCGCAACCGCCGACATAGTCGCGCGCATTGAATTTGCGCCGCATGGTCGACGACGCCAGATTGCCGGCGCCCAGGTTGTAGGCAAAGTCGATCAGCGCCGCGCGCTGCCACTCGTTGAGCGGTACTTTGATCAGGCGGCTCACAGCCGCATCGGCCTCCGCAATGTCCGCATCGCGCCACGCGTCGCACTCGGCTTCGGTGTAGATCCGCGCCGGGTCGATATCCGACCCGGTATGCCCATCGCAAACTGTAAGCACGCCCACAGGATCGATGTAGGGCTTTCCGCGCGTTCTACCTGGCTCAAAGTGGGTCACCAGCACGCCCGCAATGGCAATGGCGCCAGCGCCCCCGGCCGCTAATAGCTTTCGCTTCAGGTCACCCAACATCATTTGATCCCCCTCCATGCCGAATAAGCAGTGATGATTGCCGTTCCCAGCCCCACGATGTAAGCCAGCGGCTTAGCCACCCTGCCCAACCCTTGCAGTACCTTGAACCCACCAGATAGCGCCTGGAACGTGTCAACGATGTCCTGCGTGTTCTGCCGGATCGTCTCGATCGAGGATGTGTTCCGGGCGGTTGCCTCAGCATTGCTTGCCATGTCCTGCTCCATCTGCACGACCCGAGCGTGCAGCGACTTGATGAAGGCGTCCGACAAATGTTCGTCAGCCATGAAACTTTCCTTGAAGCGACAACATTGCGTTCCTTCGAGACGAAAAAAAGCCCGCCGAAGCGGGCTCATTTCTTGGTTGAAAGATCTATTAGTGTTTAGCCGGAAAATCGCTCGGCCAATTCATGACGCCGTCGTCATTGAACGTAAACTTCATCATCTTCTATCCTCCTGATTAGTCTTCCCTTAAATGGGATATCGCCCTCTGAGGCACATATATTTTGACTATCCCATCGCGATGAGTTCACGCTCAATTGCTTCCAATCCTGACAGCAAGCGCGGGTCAGAAAGATCACGTAGAGAATAGAACCAATAGCCGATCTCGCCATTGAACCTGCTCGAAACCGTGCCGGTGCCGCCGATTTTCAATTGACTACCAGCGTTAGCCGCCGTTCGCCCCGCGTTTACGTAAGTCTGCACGCCGTTGCGACGTATCTGAACACCACGCTCTGTTGAAAACGTGACCGTAACCACTAGGTCGACCCCCACCAGACTGCCGGCGTTATCGGCCACATTTGAGGCGCCGCCAGCGGCAGTCAACACCCCAGAAGGGCCCAAGGTCACAGCACCCGTGCCGGTGATTGACGCATTTTGACTTCCAACCAGCGCCCCACCTGTGCCAATCAACTTCGCCCTGCACACAAGGGTGAAGGCCGAAGGGTTGGCAGCCGCTGCGCTCCCCGCTGACAACAGAAACGTGCCCGGCAACACGAACCTGCCTGCCGAAGTTGACAGCACACCAGAACCCGTCGTCAGCCAGCGAAGATCTCGCTGTCTGCGATCGCGAACGCCAACGCCACCGGGCCCCAGTAGTGCCATACTCGGCGAGATCATGTAATCGAAGAAAGGCCTCCCTTCAGGATCGGCCAGATTGGCAAAAAGCCGATCGACATGGGAATCTGCCGGCATCATTCCCTGTCCAAATCTCGCTGCAAGGCTGGGCTGCGTCTTCTCAGTAAAGCGAATGGTATGCATCAGAACTGCTCCGAAAAATGCACGCACCAGTTGTAGAGCGGCGCACCATCCGTGAAGGATGGCGTGCTATCGCTGTCTCGCAACGAGCCGATCGGCCCATCGCCTGGTTGTCGGGGGCTGCTTTGATAGCCTCGCATGGCATATCTCAAGAAGCGGTTTGTAGTCAGCGGTGCGGCTGTTTCTATGTGGATAGAGTCAGGGCCTACGATCTCGATGCTTGCAATACCGACATTTGCACCCGCACTTCGCACATCGAACCCCCAATCCCCATGGTCAGGCATCGAAAGATCGTGAACAATCGGAGGCTGGGGAACATGGAACCAAACGTCGATGCCCTTCTCACCATCCCACCTAATCATCTTTGGCATGAGCGGCCGCCAACTCCCAACGAGCCGCACATAGTTCAATGCCTTGGCGAAGTACTCGCCCAATTTCACATTTCCCCTAGATGAGTAATGCAGTAGGTCATCTGAATAAGGAAGGTGATAGCCGGCGCACACCAGATGAAAGCGCGGATGCTGTTTACACACGTTGTAAATCCCCATCGCACCGTCCACACTGGCAAAAAATGATGAAGGTTGAGCCATCAGAATCGGTGGAAGATGCTTTTGGCCTGTACGCGCCAAGATTGCGGTCGTAAGGGAACCGGCATATACGTCGATCAAATTTTCTGCATAAGCTGTGTTGCCCGCGTCAGCCTCGCCCTCGACCGTAGCGATGGCCTTGACGGAATACGATGCGCCTAAGGCCTCCGCAATTGCGACCGACCGGTCGAGCGCTGTGAGCGTGTTTTCATAAGGTATCGTCCCAGGGCTGCGGTTCCCCAGCGACGCGCCGCCTTTCGCGGTGCTCCAGGAAAGTGTTCGCCGAACCGATCCTTCTTCTGCCTGACGCAACGCGATAGCGAATGCCATACCTTCGACATGCGTTGTTCCCGCTCCCGAACCGAGATCCATGGACACTAACGACTGGAACCCTTCGAATGCCGCAGGGTCAAGAGGCCCATAATCTTCACCACCAGCTGTTCCGCAAACCACGTTCATCCCAGGTCCCGCGGGCATTAGGACAGCATTGGGATAGAGCGCATCAGTGGTTGTGGGATCCAAGGGCAAACCGCGGGCGCCGCGCGCGTTGCTTTGCCCCTGTATAACAAGGCCATCTATCTCGCTAAAGCCGCCGACTTGCTCCACGGCGGAAATACGCCTCTCATGGCTTTCAAGGACATCCCCGCCGCCAACGATTCTGCGGTCCGGGTCGACAACGATATCTTGCGCCTGCTCATCCCACGAAGAAATGAGCACGCGGAATGGTGTCGATCGGGCCATAACCTGCGTTTCAGTCTGCACTAGGTCCGAGCGAACCGCCTGCACCGCAGCTGATGTGGCGGGTTGAACTTCCGACCATTCCCAGCTGGATCCTGTCCAGACGTAATCTCCGTTGTTTAGGACTGTTGGATCTTTGACTACCCGGCCCGTAGTTGGAACTGGCTGGCTGGTATCCGCGTCCATAACGGCTTTCGTCAAGTAGGTACGCAGATTTGCAGCTGCTGACGCGGCGTCGAGAGCCTCCACACGAATTGTCGCGAGATTCTTCACGTCAACGCCCACGCGATTGATATTGGGTTGGCCGGCGGACCCTGTCGCAAATTTCCTTAACGTGCCGGCGTCTAAGCTGGCGACTTTTAGTTCCTGTGGGGTGATATAGCCCATGTGTGACTCGCAAAAAAAAGCCCCGCTCGCAAGCGGGGCTGAATGGCTTCAATGAGAGATCAGGTCAAGCGTGGAAATCCAGATCGTTCTGGTAGTACCTGGCGTCGTAGTTGATCGCCTTTAACGGGACAGTCCCGTCATCATTGGGTTCGTTCTTCTCGGTCAAGATGAACGGTTTGGCCGTGCGGTCATCGCCGGCCTCGGTAATGATGTACCCGGTCGCGTTGTACCCCGCGCCTCGGCAGATGACCGGTGCGCGCGGTATGCGCTGAAGGAGGGCCAGTCGCGGGCTTCCACCAGAAGCTACCGCCATGCTTTCGACCAAGCCGTCGCCTCCCTGTAGGAAAATCACATACGGACCATCGCCCCAGTTGAACGGTTGCGACAACGTCACGAGCCGACTGTCTTCCTCATCCACGTCAAGAATGTCGCCGTCCTGACTGAGCGCCAGCGTGTTGTCCGCGCATAGCACTCGCTCGCTTACCCGCAGCAAGTTTGCCTCGGGTAGCGCGTCAAACTCAGTGGCTTGATCGTGATAGCGGATCTTGTTCCACCGCCGGTAGGCATGTATGTGTGCCTGCTCTTGCATTCTGACGCCGACCGATTCGACCCTAAGCGGATTGACCGCGGACCGATCCTCCGGCAGATAGATCGTCACGGGCGCATCGTTTGCGGGGTCGATCCATTGAAACTCCACGCCGTCGTACTCCTCATCGCTGCCATCGGTACGCTGTTCAGAACCAGGAAGTTTGTTCCGGTGATTGAACAAAATGGTTGAATCGTCAGTGGCACGCTCAAAAAACAGGCGTATGACGCTGCCTCGCCGGTACGCGCGACAGAACACTGCCTCCGCAATCATCGCGAGTGTTTCTTCGAAACTGAGGTTGTCGCTGTCGATGGTGTAATCGAACCGCGCAACATCCACACCAAAATACTCGCGTATTTCGTCCGCTGTCGCGTAGATGTTCTCGAAATCCACTTCCGCCGGCGTCCTATTTCCGATAAGAGGGTCTAGGCATACCGCCGATATGATGTCCGCAACATCAGTTGTCGGATACAGCTCGGTCGTGAAAGTTGCGCCCGAAACCCGCCGAGGCAATTTGCGCGTCACAAGGAGGTTCAGCTTTCGCTCCTTGACGGCCAAAGCGCCATCTGTCGCCAGCGTTACCGATTGCACCGTGGTGACGTCGCCGAAGTGTGCTTGATCAACCGATGAACATGCATACAGATCCCGCCACTTGATCTCGTCGACAACCGACCCTTCAAAGTCAGTATCAGAATTGGTCAAGCGCCTGGCGCGCAGGCGCCACCGCGTGCTGGCCGACCCTGACAATTGCGCGTCCAAAGTGTCCGCCCTTACAGATCGCGTGACCGCGGATCCCTGGATGGTGCGCTCAAACGCAAGAACATCTCCATGTGGAACCCCTGATGCGTCGAGCCGCTGGGCTTCGATTCGATACACCACATCACGACGATATTGCTGCCGGCCATTGTCCTTGTAGAGGCCATTGAGTGCGATAACGTTTGAAATCAGCCGTGTGATCGGACGCACGCTTTCCACGCTGAACCACCCAACCCAACGCTCGCCGGTCGTGCTTATCGTGGGGTTCATCACAACTGATTGACCACCATATTCCGCTTGCATAACAGTCCAGCTACTGTTTACACCGGCGGGGTTGTTGAGCGTCAATAGTGAGCCAGTTACCGTTGTGATGGTGTACTGCCCGGATAAGTCGAACTGAACAATGTCCGAAGGTCGGGTTAGCACCGGTGACCCTGTTACACCGGCGGAAGCGTTTCTGAAAGCAGCCCATGCGGCAGAGTTCTGAGCGACGTCCAAGCGCAACCGGGTCACATCATCGATGGGGTCATAAGAGGAGCTTAAAATCCCGTAGATGCCAGTAACATTACTGGAAACCGTATAGGGAATGTCCGCATCCCCGCCAGTCGACGCCGTCCACGTGACGTAACCGTTCGACAACGTAACAATTTGGCCGGCGGCCCACGAAGCAGCCTGATCTCCAGCGAAGGCAACAACCCCCCATTGCGATGAAGGAGAGTTCTCAGACGCGAAAAGAGCGCCACCAGGCGGCGTGTAGGAGAACGTCCCTTGAGATTGAGCAGCGTTGGTGACCGTGATTACATCACCGGGTACGAACAACTCCGCGAAGTCTAGATCGGCGTCTTGCGAGGCTATTTCGTTCGGAGAACGGAACACCATTCCGCGCCGGACCACGCTGCCATAGTCTTGCGGCAGCAAGCTCTGACCGTTCACGCTGTTCGCTCGCTTCGCGGTCGTGACCGGGAGATTAATCGCGTTGCCTATCCGAAGCTGCGGAGCGTGCCCACTGTTAGGAGAGGTGAACGGCGCGTAGATCTCCACGGAGGCTCCCGGAATTTCCTCGATCAAAGTCGTGTCATCGCGCGCATCATGTGCCTCGTATGCACCCCGGCCCACGCACATGAACGCCACTTCCTTCTCTACATGGTTCTCGAAGACCAGATAGGGCCTCGCTAGAAGGTCCGGTGTTGAGCGGACTTGCCCGTATATGTCTGGAACGCGCCCATTGACTCGCACCTGGTTCGTGCGTTCGGATAAGCCATTGTTGGGCGATTCGTTCTGGACATTCCGTGCGGTTTGATTCGGCGGATCTTGCGCCAGGATAGACGTCAATATCATCGACGCCACCGATGTGACCAGTGCCACCGCTAATGCCGGCAGAAACATGGGGCCAAGAGGATAGGCTTCTACGACGAACGGGCCTGGAAGCTGGCGCAGCTCCGCGATGTCTTGCGGCTGGCGCGGCCTCACCGATCGACCGGTAGCCATGTCGGTGATCCGGCAGCCCGGGGGCAACCTCGGACCCAGCTCCGCCTTAAGGAAGGCATGCAGGTCAGCCACTTCACGGGTTTCGCGCTTACCGTCCGGCGCGCGATAGAGATGAACGGTCGTCATGCGTAGAACCTCATATTTCGGTACAACCGGGTCTGGGCTTCAACTGGGAAAAATGATGGCCCAGACTCGTTGTTCTGTAGAAGCCGTCCTCTGACGCAAACCGCGATATGTGCTTCCCCGTACAGCGTCTCCATGAGCGCGATAGACGGAAACTGCGAAGGACCCTGCACCTTTCGCATTCCCCGGAACAGCTCGGCCAGCCGACCTGCTGCTATGTCTCGCTCATTGACCTGGCGAAGGCGGCGGTCTCCGGTCAAATGTTCCCAAGCGTCGGCTGCGAAATGCAGGCAGTTGTACGAGTTGAGGTCATAGCTTCGGATGAGAAGAAAATCGATGCTCATAAATAGCCCAACAGCATTGGAAACAGATCCGTGCGATACAGCATGCCGGTCTTTGTCAGGTTCGCCTGTGGAGCCGTCCCGTCGAACTGCGCACCGTCCCGGTTCCTGGTGATCTTCCGCGCTTGTAGCGAGATCGGTCCGACCATGGGCACCTCCAGATCATCGGAGCGGTAAGCGCGATGGATCACCGTCGGCGGGATGGTGCGAAGAGTTCCAGCCCGCCTAGCGCGCTCGATCTCATCGGGAAGGATTTCACCCAGATCCCCGAGCGTCACGGCGATCCCGAAATCGAGATTTCCGCGATCACCTAGCGGTTGAAGTCTCATGGGAACGTATTGCCAGAACACCAATTCTCCCGTCTCCAAGCGCCCCCAAAAGCCTTCACGGTAGTTTGGCTGCAGCCGCCATACTTGCGAGAAAGCGGGATGGCTGATCTCCAACGTCTGAAGCTCCGCGATGCTTGGAGGTGCCCCGAAGTAGAAATCCACGTATTGGGCGTCGTTCGCGCTAATCATGAGGCAGGTCCTCATTCACCAACTTAGCCAACAGGCTCAGAATCTCCTTGGCGGCCGGCAAGCTGCCGTAGACGGCGAGCATGTTTACCAGCGAGCCCCAATAATCTAGATCGGCGTCATCGAATTCAGGCAGCGTGTCCACCTCAAGCTGAAACGAAACCGACCAGCCACCGCCACCGATGGGGACCGGCCGCGCCGTTTCTGGCATGAAATGCGCGACGTACCTTCGACTGGTGCTGCTATCAATCACCATATCCGCGTGAAAGGGGCCGCCGCCCAAACGGCGCATGTTTCGCCAGAAGCCCATCAGCATGTCGTACTCCTCTCCGAAGACGACGTAGGTGACGGCAACCATGTGCGGTGCGCCTTGCACGCCAGCTCGATATCGGCCGCTCCCGCCTTCTAAGCCAATGCGCTGAGACCCATCTCCGAGCGCTGGCGCGTACCCGGCCCGCACCGGGCGAAATGGCATTACAGGGAAGTCGCTCATCGCTTTCGCTCTGTTTTGAAGTTCTTACTCATAGCGCGCGCCCCCCGAGAGTTAGGCCGGCCCAATTGCGATTCCATCATTTGGGGGCCTTGCGAAAAGACCTGGTCTCGCGCAATCAAGACAACATCGTCTCGGGTCAACTGCTCGGCGCGGTACTCCTGCGGTGTGCCGTTGTTATGGATCGTGATTCTTGGCATTTGCTGCGGAACCGCTGACGAAACCGAACTCATCAAGGGCTTGGTGAAGCCTGCGTCAAGTCCGCCCAGGGCGATCGGTGCGCCAGCGTTCATTGCATCCAACGCTTGCCGTCCAATGCGGGATGTCGCCGCCGCGTTCAGCACGTACTCTTGGCCGTGAACCAGGCCAGTGATCTTGTTTCGAGGCGCATCCCCGGTGTATCCCCCGCCGGAAAGAAACATGAGTCCATCCCCAGCTCCTGCCACGTCCGCGGCGGTGGCCCCGCCAATACCCGCAGAAGCGCCGCCTAGGCCACCGACCAGCCGGCTAAGCATCCCGACTATGGCTTGCCGCGCAGCGATTCTCGCAAGGTCCGAAATTATGGAAGTCGCAAAGTCCTTGAACGACAGCTTTCCGGTCGTCGCGAAGCGGACGATCGCGTCTTCCATACCCTGAAAGGCGTTGGAGAACAGCGCGTTGGTCTGCCCTGCAATGTCGGAAGCTGAGTCAAGATAGTTTTCCAAGGCTGAGGTAGCGCCGTTTCTCCAATCGCCCTGGGCTTCCCGGACCTGGTCGAAGTACTTTTGCTGCATCTCCAGGCGGAGCTGCAGATGCTCCTGCAAGAGCGCGGTTTCGCTTTGATATGTCTCCTGCGAGATTTGGCCCGAGGCCATCGAGCGGTCAAACTGCGCTTTCTGACGTTGGTAATCCCGCAGAATCCCTTGACGGGCCCGCAGCTCCTCCTGCGCGCGATTTCCTCGGCCCAGGCCCGCCACCTGATCGTCGTACTGCTGTTGCTCCAGATCACGCGATCCAGCCAGACTGGCGCGTAGCGCTTCGACCTTGGCAGTTTCCTGTTTGGTCCGTAGCTCCTTCTCAGCTGCCACGTTCAGATCGAGCTGGCGACGCAGCAAGTCCTCCTGGGCGAGTAGGCTCTTCTGATCCGCCGTCAGAACTTTCTTGTCCTTCAGGTCGGCAATCTGCTGCTCGAACTCGGCACGCTTCTGCCCCCAGGTGGCCAGCTTTCCCTCGCTGGTGATCTGGGCAAGCAAGGAGGCTTCAGCCTCGCGGTACTGCTGCAGGAGCTTGGTCGCGGCGTCCTCCGTGTACGCCTTGACTGCCGGGTCCTTGTACTTGTCGTTGATCTGGTCGATCAGCTTTTTCTGTGTCTCAAGGGACGCCCCGGTGATATCGGCGTCCTTCTTGACCTGTGCAATCTCACGCTCGCGCTTCTGCCGATTGGTCTCGGTTTCCTTCGCGAGAGCAGACAGTCGGGCCGCGGCGGCGATCTTCTCGGCTTCCTGGCGCTTCTGCAGGCCCACGATCGCCGCTTCATCGGCCTGCTGCTGAAGCATTGCTGTTTCAGCTGTCAGTCGGCGGCTCTCCTGCTCCAGCGGCCGGGCGCGCCGGCGCGCACCGCGACCGCCGTCCCCGAAGAACGCCTGCGATTCGTCCGTCTGCGGAGTCGCGTTAGCGCGCATCTGGACCAGTTCGGCATTGACGGCGCGCAGCTTGCTGGTGAGGTCGTCGAAGCTGGGAGCACGGCCCAGGCTTTTCATCGCCTCCCAGGCGCTGCTGGCGCCTTGCTTGACCGCATCCCAAGCCGTCTCCAGCGTCCCCAGGTTCTCGCGCACTTCCGCGGCTTGCTGCTTCACAGCGTCCGCATAGGTGCGCTGCGCCAGCGCCGCTGCTTCCTGGCTGCGCCCCTGCCGCTCCAGGCTTGCGATCTGCTGATAGGTCTCCAGCGTCAGGAAATGCTGCTGCTCGTTCAGCGCGGCGATGGCCTCCGCCGGCTTACCGCGCAGCGTTTCGAACTCCTGCACCGTGTCGGAAATGGCCTTCCCGGTGACGCGGTTCATCTCAACCGCCGCTTCTCCGACCACTGCGAAGTTCTGCCCGGCAATCTTGCCCGAAGCTGCGATCAGGTTGAGCGCATCGACGGCCTTCCCGCGAGACCCCGCCACGTCCGCGATGCGCGTGGCCAGGTTAGACATACCGGCGGCAGTCTGCCCGGCAGCGTTGCCGCTCAGAATGAGAGTGTCGGTGAATTCTTGCTGCTCGCCCTTGCCCGAAGCGAGAGCGGTTGAAAAGACGGCGACCGCCGCGGCGGCGACTGTCCATGGGTTCACCAGACCCATGATCGTGGAACCCAGGGCACGCGCCGCCGGCACGATGCCGCCGAACATATCCTTCAACTGGCCGCCCTGTTGCAGCAACACCGTAAGGGGCTGCTGGCCGCCCTGCAACGAAACCACGATGTCCGTGAGCTGCGCCGGCACGCCGCGAAGCGCCGCTGCCTGCTGTGCGGCGCTCACCCCGTACTGATTCATCTGCTTGGTGGCGCCAGCCGCCGCGGAGCCCGTTGCAGAAAGCTTCGTCTTCAGTTCATCCAGGATCGACGTTGGCACTCCGCGCAGGGAAGCGTTGTAAAGGATCTGCTCCTTTCGAGTCATGCCAATGGTGTCGGCCTGCCTCACCAGTGCATCAACACGTCGACGCTCAGCAGCTGCCAGCTTCGTGTAGTCCGCCTGCGCAGACTGAGACATGTCGCTCGTTCCGCGCTTGGCCGAAGCAATCGCGGCGTCAAACTGCGAGGTATCGACGACGATATCTAGCCGCGCGGTGCCAATGCTTTCCTGTGCCATTTTCAACTCTTATGGAATATTTCCAGGGCAGCCCGCTCGATGATCCGGAGAACGGCCATGATTTCCTGCTGCTCCGCCCTCGGAGTTTCTCGACGGTCCAGGTCGAGGTACAGCACCCCGTAATCCAGACCTATCGGCCCTCCAGCCCCTACACGCCACTGCGTGTAGTTCCGGGTGAACAGGCTGAACGCAGGCACATGCTCGGCCCAAAGCTCGACCGAGGGCCGGGCGAAGTACCGAAGCTTCAACCCCGCCTTTGCCAATGTCGCGGCCGATGGCGGCTCCCAAAGGAAGGCCGCCACCGCCCGCGTCAGGCTTTTTTTCGTTCGACGTTGATTGCTTCGTTGTATGCGCTGGCGATAGCCAGATCCGCACCCGGCTGGTGCTCACGCAAAAGCTCAATTGCTTCCTTGCCGACGGGCTGATCCGCATCCCAGGAATCGAGCAGTGCCACCAGCAGGTCGGCGATGGTGATTTCACCTTCATGGAGCTGCTTCATCAGCGCTTCGTACTCCGAGCCGGTCATGTGGCGATAAACCACGTTCAGAGCCTGCTCACGGCCCTGGCCGACGATGGTGATCGTCGCCGGAATGGTAGGGTTGGCTTTGATCTGAAACGTCATTACGCGCTCTCGTAGGTGACCGGATCCGCGATAAGCGACAGCGTGAACGTGTTTTGCAGGTTCACGTTCTGGCCGCCGGTCGGATTTTTGTTGAAGGACGGATAGCCGTAGTAGTACGTGATAGCGCCATCCGGATACTTCGTTTCCAGGACGACTGGGATACGCAGGCGGTCCGCCTTGACCAGCGCCGCATACCACGCCTTGTTGAGGTCGTAGTCGAGCGTGTAGGTAAGCACCGTCGGGCTCTTGACCGTCGGCTTCTGCCGTTGCTTTGCGCTCGGGTCCTCGACGTACTGGAACTGGTGGTATTGCTGCTCACCACCGGTGATCTGCACGTCCGTGATCTGATCCAGGCTGAACCAATCGGTGACCGGCTGGTAAGAGCCCGCCCCGCTGCCTGCGGGGTGCAACCGCAGGTCCGTTGTGTCCGCGCCCTCCAGCTTGAAGCCGTCCGCGGTGGCGCCAGTGGCGCGGTAAACAGCCTCGGTCAAGGCGGCCCAGCCGGAGTCGATGACCAGAATGTCGCCGTCCTCCGGCGGGGTGACGGTAGACGCGAGCGGATCGACGCCGTTCGCAATCGAAGAAATCGCCACAGCCAGGGCAATCGTTTTCGAAACCCGGAACTGCGACCCGTTGATGAAGATGGAAGCCATTTTTGTTCCTCAATGGAAAAACCCGGCGCGAGGCCGGGTTCGATGTAGAAGCAGGGAAAATTCAGGAAGGAAGGAACCAGATACCGAAGTCCTGGCGGGTGCCGTACTTCTTGATTGCCTCTTCGTAGAGGCTGGTGGGCGAGCCGTACGGCTCAACAGCAGGAAAGTCGCTTTCGCACAAGGCGGTGCCGATCTGGTCAGCAATGTCACTTGCCTGCGCCCGCGTGGCGGCCCAGACAAACACCTGCAAGCGCTGGTTCCTCTTCTCGCGGCGCTTGCCCTCGACGTACCAGCGCTCTTGCCCGCCCGCGCCCTGGTAAACGATCAGCGGGAACTCCGGCTTGTCCGGTGTGACGTCCGGATACGCGCGTCCGCCGACCAGCGGACCCAGAAGCGATTTCAACTTGGACTCAAGGGTCATCGTTCACCTCCTGCCCGGTCAGAAGCTCAGGCAGGCGCTGCCGTCCGCGCTGAATCATTGCCGCTTGAGCACGTTCCGAGGCGGCTTCATACGCCGGTCGCAGGAACGGATAAGCGGGCACCCACCTTGGCCTTGCCAGCCTGCGACGCTTGTCCGTGACATAGCTGCCGTCCGGCTTGCGGATCACGGCATAGATCTGCCAATGCCCGAACTCCACCAGGTGGCCGTGTGGCGCCTTACGCTTGTTCCAGGTGACGGCGTACTGCACTTCCTGCTCTGTTGAGTGCCGCTCCCGGAAGGCAAGGTAGATGGCGGCACCTAGGACGCCGTTGTGCGTGTTCACCCGCGCCTTGGCCTCATCCCGCAGCACCTCGCCGCCAGCAACGGCCATCGAGCGCGCCAGGCTGACCCGTGCGGGCCCCAACAGCCGATCCAAACCCGCAGGCCACCCGGACGTATCAAACGTCGCCTGTAGCCCCTTAGCCATCGCTGCCTCCCTGCTGGCAGATTACGAACGCCTTCCTGCGGTCTCTGAAGTCGCGTGTAATCCCCTTGACCTCGAAAACATCGCCGTCGTGCAGCACCCGCATTCCCTCAATGATGCCCAGGGCCCTGGCCGCCTCGAAACTTACCTCTAGGCTGTAGCGCGCAATGGAGGAGGACACATTGCCCTGGAGGCTTGACCGGATCGCACCCAAGCCCGTCTCGTTCGCAATGCCCGCCCAAAGGGGGCCGACATCGACCCATTCGTCCAGTGGTTGACCTGCATCATCCACTGAGCCAGAGCGTCGCTGAACCAGGATGCGGCGATTTCGCGCGCGGGCGGTCATGGCAGCACCCGGGTATAGGGGAAGACCAGGCGCGCAAATCCCGGGTTCTCGTGAAGAACCTTTTCGCCCGCTGCTTCGGGGTGTTCCAGCATGTCTCCAACCAGCATGACAATCGCGAGCTTCAACGGCTCCGGGACAGGACCGGGTTTGGTCGTGAACAGCACCGGGTACGCGCCCGGCTCACTGGAGGTTTCACCGGGCCAGATGGGCAAGGGCGATTCCCGGCCGCCGACCGGCGTCCACTCGTACGATGCCTCGGCCAGTGCGAAACTCGTCCGGCGCTCGACCAGCTCGCGCGCCGCCGTAATGACGCCGGGAATGGCCTCGTCCAGCGCGTCGTGGTCAATGTGCAAAAGCCGCTTCGCCTGCTCCACGCTCACGGGCTCGGCAGTCGCGGCAGTGATCAGGCGCAGCATCGTCAGCCTCCAGCCGATTCCACCGCTTTCGGGTGGGGGTCGATGTATCCGGCCCCCTTCAGAGCCGGAACATGTTCAGTGGCGAACTCGCGTACTTCGCCGCACTTGCCATAGATGCTGTCGTGCAGCACCAGAGCCCTCACCCATTGGCGAGTGCCCTGTTCGTGCGCCAGTGGCGACAAATTGGCCGCGCCCGGCGTTGTCGCCACTGGCGCCGTCGTGCCCACCTCACCAGCCGCCGCGTCCGCTGCGCCTGCCTGGTTTGGCTGAGACGCAGGGATTTGGGGTTCACCACTTGGCGCGGCTGATTGAGTGGCCTGCGGATCAGCCGCGCCCAGCGTTGTCGTCGCCGGGGCGGTCGTGCCGACTTCACCGGTGGCAGCAGCGGGTGCGCCCGCCTGGTCCGGCAGAGCGGGCGTGACTTGGGGGCCCGCACTCCGCGCGGCCTGGGCTGTCGTTTTTCGTGCCATGATTTTTCCTTGAACGAGAAGGCCAGCGGGCGAATCCCGCTGGCCTGCGATCACCCGGAGGCGGTTTAGGCGGCCGCGCCTTGCTGGAACGCCTTCACGGCGCCCCCGACGTCGACCAAGTTCCCGCCCGACCGCATCCATGCCAGGAAGCCCACTTGGCCCTTCTTGACGTACGCAGAATCATTGAAGCGGAACAGCGTGATAGCCATCACGTCGCGAATCTTGTACAGGCTGAAGTCGCCGAACAGGATGGACTTCGCGCCAGCAGCCGGCACCGCCAAATGCTGGTTGATCTGGATCGCACGATTCAGCAGCCGGTCCGGGGCACCCCCGGGGTTGCCCTGGTCGTATCCCGGCACGAAGATCGGACGCCCTTGTTGGTCTTTCACCTTGCGAACCAGCTTCAGCATGTCATCGTGGAACATCCACTTGGCGCTGAGCCGATATGCGGGGTCCACGCTGTGCTCCAGGTCGACCAGGTCGTCGTAGGTGATGATGGGGATCGCCGACACAGCGCCGATCTTTCCCACCGCCGCAGCCGTCGCGGCACCCATCGGCTGACCGACGCCACTGCCGACGGTGTAGTGGCGATTCGTGACACGGCCCAGGCGGGTGTTCAGCCGCTTGTTGATGAACCCGGCGATGTCGGAGGAGGAGTCTTGCAGCAGTTCCCAGGGAACCGTCACCACCTTGGAGCTGTATTTGTAAACCGGCAGGCCCTTGGTGCCGAAGGTCACATCCTCGTCGGATGCGGACTGGTTCTCGGCGACGATCTCCCCTTCCTCGTTGGTGCCGTCGCTAGTGGGGTACTGCATGGGCTCGCCGCCGGACGTGCGAATGATGTCCGCAACTTGGCGCATGCCGCCAAACTCCTTGAGCGCGTCCAGAATTTGGGTCGCGAGCGTCGTGGGGACGGTGTAGCCGCCCTGCTCCGGATTGACGTCCGGATTGCCCGACATGGCACCGCGCACCTGGCGCCAATCTTCGGCGGACAACGCGCTGTCACCGCGGCGGGCCCAGCGGTCGAACAGTTGCAGTTCCGACGACATACCGGCGCCACGGCCGCTGGCTTCGACTTCACGCACGCCCGCGTCGCGCAGATCATTGTCTGCAGTCAGGTCCATCATCTTCTGATGGCGCGCGATGGCAGCATCGATTCGCTCGATTTCCGCCGTGTTTTCGTCGTATTTCTTTTGGTGCTCGGCGTTCCAGTTGGCGCCGGGGTTGTTGTCCAGCAGGGCGCGGGTTTCCTTGGCCAGCGCGTTGCGGCGCTCCCGCTCGGCTTGAAGATTGAAAGCCATAATCTAGGTTCCTTCAGTCGAAAAAAAACCGCCTAAAGGCGGTGGGTTGTCCTGCGTGCGGGAGCCGCTTAGGCAGGGGTGGCCTCGATCAGCGAAAACCGCCGCTCAAGATCGTTTCGCAGAGCTTTGACCTCGGCATCATCCACAACGGGAGATTTCGGCTCGGTCAGCGCCTTAGGCGCGTTCTGGTAAGCCGCCAGATTCCATGCATTAGAGGTGGTCGGCTTCTTCGCAGCGGCGTCAACAATGCGATCTACGAAGCCATGCTCCAGCGCTTCGTCGGCGCTGAACCAGGTCTCTGCATCCATCCAGGTCTTGATTTGATCTACCGTCTGCCCGGACCGAGCCACGTAGTCGGCGGTGATCGAACCGTCCACTTTTTCCAGCAGGTCGGCCGTCTCCCGCATGTCCGCCTTGTTGCCGATGGCAACCGTCCATGCGTTATGGATCATGAAGAACGCCCCCTGCGAGATCTCTACCTCGTCGCAGGCCATGCAAACGTCGGTCGCCGCGGAAGCGGCCAAGCCGTCCACATGGGCAACCACCTTCGCCGAATGCTGACGGATGGCCGTCATCATCGCTCGGGCGTCGAACACATCGCCCCCCGGGGAGTTGATACGCAGATGGATAGTGTCAGCCTTGACGCCCGCGAGCGCCTTGGCAAACTCAGTCGCGTCGATATCTCCCCACCAGCCGCCGATCACGCCATGCAGGTAGATCGTGTGCTCGCCGTCGCCCGCCTCAGCGCGCAACGGCTTCGACCCGGCGGCGTTATCACGCGCCAGCTGAAGCAGTTTCGGAAGTTTCATTCTCGGTTTCCCTGTCTTGCTCGTTATCGTCCTGGGTATCGCGTTGTGCTTGCGCGCCGGCCAGCGTCGGCCGGTCGAAATCGCCGCCCAACGGTTGGAGGTTTTTAACGCGGCGCACTTCGTCCACGCTCATCCAGCCCTGCGTGCCGGGGCCGCCCAGCGCCTTAGCGAAGTACTCGGCCTGCGCCTTGGAATCACCCGCCATGAGCCCATCCGTGTTGTGCTCGGTGAAGTATCGGGCGGTGCGGAACAGCTTTCGGTTCAATTCGCCCTTGATCCGCTTCAAGTGCGGAGCCAGCGTGTATTTCACAAAGCCGATACCCATCTGCTCGATACCGCTGCCCCAACTGCTGGACTTCGTCATCTCGCCAATCATGTGCGGCGGCACGCCGAAGGCTCGCGCAATGTCGATCACCTGCCATTGGCGGGATTCCAGCAATTGCTGGTCCACCGCCGACATGGTTAGTTCCTTGACATCCAACCCTTCGGTCAGAATCAGCGGAATGCGGCGGTTACCCTGAATGCCGCCATACTTCGCAATCCAAGCGGCGCGAAAATCCTCTTGCATGTCCGGAGACATGGCGGCGGGCGCCTTGATCGCCACCTCGGGCTTGCCGCCTTCGCTGAAGAACTTCCCAGCATGCTCGTCGCCCTGGATTGCGATGCCAATGCCGTTGCGCGCCCCCCACTGAATCACCGACATCGAACTGATGCCGTTGAAACCGAAGCCCGGAATGTGGATCACGTCGTCCTGATCGACAGTGAAGAATCCCTTGTCGTCATAGAACGTGTATTGCAGCCGCCGAAGCTCGCGCGCACTATCGCGCTCCTGTTCGCGGATATCCACCCGGGATCGCGGCCATGGGATCAGGTTGGTCATCATGCCGGCGCGGTTTCGAACGATGTATGCAATTCCATCGCCCCTCAACAGCATCTGCGTAACCAGGAACTCCCACGCCGCAGAAGCCACCCAAGTTGGGCAGCACTGCTCATTTAGCGCCCACCAATAGGCGTGATCCACCTGCTGCCGGGCGCCCCCCACCCGCTCAAATACTGGAAGCGGCAACTGGGCGATGGACCCCGCGATCAGCGACACGCAGGCGTAGACCGCCGACACCCGCATAGCGGTCTGTTCATTGACCACCGCCCCCGCCGCGGTCCGTGGATCGCCGAAGATCTCGAACATGCGGATATCAGACGATGAGACTGTCTCACCGTCCGCCAGGTTGCCAATTGCCGGCTCTTGTCGGCTGGTGGGCTGCGCCGGCTGGCCGTCCGAGCCGAAAAATCTGGAAAGTAGTCCCATCACATCACCACGAATCCCTGTTGAATTTTCTTAGGCCCGGCCAACGGGTTGAGCGCCATGAGTTGCGCTGCGTCGAGGAGGGCCATGAGCGGGTCAATCTTTGCGGAACCGCTGGCCTGCTTGGTGATGAGGATCGAATTCGCGCGCTGCTCGATGCGCGCATTGCCCACCGACCACGCCATCATTGGCCGCCCCCCATGCAAAAAGGTGCCCTCGGCGAGCTTTCTCTCGACGGTCTTGATCGTGCCGCCAAGCCGCCAACCCTGCGATACGCCGACAAGCAGTTCCTCGGGGATTGCAGCCTCAACAAATGCCTCGGCAAATGTGATGCCGCTAGGGTCAGTGCCGACGCCCTCCTTTTCAGGAAACAACCCCGCATCGAAAACTCGCCGGACAATTCGGGCTAGGTCGGCTACGTCGTCCCCAATCTTTTGGACAATGACTAGGTCGCCTTCATGCTCAAAGTCGCGTAGGCGAGGCGCAATTTCTTTCCGACGCTCCAGCACAGAAGGGTGCGCCCAGGCCCGCCCCCAGTGGAGCCACCGCCCGGTCCCAACTTCCCTGCCAACCAGGCTCAGCCCCAACAGATCGTCCAGGCCGCCGCCGTCGATGCCGCCGGTCACCACTTCCACCCGCCGTAAGAAGTCCTCCAACCGGCGTAGAGATGCGTCGGCTTGAGCCTGCCAGTGGTCAGCACCTGCCCAACGGTCGGAACGAAGGTTGAGCCCGATTTCGACATTCAGGTGCTTGGCCAGGAACTGCTGGAATGCTCCGTCCGTTCTGGCCTGCAATAGCTTGAGCTGATCCCCCAACCATTCGGCGCTGACCGAGCGGCCGAGGTTCGGATTGGTGACGTAGAAGTTGGCCGGGTCGAGATAGGCTTTTGCCTCGACCATTTCTTCCGGAAACTCGTACAGGATGCCCAGCGTCTTCGGATCGACCACCCGCCCGTCTCGCACGTCGCGCCAGTAGGCGAGCTTTTCTTTGAAGACACCCGCCGGCGGATCGTCGCTCTGTGTGGTCAGGTAGATTACCCAGCCTTCATCACGCGATATTTGGCCGCCGAGCGCCTCCAGGAACATCGCCACCGCGTTAGCGCGCTTGCCGAATAGCCACAATTCATCGACCAAGATGCGGCCGGACTTCTTGCCCGATACCGTATCGGTGTCGGCGGCCACCACCTTGAGGCTATTGCGCGTCGTCCGGTGAGTGATGGTGCGGATGTGGTCCTGAACGTGGAACATGTCGGACAGTTCCTCGTCCGCCCGAATCATCGCGGCTGCTGGCTTGAAGCTGTTGTCTGCGACTTCCTTGGTCGGGGCCAGGATCAAGTGTTCCTCTTCCTGGCGCCAGCAGATGATTACCGCCGTCAGCATGATGCCGGCGGCAATAGTCGATTTCGTGTTCTTCTTGCTGATCAACAGGCCATATTCCCGGATCCGTTGCTTGCCGGTGGCGGCGTCATATCCGCCGAAGATCGCCCGCACAAAGTCGAATACCCATTCTTCGGAGCACTCCCCGAAGGTCTGGTGTCGGTACGCCCCGATGGCCTCGTCGTAGACCTGCGCCAGATCTACGACCTTGAGCTGCTTGAAGATGCCAAGCGCATATTCGGCCTGGTCGGGGTAGATCGGCGGCGGAATGATCGACTGTCGTGTGCGCAGGCGTTCCGCCCAATCAGGGCACGCGGTTGTCCAGGCCATGGTTTACCCCTTCCCGACAACGCGTAGATGCGTGGGAGGCGGTGGCGGCGCGAATCGCCCACCGGTAGCAGCCTTGTTTGCCGCCTCCTGCTTCGCGCCCTTCTTGCCCTGTTCCGCAATTTTCCCGTGCGTGAACGGCATAAGCGCTTTCGCGGCCTCCAGCCGAAGTTTCGGTTCTTCCCCCGCGTCGTTCATGATCGCCACGAGAACAGCCCGCGGATCTGAGGTAAGCCCGAGAGCTTTCAGGCCGATTCCGTCGATGAGATCTGTGTCGGCAGCTGTGGCTTGCGGTCCGCTTGCCGGAGAATCCGTCTCCTTGGGATTCGGTGATTCGGCCTTTTTGTTAATCCGATTTTTGTTAACTGATTTGTTAACCTCGGCAATGCGCCCCACGGCGGCCAGAACATGCTTGTCACGCATCAGTCGGGCGGCTGCTTGGGCCGCCCCGTTTTCGCTGTAACCCGCATGGATAGCGGCTTTCGCACCGGTTAGACCCGACAGCAGCGCATCGACGAATCGGCGCTTTTTGTCGGTTAATGCCATAGGTTTTGGTTAACAAGATTAGGTTAACAATTTTCCGAAACGGGGAAATTTTCTGTGCGTGAGGGAACAGGTGGTTTCCAGTGTCGAGCCGCCCTAGACTTTCGACCCGCCCCCCCTGCCTGCCGCCTGACCACCGGCCGCTGCCCCTCTGCCGATGCCCCAGGGAGCCACGCAGAGGCCATACTGGACGCGACGATGGACCGGGTGCGCCTCGGGCCCGGCCTCGATGCAGAGGCGTCCTACGCCTTCCTGCTGGCGTGGACGGACAGGCCGCGTCTGATCCACCGTTCCACCTTCGTCATGTCCGGGGTTGCGCCCGTCAGCCGTGCCGCGATGACGATGCCGACCAAGTACCAGCGGACCCACCACGCGACGCGCAGGGAAAGCTTGACCGTGACTTGCGCCATTACGTGCGGCTCCTGTATCCCATGTCCTGCCGCGTCTTAGCGTCGTGGCATCCCACCTTGCGCCCGTGCGCATCGCGCGAGACGCACAGCACCTGCGAGTTCTCATCGGTGTCCGCGCCCCCATCGTGCAGACTGACCTTGTGGTCCAGCTCGAACCCTTCGGGGTATGCGGTCAACGCGCCGCAGTGGGCGCAGTGCGGATCGGCAGACCAGACACGCAACCGGCGGTCTTGCAGCTTGCGGCCCGTCATGCGTTTCGCGCTGATCGGAGGAGCTACTGCCAGCCGCGAGCCCGCAATTGGCAGTCGCGGCTTAAGTGTTTTGATTTTCATCTTTCATTATTGGATGTTTTACCCTCGAGATCGGGGTCCCGTTCCGGGTCCAATCCGAGAGCTAGAACATTTAGCACCGGTGAAAAATACCCATTGCGAAGTAGATAAACACAGCGGTACAACCCGAAAATCCCGCCACAAATTGCGAGGTGGTGCCTTGAAAGTCTGGACGTCCATATGTTCCTCAGCCGCTGCCTTGATGTTGGTTGCCTGTTCCACAACCAATAGCGGAACCCCTTGCGCTATTGCTGCACCAGAAAGAACGCTTACCGACAAGAACGTCCTTCTCTCGGTCCAAACGGAGCTCAGTGCAAGCGTAGTTAAGGCGGCGAATCTTAGCCAAGCCCAATGGCGCAACCGATTCGAGGAGACTTATCAGACCGTGAAGGATCAAGACGCTTCCTGCTTAATGCTTCTTAGGACAGTAGCGTGCTTGTCCGAGCAAGGGCGTTCAGACGCCCAAATTAGCGAGTTCAGAACCTACCTGAAGGAGACCCATTCCTGCGAGCGGACCGATGAGGCGAAGCTGGTGGTGGACTCAGTAGTCCAGCAAATTCCCGCCCCCGGAAACTTGACATCAAACCCGCCGATCGCGATCGATATATTTGTCAGAAATTCGGGTGACAAGCCAGCGCAGATCTCTGTAGTCAAGGTCTGGTTCGACGAGAATTTAAGGAGCTCGCGCGGTCTAGCGTCCGTGGTCGAGTTAACCGAAATTTATGCGGTCACCGTAGACAGTACAGGCGCGATCGTGGCTGGTGCAAAATCCCAAATGCGCAGCCCTGCGAAAGCTTGGTATCCATCCGACGACCCGGTATTGATCGTGGAAACACCCGTGGCGCAAGTGCTCGGACCGAGATCGACTGATAGATTTCGCGTCACGTACACCTTTCTCGACGGAATGAAGAACAGGGGACCGCGCGAACAGGTGCGGGTAGTCGTCTTCTACAACAGTAACCGTTCTGCGGAAAGCAAGGTTATTTCCCTTGCACCCAGTGATACATGCGTGCCATTGCAAGTTCGCGGAGCTGATGGAGCTTTAAAGAACCGATCAATTTGTCGCTGACCTCCCGCTAACTAGGAGAGCTAATATGAGATGCGCAACTCAATTCAGCATGGCTCCCGTAGCTCTGCTAATGTTGTTAAGCGGCTGTCAATCCCCCCCCTGCAGTGTTGCGCCTCCGGCGTCATACGACACCAATCGACAGCTCGCTATCCAGGCAGGAGTCGATCTGACGAAGTTTGCTCAACTTCCAATGTCTGCAAATTTCAAGGCCGAGGCCTCACAAGTTTTTAAAGCGACATTCCAAAAGGTACCCGATACGGCTGCGGCATGCGCGATGCTGAACCAAACTTATATTTGCATTAGCGATGAGAAGCGAGCCAGCGCTTATATGGAGTTTATGCGCGAGACCAACCAGTGTCTTCGACAGTGACGCCTCCAAAAACGCAAAAACCCGCCTGCTTGCGCTTGGCGGGTTTATTTGGACAGACTAATACACCGTATCCGTCAGGGACGTATCTTGGGGCAAAAAACCCCATTCGTCAATTTTTTCACGCGTCCGCGTCCTCCGCAATCCATTTGCACGCCTTCAGCCGATCGCTCAGCGCGCAATAAGCCCGATGGTGCAGTCCCCCGGCTTTTTCGCCTGCGCCCCCGAACAGCCAACGCTTCAGCTTCGCATGATGTGCGGCCGCGGTTTTGTCATCGACCTCAAACCGCTCAGCCAGCTCGGCCAGCGTAACCTTCGCACCTAACAAACGTTGGATGAGCGCCGAGCGGAGACGGCCGTTCGACACGCAGCCGGACAGCGCCCCAGACGCCGCCGCAGTCGTAAGTGTGCTCATCGCATCCTGCCATTCCGGATTGGTCTTGAAGCCGGAGCAGCACGCAATTCCACAAGCGCACGGAATCTGTGAAGGCGCAGCGTGAGCGACCAGGACCGCCTGCTCAATCGGACTGAGCCGGGCCAGTTCTGCACGGATCATGCCCGCTTGCCCTGCCCCATCCAGTCCGGACAGCCCCGGCCCGTCCCCGGTGGACATTCCTGCTGTCAATTCGCCCGACGCAATCCGATTCATGAGCGGCCGATCATACTGCTGCATCGAGTAGTGCAACGCGAAGATCAGCGCCGCATGCGCGCTGGAAAAGAGCGGCACCGCCTTAGCCGCCACGGTCGGCACTGAGGGGACGCGAGAAGGAGTCAAGGTAGTCATCAGATAATCCCCGGGGAATAGGTCACTTTCGCGGGCAGCATTTCCCGCATCCATTGCATTGCTGCTTCCCACCCGAGGGTGACGGTGTGCCGCCCCCGGACAGGAAAAATCTTGGGGTTCACGTCGTGCGCGTCGACCATCACCGTTTCGCCGCGCGCCCGCGTCTGCCTGTAGATCAGCACCGGCACACCACCCGCCCCCGCCTGCTCCACGGCCTGGCGCCACCAAGCGGGCAGACACAAGACATTCGCGTGCTTGCATTCGACGCTGATCCCAGCGAATGCTGGCTCATCGGCCACCACGTCACTATCGCCAGCCTGGTTTCGCACGCGGCGGCGCCAGGTCGTGCCGGTCGCGTCGGTCAGCAGGTTGGCAACCTTGCGCTCAAAGGCCGCGCCCTTGTTCCGTTGCATCGCACTCATGCCCCGCCCCCGGCGTCCATCGGCGCGCCTAATGCGGCCTGCGCCATGCCCAGCACCGCCAGGGATGGCACCCGCCCGCCCTTCCGCTGCGCTTCGGCCAGGATGCGCTTTGCCCAGCGGTGCGGATCGCGGCCAGAGTCGTTCAGGATCGCGCCCGCGCCCATCGCCTTCATTGCCTTCGCTGCCTCTTCGGGCGTGGCTTGCGTGGCACCCGGAGCAGGCAGCGCAACGGCCGGCGCTGGGATGGCCGCCCATTCGCTTCGGCTCAGTTCCTCCGAAAGCGAACGCTCCCACCGGGACTGCATGACCGAGTAACCGCAGTTCAACAGGTCATGCGACCCGACACGGACAGCGGCCCAGTACACCGCCGGATGGGTCCATTGGCCCATTTCGCCACGGCGGCGTGCTGTCATCCCTGCAACGGCGTCGTGAAAGGCGTTCTCAGGAATCAGACCCGGACGGCATGCCCGGATGAACTCGCCCACTGCGGGCGGCCAGTCGGGGAACATGCGGCGGCAGGTGCGCAGCCCTTCGGCCACTTCCTGCGGCGTCACGCGATCATCGTCCAGCGCCTCGGCCCATGCCGCCTTCCAGTTCTCGATGCTCTGCATGTCCGGGAAGTCCTTCAGCCAGCGCCCCCCGTACGTGCCCGACAAGCGATTCCAAAGGTGGTCGATCAGCGAAATGCCTTCCAGCTTCGCCAGCGGCACGGCCCAGCCGGCTCGCTCACTCGTCGATTGTGCGACCGTCGTCATAGTCGGGGCCTCCATGGGTGCGATTGCGATTTACGTAGTCGGTCGGGTTGAACTTGCCGGGACGCTGCGCGCCCCCAACTGCGGTGCCACTCGGGGCGAACAGGCCTTGCCAGCTTTTGCCGATGGCGTTTTCGATAACTGCGGCGGGCGTGTGCCCCTGCTGGCGAAAGGTCGCCAGGTCCTTGACCTGCTGCCGTGCAGCTTCCTCGGTCAGTGGTTTGCGCAACTGCACGCGGTGGCGCACCCAGCGCTCCCACAATTCCGCATCCAACCAGGCGGGCAACTCCACACGCATCGGATCGAATCCCGACGAGCGCTTGCGCGCGGGTGACGGTTCTTGACGGTTCTTCTTTTGGTTCTTGACGGTTATATGCGGGTGCAACCCACTGCACCCTTTTGCGTCGTCGTTTGCACCCTTTGCGCCGTCAGTTGCACCCTTTGTGCTGCCGTTTGCACCCTTTGCCGTGCCATCCGAAAAGGGTGCAATTTTTTCGTCTGCCCCTTTTTCGTCTTTCTTTGCAGGCGGAATTGCTTCTCCCCCGGCAAGCCACTCCGGCGAAATCCGATACTCCGAAGCTTGGCTGCGCCCACCGTTCCCAGAGTTCACAGCAATCAGCCAGCCGGCTTCGCGCATGCTCTTCAGTTGATACTGCACCGCGCGGACGGACTGGCGGGTCTTGACGGCCAAGGTCTCCACATAGGGAAAAATGTGCGTCCCGTCATCGTGCGCGTGGTCCGCCAGGGCAAGAGCAAGCAGCAGCTCGCCCCCTCCGTTGCGGTAGCGCTCGAACACAGCGCCGAATACCTTTGCGCTCATTGCGCACCTCCATACAAAAGTTGATACCCGCGCTCCGCCTCTTCGGGCCACTTGCCCATAGCGATGATTCGCAAGCGCGTAAGGCGCAAGCCGGGGATGAAATAGGTGAGCTTCTGTTCCAGCGGTGCTGGCGATTGGTCTATGAACCAGTGGCAAGGCCCGCAGCCGAACGCAATGGCCCAGTCGTGCGCCTTGATGCCCTTCCCCTTGCCGTCGCGCAGCAGGTTGGAATGGCAGGCCACAGTGGTATCGGTGCCGCCCTGGCAGTACCTCGGCACGCGCAGCAAGCATTCCTCGCCTTCGGCAAGGTCCAGCAGCGCCTGGTTGCGGTAGACGGTCTTGGGCGGCTTCTTGCCCTTTTTGCGCGCCTTCATGGCCGCACGTGGTGGCGGCATAGGCGTTGCGCGCATCATCGGCGCACTACGCTTCAACGGCGTCTTCTGCCGGAGCGGCGTCTTTCGCGTCAGCGACATGCCGCCCCCGCCTGATTCTTGGCGCGCCACCAGGCCGGGAACTTCCAACCGTTCGTGTGGCGCTCCACCAAGCCGGCCCGCGCGGCGTCGAAAAGAAACGAGTCGACCGCGCAAGCCGCCGCCTGTGCCCGCGTCGTGCTGGACCAAGGATCGACGGCCTTCATCGCGGGTGCCACAATGCCGCGCAAAGCCTCAAGGTCAACCCGCCCGCGCGTGTCGATGATGGCCTGCTTGACCTGCTCCACCGTTTCGGGCGGCACGCGGTAGCCCCGGAACATATGCAGGCAGTCAGCCATAGATGCCGCTCCACTCCACGAACGGCTTGCGGACCGCCTCATGAAACAAGCTGGCCGCCTTGGCGTTGTGGTCCAACTGGGCGCGGCTGGTGATCCCGCAGATGTCGCGGACGTACTGCGCCGCATGCTGGCTCGCCGACACGCCATCAGGGGCGGCGCCGATGCGGGACACAACCCACCGCTGGAACTTCGCGCCGTTGCACATCATTGCAGCCGCGCGCGACAGCGCCGCCCCCTTGCGCTCCGTGGACGGCACACGAGGCCGCACGGGTACACCGGATGTTCCGCGCTGCATCATTGCTCGGCCATCCCGCTAAGGCGGCGCGCGACGCCTGCGACCGCTTCCATCAGGGCGCGGCCCGCAGCATTCACGCGCTGCATTTCCTGCTGGTCAACGCCGCCATCAGCCAGGGCGTCGTACACCTCATGACCGAACTTGCCATGCGCGATCATCAGCGCCGCGACCTGCTCGAGCACGGACATGTCGCTCTCGCCGCAGGACTCGGGCGCCTTGACCAGCAGATAGCCGTTGCCATGTGCGAAGGCCGCCAGGATGCGCACATCCCCTGTCATTCGCACAATGCGGTCGGCCTCGGCCAGCGTCAGGTGATGCGTGGTGTTGTTGGGATTGACCTTGTTGCGCAGGACGGCCGGCGACATGCCGATAACCGCCCCCAGCGCCTCGCTGCCGCCCTTGTAGTCATGCACCGTCAAATCGGCCGCAGTGGTGATGTTCATATGTGAATTTCCTGAACGTATCTATTGCTGAGCAGCGGCCCTACGATGCGCTGCATGGAAAACGACACTCAGACGTCAAGCGGTCCGATCTGGACCTTGTCAGTAGGATTGGGGGCGGCGGCTACTTCAGGCGCTTGGTCCGCGTCAGCACTACACATGCGACACCTCCTTGAGTTCAGGCCAAATTCGGTCCCAGCAATCCGGCATGAGGTCCTTGCGCCGAACGGCACCCGACGTTTCCCGCTCAATCGCCACGCAGCGCTCTGCTGATATAGGCGAGAAGCCGGATGCCATCTGGGATAAGTAAGAGGGCGAGACGCCAATCGCCTTGGCCAAACTCGCCGCCGTGCCGCGCGGGCTACTGTTTATGTAGGTCTTCAGGTCCATGCGGCGAGTTTAGTGAGGACTAAACCGTAAGGTCAAGTGTTTACTAATTTAGTGTCCTATAAACTTTCGCCATGACCATCCAAGAAATTCGACGGGCGAACCTCCGTGCCTGGGTCCAACAGAATGGGACTCCGAGCAAGGAGAAGAGCTATTTCTCGCAAGTCCTCTCCGGCACGGCCCCGATTGGGGAACGCGCCGCACGCAGGCTCGAGCGGGATTACCGAATGGGCGAAGGATTCTTAGATGCTGCGTCGGGCGACGCACCCCAGACACCGGAGGCAGTACCGCCCTCCCCGTGGCCTTTTCTGACTATCAAAGAAGAGGATGTGCGGGCCTTGCCGGCGAGCCAGCTGAGCGCGCTGGAAGGTGCTATCTCGCTCGCAATCGCCCAGATGAAACTGGGGATCACAGTGGCCCCGCCTCCCGCCTCCACCGGCCGAACTCCCGTGCGAAGCGGTTTGGTCGACATGGACGCAGCTGACGATGCCTTCCCTATGCGCATCGGCGGGCTGCCGCCTGCGCCGTGGGAAGGTGGGAAAACCACGCTTCAGACCGAGCAAGAGAACAAGATCCGAATCAGCACCCGGACGGGGGTCATCGCAAACGTTGCACCTGGCGATCCTCCCGCGGCTAACGATAAGTTCGAGAAGGTCGCGGAAATGGCCGACGTGCGTCTGGCGGCTGGTGAGGGAATCGAGAACCTAGTCGAGGAAGAAACCGGGACCGTCCAGTTCCGGCGGTCCTTTTTGCGGTCAGTGGGCGCAAGCGCTGGGAAGGCCCGCGTCGTGTATGCAAAGGGAGACAGCATGGAGCCGATCATTCGTGACGGTGCCGCCCTACTAGTCGTGCCCAACGAAAACCTCACCTTGCAGGACGTAGCGGCGGGAGGCGTGTACGCCATCAACTACGACGGCAAGATGATCGTGAAGACGGTGACGAAGGACAGATTAACTAAGCGATGGGTGGCACGCTCGTTCAACCCTGCATATCCGGACATCCCTCTGGAGAACGGCGCGCTCGTCCGGGTGCTCGGCCAGATTGTTTGGGCCGGAACCCGAATCGGGGACGGCGAATCGGGGCAATGGACCCGCTCATAGCAAACAGCAGCGCAACAGCACAGCCACCTTCGGGTGGCTTTTTTTTTGCCCCGCTTTTGGGCGAGTTTAGTTTTTACTTGACGATAAGTTTAGTGTTTACTAATATCCGTCTTAACGCAGCTGTTGTTGCGCCAAAGACCCCACGGACCCGCAGCCAGCAATCAGGGCATCGCCTTAAGCGGGAGACGTCACCGCCACAAAGTCGGAATGGGGAAGGCGAGAACCGCTCTTTAACAATCGAGGCCGCCCGCCCCCGCGAGGGAGGACGGGCGAAACAGGGCAACCGGCGCTTGGCCGACCCCTGAGGGCGTCTGAATGAATAGGCGCCACGCCACTGCCCGCGCATGGGAGGCGACGATATCCCATGCACTCTGTATTTCAACTCTTGTTTCGTGTCCGTAAGCACGACGCATAGATCGTGTCCTCGAATTCCCCCGCAACCGCGGCCTTTGCAGTTTCGTCCGCGCGAATAGGTTCCTTATATGCCTCTTCGATAAGCGTGGAGGAGATTGCAGACCAATAGTCGTCAGCCCTGGATGCCGACTCCATAGCCGCCGACATTCGCACGCCTGCCTGACGCGCGGCCATCACGGCATTCGCAATTTCAGACATCGTTTTGCAGTGAGTTAAGTCTTGCGCTGATGGCGCAGCGACCGCGGCGTTCGAACTGAACGACGCAAGCAAAACGGCAAACGCCGCAAGTTTTTTCGTGAACTGGGTCACCTGTACACCTCCGATTGAGGGAACGAGTGTAACCACCGACTCCGCCGAAAAGCGGGTTTCGGCCAGCGCTGCGAGTCAGCGCTTACCGAAGCACTCCCCCATCAGCGCATGCCCGCGCAAAGGAATCCCATGGAACTGAAAGTCAATATCGACCTGGAAGCAGTCGTCGCCCAGGCAATCGCACCCGAAAAGCTCCAGCCCATTCTGGACATGCACATCACCGAAGCGATCACCGGCGCCATCAGAGCCGCAACAGGCTATCGCAGCAAGTTCAGAGAGGCAGTTGAAGCGCAGTTGATCGAGGCGATGCCTCACGGGCTCCGTCTCGATGACGTGGCGAAGTTCCAGCATGTGCTGAACACGGCGCTTCAATCGGCAGTGCACGGGCAAAACTCAGAAGCTGTGCGCGCAGCCCTCGCCGAAGCAGCGGAAGCTGCCCTTCCGGAAGTGCCTCCCGTCGTCAAGATGTCAGAACTGATGACCGCAGCACGCGAAGGCATGCTGTATTCCGATGAGCGGAAGGCTTTTTACGCCCTCTTCGAAAGATCAAATTCCGGCGGCGGCTGGCTGTATCTGGACGAAAACGAAACGCCCGGAAAGGGCTACGGGATTGACGGCGGGAAGTACAGCGCGAAGTACCACATCGCATTTCAAAAGGACGGCAGCGTCTATGCCTTGCGGCTCGGCGACAAACAGATCACACCGGCGAGCCTGCCAGACGTGATCAGCCATTTCGACGCAATGCTCATGTCGATGTACGTCGGCCGCACCCGTCTGGCACTGGACATGGAACCCGCTGACGTGGAATCGGCAGCTGCCGAGCAATACGACGACTGATCATCATCAAAAAAAGCCGGCAGAGCGCCGGCTTGGACAGCATGCTTAGCGCCAGCGCCAATTTTCGTAAAGGTGCAGTCCCAAGAGGCCGGCGATGGTTCCTGCAACGCAACCCCAAAATCGGAACGTCACCAATGACCACAGCTGATCTTTCGTGAACAAAGGTTCAAAGGAACTTAAACGGCTAACAAATTGCGCTGGATCATCTGCGGTCCACCAGTCCCAGAGCGGCCCGCCTAGAAAGAAGGCGAACAACAATGCTACCAAGCCCCAAAAGGCCGCCGGCTTTTCCCAACTTCGGAACAACAGCCTGCTAAAGGCCGTGATCACTGCCAATACGACGAAAGCCAAAACAAACGACGGGATCCCAGCGCGATACATCTCAAAGTTCGAAAACATAGATTCTCCGGAGGTACTCCTAAGCGACGGCACATTTTCGGAAAACTTAAGAGCATCTCAACGCCACTGGCGACCCAAGACAGACAAACGGAACTCCCCATGACTGCAATGATCATCCGCTTCATCGAAGAAATCATCGACGTCCTGAACTTCAGCGAAACTATCAACAAGTAGCTTTCTGCCCGCTTTGACCTCGACGATACGTGACGCCGTTGACCGCGATATCGAAATTGCCGGCCGGCGTTGCAGGAACGCGGATCTCAATGATCGACCGGAGCGGCATTAAACCGAACCGTTTTGAAGCCGGAGGGAGGCTCAGGGTGGAAGTACGCGATCCTGGAAAGCCGACCTAAATGGCCGGCCACGTCCGTATAGGAAAAATGCAAATGAACGGGCGCAAAGTTGTCTGGTTCAAGGTCAACGAGGTCGAATTGCATTTCATCGCCGTGTTGGAAATCCGGGAACCGCCGGTGACTTGCCGCCACCAGCCTCCCCTGCACCTCAAGGTGAACCTCAACCGCACCCTTTCCTTCGTTGCGACACAGGACTACAAACGTGTAGGTGCCTTCTGCATCGCGATAAGTCTTCTTGAGCGATAGAACGAAGCTAGGCTGCCATGAAGCCTTCCACCGATCGCTATCGGCCTCAAAGGCGCGTGTTTGAGCTTCGACCTGCGCGCGGGAAACTTCGACCAGTGCCTGCTGGTGCTCGACTGATTTTCGAAGTTCCTCCGCTTGCTGCGCTAACGCCATCGTGCTTTGACGGAGTTCCTCGCCTTGTTGGAGGTATCCGAGAATCAGCCATAGAACGGCGAGCGGACCGAATATGCCTGCGAGGTAGTCGCCCACTTCATTCGGGGCTAGCTTGAGAATCTCTTGGCGTCCGTTCCAAGAGAGCAGGACGACCACAGCCAGATAGAGAAACGTGACGATTGCTCCGATAAGCGTGCGACGTCGATCCATTTGTTTTCCCGAAGGCGCGAAAACTTAGCATTCTAAGGTTGATCGGCAGTGCCAGCCCTTCGCGGCGACTTTGGAAAGCGGGTCGGCGCAGCAACGTCACTCGCGCTGAAAGTGACTTTCAGGAACAACACCGGCCTACCGGCCTGCTCTTCGAAACCTGCACTCGCGATCCCATTACAAATCGCGAGCAAGAACGACGGGGGAGTCGTAGCCCTTATAGGCCTCCGTAATGGCCCATATCTTGTCCAGGTCTTTCTTGGCTCGATCTCTATGCCAGCTGAATTGATTAGCGCGTTTGATTAAGTCGGCATAACCACCCTGGTGCGCTGTCGGTCCGGCCTCATCTATTGCGGAAAGGATCTCCAAGCCGTGGTGAATCATGTTCTTCAGGTTGGATAGCGGCAACCCCACATAAGCGTTGGGGATCGTATGCAACGGCACGGCTTCCAGTGCGGCTACGGCTACTTGTAATGGCGCAATTCGACGTCTCGCGTATGGCGCAAGGCCTCCTGTGAGCCCATGAAACTTCAGCTCATCAGCTGTGGAATTGAACGTTCCGAACAACTGGTCCACCAAAGTCGCAATGGCGCGCAACTGCTGCACCCTGAGGTCTGCTGCGCCTCGCGCGGCCTCCCGCAGCTGCACTCGTGCTACCCAGCCTGCGCCGGCAATTGCGGCCACAGAACCAAATGCTTGCATCCAAGCGGCCCATTCATCCGACTTATCCGGGTAGTGCAATGCGAACGCAACGCATAGCCCGACAAAGCCAAGCGCAGTCAATGCTTCGCCGCAAGTAACGGCACGGTCGTTCTCCATAGATCGCCTCCGATTCGCTGCGCATCGTATCCCAACCCTCCCTTCAAGTCAGCATGCCCTCATCCATCTCTGCTCTCAGCTGGGGGCTCGCCCTTTGCGCTTTCGCGTGTTTGGTGCCGGCCCCTCTCGGTGATTATTTTGCCCGCCGCCATGCCGCGGCAGATCCCTGGAACCCGACATGAACACCATCAGCGCAAGCGCGCCCCAGGTGCGCCATCGCCACCCCATCACGATCAAGCAGGCGGCCCGCAAGCTCGGCGCCCTGATCGCTCCCCGCGACCACGCAGGCAAGGGCAACTGGAACGACGACGCGGATATCCCGCTGTGGGCATGGCCCGCCAGCCTGGCGCTGGCCGCGTTCTTCCTCTTCGGTCCGACGATGCTGGGCTGGATGCTGCGGGCGGTCGCATGAACGGGATCGACTTCATTCTGAGGGATCGCACCGGCTGGACGCCCCCGGTCCCGCTGCCTCGTCGGCGCCTGCGCTGGGCAGACCCCAAACAGGAAGCCATGCGCCCCGAGGAACTGGCGTTCATCAAGGACGCCAAGGGTCGCCTCACCGCCAAAGACCTGGGCGAGTGCTACGGCGTCTCGCCCCAGACCATCAGCAACATTTGGAGCGGTCGGTGCCCTGCCGTTCCCGTCCCGCGCCCTACCCGCGTTCGGCTTGAACGCAAGTAGTTGACCGATCACGAACAAATCGGAGCTCCGATGACCGAATCCACCGCCCCCGTTTCCTTCCGGCAGAAGATCCTGTCCAGGGAAATCAAACGCGCCCACGCCATGCAGGCCCGCTACGAGGATCTGCACGTCGAACCCGGCTTTAACCTGCGCACCCCTCTCGATCTGCTGGATGGAGAGGAACGCGAGCGCGCCGAGGCCGACGACGAAGCCCTGTTTCAGCACATCATGGCGGGCGGCAAGATTCCGCCGCTCGAAGTCCGCCCCCGGCCGGCGGGTGGCGTGTGGCTGGTGGACGGCCACCGCCGCCATGCGCAGATCGGCCGCGCGATTGCTGCCGGCGCGCCGCTGCAGGATGAGGACGGCGTCGTCTGGATCGACGTCACGGCCTTCGTCGGCAACGACGCCGACCGCACCGCGCGCATCATCAGCAGCGCCCAGGGCCGGCACCTGACCCCGCTGGAAACCGCCTTCGGCTACGCCAAGTTGGCCGGCTTCAAGTGGGACAACGAGCGCATCAGCCGCCTGGAACAGGTATCGCCCCAATGGGTCGCCAAGATGATCGCACTGGCCCACGCCAACAGCGATGTGCATGCCCTGGTGCGGTCCGGGGCGGTGAAGGCGTCCACTGCCATCGAGGCGGTTGCCAAGCATGGCGAGGGTGCTGGCGCATTCCTGCAAGGTGAGTTCGAAAAGGCCAAGGCCTCGGGCAAGTCCCGTGTGACGCCCAGCACCATCCACGGCCGCGCCCTGCCCCGCAAAGTCGTGTCCCCGCTCATCAGCGGCGTGGACACGTTCATGCAGGGATTGGACGCCAACCAGCGCGCGACCCTTCTGGACATCCAAGAAGGCCGCGTAGCGGCCGAAACCATCACCATCCCCGCCGCCGCGCTGCTCGATCTGTTCCAGGCCCACGGCGCCGTTGAAACGGTCCGCGCCAAACAGGCGGAGAAGCAACGTCGCCAAGCCGAGGCCGCGGCGACAGCCAGCCAGGCCGAAATCCCCACAGCAGAGGATGCCCACGCATGAACGCCCCCGACAACCTTGACGGCCTGGACGACGTCGACCTGGCCGCCCTCTCCACCCGCGTCCTCCATGACATCGTCGCCAAGATGACCCCGGAAGACCGCCAGCGCTATCGCGACGCACTCGACGCCGCCGACGCGCCCCTCCGCAGTTTCCTGGGCGCCGCCCTGGGCACACCTGAAACGTCGCCTTCCGCCCCCGGCAAGAAATGCGCGACTTGCCGCGGCGCATTCTCCGGCATGTCCTGGGACACGCTCTGCCCTTCGTGCTGGGAAGAGAACCTCAGGAAGGATTCGGCCGCACGCCGTGCCCGCGTCGGCAGTGATACACGGAAGCCGGATTTCGCCCGTGCTGAGCAGGTCATGCAGGACTACGTTGCAGATTACGAGATGTGTGGCGAGGACGCGCTCGGGCAGGACGCGCGCTACATCCCCAACGAGGGGGAGCGCGTGTTGATCATTGACGCGATCCGCGGCTTGCTGGCCGAGCCGGAGTTCATCGCCGCCCTTTTCGGCTCTCAGCAGGAAAAGGGGGATGCCTGATGGCCTTCATCCGACTGACCGACTATGACGGCTACCCCCTCGTTCTGAATTCGGAATTGATTGCGTCTGTCTCGGCGGCGCGATCCAGCTATGGCGGCAACCAGGCCAACATTCGAACGGCGGACGGAAAGGTGCATACCGTCAGTGACACTCCCGATCAGATCTATGCGGCCATCGAGGCCGCTCAGCAGCCGGAGGGCCAACGGTGATGTTTCGAACACTTGTCATGCTCCTGGCGGCTGTCGCGCTGGCCGGTTGCACCAAAGATCCCGTTGCCGTGTCCACCACCGACAACCAGGACATTCCGGTTGCGGAACTCTTCACCCACAAGGGCATCACCGTCTACCGCTTCACCGATGGCGGCCGCTGGGTCTACTTCACCAGTACCGCTTCCCATGTGACCGCGCAGCACTTAGAGAACTGCGGGAAGGCCTGCACGCGGTCCGTGACCGTCGAAACAATGGGCAGCGCTAGCCCTAGCCGACCCGACGTCGATCACAGCACAGATAGGCGGCCCACACCGTGAAAACCGCCATCGACCTTTTCGCAGGCCTGGGCGGCAATTCCGAGGGCGCTCGCCGCGTCGGCGTGCAGGTGGTTTGGGCTGCCAATCACTGGCGCGCTGCGGTGGACACGCACGCGGCCAACCATCCGGATGCGCAGCACGTCTGCCAAGACCTCCACCAAGCCGACTGGACCCGGGTGCCGGCGCATGACCTGCTGATTGCGTCTCCTGCCTGCACTGGGCACACCCCGGCCCGAGGCAAGGAGCAACCGCACCACGACGCCGCGCGCGCCACTGCATGGGCGGTAGTGTCTGCCGCTGAATGCCACCGTCCGCCCTTCGTGCTGGTGGAAAACGTGCCGGCCTTCGCACAGTGGCAGCTTTACCCGGCGTGGTGCGCGGCGATGCACGCCCTGGGCTACGCCCTGTCGCCCGTCATCTGGGACGCGGCAGATTGCGGCGTGCCGCAACACCGCCAGCGCATTTTGATCGCGGCCACGCGCAGCAAACATCCTATCCAGCTTTCGGCCCCCACCCTGCCTCACCGCCCCATCCGGGAGGTGATCGACTTCGGCGCGGGCAGTTGGTCCGCTATCGAACGCGCCGACCGTTCACCCAAGACCCTGGCGCGCGTCCGGGCAGGCCGTAGCCAGTACGGCGACCGCTTCGTCATGCCGTACTACGGCTCCGGCTCGGGACTTACCGGCCGCTCGCTGGACCGCCCGCTGGGCACCATCACGACCCGCGCACGCTGGGCGCTTGTGGACGGCGATCGCATGCGAATGCTCACGACCGCTGAGAATCGCGCCGGCATGGGCTTCCCAGACGACTACCACCTCCCAAACAACCAGGCCCTGGCGCTGCACATGCTGGGCAACGCCAACCCGCCGCCGCTGGCTGCATATGCCATCGACGCAATCAGGAAAGCAGCATGACCGACCACACCCCCGCCTCCCAGGCAGCAAGCACGAACCAGCTGAGCAATGAATACGTCAATGCCGTGATCCAGCAGCACGGCTACCAAAGCCCGGAAGCCGTGATTGCGCGGCTCAATCAATGGATCGGCCTGCACGGTGGCGAAGACTCCGTGACGCTGCTCATGTACGAAGCCCAAAAGGTGCTGTCCAAGCTGCGCGCGCCCGTAGCCGACGACCTGACCCATCGACTGCGCTGCAAGTATGCGATGGGTCCGATGATCAACGGCGAGCCTGAGTTTGGATGGCGAGATTGCAGCGGTCCAGCACCAGAAGGAATGCGTCTTCCGTCCCTGATCATGCTGGAAGCTGCGGCAGCGATCGAGCGCCTGTCCGCCCAGCTCAGCGAGTGCGCCGAAACCCTCGGGGCCGACAAAATCGACGAGCAGCGCGCGATGCGGGCTTATGCCGACGTCAAAGCACTTTTGGGACAAATGACTCATTTATGACGCATTCGACGCATCAATGTTTCGTTATTGGATCGTCCCACCTAACTGCGGGCTTCACTCTGGAGGCGATATGGACCCGATCTTGTCCGACGCCGCGCTGCAACGGCTGACCGGCTACGCCCAGGCAGCGGCACAGCAACGCGTCTTGAACGAATACGGCATCCCCTACAAGGTGGTGCGCAAACACAACATTGTCTTGGTCGCACACGTGGCCGCTTGGGTAGAGGGCCGCCCCACGCCGCGCCACTCCGCCCCCAATCTGTCCGCTGTCTCATGACCAACAAGTTCCCGAATCTTCGTTCCCATACGCGAAAGCGGAAAAGTGGCCGAGTCGTCACGTACTACTTCTATGATCGCCGTTCGGATGGAGAAGCAGATATCCCGCTCGGCACGGACTACGAGCAAGCGGTGGCGAAGTGGGACGAAATTCGTCAGGGTGGCCCACGTATAGTCGGCACGCTTGAAGAAGCATTTGCGGCCTGGGAATCCGACAAGGAAACCGGGCTGCTTTCCTATCAGAACGCCGAAACCCGCGACGGATACACCAAATGCCTGCGTAAGCTGCGGCCAGTTTTCGCTGGTGCAACGTGGGAATCTATCGAACTTGTCCACCTTACTGGCTATCTGCGGCGCCGCACAGCGAAGACCCGCGGCAACCGGGAAATGGCTTTGCTTCAGATCGTCTGGAACTGGGCCCGCAAGGAGGGCTACACAGCCGCGCATTGGCCCGCAGCAGGCCTGGAAAAGTCACGCTGGAAGAACCCGGAGAAGGCTCGCGAGTTCGAAGTTACCGACGACCTTTTCGAGGCCGTCTACTATGCGGGCGACCAAGTGCTGCAAGATGCCATGGATATCGCCACCGCAACTGGCATGCGGATCAAAGACACGATCCTCGTTCCTTTGCCGGACGGCGACCTGTTGCGGCTGCGGGCTAACAAAACGGGGAAGAAGGCAGATTTCGATGTCTCGCTTTCAACGATCCTGCCCGGCTTGATAAAGCGCCGGCGGTCCATCCGCGCGCATCATCAGATGCTGCTCAGCACGGCGACCGGCCGGCCGGTGACGTACACCATGCTGCGCAACCGCTGGGAGTTCGCGCGCGAGCTAGCCGCCTTAAACATGGAAGCGGCTGGCGAACCTCAGCTTGCCGAAGAAATCCGGTCAATGATCCTCCGCGATATGCGCAAGCGCGCTGGCGATCTATCCGAGAGCGATGAAGCAGCCAGTCAACTGCTTCAGCACAGCAGCGTCAACCTGACCAGGAGACACTATCGAACTAAGGTCGCGCGCCTCAAGCCCGTCCGCTAAAACGCGTTCCGCATTTGCAGTTGCTCCCTACGATGAAAGTATGGGAAAAATGCGGAACAGATTGCCTCGAAACCCGCATGGAGACTGGAAACTCGTAAAGGACTCAAAATCCCCCGCCGCAAGGCGTGCCGGTTCGATTCCGGCCCCGGGCACCACGAATTCCATGCGTGTGGCGCTGCAAAAGCGCATCTCTCCACCTTTCCCTTCATAGCGTCGTTCTCCACGATGGCGAGCCGCCCTAGCTGCTAGCTGCGTCCCGACCACCGTTCAGGTCAAAGCCGCAAAAGACACGCCCCGCATTTATCGTCCGACTTGGTCCTGCTTTGGCAACCTCCCGATCTGAGAACCAGCCAAACGCTTGCTGTTTCCTGGCCGCAGAATCAACAATCACTGTAATCGCGCCCAAACCTCTGTAGTCGGCTTGTCCGGCTGCATGTTTGGGCCTTCTCATTTCTGACGAAATCGTCTTAGCTCAGGCGGCATCACCAAAACCGCATAAGACATACGTCGAACTCTCTAGCTTGCTTGCAGAGCGCGGCATGGAGATCGGGGACGCAGGTCGTACTCAATGCATGCTCTCCCAGATCGGCCGGCAAGAAAGGTCCAAGCGCCAGCGCACTCGATCCCCAAACCCTGCCCCGGATGGCATCGCGGCAATTGGAGATATTTGGAGATCCATCGGCGACCGATTACCAGAGCAAGACGATCAGAATTCAGACTCAAGTCAGCGTCTAAACCGTGGTACCGCCAAGCTGCCACACGCGTCCAAACCAACCTAACAATCCCTCGCCAACATTCATCATCCCGTCATCCGCCCTACCTAAGCTTCCCGCTTTTTCTGAAGGGCAGCACAGATGGCGAACGACAAGCACGACGGCAAACTTGAGGTTGCCAATAAACTCGCGGCACTGCCGACCGATGCGGATCCGCGTCGTCGCAGTTTGCTCAAGGCCGGCTTTGGCGCCACGCTGCTGCCCGTAGGCGGTTCGCTGCTGTTATCTGCCTGCTCCAGCGACGACGATGACGACGACATCACGTCGCCCGACACGCCTGGCACGCAACCGCAACCGCAGCCCCAACCCGAGCCGCAACCGCAACCCGTCAACATCTCCAGCTTCGCTGTAGCAGTACTGCCGGACACGCAGTTCTATTCGCGCTACGCAACCGACGCCGAAAACCAGCAGTTCATGCGCAAGTACGGCAGCGAGCCGTTCAAGGCGCAGACGCAGTGGGTGGCCGATCATTCGAAGTCGCTGGGCATTCCGTTCCTGATCCACTTGGGCGACGTTGTCGATCAACAGGGCAAACCGGATCAATGGAAAGTGGCCGATGCCGCCATGGCGATTCTGGAACACGCCAAGGTCCCGTACTCGATTCTGGCCGGCAACCACGACGTGATCCTGGATCGCGACTACGTCGACGCCAGCAGCCAGGCCAGCGCCACGGACGCGCAGCGCAATCTGGCCAACGAGCCCTATTTGAAAACCTTCAGTGCCGATCGCGCCAAGAACCAGGCCACGTTTGGCGGCCGCGATCCTAGCGGCTTCCACGAATATCACGTGTTCGAAGCCGAGGGCCAGAAGTTCATGGTGCTGTCGCTGTCGTGGCGCATCTCCGATGACGCGTTGACCTGGGCCAACCAGGTGATTCGCGCGAACCCGACACTGCCGGTGATCCTGGTCAACCACCAGTTGCTGAACATCGACAAGGATGGTGTCACGCCGCTGGAAGTGCCCTACGGGCTGATGCTGTGGGACAAGCTGATCCGCGACAACGATCAGATCTTCATGACGCTGAACGGCCACTATCATGGCGCCGCGCATCTGACCAAGACCAATGCGTTCGGCAATTCGGTCGAGGAAATGGTGGTGGATTATCAGATGGCCTATCAGGGCGGCAACGGCCTGATGCGTCTGTACGAATTCGACCTCAGCAACAACGAGATCCGCGTGCTGTCGTTCTCACCGTGGGTGCCGCAAAAGCCGAAGAACACGCTCAACACGTTTGACCAGGCCATTCTGACCGGCGCGAACGAGCAGTTCACCATCAAGATGGATTTTGCGAAGCGCTTTGGCGGCTTCAATAAGGAATTCAAGGCGGCTACGCCGTCGCACACCGCGCTGATCGACCAGGCGCGCGCATTGATTTTGGCGAACTACACGGATCCCGTCGCCGCCGAGCAGAAGCCCGCCGCCGATCCGGATGATTATCCGCAGGTGCAAGGCACGCTGGCGCACTGGCGCTTCTTTGGCGGCACCAACGGACAGCCGGTTCCGGTGGGCGAAGTGATCGCGGACCGCGCAGGTCTGAATCCGATGCGGCGCGCGCCGCTGAATATCGACGGCGTAGCCGGTGCGCAGGTGGGTGATGTGGTCTGGTCCGACGATCACCATTACCTGTCGGCCGCGCCCGGCTCGGTGCGCTTCCTGAACACCGACAAGAACACGGCTCGCATGAGCTACTTCACGACGGATGCCGCGGCCATCATCAACGGTGAAACCGCGACCGACGGCTACACAGTGGAAGCCTTCATCAAGATCGACCGCGACTGGGTCGCTTCCAAGCACGCGTGGATGAACATCATGACGCGTGACGGCAAGCGCGGCGATCTGGCGGGCTTTTCGGGCGGAGATCCCGAATCCCCGCCGCTGCTGTTTGCGGTGTCGAGCCTGCGCGAGATCCAGTGGGAAGTGGTGCCGGACGACACGGGATCGCGTAGTCCCAAGGCAAACTGGTCTGGCGAGATCATCCCCGACAAGTGGATGCACGTTGCCGTGGTGAACGATGACACCACGCACGAAACCATCCTGTACGTGGAAGGCGCGCCGGTTCTGCGCAACACCTCGGGCGCTCGCGGCCTGGCGACGTTGGCGGCCAACATGCCGTGGATCGTCGGCGCCGGTTCGTGGGATGGCGCGCGGGCCGATGGCTTCTTTGGCAGCGTCGGCGAGATCCGTATCGTCGGCCAGGCGCTACAGCCGATCGACTGGCTGACCGCGCGTCGGCGTTGATAGGCGCACGCGCCGCGGCCGGCCTTTGCCGCGGCGCGTGAGCGAGTGAACGCGTTAAATATCGACGTCGGTTCGTTTATGCTCATCATCACTCTTGCCTTGATCATTTTGTTCGCGCAGAGAAAAGCGAGTAATCCAGGCGCAAGACAGGCGCGCCGATTCGATTTTGCGCGCCGGGCACCAGACACCTGTCTGGACTGATATCAGGTAGTACCTCAAACCCGCACCCGCTCGCGCGCTGCGGGTTTTTTTCCGTCTGGGATAATCTCCGGTCCCTCAACCGTCAGATCCGTCAGGAGCGCGACTCAGCGCTTCCGTAGACCGGTATCGAAACAATGATCATGTCCATCAAATCCCCGCTCGTGACCATCGCGTGCGGGATTTAACAGCATTTGAACAACTAAAAACCTATGCCTCTGATGACCTGGATTCACCGCTTTTGGCCGGCGCGCTGCAACTGGCTTGCCGCTTTGGCCCTCTGCGTCTACCTGCCCGCAAATGCCGCGCAGGCAACGCCATCAGACGCCATCCAGCCGCCGGCCCTCGTGTGGGGCGCCGTTCCCAGCGCGGATCTCTACCTGCTGGTGGCCAGTCCGCGCCTCAGCAAGCCCGAGCTGCAACAACTGGTGGCCGACAGGATCGGTCGTGGTATTGGCGATAGCCATACCATCACCCAGGTCTGGAGCAATGTGCCGGAACCCATCCAGCTTTGGCTCTCGATCGATCCCACCCGGCTTAAGGAAGCCAAGCTGTCCACGGATCAGGCATTGGAGGCGCTGGCCGCCAAACTTGATATTTCCGCCCAGCCCACCCAGGGAATCCGCCCGCCCCCTGCGTGGATCTACTCCGGCGCGACACGTGAGAAGTTGGAAGCCTGGAGCGATGCGCCCCCAAGGTTGGCGGACGGCACCGTCGTCAACCCATCGGAATGGACAACAGTGGCATACCGGCAAGCGCCGGAATCCTGGGAAAGCTGGAACAAGGTTGGGGTAAGCCTTGCGGTGTCAGCAGCGTCGCGCCGCGATTCGTTGGACAGCATCGTCAGCGAACGGCTGCAAGCGCTGGCGTCCCATCTGCCCGATGACGTGTCGGTAATGATCCTGCCGGTGGGCCCCCGCTTGAACGAAGCCGACGGCATATTCGTCACGGTCGCTCGCGACGAGTAGCCCCTCACCCGGTGCTCCTTCCTCCCTGCTCATCCGAAGACCAAGGGGTCCAGCAAGCCGCCGGAAGTTTTGCCGCTAGAATCCGTCGCAGACAGGCTGGACATCACGGTCCGGCCAATCACCGGAAAGCCTCATTGGCGCAGGAGGTTCAATGGCAATCAAGGCCGTGGCATTCGACGTATTCGGAACCTTGGTCCACATCGAACGGCCGACCCGACCGTTCCGCAAGCTGGTCCGGCTGCTGCATGAAGCGGGTCGTCCGCGCCAGCGCGACGACGGGGTCCGCGCGATGAGCAATCCGATCGACCTGCGACAGGCCGCCAGCCTGTTTGGCGGAGTGGTCAGCGATGCAGATCTGAACGCGCTTGAAGCCGAATTGCGTGAAGAGATTCAATCCATCTCGCTTTTCGCGGATGCCACGCCGACGTTGCTTGCATTGCGGAAACGCGGCATCAAGGTCGCGCTTTGCTCCAACCTGGCCGCGCCGTATGGTCCGCCGGTGCTGGACTTGCTGCCCATTCGGCCGGACTTCTGCGCCTGGTCGTACGAAGCCGGCGCCGTGAAGCCGCAAGCCGAGATCTACCAATACCTTTGTGATGGCATTGCGTGCCGGCCCGATGAAGTGCTGATGATCGGCGACACCATCGAGGCCGACATGATCGGGCCACGAAAATTCGGCATTCACGGCTATCACCTTGACCGGCACGCGGCCACGTCAAAGTCAGCGGACTCCGTTCAATCGCTAAGCGACGTGCTTACGCTGATGGCCGCGCGCCACTGACGAGCGGCCGGCGGCGAGATGAAGGAGACTTCACCCGCCCCGCCTCCGCCACGCCCACCACACCGCCCCGATCGGCGCAAAGATCGCCAACCACGACACGCCATCCCACACCCCATCGCCCAGCAGCGCCGACACCAGTCCCACCACCGACGCCACGCCCAGCCAGATGGGCGCGCGGAACACCTCGCCAGCCGACTGCAGGTGTTCGGTGCGCGCGCCGCGCGCTTCGCTCGTCCTGTTCATTGCGCAGCCTCCTGACGGTCGCTTTGGCGCAGCGCATTGGCGGTTTCAGCAGCATCCTCTGCCAAGGGCTTGGCAGCCGTCGCAGCCTTGGGCTTGCGCAGCCACAAGTACAACCCGCTACCCAGCACCACGATCGCAAACAGATCCAACACCGCCCAGAGGATCTTCAACGGCAAGCCGCCGTAATCCCCAAAATGCAGCGGCTGCGACAGGAACAAGGTCTTCACGTACCACGGCATTTCGCGCGTGTCGGTCAGTTCCCCATTCGTCGCGTCCACCAGCGCCGGCTTGAGCAGGCGCGAAGTCACGGGCGTATTGCCCTTCATGAAGAACGTGTAATGGTGCGGGCTGGAGAACATCGTCCCGGGAAACGCCACCAGGCTCACCGCCATGTCCGGCACCGCGGCACGCGCGGTGCGGATGGAGTCTTCCAGGTGTGCGGGTTGCGTAACCGGCGGCAGGCCGCGGAACGGCGCGGTCATTTCCGCCATCTGGTCCATCTGCCATAGGCTCAACACGACGCGATTCAAGGTGTTGATGCTGCCCGTGATGCCAACGACCAGCAGCCACACCACGGTGACGATGCCCAGCAGGTTGTGCCAGTCCAGCCATTTGACGCGGGTGCTGCGCTGGGTGCGCAGCGCGCCGAACTTCAGACGTCGCATAAAGGGGTAATACAGCACCACCCCGGACACGATGGCGACCACCATCAAGAGGCCCATTGCGCCCAGAAACAGCATGCCCGGCAGGCCGGCGAACATATCGGTATGCAGCTTGAGCATGACGTACATGAAGCCTTCGTCGGTAGCCGGCTCGTCCAGGACCTTGGCCGTGCGCGAATCGATGACAACCGCGTTGTTCTCCTCGGGCGGGGCGTCGACGGCGCTGGCCATCGAGACATACGTAATGTCGGGATGCTCGTCCTGATCCCAGAACATGTAGCGGATGACTTCGCCCGGGCGCCGTTCCAGCGCGGTCTGGGCGATCTGGTCCATGCTGGCGTTGGGCGTGCCGGCGGGCATGGGCGGCGCTTCGACCACGCCTGACAGGTGCTCGATCTCTTCGTGAAAGATCAGGGGCAGCCCGGTCAGACACAGCAGCAGCATGAAGACCGTGCAGATCAGACTGCTCCACTTGTGTATCCATGACCAGGCTTGCGTGGACATATCTGCCTCCTTAGAAGGCGATGCTGGTCGAGAACGTGTAGGTGCGCGGCGAGCCTACGAACAGATAACCGGCGGTGGCGGTTCCCCAGTAGTTCCGGTTGAACAGGTTCTCGACGTTGAAGCGGAAGGTGACGGGGGTGCCGCTGATCTTGGTTTCGTAGCGGGCACCGGCGTCGACGCGGGTCCAGCTTGGCACCGACAGGCTGTTGTCGGCGTTGGCATACGTTCTGTCGGTGTAGATGACGCGGCCCAACACCGTCAAGCCGGGAACGAAGGGCGTATCCCACTCGGCGCCCAGGTTGAATTGCCAGTCAGGCACACCGATGGCCTTGTTGCCCTGAAGGTCGGGCGTGGTGGCCTTGTTGATGACGGCGTCGATATAGCTGATGCCGCCCAACAGACGCACGCCCTTGGTGACTTCGCCGGCAAAGCTGGCTTCCACGCCGCGGTTGCGCTGTTCGCCGAACTCGCCGAAGGTGTTGCCAGAGATGCCGGAGCTGGGCCGCGTCAGCTCAAACAGGGCGACAGTGGCCAGCATGTTGTCGTTCAGGTTGTACTTGACGCCGATTTCCTTCTGCTTGGACTTGAACGGCGACAGCGTCTCGCCCGGGTTGGTGATGGCCGCGCTGGTCGGCGCGGTGTCGCCTTGGGACAGGCCTTCGACGTAGCTGGCATAGACGGACAGGTCCGGCCGCACCTTGAAGACGACGCCGGCCAGCGGCGTGGTCGCGCTCTTGTCGTAGCGCGGGCCGCTGGGCTCGCCGTTGGTGAAGTTGTAGTTCTGGCCCTGCACGTTCTGGCGGCGCACGCCAAGCGTCAACTGCAGCCGGTCGTCCATGAAGCCCAGGGTGTCGGCCAGCGCATAGCTGGTCAGCTTGACGCTCTGGTAACGGTTCAGCGGATTGCTGACGCCCGAGATGGACGGCGTGTCGAAGGTGTTGCCGGCGTAGATGTTGGAATTGCCGGGCGGGAAACCGGTGTTGAAGCCCAGGTCGGAGTCCTGGTCCAGCAGCGTGTAGCTGAAGGCGACCTTGTGGCTCACGGGGCCGGTCTTGAAATTGCTGCGCAGGCCGGCTTCGGTGGACTTGCTGTCCACCGTCATCCGCTGCCAGCCGCCGAAAAATGAGTAATCGCCCTGCGAATTCTGCAGCACGGGGTTGGCGGCAAAGGCGTCCCAGTCCAGCTTGCGCTGGCCGTAGCCCGCATAGGCAGTCAGGTAGTCCGTGATGTCGTATTCGATCTTGAAGACGCCAGCGGTATTGCGGCCGTCGCTCCAGCCCAGGCCGGGATACGGATTCTTGTTGCTGGGCGCCTCGGGAATCGAGGTCAGGTCGTCGCCAAGCTGGAACTGGCGCACGACATTGTCGATGCGTTCCTTCTGCCAGATCAGGTCCAGGGACGACCGCAGTCTTTCACCGCGATAGTCCAGTGCAACCGAGCCGAGCGCTTCGCGCGTGGACTGGTCCTTGATCGGCGTGTCGCCGTCGCGCAGCATCCCGTTCACGCGGATGCCGAACGCGTTGCCTTCGCCGAAACGGCGGCCGACGTCGGCATGCACGCCAAAGACGGAGTCCGACATGACTGAGCCCGTGAGCCGGGTGATGGGCTCATCGGTCGCGCGCTTGGGCACCAGGTTGACCACGCCGCCCACGCTGCCGCCCGGCGTCATGCCGAATAGCGCCGCGGACGGGCCCTTGATGATCTCCACGCGTTCCAGGGTCTCGACCGGTGCGCGCCAATATGGCGTCAGCCCGAACATGCCGTTGAACGCGAAGTCTGCAGTCGGCACATTGAAGCCGCGGATGGTCAGGTCTTCGTTGATGTTCGAACGCGCGCTGCTCATGCGCACGGACGGATCCATAGTGGCGACGTCGGCCACGGAACGCGCCTGCTCGTTCTCGATGGTCTGGGCGGTATAGCTGGTGACGCTGAACGGCGTGTCCATGACGGACGTGTTGCCCAGGATGCCCATGCGGGCGCCGCCGCCGATCAGGCCGCCGGCGATGGGCGCAGGCGCCTCGCCCAGGGCGATCGGGGCACTGGTCACGGTGACGGTGGGCAGGACGGTGATCCCGGCGGGAGCCGGGGCCTGCGTCTGCGCGGAAACCGACGCGGCATAGAGCGCGGCGCTGCCCGCCAGTGCCTGCTTCACTGCCAGGGCGACGCCCTTCTGCCTGCCTTGACGGCCTTTCGATGCTTTACCCACAGCCCCACCCCATGCGTTCTTTTATGTAAAACGCGCATGATAAGCATTCTTATTAGTTATCGCTATGGGGGGTTATCTTGATGTGGCATCGGCGCATCAATCGTGGAATCTGTGCCGGCGGCCCTAAGAGTCATCCAGATGGCCTCATCCATCGCTTGAGGCGGTCGTCTTAAGTTTCTGCGCCGGCGTTTCAGGCTCCAGGATTGCGGTCCACGTATACCAGCCCCGCCGCGGCCAGCTTTTCCCGCATGCCATAGATATCCAGCCCCAGTTCCCCGGCGGCCAACCGCTTGCGTTTGGCCGTCTCGTTAATCAGCCGCGCATCGCAGGCGTCAGCAACCTGCGCCGCACGCTCGCGCGGCACGATGCACACGCCGTCGTCGTCGGCGATGACGACATCGCCGGGCTGAACGAGCGCGCCCGCGCACACGACCGGCACGTTCACCGACCCGGGCGTCGCCTTGACCGTGCCCTTGGCAGAGATGCACTTCGACCACACGGGAAACTGCATGTCCTTCAGCGCCGCGACATCACGGCAGCCCGCGTCGATGACAAGCCCCTGTACGCCGCGTGCGCGCATCGAGGTGGCAAGCAGTTCTCCGAACATGCCGTCCTCGCTCGACGACGCGCAGGCCACGACGACGATATCGCCCGGCCGGCAGAGTTCGATCGCAACGTGCAGCATCCAGTTGTCGCCCGGCTGCGCCAACACCGTCACGGCGCTGCCTGCGATGGATGCGCCTGCGTACACGGGCCGCAGGTAGGGTTGCAGCAGGCCGGTGCGATGCTGCGCCTCGTGTGCGGTGGCCACGCCTGCCGACGCCAGGCGTGCGATGACCCTGCTGTCGCCGCGGTCGATGTTCCTGACGGCAATGCTCATGCAAGCTCCCCGGTGACTTGCGGGAACACGCGCTGATAGCCTTCGGCGTACTTGATCTTCAGGTTCGAGTTGCGCGATGCCTGCACGCCGCGCTGCAAGGCGACGCGGGTGTAGTACTCCCACAGGTGCTCCTGCGCGGCCATGGTTTCGAAGGCCCGGCGCTTCTGGTCCCAGACTTCGGAGATATCGAACAGCACTTCGGGCTTCCACTCGCACTGCTCGGGCTGGTGCGGCTCGAACAGAAACACGGGCGGCGCGCCCAGCACCGCCTGCTCGGGATGGTGCCCGTGCGCCTGCGCAATCACGCGAGCCTCTTGTGCGACGTGCGTGGCAAGCGGATGGTCGAAGTTGTAGGGGTCTTTCTGCGAATGCGTCAGCACGAATTCCGGCTGCAGTTCGCGGTACACATCCACCAGTTCAAAAAGCGCCTCGTCCGAGACGCGCAGCGGATAGTCGCCGCAGTCCATGAACCGGATGTCCGCGCCCAGGATGTCGGCCGCCAGACGCGCTTCGTCGCGGCGGTCGGCCTTGACGCGTTCCAGCGTCATGCCCGGCTGCTTCCACAGCTTGGCGGATTCGCCGCGTTCGCCGAACGACAGGCAGACCACGGTCATTTTCCAGCCGCGTTTGGCGTACAGGGCGATGGCGCCGCCCGCGCGCCAGACGAAGTCCGCGGAGTGCGCGCTGACCACCAGCCCGTTCTTTTGCCGTTCCATTTCAGTTCCTCTATGCATGGTTGCCGGCCGGACCCGCCCTGCGGACCCGTACCAGCGCGAGCGCGGTCAATCAGCCTTGATGCCCGCGTCCTTGATGACCTTGGTCCACTTGGTGGTCTCCGCTGCCACGAATTGGCCGAACTGCTTGTCCGTACCGGGCGTGACGACCGCGCCCATTTCGCCGAAGCGCTGCTTTACGGCGGGGTCCTTCAATGCGGATTGCAGCGCGGCATTCAGCTTTGCCGTGACCTCGGGCGGCAAATCCTTGGGGCCGATCAAGCCCCACCACACCGTGGCCATCGCGCCCGGCAGGCCTTGCGACACCACCGTGGGCACCTCGGGCAGCATGCTTGCCGGCTCGTCGTCCAGCACGGCCAATGCGCGCAGCTTGCCCGCCTTCACGTGCGAGACGACTTCCAGCGGGTTGATGGACATGAAGGAAATCCGCTGCCCCAACAGGTCGGTGACCGCGGGTGAACCGCCTTTGTACGGCACATGCAGCGCCTTCATACCGCTCTCGCGCTTGAGCAGTTCGCTGGCCAGATGGCCGGAGCTGCCGTTGCCGGCCGACGCGTAGGTCAGCTTGTCGGGATGCGCGCGGCCATAGTCCGTCAGGTCCTTCAAGGTCTTGAACGACGACTCGACCGGCACCACCACGGCCAGCGGCGCGTAACCGATGGCGCCCACGGGGGTGAAGTCGTGCGCGGGATCGAAGGTCAGCTTGGAGAACAGCGCACCGTTGGCGGCCAGCGTATTCGACGCGGTCAGCAGCGTGTAGCCGTCCGCCGGGGCGCGCGCCACGGTGTCCATGCCGATATTGGTGGCCGCGCCAGGTTTGTTTTCGACGATGATCGTCTGCTTCAGCGCATCACCCATCTTCTGGCTGACCAGGCGGGTGACGATGTCCACGCCGCCGCCGGCGGCATACGGCACCACGATACGGATCGGCTTGTCGGGGAAATTGGCCTGCGCGGCAGCCGGCAGCGGCGCCAGCATGGCGGCGATCAGTGCGCCCACGCCTGCGGCGGCGGCAAACGTGCGGCGGGACCGGGAGGGCTTGAAAGCCTTCATGGTTGTCTCCTGTGTCGTTATACGTGTTGGTATGCCCGAATGATGCGCGGCGTACACTCATATCGTCCAATACCGTTTTTCAAGATCATCTATTTGCTTTCCAAATCAATATGGATTTCCGCCAACTGCGTTACTTCGTCGCCGTCGCCGAGGAACTGAGCTTCAGCCGGGCCGCGCGCCGGTTGCACGTCAGCCAGCCGCCCCTCAGCCTGCAGATCAAGGCGCTGGAAGAAGAACTCGGGGCGCCGCTCCTGACCCGCACGAGCCGCAGCGTGGAACTGACGCAGGCGGGCGCGCTGTTCTTGGACCAGGCGCGCCGCGCGCTGTCCCACCTGGAACGCGCCGGCGAGGTCGTGCGGCAGTCGGCGCTGGGAGAAACCGGCGAGATCCGCGTGGCATTCACGGCGTCTGTGCCGATGTTCGACGCCTTTCCCCGCATCGTGCATGCCTTTCGCACGGACTTTCCCGGCGTGGGCGTGGACTTGAGCCATCAGTCGACGGGCCAGCAATTGCGGGCGCTGGCTTCCAAAGACATCGACGTGGGATTTCTGCGGCCATCCATCCTGTTCGTGCCGCCGCCCAACATCGCGACGCTGCCGCTGTGGACCGACCGGCTGATGGCCGCCCTGCCGCAATCGCATCCGCTGGCGCGCCGTGACACGCCGCTGTCAATGACGGACCTGGCAGACGAATCCTTCATCCTGTTCCCGCGCGGACTGGGCTGCGGCCTGTTCGACCACGTGAGCGTACTGGCCAACCGGGCGGGCTTCGCCCCGCAAGTCGGCCAGGAGGCGCGCGAAGGCGCAACCATCATCGGTCTGGTCGCGGCGGGGATGGGCATTTCCATCCTCCCCGACACCTACATGAAAACGGGCATTCCCGGCGTGGCCTATCGCGAACTGGATACGCCAGACGCCCAAAGCCAGGTGCTGCTGGCGTATCGTTCGGAAGACGGCTCTCCGCTGGTGCAGCGGTTCCGCGAGACCGCTTCGGCCGTGCAGTAGACGGCAGAGGCCGCGGATCGCAGTGGTGATTCAAAGACCCCCGCCATGACCCTCCGCCTCTTCGCGCTCACCCTTTCCGCCATGCTGGCCTTTGCCGGCAATTCCCTGCTTTGCCGCCTCGCGCTCAAACAGACGGCGATCGATCCCACCACCTTCGTTGTCATCCGCGTTGTGTCGGGTGCGCTGATGCTATGGCTGGTGCTGGCACTGCGACGGCAGTCCGAGCGTCTGGAAGGGTCCTGGGCGGGTGCGTTGGCGCTGCTGGCATATGCACTGGCGTTCTCCTTTGCGTACACGCATATTCCCGCCGGCACGGGCGCCCTGCTGCTGTTTGGGGCGATCCAGATCAGCATGATCCTGTACGGCCTGGCGATTGGCGAACGATTGGCGCCGCTGCAATGCGTTGGCATGGCGTTGGCGATTGCCGGGCTTGTCGCGTTGATGCTGCCCGGTACGGACGCGCCACCCGTGTTCTACGGATTCCTGATGATCCTGTCCGGCGTGGCGTGGAGCATTTATTCGCTGCTGGGCCGGGGCGCAAGGAATCCGGTGGCGGCAACCGCCGGGAATTTCATCCGCGCCGCGCCGGTTGCGCTGGCGTTGTTGCTTGCGCAGTTCGTCATGTCGCACGTTCGGCTCGACGCCGCCGGCGCCGCCTATGCCGTGGCGTCTGGCGCGGTGACGTCGGGCCTGGGGTACATCCTCTGGTACGCCGCGCTGAAACGGTTGAACGTGACGCGCGCCGCCACCGTGCAGCTCAGTGTCCCGGTGCTGGCGGCGTTGGGCGGGACGCTGTTTCTGAATGAACCGCTGACGGTTTTGCTGGTGGCCGCGTCCGCGCTCGTGCTGGCGGGCGTGTCTCTGGTGATTCTCAACAAGCGCGTGGCTTGAATCGCCTCGGCCATCGCCATGAAGGGCAGACCGCCGCGGCCATCAACGGCCCGCATTGCAGTCCGCCCTTCAGCGCGCAGGCTACCAGCGATACCCGACGTTCAGCATGCCGCCGTAGCCCCGCTGACCGCCGTTTCCAGCCTGGCCGAACAGCTCGCCGCCAACCTGCCACGACTCGCGGACATTTCCGGCCACGCCGATTCGCAGTTCCGCCGCGTCGCGCATCGGCGTTGCCTGGAACGTCGAGGCGCCCACGTTGGCTTTCGCGCTGCCCGAGTTATGCAGCCAATTGGCCTCGACGTAAGGCCGCACCGGCGACGTGGCGGCGTCGTTGCCAAGCGGGTACGCCCGGACACCCACGCGCGAAGTGACCGAACTGGCGGGCGAATTTTTCAGCGTCATGCTGGGCAGGACGGCGTCCTGGGCGTTGTAACGCGTATAGGCCAGTTGTGCCTGCGGCACCACCACCATCGAACCCAATGCCGAATCCGCAGCGAAGGGCTTGAAGGCGTAGCCGGTTTCCACCGATGCGGTCCAGGTGTTTGAACGGTAACGGGCCGAGCCCAGTTCGCTATTGATTTCGTTGGAGTAGCGGCCGAACTGCAACCACGAGTCGGCGTACGCGCCCAGGCGGGTGGCATCGTCGGCGTAAGCCGTTGCATAGACGCCCACCGAATACCCGGTGACCTTGCCGCGGGCGTCAACGCGCATCGCCATGCCGGTACCGGGGTGGATGAGCTGGGAAGTGGCGTTCGTGCGTGCATCGCCCGCGCCGGCCATGACGCCTGCCTTGAGGACGCCTTGCTGACCCAGGCGCGTGCTCAACAGGTCGGCGCCCAACTGCAGCATGGCGGTGTCGGTATCGATGCTTACCCGGCCTTGCTGAAGTTCCATTCCGGTATGGCGCGCGCCCTCGGTACGTGCCCACAACTGCCGGGATGCCGCACTGGCGGGTGCAGACTGGCCGGCCGACGTTTGCGCCACGCTACGATCCGCCAGGCGATGTACGAACATGCGGGTGGCTGCGAACTGGTTGCCGATGTGCGCGCCGCTTTCCGGGGAAACGTTCTGCAGCGTGCCCGGGGCAGGACCGGTGGCGCCGCCGCCACTACCGGGAGGTGTCGTCCCCCCACTGCCAGGCGGCGTTTCGGTGCCACTGCCAGGAGGCGTTTCGGTGCCGCTGCCAGGAGGCGTTTCGGCGCCACTACCCGGCGGCGTTTCAATGCCGCTGCCAGGAGGCGTTTCGGCGCCACCACCCGGCGGCGTTTCAGTGCCGCTGCCGGGAGGCGTTTCAATGCCGCTGCCAGGCGGCGTTTCGATGCCGCTGCCAGGAGGTGTCTCAACGCCACTTCCGGGCGGCGTCGTTGACGTCAGATACCAATCGGACGCCACGCCGCCCGTGCCGCCCTGAACCAGGAAATAGTCGTAGCCATTGAGCGCCAGGCTAATGGTTGAAGGCCGATAGCCAGTCGAGTCCGCGTCCAGATAAAAAGCATTGCCTGAAATGGTGGCCCCGTTGGTGGCTTGCACGAGCCGGATGCCTTGCGTGGTCAACGCGCCTGCGCCGCCTGCATTCAAGACACGCAGCCCGGTGGTGCCCGTGACCGCGCCGCCGTCCACGACGAGCCGGTCGGTCAGGGACGTGTCGTCGCCCAGGTGGGTATTCATGACCAAGGTGCCGCCGCCGATGTAGTCGGACACGGTCAGCGTCTTGAATCCAGATTGCGCACCGGGAGACACGAACTGCACGACACCCGCGTTGGTCAGGGTCTTGACGGCCGAATCGCCGCGCATGTTCCAAACGCTGCTGGCGTCTAACTTGACGCTGTCCACCGAACCCTGCCCCGCGCGCACCGCGCCGGTCCACTCACTGCCGCTGGCCAGGTCAATATCGACGCGGCCGCTGTCGGAGGTCAACACGTCGCCCGTCATGAGCGCGCCTGTGGCGTTCAGGGTGACGCGTTGCGTCTGGTACGGTTGCCCGGGGACGATTCCCGCGCTGGGGGTCGCCTGCGTTCTAAGCAGGATGCCGCTGGCTTCGTCGCCGCCGGCTCGGGCCACCACGGTGGCGTTCTGAATGGTGATGTCGTGGTCTCCACCCCTGACGAGAAACCCCACACCATCGTGGGTCTGGAGGTTGCTGCCGTTCGACAATACGAGCGAGTTGGCGCCCTGCGGCTCGTAGCGCACGCTCTGCACGCCGTTTGCGTTCTGGCCCGTCATGATGACTTGCGTGTCGCTCAGCGAAACCGTCGTGTCGCCGGCGCCGATGTTTCCAAGCATCTGCACGCCGATCGAGCCTGTGGATTGCCCGTTCAACTGCGAATTGACAGCGTCGATGCGTGCCTCGTCGGTTGCCCGAAGCGCTGCGCCCGCGCTGCCGGACACGTCCACGGTAACCCCGTCCAATGTCACTTGCGTGCCGCGATGGTTGGCACTCACGCCTACCGCATTCATGGCTTCGGCCAGGATATGCGTTCCCACGGCGTCGATCGTTGTCGTCGCCGTGTCATCGATCGAGTGTGCATACAGGCCGGCGCGTCTTCCGCGTAAGGTCCCGCCTTCAATCTGTACCGCCCCATTGCGGCTTCGGATCGCATACAAGTCCGCACGGATGTCCAGGTTCTTTCCGGTCATCACATGGTTGTTCATCACCGTGACGCCCTCGTTGAACGCGACGGCTTCGCTGCCGATCGTCACGTTCGTCAAAGACGCCGAAGACACACCGGTTTGCGTCGTCTCGTTATACAAGAGCACGCCGAAGCTCACCGAATGCGGACCAGCAACCACCGTATCCGTCACGGTCAGGCTGGAACCGTCGATAACGGATATCTGGCCTTCAATGGTGCTTCCTTGAATGGTGACGATGGCGTTTTGCGAGATATGCATGGTTGCCGCCGTGGCGTTTTCCGTGCTTCCTGCCTTGACCTGGCTATCGGTCAGCAACAGCGTGCCTTCTTGCACCGAAAGGTCCGCCCCGGTCGCCGCGCCCATGTCATCCACGCTGGACACAATGACGTTGGACAGTTCGACGCGCCCGCCTGACTGGACGCGCACGCCATAGCTGTTGACGCCATTGAGATCAATGCTCTTGATCTCCAGGTCACTTGCCGTGATGACACCCCCATCGGAAGCCCGGACTGTCCCCAGGAAACCGCCCGATCCCGACACGGCTCCGCCAAGCAGTTCGATGCGGCCCGCATCGGTCGCAAGCACGGTCGTTGCCTCTGAGGATAGGAGGGAGATGTCGGCGTGGATAGCGCTATCTTCCAGGGACGCAGACAATGCAGCGCCGGCTTGCGTCTGGATCGTGCTGCTCGCCATCCTGATCTTGCCGCCGCCGTAGGCATGCGCGCCCCGGCCGTCTCCTTCGGTGGTCAGCGTAAAACCAGCGCCGGACACGCTATTGCCGTGGTTGACACGAATTGCATCTCCCGTGCTGACCGTAATGCTCGACCCGGGGACCACCACCACTGTCACGTTGCCTTCTGGGTCATCGAGGAGGATCGGAGATATCGGCGCCGCCAACACCATCAAGGGAAAGGCCGGGATCGTGGCGGCGAGAATCGCCGCGACAACCGGGGAAAGGGGGAAGTGCATTGCAAGCTCCGTAACCCGTGCGCGGCTTCGGAGATGCGAAAAGCCAGATGCCGGCCAATTGCAGCGCCGCAGAACCGCCACGAAAAAAAGCAACCATTCTCTTGACGCCCCGCAAGCTCGCACATCGAAAGACTTCTAAAGCTCGCTCCCCCTCTTGCAAAAACGCGGTAACACGCAACAATTCAGACCAGTTCCCGAAACAATGTGCAAAACCGGGGCCGTCCCGGTGTCCGGACGAAAAAAGGGCCGCTTCGAAAAGCGGCCCGCAAACCCAGTCCCGCACCGGGACGGATACTCAAATAACGTGTCTCACACGCTGTCCAGCACGGAGCGGTCCACATTGGCCGCCGCAGACGCCGCGTCCTGCATCGCTTCGATGAACACGGGCGCGCACAACCCAGCCACCACCGCCGCCAGATCCTGATCGATATCGTCATAAGCGTGACGCGCGGCCAGCATGTTCAGCGAGCCGATCACCCGCCCCGCATGCCGCACCGGAATGTTGAACGCCGATTGCAGCCCGCGCTCGATCAGCATCGGCGCCTCGGAAAACACGGTGCGCACGTCGTCTTCGTTGCTGGCGACATACAAGCGCCCTTCTTCCAGCACCAGCCGGGACCACGGGCCGTTGCCGGTGGCCTTGAAGCCGCCCAGCGGGCTGATGCTTTCGTCCGACGTATGCAGGCGCTTCATCAGCCGGTGGTCCTGCAGGTACAGCAGCGCGGTGAACAGCTTGTGGCCAAAGCAGGCTTGCAGCAGGTCGGAGATCACGCTCCACTGCGCCCGCCGGTCCGCCGCCAGCGCCAGATCGCGCGCGTGCCCGGCCAGCGGCCGGAATGCGGAGGCCTTCGTCATGCGTTGATCTCCTCAAGCACGACGCCACGCGTGTTCTTGCCGTAGAACAGGATGCCCAGGCCGCCGACCAGCAGGATGGCGGTCATCATCGCGAATACGCCGGCAAAGCCCAGGACCGGGTACGCGACGCCGACGATGGTCGGCGAAGCGATGGAGCCGATGCGGGCGAAGGCCGACGCCGCGCCCATGCCGGTCGCACGGATCGACGTGGGATAGATCTCGGCGGTGTACGTGTACTGGCCGGCGATCACGCCATTCATGCCGAAGGACAGCAGCATGCTCAGCATGATGATCTGTTGCTCGCCGCTGGCCAGCGCCAAGCCCAGCGCGGACAGGCACGACAGCAGCATGTAGGCCAGGATGGTGTATTTGCGGCCGATCTTGTCGTTGAAATACGCGGCCGAAAAGTAGCCGGGAATCTGCGACAGGTAGATCAGGATGGTGTACGAGAAGCTCTTGGTGATGGTGAAGCCGCGTTCGACCAGCAAGCTGGGAATCCACACCAGGAAGGCGTAGTAGCAGAACAGCACCGTGATCCAGAACACCCACACCAGCACGGTCGTGCCCAGGTATTCCTTCGAGAACAGCTGCGCCAGCTTGGCCATCGCGGTCTGCTGCGGCGCGGCGGTGGCAGTGGCCTTGCGCGTAGCAACGGGCGTGGGCAGCGGGCGGCCGGTGCTCTTCAGGACTTCGGCTTCGATGGCTTCGCAGATGCGGTTGGCTTCCGCGGTCTGGCCGGTGTGTTCAAGCCAGCGCGGCGATTCAAACAGCGACTTGCGCCACCACAACAGGAACACGACGGGAACAGAAGCGATGATCATGATCCAGCGCCAGCCGTCGTCGCTCATCGGCACGATGAAATAGCCGAGCAACGCGGACATCACGAAGCCGAACGAGAAGAAGCCGGCCAGCGCGCCGGTGAAGCGGCCGCGATACTTGCTGCTGACGAATTCGGCCAGGTACGGCGCGATGATGGCGCCTTCAGCGCCCATGCCGATGCCGGCAATCATGCGCAGGATGTAGAACTCGTGATAGTTGCGGGCAAAGGCGTTGAAGAACGTGGCGACGCAGAACAGCAGCAGCGCCCACATCATGATCTTCTTGCGGCCGTAGCGGTCGCCCAGGATGCCGGAAAACAGCGCCCCGACCAGGAAGCCGACATAGGTGCTGCTGGCGATCCAGCCGATCTGGCCGGTGGTCAGGCCCCACTGCGTGCGCAGCGAGGGAATGATGAAGGCGATGATGCCAGCGTCCAAAGCTTCAAAGGCCAGGCCGAGGCCGCCGATCATCAGCAGCCGGAAATGAAAGCTGCTGAAGGGCAACCGCTCCAGGCGGTCGGATACGGAAAACATGATGGGGGAAATTCCGGAGTAAAGAAGAGGGGAACGAAGCGGTCGAACGTCAGCAGGCGTTCTTGTGCAGCAGGCCGCGGTTCATGATGAGCTTGATCGAATCCGGCTTGGTCAGCAGTTCGATGTCGTCCAGCGGATTGCCGTCGATCAGCAGCAGATCGGCGTAGGCGCCTTCGCACACTTCGCCCAGCAGGCCTTGCTGGTTCAGGATCTCGGCGCCGATCAGCGTGGCTTGCTGGATGACCTTGGCGTTGCCCAGCACGCGGCTGCGCAGCACCAGTTCGTCGGACTGCATGTAGTGGGTTTCGCCCAGCAGGTCGCTGCCGTAGCCCATCTTTACGCCGACGTCGTCCAGGATCTCCAGCGCGGTCAGGCCCTGCGTGCGCACGGTGGCGATCTTCTTGACCGAGTCCAGCGGCAAGCCGTAGCGCTCGCCGTCGTTGGCCAGACCTTCGTAGGTGATCAGCGTGGGCACCATGTAGGCGCCGTGTTCCTTCATGACCTCGGCGGCCTCACGGTCGACGAGGTTGCCGTGCTCGATGGTGCGCACGCCGCAGCGCACGGCACGCGTGATGGCGCGCGGGGTGTAGGCGTGGGCCATCACGTAGGTGTTGGCGTTGCTGGCCTCTTCCACAATGGCGATCAGCTCGGCTTCGGAGAAGCCCAGGTTCTGGATGGGATCGTTGGGCGATGCCACGCCGCCGGACGCCATGACCTTGATCTGCGTGGCGCCCTTGAGGATTTCCTCGCGCACGGCCAGGCGGCAGTTGTCGACGCCGTCGACCACGCGGCCGATGTTGCCGATCTTGACCGAGCACGGGCAAGGATCCAGTTCGTCGTTGCGCTGGCGGAAGTCGCCATGGCCGCCAGTCTGCGACAGGGCCTTGCCCGAGCAGAAGAGACGCGGGCCGTCGATGGTGCCGTCCAGCACGGCCTGCGCCAGCGCCCAATCGGCGCCGCCGGCGTCGCGCACCGAGGTGAAGCCGCGGTCCAGCATGCCCTGCATGATGGGCAGCGCGCGCAGCAGCGCCAGCGCGTTGGGCAGGGCCGCGACGCGGCCCAGGTTGAACGACGACGCCACCACGTGCACGTGGCAGTCGATCATGCCGGGCATCAAGGTCATGCCCTTGGCGTCCACCACCTGCGCATCCGCCGGCGCCGTTGCGTCGGCGGCGATGCGGGTGATGACCCCGTCCTCGACCAGCACGGTCGAAGCGGCTTCGAGGGCCAAGGTTCGGGTATTGAGGATCCTGCAATTCTTGATGACAACCGGATTCATAAATCAACCACGTAAACAGTTCAAAACGCCGGGAAATCGGGGCATGCCGAACTCTACCGGTACAATTCCGGGGTCCGATACCGGGTCTCCCCCTATGCGTTCGACACAAATTTGAAGAGCCTTATGAGCTTTACTCATACCCCCCTATGAGACGCCGCTGCCCCACCCTGTCCGAATTGAACGCGTTTTCCGCGGCCGCACGGCATCTGTCTTTCTCGAAGGCGGGCAAGGAACTGTTCGTCACGCAAAGCGCCATCAGCCGGCATATCGCCACGCTGGAAAGCTATCTTGGCCACGCGCTGTTCATTCGGGGTACGAACGGGTTGCAGCTCACGCGCATGGGCGCCACCTACCTCAGCCTGATCCGGCCGGCGTTGCATACGCTGGAAAGCGCCACGTCGCAGGTCATGGCGACGCAGCAGTCGGCAAAATCCCTGAATGTCTCGGCCGCGCCCACGTTTGCGGCGCAATGGCTGTTTCCGCGTCTGAAGACGTTCCGCGAGGTCAATCCGGACATCTCCATCAATTTCGTGCGTTACAGCGTCGCGGATTACAAAAGCACCGAGCTGGATTTCGATGCCTCCATCCAGTACGGCTATGGCGACTGGCACGACGGCGCCGCCAAGTATCTGACGGGCCGCGAAACCCGCCTGGTGTGCTCGCGGGAATACCTGGATCAGCATCCGATCAGCAGCCTGGAAGACATCAAGCAGTGCACGCTGCTGCAGCACATCGAAATTCCGCTGTCCTGGGAATATTGGTTTTCGACGTACCTGGGCGATTATGACCGCGCCCGTTTTGGCCCCGGCTTCAATCTGTTTTCAATGATTATCCAGGCCGCGTCGTCCGGCTTTGGCGTGGCGCTGATGCCGCACTGCCTGATCGAAAAGGAATTGGCCACGGGGCAGCTGGTCGACATATTCGATCGCACCTTTGAAAGCCCGCTTGGCTATTATCTTTGCGCGCCGAACTGGCGCAGCAACATGGAAAGCTACGAGCGGCTGAGCCAGTGGCTGGCGCATGAGTGCTTTCATGGCGGCGGCACGGACCCTGCGGGGCAAGCGCCAGGAAAGCCAGATCTTGGCAAACCTGCCAACGGACAAGCGTGCGCGACCGATTGCCCGTATTGCGTGGCGGCCGCGTAGACGGTCCGCGCTGGATGCGCGCGGCGGTCTGGAGCATGAAGGTTCCCGAAAGTCGCGGGCATCGCGGGCGGCATCATTGCCGCCAGCCGCGCAGGTAATCGAGGAAGATGCGGTCCACGCGCGCCTCGTTGCCGTCGGAGTGCCCTGCCGAATGCGGCGTGGCGATCACGTTTGGCAGCGTCCAGAGCGGCGACGCGGCGTCCAGCGGCTCGTGTTCGAAGACATCCAGAAAGGCGCCAGCCAGCGCGTTGGTGCGTAGTGCCTTGATCAGGTCGGCTTCGGCAACGACTTCGCCCCGTGCGACGTTGATGAGCCGGGCGTGCGGCGCCATGGCGGCCAGCACGCGGGCGTTCACCAGGCCGCGCGTGCGGTCGCTCAAGGGGCACGCCAGCACCAGCCAGTCGGCGCGGCCCGCAATGTGCGGCAGATCTTCAAAGGCGTAGGTTTCCACGCCGTCCGCGGGCGGCGCGGCCGCGCTGCGCATGGCGATGACGTTCAGTCCCAGCATCCGCAGATACCCGCCCAGCGCGCGGCCGATCGGGCCCCATCCCACGATCACGGCGGTCTGCCCAGGCAGATCGCGCGGCATCCGGTCACCGATCAGCGGCGTCCAGGTTTGGGCACGCTGGGCGTCGAACAGGCGCGGAAACTCGCGCGCCAGCGCCAGAATCCCGGCCAGCGCGGTCTGCGCCACCACCTGCGCGTTGGCGCCGGACGAGGTGGTGACACGCACGCCGCGGGATTTCAGTTCGCCAAAGATCGGCCGGTCCGCGCCCGCCGAGTGCACGTGCACCCAGGCCAGCTTCGGCGATTGACGCAGCGAGACGTAGAAGGCTTCAAGCGGTTCCAGGACGCGATGCTTGGTCGACAGGCCGGTCACATCTCGCGAGATGAAAGCGACGTCGGCACCGGCGGGCGCGTTGCCCTGCGTCCGCGCCGCGATGACGGGTTCGAACGCGCGTCCATCCAACGCCTGCGCGATCTCGCTGCCGATGCGGCTTAGCGTCGGTTCGGACATGAGGATCCGCAGCGGTTGTTGTGGTGTGGTCATGGGCGGCAGCCCACGCGCGAAAAGCAGGATGCGGTCTGCGATACATCTGCACTGCTCATCTCAGGTTGCTCCCTCTTACACGCGATGACGGCGGCACGGGACGCCGAGTCGAGGAGAATTCTAGAGCGCGCTTTTCTTCACTACAAATTGTTGGTTTTTACTTATTATTCGTTTTTGCCAATATATAGAGCGGTGGCGAAGCATGTCGACCAAGCGCAGCATCACCCTGCGGCACTTCCGCAGTTTCGTGGCGGTGGCCAACACCGGCTCGTTCACCGTGGCGGCGTCGCAGCTCTTTCTGACGCAGTCATCGCTGACCGCGACCATCCAGCAATTTGAAGACGCCGTGGGCGTCAAACTGTTCGACCGCAGTACGCGCCGCGTGGCGATGACGCCGGAGGCCGCCCGCTTCAAGGCGGAGGCCGAGCGCATCCTCAGCCAGTTCGACGGCGCACTGAGCGACCTGGAGGCGTTGTCGCAGGGCCGCCAGGGACACGTGCGGATCGCGGTGGTGGCGTCGGTCACCAACTACTTTCTGGGCGACGCCATCGCGGCCTTTCGCCAGGCCTATCCCAAGATCACGTTTTCACTGCACGACGCCGGCTCGGAACTGGTCGAGAAAATGATCGCCAACGGCGACATCGACTTTGCGATTTCGACCTCGCATCATGGTTTGGAAGAGTTGGTTTATACGCCGCTGTTCGAGGACCGCTACGGCGTGATCTGCGCCGCGTCGTATCCGTACGCGCAAGGCGCAAAGCCATTGAAGTGGGCCGACCTGGATCCGGCGCAATACGTGGGGTTTACCGAAGACACCGGCATCGGCGCGTTCCTGCGCGCACACGCCGGCAAGCCGGGGTTCTTCGAGCAGCAGCACGATGAGGTGTCGCGCACGTCGTCGCTGCACGCCGTGCTGCGTGGCGGCGGGCGATATTCGATCCTGCCGGCGCTTGCGGCAAGCTCCATCGCGCCGCCGCAGACGCTAGGGAGCGAGCCGGGGCCGTTCGTGTTCCGGGAACTGAGTTCGCCCCGGTTGTCGCGCGAGGTCTGTCTGATCACGCGACGCTTGCGGTCGCTGTCGGCAAGTTCCGAGCTGTTCCTGCAGTACATCCGGGACGTTATCCACGACAAGCCGGTGCCAGCGGGGGTGAAGGTGCTGGGCAGAAGGACCAAAAAGGCGCCGCCTTCCGGGGTCTGACAGGAACGCCCCAATGCTCATCCCGGTTGCGGTCCGGCACCCCGCAACAACTTGCCCGGCAGCTCTCCCGTTGCCTCGCCGCGCTCGAAGATCGGCAGGCCGTTGACCAACGTGGCCGCGTAGCCATCGGCACGCTGCACCAGCCTGCGCCCGCCACCCGGCAGGTCGAACACCATTTCCGGGCAATGCACCTTCAGCGCATCCGGGTCGATGACGTTGATGTCGGCCTTATATCCCGGCTGCAATAGCCCCCGATCGTGCAAGCCATACACCAGCGCGGTATCGCGGGTCTGCCGGCGCACCACGTGTTCAAGCGGCAGGAGCGGGCCTCGGCGACGGTCTCGCGTCCAGTGGCTGAGCATGAAGGTCGGCATGCTGACATCGCAGATGTAGCCGCAATGCGCGCCGCCATCGGACAGGCTGTTCACCGTGTTCGCATGCTGCATCAGCTGGTGCAGGTGATCGAGGTTTTCATAGGAATAGTTGAAGGACGGATAGTAGAGAATCGCCCGGCCCTCGTTCTCCAGCATCAGGTCATACACCAGTTCCAACGGCGGGCGCCCGGTGCGCGCCGCCATGGCCGCCACGCTGTCTTCGGGCAGCGGCTCGTAGTCGGGATCCTGGCCCAGCCGGTAGATCTTGTGAAAGCTGCTGAACAAGGTCTCGGCCCGGCGGTCCAGCAGGCCACGCTGCTCGCTCATGATTTTCTGGCGGACCTGCGGATCGCGCAGTTGCGCGAGCTTTTCTGGCAGGGGCAGCGCGTGCAGCGCCTGATAGGTCGGATGGGCAATGAAGGGATGCAACGAGCTTTGCCAGGAGAACAGGATGCCCAGCGGCCGGCCGCTGATGCCGGCCATGAGCGGCACGCCTTCATCGCGCGCCTTGTCCAGCGTGCGCACGATCTGCTTCCAGACGTCAGGCGCGCCGTCGGTCTGCTGAAGGTTGAACAGCACCGGCAGACGATTGTGGCGGGCAAGCTGTTCCAGCCAGGGAATCTCGCCCTCCATCGCGGGATGGTTGGCCGTCATCTGGAACACGCCGTGGCCGACCTCGCCCATGACGGAGCCCAGCGCGCTGATCTCTTCGCCGGTGGCGAACGTGCCCGGCGGGTACTTGCGCTCGTCGTACTTGTGCAGGAACGTCCGCGACGTCGAAAAGCCGACCGCCCCCGCCTGCAATGCTGCGCGCACGACCTCGCGCATGGCCAGCAGGTCGGCGGGCGAGGCCTCGTCGTGATGAATGGCGCGGTCGCCCATCACGTACGCGCGCACCGCGCTGTGCGGGATCTGCGCCCCGATGTCCAGCGCCTTGGGCCGCCGATCCAGCGCATCCAGATACTCGGGAAAGGTTTCCCAGTCCCATTCGATGCCTTCCGACAGCACCGAGCCCGGAATGTCCTCGACGCCCTCCATTACCTTGATCAGCCATTCGCGACGGTCGGGCTTCACCGGCGCAAAGCCCACCCCGCAGTTGCCCATGATGGCGGTGGTGACGCCATGCCATGTCGATGGACTGAGGTACGGGTCCCACGTCGCCTGGCCGTCGTAATGGGTGTGGATGTCGACCCAGCCCGGCGTCACCAGCGCGCCCGCCGCGTCGATCTCTCGCCGCGCGGCGCCCGCCTTGCCGCCGGCCTGTACGATCCGGCCGCCGTCAATGGCAAGGTCGCCCACCCGGGCGCTGGCGCCTGAACCGTCCACCAGCGTGCCGCCGCGTATCACTACATCGTGCATTGTTGTCTCCTGGGGCCCGGGGGCCCGTCAGCCTTATTCCAATACCAGCCCGATCCGGCGGATCACGTCGCCCCACCGCGCGCTGTCGCGCTGCACGATGGCCGAGAATTCCTTTGGACCCGCGCCGCTGACCTCATTGCCTTGCGACAGGATGGTCTGGGTGATTTCAGGGGTTTCCAGCGCGGCCCGAAAGACCTGGGCCACGCGTTCGGCGAGTGCGGGCGGCATGTCGCCCGGACCGAAGATGCCTTGCCAGCCCACGATGTTCAGACCCTCGATCCCCTGTTCCTCCAGCGTCGGCAATTCAGGCAGCACGCTCAGGCGCCGGTCCGTCGCCGGGCCCAGCAGCTTGACCTTGCCCGCGCGGGCGTTCTCGACCGCGGTGGCGGTGCCGTCGAAGTAGACCTGCACATCGCCCGCCAACAGCGCGCGGCTGGCGTCGGCTGTGCCCTTGTAGGGCACGTGGACGATGTCGGTGCCCGTTTTCATCTTGAGAATCTCGCCATTCAAGTGGGATGTCGACCCGGCGCTGTACGAGGCGTAGTTGAGCTTTCCGGGATTTGCCTTGGCGTAGGCAATCAGCTCGGCGGTTGTGGAGAACGGCGCGTTGTTGTTGGCAACAAGCACGGTTGCCGACCTGACCGCCTGCAGGACCGGCGTGAAGTCCTTGACCGGGTCGTACGGCAGCTTTTTGTACAGATGCGGATTTTGCGTGTGCGTGACGACGATGGTGTACAGCAGCGTATAGCCGTCCGGCTTGGCGCGCGCCACGTCCTGCGCGCCGATCATCGTGCCCGCGCCCGGCTTGTTGTCGATGATGACGGAGGCGCCGGTCTGCTGCGACACCTTGGCCGCCAGCATGCGCGCCAGCGAATCCGAGCCCGACCCCGCCGGAAACGGCACGACCATGCGTATCGGCTTGCCCGAGGCAGGCCAGGCGTCGGGTTGCGGGGATGGCGCCGCGACGGCCGCCGTACAGGCCAGCATGCTCAGCGCAGCGGCTGCGCTCCAGCCCGCCAGATGGAATATCGGCTTGCGGTTCATGTTGTCTCCTCCTGCGAGGTTGGCGTGTCGCGGGGCCGCGCATCGCTCTGTATGGTGTTTTCCCGGGTGCTTGCAACATTTGCTGCCGGCCCGTGGTCAAGCTGTTTTAGTCTTGCAACTGACGCGAATCAATTGCATATTTGGCGCAGTTCCGATGAGAAAAACACATGGGCCTGACGATACGTTCGCTCCAGCACTTTTCCGTCCTCGCCGAAGAGCGGCACTTCTCTCGGGCGGCCCAGCGGCTGCATCTGACGCAGTCGGCGCTGACGCGCAGCATCCAGTCCCTTGAAGAGACGCTGGGCCTGGTGCTGGTGGATCGCGCGTCGATCGGCGTGACGCCGACGCAGGCAGGAAAAATGGTGCTCGATCGTTCGCGCCGCATCCTGGGCGATGTTCTCGCCCTTCGGCGCGAGGCCGAATTGATGAGGGGCCACGACACGGGACGAGTCAGCTTCGGGGTCGGGGCCTTTCCGGCGGCGGGGTTTCTGTCGCCGCTGCTGGTCCGCCTGGCTCGCGATCACCCGGGCCTGAGCGTGCATGTAGAGATCGAAAGCTGGCAGCGGCTGTTGGACAAGCTGTTGCAGGACAAGCTGGACTTTGCCGTGGCGGTGACGCACAGCCTGCCGCCGCCGGCGGACTTCATCGTGCGTGCGCTGCCACCGCAGCACGGCGGCCTTTTCGTGCGGGCCGGGCATCCGCTGCAATCGGTCCGAAAGCCAAAGTTACGTGCCGCGTTGGCGCAATATCGGCTGGCTGCCACCGACCTGCCGCAACGCGCGCGAGAGTATCTGGCAAAGCTATATCAAGTGGCCGGCGTGGATGAACTGCCGATTGCCTTCGAGTGCGATAGCGTCAGCGCGCTGCGCGACGTGGCCGTGGGGAGCGACGTGGTGCTGTTCTGCACGCGCGAGGCCATCGTCGCCGAGCTGGCGCAAGGGGCGCTCGTGCCGTTGCCCCTGCCCTATCCGGCCTCCGGCCCGCTGACCTACAGCGTCATCCATCGCGCCCGCCGCAGCTTGTCGCCTACCGCGGAACGGATCATCACATTGGTGCAGGCGTATCTGGCGGGCGAAGGGACTGACGGGACGGCGGACTGATCCCTGAGCGATGGCGCGGTGTCATTCCCCGCGCCACGCGATTCACACACCCGCCCCCGGATCCTGCTCGCGCCGCTCGGCGTCTTCCTGCGCGGCCACGTCTTCAAGCTTGACCTGACTGGTGCTGCCGTGCTTGGCGGCGCACTGCGCGGGATTCTGGGTGCTTTTGACGCATTCCGCGAATGCGAGCGCCGCGTCCACGGTCGCGAAGTGATACGACTGGCCGTCGGCGAACGCGACCTTTCCTTCGACAGAACAATCCATAAGTGCCTCCAGGGTTTTGGAAAGCCCATGCTGCCGCGTTGGCGCGGCGGCGTCAATTCACCCGGCGAGGCAGCACCGCCCGCATCCATCGCGACAGCACGGGACGGATGCGCTGGTTGTGCAGCAGCACCGCGCCCAGCACGCCGATGAAGGCGCCGAGCACCGTGTCCACAAAGCGTGCCTCGATGACGTCGATGGGATAGCCCTGCCCCAGATGCGGCGCCTCGGCCAGGAAGATGGTCAAGGGCGTGATCAGCACAACTGCGCTGGCGTAGTGCCGCACCACCAGCGTCTCGATGCCGAAGGACAGCGCCATCATCACCAGGCTCAACGTCCAGACGTTGAGCGGCAGGCTGAGCAGCGCCCACGCCACGCACAGGCCGACCGCCGTGCCCAGGATGCGGTGCATCTGCCGGCTCCATGCCGCGCGCAGGCTGGCGCCCTGGATGATCGCCAGGCAGCTCACCGGCACCCAATAGGGCCGCTGCAGTTGCAGCAGTTCGGCCACCAGCAAAGAGATACCGACGAAAAGACCGATGATCACCGAGTCGTAGACCACGAAATCGAACGTCGGCTTGGGCAGTTCCATGGGCGCGGGCGGCGGCGCGACGCGCGTCATATGCAGTGAATACGCAAAGGCCACCAGGCAGGCGACCAGGCAGCCCAGCGCCACCATGCCCACGCGCAGCGGCACGTCGTGGACGGTGCCGGGCGTGTACGCGGCAATCGCCGTAGCCATGATGAAGAACAGGCTGCCCGGCGGTCCCAGGCGATAGCAGCGGCACACCATGTTCACCACCATGGCGATCAGCGTCAGCGCCGCGATGGTGGCGGTGGGCCAGAACTGCGTCAGCGCGCCCAGCGCATAGCAGGCGACCATGCCGAACGACGCGGCCAGCAGCATCATCATGCGGATCTGCAGCGAGGCGTTGGGCAGGCTCAGGAACACCATGCCGCCCAGGCTGGACATCAGCCCGTAGTCCATGCGCCCGAAATATGCGCCCACCATCAGCGGCAGGCCCGACGACAGCGCGGCGGCCAGAGGCATTTCCCACGGGCGGTCACTGGCGTGGACGCGGGTCAGCTCGGTCCAGGTGCCGAGCAACTGGTCCTTGACGAAGGCGAAGGGGCGCCTCGGCTGATCGTCCGGCCCTGCGGGGTCGTCATGTCGTGTCATAGGCCGATTCTATTCCCCATCAAATTCCGCCACTCGGATTTAAGGGGAATTCCCCGATTCTCCCTCCCGGACCCACTGGTACTATGCGCCGCACTTCAGCCTTCGGCTGAGCGATAAACATGCGCAACGCTGCGCGGAGACACCATGAAAGCACTCAAACTGGCTGCGGCAGGAACCGCCTTGTTCATCTCGTCCTGGACCGCCCATGCCGGCGCGACCTTCGACGCGGTCAAAAGCAAGGGCTTTGTCCACTGCGGCGTATCCACGGGCGTCGCGGGCTTTTCCGTGAACGACAGCAAGGGCGGCTGGATCGGCCTGGACGTGGACCTGTGCCGCGCGCTGGCCATCGCCCTGTTCGGCGACGCGTCCAAGGCCAAGATCCAGGCGATCAGCGCCGTGCAGCGCTTCACTGCCCTGCAATCCGGCGAAGTCGATGTGCTGACCCGCAACACCACCCTGACGCTGACCCGCGACACGACGCTGGGCCTGATCGGCGTGGGCGTCAACTACTACGACAGCCAGGGCATCATGGTGAACAAGTCCCTGGGCGTGAAAAGCGCCAAGGAACTGGAAGGCGCCACCGTCTGCGTGCAGCCGGGCACCACCACCGAACTGAACCTGGCCGACTGGTTCCGCTCGCAGAACGTGAACTTCAAGCCGGTCGTCGTCGAGCGCCTGGACGAGATCATCCGCGCCTTCGCCGTGGGCCGTTGCGACGCATTCACGGGCGACAAGTCGCAGCTCGCCGCCGCGCGCAGCAACCTGGAAAGCCCGGAAAAGTACGACATCCTGCCGGAGAACTTTTCGAAGGAACCGCTCGGCCCCATGGTCCGCCAAGGCGACGAGCAGTGGTTCAACCTGGTCCGCTGGACCATGAACGCCATGCTGGAAGCCGAGGAATACGGCGTCACGTCCAAGAACGTGGACGAGATGCTGAAAAGCACCAACCCGAACATCCAGCGCCTGCTGGGCGTGACGCCGGGCATGGGCAAGAACCTGGGCGTGGACGACAAGTGGGCCTACAACATCATCAAGACCGTCGGCAATTACGGCGAGAGCTTCGAGAAGAACCTGGGCCCCAACAGCCCGCTGAAACTGGAACGCGGGCTTAACGCCTCGTACCGCAACGGCGGCCTGATGTACGGCTGGCCGGTGCGCTAAAAAACGGGCCGCAAGGCCCGCAACGACTCCCCTAGGGTTAGCCGCAATTTGCGTGCGCTTGTGTGCCCCGTACCGTACGAGAAATATGTTTATCGTACAAAGTCCGGATCACATTTTTGGAGCAGCACGTGAAGCAGTAGGTCTATAACCCAAGGGGAAGTCGTCATGAAACGTCGCAGTGCGTTGAAGCTGATGGGGGCCGCCGCCGGCCTGCACCTGACCGGCGCAAGCTGGGCACAGAACGGGGCGTATCCGTCCCGCGTCATCAAGATCATCGTCTCATCCACCCCAGGCAGCGCCACCGATCTTGCGGGACGGTTGGTCGGCGACCTGCTCTATGCCAAATACGGCCAGAGCGTGGTCATCGAAAACCGCGCCGGCGCCGGTGGCGTCATCGGCATGCAGGCCGCCGCCGCCTCCAAGCCTGACGGCTACACCCTCACCACCGGGGGTCTTGGCCACAACGTGCTGCCCCCCGCCACGCTGCGCGGGCTGCCCATCGACATCCCCACCGCACTGCTTCCCATCGCCCAGGTGGCCGAGTTCGTCAACGCGCTCGTCGTGCGGGTGGACCATCCGGCCGATACGGTGCCTGAGCTGATCGAATACCTGCGCGCCACGAAGCGCAAACCGCTGTACGGCAGCAATGGCGTCGGCAGTTCGTCGCAGATGACGGCCGAGCTCTTTGCCATGCGCACGGGCCTGAAGTTCGATCATGTGCCGTACAAGGGCGCCAGCGAGGCGCTGGTGGGCACGGCCAACGGCGACCTGGACCTCTGTTTCATGAACCTGCCGCCCACGCTGCCGATGGTGGACGGCAAGCGCCTGAAGGCGCTGGCGGTGACCAGCGCCTACCGCGCGCGGCAGTTGCCCAATGTGCCGACGATGCAGGAACAGGGCATGAAGGACTTCGACGTGACGAGCTGGCTGGGCATGTATGCGCCCGCGCAGGTGGACCCGGCGATCATCGCCCAACTGTCCAACACCATCGTCACCGGGCTGGCCGCGCCGGAATACCAGAACCGCATCATCAACGCCGGTTTTGAACCCAAGTTGCGCGACGCCGCGCAGTTCCAGGCATTCTCCAAGGCGGAGTTCAAGCGTTGGAGCGAGGTCGCGCAGCAGGCGGGAATCGTGGTGGATTACGGCGGGAAATAGGGAAAGGCGGGACCGGCTGCATGCGCCGGCCCCGCCATGTCAGCCCCATGTTGGCGGGGCCGCGTCTATCGGCGCAGTGCCGTCAGGCGCGCGCCTGCCACACCTCGGCATTGACCATGGCCTTCGGCTTCTGGCCTGCCAGCGCATCCATCAGATTGGCCACTGCCAGATCGATCATCGCGCGCCGCGTTTCGTGCGTGGCGCTGCCTACGTGGGCCTGCAGCACCACGTTCGGCAAGGCGCACAGCGGGCTGTCGGCCGGCAGCGGTTCCTGCTCCATCACGTCCAGCCCCGCACCCGCGATGGTGCCGGCGCGCAGCGCTTCGATCAGCGCGGCCTCGTCGATCACGGGGCCACGCGCGGTGTTGATCAGATACGCCGTGGGCTTCATCAGTTCCAATTCGCGCTTGCCGATGGAATGGCGCGTTTCCGCCGACAGCGGGATATGCACGCTCAGCACGTCCGACGTCTTGAAAAGTTCATCGCGGTCCACATAGGTGGCCAGGCCTTCGGCCTGCGGGTCCTCGCGGCGGTTGTGATAGATCACCTTCATGTCGAAGGCCTGCGCCGCGCGCGCCACGACACGGCCGATGCGGCCCATGCCCAAGAGGCCCAGCGTCTTGCCGCGGATGTCGCGCGTCAACGGAAAGGCGCCCTTGGTCCAGGCGCCGCTGCGCACGAAGGCGTCGCCCGCCACCAGGTTGCGCGACAGGCACAGCATCAGGCCGATGGTCACATCAGCCACCGCGCCATCCAGCACGCCCGGCGTATTGCAGATCAGCACCTTGCGCCGCGTGGCGGCCGCCAGGTCGACGTTGTCGAACCCAACTGCGAAGTTCGAGCTGACCTTCAGCGCGGGCAACGCATCCAGCAGCGCTTGATCGACCTTGGTGCGCACGGTGCACACCATGCCTTCGATCTGCGCACGCTCGTCCGCGCCCAGCACCTCGGCCGGATTCTGTCCGGTGGGCACTTCGACGATGTCGCAGCGCTCAGCGAGGCGCTCGCGCAGGTCGGGTGGCACGGGTGCGGAGACGATAACTTTGGGCTTTTGATTCATTGGGGGCTCCAGTGGGGTCAGGGTTCGATTGCTTCGACGTCGGTGGCAAATACCTGTTGCTCTCCGGCGTCGACCAGCGCGGGCTCGGCGGGATGGTCCAGGTAACGGACGATCAGCCAGAAGCCGTCTTGCGGGTTCTCGACGATCTCGGCCAACGCGCCACCCGCCATGCGCACGCGCACGCCGGGTTGCAGATCGACGAGGTTGATGGATTTGTTGTCGGCCATGCGGTTGCTCCTTGTGTTCGCGTCTTGCGAGTCAGGCGCCGCGGCTACAGTTCAAGCTGCGACGAAGGCACGCGTACGCGAATGCCGTCCAGCTCGGGCGTCATGATGACCTGACAGGACAGTCGGCTGGTCGGACAGCGCTCGGGCACGACTTCCAGCAGCGCCTCCTCGGCCATGCCGGGCGGCTCCAGCCGCGCGTGCCAATCCGCGTCCACCTGCACGTGGCAGGTACCGCAGATGGCGCCGCCACCGCATTCGGCGACGATGCCTTCCAGGCCATCGCGCCGCGCGGCTTCCATCAGCGACCAGTCGTCGGGCACGTCCAGCACCTGTTCGGCGCCATCGGGCAATTCAAATATCGCAACGGGCATGTTGTCTCCAGGGTTCGTTTACACAGCGGCCGCAACCGCTTCGGGCGCGCCGATCCGTGGCACGCCCTTGATGAATTCCACGGGACTGTCGACCGCTTCGATCGCGGCCAGTCGGCCGTGCTGGTATCGCTCGACCAGCCAGCCCTTGGCAGTGGGCAGCAAGACGTCACGGCAAGGCGCGGCAGGGTCGACGAGGCCGGCCATCTGCAGACGGCGGCCCTGCTGTTCGGACCAGAAGGTGGGCGGACGCGCCGCTGGCGGGGCCTTGCCGGCAATGGTTGCCGCCGCCGTGCGCGCCTGCGCCAGCGCGTTCTGCACGCTTTCGATGCGGGCATAACGCTGCAGCTCTCCGCGAAAGGCGCTTGCGCAATCGCCAATGGCGTAGACGCCGGGTGCCGAAGTCCGGCAACATTCGTCGACGACCACGCCGTCCAGGCAGATCAGGCCCGCCGCTTCGGCAAGCGCCGTCTCGGCAACCGCGCCGATGGACACCAGCACGAGTTCAGCGTCGATGGGCTCTCCGCTGGCCAGATGCGCGCGCCAACCCGTCGCCGTGCGTTCCCAGCGCCGCACCGCCGCGCCGTGGCGGATCTCGATGCCGGCCTCGCGGTGCAGGTCGCCGATGCGCGTGGCAGTGGATTCGGACACCTTGCCCGCCATCACGTTGCCGCCCTGTTCCAGCACCAATACCTCGGCGCCCAGCTTGCGCGCTGAACACGCGGCCTCCAGCCCCAGATATCCTGCGCCCACGACGAGCAGCCGGATGCCGGGGCGCAGCGCCTCGCGCAGCCGGTGCGCGTCGTCCAGGCCGCGCACGGAAAACACCTGTTCGCCCGCCACCTCCGCAATGCCACGCGCGCTGGCGCCGGTGGCAAGCACGCAGTGTTCATAGGCCACTATATGACCCGACGCCGTGCGCAACGTGTGCGCCGCCGTGTCGATGGCGGCCACCGGATCGCCTGCCACCACGATCACTCGCGACTTCTCGTACGCGCTGCCCGCGCGCAACGCGATGCGCTCGGCGCTGGTCGAGCCGGTGAGCAACGCTTTGGAGAGCGGCGGCCGTTCATAAGGCGCATGCGTCTCCGCGCCGAAGAGCGCGATATCGCCTTCAACGCCCGCGGCGCGCAACGCCCACGCGCATTCGACGCCCGCATGCCCCGCGCCGATGATGGCCGTGTGGACACGCTGCGGAGCAGATGAGGTTTCCATGATGCTCACGCTCCGAATTTCAGGGAAATGCTGGCTTTGGTGGCCACCTGCTTCCAGCGCGTCAGCTCGGCCCGGTTCAGCTCAGCAAAAGCACCCGCCCCTCTCGGCTTGGGCTCAAAGCCCGCGGCGGTCAAGGTTTCCACCGACTGGGGTTGCGCCATGCCTTCCTGCAAAGCCGCGCTGAGCTTCTGCACGATGTCGGGTGGCATGCCGGCGGGGCCGTACACGCCCAGCCAGCTCGTCACGTCGAAGTCCGCCACGCCCTGCTCGGCCATCGTCGGCACATCCGGCAACTGCTTGCTGCGATAGCTGCTGGTCACCGCAATCGGACGAATCGATCCCTTGCGGATCAGGCCCATCACCGGCGGCAGGTTGCTGAAGCTGAAGTCCAGATTGCCGTTCACCACATCCACCAGCATCTCGCCGCTGCCCTTGTACGGCACATGCAGCAGGTTGGTGCCCGTGTGCTGCGCGAAGAACGCGGTGGTCAGATGCACCGACGAGCCGATGCCGTTGGACCCATAGTTCAGGCCATCCTTGCTGCGCTTGCGCGCCGTGGCGATCAGGTCGTCGACGCTGCGGATCGGCGAATCCGCCCGCACGATCAGCACGTTGATGAATTCGGCCATCTGCGCAATCGGCGTGAAGGCGCGCGCCGTGTCCAGCGGCAGTCCGGTCACGGTGGCCATCGGCAGCACCATGCCGCCCAGGCCGTTGAGCAGCAGCGTGTAGCCGTCCGGCGGCGCCGAAGCCACCTGCTGGCTGCCGATCATGCCGTTTGCACCCGGCCGGTTTTCCACCACCACCGGCTGGCCGAACTTGCGGGTGAGGATCTCGCCGGCCAGGCGACCCGCCACATCCGTGACGCCGCCCGGCGGATACGGGACGATCAGGCGGATCGGCTTGCTGGGATATGCCGCGTCGGCGCCCCACGAAATTCCCGTCGCCGTCATCGCGGCCGCGCCGGCAATGGCCTTCAGTACAGTACGTCTTTGCATGCTGCAACTCCAGGTGTGGGCGAGCGCGTCCTGTCGGCGGTCAGGCCCCGAGTGGAAGGAAAACCATCGAATCCCGGCAGACGGGCCGGGTCCGGCATGGGCGCGCTAGAAGAAGATCGTCAGCGCCTTCGATAAGAGAACGTTCTGGTCCAGGTGGATCTCACGCGACAGAATCGTGAAGCGTCCATCGCGCCTGCGCAGCACGTCCTCGCGCTTGCCGACGAACAGATTCACTTCGGACTGCAGGCGGTTCTGGTAGATCAGGAAGCGCGACCGCACCCGCACCAGATCGCCGCCGTCGTCGTCTGGCGTCACGTCCAGCACGCGGATGTTGGTCACCAGATGGGACACACGCGAGGCCGGCTCTTCGGCCCAGTGAATGCCCGTCTTGATCTGCGCGACGCGCTGGCGCAGCGTGTCGATGCCTTCGTCGAACCAGGCGGCATCCTGTTTGCCGGAGTATTCCTGCGCCATCGCGTCGCGGCGAACATTGCGCGTCAGCGGCATGCGATACGTGATGGCCTCGTCCAGGAGGGTGAGCCACTTGTCGAACTCGCGGTGGTCCAGCAGATCGGCCTCGTAGTGCAGGAAGCGGTGCGCTTCCCACCACAGCAGCATGTCGTCCACGCTGTCGTCCTGCGCCACGGGCGGCGCGCTCTCGATGGGTGCGTTCATGCCGCCTCCTCAAGGCGCACCGCGCCCGCCATCAGTTGGTCCCAGGACATGCCGTTCATGAACTGCGCCCAGCGCCGGTAGTAGATCCGGGCGTTTTCCTCGGTGTATTCGCCGTTGACCGCACAGCCGGGAATCTCGGGCACGTCCTGGCGGTGGCCCACGCCCATCTGGTAGTTGAAGAAGAGTTCGCGCGACATCGCACCCATGCTGGCCTCGGTGGCGCCCGTCCAGTTCTCCATGTCGTCCGATTCCGTCATGCCGCCCGGTCCGGAATAGCGCAGGAAATAATGGCGAGCCGCCTCCTTGACCGCCTCCGGCGCATCCTTGTCCACCAGATACATGCGCCACATTTCCATCTCGGTCGAGCTGATCGGATGAAACACTGCCAGCGTGCGCGGCTGGCGTCCGTGGAACGACATATTCGGGAAGATGGTGCCCACGCTGGTCTGCACCCGCATCGCCGAACCCAGCGTGCGTTCGCGCTGCTCATGGATTTCGCGGTAGTAGGCTTCCACCTCCGGGTAGCGGCCGTATTGCGGCGCGTAGGGGCCTTCTTCGTAGAACGGCAAGCGGCCCAGCAGGCCGTGGCCCAGTTCCGGAAAACAGATTGCCGACCGCGTGGCCGACGCATCGCGCCGCCCTTTTCCGCCGCCCGGCCCGATGCCCACGATGTCCACCGAGCGGTGGCTGATGTCGTGGTACAGATCGCCAATGAAGTTTTCGGGCGCGAACTTCCAGTTGCACTTCACGCGCCACTTCTGCACGCCACCGATCACTTCCGAGCCGCCCGGGCTGCCGTTGCGGTGATCCAGCGCCGCGTCCAGGTACAGCCGCATGTTGCCGATGTAGTCCAGAAACGGCGGCGCGTTGGGATCCCATGTTGCCCAGATGGCGCCCTTGTAGTTCACCACCTGCGCCACGGTCTTCAGGCCCCACTGCTTCTTGTCGAGCTCGCCCTTGTAGTGCGTCGCGTGGCCGGGCACCCCGACCAGCTCGCCGGGCCGTTCCACCAGTTTGCCGTCGGTGGAAAAGCTCCAGCCATGGTACGGACAGGTGAAGGTGCGGTTGTTGCCGTGGTCATAGCGGCACAGCTTCATGCCGCGATGCGCACAGCTATTGAGCATGACCTGAATCTGACCCTGCCGGTCGCGCGTCAGGATCACGGACTCCGTGCCCATGCGCGAGACGAAGTAATCGTCCGGCTTGGGCACCAGGCTTTCGTGCCCCACAAACAGCCACGCGCGCGAGAAGATCTGCTTCAGCTCCTGCTGAAAGATCTCTTCGTCCACGAAGATGGACCGGCTGACCAGTCCTTCCTCGGCGCGCACCAACTCATCGATCGTCTTCTGACCCATCACCACTTCCCCTTGGAGGATGCCCTTAGTGGGCGCCTACGGCTTCTCAGCCGTGGCCGCCGCTGTACGCAGACGTGCTTCCGTGTTGTCGACGTGCGTGCGCGCGTACTGCCGCGCAAGTTCCACGTCGCCCTTCTCAATGGCGGCAAACAGCGCTTCATGCTCCTTCTGCGCCTGCGCCCCGCGGCCCGCGATCTTGGCCGACCGCGAGCGCGACACGCGCAGGTTCTTTTTGAGCAGGACCGCCAGGAAATCGAAGAAATTCAGATAGTGTTCATTGCGCGTGGCGCGCGCCACGCAGCGGTGGAACTCCATGTCGGCATCCACGCCAACTGCCACGTCGCCGGACGCAATCGCATCGGCCATCTTGCGCAGCGCCAGCCGCATCGCGGCCAGATCGTCCTCGTCCCGCCGAGCCGCCGCCAGTGGAGCTGCCTCGATCTCGAAGCCCCGGCGCAATTCCACGATGCGCAGCACCTGATCCGCGTCGCCAATGTCCGCCGCCTGCATGCGCAGCACCGACGGCCGCGCCGTCTGCATGACGGTCAGCCCGCGCCCCTGCTTGCTTTGCACAATGCCGTCGCCCTTCAGGCGGGAAACCGCTTCGCGCAGCACGGTGCGCGAAACGCCAAGCCGGGTGGCGATGGTCTGCTCTGGGGGCAGGACCTCGCCGACTTGGTAGTCGCCACTGGTAATCTCGTCCAGCAGCATCTCGGTGACGCGGTCCGTCAGATTGGGCTCTGACGAGAACGGCGGGACCGACTCTCTTTTCAACAGTACTCGGGAAGCTGAATCAGGCATAGGAAGTCTCGTCCGAAAACGTGCATCTCATTGCCAGCCCGCGTTGCCTCGGCTGTGGACGCGTCCCGGGAGGGGCGCGTTGAAAATACGATAATCGTATAAGGATATGGGCAGGTATTAGGGGAAGTGCGGATGCTGGTCACATGCGCATACCAAGCCTGAGCCGGGGCCGGATCAATCCCCGTTTATCATTGCCAACGTAGCGAGTTCACGCGAATGCGTTACTCTCCCCTCCCCAAATCAGTCTGCAAGGAGTTCCCTCATGGCACAAGCCTCCGCCCGTCACATCCTCGTTTCCACCGAAGCGAAGGCCAACGAACTCAAGACCGCCATCGAGAATGGCGCTGACTTCGCCCAGCTCGCCAAGGAAAACTCGAGCTGCCCGTCGAGCCGCGACGGTGGCAATCTGGGCACCTTCGGCCCGGGCCAGATGGTCAAGGAATTCGACACCGTCGTGTTCAGTGCCCCGGTCGGCGAAGTGCAAGGCCCGGTGAAGACCCAGTTCGGCTACCACCTGGTTGAAGTGACCAGCCGCAAGGACTAAGTCCTCGCCGCCAATTGGCTCAGAAAGCCGCCGCCCGGAGCGATCCTGGCGGCGGTTTTTTTTCGCCTGGCGCCAGCGCCACGCCACGCTGCACCGCAGCACCGGATTTCCTATCAATTGATAATTTCTGTTCAGGTGACAGAACCTGAAGGCCTGCGACAGAATGGCCTACACCCGGAGGAGACAGCCGGGGCCACAAGAATCCACAGCGCAATCACACGGCGCCAGAGGCCCATGAAAAAGTCCAGGAAGGTCATCATCACCTGCGCCATCACCGGTTCGGTCCATACGCCGTCGATGTCGCCCTATCTGCCCGTCACGCCCGATCAGATCGCGCAGTCTGCGCTGGATGCCGCCGAGGCGGGCGCGGCCATCGTGCATCTGCACGCGCGTCAGCCGGACACCGGCCAGCCTACGCAGGATCCGGCGCTGTATGCGCAGTTTCTGCCGCGCATCAAGGAGGCGTCGGACGTTGTGGTCAACATCACAACGGGTGGATCGCCAGTGTTGCCCATTGCCGAGCGCATGGCGCCGGCCCTGAAGTTCAAGCCCGAAGTCGCGTCGCTGAACATGGGGTCGATGAACTTCGGGATGTATGAGCTGCTGGAGCGGTTCAAGGAATTTCAACACGCCTGGGAACGGCCCTATCTGGAGGGCAGCAACGACCTGATCTTCCGCAACACGTTCAAGGACATCGAGCACATCCTCACGTCTTGCAGTGACAACGGCACGCGCTTCGAGATCGAGTGCTACGACATCGGCCACCTGTACACGGCCGCGCATTTCGTGGACCGCAAGCTGCTCAAGCCGCCGTTCCTGATCCAGTCTGTGTTCGGCATCCGCGGCGGCATCGGCACGCACCCGGAAGACGTCATGATGATGAAGCGCACGGCGGACCGGTTGTTTGGCGACGACTACATCTGGTCGGTGCTGGCCGCTGGTCGAAAGCAGACACCGTTGGCAACGATGGCGGCCACGATGGGCGGGAACGTGCGCGTGGGCCTGGAAGATTCGTTGTGGGACGGCCCCGGCGAATTGGCGCAGTCCAACGCAGACCAGGTACGCCGCATCCGGCGGATTCTGGAAAACCTGTCCTTGCAGGTCGCCACACCCGACGACGCACGCGAGACCCTGCAACTGAAGGGACGCGGCAACGTCGCGTTCTGAAAACACACATCCACCCAGTGGGGAGACGAGACATGAAGAAAACGTTGCGTGCGACGGCATTGGCCGCGCTGTTGGGCATGGCGGGCGCGGCCCAGGCCGATGACGGGGTCATCCGAATCGGATTCATCACGGATATGTCGGGGCTGTCGGCCGACGCCGATGGACCGGGCGGGGCCGAGGCGATCAAGATGGCGATCGCCGACTTGGGCGGCACCGTGGCGGGCAAGAAGGTGGAGGTGCTGGTCGCAGACCATCAGAACCGGGCGGATATCGCGTCGTCACGCGCCCGGGAATGGCTGGATCAGCGCGGCGTGAACATGCTGATCGCGGGCGCAAACTCTGCGGCAGCGCTGGCGATGGCGAAGGTGGCCGAGGAAAAGAAAACGCCGTTCTTCGTGGTGAGCGCGGGCGCATCCGAGCTGACGAACTCACAGTGCACGCCCTATACCGTGCATTACGTGTACGACACGGTGTCGCTGGCGCGCGGCACGGCGCGCGCGATGATGAAGGAAGGCAACAAGGACTGGTTCTTTCTGACGGTAGACCACGCGTTTGGTCACGCGCTGGAGCGGGACGCATCGAAGGTGGTGCAGGACGATGGCGGCAACGCCAAGGGCCGGGTGCGGCACCCGTTGAACACAGCCGATTTCTCGTCGTTCATTCTGCAGGCGCAGGCCTCGGGCGCGCAGGTGCTGGGCCTGGCCAATTCCGCCAGCGACACCAGCAATGCGGTCAAGGCAGCCAACGAGTTCGGCCTGACGCCCAAGATGAAGATTGCCGGCCTGCTGGTGCTGATCACCGACGTGCATGCGCTGGGCCTGCAAGCGGCGCAGAACATGTACCTGACCACGGCGTGGTATTGGGATCAGGACGACGCATCGCGTAAATGGGCGTCGCGTTTCGAGTCCGTGATGAAGAAAAAGCCTTCCATGCTGCAGGCCGGCGACTATTCCGCGGCAACGACCTATCTAAAGGCGGTGGAAGCCACCAAGAGCACCGACGGCGACACCATCATGAAGTGGCTGAAGGCCAATCCGGTGAATGACTTCTTCGTGAAGGACGGCAAGATCCGTGCGGACGGGCTGATGGTGCACGACATGTACCTGATGCAGGTGAAGACGCCGGCGGAATCGAAGGCGCCGTGGGATTACTACAAGCTGGTGGCGCGGGTGCCGGGCGACCAGGTGTATACGTCGCCTGCGGAATCGACCTGCCGCTTGATGAAGCCCTGACCATGAACCGACCGGAAACCCCTATGCATACGCCCGCCGCGATCACCGCCCTGCCCGTCGACCTGTCCGGAAAGCGCGTCATCGTCACGGCCGGCGCGTCCGGCATCGGCGCCGCGCTGGCCGACGCCTTTGCGGAGCGCGGCGCGCGCGTGCATCTGTGCGACGTGGATGAACAAGCCCTGACCGCGTGCCGCCATCCCTGGGCGCGCGCAGATGTGGGCAGCCGAGCCGAGATCGACCGCTACATGCAGACCGCGCTGTCGCATCTGGGCGGGCTTGACGTGCTCGTGAACAACGCCGGCATCGCGGGTCCGACGGCGGGCATCGCCGACATCACGGAAGCGGAGCTGGACGCCACGCTGGACATCAACCTGGCCTCGCAATTCCACACGGTGCGGCATGCGTTGCCGGCGCTGCGCGAGGCTGGCGGTGGCAGCATCATCAACATCAGTTCGGTGGCAGGCCGGATGGGCCTGCCCATGCGCACGCCGTATGCCGCCACCAAATGGGGCGTGGTGGGCTTGACACGTTCGCTGGCGATGGAGCTGGGGCCGCTGAACATCCGCGTCAATGCGCTGCTGCCGGGACTGGTCGCCGGACCACGCATCGAACGCGTGATTGCGGCTCGGGCGAAGAACATGGGCTTGTCGGTGGAGGAACAGACCCGACTGGAGCTGTCGGGCGTCAGCCTGCGGCAGTTTGTTCGCGCGGCGGACATCGCCAACATGGCGTTGTTTCTGGCCAGTCCGTTCGGGGCCATGGTCAGCGGCCAGGCAATCAGCATCGACGGCGATCTGCAATCGCTGCCGTGGCAGCCGCCGGCGCAATGACGGCGTGGCGATCGCCGCTACAGCAGCGCGATCGTCTCCGCGTAAACGCCCTGCCGCCGCGCCTGCGCCGTGGACCTCAGCGCATCCAGCAGCCGCCCGGTCAGCTCGTTGTTGCGGGACTCGGCGCGCGTGATGAGCAGGAAGTCGAACCACTGGCGCGAGGCGAGCGGCACCGCCACCAGATCTGGAAACGACGCGACGATATCGGACGCGGACAGCGCGTTCACCAGGCTGATGCCCTTGACCGCGCGCACCGTGCCCGGCAGCAGCGACATGTGCGCCTGCATGCCGGACCGCAGCAGCAGCGAGTCGGCGATGTCGCCCTGCGCCACCACGTAGTCGGACCACAACGGCTTGACGTAGGTGTCCGGCGGAATATCCAGCACCGAAATGGTCTCGCGTCCGGCCAGCGGGTGTTCCCGATGCGCGATCGCCATGACGTCCGCACGCAGAAACGGGGTGAAGGTCAGCCGCGTGCTGTCGCGGCCCACGGCGCCCAGGCCGAAGTCGGCGCGCATCGTTTCCACCGCGCTGATGACCTGCATCGACGATTCCACGTCGATGGAAAACGGCCGCGTACCGTTGATGTCCAGATAGCGGCGCACGGCGTCGGGCGCGTAACCCAGAGCCAACGCGGGCGAAGAAGCGATGCGCAAGCCGCGCCCGCCGAATTGTTCGATGCTGTGCAGGGCCTCGTCGATACGCACCAGTTCGTCCAGCACGAACTTGGCCTCGCTGTAGAGATACTGCCCCGCCTCCGTGGGACGCAGGGTCTTGTGCGATCTGTCGAACAGCTGGACGCCAGTCGCGCTTTCCAGGCGCGAGATCGCGTGGCTGATCGCCGGCTGCGTCAGGTGCATGGCCAACGCCGCCTGCCGCGTCGAGCCGGTCATGACCACGGCGTAGAAAATCCGCAGGTCGTGGATGTTGAAGTTGCGCTTCATGCGGTGCGCACCTAACGCGTTGGAGGCTGGGCTTTGGGTGGCGCCTTGGATGGCGCCTTGGCCGCACTCATGCCGCCAAACGCAAACAGCCCCATCTGCGCGCCGGTCGCCCGCGTCAGGTAGTTGTTCTTGAGTGCCTCCCTGCCGCCGAACAGTGCATCGGTGTTGGCGCCCTGCGCCGCGCGGTTCTTGTCGATGTCGTTCTGTCCGTCGTGCATGCCTTCTTGCAGCGCGCGCCGCAAGGCTGGGTTCAACGACGCCGTGTCGTAGGCATCGCCAGGCCGCAGGCCCAGGCTGGCCATGCGCTCGCGCAGCATCGTCTCGGACTTGTGCGCGGGCGCGAACCGCAGCAGGAAGGCCAGCTCGTCGTAGAACTCGAGCGACGAATACATCTGCGCGCGCGGTACGGGCGCCATCCATTCAACCTTGGCGGGCGCCGCAGGCGCGGAACGGTTGCGGAACGCCGACAGGGGCTGGACCTTCAAGCGTGACTGGATGCGCTTGGCGTTGTCCTGGTCGGCGGGATTGAAGCGCTGCGTGCGGGCGACCAGCGTGGCAAGCTCCGTCTCGGCGCGAATCACCTTGGTGATGCCCGCGGGGGTCTTGCCCTTCCAGGAAGGACCCGCCACCAGGAACACGCCGCCGCCCAGGCCACGCGAACCCAGGTCGCCGATGTGGTGCATATACAGGTCCATCACCTGCAGCGAGGCGTCGCGCTGCTTTTCCACGCGAGGCACGGTGACGACGACGGGCTCGGCGCGCAAGTCCAGGGCCGCGTACGAATACAGATAGGCGGGATCCAGCCCGGCCGCCGCAGCGGCGGCAGTGCCCATCGGGTTGATGGTGTTCAGCGGCCCTTTGTATTGCGCGCCGTTCTTGTCGATGCTGTATGCATACATGGCCTGGTAACTGGCGACCATGGGCGCGCCGTACAGGTAGGATTCGCGGGCGATGGTGCGCGCGTGTTGTGCCGAGACGCCTTCAATGCCGACCCACTGCGAGCCGGAAGCGGCGTCGGGTGACCTGAAGGTGCAGCCGGCCATGGCGCCCGCCAATGCGATGGCGGCAACGAGACCGATGAACGGACGGCAGGTGGCGCGGCGAAATGCGGTGCTAATCTGGCGGTGGCGCATTCAGGGCTCCGGCATGACGGGATGGCGCGGGCGCCCGGTGACGGCGGCGTGTAATGCGCCAGGCTCGAATTCCGGGGGATTCTGGCATATTTCCCCCGCATATCAAAGAATCGGCGCACCTTGCCGACGCAACAGGAAAGACACAGCAGCATGGCAGCGCAAGACCCCAGCATGACCGGCCCGGACGGAGAGGCTTTCAACATTCGCGCGTCGTCGTACTTCGTGCTGCAGGCCGAGCACCCCTGCGCGGCCTGCAGCAAACTGACGCGTGTGGCGGCGCTGGCCGTGCCGCCCGGTCATGAAAGCACCGAGGGTGAACTGGAGCTGGATGAAGACGACGCCGACAGCCCCGGCCTGGATCCGCAGGCGTTTCGGGACTGGCTGTTCGGGCCGGCGCAATGGCAGGCGATGCCCGGCCCGGCGATGATCTCGTCGACCCGGGCGCTCGCCCCCGAGGTGGCGCAAACCCTGCGCACGATTGCGCCGTTCTACCGCGAAAACCCGGCACGATCCGGCGAATGGTCCAACTTTTGCGAGCATTGCGAGCAGCCGGTCTGGGACGGCGCGCTGTACCCGACGCCCGGCCAGCCCTTCTGCCCTCGGGATGCCGACGCGGCAGCGCGGATATCCGCGCAACGGATCGATGCACCGTTTGCCGCCTTCTTCGGCATGTGCTGGACGGACAGCTACCGCAACAAGTGGCCCCTGTTCGCGCGCCTGGGCTACGAATGCAACTAAGCGGAATGACCCTTCTCAGGCGCTTTGCAGCAGATCCTGAGGCACTTCCAGCTGACGCGCGGGAATGGCGGTGATGGCGCTTTCGGTGGCGTTGGCGTCCGTGGTCAGATGCTGGATCAGATCAACCGTCGTGGATCGACGCGTCAGCATCATGCAGGTCACCTCATCGCCCGCCACCCGGGTGGCGTGCCAGCAGCCCGGCCGCATGCACACGCCCTGCCCCTGCGCCACATGAAAGGCCGCCAGCGTGGACAGGTCAGGCGTGCCGTCGGCGGCGCTGCGCGCCACGATCTGGATGATGCTTCCGGTCAGCGGAACGATTGCCTGCTGCGTCAGCAGATGCTTTTCAAGGCTGGCGACCTCAAGCGATTGGCTGCGGTAATTGACCCACAGCAGTTCGGCATCGCCGCCGGCGCCGGTGTTGAACTGGTGTTCGTGCCAGAAGTCGGTGGCCGGGTGCGTGTACAACGGAACGCCGTTGCCGTCCGGCATAGGCTTGCCCAGCATCCACCCGTAGGCGTTGAAGGCATCAGGCGACAGATCGTGGATTTCAAGCTGCGTGTTGCTCGTCATGCGGGACCCTGTGATGGCTTAGCGCCGCGTTTGGGGAATTCGGCGTCGTAGTCGAAGTCCCCGCGCGCTATGGCCTCCAGGATGGCAACGCGCCGGTCGGCAGCGCGCTTGAGGTTGGCGGCGGTGGGCTTGACCCGGATACGCTCGACACAATGCCGGCCGTCGTGGAAGAACCCGATCTCGATGGACGATTCGGACGCGGGGCGCACCCCTTCGAATCCCTTGCTCATCGCATGCTCTCCCTGTTGCCGATGGCAGACATGATAAACGCAACGATGTGACAGGCTGCGCGCTGACATACACTGCCCTGATCCCCACACCCGAGGACCCGCAACATGGCTATCGACCTGACGTCGCACTATGTGTACCTGGACGCCTCCGGCGCCGCCGCCACCTTGACGGGCGGCGACGAGTTCTGGTCCCAATCCCCGGTAGACCTCGAACAATACGGGCGCGGCTGGCTGGTGTCCGAATACGAGTTCGCCGCGGACTGGCCGCAATGGGAGATGCACCCCGGCGCCGACGAGATAGTGCGCCTGATGGCCGGCGCGGCCGAGCTGCACCTGGAATGGCCCACCGGCATCCAGGTGGTGAAGATGCTGGCCGGCGACGCCTACGTCATCCCCAAAGGGGCATGGCATACGGTCAAGGTCATGGAGCCTTGCCGCATGCTGCACATCACCATGGGCGCGGGCACGCAGCACCGGCTTGCGTAGCCGCATCCCGCTGGTTATCCCGCCGCGCCCGCTGGCCGTGCGCGCTGGATCTCGCGGTCGTCGATCGGCCAGTGCAAGGCGGCCGACAGCACGCCCAGCGCCATCGCGCCCAGCCAGATCAGGTCGTAGGATCGTGTGGCCTCGAACACCACGCCGCCCAGCCACACCCCCAGGAACGAGCCGACCTGATGGCCAAAGAACACGAAGCCGAAGAGCGTCGTGATATAGCGCACGCCGAACACCTGCGAGATGAGCCCATTGGTGAGCGGCACCGTGCCCAGCCACACAAACCCCATCACGGCAGCGAAAGCATAGACCGACCACGTGGATAGCGGCACGAGCACGAAGAGTGCAATCGCCGCGGTCCGCACCAGGTAGATGCCCGCGAGCAGATACTTGCGCCGATGATGCGCGCCAAGGATGCCGCAGACGTACGTGCCCATGACGTTGGTGAGCGCAATAATGGCCAGCGCCGCCACCGCGTCCGACGCGCGCAGGCCCTTGTCCATCAGGTAGGCGGGCAGGTGCGTGCCGATGAACGCCAGCTGGAAACCGCACGCCAGAAATCCCAGATTCAGCAGCCAGAAACCGGGGCGTGTGAAGGCCTCGCGGATGGCGTCAGACAGCGACAGGTTCGCGTCGGGCGCGGCCGCATCGCGCACGCGGTTCGCGGGCTCGCGCAGCGGAAACGCCAGCGGCAGCAAGATCATCAGCACCATCGCGAACACCAGCAACGCCGCGACCCAGCCCCAGCCGCCGATCAGCCATTGCGCCGCCGGCACCATCGTGAACTGTCCCAGGCCGCCAACCGCTCCCGCCACGCCCAACGCCCAGCTCCGGCGCTCCGGCGGCACCAGACGGCTAAGCGCGCCGTAGATGGCTGCGAATGCCGTGCCGGACAACGCGATGCCGATGCACACGCCCGCCGTCCACATGAAGGCGGCGGGCGTCGTGGCATGAGCCATGCCGGCAAGGCCCAGCGCGTAGAACACCAACCCGCCGGCAATCACCTTGGCCGAGCCATAGCGGTCGGCAATCATGCCGGTGAAGGGCTGCACGATGCCCCACGTCAGGTTCTGCACGGCCAGGGCGATGGCGAAGGTCTCGCGGCTCCAGCCCCTGTCCATCGTGACGGGCAGGAGAAACAGGCCCTGCACATGGCGCACGCCCAGGGCAAGGCCCATGACGACGCCGCCGGCGAGGACCAGCAGCCAAAGCTGGGATGCGTCCAATGAAGGTTTTTGGGGGGTGGACATGGCGAACCTCTCGCAGGGAACGTCGCCCCCGTCCGGGCGGGCAGTGGATGTATTACAGAACTGACGCGCGGGCGATTCAACCGATTAATTTTTGTCCGCTGCATGCGCGGGAGGAATGTGTATTGGCGAGAGTCAAGCCCTCCGGACCTGAAGCGACGACGCTTGAAGGGAAAATGTCTCTTCACAGCAAGTGACATCTAAATATGCCTGACTTGCGAACCATTAGCCGAAATTAGCCACATTTCAGATCAAAGAGCCAGAGGTGTTAACGCTTCGTCCGCAATAGTTACATCTGTCGATCCGTCCCCGGGTACCCCTGGTTACAGTGCTGCCTTCCCAATCATTCGGCAGGCATCGAATCATGTGGCACGCCCGGTCTGGCTCTTTCATTTCCGCGGTCTTGCGCCGCGCCTGCAAGCCATGACGGCGGCGCCCTTCTTCAAGCCCTTGGCGCTGGTCGTGGCGCTGGCCGGGATGACGCTGCTGGCGCCTGGCAACGCGCAGGCGCGGCCTGACTGGACGCAGCAGTGCTCCTACAGCAGCTATGGCGAAGGCGCGGGGACCATGTGCCACCAGCCTTACCAGGAAGGCCTAGCCGCGGTGCTCGTGGGCACCGCCGATGGCGAATCTGCGGCGTGGGGCTACATCGACAAGCAGGGAGTGATGTCGATTACGCCTGCGTATTCGGACGCCCGGTCCTTCCAGAATGGGCTGGCCGCCGTCAGCCAGGATGAACGCTGGGGTTACATCGACAAGCGTGGACGCTGGGTCATCGAGCCGCGCTTTTCGGAAGCCACCGGCTTCAATGCCGAAGGTACGGCGCTGGCCGAGGAAGACGGCCGGGACGTGCTGATCGACCGCCAGGGCAAGGTCGTGAAGACCTTTCCGCTGGGCACGCGCACGGGCGGGTTCCAGTCCGGCCAAAAGCTCGCGGCGATGGAGATCCCTACCCCGCCGCGCCTATTCAACACCGCAACCGGAAAACCGGCCACGCTGCCCGACGGCGTGATGGCGCTGGCCGAACCGACGGGCGACTATCTGCCGGCGCAATCGCGCGACTCGCGCTACGGCGGCTGGTGGGGATTGCTGGACCAAAGCGGCGCATGGGCGATCAGTCCGCAGGTGCTGCGCTCGCTCGCCCCGCCGCTGCGCGATGGCGACGTGCTGGCTGTTAACCGCGAACGCGCTTGGGAATTCGTGGATGCACGCGGCGAACCGCTGTCTGAACAGCGCTACGAACGCGTCGAATTGCTGGCGCCGGGCGTCTGGCTGGCGCGCCACGCCGAGGGCGGTTCGGTGCTGTTGGACAGCAAGCTTGAGACCCTGCACGCGTTCAAGAGCGACTATCTGGGCGTGCAGCGCCGCGACGGCTGGGGCTTTACCGCCGAACCCGGCATGACGCTGCTGATCGATCCCGCAGGCAGCGTGCAGCTGCTCGCCCTGCGCAACGGCGACGTCAAGATTCATCAGGGACGCGCATGGGTGTATGGCGTGCCTGTCTCTTTGGCAGGCGCTACGGGCGCCGGCATGGACGCCGCCCGTGACGACATGAGCGCGGAAGACGAGGCCGCGGCGGCTGCGGCGGGTGCAGCCGTGCAGGCCGCGTCGCAAGCGGAAACCGCAGCCGCGATCCAGGATCCGCCGGTCGCCGCTGACGCGGCGGACGCCGCGAAGGAGGCGACCTACGCGGACGCAGCCCCAACCCCCGCAACGCCGTCAGAAGCGACCGCAGACGCTGCCATGGACGCGGCAATGGACGCCGCCAGCGACACCGCCACCGCAGCCGCAGCCGCAGCCGCCGTGCAAAGCAGCGTCAACGCCGTCGCGGACGACGAGACGCTGCATCAAATCTACAACCCCGACGGCCTGGGCATCCTTGACGAAACCACCGTCGCCAAGCTGCGCGGCTACGACATCAGCGAGTTCCACTACGCACGCAAGTCGGCCGCCGATGCCGCTGCGCCGCTGGCCCTCCTGCGACCCAGCGAATATGACCAGCCGCTCGGCATCCTGACGGCGGCGGGCGATATCGTCACGAATCCAGACTGGGCAAACATCGACACCTACGACGTCACGCTGCCGATCGTGGCGCGTTCAAAGGCCGATCGGGCCGGCGCGGTCGGCGCGATCGGCGCGGACGGCACGTGGGCCATCGAGCCCCAGTACAGCGAAATGCGCCCCTTCAAAGGCCCCTACACCTGGGCCCGCACGAAGGACATGCTGCGCGGCGATGCGCTGCTCATCGACACCCGCGGCCAGACGGTGGCCGTTCCCGCGAACGTGCTGGAAGACACATCGCGCCTCGACGGCGAACTGCTGCAATACCGCGCGGTGAACGAAAACCGCCAGCGCCGCATGGGCCTGTGGAACGTGCGCAAGGGTGCGCCCGTGCTCAAGCCGGCCTTCGATGAAGTCCAGGAGTTCGAGGACGACTGGGCCAAGGTGCGGGACAAGAATCGCTGGGGCGTGGTCAACCGTGAGGGGCAGTGGGTAGTGCCTGCCCGCTATAACGGCGCCTACGACCTGGAATACCTGGGTAACGGCATGATGCTGGCCGAAGCGCCCGAAGACACGCGCAAGCGCGGCGGCTACACCGAACGCGCCTATCGCGTCATCAACCTGCGCACCGGCAAGGCAAGCGAGCCGGTAGTAGGCAAGCCGCAGAAGCTGAAGGATGGTCGCTTTCTGGGCGAACTGGCCGACGCGAGCGCCGTGTTGTTCGACGCGCAAGGCGGCGCGATTCGTGTCTCCGACGGCCGTCCCGAAGACAAGCAGCAGTACGGCGACTGGCTTTACATCAAGTTCGACGAGCGCGAAGGCGCCATCGACGCGCGCGGCAACATGAAGGTGCCGGCGCGCTATGGAGAATTCAATCCCTTCTTCACCCAGCCCGAAGGCCTGGCGCGCGCCAATAGCGGCGCGGGCTATCGCGTGATTGACCAGACCGGCAAGACGATGCTGGAAAAATGGGGCGATGGCATGCCGCTGGCTTCGATGCAGCGCGTCGTATTCAACGACGACGAGGGCTCGTCCAGCATCCTGGTGGACCTGCAAGGACGCGAGATCGCGCGCCTGCCGGGCCGCCACGCCGTCGACTATGACAAAGCCAGCGAAGGCGTCGTGCCTTACAGCGATGGCGACAACAAGTACGGCTTCATCGACGCAAACGGCAAGCGCGTCGTGGGCGCGCACTTCAATCAGCTTGGCCCCTTGAAGGACGGCCTGGCGCGGGCCCGCCGCCTGGAACGCACCGGCAAGCTGTTCGGGTACGTCGACCTGACCGGACGCTATGCGATTGCGCCGGCGTTCACGTGGGCCGACAACTTTCACGAAGGCCGCGCGCTGGTCCGCCGAAATCGGCTGATCGAGTACATCGACACCAAGGGCAACACGACCGCGCTGTTCGGCGTGCTGTGCGACACGATGGTGATCGTGGATGCGAAGGACCAGCAGAGCTGGCCGCCCCAGAAGCTCACCTGCCCCGAGGCCACCGGCGTCAAACCGCCCGTCGCCGAGACCGCCAACGCCAACGCAGAATGATCATGACGTCACGCGTGCTACGAACCACCCGCCTTGCCTGCGCCCTGGCCGCGCTAGGCGTATCCCTGTCCGCCCAGGCGCAGAACGGCTATATACAGTCGATGCACCTGTATTGCATGAGCGATGCGGAGTACCAGGCCTATCCGGCAGCCGACGACATTTCCTCGCGCAACCCCTTCGGCAACGGCTGCATCCGGGACCTGCACGACGGCCGCGCCGCGGTGCTGCTGCCGTCCGCCATCGAGAACATCGACCGCGTACCGCACGACAACTCGCTGCGCCGCCACGCCTGGGGTTTTCTGGACCAGAACGGCCGCGTCGCGATCGAGCCGATCTTCGAGGCGGTTGGCGACTTCCGCCACGGGCTGGCCGCGGTGCGTTGGCAAGGCAAGTGGGGATACATCGACCGCAATGGCCGCATGGCCGTTCCGCCGCGCTTTGACGCAGTGCAGGATTTTGTCGAGATCGGACTGGCAGTTGTGACGCTGGACGGCAAGCCGCTGCTGATCGATCGCCACGGCAATCCTGCGGGCGAACCGTTCGAGGACGTGGTGCGCGCGGTGCGCCTGTACGACGGCGTGCCCGCGCGCGCCACGGTCCAGTACAAGGAGGAATACCGCTCGGCCAAGGGCGAGCGGCGCTACGGCGGAACCGGCGTCGTGATCACGCGGCCGCTGGGCGACAAGGGCCTGTACATCGCCACCAACGGCGAGTCCAAGTACGGCGTGGTGGACAAGGACTGGAACTGGGTAGTGGAACCGGTGCTGGACGACATCTACGCGCAGGACAGCGGCAACCTGGCCACCGGCTATGGCCCTGACGGTTCGGTGCTGGTGACGGCGGACGGCAAACTGATCGGCGCGGACCAGCAATACGAAAGCATGAACCCCGTGGGCAAGGCTTTCTACAGCGCAGCGCTGCCGCGCCGGGCGGGGTTTGCGGTGCTGGACCGCGACGGCGCGGTGATTGCGACGCTGACGGACGCGGAAGGCCACGCATCCCAACGCTTTGCCGACACCATCGTGTACCCGTCCGGCGAAAACCTCGTGGCGCTGGTGCCGGGGCGCCCGCAGCCCCTGACGCTGGGCAAGGGCCTGTCGGCCGGCGACGAAAGCGAAGGCTATGTGATGTTCGTGGACGGCGCCAGCCGCACCGCGGGCGTACTGACGCCCACGGGCGCGTGGGTGCACGGCGACGCGGCGCCCGCGTGGCTGGCGGACGCCCGCCGCATGGAAACGCGCGAAGGCAATCTGTGGTTGTCCGACGCGCAAGGCGCGCTGCTCAACGTGCTGGACAAGAACGGCAAGGCGCTCCTCAAGCCCGAGATAGTGAAGACGCTTCAGAACCAGCAGCTTCAGTCACTGCCGGCCGGCGTGCCTGGCGCGCCGCTGGGCCTGCTGGGTCAAAGCCACTGCCACTGCGACGATGTCCAGGTGGGACTGCTGCTGGCCGACGGCAGCACGGTCACCGATCCGTCGTGGACCGCCGTGACGCCGCTGGACGACGCCGGCGACGGCGCCGATCTCACGGCGGACCAGTTGCGCTATGCGGCCGAGACGGCCGACGGCATGGTGCTGCTGGATGCACGCGGCAAGCCGCTGGACCTGCCCGCGCAGCAGCACATCGGTATGTTCCGCCAGGGCTACGCGCAGGTATATGGCGACGGCGTGGTACGCATGATCGACCGTGCCGGCAAGACGTTCGAACTGCCCGAGAACTTCGATACGCAGGTCGTCGCCCCGGGCGTGGTGCGTTTTTTGAAGACGGCGGCCGACGGCGCGCCGTGGGGCCTGTATGACTTCGTCGCCGGCAAGGAACTGGCCGCGCCGGCGTTCCGCAGCATCGGCGAGTTCCAGAATGGCCAGGCCGTCGCTTCGCTGGGCACGGGGCGCGTCGGCGTCATCGACCTGCAGGGGCAGTGGATCCTGCCGGCCAGCCATCAAGGCGCGGAACGCGTGAACGACACGCTGTGGCGCGTGACGCAGCCGGGTAAGCAAGAGAATGAATACGAACGTCCCGCCGCGGTCTTCAACACCAAGGGCAAGGCGCTGACCGCGTTCATGCGCGGGTTGCAGGTGGGCGATTTTGGAGACGGCTCGGTCAGCGCGGGCAATAGCGAGCGCCGCTGGATCATCTCGCCGGACGGCGAGGACGCGCTGGACATGAAGGACGCCGACTACGTCCGTCTGGGTGACTGGATGGAGATCCGCCGCGCCGACCGTCAGGGTTACCTGAACGCGAAGGGCGCCTGGCAGATCGCGCCGTCGTCCCGTATCGGCACCGCGTTCCAGGGCGCGCCGGCGCGCGCGCTGGCGGCGGACGCGGCGGGCACGCACGTGATGGACGCCAGCGGCAAGATCCTCGCGACCCTGCCCAAGGGCGAATGGAGCTGGCCGTCGCGTTCCGACCTGCTGATCCGCCATTACTCGGCAGACCGCGGCACCATGACGGACTACACCGACCTTTCGGGCAAAACCCGGGTGACGGTCGAAGGCTTTGCGTCCGCGTTTTCGGAGGGACGCGCCGTGACGCAGCTGTCCGGCGGCGGTGCGCGTTGGGTGGATGCCAAGGGTGCGCTGACGGGACCGGCTTTCGACGCGCTGGGTCCGATGCGCGAAGGCCTGGCGCCCGCGAGCGAAGACCGCAGCTACGGCTACGTGAACGGCCAGGGCCAGTTCGTCATTCCAGCCGAGTTCCGGGCCTTGTCGGGCTTTACGGACCAACGCGCGGTGGTGTCCACGGAAGACGATTCGCGCATCATCGACCACGCCGGCCAGATGCTGGCGCAGGTGAAGATGCAATGCGGCATCCGCACGCTGTACGGTGCGGCCGGCCAACGGCTGTGGCCGCTGCGCATGCCGCATGGCTGCAACCGCACGGCGGCGTCTCGCGCCTACTGAGCGTCCAGCGCCAGATAGCGGCGGGTCTGCACGATTTCTTCGCGCTCCGCGAAGCTGGTCAGGCGATCCGCCAGCGCGCTGCTGTCGCCCGTCTGCCGGATGGCCTGGAGCGTGGCCTGCATCGCATGGATCGCCGCGCGCTGCAGGTCCGACGGGATGATCGCCAGGCGATAGCCCATGGCGGCCAGATCCGGCAGCGGCACCAGCGGCGTCTTGCCGCCGTAGAACATGTTGATGAGTTTCAGGCCCGGCAACCGCTCAGCAATGGCGCGGATCTGCGCCAGCGTCTCGGGCGCCTCGACAAAGATCATGTCGGCGCCGGCCTTCAGGTACAGCTCGGCGCGCGCGATGGCGGCGTCAAAGCCTTCGACCGCAATGGCGTCCGTGCGCGCGATGACCAGCGTGTCCGCGTCGGCAAGCGTCTGGCGCGCGATGTGGACCTTGCGGGCCATCTCGGCAGCGTCCACCAGGCTCTTGTCGTCCAGATGGCCGCAGCGCTTGGGAAAGGACTGGTCTTCGATATGGAACGCCGCCACGCCCGCGCGTTCCATCGTGCGCACCGTGCGCTCAACATTGGCCGAGCCGCCGAATCCGGTGTCCGCATCCGCGATCACCGGCAGGCCGCTGGCCTCGACGATCTTTTCAACGCGGTCCATGACTTCGGTAAAGCTGAGCAGTCCGATGTCCGGATAGCCGGCGGCGCGCGCAATGGCGCCGCCGCTGGCGTACACCGCTGGAAACCCGGCCGCGGCGACCAGGCGGGCCGATAGGCCGTCGTATGCGCCGGGCGCCACCACGATGCTGTCGGCAAGGTGTTGGCGCAGTCGCGCGCCAGGGGACGGATTGGCAGTCATGATGGGCGTTCCTTCATTCGGGGATCTGATGCCTGCATGATCGGCGCGCGCCATTAGAATGTCCAATATATTGAAAATTGTTCATCAGTACTTTTTGGATATCAAAATGGAACTGCGCCATTTGCGCTATTTCGTCGTCACTGCCGAAGCCCAGCATTTCACGCGCGCGGCCGAACTGCTGAACATGGCGCAGCCGCCGCTCAGCCAGCAGATCCGCCAGCTTGAACAGGAAGTCGGCACACCGCTGTTTGACCGCATGGGCCGCGGCGTGGCGCTTAACGACGCGGGACGCGCATTCCTGGCGTGCGCCCAGGACATCCTGCAACGCGCGGACGCCGCAGTGCGCACGGCGCAGCGCGCCGCGCGCGGCGAGGTCGGTGAACTGACATTGGGGTTTACCGAATCGGCGTCCTTCAATGGCGTGGTGACCGAGCTGATCCGGCAATATCGCGAGCGCTATCCCGAGGTCGAGATGACGCTGTCTCAGGGGGATAGTGAAACGCTGGTGGCGCAGTTGCGCGACGGTACGATCGACGCCGCGTTCGTGCGTCCGCCTTTCGCGCTTGATGGCGGGTTGGCGTTCACGCAGTTGGTCGAGGAGCCGCTGGTGGTGGCGCTGCCGCTGGGTCATGCGCTGGCGCGCCGCAAGCGCCTCGCCCCAGCCGACCTGCAGCACGAGACCTTCATTCTGTATTCGCGCAAATCGGGCTATGGACTCAGCGCGGACATCATGGCGGCGTGCCGGCAGCACGGGCTGAGTCCGCGCATCGGGCAACAAGCGCCGCAGTTGTCGTCGGCGGTGAACCTGGTGGCGGCAGGCATGGGCGTGGCCATCGTGCCGGCGTCGCTGCGTCACCTGCGGCCGGATGGCGTGGTGTATCGGCCGTTCGCGCTGGAATGGCCGCGCGCGGTGCTGGGGTTGGCTTTGCGCGACACGGCGGGTGGACGGGCAGCGAATCTGCTGGCGCTGGCGCGGACCGCCCGCAAGTCCTGACGCTCAATCGTCGTGCGATTCGTGGACGGCAACCGCGCCGCGCTTCCAGTAGCTGGCCGCGCGAATGCGGCTCTTGTCGATGCCGTGCTGCGCCACCATGATTTCGCGCACGGCTTTTGCCGTGGCCGATTCCGCCGCCACCCACACATAGCCTTCGCCTGACGGCAGCGCCAGTTCGCGCGCCGCTTCCAGCAGCAGCGTGCTGTAGCCGGGCGCCGTTCCGTTGCGATGCAGCCAGCGCACCGATGCCTTCGCGGCCGTTTGCAGCGGGATTTCGTTGTTTGCTCCCGGCACTTCGATCAGCACCAGCGCCTGCGCCGAGGCCGGCAGTTCTTCCAGCCGCCGTGCGATGGCCGGCAATGCGGTCTCGTCGCCGATCAGCACATGCCAGTCGAACGCCGTCGGCACCACAAACGAACCGCGCGGGCCGCCGATGCCCAGTTGCTGGCCAGGCGCGGCTTGTTCGGCCCACGTCGACGCAGGGCCGTCGCCGTGCAGCACGAATTCGATTTCCAGTTCCTGGCGCGCCGTATCGAAGCGGCGCGGCGTGTAGTCGCGCGCCGCGGGCCGGGCCACGCCATCGGGAAACTTGATGCCGTCGGGCCCGGCCGTGGGCAGCACGGGCGGCTGCGAGGGATCGGCGGGAAAGAAGATCTTCACGTGGTCATCAAATGAAGCGGACACGAAATCCTGCAGGTCTTCGCCGGTGAAGGTGACGCGCGCCAGCAGGCCGGCAATGCGTTCGACGCGCGCCACGGTCAGCGTGCGCATCTTGAGGGTGTGGCGCACACGCGCCACGGTCAGGTCGCTTTGAGTCATGGAAACTCCAGTAGGGTGAGACGGGATCACGCGCCGGATTTGCCGGTGATCTCATCGGTCGCACGCGCCAGGATGGCCGCGATGCGTCGTTGTTCTGCAGGCGAGGCGTCGGTACGGTCCAGAAGCGCGCGCTTGAGCGCCTGGCGCGCCTCCACGAACTCCGGCAGCCAGCCGGTGCGGGCGTCCTCGCCTTCCGGGCCGGTGGCGCGCGGCTGGCCGCTCCAGGCCTGGCGCATGTAGTCCATCTTGCGCGCGACATGCTTGAGCTTGTTGAACATCAGCGTCAGGCGGTCGCGGTTGGCGTCCAGATACGCCTTGCCCGGTTCCGCCAGGTGATAGCGCTTCTTGGCGCCCTCTTGCTCGACGGTGGCGTAGCCCAGTTCTTCCAGATACGTCAGCGCGGGGTAGACCATGCCGGGGCTGGGCGTATAGAAACCGTTGCTGAGCGCGCCCAATGCCTTGATGAGTTCGTAGCCGTGGCTGGCGTTCTGTTCCAGCAGTCCGAGCAGCATCAGTTGCAGGTCGTCGCTGGATACTTTGCGGCTGCGAGTGAAGCCGCGTCCGTCGCCGCCGAACCCGTCCGCATCGCCGCGGCCGTCGGAGGAACCGGAAAACCAGTCGCCACCCGCGCTGGCGTGACGCGGGTGGCGGTGACTGGGGTGGTGGTGGCCATGGTGGGGACGCCCATGGTGCGGGTGTTCGCGGAAAGCCGTTTGGCGCATAGGTAGCTCTTACGATATGTCTTACGATAGCTCGTACGATATACCCGCGTTGTCCGTCGCGTCAAATCCCCTGCCAATGTCTTGTGCTGGCGTCCCCTAAAAATCCTACTCCGAGGGCGCCAGCGACACAGCTGGACCCGCCTGCACCCATCGCGCGAAGTCGGCGGCACGGGGTTCATCCGGCGCGGGCGCATAGACCACCAATCGCAAGTGCCGGCTTTCATCGACACTCAAGGTGGCATGCTCGAACGCGATATCGCCCAACGCATCCACATGCAGCGTGCGCAGTCCCATGCACGTGCCATGCACGTCGTGCTCGCGCCACCACGACTGGAATTCGGGCGACACACGTTCCAATTCATCAACCAGTTCAGCGATATCGGACACGCCGGTCGCGCTGGCGAAATCGCGCCGGAACGAGGACAGCATGCGGGACGCCTGCACCGTCCAATCCACAAAGCGTTCACGCATCGCGGGGTCCACGAACAGCATCCAGAGAAGGTTGCGCCGTCCCGGCGCCTGCCCGGAAAAATTGAACACCTTGTCCGCGGCGGCGTTCCACACGACGACGTCCCAACGCAGGTTCAGGATGTAGGCGGGCCGCGCGGGCAGGTCATCCATCAAGCGGCGAACTTGCGCGGGCACGGTGCACCACGTGCGGCCGGTCTCGGCCGGCGGGCGCTGGTGCGCCAGCAGATACAGGTGGCGGCGCTCGGCGTCGTCCAACCGCAGCACGCGCGCCAGGTTTTCGAGAAAGGTGGCCGACACACTGATGTTGCGCCCCTGTTCAAACCACGTGTACCAGGCCAGTCCGACGCCGGCCAGCGCCGCCACTTCCTCGCGGCGCAACCCCGGCGTGCGGCGGCGGCGGCCGGGCGGAAGCCCCAGGTCAGCGGGAGTGAGCCGTTCCCGGCGCAGGCGCAGGAATTCGGACAGGTCGGCCCGGGTGCGGTCCAGACGGCGTGAAATGGCGGGTTCGGTCATGACGGGGTTGCACGGAGTAATAGCATAAACAGCTAAATTGTATAAGGCTAAAGGTCCGCCCAGAATAGCGCCGATCCTGACTTTTTGGACGCTTTCATGTCGACCACTACCCTTCCCGCCACGCCGTCGGCCGCCCCTGCCGACCCCGCTTCGCCACGACTCGGCAAGCTCGGCCTGGCGGTGCTGCTATCCGGCGGCTTCATCACGATCTTCGACCTGTTCGTCGTGAACGTGGCCATCCCCAGCATGCAGGCCACGCTGTCGGCCAGCTTCGCGCAGATCAACTTCATCATCGCCGCCTATGAACTGGCGTATGGCGTGCTGCTCATCGCGGGCAGCCGGTTGGGCGACCGCCATGGCAGGCGACGGCTGTTCATGCTGGGCATGGCGGGCTTTGCGGTGGCGTCCGCGCTGTGCGGCCTGGCGCCCACGCCGGACACGCTGATCGCCGCGCGCATCCTGCAGGGCGCCGCCGCGGCCCTGCTGTTTCCGCAGGTGTATGCGCTGATCCGCGTCAGCTTCGAGGGGCATGCGCGGCGCCGGGCGTTCGGGCTGCTGGGCATGACGCTGGGCCTGGCCGCCATCGCCGGGCAGGTGCTCGGCGGTTGGATCATCCATGCGGATCTGTTCGGGTTGGCGTGGCGTGCCATCTTTCTGATCAATCTGCCGCTGGGGCTGCTGGCGTGCTGGCTTGCCCGGCACATCCCCGAATCCGCCGAGCCCTCGGGCGCGGCGATGGACTGGCCCGGCGCCGCGCTCGTGGGCCTGGGGTTGGCGTTGCTGCTGCTGGCGTTGATCGAAGGCCCCGCCCAGCAATGGCCCGCCTGGACGCTCGCCTGCGGCGGGGCATCGGTGGTTGCGCTGGCAGCCTTCGTGCGGCTGCAGCGCCGGGTCGCCGCGCACGGCGGCGTGCCGCTGGTGGACATGGACTTGCTGGCGCAGCCGCGCTTTGCGGCGGGGTGCCTCGTCGTGATGCTGGTGTTCTCCACCGCCAGCGCCATGTTTCTTTGCTACGCCTTGCTGGTGCAGACGGGCTTTGGCCTGGATGCGTTGACGGCCGGCATGATCTTCGCGCCGGCCAGCGTCGGATTCGTGGCGGGATCGATGGTGGCGCCAAGACTGGTCGCCCGGTACGGCACGCGCGCGATCGCGCTGGCCGCGCTGTTGTACGGCGGGGCGACGGCGGCGCTGATGATGCAAACCGGCATCGGCGGCGCCAGCCTGTCGCCGTGGACGTTGCTGCCTGCGCTGGTGTGGCTGGGCGCGGCGCAAGGCGCGGTCAACACGCCCCTGGTCAACCTGGCGATGGGGCTGGTCGACGACCGCCAGGCCGGCATGGCGGCGGGCGTGGTGTCGACCTTGCAGCAGGTGGGCGCCGCGCTGGGCGTGTCGGCGGCGGGCATGCTGTATGGCGGTTCGCTGGAGGCTTACGCGGAAGCCAGCGCAGCGGAGCGCCATGCGCAGGCGTTTGCGTCGGCCATGCAGTTCAATGTCGCGGCCATTCTGGTGGCGGCCGTCTTGCTGTGGCGGCTGGGCCGTCATCGCTGACGGCCCGTTGCCGCGCCGGGGCCTTTATCCCGCGGACAACTCGCGGGCGCGCTGCTGCGCCTTGTGCACAGCTTCGGTGATGGCCTGGGCCACGCCCGCCTGCTGCATGTGCGACAGGGCGGCGTAGGTGGTGCCGCCCTTGGAAGTGACGCGGTCCTGCAATTCGGTCAACGGCACGTCCTCGCTGGCGGCCAGTTCCGACGCACCGCGGAAGGCGGCGACAGCCAGCCGGCGCGCATCGGCGGGCGCAAAGCCCAATTCGACGGCGCCCTTTTCCAAGGCCGCCATGAAATGGAACACGTAACCGGGGCCGCTGCCCGTCACCGCAGTGACGGCGTCGATCATGGCTTCGGATTCGGTCCAGATGCGTTCGCCGACCGCCGCGAACAGCGCGTCGACCTGATCGCGCTGGGCCTGCTCGCAAGCCGGCGTGGCGAAGAGGCCGGTCATGCCCAGGCCCACCTTGGCCGGCGTGTTGGGCATGGCGCGAACGATGCGCGCGTGCCCGCCCAGCCATTCCGACAACGCAGCCAGCTCGACGCCCGCCGCGATGCTGACCACGGTGGCCTCGGCCGGCAGATGCTGCCGGACCTGGCCGCAGGCTTCGCGCAGCACTTGCGGTTTGGTGGCCAGCACGCACAGGGCGGCGTCGCCGATGTCGGCACTGACGCTTTCCTGGCAGGGCAAGCCGCGTGCGACCAGCGCCTCGCGCGTCGGCGCGTAGGGTTCGATCACCAGAAAATCGGTCAACGCCCGGCCCTGGCCGATCAGTCCGTCGATGATGGCGGAGGCCATATTGCCGCCGCCGATGAAGACAATTTTTTCACGCATGTTGCTTCAGTTCCGAAGTAGGGATTGCGGACCGGACCGGCAGGGGTGCATTGCCGGCGCGCGGATCATTGATGCCACAGTCTACGGGCTTTCCGGGGCGTCACGCCCCCGCCAGCGGCACGCCCGCCTGCGACGACGACCGGGTGCCCGGCAGCGGATGGCAGGACTCGGGGTGGTAGGTATGAACCACCGACAGCTTCACGCGGTCGCTGCTGTTGCCCTGCGCGGCGTGCAAGGTGCGGCAGTGAAAGAACACCACATCGCCCGCTTGCAGTTCCGGACAGACGGCGCGCGCGATCCAGTCGGCGTTCTGCGGCACGTCTTCGCGGAAAAATTTCTTGTCGTCGAACTGGTCCGGCGTAAATGCCGCCGCGTGCGAGCCCGGAATGAACGACAGCCCGCCATTGGCGCGCGTCTCCGGCCCCAGGGCCAGCCAACAGGACACCAGATCCGTATCCGAGAACGACCAATAGCGGATGTCCTGATGCCAGCCCGTCAGGCTGCCGTACGCCGGGTGCTTGGTCATCACACAGTTGTGGTGCACGGTGGACAGCACCGGCGTCTCGTTGAAATAGCGCTTCAACCACTGGCCGATGCGCGGATCGGTGGCCCATTGGGCAAACAGGGGGTCGCGCGCGTAGGCGTTGAGCAGGCGGCGCACGGTCAGGCCGCCCTCGGCGTTGCGCGATTGCGGCGCGCCAGGATAGCGCAGGTCGGCTTCGTATTCGATGGGAGCGACGTGATCGCGCAAATGGCGTTCAGCCAGCGCACGCAGCGCGGCAACCTGCTCCGGGTTGGCGAACTGGCGCGCCACCACGAAGCCCTGCTCGCGCAGGATGGCTATCTGATCATCAGGCAATAACCCGGACATCTTGATCCTCACAGCCCGCGGCGTAGGCGGCGCGTCTGCGGGCGGGCAGGCGCGCACCGGGCAAGGCGCCGGTCACGCGGGATGGCTAGATTACCAAATGGCAAGGCCGCCGGGCGGCTCCCGCGTCCTCAGCCCGCTGGCGTCTTCTCGGGGCGGACCGGCGGCGGCGTCAGCCGGGCGGCGTCGCGCTCCTGGACCTCGTGGTGCACCCATTCGCGCCAGACGGCCACCAGCAGGGCCATCAGCACCGGCCCCACGAACAATCCCACGATGCCCATGGTCTTCACGCCGCCCACCAGCCCGAAGAAGGTCGGCAGGAACGGCAGCTTGACGGGACCGCCCACCAGGCGCGGGCGCAGGGTTTTGTCGACGATGAAGAGTTCGACGCTGCCCCAGACCATCAGCGCAATGCCCGCGACCACATGGCCCGAGCCCACCAGATACAGGGACACCAGCGTGAACGACAGCGGCGCGCCACCGGGAATCAGCGCCATGAAGCCGGTGACCACGCCCAGCAGCACGGGCGACGGCACACCCGCGACCCAGTAGGCGATGCCCAGCACCACGCCTTCGCCCAGCGCGATCAGGCCCATGCCGGTGACGGTGGAATTGATGGTGGCCGGGACCACGCGCGAAAAGCGCTGCCAGCGGGCGGGCAGAATGCGCTCGCCCAGCACGTCCAGCTGCGCGACCATGCGGATGCCGTCCTTGTAGACGAAGAACAGCGTGATCAACATGAACAGCACCGTCAGCAGCAACTGGAACACGTTGCCCGTGGCGGCCAGCGCCATGCGGTAGATGTTGCCCAGGTGTTCGCCGCTGACGGCTTCGACCAGCGCGCCCAGCGCGTGAGGCTGGCCGATATAGGATTGCCAGTACTGTCCCAGGCGATCGCCCACCACCGGCAGGGACGAAATCCACGCAGGCACGTCCACGCCGTGGCGGTTGGCCGCGATGGCCCAGGCGACGAAAGCGCTGGCTTCCTTGATGGCATAGGACAGGGCCAGCGACAACGGGACAATCAGCACCACGACGACGACCAGCAGCGCCAGCGACGCGGCAACCGCCGTGCGGCCGCCGCAACGGACGACGAGGCGTTGGTACAGGGGCCAGCTGGCCAGGCCGATGATCAGCGCCGCCAGGGCCGGAACCAGGAATCCGCTAAGAAAGTAAACCCCCGCCAACAGCACAAGCAGCAACAGCCAACGGGCGATCAGGTAGGCGGGTAGAACAGGCTGCATAGCGGATCGACTGTAAGGGCGTTGTAGGCTTTGACTGTCGGACTATACAGACGTTTCATGCAATACGAGGGACGTAAGGGCTGTATTTACTACGGGGTTTCCCGTGCTTAACGCAGATGGCGGACCCGAAGGTCCGCCATGTCGTCGTCCAGCCTACGCGGATTTACAGCACGTATTCCGCAGCTTCCTCGCGGGCGGTGCGGCGACGCGGGGCCATGTCGGCCAGCGCCGGGATAGCGGGCACGGGCGGTTGCGCCGGAGCGGTCTGTCCCTGATTGCGCTGGTACACCGCGCAGGACGCGGCGGCCGGGTCGGTCTCGTCGCGGCCGCTGAGCAGCGGACACCCGGCGAACAGTTCGGCCACCCAGTCGGTAAAGGCCCGCACCTTGGGCGACAACTGCCGGCTCTGCGGATACAGCACCGAGATTGCCGTGGAGCTGGGCTTCCACTGCGGCAGGATCTCGATCAGCTCACCCGATTGCAGATACGGCAGCGCCATGTAGCGGGCGGTCTGGATCAGCCCGAAGCCCTTCAGCCCGCAATCCAGGTAGGCGCCCGCTTCGTTCACGGCCACCGTGCCCTTCATGTCCACTTCCTGGTGCTTGCCGTCCACCTTGAAGTCCCAGGCACAGTTGCGGCCGGTGCGGCTGGAGAAATAATGCACCGCGTGGTGGTCGCGCAACGATTCGATCGTCTGCGGCATGCCGTGGCGCGCCACGTAGGTCGGCGACGCGCAGGTCACGGTCTGCAGCGTGCCGATGCGGCGGGCGACCAGGCTGGAATCTTCGAGATCGCCGGCGCGGATCACGCAGTCCACGGCTTCCTGGACCATGTCGACCGGACGGTCGCCCAGGCCCAGCACCAGCTCGACGTCGGGGTATTTGTCGTGGAAATCACACAATGAGGGAATCAGGATCAGCCGGCCGATGCAGGTCGGCACATCGATGCGCAGCCGGCCCTTGAGCCGCAGGGCCGCTTCCTGGAAGCAGGCCTCGGTCTCTTCCACGTCGGCCAGGATGCGCACGCAGTGCTGGTAATAGCCTGCGCCGTCGGGCGTCAGGCCGATGCGGCGCGTGGTGCGATTCAACAGGCGAACGCCAAGAAGGCGTTCCAGATTCTGAATGATGGTGGTGACGGTGGTGCGCGGAAGCGATAGGCTGTCGGCCGCCCGGGTGAAGCTATTGGCGTCCACGACGCGCACAAACACCTGCATAGCCTGAAAGCGGTCCATGGCAAGGGTGTCCTTAGGCAAATAAGTCGGGGTGGACGGAGCATAACCCGATTTCGGCCTGGATTAGTCATTCTCCACGAACAGTGTTGCCGGGATAGACAGGTTTATCCGCCCGGACAAAACACTCAGAATGCAAACCATCTTGAAGTGCCCTTGCCGCCCGGCGCAAGAAAAGGGCATGTCAATCCTCAGATTCCGCCCCCGCAGCGACCCGCCCTGATCAGGCGCCCGCCGCCTCTGGATAAGCGACCCCGGTCGATGCTGCACCGCAGCATATCCATATAGCGCCGGATTCTTAGGACTGGCATCCCCGCCCCGCCGACTCCTCGTCCCCGCATCCCGGGCAAGCGCGCTTCCGCCTCTAAAAGACCACTAAAGGAAACACCATGGTTTCGCGTAAACGTATTGCTGTGCTCGTCGTATTTGCAGCCGTGCTGGCGGCGGGCGGCGGCTATGCCCTCACCCGCGGCCCCGCGGGCGGCAATGTCGCGATGGCGCAGGGCGCCCCCGCCGCGCCGCCCGTCGAGGTTGCGGAAGTCCTCAACAAGACGATCGTCGACTGGCAGCGCTATTCCGGCCGCCTGGAAGCCATCGACCGCGTGGACATCCGCCCCCTGGTCTCCGGCACGCTGACCGCCGTCCATTTCAAGGACGGCAGCATCGTCAAGAAGGGCGACGTGCTCTTCACCATCGACCCGCGCCCCTACGCGGCCGAGGTGGACCGCGCCGCCGCGGCGCTGACCGCCGCCAAGGCGCGCGCCGCCTACACGGCCTCGGAACTGGCCCGTGGCCAGCGCCTCTTGACCGACAACGCCATCGCCCGCCGCGACTTCGAGGAAAAGCAGAACGCCGCGCGCGAAGCCGCCGCCAACCTGCAGGGCGCCCAGGCCGCGCTGGACTTCGCCAAGCTCAACCTGGGCTACACGCGTATCGAGGCCCCCGTGGACGGCCGCGTGTCGCGCGCCGAGGTCACCGTGGGCAACGTGGTCGCCGCCGGCGCCGCATCGGTGCCGCTGACCACGCTGGTGTCGGTGTCCAAGATGTACGCATCGTTCGACGTGGACGAACAAACGTTCCTGCGCTACGTGAACCCCGCCCGCAACGGCCGCAATGGCGCGGTGCCTGTCGAACTGGGCCTGGCCAATGAGGAAGGCTACTCGCGCACCGGCGCCGTGCAGTCGGTGGACAACCGCCTGGACGCCACCTCCGGCACCATCCGCGTGCGCGCCGAGTTCGACAATGCCGACGGCACCCTGCTGCCGGGCCTCTACGCCCGCATCCGCCTGGGCGGCAGCGAACCCCGCGAGGCCGTGCTGATCGACGAACGCGCCATCGGCACCGACCAGGACAAGCGCTTCGTGCTGGTGCTGGACGACAAGAACCACGCCGTCTACCGCCAGGTGAAGCTGGGCGCCAATCAGGAAGGCCTGCGCGTCGTCGACGCCGGCCTGACTGCCGGCGAACGCATCGTCGTCAACGGCCTGCAGCGCATCCGCCCCGGCGACGCCGTGACCCCGACCGTTGTCCCCATGGTTGCCGCCAAGCGCAACCCGGTCAAGACCGCCTCGGCGCAGAACTGAGCCGACGCGTCGAACGAGAACGTTTATGAATATCTCGAAATTCTTCATCGACCGGCCGATCTTCGCCGGCGTGCTATCGATCCTGGTGCTGCTGGCAGGCCTGCTGGCCATGTTCCAGCTGCCCATCTCCGAATACCCGGAAGTCGTGCCGCCGTCCGTGGTGGTGCGCGCGCAGTACCCGGGCGCCAACCCCAAGGTCATCGCCGAAACCGTCGCCTCGCCGCTGGAAGAATCCATCAACGGCGTCGAAGACATGCTGTACATGCAGTCGCAGGCCAACAGCGACGGCAACCTGACGCTGACGGTCAACTTCAAGCTGGGCGTGGACCCGGACAAGGCGCAGCAGCTGGTGCAGAACCGCGTGTCGCAAGCGCTGCCGCGTCTGCCGCCGGATGTGCAGCGTCTGGGCGTGACCACGGCCAAGAGCTCTCCCACGCTGACGCTGGTCGTGCACCTGATCTCGCCCAATGACCGCTACGACATCACCTACCTGCGCAACTACGCCATCCTGAACGTCAAGGACCGCCTGTCGCGCATCACGGGCGTGGGCGAAGTGACGGTGTGGGGGTCGGGCAACTACTCCATGCGCGTGTGGCTCGATCCGCAAAAGGTCGCGCAGCGCGGCATGACCGCATCCGAAGTCGTCAACGCGATCCGCGAACAGAACGTGCAGGTGGCCGCCGGCGTGATCGGCGCCTCGCCCACGCAGGGCGACGTGCCGCTGCAATTGAACGTGAACGCGCGCGGCCGACTGCAGACCGAAGAAGAATTCCGCGACATCATCCTGAAGACCTCGCCGGACGGCGCCGTGACGCACCTGTCCGACGTGGCCCGCGTGGAACTGGATGCGCAGGAATACGGCCTGCGTTCGCTCCTGAACAACAAGCAGGCGGTCGGCATGGGCATCATGCAGTCGCCCGGCGCCAACGCGCTGGACGTCTCCAGCCAGGTGCGCGCCGCGATGGCCGAGCTGGCCCAGGACTTCCCGCCGGGCGTGGAATACCGCATCGAATACGACCCCACGCAATTCGTGCGCTCCAGTATCGAAGCCGTCGTGCACACCCTGCTCGAAGCCATCGCGCTGGTCGTGCTGGTCGTGATTCTGTTCCTGCAGACCTGGCGCGCGTCCATCATCCCGCTGCTCGCGGTGCCCGTGTCCATCGTCGGCACGTTCGCGCTGCTGCTGATGTTCGGCTACTCCATCAACGCGCTGTCGCTGTTCGGCATGGTGCTGGCCATCGGGATCGTGGTGGACGACGCCATCGTGGTCGTCGAAAACGTCGAACGCAACATCGCGGCCGGCTTGAGTCCACGCGATGCGACCTATCGCGCCATGCGCGAAGTCAGCGGCCCCATCATCGCCATCGCGCTGACGCTGTGCGCCGTGTTCGTGCCGCTTGCCTTCATGACGGGCCTGACCGGCCAGTTCTACAAGCAGTTCGCCATGACCATCGCCATCTCGACGGTGATCTCGGCCTTCAACTCGCTGACCCTGTCGCCCGCACTGTCGGCCCTGCTGCTCAAGAGCCACCACGACAAGCCCGACTGGCTGACCCGCGGCATGAACCGCGTCTTCGGCCGCTTCTTCAACTGGTTCAACAACATGTTTGGCCGCGCGTCCGAGTCCTACGGCACGGGCGTGGCCAGCGTCATCCGCCGCAAGGCCGGCGCGATGGGCGTGTACGCCGTGCTGGTCGCCGCGACCATTGGCGTGTCGTACCTGGTGCCGGGCGGCTTCGTACCCGCGCAGGACAAGCAATACCTGATCGGCTTCACGCAGCTGCCCAACGGCGCCTCGCTGGACCGCACCGAAGACGTGATCCGCCGCATGAGCGACATCGCCCTGAAGGAGCCCGGCGTGCAGTCGGCCATCGCCTTCCCCGGCCTGTCCATCAACGGCTTCACCAACAGCTCCAGCGCCGGCATCGTGTTCGTCACGCTCAAGCCCTTCGGCGAACGCAACAACGCCGAGCTGTCCGGCAACGCCATCGCCGCGTCCCTGAACCAGAAGTTCGCAGCCATCCAGGACTCGTTCATCGCCGTGTTCCCGCCCCCGCCCGTCATGGGCCTGGGCACGCTCGGCGGCTTCAAGCTCCAGCTCGAAGACCGCGCGGCCCTCGGCTATGCCGAACTGGACAAGGCCAAGCAGGCCTTCCTGGAAAAGGCGCGCCAGACGCCGGAACTGGGCCCCACGTTCTCCAGCTACGAGATCAACGTCCCGCAGCTCGACGTCGACCTGGACCGCGTCAAGGCCAAGCAGCTTGGCGTGCCGGTGACCGAAGTCTTCGACACCATGCAGATCTATCTGGGCTCCATGTACGTCAACGACTTCAACCGGTTCGGCCGCGTCTTCCAGGTTCGCGCCCAGGCTGATGCGCCCTTCCGCGCCCACGCCGACGACATCCTGCAGCTCAAGACCCGCAACGCCGCCGGCGACATGGTCCCGCTGTCCTCGCTGGTCACCGTCAAGCAGACCTTCGGCCCCGAAATGGTCGTGCGCTACAACGGCTACACCGCCGCCGACATCAACGGCGGCCCCGCCCCCGGCTACTCGTCCGACCAGGCGCAAGCCGCCGCCGAGCGCGTCGCCGCCGAAACCCTGCCGCGTGGCGTCAAGTTCGAATGGACTGACCTCACGTACCAGCAGATCCTCGCGGGCAACGCCGGCCTGTGGGTCTTCCCCATCAGCGTCCTGCTCGTTTTTCTGGTGCTGGCCGCGTTGTACGAAAGCCTGACCCTGCCGCTCGCCGTGATCCTCATCGTGCCGATGAGCATCCTGGCCGCGCTGACCGGCGTCTACCTCACCGGCAACGACAACAACATCTTCACGCAGATCGGCCTGATGGTGCTGGTGGGGCTGTCGGCGAAGAACGCGATCCTGATCGTCGAATTCGCCCGGGAGCTCGAAATGAACGGCCGCACGCCGCTCGAAGCCGCCATCGAAGCCAGCCGCCTGCGCCTGCGTCCCATCCTGATGACGTCCATCGCGTTCATCATGGGCGTGGTGCCGCTGGTGCTGTCCTCTGGCGCCGGTTCCGAAATGCGCCACGCCATGGGTGTCGCCGTCTTCTTCGGCATGCTCGGCGTGACCCTGTTCGGCCTGTTCCTCACGCCGGTGTTCTACGTCCTGCTCCGCTCGCTCGGCGGCAAGAAGCTGCACTCCGCCGCGCCGCACGAAGCGCCCGTCTGCGTGCCGCACATCGACCCCAACGCGCCGCCCGCGCCGCAACACCACGCGTAAGCCGACAGAAAAAAGAGTAGCCAGCGCGTCCCGTCCGAATTTGCACGGGACGCGCGCCAAAGAGAAACGTCATCATGATCAAAAGACTGACCCGAGGATCCGCCCTGCTCGCCATGCTGCTCGTGCTGGCCGGCTGCGCGGTGGGTCCCACCTACCAGCGCCCCGCGGCCGACACGCCCGCCGCCTTCAAGGAAGCCGCCCTGCCCGCGTCCGAGGCCGGCACCTGGAAGCCCGCCGAACCTTCTGAGGACGCCCTGCGCGGCGCCTGGTGGAAGGTCTTCAACGACGAAGGCCTGAACCAGCTTGAAGAAGAAGCCCAGCGCGCCAACCAGGACCTCCAAGCCGCCGCCGCCCGCCTCACCCAGGCCCGCGCCCTGCAACGCGAAGCGCGCTCCGGCTTCTTCCCCAGCCTCGACGCCGGCTTCGGCCCCAACCGCCAACGCCCCTCGGCCGTCTCGCAAGGCCTGCCCGACGGCACGTCGACTTCCCCCGTCACCACCTGGCGCGCGCAAGGCACGGTGTCATACGAGGCCGACCTCTTCGGCCGCGTCGCATCGACAGTTGACGCCGCCACCGCCGACGCCCAGCAAAGCGAAGCGCTCTACCGCTCCGTCCTGCTCGCCCTGCAAGCCGACGTCGCCACCACTTACTTCCTGGTCCGTGAACAAGACGCCGAATCGCGCCTCTACCACCAGACCGTCAAACTGCGCACCGACACCCTTCAACTCATCCAGCGCCGCTACGACGCCGGCGACATCAGTGAACTGGACCTGGCACGCGCCAAGGCCGAACTCGCCTCCGCGCAATCCGAAGCCCTGGGCATCGACCGCCGCCGCGCCACCGCCGAACACGCGCTGGCCGTCCTGCTGGGCCGCGCCCCGTCCGAATTCACCATGCCGCCCCAGCCCATCGAAAAGATCGCGCTGACTATCCCCGCCGGCCTGCCCTCCACGCTGCTCGAACGCCGCCCCGACATCGCCGCAGCCGAACGCGCCATGGCCGCCGCCAACGCCCGCGTCGGCGCCGCCAAGTCCGCGTTCTTCCCCCGCCTGGATATCACCGGCGCCTTCGGCTACGAGTCCTCGGAACTGGGCAACCTCTTCCAATGGTCCAGCCGCACGTTCCTGCTGGGCCCCCTGGTCGGCGCCGCCCTGTCCATGCCCATCTTCGACGGCGGCCGCCGCCAAGCCGGCCTGGACCGCGCCCGCGCCGTCTACGAAGAAGACGTCGCCGTCTACCGCCAGACCGTCCTGAACGCGTTCCGCGAAGTGGAAGACAACCTCGCGAACCTGCGCATCCTCGCGGACCAGACCAAGGCCCAGAATGAGGCGGTGGAAGCGGCTGCCCGCGCCGCGAAACTCTCGCACACGCAGTACCGCGAAGGCTCGATCAGCTATCTGGACGTGATTGAAGCCGACCGCAGCGTGCTCTTGCAGCAACGCGTGTCGGTGCAACTGACTGCCGAACAGGCCCGGTCGACGGTGGCATTGATTCGCGCCATCGGCGGCGGCTGGGATAATCCGGTCCCGCCGGAAAAGGTCGCGACGAAGTAACGCAAACCAGTTTGGTGTCTGACACGCGAAGCGTTTCTAACCCGGTGTCAGACACCCCGCGTAGACCGGCTTGCACTCGTTACGGTTTAGCCCGAGGGGTGTCAGACACCTAGCCATCACTAAGCCGTCGCCAAGCCGTCGCCAACCGACACGGCACCGCCAAAAAACCACCTACGCGCCAGCGCGCAGCGCCATCACCCCGACGCAAGACACCGCGTAAGCCCCACCAGGCCGCCCGCGCGGCCGCAGTGGGGCGGGCCCCGCAAGACGGTCCGACTCACGAAAAGCGTCGGCAAGAACCTCAAGAACCCCACCCACGCCAGCGTCCTATCAAGTTCAAACCACCGCAGCCCGGTGTGGCGGCGGCCTGGGTGTGCGGGGCGTGTAGATGCGCCCGAGGGAATCGGAAGGCAGGCGCCGCAGGCGACAACGACGATGACGAAGGGGCAGTCCGGAGCGAAGGCTCCGGACCGCAATCGTAGCCCCGCGCACCCAGGCCGCCGCCACGCCGGGCGTCTAAAGAACCCACCCCGCCCGAACGCCAGCCCCCCCCCGAACGAACAGCTTCTCCGAGTCAGCCAAAAAACAGACCGAGCCAACTCCGACCCACCCGAGCCATTCCCGACCCGAATTTTTCCGCTTTGTTTTTAAAGACTTAAAAAAGCACCGAGCCACAACTGACCCGAATCCCCGCAGAAAAAGCCACTTTCGGGTTTTTCGAGCAATCCGTAATCAGCGATCAGCCCCGAAACCATCAATTAAGCCTTTGATAAATAAGAGGAAACCAGCATTCAGCCAAACCCTGGCACGGACTTTGCAATTAACCGGATGTCATCCCCGATGACACACCGGCCAATAAGGCCATCACGCAAAAGAAACCAAACCAGGAAACAGCAAATGCCGACTCCCGCCTACATCAGCATCCAGGGCAAGACCCAGGGCAACATCACGCAAGGCGCCTTTACCGCCGACTCCGTCGGCAACGTCTACCAGGAAGGTCATGAAGACCAGATCCTGGTCCAGGAAATCGAACACCTGATCGCCACCCCCACCGACCCGCAAAGCGGCCAGCCTTCCGGCCAGCGCGTCCACAAGCCCTTCGTCTTCACCGCGCCCCTCAACAAGGCCACCCCCCTCATGTACCAGGCCCTCGCCTCCGGCGAAATGCTGCCCGAAGTCGAAGTCAAGTGGTACCGCACCTCCACCGAAGGCAAGCAAGAGCACTTCTTCACCACCAAGCTCGAAGACGCCACCATCGTCAACATCAACACCGTACTCCCGCACGCCCAGGACCCCACCAAGGCCGAGTACACCCAGCTCGTCAAGGTCGCCATGGCCTACCGCAAGATCACCTGGACCCACGCCATCGCCGGCACCGAAGCCTCCGACGACTGGCGCAAGCCCCAAGAAGCCTGATCCCAGGTTTCTTAAATAACAAGGCCGGCGCATCACGCGCCGGCCTTGTCCGTTCTGATCCGACCTTGATCGACACGGGGCTAATCAACAGCCCCAAACGTCAGGAAGCCAATCATGAAACCCATCGTTCTTGTAGGTCATCACCATAGCTGCCCCACGCACGGCACCGGCACCGTCGTCACCGGTGCAAGCGAAGCCATCGTCAACGGCCGCGCCGTCGCTCGCATCGGCGACCGCATCAGTTGCGGCGCAATCATTCAGACCGGCTCGCCCGGCACCATCATCGAAGGACAACCCGTTGCGCGCCAAGGCGACAAAACCAGCCATGGCGGCACGCTGATCGAAGGCGAGGCCGGCTGGCTGGTCGAATGATCCATCCAGGCGTGGCAGCGCGATCACGTTGCCACGCCTCCCTCACCGGACCACGCCTACCGGCCCCCCCACCTGCCGAGCCACCCGCGCAGGCATGCCACCCGCCGAGGCAGCCTGCTTCCCGCCAACCTTGCCCCCCGCACTCTGCCCTCCTGCATCGTTACCGCGCACGCCATCCTCTAGAAGCGTCTTCGGCAAGGCAAACCCCTTGAACAACGGCTGCGTGAACGGATTGTTCGCCTTCTCCGTACTGATGCGATAGCGCATACCGCCGTCCGGCGCAGCAAAGCTGATATCAACGCTCGAGCTCGTCGCACCGTTCAGGCGGGCCTGACTGAGCAGCCGGTACAGCGACCACGGACCGCGATAAGCCAGTCCGCTGCTGCTGCCCCCCGCATGCACCAACGTCATCCGGCTTTCATTGCTGGACGCCAGCGTGTTCGGCCAGATCAACGCCGTGCTGGTCGTCGGACCGTGGTTGTAAGTCACCAACTGCCCTTCCACGCTAAGCGAGCTGCTGCGCTTGCTCGGCGCCATTCCCAACGGCTCCACATGGAACTGCACACCCAACGTGCCGCGGCTATTGAAGAACGCGTCCCGGATCTTCTCGGCCGCTTCAAGCTGCGTCAGCACGTCATTGCGCACCAGATATCCGCCCAACCGCTCCGAGTACAACGCCTCAAGGTTGTCCTCGATGAACAGATTCAGATACTTCTCGCGAAACTGCTGCAAACGCCCCTGCGGCCCGAAAAACGCCGTGAAATCGTCCAACGCCACTTCCTCACGGCTCGCCGGATTGAACGGATAACGATTCGCCAACCGCTCGCGATAAAAGCGATACACGTCGATGTCCCAACGACGCTCAAGCTCGCGCAATGCCTCCACCAGAATCACCCGCGACGACTCGTCGGCCAGCTTGCCCACCTGACGGTTCAGCGGTTCGGGCAGACCCGCAGCAATACGCTGCAGATTGCTGATCGGATCCGGCCCTTTCAGCCCGAAGCGCTCCAGCACCACGTCAAGCGCCGTCTTGCCGCGGTCCGGGCTGTCGTGCACCGTGCGCACCTTGTCTTGCACGCTACCGATCGCCACCAGAGTTTCGTCCAGGTACGACGCCCGATCGCCCTTGGCCTGCAACAGTTGGCTCATCGGCGCAAACGCCCGCGCAATCCCGAATATCGCGCCGGTTTCGTCCTTGCCAGCTGCCACCTTTTCCGCCACGCCAGAAGCCTGCGCAACCGCTGCGCCCTTCCCGTCGAGCGCGCCCGTGACTGCAGGGGTGTTGGCGCCAAGTTCACTGTTGTCGCGCACGGTTTCCACCAGCCGGCGCAACGGCGCCGCAGGACTCGTCACCGTGCCCAGCACATTGACCGCCTCGGCAAGATCATGAAAATCCCGAACCTCAAGCTGGTTGAGGTTGCGCTGCCAGGTGTCGATGTAATCACGGCCGTAGATGGCCTGGATGCGCTCGGCCAATGCGCGCTTGTCGGCCTCCGAATAATCGATATTGCGCCGCTCGCCCAACGCCCACTGATCGATCATCGCCAGTTCGGTCAGATCCTGGCTGTGCGGCGCGAAGTAATTGTGAAATCCCTTGGCCGTCAACAGCGCGTCGATACGGCCATCGGAAGCGGGCTGTCCCGTTTCTGCCTTGGCCGCAGCCGCCGGCTGATAGACCACATCAAAGGCCGGGCCGATTTCATTGCGCAGATCCAGCGGCGCCCTGAGAAATTCGCCCGCCTGACGGCGCATCGTCATGTACACGCGCTGCGGCAACGGAATCTGCCGCAGGTCGCGCTGCACGACGGACACGCGCTGCTGGAACTGCGGCAGCAGCGTGTCGGCATACTTCATCGCGTAGTCCAGATGCCGCATCAACGCACGCTGCACCTTGTCCTCGCCGGGGAAAGCCTGTGCCCACTGCCGCCCCATCCAACGCTCCACCACCGGCGGCCGGCGGTTGGGACGATCCTCAATCATGCGGTACACGCGCAACGCCTCAAGCTGCGCATCGCTGTCGATCGAGGTGCCGTCAAGGTGCTCCATCACCCCATTGGCCAGCGCAGGCAGGAATCGCTGGGACAGCAGCGTCAAATAGGCCTGATCGACCTTCGGACCAATCTGCCATCCCTGATACAGACCCATGTCCGCCACAAGCGGCCACGCTTCCCGATAATCGCCATACACTGCCACCGCGCTGCTGATCTGATCCAGCGGCTGAAGCAGATTGCGGCCCGTCGTGTCCAGCTTGCCGTCGATGGCGTGGGCGCTATAAGCGCGGCTGCGCTCCAGAACGCTCATGGCCTTGTCCCGGTTCACTGCGTAGTAGTGATACCAGCCGCCGAGGATCACCGCGCTGCCCAGCGACGCCACTCCGAAGCGCAAGGCCAGCGCGCGGCGCTTCTCGGCACGCACACGCGGGTTGTCGCCCGCCAGGCCGGATTCGGGATAGATGACGCGCTGAAAAAGCTGCTGGGCGAAGTAAACCATCGCGCGGCCGCTGGGATGCGTGGCCGGCACGGGCTCGCGGATATCGTAGTTCTGCGAGGCAGACGCCACGAACGCGTTGGTCAGCACGCCCTGCTGATAGACCGACGACAGAAAGACGCCACGCGGCAGCGCCGGCGTGATGTAGCGATCGCTGCCCAGCACATCGGTCAGGAATTCCATCAAGAGCGGCCGCATGCCGGTCAGCTGCCGCACCAGGGAATAGAGGGCTTCCCGTTGACGCAATTCGCGGACGTCGGCCAACGCATCAAATACCTGCTCGTTCAGACGCGTCAGAAATTCGTCGTACCGCGCGCCCAGTTCATCCCGCCACGCATCGTAACGCTGCACCGAGTCCAGCGTAAACGAAAACCCAAAGATGTCCTCGCGAGCGGACTTGGACAGCCGCGCGAACAGCGGCTCGAATCCTTCAAGCAAGTCGAATTTGCTCAGCACGACATACAGCGGCGGACGCGTGCCGAGCTGTCGGCTCAGTTCGGCCAGCCGCGCGCGCAGCAACGAGGCCAGCGCCTTGCGGTCGCTGGGTTGCTGATTCAGCAGCGTGACCAGGCTGACCATCAGCACCACACCATTGAGCGGACGGCGGCTGCGATTGCGCCCCAGCCAGCTCACAAAGCTATCCCACAGACGGGAATGAAGCGCCTCGGGCAGGAGCGCGGGTCCCGCAGCGTCTCCCGGCCTTGGCGCTTCCGTACTTCCGGACGCCGCAGACGCTTCAATTTCCGCCGTCACTCGCGGCTGGCTGATCAGTTCGCCTGGCGGGTCGATCAGCACCGCGTCATCGCCGATCCACCAGTCAATGCGATAGATCCGGTCCGGGTCGTCCTGCAGGCGCTGACTGCCCGCCTTGACCTCACCGGTCAACGAAAACGTCTGGCTAGACCGGTTGACGAAGCTGGTTTTGCCCGCGTTTTCCTGTCCCAGCACCAGGTACCAAGGCAGTTGGTAAAGCGCGTTGCGGCCCTTCAGGTTTGCCTGCAGCACGCTCAGGCTCTTGTCCAGATCCCGCTCCTGCGCCTGCACGTAGCGCAAGCAGGGATCGTCTTGCTGCTTCTGCGTCTGCGCCCGCTCGGCTTCCAGCGTCAGATTCCGTTTGCGCAGCCTGATGGCCCAGACCAGCAAGGGCAGCGCAATCAGCACGAGCGTGGCCAGCACGCGCGCGGTCAGACTTGCCAGCGGTTGGTATTCATCCCAGGTCCACATCGGCCCCAACCACCAGATGGCGGCCAAGGCGAGCGCCAGCATCAGCAGCAACGCCACTGGCATGCCCTGCTTTGTCCATTTCAGTAGGGGCTGGCCATAGCGTTTCACTTTCGACCAAATCTTAAACATGGGGTTGCTCCTGTTTCTTGCATTCGATTGCGGCGTTGACGTGGCGCCCCAGCAGGCCGAACAGACTGGGCTCCCATTGCGCCGCGGATGCGTCTTGCATGATCTGATGGGCGCGGGCATACAAGCCATCGGCCAGCCACGCCAAACCACGCGCGCCGAGCAGTTCGGCGGCGATCGTGATGACATGGCAACCATGGCGCGGATCTGCTGACGTCTTCTGGATGGCCTCCAGCCGCCTGAGCATCGATTCCACCCCTGTGGCTTCCAACACCTCGCGCAGCTCCTCGCGCAACGCCGGGTACTCATGGCCGGCGCCCAGCTTCGCGGTGTCCGCATCCGCCCCACTGATCCACGACTGCGTTTCGCCATCGACGAAAGCGCGGCCATCAGCAAATTGCAGCTTCACCAACGCGGGCAGCTTGGCCACAAAGCGCTCGGTGGACTGGCGGATCGCCTCGGCGACGTTCTGCATCTCCAGGCGGCGGGCGATACCGGCGGCCAGAAAGCTGCCGCGCAGCCAGTACGGCGACGAAGTAATGCTTTTTTCGACGCGCTGCAGGAGCGCAGGATCGACCGCATTCGCTTTCAGCGCATCCCAATAGGCCTCGGCGGTTTCGGCGGGAACGGCCATCAGCTCCGTCCGCATCGTGTCCTTTCGAGTCGATGGCGCAATGCTCAGGTGTGCCCATAAGGCGAAGCGGCGCAGCAGATAGCCGGTCGGGTCATAGGCGTCTTGCTGGTTGATGAGGTCCGCCACGGCCAACAGCGATCGGCGCGTTTCACGTTCGTTGCCCTGCGCCATGGCCATCGGCGTGAAGAAGGCCTCGGTGATCCCGGTGGGTTGCGCCGACAGCTCCATGTGCGCATCGGCGAGCTCGGGCGCGCGTGTCGCCTCCGCCTTCAGCCGTAGCTGCGCCTCCAGGCGAGTCAGCGTCGGCACGTCCAGCTTGGATTCGCTTGCACAGCCCTGCAGCGTGTCCAAGGCCCGTTGGCCAGATTTGTAGAACTCGTCGGCGTATCCCTTGCCGTCCAGTTTGGCCAGCGCCTCTCCCAGGCGCTCCAGCTGCTGAGAAATCAGGCGCCGCTTGGCCGTCAACCCGGCCGCGCCCGGCTTCGGATGGCTGGTGCTCCAGTACCGGCTGGTCATGCCGGCCAACACGCCCGCCGCCTCGGCCCAGCCGCGCCAACCGCCTGAACGCATGCGAGCGGTCGCCAATTGCGCGGCAATGCGCAGGTGCTTGCACTGCGACTGCAGATACTGGCGCGATGCCGAATCCACATAGCTCCAGTCGATGGTCGCCTCTTGCAGCCCGCCGAGCTTCATCATTTCGCTTTCGACACCCTGGTAGGCGTTGTCTTCCTCGTCGAAATCGCCGGCCGGCTGATGCGGCGAGATGGGTGACAGGATGGCGTCGAGGTCCAGCGTGGGAAACGTGCTCACCAATGACATGCCTCGCGTTGTTGCGCCATCAGCTCGTGAAGCGCCGCGGTGTCGAACGACAGCCCGTGAAACGCGGCATGGTCGCTTTCAAGCTGCATCTGCTGGGACGCGCGCGTCAGATGACGAAGCTGTTCGATCGCGACCAGGCCGCGACCCGCATCCGTGACCGTGCCGTCCTCCACGACCTGCCACGGCCGGCGGTCGGAAATCGGCCGCCCGTCCAACAGCACGCGGATGCTCACGCGGCTGACGTCCAGCGGCTCGGGGGTGATGAGCTGCAAGCGAGAAATGTTCTGCAGGCAACTGATTGCCAGCAGCGGCCGCGGCTCGCTTCCCGTCAGAGCCGGCGCCGAGATGACGACCTTGTCCTGGCCCGGTATGGCATCGCCGACGCGCAGCAGCAGCACGCCGGCGTGATCTGCCTTGCGGCGGGATTCGTTGCGTTGCACCAGCCCGACGATGTCCGGCACCCGAACCATGGCGGGAGGCGTGGCGGTCGATACCACGGCGGCCGGTGCCGCGGCAGTCGGCGCCACGGTGGACTGTGTCGCCATTTCCGCAGCAGGTACAGGCGGTGTGCCCGCTTCGGCGTCAAAACAGGCCAACCGTTCAATTGCCGACACGATGGTCCTGCAACTACGGCCCGCCGCCACCGCGTCCGTGGCCGCGTCGCCGCCCACGAGCACGGCGGCAACCAGCAGGAGCGCCCCGAATGGCTTCATATTGCTTCCTCTCCAGTCAGATTCATATCAAGGCACTTGCGCGCCAAGGTGCGTTTGGGAATCCCCAGGCTTTGCGCGGCTACCCGACGGGAGCCCGCGGCCTGTCGCAAGCGGTCTTCCAGCAGCAAGCGCTCGAACGCGGCTAGCGCGTCGGGAAGACTTTCGGTACGCCACAGGCGCTGCAGGCGGGCTTCGCCGGAGTCATCGATTACGGGTTTGTGCGCGCCATCTGTCAGCTCAACCAGCCGGTTGGTCTGGATGCGCTTGCCGGGCGGCGTTCGCTCCGCGGCCGCAAGCACCAGACTGCGCAGCTCGCGGACGTTGCCGGGAAACCGATGACGTTGGAGCTGTGCAATCGCGTTGTCGGAAATGCCGGCGACTCGGCCGGGGAATGCCCGGTTGTGCTCGAGCAGAATGTGCGCGACCAGCGCCGGAACGTCTTCAAGGCGCTCGCGCAGGGGCGCAATGTGCAGCGTCAGTTGGCAGACACGGAAGTACAGGTCCTCTCGGAACCGCCCGTCCCGCACCAGTTCAAGCAAAGACCGATGGGTGGCGCAGATCAGCCGAAAGTTGGACGGCAGCTCTCGCGTTGCGCCCACCGGCCGGTACTTCTTTTCGTTGAGCAGGCGCAACAGCGCGCCCTGCAGGCTCAGCGGCATATCCCCGATTTCGTCCAGAAACAACGTGCCGCCATCGGCTTCCGCGACCAGCCCCGTCCGCGCCTGCGTGGCCCCGGTGTAGGCGCCACGGGTTGCGCCGAAGAGTTCCGCTTCAATCAGGTCCTTCGGGATGGCCGCGCAGTTCACCGGCACGAACTTGCCCTTGCGCGCGGATGCCTGGTGGATCAGCCAGGCGGCATGGTCCTTGCCCGAGCCCGTTTCTCCGGTGACCAGCAACGACAAGGAAGAGTCGGCGAAACGCAGCATGTCTTCGCGTAGCCGCCGCGCAATCTGTCCGGTGCCGACAAAGCCGGTTGACAGCAGACGCCGGCGTCCGCGCGTCTCGGACTGCTGGTGGTGCATGGTCTGGCGCGTCTGCGTCAGCTCGACTGAACCAAGCCGATCGAGCAGACCATTCAAGACGGCGTCATACAACCTGCACAGTTCCTGCCAAGTGGGGTCCGCCGTCCAGGACCTGAGCCCGGACGCCGCTCCCGCCAGGAACAACACCGCCACAGCCTTCTGACGCGCATCCAGCAGCGGCACCACCAGCCATGCCTCTGCGGCAGCGAGCCGCTCGCGGAGTTCCTCATAGCCGCCCGCGACGCCGAACATGCTGTCCAGACGTGCGACATGACGGGCCTGAGCGGTGGTCAGGCAGTGGGTGATGGGGTTGTCGAGATCGAGCAAGGAGTATGCCGGCAACAGGTCCAGCGCGACGCCATGACTGGCGATCGGCCGGATGCTGTCACCGGCCGCCTCGCGCCAGTAGCAGACCCCGTAACGTATCCCCGGCGCCGAACAAACGGCTTTAAGGAACCGGTCGGCCAGGGACGCAATGCCGCTGGCCTGGACCAACGTCCGGGCGAGCGCGGCGGCGCCTTGAGCACTCAAGGACATTGCGCTTACTCCACCACGGCGACGAAGGCCGCACCATTCCAGGTGATTGCGGAACGGCGGAAACGCTGCCCGCTGGCCAGGCACTTCAGCACAGCCAGCGACAACGGCGGCAGCATGTCGCCGTCGATGCTGGCATCCAGCAGCCGTGCGCCATTCTGGTGACGCAGGCAACGCGCGCGCAATTCATCCCGTGCTGATGTCTCGATCGTCAATTTCGCGCTGTAGCGGTCGCTGAACTGTCTTTCGATGCGTTGCAGGCGGCTTTCGACGATTTCGGCAAGCGTGGCCTCGTCCAGATAGCAAAATGGCACGACCTGCATGCGCGCCAACAGTGCCGGCTTGAAGAATCTTGCAAGGTGTTCGCGCAGCACCTCGGTGTCGAGGTCGGCAAGCGGGCCGCCGTCCTGATCGAAGCCCAGGTTCGAGGTCAGGAAGAACAGCACGTTCTGGCAGTCGATGCGACGGCCTTCGCCGTCGGCAAGCTCGCCTTTGTCGAAGGCCTGATAGAAGATGTTGAGCACCTCCGGGTGCGCCTTCTCGACTTCATCCAGCAGCACCACCGAATAGGGCCGCTTACGGATGGCCTCGGTCAGTACACCGCCTTCGCCGTAACCGACGTATCCCGGCGGGGCCCCCAACAGGCGCGACACGGTGTGCTTCTCTTGATACTCCGACATGTTGATAGTGGTCAGGAACTGCTCGCCGCCAAACAACGCGTCGGCGACGGCCAAGCCAGTTTCTGTTTTCCCCACCCCGCTTGGCCCCACCAGCAGGAAGGCGCCCATCGGTGTCCCGGGGCGCCGCAGATCGGCCATGGCGGTCAACAGGCGCCGGTGCACCGTGTCGATGGCGGCGTTCTGCCCCTTGACGCGTTGACGTAGCGTCTCGGGCAGCTTGTCCAGGCGGTGGAACTGGTCGCTGTTGATTGTGGCGGCGGGAATTCCGGTCCAGTCCGCAATCACCTGAGCAATCTGCTCGGCGCCCACGTCTGCATACAACAAGGCGCCGCTGCGTTGAAGGTCGGCCAATTGCGCGACCAGCGCTTCCAGCCGCTGTGACGTGTCTTCCTGGATCTCGCCCGCGCGCAGGGAAATGATCTCGTCAATCAGCGTCTTCTGCCGCTGCCACGCGGCCTGCATCTGTTCGATGGAGTCCTGAATCTGCTGCCGCGCGACATCCAGCGCGGCCAGCCTGCCGGTATCCGGCTTTCGTCCGGCGCGGGCATCCCGCCAGAGCTGGTCGGCCTCGGCATCCACCTGCCGCAGTTCGTTTTCCAGTGAAGCGAGGCGTCGCGGTGATTCGGCCAACGCCGTCGCCACTCGGGCGCATGCCGTGTCCAGAACGTCGATCGCCTTGTCCGGCAATTGGCGGCCAGAGAGATAACGTGCCGACAACGCCGCAGCAGCCTTCAGCGCATCGTCGGCGATATAGACCTGATGCGCGTCCTCATAAATGCCACGCAGGCCGCGCAGGATATGCACGGCCTGCTCCACGCTGGGCGCGTCCAGTTTCACCAGTTGAAAACGCCGCGTGAGCGCGGGATCCTTTTCGAAGTATTTTTTGTATTCGGACCAGGTCGTGGCGGCGATCGTGCGCAGTTCTCCGCGCGCGAGAGCGGGCTTCAGGAGATTCGCCGCATCGCTGCCGCCTGCCGCGTTACCGGCCCCGATCAGCGTGTGCGCCTCGTCGATAAACAGGATGATGGGCTTGGACGCATGCTTGACCTCGTCGATGACAGCCTTCAAGCGCTTTTCGAACTCGCCTTTGACAGAGGCGCCGGCTTGGAGGGCGCCTAGATCCAGCCCCCACAACGTCACGTCGCGCAGCGGCGCAGGAACGCGCTGCTCGACAATGCGCCGTGCCAGGCCCTCGACCACGGCGCTTTTTCCGACGCCAGCTTCGCCCACCACAATCGGATTGTTTTTGCGGCGGCGCGAAAGAATGTCGATCATCAGATCGATCTCGGCGTCCCGGCACAAAACCGGATCGATTTTGCCCGCGCGCGCCTGGGCCGTGAAATCTTGGCCGTATTTGCTGAGCGCGCTGTCGGAGGCCGCCGTTGCCGATTGCGCTGGCGAGACATCTTCCAGGACGGGCGCTTCCGACGAACCGGCCAGCAATTCGCGAAAACGTTTGCGCAGCGTTTCGCGATTAATCGATTCGAACAACCGGATCGCGGGAAACGGCAGGTATCGCCCCGGATTCAGCAACGCGGCCAGCAGCAGCGCGCCAGTCCGTATTTCGGTTTGCTCCAATTCCACCGAGCTTAATAGCCAGGCGTCCTGCATCAATTCGAGCAGCAAGGGAGAAAACGAGGGATATGCATGCCCCAGCCCTGCGTCGAGTTTCGGAAACGTGCTGGCTAACGCCTCGCGCAACGCATCCAGATCGAATTCCGTATTTGCCAGAACGCAGCGCACATCACATTTTGGCTGTTCCAGAAATTTATAGAGCAGGTGGGCAACCGTGACCTCTGCGCCGTGCTGGCGGATGCAGAGACTGCCGGCTTCCTCGAGCGCGTGTCGCGCCACCGGGTGCAATCGGTCAAGCAAGGCAGACAGATCAACGGAAATCATGCCGGATATTCCTCGTGGCCATGGGTTTTCTCACCATTTATTGTTTAAGCGCTACAGAAACCGAGCGCATTAAGAAACCACAGCCCGAGGAGCGCATCAATCGGACTAATTCGAATATCAGCCGGCCGACTTTCTTTTCTTATTGCCGCGCATATTTCCCATATGAATCCGAACAATCGCAACAGCTTTTTCGAACTTTTCATATGTTCGAAGCTTTAACCCGCGGATCAGAATAGGCAGCTTTTTTTTGCTTCATATCTCCATGCGCTAGCGTCGTTTGAATATCTAAAAGGAGTGACCCATGGCATCGAAAGTCGGTTCAGTTGCACCAAAAGAACGGATCAATATCCGCTATATCCCCGCCACAGGCGACGAGCAAGAGGAAATTGAACTCCCGCTCAAAGTGATGGTGCTCGGAGACTTCAAGGGGCATGCCGACGAAACGCCGCTGGAAGATCGCCCCGCTGTCCAGATCAATAAGGACACCTTCAACGAAGTCATGGCCGAAGCCGGCCTCAGCCTCAAAGTCGACGTCCCGGCCACGCTCGAAGAAGGCAGCGAAAGCGACACGCTCAGCGTCAACCTGCAATTCAAGAACATCAAGGATTTCGGTCCTGACGCGATTGCCCGCCAGGTCCCCGAACTGAAGAGCCTGCTGGAACTGCGCGAAGCGCTCGTAGCGCTGAAGGGCCCCATGGGCAACATCCCGGCGTTCCGCAAGCAGATCCAGACCCTGCTGGGTGACGACAGCGCACGCGGCAAGCTGGCCCAGGAACTCGACCAACTCCTGGCGGCGCCGCAGGCGTGATGCCCGGCACCGTCTCAACCGCACTCTTCAGGTTTTCAAGGACGCACCGATGACCAAAGCCCAAACCGCCGAGATCCAGGAACACGCCGCCAGCCAGCCCCCAGGGGGATTGCTGGCGCAAATCATGGCCCAGACCCGCATCGAGCCCAGCCAGGAGGGCTATGCGGTCGCCGAGCGCGGTGTCGCCGCATTCGTGTCCGAGATGCTCAAGTCCGACTCCCGCGAGCAACCGATCAACAAGCAACTGGTGGACCAGATGCTTGCCGCGATCGACCGCAAGCTCAGCAAGCAAATGGACGCCATTCTTCATCAGCCGGAATTCCAGCAGCTTGAATCCATCTGGCGCGCCTTGTTCGACTTCGTGCAGCGCACGGACTTCCGCGAAAACATCCAGGTCGTGTTCGTGCCGGTCACCAAGGACGAACTGCTGGAAGACTTTGAAAGCGCTGCCGACATCACCCGCAGCGGCTTGTACAAGCATGTGTACACCGCGGGCTACGGCCAATTCGGCGGCCAGCCGATCGGCTGCATGATCGGCAACTACAACTTCGGTCCCTCCGCGCCCGACATCAAGCTGCTGGGCTACCTGGCCTCCGTCGGCGCCATGGCGCATGCGCCCTTCCTTGGCGCGGCCGGACCCGAAATGCTCAATCTGGAATCCTTCGAAGAGCTGCCCAACCTGAAGGAAGTCAAAGACATCTTCGAAGGCCCGCGCTTTGCCAAATGGCGCAGCCTGCGTGAATCCGAAGACTCGCGCTACCTGGGCCTGACCATGCCTCGCTACCTGCTGCGCCAGCCGTACGACCCGCTGGAAAACCCCGTGCGCAGCTTCGCCTACGAAGAAACCATCGACGGCGATCACCGCAACTACCTGTGGGGCAACACCGCATTCCTGATGGGCAGCCGCGTCACCAACAGCTTCGCCAAGTTCCGCTGGTGCCCGAACATCATCGGCCCGCAGTCCGGCGGCGCGGTGGAAGACCTGCCCATGCACCTGTACGAATCCTTGGGACAGCTGCAGGCCAAGATCCCCACGGAAGTCCTGGTCTCCGACCGCAAGGAATTCGAACTGTCCAGCGAAGGCTTCATTCCGCTGACCATGCGCAAAGACAGCGACAACGCCGCGTTCTTCTCGGCCAACTCGGTGCAAAAGCCCAAGGTGTTCCAGAAGACGCCCGAAGGCCTGGCCGCGCAGACCAACTACATGCTTGGCACGCAGCTTCCCTACATGTTCATCATCAATCGCCTGGCGCACTACATCAAAGTGCTGCAGCGCGAGCAGATCGGCAGCTGGAAGGAACGCCAAGACCTGGAGCGCGAACTCAACAACTGGCTGCGCCAGTATGTCGCCGACCAGGAAAGCCCCACCAGCGACGTCCGAAGCCGCCGTCCGCTGCGCGCCGCCCGGGTCGTCGTGCAAGACGTGGCCGGCAATCCTGGCTGGTATCAGGTTGCGCTGTCGGTTCGCCCGCACTTCAAGTACATGGGCGCCAGCTTCGAACTGTCGCTGGTCGGCCGCCTGGATAAGGACTGACAGGGAGCTGAGCCATGCCCCGGTCCCCAGGGCGCGGAAGCCTGTTCGAACGCCTCGATCCGGACCTTCCGCCGCGGCGCACCCGCACCCGCCAGGAAATGGCGGCCGAGCGTATCCGCGCCATCAAGCGCCAGTTGGAATGGATCCTCAATTCCCGCCAGGGCAGCTCGCAGAGCAGCCCTGGCTTGGGATTGCGCGATCTGAACGACGCGGCCATCGGCGCCGTCGACCTGCGCCAACAGGTCTGTCTGGACATCCACGCCGCGGTGGCCGCCTACGAGCCACGCGCGCGCGTTGTCGAAGTCAGACCGCTTCCCGGGACGGACGCGTCGCTGAACCTCGGCTTTCGGCTGGTCTGCCGGGTGCCGGTGAACAACCTGGAAGAGCAGGTGGAAATCAGCCTGCTCTTTCACCATCAAGGCCGACAGGTCAGGGTGACCTAGCACGTAGCCATGGGAGGCTGACCGGATGCCACTGAAGGGAAAATTCCGCGAGGAACTGGATTACCTGCGCCGCTTGCGGCGCGTCTTCGCACGCAACAACCCGCAGCTGGCGCCGTTTCTTGGCGAGGAAGCGACCGACCCCGACGTCGAGCGCCTCATGGAAGGCTTTGCCTTCCTGACCGCAAAGCTGCGCCTCAAGATCGAGGACGATTTTCCTGAATTGACGCATTCGATGCTGCAGATGCTATGGCCCAACTATCTGCGGCCGCTGCCCAGCGCCACCATCATGCAGTTCGAACCCACCGACCATTCCATCACCGGCCGCCAGACCGTGCCGCGCGGCACCGGCATTCAGTCGCGGCCCGTGGACGGCGTGCAGTGCCGGTTCCGCACCTGCCAGGACGTGTTGATATTCCCGTTCGACGTTGCGGACGTCAATGACGGCCATTCGCTTGAAAAGTCGATTGTCCGCGTCGACCTCGCCACCCTGAGCCAGAACCCGCCCAACACCTTTGGCTGCGACAAACTGGATTTTTATCTGAGCGGCAGCGATTACAGCGCGCAGACGCTCTACCTGTGGCTGGCGAAGTACCTGGGCGAGATCCGCATGGAGTCCGCAGGTACGGTGCGCCACATACCGGTCAATCAGATCGGCTTTCCCGGATTCCATTCCGACGCTGCATTGCTGCCGTACCCCAAGAACGCCATGGATGGCTACCGCATCCTCCAGGAATATTTTCTTTTTCCCAGGCGCTTCTACTTTTTCTCCCTGACGAACCTGCTCGAATTCTGGCCGGACCAGCCCACGACAAACGTGCGCATCGAGTTCCACTTCACGCGGCCCATGCCGGCGGACGTGCGCGTACGCAAGGGCGACATCGCGCTGTACTGCACGCCCGCGGTAAACCTGTTCGAACACGATGCCGAACCCATCCGCCTGACCGGCAAGGCTGCCGAGCACCGCCTCATGCCCGGCGGGCAGCGGGCCGATGCGTACGAAATCTTCAGTATCGACAAGGTCGATGGATGGAAGAACGGCGACAGCGCGCAACCCGGCGAATGGCTGCGCACCTACGAACCCTTCGAATCGCTGCGCCATCAGATCGAACACGAACGCGGCCGCACCACGCTGTATTACCGCACGCGCCTGTCGTCATCCCTGGTCGATTCCGGCGTCGAGCACCGCATCGCCTTCGTGCGCGGAGACGATCACCAATACATCGGGCGGGAAGAGACGGTGTCGCTCGCGCTGACGTGCACCAACCGCGATTACCCGCTGGCGCTGGGCGTGGGCGATATCCGCGAGGGGTTGCGGGACACCCCGGCGTTTGTCCGCTTCAGAAACCTGACCACGCCCACGCCGCCGTACCGTCCGGTCCTGGATGGCGATCTGCACTGGAGCCTGATCTCCAACCTCTCGCCCACTTACCTGTCGCTGCTGTCGGCCGAACCGCTGAAGGCGATCATCGGCAACTACGACTTCTCGGCACACCACGATATTCAGCGCGCCCGCACCACGCAAAAGCGCCTGGACGGCCTGCAGGAAGTGGTCAGCAAGCCCATTGACCGGATGTACAAGGGCCTGCCGATCCGGGGCACCCGCACCCTTTTGAAGCTGGACCAGAACGGCTTCTCCTGCGAGGGCGATCTCTACCTGTTCGGCACGGTGCTCAGCCACTTCCTGTCGCTGTACGCCAGCCTGTCGTCGTTCCACGTGCTGGAAGCGATCAACTCCACCAATCAGGAGCACTACGCATGGCCCATGCGCAGCGGCACGCAGCCCCTGATCTAAGCGACGCATTGCTGGCCGAGGCCAAAAGGCATGACTTCTTCTGCCTTCTGGAACGCCTGCATGCGCTGCACGAGGACGATCTGGAATCGCCCGACAGCTTCGATGCCGATCACCAGCGCGTTTTGCTCGGCAATCACGCCGGGCTTGGCTTTCCGGCCTCCGACGTCGCCCTGGCCGAACGGCTGGAAAATCACGTTCCGCACCAGTACCGGGTGCAGGCCACGTTCTTCGGCATGCACGGCACGGATTCCCCGCTGCCCAGCTATTACCTGGACCGTCTGGCCTACGAGGCCGGCCAAGGCGTGGGCATCCGCCCGGCATTCCTGGACTTCTTCAATCATCGCCTGCTGACGCTGCTGCACCAGGCCTGGCGCAAGTACCGGTACTACATCCGCTTCCGGCGCGGTGCGGACGATCAGTTCTCGCGGCGGATCTTCGCGTTGATCGGCCTGAAGCATGACGCGACCCGCGGCGACACGCCAATCGCCTGGAGCCGGCTGCTGAGCTTCGCAGGCGCCGTGGTCCTGCGCAGCCGCTCGCCGACCATGCTGGCCGGGCTGATCGCGCATTGCTTCGATCTGAAGGACGTGCAGATCCGCGATTTCGAACTGCGCCACACGCTCATCGACGACGCCGACCGCATCCGGCTCGGCCGGCGCAACGGCCAGCTCAGCGAAAGTTTCCAGATCGGCGACAGCGTCCGTACCCGGCACTGCAGCTTCGTCATCGTGATATCGGGCCTGAGCCAGGACCGTTTCCGGGAATTCCTGCCGGCAGGCGAAAACTTCGAGCGCCTGCGCCAGCTGGTCGTGTTCCTGCTCCGTGACCCGGTGCCCTGCGACCTCGAACTTGGCCTGCGTCAGGACGAAGTTCCTCCCTTCAATCTTCGGCACGCCGACGGCACCCAATTGGGGTGGACCAGCTTTCTCGAACAGCCGGCCACGCCCCTTCCGCCGCCCGTCAGAGTCACTCTGCGCACATGAAACCGACATCCTCCAATCATCGTCTCGCCCTGGTGGTCGATAACCCGCAAGTCCTGCAGAAAGGGAGCCAGCCCCGGTGCATGTTTGACACCGCTGGCGGCACGATCGGCGCCAACGGGGCGGACTGGATCCTGCATGACCGGTCTGGCCGCGTGCAGTCCATTCACTGCGAGGTTCGCTACGAGGACGGCAGTTACTTCGTCATTGACCGCTGCGGCCAGACGCGAGTGAACGACCAGACGGATCCGCTGGGCGCACTTGTCGGCGCCCGGCTGCGCGGGGGAGACATCCTTCATGTCGGTCCCTATCGCCTGACGGTCAACCTGGATGACGAGACCTACAACCTGCCAGACCCTGCCCGGCATCTGGCTGAACATGATGTGACCGAGTTGCTGGGGACGTCGAATGAACCTATCGACGCCCTTCCCAAGCACCGCAACGATGTCCCTACGCCAAACCAGGCCGACGAGCATGGTTGGCGCGAGTTCCACGCCTTGTCGGAGACGCCGTCGCAGGGACGCCTGGATCCCTTGCTGGCGCTTGAAGAGGCGGCTCGCTCGGATTCCGCCTCGTCCGGCGATGCCGCTGTGCTGGATTCCCGGCACTACGGACAAACCCAATTGGCCGCGCAGGCCGACCTGTCCACCACCCGATTCGAAGCCGTATCCGGCTCCCCTTTGCATGCCTTCGGAGATCGCCCCATGTCGGGACCCCCCCCTTCTTCTGCAGCCCCTGGCGCATCCGATCAATGGATCCAGAGTCAGTTCAGTCAGACTGGCGATGCGGCGGGCCTTGTGGGGCCGCTGGTCGAGGGTCTGGGCGCGCCGGTAGGAGCGTTGGACCCGCACGCCGCGCATGCCTTGCTGTTCGAGGCCGGCACCACCCTCGCCGCGCTCATCCGCGGACTCGCCGCGCTGCACCGTACACCGGAAGGCCAGGGACTGGCGCTGGCCAAACGCACCCTGCAGCCTATCGAAGACAATCCGCTGCGCCTCGCGCAGACCTACCCGGAAACCGTGCGCGCGCTTTTTTCTCGGGACCGCAGCATGGTTCACCTGTCGCCCACCGCCGCCGTCGAGGAATCGCTGGAGCAGATCGGTGAACAGCATCGTGCCATGCTCAAGGCCGTTACCGCGGGCCTGAACGCATTGCTGCAGGCATTCGCGCCCGACCAGCTTGAACGCCGCTTCGCCCGGTACCGGTCCGGCCAGCACTCCGAGGCACTGCCCGGAGACTGGGCATGGCAGATGTACCGGCATTACTACGAAGAGCTCAAATCCAGCCGGCAGCAGGGGTTCGACAAACTGTTCTGGGAAGTCTTTGATCAGGCCTACGACCAGGCGCTGCGCAAGGAAGAGCCATGAGGCCAGCAGTTGGACTCTTGTGCATCGGGGCGTTGCTGTCCGGCTGCACCACGGTCGGCAACGTGCTCACGAAGACGGGTCAGGTCCTGATGGATCCCAGCATTCAGGTAGGCCCGCCCGAAGATCAGCCGACGCAGGTGGCGCTGAGTCTGTACGCCGCCAAGGACGTAAATCCCAATCCCGTCGCCGAGCCGGACGTCGATCCGGCCCCGGCTGTGTCGGATGACCGGTCGTTCTCGGTCAATGTGCAGGGCGAATCCCGCGAAGACCTGGTCCACAGTCTGCAGACATTGCTCGACCACCTGCATCAAGAGGCCTCTACGGCGGCGGCGTCTGAAGACCGGCCGAATACGTTGGTCAGGTCCGGATTCACCAAAACATTCAAGCCGCGCTCCGTCGCGGTCAGTCCCGCGCTTGAACGCCTGTGGGCAGACAGCGTGGCGACGAGCCGAGCCCCCTTCCCTGTGCAATGGCACTTGCGCAAAAGTGAAGACGCGCAGGATTCGGCTGCGGAGATTGGCGTTGGCGCGACCAGCCCCGACCTCGATGTCGCATTGGGCCAGTATCGCGATGGCGTGCCCCTAGCGCCCGCAGCGGCGCTTGCGGTCCAGGATCACGTCAACGCCACGCCCATCGCCTTTCGCGTAATTCAGCTCAAGGACGATTCACTGCTGGAGAACGCCGACCCCGACCTGGTCCGCAACGCCCCAAAGAAGGCGCTAGGAAGCACCTACATCACGGCCGACGACTACATGCTCGCGCCCGGCCAATTCAAGTTCATCAACTATCACGAGCTGGACGAAGACACCCATTACGTCGCCGTCGTCGCAGCCTTCAACGCACCCGACGCGCAACGTTGGTACGACGTCTTCCGGGTGGAACCGCGCAGCCGCAGGTACGCCTTGCTGGTCACCCTGCAAGACACGCGCGTCGCCATCACCGACGAAAACTACCGGCCCGAAAGGACCGCTCCGCGCCCGCGCAATCAAGCGAGAAAACAGCCATGACCAGCCGCAATCCCGTCGTTTGGGGCGAAGGGCAATTCGTCAAACCCCAGCATTTCCAGCAGACAGACCGATACCTTGAGCACTACATCAACGTGCGCATGGGCAGCCGATATTGCTACGGCTTTTCCGAGCTGGAGCTGAATCAGGAGTTCCTGTCGTTCGGCAAGATCTCCATCGTGCGGGCCCGCGGCATCATGCCCGACGGCACCGCCTTCAACATCCCGCACGACCAGCCGCCACCCGAACCGCTGTCGATTCTGGATGCGACCGCCGCCAACCAGACGGTGTATCTGACCTTGCCGCTGCGATCCGACGGGATATCCGAGGTCCGCTGGCCCGATACGCTGGGCAACGCCCGCTACATCCATCGCACGGAAGACATCCGCGACACCCATAGCCATCAGGGCAATCACACGCCCATCGCGCTGGCCGTGCCCAACCTGCAACTGGCGCTGGAGCGCGACGACCGCAGCGCTTTCACCGGTCTGGCGCTGACCCGCATTCTGGACCGCCGCCCCGATGGCAGCCTGCTGCTGGACAGCGACTTTCACATCACGGGCATGTATCTGCAGGCCATTCGGCCGCTGGCGCATTTCATGGAAGAGATCGCCGCGCTGATGCACGAGCGCGCGAAAAGCATCGCGCACCGGATCGGATCTCCGGGCCAATCCGGGGTCGCGGATATCACCGACTTCAACCTGCTGCAGTCGCTGAACCGCTGGCAGCATCTGTTCCGGCATCTGGCCCGCGACGCGGACGTCCGTCCGGTCGATGCGTATCTGGCGTGCGGTCAAGCCTGCGGCGAACTCACCACCTTCACCGACGAGGGCCGGTTGCCGCAGGACTATCCCGCGTATCAGCACGACTCGCCGCAGACCTCGTTCCGCATGCTGAAGGAAACCCTGCGCCGCGTGCTCAGCACCGTGCTGCAGCCCCGCGCCGTGTCGCTACCGCTGGACATGCAGGGACACGGCGTCTACACCGCGCAAATTCACGACCCCAGCCTGCTGCAAAGCGCCGACTTCATCCTGGCGGTCCGTGCGCGCATGCCCCTGGAGCAGATGCGGCAACAGTTCGTGCGCCAGGCCAAGGTGGCGTCGCATCAACTGCTGCAGGAGTTGATCCGCCTGCAGTTGCCCGGCGTTCCGCTAATGACATTGCCCGTCGCGCCGCGCCATCTGCCTTTCCATGCCGGCTTCACCTACTTCCAGCTCGACCGGTCCCATCCGCATTGGCAGCGCCTGATGCCACAAGGGTCAACCGGCTTCGGCTTCCACATCACCGGCGACTTCCCGGAGCTGGAGTTGCAGTTCTGGGCCATTCGGAGTCAATGAGATGAGCCAAACCGTGGTGGTCGGCAACGACCGTACCGACAAGCCCTCCAATCGTTCCGCCCTGCCCGAGGTGCCCGAGGACTTCATGCGCGCGCCGCGTGAGCCCATCGTTCGTGACCCAGAAAGCGTCCTGTACGACGGCGTCTTTCGCATCAATGCGGACGAGGACCTGCAGTTTCAATTGCGTGGCCATAGCATCAACCCGCTGGTGGACATCGCCCAACCGCTCTTCGGTCTGGTGATTCGCCTACGCCGCATGATGGACCTGCCGCAGGAAGAGGTCAGCCGGCTCTATGAGAACGTCCGGGACCATATCACTGCGCTGTCCGAAGAAGTCCGGCAGCTTGGCTACGACGGGGCGACGCAGCTGTCATTCCGCTATGCCCTTTGCGCCTTCATCGACGAGGCGGTGATGGCCACGCCGTGGGGGGTGGGATCGCGCTGGAAGGGCCGGTCACTGCTCAGCTACCACCACAACGAAACCTGGGGCGGCGAGAAGTTCTTCACGGTGCTGGCGCGCATGCAAATGGACGCGGCCAAGTACCGCGATGCGCTCGAGTTCAAGTATCTGTGCCTGTGCCTGGGATACCAGGGCAAGTATGGCCAGCAGCACAACAACAAAGACACGCTCAACGCCATCATCACCAAGCTGCATGAGCAGCTTCGGCAACTGCGAGGAGACGCGCCCGAGCGGCTGGTGGACGCACCCGCCAACATCGCCAGGCTTCGTCGCAAGCTTCACCGCCAGTGGCCGCTGTGGACGCCTTGGGCGGTGGCGGCGGCCGTTATCGCCGGCGCCTATCTGTACTTCTCCCTGAAACTCGGCGCCGCCACGCAGATGGTGTTGGATTCGCTAGAGAGCATCCTCAAGCAGTGACCCGGCTCGCACCGAAACGGAGATAAAGACACCATGCCCACGCAATCTGATCTGCGCTTTACATTCGCCATCGGCGACGAGTCCTTTGAGGTCGTCGAATTCACGCTGCAGGAGGGGTTGTCCGAGACCTTCCTGCTGGAAGTGGACCTGGCCAGCGGCAACCCGGCCATCGATTTTGGCGTGGTGCTGGACCGCGCCGCGTTGCTTACGATCTGGCACGGCGCCGCGCCCGTTCGCTACGTCCACGGCGCGGTCTCGTCGTTCGTCCAGGGCGACACGGGCTTTCGGCGTACGCGCTACTCGGCGATTGTCGAGCCGCGCCTGGCGCGGCTAAAGCTCAGTTCCGACTGGCGCATCTTCCAACGCCAGAGCGTGCCGCAAATCACCGAGGCGGTGCTCAAGGCGCATGGTCTTACCCAGGATTACGAACTGCGCGGCACCACCGAACATCTGGCGCGCGAATACTGCGTGCAAGCGGGCGACACGGACTACGACTTTGTCGAGCGCATCATGCGCGAGGAAGGCTTCTTCTATTCCTTCCGTCATGGTGCCGAAGGCCATCAACTGGTCCACAGCGACCGGCTATTCATACACGGCCGCGTGGGCGACGAGCCGGTGCTGTACAACCCCACACCCGGCGGCGACCAGCCGCAGCCAGCGCTGCGGCGATTTTCCTACACCGAGAACGTACGCACCGCGCGCCAGACCCAGCGCGACTACACGTTTCACCATCCGCGCTACACCCACCAGCACAGCCGTGACGGACGAGATCTGGACCATCAGGGCCGCCGCTATGAACGCTATGACTACCCGGCGCGCGCCAAGTTCGACGAAGCCGGCAGACCGTTCGCCGAGAACCGCCTGCGCGGCCATCGCCACGATTCGCGCGTCGCTTTCGTTGAAGGCGATGACCCGCGGCTCCAGCCGGGCATTTCATTTAGCCTGACCGGTCATCCGCGCGAAGATCTGAACCGCGGCTGGCGCCCGGTGCGCATCGTCCACCGTGGCATCCAGCACACAAGTCAGGCCGAGGAAAGCGCACAAGCCCAGCTGGGAACGCACTACAGCTACGAGGCGGAGCTGGTCCCGGACGACGCCGAATGGCGCGCGGAACCGCTACCCAGACCCCGCATCGACGGTCCGCAAAACGCTGTGGTGGTCGGCCCGCCCAATGAAGAAATCTATACCGACGAATACGGCCGGGTGAAGGTCCAGTTCCCCTGGGACCGGCTCGGCAAGGAGGACGAGTACAGCTCCTGCTGGATTCGCGTCTCGCAGAACATCGCCGGCGCCACCTGGGGCCACATGGCCATCCCGCGCATCGGTCAGGAAGTCATCGTCTCTTACTTCGACGGCGACCCCGACCAGCCCGTGATCACCGGCCGCGTCTACAACCGCCTGCAGTTGCCGCCCTACGAACTGCCGCGCCACAAGACGCGAATGACGATCAAGAGCAAGACCCACAAAGGCGAGGGGTACAACGAACTGCGCTTCGAGGATGAGAAGGATCAGGAAGAAATCTACGTCCACGCGCAGAAGGATCAGAACATCCACGTCAACAACGACGAGTCGACGTTTGTGGGGCACGACCGCAGCGAGCAGGTCGAGAACGATGAAACCATCACCATCGGCCACGACCGCAAGGAGACGGTGGGCAACGACGAGCAGGTCAACATCGGCCAGGACCGGCGGCACGACATCGGGCGGGATGACTTTTTGACCGTGGGGCGCAATCACACGATCTACACCACCAAGGACCGTACCGAGGAAGTGGGCAATAACCGCCGCGATAAGACCGCGGCGAATCATTGGGTAAGTATTGGCGGGCATCAGGAGCATACGGTCGAGGGGCGCTCGGAATTGCAGGCCGGGGAGGCGATCCTGCAGCGTACGAAGGTTTATGAGGTGCAGGCGGCGGAGAGCCTGACGTTGAAAGGGCCGGGGGGAACGATACGGATCGATGGGTCGGGGATCACGCTTGACGGGATCGCCATCGTGATCAAGGGGCCTATGAGCCAGAAGGGGGGTGGCGGTGGTAACACCCTCGCCCTGTCCGGGGTTGCGTTTGAAGGCTTGGACGCGGATTGTGCGGAGCGCAACCGATGATTGCGGCGCCTGTCGTCACGTTCGCCGAGCAAATCCGCTCGCCTGGCGATTATCTCTATCTGCTTGTTGACCCGTTGGCAGCATGCGGCACGACGCGGCCGTTAGCCATCGAGTCACTGGTGCACGAGCTGGGCACAGACGCGGTGACCCGCGTTTTGAGGCCAGACCTGGCGCACGCGCCGGGGCTCTGTCCAGCCCTGGTGCAGCTTGGTACTCCCGGGGCTGCGGCACCGCAGCGTCTCCTGGAACTCAGTGCGCTCCAGACGCAGGAAGACCTCGATTACGGCAAGCGTTATGTCTGCGGGTGGCTGGCCAGCCCAGAACGCCTGGGGCCAACTGCACACCACATTGCCACACAATGCCGAATCACCTCGTCCAGCGTACGAAAAGCGACAACCCCGTGGTTCGAACCCGTGCGTCTGGAGTTGTTGGCCGGCGCACTCGGCCCCCAAGCGGGGGCCATGCTCGCGCCGATCAGTGCCTGGTTGTTCCCAACAAGCTGGGGGAGCTTTTCCGTACTCCGGAGCAAGCCGGCGACGGCAAGCGAGGATTACACGGAATTGGTTCGCCATACCCAGCATGCGGCGCAATTGGTGAGTGACTTTCTTGGCATGTGGCGGCTAGCCCAAGGTCAGGCACTTTCGTTCGCACCATGGCGCTGGAATGGCTCGAGTCCTCTACCCCCGCAGGCGGGTGTGCATGCCTTTCGGCTGATCCGTGACGCCCAACAGTTAGGACTGCGGAATGAGCGCGACATCTTCGCGCTCAGCCTGTATCGGGTTTGCGTTCACCCGCTACTGCCCAAGCATCCAGACATCCAACGGGACATTCTTGACGCAGTCAAAGGCAAACACGCTCTGGAAGACTGCTTCCAAGCGTACGACAACGCCGCGTGGAAGCGAATTTTTGCCTCATTGCCCAGGACGGAGAACTATTCATGAGCATCAGCACGACGTTGGGCAGAACGATCAGCCATGCTGCGCCCAATCCGACGGACGCATGCAAAGCATGCGAGCGCACTGGCCTACCCATTCTTCCTTTGCGCGCCGCGTACGCGCCGGCACCCGGACAAACATACCGCCAACAGCCTAACGGCAGCGACAAGCCAGCAACGGTTCAGATGAAGTTGGACCAGCCTCGCATCTTGCGGCAGGGATACCTTTATGTACTGCTTGATGAGATGGAGTGGCAGGCCTACGAGGTTACGCCTGAAGGCGCGCTCCGCCAGTTTCGTCCCTATCAAGTCCCACGGGATGAGCCCAGCCCCCTGAGCCAGGACTGCGTCAACAAGGATCACGACGTCCCCGCATCCTTTATCAATATCGACACCGGGAAATTCTCAACCGCATGGATCGCCATCGCAAATGATCCCTGGCCCGAGAGTGTCCTGAATCAATACTTGTGTGGCAAGGCCGCCGGCGGGCCGGATCCGAAGGACCGCTTCTACAAGCTTGATCTGAAAAGCGCACGCGACGACCCGACCAGCGTCGGTATTGCAATGACCGAAGACAACCTTGGGTTGGACTCCGTGTTGGAGTATGCCGAGGTCGGCCCCGGCGATTTCGATAGCGTTCACGGGTTCTACTCGCGCAATCATCGGCTTGGGGCAACGGAAGGCCACGTCCGGACCATCGTTCAGCGGGAAAAACTTCCAAAAGGCGTCCTGGCGTTGGTTCTGCCCGATCCAATCGGCGTGGTGCAAGAGTGCAATGCGCAACGCCTCAATTTGTTTAGAGAGATGCAGGAGTGGCGCGCCGAGCCGCAGCGACGATTTGAGTTCTTTACTTCCCAGGCGCTGCTTGGCATCAAGGAACTGCAGGCCGTTTGGGCTAAGGCGGAAGCAGAGGAAGAGGCGCAGGCAGCGGAAGAGAATCGTCGTAGGCACAACAACAGCATCGCGGGACTAAAGGTGGGCTATCCGCAGGTGCATATCCCAGGAGAAGCCGAGCGCATAGCAAAGAACAAACAGGACGAGGCAAAAGAACGCCTAGAGGAGCGCTACGACGAGCGGGCTCGAGCCACCTTCGAGGAAACCTATCTGGCCGCGCAGGACAATTGGCAAAAGGCTGTCGACCGAGTTGGCGAGTTGTACGCCAGAGAATACCTATCCAGTCCTTTCCAGCTTGCCGTCCAGTATGACTACAGCGCCACGTCCTGGCGTTCGACGGAGGGTTTTATCCGGATGCTCGCGCTTTGCCTTGCCGGTGGCCCCACGGAAGTCATAAAGAAAGGCGATGAGAAATTGGGCGCGACGCAACGGCTGTGGAAAGCACAGTTGGAAAATCGAGAGAGCCACCTGTATCAGGCTCTGGTGGCGAAGGACATGGCTCTGCTGAACCAGCTGCAAACCGCGCTGACGGGCAATGACGTTGGCAAGGCGTACGACACCATCAAGACCGTCATCGGTACAGCAGAAGGCAAGACTCTGATGGTCGCGCCCGTGCAAGAGGCCATCGGACAGATGCTTGCCGCCATGGGCAACGCCAGTAACGCGTTGGGACAGCAACTAGCCTCCCAAACGCACGCGCTGGTCGGACATCTGCACAGTGCAGCCTTCCTCCGATATTCGGGTCAGCACGTGACTCAGATCATCGTATCCCTGCAACTCGGCGAGTATCTTTCGCTGCTCAACGAGACGCTGCAGGAAGGCATTGATAAGTTCGTCGCGCACATTGACGAGAACTTCCGCAAGCCGGCAGCGAAAAAGATTCGCGCCATGGTGGTGAGCGGCTTCATTGCCATTGCGGTTCCCGGCAACCACGGCAAGGCCATCGACTTGATAATTTGGTCGCTGGAAAGTGCCGAGGAGCTAGGGAAACGTCTTGAAGAGCTGCGACGCACCGCCACTGAAGGCGTCGGCGGAGCCGTTCGCAACGTAAGGGTAGGCGCTGCCACGCTCCAGAACCGCGCTGTTCAAATGGTGGGATCGCTCGCGATTGGCGCTGAGCAAGCGAGAGATCTCGCCAAGGGAGCGATGCAGAAGATGCGCACTGCAGTCGTTTCAGCAGCACCTACAGGTGCGAATCTGCTGCTTGGACTCGGCAGCCTGTGGTTTCAGCAAGACAGCCTGCAGAAAAACTATGCCGCGTTGCACACCACGCCCGGAAGTGGCAGTGCCGAGGCATTGGCGGCCGTGTGGTCATCCTCGATTGGGGTGATGGGTGCGGGCGTGGAGGTCGTTGGCGTGGGGATTCAATTACTGCGGCCGGATATGACCATCACTGTTCACGCGAGAGGAGGTGCGAAGACCGTCATGCTTGGGCTTCGTATCGCGCAATTCGGAGGCGCTATCGCGGCGGTTTCGGGGCTAATGGATGGAGCCCAACATATGTTCGCCGCCATGCGTGCACGATCCGACGGAGATGCGAAATCTCATGTTCTTTATGGCTTTGCTACAGCAACCGCAGCTATCTCTTCGGTCGCAGGAATTTTCGGAGCGATTGCGTTCGAAGCGAGTCTGCTAGGGCCTGTCGGTATCGCCATAGCTCTAGGGTTGATTGCATATGCCTTGGCTAGCCAGGCAAGAAAAGCTAAATCATCGTCTCTCGAAATGTGGGCTCGATACAGTCGATGGGGTTCACCAAGCGAACATAGACGATGGACCACAGAATCAGACTTCGATACTGCCGTTGGGGCTCTTAATGCCGCAGTGCTCGGGATGACAGCTGAGATCGAGGTAAAGACTGAACTGTATCTCAAAGGGGATGCCCCATTTCCCGTGGATGGCCAGACGGACTGGAAAAGAGGTCGAATATGGATTGGAGAATATATTGTTTATCGGATAGCCCTTCCGGGTTATGACGAAACCTCATCTCGCTACCAATGGACTTTAACAGTCTATCGCCCCGGCGACCCGCAAGGGCAAATTATGGTTGCCGACGTGAGCGACAAACAGCTGGCCGAAATCCCATCATCGACGCCCGTAAAAAATCCTGACTATTTCTTGAATACAACGGCCCCAATCATCCATGCGGATAAAAAATCTGGGACTTTGATAATTGAGGGCGCCATCGCGCTGCGTATGAACCACAGCGTACATGCAGTAAAGCTAGAAGCACGTTTCTGGCCCGATAAAAGTGACAGCGCGGGATTCGCTCACCTGCTTTGCCAAGAAGATAAAACAGATACACAAAAAGGGAAACACTAGCAATGACAGGCCCCAAACTATTCCCTCCATGCAGTGGCTGGATAGCAGACTTGCCCGCTCCGCTCTGCAAGCCGACCGCACCGCTTGCTCTCGAAGGAAATGCTCCTAACCATTTGGATGATATATACCTCGAAGTATCGAGAAGCTCTGCGCTCGCACGAGGAATTCTATTCTGGCTGGGAATTTTAGTTGCAGTAATAGGCTTATACATCTTAATTGCGCCGCCTCAGTTCTATACATTCAAAGATCCCTTCATTGTTTGGACAGGCTTTTTTTGCGTGGCAGCGTGTGTATGGATGGCTTCATTGTCTATTCGGGTGGACATCTCACCTCCTCGAGACCTTCCGCTTAGGTTCAATCGTGCGCGCCAACGGCTATACGCCTACAACTTTCACTATCGATGGTGGAACCCGTTTGAGCGCTGGCACGTCGCTCCCGCGGCATACGACTGGTGCCAAGTGCGCGCCGAGCGCTGGCACAAACGCGCCGTCACACCGCAAGGCGCGCTCATCTTGAAAGGGGGTGTGGTTCTTTCCATCGTCCAGCCCGGGACCAATAAGGTCATTGATCGCTTTCCCCTGAGCACAATGGGCGCGGACGAGTTTGCGTGGGCATATATCTGCACATACATGCAGCAAGGTCCTTCAGCGCTTCCACCTCCAGATCCGCCACGCGATCACAATGACGTGCCTTGGTACAACATCAGCCTGCGCCTCGCGCCCAAAGTGCAGTGGCCGGCTGAAATGGATGCCGAGTCGAGAACCGCACCGTGATTCGCGACCTTGTACTTTCACACGTGGGACAGCCAGTTTTTCATTAAGTCATTTGGGACGAGATAAACGCAATCGCCTGAACGATGGCAATTACCTGGACCTATTCTCCAGAGCGAAAAGTAGGCATCGATCCGGCAATTCATGATCAGTTTGTCAGCGCTGATTGCAATGTATTGACGTTGCGCAACCCATGGATTGGCGATTCCGTGTTCATGGCAAAGATGTACACATCGCTGACTATGGTTCTCCTCGGCGTCAACACGTATATCTGGACAGACTCAGACATATTCGCGTTTGAGCACCGACTTGATTACTACTTGGCCTTTATAGTCCTCATCAGTTCTTTTGTCTTTGCCCCATTTCTTTGGTACCGAATCTTTTTGATCAAGCGCTTGACCAATTTCTACTTCAACCTAAAACTCAAACAAGTCATTTATCTGCGCAACAAGACCCTAATCCAGTTCGACTGGGCGCAGACTGAGGGTGGCGTATTCGTACGCAATGAATTTGGCGGCGCTGGATTTACCACCAACTTTGCCCTCGCCTTCGGCCCCAAGCCTGCGGCCGATCAAGAGAAGGACCGTGTCGTCCTCTGCGTTGACAGTAACAACAGCAGCGACCCAGACCCGCGATACGTCGCACAGGTGTGGGAATACATCCGGTAGTTCATGGAAGAAGGCCCCGACAGGTTGCCCGCGCCGGGAGAGCCCAACTGGTGGTACGCCCCGCTCCACCGTATCTGCATGACCCCAGCCGAAGCCTGGCGCCACTACGCGCCTTGGCGCACAGGCGAACCGGGCGAGCTGCAAGGCAAGAAAACCTGGCTGCTGCCCTTGTGGTTCGTGCTCTTTCCCTACAACATGTTCTCCGCGCTGTGCTGGTACGCGGTGTGCCGCGTCTTCAACGTCCGCGGTGCGCCACCACCGCCGGAAGCGCTTGGGCGCTAGGAGATGCCGCGCATTGCGCGGCGCCCTTCAAGCGACAACACAGATGGCTCGTAATCGCTATACCCGCCGCGCCAAACACCGCAACGCCACCCGATACCCCACAAACACATAAAACCCCGACGAATTCATCACCAGCCAGGCGCCCAATCCGCCAAGCACCGCAACCACCGGCCCCACGGCCCTGACGTCGCCCTGCGTCCAGGCGATCCCGCCGAAGCTACCCACAACGATCAACCCGATACAGACCCGCTTCAACAGCACCACGCCCTGCACCCGTCCCGCCATCATCAGCACCATCCCGATCGCTAGCGCGAGCGCGGTTCCCGCGCACACCGCCACCAGCGCGAACGCTGCCATTGCCGGTCCCACGAACCGCAGCAGCAGACTCAACAGTTCAATCCCGACGCCCAGTCCGCCCGCCATCACCAGCACGGACAGCACCAGCGGCGACCACGTTCCTGGCGGCGCGCGGCCCTCTTCCGCTTCCATTTCCGCGACGAAGCGATGCATCGACGCCGCCGTCCCCGGGTCCTTGCCCGCGTTCAGCGCCGCTTCCAGCCGCTGGCACTGTTCGATCAGGGCATTCAGGCCGGAGGCGGGCGCGGGAGTCATAGCCGGGTCACTCCTGGCGCGTGCTCGGCCACCGTATTTCTCAGCGCCGCCATGGCCTCCTCAACCGCAACCGGCCGGAACGCATCCTCGCGCCAATACATCGCCACCGAGCCGAATCCCGACAGCCTTACGGGGATGATGCGCATCGCCCGCATCTGCGAAAACCGCAGCGCGGCACGGTGCGAGGCGACGCCGATCATGTCGCTGTTGTTGATGAGGGTCAGGTTGACCGTCACCGAGTTCGACTCGATATGGTCCGGCGGCGGCGCCTGGCCTGCTGCGGCGAGCGCGGCGTCTACTGCGTTGCGGATGGGCGTGCCCTTGGGCCACAGAATCCAGCGATAGGACAGCAGATCCTGCCAGCTTGGCTGCTCCACCGCGAACAGCGGATGGCGGGGCCGCGCCACGAGGTGGATGGGCTCCAGATAAAGCGCCTCGAAGCGGATCGCCGGATCGTGATGCTCGGGCGCCGAGCGCCCCACGACGATATCCAGATCCCCTTGCGCCAGTTGCGCCAGCAGGCGATCCGTCGTGCCCTCCACCAGCTTGACGCGCGCCTGCGGCATGCGCTCGAGCAGCTTCATCACGGCCAGCGGCACCGTGTCGGACGCGGACGCGCCCGATGCGCCGATCACGACGCGTCCACCGCCGCCCTCGCGCAGCGCCGCCATGTCCGCGCTGGCGCGATCCAGTTGCGACTCCACACGCTGCGCATGCGCGATCAGCACGTCGCCATGCGGCGTGGGGCGCAGGCCGCGCGCGTGGCGCTCGAAGAGCGGCAGTCCGATGTCGTCTTCCAGATCCTTCAGCCACTTCGATAGACCCGGCTGCGTCGTATTGAGCATGGCGGCCGAGTGGCTGATGTTGCGGGTCTGGGCCAGGCTGAGCAGCATCTTCAGATTGCGCAGCCGCAGGCGGTGGGTCCAGTCCATGCAGGCCCTCTTGGTGGGAGGTTTGTCTCGTATGTATATGGTTATTGGTATGGATAATAAGATAATTTCATTTCAAACTGCATAGCTCCTGCTCGCATAATCGTCTCCATACCAGGACCAGCTGCGAACCCACGCGGCGGCCGCCCGTAGAAGCCGGCAATAGCCGGACATACAGGAGACAACCATGCACGACGGTCATTCCACCGGCGCGGACAGCGCTGCCTCGGACCGCGCCCTTTACTACGCGCGCATCGCCAAGAAACACATGGCGCCCCTGTGGGAGTCGCTGCACAACCTGGTGCCCCGCCAGCCCGCGCCGCGCTGCGTGCCAGCGCTGTGGAAATATGACGATGTACGCGACGACGTCATGGCGTCCGGATCGCTGATCACGGCAGAAGAAGCCGTGCGCCGGGTGTTGATTCTGGAAAACCCGGGTCTGCCGGGCCAGGCCAGCATCACGCAAAGCCTGTACGCAGGACTGCAACTGATCCTGCCGGGTGAGATCGCGCCAAGCCACCGTCACACGCAATCGGCCCTGCGCTTTATCGTGGAAGGGCGCGGCGCCTACACTGCCGTCAACGGCGAACGCACCACCATGCACCCGGGCGACTTCATCATCACGCCATCATGGACCTGGCATGACCACGGCAATGCGGAAACCGTCGAAGGCGGCGAGCCCGTGGTCTGGCTGGATGGTCTGGACATTCCGCTGCTGCGCTTTCTGGACGCGGGCTTTGCAGAGAACTATCCGTCCGCCACCCAGCCCGTCACGCGGCCCGAAGGCGACAGCATGGCCCGCTTTGGCCACAACATGGCGCCCGTGCGTCACCAGGTTTCGAGCGGCACCTCACCCATCTTCAACTACCCGTACGAACGCAGCCGCGAAGCGCTGGATGCGCTCTACCGTCACGGTGAACTCGACCCGTGGGACGGCGTCAAGCTGCGCTACCTGAATCCCGCCACGGGTGGCTACCCCATGCCCACGATGGCCACGTTCATGCAGTTCCTGCCCGCGGGCTTTCAGGGCAAGACCACGCGCACGACCGACTCAACCGTCTACAGCGTTGTCGAGGGTCGCGGCACCGCGCGCATCGGCGACCAGGAATTCCATTTCGGACCGCGCGATGTCTTCGTCGCGCCGTCCTGGATGCCTGTGCAGCTTGCCGCGCTGGAAGACGCCACGCTCTTCAGCTATTCCGACCGCCCGGTGCAGGACGCGCTGGGCCTGTGGCGCGAAGAACGCGTCGCCTGACCGGCGCGTGCCGATCGCCCACCTCGCGCGCCTGACTCTCCATCCCGTCTTCAAAGGATGCTCCATGTCGTTTGTGTTTGCCCCCGCCTCCCCCGTCGCCGTGCCCATCGCCGGCAGCCAGGACAGCTTTCCTGTACGCCGCGTTTATTGCGTTGGCCGCAACTACGCCGCCCATGCGCGCGAAATGGGCTTTGACCCCGACCGCGAACCGCCGTTCTTCTTCTGCAAGCCCGCCGACGCCGTCGTGCCCGTTGCCGAAGGCAGCACGCTTTCACTGCCCTACCCGCCGGAAACGGCCAATCTGCATTACGAGATCGAACTCGTCGCGGCTATCGGCAAGGGCGGCGCCAACATTTCCGTCGACGAGGCCATGCAGCACGTGTATGGCTACGCCGTCGGCCTGGACATGACGCGCCGCGACCTGCAGATGAAGATGCGCGAGGCCGGCCGCCCGTGGGAACTGGGCAAGGCCTTTGACCAGAGCGCGCCCATAGGCCCGCTGCATCCCGCGCAATCGGTAAAGGACATCGAGAAGGCCGGCATCTGGCTGCAGGTCAATGGCGCGGACAAGCAGCGCAGCGACATCGGCAAGCTGATCTGGTCCATTGCCGAAACCATCGCGTACCTCTCCAAGTACTTCCGTCTTGAAGCCGGCGACCTCATCTACACCGGCACGCCCGAAGGCGTGGGACCCGTGGTGCGGGGCGACCGGATGGTCGGCGGCGTCGACGGCCTGGGCACGCTCAGCGTGCAGATGGTGTGACGATGCGCACCGACACCGATGTCATCATCGTCGGCGCGGGCGTCGGCGGCCTGGTGCTGGCGCTGAGCCTGCATCAGGCAGGCATTTCCTGCCGCGTTTTCGAAGCCGTGCGAGAGATCAAGCCGCTGGGCGTGGGCATCAATCTACTGCCGCACGCCACCCGCGAACTGGATGAATTGGGCCTTTTGCCCGCGTTGGACGCGATTGCCGTGCGCACGCGTGAGTCCGTGTTCTACACGCGGCACGGCCAGTTCATCTATGGCGAACCGGCGGGCACCGACGCCGGATACGACTGGCCCCAGTACTCCATCCACCGCGGCGACCTGCAAATGGCGTTGCTGGATGCCGTGCGCGACCGTCTGGGCCAGGACAGCGTCGTGGTGAACGCCCGCTGCACGGGCGTGACGCAGGACGCCGACAGCGTCACGGCCAGCTTTCAAGACAACGACGGCAATGCGCTGCCGTTCGTGCGCGGCCGCATTGCCGTCGGCTGCGACGGCATTCACTCGGTATTGCGCAAGCAGCTCTACCCGCAGGAAGGCGCGCCGCGCTACTCCGGCGTGAACATGTGGCGTGGCACGACGCGCTGCAAACCCTTTCTGTCGGGCGCGAGCATGGTGCGCGCCGGCTGGCTGTCCACCGGCAAGATGGTGATCTACCCGATTCGCGACAGCATTGACGCGGACGGCAACCAGCTTGTGAACTGGGTCGCCGAGATCGAAGCCGAGCAACCTGCCGTGCGCGACTGGAACCGCAGCGGCAGGCTCGAGGACTTCTTTCCGGCCTTTGCCGACTGGCACTTCGACTGGCTCGACGTGGCCAAGCTGATTCAGGACGCAGACTCGATTCTGGAGTACCCCATGGTCGACCAGGATCCGCTGCCCACGTGGACGCGGGGCCGCATGACGTTGCTGGGCGACGCGGCCCACCCGATGGTGCCGCGCGGCTCGAACGGCGCGGGCCAGGCCGTGGTGGACGCCCGCTACCTGACCGGCCAGTTCAAGCGCCTGGGCCTGACGCCCGATGCCTTGCAGCAGTACGACCGCGCCCGAGTCGAAGCCACGACGCGCGTCGTGCTGACCAATCGCAGCAACCCGCCGGACGCGATCCTGCGTGAAGTCCACGTGCGTTCGGCGGACAAGCCTTATACGCGGATCGAGGACGTCATCAGCCGCGAGGAATTGGAAGGGATATCGCGTCGCTACAAGGAGGTGGCGGGCTTTGACCCGGTCGCCTTGAAGGAGCGCGCGCCTTACGTGTAGCAGTAGCCGGACCTCAGTGCCCCGGCGAGCGGGTCCCAAGACCCGCCGCCCTTCAAAGCCGGCGCATGACCGGCGACAAACAAGGAGACAACCCATGTTGAAGTTGCTACGTGTTCTGGCTGCCGCGGCGCTGTCCCTTGCGGCCGCGGCGAGCCACGCCGCCTGGCCCGACCGCCCCATCACGCTTGTGGTGCCCTTCACACCCGGCACCGGCATCGACCTGATTGCCCGCCAGTTGGCGGCCAGCTTGCCGCAGACGCTGGGGCAACCCGTCGTCGTCGAGAACCTGGCCGGCGCCAGCGGCAATATCGGCAGCGAAAAGGTCGCGCGCGCCAACCCCGATGGCTACACATTCCTGGTCACGGTCAACACGTTCGTCATGAACAGCAGCCTCTACAAGGGCAAGCTGCGCTTTGATCCGCAACAGGACTTTGCGCCGGTCGGCCTGACCTCGTGGGGCTCGCTGCTGCTGGTCACGCATCCGTCCAATTCCGCCAACACCGTCGCCGACGTGGTGCAGGCGGCCAAGGCCGCGCCGGGCAAACTGAGCTACGGCACGCCCGGCGTGGGCACGCCCCATCACCTTTCGATGGCGCTGTTTCTGGACCGCACCGGCGCCAGCCTGCTGCACGTGCCGTACAAGGGCACGGCGGGCGCCGTCACCGACATGCTCGGCGGACGGCTCGACTACATGTTCCTACCCGTTCACGTGGCGCTGCCGCAGGTGAAGGGCGGCAAACTCAAGGTGATCGCCACCGGCAGCCCGAAGCGCCTGCCGCAGCTGCCGGACGTGCCCACGCTGACGGAAGCCGGACTGCAGGGGGCCGACGTGGACATGTGGTATGGGGTCCTGGCGCCCAAAGGCACGCCGCCCGCCATCGTCGACCGCATGAACCAGGCGATCAACGCCATCTTGCAGACGCCCGCGACCGCCACGGCATTCGATGCGCAGGGCATGGTGCCGGCCACGTCAACGCCTGCCGATTTTGGATCCCTCATCGCCCGTGACGCCAAGCGCTGGGACGACGTCGTCGCCCGAACCGGCATCACGGCCGAATGAGTGTTTCCGGCACCAACGTTCCTGCCCCGAACGTCCCTGAAAGATCCGCCCACGGCCAACCGTCCTCACGAAACGCCCCATCCATGCAACTGCACAACTTCTTCAACAGTTCGACCTCCTACCGCGTGCGCATCGCGCTTGCGCTAAAAGGTCTGTCCTACGGATACCTGCCCGTGAACCTGCGCAAGCAGGAGCAGCGAGCACCAGACTATGTGGCGCGCAATCCGTCGGCCGGCGTGCCGCTTCTGATCGACGGCGATGTGCAGCTTTCGCAGTCACTCGCCATCATCGACTATCTGGACGCCACGCATCCCGAGCCGCGGCTGATTCCGGCCGACGCGCTGGCGCGCGCGCGCGTGCTGGAACTGTCCCACGCCATCTCGTGCGACATCCATCCGGTCAACAACATGCGCATCCTTCGCTATCTGCAGGAAGTGCTGGGCGCGACGGACGCACAGAAGAACGCCTGGTATCACCACTGGATCCGCGAAGGCCTGACGGCAGTGGAAGCGCTGCTGGCGCGTCACGGGCACGGCGCGTACTGCTTTGGTGACGCGCCCACGCTGGCAGACTGCTGCCTGGTGCCGCAGGTGGCCAACGCGCAGCGCATGGGCTGCGACCTGTCCGCCTATCCGCGCATCCTGCGCATCGTCGAACACTGCAATGCGCAACCCGCCTTCCAGCAGGCCGCGCCTGCACAGCAACCGGACTACACCCAGTGAGCAAAGAACCCGACACCCACGGCGCGCCGCTGCGCGAGTACACCGATCCGGCCTATCGCCCGCTGTGCGCCAATCTGGCCGACGTGCGCGCCAACATCGACCGGCTGGACGATGAAATCGTGCGGCTGATCGCCGAACGCGCGATGTACGTGAAGGACGCCGCGCGATTCAAACGCGACGCCTTTCAAGTGAGCGCGCCCGCGCGTCAAGCCCAGGTATTTGAAAAGGCCCGGGCGCTCGCCCAGCGCCACAACCAGGGCTTCTCCAACCTGGAGCAGGTGGTGGACGCCACCTATCGCGCGATGGTCGCCGCCTTCATCGCCAATGAACAGACCTACTTCGACACCATGAAGGACGTGGGAGACGCGCATGCTTGAAGCTTCGACCTTGCTGCCTGGCCGCGCAGTGGCGCGACGCATTGCGGCACTAAGCCTTGCCGTGCTGGCGCCGCTGGCCGCCAATGCAACTGCCGCCGATGCCTGGCCGACGCAGCCGCTCAAGGCGGTCGTGCCATTCGGCCCGGGCTCCAGCCCCGACCAGGTGGCCCGCATCGTCACCGAAAAGGCGGGCGCAATCCTCGGCCAGACCATCGTTGTGGAAAACAAGCCGGGCGCCAGCGGCAACATCGGCACGTTCGCCATCGCCAACGCCAAGCCGGACGGCTACACCTTCGGCGTGTCGATCACCGGCCCGCTGGTGAACAACACGCTGTTGTTCGACAAGCTGCCCTACGCGCCCGCCACGGACCTGGCGCCGCTGACGCTGGCGGTGCATCAGCCCAACGTGCTGGTCGTCCCGGCCTCGGCCGGCATCGGCAACATTGGACAGCTGCTGGACGCGCTGAAAAAGAATCCGGACAAGTACAACTTCCCGTCGCCGGGCGCGGGCACGGTGTCGCATCTGGCGGTCGAACTGCTGCTGCAGCAGATCGGCGCGCGCGCCACGCACGTGCCCTACCCGTCCTCGCCGGCGGCGCTGACGTCGCTGCTGTCGGGCGACACCCAGTTTGCCGCGCTGCCGCCCATTGCGGTGATGCCGATGGTGAAGGATGGCCGGTTGAAGGCGCTGGCGGTGACGTCGTCCAAGCGGTCCGCGCTGCTTCCCGACATTCCGACGCTGGCGGAAGTGGGTGTGCAGGGGATCGAGGGCTCGGCGTGGATCGGCTTTGTGGTGTCGTCCAAGACGCCGGCCGACGTGCAGAAGAAGCTGTCCGACGCGCTGATCCAGGCGATTCACGATCCCGAGGTGGCCAAGCGGCTGCAGGCGCAGTTCATGGATCCGGTGGGCGATACGCCCGCGCAATTCCGCGGCTACATGGATGACGAATTGAAGCGCTGGGAGCCCCTGATCAAGAAGCTGGGGATCAAGGGCCAATAACTGTGCCGATAAGCGGCCAGGAAGTGGGCCAAGAAGTGGGCCAAGAAGGACGCCGCACGCCGGCTGCAATGAACGCAAGGAGAGTCAGATGGTCATCACCGAACCCGCCCGTCAGGTGCCGCTGTATGGCGAGTACGAGGTCGTCGTCCTGGGCGGCGGCCCCGCCGGGGTGCTGGCGGCCGCCAGCGCCGCGCGCAACGGCGCGAGCGTGCTGCTGGTGGAGCGATACGGCTTCCTGGGCGGCATGGGCACCGCCGCGGGCGTATCCAACTTCTGCGGATTGCACGCCAACATCCACGGCGACATCCGGCAGGTGGTGCACGGCATGACCGACGACCTGCTGGACCGCATGCGCGCGATGGACGGGCTGAACGATCCGCACCTGATCCTGGGCAAGATCCACGCGCAGGCCTACGACATCTCGGCCTTCAAGTGCGCGGCGGATGGCCTGGTGCATGACAGCGGCGCGCAGGTGCTGTTCCACGCGCTCGCCACGGGTTTGACGCGTGACGATCAGGGCCGGGTCGATGCGCTGTTTCTGGAAACCAAGTCCGGCCGCTGCGCCGTCCGCGCAAAGATCTTCATCGACTGCTCGGGCGACGCCGATATCGCGAATTGGGGGGGCCTGCCGTTTGAAAAGGGCGACGCCCACGGCCACATGCTCTACCCCACGCTGATGTTCAAGGTGGGCAATGTGGACGGCGCGCGTGCGCAGGAGGCCTGGAAAACCATCCCGGCGCTGATGGACGACGCAGCCGCCAGCGGTGAATTCACGTTTCCGCGCAAAGGTGCCATCGTGCGGCCGCAAAAGCACGACTACGAATGGCGCGTCAACGTCACGCAGCTTGCCAATGCGGACGGCAGCGCGGCGGACGGCACCGACGCGGAGTCCCTGTCGGCAGGCGAGCTGGAAGGCCGCCGACAGATCATGAACTACCTGGCGTTTCTGCGCGCCAAGGTGCCCGGTTTTGAACAGGCCTATGTGCTGGACATCGCGCCGCAGCTTGGCATCCGCGAAACGCGCCGCATCGTCGGCGAGGCCGTGCTGACTAAGGAGCACGTGCTGGGCTGCGCGGATTTTCCGGACAGCATCGGCGTGAACGGCTGGCCGTTGGAAATGCACACGGCGGGCGACGTGAAGTGGGTGTGGCCGCCCATCCCCGAATCGCGCGGCTACAACCAGCTGCCGTTTCGCATGATGGTGCCGCGGCGCGGACCGGGCGTGGCCAGCAACGTGCTGGTGGCTGGCCGCTGCGCGTCGATGACGCACGAGGGGCAGTCGGCGGCGCGCGTCAGCGGCAGCTGCTTCGTGATGGGCGAAGCCGCCGGCACCGCATCCGCGATGGCGCTGCGCGACGGCATTGCGCCCGGCGACGTTTCCATTTCCGCGCTGCAGGCGCAATTGAAGCAACAGGGCGCCTTCCTGGGCGGCCACGACTGACCCGCGAGATTCCGACATGACTACGAACCAGGCGGCAAACCCGAAGACGCAAACCGTGATCGTCGTGGGCGGCGGCATTGGCGGGCTGGCGGCTGCGCTGGCGCTGACGCGGCAGGGCATTGCCGTGCAACTGCTGGAGCAGGCCGCGCACATCGGCGAGATCGGCGCCGGCATCCAGCTTGGCCCCAATGCCTTCGCGGCGCTGGATGCCCTGGGCGTGGGCCGCACGGCGCGCGAGCGCGCGGTCTTCACCGACCACATCATCATGATGGATGCGGTGGACGCCAGGGAGGTCGTGCGCATCGACACCGGCGAAGCGTTCCGAGCACGGTTTGGCGGCCCGTATGCGGTGATTCATCGCGCCGACATCCATCTGTCCATTCTGGAGGCCGTGCAGCAGGACCCGCTGATCCAGTTCCGCACGTCTACGCAGATCGCCAGCATGACGCAGGACGATTACGGCGTGGAAGTCGTGGACACGCACGGCAACCGCTACCGCGCCGACGCGGTGGTGGGCGCAGACGGCGTCAAGTCCGTGATCCGCGAGCGCATGGTGGGCGATCCGGCGCGCGTCACAGGTCACGTGGTCTACCGCGCGGTGGTCGAAGAAGAGAACATGCCCCGGGAGCTGCGCATCAACGCCCCGGTGCTGTGGGCCGGGCCGCATTGCCACCTGGTGCACTATCCGCTGCGCGGCGGGCAGCAATACAACCTGGTCGTCACCTTCCATAGCCGCGAGCAGGAAGAATGGGGCGTGCGGGAAGGCAGCAAGGACGAGGTGCTGTCGTACTTCCAGGGCATACACCCGACGCCGCATCAGATGCTGGACCGTCCGACGTCATGGAAGCGCTGGGCGACCGCCGATCGCGAGCCGGTGGAACAGTGGGGCGAGGGCCGCGTCACGATCCTGGGCGATGCCGCGCATCCCATGACGCAATACATGGCTCAGGGCGCCTGCATGGCGCTGGAAGACGCCGTGACGCTGGGCGAGGCCATCAGGCAGTGCGAGCACGACCTGCCCGCCGCCTTCCGGTTGTACGAATCGGTTCGCATCCCGCGCAGTGCGCGCGTGGTGTGGTCGACACGCGAAATGGGCAGGCTCTATCACGCGCGCGGCGTGGAGCGCACCGTGCGCAACATGCTGTGGACGGGGCGCAGCCAGGCCCAGTTCTATGACGCATTGCAGTGGCTGTATGGGTGGAAGGTGGAGAACTGCCTGGCGGGAAGCGCGCCGCAATAGACGGCGCGGCAATAAAGGACGCAGCAAAAGCTGCAGAGAATGACGCAGCAATAGTTGCAGCAATAGTCGCAGCAAAAGACACAGCAGGGAAAACGCCGCTTGCCAAAGAGCACGCGGCATACAAGCATCAGAACAAGAGGAGACAACCATGCACAAAAGCACCATCCGCGGCGCAGCCGCCGTCATGCTTTCATTGGCCTCGTACGCGGCCAGCGCCCAGCAGAAACCTGTGGATATCGGATTCATCGGCACGCTGTCCACGCCTGCCGGCTACATCGGCGAAGACGAGCGCGACGCCTTCATGCTGGCCGTCAAGGAAGGCGGCGGCAAGCTGGGCGGCGTGCCGGTCAACGTGCGCGTCGAGGACGACGCGCTCAAACCTGCCAACGCCAAGCAGATCGCCGACAAGATGGTGCAAGGCGGCGTGCGGCTGTTCACCGGCATCAATTTCTCGAACGTCATGGCCGCCGTCGGGCCTACCGTGCTCAACGCTGGCGCCTTCTACGTCAGCCTGAACGCCGGCCCGTCCAACTTCGCCGGCAAGGCCTGCAACCCCAATTACTTCTCGGTGGCGTTCCAGAACGACTCGTACGCCGACACCGCCGGCATGGCGGCCAATGAGCTGGACGCCAAGCGCGTGGTCATCATGGCCCCGAACTACCAGGCCGGCCGAGACGCCATCGCCGGCTTCAAGCGCACCTACAAAGGCGAGATCGCCGACGAAATCTACACCAAGCTCGAGCAGGCCGACTTCTCGGTGGAGCTGGCGCGCATCCGCTCGCTCAATCCCGACGCCATCTTCCAGTTCCATCCGGGCGGCGCGGGCATCAACCTGACCAAGCAGTTTTCCAACTCGGGCCTGGCGGACAAGATCAAGATGATCACGCCCATTTACTCGATGGACGACCGCATGCTGGCCGCCACCGGCACCGCGGGCAAGGGCTTTTACCTGAGCTCGCTGTGGAGCGCCGACTTGGACAACCCGCAGAGCAAGCACTTCGTCGAAGCCTTCACCAAGGCCTACAACCGCGCGCCCACCGCCTACGCGGCCCAGGCCTACGACACCGCCAATCTGATCGGCTCCGCGTTGAAAGCCGTGGACGGCGACATCACCGGCAAACCCGACGACTTCCGCAATGCGTTGCGGCGCGCGGACTTTCCCAGCGTGCGCGGCAAATTCAAGTTCGGCCCGAACCAGCATCCGATCCAAGACTGGTATCTGCTGCACATTGAAGCGGGTCCCGACGGCAAGCTGGTCTACAAGAATCTGAAGGTGCTTGCCCGCGACCACACGGACGTGCATGCCGCGGACTGCAAGATGCCATGACGCGGCACAAGGCACGCGGCGCCGGGCTCGCTGGCGCCGCGCGGCCTAGCCATTCAGGCTCTCCCGAGAAGGAGTCGCAATGCTGATGTTCCTGGAGCAGGTCCTGAACGGCCTGCAGTACAGCGCCTTGCTGTTTTTGTTGTCGGCGGGATTGACGCTGGTGTTCGGCATCATGAACGTCATCAACCTGACGCACGGTTCGTTCTACATGGTGGGCGCGTTCTGCGCGGCCAGCGCGGCGGCGTCCACGGGCTCGTTCGCGGCCGCCCTGCTGGCTGCGCTGGCCGGCGCGGCGCTGTACGGGCTGATCGTCGAACTGCTGGTCATCCGCCACCTGTACCGGCGCGATCACCTGGATCAGGTGCTGGCCACGCTGGGTCTGACCCTGTTCACCAATGAACTGGTGACCGTGCTGTTCGGCCGCAGCCCGCCCTTCATGGACATCCCGCCTTTTCTGTCGGGATCCGTCGCGCTTCTGCCCGGCTTGAACTATCCCGTCATGCGGCTCGCCTTCATCGGTGCGGGCGCGCTGGTGGCGGTGGGTCTGTGGCTGCTGATCTCGCGTACGCGGGTCGGGATGCTGGTGCGCGCCGGCGCCGACGACGGCGAGATGGTCGACGCGCTGGGCGTCAACATCCAGCGCCTCTTCACTTTGATCTTCACGCTCGGCGCCCTGCTCTGCGGCTTTGCGGGTGTCATGGCCGCGCCTTTGCTGGCAGTGGAGATCGGCATGGGCGAGCGCATTCTCATCACCACGTTCGTCGTCATCGTGGTGGGCGGCGTCGGCTCCGTGCGCGGCGCGCTGGTGGGGTCGCTGATGATCGGCATGACCGATGCGCTGGGGCGCGCCTACATCCCCTTCTGGATGTCGCGCCTGCTGCCGCCCGAGCTCTCGGACTCCGCGAGTTCAAGCCTCGTGTCCGCCAGCATCTACATCCTGATGGCCATCGTGCTGCTGTTCAAGCCGCGCGGACTGGTGCCGGCCCAGCGCTAGGAAAGATATTCATGACCAGACCCACTTCAACGAATCCCGCTGCCGGACCGCTATCTGACACCGGCGGCGCGGGCGCATCGGTGTCCGACACCCGAGGCGGCACTCCAAACCGTGACGACGCGTCGAGGGTGTCAGACATTTCCTCTGCTGGCAGACCGCGCATCACCCGCGGCGTCGTCGTCAACGCGATCGGGCTGTTGCTCTTTGTACTGGTGCCGGCCATCGCGCAAGACACGGGCGAGAGCTTTCTCGTCAACCTCATGACGCGATTTCTCATTTATGCCATCGCAGCTGTCAGTCTGGATCTGATCCTGGGCTACGGCGCCATGGTCAGCTTCGGCCACGCCGCATTCTTCGGGCTAGGCGGCTACGTCATCGGCATCGCTGCCTTCCACGTCAACATGGGCGAGACGATCTTTGGCTGGAGCGGCAGCAATGCCGCGCTGGTCATGTGGCCGCTCGCCGTCGCGGTTGCCGCGCTGGCCGGGCTGGTTGTGGGCTTTCTGTCGCTGCGCACGTCCGGCGTGCAGTTCATCATGATCACGCTCGCCTTCGGGCAGATGCTGTACTTCATCCTTGTCGGACTGATGATCTACGGCGGTGACGACGGCCTGTCGATCGATGCGCGCAACACGTTGCCGGGGCTGAACGTGAACGATCCGGCCACCTTCTACTACGTGTGCCTGGCGCTCATGACCCTTTGGATCATCGTGTGCCGGCGCATCGTCAATTCGCCGTTCGGCATGGCACTGCAGAGCATCAAGCAGAATCCGCGCCGCAGCATCGCCCTGGGCCTCGCGCCGCTGCGCTATCGCCTCACGGCGTTCGTGCTGTCGGCTGCCGGGACCGGGCTTGCCGGCGCGCTGTGGGCCAATTACGCGCTCTTTGTCAGCCCGGACATGTCCGCCTGGCAGAAGTCCGGCGAACTCATGGCCATGGTCATCCTGGGCGGGATGGGTTCGATCTTCGGCCCGGTGCTCGGCGTGGCCGTGTACCTCGGCCTGGAGCAGGTCGCCACCGGCTGGACCGAGCATTGGATGCTGATCCTGGGACCTGTGCTGGTGCTGGTGGTGCTCTTCGGCAAACGCGGCGTGTACGGCTGGCTCGTGGGAGGCAAGCAATGACCCACCCTAAACTGGAGATCCGCGGCCTGCAGAAATCCTTTGGCGCGGTACACGCCACGCAGGGCGTCGACCTCGCGGTCCGGCCCGGCGAGCTGCACGCCCTCATCGGCCCCAATGGCGCGGGCAAGACCACGCTGCTATCGCAGATCAGCGGTGAAATCCTGCCCGATGCCGGCAGCATCTGGCTTGACGGCGCCGACATCACACGCATGCCCGCCTACCGGCGCCCCGCCGCGGGCCTGGCCCGTTCGTTTCAGATCAGCCAGCTCTACCCCGACTTCAGCGCCGAAGACAACGTCGCCATGGCCGTGCAGGCGCACAGCCCGGGCGGTTTCAACCTGTGGCGCAACGCGCGGCGCATGGCCCGGCTGCGCGAACCGGCGCGCGATGCGCTCGAACGTGTCGGTCTGGCCGGACGCGCCGGCGTGCGCGTGTCCGCGCTGGCGCACGGTGAAAAGCGCCAGCTCGAAATTGCCATGGCGCTGTCGCTGGACGCCTCCGTGCTGTTGCTGGACGAACCGATGGCCGGCATGGGCGCCGAGGAATCGCAACGCATGACGGCGCTGCTCCAGACCTTGAAGGGCCGCTACGCCATCCTGCTGGTCGAACACGACATGGACGCCGTCTTCGCGCTGGCCGACCGCGTCACCGTGCTGGTCTACGGCAAGACCATCTTCACCGGCACGCCCGACGAGGTGCGCCGCCATCCCGACGTGCGCGCCGCCTATCTGGGCGAGGAGGACTGATGCTGCAAGTGAACCAACTGCAAGGCGGCTACGGCGCCAGCAAAGTGCTTTTTGGCGTCGACCTGGACATCGCGCCTCGGCAGGTTGTCTCGCTGATCGGCCGCAACGGCATGGGCAAGACCACGACCGTCAAGACGCTGATGGGCATGTTGCCCGCGCAGGGCGGCGCCATCCTGCTCGACGGCAAACCCATCACCGGCATGGCCCCGCACCGCATCGCGCAGCTAGGCATCGGTCTCGTCCCCGAAGGCCGCCGCGTGTTTGGATCGCTAACCGTCGAAGAAAACCTCGTCGCCACCGCCCGCAACACGCACGCAGGCTGGCACGTCGGCCGCGTCTTCGACCTGTTCCCGCGCCTGAAAGAACGCCGCACCCAATCCGCTCGAACGCTATCCGGCGGCGAACAGCAGATGCTGGCTGTCGGCCGCGCCCTGCTCATCAACCCGCGCCTGCTCATCCTGGACGAAGCCACCGAAGGCCTCGCGCCCCTGATCCGCCAGGAAATCTGGAACTGCCTGCGCCGCTTGAAGGAAGAAGGCCAGACCATTCTTGTGATCGACAAGAACCTCAAGGAAATGGCGACCCTGGTTGACCGCCACCACGTCCTGGAAAAAGGCCGCGTCGTCTGGCAAGGCAGCCCCGCCGAACTGGCCGCGCAGCCCGACCTGGCGCACCGCTATCTGGGGGTCTAGGCGCAGGCCGCTAGTCCTGTGACTCGCAAAAGCTGAGCCGATTGCCAAACGGATCGATCACCGCCATCACGCGCCCCCAAGGCATCTCCTCGACGCCGGGCCGCATGTAGGCATACTGCCTGGCGCTGACCTCCGCGTGGAATTCATCTACGCCCTGCATCCGCACGAATACGGCCGACCCCGGCGTCGCGTCGCCATGATGCTCGGACAGATGCAGCACCAGATCCCCGCGATGCACCTGTGCGTACAGCGGAAAACCCGCCTCGAAGCGGTGCTCCCAGTCCCAGGTGAACCCCAGGAAATCCAGATAGAAGTCGCGCGCCTTTTCCACGGAGAAAATGCGCAGGATCGGAATGGCGGCTTGAAGGTGCATGGCGGGGCCTTGGTAGTATGCGAAAAATCCAGCATAGAACAGAAGCCCACACATGCCCATCGCCACCCCAGACTCCTGGAAGCACCTGCCCGCGCCGGCGCAGCGTGAACCGCTGCATTTTCAGGGGCGTTTTACCGCCGACGAGTACGCCCGCTTGCAACAGGGCTTCGTGCCGAAGGAGATGGAAGACAAATGGTTCATCTACCTGCACGACGGCTGGCTGCGTTTGCATCGCAGTTGGACCGGCAACTGGATTTATGCACTGCGGCTTGAGCAGGACGGCGATGCGTGGACGGTGACCGATTCGTGGGTGAATCGTGATCCGGAGCAGTACCGGCTTATCGATGCGGAGTATGACCGGGATTCGCTGCGGAGGATGCTGCAGTGGCTGATCAAGGGGCCGGCGGTTTGATGCGCATCGATTGATCGACGTGCCGCTGAGCATATTCAGCGCCTTACCAGGCGCGTGGCGATGCGCCGTATCGCGCCTTGAAGATCTTGCTGAAATGACTGAGGCTTGAGTAGCCCAAGTCGCCGGCCACCTGCGTGACGCTCATGCCGCTGCGCAGCAGGTCCGAGGCGCGAACCAGCCGCGCGTCGCTCAGATAGGCGTGCACCGAACGGCCGACGGTTTCGCGCATCAATTCCTGCAGCCGCCTTTCGGACAAGCCCACCATCCGCGCAACACGCCCCGGCGGCCACTGTTCCGAGCAGCGTTCCCGCAGCAAGCGGCAAGCTTGCTGCACCTGCTGACGCTCCTCTGCGGCGGGTCCCTTCAGCACTTGCTGCACGGAAAGCAATTCCACAAAGGCAGCCAGCGTCTCGAGCGACTTGGCGCGGTACCAGATCCGTCGCGCCTCGGGCGCCGTCGGCGCGTTGCGGGAAATGTCGGTGGCCAACGTCAGCAGGCTGGCCGGCGCGTCCAGCATTGCGACCAACGATCCGTGGGTCGGCACGCTGACGTCGTGGCGAAACCGTTGGGTCAGCAGGGTGATGGGCGCCGAGTCGCCTGCCCGGGCGAGCGCATCAGGCGTGTATCGGATATCCAGCATCCGGACGCGCCGATTCGCGTAAAGGTGCGTGGTCCAACCCAACGGCTGTTCGTGGTTGAAGAGCAGCGCCGCGCCCCCGGTCACCTTCAGCGGTTTGCCGCCGTCCAACGCCAGCACGGCGTCGCCCTCCAGCCATACCTGCATGCCGAACACCGGCGCGCCCGGCGCGGGAATTGTCAGCGCCGCCGATGGGCAGCCGTCCAGCACCACCACACTGACGCCTTCCTCGACGCGCACCACGCACTGGATGACGTTTTCCCAGTCTTGCGTCGCGGGCACGGTGGGAAGTGTCCCTCGCCACCATTCGTGAGGCTTGGCGGGAGCGGTGTACGGGTCAAGCGAGAGCTCAGCGGACATGGGAAACAAGCGCAATTGCGCCGAGTGCAGCAAAACCGTCAATGGGCGCCGCGAAATCGTCAGACATCCGGCGGGTGTTCTGGAATCATGCCGTCGCACAAGAATGATTCTTGTTAATTATAAATTGATCAGGTGGTAACCCCGTGTCCTTCTCCGTCAAGCCGTTGCCGTTGGCATTGCTCGCCGCCTTTGCGGCGTCCGCGTCCGTCGGCGCGCAACCCGCTCCTTCGGCGGCCGCCGATGTCTCCACGTTGTCGCCGGTTGTGGTGCAGGGATCGAGCGATGCGTCGCCGACCTCCGGCGCCGACTTCGTCGCCACGCGCAGCCGGTCCGGCACCAAGTCGGACGCGGCCCTGATCGACACGCCCCAGACCATCAACGTCATCACCCGCAATGAAATGGACTGGCGTGGCGTCACCTCGCTGGCGCAGGCCGTCCGCTACACGCCGGGCATCTTCGCCCAGTACGGCGACAACGACGTGCGCTATGACTGGCTGACCATCCGCGGGTTCACCCCGGCGCGCTATCTGGATGGCCTGCTTCTGCCCTTCGGCGCGCGGGGATACGCGCAGCCGCGCATCGACACCTATGGCCTGGAACGGATAGAGATCCTGAAGGGACCGTCGTCCGGCCTTTACGGCCAGAGCGCCCCGGGCGGGCTGGTGAACATGACCAGCAAGCGACCCACCGCCGAGCCGATCAATGAAGTCGTCCTGCAGGCGGGCAGCTTCAACCGGTACCAGGGCTCCTTCGACTTTTCCGGTCCGGCCGACGACGAAGGCAAATTTCTGTATCGCCTGACCGGCACCTTGCGCGATAGCGATACGCAGTACCAGCACGTCGACGATGAACGCCAGTTCATCGCGCCCAGCTTCACCTGGCGCCCGTCGTCCGACACCAGCCTGAATCTGAACGTGCAGTACCAGAAGATCACCAGCCACGGCGGCGGCGGCGCGCCCGTGTTGCCGGTCATCGGCACGCTGGAGAAAAGCAGCGCTGGCTACATTCCGCGCGACCGCTTCGTGGGCGAACCCGGCTACGACATCTTCACCAACGAGCAGACCATGGTGGGCTACACGTTGGACCACCGCCTGAACGACACCTGGAGCGTGCGGCAAAGCGCCCGCTACACCAACGTGGACACCAACACCCGCCGCGTGCAGATCGGCGCGATGGCGTCCGAGACCCAGGCGATCCGTTACGCGTGGGCCTTCCCCGAGACATCGCATGCGTTCCAGATCGACAATCAGGTGAACGCCAAATTCACGGCCGGCCCCACACGCCACGACCTCACCTTCGGCCTGGATTACCTGCGGGAAAAATCCCGCTACAACGAAAGCAGCCTGGGGCTGATGCTGCCGCCAGCGTCGCCGCTGTTCGACGTGTTCAACCCCGACTACGGCACACCGGTGACGCGCCCGCCCACGGCCACCAAGATCAACATGACGCGCAACCAGTTGGGCGTGTACGCGCAGGACCAGATCGAACTTGACCGTCTGCTATTCACGTTGGTGGGCCGTTACGACTGGACCGAGGGCACCACCGATACCGGCGCGCGCGGCAGCGCCGGGCAGTGGGCATGGACCTCGCGCGATGCCGACGCCAACCGCTTCACCGGCCGGCTTGGCGTCACGTATCGCTTTGACAACGGCCTGGCGCCCTATCTCAGCTATTCCACGTCTTTCCAGCCCGTGACCGGCGTGATGCGCGACGGCTCGCCGCTCAAGCCGACGACCGGCGAGCAGTACGAGGCCGGCATCAAGTTCCAGCCCAACGGCTACGCCAGCTTCGTGACGCTGTCGGCGTTCCAGATCAACCAGAACAACGTCAGCACGCCGGACCCGGTCAATACCAGCTTTGTCGTGCAGACCGGCCAGGTTCAGGTGCAGGGACTGGAGCTGGAGGGCAAGGCCAGTTTCGACAACGGCCTGGATCTGACGATGTCGTACGCGCTGAGCGACAGCGAGATCACCAAGAGCAACAATCCCGCGCAGCGCGGCAATCAGCTCAACTTCGTGCCGCGCCATCAGGCCGCCCTGTGGGCCGACTACACGCTGCGCGACGGCCCGTTGCAGGGCGTGGGCCTGGGCGCGGGGGTGACGTACCGCGGCGGCTTCTATGGCGACCTGAACAACAACTACGCCATCCCCGCCGTGACGCTGGTCGATGCCGCGATCCGCTACGATCTGGGCCGCGCCAGCCCCACGCTCGCTGGCGCGCAAGTCGCGTTGAACGTGTCCAACCTGTTCGACAAGCGTTACGTGGCCAACTGCCTGGGAACAGCCGTGAGTTGCTATTGGGGCGCAGAACGCACGGTCATGGCGACGTTGCGCTATCGCTGGTAATTCCCGGCATCCCGGGCGGTCGGCCTCAATTGCGCTTGCTGATCGCCCTGGCTGCCCGGATCACCAGCGGCCCCAGTTCCTCCCGCGCACGCGCCAGCGACCAGCGCGGCTTCGGCACGGATATGTTGACCGCACCCAGCGGATCGCCGTTGTCGCCATAAATCACCGCCGCGACATTCAAATCCCCCGCGAAGAACTCTTCGTCGGCATAGGCGTACTGATTCCGTCTTGCCTCGTCGATCAACGCGCGCAGCCGGTCGATATCGGTGGTGGTGTGCGGCGTGTACTTCGCGCACGTCACGCTACGCAACCTGAGATCGAGTTCATCCGGCGGCAGCAACGCCCATAGCGCGCGCCCCGACGCGGTCGCCACGCAGGGAATCTGCGTGCCCACCGGCAGGTACTCGGGAATGTGCCTGGCCGGCGCGACGCGCATGACGAACACCATGTTGTCGCCGTCGGGCACGGCCAGATTGACGATCTCGCCGCACTCCTGGTTGACCTGATGCAGCACCGCATGCGCATGCTGGAACAAGGGCTGCCGGTAGAGATAGCTGTAGCCCAGCCCCACGGCCTTGACCGTCATGCTGTAGCGCTTGCTGCGCGGATCCTTGAACAGGTAGCCGGTCTTTTCCAGCGTGTAGGCCACGCGCTGGGCCGAGCCGATGGTGATGCCGTTTTCGCGGGCCATCTCCTGAAGGCTCAAAGAGGCGTGCCCCCGGAAGGACTCGAGCACGGCGAGCCCTTTTTCCAGCGACTGGATCAACAAGGCGGAAGGTTCAGACATTCGGATTCGGTTTGGGTAGCAGGGACGGAGTTTGCCCGCGGGGAGCCGGAAAGTCAGCAGCCTAGGGAAACCCTTACGTTGTAGCCGGATCCGGCGAGCAGTATAAAAATACTCGCCGTTATCGTTATACGTAGATTGTTATCGAATAGAGATATTTAATCAAACCGGATCTTCATGCAACCGCATCCGCCTCAAACGCCGGCGCCCTCCGCCGCTCAAATGCCCGCTTCAGCTTCTGGCCCGTCCGACGCGGCGCTGCCGGCCTCGGTCGACGTCGCCATCGTTGGTGGCGGCATCATCGGCATCAGCACCGCCTATTCCCTCGCGTGCGCCGGACTGCGGGTCGCCGTGTTCGAGAAAGGCACGCTGGCCTGCGAGCAGTCGTCGCGCAATTGGGGCTGGGTGCGCACGCTGGGCCGCGATCTGCCGGAAGTGCCGCTGGCGCAGCGCGCCAACCGGCTATGGGCAGAGATCCAGGAAAAGGTGGACGTTGGTTTCCGCCGCAGCGGCATCTTCTATCTGCAGGAAAACGACGCGGACGCGGCCGGCCATCAGGCGTGGCTGGACGGGGCACGCGCGCATGGCGTGGATGCGCGCCTGCTGGATCGCCGCACGGTGCAGGACATGCTGCCGTCGACGGGACGTGCCTGGACAGGCGCCATGTACAGCCCGACGGACGGGGTCGCCGAACCGCAGATGGCGACGCGCGGTATCGCCTCGCTGGCGCGCGCCGCGGGCGCACACATTGTTGAGCACTGCGCCGTGCGCGGCGTGGAGCGCAGCGCGGGCCGCGTCAGCGCCCTGATCACGGAGCACGGCCGCGTTGCCACGCAGGCGGTGCTGGTGGCGGCCGGCGCCTGGTCGCGGCTCTTTTGCGGCAATCTGGGCGCCGACTTCCCGCAGTTGAAGGTGCGTGGATCCGTGCTGCGCACGACGCCGCTCGACGCGGGACCGCAGGCGGCGATCAACGGCAAGGACTTCACCTGTCGCAAACGTGCCGATGGCGGCTATTCGGTGTCGCAGTTCGGCGCGTCGATGGCGGACGTGGTGCCCGACACCTTCCGCCTCATGCCGCATTTCTTCAGCGCGTGGCGGGCCAACAGCAGCTTCGTGCGGCTGCGTTTCGGCAAGCGCTTCTTCGAGGAACTGAAGATCCCGAACCATTTTCCGCCCGACCGCGAATCGCCTTTCGAGCGGCATCGCGTGCTGGATCCATCGCCGTCCAGTCGCGGCGTGGCGCAAGCCTGGCGCCGGCTGGTGCATGCCTTTCCCGCATTCCGCGAAGCACGCATTGCGCAGTCCTGGGCCGGCTACATCGATGTCACGCCCGACGCGATGCCTGTCATGGACGCGGTGCCCGGCCTGCCCGGGCTCTACCTTGCTTCCGGTTTCTCGGGCCACGGTTTCGGCATCGGCCCGGCGGCGGGCGAGTTGATGGCGCAGTTGATCCAGGGCCAAACGCCCGCCATCGACCTGCACCCGTTCCGCTACGGCCGCTACGGGACCTGACGGGCACACATTGAAATCATGCATACAACAAAAGGGGAGTTCTTCCATGGATAGTCACATCGCCGACCTGCATCGCCGCGCCACCGTCGTCGACGGTCTGGTCTTCTTCAGCGACGGCAGCACCCGCGACATGCTGGCCGGCGGCGTCAGCGCCATCAACGTCACCGTCAGCGACATGGGCGCGGACTTCGAGCAGGCGCTGCGCGACTGCATGGCCTGGCGCCAACGCTGCGCTGCGCCGGACTCGTCCTGGCTGCTGGTGGAAACAGCCGACGACATTGCGCGTGCCAAGCAGACCGGCAAGCTGGGGCTCATCATGGGCTGGCAGAACGGCAAACCCTTGGGCGACCAGATCGACCGCGTCGCCCTGTTCTATGAATTGGGCATGCGCGTCATTCAGCTGACCTACAACGAGGCCAATCTGCTGGGCGACGGATGCCTGGAAAAGCGCAACGCCGGCCTGAGCGATCTGGGCGTAAAGATGGTTGCGGAGATGAACCGCGTGGGCATCGCCATCGATCTCAGCCATTGCGCGCCTCAGACCTGTCTGGACGCCGCCCGGCACAGCACCAGGCCCGTGCTGCTGACCCACGCCAACGCCAACGCCGTGATCACCCGGCCGCGCAACAAGTCGGACGACGTCATCAAGGCGGTCGCCGCGACGGGCGGCGTGGTCGGATGCAGCATCCATGCCTACCTGAGCTGGCGCGGCGATCCCCGCCAGCAGCCGCTGCTGTCGGACTTCGTCGCGAACGTGAAGTACATCGGCGAACTGGTCGGCTATGAACACGTGGGCATCGGCACGGATTTTCCATCGGTCGACACCTACGAAGCCGTGCGCCATGTGATGGTGATGTCGCGCACCAAATATGCGAAGTCGGGCGGCGACTTTTCTGATGCCTTTGGCGATGTGATGGAAGCGCGCTACCCCGTCGAAACGCCGACGCCGGCGCAATTTCCCGCATTTACCCACGCGCTGCACGAGGCCGGACTGACGGACAGCCAGATCGCCGGCGTACTCGGCGGCAACTTCCAACGCGCGTTCGCGCAGGCCTGGGCCACTGCCTGATTCGAATGGAGAACATCATGATCCCGCGACTGCTCCGCACCCTGACCGCCGCGCTGGCTTGCGCGGCCCGCGCGCCGCGCGCGCTGGCGCTTGCCGGCGCTGTTCTGGCAGCGCCCCTGGCCACGGCCGCGCCCTTCCCCGCGCAGCCGATTCACATCATCGTGCCCTATCAGGCGGGCGGCTCCACCGACACCGTCATCCGCAAATTCGCCGAGCTGGCCGCGCCCGAACTGGGCCAGGCCATCGTCATCGAAAACCGCGGCGGGGCCGGCGCAACCATGGGCGCACGCGCCATCAAGACCGCGCGTCCCGATGGCTACACGCTGGCCGTCCTGCCCAGCCCGGTCTATCGCATGCCGCACATCCAGGACATGGGCTACGACCCGACACGCGATTTCACCTACGTCATGATGCTCAGCGGCTACACGCTGGGCGTGGCGGTGCCCGCGGGCTCGCCGCACAAGACGTGGGCAGATTTCATCCGCTATGCGAAACAGCATCCGAATGAGGTCACCTACGGCACGGCCAGCGTCGGCAGCGCGTCCAACGTGATGATGGAAGACATCGCCGCACGCAACGGCGTGACCTGGCGCCACATCCCGTACAAGGGCGAATCCGAAGTGCTGACGGCGGTGATGGGCGGACAGGTGACGGCATATGCCGGCTCGACGACCGTGCAGCCGCAGGTGCAATCGGGAAAGATGCGCATGCTGGTGACCTGGGGCGAACATCGCAGCACCCAGTATCCGGACACGCCCACGCTGCACGAACTTGACGGCACGCCGCCCGCCAACGCGCCGTTCGGCATTGCCGGTCCCAAGGACATGCCGCCCGCCGTTGTCGCCAAGCTGCATACCGTCTTCAAGCAGGTGGCCGAATCCGAGGCCTTCAAGCAGATCCTGACGCAATACGGCCAGGAACTGGTCTACATGAACGGCAAGGACTACGCCGCCTATGCCGCGCAGCAGTACGCGCTGGAAGCGGAGATCGTCCGCAAGCTGGGGCTGGCCGCCAACAAATAGGCCGGCAATGACCCGGCTGCGCCGCCGCAGCCGGGCTGTCACGCATCAAGGCGGCGCGGGATCCGACAACGGCCGGGATCTGCAAGGGCACCGGCCAGCAAGAAGCATCCAGGAGTCATCCATGATCATTCGAGCACTCGCCACACGTCCCGCGCGCCGCCGCGCCCTCGCTGCCTTGTGCGGCCTTGCAGGCCTGCTGGCCGCCGTACTGCCCTTTGCGGCGTCGGCCCAGGCGTGGCCCGCCAAGCCGATACGCATGATCGTCGGCTACCCGCCGGGCGGCGGCACGGACACCGTGGCGCGCATGCTGGCGCAGCAACTCAGCCAGGAGATCAAGCAACCCGTCGTGGTCGAGAACCGCGCGGGGGCCAGCGGCACCATCGCCACCCAGCAGGTCGTGCGGGCCGAGCCTGACGGCTACACCGTGCTGTTCGCCACGGCGTCGCCGCTGACCGGGGCGCCGCTTACGGTCAAGGACCTGCAATACGATCCGATGAACGACCTGATCCCGGTCACTCTGGTCGGCGGCGGCCCCTTCATCCTGGTCGCGAATCCGGCCTTTCCGCCCAACACGCTGCCTGAACTTGTGGAGTACGCGCGCAGCCATCCCGGCGAGATCAACTACGCGTCGCCGGGCATCATGACCGCCAATTTCTTTTTCTCCGAGCAACTGAACATGGATGCCGGGATCAAGACCACGCATGTCCCCTACCGCGGCAGCGCCGCGCTGTTGAACGACGTCATCGCCGGCCAGGTGCAATACACGCTGGACACGCCGGGCACCACGCTGACCTTCATCCGCAACGGCAAGCTGAAGGCGCTGGCGATCTTCAGCGAAAAGCGCCTGAACCGGGCGCCCGAGATTCCCACCGCCAAGGAAAGCGGCTATCCGAATCTGGTGGGCGGTTCCTGGTATGGACTGCTGGTGCCCAAGGGCACGCCGCCGGAGATCGTCGACGGCCTGTACAAGGCCACGAAGTCCGCGTTGTCCAGCGCGGACGTGCGCAGCGCCATGGAAGGACGCGACGTGATCGTGCAAGGCACCTCGCCCGACGAATTCAGCCGCTTCCTGCACGCCGAGTTCAAGCGCTGGCAGGACGTGACGCAAAAGCTGGGCATCACCCCGCAATGACCGATTGAGCCCGCGCAGGCACGCAAGCCCCCTCTTCCGACCGGAGTCTTCGATGTCCCATTCCCCCTACGCCCCGGACCTGACCGCGGGAAGCGCCCCCACCTCCATGCGCCCCGCGCTCGCCGGGCTGAATCACATGATCTCGGCCGGCCACTATCTGGCCACGCAGGCAGGCATGGACGTCCTGCAGGCCGGCGGCAACGCCGTCGACGCGGGCGTGGCGGCCGGCATTGCATTGGGCGTGGTCCAGAGCGACATCGTCAACTTCGGCGGCGTCGCGCCTATCCTGGTCTATCAGGCCAAGGCGCAAAAGGTGTGGAGCATTTCCGGGCTTGGCTATTGGCCGCAGGCCGCGCGGCTGGAGACGTTTCTGGAAAAGCACGGCGGCACGATCCCAGCGGGCGTGCTGCGCACCGTCATGCCGGCGGCGCCCGACGCGTGGATCACCGCGCTGGAACGATTCGGCACCATGCGTTTCGGCGAGGTCGCGGCCGGCGCCATCCGGCTGGCGCGAGACGGCTTCGTCATGTATCCGCTGATGGCCGAAGTGCTGGCCGAGAACCAGAAGAACTACGCGCGGTGGGCCTCCAGCGCGGCCATCTACCTGCCCGGCGGCAAGCCGCCCGAGGCGGGATCGCTATTCCGCCAGGCCGACCTGGCGCGCAGCATCCAGTACATGGCGGACGAAGAGCGCGCGCATTCCGGAAACAGCCGCCAGGCGGGCCTGGCCGCCGCGCGGCGCGCATTCTACGAAGGCGACATCGCTGCGGCGATCGTCAAGTATCACCGCGACGAAGGCGGGCTGATCACCCACGAGGACTTGCGAGGCTTTGCTGTGGAGGTCGAGCCGGCGCTGTCCACCGACTTCAACGGCACGCAGGTGCATAGCTGCGGTTTCTGGTGCCAGGGCCCTTCGCTGCTGCAGATGCTGAACATCCTGGAGCCTTGCGACTTGCGCGCGCTGGGCCACAACTCCGCCCCCTATGTGCATCTGCTGACCGAAGCCATCAAACTGGCCTTCGCCGATCGCGAGGTGCATTACGCCGATCCGCGCCATGCGCGGGTGCCGCAAGCGGCGCTGCTGTCAAAGGACTATGCGCGCGCGCGGCTCGCCATGATCGCCCTGGATCGGGCGGGCCCCGACATGCCGCCGGCGGGCCGGCTTCCCCACGCGCGGGACATCGACCTGCGCGAGGCCGGGCCCGATGACATGGCGCGCACGGATCCGCGCCTGGATACGTCTTATGTGGCGGTCGTCGACAAGGACGGCAACGCGTTTTCGGCCACGCCCAGCGATGGCTCCTACAACGTGCCCGTCATTCCCGGCACCGGCATCTGCGCGTCGGGACGCGGCAGCCAATCCTGGGCCGAGGCCGGCCATCCGTGCGCCATCGGACCGGGCCGCAGGCCGCGGCTCACGCCCAACCCCTCGCTCGCCATCCGGCCCGGCCAGTACGTCATGCCTTTCGGCACGCCGGGCGGCGACGTGCAGTGCCAGGCCATGCTGCAGACGTTCCTGAACATGGAGGTGTTCGGCATGGACGTGCAGCAGGCGGTCGAGGCGCCGCGCTTTGCCAGCTTCAGCTTCCCGTCGTCGTTCGAGCCGCACAACGCCATGCCGGGCCGGCTGATGATCGAAGACCTGATCCCACGCAGCGCGGGCGACGCGCTCGCAGAAATGGGCCATACCGTGAAATGGTGGAACGGCCATAGCTGGCGGGCCGGCGCCGTCTGCATGGTCCGGCACGATCTGGATAGCGGCGTGCGCTGGGGCGGCGCGGACCCGCGCCGGCCGGCTTACGCGATGGGCTGGTAGGCATGCGCGGCGGCTGGCATCAACAGAAAGCAAAACGCCCGTCAGGAAAGCATCCCGGCGGGCGTTGAAACTGCATCGCAACAGGCATCCGGTTAAAGACGCCCGTTGCCAGCGCCATCAATTCAGGCTGGCGCCCGAGATCTTCACGATCTCCTGATACTTCGCCATCTCGGCCTTCACGAACGCGGCAAACGCCTCAGGCGTCATCGAGCCCGCCTCGGAACCCATCGTCAGCAGACGCTGCTTCACATCGGGCTGCGCCATCGCGTCGGCATACGCCTTGTTCAGCTTGGCCACCACCGGCGCCGGCGTGCCGCCCGTCGTGAACACGCCAAACCACGTGCCCAGGTCAAAGCCCTTCACGCCCGATTCTTCAACCGTCGGCACGTCAGCCAGCAACGACGAACGCTGCGCCGTCGTCACGGCCAGCGCCTTGACCTTGCCGTCCTTGATCAGCGGCGCCGACGCCGCCAGGTTGTCGAACATGAAATCCGACTGGCCCGACAGCAGCGCCAGTTGCGCCGGCGCCGCGCCTTGATAGGGGATGTGCTCGACGTTGATGCCCGCGCGCGCCTTCAGGAGCTCGCCCGACAGATGGCCCGCGCTGCCGTTGCCGCCCGAACCGTAGTTCAGCTTGCCCGGGTTCTTCTTTGCGTAATCGATCAGGTCCGCCAGCTTCTCGATCTTGTTCTTTTCGGCGAACTCCACATTCATCACCAGCACGTTCGGCACCGCCGCCACGATCGTCACCGGCGCGAAATCCTTGACCGGGTCGTACGGCAGGTTGGCGAACAGCCACGGATTGATCGCGTGCGTGGCCACCGCGCCCATCACCAGCGTGTAGCCGTCAGGCTGCGCCTTCGCCACCAGGTCCGCGCCGATGTTGCCGCCCGCGCCCGAACGGTTTTCCACAATCACCGGCTGACCCAGCGAGCCGCGCACCTTCTCGGCCAGCATGCGCGCCATCGTGTCCAGCGGGCCACCGGGCGGGTAAGGCACGACGAAGCGGATCGGCTTCGTCGGGAAATCGGCGGCCTGAGCCACCGCCGGGGCGCTGAAAGGCAGGGTCGCGGCCAGCGCCACGGCGCCTTGCAACAGGGCGCGGCGCACGGCGCTGCGGGGGGTATTCGACATGGTGTGTTCTCCTCACTCCGGATCAATGGCGGTCAGTAGCATACCCCACCGGCGTGACGGAGGTAACAAAGGGCTACCGGCAAGAACGCCCAGAATTCCCGGGATTGGCAGTCCGCACCAATGAAAAACCGCCTGAAGGCGGTTTGGCGGATCAGTGCAGGATCTGGCTCAGGAAGAGCTTGGTCCGTTCGTTCTGCGGGTTGTCGAAGAACTCGTCCGGGTTGTTCTGTTCGATGATCTCGCCGCGGTCCATGAAGATCACGCGGTTGGCGACCTTGCGCGCGAAACCCATTTCGTGGGTCACGCAGATCATCGTCATGCCGCTTTCCTGGGCCAGGCTGACCATCACGTCCAGCACTTCCTTCACCATTTCCGGATCCAGCGCCGACGTCGGCTCATCGAACAGCATGATCTTGGGGTTCATGCACAGCGACCGCGCGATCGCCACACGCTGCTGCTGGCCGCCCGACAACTGGCCCGGAAACTTCTTGGCCTGTTCCGGAATGCGCACCCGCTCAAGGTACTTCATTGCGGTGGCCTCGGCTTCCGCGCGCGGCTTCTTCAACACCCACATGGGTCCCAGCGTCAGGTTTTCCAGCACCGTCAGGTGCGGGAAAAGGTTGAAATGCTGGAACACCATGCCCACGTCCTTGCGGATCGTCTCGATGTGCTTCAGGTCATTGGTGAGCTCCGTGCCGTCCACGATGATGTGGCCCTTCTGGTGCTCTTCAAGGCGGTTGATGCAGCGGATCATCGTGGACTTGCCCGAACCCGAAGGTCCGCACACCACGATGCGCTCGCCTGGCGCGACGTCCAGGTTGATGTTGCGCAACACGTGGAACTGGCCGTACCACTTGTTCACGTCCTGCAAACGAATAATGGCATCCGACATGCCTGTACTCCCGTAAGTATCGCTTTGCGCGCCCGCCTTGCGGCGGACGCGCGGCAAATTGCTAGCGTGCGTGACCCGTGGCCAGGCGTTTTTCCAGCGCCTGGCTGTATTTGGACATGGAGAAGCAGAAGACGAAGTAGATCAGCGAAATGAACAGGTACGCCTCCACCCCGAATCCGCGCCATGCCGCGTCGGACAAGGCTGCCTTGGCCGCCAGCGTCAGGTCGAAAATGCCGATGATCACCACCAGCGACGTGTCCTTGAACAGCGCGATGAAAATGCTGACCAGCGGCGGAATCACGATCTTGAGCGCCTGCGGCAGGATGATCTTGCGCATCTGCTGCCAGTAGTTCAGGCCCAGCGAATCCGCGCCTTCGTACTGCCCCTTCGGAATGGCCTGCAGGCCGCCGCGCACCGTTTCGGCGATGTAGGCCGCCGCGAACATGATGATGGCGATCTGCGCGCGCAGGAGCTTGTCGATCGAAAAGCCTTCCGGCAGGAACAGCGGCAGCATCACCGACGACATGAACAGCAGGCTGATGAGCGGCACGCCGCGGATCAGCTCGATGTACACGACGCACAGCGCCTTGATGGCCGGCATCTTCGAGCGCCGGCCCAGGGCCAGCAGCACGCCGATCGGGAACGCGAAGGCGATGCCGAACGTGGACAGGATGAGCGTCAGCGGCAGGCCGCCCCAACGCGCGTTTTCCACGTAGGTCAGGCCGAACACGCCGCCCCACATCAGCAGCGCCACGGCCGTCAGGCCCACGGTCCAGATGACGGCCAGCTTCCAGTTCCAGAAGCGGCGGATGCCGCTGCAGACGATCACCGCCACCAGGATGATGGTGGCGATCAACGGCCGCCATTGCTCATCGTAGGGGTAGGTGCCGAACAGGATCAGCCGGTGTTTTTCAATGATGAACGCCCAGCAGGCGCCGCCGGCTGCGCGGCACTCCTGGGCATTGGCCGCGTCGAAGCTGGCCTTGATGAAGGCCCATTCGACCAGCGCCGGGATGGACATCAACAGGAACCACGCCAGCAGCACCGTGATGAGGATGTTCAGCGGCGACGAGAAGAGGCGCGTTTTAAGCCACGCCCACGGTCCTGTCTGATTGCTGGGCGGCGGCAGGGCCTCGCTGGGGGTATGCGTAGTGCTGCTCATATCAACGCTCCACCAGCGCAATGCGCTTGTTGTACCAGTTCATGAAGATCGAGATCGACAGGCTGACCGTGAGGTACGCGCCCATGATGATGAGAATGCCCTCGATGGCCTGGCCCGTCTGGTTCAACGTTGTGTTCACCACCGACACGATGTCGGGGTAGCCGATGGCGACTGCCAGCGAGCTGTTCTTCGTCAGGTTCAGGTACTGGCTGGTCATCGGGGGGATGATCACGCGCAGCGCCTGCGGCAGGATCACCAGGCGCAGCACCTTGGCGCGCGGCAGGCCCAGCGAGCCGGCGGCTTCCCATTGGCCGTTGCTGACCGCCTGGATGCCAGAGCGCACCACCTCGGCGATGAACGCCGACGTGTAGATCACCAGACCGGCCAGCAGCGCGGCGAATTCCGGAGACAGCGTGAGACCGCCCGAGAAATTGAAGCCCTTGAGCTCCGGCATGTTCAGCGTCAGCGACGCGCCGCTGACCAGCCAGCCGATGAACGGCAGGCCGATCAGAAGGCCAATGGCCCAGCGGCCCAGCGGGAACATGTGGCCGGTGGCCTCGTGGCGCTTCTTGCCGTAGTGACCCAGGATGATGATCGCGAGGATCGCCAGTCCCAGTCCGCCGAGCATCCAGTCGAACGAGTTGCCTTCCAGCGCCGGGACCTTGAGGCCACGGTTGGAAATGAACACGCCCGGCAGCGGATTGTGCGCCTGACGCGGACCCGGCATGTTCTCGGTGATCAGCGCATACCAGAAGAACAGCTGCAGCAGCAGCGGCACGTTGCGCATCACCTCGACATACACAGAGGTGATCTTGGCGACGAGCCAATTCTTGGACAGGCGGCCGATGCCGATGAGCGTGCCGAGGATAGTCGCCAGCACGATGCCGAGGACGGCGACGCGCAGCGTGTTGAGCAGGCCGACCACGATGGCGCGGCCGTAAGTGTCTGAGGGGGAATAGGCGACAGCGGTTTCGCCAATGGCGAATCCGGCCTCGCGGTTCAGGAAGCCGAAGCCCGTGGCAATGTTGCGCACGGACAGGTTGTGGAGCGTGTTTGAAACCAGGAACCACACGGCCCAGGCTACCGCGGTCAGCGCAATCACCTGGTAGACCACGGAGCGTACGCCGGGATCGTTCCAGTTCAGACGCCGGGGGGGTGCCGAAATCGGGGCGTTTTTGTTGGGAGTCGTCATGATGAATCTACAGAAGTCGGACACCGGGTGGCATGCCGGAAAAGCCGCGCCACCCACTTCTGCCGCCCGCCCGAAGGCGGGTTAGGGCCTGTCCAGAATACACGTCCTGTGCAGACAGGCCCTAGGCATGACGGAGAGCCGTGCTCCGCCATGCCAGGCAGCCGCGCGTTAGCGCACCGGCCAGCCGTACATCAAGCCACCTTGCTTGTACGAAGCGTTCAAGCCGCGCTCCAGCTTCATCGCGCTGTTCTTGCCCAGCGTGGATTCGAAGCTTTCACCGTAGTTGCCCACGCTCTTGATGATGTTGTAGGCCCACTTGTCGTCCACGCCCAGGTTCTTGCCCATGCCCGGGGTCACGCCCAGGATGCGCTGGATGTTGGGGTTGGGGCTCTTGGTCATTTCATCGACGTTGGCCTTGGTGATGCCGTATTCCTCGGCTTCCAGCATGGCGTTCAGCGACCAGCGCACGATGTTGAACCACTGCTCGTCGCCCTGGCGGACCATGGGGCCCAGCGGCTCCTTGGAGAAGTCTTCCGGCAGGATGACGAACTTGTCCGGGTTCTCGAGGGTGGTGCGGGTCGAGGCGAGCTGCGACTTGTCGGTCGTGAACGCATCGCAACGGCCGGCCGAGAAGGCGCGGATGATTTCGTCGTACTTGTCGATCACGACCGGCTTGAATTCGATCTTCTGGCTGCGGAACCAGTCAGCGAGGTTCAGTTCGGTGGTGGTGCCCGGCTGCACGCAGATGGTGGCGCCGTTCAGTTCCTTTGCGCTCTTGACGTTCAGGTCCTTGGAGACCATGACGCCCTGGCTGTCGTAGTAGTTCACGCCCACGCCGATCAGGCCGAGCGTCGTGTCGCGCGTCAGCGTGACGGTGGTGTTGCGGGTCAGCACGTCGATTTCACCGGACTGCAGCGCGGTGAAGCGTTGCTGGGTGTTCAGCGGCGTGAACTTGACCTTGCTGGCATCGCCGAACATGGTCGCGGCGATGGCGCGGCACATGTCCACGTCGATGCCCTTGTATTCGCCCTTGCTGTCGGCGATGGAGAAACCCGGAATGCCCGTCGAAACCCCACACTGGACAAACCCTTTCTTTTTGACGTTATCGAAGGTTGCGCCAGCGTTGGCAGCCGAGGATGCAGCAAACAGGGCAGCGCCAATGGCAGCGAGTTTCAGTACTTTCATCGTGATCTCCGTGTGGGATGAAGCGGAATCCAAAGCTAGGGCCGGGTTGGACCCACGCATGGGGCGGATGGTAGCGTCCGCAAAGCACGCGGCGCATCCGGGAATTCCCTTGAAATATAGGGACACTGGATGAAATGAAACGCTGTTTTTGACGAAAAACAGGGACGCGCTTTCAGCTTTGCGCACGGATGTTTCAGCCGGTGGAATGAAGCCGGCCTGCCCCGGCCACGCCAAGAGATGTAGGCCACCTTACTGTCCCCGAGTTACTATGGCGGCTTCATCTGACAGCCGCCATGATCGAATTCCAGCACGTATTCAAATCATATGGTCGCGGCCGCAATATCCTGGCCGACATCAACTTCCGCGTGAGCGCGGGAGAATTCGTTTTCGTATCGGGGCCCTCCGGCGCCGGCAAGTCCACCCTGCTCAAGCTGATCGGCGGACTTGAACCCGCCAGCCGCGGTTCGATCCAGGTGAACGGCCAGCGTCTGGACAAGCTGCCCGCGCGCGCCCGGCCCTATCTGCGTCGCGCCGTGGGCGTCATCCTGCAGGACACGCACCTGCTGTTCGACCGGAGCGCGTTCGAAAACGTGATGCTGCCGCTGGCCGTCCAGGGACACCCCTGGGATTCCGCAGCGTCGCGTGCCCGTGCCGCCCTGGACAAGGTGGGGCTGTCGGGCAAGGAAGACCTCAATCCCATCGAGCTCTCGGGCGGCGAACAACAGCGCCTGGCGATCGCCCGCGCCATCGTCAACCGGCCCGCGATCCTGATCGCGGACGAACCCACCGCCAACCTCGATCACGACAACGCGCAACGCATCATGAACGTGTTCCGCGACTTCAACCGCGTCGGCGTCACTACGCTGATCGCCTCGCACGACCAGGAACTCATGGCGCGCTACGCCACCCGCACGCTGCGGATCGAGCCGGGCAAGTTCGCCGACTCCCACGGGCCCGCGACGCCGCCGGACGGCGCGGCCACCCATGGCGCGCATGGCGCAACGGCGGCGCCCGTCCGTCCCGGCCGCACCGAGCCGGGCATCGGTCATCCGGGAGAGTCGGCATGAACGCCTGGCTGCGCCAACACCGCTACGCGCTTCTCGTCACCCTGCGCCGGCTGATCAAGCAACCCTTCTCATCGCTCGCCAACCTGCTGGTCATGGCGTTGGCGCTGGCGCTGCCGCTGCTGGGCAGCGCGATCCTGGTCTCGGTGCAACCGGTGGCGCGGGAAATGTCCGTCACGCCGGAGGTCACCGTCTTCATGCGCGTGGATGCGCCTGCGGGCGCCGCGGCCGACGTCGCCAAGCGCATTCAAGCCGACTATCCGCAAGAGGTGCGCGCCGTGCGCGTCGTGGGCCGCGAAAGCGCCCTGGCCGACCTGCGCGCCAACCCCGCCTGGCAGGAAGCGCTGGCCGTGCTGCCGGGTAACCCGCTGCCCGACGCGGTCGTCGTCACGCTGGCCGACGGCGACAACCTGGCCGGACGCGCCGACACGCTGGCTTCGGCCTGGAAGCAGTGGAACCACGTGGATCTGGTGCAACTGGACAGCGCGTGGGTCCAGCGGCTGGAAGCCATTCTGCGGTTTGCCCGGATCGGCCTGGGGTTCCTGGCCGCGTGCGTGGCGGTCGTGGTGCTGGCCACCGTGTTCAACACCGTACGCATGCAGGCGCTGTCGCAACGCGAAGAAATCGGCGTGGCGCGGCTGGTCGGCGCCACCGAATCGTTCGTGCGCCGGCCGTTCCTGTACCTGGGCGCGTTGTCCGGCGCGTTGGCTTCGCTGCTGGCGATTGGCGTGGCGTCCGTTGCGCTGTCTCCGCTGAACGAAGCCCTGCTGGGGCTGGCCCGCAGTTATGGGGCCGAATTTGCCCTGCACCTGCCCGGCGCCCCCGTCCTGATCGGTGCGGTGGTGGCGTCCGCCGCGCTCGGCGCGCTGTCCGCGCGCTGGTCGGTCACGCGCAGCACGCGGTTCTAGACCGGCAGATCTGCCGGACCGGCCTGGAAGGCCGGTCCGGCTCGGGGTTCTTTCGCCGCCCTATCGTTCCGCCCAGCGGGTCTAAACCTCCGTTTGAACCCCCTTCATCCCCGTGATCCGGGGAAAGACCCCGAACTAGCCTGTGTAGGATGGTTGCCTGCCATCCGCACAGGCTTTTTGCATGCGGGCGTCAGGAGGAAGTTCCAATAAACGACGCTTTGGTCGTGTTTACACAGTTTTCTCCCATTGACTGCCGGGATATGCAAGAATAAAGCGACATTTTTTTACATGTTTTGTCACAATTGTCGCTTTTTCCCGCATTTCTAGTGTCTCAATCGCCGTTTTTGCCCAGATATCAGTCCAATGGCCGCTCTTGAAGCCCGCGCGACGCGTCACTACTACGACAGCGCGTTCCAATCTCCGGCAGTGAAAGTGCTCCCGAACGAGTACTACGTCACCAACGAGAACATGATGATCTCGACCGTGCTGGGATCCTGCGTGGCGGCTTGCATCCACGACCCGATCACGGGCGTGGGCGGCATGAACCACTTCATGTTGCCCGAGGGCGACATGCAGTCGCCCGCATCGGCCACCATGCGCTACGGCGCCTTTGCGATGGAAGTACTGATCAACGAACTGCTCAAGGCCGGCGCCTCGCGCGACCGCCTGGAAGCCAAGGTGTTCGGCGGCGGCGCGGTGCTGGCGGCCATGCAGCAGATGAACATCGGCGAGCGCAACGGCGAGTTCGTCCTGAACTACCTCAAGACCGAAGGCATCCCCGTCAAGGCGCAGGATCTGGGCGACGTGCACGCGCGCCGCATCAACTACTTCCCGCGCGACGGCCGGGTGATGGTGCGCAAGATGGCGCCGCACCACCAGCGCGCCGAAGAGATCATCGCCAAGCGTGAGCAAGAGGCGGCGCAAAGCGCGGCCGCCAAGACGGCCACGCCGCAACGGGTCGAGCGCTTTGCGCGGCCCGGCGTCGAGCGGTTTGATCGCCCCGGCGTGGAACGGTTTGATCGCCCCGGCGTCGAGCGGCTGAACCGCCCGGGCGTCGAACGATTCGACCGCCCCGCCGCGCGCCCCGGCGTGGAACGCTTCGACCGCCCTGCCCGGCCGGGCGTTGAACGCTTTGACACGGGTGTGACTCGCCGCACCAAGCCTTGAACGGCGAGCGGCGCGATCCCTACCCCTGAACGGCAAGCATCCTGCCGTCCCACGCGCTAATCAGCAAGCGCCGGGCCGCCCTGCCCCAGGCTGAAACTGGTCCGGTATTGGCTGGGCGACACGCCCAAACGCCGGGTGAATGCCTCGCGTAAGTGGCGCGCATCGCGAAAGCCGCATTCATACGCGACCGTCTTGAGCGGCGCGCCGTCGCGCTCCAGGCGCGCCCGCGCCGCGTCCACCCGCGCGCTTTCCACGAATTCCGCCGGCGTCACGCCCGCATCCCGCCGGAACACCCGTGAGAAATTGCGGCGGCTCATCCGGGCCACGGCGGCCAGCTCTGCCAGGCCCAAGTCGCCGGACAGGTTGGTCAGCACATGCTGCTGCACCTGCGCGACCACCGAGGTTTCCTCGACGAACGGGGTCAGAAACGGACTGAACTGCGATTGCCCGCCAGCGCGCTGCGTGAACACCACGAGCCGCTTGGCCACGTTCAGCGCGACCTCTGCGCCGTGATCCTGCGCCAGCAGATACAGCGACAGATCGATGCCTGCCGTGACACCCGCCGACGTATGCAGGCGGCCGTCCTGCACATACAACCTGTCCACCTCGACCCGTAACGCCGGATACTGCGCGGCCAAGGCCTGCGCATCGTTCCAGTGCGTGGTGACGACCGCGCCATCGGGCAGTCCCGCGCGTGCCAGCAAGAAGGCGCCGTTGCAGATCGACCCGTACCGCGGCGCGCGCCGGCAGGCCGCCCGCAGCCAGACCAGCGCCTCGTCGGGCTCGCGCGCAGCCGGCAGGTTCGGGCCTCCCGCGACCAGCAACAGGTCTGGGGTGTCAGACACCTCGGCGTAATGCCGCTGCGGCAGGATCGTCATCCCGTTGGAGCACGGTACCGCGCCGCGCGTGAGGCCGATGATCTCCAGCCGGTATTGCCGGGCCGGCGCCAGAAAGCGGTTCGCTTCCGCGAACACATCCATGGGGCCGCTGACGTCCAGGGCCTGCACCCCGGGGAACACGACAAGGGCGACGGTTTTCATGGCGGGTGACGGGCGTACAAAGGAAAACCGCTACGTTAGCCCAGCGCCAACCATGTGCGGCGGCCCACGCGAATCCTTGGCCTTGAAACGCGCCATGGCGGCCCGAATCCGTCCTTGCCTGCGTCGCTGGCCCGTCCACGCGCCAGCCTGGCACGATTCCGTTCCGCCGGGCGCTCGCGGGCCTGCCCTCTTCTGCCCAGACTGGCGCCTGTCCGGCGCGGCATGCCGCTGCGCCCAGCCACATAGGAATTCCGCCATGACGATGCCTCCTTCCCCCGCCAGCGAACGCGTTGGCCCCGCCTTCTCCGTGGACGGCATGCTGCGGGCGCGCAACAAGACGCGCCAGGCCATTGCCGACATCGCCGCCCGCATCCAGCCCGGCATGGTGGAGGAAGACGCCGTGAGGCTCGCCAAGCAGACACTCATCGACGCCGGCATGGCCCTGAGCTGGCATCCCACGCGGGTGCGCTTTGGCGCCAACACGCTCAAGTCCATGCGCCAGCCGTCCGAGCCGGGCGCGGTGCTGGGCGAAGACGACATTTTCTTTCTGGACATCGCACCCCGCCTCGACGCCTGGGAAGGCGACGGCGGCAAGTCATTCGTATTGGGTGGCAACGCCGAGCAGGCGCGCTGCGCGCGCGATGCCGAAATCCTCTTCCACGACGTGCGCGACCGATGGTTGCGCGAACGCCTGACCGGCCATGCGCTCTATGCCCACGCCGACCGCCAGGCGCGCGCCATGGGTTGGGCGCTGAACTTCGAGCTGCCCGGCCACCGGATTTCCGACTTTCCCCACGCGGCCATTCACACCGGGTCGCTTGCCGATCTGGACATCGCGCCGTCGGACATGCGCTGGATCCTGGAGATCCACCTACTGGATCCCCAACGCCGGTTCGGCGCGTTCTTCGAGGACATGCTGCTGGACGACGAGCATTACGGCTGAAGGAAAACGGTGGGCCCGCCCCTCGCAGACGCGACCTACAATCAGCGCATGTCCACCATCCGCCTCTTCTACGCGCTGTGGCCGTCTCCCCCGCTGGCGGCGTCGCTGGCCGGCTGGGCGGAAGCCGCAAAGCCGGCCATGGGCGGACGCGCCATGCGCACCGAGACGCTGCATCTGACGCTCGCCTTCCTGGGGCCCGTCGACAGCGCCCTGGCCGACGAGCTGGCGGCCGCCACGCCCGAACGCCGCCTGACGCCGGGCGATGTGCGGCTGGACCGCTTCGGGGTCTTCCACCGCCAGCGCATTCTTTGGGCGGGTCCCGCCGAGACGCCCCCGGGGCTGCAGCAGGCCCACGACGATCTCTGGCAGTGGCTGTCCGGCTATGGACTGACCCCGCCGACCCAGCCGTTCCGCCCGCACGTCACGTTGCTGCGCAACATCACGCACGCCGCGCCGCCCGCCGACGCGCCCGCGCCGCTGGACTGGCATTACGACCGCATGGTGCTGGTCGCGTCCGAATCGCTGACCGGCGGCAGCCGTTACCGCATCGTGGCGCAATCCCGGCCGCTGGTCGGCTAGGGCACAATCCTACGGTTGCCAACGTTTGGGACCCCCATGATCATCCTGCTGGATCAAGACGGCGTGCTGGCCGATTTCGAACACGCCTTCATCGACGCCTGGCGCGAACGCCACCCGGACATCGCGCCCATCGCGTTCGAGGACCGCAAGTCCTTCTACATCCGCGAGGATTACGGCCCCGAACTACGCGGCATGGCCGAGGCGATCTACACCGCGCCGGGTTTCATCCGCAATCTGCCGCCCGTGCCCGGCGCGCTGGACGCGGTCAAGGAACTGCTGGCGCTTGGCATGGATGTGCGGATCTGCTCGTCGCCGCTGTCGCAGTTTGAAAACTGCGTCGCCGAAAAATACCTGTGGGTGGAAAAGAATCTGGGCCGCGAGGCCACCAACCGGCTGATCCTGACCAAGGACAAGACGCTGGTGCAGGGCCATCTGCTCATCGACGACAAGCCGCATATCGAAGGCGCCGTGCGGCCGCGCTGGAAGCACATCCTGTTCGACGCGCCCTACAACCGCGAGGTGACGGACCGCCCGCGCATCACGTGGCAGAACTGGCGCAACGTGCTGGCCGGCGAGCTCTATACGGCAGATGCCTGAGTCCTGTTCAGGCGTCATCGTTTGGGACTATCCTGTGGAGTCGTACGCCCCACCCAGGAGGAGCCCGCGCCATGAATCTGTACCGTCTGCTCAAGCAGCGAGAAGCCGACCACAAGCCGCTGCGCGTCGCATTGTTGGGCGCCGGAAAGTTCGGCGCCATGTTCATGAGTCAGGCCCCGCGCACGCCGGGGATGCGGCTGGTCGCCGTCGCGGACCTGGTGCCGGACCGGGCTCGCGCCGCGCTGACCCGGGTCGGCTGGCCCGCGGGCGCGCTCAACGCCAGCAGCATCAATGACGCGTACAAGAACGGCAAGGTCTATTTCTGCGACGATGCGCGCACCGTCATCGCCAGTCCCGACGTAGACATCGTCATCGACGCCACCGGCCAGGCCGCGGCCGGCATCACGCACGTGCTGACCTGCTGCGAATACGGCAAGCACATCATCATGGTCAACGTCGAAGCCGACGCGCTGGCCGGCCCGCTGCTGGCGCGCCGCGCCCGCGAGGCGGGCATCGTCTATTCGCTGGCTTATGGCGACCAGCCCGCGCTGATCTGCGAAATGGTGGACTGGGCCCGCGCCAGCGGCTTTGAAGTCATGGCCGCCGGCAAGGGCACCAAGTACCTGCCGGAATTCCATACGTCCACGCCCGATACCGTCTGGCCCTATTACGGCTTCACGGCGGAAATGGTGGCGGCGGGCGACTTCAACGCGCAGATGTTCAACAGCTTTCTGGATGGCACCAAGAGCGCCATCGAGATGGCGGCCGTCTCCAATGCCACGGGCCTGCTGCCCTCGCCGTCCGGCCTGCACTTTCCGCCGTGCGGCGTGGACGACCTGGCGCGCGTGCTGCGTCCCCGCGAAGATGGCGGCATGCTGCACCATCGCGGCCAGGTCGAGGTGATATCGTCGCTGGAACGCGACGGCCGGCCGGTGTTCCGGGACCTGCGCTGGGGCGTGTATGTCACGCTGGCGGCCGACAGCGACTACGTGCGGCGCTGCTTCCAGGAATACGGCCTGGTCACCGATCCGAGCGGCAATTTCACCGCCATGTACAAGCCTTACCACCTGATCGGGCTTGAGTTGGGCATCAGCGTGGCCAGCGTAGGCCTGCGGCGAGAGCCGACGGGTGCGCCGGCCGGCTGGCATGGTGACGTCGTGGCGACGGCCAAGCGCGACCTGCAAGCCGGCCAGATCCTGGACGGCGAAGGCGGCTATACGGTGTACGGGCGCCTGATGCCAGCCCCCGATTCGGTCGAGGAAGGCTATCTGCCGCTGGGGTTGTCGAACAAGGTCAAGCTGAAGAATCCCGTGCGCCAGTCGCAGGCGATCCGCTGGCGCGATGTGGAATACGACGAACGCTGGACGGCGGTGCAGTTCCGGCGCGAGATGGAGCAGACCTTCGCGTAAAGGACGGCGCGCTCGTCATGGGATCAGACCGGGGCGCGCCAGACCGAGGCACGCTAGACCGGCGCCGGGCGCTCCGCCTGAAACAACCGCAGCCGGTCCGCCGCGTTGCGCAGATGCTGTTCGGCCGCACGCCCCGCCGCATCGGGGTCCCCGGCTTCGATGGCCGCGAAGATGACCTGATGCTCACTCTGCACCGCGGCCATGCGCTCTGCATACATCCGCGCGGTGTTGTTGCGCGCACTCCGGATGACGCGCCGCACGTTCGCTTCCAGATAATCGTTCAGCGCCACCAGATGCGGGTTGTGCGTGGCCTGCACGATGGCCTGGTGAAATTGGTAGTCTTCCTCGTCGCCCAGCTTGTCGTTGATGAGCGCGTACTCCATGCCCACCAGCGCCTGCCGCATCTTTTTCAAATCAGGATCGGTGCGCCGCTGCGCCGCATAGCGCGCCGCCGTGACCTCGATGGACAGCATCAGCTCAAGGATGTGTTCCAGGTCCTGGTTGTCGCCCGGCGTGGGCGCGGCGATGCGAAAGGCGTTCTTCTGGAAGTTCGGATCGACGAACACGCCGCTGCCTTGCTGCGACGTGACCAGTCCTTCGGATTTGAGGCGAGCCAGCGCTTCGCGCACGACCGCGCGGCTGACCGAATGCATTTCGGTCAATTGCTTTTCGGTGGGCAGACGGTCGCCGGGGGCCAGCACGCCTTGGCGTATCTGGTCGGCCAGGGCATCCGCCACCGCCGCGGATAGCGAACTGCGAGGCGCGGCGCGCGTCGGATCGGATTCTTGACTGGGCTGCATGGGGATCTTCAAACGTGAGGGCGGCGCGCGGGTGCGGCGGCCATGTTTATAGGAATGTCTCGCGTGGGGGTCCTGACAGGCATCTTCGCGGCAGCGCCTTGGAAATTATAGGTTTGCCGGTTTCTCCCGGCGCGCCGCGTTCCTGCACTTTAAGCGATATAGATCCCGCCATTGACCTGCATGACCTCGCCCGTCACAAATGACGCCAGCGGCGAGCACAGGAACGCGATAGTGCCCGCGATCTCCTCGGCCGTGCCGAAGCGGCGCAGCGGCGTGCTTTCCAGCAACTGCGCGCCCTTCTGCCCGATCAGGTCATGCGTCATGGACGTGGCGATGATGCCGGGCGCCACCGCGTTCACGCGGATCTGCGGGGCCAGTTCCAATGCCAGGCTGCGGGTGAAGCTCTGCACCGCGCCCTTGGACGCGGAATAGGCGGCGTGGGCATAGCTGCCGCGCTGCGCGGCCAGCGACGTCAACAGGACGATCGAACCGTCGTGGCGCAGATGGCGCTGGGCGGCGCGGCACACGTAGAACGTGCCGTCCAGATTCACGCGCATCAGCGTGCGCCAGGACTCGTCGCTGGTGTCCTTGACGAGCTGTTCCGGGTAGATGCCCGCGCAGTGGACCAGGTGATCCAGCCCACCGAAATGCTTGGCCGCCGCCTCGAACACCCGTTCGCAATCGTGCGACAGCGACACGTCCAGCGCATGCGTGTAGACGCGCTGCCCGGTGGGGTCGAGCTCTGCCGCCACCTCCTCCAGCCGCGCGTTGTCGATGTCGGTCAGCACCAGCCGCGCGCCGTGCGCGGCCATGAGGCGCGCCGTCGCCAGCCCGATGCCGTTGCCCGCGCCAGTGATGGCGGCAACCTGCCCCTCGAACGAAATCATCCTGTCTCCTGAAGCTGTTTTTAGCGGTCCGCGGCGCTGTCGCGGCAACGGTGCAAATTCCGATTGAACTGCTGAATCCGTTGCTTGACACGAGAAAAACGCCTGGCCTATGATTTATCGGACAACTTGATAAAGTTGCCTGACAACTTGTGCTGACAGCGTAATTCAACGGACGTTTTCAGGCAAGTCAGTCAGAAAAACACGGCGACACGCCGCATAAACAGGCAGGGGACAACCAGGTGAACTTCACCGGCAGCATGACCGCATCCGCGCCCTCGGCACGTCCGACGGCGCACCTTCAGACGCCCCGGCGGCTTCGTGCCCTGCCCGGCCGGCGTTTCGCCCCGGCGCCTTGTGCGACCGTGGCCGCCGCCACTTCCCCGTCTTCGCTCCCCATCGCTTTCGCGCCCTTGCGGCGCGGCGGCGATGCGGCGCGCGCGCCTGCCTGACCCACGCAATCACCACACTCCCGTTCAACGGAGGAGACACGCATGAAATTGGCTTTCACCACCGGTCTGCTGTGCCTGGCCGGACTCGCCGCCACCGCCCACGCCGCGCCCGTCAAGATCGGCCTGATCGAAACGCTGTCGGGCCCGCAGGCCTCGACCGGCCTGATGTTCCGTGCCGCCGTCAAATACGAGCTGGATCGCATCAACGCGGCCGGCGGCTGGAACAGCCAGCCGCTGGAACTGGTGGAGTTCGACAACCAGGGCGGCCCCGTGGGCGCCTCCGACCGCTTCCGCGCCGCTGCCGCCGAGGGCGTGCAAGTGCTGGTGCAAGGGTCGTCATCGGCGATTTCCGGCCAGCTGACGGAAGACGTGCGCAAGCACAACCTGCGCAACCCCGGCAAGGAAATCGTCTTCCTGAACGTGGGCGGCGAGGCGCTTGAGCTGACCGGCCAGAAGTGCCACTTCTACCACTTCCGCTTCACCACCAACGCCGACCTGCGCGTGAAGGCGCTGGCGTCGGTGATGTCGGCCGACGGCACGCTGGGCAAGCGCGTGTACGCCATCAACCAGAACTACTCCTGGGGCCAGGACATGGAAGGCGCGACCGAGCGCTTTGCCAAGGACTACGGCTACGAGGTGGTCGGCAAGACGCTGCACGAGGTCAACAAGATCCAGGACTTCGCACCGTACGTGGCGCGCATCCGTTCGGCCACGCCGGACACGGTGATCACCGGCAACTGGTCCAACGACCTGCTGCTGCTGATGAAGGCCACGCAGGCCGCCGGCCTGAAGGTGCGCTTTGCCACGGTGTTCCTGGACCAGGTGGGCAACCTGGCCAACGCCGGCGAAGTCGCAATGGGCCATTACATCGCGCACCCGTACAACATCGAGGCCGCGGGCGAGGAAGGCGCGAAGTTTGCCGAGGACTACAAGTCCAAGACCGGCCACTATCCCAGCTACACCGAGCCGCAGACCGTGATCGGCGTTCGCTTCCTGGGCGAAGCCTTGAAGCAGGTCAAGCCCAAGGACGGCAAGCTGTCGGTGCCCGAACTGGCCGTCGCGCTGGAGCAGGTCACCTACAAGTCCGCGCTGGGCGACTACACGATGCGCGCCGAAGACCACCAGGTGCAACTGCCGATGGTCGTGTCCAAGGTCAGCAAGAACGCCAAGTACAAGGCGGACGGCACCGACATGGGCTTTGAACCGGTCAAGGTGCTGGCCGCGGCCGACGTGTCCGCGCCGGTGCAGGCCACCTGCAAGATGCAACGTCCGAAGTGATGCCGGCGCGGCGGCCCGGGCGCTGAAACGCGAACGGGCCGCCGCCGGCACATGACAAGCGCACACCCGGCGCGGGCCGGGCAAAAACAACGTGCGCAATCGCTCGCGGGACGCCCGGCGTCCCGCGCAAGAATCCTGGAGCGGACATGGAATACTTTACCGTCTCGCTGTTGAACGGCGTGATCTACGGCCTGCTGCTATTCATGGTGTCGGCAGGCCTGACATTGATTTTCGGAATGATGGGCGTGCTGAACTTTGCGCACGCCTCGTTCTACATGATTGGCGCCTACGCCGCCTACACGCTGACGCCCGTCACGGGCTTCTGGGCGGCCCTCGTGCTGGCCACGATCATTTCGGGCGTGCTGGGCATGGGCGTCGAACGCTTTTTCCTGCGCCGCGTGCACAAGTTTGGCCACGCGCAGGAATTGCTGGTGACCTTCGGGCTGGCGTTCATCGTCGCCGAGCTGGTCAAGCTCTTCTACGGCGATTTTCCCGTCGACTACCGCGTGCCGCAGTTCCTGAACTTCGCGGCGTTCCGCGTGTTCGACGCGGATTATCCGTTCTACCGCCTGCTGATGGGCGGCGTGTCGATCGCGATGTTCGCGGTGATCTACCTGCTGCTGTCGCGCACCCGTGTGGGCATCGTGGTGCGCTCGGCCATCTACCGTCCGCGCATGGCCGAGGCGCTGGGTCACAACGTGCCGCTCGTCTTCATGAGCGTGTTCGGCGTGGGCGCCGCGATGGCGGGCCTTGCCGGCGCGGTGGCGGGCGCGTTCTACACCACCAACCCGAACATGGCGCTGGAACTGGGCGTGCTGGTGTTCGTGGTGGTCGTGGTGGGTGGACTGGGTTCGCTGGAAGGCGCCATGATCGCCTCGCTGTTGATCGGCCTGATCAGCTCGTTCTCGGTCGGCATCGACGCCAGCCTTGCGACGTTGTTCGGCCTGTTCGGCGCGCGTGACTGGGCCGAAAGCGTGGGCGGCCTGATGACGGTGAAGATCTCCAGCCTGGCCGCGACGCTGCCGTTTCTGCTGATGCTGGTGGTGCTGCTGGTCAAGCCGTCGGGCCTGAAAGGAGAGCAGGCATGAGCCATTCCACCCCCTCCACCGGCCGCGCCACGGGCGCGCTGCTGTTGATCCTGTGTGTGGCCGCGCTATGCGCGCTGCCGTGGCTGCTGCCTGCCGGCCAGCTCGTGGCGGCCGTGCAGATGCTGATTGCCGCACTGTTCGCCTGCGCCTTCAATTTGCTGGCCGGCCAGGGCGGCATGCTGTCGTTCGGTCATGCCGCGTACTTTGGCGTCGGCACCTTTGCCACCATCCATGCGATGAATGCGCTGGGCGGCGCGGGTCTGCTGCCCACGCCGCTGATGCCGCTCGTGGGCGGCGTGGCCGGGCTGCTGTTCGGCGTGGTCGCCGGCTGGTTCGCCACCATGCGGTCAGGTGTGTACTTTTCGATGATCACGCTGGCGCTGGCCGAACTGCTGCACGCGCTGGCGCCGCACCTGAAAGGCGTCTTCGGCGGCGAGGCGGGCGTATCCGCCATGCGCATGCCTGCGTGGGGCTTTACCTTCGGGTCCGACATCGAGGTCTATTACCTGGTGCTGGCCTGGGTGGTGGTGTCGCTGGCCGCGCTGTACGGCCTGACGCGCACGCCGCTGGGCCGCCTGACGCTGGGCCTGCGCGAAAACGCCAACCGCCTGCGCTACCTGGGCTACCGCCCGCATGCGCTCAAGACCATGGTGTTCGCGCTGTCGGCGATGTTTGCCGGCATTGCGGGCGGCCTGCAGGCGCTGAACATCGAGGCCGGCAACTACGTGCTGTTCGAGGTCAAGCTGTCCACCGACGCGGTGCTGTTCGCCTACATCGGCGGCGTCAACGCGTTCCTGGGTCCGGTGCTGGGCGCGTCCATCCTGACGTTCCTGTCGCAGACGCTGGCCGACATCACGCGGTCCTGGCTGCTGTATCAAGGCATCCTGTTCGTGCTGGTGATGCTGTTCGTGCCGGACGGCCTGGTCGGACTGGTGCAACGCGCGGCCAAGTCGCTGCGCGAGCGCGGCCTGGCCAACTGGCTGCCGCGCGCCGCGGTGTCGGTGGCCGGGGGTCTGCTTCTGACTGGCGCCACCGTCTTCACCGTCGAACTCTTGCAACGCATGTTCGCGCGCGATTACCGCGCCCTCCTCGCCATGAACCCCGAGGCCGGCTGGCCCGCCATCCCGCTGTTCGGCCAGGAGTGGGCGCCGCTTGCCATGTCGACCTGGCTGGTGCCGCTGGCGTTGTTCGCCGCCGGCCTTGCCGCCTGCCGCTGGGCGCTGACCCTGTGGCGCGACGCCGGCGAAGCCGCCCCTCTGCTGGAGCCCGCCAAATGAGCCACGAGATCCTGACCCTGACCGACGTGCGCAAATCCTTTGGTGAAGCGCAGATCATCCGCGGCGTGAACTTGGCGATCGAAGCCGGCGAACGCCACGCCGTCATCGGCCCCAATGGCGCGGGCAAGTCCACGCTGTTTCACCTGATGTCGGGCTCGTTCGCGCCCACGTCGGGCGACATCAGCCTGCGCTCGCGGTCCATCGGCGGCCTGGCGCCCGAGGCCATCAACCGGCTTGGCCTTGCGCGCTCGTTCCAGATCACCAACGTGTTCCCGCGCCTGTCGGTGCGCGAGAACCTGCGGCTGGCGGTGCTGCGCATGCACGGGCTGGTCTACAACTTCTGGCGGCCGATTGCGCGCAACCGCGCCGTCAATGAAGACGTGGACCGCCTGCTGGAAAAGGTGCGGTTGACGGCCAAGCAGGACACGGCGGCCGGCGACCTGAACTACTCCGAGCAGCGCTCGCTGGAAATCGGCATGACGCTGGCGTCGCGCCCGAAGGTAATTTTGCTGGACGAACCCATGGCCGGCATGTCGCAGCACGAGGTCGACTACACGGTCGAACTCATCAAGGACGTAACGCGCGACTGCACCCTGCTGATCGTCGAACACGACATGCAGGTGGTGTTCTCGCTGGCCGATCGCATCAGCGTGCTGGTCTACGGCGAGATCCTGGCCACCGGCACACCCGCCGCGATCCGCGGCGACGCCCGCGTGCGCGAGGCCTACCTGGGAGAGGAAACGGTATGACGACGCAATCCCCCCTCTTGTCGCTGCAGGGCGTGCATGCCCACTATGGCAAGAGCCACATCCTGCACGGCATCGACCTGTCGATCGGGCGCGGCGAAGTGGTCAGCCTGCTGGGCCGCAACGGCGCGGGCCGCTCCACCACCATGAAAAGCATCATGGGACTGGTGGACGTGACCGGCGGCCGCATCGCCATCGAAGGCCGCGACATCACCAACAAGCGTCCCTTCGAGATCGCGCGCGCCGGCCTGGCCTTCGTGCCCGAGGAACGCGAGGTGTTCGCCAACCTGACGGTGGACGAGAACCTGCGCATGGGCGAGCAGCCCCGGCGCGATGATGCGCCGTACTGGACCGTGGCGCAGATGTTCGACTACTTCCCGCGCCTGAAGGAACGCAGCAGCACGAAGGCCGGCAACCTGTCGGGCGGCGAGCAGCAGATGCTGACCATGTGCCGCTCGCTGCTGGGCAACCCCAAGGTCATCCTGATCGACGAGCCCACCGAAGGCCTGGCGCCCAAGATCGTCGAGGTGATCGCCGACGTCATCCGGGATATCCACAAGCAGGGTGTGTCGGTGGTGCTGGTCGAGCAGAAGCTGACGATCGCGCTGAAGGTGTCCACGCGCGTGAGCGTGATGGGCCACGGCCGCATCGTGTTCGAAGGACCGCCCGCGCAGCTTCATGAGCGCCAGGACGTCGTCCAGGAATGGCTGGCGGTCTAGCCGGCCTACGTACTCATCCATTACAGGCACACATTGTGGACAACACCACTGAAGTCATCCATCCGGAGCTGCGCGGCCAGACGGTCGTCATCACCGGCGGCGCGAAGGGCATCGGCTACAGCACGGCGCAGGCGTTTGCGCGCCAGGGCGCGCGCGTCGCGCTGCTGGACACGGACGCCGCCGCGCTGGAGGCGGCTGTCGCAAGTCTGGCGGCAACGGGAACCGGCGCGCAGGCCATGGCCGTGCAGGCGTCCGTCACCGACGCCGACGCGGTCGAACGCGCCTTCGCGCAGGTTGCCGAGACCTGGGGCGGCATCGACGTGCTGGTCAACAACGCCGGCATCTCGGCCAACAAGCCCACGCTGGAAGTCACCGTGGACGAATGGCGGCGCGCCGTGGACATCAACCTGACCGGCGTCTTCCTGTGCGCGCAGGCCGCGGGCCGGCGCATGGTGCCCGCGGGCTCGGGCAGCATCATCAACCTGGCCTCCATGTACGGCGTGGTGGCCGCCCCCGACCGCGCGGCCTACTGCGCCACCAAGGGCGCGGTGGTGCTGCTGACCGAGACGCTGGCCGTCGAATGGGGCCCGTCGGGCGTGCGCGTCAACGCGCTGGCGCCGGGGTACGTCGAAACCGACCTGGTGCGCGACCTGGCGGCGCGCGGCCGGCTGGATCCCGAACGCCTCAAGCAACGCACGCCGCTACGCCGCATGGCGCAACCGGCCGAAATGGCCGACCTGGCGGTTTTCCTGGCGTCGCGCCAGGCCGCCTACATCACCGGACACACCCTGGTGGCCGACGGCGGCTGGAGCCGCTACAGCTACCTCTGATTGCCCCCGACGCTTACAAAAACACTCTGGAGATTCATTCATGGCCACCTACCAACCGCTTGAGCCCCAGGCGCCCTGGCGGCAACTGACGGCCGAGGCCTCGGACTGGCAGCAGGCTGACCCCGCGCTGCTCGGCACGATGCTGACCCAACTGCACTGGATCCGCGCTTTCGAGGAAGCCGTGCTGGAGCTGGCCGCCGAAGGCCTGGTACACGGCCCCGCGCACTCGTCGGTGGGCCAGGAAGGCGGCGCCGTCGGTTCGGTGCTGGCCCTGGGCGCAGGCGACCAGATCAACGGCTCGCATCGCGGCCATCACCAGTTCCTGGCGAAGGCGCTGCAACACGTCGCGCCGCTTGGACTGGATCCGCGCAACCCGCTGACGCCCGCCATCGACGAAGTCCTGCACAAGACGCTGGCCGAGATCATGGGCCTGGCCAACGGCTACTGCCGCGGCCGCGGCGGCAGCATGCACTTGCGCTGGCTGGAAGCCGGCGCATTGGGCACCAACGCGATCGTTGGCGGCGGCGTGCCGCTGGCCGCCGGCGCGGGCTGGGCGCACAAGCATGCGGGCACGGACCGCGTAGCCGTCACGTACTTTGGCGACGGCGCGGTCAACATCGGGTCGGTCCTGGAAACGATGAACCTGACCGCCGCGTGGAAGACGCCGCTGTGCTTCTTCATCGAGAACAACCGCTACGCCGTGTCCACCACCGTGGAAGAGTCCACCGCCGAGCCGCGCCTGTCCGCGCGCGGGCTGGCCTTCAACATCCCGTCCTGGAAAGTCGACGGCATGGATCCGCTGGCCGTGCACCTGGCCATGTCGGAAGCCGTTGCGCACATGCGTGCCGGCAACGGTCCGACCATTGTCGAAGTGGACGTCTACCGCTTCTTCCACCAGAACGGTCCCTTCCCCGGCAGCGCCTTCGGCTACCGCACCAAGGACGAAGAGGCGCAGTGGCGCCAGCGCGATCCGCTGGACCGCATCGCCTCGGAAATGATCGCCCGCAAGCTCGTCACGCAGGCCGAGGTGGATGCCCTGCGCCAGCGCTGCAAGGACGTGATGAAGGACGTGTCCGGCCGCCTGACGGAAGCGGCGGACGGCGGCAAGCGCCGCGTGCGCGCCGACCTGTGGCCCAGCCCTAATTTCCGCGACGTGGGCCTGCGCAGCGATGGCTCGGAACTGGAAGGCCTGCGCTACCAGGAAGCCGCCGATCACACCGGCGCGAAGGTGACGCGCAAGTTCGTCGATGCGGTGGCCGACGTGCTGGACCGCCGCATGGAAACCGACCCCGGCGTCGTCGTACTGGGCGAGGACGTGCACCGCCTGAAGGGCGGCACCAACGGCGCCACGCGCGGCTTGAAGGACAAGTACCCGGACCGCGTGCTGGGCACGCCGATCTCGGAAAACGCCTTTGCCGGACTGGGCGGCGGGCTGGCGATGGACGGCCGCTACAAGCCCGTCGTGGAATTCATGTACCCGGACTTCATGTGGGTCGCGGCCGACCAGATCTTCAACCAGATCGGCAAGGCGCGTCACATGTTCGGCGGCGACATCGACGTGCCGTTCGTGCTGCGCACCAAGGTCGCGATGGGCACGGGCTACGGCTCGCAGCATTCGATGGACCCGGCCGGCATCTTCGCCACGGCGCCCGGCTGGCGCATCGTTGCCCCGTCCACGCCGCACGACTACGTGGGCCTGATGAACACGGCGCTGGCGTCCAAGGATCCGGTGCTGGTCATCGAGCACGTGGATCTGTATGCGTCGTCGGGCGACGTGCCCGACGGCGACCTGGACTACGCCATTCCCTTCGGCCGCGCACAAGTGCGCCGCGAAGGCGGCAAGGTCACCATCCTGACGTACTTGTCCATGGTCAGCCGCGCGCTGGCGGCCGCCGAACAGGCGGGCGTGGACGCCGAAGTCATCGACCTGCGCACGCTGGACCGCGCCAGCGTGGACTGGGACACCATCGGCGCCAGCATCCAGAAAACTAATAATGTGCTGATCGTGGAGCAAGGCGCGCGCGGCACGTCCTACGGCGCCATGCTGGCCGACGAGATCCAGCGCCGCTACTTCGACTGGCTGGACCAGCCGGTCAAGCGCGTCACCGGCGGCGAGGCCTCCCCCAGCATCTCGAAGGTGCTGGAACGCGCGGCGTTCGCCGACACCGACGAGGTGATGGCGGGCCTGGCCGACGTGCTGGCCGATCTTGGAGAGCAGTCATGAGCGGCGTGCACATGACCGTGCCGATGGAGGTCGGCATCTGCTGCGCGGATCTGGATGCGCTGGCCGCGTTCTACACCGGCGTCCTGGGATTGACGCTGGTGAACCGCGTGACGGTGCCCGCCGACAAGGCGCGGGCAACGGGCCTCACGGCGCACGGCTACGACGTCGCGCGCCTGCAGACGCCGTACGGCGAGCGCATCAAGCTGCTGCAACCGGCCGTTGCCCCTGAACCCGCCGTGCGCGGCGCGGCGATTCTGGACCGCCAGGGCGCCGCCTACCTCACCTTCATCGTGCGCGACCTGCGCGGCGTGGTGCGCGATCTGGAATCGAAGGGCGTCGTCTTCGACAGCGCGCCCGCGCCCATGGAAGTGCGGCCTGGCACGTGGCTCGCCTTCTTCCGTGACCCCGAAGGCAATGTGCTCGAACTCGTCGAATACGACGACCCCGCCGCGTACCGGCCCGACCTGGCCGGCGCCGCTGAATAGGAAGAACATCGTGGCAACCCTCATCAAACTCCCATCCGTAGCCGCCGACGCCTCGGGCGGCATCCTGCATCAGTGGCTCAAGCAGGAAGGCGACCGCGTTGCCGTCGGCGATGCGCTGGCGGAAATCGAAACCGAAAAGGCCATCGTCGAGATCAACGCCGAACAGGCCGGCGTGCTGGGCCGCATCGTGGTCCAGGCCGGGCCGGCGTCGGTGCCGATCAACACCGTGATCGGCGTGCTGATCGCGGATGGTGAAGACGCGGCGGCGATTGATCGTGCGCTGGCTGAGCAGGGTGGCGCGGCGGCGACGGAATCGGCTGCTGGAGCGTCGGCTGGGGCGGCCTCGGCGGCGGGCGGAACGTCGGCTGGTGCAGCGTCGGCCGGCGGGACACCGAACGCCGGAGCGCCGACAGGGCAAATGGCTATGGCCGGCAACGTCGCGTCCGGCGCTGCCACTGTTTCGCAGCAAGCCGGCAGCGCTTCCGCATCTGCCTCATCGACCGCTGCCGTTCCCGGCGGCCGCCTCTTCGCCAGCCCCGTCGCGCGGCGTCTTGCCGCGCAATGGCACGTCGACCTGCTGGGCGTCACCGGAACCGGTCCGCATGGCCGCATTGTGCGGCGCGATGTTGAGTCGGCGCGTGACCGCGCGCCAGCCGCAGCGCCCGCCACTGCGCCGCTCGCCGGTCGCCCCGCCGCGCGCCGCGTGCCGCACACCGGCATGCGCCGCGCCATTGCGCGCCGCCTTACCGAAAGCAAGCAGCACGTGCCGCACTTCTACCTGACCGTCGACTGCCGCATGGACGCGCTGCTGGCCCTGCGCGCGCAGGCCAACCACGGCGGCGCGGTGAAGTTGTCGGTCAATGACTTCATCGTCCGCGCCGCCGCGCTGGCGCTGCGCGAGGTGCCCGAGGTCAACGCGTCCTGGCACGACGACGACATCGAGTATCACGCCGGCGCGGACATCTCGGTGGCGGTCGCTACCGACGGCGGCCTGGTCACGCCCATCGTGCGCGACGCCGACGTGAAGTCCCTGGCCGCCGTCGCGGCAGAGATCGTCGAACTGGCCAAGCGCGCCAAGGTCAACCGCTTAAAGCCCGAGGAGTTCACCGGCGGCTCGCTGACGGTCAGCAACCTGGGCATGTACGGCATCAGCCAGTTCGCCGCCATCATCAATCCGCCGCAGGCCGCCATCCTGGCCGTCGGCGCGGCCGAACGCCGGCCGGTGGTCGACGCCGACGGACAGCTGGTTGCCGCCACCCTGATGACGGTGACGCTGTCGGCCGACCATCGCGTCGTGGACGGCGCGGTCGGCGCACGCTGGCTGGCCGCCTTCCGCGCGCTGATCGAAAACCCCGTGCGCATCCTGCTGTGAGCCCCGCCATGACGAAGACGAGTTTTGATCTGGTGGTGGTGGGCGGCGGGCCGGGCGGCTATGTCGCCGCGATCCGCGGCGCGCAGCTTGGCTTGTCGGTCGCGCTGGTCGAGCGCGCTGAATTGGGCGGCATCTGCCTGAACTGGGGCTGCATTCCCACCAAGGCCTTGCTGCACAGCGCAACCGTGCTGCGCGCCTGCCGCGAGGCCGCGCACTACGGCGTGACGGGCGCGGCAGAAGCGCGTCCCGATCTGGCCGCGATGGTCGCCCGGTCACGCAAGGTGGCCGGCCGGCTGGGCCAGGGCGTGGCGCACTTGATGAAGAAGAATGGCGTGACGGTGTTCGCGGCCAGCGCGCGGCTTGCCGGGTCCGGCAAGTTGGCGCTGGACAACGGCGCCACCCTGTCGGCCAAGCACATCATCCTGGCCACCGGCGCACGTGCTCGCGAACTGCCGGCGCTGCCCATCGGCGAACGCATCTGGGCCTACCGCCAGGCGCTGGTCCCGACCGAAATCCCGAAGTCGCTGCTGGTCGTGGGCGCGGGCGCCATCGGCGCCGAGTTCGCCAGCTTCTATCGAGCGGTGGGCGCAGAGGTCACGCTGATCGACATGACGCCGGAGATCCTGCCGCAGGAAGACGCCGAGATCTCCCAGTTGGCGCGCAAGGCCTTTGAGAAGCAAGGTATCCGCGTGCTGACCCGTTGCGCCGTGACGGCCTCGTCGACCACTGCCGACGGCGTCAAGGTGACGTTGGAGCATGACGGCAAAAAGATCGAAGAGACGTTCGACCGCGTCATCGTCGCCGCCGGCATTGTCGGCAACGTCGAGAATCTTGGCCTGGAAAAGACACGCGTCAAAGTCGAAAAGACGCACATCGACACCGACGGCCTGTGCCGCACCGGCGAGCCGGGCGTCTACGCGATCGGCGACGTGGCCGGCGCGCCATGGCTTGCTCACAAGGCCAGCCACGAAGCGGTACTGTGCGTGGAGGCCATCGCCGGGTTGCCGGTGCATGCCATCGATCCGCTGCGCATTCCCGCCTGCACGTATTCCTATCCGCAGGTTGCCAGCATCGGCATGACCGAAGCCCGCGCGCGTGAACACGTCACGAAGACCGGCGGCGAGATCCGTGTCGGGAAATTCACCTTCGCCGGCAACGGCAAGGCGATTGCGATGGGCGAGGATCAGGGGCTCGTCAAGACGGTGTTCGACGCCAAGTCAGGCGAACTGCTGGGCGCGCATATCATCCATCCGGAGGCGTCCGAGCTGATCACGGGCTATGGCGTGGCAGCGTCGTTGGAGGCCACCGAAGAGGACTTGATGCACACCGTGTTCGCGCATCCGACGCTATCGGAAACGCTGCATGAATCTGTGCTGGCGGCATTTGGACGGGCACTGCACGCGTAGCGGTTGTCGACGGGTGTCGGACACCGTCGTCGTTCATCGGTGTCAGACACCCTTGCGGCATCGGTTCAGGCTGACGAGTCTCAACCCGGGTGTCTGACACTGGCGCATTACTCCGCCGCGCCCCCCTCAAATCCGACCCGCGTAAAAATCCAGAAAACACGCAATGCGCCGCGATAGCTGCGTGTTGCGGTGATACACCGCGTGCATCGGCTGCAGGTGATCGGTGTACTCGCTTTCCAGCACCTTCACCAGGCGCCCGGCCGCGATATCCTCGCGCACGACAAAGTCCGACAGGCACGCGATGCCGACGCCGCGCAGCGCCAGCTGCCGCTGCGTCTCGCCGCTGGACGTCGCAAGCGTCGGCGTCGCCTGAAAACTTGAACCGCCGGCATGGCGCAATGGCCAGAGGTTCAGGCTTTCCGGCTGGGTGAATCCCAGCAATTCGTGGTCCGCCAGATCCCCCACCGTGCGCGGCGCGCCACGCCGAGCGATGTAATCGGGACTGGCCATCATCCAGCGCGGCGACGGCCGCAGTGCGCGCGCATGCAGCGTGGAATCGGTCAGCGGCCCCATGCGCAGCGCAACATCGGTGCGATGCTCCATCAAATCCACGATGCGATCGTTGCTGGTCAGTTCCAGCGAAATCTCCGGATACGCGCGCCGGAACTCGGCGACGTGCGGCACCACGCAGTGCAGCATCACCGGCACCGACGCGTCCACGCGCAAACGGCCCGCGGGCCGCTGGTGGACCATGCGCATGCACTCCTCGGCCTCTTCCAGCGCCGCCACGATCTGCCGCGCCTTCGGCAGAAAGTGCCGGCCTTCTTCGGTCAGCTCCATGCGGCGCGTGGTGCGGTTCAGCAGCGTGACGCCCAGGTCTTCTTCAAGCCGATGCAGGCCACGGCTGACGCCGGATGCGGTCTGGCCGAGCATTTCGGCTGCGGCGCTGAGGGAGCCGGCGTCGACCACGCCAAGGAACAGGCGCAAGGCATCGGAATTCAGGGACATTGGTTCAGACTCCTTCTGACTAACCTGCCAGTCTGTCTGCTGCGGCCTGCAGCCCCTGGAGGATGGTATCGGCCACGTGCTCGGGAAACGCGGGCGGCAAAATGTCTCGCACCGCGCGCACCACATGCGGCGTACGCGAAACCAGATCGTCGACCACCGTTTCCACGCCCCGGCCGTCCGGCGCCACGACCCCATGTTCCGCACCGACGGCAAGCCAATGCCGCCGCAGAATGTCGCGCATGAGCCAATGGGTGTTCTTGGTGCGCACAGCCATGGCCATGCGTGCCTTGAACGGCGACAGCTGGTTGGCGCCGGTACCGATGACGGGATAGGCAGACAGTACGTCGTACAACGGCGTGAGCTCGTACGCGCCGCCGGGTCGCAGAAAAATGCTGAAGTTCTTCGCGTGGCCATCCGTGGCGCGCAGCATCCAGAACAGGACCTGCGACTGGAAAAACGTGCGCCGGTCGCGATCGGGGTCGCGCGAGGTGGCCAGCAGCTTCATGATGCTGCGCATGCCGGGGCCGCCGTCCGATTCGTACTTCAGATGCGGCGGCGTGCCCGTCGCCTGGCACATGTCTTCCTGCGGCAGGCGGATCAGCCAGCGCTTGCCATCATCGTTGCGCCACCACAGGCGGTCGAACCGCTCGACCGCCAGCACCTTCATGTCTTCGAACATCAACGGCTGGGTGCGCGCCGCCGGCAGCCCGTAGGCATGGAGAATCTCGGAACACAGCCACTCGTTCTCCACCGAATGGCTCATGTCGAACTTCAGGTTGCCGACGAGGCCGAGCGGCATTTTGAAGATATGCGTGGTCGGGGTGGCGCCGTGAGGCCTGCACCAACGGCCATCGAGCCACAGCATGGCCGTCTTTTCCTGGGCCCCGGCGATCGAGATGCGGAACCCGTCATCGTCGTCCGCATTGCGCCCGCCCAAAGGTCCGGGCGTCAGGGTGCTGCGCAGCGCCTGGGCCACTTGCGCATCGCTGAGCGCCACGGCGTCGACCTGCGTCACGGGGTCAGGCGCCACGCCGCGGGGCATGACTTGAACAGCGCCCACACAATCCCGACCAACTTCGGCCAACAACGAGAACGCATCAGTGGAACCCGCCTGGAACCGCCGCGCGACGCGTTCGCGAATGTTCTGGCTGTCGGGCAGCAGATTCTCGAAATAGCTGCGCACGATCTGTCCGCGATGCGGCGGGTTGCCCGGCGTGAAGGGGAGCGAAAGCGAAAGAGGCCGCCCCCGGCCCGAGGCAGTCCATGCCTCGTCGTACTGGAGCGTCTCGCCGATCTGGGGCTGGACGCTCCAGACGCCCACGAAGTCCCCGTTCATCCAGAGATCCAGAGCGCGGTGGTGCGATCGTCGGCCCATGGCTACCAATCCGGTGTGGCCGGTGTTTTGGACGCGGAGGATTTTTCCCGTTGCCGCAACACGACTTCCACGCCCAGGATGCCGAGAATCTCCAGCAACCTGTCAGCGCCAAGCTTGCCGGCATTGCGCTCAAACGCCGAAAGCGTTTGCTGCGTGACGCCCAAACGCAGCGCAGCTTCGGCCTGGGTCATGCCAGCCTGTTTGCGGAATGCCCGGAGCAAGGCGGGAAGCTGGTCCGCCGTGCGGACGGTGAAGTCGGACATGCCAGCCCTTGAAGGTGAGGTTTACAGATTCTAGATTGTAAAACTGGAATACGCAATGTAGGCTGTATTTATCAAATACAACTCATAAGCTGTATTTCAAAAATACAACGTGCAAGCTGTAATTGATCCTCGCTTTCCCGATGCAGGCAACAGCAAGATGCGCATCGAATATCGTCAGTTGAAAAAAAAACGGCGCACCAAGTGCGCCGCCTTTCACAACAACTCGCCATCAACCGATCAGCGCTTGCCCTTCAGCTTGAGCTGCGACAGATCGCGCACCGCGCCGCGGTCGGCCGACGTGGCCAGCGCCGCATACGCCTGCAGCGCCTGCGACACCACGCGTTCGCGGCCCACCGGCTCCCAGCCGTCGGCGCGCGCGTCCATGGCGGCGCGGCGGCAGGCCAGTTCCTCGTCGGAAACGGCCAGGTGAATCTTGCGGTTGGGGATGTCGATCTCGATCGTGTCGCCTTCTTCGACCAGACCGATCGTGCCGCCTTCCGCCGCTTCCGGCGAGGCATGGCCGATCACCAGGCCCGACGAGCCGCCCGAGAAGCGGCCGTCGGTGAAGAGCGCGCAGGTCTTGCCCAGGCCCTTGGACTTCAGGTAGGACGTGGGATACAGCATTTCCTGCATGCCGGGGCCGCCCTTGGGGCCTTCGTAGCGGATCACCACCACGTCGCCCGCCACGACCTTGTCGCCCAGGATGCCTTCGACGGCGTCGTCCTGGCTTTCGAAGACGCGCGCGCGCCCCGTGAAGACCCACTGCGATTCGTCCACGCCGGCCGTCTTGACGATGCAACCCTTTTCAGCGAGGTTGCCGTACAGCACGGCCAAGCCGCCGTCCTTGGAATAGGCGCTTTCCTTGCTGCGGATGCAGCCCGTCTTGCGGTCCGTGTCCAGCGTCAGGAACGTGGCGTCCTGGCTGAAGGCGACCGTGGTCGGGATGCCGCCGGGGGCTGCACGGTAGAACTTCTTGGCTTCTTCGCCCGCGTCGCCGGCCACGTCCCATTTCTGGATGGCGTTGCCCAGCGTGCCGCTGTGCACGTTGCCGCAGGACAGATCCAGCAGGTCGGCGCGCGCCAGTTCACCCAGGATGCCCAGGATGCCGCCAGCGCGGTGCACGTCTTCGATGTGGTACTTGTCGGTGGCGGGCGCTGCCTTGCACAGGCACGGCACCTTGCGCGAGATGCGGTCGATGTCGGCCATGGTGAAGTCCACGCCGGCTTCCTGCGCCGCGGCCAGCAAGTGCAGCACGGTGTTGGTCGACCCGCCCATCGCCACATCCAGCGCCATCGCGTTCTGGAACGCGCTCTTGGTGGCGATGTTGCGCGGCAGGACCGATTCGTCTTCTTCGAGGTAGTAGCGGCGGCACAGGTCCACGACCAGGCGGCCAGCTTGTTCAAACAGGCCCTTGCGCCAGGCGTGCGTGGCGACGATGGTGCCGTTGCCGGGCAACGCCAGACCGATGGCTTCGGTCAGGCAGTTCATCGAGTTGGCGGTGAACATGCCGGAACAGGAGCCGCACGTGGGGCAGGCGCTGCGTTCGACTTCGGCCACTTCGGCGTCCGACACGTTGGGGTCGGCGGCCTTGATCATGGCGTCGACGAGGTCGATCTTGGCGATGACCTTGCCGTCGGTCGGCGACTTGACCTTGCCCGCTTCCATCGGACCGCCCGACACGAACACGACCGGGATGTTCAGGCGCATGGCGGCCATCAGCATCCCCGGGGTGATCTTGTCGCAGTTCGAGATGCAGACCATGGCGTCGGCGCAGTGCGCGTTGACCATGTATTCCACCGAGTCCGCGATCAGTTCGCGCGACGGCAGCGAATACAGCATGCCGCCGTGACCCATGGCGATACCGTCGTCAACGGCGATGGTGTTGAATTCCTTGGCGACGCCGCCGGCGGCTTCGATTTCCTTGGCCACCAGCGCGCCCAGGTCGCGCAGATGCACGTGGCCCGGAACGAACTGCGTGAACGAGTTCACCACGGCGATGATCGGCTTGCCGAAGTCGCCATCCTTCATGCCGGTTGCGCGCCACAAGGCGCGGGCGCCGGCCATGTTGCGGCCGTGGGTCGAAGTGCGGGAGCGGTAGTGCGGCATGATCTGTCTCAGGCTGTAGCTGTTAGCGTGGGCGGCAAAACGCTAAATAATACGCTGCTTCCGCGCCCGGCCGCCCGTGCGCGCCCTGGAAACGGACGCGCGGCGGTCGGCCGGCCACCAGCCGGCCCGCCGGCGGCCATCAGGCGGACGCCACGCCGCGCGCCGCGAAAGCGCTGGGCGACTCCCCCAGCGCCTTGCGGAACATCGCTGCGAATGCGCTGGGGCTTTCGTATCCCAGGTCCAGCGCCACATCCAGCACCCGATCACCCCGCGCCAACCGCTCCATCGCCGCCAAAAGCCTTGCCTGCTGGCGCCAGCGGCCGAACGTCATACCCGTGTGGCGCACGAAGAGCCGGTGCACCGTCTTGGGATCCACGCCCAATTCCCGCGCCCAGTCCGCTGCCCCGTCCTGCCGTTCCGGATGGCGCACAATGGCGCGGCAGATGCGCGCCAGCCGGGGTTCCGACGGCTGTGGCAGATGCAGCGGCAGCACGGGTTCCTGGCGCAACTCATCCAGCAGCAGCATCATCAGCCGCCCGTCGCGCGTGTCCGGCTCCCAATCCAGCGGCACCTCGGCAGCGGCCGCCATCAATTCGCGCAGCAGCGGTGACACGGACAGCACACAGCACTGCGCCGGCAGGTGTGCCGCCGCCCCCGGCTCGACGAAAACGGTGCGCATGCGCGGTTCGCCGCTCATGCGAATGCCGTGCGACACCCACGCCGGCACCCACACGCCGCGCGTCGGCGGCACGACCCAGATGCCCGCGTCCGTATCCACTACCATCACGCCCGACATCGCGTACACGAGCTGGCCGCGCCGATGGCGGTGTCGCTTGACCCGGTGACCGTCGGGATAGTCGATGGCCAGCCCCGCCAGCGGACGGCGCGAGGATTCGTAGGGATAGAGATCGGGTTCGGCGAGCGGTCGGGTCGTATGGCTCGTAAGGGCCATCCGGGTCTTATGCAGCGTAGGGGCTGTAGCGACCGAAGGAGTCGTAGTGGTCGTAGGAGTCGTACGCGTCGTTCGGGTCGTAGAAACGGTAGAAGCCGTAGCGATCGAAGGCGCCATACGAGTCGAGCCGGATCTGCGTGAAACCGTCATGACGCCCGCCCCCCCAACGCCAGCAGCGCGTCCTGCAAATGCCGCAGCCCGCGGCTGAGCGGCTTGTCGCGCCGCAGGACGATCGCCAGATCGCGCGACAGCCTTGGCGTCAGCGAACGCACTTCAAGCGCGTCACGCCGTCCGGCGCCGGATACCGCCAGCCGGGGCAACACCGCGCAGCCCAGCCCCGCCCCCACGATCTCCTTCATCGCCTCCGTGCTGCCCAGCTCCATGATCGGCTTGGCCGCCACGCCCGCCGCCTCGAACCAGTCATCCACCAGCCGCCGCGTGCGCGCGCCCGGCTCGAACAGCACCAAGGGCAGCCGCGCCAGCGACTGCGGCGTCACGACCTCCGGGATGGCGGCCGGATCGCGCGAAGGAAAGATCGCCACGAACTCGTCCTCCATCACCGGCGTCGCCTGGAACATGCGGCCCGGCGCCGGCAGCGTGATCAGCACGATATCCAACGTATTGGCCTCCAGCCCGCGCAGCATGTCCGCCGTATTGCCCGTGCTGGCCACGATGTCCAGCGCCGGAAACCGCTGACGCAGATCCGCCAGCACCGGCGGCAGCAGATAGGTGCACGCCGTCGCGCCCGTGCCGAGCCGGATCCGCCCCGACACCTGCGACGCATGCGACGCCATCGCCTGCTCGGCCTGCGCGATCGCGCCGTCGATCACGCGGATATGGGCCAGCAATTCCCGCCCTGCCGCCGTCGGCCCCGCGCGGCGTCCCACGCGCTCCACCAACTTCAGCCCGAAACGCCGCTCCAGTTGACGGATCTGCAGACTGACGGCGGGCTGCGTCACGCCCGCTCGTTCCGCGGCGGCGGAAAAACTGCCCAGTTCGATGACCTGCGCAAACGTGCGCAAGTGGTCCAGATTCAAGCCGCGCATAGATTCACCAAAGTTTTGCTTATGAAAATCATAATAGACCAAAGCTTTATTAATGATTGACCTTGCCTCACACTGGCGTTTTCGATCGGACCCCGCGTACTCGCATCCCTGGACACCGCCCGCATTCGCACGTCCGTGGGTACGGCATCTTGCACACCTGACCGCCTACTAATAAATCTCCGGCCCTTTCCATGTCGCCCCATTCGCCCACCGTCCTCATCCGCGACAGCGCGGAAGCCGATCTGCCCGCCATCAAGACCATCTACGCGCACCACGTGCAGCACGGCACCGCCTCCTTCGAGCTCGAGCCGCCCTCCATCGCCGAAATGCGCCAGCGCCGCGCCGGCGTCCTAGAAAAGGAAATGCCTTACCTCGTGGCCGAGATCAACGGCGAGGTCGTCGGCTACGCCTACGTCACCCCCTACCGCCCGCGCCCCGCCTACCGGCACACCGTCGAAGACTCTGTCTACGTCAAGGCCGGCCGCGCCGGCCTCGGCATCGGCGGCAAGCTGCTCGCCGCCCTGGTCGAGCGCTGCACCGCCGCCGGCTGGCGTCAGATGCTTGCCGTCGTCGGAGACAGCCGCAACGCCGCTTCGCTTGCCCTGCACGCCAGCCAAGGCTTTCACCCCGTCGGCACCCTGCGGTCCGTGGGCCACAAGCACGGCGAATGGCGCGACACCGTCCTCATGCAGCGCAGCCTCGGCGACGGCGACACCACGCCCCCGCAACGCCCATGATCCGCGCCCGCGCCGTCATCTGTCTGGGCCTGACCCAGCTCATCGGCTGGGGCGTCACCTTCTACCTCATCGGCGCGCTCGGCCCGGCCATGACCGCCGACCTCGGCTGGAGCACCGCCACCGTCTACGGCGGCTTCTCCGCCGCCATCGTCGTCATGGCCCTTGTCTCCCCCACCGCCGGCGCCGCGGTGGACCGTTGGGGCGGCCACCGCGTCATGCCCGCAGGCGCCGCGCTGTCCGCACTCGGCTGCGCCCTGCTCGCCATCACGCACTCGCACGCGCTCTACTTCGCCGCCTGGGCCGCGCTCGGCGTCGGCATGCGCCTGTGCCTCTACGACGCCGCCTTCGCCGCGCTGGCCCGCGCCGCCGGCCCCGCCGCGCGCCGGCCCATGTCCCAGATCACCCTTTTCGGCGGCCTGGCATCCACCGTCATGTGGCCCGTCGGCCACTTCCTGGCCGAATGGCTGGGCTGGCGCGGCGCCGCCTGGAGCTACGCCGCCCTCGCCCTCGCCACCATCCCCCTCTACCTGGCCCTGCCCCGCCGCCGCTACACCGCGTCCACCACCGACCCCGGCAGGGCCGCCACCGGCCTCACCCGCACCGCCGCCGAACGCCGCCTGGCCGGCACCCTCTACGCCGTCATGGCGATGCTGACCAACTTCCTGGCAGCCGGCAACGCCGCGCACCTTTTCTCGCTGCTGACCGGCCTGGGCCTGGCCACCGCCGCCGCGGTCACCGTCGCATCGCTCTGGGGCATCGGCCAATTCGCTGCCCGCTTAGGCGACGTCCTCGTCGGCGCCCGCCTTCATCCGCTGACGCTCAACTTGGCAGTAGCCCTGGTCCTCCCACTGTGCTTCCTGCTCGCCCTCGTCCCCGGCGGCAACCTCTACGCCACCGCCGCCTACACGCTGCTCTACGGCGCCTGCAACGGCCTCATGACCATCACCCGCGGGACCCTGCCGCTGGCGCTCTTCGACTTCCGCAGTTACGGCGCGCTGGTTGGCGCGTTGCTGATTCCCAGTTTTCTGCTGACGGCTGCGGCGCCGGTTGCGTATGCGTTCGTTATCGAGTGGCAGGGCGCGAAAGCAGCAATGATCGTGTCCGCCGCGCTGGCAGCGATCATCGCTGCGGCGGCGGTGATGTTGAGATGGAAGTTCATCGGCCGGGTGAAGGAAGCTGCGATGACAGCGGCCATCACACCCAATGTTGCGCCGGCGGCGCGGGATGGTGTTTAGCAGTGGTGTCTTAGTCAATTTGGTTCATTAATAAGACTCCTCTGATTTACACGCAGTATTGGCAGCTTCTAAAAGCGGTAGTGCCATCTGGCACCAAGGACGACCCGTGCGGTCCGTCGCCACCCGGAAGCTCGCCATGCCAACGCAAACCGATCTGCACTCCGCTAGCGCCCTCGGCGAAGCGCCCTTTCAGCTCGTCAAATTCACGCTGCCTGGATGCCTGTCCCAGACGGTCCCGCTTGAAGTGGAGCTGGCCAAGGCCGAGCCAGCCGTTCACTTCGGCAGAGCGATGGAGCGCGCCAGGTGAAGCGGAGCGCCGTACAAGAATTCGCCCGAACAGAGCGCGAATCCAACGACCATCTTTACCTTTTGCTGGACCCGCTGTCGCCGTGTCCGCCAACAGATCCTCTAAGTATTGAATCGTTGACCCAAGCGTTGGGCGCACAGGCGATCGCGCCCGTAATGCGGCCAGACCTCGCGCATACGCCTGACGCGTGTCCCGCGCTCGTACAGTTGGCGGCACCTGGCGACACAGCGAACATGTCGCTGCTCGCATCCGCCGAACGTCATGCAATTGACGACGCAAGTTATAGGAAGCGCTATGTCTGCGGATGGCTGACTAGTGATCGGCCCATCAATGCCGTTGCCGATCACTTAGCTGCGCGCTGCATGGATGCCATCAAGCCTGTAGCTGGCAAACGGATGACACCCTGGTTCGAGCCATTGCGACTCGAACTGCTCGCGGCATCGATGGAACGTGCCTTTCCTGCACTGTTATGGCCGGTAAAGCGTTGGCTATGCCCGACCAGTTGGGGTACCTACACCTTGCTTCGCGGTGCCCCAACCGAAGCTGGCATGGATGCACCCGAGCTAGCTCGACAGGCTCAACAACTAGCACCGCTCGTCGGCGACTTCCTGGATGTGTGGCGCCTGGCGTTAACGCTTCCGATGACGTATGCCCCCATGCGCTGGCGTGGCGTCACGTTTCTGCCGCCACAAGCCGCCGTGCATGCATTCCGGATGATCCGCGACGCCCGCAAACTGGGATTACGCCAAAGCGCAGACATCATCGACCTGTGCACACATCGCGTGTTCATTCATCCCGGTCTTCCACAGCATCCAAAAGTTCAAGCCGATATCGCGATCGCAGCCGCAGGCCAGTCCACGTTGCAAGCGCGTTTTGAAAGCTACGACGACTTTGCGTGGCAACGCATCGTTGCGTCATTACCTCCCGCCGCGGACTACACATGAACACCAGCAAAACCCTGACCCAGGCCCGGCGCCAGGCGGCTCCCAATCCCACCGGCACTTGCGCCGCCTGCGAACGAACCGGTTTACCGATCCTGCCGCTACGCCTTGCAATCATGCCGGTCACCGACGGGCTCAGCCAGCATGGCGCACTGAGTCAAAAATCAATTCAGACTGCATTGCGCGTACTGCGGCAAGGTTATGTCTACGTCTTGCTGGACAAAGAAATCTGGCATGCCTATCAGGTCACCCCGGAAGGGTACTTACGCCAGTTCAATCCATTCTCCATGCCGCGGGCGAAGCCCGAGCCGCTAGCCACCTCATGCGTGGACGCGGGCCATGATCTGCGCGCGGCATTCATCAATATCGACACCGCAACGCATAAGCAAGCCTGGATCGCGTTTTCACAGGATCCTTGGCCGAAGGCGACGCTCGATGCTTATCGCACCGGTAAATACGTTGATGGAAAGGCACTGCCGGCTGATTATCGTGAACGGTTCAGGGTGGTCAACCTCTTGACGCTCAAGCAAGATCCGACTGGTGGCAACCAGGCGCTTGCCCTTGAGAACTGCGATGATCTCCACCAGCATGTCGCCGAGTACGCGATCGGCACCCGCGATTTCGGCAGCGTCCATGATTGGCATCCCCGTCATGCGCGCTTGGAAGCCATGCAGGCGCAACTGCGCATGCTCGAAAAGCAGCATGGGCTTCCAAAAGGAGTAGCCGGCCTCGTCCTGCCCGACCCGGTGGGCATGGCGGCAGAACTCAACAGCCTGCGGCTCTCCGTCAACACGATGCGTCAGCGATGGCGTGAAGAACCCACAAGGCGGTATGCCTACCTGACCTCTCAGTGCCTGCTCGGCATCAAAGCTTACATCGCCCAGCAGGTCGAGGCTGCACACCCGCCGCCGCCGCCAGCCAGCGATTACTGGACGTCCAGCGAATCCGGCGTCCCGCCCGTATACAGTGACCCCGCACAGGATCGGGCCCGCGCGGTCGACAGCGAGAATAAGCGTCGCATGGCCCGGCTGGAAGATCGTTACTGGGAAACTGGCCCTGCGGGGCGAAAGACCTTTCAGGATTCGTACGACAAGGAAGACGAGAACTTTCAAAAGCAGATCGACGCTTATGCAACCGATTGGGCTGACCTGGTGACTGGCGCCAACTGGCGCCGGGTCATGGCTCTGGACTATGCGGACTCCGATGCTCGTTCGCGACAATATCGGCTAAGCGCCACTGCGGCTTGTCTTGCAGGCGGCATCACGGATGCCCCGCCACAGCAAACAACAGCGGCTGACGAGAGCAAACCTGGCGAAAAGCCCACTCCGGAAGTGTTGGGTCCCAGCAGTCAGGTTTGGCAAGACCTTCTGTCCGACGGTGGGAGCCCGGCCTATACCGCACTCAATGGGCAACACACCGACTTGCAGCGAGCGTTCGAACCGCAGTTCACGGGCGAAATGCCCTCCGAGGCGGGCAAAAAGTACTTTGACGCGATAAAAATGGTCGCCACCAGCAAGGAGGGTAGCGATTGGCGCGGGGCGCTTGTTGTTGAAGCTGCCGATCAGTTGTTAGCAGCCATTCACGATGCGAGCAACCGCCTCGAAAACACTTTGAGCATCGGCGCCAAGGCGGCGGTAGACAACCTTCAGTCCGGCGCCGCCTGGCTGTACGGTAAAGCCAAGTTCACCCAGATCACCATTCAGCTCACGGTGGGGGAGTGCTTCGAACTGCTGGCGAGCGAGATCCGCGCGCATGCCAACTCGGCCCAGAAGGCAACTGGCAAGCGCGCACGCGCCATGTTGCTGGGCAGTCTGATCACAATCCCGAATGCCAACGTCCGCAATGTGCTGATCAACGTGACGCTATGGGCGCATGGAACTGCCGAAGAGGTCAAGAAACGCATACTGGATTTCAGCCAAGAAGCCAAGGAGGGTGCGCAGGACATCAAGCAGGCGGCCGGCGCACTTGGACAGGAGGTCAAAAGGGAAGCCCAACATGCCTTACGTCAAGTCAACGCCGGCCTGAAGAATCTGGAACCCGCTGCCGCCGCGGTGCTGAATGGAATGCAGGTTGGCGCAGCGGGAGTTCGACGTGTCGCCGGCAGCACCTTTGCAAGCTTGAAGAGCCTGGCCGTCGGTAGCGTGGACGGCGGCTTATCGTTTATCGGGCTGTACTTTCTAAGGGACAGTTTGAAAAGCGCGATTGCCGACCTGGATGGGAAAGTGGGAGCAAAGCATCCCGAGGCCGTCGCGGCGTTTTACAGCGTTTCGCTCGGCTTCGTAGGAGCGAGTGTTGAGGCGGCGGGCTTAGCGATCAAAATACCGGCGGACGCTGCCAAGGATTTCGTGCTGCGATGGGGAGCGGAGAAAACTCCTGTGCTCACTCGCGTTGTGGGGCTGGGTTCGAAAATGGTGATGATCGGTGGAGCGATATCGGCTTTGGCGGGAATTGCGGATGCCGGTGCGAGTTTTCGTGCCGTCGTACGCGTAATAAAAGCTGGCGAAGCAGTTGTCGCGATACCCTACGCATTTTCTGGCTTTCTATCAATCATCGGAGCAGGGCTTACCTACTTTGGAGTCATTGGATCACTCGCGCTGTTCGGTCCGTTAGGTGCCGGCGTCATTGTTGGACTAGTCGCCTACGCGATGTTGCAGATAGCAAGGAGCCTAGAGTCTGACGCATTGGAAAAATGGGCTCGGCGTTGCTATTTCGGTCGAACAGAAAGCAGTGAACGCTGGCGCGATCCGGACGATATGGACGTCGCCATCGCTGCACTCAATGCCGCAGTACTCGGCATGGACGTCGACCTCCGCTTCTCAAATGAAGACCGAGCGATATCGAAAGACGAGCTCTACAGCGAAGACGTCGAAGTGCTCAAAAACCGCGGCGCAGTCAAGAAAACAAAGGCGCTTGTTTACAGCGCAACCTTACCCGGCTTCGATGCCGAACGATCGCGCTACCGCTTCGCCCTCACCATCGAGCGTTTTGACCTCGCACGAGACGGCAAACGTCGCCCTATTCTGTCTTCCCACGTCATGGCATCTGGGCAAGTCAACGATACTGCCCGTGCCATCCAAACTTCGACCTTAGACGATTCGGATTACACGTTGGTCGGTGAGACGAAGCCGACATCGGAACGGCCAGTCCTTAGCGGCTGGTATTGGTTGGATCCCATCAACAAGATCAAATCGGCCACATTTGCTGTGGCATTCTGGCCCGATAAGGACGACAGTACCGGCTTCGCTGCCATCGAGATCACGGAGCAACTCTGATGGCGAGACCACAGCTAAATCCCCCCTGCGCCGGATGGCAATGTGACCTCCCCGGTCCGAATGACCCTCTTATCGAGCCCCCCACGCTGCTCTGGCGAGCGCCGACGCACATGGACGAAATATATGTCGAATTCGCTCGGAGTACATCCGTTCTGCGGGGTACGCTTCTTATCTTTTCGCTGCTGATTGCATGGACATGCCTCGAACAGACAATTCTGATCACCAGGCATTTCAGCGCTATCACGACGACGGGGGTTGGAGCATTTGAAATTGGAATGTTCTTGCTGTTTGCGATTGCGATTGGCCTATGCGTTTGGGCAGTATGTGTTTTCTATCGGGCCGACGTCTCACCTCCCCGCGATCTTCCGCTTCGCTTTAATCGTCTTCGCCGCAAGGTTTACGTTTATGGCTTCCATTCAGTCTGGTGGAATCCTTGCGAGCGCGCCTACGTGACCACCGCGAGTTATGACTGGGACAATCTGCGCGCGGAGAAATGGAAAGTCCGAGGCGCGACGCCAGGCGGAGGTCTCATCATCAAGGAAGGCGTCTCCATCGCGGTTGTAGAACCGGGTACCAATCACGTCGTGACGCGCTTCCATCTAAACACCGACGCTGCAAACACCTCGAATTTCTGGGCCTACGTGTGCGCCTACATGCAAAACGGTATCGAAGGCCTCGACCCCGATCACGCCGAACCGCGGGATGCCAACGACGTCGCCCCGTACAACATCGCTTTGCGTCTAGCCCCACGAGTTCAATGGCCCGCGGATATGGACCGTGAATCCCGAACGGCACCGTGAAAGTCCTTGAGGGGAGGGTGTAATTTGCTTCCCCAAAAAATGGGCCGTGCGCCATCCCGCTGCTGCTTAACGGCTCTGATGCTTTTGTTTCATGAACTCCAGCTTCACCGCCAAAGAAATTAGGAAAGGACTCTGATGGCAAGACCGCAACTTAATCCCCCCTGCGGCGGCTGGCAACGCGATCTGCCAGGTCCCAATGATCCTCCAGATGAGGCCCCCATGCTGCTCTGGCAGGCGCCGACGCACATGGACGAAACGTATATCGAGTTCGCTCGCAACACTTCGAGTATGCGCGGTGTTTGCTTTTTCTTTTTAGCGCTGGTCGCATGGGTTCTTCTAGAGCACTTAGTAATGGCCGCAAAGGATATATATTCACTCGCCACTACAGGTGTTAGCGCATCTATGGCCGGAATCTTTCTGATGCTTGCCAGTTCAATTTCCATCGGCCTGTGGACAGCGTTTGTAATCTACCGTGCCGACGTATCCCCGCCCCGCGATCTTCCGCTTCGATTCAACCGTCTACGCCGCAAGGTATACGTCTATGACTTCCATTCTGTATGGTGGAATCCCTTCGAGCGCGCATACGTGACCACCGCCAGCTATGACTGGGACGATCTGCGCGCGGAGAAATGGAAAGTCCGTGGTGCGACGCCAGGCGGAGGTCTCATCATCAAGGAAGGCGTCTCCATCGCAGTTGTGGAACCCGGTACTAACAAAGTCGTAACACGCTTCCACTTAAATACTGACGCTGCTAACACCTCCAATTTCTGGGCCTACGTGTGCTCCTACATGCAGAACGGCATCGAAGGCCTCGACCCCGATCACGCCGAACCGCGTGATGCCAACGACGTCGCACCGTACAACATCGCTTTGCGTCTAGCCCCAAGAGTTCAATGGCCTGCGGATATGGATCTGGAATCCCGAACCGCACCATGAAGGCGGGCGAGGCCGGAGATTCAATCTGTTTCCCCGAAGCGGCCGTTCGCCAGCCGACTGCTGCGGTTCGTGCGTCTGTTCCAAGCACCAGAAAATAACCGCCAGCTCAACCCTCAGCCGCCGAAGCCACCACCCACTTCTCCCACCCGATCTTCCTCAGCTTGCAAGCCGGGCACTCCCCGCACCCATAGCCCCAATCATGCCGAGCCCCCCGCTCCCCGAGATAACACGTATGGCTTTCCTCGACGATCGTCTCCACCAACGCATCACCCCCCAGCGCATAAGCCAACGCCCAGGTTTCCGACTTATCGATCCACATCAACGGCGTCTCGATCGTCACCCGTGACCCAAGTCCAAGTCCCAGCGCCACCTGCTGCGCCTTGATCGTGTCATCCCGGCAATCCGGATACCCGGAAAAATCCGTCTCGCACATTCCACCCACCAGCACGTCCAACTGCCGCCGATACCCCAGCGCCGCCGCCAGCGTCAGGAACAGCAGATTGCGTCCCGGCACAAACGTATTCGGCAAGCCGTTCGCCTGCATCTCGATCGCCCGGTCGCTGGTCATCGCCGTATCGCCCACCTGCCCGAGCACCTTCAGGTCCAGCAGATGGTCCTCGCCCAACCGCGCCGCCCAGTCCGGAAAACTGGCCCGGATCTCGCGCAGCACATTCAGCCGCGCCGACAGTTCGATGTGATGGCGCTGTCCGTAATCGAACGCCACCGTCTCCACGTGCGCATAGCGTTCCAGCGCCCAGGCAAGACAAGTGGTGGAATCCTGCCCGCCCGAAAACAGCACGAGCGCGCGACGTTGATGATTTTGCATAAAGGGGGCTTCTGGAATAACGAAGGGATACCCCGCACTTTAACCGAGCAAACCGCCTCCCCCGTAAGGAACGCTGCGTAAAATCGACCGATCATTTTCAAGGTTTGCCCGCAACGCCCGCTTCGACTCAATCCCCTTCCAACCGCCGTCAGACGGATCCCCGCACGATGAATGCCAAGCGCACGCAGTCCGATTCCGCAGAACCCTTGCGTCACGATATCCGGCTGTTGGGCCGGTTGTTAGGAGAGGTCATCGAAGAATGCGAAGGCAAGCGCGTCTTCGACACCATCGAGACCCTGCGCCGCACCGCCGTCAAATTCCGCCGCGAAGGCGACGAGGCCGACAGCAAACTGCTCGAACAACGCGTCAAGCGCCTGCAAGGCAGCGACCCCAACTCCGTCGCCCGCGCCTTCAGCTACTTTCTGCATCTGGCCAACATCGCCGAAGACCGCGACCAGAACCGCCGCCAGCGCGCCCGCGCGCTCGCCGACGGCACGCCCGCCCGCGGCAGCCTGCGCGAAGCCATTCAGATCCTTGGCGGACAAGGCGTCAGCGTTGCGCGCATCCGCCGCCTGCTGGCCGAAGCGTGCGTCATGCCCGTCCTCACCGCGCACCCCACCGAAGTCCAGCGCAAAAGCACCCTCGACGTCCACCGCGAAATCTCCACCGCCCTCGCCCAACGCGAAGCCCAGTTGACGCCCGACGAGCTCGCCGAACTCGACACCGCCCTGCTCGGCCGCGTCGCCACCCTGTGGCAGACCCGCATGTTGCGCTACACGCGCCTGACCGTCGCCGACGAAATCGAGAACGCGCTCTCCTACTATCGCAGCACCTTCCTGCAGGTCATCCCGCGCCTCTACGGCGACCTCTCCAAGCTGCTCAACCGCGAATCCGCCAAGCCCTTCGCCGCCCCGCCGCCGCCGCTCGAACCCTTCCTGCGCATGGGCAGCTGGATCGGCGGCGACCGCGACGGCAATCCGAACGTCGACGCCACCACGCTCGAGCGCGCCCTGCTGCGCCAGGCCACCGTCCTCTTCGAACACTACCTCCAGGAAGTCCACGCCCTCGGCGCCGAACTCTCCATCACCACCCTGCTCATCGCCGCCGACCCCGAACTGCTCGCGCTCGCCGAGCGCAGCGGCGACGACTCCCCGCACCGCCGCGACGAACCCTACCGGCGCGCCCTCGTCGGCATCTACGCCCGCCTGGCCGCCACCGCGCTGCGGCTCACCGGCCAGAACCTCGCCCGCCGCAGCACCGTCGCCGCCCCCGCCTACGACGCCCCCCAAGAGCTCGCCGCCGACCTCGCCGTCATCGCCGCGTCGCTCGGCGCCCATCACGGCGCCCCGCTGGCCAAGCTGCGCCTGTCCGGCCTGCAGCAGGCCCTCGAGGTCTTCGGCTTTCACCTCGCCACCGTCGACCTGCGCCAAAGCTCCGACGTCCACGAAGCCGCGCTCGCCGAACTCTTCTCGCGTGCCGGCGTCACCCACAACGGCAAACCCCTCGACTACCTCGCGCTGTCCGAAGAAGAACGCGTCGACCTCCTGCGCACTGAACTCGCGCAGGCACGCCCCCTGGCCTCCCCCTGGATCGCCTACTCCGAAGACACCACCCGTGAACTCGCCGTCCTGCGCGCCGCCGCCGCCGGCCGCGCCCGCTACGGCAAACAGGCCGTGCGCCAGACCATCGTCTCGCACACCGAAACCCTCAGCGACCTGCTCGAAGTCATGGTCCTGCAGAAAGAGGCCGGCCTCATCGCCCCCGCCGGGCAAGACATCGCCCCCGAAGACGGCCTCATGGTCGTCCCCCTCTTCGAAACCATCCCCGACTTGCAGCGCGGCGCCGACATCATGGCCGCCTGGCTCGACCTGCCCGAGATCCGCCAGCGCGTAAAACTTGCGCAAAACGGCGCCCAGGAAGTCATGCTGGGTTACTCCGACAGCAACAAGGACGGCGGCTTCCTCACGTCCAACTGGTCGCTCTACCAGGCCGAACGCGCACTCGTCGACGTCTTCTCCACCCGCAACGTCCGCCTGCGCCTCTTCCACGGCCGCGGCGGCTCCGTCGGACGCGGCGGCGGTTCCAGCTTCGACGCCATCCTCGCCCAGCCCCCCGGCACCGTCGCCGGCCAGATCCGCCTGACCGAGCAGGGCGAAGTCATCCAGAGCAAATACAAGGACGCCGAAGTCGGCCGCTGGCACCTTGAACTCCTCATCGCCGCCACCCTCGAATCCAGCCTAGCCCCCCGCGCCGAAGCCACCAGCGCCGAAGACGCCCACATGGCCCACCACGGCCCCGCCATGTCCTTCATGTCCGACACCGCGCAACGCACCTACCGCGGCCTCGTCTACGACACCCCCGGCTTCGCCGAATACTTCTTCGCCGCCACCCCCATCAGCGAAATCGCCGGCCTGAACATCGGCTCGCGCCCCGCCTCCCGCAAGAAAGGCCAACGCATCGAAGACCTGCGCGCCATCCCGTGGGGCTTCTCCTGGGCCCAATGCCGCCTCATGCTCACCGGTTGGTACGGCATGGGCTCCGCCATCGAGGCCTATCTCGAAACCGGCGCCCCCGACGCCCCCCGCTCGCGCCGCGGCCGCCTTGCACAACTGCGCGAAATGGCCCGCGACTGGCCCGCCTTCCGCACCCTGCTCTCCAACATGGAAATGGTCCTGGCCAAATCCGACCTCGCCATCGCCGCCCGCTACGCCCAACTCGTCCCCCAACGCGCCCTGCGCGAACGCATCTTCGGCGCCATCAGCGCCGAACACGGCCGCACTGTCGGCATGCTGAAACTGCTGACCCAACGCGAACTGCTCGCCGACAACCCCACGCTGCAGATCGCCCTGCGCGAACGATTTGCCTATATCGACCCGCTGAATTACCTGCAGGTTGATCTCATCCGGCGTCATCGCGCGGTGCAGAAGAATCCCAGCGCAGAGGTCGACAAGCGCGTGCAACGCGCGATTCACCTGACGATCAACGGAATCGCGGCGGGGCTGCGGAATTCGGGGTAAGAGGCACCAGCCATGAACTCGGTGAACTCGACATTGCAGGTCGCGTCCGGCGCTGCCATGATCGCCGTGGAAACGGCGGGCAGCGGTTTGCCCGTCGTCTTCCTGCACGCCAACGTCTGCGACCGGCGCATGTGGCGCGCGCAGTTGAAAGCAAGCGGGCCGGATTACCAAGCCATCGCGTATGACCGGCGGGGCTTTGGGGAAACCCGCGCGCAAGCCCAGGACCACTCCGCCGTCGCCGATTTGTTAGCCGTCATCGACGCCACGGCCGGTTCCACGCCGGTGATCTTGGCCGGCTGCTCTCAGGGCGCCAGCATCGCGCTGAATGCGACCTTGATGCACCCTGCCCGCGTGCGCGGGCTGATGCTGATTTCACCCACCGTCAATGGCGCTCCAGCGCCCGTCTACCCGCCGGTAATTCTGGAGATGGTCGCGCGTCAACGCGAGGCGGAATCGGCCGCAGATCGTGGCCGGATCAACGAGATCAAAGCTGAACTCTTTTTGGACGGCCCATTGGCGGATCCTGGGCGCGTTACCGGCGAGACACGCCGCTTGTTTCTGGAAATGAACGCTATTGCGCTGGCGGCAGCGCCCGTCGGTACTAATCGCGACGATTTTGAGGCGTTCACCCGGCTAGGAGCAATCGATGTTCCTGCGTCAATCGTATGGGGCAAGTTGGACTTTCCTCACATTCAGGAACGCGCTTACACGGTGGCGCGGCTATTGCCACACGCGCAGGGTCACGCGCTGGAAGGGGCGGCCCATCTTGCGGGGCTTGAGCAGCCTGATGAGTTGACCGGACTGCTTAAGGACCTGGTCAAACGCTGCACTTGAAGCGGTGCGCCACCAGATTTGTCGAACGGCATATTCACACGGCCGGCGTCAAACACCAAGGACACTGCGCAATCGCGAAGCGTCATCACACCGACGCAAGACACCGCGTAAGCCCCGCCAGGCCGCCCGCGCGGCCGTCGCGGGGCGGGCATCGCAAGATGCTTCAAACCCGCGTCGGCCGAGATAAGAATCTCAAGAACCCCGCTCGACCCAGCGACCGCCAAGTTCAATCCACCGAGCCCGGCGCGTCGTCGGCCTGGGGTGCGCGGGGCGTGTAGATGCGCCCGAGGGAATCGGAAGGCAGTCGCCGGAGGCGACAACGACGATGACGACGGGGGGGGGCCGCCTAGGCAAGTCCGGAGCGAAGGCTCCGGACCGCAATCGTAGCCCCGCGCACCCCAGGCCGACGACGTGCCGGGCGTCAAAAGAACGCCGTCCACCGCAAGCCCGCAGCCAGCGAAACACTCAGGCACACCCACCGTCCACCCACCGAACACCCCCAACCCCCCATTTGTCCACCCCCAGCAACTTTTAGTACTATCCCCACAGAAATTCTATACACGCACAAATGTTCGTATATAGAACACAAAGATTTTTCTGGCCAAGCCGCGCACAGAAAGGCACCCCGGACGAGACAGCATCACCCCTGGTCCCCGCGTGTCCGCCTGCAAGCAGCAGCCGCAAGCACCAAGCGAGCCATCATGGACACTCCCCTCAAGAATCTCGCCGTCATCGGCGCAGGCGCCATGGGCAGCGGCATTGCCGCGCTGTTCGCCTCGAAGGGACTCGACGTCGTTTTGATTGACCCCGTCGAAGGCGCCCTCGAGCGCGCGTTGAAGACCATCGAACGCCAGCTAAACGTCTACGCCCCCGGCCAAGTCCAGCAAGCCATCCAGCGCATCCGCCTCGAACCAGGCCTCGAAGCCGCCGCCACCAGCGACCTCGTCATCGAAGCCGTCCCCGAAAACCTCGATCTCAAGCGCGGCATCTTCGCCAAGCTCGACACCCTGTGCCCCGCGCACACCCTCTTCGCCACCAACACCTCCGGGTTGTCGATTAACGCCATCGCCAGCGCCGTCCAGCGCCGCGACCGCTTTGTCGGCACCCACTTCTTCACCCCCGCCGACGTCATCCCCCTAGTTGAAGTCGTCCGCAACGACGACACCTCCGAGGACACCGTCGCCAAAGTCATGGCCACCCTGCGCTTCGGCGGCAAGCGCCCCGTTCTCGTGCGTCAGGACATCCCCGGCTTCATCGCCAACCGCATCCAGCACGCCCTCGCCCGCGAAGCCATCTCCCTGCTGGAGAAAGGCGTCGCCAGCGCAGAGGATATTGACGAAGTCGTCAAATGGAGCCTGGGCATCCGCCTCGCCCTGTCCGGCCCCCTCGAACAGCGCGACATGAACGGCATTGACGTTCACTACGCCATCGCCAGCTACCTGTACAAAGATCTCGAAAACAGCACCGAACCCTCCGACCTGCTCAAAAGCAAAGTCGACAGCGGCCACATCGGCGCCAAAAGCGGCCAGGGCTTCTACACCTGGAGCCCCGAACGCCGCGAACGCGTCCTGCGCGAGAAAAGCGCCGCCCTCGGCGAACTGGCCGCCTGGTTGAACGGCAAAGCCAGCGGCTCCTGAGTCCGTTCTCAAGCATCCACAAAAAGCGCGGCGGCCATGACCGACCGCGCCATCGGGCCACGAGCCCACCCACACAAAGAAAAGCAATCGTCCGGCACGCCCGCATCGTCACCCGATGACTCGCGCCACCGGACATCAGAGAACCGCCTTACGGAGTTGTTGGAGGCACCATGAATAAATTGGCTTCATTCTTTACCGAGCTGATGCGCAAGTATCTGCCCGATCCCTTCGTCTTTGCGATCGCGCTCACCTTGCTCACCGTGCTGCTGGCCATGGGCATCGAAGGCCAGGGCATCGGCGACATCACCCGCGCCTGGGGCAAAGGCTTCTGGAGCCTCCTGGCCTTCACCACCCAGATGGCCGTCATCCTGGCAATGGGCTACGTGCTGGCCACCGCACCGCTCACCGACCGCCTGCTCAACCGCATCGTCAGCCACGTCCACAAGCCGCACACCGCCATCATCGTCGCCACCCTCGTCGGCGGCGTCGGCAGCTACCTGAACTGGGGCTTTGGTCTTGTCATCGGCGGCATCGTCGCCAAGAAGCTGGCCTTGAAGGTCAAGGGTGTTCACTACCCCCTGATCATCGCCGCCGCCTACAGCGGCTTCACCATGTACGGTCTGGGCCTGTCCGCCAGCATCCCCGTCCTGGTCGCCACGCCCGGCCACCCCACCGCCGCGCAGATGGGCACCATCCCCCTGTCGGAAACCATCTTCTCCGTGCCCATGCTGCTCACCAGCCTGGTCATCATCATCACCCTGCCGCTGCTCAACGCCTGGCTGCACCCCAAGAAGGGTGAGGCCATCGTCGAAGTCGACCCCAACATCGACCGCGACGCCAACGCGTCCAACGCCGCCGAAGACATGCTCGAAAAGGGCACCATCGCCTCCAAGCTCAACAACAGCCGCCTGCTCAGCATGCTGATCGGCGCGCTCGGCGTGGCCTACGTCGTCTTTCACTTCATGGATGGCGGCTCGCTCGACCTGAACCTCATCAACTTCATCATCCTGTTCCTGGGCATCATCCTGCTCGGCACGCCCGCCGCCTACGTCGCCAAGCTGACCGAGGGCATCAAGACCATCTCCGGGATCATCCTGCAGTACCCGTTCTACGCCGGCATCATGGCCATCATGGCCGCCTCGGGTCTGGTCACCACGATCTCCGCGGTCTTCGTCGACGTCGCCACGCCTGAAACGCTGCCGTTCTGGGGGCTGATCAGCTCGTTCGTCATCAACTTCTTCGCGCCGTCCGCCGGCGGCCACTGGGTCATCCAGGGTCCGTTCATGATCGACGCCGCCAAGGAAATCGGCAGCGCGCTCAACCAGACGACCATGGCCGTCATGCTGGGCAACGCCTGGAACGATCTGGTGCAGCCCTTCTGGATCCTGCCGGCGCTGGCCCTGTCCAAGCTCAAGCTGCGCGACGTGATGGGCTATACCGTCATCATGATGCTGTGGGTCGGCGTGATCCACATCACCGCCGTCCTCGCCTGGGGCTACCTGACCCATTGAGTTCTTGAACACTGAACGGAAACCGATATGACCAAACCCACCGCATATCTCGTCACCGGCGGCAGCGCCGGGATCGGCGCCGCCATCATCCGCATGCTGCTCGATGCCGGCCACAAGGTCGTCAACATCGACTACAAGCTGCCCGAGAATCCGCCGGCGGGTCTGGTCTCGTATCAGGCCGATCTGACCGACGAGGCGCGCACGCAGGAAGTCGCGCGCGAAGTCACCAGCGCGTTCAACATCGTCGGTCTCGTGAACAACGCCGGCGCCACGCGGCCCGGCACGGCCGACACCGCCACGCTGGCCGACCTGGACTACGTCGTCAATCTGCATCTGCGCACCGCGCTCATCCTGGTGCAGGCCGCGCTGCCCGCCATGCGCGAAGCCGGCTTTGGCCGCATCGTCAACATGTCGTCGCGCGCCGCGCTGGGCAAGCCGGATCGCGTGGTCTATTCGGCCACCAAGGCCGGGCTTGTGGGCCTGACGCGCACGCTGGCCATGGAACTGGGCGGCGACGGCATCACCGTCAACGCCATCGGCCCGGGCCCCATCGCCACCGACCTCTTCACCAAGAGCAATCCGGCCGGGGCCCCGCAGACCGAGCGCATCATCAACAGCATCGTCGTCAAGCGCCTGGGCACGCCCGAAGACGTCGCGCGCGCCGCGATGTTCTTCCTGTCGCCCGACAACGGGTTTGTCACCGGCCAGATGCTGTATGTCTGCGGCGGCACGACGCTCGGCGTCGCGCCCATCTGAGCGCGGCCGCCATGTCCGTCCGGACCCATCCCTCTGCCGCCCCCAGGCTTGGCCTAGCGGCGCAGCAGCGCGTGGTTGATCTGGTCGGCGGCGCGGCGCAGCGGCGGCAAAAACGCTTCCAGCATCGCCTCGCGCGAAAACCGGTTGGCGTGACCGCTGACGTTCATCGCGGCGATCACGCGGCCGCTGCGGTCGATGATGGGCACCGCCACGGATTGCAGGCCGGGTTCCAGTTCCTGCGCCACGCAGGCATAGCCGTCGGCACGCACGCCGGCCAGCACGCGCTTCAGCTCGGCAACGTCCGTGACGGTTTCCGCCGTGTAGGTCTGGATCTGGCTCATCGCCAGCACCCGGTCCAGCTCGGCTTCGGGCAGGCCCGCCAGCAGCACGCGGCCCATCGACGTTACCCATGCCGGCAAGCGGCTGCCCACGGCCAGATTGATCGTCATCACCTTATGCGTCGACAGGCGCAGGATGTACACGATGTCGGCGCCTTCCAGCACCGACACGGAGCAGGACTCGCGCGTCAGCTCGGCGACTTCTTCCATGTAGGGCAGTGCCAGGTTCCACAGCGGCGTGCCCGACAGATACGCGTAGCCCAGTTCCAGGATGCGCGGGGTCAGCGAGAACTTGCGGTCGTCGGCCGTGACGTAGCCCAGGTGTTCCAGCGTCAGCAGGATGCGGCGCGCGCCGGCGCGGGTCAGCCCCGTCACCGCGGCCACCTCGGACAACGTCATCTGCGAACGGTCGGGGCCGAAGGCCCGGATCACCGACAGGCCGCGCGCGAAGGACTGCACGTAACTGTCGCTGGGTTGCTGGGGATCTTGCTCGGCCATCCGTCTGGTTCCACGAGTAAAAGGCCCGCCGCGGCGAGCCTGCGTTGCCCCTTGCGGGCGACTCCGAACGATGGAGAGTGCGGCGTGCGGGCTTGCCTTGACGCCTTCGCATTCCCCATGAAACGATGTTCTTCAGAAGAACGAAAGTTCGAAAGAAGAACAAATTATGACACGCCACCTATGAGCGAACATCATGATCTCTAAGACTGTTGCAAGCGCTGCCGCCGCCCTGGCGGACGTCCCCGATGGCGCCACCGTCATGATCGGCGGCTTCGGCACCGCCGGGCAGCCCATGGAACTGATCGACGCCCTGCTTGAACAGGGCGCCAAGGACCTGGTCATCATCAACAACAACGCCGGCAACGGCACCACGGGGCTCGCCGCCCTCTTGGGCGCCAACCGCGTGCGCAAGATCATCTGCTCGTTCCCGCGCCAGGCGGACTCGCAGATCTTTGACGGCCTGTACCGCAGCGGCAAGCTGGAACTGGAACTGGTGCCCCAAGGCAACCTGGCCGAGCGCATCCGCGCCGCTGGCGCCGGCATCGGCGCGTTCTTCACGCCCACCGGCTACGGCACCCCGCTGGCCGACGGCAAGGAAACCCGCGAGATCAACGGCCGCCAGTACGTGCTGGAGTATCCGCTGCACGCCGACTACGCGCTGATCAAGGCCGAGCGCGGCGACCGCTGGGGCAACCTGGTCTATCGCAAGACCGCCCGCAACTTCGGCCCCATCATGGCCAGCGCCGCGCGCGTGGCCGTGGCCCAGGTCCGCGAGATCGTCGAACTGGGCGAGCTCGACCCCGAAACCGTCGTCACCCCCGGCATCTTCGTCAAGCGCGTCGTGCAGATCGCAGGCCAGCAGGCCGCCAAGGAGCAGCAATGAGCACCAAACTGACCCGCGACCAGATCGCCGCCCGCGTCGCGCAGGACATTCCTGAAGGCGCCTACGTCAACCTGGGCATCGGCCTGCCCACGCTCGTCGCCAACCACCTGCCCGCCGGCCGCGAGGTCATCCTGCACACCGAAAACGGCATGCTGGGCATGGGCCCCGCGCCCGCCAAGGGCGAGGAAGACTACGACCTCATCAACGCCGGCAAGCAGCCCGTCACCGAACTGCCCGGCTGCTCGTTCTTCCATCACGCCGATTCGTTCGCGATGATGCGCGGCGGCCATCTGGACATCTGCGTGCTGGGCGCCTTTCAGGTCTCGCAGCATGGCGACCTGGCCAACTGGCACACGGGCGCGCCCGATGCCATCCCCGCCGTCGGCGGCGCGATGGACCTGGCCATCGGCGCCAAGGACGTCTTCGTGATGATGGAACTGCAGACCCGCGAAGGCCAGAGCAAGCTGGTCGAGGCCTGCACGTATCCGCTGACCGGCGTGCGCTGCGTGTCGCGCGTGTACACGGATGTGGCCGTGTTCGACATCAACAAGGATGGGGTGACGGTCACCGATATCTTTGGCGACATGACCGCCGATGAGCTGCTGCGCCTGACCGGCCTGCCGCTTAAATTTTCGAACTGAATTCCCTAAATTGCCGCTACACCGCCCCGCGCGCCGGGGCGGCATCATGGAGAGTCCATCATGTTGTTCATGGTTCAAATGCAGGTCAATCTGCCCGTCGACATGCCCGCCGAACGCGCGGACAAACTGAAGGCTGACGAAAAGGCCCTGGCGCAGCAGCTGCAGCGCGACGGCAAGTGGAAGAGCCTGTGGCGCGTCGTCGGCCGCTACGCCAACGTCAGCATCTTCGACGTCGAAAACAACGACGAGCTGCACACGCTGCTGTCGTCGCTGCCGCTTTTCCCGTACATGGATATCGAAGTCACCGCGCTCGCGCGCCATCCCTCGGCGATCTGACAGGAGCCTCGCATGCCCTACATCATCGAAACCTTCGACAAGCCCAATCACCAGGAAATGCGCCAGCAGCACCGCGCCAAGCACCTGGAATACCTGGACGCCAACAAGCAGCTGCTGCTGGCGTGCGGCGCCAAGCTGCAGGATGACGGCAAGGATGCGGGCGGCGGGCTGTACATCGTCGACGTCGACACGCGCGAAGCCGCGCAGCAGTTCATCGACGCCGATCCGTTTGCGCAGGCCGACCTGTTCGACCGCGTAACCATCACCCGCTGGCGCAAAGCCTACGTCGACGGCGTCTGCCACCTGTAATACCCGCGCGGCCGCCTGCTTGCGCGGCCGCCGCCCTCCCCAAAGGAATTCCACATGGCTTACGCCGATCTCAGCCAGGCACGGCTGTTCTACGTCATCGATGGCCCCGCCGACGCGCCGGTGCTCGTGCTCTCCAATTCGCTGGGCACCAACGCCGACATGTGGGCCCGCCAGATCCCTGAACTGACCCGCCACTTTCGCGTGCTGCGCTACGACACCCGCGGCCACGGCAAGTCGTCGGTCCCCGAAGGCGAATACAGCTTCGAGCAGCTGGGCAACGACGTCGCCGAATTGCTGGCCCACCTGGATATCAAGCGCGCGCATTTCTGCGGCCTGTCGATGGGCGGCCCGACCGGCCTGTGGCTGGCGCTGGCGCGACCCGAACTCGTCGGCAAGCTGGTCCTGTGCAACACCGCCGCGCGCATCGGCTCGGCTGAAGGCTGGAGCACCCGCATCGCCGCCGTGGCCGAGCAGACGCTCGAAAAGATGGCGCCCACGCTGGTCGAACGCTGGCTGACCGACGGCTATCGCGCCGCCGAGCCGGGCCTGACGCAGGTGCTGATCGACATGCTGCGCCGCACGCCGGACGCCGGCTACTCGGGCAACTGCGCCGCGCTGCGCGACGCCGACTTCCGCGAGCAGGTGTCGTCCATCACCGCCCCCACGCTGGTCATCAGCAGCACGCACGACCTGGCTGCCACGCCCGCGCAAGGCCAGGAACTTGCGGCCGCCATTCCCGGCGCGCGCTACGTGGAATTGAACACCTCCCACATCTCGAACTGGGAGCAACCGGAAGCCTTCACCCGCGCGGTCGTCGACTTCCTGACGGAGTAAGCCGCATGCAACGCTGGAAGCATCGGCCCGAAGGCTCCAACTGGGGCGACTTCGGGCCCGACGACCAACTCGGCCGCCTGAATCTCATCACCGAAGAACAAGTCCTGAAGGGCGCACGCGAGATCCGCGCCGGCAAGACCTTCTGCCTGTCCCTGCCGCTGGACCTGCCCGGCGGCAACGTGCTCAACCCGCGGCGCCACCCGCCGCAATTGAGCCCCACGAAGCTCAAGGACACCCCGTACCTGAACTTCCCGTTGAAAAACGTCAACCCTGACGCGCTCGACGTGTTGAGCGACGACCAGGTGCTGCTGTCCATGCAGTATTCGACGCAATGGGACGCGCTGGCGCATGTGGGCGCATTGTTCGATGCCGATGGCGACGGCACACCCGAGCTGCGCTACTACAACGGCTTTCAGGCGGGCGTGGACGTTGTGGGACCCAATGATGGCGATCACACCGGCTGCGGTTGCAACAGCGGTGGCCCGTCTGCCGCGCTGAAGCTGGGCGTTGAAAACCTGGCGCAGAAAGGCATGCAGGGCCGCGGCGTGCTGGTCGACCTGTTCCGCCATTACGGCCCGGGCCGCACGCTGATCGGCCACGCCGAACTGATGCACGTGCTGGCAACGGATGGCATCACGATTGAGCGCGGCGACATGCTGGTGCTGCGCACCGGCTACGCCGAAGCCGTGGTCGCGATGAACGGCACGCCCGACCCCGAGGTGCTGCACACCTACGGCGCCGCGCTGGACGGCACCGACGACGCGCTGCTGCAATGGATCACCGACAGCGGCATCGCCGCCATCTGCGCCGACAACTACGCGGTCGAGGCCTACCCCGCCCGCGAAAAGTCCGGCGCGCGTCCGATGCTGCCGCTGCATCATCACTGCCTGTTCAAGCTGGGACTGCCGCTGGCGGAGCTTTGGTATTTGAAGGACCTGGCGGAGTTCCTGTTTGCCAATGGCCGCCACCACTTCATGCTGACTGCGCCGCCGCTGCGCCTGCCGCATGCGATCGGATCGCCGGTCACGCCGATTGCGACGGCGTGACGCGCGGAGCGCCGGTGTCTGGCACCCGTACAAGACGGCCTTGAAGCTGCACCTGAGCGTCTTGGGTGTCTGACACCCAACAGCATCGGTCAGCGGTCCAAAAAAAAACGCCAGACATCGTCTGGCGTTTTTTCTTGCCGGTTGTTCACCCCTTCAAACACGTGCTCATGAACGTCTTGCGCGCGTCGCCGGCCAGTTTCTGTTCCGCGGCCTTCGCGTTGCAGTCCTTCATCTTTTGCTGCTGCGGCGTGAGTTGCTTGGCCGGCTCCTCGCCCTTCAGGCAACTGCTCATGAACGTCTTGCGGTCGTCGCCCTTCTTGCCTTCGGCGGCCTTGTTGCAGTCAGACATGCGCTGCTGCTGCGGCGTGGGCGTCTTGGCGGTTGAGGGAGCGGCGGGGGTCTGCGCCTGCGCGCCGGCAAAACATGCGGTCAACAGGATGGCCGAAGCCAGCTGGCTGGTACGGGAAAGCATGAGTTCCTCCCTTGAGCGCCCCTCGCGCAATGGCACGCGCGACGCGGGCGGCACGGTCCGCCGGCCAAGGCGCCGGCTTGGCAATCATCGAACAAAGCCCCAGCATTGGCAACATCCGCCGCAACCTGTTACCCATTCATCCTTCTGGCCCGTTGTCTCTCGTGGCAGAAAGGAGTGAGATACGCCTGATCCCCGCCGCGATGCCGTACTACCGTCGCCGCCGCGGGCCGTATCAGGAGACAACCATGAAAAAACTCGTCCTTGCCGCGCTCGTCGTGCTAGCCGGCCTGTCCGGCGCCGCTGCCGCGCAAAGCCTTGCCTACGGCATCACCCTGGGCAACGTCCAGGCCGTGCGCGACAGCACCCGCAACGTCTCCACCATTACGGGCTTTCTCGCCAACCAGTCGGAGCGCAACGTCAACAGCGTCCTGCTGACTTACGTCCTGTACGACGCGCAGAACCGCGAGATCGGCAGGGTCAGCGAAGATGTCGTCGGCCCGTTCGCGCCCGGCCAGATCAAGGTGGTCAAGGCGATCACGCCGCTGGAATTCGCCCGGGTGAATGCGCTGGACGTCGCCGCACGCTAGGTCAGACCGCCGCCCGGCCAGCCGCCAAAAACCCTTTTGTGATCAGGGTTTAGACAGGTGGCTATCAGGCCAGTTATGGGAAAATCGCGTCTGCCGACTCGATAACAGGGGCTTCCAAACGAAGCCCCTTATTGCGTATGCCGGCGCGCCAGCAAGCCTGGCCTCGATACTAGGAAGTGAAGATCATGTTTCCCAAAAGACTCTCCGAAGGCTATCAATCTTTCCTGGACGGCCGCTTCCAGACTGAAAGCAGCCGCTATCAAAAGCTGGCCGAAATCGGCCAAAGCCCGGAAATCCTGATCATCGGATGCTGCGACTCGCGCGTGTCGCCCGAAGCGATCTTCGACGCCGGCCCCGGCGAGATGTTCGTCGTGCGCAACGTGGCCAACCTTGTGCCGCCCTGTGACCCGGACTCGGAATCGTCGTACCACGGCACCAGCGCCGCCATCGAATTCGCGGTCAACGGCCTGAACGTCAAGCACATCGTCGTGCTGGGCCACGCGTCCTGCGGCGGCATCCGTTTCTTCTTCGACGACGCCACGCCGCTGAGCAAGAGCGATTTCATCGGCAAGTGGATGTCGCAGATCGAACCCGTGGCCAAGGGCATGTCGCCGGATACCGGCGACCGCCAGGCCAACCTGAAGCGTCTGGAACTGGCCACCGTCGCGCACAGCCTGAACAACCTGATGACGTTCCCGTCCATCCGCCGCCGCGTCGAAAAGGGCGAACTGGAACTGCACGGGGCGTACTTCGGCGTGGCCACCGGCGTCCTGTTCCTGCGCGATCCGGACACCGGCGAATTCAAGCCCTGCCTGGAATCGGGTATTACGGAATAAGCAGCGGATAAGCCGCTGATACGCGGCGCGCGCCGGACCGCAACGGTTCCGGCGCGGTCTGCATGCAAAGTGCGCGTCGCCCGACGCGCGCCATCGCCTTCATGCCAGCGTTCGCGCCGCCTTGCGCAGCGCATCCATTCCCCCTTTCATGTGTTCCCCGCCGGTCATCCGCACGCAGGCTGGACAGCGTTCGCCCCCTGCGCAACACTGACGCCTCTCACCGACAGGGAACCCCATGAAAATCTTCTTCTCGCCTGCTTCGCCCTTCGTACGCAAGTGCATGGTCATCGCCCATGAACTCGGCCTGGTCGACCGCATTGAAAAGCTGCCCAGCGCCGCCGGTCCCGTCGCCCGCGACCAGACCATCATCCCGAGCAACCCGCTGGGCCAGGTGCCCACGTTCATCACCGATGACGGCCAGGCGCTGTTCGACAGCCGCGTCGTCTGCGAGTATCTGAACGATCTGGGCGGCGGCACGTTCTTCCCCGCTGGCAAGGCCCGCTGGCCGGTGCTGGCCGAGCAGGCGATGGCCGACGGCATGCTGGGTGCGGCGCTGCTGGCGCGCTATGAGACCGTGCTGCGCCCGGAGGCGTTGCGCTGGGATGGCTGGGTTGAAGGCCAGCTTGGCAAGGTGCGCGACGGTCTCGCGCTCATCGAGAAGAACGCCGCAGGCCTCGAAGGCCGGTTGGACATCGGCACCATCACCATCGGTTGCGCATTGGGCTACCTGGACTTCCGCTTCCCGGATCTGGACTGGCGCGCGTCGCATCCCGCCACGGCCAAGTGGTTCGAAGGGCTCAGCCAGCGTCCGTCGATGCAGGCCACCAAGCCTTGAACGAACCGTCGGCGGGCAGCCGCCGATTCAGTGTGACGACACGTAGGTGGCGTCCGCGAATGCCGGCAAAGCGAAGCCTTCGCGCATGCGTCGCGCCTCCGCCGCCGGCGTCAGGCCAAACAGGCGCTTGAACTCGCGGCTGAACTGGGACGGGCTTGTGTAGCCCACCGCCTGACTCGCCGACTCGGCCGTAAGGTCCTGCCGCACCATCAAGAGACGCGCCTGGTGCAGGCGCGTCGATTTCACGTACTGCATGGGAGAGACCTGCGTCACCGCCTTGAAATGGCTGTGAAAGCTGGGGACGCTCATGCCCGCCTCGTTGGCCAGCCGCGTCACGTCAAGCGGCCGGGCGTATTCCGCGTGAATGAGGCGCAGGGATCTGCCGATCCGGCCAAACTGCCCGCGCAGGGACAACGCTTCCCGCATCGAACCGCCCTGCGGGCCGGTCAGCACGCGGAAATAAAGCTCACGCAACAGCCCCGGTCCCAGCACGGCGGCTTCAAGCGGCCGGGACATGGCCTCGATGAATCGCAGCACCGACGTGCGCATCGCGTCATCCATCGGCGTCGACAACATGCTCTGCGGCGGCTGGGCTGCCGCCGCAGAGCCGGCGGCGTCGATCTGAGACGCCAGTTCCGCGGCCAGCGCGAAATCCAGGTGCAGGTACAGCGCCAGCAGCGGGCGCTCGGGCGTTGCGTCGGTCTCCATGCTGAAGGGCACCGGGACGGACACGGCCAGGTAATGCTGCTCGTCGTACAGGTACAGCCTATCGCCGAAGTAGCCGCGTTTGCGGCCCTGACAGACGATCACGATGCCCGGGTCATACAGCACCGGCGTGCGCGCGAGCGCCCGGTTGGCGCGCAGCACGCGCACGCTGGGCAACGCGGTCAGGTTGTAGCCCTCATCAGGCGCCAGGCCGCGCAGCAGCGCGGCCATGCGGCTTTCGGCAGGATCCGCGCCTACCGCGTCGTCGGGGGCCATGGCGTCGGTGTTCATAGCTTTGTGCAAGATAAGCAGCGGACTACGGCTTATCCGCGCAGTTTGTCAAGACTACCATGCATTCTCCAATGACTTCGGAGCCCCCTCCATGACCTCCTCCAAAACCCTGCTCATCACGGGCGTCAGCAGCGGCTTCGGCCGCGCCCTGGCCGAGGAAGCCCTGGCCGCAGGCCACCGCGTTGTCGGCACGGTGCGCGGCGAGCCGGCCCGCCTCGCGTTTGAAAGCCTGTCTCCCGGCGCTGCGATCGGTCGCGTGTTGGACGTGACCGACTTCGACGCCATTGACGGCGTGGTGGCCGATATCGAAGCCAGCGTCGGCGCCATCGACGTGCTGGTCAACAACGCGGGCTATGGCCATGAAGGCGTGATGGAAGAGTCGCCCCTGCCGGAAATGCGCCGCCAGTTCGACGTGAATGTGTTTGGCGCGGTCGCGATGATGAAGGCAGTCCTGCCCTTCATGCGCCAGCGCCGGCGCGGCCACATCCTGAACATCACTTCCATGGGTGGCCACATCACCATGCCGGGCATCGCGTACTACTGCGGCAGCAAGTTCGCGCTGGAGGGGATTTCCGAAGCGCTGGGCAAGGAAGTGCAGCCGCTGGGCATTGCCGTGACGGCGGTGGCGCCGGGGTCGTTCCGCACCGACTGGGCGGGCCGATCCATGACGCGCACGCCCCGCACCATTGCGGACTACGACGCCATCTTCGACCCTATCCGCAAGGCCCGCGAAGAGAAAAACGGCCGTCAGCTGGGGGATCCACGCAAGGCGGCGCGCGCCATGCTGGCGGTCATCGACGCCGATCATCCTCCCGCGCACTTGCTGCTCGGCAGCGATGCGCTCGGGTTGGTGCGGGGCAAGCTGGCCGCCTTGCAGGAGGAATTGACGGCGTGGGAGACGGTTACGAAATCCACAGATGGGTAAAGCCTTTCGCAGAGGCCTTTGCTACAGTGAACTTGCATCTCCCCGGACAGACCAACCCAAAGGTCAATCACGACAAGGAGCCCCCGCATGGCCATTTCTGCGATCTCCGCCATCCCCCACGTCGCCGCGCCTTATCCGGCGCGCGTTTCGATGCTGGATGAGAACCGCCCTGCCTGGGAAGCCGAACGCGCCGCGCAGAACTTCGCCGCCCGGCAGGCCCAGCGCACCGCGCAAGCCCAGGCCGCCCGCGACGCCCAGCGCGTGGAACGCGCCCAGGCCGACAGATTGGCAAGGGCGGAACAAGACGCCCCGCCTGTCAGACACAAAGCCGACCCTGCCGTCGCGCCCCTTGCCCTCATCGCGCCCGCCATCAATATCGATGAATTGCGCGACCTGTACGCGGACGCCCGGATGCGGCGCGCGGTCGAGGACTTTGCCGCGCGGCCGGACCCGGTGGCGCAACGCGCCGACATCGCTAACGACTGGGGCACCATCGAAGGCCTGGCGCCGCTGCAACCCTATCGCGTCGCCATGGGCAATCCGCAGGTGGAATTGCAGGCGGCGGCTGTCATGAAGGCGGCGAGCGCCGGCATCCCAGCAGTGGCCAACATCGGGCCCACTGAAAATGTGACCGACAACGCGCGCTACCGGCCGGGCCAATCACGCTGGATGTAAGCGGACGGCGTTCAGGCGTCTCCGCCCTTGAACGCCTCCACGCTCAGATCCACGAAAGTGCGCACCTTGGGATCCATATAGCGGCTGGATGCGAACACGGCATGAACGGGTGCAGGAATTTCAGCCCAGCCCGCAAGCACACAGGCGAGGCTGCCGTCCGCCACGAACGGCGCTGCCATGAAACGTGGCAGCTGCGCAATTCCCAGCCCCGCGACGGCAAGATTCTTTGCCGCGATGATGCTGTTGACGGCACAACGGGGCGTCGCCGTGACCCTTTCCGCTATCGCCTCTTTGACCAGCGTCCAACTCGAGCGGCCACGGATTGTCTTCATGATCAACGCGTGGTGTTTCAAATCTCCGACTGCGGATAGCTTCGGTGCGCGCTTGAGGTAGTTCGGCGCTGCATACAGCCCGTATGACACTTCGCCAAGCCGACGCGCAGAAAGCCCTGAATCCTCCAGCGCGCCGACACGGATTGCGACGTCGAATCCTTCATGGATGATGTCCACCAGCCGGTTCGTGTATTCCGCTTCCACGGTCACCTTGGGCGCCGCGCGCAGAAACGCCGCAATCCAGTCATCCACCACCATCGTCCCGAACTCGGCGCCCGCCGTGATCTTGAGCAATCCCTTGGGCTCGCGGGACTGCTGCGCCACCGCGGCCTCAGCCGCCTCAGCAGCGGTCAGGATGCAGACGGCGCGTTCGAAATAGTCCCGCCCCACCTCGGTCACATTGAGGCGGCGTGTCGAACGGGTAAGGAGTTGGACGCCCAGCTTTTCTTCCATACGCCTGACGATGCGGCTGACGCGCGCCTTATCGGTGCCAAGCCGCTCGGCCGCGGACGTGAACGAGCCATCGGTCACCACCGCCGCGAAAACTCTCATTTCGGGCAAATCGATTGATGTATTCATGGACAACAGTATTTGCCTTTCAGCACCATTTATCAATCCGGGAGCCGAATCTACAGTGAGCTTCATGCAACACGCTGCACATCGGCCGCGACGCGGCGGGTGTGCCCTGCATGACATCTGCCGGCGAATTCCGCCGCGCTCCATCAACGGATATCTACGATGAAACAAACAATCGGAATCATTGGCGCCGGCCTTGTCGGCAAGGCTGTCGCGCGTCTGGCCGTCGCGGCGGGTCACAACGTCGTGATCAGCAATTCACGCGGCCCCGAAACGCTCTCTGCGCTGACCAAAGCCTTGGGACCCCTTGCCCGTGCCGGCTCGGTCGACGACGCGATCGCAGCGGGAGACATCGTCTCGCTCGCCATTCCGTTGGCGACATTCGAAAGCCTGCCGGCCGACCGGTTCGCCGGAAAGGTCGTGCTCGACCAGACCAACTACTACCCCGGCATGGGCGGATTTCGCCGCCCCGATCTTGATGCAGGCGAACTGACATCAAGCGAACTCATCCAGCGGCACCTGCCAGGCGCGGCGGTGGTCAAGGGGCTTCACAACCTGAGCTGGATTCACATGGAAAGCAACGCCCGCCCCAAGGGCAATGCTGATCGGACAACGCTGCCCATTGCCGGTGACGACGCCGAGGCGGTGCAGACCGTGACGCGCTTCATCGAGGCAGTGGGCTACGACGTCGTCAACGCCGGCTCGCTTGCCGACAGCTGGCGCGTGGAACCCGGTACGCCGATCTACTTCTGGCGGTATGCGCCGGTCGTTCCCGCGGGCGTGTCGGATGACGAGGCCAAGAGGATCTACCAGCAGCGGGGCGAGCCGGTTCTCCCGCAAGAGGCACGCAAGCTCATCGATGAGGCGGTGCGTCCGTCCCCGATCGGTGGAACGCTGGTGGGCATGCCGAAAGTGCACGTGGATCTTTTCCTCGAGCAGGCCAGCGCCGACACCGTCAAGCAATAACTCCCTGGCGCCGGCGCCCGTTCGCGGCGCCGCCAGCCGCATTCATCGTTAGCGGAAAGTGCAATGAAGATAGGAATTCTGAACACCGGCAACATCGGTAGCCGGCTCGCGCGAGCCTGGGCCACCGCCAATCATCAACTGGTGCTTGCCAAGGACGGCGAGGATCGCAAGATCTCTCCCTTGCTTGCCGAGCTGGCCGACGACGCAAGGCTTGGCACCATCAAACAGGCAGCAGACTTCGGTGAAGCGGTGCTCTTCTCGGTCTATTGGCCTCGGGTGGACGCCGTGATCGACGCGGTGGGCAATGCGCTCGACGGCAAGATCGTGATCGAAACCATGAACCCGCTTGGCGTCACCGGCGATTTCGAACACTTCCATGATCATGCCTTCATGCGAGACAGCTCGACCGCCGAATACCTGCAAAAAAGACTTCCTGCGGCGCGGGTGGTAAAGGCGTTCAGCCTGATGGCCGCGCCCGTGCTGGAAGCCGCCGCCTGGGCGTCATCGCCGTCCAGGCCCAACGTTTTCTATGCCACGGACGACCCCGAAGCCGGTCAGGTCGTGCGAAAGCTGATCGACGACGCGGGCTTTGCGCCCGTCAACGCAGGCCCGCTGAAGGCAGCTCGCCAGCTGGAGCAGTTGGGTGTGCTGCTGCACCACATCGCGCGGCACGAATACGGCGGCGATGCGGATCTGATTCGAATGGGGCTGTCGGTTGTTTTGGCAGATCCTGGGCCCATCGTGCGCGAACGCATCGTTTGACCAAGGAGATTTCCATGTCACAGATGCTAGTTGGAAAAACCGCCCTGGTGACCGGAGGGTCCCGCGGCATCGGCCGTTCGATCGCTGAACGCCTGGCCCAGGAAGGTGCGATGGTCGCGCTGACCTACAACGTCAGCAAGGCTGGCGCGGACGACGTGGTTGGCGCCATTCAAGCAGCCGGAGGCCGCGCTTTCGCACTGCACGCCGATCTGACCGATGCAAACACCATTCCGGCCCTGTTCGAGAATCTTGACGGCAGGCTCGCTGACCTGATGGGCAGCAACGCACTCGACATTCTCGTGAACAATGCGGGAAATTCCGGCTGGGGCGGATTGGCGGAGGCCACCCCGGAGAGTTGGGACACGCTCTTCGCCGTCCACGCCCGCGCACCTTTTTTCATGGTTCAAGCCGCACTGAGCCGTCTGTCCCGCAATGGTCGGATCATCAATATCTCTTCCGGCGCCGGCGTGCGGGCAATGTCCGCCGTGCCCATCTACTCGATGGCCAAGGCCAGCATCAACAACCTGACCCACGCGCTTGCCCAGGAGCTGGGCACGCGCGGCATCACGGTGAATGCCGTGGCGCCAGGCTGGATTCGCACCGACATGAACGCCGCCGTCCGCGAGAATGCCGCCATGGTTAAAGCGATAGAAGCCGACACAGCGCTTGGCCGATTCGGCGAAACCTCGGAGATCGCCGCGACGGTGGCCTTTCTCGCCTCGGACGAAGGCCGTTGGGTGACCGCCCAGGTCATCGAGGCAAGCGGCGGCTACAAACTCTGACGCCGGCAAGGCCCAGAAATGACAAAGCCGCCTGCAACAGGCGGCTTTGTCGCGAAGCGTGATGGATCAGTGGAAGAATTCCGCGATCATGGTGGCGCCCATGAACGTGCCGGCGTTCGCCGCCAGCGACACCACCACGATCTTCCAGCCCAGCTTGCGGAACGCAGGCAGGTCCTTCAGGATCGACAGTCCGGCCATCGCCAGGATCACCGTCGTGAACGGCAGAAAGTTGACCTTGCCGACCATTGCAATGATCTGATCCGAATACGGCAGCACGCCCGGGCAGCCGGCGGTCATGGCGATCACCGACAGCACGAACACGGCCGGCAGCTTGGGCACGACGCGCAGGATCAGGTCGGTGATGACGACCAGCAGCACGATGATGGCCATGCCCGGCAGTGCGTCCGCGAACGGCACGTTGTAGCCCAGACGGTTGCCCACCAGCGCGAACAGGCCACAGATGACGTAGGCGGTCAGGCGGTCGCCGAAGCCCATCTTCGAGCCGTGCGCGGGCACGTCTTCCGACACGCTGTCGTCGACCACGGCCTCGTTCTTGCCACGCGAGAAGCGGCCCAGCACGGGCTCGAGCTTGCCGTACAGGAAGATCGTCGTGGGCAGCGAAATGAACAGGGTGAAGTACACGCCAACCACCGTCGTCAGCAGGTTGGCGGCCGCAGCCAGCGCAGCGACCTGATGCGCCATTTCGGGCGTCTGCTGCGAAGCGATCGCGCCCACGCCTGCGGCCATCATGCTGCCCGAGCCCACGCCGGCGCCCATGGCGAGCGAGCGCGGATCGAAGATGTTCAGGCTGGTGATGAAGCCCGCCATCAGCGCCACGAACAGCGCGCCGATCACGGTGCCGGTGATGTATTCGGCCATGACGCCGCGGCCTTCCGGCGAGTTCATGCCGTAGCGCTCGCCGATGATCGCCAGGCTGGGCTCGCGGCCCACCGAGAACGTCGCGCCAATCGCTTCACGCTTGATGCCGAGCAGCAGCGCCAGCGGCAGGCCGATGGCCATGGTGCCGAAGAAGTGGCCGAACTCCTGGAACACCAGCGCCCAGCCGGCCTCGCGCACCTGCGGCAACGCGCCGCCCACCATCAGACCCAGCTTGGCCAGGAACGGCAGCAGCGCGTATTGCAGGTAGCCGCTGATGCGGGTCTGCATCGCCTTGTCGATGCCGGCGCCTGCCGGCAGCCGCTGGCCGAACGCCGCAACCACCGCGCCGATGAAAATCGCCCACAACATGGGCTGCAGGATGATCTTGCCCGGACCGACCGAGAAGGTGACGCTGCCGATCGCTTCGGAAATGACCACCACCAGCAGGATGGCGGCGAGCATGCGCACGCGCCCCGATAGCGGCATGGAAGGCGAAGCCAGGCTTGCGCTGGCATGAGACATTGGTTTTCCCCTGATGACGTGAATAGTGATCGTGGCGGCGGGCCGGACGAACCCGGAAACCGGCGCCCGGACGTCCAGGCAGAGCCGGCGGGGCAAGCGAATTCGGAAGGTTCGGGCGACGGCGCTTGAAGAGCGGCTCTGTCGATTCAAACGGCCAATACAGCGCGAACGGCGCGCGCAGCGGGCGGCCGATTCGGACTGCGCAATTTTCGCTCACCCCTCTGGCGGGCAACCATGACACGGGCCGCCGAGAAACGTTGCGTAAAATGCAACGAATTCGCCTTTCCTCGGAAAATTTTGCACGAGACAAATCGAAATAAGGGTAAACCCTTAAGCCCTTTCGTGGAAAATCAGCCGCATTCCGCCCGGAGCCAGCCGCCATGGACGAACAACTCGACGCGCGCCGCACCCATTACTTCATGCAGGTCATGAGCCGGGGATCCGTGCGCGGCGCGGCCGAGGCCCTGGAAATGGACCCGTCCGCCGTCAGCCGCGCGATCGCCGCCCTGGAGCGCGACTGCGGCATGGCGCTGTTCGAACGCCGGGGACGTGGCCTCGTGCCCACCGATGCCGGCCACATCCTGGCGCGCTATGTAAAACGGCAGCAGGACATCCAGGAGAGCTTCTTCTCCGAAATCGACAGCCTGCGCAAAGCCGAACGCGGCCACATCGACCTGGTGCTGGGCGAAGGCTTTGTGGAGCTGATGTTCGACCGCGTGCTGCCGGGCTACTGGCGCAGCCATCCCGAAGTCACGCTGGACATCGACGTGGCCCGCACGTCCGAAATCGTCCAGCGCATCGTCGACGACCGCGCTTACATCGGGCTGGTGTTCCAGCCGCCCAACGATGCCCGGCTGCGCACGCATTACTCGCGGCCCGAGCCGATACGGGCCATCGTGCGTCAGGACCACCCGCTGACGCGCCTGCGCCGGCCCCTCTTGCTGACCGATCTGGCCGACTACCCCGGCGCGTCCATGCAGGAAGGGTTTGGCGTGCGCCAGCACATCCAGGCCGCCGAGATCAGCGAGCAGGTCCGGCTGCACAACGTGCTGACCACCTCGTCGTTCAAGGCGCTATGGCAGTTCGCGGCGGCCGGCATCGGCTACGCGCTCACGCCCCCCATCGCCGTCACCGCCGACATGCAGGCCCAGCGCCTCGCGAGCCTGCCGCTGGCCAATCCCATCCTGAACCAGGGCAGCCTGCACGTCCTGAGCCGCGCCGGCCGCCACATCTCGCCGGCCGCGCGCGAGCTGCTGGAACACATCGTGCGCGGCATCGGCGCACACGCCGCCGCGCCATCTGATACGGTCGGCTGACGCGAATCTGCATCTGTCTGCCGGACACGCCAGCGTCTACAGTGGGCCGTCAATAATCCGCCCGGAGGCGCATATGCTCGGTTTCCTGCGCACGGTCCGCTCCGTGCTGTGGGCCTTCTTCGGCGTACGCCGCGGCCGCGGCTACGATGCCGACATCGCCCACAACAAGCCCGGCCCCCTCATCGCCACCGGCCTGCTACTCGCGGCCTGCCTGGTGATCATTCTGGTGTTCGTGGCCCGCTGGGCGGTGAATGCGGCGTTGTAGGGGTTTAGGGGCTTGTTCTACGACAAGCCGCATATTCATATATGCGCGTACGCTCGCGGCTGGTTTCGACGACCTCCGCAAAAATGGCCGCCCGGCCGCCCGGAGGCGGGCAGCCCCCTCGGGGGGCAGCTGGCGCGCGCAGCGTGGGGGCCCTTATTTCTTTATTACCAGAATGACTTAGACGGTGTTCGCGGGTCGCTGTTACGGTTATGAATCCCGTTTTGCCGGCGCCGTGCGCCCGACCCCGCCCCCGGGGTTCAGACCGAAAAGACTTCCAAGGGCAGTAGACATGTACGTGTATGACCCCGTCGACCAACAGCTTGTCGAGCAGCGTGTCGCGCAGTTTGCCGATCAGACGCGCCGCTTTCTCGACGGCCAGCTAACCGAGGACGATTTCCGCGTCCTGCGCCTGCAGAACGGCCTGTACATCCAGCGCCACGCCCCCATGCTGCGCGTCGCCATTCCGTATGGCCTGCTGGCGTCCCGCCAGTTGCGCACCCTGGCGCACATCGCGCGCAAGTGGGACCGCGGCTACGGACACTTCAGCACGCGCCAGAACATCCAGTTCAACTGGCCCAAGCTGGAAGACGTGCCAGACATCCTGGCGGAACTCGCCACGGTGCAGATGCACGCCATCCAGACCAGCGGCAACTGCATCCGCAACACCACCACCGACCACTTTGCCGGCGTCGCGCCGGACGAACTCGTGGATCCGCTGATCTGGTGCGAGATCATCCGCCAGTGGTCCACGCTGCATCCCGAGTTCGCCTTCCTGCCGCGCAAGTTCAAGATTGCTGTCAGCGGCGCCGTGGAAGACCGCGCGGCCGTGGGCGTGCACGACATCGGCCTGCAGGCCGTCGAGCGCGATGGCAAGCTGGGCTTTCGCGTGTGGATCGGCGGCGGCCTGGGCCGCACGCCCATCGTCGGCAAGCTCATCAATCCGTTCGTCGAATGGCAGCACCTGCTGACCTATCTGCAGGCCGCGCTGCGGGTCTACAACCTGCATGGCCGCCGCGACAACAAGTACAAGGCGCGCATCAAGATCCTGGTCAAAGACCTGACGCCCGAGGTCTACGCGCAGCAGGTCGATGAAGAGTGGCAGCGCATCAAGGGCGGCCCCGACACCATCACGCAGGAATTCGTGGACCGCATCAAGGCGCGCTTCGTCTGGCCGCAGCACGACGCCGCCGCCGCGTCCGACATCGACAACACCGACGCGCTGGCCGCGGGCGACAAGCGCTTCGCGCGCTGGCTGCGCACCAACGTGCATGCGCACAAGGTTGCCGGCTACGCCGCCGTGACCGTGTCGCTCAAACCCACCGGCGTGCCGCCGGGCGACATCACCGCGGACCAGATGGATGCGGTGGCCGACCTGGCCGACGACTTCGGTTATGGCGAACTGCGCGTGTCGCACGAACAGAACCTGATCCTGGCCGACGTGCGCCGCGCGCGGCTGCACGAGTTGTGGCAAAAGCTCGAGGCCCTGAACCTCGCCACGCCCAACGTCGGTCTGCTCACCAACATCATCGCCTGTCCGGGCGGAGACTTCTGCGCGCTGGCCAACGCCGTCTCCATTCCCGTGGCCGAAGCCATCCAGCGCCAGTTCGACAACCTGGATTACCTGTTCGAGATCGGCGAACTCGATCTGAACATCTCGGGCTGCATCAACTCCTGCGGCCATCACCATGTGGGCCACATCGGCATTCTTGGCGTCGATAAGGCCGGCGAGGAGTGGTATCAGGTCACGGTGGGCGGCCGCCAGAACGGCGCCGCCAAGCCGCTGCCCGATCTCGAATCCACGCATGGCGGCGGCGCGGCCATCGGCCGCATCATCGGCCCGTCGTTCGCGCGCCATCAGGTGCCGGGCGTGGTGGACCGGTTGATCCGCACGTATCTGGGTTTGCGCGACAGCGACGCCGAACGCTTCATCGACGTGGTGGACCGCGTCGGCATCGATCCCTTCAAGCAGGACGTGTACGCGGACCCTGCCTTCGCCAAACCCACGCAGCAAGCGGAGCCCGCCCATGTCTGAGATCTACGCCCACGACGCCCCCGGCCCGCATCTCATCCGCAACGGCAAACTCGAGGCCGACACATCGCGTCCGTTCGTCCCCGAACCCGAAGTGCCCGCCGAAGGCCAGGTCCCGTCCGACGAACCCGGCTGGATCGTGCCGCTGGCCGTCTGGAAGACTTCGCGCAACACGCTGCGCCGCCACAAGCATCCCGTGGCCGTGCTGCTCAACCCCGACGCCGACCTGACGGACCTGGCGGACGCCGATGGCGTGCTGCATCCCGAGGGCATCGCGTTCATCGCCGTGGACTTTCCGGTCTACACCGATGGCCGCGGTTATTCGCTGGCGCAGCTGCTGCGCACGCGCTACGACTGGCAGGGCGAGCTGCGCGCAGTCGGCGACGTGATGATCGACACCATCCACTACCAGGCGCGCGTGGGCTTTGACAGCTTCCTCGTCAAGCCGGGACACGACCCGCACAAGGCGCTGGACGCCTTCAAGACGTTCACGGTGCATTACCAGAAGACGTACCGCGTGCCGACGCCGGCCGCGGCCTGAACGAAACGGCCCCCACCCGCCGCCGGAACGGCATCGCGGCGGGCCTCAATCCCCCTCGCCCGCCCCGTGCGGCATGCCGAATCCGCTTTGCGACACCTGCGCGCGGATCAGTTCGGCAATGCTGCGCTGGCGCGGCGCCTGCATCCGGCTGATGAGGCTGGACACGCTGACCGCCAGCCGCGGATAGCCGCCCGCATCGCACAGCGCCATGCCGACACCCAACACGCCCGGCACCGCCGCGTTTCCCACCACGGCCCAGCCGCGCCCGCGCGTGTTTTCCACCAGCCGCCGCATCTGCGCCACCGTCATCCCGCCGTAGGCGCGTAGCGCCTGCTCGTTCTGCATCACCACCTCGTCGGCTTCCGCGGCCGGCAGGGCGCCCAGCAGCGCCAACCCGGCCGCGCCCACGCCCAACGGCTGGCGGTGCCCGACCGTCACGGCCAGCACCTGCACGGGGTAATTGCCAACCTCGCGATGCAGGCACAGCGAATCATTCGCAGCGCGGCAGATGAGAAACGCCGAATCGCCGCTGACGTCGCTGATCTGTCGCAGCAATGGCCGAAGACTGCGCACGGCCTGCGCGTGCGGGTCGCCGGCCATCATCACGCCCAGTTCAGCAACGCGCCAGCGCGGCGCGCCCGATTCCCGAAGCGCGTAGCCCTCCTCGACCAGCACATCCAGGTAGCGATACACCGTGGACCGCTGCATGCCCGCGGCCCGCGCAATGTCCACGACGTGCATGCCGGCCGCGCCGGCCTGGCGCAGCACGCCCAGCACCTTCAGCCCGCGCCGCAGGATGCGCGGACCGGAACCCTCGGAATCCGGTTTGTTCAATTTCTGGACACCTTGCGTTGATAGGGCCTCCATCAAAGCCGAATATGAAGGCGGACAGACGAAGATCTGTCCAATTATTAGACAAACAGGACGGAGACAACAATGAAGACATTCGGCAAGCGCTGGACCGCTGCGGCGGTAGCCTTGAGCGGGGCGCTGATGACCGCCGCCCCGGCCTGGGCGGCCAAACCCTATCCCGATCGCCCCATCACCCTTGTCGTCGGCTATGCGGCCGGCGGCGCAACCGACATCGTGGCACGCCTGATGGCCAAGTCCCTGGCCGAAGAGCTGGGGCAGACGGTCGTGGTCGAGAACAAGACCGGGGCCAACAGCAACATCGGCGCCGAGATCGTCTCGCGTGCCGCGCCCGACGGGTACACGCTCTATGTCGGGTCGATCGCCAACACCATCAACCGCACGCTGTACAGCCAGCTCAATTACGACTTCGTCAAAGGCGTCGAACCCGTCGGGTTGCTGGCGACCATTCCGAACATCCTGGTGGTCAATCCCAAGCTGCCCATCAAGACGGTGCAGGAATACATCGCCTATGCCAAGCAGCATCCCGGCAAGCTGACGTGCGCGTCGTCCGGCAGCGGATCGTCCATTCATCTGTCCTGCGAGCTCTTCAAGATGAAGACCGGCACCGACATCCTGCACGTACCGTATCGCGGCAGCGGTCCCGCCGTGGCGGACCTGCTGGGCGGTCAGGTGGACTCCATGTTCGACAACCTGCCCTCGTCCCTGCCCCACGTGCAGGCGGGCAAGCTGCGCGCCATCGGCGTCACCTCGCCCCAGCGCCTGCCGGCCACGCCCGATGTGCCCACCTTGGCGGAGTCCGGCCTGCCTGACTTCGACGTGGAATCGTGGTTTGGCCTGGTGGCGCCGGCCGGCACGCCCCGGCCCGTCATCGACCGCCTGAACCAGGCGCTGAACAAGGCGCTCGCGACGCCAGCCCTGCAAACCTCCTACAAGCAAGGCGGCTTCTTCCCGCCCCAAGCGCCGAACACGCCGGAGACCTTCGCCAAGAAGATCGCCAGCGAGATCGACAAATGGGGCGCGGTGGTGAAAAGCGCCAACCTCAAGGCCAATTAAGCATCCAAGGAGCATAGGTGTACCCGATTGATTTCTTCTTCCGCGCCGCCGAGCAGTACCCGGACCGCGTGGCGCTCGACGGTCCCGATGGGCAGGTGACTTACGCGCGGCTGGCGGCGGACACGCGTGCACTGGCCGCCGCCCTGCAGGATCTGGACCCCGAGCCGCAGACGCGCGTGGCCATCTGCGCCGGCAACTCGGCGCGTCACATCCTGGCGCTGCTGGCGGTGCTAGCCAGCGGCAAGGTCTGGGTGCCGCTGAACTACCGCAGCACCGCGCGCGAGATCGGCCGCATCCTGGATGCGACCGAGCCGACCATTGTGATCGTCGACGACGTAGGCGCGCCGCTCGTGCCCGCGGGTTCAGCACGACGCATCGTGCTGGACGAGGCGGCCGCTGACCTGGCGCTGGACGCGCTGCTCGCGCGTTTTGCCGACCGCGCTCCGGCGCGTCACGCCTTGCCGCGCGACGCCACGCAGGCCATCAAGTTCACGGGTGGCACCACCGGCCTGCCCAAGGGCGTGATGCAGCCGTATCACGCGTGGAACGCCGGCATCGTCAACCAGATCCTCAACTGGGGCCTCACCGCCGAAGACCGCTACGTCGTGTCCGCACCCATCACGCACGGCACCGGCACCTATCTGTTGCCGGTGCTGGCGCAGGGCGGCGCGCATCTGCTGCTGGACAGTGTGTCGCCCGCCACGATCACCGAGGCATTTCGCGAGCGCGGCGGCACGCTGAGCTTCATGCCGCCCACGCTGATCTACATGATCATGGCGCAGCCCGGCGTCTCCCGCGCGGACTTCCCGCATCTGCGCAACCTGATCTACGGCGGGGCGCCCATGCCCGTCGAAAAGATCGAGCGCGCGCGCGCCTTCTTCGGCGCGGTGCTGGGCACGACCTACGGCCAGACCGAGGCGCCGCAGATCGTCACGGTGCTGCGCCCCGCTGATCTCGAAGCACCGGAAAATCGCGCGTCGGTCGGCCGGGTCACACCGCTGTCCGACGTGGCGATCATGGCGCCCGACGGCACGCTGCTTCCACGCGGCGAAATCGGCGAAGTCGTGGTCCAGGGCGATCTGGTGATGACCGGCTACTGGCGCCTGCCCGAAAAGACCGCTGAAACCGTAGTGGACGGCTGGCTGCACACCGGCGACACGGGCCTGATAGACACGCGCGGCTATCTGTTCCTGAAGGACCGCCTGCGCGACGTCATCATCACCGGCGGGTTCAACATCTATCCGGTGGACGTCGAAAACGCCTTGTCCGCGCATCCCGCCGTCTACGAATGCTCGGTGTTCGGCGTGCCCGACGACAAGTGGGGCGAAGCGGTTCACGCCGCCGTCCAGCTTCAGGCGGGCGCCGAGGCCGATGGCGACGAACTCAAGGCGCACGTGCGTGCGCTGCTGGGTCCGGTCGCCACGCCCAAACACATCCATTTCCACGACAGCCTGCCGCGCTCGAGCGTGGGCAAGGTGCTGAAGAACGCGGTGCGCGACGCCGCAATGAAGGAAACGCCATGAACAAGCCCGAAACCCGCCTCTGCGCCCATCACCTGACCGGCATGTCGTATCGCGACGTCGATCTGGTCGAAGACCTAATCGGCAAGAAGTCGTTTACCGAAGTCATGATCATGCAGATCCTCGGCCGCGACGCACGTCCCGTGGACATGCGCATCGTGGACGCGGTGCTGGTCACGCTGATGGAGCACGGCATGACGCCCAGCGCGATCGCCACGCGCCTGATCTATATGAGCGCACCCGAGAATCTGCAGGGCGCCGTGGCGTCCGGGCTGATGGCCGTGGGCAGCCAGTTCGTGGGCACTATGGAAAACTGCTCGCGCCTGCTTGACCGCATCCGTCAGGCACCCGACGGTCCCGCGGAAGCATTGGCGATTGCCCGCGAACACCGCGCGTCGCGCAGCCCGCTGCCCGGCTTCGGCCATCACCTGCACAAGCCGGACGATCCGCGCGCGATCAAGCTGCTGGCGCTGGCCGAGGCGGAAAGCGAACTGAGCGGCGAGTCGGTCCAGGCGCTGCGCTGGCTGGCCAGCGCCATCGACGAGACCTACGGCAAGCACATCACCATCAATGCAACCGGCGCCGTGGCCGCGCTGCTCAGCGAGATCGGCGTGCCTACCGACCTGATGCGCGGCTTTGCCGTGATCTCGCGCGCGGCGGGCCTGGTGTCGCACGTGGCCGAAGAGCAGCAGAGCCCGTCCGGGCGGTACATCTGGGAAACCATCGACCACGCCATTCCGTACGTGGGCAAGGGCAAGAGCCATCAGCAAGACGGCGGGCAATCGTGAGCGCGGGGTCCGGTACGCCCGATGCCGGTACGCCCGATGCCGGTACGCCCGTTGCCGGCACGCCCCTTCACGCTGCCCCGCTGTCCGGCGCGCGCCTGGCCGGCAAGGTTGCGCTGGTCGCAGGCGCGGGCACGTCCGCGCCCGGCTGGAGCATCGGCAAGGCAAGCTGCGTGACGCTGGCGCGCCAAGGTGCGGCCATCATCGCCCTGGACGCCAACCTGACCGCCGCCGAAGAGGCCGCGCATGAGGCCGAAGCGGCAGGCGGCAGCGCGCTGCCTGTGCAGGCCGACGTGGCCGACCCGGACGCGATGCAGGCGGCGGTCGACGCGGCGTTAAGCCGCTTTGGCCGCATCGACATCCTGCAGGCCAACGCGGGCATCGGCAAGGTCGGCGGCCCCGAAGACATCTCGATCGCGGACTGGGACCGCATCCAGCAGGTGAACGTGACCAGCCTGCTGATCGCCACGCGCCTGCTGGCGCCCGTCATGCGTGTGCAGGGCGGCGGCGCCATCGTGGCCGTCTCTTCCATTGCGGGCATCCGGTACACCGGCTATCCGCATCTGGCCTACAGCGTCAGCAAGGCCGCGGTCATCCACTTTGCGCGCATGGCCGCGCAGCAGTACGCCGCCGACGGCATCCGCGTGAACACGGTCATACCCGGCCTGATCGACACCCCCCGCGTCACCGCCAATGTCGCAAAGATGTTCGATGCGAACGACCTGGACGCCGCGCGTGCGGCACGCGACAAGCAGGTGCCGATGGGACGCATGGGCACGCCATGGGAGGTCGCCAATGCGGTGGCTTTCCTGGCGTCGGACGAGGCGTCCTACATCACCGGCACCGAACTGCTCGTGGATGGCGGCCTGACAGGCAAGTACGCCTGATGCGACGGCTTACTCGGCCTTGATGTTGCCGCGCTGGACCACGGCGGTCCACTTGGCCACGTCGTCGCGGATGCGCTTTGCGAACTCCGCCGGCGTGCTGCCGACCGGCTGAAAGCCCAGCCCGGCCAGCTTGTCGCGCAGCGCGCCCTTGCGCACGGATTCGCCCAGCGTCTGCGACAGGCGCTCGATGATCGGCTCCGGCACACCGGCCGGCGCAATCACGCCGAACAGCGGCGAGATATCCACACCCGGCAGTCCGGCCTCGGCAAACGTGGGCACGTCGGGCAACTGGCTCGTGCGTTGCGGGCTGGTGACCGCCAGCGCGCGCAGCTTGCCCGCCTTGATGTGTTCAAGCAGCGTCGGGACGGTGGCAAAGCCGAACTGCACCTGGCCGCCCAGGAGGTCGGTGATCACGGTGCCGCCGCCGCGGTAAGGCACGTGCAACACGTCCACGCCTGCCTGCTGGCGCAGTTGCTCACCAGCCAGATGCGGCCCGCTGCCCACGCCCGCCGACCCGAACGACAACGTGCCGGGCTGCGACTTGGCCAGCGCCAGAAACGACGCAATGTCGGTCGCCTTGACCGACGGGTGCACCACCATGACGAAGGGCGCCGTCGCCATCAGCGAGATCGGCGCGAAGTCCTTGATGGCGTCGTACGGCTGACGGTCGCCCAGCAGTGCGGGATTGATGGTGAACGTGGAGTCGACCATGCCGATGGTGTAGCCGTCCGGCGCGGACACCGCCAGCGCGCGCGTGCCGATCGTGGTGCCGCCGCCGCCGCGGTTTTCCACGACAAAGGGCTGGCCCAGCGCCTCGGCGTACACCTGACCCGCCATGCGGCCCAGCGTGTCGGTCGCCGCGCCCGGCGGGTACGGGATGTACAGGCGGACCGTCTTGTCCGGGTACTGCGCGGCACGTGCCGCGAAGGACCACGGCAACACAGCGGCGCCCGCTGCCATAGCGGCGCTGTTGATCAGGAAGGTTCTGCGCGATGGGTGCATGTCTTTGTCTCCAGGTTCGTGTTCTTTGCGGCCTCTGCGGGCCTGTGGATTCTTGGCGGTCTGGCGTTTGGCTTTTTACGGGTCAGGGTTCAGGCGCTGTACTGGCCCTCGGCAAGTGCCGCTTCCGGATCCGCGCCCAGCCCTGGTGCGTCCGGCACGTTGACCCAGCCGTTCTCGATGGGCACGGTGCGTCCGTACGGCACGTGCCCCAGTTCGACGTACAGGCGTTCCAGCGACACCTCGGTCTGCTGCGCGGCAATCAGATGCAGGCTGGCAAGATAGCCCGGGCCAAAAAATGCGACCTGCGGCGCGCAGATGACGCTTGAGTCCGCGCACTTCTGCGCAATCCGCCACGCGGCGGTCAGGCCCAGTTTGATGACGCTGGGCTGCACGTACTGCGCGGCTTCCGTGTCCACCACGCGCTCCAGATCGGTGGCGCTGCTGGCGTTCTCGCCAACGGCCAGCGGGATGCCGCAGGCCTGCTTCAGGCGTGCCAGCGCGCGATCGTCTTCCGGCGGCCACAAGGGCTCTTCGATCCAGAACGGATCATGCGGGCGCATGGCCTCGATGGCGGCTTCGGCTTCGCCCGGCAGCCACGCGCAGTTCGTATCGACCATGATCGGCACGCCCGGGCCCGTGCTGCGGCGCACGGCGGCCAGCGCGTCGGCGGTGCGCTCGTGCAGCTTGATCTCGGTATAGCCTTCGTTCAGGGCCTGCGTGGTCACGGCGTCCAGGCGCTCGGCGTTGCCGTAATACTGCAGCAGCGATGCATACACACGGACCCGCTCGCGGCGCTTGCCGCCCAGCAGCGCGTACAGCGGCACACCGGCGCGCTTGGCGCGCAGGTCCCACAGGGCGATGTCCAGCCCGGCCAGCGCGTGCACCACGGGACCGGACCGGCCCAGGTTGTGCAGCGTGCGCTGCATGCCCGGCAGCAGGGTGTCGTCGTCCGCGTCGCGCCCGCAGGCCAGCGGCGCGATCAGCGTTTCGAAGATCGCGGGCAACGCGCGCGGCTCTACGCAATACGACTCGCCCCAGGCCACCGTGCCGTCTTCGGTCTGCACCCGCACCAGCGCGCTGTCGAGCTTGTCGCGCGGACGGCCCGCGAACAGCGGCGACGGGCTCCAGTGATGGAACGGCAGGCGCAAGGGAATGCAGGTGACGGAAACAATGGTGTTGGCGGGCATGGCAGTGAGGCGTCGAGATGCGGAATGCGAAGGGCTATTCTGGCGGCCGCCAGTTCATATGGTCAAATAGATGAATTGACTATTTCCATATGAATTTCATATGTTCAATCGGCGAGAACTCCTGCTGCTGCGCGCCATGTACCGGCTCGATACCGTCACCGCCGCAGCCGCCTCGGTCAACATGACGCAGCCCGCCGCCAGCGCACTCCTGCGCGACATGGAAACGCGGTTGGGCTTTGCGCTGTTCAGCCGCGAGAACCGCCGGCTGCACCTGACCAGCCAGGGCCGCGCGCTGATTCCCGAAGTGCTCAATGCGCTGGCCGGCATCGAGGCCGTTGACCGGCTGGCCGTCGACATCCGCCAGGGCGCGTTGGCGCGGCTGGACGTGGGCGCCGTCGCCATCGCCGCGTCCAGCCTGCTGCCTCCTGCCCTGGCCGGCGTACGCCGCGCCCATCCGGCGGTTGCCGTGACCGTGCGCGCCGGCACCGCGCTGGAAATCATCGAGATGGCGGTGGATCACCGCATCGATCTGGGCATCATCATCGGCTCGCCGCCGGACATCGACCGGGTGTCCAGCCTGCGGCTCGCGCCGTTGGGACTGCACGCAGTGATGCCTCAGGACCATCCGTGGGCAAAGCGGACCGATCTGACGCTGGACGAGGTGGCCGAGGCGGGACCGATTGTCCTCGCCCCCGCCCTACCCGCCGGCCGCGCGACGCGCCAGGCACTGGAGGCGCGCGGACTGCCCTATCGCCCGATCATCGAGGCGGCGCAGTCGTCGGCCGCCTGCGCGCTGGCGGCGCAGGGATTGGGTGTCGCCATCGTGGAAAGCCTGGGCGCGCATTACGCCGAGCGTCAGGGTCTGGTGACACGCCAACTGCTGGCGCTGGAGGATCCGGTGCTGGCGATGGTGTGGTCGCGCGACCGCGCCATGAGCGCGCCGGCGCAGGTGCTGCAGGAAGGATTGGAGAAAGAGGTGCAGACGTGGCTGGCGCGCGGGTAGGCGCTCCGCATCCGTCTCAAGGCAAGACCGGGAAACGCGTGGCGATGTCGTCACCGGTGAACTGCGCGGTCCAGCCAGCCGGATCGTTGAACAGCCGGATGCAGGTGAAGGCCGGCGACGAGCCCATGTCGAACCAGTGCGGGATGCCAGCCGGCACGGAGATCAGATCGTCTTTCTCGCACAGCGCCGCATAGACGCGGCCTTCGGCATGAAGCACGAACAGCCCACTGCCGGCCACAAAAAAGCGCACTTCGTCATCGGCATGCGTGTGCTCGGCCAGGAACTTGCGCCGCAGCGCCGCGCGGTCCGGATGCGTGGCGTCCAGGCTGATGACGTCCACGGCCCGGTAGCCGCGCTCGGCCATCAACTGATCGATCTGCGGCCGGTAGGCAGCCAGCACCGCCTTGGGCGATGCGCCAGATCCAAGCGGCGCCGCTGCGGTCCAGCGTTCGAAGCGCACGCCGATGGCCGCCAGCTCGCGCTGCACGTCGGCCGCGTCGTCCAGCACGCGCGCGGAATCCGGCGCGTTGTCGGGATAGATCGTCAGGGTGGACATGGGCAGACGGCTTACCAGGACGTCGTGTATGCGCCGGGGAACTGCTTGGCCACGAAGGTTTTCACCTCGTCGGACTGGTAGGCCTTGATGAAGCGCGCGATGCGCGGATCGTTCTTGTTGTCTTCGCGCGCGGCGATGACGACGGGCGCGAACGGCGCGTCCTTGCTTTCCAGCACCAGCGCGTCCTTGGCGGGCGACAGGCCGGCGGGGATGGCGTACGCCGAGTTCACGGCCGCGGCGTCCACGTCCTTGAGCGAGTGCGGCAGTTGCGCGGCCTCGATCTCGACGAACTTCAGGTTCTTGGGGTTCTCGGCGATATCGAAGATCGACGCCGTCACCGTCACGCCGTCCTTCAGCTTGATGAGCTTGGCGGCCTGCAGCACGAGCAGCGCGCGGGCGCCGTTGGTCGGATCGTTCGGGATGGCCACCTTGCCGCCTTGCGGCAGATCGTCCAGCGACTTCAGGCGCTTGGAATAGATGCCCATCTGCTGCACCACCGCGGTCGCCACCGGCACCAGCTTGTAGCCGCGCGCCTTGTTCTGCGATTCCAGGAAAGGCTTGTGCTGGTAGATGTTCACGTCCAGCTCCTTGGCGTCCAGCGCGGCGTTGGGCTGGATGAAGTCGCTGAACTCGATCAGCTTGACCTTCAGGCCCTGCTTGGCGGCGACCTGCTGCACGACTTCGCCGATCTGCGCGTGCGGGCCGACGGTGACGCCCACTTTCAGCTCGGCGTCCTGCGCCATCGCCGAGGTGCCGGCAAAACCGAGAATGGTGGCAAAAACGGCGAGGGAATGGCGAAGGCGCATGGGAAAGTCTCTAGAGGTTTCAACGATTGAGGATTGGAACAATGACCCCGGATTCTAGTGAGCGCGCTTCAAAACCGGAAGCGATGAATATTCATATTGATATGCGGATTTCGATATAAACACCGCGATGACAGCGCTGGCGCATGCGGACACAATAGAGCCTGCTTTCATCCAACCAACCCGCCAACCATGTCCACCACCCCCGAACTCCATCCGCACGCGCGCGCGCTGCTGGCCGACCACTACGCCGCCGTCGACGCCGACCTGCCCGTCCTGCTCGACCTGCTGTTTGCACGCAGCGCGGGCGAAGACTGGCACAAGGCCGGCACCTTCAAGCATCATCTGCTGGGCGTCTACCGCACGCTGGCGCTCTGGAACCAGCCGCGCGAAGTGCGCCTCCTGGGCCTGTTCCACAGCGTCTACGGCAACGAATACGTAGACCTCACCCTGTTTGACCGCGAACGCGAGCGCAACACGCTGCGCGACGTGCTGGGCACCGAAGCCGAGGAATGGGTCAGTCTCTTTTGCGCCATGCCGCGCACACGCTTCGTGCAGGCGATCCTGCAAGGCCAGGGCACGGGACCGGAAGGCCTGACGCTGGAAGGCGCCGATGGACAGGTCTTCACCTTCACGCCGCGCCAGGTCGCGGCGTTCACCGTCGTGTCCGCCGCCGACATCGGCGAGCAATGGCACAGCTGGCAGGACGAGATCTTCGCGGGCTATCCGCAGCAGCAGCGCCGCGACCTGAAAACGAACTGGGCCTCGTCGCTGTGGCCCGGCCCGCTCAAGCCGCCGTCGAACATCCTGTCGATGCTGTCCCATCTGCTGGCGCCGCTGTCGCGCATGCCGCAGGACACCGGCATTCCCATCCCGCCCGCGTTCGACCACTGCCGCGCCACGCTCAGCCCGCGCGACGAAGCGGCGGCCAGCGCGCTGTACTGGCAGGTCCTCACGCGCATGCACCCGTTGACCGAAATGGACAGCGCGCGGCACATGCTGGAAGCCGCGGTCGAACACAACCCCTGGGTGGGCGAGCCGCGCCTGCTGCTGGCGCAACTGGCGCTGACGGCCGGAGAATTCGAGGTCGCGGAACAGCACGCCGCCGCGGGGCTGGGCGCGCTTCAGGCGTGGGGCACCGCGTGGGATAAACGGATTGAATGGGCCGGATGGATGGCCTGGGCGCGCATCGAGCTGCAAAATGCGCGGGCGCGCAAATGGCCGGAGAATCTGGCCGCGATGAATGGGATGGGGCTGGTGGAATAAGAACCGCCCTGATGCAGACGGCCCCGCTCAAGCGGGGCCGCCGGCGATCATTGCACGAGGCGCGTCAAGCGCAAGCCTTGCGGCTAGGCAAAGGCGAGAACCTGCTAAGTGCCTTCCCAGTGCGGACCGGGCACGACGATGTCGAACATTTCCAGGACGCGGGCCACGGTGTGGTCCACCATTTCATCGATGGACTTGGGCCGGTGATAAAACGCCGGCAGCGGCGGAAACACGATGCCGCCCATTTCAGTCACGGCCGTCATGTTGCGCAGGTGCGCCAGATTGAACGGCGTCTCGCGCACCATCATCACCAGGCGGCGGCGCTCTTTGAGCGTGACGTCGGCGGCGCGCGTGATGAGGTTATCGGACAGGCCATGCGCCACCGCCGCCAGCGTGCGCATCGAGCACGGCACGATCACCATGCCCGCGGTCTGGAACGCGCCGCTGGCCAGCGTGGCGCCCACGTCGCGAATGCTGTGCACGTGATCGGCCAGCGCATAGACGTCCTGGCGGCTGACATCGAGTTCATGCTTGATGTTCAGCACGCCAGAAGCGGACACCACCAGATGCGACTCGACGTCTTCGACGTTGCGCAGCGTCTGCAGCATGCGCACCGCGTAGAGCGCGCCGGTGGCGCCCGTGATGCCGACGACGAGCCGCCGCATGATGGCGTTAAGCCGTGGCGCCGGATTGCTCCAGCAGCGTCTTCAGTTCGCCGGACTCGTTCATTTCATTCATGATGTCCGAGCCGCCGATGAACTCGCCGGACACGTACAGCTGCGGAATGGTGGGCCAGCTGGAGAATTCCTTGATTCCCTGGCGGACTTCGTCGTCCTCCAGCACATTGACCGTGACGAGCTTCTTCACGCCACAGCCCTTCAGGATTTGAATGGCCTTGCCGGAGAACCCGCATTGCGGGAACTGGGCGGTGCCCTTCATGAACAGCACGACGGGGTGCTGGGTAACGGTTTCACGGATGAATTCTTGAACGTCGCTCATGGTGGTCTCTTGGACAGGCAAAACGGAATGGGTCAATTATAGGTACAGCCGGGAAAACCGCCCGATTACCCCGGCGCGGCGCCGGTATATCCGGCAGATGCAACAGCAAATGTCGGGCCGTGCGCTGCGCTCAGGCACCTGCGACCGGCAAACGCCCGCCCGAGATCCGCTCGATCCCCGCCAGGTCCTGGCGGCTGTGCACATCTGCGAACCCCGCCTGGCGGAGCATGTCCCGTACCTGCTCCGCCTGATCCCAGCCATGCTCCATCCAGAGCGAGCCGCCGGGTTTCAGATGGGCGCCCGCGCCTTGGACGATACGCGCCAGATCTTCCAGTCCGCCCGCGCCATCAGTCAGCGCCCCCCGCGGCTCAAAGCGCAGGTCGCCCTGATCCAGATGCGGATCGTCGCTGGCCACATAGGGTGGATTCGACACGATCAGATCAAATCCTTCGCCGGCCGGCACCGCGTCGTACCAGCTTCCTTCCACGAAGCGCACCGCGGCCGTCAAATCCCACGCGTTGCCGGCAGCCACCGCCAGTGCGGCCGCGCTGACGTCCGACGCCATCACCCGCGCGTCACGGCGCGCCAGGGCGATCGACACCGCGATCGCGCCGCTGCCCGTGCCCAGGTCCAGCACCATCGGCCCGGTGATGCCATCGATGCATTCCAGCGCGGTTTCCACCAGGACTTCCGTATCGGGGCGGGGAATCAGCACGTCGGGAGTCACGCGGAACCGGTGTCCCATGAATTCGCGATGACCCAGCAGATAGGCCATGGGTTCCCCCGCCTGCCGGCGCTGCGCCAACGCCTCGTACGCCGCCGCCACCTCCGGCGCCAACGCATCGGTATCGTGCGCCAGCAGCCACGCGCGCGGCTTGTTCAATACGTGCTCCAGCAGCATGCGCACTTCCAGGCGCGGCAGCCGCGCATCGAGCAGCAGACTCTTGATCTGGGGCGCGGTCATCGCGTCGGCCTTAAATATCGTCGCCCAGGGCGGCAAGCTGCTCGGCCTGATGCTCGGCGATCAGCGCGCCGGTCAGCTCTTCGAGGTCGCCTTCCATGATCTGCTGCAGCTTGTACAGCGTCAGGTTGATGCGGTGATCGGTCACGCGGCCCTGCGGATAGTTGTAGGTGCGGATGCGCTCGGACCGGTCGCCCGTGCCGATCAGGCTCTTGCGCTCGGCCGCTTCCTTGCTCTGGCGCTCGCGCTCTTCCTTGTCCTTCAGGCGCGCGGCCAGCACCTGCATGGCCTTGTCCTTGTTGCGGTGCTGCGAACGGTCGTCCTGGCATTCCACCACCAGCCCGGTCGGCAAGTGGGTGATGCGCACGGCCGAATCGGTCTTGTTGATGTGCTGGCCGCCCGCGCCGCTGGCGCGGAACGTGTCGATGCGCAGGTCGCTGGGATTGATGACGATCTCGGACATGGCATCGGCTTCGGCCATGATGGCCACCGTGCAAGCCGACGTGTGGATGCGGCCTTGGGCCTCGGTCGCCGGCACGCGCTGCACGCGGTGCGCCCCCGATTCGAACTTCAGCCGGCCATACGCGCCGTCGCCGTCGATACGCGCGATCACTTCCTTGTAGCCGCCCAGCTCGGACGCGCTTTCCGACATCAGTTCCACGCGCCAGCCACGCTGTTCCGCGTATCGCGTGTACATGCGCAAGAGGTCGCCCGAGAACAGCGCGCTCTCGTCGCCGCCCGTGCCCGCGCGGATTTCCAGGAACACGCTGCGCCCGTCGTTGGGGTCGCGCGGCAGCAGCAGAAGCTGCAGCGCCGCTTCCAGCGACTCCAGCTTGACGCGCCCGGTCTTGATCTCTTCTTCGGCCATCGCCTTCATGTCGGGCTCGGACAGCATCTCCTGCGCGGTCGCGATGTCTTCCTCGGTACGGGCGAACGCGGTAAAGGCTTCGACCACCGGTTCCAGTTCGGCGCGCTCGCGCGAAAGCTTGCGGAAGCGGTCCATGTCGGACGCGGTTTCCGGTTCGGCAAGCAGAGCATCGACCTCGATCAGGCGATGGCACAGATGCTCCAGCCGGCTGCGCATGGAAGATTTCATGAGGGGAGGACCAAAAGAGAAAACAGAGAAAGCGGGCGCCCACAAAGCGAACGCCCGCCATGAGGCGGGGCGTGGGGCAGAGCCGCTAACGGCGGGAGTCGCGGCCGGGGAAGAGGCGCGGCATCCAGGCAAGCAGTTGCTTGCGGTCGTCGCCTTCGCTGCGGTTCAGGGCCGCAAGCGGGCCGTGCAGGTACTTTTGCGTGAGGCCGTGGGCCAGCTGCTCGAGCACGGCTTCGGGCGATTCGCCCCGCGCCAGCAGGCGGCGGGCGCGTTCCAGTTCGGCGGCGCGGACGTCTTCGGCGGCCTGGTGCAGGTCGCGGATGACAGGCACCACTTCGCGGGATTGCATCCAGTGCATGAAGCCCTGGACGCGGGTTTCGATGATGGCTTCGGCCTGCACCACCGCGGCGCGGCGCGCGTCGGTGCCGGTCTGCACCAGCCGGCCCAGGTCATCCACCGAGTACAGATAGACGTCGTCCAGACGGCCGACTTCGGGTTCGATGTCGCGCGGCACGGCCAGATCGATCATGACCATCGGGCGGTGACGGCGCAGGCGCGTAGCCCGTTCAACCATCCCCAGGCCGAGGATGGGCAGGGAGCTTGCCGTACAGGAAACGATGACGTCGAACTCGGACAGCCGCTCGGTCAGGTCGGACAGCTTCATCGTGCTGGCCGAGAAGCGGTTGGCCAGCAGTTCGGCGCGTTCGGCCGTGCGGTTGGCCACCACCATGCTGCGCGGACGTTGCGCGGCAAAGTGCGTGGCGCACAATTCGATCATTTCGCCCGCGCCGATGAACAGCGTGCGGGCCTGGTCCAGGTTGCCGAACACGCGCTCGGCAAGACGCACCGCGGCGGCGGCCATGGACACGGATTCGGCGCCGATGGCGGTTTGCGACCGGACTTCCTTGGCGACCGAAAAGGTGCGCTGGAACATCTGGTGCAGCAGCGTGCCGAGGGATCCGGCTTCGCCGGCGGCGCGCACCGCGTCCTTCATCTGGCCCACGATCTGGGTTTCGCCCAGCACCATGGAATCGAGGCCGCTTGCCACGCGGAAGGCGTGACGCACGGCGTCGTCTTGATGATGGCGATAGAGGTGCGGGCGCAGCGTGCCGGCGTCCAGGCGGTTGTGTTCAGCCAGCCAGGCGGGCAACTGATCCGCCACGTGGCCGTCGGCCGCGCAGTAGATCTCGGTGCGATTACAGGTGGACAGGATGGCGGCTTCGCGGACGGAGCCGCCGAATGCCGAACGCAAGCCTTCTAGGGCGGGCTTGACCAGATCAACGGGCATGGACACGCGTTCGCGGACCGACACCGGCGCGGACGTGTGATTCAGACCGAAGGCAAGGACAGCTACCGACATGTGTGAGGGATGGCGGAAAGCCACCCGCGGCTAAGCGTTAAGTACTGCCACTATAAGAACAATGCGTCGCAGCCCGCTTGTCGCGCGTCAAAGGCGGGAAAGCATCCGGCTGTAACAGCAAAACCGCTGTCGATTATACTCCTGCGGGTTATCCCCAGGCCATTCCCGTCCCCAATCGCGGACAGTTGGCGCCCAACCGTGCCTTGTAGGCAACAGTTGGCTGCTTTGCTGCCCATGTCCGGCGACATTGCATACCGCGTCACGAAAAAAAGCGACGCTTCCCCCGCCCGGCTGGCACAACGCCAAAAAATTGTGTATAGTTGCGGACTTCGTTGGCCTGGTAGCTCAGTCGGTAGAGCAGAGGATTGAAAATCCTTGTGTCGGTGGTTCGATTCCGCCCCAGGCCACCAAAAGAATTTCCGGGAGCTTCGGTTCCCACAAAAAGCCCAGCCTTGCGCTGGGTTTTTTGTTGGTGGCGGCGTCGCTGCGCCGCCCCTATTTTGTTATTGGCGGCGCTACACGCCGCCACGTGTCCGACATTTTGTGTATAGTGGCGGGCTTCGTTGGCCTGGTAGCTCAGTCGGTAGAGCAGAGGATTGAAAATCCTTGTGTCGGTGGTTCGATTCCGCCCCAGGCCACCAAAAGATTCAAGCATTCAGCCCCGCCCGGCATTTACTGCGGCGGGGTTTTTGCTTTCTGGCGCGCCAATCGCCAGACACGCTTGCGGCAACTCCCCGCGCCGGCAGCGCTCGCAGCACATGCGCCATTCGCCATTCGCCATTCGCGAATTGCGAATGGCGACATCCATATTGCCCTTCTGGCCCGCCGCATTTCGCGATATCGTGACATGCCGCCGTTTCGCAGTCGATCCCAAGCAACCGCAAATCCGTCCCCCACCACGGAGTCGCAACATGCGCGCACGCGCACGAATCCTCTTCTGGCTATTTGGCCTGGTACTGGGATGGGCACGCGTGGCGCTTGCAGCGGAAACGCCGGCGCCTGCCGCGCCGCCCGTCGCGATCCAGATGGCCGAGATTCCGCTGCGGGCGGACACGGATTTGCGATACGCCGAGGGCGTGTTGCAGCGCGCGGCGACGGCGGATCCGTTGAGCGCGCTGATGCCGCCGCTGGACGCCATTGCCAAATCCGCCGACGAAAAGCTCTACGAATTCCAACCGGCCCAGCTCCGCAACTTTCCCATCATGCGGCTCGAAAGCCTGGAGCGGCACTGGCTCTTTGACGTGCGGCGGCTGGCGCGCTGGCGGACCGACATGCGGCAGGCGACCGCCTGGTACGCCAGCGACGCCGCCGAGCTGCTGCGCCGGCGCACGGCCTGGCAGGCGATCAAGGACGCGCCGGGCGCGGCGGGGCTGCCGGCGGCATTGGCCGACCGCGTCGACGTGGTGATCGCGCAGTTGCTGGCGGCCAGCCAGGCGCTGTCCGTGCCGCTGTCACGCCAGGTGGAACTGGAACAGCGGGCCAACGCGATCGAGGAACAGATCAAGGCGGGCCAGCGCCAGGTGATGGAGGCGATCAGCTATGTCGACGCGCGGCTCCTGCGGGTGGATTCGCCGCCGCTCTGGGCGTTGGACTGGTCCGGACGATCCGACCAGGACACCATGACCCTTTTGCGCCAAGGTCTGGACATCGAGGTCCGCTTCGCGCGCGACTACGGCGCCGCCGGCGCCAGCAATCAGCGCGCGCTGCACACGTTGCAACTGCTGCTGCTGCCGCTGCTGATCTGGCTGGCCAGAAAAAGCCGCAACGCCATCCGCACCGGCGTCATGAGCGAAACCGCTGCCGGTGTGCTCGGGCGGCCCATCTCCACGTGGGTCCTGTTGTCGATGATGGGCGTGCTGGCCCTGGAGCCGGACGCGCCGTTGATGGTGCAGCAGATCGCCCTGGTGCTGGCGGCGGTGCCGGTGCTGCGCCTGCTTCCACCCGCCAGCCGACGGCATCTGGATCATTGGCCGCGCGTCATCACCGCGCTCTTCCTGGCCGAGCGGCTGGGCTTCCTGTTCCTGGCCAACACCCTCTTCTATCGTGTGTCGACCGTAGCGGCGGCGGTGGCGGCCCTGACGGCCATTCTGTGGCTGCTGGCGCGCGGACGGCGCCAGACCTATCCGCCCGGTTCCGAGCGGCTGGTGCGCGCCTTGCGCGCCGTCGCCTGGTGCGCGGCAGCCCTGCTGTGCGTGTCGCTGGGCGCGAACCTCATCGGCAATGTGTCGTTGTCCGAGATGCTGACCAGCGGCATCATCGGCAGCGGCTACTTCGGGTTGGTGCTGTACGCGGGCGTGACCGTCATCATCACGCTGCTGCAGCTTCTGCTGGCCCGTCAGGGCATTTCGCGCTTCCGGCTGGCGCGCGAACACGCGCCGCCGCTGGTGCTGCTGCTGATCCGCCTTGTCAGCGCCGCCGCGATCGTGGGCTGGGCGGTCTACACCATGGACCGTTTCCGCGTCCTGCGCGCCACATACGCCTTCGTGACGCAGGTGCTGTCCTACACGCTGGAAGTCGGCGAAGTCTCGATCAGCCTGGGCAACATCCTGGTTTTTGCGATCTCGGTCGTGATTGCCTTCTGGGCGGCGCGCGCGGTGCGCCTCATCCTGCACGACGAGGTCCTGACCCGCATGTCGCTGCCGCGCGGCGTCGGCAACAGCATCGCCTCGCTGTCGTACTACCTGGTGCTGCTGCTGGGTTTGGGCATCGCCCTGTCGGCCGCGGGTTTCCAGACCAGCCAGCTCACCATCGTGTTCGGCGCCTTGGGCGTGGGCATCGGCTTTGGCCTGCAAGGCGTGGTGAACAACTTCGTGTCGGGCCTGATTCTGATGTTCGAGCGGCCGATCCAGCCCGGCGATGTCGTGGAGATCGGCGGCACGTCAGGCCAGGTAAGGGATATCGGCATGCGCGCCACCCGCATCAAGACGTTCGACGGCGCCGACGTGATCGTCCCGAACGGCACGTTGCTGTCCGACAAGCTGACCAACTGGACGATGCTGGACCGCAGCCGCAGGATCGAGATCAGCATCGGGCTGGCCTACGGCACCGACCCGCGGCAGGTGCTCGCGCTGCTGGACGACGTCGCGCGGCAGACGCCGGGCGTGGTCACGGAGCCGGCGCCCATGGTGCTCTTCATGGGCTTTGGCGCCAGCACACTGGATTTCAGCCTGCGCGCGTGGACCTACGACTTTGACCGGTGGATCGAGATCCGCAGCGACATGCTGGCGCGGATGTACGACGCGCTGCGGGACGCGGGCATCCAGATCCCCTTTCCGCAGCGGGACCTGCATTTGCGCAGTGTTTCGGAAGAAGCTGGCCGTGCGATCCAAGCGGCCTGGCCGGCCGACCCGCACAAGCCTGGCCCCGCGCGAACCGGCAGCCGGGACGGCGGCCAGCCGTCAGGGGCTTGAGCGGCCGGTTGCGCGCACGCATGAGCGCCCATGCCGCTCGGCGCGCCGGTTCACTCCCCAGCCATCACCGGCACCGTCAGCCCATTCTTCACCCGGCTCATCACCACCAGCGTCGAAAACCGCTTCACGTTGGGATTGCCCCAGAAATGGCGCTGCGCGAACACCTCATATTCCGCCATGTCGCGCATGGTGAGCGTCAGCACGAAATCGACCTCACCCGTCACCGACAGGCATTGCATGATCTCGGGCGCGGTCTGCATGGCGCGCTTGAACTGGTCGAGCTTGTCGGCGCGCTCGCTTTCCAGCGACACCAGCACAACCATCGTGATCCCGCGTCCCACGGCGGCGGGGTCCACGACGGACACGTCCGCCGTCACCACCTTGGAGTCGCGCAACCGCTTCATGCGGCGCAGGCAGGACACCGGCGACAGGTTCACGCGTTGCGCGACCTCCTGGCTGGTCCGTTGGTTGTCTTCTTGCAGGCTTTGCAGGATCTGCAGGTCGAAATCGTCTAGTTCCATGGGGCGCTCGGAACGCGTTTGAGATGAAACATCGCGCGGGATGCGGGTATCGGCGGATTCTAATCGTGGCCGCGACGCAAACCATCGAGAATTCGACGGGAAACTTCATTTCGCGCCCGCCGGACGCAGGAATTATTCAAGCCGCTTGCTTACACTGGGAGCCCTCCGCCCGCGCCGCCGGGAATTCCACGCTGCACCCTGCAATGCCGTCACTCCAGCTTTTCCTGCTTTTCCTGGCCGCCGACGCGGCCTTGAAGCTCACGCCCGGCCCCGACATGGCCCTCACGCTATCGCGCGGCATGACGCAAGGGTTTCGGCCCGCCTTCCATAGCGTGCTGGGCAACGTGGCCGCCGGATTCATCCAGGTTCCGGCCGTGGTGCTGGGCCTGGCTTCCGTGCTGCGGACCTTTCCCACGCTTTTCGTCGGCATCAAGGCGGCGGGCGGCCTGTATCTGGGGTACCTGGGCATCAAGGCGATGATCCGGTGCGCGAACGCCGCCGAGGTATCGCTGGCGGCCCGGCCGGGCGACGCGCGCGACGCCTTCTGGCAGGGCTTCATCACCAACCTGCTCAATCCGAAGGTGCTGCTCTTCATGATCGCCTTCCTGCCGCAGTTCACCTCGCCGGACAATGGGCCGGTCTGGATCCAGATGCTGGTGCTGGGCATCACGATGAAAGCGCTCAGCCTGCCCTATGGCAGCTGCTTTGCGTACGGCGCGTCGCGCATCCGCGGCTGGGTCGCGCGCAATCCGTGGTTCCTGCGCGCGCAGCAGGGCATTCTGGGCGCGATCATGCTGGGGCTTGCGATCTACGTGCTGGTTTCCACGGCGATGAATCCGCAGCCCTGACCGTCCACGCCACATCCCTGACACAAGCGTTTTTGCACAAACCCCGCCTTCCATGACCGCCGCCACCTTGAACAACGGACACCACAGCGCCACGTCCACCCTGCTCCCCACCCTGTCGCTGATCGGCGCCATGGCCTCGCTATGCGTGGGCACGTCGTTCGCGAAGTCGCTGTTTCCGGAAGTGGGCGCACAAGGCACCACCGCGTATCGCATCGTCATCGGCGCCATCATCCTGCTGGCCTTCTGGCGGCCGTGGCGCTTTCCGCTGACGCGCGTCAACGCCGCGAAGATCGCCCTGTACGGCGTGACGCTGGCGTGCATGAACCTGCTGTTCTACATGGCGCTGAAAACGCTGCCGCTGGGCATTGCCATCGCCATCGAATTCACAGGACCGCTGACGCTGGCTGTGGTGCTGTCACGGCGCGCCATCGACTTTGTGTGGATCGCCTGCGCGCTGGCCGGCCTGATCCTGCTCATTCCCACCGGCCAGTCCGTCCACGACCTCGATCCGCAAGGCATCGCGTACGCGCTGGGGGCAGCGGTGTGCTGGGCGCTGTACATCATCTTCGGCAAGATGGCCGGCAACGTGCATGGCGGCCAGGCAACATCGCTGGGTCTGCTGGCGGCCGCGATGGTCGCCCTGCCCGTCGGCGCGGCGCACGCGGGCATGGCGCTGCTGGATCCCAAACTGATTCTGGCGGGCGTGGCCGTCGGCATCCTGTCCAGCGCTTTGCCCTATTCGCTGGAAATGGTGGCGCTGCGGCGGCTGCCGCAAAAGACGTTCGGCGTGCTGCTGAGCATGGAACCCGCGATGGGCGCGCTGGCCGGGGTCGTCGTGCTGAACGAACACCTGTCGCAGACGCAATGGCTGGCGATCGGCGGCATCATCATCGCCTCCGCCGGCTGCGCCGCGACGGCGCAGCGCAGCCGCAAGGCGCCGATCCCCGCGCCGGATTGATCCGCCATCAACCAAAACCCGGCTCGCGCTGCGGCAGCGATAGCGGGTCGAAGTCTTCCCAATGGTTGTTGCGCCAGCGGCCGTTGGCGTGCTCCACGTCGGCGCCACCGGCATCGCGCAGAATGCGGCATGCCAGGATCTCGCGCTGCGGCCTGACCCGCACGGCGACCATGACCCCGGCCTGACGGATCTCGGCATGAGAGTCGGGATTGAAGTGGCCGTGCTGCGTGGTGCCGTGCCCCGTCACCCAAAGCGCGCCGAACAGCGACCCGAGGTACGCGCCCACACCCGCCGCGGCCAGTATTGCGGCAGTGGAGTCGCTGAGTTCTGCCGCGACGAATCCGCCGAACACCGCAAACACGGCCCCCACGCCGCCCGCGCCCAGATAGGCGCCCATGTCGGCGCGCCCCGCGTCGGGGTCGGAACGCCGGTCGCCGCCATAGGGAAAGCGGCCGTGCTCGCCGGCGGGATTGACGTAGAAGGTATGGATATCCCAGTCGGGAAAGCCGCTGGTGGCAAGGCGGCTGGCGGCGGCCTTGGCGGCTTCAAAGCCCTCGAAGCGGGCAGCTACGATCAAAGACATGGCAGTCTCCTCGCCCGCGGTCCGGGCCGGATGCGCATCGTTTCATCGTACGCCCGCGCCGCCGCCGTGCACGCCGGCGTTACACCTTGCGGCGGCTGTTACCCGGCCCTTCGCTACCCGAACCCTTCTCACCCAGCGCCGAGTCCCGTTTACGCCTTGCCCGGCATCGCGTCACCCCGGCCCCTTATTCCGCGGAAAGCCCCTTGCCCTGAATGACCGCGCCCCAGCGTTCGTGCTCTTGCCGCGCGTACGCGCGAAAGGCATCGGGCGTGCTGCCGGTCGGCTCCAACCCCTGCAGCGTCAACTGCCTGACGACATCCGGCGATGTCAGCGCCTGCCGGATCGCCTGACTGAGCTTTTCCACGATGGGCGCAGGCGTGCCGGCCGGCGCGACCACGCCCTGCCAGGCCGCCGCCTCGAAGATCGGCCCGCCGGCCTCGGCAAACGTCGGTACGCCCGGCAGTTGCGCAGACCGTTTGGCGGACGGCACGGCAATCGCGCGCAGCCTGCCCGCCTGGATCAGCGGCCGGGCGGCGGCCAGGTCCGCCATCATCAGCGGCACCACGCCCGCGGCGACGTCCTGCAGCGCGGGCGGCGAGCCTTTGTACGGCACCGCCGTCGCGCGGCCGCCGACGGTTTCCATGAACAGTTCCATCGCCAGATGATGCGGACTGCCCACGCCCAGCGACGCATAGCTGCCCTGCGGCTCGCGCTTCAGATAGGTCTTCACGTCGTCCAGCGTGTGCAGGCCCGAATTAGGCGCCGCGACCAGCACGATGGGCAGCGCCACCAGCGTGGACACCGGCGTCAGTTGCTGCTGCGGATCGTAGGGCAGATCGTCGTACAGCCACGGGTTGAGCGCCAGCGTGCTCATGCCCGCGGTCAGCACCGTGTAGCCGTCCGGCTGGGCGCGCGCGGCCTCCTGCGCGGCGACGATGGTGGCGGCGCCCGGGCGGTTCTCCACCACCACCGGCTGCCCCAGCGTCTGGCCGACATGCCGGGCCACGATGCGGGTCGCCAGATCGCTGCCGCCTCCCGCGCTGAACGGCACCAGCCACCGGATGGGCCGATCGGGATAATCGGCCGCCCACGACGCAGCCGGCATGGCCGCGGCCAGCGCCGCCGAAAACAGCATGCGCAGCACGCCCTGGAACATGACGCTCACTCCTTTTGAACTTCAAATGCGGGATTGTTGCCGATCAGGCGCGCGCGGCGCTCAGCCAGCGCAGTCCGGCCGACGTGGAACCTGCAGGACGGTACTCGCAGCCGATCCAGCCGGTGTACTGCAACTCGCGCAGCACGCCGAAAACCCAGCCGTAATCGAGTTCGCCCCGGTCCGGCTCCTGGCGCAGCGGCACGCCGGCAATCTGCAGGTGACCCACGCGCCCGGTGGGCAGGTACTCGCGCAGCTTGGCGGTGACATCGCCCTCGACGATCTGGCAGTGGTACAGGTCCATCTGCACTTTCAGGTTGGGCGCATTGACCGCCTGCACGACGGCGTGCGCGTCCTCCTGGCGGTTCAGGAAATAGCCGGGGATGTCGCGCGTGTTGATCGGCTCGATCAGCAGCGTGACGCCGGCCGAGCGCGCCTCGCGCGCGGCCCAGTCGAGATTGGCGTGATAGTAGTCCAGCATCGCCTCGCGCGAGGCATCAGGCGGCGCCACGCCCGCCATCACATGCACGTTGGAACAAGACAACGCCGTGGCATACGAAAGCGCCTGCTCGATGCCGGCCTGGAACTCGGCCTGCCGGCCCGGCAGGGCCGCCAGCCCGCGATCGCCTTGCGCGGTGATGCCGGGCGGCGCATTGAACAGCACCTGCGCCACCCCGGCGGCGTCCATGCGCTCGCGCACGAACGCGGCGGGCGCTTCATAGGGAAACATGCACTCCACGCCCGCGTAGCCGTCGGCGGCGGCCGCCGCATAGCGGTCCAGGAACGCATGTTCCGTGTACATCATCGACAGATTGGCGGCGAACTTCAGCATGGCGGGCTCCTGGCGCGGGATGCCGCCGCGGACAGCGGCACCCGCCGAAAATAGCACAGCCCGCCGCCGCACCCAACCGGGTCAGTACGTCATGCGCACGCCCAGCAGCACGCTGCGGCCGGGCAGCGGCGCAACCGTCGAGATGAACGAGGCGTGGTTGTAAGCCAGCTTGTTCAGCAGGTTGGTGCCGCGCAGGAAGACCTCGTAGCCCGTGGCGCCGTACTGGCCGCGATAGGCCACCACCGCGTTGACCATGTTGTAGCCCGGCGTGGTGTCTTCATAGGCCGCAATGTCCTTCTGCGCGAACACGCGTGCGTATTCGACGCCGCCCGACCACTCTTGCCACTTGAAGTTGCCGCGCACGCCCGCGCGTCCGGCCGGAATGCGCGGCAGATTGCCGTCGCCGCCCGTGAGCTTGCCGCGCACGTAGTCGCCGAACACCGCCGCCGAGAAGATCGGCGTGAACTGGTGCCGCAGTTCGCCTTCCACGCCCGTGAATTCCGCATCCTGCTGCGTGTATTCGATCAGGCGGAAGTCCTCGTAGCGATCCAGCGTGTTGGCGTAGATGTAGTTCTTCACGCGGTTGTGGAACACGCTGGCCGAGAACGTCGTGTCGCCCGAATGCTTGCGCAGCGTCAGGTCGATGTTGTGCGACGTTTCGCGCGTCAGGTCCGGATTACCCAGTTCATACGTATTGGTGGCGATGTGGATGCCGTCCGCATACAGCTCCTGCGCGTTGGGCAGGCGCTGCGAGCGCGACAGCGACAGCGCCACGGAATACTGCGGTGCAAAGTCCCAGATCGCGGCGGCCGACAGCGACGTGCCCGACAGACTGCTGCGCGGCGCGCCGCCCGACGGCGACACGCGCTGCCAGTCCTGACGCGCGCCCAGCTCGAAGCGCCAGTCGTTCAACTGGTATTCCTCCAGCAGGAACACGCCGTTCGAACGCGTCTTGCTCGGCGGCAGGAATGCTTCTTCGCCTTCGGCGCTGAAATCGCTGTATGCGTTCTGCAGGCCGATCACGCCGCGCCAGCCGGCGATGGGCTTGTGCTGCAGTTCCACCCGCATGTCGTAGCCCTTGTTCTTGAAACGCGTGCCGACCTCGCCGCCCTCGATCTCGTCGTGCTGGTAATCCGTCAGGCCACCGCGGAATCGGATCTTCTCGAAGCCTGCGAACGGATCCTGGTATTCGGCGCGCAGGTCCATCCGGTTGCTGCGCAGCTTCACGTAGGGCACGCCGCCATGTTCGTGATCATGGTCGTGGTCGTGACCTTCCTCGCCTTCGTCCCCATGGTCGTGGTCATGGCCGCCGCAATGCAGATGCGTGCCGTGCGGATGGCAGCCTTCGTATTCGTGGTTGTGGCCGGGCAGGCCGTATTCGCTTTGCAGGTGCGTGAACGCCACGCCCACGTAGCCGCGCGGCGTGATCCACGACATGCCGACCGAGCCCTGCGTCGACTCGCTGTACGAGCCTTCCAGCTTGCCGCCGGGCCAGTCCGGCACGTCGTAGTCGCTGGTGCGGCGCTTCATGCCTTCGACGCGCACCGCGAACTGGCCTTCGCCCGCCGTGATGCCCACCGCGCCGGCGCGTTCCTTGGTGCCGGTGGCGCCGCGCAGTTCCGCTTCGGCCGCGATGCCCTTTTCCGGCACTTCGGTCGGAATCTTCTTGTCGATCACGTTCACCACGCCGCCGATCGCGCCGCCGCCGTAGAGCAGCGTGGCCGGGCCGCGCAGCACTTCGATGCGGTCGGCCAGCAGCGGCTCGACGGTCACCGCATGGTCGGGCGAGATGGCCGAGGCATCCATCACTTCGGACCCATCGGACAGCACCTTCACGCGCGGCGCGGTCTGTCCGCGGATCACCGGACGGCTGGCGCCGCCGCCGAACGTGTCGCTGTTGACGCCCGGCAGGTTCTTGAGCGTTTCGCCCAGCGTGCCGTTGCGCTGCTCGATCAACGCATCGCCTTCCAGCACCGAGGCCGGCAGCGTGGTGCTGTTCAGGTCCAGCCCCAGCGGATTCGCGGAGACCGTGATCGGCGCCACGGTCTGCGTGCGGGTCTCGCCTTCGGTCTGCGCCTGGGCGACGGGCGCCATCAGCATCAGCGAGCACACCAGCGGCTTCAAGGGCGCCCGGCCAACCGCTCGAACGCGCGATGCTTTGCCGCGCGCTTTCCCCATCCCCAGCTTCTTACCGTTCATCTTTACTCTCTCGGATGTTATATCATTACAAACCAGCAGGCGGATGATATAACATTTCACTACGCATGCAGCGGCGTCCGGAAACGAAAAAGCGCGATTCCGCTGCAGGAATCGCGCTTCGATGACGCGGTCAGTGGCGCAAACGCGGGGAACGACGCCCCGCGCCCTATCAACCCGCCTTGAACTCCTTGTTCCAGAACTCCAGCATCTCCGCCTTCTTCTCGGTCAATCCCTTCAGGTCGTACGCGTGCAGCAGCTTGACCTCGGCATCCGAGAAGCCCACGCGCTTCAATGCCTCGGGCAGCGACGCGTTGGTCACGGTGGGCGCATAGCCCATCTTTTCCGCAAAGCCGATCTGGCCCTGCGGATCCAGCATGGCGTTCAGGTACGCCCACGCCGCGTCCTTGTTGCGGCTGTTCTTGGCGACGGCGGCTTCAAACGACACCGGCACCGATCCTTCCTTCGGAATCACGAAGCCCAGCGGCAGTCCGCTGTCCTTCCATTGCAGCGCACGCGCCTTCCACATGACGGCGATCGCGATTTCGCCGGACTTGAAGGCGGCCGCGACGGCTTCATTGGACGGGTAGATGCGCGGCGCGTTCGGCTTGAGCTTGGCCAGGAACCGCTTGCCGCCCTCGTAGTCCTTGGTGGTGCCGTCCGCGCCCAGTCCCACGAAGACCGAGTTGTAGAGATAAAGAATGTCGGAGAAGCCGACCTGGCCCTTCCACTTGGGATCCAGCAGCACCTGCAGCGAATCGGGCGGCGTCGGGAATTTCTCGGTGTTGTAGACCAGCGTCATCGCGCTGAAGATGTGCGGAATCGAGTACGGCGTCTTCAGCGTGTCGATCGCGTTGGCCAGGTTGGGCAGCTTCTTGACGTCCAGGGGCTCCAGCGTGCCGGAGCGCTCGGCGTCGTACATGTCGACTTCACCCAGCAGCGCCACGTCCATGCTGCCGCGGCGCGAGTTCTTTTCGGCGCGCAGCTTGGTGACGCGGCCCACGGCGTTGCCCGTGTCGTAGACCACCTTCACGTCCTGCTTGGCGACGATGGGATTGATGATCTGCTGCAGCAGGTTCTGGTAGTCGCCGCCCCAGGTGCCGACCACGATTTCCTTTTCGGCGGCGTGGGCCATGCCGGGCAGCCAGCCCAGGGCGGGCGCCAAAGCCAGGCCGGAGGCGGTCTTGATGAAGCCACGGCGATTCAGGTTTTTCTCTTGCATGACAACCTCGTATCGAAAAGAACTGACGACTAGCTACGAAGCATCGCGCGGCACGCCAGTCTGGCCGCGCGGCCTTGGATTCAACGGTGTTCAGACCAGCATGTCGACCGGCGCATGCGGCGCGGAGGCACGGATTTCCTCGGCCTCGATGTCGCGCGCAATCACGATGATCGCGTCGCGCGCATCGGGCTGCCGCGTCAGCCGCTGCGGCAGGCTGAAGGTCGAGCCGACGGACTGGATCAAGATGGGCTCCTCGCAATCACTGACGCGCACCACGGCTTTGACGCGCAGCAGGCGGTCGCCGCAAAGCCCGGCCAGGTTGTCCAGCCATTCGGAAAAATCGGTCCAGCTGATGCCGGGCTGCGCGCGCGCCGCCATCACGCGGATGCGCGGATGCGCCGCGCCCTGCCCGCCTGCCGACAGCATCCGCGCCGCCAGCCCCGCCAGGTCGGAAGTGCCTTGCGACGGCGCGAACGCGGCCTGCACGGCGCGGGTGCGATCGGGCTCCGCGACGATGGCGGCCAGCGGATTCAGGGCCTCGGCGCGCGCGGCGCGAGCGCCCAGCGCACCGGGCACGGCCGGCAGCAGATCGGTCTTGGTCAGCACGATGCGATGCGCCGCCCCGAACTGCGCCATGGCCTCGTCCATCTCGGCCAGCGCGTCGGGATCGCGCGCGCAATCGTCGGTGCAGACCATCGTCAGCCGCAGGCCGCGGCTGGCCAGCTCGGGATCCGCGAGCGACGCGATGATCGGGCCGGGCCGCGACAGCCCGCTGCATTCCAGGATGACGCGTTGCAAGGGGCCTTCGCCTTCGGGGCGGGGCGCGTCCAGCAGCGCGCTCAGCGTGTAGACCAGGTCGCTGCGCAGCGAGCAGCACACGCAGCCGTTGGCCATCAAGGTCATCGGCACGTTGTCGCTGTCATTGGCCACGATGGCCCCGTCCACGCCGACCTCGCCGGCCTCGTTGACGATCACGCCGGTGTCACGCGATTCCGGATCGCGCAGGTAGTCCACCAGCAGCGTGGTCTTGCCGCTGCCCAGAAACCCGCACAACAGGAACAGGTCGACGGCCATCAGGGTGCGTCCTCGCCCGTGTCGCACGGCGATCCCGACGGTGCGCCGCCGGCCGGCGGACGCTCGCCGTCCGGATCGTCGGCCCAGCTGTCGCGGACCATCGCGCGCACGTCGGCCAGCAGCTCGGCGGTGTCGTACACCACGCCCGACTTGATGGTGGTCTGCAGGCAGCGCTGCCATTCGACCTTGGCGGTGTCGTCGTTCAGCCGCATGGCGCCCGTGCCAAACAGCAGCTTGAAGTCGGTCAGCGGGTTCTGGTCGTGGATCAGCAGGTCGGCGCGCTTTTGCACGTCGATGGAGCCGGTGTCGTCATCGATGCCCAGCAGCGCCGCGCTGTGCGACGTGGCCGCGCGCAAGACCTCGATGGGATGAAAGCCCGCTTCCTGCAGCAGCTCAAGTTCGCGGACGAAGCCGAATCCATAGATCTGGTAGATGAAGCCCGAATCGCTGCCCGCGCAGACGCGTCCGCCCAGGTTCTTGTATTCGTTGATGAACTGCATCCACAGCCGGTAGTTCTGCTTCCATTCGATCTCGTTGGTGGTGCTCCAGCGATACCAGTAGGCGCCGTGGCCGCCGCGCTGCGGCTGGAAGTAGCGCCACACCGCCTTCCACGTGTATTCGTCGTGCCAGTCGGCGCGGCGCGCGCGCATCAGGTCGCGGTTGGCGTCGTAGATGTTGAAGGTGGGCACGAAGGTGTGGCCCAGTTCCAGGAACTCGTCCATGACCTGCCGCCACTTGGCCGACCCCGGCTGCGCGGCCTGCATGAAGGTCTGGCCGGCCACCGCAAAGCGGTAATACTCGTCGCTGTAGTTGTAGTCCGTCGGAAACGACTGCACGACGCGGTCTTCGAACAGCGCCTCGGGCAGGCCGTAATAGTGTTCGGAACTGGTCAGCCCCCAGCGCGCGGACTTCATCGCGTTCACGCGCGTCACTGCCATCTGCGCGTGATGGCAGCCCGAGCGCAGGCCCACCTTGGCCGCCTCGTCCAGCGCAGCTTCCATGATGGCGGGCGGGGCGCCGAAAAACTTGATGCCGTCCGCGCCGCGCGCGGCCAGCTTGCGCACCCATTCGCGGCCCTGCTCGGGCGTGTGGATGGTCTTGACGCGGTCGTTCACCGCCGGGAACACGGAATGCACGATCATGCGCGGCGCGGCGATCTGGTTGGCCGCGGACAGCTCGCGCTGCTCCATCGTCCAACCCAGGCCGCCCATCGCGCCCATTTCGCGCACGGTAGTGACGCCGTGCGCCAGCCACAGCTTGTAGATGTAGTCGGCGGGCGGCACGATGCCGCTCATGGCGTGATACGGCGTGCCGATGTGCGCGTGCGCGTCCACAAAGCCCGGCGTGACGAACTTGCCGTGGCAGTCGATCTCGTGGTCGCCCGGACCGGGCCGGCGCTTGGGGTCGATGGCCTTGTGCGGCGTGCCCACATTGACCAGCGCCGTGATGCGATCGTTCTCGATCACGATGTCCACCGGCCCCCAGGGCGGCGCGCCGGTGCCGTCGATGATCGTGGCCCCGCGCAGGATCAGCCGCGGAAACGGTCCCAGGCCGCGGTCGCGCGGCGCGGGCGCCGAAGGCGGATGCCAGCCCTTGGCCGCGTTGACGTCGCGCGACTCTTCGCCGACTTCCGACTGCGAAAACGTGGGATCGCTCATGGCTCCTAGACTCCCAGCTCGTTGTGTTCGATGACGCCGCCCTTCATGATCAGGCCGATGTGCTCACCCTGCCCCAGCAGGCACGACAGGTCCCGGTACGGATTGCCGTCCACCAGCAGCACGTCCGCCAGTGCCCCTTCCTGGATGCGGCCCAGCTGGCCGACCTGGTTCAGCACTTCGGCGGCGGTCGTGGTCGCGCACTGGATGACTTCCTGCGCGGACAGCACCTCGCGGCGGATGCGGAATTCGTCGCTCTGCAGGCGCTGGGACGGGCCCAGCAGATCCGACCCGTAGCCGATCTTCACGCCCGCCTTCTTGTAGATCTCAAGCGAATGCAGGCCTGCGGTGCGCACCGTCGCGATCTTGGCGACAGAGTCCGCCGGCAGGCCGTAATCGGCGCCTTCGTTTGCCAGGGCCTCGTAGGTCACCAGCGTCGGCACCACGAACGCGCCCTTCTCGGCCATGAAGCGCGCCACGCGTTCGTCGACCAGATTGCCGTGCTCGATGGTGCGCACGCCGTTGCGGATGGCGCGCTCGATAGCGTCGGCAGTATAGGAATGCGCCATCACGTAGGTCTGGCGGCTGGCCGCCTCGTCGACGATGACGCGGATCTCTTCTTCCGAATAACCGAAGGATGCGATGGGATCGGTGGGCGAGGCCACGCCGCCCGAAGCCATCATCTTGATCTGGTCCGCACCCATCTGCAGTTCCTGGCGCACGGCCTTGCGCACGTCGTCGATGCCGTCGGCGACGCGACCGATATCGCCCGCACGGAAGCAGCAGCCGCAAAAGCTCATGGGACGCAGGTGATCGGAGCGCGGACGCGGATCGCCGTGGCCGCCGGTCTGGCTGATGGCGCGGCCCGAGATGAACAGGCGCGGTCCCTTGACCGTACCTTCGTTGACCGCGCACTTCAGGCCCCAGCCCGCGCCGCCCGCGTCGCGCACGGTGGTGAAGCCCCGGCGCAGCATGGCGGCCATGATGGGCACCGCGCGCATCATCACCAGCGCGTCCGGCAGGACGCCCTGCGTACTCAGGTTCAACTGCGTGGCCAGCACGTGCACGTGCAGGTCGATCAGACCCGGCATCAGCGTGCGGCCCGCGGCGTCGATCACGCGCGCCGAGGAAGCGCTGATCGGCTTGTCCGACACTTCCTTGATGACGCCATCCTCGACCAGCACGTGGTGCCCCTCCAGCAGGTCGGACTGCAGGGGATCGAGCAGGTTCGCATTCTTGAACAGCACAGCAGACATGAGAATTTCCTTATCGGGGTATCCAGGTCAGGACGCCATCGTCTTGATATAGCGCCGGTGAATCAGCCAGTTCGAAAAGAGGGCAATGACAAGCGTGCCGCACACCAATATGACTGCGAGCGCCGCGCCGAACGGCCAGTTCGAGGCCTTGGTGATCTGGTCGTATAGCGCCGGCGCCATCATGGTCAGTCCGGAACCGCCCAGCAGCACCGGCGTGGCGTACGCATTCATGCACAGGATGAACACCAGCATCGTGCCCGCGGCCACGCCTGGCGCGGCGATCGGCAGCACGATGCGGCGGAAGGTGGTGAAGAAGCTGGCGCCCACATTGCGCGCGGCCTCTTCCACCGACAGGTCCATGCCTTCCAGCACGCTTTGCAGCGTCAGGATCAGATACGGCATGACCACCGCAGTGGTGCCGATCACCACCGCCGTTGGCGTGTATATCAGCGTCAGCGGCTTATCGATGATGCCCAGCCCCTGCAACACGGCGTTGACCACGCCCGCATTGCCCAGCGCCACCATCCAGCCGGCCGCGCGCACCACGTTGCCCACCATCAGCGGAAACACCAGCAGGATCACGAACAGGCTCTTGTAGCGGCTTTGCGTGCGCGCCAGGAAGTACGCCACCGGAAAGCCCAGCACCAGCGCCAGCACCGTGCACAGCGCCGCGATGCCCAGCGTGGTGAAGAAGATGTCGCGGTAGTACGGGTCGCCAAAGAACTTGGCGTAGTTCTCGAACGTGAACGCGGTCTGCATCATCTCGACCGGGTCGAAATGATTGAAGCTGTAGCGCGCCAGCTGAAGGATGGGGATCATGATGATCACCAGCACCACCAGCGAGGCCGGAAAGGCCAGCCCTGGGCCCAGCCAGCGGCTGGGGCGTCCGTCCTGCGTTGCGGTCGTCATCGCGCCTCCTATTGCGTGAAGGCGACGCAGTCGTCGGGTTCGAAGCACGCATACACGCGCTCGCCGGCGGCGGGCGGCGCGGCGCGCGTGCCGGCATTGACGATCTGGCTGATCAGGCGGTCGCCGCCATCAAGCTGCACCCGCACCTCCAGCACCGATCCCAGGTACAACGACGATTCGATGACGCCGGGCAACGCATTGCCGCCCGACGGCTGCGCTTGCAGGCGTACACGTTCCGGCCGCACGCCCACATGCGTGGCATTGCCGCCGCCCGGCGCGGCGATGCGCTGTCCGGCTTTGGTTTCGAACTGGTCGTCGGCCTGGCCGCGTCCCGTAAAGACATTCATCTTGCCCAGGAAGTCCGCGACGAACAGATTGGCGGGCCGCTCGTACAGCGTGTCGGGCGCGCCCACCTGCTGCACGATGCCGTCGTGCATGATGGCCATGCGGTCGGCAATCGCCAGCGCTTCTTCCTGATCGTGGGTCACGAACACGGTGGTCAGGCCCAAGCGCCGTTGCAACGCGCGGATTTCCTCGCGCACTTCCAGGCGCAGCTTGGCGTCCAGATTCGACAACGGTTCGTCCAGCAGGAACACCTTGGGTTCGATCGCCAGCGCCCGCGCAATCGCCACGCGCTGCTGCTGGCCGCCGGACAACTGGCGCGGATAGCGGTCGCGCAGTTCCGTCATGCGCACCATGTCCAGCACGCGCCGGATCTTTGCATCGCGATCGGCTTTGGGCACCTTGTGCATTTCCAGGCCGAACGCCACGTTTTCCGCCACCGTCATGTGCGGAAACAGCGCGTAGCGCTGGAACACCATGCCGGTGTCGCGCTTGTGCACCGGCAGCCGCGTGACGTCGGTTTCACCGATGCGGATGCGCCCTGCCGTGGGCGTGATGAAGCCGGCAATCATGCGCAGCGTGGTCGTCTTGCCGCAGCCGCTGGGTCCCAGAAAGGTGACCAGTTCGCCTTCGGCAATCTCCAGGGAAAAATCCGACACCGCGACCGCCGCGCCGAACTGCTTGCGGATGTTTTCGATTGAGACCTTCGCCATTTCTTACACCACCTGACTGAGTTTCACATAGCGGTCGGTCACAAGCATGATGATGCCCAACAGCAGGATTTGCACCGAGGCCACCGACGCGATGGTCGGGTCCAGGTTGAATTCGAGGTACTGCATGATCGCGATGGGCAGCGTGGTGCGCCCCGGGCCGACCAGCGACAGGGACAGCTCCAGGTTCTCGAATGACACGACAAAACTGAACAGCGCCGCGGCGACGATGGACGGCCGCAGCATCGGCAGTGTCACCCGCATGAAGGCCTTGGGCGCGCTTGCGCCCAGGTTGCGCGCGGCTTCCTCGATGGAGCCGTCCAGCCCGGCCATGCCCGCCGTCACAAGCCGCACGGTCCACGGGATGGTGAGGCACACGTGCGCAATGACCAGGCCGCCGAAGGTGCCGACGAGGTCCTGATCCAGCACGTTTTCAGCGCGCAGGTAAAAGAGATAGACGGCCACGCCCGCGACGATGCCGGGGATCAGCAGCGGCGACAGCAGCAGCGTGTTGACACCCTTGCTGCCACTGAAGCGGTAGCGCGCAATCGCGACCGCGGCCAGCACGCCCATCGTCACGCCGATGAACGCAGCCACCAGCGACACTTGCAGGCTGAAGATGAAGCCGTTGGCGAACGCGGGGTTTTCCCACGCCTTGACGTACCAGGAGAGCGTGTAGCCCGATGGCGGGAAATAGAGGATGGCGTCCTTGAAGAAGCTCAGCCAGACCACCAGCACGATGGGGCTGAGCATGAACGCATACATGAGAACCACGAAAACGCGGTGCAGCCACGTGGCCCACGGGATCACGCGCAATGGCTTTTCCCGCGAGGCTGCGACGGCTGAGTCCAAAGGAGGCGCACTATGCAAATCCGGTTCCTTTCAGCAACTGCCGGCTTGGTTTGAAACTCCTCCGAAGACTCTGCGGTCTCTACGGTTAACCAAAGCATATCGACGGGTTGCTGCACCCCTCAAGTAGGGATAACCCACGTCGCGCCAAAACTCGCGGGTTATCCCTGCGGTAGCTCCGATGACGGTGCAACCCACTGCGGCGCAACGCCGCCGCAGGTGCTACCCGTCACCTGGCGCGCTGCTACCCGGCAGCCTGCAGGCCGCACACCGCTTGCAGCACGGCCACGCGGCTCTGGCCCAGCACCATGCCTTGCCAATCTTCCTGCCCGCAGTAAAACGCGTCGCGTGTGGCCTGCAGGATGTCCTGTTGCAAGGCATCGCTGGCGTCGGGATGCGCGCGCAGCCAATTGCGTCCGCGCAGCGCGTGCACCACCTCGTCCCAAGGCTTGGTGCCGAACTCCAGCGCCATCAACGTCGGTTCCGACGCGGGGCAGGCGTCGTAGATGAGACCCGCGAGATGGCCCGTGATGTCCACCGAGGCCGAGCTGCCTTGATACGGCACGGCGATATCGCTGCCCCACCACTGCCGCGCGCGCGCCACTTCCGTGTCGTCACGCCGGCCGGCGTAGATCTTCTCGCCGTGACCACGCGGCCCCAGGCCCGTGTGCACGTCGATCCAGCCGATGTGCGCGTGGCGGCTGGCGTGGGTCCGCAGGATGTCGCGCAGGGTCAGCAGCGACGGCGAATGCCCCGCGCCGCCATAGAACAGGCCATCCGGATGCGTGTACTGCCCGCGCGACACGGCCTGCGTCGTGGCGGCCAGGCCGTGCGTTTCGATATGGCGGGCGATGGCCTGGCGGTTCTGCTCCGTGGGCGGCCATTCCTGAGGCAACAGCAGATCGTGGATCTCGCCATAGCCTGGATTGGCCGGGAGCGCGCGGCCGTCGAAGGGCTGGGCATTGCGGTTCAGGTCGACGTTGCCCTCGTCGGTGCGAGCGATCCACGAAAAGCCGTACGGATTCACGGCGTGCACCAGCAGCAGCGCCACGCCCGCCTGCCGCGCGCGTTCCAGCATCGGCGCGTCATCCAGCAGCGCAAGCTGGCAACCTGATCCGCAGAAGCCCTCCACGCCGTGCGTGGCCGACGTCACAATCAGGAGCCGCTGCGCGTCGGCATCGCCGATCAGCGCCACGTCGGTGGCCAGCGGCTCGCCCTGGCTGCCCACGGCCGCGATGCCGTACGACGCAACCTGCGTGGCCACCGGCGCGGCGGCCGCCAGGAAGCGTTCGCGCGCCTGGGCGTAGCTGCTGGAAAAGTAGCGTTCAACGGATTGCATGTCAGGGCTCCTGGCTGTCGATGTCATGGCCGGTGCGGTCCTGAATCCAGAACAGCACCACGGTGGAAAGCGTCACGGTGACCATCAGGTACCACGCGGGCGCCATCGGGTTGCCGGTCACGTGCAGCAGCCAGGTCACGAAGAATTGCGCGAAGCCGCCGAAGACCGAGATGCCCAGACCGTACACCACGGACATGCCCGTGGTGCGCACGGCCTTCGGGAACAGTTCGGGCAGCATCGTGATGACGGGCGCGGTCTGCAGCGCCAGCAGCACGGCCAGCAAGGCGATGACCGTCATCAGCCGCCCGGTGCTGGGCGCCGACACCAGCCATTGGAAGCACGGCAGCAGCACGCAGACCGTGACGGCTCGCGACCAGAAGATCACCCGCTTGCGCCCCACGCGGTCCGCCAGCATGCCGACGAACGGCGCCAGCGCGAAACCGATCGCGCCCAGCACGACACTGGCAAACAGCGTGGACGTGGCAGGCAGGCCGAGTTCCTTCGTGGCGTAAGCCGGCATGTAGAAGCCGATGATCTGCGCGCACACCATGCCGCCGATCACGAGCAGGATGCCCTTGACGATCGTGAGCTTGTGGTCGGCAAAGACGCGCCGCAGCGGCTGGTGGCCGGCGGCGGTGGTTCTGGCGCCGGCGGCAGGCGCGGGTTCCAGCGTTTCCTCCAGATTGCGGCGGATGTAGGCGCCCACCGGCACCGTCAGAATGCCGATCACGAACGGCACCCGCCAGCCCCAGGCCTGCATTTCTTCCTTAGTCAGCGCCGCCGTCAGGATCGCCACGGTCAGCGCGCCCAGCATCACGCCGAGCGACTGGCTGCCGAACTGCCAGCTCGAATAGAAGCCGCGTTTGCCGGGCGGCGCGTGTTCCACCAGCAGCGTGGTCGAGGCGCCGACCTCGCCGCCCGCCGCAAAGCCCTGGATCAGCCGTGCCAGCACCATCAGCACGGGTCCCAGCACGCCCATCTGCGCGTGGGTCGGCGCCAGGGCGATGAGCGCACAGCCCAGGCCCATCAGCCACAGCGTCAGCGTCATGGCCGCGCGGCGGCCGTGCCGGTCCGCGTACGAGCCGATCAGCATGCCGCCCACGGGCCGCATCAGAAAGCCCACGCCGAAGGTGGCGGTGGTCAGCAGCAACTGGCCGTAGCCGGATGCCGCGGGAAAGAAGAGCGGCCCGATGACCAGCATCAGGAACGTGAAGACGGTGAAGTCGAAGAACTCGAGCGCGTTGCCGATGGTGGTGCCGGCAATGACGCGGCGGCGCATCGACGGCGTGTACAACCCCGGGCCGCCTGCGGCGATGGCAATAGACATTGTTTTCCCCTTGATGTCCGGTGCAGGGCCGCCGGTCCGTGCGTCCGGATCGCTTTGCGCGCCCCACCGCCGTGAATATACGGATGGCGCACGATAAGCAAAAGACAGTATTTTTGTCGCGATGAGCACTTTTGCTTATAGCCCTGCCCGCCCAATCCGGAACGACTTGCCCATGAACCTGCGCCAACTCCGCGCCTTTGTGCTGATTGCCGAGCATCGCAGCATCCGTGCCGCGGCGCGGGCGCTCTTTGTCACCCAGCCCGCCGCCACCCGCAGCCTGCGGGAGCTGGAGCAGAGCGTGGGCGCGGAGCTGGTGCGCCGCAGCGTCAAGGGCGTGGAACTGACCACCTACGGAGAAGCGCTATACAAGCGCGCCGTGCTGATCCTGCAGGAAGCCCGCAAGGCGCAAGAGGAGATCGGCCAGATGCGCGACGGCGAGGGCGGCACGCTGAACCTCGCCATCAGTTCCGCGGCGCTGACGGTCCTGCCCGCCGCGCTGGCCGCGTTTCGCGCACGCATGCCGCGCGTCTCGGTGGCCTTCAACGAGGTCGCGCCGCCCTACAGCCACGAGCAGCTGGAATCCGGCCGCTACGACTTCCTGGTGCAGACCGAGTACGACGGCGACATCGACGACGGGTTTGCGCGGACCACGCTGTTCACGCTGCCGCTGGCGGTGGGCGCACGCGCGGGCCATCCGCTGCGCGGTGCGCGCACGCTGGCCGAGCTGCACGATGCGCTATGGCTGCTGCCGGGCAATATTCAAGCCCCCGCGAACCTGCTGCGGCTGGCGTTCGATGCGCATGGGTTGCCGCCCCCGCGCGACGTGATTCCCTGCCAGTCCATCGCGGTGGCGCTGGCTATCATTGCGGAGAGCGACGCGCTGGGCATCTTCGTGCGCAATCTTTTCGATCATCAGTTGCTGCCGCGCGGGTTACGCATGGTCCGTCTGGATCATCCGCTGCCCGCGGCGCGCGTGTCGGTCCTGACGCGTGCCGACTCGCCCCCAACGCCGGCCGCGCAATGCTTCATGCATTGCCTCCTGGACGCGCAGGCAGCCCATGCCGACGGCACCTAGGCGAACCCGCCGATAGACCGGGTTACTATTGCCGATGGCCCCGCCGATGACGTCGAGACGGGCCTTTTTGTTTCTCCCCCCACTCCCCGTCCATGGCGTTTCCCCGACTTCCCGCTGTTCCCACCTTGACCGACACGGTCGCCAAACGTCTGCTCGCCGAGATCGACGAAGGACGCGTGCTGCCCGGTGAAAAGCTGCCCACGGAATCCGCGCTGGCCGAACAGTTTGGCGTCAGCCGCACGGTGATCCGCGAAGCCGTGTCGCGGCTGCGCCAGGATGGCGTGGTCGAAGCCCGGCAAGGCAGCGGAGTCTTCGTCACGGGGCACAGCGGCAACCGGGCGCTGCGGATCGATGCGGCCGAGCTCTCGTCGCTGGAGGCCGTGCTGCACATCGTGGATCTGCGCCGGGCCCTGGAAACCGAAGTGGCGGCGCAAGCCGCCGCCAGCCGCAAGAAGCAAGACATGGTGGAGATCGACGCGGCGCTGGCTGCGATCTCGCAGGCCGTGGACAACGGCGGAGATGGTGTGAAGGAAGATGTGGCCTTTCACCGCAGCATCGCGCGCGCCACCGGCAACCCGTACTTTCTGACCACCCTTGCGTTCGTCAGCCAGTTCCTGGAAGCCGCCACACGCGTCACCCGCGGCAACGAGGCGCGCCATGCAAATCTGATGCGCGACGTATTGCAGGAACACATCGCCATCGTCGAAGCCATCCGGCGCAAGGATGTGGACGGCGCCCGGGAAGCCGCCCGCATTCACATGGTCAATGCCGCCAAGCGGTTGAGCCAGGCGCACCGCTGAGCCGGACTGAAGCGCTATACCGGACTACACCGCCGCGGACTGCACCGCCCCGGACTGCACCGCCCCGGCCTGCACAGGCCGCTAGCGAAACGCCTTCGTGAAAAAATCCCGGCTGCCGAAGTTGCCGGACTTCAGCGCGATGCTGATGTCGGCCTGCGCAACCGGCGCATAACCGGCGCACCACGGCACGCCCGGATCGATCTGGTCGCCGATCGTGATCTGCTCCAGGCCCAGCGCCTGCACCACTGCGCCCGAGGTCTCGCCGCCGGCCACGATCAATTGCCGCACACCGCGCTCCACCAATCCGGCTGCGATGCGCGCGATTGCCGCTTCGATCATGGCGCCCGCCTGGCTCGCGCCGAGCGCGCCCTGGGTTTGCCTGACGGCATCAGGCTGCGCGGTGGAATAGATGAGCACCGGGCCGTCCTGCATGCGCGGCTCGGCCCAGGCCAGCGCCTGCCCCGCCACGTCCTCGCCGGCGGCCAGCTTCATGGGATCCAGCGCCAGCGCGGGCCGGCCGCTTTCAATGAAGGCCGCCACCTGCGCATTCGTCGCGGCGGAGCAACTGCCCGCCACGACGGCCTGCAAGCCTTGTGCGCGCACCACGCCGGCAGAACCCGTAGCCGCCAGCCCCCAGTTGCCCGGCAGGCCAATGGCCACGCCGGAGCCCGCCGTCACCAACGGCATGCCTTGCAGCGCCGGGCCCAGCGCCAGCAGGTCGTCGTTGGACACGGCGTCGACGATGGCGATCTCGATGCCCTGCGACATCAGTTCCTGGATGCGTTCACGAATGGCGGCGGTGCCGCGAGCGACCACGCTGTAATCGATCAGGCCCACGCGGCGCGACGTTTGCGCCGCCAGCACCCGCACGAGGTTGGGGTCGGTCATCGGCGTCAGCGGGTGATGCTGCATGCCGGATTCGTTGAGCAGCACGTCGCCCGCGAACAGATAGCCCTTGAACACCGTGCGCTTGTTGTCGGGAAACGCCGGCGTCGCGATGGTGAAAGCGGTATCCAGGTTCGTCATCAGCGCATCCGTGACCGGCCCGATATTGCCCTGCGGTGTGCTGTCGAACGTGGAGCAGTACTTGAAGTAGATCTGTTCGGCCCCTTGCGCACGCAGCCACTGCAGCGCTGCGAGCGATTGCGCGATGGCCTCGTCGGGCGGCAGCGTGCGGGTCTTCAACGCGACCACCACAGCGTCCGCGTCGTCCCGCAGTGGCTCGCCCGGCGTACCGATGGTCTGCACCGTGCGCATGCCCGCGCGGACCAGATTGTTCGCCAGGTCGGTGGCGCCCGTGAAATCGTCGGCGATGCAGCCCAGCTTGATCGTCATTTGGCCTCCGGCAGGGAAATGCCCGGGAAAATCTTGATCACGGCGCTGTCGTCTTCCCGGCCATGGCCGGCCGACGACGCCTGCATGAACATCTGGTGCGCGGTGGATGCCAGCGGCAGCGGGAACCGGGTGTGTCTTGCGGTATCCAGCACCAAGCCCAGGTCTTTCACGAAGATGTCCACTGCGGACAACGGCGTGTAGTCGCCCGCCAGCACGTGGGGCATGCGGTTCTCGAACATCCAGCTGTTGCCCGCGCTGTGCGTGATGACCTCATACAACGCATCGGCGTCCACGCCTTCGCGCAGGCCCAGGGCCATGGCCTCGGCGGCGGCCGCGATGTGCACGCCGGCCAGCAACTGGTTGATGATCTTGACCTTGCTTCCCGCGCCCGCGCGGTCGCCCAGCCGATAGACCTTTCCCGCCATCGATTCCAGCACTGACCCGCAAGCCTCGTACGCGGCCGCGCTGCCGGCGGTCATCATGGTCATCTGGCCGGCAGCCGCCTTGGCCGCGCCGCCGGAGATGGGCGCGTCCAGATACAGGATGCCCTGCCCGGCCAGGCGCCCTTCCAGTGCCACGGACCAGTTGGGGTCCACGGTAGAGCACATGACGAATACCGATCCGGGCCGCAGCGCCGCGGCAAGGCTGCCGTCGCCGAACAGCACCGACTCGGTCTGCTGCGCGTTGACGACCACGCTGACGACGATCTCGCAGGCCTGCGCCATGTCCGCCAGGCTGGCGCAGGCCACGCCGCCCTGCGCCGCGAAGGCCGCCGCGGCGTCGGCGCGAATGTCGTACACGTGGACCGCGTGCCCGGCGCGGCGCAGGCTTTGGGCAATGCCCGCGCCCATCGCGCCCAGGCCGATGACGCCAACGCGGCGCGGTGTTTCTGTGGAATTGATCATGTCGTTCGTTGTCCGGGAGCGGGATGCAAAAGGGAAAGGCGGCGACTCAACGCTTCAGGTCGTCGGCCATGTAGGCGCGGACGATGTCGGCAAAACTGCCATCGCCCGTCAGGCCCAGGCGGGTGGCGCGCGACGTGTCCCAACGCCCCGGCCAACTGCCGACGATGCGCTCGACACGCGCGTCCGCCTGCCAGCTGATGCGGTCGGCAACCTCGTCGCCCGCGACCTCGCGCAAGGCCTGCGCCATCTCGGCCGCCGTGACTGACACGCCAGGCAGGTTGATCGGCGTCCGGTCCGCCATCGCCTCGGCATCCAGCTCGCAGCCTGCGATCAAGGCAGCGATCGCGCCGCGCGGCGACAGCAGCCACAGCCGCGTGTCCGCGCCAACCGGGCACACGGCCGGTTCGCCATTCAGGGGTTCGCGGATGATGCCGCTGGCGAACGACGACGCCGCCGCATTCGGCCGGCCGGGACGCACGCTGATGGTCGGCAGGCGCAGCACACGGCCATCGACGAACCCGCGCCGCGTGTAGTCGGCCAGCAGCAGTTCGGCGATGGCCTTCTGCGTGCCGTAGGACGATTGCGGATTGAGCGCAGTGTCGTCGCGCACGGTGTCGGGCAGATTGCCGCCATACACCGCCACGGAGCTGGTGAAAATGACGCGCGGCTTGTGGCCCAGCGCGCGGCAGGTTTCCAGCAACGCGCGCGAGGCGTCCAGATTGATGCGCATGCCCAGGTCGAAGTCCGCCTCCGCCTGTCCGCTGACAATGGCGGCCAGATGAAAAATGGCGCGCGTCTCGGTATCGATGGCTTGCCGCAGCACCGCCGGGTCGGCAATGTCGCCTTCCAGCGACCGTACGCGCGGGTCCTGCAGATCCGCCTTCACGACGTCCAGCAAATCGATTTGCGTAATGGTCTGGGGCTTGCCGCCTTCCAGCGCCAGCGTGCCGCGCTCGAGCAGTTTGCGCGCCAGCCGCTGGCCCAGGAATCCGGCGCCGCCGGTGATCAGTATCTTCATGATGGGATGCTCAACGATGGGTGAGATAGGGTTGGGCCCAGCCCAGGCCTTCGGACGTTCCGGCGCGCGGGCGGTATTCGCAGCCGATCCAGCCTTGATAACCCAACGCGTCGATACGCTGGAACAGGTACGGGTAGTTCAGTTCACCCAGATCGGGTTCGTGACGGTCTGGCACGCCCGCAATCTGGATGTGGCCAATGCCGGGCATATCGCGTTCGAGCTTCACGGCGATATCGCCTTCGACGATCTGGCAGTGGTAGATGTCGAACTGCACCTTCAGGTTGTCCGCGCCCACGTCGTGACGAATGGCCTGCGCGTCGTCCTGCCGGTTCAGGAAAAAGCCGGGAATATCGCGCGTGTTGATCGGTTCAATCACCACGGTAACGCCAGCGGTGGCGGCCATGCGCGCGGCAAGCGCCAGGTTCCTGACGTAGACATCCCGGTGCGCCGCGTGGTCCTGGCCGGGACGGATCAGGCCTGCCATCACGTGCAGATGGCGGTTGCCCAGCACCGCGGCGTATTCCAGCGCCTGGTCCAATCCGCGCTTGAACTCGTCTTCGCGCCCAGGCAGCGATGCGATGCCGCGCTCACCCGCCGCCCAGTCACCCGGCGGCGCATTGAACAGGGCCTGCGTCAGGCCGTGCGCATCCAGGCGCGATCGGATCTCGGCCGCCGTGAAATCGTAGGGAAACAGGAATTCCACCCCCGTGAACCCGTCATGCGCCGCGGCGGCGAAGCGCTCCAGGAAGGGATGTTCCGTGTACATCATGCTGAGATTTGCGGCCAGGCGCGGCATGTCGGTTCCTTTGATGCAGAGGTGATTGCGGACGCCGCGCTAGCGGTTGACCAGCTTGGCCGGCGTGAACCAGACCGCGATGGCGCCAATGACGAGCACGCCCGCCAGCACGTACATGCCGGACGCAGTGGAACTGGTCAGGTCCTTCAGGTAGCCGATCATGTAGGGGCTGGCAAAGCCGGCCAGGTTGCCCACGGAGTTGACGATGGCGATGCCGGCGGCCGCAGCCGTGCCGGACAGAAACGCGGTCGGCAGCGACCAGAACAGCGGTGCGCAGGTCAGCACGCCCGCGGCCGCCATGGACAGGAACACCAGGGACACCACGGTGTTGTCGGCAAACGAAGCCGCCGCCGAGAAGCCCACGGCGCCCGCCAGCGCCGGCACGATCAGGTGCCAGCGGCGCTCGCGCCGGCGGTCCGCGGAATGGCCCAGCAGGTTCATCACGACGATGGCGCACAGGAAGGGGATGGCGCTGAGCAGGCCGATGTTGAACGCCCCCGTCACGCCCGTGGACTTGATCAGCGTGGGCATCCAGAACGTCAAGCCATACTGGCCGGCGACGAAGGCAAAGTAGATCAGGCACATCCACCACACGCGCTTGTCGGCGAACACCGCGCGCAGCGAATGCTTCTGCGTGCCTGTCTCCTTCTGGTCCTGTTCGATCTCGCGCGTCAGCAGCTTCTTTTCGTCGTCGCTCAGCCATTTGGCGCTGGCGATGCCATTGTCCAGATACATCACAGTGACCACGCCGATCACCAGCGCCGGCACGGCCTCGATCAGGAACATCCATTGCCAGCCCTGCAAGCCGTGCATGCCATGGAAGGCCTCCATGATCCAGCCGGACAGCGGATTGCCGAAGATGCCCGCCACCGGAATGGCCGACATGAACAGCGCGATGATCTTTGCGCGTCGGTGGGCCGGGTACCAGTAGGTCAGGTACAGGATCACGCCGGGATAGAACCCGGCTTCGGCCAGCCCCAACAGGAAGCGCAGGATGTAGAAGCCCGTCGGGGTTTCGACGAACATGAACATGCCCGACAGAATGCCCCAGGTGATCATGATGCGCGCGATCCAGATCCGCGCCCCCAGCCGGTGCATCAGCAAATTGCTGGGCACTTCGAACAGGAAGTAGCCAATGAAGAAAACGCCGGCGCCCAGGCCAAAGACGGTTTCACTGAAGCCCAGGTCCTGCGACATCTGCAGCTTGGCGAAGCCGACGTTGACGCGGTCCAGGTAGGCGATGACATAGCAAAGCATCAGGAACGGCACCAGCCGCCAGAACACCTTGGCATACGCGCGAGCGGTTTCGCGGGACTCGGGCGGCGACGAAGCCGCAGGCGCGGCGTGGGACGCCAGTTCCATCGGGGGCATTACCAGTCTCCATCAAGAATGCGCCGCCTTGATCCGCGCTGTCGCGGCCGGCAGGCTTTGTACGAAAAAGCGGATCAGTAGCGGGCGCCGAACGTGGCGCGCAGGGTCTCGATGGCCTCGTCCGTCAGCGGCTCGGGACGCGGCTGAGTCATCAGCCACAGGCGGGCGGTTTCTTCCAGTTCCTCGAGCGCAAACGACGCGTGGGACACCGACTTTTCCCAGACCACCGGGCCCAGCCGCTCGAACAAGGCGCCGCGCACCTCCCCCGCCACGGCGGCGACTTCGGCTGCCGCCTGCGGATCGCCCGGACGGCGATAGCCGATCAACGGGATGCGACCCACCTTCATGACCTGGTAGGGCGTGATCGGCGGCAATACCTCGTCCGGACGCCACACGCCCGCGAGCGTCAGCGCGACCAGATGGGTGGAGTGCGTATGCACGATGCCGCGGGAATCCGGGCTGGCGCGGTAGATGCCCTGATGCAGCAGCAAGGTCTTGGACGGCTTGCCGCCGGCGACCCAGTTGCCGTCCAGATCGACCTTGGCCAGCTCGGCGGGATCCAGCCGGCCCAGGCAGGCGTCGGTGGGTGTGATGAGCCATCCGTCGTCCAGCCGGGCGCTGATGTTGCCGGCCGCGCCGACGGTATAGCCACGCGCATAGAGGCTTGCGCCGATGGTGCAGATTTCTTCGCGGATGCGGGCTTCTTCAGTCATGGAATGTCCCCGGGCGGCAGGGACGGGCAACGAACAGCAGACGCGGCGAAGCAGGCATGACGACGATGTCTCTTGAATAGAAGTTATCGGGTCATCATACAAATTTTGGTGATGAGCGGGTATGGGGTAAACCCGCGCACCGCCGATTACGCTTGCGCGCGATCAACGCCCGCCGCGGTCGGCGCGGCGGTGTTCATCCAGGCCGTCAAGGCCATTGCCATCAGCACCAGCAGCGACGGATACAGCATGCTCAAGTTGCGCGCCTCGCCCTCGGCGGCAAACAGCAGAAAGAGCGGCACATTGACCGCCAGCGCCATCAGCACGTGCAACCGGAACGGCGCGGGCAGCAGGCGCCAGCCGGTGACGGCCACGCCCGCGATCATCAACACCATCACGGCGCTCAGCCCTTTGGGCAGCGCGACGCCGTAGGTGCTTTCGGTGCGGAACCAGTTGCCGGGGTCCAGGAAGTAGAAGAAATTCGCACCCGGCTGGAAACTCACCGCACCGCCCGGGTTGCCCGCGTAGCGCACGCGCAGCGCCAGATACACGCAGCCGCAGACGAACACCAGCCCCGCCACGACGGTTGCAGCCTTGAGGCGCGGCAGGCTGAGCCGAAGAATGGGATACAGCGTGACGACATAGAAGAAGAACGCCTCCTTGTTCCAGGTCGCCATTGCGGCAACGACGGCAAGCAAGCCCAGCCGCCCGGCCGCGCGCACGGGGCGTTCGACCGGGATGCGCCAGGCAAGCAGAATCGCGCATGCCATGAACAGCACTTCGAAGAAGTCGTAGAAGAAGCCGCCTTCGGTCAGAAAGAACGGCAGCAGCAACGCAATGACGAGCGGCGCCGCGGTGGCGGCGGCTGCGCTGGCGCCCGCCCGCAGGCACACCGACCGCATGGCGAACAGCGAGCCGAGCAGCGCCAGGAAGGTCAGGTAATAGACGATGTGATAGCGCAGCGTCACAGGCGCCTGCATCGCTTCCGACGCGGGAAAACGCATGGCCAGCCCTGACCGGCTGTTCACACGGCGCGGGTCGGTCAGCCGCTCGGACAGTCGCTCGACGGTCGCGGCCGGCATCAGGTCTTGAATGCCATTGGCGATGGCCGGCGCGAACTGGCGGTACACGTAAGGCCGGTACGCGGTGCCGTCGACCATGGACGCCAGCGAATGTGGACCATGCCCGTCGTTCAGGCGCCACTTGGTATAGAAACCATTGAAGGCCGCCGCGGCGACCATGACATAGAGCATCGCCAACAGGAATCGGCGGTAGCCCACGCTATTGAAAAAACGGATCATCGGACTTCCAGGGAGACGGCCGGTTGGGGCGCGGTCTGCGGCCCCAGCCACTTTGCCAGCGCCAGCGCCAGCAGGCACAGCAGTGCCGGATACAGCATGCTCAGATTGCGCATTTCGCCGGGCGAACAAAACAACAGGAACAGCGGCACGTTGATGGCCAGCGCCAGCTTCGCGTGCCCGCGCAGGGCATCTGGCAGCCGCGGCCAGCCATTGATGGCGATGCCCGCGAAGGCCAGGATGCTGAAGAGACTGAAGCCGCGCGGCAGCAGAACGCCATAGGTGTTCTCGGTAAGCAGCCAGTTGCGGGGGTCAACGTAGTAGCGCAGGTTGTCCCACAGCTGGAAATCCACGGTGGATCCGGGATTGCCCGCGTAACGCATGCGCAGCGCCAGATAGACGCAACCGCTCACCAGCAGCAGCACCGTCACGACGCCCGACGCCGGCAGGCGCGGCAGGTTGCGCCGCAAGAGCGGGTACAGGGCGGGCGTGAAAAAGAAGAAGGCTTCCTTGTTCCACGTCGCCAGCCCTGCCAGCGCCACCAGCGCGCAAAGCCGGACCGGCGTCTGGCGCGAGGCGCCCAGCGCCAGCAGCACGGCGCTCATGATGAACAGCAGTTCGACGAAATCGTAGAAGTAGCCGCCCTCGGTCAAAAAGAACGGCACCATCATCGCCAGGACCGCAGGCGCTGCCGTCGCGGCCACCGCACCCGCCCCCGCCTGCTGCGCCACGCGGCGCATGACGAACAGCGAAGCCAACAGCGCGGCAAACGTCAGGTAGTAGACGAGGTGGTAGCGCAAGGTGACTGCCGGCAGCAGGGCCTCGGACGCCGGATAGCGCATCGCCAGACCCGAACGGCTGTTCACGCGCCGAGGTTCGGCCAGACGCTCGGACAGGCGCGCCACGGTGGCCGGCGGCAGCAACGCCTGGATGCCGTTGGCCAGCGCGGGCACGAACTGCCGATACACATACGGACGGTGGGCCGTGCCCTCGACCATCTGCGACAGCCCGAGCGCCGCATGGCCGTCGTTGAGCCGCCACTTGGTGTAGAACCCGTTCATCACGGCGGCCGCCACGACGACGTAGGCGCAGCACAGCAGGAACCCGCGATACCACGCGCTTTGAAACAGGCGTTGCATGGCTGCGCCTACTTCGAGACCAGGAAGACGCCGACGGCGATGAACGCCGCGCCCGCCATCCGCATGGCCGTGATGGTCTCCGTGCCGGACAGCAGGCCGTAGACGAACACGCCCGCAATCGCGCAGGCCACCATCAGCGGATACGCCAGCGTCAGATCGAGCTGGCGCAGCGCCAGCGCGTAGAAACCAAAGCCCAGGCCGTACGCGCCGATGGCGCCCGCATAGGGCAGCGCCTGCGTCAGCAGGGACGGTGTGGGCCCGTGGGCTGCGGCGGACCCCGCCGCCTTGAGCGCCACGCTGGCCACCACGCTGCAGGCCCCGCTGAGAATCAGCCAAAGATATGCCATGTCTACGTCCTTACCAGCAAAACCACCACCGCCACCCAGGCCAGCACCGCAAGGCGGATCTGGTTGTCGGCGAGCAGATCGCGACCCGGCTCTTCGCCCGATCCCCCCTTGTACAGCAGGTAGATATACCGGAAGACGCCGAAGGTGACGATGGGCAGCGTGACGATCAGGTGCTGCGTGCCGTGCAACGCGGCGGTGATGTCGTCCACCGTATAGAGGCCATACGCCAGCAGCGTCGTGCTGGCGGTGATGCCCACCAGGATGTCCAGCAGCTGCGGCGAATAGTGGCGCAGCACGGTGCGCGTGCTGCCTTGCGATGCCGGGGCATCGAGAGGCGCCGACGCGATCTCGGCACGCCGTTTGGCAAAACCCAGGAACAGGGTCAGCATGAAACTGCACAGCAGCATCCAGCGCGACGGGATGATGCCCACCGCAAAGGTGCCGCAAGCCAGGCGGATCATGAAGCCCGCAGCAATACAGAACACATCGACCAGCACCTTGTGCTTCAGGCTCAGGGTGTAGGCAATGTTCAGGGTCAGATAGCCGGCCACGGCCAGCGCCACGGGCCAGAGCCCGCACGCGAGCGGCAGGCCGAGCGCCGAGCCAAACAGCACGACGATCAGCGCGCGGGCGGCGGGCAGGCCGACCCGTCCGCTGGCAATGGCGCGCAGCCGCTTCTTGGGATGCGCCGCATCGGCGGCGCGGTCGTGATAGTCGTTCAGGACATAGACCGCGCTGGACGCGAGGCAGAACGCGACAAAGCCCACGCCCACGGCAAACACCAGCGCGGGGTTCGTCCATCCGTGGCTGAAGATCAGGCCGATCAGCACGAAGCCGTTTTTCAGCCATTGCTGCGGACGCAGCAGGGAAATCAGCGCCCTCATGGCTTGACCGCCTGCCCGCGGTACCAGGCATGTTGGGCCGCGTCGATGAGCCACTGGTCGCCGCGGCTGTCGCCGTAGGCGTGCAGTTCATATTGGTCCGGACCGCCGTAGCGCTCGGTCAGGCGCCGCAACTTTTCAGGGCCCCAGCAGTTGTGTCCGTCAAAGTCGCCGGTCAGACGGCCCTGCGCATCAACCGCCATTCGCGTGCAGATGAGGTCGTCGAACCCGAGGTAGCGGGCCACGTCGTCGAGGTAGATGTCGGGCGAGGCGCTGACCAGCACGCAGCGGTCGCCGCGCTGCTGGTGCCAGCGCAGCCGCTCGATGAGCGCGGGCCGCAGCGGAATGGTGTGCACCCACGCGCGGGCGATGCGGGCCAGCTCGGTGCGCGAGCGCCCGCGCAGCGCGGCGCGGCAGAGCGACTGCTTGGCGTCTTCGTTGCTGCGCAGACGCAGCGCGAACGCCGTCAGCGCCGGCGCGGTCCGCACGAACGCCGCCAGCAAGCCGACCCACGACAGATGGGCCAGGAAGGGAATGAATGTGTCGCGCTGAGTGAGCGTGCCGTCGAAGTCGAAGGCAGCGATCACGCGCGTGGGAGCGGGAAACTGCGTTTGTGTAGCCATACTGCTATCGCGACGGAACCCGGCCGGGCCTTGCCGTCACAAACTATGCCGGAAAATGCGTCAGCGCCCAAGGCGCAAACGCGTGATGTCAGACGCAGTCTCGCCGTGCGCGCAAGCCCGCAGCGAAACATGTGCCGGTTATTTCAAAATTTTTGTAGTTGTAACACATCGGATTACAAGTCATCATAGCCCGCTCCCGATGCGGGCAAGCAGGAAAGAACCGCGTGAAATCCGCCGTTCTTCCCGCCGCTTTCAGTTTTTCCCCAGTTTCAAGGGCGCGCCGGCCCAGTGCCGGGGCGAGTCATCCCTGCTGCGCCTTGAACGCGCCTTCCTCTTCCAGCACCTGGTTGGCCACCTTGAAAGCGTCCAGACCCGCGGGAATGCCGCAATAGACCGTGGCCTGCAGCAGGATCTCCTTGATCTCCTCGACCGTCACACCGTTGTTCAGCGCACCTTTGACGTGCAGCTTGATCTCGGCGGGCCGGTTCAGCGCCGTCAGCATGGCCAGGTTGAGCATGCTGCGCGTCTTCTTCTCAAGCCCGGGGCGGCCCCAGGTGTAGCCCCAGCACCATTCGGTCGTGATGTGCTGGAACGCCATCATGAAATCGTTGGCGCGCGCGATCGAGCCGTCGACGTAATCGGCGCCGAGCACTTCACGGCGCAGTTCCAGACCTTGGTCGAACAGCGCCTGGGTTTCCGCCTGGGTTGGTGTCGGGGTTTTGGGGTCAGCGTCTGCCATAAGATGTCCTCCGGGATGGTGGCGGCGGAAATCGAAGATCCGCCTGCGGGTGGTCGTTCGGCCGATTGTGGGCGTGCGGCATCCCGCCCGTCAAATCCGGCAGGCTTCGCGCAAAACGAGGGAGGGGAATGACGCCGGCGCGCGGTTTACAGCGAATACCGGTAGTCGCAGTTCAACGTGGCTTGCAGCGGCGCCGGATAACCGCTGGCCGCCTTGCCGCCGGGACGCGGACCCAGCAGCCGGGCCTGGAACGTGCCGGCCATGTCGCCATCAGCCGTCTTTTTCACGGCCACGGTGGACGGTAGCGCATACAGCGTCAGCGCCTGTCCATCCGTCGGCGCGACCAGCGTGAACACCGACTGCGGGAAATTGGCGACGACATAACCGGGCGCCTCATCCGACGTGAACGACAGCGTGGCCGTCGCATAGGTCAGCGTCAGCGCGAGTTCTTCGGAAGACGGCGAAGGAATGTCGCCCTTCAACGCCACCTTGCCGCTCTCTGATATGCACGACAGCGATGCGGGCGCGGCGCCGGCCTGCGCAGTACCGGCCAGCAGGGCGATGGACAACAGACAGGTGGCGCGTGCAATCATGGTCACTCCTCACCGGCGCCAGCGTGGCGCACGCCGGCAAAATTTCGTCAGGAATATATCAGACGGTCATCCCCGTCTGCCGCGATCCGTATAGGATGGAGCGTCGTCCATCAGAAGGAGCGTCCCCATGCCATCAATGCGACATCCTGTTCTGGCCAGCGCACTGGCCGCGGCGCTCGCCGCCGCCCTGCCCTTCGCCGCCCACGCCGAGTCCGTCACGCTGCAGGTCGAGCAGGTCACGCCCGGCGCCGATCCGCACACGAACGCGCGCGTCGTCGACATCAAGCTCAAGCCTGACAGCGTCAAGACGCTGGCGAATTTCACGCGCGAACGCGTGGGCCAGCGCGTGCAGTTCCGCGCAAACGGCATTCTGCTGTCCTCGGCCACGCTGATGAGCCCGCTGGACGGCGACAGCCTGCGCATCACCGCAGGCGAGCATGGCTTTGCGGGCAAGTCCGCCGAGGAAATCGCGCAAGGCATCATGAAGAACGGCGCGCTGACGATGGACGACGAAAACCGATAAGCACGCCCGCCCTTGCATCCACAGGCTGACGCCCGCGCATGCGGCGTCAGCCTTTTGTTTTGGACAAGATGGCGCAGGCGCAACAGGTTTCAGTCATCTGTCATTAACCTTTCATTTCGGACTTCTAGTATTGCTCGTCCCCATCGGGCATCAGACCCAAAGCCAGGAGTTCAAATGAGCAAGTCCATCTCCGACAAGACCGTCCGCAATCCCAGCATGAGCACCCCGTTCAGCGAGATTCTCGAAAAGAACATGTCCCGCCGCATGGTGATGCGCGGCGGTATCGCCGCTGCGTTCGCGACGATGACCAGCCTCGGTCTTGCCGGCTGTAATGGCAGCGACGACGATGACGACGATGCCGGCAACGGTGGCCAGAACCCCGCGCCGGAACAGCCCGGCACGGAGACGCCTCCGGCGCCGGCCCCGGTCAAGCTGGGCTTCGAGTCCCTGCCCACCTCCATGACCGACGCCTGTGTCGTGCCGGCCGGCTACATCGCCCATGTGTTCGCACCGTGGGGCACGCCGTTCAACGACAACGCGAATCCGTGGGACCGCAACGGCAACAACAGCTCGACTGACTTGCTGAACTCCACCGGCATGCACCACGACGGCATGCACTTCTTCCCGATCAACGGCAGCTCCACCGAGGGCCTGCTGGCGGTCAACCACGAATACATCGACCAGAAGGCGCTGCACCCGAACGGCGCGACCACCCTCGCCGGCAAGCGCCCCATCGAGGAAATCCGCAAGGAAATCAACGCGCACGGCGTCGCAATCCTGCACGTGCGCCTTGAGAACGGCCGCTGGACCATCGTTCACAACTCGCGCTACAACCGCCGCTTCACGTCGGCCACGCCGATGAAACTGGCCGGCCCCGTCGGCGGCACGGACTGGGTCAAGACCCCGTACTCGCCCAACGGCACGATGGTGCGCGGCACCAACAACAACTGCGGCAACGGCTACACCCCGTGGGGCACGTACATCACGGCCGAAGAAAACTGGGCCGCGTGCTTCGTGAACACCGGCACGCGTCCCGCGCACCAGCAGCGCGTCGGCGTGCCGAACGACAAGGGCCGCTACGAATGGGAAACGGGCGCCAACGACCCGCTGGAAGTCCAGGGCGAGTTCGCGCGCTTCAACATCACCGAGACCGGCGCCGACTTCACGCAGGACTATCGCAACGAGATCAACGGCTTCGGCTACCTGGTCGAAATCGATCCCTACAACGAGAACAGCATCGCCACCAAGCGCACCGCGCTGGGCCGCTTCGCGCACGAGGGCTGCGCCTACGGCCTGCCCGAAGCCGGCAAGCCGCTCGCCTTCTACAGCGGCGACGATTCGCGCTTTGAATACATCTATCGCTTCGTGTCGGAAGCCGTGTGGGATCCGAAGGACGCCGAGCGCACCGACCGTCTCGCGGTGGGCGCGAAGTACCTGGACAAGGGCACGCTGTACGTCGCGCGCTTTGACGCCGATGGCACGGGCCAATGGATCGCGCTCACCGGCACGACCGTGGGCGCCGGCGGCCGCACGCTGGCCGATGAGTTCGGCAGCCTCGAAAACATCATCATCAACACCCGCGGCGCCGCGGACTTCGTCGGCGCCACGCCGATGGACCGCCCGGAATGGACGGCCACGCACCCGACCAACGGCGACATCTACCTGACGCTGACGAACAACTCCAGCCGCAACGCCAGCCGCGGCACCAACCCGGCCAATCCGCGCCTGAACAACGTCAACGGTCACATCGTGCGCTGGCACGACGAGCCGGGCTCGACCAAGTTCAAGTGGGACATCTTCGTGTTTGGCTCCGACGCCGGCGCCGACGCCGACACCAACCGTTCCGGCCTGACCACGCTGAACCAGCTGGCCAGCCCGGACGGCATCGGCATCGACCCGCGCGGCATCCTGTGGATCCAGACCGACAACGGCATCGACGGCGGCCGCAACAACAACGTGGCCAAGGCGACCAACGACCAGATGCTGGCCGTGATCCCCGGCGCGCTGGCCGACAGCACCGGCACGGGCCCGGCCATCAACGCGACCAACCAGGCCGACCTGCGCCGCTTCTTTGTCGGCCCGAACGAAGCCGAAGTCACGGGCTTTGCCTTCACGCCGGACTACACCAGCATCTTCCTGAACATCCAGCACCCGGTGAACTGGCCGGCCTACGACACGGAAGATGCAACCACCGCCACCACGGGCGTCGTCCGCCCGCGTTCGTCGACGGTGGTGATCCGTCGTGCCGACGGCGGTCCGATCGGGGTGTGATGACATGACGTCCGGGGTGACCCGCTCACCCTGAACGCCGAAAGACAACAGCCACCCGGATCGGGTGGCTGCTTTTCATTGGCGGGCCGCGTCAGACCGCTACCGGGCCAGCACCGCCATGCACGCCTCGAACACGCGCCCCGGATGAATCGAATTGATCGCTTTCGATCCTGCTTCCGGCACGACGTCGCGGGTGTAATCGCGCGCCCAGAACCATTCGGGATTCGATTCGTTGAACACGCCCACGTAGGGCACGCAAAGCCCCTGCGCGATATGCGAAGGGCCGCAGTCGTTGGAGACGATCAGCCGCGCGTCCTGCATCAGTGCGACCAGCTCGGCCACGGAGCGGGAGCATTCCAGGCGGAAGTCCGGCCGATTCATGTCTTTCAGGCGCTGGCGCTCGGCCGCTTCGGCCGGACCCAGGACAAACGTGAAATTGGCGGTGCCGCCCAGCCGCGCCTGCAGCAGGTCGGCCAGCGCAACATAATGATCCAGCGACCACCGCTTGAACTGCCCGGCGCCGCCGCCCGGAATCAGGACGATGTCGGCCGGCTGCACCTTGCCCGCACAGGGTCGGCCGATTTCGACGAAGCACTGGCGCGCAATCGCTTCGGGATCGTGTTCCTGCAGCGTGGACAGCAGCCGCAGGTTTGCCAGGCCGATGTATTCGCGGATGTCCTTGGCGTGGGAGTGCGTCCAGACGCAGTCGCCGAGCCGGCGGTTGCTGAAGCCCAGCCGCAACTTGGGCCGGCGCAGCAGGTTGATGAGCGCAAAGCGCTCGCTGGAATGATGCAGCGTCAACGACGCGCTGGCGCGTGGGGGCAGCGCCTTGACCTGATCGCCGAATGCTTCTGCGCGGACGAACTGATCCACCCATGGCAGCTGCGTATAGAAGGCCTCCACGTCAAACCGCGAGACAACGCGGACACGCTTGTCCGGCCACAGTTTCTTGACCTGGTACAGCGCAGGAAACGCCACAATCTGGTCGCCAAAGCGTGCTTTGTTACGAACGAATACGACGATGTCGGACATGGTTCCTCACCTGATGAAATCACGCAAGAAATCCTGATTTCTTGTGGAAATGCGCACAATCAGAAAACTACAAAATCAGCGCGGGGACGAGCATACCTCAGCCCGGGCAACCCGCGCCGGTGCGCGTTGCCGGCAAGGGTGTATCGCCCGACGTATTACCGGCAAATTTGCGAATCTTCTCGGCCAGCTCGGGCGTCGCTTTCTCGTAGCCGTAGCAGTAAGACGGCGTCGGCGCCGACTCGGGGCGATAGTCCTTGAGCACCGGCTTGGCATCGCCCAGATACAGGTTGTCCTTCAACCGCAGAAAGGCCTTGAAATCGCGGGTGTAGCCGTGATCCGCCTTGCGCTTTTCATAGGCGCCGCGATCGGAGTCGCCGTTGTCCAGTGCGCTGCGTGCCGGCGCAATCGGGATGTAGCGGCAGTAGTTGACGTTGATGCCTTCCACCGTGGGGTAGAACTCGGGCTCGACGCACTTGCGCTGTGCGTCGTTGTTGAAGATGTTGCCTTCGACCAGCGCCTTGGCCTCCAGGCTGAAACTCATGCCGTAGAAGTCCCAGTTTTCGAGCAGGTTGTTGAACAGGTGGAAGGTGCCGAACTGTGCGCGCGGATTGCGCTGCACGGTGTTGAAGAAATAGTTGTGATGCAGCGTCACGCGCGCAATCGAATCGCGCTCGTAGTTCTGGAAGAGATTCTTGGACGTGATGTTGTTCAGCAGCATGACCTTGTTCGAGTTGTGGAACTTCGTCCAAGAGATCGTCACGTCGGTCGAGCCGTTCTTCACGTTCAGCAGGCGGTCCGACATCCGCGACAGGTCCATGTGGTCGACCCACACATCGCGGCTGTCATTGGCCACATTCACGGCCTGCGTAAGCCGCGTGAGCCGCCCGTCGATTGTCAGATGCGTCAGGATGACGTTCTTCGCGCCGTACACGCCCAGGCCGTCGTCGATCAGGGCGACACGCTTGCCGCGGCCGTCAATGGTCGTGTTGGACGGAACACGCAACTGGGTTTTCAGGACGATCGTCATGTCGGACGCGAAGCGTATCCATGCCGGTCCCTTGCGGGCCTGTGCCAGCGCGGCGCGCAGCGTACCGGGTCCGGCGTCCTGGTCCGAGGTCACCTCGATGAACTTGCCGCCCAGACCGCCCGTGGCTTTGGCGCCATATCCTTCGCGCTGCGCCAGCAAGCTGGCTACGAACGGGCAGTGTTCATCGGGCGCCGCGCATTGCCCGCTTGCTGCCGCTGCCCCGCCATACAAGCCGGTCAGCGTCAGCAGCCACACCATCACTGTCTTTCGAAGTCGCATCGCAACCGCTCCCTCAAATTTCACGCGGACGGATCCGCCGCCGTCACATGGCGCCAGATGCCGCCGCTTAACCGCAGGTTCTCCGGCGGGCCGGCAAGATGCTCGCGCAGCCGTTCAAAGTACGCCTTTTGCCAGCGCAGCGCGTACGCGTCCGCGTCCTCGCCGGGATTGGCGGCCGGCAGCATTTCCAGCGTGTAGGCCACCTGCCCGTTCTCCCAGCGGGGCGCGTAGAACACCGACGGCACACCCATCCGGTGCGCCAGATGCGCCGCGAATCCGGAATACGTGACGTCCTGGCCTTCGAAGGTCGTGCGCGGCGCGGCGGGATTCGCCGCGCCGTCGATGGCCAGGCACAGCACAAAGCCCGAGTTGATCGCGCGCATGCAGGCCTTGGCGACCTGCGCCTCGGTCTGGTCGGCCGTCGAGATCAGCGCCTCGGCGTAACTGCTGCGGGCGATGCTGGGCGCCGACGCCAGCCAGCGCGACGGAATGCCGACCAGTTCCAGCGCCATCAGGCCCGCATACATCGGCCCGACGTGGGCGGTGGCGACCACGACGCCGCGGCCGGCGGCAAGCAGCGGCGCGAAGAAGCGCTCGCCGGTATCGAGCTCACCCAGCATGGCCATCGCTTCTTCGACGCGCTCCTCGCGGCATTCGAGCCAGTCGAACAGCAGATGGTCGATCATGTGGCCCCAACGCGCGCGGCGTTCCCACGTGGCGCGATCGATGCTGGTGTCGCCGCGCATCGACCAGGCCCAGTCCAGCCGCGCCTGCGGAATCGGCGCGGTGTCGAGCTGTTCTTCCATGCGCGCCAACGCTTCCTGGAAGGTCTCCGGCAGCCGCGCGCCACGCTTGGCGACGTATTGCTCGAACAGCGCCTCGGCCTCGTCCTTGCGCCCGGCCTGCGACAGCGCGCCAATGGCGGACCGCTGCCACAGCAAGTTGTCCGGCGACTTCTTCAGCAGGAACATCATCTGTTCGGCCGCCGCGTCGTACTGCAAGGTGTAGCGCAGCGCGCGGGCATACAGGCCTCGCGTCTGCTCAAGATCCGGCGCCAGTTCGATGGCGCGCGCCAACGGTGCCACGGAATCCTTGTAGCGTCCGGCGCGCAGCAGGGTTTCGCCGTGCAGCGTCAGCAGCCGCACATCGTCGGGCGCGGCCTGCAGGCCGGCCTCGAAGTGCGTCAGCGCATGGGTCTTGCGATCGTCTTCGGTGCCGCGCCGCAGATGCGCCAGTCCCAGCGACGATCGCAGCGCCGCGCAATCCTGGCCCGCGCGCAGCGCGCCGTCGCCCAGACGGATTGCAGCCGCAGTGCGGCCGTCGGCCAGCAATGCGCGTACCGCCATCGTCGCCACGCGTTCATTGGGCAGCTTGTCCGGATCCAGCGACGCCGCGATGCCAGAGGCTTCGGCGACGTCCCCATTGCGCACGAAGGCCATCATCCACGCATAAGCGTCTTCGGGCGCGCTCTGCGCCAGCGGGAGGGTCGTGCGGGCGACTTCCGCCGCCTCGGGCACGCGTCCCGCCTGCACACGCATCTGGATGCGCGCGGCATGCAGCGACGCATTGCCGGGCTCGATGCCGGCGGCGGCATCGGCTTCGGCGATCGCCCTGTCCCACTGCTCCAGGCGGCCGAGCAGACTGGCGAGCAGGCGCCTGTCGTCCACCCGCGCGGGATACACCGCAACAAGCGTTTCCAGCGCCGCGATGGCAGAGGCCAGCTTGCCCTCCTTCACGTCGGGCGAGACCAGCAGCCGCCGGACCTCGCGCCAGCCGTCCTTGGCCGGGCGCAGCGCCGGTTCCAGCGCGGTCATGCCGCTCGCCGGGTCTGCCGACGCGCGGATCTGTCCGATGACCTCGCGCAGGCGCGCCGTGGCGTCCTGCGGTTCGGCGCCGGCGTCCGGCCGGCGGCTTTCGATGACCGTATCAACCATGACGCAGCCCCCTCAACAAAGCCATCGCGACGCGAGCGATGAACATGAGCACAAATCCCAGTGCCAGCGCTTGCAACAGCAGGATGCCGGTGCGCGGGCTGCTGGGCCGATCCGTCGGCACCGGCTGCGCGATGATCGACAGATACCGCTGCAGGCGCAGCGCGTCCGTCATCGCCTGCTGGTACGACTGCTGCGCCAGCGTCAGGTTGGAATCCGCAAACACCTGGGCATTGCGCAGCGCCTCATATTCCTTCAGTTGCTTGGCTTCCGTGTTGCCGTCGCCGCTCAGGCGCTGACGCACGGATGCCAGCCGCTTTTTCAGGGCCGTCACCTGCATCTGCGCAGGCTTGAGCATGAAATGGTCCTTGTTATCCAGCGCGCGGATCTTGTCCAGATTGATCTGCGCGGTGCTCAGCTCGCCTTCAAGCTGGCTGGACAGGTTCAGCAGCATCGACACCGTCGCGCTGGGGTCGATGTTGCCGTGCTTGGTGCGCCACGTCGTCAGCGCATCGCGCGCCGCCAGCGCCTTTTCCTCGGCAAACTTGACCGACTCTTCGCTCACCTTCAGCTTGTCCGCCACGCCCTTCTCGTTCATCGAACTGACGAACTGCTCGGCCAGGCCGATCAGCTCCCGGGACAGCGTGGCCGCGTCTTCCGACGAGAACGCGCTGACGCGCAGCACGTCGATCTGCTCCAGCGCGTTGAACGACACGTGCACCGACGCCTGATAGGCGCGGTACAGATCGTCTTCGCTGGAATCCTCGGCCAGGCGGTTGAACGGGTCCAGCCCATCGTTCATCAGATAGCGGCGCAGACCGACCTTCTTGTCCAGCTGCTGCATGCTGTCGCGCGACTTCAGAAAGTCCGCAACTGCCCAGCCATCGACAAATCCGCCGAGCATGCCGCCCGAGTTGCCCGTCGTGAGCAGACTGGCGGCTGCGCCGCCACCGCCCTGCTGGCCGGACGCCGACTGCACGAAGAACCGCGACTCCGCCTCATAGCGCGGCGTGGCGACGATCAACAGGTAGATCACCGCCAGCACCACCGGCACCAGTACGATCACCGCGTTGATCCAGCGATGGCGGCGGCGCTCGCGCAGGGCCGACTGCCGTTCGCGGCGGCGGCGTTCGATCTCGGAGCCGCCGTCAGAACCCGAGTTGGCCTTCGTCGAAGCCGCCTCCGAGGACGTCGTCGCCTGTGCCGGAGTCGCTCCGTGATCGTCGCGGGGGATACCTGCGGAGGCACTGGTCGAGGTCGTCGTCGATGCTGAGCGCGCTTCGTTCATAGATCAAGCCTTTGAAGCAATAATCCGCCAACTGATTCTGGCGATAACTGGAAAAAATGAGTGTCCGGCCGACCAGGCGCTCTTCAAAAAGCGCCAGCCAGAGCCGGGTGAAACGGCAGGGCTCGAAGGGGATGCTCCCTTCGATCACGTAGACATCGAACGCGGGCGCCAGCGCCAGCGCGAACGAAAACTCCTGCCGCACATAAAGCGGCCAATGCTCCATGGGCTTGGCCAGCATCTTCGGATCGCTGATCAGGTCCGCGACCAGTTCATACGTGGCGTCGGGGTCGATCTCGTACATTTCGCTGACGAAATCGATCATGGACAGCCCGCTGGCCTTGCCGCGGATGAAGCCCTGCCGGCCGATCGCCCACGACACATTGCCGTCGTGCTTGACGAAGCCCTGCCGCGGCGGACGCAGACAGCACAGCACGTCCACCAGCTGGCGGTGCATCTCCGGCGCGGGCGACAGCAGCGCATAGCGCCCCGCCGGGATGTCGAGCGTAGCGTTGGCCAGCAGCGGCTGCCTGCTGCCGAAGGAATAGGGTTCGTCGGTTACGCCATTGAGATGGATCATCTTTTTCACCCTCACATTGGCTGAACGTTGGGACGGGCCAGGCGCTCTGCCACCAGCGCGATCACCATCATGAACACCAGCGAGGTCAGGAAGTAACCCAGGCTGGCATCGTGCGACTCGTACGCATGGAAGTACGCCGAGCGCAGCAACTGCATGCCGTGCGCCAGAGGCGACCACAGCATCCACGGCCGCAATTGCTCGGGAAACTGCTCCGACACGAAGAACACCGCCGCGAAAATCTGCAGGAAGCGCTCGATGATCGGCGCCAGCCGCAGGAAGAAGTGCCAGTAGGTCGCAATCGACCCGAACAGCACCCCCATCGCCGCGCCCGCCACGCCCATCAGGACCACAAAAAGAATGAAGCCGGCCCAGCTCTTGGGCAGCGTGATGAGCCCGATCGCATGGCCCCCGGTGATCAGCACCCCAAACACCACCACATACACCGATACGTAGATCATGGCCTGCACCAGCGCGCACATCAGCGGCGTGACGCCCTGGAAATTCAGCAGGCCGCGTGCCGAGACATACGCCGTACTGCTGCGGAACGCGATCTGACGGAACATGATCCAGGTCGTCGCGCCCAACAGCGAGAACGTCTGCACGTCCATTCCCAGGATGTAGTGCGTGCCCATCAGGATGTACAGCGACGAAATCAGGGTCAGCAGCACGACAGGGCCGACCAGCGCCCACACCAGCGCGATGCGGCTTTCGCCGTGCATCACGCGCAGCTGGTAGATGAACATCGCCATCAGCGTGCGGCCGATCGGCCGATGGCCGGCGGTGTCCTCCGAATGCCCCTTATGCAGGGAGCGCAGCCGGTCGCGCAGGATCGCGAGATCACCCGCTTCGCTCTGCGCAACCTCGATCTCCAGCGCGATGTCGTTGCGTGACGCATGGCGGCGCGCTTCACGCGCCTCTTCCTGCTTGCGACGTTCCACGCGGCGGGCATGCGCGACCGCCAGCCGCTCATCCTCGGCCACCAGCTTGGCCGGCATGTAGCCCGGCGCAAACACCTCGACGCCCGCGCGGATGTCCTGCTCCAGCAGGCGCACGATGATGCGCAGGCGCCGCCGGGAGAAGTCCGCCAGGGTCTCGTCGACCTGGCTGCGCACGATCTCGGCGTCCAGCTCCGCCTGCACGGCCTCGTACACCGCCCGCCGCGCCGCGACGGAGTCGTGCGGCTCGCCCTGCAGGCGGGCTAGCAGCGGCTTGAACAGCACGCCCGGCGGGGCCTTGGCTTCGAACAGCGCGGCCGGATCCAGCCGCCAGTTGGCGACGCCAGACCCCACCGTGTAGCTGTTGTCCTTCCGGCGCGAGCGCCAGCCCTTTATCCGATCCTCGTTGCTCATGGACGCGTTATTGGGCAACGCCGGTCGAACCGCCGCCCGAATCGCTGTCGATGGCTCGCGTGGCGCTGAAGCCGGCGCTCATCGTGACGCGGAAGGCCGACAGCACCTTCTGCACCTGCGTGAACGGCGCGTCCGAGATGTAGATGGCCTGTCCTTCATGCACCGTGAACTCGCGGGCCAGCGCCACCTGCTCCGGCCGCGTGAGGTCGAACTGGTACACGACGGGCAGCAAGTCCGGCTTGCCTTCGGCCCCCGCTTGCGCGGGCGTGAACAGGAACACCGAGCGCGGATCGGCCAGCTTGTCGTCCAGGCCGCGCGAGTCCGCCAGCGCGTCCAGCACGCTGTAATTGCGTTTGCTGATTTCCACGCGGCCCTGCTGGCCGGCCGCGCCGAGCACGGTCAGGAATTCCTTGGCGTCGTAGGCGGTGATCACATCGCCCGAGCGCAACAGGATGTCGTTGTTCTGGTTGCGGTAGATGTCGGCCAGCCGCACCGAGGCCACCTGGCTGTCGCGGCGCAGGCTGATGATGAGCTGTTCGGGGTTGGTCTGCACGGGCGCGGCCTGCGCCAGCGCGCTGCTCAGGCGCTGGGCGGTCTGCGTGATGGGATACATGCCGGGCTTGGTCAGGTTGCCCTGCACCGTCACCATCTGCCCGCGCGCGTCGGCCGCGCGCGTGACGCTGACGTCGGCGCCGACCACGAGCTTGCTCAGGCGCGCCACGATGGCGTCATGCAACTTGCCGAGCGTCAGGCCCTCGGCGCGGAACTTCCCGATGATGGGAAACGTAACGTTGCCGGCACTGTCGATGTCCTGGTTACCCAGATCACTGACGCCCGACGGGTCCGCGGCGAACACGCCGAGACCGCCGCGTTCCCACACTTTCACGTTGATGCCGTCACCCGGCACCAGCTTGTCGAAACCCGCCTGCGTCAGATCGCGGTAGCGCACCGGAAAGTCCGCCACATCAGGCACCCGGCTCTTTCGCGCGAGTTCGCGCGACACGGGCATCACGATGACGTCCTTGTCATCGTGAGCCCCTGTCATTTCGCTAAGCATCGGGCCGGACCGTGGGAGCTGGCAACCCGTGAGTGTCAGCGCTGCAAGCAGCAGCATGGCAAGCGTCGCATGGCGCCGCGCGCCCAGGGCCGGGACGTTCATTAGCATAGGTTCCTTCAACTTCAGCACTTTTAAAAAGAGCAACTACCCGTCACGCCTGCATCAGGCGCTTGGGCGCAACGTCAATGCGCTCGTCGTTCTCGGACTCGGTCATGGCGGGCATGCAGATGCTCATGAACTTCGTGAGCATCGCGTCCAGCGAGAACAGCTTCTGCGCCCGCTGGCGGCTATTTGCTCGCATGTCCGCATTGCTGCGCACCTGGTCCACCATGTTCAGGACCTTCTCGCAGGCCTCGTGCATGTCGGGATGATCCACGCAGCTGAGCAGGTGGCCCGTCTCGTCCTCGACAAAGCACTCTTCCGCGCCGCCGGCCGGCGTGGAAATCACCGGCACGCCCAGCAACTGGGCCTCGATCAGCACATTCGGCAGGCCTTCGTAGCGCGACAACAGCACGCTGGCGTCCATCTTCGAATACCAGAAGCCCACGTGATTCGACAGCCCCACCAGCAACAGGCGCTCCAGCACGTCGTGCTCCAGCGCCAGCGCCTCGATGTTCTCGCGCAGGCGTCCGTCGCCCACGAGGAAAAAGCGCGCCTGGGGCCGTTCCTTCAGGTAAAGCGCCGCCAACTTGATGAAGAGCTGCGGACGCTTGTCCGGCTCCAGGCGGAACACGCCGCCGATCGTCTCGGTGGCGTCCTTGGTGCGCTCGTGGAAGGCTTCCCACTTGGCTTTGTCGGCGTCCGAGGCATCGGTCGCCAGATCCGGCACGCCGTTGTACAGGATGTGGAAGCGTTCCAGCGGCAGGTCCAGCCACTCGGCGTACGCTTCCGCGGCCTTGCGGCTGTTGCTCACGAACACCACGCCCGGCACCAGGGCCAGCGCCTGAAACAGCTCGGGATACTCTTCGCGGAAACGGTCCTTGCGGATGTTCGGCGGCAGGCCGCGGAACACCAGGTGGATCGTCGGCGTGCCGGCCAACAGCGCCGCCAGGGCGCCAAAGAGGCACGTGCCGTCCTGCCACAGGCTGACCACGTCGAAACGGTTGGCGCGCAACACCGGCGCCAGCCGCGTCACGCCATAGTGAACCGGCGGAGGCAGCTGTTCCAGCAGGCGGCCCAGGTTGCCTTCGGGCACTGATTGGTGCGCCACCGAGATGGCCGGCAGGCGGTTGATCTCCGTGACCGGAATCTGCGCCTTGATGAGCACCGGCAGGAAGAAGTCGTCCTGTTTCTTGGGCGACCCGGAGGGCTCGGTGTGCTGCTTGACCAGCACCTCGACCTTCTTGGGCCGCATCAGGATGTCGGGCGGCTGCAGTTCCGGGGACGCGGCCAGGCGGGTCAGCTCGCCCGCCAGGCGGGTCAGCTGGCGCTCGGCGCCACCCGGTCCCAGGCTGCCGGTGACCAGCGCCACCGACACCGGCTTTTCCGGCGTGTTTTCCGCAATCTTGCGGTTGCGAAAGTGCAGGATCGCGTGCTTCATCGACACGATGCGCACGTCCTTGCCCGCCAGCCCCTCTTCGGATTCGAAGCGCTGGTAGAACGCGTAGTCACTGGCCAGCCCCTCGGCCAGTTCGGCCGCCTTGCTGCCGGGCGTCAGGTGCTTGGCCACGGGCGCGATCGCGTCCCACGCGTCGGCCAGGAGGCCGCGCTTGCGCAGGCGCTTGGCGAACTCCACGCGCATGTTGCGATCCGTGTGCTGCGAGATCAGACGCCGGAACAGCGCGTCCGACTGCTCGTGCGCGCGGATGTCGCTCAGCAGCTTCGCCCGCGCAAACAGGCGGTCCGGATTCGTCGTCTCGGCCGGCAGGTGACGGTCGACCAGCGCCATGGCTTCGTCCAGGTGCCGTTCCTTCACCAGCCGCGTCGCGCAGTAGCGCACGATCTGCAGGTCATCCGGGCACTCCTCGAGCAGCGTGGCCCACTGCTCGGCCATGCCCTCGTTCAGACCCGCCGACTCCTGCAGGCGGAGCAGGAGGAAGCGGACCTTCGAGTCTTCCATGTGATCGCGGGCAAGCTGCTTGGCCCGCGCCAGGTTGTCCTGAGCGACTTGAACCCGCCCCGATGCCGCAACGATTTCCTCCAACTGCGCTTGAACTTGCTGAAGATCGGACTTGGCGTCCACTCGCTCGGTTATCAGAGGGGGATTCATGCTGCCTTTCTCCGGTTGATCTTCTCGATCCAGACAAGGCAGCGCTCGATGTAGTGGTCATACTGGGCCGGGTTCTCGGAACGTTCCTGCAACTGCTTCCAGTACGGCAGGGCCTGTTCGAAGCGGTGCAGACGCATGGCGCCGACCGCGGCCAGGCGCAGGCCGATGGGATCATCCGGCACCAGCGACACGATGCGTTCGCCCAGCGCCAGGCGCTCGGTCGTGCTGGACGGTTCCAGCGCGCGCGCTTCGGCGTACAGATAGGCCAGGATGCGGCGCTTTTCGTGGTCCACTTCCGGCATGCCGGGCCACGATTGCGCGACGCGGTCCAGCAGCTTCCAAGCGGCCTGATGATCGCCGTTCGACAGGATCTCGCGAGCGCCACGGATGGCGCGCGGGCCGAGCCGGCCGAGTTGGCGTTCGGCTTCGTCCTTGGCGCTTTGATCGGCGCCCGAATGACCCAGCACATCCTTGTACGCGTCGATCGCTTCACCGAACCAGCCGCCATTGAAGGCAACGCGGGCAAAGTGCAGCTTGGCGCTGAACGGAGCGGCATCGCCGGAGGCGGCCACTTCCAGGTGACGCATCGCCGTCTTCTTGTCGCCCAGCGCGTCAGCCGCGCGGCCACGCATGGCGTGCAGTTCGGGGAAGTCCACGTTGGTGTCGATGGCCAGGTTGGTCAGGTCGATCACTTCCTTGTGGTTGCCGGCCACCAGCGCGGCACGCACGCCCAGGCGCATGGCGCGTTCGAAGGCGCGCTGTGCACGGGCGCCGGCCAGCGCGTCGGGATTGAGCAGGCGGTGCGCGCAGATGCGTTCGGCGGCGTCGCGCAGACGTCCTTCTTCCAGGGCGCGGTTGCCTTCCTCGGCCCACGTCGCGGACTGCGATTGCAGCCATGCGCTGATCTCTTCGTTCTCGCTCTTGGCCAGGCCGCAAGAGGCTGCCAGCGTTGCCGCGGCCATGATGCAACCGCGCCACGAGGCTTCCTTGACCAGCTCCAGCGCGTCGCCCTCTTCCAGCTTGGGCTGTTCGCCCGCCAGGTCGCGCAGCGCGTCGCGGTCGCCTGCCAGCAGGCGGTCGCGCCACAGCACGGCAAAGCCGCGGCCGTAGTTCGGGATCGCCGCGCGCACTTCGTGCACCCAGCGGATCGCCGCTTCCATGTCGCCGCCCGTCTGCAGCAGGGACAGCACCGTGTCGGCCGCTTCCACCGCCATCGTGTCGGTCGGTTCGGAGATGCGGAACAGCTGCTTCCAGTTGCCCAGACTTTCGTCCACATAGCCCAGGTGGCCGGCGGACACCGCCGCGATGCGGACGATTTCCGGCGTTTCGATCTCGTCACCCAGCAGGCCTGCGGCCAGCGAGTACGCCACGTCGTAGCGGCCCAGCTTGAACTGGTTGCGCATCAGGATCTGCTCGGCCTTGCTGCCCGAGGACAGCGCATCGGCGCTGCCCAGAAGGGCCAACGACCCCTCGTAGTCGCCCAGTTCTTCCTGAATGCGCGCGAAGAGCACGACGTGATCCGGCAGGCTGGGGTAGCGGCGCAGCACATCGCGCACGCGGCGCGAGGCTTCGCGCAGCTCGCCCGAGTCCCACAGCTTCTCGATGCGTTCGACGCTTTCTTCCGCGCCCAGCTTGGGCACCGAGACCTGCGGGGTCGAGGAGCTCATGCGCGGACGGATGAAGTTCTTGTACCAGTCGGTATACAGGCGCTCGGCGAAGGCCGGCGTGTAATGGGTCAGGTCCAGCCCGCCGTCTTCCATGGCGTCGGCCTGGCCCAGCTTGTTCATCAGCGGGGTCGGGTCATAGCACGGCACGCCGATGCGCTGCGCGGCGGCCGAGATGGCGGCGATCAGCTGCTGACGCTGTTCGATCGGCACGTTGTCCGGCGTGTGGGCGTTGACGTGGGTGACAAACACGACCTTGTCGCGGCCCAGCAGCTCGACGAGCTGGCGCATCTCCTGCTCGATCTCCTCGTCCGTCTGGTCGCGCTTGACGACGCGGGCGAGCAGATCGCGGTCTTCAGCGTTCAAGCTTTTGAAGACCGGATCCTGATCCAGCTGCGCGCGGCGCTCGGCCAGGCGATCGGCCACGGCCATCGACCAGAACGCGCGGGTGCGGGCGCGGTCGGCAAAGAATTCGCTGAAGTAGCGGACCAGATAGTTGGACTGGATAGGGTGTCCGTCGATCGTGAGCAGCTTGCGCGAGGACAGCTCGACCATGTACAGGTCAGCCGGCTTGTGCGTGCCTTGGCGAGCCTGCTCGCCATTGGACGGACGGAAGATCAGGCGCTGCACGTCAGCCGGGATGTCGCTCTGGCTGAACATGAAGCGCGCCTGCTGGAGGGCTTCGGCGGCCGTGTGCACGAATCCGTAGTTGCGGCCGAGCTGAAGTTTGATCGGGTAGCGGCCCACGGCATCACGCAGGGGCGTGTGGATGCGGCAGGTTCCGATGGGAGCGATGGTAAATGCGGTCATTCAGGGTCTCTCCTGTATTGATGGATTACGAGCCTGAACTAGAGAGTCCAGTACAAAAGGTCGGCCGGGAGGCGCTTGGCATCCAGCACCGACTTCAAGTCGCAGACCATGCCGCCGTTCTTGACGAGCTGCGGCAGGTCTTCCCAGATGGTTTCCATGGTTTCGCGGTGCGGCACCGCCAGGATCAGGACGTCCATGTCGCGGAAGTCGCCGCGGTCGACGAGCTTGATCCCGTACTCGTGCTCCATCTGCTCCGGATCGACCATCGGATCGCACGCAACCGGCGTGATGCCGTACTGGCCAAGCGCGTGGTACAGATCGACGATCTTCGAGTTGCGGATGTCGGGCACGTTTTCCTTGAAGGTCATGCCCAGGATGCCGACGCGGGTGGTGGCGTTCAGGCGGCCGTTGCGTGCAAGCTGCTGCACCAGGCGCGAGGCGACGTGCGCGGCCATGCCGTCGTTGATGCGGCGGCCGGACAGGATGACTTCAGGGTGATAGCCCAGTTCCTGGGCCTTGGACGTGAGGTAGTACGGGTCGACACCAATGCAGTGGCCGCCCACCAGTCCGGGCGTGAACTTCAGGAAGTTCCACTTGGTGCCGGCGGCCGCCAGGACCTCCGAGGTGCGGATGCCGACCAGATCGCAGATCTTGGACATCTCGTTCATGAGCGCGATGTTGATGTCGCGCTGCGTGTTCTCGAGCACCTTGGCCGCTTCGGCCACCTTGATCGAGGAGGCGCGGTGCACGCCCGCGTCGATGATCTGCTCGTACACGCCGGCAATCACTTCCAGCGATTGCTCGTCCTGGCCGGACACGATCTTGACGATCTTCTCCAGCGGATGCTCCCGGTCGCCCGGGTTGATGCGCTCGGGGCTGTAGCCCAGCTTGAAGTCGACGCCGGCGCGCAGGCCGGATGCCTTCTCAAGTTCCGGGCCGCAGATTTCCTCGGTGGCGCCGGGGTGGACGGTCGACTCGAAGACCACGATGCAGCCGGGGCGCAGCACGGGGCCGATGGCCTGGCACGCCCGAACCAGCAGGGAAAAGTCGGGATTGTTTTTCTCGTCGACGGGCGTCGGGACAGCCACTACGAAAAAGTCGCAGCCTTCCAGTTCGGACAACTGGTCGGTGAACTGCATGGGGGAGGCAAGCAATACGTCGCGTTCGATCTCGCCAGTCCAGTCATCACCCTCTTTCAGCCGTGCGATTCTCCGCTTGTCCACGTCAAAGCCGATGACATCAAAGCGCCTGGAAAATGCCACTGCCACGGGCAGGCCGACATATCCAAGGCCACACACTGCGATTCTCTTTACCACGGGGGACCTCACTGTTTTCGTCGTGTCGCAGACACTAGAAATCGACGCCCCGAAGCGAGCACTTCGACATGAAATCGAAATACCCTTGCCGTATAGGGGCGGACGTATTGCTAAAAATGAATTTGGCTCGGTACCCGGTTAACTATCCGGTTGGCGAGCCTGGGCATCGTAGAGGGGTCACGCAGCAAACTTTTTTCTAAATATTTTTATTGCTGCGGAAATAAATCAGGACAACCCGTAAAAAACCCGGGAAATCCCTAGAAAAATTACATTCATTACACAAACCGCAACATGAGACGGCCGTTTCATGTAATCAAATATGAAAAGACGTTTTTCTTAGTCTGGTTTAACCAAACTGAAAAATCATTATCCAGATCGGTAGCTTATTTAGTAATTGCGTCAGGCAATATAAAAAAGATGCACCAAACTGGATCAGCACGCACCATTATCAGCACGAGACATGCCTGGGTTTTCATCGCCCGGTAATAAATGGCCGGGCCGTGGACAACATGGCAGACAACAGGTGGTTGTGCGATACGCGGCGCTTCTTGCAATGCGCTTCTTGCAATGCGCTTCTTGCAATGCACCTCTTGCATTGCACTTCTTGTAAAAACAATCCGCGCAAATGCAAAAAAGCCGGCAGCGCTTGCGCGATACCGGCTTTCAGCCAGAAGGTGTCGGGAAACACCTTCTTGAATTCTCGACCACATGAAGTGGTCGGGGCGAGAGGATTCGAACCTCCGACTCCTGCGTCCCGAACGCAGTACTCTACCAGGCTGAGCTACGCCCCGATCTTGACTACTCATTTAGCGGTGCTCAGACCCACTAAACGTTTCACCGCACTTTCTTTACTGCTTTTTCGCTACAGGCTGCCTGATCACTCAGACCACCCGGTTGGTACAACCTCAGTGAATTTCCAACCGCCTTTTTTGCTAGCGATCTCTATTCACCGCGAAAGCGCAGAATTCTAACAGAGAATTTTGAAAAGGGGAAATGGGGTAGATCGAAAGGGCTTCACGGGCCCGATCTGCCTCGGCCACGGCGGCCAGGCGGGCGTGTTCCAGCGCGTCCGTCGCCTGGATGGCGGCGGCCACGGCAGCGAAGTCGGCGTCGCCCGTCTTGATGGCGTCGCGGATCAGTTGCTGTTGTTCAGGCGTACCCACTTCCATGACACGGATCAGCGGCAGCGTGGGCTTGCCTTCGCGCAGGTCGTCGCCAACGTTCTTGCCCAGCGCGGCGGCGTCGCCGCTGTAGTCCAGGACGTCGTCGACCAGCTGGAACGCGGTGCCCACGTGGCGGCCATAGGCGGCCGCGGCGGCCTCCTGGTCGGGCGTGGCGCCCGCCAGCACGGCGCCCACCTGGGCGGCGGCTTCGAACAGCTTGGCGGTCTTGTAGCGCACCACCTGCAGGTAGCGCTCTTGCGAGACGTCCGGGTCATGCACGTTCAGAAGCTGCAGCACCTCACCCTCGGCGATCACGGTGGTGGCTTCGGACAGGATGCTCATGATGCGCATCGAGTCGGCCTCGACCATCATCTCGAACGACCGCGAATACAGGTAGTCGCCCACCAGGACACTGGCCGCGTTGCCGAACACGGCGTTGGCGGTTTCGCGCCCGCGGCGCAGGTCGGACTCGTCCACCACGTCGTCGTGCAGCAGCGTGGCCGTGTGGATGAATTCCACGACGGCGGCCAGCAGTTGGTGATGGGTGCCTTCGTAGCCCAGGGCGCGCGCCACCATCAGCACCATGGCCGGGCGCATGCGCTTGCCGCCCGCTCCAATGATGTAGTCGCCGATCGTGCGGATCAGAACCACATCGGAATTCAGCCGCTCGCGGATAACCGCATCGACGGCTTTCATATCGTCAGCTATGGGGGCAATGAGCGCGGGGAGATTCAAGACGTATCCGACAAGTGTGAAGCGAGCCGCGTGACGGCTCTTACCGCTGGGCCCGCCAGCGGTCGGCGGGGGATTCGACCGTGGATTATACGGGGAGTGCGCGGGAATTCCGGGCGCGCATGCCGCAAGCGGCAAGGCCCGGCGCCGCGGGCCCTGCCCCGGGTCGGATCCAGCGGCGGGCTCAGCGCCCGTACGGCAGCAGCCCCCGCGCGGCCAGGTTGGCGTAAAGCGCGCGCACGCCAAACGTCCAGGGCGGGATTTCGGTGGCTAGTTGCACTTCATTGACCAGCGCGCCCAGGCGCTCCGAGGCGATGACGACCCGGTCGCCGGTCACGTGGGTGAAGCCGGTGCCAGGGCCCTTGCGGTCCTTGGACGGCGAAAACATGGTGCCCAGGAACAGCATGAAGCCGTCGGGATACTGATGGTGCGCACCAAAAGTCTGGCGCACCAGGTCCAGCGGATCGCGGCTGATTTCGCGCATGTGGCTGACGCCGTCCAGCTCGAACCCGTCGGGGCCTTCGATGCGCAGCGAGACGTCGGCATCGCGCACGCTGTCCAGCGTGAAGCCGCCATCGAACAGCCGGATGAACGGACCGATGGCGCAGGACCCGTTGTTGTCCTTGGCCTTGGTCAGGAGCAGCGCGCTGCGGCCTTCGATGTCGCGCAGGTTCACGTCGTTGCCCAAGGTGGCGCCCACCACTTCGCCCCGGCTGTCGACCGCCAGCACGATCTCCGGCTCGGGGTTGTTCCACTGCGATTCCGGCAGCACGCCGATCCGCGCGCCGAATCCCACCGAGGCCATGGGCGGTGTCTTGGAAAAGACTTCAGCATCGGGGCCAATGCCCACTTCCAGATATTGCGACCACTGGCCGCGCTCGATCATTTCGGCTTTCAGGCGGATGGCTTCGGGCGATCCCGGGCGCAGCCGGGACAGATCCGAGCCGATCAGCGCCTGCATCCGCACGCGGATTTCCTCCGCGCGGCCGGCGTCGCCGCCCGCCTCTTCCTCGATCAGGCGTTCCAGCAGACTGATGGCAAAGGTGACGCCCGCCGCCTTTACGGGCTGCAGATCGCACGGCGCCAGCAGGCGCGGGCCGTCGGCGCCTTGCAGCGTGGCCGCCATGAGGGCGTGCGCGTCGCCCAGGGACTCACCCTTGGCCTCGCGCGCCACGGCCACGCGGTCGGGATGGTCCAGCAGGTCGGATACGGTCGGCGCCGTGGCGGTGATATCGATCACCTCGCCCGCACGGACAACGACCACGCTGGGTCCGCCGGCAGGATCGGGGCGCCAGACGCGGCCCACCAACAGGGCGTCGGGCAGGTCGGCGGGCAGCAGGGTGTTGTCGTTCATGGTGTCTCCTCGCGTGATGCCCGTCCGGGCGGCGGGCGCGTGATTGTTTTGCGCCGGGTCACCGCCCGGGCGTCGGTGGCACGGTCGCATGGATTGCGCGTGTCGGGCATGGCAGCCCGACACGCGCAATCCATGCGGCATGGGGATCCCCGCAACGCGGCTCACCCATCGGCATGGCGAACCAGTCTAGGAGACTTCATTTATCATGTCCAACATCCTGCTTTTATGTCCAACCTATTGGAATCATGGCTGCCGATTACGACGTCCCCGCCATCCGCCGCACCCACGACATCCTGCGCGTGCTGTCGGGCCGCCCCACGCCGGTCAAGGCCGCCGAACTCGCGCGGGCCTGCGAGATGCCCAAGAGCACGCTGTACCTGCTGCTCGACTGCCTGGAGCAACGCCGATGGGTCGAACGCCAGGACGGCGGCTACATCATCGGACTGGAATTGATGGCGCTGGGCGCCGCCTACCTGCGGCACGATGGTCTGCAAGCGGCGTTTCACCACTCGGCCGCCGCCTTCGTGGACCGCTGCAACGAGGTCGTGCAACTGGCGGCGCTGGATGGCTTTGACGTGGTGTACCTGGCGCGGGAAGATGCGCGCCGGCCCGTGCGCCTGGTGTCGGACCTAGGCTTGCGGCTGCCCGCACATGCCTGCGCGCTGGGCAAGGCGCTGCTTGCCAGCCTGACGCCCGAGGAGCTGGCCGTCCGGCTACCCAAGACCCTGCCCCGCGTCACCGACCGCACGATCTCGGACGCCGCGCACCTGCACCGCGAGCTTGAAGATGCGCGCCGAGAGGGTCTGGCCCAGGACCGGGAGGAAGTCGCCACCGGCCTCGTATGCTTTGCGGCCTTTGTCGGCGTGACGCCGCTGGGCAAGCGGGTCGCGGTCAGCACGTCCATCCCGACCGACCGGCTGGACGACGCCCACCGGCAAGCGGCCATGGACGGCATCCGCCGGGTGGCGCGCGACATTGCGCTGCGCGTGATCCCGGCTGTCTGAAGCCTTCACGCCACACCTAAGCCCTTAGCCTGCAACAGCTTTTTGACTTTCCAAAAGTCCCGGGCTAATATCTCGGATTCGGTCAGCAATGGCCGAATTACGTCGGTTGTTCGTGTATGCCACCTGACGTCCTGGTCAGCCCTGAATCTTCGGGCATTTGGCAAGGACGGTTCAGCAAGGCACCCTCGCCCAGCAGGGCAGGCCACACGAACGAACCCATTTACCTATTTAAGGAACACCCCATGTACGCGGTCGTAAAAACCGGTGGCAAGCAGTATCGCGTTGCCGCTGGCGAAAAACTCAAGATAGAACAGATACCGGCTGACATTGGGCAAGAAATCACCCTGGACCAAGTGCTGTCCGTGGGCGAAGGCGACCAACTGAAAGTTGGCACGCCCCTCGTCTCCGGCGCCGTGGTCAAGGCAACGGTTCTTGCGCAAGGCCGCCACGACAAGGTCAAGATCTTCAAGATGCGCCGTCGCAAGCACTATCAGAAGCGTCAGGGCCACCGTCAGAACTACACCGAAATCCGCATCGAAGCCATCACGGCTTAAGAAGCGACTCGGTACCACTTAGCAGGAGCTAAACATGGCACAGAAAAAGGGCGGCGGCTCTACGCGGAACGGACGCGACTCAGAATCGAAGCGTCTGGGCGTCAAGGCATTCGGCGGCGAACTCATTCCCGCTGGTTCGATCATCGTGCGTCAGCGCGGTACTCGCTTCCACGCTGGCGTGAACGTCGGCATGGGCAAGGACCACACCCTGTTCGCGCTGGTCGACGGCAAGGTTCAATTCGGCTTCAAGGGCGCATTGAACAAGCAGACCGTTTCGATCGTCGCTGCCGAGTAATCGGTTGGCAAGCCCGCGGACCTCACGTCCGCGGTTGCATACGATCTGGAACGCGGTCCGCCGCGTTTCCCGAACGGCAAAAGCCCTGTCGCGTGCGGCAGGGCTTTTTTGTTTGAAGGCAATTGGCGAGTAAGCTCTCGATTGCCTCCCGGCGGCTCCCTGTACGGACGCCCGCCCTCACCCACTACACGCGCAGACACCATGAAATTCGTAGACGAAGCCACCATTGAAGTGGTCGCCGGTAAAGGCGGCAATGGCGTGGCGAGCTTTCGCCGCGAAAAATTCATTCCCCGTGGCGGTCCCGACGGCGGCGACGGTGGCCGCGGCGGCACCATCTATGCGGTGGCCGATCGCAACATCAACACGCTGATCGACTTCCGCTACGCGCGCCTGCACCGCGCCAAGAACGGCGAAAACGGCCGCGGCTCGGATCAATACGGCGCTGCCGCCCCGGACATCACCCTGCGCGTGCCGGTGGGCACGATCATCCATGACGCCGACACCGGCGAAGTCCTGTTCGACCTGAACAAGCACGAACAGAAAGTCGTGCTGGCAGCCGGCGGCCAGGGCGGCATGGGCAACATCCATTTCAAATCCAGCGTGAACCGCGCCCCCAAGCAGTGGACGCCGGGCAAGGAAGGCGAGCACCGCTACCTGCGCATGGAATTGAAAGTGCTGGCCGACGTGGGTCTGCTGGGCCTGCCCAACGCGGGCAAGTCGACGCTGATCACCCGCATTTCCAACGCCAAGCCGAAGATCGCCGACTATCCGTTCACCACGCTGCATCCCAATCTGGGCGTGGTGCGCACGTCGCCGTCGCGCAGCTTCGTCGTGGCCGACATTCCGGGTCTGATCGAAGGCGCCTCCGAAGGCGCCGGCCTTGGCCACCTGTTCCTGCGCCATCTGGCGCGCACCCGCGTGCTGCTGCACCTGGTGGACGTGTCCACGCCGGACCCGGACGCCGATCCGGTCGAGCAGGCCGTCGCGGACGCCCGCGCCATCGTCGAGGAACTGCGCCGCTATGACGCCGAACTGGCCGCCAAGCCCCGCTGGCTGATCCTGAACAAGCTGGACATGGTGCCGGACCCCGAGGACACCAAGCGCCGCTTCCTGGAACTCTACGGCTGGACGGGTCCGGTTTTCGGCATCTCGGGCCTGTCGGGCGAGGGCACGCAAGACCTGATCTACGCGCTGCAGGACTACCTGGACGCCGAACGCGAAAAGGAACAGCTTGCGCAGGATCAGGCCGAAGGCACCTACGTGGCGCCGGACCCGCGCTTTGACGACACGCGCACCGACGCGGACAAGCCGGCGGCGCCGCGCGGCGGTAACGAATAAGCCATAATCGCAGTCCTTTCGATTACGCTTTTTTTCGCCGCAGCCGGCCGCCATCATGTCTGCTGAATCACCCGCCGTTTCCGTCGTCACCCACGCCCAGCGCATCGTCGCCAAAGTCGGCTCGTCGCTGGTCACCAACGAAGGCCGAGGCCTGGACCGCGCCGCGGTCGCCCACTGGGCCGCGCAGATCGCCGCCCTGCACAAGCAGGGCAAGCAGATCGTGCTGGTGTCCAGCGGCGCCATCGCCGAAGGCATGGCGCGCCTGGGCTGGCGCAAGCGCCCGTCCGTCATGCACGAGCTGCAGGCCGCGGCGGCCGTGGGCCAGATGGGACTGTGCCAGGCCTACGAGGCCGCCTTCGCGGAACACGGCCTGCGCACCGCGCAGATCCTGCTGACCCACGAAGACCTGGCCGACCGTCACCGCTATCTGAACGCGCGCAGCACCCTGTTTGCGCTGCTGCGTCTGGGCGTCGTGCCCATCGTGAACGAAAACGACACCGTCGTGACCGATGAAATCCGCCTGGGCGACAACGACACGCTGGGCGCGCTGGTCACCAACCTGATCGAAGCCGACACGCTGGTCATCCTGACCGACCAACGTGGCCTGTACGACTCGGATCCGCGCAAGAATCCCCAAGCCAAATTCATTTCGCATGCCCAGGCCGGCGAACCCGCGCTGGAAGCGATGGCGGGTGGCGCGGGCAGCGGCATCGGCACCGGCGGCATGCTGACCAAGGTGCTGGCCGCCAAGCGCGCGGCGCACAGCGGCGCGCATACCGTCATCGCCTCGGGCCGCGAACGCAACGTGCTGACGCGACTGGCCCAGGGCGAGTGCATCGGCAGCGAACTGCAGGCCGTGCTGCCGGTGTGGTCGGCGCGCAAGCAATGGCTGGCCGATCACCTGCGGCTGCGCGGCCGCGTCGTGCTGGACGACGGCGCCGTGCAAGCGTTGCTGCGCGAAGGCAAGAGCCTCTTGCCCATCGGCGTGACCGATGTCGAGGGCGAGTTCGGCCGCGGCGACGTCGTGGCCTGCGTGGACAGCAAGGGCGTGGAATGCGCCCGCGGGCTGATCAATTATTCGTCTGCCGACACGCGCCGCATCCTGCGCCAGCCGTCGTCGCAGATCGCGCGCATTCTGGGCAGCATGACCGAACCCGAGCTCATGCACCGGGACAACCTGGTAGTGCTGTAAGTCAGACGCCGTCCGCCACCGAAGGCGCCCTGCCCGCGCCTTCGGGCAGCAGGATGTACCCCCATCCCCGCACCGCCAATAGCGGAAGTTCGATATTGAACCGGCGCGCCTTGCTGCGCAGCCGCGACACGACGACATCCACGCGCCGCGCGCCGTCCAGGGGGTCGCGCGTTTCCGCCGGAAAGAAGTTTTCGCGATGCAGGCAGTAGCCCGGCGCATTGAACAACCGCATCAACACGGCGCGCTCGCGCAGCGTGAGCGGCAGGCGCTGACCCGCTGGGCCCACCAGCACCCGCCCCGGCGCAACGACGCGCCAAGCGCCCGGTCCGCATCGCGAACGCCGGTACAAGCTGCGCAAGAGCGCATCCCATTCCAGGGGCTCCATGCCGACCGGCACACAGGCATCGACGCCCGCGTCCAGCGCCGCCGCGCGCTCGGCCGCGGTGGCGCTGCCGTCCTGCCACACCACCCGGGCACCGGGCGCGGCCTGGCGCAAATGGCCGACAAGGTCGGCAATGCCGGCGCGCGGGCCCTGCAGCGCAAGCAGATCCGGCGCCTGGTCAGGCAGGTGTTCCTGCAGCGCGTCCACCGATGCGAAGACGCGGGTCTCCCATTGAAACTGGCGCAGCACGGCGGCAAGACGCCACCCCGCCACATTCTCAGATGGCACGATGAACACGCTGCCCCGCTCCCACATGCGACCGCCTCAGAAGTTATCACCCTAGTGTTACTTATATCCACCAACGTGACAGACCTGCAAGCTTCAATCGCCCTGTGAAAACATTCTCAGACCGACTGAAGCATGCGCGTCTTCTTCGTGGCCACACGCAGAAGGCGCTCGCCCGTTTGGTGCGCATCTCCCAAAGTGCTATCGGCAGCTACGAAAGTGGTCTGCGGCATTCGAGCCGATCCGCGCGCAAGCTGGCGCAGGTGTTGAAGATCGAAGTCGAATGGCTGGAGACCGGCAAGGGTCCCATGGAACTTCCCCTGGAAGCCTACGACCTGAGCAATACCTTGCCAGTATCAGGCGTGTCCGACGCCGCGCCGCGCCCTGGCGGCCGGCCCCGCCCGCAGGCGCCTTGGCCCTATCCCAACATTTCGCCCTCGCAATTCGAGTCGCTGACGGCTGACGAACGGGCATTGCTCGAAGCGTTGACCCAGACCTTCATCGAAACCACATTGCTTCGCCGCGGCATCAAGCCGCGCGGCCGCAAGATCGGCTGATTGCGATACAGGCGGGCGGTCGTCCACGCGGAACCATTCATCCCGCTCTTGTTGGACGCCCGCGATACATGCGCCGCCCCTTCCGGACAAAAACGCGGCGCAAAAAAAACCGGCTACATGAGCCGGTTTTTTTGCGCGCCCTGAATCAGGGCTTGGCGGCGGGCGCCGGCGCGGGGGCCGTGCCACCTGCCGCGGGAGCGGCGTCGCCACGGATGCGGGCGGCGATCTCGGAAGCGGCTTGAGCCGAAGGCACGCCGAATGCCAGCACGCCGCGGTTGAGCGGTTCGCCGATCAGCGGCGCGGCAACCAGTTCCTGATCGATCACCAGAGCCAGGACGCTGCCGACGTTGGCCGTGCTGACGGTGGTGAGCTTGCGCGTGCCGGCTTCAGAGAAACGCAGGCCAACAAAGTTCTGGCCTTGGCGGTCCACCAGTGCGGCGGCATCGGTCAGGTCGGCGCGCGTGAGGACGGGCGTTTCCTGCAGATAGAGCTTGCCGTCCGGGAGGCTGACTTCACGCAGGCCGGCGCCGGGTTCACGCTTGGCGAGATAGAAATCCACGCGCGCGGCGGTCGCGGGCGTGGCGGATTGCTGGCCCGCCTGAGGCGTGGTCGCGGCGTCGGACGTCTTAGTCGGGGCGGTCTTGCAACCCGCTAGCGCCAATGTCACGACAACGAGGGCGGGCGCCAAAGTGCGTAGGTTCAGTTGCATGCTCGATTCCTTCTTAAGTGGGCTGATGCCGAACGGTAAGACTCTAAGACTGTACACGCGGCGGGTGGAAAAAAGTGTACCGAACCTGCATGACGGTGTCTGCCTAGACTGAATCCAAATGTAAAGCAGTAATACCAGCCTGCTTGAAAAGCCCTATTTACGCGGCTTGCGGCATTCCCAACAGATTGATGAAGGCGCCAAGGCCGCTTGGCTCTATACTTCGCGTTCACGCAGGGGTACTCGTCCCGCTTCAGGGCGGCGACGTGTTGAGAGAGTCCCTTCGTACCAGTACGGATAATGCCGATGCTGGGAGCGTATTCCCGCCGCGCGTCTTCGCACGCCTGGACGGGAGTCCATCCCGATCGGCTCCAACCACTCGCTTGGAGCTTTCCATGAACGCCAATCCCAAATTCCTGGCCGCTACCGCCGAAGTCGACGCGGCGGCCGTCGCACCGCTGCCCAAATCCCGTCGCGTGTATGAAGTGGGCTCGCGCCCCGACATCCGCGTACCCTTCCGGGAAATCGAACAGGACGACACGCCGACGATGTTCGGCGGCGAGAAGAACCCGCCGCTGACGGTGTACGACTGTAGCGGCCCCTATACGGACCCCGAGGCCAAGATCGATATCCGCCGCGGCCTGCCGGAACTGCGCCGCGCCTGGATCGAGGAGCGCGGCGATACGGAGCTGCTGTCCGGTCCCACCAGCGATTACGGCAAGTCGCGTCTGACCGATCCCAAGCTGACGGCGATGCGCTTTGACCTGCAGCGCCCGCCGCGCCGCGCAAAGTCAGGCGCGAACGTGTCGCAGATGCACTACGCGCGACGCGGCATCATCACGCCGGAAATGGAATACGTGGCGATCCGCGAAAGCCTGCGCCGCGAACACTACCTGCAGACGCTGCGCGACAGCGGTCCCGACGGCGAGAAGATGGTCAAGCGCCTGCTGCGCCAGCATCCGGGCCAATCGTTCGGCGCCTCGATTCCGGCCGCGATCACGCCGGAATTCGTGCGCGCGGAAGTGGCACGCGGCCGGGCGATCATCCCGGCCAACATCAATCACCCGGAAGTGGAACCGATGGCAATCGGCCGCAATTTCCTGGTGAAGATCAACGCGAACATCGGCAATTCCGCGGTCAGCTCGGGGATCGGCGAGGAAGTGGAGAAGATGACGTGGGCGATCCGCTGGGGCGGCGACACGGTGATGGATCTGTCCACGGGCAAGCACATCCACGAAACCCGCGAGTGGATCATCCGCAATTCGCCGGTGCCGATCGGCACGGTGCCGATCTACCAGGCGCTGGAGAAGGTGGACGGCAAGGCCGAGGACCTGACCTGGGAGATCTTCCGCGACACGCTGATCGAGCAGGCGGAGCAAGGCGTGGACTATTTCACGATCCATGCGGGCGTGCGCCTGCCGTTCATTCCGATGACGGCAGACCGGATGACAGGCATCGTGTCGCGCGGCGGCTCGATAATGGCGAAGTGGTGCCTGGCGCATCACAAGGAGAGCTTCCTGTACGAACGCTTTGAAGAGATCTGCGAGATCATGAAGGCGTACGACGTGAGCTTTTCGCTGGGCGACGGCCTGCGGCCGGGCTCGGGCTATGACGCGAACGACGAGGCGCAGTTCGCCGAACTGAAGACGCTGGGCGAGCTGACGCAGGTGGCCTGGAAGCACGATGTGCAGGTGATGATCGAAGGCCCTGGGCATGTGCCGATGCAGATGATCAAGGAGAACATGGACCTGCAGCTGGAACACTGCCACGAGGCGCCGTTCTATACGCTGGGTCCGCTGACGACGGACATCGCGCCTGGCTATGACCACATCACGTCGGGTATCGGTGCGGCACTGATCGGGTGGTACGGCACGGCGATGCTTTGCTATGTGACGCCGAAGGAACACCTGGGACTGCCGAACAAGAAGGACGTGAAGGACGGCATCATCACGTACAAGATCGCGGCGCATGCGGCTGATCTTGCGAAGGGGCATCCGGGGGCTGCGATCCGCGACAACGCGCTATCGAAGGCGCGGTTCGAGTTCCGTTGGGATGATCAGTTCAACCTGGGGCTGGATCCGGATACGGCGAAGGAATTCCACGACGAAACGCTGCCGAAGGATTCGATGAAGGTGGCGCACTTCTGCTCGATGTGCGGGCCGCATTTCTGCAGCATGAAGATCACGCAGGACGTGCGGGATTATGCGGCGGCTCAGGGCGTTAGCGAGAAAGAGGCGCTGGCGAAGGGGATGCAGGAGAAGTCGGTGGAGTTTGTGAAGAAAGGAAGTGAGGTTTATCACCGGCAGTGAGTTGCGGGTGTGGCTTGCGGCTTGCGGCTTGCGTCGGATCGGGTTCTTTAGACGCCCGGCGCGTCGTGGGCCTGGGGTGGGCGGGGCTACGATTGCGGTCCGGAGCCTTCGCTCCGGACTGCCCCTTCGTCAACCTCGTACGCCTTCGGCTCCCTTCGGTTTCCCTCGGGCGCATCTAAACGCCCCGCCCACCCCAGGCCCACGCCACACCGGGCTCGAGTTGCTTAATCTTCCGGGGCGTTGGGGCGAGTCGGGTTCTTTAGGTTCTTGCCATCCGCGGGGTGGAAGAGAAGCGTCTTGCGGTGCCCGCCCCCGGCCGGCCGCGCGGGCGGCCTTTGGGGGCTTACGCGTCGTCTTGCGTCGAGGCGATGACGCTTCGCGTGTGGCGGCATCTGGTTGAGATACCGCCTGACATCGTCGGATTTGGAAGACCAAGTCGGGTGTCTGACACCGCCAGATTCATAAGACCAAGTCAGGTGTCTGACACCGCTAGATTCGTAAGACCAAGTCGGGTGTCTGACACCCACGGACTCGAATTCGTAAGACCAAGTGAGGTGTCAGACACCGCCATCGCGACGAGGTCAGACACAGGCAGCGGCGGACGATCTCGCCAAACTCAACCAGTACCGACGCTAATCGCCACTTGAACTCAAGTGCCCGATGGGCGGCGCGCGTACGGGTCGGCAGGTTGTAGCGGACCGTTGACGCGCGCCGCCCATCACGGCCCCTCCCCCGTCGGCGAGCACCATTAGCAAACCGATCCCCGCCATCGCGCAAGCGCACACCGCCCCGACGTTCCACGGGACAGATGCTGGGTTGCCGCCGCCCGGGCGGCAGCAACCCGGCGGCCCCGCAGATTTCCTGCCCTGAACACAGGTCTTGCAGCGCCCCATACCAAAGACCCTAGCAGCACGGCGTCGCGGTCACCGTGGGCGCGAGCGCCGTCGATGCGCCCGAGGGAATCCGTAGGGCGCCGAAGGCGGACGAGGATGACAACGGGGCAGTCCGGAGCGAAGGCTCCGGACCGCAATCGTGGGCGATCGTGCCCACGGTGACCGCGGCGTCGGGCGACCTACGAAGATCTGATATGACCTACGAAGATCTGATGCGGCCTACGAAGATCTGATGCGGCATACGAAGCTCTGATACGACCCACGAAGATCTGACGCAGCCTACAACAACTTCCCAGGATTCATGATCCCCGCAGGATCCATCACCTTCTTGATCTCCCGCATCAACCGCAGCTCCACAGCATCCTTGCTGTGCAGAAAGTGCTCCCGCTTCAACTGCCCGATCCCATGCTCGGCAGAAATACTCCCGCCATACCGATTCACTTCATCCAACACCGCATCCGTGATCGCCGCCCCATGCTCAGCGACCCAGTTTCGGTCTGCGCCTGCGGGGCGGGACAGGTTGTAGTGCAGGTTGCCGTCGCCGAAGTGACCGAAGATGAAGGGGCGGATGTCGGGGTACAGCGCGCGTACGCGGGCTTCGGCGGTCTGCATGAAGTCGGGGATGCGTTCGATCGGTAGCGACACGTCGTGCTTCAGGTGCGGGCCGTCGGCGCGTTGGGCTTCGGAGATTTCCTCGCGTAGCTTCCACAGCGTCTGCAACTGCGCCAGCGATGCCGAGACCGCGGCGTCCAGGCACAGGCCGCGTTCCAGCGCCGTGCCGATGACGTTTTCGAGCAGCGTGTTCAGGGCGGTTTCGTCCGTCGTGTCGGCCAGTTCCACCAGCACGTAGGCCGGGTAGCGCTGTTCGAACGGTTCCTGCACGCCCTCGGCGTGCGTCAGCACCAGGTCCAGGCAATCGCCGGTGAAAAACTCAAACGCCTGCAGGCGCGCGCCGCATTGTTCGAACAGGATCTCGAAGAGTTGCAGCGCTTGCGCGGGCGATTCGACGGCAGCCAGCACGACCGATCGCACGTCGGTGCGCGGGTAGAGGCGCAGCGCGACGGCGGTGATGATGCCGAGCGTGCCTTCGGAACCGATGAGCAATTGCTTGAGGTCGTAGCCGGTGTTGTCTTTGCGCAGGGTGCGCAGGCCGTGGAAGATTTCGCCGGTGGGCAGCACCGCTTCCAGGCCCAGGACCAGTTCACGCGCCATGCCATAGCGCACTACGTTCACGCCGCCGGCGTTGGTGGCGACGTTGCCGCCGATCTGGCTGGAGTCTTCGGCGGCCAGGCTGAGCGGCAGCAGGCGGCCGGCGTCCTGCGCGGCGCGGCGCAGATTGCCGAGGATGGCGCCGGCCTCGGCAACCATGGTGTTGGCCACGGTGTCGATGGCGCGCACGGCGTTCATGCGGTCCAGGCTGATGACGACGTTGCTGGCGCCGCCGTCAGGCGTGGCGCCGCCGCACAGGCCGGTGTTGCCGCCGCGCGGCACGACCGGCACGCCGGCTTCCTGGCACAAGGCAAGGCACGTGGCGACCTCGGCCGTCGTACGCGGGCGCACAACCGCCTGGGCCTGGCCGTTGTACAGGCCGCGCCAATCGGACAGCCACGGCGCGATGTCGGCCGGGTCGGTGAAGACGGTGTCGGGGCCCAGGGCTTGGACCAGCCGTTGAGAAAAGTCGGATGCGCTCATGAGATGTGGGATGCGGCGGGAGAGAGAAGATCGAGTTGCAGGCGGCCGGCGGCTTGCTGCAGGTGGCGGATGGCGGCCTGGCGGGCACGGTCCGGATCGCGGGCGCGGATGGCCTCGAACACGGCGACGTGTTCCTGGTGCACGGCGGCGGTCAGGCCATCTTGCAGGCGGCTGTTGGATCGGGCGGTGCTGACCGCCAGGCGCAGCTGCAGGTTCAGGTATTGCAAAAGGTCCTGGTAGTAGCTGTTGTGCGTGGCGGTCGCGATGGCGACGTGGAAAGCGATGTCATGTTCGACGCCGGCCTCGGGGTGGTCCAGATGGGCTTGCAGCGAGGCGAGGGCTGACGCCATGGCGTCCAGGTCCTGCGGCGTGCTGCGGACAGCCGCCAGGGCGGCTGCGCCGCCTTCAAGTTCCATGCGCAGTTCGTAGACGCTGGCGAGCTTCTTGCGGTCGACCGCGATGCCGGTGGACACCTGAAAGCCTTGCGCCCCGGTGCGCGAGACGACCGTGCTGCCCGAACCCTGCCGGCTCTGGATCAGCCCTTGTGCGCGCAGGCGCTCTGTGGCTTCGCGGATGACGGCGGCGCTGACGCCGTATTGCTCGGCCAGCACGCGTCCGGCCGGCAGCTTGGCGCCGACGGCATGGACACCATCCGCGATGTCGCTGGCGAGCTGGCGGGCAACCTGCTCGGTGAGGGTGAGGCTCTTGGTCAACATGGGCGGATTATAGGCATATTTTTCAGGTTATCTGATAACTTTGTTGTTTCGTGAGGGGGCCAGTGCAACTCACCGGCGGGATCGGGAAGTGGGAACGCGCGGCGGAGATCGAAGCTGGAATGCGTCCGAAGCGCGGTGGGGTTGCGTCTGGAAAGCATCCGCTGCGCAACGGGCACGCCGCACGCGGAATACGGAGCTGGACCGATTCGGACCGATTCGGACAGCCGCGCTCCCTATCAAGCCGCGACGGACGCGCTCTGCAATCCTTCGCTTTCCGCGATCTGCCCGCTCTGATCCACCACGCAGCAGCGGCCGCCCTGCGCCTTGGCGCGATACAGCGCGGCATCGGCGGAGTCCAGCGCGCCCTGCGGGGTGCGGTTGGCGCCGGACAGGATCGAGATGCCGATGGACAGTCCCACGCAGACGCGGTTGCCGTCTGCCAGCGTGATGGGCTGCGAGACGTCTCGCAGCAGGTGTTCGCCCAGCCGCAGCGCGGCGGTGGCGTCGATGCCGGTGACCAGCACGATGAATTCGTCGCCGCCGATCCGCGCGGCGACGTCGTCCACGCGGAGCATGGCGCGCATGCGTTCCGCGATGGTCTTGAGCACCTGATCGCCCCCGGCGTGGCCGTGCGTGTCGTTGATGCGCTTGAAGTCGTCCATGTCCATGTAGAGCAGCGCCGCGGCGCTGTCATGGCCGCGTGCGCTGGAGCACACGCGTTCCAGCGCCGCCTGCAGGCCGGCGCGGTTGGCCAGGCCGGTCAGCGCGTCTTCGCTGGCGCGGCGATCACTGTCGCGCTCGGCCAACATGGTGGACACCAGGATGCGGTTCAGGCGGTGCGAGGCGATGACCATGCTGATCAGATAGAACGGAATCTGGATGAACACGATCGCCATGACCCATTCGCCGGTGAAGAGCGCGCCCAGGCACATGGGGCCAAGACTCAGGAAAATCATGGCGCCCACCAGGCGGGGCGCGCCGTAGTTCCGGAAGCAGATCCCGCCGGCCATGGCGCCGCAGGACACGCCGGCCAGTGTCGCGGCCAGCCAGTCGCCGTTCAACAAGGTGATGAAGACGCCATAGCCCACGCTGAACGCCCAGAACAACGCCAGCAGGATGTAGAGATCGGTGTGGGTATTGCCGCCCTTGGGGGCCGCTCGCAGCGCGGATCGCAGGATGACGACGCGCACCAGCGCGAGCACGACCTCCAGGATCAGCCACGAGATATACAGCGGTTCGGGCCGCCGCCACGCGACGACGCCCGAGATCATCAGCGTGTTGATGACCCCGCCGGCAAAAATGGGAAGCGTGCCGAACAGACTGGCGATGAGCGCCGCGCGGATGTCCGCCGGCGTGTCATGCCCGGAATGCGTCAGCCAACGTGTCAGCCGCCACTTGGGCAGGCTGAACTTCAGTCCTGTATCCACGCCGTCATGTCCATGCCCCTCTACCCGAAATCAGTAGGCTGGCTGGCGTTATAGCAGGTATTTGAAACCTTTAGTATTGTTCTTGGGTTCAATACCGACAGACTTCAGGCGTGCCCCCGGTGGCCGCAGACCGCGCATTCGGGGTCACGTTGCACATTGACGCTGCGCCATTGCATGGTGCGCACGTCCAGCCAAAGGAGGCGCCCGGACAGGCTTTCGCCCACGCCGGACAGCAGCTTTAGGGCTTCGGCGGCCTGCATGCTGCCGATGATGCCGACCACCGGCGCGAAGACGCCCATGGTGGCGCAGTTGGCTTCCTCGACGTCGTCGGCTTCAGGAAACAGGCAGTGGTAGCACGGCGCGTTGTCGTCGCGCAGGTCATAGACGCTGACCTGGCCGTCGAACCGGATGGCCGCGCCGGACACCAGCGGCTTGCGGTGCTGCACGCAGGCGCGGTTGATGGCGTGGCGGGTGGTGAAGTTGTCGGTGCAGTCGAGCACCAGATCCGCCTGCGCGACGGCATCGGACAAGGCCTGGTCCTTCAGGCGCTCGACCCGGGCGTGAACGCGGGTCTGCGGATTGAAGGCGCCCAGCATGTCGCGGCCGGACTCGGCCTTGGGCCGGCCAACACTTGCGGTGGTGTGCAGGATCTGGCGCTGCAGATTGCTGAGTTCGACGACATCGTCGTCGGCCAGCGTGATGTCGCCCACGCCGGCGGTGGCCAGGTAGAGCGCGGCGGGCGAACCCAGACCGCCCGCCCCCACGATGAGCACACGCGCCGCCAGCAGTTTTTCCTGCCCTTCGATCCCGAGTTCGTCCAGCAGGATGTGGCGGGCGTAGCGCAGCAGTTGCTCGTCGTTCATTTGTCCTTGCTGGGCTCGACTCCGGTCGGCGTGATCTTCATGCGCTGGGGCGTTCCGCCGCCGGCCTTGGCGTCAGCCTTGGCCTGGGCGCGGGCCGAGCCCTTCTGCACCGGCTTGCCGGCCAGCAGGTTCAGGGCCTGCTGAAGCTGGAAGTCGTCCTTGCCGCCGAATTCAAACACCTTGGCCGGCAGTTCCACGTTGTCCTGGTCGGCGCTGGACTTGATTTCGTTGGTGGTCTGCTGGTTGGACAGGTGACGTTGCAGGTCGGCTTCGCGCGGCAGGCGGAACAGGTCGCCGTCGGCCGTATCGGCAACGACGTAGTCCGGTTCGATGCCGGTGGCCTGAATGGAACGGCCGCTGGGCGTGAAGTAGCGAGACGTGGTGAGCTTGACCGCCGTGGTTTCGGACAGCGGCAGGATCACCTGCACGGAGCCCTTGCCGAACGTGCGGTTGCCCAGCACCTTGGCGCGCTTGTGGTCCTGCAGCGCACCGGCCACGATCTCGGAGGCCGAGGCCGAACCCACGTTCACCAGCACCACCATCGGCACCGTCTTGGTCCAGGCCGGCAGGCCGGACAGGTAGTTGCTTTCGCCGCGGGCGTATTCCGACGGCGTCGCCAGGTATTTGTGGCGGGCGTCCGGCGTGCGGCCGTCCGTGGACACCACGAGCGCATCGGGCGGCAGGAACGCGCCGGAGACACCGATGGCGCTGGTCAGGAGGCCACCCGGGTCATTGCGCAGGTCCAGCACCAGGCCCTTGGGCGGTTCCTTCGCGCCCAGCTCCTTGAGCTGGCGGGCGAGGTCGGCGCCGGTCTTTTCCTGGAACTGGGCGACGCGCACGTACGCGATGCCGTTGTCCAGCATCTTGCTGCGTACGCTGCGCACCTTGATGATGTCGCGCACGATCTTTACGACGATCGGCTGCGGGCGATCGGCGCGCATGATCGTCAGGGTGATGGGCGACTTGGGCGCGCCACGCATGAGCTTGACCGCGTCGTTCAGGGTCATGCCCTTGGTGGGCGTGTCGTCGATCTTGATGATCAGGTCGCCCGCCATGACGCCGGCGCGGGCCGCGGGCGTGTCCTCGATGGGCGAGATGACCTTCACGAAGCCGTCTTCCGCGCCGACCTCGATGCCCAGGCCACCGAACTCGCCTTGCGTCGCGGTCTGCATTTCGCGGAACGCGTCGGCATCCAGGTAGGCGGAGTGGGGATCCAGGTTCGACACCATGCCGGAAATGGCATTGTCGATCAGGGTCTTGTCGTCGACGGCCTCGACGTAGTTGTTCTTGATGGCGGCAAAGACATTGCTCAGTTGCCTGAGCTCGTCCAGAGGCAGGGGGCTGCCGCGCTGGGCGACCGCAGTCACGCCAACACTCAGCAACACACCAGCCACCGCACCGATGGCAATCAGACCGAAACCGCGAAACTTACGAGTGCCCATGCACACTTCCCGAATTTTGTTTTCGCCGATGGGTTTGGTAATTTACCAACGGTATTTTTCCAACGACATTCATTTACCGACAGCGTTTACGCCGATTGCATTCCAGCAAACCGGCTGCACCAGCCGTCACATCTACTGCGCCAGCCATTGGGCCGGGTCCACTGGAGCGCCACGATGGCGAATTTCAAAGTATAGGCCGGATTCCACTTGGCCGCCGGTTGCGCCCACGGTAGCAATAGTATCCCCGCCGGCCACCGCATCGCCCACCCGTTTGAGCAGACTTTGGTTGTAAGCATAGACGGTCAGGTACTGCTGGCCATGATCCACAATGATGAGGTTGCCAAAGCCGCGCAGCCAATCGGCGTAAACCACAGTACCGGGGGCCACTACCTTGACGGGCGTGCCCTCGGCCGCGCGCAGCACCACGCCGCGCCACACGCCGCCGTCCGGACGATCCACCCCGAACCTGCCCTGCACCTGGCCACGCACCGGCATGGCCAGCCCATGACGCAGGCCGTTGCCGCCGCCGACCGGCGGCGCCTTGGCGGTCTGCTGGGCCGATGCACTGCGCGTTGGAGTGGCGGGCTCTTCAACAGGTTCCGCCTTTTTGGGGGGATCCGCGGGTTTTGTTGACGGCGGAGTATCGGCCGGGCCGCCGATGCGGGTCTGCCGCTGCTCGGCGGGACGCAGGCCGGCGGCGTCCGGGTCGGCCACGGCCACCGGGCCGCGGTTCTTCTGGGCTGCCGCTTCGACCTGTTCGCGCGCCTGGGCGGCCTCGCGGGCTTCGCTGTCGCGGCGCGCGCCGTCTTCGGCGGCCTTGCGGTCTGCCTCGGCCTTGCGGCGCGCGTCCTGCGACCGGCGTTCGGCCTCGGCGCGCTTTTTGGCCTCTTCGGTGGCGCGGCGGGCTTCTTCAGCCGCGCGGCGCGCTTCCTCGGCACGGCGGGCTTCTTCGGCGCGCTTGCGCGCTTCTTCGGCCTTGCGGGCTTCCTCGATCTGCTTGGCGATGGCCGCGTCCAGATCGGTGATCAGCCGCGACAGGCGCTGATCGTCGCGGCCGAGCTTGTTGGCCTCGGCGCGCTGGGCGGCGATCTGGCCTTCAAGCTGGGCAAGCAGGCTGGCGCGCTCTTTTTGCTGGGCGACCAGCGCGGTTTTCTGTTCGGAGGTTTCGGCGACCCCCTTTTCGATTTCGGCGCGGCGTTCGTCGGCCTGCGCCTGCAGGGCGGCCAGCCGGTCGATGTCGGTCCGCAGCGCTTTCACGGCGTCGGCCCGGGCACGGGACACGTAGTCCAGATAGCCCAGATTGCGGCCAAGGACCTGGGGATCGTCGCCTGAGAGCAGCGCCGTCCAGGGCGACAGGCCGCTGGTGTATTGGGTGCGCAGCTGGTCGGCCAGTTCGACGCGGCGCTTGGCCAGCACGGCCTCCTGCGCGGTGATCTGCTTTTCCAGCGACGCGAGATCGGCCGTCGCCTTGCGGTTGGCGTCGGCCAGTTCCTTCAGCCGCAGGTTGATGCGGGAAATCGACGATTCCGACTGCTTGAGCGCGTCGGCGGCCTCTTTGCGGGCCGCCTCGCGGTCGTCGATGTCCTTTTGCAGACTCTCGATGCGGTCGCGCAAGGCGGCCTGCTGCTTTTCGGCGTCGGACTGACGCCCGGCGAGGTCACTGGGCGCGGCGCGCGCAGGCAGCGTCCCACTGGCCAACATGACCGCCAACAACAACCCCGCCGTGCGACGCATAGAGATATCAGTCCTTCTTGGCCTTGCCCTGAGCTGCGACCGCAGCCATGGCCGCCTCGATCTCGGCGGCATCGCCCAGATAATAGTGGCGGATCGGACGCAGGTCATCATCCAGTTCGTAGACCAGCGGCTGGCCGGTCGGGATGTTCAGGTTGACGATGTCGTCGTCCGACACGTTGTCCAGGTGCTTGATGAGGGCGCGCAGGCTGTTGCCGTGGGCGGCGATCAACACCTTGCGGCCCGAGCGGATAGCCGGGGCGATGGAGTCGTTCCAGAACGGCAGCACGCGGGCCACGGTGTCCTTCAGGCACTCGGTGGCGGGCAGCTGGTCGGCCGGGATCTTGGCGTAGCGGCTGTCAAAGCGCGGGTGGCGTTCGTCGTCCAGCGACAGCGGCTCCGGGGCGATGGCGTAGGCGCGGCGCCAGATCAGGACCTGCTCGTCGCCGTACTTGGCGGCGGTTTCGGACTTGTTCAGGCCCTGCAGGGCGCCGTAGTGGCGTTCGTTCAGGCGCCAGTTCACGCCGACCGGGGTGTACATGGCGTCCATAGCGTCCAGGGCGATCCACAGGGTGCGGATGGCGCGCTTGAGGACTGAGGTGTAGGCCAGGTCGAAGGTGAAGCCTTCTTTCTTGAGCAGTTCGCCCGCCTTGCGGGCCTGTTCGCGGCCAGTGTCGGTCAGGTCGACGTCGGTCCAGCCGGTGAAACGGTTTTCAAGATTCCACTGGCTTTCACCGTGGCGCATCAGTACGAGTTTGTGCATGGTTTGGGGCGCCCGCCGGGCGGGTTAAAGTTGGAGGATGGTTAAGGAATGCGCTCATTTTATAATTGAGTGATTTTGCCCGTGATTTTGCCCCGGCGCACCGCGTCCATGTCCTGGACGCGTCGCATCAGGGTTCGCCCCTACCAGGCTGGCCGGAAGACTTGCCCACCCGCAAGCCGACGTAGCGCCCGCCGACGTACTACAGGAAGCCTTCGTGGACCTTTTGCAATTCTTGCTCGATAAAAACAACATCTTCATCGTCGCCGTCGCCGTGGTTTCCGGCGTGATGCTGATCATTCCCGCCCTGCGCAAGGGCCGGACCGGGTCCGCCATCAGCACGACTGAAGCCATCCAGATGGTCAACCAGCGCAATGCCGTGTGGGTCGACGTGCGCCCCGTCGAGCAATTCCAGGCCGGTCATATCGCTCAGGCACGAAACGTGCCGGCAGCCGACCTCGAGCAGAAGGCCGGCTCGCTGCCCAAGAACAAGCCGCTGGTGGTGGTTTGCGACAATGGCCGCGATTCGGCCCGCGCCGCCGCCAAGCTGCGCGCCCAGGGATTCACCGACGTCGTGCCGCTGGAAGGCGGCATGCGTGCCTGGTCGGCCGCCAGCCTGCCGGTAACCCAGAAGGGTTGAAGCAGGGGGACTTGCCCTCATCTACCTATTCTTGTACCCACAGGAGCGCCCTATGAACAAAGTCGTCATGTACAGCAAGGACTATTGCCCCTATTGCTCCCGCGCCAAGGCGCTGCTCGAGCAGCGTGGCGTGGCCGACCTGGAAATCATCCAGATCGACCGCGAACCGTCCCAGCGCGATGTCATGATCGAACGCACCGGCCGGCGCACCGTCCCGCAGATCTTCATCGGCGATACCCATGTCGGCGGTTGCGACGACCTGATAGCCCTGGACCGCTCGGGTGGACTGACCCCCTTGCTGAACGGCTAATCGCCCCTTTTTGCCTCTCCCACCAACGGAAACACTCATGGCTGATCAAGACCAAAACACCCAGCAAGAAGGCGGCAACGACGCGCCCTCGTTCAATCTGCAGCGCGTCTACCTGAAAGACCTTTCGCTGGAAATGCCCAACGCGCCTCACGTGTTCCTGGAGCAGGAAGCGCCGCAGGTCGAAGTAAGCATCACCGTGGGCGGCCAGCGCCTGGCCGAAACCGTGTTCGAAACCACGGTCACCGTCACCGTCACCACGCGCATCAACGACAAGGTCGTGTACCTGGTCGAAGGCACGCAAGCCGGCATCTTCGAAGCGGCCAACATCCCCGAAGAGCAACTCGATCCGCTGCTGGGCATTGTCTGCCCCACGATGCTGTACCCGTACCTGCGCGCCAACATCGCCGATGCGATCACCCGCACCTCGATGCCGCCGCTGCACCTGACCGAAGTCAACTTCCAGGCTCTGTACGAGCAACGCATCGCCGAACTGCAACAGCAGCAGGCCGCCGGCGCCAACGGCGCCGAATCGGGCATCATCCTGCCCCCCGGCGCCACCCGCCAGTAAGCACCCCGCGGCGCCCCATGAACCAACCCGCCGAGCCGCGCTTGCGCGTCGCCGTCCTGGGAGCGGGCAGTTGGGGCACCGCCTTGGCGGCGGCCGCCAGCCGCCGCCACCCCACCCAGCTCTGGGCGCGCGAAGCCGCGCAAGCGGCCGCCATGGCCGCCACCCACGAAAATGCCCGCTATCTGCCGGGCATTTCCCTGCCCAAGACGCTGCAATATTCCTCTGATCTGGACGCCACGCTGCGCACCCTGCAGGACGACGCCGCGCGCCGTCTGATCGTGCTGGGCGTGCCCGTCGCGGGTCTCACGTCCATCTGCGAGGCGCTGTCGCAACGGCTGCCCGCACTGGGACTGCAAGACACGCCCATCGTCTGGACGTGCAAGGGCTTTGAGGCCGACACGGCCAGACTGCCCCACGAAATCATGCGCGAGGCCCTGCCCGGCGCGACCGGCGGCGCCTTGTCGGGCCCCTCGTTCGCGCGCGAAGTCGCACAGGGCCTGCCCGTCGCCCTGACGGTCGCCAGCAGCAGCCCCGCCCTGCGCGAAGCCACCACCGCCGCCTTCCATGGCGCGGCGCTGCGCGTCTACGCCAGCACCGACCTGGTTGGCGTCGAAGTCGGCGGCGCGCTCAAGAACGTCATTGCGGTTGCCTGCGGCATTGGCGACGGCCTTGCGCTGGGCACCAATGCCCGCGCGGCCCTGATCACCCGCGGCCTGGCCGAGATGACCCGCTTTGGCGTCGCGCTGGGCGCGCAGGCCGAAACCTTCGCCGGGCTGACCGGCCTGGGCGATTTGGTGCTGACCGCCACCGGCGAGCTGTCGCGCAACCGGCGCGTGGGCCTGGAGATCGGCGCGGGCCGCAAGCTGGCCGACATCCTGGCCAGCGGCATCACCGCCGAAGGCGTGCGCTGCGCCCGCGCCGCGCTGGACCGCGCCCGCGCCATCAATGTCGAATTGCCGATCACCGAAGCGGTGTGCGCCGTGCTGTTCGAAGGCGTCGCGCCCATGACCGCCGTCTCGGCCCTGCTGGCGCGGGATGCGCGCTATGAAGGACTGGGCGCCGGCTCCGGCGAGGCCATCGGCGCCGCCTAGATCGCGCCCGTCCATCCCGCTTCCACAACAAGACACGACACCCACCCCGAGGAGACATCCTTCATGACGCAAACCCGCAAGTTCCGGGTCGGCCCGCTGCTGCGTGGCCTTTGCCTGAGCCTGGCCGCCATCCTGCCCGTTGCCGCCCACGCCGACTGGCCCGAGCGCCCGATCCACATGGTCGTGCCCTTCCCGCCCGGCTCGTCGCCCGACATCCTGGCGCGCACGATTTCCGAGCCGCTGTCCCAGGCCCTGGGCCAGCCCATCGTGATCGACAACAAGCCGGGCGCCGGCGGCAACATCGGTACGCGCATGGTGTCGCAGGCCAAGCCCGACGGCTACACTCTGCTCTACACGATCAACGGCCCGCTGGTCACGGCGCCCACGCTCTATAAGAAGACGCTGGGCTACGACCCGCTGACCGACCTGGAGCCGGTATCGCTGGTCGGCACCAGCCCCAACGTGCTGGTGGTGCCGGGCAGCCTCAAGGTCGACAACGTCCAGGACTTCGTCAAGCTGGTCAAGGGCCGCGGCAACTCGCTGAATTACGGATCGGTCGGTCCGGGCAGTTCGGCCCACCTGGCCATGGAGATGTTCAAGGAACGCGCGGGCGTGGACCTGGCCCACATCCCGTATTCCGGCTTTCCGCAGGTCATCACCGCCATCATCGGCGGCGACGTGCAGGCCGGTTTCATGGTGCCGGCGATCGCCGTACCCCAGGCGCGCGACGGCAAGGTCAAGCTGCTGGCCGTGACCAGCCTGCAGCCCAGCGACGCCCTGCCCGGCGTGCCCACCATGGCCTCGCAGGGCTATCCGGACTTTGAAGCCATCTCGTGGAATGCGATCCTGGCGCCGGCCGGCACGCCCACGCCGATCATTGAACGGCTCAACAGCGAACTGGCGCGCATCATCAATAGCGAGGCCGTGCGCAAGCAGCTGGCGCTGCAATACTTCACGCCGGCCCCGTCGACGCCGGAAGCCCTGACCAACCGCATCAAGAACGAAAAGGCGCGCTGGGACCAGGTGATCGACAAGCTGAAGCTGTCGCTGGACTGATCTTCAGATCGAGGGGCGGCGTCTATGCGCCCCCTTCGTAGCCCTGCTGGCGCCAGGCCTCGAACACCGTGACCGCCACGGCGTTCGACAGGTTCAGGCTGCGCTGGCCGGTGCGCATCGGCAGCCGCAGGCGCTGCTGCGGCGGAAACATCGCCTGATGCTCGTCCGACAGGCCCGCGCTTTCGCGACCAAACACGAACACATCCCCCGGCTTGAAACTGACGTCGGCCACGCTGCGCTGCGCGTGCGTGGTCAGCGCATAGATGCTGGACGCGACGGCGCCGGTGTCGTCCAGCGCCTCCTGCAGCGTGTCGTGCACGCGCACAGGCTGCCACTCGTGATAGTCCAGCCCCGCGCGCCGCATGCGGGCGTCATCCAGCTCGAACCCCAGGGGACGCACCAGATGCAGTTGCGCGCCGGTATTGGCGCACAAGCGGATGGCGTTGCCGGTGTTGGGAGGGATCTCCGGGCAGACGAGAATGACGTGGAACATGGTGCGGGCAGAGGTGGAAAGGTCCGTGGCCGGGAAGCGGCCGCGCGAGCGTGATTGTCGCCGATTTGGCGGCGGGGCTTGGAACCGCGACTCGACGGCGGTCCGGTGAAGGGGGGATGCGGGTGCCGTTGCAAACGGCGGATGCAGGCCAGGATGCATGCGGGGGCACGGGCGGGGATGCGGGCGGGAAGCCAGGCCGGATCCAGACGGCGTTGCAGGCAGATCATGGCGTGCGCGCGGCCACCAATACCGTCACGCTAGCCGCGCCTGACGCCATCAGGGCCGTGGCCGCCGCGCCCACGGTACTGCCGGTGGTCATCACGTCGTCCACCACCGCCACATGCCGTCCGCGAACCGGGCCGGTGCAGACAAAGAGACCCGCCGCCCCCCGCTGCCGCGCCCGCCGGCCTAGCGTGGCCTGGCGGGGCGTTTCGCGCCGCCGTGCAAGCAGGAGACGCGGCGACGGCAGCGCCAGTTCGGCGGCCAGACTGCGCGCGATCTCGGCTGCCGGGTTCATACCCCGCTGTCGCAGCGACGCGCGGCTGGCGGGGATGGGGACCAGGAGGAGATCGGGTGGCAGGAACCCGGTGCAGCGCCCGCAGTCGGCGGCGGTGTCGAAACCGCTTGATCCGGGAATGCGGGCGGCTTGCGCGCCGGACTGCGCCGCCGCCTCCCGCACCGCCTGCGCCATCATTCGCGCCAGCACCGGCGCCATGCTGAGCCGCAGCTGCGTCTTCAGCATCAGCACCAGCGCATCGCCGGGCGGCGCATAGTCAAACGCCGTGATCGTGCGGCTGAACGCCTGCGGCTGCGCCAGACACGCCGCGCAATGCTGTCCGCCCGCTTGAAGGCGCAGCGCGCATCGCGGGCACCTTGCCAAGCCCCCCGGCGGTCCGGCCATGATGTCCGCCTGACACCCGGCGCACAGCCGCGCGCCCGCGACCCGAGCCCCGCACAACGGACAATCGCATCCCAGGCGCGACAACAACCGTCGCCCCATGTTCAGTAGGGACAATCGGAGCCTGCCGCCGGGATGGGCAATAATGTGAGCCATCCCAGATCAAACCATGCTCCGCCCCCGGGAGATCCCGCGAGCGCGACCGAAATGTCCCTGCCAGAAACCGCAACGCCCCCCTCCCTGCCCCTCGTCAGCGCCGACGTGCCACGCCAGTTCGCGCGCCGCGGCGACCTGGCCGACGCCCAATTCCTCTATGGCGAAGTGGCGCGCCGCATGCTCGGCCGCCTGCAGTACATCCGCGTGCAACCGCAGGCCATGCTGGACGCCGGTTGCGGCGCCGGCGACAACCTGCCGCTGCTGCGCGAACGCTATCCCGACGCGGCCTACACCGGCCTGGACAACTGTGAGCCCTTGCTGGCGCAGGCGCGCCAGCGTCACGCGCCAGGCGGCCTGTCGGCCTGGATCGGCAAACTGGCGCGGCGCGGCCCGGCCGCCCCCACGTTCGTGAACGCCGATCTGGCCAACACGGGCCTGCCGCCCGAATCGCTGGAACTGGTGTGGTCGAACATGGCCATGCACTGGCACCGCGAACCGCACGCCGTGCTGGCCGAATGGCGCCGCATCCTGAAAGTGGGCGGCCTGGCGATGTTTTCCTGTCTGGGACCGGCCACGCTTCGCGAACTGCGGCAGGCGCTGGCGGACGCCGGCCTGCGCACGGCCACGCCGTCCTTCGTGGACATGCACGACTTCGGCGACCTGCTGGTGGAAAACGGCTTTGCGGATCCGGTGATGGACCAGGAGATCCTGACGCTGACCTACCGCAGCCCCGAAAAGCTGCTGCAGGACGTGCGCGCCCTGGGCGGCAACCCGGCCGAAGGCCGCCGCGGCGGACTCGTGGGACGCGACTGGCGCGACCGCCTTTGCGCGGCGCTGGAAGCGCAACGCAATGCGGACGGCCTGATCGTCTTGAGTATCGAAGTGGCCTACGGCCACGCCTGGCGCGCCGCCGCGCATCGGACCGTGGCGGGCGAAACCCGCCTGTCCATCAGCGCGATCGGCGGTCGGCAGCGCGGAACTTTTTGACGACAGGGCCTGCAAAGCCGCCCTGAAAGATCGGTCTCCGCAAGCAGACCTGCATGCCGCGCCAGTGAAAAAGGCCCGCCAAGCGGGCCTCGCACGCGCCCCTGCCGCAGCCTAGTGCAAGCGTTCCGGCACGGTCACGCCCGGCTCGGACGCAGACAGACCTTGCATGGGTTCGGACGTTGCCCGGATGCGGCGGCGAAGCACCGCGGTCGGCTCTGCCGGCGGCGCAACGGGCGCCGCCGTACCGCGCCACGCGTTCGACATGGCTTCCACCACCAGCGGCAAGTCGCGCAGGCGATGGTACTGGCTGCGCAGCCAGCGGGCGTCGTTGCCGGCGCGCATGGCGTCGTCGCGCAAGGCGGCGATCATGTCGCCCGTACCCAGTTCCTCGGCCACCGGCATCAGACGCTGGAACAGCGCACGCATATGGTCGATCAGGCGCACGCGCTGCCCGTCGGGCGTGACGTAGCTGCCCTGCAGGCCAAAGCGGCAGGCCTGGAAGTGGTTGCTGCGATAGGACAGCCAGGCGTTGTCGCTGGGATCTTCCTCGCGCATCAGCAGCACGGACAGCGCTTGGGCAAACGCCGCCACCTGGCAGGCGCGCTCCACCGTCAGCGGCGTGTCGCAGACCCGGATTTCGACCGTGCCGAACTCGGGCTTGGGACGGATATCCCAGTACAAGTCCTTGATGCTCTCGGCCAGACCAAAAGCGCGAAGCTGGGACAGGTGGGCTTCAAACTGGTACCAGTCCTTGACCTCGGGGGGCATGTGGCCGGCGAGCGGGAAGCTGTTGACCGCATTCAGGCGCGAGCACGAGAACAGGGTGTCCACCCCCTCGCAGTACGGCGACGACGCCGTCAGCGCGATGAAGTGCGGCACGTAAGGCGAGAGTCGGCGCAGCAGCTTGATCGAGTCGTCGCCGCTTTTCACGCCCAGATGGATGTGTTGGCCGAACACCGTAAATTGACGCGCCAGGTAACCGTACATTTCGGCCAGGTACTGGAAGCGCGGGGTATCCGAGATGGAGCGCTCTTGCCAGCGCATGAAGGGATGGGCGCCTCCGCCCGCCACCGACACGCCGACCGCATCCGCGGCTTCAACCAGGGCGTCGCGCATCTCGCGCATTTCGGCCAAGAGGCCCATGGGGTGCTCGTGCACCGAGGAGTTCAGTTCGATCATGGACCGCGTGATTTCGGGTTTTACGCGGTCGGCAATAGGATGGTTGGCCATTTGGGCCAACAGTTCGTCAGACGCTGCAGCAAGGTCAAAACTGCGGGGGTCGATCAGTTGCAGCTCGAGTTCGATGCCCAGGGTGTTGGGGGCCGACGAAATGAACGGGATTTGTTCCATCTCGGACTCCTTTGAATGTTTGATGAGGGTATGCGCCGTTCGACCTTGAAGCCCGGCAACCTCCCGGGGGGCACTAGACGGCGGCTTGTGAACGCATGATAGCCGCAGGTTTGTGGCAAAACGATTGAAAATCGTGACATTTGTGTGCAACATCGCGAATCATCCGGTTTTTCCCTCTAAGGAAAAGTAAGCAAGCGCTTACCGCCCAGGATTGGCGCGGGTTCTGGGCGAGCGCCCGGCGCGGAGCCAGAAAAGACGGGGATTTCCAAAGGGGACGGGATAACCCTAATTAGGGGTATCCCTGACTATTTCGAGGCGTCGGGGCGCCTATTTGCGCCAGAAGATCGGCGTGAAGAGCACCAGCACCGTCAGCAGTTCCAGCCGGCCGATCAGCATGGCAAAGGTGCAGACCCAGATCTGGAAGTCCGACAGCACCGCGAAGGTGCCCATGGGGCCCACCGGACCCAGGCCGGGCCCCGTGTTGTTCACGCTGGCGAACACGGCCGAGAACGCCGTGATCGGGTCCAGGCCCGAGAGCAGCAGCAGGCTGGTGAACACCGCGATGGACAGGCCGTAGAACAGCATGAAGGCCAGCACGGACGACATGGTGCGGGTCTCAACCGCCCGGCCGTTGATCCGGACCGGGCTGATGGCATGCGGATGCAACATGGTGACCAGCTCATTGCGGGCCTGCTTGATCAGCAGGATGGCGCGGATCATCTTGATCCCGCCCCCCGTCGACCCCGCCGACGTCGCAAAGCCCGACAGCAGCAGCATCGTCAGCGGCGCAAACAGCGGCCATTGGGCGAAATCGGTATTGGCATAGCCGGTCGTGGTAGCCATGGAGATGGTGTTGAACATCCCGTAGCGCAGCGCTTCCAGCGGATCGGTGTAGACGTCCTTGATGAAGAGGTACACCGAGATGACCAGCCCGACCCCCAGCACGACGACCAGGTACGGAATGGCCTCCGGACAGCGCCAATAGGCGCGCGGACTGCGCTGGCGGAAGGCATTGAAGTGCGTGGCGAAGTTGATGCCCGCGATCAGCATGAACACCATCGCCACCATTTCGACCGCGACGGAGTCAAAGTGCGCGAAGCCGTCGTCCCAGGTGGAAAAACCGCCCAGCCCCATGGTGGTGGCCATGTGGCACCACGCCTCGAACCACGACAGCCCGGCCAGCCGGTACGCGATGAAGCAGAGGATGGAGAACACGAAATAGACCGCGTACAGCGCCTTGGCCGTGCTGGCGATGCGGGGCGTCAGGCGCTCGTCTTTCATGGGCCCCGGGGTCTCGGCCCGCACCACCTGATGCCCGCCGACGCCCAGCAGCGGCAGAATGGCGACGGCCAGCACCAGGATGCCCATGCCGCCGATCCAGATCAGCGTCGCCCGCCACAGGTTGATCGACGGCGGCAAGGTGTCCAGGTTGGTCAGGACCGTGGCGCCGGTGGTCGTCAGCCCGGACATCGCCTCGAAATAGGCGCCCGTGAAGGACAGCGGCAGCCCCGCGCCATGGAAGTACAGCAGCAGCGGAATGGCCGCCAGCAGCGGCAGACCTGCCCAGACGGCCGACACCAGCACGAAGCCGTCGCGCGCCCGCAATTCGCTGCGGTTGCGCCGGGTCAGCGCGGCCAGGCCGCCGCCGATGCCGACGGAAATCAGGAAGCCGTCGCGGAAGGCGTCGCGCGCCGCGTCGCCGCCCACATAGGCGATGAACAGCGGGATCAGCATGGTGAGGGCGAACATCACCATGGTGAGGCCCAGGATGTACAGGGTGGCCAGGACGCGCTTCATGGAGGCTTATCCGGCCGCTCGCGGCCCACGCAAGGGGTGAACGGGGCGGCGCATCAGAAAAACGAGGCCGAAACCTGGAACAGCTTTTCCACGCGCGGCATCTGCTGGCGCGAGGGCACGAAGACGATGACGTGGTCGTCGGTTTCGATGACGGTGTCGGCGTCCGGTAGGATGATTTCTTCGCCGCGCACCAGCGCGCCGATGCTGGCGCCCTTGGGCAGGCTGATCTTGCCCACCGCGCGTCCCACCACCTTGGACGTCGAGCGGTCGCCGTGGGCAATGGCCTCCAGCGCCTCGGCCACGCCCTGGCGCAGCCGGTGCACGGCCACCACGTCGCCGCGGCGCACGTGGCGCAGCAGTTCGCTCATGGTGGCCTGCGACGGCGACACGGCGATGTCGATATGGCTGCCCTGCATGAGTTCGCCGTACGCGTGGCGGTTGATCAGCGCGATCACCTTGCGCGCGCCCAACCGCTTGGCCAGCAGCGACGACATGATGTTGTCTTCGTCGTCGCTGGTCAGGGCCAGCCACGTGTCCATGTCCTCGATGTTCTCGCGCTCGAGCAGCGCCTCGTCGGTGCCGCTGCCGTGCAGGATCAGCACGCTGTCCGGAAGCTGGGTCGCCAGATATTCGCAGCGCTTCAGGTCGTGCTCGATGATGCGGACGCTGTACTTTTCCTCGGCAAGCTGGCGCGCCAGGCGCAGGCCGATGTTGCCGCCGCCCGCGATCATGACGCGGCGCACCGCGCGCTCGGCGTCGCGCAGCTTGCGCACAGCGCGCCGCGCGTGGTCGGAATCGACGACCAGCACGACTTCATCGCCCGGGGCGATGACGGTGCCGCTGCCCGCCCGCAGGGGACGTCCGTCGCGCAGGACGTCGATGACGCGCGCCTTCACGTCCGGCCAGACGTCGCGCAGCTTGTCCACGGACGAATGCGCCATCGGGCTGCCATGCCCCACGCGTACGGTCACGACGCTGACGCGGCCTTCGGCGAATTCCACGACCTGCAGGGCCTCGGGGAACTCGATGAGGCTTTGCAGGTAGGTGGTGACGCTGCGTTCGGGGCTGATGAGCGCGTCGATGCAAAAGCCTTCTTCGCTCATGAGTTCCGGATGCTCGGGAAACTCAGCGGAGCGGATACGGGCGATGCGGCGGGGGATGTTGAACAGCTGGCGTGCGACCTTGCACGCCACCATGTTGGCGGTGTCGGACGCCGCACAGGCGATGAAGAGATCGGTGTCGGCGGCGCCGGCATTTTCCAAAACAGAAACCTGCGAGCCGTCACCCAGGACGACACGCAGGTCAAAGTGTTCTTGCAGGTATTGCAACTGGGCGGGGTCGGAATCGATGACCGTGATGTCGTTTTGCTCGGACACCAGGTTTTCCGCCACGCTGGTGCCTACGCGACCAGCGCCCATGATCAGGATCTTCATGTGCTGCGCTTGCGCGCGGACTCGATGCCCAATTGCTTGAGCTTGCGGTAGAGGTGGGTGCGTTCCAGCCCGGTACGTTCGGACACGCGCGTCATGCTGTGGCTTTCCCTGACCAGGTGGTATTCAAAGTAGATGCGCTCGAATTCGTCGCGCGCTTCGCGCAGCGGCTGGTCCAGCGAGATGCTGCCCAGCTGGCCGTTGGACGTGGCCGGCACATCGCTGGCGGACACGGCGGCCAGCGCGGCGGGCGGATCCAGTTCGTCTTCCAGCGCCACGATCGGGCTGGCGACGGCCGGATTGGCAGCGGCGGGCGCCGCATGCGGCACGCGGCCACGCGCCAGACCCGCGGCAACGGTCTTGAGCAGACGCTGCAGCGTTATGGGCTTCTCGAGGAAATCCATGGCGCCGATGCGCGTGGCTTCGACCGCCGTGTCGATGGTGGCGTGGCCGCTCATCATGATGACAGGCATGTCCAGCAAGCCTTGCGAGCCCCACTCCTTGAGCAGGCTGACGCCGTCGGTGTCGGGCATCCAGATGTCCAGCAACACCAGATCGGGACGCATGCGAAGACGGGCAGCGCGCGCTTGCGCCGCGTTTTCGGCCAGCTCGACCGTGTGTCCCTCGTCGTAAAGGATTTCCGACAACAGTTCGCGTATACCGACTTCGTCGTCAACCACCAGAATTCTGGCCATAAAGCATCCACCTATTGCGTAGCCGCATTATCCTTTTCTTGCGCGGTGGCGTCCATAGTGTCGGACCCGGGCGCGAGCCGGGTCAACAGGATGGAAATCCGCGCCCCTCCTTCCTTGCGGTTGGCAAGGTCGATACGTCCGCCATGCTCTTCCACGATCTTGCGGACGATTGCCAATCCTAACCCAGTCCCGTGGGACTTTGTGGTTACGTAGGGCTCAAATGCGCGTTGCATGACCTGCGGCGGGAAGCCGGGACCCGTATCCGCCACCGTGAAACGCAGCGCCTGATGCGCCACACGATCAGGCTGTTCGCTGCGCATGAGCTGGGTCGTCACGCTGACGCGGCCCTGCCCGCCCAGTTCCGCGATCGCATCGCGCGCATTGGAAAGCAGGTTGTGGATCACCTGCCGGAGCTGGGTCGGATCGCCTTCGATATCGGGCAGGTCGGCGCCCAGGTTGACGTCCAGATTCAAGGCCTTTTCCGTCAGGCGCGACGGGGCGCCCTCGGGTTCCCAGCCATAGAGCGACAACACGTCCGCCACCAGCGCGTTGAAATTGATGCGCTGCATGACGGCCGGCGGCGTACGCGCATACTCGCGGAAGTCGTCCACCATCTGCTTGAGCGACGCCACCTGGTTCACGATCGTGTTGGTGGAGCGCGCCACGATCTGGGCCTCGGCGGGCGGCAGCTTGCCTTCCAGCTTCATGGCCAGGCGCTCGGCCGAGAGCTGGATCGGGGTCAACGGATTCTTGATTTCGTGGGCGAGGCGGCGCGCCACCTCGCCCCACGCCACGGTCCGGTTGGCGGAAATCACTTCGGTGATGTCGTCGAACACCACCAGATAACCGTTGCCGCGCCCATCGACGCGCAGGTGCGTGCCCCGCGCCAGCAAGGTCAGCGGCTGGGATGCGGTCTCGCCTTCGGTCTGGGCGGGCGCAATTTCAAATTGCTGTTGCCAGTGCTGGCGCTCGGAGCCGACCGCCGCGTGCGTGGAAAACGCCTGGCGCACGATATTCGCAAATTCCAGCATGCCGTCCGCCGTTTCGAGCGGGCGGCCGATGACCGAGCGCAGGTCCGCGCCCAGGATGGTCTGGGCGCCCTGGTTTACGGTGGTGACGCGGAACGCTTCGTCGAACACCAGCACGCCGGAAGACAGGTTGGACAGCACGCTTTCCAGATAGACGTTGGAGCGTTCGAGCTGCTGGCGGTTGCTTTCGACCATGCGGCGCGCTTCGTCGAGCTGGCGGGTCATGGCGTTGAACGACCGCGTGAGCTGGCCGACTTCGTCGCGTTCCGGCGGCTCGGGCAGGGGCCGGTAGTCGCCCACGCCCACCGCCTGCGTGCCGCCCGCCAGGCTGAGCAGCGGGCGCACCAGCCGCTTGGACAGGGACAGCGCCACCGCGATGGCGCCAAACGCGGCCAGCAGCAGGGCCAGCGTCAGCGTGATGCCATAGAGCTTGCGCAGGCCCAGCCGCGACAGCGCCAGTTCCTGGTAATCCCGGAAGCCCTGCTGCACCAGGTTGGCGTTGTGCGCGATCTGCTCGGGCACCGGCTGCAGCAGTTGCAGCCAGCGCGGCTCGGAGGCCGGACCCAGCAGGTTGTCGTAGCGGTCCGGACCGTTCAGCGGGATCACCACGCGCAGATGCAGGCCGCCTTCGGCGCCCGCGGTAACCGGATCGTCGGCTTCGGCCGCTGAATAACCGCGCGCCAACCGCAGCTGATTCATCACCGTGGAAGGCGGCATGGCCGGCAGCAACTGGCCGTACTGGCTGGTCGAAAACGCCACCATCCGGCCGCTGCCGGTGAACACCATGGCTTCCTGCACGCCGTTGGCCTCGCGCAGCCGGGTCAGCGCCAGCGTCACGCCGCTGTCGGTGCTGCGGTTCAGTTCCACGGCCATCGAGCGGGCGCGGGCGTCCAGGTCGGCCAGCAGCGAATCCAGCGCGGCGCGGCCCAGGTTCAGGCCGGCTTCCAGCGCCGTGTCCACGCGCACGTTGAACCAGGATTCGATCGAGCGCGACATGAACTGCACCGACACGGTGTAGATGAGCGCGCCGGGCACCACGCCGATCAGGGCGAAAGCCAGGGAAAAGCGCGCGGTGAGCCGCGCGCCGAACTGCCGGCGCCGGATCTGCCGGGCCAGCCGGACCGTCAGCGCGACAACCCAGACAAAGAGCGCCAGCGCAAAGATGCCGTTCAGGACCAGCAGCGTGTCGTAGTAGCGCGCAAAACGCGAGGCGTTTCCGGTGGACCAGGCCAAGAGGCCCAGCAGCGCCAGGCCGCTCACGGCGCCGACCATCAGCGCCAGCCGAAGCAAAAGCCTCATGAGGGATCTTTCTCCTTGTCGCCCAACATGAACGAGAAGTCCATCCACGGCGTCGCCTGCGCCCACGAGCTGCTGTTCAGGGCGTTGACCTGAAACGGCCTGGGCAACAGCGACGTATCCAGCCGGAGGCGCAACTGCCCGTTGTATTGCGACCCCGCATCAAACTCGCCGGCCTTCGCAACCCGCCAATTGCGGATATGCCGGATGGCGCTCATGGCGTCGTCCAGCGAGGCCACCGGAAAGGACAGCTCGCCCACGCCTGCCCGCCACTGGCGGGTCAACGCGTTATAGACCACACGCCAGGTGCGCGATGTGTCCACCAGCGACTCGTCGAACCAGTACCAGCGCTCTCGGGTGATGGTCAGGTCAGCCGTGAAATACAGCGCGACGCCGCGCTGGGCGGCGTCGCGCAACTGCTGGTTCAGCTCGAATTCGATGTCCGCGTCGATTTCCAGGTTGCCGTCGCGCACCACCGGCTCCACGCGCGTCACGCGCGGCTCGGACGCGTGAGCCACACCACCCGGCGCAGTCAAAAGCACGGCAGATACCAGCAACAACCCAAGAAATACGCGCGAAATAATGGACATACGGCACCGGAACTACGTCATGCCCCTATTCTTCGGGATTCAGGACTGCTTGGCAAACAAGGCGTAGAAAAACCCGTCGTGTTGCGCCGCGGGTGTTGCATCGACCGCAACTGGCAGCAATTGGCCGGGCGCGTCCAGGCGGGTCGCGTCGGAATGGCGCTGCAGGAATTCCAGGGCCTGGCGCGTGCCTTCGATCGGGAACACCGAGCACGTCACATAGAGCAGCCGGCCGCCGGGGGCCACGGTGGACCACAGCGCGTCCAGGATCCGAGTCTGCAGGCTGGCGGTGCGGCGCAGGTCGTTTTCGCGGCGCAGCCAGCGGATGTCAGGGTGGCGCCGGACAATGCCCGACGCCGTGCACGGCACGTCCGCCAGCACGGCGTCAAAGGGCTTGCCGTCCCACCACGCGTCCAGGTCGGCGGCGTCGGCCGCCTTCAGACGGACATGGCCGCCGCCCAGGCCCAGCCGTTCCAGGTTCTGTTCAACGCGGCCAAGCCGGTCGGCGTCGGCATCCAGGGCGAGCAGGTCGATGTCGGCAAGTTCAAGCAGATGCGCCGTCTTGCCCCCGGGCGCCGCGCAGGCGTCCAGCACGCGCATGCCGTCGGCAGGGGCCAGCAGTTCGGCCGCGAGCTGGGCGCCCGCATCCTGCACCGACCACCAGCCCTCGGCAAACCCCGGCAACTGCGTCACCGGTTTGGGCGTGGCCAGCACCACGCCCGACTGGCCCACGGCTTCTGCCGCCAAGCCCGCCTCTTCAAAGGCGGCCAGCACCTGCTCGCGGGTGGCGCGGCGGCGGTTGACCCGCAAGGTCAGCGGGGCCGGCAGGTTGGACGCCGCCAGGATCTCGCGCCATTGCTTCGGATAGGCCACGGTAAGTTGCTTGACCCACCAGCCGGGATGATTGAATTGCGCCTCGGGGCTGTCGGCCACCGCGGCCTCCAGCGCGGCGCGTTCACGCAGGAAACGGCGCAGGCAGGCATTGAGCATCCCCTTGTAGGACGCCAGGGCGCGCGACCCGGCGGCCGCGGTCACCGCCTGGTCGACGACCGTGTGCGGGGCGTAGACCGGCATGCCGGGCAGGGCGACGGCCGCATCGCCCTCTTCCTTGAGCAGCGTCAGCGACACCAGCAGCAGGGATTCGAACAACACGCTGGGGTAACGCTGCACCATCTCGCGGCCGACGGCGTCGGCCCAGCCCAGGTAGCGCATCGCGTGGAACGACACGGCCTGCGTGGCCGGACGCAGCGCGCCATCGACCTCGGCCAGCGCCTCCGTGAGCGAGCGCCCGTCGAGCACGTCCTCCACCACCCCCGCGCTGGCAAGAAGTACGGAAGAAAGCGGGGGGGCCAGATTGGGGGAGTCAGAACGGGTGGACATGGTGCGAAATCAAAGAGTAAGACCGCTATGGTAGCCCGGACCTGGACGGACGGCGGCCCGCGCGGCACACTGGCTCCCTGCCCTGGAGCCCGTCATGTCCCTCGCCACGCTGCTGCTGTTTGTCCTGGCCTCTGCCGTCGCCATCGTCACGCCCGGCCCCACCACGCTGCTCGCCATGAGCAACGGCTCGCGCCACGGCGTGCGCGCCGCCTGCTGGGGCATGGGCGGCGCGGTGCTGGCGGATCTGGTCCTGATCGGCGCCGTGGCCTGCGGCCTGGGTGTGCTGCTGGCCGCCTCCGAAGTCGCTTTCCAGATCGTCAAATGGGTGGGCGCGGCGTACCTGGCCTGGCTGGGCTGGAAACTCCTGCGTTCGGACACGGCGCTGACGCTGCCGTCCGAACACGCCCGCGATAGCCGCCCCGCCGGTCTGTCGCTGGGACTGCGCAGCTTCGTCGTGGCCCTGACCAATCCCAAGGCCCTGCTGTTCATGTCGGCCTTCCTTCCCCAATTCATCAACCCCGCCGCTCCCCTGCCCGCCCAGTACGCCATCCTGGCCGGCGTGCTGGCGCTGCTGAACGTGGCGACGATGCTGGCCTATGCGGCGCTGGGTGCGCAGATGGTGCGCGCCTTCCGGGCAGGCGGCCTGCGCTGGCTGAACCGGATCTGCGGCGGCATGCTGATCGGACTGGCGGGCACGCTGGCGCTGTATCGCCGCACTGCGGCCTGAATCGCGGGCCCCGGTTCCACGCGGCTTTCCGTCCCCCGTTGCCGGACGGGCCCCACCATCCCGCTATTCCCGCCTACGGCAATGCCGTATAATCCTGCGCTGCCCCGCTATCCCCATCGGTGCGGCCGCCGGCCGAATGCCCGCCGGCGCGAATGGAATGCCGCACCGCCCCCTCCCAGTGATTGAGTTATGAAGAAGGCTGTACCGCCTGCCCGGTCCGTCCGGTGGCAGGCGTCGCATATCAGCGAAGCGCGCAATCGCGTGGGCCTGCCGCAGGCGGATTTCGCGGAGTTGTTGGGCGTAAGCGTGCGCACCTTGCAGGATTGGGAGCAAGGCCGGCGCAACCCCTCCGGCGCCGCGCAGACCTTGCTGCGCGTCGCCATGCTGCATCCGGAAACGCTGCGCCACCTGTCCTCCCAGGACGCTCCGGCCTGGCCCTGAATCTTTGACGATGACCCCGCCGCACGCCGAATGCCCGTGCGCGAACCTACGGTGAATTAGATTGGAAGTTATTGAACATTCCCGCCCCGGCAAAGGCGCCGGCGCTGCCCCCAGCAACGGCAACAACGCCACGCTCGATGCCATCACGGCCGCCGCGCAAGAGGCCAACCCCGGCCGCGCGCCGCGCGTGGGCTTCGTATCGCTGGGCTGTCCGAAGGCCTTGGTCGACTCCGAACGCATCCTGACCCAGTTGCGCACCGAAGGCTACGAAGTCACGCCCGAGTACAACGATGCGGACGTGGTCGTCGTCAACACCTGTGGCTTCATCGACAGCGCCAAGGCCGAATCGCTGGAAGCCATCGGCGAGGCCCTTGCCGAAAACGGCAAGGTCATCGTGACCGGCTGCATGGGCGTCGAAGAATCGGTGATCCGCGACGTGCACCCCAGCGTGCTGTCGGTGACCGGCCCTCAGCAATATGAAGAGGTCGTACGCGCCGTGCACAGCGCGGCGCCCCCGCGCACCGACCATAACCCCTACGTGGACCTGGTGCCACCGCAGGGCGTCAAGCTCACGCCGCGCCACTACGCCTACCTGAAGATCTCCGAAGGCTGCAATCATCGCTGCAGCTTCTGCATCATCCCCTCGATGCGCGGCGACCTGGTCAGCCGCCCCGTGGGCGACGTGCTGAACGAAGCCGAGCGGCTCGTGAAGGCGGGCGTCAAAGAGCTGCTGGTGATCTCGCAGGACACCAGCGCGTACGGCGTGGACATGAAGTACCGCAGCGGCTTCTGGAACGGCCGCCCGGTCAGGACGCGCATGACCGAGCTCTGTATGGCCTTGTCCGAGATGGGCGTCTGGACGCGCCTGCACTACGTGTATCCGTACCCGCACGTGGACGAAGTGATTCCGCTGATGGCCGAGGGCAAGATCCTGCCCTACCTGGACATCCCGTTCCAGCACGCCAGCCCGCGCATCCTGAAGCTGATGAAGCGGCCGGCCTTCGAGGACAAGACGCTGGCGCGCATCAAGCGCTGGCGCGAGATCTGTCCGGACCTGACGATCCGCTCGACCTTCATCGTGGGCTTTCCCGGCGAAACCGAGGAAGACTTCCAGTACCTGCTGGACTGGATGCAGGAAGCGCAGCTCGACCGCGTGGGCTGTTTCCAGTATTCGCCCGTCGAAGGCGCGCCCGCCAACCTGCTCGACGATCCGGTGCCGGACGACGTCAAGCAGGACCGCTGGGAGCGTTTCATGGCGCTGCAGCAAACCATTTCGGCTGAGCGCCTGGCGCTCAAGGTGGGCCGCGAGATCGACGTGCTGATCGACGAGGTCGACGAAGACGGCGCCGTGGGCCGCAGCGCCGCCGACGCGCCTGAAATCGACGGCTGCGTCTACGTCAGTTCGGACAAGCCCCTGCAGCCGGGCGACATGGTGCGCGTGCGCGTCACCGACTCCGACGAATACGATCTCTGGGCCGACGTGGTCTGATCCAGGGCGTCTTCAGAACAAACGCCGTCCGGCGCATCGCGCGCCGGACGGCGTTTTGCTTTGGCGGATCAGCGCCGCGTCACTTTTCCAGGAAGTCCGACAGATCGTCGGCGTGTTCCTCTTCAACCGCCAGGATTTCTTCCAGCAGACGGCGCGTGGTCGTGTCCAGTTCGCCGATGTACTCGATCATCTGGCGATAGCTGTCGATGGCGATCCGCTCGGCGATCAGGTTTTCCTTGATCATCTCCTCCAGCGTGTTGCCTTCGACGTATTCCGAATGGCTGCGCTCCAGCAGCCCCTTGGGCGACAGATCCGGCTCGCCGCCCAACTGCACGATACGCTCGGCCAGCTTGTCGGCGTGTTCCTGTTCCTGCGTCGCATGCTCGGCGAACTCGGCGGCGACGGGTTCGGCATTCAGGCCGCGGGCCATGAAGTAGTGGCGCTTGTAGCGCAGCACACAGACGATTTCCGTGGCCAGCGCTTCATTCAGGAGCTTCAGCACGGTTTCGCGGTCTGCGCGGTAGGTGTCCGTGATGGCGCCGGATTCGATGTCCTTGCGCGCCTTGGCGCGAATCGCCTGCACGTCCATGTCGAAGGGACGTTTGGTTTGCTGCGGGGTGCGGGTTGCTTGTTCCATATCGTTAGCTCCTCTAGTCAGTGAAAGCAGCACGACGCTGGACTTCCAGTCGTTTTCGCAATGTTCAGTCTACCGGCCATGCCGGAACATGCTGTGTCCAAACATTGCCCGCGCCGCGCGGCCGCACCGCGCCGGCCGCAAAAAGGCTCCTGCGCAACCTTGCGTAAACTATCGGCTTCGCGAAAGGCATCGTGACGCAATCTGTAACGCGGCCGGCAATTTCCCACCGTTTTTATGACCCTGAAGAATATCTGCGTGTATTGCGGCTCCAACCCGGGCACGCGCCCGGACTACATCGAGCAGGCCCGCGTGCTGGCGCGCGAACTCGTCAAGCGCGACCTGGGCCTCGTGTACGGCGGATCGATCGTCGGCATCATGGGTGTGGTGGCCAATGAAGTGCTGGCCGGCGGCGGCCGCGTGATCGGCGTGATTCCCGAACTGCTCCTGAAAAAGGAACAGGCGCATCTGGGGCTGACGGAGCTGCACATGGTGCAGAACATGCACGAGCGCAAGGCCATGATGATGGAGAAGTCAGATGGCTTCATCGCCTTGCCCGGCGGCGCCGGCACGCTGGAAGAGTTCTTCGAGGTGTGGACCTGGGCGCAGTTGGGCATGCACCAGAAACCCTGCGGACTGCTGAACGTCGCCGGGTACTACGATGCCCTGATGCAATTCATCGACCACACCGTGGAAGAAGCATTCATCCGTCCCCAGCATCGCGACATGCTGGTGGTGGAAGAAGACCCCGCCTTGCTGCTGGATCGCTACGCCATCTACGAGCCGCCCAACGTCTCGAAATGGTTCGATCCGGTCAGAAAGCCCTGACACCGACGCTTGAGACCTGAACGGAAGCCCCCCGCAATGCCCACCGATTCGTTGTTCCCCGCCTGCACCGAGTCCGTATTGCGCGACTATTTTCACGCGAAGGACGAGAACCGCCCGCATTACATGGCCCGTGCCTTTGCGCCCGACGCCGTGCTGAAGATGGCCCTGCGCACGCAGGCCATCGCCTTTCCGCCCGAATCACATGGCCTGGCCGCCATCACCGACACGCTGGTGCGCAAGTTCGGCCAGACCTACGACAACGTCTATACCTTTTACCTGTCGCGCCCGGACGCCGATGCGCGCCTGTCCGAGTACCACTGCGACTGGCTGGTCGGCATGACGGAAAAAGCCACCGGCAACGTACGCGTGGGCTGTGGCCGCTACGACTGGGCGTTTCAGCCCGACCCGTATCGCGCCAAACGCCTGACCATCACGATCGAAACCATGGTCAGCCTGCCGCCCGCCAATTCGGCCGCGGTGTTCGGCTGGCTGCTGGCCCTGGACTATCCCTGGACCAGCGCGGCGCGCGTGGTCGCCGGCGCCCCGCCGCTTGAAGACCTGGCGCCGGTCGTGCACTATCTTCTTCACCCGCACGGCGTGTAGGGCTCGCGCAAGGCGCCTGTGAAACGGGCGTCCTTGACCGGCCTGCCGGCACTGGATTCAAGAATTGAAATACGACATCGCAGCCTTCGACTTTGACGGAACCCTGGCAGACACCATGCCGTGGTTCAACTCCATCCTCAACACCGTCGCGGACAAGTACAACTTCCGCCAGATCGATGCGGCCGAGCGCGAGCAACTGCGCAGCCGCGACGCGATGGAGATCCTGAAGTACCTGAACATCCCGCTGTGGAAGCTGCCCGCGATCATGACGCACGTGCGCACGCTGATGCAGGACATCGACCCCAGCGTCCAGTTGTTCGACGGCATCCCCGACGCGCTGGCCCGCCTGAAGGCGAGCGGCCTGCGACTGGCGGTGGTCAGCTCCAACTCCGTCGAGAACGTGCAGCGCGTGCTGGGCGAAGAAACCGCCGCGCTCTTCGACGACTACGAATGCGGCACCGACCTGTTCGGCAAGGCCGCCAAGATCGACCGCCTGCTCAAGCAGCACGGCACCGCGCCGGAGCGCTTCCTGCTGGTGGGCGACGAAATGCGCGACATCGACGCGGCCCGCAAGGCGGGCGTGCGCGTCGGGTCGGTCGCCTGGGGCTATAACCACCCGGACGCCCTGCGCGGCCGCGGCCCCGATGAACTCTTCCTGACGGTCGAAGACCTTCCCAACGCACTGGCGTAACGCCCAGATCCCATGCACACCGATCCCGCCCACCTGATTACCGACGCCGACGCCCTGCAAGCGCTTTACGGTTCGCCCGGCGAAGCCTCACTGAAAAAGGAGGTTGACCACGTGCATCCGCACTACCGCGCGTTCATCGAAGCCGCGCCCTTTGCGTTGCTGGCGACCGCGGGACCGGATGGACTGGACGCCTCGCCGCGTGGCGACCCCGCCGGGTTCGTGGTGGTGGAAGACGAAAAAACGTTGCTCCTGCCAGACCGCCGCGGCAACAACCGCGTGGACAGCCTGCTCAACGTCATCGCCGATCCACGGGTGGCCTTGCTGTTCCTGGTGCCGGGCGTCGGCGAGACGCTGCGCGTGAACGGCACGGCGCGCATCAGCGTCGACCCCGCACTGCTGGCGCGCTTCGAGATGGACGGCAAGCTGCCGCGCTCCGTGCTGATCGTCGACGTGCACAAGGTCTACTTCCAGTGCTCGCGCGCGCTGCTGCGCTCGCGCCTGTGGGATCCGGACACGCAGATTCCCCGCACCGCGCTGCCCAGCGTCGGCCGGATGCTTTCCGACCTGACGTCCGGCACCTTCGACGGGGTGGCCTACGACCGCGACCTGCCCGCGCGCGTGGCCAGCTCACTTTACTGAACTCCGAGGCGCCCATGGCACGCAACGTCGAAATCAAGGCGCGGGTCGACAGCCTGGACGCCATCGAACACCTGGCCGCGGCGCTGTCCGGCCAGGAACCGGCGTTCATCGACCAGGACGACACCTTCTTCACGTGCGCCAATGGCCGCTTGAAACTGCGCGCCTTCGCAGATGGCTCCAGCGAGCTGATCTTCTATCAGCGCGCCGACGACAGCGGTCCCAAGGAAAGCTTCTACGTCATTTCGCCCACGGACGAACCCGACACCCTGCGCGAGGCGTTATCGCACGCCTACGGCGTAATCGGCCGCGTGAAAAAGCACCGTACGGTCTTCATGGCCGGACGCACCCGCATCCATCTGGACCGGGTGGAAGGCCTGGGCGAATTCCTGGAACTGGAAGTGGTGCTGCGCGAGGGCGAGACCGTCGAGGCAGGAATGGAAGAAGCCCGCACGCTGATGGCCGGGCTGGGCGTCGCGCCCGAGCAGTTGCTGTCGGGCGCCTACCTGGATCTGCTGGCGGCGCGCCACAAGGGCTGATGCCTCGCGCGCTGCCGGGCGTGATCCGTCTTGGGGCGGGTTCAGGCCGGCTGCCAGCCGCGCACGAACACATCCACGGGTTGGCGCTTGCCGCCCGCCTTTTGCAGTTCAAGCAGACGTAGCACGCCCTGACCGGTGGCAATGTCGATGCCCGCCGCGTCGGCGCGCAATACGCTGCCCGGCGCGGCCGTGGTGGCCTCGTCCAGCGCCTGCGCACGCCAGACCTTCACCGCATCGGGCAGTCCCGGCAGGCGGATGCTGGCGCCGGGCACCGGATTGAAGGCGCGCACGCGGCGCGCCAGCAATTCGGCGGGCTGGGTGCAATCGAGCGCGGCTTCGGCCTTGTCCAGCTTGGCCGCGTAAGTCACGCCGTCTTCCGGCTGCTTGCGCGCGGTCAGGCCGCCCTTGGCCAGCGCGTCCAGCGCCGCGACGATGGCTTCGCCGCCGGCCTCGGCCAGCGCGTCGTGCAATTGCGCCGCATTGGTATCGTCCGAAATCGGCACGATGCGTTCGAGCAGCATGTCGCCCGTATCCAGGCCCTCGTCCATCTGCATGATGGTGACGCCGGTGCGCGCATCGCCCGCTTCGATCGCGCGCTGGATCGGCGCCGCGCCGCGCCAGCGCGGCAGGAGGCTGGCGTGGATGTTCAGGCAGCCCAGACGCGGCAGTTCCAGCACCCATTGCGGCAGGATCAATCCATACGCCGCCACCACCATGACATCGGGCGCCACGCTTTCCAGCATGGCGCGCGCTTCAGCGGCCTCGTCGGGATAGCGGCCATCCAGGCGCAGGCTACGCGGCTGGGCGACGGCGATGCCGGCGTCCAGCGCGGCCTGCTTGACCGGGCTGGGCGTGAGCTTCAGGCCGCGCCCCGCCGGCCGGTCCGGCTGCGTCATGACCAAGGGGATGTCGTGGCCGGCGGCCCGCAGGGCGTCGAACGCGATACGGGCGAATTCCGGGGTTCCGGCAAAAACGATGCGCATGAGGTGGACTGCTGAAGAGGTGAACGAAGGCGCGAGGGCGGGAATGGGCCGAAGTCAGGCCCCGGGATCAGGCGCGCAGCGCTTCCCGCTCCGCCTTCTTGAGCCTCGTTTTGATGCGGTTCTGCTTGAGGTTCGACAGGTATTCCACGAACACCTTGCCTTCAAGATGATCCAGCTCGTGCTGCACGCACACGGCCAGAAGGCCGTCGGCTTCGAACTCGAACGGCTTGCCGTCGATGTCCAGCGCCTTGCAGCGGATGCGCGACGCGCGTTCCACCTCGTCGTAGACGCCGGGGACGGACAGACAGCCTTCTTCGTAGATCTTGTAGTCGTCGCTGCGCCAGGTGATCTCGGGATTGATCAGCGTCAGCAACTGATTGCTGTCTTCGGAAACGTCGATCACGACCACGCGCTCATGCACGTCGACCTGGGTCGCGGCCAGACCCACACCCGGCGCGTCGTACATGGTTTCGGCCATGTCGCGCACGAGTTGGCGGATGCGGTCGTCGACCTCGGCAACCGGCTTGGCCTTTTTGTGCAAGCGCGGGTCCGGGTAGCGAAGGATGGGAAGTAAAGCCATTGAATGGGGATGCCAGTAGGAATGCTTGTCCGAGAGTTTAATTCATTAGAGTCTTGATTTCTAATAGTTTTCGGCTAATTCCGGCATTGCGGACATTGCTACGGCACCCTTTTTTCGAGCATTCCGGCGACGGCTCGCTGCGCGCGTATCGGTCCACCCGTCGCCCGCCGCCGCACACGACGCATGCGACACTCTCGGACCCCCGACGCGTTTTCCGCGTCCTTTTCCGCCCGTTTCATGCCGCTGACGCAATCCTCCGACGAACTCGCCGCCTGGCTGCGGTTGTCCCTCGAACCCAACATCGGTTCGGCCACCGCCTGCATGCTACTTAGCGCGCTGGGTCTGCCCGACCAGATCTACGCGCAACGCGCCACCGCGCTGTCGCGGCACGTGCCGGAAGCGCTGGCGCGCCAGTTGGCCGCGCCCATGCCGGCCGACATGGCGGAACAGGTCGAGCGCGCGCTGGAATGGGTGCAGGCGCCCGGCCGCCACATCCTCACGCTGGCCGATCCCACCTATCCGCAAAGCCTGCTGACCATCGCCGATCCGCCGATCCTGCTCTACGTCGCGGGCGACCCGGCCTATCTGCACGGACCTTCCCTGGCGGTCGTTGGCGCGCGCAACGCCACGCCCGGCGGGCAGGAAAACGCGCGTGCCTTTGCGCGGCACCTTGCCGGCGCGGGCTGGCGGGTCGTCAGCGGCCTGGCGCTGGGCATCGATGCCGCGGCGCATGAAGGCGCGCTGGACGCGGGTCCCAAGGGCGCAGGCACCGTGGCGGTCATGGGAACAGGCATTGACCGCATCTATCCGGCCAGCCACCGCGATCTGGCGCATCGCATTGCGGCGCACGGCGCGCTGGTGTCCGAGCTGCCGCTGGGCACGGGCGCACGGCCGCAACACTTTCCCAAGCGCAACCGCATCGTGGCGGGCCTGGCGCGCGGCGTGCTGGTCGTGGAGGCCGCCAAGCAGAGCGGATCGCTGATCACAGCGCGGCTTGCCGGGGAATGCGGACGCGAGGTCTTCGCCATTCCCGGCTCCATCCATTCGCCGCTGTCGCGCGGCTGCCATGCCCTGATCCGCCAGGGCGCCAAGCTGGTCGAGACGGCCATGGACATCACGGATGAATTGGGCGGCGGACCCACGCCGCCGCAGCCCGCCCGCAAGGACGCGCCCGCCGTGCTCCCCCCGCATCCCGTGTTGGACGCATTGGGCTTTGACCCGCTGCACCTGGATGCCATCCAGGCGCGCTGCGGGCTGGAAACCGCCGCCCTGCAGACGCAACTGGTTGAACTGGAATTGCAGGGCCGCATCGCCCGCCTGGATGACGGCCGCTACCAGCGTTTGCACTAGCACCGCAACGGGGCCGGATGCGATGGCGCTAATATGTTCGGCAGCGCCGCAGCCTTGTAGCGCCGGTCACCCAATACCGATACAGGAAGAGACATGGCATTGCCCTCCCGCGTGAAGATCGTCGAGGTATCGCCCCGCGATGGTCTGCAGAACGAAAAGGAATTCGTCCCCACCGACATCAAGGTGGAACTGGTCAACCGCCTCAGCGCCGCGGGCTTCCCCAATGTGGAAGCCGCGTCGTTCGTGTCGCCCAAATGGGTGCCGCAGATGGCCGACGGCGCCGACGTGATGGCGCGCATCGAGCGCCGGCCCGGCACCATCTACTCCGTGCTGACGCCGAACATGAAGGGCTTTGAAGGGGCGCTGGCCGCCCGCGCGGATGAGATCGTGATCTTCGGCGCCGCCAGCGAGGCCTTTTCCCAGAAGAACATCAATTGCTCGATCGCCGAATCCATCGCGCGCTTCGAACCCGTGGTGCAGGCGGCGCGCGAAGCCGGCATTCGCGTGCGCGGCAGCATCAGCTGCGCGCTGGGCTGTCCCTACCAGGGCGAAGTCCCCGTCGAAGCGGTGGTCGACGTGGCGCAACGCTACCTGGCGATGCAGGTCGACGAGATCGACGTGGCCGACACCATCGGCGTGGGCACGCCCAAACGCGTGCGCGAAGTCATGGCCGCCGTTACGCGCGTCGTGGACCCGGCGCGCATCTCCGGCCATTTCCACGACACCTATGGCCAGGCGCTGGCCAACATCCTGGCGGCGCTGGAAACCGACATCTCCATCTTCCACACCTCGGTGGCCGGCCTGGGGGGCTGCCCTTATGCCAAGGGCGCCACCGGCAATGTCGCGACAGAAGACGTGCTGTATATGCTGCGGGGTCTGGACATCGACACCGGCGTGGACTTCGACGCCGTGGTCGACATCGGTCAATGGATGTCGGCGCATCTGAACCGCAAGGGCTCCAGCCGCGCCGGCAACGCCATCGCCGCCAAGCGCGCGGCTTGATCTGCGCCGCATGACCCGCACCGCATGACCACGCAGAATGCCCCCTCCGCGCCCGAAGACCTCGCGGCGCTGCTCCGCGCCATCGGCCCGTTGCCCCTGGCGGGCCAGGCCTGGCCGGACTGGGTGCGTATTCTGACGTGGGTGTTGCTTGCCGTGCTGGGCGTGCAGGTCGTCACCACCGCAATCCGCGCGCCCTCGCAGCCTTTTGACACGCTCTTGGCGGTGGCCGTGGTGCTGTGCTTCGTGGCGCTGCTGTTCGTGTCGTGGCACATGCAGACATCCATCACCACGATCGACGACCGCGGTATCCGCCAGACCTGGTTCACCCGGCGCGAAGTCGCCTGGGAAGACGTACGCTTTGCGCGGTTTGTACCCATGGTGTTTTCCAAGCGGCTCGTCGTGTTCACGCACCGCGGAAAACCCGTGATTTTTCAGGGCGGCACGCGGGAACTGCGCGTGGCGTTCGTGAAGATCGCTCAGGTATATCGACGCGGCTAACGAACGCGGTTAACAAACGCGGTCAAGCAGAAAAAAACGCCCCGAGTCCGGGGCGTTTGGTCATACAGGGCGATCCAGCTACGCGCCGCACTGGGCGCGTAGCCGATGCCGCCAAATCATCGAATCGGCAACGCGTACATCAACCCGCCCTGCGTCCACTGCGCATTCAGGCCACGCTTGATCTTCAGCGGGCTGCCCTCGCCCACATTCCGCTCAAAACTCTCGCCGTAGTTGCCCACCTGCTTGACGATGTTGTACGCCCACTTCTCGTCCAACCCCAGGTTGGCGCCGCCACCCGGCGTCACCCCGAGGATGCGCTTGATGTTGGGGTTGGCGCTCTTGGCCTGTTCGTCCACGTTCTTGGACGTCACGCCGTATTCCTCGGCTTCGATCATGGCCGACAGCGACCAGCGCACGATGTTCAGCCACGCGTCGTCGCCCTGGCGAACGAACGGGCCCAGCGGTTCCTTGGAGATGATCTCAGGCAGCACGACGTAGTCGTCGGGATTCTGCAGCTTGGAGATGCGGATCGACGCCAGACCCGACGCATCGGTCGAGAACACGTCGCAGCGGCCGGACGCGAACGCGTTGACGACCTCGTTGAAGGTCTCGATGACGACCGGCTTGTACGTCACGTTGTTGGCGCGCGCCCAGTCGGCCAGCGTGTTTTCGTTGGACGTGCCGGTCTGCAGGCAGATGGTGGCGCCGTTGATTTCCTTGGCGCTTTTCACGCCCAGCGACTTGTGCACCAGGAAGCCCTGGCCGTCGTAGAAGTTGATGCCGGCGTGGATGATGCCCAGCGCTGTGTCGCGCTGCTGCGTCACGGTGGTGTTGCGCGTCAGCACGTCGACTTCGCCGGATTGCAGCGCGGTGAAGCGTTGCTGCGAATTGAGCGGCACCACCTTGATCTTGTTCGCGTCGCCGAACACCGCAGCGGCGATGGCGCGGCACAGGTCCACGTCCAGGCCCTGCCATTTGCCTTGCGCGTCAGGGGCGGAAAAGCCGGCAAAGCCCGTAGTCGTGCCGCACGCCACGGCGCCGCGCTGCTTCACGACGTCCAGCGTCGCCGCCTGCACGCCCTGCGCGGCCGCCATCAAGAGCGCCGCGCCCACCAACCCTTTTGCAATGTTCATGACCTGGATTCCTTTCTGCTACCGGGCGCGAAAGCGCGCCAAGGCAAGAAGCTTATAGACATGAAGCGCCCCCGCCAAATAACGAGCGCTTATTTAGGTATGCCGCCGGCGGATGCCGGCGGCCTGCGCAGAAAGGATAGCAATGCGGGGCGGGCGTGGCGCTGCGCGCCGTCAAGCCGCCAGCGAGATCGACACCGGTTCGTTGGCCTGGCACGCGTCCAGCGCGCGGCCGAGGCGGACCATGCCCTGCGCGATCTGGCTTTCGTTCATCGTGGCAAACGACATGCGCATGGCAAAGAGATCCGCTTTCGCCGGGTCGGCGTAAAACGCCTTGCCCGGCACGTAGACCACCTCGTGCTCGATCGCGTAGGGCAACAGGCGCGTGGCATCCACGTCGCCCGTCAGCCGCGCCCAGAAGAACATGCCGCCCTCGGGCTTGCTGAAAGTGATGCGCCCGTCCAGTTCCCGCGCCAGCGAGTCAGCCATGGCGGCGCAGCGCAGGCCATAGGCGGCACGGATGCGCGGCACGTGTTCGTCGTAGCGACCGTTTGCCAGGTACTGCGCAACGATTTCCTGGATCCAGGCCGAGGACGCCATGTCGTCGGCCGCCTTGGCGCCGACGCAGCGGCGGCGGATCTCGGGCGGCGCGACCAGCCAGCCGATTCGCAGCGCGGGCGCCATCGTCTTGGACATGCTGGCCATGTACACCGCCCAGTGGCGGGCCTCGCCCTCTGCCAATGCCGCGATGGGCGGCACGGCTTCGCCGGCAAAGCGCAGTTCGCTGTAGGGATCGTCCTCGACGATCAGGAAACGGTGCTTGACCGCCAGTTCAAGCAAGCGCAGCCGGCGCTCACGCGTCAGGGTGGCGCCGCAGGGATTCGAGAACGAGGCGACGACGCAGACCATCTTGGGTTTCACGCGCGCGGCCAGTTCGTCCAGCGCGTCCACGTCGATGCCATCAGGACCCGACGGCACGGTGTGCACCGTGGCGCCCGTGTAGCGCAGGGCCTGCACGGAATTCGGGAAGGCCGGCGACTCGATGATGGCGTGGTCGCCCGGTTGCAGCATCACGCGGGTCAGAAGCGCCAGCGCCTGCTGCGAGCCGCCCGTCACGACAAGTTCGGTGTCGGCATTGCAGTGCAGGCCACGCGCCGCGGACAGCCGCGCCAGCTCATGCCGCAGGCTGGCCTGGCCGTCGATGTTGGAATACTGCAGGCAGGCGCCCAGCCGGGCCGTGACCTGCGACGACGCAATCGACAAGCCGTCGACGTCGAACAATTCCTGGGCCGGATAGCCACCGGCCAGCGAAATGGTGCCCGGACGCATGGCGTAGGGCATGAGCGATCGGATGGGCGAGGCGGGGGGATTCAGGAAAGGCGTGGCGAAGACGTATTCGGGCGCTGCACTGGACATGGCGTGGGGGCTGATTAAGAGGGAAACGTGTCGCCCGAATGGGCGGCGCCGGACGGCATAGAACTTTGAAATATAAACAAATCTCCGCAAATTCTAAGCCTGCCGATCAGACAGGGTCAACGGCGGGATTCGGGGCGGCGGATACCCGCGCGGCGGCGGGCCCGAAACACGTCCTACACTATGGGACTTCCTGTTTTTGCCAGAGAGCTGCATGACCGCCGAAGACACCATGGCCGGGCGCCTCGCCCAGATCCAGCAACGCATCCACGAGGCCTGCGAGCGCGCGGGCCGCGCACCGGGCAGCGTGACTTTGCTGCCCGTCAGCAAGACGTTCGGCGAGGACGCCATCCGCGAGGCGATGGCGCTGGGCCTGACGCGCTTTGGCGAAAACAAGACGCAGGAGATCCGCCAGAAGGCCGCCGCGTTCGAAGGCGACGGGCTGCAATGGGTGCTAATCGGCCACCTGCAGACCAACAAGGCCAAGGATGCCGCGCGCGACGCCGCGGAAGTGCAATCCCTGGACCGCGTGGATCTGGCCGATGCCCTGCACCGCCGTCTGCAAAATGAGGGCCGCACGCTGGACGTGCTGGTGCAGGTCAAGACGTCGTCCGAGCCCAGCAAGTTCGGCATGGAGCCCGAGGAGGTCGGCCCCTTCCTGCGCCGCATTGCCTCGGAATACCCGACGCTGCGTGTGCAGGGCCTCATGACCCTGGCGGTCAACTCGCCCGATGCCGACGAAGTCCGCGCTTGCTTTCGCGCGCTGCGCGAGCTGCGGGATGGTCTGGTGCAGGAGAACATTCCCGGCGTGGCGCTGGACCGGCTGTCGATGGGCATGAGCGGCGACTTCGAACTGGCCATCGAGGAAGGCTCGACGGAGGTGCGCATCGGTTCGGCCATCTTTGGCGCGCGGCACTATCCGGATCCGCAATAACGCGGACCCACGCGGACTTGTCGCAGCGGCAATAGGCTGGCGCGCGACGATTTGAGGGGGCCCAGATCACGGGCCCCTTTTTGCGTAGGCGCAAGGCATAATAGCCACGCAAAAAATATGCGGCGCAAGTTGACGTCGATCAACACGCGGACGCCGCGCTCACGATACCCCGCACGAGGAGACACTCCATGCACAAGCACGCAAAGCGCCTGCTGGCGCTTGCCGCCCTATCGCTGGCCGCCACCGCGGCCGCAGCCCAGTCCTGGCCCACGCAACCGGTCCGCTGGATCGTTCCCTACCCCGCCGGTGGCGGCACCGACGTGGTCGCACGCACGGTGGCCAGCAGCCTGGAAAAGACGCTGGGCCAGACCATCGTGGTCGAGAACCGTCCGGGCGCCGGCACCATCATTGGCGCCACGGCCATCGCCCAGGCGGAACCGAACGGCTACCTGGTGGGCACCGCCGACTCGGGCACGCTGGCATTCAATTCGTCGCTGTACGCCAAGCTCTCGTACGACCCCGCCAAGTTCACCTACATCGGCGGCATCGCCAAGTTCCCGCTGCTGCTGGCCGTGAACGTCAACTCGCCGTACAAGACGGTCGAAGACGTGCTCGCCGCGGCCAGGAAGGAACCCGGCAAGCTGACGTCGGCCTCCGCCGGCGCAGGCTCGCCGCATCACCTGGCGCTGGAACTCTTCAAGCAGCGCACCGGCGCCAACGTGCTGCACGTCCCGTACAAGGGCGCCGCGCCCGCCATCCAGGATCTGCTGGGCGGCCAGGTGGACATGATGTTCATCGATCTGGGTTCGGGCCTGCCCAACGTCAAGGCCGGCAAGCTGCGCGTGCTCGCCGCCGCCACGCCCGAACGCGTGACGGTGCTGCCGGATGTCCCGACGATGGCCGAACAGGGCGTCGCCAATTTCACGGCCTACGCCTGGCAAGGCCTGGTCGGCCCGGCCGGTCTGCCCGACGCGGTGGTGAAGAAGCTGTCCGCGGATCTGGACGCCACGCTCAAGTCACCCGCGGTGTCGCAGAAGATGCTGGACATGGGCGTCATCCCCATGCCGATGTCGGCGCAGGACTTCAAGACGTATGCCGATCAGGAACGCAGCGCCTGGGCGGACGTCATCAAGAAGGCAAACATCAAGCTGGAGTGATCGCCCCCGGCGTCATGCAGCAATGGGAACGCCGCGGTCATCGGACCGCGGCTTTTTTCATGGGCGTGTTTGAGACGGTGTCAGACACCCGGCGGAGAGGGTCGTCAGCTTGCGACGCCATCTCAACGGGTGTCTGACACCTGTGTCGCAAATGGCGCCCTTATGCCCGGATCACCCCGCCACGACAGGAATCTGCCGCGGCTGCGCCTCGCGCACGCGCGGAATGCGCAGCGTCAGAAGGCCCTGCTTCAGGCTCGCGCTGATCTGCGCGCGGTCGAACTCCTGTCCCAACCGGAACGACCGGCGAAAGAGCGGCGCGCGCATTTCGCCCAGCACCAGCCGCAGGTCGCCGGGCGTCTCGACCGAGGCCTCGCCTTCGATCTGCAGCACGTCGGCCTCGACGTTGATGCGCAAACGTTCCTTGGACACGCCCGGCAGATCCGCAAGCAGCGTGATGCCTTCCTTGTCCTCATAGATGTCCACGGCCGGCACGGTCACGCCGCGCCCGTCGCGCTTGTCAGACACGGCCGCTTCGGCGGGCACGGTCAGGTCTTTGCGTTCATTCATGATCGATACTCCTATGCGGTTGCGTTGGCGGGTCACTGCACGGTCACGGTGCGCGGCTTGGCCGATTCCTTACGCTTGATGGAAATGGCGAGGCAGCCGTCCGTATAGCGCGCCTGCACGTTGTCGGGATCCGCGTCTGCAGGCAGCTCGATGATGCGCGTGTAGCGGCCCTGCGTACGTTCGCGCGCGTAATAGCGGGCGCCTTCAGGAAGTTCCTGCGGTTTGCGTTCACCGCTGATGGTCAGCAGGCTCTTCTCGATCGACACGTTCAGGCCTTCGGGGTCCATGCCAGGCACGAAGGCGACGACTTCGATGGAATCGCCTGACACGCCGACGTTGACGGGCGGGAAGTACGCCTGCGGCGTCGCCCGCAAGGCAGCAGGTACGCCGGCATTGCGCAGCACGCGGCCCATGTGTTCCTGGATCGCGTCGAACGCGCTGGCAAAGCCGTTATCGTTGAAAGGAAAGTTGCTCATGAAGGTCTCCTCGAACGAAAAAAGGGACCGATGCAGACGTATCACAGCCGCGACTTGCGCGACCGCAGGTCTGATCGCTTCAGTCCGAGTATGGGATCGGTTTTTGGAGTTTCAAGAGGGCTTTTCAGTCGGGCAAAACACGCGCGGCCCCCAGTCCGACAGCGCAAAAAAAACCGCGGCCATCGCTGGCCGCGGTTTCCGTTTGGCGCGTGCTGAGGCCTACACCAGGACGCGTTCGATCCCGCCTGCGTTCGCCCGGCGCACGTAGTCTTCCATCCAGCCTTCGCCCAGGATGTGGCGGGCCATCTCGACCACGATGTAGTCGGCTTCCATCTTGGTGTCGCCCTCGTAACGCGACAAGCCCTGCAGGCACGACGGGCACGAGGTCAGGACCTTCACGTCGCCCGTGAAGCCGTCGCTGCGCATCGCGGCGTCGCCCTTGAGCAGTTCTTCCTGTTTGCGGAAGCGCACCTGCGTCGAGATGTCCGGACGACTGACCGCCAACGTGCCCGACTCGCCGCAGCAGCGGTCGCTCTTGACCGCGCCATCGCCCACCAGCGCCCGCACCGTCTTCATGGGTTCCTGCAGTTTCATCGGCGTGTGGCAGGGGTCGTGGTACATGTAGCGCACGCCCTTGGCGCCTTCCAGCTTGATGCCTTTTTCCAGCAGGTATTCGTGGATGTCGATCAGCCGGCAGCCGGGGAAGATCTTCTCGAATTCATACCCGGCAAGCTGGTCGTAGCAGGTGCCGCAGCTGACCACCACGGTCTTGATGTCCAGGTAGTTCAGCGTGTTGGCCACGCGGTGGAACAGCACCCGGTTGTCGGTGATGATCTGCTCGGCCTTGTCCGTCATGCCGTTGCCGCGCTGGGGATAGCCGCAGCACAGGTAACCCGGCGGCAGGACGGTCTGCACGCCCGCATGCCACAGCATGGCTTGCGTAGCCAGGCCCACTTGTGAGAACAGCCGCTCGGAACCGCAGCCCGGGAAGTAGAACACCGCTTCCGTGTCCGCCGTGGTGGCCTTGGGATCGCGGATGATCGGCACGTAGTTCGCGTCTTCGATGTCCAGCAGCTTGCGCGCGGCCTGCTTGGGCAGTCCGCCCGGCATCTTCTTGTTCACGAAGTGCACCACCTGCTCGCGCAGCGGCGGCTTGCCCACCGTGGCCGGCGGCTTGGCGGTCTGCTTCTTGACCAGGCCCGAGAACAGGTCGTGCGCGGCGCGCTGCACCTTGTAGCCCACGCCCACCATCGCCTTGCGGGTGGCGTTGATGGTGGCCGGATCCTTGGCGTTCAGGAAGAACATGGCGCTGGCCGTGCCCGGATTGAACGACTTGCGGCCCATGCGGCGCAGCACGGCGCGCATGTTCATCGACACGTCGCCGAAATCGATATCGACCGGACAGGGGTTGTAGCACTTGTGGCAGACGGTGCAGTGGTCGGCCACGTCCTCGAATTCTTCCCAGTGCTTGAGACTCACGCCGCGACGGGTCTGTTCTTCGTACAGGAAGGCCTCGACCAGCAGCGACGTCGCCAGGATCTTGTTGCGGGGCGAATACAACAGGTTCGCGCGCGGCACGTGCGTGGCGCACACCGGCTTGCACTTGCCGCAGCGCAGGCAGTCCTTGATGGACTCGGAGATGGCGCCGATGTCGCTCTGCTGCATGATCAGCGACTCGTGGCCCATCAGGTTGAAGCTGGGCGTCCAGGCGTGGCGCAGGTCCGCGCCGGGCATGAGCTTGCCGGCATTGAAGTGGCCGTTCGGATCCACGCGCCGCTTGTAGTCCTGGAACGGGGCCAGTTCGGCTTCGGTCAGGAACTCGTACTTGGTCAGGCCGATGCCGTGTTCGCCCGAAATCACGCCATCCAGGTCGCGTGCAATCTGCATGATGCGCTCGACGGCCGCGTGGGCCTCGCGCAGCATTTCGTAGTCATCCGAGTTGACCGGGATGTTGGTGTGCACGTTGCCGTCGCCGGCGTGCATGTGCAGCGCGACGAACACGCGGCTCTTGAGCACGCGGGCATGGATGGCAACGAGCTCGTCGACGATTTTCTTGTACGCGGCGCCCGAGAAGGCGCGCTGCAGGCCGGCCAGCACTTCGGTCTTCCAGGAGACGCGGATGGTGCGGTGCTGCACCACGTCGAAGACGCGGGCCCCGGGTTGTGCCGCCAGGCGGGCGGTCAGCGTGGCGTGAAGCTCGCCCAGGCCAAGGCCTTTGAGTTGCGGCAGCGCGTCGCCCAGCGGCAGGTCCAGGTTGTCCAGCAGCCACTGCCAGCGCTGGCGCGTGGCGGCGATCAGTTCGATGGCCTGTCGGGTACGTTCGGCCAGCACCTCGGCGCGCGTGGTCTCGATGTCGGCGTCGTCGATCTTGCCGACCGGCAGCGGCGTGCACAGGTACGCGTCAAGCTCGCCCAGCAGCTTGAGCTTGTTGCTGGTCGACAATTCGATGTTGATGCGCTCGATGTGATCCGTGTATTCGCCCATGCGGGGCAGCGGGATCACGACGTCTTCGTTGATCTTGAAGGCGTTGGTGTGACGTGCGATCGCGGCGGTGCGCGAGCGGTCCAGCCAGAATTTCTTGCGCGCCTCGGGGCTGACAGCCACGAAGCCCTCGCCGTGACGCGTGTTGGCCAGGCGCACGACTTCGCTGGCGGCCGCGGCCACCGCGTCGTCGTCGTCGCCGACGATGTCGCCGATCAGGACCATCTTGGGCAGCACGCCGCGCTTGCTCTTGGTGGCGTAGCCGACCGCGCGCAGATAGCGTTCGTCCAGATGCTCCAGGCCGGCCAGGATGGCGCCGCGCGCCTTGCCTTCGCCGTCCAGGTAGCCCTTGACCTCGACGATCGACGGGATGGCGTCGCGCGCCTGCCCGAAGAATTCCATACAGACGGTGCGCGTATGGCGCGGCATGCGGTGCAGCACCCAGCGCGCCGACGTGATGAGACCGTCGCAGCCTTCCTTCTGGATGCCGGGCAGGCCGGCCAGGAACTTGTCCGTCACGTCCTTGCCCAGGCCTTCCTTGCGGAACACGCGGCCCTGGATTTCCAGCGTTTCGGTTTTGAGCAGGCGCTCACCGGGCTTGCCCTTGCCATCGAACCACTTGAGCTCGAAACGGGCCACTTCCACGTCATGGATCTTGCCCATGTTGTGGTCCAGGCGCGTGACTTCCAGCCAGTTGCCGTCCGGATCGACCATGCGCCACCAGGCCAGGTTGTCCAGCGCGGTGCCCCACAGCACGGCCTTCTTGCCGCCGGCGTTCATGGCGATGTTGCCACCCACGCAGGAGGCTTCGGCGGACGTCGGGTCCACGGCGAACACGAAGCCGGCGGCCTCGGCCGCTTCGGAAACGCGCTTGGTGACCACGCCGGCGCCGGCATGGATGACCGCGACGGGCTCGGTGAGGCCGGGCAGGATACAGGACTCGACCTTGCCCAGCTTGTCGAATTTTTCGGTGTTGATGACCGCCGACTTCCAGGTCAGCGGAATGGCGCCGCCGGTGTAACCGGTGCCGCCGCCGCGCGGCACGATGGTCAGGCCCAGTTCAATACAGGCAGTGACCAGCGCGGCGATCTCGTCCTCGGTGTCCGGCGTCAGCACCACGAAGGGGTACTCCACGCGCCAGTCGGTCGCGTCCGTGACGTGCGACACGCGCGACAGGCCGTCGAACTTGATGTTGTCGCGCGCGGTGATGCGGCCCAGCACCTTCTGCGCCTGCTTGCGCATCATGGCGGTCTGGTCGAATTCGCCCTCAAACGCCGCAATGGCGGAACGCGCCCGGGCCAGCAGGCCGACGACCTTTTCGTCGCGATGCGGATCGTGGCCGGCTTCAGCGGGCGCGCTCGGGTCGCGGCGCTTGTCGATTTCGCCCAGGCGGTGATGCAGCGCTTCGATGAGCTGCTTGCGGCGCTTGGGATTGTCGAGCAGGTCGTCCTGCAGATAGGGATTGCGGCGCACGACCCAGATGTCGCCCAGCACTTCGTAGAGCATCCGGGCGGAACGGCCGGTGCGGCGCTCGCCGCGCAGGTCGCTCAGCAGGCTCCAGGCGTCTTCACCCAATAACCGGCCCACGATTTCGCGGTCGGAAAACGACGTGTAGTTATAGGGGATTTCGCGCAATCGCGCGGGTGCGGCGGGCGGCATCGCCCCGTTCAAGATGTGGCTGGCGAGTGGGGCGTTCATGGCGGCAAGAGGGGGCCCTTAAAAAAGTATTTTATGCCATTGTCCCGACTTGACCCCTAATAAGTCTGGAAAGGCGTCCAAAAGCGCGCCGGGAACGACATGTACCGTCCCCGTTTAAGTCCGGCGTCAGGGCTAGATTTTCCCAGGAAAGAACCAGAGCAGCCCGGCGGTCATGAACAGATAGCGCATGAACTTGCCGATGGCCATGTAGAACACGCAGGGCCAGAACGACAGGCGCAGCCAGCCGGCAACCGCGCACAGGGGATCGCCCACCGCCGGCAACCAGGACAACAGCAACGCGGGCGGTCCCATCCGGTGCAGCCAGTCATGGGCGCGCTCGTTCCAGCGGCCGCGCATGCGGCCGCCCTCGGTCGCCTTGGGATGCGGATGCGGGTGCTTTTCCTTCCAGCGCTCGACCGCCTTTTCGGCGCCCAGGCCCATCGCGTAGCTGATGGCCCCGCCCACGGTGTTGCCCGCGGTGGCCACCAGGATGGCGGGCCAGAACATGTCCGGCGAAAGCTTGATGTAGCCGAACACCGCCGGCTCGGAGCCCAGGGGCAGCAGCGTCGCGGACACGAGCGAAACGGTGAAGATGGCCGACAGGCCGACTGAGGGCAATGCCAGCACGCCCAGGAGCCAATGAACTGCGGATAAGAGACTTTCTTCCATGGTTGCGGCAGTGTAGCCGCGGGAATCCCGGAAGGCGACACGCATTTCCCTGCAATAATCTTGGCCAGTCCTCACTCTTGCCTGTTGCGCGGTCCATGTCCACTGATTATCTGAAACGCATCCTGACTTCCAAGGTTTACGACGTCGCGGTCGAATCCCCGCTCGAGGCGGCGCCGCTGCTGTCGCAGCGGATGTCGAACACGATGTTGCTCAAGCGCGAAGATACCCAGGCGGTGTTCAGCTTCAAGCTGCGCGGCGCGTACAACAAGATGGCCAACCTCACGCCGGCGGCGCGCAATCGCGGCGTGATCGCGGCCTCGGCCGGCAACCACGCCCAGGGCGTTGCGCTGGCGGCCAGCCGGCTTGGCTGCCGCGCCGTCATCGTCATGCCCACGACCAGCCCGCAGGTCAAGATCGACGCCGTGCGCCGCCTGGGCGGCGAGGTCGTGCTGGCCGGCGAGAGCTTTTCGGACGCCTACGCGCATGCGCAGGTGCTGGAAAAGAAAGAGAAGCTGACCTTCGTCCATCCGTTCGACGATCCCGACGTGATCGCAGGCCAGGGCACCGTGGGCATGGAAATCCTGCGCCAGCATCCCGGCCACATCGACGCGATCTTCGTGGCGATCGGCGGCGGCGGCCTCATCGCCGGGGTGGCGGCCTACATCAAGCAGCTGCGCCCCGAGATCAAGATCATCGGCGTGCAGACCGAGGACTCGGACGCCATGCTGCGCAGCGTGCGCGCGGGCCGGCGCGTTCAGTTGAACGACGTGGGCCTGTTCTCGGACGGCACGGCGGTCAAGATGGTGGGCGCCGAGACCTTCAAGCTGGCGCGCAAATATGTGGACGACTACGTGGTGGTCAACACCGATGCGATCTGCGCCGCCATCAAGGATGTCTTCCAGGACACGCGCAGCGTGCTGGAGCCGGCCGGCGCGATGGCGGTGGCCGGCGCCAAGCAGTACGCGGCCGAACACAATCTGAAAAACAAGACGCTGGTGGCGATTGCCTGCGGCGCCAACATGAACTTCGACCGGCTGCGCTTCGTGTCCGAACGCGCCGAGGTCGGCGAAATGCGCGAGGCCGTCTTCGCGGTCACCATGCCCGAGCAGCGTGGGAGCTTCCGCCGCTTCTGCGAACTGGTGGGCGAACGCAGCGTCACTGAATTCAACTACCGCATCTCGGACGCGGACCGCGCCCACGTGTTCGTCGGCATCCAGGTGTCTTCGGCCGCAGAACCTGACAAGATCGCGGCGAATTTCCGCCGCCACGGCTTCGACACGCTGGACCTGACCCACGACGAAATGGCCAAGACCCACCTGCGCCACATGGTGGGCGGCCGTTCGGCGCTGGCGCGCAACGAACTGCTGTACCGCTTTGAATTCCCCGAGCGGCCGGGCGCGCTGATGCGCTTTCTGAACGCGATGAATCCCGACTGGAACATCAGCCTGTTCCATTACCGCAACCAGGGCGCGGACTACGGCCGCATCCTGATCGGCATCCAGGTGCCGCCGGCGGACAAGAAGCAGTTCCGCAACTTCGTGGCGGAACTGGGCTATCCGCATTGGAACGAAACCGACAACCCGGCGTACAAGCTCTTCCTGTAGCCGCTGCGATTCAGGTGTCCTGAATGCGAGAGGGCCTCCTTGCGGAGGCCCTTCCCTTCTGTGCGCAAAGCGCGCCCGGCTGAACCCGATCTAGGGGGGGTTCGCTGTCACTCAGCGGTCCACGGAGAATGGCCCGCACATTCAGCAAGGTCCAGCCGGACGTCCTGACGCTTAGAAACGGTGGCGCAGGCCGACGGCGACAGCCGTGTCGGTCGCGTCGTGCTGGAACGCGTAGTTGTCGCCATACGAGGCGTACGCGTACAGGTTCGTGCGCTTGGTGAAGTCGTACGTGTAGCCAAGGCTGTACACGTTGAACGTTGCGTCGTCGCCCGTCAGCTTGTCGTTGCTGGCGGTGGCGCGCTGCCACGAGCCGAACACGGCGTGGCGGCCCATCGGCACGGTGGCGCCGATCATGTACGAATTGGCGCGGAAGCCATCAGCCAGCTTGAACGAACCCAGCTTGTTCATGCCGTCGGGCGTCGTGCCCATGTTCTGGCCGACGAACCAGCCGTCACGCGTCTGGCCGAAAGCAGCCGCGATCTTCACGACTTCAAAGTCGTACGAACCGCCGACAATGTATTCCTGGATGCGCGCTGCGTCCTTGCCGCCGACGCGGTCGTTGGACGGGTTGAAGCGGTCGTAGGCGGCCGCCAGATTCAGCGGGCCGTTGACGTATTGCACACCGGCGGTGATCACACGGTTGTTGTTGCCCGTGGCGAAGCCCTTCTGCGTCGTGTCCGTGACGGTGTCGTCCGCGCTGAACGCGTAGCCGAGGCCGACCTTCAAACCGCCCAGGCTGGGGGTTTGATACAGGACCATATTGTCCAGGCGCATCGTGTTGGCGCTGCCGAACGTCGTACCCATGTTGGCGTTGTTGTAGCTGATCGAGAACGGGTCGATCGAGCCGAAGTACTTCGACGCCAGGTTCGTCTGACGGCCGAATTCCAAACGGCCCCAAGAATCGCTGTCCAGGCCAACCGTCGCTTGGCGGCCGAACAAACGGTCGTTCTGCAGCGACTTGCCGTTCAGGGGACCGAAGCCGCCTTCCAGCGTGAACACGGCGCGCAGGCCGTCGCCCAGGTCTTCCGTGCCGCGCAGGCCAAAACGCGAACCGCTGCTCACGCCCTGAACCGCACCGATGCGGCTCTGCGAATTGCCCTTGAACTTCACTTTTTCGTAACCGAGGCCAGCATCGATCAAGCCGTACAGCGTCACGGAATCGGCGGCCTGCGCGGCGCCGGCAAAGCCGGTCAGCAACGCGACGGCCAGAAACGTCTTCTTCATTTGAATCCCCAAAATGGCGAGATGAAAGGCGCATTGCGGGGCGCCGCCGAACACCGCGGGCCCTCGCATGCCGCAACGTTGAATCGAGCGGCGATGCACTGGGCGTAGTGTCCGGCTTGTAGCAGTTCGTAGTAACCCGGATTTCGACGAACTACTTTCCATTGCTGGGATAATGACGCGAAACTGAAGGCTCGCCTTGTTCCACAAAGCTCGCTAAGGCCTTGATCTCAAATATGAATCATTGCTCGCATCAGAATATCGCGAGATCAGATGCGGCTTTCCTTGCCCTTCCGGCCGGCAACATATGTAGTGCAGGCGGAATAGTTGTGCGGCGTAAACGCCACAGTGTTTCCGCACAGATAAAAACGCGAGGCGCAAAAAAACCCCTCGGCGTCACAAGGGGTTCTTTCGGTGACCTGCGGGGCGGCGCGGCGCGCCAGCGCTGGAAATCAGCGGCCCTTGGGCGGGTAGTCCAATTCGCCAAACGTGTATTCGCCGCGCGCCTTGGCGTCGGCCAGTTCCTGGCGGACTTCAGCACGGCTCTTGCCGGCGGTCTGCGCCACGGTCTTGGGCGGGTAATCCAGTTCAGCGCTCGTCACCTGACCTGCGGCCTTGGCGCTTTGCAATTCCTGCTGAACCTGTTCGCGCGACAGGCTGGTGGTCTGGGCGACGGCGGGCGGATAGTCCAGTTCACCAAAGGTGACGGTGCCTGCGGCCTTGGCGGCTTGCAGTTCCTGCTGGACTTGTTCACGCGTCTTGCCATCGGCGTGAGCGGCGGACATGCCGACCAGGGTAGCGGTAACCATGAGTGCGGTTGCTAGGGCTTTCATTGAGATGACTCCATCCTAAACGTTGCACATCGTCTTGCGCCGGGTTGGCGGCATTCGATATGACAATTTGATTGCTGGGACGAAGTATCTGGTTATTAGGCCCTAGTAAAAACCCTTAATTTGGTGAACATATTTGCACGGATGGGACAATTGCAAGTCGTATCCGTGCGGGACACGGCATATGAACCTGCTCGCCAGACTGATGCACCATGCGCGCAGGCGTTGACTTCATTCAGTTTCGCGCAAGCTAGGTAACGCAATCTGAACGCAGCGCGCGATGGAACTGTTGTGCAATCCGGAGAAATAGACATTTCTACTGGCGGGACAATAATTCCATTTATCATACGAATCTGCCAGAAATGGAAATTTGAGTCTCGAGGGCATTCATGGACATCCAGCTTAACGACATCGCGCTATTCGTCGAGGTCGCCAAGCGCAAGAACTTCAGCCACGCCGCCGAAGCCCTGAATATCCCGACTTCCACACTGTCGCGCCGGGTCAGCGAGCTGGAACGCAGCGTCGGCATGCGGCTGCTCAATCGCAGCACCCGCAAGATCGACCTGACCGAAGCAGGTGCCATCTATTTCGAACGCTGCCGGCACATCGTCGAAGAGGCGCGCATCGCGCACGATCAGTTGCTGGACATGGCAGTGCAGCCCAAGGGGCGCCTGCGGATCTCGCTGCCCACCAGTCTTGCGCAGTTGTTCCTGCCCGCGGTGATCCGCGAGTTCCGCGAACAGCATCCCGATATCGAGTGCGACTTCGACTTGAGCATGCGCCCGATCGATCCCATCAGCAATCCGTTCGACCTGATCCTGCGCTTTGGGCAGCAGCCCGATTCCAGCCTCATCTCGCGCAAGATCGTGCTGATGGCGCACCAGCTCTATGCGTCGCCCGAATACCTGGCGCGCCATGGAGAACCGCGCGTACCGGCGGACCTGACGCACCACGAATGCCTGCGCCCGACCATGCGCGAGGAGTCGTCCTTCTGGATGCTCCATTCGGGCGACAAAGTGGAACGCGTTCAGGTGTCTGGCCGCCTGTCGGCCAATAACGTGGGGATGCTGGGGCGATTGGCCGGCCAGGGGTTGGGCATCACGCCGCTGCTGGTGTTTGATGCGATGGAGCGCGCCATCAAGCAGACGGGCCTGGTGCGCGTGTTGCCGAAATGGAGTCTGACCCCCCTGCCCTTGTTTGCGCTGCTGCCTTCGCGCATGCTGCCCGCCAAGACGAAGGCGTTCCTGGACTTCATCCAGCCCCGATTGTCGGAGGCGTAACTAGCAAACGGTGCTGAAGGACGGTGCTGAAGGACAGCACCGAAGGGCGGCGCCGAGCTGCGGCGCCATCACGACAACACGGACTACGGCGTCGTGTCCGCGCCGTACTGACAGACCGTGTAAAGCGGCGTGCCGGTCGCGGCCACCTTGGCCGAGCCGCCCAGATCCGGCAGGTCGATGATGGCGGCGGCTTCCACCACGTTGGCGCCCAGGCGCTGCAGCAGCTTGATGGCCGCGAGCATGGTGCCCCCGGTGGCGATCAGATCGTCCACCAGCAGGACGCGCTGGCCCGTGCGGACCGAATCGGTATGCATCTCGACGGCGGCATTGCCGTATTCCAGCGAGTATTCCTCGGCCACCGTGCGATAGGGCAGCTTGCCCTTCTTGCGCACGGGCACGAACCCCAGATTCAGTTCATAAGCCAGCACGCTGCCCACGATGAAGCCGCGCGCGTCCACACCCGCCACCAGATCCAGGCGCTGGCGCATGTAGCGATAGACGAAGAGATCGATCAGGACACGGAACGCACGAGGGTCCTGCAGCACCGGCGTGATGTCGCGGAACGTGACACCGGGTTGGGGCCAGTCCGGAACGCTGCGGATGGTGCGCCGGATGAACTCGGCGTTGTCGGTCTGCATGGAATCGGCCCTGAAGAATTGAAGCAAGGCGAACTATAACCGCGCCGCTGCGCTTAAGCCAGGATTGCCGCGCGCGATGACATGTCATGCAATTGCCCATCGCGCAACACATGGCAACGATGTACCGCGCCGTCGGGCAACGCGGCGTGCGTGGCCAGCACCACGGTGCGTCCGCGCACCGCGTGTTCCAGATCCGCGAAGAACGCGGCCTCGGCCGCGGCGTCCAATCCCGCGGTCGGTTCGTCCAGCACGATGACGGCGGCAGGCGCCAGCAAGGCTCTGGCCAGACACAGGCGCCGTGCCTGCCCGGCCGACAACTGCGAACCCGTCTCGCCGGCCCACGTGTCCAGGCCATCGGGCAGGCCGCGCACGAAATCGCCAAGCCGTGCCGCATCCAGGGCGCGCCACAACGCGGCATCGTCGGCATCGCGATCGCCGATCAACAGATTGGTGCGCAGCGTACCCAGAAACACCGGCGCGTCCTGCGACAGCAGGACGATCCGCCGATGCCAGTCCGCCTGTGCGCATTCGCGCGCATCGCGACCGCCGAACCGGACCTGCCCGCCCTGCGGATCCTCGAGCCTGAGGATCAGATGCAGCAGCGTGGACTTGCCCGCGCCGCTTGCGCCCACGATCGCCACGCGTTCGCCCGGCTCGATCCGCAGGTTGAAGTCCTGCAGCACCGGCGCACTGTCGCCTGCTGCGCGGGCCGGGTACGCAAAGCGCACACCCGCCAGCTCCAACGCACCGTTTGTGGGCAGCGGGCGCGGCATCGCCGGATCCTGCATGTCGGGTTCGCTTTGCGTGATCTCGCGGATACGCGACGCCGCCGACATCGCGGAACCCATCCGGGATGCGCCCCGCATGATCGGGCCGGCAACCTCGAAGATGCCGATGACGGCCAGCAGCAGACCGGCCAGGAGAGGGCCTTCGATCCGTCCCGACTCAAGCCCGGCGAGACCGAACCACAGCAGCGCCAACACCGCCACACCTGCGGCCACCTGCAGGAACCATTGTCCGCGCACCGCCACCCGTGCCTGGCTGCGTCGCGCCAGAGCGCTTGCCTCGCACAGACGCTCGAAGTGCGCCAGCGTCTGCTCCTGCGCATGCAGGGCAACCATGTCCGCGTGCCCCTCCACGGCGTCCAGCGTGGCCGCGCGCAATCCTGCCGCACTTTCCTGCGCCGACACGCCCGGTTTGCGCGCCGCGCGCAATAGCCACAAGGGCACCACCACGCACGCGGTCAACAGGGCCAATGCAAAAATCAGCGCCGCGGCCGGTACCCATTGCCCCAGCACGGCGGTGAGCACCGCCCCGGCAAGTATTGCGGTGGCCAGCGGCGCCAGCACAAACAGAAATACCGTATCCAGCGCATCGACGTCGTTCGTCATGCGGGCGACCAGGTCGCCGCTGCGATAACGCGAAAGCTGGCGCGGCGTCAGCCGGGTCAGCGCCGCAAACACCGTGGCGCGCAGATCCGCCAGCAGGCGCAAGGTCGCGGCATGCCCGACCACGCGGTCGGCGTAGCGCGACACGATGCGCAGGAACGACAGCCCGCGCACCAGCGCGGAGGGCGCGAACAGGTTGAATACGCTGCCGGCGCCGGCCAGGAACGCGCCGGTCAGAAACCACCCCGATACGCCCAGCAACCCGACGCCGGCCGCGACGGTCGCCAGCGCACAGAACAATGCGAGTAAAAGCCCGCCTTTGCGGCGCGCGTACAAGGGCAGGAGCAACAACAGATTCTTCATGCGTCTTTCACCGTGCCGTTGGCGACGCGCGCCACCCGGCCAAATCGCGCGGCCACCGCCGGCGAATGCGTCGCCAGCACCAGGGTGCGGCCAGCGGAGAATTGCAGGATCTCGTCCAGCACCCGAGCCTGCGTCGCTTCATCCAGATGCGCGGTAGGTTCGTCCAGCAGGATCAGGCCAGGGTCCCGCAGAAACAGACGGGCCAGCGCCACGCGCTGCGCCTGTCCGCCGGACAAGCCATGGCCGCGGCTGCCCAGTGCGGTGTCCAGGCCGTGCAGCAGGTCTTGCGTGAATTCCAGCACGCAGGCGCGGCGCGCGGCGTCCTGCACCTGTGCATCCGTGGCGCCGGGCTGGCCCAGCCGGATGTTGTCGGCGATCGATCCGGCCAGCAACTGCGGCCGCTGGCCGATCAGCGCCACGCGCTGACGCAAGGCGGCTTCATCCCATTGCGCCAGCGGCAAGCCATCGATGCGGATTTCGCCGCTGGCCGGCCGCAGACGGGCGATGGCCTCGATGAGCGTGGATTTGCCGACGCCGCTCGGTCCCATCAGCGCCACGTGCTCACCCGGCGCCAAGACCAGGGCAGCATTTTCGAGCACCGGCTGGCCACGGCCCGGTGCCTCGGCGCGCAGACCTTCCACGGTGACCACCGCGCCTTTGCCCGCATGCGCGGGTTGGCCGCGCAGTGCGGACGTGTCTTCGGCATCGGCTTGCGGCAGGCCATCGAACAGGACGGCGATCTGCGTCACGGCAGCCAGCGCCGTCGCGCGGTCGTGATAGTGGGCGGCAAACTGGCGCAGCGGCGCATAGACCTCGGGCGCCATCAACAGGCAGAACAGTCCGGCCTGCAAGGTCAGCGGTGACCAGCGCACGTCCAGGAATCCCAGGTACGTCAGGCCGATGTACACCGCAACACCCGCCACGCCCAGCGCGGCGAAGAATTCCAGTACGGCCGACGACAGGAACGCGATGCGCAGCACCGACATCGTCCGCTGGCGCAGCGCATCGCTGGCCGCCACGACGGACTGCGCCTCGGCCTGCGCGCGCCCATACAGTTTCAGGGTGGACAGCCCGCGCAGGCGGTCCGCGAAAAAGCCCGACAGGCGGGCGAAGGCACGCAGGTGACGGCGGCTGGCGCCTTGCGCCCCCCACCCCACCAGCGCCATGAACAGCGGAATCAGCGGCGCGGTGATCAACAGCACCAGGCCGGCGATCACATCCACCGGCAGCAGCACGACCGAGAAGGCCACCGGCAGCATTGCCGCCGCGGCCATCGCGGGCAGGTACTTGGCAAAGAAGCCATCCAGCGCCTCTACCTGGTCGACCACGGCGCTCGCCAGTTCACCCGACGCCTTGCCGCGGCTCCAGTAAGGGCCCTTCTGCACCAGGCGTTGGAACAGGGACTGGCGCACGTGGCGCTTGATGCGTTCGGACGCATCCGCGCCAGCGCGCTCGCCCGCCCAGGTGATGCATGCGCGCACCAGCATCAGCCCTGCGATGGCGGCGATGCCGCCTATCAGTTCGTGCCGCGGCACATGACCGACGATGGCCGAATCAAGCACCCTGGCCAGCAGCCAGGCCTGCACGATCAGCAGGGCGCCGCTGACCAGCGGCGCGGCGCCCGCCAGCATCAGCGGGAACCGAGCCGACCGGGCCAGCCCCATCAGCCACCGCGACTGCTCGCGCGGCGGCTTCTGCAGAGACGCTGACGGGTCGTGCTCGAGGCTGCTTGCGCCGTTACTCACTCGACGTCGCGGCTGGCTTTCGGGTCATGCGTCTGACCTTCGCGCAGCTCGAACCACATCGCATTGAGAATGGCGAATGCGCACGCCAGGCCGAGGCCGAGGATCCACGAGAAATACCACATGGTGGAGGCTCCTTTATCAGTACGAGTTGGGCGAATCGCCCACCGTTTCATGGGTGACCTTGCCGCGCATGACGCGATACACCCAGCCGGTGTAGAGCGTCACGATGGGCAGGAAGATGGCGACCGCGATCACCATGATCCACAGGGTCAGGTGGCTGGACGAGCCGTCCCAGATCGTCAGGCCGGCCTTCGGATTCGTCGACGACGGCATGATGAACGGAAAGAGCGAGAAACCCACCGTCAGGATCACGCCGGCAATGGACGCCGAGGACGACAGGAATGCCAGCATGTTGGCGCGCACAGTGAGCAGCAGGGCCGCGAGCACGGCGCCGGCCACGCCCAGCGCGGGCGCAATCCACATCCACGGCCACTTCGCGTAGTTGGCCATCCAGGCGCCGGTCTGCACCGCCACGGTCTTGAGCATCGGATCCGACGGCGCGCCCATGTCGACCGCGCTGGTGATCGCATGGCCCGGCACGCCGCCCGCCACCCAGAAGCCGCCGGCCACGAACAGCGCCGCCGTCAGCACCGCGCACAGGCGGCCCCAGTTTCGCGCCCGCGAGGACACGGGATCATCCGTGCGCCAGGCCAGCAGCACCGCGCCGTGCATGGCCAGCATCACCACACTCAGCACGCCGGCCAGCAGGGCAAACGGCATGAACAGCTGGAAGAAGTGCCCTTCATAGATGGGGCGCAGCGTCATCGCGTCGTACGTGAACGGCACACCGAGAATGACGTTGCCCATGGCCACGCCGAACACCAGCGAAGCCACCACGCCGGAGAAGCACAGCACGGCGTCCCAACGGTTGCGCCAGCGCGTGCCTTCCATCTTGCTGCGGTACTTGAACCCGACCGGCCGCAAGATCAACGCCAGCAGCACCAGCATCATCGCCAGGTAAAAGCCCGAAAACGAGGCGGCATACAGCAACGGCCACGCGGCGAAGATGGCGCCGCCCGCCGTGATGAGCCAGACCTGGTTGCCTTCCCAGACCGGCCCCACCACGTTGATCACGATGCGGCGCTCGGCATCCGTCTTGGCGACCACCGGCAACAGCGCCGCCACGCCCAGGTCGAAGCCGTCCATGACGGCAAAGCCGATGAGCAATGCGCCCAGCAGCACCCACCACACCACGCGCAGCGTGCCGTAGTCAAAAGGAATCAGGGTATCCATTTGCGTTTCTCCCCTTACGCGCGCACGGCGGCGTGGACCGGATCGGCGGCGGCATCACCCGGCGCCGGCCCGTCGGATTTCGGTCCGGCCTTGATGGCATGCAGCATGACCTTCACGCCGATGATGAGCAGGATCGTGTACAGCACCAGGAAGATCGACAGGCTGATGACGAGGTCGGTCATCGTCAGGCCCGATGCCGCGTAATAGGTCGGCAGCACGCCTTCGATCACCCAGGGCTGGCGGCCGTATTCCGCGACGAACCAGCCGCTCTCGATGGCGACCCACGGCAGCGGCAGACTCCACAACGCCACCTTGAGCAGCGCCGGACGCTTGTCCAGACGGCCGCGCGAGGCAAGCCAGAACGCGACGCCGAAGAACACGATCAGGTACATGCCCACCGCGACCATGATGCGGAACGCCCAGAACAGCGGCGCCACGGTCGGCACGGTATCGATCGCGGCCTGCTTGATGTCGGCCTCGGTGACCTTGCTGATGTCGGGCTGGTGACGCTTGACGAGCAGCGCGTAGCCCAGGTCCGGCCAGGTCTTGTCGAACACCATGCGGGCATCGACGTCCTTGGGATTGGCGCGGATCTTCTGCAGGGCCTCGTACGCCACCATGCCGTCGCGGATGCGATTCTCGGCGCGCAGGATCAGGTCGTTGATCCCCAGCAGCGGCGTGGTCAGCGACCGCGTGCCGATGATGCCCATGACGTAGGGAATCTCGATCGCGAAATCGTTGCGGCGCTCGGCCTGGTTCGGGATGGCGAACAGGTTGAACGACGCAGGCGCGGGCTCGGTGTGCCACATGGACTCCATGGCCGCGATCTTCATCTTCTGGTGTTCGGTGGTGAGGTAGCCGCTTTCGTCACCCAGCACGACCACCGACAGGGCGCCGGCCAGACCGAAGCTGGCCGCCACCGCCATCGAGCGCTTGGCCAGATCAATATGACGGCCGCGCAGCAGATACCAGGCGCTGATCGACATGACGAACATGGCGCCCGCCACGTAGCCGGCGCTGACGGTGTGCACGAACTTGGCTTGCGCGACCGGGTTGAAGATGACCGCGGCGAAGTCGGTCATTTCCATGCGCATCGTGTCGGGGTTGAAGATCGCGCCGACCGGATTCTGCATCCAGCCGTTGGCGATCAGGATCCACAGGGCCGAGAAGTTGGTGCCGAAGGCAACCAGCCAGGTCACGGCCAGGTGGCTGACCTTGGACATGCGGTTCCAGCCGAAGAAGAACAGGCCGACGAAGGTGGCTTCCAGGAAGAACGCCATCAGCCCTTCAAGCGCCAGCGGCGCGCCGAAGATGTCGCCGACGTAGTGGCTGTAGTAGGACCAGTTCATGCCGAACTGGAACTCCATCACCACGCCGGTGGCTACGCCAAGCGCGAAGTTGATGCCGAACAGCGTGCCCCAGAACATCGTCATCTTTTTCCAGATGGCGCGTCCGGTCATGACATACACGCTTTCCATGATGGCCAGAATGAACGACAGGCCAAGCGTGAGCGGGACAAAGATGAAATGGTAGAGCGCAGTCGCGGCGAACTGGAACCGCGAGAGGTTCACGACATCGAGATCAATCATGAGGCTGCTCCCAAGGCGTCGACGCGCTGCGGCAACCGGCATGGTTCCCAGGCCGTCTGACGCGCCATATTAGGGGCGTTGCATAACAACTTCATAGAGGTTTCCTGAAAAATCGAGGCGTGACGGATCAGCCCTTGCCCCGCAATTTGCCGGCGAATCCCAACACCTTCTGCACCTTGGAACCAAGTTTCATGAGGCTTTGGAGGGTTTCGGGCGGCAGCCGTTGAACCTCATCGAACCACCCCGTGGATAGTTCGATGAGCTCCAGCATTTCGGTCATTCGTTGTTGCGCGTAAGCCTCGTCCGCGCCGGACGGCGACTCCAGCAGCGTGTCGCGCAGGAGCGTGAGGGTGGGATCGACTTCGCGCTTGCGCTTCTCTTCCATGAGGATGCGGAAGATTTCCCAGACGTCCTTGGGCGTCTCGAAGTAGTCGCGGCGGTCGCCCACCTGATGGATCAGCTTGACCAGGCGCCAGGACTGCAGCTCTTTCAGGCCCAGGCTGACGTTCGAGCGCGAAAAGCCCAGGGCTTCGGCGATGTCGTCGGCATTGAGCGGCTGCGGCGCGAGAAAAAGCAGGGCGTAGATCTGGCCGACCGTGCGATTCACGCCCCAGCGGCTGCCCATTTCACCGAAGTGCAGGACAAAACGTTCAATTTGGGGCGAAAGCGCCATGAGGATCAGCCGGTAACACAACGACGCGCTGCACGACATATGCAGTTACGTTGATTTCAGAAATTTCTGAAATTATCGAACAAACGATGAGAAAGCGCAAACCACACTTGCCGCAGGGGCAAGGGCGCAAACGAACGTCATTCAGAGGACACGCAGGGCAAATTAGCCGCCGAACGTGACAGCCATACAACACCTGGCGGGTGGCGGCGGACAACAAAAAAGCCACCGGCCGGGTGGCGGGTGGCTTACTTCGGGGGAAAAAGCGGCGGGAACGGCGGGCGCTATCCCCTCAGCGGCGTTGGTTCAGCGCGGTCAGCCGGCCTTGACGGTCACGGCGGCCGACACGCGCTTGGCCTTGGCGCGGGCGGCGGCAACGTCCTCGGCCACGGCCAGCCCCACGCCCATGCGGCGCTTGACGAAGGATTCAGGCTTGCCAAAGAGTCGGATGTCCGTGCCGGGCTCGGCCAGCGCCTCGGCCACGCCGTGGAAAGTCACGGCCTTGGCTTCCACGCCGCCATAGATGACGCTGCTGGCGCCCGGCTGGCGCAGGCTGGGGTCGACAGGCAGCCCCAGGAGCGCGCGGGCGTGCAGTTCGAATTCGTTCTGCACCTGCGTAATCATGGTGACCATGCCGGTGTCGTGCGGACGCGGACTGACTTCCGAGAACCAGACCTGATCGCCCGCCACGAAGAGCTCGACGCCGAAGATACCCAGGCCGCCCAGCTCCGACGTAACGGCCAATGCGATGTCGCGAGCGCGCTGCAGCGCTGCGGGCGACATGGGGTGCGGCTGCCAGCTTTCGACGTAGTCGCCGTCGACCTGCTTGTGGCCGATGGGCTCGCAGTACCGGGTCTCGACCTGGCCGTCGGCGCCGCGGGCACGCACGGTCAGAAGCGTAATTTCGTAGTCGAAGCGGATGAACCCCTCGACGATGGCGCGGCCGCCCCCGACCCGGCCCCCTTCCTGGGCATAGCGCCAGGCGGAAGCGACGTCGTCGGCGCTCTTGATGACCGACTGGCCCTTGCCCGAGGACGACATGACCGGCTTGATGACGCACGGATAGCCGATGCCGCCGTCGATGGCCTGGCGCAGTTCTTCCTCGGTGTCGACGAAGCTGTACGGCGAGGTCGGCAAACCCAGGGTCTCGGCCGCCAGGCGGCGGATACCCTCGCGATTCATGGTGAGCTGGGCCGCGCGGGCCGTCGGGGTAACGCGCGCCACGCCGGCCGCTTCCAGTTCCACCAGCAGGCTGGTGGCAATGGCCTCGATTTCGGGGACAATAACGTGCGGCTGCTCCTGCTCGATGACCTGCCGCAGGGCTTGCGGGTCTGTCATCGAGACCACATGCGCCCGGTGCGCCACCTGATGGCCCGGGGCGTCCGCATACCGATCCACCGCAATGACTTCGACGCCCAGACGCTGCAGGGCGATGATGACCTCTTTGCCCAGCTCACCGGAACCCAGCAGCATGACGCGGGTGGCCAAGGGGGACAGTGGCGTGCCAAGGACGGGACTGGAAATGCTGGACATGGAGCGGGCCTGGAAGGAAAGTTTGAAAGCCGTTGAAAGACTCGCCAGCATGCCATACGCCCCTGCGCGGGGCAAACTAGCATACTGCGATTAAAATCCGCCCATGACCGACCATCCCACCTCATCGTCCGGCACCGCGCTGGCATCCGCGCGCAGAACGCTACAGATCGAAAGCCAGGGCCTGCTGGACCTGTCCGCCCGGCTGGATGACAGCTTCACGCGGGTCGTCGACCTGCTGCTCGCCTGCCGCGGCCGAGTGGTCGTCAGCGGCATCGGAAAAACGGGACACATTGCCCGCAAGATCGCCGCAACGCTGGCCTCGACCGGCACGCCTGCCTTCTTCGTGCATGCCGCCGAGGCCGTCCATGGCGACCTGGGCATGATCACCCGCGACGACGTCCTCATCGCCATTTCCTATTCGGGCTCGGGCGAGGAACTGCTGACCATCCTCCCCGTGGTGCGCCGCATGGGCGCCGGCCTGGTGGCGATCACCGGCAACCCGCAATCCGAACTGGCCCGCCAGGCCGACATCCACCTGGATGCCAGCGTGGCGCAAGAGGCCTGCCCGCTGAACCTGGCGCCCACCGCCAGCACCACGGCCGCGCTGGCACTGGGCGACGCCCTGGCCGTCGCCTGCTTGGAAGCGCGCGGATTCGGGCCGCAGGATTTTGCCCGCTCGCATCCGGGCGGCGCGCTGGGCCGCCGGCTGCTCACCCATGTGCGCGACGTCATGCGCGAGGGAACGGCCCTGCCCATCGTCACGGCGGGCACCTCGGTGTCGCAGGCCCTGGAGGTCATGTCGGCCAAGGGCATGGGCATGACGGTCGTGACCGACACGCAGCACCGCCCGCTGGGCATCTTTACCGACGGCGACTTGCGCCGTCTCATCGCGCGGCACGGCGACATCCGCAGCCTGACCGTCGAGGCCGGGATGACGCGATCGCCACGCAGCATCAATCCCGAGGCGCTGGCCGTCGAGGCCGCCCGGCAGATGGACGAACAACGGCTCAATCACATGCTGGTGATGGACAATGACGGCGCGCTGGTCGGCGCATTGCACATGCACGATCTGATGGCCGCTAAAGTGGTATGACTATGAACCTCTCTGCTTCCCTGAATCACCCAGCCGAAGCGCTGGTGCTTGCCCGTATCCCCGCCATCGTGCGCGAACGCGCCGCGGCTGTGCGCCTGATGGTCTTCGACGTGGACGGCGTGCTGACCGACGGCAGCCTCTATTACGGCGAAGGCGGCGAACTGCAAAAGCGCTTCCACGCGCTGGACGGCCACGGGCTGCGGCTGCTGATGGAAGGCGGACTGAAAGTCGCGCTGATCACGGGCCGTTCCGGCCCCATCGTCGCGCGCCGCGCGGCCGAACTCGGTATCGCCGAAGTCATCCAGGGCGTACGCGACAAGGGCACCGCCCTGACCGAACTTGCACAGCGCTGCGGTGTCCAACTGAATCAAACCGGCTACATGGGCGATGACATCATCGACCTGCCGGCCTTGCAGCGCGCGGGCTTTGCCGCCAGCGTGCCCAACGCCCCCGGCTACGTCAGCCAGGCCGCGCATTGGGTTTCGACCCTGCCCGGCGGAAGCGGGGCCGTGCGCGAATGCTGCGATCTCCTGTTGGCCTCGCAAGGCCGCCTGGGCGCCTTCCTGGCTGCGCCGGGCCTGCTTGGCCCCGGGGCAATCCAGTGATTCCGCCCGTAACGAATACGCCCTCGCGGCGCACCCGATGAAAGAACGCTTTCCCTCACTGATCGCGCTGTTCCTGCTGCTGGTGCTGGTCACCAGTTCGTGGTGGGCGGCCGATTACGCGCAACGCGCCATCCAGGTGGACCCGCCGCGCCGCGTCACCCATGAAATGGATGCGTGGTCGCGCAATTTCGTGATGTTGCGCACAGATCCCACGGGCAAGCCCATCAACCGCCTGGAAGGCGAGTACATGGAACACTTCCCCGACGACGACTCGTATCACGTCACGGCGCCCCGCGCCGTGGGCCAGCGCGAGACCAATCCGATCACGGTGGCGGTGTCCAAGACGGCCGTGATGGAACAAGGCGGCAAGCGCATCGTCATGCAAGGCGACGCCCATGTGCTGCGGCAGCCCGACCCCGAGAACGACATGCTGGACGTGCGCAGCCAGCAACTCATCATCCTGCCCGATGAAGACGTGGTCTTCACCGACCTGCCTGCCACGGTCCTGAAGGGCCGCTCGCGCATGCAGGGCACGGGCATGCACTACAACAACAAGACTCGCCAATTGCAGGTTTCGGCATCGACCGACGTGGAAATTGCCGGTTCGGAAGGCAGACAGCAACGCCGCACCGAAATTCCAGCCAACAACACTGACCAGAAAAAACCATGACCGACCTTCGGACCCTCCTCGCCCCGACGACCCGCCTGATGGGCGCCGTGCTGTTGACGGCCTGCGCGCTTGCGCCGGCCCACGCGGCGGAACCGAAAGCGGCCGCGCCGGCCGAAGAGCCCAGCACGCTGATCCTGTCGGACACGCTGCACTACGACGACGTGAAGAAACAAAGCGTATTCACCGGCAACGTCAACATGACGCGCGGCTTGATGACGCTGACCTCCGACACCTTGCAGATGAACGAGGATGCCAAGGGCAACCAGTACGGCACGGCCACGGCCAACAAGGGCAAGGTCGTCACCATCCGCCAGGAGCGCCCCGAAAACTTCGAACTCATCGAAGGCAAGGGCCTGCGCGCCGAATACGACGGTACCAATAGCACGTTCGACCTGATCGGCCAGGCCATCGTGACCCGCTACGTCTGTGGGAAACCGTTCGATACCATTCGCGGCGAACGGGTACGCTACAACGAGAAGTCCGGCACTTACGAAGCGCAAGGCGGCCCGAACTCCGCCGCGGCCGGTGGACGCGTGCGTTCCTTGGCCGAACCGCGCGCCAAGCTGGACGCCGCCGTCGCCGAATGCCGCAAGCAGCAGGCAGCCAAGAAAGGGCGCTGAAGCGCTTCTCCCGCAACACCAATCGCAGCCACGATGAATCAACCTTCAGTGCCGACCCCCGTGACCTCCGCCCCTTCGGGCGTCAAGCAGGGCAGCCTGCGCGCAACCGGACTGCGCAAGACCTACAACGGCCGCACCGTCGTGCAGGACGTGTCCCTGTCCGTGGTCAGCGGCGAAGTCGTCGGCCTGCTGGGCCCCAATGGCGCCGGCAAGACCACCAGCTTCTACATGATCGTCGGCCTGGTGCCGGCGGACGCCGGCCGCATTGAAATCGACGGCTCCGTCATCACCGCGATGCCCATCCACAAGCGCGCGCGCATGGGCCTGTCGTACCTGCCGCAGGACGCCTCCGTGTTCCGCCGCCTGACGGTGGAGCAGAACATCCGCGCGGTGCTTGAACTGCAAGTGGGTGCGGATGGCCGTCCGCTGTCGACCCCCAAGATCAACGAACAGATGGAATCGCTGCTCGAAGAACTGCAGATCGGGCACATCCGCAGCAACGCCGCCATCTCGCTGTCGGGCGGTGAACGCCGCCGCGTGGAAATCGCGCGCGCGCTGGCCACCAGTCCGCGTTTCATCCTGCTGGACGAACCGTTCGCGGGCGTGGATCCCATTGCGGTCATCGAAATCCAGCGCATCGTGCGCTTCCTGAAGGGCCGGGGGATCGGGGTGCTGATCACCGACCACAACGTGCGCGAAACCCTGGGCATCTGCGACCGCGCCTACATCATCAGCGAAGGCAAGGTGCTGACCGACGGCCACCCCGACGAAATCGTGGGCGACCCCGCCGTTCGCCGGGTGTACCTGGGCGAACACTTCCGTATGTAACCACTGCCTGAAAGACCCCGTAACGCATAAAAATAGACCGCCATACGCCCTCGGGCTCAGCCATAAAAATGCCATGAAGTTGCGGTAGGTCAGCTTGTTTTATCGGCCCGAGTCTATACACTAGAGCTAAACGAACCCTGCTTATTGAAGGAGAACGCCTACGACCCCACCGCGCCTTTTGCGCAATTTTTTCCTCTTTTAGAAGGAGAGCACACTATGAACCTGAGCATCTGCGGTCGTCACCTCGACGTCACCCCGGCCATCCGGGAATATGTCATGAACAAACTGGCGCGAGTGCTGCGGCATTTCGATCACGTCATCGATACCCAGGTCATGCTCTCAGTAGAGCCCCTGCGGCATAGAGCCGAAATCACCATGCGTCTGAGCGGCAAGGACATTCATTGTGAAGCAACCGATGAAAACCTCTATGCAGCCATAGACCTTCTTGCTGACAAAGTCGACCGTCAGGTCATCAAGCACAAGGACAAGGTAAGGAGTCATTCAGCAGAGTCCGTGAAGCGGCAAGCGGCGACACTCTCGCCACCCCAGCAGTAACGCGCTTCATGACCGCTCACCTGAGCGACTAGCAGTACAGCGATCCCCGGATCCTGCCTAAGTCCCGGTGTCCCGCTAGACCTTGCGTCCAGCCGGGGCATCGGCAAACTCCCCTCCTGCACTACCCAATCCCTCTTGTTTCATCCGCTGCCGCCTGACGGCCTCTTCGCGTTTTCCCTGGCTTTGTCCGATACGTGCCTCTGCGGGAACCCTCCGAGGCCCAGGAATGTCCACAAGGTATCGCGATCAGACTATGCTGTCGCTCTTGTGGTCCGGCTGGCATCTCGGTCTACCGAGGCCCGGATCGGTTGATTGTTGCAGTGCGTCATATAACCCTATAATGCCCTGATGAATCATTTGTCGCGCATCCTCCCCGCCGGCAACGTCGTGCTCGATATGCTCGCCACGAGCAAGAAACGTGCGTTCGAACAGGCCGGTCTGCTTTTTGAAAACAACAACGGCTTGGCACGCGCCCTCGTGTTCGACAGCCTTTTTGCCCGTGAGCGCCTGGGGTCTACCGCCCTGGGTCAGGGCGTGGCCGTACCGCATGGCCGTGTGAAAGGTCTGGAGCAGGCACTGGCGGCGTTCATCCGTCTTGCTCAGCCCATCACCTTCGACGCGCCCGACGGACAGCCCGTGTCGATGCTGCTGTGCCTGCTGGTGCCTGAAAACGCCACGCAGCAGCACCTGGACATCCTGGCCGAACTCGCCCAGCTGATGTCCAACAAAGCATTGCGCGAGGCCCTGGCCACCGAGCCCGATCCGGCCATCGTCCACAAAATGCTCACGACCGGCCAACTCTGATCCCACGCGGAATCGCTGCCATGCTCACGGTGCAGGAACTCGTCGACGACAACGCCGACAAAATCCCCTTTAACTGGATCTCGGGCCAGGGCGCCGCAGACCGCGCGATTCCGGACGACGGCATGGCAGCCGCCGACCTCGTCGGCCACTTGAACCTGATCCACCCGTCGCGCATCCAGGTGTTCGGCCAGGAAGAGCTGGCGTACTACACGCGCTTCGACCTGCGCCGCCGCATGCACCACATGGACGAGCTGCTGATCGGTGGCGTGCCGGCGATTCTGCTGGCCGATGGCCTGACGCCGCCGCAAGATCTGGTCGACCAGTGCGACCAGCACCAGGTGCCGCTGCTGTCCACGCCGGTGGCCGCCGCGCAGCTCATCGACCTGTTGCGCATCTATCTCGGCAAGAAGCTCGCGCCCACTACCACGGTGCACGGCGTGTTCCTGGACGTGTTGGGACTGGGCGTGCTGATCACCGGCGAATCGGGTCTGGGCAAGAGCGAACTCGCCCTTGAACTGATTTCGCGCGGCCACGGGCTGGTGGCCGATGACGCGGTCGAGTTCTCGCGCACCGCGCCCAACATGATCGAAGGCCACTGTCCGCAACTGCTGCAGAACCTGCTCGAAGTCCGCGGCCTGGGTCTGCTCGACATCCGCACGATCTTTGGCGAAACGTCGGTGCGCCGCAAGATGCGGCTCAAGCTCATCGTGCACCTGGTGCGCGCCACGGCGCAGGACAAGTTCGAGCGCCTGCCGCTGCAGGACATCACGCAGGACATGCTGGGACTGCCCGTGCGCAAGGTGATGCTGCAGGTGGCCGCGGGCCGCAACCTGGCCGTGCTGGTCGAGGCGGCGGTGCGCAACACGATCCTCAAACTGCGCGGCATCGACACGCTGGGCGAGTTCATGGAACGCCAGGCCATGGCGATCCTCCAAAGCAGCAAATGAGCCCGCAACGTCGCCCTGCGGCATCGTGAGCCTTTACGAAACCCTGGCCGACGAGATCGCCGCGTCGATCGCAAGCGGCGTCCTGCGGGCCGGCGACAAGCTGCCTTCGGTGCGCGACGCGTGCGCCGCGCGCGGCGTCAGCCCTTCCACCGTCTTTCAGGCGTATTACCTGCTAGAAGCGCGCGGCCTGATTCGCGCGCAGCCGCGCTCGGGCTACTACGTCAACGCCCCCGCCGAATCGCTGCCGCCCGAACCGGGCGCCTCGTGTCCCGACGGTGAATCCACCGAACTGGCGATCAGCGAGCGGATCTTCGACATCCTCGGCTCGGTGCGCAATCGTGACGTCACGCCGCTCGGTTCGGCCTTCCCCTCTCCGCTTCTGTTTCCGTTGCCGCGATTGGCGCAGGCCATGGCCGCGCATCTGAAGCGCCAGGATCCGCGCGACACCGTCGAAGACCTGGCGCCCGGCAATCCGCGCCTGCGCCGGCAGATCGCGCTGCGCTACCTGATCGGCGGCATCAACCTGCCCGCCACCGATATCGTCGTCACCAACGGCGCCCTGGAGGCGTTGAACCTCTGCCTGCAAGCGGTCACGCAGCCGGGCGACACCGTCATGGTCGAGGCGCCCACCTTCTACGGTGCGCTGCAGGCGCTGGAACGACTTGGCCTGAAAGCGCTGGAAGTCCCTACGCATCCGCGCACCGGCATCGACCTGGACGCGATGCAGGCTGCCATCCTGCGTCACGCACCGCGCGCCTGCTGGCTGATGACGCAATTCCAGAACCCGCTGGGCTGCCTGATGCCCGACGACCGAAAGCGGCAACTGGTCGAACTGCTTGCGCGGCACGACATTCCGCTGATCGAAGACGACGTCTATGGCGAGCTGTACTTCGGCACGACGCGGCCCGTGCCCGCAAAGGCGTACGACACGCGCGGACTGGTGCTGCATTGCTCGTCGTTTTCAAAATGCCTGGCGCCCGGCTATCGCATCGGATGGGCCAGCGCCGGACGCTACGCCCAACAGGTGCAACGCCTGAAATTGTCATCGACGCTGTCGGCATCGGGCCCCGCACAGGGCGCGATTGCCGAATACCTGGAACAGGGTGGCTACGACCGCCACCTGCGTCGCCTGCGCCAGACCTTGCAGGCGCAGCAGGAGCGCATGGCCGACGCCATCGCACAGGCCTTTCCCGCCGGCACGCGCGTGACGCGGCCACAGGGCGGATTCTTCCTGTGGCTGGAATTGCCCGCCGCCGTGGATGCGTTGTCGCTGCACCGCCAGGCGCTGGCGCGCGGCATCAGCGTGGCGCCTGGCCCGATCTTCTCGGCCAGCGGCCAGTTTGGCAGCGCGCTGCGCCTGAATTACGGGCATCCCTGGGAAGCCGGCATCGAGGCCGCGATCCGCACGCTGGGCGATCTGGCGCACGAAGCCTGCCGCGCGGCGACCGCCGCACGCTAGCGCGCCTGTCCGGCCGCGCGCGGGACATCCGCCCGCGGCCTTCATCAGCGCTAATTCAACGTCGATGACGCCCGCGCGCGCTTGACCTCCAGCGCGCTGACCCCTCCCGCCTCGTTGCCCCAGCTATTGCGGATGTACGTCACGAGCATCGCAATGTCGTTGTCGTTCAGCACCTGGCCAAATGGCGGCATGCCGTGAGGACGCGGGTTTGCAGCCGTGGCGGGGGCGTACCCGCCGTCCAGCACCATGCGGATGGCGTTGACTGGCGACGGCGCAGTCACCGTTGGATTGCCGGCCAGCGCGGGCCACGCCGTGCCGCTGCCCTTGCCGTGGGCCTGGTGGCATTGCGCGCATTGCTGGCTGTACAGCTTGCCGCCCAGCTCCATGGCCGCGGGCGCAGGCGCGGCGGCACGCGCATCGGATGCGGGCGGCGTGGCGGGCAGCGACTTCAGATACACGCCGATGGCCAGCGCGTCATCCTCTGTCAGGTGCTGCGTGCTGCCCAGCACGACTTCCGCCATCGGCCCGCTGACGGTCGAATGCGCCGCGATGCCGGTCTTGAGCAGCGTGGCGATGTCCTGCGCCGACCAGCGCCCCATGCCGGTCTGCATGTCGTTCGTCAGCGGCGGCGCGTACCAGTCCAGCACGGGAATCACGCCACCGGCCAGCGCGTCGCCGCTGCGCGTGGCGCCCAGGCTGTTGCGGGGCGTGTGGCAGGCCGCGCAATGGCCCAGCCCTTCGACCAGATAGCGGCCGCGATTCCATTGGACCGATTGACCGGGATCGGCTTCTTGCACTCCCGGCTTGAAATACAGCGCGCGCCATGCCGCCAGCAGCATCCGCTGGTCGTACGGAAAGGCCATCTCGGGCGGTCGGTTGGCCTGCCTGACGGGCGAAATGCTGCGCAGATAGGCATACAGCGCATCCGAATCGCTGCGCGTGACGCGCGTGTATTCGGTGTAGGGGAACGCCGGATACAGCAGCGTGCCGTCCTTCGACTTGCCGTTGTGCAGCGCCTGCCAGAAGTCGTCGGCCGTCCAGGCGCCAATGCCGGTCTCCGCGTCGGGCGTGATGTTCGGGCCGTACACCGTGCCGAACGGCGTGGGTACAGGGGTGCCGCCGGCAAACGCCTTGCCCCCTCGGCTGGTGTGGCAGGCCATGCAGTTGCCAGCCAGCGCCAGGTAGCGGCCACGCTCGATCTGCGCCGCGCCGTCGGCCGCCGCCACGGCGGGGCCGGTGCTGGCATCGTCACGCGTGCCGAGCCAATACAACGTGCCTGCGGCCACCACGACCACCAGCAGCAGAACAACCAGGATTCTTTTCATCAGCGTCATTCGCGGCCCCGTTCAGCGTTGCGCCTGGCTGCCGCATTCCGCGGGGAGCCGGACTGAATTCGCGGCGTCGGGCACGTAGGGCTCGACGACGGGCTGCGACGACAGCCACGCCGCCAGGGCGCCGATGTCGTTGGGGGTGAGCTTGTGGGAGATGTCGGCCATGCAATCCGGCGCGGCGGCGCGGCGCAGGCCGTTCTTCCAGCCGCCGATCTGCGCGCCGATGTAGTCGCGCGGCAGACCCAGCAGGCCGGGGATCGCGGGCAACATGCCGGACAGGGCCGCGCCGTGACAGGACGCACAGGCCGGCAGACCGCGCGCCGCATCGCCCTCCTTGGCAAGCCGGCGACCGGCCTCCAGCGTGGCGGCGGACACATCCGCACGAACAGGCGCCGGATACGGCACATGCTGCTCGGAAAAGTACGCGGCCATCTCGCGTAGGTAGTCGTCGGACAGGCCGGCCAGCAGGTGCGTCATGGGCCGGTACTGCCGCCGCCCGTCGCGAAAGTTCAGAAGCTGGTGATAGAGGTAGTCCTGCGGCTTGCCGGCCAGCCGCGGATAGTAGCCGTCGGCGCCCGCCCTGCCCTGTGCGCCGTGACAGGCGGTACAGGCCGCGACCCGGGCCGCCATGGTGTCGGGCTGCAGCGTCGGCGGCGCCGTCTGCTGCGCCAGCGTCGGCGCGGACATAAACACAACAGCCGCAGCCGCCAAAGCGCTGCGGAAGGCCCAAAACCGCGGCAGTGAAACACTACAAGAGGAAATGAGGGCTAACATCTAGGTCAAATTCCAACCCCCCGAATCGTGATGGCGGGGCGCGTAAAAGTGGAACTGCGATGGAACTGCGGCGTCTGCGGCCCCTAGCTTACGTCAGGGCATGCAGCGGGGAACAGGCGCAGATCCTGAGTTTATGGCCATATCAGATGCTATCCCGCCGGCATCGTCCTGGAAAAGCGTGCCACAATCATGTCCATGTTGAAAGTCGTCCTCGTCACCGGCATTTCCGGTTCCGGCAAATCCGTCGCGCTGCGCATGCTCGAGGACGCGAGCTACACCTGTGTCGACAATCTTCCCGTCCGTTTCCTGACCGAGTTCATTGCGCAGGCGCGCGATGACGGCATGGAACGCGTCGCCGTCGCAATCGACGTGCGCTCACCGGGTGAACTGGCCGAACTGCCCGACGTGGTCACTGCGCTGCGCGCCATGGGCACCAGCCTGCGCGTGGTCTTCCTGGATGCCAATACGGCCACCCTGGTGCAGCGCTATTCCGAATCGCGCCGGCGTCATCCGCTGACCGACCGCCTGCAACGCGGCGGCACGGCGCCGTCGCTGACCGAATGCATTGCGCTGGAAAGAGAGCTGCTGGCGCCGCTGCGCGAGCAGGAACACGTCATCGACACGTCAGAACTGACGCCCGGCCAGCTTCGTGCCTGGATCCGCGACTTGATCAAGGCGGACCGCGCGCCGCTGGTGCTGACGTTCGAATCCTTCGCCTACAAGCGCGGCGTGCCGGGGGATGCGGACCTGGTGTTCGATGTGCGCTGCTTGCCCAATCCCCATTACGACCGCAACCTGCGTCCGCTGACCGGCCGCGACGAACCCGTGGCCACGTGGCTCGCCGGGTACGAGCAAGTGGGCCTGATGATCGACGACATCGCAGGCTTCCTGAAACGCTGGCTGCCGCTGTACACGCAGGACACCCGCAACTATCTGACCGTGGCCATCGGCTGCACCGGCGGCCAGCACCGCTCGGTGTATATCGTGGAGCAACTGGCGCTGCGCTTTGCCGACCACGACCCGCTGCTGGTGCGCCACCGCACGCAACTGCCCGACGAAACCGCATGACGCTTTCCCGCCCGCTTCATTTCCTTTTCATGCTGCTGCTGGCGATCGCCGTGGCAGGCTGCTCCACCAGCGGCGGACGCAAGAAGGGCGGCTACTACAAGGACGACGGGCCGGACGCCAATCCGCCGTCGAACCTGGACCAGATCCCCGACGCGGTGCCCAAGCTGGAACCCTACGCCAGCGGCGCGAACCGGCCTTACGTCGTATTCGGCCAGCGCTACGTACCCGACACCAGCGGCCAGGCCTACAAGAAGCGCGGCATCGCCTCGTGGTACGGCAAGAAATTCCATGGCAACTCCACGTCGATCGGCGAGACCTACGACATGTATGCCATGACCGCCGCGCACACGACGCTGCCGATCCCCAGCTACGCGCGGGTGACCAGCATGGTCAACGGCAAGACGATCATCGTGCGGGTGAACGACCGCGGCCCTTTCCATAGCGACCGCATCATGGACTTGTCCTACGTCGCGGCCTACAAGCTGGGCATCATCGGCCCGGGCAGCGGACAAGTGGTCGTGGAAGCCATCCAGGCCGAAGAGATCCGTCGTCTGGCCTCGCAAGGCGCGCCTGCAGCCCCCGCGCCGGAACCGGATTCGGCCACGGGCTCCACGCCGGTCATGGCGCCGGTGACGTCCACCCCCGTGGCGTTGGCGCCCGAGCCCCTGGCGCCTGCCGCGCCCAGCCCCGCCCCGATGCGTCCGGCTGTCGGCGCCGCCACGGGCAGCGTCTACCTGCAGGTGGGCGCGTTCAGTCAGCCCGGCAATGCGCAGTCACTGGTCAGCCGCATCAATACGCAGCTCGGCGCCGAAGGCGCGCCGCCGGCGTCGGTGGAACAGGCCAATAATCTGTACCGCGTGCGGATCGGTCCGTATCCCGATCGCCAAAGCGCGCTCAATGCCGTGCCGCTGGTGTCCGACCGGATCGGCATCCTGCCGACGATCGCGTCGCAGTAAGCGGAACGACGGCTACCAGGGCAGCTCTGCCTGCCCGTCGCACACCCGGCGCGCGTGCGCGCTGCGGCTCACATAGCGGTTGCCTTCATGCGCCAGCAGCGCCTGCTTGCGCGGCAATCCACCGCCAAAGCCCGTCAGCGAGGTGTCCGCGCCGATCACGCGGTGACACGGAATGATGATGCTGATGGGATTGCGGCCGACCGCGCCGCCGACTGCCTGCGCGCCCTTGGGCCGGTTCACCGTGCGGGCCAGTTCGCCGTAGCTGGTGAGCGTGCCGAATTCCAGCGCGCACAGCGCATGCCAGACCTGGTGCTGAAAGGTCGTCCCCACCGGGTCGAGCGTCACGTCGAACAGGCGGCGCTCGCCAGCAAACCATTCGTCAAGCTCGCGCCGCGCCTGCTCCAGGAACGGATCGCTGTCGGTCAGCGTCCATCCATCCGGCGGCGGCAGTAGCGCCTGATCGGTGAACCACGCGCCGCGCAATCCCTTCGGGCTGGCCACCAGGCGCAGATCACCGAGCGGCGTGGGCATGTCGCGATAGGTCAGCCGCTCTTGCGGATCGGCAGGCTTGTTGGACACGACGGTCGAATACACCATGGCTTACTCCTGCCCCTTCTTGCGGGTCAGGGCCCGGTTGTAGAGCACGTCGCGCGGCTGGCCGGTGACTTTGGCCGCGACCCGCGCGGCGTCGCGCACGGACAGCGACTCCAGCAAGGCGTCCAGCAGGACGTCGTGGGCGGGATCGACGTCGTCAGACTCAGGCGCGTCCGCCTCGGCATGGACGATCAGCACGAACTCGCCCTGCTCGCGATGCGCATCGGCGGCCAGCCATGCCGCGGCCTCGCCCAGCTTGACGGTGCCGATCTCTTCGAAGCGTTTGGTCAGTTCGCGCGCGACGGTCAGTTCACGTTCCGGCCCGCAGACCTCGAGCAGGTCCGCAACGGTGGCCGCCAGCCGGTGCGGCGATTCGAACATCACGACGGGCGCGGGCAACGCGCACCATTGGCGCAGCCAGCGCTGCCGGGCCACCGCCTTGGACGGCGCAAAGCCCGCGAAGGCGTAGGCAGGATTCTCGTCCGTGGTGACGCCGCTGCCCATCAGGGCGGCGATCACGGCGCTGGGGCCGGGTACAGGCACCACCGCATAGCCGGCGGCGCGCACGGCGCGGACCACGCGGGCGCCGGGGTCGCTGACTGCGGGCGCGCCGGCATCGGACACCAAGGCCACGCGCTGGCCTTGCGCCAGTCGCTCGCAAATGGCTTGCGCCGCGGCGGCCTCGTTGTGGCGATGCGCCGCCATGAGCGGCGTGCTGACGCCCCAGGCGTCCAGCAGCGTGCGGCTGGCGCGCGTGTCCTCGGCAGCGATCACGTCAGCCCGTTGCAGGGCGTGCCAGGCGCGCAGGCCCAGATCGCCGAGATTGCCGATGGGCGTGGCCACGACATACAGCGTCGAGGCGGGCCAATGCTGGCCCGCCACGCGTTCCGACACGCGGGACCAGGCATCGCCGGCAATGGGAGGTGAGACGTTTTGATTCATTGCTGCCTGCTGACACGAAAAACCATGTCAGTGTAGCCGCCTATGCCCGCTGCTTTCGGAATCCCATGACGGACGACACCCTGCGCCTGGCCTGCGAACTTGCCCTGGCGGCACGCCGCCGCGCCGCAAAACGCCGGCGGCGCACCGGGCGCACGCCTGCCGACCGCCCGCCCCCGCGCCGCTCGCCCACCCAGCGGCGCGGCGACCATCATGAAGCGGCGGCGTTGCGCCTGCTGGCGGCCCAGGGTCTGAGGCTGCTGGCGCGCAACCTGGCCTGCCGCGCCGGGGAAATCGACCTCGTCATGCGCGAGGGCGACACGCTGGTCTTCGTCGAGGTCCGGGCGCGCGCCGCCAGCCGCTTCGGCGGCGCCGCCGCCAGCATCGGCCCCGAAAAGCAGACGCGCCTTGCCCGCGCGGCGGCGTATTGGCTGCCCGAGCTGGCCCGCCGGCACTGGGGCGGCCTGGTCCCGCCCGCCCGCTTCGACGCCGTGGTTTTCGACAGCGGCGACCCCGCCTGGCTGCGCGGCGCATTCTGGCTGCCATGACCCGGCAAGTCTGGCGTGACATCCCCCCTCGCCCACGTTGCGCATGGACAGAACCGCGGCCCGGCCCCGTGAGATAATCGCGCCCATGGATATGACCTCTCGTATGACGTCGCACTTTCGCGACGCCATGGCCGCTCACGAACAAAGCATGAACGTCCTGGCCGAACCGCTGGCCGTGGCCGTGGACGTGCTGTTCGGCGCCCTGGCGAACAACGGCAAGATTCTGGCTTGCGGCAATGGCGGCTCGGCTGCCGACGCGCAGCATTTCATCGCGGAACTGGTGGGCCGCTTCGAACGCGAACGCCTGCCGCTCGCGGGCATTGCGCTCAACACCGACACCTCGATTCTCACGGCAGTCGGCAACGACTACGGCTTTGACGAAATCTACGAGCGGCAGGTCAACGCCTTCGGACAGGCCGGCGACGTGCTCGTGGCCATCTCGACCAGCGGCAATTCGCCCAACGTGGTCCGCGCCATGGAAGCCGCCAGCGCGCGCGAGATGCACGTGCTGGCCCTGACCGGCAAGGGCGGCGGCGTCATGGGGGAACTCATTACCCCGATGGACGTCCATCTATGTGTTCCCAGCGATCGCACCATGCGCATCCAGGAAGTCCATATTCTGCTGCTGCACGCGCTGTGCGACGGCATCGACGCTCTTCTGCTTGGAGACACCGAATGATTCTTGACGTCAGACCCGCAGTCCGCCCGCTGATGCTTGCCGCCGCGCTATCGACCGCGGCGCTTTCGCTGACGGCCTGCGCGCCCTTGATCGTGGGCGGGGCCGCCGCCACCACGGCGGTCGTGGTCACCGACCGCCGCACGTCCGGCGTCCAGCTCGAAGACCAGAACATGGCGTTCAAGGCGCAGAGCCAGATCGCCCAGAAGCTGGGCGACACGGCCCGCGTCAACGCCATGGCCTACGGCGGCCACCTGCTGCTGACCGGCGACGTGCCCTCCGAAGAAGCCAAGAACCAGGCCACGGCCATCGCGCAAAGCGTCGAAAACGTGAAGCAGGTCATCAACCAGCTCAACGTCGGCCCCATCGCCTCGTTCGGCCAGCGCTCCAACGACACCTGGCTGACCTCCAAGGTCAAGACCGCGCTGCTCAACACCAAGTACGTGCCCTCGGGCACCATCGCGGTCACCACCGATCGCGGCGTCGTCTACCTGATGGGCAAAGTCACCCAGGTCGAAGGCGAATACGCCGCCAATGCCACCGCCGACGTCGGCGGCGTGACCAAAGTCGTCAAGCTCTTTGAAATCATCAGCCGCGAAGAAGCCATCCGTCTGTCTGGCAGCGGCTCCAAACCCGCCACCACCGAAAGCAAGGCGCCCATCGAAACCGGAACCGGTCCGGCCACCGACAACGCGGCTGGCACCGGCGGCACGAGCAGCGGCGTTGAAGCAATGCCCATCAAATGAAAAAAGCCATCGTAGCCCTCGCAGTTCTCGTGGCGGTCGGCATCGGCGCCTGGTTTGCCATGCGCCCGGCCCAGACCGCCCCCGACGTCACCTTCACCACGCTGGAAGGCAAGACCTTCTCCATGCAGGACCTGCGCGGCAAGGTCGTGCTGGTCAAATTCTGGGCAACCAGCTGTGTGACCTGCGTGAAGCAGATGCCCGACACCATCTCCGCCTACAACGAGTACGCGGACAAGGGATATGAAGCCATCGCGGTCGCCATGAACTACGACCCGCCAAACTTCGTGCTCAACTTCGCCGAAACCCGCAAGCTGCCGTTCCCGGTCGCGCTGGACACCAAGGGCGAGATCGCGCGCGCCTTCGGCGACATCCGCCTGACGCCCACGGCGTTTCTCATCGACAAAGAGGGACATATCATCAAGCGTTACCTGGGCGAATACGACAAGGCCGAGTTCCACGCCACCGTCGAAAAGGCCCTGGCCGCCGGCTGATCCGCCGCATCGGCGCAGCCCCAAGAAATCGCCCGCTGCAAGCGGGCGATTTTTTTTGGGCGCGCGTCCCGCTTAGACTGTCTTCATGCAAAAAGCCGCCCGGGGTCAACGGGCGGCTTTTCGGCAATGCGGCGGGCTGATCCTGACGGGCGCGGGCGGTTCAGACTGCCCGCGACAGGTGCGTCAAAATCAGAAGGCGGGAACCACTGCGCCCTTGTACTTTTCCTGGATGAAGGTCTTGACCTCCGGCGAGTGCAGCGCGTCGACCAGCTTCTCGATGCCGGGCGCGTCCTTGTTGTCGCTGCGGGTGACCAGCACGTTGGCGTACGGCGAATCGGCGCCTTCGATGAACAGGGCATCCTTGGTCGGCACCAGACCGGCTTCCAGCGCGTAGTTGGTGTTGATGAGCGCCAGGTCCACGTCGTCCAGCGCGCGCGGCAGCATGGCGGCTTCGAGTTCGCGGAACTTCAACTTCTTGGGGTTCTCGACGACATCGGCGGCGGTCGCCAGGATGTTGGCCGGATCCTTGAGTTTGATGACGCCCTGCTTCTGCAGCAGCACCAGGGCGCGGCCGCCGTTGGACGGGTCATTGGGGATGGCGACCGTGGCGCCGTCCTTCAGGTCGGACAGGCTCTTGATCTTCTTGGAATAGCCGCCGAAGGGCTCGACGTGGACCAGCGCCACCGGCACGAGCGTTGCCTTGCGATCCTTGTTGAAGCTTTCCAGGTACGGCTTGTGCTGGAAGAAGTTGGCGTCCAGTTGCTTGTCCGCCAGTTGCAGGTTGGGCTGCACGTAGTCGCTGAACACCTTGATGTCGAGCTCCACGCCTTCCTTGGCCAGCTTGGGCTTGACCACTTCCAGGATCTCGGCGTGCGGCACCTGCGTGGCGCCCACGACCACCTTTTCGGCGTGGGCCGCGTTGGCGGCAACCAGGAGGACCGACGCCGCCAGGGCGGAACGGACAAAGTTCAAACGCATGTGTTGCCTCTTTTATGGTGAAAACCGGGATCGATGTCCCGCAGGTTCGGGCAGGCCCCCTTTTGCGGGGCGTGCCGTTGTGAAAACGCCCCCAATTTACCTGAATGCCGGTTATTTGTCGGGCATATGGACATGGGTTTGCAGCATAAGAAACCTGTGGGGACTACAATCCGTCGTATGCTTGCGCTAGGCGCGTTCCAACCGCGTTCTTGTGCAGGCATTTTTTTAACGCCCATCAACTTTTTTGTTATTTATCTGCCGACTTAGCTGCCATGACCGACACCCCCGACCCTGCTGCCGTTTCGTCTCCCGCCGTCAAAGCCGCCGTGCTGTCCGAGGCTCTGCCGTATATCCGACGATTTCACGGCAAGACCATCGTGGTCAAGTACGGCGGCAACGCCATGACGGAAGAGCGATTGCAGCGCAGCTTCGCGCACGATGTCGTGCTGCTCAAGCTGGTGGGTCTGAACCCGGTGGTGGTCCACGGTGGTGGTCCGCAGATCGATGACGCCCTGCGCCGCATCGGCAAGCAAGGCACCTTCATCCAGGGCATGCGCGTCACCGACGCCGAGACCATGGAAGTCGTGGAATGGGTGCTGGGCGGCCAGGTCCAGCAGGACATCGTCATGATGATCAACGAGGTCGGCGGCAAGGCCGTCGGCCTGACCGGCAAGGACGGTGGTCTGATCCAGGCCCAGAAGAAGCTGATGGCCAACAAGGACAACCCGTCCGAGCCCATCGACATCGGTTTCGTCGGCGACATCACGATGGTCGAGCCTGCCGTCGTGAAGGCGCTGCAGGACGACCAGTTCATCCCCGTCATTTCGCCCATCGGCTATGGCGAGGACGGCACGGCCTACAACATCAATGCCGACGTCGTCGCCGGCAAGATGGCCGAAGTGCTGGGCGCCGAAAAGCTGCTCATGCTGACCAACACCCCGGGCGTGCTGGACAAGGGCGGCAAGCTGCTGCGCAGCCTGTCGGCCCAGACCATCGACGAGCTCTTTGCCGATGGCACGATCTCCGGCGGCATGCTGCCCAAGATCTCGTCCGCGCTGGACGCCGCCAAGAACGGCGTCAATTCGGTGCACATCGTCGACGGCCGCGTGCCGCACTGCCTGCTGCTTGAAATCCTGACCGACCAGGGCGTCGGCACGATGATCAGCTCGCACTGATGACGCACACCCCCGCAGCACGGCGCGCCGCGCGAGCGTCATGATGCAAGTGCGACGCCAGTTGCTGCGGCCCGCGGTGCGGATGCGCCGCTCCCGCGGGATTGCCACAGGCGCGCCCGAGCGCCTGTGGCTGTTCGATCTGGACAATACGCTCCACGACACCTCGCACGCCATCTTCTCCAAGATCGACCACGGCATGACGATGGCGGTGGCCGAGGCGCTAAACGTGGACGTGGATGCCGCCAACCTCGTGCGCAAGCAGTACTGGAAACGCTACGGCGCGACCATGATCGGCATGGTGCGCCACCACGGCGTGGATGCCCACGAATTCCTGCATCGCAGCCACGACTTCGACGTCGCGCCGTTGATGCGCTCGGAAAAGGCGCTTGCCTACAAGCTGCGCCGCCTGCCCGGGCGCAAGGTCCTGCTGACCAACGCGCCGCTGCACTATGCGCGGTCCGTCCTGTCGCATCTGGGCATCCTGCGCCAGTTCGACAGCCTGTGGGCCATCGAGCACATGCGGTTGCATGGCGAGTTCCGGCCCAAGCCCTCCGCGGCGCTGCTGCGCTACGTGCTGGCGCGCGAAGGCGTTCCCGCCCACCGCGCCGTGCTGGTCGAAGACACGCTGGCCAACCTGCGGGGCGCCCGGCTGGCCGGCCTGAAGACGGTCCACGTGTATCACCCCGGCACGCCCTTCGGCCGCGGACGCTCGCACCGCCCGGCCTACGTCGACTTGCGGGTAAACTGCGTCAGTGATTTATTGTTACGCCGACGCCCCCTGCGGGGCTGACGGCTCGCAGCATCCCCTCCACCCGTCATCCTGCGCGAAGCAGTCCCTCCCATGGCGAGCAAACCCGGCGAGCGCAAGACCCAGATTCTGCAGACTCTGGCCGAAATGCTGGAACAGCCGCACGCGTCCCGCATCACCACGGCCGCTCTGGCCGCGCGTCTGGAGGTCTCCGAAGCCGCCCTCTACCGGCACTTCGCAAGCAAGGCGCAGATGTTCGAAGGACTGATCGAGTTCATCGAAACCAGCATCTTCACGCTGGTGAACCAGATCGCCACCGCCGAGCCCTACGGATTGCCTCAAGCCCACAAGACGGTCTCCATGCTGCTGACGTTCTCGGAGCGCAACAAGGGCATGACCCGCGTGCTGACCGGCGATGCACTGGTCACGGAAGACAACCGGCTGCAGGAACGTATCAACCACATCAACGACCGCATAGAGGCGTCGTTGAAGCAATCGCTGCGCATCGCCATCACCGACGGCGGCCTGCCGCAGGAAGCCAACGTTGCCGCGCATGCCAGCCTGCTGACGCATCTGGTGCTGGGCCGCTGGCTGCGCTACGCGCAAAGTGGATGGCGCGTCACGCCCACGCTGCATCTGGACGAACAGCTGCGTCTGGCCTTGGGCTGATGCGCCCGCATTAGCGCCATTTCACGTACCAATCCCGGCTCTTTTCGCGGGTCGGCCGCACGCATCGTGATCCGATTGGTTCGCGCCGATGCAACACTCGCATGCTTGCCCCGCGCGGGGGGCGACGAGCATAATGCCCAGGACGAGTTTTCCACAAGCGCTGTTCTCCACCTTCTTGATGTTCATCAATACGGGTTTTCCACAATGCCGTCACGATCATCCTGTAGCGTCGACACACCGATTTGATTGACCCCGTGCTCGCGGGCGGTGTTTCGTCAGTTTGACCTCAACCGGAGAAGGATATGGCCGCGGAAACCGCAGTCCCCGCCTCGCAAGCCCCCAAGAAAACCAAAATTCCAATCGGGCTCATCGCCGGCATCCTCGTGATGATCGGCGTTTTAATGATGCCCCTGCCCGCAGACCTGCCCGTTGCAGGCCACCGCATGCTGGCAATCCTGGCGTTCGCCGTGGTCGTGTGGATCACCGAAGCCGTGTCGTACGAAGCCAGCGCCATCATGATCACGACGCTGATGGCTTTCCTTCTGGGCACCGCGCCCACCATCAAAGACCCCAACGTTCTCTACGGCACGTCCGCCGCCATCAGCATGGCGCTGACGGGCTTTGCGAACTCGGCGCTGGCGCTCGTCACCGGCGCCTTGTTCATTGCCGCCGCCATGACATTCACCGGACTGGACCGGCGCATCGCGCTGGTAACACTGTCCAAGGTGGGCACCAGCACGCGCCGCATCCTCATCGGATGTATCGCCGTGACGATCGTGCTGAGCCTGGTCGTGCCCAGCGCCACCGCGCGCAGCGCCGCCGTGGTGCCGATCATGATGGGCGTCATCGCTGCCTTCGGCGTGGACAAGCGCTCGAACATCGCGGCCGGCATCATGATCATCGTGGCCCAGGCCACCAGCATCTGGAACGTCGGCATCCAGACCGCCGCCGCGCAGAACCTGCTGACGGTCGGCTTCATGGAAAAGATGCTGGGCGAACGAGTGGCGTGGTCGGACTGGCTGATCGCCGGCGCCCCCTGGTCGTTGATCATGTCGGCCGTGCTGATCGTCATCGTGCTCAAGCTGCTGCCGCCTGAAAGCAACAGCATCGCCGGCGGCAAGGAGGCCGTCGAGAAATCGCTGCTCGACCTGGGTCCCATGACCGGTGCGCAAAAGCGCCTGATGGCCGTGTCGGTCATGCTGCTGCTGTTCTGGTCCACCGAAGGCAAGCTGCACAAGTTCGACACCACCTCGACCACCTACTTCGGCCTCGTGCTGCTGATGCTGCCGCGCTTTGGCGTGATGACGTGGAAAGACGTGCAATCGCGTATTCCATGGGGCACGGTGATCGTGTTCGGCGTGGGTATCAGCCTGGGCACGGCGCTGCTCACGACGCAGGCAGGACAGTGGCTGGGCAACCAGGTGGTGCTGCACACCGGCCTGGACCATCTTGGCCCGCTCGCCATCTTCGCCATCCTGGCGGCCTTCCTGATCGTCATCCACCTGGGCTTTGCCAGCGCCACCGCGCTGACCTCGGCCATGCTGCCCATCCTGATCTCGGTGCTGGCAACGCTGCCGGGCGACTTCAGCCGCCTGGGCATGACGATGCTGCTTGGCTTCGTGGTCAGCTACGGCTTCATCCTGCCCATCAACGCACCGCAGAACATGGTGTGCCTGGGCACCGAGACATTCAACGCCAAGCAGTTCGCCAAGGTCGGCATCATCGTGACCATCGTCGGCTACCTCTTGATGCTGCTGATGGGCATGACTTACTGGCGCTGGCTGGGCTGGCTGTAAGGAGTCGTCATGAAAATCACGCTAGCCCAAGCCAACGAATACGGCCGCCGGGTGCTGATGGCACAAGGCGTGCCGGAAGACATCGCCCGCGACGTGGCCGAGCATCTTGTGGAATCCGACCGCGTCGGCTACACGAGCCACGGCCTGTCGATCCTGACGAATTACCGCCGCGTGCTGTCCGAGGGCCTGGCTCAGCCCGACGGCCGCCCCGAACTCCTCAACGACCGCGGCGCCATGCTGGCCTACGATGGCCACCACGGACTGGGTCAATACGTGGGCAAGGTCGTCATCGAAAAGGCGATCGAGCGCACGCAGGAACACGGCCAGTGCATTCTGACCCTGCGCCACAGCCATCACCTTGGCCGCATGGGCCATTTCGGTGAAATGGTGGCGGCCAAGGGGCTGATCCTGCTGGCCTTCACCAACGTGATCAACCGCTCGCCCACCGTCGCCCCGTTCGGCGGCGCGCAAGCGTGCCTGACCACGAATCCGCTGTGCTTCGCGGGCCCGTTGCCTGGCGGCCGCCCGCCGTTCATTGTGGACATGGCGACCAGCTCGATCGCGGTGAACAAGGCGCGCGTGCTGGCTGCCAAGGGTGAACAGGCGCCGGCAGGGTCGCTGATCGATGCAGAGGGCAATCCGACGACTGACCCGGGTGCGCTCTTTACCGATCCGCCTGGCGCCCTGCTGCCCTTCGGCGGCCACAAGGGCTATGCGCTGGGACTGGTGGCCGAACTGCTCGCGGGTGTGCTGTCCGGCGGCGGCACGATCCAGCCTGAACATCCTCGCATCGGGGTGGCGACCAACAACATGTTCGCGCTGCTGCTCGATCCGCAGGTGGACTTCAATACTGACTGGCGGTCGATGGAAGTCGGCGCGTTCATCGACTACCTGCATGCGTGCAAGCCGCAGCCTGGGGTTGAGTCGGTGCAGTATCCGGGTGAATACGAAGCCCGGAATCGGGCGGTCAATGCGGATTCGGTGGAATTTGATAGCCGGATCTGGGATGGGTTGACGAAGTTGGCCGTGGAGCTTGGCGTGCCTGAAGCGTTGCCGTGAAGTTTTTTTGGGCTGGCGGTGTTTGGGCTGGCATCGAGCGGGGTTCTTAAGACGCCCGCCGCAGCGGGGGCTTGGGTGCGCGGGGCTACGATTGCGGTCCGGAGCCTTCGCTCCGGACTGCCCCGTCCTCAACCTTGTATGGTGTGGATGCGTCTTTCGAAGAAGAAAGGCGCTGGGGTAAGGGACGTCTTCAACCATCAGCCGGTTGCACCCGGACTGCCACTACGAGAGCATCCCACCCC
>NZ_CADIJM010000001.1 GCF_902859585.1 Achromobacter animicus | reverse complement strand
CGGCGGCTGCGGTGGCCGACGGCGCGGCGGCAGGGGCGCCAGCCGGCAGGGCGGTCGAAGCCGGAAGCGGGGTGGTCGTCGCCGCGGCGGGCTGGCCGGGCTGACCTGCCTGCGCGGGCTGACCCGATTGGGCCGGGGCGGGTTGGCCGCCGGGGGCTGCACCGCCCGCCTGCTGTCCGCCCTGCGCGTCGGCGCTCCACAGCGGCGCGCGCCCTTGCACGGCCGGGGCCGCTTCGGGGTACTGCGCGAGCAGGGCAAGGATGGTGCGTGCGGTCGTGCCCAACGTGGTCGGCGCCGAGGCCGTGGTGTCGCTGCTGGTGACCAGCCCGCGCGCGGCCAGCGCCAGCGCGGCGGCGGTTTTGGGGTCGACAACAGTATTCTGGCGGTCGCCTCGGGCGCCGCCAGTCTGTATGCCTTGCCGGGTATCGCGCGCGGAGCCGTCCGACGGCCCGGCCTTCTCCGGGCTGCCAGGCTGGCTGACCGCGTCCGGCCGCGCGCCGGAAATCTGGTTGGCGTTCGCGGCGGACATCGTCGTGCCCAGCACGGCGTCCAACCGCTGCACCAGGACGTTGCCAAGCGCGGCGGGACCGATGCTCATTGGTCAGACGCCTGGTTGCCGTAAGCCGACAGCAGGGTCTGCTGGCGCTTCATGCGTCCCAGCAGTTCGCCCAGCCGCGCCAACTGGGGCAGCGCCAGATCACGCGTCATGGCATCGTTTTCAAGAATGCGCACAAGCAGGTCGTATTTCATGCTGCGGCCGGCCTCGTCCAGCGGACTGGACGGCTCGGCATGCCGCAGGCGTTCGACCTGTTCACAGTAGAGCTGACCGTGCACAAGCGCGGTGTCCCAGTCGCCGGCCTGGGCGGCCGTCAACATCTCGCCCGTTGATTGGGCGATCTCCTGATACTGTTCCAGGATGGCGGAGTACTGGGTGAGCGACGTCATAGAAATCTCGGGCGAGCGATGGCTGGCAATAGTCGTTGTGGGGGCCATCAAAGCGTTGCGTCCGGGGCAGGCCGATCGATGGAGGTCTGCCAGGCGTCGGAAAGGTCCGCCAGCAGGCGGTCTGCGATGTCGAGCTGCTCGACGTCCGCTTTAAGGTTTGCCATGAGCAGCGTGCGGACGATGTAGTCGTACAACCGGCTCAGGTTGGCGGCGATGTCGCCGCCGGCTTCCATGTTCAGGCCCATCTTCAGGCCCTCGTCGACGATCTTGATTGCCTTGGTGATAGCTGTCCCGCGTTCGGCGACGCGACCTTCCTGCATGTGCAGGCGCGCTTGTCCGATTGCCGCGCGCGCACCCTGGTAAAGCAGGGTGATCAGCCTTTCCGGCGTGGCGCTCATCACTTGGGTCTCCAGGCCGATATCGGCGTAGGAGCGGGCAGAGTATGAGCCTGTGGGGCGGCGCGCGGCGTACGTCATTTAATGCATCTTCTCGGTTATCACTTCGACGACTTGTTCATGGCCGCGAATTGCTGCGTCAGATAGTTGGCCGTGACCGATTGCTGCGCAACGAATTTGTCCAATTGGACGAACTGGGCGCGCATCAGCTCGAGCTGGGCTTCACCGGCTGCCTTGGCGCGCGTGTACTGGTCTTTCACGGTGGCGATCGATTTGGCCAGGCCGTCGGTCTTGGTCTTGATCGAACCGGTGTCGCTCAGGATGTCCTTCGTGGCCTTTTCGAAATTGGCGGCCAGGCCGTTCGTGCCGGTCAGCAAGCGCGAGACGTCGGCGCCGTTCGTGGACAGTGCCTTGTCCAGCTTGGTCTGGTCCAGCGTGAGCTGGCGCGTCTGCGGGTTGGTCGTGATGCCCAGGTCGGCCAGCGAACGCAGAGAGCCTTCGCCCGACAGCACCTGCAGCGCACCCGCCAGGGACGACTGGATGGCGCGCGTCGTGCCGTCGCCGGTCAGCGGCTGATTGGTGGCGGCGGCGGCGTCGAAGGCCGTCAGATTCTTGATCGTCGTCTGCAGCGTGTTGTAGGCGGTGACGAAGCTCTGGATGGCCTTGCTGGCCACCGAGGGGTCGCTTTCCAGCTTTAGCGTGATCGGCTTGTTCTCTTCAGTCTTGGACGACAGATTGAGCGTCACACCGTCAATGGCGGTCGAAATGTTGTTCGTGCCGCTCTTGATCGGGATGCCGTTGATGTCGATTTCGGCATCGACGGCGTCGGTGGCCGTCAATTTGCTATTGGTTGCATCGGTGCTGCTATAGCTAAGGATGTTCTTGAGCTTGTCGTCACCCGTCACGGTAATGGACTTCACGGAAGCCTGGACGCCGGTGTCTTTCGCGGACAGCATCAGATAGCTCTTGGCATCCGGCCCATCGCCGTCGGTGATGACGGTGGCACGCACCCCCAGGGTATCGTCCGCATTGATGGCTTTGACGATGCCGTTGAGCGAAGTGTCGCCTTTCAGGTCGACAGTCTTCTTCTTGCCATTGGCCAGTTCGACCTCAAACGAACCCGTGTCGCCGTTGGACGCCTTGCGGTCCGCAACCGCACCCGATTTCAGGGTCTGGGAAGTGGCAACGTTCTTCACGTTGATCGTGTACTGGCCGGCCACGGCGCCTTCGGCGGCCACGGTCGCGGTCAGGGCGTCGCCGCCGGTCACGCTGCCTTTCACGGCGCCCAGCGTCTCGGGCTTGCCGAGCGCGGCGGCAGCCTTCTGCACGGCTTCCACGGCGCTCTTGAGCTGGCCGAACGCCGTAACGCGGGTCTCGAAGCTGGTCTGCCGTACGGTGTACTGCTGCAGCCTCTTTTCCTCGGCGGCTTCCAGCTTCGAGAGGATGTCCTCGAGGGGCAAGCCTGAATTCGAACCGAGGTTGGTGATGGTGGCCATGTGAAATTCCTTCCTAGCGATGCAATTCTGACAAAAATGTGATCCCGGCTATTGGCCGGGTAAAGGCATAAGGCGGGCCTAATTCGGCGGTTCTCTCACCGGGCCGCGCGTCAATGTTGGCGAACGGTGTTTTAAGTGCCGGATCAGGCCGACGTCTTGATACCGTTCCCTTGCATGTTCACGATCATCTTGGCGATCTTCAGCACCGCTTCGCTGGGGATGGTGCGCAGGACGTCTCCCGACTCCGCATCGATCACCGACACCACCACCTGGTGCACGTTCGGATCGATTTCGAACTGAAGCTGGGTCGACCAGGCCTTCATCTGTTCGTTGATCTCATCCAGCGCCTTATCCAGGGGCATTTTTTGCGAATTCGCCTGGTCGGACGTGGCGCCGCCGGAGGCGCTGCTGTCGGTGGTCGCGGGCGCCGGCGTGGCGGTGGCAGCAGGGTCGGGCGTGGCGATAACGGTCGAAACCGGTAACGACGCGAACGCTGCGGGGGCTAACGGGGTTACGGCCATGATCACTCCAACGGCGAGGGGGGCGTCTCGGAGAACGCGCTGTTTTCAGGAAATTCTCAGTTACCATAACGGCACCCTCGCAGGGAACTTTAGCCTTGCGCAAATGGATGGTTCACGTGCTAAGAGTCTGGATCGGGCAATGAGTGTCAAGACGGCGTTGCGAGTTATCGAAATCATCGAAACCTTCGCCCGCGAGAAACGCGCGCTGCCCTTGTCGGAATTGGCCCGGTTGCTCGATGTGCCCGTGTCCAGTTGCCTGGCGCTGATCCGCACGCTGACCAGCCTGGGCTACCTCTATGAAACGGGCCGCCGCCAGGGCTATTACCCGACAGGCCGGCTGCTCGCCATGGCCCAGCGCATCGCCCGGGCTGATCCCGTTCTGGATCGCGTCTATCCCAGTCTTGTCGAATTAAGGGACGCCACCCGCGAAACCGTGGTCTTTGCCAAGCTGTCGCCGGATGGCCGCGTTGTCTATCTGGATGTGCTGGATTCGCCGCATACGATCCGATACGCGCCTGTTGCAGGCGAGTTCAAGGATGTTCACGCAAATTCGCTGGGAAAGGCGCTGCTGTCGCTGCTGGACGAACCGGCCCGTGACGCCTTGCTGGCGGACATCCCCATGACCCGCTACAACGACCGGACCCTCGTCACCCGCGAGGCGCTGCTGGCGGACCTGGACGCCGCGCGGCAGCGGGGGTGGTTCATGAACAGCGGCGAGTCCATCGCTGACGTGGGCGCGATTGCCTGGCCGGTCACGCTGTCCGGCGAACACTACGCCATTTCGGTGGGCGGCCCGATCTACCGGATCGAGCCAGAACAGGAAACCTACGCCCGCATTCTGCGGGCGGCCTGCACGGGACTGGAGCAGCAGGCCTGACCCGCGCCTGCCGCCGTCCGCTCAATACGACTTGGGCAGCCCCAGCACCTTTTCCGCGATGAAGCACATGATGAGCTGCGGGCTGACCGGCGCGATGCGCGGGATGAAGCTTTCGCGCAGCAGCCGCTCCACGTGGTACTCCTTGGCATACCCCATCCCGCCCAGCGTCATCACTGCCGTCTGGCAGGCGTTGTAGCCGGCCTCGGCCGCCAGGTACTTTGCCGAATTGGCGGCGGGGCCGCACGGCTTGCCCGCGTCGTACAGGCTGGCTGCCTTGAACACCATCAGGTCCGCGGCCTCCAGCTGCATCCAGGCCTGGGCGAGCGGATGCTGGATGCCCTGGTTCTTGCCGATGGGGCGTCCGAACACGGTGCGTTCGCCCGCGTACTTGACGGCCCGGTCCAGCGCGGCGCGCCCGATCCCCACCGCTTCGGCGGCGATCAGGATGCGCTCGGGGTTCAGGCCGTGCAGGATGTATTCAAAGCCACAGCCTTCCTCGCCGATGCGGTCGGCGACCGGAATCCGCAGGCCGTCGATGAACAGCATGTTCGAATCCACGGCCTTGCGGCCCATCTTCTCGATCTCCCGCACCTCGATCTTTTCGCGGTTCAGGTCGGTGTAGAAGAGCGACAGGCCCTGCGTGGGCTTTTCCACCTCGGACAGCGGGGTGGTGCGCGCCAGCAGCAGCATCTTGCTGGCCACCTGCGCGGTCGAAATCCAGATCTTGCGGCCATGCACGATGTATTCGTCGCCCTGGCGTACGGCGCGGGTGCTCAGCTTGGTCGTGTCCAGCCCGGCGTCCGGCTCAGTGACCGCAAAGCAGGCCTTTTCCCGGCCGGCGATCAGCGGTTCAAGCCAGCGGCCGCGCTGCTCGTCGGTGCCAAACACCACCACCGGATTCAGCCCGAAGATGTTCATGTGGACGGCCGAGGCGCCCGTGAAGCCGGCGCCTGACGCCGCGATGGTCTGCATCATCAGCGCGGCCTCGGTCATGCCCAGGCCCGCGCCGCCGTATTCCTGCGGCATGGCGATGCCCAGCCAGCCGTCGCGCGCCAGGTCGGCGTGCAGCGGTTCCGGAAAGCCGCCTTCGCGGTCGCGTTCCAGCCAGTATTCGTCGGGATAGCGTTCGCAGATGCGGGAGACGGCGTCGCGCAACGCCAGTTGTTCCGGGGTGAATTCAAAGTCCATCGTTGTTTCCGTCCTGGGTAATGCCACGGGCAAGCATGGCGTCGATCTGTTCCTGTCCATAGCCCGCTTCGGCCAGCACCTCGCGGCTGTGCTCGCCCAGCCGCGGGGCGGGGCGGCGTATCGAAGTCGGCGTGCCGGCGTAGCGGCCGAGCGTCCCGGTGGTGCGGATGCGGCCTTCCGAGGGGTGGTCCATTTCCTGGATGAAGCCGGTCGCGGTCAGGTGCTCGTCCTGGATCAGGCCGTCGATGGTGTAGAGCTGCGAGGCCGGAATGTCGGCGCGCGCCAGCTCGCGCAGCCAGTCGTCGCTGGGACGGGTGGCGATCACCTCGGCCACGAAGGCATAGACCTCGCTGATGTGCGCGGCGCGGGCGCCATGGGTGCTGAAACGCGGGTCCTGCGACAGCTCCGGCCGCCCGATCAGTTCAAAGAAATTGCGCCAGTGCTTGTCGTTGTAGATCAGCAGGCAGATGTAGCCGTCCGCCGTCGCGTACGGCCGGCGATGCGGCGCCAAGAGGCGCGCGTAACCGGTGGGTCCCATCGGCGGCTCGAAGGTCGATCCGCCCAGGTGGTCGCCCAGCACCATATGCGCCATGCCCTCGAACATGGGGATCTCCACCGGCTGTCCGCGGCCCAGCGTCCGGGCGCTCAGCACCGCGGACACCAGCGCAATGCCGACGTGCAGGCCGACGGCCCGGTCCGCCAGGGTCAGCGGCGCGTAGCGCGGCACGTCGCCGCTTTGCTGCGCAGACAGTGCGGCAATGCCGGTCTGCCCCTGGATCAGGTCGTCATAGGCGGGGCGACCGGCATAGGGGCCGGTCTCGCCAAAGCCGTAGGCGCCCACGTAGACGATGCGCGGATTGCGCGCCGTGACCGCTTCGTACGACAGGCCTAGTCGCGCCATCGCCTGGGGGCGGATGTTGTAGAGCAGGGCGTCGCAGCTTTCGGCCAGTTTTAGGCAGGCTTCCAGGCCTTCGGGCGTCTTCAAGTCCAGCACGATCGAGCGCTTGTTGCGGTTCAGGTGCAGGTAGAGATGCCCCATGCCGGGGTTGCGCATGGGGCCGACGGCCCGCATGTTGTCCCCCGCCGGCGACTCCACCTTGATGACGTCCGCGCCCAGGTCCGCCAGGACCTGGGTTGCGTACGGCCCCATCACCACCGAGCTCAGATCCAGGATGCGCACGCCGGCCAGCGGCCCGGCAACCGGCGTTTCAGGCAGGGGCTGGTCGATCATTGCTGCTCGATCCCCGCGTCACGGATCAGCTTGCCCCACAGGTCGCGCTGTTCGCCGACAAACCGCGCGAAGGCTTCGGGCGTGCTCGAGAAGGCGTCAAACCCCAGTCCCGCCAGGCGCTTTTTCACGTCGGGCTTTGCCACGATCTGGTTGATGGCCGCATTCAGCTTGGCCACGATCTCGGGCGGCATGCCTGCGGGGCCGAAGTAGCCGTTCCAGGAGTTCAGGTCGAAGTCCGGCACGCCCGCTTCGGCCATCGAAGGCAGGTCGGGCACGATGGCGCTGCGCTCGGCGGTGGAGACGGCCAGCGCGCGCAACTGGCCCGATTGCACGAAGGGCAGGCCAGAGGTCAGGTCCGTGAACATGAAGTCCACCTGTCCGCCGACCACGTCGGTCAGGCTCTGCGGCGTGCCTTTGTAGGGCACATGCAGGATGTCGATCTTGGCGCGGTTGGCCAGCGTGGCGCCCGCGACGATGCCGGTGCTGTTGCCGCTGGCGTAGGTGATTCGGCCAGGATTCTTCTTGGCGTCGGCCACCAGGTCGCCCACCGTCTTCCAGGGGCGCTTGGGATTCACGACCAGGATGAAGGGCAGGTTGCCGCCGCGCGCAATCGGGGTGAAGTCCTTGACCGGGTCATACGGCACGTTTTTCATCAGCCAGGGAGCGGCCGAATGGGAGGTGTTGGTGGTGACGAAAAGCGTATAGCCGTCCGGTTTGGCGCGGGCCACGTAGTTGGCCGCGATCGTCGCATTGGCGCCCGGCTTGTTCTCCACCACGACCTGCTGACCCAGCAGGGTCGACAACTCGGCGCCGAAGATCCGTCCCACAGCGTCCGTGCCCGATCCGGCGGGGAAGGGCACCACCAGGGTGATGGGTTTGTTGGGGTAATCGGCGGCATGGGCGGGGCCAGCCGCCATCAATGCGGCGCCGCTGACCAGCGCGGCGCCCAGCAGGCGTAGGGATTGCATGGGTGTGTCTCCTGTATTTATGTAATGAGGCGCGGCTCTCGCGGCCGCTGCCTGCGCAAACGCCGCGTCAAGCGGCTGAGGGTGGCGCCGGAAAGTCGCGGATCACGCGATCGGGGGATTCTTCGTACGGGGGCGTGTAGATCACCAGCAACCGGGCCGGTTCGTCGCTCGTCACCGTGAAGACGTGGGGGATGTCCGGGGGGAAGTAACAGCAGTCGCCGGGGCCCATGTCGGCCCATTCGTCCTGCACCTGCGCGCGGGCGGTGCCCGAAATCAGGTAACAGACCTGTTCGATGCCGGGATGCGCGTGCGGCAGGGCGCCTTTGCCCTTTTCGATCACCCCCAACAACACTTCCACGCCGCGGGCGCCGACGGTCTCCGGGCTGATCAACCGGCGGTTGAGGGTGCCGGTGTGATTGGCGGGGCTGTAGCCCGGTACGTCGGCTTCACGCACCAGCCATTTGGGAGTCGAACGCTGCGTCATGTCTCTTCCTTTTATTTTCCATACATGAATTTATTTTTACGTATGAAAAAAACATGGGCAAGCACTTTTTGCCGGCGGATACCGTGCCGCGCCCTAGGGGATTAGGGAAAACACCGGGCGCACACTGCTAAAATCGCAGGCTGATTTCCTTTCGCGAACCCGCCTCATGTCTTCTGTCCGCACGCCTGACGCCGCCGCCAACCTGTCCGATTGGCTGCAGTACCTGGAGTCCATCCACGCCACGGCGATCGACATGGGGCTGGACCGGGTGCGCCAGGTCGCGGACCGCATGCAACTGACGCTGCCCGGCATCAAATTCGTGGTCGGCGGCACCAACGGCAAGGGTTCCACCTGTGCCATGCTCGAGGCCATCCTGCTTGCGGCTGGCTACAAGGTGGGCCTGTACACCTCGCCGCACCTCATCGACTTCAACGAGCGTGCCCGCGTCAACGGCCAGATCGCCTCCGACCAGGACCTCATCACGCAGTTCCAGGCCGTCGAAGCCGCGCGCGGCGATGTTTCGCTGACTTATTTTGAATTCACCACGCTGGCCATTCTGCGCCTCTTCTCGCAGTCTCGGCTGGACGCGGTGGTGCTGGAAGTCGGCCTGGGCGGACGCCTGGATGCCGTCAACATCGTCGATGCCGACGTCTCCATCGTCACCAGCGTCGACCTGGACCACACCGACTGGCTGGGCGACACGCGCGAAAAAATCGGCTTCGAAAAAGCCCACATCTACCGCAGCGGCCGGCCGGCCATCTGCAGCGATCCCGTCCCCCCGCAGTCGCTGCTGGATCACGTCGAAGCCATCGGTGCAGATCTGTGGCTGTTCGGACGCGACTACAACTATTCCGGCGACCGCCAGCAGTGGGCCTACGGCGGTCGCGAACAGCGCCGCAGCGCGATGGCCTATCCGGCGCTGCGCGGCGCCAACCAACTGCTCAACGCCTCGGCGGCGCTGGCCGCGCTGGAATCCGTGCGCGATCGCCTGCCCGTGCAGCAGCAGGCCGTTCGATTGGGGCTGTTGCAGGCCTCGCTGCCGGGCCGCTTCCAGATCCTGCCGGGTCAGCCCACGGTTATCCTCGACGTCGCGCACAACCCGCACGCCGCCGCCGTGCTGGCGCAAAACCTCGACAACATGGGCTTTCATCCCTACACCCACGCGGTGTTCGGCATGCTGAACGACAAGGACCTCGCCGGGGTGGTGGCCAAGATGGGCTCCCGGATCGATTACTGGTATTGCGCCGGCCTTCCGGGACCGCGCGGCACCGCCGGTCAGGCGCTCGCGGATCAGGTCGCGGCGGCGCTCCCGCCGCTGCCCGCCGGCAGCGAATCCCCCGGCATCCAGGCCTACGCCGATCCCGCCCAGGCCTTTGCCGCAGCGCGCGAACGGGCAGGGGAGAATGATAGAATCGTGATATTCGGATCGTTTCTCACCGTAGCCTCCGTTTTGCAGGCTCTGGGTCGCAAGGCATAGGCAAATCGGGCCATTCGCGTCATGGCGGCCCCGCCGCCTCAATGCCGCAAGGCGCCGCAAGGAATTCTCTTCCATGGGTTTTTTCAAACGCAAAGATCCCGCCGAGCAGGCGCAGACCTCCAAACGGGCTGCCGTGCCAAGCGAGGTCCAGGCCGCCGAGTTGCGTGGCCGCGCGCGTCGCAGGCTTGCGGGCGCAGTAGCGCTGGTGCTGGCAGCCGTCATCGTCCTTCCCATGGTGCTCGATTCGCAGCCCACGCCGGTCGACGACAACATTCCCATCAAGGTGCCGGAACGCAATACGCCGTTCCAGCCGCAGGTCTCCGAACCCCAGGCCGCCGCACCGACCGAGCCTTCCGCGCCCACCGACCCTGCCGCCGTTCCCACGCCGCCTGGCGTGACGTCCGTGCCGCCGGTGGCCGCCGCGTCCAACACGCCGCCTGCTACGACACACACCACGCCGCCCGCCACGCAGCCGGCCACGCCTGCCGTGCCGCCGGTCACGCCGCCCAAGCCCGAGGTCAAACCCAAGCCCGAGCCGGCCAAGCCCACGACGCCGCCCAAGCCCGAGACGCGCTCGGACGACGGCGCGCGCGCCCTGGCGCTGCTCGAAGGCCGTAACGCCCCGGCGTCCGCGCCCAAGCCCGACACGCCCAAGCCGGCTGCTTCCAAGGGCAACTTCGTGCTGCAGATCGCCGCGTACACCACGTCGGAAGACGCCCAGTCGCGCCGCGGCAAGCTGCATCAGGCCGGGGTCACCAACGCATTTGTCGAGCAGGCCACCATCAATGGCAAGCAGCAGTACCGTCTGCGCGTGGGCCCGTTCCCGTCGCGCGAGGCGGCTCAGGCGGCCCAGGCGCGGTTGCGCACGCTGGGCTATGACAATGGTTTCATCGCCGCCCAATAGTGACCGGCTTCGACTTCGTCGTGCTGGCCATCCTGGCGGTATCGGGTGTGCTGGGCCTGGTGCGCGGCCTGCTCAAAGAGGTGCTGTCGCTGGTCGCCTATCTGCTGGCCTTCGTGGCCGCGATCTGGTGGGGTCCCACGGTCTATACCTGGCTGGAGCCCTATATTGAAACGACGCTGCTGCGCATGGGAGTCTCCTACGCGGCGGTGTTCATTCTCGTGTTGCTCGGCGTGGGGTTGGTCAATATGACGCTTGCCGCCCTGATCCGCAGCACCGGACTCAGCCCGGCCGATCACGGCCTGGGCGGAATGTTCGGGCTGGCCCGTGGTCTATTGATTGTGCTGGCGCTGGTCGCCGCCGCAGGGTATACGCCGCTGCCGCAAGAGCCATGGTGGCAGGACGCCATGTTTTCGCATTCGGCCATCGAGGCCATCAAACATATCAAGACGTGGCTGCCGCCAACCCTGGCGACGTGGCTGCCGTACTGATTAGCTTCAAATCAACCAGGAAATCTCACCATGTGTGGAATCGTAGGGGTCATCGGGCGCGGGCCGGTCAACCAGCTGCTCTATGACAGCTTGCTGCTGTTGCAGCATCGCGGGCAGGACGCCGCGGGCATTGCGACGTCGCAAGGCAACCAGTTCAATATGTACAAGGCGCACGGCCTGGTGCGCGACGTGTTCCGCACGCGCAACATGCGCGCGCTGCCCGGCACGTCCGGCGTCGGCCAGGTCCGCTACCCCACCGCCGGCTCCAGCGCCAGCGAAGAAGAGGCCCAGCCTTTCTACGTCAACGCCCCGTTCGGCATCATGTTGTCCCACAACGGCAACCTGACCAACTGGCGCGAACTGCGTGAATCGCTCTATCGCGTCGACCGCCGCCACATCAACACGAACTCCGATTCCGAAGTCCTCCTGAACGTGCTGGCGCACGAGCTGCAATCGGCCGCCAACGGCGTGTCGCTGGACGATGACGCGATGTTCCGCGCGGTTGCCGCCCTGCACAAGCGCGTGCGCGGCGCCTATGCCGTCGTGGCCCAGATTTCCGGTTACGGCCTGCTCGCCTTCCGCGATCCCAACGGCATCCGCCCGCTGTGCATCGGCCGCCAGGAGACCGAAGAAGGCGTGGAATGGATGGCGGCCTCGGAATCCGTGGCCCTCGAAGGCAGCGGTTTCACCTTCGTGCGCGATGTCGAGCCCGGCGAAGCCGTGTTCATCGACCTGGACGGCCGCATGGTCGCCCGCCAGTGCGCCGACAACCCCCAGCTCGTGCCGTGCATTTTCGAGTACGTCTACTTCGCCCGCCCCGATTCGATGATCGACGGCGTGTCGGTGTACGACGCGCGTCTGCGCATGGGTGAATACCTGGCCGACAAGGTTGCGCGCAACATGCGCCTGGGCGACATCGACGTCGTCATGCCGATTCCCGATTCCTCGCGCCCGGCCGCCATGCAGCTGGCCGCGCGTCTGAACCTGGACTATCGCGAAGGGCTCATCAAGAACCGCTACGTGGGCCGTACGTTCATCATGCCGGGGCAGGCCGTGCGCCGTAAGTCGGTGCGCCAGAAGCTCAATGCCATCGGCATGGAATTCAAGGGCAAGAACGTGCTGCTGGTCGACGACTCCATCGTGCGCGGCACGACCAGCCGCGAAATCGTCGACATGGCCCGCGCAGCCGGCGCCAACAAGGTGTACTTCGCCTCGGCCGCGCCTCCGGTGCGCTTCCCCAACGTGTACGGCATCGACATGCCCACGCAAAGCGAACTGATCGCCACCGGCCGTACGGACGAGGAAATCGCCCGCGCGATCGGCGCCGACAGCCTGGTCTACCAGGACCTGCACGATATGCAGCAGGCGGTCCGCGACATCAACCCCAAGCTGACGCGCTTCGAGGCCTCGTGCTTCGACGGCCAGTACATCACCGGCGACATCACGCCCGAGTACCTGGCCCGCCTGGGGCAGTCGCGCTCCGAGCCCGGCAAGGACGAAGACGCGGGCGGTCTGCGCTTCAACATGGGCTACACGTCCGACGACGCCTGATTTCTCCCGGCGTTTCGCGCAGACAAAAATGCCGTCCCTCGGGACGGCATTTTTTTCGTCGGCGGGGCCGCGCCGCAGGCAATGGCTAGCCCTGCGCTTCCCATAGCGGCGTGCGCGTGGCCTCAAGATGCGTGAGGTACAGCCGCAGGTCGAACTCGTACTGATGGTAATGCGGCTCCATGCGCAGGCACATGTTGTAGAACGCCTTGTTGTGGTCCTTTTCCTTCAGGTGAGCCAGTTCGTGCACGGTGATCATCTTCAGGAATTCCGCGGGCACGTTCTTGAACAGCGTCGCCACCCGGATCTCGTGCTTGGCCTTCAGCTTGCCGCCCTGCACGCGCGAGATATAGGTGTGCTGGCCCAGCGCATGCTGGATCACGTGGATCTTGCTGTCGAAAGCCACCTTGTTGATCTGGTCGCCGTTGCGCATGTAGGCGTTCTTCAGGTCCGTCACGTACTGGTACAGCGCCTTGTCGGTGCGCACTTCATGCGCGCCACCCGGGTACCGGGCAAGCAGGGCCGCGCCCAGCTTGTCCTGGTCCAGCAGCTTTTGCGCTTGCGCCAGCAGCGGTTCCGGGTAGCCGGTCAGGTATTTCAGCGTCTGCACGGATCGAAGCGGCCGGCTCAGGCGTGGCCGCGCCGGAACACCACCGGCAGGGCCATGAAGAACAGGATCACGAATAGCGCCAGGCTCCACAGGGCGTACTCGACGCCCAGCACCGGCACCTTGGCGTCCATGCAGGTGGCATAGATGCCGAACAGCGGCGGAATGGCGCTTTCCAGCCCGATGCCGGTCATGAAGCGGTCGGCAAACGTCTGGTCGCACGACAGCATGTTGGCGGCAACGCTGTACTGATACCAGGCGGCTACGATTCCGGACAGCGACAAGAGGGCAGCAAGAAAGCCGCAAATGCGCGTCAGCGCGCGTCCGCCGCCAAAGCCGCCGATCAGCGCGACGACGCCGATCACGAGATAGATCAGGCGCTGCATCACGCACCAGGCGCAGGGCGGCATGTCGAAGACGTGCTGGGAAACGAGGGCGATGCCCACCGCGCCGAAGGAGAAGAGGGCGATCAGGCGGAGCAGGCGTTCTGAGCGAGAGGTCATTGTTGCGTTGGAATGAGTTGGACGAAGCCGGCGCGGCGGCCGGACTTGCTTAGGCCTTCGGGACGGGAATTGGTTGCATCACCTGCGTCAGCACGCTCAGGAGCAGTTCCCGCGCGCCTTCCCAGAAAATCTGCACCCCCAGGCACAGCATGATGAAGGCCGATAACCGCATGAAGACCGCCGTGCCGTTATCGCCCAGGCGATGCAGCATCTGCGCCGCAAAGCGCAGGCAGACGTAAAGCGTCAGGGACACGACGATGATGCCGGGAATGGACCCCGCCAGCCGCACCAGGCTCCATGCGTGGTTCGTGTCCCGCAGCGAGACGCCCACCGTGATGGCGGCCGCGATGGAGCCGGGGCCGCAACTGATGGGGAAGGTCAGCGGATAGAACGCGCGCGCCTTCGCCATCTCGGGCGTGAACGATTCTGCCATGCGCGCCACCCGCTCGGTGTCGGCATCCGGCGAGTTCACCAGCCGCCAGGCGCTGGCGATCACCAGCATGCCCCCGCCCACGCGCACGATGGACAGCGAGATGCCGAAAAAACTGAGGAGCACGTTGCCCGCCACCATGGCCACGATCAGCATCAGGCACACATTGATCGCGACCCGCTTGGCCAGTACCACCCGCGTGGCCGAGGACGCGCCCTCGGTCAGCGAAAGAAAGATGGGGGCGATCGCAGGCGGATTCAGGAACGGCAGCAGGGTGGCCAGCGCGAAGAAAAAGCTGCCACCGAAAATGCGCAGATAGTCGTTGAGCTGCATGTGAGCAAGCATCGCCTGGCCGAAAACCCGGATTGTATGCGGTCCGGGCCGGGTCTGGCGATGCCGGGTCAGGCAGCGCGCTGCTGGGCCTCGTCGCCCGACAGCGCGTCAAGGATGTCGCGTTCGAACTGCATCTGGCTGCGGGGGCGCGCCAGTGCGGATCCATCCACAATGAACACGTCTTCCACGCGGTCGCCCAGCGTCATGATCTTGGCCATGAGCAGGTTGATCTCGTGACGCGCAAAGACGCGCGCCAGGGCGTGCAGCAGCCCGGGGCGGTCGGTCGCCGTGACGGACAGGCGCCATGACGTGCTGCGCTCGTCCGGCTGCAGTTCGGCCTGGGGCATGACCGGAAACACGCGAGACACGCGGGACTGCCGGCCACGACCGTACCAACCGCCGCGGCCGGGCTGGGCCTGCGCGGCCGCCTGCGGATCCTTCAGGCGTTCGGCAAGCTCGTGTTCGACCAGCGTGGCCTGTGCCCGCAGGTCGCTCGCGCCCTCCGGCAGCAGAACGATGAAGCTGTCCAGCGCCCAGCCATGGCGGGTCGTGTGGATGCGCGCGTCCTGAATGGACAGCGACTTGGCGTCGAAATAACCGCAAATGGCGACAAACAGGTCGGGGGCGTCGCGCGTGTAGACCATGATCTGCAGGCCTTCGCCCTGCTCGGTGGGGCGCGCCTTGACCACGGCTTTGGCCGGCGCGACCTGGTGATACAGGTGGCGCGTGTGCCAGGCGATGTCGGACGCGTCATGGCGCAGGAAGTACGCCACGTCGAGCTGATTCCAGAACGCCTCGCGCGCGTCGTCGCGCAGGCCCGCCAGCCGGGTCAGCCGCGCTGCTTCTTCCTTGCGCTCGGCCAGCACGGTGTGCGCGTCGGCATGGGCGCCGCCCAGCGCCGCCAGCGTCAGCTTGTACAGGTCTTCCAGCAGCTTGCCCTTCCAGGCGTTCCAGACCTTGGGGCTGGTGCCGCGAATGTCCGCCACCGTCAGCAGATACAGCGCGGTCAGATGGCGCTCGTCCTTCACCGTGGCGGCGAATTCCTGCACGACGTCCGGATCGGACAGATCGCGCTTTTGCGCCACCGCCGACATCAGCAGATGCTGACGCACCAAAAACTCGACCAGTTTCGCGTCTTCCGGGTCCATGCCGTGATCCGCTGCGAACTTGCGCACTTCGCGCGCACCCAGTTCGGAATGATCGCCGCCGCGGCCCTTGGCGATGTCGTGAAACAGCGCCGCCACGTACAGCAGCCAGTGCCGGTCCAGCCCGGCGATCAACTGGCTGGCCAGCGGATATTCCTGCGCGTGCTCGGGCATGGTGAATCGCCGCAGATTACGCACCACCGCCAGCGTGTGCTGGTCCACCGTATAGGCATGGAAAAGGTCGTGCTGCATCTGGCCCACGATGCGGCGGAATACCGGCAAATAACGCGGCAGGATGTTCAGCATGGTCATGCGCCGCAGTTCGTGCACGATGCCGCGCGGCTGCTGGAGGATCTGCAGGAACAGCTTGCGGTTGACCGGGTTGCGGCGGAACTGCGCGTCGATGCGGTGACGAGAATGCCAGATGGCGCGCAGCGTGCGCGCCGACATGCCGGTCAGCTCGGGGTGCTGCTGCATCACCAGGAAGGCGCGCAGCAGCAGCGTGGGATTGCGCTCGAAGCCGTCGTCCCGAATGATGTCCAGGCGGTCGCGCAGGTTGCGGAAATCGTCATCGATGTCGCGCGCGTCGCTGTCGGGGCGCGGGAACAGCCGTTCCTCGATGTTCTGCACCAGGATGCCGTTCAGCTGCGTCACGAGCCGCGCCGCCCAGTAGTAGCGCTGCATCAGCAGTTCGCTGCCCCGTCGCGTGGCGGTGGCGTGGATGCCGTAGACCTCGGCTAGCGCAGGCTGCAGATCGAACAGCACCCGGTCTTCGCGACGGTTGGCCAGCAGATGCAGTTCAATGCGCAGGCGCTTGAAAGCCTGCTCGGCCTTGCGCAGGTCGCGCGCCTCGGACGAGGTCAGCAGCCCCGCCTGCGCCACCGAGCGCCAGTTATTGCCGAAACCGGCAGCGCGCGCCATCCATAGAATGACTTGCAGATCGCGCAAGCCGCCCGGCGATTCCTTGCAATTGGGCTCCAGCGCGTACGGGGTGTCGTGGTAGCGCGCATGGCGCTGCTGCATTTCGACGCGCTTGGCCAGAAAAAACGCCTGCGGATCAAGCCGGGACTTGGTCGCGGCATCGAATTTGCGCATCAGCACGCGGCTGCCGGCCAGCCAGCGGGATTCCAGCAGCGCGGTTTCCACGGTGATGTCCGCGTCCGCCTCGCGCTCGCAATCCTCGATGGTGCGCACGCTGTGGCCGGGCTCCAGTCCCAGATCCCACAGCGAAGCCACCAGTTTTTCGATCGCGCTTTCTTCGTCCGGCGTCGGGGCGTGGGGCAGCAGGATCAGCAGGTCGACGTCGGAATGGGGGTAGAGCTCGCCACGGCCATAACCGCCTACGGCAGCCAGCGTGGCGCCGATCGGCAGCGGACAATGTTTGACCAGATCCCGCAGGGCGGCATCCACGATGCGTCGCAATTCGGTCAGCAGGATGTCCGGCCGTTCGTGTTCCCGGAACTGGGCCACCGCGGCCCGCCGGGATTCCTGGATGCGTTCGCGCAGCTTGGTAAGGATTTCGGCGGTCATGGGTGGCTGCGGGCTTCAGACGGCGGGGATGACGATGGGTTCGGTGATGAACGCGGGCGGCTGGGGCATGCCGGGCGAGAGGGTCAGGACCTCGTAGCCGGTTTCCGTCACGCAGACGGCGTGTTCCCATTGCGCGGACAGGCTGTGGTCGCGGGTGACGACGGTCCAGCCGTCGGCCAGTTGGCGGATCTCGCGGCGTCCGGCGTTGATCATGGGCTCGATGGTGAACAGCATGCCGGTCACCAGCTTCACGCCCGTGCCGGGCTTGCCGTAGTGCAGCACCTGCGGGTCTTCATGGAAGCGTTCGCCGATGCCGTGGCCGCAGAATTCACGCACCACCGAGAAGCCGTTCGATTCGGCGTGCTTCTGGATCGCATTGCCGATGTCGCCCAGCGTGGCGCCGTTCTTGACCTGCTGGATGCCTTTCCACATGCACTCGAACGTGATGTCTGACAGGCGCCGGGACAGGATGGACTGTTCGCCCACTGCGTACATCCGGCTCGTGTCGCCAAACCAGCCATCCTTGATGATGGTGACGTCGATATTCAATGAGTCCCCGTTTTTCAGGACCTTGTCGCCCGGGATGCCGTGACACACCTGATGGTTGACCGAGGTACAGATGGCGCCGGGGAAGGGCGGGTAGCCCGGGGGCGCATAGCCGACCGTGGCGGACTTCACCTTGAGCTCGTCGGTCAGGTATTCCAGGCACAGGCGGTCGAGTTCGCCCGTGGTGACCCCCGGCTTGACGTGCGGGGTGATGAAATCGAGAACTTTGGCGGCGTCCTGGCAGGCGGCGCGCATCTTGGCCAGGTCGGCCGGATTGGTGATTGTGCCCATGGAATGCTTGCGACGAGTCGCTTGAATGTCTGCTTGAAAGAATAGTAGAATTATAGGCTTCCCTAAAAATTTGGGGAGCAATCGGGTTACCGGCAAGAAGAGTCAGGACAAGAACATCCGTCAGGGTGGGAACATCCGGGCTCCCAGCCAAACCCGGCGGGTGCTGGCCTTTGGGTCCAAAGCACAGGTCTAGAGCAGAGGTTCTAGTGCACACCCGGCAGGAAGTCTGGTTTCGCGCGGTTCTTTCTTGAGATACCGCGGCAAGCCCTGAAGTTTCACCGCAAGCGAAGGTTGTGGAGCGAATTCGGGCAGGCTGCTGGTGTTGAGGAAAAAGTGGGCGACAAACGGAGATCCGGCTGGATGCGCTTAGGGCATGAAGCTTTTGGCATGGCGCTTGGGGCATGGATGCCGACACTGGCTGGGCGCGGTGTGCTTGCAAGCCCGGAAGTGTTTTCGAGCGGCGATGCAGGTTCGGTATGGGCGCTGGATTAAGTTCTTGGAATCGTGCTTAGAAGCGTGTGCTGAAAAGCGTGTGCTGAAAAGCGCATCCTGAAAGGGGTCCTTAAGAACTGCCACAGCGGCCTGATGCGCGGGCGGGCCTAGCGGCCACGTTTGCGAAGAACTGGATTTCGCCGCCAACAAAACAACTCCGGGTGCGTCTCGAAGAAACTTCCAGGAAACTCCTGGAGTGTCGGACAGACGCAATGCAAGTCTCTTGTCGTGTGGCGGCCGTCTGGGTTTATCGCGGCAGCGTAGTAGAAGTCGTTAAAGGCGCGCCGCTACAGGCAACACGCCTGGAGCGTCGTAGTTATTGCGGCAGTGATCGGCCGGCCCGGTTAAAATTTTTGTCATCCCGCGTTTTTGCGGGAAATCGCGCGCAACACCACCCAGGGTGTCAGCAGGATGCTGATGCAGGTGCGGCGCAAGAAACCAACCCTTGGAGAATTAAATGTCTTTGATGCGCGAAATGCTGGAAGCGGGTGTCCACTTTGGTCACCAGACCCGTTACTGGAACCCCAAGATGTCGCAGTACATCTTCGGCCACCGCAACAAGATTCACATCATCAACCTCGAAAAGACGGTTGATAAGTACCAGGAAGCCACCAAGTTCGTGAAGCAGCTGGCTGCTCGCGGCGGCAACATCCTGTTCGTCGGCACGAAGCGCGCCGCTCGCGAGCTGGTCGCCGCCGAAGCCGCCCGTTGCGGCATGCCCTTCGTCGACGCCCGCTGGCTCGGCGGCATGCTGACCAACTTCAAGACGGTCAAGACCTCGGTCAAGCGCCTGAAGGACATGGAAGCCGTTGTCGCCGAAGGCGGCGCCGAGCGCATGATCAAGAAGGAAGGCCTGCTGTTCCAACGCGAACTGGACAAGCTGAACAAGTCGATCGGCGGCATCAAGGACATGAACGGTCTGCCCGATGCCATGTTCGTGATCGACGTCGGCTACCACAAGATCGCCATCGCCGAAGCCAAGACGCTGGGCATCCCCGTGGTCGCCGTGGTTGACACCAACCACTCGCCCGAAGGTATCGACTACGTCATCCCCGGCAACGACGACTCGGCCAAGGCCATCGCGCTGTACGCCAAGGGCATCGCCGACGCCGTCCTGGAAGGCCGCGAGCAAAACCTGAACGGTCTGGTCGAAGAACTGGGCGAAGGTCAGGAAGAGTTCGTCGAAGTTCAAGACAACCAGGCCTAAGCCGGTTGTCATGTCCGGCGGGTAAGGTCTGGAAGCGGCGCCGAAACCGGCCCGTTTCCGCCCCGTCGGCGCTGCGAAGCTGGGCTCCCATCTTCCAGGCCCGCCCAGTGCGGGCGTCCCATCGAATCAAATCACAGCCCCGGCCCGCCGGGGCGTGTCTTAGCAAAATTTGGAGCAAACATGGCTGAAATTACCGCTGCCCTGGTCAAGGAACTTCGCGAAAAGACTGACGCGCCCATGATGGAATGCAAGAAGGCCCTGACGGAAGCCGAAGGTGACCTGGCCCGCGCCGAGGAAATCCTGCGCGTCAAGCTGGGCAACAAGGCCAGCAAGGCTGCTGCCCGCGTCACCGCCGAAGGCCTGATCGGTCTGTTCATCTCCGCCGACGCCAAGAAGGGCGCCGTCATCGAAATCAACTGCGAAACCGACTTCGTCGCCAAGAACGACGACTTCGTCGGCTTCGTGAACAAGCTGGCCGAACTGGTCGCGACGCAGAACCCGGCCGACGTCGCCGCGCTGTCGGCGCTGCCGTACGGTGAAGGCACCGTCGAAACCACCCGCACCGCCCTGATCGGCAAGATCGGCGAAAACATCTCGATCCGCCGCTTCGAGCGCATCGAGACCGCCAACTCGCTGGCCAGCTACGTGCACGGCGGCAAGATCGGCGTGCTGGTCGAATACACCGGCGCCGAAGAAGTGGGCAAGGACCTGGCGATGCACATCGCCGCCACCAAGCCCAAGGCCCTGAACGCCGACGGCGTGAACCCGGCCGACATCGCTGCCGAGCGCTCGGTTGCCGAGCAGAAGGCCGCTGAATCCGGCAAGCCGGCCGACATCGTCGCCAAGATGGTGGAAGGCTCGGTCGTGAAGTTCCTGAAGGAAGTGACGCTGCTGTCGCAGCCCTTCGTCAAGAGCGACAAGCACACGGTCGAACAGCACCTGAAGGAAAAGGGCGCGTCGATCAGCAAGTTCGTGCTGTTTGTCGTCGGCGAAGGTATCGAGAAGAAGACCAGCGACTTTGCCGCTGAGGTTGCCGCCGCCGCCGCTGGCGCCGCCTGACCTCTAGGTAGTGCTTAAAGGCCGGCGCTAGATTAAATTCTAGTCCGGCCTTTTTCGCCGCATGGGCCCCCAAAGGCAGACGCCTCGGGGGTGCCCAACCCGCCTCGCGGGCGCGGCGCTGGGGGTCAACCCCATTCTTGACTTACACTTTCGTCGGATTGTTCTTCGGGATATCACCTATGAGCAGCAGGGCATACAAACGGGTTCTTCTCAAACTTTCCGGCGAGGCGCTGATGGGCGACGATGCATTCGGCATCAATCGCTCCACCATCGTCCGTATGACCGATGAGATCGCTGAAGTCGCCGCCACGGGCGTCGAACTGGCCATCGTCATCGGCGGAGGCAACATCTTCCGTGGCGTCGCCCCGGGTGCGCAGGGCATGGACCGCGCGACCGCCGACTACATGGGCATGATGGCCACCATCATGAACGCGCTTGCGCTGCAGGACGCGCTCAAGCACAAGGGTATCGACACCCGGGTACAATCCGCGCTGAATATCGATCAGGTCGTCGAGCCCTACATCCGGCCGAAGGCTTTGCGCTACCTCGAAGAGGGCAAGGTCGTGATCTTCGCCGCGGGCACCGGCAACCCCTTCTTCACCACCGATACGGCTGCGGCACTGCGCGGCGCCGAGATCGGCGCGGAGATCGTGCTGAAGGCCACCAAGGTGGACGGCATCTACAGCGCGGATCCCAACAAGGATCCCACCGCAACGCGCTACGCGCGCATCAGCTTCGACGAGGCGATCGTCCGCCGTCTGGAAGTCATGGACGCCACCGCGTTTGCGCTGTGCCGCGACCAGAAACTGCCGATCAAGGTGTTTTCGATCAATAAGTCCGGCGCGCTCAAGCGAGTCGTGAGCGGCGAGGACGAAGGCACGTTGGTACACGTTTAAAGAAAAGGAAATTCCATGAGCGCAGCAGAAATCCGCAAATCCGCCGAGGCCAGAATGGCCAAGTCGCTTGATACGCTCAAGACCAACCTGGCCAAGATCCGCACGGGCCGCGCCCACACCGGCATCCTGGACCACGTGCAGGTCGAATACTACGGTTCGCCCGTGCCGGTGGGCCAGGTCGCCAACGTGAACCTGGTCGACGCCCGCACCATCAGCCTGCAGCCGTACGAAAAGCACATGGCCGGCCCGATCGAAAAGGCCATCCGTGAGTCGGACCTGGGTCTGAACCCCATCTCCATGGGCGACACGATCCGCGTGCCGATGCCCGCGCTGACCGAAGAGCGCCGCCGCGACCTGACCAAGGTCGTGCGCAGCGAAGGCGAAGACGCCAAGATCGCGGTGCGGAACCTGCGCCGCGAGGCCAACGAAGCGCTCAAGAAGCTGGTCAAGGACAAGGAAATCTCCGAGGACGACGAGCGTCGTTCGCAAGATGACGTCCAGAAGCTGACGGATCGCGCCGTCGCCGACATCGACAAGATGGTCGTCCAGAAAGAAGCCGAAATCATGACCGTATAATCCCAGCACGCCACGAGGCGTCGCATTGCGGCCCGCCTGGCGTCAGGATTTCATTGCACATGCGCCGTCCCGTCCATTGCCTCGCGGTACTTCCTCGTAGCGATGGAATCGACGGCGCAGGTTTTTTCCCGTATTCGTCTTTTTCGCCGGTCCGCCGCGCGCAGTCCCCAAACTAATGGCAACCAGTTCGACTCAGGCGGTCCCCGATATCCGTGACATCCCCGAGCACGTCGCCATCATCATGGATGGCAACGGACGCTGGGCGACGCGGCGCCTGCTGCCTCGCACTGCCGGGCATGCCAAGGGCGTGCAGGCCGTCCGGCGCGTGGTCGAGGCCTGCGGACGTGCAGGCGTGCGTTACCTGACGTTGTTCGCGTTCAGTTCCGAGAACTGGCGCCGACCGGCCGAAGAGGTGTCGCTGCTGATGCGCCTGTTCGTGCAGGCGCTTGAGCGTGAAGTCGGCAAGCTGCAAGAGCAGGGCGTGCGTCTGCACGTGATCGGCGACCTGAGCGCCTTCGAGCCGCGCCTGCGCGAGCTCATTGCCGCTGCCCAGGAACGCACCGCGCACAACGACCGGCTGCACCTGACTGTCGCCGCCAACTACGGCGGCCGTTGGGACATCCTGCAAGCCACCCGAGCCATGCTGGCGGCCGAGCCCGACCTCGCGGCGCACCCTGACCGGGTGGACGAAGAGCGCCTTTCCAGGCATCTTTCCATGGCATGGGCTCCCGAGCCCGACCTGTTCATCCGCACCGGCGGCGAACAGCGCATTTCCAATTTCCTGATCTGGCAGATGGCGTACGCGGAGTTCTACTTCACGGATCGCTATTGGCCGGATTTCGGCGCCAATGAACTCATGGCCGCCTTTGATTGGTACCGCACGCGCGAGCGCCGCTTCGGCCGCACCAGCGCCCAAGTCAGCGAAGCCGCCGCCAAATAGGCTGATCGCGACGCGCGCGTCTTTCCAGGCAGCACAAGAGGAGACCGTCACATGCTGGGCCAGCGTATCGTTACCGCCGTCGTTTTGTTGGCCATTCTGGCCGCCGCCATGGCGAGCGCCAATCCATGGTGGTTCGTCGCGTTGCTGGCCCTTGCGGCCGCCTGCGCCAATTGGGAGTGGCTGCGCCTGACGCTGCCGCAACCGCCATCCCCCGTCATTTCCATCGGCGTCGCCGTGCTGCTGTTCGCCGGCATGCTGGTGCTGACCTCCGCCTGGCTGGCGGGCGACCGTAGCGGCGCCGGCGATCCGGGCTGGGTGCTGCGCTACCTGGTTCCTGCCGTCTCGGCCGTCTGGCTGTTCGGCGGCGTGGCCGCCGTGGTGCGCGGGCGTTCCGATGCGCCGCCGGCCAGTCTGGCCTGGTCGGTCTTCTCCGTGCCGGCCGCGTTTGCCGCCTGGGCGGTTCTGGCCCAGATGTACGTGGCGCGCGGCGCGGTGTTCGTCGTGTCCCTCCTCGCCCTCGTCTGGGTGGCTGATATTGCGGCATATTTTGCCGGCCGGGCCTTCGGCAAGCGTAAACTGGCTCCGCGCGTGAGTCCCGGCAAGACCATTGAAGGCGCCATTGCCGGCGTCCTGGGCGCGGTGGTGTGGATTGGCTTGTCCAGCCTGTGGGACGGCACCTTCGGTCATGCCCTGGTCGAACGCTGGACCTTCTGGCTTGCATTGCCGATCGCCGCTGTTCTGGGCGTGCTGTCCATTGTGGGAGACCTGTTCGAATCGCTGCTCAAGCGACGCGCGGGCCGCAAGGATTCCAGCACGCTCTTGCCTGGCCATGGCGGTGTGTATGACCGCATCGATGCGATCCTGCCCGTCGCGCCGTTCGCGCTACTTTTGTCTGGAGTCTTGTTTTGACGGCTTTTCAACGTGTCGTCGTGCTGGGATCGACCGGATCCATCGGTGAAAGCACGCTGGACGTAATTGCTCGCCATCCGGAGCGGATGGCGGTTTATGCGCTGTCGGCGCACAGCCGGATGCAGCGCCTTGCCGAGCAGGCGCTGGCCAGCCGGGCTGCCGTCGTGGTGGTGCCCGACACCGCCGCCCGTCAGAAATTCATCGACGCGTGGCCGGGCGGACAGCCCATGCCCGAGATCCGCGTCGGCGCGCAGGCGCTGGCCGACACGGCTGCGGACCCCCAATGCGACGCCGTCATGGCCGCCATCGTCGGCGCCGCAGGCTTGCCGTCTGCACTGGCCGCCGCGCGTGCAGGCAAGCGCGTACTGCTGGCCAACAAAGAGGCGCTGGTTGCCGCCGGCACACTGTTCATGCAGGCAATCCGCGATAACGGCGCCGAACTGCTGCCTATCGATAGCGAACACAACGCCATCTTCCAGTGCTTGCCGCACCAAGGACGCGCCGATGCGCCGCATAGTCCGGCAAAGGGTGTGCGGCGCCTGCTGCTGACCGCGTCGGGTGGCCCGTTCCGCGGGCGCGATCTCGAAGACCTGCACGACGTCACGCCCGAGCAAGCTTGCGCCCATCCCAACTGGAGCATGGGCCGCAAGATCTCCGTGGACTCGGCCACCATGCTGAACAAAGGCCTGGAGGTCATCGAAGCCCATTGGCTGTTCGCAATGCCCGCCGATCGGATCGACGTGGTGGTGCACCCGCAGAGCGTCGTGCATTCAATGGTTGAGTACGACGACGGCTCCGTTCTCGCGCAGTTGGGACAGCCCGACATGCGCACGCCCATTGCCTACGGTCTTGGATTCCCCGATCGCATCGAGAGCGGCGTCGGTCCGCTGGACCTGACCCGCCATGGCCGGCTCGACTTTGAAAAGCCGGATCTGACCCGCTTTCCTTGCCTGGCCCATTCGTTCGCCGCAATGCGGGCGGGGCAGGGCGCCTGCGTGGCGCTCAACGCCGCGAATGAAGTTGCGGTCGACGCCTTCCTGGAAGGCCGGCTTGCCTATACCTGGATTCCGCGGGTCATCGAGGCAGCGCTCGAGTGGCAAGCACGGCAGGCATCTGTTACGCTCAGCAGTCTTGACGACGTACTTGCGCTTGACGCCGAGGCGCGCGCCTTTTCGGGCAACCTCGGACTGGCCTGATAGCGGGCCGCGCCTGCCTCTGATTTCCTAGATTCCGACCCCATGCTTTTCACCCTGCTGGCCTTTGCCGTAGCGCTTGGCTCACTGATCATTTTCCATGAGCTTGGGCACTATTGGGTTGCCCGCCTGTGTGGCGTGAAGGTCCTGCGTTTCTCAGTCGGCTTTGGCAAGGTCATCCTGCGCCGCACCGACCGGCACGGCACCGAATGGGCGGTTTCCGCGCTGCCGCTGGGCGGTTACGTCAAGATGCTGGACGACGCGCCGCCCGGAGCTTCGCCCACCGTGGCGGCGTCGGCATTCAACACCAAGCCGGTCGGGCAGCGCATCGCCATCGTGGCGGCCGGTCCCATCTTCAATCTGATACTTGCGGTGTTTCTTTATGCGGGCCTGAACATGGCCGGCACCGAGGAGCCCGTCGCCATCATCGCGCCGCCCGCCGCCGAGACGCCTGCCGCCCGCGCGGGTCTGCTGGGCGGCGATCGCATCCTGGCCATCGACGGCCAGGAAGTCGCATCGTGGTCCGACGCCCGCTGGCGCCTGATGGACGTGATGTCCACCGGTGGGCGCGCCAGCATCGAGGTCAGCACCCCGTCCGGCGCCGTTCAGCAGCGCGAACTCGACCTTCCCCCCAACACGATGGACCCGGCCGAGGGCGACCCGCTCGCCGCCGCTGGTGTTCGTCTGGCTCAACCCAAGCCCGCGGTGCGCGCCGTGATCGACGGCGGTGAAGGGCAGGCCGCGGGCCTGCGCGCCGGCGATCTGGTCGTGGCCGTGAATGGCCAGCCGGCCCCTGATACCGGCGCACTCGTCAAGCAAATTCAGGAAAGCGCCGGGAAGCCGCTTGCGCTTACCGTGGTGCGCGACGGCGCCAGCATCACCCTGAACGTCACGCCTCGCCCCGAAGTCGTCAACGGTCAGGAGATCGGCCGCGTCGGCGTGCAGCTGGGCGGCAACGTGCCGATGGTGACGGTGCGCTATGGCGTCTTCGATAGCCTGTGGCGCGGCGCCGTCCGCACCTGGGATACCGCCTGGTTTTCGCTGCGCATGATGGGCCGGATGGTGACGGGCGACGTGTCGTGGCGCAATGTCAGCGGGCCGGTCACGATCGCCGACTATGCCGGCCAGACTGCCCGGATCGGCATTGTTGCGTATATCGCCTATATCGCATTGATCAGTATCAGCCTTGGCGTTTTAAATTTGCTTCCCATTCCTATGCTGGATGGTGGCCATCTGCTGTACTATCTCGTCGAAATTGTGCGGGGCAGCCCCCCGCCTGCCAGATGGATCGACATCGGACAACGCGCTGGCATAGGCATATTGGCGAGCCTTATGGGGCTTGCGCTGTTCAACGATTTCACGCGTTTGTTCACTTGAACGCGATTTAGCATAAAATCCCCCGCCATTTGCACGACCGAGGATACTCAAGGATGTCTTTTCGCCGGATGTTTCAACACAAAAAGGGTGTACTGCCGGGTCTCGTTGCCGCCGCATTGATGTTGCCGGCCTTGGCCCACGCCTTCGAACCCTTTGTCGTGCGGGATATCCGCGTAGAGGGTATTCAACGAACAGACGCCGGCACCGTCTTTGGTTATCTTCCCGTCAAAGTCGGCGAGAAATTCACCGAAGAAGAAGCCACCGAAGCCATTCGCCGCTTGTATGGCACGGGCTTTTTCACCGACGTTCAGATCCAGACGGACAATAATGTCGTCGTCGTGGTCGTCCAGGAACGTCCGACCATCGCCTCCGTTAATTTCAACGGCATGCGCGAGTTCGACTCCAAGGCCATCACCACGTCGCTCGCCCAGGTCGGTTTTGCGGAAGGCCGCATTTTCGACCGCTCCATGCTCGAGCGCGCTGAATACGAACTGAAACAGCAGTATCTGTCCAAGGGCAAGTACGGCGTCGAAGTCACCTCCACCGTCACGCCGCTGCCGCGCAATCGCGTCGGCGTCAGTTTCGATGTGTTCGAGGGCTCGGTCGCCCGCATCCAGGAAATTCGTTTCGTCGGCAATAAAGCCTTCTCCGAAAGCGATCTGCTGGACGAATTCAAGCTCACCACCCCGGGCTGGCTGACCTGGTACACGGATACCGACAAATACTCGCGCGAAAAGCTCGAGGGCGACCTCGAACGCCTGCGCTCGTTCTACCTGGATCAGGGTTACCTTGAGTTCTCGGTCGAGCCGCCGCAAGTCACCATTTCGCCGGACCGCAAGGATATCCGCATCACGATCACCGTCCATGAAGGCGAGCCCTACAAGGTGCGCAGCGTAAAGCTGGCGGGAAACCTGCTGGGCCTGGACAAGGAAATCAACGACCTGGTGCAGATCAAGGCGGGCGAGACCTTCTCGGCCGCCAAGACCAACGATTCCGCCAAGGCGATCACCGACTACCTGGGTGAACTGGGCTACGCGTTCGCCAACGTCAACCCGAACCCGCAGCTCGACCGCGCCAAGCACGAAGCCGACCTGACCTTCTACGTTGATCCGAGCCGCCGCGTCTATGTGCGCCGCATCCAGATCGGCGGCAACACCCGTACCCGCGACGAAGTCGTGCGCCGCGAAATGCGCCAGCAGGAAGCCGCCTGGTACGACGCCGCCGACATCAAGACTTCGCGCGACCGCGTCGACCGCCTGGGTTACTTCAGCGACGTCAACGTCAAGACCGATCCGGTCCCGGGCTCGCCCGACCAGGTCGACGTCAACGTCGACGTGAAGGAAAAGCCCACCGGCATGATCAACCTGGGCGTGGGCTACGGCTCGTCCGAAAAGGCGATTCTGTCGGCTGGCATCAGCGAAGACAACGTCTTCGGCAGCGGCACCAACCTGACGCTGCAACTGAACACCAGCAAGACGAACCGCGCGGTGGTGCTGTCGCACACCGATCCATACTGGACCAAGGACGGCATCAGCCGCACCACATCCGCGTACTACCGCGTGACCGAGCCCTGGAACAACAACGACGGTGACTACCGCGTCAAGGCCATGGGCCTCGGCATGAACTTCGGTATCCCGATCTCGGAGTATGACCGCGTCTTCCTGGGCGCCAACTTCGAACGCAACCAGATCGACCTGTACAACAACTCGCCGGCGGCCTACGAGCACTTCGTCGACCAGTATGGCGATTCGACCAATTCGGTGATTTTCAGCGCCGGCTGGTCCAAGGACACGCGTGACAGCGCGCTGGCGCCGACCAAGGGTTCGTACACGCGCCTGAAGGCCGACCTGTCGACCGTCGACCTGCAATACACCATGCTGACGGCGCAGCAGCAGTACTACGTGCCGCTGGGCGGCTCGTACACGCTGGCGCTCAACGGCATGGTTGATTGGGGCCGGAGCTACGGCAGCAACGATTACCCGGTCATCAAGAACGTCTATGCCGGCGGTATCGGCACCGTCCGCGGCTATGAAGGCTCGTCGCTGGGTCCGCGCGACGTCAAGACGGGCGACTACCTGGGCGGCACGCGCCGCATCGTGGCAAACGCGCAGCTCTACCTGCCGTTCCCGGGCGCGTCCAAGGACCGCACGTTGCGTTGGTTCATTTTCAGCGACGCCGGTCAGGTGTCGGCAGGCAGCGGCCTCTCCTGCACGGGCGGCCGGGACAATACCGAGGTCGAAGATCCGTGCGGCTGGCGTTTCTCGGCGGGCGTGGGCCTGTCCTGGCAATCGCCGATGGGTCCGCTGCAGTTGTCTTATGCGCGGCCGCTCAATTCCAAGCCGGGCGACGACAAGCAAAGCTTCCAGTTCCAGATCGGGACCGGATTCTAAGCGAGGCGTTACTCTTGAAAACAAGGGCAGGGCCCACCGGCCCAGCGTCCTTGCTGTTTAGTGGCACAATACACACTTTGGCTTTGCCTTACTGGAAGGTGAGATTTTCATGATGTCTGATTTCGCACTTAAATCATCGAAGACGCTGGGCGCGAAGCGCCGTGGCAAGCTGGGCGGCTCCATTGCCCTGGTGGGTGCGCTCATTCTCGGTTCGGCTGCCGCGATCCCCGCCCAAGCGCAAAACACCAAGATCGGTTTCGTCAATACCGAACGCATCCTGCGCGAATCGGGTCCGGCCAAGACTGCCCAGAGCAAGATCGAAGCCGAATTCAAGAAGCGCGACGACGAACTCCAACGCCTGAACAACAGCCTGCGCTCGCAAGCCGAGAAGTTCGACAAGGACGCCCCCGTCCTGTCGGAATCCGACCGCGTCAAGCGCCAGCGCGAACTGGCCAACCTGGACACCGACCTGCAGCGCAAGCGCCGCGAATTCCAGGAAGACTTCAACCGCCGCCGCAACGAAGAATTCTCGGGCATCGTGTCCAAGGCCAATGACGCCATCAAGCGCATCGCCGAACAGGAAAACTACGACCTGATCATCCAGGACGCAGTGACGGTCAACCCCCGCATCGACATCACCGACAAGGTGATTCAGAGCCTGGGCAAGTAAAGCGATACCCGTCTAGTCATGCCGGTTTTACTGGATCTTGCCCGCGCGCCGACACTCGAAGCAATGTTGAGCGCCGCCAATACCCAGGGTATGGACTGGCGTATCAGTGCGGTTCCCGGCGCAGACCCCATGCGGGTCTGCGGCATCGGGACCCTGTCTTCGGCCGGTCCTCAGGAAATCTCCTTCCTGTCCAACCCCCGCTATCAAAGCCAGCTTGGCGCAACCGGAGCAGGGGCGGTCATCGTCTCTCCCGACGTCGCCGAGGCGCTTGAGGCCCAGGGCACCGACCGGCCGCCGTTCGCATTGGTCGTCTGCAAGCATCCCTATCTGCTTTACGCGCGCGTCGCGCAGTGGTTTGACACTGCCCGCAGACCCGCCTTGCCCGCAGATACGCATCCCTCCGCCGTGGTCGCGCCAGACGCCATCATCGAAGAGGGTGTGCGCGTCGGCCCCAACTGCGTCGTCGAAGCTGGCGTGCGGATCGGGCGCGGCACGGTGCTGGGTCCGGGTTGCGTCGTCGGCGCTGGTTCGTCCATCGGTCCCGACGGCCGGCTGCATGCCAACGTCACGCTGTACGAAGGTGTGAAGATCGGCGCCCGGGTCATCCTGCATAGCGGATCGGTGCTTGGCGCCGACGGCTTCGGCTTTGCGCCGGATCCTTCGCTGGGCAAGGGCGCCTGGGGCAAGATTCCGCAGTTTGGCGGCGTGTCCCTTGGCGACGACGTCGAAATCGGCGCCAACACCACCGTCGATCGCGGCGCACTCGAAGACACCTTTCTGGCTGACGGCGTGAAGCTCGACAACCAGATCATGATCGGCCACAACTGCCGCATCGGGGCGCATACCGCGATGGCGGCGTGCGTCGGGGTCGCAGGCTCCACGACCATCGGCGAGCGCTGCACCATCGGCGGCGCCGCGATGCTTTCGGGCCATCTGGTGCTGGGCGACGACGTGCATATCTCGGGCGGCACGGCTGTGACGTCCAATATTTCCAAGCCTGGCCGCTATACCGGGGTCTTCCCGTACGCGGAGCATGGCGAATGGCAGCGCAACGCCGCCGTGATACAACAGTTGGCGCAGTTGCGCCGCCGTTTGCGCACGCTGGAAAAGGACTAGGGCGCGTTCGCCGCCCTGGCGCGCGCGCGCCGCCACCTTATTTAATTTCGCAGGAACGCATAGAAAAATGGAACTCGACATCAAGGGGATCATGGAGAGGCTGCCGCATCGCTACCCGATGCTGCTGATTGACCGTGTTGTGGAAATGGTGCCTGGCAAGTCCATCGTCGCCATCAAGAACGTCTCGATCAACGAGCCGTTTTTCAACGGTCACTTTCCTCACCATCCGGTGATGCCGGGCGTGCTCATCGTTGAAGCCATGGCCCAGGCCTCGGCGCTGTTCTCCTTCACGGACGAGAACGGTGGCCTCAAGTGCGAAGGCGCCAAGACCGCCTATTACCTGGTCGGCATCGATGGCGCGCGCTTCCGCCGTCCCGTCGTTCCGGGCGACCAGCTGCGCATTGAGGTTGAAGCTGAACGCCTGAGCCGCAGCATCTGTAAGTATCAAGCACGCGCGACCGTCGATGGCCAGGAAGTGGCGTCGGCCAAGCTGATGTGCGCGATTCGCAGCCTGGAAGAGTAAATGGCAGGAAACATCCATCCCACCGCTGTTGTCGATCCGGCGGCAAAAATCGACCCGACCGCGGTCATCGGCCCGTTCGCAGTGGTGGGGCCCGATGTGACCGTCGGTGCGGGGACCGAAATTGGCCCGTACTGCATGATCGACGGCGTGACCACCATCGGTCGCGACAACCGGTTCTATCGGTACTGCTCCATCGGCGGCATGCCGCAGGACAAGAAGTACGCGGGCGAGCCCACCCGGCTGACCATCGGCGACCGCAACACGGTCCGCGAATTCGTCACGCTGAACACCGGCACCACGCAAGACGGCGGCGAAACGACGTTGGGCGACGACAACTGGATCATGGCCTACGTTCACGTGGCCCATGACTGCCACATCGGCAGCCACACGATCCTGGCCAACTCGGTGCAGCTTGGCGGCCACGTGCACGTGGGCGACTGGGCGATCATCGGCGGCCTGACCGGTGTGCACCAGTTCTCGCGCGTGGGCGCGCACACCATGACGGGCGGCAACAGCTCGCTCATGCAGGACACGCCGCCGTTCGTCCTGGCTGCCGGCAACCCGTGCCGTCCGGTGGGTGTCAACGTCGAAGGCCTGAAGCGCCGCGGCTTTTCCGCCACTTCCATTTCGGCCCTGCGCGAAGCCTACAAGATCATCTACCGCCGGGGCTTGTCCCTGGACGCGGCACGCGCCGAATTGCGCGACCGCCAGCAGGCCATCCCCGAAGCTGCGGAACACCTGCAGACGCTGCTGGACTTCCTGGACGTCGCCTCCCGCGGCATCATCCGCCCATGAGCACCCGGATCGGCATGGTGGCCGGCGAGCCTTCGGGCGACCTGCTGGCCGGGCGCATCATTGCCGGTCTGCAAGCGCGCGACAACGGCGTGCGTTGCGAAGGCATTGGCGGGCCGCAGATGCAGGCCCGTGATTTTGAAGCCTGGCACCCGATGCACGCGCTGACCGTGTTCGGTTACGTGGACGCGCTCAAGCGCCTGCCCAGCCTGCTGGCCACCTACCGCGACGTAAAACGCCGCTGGCTGGCCGAGCCGCCCGCTGTGTTCGTCGGCATCGACGCGCCTGACTTCAACCTGCGCCTTGAGCATCAGTTGCGGCAGGCAGGTACGCCAACGGTGCATTTCGTGGGGCCCTCGATCTGGGCGTGGCGCTACGAACGCATTCACAAGATCCGCGAATCGGTATCGCACATGCTGGTGCTGTTTCCGTTCGAGGAAGAGATCTACCGCAAAGAAGGCATTCCGGTTACGTACGTGGGCCATCCGCTGGCCGGCGCCGTGCCGATGCAGCCCGACCGCGCCGCCGCCCGCGAACGCCTGGGTATCGACCAGAACGCCCGCGTGCTGGCGATCCTGCCCGGCAGCCGCTCGTCCGAGATCCGCCTGCTGGCGCCGCGCTTCCTGCAGGCCGCCCAGCAACTGCTGAAGAAAGATCCGGCCTTGCAGTGCATCGTGCCCATGGTCAATGACCAGCGGCGGGCGGAATTCCTTGAAATCCTGGCGCAGCATCCGGTGCCCGGCCTGCGCTGCGTCACCGCGCAGGACCTGCACGGCGAGGGCGGCGACCGCAAGGCACCGGTGGCCTGGTCCGTCATGGAAGCCGCCACGGCGGTCCTCGTCGCCAGCGGCACCGCTACGCTCGAGACGGCGCTGTTCAAGCGGCCCATGGTCATTTCCTATGTGTTGTCGCCGTGGATGCGGCGCATCATGGCCTGGAAGTCCGGCCAGCAGCGCCCGTACCTGCCGTGGGTGGGTCTGCCCAACGTGCTGCTGCGTGACTTTGTTGTCCCTGAGCTTTTGCAGGACGACGCGACGCCCGATAAACTGGCCGAAGCGACTTGGCAAGCGTTGACCGACGACGCGCTCATCGCACGCGTGGAGGCGCGCTTTACCGCCATGCATCAAGACCTGTTGCGCGATACGCCGGCGCTGGCCGCGCAGGCGATCCTGGAGGTGGCCGATGGAGCAGCCTGAGCTTTTCGTGGCGCCCGAGCAGCCTGCGTTGCTGACCGCCGGCGTTGACGAGGCCGGCCGCGGGCCGCTGGCAGGCGAGGTCTACGCGGCCGCCGTCATTCTTGATCCGTCACGTTTCATCGACGGGCTGGCCGATTCCAAGGTGCTGACTGCGGTCCGCCGCGAGGAACTGGCACTGCAGATCAAGGAACGGGCGCTTGCCTGGTGCATCGCCAGCGCCACCGTCGCCGAAATCGACAGCCTGAATATCCTGCGCGCCACCATGCTGGCCATGCAGCGGGCCGTTCAAGGCCTGGCCACCGTGCCGCAACTGGCCCTGGTGGACGGCAATCAGGCGCCCAAGCTGCGCTGCACCGTGCAAACCGTCATCAAGGGCGACGCGCTCGTGCCTGCCATCTCGGCCGCCTCCATTCTTGCCAAGACCGCTCGCGACGCGGACCTGCTGCGCCTGCATACGTTGTATCCGCAGTACGCGTTCGATCAGCACAAGGGCTATGGCACGGCGCTGCATCTGCAACGGCTGCGCGAGCACGGCCCGTGCGCCGAACACCGGCGCAGCTTTGCTCCCATCAAGGCTTTCGGCCTGGTTTCATGAAGCACATCAGTTCCCGGGACAACCCGGCGGTCAAGGCGCTGGTCAAGCTGGCCGGCACGGCCGGTAAGCGCGGCGCACCCGTGCTGCTCGACGGCGTCCATCTGTGCCAGGCCTGGCTGCAGCATTACGGCCCGCCGGATCGGGCGATCTTCGACGTGGACCGCCTGTCCCAGCCCGATATCGCCGCGCTTGCCGCGGCCGTGCCGGACAACGTCAGCCTCGCGCTGGACGCGCGGCTGATGCACGCCGTGGCCGCGGTGGAAAGCGGGCAGGGCGTTGCCTTCCTGGTCACGCCGCCCGTTCCGGCGCTGCCTGCGCAGGTCGATGAAACCTGCGTCCTGTTTGACCGTATCCAGGATCCCGGCAACGTGGGTACGCTGTTGCGCACGTCCGCCGCAGCGGGCATCAAGCGCGTGTTCCTGGCAACAGGGACGGCGGCGGCGTGGTCGCCCAAGGTGCTGCGCAGTGGCCAAGGCGCGCACTTTGCTCTCGAGATCCACGAGCACGCCGACCTGGAGGCTCTGCTGCCCCGCCTGCGCGTGCCGCTGGTGGCGACCGCCCTGGACGGCTCGCGCGATCTTTTCGCGGACCGCCTGCCTGAACAGTGCGCATGGATTTTTGGCCACGAAGGCCAGGGCGTGGTGCCGGCGCTGCTGGCGGCCGCCAGCCTGAAGGTGCGCATTCCGCACGACGCTGCGGCCGTGGAGTCGCTGAACGTCGGCGCCGCCGCGGCGATCTGCCTGTTCGAGCAGCGCCGGCAGAGCAGCGCGCGCCTTCGCCGCTGAGCCGGCGCAAGGCGCGCCGCCTTTCGCCCCACTGAAGGGCTGGCTTTGGCCAGCCCCTCTGCCTTATCCCCGATCCAGTCCAACTTCCTGCAGCACCGTGGTGGCGATCTCTTCGATCGACTTTGTGGTGCTGGACAGCCAGGAAATGCCCTCGCGACGCATCATGCGTTCGGCTTCCGCCACTTCGTAGCGGCATTGTTCCAGTTGGGCGTAGCGGCTGTTGGGGCGGCGTTCGTTGCGGACTTCCGCCAGGCGTTCCGGCTGGATCGACAGGCCGAACAGCTTGGCGCGGTGCGGCGCAATGGTGGAGGGCAGGGTGCCGCGTTCGAAGTCGTCCGGCGTCAACGGGAAGTTGGCGGCCTTGATGGCGTACTGCATGGCCAGATACAGGCTGGTGGGCGTCTTGCCGCACCGCGAGACCCCGACCAGGATCACGTCGGCCTGATCGAGCTGGTTCACGAACTGGCCGTCGTCATGCGCCAGGCTGAAGTTGATGGCGTCGATCCGGTTCCGGTATTTTTCCGAGTTGGCCTGCATATGCGACCGGCCGATGGAATGGCTGGACTTCAACCCCAGCGCCTGCTCGATATGGCTGACGAACGTTCCGAACAGATCCAGGAAAATTCCGTTCGCCTGTCGAACGCGGGCCAGGATTTCCGGGTTGACCAGGGTGCTGAAAACGATGGGCGGGACGCCCGCGTCCTGGGCGCTCCGGTCGATCCGCATGGCGACTTCCGCAGCCTTTTCCAGCGTGTCCACGAAGGGCAGCCGGATGGGCTTGAAATTGACCTCTTCGAACTGCGAAAGCACGGACTGGCTGAACGTTTCCGCGGTGATGCCGGTACTGTCGGAAACGATGTATACCGTGCGTACGATAGGGGTAGATGTCATGTGTAAAAAATTCCAACCAGGCAGATGGCCGGACGTACTCCACCGAGTACAATCAGGCCCCTATAAGTCACCCCAAGGGCGGTCCAAGGCCAGTTTGGTCAGCGTCTGAAATCGGTTCTGTGAAGGCCGGAAAACTCGTTTTTTCCGGCATCAAAAACAGCACGATTCAGCCATTGACCAAACTCGCTTTCATTCCATTGTAAAAGGTGACTTCAATGTCGTATGTTGTTTTGTTCGAGCAGCTCCGCATGACGGACGTGGACTCGGTAGGAGGCAAGAACGCATCTCTTGGCGAAATGATCAGCCAGCTGTCTGGCGCGGGTGTCCGCGTGCCGGGCGGCTTTGCCACGACCGCTGACGCCTTCCGCGACTTCCTGAAGGCCTCCGGCCTGGACAAGCGGATCGCCGAACGCCTGACCACGCTGAATCCCGAAGACGTGCGCGAACTGGCCACCGCCGGCGCGCAGATTCGCCAATGGATCGTCGACGCACCGTTCTCGCCCGAGTTCGAATCGCAGATCCGCGAAGCCTTTGCCAAGCTCGATGCTGACGGCAAGGGCTCGTTTGCCGTGCGCTCCTCCGCCACGGCCGAAGACCTGCCCGACGCCTCGTTCGCCGGCCAGCAGGAAACCTTCCTGAACGTCGTGGGCATCGATGACGTGCTGGACAAGATCCGCCACGTGTTCGCGTCGCTGTACAACGACCGCGCCATTTCCTATCGCGTGCACAAGGGCTACGCCCACGCCGACGTCGCCTTGTCGGCCGGCATCCAGCGCATGGTGCGTTCCGACAAGGGCAGCGCCGGCGTCATGTTCACCATCGACACCGAATCGGGCTTCCAGGACGTCGTGTTCATCACGTCCTCGTATGGTCTGGGCGAAACCGTCGTGCAGGGCGCCGTCAACCCCGACGAGTTCTACGTCTTCAAGCCCACGCTGGAACAGGGCCACTATCCCATCGTCGGCCGCCGTATCGGCTCCAAGCTGATCAAGATGGAATTCGATCCCGAGCGCCCCGAAGGTCGTGCCGTGCGCACGGTGGATGTGCCGGTGTCCGAGCGCAACCGCTACTCGCTGACCGACGACGAGGTCAACGAACTGGCCCGCTACGCCGTCATCATCGAAAAGCACTACCAGCGTCCGATGGACATCGAGTGGGGCCGCGACGGCATCGACGGCAAGATCTACATCCTGCAGGCGCGTCCGGAAACCGTGAAGTCGCAGCAGGGCGTCAATGACGTGCAGCAGCGCTACCGCCTGAAGGCGACCGGCCAGGTCCTGATCACCGGCCGTGCCATCGGCCAGAAGATCGGTTCGGGTCCGGTGCGCGTGGTGGGCGACATCTCCGACATGGACAAGGTCCAGCCGGGCGACGTTCTGGTCACCGACATGACGGATCCCAACTGGGAGCCCGTGATGAAGCGCGCCTCGGCCATCGTGACGAACCGCGGCGGCCGCACGTGCCACGCGGCGATCATCGCGCGTGAGCTGGGCATTCCGGCGGTGGTGGGCTGCGGCAACGCGACCGACCTGCTCAAGGAAGGCCAGGCCGTGACCGTGTCGTGCGCCGAAGGCGACGAAGGCCGCATCTATGACGGCCTGATCGAAACCGAGGTCGAGGAAGTGCGCCGCGGCGACATGCCCGCCATCGATCTGAAGATCATGATGAACGTGGGCAACCCCCAACTGGCGTTCGACTTCGCCCAGATTCCGAACGGCGGCGTCGGCCTGGCTCGCCTGGAATTCATCATCAACAACAACATCGGCATCCACCCGAAGGCGGTCCTGGACTACCCGAACGTGGACGGCGAGCTGAAGAAGGCCGTGGAATCGGCCGCCCGTGGCCATGCCAGCCCGCGCGCCTTCTTCGTCGAGAAGATGGCTGAAGGCGTGGCGACCATCGCCGCCGCCTTCTACCCCAAGCCGGTCATCGTGCGCATGTCGGACTTCAAGTCCAACGAATACCGCAAGCTGGTCGGCGGCTCGCGCTACGAGCCCGAGGAAGAGAACCCCATGCTGGGCTTCCGCGGCGCGTCGCGCTACATCGCCGAAGACTTCGCCGAGTGCTTCCGCATGGAATGCGAAGCGCTCAAGAAGGTGCGCGATGAAATGGGCCTGACGAACGTCGAAATCATGGTGCCGTTCGTGCGCACGCTGGGTCAGGCCGAGAAGGTCGTGAACCTGCTTGCCAAGCACGGCCTGGCGCGCGGCGAAAACGGCCTGAAGCTGATCATGATGTGCGAGGTTCCGTCCAACGCCATTTTGGCCGACGAATTCCTGCAGTACTTCGATGGCTTCTCCATCGGCTCGAACGATATGACCCAGCTCACGCTGGGCCTGGACCGCGACTCGGGCATGGAACTCTTGGCCGCCGACTTCGACGAGCGCGACGAAGCCGTCAAGTTCATGCTGCGCCGTGCGATCAAGGCATGCCTGGCCGCCAAGAAGTACGTGGGTATCTGCGGCCAAGGCCCCAGCGACCATCCGGACTTCGCGCAGTGGCTGAAGGACGAAGGCATCCTGTCGATGTCGCTGAATCCGGACACCGTTGTCGATACGTGGCAGCGTCTGGCCAAGAACTGATTGGCCGGTTGAAGGGAAAGCCCCGCGTCCTTATGGGACGCGGGGCTTTTTTTATACGGCGTGGGAATAGGGCGCAGCCGCGCTAATGGAAAAGTGCTCGTCGAGCCTCGGCGACGAATGCTCTCTTCAGATGCCCCCGATCAAAGTAAGAGTCTTCTGATATCCATAGATTGGATCGTGTGACGTAATGGACCCCGTATTCCATTCGCGTCCGTTGCGAAATTCTTCATTTGCAGCGGACGCGTCTCCATAGGCGGACCGCGCGCTCATGGCAAGTGCGAAAGGTCTGTCGCTGCGGGAGCACGTCATTCCTACCCAATCCGATCTGCGGTTCACTTTCACCATTGGCGACGAGTCATTTGAAGTCGTCGAATTTACGCTGCAGGAAGGGTTGTCCGAGACCTTCCTGCTGGAAGTGGACCTGGCCAGCGCCAATTCCGCCATCGATTTCGGCGCAGTCCTGGACGGCGCGGCACTGCTGACCATCTGGCACGGCGACACGCCGGTGCGGTACGTACACGGCGCGGTCTCCGCTTTCGCTCAGCGCGATACGGGCTTTCGCCGCTCACGCTATTCCGTGATCGTCGAGCCGCGTCTGGCGCGCTTGAAACTGAGTTCCGACTGGCGCATCTTCCAGTCGCAAAGCGTCCCGCAGATCGCTGAGGCGGTGCTCAAGGCGCATGGTCTCAACCAGGATTACGAGCAGCGCAGCACCACCGAACACCAGGCGCGCGAATACTGCGTGCAGGCCGGCGACACCGACTATCACTTCGTCGAGCGCATCATGCGCGAGGAAGGCTTTTTCTACTCCTTCCGCCATGCCGCCGAGGGCCATAAGCTGATCCACAGCGACCGCCTGTTCATCCATGGCCGCGTCGGTGATGAACCGGTTCAGTACAACCCCACGCCCGGCGGCGACCAGCCGCGGCCAGCGCTGCGCCGCTTCTCGTACACCGAGAACGTGCGCACCGCGCGCCAGACCCAGCGCGACTACACCTTTCACCATCCGCGCTACACCCACCAGCACAGCCGCGATGGCCGAGATCTGGACCATCAAGGCCGCCGTTACGAGCGCTACGACTATCCCGCTCGGGCCAAGTTCGACGAAGCCGGCAAGCCCTTCGCCGAGAACCGTCTGCGCGGCCATCGCCGCGATTCGCGCGTCGCCTTCGTTGAAGGCGATGACCCGCGGCTCCAGCCAGGCATTTCATTCACCCTCGCCGATCATCCGCGCGAAGACCTGAACCGCGGCTGGCGTCCGGTACGCATTGTCCACCGGGGCATCCAACACACGAGTCAGGCCGAGGAAAGTGCACAAGCCCAGATGGGTACGCACTACAGCCACGAAGCCGAACTGGTCCCGGACGACGCCGAGTGGCGGGCAGAACCGCTACCCAGGCCCCGCATCGATGGCCCGCAGAACGCCATGGTGGTCGGCCCGCCCAATGAAGAGATCTATACCGATGAGTACGGCCGGGTGAAGGTCCAGTTCCCGTGGGATCGGCTCGGCAAGGAGGACGAACGCAGCTCCTGCTGGATCCGCGTTTCACAGGACATCGCCGGCGCGACCTGGGGTCACATGGCTATCCCGCGCATTGGGCAGGAGGTCATCGTCTCTTACTTCGATGGGGATCCGGACCAGCCTGTGATCACCGGCCGCGCCTACAACCGCCTGCAATTGCCGCCCTACGAACTGCCGCGACATAAGACGCGGATGACGATCAAGAGCAAGACCCACAAGGGCGAGGGGTACAACGAACTGCGTTTTGAAGATGAGAAGGACCAGGAAGAAATCTACGTCCATGCGCAGAAGGACCAGAACATCCACGTCAACAACGACGAGTCGACGTTCGTGGGCCATCACCGCAGCGAGCAGGTCGAGAACGATGAAACCATCATCATCGGCCACGACCGCATGGAGACGGTGGGCAACGACGAACAGGTCAACATCGGCCAGGACCGGCGGCATGACATAGGGCGGGATGACTGTTTGACCGTGGGGCGCAATCACATCGTCCACACCGCCAAGGACCGCACCGAGGAAGTGGGCAACAACCGCCGCGACCAGACCGCAGCGAATCATTGGGTGAGTATAGGCGGACACCAGGAGCATACGGTCGAGGGGTACTCGGAACTGCAGGCGGGGCAGGCGATCCGGCAGCGCACGAAGGTTTTTGAGAGCCAAGCGGCAGAGAGCCTGACTATCAAGGGGCCGGGGGGAACCATCCGAATCGACGCGTCAGGTATCACGCTTGATGGGGTCGCCATTCTGATCGAGGGTCCGATGAATCAAAAGCCCGGTGGCGGCACGAACTCTATCTCCGTCAACGGCACGCCGGAACCCGGCGAACCCGTTTGTGTGGGATGCCTGCTGAAAGCCATCGCAGAAGGCCGCAGCGTCGTGCGGTTCGGTGGATAGGCCACACATGAATCCATTTTCTGAAAGCGTTGTAAACGAACTGCGCCAGCTCCCCGATCATGGGCTGACAGCCATCATCGAAATGGCTCGCATGAAGGCTGATGTCCGAAGGCACCTGATGGAGCGATTCTCCGGTTGGCCGCTACTGCAGCAGCGAGAGTTGGAGAATCTCCGCGAGATTGGCCCATGGCTGTTCACGCCTTCCGCCCAGAACAACCTGCAAGGACAGTACGACTTTCTCTGCGACGTTGCTGGCATTGCCGGAGACGCAGTTTGCGTCTGGCTGACCAGTGCCATGTCCCCGCCTCAGTTGGCCGAGCACCTTGGCCACGCCACGACTGCGAAGGGCCCGGATGGCGGTACTTACTTACTGCGCTTTCATACGGAAATGGCGTTTCCCGTGCTTCATGCGCGCCAGGATCTCCCCGGAATATCAGACTGGCTGGCGCCGGTTCGATCATGGTGGCTGGTATTTCCCCACCGAGAGCGCAAGGCCTGGAAACACTTTACAGGTCACGGTTCGGCCAAGTCATATCGGACGCCAGCTATTCAATTGGACGAGTCATGCTGGGAGGCGCTCGCGGGCGACCCGCTCACGTACCGTCTGGCGGACCAGCTTCGGGCGCCGCTTGAAAAGAAGGGCGACCGCGAAAACTGCCATGGCACCCGGCTTGGACTCGTACATGACTTGTTAGCTGAAGCGGATCGCATCGGTCTGAGCCGACAGAGCGACCGGATCGACTACGTGACCTTGATGGCGTTGCAAGGCAAGGCGCTCGACGGTTCTTCGGCATGGAACGACGCATTGCACGAGGCGAAAGCGCTGCGCGAACCCCTGGCGCAGGCCCTGCAAGTGCGCATGCGCAGATTAAATGGTTGAGGACGCCAATGTTCGATTGGAACGACACCTTTAATGCGTGTGCAGAGAATCGCACGCTTCTCGATGGAATCTTGAATCGAGGGGCGGAGGTAACTTGCACTCGCACCTTCACGATACTTCCGCTACGGTATGGCGTCGTGGGAGGTAGCGCCGAACAGCGCAAACTCCTTCCGTCTTTGCCCGAGCATTTGAATAAGCCAAGCAGAGTGGGCAGTGTGAGCGAATCAACTTACGCCATACGCCCGCTGCGCCAGGGATTCCTGTACGTCCTTGTGCAGCGCGTGAGCGCGGGAACCTATGAATGGCACAGCCAGTACCGGGTATCGGAAGCCGGAACGCTCGCCTATATGAATGCCGACGAGCCGTGGGAGCCGAAACCCGCCGCGGGGCAGGGCATCATGGATGCATACACCGGCTGGAAGTGGATGTTCAAAGTCCATGACGTAGACGACATCAAGGATCTTCGCCTGCTCTTTAGCCCATGCCCTTTGACCAAGGAAACGCTGCGCAGATATCGCTCGCTCCCGGCAAGCAGGGATAAGTTGGTCTCGGTGGATATCGCCAAACTATCGTCGCTGCCTCCCGAAGAAATGGATTGTGTCCGCTCGCAAGACGGCGTGCTGACTTTTGATCAGCTTGATTGCGTTGCCGACTTCGCGGCTGTAAACCAGCCCCGATTGAGTACGCTGCTCAAAACGCAGGCGTTCAGTGTTCTTGCGCCACCCCTGCAGGCGACCCAGGCTGAAATGCGGCCCACGGCCGCGCACAATCGGTTCCGTGGTGCGGCCGTCGTCGTAGAGGACGCTCTCGGCATTACTCAGGAACTGAACGCCTGGCGCAATGCGAGTGTCGACGCACTCGATGCATTCATGGCGTACGAGGACAACGAAAAGCTTACCAACCATCGCAAGTTCACGATCGCTTTCGGCATTGAAAACATCAGGAAACTGGTAGAGGACGAAGCCGAGAAACTCTATTACAAGGAGCAGCAGAACTACGGCGTGCGTTACTCGGATCGCGGGTACGAGATGAGCAACAACCACATGACTTTGCAATCGCGGGGTGATTTCATCAACTTTCGCAACCCGCAGCATCAACGGCAAGTTCAGGAAGCCGCAGCCAAGGAGCGCCGTGCCAAAAGTTGGAGCAAGTACGCCGACTACATCGATGAGGAAATGCGTCAGGATTTCCTGAAGCGCTATCGGGAAGAAGTCGATAAGGCGGACGCGGCCAAAGACGCGCGGGCCTCGGACCACCTTCTCTGGCTGCAGAGCGAACCGCTTCTCGACGCGCTCGACACATTTGACCGCAACGATACCGAGCAGGCCTTGCTATTTGAAGACCAAATGGGAAAGGCTATCGCCGGCATGAATGCCACGGCGGTTGGCGAGGAACTGCTTGATCGCTGGCGCAAAGCGGGGATATCCAGAGAAAACCTGTTCTGGCGGTCGTTGGCGCAGAACCAGGAGAGCATGGAAAGCGAAGTGAATGGACTTTTCGGCGAGCGCGAGACGCTGAAATCCGTCGACCCCGTCGCGTTGCAGAACCGACTAAAGAAGCTGGCGGATCTTTACGAAAAGAGCCACGCCATGCTCGATTCGATGGCAGATGCCTCAACGGGCGGAGGTCCACCGTCCGGCTATCTGGTTGGCGGTGCAATGCTGATCAATACGCTAGGCAGCTCATTATTTCAAAGCAAGACCGCTGCCGCCATTATGGATGCTCCACTGAATAATCTCGCGGCGTCAGTGCTGCTCGCGCGCCTAGGTCGTTACGCGCAGCATTATCGTCTTGAATTGCGGTACGGCAAGGAACTGAGTCGGGGGACATTGGCACGTATGGACCGCTCCACCAGCCGGCAGTTTGATGAGGCGTTGCGGGCCGGAAAGATGGGGCCGATGACTGAGCTACGCATTGGGAGCACGCTCGTGTTCTTGGAAATGTGGAACCTCTACAACAGAATGACCGCGGAAAACAAGCGAAGCAAGGAATATGTCGAGCTTGCTGCGGCACTGCTAGCGCTTACCGCAACGGGTGTCGAAGTGGGCGCCAGCGCGGTGGGCTTTGCGGAGAGGAGCAGCAACGTTGCTGTTCAGCGAGGCGCGAAGCTGTTTGGAAGCGGGCTGCGCCTAGGGGCGGGAGTTTTGTCTGGCTCGGCAGGTGCGGTTGGTGCGTACTTTGATTTCGCGGAGTTTTCGGATCAGTGGAAAATGCGTAGGTACTCTATTGCATACGTCTATCTTCTCCGAGCCGCTGCGCAGACAGGGGCGGCGGCTCTCTCGATCACGATCGGTTTGGCATACGCAGGTCCTTATTTTGAATACTTGGTCAAAAAATTTGGCACGCAGACGAACCTTGCAAAGGCCGCCGAATTTGGATCCCGAGCCTCAGCCGCGATGGCATCGCGTATGGTGCTGATGCTTCGTTTGTTCTTTGGACTCAACGTCTTCCTGCTCGCGGTAGCGTTGTTTGAGATATTCGTTTTGCCCAACAATCTGCAAACATTTCTAGCGCACAGTTCGTTCCGAAAAGACCGTAGCAAGGGGCATCGTGGATAGTGAGATGGAAGAAATCGAGATTATGCAGCGCGCGGTAGAGAGAAAGCTCTGATGTATATATTGGAGCGAGGTTTTCAATGGTCCAAAACCTTGATGACTTATGACGAGGCTGCTGAAGAATTCAATACGAAACAACGTCAGCCGGGTCAGGCGAAACTCCATCCGCCGGATGGTGTCCACGAAGCGATTTCGGATAGCCCAGCCGATAATCTATCTCTCTATGCTCAAAACAATATTTTTATTGATGCTCGCACACCCAACGATGAAAAGAGGGGAGTGATTACGTTTTTTTTCTTCGTTTTAGGCGGAATGCTCTTATGGGCGGGGGTGACGACCATATGGCTGGCAGCAAGAGACCTTCTGACCTCGGACGGAAAGCTCGATTGGGAATTTTACGTATTTGGCCTGGTGCTTAGTCCGCTGACGGCAAACATTGTCCTTTATTTTTTTTTCAAGTTCACCATCAGATTTATCCGCTTGGAGATGTTTACCGCTCGACGCATTGTGGTTCGCTTTAATCGCGTCACTCGTAAAGTCTACTTATTGCGCCCTGAGCATCTCGGTGGCATCCGCGTCATGGACTGGGACAAGACCGAGATATTCATCGACAAAAACATGAGCGAATTGGAAGGGACTGGAGGTTTCGTTGTCTTGGTCTGGGATAGGGGTCATGGTGTGAACTTGCAGGGAACTCCCACCGACAACCTCGAAGTCACTTTTGTAGGCAAACCCACTCGCAACGCTAGCGAACTCCTAGCGTTTTGGGAGTACATTCGCCGTTACATGGAGGACGGCCCCGCCGCCGTGCCGGCCCCCAAAAAATTCGTTAGCAAGTTCCCCTGGCCCTGGCTTTCGTTCAAAGCGGCCTGGGGCTTGGACACCCAGTTTCTGCGGCACAGCGCGTTGTGGGTTTTTGTCGTTGCGAACCTGTTGATGTTGCCCGCTATCTTGATCCATGCGGCCGGCCACTGGCTTTCGCTGCTGCTTTGCTACGAACCTCGATTTCCCCGGGACATCGAAGAGGCGGGGCGATAGTCCTGACGCTGCTTTCAGCGCGCCGAGGAAGCTGAGAACTGCAGAGTTACCATCAGGATCACTTCCACCTACCTGAAAAAGTGGTGGCCTTCGAGGTGGCCTCGCGGCGTTTGGAGCAGGCCGGGCCGGTCCGGATCAGGCTGCCTTGGCTTCGCGGGCGATCAATTCGCGCTTGCGGTCAATGCCCCAGCGGTAGCCCGCCAGCGATCCGTCCGTGCGCACCACGCGGTGGCAGGGGATGGCCAGCGCGATGTTGTTGGTGGCGCAGGCGCGGGCGACGGCGCGTACAGCGGCGGGTGCGCCGATGCGTTCGGCCACTTCGGAGTACGTGGCGGTTTCGCCGAGCGGGATCTCGCACAGCGCCTCCCAGACCTTGCGCTGGAATGCCGTGCCGCGCACGTCCAGCGGCAGGTCCAGGCCGCGCGAAGGATCTTCGACAAAGCCGACCACGTCCGCCACCCAGCTTTCGAACCGGGGGTCGGCGCCGATCAGTTTCGCGGCGTGGAAGCGGTCCTGCAGATTCTGGACCAATCGGTCCGGGTCCTCGTCCAGCGCGATTTCGCAGATGCCGGTGCTGCTGGCGGCCACCAGCAGCGCGCCTAGCGAGCACTGCGCCACCGCGAACCGGATGTCCACGCCTTCGCCGTTCTTGCGGAATGCGGTGGGCGTCATGCCCAGGATGGCGGGGGCGGCTTCGTAGAAGCGTCCGCTTGAATTGAAGCCGGCGTCGTACATGGCGTCGGTGACGCTGGCGCTGTCTTCCAGGCGCTGGCGGGCGCGGCTGGCCCGCAGGGCGTTGGCATAGGCCTTGGGCGTGATGCCCGTGGCGGCCTTGAAAATGCGGTGGAAATGGAACCGGCTCATGCCAGCCTGTTCGGCCAGCGCCGACAGATCGGGCGGCTGGTCGGCTTCCAGGGCGCGGCAGGCGCGCTCCACGGCGGCGGCGTGCTGTTTGCTCAAGGGGGCGGCGGCGGGGCTCATAAGGGACTCCTGGCTCTTGCGTGATTTCGTACGCTTGGCGCTATGGTCTCAAGGCGGGCCGGCCTGCGCACTCCGCTTGTTGCGGCTGTCCCTGCCGACGGTCTCCGCATTGCCGGCGGAGCCGCGGGCGCAGGCGTCAGGCGCCGGGCGCGTAGGTTTCCAGGAACCGGCGCAGCAGGCCGGCCGCCACCGGCGTCGCGCGCACGTTGGCGGACAGCCCCGGCACGTCGAGGTTTTCGGCTGCGTAGCGGCGGCCATAGCGTTCAAGGTGGGCCCGGATGAAGTCCGGGCCGAACTCGGGGTGGAACTGGGTGGAAAAGACGTTGCGGCCGATGCGGATCATCTGGTGCTCGTCCAGGTCCGAGCGCGCCAGCACGGCTGCGCCCGCGGGCAGTTGCAGCACGGTCTGCGCGTGCAGCATCTGGGCGGGAAAGGTGGTCGGCACGCCGGCCATGAGCTGATCGCCGCCGGCCGTCGGCAGCAATTCGACGGTCTGGGTGCCGACTTCGCGGCCGGCGGGGTTGTAGCCGACCTTGCCGCCGAACGCGTGCGCCAGCAATTGATGGCCGTAGCAGACGCCAAACATGGGCAGGCCGGCCTCCAGGGCCTCACGCAGCCAGGCGGCGGTGTCTTCGCTCCAGGGTTCCTTGTCGGAGACCATGGCGGGCGAACCGGTAATCAAAGCGGCGCGGTAGCTGGAGGGCGCCTGCGGACGCTGGTCTTCGTAGACCGCGACGATGTCGACGGCGCTGGGGGTCAGTCCGGCCGCCTGCATGATTTGTTCGGCATAGCCGCCGAACTGGCTTTTGAGCGTGTCGTCCGGATCGCCGGTATGCAGGATCAGGACGGGGAGAGCAGAAGAAGTTGCGGCGGTCATAAAAGCGTGTGGATGAATAAGGGCGGCGTGAGGGGTCCCGCGACCCGGCGCGCCAGGGGCACATCATAATCCAGCGAAAATGTTCTGGTCGGCGCACGGCAATTCCCGCTCCGTCCCGGAAATACGTACAATCCGCTCAGATACTCATCCTTACAGACGATTCTCGAGACTATGTGGATTTGGCTGGGATTGGCCGCGCTGGCCCTCATCGGTGAGCTGGCGACAGGAACCTTCTATTTGCTGCTGGTCGCCTTGGGTCTGGCCGCCGGCGGTATTGCCGCCTGGCTGAATGCGGGCCTGCAATGGGAGCTGGTGGCGTGCGGCGTCGTGCTGCTGCTGGGACTCGTGGTGCTGCGCAAAACGCGGGTACTGAAAAAGCGCGAGGTCAATTCGGCCCGCAACGCCGACGTCATTTTGGACATAGGCCAGACCGTCACGGTCGAGGCCTGGTCCGACAGCGGGTCGACGCGCGTCTGGTACCGCGGCGCACATTGGCAGGCTGAACTGGCCAAGGGACATGCCGCCCAGCCCGGCGAACACACCATTACTGAATTGCGCGGCTCGATCCTCGTGCTTACTCCCAAGCGCGGCGGCTCGACATAGCAGAACGCGCCCGCGCAGCGCCGCGGGCAAACGCTGGAACCCTGGCCGGCATGGCGGGGCAGGCCAGCGCACCCACTCGAAAAGAGGCTTCACACCATGATCGATACTTCAACCATCGTGCTGCTCGTCATCGTTGCACTGGCAATCCTGATCGTCGTCAAGGCGATCGCCATCGTGCCGCAGCAGCATGCCTGGGTGGTCGAACGGCTGGGCAAGTTTGACCGCGTCCTGTCGCCGGGCGCCGGATTCGTGATTCCCTTTATCGAACGCGTGGCCTACAAGCATTCGCTGAAGGAAATTCCGCTAGACGTGCCCAGCCAGGTCTGCATCACGCGCGACAATACGCAGCTTCAGGTCGACGGCGTGCTGTACTTCCAGGTCACCGACCCAATGCGCGCGTCGTACGGTTCGTCCAACTACATTTCGGCGATCACGCAGCTGGCCCAGACGACCCTGCGCTCGGTCATCGGCAAGATGGAACTGGACCGCACCTTTGAAGAGCGCGATTCCATCAACAGCAACATCGTCTCTTCGCTGGACGAGGCGGCGCTGAACTGGGGTGTGAAGGTGCTGCGCTACGAAATCAAGGACCTGACGCCGCCCAACGAAATCCTGCGCTCGATGCAGGCACAGATCACCGCCGAACGCGAGAAGCGCGCGCTGATCGCCGCCTCCGAAGGCCGCCGTCAGGAACAGATCAACATCGCCACCGGCGAACGTGAAGCCGCCATTGCACGTTCCGAGGGCGAGAAGCAGGCGCAGATCAACCAGGCGCAGGGCGAAGCCGCCGCGGTGCTGGCGATCGCCGAAGCCACCGCCAAGGCCATCACGCAGGTTGCCGATGCCGTACGCCAGCCGGGCGGCATGGAAGCCGTGAACCTGAAGGTCGCCGAGCGTTACGTCGAGGCGTTCGGCAACGTGGCCAAGGAAGGCAACACGCTCATCCTGCCGGCCAACCTGTCCGACGTCGGCGGCATGATCGCCTCCGCCATGACCATCGTGAAGTCCACGCGCAACACCTGATACCGCGCCTTGCGGCGCGCCCGCCCATGATCGCTCCCGTTAATTTGCTTCTGATAGCAGCGCTGGCGGGAGTGCTTTCCCTTTGCGTGCTGGGGTCGCTGGCGCGCAGCGGCATGGCCGGCATCCGCGAAACTATCCGCGCCAACCTGCTCACGCTGTTGGCGTTTTCTACTTTTGCGCTGCAGAACACCAAGGCGCCGCTGTGGGCGTCCATCCTGGTGCCCAATACGGCCATCGCGCTTGCCCTCTGTGCGTACTACGCGGGCGTGCGCCGGCTGCTCGGGCTGACGGTGCCCCGGCATCTGATGACGCTGGGCTGCGTGGCCGCGCTGTCGGTCGTGGCGGTCTATACGTACGTGGACTGGCAGGTGGGGCCGCGCATCGTGGCGATGTCGCTGCTGCAGATGGGCTTCATGCTGGCCGTGGCCATCGTCGTCCAGCGCAACATGCCGGCGCACCGCTCGCGCTACAGCTACCGTTTCGTGTGGGTGGTGACGCTGATCTCCGCCGTGGTGTGCGCGCTTCGTGCGGCGGTTTACCTGGTCGAGCTGGACATGGTGTCGGCCTTTCTGGAGCCCACTTTGTGGAGCGTCGCGTTCCTGACGCTGGGGGTGCTGATCATGCCTTGCCTGACACTGGGCACCATCATGATCATCCACGACCGCATGCTGGCCGATCGCGAACAAGAGGCCAGTACTGACTTCCTGACGGGTCTGATGTCGCGCAAGGCGTGGTGGTTGCAGGCCGAGCGCTATTGCGCCCAGGCCCTGCGTATGCGCCGTCCGCTGACCTTGCTGCTGCTGGACATCGATCATTTCAAGCGCATCAACGATACGCACGGCCACGCAGCCGGCGATGCGGTGCTGCGCCATTTTGGCCTGCTGGCAACGGCTACGCTGCGTACCGGCGATCACGTGGGCCGGGTGGGTGGCGAGGAGTTCTGCGTGCTGTTTGCGGACATGCGCAGCGACGCGGTGCTGGAGGTGGCCGAGCGGCTGCTGGATTCTGTGCGGCGCACGCCGTGCGCGCACGGTGGCAGCACGATTTCGTATACGTTCAGCGCGGGTGTGGAAGACTGGATACCCGGCGAGAACCTGCAGGTGCTGTTTGAGCGGGCCGACCGCAAGCTTTATGCGGCCAAGTCGGCGGGGCGCAACCGCATCGTGGGCCCCGGCCACGAGGCCGAGCGCCCGGCGCTGCCGGTGGCCGCGTAGATCAGTCGTCCTTGCTGCGGCGGGGGGCGCGGGTGTCGTGCTTCATGATGCGTTCTTTTTCGCGCGCCCAGTCTTTTTCACGCGCGGTGTCGCGCTTGTCAAACTGCTTCTTGCCGCGGCCCAGCGCGAAATCCAGCTTGATGCGGCCGTTCTTGTAGTGCAGGTTCAGCGGCACCAGCGTGTAGCCGCGCTGCTCGACCTTGCCGATGAGCTTGCTGATTTCTTCGGCCTTGAGCAGCAGCTTGCGCGTGCGCATGGCGTCCGGGTGGATGTGCGTGGAGGCCGTGGGCAGGGGGCTGACGTGCATGCCCAGCAGGAACAGTTCGCCATCGCGCACGATGACGTAGCTTTCCTTGAGCTGCACGCGGCCGTCCCGGATCGCCTTGACTTCCCAGCCTTGCAGGACAAGGCCGGCCTCGTAGCGGTCTTCGATGAAATAGTCGTGCGTGGCCTTGCGGTTGTCGATAATGCTCATAAAGCCTTCTTGCTGGGATTCTGCGAATCTGGCTATCCGGCCGATTGCGGGTTGTTGCGAACGGGGATTGCTCGTTATTCTGCGCGATGTGCTGGTCCAGTGTTTCGGCCCATTTAGGCCCACGAAGCGCTGTGCCGGTAAAATCTTGCCATTCTAGCCATTTGCGATAGTCGATGCACAAAGTACAACGATCCGTCCTGGTGCCTTACAGCGCCGCCCAGATGTTCGACCTGGTCGCCGACGTGGAGAAGTACCCCGAGTTCATGCCGTGGTGTGGCGGCGCCGAGGTGCAGAGCCGCGACGAACACGGCATGCAGGCCTCCATCCTGATTTCCTTTGCGGGCATGAAGCAACGCTTCACCACGCGCAATACCCACGTCTATCCCGAGCGGATCGACCTGGAACTCGTGGATGGCCCGTTCTCCAGCCTGGTGGGCCATTGGGTGTTCCAGCCGCTGGCCGAAGACGCCTGCAAGGTCCTGTTCACCATGGAATATGCGTTCTCGAACCGGCCGTTGGAAATGGTGGTGGGGCCGGTCTTCAACCGCATTGCGACCAGCTTCATTGATTCCTTCACCAAGCGCGCGCAGGCCAAGTATGGCGAGTGAGGCGTCCGCGGCAGGGCAGATCGGCGTGGTCGTCTGCTACGCCTTGCCCGGCCACGCGTGGCAGCGGGAAGTGCGCCTGCCTGACGGTGCGACGGTCGAAGACGCGCTGGCCGCCAGCGGATTTGCGCAGGCGTTTCCTGTGGTCAAACCATGGGAACGGGGCGTGGGCGTGTTTGGCCGCGCCACCGAGCCGCACGCGCGTCTGGCCGATGGTGACCGCGTGGAAATCTATCGCGGGCTGACCTTCGACCCCAAGGAATCGCGCCGTCGCCGCGCCGAGCACCGCCGCACCAAGACCGCCCGCAATGGGCGCGTCAGGCCGGCGGGGCTGCTGTAGCGCGCTGCACCGACGCCCTGATCGCCACCCAGGCGTGACACCGCCGTGGCGCGTCGCCCTGTTTCCCTGCTGGCGGCCGTCGCCGGCGGCCGTCTCCGCACATTGTCGTCAATAAGACAAAACGCCCGGCCGCTTCGGGCGTAACATTAAGCCGGGTGTCCGTTTACGTTTACGTCAACGTCATGTCAAAATCGGCGGGCTGGTGTTCACGAGACGGCAGCAACGCCACCAGACAATACCGACTACAACAGGAGACAGGCTGTGGACTTGGAACTGACCGACGAGCAGCGCGCGTTTGCGCAGGCCGCGCGCGATTACGCAGAGGGCGAACTGGCTCCCCACGCCGCGCGCTGGGATGCCGAGGGCATCTTCCCCCGCGAAGCCTTCGCCCGGGCGGGCGAAATGGGCTTTTGCGCAATCTACGCCAGCGAAGATATCGGCGGCCTGGGTCTGCCGCGACTGGATGCCACGCTGGTGTTCGAGGAAATGGCGGCGGTGGATCCGTCCACCACGGCGTTCCTGACGATACACAACATGGCGACCTGGATGGTGGGCAAGTGGGGCCAGCCGGGCCTGCGGGACGCCTGGGGTCCTCTGCTCGCCAGCGGGGAAAAGCTGGCCTCCTATTGCCTGACCGAGCCGGGCGCCGGTTCCGACGCGGCATCGCTTGCCACGCGGGCGCAGCGCGACGGCGACAGCTACATCGTCAACGGGGCCAAGGCCTTCATCTCCGGAGGCGGCGACACCGACCTGCTGGTGGTGATGGCCCGCACCGGCGGCGAGGGCGCCGCGGGCATCAGCGCCTTCGCGATTCCGGCCGACAGCGAGGGCATCGGCTACGGCCGCAAGGAAGAGAAGATGGGCTGGAACAGCCAGTCCACGCGCCCCATCACCTTTGAAAACGTCCGCGTGCCGGCCGCCAACATGCTGGGCGTGGAAGGCGAGGGCTTCAAGATCGCCATGAAGGGCCTGGACGGCGGCCGGATCAATATCGGCACCTGCTCGGTAGGCGCCGCGCAAGGCGCGCTGGACGCTGCCCGCCGTTACATGGATGAGCGCCGCCAGTTCAACCGCCGTCTGGCGGAATTCCAGGCGTTGCAATTCAAGCTCGCGGACATGGCCACCCACCTGGTCGCGGCGCGCCAGATGGTGCGGCTTGCAGCCTGCAAGCTGGACGCTGGCGCGGCGGACGCGTCCACCTATTGCGCGATGGCCAAGCGCTTTGCCACCGACATGGGCTTCCAGATCTGCCTGGACGCACAACAGATCCATGGTGGTTATGGTTACCTGAAAGACTATCCCTTGGAGCGTCTGGTGCGCGATACTCGCGTTCATCAGATTCTGGAGGGCACCAACGAGATCATGCGCGTGATCATTGCCCGCCAATTGTTGGAAAAAGGAGCCGACATAAGATGAATGCACCGGTGCTGTTCGAAGAAAGATCCGCTGCCAATGGAATGCGTTTCGGCATTGCGACGCTGAATGCGCCGCAAACACTGAACGGTCTGTCGCTCGAGATGGTGGACCTGCTGGCTGACCGTCTGGACGCGTGGGCGCGGGATCCCGGTGTGGCATTGGTGGTGCTGCAAGGCGCGGGCGACAAGGCGTTCTGCGCCGGCGGCGATCTGCACGGCCTTTACCGCAGCATGCAAGAGAACGCGGGAAGGTCCGGCTGGAGCAACACTTACGCGCGCACCTTCTTCGAACGCGAATACCGGCTGGACTATCGCATCCACACCTATCCGAAGCCCGTGCTGTGCTGGGGCCACGGCATCGTCATGGGCGGCGGCATTGGCCTGATGATGGGCGCCAGCCACCGCGTCGTCAGCGAGACCTCCCGCCTGGCCATGCCGGAAGTGTCGATCGGGCTGTTCCCGGACGTGGGCGGAAGCTGGCTGCTGAACCGTATGCCGGGCCGCAGCGGCGTGTTCCTGGCGCTGACGGGCGCGCAGTTGAACACGTCCGACGCCTTCTTTGCGGGGCTGGCGGACTTCCGCCTGAACAGCGCGGACTGGCCCGCGCTGCTGTCGTCGCTGGAACAGCAGCCGTGGGCCGGGCAGGCCGCAGGCGCTGCCGAAGACGCCATTCCGCCGCGCTCCATCAACGACGGCCTGTTGCGCCGCGCACTGACCGCCCTTGAGCCGGCCACGCCGCTGGAACCCGGCCCGCTGCGCCAGCACTCGTTTGTCGTCAACAACCTGTGCAACGGCAACCGGCTGGACGACATCTACGAGGAACTGTCCTTCCTGAAGGACCACGAGGATCCGTGGCTGTCGCGCGCCGCCAAGACCATGCTGGCGGGCTCGCCCGGATCGGTGCGGCTGGCGTTCGCGCTGCAGCAGCGCACGCGCCTGCGGTCGCTGGATGACGTGTTCCGCGTCGAGTACATCGCCGCGCTGGCATGCACCGCGCATGGCGATTTTGCCGAGGGCATTCGCGCGTTGCTGGTCGACAAGGACAAGAACCCGCGCTGGAACCCGGCCGTCATCGACATGGCCACCGACGCCTGGGTGCAGAAATTCTTTGAGGAACCCTGGCCTGAGGGCGAGCCGCATCCGCTGGCCGATCTGGGGCAGGAAGGGCGCTGATTGGTCGCTGATAGAGGCCGGCCCGCCAGCCGGCCCTTGGCTTCTGCCCGTCACGCAGGTCACGCAGTTTCGCAGGTCACGATGAATCCATACCTACAGCAATAGCAACAGGAGACAAGACATCATGAGCAGCATCGCGTTTATCGGTTTGGGCAACATGGGCGCGCCCATGGCATTGAACCTGGTCAAGGCCGGCCACACCCTGAAGGTGTTCGACCTGGTGCCGGCGGCCATCAAGCTGCTGACCGACGCCGGCGCGACGGCGGCGGCGTCCGCGTCGGAAGCGGTCGAAGGGGCCGAAGTCGTGATCTCGATGCTGCCGGCCAGCAAGCACGTCGAGGGCCTGTACCTGGATCAGGATCTGCTCGGCAAGATCGCTTCGAGCGCGCTGGTCATTGAATGCAGCACGATAGCGCCCGACTCGGCGCGCAAGGTGGCCCAGGCGGCCGAGGCGCGCGGCATCGCCATGATCGACGCGCCGGTCTCGGGCGGCACGGGCGGCGCGGCCGCGGGCACGCTGACCTTCATCGTGGGCGGCGCCGAAGCCTCGCTGGAACGCGCGCGACCCGTGCTCGAGAAAATGGGCAAGAACATCTTCCATGCGGGCCCGGCAGGCGCGGGGCAGGTGGCCAAGATCTGCAACAACATGCTGCTCGGCATCCTGATGGCCGGCACGTCCGAGGCGCTGGCGCTGGGCGTGGCCAACGGTCTTGATCCCAAGGTGCTGTCGGACATCATCGCCAAGAGCTCGGGACGCAACTGGGCGACCGAACTCTACAACCCGTGGCCGGGCGTCATGGAACATGCGCCGGCGTCCAAGGGCTATGCCGGCGGCTTCGGCGTGGACCTGATGCTCAAGGATCTGGGCCTGGCGGCCGAGGCGGCGCTGTCGGCGCGTGCCTCGATTCCGCTGGGCGAGCTGGCGCGCAATCTGTATTCGCTGCACAGCGGCGGCGGCTCCGGCAAGCTGGACTTTTCCAGCATCGTCAACCTGGTCAAGCGCGAGCAGGACTGACGTGACGCCGTCCAACGCCGCTGTGGACCCGGCCTCGCGGGTCCAGGCCAGTTTCAGCCAGCAAAGCATCATGGCGCTGCTGGGCGCCAAGCTGGACACGGTCGAGCCGGGCAGGGTGGACATCGTTCTGCCTTACCGCGCCGACCTTTGCCAGCAGAACGGCTTTCTGCACGCGGGCATTTCCACCACCATTGCCGACAGTGCGGGCGGCTATGCCGCGTTCACGCTGTTCGGACCGGGCGAGGACGTGCTGACGTCGGAGTTCAAAATGAACTTCCTGGCGCCCGCAAAGGGTGATCGTTTTGTCGCGAGCGGGCGCGTGGTCAAGCCGGGCAAGCGTCTTTCGGTCTGCCAGGTGGAAATGCATGCCTACGACGGCGAACACGCCACGCTGTGCGTGATAGGCTTGCTGACCGCGGTACGCGTGACGCCGCGATGAACTCCGCGCGGGGCGCGCCGGGCCATGCCTGGCGCGCCTCGCGTCTGTCGCGCCTCGCGTCTGTCGCGCCTCGCATGGGTTTTCCGGCAATGCCAGCAAAAGAACATCATCGAATTTTCCGCAGCAACTGGCTGCGCGCCGCGGTGCTGGGCGCCAACGACGGCATCGTCTCGACAGCCAGCCTCATCACCGGCGTTGCCGCGGCCCAGGCCTCGCATGGCGCAATTCTGACTTCCGGACTGGCGGGCCTCGTGGCCGGCGCCTTGTCGATGGCGGCGGGCGAATACGTGTCGGTGCGCACCCAGGCCGACACCGAAGCCGCCGACCTGCGCATGGAACAACGCTCGCTCAAGCGCAATTCCGGCGAAGAGCTGGCCGAACTGGTGGACATTTATGTGGCCCGGGGGCTGACGCGCGATCTGGCGGAACAGGTGGCGCGCCAGCTCACCAGCCACGACGCGCTGGACGCGCACGCGCGCGACGAACTAGGCATCTCGCTGCACAACCGTGCGCGACCGGTGCAGGCGGCGCTGGCGTCGGCCGCGTCGTTCGCCGGCGGCGCCGCAGTGCCGCTGGCGGTGGCGGCGGTGTCGCCCGGACCGCACCTGATCGGCTGGGTCATCGGCGCGTCGGTGTGCTGTCTGGCGGCGCTTGGCACCATGGCCGCAAAGGCGGGCGGCGCACCCAAACTGCCCGCGGCGTTGCGCGTCACCGTGCTGGGCGCGGCGGCGATGGCCGTGACGGCCGGTGTGGGAGCGTTGTTCGGGGTGGCGGTCTGACGATGGCCGCCAGGCCTGCGCGCGCGGAAATCAGCGCGAGCAGGCCCGGAAGATCAGGGATTGATCGAGTACGGCAGCGGCGCCGCCGCGATGCGGGGACCGTCGGCGCTGGCCAGACGCAGATCGCCTTCGGGCAGCGCGGCCAGCGTGGTTTCGAACAGCACCGACACGACACCCGCGTCGGTGGCGGCCTGCACCACGCGGCCAATGGCTTCGCCGGGCTGCGCGGCGTCGAACACATCCACCCCCGCGAGCGCCGGGACTTTCAGGCCGGCGTCGGCAATGGTGCCGTAAGCCATGCGCCGTTTGACGGTGCCCCGGTAGTGGCTGCGCGCCACGACTTCCTGGCCGGGATAACAGCCCTTGGTGAAGCTGACGCCCTGGATCAGGTCCAGATTGACCGTTTGTGGAATGAAGACATCCTGCGTGGCGGCGGCAATCCAGGGAATGCCGGCCGCCAGGTCTCCTGCATGCCAGTGCGCGGCCGGCGCCAGTCCCAGCGCCTGCGTGAGCGCGCCGGATTGTTCCAGCTGCGCGTCCGAGGCGATCCACCACCAGCGCAGGCGGTCGTCGGCCGACGGCGCGACGATCCACGTGCCGGACGGCAGGTCCGCGCGCTGCCAGGTGGCGCGCGGCAACGTGCCCGTCAGGGCTTCCAGCGCGGCGGCCTGTTCCGAGGTGGCCTGCACACCGGCCACGTGCAGCGGCGCGGCGGCCAGCTTGACCTTGGCGCGCAGCACGAACATGGACAGGCGCTTGATGAGGGCCTGGGACAGGTCCTGCCGGACCATGCCGTAGAACTGGGGTGCGTCATCGGCATCGCCCGCGCCGCGCCACATGACCAGCGTGGCCAGCAGGCGGCCCTTGGCGGTGCAATAGCCGGCCAGGCGGGCGGCGTCCGGGGTCAGACCGGTGACGTCCTGCGTGAGCTGGCCGTGCAGAAAGGTGAGGGCGTCGGCGCCGGCGGCGGTGAAGACCGTCAGATCTTCCAGCGGGGCGCATTGGGCGCAACCTTCGGCGCGGACGGGAATCGAAGCGTAATAGGCGTGCATGGCGGCGGGGTTATCGCGTCATCAAAGTGCTGATGATAGCCCCGATCCCGGCACGGGCTTGCCATGTCCCCGATGGGCAAAGGGGCGCGTCGCGCCATCCGGCCCCGGTTGTGTCCCGGGCAAGGCCCGCGATCCATTAAACTTCCGACACTTATGAAGATGCGACTCCGAAATTTCGTCCTGTGGTTCCTGCTGCTCATCGTTCTGGCCGTTGGCGGCGCGGTGGGCGCTGCCTACATGTGGATGCACCGCCCGATGACGCTGGCGGCCGACAAGATTGACTTCGTGGTTGATCCGGGCAGCAGTCCGCGCACTGTCGCGCGCGCGCTCAACGCGGCCGGCGTGCCGATGTGGGAGCCCGGTTTCGTGTGGATGGCGCGTCTGTCTGAACGCGACAAGCTGATGAAGGCGGGCGGCTATCAGGCGATCAATGGCGATACGCCGTGGCTGCTGCTCGAACGCCTGGCGCGCGGCGACATGACCCAGCGCCAGATCACGTTCCTGGAAGGCTGGACCTATCGCCAGATCCGCCAGGCGCTGCGCGACAACCCGGACGTCAAGCAGACGCTGGACGGCGTCAGCGACGAAGACTTGTTGGAACGGCTGGGCTCGACCATCAAGCACCCCGAAGGCCTGTTCTTCCCCGACACCTATATCTTCACGCCGGGCAGCACCGACTTTGACCTGCTGCGCCGCGCCTACCAGGAAGGCCAGCGCATCCTGAACGACACCTGGGACAAGCGCCAATCCGACGTGGCCGTCGCCACGCCCTATGAAGCGCTGGTCCTGGCGTCGATCATCGAGAAAGAAACCGGCCACGGTCCGGAGCGCCGGCGCGTGTCGGGCGTGTTCACCAACCGGCTGAAGATCGGCATGTTGCTGCAGACCGACCCGACCGTGATCTACGGCATGGGCGAGGCCTACCAGGGCCGCATCCGCAAGCGCGACCTGCAGACCGACACGCCCTGGAACACCTACACGCGTCCGGGCCTGCCGCCCACGCCGATCGCCGCGCCGGGCCGCGCCGCCTTGCTGGCCGCCGTGCAGCCTGAACAGCACAAGTTCCTGTATTTCGTCTCGCGCGGCAACGGCACCAGCGAGTTCTCGGCCAATCTGTCCGAGCACAACCGCAACGTCGCCCGCTACATTCTGGGTCAGGGCCAGCGCGCCACGCCCGCACCCACGCCTACGCCAACTCCCGCGCCCGCCGCCGCGCCGGCCGACCCCGAACCCGAATCAGCACAAGGACAAGATCAATGACCTCACGCGGACGCTTCATTACGCTGGAGGGCGTGGACGGCGCGGGCAAAAGCACGCACACGGACTGGATCGCGGATTTCCTGCGGGGGCAGGGCCTTGAGGTCGTGTCCACCCGCGAGCCGGGTGGCACCCCGCTTGGCGAAAAACTGCGCGCGCTGGTGCTGAACGATGCCATGGGGCTGGACACCGAAACGCTGCTGATGTTTGCCGCCCGTTGCGAACACGCCCGCCAGGTCATTGAGCCGGCGATTGCGCGCGGCGCGTGGGTCGTCTGCGACCGCTACACCGACGCCAGCTACGCCTATCAGGGCGGCGGCCGCGGCCTGGGCGCCGAGCGCGTGGCGGTCCTGGAAGACTGGATGCGCGCCGGCCGTCCCGATCGGACCTGGCTGTTCGACGTGCCGCTTGAAGTCGCGCGGGCGCGGCTGGCCGATGCGCGCGAGCCCGACCGCTTCGAACGCGAAGGCGCGGCGTTCTTCGAGCGCACCCGCGAGGCCTACCATGCCCGCGCCAAGGCCGATCCCGACCGCATCCGAGTCGTCGATTCCACCCGTTCCATTGCTCAGATCCGCGCAGACCTCGAGGCGGGCCTGCGCGAGCTGCTGGCCGTTCCTGCATGAGCGCGCCCCAGTTCCACCCCTGGCAGATGGAGACGGCCCGTGCGTGGCTGGGCAATCGTGACCGGTTCGCGCATGCCTGGCTGGTGCACGGGCTGGCCGGCATCGGCAAGCTGGATTTCGCCATCGCGGCGGCAGCCAGCCTGCTGTGCGAGACGCCCGAGAACGGGCTGGCGTGCGGCCACTGCGCGGCCTGCAACTGGTTCGCCAGCGGCAATCACCCGGACCTGCGCCGTATCCGCCCCGAGGCGGTGGCCGTGGAAGAGGGCGCGGACGCGGCCGAACAGGCCGAAGACGCCGAGCCGGCGGCGGGCGCCGCCAAGCGCGCGCCCTCCAAGGAAATCCGTATCGACCAGATCCGCTCGCTGGAATCCTGGTTCAACACCGCCACGCACCGTGGCGGCTGGCGCGTGGCGCTGCTGTATCCCGCCCATGCGCTGAACGTCGTGTCATCCAACGCCTTGCTCAAGGTGCTGGAAGAACCGCCTCCCCATACCGTCTTCCTGCTGGTCGCGGACGCGCCGGACCGGTTGCTGCCCACGCTGGTGTCGCGCTGCCGCCGGCTGCCGCTGCCCGCGCCCGATGCGGATACGGCGCTGCAATGGTTGCGCGACCAGAACGTGGAACCGGCGCGCGAATGGCTGGCTGCCGCAGGCGGCGCGCCGCTGGCGGCATTGCGGTTGGCGCAGTCGGGCGAATCCGCCTGTCCGGCGTGGCTGGGCCAGTTGGTCAATCCGTTGTCCAAGTGCCAGACGCCCGATGTCGGCACGCTGGCCGAATCCCTGGAAAAGGTGGCGGCGGCTGAATGGATCGATGCCTTGCAACGGCTCTACACCGATCTGATGCTGGCCAGCGCGGGCGCGCCGGTGCGCTATTTCCCGTCGCTGCAAGCCGGTGTGGCGCAGGTTGCCGCCCGTATCAATCCCGCCCGCGTGGCCGAATCGGCCCGCTGGCTGACGCGCCAGCGCGCGCTGGCCACGCACCCCCTGAACGCCAAGCTTTTCGCCCACGCCACCCTGCAACGCGTGGTGCTATCCTGCCAGGCGTAAGCCCTACCAGACTCTCCATGTACGTCGATTCACACTGTCATCTGAATTTTCCCGAGCTTGCCAACGATCTGCCGGCCATTCTTGACCGCATGACCGCCAATCAAGTCACGCACGCGCTGGTCGTCAGCGTCAACATGCCGGAATGGCCCGGCCTGATGTCGCTGGTCGAGCCCGAGCCGCGCCTGTGGGCGTCGGTGGGCGTGCACCCCGATTACGAAGATACGCCGGACCCCACGGCCGAAGAACTGGTGCGCCTGGCCGAGCATCCCAAGGTCGTGGCCATTGGCGAAACCGGGCTGGACTACTACCGGCTGTCCGAGCCGCTGGACTGGCAGCGCGAACGTTTCCGCCGCCACATCCGCGCCGCGCGCGACGCGGGCCTGCCGCTCATCGTACACACCCGGTCGTCCGCTGAGGACACCGTGCGCATGCTGGCCGAGGAAAAGGCGGCCGAGGCGGGCGGCGTGATGCACTGCTTCACCGAGACCTGGGAAGTGGCGCAGGCCGCGCTGGACCAGAACTTCTACATTTCGCTGTCCGGCATCGTCACGTTCAAGAACGCGCAGATCGTGCACGAAGTGGCCGCCAAGGTCCCGCTGGACCGGTTGCTGATCGAAACCGACTCGCCGTACCTGGCGCCGGTGCCGTTCCGCGGCAAGCTCAATGATCCGTCCAAGGTGATCCACGTGGCCGAAAAGATCGCGGACCTGCGCGGCATCACGGCGGCCGAGGTCGCGCGCGCATCTACCGACAATTTCTTCAAGCTGTTCAGCAAGATCAAGAAATAGGTCATCCCGATTCACTGAATTTGCATCCGAGGACAGCCATGGCCATCCGCATCGCCTCCGCCCATCAAGCCTTACTGTCATGCGGCCGCGCCGGTCTGCTGGCGCTGGCCATCGGCCTGGCCGCACCCGCGGCGCAGGCCGCCAATCCCGCCGACTGGTGGGTCTATGTCGCCAATGATTATCCCGACGACATCAAGGATCTGCTGGCGCAAGGCTCGGATCCCAACGTGCGCTACAAGAACGGCCAGCCGGCCATCATGCGCGCGGTCGTGGACAACGCCTGGAACGTCTTCGACGTGCTGGCCGCGGACAAGCGCACGGACGTCAATGCCGAGAACCCGGCGGGCGAGACGCCGCTGATGTACCTGGCCATCGCGGGGCAAACCGAACGCGCCAAGAAGTTGATCGCCCGTGGCGCGCAGGTCAACCGCCTGGGCTGGACGCCGCTGCATTACGCCGCGTCCAAGGGGCAGATGGAAATGGCGCGGCTGCTGCTGGCGAACAAGGCCATGGTCAATGCGCCCGCGCCCAATGGCGAGACGCCGCTGATGATGGCGGCGCTGTCCGGCCGCAAGCCCATGGTCGAGCTGCTGCTCAAGGCCGGCGCCGACGTCACCACGCAGGACACGAAGGGGCAGGACGCCGCCGCGTGGGCGGCCACGGGCAAGTCGGCGTCGCTCGCCGCCGAGCTGACGGCGCTGGTCAAGAAGGAAGAGGACGCCAGGCGCAAACGCCGCGCAGCCGCGCAGGGCGCGCCCCAGCAAGCGGATACCGCGCCGGCGGCTGAGGCGCCGGCGGCGGTTCCAGCGCCTGCGGCCCCGTCGGCGCCGGCACCGGCCGCTGCGGCGCCCGGTGGTGGTGTGAAGGGCGTCTCCGGCGTCGGGCTGTCGGATTACGAGAAGCCCCCCGCGCCGTGACGATCGCCGGCAGATGCGGAAACATCCCGCTACCGGCCCATCAGAACCCGCCTCACGGCGGGTTTTTTTACGCCCGGATTTCGGGGTTTTCCCTTGCGATTCTCAATCGATGGGAAAAATCAGAAGGGAAACCGCCACAAATTGATAATCTCGCTCCCATATTGCTGGGAGTTGAATCTTCATGTCGGAATCGTCTGTCGGGGCGGGCGCGGATCGCGTCCTGTATGTGCTGGCCACCCTGGCCCGGCACGACGGCCCGCTCAGCATTGCCGCCCTGACCGAGAAAACGGGCCTGGCGCAGAGCACGCTCTACCGGCAGATCGCGCTCCTCAAGCGCTGGGGATTCGTCGCCGAACACGAAGGCGAGTACGGACCCGGCCCGCTGTGCGTGCAGCTCGCCTGGGGCTTTGACCAGTCGTCGTTCCTGATTCACGAAGCGCAACCCGACATGGCCGCGCTGGCCGCGTCGTCCGGCGAGACCATCGGCCTGCTCGTCGCCGTGAAGGACCAGGCCGTGTGCCTGGACATGGTGGAAAGCCAGCATCCGCTGCGCTGCTCGTTCACCAAGGGCCGCGGGCTGCCGCTGGCGCGCGGCGCGTCGGCCAAGTCGCTGCTGGCGTTCATGCCGCAGGCCCGCCTGCAGGCCGCGCTGACCTACCTGGCCGATGAAGCCGGCGTGGATGCCGCCCGCCTGACCGGCGAGCTGGAGGCCATCCGCGCGCAGGGCTATGCCGTGACCGACAGCGAAGTCGACGCCGGCGTCTGGGGCGTTAGCGTGCCGATCTTTCAACGGGCAAACCAGGCCGTGGCCTCGATCACGCTGATGGCGCCGTCCACCCGCGCCGCGCAGCATCCGGACGCGCTGATCGAGATGACCCTCGCGGCCGCCCGCCGCATCTCGGAGCGCCTGAAGGCCGCCTGACGCCGTGTCGTCCGCCTTATCGAATACCTGTTTCACCTGCTTCATCGCTTAGCCCGTACCTAGCCGCAACGATCGTCGTACCCACCGTCGTACCACCTGTCGCACCCACCTCCATAGGACCCCACCATGACCACTCGCCGCACCCTGCTGTCCGCCGCCCTGACCCTGAGCCTCGCCTGGGCCGCTGGCGCCGCGCACGCCCAGGAAACGATCCGCGCCGTCACCGACGCCACCTTCCCGCCGATGGAATTCGTCAAGGACGGCAAGCGCACCGGCTTTGACATCGAGCTGGTCGAAGCGCTGGCCGGCGCGATGGGCAAGAAGGTTGAATGGATCGACATCGACTTCAAGGGCCTGATTCCGGCGCTGCAGGCCGGCCGCGCCGACATCGCGGTGTCCGCCATCTACATCACGCCCGAGCGCAGCAAGGTCGTCGATTTCACCGATCCGTACTACGCTGGCGGCCTTGTGGTCCTGACCAAGGCCGACGGCCCCGTCAAGTCGATCAAGGATCTGGATGGCCGCAAGGTGTCGGTGCAGGTCGGCACGAAGTCAGTGAACTACCTGAAAGAGCATTTCCCCAAGGTGCAGCGCGTGGAAGTCGAAAAGAACCAGGAGATGTTCAACCTGGTGCAGATCGGCCGCGCCGATGCCGCGGTGACGGGCAAGCCCGCGGCCAAGCTGTTCGCGCAGAGCACCAACGGCCTGACCGTGCTGAACGATCAGGTCACGACCGAGGACTATGGCATCGCCGTGCCCAAGAACAAGCCTGAGCTCACGCGCGACCTGAACGCCGCGCTGCAAAAGCTGAAGGCCGATGGCAGCTACCAGGCCATCGTGAACAAGTGGTTCGAGGCGCCCGCGAAATGAACCTGGAATTTTCACCCGTCTTCGCCGACTTCGACGCGCTGATGCGGGGCGCGCTGGTCACCATCGAGGTGACCGCCGGCGCCTTGCTGCTGGGCTGCGTGATGGGGCTGCTGGTCGGGATCGGCCGCCTCAACCCGCAGCGCCGCATCACGTACCACCTGTGCAGCACGTACCTGCTGTTCTTCCGGGGCACGCCGCTGCTGGTGCAGTTGTTCATCTGGTTCTTCGGCCTGCCGCAGTTCGGCGTGACGCTCCCGGCGTTCGCCTGCGGCGTGCTGGGCCTGGGTATGTATTCCGGGGCCTATGTGTCGGAGATCGTGCGGGGCGCGATCCAGTCGGTGGATCGCGGCCAGACGGAGGCGGCGCGCTCGCTGGGCATGTCGTCCGGCCAGGCGATGCGCATCATCATCCTGCCGCAGGCATTCGTGCGCATGATTCCGCCGCTGGGCAACGAGTTTATCGCGCTCATCAAGAACTCGGCGCTGGTCTCGCTGTTGACCATTCACGATCTGATGCACGAAGGGCAGAAGATCATCAGCGTGTCATATCGCTCGCTGGAAACCTACCTGGTAGTGGCTTTGATCTATCTGGCGCTGACCACGACCGCCATGGTGATTTTGCGCAAGATCGAGCATCGTCTGCGCGCGGGAGGGATGGTGCAATGAGCCTCGTCATCGAAGGTCAGGAAATGATCCGCATCCGCGGCCTGCACAAGTCCTACGGCGATCACGCCGTCCTGCGCGGCATCGATTTCGATGTGCTGAAGTCGCAGGTGGTGGTGGTCATCGGGCCCAGCGGCTCGGGCAAGAGCACCTTGCTGCGTTGCTGCAACGGGCTGGAAGTCGCCCAGCGCGGCACGGTCGATATCTGCGGCCAGACGCTGCAGGAAGACGGGGCGATGTTGCCAGAAGCCGAACTGAACCAGTTGCGCACGCAGGTGGGCATGGTGTTTCAGGGCTTCAATCTGTTCCCGCATCTGTCGGTGCTGGACAACGTGACCGTCGGGCCCCGCACGCTGCTGGGCATGGGCCGCGAACAGGCCAATGGGTTGGCGGCGGACCTGCTTAACAAGGTGGGGCTGTCGCAGAAGATGGCGGCCATGCCCGCCAGCCTGTCCGGCGGTCAGAAGCAGCGCGTGGCCATTGCGCGCGCGCTGGCCATGCAGCCGCAGGTCATGCTGTTCGACGAGCCGACCTCGGCGCTGGACCCGGAGCTGGTGGGGGAAGTGCTGCAGGTCATGAAGCTGCTGGCCCGCGAAGGCATGACGATGATGGTCGTGACGCACGAGATGGGTTTTGCCCGTGATGTGGCGGACGTGGTGGCCGTGATGGACGGCGGCGTCATCCTGGAATCCGGGCCGCCGGAGGTGATTTTCAGCGAGCCGCGCGAAGCCCGCACCCGCGAATTCCTGCAGGCGGTCCTGAGCGCCGGTCCGGGAGCCGCAGCATGAGCGCGCCGACACTGGACAAGAGCCTCTGGAAGGCCCGCGACGACAGCGCCGAGCAGGGCGACACCCGCCGGCTCGCGCACATCGTCGAGGCCGAAGCGGGGCAGGGCGAGATGGGTGAGGCCGTGCTGCTGGGCTTTGCCTGCGATGCGGGCGTGGCGCGCAATCAGGGCCGGGTGGGCGCTGCCGCGGGACCTGCGGGCATCCGCAAGTATCTGGCGGGCCTGCCGGCGCATGGGCTGACGCGCCTGCTGGATGCCGGCGACGTCGACTGCCACGGCGACAAGCTGGAAGACGCGCAGGAACGCCTGGGCCTGCGTCTGGCCGAACTGATGGGGCGGGGCGCGCGGCCGGTCGTCCTGGGTGGCGGCCATGAAATCGCCTGGGGCAGTTTCCAGGGACTGGCCCGCTGGCTGGACGCGCGCGGCGACGCGGGCGCCGTGCTGGTGCTGAATCTGGATGCGCACTTCGATCTGCGCACGGGCCGTCCCGGCAGTTCCGGCACCCCGTTCGACCAGATCTCGACAGACAGCGAGGCACGCGGGCGCGACCTGCAATACGCTTGCCTTGGCGTCTCGCGGCTGGCCAACACCCCAGCGCTCTACGCCCGCGCCGCGGAAATCGGGGCCGTGTGGATCGAAGACCGCGACATGCAGGAGCGGCATCTGGAAGCCCGTCTGGCCGACGTGGATGCGCTGCTGGCCAAGGCGCAGCACGTGTATCTGACGATCGATCTGGACGTGCTGCCCGCCGGCGTGATGCCGGGGGTGTCCGCGCCGGCGCCTTATGGCGTGCCGATGGCCGTGATCGAGGAAATCGTCCTGCGGGTCAAGGCGAGCGGCAAGCTCCGATTGGCGGACTTGGCGGAGTTCAACCCCAAGTTCGACGTCGACGGCCATGGCGCGCGCGCGGCGGCGCGTCTGGCGTGGCAGTTGCTGTCGGCGTGACTCGGCGCGGCAGAGGTGTCCGACGCCTTTGCTTCGGTGGCACACCGTGAAAGCGCGCCTTACCCCGGTGTCCGACACCGGGGCGGTCTGCAAGGTAGGCGTGGATGTAAAGGGCGGTCTTCCAAAAGAGGCCGCCTTTTTTTCGCCCCGAGTATCCCGGCCGCAGGCTGGACGCCGCCAATTTCGCGGCTTAGGATAGGTGCAGCTTCCGGGCCCGCCTGCGACCCGTTCGGTATCCGCAACGTTAATGCGTCCCTATTTAAAATATTTAAACTTTAAATAGGGACGCTATAACTTTCGTGGATAAAATGGCGCAACTTTGTCAGGAGAGCATGCTCATGTCTCAAACTCCCACCCATGCCTTGCCGTCTTATCTGAATGCCGAGGACCTCGGCCCTTGGGGTAATTACCTGCAACAAGTCGACCGGGTCACGCCGTACCTCGGTTCCCTGAGCCGGTGGGTCGAGACGCTGAAGCGTCCGAAGCGCTCGCTGATCGTCGATGTGCCGATCGAACTGGACAACGGCACCATCGCCCACTTCGAGGGCTACCGGGTGCAGCACAACGTGTCGCGCGGTCCGGGCAAGGGTGGTGTGCGTTTCCACCAGGACGTGACGCTGTCCGAAGTGATGGCGCTGGCCGCCTGGATGTCGGTCAAGAACGCCGCAGTCAACCTGCCGTACGGCGGCGCCAAGGGCGGCATCCGTGTCGACCCGCGCAAGCTCTCCGCCTCGGAACTCGAACGCATGACGCGCCGCTACACCAGCGAAATCGGCGTCATCATCGGACCGTCCAAGGACATTCCCGCCCCTGACGTGAACACCAACGCCCAGACCATGGCCTGGATGATGGACACGTACTCCATGAATGAAGGCGCCACCGCCACGGGTGTGGTCACCGGCAAGCCGATCGCACTGGGCGGCAGCCTGGGCCGCGTCGAGGCCACTGGCCGCGGCGTGTTCGTCGTGGCGTGCGAAGCCGCGCGCGACCGGAACATCGATGTGGCCGGCGCGCGCGTTGTCGTGCAGGGCTTCGGCAACGTGGGCGGCACCGCCGCCCGCCTGTTCCATGAAGCCGGCGCCAAGGTCATTGCCGCGCAGGATCACACCGGAACCGTGCACAACGCGGCTGGCCTGGACGTGCACAAGCTGCTGTCGCACGTGTCGCAGACCGGCGGCGTGGGCGGCTTCTCGGGCGGCCAGGCGCTGGACAAGGCTGAGTTCTGGACGCTGGAAACCGAATTCCTGATCCCGGCAGCCCTGGAAAGCCAGATCACCGTCGACAACGCCGCCAAGGTGCGCGCCAAGATCGTGGTCGAAGGCGCCAACGGCCCGACGACCCCGGAAGCGGACGACATCCTGGCCGAGAACGGCGTCTACGTCGTGCCGGACGTGCTGGCCAACGCCGGCGGCGTGACGGTCAGCTACTTTGAATGGGTGCAGGACTTCTCCAGCTTCTTCTGGAGCGAAGAAGAGATCAACCAGCGCCTCGAACGCCTGATGCGCGAGGCCTACGCCGCGGTGGCGCAGGTGTCGCGCGAGCACAAGGTGACGCTGCGCACCGCCGCGTTCATCGTGGCTTGCACGCGGATCCTGCAGGCCCGCCAGGTGCGCGGTCTGTATCCGTAAAGACTGAATCGGCGATGCGCCCGCGGGCGCGTCGCCGAGGAGGCAGAGAGAGACAAAAAAAGGAATCGCTCCGCAAGGGGCGATTCCTATTTGTGGCGCAAAAAAATGCCGGGCGGATGCCCGGCATTTTCGTTTGCGGAGGCCGGCCGGGGCCGTGGATTCATGAAGCCGGCCGCCGCGGGGGGCTTTACGACGCCGGCAGCAGCTCCGGCTTGAGTATGCCGCGCAGATCCTGGTACGAAATCGCCAACTCAGGCTCGCCGTGCGAATACGGCGCGATGGAATAGGCGTCGTACTTGACCACGATGCCGTCCCGCGTCAGCGCGAAGTTGTCGCTTTCCTGGAACGGCCACATCTTGTTGTACGCCGCCGGGTCGCGTTTGGCGTCCGGGTTGCCGGTCAGCCATTTTGCGTGCGCACGCTGCAGGGCCGCGACGTACTCGGCGCGCCGCCCCGGGATCAGCGCTTCGTCCAGGCTCATGACGCGGCCGCGGCTGCGCTCCCAGTTCAGATATTGCGTGGCCGGAATGCCGTGCGCGGCGCCGGTCAGGTACTGCTCCGTATGCAGTTCGATGGCAACGATGTCGCCGACCGTGTCCTTCACGCTGGCTTTGAAGTAGGTCGCGTCGCGCGGGCGCGCCGTGGACCAGAAATACTTCGTGTATTCCGACAGCGTGTCGTAGGGGCCGCGCCGGTTGGCGTCGGTGCCGGTCATGTAGGCGAGAACGTGGTCCACCAGCGCCGTCAGCTTCGGGATGCCCGGGAAGGCCACGCTGTCGATCTCGATGCGCGGGCAGTCTCCCTCGCAGCCCGGCTTGCTGGCGGCCCACTTGATGCGCTCGGTGGACAGGTCGCCCACCTTTTGGGGCGTGGCTGAAGATTGGGCGTTGGAATCGGCCAGCGTGATGTTCGACGGGGGCGTGCTGCTGCAGCCGGCGATGGCCAGCAGGGCGGCGCCCAGGATCAGACCGCGTATCGCGCCGGGCGGCGTGAATGTGCGACTCATGCAATTACCTCCAAAAACCGAGGCGCCGTCAGGGTACGACGCCTGTCCACTCGGCGCGGGAGAACTTTTCGTCCGCCTGCGCCTGGGCGCGCGCCAGCGTTTCGCTGCCTACGCTGCCCGGGGTCAGACGATGCAGGCCGGCAAAAGTTTCCACCATGCGGTCGATGATGACCTCGCGCGCCAGCCCGGTCTGCGTGCGCAGGGGGTCAACGCGCTTCTTGGCGCTGGTGGTGCCCTTGTCGGAGAGCTTCTCGCGGCCGATGCGCAGGACTTCGACCATCTTGTCCGCGTCGATGTCGTAGGACATGGTGACGTGATGCAGCACGGCGCCCGCACGGCGGGCCTGCGCCGCGCCGCCGATCTTGCCGATGTCGGAGGCGATGTCGTTCAGCGGCTGATACCAGGCCTTGATCCCCAGGCCTTGCAGCGCGGTCAGCACCCAGGCGTCCAGGAAGGCGTATGACTCCTGGAAGCTCATGCCGTGGACCAGCGCCTGCGGAGCGCTCAGCGAATAGGTAATGGAGTTGCCCGGCTCGATGAACATCGCGCCGCCACCGCTCACGCGGCGCACCACCTCGATGCCGTGGCGCGCAGCGCCGTCCGGATCGACTTCGTTCTTCAGCGATTGAAAGCGGCCAATCACGACGGCCGGCGCCGACCATTCCCAGATGCGCAGCGTGGGCGGCCGCTGGCCGGCGCCCACTTCGTCGGTAATGACTGCGTCCAGCGCCATGTGCAGCGCGGGCGGCTGCGGGCCTTCGTGGATCAGTTGCCAGTCGTAGTCGTTCCAGTCGGTACGGCTCATGCCAGCGCCCTCCGCAGCACCACGGCGATGGCTTCGGCCGAGAAGCCGAACATTTCGGCGTCGGCCGGCAGGGCCGATTGCACGGCCACCGCCAGTTCCAGTTCACCGGCGTCCGCGGGCATGCCGTTCAGGCCGCGGTTGATGGCTTCAAGCGCTTCGGGCGGCTCAAGAAAAAAGTCGCCGCTGATGCGCACGTCGGCCAGGCGGCCATCGCGCACTTCCAGATCCGCGACCACCAGTTTGCCGCCGGGGACTTTGTATTCGCCATGCAAGGGCATTGGGCGCTCCTTTCGAAAATCAGAATCAGACGTTACAGGCTGAGCTTCATGCCATCGTGGCTGGCCTTGAAACCCAGGCTTTCGTAGAACCGGCGCGCATCGGGGCGCGCCCGGTCCGTGGTGAGCTGGACCAGCCCGCAGCCCTGGCTGCGGCACTGTTCGATGGCCCATTCGAACATGGCGCGGCCCAGGCCCGCGCCGCGGAACGCCGACGCGATGCGCACGCTTTCGATCTGGCCCCGCCACAGGCCCAGCCGCGACAGGCCGGGTATGAACGATAACTGCAAACAGCCCACCAGTTGTGAATCCTGCTCAACCACGGCCAGGAATTGGTTGGAATCCTGCTCAATTGCCTCGAAGGCGGCAACATAGCGCGGGTTCAGCGGGACGGAGGCGTCCTCGCGACCGGCGCCCAGGTCGTCATCGGCCAGCATGGCCACGATGGCAGGCAGATCGGCCGCGCGCGCGCGGCGAAAGACGCGTTCCGGTGCGTTCATGGCACGCTCCTTGGGCGTTAGCGGACGTGTTGGGCGGTCTGGCCGAACAGGATGCGGCGCGCCTCGTCGTCGCTGAGCGGGGGCGTGGTGTTGACCGTGTCGGCCAGCGCGTACGCGCGTTGCGTCGCGGGGCGCGCGCGGATCGTGTCGAACCAGCGCTTGAGGTGCGGAAAGTCGTTCAGGTCCTGGCCCTGCTTGGCGTGCGGCACGATCCACGGGTAGGCCGCCATGTCGGCGATGGAATAGTCGCAGGCGACGAATTCGCGGTCGGCCAACCGTTTGTTCAGCACGCCGTACAGGCGATTGGTTTCGTTGACGTAGCGATCGATGGCGTAGGCGATGCGTTCCTGCGCATAGCCGGAGAAGTGGTGGTTCTGGCCGGCCATGGGGCCCAGGCCGCCCATCTGCCAGAAGAGCCATTGCGACACTTCGGCGCGGCCGCGCACGTCGGCGGGCAGGAACTTGCCGGTCTTTTCGGCCAGGTACTGCAGGATGGCGCCTGACTCGAACAACGGAATCGGCGCGCCGCCATCGGCAGGGGCCTGGTCGACGATGGCGGGGATGCGGTTGTTGGGCGCGATGGCCAGGAATTCGGGTTTGAACTGGTCGCCGCGGCCGATGTTGACGGGGTGAATCTTGTACGGCAGCCCGGTCTCTTCAAGGAACATCGTGATCTTGTGACCGTTGGGGGTAGTCCAGTAATAGAGATCGATCATGGGAGTGTCCTGTTCATCATGGCGCCGCGGGCAGCCGCCCGCGGATGGGAAGGGCCATGATAGCGGCGCGAACCGGACGCACGCCTGAATAACCGGGGACCGGGTGCGGGTTTGCCCGCAGGCTGCCTCGACAGCTCCTGCGGGCAAGACCCCGGCCATGCCGCCTGTTCAGACTGCACCGGCCCGCGGGCTGCGCGGCAGGCGCCAGTTCCAGTTCAGGCTGACGGCGGCAGCGGCCAGGAAGATCAGCGCCACGCCCGCCACCTGCGTCGCATCCATGCGATGGCCGTAGACCACGAAGTCCAGCAGGATGGCGACCGCGGGATAGATGAAGCTGAGCGCGGCGGTGGAGGTGGTGGGCAGCTTCTGGATGGCCGAGTACATCAGGATGTACATCAGGCAGGTATGGATGAGGCCCAGCGCCACCAGATAGCCCCATTGCACGGGCTGCGCGGGCAGGGCGTTAAAGTCCGCCATGGGCAGCAGCATGACCGCGCCCAGCGTCACCTGCACCAGCGCCAGCACTTGCGGCGGGATGCCCTTCAGGCGCTTCACGATGATGGCCGTGATGCCATAGAGCGCGGCCGCGCCCAGTCCCAGCATCAGCCCCGAGAGATACGCGCCGCCGCCCGCCGCGCCGGAGTCGCCTAGACGCAGCACCAGCAGCAGGCCCGCAAAGGCCACGAGCGACCAGGCGACCTTGCCGCGCGAAGGACGTTCACCCAGGAACAGCACGCCCAGACCGATCAGGAAAAACGGCTGCACGTTGTAGACGGCGGTGGCCAGCGAAATGGACGCCAGGCGATAGGCCGAGAACAGCAGCACCCAGTTCAGCACCAGCGCCGCGCCGGCGATCAGCGCCAGGGCCAGTGTTTTCGCGGTGAAAAGACCGGGCTTGAGCAGACCGCGCGCCCAGCAATACAGAAAGAGCGAGAGCGCCCCGAACACACAGCGAAAGAAGACGACGTTCCAGGCGCTTTGCCCGGACTCCAGTACGAAAACGCCCAGGGTGCCCGACAGGGTCATGGCGGCTGCCATCTGCAGGAGGCCGGTGCGTTCGGTTGAGGGGATCATGATGGTTCTCCAAGGGCCGTCTGGCCAGGAATTTGATGGAGAAATTATCCCAGGCGGTTCAATCTGCTTATATGATCTTGCGGTGGCACTTTCGCGATTCAACCTTGCTTTGGGTGGAATTTATGCAGAACGACCTAAAAAATGAAAGTCCGGTGCTGGATGGAATCGACCGCCGTCTGGTGGAGATGCTGTCGGCCAATGCGCGCACCACCACGGCCGATCTGGCGCGGCAGGTCGGCATGTCCGCGCCTAGCGTCGCGGACCGCATGCGGCGGCTTGAAGAGTCGGGGGTGATTCGCGCGTACACGCTGGATGTGGATCCGGTGGCGCTGGGTTATACGCTGGAAGCCATTGTGCGCATCCGGCCGCTACCTGGGCAGTTACGCCACGTCGAGGGCCTGATCCAGCAGATTCCGGAATTCGTGGAGTGCGACAAGGTGACGGGCGATGACTGCTTCATCGCCCGCATGGTGCTCAGGTCGATCACGCATCTGGATGGCATATTGGAGCGCGTGACCGAATTTGCCGAGACCAACACCGCCATCGTCAAGACGCACACGGTGCGCAGGCGGCTGCCGCCGCTGCGTTAGACGGGGGCGGACAGGGCCTTCTCGATGTCCTCGCGCAGACTGGCCGGCGTGTCGGTGGGCGCATACCGCCTGATGACGCGGCCGTCGCGCCCGACCAGGAACTTGGTGAAGTTCCACTTGATGCCTTCAGTGCCGAAGACGCCCGGCTTCTCGCCCTTGAGCCACTGGTACAGCGGGTGGGCGTTTGCGCCGTTGACGTCAATCTTGGCGAACAGCGGGAAAGTGATGTCGTACTGGGTGCTGCAGAAATTCTGGATCTCGGCCTCGTTGCCGGGCTCTTGGTGGCCGAACTGGTCGCACGGAAAACCCAGCACGGTCAGTCCGTCGTCGTGGAACGACCGGTAAAGATCCTCGAGGCCCGCATATTGCGGTGTGAATCCGCATTTGGACGCGACGTTCACCACCAGCAGCACGCGGCCGCGGTACGTTTCTAGAGACTGTTCCGTGCCGTCGATGGCGCGGGCGGAGAAATCATGGATCGTGCTCATGCGGGCTCCTGAAATCGGGCGTCCGTGCGCGGCGGCGCGGGCGCGGGGCAGACCTGCGAGTGTAGCGCCGGACAGGGGCGTGGGGGCTTTGGCGCCGCGAGGCCATGCCGGTTCTATGATGCGGTGTTGCTGAAGATCAGAGATGAGAGGAGCCCCGCATGGAAGGAATGATCGAGCGGCTTGAGGCGATGCTGGCCAAGGGCACGGACAACCTGCTGCTGCGGTATTCGCTGGGCAAGGCTTATGCGGAGCAGGAAAGCTATGCCGAAGCCGCCACGCATCTGCGCGCGGCGCTGGCGTTTGATCCCACGTATTCCGTCGCCTGGAAGTGGCTGGGCAAGGCCAACCTCGGGCTGGGCGACAAGCCGGGCGCGCGCGCCGCCTGGGAGTCCGGATTGCAAGCGGCTCAGGCGCGGGGCGACCAGCAGGTCGTCAAGGAGTTGCAGGTGTTCATCAAGCGCCTGGATAAGGAAGCGGCCGCTAGCGCCTGAACGCGCCGGTGGCGGACACGCGGAACACTTCGATGGCGTCACGCAACCGGGCGCCATCGGTGCGCAGGTTTTCCACGGCCTGCGAGGCCAGCTCGGCACGCGCGGCGTTGTCCTGCGCGGCGCTTTCGGTTTCGGTAATCGTGCGGCTTACGGCGTCGATGCCGGCGTGTACGTCGCGGGTGATGCTGACAAGGCTCTTGCGCATGACTTCCAGGGAGAACTTCAGCTCGCCGATCTCGTCCCGGGGCAGAGCGCCGGGAAGCGGCGTGCTCAGGTTGCCCGCCGCGATCTGGCGCGTGAAGTCGGTTGCCGACCCCAGCAGCCCGGCGATGGACCGGGCAAAGCCCCAGCCCGCCGCAAAGATCAGGGCGACCCCGCCCGCGGTCAACGCCGCGGCAAAGGCCAATGCCTCGGGGGTCAGGCGCGTGTGCAGACCGTAGATCGCCGCGCCGGCCGCGGCCAGGAAAAGGAAGGACGACAGCACCGCCCATGCCAGCATGCGGGCGCGCACGCCGGTCAGCCGCCCGCGCGTCAGCCGTGCCAGGACGCCGCGCAGCCCGGTGGGCTGGACCTGGCCGCCGTGCAGGCGGATGCCTGGCGCGGTGGCGGTCCGCAGCCTGTCGTAGGCGGCTTGCGCGGCCTCGATCTGCGCGCGTGTCGGCTTGACGCGCACCGACGCGTAGCAGACCGTCACGCCGCGCTCGATGATGGGCGTGACATTGGCCAGCACCCAATAAAAGCCGCCGTCCTTGCGGCGATTCTTGACCATGCCCGTCCACGGTTCGCCGCGCTGAATGGTGCGCCACAGGTCGTCGAAGGCGGCGGGCGGCATGTCCGGGTGGCGGACGATGTTGTGGGGCGCGCCGACCAGTTCCTCGCGCGAGAAGCCGCTGACCTCGACAAAGGCCGGATTCGCATAGATGATCCGGCCGCGGGAATCGGTGCGGGAGATCAGGTATTGCTCGTCGCGTAGTACATATTCCCGGTCATTGACCGGCTGACTGCTGCGCATGCGTTGCTCGTCCTGTGATGGGCGAGGGCATCATCGGGGACTGCCGCGGCGGCGGCAATGACGTACGTCAACGCCGCTCAGGGTTCAACGCCCCTCAGGCGGCGGGCAGGTTGCCGAAGGCTTCCAGCGCGCGCAATCGGCTTTGCGCCAGGTCGACGATCGGCTCGGGATAGCCTGCGGCGGCGCGCTCCATCGGGCTGGGATCGTGGATCGCCTTGTCGTCCAGGTGCGCCAGCTCGGGCAGCCATTCGCGCAGGAACACGCCGCGCGGATCGAACCTGCGCGATTGCGACAACGGATTGAAGACGCGGAAATAGGGCACGGCGTCGGCGCCCGTCGAGGCGCTCCATTGCCAGCCGCCGTTGTTGGCGGCCAGGTCGCCGTCCACGAGCTGGCTCATGAACCACGCTTCGCCCAGACGCCAGTCGATCAGCAGATTCTTGGACAGGAACATGGCCGTCACCATACGCAGCCGGTTGTGCATCCAGCCCAGCGCCAGCATCTGGCGCATGGCGGCGTCCACGATCGGGATGCCGGTCTTGCCCTGCTGCCAGGCCGCCAGGTCGTCGGGCGCGTCGCGCCACGGCACGGCGGCGGTTTCCGGCTTCATGGGCCGGTGCATGGACAGGGCGGGAAAGGCGGCCAGCAGGTGCTGGTAGAACTCGCGCCATAGCAGTTCGTTGATCCAGGTGGCGGCGCCGGCCTTGCCGCTGTCGATCTCACCCTGGTTGGCCGCCAGCGCAGCGCGTAGCGCCTGCCCCGGCGACAGGACGCCCGCGGCCAGGTAAGGCGACAGGCAACTGGTTGCGGGCAGCGACGGAAAGTCGCGCTCGTCCTTGTACGCAAAGATGGCGTCGTCGGCAAAGGCGGCCAGACGGTCGCTGGCCGCGGTTTCCCCCGCCGGCCACAGCGCCCGCACGGCGTCATTGGGCGCGTCGAACCCCTTGAACGATTCCGGCAGCGGATCGGCCTGCCAGCGCGGTGGCGTCTGAGCGCGCGGCGCGGGGATGGGACGCAGCGGCGCGCTGCGCAGTCGCTCGCGGCAGGTGCGGGCGTAGGGCGTGTAGACGCGGTAGCACTCGCCCTTGCCGTTGAGCACGGTGCCCGGACGCAGCAGTGTTGCGCCATGGTGCAGGGTCCAGTCGACACCAATGTCCCCCAGGGCGCTTGCGACCGCGTCGTCGCGGCGCCGCTCGTTGACGCCCCATTCGGCGTTGGCATGGACCTGTTCGATCGCGTGCTCCTGGCAGAACTCGGCCAAGGCGCGCGGCGCGTGGCGCCAGTCGTCCACGGTCACCAGCTTCAGGGGAATGCCGACTTGCGCCAGGTCGCGGGACAGCTCACGCAGGTTGCGCAGCCAGAAATCCACCTTGGCCGGGGAATCGCCATGCTGGCGCCATTGACCCGGGGCGGCCAGGAATAGGGCGGTGACCGTGCCGGCCTCGGCCGCCGCGGCCAGCGCGGCGTTGTCGTGCATGCGCAGGTCGGTGCGCAGCCAGAGCAGCGTATTCATCGGAAGGGCTCCAGGAGACGGGCCGGGCGGGCGGGCCGGCGAGGCTGCGATTCTATCCTGTGCCTGCCCCTGTCCCCGGCGGGCGGCGCTTGGAAGCCGATGTAAAAACTACGAGGAGATGTGACGGGTGTTGCGGTGCAACCCGCTGTGCCGGGCCCGAGCGAGGGGCAGCGGCGGGCAGGCCTGCGGGCGGCCGGCGGGCCGGATTCTGCCGTCAAACCCCGAAACACGCTGGCGCGCGGGGCGTATTGACGCAGGGTGGGGCGCGCCATGTAATGCAAATAAACGACTAAAGCAGGCAAACGCTATGGGAAATCTGATGGACTTTCGCCCGTCCTTTCTGAAGGGACGAACACCCGCCGGCAAGACGACCCGGGATGTCTTGCAGAAGCTCTGGCAATCGGTCGATTTGCCGGGCGAGTCGCTGGAGCACGTGGTGCTGACGGGCGCCGACCCTGTCGTCCCCTCCTCGTTCGCCGTGGGTACCGCCGCGCAGGCCAGCATGTCGGCCGCCGCGCTGGCCGCTGCAGAGGTCTGGCATTTGCGCGGCGGCGCGCGGCAGCAGGTTAGCGTCGACATGCTGCACGCGGCGCAGGAGTGCCGCAGCCACTTCACGATCAACGGGGTCACGCCCAACATCTGGGATCCCATTACGGGTGTCTATCGCTGCGGCGATGGCGGCTGGGTGCGCATTCACGCCAATTTCGCGCATCACCGCGACGGGGCGCTGGCGTTGCTGGGCTGCCCGACCGGCGACGGCGCGACGCGCGAGGCGGTGGAGCGCGCGCTGAGCCGCTGGAAGGCGCTGGACTTCGAACAGGTTGCTGCCGATGCCGGCATGGTCGTGTCAGCCATGCGCTCTTTCGAGGAATGGGACCGCCACCCGCAAGGGCAGGCCGTCGCGGCGCAGCCGCTGCTGACCATCGAACGCATCGGCGAGGCCGACCCGCGCCCGCTGCCCAAGTACGCACAGAACGCGCGTCCGTTGCAGGACATCCGTGTGCTGGACCTGACGCGCATCATCGCCGGTCCGGTTTGCGGCCGGGCGCTGGCGGCTTACGGCGCGGACGTCATGCTGGTCAACAGTCCGCAACTGCCCAACATCGACAACATCATTGACACCAGCCGCGGCAAGCTGTCTGTGCTGGCCGACCTGGACACGGCCGATGGGCGCATCGCGCTGGGCAACCTGCTGCGCAGCGCGCACATCTTTGTGCAGGGCTACCGGCCGGGCGGGATGTCCGCGCTGGGCTTCGGTCCGCAGGATGCGGCGCGCATCCGGCCCGGCATTGTCTACGTGTCGCTTAGTGCGTATGGCACGACGGGCCCGTGGGCGAACCGCCGCGGCTTCGATTCCCTGGTGCAGACGGCCACGGGCTTCAACCACGCGGAAGCGCTGGCGGCCGGCCAAGCCGCGCCCAAAGCGCTGCCCATGCAGATCCTGGATCATGCGTCCGGTTATCTGATGGCGTTCGGCGCGCAGGTGGCGCTGGCGCGTCAGGCGACCGAAGGCGGCAGTTGGCACGTGCGCGTGTCGCTTGCTCAGACGGCGCACTGGCTGCGCGGCCTGGGTCGGGTGGACGGCGGGTTGGACTGTGCGATGCCTGGATTTGACGGGCTGATGGAGACGTCGCCGTCAGGCTTTGGTGAACTGGTCGCCGTGCGCCATGCGGCGCGCTTTTCGGAGACGCCGGCGCGATGGATCCGGCCGTCCAGCCCCCCGGGCACGCACCCGACGGTCTGGCCGTTCGATTAAGGCTTGCAGGCGGCGCGCATCTTGTTGGCGCGCTGCCGTCCTACTGCTTTGCCTTCCAGTCCCGCAGCGCCCGCATCGTGTTCGCCACGTGCGATTCGGGACTCATGTCCGTGAATTCATACAGGATCTTGCCTTCGGGCGAGATCACGTACGACACGCGTTGCGCATACTCGGGCCGCCTGTCGTGCACAGCGTCATACGCCTTCATCACCTTGCCGTCGCTGTCTGCCGCGACGGCAAATTTGTTGCGGCATTCGCTGACGGAAAACTTCTTGAGCGTGTCGATGTTGTCGGTGGAGACGCCGACGACGGTGGCGCCCAGCGCCTTGTATTCGTCGGTGGCTTCGGCAAAGTTGTGGGCTTCGATGGTGCAGCCCTGCGTGAATGCCGCCGGGAAGAAATACAGCACCACCGGGCCTTGCTTGAGCGCTTCGTTCAGCTTGAATGTGTATTCGTTGCCGCCCAGCGAGGCGGGCACGCTGAAGTCCGGCGCGGCTGCGCCCACGGGAAGTGCCGCGTGCGCCGACGTCCCGGCCATCAGGCCGCAGACCAGGATCCAGGGGGCAATGCGCTTCATGGGTGTCTCCTATCGGGACCGCGGAAATGCCGCGGCAAGCTGCCTACTGTAGCGGCGAGGCGAACGAGGGTCCAGTTCAGCCGCCATCAGGCCCGCGCCCATTGCCCTTGAGCTGGTCGCGCACGGAGGGCGGGCGGGATTGCTGGGCATCCCGCTGCTGCTGCTGTTGCCGAGCCTGCTGGGCCTGCTGATCACGCTGTTGTTGCTGTCGGGTCTGAATCAGCTGTTGCTGCTGCTGTTGGCGGGCTTGCTGAGACTGCTGATCGCGTTGCTGTTGCTGTCTGGATTGCTGGAGCAACTGCTGCTGGTCACGTTGCCGCTCCTGCCGCTCCTGCCGCGCCTGTTGCTCGTGCTCCTGCCGGTCGCGCGCCATCTGCCTGGCCCGGTCATCGCGATCGCGCTGCTGGCGCGCCTGTTGTTCCTGTTGCCGCCGATCACGCAGATCCTGCTGGTTCTGTTGGTCACGCTGCAGTTGCTGGCGCGCCTGCTGGTCCCGCATCTGCTGCTGCCTGAGCTGCTGTTGGGCCTGGGCGTCGTTCTGCAGGCGGTTGCGGTTGTCCTGCTCACGGACCTGTTGCTGCCGCCGCTGGTCGTTCTTGAGTTGATCGCGGACGAGCTGGTCACGGGCCTGCTGGTCACGCGCTTGCTGCTGGCGGTCCTGCGGCAGGCGGTCCTGCGGCAGGCGGTCCTGCGGCGACGGCCCTTGCCGCCGACCGTCGCGGCCCCGATCTTCCGTCAGCCCCAAGCTCCGCTGGACGGCGGTGGGGCCGCTGTCGGGACGGCCTTGCGCATTCCTGCCATCCCGACCTGGTCTGCCGTTGTCAGCATGATCCAGGTACGCCTGAGGCGGCCGTCCCTTGTTGTGTTCAAAGAACTGCGCACGGTTGCCGCCCGCATCGCGGATGTAGCCGCGTTGCACGTCCGTGGGGCCGGAATGGCGGTCGCGGCGCGCGGCCAGTTCACGCGGGTCGGCGTTGCGACGCACACCTTGAGGTCCGCCGTGATAGCTGACACGGCGGTTGTCCACATTGTTGACGATGATGTCGCGGTGGTAGACATTGGTCACGCGCGTCACGTTCACGTTCGTGACGGACCGGTTGTAGTAGAAGCGGTCGCGCTTCCAGTAGCCGCCGACATACCCCAGGCCGGTGTAGCCGAAGCCATAGTTGATCCCGCCATAAAAGCCCACATGCGGACCCCAGTAGCCCGGATTCCAGAGGTACACGCCGTTTGAGAAGCCCCAGTATCCGGGCGTCCAGAGCGCACCCTGATACGGCGCCAGCACCCACGCGCCCGGGACCCAGAAGAAGCCGTAGCGGTTGCGGCTCCAGTAGCCGGGTACCCACATATAGCCGTCGGCTGGGGCGGGCGGTTGCACATAGACGGGCAGGGGCGGGGGTGGTTCGGGACTGCGGTCGACCAATGCGAGGTTTGCGTTGGCGGGGTCGCCGTCGTCGTACCCGGGCTGATAGGTGGATGGAGCCGGCGCCTGCTGCGTGGAATAGACGTTCGCGCCGGATGGAACCGGCACCTGCTGCGTGGAATAGACGTTCTGCGCGGCAGCGGCCGCGCTGGCTGCCAGGAGCGCAGCAGTGGCGAGGGGGCGCAAGCGGGCGATCTGGAAGGATGGGTTCATGAGAATGTCCTTTGCGCAGCAGGTCCGCGGGTCAATAGCCGCGATAGTAATAATGCGGGGCGGGATACGCCGGGTAGTAGTGATAATGCGGCGTGTAATAGACCGGCGCGGGCCGGTAGTAGGCCGGCCGGGCCGGCACAACCACGCAGCCGCTCAGGGCACTGACCATCGCTATCAACAACAACACAAGCTTCTTCATATTTCGGCTCCCGCCGGGCGCAAGGCGCGAGATACGCCTTTCCTGCGCTCATAGGGATTAGGCCACGGCCGCGGGGTCGAGTTCGGGACTGTAATCGTTCCGAAACAGCTTTCGCGTGACCAGTGATTGCGCCTGCGTGACGGTCGATGTCGTTCGTATCAATGTCTGCGGATACGCGTGATTTGCGTCGCAAAAAGAAAGGGACCGCATGATGCGGTCCCCCTGTTGCCTTGATCGCCCGCGGCAATGCGCAGCGGGCGCGACGTAAGGTCAGTTCCAGCGTCCGCCGTTGCCGGCCAGGCTGAAACGGCCGGCGCCCATGAAGGCGATGGCCAGTCCGGTGAAGAGGAACATGCCCTGCAGTTCAAGCGCCCAGCCGCCGTTGTTGGTCATGCTGGCAATGCTGCCGCTGTGCGCCAGCAGGATGGCGACAACCATGTTGATGGCGATGATCAGACCGCCCAGACGCGTGTAGACGCCGATGATCAGCAGGACAGGGGCGATGATTTCGCCCACGTAGACGCCGTAGGCCAGGAACCCGGGCAAGCCGTGGGAGGACAGCATGCCGCTGATGCCGCCGACGCCGCCGCCGGTCAGTTTGGCCAGGCCATGGAGCAGAATCAGAATACCGAGGGTCAGGCGCAGGATCAGCTTGCCGGTGTCATCGGACTTGATCATGGTGAGTTTCTCTTTTGATGGTTAAGGGGGACAGTGCGCCGAGTTGGAACGCACCGCTTGCCTTTGGTTCCGTGCCCGCCGCACATTCGAAAAATCCAGCATACGGGCGTACAGGCGGCGCCATTATGGCAAAGCCGGTGTCAAACCCACAAGCTTTGCGCGCAGTCGGTGGCCGGGCGCCTGCCCAGGCCAGTTAAGATGTGTCCCCAATGAACAAGCAGCTGAAAGTCTCATTGGCGCTGACCCCCTGCGGCAGGCGTGCGCCCAAGCCAGATCGCCTGTATTCGTCCCTGCCTTTGACGGCAAAGGATCCGTGCCGCGTTCCGCCGCGGTCCAGGAGCCACGAAGCATGACGGAGCTGGCCTACGCCTATCTTGCCCCCTCCGACATCGCCCAGCGGCAGGGCCAGGCCGACCTCAACCTGGCCACCAGCGGCGGTCTTGCGCCGTCGGGCGCGGTGGCGCATCCCTTCTTCTTTTCCGGATTTGTCGCGCAGCCCGCCGTGGTGGCGCAAGCGCTGCTGATGCTGGCGCGGGTGGCGCGCACGCGCTTCTACGTGCCGCCAAACACGCTGGCGGCGGTGCTGCGGGCGGCGGATCCGGTCGTGACGTCCACGCCCGAGGGCCTGCGCTTCGAGTCCTTCAGCGTGTGCTGCGGCGTGTACGCGCGCCTGGACGTGGACGCGGAGGCGCTGGACGCCACGCACCTGGCGGCAGGCGTCACCAACGTGGACGTGAATCCGCCGTTGCGCCAGGCGCTGGCGGGGCTGCGCCCGTCGGAGGCTCTGCACCTGAACGTGGGTAGCGATGCGTTGCGGGTGACGACGCAGGCGGGTGAGATCGTCGAAGAGAAAGTGCCGCTGCCCGCGCGCTGGCTCAAAGGCTTTGCCGAGACGCAGATGCTGTCGGCGGACATGGCGTGCCGCCACGCGCTGACGGGGCCGGCCTTGCGCCAGTTCGTGCAGGCCTTGCCGCGGTCGTCGGCGACCAAGACCGTGATGTGGGCGACGCAGGCTGCCCGCTCGCTACGGCTGGCCACGCAGGCCACGCCCGGCGCGGTCTGCGTGGCGGGACCGGAACGGCTGCGCGTCCTGGAACCCTTGCTGCGACATGCCACGGCGCTGCGCGCGTATGGCGCCGATGTGGCGGCAGGGGCGTTGCCGCTAGCCAGCGCCTGGGTGCTGGAGCTGCCGGGTGCGCGGGTCACGCTGGGCCTCAGCCCGGAGAAATCGCGCGGATTCTCGGGCGAGGGGGCGGTGCTGCATCGGGTCGCGGGCGCAGATGCGAATGAGGATGCGGCGTTCGTATCGACGCTGCTGGCTTTCGAGCCACGCATCGATATTGCGCGGCTGGCCGAGCGGGCTCTGCTGCCGGAATCGCAGATCCTGTCCGCGCTGAGCGTGCTGGCGTCTTCCGGCCAGGTGGGCTTCGATCTGGCGGCCGGCGCGTATTTCCATCGGCCGCTGCCGGTGCAGGCTGGGCTGCTCGATACGCTGCATCCGCGGCTTGCCGACGCGCGCAAGCTGGTGGCCGGCGGTGGCGTCCGGCGGGAAGGCGAGGGGCAGTACTCCGTGCAGTCGGCGCAGCAGCGCTACCGGGTTGCGCTGGGCGCCGAGCCTGTCCTGGACCGCTGCACCTGCCCTTGGCACGCCAAATATCAAGGCACGCGCGGGCCCTGCAAGCACACGCTGGCGGTACGCATGTTTCTTGACCCGCTTAATGCATCTGGAACCGACGCATGACCCTCTGCCTGACCGAACGCCGTGCGGCGCTGCGCGAGGCCGCCGCCGGCGGCGACGCGGCGGATATTGCGTCTTTGGCGCGCGCACTGGATGGCGCGAACGAAGAGGATCGCGCCGCGCTGGCCAAGACCTTGCCGCCATCCCGCCTGTTCAGCGCGGAAGGTCCCACGCCCCGGGCGTGCTTTGTGTTGGCGGCGTTGGGCAAGCCCAAGCTCGTGGCGGACACGCTGGCGCCCGCGGACATGGTGCGCAAGCGCGAATATGCCGGGCGACACGCCGAGATGGCGCCGGCTGTCACCGACGCTGCGGCCGGACGGGACGCGCCGTGGCGCGCCGCGTTCGTCGAGCTGCTGGCGGAGCAGCGCTGGTGGGCCGAGGATCTGGCCTGGCCGGTATGCCACGCGCTGGTCCGGTTGGACGGCGATGCGCCGTTATCCATGCCGTATCTGCGCTGTTTCGTGCAACAGGTCAGCGCCGTCGGCGGGGACGGACAGCTGGACGCGGATCATGGCAAGTGCATGGCCGCCTATCTGCAGGCCAACCCCGATCAGATCGAGCGCGAGTTCTGGGCTCTGTTCCGGGTTGAGGGCATGGGCGCCGATTACCTGCTCATGGAGCGCACCGGGCCCGCCTGGGACGCCGCCGTCCTCACGCTTTGCCAGGACAACCCCGCGTTCCGCGACCGCCTGCTCGCCGAATCGTTGGAAGCGCTGCTGCGCGATTTTCCAGCGAAGACCATTGCGTGGTATTTGCGCATGCATCGCTTGGCCGATCCGGCCGCGCACGAGATCGCGGCCCGTCAGCACACGTACTTTGCCGTGCTGGGCACAGCGCCCAGCACGGCGGTCGGACTGGCGCTGGACATGCTCAAGCGCGCCACCGGACAGTTGGATGTGGACGCGATGATCGAGGCCGGGTCCGCCGTTTTGACCCGTTCGGAAAAGAAGCTCGTCAAGGCCCAGCTCGGGCTGTTTGCGGCGCTAAAGACAGATGCCGGCCAGCAGGATCGCGTCTCGCGGATCGTGGGCGACGCGCTGGACGGCATGCCGTTGGACCTGGCGTCGCTGGCGCGCAAGCTGGTGACGCCATCCCGCGAAACGCAACCGGCCGAGGCCAGCGGTCAGGCGCATGGTCAAGCGCGCGCCAAGGTTGGCGGCGACTGTGCATCGCAGGCGATCACGATGCCGGCGCCGCGCCGCAAGCCGCTGCCGGATCTCCCCGAGCAAGCGCCCGGCATCTGCGGCGACGAGGAGTTGCACGCGCTGATCGCGGCGCAGTTCGAGGGCACAGGACACGGCGCCGACTTGCCGCGCATCTTCGATTACCTGGCCGTCCGTCCGCACCAATCGTTGCCTGAAGCATTGCAACACCGCGCCGCCGAGATCATCGAGTCGGTGTGGGAGGAACGCGACGCGTCGCCGCGACGCCTGCTGGCCGCCGCGCTGCTGGGCCGGGAAAACGTCAGTTTTCGAGGCTATGCCCGGTACGTCGTGGCCATCGCGGGTAAGCCGGATCCCGTCGGCGTGGCTTTGCAAGAACAAACGGTCTCCAGCAGCCGCTACGACGCAGAGACTGGCGACTGGAAGGCCGATGAAACCTGGACTTCCCGCTGGGGCTACCAATACCTGCCGACGCATTCGCCGCTGGCCTTGCTGGCCGGCGTCTTTCACGACCTGCGGTCGAGCCGGGCGCAGGGCAAGCCGTTCCGCCCGCCGGCGCCCGTCCCCGCGCAGCGCGTCGGGTGGGAGCGCGTGCTTGCCGAGCCGGGCGATGGCACGTTTTCGCGAGACCTGGCCGTGCTGGGCGATGGCGCCAAGCCGTTCTGGATGGCGACAGACGCCGCGGCCTCCGCGTCGCCGGCCCTCGATGTCGGGGACGTGCCCGCTGAATTCACTTTCCGCGCACAGGAGGCGCGCGAGCAGGATGGCTACGACCAGGTCGTGCAATGGACGGCCTGGCTGCTGCAATCCAACCCCGACACGTTGGCCGCGCATTTCCATCCAATGTTGTGCGCGGCGGTGCAGGTCATCAACGTGCGCGGCCTGGGGCCGCTGCTGACGGCGCTGGGCGCGTCCCGGTTGCCGCCCGGCGAGCCCGTGTACTCGGCCTTGGCGCTGGCCGCATCGGCGAAGATGGCCGAACAGCGCGCACAGGCGGCTGAGGCAATCGCGCGGCTGGCCGACGCCGGTTTACTGGACCCCGCGCCGTTCGCCGCGCAGATCGCGGCGCATCTGGCGCAGGGCTTCGCCCTGGCCGGACGGCTCGCGCAGACGCTGGCAGACGCCGCATCCATCAGCGCGATCACCGGCTGCCGCGCGCTCCAGACGCTGGAGGCGCTGCTGCCGCAATTGCTCGATGCCGAAGGCAAGCCGCTGGCCCAGGCCGGCAAGCTCATCGAACTGGCTGCGCGCCTGTCCAACGACTACGGTATGCCGATCGCCTTGCCCGCCACGCTGGCGGCGCGGCGCAAGGGCGCGTCCGTGCTGGCGGTGACCCTGCGCAGTCTGGAAGCCGTCGCGCCGCGCGTGACGTCGTTGGCCACAACCGCCGCTGCCGCCGCGCAGCGATCTCTCGAAGGATAGCCCCTCGCATGACCCCCTACAAAAACCTCTGGGACTTCTACCGCGATACGGCGCGGCTGGTCGAGGAGGGCGCAACGTTGCGCACGCTGTACGACGCCATGCTGGGCGTGCAGTCGGAAGACATGCGCGCGGTGCAGGCCTCGCCCAAGCGCTTGCGGGAGATGGCGCAGGGCTGGTCCCAGCGCCCGAATTTTTTGCCGATCCGCCTGAACGAGCTATTCAACGGGCTGCAGGTCGACCCTACGGATGACTACGTGTTGGCGATGGTCGGCGGGCTGGGCGGGCGGCAGGAACAGGAAGTGCGCCTTTTCATGCTGCGCCACGATCATGCGCTGCGCGATGGGGCGTTCTGGCGGATCTTCGAGGTGGAGGGCGGCGGCGAGATCTCGCTCGCCAACATCGACAAGTTCTCGCGTGAGGAATTGAACTGGCACAACACGGTCGTGCTGCTGACCAACGAAGGCACGCTGGATCGTCGGCGCGTGCTGCGCAGCTGCCTGGAGGCGCTCAACCGGGATTTCTCCGCCTATCGCGCCGGCTGGTTCTCGCGTCTGTACGTAACGCTGGCCCCCGCGCCCGACGAGGCAGCGGCGGACCAGCCGCTGCTGCGCCAGAGTCTGGGTTCGCCGATCACGGCCACGGTCGCGCTGGCCGTGAAGCAGTTCGAAGCCCTGCACAAGCAGGGTCTGCTCGACGCCGCGCCCTTCGTGGACGCCTGCGGAGGCGCTTTCTCGGGATCGAAGGCTGCGGCGCTGTCTGTGGTGCGCATCCTGGAGGCGCTGGGCGCGCAGGCGCGTGCCGAACCCGAATCCGTGGCGCAGGCGCTGGCCCTGGGCCTCGCGCATCCGCATGCCGACGTGCAGCGGGCGGCGGTGAAGGCGCTGGCGAAGCTGGGGCGGACAGACCTGGCGCAGCAGCAGCGCGACGCGCTGGCGCCGGCGGTGGCCGTGCTGCTGCCGGATGGGGCCGCGGAAGGCGCCCATGCGCATCTCCCGTCAGACATGCCGACCGGCTTGCCCTCGCCCGGGCCGCTGCGCCCGTGGACCGACACTGACGCCCTTGAACGCTATGCGGCGCTGCTGGAAGCGCCCGCCGACGTGCTGGAATTCGAGCTGGCGCTGGCGTGGCTGGCAACGTCCGGACAAGTGGCGGCCACCGTCGCGCCCTTGGCCAAGCGCGCCCGCCAACTGGTGGAGCGCGACGCGCAGCACTACGCGGCGGCGCTGCTGCTGGCGGCGCAGGATCCCAAGGCCCCGTTCCTGCCGCAAAAATATTGGCAGAAAACCACGAGCCAGGTCGTCCATGGCGAGTGGGTGTATGAGAAAGTGGGCGAACCCCAGCCGCTGCCGAGCGCCGAACAATCCTCCCTGCTGCCCAGCTTCATTACCCGCCTGCGCGAGGTAGCCGGGATCGTTCAAGGCAGGGCGCCGCGCCGGCCGTTGCTGGCCACGCCCACCGACACGCAGGGCTGGATCGACGCCGATGTCCTGCTGGCCCGATTCGCGGCAGGCAGGGACAGCGGCGCGCCGCTCCCGGTGGATCTCGTGCAGGCCTTGTTACGCGTGCATCCCGGGGACCGCGCGAGGGTGGTCGAGGCGACCGGCGGCGCAGGGCCGCAGATCACCGACACGGTGCGGATCGAGTGGCGCAGCCGCGGATCGAGCGCCTTGAAGGCCGATGGCTCGCCGCAGTGGGTGTGGTGGAGTCCGGCGGTCCATGCCGAGCCGGCCGAGGCGCCGACGGCCACGCAGCCAGCGCTGATTCCGTCAGGCCCGCCGCAGCACCAGGAAGGCGTCGACGCCCACGCGCTGGTCTGCGCCGAACTCGGTCTGGCCAATCCGGCATCGACCCTGCCGCTGGCCGCGGCCAGCGTTGAGATCATGAACGCGGCGGCGGGCGATGAGGCCGAGCATCGGGCGCCTGCCGTCTTGCGCGTCCTGGCCGTGCATCCGGGCGTCTGGCAGCCGGAAACGGTCCAGTTGCTGGCCCTGGGAATGTCGGCCAAGCAGGCCGAGGTGCGCGCGCAAGCGGTGGAAGTCTTTGCGGCCGCGATCCCGCACCGCGTGGACGCAACGGTCGCGGCGCAAGCCTACGCCGCCTGCGCGCCGGCGATCGTCCTCACGCGCTGGGCAGCGGCCTTCACCGATGCGGCGACGCTGGCGCCTGCTGCCGTCATCGCTGTGCTGGGCGGCCTGTTGCCCCACCTGGATCACAAAGCGCGCGGTATCGGATCGTTGCTCACGGTGCTGCTGGATGAGTCGCTGCGCCATGCGCATCCTGTGGCGGATGCGGACCTGCGCGGCTGGCTGGCGGGCTTTACCGGCACGTCAGCCGCCGGCAAGGCTGCCAAGGCACTATTGGCGCTGAAGACGCCATAGCGCGACCGGCGGCGTCAGCGCCGCCGTCGCTCGCGGGGCGGAAAGAACGCCAAGGTGTAAACCCGCCTTCAATCCGCTTCGGCAGCAACGCGCTCAGAACTCTTCCAGAAAGCGCATGCGAAAGCGCCGTCCCTTGATGTTGCTGTTGGAAATGCGCGAGAACGCCTGCTTGGCGATCTGCCGGTCCAGGGCCACGTACGAGTTGAACTCGGTGATGTTGATCTTGCCGACCTGCTCGAACGTCAGGCCGCCGTCGCCGGTCAGCGCGCCCAGCAGGTCGCCGGGACGCAGCTTGTCCTTCTTGCCGCCCTGGATGCTCAGCGTGACCATGGGGGCGCGGAGCGGGCGGTCGGCCTTGGGGCGCAACGACTTCAAGTCGGCCCACTTCAGCGGCGCGCCCTGGTATTGCTCGATCAGATTGGCCCAGCGCATTTCCTCTGGCGAACACAGGCTGAGCGCCAGTCCCTTCTGATCGCCACGGCCGCTGCGGCCGATGCGGTGCACGTGGACCTCGGTGTCCTTGGTCACGTCCACATTGATGACGGCTCCCAGATTCTGGATGTCGAGCCCGCGCGCGGCCACGTCGGTGGCGACCAGCACGGCGCAGCTCTGGTTGGCGAACTGGATCAGGATTTCGTCGCGTTCGCGCTGTTCCAGGTCGCCGTTCAGCGCCTGCGCGCTGATGCCTTCGGCCTGCAGACGTTCTACCAGGTCATGGCTGCGGATCTTGGTGTTGCAGAAAGCCAGGGTGGACACCGGCCGGAAATGCGCCAGCAGCTTGGCCACCGCATCCAGGCGTTCGCCTTCATTGATCTCGTAGAAAATCTGTTCGATGCGGCTGGCGTCGTGCTGCGCCTCGACCTTGACCTCGGCCGGGTTGCGCAGAAAGCGCGCGCTGAGCTTGCGGATGTTGTCGGGGTAGGTGGCCGAGAACAGCAGCGTCTGGCGCTTGGCGGGGCAGTGCGAGGCGATGGCGACGATGTCGTCGTAAAAGCCCATGTCAACCATGCGGTCGGCTTCGTCCAGCACCAGCGTGTTCAGTCCCGACAGGTCCAGGCTGCCGCGTTCCAGGTGGTCCTGGATGCGGCCGGGCGTGCCCACCACCAGATGCGTGCCGCGGGCCAGCGATTCGGCCTGCGGCCGGGCTGCGGCGCCGCCGCACAGCGTCAGGATCTTGACGTTGGGAATCAGGCGCGCCAGCCGGCGCAGCTCTTGGGCGACCTGGTCGGCCAGTTCGCGGGTGGGGCAAACCACCAGTCCTTGCGGGATCAGGCGGTTCACGTCCAGGTTCTGCAGCACGCCCAGGCCGAACGAGGCGGTCTTGCCGCTGCCGGTCTTGGCCTGCGCGATCACGTCGCGCCGTTCAAGAATCAACGGCAGGGCCTGCGCCTGGATCGGCGTCATCTGTTCGAAACCCAGGGTTTTCAGGTTTTCAAGCAGGGGCGGCAGGAGGGGGAGGGAGGAGAAGGCGGTGTCGGTCACGGCGGGGCGGATCCCGCAAGGGATCGGAAAAAGGCTGAGTTGCGCGTTAGTGTAAAGCCTGAGTCGGTATGATCTGGCGACGGGCATGGCCGGCTGCGGGGCGGGCCTGACTCGATCACAACAAGCAACCGACGTCAGGGTGGATCATGTTCGACAAATTGAAGGCGCTACGGGAAGGCGCAGCCGTCAAGGCAAAGGCGCTGACCAGCCGCACGGCAGGCGCGCTCGAAAGCTCAAAAGCCCAGTTGGGCGATGCCGTGGCGAATGCGCGGGCCAAGGGCCTTGAGCTGGCGGGCGCCACGGCGGAAAGGGGGCGTGAACTGGCAGGCGCCACCGCAGAAAAGGGCCGGGAACTGGCCGGCGCCACGGCAGAAAAAGGCAGCGCGCTTGTTGAGCAGCATTGGCAGACGATCGAGCGCGTGACAGTCGACGGCCTGCTCAGCGTGTCGGCCGAAAAGCTCAAGGACGATGCGATGGTCAAGGACGTGCTGGAACGCGCTTACGAGGCGCTGCCCACCGTCATCAGGCTGGTCCTGCCCCGGGAACGCTATCTGGAAATCGTCATCCAGAAGAAGCAGCCGCTGCTTGCGAAGATTGAAGGGGCACGTAACCGCCGTCAGGAGCGCGCGCAATCGGGCGCCGCAGACAAGGACCGCGACGGCTGATTAACGGCGTTACGCGGACGCCTCATACGTCCCCGCCAGCGCCCGCGCCGCCTCTTGCATGCGCGGCAGCCACGCCCGGGCGCCATCGATCGACAACCTGGCCACAGGCGCGTGCAGCGCCACGGCCGCAATCGCCCGCGACCCGTGCAGAATGGGCACCGCCATGCAGACGATGCCCAGCAGGAACTCTTCCCGGTCGAAGCTGGCGCCTTCCTTCTTGATGACCCGCAGCTCTTCTTCCAGCGATGCCACATCGCACAGCGTGTTAGGCGTGTAGCGCGGCAGTTGTGCGGCGGCCAGCATGCGCTGGCGGGTTTCACGGCGCATATAGGCCAGGAACAGCTTGCCGCTGGCCGAACAGTGCAGCGGCACGCGTGATCCGGATTGCAGGTTGACGCGCAGCGGCCAGGCGGTTTCCACGCGGTCCAGGTAGATGACCTCGTCGCCGTCGAGCATGGTGCAGTTGCAGGTCTCGCCGATCTCGTCGACCAGGCTGTCCAGGATGCGATGGCGTTCGCCGCGCAAAGGCGAATTGAGCAGCGTGTCGCGGGCCAGCGCGCCCAGGCGTGGGCCGCTGACATAGCTTTTGCCGGCCGGTTCGCGCAGCAGCATGCCGGCATCGACCAAACGCGACAGGATCCGAAGCACGGAAGGTTTGGGCAGGCCGGTGGCGTCGGTCAGTTCGGCCAGCGAGACGGGCTGGGCCGAACGTGCCACCTGTTCCAGCAATGTCAGCGCGCGCAGGGCGGCGGAGGATTCGTCTTTCATCTTTCAATAATTGAGATTTCAGCGATCGGCTGCCCATCCTCGCACAGAAACTGCAGAAAATGGAACGCCCGGGGGTGGGAAGCCGCGGGTTTCTGGCGCAGTATCGGATCACACCGGCCAATCAGCAATCGGACAAGCGCCGGCCCGCCAGGAGAGAGACCATGAGCAGCAAGCAACACATGACCCCCAGCGAAGCGTTTGTCGAGACGCTGGTCGCGCAGGGCGTCAAGGATGTTTTCGGCATCGTCGGTTCGGCCTTCATGGATGCGCTGGACCTGTTTCCCGCGGCCGGCATCCGCTTCGTGCCGACGGTGCACGAGCAGGGCGCGGCGCATATGGCCGACGGCTATTCGCGCGTGACCGGCCGGCACGGCGTGTGCATTGCACAAAACGGCCCTGGCATCACCAACTTCGTGACCGGCGTGGCGGCCGCCTACTGGGCGCACAGCCCGGTCGTGGCGATCACGCCCGAGACCGGCACGGCGGGCATGGGGCTGGGCGGCTTCCAGGAAACCGAACAGCTTCCGATCTTTTCGCGCATTACCAAATACCAGGCGCACGTGAACCGTCCGGACCGCATGGCGGAGTTCACCGCCAAGGCGTTCGACAACGCGATGGCCGAACGCGGCCCCGCGCAATTGAACATTCCGCGCGACTATTTCTACGGCGAGATCGACGTGGCCATCCCGGAGCCGCGCCGCATCCGCCGCGGGCCGGGATCCGAAGAGGATCTGGAAGCCGCGGCGCGCATGCTGGCCGAGGCCAAGTTCCCGGTCATCGTGGCGGGCGGCGGCGTGCTGTTCTCGGAGGGCCAGGCCGAATGCGTGGCGCTGGCCGAGCTGCTGGGCGCGCCGGTGGTCACCAGTTATCTGCATAACGACGCCTTCCCGGCCAGTCATCCGCTGTGGTGCGGCCCGCTGGGTTACCAGGGCGCCAAGGCGGGGATGAAGCTCTTGTCGCAGGCGGACGTGGTGCTGGCGCTGGGCACGCGGCTGGGGCCCTTCGGCACCTTGCCGCAGCATGGCTTGGAATACTGGCCGCAGAACGCGCGCATCATCCAGGTCGACGCCGACCACCGCATGCTGGGCCTGGTGCGCCCGGTGTCGGTGGGCATCTGCGGCGACGCCAAGCCGGCCGCCGCCGCTTTGACGGCCCGGTTGCAGGCACGCGATGTCGCCTGCACCCGCACGAAAGAAGGACGCGCCAGCGAGATCGCCGCCCAGAAGGCCGAGTGGGAACAGGAGCTGGACAGCTGGTCGCACGAGCGCGACGACTGGAGCCTGGACATCATCGAGCATGGCGGCGGCCGCATGCACCCGCGCCGTATGCTGCGCGAGCTGGAACGCGCGATGCCCAAGCACGTGATGGTGTCCACCGACATCGGCAACATTTGCTCGGTGTCCAACAGCTACCTGCGTTTTGACGAGCCCAATTCCATGCTCGCGGCCATGAGCTTCGGCAATTGCGGCTATGCGCTGCCCGCGCTGATCGGCGCCAAACTTGGCCGGCCCGACCGCCCGGCGGTGGCCTACGTGGGCGACGGCGCGTGGTGCATGAGCTTCCAGGAACTGCTGACCTGCGTGCGCGAGCAGATCCCGGTGACCGCGGTGGTGTTTCACAACGGCCAGTGGGGCGCCGAGAAAAAGAACCAGGTGGATTTCTATGGCCGCCGCTTCGTCGGCAGCAACCTGCTCAATCCGAATTTCTCGGAGCTGGCTCGGGCCATGGGCGCCGAAGGCATCCGCGTGGAACATGCGGACCAGGTCGGCGCGGCGTTGCAGGCCGCGTGCCAGGCGCAGCTGGAAGGCAAGACGACCGTGCTGGAAATGATGGTCAGCCAGGAACTGGGCGATCCGTTCCGCCGCGATGCGCTCAAGCAGCCGGTGCGCTTCCTGGACAAGTACCGCAAGTACGTCAACCAGCCGTTCCAGGCGGGCGAGGTGCCGCTGCCGATCGAGCCGGTCGGACGCTGACCGGCGCGCGCGGCGCGGATCCGGGCGAGTTCTGTCGTCCTGATCCGCGCCGGTCATTCACCCGGCCGCCGCACGCGCGGCCGCGGCAGGAGCGAAGACATGGCTTTCGACCGTTTGTTCGAGCCGCTGCGCGTTGCCGCGCTGGCGGCCGGGCGGCTGCGCACCGCGGTGGCGTATCCGCTCTGTCCCGTCAGCGTGCGCGCCGCCGTGCAGGCCAGCGAGGCCGGCTACATCGAGCCGGTGCTGGTTGGTCCGGCCGGCCGCATCGCCGCGCTGATGGCGCAGGAAGGCCTGCGGGCGGCCTCGATGGAAATCATCGACACGCCGGACGACGAACTGCTGGCCGCCCGCGCCGCCGCGGCATTGGCGCGCGATGGCGCGGTCAGCATGCTGATGAAGGGCAGCCTGCACACCGACCATTTCATGTCCGCGGTGGTGACGCGCGAATCGGGCCTGCGCACCAACCGGCGCATCAGCCACGCTTTCGTGATGGCGGTGGCGGCCTATCCGAAGCTGCTGATCCTGACGGATGCGGCCGTCAACATCGCACCGTCCCTGCAGGAAAAAGCGGACATCGCGCAGAACGCGATCGACCTGGCGCGCGCGCTGGGCGTGGAGCGGCCGAAGGTGGCCGTGCTGTGCGCCACCGAATCGGTGAATCCGGCGATGCCGGCCACGCTGGATGCCGCGGCGCTGTCCAAGATGGCGGACCGGTCGCAGATCCGCGGCGGCGATATCGACGGACCGCTTGCGTTCGACAACGCGATCTCGCGCGAAGCAGCCGACCAGAAGGGGATCGTGTCGCGCGTGGCGGGCGACGCGGACATCCTGCTCGTGCCGGACATCGAGGCCGGCAACATGCTCTACAAGGAACTCACGTGGCTGGCGGGCGCCGGCGCGGCGGGCCTGGTGCTGGGCACGCGAGTACCGGTGCTGCTGACGAGCCGGTCCGACTCCATGGAGGCACGCGTCAACAGTTGCGCCGTCGCAGCGCTGTACGCGCACGCGCTGGGCAGTTGACCGCGGGCAAGCCTGGCACCACCAAGTCTGGCGGTTTGGTACTAAGCGCGCATCCGGGGGATGACTACGCTAGACCGCAAGCCATCCATGAATGGTTCACGCGACAACATCAAAGGGGTAGCACATGCGCAGCGCAAGACTAGGCCTGGCCACGATTCTGTCAGTGTTTGCAATGGCGGGGGGCGCCGCCGCGGCGGATGCGCCCAAGGCCGGCGGCACGCTTGTCATCGGCTCCACGCAGGTGCCCCGGCATCTGAACGGCGCAGTGCAATCGGGCACCGCCACCGCGCTGCCCAGTGCGCAGCTCTTTGCCAGTCCGCTGCGCTACGACGCCGACTGGAATCCGCAGCCTTATCTGGCCGAGTCGTGGGAACTGGCGCCGGACGGCAAGTCGCTGACGCTGCGCCTGCGCGGCGACGCGATCTTTCATGACGGCAAGCCTGTGACGTCCGAGGACGTGGCGTTTTCGATCATGGCGGTCAAGCAGAACCATCCGTTCCAGACGATGTTCGCGCCTGTCGACAGCGTGGAAACGCCCGACGCGCGCACCGCCGTGCTGCGCATGAGCAAGCCGCATCCGGCCATTCTGCTGGCGCTGTCGCCGGCGCTGATGCCCGTGCTGCCCAAGCACATCTACGGCGACGGCCAGGACTTGAAGACGCACCCGCGCAACTCCGCGAACGTGGTGGGTTCCGGGCCGTTCATCTTCAAGGAATTCAAGCCGGGCCAGGAGATCGTGCTGGAACGCTTCGACAAGTTCTTCATCAAAGGCAAGCCGCTGCTGGACCGCGTGGTGGTCAAGATCAATCCCGATGCGACCAATCTGCTGATCGGGCTGGAGCGTGGCGACATCGGCGCGCTGCCGTTCATGACCGAGCCGACGATTCTGCGCCGCGCCAAGGACAATCCGTCCATCGTCATGACCAACAAAGGCTATGAGGGCATCGGCGCACTGAGCTGGCTGGCGTTCAATACGGCGCGCAAGCCGCTGGACGACGTGCGGGTGCGCCAGGCCATCGCGTACGCGACGGACAAGGGCTTCATCACGAAGGCGCTGAACGCCGGCTTTGCCGCGCCGGCGCACGGCCCCATCGTGGGCACCAGCCCCTTCGCCAGCGACGACGTGAAGAAGTACCCGCTGGACCTGAAGCAGGCGGAAAAGCTGCTGGACGAGGCCGGCTTCAAGAAAGACGGCAAGGGCGAGCGCATGACGCTGACGGTGGACTACATGCCGGGCAGCGACGTGCAGGGCAAGAACGTCGCGGAATATCTGCGCAGCCAGTTGAAGAAGGTGGGCATCAACGTGCAGGTGCGCGCCTCGCCGGATTTTCCGACCTGGGCCAAGCGCATCGCCGGCAAGGACTTCGACATGACCACAGACATCGTCTTCAACTGGGGCGATCCGGTCATCGGCGTGCATCGCACGTACATGTCGTCCAACATCCGCGACATCATCTGGACCAACACGCAGTCCTACAAGAATCCGAAGGTCGATGCGCTGCTGGAACAGGCGGGCACCGAGACAGACGCGGACAAGCGCCGCGCGCTGTATGGAGAATTCCAGCGTTTGGTGACCGAGGACGTGCCGATCGACTTCCTGACCGTCATTCCGTACCACACGCTGTCGTCCAAGAAGGTGCAGGGTCTGCCGTCCGGCATTTGGGGCCTGCTGTCGCCGCTGGATGAAACCTCCGTGCAGTAGCGGGAGCCGACATGCTGCGATATCTCTCGCGCCGCCTGGTCTACGCCGCGATCCTGCTGCTGGCCGTGGTGACGCTGAACTTTCTGCTGATTCATATTTCGCCGGGCGACCCCGTGGAAACCATCGCGGGGTCGATGGGCGGGATCAGCGAAGAACTGCGCGCCCAGTTGCGGGTGCAGTATGGGCTGGACAAGCCGTTCCTCACGCAGCTGGGCATCTACCTGGGGCAGGTCGTGCGCGGCGACCTGGGCTACTCCTACTTCTTCAACGTGCCGGTCGCCCAGCTGATCTGGGACCGCGTGCCCGCCACGCTGCTGCTGGTGGTGACGTCGGTGACGGTGGCGTTCCTGATCGGCACGTTGCTGGGCACGCTGGCCGCCAGGAAGCCCAACGGGCTGCTGTCGCAAGGCATCACGCTGCTGTCGGTCGTGGGCTATTCGGCGCCGGTGTTCTGGACCGGCATCATCCTCATCATCCTGTTTGCCTCGGTGTGGCCGATCTTTCCGGTTTCGGACATGCGGTCGGCGGGCGGTCCGCAGGACGGCTGGGCGGGCGCGCTGGACGTGCTGCACCATCTGGTGCTGCCCGCCTTTACGCTGGCCTTCGTGTACCTGGCGCAATACAGCCGGCTGGCGCGCGCCAGCGTCATGGACGCCTTGCAGGCCGATTACATCCGCACCGCGCGCGCCAAGGGGCTGCCCGAGAACACCGTGCTGTACAAGCACGCGCTGCGCAACGGGGTGCTGCCGGTGGTGACCATGCTGGGTCTGCAATTCGGCAACGTGCTGGCCGGGGCGATTCTGGTGGAGACGGTCTTCAACTGGCCCGGATTGGGACGCCTGGCGTTCGACTCCGTGCTGCGCCGTGATTATCCGACGCTGCTCGGCATCTTGCTCTTTGCCTCGTTGCTGGTCGTGGTGATGAACCAGCTTACCGATCTGGCGTATCGCCTGATCGATCCCCGGATCAAGACATCATGAGACCCGCACCGATTGCGCTGCCCGGCGCCGCCGGCGCCGACGCCCGGCCCAAGCCGCCGCCCCGGCCAACCTATGAGGCGCTGCGCGTGTTCGCGCGCAACCCCAGCGCGCTGGCCGGCGTGCTGCTGCTGGCGACGATCCTGGCCATCACGATCTTCGGGCCGATGCTGATGCACGCCGACCCGTTTGAAATCGCCGCGGCGCCCATGGAGCCGCCCGGCGGCGAGCTGCTGCTGGGATCCGACTACCTGGGCCGCGACGTGCTGACCGGCATGATCTACGGCGGCCGCGCAACGTTGCTGGTGGGCGTGGTGGCGGCGGTGCTGTCCATGGCCATCGGCATCACCGTTGGCGCGCTGGCGGGCTATTACGGCGGCTGGGTCGATGAAACGCTGATGCGCATCACCGAGTTCTTCCAGGTGCTGCCCACCTTGCTCTTTGCGATGGTGCTGGTGACGCTGTTCAGCCCGTCGCTCGCCACCATCGCAGTCGCCATCGGCGTGGTGAGCTGGACGGGAACCGCGCGGCTGGCGCGCGGCGAGTTCCTGCGGCTCAAGCGGCGTGAGTATGTCCTTGCCGAGCGCGTGATCGGCGCCGGAGACGCGCGCATCATCTGGCGAGTGATCCTGCCGAACGCATTGGCGCCGCTGATCGTGTCGGCCACGCTGGCCATCGGCACGGCGATCCTGTTCGAGGCAGGGCTGTCGTTTCTGGGCCTGGGCGATCCCAATGTGATGAGCTGGGGCTTGATGATCGGCAGCAACCGCCCCTACATCCTGACCGCCTGGTGGGCGGTGACGCTGCCCGGCGCAGCCATCTTCCTGACCGTGCTGGCCGTCAGCCTGATTGGCGACGGTCTGAACGACGCGCTCAATCCAACGTCGCGAGGCCGGGCATGAACGCCGCCGACATGGCCCCCGTGCTGGAAGTGGACGGCCTGAGCCTGGAATTCCGCACGCGCGGACGGGCGGCCGAAGTGCTGAGCGACGTGAGCTTCGACCTGCGTCCCGGCGAAACGCTGTGCCTGGTCGGAGAATCCGGCTGCGGCAAGAGCATGACGGCGCTGGCCATCATGCGGCTGATTCCGCCGCTGGCGCGCGTGGGCGCCGGTCACGTGCGTCTGCGCGGCGCCGACCTCGCGATGCACGATGACGAGGCGATGCGCCGGGTGCGGGGCAACAACATTTCGATGATCTTCCAGGAGCCGATGACGGCGCTCAATCCGGTGTATACGGTGGGCGACCAGATTGGCGAGCCGCTGCGCCTGCATCAAGGACTGTCCAAGCGCGACGCACGCGAGCGCGCCATCGAGATGCTCAAGTCCGTGGGCATTCCGTTGCCGGAGCGCCGCGTGGACGATTATCCGCACCAGCTTTCCGGCGGCATGCGGCAGCGGGTGATGATCGCGATTGCGCTGGCGTGCGACCCCGACGTGCTCATCGCCGACGAGCCCACGACCGCGCTGGACGTGACGGTACAGGCGCAGATCTTCGACCTGTTGCGCGAGCAGCAGGCGCGCCGCGGCACCGCCGTGCTGCTGATCACGCACGACATGGGCGCGGTGTCCGAGATGGCGGACCGCGTGGTGGTGATGTACGGCGGGCGGGTGGTGGAGCAGGGCAGCGTAGGCCAGATCCTGGCGCAGCCGCGCCATCCGTACACGCAGGGCCTGATCGCCTGCCTGCCCGAACTGGACCGCGAACCCGATGACGAGCGTCCCGACCTGCCCGAGATTCCGGGCGTGGTGCCGTCCGTGTGGGAGCGTGGCGTCGGCTGCCCGTTCGTTGACCGCTGCAACCGCGCCATGGCGCGTTGCAGCCGCGAGTTTCCGCCCATGACCGTGCTGGATGGGGGTCAGGGCGTGTCCTGTTGGCTTTATCCGGAGGCATCGCAATGAGCCAGGCGCATTCGTCATCCCTGTTGTCGGTGCGCGACCTGTCGGTGCATTTTCCGGTGGGCGGGCGCGGACGCGATGGCAAGCCGGTGGTGGTGCGGGCGGTGGACGGCGTGTCGTTCGACCTGGAGCGCGGCCGCACGCTGGCCATCGTGGGCGAGTCGGGTTCGGGCAAGACCACCACGGCGCTGTCGGTGCTGCGGCTGGCGGACCCCACCGGTGGCAGCATCCATTTCGACGGCAGCGATCTGACCGCGATGCGCGGTTCGGCGCTGCGGCGGATGCGGCGGCGCCTGCAACTGGTGTTCCAGGATCCGTACTCGTCGCTCAATCCGCGCCAGCGCGCCGAGGAAATTGTGCGCACGCCGCTGGACCTGATGGGCATCGACCCGCCCGGCGGCCGCGAGGCGCGCGTGGCGCTGATGTTCGAACTGGTGGGGCTGCGGCCCGAACAGCGGCAACTGTTTCCGCACCAGTTTTCCGGCGGGCAGCGCCAGCGGCTGAATATCGCGCGGGCGCTGGCCAGCGCGCCGGACCTGATCGTCTGCGATGAGCCTGTGTCGGCGCTGGACATCGCGATCCGCGCGCAGATCCTGAATCTGCTGCGGCGCATCCAGCGCGAACAGGGGCAGTCGTTTCTTTTCATCTCGCACGACATGGCGGTGGTGGAGCACGTGTGCGACGACATCGCCGTGATGTATCTGGGCAAGATCATCGAGCGGGCCTCGCGGCGGGCGTTTTTCTCGCGGCCGCTGCATCCGTACAGCGTGGCGCTGATGTCTGCCGTACCGACCGTCAAGGGCGGCCGCGAAACGGCGGCGCGGCGCGTCAGGCTGACCGGCGATCCACCCAGCCCGGTCAATCCGCCGCCCGGCTGCCGCTTCGCGGGGCGATGTCCGGCCGCGCAAGCGCTGTGTTCCGCCCGTGAACCTGAATTGCGCGAGGTGGCGCCGGCGCATCACGTGGCCTGCCATTTTGTCGAGACGCGCGATGGCGTGACGGTGTCGCCGTTGCAAGACTGACGGGCGTGCTGATGTGCGTGTCCCGATGTGCGTGTCCCCATGTGGGCGTACCGATCTTCAGACTTACAAGGAACCCCGATGACCCAGTCTTCCGGCTCCACGACGCTTTATGTCGCCCGATCCATCCTGACCATGAACCCCGCGCAGCCGCGCGCCACGCATGTTGCCGTGCGCGATGGCCGCATTCTTGGCGTGGGCAGCCGGGAGGATCTGGCCGGCTGGGGGCCGGCAGAAGTCGATGACCGGTTCGCGGACAGCGTGCTGATGCCGGGCCTCGTGGAAGGCCATTGCCATCTGCCCGAGGGCGGCATGTGGAAGTTCGTCTACGTGGGCTTTTACGACCGGCGCGGTCCGGACGGCAAGCTCTGGTCCGGCCTGAAAAGCTTCGCGGAAGTGGCGGCGCGGCTTCGGGATGCCGAGGGCGCGCTGGCGCAGGACGAGACGCTGATCGGCTGGGGCTTCGATCCCATCTTCTTCGGCGGCGACCGCATGAGCATTCATGACCTGGACGCCGTGTCGGCGCAGCGGCCCATCGTGGTCATGCACGCCAGCATGCACCTCATGAACGTCAACTCGCCCATGCTGGCTCGGGCGGGCATCGATCGCGACACGGACATCGAGGGCGTGACGCGGCTCGATGATGGAAGACCCAGTGGCGAGCTCTGCGAATTTGCGGCCATGTTCCCGGTCATGCGGCTGATCGGCAGCCCGTTCCGCACTGTCGGCCTGACGGAAGAAGGGCTGCGGATGTTCGGGAAGGTGGCGCAGTGGGCCGGCGTGACCACCGCGACGGACCTGGTCAATGAGTTGAATGATGAAGGCCTTGCGACGCTGGCGCGGGTGACGGGTGAGCCGGATTATCCGGTGCGCATCGTGCCCGCGGCCTCGGCGCTGACCTACGCGGGCAACGCGGCGGGCTGCCTGGAAAAGCTGGCGGCCGCGAGGCGGCTGAATCACGGCAAGCTGCATCTGGGCATGGTGAAGCTGGTGGTCGATGGATCGATCCAGGGCTTCACGGCACGCGTGCGCTGGCCGGGATATTTCAACGGCGCGCCAAACGGTATCTGGGTGATCGCGCCGTCCGAACTGGATGCGATGGTGCAGACCTATCACGACGCCGGCGCGCAGCTTCACATCCACGCCAACGGCGACGAGGCCACGCAGCTTGCGATTGAAGCCGTGGACCGCGCGTTGCAGCGCACGCCGCGGCGCGACCATCGCCACACGTTGCAGCATTGCCAGATGGCCGACGCCGCCCAGTTCCGCCGGATGGCGAGCCTGGGCATGTGCGTGAATCTCTTTGCCAATCACATCTACTATTGGGGCGACGCGCACTACGCGCTGACGATGGGACCGGATCGCGCCAACCGCATGGACGCCTGCGCGTCGGCGGCGCGCGCAGGGGTGCCGTATGCCATCCATTCCGATGCGCCCATCACGCCGCTTGGGCCGCTGTTCACGGCATGGTGCGCGGTGAACCGGCAGACGGCCTCGGGCCGCGTGCTGGGCGAGTCCGAGCGCATCGGCGTCGACGCCGCCCTGCACGCTATCACGCTGGGCGCCGCGTACACGCTGCATATGGACCATCTGGTGGGCTCGATCGAGGTCGGCAAGTACGCGGACTTCTGCGTGCTGGCGGACGATCCGTCCGAGGCCGCGCCGGAATCCTTGAAAGACCTGAAGGTGCTGGGCACGGTCATCGGCGGGCGTCCGCTGCCGCTGCGGGAGGCCTGACGTGGCGCGCATTCCGCTGACGGTGGTGGGCGGCTTTCTGGGTGCGGGCAAGACCACCTTGCTGAATCATGTGCTGACCGCCAGCGCGCGCCGCGCGGCGGTGCTGGTCAATGACTTCGGGCCCGTGGACATCGACGCGGGCCTTATCGCGGATCGCGCCGACAACGTGATCCGGCTGGCCAACGGTTGCGTCTGCTGCTCGATGGCGGGCGGAATGGATGATGCGCTGGCGCGTGTGCTGGCGCTGGATCCGTTGCCCGAATGGATTGTCATCGAGGCGAGTGGCGTATCTGATCCCGGTCGCATCGCGCAGGTGGGGATGGCCGATCCGCTGCTGCAACTGGAGAGCGTGGTGGTGCTGGTCGATGCGGGGGCCATCCGCGAGGTGGCGGCGGATCCGCTGTTGGCCGATACGGTGCAGCGGCAGCTTCGCGCGGCGGATTTGCTGGTGTTGAACAAGATCGATCTGGTGGCGCCGGATGCGCTGGCGGCGGTGCAGGATTGGCTGCGCGAGGCTAGCGGCGGCGCGCCCCTGTTGCGGGCGAGCGAGGGGCGGGTGGATTTGGGGGCGTTGATCGGCGTGGGTGAGGGGACGGCAAGCGGGCATGAGGCGGAGCATGGTTGCGGCCATGGCGACAGGCACGGCGATGGTGCTATCTGCGGACACGGCCATGGCGGCCGCGTTGTCGGCGCCCACGGCGACGAGCTCGGCGGCGTTCGCGTGGGCGGACACATGCCGCGCCACGTCGACCCGTCCGATCCCGCCCATCCGTTCCAAAGCGGGCTATGGCGAGCCCCCGCGTTACTGGACGCCGACATGCTCGCCGAGCGCCTGAAGCAGCTGCCCCGCGACGTGCTGCGCGCCAAGGGCTGGGTCCGCACCAGCCGCCACGGTTGGGTGCTGGTGCAATTCGCGGGACGGCGCGTGCGCTTTGACACGCAGGCGCGCGCGCCGGCTGATCAATGCGAACCCTCGCTGGTCGTGATTGGTATGCGCGGCGTCACCAACATGCCGGCAATCGCGACGCTTCTGGACCGGGCTGCGCTGCACGACATCAACGTCGACGTCGCACTGGACGCGGCCCACGCCGTGCCGCTGCGCTAGTTCTGGTGCAAGCGATTCCCCGCGTCTGGTCCTACCCGCGCGCATGCCGCGCACGTACCTTGAGGGTTCAGCGTGGACGCATCTCGCGCCGCGCCAGCGAAGGAGGGTAGGCAATGCAACAGACCGTCACCGTGGAAATGCTGGCCGAGTTTGCGGCCGCCTGGAACCGGCACGATATCGACGCCCTGATGTCATTCATGAGCGAAGACTGCGTGTTCGAGACCGTCGGCGGCCCCGAACAGTACGGCAGCCGCCATGCCGGCCCGGAAGCGGTGCGCGCGGCCTTTGCCGCGGCCTGGAAGAACTTCCCGGACGCGCAATGGGAGAACGGCCGCCACTGGGTGGCCGGCGATCGCGGCGTCTCCGAGTCCACGTTCCGCGGCACGGCGGCGGACGGCTCGCGGGTGGAGGCCGACATGGTCGACGTGTTCACGTTCAAGGACGGCAAGATCCAGGTGAAGAACGCGTTCCGCAAGCAGCGTCCCGCCTTGCCGGCACGTGCCTAGCCGCCATCATGGATACGCAAATGTCGGCCGGCATCTCCCGCCCGGCGCCCGCGTCCGGCGCCGCCATCAACGCCTACAACCCCGCCTACGATCCGCTGGTGTCGCCGCCCGGACAGGGCCAGGACTACGCGCCCACCTACTGGGTCGCGACGGCCGGCGCACCGCCCGAGGACGACGGGCCGATCCGCAGCGACATCGACGCTGATGTGGTGATTGTCGGCTCCGGCTTCACAGGCTTGTCGGCGGCGCTGGCGCTGGCACGCGATTTTGGCGTGAAGGCCGTCGTGCTGGAGGCCAATCGCGCGGTGTGGGGGTGCACCAGCCGCAATGGCGGCCAGGGGCAGAATGCGTCGGGCCGCCTGTACCGCTCGCAGTGGATCGAACGCTGGGGGCTGGACACGGCCAAACGCCTGGACGCGGAGATCCGCGAAGGCTTCGAGTATTGGAAGAGCCTGGTCGCGCAGGTGGACTGCGACGCGCAGCCCGGCGGCCATCTGTACACGGCGCATCGCCAGAAGAAGATGGCCTTCCTGCAGAACGAAGCGCGCGTGATGCGCGACGTCTTCGGTTACGACACCAAGATGCTCAGCCGCGCCGAATTGCACGAACGGTATGTGGATGATCGCGAGGCGGTGGGCGCCATGCACGAGCCCGACGGTGTCGGCGTGCATCCGCTCAAGCTTGCGTACGGTTATCTGCGGCAGGCGCGGGCGCTGGGCGTGCGCATCCATCCGTCCAGCCCCGTGCTGGGCTGGCGCGTGGAAAACGGCATGTACCGGCTGCAAACCCCCGGCGGCACGGTGCGTGCCCGGCGCGTGGCCTTCGCCACCGGCGGCTACACCGCGCAGGGCGTCAACCGGCTGCTGGACAACCGCATCATGCCGGTGCTGTCCAATTCGATGGTCACGCGGGTGCTGTCGGCCGAGGAACGCGAGGCGGCGGGGTTGAAAAGCACGGTGTTCATCACCGACACGCGCACGCTGCGCTTCTACTACCGCCTGCTGCCCGATGGCCGCATGCAAATCGGCAGCCGAAGCGCGCTGCGCGGTGCAGACGCCGAAAACCCGCGCCACCTTGCGCTGCTGCGCGAGGGACTCGCCCGCAAGTTCCCGGCGCTGCGCGGTGTGGACGTGGCGTATTCGTGGTGGGGCTGGGTAGACGTCAGCCACGACATGATGCCGCGCGTCACGCAACCGGATCCCGCGCAGCAGGTGTATTACGCCTTCGGTTATGGCGGCAACGGGGTGGCGTTTTCGGCGCATGCCGGCAGGCGGCTGGCGCAACGGATGATGGGCAAGGATGGGATCGCGTGGAACCTGCCGATCTACGACACGCCGCTACCGGGACACCTGTTCGCCCCGTTCCGCCGCATCGGGCAGGGGTTGTTGTATCGCTGGTATTACCTGCGGGACGAGTTGCTGTAGCAGTACGCGGGCCTCTGGCACCTTCAAGACTTGTAGGACTGATTGAGGTGTCAGACACCCCGTCAAAACGTAGGACTGATTCAGGTGTCAGACACCCCGTCAAAACGTAGGACTGATTCGGGTGTCAGACACCGTCCAGCACGAGATCCTGCGCCACGCGCCGCTGGGCGTCGACCACCTTTGCCAGCCGCGCGATACCCGGTTCGATATGCTCCGGCCGGATCGACGTAAACCCCACGCGCAGGAAGTTCCGCGGCGCGTTGGCGCCGTCCATGAAGAACACATCCCCCGGTTCGACCACGACGCCTTCGGCCAGCGCGGCTTCGGACAGCGCCGCCGCATTAAGCCACGGCGGCCCCTGCAGCCAGCACGATGACGAACCGGTGATCGGAATGGCCGTGAAGTCCGGCAGGTGCCGCGCCAACGCCTGCGCCAGTTCGGCGCCGCGCTTCTGGTAAGCCTGCGACTGGCGGCGCAGCAGCGAATGGTGATGCCCCAGCGAGATGAACAGCGAGAACGCGCGCTGGATGTACGCGGACGGGTGGCGCAGCATCAGGCGGCGCAGCGCGCGCAGTTCGGCGGCCAGCTCGCGCGGCGCGACGATGTAGCCGATGCGCAGGCCCGGCGCGAAGGACTTGGCCAGGCTGCCCACGTAGATCACGCGGCCGTCCCGGTCCAGGCTTTTCAGCGCGGGGATCGCGCCTTCGCCCCAGCGGCTTTCGCTTTCGAAGTCGTCTTCGATGATGAGGCTGTCGGCCTGACGCGCCATTGCCAGCAACGAGGCGCGGCGCTCCATGGACAGCGTGACGGTGGTCGGGCACTGATGGCCCGGCGTGACGAACAGGTAATCGCATCCGAGCAGTTGCGTCCCCGTGCGCAGGCCTTGTTCGTCCACGGGCAGCGGCAGCAGATGGCGCGTGTGGCTGGCGAAGATGTTGCGGGCGTCCGGATAGCCCGGGTCTTCCATGCCGACCACGGTGTCTTCGTTCACCAGCAGATCGGCCAGCAGATAAAGCGCGTGCTGCGCGCCGACCGTGATGACGATTTCCTCGGCGTCGGCCCACACGCCGCGGCGCGGCAGCACCTGCGTGCGGATCTGTTCGATGAGCGCGGGGTCGTCGTGCGTGATGAGGTCCGGCGCCCAGCTGCGGATGTCCAGCACCGACAGCGCCTTGATGCAGCATTCGCGCCATTCGGCGGTAGGGAACAGGTCTTGGTCGAACTGGCCGTAGACGAAGGGATAGGGCTGTTTCTGCCAGTCGCGGGGCTTGGTGATGTTGCGTTGCCGCGAGGGACGAAAGCGCAGACGCTCTTCCCAGCGCACGCCACCGGTTTCGGGCGCGTCCGCCGGTGAAGCGTCCGTCGCGGGACCCGAGTGGCCTTCCATGACGGTATCGCTGACGAAGTGGCCGCTGCGTTCGCGCGACACCAGATACCCTTCGCACACGAGCTGCTGGTACGCAAACACCACGGTATTGCGCGCGATGCGCAACTGGTCGGCGAGGTAGCGGCTGGACGGCACCGGCATGCCGGGCGGCAGGTGGCCGCTCAGGATGGCCGACACCAGCATCTGGCGCACGCGCCCCTGCAGGCTGAGGTTGGGCGCGCTGGCCTTTTCGAACAGGCGTTCCCACAACACAGGCTTGAGCATCGAGGCCTGGCTGGACATGGCTGGCTCCTTTTGACTGCGGACCTCACGGGCGCCGCGCTGCCGCGCCCGGGGTGTCCGAGTCTCAGAATAAAGGAGCCGGATGGGGGAAGGAATGCGGGATTGCCCTGTCAGATTCGTCCCTTCCACGGAATGGCGAAGCGTTCCAGGTAACGCACCAGCAGGTCGAAGGCGAACGCGAACAGCCCGATCACGATGATGCCCATGATGACCGTGTCGCTGGCCAGGAACTGCGCGGCGTTCAGCACCATGAAGCCCAGACCCCGGTCGGCCGCCACCATCTCGGCGGCGACCAGCGTCGTCCAGCCGACCCCGATACCGATGCGCATGCCCGTGAAGATTTCCGGCATGGCCGCCTTCAGGATGACGTGCCAGACGATCTGGCGGCTGGTCCCGCCCATGGCGTAGGCGGCGTGGATCTGTTCGATCGACACCGACCGTACGCCCGCGCGCGCGGCGATCGCCATGGGCGCGAAGATGGCCAGGTAGATCAGCAGGATCTTGGGGAATTCGCCGATGCCGAACCAGATAATGATGAGCGGCAGATAAGCGAGCGGCGGCAGCGGGCGGTAGAACTCGATCGGCGGATCGAAGACGCCGCGCGCGTAGCGGTTCACGCCCATCAGGATGCCGACCGGAATCGCCGTGACGCACGCCAGGAAGAACGCGCCGAACACCCGGCCCAGGCTGGCGAGCGCGTGCTCGGTCAGCGTGGAATTGGCCACCCCTTCGGTCATCGCAAAGACGAACTTGTCGTACACCGCGATGGGCGACGGCAGGAACAGCGGCCGCACCCAGCCGGCGCTGGTCACCAGGAACCACAGCGCGATCAGCGCCAGGCTGGTGAGCAGGCTGATGTGGCCGCTGTAGCCCGCGCCCGGCGCCCCGTACACTTTGCCCGGCGCCGCCGGCGTGTGGCCGATGCGGCGCTTAGGCATGGAGGGCGTGCGGGGAGGCGGCGCGCTCGTCCCCGTAGATGATGCCGAGGACTTCTTCTCGCATGGCGATGAAGTCGGGACTGGATTTGATGCCACGGCCATCGCGGGTCTCCAGGTAGCGCCGGTTGAAGGCCGGCTCGAACGTGTGCGTGATCCGGCCCGGGCGCGGCGACATGACGATCAGCCGCGATCCCAGGAAGAGCGCTTCTTCCACGCTGTGGGTGATGAAGAAAAACATCTTGTTGGTCTGCCGCCAGATATCCAGCAGCAGCTCCTGGATGGTTTCCCGGGTCAGCGCGTCCAGCGCGGCCATGGGCTCGTCCATTAGCAGCATGGCGGGGTCGCAGGTCAGCGCGCGCGCGATGCCCACGCGCTGCTGCATGCCGCCCGACAGCTGGTAGATCATGTGCCGGTGAAAATCCTGCAGGCCCACCAGTTCAAGATTGCGGCGGGCGCGCGCACGGCGGGTCTCCTTGTCCACGCCTTGCAGCTTCAGGCCGAATTCGGTGTTCTCCAGCACGTTCAGCCAGGGCAGCAGGGCGTGCTTCTGGAACACCACGCCGCGGTCGGCGCCCGGCCCGACGATGGGGTTTCCGCCCAGCGTGATCTCGCCCTCGGTCGGCGACAGAAAGCCCGCAAGCAGGCTGAGCAACGTGGTCTTGCCGCAGCCTGATGCTCCCAACGCGACGACGAATTCGCCGGGCTGGATGGTCAGGTTGACGTCGTGCAGCGCGATGACGGGGCCGCTGTCGTGCAGGCCGGGATAGGTGACGCTGACGCCTTCCGCGCACAGGCGCTGCGCGGCGGATGTGGACTGCATGGTCATGCTGTTCCCCCTGATCGTTGTGGCGAGGCCTGCGGCGGCAGGCCTCGTCTTCGCGCTGCGGCCGGCGCCGGGGTGGCGCCGGGCCGGGTCGGACGGGTCGCGTGAATTACTTCGCGGCCGCCTTCGCGTACTGATCCGTCACGAACGGGCTGTAGTCGTCCAGTGCCTTGTCGATCTGCTTCTGATCCTTCAGGAACTTGGCGCTGGCCGCGAAGGCGCGCGCGGCGCCCGAGTCCTTGCCGCCGCCCAGCCAGGTCTTGGAGGCCTGTTCTTCCACGGTCGGGAAGACCAGGAGGCCCAGTGCCTCGACGATGTCCTCGGGCTTGCCGCCAATCAGCTTGACGATGCCCTTGACCTGCGGCGAATCCGCCGTCCACTTGGCGCTGTTGGCGCGATAGTCAGCATAAGACTTGGCCAGCACGCCCGTGAAGGCGGCCATGAACTTCGGGTTCTTCTGCGCCCAGGCCTTGTCCACCACGATGCCGTCGAAGGTCGGCACGCTGGCCGCGCCGATCTGTTCGGAGTCGGCGATGATCTTGCCGGTCTTGGCGATCTCGGTCAGCGCGGGCGGCCAGACGTAGGCGGCGTCGATGTCGCCGCGCTGCCAGGCGGCCACGATCTGCGGCGGCTGCATATTCAGGATGCGCACGTCGCGCGGCGGCACCTTCCAGACCTGCTCAAGCCCGACCAGCAAATGAAAGTGCGACGTCGACACGAACGGCGTGGCAATGCGCTTGCCCTTCAGGTCGGCGGTGCTGTTGATGCCGGAGCCGTTGCGCGCCACCAGCGCTTCGGACTTGCCGATGTTGTCCAGGATCCAGAAGAGCTGCATGTCCACGCCGCGTGTGGCGGCCGAGGTGATCCCGGTCGATCCCAGCACGCCGACCGGCACGTTGCCCGAGGCCAGGGCGGTCGAGATGTCGCCGCCCGAGGTGAACTGGCGCCAGTCCACCTGGTAGCCGGCCTCTTTCAGGGCCTTGTCGAAACTGCCGTCCGCGATGGCGGACAGGAACGGCCCGACGATGAGCTGGTAGCCCACCACGAGTTTGGTCTGCGCGTAGGCGGGCGCAGCCAGTAGCGCGGCGGCCAGGCCGGCCAGGGTGCAGCGGCGAATCAGGCGGTATATCGCGTTCATGGAGATCTCCGGGAGAGAACGGCCGCGCCCCGGCGCGACCGGCTTGCTGGTGCCAGTGTGCCCGGATGGGACCAGAACGCTAGGGCCAGATGTCCGGATCAGTAGGTGCCAAAAGCAACCGGGCCCGCCGGCTGCGCCGCCGATGCCCGAACGGGCATGGTCGTCGCAGCGGGCGGGCCCGCGATATGCGCCAAATGGATGAGATGGCTGGCAAGGTGTCTGACACCCTGCAGAGAGCGCCGTCAGATCACGGCTGTGCCACTAGGTGTCAGACACCGATCAGCGGATCAGGCTGAGAAACTCCGCACGCGTGGACGGGTTTTCGTGGAATTCGCCCAGCATCACCGACGTGACCATGGAGGAATTCTGCTTTTCGACGCCGCGCATCATCATGCACATGTGCTGCGCCTCGATCACGACCGCAACGCCAGCCGCGCCGGTGACGCTTTGCACGGCTTCTGCCACCTGGCGGCTGAGGTTTTCCTGAATCTGCAGGCGGCGCGCGTACATCTCGACGATGCGGGCCACCTTGGACAGGCCCAGCACCTTGCCGGCCGGCAGGTAGGCCACGTGCGCCTTGCCGATGAAGGGCAGCATGTGGTGCTCGCACAGCGAGTACAGCTCGATGTTCTTGACCAGGACGATCTCGCGCGTGTCCGACGTGAACAGCGCGCCGTTGACGATTTCTTCCAGGTTCTGGTCGTAGCCGCGGCACAGGTGGCGCATGGCCTTGGCGGCGCGGGCCGGCGTGTCGGCCAGCCCTTCGCGGGACGGATCTTCCCCTAGTGCTTCGAGAATGGCGGTGTAGTGCTTTTCCAATGACATGGGGACTCCTGGCGGCGCGCCCTTTGGCGCGCGGTGATGCAAAGGGTGATGCGTGGCGTAACGCTGGGCGTAATGCGTAGGTGTCGCAAGTCTACCTCAGCGCGGCGGGCGGACCGCGGGCTTACCCGTGGCGTGTGGGGGTATTTCCTGCGTTCAGACGCCCCGGTTTTCGACCGCGTACTTGATGAGTTCGGCCTGTCCGTCGATGCCCAGCTTGCGCTTGATGTTCAGGCGGTGCGTCTCGACGGTGCGCACCGACAATCCCAGCGTCTGCGCAATCTGCTTGTTGGCATGGCCGTCGGCGATGTGGCGCAGCACGTCGCGCTCGCGGTGCGTCAGCAACGTGGCCAGGGCGCTGGCCTGCGACAGCCGCACGGCCGCTGCAGCGCTGAAATAGCTGCGGCCGGCCATGACGGCGTCGATGGCGGTGATGATCTCCTGCGCGGGCTCATCCTTGAGCAGATAGCCACGGGCGCCGGCCTTGACCGCCTGCACCATGTACTCGGGGTTGTCGTGCATGGACAGCACCAGCACCGCGATCTGCGGATAGCGCTCGTGCAGCAGCGCCGTCAGCTCCAGGCCGCCGACGCCGGGCATGTTCAGGTCCATCAGCGCAAGATGGGGAAGGGTGCCGCCCTGCGGATCCTCAGCCATGCAGGCGGCCAGAAAAGCCTGCGCGGCCGCGGCGTTGCTGGCTTCACCTACTACCCGCAACGTCGGCACGGTTTCAAGGCGCAGGCGCAGGCCGTCGCGCACCAGGGGGTGGTCATCGATCAGCAGAAGGCGGACGGCGTCGGGTTTGTCGATCATGCTTGGGGAGGCGTCGGAAGGGGGCCGCCGGGAGGCGGCAGGGGAAGCCAGGCCTGCAAGGTCGTGCCTTGCGCGGTGGAATGAAAGGTCAGGGTGCCGGACAGCGCGCTCATGCGTTCTCGCATGTTGCGCAGGCCGATGCCGCGATGCGGGTCCTGCTGGACCTCGGCGTCGTCAAAGCCGCAGCCGTCATCGGTGATGGTCAGGCGCAGGTCGCGCGCCGAATACGCCAGCGTCAGATCCGCGCGCGTGGCGCCGGCATGGCGCATGACGTTGGTCAGCGCCTCTTGCGTCACGCGGAACAGCGCCGTCGCGTAGGCGTCGGGCAGCTTCACCGGCTGGCCGACCGTGTGCAGGTCCACCGCCAGCGGCGGGGCGCCGTCCTCGGGGCGGATGGCGAATTCCCGGCCCAGATGCTCCAGCGCGGCGGGCAGGCCCAGGTCATCGAGCAGGGTGGGACGCAGATTGTGCGAAATGCGGCGGACCTCGCCCACCGCCATGTTCAGACGGTCCAGCGCGCCGCCCAGCGGCGTGTCGATGTGCGCAAGCGCGCGCGAATCGTCCGAGTGCGACTGGCGTAGCCGCTCGCGGGCGGCCTCCAGCGACAGTTTTACCGACACCAGCACCTGGCTGATGCCGTCGTGCAGTTCCCGCGACAGGCGGGCGCGCTCGTCTTCCTGCGACCGCACGATCTGGCGCGCCATCAGCCGCAGCTTGGCGTCGGACTGGCGATGGTCGCTGATATTGAGGGCCAGACCACAGGCGGCCACGCCCAGGATGGATACAGCCGCAATGCCCGCCACCCACGCGAACATGTCGCGGATATTGGCCTGCGCCGCGGCGTCGATGCGCACCAGGGCCTCTTGCACGTCGTCCAGGTAGATGCCGGTGCCCAGCATCCAGCCCCAGCGTTCCAGCACCACCACGTACCCGAGCTTTTCAACGGTCTGGTTGGTGGACGGTTTTTCCCAGAGGTAATGCACCACCTCGCCTTGCTGCCCGCCGCGCCGGGCGGCCGTCAGCAGGTTCTGGATGACGGCCTGGCCCTTGGTGTCGCGCAGGTTCCAAAGGTCTTGCCCGACCAGCTCGGGCTGGCGCGGATGCATCAGGTTCTTGCCCTGCAGGTCGTAGACGAAAAAGTAGCCGTCGTGGCCGAACTCCATCTGCGCCAGCAGGTCCAGCGCACGCTGGCGCGTCGCCGCGTCGTCGCCTGCGGCCTGCAGCGGCGCGATGGCGCTGTACGCCAGGTTCACGTAATGACGCAGCTCGCCTTCCTTGCTGGCCAGCCAGGCGGTTTCGACCACCTGTTTTTCGCGCTGCGCCAACTGCAATCCCTGCACGTAGACGGCGACCGTGATGGCGGCGACGGCCACCAGCAGCGGGACTGCCGCAAGCAGCAAGATTTTGAGACGCAGCTTCATAAGGATTTGTATCAGGCCGAAGCGAATTTGCTGCGACGCATCAACCGGAAGGGTATCGAGGCGGGAACGCGGAAAGTTCGGAGATTTTACGGTTTCCACGGAAATTTGCTGCGGCGCATGACGTAGTAACACGTAGCTCGCTTGCGTAGTTCCGCGCTTGTTGGCGCGATGGCCAGAGCGCAATACTGGCGCCCGCGTCGACCTGACGCAGCGCGGACGCCTGTGTCCGCCACCCCACAACAATGAGTCTGCCTTCCGCGGGACGAAAAAAGCGTTTCACGCCAAGAGCATGGCGGGAGGCAAGAGGAGCACTTATGCACACCAGCAGTAAGGGACTGGGTCAGCACCTGGTCTGGCTGGCGGTTGCGGTACTGGGCGCGTTTGCGCTGGGCACCGTGGCGCTGGCCAGAGGGGAGACCATCAACGCGCTATGGGTGGTGATTGCCGCCGTCTGCGTCTATCTCATCGCCTACCGTTACTACAGCCGCTTCATCGCGCGCAAGGTCTTCCAGCTTGACCCGACGCGCATGACGCCGGCCTGGAAGTACAACGACGGTCTGGACTACGTGCCCACCAACAAGCACGTGCTGTTCGGCCACCACTTTGCCGCCATCGCCGGTGCGGGCCCCCTGGTCGGACCGGTGCTGGCCGCGCAGATGGGCTACCTGCCGGGAATGCTGTGGATCCTGGCCGGCGTCGTGTTCGCCGGCGCCGTGCAGGACTTCACGATCCTCTTCATCTCGACCCGCCGCGACGGCCGCTCGCTGGGCGACCTGGTCAAGTCGGAACTGGGCAAGATCCCGGGCGTGATCGCGCTGTTCGGCGCGTTCATGATCATGGTCATCATCCTGGCCGTGCTGGCGCTGATCGTCGTGAAGGCGCTGACGCACTCGCCGTGGGGCACCTTCACGGTGGCCGCGACCATTCCCATCGCGCTCTTCATGGGCGTGTACCTGCGCTACATCCGTCCGGGCAAGATCGGCGAAGTTTCCATCATTGGCTTCGTCGGCCTGATGGCGGCCATCACGTTCGGTCAGGACGTGGCCGCGCATCCGGTCATCGGCCCGATGTTCGACTTCGACGGCAAGGGCCTGACCTGGATCCTGATCGTCTACGGCTTCATCGCCTCGGTGCTGCCCGTGTGGCTGCTGCTGGCCCCGCGTGACTACCTGTCGACCTTCCTGAAGATCGGCACGATCGTCGGTCTGGCGATCGGCATCGTGGTCGTGGCCCCCGAACTGAAGATGCCCGCGCTGACGCAATTCGTCGACGGCACCGGTCCGGTGTGGTCGGGCAACCTGTTCCCGTTCCTCTTCATCACCATCGCCTGCGGCGCGGTGTCGGGCTTCCACGCGCTGATCTCCTCGGGCACGACGCCCAAGCTGATCGAGAACGAAACCCAGGCGCGCTACATCGGTTACGGCGGCATGCTGATGGAATCGTTCGTCGCCATCATGGCGCTGGTCGCGGCTTGCGTGATCGAGCCGGGCATCTACTACGCAATGAACAGCCCGGCGGCCGTGATCGGCACGTCGCCTGAGCAGGTCGCCCAGGTGGTGTCGAGCTGGGGCTTCGTGATCACGCCGGCCGATCTGGTGCAGACGGCCAAGGACGTAGGCGAAAGCACGATCATCTCGCGCGCCGGCGGCGCCCCGACGCTGGCGGTGGGCATGGCCCACATCCTGCATCAGGCGCTGGGCGGTCCGGGCATGATGGCCTTCTGGTATCACTTCGCCATCCTGTTCGAAGCGCTGTTCATCCTGACGGCCGTTGACGCCGGCACCCGCGCGGGCCGCTTCATGCTGCAGGATCTGCTGGGCACGTTCGCCCCGTCGCTCAAGCGCACGGATTCGCTGCCGGCCAACCTGATCGCCACGGGCCTGTGCGTGGCGGCGTGGGGCTACTTCCTGTATCAGGGCGTGGTGGATCCGCTGGGCGGCATCAACACGCTGTGGCCGCTCTTCGGCATCGCCAACCAGATGCTGGCCGCGATTGCGCTGACGCTGGGCACGGTGGTCCTGTTCAAGATGAAGCGCGACCGCTATGCATGGGTGACGGTGCTGCCGACGCTCTGGCTGCTGGCTTGCACGCTGACGGCCGGTCTGCAGAAGCTGTTCCATTCGGACCCGCGCGTGAGCTTCCTGGCCCACGCCGACAAGTACAACGCCGCGATTGCCGAAGGCAAGGTGCTGGCGCCGGCGAAGTCGCTGGGCGAGATGTCGCGGGTGGTGATGAACGACTACATCAACGCCGGGCTGTGCGCGATCTTCATCTTTGTCGTGGTGAGCATCGTGGTGTTCGGCTTGAAGTCGGTGCAGCGCGCCCGCAACGAGAACAAGCCGACGTCCCGCGAAACGCCTTACGAATCGCTGCCCGCAGCCGCTGCGGCTGGCGCGGACTGACCTTCATCCAGGAGAAGCCGCATGCTGTTCAGCAATATGACTTCAGCGGCCGGCGCCGCCGGCCGGTATCTGGGGCAGACGCTCCGGTTGATGGTTGGCGTGCCGGATTACGAGACGTATGTCGAGCATATGCGGCGGACGCATCCTGAGCAGGAGCCAATGAGCTATGAGGATTTCTTCCGGGAGCGCCAGGAGGCGCGATACGGGGGGAAGAAGCGGATTGGGTGCTGCTGAGTGTTTTGGATGGAAGGCCTTGCTGATGCAGGGCCTTTTTTTGTTTGGACGTTGGTTTTTTCTGGGGCGTCGCTGACTTCGTAGCGTCAGGTTTTTCGTGGGCGTTACGGACTTCGTAGGTCGCCCGACGCCGCGGTCACCGGGGAGGCGATCGCCCACGATTGCGGTCCGGAGCCTTCGCTCCGGACTCCCCCGTCGTCATCTTCGTTGTCGCCTTCGGCGACTGCCTTCAGATTCCCTCGGGCGCATCGACGGCGCTCGCCTCCCCGGTGACCGCGACGCCGTGCTACCAGGGTCTTTGGTTTGCGCGCTACAAGACCTGTGTGCAGGGAAGGGGATTTGCGGGGTCGCCGGGTTGCTGCCGCCCGGACGGCGGCAACCCGGCATATGGGCGGTGGGACGTCGGGGCGGTGTCGCTTGCGCGCTGGCGGGGAGGTGGTTGCTAATGGGCGCTCCAATACGGGGGGGGGCGGTGATGGGCGGTGCGCGGCGACGGACAATGTCAGCTTGCCAACCCGTACGCGCGCCGCCCATCGGGCACTGGAGTTCAATTGACGATTAATGGATAGCAGATCAAATGGCGCTGATGATTCGGGTGTCAGACACCCGAATCAGTCTTACAAATGTGCCGGTGGTTGCTGCTGCCGGTGTCTGACACCCTGTGGAGGTGAACTCAGCATGACGCCCATCTCACGAGGGTGTCAGACACCTCGCCCAGAAGCCGCCACACGCGAAGCGTCATCGCCACGACGTAAGACGACGCGTAAGCCCACGAAGGCCGCCCGCGCGGCCGCCCGGGGGCGGGCACCGCAAGACGCTTCTCGACCACCCCGCCGTATGCAAGAACCTAAAGAACCCAACTCGCCCCAGCGCCCGCAAAGATCAAGCAATCCGAGCCCGGTGTGGCGTGGGCCTGGGGTGGGCGGGGCGTTTAGATGCGCCCGAGGGAATCTGAAGGGAGCCGAAGGCGGACGAAGATGACGAAGGGGCAGTCCGGAGCGAAGGCTCCGGACCGCAATCGGAGCCCCGCCCACCCCAGGCCCACGCCGCGCCGGGCGTCCCAAGAACGCCGACCATCGCCAGCAATCCGTACCCGTCAAACCCCAAAAACACACACCAAAAAATCACATGCGTAGATATAAAAATCTCGAAAAAGATACTGCCGTCACTCGATACCCCGCTTCCGTAGCTTCTCAGAACAAATCACCAGCGGCACTGCGCCGCCCGCGCATATCGCCATGACCAGGAACCCGCCAGGTGCATAGGCCCGGTACAGAGCGCCGCCAATCTGAATGCTGGCGAACATGAACACGCCGCCCGACAGCAACGCATACAACGCGATGGCGGACGTCTTGCATGCCGCCGGTACGCGGCGAGTGATGTACCACATGATCGCGGCGTTGTTGCCCGCCAGGGTGAAGCATTGCAGCAATTGCAGGCCCGCGATAATCGCAGGATCCGTGGTGGCGGACAGTCCCGTCCAGCGAATGGCGGTCATGACGGCCGATGTCAGAATCAGCCATTGCGCACCCGTGCGAGCCAAAATGCGCGGCGCTAGAAAAAAGAACAGAACTTCGCTGGTCACCCCCACCACCCACAGCAGCGAGATCATCGCCGTCGACAACCCGTTCGCGGTCCAATGCAGCGTGGAGTACGAATACAGAAAGCCATTGCTCGCCTGCACCAGCGACGCGGCCGCGATGCACATCAACAAAGGGCGGTCGCGCAGGACCTCTCGCATCGGCAGGCGTACGCGATCGACGGGGGCGTCAACCGCCGCTGGCCGTGCTGCCCGCGGCAGCAGGCGCACGCAGGCCAGGCACGCGACGATCAGCAGGATCGACAGCCACATCACCCAGTCCGTGTCGAACGTCTTGATCAGATAGCCGCCCGCCAACGTCACCGTCGCAAATCCCAGCGACCCGCACGCGCGCATCACCGTATAGGAATTGCCTTGTCCCCGCCCGCTTGCAATCGCCATCCGGTCCATCAGCGGCAGGACGGCGGGAAACACCGCGTTCAGCAGCAACGTGATTGCCAGCAGCAAAGCTGAACTCTGGCTGAACGGATAGCACAGGAAAAGCGCCAGCGATGCCGCCAGCGCCGATGCGATCAGCGCGTGAGCGCGACCTGTCTGGTCCGCCACGTGCGCCACGATCGGCGTCGACAGGATTTTGGGCAGGAACGACGTGGCGACGATCAGCCCGATCAGCGCCGGGTCCAGTCCCCGGCTCGCGAACCACAACGGCAGAAACGGGATACTTACGCCCTGCAAGCCGTAGTACAGGAAATAGAACCCGTGCAACGCGATGGCGCCTTGCCTGGCGTCGGGATTGCCGCGCATGGTGGTGAGGGAAGCTGGGAGATGCGAAGCGGCGTAGCATACTCCTTCGCTGTGCCGGCCATTGGCAAAGCGCAGCCGGAGATTTACGCTGTGCCTCGCGGCCGGCTGCAAGTACGCCGCGAACGTGTTTTCCGATTTCTAACCAGGAGCTGCGATTCATGGCCAAGAAACTGAATGAGAAGACCACCAAGGCGCTGAAGGACCGCCGCAAGGCGCCGCTGGCGACGCCCACCGACCTCGCCGCTGAGGCTACCCGCGACATCTCCGCGGCGCTGAACCAGATACTGGCCGACGTGTTTGCGCTGTATCTGAAGACCAAGAATTTTCATTGGCACATCAGCGGTCCCCACTTCCGGGACTATCACCTGCTGCTGGACGAGCAGGGCGATCAGCTGTTCGCCATGACCGACCCTCTCGCCGAACGCATCCGCAAGATTGGCGGCACCACCCTGCGGTCCATCGGGCATATTTCGCGGTCGCAGCGCATTGCCGACAACGACGCCGACTACGTGCAGCCGCTGGACATGCTGGCCGAACTGCGCGAAGACAACAAGGTCCTGGCGGCCGCGCTGCGCGAAGCCCACAACGTCACCGACGAGCATCGCGACATCGCCAGTTCCAGCCTGATCGAAAACTGGATCGACGAGACCGAGCGGCGCACGTGGTTCCTGTTCGAAGCCAGTCGTCAGGGTGACGCGACGGGGCATTGAGTCTGGCCGCCGAAGCGGCGGGGCAGCCGTACCGTTATCGTCGTATCAGTGCCGCCCGCCCGACAGCGCGGGCGGGTTGGCTCGGCGGGGTCAGCCGCGGTCGTCCAGCAGCGCGCTGATTTCGATTTCCGCCCAACTGCGGCCGGGCAGGCTGGTTACTCCCACCGCACTGCGTGCCGGACTCGGCATGTGCGGGAATGCCGCTTCCAGCACTGCTGATGCACCGTCCAGCACCGCACTGTGGTCTTCGAATTCCGCCTCGCTGCGCAGATAGCCGCGCAATTGCAGCACGGCGCGCACGCGGTCCAAATTGCCGCCGCAGGCTTCGCGCAGGGCGCTCAGCGCACTCAGCGCCGCGTGTGCACAGGCGGAGCGGGCGGCGTCCAGATCGGCGCCAGGCCGGCATATCCCCACGATCGGTGTGCCGTCCCGCCGGCTGGCCTGGCCGCTGATGCAGACCAGTGTTGCGCCGGTCAGGGCCGCCAAGTGGTAGAGCGCATAGGCGCCGCGCGGAACGGGCGCCGCGGGCAGGCGCCAGCCGGCCGCAGCCAGCCGGGAGTCGGGCGTGCCGCCAGCGGTCACCGTATCCATTGCGTCTCGCCGCTCAGCCAACAGCCGGGGGCGTCCGCGCGCCGGCGCAACTGGATCGCCGACGGCGAGCCCATGGCCACGCCTTGGCGGACCGTGTACACCCCGTCCGCCGGCACGCTGCCCGTCTCGTTCAGGTAACCCCACAAGGCCGCGGCGGCGATGCCGGTGGCGGCATCCTCGGGGTAGCCGGACGCCTTGGGAAATTGCCGCGCGCTGGCGCCGTCCGCGCTCAGCGCATAAGGGTAGAGGCCGGTTGAGCCAATGGCTTCGCAGATGTCCCGCATCGCATCGAAGTCCGGCGCCAAGGCATCCAGGTCGGCCACGGCCGGCAATCGCACCAACGTCTTCACGCGGCTGGTGCTGGCATTGATCATGTGCAGGCCCGGCAAGTGGGGGTCGATACGCAGCACGGTGGCGATCGCGCGGCATTGCGCGGGCGTGAGCGCGGATGTGGCGACGGCTGGTTGCGACACCCAGGCGCGATTGCCAGCCTCGTCCCATTCGATGTCCACGCTGCCGCTCAGGGTCTGAACGCGGGCGCGCGGCGTGCTCCAGCGTTGCCATTGCCGCAGCGCCCAGAGCGTCCCTACGGTCGCGTGGCCGCACATCTCCATTTCGTGGCCGGGCACGAAGAATCGCAGTTGGCACAGGTGGTCATCGCGGTCGGCCGGCACCACGAAGGACGACTCGTGGCCGTGATGCGCGGCCAGCGCCTGCATGTCGGCCGCCGACATGCCGCGCGCGTCAAGCACCAACGGCACCGGATTTCCGCCTTGCAGGGGCTGGGACGGATCGACGAATACGCGCAGCAGGGCCGCCTGGCCGGCGGGAGGCTGGGCGGGGACGAGGTTGGGGTGAAGGTCAGTCAAACTGGACTCCGGTCTTGGTGATGAGGTCGCCCCAGAAGGCGAGGTCTTGTGAGACGGTTTGGGTCAGCGCCTCTGCCGTGCCGGGTTTGACGTCCACGCCCTTGGCGGCCAGATCGGCGGCAATGGCCGGGTCCCGCAGCACCGTATTCAGGGCAAGGTTCATCTTTTCCACGATGGTCGGCGGCGTGCCCTTGGGAAAGGCCAGGCCGTACCAGAGCGATTGCGTGTAGGCCGGCATGCCCTGGGCCGCGAAGGTGGGGACGTTGGGCAGGATGGGGGTGGCGCTGGTGGTCGCCACCGCAATCAGCTTGCCGCTCTGCACGAAGGGCGCCAGGCCCACGGGGTTATCGAACATGATGTCGACCTGACCGCCGATCAGATCCGTGTAGGCGGGCGCCGCGCCACGGTAGGGAACGTGCGTCAGATCCAGTTTCTCGTCCTTCTTGAACATCTCGCCCAGCAGGTGCGACACCGTACCGGCGCCCACCGACGCATACGTGCCGACGGAGCGCGCTTTCAACGCGCCGACCACTTCGGGAAGTGTGGCCGCCTTCAGGGCCGGCTGCACTGCCAGCACATAGGGCGACGTCCCGATGAAGCCGATGTAATCGAAATCCTGGGCCGGCTTGTACGGCAGGTTCTTGTACAGGTGGGCGGCAAGCGCGGTGGTGCTGGTCGTGACGGCCAGCGCGGTGTAGCCGTCCGGCTTGGCGCGTGCGGCCTGGCCCGAACCCACGGTGCCGCCCGCGCCGCCGGCGTTCTGGATGATCACGGTCTGCTTTAATTCGCGCGTCAACGCCGGCTGCAGCGTGCGCACCACCAGATCCGTGCCGCCGCCAGCCGGGAAGGGGACGATCAGCGTGATCGGCTTGTCCGGCCAGGCGGGTTGAGCCAGGGCGCTGGCCAGCGGAAGGGCAAGCAGGGCGGCGGACAGCAACGCCGACGGAAGTGTGCGGATCATGGATTTTCCCTTGTGTGTTTGTGGAATGACCCAGATCGTAGGCAGCGGCCGAGCTGGCGGCGAACCGCGACGCGACAGAAGCTGATCCCAAGCGCGACAACGGAAACCACGCGCCCGCGCCAGGCTTGCATGAAAACGGCCGCGCGCCGATACTGGCCCAACGCCCAATCTTGCCGTTGCCGGGCAACGCCCAGCGCACCACACGCCCGCAATCCCCATGTCGCGTTCCGTCCCGCTTTCCTCCAAACAGGACCTCATCGCCCAGACAGGTTTCGCTCTGGCGGCCAGCCGGCAGCCGCGCTATGCCTTCCATTGGCATGAGCACGACTGCGCCATGCTGCTTTGGCCGCGTGCCGGCGCCCTGGACAGCGCCTGGCGGGACGAGGCGGGCGCCCGCCGCCGCTGTCGGCTGGTGCGGGGCCAGGCGTTGCTGCTGCCGTCTCATGTCGAGCACAGCACGCGCGCCGAGAGCATCTCGCAACAGCACGGCGAACTCTATCTGGCTCCGGAATTGCTTCGGGCCTGCCGGGCGGGGGGCGTGCTGCAATTGGATGGCGCGGCGCAGGCCATGCTGGATGCGCTCTGGAAGCCGGCGTTGTCGGCGTCGGCGTTGCCGATGCTGGTGGAGGCATTGATCACCCAACTGGATGCGACGCACCGGATCCACGGTCAGATCATTACGCCGCAGGCGCCGCTACCGCTGGCGCGGCAATGGCTGGAACTGTTGCGCGAGCGGCTGGAAGCGGGGCAGCCGTTGCCGGCGATCGCCGATTCGGCCAGCGTGCTCGGCGCCACCACCCGTACGCTGCAGCGCGCCTGCATGGAGACCTACGGCCAGTCTCCGATTTCATTGCGCCGCATGGTCCTGGCGCAGGCCGCGCGCCAGCGGCTTGCGATGGGCGAACCGGCGGCAAGAGTCAGCGCCGAACTGGGTTTTTCCAGCAGCGGCCACCTGGGCCGGCTGCTGCGCGCGGTCGATCCTTCATCAGAAACCGGCATCGCCACGCAACCCTGAACGGGCAGGCAGCGGGGCGGCGCGAATCCCGGTTTGCGACACGAACGCGGCCTACCAGTTGACGCGCGCCGTCAGCGTGATGTTGCGCTCGTCGCCGTAATAGCAGGTGTAGGGGCACGCGGCCACGTAGGTCTTGTTGGCCAGGTTCTTCACGTTCAGCGCGAACTGCCACTTGTCCAGTTGATAGCGCACCGCGGCGTCATACGTGGTGTACGACGGTATCGGCATTTCGTTGATTTCCTGCCGGCCCACATAGCGCACGCCCACGCCCGCGCTCAGGCCCGGCACGGACGAAAACCGGTAGTCCATCCAGAGCGATGCCATGTTGCGAGGAACCGATTCGGGCCGCGCTCCTTCGTTGCCGAAATTGCTTTTGACCACGCGCGCGTCCGTCGTTGCCAGGGCGGCCACCAGGTCCAGTTGCCGGTTCAGGCTGGCCCGGGCCTCGATTTCCGCGCCTTTCGAGCGGACTTCGCCTGTCTGCACCAGGAACCCCACATGATTGGGGTCGCTGGTCAGGACATTGCGTTGGGTGATTTCGTAGAGCGCGAACGTGATCGACGCATCCACGCCCTTGGGTTCGTACTTCAATCCGATCTCGTGCTGCACGCCCGTGGTCGGCTTGAAGGGATTGGCGGCGAAGTCCAGTCCCATCACGGGTTGGAACGACTTGCTGTAGCTGTAGTAGGGCGCCAAGCCGTTGTCGAACAGATACATCAGGCCGACGCGCGGCGTGAAGGCGTGGGAGTTTTGTGCGCCCGTGCCCGGCGTCGACTCGGTACGCACGGAGTCGTAGCGCCCGCCCAGCAGCGCGATCCAGCGTTCGTTGAATTTGATCTGGTCCTGCGCGTAGAAGCCCAGCTGGCGCGTGCTGTCTTCGCCATAACCGGTGGGGCCGAGGTCCGGCCGGGCGCCATAGACGGGGTGGTACAGGTTCAGCGGCGCGATGGAGCCGGATCTCTGGGCGCGCGAGAACTCGTTCTTGCTCCAGTCGATGCCGAACAGCAGCGTGTGTTCAAAGCTGCCGTGGCGCAGCTTGCCCAGCAATTGGTTGTCCACGGCCAGCCCCTTGTCGGTGTCGTACCGCGTCAGGGCATAGCGGGTGGCCAGGGCCGGGTCCGACGCGTCCACGCGCGTGTCTACCCCGGCGTACTGATTGTCGGCCCGCTGCTTGTAGGTCAGCAGATTCTGGCGCACCTTCCAGTCGTCGTTCAGCTTGTGTTCGAGCAGGTAGCCCAGCGTGGCGCCCTTTGTGACATAGCGGTCGAAGTCCGGTTCGCCAACGAAGCGCGTGCGCGAAATGCGGCCGTTGGGGTTGGGCAGCAGGGTGCCTTCCAGGGGCTTGCCCACATCGTAGGGGCTATCGGTGCGGCTGTAGCTGGCCAGGAACGTGATCAGCGTGGCATCGCTGATCTGCCACTCCAGCGCGCCGGCCAGCGAGGTGCGGTCGTTGTTGATGTAGTCGACCATGCTGTCGCTGTTGCGCGCCAGTCCGGTGAGGCGATAGCGGACATTGCCGTCCTCGGTGACCGGACCGCCCAGGTCCATCGCAATTTGCTTCTTGTTCCAGCTTCCGGTCTGCAATTCGAGCTCGCGCAGCGGCTCCGCCGTGGGGCGCTTGCTGACCAGATTGATGATGCCGCCGGGTGCGGCCTGCCCGTACAGGATCGAGGCCGGCCCCTTGAGCAGCTCGATGCGTTCGAAGTTGTAGGGCTCGATGGCGCCACTGAGCGAGTTGATGGGGAACTTGGTGCCGTTCAGGTACAACGGAGCCGCGCCGGTCACGTTGAAGCCACGGATCGTGAAGCCCGTGCCGATGTGCCTGAGCGCCCCGCCTTCCAGCGACTGGACGCTGGCGGTGTAGCCCAATGCCTGGTCCAGGGAGTCCGCCGCCTGCGCGACAACCTGGTCGCGCGGAATCACCGATACGGACTGAGGCGTTTCATGCAGTGCCGTGTCTGTCTTGGTGGCGGTTGCGCTGCGCCGGGCCACAAACCCTTGCACCGGGCCGAAAGCGGATTCCTCGGCAACGCCCGTCACCGTCACCGCGGGCAGGGTCTGCGCGGCGTCCTGGCCCGGCTGACTGCCGGGCACCGGACGCAGGATGTAGCCGCCATTCGGCTGTGGCCGGGCAGCCAGTCCGGTGCCTGCCAGCAGCCTGGCCAGCGCCTCGGGCGCGTCAAAGCTGCCCTGCAAGCCGGGACTGCGCTTGCCCGAGATGTCGGTGGCCGAATAGGACAACATCAACCCGCTTTCGAGGGCGTAGCGGGTCAGGGCGCTTTCCAGCGATCCGGCGGGGATCGCGTAGCTTTTCGCGCTGGCCTGGGCCTGTACGGCATCCGTTCCGGCCGACAGGGCGATGCCCGATGCCGCGAGCCAGAGGGCGCGGCTTGCCGCCAGCGCGAGGGTATTGCGTGCGATGAGGCGCGCGGCGCGCCGAGATTGACGGGGGGGCATGATAGGTCCGGTTTCCGGTGAAAAAATGTGGCTTCTATTAGGTTTGCCACTTGGGAAACGGAAACCCCTCATGTTGGCGCGAAAAATTTTTGGGGTCGATGAATAGCGCGGCGAGTCGAGGCGGCCTGCGCGGCGCTAGGCGTCACGCAGGCGCACGGTGATCCAATAGCGCGTCACCTGGTCGACCTCGATCGGATGCGTCCGGCGCAGCATGTCCAGCACCCGGTCGGTGTCGTCCAGCGGATAGATGCCCGAGACCTTCAGGCGGCCGGCAGCGGGGTCGCAGGCCAGCCGGCCGGGCACATACCGGGCAAGCTCCGCAATGAAGTCGGACAGCGGCATGTCCTGCGCGACCAGCATGCCCACGGACCATGACGCATCGCGCGGGTCCGCCACCCGCGTGGTGCCGACGGCGTCGCGGGTGAACGACGCCTGTTCGCCCGCGTGAATGACGCGCGGCGCATCCGCCTGGTGTTCGGGGCGGATCTCCACGGCGCCCTCGAACACCGCGACGTGGCTGCGGCCAGGGAACTGGCGCACGCCGTAGCGTGTGCCCAGGGCGCGCACGCGGCCTTGCGCCGTTTCCACCAGAAAAGGACGGGCAGGGCGCCCTGCCTGGGATGCCGGGTCGGGCGCGGTGGCGATCAGGATCTGGCCGTGCAGCAGGCGGACCAGGCGCTGCGAGCCGTCAAACCGGACATCGATGGCGCTTGCCGTGTCCAGGTCGATGCGGCTGGCGTCGGCCAGCAGGATGCTCGTGCGTTCTCCGGCTGCAGTGTGGTGATCGGACTGCCAGTCCAGCCAGCCGCGCCACAGGTTATCGCGCGCCAGCCAGGCGCCGCCGCCGGCAAACAGCGCCACCGCCAGCGCCTTGACGGCCTGGCGCCGCGCGGGACGGTTCCGGCCCTCGCGCGTCAGCGCGCCGCGTACGAGCGGCGTGTTCAATCCGCGCAACTGCTGGCCAAAGGTCTCGATGTGCCGCCAGGCGCGCTCGTGGTCGGGGTCTGCCTCGCGCCAGCGCCGGCAGGCCTCGCGCGTGGCGTCGCTGGCGTCGGGCGCCTGCAGGGCGACCAGCCAGTCCACGGCGCGCAGACTGACGCTGGCGGGCAAGGGCGGGCCCTCAAGCTGGGGGAAGGCCGTCGGGCTTGAGTCCGCGGGCGAGTTGGGCATGGGTAAGGGGGCGTTCTTGATACAGGCGGCTGCGGCCGTGCCGATGCTCAGGCGCCGAAGAAGCAAAGGTGCGCGGCCTTAGCGATATAGCGCTGCACGGTGGCCAGGGAGACGTTCAGCGTGGCGGCGATGTCGGCCTGCTTCATGCCTTCCAACTGAGACAGCAGGAACGCCCGGCGCACGGGAGCGGCCAACGTATCCAGGCGGCGGTCCAGTTCGACCAGGGTTTCAAGCAGGATGGCGCGCGTTTCGGGGCCGGGCGTTTCAAGCTCGGGCAGGTCGGCCAGGGTGGCCAGGTAGGCTTCTTCGATCCTGCGGCGCCGCATGAAATTGGACACCACGCCTTGGGCCACGGTGGTGAGCAGCGCGCGCGGCTCGCGCACCTCGACGGTGTCGCCGCGGACCAGCAGGCGCATGAAGGTGTCGTGCGCAAGATCGGCAGCATCGGATGAATTTCCCAGCCGCCGCCGCAGCCATCCTTTCAGCCAGCCATGGTGATTCGCGTACAGGACATCGATGCCCTGTTGCGGCACTGCAAACTCAGTCGCGGACATTCTGCCTCCAGCGCGTCGCGGGGCTGGAGAATCCCGGCACCGTGAAAAATGAGAATCATCCGCATTCTAAGAGAAGCCGCGATGTGACGACAAGCGGCAGCTCACTACCCGGCAGCCGCCAGCCTGAGCACGCTGTGGCGCGTGCTCGGCCGGAGTCTTCACAGGCCGGGAATATCAGCTCTGCCTGGCGAAGCCGCCCGCTGCCCATTCCGACGCCCGCTGCACGTTGAGCTTGTACGTCGGCGGCACGCGGATCTGCGCGAGCTGATCGCCGAATTCGTCGTAGGCGCTGAGCGTGGCATAGGGCTCGTCCTCGTCGGGCACGATGTCCAGCTTGATGGTCAGGCGACCTTCGTCGGTGTCGATCTTCACGCTTTTGTGCAGCGTGGCGTGCAATTGCTGCTCGTGGCGGCGCAGGACTTCGTTGGCCGTCTTGACCAGGGTGTGGAAGGCCGGCGCGTCGAGCGGCTTGGGGTTCTTCTTGTCGCGGCCCATGGTCCACGGGCCGACCAGCGCGGGCTCGGCCTGTCCGTCCAGCGTCATTTCGACGGCCCAGCCGTCGTCGTCTTCGTTCTTGATGACGCGCGCGGTCCAGCCGTCGTCGCGCCAGAGCCTGGCTTCCTGTTCCTTGGGCGCGTCGGAAATATCGGTGTCCGGCGTGGAAGTGTCGTTCACTGCGGTACTGCTCCTGGATTCGTTGATGCGCGGCGATGACGCCGCAGGCCTTGAGGGCGACCCTGCACTGTAGCCTAATGCGCGGGCAGGGCGGGTGGCACGGGTGGCACGGTTGTCACGCAGCGCGGCACGGCGATTGCGCCGTAGGCTATGCCGCGCCAGCTAGATCGCGCACGACTCGGCCCAGGCGCGAAACTGCGTGAGCTCGGGCGAGGGCCTGCGGTAATCCTCCGGCGGCAGCACGAAGTAATAGCTTTGTGCGCCCAGATCCACCGTCAGGTCGAACGGCGCAACCAGGCGGCCTTCGTCCAGTTCCTTCTGCACCAGGGGCTTTTGCGCAATGGCCACGCCGTAGCCTTCCAACGCGGCCTCGTAGGCCAGCGCGGACGACTCGTAGCGCAAGCCGCGCGACACATCGATCTCTGTCAGGCCGGCCGCCCGCAGCCAGATTTCCCAATAGTCGGGCCGCGCCAGCGTATGCAGCAGGATCTCGCCCTTGAGATCCGCGGGCGTGCGCAGCCGGGCGCATTTGTCGGGGATGCAGACCGGCAGCAACTCATTGACCATCAGCTTGTAGCTGACGAGGCCACGCCACCGGCCATCGCCCATGCAGATGCCGGCGTCGACTTCCTCACGCTCGAAATCCGGCGGGTCCACGGCGGTGTGGAGCTTGACGTCGATGTCGGGATATTGGCGGTGAAATCCGGAAAGGCGCGGAAGCAGCCAGCGCATGGCCACGCTGTGCGGCGCCTTGATGACGAACTGGCGCCGGCGCGAGCGCTCGCCCAGTTCGGACGTTGCGCGCTGCAGCCCGCCGAACAACCGCGCGATATCGGCGTGATACCCCGCGCCCATGGTGGTCAGCACGATGCGGCGGTGCTGGCGCAGGAACAGGCGGAGCCCCAGGTGTTCCTCCAGCAGGCGGATCTGGCGGCTGACGGCGGCGGGCGTCACGCTGAGTTCCTCGGCAGCGCTGGTGATGCTGCCCAGGCGGCCGACGACCTCGAAACAGCGCAGCGCATTGAGCGGAGGCAGGGCGGTCATCGCGGCGGTTCGGTTAACAAAAAGTTAAGTGTGCCATAGATAAAGTCGTTTGAACCCCGCCCCGCAAGCGCACAAGATGGCACAGCCGCCTGAGTTCGCGGCCAAGAACAGCACAAGGGGAAATTCATGTTCAGAACGTTGGTTCGACGGATCGGAATGGCCGCCCTCTGCGGCGCCGCGGCGCTGGCCGGAACCGCGGCGGCGGCCGACTATCCGCAGCGGCCCGTCAGCATCGTGGTGCCGACCACGCCCGGCGGCACCGCCGACATTCTTGCCCGCCTGATCGGCCCGCGGCTTGCGCAGCGCTGGGGCCAAGCCGTCGTGGTGGAGAACAAGCCGGGCGCGGGCACCCTCATCGGCGCCGACTACGTGGCCCGCGCCAAGCCCGATGGCTACACCTTGATGCTGACCTTCAACGAACTGGCCACGCTGCCCGCCTTGAATCCGAATGCCAAGCTGGATGTCGAAAATGGCCTGGCGCGTATCGGCAAGATCGGCAGCCTGCCGGTCCTGGTCCTGACCCGGCCCGGCATCGACGATGCCGATCTGGCCACGCTGATCAAACGCTTCCGCGCCGAACCGGGCAAGTACACCTACGCGTCCAACGGCTCAGGTTCGTCGCTGCAGCTATTCACCGAGATCTTCAAGCGCGAGGCCGGCGTGGACGTGATGCACGTGCCTTACCGGGGCGCGCTCGAGGCCTCGATGGCCGCTATCGGTGGCGAGGTCGACCTGCTGGTGCAGTTCGCGTCGGGCAACGTCATCAACCATGTGAAGGGCGGCAAGCTCAACGCCTACGCCGTGGCGTCGCCGCAGCGCCTGGAAGCGCTGCCCGCCGTGCCCGATGCCCCCGAGGCCGGCTTGCCCGGCCTGCGCCTGGAGGCCTGGTACGGACTGTTCGCGCCCGCCGGCCTTCCCGACGACATCAAGCTGAAGATCAACCGCGACCTGAACGAGGTGCTGGCCGAACCCGCGATCCAGGAGCGCTTAAAGGGCATCAATCTGCTGGTGCAGCCGGGCACGCCGGCCGAATTCGATACGTTCTTCCGCGCCGAATATGCCCGATGGAGCGCATTAATTCGGACCCTCGGCATCAAAAGCAGCGAATAAATGCAGCGAATCAATGCCGCGAAATAATGCCGCGAATAAGACCACCGGAGCCACCCCTTGACCTACGATCCCAGCACCCACACCGCGCTGACGTTTCATGACGCCCGCGCCAACTTTGCCGACCGCCGCGACACGCCACGGGATTACCTGGAACGCTGCCTGGAGGTGATCGCCACGCGGGAGGGCCAGCTCAAGGGCTGGGTCGTCCTGAACGAAGCGGGCGCGCGCGCCGCGGCCGACGCCAGCGCCCAGCGCTACCGAGACGGCCGTCCGCTTTCGGCGATCGACGGCATGCCCGTCGGCATCAAGGACCTGATCGAAACGCGCGACATGCCGACGCAGATGGGCTGCGCCGCCTTTGACGGCAACTTCCCCAAGAACGACAGCGCCGTCGTGCGCGCGCTGCGCGATGCCGGCGCGATCATTCTGGGCAAGACGGTCACCACGGCGCTGGGGTTTCTCGACCCCGGTCCGACGACCAATCCGTTCGATCCCCGCCGCACGCCGGGCGGCTCGTCCAGCGGGTCGGCCGCCGTCGTGGGCGCCAATATGGTTCCCATGGCCATCGGCTCGCAGCTCGTGGGCTCCGTCCTGCGGCCCGCCAGCTACAACGGCAACTGGGCCTTGAAGCCGACGTTCGGCGCGCTCAATCGCGGCGAGCGGCTGGGGCTGAGCCAGGCCCATATCGGCATCCACGCCAATTCCGTCGAGGACATGTGGACGGCGGCCGCCGAAATCGCTCAGCGCGCGGGCGGCGACCCGGGACATCCGGGCCTGTATGGTCCGCTGCATCCGCCGGCAGCCCAAAAGCCCACGCGGCTGGTCGCGCTGGAAACCGAGGGCTGGGCGCGCGCGGAACCGAATGCCCGTGCGGCGTTCGAGGCCAGCCTGGACAAGCTGTCCGGGCAGGGCGTGACGATCCTCCGGCGCGGCGATTCGCTGCTGGTCGACGCACTGGAGCGCGCCATCTCGCAAGCGGCGCCCCTGTCGCTGCGGCTGATCTCGTGGGAGCAGCGCTGGTCATTGGCCAATCTGGTCGCCAACCATCCGAACACGCTGGGTCCCAGCCTGGTGCGGCAACTGGAAAGCGGGCGCGGCATGACGCTGGCCGAGTACCGCGAATGCCTGCTGCTGCGTGAACACGCGCGCCAGTGCCTGGCGGCCCTGGCCACGCAGTGCGATGCGCTCGTCAGTCTGAATGCCTGCGGCGCGGCGCCCATCGCGGCGGACATCCGCGACAGCAAATACCCGACGGGCGACGTTTCCTTTGCGTGCGCGTCGTCACTGCTGGGCGCGCCCGCGATCAACGTGCCGCTGATGGCCGTCGATGGCTTGCCTCTGGGGTTGCAGGTGATGGGGATGGCGCATGGCGATGCCGAGATCACCGGCATCGGGACGTGGATCCATCAGTCATTGCGGCCTGCGCGCTGAGCCGCTGCCGGCGGGGCCGGGTCGGCGCGGCAAACAGACCCGGCCGGCGTGAGCGATTGATCACGCCGACCTCTCTCGCCGATTGATCGCGTCCACGGGATCTCGCCGGCTGATCACGCAGGCTGAGCCTGCGCGCGATGGCGGACCGCGTTGTCCAGGTCGGCAATCGGCGCAAGCAGGCCCCGGTCGAATTCCTCCTGTGGCTGGCCGGTGCGCAGTCTGGCCGGCCAGTCGGCATGCGTGAGCGCGCCGCGTCCCAGCGAAACGAAGTCCGCCTCCTGCCGGGCGATCAGGCCTTCGGCCCGCGTGGCGTCATGCAACGAACCATTGGCCAGCACCGGCACCGGGACATGCTTGCGCGCCAGCGCCGCCAGGCTTGGACCGTCCTCGCCGAATGCGGGGCGCCAGGCCTCGAACTCGGTGGTGTGCAGGTAATCGATGGGCTGCGTGCCCAACGTGCTGAAGATCCGCGCGGCCTCGTTCTGGCCGCCCGTCCTCTTGTGGGTGAAGTCGTTGACCTTGCCCTGCGAACTGCGCACGCCCACGACAAAGTCCGCTGTCGTCGACTGCCGCACCGCCTGGATTACGTCCAAGGTCAGACGCAGGCGGTTTTCCACGCTGCCGCCGTAGCGATCCTCGCGCAGGTTGGTGTGGGCAGTGAGGAACTGATCAAGCAGATAGCCGTTGGCGCCGTGTATCTCCACGCCGTCGAATCCCGCCGCCTGCGCCCGGCGCGCCGCCTGCGCAAAGCCGTCGACCGCCTCGGCAATCTCATCGATCGTCATCGCTTCCGGCATCCGGTAAGGCCCTTGGCCGCGGTAGAAGGTCATCTGCTGTCCCGCCGGCTGCACGGCCGAAGGTCCCTTGGTCCGGGACCGATGCGGATTGCCCTGCGACAGCGCGCCCGCATGCATCAGCTGCGCAATGATGCGGCCACCCCGCGCATGCACACGGTCCACCACGGGTTGCCATGCCTCACGCTGCGCATCGTCCGCCAGACCGGGCTGGAACAGGTAGCCCTGCGCATGCGCCTTGTCCGTATAGATGCCTTCGGTAATCACCAGGCCAAAGCCGCCAGCGGCGAAGGCCTCGTAGTAGTCGGCCATCTGCGCCGTGGCTCGGCCGTCCGCCGTGGCGCTGACGCGTGTCATGGGCGCGACGGCCAGCCGGTTGGGCAGGTTCAGCGCGCCCACGCGCAGCGGCGTGAACAGCATGGCGGGAAGCGTCGGCGCGTCGGTCTGCAGACGATTGTCGAGCGTGGTCATGTCACTGGCCCTCCGGTTGGCGGACCGCCGCGATGGCTTCGATCTCGATCATCGCGGCCGGATCGTACAGGGCCTTGATTTCGGCAATGGTGTCGGCCGGGTAGGGCGCCGAGAAGAACTTGCGGCGCAGCGCCACCACGTCGTCGAAATGCCCCATATCGGTGACAAAGATCGTGACCTTGATGACGTCTTTCAAGCTGGAACCGCCGGCTTCCAGCGCGCGGCGCAGGTTCTGGAAGGCCTGCGCGCCTTGCGCCAGAAAGCCGCCGTCCACGATCTTCCCATCGTCGGCGGCGCCTGCCTGACCCGATATGAAGAGCAGATTGCCGAACTGGATGCCTTGCGACAGCAGGAAAGGCGCGTAGTTGTCGGGCTGCGTGATGACTTGTTTGAGCATGATGCGAATTCCTTCATCTATGGCCGGCGGGGTTGGAGGAGTGAGATGCCGGCGAGTGAAGACAATGTAGGTCGGTGTCGAACCGGTGACAAAGGTTCGTTTGTCAGCTATAAGACGAGAAAAACTCATCCATAGGCAACCACCGATGCAACGCCGATCCCTTCCGCTGTCTGCGCTGCGCGCGTTCGAAGCCGCCGCCCGTCTGGGCAGCTTCAAGGCCGCCGCCGAGGAACTTGCCGTCACCCCGACTGCCGTCAGTCATCAGATCCGCGCGCTTGAAGCCGGGACGGGTCTCGCGCTGTTCGATCGCCAGGTGCGCAAGGTCACGTTGACCGAAACCGGGTCGCAGCTGTATCCCGTGCTGCGCGACGGCTTCGACAAGTTCGAGGCGACCTTGGCGCGGCTGACGCAACAGCGCACGCGGGCGCAGGTCAGCATCTCGGCCACCAATGCCTTCACCGTGAAGTGGCTGGTGCCGCGCATGGCCGATTTCCGCCGCCAGCATCCCGACATCGACCTTCAATTGCAGGCGAGCGACGACCTTGTCGATCTGCGCTCGTCCTCGGTTGATATCGCGATCCGGTATGGGCGGGGTCCGTATCCCGGGCTGGCGACGCAGCCGTTGTTCACCGATCGATTCGGCCCGGTCGCCAATCCGCGCCTGGGGGTTGTCTCGCCGGACGATCTGGGGCGGGTGCCGTTGATCCGCTTCGACTGGAAACGCGCGCAACCCGAAAACCCGACGTGGGAGCGCTGGTTTGCGGTGGCCGGGCGTCCGCTGCCGCCCGAGGCCGGGCAGTTGCGGTTTTCAGATGAAGGGCACGCCATACAGGCGGCGGTGGCGGGGCACGGGATTGCGTTGGTCAGCCTGGCGCTGGTGGACGATGAGCTGCGGGCAGGGCATCTGGTGCAGCCGTTCGGGCCCGAGATCGAGGGGCATACGTATCACCTGGCGATGTTTGGGGAGCGGGACGCGTCGGTGGCCGTGCAGGCGGTGGCGGGGTGGCTGCGGGCGCAGGTGTGAATTCTTATAGCGCAGCCTGGGCAGGCGAGGCCGGCTTGCGGCGCATTTCAACCACCTGCGCCGCGCCGACTGCACGCGCGCGCAACTGGCCACAGCCGCCATCCACGTCCTGCCCGGCGCTGTTCCTGACCTTGGCCAGCACGCCACGGCCGTGCAGATGGCGGACGATCTCGCGGATGCGCTCGGCATCAGGGCGCTGGTAGTCATCGCCCTCGAGGCTATTGAACGGGATGACGTTCAGCACACCGTACTTGCCCTTGAGCAGACGCACGACGGCATCGAGTTCGTCGTCGCCGTCGTTGATGCCCTTGAGCAGCGTCCATTGATACTGGATCGGGTAATCCGTGTCGCGAGCGTATTGCTCGCCCAGTTCAATGAGCGCTTCGGGCGCGATCTTCGGCGCGCGCGGCAGCAGGTGTGCACGCAGGTCGGCCTTGGTCGTGTGCAGCGACAGCGCCAGCGCCGGTTTGACGCGTTGTTTCGGCAGGGCGTCGAACACCCGCTGATCGCCCACGGTCGAGAACACGAGGTTCTTGTGGCCGATATTGCCTTCCGTGCCCAGCAGGTCGATGGCTTCGAGCACGTTGTCCAGGTTGTGCGCGGGTTCGCCCATGCCCATGAAGACAACCTTCTTCACCGCACGCTGACGCCGCGCCAGCACGACCTGGGCAAGGATTTCCATGCTCGTGACCTGGCGGATCAGCCCGCTCTTGCCGGTCATGCAGAAGCGGCAGCCGACCGCACAGCCGACTTGCGTGGAAACGCAAAGCCCATCGCGCGGCAACAGCACGCTTTCCACCATCTGCCCGTCGGCCAGTTCGACAAGCAATCGCGAGCCGTCGCTGCCCGCGTGTTCGGAGCGGATCCGGGCAAGACCGTCCAGTTCCGCCGTCACCTCGGGAATGGCGTCACGTAGAGCCAGAGGCAAGAATTGCTCGGCGCTACGCCGCCGGGTGCCGGTGTCGAGCGCTTGCCCGTTCAACCAGACGCGCACGACCCGCCCACGGTGAACGGGCAGGGCGCCAAGAGCGGTGAGGCGATGGGTGAAGTCGGAAAAGCGCATGGGGGGCGGATTTTACTCTGCCTCGACCCGGTTCCGGCCCGCCCGCTTGGCTTGATACAGTTTGGCGTCAGCCCGCCGATACATGACTTCCCAGGACTCGGCGCGATCCGTGTGCGCCACGCCCGCGCTGATCGTGACTGGCGCTTCGTCGCTCGGATCCCGCACGCTCTGTTCAACGGCTGCGCGCAGGCGCTCCGCGCAGCGCAGGGCCTCGGGCGGCTCGGTGGCCGGCAGGTAGATGCCGAATTCCTCGCCGCCAATGCGCCCGAGCAAGTCGTGCTTGCGCACCGCGTCGTTGAGGGCCTTGGCCACTTGCGTGAGCACTATGTCTCCGCTTTGGTGGCCATGCAGGTCGTTGATGCGTTTGAAGTTGTCGACATCGCAGACGATGAGCGCCACCGCAGCGTTGCCATTCGATATGAGCGATCGGACGCGCGCTTCGAAGCCCCGCCGGTTATAGACGCCGGTCAGCCAATCCTTGTCGCCTTCCTTGCGGACGTCGTCAATGGCGTCGGCGGCGATCGCAACCAGCAGCGTGAGCGCCAGCGCGACGCTGAATACCGCAAGCGAAAGCTGCAACATCTGCCAAAACGGCGAGTCGGCAAAGGCAAGGGCGCCTTGTGGCGCCAGCGTCCCCATACTGAGCAGTGTGCGCGGCAGAAAATGCAGGCCGAAAAGCAACACGACAAAGAAAAGCGCCTTGTCGATCGGACGCTGACGAGAAGATCGCCGCATGCGCCACGCGGCAAAGCAGAACAGCAATCCGAAGCCCGCATTCAGCACATAGACGCGGACGAGCAGGTTGCGATCGATGTAGAAGAAGTACCAGAGCGCGCCCATGATGGCCGCCGCATACAGGCCAAATGCAGCCCAGGGCACGCGAATGCGTGCGCGTTCGAGAACGCCCTGCACCACCAGACATCCTGCAGCCGTGTATAGAAAACCCGAGACGAGCGCATTGAGACCCGTGTCGCGGGGCACGTACAGGACTTGTGAAATCGCCCCACAGGCAAATGTCATACAGCCTGCGGCAAGGTGCAGCAGGAAGCGTTTGCGCTGGAAGAAGAACCAGATGGCAAGGAAGGTAAGTCCGAAGATCAGCAGCAGTGCTGGCGCGATCAATGACAACGTCACTCGGACTTGCGAACCTACCATCGGGGCCTCGGGCGAAGCAGCGGCGCGTCTTGCGCGCGGGCCAAATTTCGAGAGTTAACGGTGTCCGAAGGGCGACCTCCGCAGGCCGCCCTCCGTATCCCAAAGTGGCTGGAGTTTACGATAGGGCCGGCCCGGGGCGCCTGCGCTTCCCCCCAGCGCTATCTGTCCTTCGCGCTCACCAGCACCGGCTTGTCCCGCCATGCATCCGGAAACGTCTTCGCCAGGTTCTCCACCTTTGGTACATCGTTGATCACGATGTACATGCTGTTCGGATTGCGCACCAGATAGTCCTGGTGATAGTCCTCAGCCGGATAAAACGCCTGCAGCGGTTCGATGGTGGTTGCCAGCGGCTTCGGATACACCCCTGTTTTGTTCAACTGCGCAATATAGGCCTCGGCCACCTTTCGCTGGCTGTCGTTGGCGGGAAACACGGCGGATCGGTATTGCGTGCCGTGATCCGGCCCCTGGCGGTTGAGCTGGGTGGGATCATGCGCGACCGAGAAATAGATCTGCAGCAGCTGTCCGTAGCTGACCTGTTTGGGGTCGTAGGTGATCTCCACCGCTTCCGCATGGCCGGTCCGGCCGCTGCTGACCGCGTTGTAGTTGGCGGTGTTGGCCTGGCCGCCGGCGTAGCCCGAGACGGCGTTGCTGACGCCCTTGACGTGTTGGAAGACGGCTTGCACGCCCCAGAAGCAGCCGCCGGCGATGACGGCTTTTTCCTGCGTGGCGGGTGCCGTGGCAGCGTTTGCGGGCTGCTCCGCAGCGGGCGGGGGAATGATGAAGGCGCGTTCGGCGGCGGGCGCAGCAGTCGAGACGATCAGGCCGCCCGCTGTGGCAAGTGCGGCGCAGAGACGGCGGAGGATGGGGGGCTTGGACATGATGTCGGGTCCTTGTAGCGATGCGGTGGCGGATCAGGCTTGCGGGGTGAAGGTCATGGCCACGCCGTTCATGCAGTAGCGCAGGCCGGTGGGTCGAGGGCCGTCGTCGAACACGTGCCCCAGGTGGCCGCCGCAGTTGGCGCAATGCACGGCGGTGCGGGTCATCCCGAAGCTGCGGTCGCGGGTCTCGCCGACGGCGCCGGGCAGGGGCTGCCAAAAGCTGGGCCAGCCGGTGCCGCTATCGAACTTGGTGGACGACGAGAACAAGGGGTGTTCGCAGCCCGCGCAGGCGAAGGTGCCGTTGCGGTGTTCGTCGTTGAGCGGGCTGGAGTAGGGCCGTTCCGTGCCGTCGCGGCGCAGCACCTGGTATTGCTCGCGCGTCAGGCGCTCTTGCCATTGGGCGTCGGTGAGGGTGTAGGGAAAGCTGGCTGCGGGCGCGGCGGCTTGCGCCGGGCCGCTGCGGGTGACCAGCAGCGGGGCGATGCCCACGGCGGCTGCCGCGGCGCCGCCCAGGCCAAGGAAGTGTCTGCGTGTGAGGTTCATGGCGAGTTCCGTGCGAATGGTTCGAGCCGGGGGCCGGCGGGCGCGGCCCCGGCGCGAGCGTTACTTCTGCATGCCGTCCTTGCTCATCCCGTCCTTCGACATGCCGCCTTTCGACATGCCGTCCTTGGACATCGAATCGCGGGACATGGAATCCTTTGACATCGACCCCTTGGACATGCCATCGCGCGACATCGAATCCTTTTTCATCCCATCGTGCGACATGCCGTCCTTCTTCATGCCGTCCTGCGCCGGCGCTTCCTTGGACATGCCGCTTTTGCTCATGCCTTCCTTGCCCATGGTGTCGGCAGCGTAAGCGGCCGTGGCGCCGAGGGCCAGGCACACGGACAATGCGGCGGTGGTGAGTTTGTTCATGATGCGTTCCTTTTGACAGTGAAAAACAGCGGGAAATCACCTAGCTGCCGCCGAACCAGTTGTAGCCCTGGTCCTCCCAGTAACCGCCCGGGTAGGTGTTGGTGACGAAAATCGCCTGGATGTGCTTGGGGTTCTTGTAGCCAAGCTTGGTGGGCATGCGCAGCTTCATGGGAAAGCCGTATTCGGGGGGCAGCGTCCGGCCGTCGTACGTGAGGGCCAGGATGGTCTGCGGGTGCAGCGCGGTGGGCATGTCGATGCTGGTGTAGTAGTCGTCGGCGCACTTGAAGCCGACGTACTTGGCCGACAAGTCGGCGCCCACGCGATTCAAGAATGCCGAGAACGGCACGCCGCCCCATTTGCCGATGGCGCTCCAGCCTTCGACGCAGATGTGCCGCGTGACCTGATCCACCTGCGCCATGGCGCGCAGTTCGTCCAGCCGCCAGCGGCGCTTGTCGGCCACCATGCCGGTGACCTCCAGCCGGAACGATGCCTCGTCCACCTGCGGCACATCGTCGATGCCGTAGAAGGCATTGAAGGGAAACGGCCGGGTGATCATGGATTCGGGATAGGTCGGCGCGAGCTTGGCCGGGTCGAAGATCCAGCCCTGCACACGGTCGTTGAAGCGGGAGACGGCCGAGAGCGCGTGTTCGACGCTTTCGTCGTCGGACAGCGAGCACCCGGACAACATGGCCAGGCCGCCCAGCGTCAGGCCGCGGCGCAGGAAAGCGCGGCGCGAGGGCTGCTCGACGCGTTTGTCCAGCAGCTTTCCGGCTTCGCGCAGGATGGCCGGGGCGTCCAGGCCCGGCAGGAGGCGGCGTTTTTCGGTCATGGCGGGTTCCTTATTTGCCGCGGATCATGGTGAGCAGGCTGCGGGGCACCAGGGCGACCATCGCCAGGTGCACGGCGACAAAGCCGGCCAGCAGGGCCATCGCGAAGAAATGCACGCGCCGTGCGGCTTCATAGCCGCCCATCAGGTCGCGCAGCAGGTCGAATTGCACGGACTTCCACAGCACGAGTCCGGACAGGATCAGCACGGCGATGTCGGCCATCACGAAGAGGTAGGCCAGGCGCTGGACGTGGTTGTAGCGGCGCGGGTCGGCGTGCGAGAGCCTGCCGCGCAGCGCGGCCAGCAGGTCGCGCGCTACGCCGCCGGGGCTGACCGGCAGGAATTTGCGCCACAGGCGGCCGGTGGCGACGTTCAGCGCCAGGTAGAGCAGGCCATTGGCAAACAGCAGCCACATGCCCGCAAAGTGCCATTGCAGCGCGCCGCCCAGCCACCCGCCCAGCGTGATGCCGTTGGGAAAGGTGAAATCGAAAAAGGGCGCGGCGTTGTAGATGCGCCAGCCGCTCATGACCATGACGACGACGGCCAGCGCGTTCAACCAGTGCGTCACGCGCAGCCAGCGGGGGTGGATGACGGGAGAAATAGCCGGAGGCGCCGGCTGGCTGGTCCGTTTTTTCGCGGCGGACTCGGGGGCGGTGGACGGTGGCGCGGCGGGCGACAGCGCGGACGCCGGCGGGGCAAGCGGCGTATTGTTGAGGGCGGGTCGGGCCAGCATGGCGGTCTCCGGTGGGCTGTCGATGGAGGCATTCTTCCTCCTGGCCCATACCGAAGTCCTCACGCAAAGTTAAATTAATCGTTAACTTTGCCCCGCGCCGATTGGCGACAATAGGCGCATTGATCACGCCCCAGGTTGCCCCATGGATACGCCCCGCCGCGTACTGATAGTTGAAGACGACGCCCACATCGCGGAACTGCTGCGCCTGCATCTGCGCGACGAGGGCTACGCGGTCGAGCACGCGGCCGACGGCAACGCGGGCATGCGCCTGCTGGAAGAAGGCGGCTGGGACGCGCTGGTGCTGGACCTGATGCTGCCCGGCATCGACGGCCTGGAAATCTGCAAGCGGGCGCGCGCGATGGCGCGCTACATCCCCATCATCATCACCAGCGCCCGGTCCAGCGAGGTGCACCGCATCCTGGGCCTGGAATTGGGCGCGGACGACTATCTGGCCAAGCCGTTTTCGATGCTGGAACTGGTGGCGCGCGTGCGGGCGCTGCTGCGCCGCAGCGACGCCATCGAGCGCAATGCGCGCCAGGACGCTGGCAGTCTGGCCGTGCATGGCGTGTCGATCGATCCGATCGCCCGCACGGTCGATGTCGACGCCCGCCGGCTGGATCTGACGCCGCGCGAGTTCGATCTGCTGCATTTCTTTGCGCGGCATCCGGACAAGGTGTTTTCGCGCATGGACCTGCTGAACCAGGTGTGGGGCTATCAGCACGAAGGCTATGAGCACACGGTCAATACCCACATCAACCGGCTGCGCACCAAGATCGAGGCCGACCCGTCCAACCCGCAGCGCATCCTGACGGTCTGGGGCCGCGGCTACAAGTTTGCGGCGGCGCCCGGGGTGCAGCCATGAAGCGATTCACGTTGACCCAGCGCCTGTCCGGCGTGTTTGCGCTGCTGCTGTTGGCGTGCTGCGGCGCGTCCGCGTGGCTGCAGATCGCGGCCAACTCGCGCTACGAGCAGGAGGTCGTGCAGCGGCTGTCCAGCGGCCTGGCGCAACACATCGCGGGGTCCACCGAACTGATGGACGCCGGCGGCTGGAAGCCGGATGCCGTGCGCTCGATGTTTGACATGCTGATGACGGTGAACCCGGCGGTCGAGGTCTATCTGCTGTCCAACGATGGCCGCATCGTCGGCGACGCCGCGCCGCCCGGACAGATCAAGCGTGATCGCGTCGACCTGGCGCCGGTCAAGCGCCTGCTGGCCGGCGGCATGCTGCCCATCACGGGCGATGATCCGCGCAGCCTTGACGCGCAAAAGGTGTTCAGCGCGGCGCCGGTGCGCGTGGATGGCCGCGAACAGGGGTATGTCTACGTGGTGTTGCAGGGCCAGGCGCATGATGCGCTGGCGATGGACGTGTCGCGCACGTCGGTGCTGCGCACGACGCTGTGGTCGATTGCGCTGGTGGCCTTGCTGGGGCTGGTGGCGGGGCTGGCGGCGTTTGCGCTCATCACGCGGCCGTTGCGGTCGCTGACGCGCGCGGTGCGCGCCTTTGACGGCGACGACGGCCAGGCGCTGGCCGCTCTGGAACAGCCGGCCGATCAGGCGGCGCGCAACGGCGACGAGATCGCGGTGCTGCGGCGCACGTTTGCGCAAATGGGCCGGCGGATCTCGGATCAGTGGCGCGAGCTGACGCGCCAGGACCAGCAGCGCCGAGATCTGGTGGCCAACATTTCGCACGACCTGCGCACGCCGCTGACGTCGTTGCATGGCTATCTGGAAACGCTGCGCCTGAAGGACGAGACGCTTGATCCCGCCGAACGCCGCCGCTATCTGGACATCGCGCTGGCGCAAAGCCGCAAGGTCGGCCGGCTGGCGCAGGAACTCTTCGAACTGGCGCGGCTGGAGTCCGGGCTGGTGCGCCTGGAACCCGAGACGTTTTCGCTGCCGGAGCTGGTGCAGGACGTGATGCAAAAGTTCGAGCTGGCGGCCGAGGCGCGTCAGCAGCATCTGACCACGGACATTGCGCAGGCGCTGCCGCCGGTGCGCGCGGACCTGGGACTGATCGAACGCGTGCTGACGAACCTGCTGGACAACGCGATCCGGCATAGCCCGCCGGGCGGACAGATTGCATTGCAACTTGGCCTGTCGCGCAACCGGGTGCAGGTCCAGGTCAGCGATTCAGGGACGGGCATTCCGCAGGCGTTGCGCGCCGGGCTGTTCACGCGGGCGTCGGCGCTGAACCGCGGGCCGGGCGAGGCCGGCGGACTGGGACTGGTCATCGTGCAGCGGATTCTGCAACTGCACCAGAGCGAGATCCGGCTGGTGGACGCAGCAGGGGGCGGGGCGGTGTTTCAGTTTGAACTGGCGACGGCGACACAAGGGTAGGCGGGTTCAGTCCGGAGCTTCCTCCCGCAGCCGGGTGACGACGCCTTTCACAGCATCGACTTCCAGCATGTCGCCGGTGGCGACCCCTTGCAGAACCCCGTGGACGCTGACGACGGCCGGCACGCCGAATTCGCGCGCCACGATGGCGGCGTGCGACAGATAGCCGCCGACCTCCATGACGACAGCGCCCGCACGCAGGAAAAGGGGCGTCCACGCGGGGTCGGAAGACGCCGCGACCAGAATGCCGCCGGCGGGCATGGACAGGCCTTCGTCCGGCGTGCGCGCCACGAACGCGCGGCCGCGTGCGCGTCCGCCCGCCACCGGGGTGCCGCGCCACGAATCTCGCGATGCGGCCGCTCCGGACCGGGGTTGCGGCTGGGACGGCGGCGTGGTCTGGCTTGCGAATTCGGTGATGACGTCAAGGTCCGGCAGCGCGGTCCAGGCCTGCAATTGCGCGCGCCGGGCCGCGGCGCGCCGTCCCAGCGCCGCGGCGTCTATCCGGCCGTCCGCCAGCGCGAAGAGCTCGGCCGCGTTCAGATGGAACACATCGTCGGCATCCGCCAGTCCGTCCGGGCCAGCGTTGCGCCGTCCCAATTCCAGCGCGTGCTTGCGGGCCGCGGCCAGATATGCCACCAGCACGCTGCGCGCGGCTTCGCGTTGGTTGCCTTCCAGGCGGGATGCCGCGAGCAGCTTGGCGGCGAGCAGGCGCTGCCAGAACGGCAACGCGCGGCGCACGCGTTGCCATGCCTGCCGCGCGGCGTCGTCCTGACGGGCGCGCAGGGCGGCGGGATCGGCGCCGATCAGGTTCAGGATGCTGTCCAGCAGATAACCGGGCGCTTCGCGCCAGCGCGGATTGCGCAGATAGGTCTCGTAGACGGCGCGGTGGCCGTAGCGATGCAGGAAGTCGGCAAAGGCGTTCCTGAACGGACTGTCTTTGGGCAATGCCGTTGCCCACGCGGCATCGTCGCGGTCCGGCGCGCGCAGCCACGCGAGCGCCTGGGCGTCCTGCTCGGCCAATTGCGCCAGCGCCATGAGCGCATAACCCTGCTGCGCCGTGACGCTGGGATCGCCGCCCGCCATCAGCGCGGCAGTCAGCGCGTGGCCTTCGCCGGGCACGGCTTTTTCCACCATGTCGAGCAGCTTGGACAGCGCACCGCCGCCTGAACCCTGCAGGAAGAACAATTGGTCCGCGGCCAGGACGGTCTGGAACTGTTCGCGCAACTGCGCGCCCAGCGCGGCGTCGGAGGCGGGCAGCGGCGCGTCCAGCCAATCCTGGGCGCGGGCCAGAAGCCGGGGCAGATCGGTGGCGGCCTGGCGGCGCAGCGGCGCGGCCCGGCGCAGATAGCGCACGATGCGCAGGCCGTGCCGCAGCCGCTGCATGGCGGTGACCGGCGGCACACGGATCTCGGGCTGCGGGCCGCCCAGCAACGCGTTCATGTCGCGCGGACTGACGCCCAGCGCGTCATGGCCGACCCATTGGATGACCGAGGCATTCAGATAGGCGCGCCCCTGGAACAGTGCGGCGAGCGGCACGCCGGGGAGCGTGCGGTAACCGCTCAACTCGAAGCCGCAGGTCAGCATACGCTGGGCCATGACGCGGCCCGCGTCCCATTCCAGGGCTGACATGGCTTGCGGCAGGACCTCGCGGGTGTTGCCGCGCGACCAGTAATCCGGCTGGTCTTGCAGCGCGGGATAGGTGTGGCGCGCCAACGCGGTCACCGGGCGTGCCTGCACCATCCAGAACCGGTCGCCGTCCCAGGCCCATTCAAGGTCGTACGCCGCGCCGCTATAGTCCAATGCGCGGGCAGCGTCGCGCGCAATGTCGCCCAGAGTCTCAGCCTGCGCGTCGGTCAGCACGGCTTTCGCAGCGCGGGCGGCGGGCGTGTCGGTCAACTGTGTGCCTGCGCCGCTGGCGGCGGGCTGCGTGGCGTGACGTTTCGTGCCGATGCGCCGCGAGACGACCGGCCAGGCTTGGCGCAGATAGTCTTCGCGCAGGCGGTAGTCATCGCCGTCCGCCTCGCCGTTCACGAGCGATTCGCCCAGGCCCCAGTTGGCGTGGATGACCATCTCGTCGTGGCGGCCCGTGGCGGGGTCGATGGTGAAGGCGATGCCCGACGCCTGTGCTTCGATCATCGGCATGACGACGACCGCCATGCCGCCCGCGCCGTCGATCGGCAGGCCAAGGCGCTGCCGGTAAGCCTGCGCCTGCGGCGTCCATAGCGAATCCCAGATTCGCTTAAGCGCCTGCACGGCGGCATCGGGTCCGCGCACGTTAAGACAGGACAAATGGATGCCGGCGAACGACGCGCCGGCGGAATCTTCTTGCGGCGCCGACGAGCGCAACGCGAGGGGACGGTCCAGCCAGCCGCGTTCGTGCAACGCCTGGCGCAGGGCTTGCGTGACGGCCGGCGGCACGTCCTGACCGGGCCGGTGCCCGGCGCTGGCCTGCGCCGCCAGCACGAAGCCGTCGGGCACCGGCACCCCAAACTGCGCCATGCGGCCCAATTGCCAGCCCTTGCCGCCCGCCGCTTGCGGACCGGCCTGCGCCGCGGCCGGCCAGTCCAGCACCAAGGCGGTCATTCCGCGCTCCCGGCAATACCGTGCACGAACAGGGTGATGGCGGCGTCGAATTCCTGCTGAAGCGACGCGCCGGGCTGGTCCAGCCAGCGCAGCAGGGCGCCCAGGTAAAGGAACTGAAGATGATGGGCGAGCAGTTCGGCGTTCATGTCGGACCGGGCCTGGTTGGCGGCCTGCGCGTTCTGGATCAGCGCGGCAAACACGCGGTGCAGGCCGCTACGCGAATGGCGCTCGTCGTTCTGCGTGCCCGCCTGCATGGAGGCGAAGCGGTAACGCAGATAAGGGCCAAGGTAAGCGCGGTGCGATTCGGCCCAATCCGCCGATGCGTGCAGCAGCCGCGTCAGCCGTTCGGCGAAGGTGGGCAGGGCTTGAAGCGCGGGCCATAGCGTCGTCAGCGACCCGGCCAGCTCGCCGTGGAAGCGTTGCGCCAGCAGCGCCTCCTTGACGGGAAAGTGGTTGTAGAGCGTGCCCTTGGACACGTCGGCCTGCGCGGCAATCTGCTCCATCGTGACGGCGTCGTAACCGAGGGCTTCGAACAGGCGCCAGGCGGTCTGTGTCAGATTGTCCACCGTCTGCTGGCGCTTGCGTTCGCGGCGGCCGATGTCGGTGGGGTCCGCGCCGGGCAGGAGGAGATGGGAGTCGGGCATGATCAAACCAAAATAATTAAACGACGTTAAAAATTATACGTCGTCTAATAATTGGATGTTTTGAACAGGCGGTCGGGCTCGAGGCAGCGTCCGGCTCCCTCAATCGCCGCTGACGTCGCCCGATTCCCCAGTCATTTCCCGCGCGCGCCCCAGCAGCAGCTCGCGTTCGCGGGCGTTGCGGGTCATGCCGGCCGCGCGTTCGAACTCGGCGCGGGCTTCGGCCTCGCGGCCCAGCCTGGCCAGCAGGTCGGCGCGCACGCTGGGCAGCCAGTGATAGTTCGCCAGCGCGGGCTCCGCCGCCAACTGGTCTGCCAGATCCAGACCGGCCTGCGGGCCGAAGGCCATGCCGATCGCGACGGCGCGGTTCAGCTCCACCACGGGCGACGGCGCCGCCTGGGCGAGCGCATCGTACAGCGCCACGATCCGCATCCAGTCGGTTTCCCCGGGCGTACGGGCCCGCGCGTGACAGGCAGCCAAGCCGGCCTGCAGCGCATAGGGCCCACGCGCGCCGCCCAGCGCATCGGCCCGGTCCAGCGCCGCCAGCCCGCGCCGGATCAAGAGCGGATCCCAGCGGCGGCGGTCCTGTTCCATCAGCAGCACCGGCCGGCCCTGGCCATCGGTGCGCGCATGCAGGCGCGACGCCTGCAGTTCCATCAGCGCGACCAGACCATGCACCTCGGCCTCCGACGGCGTCAATTCCGCCAGAATGCGGCCCAGGCGCAGCGCTTCGTCGCACAGGCCCGGCCGCATCCAGTCATCGCCCGAGGTCGCGGAATAGCCTTCGTTGAAGATCAGATAGATGACTTCCAGCACCGAGGCCAGACGCGGCGCGCGGTCGGCGGCCGAGGGCACCTCGAAGGGCACATTGGCGGCGGACAGCGTGCGTTTGGCCCGCACGATACGCTGCGCGATGGTCGATTCCGACGCCAGGAACGCGCGCGCGATTTCGGCCGTCGTCAGCCCGCCCAAGAGGCGCAGCGTCAGCGCCACGCGGGCCTCGGTGGACAACAGCGGATGGCAGGCGGTGAAGACCAGCCGCAACAGATCGTCGCCGATGTCGTCCTGGCGCGCCGCATCCAGCGCGTCGACGAAGTCGGGCTCCACGTCGGCCTGCAAGGCTTCCAGCTCGTGGCCGATCTGCTCGTGCTTGCGGGTGTGCAGCGCATCCAGCCGCAGCCGGTCACGCGCACGGTTCTTCGCGGTGGTCATGAGCCATGCTCCGGGATTGTCCGGCACGCCCGTCTGGGGCCAGCGCTCCAGCGCCGCAACCAGCGCATCCTGGGCCAGCTCTTCGGCCAGCCCCACGTCGCGCACCAGACGCGCCACCCCCGCGATGACGCTGGCGGCCTCGATCCGCCAGACCGCCTCGATGGCGCGATGCGTGGCCGCCTGCGTCATGCGCCGGTCGCTTCGCCGGGAACCATGTAGGCGAACTCCCAGATGTGCCCATCCAGGTCCTCGAACCCGTGCGCGTACATGAAGCCGTGGTCCTGCGGCGCGCGCGGCGCCGTGCCGCCCGCGGCGACGGCCCGCGCCACCAGGTCGTCGATCTCGGCTCGGCTTTCGCAGGACAGGCAGACCAGCACTTCCGTGGTCTGCGTGGCGTCCGCCACCGGCTTGCCGGTAAAGCTCTGGAAGAAATCCTTCACCAGCAGCATCACGTAAAGGTTGTCGCCGACGACCATGCATGCGCCCTGGTCGTTGGTGAAGTCGGGATTGAAGCTGTAGCCCAGTTTCTTGAAGAATGCCTGGGACTTCTGCATGTCGTTGATGGGCAGGTTGACGAAGATCTGCTTGTGCATGGCGTGTCTCGCTTGATGGTTCATGGTGGGACGCAGGGGGATCAGACGTTCGGCGTCGGCATCTGGCGGAAGCGCTCGACTTCCTTGCTGGGCTCGAAGTCGTCCAGCTCGAATACCTGGCGCACCTCGATCTCGCAGTCCTGGCCGGGAAAGGGCGTCGGAAAGCGCATCGCCCACTGCATTGCCTCTTCCCGGGAGCGCACCTGGATCATCGTGTAGCCGGCGATCAGTTCCTTGGTTTCGGCAAACGGCCCGTCAAGCAGTTTGCGTTCGCCGCTGCCGTCGTACCGCACGCGCCAACCTTTGGACGTCGGGTGCAGGCCGTTGGCGTCCAGCAACACGCCGGCCTTGACCAGGGCTTCGTGATAGGTCGCCATCGAGGCAAGCAGGCTGTCGTCCGGCATCTTGCCGGCTTCGCTGTCGGGCGTGGCCCGGACGATGATCATGAATCGCATCTGAGGTCTCCAGGGGAGGGATAGCAAGGCCGAAAGGGGCGCTTGTACAGGTACGACGAACGGCGCGGCAGTGGATCGACAACAACAAAGCGTGCCTAGGGTAAATACTGAGTCAGCCGGGGTGTCTGGGGCGCCTAGCACCCGGTTACGAAGGTCCAGGCCTTGTTGCAGGCGTGTCCCATACACTCGCAGCGTCTTTAACCACCCTGAAGCAACACCATGAAAGTTCTGTGCAGTCTTGCCCTCATCGTCTCCGTCTTGTCCGGCTGTGCCGTGTACACGCCGCAAGGCTCCGTGGTCGTCGATCCGCATGACGGCGGCGGCCGGGGCGGCTTCTGTCCGCCTGGACAGGCCAAAAAGGGCAATTGCTGATGTAACGGCGGCCGGCCGGGAAAGCAGGGCCGGTCTGGCCCCGCGCATTTGCGAAGGCCGTCACTCGCCTACATGAAGCAGGGCCCCAACTCCCGGACTTCAACCGTGGCCCATTGCGCGGCCGGGCATTCGGCGGCCAGCGCCAACGCTTCTTCGCGCGACTCGCAGGTCAGAAGGAAGAATCCGCCGATCATTTCCTTGGCCTCGGCGTAGGGGCCGTCCATCAGCTGACGGTCCCCGTCGCGCACGCGCAGGCGCACGCTTTCGGCATCGGACTTGAGGGATTCGGCGCGCGTGAGCAGGCCGCGCGAATGCAGGGATTCGGCGTAGCGCACCATCTGCGCATAGGCCTCGCGGCCTTCCTCGGGCGTGCGCTGGGCGCGCTGGCCCACCGGTTCAATGATCAGCAGCATGTAGGGCATGGTGACTCCCGCTTGGGGACTGCGGTCGCCGCGAACGGCGGGTCCGCTAGGTTAACGCCGATCCCCGCGTCGGCGCCATGCCGGAAATTGCGCCTTAGCCTTCCTGAAAGATCGATTCGATGGATGTTTCAAACACGCGGGCGATGGCGAAGGCGAGCGGCAGGCTCGGATCGTATCGGCCGGTCTCGATGGCGTTGACGGTCTGACGCGAGACGTCCAGCCGTTCGGCCAGCGCGGCCTGGCTCCAGCCGCGCTCGGCGCGCAGTTCGCGGATGCAGTTTTTCATCGATGGCGCAACGTGTCGATGATGGTGGTGAACGCCCAGACGCCGCCCATCAGCGGCCAGACCACGAACATGCTCAGTTTGGGAAAGCCGGCGATTTCCAGAAAGCCATACGTGAACGTGACTCCGGCGGTGACGGCGGCGGCAATGGCCAGGTGTTCCAGCGTGGTCTTGCGGACGAATTCGTCGGACTGGCGCACGGCGCGCACCACGGCTCGCAGCGCCAGCAGAAACGCCAGCATGGGCGTGAGCAGCACGACGGTGCGCAGGGCGCCGGGCCGCATGTCGAGGCTGAGCCACAGCGCGCCGGCCAGAAGTACGGCATACAGCGCCATCGAGAAGCCCAGTTCCTTGAAATAGCGGCGCTTGGCCTGGAGTTGATTCATGGGAATGCCCTTGTTGATGTAAAGCGTGCTTGACATTCTGGCGGCCGGGAGGCGGTATGTCAAGCGTCCTTTACATCACGAAAATGCGGCAAGCGGGCAATAAAAAACCGGCTTGCGCCGGTTTTTACAAGGGAAGGAATCGCGGATCAGGATTGCGCCGGAGTGGCGGGCGCGGGCGCCGTCATGGCGTTCGCAGGCGCTTTGGCGTCCGGTGTGGCCGCCTTCGCCGTGGACGGCGTTGCCGCCGGCTTGGACGGTGTGCCCGCGGGGGCGGCCGCTTGCGGCGCGGTGGCCGGTTTGCCCGCGGCGGGCGCCTGCGGGGCGGCGGCGGTCTTGGCCTGCGGCGGCGTGATGTCCATGATGAGCTCGACGCGGCGGTTTGCCGCGCGGCCGGCGGCCGTGTCGTTGGACTCGATCGGCCGCGTTTCCGCGTAGCCCACCGCGCGCAGCCGCTGCGGCGTCACGCCATCGCGCACCAGTTCGCGCAAGACGCTGGTGGCGCGGCTGCTGGACAACTCCCAGTTCGACGCGAACTGCTTGGTCAGGATCGGCACGGGATCGCTGTGGCCTTCGACCGAGACCTGGTAGTCGTTCTTGTTGAGGATGCCGGCCAGGCGCTTGATCACGTCCAGGCCCGCGGTGCTGAGCGTGGCTTGGCCGGAAGCGAACAGCAGTTCGTTGCTGATGCGAAAGCTGACCGACTGCTCGTTGACGATCACGTCCACCGAATTGCCCAGGTCCGCCAGGCCGAGCGATTCCTTGGACGGGGCGGTCAGCGGCGGGGCGGCGTCAGCCACCACGACTTCGTCTTCGGCCAGCGCGGGCGCGGCCGCGGCGAGGGCCGGCGCGGGCGTGGGCTGCGCGGACCAGCTTGCCGGGATCTGCACGGTTTCGAATTCCGAATACTCGCCGTCGTACTTGGGCAGGCCGCTGGCGCCGAGTGTACCGACCAGCTCGACGGGCTGGCCGGATTTGCCGGAGCCGCCGCCGTACATGGCGACGGCCAGCATGACGACCAGCATCGCGAGCAGCAGCGTGATGAGGTCCAGATAGCTCAGCAGCCAGTTCTCGGAATCCTGCTCGACGGCGTCTTCGACGTGCCAGCGCGCATAGCGGTCCTGGCGGTCGCTGTCGCTAGGGCGCCAGGCGCTCGCCGCGGACGCCTTCTGCGCCCGCAGTTGCGCCTGACGGGCCTGCTCGATCCGCTGCGCAAGGGAAGGGGAAATCAGGCTCATTGACGCGCGGAAGCGGGGCGGGCGATGGAGACGGAGGCGGCTGCGGTGGCGCGGGCGGGCGAGCCGGCGGCCGGCGATCCGGCGGCCGGCGCTCCGGCGGCCGGCGCGGTTGCGCCGGGCTTGACCTGGCCTTCCGTCTTGGTCTTGGGCTTGGCGTCGGCGCCGCCGTCGTAGATTTCGTCTTCGACGTGCATGACGAAGGAATTCAGGGTCTCGCGCACCATGGCCGGACCGCGCTTCTCGCACATCATCGAGATGCCTTGCAGCACCATGTTCATCGATTCCACACGACGCGCCGTACGGCGTTCCAGCTTCAGCGCGATCGGCTTGCAGATCAGGTTGGCGAGCAGGATGCCGTAGAACGTCGTCATCAGACCGATGGCCAACTGCTGGCCGATGGTCTGCATGCTGCCATCGCCCAGGACGGCCATCAGGTTGATCAGGCCAACCAGCGTGCCCAGCATCCCGAAGGCGGGCGCAAAGGTGGCCATGACGCGGAACATCTGGGCCTCGGCCTGCTCGCGGGCGCGCAGGCGGGCGACGCGCCACTTCAGCAGTTCGATGATCTGGTCTTCAGGCGTGTTGTCGATGATGAGCTGCACGCCCGTGCGCAGGAACGGGTTCGAGACCTTCTTGAGCTCGTGCTCGACCTTGTGGACGTCGGCGTTCATCCAGAGCTGCGCCATCGACACCAGTTCCTCGATGTCGCGCTGCTGGTCGTGCTGGTCGTTGCGGAACACCGTGCGCACCAGTTTGAACACGCGCACCACTTCCTGCAGCGGGTACGCAATGAACAGCGCGGCGCAGGTGCCGCCCAGCACGATCGCCAGGCCCGGCAGGTTGAAGTACAGGCTGGTGTCGTTGGCGGACAGTGCCACCACGATGATCAGGGTGAGCAGGCCGACAACGGCGCCGATGACGGTAGACGGATTCATGGATCTTGCCCGAAAACATGGCATCCCACGCGCGGAATGCCGGATTGTCGGGAATTCTAGCCAGCGCAAGCGCCGGTCAATTGGCCGGAAAGCGGGGCGAAATAGGCGGTAAGCGCCGGCTTAATCGGGCAGTCAGGCGGGCGGCGCCCCGCCGATTGGCGGGCGCAAATCGGGGACGGCCTAGGCTTGCCGCGTGGCGTCCTGCTGCGCCAACCATTCCTCGCGCGTGATCTCCCAGATCTCGGCGGGATGCCGGCCGCTGACGAAGCCGCGTTCTTCGGTGCCCACCAGCCGCATGCCGCTGCTTTCCGAAATCCGCCGCGAGGCCGTGTTGGCGATGGCCTTGGGCGCGCGCAGCACCGGTTTGCCCAGCACGTTGAACCAGTAGGCCGTGACGGCCGCGCTGGCTTCGGTCATGTAACCCCGCCCTTGATGCGCAGGATCCAGCCAGAAGCCGCGGTTATTGCCGGGCTCGTCGTCCATCAGGCTGACGACGCCGATCAGTTGGTCAGGCTGCGCCCGCGTGCGCACCGACCAATGCCATTGCGTTCCGCGGCGCATGGCGGGCAGGGCGGCGTGTTGCAGGAATTGGCGCGCGCCATCGTCGGGATACGGCCAAGGCACCTTGTCGGCCAGAAAGCGCACGACCTCCCATTGGGCAAACGTGCGCTGAATGGCGTCGGCGTCATCCAGGGACAGGGGGCGCAGCACCAGTCGGTCGGTGACGAGTTCGGGCAGCGGCTGGGTGTCGGTCATGGCGGCTCGGGGCGGATGAAGGGGGAGACCAAGCGGAAATGTATATCATGGGCGAATTCTGGCGGTGTAAGGCCGGGCATTGCCTGGGCCTGGCCTTCCGACCGCGGCATTGGAGAGAACATGAACAACCCCAACGAAAACGTCAGCATGGCGCTTTTCTGCGACTTCGAGAACGTGGCGCTGGGTGTGCGCGACACCAAATTCCAGAAGTTCGACATCCGGCCGGTGCTCGAGCGCCTGCTGCTCAAAGGCAGCATCGTGGTCAAGAAGGCCTATTGCGACTGGGAGCGGTACAAGGAATTCAAGGCGCCGATGCACGAGGCCAATTTCGAGCTGATCGAAATCCCGCACGTGCGCCAGTCCGGCAAGAATTCGGCGGACATCCGCCTGGTCGTGGACGCGCTGGACTTCTGCTACACCAAGTCCCACGTCAACACCTTCGTCATCATCAGCGGCGACTCCGACTTTTCACCGCTCGTCTCCAAGCTGCGCGAGAACAACAAGAAGGTCATCGGCGTGGGCGTCAAACAGTCCACGTCCGACCTGCTGATCGCCAACTGCGACGAATTCATTTTCTATGACGATCTGGCCCGTGAAGGCCAGCGCACCGCCGAGGCGCGCCGCGACAACCGTGGCGTTAGCGCCCAGCGCCGCTCGCCCGACGAGGAGCGCCGCCGCAAGGAAGAGCAGGACGCTCGCAAGACGCGGGCGGTCGAGATGGTGGTCGAGACGTTCGAGGCGCTGATGGCCGAACGCGGCGACAGCGGCAAGATCTGGGCATCGGCCCTGAAAGACGCCTTGAAGCGCCGCAAACCGGATTTCAACGAGTCCTACTATGGCTTCCGCGCGTTCGGCAATCTGCTGGAAGAGGCGCAGTCGCGCGGGTTCCTGGAGGTCGGGCGCGAAGAGAAGTCGGGTACGTATGTCTATCGTGATGGCTCGGGCGAGGCATCCTCTGCCCAGGCTGGCGAGGCGCATGGCGGGGCGGCAGATGGGGTGGCCGATGCCACTGACGCGCCGGTCACTGGTGGCCGGAACACACGTAAATCGCGTGGCGGACGCAAGACGGCGGGCGGCCGGACGGCGGGCTCGCACGGCGAAGGCACTGAGCGGGAAGATGCCGTGACCGCCTCGCCGGATGGATTCGCCGAGGCTGCGGATGCGTGGAAACAACCCGACGCGCCGCAGCAGACGGAAGAGGGCACCGTAGTGGATGTGTTGGAGACGCCGGGTCAGGATGCTGGCGGCGATGCTGCCGGCGGCTCGCCGCAGGCGCGCAGCGGCAGACAGTCGGATAACGGCCGTCAGGGTCGCTCGGGCCGCCGTGGTCGGGGCGCGAGGGCGGGTGATGATGCCCGGCCGTCGAGTCATGCCGAGTCATTGGAAGACGCCGGTCAGCCGCGAGGTTCGGTCGAGGGGCGGGGGGCTTCTGAAGGGCAGGGGGCGTCCGAAGGGCGGGCTCAGGCGGAACGGCAGGGTTCGTCCGGCGCGCAGGTTTCGTCCGAGGGGCAAGCTTCGTCCGACGGGCAGGCGCCGGCTCGCCAGCGCGAAGACGTGGCTCCACCTGCCTTCAAGCGTCCGGTGCCCCCGCCGCCGCAGTCGGCGCTGGTTTCCGGTCCGCCGCCGGTAGTGAATGTGGCCGAGTGGACGTTCGTTGCGCCGCCGGCCAACACCGAACGCGAACGCCGGGGCGAGGCGCCAGATCCCTTCGCCGGCGCGCCGCGATCGGCCGCCGGATCCCGGTCGGATGTGGCTTCCCGGGCCGCCTCCGAAACCGCTTCCGACGCTGCTTCCGCAAAGTCCGCCGCCAAACCCGCCCGCAGTGCCCGCAAGACCACGGCCAAGGCGCCATCCAAATCGGAGAGCCCGTCGGCCCAAGCGGAAACGCCGACGGCGCCCGCCGCCGAGACCGCCCCGGCCCCTGAACCGGCGCGCAAGACAGCGGCGCGCAAGACAACGGCCCGCAAAACGGCGCCGCGCAAGACCGCGAAGAAAACCGACGCGGCTTGACGTCGCGATCGGCCCGGCCCGCCGTCAGTCAGCGCTGACGAACGCTTCAGACGGCGCCTTGTGCGCCGTTTGCTTGCGGGGCCGGCTCGTGTCACCTGCCTGGCCGCGCCGCCCGCGGCCGCTCATCTACCGATTTCACCCCCCCATGTATCGTGTTCTGATCAGTTCCTGCCTCCTGGGCAACCCCGTGCGTTACGACGGACGCGGCGTGCCCCATGGCGATGCCATCCTGGCGCGCTGGCGGGAAGAAGGCCGTGTCGTGGCCGTCTGTCCCGAGGTGGCGGGCGGCATGCCGATCCCGCGGCCCCCGGCGGAGATCGACCCGGGCGAAAACGCCGCTTCGGTGTTGGCGGGCCGTGCCCGTGTCGTGGCGGTGACGGGCGACGACGTGACAGCGCCTTTCGTGCGCGGTGCGCACGAGGCGCTGGCGGCAGCGCAAGCGCGAGGTATTCGTATGGCCGTCCTGAAAGAGGGCAGCCCGTCCTGCGGCAGCAGTTACGTCTACGACGGCCATTTCGCGGGCCGCCGTCAGCCCGGCATGGGCGTGACCGCGCAATTGCTGCGCGGCGCGGGGGTGCACGTCTTCAGCGAGCATCAGTGGGCCGAAGCGGCGGCATTCCTGGCCGAACTGGAGGCGGATGATGCTCGCTGAGATTGGCGGCTGGATGGTGTTAGCCGGGGTGGGCGGATGCGGTTACCTGGCCTGGAAGGGGGCCGTGCGCACCCATCGCAGTGTCGTGTTTGCCCGCGTGGGCGCGCTGATAAGCCTGGCCCTGTCCGCCGTCTGCTTCTACGCCTGGTACGCGCAGTACCTGCGGTGGGAATTCAACGAGTTGGGCCGCTACTACGATCCTATTGAACAGGTCGTCTATACGGACTCAGGTTTTGTCTGGGTGCTGCCGGCCGGTCTGCTCCTGGCCGTCGGCGTGATATTTGCCTGGCGCGGCTGGCGCCGCTGATGCGCGGCGGCCGGCGCGCCGGCATGCTGCACGTGCGCGCCGTCGCGTCAGGCCAGCCGGATACACCCGCGATCACGCCTGTCAGTTGGCGCGATATCCGCGGCTGGTCATGCAGGAATCCAGCGCGCGGTTATACGTATCCACCATGATCTGGGTGGTCCACTGCGTGATGGTGGCAGGATCGTAACCGCTCTGGTTCATGGCCCAACGCTGGCAGTCGGTAGTGGCGTTCGCCTGGGCGACATTGACGGGGGGCGCGGACTCGTACTGTACGGGCGCGTACTGGGGCACAGGTGTGGAATAGGCAACGGGCGGCGCTTCGTAAACCGGGGCGGTGTAGACCGGCGCGGCTTCATAGACCGTCGTGCCGTACACGGGCGCCGCGTACAGCGGCGGGCTCGTGTAGCCCACCCCCGACGAGTAAACCCCGGTCTGCACATAGGACGGCCCCGAATTGGCCGCCAGCAGCAGCCCGACCGTCGCCAGTGCAAAGGCGCCGCCGATCCACCAGCCGCTGGAACTGCTTCCACCGCCGCCGTGATAGTGGTGATAGCCGCCGCCATAACCCCCTCCATGGCCGCCCCAATTTCCGCCACGCCCGCCAGCCACTGCCGGCGCACCAGCAACCGCCAGCGCCAACGCCGCAATGGCCACCCGGCCTGTACACCGCTTCATGATCTTGCTCCTGAGCCATCCGGCGGCGGCACTGTGCCAGCCGCCGGACGATAGACGTACTTTACTGCTGGGGCGCGCGGATTAGGTGTCTCAAGCGATACGGGGATTTCAACTGATTTCAGCACTGTGACAAGACGCTAGGAGCGAACCGCCGCCTGGACCGAAGTGTGGCAATTTGCGCTTGTTGCAGTGGCGGAAAGCGAGGATAGGTAGTATTTTTCCGCGATGAGCATGGCACTACCCACTTCGGCATCGCAGGACAGGCGCCTCACCAAGGGCGAACGCACCCGGCTACAACTCCTGGCCGTCGCCGCGGCCGAATTCGCCGAACGGGGATTCCAGCACACCCGCGTCAGCGACATCGTTGCCCGCGCCGGCGTGACCCAGCCCGTGTTCTATCAATACTTCACCAGCAAGCAAGCGGCCTACGACGAGCTGGTGGGGCTATTCGCGCAGCGGCTGCGCCGGGCGATCAGCGAGGCCCGCCTGCCGGGCCACCTGCAGGGCGAAGCCCTGGTCAACCGCATCCGGCAGGGTATCGGGACGTTGCTTGCCATCCTGCAGGAAGACCCAAATCTCACGCGCATCGGCTTCTTCCAGGCCGAGGCGGCCGAGGCGCTGAAAGACGAGCTGGTGATCCTGATCGCCGAGAACGTCCGGTCGGAGCAGCAGGCGGGACTATTCCGCCCGGAGATTTCGCCCGAGTGGTTCGGTCAGTCGCTCATTGCCATCATCGAACGTTTCGCTCGGCTGATGCCCGACGCGGCCAGGCAGCAGGCGGTGGCGGAGTTCATTACGGATTTATTGCTGGACGGGATGCGTCGGCGACCCGAAGCTTGAAACGTCCTTTGCATCATCCGCCTGGGCGCCAACCGGGCGTGCGAGGGCGACGGTCCCCTGCAGTGGGATGCATCATGTGATCGCTTAGGCGTCACAAAATGTGGCTACGCTTCCTGCAGTGTCCGTGGGATGGTTGTTTTTGCCCAAGAATCAGTATCAGACCCCCAGCTGTCCCCACTGGGGCCTGCGCTATTCGGCCAATAGCGAATTGGGCATCGAATTCAAGATCCGCAAGATTTCGTTCTTCTATTTCCCGGCCTATCGGGATCTGGACGAACAGGCACGTTTTGAAGCCCGCTGTTCCATGACCAATGTCGTGGAACAGATCGTGTACACCCTTGAACCGGTAAAGCCTTGCTCCGTGCGACCCGAAACCGGACCGGTGGCTTCGGGTGCTGATCCGCATCAACACCTGACCGACACCTTGGCTTAACGAAGAATCAGGGTCTACTCCACCCGCGCCCCGGAAGCGCTCACCACCTTTCCTGCCGCTTCGAAATCCGCCTTCAGCAGCGCCTGAAACTGCGCCGCGGATTTGGCTTCAGCTTCGACGCCCAGCGAAGCCAATCGCGATTGCACCTTCGGGTCGGCCAGCACCTTGTTGACCGCGGTATTGATCTTGTCTCGGTCTGCCGCGGCGATGCCGGCGGGGGCGAGCAAACCGAGCCACGAATCGAAGGCGTAGCCGGGCAGGCCGCTTTCGGCAACGGTGGGAAGATCCGGCGCGAAGCGTGAACGGGTCTTGCCGGTGTAGGCCAGGAACGTGACGCGCGGGTCGTTGCGATAGGCGGTCACGCCGATGGTGGCGGCGGTGACGGCCTGGACGCGGCCGGCGAGCAGTTCGGTCACGGCGTCGCCGGTGGACTTCATGGGGATGTGCTGCATCTGCGCGCCGGCGGCGGTCAGGAACGACGCCATCCCCAGGTGCGAGGCGCTGCCGTTGCCGGCCGACGCGTAATCGTAAGCGCCGGGTTTGGCTTTGACGGCCTGGATGAATTCCGCGGTGTTCTTGGCGTTCAGCGAGGCGGACGCAAGGATGATGTAGCCGGTGTTGCCGATGTAGGCGACACCCGTGAAGTCCTTGTAGGGGTCGTAGCTGAGGTTCTTATACAGATACCCGGCGATGTTGTGGCTGGCTGCGGCAAGCACCAGGGTGTTGCCATCTGGCTTGGCGCGGGCGACCTGGGCGGTGCCCACGGTGCCGCCGGCGCCGGCGCGGTTTTCGATCACGATGGAGGCATCCAACGCGCGGCCCAGTTCGTCGCCGATCGCGCGGGCGATGGTGTCCTGGACTGCGCCGGTGCCGTAGGGCACGACGATGCGGATGACGCGTTGGTCGGCCTGCGCGGCGCCCATGCCGGTGACGGCCAGAGCAAGGGCGAGCAGGGTGTTGCGGCGTGCAGCTTGGAATCGGATGGTCATGAAGCGGACTCGTGGTTGGGCGCGCGCCTGTCGGAATGCGGCGCGGGCATGGCGGCGTTGGACTCTAAACACTCAAGCCGTCCGGACCAACGAATTAATCGCCGCTTGTTTATTGCTTCCAGCGATAAGAGCAGGCCGCCGCTAAAGGGGACAGAGCAGGGGCTTTATCATGTGCCCTTTGCCCAAGCCGGGTCTCCCGCAGTCGCCGGCTTCTCTTTTTACCTATGGCGTCCATGCCCTGATTGCACAGGAGATTTATTAGTGGTTCGATCCGCAACGACAGCATCCCGATCCCTTCCATTCCGCCACCATGCCGCCGTCTCCTGGCGGCGCAGACGGGAAAGGCCCTGGCTGGCGGCCTGGCTGCTGGCGGCGATGTTGAGTTGTTTATCGATCCTCTGGCACGCTCCGGCCACCGCCGCATTCCCGCTGCTGACCCCGGCCGCGGCGGCCGAACCGCCGGCTGAGCCGGCCCCCGCGGCTTCGGCGTTGACGCCCGCCGCGCTGGCCGATCTGCTGGACAACCCCCAAGCGCGCCAAGCCCTGATCGACCAGCTGCGCGCGCAGGCGGCCAGTGACAAACCGGCCGCCGCTGGCGCAGCGCCAGCCAAGACCGCGACGGCGAAACAGACGCCCGCCACCCCCGCCGAGCCGACGTTCCAGGAGCGCATGGCCAATGGCGTTCAGCAGTTCCTGACCGGGGTCGCGGCCGACATGGGGCAGGGCGTTGACGACATGCGCGCGCTGGCCTCGGGCCAGAATTTGCGCATGGACAGCGGCACGGCGCGCAGCGCGTTGCTGCCGCTGGCGCTGGCTGCCGCGGCCACCATCATCGCCTTCATCCTGCTGCGCATGATCGCCATGCGTATCTATACGCGGATCGACCGCTGGGTGGCCGAGCACGGTTGCGAAACCGGGTCGGCCCCCGTCCGGGGCAAGCCGGCGTCCATGAAGGTGCTGACCCGCCGCGCGGGCGCGATCGTGGGTGCGCTGGCGATCGACGTCGCCGTCGTCTTGCTGGCCGCCATGGCAGGCGGCGCGGCGGCGCTGTGGAGCACGCCGGGGCGCGGCACGCTGGATGGACTGGCCTCGCTGTTCCTGCAGGCCTTCGTGGCGGTGGAGATCGTGAAGGTGCTGATCCGCACGGTGTTCGCCGTGCGCCATCCGCATCTGCGCTTGTTGCCGATGTCGGACGAATTGGCGAAGTACTGGAACGCGTGGCTGGTGCGCATCGTGGCGGCTGCGGGTTACGGCACGCTGGTGGTCGGACCCGTGATGGCGGCAGCGCTGTCGCCGGCGCTGGGCCGGCTGACTACGATGCTCATCATGCTGGCGGTGTACATCTACGCCGTACGCGTCATCTGGCATAACCGGCAGGCGGTCCGCGAACGGCTGGACCGCCGGGCCGCGGGCGCGGCCACATTCATGGGATCCCGGCTGCGGCTGCTGTCGCGCATCTGGCACGTGCTGGGCATCCTCTACTTCACGATCCTGCTTGTGGTCAGCCAGGTCGACCCGACCGATGCGCTGCCGTTCATGGCGCGCGCCACGGCGCAGACGCTGCTGGTCATCGGCGTGGGCAGCCTGCTGATCCTGCTGCTGAACGCGGTGCTGGCCAAGCCGATCCGCCTGTCGGACGACCTGCGGCGGCGCTTGCCGCTGCTGGAGGCACGCGTCAATGCGTACGTGCCGGCTGCGCTGAAGGTGGTTGGCTGGATCATCCGCATCATCATCGTGCTGCTGATCCTGGACGCGTGGCAGGCCTTTGACCTGTCGCGCTGGCTGGCGTCGGACGCGGGCGCCGCCGCGATCAAGGTGGTGCTGAACATCGTGATCGTCCTGATGATCGCCATGCTGGCCTGGACGGTGATCGCCAGCATCATCGAGCATCGCCTGAGCCAAAGCGAAGAACGGGGCATGCCCAGCGCGCGCGAACGCACGCTGCTGGCGCTGTTCCGCAACGCCGCGCTGATCGTCATCGTAACGATGACGCTGATGGTGCTGCTGTCGCAGATCGGCATCGACGTCGGCCCGCTGATCGCCGGTGCTGGCGTGGTCGGTCTGGCCATCGGTTTTGGTGCGCAGAAGCTGGTGCAGGACATCATCACCGGCGTCTTCATCCAGCTTGAGAACGGGATGAACGAGAACGACGTGGTGCAGGTGGCCGGCGTGTTCGGCACGGTCGAGAAGATGACCATCCGCTCGGTCGGCATCCGCACGCTGGACGGCGGCTACCATCTGGTGCCGTTCTCGTCGGTGGACGTGGTGGCCAACCACATGCGCGATTTCTCGTATCACCTGGGTGAATACACGATTGCCCACCGCGAAAGCGTGGACGACGCCATCGAGCATCTGCGTGCGGCGTTTGCCGAGCTGATGACCGATTCGGTGCTTGGACCGGAGATCCTGGAAGACATGACGGTGGCGGGCGTCACGGCGGTCAACGACAAGGGCGTGACCATCCGCATCCTCATCAAGACCACGCCGGGCATGCAGTGGGCGGTGCAGCGCGGCTACAACCGCCTGCTCAAGAAGCACTTCGACGCCGCGGGCATCGAGCTGCCGTACCCGCACACGGTGGTCTACTTCGGTCAGGACAAGCGCGGCTACGCGCCTGCGGCCAATGTGCACGTGCAGGCCGAGCGTGCGGACGAGGGCAACAGCGCGCGCGCCGCGGGCCATACGCGCCGCCGCCTGAAGCCGGAAGCCAGCAACGAGGATTCGGCCGAGGTGCTGGGCAATGAGCTGGAGGCTCGGGCCGAGGCCGAGGCGGAGGCCGAAGTACAGGCCGAAACGCAGGCCAACGCCGCTGCGGCCAGGACGGAGCCCGGCCGCAGCTGAACGCCTCGGGACTAGTGACGCTGGGCGCCGCCTGAGTAGCGGCTGCCTGCGCGCCCGCAATGGAGGGCACGCAGGAATGGCCTGAAAGGCTTAGCGCCCGGTCTGCACGCCCGCCGCGTTCAGGCGCTCAGTCACGGCCTGATAGCCCGCGCGCGTCATGTCGGTCTTGCGGATCGCCTCGTCGCAGGCCTTGCGGTCGTCGGGGCAGCCGGCCTTGGCCGGCATGTCGCCCGCGACGACGAAGTAGTCGATCACGAACTTGGCCACGTACTTCTTCGCGGGCTTGCCTTGCAGGAATCCGGCGATGTCGGCGCGAAAATCCGCAACGGTCTTCTCGGCGACGGGCGTCCAGTTCTGGCACTGCGAGAACGTGGCGACGCCATCGGCAAAAGCCAGCTTGGCGCAGGTCAACATCAGGTCGTTGGCGGGCTGCGCGCCTGCCGGCAGCGTGGCGCGGACGGTGGCCCCGCGGGTGCCGGCGAACGTCACGACGCCGGCCTTCGCCGCTGCCGCATCGATCGTCGCCTTGAACACGAAGGAATCTTCGATCACGGCCGGCGCCTTGTCCGTCGGACCCTTGGCGTACATGTCCGAGATATCCGCGGGGTCCACACGCGATATGTCCATCATCCGGCCCAGCAGGCGCCAGTCGGCCCGGAGCAAGGCATCATGTTCTTCGCGTATGCCGTACTCGAGCACCGCCCGTTCGATCTCGGTGGGCGTGTACGCGGCGTGCGCCAGCGTGGGCAGCAGGGTGGTGGCAAGGGCAGCAAATGCGAGGGGAAGCGACTTCATGAAGACTCGGTAGAAAGAAAAGGTCCGCAAGGGTAACCGAGATACGCGACAGGGGATCGGGTGAATAGGCTGCGTGCGGTATAAACGAGCACCATCATTTCTGAGCAAGGGAGTCTCGTGTCCAGCAAACCCGGAGCAGGTCGTTTCATCGCCGCGACAGTGGGCGTCATCAGGCAGCACGGCCGCGCCATTCTGGCCGCCGCGCCGTGGTCACTGGCCGTGTTCATGCTGACGTTGCCGTTTGCGCTGATGACGTCCCGGCTGTACGGGCTTGTGGATTGGCTGATCCTCGCGCTGGCGCTCGTCTGCCTGATCGCCCTCGCGCGCACCACCTACGCCTGGCATCGGGTCATCCTGCTTGGCGAGACCGCGCATGCGGCCGCGCCGCGTGGCGGCAACCCGGAAGCCCGGCATCTGGTGCTGCTGGGCGGACTGGTGGTTGGCGTCATGGCGCTTGCGCGCGCCACCGGCGATCTGCCGTATGTGCTGTACATGCTGATGGGCGGCGCCAATGAACCGCTGTTCTACGGCGTGCTGATCGCGTTGCTGGTGGTGGTGTGGGTGCCCGTGCTGTACGGGCTGGCCGTGTACGGCGTAAGCCTGCCACGCGTCGCGGTCACCGGCGAATATGGCTTTGGCGCGGTGCGCGCCGCGATGCGTTATCCACGCTGGCCGTTGATGCTGGGGTTCCTGGTGTTGCTGGTCCTGGCCGCGCATGCCACCAACGATCTGCTCCCGCTGATGTATGACTACGTGGGCGTGCAGGCGCTGCAGGGCGTGTTGGGCGCAGTGGCGTGCGTCGCCATGACCTTCGTGCTGACGGCGATGATCGCCGTGGCGTATCGGGATTCGGCGCTGCCCGAATAGCGCCTGTCTCGCGCACGCCTGCAACCTCCCGCCGGCATTGGTGCGCATCGCACAACATCGTGCTTCCCGCGCCGTGTCTACCGCGCTCGCGGGCGCAGTCCTACGATGCCCTCACTGTCTCTTCCGACCTTGAGGATCCCCATGAACGACTCGTATAACGCCGCCCGGCGCACGCTGCTTGCCGGCAGCGCGCTCCTGGCTGGCAGCGCCTTTGCCATCGGCGCACAAGCAGCCCCGCAGCGCAATTCCCAACCCCAACGGAGCACTCCCATGAACAGCAACACCTTCGTCACCAAAGACGGCACGACGCTGTACTACAAGGACTGGGGCGCCGGCCCGGTCGTTACGTTCTCGCACGGCTGGCCGCTGAACGCGGATGCGTGGGACGGACAACTGCACTTCCTGGCACGCAATGGCTTTCGCGTGATTGCGCATGACCGCCGCGGCCATGGGCGTTCTTCGCAGCCGTCCAACGGCAACGACATGGACACCTACGCCGACGATCTGGCGCAGTTGATCGAGGCGCTGGACGTGAAGAACATCGCGATGGTGGGCCACTCCACCGGCGGCGGCGAAGTGGCGCGCTATATCGGCCGCCACGGCACGAAGCGCGTGTCGCGCGCTGTGCTGATCGGCTCGGTGCCGCCGGTGATGCTGAAGTCGGCCGCCAATCCGGAAGGCCTGCCGCTGTCGGTATTCGACGGCATCCGCGACGGCGTGGCGGGCGATCGCTCGCAGTTCTACAAGGATCTGGCCGTGCCGTTCTACGGCGCCAATCGCCCGGGTTCAAAGGTGTCGCAGGGCCAGCTGGACCAGTTCTGGCTCTGGAGCATGCAGAGCGGCCAGAAGAACGCCTACGAGTGCGTCAAGGCGTTCTCGGAAACGGATTTCACCGAAGACCTGAAGAAGATCGACGTGCCCACGTTGTTCATGCACGGCGAAGACGACCAGATCGTGCCGATCCACGACTCGGCCAAGAAGGCCGTGCGTCTGGTGAAGAACGCGCAGGCGATCTTTTACCCCGGCGCCCCGCACGGCCTGACGGCCACCCTGCAGGACCGCATCAACGCTGACCTGCTGGCTTTCCTGCGCGGCTGACGCACGCGCCGCCCCGCAACGACCCGGCGCGAGGGCGCCGGTTTCCGGCCGGCCCAACCGGCCGCCTTCAAGGAGATTCCGCCATGTTTTCCGCAGACACTTTGGACCCCATCACCCACCAGGCCATCGATCTGGTGCCTTCCCGCTACGCCGTGCAGGTGGGCGATATCGACGCGCTGGTCGTCAGCGACGGCGTGTTGCCGCTGCCCACGTCGACGATGGCCACCAATGCCGATCCGGCCGATCTGGCCAACTGGCTCGATCACATGTTCATGCCGCCGGACGCCTTCGACTGGCCGCTGAACGTGATGGTCGCGCGCAGCGGTGACCAGACCATCCTTATCGACGCGGGGCTGGGCGGCCAGTTCTCGGGCTTTCCGCGCGCGGGCCAGTTCCCGCAGCGCCTGCAATCGGCCGGCATTCCGCTGGAGTCCGTGACGGACGTCATCATCACGCACATGCACATGGACCACGTAGGCGGCCTGCTGGTCCCCGGCGTGAAGGAGCGTCTGCGCAAAGATGTGCGCATCCACGTCAATGCGACTGAAGTCGCGTTCTGGACCTCGCCGGATTTTTCGCAGACGGTCATGCCCAAGCCGGTGCCCGCCGTGCTGCGCTCGACGGCGACCAGCTTTTATGAAACGTACCGCGATCAGATCCGCGTCTTCGAGGACCGCCACGAAGTGGCGCCGGGCGTCATCGTGCGCCATACCGGGGGCCACACGCCCGGCCACTGTGTCGTCGACCTGATCTCCGGTGGCGAGCGCCTGACGTTTGCGGGCGATGCCGTGTTTCCGGTGGCCTTCGACCATCCCGAATGGCACAACGGCTTTGAACACGACCCCGAGGAATCGGCCCGCGTGCGCTTCGCGCTGTTCAACGAACTGGCCGAAAACAAGGGTCTGCTCGTGGCGGCGCACCTGCCGTTCCCCTCGGTGGGACGCGTCGCCGTGGAAGGCAACGCGTTCCGTTGGGTGCCGGTCATCTGGGACTTCTGATCTCCGGCGTGCCGCCCGCGCCCAGGTCCCAGTACAGACCGGTCATCAACCCAAGCGCCTGCCGCAGCAGCTCCGGCGGCAGGTGCTCGTTGGGCGCGTGCTGCGAGCAGCCGGGGTACGAGTGCGGCACCCAGATCGTACGCAGGCCCAGCACGTCGGTGAAGATGTCGTTGGGCAGCGAGCCGCCCAGGTTGGGCAGCAGCGCGGTCTTCTGCCCCGAGGTGCGTTCCAGCGAGTCCACAGCCCAGCGCACCCAGGCGTCGTCCGGGTCGATGCGGGTCGCGCGGAACATGGATTCGCGGGTCAGCGAGATCTGCACCATCGGAAAGCCATGGCTGTCCAGATGGCGGCGCAGGGCCGGAATCAGGTCGTCCGGGTCGACGCCCACCACGAAGCGCAACTGGCAGCGCGCCCAGGCGCGCGGCGGGATCGCGTTGACGGGGGTGTCGGGGTTGCCGGTCTTGTAGGCCAGCACCTCGAACGAACACCAGCCGAACACGCGTTCGGCGGGCGACAGACCGGGCTCGCCCCAATCCGGTTCGATCTCGGGGCCGTCCGTGCCGCCGTCGACCTGGCAGTCGGCCAGCGCGCGCCGCACGGCCGGCGGCAGTTCCTTCGGCACCCATTCCGGGATGCGGATCTGGCCAACGGGCGAGGCGATGCTGGCGATCGCGTGGGCCAGCTGCAGGCCGGGATTGGAGATCAGTCCGCCCCAGTTGCCCGAATGATGTCCGCCGGCGCGAGCCTCGATCGTGAGGTCGAAATTCAGACTGCCGCGCGCGCCCAGGAAGATGGTGGGACGGTTGGCGCTCAGGCGCGGGCCGTCCGAGGCGATCAGCAGGTCGGCGGCCAGCAGGTCGCGGTGCTCGGTGCACAGTTCGCGCAGCCCCATCGAGCCGGTTTCCTCGCCCATCTCGATCAGGTACTTGGCGTTGAAGCCGAGCTTGCCGCGCGTCTCCAGCACCAGCCGCAGCGCCTCCATGTTGATGGTGTGCTGGCCCTTGTTGTCGGCAATGCCGCGGCCGTACCAGCGGCCTTCGGCCTCGGTCAGCGACCACGGCGACAGGCCTTCCTTCCATTCCCGTTCCAGACCACGAATCACATCGCCGTGCCCGTAGCCCAGTACCGTGGGCAGGGCCGGGTCCTCGATGCGTTCGGCGTACAGGAACGGCGCCAGCGCCTTCGGATGCGTCAGGGTGCGGCAGGTGAATCCCAGGGCCTCGAACGCCGGACGGATCTCGTCCTGCAGATAGTCCGCCAGCACGGCGGCGCGTTCGGGGTTCTGGCTTTCCGTGGGCAGCGCCAGGCGGCGCGCCAACAGCGTGCGGAAGGCGCCGGAATCAAAGCAGTGTTCCGCCTGGGCGATGGCGTGTGCGCGGGTCATGGCTGGGTGGCTCCATTGGAAGTCGAGGGGACGGGCGGATAGAGGTGACAGGCGACCAGCGCGCCTTCCCGCACGGTCAATGCGGGCCGTTCGGTCTTGCATTGCGCCATCGCGTGCTGGCACCGCGGATGGAACGGGCAGCCGGACGGCGGGTGCAGCGGGTCGGGGAACGACAGGCCCAGCCCCATGTCGGGGATGCCCAGCCCGGGTTCGGGCGTCAGCACCGACGCCAGCAGCGCCTGCGTGTAGGGATGGCGCGGGTCGTGAAAGAGCCGGGCGGTGGGCGCCGACTCCACCACGCGGCCCAGGTACATCACGGCCACGTGGGTGGCGATGTGTTCGACCACCGCCAGGTTGTGGCTGATGAACACATACGTCAGGTTGAAGTCGCGGCGCAGGTCCATCAGCAGGTTCATGATCTGCGCCTGCACCGACACGTCCAGCGCGGAGGTGGGTTCGTCGCAGATGACGAGCTCGGGCTGCATGACCAGCGCGCGCGCAATGGCCACGCGCTGGCGCTGGCCGCCGGACAGCTGCCCGGGCGTGTTGTGGGCCAGCCGCGGCGGCAGGCCCACGCGTTCCAGCATGTCGATCGCCTTGTGCATCTTCGGGTTGGGAATGCCGTGCACCTCCAGCGGCAGCGACACGATCGACGCAATGGAGCGGCGCGGATTCAGCGACGAATACGGGTCCTGGAAGATGGGCTGCACGCGCCGGGCGAGGGCGCGCCGGTCCATCTTCCGGATGTCCTGGCCGTCGAGGCGGATGGCGCCTTCGGTCGGCGGCGTCAGCCCCAGCAGCATGCGCGCGAGGGTGGACTTGCCGCAGCCGGACTCGCCCACAATGCCCAGCACCGCGCCCCGGTCAACCGCCAGGTCCACGCCATTGACCGCGTGCAGCGTGCTTCGCGGACGGAACATCCCGGCGCGCACCGTGAATTGGCGGCTGACGCCATCGGCTTGCAGCAGCGCGCTCATGCCGGGACTCCTTCGGCGCTGAGGATGCAGCGCCATTGCTGGCCAGTCGCCTGGCCGTGGACGGGAACGGCCTGGCGGCATTGCGGCTGCGCGTAGCGGCAGCGGTCGGCGAAGGCGCAGCCGCGCAAGTCGCCGACCAGCGACGGCACCACGCCGGGTATGGTGCCCAGCGCTTCGCCCGGCGCCGTGCGGCCAGGCACGGGGATACAGCCCAGCAGCCCTTGCGTGTAGGGGTGATGCGGCGTCGCAAAGATGTCGGCGACGGGGCCTTCCTCGACGATCTGACCCGCATACATCACGGCCACCTGCCGCGCGATGCGCGCGACGACGCCCAGATCGTGCGTGATCAGCACCATGGCGATGCCCAGTTCTGCCTGCAGGTCGGCCAGCAGCCGCAGGATCTGCGCCTGGATCGTGACGTCCAGTGCGGTGCTGGGCTCGTCGGCGATCAAGAGTTCAGGGCCGCACATGAGCGCCATCGCGATCATCACGCGCTGGCGCAGCCCGCCGGACAACTGATGGGGATACTGCCCCAGCCGCTGGCCGGCCGACGCGATGCCGACCTTTTCCAGCAGTTCCACCGCGCGGTCCCGCGCCTGCTGGCTGCTCGCCTTGCAGTGGTGGATGTAGTGTTCGGTGAGCTGTTCGCCAATGGCGTAGGCGGGGTTGAGCGCCGTCATGGGCTCTTGAAAGATCATCGCCATCTTGCTGCCCCGCAGCGCGTTGACGCGCCGCCCGCGCGCCTTCGAAAGGTCCTCGCCCAGCACCGCCAGCCGGCGCGTGCTGCGCCGGGCGGCCTTGGGCAAGAGACCCATGATGGCCAGCGAGGTCATGGACTTGCCGCAGCCGGATTCCCCCACGAGGCACAGCGTTTCGCCGCGCTTGACCTGGAACGACACGTCGCGCACCGCGTGCAGCGGCCCGCGTGGCGTGGCGATGTCGACGGTCAATCCCTGGACGTCCAGGACGATATCGGTGCCGTTCATGCTCAGGCCCTCTCTTCAGGCGTCAGGAGTTGATGCAGTCCGTCGCCGGCCAGGTTGATCGCGAAGATCAAGAGCGCCAGCGCCGACCCGGGAATGGCGATCAGCCAGAACGAGAAGAACATGTAGGCCTTGGCCTCGGAGATCATCAAGCCCCACGACGGCAGCGGCGGTTGGACGCCCAGGCCCAGGAAGGACAGCGAGGCTTCCAGCAGGATCGCGCTGGCGGCTTCCAGCGTGGCAATCACGATGAGCTGCGGCACGACGTTGGGCAGGACCTCGCCCCAGACGATGCGCCAGGTGCTGGCGCCGGCGGCCTGCGCGGCGGCCACGTATTCCAGCGACCGCACCTGCTGGGTGGCGCTGCGCATCACGACGGCGTAGCGGTCCCACTTGAGCAGGCCCAGCACCAGGATCACCACCCACAGCGAGCCGCCGACGATGGCCACGGTAGCCAGCGCCACCAGGATCACCGGCATGGACAGGCGCGTGGTGATGAGGAACGATACGGCCATGTCGACCTTGCCGCCAAAGTAGCCGGCCGCCATCCCCATCGCGGTGCCGATCAGGCCCGAGATGAGCGCGACGCTGATGCCGATCAAGAGCGAGATACGTGCGCCGTAGAACAGGCGCGACATGTAGTCGCGTCCCAGCTGGTCGGTGCCCAGCGGGTGCAGCCAGGTGCCTTTTTCGTACCAGACGGGCGGGGCGGTGCGGTAGGCCAGATCCTGGAAATAGGGATCGTGGGGCGAGATCCACGGCGCCAGCAGCGCGATCAGCACGATGACGAAGAGGATGCCGCCGCCGGCCAGCAGCGCCTTGTTGCGCCGCAGGCGGCGCCAGCGCAGCGTGGACGCGGACAGTTCCAGCGGGGCCGCGGCGGGGGTGGCGGGGGTGAGCGTAGGCGTGTTCATGTCAGGACACCCGGATGCGCGGATCGAGCCACGCGTTGGCCACATCGGCGGCAAGCGTCAGCAGCACATACAGCACCGACAGCAGCAGCACGATCAGCTGCATTACCGGATAGTCTTTGTACGTGATGCTCTGATAGGCCAGATACCCCAGGCCGTCCAGCGCGAAGATGGTCTCGATGACCACCGAGCCGCCCAACAGGTAGCCCAGCTGCACGGCGGCCAGCGCGACCACCGGCACGATGGCGTTGCGCAGGGCGTGCTTGAAGATGACCTTGCGGGCGGGCAGCCCCTTGGCCCGCGCGGTGCGGATGTAGTCGGCGCTCAGCACCTCGATCATGCCGGCGCGGATCAGGCGCATGAACGCCGGCGCGACGTAATAGCCCAGCGCGATCGCAGGCATGACGAAGTGCTGCCACGTGCCGCTGCCCGACACCGGCAGGATGCGCAGCGAGATCGAGAACAGCATGATCAGGATCAGCGCGAAGAAGAAATTAGGCAGCGCCTGGCCCAGCACGGCGATCGCCAGACAGACGCGGTCGATCAGGCTGCCTTTGTACAGCGCGGCCAGCACGCCCAGCGGAATCGAGATGCACAGCGCAAACGCCAGCGCCGCCATGCCCAGCTTCAGCGTGGTCGCCAGCTTGGACAGGATCAGCGGTCCGGCCTCGGTCTTGAAGTACACCGACGTCCCGAAGTCGCCCTGCAGGATGTGCCAGAGCCAGTCGGCGTACTGGACGATGATCGGGCGGTCCAGGCCGTAGGTCTTGCGGATCATGTCGATGTCGGCCTGCCGCGCGCCTTCGCCGGCCAGCGCCAGCGCCGGGTCGCCCGACAGGTGCAGCAGCAGGAACGCCAGGATCGACACGGTCAGCGCCACCAGCGCCGCCAGGCCCAGGCGCCTCAGCGTGAAATAAAGCATAGGACTTCCTCTCTGTTCAGCAGCGCCGGGCGTTTGCGAAGCCCGCCCGGCGCAGACCGCGCCTTACTTCCAGCTCATGTCCCAGAAGCGCACCAGCTCGTCCGAGTAGGGCTTGAAGTTCACGTCCTTGGTGGCGACGTAGTAGGCGGGCAGCGTCCACAGGGGAACGGCGTAGGCCTTTTCCGCGATGATGTCCAGCGCCTCCTTGTAGGCAGCCTTGCGCGGCCCGGGTTCGATGGTGGTATCGCCCTTCTTGAGCAGGTCGCGCACCTTCGGGTCGCGCGTGATGTCGTCGCTGCCGAAGGCGAAATACACCGGCGTGGACGCCGACACGTCGTTCACCAGGTTCGAGCCCCACGTCTGGTGCGTGAGCGACGCCTTGTTCGCGCGGATCATGTCGCGCATCGCGGCGTACTGCAGGAAGTTCAGCTTGGCGCGGATGCCGACGGCCTGCAGGTAGTTGATGATGGCTTCGGTCTGGTTGCGTTCGCGGTACGCGACGATGTCGATATCAAAGCCATTCGGGTAGCCCGCTTCGGCCAGCAGTTTCTTGGCCTGCGCGGGATCGTACTTGTAGGTCGGCGCGCCTTCCTGCGTGCAGCCCACTTGCGACGGCGTGCAGATGGTGTTGATGAGCCCGCCGCCTTCGCCCACGATGTTCTTGAGCATCGATTCGCGGTCGATCGCGTGGATGATCGCGCGGCGCACCCGCTCGTCCTTCAGCTGCGGCGCGGGCGTGCCTTCCAGGATGTTCATCTGCATGAACACGATGCGCATGGTGTTGCCCGTGACCATCTGCAGGTTCGGTATGCCGCCCAGCTGTTCGGCCTGGTCCTTGGGCACGCTCATGATCAGGTCTTCGCCGCCCGAGATGACCTCGGCCATCTGCGTCTGGCGGTCGGGGATGAAACGGATGACGACCTTGCCGATCTTGGGCTGCGCCTTGGGCGAATCCTTGAAGTAGTCGGCGTTGCGTTCCAGCGTGATGGACTTGCCGGGCTGGTAGTCGACGACCTTGTACGGACCCGAGCCCACGGGCTTGGCGTTCATGCCCTTGGGGCCGACCTCCTGGTAATACTTCGCCGGGTGGATCGCGGCCGTGGTGGACAGGTATTCCTTGGCGCCGGGGAAGGGCTCTTTGGTGGTCAGGCGCACCTTGTACTTGTCGATCTTCTCGACCTTGTCGATCCACGACACGTTCTGCTGCGTGACCGCCTTGTTCTTCGGATCGGCCACGTAGTTCAGCGTGTAGACCACGGAGTCTGCGTCGAACTCTTCGCCGTTGTGGAATTTGACGCCTTCGCGCAGCTCGAACTCCATGGTCTTGTCGTCGACCTGCTTCCAGCTCTTGGCAAGCTGGCCCTTGTACTCATTGGTGACGGGGTCGCGGTAAAGCAGGGTGTCCCACACGTTGGCGGCAATGATGACGCCGATGCGCACGTTGTTGAAGTACGGGTCGACGCTTTCCGGCGCCTGGTCGTAGGCCATGCGCAGGGTGTCGTCTTTCTTGCCGGCAAGCGCCGGTTGGGTGGCGAACGCGGCGCAGGCGAGCAGGGCGGCGGCCAGGGCCTTGAGCGGGGTGGAACGGCGGGAGGACAGCGCAGGGGTAGCGGGGGTGAAGCAGCAAGGTGTGAAGCGACTATCAGCCATGGTGAAGGCTCCTCTTGATGACACTACATGTGTTGCGTATCTATCGTCTCGCTCCGGCTCTTGAGCGCCGCGTCGCATTTGCGCTGCAGGTGCTGCCGCATGATGGCTGCCAGCCGGTCCGCGTCGCGCGCGGCAAGGGCCTCCGCCATTTCTATGTGTTCGCGCATCGCCAGATCCCATTTCTGCCGGTCTTCGTTCGAGACGAAGCGCAGGTTCTGGATCCGCGCGTTCTGCGCGTCGTAAAGCTGTTTGAGCAAACTGTTGTGCGCGGCCAGGCTGATGCGTTCGTGGATCTCGCGGTTGACGCGAAAGTACGTCGGTAGATCGTGGCGCGCGTGGCTGGCCATCATTTCGTAGGTCAGCGCGCGGATCTCGGCGATCTCGACGTCCGTTGCGCGCTCGCACGCAAACCGGCACGACATGGCCTCCAGGCCGCCAATCACTTCGAAGGCCTCGCGGATATTGGCGTCCGACAGCGCCACCACCTGCGCGCCGCGGTTCGGTTCGATCTGCACCAGGCCTTCGGCGGCCAGCAGGCGGAACGCTTCGCGCAGCGGGGTACGCGACACGCCCAGCAGGTCGCACAGGGCGCGTTCGTTCAGCCGGGTGCCGGGCGGGAACTCGCCCTGGATGATGCGTTCGCGTAGCGATCCGGCCGCCGATCCCGCCAGCGTGCGCCCGTCGCCGACGGCGCGAGCGGCTGTCGGCGCGGAATCGGGCGTGAGATCGGACGAGGCAACGGCCTCGGCATGATCCGGCGAGAAGCTAGGATCGCTGCGCATTGGTATACAAAAATTCCCCTTGTTTTCGCAGACTATAAACCTGTCTTTGCTGCGGTTTTGATGGGTGTATACCCTAGGTTATCGACGTAAAAACAATGGGATAGAGTGACGCATGCCGCAAGTCCGCCAGGCCGCCCTGCGCTGCCTGACCGCCGCGCAAAGCCGCCTTGGTATACAAACCGTCCACATTGGGGCCACGCATGCTCACGCTGAACACCCACCCGTCCGGCCGGCATTTCCTGCAGATTCCCGGTCCCACCAACGTGCCCGACCGGGTCCTGCGCGCCATCGACCTGCCCACCATCGATCACCGCGGACCGGAGTTCGGTGAACTCGGCAAGGCGGTGCTGTCGGGCCTGAAGCACATCTTCCAGACCGAGTCGCCCGTCGTGATCTTTCCGGCGTCGGGCACCGGCGCGTGGGAGGCTGCGTTGGTCAACACGCTATCGCCGGGCGATCGTGTGCTGATGGTCGAGACCGGCCACTTCGCCAGCCTGTGGCGCAAGCTTGCCGGGCGGCTGGGGCTTGAGGTGGACTACATCGAGGGCGACTGGCGTCATCCGGTCGATGCCGGCGTCATCGGCGCGCGGCTCGCGGAAGATTCGCAGCACCGCATCAAGGCCGTGTGCGTGGTGCACAACGAGACCTCCACCGGCGTCACCAGCGACATCGCCGCGGTGCGCGCCGCCATCGACCAGGCCGGTCATCCGGCGCTGTTGATGGTCGACACGATTTCTTCGCTGGGCTCCATCGACTACCGCCACGATGAATGGGGCGTGGACGTGACGGTGGCCGGTTCGCAAAAAGGCCTGATGCTGCCGCCGGGCCTGTCTTTCAACGCGGTGGGACCACGCGCGCTGGCGGCGGCCGAGACCGCGCTTCTGCCGCGGTCGTACTGGGATTGGCGCGAGATGCTCGGGCCCAATGCCAAGGGGTACTTTCCGTATACGCCGTCGACCAACCTGCTGTACGGCCTGCACGAGGCGCTGGCGATGCTGGCGGCTGAAGGGCTGCCGCAGGTATTCGCGCGTCACGAACGCCATGCCCGCGCCACGCGCCTGGCGGTGGCGGGCTGGGGGCTGGAGCTGCTGAGCGTGGACCCGGCCGCGCACAGCCCGGCGCTGACCGCCGTGCTGATGCCGGAAGGCCATAGCGCCGACGCGCTGCGCAAGGTCATCCTGGACCGCTTCGATATGTCGCTGGGGCAGGGGCTGGGCAAGCTGTCCGACCGCATCTTCCGCATCGGCCATCTGGGCCACTTCAACGATCTGACGCTATGCGGCACGCTGGCGGGCGTGGAGATGGGGCTGGCAGCGGCCGGCGTCCCGCACCGCTCGGGCGGGTTGCAGGCGGCCATGGAATACCTGACCCGCGTGCCGGAACGTGCGGGGCAATGAACACACAACAACGAGGGAACCGATGAATACGCTCATGCAGCAGGCGATCCAGTTCGCCAACGACCACGAATCGACCTGGGACCGTAGCGTCAAAGGCAATTTCGGCGTGCACCTGAACGATCCGCCGCCCTGGAACCGCCTGCTCGGCCCCATCCATGACCGCGGGCCGGTGTCCGGCGTGGTCGTGGTGGACGGCAAGACGGTGGCCGAGTGGGGCGAGCCGGACCGCGCCGACCTGACGTTCAGCGTCGCCAAGTTGTACCTGGCCATCCTGGCCGGCGTGGCGCATGACCGCGGCCTGCTGCCGGATGTCGACGAGCCCGTCGGCAAGCGCGTGCCGGGCATCGGCTTTGACGAAGGCCGCAATGCGTCGATCACGTGGCGGCATCTGCTGCAGCAGACCAGCGAATGGGAAGGCGAACGCTTCGGCGTGTCGGACCAGGCGGACCGCTATCGCGCGGTCACCTTTGGCGTGCCGCCGGACGGCAAGAAGGGCGATGCGCGTCCGCTGCAGGAACCCGGCACGTATTGGGAATACAACGACGTCCGCATCAATCAGCTGTCGTACGCGTTGCTGCATCTGTTCCGCAAGCCGTTGCCGGAAGTGTTCCGCGAGGCCGTCACGCGGCCTATCGGCTGCAGCGAGGATTGGCAATGGGTCGGCTACGACAATGCCTGGGTCGAGATCGACGGCCAGCGCATGCCGTCGGTGCCCGGCGGCTCGCACTGGGGCGGCGGCATGTCCATCAGCGCCAAGGACCAGGCGCTGATCGGCCAGATGCTGCTGAACGACGGTCAGTCCAATGGTAAGCAGATCCTGTCGCGCGAATGGCTGCAGGCGATGCGCACCCCGTGCGACATCGCGCCGTATTACGGCTATCTGATCTGGCTGAACCACGAAGGCAAGGTGTTTCCCAGCGTGCCGTCGTCCAGCTTCTTCGGCGTGGGCGCGGGCAGCTCGTTCACGTGGGTGGAACCGGAACGCAAGATGGTCGTGATCGTGCGCTGGCTGAATTCGGCCCATGCGGACGCGCTGTTCGGGAAGATCCTGGCGGCGGTGGATGCGGGTGTCTAAGACCCGTAAGACTGATTCCGGTGTCTGACACCAGTAAGACCGATTCCGGTCTCTGACACCCCGATCCTCGTCCGGCTTTTGCGGCATGTCAGGTTTTTTCGGGCAAGATGTGGCGTTCGGCTGCGCGGTGACGCGTGGCCACGCCTTATCCCTTCATCCGATCAAGGAATCACGCCATGAATTACCGCCGACTGGGAACCAGCAATCTCCGGGTGTCGCCGCTCTGCCTGGGCACGATGATGTTCGGGGAGCAGACGCCTGATGACGAAGCGGCGCGCATCGTTGCGTCGGCACGCGATCACGGCCTGAATTTCATCGATACCGCCGACGTCTACAACGAAGGCCGGTCGGAAGAGGTCGTGGGCAAGCTGCTCAAGGGGCAGCGCCACGACTGGGTGCTGGCCAGCAAGATCGGCAATCCGGTCGGCAAGGGGCCGAACCTGGCGCATTACTCGCGCCAGTGGCTGATCCGCGGGGTGGAGCAGAGCCTGTCGCGCATGGGCACGGATTTCATGGACATCCTGTACCTGCATCGCGACTACCACGAAGAAAACCTGGGAGAAGCGCTGTGGGCGCTGGGCGACCTGATCCGCGCGGGCAAGCTGCGCAGCTTCGGGCTGTCGAACTTTCGCGGCTGGCGCATCGCCGAGGTGATGCGTCTATGCGAAAAACTCGGCGTGCCGCAACCGGTGGTGTGCCAGCCGTACTACAACATGCTGAACCGCGGACCCGAAGTCGAGATCCTGCCGGCATGCAAGCATTACGGGTTGGGCGTGGTGCCGTACAGCCCGATCGCGCGCGGCGTGCTGACGGGCAAGTACCTGCCGGGCCAGGCGCCCGCGGCGGATACGCGCGCCGGACGCGGCGACCGCCGCATCCTGGCGACCGAATTCCGCGAGGAATCGCTGCAGATCGCACAACAGCTGGTGCAGCACAGCGCCGCGCGCGGCGTGCAGCCGGGCCATTTCGCAACGGCGTGGGTGCTGGCCAATCCGGTCATCACTGCCGTTATCGCGGGTCCGCGTACGCTGGCGCAGATGGACGATTACTACGCGGCGCTGGACGTGACGATCACGCCCGAGGACGAAACGGTCGTGAACGAGTGGGTGACGCCGGGCCATGCCTCGGCGCACGGCTACAACGATCCGAACTATCCGTTTTATGGCCGTCCGGTGACGGCAGCGTAAGCAGGCGGGGCCTCGCCCCGCGTCACTTCCGCACAACCGCGGGCTAGGCCGAGATGCCGTGCAGCATCATCTGTTCGGCCACCTGCGCGATGCCCATCCGCGCAATCCGGCCGCGCCGCTCGGCGTCCACCATGCTGGTGATGATTCCGATCAGGAGTTCGCTGAGCGCGGCGGCGGTCATGTCCACGCGGAACGCGCCTTCGCGCTGACCACGCAAAAAGAATGCATCCAGGGTTTCCTGATAGCCGGACCAGCTGTTCATGATGTCCGGCTCAAGTTCCGTGTCGGGCTTCCAGTTGTAGATCAGGAACGCCGTCAATTCCTTGTGCGCCAGGTGCTGTTCGATCAGGCTGCGCAGCGCCGTGCGGGGCGGGGCGGTGTCCAGGTGCGAATCCGCCAGTGCCTGCTTCATGACCTGCGCGCAATGCGTCATCAGGCGCAGCACCAGCTGATCCCGGGTCTTGCAGAACCGGTACAAGGTCGCCTTGCTGACGCCGACCGCCTTGGCCAGCTCCTGCAAGGTTGCGCGCGGCTGATCCACCATCGCCAACGCCAACGCGACCAGCAGCCGTTCGTGGCCTGCCTCTTCAGACATTGCCTCCTCCCCATTTGTGGTTATCCCTGGGCCGGTATTGGATCACGGGCGATTCACTTTGTACAAACTTCCGCGAATTTATCAAGTAAAGACTTGTGAGTCGTCAGATTTAAGCCTGAAAGCAGCAAATGAATCAATATTGATTCAAATCGTCCTTTCAGGTAGCATTGGCGTCTCTTTGAATTCAAAACGCGCAGCGCGGGGGTAGTGAATGAAGGTCAATCAAGCATGGCGGCTGCCCCTGGCGGTGTTGGCGACGGCAATCGTCTTGGCCGGTTGCGGCGGGTCCGATGGCGGCGAGCCGCAGGCGGCGGGGCCGCGTCCGGTTCAGGCGGTGGCGGTGCAACCCCAGCGCTACACGCTGATCAGCGAGCTGCCCGGCCGGGTCGAACCCATGCGCGTGGCCGAGGTCCGTGCCCGCGTGGCCGGCATCGTGCTGAGCCGCAACTTCGTGGAAGGTGCGGACGTCAAGGCCGGCGACGTGCTCTTCCGCATTGACCCGGCGCCGTTCAAGGCGGCCTTGTCACGTGCGGAAGGCGAGCTGGCCAAGGCCCAGGCCGCCGTGTCCGACGCGCAGGCCGTGGTCAAACGCTACACGCCCCTGGTCAAGATCGAAGCCGTCAGCCAGCAGGACTTCGACACGGCCAACACCACGCTCAAGAGCGCGTTGGCCGCGCGCCGCTCGGCCCAGGCCGATGTCGAGACCGCGCAGCTCAATCTGGACTACGCCACCGTGAAGGCGCCCATCTCGGGCCGTATCGGACGTGCGCAAGTGACCGAAGGCGCGCTGGTGGGCCAGAACGAGGCCACGCCGATGGCGACGATCCAGCAACTGGACCCGGTTTACGTGGACTTCAACCAGCCCGTCGGCGACATGCTGCGCATGCGCGCGGCCATGCAGAACGGCAGCTTGGGCGAAGGCGAGGGCGCCAGCATCTCCATCACGATCGACGGCACCGACCAGCAGCGCGAAGGGCGCCTCCTGTTCTCGGACATTGCCGTGGACCGCAGCACCGGCCAGGTGGCCCTGCGCGGCGAGTTCGCCAATCCTGACGTGCTGCTGTTGCCGGGCATGTATGTCCGGGTGCGCACGCACCAGGGCGTGGATCCGGAAGCGATCCTGGTTCCGCAGCGCGCCGTCACGCGCAGCACCGATGGCAAGCCGCAGGTGCTGGTGGTCGGCGCGGACGACGTCGTGGAGACCCGCGCGGTGCAGACCGGCACGATGCGCGGCGGCGATTGGCACATCACCGAGGGCCTTGCCGCCGGCGACCGGGTGATCGTGGGCGGCGTCAGCGCCGCCGTGCCTGGCCAGAAAGTCAGCGTGACGCCCGTGAGCGAGCCCAAGGTGGCCGCCGCCGGCGGTGCCGCCGCGTCCGCCAAGCAATAAGCGGCCCTCATGAATCGCGCGCAAATCCGAGGTTAGACCATGTCCAAGTTTTTCATTGGCCGCCCCAATTTCGCCTGGGTGGTGGCCATCTTCATCTCGCTCGCGGGGCTGCTGGCGATTCCGTCGCTGCCCGTGTCGCAGTTTCCGGTGGTCGCGCCGCCGCAGGTGACCATCGCCGCCACCTATCCGGGCGCGTCCGCGACGGTGCTGGTCGATTCGGTGACCAGCGTCATCGAGGAAGAGCTGAACGGCGCGAAGAACATGCTGTATTACGAGTCGTCCAGCAGCTCGAGCGGCAGCGCCGAAATCACCGTCACGTTCCAGCCGGGCACGGACCCCGACCTGGCGCAGGTGGACGTGCAGAACCGCATCAAGAAGGCCGAGGCGCGTCTGCCGTCTGCCGTGACGCAGCAGGGTCTGCAGGTCGAGCAGGCCAGCTCGAACTTCCTGATGATCTACGCCCTGACGTACAAGGGCGATGACGCGCACAAGGACGTGGTCGGCCTGTCCGACTACGCCGCACGCCACATCAACAACGAAATCCGCCGCGTGAACGGCGTGGGCAAGGTGCAGTTCTTCGGCGCCGAAGCCGCCATGCGCGTGTGGATCGACCCGCAGAAGCTGTTGGGCCTGGGCTTGTCGGTGGCCGATGTCAACGCCGCGATTGCCGCGCAGAACGTGCAGGTGCCGGCCGGCAGTTTCGGGAGCCGCCCCGGCGCGCCCGAGCAGGAGCTGACCGCGACGCTGGCCGTGAAGGGCACCCTGGACAATCCGGACGAATTCGGGCGCATCGTGCTGCGCGCCAACCCGGACGGCTCGTCCGTGCGCCTGGCCGACGTGGCGCGTCTGGAAGTGGGACGCCAGAGCTATGACTTCGAAACGCGCCTGAACGGCAAGAAGTCGGTGGGTGCGGCGGTGCAGCTTGCGCCGGGCGCCAACGCCATCGACACCGTCAAGGCCGTGAACGCGCGCCTGGAAGAATTGTCGGCCTCGTTCCCCGAGGACGTTGAATATTCGGTGCCGTTCGACACGTCCAAGTTCGTCAGCGTGGCTATCACGAAGGTGGTGCACACGCTGCTGGAAGCGATGGTGCTGGTCTTCCTGGTGATGTTCCTGTTCCTGCAGAACTTCCGCTACACGCTGATTCCGACGATCGTGGTGCCGGTGTGTCTGCTGGGCACGTTTGCAGTGATGTCGGTGCTGGGCTTTTCGGTCAACATGATGACCATGTTCGGCATGGTGCTGGCCATCGGCATTCTGGTGGACGACGCCATCGTCGTGGTCGAGAACGTCGAACGCATCATGGCCGAGGAAGGGCTGTCGCCGCGCGAAGCCACGGTCAAGGCCATGGAGCAGGTGTCCGGCGCCATCGTCGGCATCACGCTGGTGCTGTCTGCTGTGTTCCTGCCGCTGGCCTTCATGAGCGGTTCCGTCGGCGTGATCTATCAGCAGTTCTCGCTGTCGCTGGCCGTGTCGATCCTGTTCTCGGGCTTCCTGGCCCTGACGTTCACGCCGGCCCTGTGCGCCACGTTCCTCAAGCCCATCCCCAAGGGCCATCACGACGAAAAGAAGGGCTTCTTCGGCTGGTTCAACCGCGTCTTCAACCGCCTGACGGGCCGCTTCGAGGCGCTGAATACGCGCCTGGTGCGCCGCACGGGCCGCTACATGGTTATCTACGCGGCCATCGTCGCGGTGCTGGCCGTGCTGTACGTGCGCGTTCCCGAATCGTTCGTTCCGCCGGAAGATCAGGGCTACGTCATCGTTGACGTGCAACTGCCGCCGGGCGCGACGCACATGCGCACCGACAAGGTGGTGGCCGACGTCGAACAGCACCTGCTGTCGCTGGACGCGATGGGCGACGCCTTCACCGTCATGGGATTCAGCTTTTCGGGCACCGGCCAGAACGCGGGCATTGCGTTCCCGACGCTCAAGGATTGGTCCGAGCGCGGCGAGGGCCAATCGGCCACCGACGTGGCGGATAGCGTCAACGCGAAATTTGCAGTGATCGACGACGGCGCGGTCATGGCCGTCAACCCGCCGCCCATCGAAGGCCTGGGCAATTCGGGCGGCTTCGCGCTGCGGCTACAGGACCGGGGCGGACTGGGCCGTGCGGCGCTGACCGACGCACGCAACCAGCTGCTGGCGCAGGCCAACAGCTCGCCCGTGATCGCCTACGCCATGATGGAAGGCCTGGCCGACGCGCCGCAGTTGCGCCTGGACATCGACCGCGAGAAGGCCGAGGCGCTGGGCGTGGGCTTTGACGTCATCAGCACGGCAATCTCGGCGGCCTATGGGTCGGCCACGGTCAATGACTTTGCCAACGCAGGACGCTTGCAGCGCGTGGTGGTGCAGGCTGACGTACGTGACCGCATGACGCCGGAGAGCATCCTGCAACTGAACGTGCCCAACAAAACGGGCGGCATGGTTCCGCTGAGCGCGTTCGTGAAGACGGACTGGGAGAACGGCCCCGTGCAGATCTCCCGCTACAACGGCTACCCGGCCTTCAAGATCGCGGGTGACGCCATGCCCGGCAGCAGTACCGGCCAGGCGATGGCTGAGATCGAGCGCATCGTGGCGGGGCTGCCGGAAGGCATCGGCTACGAGTGGACGGGCCTGTCGTACCAGGAGAAGTTCGCCGGGTCGCAGGCGCCCATGCTGTTCGCGTTGGCGTTCCTGGTGGTGTTCCTGCTGATGGTTGCGCTGTATGAAAGCTGGTCGATTCCGGCGTCCGTGATGCTGATCGTGCCGATCGGCGCGCTGGGGTCGGTGCTGGCGGTGACAGTGTTGGGCATGCCGAACGACGTGTATTTCAAGGTGGGGCTCATCACCATCATCGGGCTGGCGGCCAAGAACGCCATCCTGATCGTGGAGTTTGCCAAGAGCCTGCGCGAACAGGGGCATTCGCTGGCCGACGCCGCCATCCAGGCCGCCAAGCTGCGCTTCCGTCCCATCGTCATGACGTCGCTGGCGTTCATCCTGGGCGTCGTGCCGCTGGCCCTGGCCTCCGGCGCGGGCGCGGCCAGCCAGCGCGCGCTGGGCGTGGGCGTGATCGGCGGCATGCTGACCGCCACGCTGCTGGGCGTGATCTTCGTCCCCATCTTCTTCGTGTGGGTGCTGTCGCTGGTGCAGCGCAAGCGGGGCAAAGACTCTCCCAAGTCCTCGCCTACCCCCGATGCCACGCCGCGCACGGTGCAGGAGTAATTCATGTTGCAGACCTTCTTTCCCCTGCGGATGTCCACGCTGCTGCTGACCGCGGCGCTGGCGGGCTGCTCGCTGGCGCCCGTCTACGAACGTCCGGCGTCCCCCGTCGGTGACAACTGGAGCCTGGCATCGACCGGCCCCGGCGAATCCGCGGCGGCGACGCTGGACTGGCAGTCCTTCGTCACCGACGACGCCTTGCGCAAGCTGGTCGAGCTGTCGCTGGCCAACAATCGCGACCTGCGCCAGTCGCTGCTCAACATCGAGGCGGCCCGGGCGCAGTATCAGATCACGCGGGCCGACCGGCTGCCCGGCATCGATGCGCAGGGCACGGGCACGCGCCAGCGCGTCCCCGGCGACCTGAACACCACCGGCGAGTCGGCGGTGCAAAGCAGCTACCAGGCCGGCCTGGGCCTCACCGCCTTTGAACTGGACCTGTTCGGCCGCGTGCGCAGCCTGTCGGACGCGGCGTTGCAGGAGTACCTGTCGACCGAGGCCACGGCGCGCAGCGCGCAGATCAGCCTGGTGGCCGAGGTGATCCAGGCCTATGTGGCCCGCGACAGCGCGCAACGCCGCCTGGATGTCACGCGCCAGACCCTCGCCAGCCGCGAGGCGTCGTTGGAGCTGATCGTCAAGCGCCGCCAGGCGGGCACGGCGACGGCGCTGGACTACCAGGAAGCGCTGGGCCTGACCGAGCAGTCGCGCGCGGAACTGGAACGCATGGACCGCGAGGTCCGCCAGGCCGGGAATGCGCTCGGCCTGCTGGTGGGGATCAGCGACCTGTCGCCGTACCTGCCGGCGCGCACGGCCGATGCCCCGATGCTGGTGCAGGAGATCGCGGCGGGCGCGCCGTCGGCGCTGCTGGAAAACCGCCCCGACATCCTGGCCGCCGAACATCAGTTGCAGGCGCGCAATGCCAGCATCGGCGCGGCGCGGGCGGCGTTCTTTCCCAGCATTTCGCTGACCGGGCTGTTCGGCAGTTCCAGCGCGGACCTGTCGGGCCTGTTCGAATCCGGGCAGCGCGCCTGGTCGTTCACGCCGCAGATCACGCTGCCGATCTTTGCCGGCGGGCGCAATGTGGCCAATCTGGATTTGGCTTCCGTGCGCAAGGACATCGCCGTGGCGCAGTATGAAAAGACGATCCAGACGGCGTTCCGCGAGGTGTCCGACGCGTTGGTGGCCACCGAGACGCTGCGCCGCGAAGAGGCCTCGCGCCTGGCGCTGGCGCAATCCAGCCAGATCGCCATGCAGTTGTCCGAGGCGCGCTATCGCGGCGGCGTCGACAGTCATCTGCGTTATCTGGACGCGCAGCGCAGCGCGTACACGGATCAGATCGCCTATATCGACGTCAGCGCCCAGCGCCAGGCGGCGCTGGCGACGCTGTTCAAGGCGCTGGGTGGCGGCTGGCCGGTCCAGCAGCCGCCGCAGGCAGCGCTGGACTGAGCGGGGCGGGCCGCGCCGAACCCGAACGGCGACGGCCCGGGCCCCTGCGCGCACCGCCCATCGGGGCCCGCCCGCCGGCTACGCCTTGCGCAGCCCCGCCCGCGGCATGGACGGCTGACCCGCGCCGTCCAGTTCCACCGGTTGCTTGCCGCGCCCGATCAGCCACGCGCAGAACGCCGACACCACGCCCGCGAAGAGCACGTACAGGCAGATCAGCCACGGCTGCCCGCCGCCCGTCTTGAGCAGGGCGGTGGCAATGATGGGCGTGATGCCGGACGCGAAGATGCCGGAGAACTGATAGACGAACGAGATGCCGGTGTAGCGCACCTTGGCGTCGAAAAGCTCGCAGAACAGCGCGGCCTCCGGGCCGTAGATGGCGGCATACAGGATCCCGAACGGAATGATGATGGCCAGCCAGATCAGCATCACGTTGCCGCCGCTGTTGATCATCATCCAGAAGCCGGGGAACGACGCCGCGGCGGTGATGAGCGATCCCCAGAAGTACACGCGCGTGCGGCCGATGCGGTCGGACAGGCGGCCGAAGAAGGGGATGAAGAAGCACATCACCAGCGCCGCCGCCATCACCCCGATCAACGCCTCGGTCCGCGTGATCTTGACCGACTGCGTCAGGAACGAGATCGAGAACACGCCAAAGACGTTGAAGAACACGCCGTCGATATAGCGTGCGCCCATGCCCTTGACGACGTTGCCGGGATAGCGCCGCATCATGTCCATGAACGGGATGCGGCTTTCGGCATTCTGCGCCTTGACCGCCGTGAACTCCGGCGTCTCCTTGATGTTGAGCCGGATGTACATGCCCACGGCCACCATGGCGGCGGACGCCAGGAAGGCGATGCGCCATCCCCACGCCATGAACTGCTCGTCGGTCAGCAGAACGGACAGCAGCGCCACCGTGCCCGACGCCAGGCACAGCCCGATCGCCAGACCGATCTGCGGCAACGACGCGTAAAAGCCTTTTTTCTCCGGCGGCGCGTACTCATAGGCCATGAGCACCGCGCCGCCCCATTCGCCGCCCAGCCCGATGCCCTGGAACACGCGCAAAAGAAGCAGCAGGATCGGCGCCCAGATGCCGATCATGTCGTACGTGGGCACCAGACCGATCAGGAAGGTCGCGATGCCCATGATCATCAGCGTCATCACCAGCATGCTCTTTCTGCCGATGCGGTCGCCGAAATGGCCGAAGATCAGCCCGCCCAGCGGCCGGGTGACGAAACCGACGGCGAACGTCGTGTACGCCAGCATGGTCGAGACCAGCGGGTCCCCGGTGGGAAAGTACAGCTTGTTGAATACGATGCCGGCGACGACGCCATACAGGAAAAAGTCGTACCACTCGATGGTGGCGCCGATCAGCGAGGCGGTGACGACTTTGCGCACCGCCGCTTCGTTTTGCTTGGCCATGTCCAGTCTCCTTTGGTGGGTCGGCCTGGCAATCTGCGCTGCCGCGGCCGGGTCTGTCTGCGATATGGGTTTCCTAGCCGGGGTCCGTCATCTCCATCCGGGCGGGCGTGTGCAGGACTTGCGCGCGCGCCTGCCGCACGTCCTGCAGCATGAAATCCGCCGCGCGCTCGGCCAGCATCACGACCGGCGCGTTGGTGTTGCCTGAAACCAGCGTGGGCATGATCGAGCAATCCACCACGCGCAGCGCCGACACGCCGTGCACGCGCAGGCGCTCGTCCACGACGGCCAGCGGATCGCTGCGCGGTCCCATCTTTGCCGTGCCTGACGGGTGGAAGATGGTGGCGCCATACTCCCGGCAGAAGTGCAGGATCTCGTCGTCCGTGTGCACGTCCGGGCCGGGCCGGAACTCACGTTTCATCAGGCCGGCCAGCGGCTCGGTCGCGGCGACCTGGCGCGCATACCGCACGGCGGCCACCGCCATGCGGCGGTCCAGTTCCGTCGACAGGTAATTGGGCAGCATGGACGGCGCCTCGAACGGGTCCGTGCTGCGCAGGCGCACCCGGCCGCGCGAGGTCGGGCGCAACTGGCACACCGAATAGGTGCAGCCGGAAAACGGATGCACCCTGCCGCCCGCCATGTCGGCGGACAGGGTCGCGAAATGGAACTGGGTGTCGGGCGTGCGGCTGGCCGGATCGACGCGGCAGAAAAGACCGCCCTGATTGATGCCCACGGCCAGCGGACCGCTGCGCAGCAGCAGCCATTGCAGCCCCATGCGCACTCGGCCGGTCAGGCTGCGCAACTGGTCGTTTGTGGTGATGGGGCGGGTGGTCTCGTAGATCAGGCGGATCTGAAGATGATCCTGCAGGTTTTCGCCCACGCCGGGCAGGTCGCGCACGACGCCGATGCCGAACTCGCGCAGCAGGCTGGCGGGCCCGACGCCGGATAGCTGAAGCAGCTGCGGCGATTGCAGGGCGCCCGCGCACAGCACGACTTCGCGCCGGGCGCGCAGCGTGCGGACCTGGCCGCCTTGCCGGTAGCGCACGCCGCAGGCGCGGCTGCCTTCGAACAGCACGGCCATCGCGTGCGCATCGGTCTCGATGCGCAGGTTGGGGCGGCTCTGCGCGGGGCGCAGGTAAGCCACGGCGGTGGAGCAGCGCCGGCCGTTTCGCGTGGTCAGCTGGTAATAGCCCACGCCTTCCTGGTCGCCGCTATTGAAGTCGCGCACGTGCGGCACGCCCAGCTTGCCCGCGGCGGCGATCAGCGCTTCCACCAGCGGATGCGGCGTCTTGATGGACGTGGCGTTCAGCGGACCCTCGGTACCGCGGGTGGGGCCGGGTCCCAGGTCGTTGTTTTCCAGCTTGCGAAACCACGGCAGGCAGTCGTCCCAGCCCCAGCCCGCGTTGCCGGCCGCCGCCCACGCGTCGTAGTCTTCGCGCTGGCCGCGGATGTAGATGAGGCCGTTGATGGCGCTGGAGCCGCCCAGCGTGCGGCCGCGCGGCCAGTAGATGCGCCGGTCCAGCATGTTGGGATCCGGGTCCGTGTAGAAGCCCCAGTTCACCACCTTGTGGAACATCGTCTTGCCGTAGCCGATCGGAATGTGGATCCACGGATAGGTGTCCTTGGGACCGGCCTCCAGCAGGCACACCGAGTGCGCGCCGTCCGCACTCAACCGGTTCGCCATCACGCATCCGGCCGAGCCGGCGCCCACCACGATGTAATCGACGGTATCGGACATATCCGCGCGGTCTCCCTTATATTGTTCGGCAGGTCCGACCGGCTCGCGCTCCGCAATGCGGACCAGGCCGGCATCTGAGGCGATTCTAGGAAGCGCGCACACAGAACAAAGCACAACACGCGCTGGGGCAGACAAATGGAACAGAACATGCAGCGTCGGTTTCAAAATCGCAGTGCAGCATCGGAACAGGCGGCCGACGGCCGGTCCGATGACAGCGGCGGGCACCAGGAAGCCGCCCGTTCGCTGCGGGCATTGCTGGTGCTGGATCACCTGGCCCGCGCGCAGCATCCGCCCACGCTCGCGCAGTTGGCGCAACGGCTCGACATGCCCAAGACCACGCTGATGCGCCTCTTGGCCGCCATGCAGCGCGCGGGCTTTGTGGCCGCCACCCCGACTGAAAACGGCTTCGTGACGGGGCCGCAGGCGACATCGCTGGCGCTGGCTACGCTGCGCGCCAGCGCCTTCACGCGTGCATGCCGCGCGGTGCTGACCAAGCTGGTGGGCACGTTGGGCGAAACGTGCAACCTGACCGCACCGGACGGCGACCAGGTCGTCTACATGGAACGCGTCGAGACGTCCGAGCCCCTACGCCTGTTCTTTGCCGTGGGCAGCCACGTGCCCATGCATTGCACGGCCAGCGGCAAGCTGTTTCTGGCGTCGATGAACCGCCTGGAGCGTGGCCGCGTGCTGGCGCGCCTGCCGCTTACGCGCAATACGCCGCGCACGTTCACCGACCTGGCCAAGCTGGACGCCGAGCTGGAGCGGCTGGCCGTGCGCGGCATCGGCATCGACAACGAGGAGTTCGTGCGCGGCATGAGCGCGGTGGCGGTGCCGGTGCGCGACGGCGAGGACCGCGTGGTGGCGGCGGTGGCCTGCCACGCGCCGACCGCGCGGGTGATGCTGGACGATCTGTTGCGCGCGGTGCCGGTGCTGCAAGGCGCCGCGCAGTCGCTGCACGACGTGCTGGCGGCGCACCGGCCGGGCGGTTAGGAAGGGTGCGGGGCGCTCAGTGACTCATGCGGCCGCCGCTTACCATCCACCGCGTGCCATACCGGTCGACCAGCGCGCCGTAGGCTTCGGCCCAGAAAGTCTTTTGCAGCGGCATCGTGACGCTGCCGCCTTCGGCCAGGTGCTCGAACACGCGATGCGCATCCGACACGGTGGGATAGACCAGCGCCAGCGCCACCCCGCGATTGCCGGGGTAGGGATGGCCGGCAGTGGCGTCGCTGCCCAGCAAGGTCTGTTCGTCCAGCGTCAGGCGGGCGTACATGATGCGCCCGGCGTCCTCGTCCGACAGCACCGGCATGGCCGCATCGGGCGGTGCATCTGCGTAGCGGACCAGCGCGTCAAGGCGGCCGCCCAGCACGCGTTCGTAAAAGCGCATGGCCTCGGCGCAGTTGCCGTCAAAACTGAGGTATGCGGATAACTGGGGCATGATGGCTCCGTGCGTGGCCGGGGGTGGGGTTGGGGCTGGGGTGCGGTGCGTCCGCATGGGCAAGGCGGGCGGGGCGGGCCTATGATGGGAGTCTGATCCGATTACGGCCGGGAGACAATCCATGCAACAAGGAAGCTGCCACTGCGGGCAGATCGCCTATGAAGTCGATGGCGATGTGTCGCAGGTGTTGGAATGCAACTGCTCGCACTGCAGCCGCAAGGGCTATCTGCTGTGGTTCGTGCCGCGCGCCGCGCTGCGCATTACGTCGTCCTCGCAGTCCATGTCGACGTACACCTTCAACAAGCACGTGATCTCGCACCATTTCTGCGCCAACTGCGGCTGTGCGCCCTTCGGGTTCGGGGTCGGCGCAGAAGGCAAGGAAACGGCGGCGGTCAACGTGCGTTGCCTGGAAAACGTCGACCTGAATTCGCTGACCCGCATTCCGTACGACGGCCGAAACACTTGAGCGGCCGGCTGCGTTCCTGGACGGGTCAAAAGGCGGCCGCCGCGATGCGGTGGTCCGATGTGTTTTTTCACGATGGAGCGGTGCAATGAGCACGGTAAGGCTGCTGAGCGATGACGAGATCCGCAGAAGTCCCGAGGCATGGGCGGTGTTCGAGGACATCCGCGCCACGCGCAAGTCGGACTTCGTCAACAACTTCTGGCGGGCGCTGGCCAACGATCCCCCGCGGATGCGCAGCGTCTGGGAGCAGCTCAAGACGGTGATGATGGCCGAGGGCGAGCTCTCGCCGCTGGTGCGCGAAATGATCTACATCGCGGTGTCCACCGCCAATGGCTGCTCGTATTGCGTCCATTCCCACACGGCCTCGGCCCGGGCCAAAGGCATGACTGATGGCCAGCACGCCGAACTGCTGGCGGTGATGGCGATGGCGTCGCAGACCAACGCGCTGGCGACGGCCCTGCAGGTGCCCGTGGACGATGCCTTCCACGTGAAATGACCAGGAGGCGGCCATGTCGCTGATTCCCTTGTTTCCGCTGTCCAATGCGCTGTTTCCCGCGGGCGTGGTGCATCTGCGCATCTTCGAGGTCCGCTATCTGGACATGATCCGGCGCAGCATCGCCGACAACACCGAGTTCGGCATCGTGGGCCTGTTGGCCGGCAGCGAGGTCCGCTCGCCCGAGGGCGTCGAGACGCTGTCGCCCGTGGGCACCATGGCGCGGGTCGAAACCTGGGAGGCGCCCATGCCGGCCTTGCTGGAAATCCGGTGCCGGGGCACCTCGCGCTTTCGGCTCCGGTCCAGCGAGGTGGCAAAATACGGCCTTTGGATGGGCGAGGCCGAGCCCATTGCCGATGACCCGCCCACGCCGGTGCCCGCGGCCATGCAGGCCAGCGCCGATGCGCTGGGGCGCTTGGTGGCGCAGTGGCAGCAGGACGGCGTGCCCGCCGAAAGAATGCCGCTGGCGCCGCCGTTCCGGCTGGACGATTGCGGCTGGGTGGCAAACCGCTGGTGCGAACTCTTGCCGCTGCCTCCGGACGACAAGGCAACGCTGCTGGGCCTGACGGACCCCGTGGCGCGCCTGGCCGCGATCCAGGACGTGCTGCGCGGACAGGGGCTGGCGTAGGGCGCCGCCCGACTTTATTTGGACACCATGGAAATCAGAGTAGACGAAGGCCTGCGTGCCTATATAGACCCGCTGACCGAGGACGAACACGCCGCGCTGGAGCGCAGCCTGCTGGCCGAGGGGTGCCGCGACGCCCTGGTGCTGTGGGGCGACCTGCTGATCGACGGGCACAACCGTTACGCCATCTGCGTCAAACACAACATCCCGTTCCAGACGATTCAGCATCCGCACTTCAAGTCCATGGACGACGTGCATCTGTGGATGATCGAGAACCATCTGGGCCGGCGCAGCGTGTCGGACTTCCAGCGCGGGGTGCTGGCGCTTCGCAAGAAGGAAATCCTGCTGGCGCGCACCGGCCCGGAAGCGGGCGGTGCGGCCGAAGGTGGGCTGGACGGCGGCGGCCAAGGATCGCCGGTCAACGGTACGCCGGCCGACGGTGGGCCGGCGGACGATTCCCCGCCTTGGGACGAGGACGCGCCCGGGGCCAGCGCCGCGCCGATGCGCGGGCATGCCAATCCCGATTGGAAGCCCGCCGTCCCCAGCCGCCAGGCGCTGGCGCGCGCCGCCCGCATCAGCAGCAATACCCTCAATCAGATCGAAAAGATCCAGAAGTCCGCGGCGCCGGAACTGGTGCGTGCGGTGAAGGAAGGCGCCATCTCCATCAACGCCGCGGCGGCCGTGGCGTCGCTGCCGGCCGAGCGGCAGACCGCCGCCGTTGCAGGCGGGCGCAAGGAGCTGCAGCAGGCCGCCCGGGAGGTCCGGCAGGCCAAGGCGCCGCCGCCGCGCGAGGCGCCGCCGGAAGAACCTATTGAAAACATCGCGGACATGCCGGCGGAAATCGCGCGGCTGCGCCAGTTGCTGGCCAAGCTGACCGATGAACGCGATCAGCTCAAGAAGAAGGTCATGCACCTGACTGTCGCGTTGTCGGAAGCCCGCAGCGGATCCGGCAGCGGGGATGATTGAGCATTGATGCAGGAATAAGGGATAACCCTTAAACCGCATAATCCACGAAAAAAATTCGTGGATCGCTGGGAATTTATATCGTTTTGAGGAAAGGCTTGCGCGGCTTTGTAATGCAGGTTCGCTTCAACGCTTCCTGCATTCACACCTGACTTTCCTTATGAATCCCATCGGATATCGCATTCTTTCCCGGCCCGAGACGGCCGTCGCCGCCGACGTGCTGGCCGGTTTTGCCAGCATCGGCTCGGCCCAGATCAGCGACTGCATGAATCGCCTGTACGGCGTGTCGGGCCTGCGTCCGCTGCATAACGGCGCACGCCGCACGGTGGGCGTGGCCCTCACGGTCAAGACCCGTCCGGGCGATAACCTGATGATCCACAAGGCGATTTCGCTGGGCGGCGCGGGCGACGTGATCGTCGTGGACGGCTCGGGCGACACCAGCAACGCGCTGGTTGGCGAACTGATGATGATGGATGCGCAGTCGCGCGGCATCGAAGGCTTCGTGATCGACGGCGCGGTGCGCGATGCGGACGTGTTCGCCCAAGGCGAATTCGGCTGCTTTGCGCGCGGCGTGTCGCACAAGGGGCCCTACAAGGACGGTCCGGGCGAGATCAACGTGCCCGTGTCGGTCGGCGGCCAGGTGGTCAACCCGGGCGACGTGGTCGTGGGCGATGCCGACGGCGTGGTGGTGATCCCCGCCGAACACGCCAGCGCCGTGCTGGCGCTGGCGCTGAAGAAGGAAGCCGACGAAGCGGTGGCCAAGGAAAAGCTGCGCGCCGGCACGTACACCAAGCCGTGGCTGGAAAAGACGCTGGCGGAAAAGATGGGAGCGGCAAAATGAGCATCGTTGCCGACCGCATCAAGCGCATCAAGTTGTCGCCCAGCGTCGCCGCGCGCGCCATCATTGCGGAACTGCGCGAGCAGGGCCGCCGCATCATCGACCTGACCATCGGCGAACCGGATTTTTCGACGCCCGAACACATCCGCCAGGCCGCCACCGCCGCCATGAACCGCGGCGAAACCAAGTACCCGCCGGCGCAGGGCACGGTGGCCCTGCGCAAGGCCGCCGCCGTCCATCTGCGGGAAGCGACCGGCGTGGAATACCCGGCATCGCGCGTCATCGTCAGCACCGGCGCCAAGCAGGTGATCTTCAATGGCCTGGCCGCGACGCTGAACGACGGCGACGAAGTGCTGATTCCCGCGCCGTTCTGGGTGTCGTACCCGGACATGGTCCTGGTCAACGGCGGCGTGCCGGTGGCCGTGGAAACGTCGCCCGCCACCGATTACAAGGTGACGCCCGAGGCCCTGGAACGCGACATCACGCCCCGCACCAAGTGGCTGATGATGAATGCCCCCAGCAACCCGACGGGATCGGTCTACAGCGCGGACGAACTGCGTGGTCTGACCGAGGTCCTGGCGCGTCATCCGCACGTCTGGCTGATGACCGACGACATCTACGCACGCCTGAATTTCACCGGCGAGCCGACGGTGCATCCGCTGCAAGTGGCGCCGGAACTGGCCGCCCGCACGCTGGTCGTCAATGGCGTATCCAAGGCCTATGCCATGACGGGCTGGCGCATCGGCTACGGCGCCGGTCCCGACGAACTGATCAAGGCAATGGCGATCCTGCAGTCGCAAAGCACGTCGGGCGCCTCGTCGGTCAGCCAGGCGGCCGCGCTGGAAGCGCTGACGGGTCCGCAGGACTGCGTCGTGGAGTTCGCCAAGGTATTCCGCGAGCGTCGCGACCTGGCGATCGCGGAATTGTCCGGCGCGCCGGGCCTGGACATCGTCGTGCCGCAGGGCGCGTTCTATGTCTTTCCGGACTGCTCGGGCCTCTTGGGCAAGAAGACGCCGGCCGGCGACGTGATCGCCAGCGACACGGACCTCACGCACTACCTGCTGCGCGAAGCCGGCGTGGCGGTCATCGACGGCCATGCCTACGGCGCGCCCGGCACGTTCCGGTTGTCGTTTGCCGCCTCGCTGGACGATATCCGGCAGGGATGCGCGGCCATCCGCGAGGCCTGCGCCAAGCTGGCCTGACGGGCCACGCTTTCGCACCCATACGGCGTCATCGCCAGTCTGTACACCTAACAACCATTCAAGGGGAATGAACCATGAAGCGTCACACTCTCATCGCCGCCAGCCTGGCCCTGGCTTCGCTGGCCGCGGGCGGAATTGCCCACGCCGACCAGCTTGACGACATCAAGGCGCGCGGCGAGCTGGTTTGCGGCACGCTGGGCACGTCGCAGCCGTTCAGCTTCCAGGACGGCGCGACGCGCCAGCTGGTGGGCTATGACGTGGACGTGTGCAAGCTCGTCGCGGACAAGCTGGGCGTCAAGGTCAACTACAAGCTGCTGTCGGTGGCGGCGCGCGTGCCGGAACTGAACGAAGGGCGCGTGGACATCCTGGCGGCCAACCTGGGCTATTCGCCCGACCGCGCGCAGCAGATCGCCTTCAGCCACGCGTACTACGTCAGCCCGCAAAAGCTGATGGTGCGCAAGGATTCGGGCCTGGACTCGATCGAAGCCCTGAACGGCCGCCGCATCGGCGCGACCAAGGGTTCCAGCTCCGAGCGCGAGATCAAGCGCATTCTCGACAAGTCGCAGGTCATCGGCTACGGCGACAGCTCGGCCACGTACCTGGCCCTGCAGCAGAAGAAGGTGGACGCGCAGTTTGCGTCGGAGCTGGTGCTGGCGCGACTGGTGCTGCAAAGCCCGCCCACAGCGCCCGTCACTGTTATCGGCAAGGCCGTGTTCGATGAGCCGTGGGGCCTGGGCGTGCGCAAGTCCGAGCCGCGATTCCTGGAAACGGTGAACCAGGCGCTGGACGAGGCCGAAACCTCCGGCGCGGCAGCCAAGCTGTTCGACAAGTGGTTTGGCCCCGACACCCCCTACAAGCTGGAGCGCGGCTTCAAGATCGGCCCGATCGCCGGCTAAGGGGCCGATCCGAGCGCTGCCGTTCGCCAGTATCCGTCACGGCTTCCCGCGTCTTGCAAGGCGATGCGCGGGAAGCCGTGATGCTTGGCGTTGCGCGCCCGAACGCAGGAGATTGACAGGTTTATGAGCTTTCTAGACGCTTCCCAATACCAGCTGCTGCTCAGCGGCATGGCGGTCACCGTGCAACTGTTTCTTGTTGCATGGGTGATGGCGTTTTCCATCGCGGTGACGCTGGTGGTGGTGCGCGCCACCAACCTGGCGCCATGCCGCTGGGTGGTCGACGCCTATGTGGAATACCACCGCAATGTGCCGCTGCTGGTGCAGGTGCTGTTCTGGTACTTCGGCATGCCCGAGCTGCTGCCCGAAGGATTCCGCATGTGGCTGTATGCGCACAACGCCGAAATGTCGCTGGCCGCGATCGCGCTGGCGCTGGGGTCGGCCGCCTATATCGCCGAAGACATCCGCAGCGGGCTGCGCGCCATTCCCGGCACCCAGTTCGAGGCGGCCCGCGCGCTGGGCGCCAGCTACCTGCAATGCATGCGCTTCGTCATCGTGCCGCAGGCGCTGCGCATCTCCATTCCGCCGCTGGTCGGACGCGCGCTGCTGCTCTTCAAGAACACCAGCGTGGCCATGGCGATCGGCGTGATGGAGCTGACCTACCAGGCGCGGGAAATCGAGAACGAGACCTACCGCACCTTCGCCACCTTCGGCGCGGCGACGATCATGTACCTGCTGGGATCGTTCCTCATCATGGCGCTCGGATCGCGCATCTACGCCCGTTATCGTCTGAACCGCGGAGGCCATGGTGCTTGATCTCCTGATGCAATACTGGCCCACACTGCTTGTGGGCCAATACCCCAACGGTCCGCTTGGCGGACTGGCGCTGACGCTCATCCTGGCCGCGCTGGGTCTGGCGATGTCCCTGCCGCTGGCGCTCTTGATCGCGCTGGCCAGGGTGAGTCCCTACGGGTGGCTGCGCACGGCCAGCAAGGCGCTGGTCAATGTGGTGCGCGGCATGCCGCTGCTGATGCTGATTTTCTGGGCTTACTTTGTGGTGCCCAAGATCACCGGCCAGGTGGTCAGCGGCTTCTGGACACTGATCTTTGCCTTGGTGGTGTACGAAAGCGCCTACCTGTCCGAGGTCATCCGTTCGGGTATCGAGGCGGTGCCGCGCGGGCAGATCGAGGCCTCGCGCTCGCTGGGCGTGGGCTACTGGACGACGATGCGCAAGGTGGTGCTGCCGCAGGCGCTGTTCAACGTGCTGCCCAGCATGACCAGCCAGTTCGTGTCCACCGTCAAGGAAACCTCGCTGGGCTACGTCATCAGCGTCAACGAGCTGACGTTTGCCGCCAACCAGGTCAACAACCTGGTGCTGACCCAGCCGCTGCAGGTGTTCGGCATTCTGGCCATCATCTACTTCATCGTGTGCTTCAGCCTGAGCCGTGGCTTGAGCTGGCTGGACCTGCGCATCCGCCGCACGCGGGCCATGGCTTAAAGGAACAAAAACATGATCAAACTCGAGAAAGTGAACAAGTGGTACGGCGAGCATCATGTGCTCAAGGACGTGGACCTGTCGGTGGCGCGCGGCGAGGTGCTGGTGGTGTGCGGACCCTCGGGGTCCGGCAAGTCCACGATGATCCGCACGATCAACCGGCTGGAACCCATCGAAAAGGGCCGCATCCTGATCGACGGCGCGGACATCTACGGCAAAGGCGCCAACCTGAATGCGCTACGCCAGAAGATCGGCTTCGTGTTCCAGCAGTTCAACCTGTTTCCGCACATGAGCGTGCTGGAAAACGTGATCTTCGCGCCCGTGAACATCCGCAAGCAGCCCCGCAAGGAGGCCGTGGAGCTGGCGCGCAGCCTGCTTGACCGCGTGGGTTTGGCGCACAAGATCGATGCCTATCCGGGATCGCTGTCCGGCGGGCAGCAGCAGCGCGTGGCGATCGCGCGCGCGCTGGCGCTGCAACCGCCCGTCATGCTGTTCGACGAGCCGACCAGCGCGCTGGATCCGGAAATGGTGGGCGAGGTGCTTCAGGTGATGAAGGGCCTGGCCAAGGACGGCATGACGATGGTGTGCGTGACGCATGAAATGGGCTTTGCGCGCGACGTCTGCGACCGCGTGGTGTTCATGGACGCGGGCGAAATCCTGGAGATGGATACGCCCGAGCGCTTCTTCAGCGCGCCGGCGCATCCGCGCGCGCAGCGCTTCCTGGCGGACATCCTGCATCCGCGGGGTTGATCCGCGCCGATCGTCCGCGGTGGTAATGTCTGGGGTTTCCATGCGCTTTTCTTCGACCGCGGCGATGTACACCCTCAAGCAATTGGAGGCCTTTTACTGGAGTTCCGAACTGGGCAGCTTCAGCGCGTCGTCGCGCAAGCTGCACACCACCCAATCGGCCGTGGCCAAACGGGTGGGGGAACTCGAGGCCTTTGCCGGCGCGCCCCTGTTCGAGCGGCGCGCCAAGAAACTCCTGATGACCCCGCAGGGCCGCAAGCTGTTCGAGCTGGCCAGCCAGATGCTGGAGCTGAACAGCCGCATCGTGCAGAACATGGCCGATCCGGCCAGCTTCGAAGGCGTGGTGCGTCTGGGCGTGACGGAACTGGTGGGCATGACCTGGCTGGCCGGGCTGATCAAGCAGATCAGCCAGCGCTACCCGCGCGTGCAGTTGATGCCCGAGATCGATGGCGGCATCACGCTCTATGAACGGCTGGAGCAGGACGAACTGGATCTGGCGATCATGCCCGGCCCGTTCTGGGGCTACCAGTACGATTGCACGCACCTGGGAGCGGTCACCAATGTCTGGATGGCGAGTCCGGCGCTGGACATCGATGTCGCTGCCGCGTTGACGCCGCAGGATCTGGCGCCGTATCCGGTGATCTCGCAGCCCACCAATTCCGCGCTATCGCATCTGTACGACGCATGGTTCGCGGAACAGGGGATGCCGGTCAAGCGCGTGCTGACCTGCAACAGCCTGGGCATGATGGCGCAGCTGACGATGCTGGGATTGGGGATCAGTTACCTGCCGGGCGCGTACTTTGCGCCGCTGGTGGCGCGCGGGGCGCTGTGCCAGTTGAATGTGCAGCCGGACCTGCCGACCATCAATTACTACGCGGTGCACAAAAAGAACATCGTCAATCCGGTCGTATCCCGGGTGATCGACATTGCGCGCGAGGAATGCGCGTTTGAGGTGGCGGGGGCCTTCCTGCCCCATGTGCCGCCGGCGGCGCGGCCCATCGAGGCAGGGGAAGGCGACTTGCCGGACGGAAGTCCGGCCGGCCGGCGCGCTTAACCGCAGCGGATCGCCGTCATCACGTCCTTGTCGTCCACGATGAGGTTCAGGCGGGTGTTGTTGTATTCCATGGTGACCAGCTGGCCCGGACGCAGCATGCGCGCGGTGGCGCTGCCGCTGCGCGTGCGCAGGTCTTCCATGACGGACGGCGTGGCTTTCTGACCGATCTGCGACTGCAGCGGGCCGGCGTCGCAGGTCTTGCCGGTGCTGCTGCCGGGCATGGCCGAGGACGAACCGTAGGAAGAGCCGGCGCCGGTGCTCGATGAAGAGGATGCGCTCGAGGAGCTGGAGGCCGGCGCGCTGGACGTACGCGAACCGCCGGTATTGGCGCACGCAGCCAGGCTGGCAACCAGCAGGAAGGGGATCAGCTTGCGGATCATGTAGGACTCCTTACAACGAGCGGACAAAAAGCCATGATAGACCAGCGGCGGCGCGCTGTGCTCAAGGCGCGGCGGGCATGTGCAACCGGGCAACAGCGGCGGCGGCTGGGCGCGCGTCAGGTGTTCGCCAGGTGTCTGACACCCGTATGGACGGTCTTCAGGCTTGAAGGGTGCTTCAAGGGTGTCAGACACCGTCAAGTTGCTCCCGCATCCTCAATGGAAGTCGCGGCTCTGCGACGTCAGCCCGCCCAGGAGGTCGGACATGTCCACCAGCCGCTGCGCGATCAGGTGGCGCACCCCGTCCACACTTTGCCAGGACCCGAACACCCCCAGCAAGGTGGCGCCCAGCAGCTCGCGGCGCTGGCGTTCGATCAGGTCGGGGCGGACCACCACGTTGACCGGGCCGGTCTCGTCTTCGAGGGTGACGAAGATGACCCCCTTGGAGGTCTGGGGGCGCTGGCGCACGGTGACGATGCCGCAGGCGCGCGCGACCCGCTTGTTGGGATAGTCGTTCAGCACCGAGGCAGGCTGGAAGTTGCGCGCGGCCAGTTGGGGGCGCAGCAGCGACACGGGATGGCTGTGCAGGGTCAGGCCGACGCTGCGGTAGTCGGCGGCCACGGTCTGGCTCTCCGACGGGGCGGACAGCTGCGGGGCCTGGGTTTCCACGATCTCGGCGTCCCGCAGCAGGTCGCGGCTTTGTACGCTGGCGGCGGCTTCCCAACTGGCCTGGCGCCGGTGGCCGGCCAGGGTGCGCAGCGCATCGCCGGCGGCCAGCGCGTTCAGGTCGTGGCGATTCAGGCCGGCGCGGCGGGCCAGGTCGGCGGTGTTGGCAAAGGGGGCGTCGGCCCGCGCGGCCTCGATGCGGCGGGCGGCGTCCTCGCGCATGCCTTGCAGCAGGCTGAGTCCCAGCCGCACGGCGGGGCGGGGCGTGGGGACGCCCGGCGTGTCGACGCCCGGCGTATCGACGTCCGGCGTATCGACGTCCGGCGTGGCGACGCCCGGCGCCTCTGCGGACGGCGCGTGGGGGTGGGGGCGGCGGCGGGCGCCCGGATGCCCGTCGGGCAGCGTTTCCAGCACCGAATCCCAGCCGCTTACCGTCACGTCGGCGGGCAGCACGCAGACGCCGTGGCGGCGCGCGTCCTGCACCAGTTGGGCGGGTGCGTAGAACCCCATGGGCTGGGAATTGAGCAGGGCGGCCAGAAAGGCCTCCGGTTCGTGGCGCTTGAGCCAGGAGCTGGCATACGCCAGCAGGGCGAAGCTGGCGGCATGGCTTTCCGGAAAGCCGTATTCGCCAAACCCTTCCACCTGGCGGAACAGGGCTTCGGCGAAGTCCAGCGTGTAGCCGTGCGCCAGCAGCCCGCCCACCAGCTTGACGCGGAACTTGTCCACGCCGCCCTTGCGCCGCCAGGCCGCCATCGACCGGCGTAGCTGATCGGCCTCGCCGGGCGAAAAACCGGCGGCCACGACGGCGATCTGCATGACCTGTTCCTGGAAGATGGGCACGCCCATGGTGCGGCTGAGCACGCCGCGCACTTTTTCGCTGGGGTAGGTTTCGTCCTCCTTGCCCTGGCGGCGCCGCAGGTAGGGGTGGACCATGCCCCCCTGGATCGGTCCGGGGCGCACGATCGCCACCTGCACCACCAGGTCGTAGTATTCGCGCGGACGCAGGCGCGGCAGCATCGTCATCTGGGCGCGCGATTCGATCTGGAAGACGCCAATGGTGTCGGCGTCGCAGATCATGTCGTAGGTGGGCACGTCGCCTTCCGGGATGTCCTGCAGGGCGAGCGGCTGGCCGCGGCGCTGGCTGGCCAGTTCAAGTGTGCGGCGCAGGGCCGACAGCATGCCCAGCGCCAGGACGTCGACCTTGAGCAGCTTCAGGGCGTCCAGATCGTCCTTGTCCCATTGCACGACGCTGCGGTCTTCCATGGCGGCGTTCTCGATGGGCACCAGGCGCGAGAGCTTGCCGCGTGAAATGACGAAGCCGCCCGGGTGCTGCGACAGGTGGCGCGGAAAGCCCATCATGGTCTGCGCCAGCGATGCCCACTGGCGCGCCACCTGGGATTCCGGGTCCAGACCGCAGGCGCCCAGCGTACGCAGCATTTCCTTCTTGCCGTCCCACCACTGGTGCGCGCGGGCCACGGCGTCGATGACGCCCGGGTCCACGCCCAGCGCGCGCCCCGTATCGCGCAGCACGCTGCGCGGACGGTACGAGATGACCACCCCGGTCAGGGCGGCGCGGTCGCGGCCGTATTTGCCGTAGATGTACTGGATGACTTCTTCGCGGCGTTGATGTTCGAAGTCGACGTCGATGTCGGGCGGTTCGTTGCGTTCCTTGCTGATGAAGCGTTCGAACAGGTTGTTGCCGCGCTGCGGGTCCACTGCCGTGATGCCCAGGCAATAGCAGACGGCGGAATTGGCGGCCGAGCCCCGGCCCTGGCACAGTATGCCGGCGTTGCGGGCGAACTGCACGATGTCGTAGACGGTCAGGAAGTAGGCCTCGTAGTTGAGGTCCGCGATGAGGTCCAGTTCCTTGTCGATCTGCGCCGTCACGCTGTCGGGCACGCCCTGGGGAAAGCGCCGGTCCGCCCCGGCCAGCGCTTCCTGGCGCAGATAGCTGGCGGGCGTGTGGCCGGGCGGCACGATCTCGTCGGGATATTCGTAATGCAGCTCGTCCAGCGAAAACGTGCAGCGGCGCGCCACCGCCAGGGTCTGCGCCAGCGCGTCGGGCGGATACAGGCTGGCGAGCCGCATGCGGCTGCGCAGGTGCTGTTCGGCATTGCCCGACAGTTCGTAGCCGCATTGCGACACCTGCTGGCGGGTGCGGATGCCGGTCAGCGTGTCGTGCAGCGGCTTGCGCGACCGGACATGCATCTGCACCTGGCCGACCGCCACGATCGGCAATTGCGAGGCCTGGGCTGCGTGTTCGACGGCGGCGCGGTGCAGGTCGTCGCGCGACTGGTGCAGCAGGTTCAGTCCCACCCACGCGCGCCCCGGAAAGACGCGCGCCAGCCAGCGCGCCTGGTCGGCCATGCGGTCGGCGTCGGTGCCGTAGGCGGGCGTCAGGATGGCCAGGCATTCCGGCAGACTGCGCAGGTGCGCGTGGCCGGCGGGGGGATCGGCAAGGTCTTGCGGGGAAAGCCGGTATTCGCCCTTGGGCGCCCGGGTGCGGCCCAGCGTGATGAATTCCGACAGGTTGCCGTAGCCTTCGCGCGTCTGCGCCAGCAGCGTCAGCCCCAGCGGCGCGGCGTCGGGCGCGGCGCGCAGCTGGAACGTGGCGCCCACGATGAGCGGCAGCTTGAGGGTCTTGGCTTCGGTGTGGGCGCGCACGACGCCGGCCAGCGAGCATTCGTCGGTCAGGGCCAGCGCGGCGTAACCGAGTTCGGCCGCCCGCGCGGTCAGTTCCTCGGGATGCGAGGCGCCTTGCAGGAACGAAAAATTGGACTGGCATTGCAGCTCGGCGTAGCCGGGCAGCTGGGCCAGGACCTCGGCCGGGTCCAGGGGATCGGGGGCGTCGTCGTCCATGCGCATGTCAGGCGTACAGTCCGTGCAGGAACCAGCGCGCGTCCTCGGCGTCGCGCTCGCGGTAGATCCAGTAGCGCGCGCCCGCCGCGTCTTCGGCGACGAAGTAATCGCGCACGGTCAGGGCGGGGTCCCACCAGCCGCTTTCGATGCGTTCGGGGCCGCGCATCAGCCGCAGCGCCTGGCCGCCGTAGTGGGGGCGATGGCCGGACAGCTTGAGGGGCTGCGGGGTTTCCAGCAGCCAGAACGGCCGGTCGAGCAGCGGCGGCAGGGGGGCGGGACGTTCGGGCGCGGCCAGCGCATCGCCCCAGGAATTGGCGGCTTCGGGACGGTGGTCGGCGGTGGGCTGGGCATGGCGTACACGGTCGCGGCCCAGTCGCGCCACCAGCAGGTCCAGCAGCCGCGCGTGGTCGGCGGCGGTGCCGCCCGGCTCGGGGAACAGGGTGGTGCTGGCCGCGGGCTGCTCGACGGTGTCGGGCGCGTGCAGCGTCACGGCGATGACGGGGGCTTCCAGCGTGAAGTGGTTGAGTTTTTCGCGCAGCAGATGCAGCAGCTGCGGCGCCTGCCAGATGGGCTGGGCCAGGGCCACTTCAAGTTCGGTGGGCGGGCGGGCGTGGCGGCCGCGTTCGTGGTCCATGCTGAGCACCACGCGCCGCACGGCCAGTTGCCGGGCGGTTAGCCAGCCGCCCAGCTGCTCGGCCAGCCGGCCCGCCACGGCCAGCACGGCGTCGGTGTTCTCCATGTAGTCCATGAGTTCGATCCGCCGCGAAAACTGGTTGGGCGGTTCGAGCCAGCGGTAGAGTTCGGGCACCTGGCCGTAGGCGGCGTCCAGCGCCTGCAACAGATCGGGCGCGCTGCGCCGCTGCAGCCCCCCGCGCGGCAGGGCGCGCAGGTGCGCCAGCGTGTGGCAGCCGATGTCGTCCAGCCAGTTGCGGCGGTCTTGCGCCTGGGGCAGCAGCGACAGCGGCAGGGCATCGAGCCGCCGCGCCAGGGTGGGCAGCTTCAGTGTGCGCCGGGGCACGCGCCGGCCGGCGCGCCGCGCGAGCAGCCAGGCGCCCTTGGCCGTGGGCGCCATGCCCAGCGACACCCGCAGATCCAGCGCCCGCAGCGTGGCGGCCACCCGCCGGCTCAGCGCGCGCGGCCCGCGGAAGAACATCAGGCTGGCGCCCACGTTCAGCAGCACGGTGTCGCCATCGGCCAGCGCGATTTCCGGGGTGTACTGCAAGAGGGCCAGCGCCGCGCCGTGCAGGGCGTCGGCCTCGGCCAGCGCATTGCGGGGCAGCAGTTCCACGCCGGGGGCGATGGCCGCCGCGCCCGCGCGGCGCATGCCGGGCGTCACGCCGGCCTGGCGGGCGGCGGGGGTCAGGGCGGCGACCCGTTCCTGATCCAGAACGGCGAACGCCTCCTGTTCATGCGGCCAGTGCGGGCGTATGGCGTCCAGCGGCAGGCAGCGCAGGTAGGCGGCGATCCAGAGGCGCATGGCGGGGAGAAGAGGGGGTAAGCGCGCCGGGCTCCAGGCCCACGTACAGCGGGGTGTCGCAGACAGGCCCCCGGCGCTTCAGGATGTGGACGGACAGACCGCCGGGCGCGGGCGCCAGCGCCAGCCGCAAGGCGGCGGGCGTGGCGGTCTGCGCGGCGCGGGACGGGCGCACGGCGATGAACAGCAGGTCGCTGGCCTGGGCGGCCAGATGCAGGCGGCGCAGGGATTCGGGGCGCACGTGGGGCAGCCAGCAGATCAGCGCGCCGCAACTGGCGTTTTTCAGGATCTGTTCGCTGGCCCACAGCGCGTCGACCGGCTTTTCGGGCGCCACCCACAGCAGTTGCCGGGGATCCAGCCGCCAGCTCATCCAGCTGGCGATGTGCGGCACGTGCGGCGGCTGCACCAGGGCAATGGGACGACGGGTTTCCAGTTGGGCCAGCGCGGGACGCAGCAGGCGGATTTCTCCGATGCCGGGATGGGGGGTGAGCAGTTCAACGAGCGATCCGAGCGGCCAGCCGTTATCCGGCAGTTCGGCTGACAGCGCCGCGTGCCCGGTTGGCAGGGTGCGTGCGGCGCCTTTGGCCAACTGCGTGGCGCGCCACAACGCGGGATGGATCTGTTCGGGGGACTGCATGGCGAAAGCGCCCGGTGCTCAATACCTGTATGAATGTACAGTATTGTACCGGGCTTTGCGCCGGGCGGACGTATCGAAAAGTGCCCCCGAATGTGTCCCGAATGTGTCCCCGAAAAGTGCTAGAACCGCATGTCCTGGTACTTCACCCACCGCGAGCCGCGCAGCAGCCGGTGGCCGATCCACAGTCCCAGAAACAGCGGAATGGCCAGGTACGTCGACACCACGCCGATCCAGTCGATGCGTTCTTCAAGGAAAGCCTGATAGTTCTGTCCCAGCGTGACCACCAGGCACAGCACGAAGGCCAGCAGCGGCCCGAACGGAAAGAGTCCCGCCTTGTAGGGCAGGTCGGCCGTGTCGTAGCCGTGCTTCACGTAGCCCTGGCGGAAGCGGTAGTGGCTGACCGCGATGCTCAGCCACACGATGAATTCCGTCATCCCCGCAAAATTGAGCAGCCAGATGTACACCGCCTTCGGGCTGTACACCACGCTGAAGAGGCACAGGCAAGCCAGCAGCGTCGTGGCCAGCAGCGCATACAGCGGCACGCCGCGCGGGGTCAGACGCTTGAAGATCGCCGGCGCCTGGCCCTCGGCCGCCATGTTGAACAGCATCCGCGTCGCCGCATACATGCCCGAATTGCCGGCCGACAGCACGGACGTCAGGATCACCGCGTTCATCACCGTGGCCGCGGACAGCAGGCCCGCGTGCTCGAACACCAGCGTGAAGGGGCTGACCGCGATGTCCTCGACCTCGTTGCGCAGCAGTTGCGGATCGGTGTAGGGCACCAAGAGGCCGATGATCAGGATGGCCAGCACATAGAACAGCAGGATGCGCCAGAAGACGCTGTTGATCGCGCGGGGCACGTTGCGCCGGGGGTTTTCGGACTCGCCGGCCGCCACGCCCACCAGTTCGGTGCCCTGAAAGGAGTAGGCCACCACCATCGCCACGCCCACCCACGTCGCCGCGTTGCCGACGAAGGGCGCGTCGCCCACCTTCCAGTTGTCCAGTCCCACCGGTCCGCCGCCGTGGATGATGCCGGCCAGCATCGCCACGCCCACCACGATGAAGCACAGCACCGCCACCACCTTGATGATGGCGAACCAGTATTCGGCCTCGCCGAAGCTGCGCGCCGAGAAAGCGTTCAGCCCGAAGGTCAGCGCCAGGAACGCCACGCTCCATATCCAGCCTGGCGTGTCCGGCAGCCAGTACGCCATAACGAGCTGCGCCGCCACGACGTCCACCGCCACGACCGTGGCCCAGCTGACCCAGAAGTTCCAGCCCAGCGCAAAGCCGAAACCCGGATCCACGTAGCGCGACGCATACGTGCAGAACGAACCCGACACCGGCATGAAGGTGGCCAGCTCGCCCAGGCTGGTCATGATGAAGTACACCATCAGGCCGATCACCAGGTAGACCATCAGCGCGCCGCCGGGGCCCGCCTGCGCGATGGCCGCGCCGGAAGCGACGAACAGGCCGGTGCCGATGGCCCCGCCCAGCGCTATCATCGTGAGGTGGCGTGCCTTGAGCACGCGGTGCAGCTGATTGTTGCCGGCGGTGTCGCCGGTAGTGTTGCAGACAGGCGCGGCGGCGCCCGAGTCGATGTTCGGTGTGTGCATGACAAGGCGTGTGGTGGCCGCCGCTCGGACATCGCCGGCGCTGGACATTGCCAACGGCGGGCGCCCGTCGTTGCGGGCAAGCGCGGGGCGGCGTGCAAAAAAGCCCGGCGTCGTAGGTGCGATGCCAGGCGCGGCGCATTTTACAATGCGGCAATCGGGGCGCAGTCCCACCGTCCCAGGCCAGCACGGAGCAGTTTCATGGCGTCTTCCAGTTCTATCGAATTTCTTCCCGACCCGGGCGTCGACGTGCGCCAGCTCTTCATCCTGCTGCACGGCGTGGGCGGATCGCCCGCCAGCCTGGAGCCCCTGGCCCAGGCGGTGCGCGCGGCCTTTCCGACGGCGGCCGTGCTGATCCCCGAAGGTTTCGAGGCCTTTGATGGCGGCGGGGCGGGCCGGCAGTGGTTCTCCGTGCGCGGCGTCACCGAAGACAACCGCGCCGAGCGTGTGGCCCAGGCCATGCCGCAGCTTGAAACCTATGTGCGGCAAGCCCAGGCGCGTTTCGGCCTGCTGCAGTCCGACACCGCGGTGGCCGGCTTTTCGCAGGGCGCCATCATGGCGCTGGAACTGGTGCAGGCGCACGACGGCATGGCCGGCCGCGTCATCGCGTTCTCGGGCCGCTATGCGCAACTGCCCAAGAACGCCCCGTTGTACACCACGATTCATCTGCTGCACGGCGCCGACGACGCGGTTATGAGCGTGTCGCAGGCGCAGGCCGCGCAGGCCCGCCTGGCCGAACTGCACGGCGACTCCACCATCGACATCGCTACCCACGTCGGCCACGAATTGCATCCCGCCCTGATCCAGCGCGCCATCGTCCGCCTGCAGACCTGCGTGCCGCTGCGCAGCTGGGAGGCGGCGCTGGGCCTGAACCAGACGCCGCCGGACGGGACGACGGTGCATTGATGGCGGCATCTGCCACGACCGGCGCGAAAGCCTCCGCGCCCGCGCAGCAACGCGCGGCCGATGCCGTCGGCGGCGCGCAAAGCATCTTCCGCGTGCTGCGCATCCTTAAATACGTCGGGGCGGCGCCCGCGCGCGGCGTCGGTCTGACGGATGTGGTGCGTGACGTCGGCCTGACGCCGCCCACCGCGCACCGCATGCTGTCGGCCTTGCTGCAGGAAGGCTTTCTGTCGCTCAATCCGCGGCTCAAGACCTACAGCCTGGGCCGCGAGTCCTACATCCTGGGGCTGGCCGCCGAAAGCCGGCACGGCATCAAGGCCATCGCCGAATCCGCCGTGCTCCGGCTTGCGCAGTCCACGGGCGACACCAGCTTCCTGTCGGTGCGGTCGGGACACGAAGCGGTCTGCGTGGACCGCAAGACGGGCGACTTTCCCATCAAGATCCTGACGCTGGAAGTCGGCCACCGCCGCCCGCTGGGCGTGGGGGCGGGCAGCCTGGCGCTGCTGGCATTCCTGCCCAACGACGATATCGACCGCGTACTGGCGCGCTACGACGCCAGCGCCGCGCCCGATCTGCCGTCCACCGACATGCTGCGCGAAGACATCGCCGCCGCGCGCAAGAACGGCTACGCGCTCAACCCGGGCCGCATCATTCCCGACATGCTAGGCGTGGGCGTGCCGGTGTTCGACCGCGAGCAGCACGTGGTGGCGGCGCTGAGCGTGGCGGCGATCCGTTCGCGCCTGTCCGGCGCGCGCCTCGCGGACGTGGTGGCCGCGTTGCAGCGGGCGGCTTCGGAATTGTCCGCGGACCTGGCCCCGCGCTTCTGATCGCTGCCGGGCAAACGGAAGTCCGGCGCCCGGCCCGTCAGGAAACGCCGCGCAGCCGGCGCCTCGGCGAAAAGCCGCGCGCCCGCGCGCATCAACGCCCCGCGCAGGCCTTGCCGCCGTCTACCGGCAGACACACCCCGGTGATGTACTTGGCCTCGTCGCTCGCCAGGAACAGCGCGGCGTGGGCGACGTCCCACGCATCCCCCATCCTCCCCATCGGACTGGCGGCATTGCGCCGCCGCCGCATTTCCTCGACATCGTCGAATTGCCCCGCAATCTGCTTGTAGATCAACGGCGTGTCGATGACGCCGGGCAGCACGGCGTTCACGCGGATATTGTCCGGCGCATAACGCACCGCCAGCGACCGCGTCAGATGGTTCAGCCCCGCCTTGGCCGCGTAGTACGAGGTGTACGGATACGAATTGACCTGAATCGACGCCAGCGACGAAATGTTGACGATGCTGCCCGAGCCCTGCGCCAGCATGGCGGGCAGCACATGCTTGCAGGTCAGGAACACGCCGGTCAGGTTGGTGTCCAGCACGCGATGCCAGCTTTCCTCGCTGGCCTCGATGGGATCGCCCATTTCGGTGATGCCCACGTTGTTGTGCAGCACGTCGATGCGTCCGGCGGCCGCCAGCACGGCGGCGACCGCGGCCTGGATCTGCGCGGAGTCCGTCACGTCGGCGGTCAACGCCTGGCAACGGCCGCCCTCGGCCTCGATGATGGCGCAGGTTTCGCGCGCGGCGTCCTCTTTGACGTCCACCGCGAAGACCCGCGCGCCTTCACGCGCATACAGCGCCGCCGCGGCCTTGCCGTTGCCCCAGCCCGGCCCCGACGACCCCGCGCCAAACACCAGCGCCACCTTGTCCTTCAGCCGCTCACCCATGTCATTCCGCCGAGATGTGGGCGAAGTCCGCCACCTTCTTCCACTTGGCCACGTCGTCCTGGATCATCGCGGCAAAGGCCTCGGGCTTGTCGGCGACCACATACGCGCCAACCCCCGCGTACTTGGCCTGCACATCTTTGTCGGCCAACGCCTTGCGGGATGCGTCGTTCAGCTTGGCCAGCACGTCTTTCGGCAGGCCCGCGGGGGCCAGCAGGCCGTTCCACATTTCCGCGTCGTAGTCGGGCAGGCCGACTTCAGCAAAGGTGGGCACGTCGGGCAATTGCGGCAGGCGCGATTTGGCGGCCACCACGATCGGGCGCAGGCTGCCCGACTGGATGTGCGCCATCGAAGACGCCGCCGTATCCCACAGGATGGGCACCTGGCCGGCGATCACGTCGTTCAGCGCGGGGCCGGTGCCACGGTAAGGCACGTGCATCATGTCCAGGCCGGACAGCGACTTGTAGTATTCCATCGCCATGTGCGTGGCGCCGCCATTGCCCGACGAGGCATAGGAATACTTGCCGGGCGCGCCCTTGATCAAGGCGGTGAACGACGCATAGTCCTTGGCGGGAAAGTTCTTGTTCACCACGATCACGCCCGGCACGCGGATGATCTGCGTGACCGGCGTGAAGTCCTTCACCGCGTCGTAGGGCAGGTTCTTGTACACGGCGGGGTTGGTGCCGTTGGTGCTGGACGTGCCCAGCAGAAGCGTATAACCGTCCGGCGCGGCCGAGGCCACGGCGCGGCTGCCGACGGTGCCGCCCGCGCCACCCCGGTTCTCCACCACGACCGGCTGGCCGATCTGCTTGGCCAGCGCCTCGGCAAAGATGCGGCCGACCACGTCGGACGTGCCGCCGGGCGGGAAGGGCACGATCAGGCGGATGGGGCGGTCGGGGTAGGTGGCCTGCGCCGCGGCGGCGCCCGCCAGCGACAGCGTTGCAGCGGCGGCCGCCAGCTTGATCCAGGTTCTGCGCTTCATGATGGGTTGTCTCCTTGCTTGATTTTGTTGTGTCTTGAACCGGGCGTTGCACGCCGCCGTCAGGCGATGCGGTCACCCGGCTTGATCTTGGCCGCCCGGCTGTCCACGCCCGGCAGCATGTGCGCGGGGTCGCGCGTGACCACCACGTCCAGGATGGTGGGACGGTCCTTGCAGGCATACGCCTCTGCCAGCGCGGCCGGCAGCTCTGCGGGGTCTTCGACGCGGATGCCATGGCAGCCCAGCGCGCGCGCCACATTGGCGTAATTGGTGTCGACCAGGTCCGAAGACTGGTAGCTGCCTTCGCCGTACATCAGATGCTGCAGCGCCTTGATGTACCCGGAGGCCGCGTTGTTGACCACCACGAGCGTAAAGGCGAGCTTCATGCGCACCGCGGTTTCCAGTTCGCCCAGCGACATGTTGCAGCCGCCGTCGCCGGTCAGGCTGACCACCTGGCGTCCCGGCGCCGCCGCGGCTGCGCCGATGGCGCCGGGGATGCCGTAGCCGATAGAAGCAAAGCCGCGATCCGGCACGAAGCCGCGGCCCGCGCGCTTGGTGTCGAACAGCAGGCCGCCCCAGTGCGCCGCGAAGCCGCCGTCCGCGACCAGGATGCCGTCTTCCGGCAGCGAGGCGTTGATCTCGTGCAGCAGCCGCGCCATGCCGACGGGCCGGTCGGCCGACGTCAGCTTGGCGTTCACGGATTCGCGCCATGCGTGCATGGCCTGGCCGACCTCGTCCACGTAGTCCTGGCGTGCGTGCTCGCCGTGGGCGGCCAGGCGCGTGTCCAGATCTTCCAGCGTGGCGCGCACGTCGCCCCACAGCCGCAGGGCGGGCGTGGTGGTGCGGTCGAATTCCTCGGCCACGATGTCCAGATGAATGATCGGCGCGCCGGCGGCCAGCAGGTCGTAGCGGCGCGTCGCCACTTCGCCCAGCTTGCAGCCGACGACGAACAGGCAATCGGACTTGGCGATCAGGTCGTTGGCAATGCGGCTGTAGCGGCCGAACAGGCCCGCGTTCAGCGGATCGTTGCAGGCGATCGCGCCTTTGCCGCTCATGGTGTGGGCGACGGGGATGCCGAACTTGCGCGCGAAGGCCTGGACGGTCTCGGCGGCATCGCTGATGTGTACGCCGCCGCCGCACAGCATCAGCGGGCGGGCGGCGCCGGCCAGCATGCTGGCGGCTTGCGCCACGTCCTCGGCCGATGGCCGGCAGCGCAGCGCCGGCGAGCGCCGGTAGTTGGGGCTGGAATAAAAGTCGTCGGCGTCAAAGGCATGGACGGCGTGTGCGATGTCCTCGGGCACGTCCAGCACTACCGGGCCGGGACGTCCGCTGGTGGCCACGGCAAACGCGCGCCGCACCAGTTCGGGAATGCGCTCGACCATCTCCACGCGCAGCACGTCTTTCACGACCGGGCGCAGCACCTCCAGTTGCCGGGCTTCCTGCGTCATGTTCTTCCACGCGTGCATCCGGTGCGCGTCGCCGACCAGCGCGACCAGCGCGGTGCCGGCGTTGTAGGCTTCGGCCAGGCCGGTCACCAGATTGGTCGCACCCGGACCCAGCGTCGCGTCGCACACGCCGGGACGGCCGCTGACCTTGGTATAGGCGTCGGCGGCAAACACCGCGCAGCGCTCGTCGTTGATCAGGTTGTGATTCAGCTTCAGGCGGCGCGCCGCGTCATAGAAAGGCAGCAGTTGAAAGCCGCCCATGCCGAACATCAGGCCGACGTCGTGCGCCGCGAACATGCGTGCGATGGCTTCGCCGCCGGTGATTTCCAGTTTTTCGGACATGCGGGTGATGCTCCTAGTAGGGGTCGCGCCCGGTCAGCAGGGCGTCGATGAAGGTTTTGAGCGGCGTGCCGACGCGGCAGCCCAGGTTTCGGGCGCGGGCGTTGGCAGAAGAAATGGTCCCTTCCTCGTAGCAGGAACGGGCGTCGCCGATGCGGGCGGTTTGCGCGGACACGGTCAAGGCGGCAATGCCGCGTTGGTCCAGCAAAGGCAGGCGGCCGATGCCGGCGCTGTCCTTGCCGATGCCCGCGTCGTTGAACGTGACGAGGCGGGGGGACGCGCGGACACCGTCCGATTGCAGGCCCGCCAGCCGCTCCCCGTGCGAGGCCGTGATGGCGATGAGACCGTCGTCGCGGGAGTCGACCAGCGAGACGGAGTCAGCGCCGATCACCAGCGGCGCGCCGTCAGGGCCTGTCTTGAATACAGTGCGGGATTCCTTGACGTCGGCGGGCGGACGGGCGCTGCGCGACGCGCGCGCCAGCCGCGAGGCGGCCTCGGCCACTGGCATACCTGGTTTGCAGCCCAGATCTTGCGCTAGCGCGTTCACAAAGCTGAGGACGCCGTGCCGCGCCATGTCCGCGCCATCGCCGATGCGGCAGCTTTGATAGCTTGCGGTGGCGGCGGGCACGCCCCAGCGTTGCAGGTCGTCCAGGCCTGCAATGCCGGCACGCATCCAGCCCACGCCGGCGTCGTTCAAGACGACGGCCAGCACGCCACCGCGCGCCGCGCAGTAGGCGGCATAGCTGCCGCCATGCGACCCGGCGATCACGACGCGCCCGGCATCCTGCGGCGTGAGCTTGGTGATGCTGTCCAGCACGCGCGCGTCGCCGGCGCTTGCAGGTTGTTCCATATTATGAATTGTCCCCGTCCTCGAGTATCGCGTTGGCATGGCCGGCGCGATGCTGTCGAATCGTCTGATGTAGTTATTGGCTTGAGACGATTCTAGGAGCGGGGGTTTGAGGAGATCAATGTCATCCCCATAATATGGAAATCAATTTTTGGCGGGCTACTTCTCCCAGCCGCCGCCCAGCGCCAGGAACAAGGCGATCTGGTCGCTGCTCAAATCCGCCTGCGATGCGGCGAGCGCGCTTTCATTGCTGGCCAGCGTGCGCTCGGCGTCCAGCACGGTCAGGTAATCCGTCTTGCCGTACTGGAACAGGCGGCGCGCCTGCGAGGCCGCTTCGGCGCTTTGGTCGCGGGCCGCGCGCAGGGCGGTGTCGCGGTCCAGCTGGCGGGCATAGACGACCAGCGCGCTTTCGGTTTCGCGCAAGGCGTTCAGCACGGCCGCATCGAAACGCGCGGCCGCGGCCTTGGTGTTGGCTTCGGCTTCGGCGATGCGGGCCTGCGCGGCGCCGGTGTTGGGAACGGTCCACGAGATCAGCGGGCCCACGCTCCAGCTGAACGTACCGCGGTCGCCGAACATGGCGGCCGGGCCGCCCGAAGCGGCGGACAGGCCCAGCGTGATCTTCGGGTACAGATCGGCCGTGGCCACGCCGATGCGGGCGGTGGAGGCGGCCAGCGTCCGTTCGGCCTGACGGATGTCGGGACGGCGGCGCAGCAGTTCGGCGCCGTCGCCGACGGGGATGGTTTCGGTCAGTTTGGGGGCGCTGGCGCATTGCAGCAGGGCTTGCGGAATCCGGCCCGGCGTCTGGCCGGTCAATGCAGCCAGTCGGTACAGCGCGGTGCGCTGCTGCGCCTGGAACGGCGGCAGATTGGCCTGCAATTGTTCGAGCTGGCTGCGCGCCCGCGTGACGTCCAGCGCGGTGCCGCGCCCGGCGCGTTGCAGGCGGCTGACGGCGTCGACCGATTCCTTCTGCACCTGCACGGAATGCTGCGCCGAGGCAAGCTGCATGCCCGCCGCGCACATGTTGGCGTAGGCGCGCGCGGTCTCGGCCGCGACGGTGACGCGGGTGGCGTCATAGGCGGCTTGGGCGGCCTGCGCGTCGCCGGTGGAGGCTTCCACGGCGCGGCGGATCTGGCCGAAAAGGTCCAGCTGATACGACACGCTGGCGCCGGTGGAGTACGACCAGCGATTGGGCGGATCGATGCCGGGTTGCAGTTCCTGCAAGCCGGAAACGTGGCCGAACGTGGGCGAGGCATTGACGCCGATCGTCGGCTGTTGTTGCGCCTTCGTTTCCTGCACCGCGGCCTGCGCGCGTTCCAGATTGGCGCTGGCCACGCGCAGGTCGGTGTTTGCGGCCAGGGCCTTTTCCACCAGACCATCCAGCACGGGGTCGTTGTACAGGCGCCACCAGTGGCCGGGGACTTCCTCTTGCCGATACACGCCGGCCTGCGCCTCCACAAAGGAGGATTGCGCGCTCGGCCGCTGGGAGACGGCCTCCGGCGGCACCTTGTAGTCGGGGCCCACGGAGGCGCATCCGGCCAGCGCGAGGGCCAGCGTCAGCGGAAGGAGGAGTCTGGTTTTCATGGCAGGTACGGCTTGGCGTCGATAAGAAATTGCGGAGTTTCCGGAGAAAAGAGGTTCTGCGTCCCGTCAGGACGCGTGGGGCGCGGCGGCGGACTGGGCCGGGCGGTCGTCCACCGACACCGTGGCGGTCTGGCCGGCGACCAGGCGTACGCCTTCGGGCACCTCGTCGATCTTCACGCGCACCGGGATGCGCTGCGCAAGACGGACCCAGTTGAAGGTCGGGTTCACGTTGGGCAGCAGGTTGGCGCCGGTGCTGCGGTCGCGGTCCGCGATACCCAGGGCGATGCTTTCGACGTGGCCGCGGATGTGACGCGGTTCGCCCATCAGCGTCACGGTGACGGGGTCGCCTTCGTGGATGCCGGGCAGCTTGGTTTCTTCGAAGTAGCCTTCCACGTAGAACGAACCGGCGTCCACCAGCGCCATCACGCCGTGGCCGGCGGTGGCGTAGGAGCCCGCGCGCAGGTCCAGGTTGGTGACGCGGCCATCGCTGGCGGCCACGACGCGGCTGCGTTCCAGATTGAGGCGGGCGGTGTTCAGTTGCACCTGTGCCTGCGCAAGCGCGGCTTCAGTCTGCTGCACCTTGGTCTGGCTTTGTTCCACCGCTTCGGCCGCGACAAGCTGGCCCAGCGAGCGGTTGCGCTTGGCGTCGCGCAGCGCTTGGTCGTGCGCCACCTGCTGCGAACGGACCGAGGCCTGCGCCTGGTCGAACGCCAACTGGAAGCGGGCGCGATCGATTTCGAACAGCAGGTCGCCGGCCTTCACGTCCTGGTTGTCGTGCACGGGCACGCTGGTGACCAGGCCGGAGACGTCGGGCGCCACCTGCACCACATAGGCCTTGACGCGCCCATCGCGCGTCCAGGGCTCGACTTCATAGTGATCCCAAAGCTGCCAGCCGGCGTAAGCGGCGGCGGCGACGACGACAGCCGTCACTGCGAACTTGCCGATAGCAGCAGGGCGAAGGGCATTGGGGAGTTTCATACCTATCTCTGAAGAAAATAAGGGGAAATGAGGGAGACGCCGTACAGCAGCACCACGAACAGCGCCAGGTCAAACAGCGCGGGGTGCCACACCAGGCGATACAGCCCGGCGCGCGCCAGCACGCGGCGCACGCCCCAGGCGACGGCCAGGGTGACGACGCCCAGCACGAGCAGCCAGGGGAAATAAATGCCGTAGAGATTGAATTCGCCAATCATGATGCTTGGCCCTCCAGGGTCGGATGGGCGGGTTGATAGTCGGGCGCGTCGGGAAAGAAGGCGCGGCGGATGCCGACCAGCGCCACCACGGCGCGGTCGCGCGCATGCGGGCCTTGCGGGGTAGCGGCCACGCTGCACAGCGCGCGGTCGATCTGCGCCAGGAACTCCGGCGTCTTGTCCTGCATGCGGCCCGACGAACGGATCTTGAAGAACTGCGCCAGGCTGTTCAGCACCGGCTGGATCGTGGGCTCGGCCATCGGCAGATGGCGGCGGGCCCGCTGCAGCTCGGTGATGTCGCGGCCCACGCGCAGGTCCTTCAGCGCGTCGGCGGCCACCAGATCATCGGGCCGTTTTGCCAGCGCCAGGCGCGGCTGCAACAGGCCGATGCGGTCCAGCATGCGGGCGGTGTAGGTATGGCGCGACGGCGCGCGGGGCGAGCTGGCCAGCGTCGCCAGTTCCTTCCAGTTGGCGGCCTGGATGCGGCGCGCGCTCCAGTCGACGCTGACGGTGCGGAAGATGGCGGCGATGATCGCGGCCGTGGCCACGCCCATGCACTGTGCAACCTGCGTGTCGATGAACGACACGACGTCGGCGGTGTTGGTGTCCTGCAGCGCCATCGTGCCCAGGAACCCGAACAGCATGGCCATGGCCTTGCCGGTGCTGGCCGGGCGGGCAATGAACACGCCCAGCACGAAGGCGGTCGGCAGCATGGACAGCGCCAGCATCTCGAACGAGTGGATGGCCGGCATGATGCCCAGCAGATATAGCGCCGACAGCGGAATGGAATACACCGTGTAGGTCAGGAACTGCATGATGCCCGGCACGGGATTGTCCTGCGACGCAAAGAAGCAGCTGAAGATCGCGGCCATCAGCGCGGCGGTGGCGCCGTTGCTCCAGGCCGTGCCGATCCAGAAGAGGCAGCAGACCGAAATCGCCAGCGCCGCGGCCAGCGCCGACAGCAGCGCCATGCCGTGGTCGCGGTGCAGCGCCGAGTTCGGATCGCGGGTCGTGCGCGGGGCGCGAACCGGCGCGCCCTGCAGCCCGGCGCGGATGTCGCGGCGCAGCGCCAGGCATTCGTCATAGGTGTCGATCAGTTCGCGCAGGCGCGCCATCAGGCTGGCAAGCAGCGCGTCGCGCCACGTGGAATGGCTGTCGATGCCGGGCGTCAGCCGCGTCACGGCCGCGCGCAACTGGACGGCGGTTTCGTGCGAGGCCTGCGGGCCGGCGTTGATCCATTCCGAGATATCGGCAAGCAGCGATTGCACCGGTTCGGGCAGCGGCTGGCCATTGGCCTGCAAGGCGCGCATACGGTCTTCGACGGCGGACACGGCCGGCGTCAGCGCCGCGATCTGGTCCTGCATGGCGCGCACGGCGCCCGCGGTCCAGCGCAGGTTGCTGGTGTCGAAGGGAACGTGCGTGGATAAGAGGCGCAGTTGCGTGATGTCGTTGGCCAGCTCGCGGCGGTCCTTGTCGCGCTGTTCGGCGGTCTTGCCGCTGAGCGTGTCGTGCATCCAGTTGCGCGCATCGCGCACGGCCTTGTCCAATTGCAGCGTCAGCGCGGGCGCCAGGCCGCGCGGCAGCACGATGCTGTGGATCAGCGTGGCGCACACGATGCCCAGGCTGATTTCCTCGACACGGGCCAGCGCCGTGTCGAACACAAGGGAAGGGTCGGTGACGCTGGGAAAGCCGATCATCGCGGCGGTGTAGCCGGCCAGCATGAACAGATAGGACCGCGGTGTGCGGTCCAGCACCGACATGTACAGGCAGGCGCCCACCCACAGCACCATCGCGCCGGTCATGACGACGGGCGAGTTCGACAGCCGCGGCACCATGTACACGGTGGCCGCCGACCCGAAGAAGGTGCCGACCAGACGGTACAGCGCCTTGGAACGCACCGCGCCGGACCAGGGCTGCGCCACGACGTAGGCGGTGGTCATGGCCCAGAACGGACGCGGCAAACCCATGCTGTAAGCCAGATAGAGCGCCATGATGGCGCTCAGGTAGCTCTTGAGCGAGAAGATGGTTTCGCGGACGTTGGGCAGTTTCATGGCCGGGCGTCCTCTTGCGCACCGGCGCCGCTGCGGCCCAGCGACACCTTCATGGCGTCGAAGACGCGCAGGCAGGCTTGCAGATCGGATTCGCTGACGTCGTGAAAGATGCGGCGGCGAAGTTCAACCAGCACGTCTTCGACCTGCGCGCGCAGCGCGTGGCCGGCTTCGGTCAGGTGCAGGGTGCGTGCGCGGCGATCGTGGGGGTCTTCGCGCCGTTCCATCAGGCCGGCCGCCACCAGTTGATCCAGCACGCGCACAAGGGAGGGGCCTTCGACGCCCAAAGCTTCGGCCAGCGCGCCTTGGCGAACTCCGTCGCCAAGACGGCCGGCCAGAATGACGGGCCACGCAGTCGCTTGAGAAAGGCCGTAGTCGGCGAGCGCTTTATCGGCGGCGCCGCGGTAGGCGCGCGACAGCACCATCAGGTTGGCGGTGGTGGCCATGAGCTGGGAGTCGGATGGAGTAAGCATGAATTCGATTGTATCCTATCTATTAGCTTACTAATGATTGAAAATGGCGACTATCGCGATAGATTCTTTCAATTGGGAAGATGGCAGTGCGGTTTTCCGTGGGTGGAAAACTGAAGGCGGGCCCGAAGCCCGCCTTCATGCGCTGTCGGGGATCAACCGTTGCAGTCGGCCCAGCAGTTCGGCGTTTCGTACAGACGCACGCGCGTCAGGCGCAGTTCGGCGCCGTAATGGCCGTGGTATTGCGGCGCCAGCGTCTCGAAAACGATGGTGGCCAGGTTTTCAGCGGTGGGAATCCGGTCCAGCACGACGGTCTTGTGGCCGGGCAGGGTATCCAGAAAGCCGCGCACGGCGTCGTCGCCTTCGTAGACCAGGAACGCATGGTCCCAGACGTCCACGATATGCGTCTTGGCGATTTGCTTGATCTCGGAGAAGTCCATGACCATGCCGTTGTCGGACTCGCCGGGCGCCTGCACGATGTCACCCGTCAGCGTGATTTCCAGCACATAGCGGTGGCCGTGCAGATTGCGGCACTGGCTGCGGTGGTCGGGGATGCGGTGGCCGGCGTCGAACTCGAGCCTGCGGGTCACGGAAATCATCGCGTGCTCCGCAAGGCGTGGGGGTAAATCATGGAATGCCTATGTATTTGTGGGTTTGCAGGCTGAGCCGCCATTGCGGATGCTGCATGCAGTATTGAACGGCCTGCTCGGTGTTGGCTGCGCGCGCCGGTCCGTCCATGGGTTGCAGGAAGAAATGCTCGAAATCCAGATGTGCGAAGGCGTCGGGCAGGGCGTTGAGCTGCGGATAGACCAGCTTGAGCTCATTGCCGCGTTCGATCACGACCGGGGCCGTCCCCTTGGGGCTGACGCAGATCCAGTCGATGCCGGCAGGCGGCTTGATCGTGCCGTTGGTTTCGATGGCGACGGTAAAGCCGCGGGCGTGGATCGCGTCGAGCAGCGGCGCGTCCAGTTGCAGCAGCGGCTCGCCGCCCGTAAAGACGACGTAGCGGTTGCCGGCGTCCGGGCCCCAGGCCGCGGCAATGGCGTCGGCCAGCAATTCGGCCGTGGCGAACTTGCCGCCGCCGTCGCCGTCGGTGCCGATGAAATCGGTGTCACAGAAGGTGCAGGCGGCGCTGGCACGGTCGCTTTCGCGGCCGGTCCACAGATTACAGCCCGCAAACCGGCAGAATACCGCCGCGCGGCCTGCGTGGGCGCCTTCGCCTTGCAGGGTCTTGAAGATTTCTTTGGCGGAGTAAGTCATAGGAGATGCGGGCGGCTGGGCGCCACGGAATTCGAGCAAAAGCGCACTATTTTACTTGGCGCGGCCGATATCCGCCGAAAGACCCTGCAAGACGGGTCCGCCGCCGGGCGGCGCATGGCCGCTGTGTGGCGCCAAGCCGCGGATCCAGCGGTTTCAACCGCCGGGTGCAGGAAGACGGCCGGCCCTGTAGACTTCCCGCCTATGTTTCACGTCCAAGATTCGCTTTTCATCGACGAGCGCGACCTGACCTTCACCATGATTCGCGCCCAGGGCGCGGGCGGGCAGAACGTCAACAAGGTGTCCAGCGCCGTCCACCTGCGCTTCGATGTGCGCGCTTCCCGCCTGCCGCCCGAGGTGCAGGATGCGTTGTGCGCCGTCAACGACCACCGCATCTCGAAAGAGGGCGTGATCGTCATCAAATCGCAATCCTTCCGCAGCCAGGAAAAGAACCGTGCCGAGGCCATCGAGCGGCTGGTGGGCATGGTGCGATCAGCCATCCAGGTCGACAAGCCGCGCCGCCCCACCAAGCCGACGCGCTCGTCGCAACGCCGCCGCGTGCAGCGCAAGGTGCTGCATGGCGAGGTCAAGCGGCTGCGCGGCCGGGTGCAGGGCGACTAGGACGCACCATGGCCGACGCGCGCCGCCGCTATCTGGTCACGCTGGCCGGCGTGTTCGCCGTCATCTGGGTGGCGCTGGCCATCAATCCGCATGACCGCTCGGCCTGGGCGCTGGAGAACGCGCTGGTGCTGGGACTGGGCGCCGTGCTGTTTGCCACGCGGCGGGCGTTCGTGTTTTCGCGGGTGTCATACACGCTGATCTTTCTGTTCCTGTGCTTGCACACGGTGGGCGCGCACTACACGTATTCGCTCGTGCCGTACGACGACTGGTGGCGCGCCTTGACCGGCCGCACCCTGAACAGCGTGCTCGGGTGGGAACGCAACAATTTCGACCGCGTCGTGCATTTTTCGTATGGGCTGCTGCTGGCCTATCCGATCCGCGAGATCTTCCTGCGGGTGGCCGAGGTGCGCGGCTTTTGGGCGTACTTCCTGCCGATGGACGTGACGCTGTCGACCTCGGCGCTCTACGAACTGATCGAGTGGGGCGCCGCGGAGTTCTTTGGCGGTGACCTGGGGGCGGCCTACCTGGGCACCCAGGGCGACATCTGGGACGCGCAGAAGGACATGGCGCTGGCGGCGCTGGGCGCGGTGATTGCCATGGCCATCACGGCGCTGGTCAACTGGAAGGCACAGCGCGACCTTGCCCGTGACTGGGCCGATAGCCTGAAGCCGGAGAGCCGCCGGCCGGATCGCCGGGCGCAGGACCGCCTGCCGCAGGATCGCGCGACCGGCGCCCGAAATCCTTGATTGCAACAGGGGCATAACGATATATCGGATAAACCCGATATATGATTCGATAAATTGCGATATACCAATATGACCGCAACTTCCTCACCCTCCGACCAGAACGCCGCGCAACCCGCGATCGACGCCGACGCCATCCTCAAGGCGCTGGCCAATCCGGTTCGCCGCGACATCCTGGCCTGGCTGAAGACGCCGCATGCGTATTTCGAGGAGCGTCCGGGCCACACCTTCGAACACGGGGTGTGCGCGGGCCACATCGATGATCGCTGCGGCCTGTCCCAGTCTACGGTCTCGTCGCATCTGGCCGTGTTGCAGCGCGCCGGCCTGATTTCGGCGACCAAGGTGGGGCAGTGGGTCTTTTTCCGTCGCAATGAACCCGTGATTGCCGCATTTCTGCGGCAATTGAATCTGGATATGTAGCCCGTCTGCCATACCCGCAAGCGCCCCATTGCCGGGACGAAAGGATTTTGCATGAACCCCCTGTTTGAACCGCTGAAAGTCGGCGACCTGACCCTGCGCAACCGCGTCGTGATGGCGCCGCTGACCCGCCAACGCGCCAGCGCCGGCCGCGTGCCGAACGATCTGATGGTCGAGTATTACACCCAGCGTTCGGGCGCCGGCCTGATCCTGACGGAAGCCACGGCGGTCACGCCGCAGGGCGTGGGCTATGCCGACACGCCTGGGCTCTGGTCGCCGGAGCAGGTCAAGGGTTGGCGCAAGGTGGTCGACGCCGTGCACGGCAAGGGCAGCCTGATCGTCGCGCAGCTCTGGCACGTGGGCCGCATTTCCGACCCGATGTTCCTGGACGGCGAACTGCCGGTCGCGCCCAGCGCCATCGCCGCCAAGGGCCACGTCAGCCACGTGCGCCCCAAGCGCGAATACGTGACGCCGCGCGCGCTGGAAACCGAAGAGATCCCCGGCGTGGTCGAAGCCTACCGCCACGGCGCGAAGATGGCGAAGGAGGCGGGTTTTGACGGCGTCGAGGTGCATGCCGCCAATGGCTACCTGCTGGATCAGTTCCTGCAGGACAGCACCAACCACCGCACGGACCAATACGGCGGTTCCATCGAAAACCGCGCGCGGCTGCTGCTGGAAGTGGTCGACGCCTGCGTGGCGGTGTGGGGCGCGGGCCGCGTCGGCGTGCATCTGTCGCCGCGCGCTGATGCCCACGACATGGGTGATTCGGATCTGCCGGGCCTGTTCGGCTACGTGGCGCGTGAACTGGGCAAGCGCGGCATCGCGTTCATTTGCGCCCGCGAACACGAAGCGCCCGACAGCCTGGCGCCGATGATCAAGGCCGAGTTCGGCGGCGTTTATATCGGCAACGAAGGCTACACGCGCGACACCGCCGAGGCCGCCATCGCGGCCGGCAAGGTCGACGCCGTGGCGTTTGGCGTGCCGTACATTGCCACGCCCGACCTGGCCGAGCGCCTGGCGCGCAAGGCCCCGCTGAATACGCCGAATCCGGCCACCTTCTACGCCTCGGGTCCTGAAGGGTATACGGACTATCCGGCGCTGGCGGCCTGAAGCGGCGGCCTTTCAGAACGCGGCGCGCATTGGATAGGTGAACAATCCGAAGTGCGCCGCGTTCAAGCCCAGATGCGCCAGGACGGCGGCGCCCAAACCGCCGTAACGATAGGCCGCGCCATACGCCGTACCCGCCAGGCCAGCCAGCAGCATCCACTGCCAACCGCCCGCGTAATGGGCCAATCCGAACAGCACGGCCGCCACGGCCACCGCCGCCCACGCGCCCCATGCGCGATGGCGCCACCGCTGCGCCAGGCGTTGCTGCACATAACCTCGGAACAGCGCCTCTTCCGCCAGCGTCACCAGCAAGGCATTGTTGATCAGCCAGATCCAGCCTGAGGCCGGCCACTTCGGCGCCCATGCCACCACGCCCAGCGCCAGCGCCAATCCCAGGCAGACCGCCACCGCGGCTGCGCATGCAAGAACCGCCGCCTGCAAGCTCAAACGCGCATGGGCCGCGGCCATGGGCGGCGCCAGCACCAGCACCACCCAGAAGCCCACGAGCGGTTTGTCCAGGTTCAGGTACATGCTGAAAGGAACTGCATCCGGACTGAGCGGCGCGGGATCAATCACGCGCAGGTTGTGAAACCCGGGCAGCAGATGTGCGAAGAGCAGCACGGCCAGGATCACGAAGAGTCCATGCGCGGCCATGCGCGCGGCCGGTCCCGCGTGGGATCGCACCAGCGCCGCGGCAATCAGCAGCAACGCGGGCCATGCGAGCGCAACGAGGTCGACCGATCCGTCGGCCAATGCCCACGCCCATGTCACCGCCAACGGGGCAAGCGCCCAGCGGCGGGTGCCGGGCGGCCATAGCAAGGCGGCGGCCAGGAACAGGGCAAACCAGGGCATGACAGGCGGCATCGACGGGCGGGCGGCAATCGCAAAGGACCGAGTGTAAGCGCGGTCTTCGCCAACCTTGGCGCTTTCGACGCCGGCAAGTTTGATGCGGCCAACGCCAACGCCAACTTCAACTCCAAGCCGGCGGCGCCACTCGAGCAGCCCGAGCCGCCCGAGCCCCCCCACCGCGCCTTTGCCTTCCCCCGCTTTTCAGGCGACCATGCGGCAGCGGCGGCACACGCCCCGCGCGTCCGGCGGACATCAAGCCGCCAGCAATGGAGTCAGGAATGAAGACAATCGCGTGGTTGATGTTGGCGGCGGCGCTGCTGCCGTTCGTGTCCACGATCATCGCCAAGGCAGGCGGCAAGAAATTCGACAACAACGACCCGCGGGCCTGGCTGGCCCGGCAGGAGGGGTGGCGCGCGCGGGCCAACGCCGCGCAGGTCAACACCTTCGAGGCGCTGCCGTTCTTCTACGCCGCCGTGCTGTTTGCGCTGTATAACCAGGCGTCCCCCGCGCACGTCGCGACGCTGATGGCGTGCTGGCTGGGCACGCGGCTGGGCTATCTGGCGATGTACCTGGCGAACTGGGGCGCGCTGCGCTCGCTGGTCTGGACGGCGGGCGTGGGCTTTGTCATTGCGATCCTGTTCGCGGGCGTCTGACGCGTCCGGCTCCTTTGAACAGGATAGGGGGCGCGGCCGTATCAGCCGCGCCTCAGTGCCATCACTTCCACTCGAACATGGCGCGCGCGGTGCCTGAGCCTTGCACGGTGACCTCGCGCTCCTGCGCCTTGCCATCAAACGTGGCCGAGATGCGGTAGTTGCCCGCCGGCAGCTTCACCAGCATGTAGGGCCCCTGCGCGGTCGTCTGCAACACGGCCTTGCCCTGCGCATCCCGGATCGCGACGGTCACGTCGGCGACATAATCGGCCTTGCCGCCGCGTTGCGCAGCAAAGGTCAATGCCAGCGGATAACTGCTGGACGCGGCTTTCATGGATTCGGATTCGTCGATGCCGATGCCGCCGCTGACATATTCGATAGCGCCCTGGTGCTGCACGGGCGGCATGGCCGCTTGGGCGGTGGACAGGACACCCGCTAAAGCAAAGGTGCCCAGGGTCATGGCGGCGGCGATCGTGCAGCGTTCAAAACGTTTGTTCATGGAGTTCTCCTGCAGAAAAACCGGCGTGGCAGCGCGTTGTCGCTGCCTCCGCCGGTAGCTTGCAACCATTCGACGTGCGCGCGCAAGGCGAGTTCGCGTCCGTCCGCCTCGGAAATCAACCGTTTGTATCAGGCGCCGCGCATCACACGCCGCCGCCGGCCGCCTGCCAGGAAAACGTCAGGTTGCTGACGCCGCTGACCGAGCCGTCCGGGGCGAACCGCCGTTCCTCCAGTTCGCCGGCGCCGTCGCCGTGCAGCGCCATGACGCTGGAACTGCGCGTGCCATATTCCGGGCTGACGATGAACGGGCTGCTCAAGAGGCGTTCGCGCGCCAAGGGCAGGCCGGTGGCCGGCAGGTCGGCGTCGTCCGCCGGGCTGCGGTCGCCAAGCGCGGTAAACAGCGCGGGCAGGTCGGGCTGCGACGGATGTTCCAGCACGGCCGAGAACGCCGCCTTCGTGCGCGCCAGTTTGGGCCAGGGCGTGTCCAGCAGATGGTTGGACAGGGCGTAGATGCCGGGGTCCAACGCGCGCGGCCCGCCGTCGCGATTGCTCAGATACCACGCCTGCCGCGTGTCGCCCACGATCAGATTGAAGCCGTTGTACGCCTGGTCCATGGCGTGCACCGTCTCAAGGTAGGCCTGCGGCGTCATTTCGCCGCGCAGAAAGTCCTCGACCAGCGCGCCGCGCGAAGGGGCGTTGTCCAGATGCCGGCCGGGCTCGCGGAAGTTGGTGACCAACGCATAGCGCCCCTGAACGGTTGCGCCCATCCAGGTGCCGCCCGCCTGGCCATCGCGCCCGGCGTAGATGGCCGGCGCGTCGGACCATTGCGCCGCGGGAAGGGTGGGGCGCGCATGAAATTCGTCGCGGTTCGCGGCGATCAGCACGGGGATGCCGGGCAGCGTATGCAGAGCCAGTACGGCAAGACACATGATTCAGACCTGATGAAGGGGGGAAGGGGCGGCGGGGCGGCCGGGCGTTGCCGTGAAGTCGGGGCCGGCCAGCGTGACGCGCAGGGATTCGATTTCGGCGGCGACGTCCCGCAGCGCCGGTGATGGCGCCACGATGGGGGCCGCGGGCACGGGCAGGCCTTGTTCGACGGCGGCCGCAATGCTGTCCAGCGCGGCGGCCAATTGGGCGACCTGCGCGGCGGCGGGCGCGTCCTGTCCGGCGGGCAGCGACCAGGCCGTGTCCGAAATCGCGTTGGCCACGCGTTCCAGTGCGACTTCCACCGGCCACCAGGCCAATGCGCGGCGGCTGACCAGCCGGGGTTCGGACAGCCCGCGCTGCAGGGCGATGCGCAGGTCCGACAGGCGCGCGTAGGCGCGGGCGCGCAGGTCATGCCGGTTGCCGGGGTCGGTCTGGAAGACGGTGTTCAGGTAGGCCGCCAGCGTGGACGTGGCGGCGGAAACGGCATGGTCCAGGTTGCTGCGTTCGATGCGGATCCACGGCAGGTAGCCCACCAGCAGCACGATGGCCGCCGCAACCCCCACATCGATCAGCCGCGCCAGCGCAATAGCCCAGCTTCCCGGCTGCAGCGCCCCGATCAGCAGCATGAGGATCGGCACCAGAATTGCCGAGAACAGCCCGTAGTTGCGCCGTATCGACCACGGCAGCAACGCGGCCAGCGCAGCAACGGTGAGCAAGCTGGCCAGACCGCCGCGATCCAGCGCAAGCACGGTGGCGCTGATCGCCACGCCGACCACGCTGCCCGCGCAGCTTTGCAGCGCGCGCGCGAACACCGAGCCGAAGTTGGGCTTGAACACCACCACGACGATCAGCGGCACCCAGTAGGACCGCGGCAGCGCGGCCGCCAGGGCGACGGCCTCGGCGGCGACGAGGCACAGGCCCAACCGGACCAGGTAACGGACCGTCGTCGGCCCGGGCCGGTACGTGCGGATCAGCACCCGCCACGGCGTGCGCGCCGGTGCGGGCTGCAGGGTGGCGAAGGCGTCGGCCTCGGTGGCCTGGATGGCTTCCGTGGCCCCGGCGCCCTGGTTGGCCTGGCTGGCCCGCGCGCCGTGCAGCAGCGGCTGCACCTGTTCCAGCGCCTCGGCCAACTGCGGCATGCTGGCGCGGTGCAGCGCGGCGATGTCGTCGCGGGCGTCCGGTGGCGCATCGTTTTCGACCCGGTCGGCCAGATGGTTCATGACCCGGGCACATTCGTCCGGCAACACGCGGCCGGCGCGCGCCAGCGCCAGCGCGGCGTTGGTGAGCGGCGTGCAGGCCTGCAACTGTGCGGCCAGCCGCGCCAGTCTGGGCGACGGACCCGCCGACCGGCCCCGCGCGGCCAGGACGGTGTCGTAGGCCGTGGCCATGGCGGCTTCCATGTCGCGGCGCGCGGCCATCACGCGCGAGGTGCCGATGGCCGCGAACATCGCCGCCAGCTTGCGGTAGGCCTGCGCCACGGCGGCCCGCTCCGGCGCGATCGGGTTGACGACCCAGCCGGACAGCGTCAGCGCCAGCCCGAACAGACCGCCCACGCCCACCAGCACCGGCGGCAGCCAGGGCGGCAGCGTGGGCGTCAAGCTGGAGCCGACGATGACATACGTGGCGAATTGCAGCGTCGCGACCGCGGCGATGTTGTTGAAGGTGCCGACCAGGCTGGCCGCCAGCACCAGCAGCGTCATGCCGGCAGACGTCCACAGGCCGTGGCCCGACATCAGGTTGCCCAGCAGATAACCGAACGCGCCGCCGAACACCGTGGAACCGATGGAAAGCGCGCGGCTGCGGTAGGGGCCGCCGTTGTCGCCCGTGATGGCGGGCAGTGCGCCCAGCGCCACCAGCGCGGCCGCCGCACCCTGGTCCAGCGCCATGCCCACCGCGGTCGGCAGGCCGATGGCCAGGGCGGCGCGCAGCATCACCCAGGGGTTGACCGGCGACGGCTCCATGTGCGCCAGGCTCATCAGCCAGCGCATGTTGGAGGCGCGCGCGCCGTGGGTCATCAAAGGGCGGGACAAGGTGGCCTCATGGGCGGCGCCGGTCAGGCCTTGATCAGCGGCGCCTCGTCGGGCGCGGCCAGGCGGAAGTAGTCGTCGGTGTTCAGCAGGATGGACGCGTCCAGGCGTCCGGCGTTGAACACGATTTCGTCGTGGCGCTCTCGCAGGCTGGGATCCACCAGCAGCGTCAGGTCGGGATTGAAGCTGAAGGGCGGGATGGCGCCGATCTCGCAGCCCGTGAGTTCACGTGCCAGGTCCTGCGAGGCCAGCGAGGCCTTCTTGCCGCCCGCCGCCCGCGCGATGGCGTCCAGGTCGGCCTGTTTGTCCGCCGGAAAGACGGCGAGCACGTTCTTGCGCTGGTTGGACGAGATCTTCACGCGGCAGACCAGCGCCTTGGCGCCCTGGCTGACCTCGGTGCCGCGGATGGCGGCCACTTCGACGGACTTGCCGGCGGCAGCGTGTTCGAGCTGGCGGTAGCGCGCCCGATTCTGGATGAGCAGGGCTTGCAGGCGTTCAAAGACTTCCATGGGACGGATGGGGCAGAGGCGGGCCGGGAGTCGGCCCTGTACGCGGAATCATACGCCCGCCGCGCGTCAGATTTCCCCGGTGAACGCGTAGCCCCAGCCCCAGACGGTGCGAATGGGCAGTTCCACGTCGACGTCCTGCGCCTTGCGCCGCAGGCGGCTGACGACGACGTCCGTGCGGCGCATGGATTCGCGGCCGGAATGCGGGTCGATGCCAGGCGGATCGCCGCGCGGCATGCGCTTGTCCGGCGCGCCGGTCAGCTTGAGCAGGAACTCGCGCTCGGCCTGGGTCAGTGCCAGGCGTCTGCCCTGGGGGCTGACCAGCGTCCAGGCGGCGTCCAGGAATTGCCACTTGCCGGTCGGCTCGGCGGACGCCACGGGCGGCGGTGCGGGCCGGGCATCGGCCTCGGCCGCCCCGCGGCGGTTGGCGGAGGTGGGGACGCGGCGCACCAGCGCCTGCAGGGCTGCGGCGATTTCGCCGGTGACGACCTCGGGCGAAAAGCAGGCGTCGGCGCCGCAATGCAGGCCGAGGATGCGGTTCTCAGGGGTATCGAAGGCGGAAATGGCAACGATGCCGGCGGTGGTGTCCATGGCGCGCAGACCTGCGACGGCCATGCAGAGATCGGTGAACTCGGCCTGCATCACGAGCAGCGGGGTGCGGCGGGCCTGAAACAGGCGGAACAGTCCGTTGGAGTCTTCGCAAGGGCGCGGCGAGAACCCCATTTCGGCCAGTTCGTCGCTACGGCGGACGCGCTGGCCGGCGTCGGGCGCGAAGACGATCAGGTCTAATAGGTCATTCATGAAATCGTTGTAAACATCATGCAGCTTGAGCGCTTGCATGATGAGGGGATACCGCGCTTTCCCAAGCCCCGCACAACGACACTTTCCTACCCGAATTCTCGGACATGGCCGCGCAGAGCGCGTTTTGCGGGCTTACGGGGCGGGTGCAACCGCCTCATTCCACCAGCCGCCGCCCAGCGCTTGTAACAGCGCCGCCGTGTCGGTGTAGCGCGCGGCATCCGCTTCGATGCGCGAAATCCTGGTCTGCAACACCTGCCGCTGGCTGTCCAGGAGGCTCAGGTGGCTGATGCCGCCGGCCTGGTAGCGGCCCGCCGCGATGCGTTCGGCCTCGTCTGCGCGGCGCCACGCATCGTCGTAGGCCGCGAAGGCGTCACCGTCCGTCTGCAGCGCGCGCAACGCATCGGCCACCTGGCGAAAGCCGTCAAGCACCGTCTGGCGAAATGATGCGGCGGCAGCGTCATACGCCGCTTCCGCCGAGCGCTTGCGGGCCCGCAGCTCGCCACCATGAAAAAGAGGCTGAACCAGCCCGAGTCCCAAATTCCACACGTTGACGCCGTCTGACAGTTCGTTCACGCCCGTGCGCTGCGAACCGAAACTGGCGGTCAGCGTGAACTGCGGATACAGGTTGGCCGTCGCCACGCCCACGTCGGCCGACGCCTTGCGCCACAGGGCTTCGGCCGCCAGGATGTCGGGCCGCTGGCGCGTCAGCGCCGACGGCACGCCGGTCGGAACGTCGGGCGGCAGCGTCAGGTCCGCCAGGCGCAGCGGCGGCGATTGCAGGGCGGCGGGCAGCACGCCCAGGTAGGTGGCAAGCTGGTGGGTCACCTGCGCAAGCTGGTATTCCAGCGGCGGCACGGTGGCGCGGGTCTGCGCGACCAGCAGCTCCTGATTGCGCAGATCGGCCAGGGCAATGCCCCCGGCGTCCAGGCGCTTGTGCATGATGTCCTGCTGGCTGACTTGCGCCGCTAACAGCTCGCGTGTGGCGGTCAGCCGCTCGGCCAGATCCGCCTGGCGGATCGCGGCGGTGACCACGTTGGCCGCCAGCGACATGCGCGCCGCCTGCAGTTCATGCGCCTGGTAATCCGTTTGGGCGGCCAGGCTTTCCAGCGCGCGGCGGTTGGCGCCGAACACGTCCAGCGTGTAGGACACGTCGATCGAGGCGTTGTACAGCGTGAAAGGCGGGGGCGGCTCGGCCACCGGCACGCCATAGGCGGCGGGATCGACCTTCTTGCGCGCCGCCGACAGATTGCCGTCCACCGCGGGCAGCATGCGCCCGCCGGTGTCCGCGGCCAGGTCTTCCTGCGCCTGCCGCAAGCGCGCACGCGCTTCTTCCAGCGTGGGGCTGGCGTCCAGCGCCTGGCGCACCAGCCGGTCCAGCGCGTCCGACCGGAACAATTGCCACCACTGCGCGGGAATGTCGGCGCCCGCGTGCAGACGCTGCTGGCCCGCGGGCAGCGCGTCCTGCCCGTTTTGCGTATAGGCTGCAACGTCCGGCGCGGCGGGCGTATCGAAGTCGGGGCCGACCGCGCAGGCCGACAGCAGCGCGCACAGCGCCATCGAGACCAGGGGACGGGAAGCGGGCATGAAGGGGGGGCGGGACATGGGCTTCAATCCAGGGTGCGGCGGTAGAACTTCACGGCGGCGGTCATGACGATGACGGTGAACAGCATCAGGGGCCAGATGTTGGGCCACAGGTCCCACCAGCCGTTGCCCTTGAGCAGGATGCCGCGGATCAGCCGGTTGAAATACGTCAGCGGCAGCAGGTTGCCCAGGTGCTGCGCCCACATCGGCATGCCCTGGAACGGAAACATGAAGCCGGACAGCAGCATGTTCGGCAGGAAATAGAACATGGTCAGCTGCATCGCCTGCAACTGGTTCTGCGCCAGCGACGACAGCGTGATGCCGACGGTCAGGTTCGCCGCGACGAACAGCAGCGCGGCCAGGTACACGGACAGCAGGCTGCCCATGATGGGCACGTGGAAGACGAAATGCGCCGCCGCGAGAATGATGCTGGCCTGGATCAACCCGATGGCGATGTACGGCACGATCTTGCCCGTCATCACCTCGATCGGCCGCACCGGCATCGCCAGCAGGTTTTCCATGGTGCCGCGTTCGCGCTCGCGGGTCATCGCCAGTCCGGTCATCATCACCAGCGTCATCGTCAGGATCACGCCCATCAGCCCCGGCACGGTGTTGTATTGCGAGATCTGCTCTTCGTTGTAGAGCTGGTGGATGCGCACGTCGAAGGGAGGCTGGCCGCCCGCCAGGCTGGCAAGCGGTCCGGTCAGATCCTTTTGCGCGACGGCCTGCGTCAGTTGCGTTGCTGCGCCCAGCGCCATCCCGGTCGCCATGGGGTCGGTGGCATCGGCTTCGATCAGCAGCGCCGGGCGTTCGCCGCGCAGCAGGCTGCGCGTGAAATCCGGCGGAATGGTCACGACGAACAGCACGCGGCCCTGCGCCAGCGCGGCGCGGCCCGCTTCTTCGGTGTCCAGTTCCTCGACGATGTGAAAGTAGTCCGACGACCGCATCGCCGCGATGAAGCTGCGCGTGAACGGGCTGTGGTCCGCCGCGATGATGGCGGTGGGCATCTGGCGCGGATCGGTGTTGATGGCATAACCGAAGAGCGCGAGCTGCATGATCGGCAGGCCCACGATCATGCCGAAGGTAATGCGGTCGCGGCGCAGCTGCAGGAACTCCTTGAGCACCATGCTCCACCAGCGCGACCACGAAAAGCCGTTCAGGCGCGCGGTCATGGCTGGCCCGCGAAGTTGTCGGTGGACCGGTTCATCAGGTAGATGAAGACGTCCTCCAGGCTGGTGTCGATGCGTTCCAGGCGCAGATCCTGGCCCGCGATGGCCGCGCGCAGCGTGCTTTCCAGCGTGGCCGCGTCCCGGCCGCTGACGTGCAGCGCAGATCCGAACGCGACCGTCTGGTCAACGCCGGGCGCACTGCGCAGTTGTTGGCCCAACGGCACCAGGTTGACGCCGTGGATGGCCCAAGTGGTCAGTTGCTGCTCGGCGATGACCTCGTCGGCGGTGCCTTGCGTCAGCAGCTTGCCGTACGAGATGTAGGCCAGCTTGTGGCAGCGTTCGGCCTCGTCCATGTAATGCGTGCTGACCAGCACCGAGATGCCGCGCGCCGCCAGTTCATGCAGCTGTTCCCAGAAGTCGCGCCGCGCCGTCGGATCCACGCCGGCCGTGGGCTCGTCCAGCAGCAACAGGCGGGGCTGGTGCAGCAGGCAGGCGGCCAGCGCCAGGCGCTGCTTCCACCCGCCTGACAAGGATCCCGTCAATTGCCCCGCACGCGTTTGCAGCCCGAGTTCCTGCAGGGCGCGGTCCACGGCCTCCTTGCGCTGCGGCATGCCGTACATGCGCGCGACAAAGTCCAGGTTCTCGCGGATGGTCAGGTCCTCCCAGTACGAGAACTTCTGCGTCATGTAGCCGACATTGCGCTTGATCTCGGCGCTGTCGCGCAGGATGTCGTAGCCCAGGCATGTGCCGCTGCCGGAATCCGGCGTGAGCAGGCCGCACATGAGGCGGATGCACGTCGTTTTGCCGCTGCCGTTGGGCCCCAGGAACCCGAAGATCTCGCCTTCGCGAACCTGCAGCGACACGTCGTTCACGACATGCTTGTTGCCGAAATGCTTGTTCAGGCCGCGTACGTCGATGACGTTGCCGCCGGCGTTGGGCGCATTCATGGCAGCGTCGCCTCCACCGGCTGACCCGGATGCAGCCGCGCCGCCTGGTCGGCGGCGGGGCGGGCCTCCACCATGTACACCAGCTTGCTGCGGCTTTCGCGGCTGTAGATGACCGGCGGCGTGTATTCGGCCTGGTCCGACACGTAGTCGATGCGCACGGGGATCGGATCGCCGCAGCCGTCGCAGCGCAGCGTGGCCTGCTGGCCGATCTTCAGCGACCCGACCACCGTCTCCGGCACGAAGAACCGCACCTTGATGTTGCCGGGCGGCAGCAGGCTCACGACCGAACTGCCGGCCGGCACCCATTCGCCCACGCGGTACATCGTGTCGAAGATCCGCCCGGCGGCCGGCGCGGCCAGCCGCTTCTGGTTCAACGTCCATTCGGCCTGCGCCAGCGCGGCGTCGGCGGCCTCCACCTGGGAGGCCTGCGCGCGGCGGGCCTCGTCGCGGCCGGGCAGCCGGTTTACCTCGACCTGCGCCTGAAGTTCGCGCACGCGCGCCGCGTCCGACTGCGCCTGTTCGCGGCTGTCGTCCAACTGCGAGCGCGCGATGCCGCCGATGCGGAACTGCGCATTGTCGCGGGCCAGCTGCGCCGCGGACCGGCGGCTGGCGGCCTGCGCCTGCGCCAATTGCGCCAGGCTGACGTCGACCTCCGGCGCCCGCTTGCCGGTGGCAATGTCCTCCAGTTGCGCGCGCGCCGCGGCCGCTTCTGCCTGCGCCTGATCGCGTGCCGCGGCCTCGCGTGTGGCGTCCAGTGCGTACAGCGGCTGGTTGGCGTCGACCTGCTGGCCGCGCCGCACCGCCAGGGTGTCCAGGCGGCCCGGTTCGGACGAGGCGACATACACGTAATCGCCTTCGACATAGCCCTGATAGAACGGCTGGTCGTTATTGCCGCAGCCACACAGCGGCAGCAAGGCGAGGGGGGCGGACAGGCGGCGTAAGGTGCGCATGGTCAGCGTCCTGGAGTCGGGGAGGGTAGAGACGGCGCGAACAGGCCGCCGGTCAGCATGGCAATGGCGTGGGCCGCAATCGCCTCGTTATCGATCGACTGCGCCACCGGGTCGTCCTGCCAGATGCGGCGCCACAGGTTGGACGTGGCAAGCGGCAACAGGGTCAGGCCCAGGATGGAAAGGAACACGAGGCGCGGTTCCACGCCCGGCGTGATGGCGCCGCGGCGCTGGCATTCGGCGATGAGGCCCGCGAACGCCTGCAGCCGGTCCGACGGCAGATGGCGCAGCACGCGATCTCGCAACTGGCCGCCTTCGTTGACGACCTCGTGCATCCACAACGACGGCAGCCAGGGCTTTTCCGTGGCGCTTTGCACCACGCGGCCGACCACTTCGGTGATGAAACCGCGAGCGGCGGCGGCCGGGTCGGGCGATGCGCCGGGCCCGGTAGTGGGGGCCCCGTCGATGACGGCCCCACCGCCCTCCAGCGGCACGGGCGCCCAGACAAATCCGATCACGGGCACGATCCGTTCCAGCACCACCGCGTCGATCAACTGATCCCGGCTTTTGAAGTAGTAATGCAGCATCGCCGGCGTCACGCCCGCACGCTGCGCAATGTTGGCGATGGTGGTGGCGGCGACGCCCTGGGCGGCGAACAATTGCGTGGCCAGATCCAGGAGATTGGCGCGGGCGGCGGCGTTGTCCGGACGGGGCGGGCGGCCGGGCCGGCGGGCGGGAAGGCGAGTGGGGGAAGACATGCGGCAGATTCTAATTAAAGACTTAATTAATTAAAAGAGGGTTCGATCAACAGGGTTTCAAGCCGGCCGCGCGGCCATGGGTGGTGTAATGGGCCGGTTCCCCAACCTGCCGTCCGGGGTTGTCCGCAAGGCCCGGCCGGCGCTACGAAGGAGACCGAACCTCATGCCGCAATCCGCATCCACCAACCGTCGCATCGTGCTTGCCGCCCGGCCGCACGGCGAACCCACCGATGCCGACTTCCGCCTGGAAACCGGCGACATCCCTCAACCGGGACCGGGCCAGGTGCTGCTGCGCACCGTCTATCTGTCGCTCGACCCCTACATGCGCGGCCGCATGAGCGACGCGCCGTCCTATGCCGAGCCCGTGCAGATCGGCGAGCCGATGGTGGGCGGTACGGTCACCCGCGTCCACGCCTCCAACAATCCGCAGTTTCAGGTCGGCGAGTGGGTCCTGGCGCAGACCGGCTGGCAGGATTTCGCGGTGTCCGACGGCGCTGGACTCTTGCGCCTGGGCGCCAATCCCGAAAACCCGTCGTGGTCGTTGGGCGTGCTGGGCATGCCGGGCTTCACCGGCTACATGGGGCTGCTGGACATCGGCGAGCCCAAGGCCGGTGAAACGGTTGTGGTCGCCGCGGCCAGCGGCGCGGTCGGCGCGGTGGTCGGCCAGATCGCCAAGATCCACGGCTGCAGGGTCGTCGGCATTGCGGGCGGGCCGGACAAGTGCCGCTACGTGGTCGAGGAACTGGGCTTTGACGAATGCGTGGACCACCGTCAGCCGGACCTGCCCGGGCGCCTGGCAAAGGCGGCGCCGCAAGGCATCGACGTGTACTTTGAAAACGTCGGCGGCGCGGTCTTCGATGCCGTGCTGCCCTTGTTGAACCCGCGCGCCCGCATCCCCGTCTGCGGCCTGATCTCGGCTTACAACGCCACCAGCCAGCCCGAGGGCCCGGATCGCCTGGCGCTGCTGATGCGCACCATCCTGACAAAGCGGCTGCGGATGCAGGGCTTCATCATCTTCAACGAATATGCGCATCGCTACGGCGAATTCCGCGAGGCCATGCAGGACCTCATCAAGCAAGGACGCATCAAATACCGTGAAGACGTGGTCGACGGCCTGGAGAACGCCCCGCGCGGGCTGATCGGGCTGCTCAAGGGTGAAAACGCCGGCAAGCGCATTGTGCGCGTCGGCCCTGACGAATGGAGCGCTACATGAACATCCTGATCGTGCTGACTTCCCACGACACGCTGGGCAACACCGGCCGCAAGACGGGTTTCTGGCTGGAAGAGTTTGCGGCGCCGTACTACGCGTTCCTGGACGCGGGCGCGAAGATCACGCTGGCCTCGCCGCTGGGCGGCCAGCCGCCGCTGGATCCCAAGAGCGACGATCCTGACGCGCAGACCGACGACACGCGCCGCTTCCAGAAAGACGCGGATGCGCAGCGCGTGTTGGCGTCCACGCGCCGGCTGTCCGACGTGCAGGCGTCGGATTACGACGCGGTCTTCTACCCGGGCGGTCACGGCCCGCTGTGGGACCTGGCCGAGGACGCCAAATCGGTGGCGCTGATCGAGACCATGCTGGCCGCGGGCAAGCCGGTCTCGGCCGTGTGCCATGCGCCCGGCGTGCTGCGCCATGCCAAGACCGCCGACGGCAAGCCGCTGGTGCAGGGCAGGCAGGTCACGGGCTTTTCCAATGCGGAAGAAGCCGCCGTGCAGCTGACCGATGTGGTGCCGTTCCTGGTGGAAGACGAGCTGAAAAAGCTGGGCGGGCTGTACAGCAGCGGGCCGGACTGGCAGTCGCATGTGGTCAGCGACGGCCTGCTCATCACGGGGCAGAATCCCGGCTCGTCGGTGGGCGTGGCCAAGGCGCTGCTGGAACGCCTGAAAGACTGAACGCCGTCACGGCACAACAGCAGGAAGGCGAAGCCCGGCCCCGCGCCCGACGCGCGGCGGCCGGACATCGTTGCGAATTGTGTCAGAATTCCGGCTTTCCGATATGCGCGCGCCGCCATGCCAGTGCGGCGCGCAGTTTTCCAATGCCCCCCGACGTACCCGACATCTCCGCAGGATCCTATGAAGCGGCGCTCTTTGCCGCAATACAGGCGCGTGACCCCGCCACCGGCCGGCATTGCAATAGAGTGGCTGCGCTGAGCGTGGCGCTGGCCGAAGCCTGTGGACTGGCCGAGCACGAGGTGGACGTCATTGCCGTGGCCGCGCGGCTTCACGACGTGGGCAAGATCGCCACGCCCGATCGTGTGCTGCACAGCCCGCACCGGCTGGTATGGGAAGACTGGGAAATCATGAAGGCGCACGCCGCCGCGGGCGCTGCCCTCATCATGCAGACCGCGATGCCGCAGCGCGAGGCCATTGCGCTGGCGGTGCGGCACCATCACGAGCATGTCGACGGCTCCGGTTATCCGGACGGTCTTGCCGGCCACGCCATCCCGCTGCATGCGCGGATCATCTCGGTGGCCGATTCCTACGACGCGCTTGGCGATACGCGGCCCTACCATCCGGCGCGCTCGCACACGCAGATCATGGACATCCTGAACCAGGAGTCGGGATCGAAGTTCGATCCCGACCTGCTGCGCGTGTTCGAATCGTTGATCCGCGAAAGCCGCCTGCGCGTGCCGTAGCGGTTTACCGTAGCGAACTACTTCAGGCGATAGGTCGCCGCGACGGTGGCCAGGTCCTGCAGCGTGCGCTGCTGCCAGGCCGCGTCGTGGCCCAGTTCCTCGGCCAGGATGCGGGCCACTTCCGGCGCGGCCAGCATCGCGGCCTCGGCATCCAGGAACAGCGCGCGGTTGCGGCGCGCCAACACGTCCTCGGCACTACGCGCCAGTTCAAAGCGCGCCGCAAAACGCACGTGCGCTTCGGTCAGGCCGCTGGCCTTGACCAGCATGCGCTGCGCGCCGGGCAACGCCTGCAACGTCGCCAGATCGCTGCCGTAGTAGCTGTCCGGCGTGCCGGCGTGTTCCTGCGACGGTGCAAGACCATTGGCGCCATGCAGCGGCAATGATTCGGTGCGGCACGAGGCCTGCGTCAGCAACTGATGCTGGATGGCGGTGTCGACCACGTCCTGCGCCATGCGGCGGTACGTCGTCCACTTGCCGCCGGTGACCGTCACGAGGCCGGCCTTGGACACCAGAATCGTGTGCTCGCGCGACAGCTTCTTGGTGGAGGCTTCGCCGGTCGCCTTGACCAGCGGACGCAGGCCGGCCCAGACGCTGGTCACGTCGTCGCGCGTCGGCTTGCGGCTGAGATAGCGCGCGGCGGTGCTCAGGATGAAATCCACGTCCTGTGCGCCGGCATCCGGGTCCAGCGGCAGGTCCTGGCGCGGCGTGTCGGTGGTGCCGACGATGGTGTGGCCGTTCCAGGGCACCACGAACAGCACGCGGCCGTCATCGGTCTTGGGAATCAGCACGGCACGCTTGCCGGGCAGGAAATCCTGCGGCAGCGTCAGGTGCACGCCCTGGCTGGGCGCGACCATCGTCTGCGCGTTCTTGTCTTCCATGCGGCGTACGGCGTCCACCCACACGCCGGTGGCGTTGACCACGCAGCGCGCGCGCAGCGTGAACGACGCGCCGCCGATCACGTCCTGTGCGGTCACGCCGTCGACCTTGCCGTTGGTGGTGGTCAGGCCCGTGGCGCGCACGTAGTTGACTGCCGTGCCGCCCAGGTCGAATAGCGTGCGCATCAGGCTCATGGCCAGGCGCGCGTCGTCGAACTGGCCGTCGTAGTACAGCACGCCGCCCTTCAGGCTGCGCCCGCTGACAGTTTCCGCAAGGGTGGGGGCGTTGGCCAGCGTTTCGCGGCGCGACAGCCAGCGGCTGGGCGACAGGTTCAGCTTGCCGGCCAGCATGTCGTACATCTTCAGGCCGATGCCGTAGAACGGCTGGTCCAGCATCGTGTAGGCCGGCACCACAAAGCCCAGCGGCCACACCAGGTGCGGCGCGTTGCGGTTGAGCAGGCCGCGTTCATGCAGGGCCTCGCGCACCAGGCTGACGTTGCCTTGCGCCAGATAGCGCACGCCGCCGTGCACCAGCTTGGTAGCCTTGCTGGACGTGCCCTTGGCGAAGTCGGCGCCTTCGATCAGCAGCGTCCGGTAGCCGCGCGCGGCGGCGTCGACCGCCGTGCCCAAGCCGGTTGCGCCGCCGCCGATGACGATGACGTCCCAGGAATGCGTGTTGTCCAGCGTGTTCAGAAGACGGCTGCGGTCGGGCGGGGTGACGGAGGCGAGGGGTTGGTTCATGTTCTTTTAGGGCGGCAGGGCCGCGAGGTAAATGCGTCGATGTGCTTGCCGGCGGGGCTTGCGCGGACGATGCGTCCGCGGCGGCGCTCGGGTCAGGGTGTAGGTTTGGGGACGTGCGGTGCGGCGGCGACGTCGCAGCGCACGCCGGCGTCCAGCAACACTTGTGCCAGCGGTTCCTGCGGATGCGCGTCGGTGAAGAAGCGGTCGATCTGCGAGATATGCGCCAGTTCCACCATGGCCTGGCGCTTGAACTTGCTGCTGTCGGCGGCCAGCCAGACCTCGCGCGACTGCTCGATGATCGTGCGCGCCACGCGCACTTCGCGGAAGTCGTAGTCGCGCAGGGTGCCGTCGGCCTCGATGCCCGAAATGCCGATCAGGCCGATGTCGACCTTGAACTGGCGGATGAAGTCCATCGTGGCTTCGCCGACGATGCCGCGGTCGCGCGAGCGCACCACGCCGCCGGCGACGATGACTTCGCAATCCGGGTTGTCGGACAGGATGTCGGCCACGTGCAGGTTGTTCGTGATGACACGCAGTCCGCGATGGCGCAGCAGCGCGCGCGCAATGGCCTCGGTGGTGGTGCCGATGTTCAGGATCAGCGAACAGCCGTCCGGCACGGCGCGGGCCACGGCTTCGGCGATGCGCTGCTTGCCCGCGGCGTGCAGCCCCTGGCGCTTGCGGTAGGCGATGTTCTCGATGGTGGAGGCTTCAATGCGCACCCCGCCATGAAAGCGCGATAGCAGGCCGGCTTCCGAAAGGATGTTGACGTCCCGCCGCACGGTCTGCAGCGTGACGTCGAAACGTTTGGCAAGCTCTTCAATCGAGGCCGAGCCCTGGGCCCGCACCATTTCGATCAGCGCGCTCTGTCGTGGATTCAGTGTCATGTTCGAATGATAAAACAACAAAAGCGAAAAATAATGACGCACCGCAAGATTGTTTTTTGTTCGCTTCTTCAGTAAAACGCACAAAAAACGAAAGCCATCTGAAAGAGTATGCTCATCGTGTTGCGCCCGCGCCGGAACGTGGCGGCGCGCAAGCTGGGACGCTGTGCCGAATACCGAAGTCCGTAGAAAACAGGGACGTATAAGTAGGTTGAGGAGACTAGATGCAGCTGACCTTGGACGGGATAGCTTTGCGGGCCGGCTCGCAGACGCACCTGTATCCCATGAGCCTGGCCCCGGTTCCGGGGGCCATGACCGTCCTGCTGGGGGCCACCCTGGCCGGCAAGACCTCGCTGATGCGCATCATGGCCGGGCTGGACCGGCCTTCCGAGGGCCACGTGCGGGTCGACGGCGCGGACGTCACCGGCGTGCCCGTCCGCCAGCGCAACGTGGCGATGGTCTACCAGCAGTTCATCAACTATCCGTCCATGTCGGTCTACGACAACATCGCCTCGCCGCTCAAGCTGCGCGGCGAGCGCGACACGCGTGAAAAAGTCCACGCCATGGCGGCGCGGCTGCACATCGACCATTTGCTGGACCGCTATCCGTCCGAACTGTCGGGCGGGCAGCAGCAGCGGGTGGCGCTGGCGCGGGCGCTGGCCAAGGATGCGCCGCTGATCCTGCTGGACGAGCCCCTGGTCAACCTGGACTACAAACTGCGCGAGGAATTGCGCGACGAACTCTCGGAATTGTTCGCGCAGGGGCGGTCGACCGTGGTCTACGCCACCACCGAACCGGGCGAGGCGCTGTTGCTCGGCGGCCACACCGCCGTTCTGGACGCGGGCGAACTGCTGCAATACGGCCCCACGGCCGAGGTTTTTCACCGGCCCAATTCGATCCGCGTGGCACGCGCCTTCAGCGACCCGCCCATGAACCTGTTCGCCGCCCGCCGCCACAACGGCGGGTTCGTGCTGCAGGGCGACGTGGCGGTGGACCGCGCGCTGCCGGCGGGCGTGGACGCCGAAATCACGGCCGGTCTGCGCGCCGGCGCGCTGGATGTGGAATCGCGGCCCGGACACGTCGAGCTGCCCGGCCGCGTCAAGCTGGCCGAGATCTCCGGGTCCGACACCTTTGTCCATGCCGAGACGGCTGCGGGCGACGTGGTCGCCCAACTGCCCGGCGTGCACCGGTACACGCTGGACGAGCATGTGCGGCTGTATTTCGACCCCGCGCAGACCTACGCGTTTGGCCCGGACGGCGCGCTGCTCGCGGCGCCCCGGCAGCCGGCGGGGGCGGGGGAGGTGGCCTGATGGCGCAGATCGAGCTGGACCTGTCCCATTCGTACGTCGCCCATCCCAAGTCCGACGACGACTACGCCCTGCTGCCGCTGCAGTTCACCTTCCGCGACGGCGGGGCCTATGCTTTGCTCGGGCCCTCCGGCTGCGGCAAGACCACGCTGCTCAACTGCGTGTCGGGCCTGTTGCGGCCCTCGCACGGTCGCATCCTGTTCGACGGGCAGGACGTCACCGACAAGACCCCGCAGGCACGCAACATCGCGCAGGTGTTCCAGTTTCCGGTGGTGTACGACACCATGACGGTCGCGGAGAACCTGGCGTTTCCGCTGCGCAACCGGGGCGTTGCGCCCGATCGCATCCGCGAGCGCGTGGGCCGCATCGCCGAAATGCTGGAAATGTCCAACGTGCTGGACCGCCGGGCCAGCGGGCTGACGGCGGATGCCAAGCAGAAGATCTCGCTGGGCCGCGGCCTGGTGCGTAGCGACGTGTCCGCGATTCTCTTTGACGAACCGCTTACCGTGATCGACCCGCAGCTCAAGTGGGAACTGCGCCGCAAGCTCAAGGAGATCCATCACGAGTTCAAGCTGACGCTGATCTACGTGACCCACGACCAGACCGAGGCGCTGACCTTTGCCGATCAGGTGATGGTCATGGCGCGGGGCCGCGCCGTGCAGGTGGGCAGCGCGGATGATCTGTTCGAACGGCCCGCGCACACCTTCGTCGGTCATTTCATCGGGTCGCCGGGCATGAACTTCCTGTCGGCGCAGTGGCGCGACGGCGCGCTGATGGTGGGCCAGCACCGGTTGCAAGGCGTGCCGGCCGAGCTGGCCGTCAAGCTGGAAGGCGCGGGCCTCGTCAAGCTGGGCGTGCGGCCGGAATACCTGCGCGTGACCGATCCCGGGACGCCCGGCGCCGTGCCCATGCGCGTGGAACGCGTGCAGGACGTGGGCACCTACACGCTGCTGGTGGCTGACTTTGAAGGCACGCCGGTGCGCGCCCGCCTGGGCAGCAACGTCGTGGCCGGCGGCAAGGACGCCACGGTGTGGCTGTCCGTGCTCAACCCGCACACCTGCTTCTACCGCGACGAGGAACTGATCCGATGAAACCCACCGATCACCGGGCCTGGTTCCTGGTCATGCCGGTTGTGCTGTGCGTGGCGTTCTCGGCCATCCTGCCGCTGATGACCATCGTCAATTATTCGGTGCAGGACATCATTTCGCCCGAGCGCCGCGTGTTCGTCGGCACGGAGTGGTTCGCCGCGGTGCTGCAGGACGAGGAACTGCACGGCGCGCTGTTCCGGCAGATCGGGTTTTCGTTTGCGGTGCTGCTCATCCAGATTCCGCTGGGCATCCTGCTGGCGCTGTCGATGCCGGCCAGCGGCTGGCGCGCGTCGGCCGTGCTGGTGATCATCGCGCTGTCGCTGCTGATTCCGTGGAACGTGGTGGGCACCATCTGGCAGGTGTTCGGCCGCACCGATATCGGGCTGCTCGGCGCCACGTTGTCCTGGCTGGGCGTGGACTACAACTACACGGGCAACGACGTCGACGCCTGGGTCACGGTGCTGGTCATGGACGTGTGGCACTGGACGCCGCTGGTTGCGCTGCTGTGCTACGCGGGGCTGCGCGCCATTCCGGACGCCTACTACCAGGCCGCGCGGATCGACGGCGCCTCGCGCTTTGCCGTGTTCCGGTACATACAGCTGCCCAAGATGCGCGGCGTGCTGATGATTGCGGTGCTGCTGCGGTTCATGGACAGCTTCATGATCTACACCGAGCCGTTCGTGCTGACCGGCGGCGGCCCGGGCAACGCCACGACCTTCCTGTCGCAGTACCTGACGCAAAAGGCGGTGGGGCAGTTCGACCTGGGCCCGGCTGCGGCGTTTTCGATCATCTACTTCCTGATCATCCTGCTGCTTTGCTTCATTCTCTACAACTGGATGCAGCGCGCGGGCACCACGGGCGGTTTCGACGAGGAGCGGGGCAATGCCTGAGAAATCCACCTGGTGGCGCGGCGCCTTTCTGACGCTATATCTGGTGTTCGCCATCCTGCCGCTGTACTGGATGCTGAACATGTCGTTCAAGTCGAACACCGAGATCGTCAGCACGCTGACGCTCTGGCCGCGCGACTTCACGTTCGAGCACTACCGCACCATCTTCACCGACCCGGCCTGGTATTCCGGCTACATCAATTCGCTGATCTACGTCGTCATCAACACGGTCGTCTCGCTGGCCGTGGCGCTGCCGGCCGCCTATGCGTTCTCGCGTTACCGCTTCATCGGCGACAAGCATGTGTTCTTCTGGCTGCTCACCAACCGCATGACGCCGCCGGCGGTATTCCTGCTGCCGTTCTTCCAGCTCTATAGCTCGTTCGGCCTGATGGACACGCACCTGGCGGTGGCGCTGGCGCACCTGGTGTTCAACGTGCCGCTGGCGGTGTGGATCCTGGAAGGCTTCATGTCCGGCGTGCCGCGCGAGATCGATGAGACCGCCTATGTCGACGGGTACTCGTTTCCGCGCTTTTTCCTGACGATCTTCCTGCCGCTCATCAAGTCGGGCGTGGGCGTGGCGGCGTTCTTCTGCTTCATGTTCAGCTGGGTGGAGCTACTGCTGGCGCGCACGCTCACGTCTGTGAACGCCAAACCCATCGTCGCGACCATGACGCGCACCGTATCGGCATCCGGCATGGATTGGGGGGTGCTGGCGGCCGCGGGCGTGCTGACCATCGTGCCGGGCGGCATCGTCATCTGGTTCGTGCGGCACTACATCGCGAAGGGCTTCGCGATGGGCCGCGTGTAGGCATCGGGACTACAGGAGGGCGTGCCCATGTTCAGCTGGATGGTGTGGACCACCCCGGTTGCCGTGTTCTTCAGCTGCATCGTGCTGATGCTGGTGGGCATGACGATCTGGGAGCTGAAGTCGCCCACGCAGGAGCGCAAGGGATTTTTGCCACTGCGCACGACGCGGGGCGACCGGCTCTTCATCGGCCTGATGGCCGCGGCGTGGCTCAACCTGGCGTTTCTGGGGTTTGGCCAGAAGGCGGTCGAGTGGTTTTCGCTGGATCAGCCGCCATCGGTGTGGATCAGCTTCGTGCTGTCCATGCTGCTGCTGGCCTTCATCATGAAAAAAGGGTGAGAGAAGGGCGCCAGACCCTTCGTTGGTTTCGGGCAGTCAGGAAAAGGACTATCGGCCAGCGTCTTCCCCGGCCAGCGGTCCGCAGCACGATAGGGGAAGACTTATCGAGGAGACAGGTCATGAAATTGCGCATGCACGCCATGGCGGCCGCTATCGCCCTGATCGGAACGTCAGGGGCTTGGGCCGGCGAGCCGGAGGCAAAGAAGTGGGTCGATTCGGAGTTCCAGCCTTCGTCGCTGTCCAAGGAACAGCAGATGGCCGAAATGAAATGGTTCATCGACGCCGCGGCCAAGCTCAAGGCCAAGGGCGTCAATGAAGTCAGCGTGGTGTCCGAAACCATCACCACGCACGAGTACGAGTCCAAGACGCTGGCCAAGGCCTTTGCCGAAATCACCGGCATCAAGGTCAATCACGACCTCATCCAGGAAGGCGACGTCGTCGAGAAGCTGCAGACGTCCATGCAGTCCGGCAAGTCCATCTACGACGGCTGGATCTCCGATTCCGACCTGATCGGCACCCACTACCGCTACGGCGCCATCCTGCCGCTGTCCGACTACATGGCCGGGGCCGGCAAGGAATGGACCAATCCCGATCTGGACCTGAAGGACTTCATCGGCACCAAGTTCACCACCGCGCCCGACGGCAAGCTGTACCAGTTGCCGGACCAGCAGTTCGCCAACGTGTACTGGTTCCGCGCCGACTGGTTCGCGCGGCCGGACCTGAAGGAAAAATTCAAGGCCAAGTACGGCTATGAACTGGGCGTGCCCACCAACTGGTCGGCGTACGAAGACATCGCCACGTTCTTCTCGAACGACGTCAAGGAGATCGACGGCAAGCGCGTCTACGGCCACATGGACTACGGCAAGAAGGATCCGTCGCTGGGCTGGCGCTTCACCGATGCGTGGCTGTCGATGGCGGGCGCGGCCGACAAGGGCCTGCCCAACGGCATGCCTGTGGACGAATGGGGCATCCGCGTGGCTGACGACAAGTGCACGCCGGTCGGCGCGTCCGTGTCGCGCGGCGGGGCCACGAACAGCCCGGCCGCCGTGTACGCGCTGACCAAGTACATCGACTGGATGAAGAAGTTCGCGCCGCAGCAGGCCATGGGCATGACCTTCTCGGAAGCGGGACCCGTGCCCGCGCAGGGCCAGATCGCCCAGCAGATCTTCTGGTACACGGCCTTTACCGCCGACATGACCAAGAAGGGGCTGCCGGTCGTGAACGACGACGGCACGCCGAAGTGGCGCATGGCCCCGTCGCCGTACGGCCCGTACTGGAAGGACGGCATGCAGAACGGCTACCAGGACGTGGGCTCGTGGACCTTCTTCAAGTCCACCAACCCCGACAAGATGGCGGCCGCGTGGCTGTATGCGCAGTTCGTCACGTCCAAGTCGGTGTCGCTCAAGAAGTCCATCACCGGCCTGACCTTCATCCGGGACAGCGACATCAACAGCGAGTTCTTCACCAAGAACGCGGCCAACTACGGCGGCCTGATCGAGTTCTACCGCAGTCCCGCGCGTGTGGCATGGACGCCCACCGGCACCAACGTGCCGGACTATCCGAAGCTGGCGCAGCTCTGGTGGAAGAACGTCGCCACCGCGGTCACAGGGGAAAAGACCCCGCAGGCCGCGATGGACAACCTGGCCAACGAAATGGATCAGGTGATGGCGCGGCTTGAACGGGCGGGCATGGCGCAGTGCGCACCCAAGCTCAACCCCAAGAGCGATCCGAGCAAGTGGCTGTCGGACCAGCACGCACCTTGGAAGAAGCTGGCCAATGAAAAGCCGAAGGGCGAGACGATTCCCTACGAGCAACTGCTGTCGGCGTGGAAGGCAGGGAAGGTGAGGTAAGCGGCAGGCTCAGGGCGCCGCCAACTTCGCCGTCAACCGCGCCGCCAGCGCCAAGGATGCGGAGGCGCCGTCCAGGGGACGGCACGCTGCGGGCAGGGCGCTGGCGGCGCCCGCCATCCACGGATGGGCAAATGCCACCACGTCCGCGCCGCCTTCCTGGGCGTCGCGGGCCGCTTGCGCGACGGCAGCCAGATATTCCGCCGTCTCGCCGCGCTTGAACAGATCCCAGGCAAGGGGCACCAGCCGCACGTCGACCGTGGCGTTGACCGGTCGCGCATGGCGTTCGAACAGCGCGCGATAGGCCGCGAGGGTGGATTCGACGGCGCACAGCACCACGATGCGGGCGCCTGCACGAGCCGCCGCGTGCGCCAGCGCCTCATCCGCGCGGATGACGGGGGCGCCTATCCCCGTGATGCCGTCAACGACGGGACCGAGCGTGGCGCATGTGACAATCACGGCGTCCGCGCCGGCCGCCAAGTCTTGCAACGCCGCCGTGATGTCGTTCTGCACGCTGCCGGGTATCGCGCTGGCCGTGGCCCGCGCCTGATCAACGGCAATCCTGAACGCCGGCCGCACGGCATGGCGCAGCGCGCCGGCGGCCAATCCCGCGTCGCTGGCCGCCTGCTCGAAAATCGCCGGATTGCTGTCGATGGTGTGCAACAAGGAAATCTGCATGGGGTAAAACCTTGGGGCTTCGTGAATGTCGAAGCGGCATTCTTGTGCCGGCTGAAAATGGCAACAAGACAAGCCCGAATACTGGTATTGCCGGTACCCTGCGCGCGACAAATCGATTCAACGCTTTTCCTCAACTTGCCCGTATGACCTACGCCCTGAAATTCCTGCACGTTCTGATTCCTGCCGTCCTGGCGCTTTCTGGTGGTGCGGCGCAAGCCGCCGGCTTCCAGCGCCTGAACCTGCCGATGGACCAGAACGGCCCCGGCCTGCAAGGCGCGGTCTGGACACCGTGCGCCGAACCCGCGGGCGAAATCAAGGTGGGCCGCGTCGCCATTGAAGGGGTGCAGGGCTGCAAGCTGCCGGAAGGCCGCTATCCGCTCATCGTCATGTCGCACGGCTCGGCGGGCTCGTATCTCAGCCACCACGACACCGCGGCCGCGCTGGCGGATGCCGGCTTCGTGGTGGCGGCGATCAACCACGTGGGCGACAACGCGCAGGACAAATCGCGGCAGGGATATTTGTCGATCTTTTCCACCCGGCCCCGCGAAATGCGCCGGCTGATCGACTACATGACGGGCGCGTGGCCGGACAACGCAAGGATCGATTCCGATAGGATCGGCTTCTTCGGTTTTTCGCGCGGCGGGTATACGGGACTGGTGCTGGCGGGCGCGGCGCCGGACCTGGCGGCGGGGCTGGCGATCTGCGCTGACCAGCCGTCGCTGCCGATGTGCCGCGACATCGCGGCCGGCAAGGTGCCGCAGCAACCCTATCCGGCGGAGCCACGCATCAAGGCGGCGGTCATTGCCGATCCGCTCAACGTGTTTCCCGGCGATGCGCTCAAGCGCGTGACGCTGCCCATTCAGCTATGGGCGTCGGAGCGGGGCGGCGAAGGCGTCAGCCCGGCCAGCGTCGAGGCCGTGCGCCAGGGCCTGGGCGTCACGCCGGATTTCCGGGTTGCTGCGGGCGCGGGACATTACGCGTTTCTAGCGCCGTGCTCGGCTGAACAGGCCGAGCCGCTGCCCAGCATCTGCCGCGACGAGGCGGGTATTGATCGGCTGGCGTTTCATCGTGAACTGAACGCCCAGGTGACGGCGTTCTTCAAGGCGCGGCTGCAATAGCCGCGCGTCCGCGTCCCAAAGGAACAGCCGCGCGTCCGCGTTCCATATGAACAGCCGCGCATCCGCGCTTTCCGGAGCGAGCGCGCCGGCGCTTCGACGAATGGTCGCGCGCCGCCGCTTCAACGGTAGATGCGCCGCGCGGTCGATCAGTGAATGACGCGCGCCGCCCGGCGCGCGTGCTTGATTTCATACATGCGGGTATCGGCCAGTCGGACGGCAGCCTCCGCGTCCAGGCCCGCGGGGTCCAGCGCCACGACGCCGGCGCTGGCGCCTTCGTAGGCCACGGTGGCCTCGCCCAGCCGATAACGGCCCATGGAGGCGGCCAGGATGCGTTCTTCCATCGCTCGGGCGGCCTCGTCCGGCTCGGCCTGTTGGCTCACGCCGCCTTCGTCGGCACGTTTGCCCGTCAGCGCGGGGCCGGGCCCGATGAGCAAGAATTCGTCGCCGCCCACGCGTCCCAGCATGTCCGACCCGCGCAGCGCCGCCGCCATGCGCCGCGAGACTTCTTGCAGAAAGAGGTCGCCAGCCTGGTGGCCGTACGTGTCGTTGATGCTCTTGAAACCATCCAGATCGATGACGCCGACCAGCACGCTGCCGTTTTCGCGCACGGCGCGCGCCAGCAGCCGGTCCAGCGCCTCATAGACGGCACGCCGATTGGGCAGGCCCGTCAGCGTGTCGGTCAGCGCATAGGACATGAGCCGGACGTTGGCCGAGTGCAACTGTTCAACGAGCATTTCGCGTTCGATGAAGCTGGCGATCACGCTGGAAAAAAGCTTCAGCACCGCTTCGGCCTGCGGGCTGATGTTGTGGCGCCGCGCACTGGCGGCGCACAGCGTGCCGTACAGGGCGCCGTCATCGGCGCGCACCGGCGCGCTGACGTAGGTCTGGATGCCCAACTGCCGGGCCGCGTCTGAATCTGGCCAGCATTGCGACACGTCGCTGGTGCACATGCGGCCTTCGTCCAGCGCGCGCTTGCACAGCGTGTCGTCCCAGGGCACGGACAGTCCTTCCGGTATCTGCAGCTGCCCCACGTTGCGCGCGTAGCGCACATGCTGCAGGTCGGCCTTGAGGTCGATGGCGGTGAGGTAGGTGGATTCAAGTCCGGTGACGGCGCCCAGCATGTCCAGCAGCGGGCGGGTCAACTGCTCGACCGACTTGGCGGCGGGCAGGGTGGTGGAAAGTTCGGCGAGGATGGGATCCAGCACGGCTGCTCCTGGATTCGTGGTCGGATGAACTTGCGGCCCGTGCTCCATGCCGGAGACCGGGCCGCCTCCCGCCATTATGCACGGCCTGGGGTTCAGGCCAAAGACTGCTTACGCCATGACCAGCGACCGGTGCGCGCAGACGCCGGCCATGACGCCCGAGGCGCTTGCCAGTGTGGCGTTGGACATCGGTGTGGACGCGTCGCCGGCGGCGTACACGCCGGGCACCGTGGTCTGTTTCAGATCGTCCACGCGGATCACGGGTCCCAGCGGCCCTTCGTCGAACGCGCATCCCAGCTGATCGGCAAGCGGACTGGCCATGTGTGCGCGGCTGGCGACGAACAGCGCGCGCAGCGGCACCTCGCGTCCATCGGCCAGCACAACGCCGTCCAGGGCGGGCGCTGCGCCCAGCAGCGCGACTACCGGCGTGCGCTCGATGTGGACGCCACGCGCGGCGAGATGCTGCGCGTCTTCTGCAGAAGGTTCGAATTGATCCTGCGTGAAATACGTGGTCGGCCCCCAGTCGGGCAGCATCATCGCCTGATGGGCGGACATCGGATGCGCGGCCAGCACACCCAGCGGGTTGCCTGCGACTTCGTAGCCATGGCAGTACGGGCAGTGCAGCACGGTCTGCCCCCAGCGTTCCTCAAGACCGGGCAGCGGCGGCAACTCGTCGCGCATGCCGGTGGCCAGGATCAGGCGCGCGCCGCGTACCTGCTTGCCGTCCGCCATGACGATGCCGAATCCGCCATCTTGCGGCTGGGCCTGGACCGCCTCGCCGTCCAGGAAGGCAACGGTCGGATAGCGCGCAAGTTGCGCGCGGGCAGTGGCGACGATCTCGTGTGGCGGTACGCCGTCCTGGCCCAGGAACCCGTGCGCGTGCGCGGCGTAGCGGTTGCGGGGCTTGGCCGCGTCGACCAGCAACACCCGGCGTCGGGCGCGCGCCAGTTGCATGGCGGCGGACAAGCCGGCAAAGCTGCCGCCGATGATGATGACGTCGTAGTGCATGGTGAGACCCTCACGCGGTGGTTACGATACTTAATAAGTTGCATGATAGAAGCGCAATCAATCTTATGCAACCTATGTTGTTGCGTATCGCCCGGTCGCGGGCAGGAATGCCGCTTGCGGCAGAGCGCCCCGCCGCATTGAGCGGTCCAGAGAACACGCTGCGCGTAGCGGGCATCCCCCCGCCGCCGGGTTGCGCCGGCCCCCCGGGCGGGACTACCCTGAAACCCTCTATACCGGCAGTCCGGCCACACGCCGGCCGCCAAGGAGACTGGCATGCAGCACACGACTGACCTGAACGGCCGCGTGGCCGTGGTGACAGGCGCGTCTTCAGGCATTGGGCGCGCCATCGCAATCGGCCTTGCCGAAGCGGGAGCGCGAGTGGTGGTGAACCACCGGGCGGGCGGAGACTCCCAAGCCCGGGGCGCGGCGGTGGTGGAATCGATCCAGCGTAGCGGCGGGACGGCGGTCGCAGCCGCGGCAGACATCAGCCGGGAAGCCGACGTCGACCACCTGTTCGAGCAAGCCGTGCAGCACTTCGGACGGGTGGACATCCTGGTCAACAACGCGGGGGTTGAGCACCCGTCGCCCATTGCCGACATGACGCTCGCAGATTGGCAGCGCGTGATCGACGTGAACCTGACCGGCCACTTTCTGTGCGCCCGTGCGGCGGCCCGAGCCTTCAAGACGCAGCCGCCCGATCCCTCCCGCCAGAACCGCTCGGTGGGCAACATCCTCTTCATCAGCTCGGTGCACGAAGTGATCCCCTGGGCGTTCCAGGTGAACTACGCCGCGTCCAAGGGCGGCATTTCGCTGCTGATGAAATCCCTGGCGCAGGAGCTGGCGCCCGACCGCATCCGGGTCAACTCCATTGCGCCCGGCGCCATCCGCACCGCGATCAACCAGCCAGCGTGGGACACCCCGCAGGCGCTGGCCAAGCTGCTGGAACTCATCCCCTACGGCCGGATCGGCGAGCCCGAGGACATCGCACAGGCGGCCGTGTGGCTGGCCAGCGATGCGTCCGACTATGTCACCGGCACCACGCTCTTCGTGGACGGCGGCATGACGCTGTACCCCGAATTCCGCGGTGCAGGCTGAGGCGCGCATGTCCAAACCCCTGGAAGAGTACGGACTCATCGGCAACATGCTGTCCGCCGCGCTGGTGGCGCGCGACGGCTCGATCGACTGGCTGTGCCTGCCGCATTTCGATTCGCCCGCGTGCTTTGCCGCCTTGCTGGGCGACCAGCGTCACGGGCGCTGGCTGATCGCGCCGCACGGCAAGATCAAGTCGACGTCCCGCTGCTACGTGCCCGACACGGCGGTGCTGGAGACCCGCTTCGAGACCCGTACGGGCTCGGTGCTGGTGTACGACTTCATGCCGCTCAGCGACGACGACGAGCGCGTGGACGTGGTGCGCATCGTGCGCGGCGAGTCCGGCCATGTGCAGATGGACATGGAGCTGATCCTGCGCTTCAACTACGGTCAGAGCGTGCCGTGGGTGCGGCGGCGCGATTATGGCCTGAACGCCATCGCGGGCCCGGACGCGGTCGAGCTGCATACGCCCATCGAGCTCGAAGGCCACGACATGAAGACCACGGCGCGGTTCTCGCTGCATCCGGGCCGCGTCGTGCCGTTCACACTGTCCTATCACCGCTCGCACCGTACGCCCCGGTTCGTGCCGGACCGCGTCGAAAGCATGGACCGCACCGTGTCGTGGTGGCAGGAATGGGCCAAACGCTGTCATTGGGACGGGCCGGGCGACGGGCGTCGTGACGCCGTGGTGCGCTCGCTGATCACGCTGAAGCTGCTGACGTTTCAGCCGACGGGCGGGATCATCGCGGCGCCCACCACGTCGCTGCCTGAAGCGCTGGGCGGCAGCCGCAATTGGGACTACCGCCATTGCTGGCTGCGCGACTCGGCGCTGACGCTGTACGCCTTGCTCAACGCCGGCTATCGCGAAGAGGCCGAGGCGTGGCGCCAATGGCTGCTGCGCGCGGTGGCGGGACACCCCGATCAGCTGCAGATCATGTACGGCATCGCGGGCGATCGCTGGCTGCCCGAGCTGGAGATTCCGTGGCTGCCCGGCTACGAAGGCAGCCAGCCGGTGCGGCGGGGCAATGGCGCGGCGGGGCAGAGCCAGCTCGACATCTACGGCGAACTGATTGATACGCTCTACGCCGCCCGCGTCGCGGATCTGGCGCCGCTGGCCGAAGCCTGGCGCCTGCAGAACGTGCTGCTCAAGCCGCTGGAGCAGCGCTGGCGCGAACTGGACCACGGCATCTGGGAAGTCCGGGGCGAACGGCGCGCCTTCACGCATTCACGCGTGATGTGCTGGGTGGCGTTCGACCGGGCGGTCAAGGCCTGCGAGCGCTGGGGGCTGAAGGGGCCGGTCGATGCCTGGCGCCGGCTGCGCGAACGCATCCACAAGGACATCTGCGAGCATGGCTACGACCGCACCCGGGGCTGCTTCGTGCAGAGTTACGGATCGCCGGCGCTGGACGCGAGCCTGCTGCTGATCCCGCAGGTGGGCTTTCTGCCGGCAAGCGATCCGCGCGTGGCGGGCACCGTGCACGCCATTGAACGCGAACTCATGCACGGCGGTCTGCTGCGCCGCTATTCGGTCGAGGATACCGACGACGGGCTGGAGGGCGAGGAGGGCGTCTTCCTGGCGTGCAGTTTCTGGCTGGCGGACGCCTACGTCATGCAGGGCCGGCTGGGCGATGCGGAGCGGCTTTTCGACCGTCTGCTGTCCCTGCGCAACGACCTGGGGCTGCTGTCGGAAGAGTACGACGTCGTGCGCCGCCGCCTGGTGGGCAACTTTCCGCAGGGTTTTTCGCATATCGGCCTGGTGAACACGGCCTACAACCTGAGCCGCGCCATGGGACCGGCGCAGCAGCGCGCGGAACAGGACGCGCCCCGGGCATAGGGGACGGGCCGCGCGGGCTTAAAAGGTGCACCGCGGGCGTTGCACAACGCGCGCCGGCCGGGGCCCGCGCCGGTGTATTCTCGCAATCACACGGCGCGGCCCGCCCGGCGCCGGTCATGCACACCACAAAAAACGCGCGCCGCGGCTCGATCGACGGCCCGCCGCTTCAGGAGAGACAAGCATGCTTTTGACCGACGAACAGCAAAGCGTCCAGGAGATGGCGCGCCGGTTTGCGCAGGAGCGACTGGCGCCCAATGCCGAACGCTGGGATCGCGAACACCACTATCCCGCGGACGCCATCGCCGAAATGGCGCAACTGGGCTTTTTCGGCATGCTGGTGCCCGAAGCGTGGGATGGCAACGACAGCGGCTATATCTCGTACGCGGTGGCGCTGGAAGAAATCGCAGCGGGCAGCGGCGCCTGCTCCACCATCATGAGCGTGCACAACTCGGTCGGCTGCATGCCCATCCTGAAGTTCGGCAACGACGACCAGAAGGCGCAGTTCCTGCGGCCCCTGGCGCGTGGCGAACACATCGGCGCATTCGCGCTGACCGAGCCGCAGGCCGGCTCCGACGCCAGCAGCCTGCATACCCGCGCGCGGCGCGACGGCGACCACTACATCCTCAATGGCGCCAAGCAGTTCATCACGTCCGGGCGCAACGGGCAGACGGTCATCGTGTTCGCGGTCACCGACCCCGACGCGGGCAAGCGCGGCATTTCGGCGTTTATCGTCCCCACCGATACGCCGGGCTACAAGGTGCTGCGCGTGGAGGACAAGCTCGGTCAGCACGCGTCCGACACCTGCCAGATTGCATTTGAAGACATGCGCATCCCGGCAGCATGGCGGCTGGGCGCAGAAGGCGAAGGCTACAAGATCGCCTTGTCCAATCTGGAAGGCGGGCGCATCGGCATTGCGTCGCAGTCGGTGGGCATGGCGCGGGCGGCCTTCGAATGCGCGCGCGACTACGCCCGCGATCGACTAGCCTTCGGCAAACCCATCATCGAACACCAGGCCGTGTCGTTTCGCCTGGCGGATATGGCGACGCAGATCCACGCGGCCCGCCAGATGGTGCTGCACGCCGCGGCCTTGCGCGAAGCGGGCAGGCCGGCATTGACCGAGGCGTCCATGGCCAAGCTGTTTGCGTCCGAGATGGCTGAAAAGGTCTGCTCGGCGGCGATTCAGACGCTGGGCGGTTATGGCTACCTGAAGGATTTTCCGGTCGAGCGCATTTATCGCGATGTGCGCGTCTGCCAGATTTACGAGGGCACCAGCGACATCCAGCGCCTGGTGATCGCGCGCAGCCTGTAGTGGCGCGGGGCAGGGGTGGGGCGATTCGCGTTGTTCAGGAGCGGCCCTGTACGGACTGCCGCGCTTGGGCAGCAGCCGCAGCCGCGCGGCGCACATCGGCGCGGCGGCGCGCCCACACGGTGTAGACGACGATGTTGCCCACGATCAGCACCGCCGCCAGCAGCATCTGCGTCGCCCGCGTGATGCCCTCGGGGTAGATGATACCCAGCACGTAGTGCTCGATGAAGCCGCCCGCGTAGCCTTCCTGCCCCGCGCGTTCGCGCAGCGACACTTCCAGCGGCGTCAGCGGACAGATCCAGCCCATGCCGATCACCATTGCACCCCACGCTAGCGCCGGCAGGTGCCAGAACGCCATGCGCGGTTTCCACAGCGCCAGCAGGCCGCCGAACACCACGAACGCGACAAACAGGCCATGTATGACCAGCACGAGGTCGGCAAGGATGCGATAGGTCATCTTTGAAATGGGTAAATGGCGGGGCGCCGGAAACCGGCGGGAGGTGCATTAAAGCGTATGCCCGAACGCGACGTGCGGGGCATTGGCAACAAGGCAAGACGGCTGATGACCGAATAGAATGCGGGCGTGTTCAATCCAAGATACTTCCGGGACCCGCGCCATGCATGCTTCGATCACCGCCGCCATCCAGGACGCCGAGGAACGGCTGCGCCAGGCCATGCTGTCCTCGGACATTGCCGCGCTGGAAGCGCTGCTGCATCCGGACCTGCTGTTCGTCAATCACATGGGCTGGACCGTCACGCGCGAGGATGACCTGGATGCGCACCGCGGCGGATTGCTGAAGATCCACGCGCTGGACCTGTCCGAACAGTGCATCCTGCCGCGCGCGGATTGCGCGGTGGTGTCGGTGCTGGCCCGCATCGCGGGCAGCTACAACGGCGTGCCGGCCAACGGCACGTTCCGGTTCATGCGAACCTGGGCGCCGGATTCGGGGGCGGGTGCTGCGGCAGGTGAGGCGGCCCGCGCGACGCCTGGTGCCACGGCAGGTGCGTGGCGCGTCATCGCGGCCAGTTCGGTGATGGTGGTCTGAAACCGCAGGGGCTATCAGACCTTCAGGTCGCGCAGCAGTTTGGTCAGTTCCGGGGCGGTCATCAGGGAGACGCCCTGCGCCTTGGCGTATTGCAAGGCGTTGTCCGACACGTCGCCCAGCGCGATGTAGATGGCTTCGCGTGCGCCGCGCTTTTCGCGCACGGCCTGCAGCTCGCGCAGCGGTTCCACGCCGTTTCTGGCGGCTTTCCAACGCTTGGCGCTGACGATGGCCACGTGGCCGTCCTTGCTCAGCGCGAAATCGGCGCCGGGCGCCTGCAGGCGTTCGACCTCACAGCCGTCGCGGCGGAAACCGGCTTCAACGGTCTTTGAAAAGTCTGCCCACGACATGGCGGCAACGGTTTCGGTCACCGCCTGCACGCGGGCGCCGGACGGCGCGCGCAGCTGCTTGTAGGCGGCCATGATCGAAATCACGGCAAACGGCACCGCGGCAAAGACGCCCATCGCGGCATACTCCAGCGGCAGCGCGGCAAAGCCGCCTGCGCTCAGCAGCACGGCCACGCCGGCGCTCATCCACCACGGCGAGCGCAGCAGCACGGCAAAGATGGAGTTCTGGGACATCTTGAATTTCATGGCAGCTCGCGGCGTGATGGGATCAACTGGGAATTCAGGCGCTGTCGCCGTTGTCGTCGTGGCCGCCGGCAAAGGCGCGGACCACGATGCGCACGCCGCCGCAGGTGACGATCTGACCATCGCGGATCTTGGCCGTCTTGCGCGTTTCGACTACGCCGCCGACGCTGACCTGGCCGTCGGCCACCAGCATCTTGCCGGCGCCGCCGCTGTCGACGACGCCGGTCGCCTTCAGCAGCTGATTGATTTCAATGTAGGGGCTGCCTTCGGCAAGCGTGAATTCGATGATGGACATGGAAGTGCTTCGGTAAATCGAGGTCAGGCGGGGCCGTTGCCGGGGGTGCGCGGGTTGGCCGGGTTGGCCGGGTTGCCGGCAGCGGCGGGCTGATCTGCGGACGGCGCGACGGACGGGGAGACGGCCGGGGAAACGGACGAGCCGGCGGTTTGGCCCGCGGGCTGGGCGACCGGCGGCGTGACCGGCTGAGCCACGGACTTATCCGCGCCCGCGTCCGGGCTGGCCGTCGGCACGGGGCGGATGCCGCCGGTTTCTGCCCGCGCCATCCAGGCGATCAGCGACGAGCGCATGGCTTCCTCGACCGACATCTGGATGGGCTGCACCCATTCCTGCGGCACGAACACCGTATAGCCGCCAATCATGTAGCCCATCGGCAGGTAGACGGCGACACGATCGCCCTGGGTGAATCCCTCGGGCAGGCCGTCGGTGCCGCGGCGCGTCACCAGACCCACCAGCTCAAGCTGCTGGCCCGGGATGCGCAGGACAACGACCTGCTGGGCCGTGTTCTTGGAACTGGGCGAGAAGTAATCCGCAAAGCTCTTGAGCGACGAATAGATGCTCTTGACCACCGGCAAGTTGGTGAAGGGCATCTCGACCAGGGTCAGGAACCGCTGCACGCGCTGCTTGGACACCAGGTAGCCGATGGCCAGAATGCCCAGGATGCCCAGCGCCAGGCCCATGCCCGGCACATAGAAGCCGCCGATGAAGGGGCGCAGGAACGTCAGCGCCACGCCTTCCGTCCAGGCCAGAAAGAGGTACAGCAGGTAGATCGTCAGCGCCAGCGGCAGGACGGTGATCAGGCCGCGGAAGAAGTATTTATAAAGACGGGTCATGGGCAAGAGCAAAAATTAGGGTCGGACGAGCGCATCGGCTCGCCGGGGAGGGCCGCAGCATAGCAGCCGCCGCAGGATTTATCGGTAACAAGGCGGACGCGCCCTCGCCGGGGCCCCTGGCCGGGCGCGGCGCATCCCTTCTTTTAGTGTGAACAGGCCCTAGCGGTCCACCGGCAGGAAGAGCGTCTCCTTGATCTCCTCCATCACGATGTAGCTGTGAGACTCGGCGGACGCGGGCAACCGCTTCAGGATTTCGCCCAGAAGACGGCGGTATTCATTCATTTCAGACAGGCGCGCCTTGACCAGGTAGTCGAATTCGCCCGACACCAGGTGGCATTCCATGACCTCGGGCACGTACAGCAGTTCCTGCTTGACCTTGTCGAAGACGTCGCCCGACTTGGCCGACAGCTTGATCTCCAGGAAGACAAGCAGATTCTTGCCCAGCGCCGCCGGATTGACGCGCGCATGGTAACCCGTGATGACGCCTTCGCGCTCCATGCGCTTGACGCGGTCGGAGCAGGGGGTGGCCGACAGGCTCACGCGCTCGGCCAATTCCGTGACCGAAATCCGGCCTTCGCGCTGCAGGATGTCGAGGATTTTGAGGTCAATTCGGTCGAGGTCGCGCATTTCACTAACGCCGGTCGAAAAACAAGGTTGGCCCGAGAAAAACCACTGCCCAAGGAAAATCTTCAGTGTTTTTCACTGCTGAAGGGGTCATAGACTACCGAAATTCCCAGACAAATCCAAATACCGGAAAGAATCATGCATGTGATCGTCCTCGGCAGCGGCGTCATCGGCACCACCACCGCCTATTACCTGGCCCGGCAGGGCGCCAAAGTGACCGTACTGGACCGCCAGCGGGCCGCGGCGCAGGAGACCAGCTACGCCAATGCCGGACAGGTGTCGCCGGGCTATTCCACGCCCTGGGCCGCGCCCGGCATTCCGCTCAAGGCGATCAAATGGCTCTTCAAGAAACATGCGCCGCTGGCGATCCGCCTGGACGGCAGCCTGTTCCAGCTCAAATGGATGGCCGCCATGCTGGCCAACTGCTCGGCCGACCGCTATGCCGTCAACAAGGAACGCATGCTGCGCCTGTCCGAGTACAGCCGCGACTGCCTGCGTGAATTGCGCGCCGCCACCGGCATCCACTACGAAGAGCGCGCCCGCGGCACGCTCCAGTTGTTCCGCACCGAAGCCCAGATGGAAGCCGCGCGCCGCGACATCGCGGTGCTCGAAGAGGTGGGCGTTCCCTACGAATTGCTGGACCGCCACCGTCTCGTCACGGCCGAGCCCGCGCTCGCCAACTCCGCGCACAAGCTCACCGGCGGCCTGCGCCTGCCCAATGATGAAACCGGCGACTGCCAGCTTTTCACCCGCCGCCTGGCGGACATGGCGGCCGCACTGGGCGTTGAATTCCGTTTTGGCCAAAGCGTCACGGGCCTGAACACCGCCGGCGGCCAGATCACCGGCGTGCGCGTCGGCAACGAAGTCCTCACGGCCGACCGCTATGTGGCCGCCTTCGGCAGCTACACCCGCGGTTTTCTCGAGCCCCTCGGCCTGGACCTGCCGGTGTATCCGGTCAAGGGCTACTCCCTGACCATTCCCATGAAGGACGAGGCCGCCGCGCCGGTGTCGACGGTGCTGGACGAAACCTACAAGGTCGCCGTCACGCGCTTTGACCAGCGGATCCGCGTGGGCGGCATGGCCGAATTGTCCGGCTTCGACCTGCGCCTGAAGGACGCCCGCCGCAAGACGCTGGAACTGGTGGTCAACGATCTGTTCCCCGGCAGCGGCCACGTGGCCCAGGCCGAGTTTTGGACCGGCCTGCGTCCCATGACGCCGGACAGCACGCCGGTCGTCGGCGCCACCCGCTACAACAACCTCTACCTGAATACCGGCCACGGCACGCTGGGCTGGACCATGGCTTGCGGTTCCGGCAAGCTGGTCGCGGATCTCGTCATGGGCCAGCGCCCCGCCATCAGCACCGACGGGCTCGGGTTGTCGCGCTACGATCGCAGCGCGGCGTCCCGCCAGCAACTGGTGCTGGACGGCAAGGGCGCTTGAGCAGGACTTAAGCTGCACCTCGAGGCGTGCTTGGACTGCTTGATCTGCGCCTCGAATCGCATCTGAACTGCGTCTCACCGGCCTGCGCCTGATCTGGCGCTTGCACGGCCAGTAGGACGCACACCCTCCGGGCCGCTTCGATGCGGCCCGCGTGTTTTTGAGTGCGCTGAATTGCGCACGCTGTGCGCGAAACGGCTCGTTGCTTTATGCCAAAATCGCCGCATGACCCATTTCCTGCACACTGCCGACTGGCAGATCGGCCGCCAATACGGCCAGTTTGAAACCGACGATGCCGCCATGCTCGCCGAGGCCCGTTTCGAGGTCGTCGCGCGCATCGCCACGCTGGCCGCCGAGCGCCGCGTGGATGCCGTGCTGGTCGCCGGAGACGTCTTCGACACGCAGGCCGTGTCCGATCGCAGCATCCGCCGCCTCTTTGCCGCCATGGCCGGCTACACGGGGCCCTGGGTAATGATCGCCGGCAACCACGACGCGGCCCTTGCCGACAGCGTCTGGAGCCGCGCCATGCAACTGGGCTGCATCCCCGCCAACGTGCATGTGCCGCTTACGACCGGCGTGGTGGACCTGCCGGACGCCAACCTCGCTGTGCTTGCCGCGCCGCTTACGCAACGCCACACCTACGACGACGTCACCCAGGCTTTCGACACGCTCGAGACGCCACCCGGACGCATCCGTGTGGGCCTCGCCCATGGCAGCGTTGCCGGCCGCCTGCCCGACACGATCGACGCCACCAATCCCATTGCGCCCGACCGCGCGGACCGCGCCAGTCTGGACTATCTGGCCCTGGGCGATTGGCACGGCTGTCTGTCCATTGACACACGCACCTGGTATGCCGGCACGCCGGAACAGGACCGCTTTCGCGGCAACGAGCCCGGTTATGTCCTGGACGTGCGCATCGACGCGCCGGGCGCCGCACCCGTGGTCGAACGCATTGCAACCGGCAAGTACCGCTGGTCCGCCTGGACCGAAACCCTTAGCCTGCCCACCGATGCCCAGGCGCTGGCCGAACGCATGGCGGCGTTGCGGTCAGACGACGTGCTGCGCCTCGACGTGCAGGGGCACGTCAACCTTGAAACCTGGGATGCGCTGCAAAAGGCCGTGGCCGAGGCCGCCGCGCAGGTGCGGGCCTTGCTGCCGGACTTGTCCGGCGTGCGCCTGGAACCCGACGAAGCTGACCTGGCCGAATTGCGCGCCAGCGGCTACGTGGGCGAGGTCGCCGCACAACTGCAGGCGTTGCAGGCGGACGAAGACCAGTCCGCCGTGGCCAGCGAGGCCTTGCGCCTGCTGCTGCGGTTCCAGCGCGAAACCGCCACGCCGGGAGCCGCCAAATGAAGATCTCCCGCATCGCCCTCGAAGAATTCCGCAAGTTCCGCCAGCCGCTGTCGCTGGACGGACTGCAAGACGGCCTGAACCTCTTTGTCGGCCCCAACGAGGCCGGCAAAAGCACGGTCGCGGCCGCCATCCGAGCCGCCTTCCTTGAACGCTACAGCACCAGCAAGGTCGCCGACCTGGCGCCGCGCGGCGAATCCGGCGCGCGCCCCAGCGTTGAAGTGGCCTTCACGCACGCGGATCACGCCTACGTCCTGAAAAAGCAGTTCCTGTCCAAGGCCCGCTGCGAACTCGTGGTGGACGACGGCGCGCAGCGGCTGGACGGCGAAGAAGCCGAAAACGCGCTGGCCGGTTTACTGGGCTTTGAAATGCCCGGGCGCGGCCAAAGCAAACCTGACCTGGCTGGCGTACCGGGCCTGCTATGGATCCGCCAGGGCGACGGCCAGAACCTGCACGAAGCCGCCGGCTTTGCGGGCTCGCATCTGCGCGATGCGCTGACGCAGCTCTCCGGCGAGCTGGCCTCCGGAGACGGCGACCGGCTGTTCGATCGCGTGTCGGCCGAGCGCGCCGCGCTGCTGGACGCCCGCAACGGCCGTCCCAAGGGCAGCTACAAAGACGCCGAAGATGCGCTCGCGCGCGCCTTGTCCGAACGCGACGAATGCGGGCAGGCCATGGCCCAGCTCAACGCCGACGTCGATCGCCTGGCCGAACTGCGGCGCGAACATGAACGCGCCCAGGCCGCGCAACCCTGGAAGGATTTCGAGGCCAAGGCTGTCCAGGCCCGCGCGCGCCTTGCCGCACTGGCCAAGGAGCGTGAAGCCTTCGACGGACTGCAACGCGAGCAGGCGCAGGCCGCCCAGACCCTTGCACTGCTGCAGGATCAGGTCCGCCGCGATCAACAGGACGAAGCCGATTACCAGGCGCTGCTTCGGGATGCGCGCGCGGCGCACGCCCATGTGCAGGCGATGCAGGAACCGCTAGCGCGCGCGTTGCAGCAGCGGCAATCGCATGCCGCCGCAGTCGAGGCCGCGCGCCGGCGCGTGACGCGGCTTCAGGCGCTGGCGGACCGCCGCGACCTGGACCGGCAGCTTGCGCAGCTCACCCCCGAAATCGAACGCCTGGACGGCGCGCTGGTCGCAGCCACCCACCTGATCCAGCAAGGTTCGGCGTTGCGCACAGAAGCCGTCCAACTCGAAATATCCGATGCTGAAATCGAGGCGCTGCGCAAGGCCGGCCGCGAACTCGGAAATCTGCAGTTGCAGCAACAGGCGGTCGCGACGCGCGTGCGGTACCGGCTCGATGCCGGCGCGCAGGCGCTGCTGGACGGCAAGGCCGTCAGCGGCGCGGGCGAAGTCCTGCTTACGGCCGCGGCCGAACTCGATCTGCCCGGTGTGGGGCGCCTGCAAATCGAGCCGGGCGGACAAGACCTGCCGGCCTTGCAGCGCGAACTGGCGCGCGCGGAGTCGGCAAGCGCCGCGTTGCTCAAGCGGGCGGGCGTCGACACCCTGGCCGATGCCGAACAGCGTCACGCGCGCTACAACGCGCTGCAGCGCGAACTCGAAGGCATGCGCAAGACGCTGAGCATTCATGCGCCCCGCGGCGTGGATGCGCTGCGCACCCAGCGCGACGAGGCACTGGCGCGGCTGGCGCAGTTGCAGGAAAGGCTGTCCAAGCTGCCGCCTGTGCAGGAAACCGAAGACGGCATTCGGGTTGCTGATGCAGATGCCCACACAAGCGATGACGATCTGCCCGACGCCGTGCAGACCCTGCGCGAGGCCGAAGCCGTTGCGGCGCAGGCGGAAAAGGCAGTCGCCGACGCGCAGCGCGCGTTGGACGCCGACACAGCCCGTGCCCAGTTGCTGGAAGGGCAGGCTGCCGCCCGGGGCGCAGAACTGCAATCCGACGAACGCACGGCGCAACGCCACGCCCGCGCCGGCCGCCTCGCCGAAGTTCGCAGCGCCCACGACCAGCTCGAACTGCGCGTACGCGAGGCCCGGGCCTCGCTGGCTGAACATCGGCCCGAACTCGCGGAGCAGGACGTGCAGCGGTTTGAAAAATCCGCCGCCATCGAACGCGACGCCCAGCACAAGCGGCACGGCGACATCCTGCAATTGCAGGGCAAGCTGGACCAGGCCGGTGCGCAAGGCCTGGGCGAACGCCTGTCCGAAGCGCAGGCAGCCTGCGAGCGTCTGCAACGGCGCCGCGACGAATTCTCACGGCGCGCCGCCGCGCTGGACCTGCTGCAAAAGCTGTTGGCCGACAAACGCGCAGCCGCCACGCAACGCCTGCAAGCGCCGCTCGCCCGCCGCCTCAACCACTATCTGGCGCTGCTCTTTCCCGACGCCGCGCTGCGCCTGGACGATGCGCTGCTGCCCACGGCGCTGCGCCGGGGCGATGGCGAAGACGCGCTGGACGCCCTCAGCTTCGGTACGCGGGAACAGCTCGGCATCCTGGCGCGGTTCGCCTACGCCGATCTGCTGCGCGAGGCCGGCCGGCCCACCTTGCTGCTGCTTGACGACGCGCTGGTCCACACCGACGACGCCCGGCGCGACTTCATGAAGCGCGCGCTGTTCGACGCCGCGACCCGCCATCAGATCCTGATGTTTACGTGCCACGGCGAGGCCTGGCGCGACATGGGGGTGGAGCAGCGCAGGATTGGTTAGCGCACCGGCCCGGTCCCGGCGCCTCGGTGCCGGGAAGCCGCGCGGCCACAACCGCCGATGCTTGACGCTGCGGCCCGGCGCCGGTAGTCTGCGCGGATGCCTGCTTATACGCCTTTCGCCATGCTTGCCCGCGCCGTCCGCGCGGGTCTCGCGTGCGCGCGTGTATCGGCTTCCTTCTCCGCCGGCGCTCCGCCGGCTGTGTCTCCTGTCAAGAACGCGGCGCCGCCGCCCGCATCGCCGCCTCGCGGCGTCGTGTCGGGCGCGCATCCGCCTGTGTCAGCCGTCCTAGGCTGACCCGCCGCATCTCCGTCTCCCGCCTGAACTCCAGCGCCGCCCCGCGAGCATGACGCATTGACGTCGCCCGCCGCGCGCGCACATGGGCGCGCGTTATCGCGCCCCGGGCGGGAGTCTGTACCCCATTCAGACAGGTGATACCTCATGTCCATCATCCGACACGCGTGGACTGCCCACGCGTCCACCACCTTGTTCGTGCTGCTGTGGAGCGGCGGCGCGATCTTTGCCAAATGGGGGCTGTCGCATGCCTCCGCCTTCGGCTTTCTCTTGTTCCGCTTCCTGCTTGCGCTGGCGGTACTGCTGCTGATCTGCGCGAGGCGCGGTCGTTGGTTGCCGCAGACCGGCACCCGCATGCAGGTCGCCGCGACAGGCGCGCTGCTGATCGGCAGTTACTCCATCTGCTATCTGCTGGCGCTGGACCACGGCGTGACGCCTGGCGTGCTGGCCACATTGCTGGGCGCGCAGCCCATCCTGACGTTGGCGCTGACGGAGCGCCGCTTTGCGCCGGCGCGTCTGGCGGGACTTTGCCTGGCGCTCGCCGGGCTGGTGCTGGTCGTCTACCAGAGCATCGCGCTGACGCGCTTGTCCGTCGCGGGCATCGCGTACGCCTGCGCGGCGCTGGCGAGCATGACGGGAGGCGCCTTGCTGCAAAAGCGCGTCGAGCAACCGCCGATGGACGTGATGCCGTTGCAGTACGCGATCAGTCTGGTGCTGTGCCTGCTGTTCGCACCATTCCAGCCGCTGCATGCCGACTGGAGCGTCGGCTTCATCGTGCCGTTGATCTGGATGGGCCTCGTGATTTCAGTCGGTGCCACGCTGCTGTTCTACCGCATGATCCAGGCGGGCAACCTTGTCAACGTCACCAGCCTGTTCTATCTGGTGCCGGTGGGCACGGCGGCGCTGGACTACCTGATTCTGGGCAATCGCTTGCCGGCGCTCAGCCTGGCTGGCATGGCCGCGATCCTGACAGGGTTGATGCTGGTGCTACGCCATCCCGCGACGCCCCACAAAGCGGGGCGGCGATAGCGGCGATGGCAATCAAACCCGCTGCGACGCCCGACAACCGGTGGCGGCGTTCTCAGCCTTGCGGGCCGCCTGCGTAGCCGTCACGCTTCGCCGCGCCGACATCCATCCACCCGTTCCACGGCTGGTCGGGGGGCGTGGAGCCGGCGTTCGTCGCACCGTCCGGTCCCGCCCAATGCCCGCTGACCAACTGTGCCGGGCGGGATTGGGCGACCACCCGCGCACACAGATCCCATGCGTCCAGCCGCACGCTCAGCCCGGCGTAGACGCCGTGTCCCGCGCCCGCCTCGATGACGCCGGCAGCCTGCGCGCCTTCGCCCGCGCGGATGGCGCCCTCGGCGCGGATGTCCTCGCCGGCGATCAAGCCCCACCCGCAGGCGAGGTGTTCGCCCGACTGAATGGACCCGCCCGCCTGAATACCGCAACCGGCATTGATTTCCTGCTCCGCGGTCACGCCGCCGCCTGCCTTGATCCCTTGACCGCACTTGATGGCGCCTTGCGTATTGATGTCCTGGCCGGCATGCAGGTGGCCGGTCACGGCCAGGTCCTGTCCGGCGCAGATGTCCCACTTGGCGCGCACATTGCCGCCGCAATCCAGGCGCGTCGCAATCTCGATCCCCCAGTCGGCCGCCACGTCGCCGCCGGCGCGCAGGTTGCCGCCGCTGGCGATGTTGCCGCCGGCGGTGATGTTTTCACCCGCCACGATCGACTCGCCGGCGCGAATGCCGCCGCCCGTGATGAGGCTGCGTCCCGCGCGCACCACCGTGTCCACGTTGATCCCCATGCGGACTTCAAGCGTCCCGGCAAACACGATGGCGGTGGCATCCAGCGTATCCAGCCGCAACACGGCGTCGGTCGGACCAAACTGGTCCAGCAGCCAGCAGGCGTCGCCGACGCGGCCGTCGGCGACCAGGGCATCGAGCACGGCCTGATAGTCCCCCTGTCCGTTGTGGTCGCGCAGGAACCATTTGTAGCCGCCCGCGCAGGGGTTCTTGGCTTTGACGAATTTCTTGGTGAGTTGCATGGCGCTGAATCGAAAAGGTGCGGTGCGTGGCCGCCGCGCAAGCCGAAAAGGGCGTGCGAGCGGCGAAATGGGGACGAGCGCCCGCCACGCGGCAGTGCGCCCGCCGGCTGGTTTCAGGCTGCAGGACGCGCGGATGTGCGCAGGCAGCCGGCAACGGGCCGGAGCAAGAATCAGAAAGGGGAGAGGCGGGCGATTAGCCGGGCTTGGACCGCGCGTAAGCGGAACGCGCGGCGACCTCCTGCGAACTCAACAGCGTTGAGCGCAGGGCGCAGAGAGCGCAGGTGACGCAGGGAAGGGAAGATATATCGGATTGCACGGGGCAGATGCTACCACCGGAGCAATTGCCGTCAAGCGGGGACGAATGCAAAGCGGGGCGCCAACCGCAAACCGCCGGCCCGCGCCCCTCTCGTCAGGTTGCGATCAGTTCGTCAGGACGATGTTGCGGTCCTTGGCGATGCGCTGGCGCAGTTCGAGTTCGCGCTTGATCTGTGCGGCGTACTCGGCCGGCGTGTTGCCGTCCACGATCGATCCGCCGTCGGCCAGGCGCTGGGCGATCTTCGGATCCTTCAAGGCCTTGACCGCCGCGGCGTGCACGCGGTCGACCACCGCTTGCGGCGTGCCGGCGGGCGCCACCAGGCCGTACCAGGCCATGTTGTCCATGTCGGGCAGGCCACCCTCGGCGAACGTCGGCACGTCCGGCAGCGCGGGCAGGCGCTTGGGCGCCGCCACGGCCAGCGCGCGCAGCTTGCCCGCCTGGATGTGCGGCATGGAGGAGGGCAGGTTGTCGAACTGGACGTTCACCTGGCCGGCGATCACGTCGTTCAGCGCCGGACCCGATCCGCGGTAAGGAACGTGAACCATGTCGGTCTTGGTCAGCGACTTGAACAGCTCGCCGTCCAGGTGGCTGATGCCGCCCGCGCCCGACGAGGCATAGCTGTACTTGCCGGGGTTGTTCTTGAGCAGGGTGATGAATTCGGCCAGGGTCTTGGCGGGCACGCTCGGGTTGACCGTCATGACGTTGGGCACGTTCACCATGTTGGTGATCGGCGTGAAGTCCTTGAGCGGGTTGTACGGGTTCTTGGGGTTCGTGGCCGGATTGGTGGCCATGGTGCTGACCGTGGCCACGCCCAGCGTGTAACCGTCGTTGGCAGAGCGAACCAGGGCGTCGGCGCCGATCGAGCCGCCGCCGCCGGCGCGGTTTTCCACGACCACGGGCTGGCCGAGTTCACGGCCCAGACCCTCGGCCACGACGCGCGCCACGATATCGGTGGTGCCGCCGGCTGCAAACGGGACGATCAGGCGGATGGGTTTATTGGGGTAGGGATCTGCGGCCTGGGCAGCGGAGGTCAGGCAGGCGCCAGCGATGGCGGCGGCCAGGACGGCCTTGGCATGTGACAACACGTTCAAGAGTCTTCTCCATATTGTTGTTCCGAGCCGGCCATCTTGCCGGGCCAGCTTCGGTGAGGCGCGCATTGCCGGGGTGTCGCAAGCCAACGCCTCGTGGCCGCATTCCACACAGGTATGTCCCCATGGTCAACTCGGGATTGTCCCTGTCATGAGAAATCGCAAAATTTCTAACGTGTTCCCAAAAAGCGCGGAGATGACAGAAGTTACAGGAAAAAGTAAGTCTGACAGGCAGTTGAACACAAATTGAGAAGCTTTCGGTGCGCAATCGCTGCGCAGTCATCTTGCTGTCATTAGCTGGGTACGTACATAAATCCCTGCATAACTTACAAGAATCTGATATTTTTCGGCTGAGATTCTTGCCCGGTCTTGCAAGAAAGCTATTGCGTTTGTTTCTGTCTGCGCCGTTCAATTGGCGTTGGTTGATGACCCCTCGGGGCAACGTGTAGTGCAGCGACGCACCGGGCCAAGGGTTCCGTCCGTTTTTCAATCCCCGGTCTGTTTCGTCTCTCGCTGCCCTGCGCTGGCGGGAGGGGGCCCGGACATTTTCGGAACGCCATGTCGCTGATCCTGATCCTCGCTCTGCCGTTCGCCGGCAGCCTGTGCGCCGCGCTGCTGCCTTCCAACGCCCGCAACGCCGAGGCGTGGTTGGCTGGCCTCATCGCCTTCGCGTGCGTGGTTCTGATCGCGACGCTCTATCCGGACGTCGCCAACGGCGGCGTCATACGGGCCGACATGCCTTGGGCGCCCGCCCTGGGTCTGCAATTTACCCTGCGCATGGACGGCTACGCGTGGCTCTTTGCGCTGATCGTCTCCGGCATGGGCGCGCTGGTCGTGTTGTACGCGCGCTATTACATGTCGCCGGAAGACCCGGTCCCACGCTTCTTTTCGTTCTTCCAGGCCTTCATGGGCGCCATGCTCGGCGTGGTGCTCTCGGGCAACCTGATCCAGCTGGTTCTGTTCTGGGAAATGACCAGCCTGGCGTCGTTCATGCTGATCGCCTACTGGCACCACCGCCTGGACGCGCGCCGGGGCGCGCGCATGGCGCTGACGGTCACCGGGGCGGGCGGTCTCTGTCTGCTGGCCGGCGTGCTGATCCTGGGTCATATCGTCGGCAGCTACGACATGGACCGCGTCCTGGCGTCGGGCGACCTGGTCCGCGCCGACCCCTGGTATCCAGCCGTCCTGGTGCTGGTGGCGCTGGGCGCGCTGACCAAGAGCGCGCAATTCCCGTTCCATTTCTGGCTGCCCAACGCCATGGCCGCGCCCACGCCTGTGTCCGCCTATCTGCACTCGGCCACGATGGTCAAAGCAGGCGTTTTCCTGCTGGCGCGCTTCTGGCCCGTGCTGTCTGGCACCGACGAGTGGTTCTGGATCATCGGCGGGCTGGGTCTCATCACCCTGGTGCTGGGCGCCTATGCAGCCATCTTCCAGCAGGACATGAAGGGCGTGCTGGCGTATTCCACGATCAGCCACCTGGGCCTCATCACGCTGCTGCTGGGTCTGAACAGCACGCTGGCGCTGGTGGCCGCCATCTTCCACATGATCAACCACGCTACGTTCAAGGCGTCGCTCTTCATGGCGGCGGGCGTGGTCGACCACGAAACCGGCACGCGCGACCTGGGCCGGCTGTCCGGGTTGTATAAGGCAATGCCCATCACGGCCACGCTGGCGATGGTGGCTGCGGCTTCGATGGCGGGTGTGCCGCTGCTGAACGGTTTCCTGTCCAAGGAAATGTTCTTTGCGGAAACCACCTTCGTCAGTGCCGACCGCTACGTCCAGCTTGGCCTGCCGCTGCTCGCCACGATCGCCGGCGCATTCAGCGTCGCCTATTCGCTGCGTTTCATCCTGCAAGTGTTCTTCGGCCCACCGGCCACCGACCTGCCGCGCGAGCCCCACGAGCCGCCGCGCTGGATGCTGTTGCCCAGCGCATTGCTGGTCATGATGTGCCTGTTGGTGGGCATCGTTCCCAGCCTGACCGTCGGCCCGTTCCTGGCCACTGCGGCGCAGAGCATCCTGGGCGAGAACATGCCCGACTACAGCCTGGCCGTCTGGCACGGTTTCAATCTTCCGCTGGCGATGAGCCTGGTCGCCACTACCGCAGGCGTGCTGCTGTACCTGGCCCTGCGCGCGCATCAGCGCGCCAATCCGGGCCGGGTGCCGTTCATCTACCGCCTTGACGGCCGCCGCACCTTCGAAGCGCTGCTCGATGGCTCCAGCGTCGCCGCCGCATGGCTGCTGCGCTGGGTGTCGTCCACGCGTCTGCAGGTGCAGATGGTGCTGATCCTGGTGGGCACGCTGTTCGTCGCGTGGCTGCCGCTGCGCGCCGGCGGCTGGCTGGACGGCGCCGTGCGCCTGACGCCGGTCGATCCGGTTTTCGCCTTGCTGTGGATCGTGGGCGGCACCTGCGCCCTGGCCGCCGCGTTCCAGGCCAAGTACCACCGCCTGGCCTCCCTGGCGCTGGCGGGCGGGGCAGGGCTGATCACCTGCCTGACCTTCGTCTGGTTCTCCGCGCCCGATCTGGCGCTGACGCAGCTGTCTGTCGAGGTCGTGACGCTGGTGCTGTTGTTGCTGGGCCTGCGCTGGCTGCCTCGCCGCATCGTGCAGGACGACGAGGAAAGCCTGAAAGCCACGCTGCAGGCACGCGGCCGCCGTCTGCGCGATCTGCTGCTGGCAGTCGCCGCCGGCACGGGCATGTCCGCGCTGGCCTATTCGGTGCTGGCGCGGCCGCAGACCAATCCCATTTCGTCCTATTTCGTGGATCGCGCGCTGCCTGACGGTGGCGGCACCAACGTCGTCAACGTGATCCTCGTGGACTTCCGCGGCTTCGATACGTTCGGCGAAATCACGGTGCTTGGCATCGTGGCGCTGACCGTCTACGCCCTGTTGCGCCGCTTCCGTCCAGCCGCCGAGAGCGCGGACATTCCGCGCCAGCAGATGGATCAGGACGGCGGCATCCCGGACGCGCCCGACATCAAGTCGCCGGTGCCCGCAGGCTCGATGATGGTGCCCGCGGTGCTGGTGCGCCTGCTGCTGCCGATCGCCGCGCTGATCTCCGTGTATTTCCTCTTGCGCGGCCACAACCAGCCCGGCGGCGGTTTCGTGGGCGGCCTCATCTTCGCCACCTCCGTCATCCTGCAATACATGGTGGGCGGGGTGTATTGGGTCGAATCCCGCAGCCGCCTGAATCCCCAGAACTGGATCGGCATCGGGCTGCTGTCCGCCGGCATTGCCGCCGTGAGCGCGTGGTTGGCCTACAAGCCGTTCCTTGCCGCGCTGGCCTGGGACGTCGCGCTGCCGCTGATTGGTCACGTCCACGTGTCCAGCGTGCTGCTTTTTGATCTGGGCGTCTACATGCTGGTCGTCGGATCCACCGTGCTGGTGCTGGTGGCGCTTGCCCACCAATCGCTGCGCGCGCAACGCAAGGCCGCCGCCGAGCTCCAGGCGGCCGCCGTTCAAACAGGAGAAGCCTGATGGAATTGATATACGCTGCCGCAATCGGCGTGCTGGCGGGCTCGGGCGTGTGGCTGCTGCTGCGGCCCCGGACGTTCCAGTTCATCATGGGCCTGTCGCTGGTCTCCTACGCGGTGAACCTCTTCATCTTCGGCATGGGCCGGCTCACGTCCGGCAGGCCGCCGGTGGTGGATCCGTCCATGGCGCATGATCCTTCCTGGTATGCGGATCCGCTGCCGCAGGCGCTGGTGCTGACCGCCATCGTCATCGGCTTTGCCACCACCGCGCTGTTCCTGGTTGTGCTGCTCGCCTCGCGGGGCCTCACGGGTACCGACCACGTTGATGGACGGGAGTCCCAATCTTGAGTTTCTGGCTTCAACACCTTCCTGTCCTGCCCATCATCATTCCGCTGGTCGCGGGCGCAGCGATGCTGCTGTTCGCCGACACCAGCCGCTACGCGCGCGGCGGGGTCGCGCTTCTGTCGACGCTTGCCCAGTTGGCGGCCGCGATCGCCTTGCTGGTCGTGGCCGGCGGGGGCGTGCCCGGCGTCTGGGAAAACGGGGTAGGGGCCTACCTGGTGGGCGACTGGCCCGCGCCGTTCGGCATCGTGCTGGTGGTCGACCGCCTGGCCGCCGTCATGCTGACGCTGACGGCCGTACTCGGTCTGGCCACGCTGGTCTACGCGCTTGCCCGCTGGGACCGCGCCGGCGTGCATTTCCATTCGCTGTTCCAGTTCCTGCTGATGGGCCTGAATGGCGCCTTCCTGACCGGCGACCTGTTCAACCTGTTCGTGTTCTTCGAAGTGCTGCTGGCGGCCTCCTACGGCCTGCTGCTGCACGGGTCCGGCGTGGCGCGCGTTAGCGCGGGCCTTCAGTACATCGCCGTGAACCTGGTGGCCTCGTTCCTGCTGCTGATCAGCATCGCGCTGATCTACGGCGTGACGGGCACGCTCAACATGGCGGACCTGGCCCTGCGCGCAGGCAATCTGGCGGGCGCCGAACGCATGCTGTTCGAGGCGGGCGCCGCCATCCTCGGCGTGGCCTTCCTGGTCAAAGCAGGCGCCTGGCCGCTCAACTTCTGGCTGGTCAAAGGGTATGGTTCGGCCGGTGCACCGATCGCGGCCATGTTTTCCATCATGACCAAGGTCGGCATCTACGCGCTGTTGCGCATCGGCTCGCTGCTGCTGCCGACCGGCGCGCCCGCCGCCTTCAGCCTGGACTGGATGTTTGCCGCCGGGCTGGCCACGCTGCTGTTTGGCGCCCTGGGCCTGTTGGCGACCCAGCAGCTGGAAAAAATGGTCGGCTACTGCGTCATCGTGTCGGCCGGCACGTTGCTGACCGCGTTGGGCATGCCGGGCGTGACGCTCACGGGTCCCGCGCTCTTCTACCTGATCAGCTCGGTGCTGACCACGGGCGCGTTCTTCCTGCTGGCCGAACTGATCGAACGCACCCGCAGCTTCGGCGCAAACGTGCTGGCGGTCACGCTCGATGCCTTCGACCTGGACGATCCAACCTCTGTGAACCGCTCCGACGACGTCGTCGGCGTGGCGATTCCCGCGGCAATGGCGTTCCTGGGCCTGGCCTTCATTTCCTGCGCGTTGCTGGTGACCGGCCTGCCGCCACTGTCCGGCTTTGTCGCCAAGTTCTCGCTGTTGTCGGCAGCGGTGTCGGCCGCCACCGAGTCGGCGCCGCCGATGGACGCCTGGCTGCTCGTGGCCGCCGTGCTGGTGTCGGGCCTGGCGGGCCTGATCGGCCTGGGCCGCACCGGCATCCGTATCTTCTGGGCCAGCGACGACCGCAGCACGCCGCGTCTGCGCGTGATCGAGGCAGGCCCGGTCGCCGTGCTGGTGCTGCTGTGCGTGGGCCTGGCCGCCGGCGCGGGTCCCGTGTCGGCCTACCTGGACGACGCCGCCCGTTCGCTCGACCAGCCCGCGTCGTATATCGACGCCGTCATGTCCGCGCAGACCGTGCGCGGCGTCAAGGGAGGAAGCTGATGCGCCGCCTTTACTTCCTGATCCTGCCCACGCTGCTGTTTGCACTGTGGCTGCTCCTCAATGAAAGCGTGTCGCCGGGGCAGATCGCCCTGGGCATCGCGCTGGCGCTGTGGTTCACGTGGGCCGCCTCGCGCCTGCGCCCGCTGCATGCACGGCCGCGCCACCTGTGGAAGGTGATCCCGCTTTTCCTGCACGTGACGTGGGACATCATCAAGTCCAACATCGCGGTCGCGCGGCTGATCCTCAATCCACGCCGCAATGAGTTCTCGCCGGGATTCATCCTGATCCCGCTCACCATGCGCGACCCGCATGGCCTGGCGATGCTGGCCTGCATCGTCACCTACACGCCCGGCACGGTCTGGGTGAGCCTGACTGAAGACCACGCGCTGAAGCTGCATGTGCTCGATCTACAAAACGAAGACGAGTGGATCGAACTGGTGCAGCAGCGCTACGAGCGCCCGTTGATGGAGATGTTCGAATGAATTCCGTACTGTATTGGGCGGCATCCTTTGCCTTGCTCTGCTTTGCGCTGGGCATGGTGTTCGCCACCATCCGCCTCTTGCGTGGCCCAACCGCCCAGGACCGCGTCCTGGCCCTGGACACGCTGTACATCAACGGCATGTTGACGATGCTGGTGTTCGGCATCCGGTCCGGCACGTCGGTGTACTTCGACATCGCGCTGCTGATCGCGCTGTTCGGATTTGTGGGCTCTACCGCCATGGCGCGCTTTCTGTTGCGCGGCGAGGTCATCGAGCCATGATGGAAGTCGATATCCCCCTGTGGGCCGGCATTCCCGCCACCATTCTGCTGGTGCTGGGCGGACTGCTGGCCGTCACCGGCTCGGCCGGGCTGCTGCGTTTCCGCACCTTCCAGTCGCGCATCCATGCCCCCACGCTGGGCAACACGATGGGCTGCGCCTGCGTGCTGGCGTCTTCCATCCTGGTGTTCTCGGCGCTGTCCGCGCGCCCGGTGTTTCACGAGGTCATCATCACGCTGCTGCTGATTGTGTCGTCGCCTGTCACGGCCATGTTGCTGATGCGCGCAGCCACGTACCGCAACCGCCTTACCAAGGCGGAAGCGGACAAAGACGCGCGCTGATTTCGCGCCGTCCCTGTTTGCTGACGTTGAAACGTAACCTTACGAATTCACGTCGCTAGTTATGTCCCCCATCGCGCGGTCATGGGATAGTGAGGTCAGTTGGCGGCGCGGTTGATACCGCGCCGTCCGGGTTCAATCTCTTCATAAGGAGCTGACCATGAATACTGTTCCCATGCCTTCGAAGCGCCTTGCTGCCATTCTCTGCACCGCCGGCCTGATGCTCGCCGCTGGCGCGGTTCAAGCGCAATCTTCCGGCGCCTCGGCGCAGTCCAGCTATCAGCAGGACGTCGCCGCCTGCAAAAGCGGCAGGACCGGGCAAGCGCTGGATGCCTGCCTGCGCGAAGCCGGCGCGGCGCGCCAGGAGCGCAGCCGCCAGAATCTCCGCGAAGAAAGCCCCGAACAACTGCAGCAGAACATGGTGGCGCGCTGCAACCGTCTGCCCGAAACCCAGCGCCAGAATTGCGTCACGCAAATGACCGCGCCGGGCAACGTGCGCGGCAGCGTGCAGGGCGGCGGCGTGCTGCGCGAAACCGTGATCCAGGTGCCCGCAGGCACGGCCCCGGGCATGGCCCCCGCCCCGGGCATGGCCCCCGCCCCGGGCATGGCCCCGGCTCCGGGCATGGCTCCTGCCCCGGGCATGGCGCCCGCTCCCGGCACGGGAACGATGAGCGCGCCTATCCGCCAGTAAGGCGTTGCTCCGAACCAGGGCGCATGATTCAAACCGCATGAAGCAAAGGTGAAGCAGGGCGCTGCGTGATGCACCGCGCTGCTTCCAAGGCGCAGCCGCTGCCGCATTCAGGCAAAATGGCGGCTGTCGCCTTTTTTCACGCATATTCATGTCCGACGTCATCGCCCTGATTTTCGATTTCGACGACACGCTGGCCTCGGACAGCACGTCCGGTTTCCTGGACAGCATCGGCGTGGACACGGCCTCGTTCTGGAAGGAAGAGGTCGATCCCCTGCTGTTTCAGCAGGACTGGGATCCCGTGCCGGCCTATCTCTATAAGATGATCGAACTGTCCCGGCAGGGACGGCACGGCCTCATCACGCAGCAGCGCCTGAAAGATTGGGGCGCGCGCCTTGATCTGCACGATGGCGTGGCCACGCTGTTCCAGCGTCTGCGCGCCGCGGTCCGGGCCGAGCACCCGCAGGTGCAGCTCGAGTTCTATCTCATCTCCAGCGGCATCGGCGACGTGGTGCGCTCGACGCCCATCGCGCATGAATTCACCGAAATCTGGGCGTCCGAATTCGTCTATGGCGAGGACGGCGGCATCGCGTTCCCGCGGCGCGTCGTCAGCTTCACGGACAAGACACGCTACCTGTTCCACATCCAGAAGGGCATCATCGGCCGCGAATTCCGCAACAAGCCGTTCGAGGTCAACCGCAAGGTGCCCGAGGACCGGCTGCGCATCCCGTTCGACCAGATGGTCTTCGTGGGCGACGGCTACACCGACATTCCGTGCTTTTCGCTGATCCGCCGCGCCGGCGGCTTTGCCTTCGGCGTCTGGGATCCCAAGCACCGCGACAAGCGCAGCCGCGCCTGGGGCTTCATCGAGGAAGGGCGCGTGTCCAACCTGAACCAGGCCCGCTACGACGAAGAAGCTGAGTTGTATCAATGGCTCGAAGAAGCGGTCACCAGCCTGGCGGGCCGTATCGCGCTGAAATCGCGGGTGTACCGTGGCTGAGCTGGCCCCGATGGACGCGGTGCCGCGCTGGACCGAGCAGGACGCGCGTTTCATGACCCTGGCCCTGGAACAGGCCCAGGCCGCCTACGACATCGGCGAGGTGCCGGTGGGCGCGCTGGTCGTGTCCGCCCAGGGCGACATCCTGGGGCGGGGCTACAACCGCACCATCATCGACCACGATCCCACGGCGCACGCCGAGATCGTCGCCCTGCGCGGCGCCGCACGCCAGCTTGAAAACTACCGGCTGCCCGGCATCACCGTCTACGTCACTCTGGAACCGTGCGTGATGTGCATCGGCGCCATGCTGCATGCGCGCCTTGCGCGCGTGGTGTTCGGCGCGTACGACCCCAAGACCGGGGCCTGCGGCAGCGTGCTGGACGTCGGGTCCGTGCCCAAGCTCAACCATCACACTTCAGTCACCGGCGGCGTGCTGGCCGAACCCTGCGGCGACCTGCTGCGCCGGTTCTTCCGCGAACGCCGCGCCAAGGAATCCATCGCATGAGTACCCCCAAAGCCGCCAAGTCCGCTGCCAAGCCCGCCGCCAAGGCGCGCCGCGCCAAGGCCGCAGCCACCCCGGCGCACGATCACCCGCACGATCACGGCCCGGACTGCGGCGACGCATGCGGTCACGACCACGATCATGGCCACGACCCCGCGCACCATCACGGTCCCCAGCCGGACGCCCGCGGCATCTACCTGATTTCCCCGTCGTCCGCCGTGCGCGACCCCGCCACCGTGACGCTGGCGCTTGAACGGCTGGCGCAACAGGGCTTCAAGACCGCGCTGGACCGCACGGCGCTGGCCGAGCATCAACGGTTCGCCGGGACGGACGCCCAGCGCCTGGCCAGCCTGACCCGCGCCACGAAGCAGAAGCTGCCGATCGTCATGGTGACGCGCGGCGGCTACGGGCTGGGCCGGTTGCTGCACGCCATCGACTGGAAGGCCATGGCCGACAGCGGCAAGCGCTTTGTCGGCATGAGCGATTTCACGGCGTTCAACCTGGCGCTGCTGGCGCAGACCGGCGCGGTCAGCTACACGGGCGCCACCGCGGTCCAGGATTTCGGCGGCAAAAAGGTCGATGACCTGACCGAAGCGCTGTTCGGCGAAGTGATGCGCGGCGAGCTGGAGATCCTCAGCTTCGAAACCCAGGACGCCGACCCGGTCGACGCGCGCGGCATCCTGTGGGGCGGCAACCTTGCGATGCTGACCTCGCTGCTGGGCACGCCGTACATGCCGAAGATTCGCGGCGGCATCCTGTTCCTGGAAGACGTGGCCGAGCATCCGTACCGCGTCGAGCGCATGCTGATCCAGCTCTGGCAGGCTGGCATCCTGGCGCGCCAGAAGGCGATCGTCCTGGGCCGTTTCACCGAATACAAGCTGGCGCCGCACGACAAGGGGTACGATCTGCACGAGGTCGTGGCCTGGCTGCGCAAGACGGTCAAGGTGCCGGTCATTACCGGTCTGCCGTACGGCCATGTCGCCACCAAAGCCACCTTGCCCATCGGCCAGAAGGTCGGCATCGCCACCGAAAAGGGTCTGGCGCATCTGGTGCTGGACGAGCATCGCCACTGATCCCCGGTCTGGCGGTGCGGCGCTCCGGCGCTCCGGCGCTCCGGCGCTCCGGGGGCGGGCGGTCCGGCGCTCCAGCAGCGCCGCTCTCGCCAATATAAATAAGGGCCGCAGCCCGTTTGCTACACTAGCAGGTTTTCCCGCATGCGCTTTCGGGCGCCTTCAAACGTACATACACCGTGATATCCACCGCCAATCTCACCATCCAGTTCGGTCCCAAGCCCCTTTTCGAGAACGTCAGCGTCAAGTTCGGGGAAGGCAACCGGTACGGGCTGATCGGGGCCAATGGGTCCGGCAAGTCTACGTTCATGAAGATCATCGGCGGCGACCTGGAACCGTCCGGCGGCAACGTCGCGCTTGAACCCGGCGTGCGCCTGGGCAAGCTGCGCCAGGACCAGTTCGCGTTTGAAGACGTGCGCGTGCTGGACGTCGTGATGATGGGCCACACCGAAATGTGGGACGCCATGTCCGAGCGTGACGCGATCTACGCCAACCCGGAGGCGACCGAAGACGATTACATGCGCGCGGCCGATCTGGAAGCCAAGTTCGCGGAATACGACGGCTACACCGCCGAAGCCCGCGCGGGCGAGCTGCTGCTGGGCCTGGAAATCGCGGTCGACCAGCACAACCTGCCGATGCGCGAAGTCGCGCCGGGCTGGAAGCTGCGCGTGCTGCTGGCGCAGGCGCTGTTCTCGAACCCCGACGTGCTGCTGCTGGACGAACCCACCAACAACCTGGACATCAACACGATCCGTTGGCTGGAAAACGTGCTCAACGGCTACCAGAGCACGATGATCATCATCAGCCACGATCGTCACTTCCTGAACCAGGTGTGCACGCACATGGCTGACGTGGATTACGGTGAAATCCGCATCTACGCAGGCAATTACGACGACTACATGCTGGCTTCCACCCAGGCCCGCGAGCGCCTGGTGGCCAACAACGCCAAGGCCAAGGAACGCGTCGCCGAACTGCAGGACTTTGTCCGCCGTTTCGCGGCCAACAAGTCCAAGTCGCGTCAGGCCACCTCGCGCCTGAAACAGATCGACCGCATCAAGGCCGACCAGGTCGTGGTCAAACCCTCGTCGCGCCAGAACCCGTACATCCGGTTCGAGCAAAGCAAGGTCATGCACCGCCTGGCCGTCACTGTCGAAAACCTGACCAAGGCCTATGACGCGCCCGTCATCACCAAGTTCTCGGCCATGGTCGACGCCGGCGAAAAGATCGCCATCATCGGCGCCAACGGCGTCGGTAAGACCACGCTGCTGCGCCTCCTGGCGCAGGATCTGCAACCCGATTCGGGCACGGTGAAATGGTCGGACAACGCCGACCTCGGCTACATGGCGCAGGACGTTTCCGACCAGTTCCAGCAAACCGACATCAACCTGCTGGACTGGATGGGCGACCACCGCCAGCCGGGCGACGACGACCAGTCGATCCGTTCGGTGTTGGGCCGCCTGCTGTTCTCGGCTGACGACCTGCCCAAGGCCCCCAAGGTGCTGTCCGGCGGCGAAAAGAACCGCATGACCTTCGGCCGCCTGATGCTGGGCCGGCACAACGTGATGCTGCTCGACGAGCCCACCAACCACCTGGACATGGAATCGATCGAGTCGCTGCAATTCGCGCTGGAAAAGTACGAAGGCACGCTGGTGTTCGTGTCGCATGACCGTGAATTCGTGTCCGGCCTGGCCACGCGCGTGATCGAAATCCTGCCCACCGGCGAGATCGTCGACTACCGCGGCGGCTACGAAGACTACCTGTCCTCGCGCGGCATCGAAGCCTGATTCCGCGGCGGGTCATGAAGCGGCGCACGGGTTCGTGCGCCGCTTTCTCATTTGCGCCACGGCCGCGCGCCATGCAGTCTGCCGGGCCGCGATGGCCACCTGTTCAGCCGGGCGCAATCTGCGTTGCGCTATCATCGGGCCCGACCCTGGCGGCTGTCCGGCCAGGCTTCTTTTTGTCCCCACATGTCTCCCTCTTTGCATGACGCGCCTGATGGCGCGCAGATCGGCACGTTCACCCTGACGGCCCGCATCGTTGCCATCGCCTTCTTTACCTTCATCTGCTACCTGGCCATCGGCCTGCCGCTGGCCGTGCTGCCGGGTTACGTGCACGGCAACCTGGGATACGGATCCGTGCTGGCCGGCCTGGCGATCAGCGTGCAGTATGTGGCGACCCTGCTCAGCCGCTCGCACGCCGGCCGCATGGCCGATACGGTCGGCCCGAAGCAGACCGTCGTCATCGGCATGGCGGCCTGCGCGATCAGCGGCATTTTTCTGCTGCTCGCGTACGCCTTTGAACGCACCGCGTGGCTCAGCCTGGCGGCAATCATCCTCAGTCGTCTGGCGTTGGGATTCGGCGAGAGCTGGGTCGGCACCGGCTCGGCCACCTGGGCCATCGCGAGGGTAGGGCCGCTGCACACCGCCCGCGTCATATCCTGGAACGGCATCGCCACCTATGGCGCGCTGGCGCTGGGCGCGCCGCTGGGCGTGCAGCTTGAAAAGCACTGGAGCATGGGCGCACTGGGGGGCGCGGTGCTGCTGCTGGGATTGGCCGGGCTGGGTCTTGCCATGATCCGGCCGGCCGTCGCCATCGTGGGCGGGCACCGCATGGCTTTCAAGAGTGTGGTGCTGCGCGTGTTCCCGCACGGCGTGGCGCTGGGTCTGGGGTCGGTCGGCTTCGGCACGCTGGCCGCCTTCGTCGCGCTGTATTACGCCAGCGTCTCGTGGGACGGCGCCGCAAGCGCGCTCAGTGCGTTCGGCGGCGCCTTCATTGGCGTGCGCCTGCTGTTCGCCGGCACCATCACGCGCTTTGGCGGATTCCGGGTCGCGCAGGTGTCGTTCGTGGTGGAAGCGGCCGGTCTGTTGCTGTTGTGGCTGGCGCCCAACCCGGGCATGGCGCTGCTGGGCGCCGCGCTGACCGGCTGCGGCTTCGCGCTGGTGTTCCCGGCCATCGGCGTCGAGGCCGTGGCGCGCGTGCCGGCCGGCAGCCGCGGCGCGGCGCTGGGCGCCTATTCGGCCTTCCTGGACCTGGCGCTGGGCGTGACCGGCCCGATCGCGGGCTACATCTCCAGCGGCTTCGGCTACCCCGCCATCTTCCTGGCCGCGTCCCTGTGCGTCACGCTGGGCTTCGTCATTGCGTTCGGATTGCAGAGGGCGGCCAGCAGGCAGACGGCGACGGTCTGATCGTTATTACGAAAAGAAGTAAAGACATTCGATATTGATCGTTTGGATTCATATAACGAATTGTTAGATTTGAGGCTCGTTTTCACGCGCGCTGACGATTCGTTCCATGAACCTGACTTTCGACCACGTCCACAAGCATTTCGGCGACCTGCCCGTCGTCGACGGCTTCACCAGTGAATTCAAGACCGGCGAGCTGGTCGCGCTGGTCGGCCCCTCGGGCTGCGGCAAGTCCACCTTGCTGCACCTGGCCGCCGGGCTTGAAATGCCCACGCAGGGCAGCGTGCTGGCCGACGGCGACAAGGTCACGGGACCGAATCCCAGCCGCACGCTGGTTTTCCAGGAACACGCCCTGTATCCCTGGCTGACGCTGGAAGACAATGTGGCGCTGGCGCTGGAATTCCAGAACACGCCCAAGAAGCGCGCCCGCGAAGCCGCACGCGAATGGCTGGCGCGCGTCAGCCTTGAAGGCTTCGAACACTACTATCCCCATCAGGTCTCCGGCGGCATGCGCCAGCGCGCTGCGCTGGCCCGCGCGTTCATCGCCCAGCCCCAGACCATGCTGATGGACGAACCCTTCGGTGCACTGGACGCGCTGACCCGCCTGAGCCTGCAGGATGTGCTGCGCCAGCTCATCGCGCAGGAAAAGCCGACGGTGCTGCTGGTGACCCACGACGTCGACGAGGCCCTGTTCCTGGCCGATCGCATCGTCGTCTTCAGCCCGCGTCCGGCGCGGGTGCTGCGCGAATTCAACCTGGCCCACCGCGTCAAGACGCACGACCTGTCCGACCTTGCCACCGAGAAGCGCGAAATCCTGCGCCTGTTGGGCATCGGCGTCGGCGGTTCGGACGCGCACGCCGACATCGCGCTGGCCGCCTGACCTTCTTCCCCAAATACCCACGGCCGCCCGGGCGCGGCCGCTTATCGAATTTCCTGGAGCTCTTCTAATGAAACTGAAGCAATGGTTGTCCCTGCCGCTGGCCGCGGCGCTGCTGGCGGCTGCCCCCGCGATGGCTGCCGAGAAGTTCCGCGTGGGCTACCTGCGCGTGATGGACGACGCGCAGGCGATCGTCGCGCAAGAGGGCGGCTACTACAAGAAGGCCGGCCTGGATTCCGAACTGATCGAATTCAAATCGGGCACCGATCTCATCAAGGCAATCGTCGGCGGCCAGCTCGACATCGGCGTGCTCGGCTTCACCAACGCGGTCGCGTGGGCCTCCAAGGGCGCTGACCTGAAGGTGGTGGGCGGCGCGCAGCAGGGCTATCACTCGCTGATCGTGCGTGACGATTCCGGCATCAAGGACATTGCAGGCCTGAAGGGCAAGACGCTGGCCTCGCAGGCCGAAGGCAGCACCGCCGACGTGGTCCTGAAGGGCGTCGTGCTCAAGCAGGGCAACCTGACTGCCGACGACGTGAACGTCATGGGCGTAAGCCCGGCCGTGGCCGTGCAGTCGCTGGTGGGCAAGCGTGTTGACGCCGCCTTTCTGTTCGAACCCTACGACCGCATCGCGCAACTGGTCGCGCCGGTCAAGCAGATCTACGAAGTGGGGCAGGCCTGGCCGTTCCCGTGCATGGTCGTCATCACCTCGGGCGAAACGCTGGCCAAGCGCAAGGACGATGTCTGGAAGGCGCTGGACGCCCAGAACCAGGCCATCACGCTGCTGCAGAAGGAGCCGGCGCAGGCTTCCAAGCTGATCGCGTCGTACTTCATTGCCGAGCCCACGCTCAAAACGCTGACCCGCGGCGAGCTGCCGCGCGAAACCGTCATTTCCGAGGCCATCAGCACGCAGGTGTTCACGCCCAAGCTGACGGAGAAGGACACGGCGCGCATGCAGGAAATCGCTGACATCCTGCAGGCCCAGGGTTCGCTCAAGACGCGCGACGGCAAGCCGTACGACGTCTCCAGCATCGTCGACCTGTCCTGGCAAGAGGCTCGCAAGCTTTGAGCGCATCTACCCGTGTGACCGGCGCCCGCAAGCATCTTGCGGGCGTTTTGGGCGTCCTGTTCATTCTGGCGCTGTGGCAACTGGCCGCGTTCGCGCTGCCCGACTTCCTGATGCCGGGCGTGCCCGCGGTCGTCGAGCGGCTGTTCGAAGACCTGGGCAAGCAGTCGTTCCATCAGAGCCTCATGGGCACGCTGGGACGGTTGGGCGCGGGCTACGGGCTGGCGCTGGCCGCCGGCGTGGGCTTCGGCCTCGTGGCGGCCGTGCTGTTCTTCTTCCGCGAAGTCCTGCGCAGCGCCATCGTCATCCTGCAGTCGATCCCGTCCATCGCGTGGGTGCCGCTGTTTCTCATCGTGATGGGCTTCGGCAATACGCCCATCATCGTGGTCGTGGCGCTGTCGGCGTTCTTCCCGGCCGCGCTCAGCGTGATGAACGCCACCGAATCGGTGCAGCGCGTGCACGTGTCGGCGGCGCGCGTCATGGGCGCGACGCGCTGGGGGCTGATCAAGCGGGTGTATCTGCCGGCGGTCATGCCCGAGCTCATCACCGGCGCGCAGTTGGCGTTCGGCAACGCCTGGCGGGCGCTGATCTCGGCCGAAATGCTGATCGGCTTCGGCAAGGGGCTGGGCCGGTCGCTGGCGTACTCGGGCGAAATCGCGGACATGACCGGCGTCATGACCAACATCCTCGTGATCGCCGTGCTGGCTGCGTTGATCGACCAGTTCGTGCTTGAGAACCTCAAGCATCGTTTGCTGCGTTACCAATACGTCTGACGTTGTCATCATGATGTCCCGCATGCGTCCATTCGTCCTTGCCGCGGGCCTGCTGCTCGCGGGCTTCGCGCAGGCGCAGCCGGAGACCTTTCCGGCGGCGCGGGCGCGCGGTGAGCTGGTCGTGGGCGTGCCGTATCTGGCGCCGCCGCCGGTCGCGGGGGCGAAGATCCGCACGCCCGAAGGCCTGGACGCCGCCATCACCGACAAGCTGGGCGCCAGCCTGAAGCTGCCCGTGCGGCTGGTCCAGTTGCCGGCCGCTGACGCCGACCAAGCGCTCAAGGCGGGCGAAGTGGATCTGGTGCTTGCGGACCGCGGCGACGGACAGCCGCAGACCGTCGCGGTGCAAGCCACCGGCTATGCGGCACGGCCCAAGGCCGTAATCCGCACCGACACGCGGATGCGCAAGCCCGCCGACGTGCAGGGTCGCAGCGTCTGCATGGCCGAAGCCGCCACGCAGGCGCAAGCCCTGGCGCAAAGCTGGGGCGCAACCGTCAAGACCTATCGCGTGCCGTCGGACGCGCTCGTCGCCGTGCGCGAAGGCGAGTGCGACATCGGTTTGGTCGACGATGCCGTCTGGGAGCCGCTGATGCGCTTTCCGGAATGGAAGAAGTTCTCCTCGACGCTGACGCCGGATGGCGCACGCCAGGAGCGCGTGTGGCTGCTGCGCGCGCAGGACGAGGCCTCGCGCGCGTGGCTCGGGCAAGAGATGCGGGCGTGGGACCGCGCCGGCGCCTGGAAGGCCATGACCACGAAATGGGCGCGCGACGTCGCCTTCGACGTCTATCTGGATCAGGAAGTCCCGGACTGCCACGGCTGATGCGCGGCCGGTCGGCGCCGCGCAGGCCGGGCCGCGCAGGCCGCATCCGAGCAGGCCGGGCCGCGCAGGCCGCATCGCCTGCCGATCCGCGCACTTACAATGCCGGGCATGACGCACACGCTGACCGCTCCCTGCACCTACCAGGAAGACATCAAGAAAAGCCGCTTTGCCGCGTATGCCGCGCCGGTCGCCACGATCGACGACGCCATGCGCTTCTTTGCCGAGCACAGCGACCCCGAGGCCACGCACAACTGCTGGGCCTACCGCATCGGACAGGAATACCGCTTCAATGATGATGGCGAACCCGGCGGCACCGCGGGCAGGCCGATCCTGCAGGCCATCGAAGGCCAGGACATGGACCGCGTGGCGGTATTGGTCGTGCGCTGGTACGGGGGAATCAAGCTCGGCGCGGGCGGACTGGTGCGCGCTTACGGCGGATGCGCAGCCAATTGCCTGCGGCTGGGGGAGCGCACGGAAATCGTCGACATGGCAATGGTGCGCTGCGCATGCGGATTCGGCGAGATGGCGCTGTTGAAATCGCGGTTGGCCCAGGCAGGCGCCGCCATCTTGCAGGAAGACTACAACGCGGACGGCGTCACGCTCACGTTCACGGTGCCGCGTGTGGTGCTGACTGAATTGGGAGTCACTGCGGCGAACATCACGCGCGGCCGGTCCGCGTGGGAAGTCGTTTTGTAGCCAGCCAGCGTCCGCACCGGCCTGCCGCGCAGCGGCGTCCGGGAAGCAAATGTCCCGGTGCAAAAGGAAGGGGCCCGATCCGGGCCCCTTGCGGTTTTACGCGTCCTGGCTGTCTTGCGCCGCGGCGATTTCCTGGTGGACCTTTTCCATGTCCACTTCCTTGATCTTGGCGAGCAGTTCGTTCAACTGACCGCCGGACAAGGCGCCGGGTTGCGAGAACAGCAGGACCTTTTCGCGGAAGACCATCAGCGTCGGAATCGAGCGGATGCCCAGCGCGCCGGCCAGTTCCTGCTCGACGTCGGTATTCACCTTGGCGAACGTGACGTCCGGATGCTCGGTGGCGGCCTGTTCAAATACCGGCGCGAAACCACGGCACGGGCCGCACCAGGGCGCCCAGAAGTCGACGATGAGGGTGCCGTCGGGCGTGATGGCTTCCTGGAAGCTGTCTTTGGTGAGTTCAACAATACTCATAAGAAATCCTTGCCGCGTGGGCGGCGAAAAGCGGTGGCGGAGACACCGGGGGCCTGCCCCGGCGCTGATGCGGCGACGCGTATTGCCAGGCCTTGAAAGCCCATAGTAGAGCCGGTCCAGGCCGCGTCGCAATGGTTGGCGCCGTCAATGGCGCAGAATACGGCCCTCAGGCCGCCGATTTCGTGGAGACGCCTGCGCCATTTTTCAGCGAGGCGACGATCTCGAAAGAACGCAGGCGGTCTGCGATGTCGTAGAAGTCGGACACGATCATGACCTCGTCGGCCTGGGTTTCCGCGACCAGGGCTTCGAGTTCCCGCTTGACGGTGTCCGGGCCGCCCACGATCGAAGCGCCCAATCGTTGATTGACCGCTTCGCGCTCCCATTCGTTCCATACGCCATCCATGCTTTCGACCGGCGGCTGCAATTGCAGGCGATGGCCGCGCACGAGCGACAGGAATTTCAGTTGCTGCGTGGTCGACTGGAAGCGCGCGGCCTCGTCGGTTTCGGCGGCAATGACGGGCACGCCGATCATCGAATAGGGGCGCGCCAGCGTCTCGGAAGGCTTGAACAAGTGACGGTACAAGCGCATCGCGGCCATGCCTTCCGGCGAGAAATGCCCGGCAAACGAGAAGGGCAGGCCAAGTTCAGCCGCCATGCGCGCGCTGAAGTCACTGGAACCCAGCAGCCAGATCGGCACATCCAGGCCTTCACCGGGGATGGCGCGCACGGGCTGGCCGGGGCGCGAGGGGGCCAGAAAGCCGCGCAGTTCCTCCACCAGGGCCGGGAACTCAAGACCGCTGCGCGGGCTGCGGCGCAGCGCCTGTTGCGTGGCGCCGTCGCTGCCGGGTGCGCGGCCCAGGCCCAGGTCGATGCGGCCGGGGTACAGGGTCTCGAGCGTGCCGAACTGTTCGGCGATGATCAGCGGCGCGTGGTTGGGCAGCATGACGCCGCCCGAGCCGACGCGCAGCGTGCGCGTGTGGCCGGCCACATGGCCGATCAGCACAGCCGTGGCGCTGCTGGCGATGCCATTGATGTTGTGGTGCTCGGCCAACCAGAAGCGGTTGTAGCCCAGTTGCTCGACATGCTGCGCCAGCGCGACCGTATTGCGGAACGCGTCTGCGGCATCGCGGCCCTGCACAATGGGGGCCAGGTCCAGCACGGAAAAGGGGATATTCGCCAGGGCGCTCATGCGTGCGCCTCCGCTGCGTCATGACAGGCCGGCAGCGCGGAAATGAAAGGGGAAGGGCGCAAAATGTACTCCATATGCTGATCTACATGGGGAGTGTATCGGCGAATTCAACCGCGCCCGCCAGCAACCATGCCCTTGGCCGGGTTGATTGATTTTTCCGATCCCTACAATAGCAAGCACGAACGCGGCCTGGAATGGCCGCGCATTTGCCATTCAACACTTGCCATTCAACCAAAGGAGACGCGCATGGGCGCCAGCGGCCAGAACAACCGCATCGACAACATCGAATTCAACGTCGCGGACATCGCGCGCAGCAAGCGCTTCTATGGCGAGGTCTTCGGATGGACGTTCACGGACTACGGTCCCACGTATTCGGAATTCACCGATGGCCGGCTGACTGGCGGCTTCACGACGGGTGAAGCGGTGCGGCCGGGCGGTCCGCTTGTGATCCTGTACGGCGACGACCTGGCCGCAACCCGGCAACGCATCACGGCCGCGGGCGGTCGCATCAGCCGCGACGAGTTCACGTTTCCGGGCGGCAGCCGCTTCCATTTCACGGACCTCGACGGCTACGAACTGGCGGTGTGGACGGCCGCCAAATGAAAAAACCGCCGCAAGGCATGGCCTGCGGCGGTTCTGGGCGAACAGCGTGTCAGCCTGACTATTCAGGGAAGAACGCGTAGCGGATCACGAACAGCACGGCCACGAGCCACGTGGCCGGGTGCACGTCGCGCATCTTGCCCGTGGCGGTCTTGAGCACCACGTAGCTGATGAAGCCGAAGGCAATGCCGTTGGCGATCGAGTACGTGAACGGCATGACCAGCGCGGTCAACGCGGCCGGCGTGGCTTCGCAGACGTCGTTCCAGTCGATGTCGATGAGCTCGCGCATCATCAGGCCGGCGACGTAGAGCAGGGCGGGTGCGGTGGCGTAGGCCGGCACGGCGCCCGCCAGCGGCGAGATGAACAGCGCGGCCAGGAACAGCAGGCCCACGATCAGTGCAGTCATGCCGGTGCGTCCGCCAGCCTGCACGCCGGAGGCGCTTTCGACGTAGGCGGTGGTGCTGCTGGTGCCCAGCATCGAACCGGCCACGATGGCGGTGCTGTCCGCGAACAGCGCGCGGCCCAGGCGATTGGGCCGGTCATCAGGCACCAGGCCCGCGCGCTTGGCTACGCCCACCAGCGTGCCGGTGGCGTCAAACACTTCGACCAGCACGAACACCAGAATCACGTGCACGAAGCCGGAATGCAGCGCGCCCATGATGTCCAGCTTGAAGAGGGTAGGCGACAAGCTGGGCGGCGCCGAAAAGATGCCCTTGAACTCGTTGTAGCCCATCACCATCGACAGCACCGTGACGACGATGATGCCGATCAGGATGGCGCCACGCACGCGCAGCGCATCCAGCGACGCGATCACGAAAAAGCCCAGGATGGCGAAGAGCGGACCGTGCGTGGTGAGGTTGCCCAGCGTGACCTTGGTGGCCGGATGGGCGACCACGATGCCCGCGCTGGACAGCGCGATAATGGCCAGAAACAGCCCGATGCCGGCCGCAATGGCACTGCGCAGTGAATGCGGGATGCCCTTGACCAGCCAGACCCGGATGCCGGATATCGTCAGGAACAGAAAGATGATGCCCGAGATGAACACCGCACCCAGCGCCTGCTCCCAGGTGTAGCCCATGGTCTTGACCACGGTGAAGGCAAAGAAGGCGTTCAACCCCATGCCGGGCGCCATGCCGATGGGCCAATTGGCGATGAACGCCATCACCAGCGAGCCCAGCGCGGCGGCCAGGCAGGTGGCAACAAAGACCGCGTCGCGGTCCATGCCCGTCGAGGACAGGATGTCAGGATTGACGAAGATGATGTACGACATCGTCAGGAATGTCGTCAGGCCGGCCACGACTTCCGTTCTTGCGGTCGTGCCGTGCTCGCGCAGCTTGAATAGCTTCTCCAGCATTCGAGTCCCCAGGGTTTTTGCAGGATTATCAGGTTGTGGCGGGCGGGGCGGAAAGCCCCGTCCCAGTCAAGAACCCGCGTATTTTCGCATCAGTTGTAAACTCTGCCGCCATGATCATTCTCGGCTTTGAAAGCTCCTGCGACGAAACCGGCGTCGCAGCCGTCTGTACGGAACGCGGCCTGCTTGCGCACGCGCTGCATACCCAGATCGCCATGCACCAGGAATACGGGGGCGTGGTGCCGGAACTTGCCTCGCGCGACCACATCCGCCGCGTGGTGCCGCTGACCCGCCAGGTGCTGCAGGACGCGGGTCTGCAGATGTCCGACATCGGCGCCGTGGCCTATACGGCCGGGCCCGGTCTTGCCGGCGCCTTGCTGGTCGGCGCCAGCGTGGCGCAGTCGTTCGCCTGGTCGCGCGGCCTGCCTGCCATCGGCATCCATCACCTCGAAGGCCATCTGCTGTCGCCGATGCTGGCCGATCCCCGGCCCGAGTTTCCCTTCATTGCCTTGCTGGTCTCAGGCGGCCATTCCCAGCTCATGCGCGTGGACGGCGTGGGTCGCTACGAGCTGCTGGGCGAAACCCTGGACGACGCCGCGGGCGAGGCCTTCGACAAATCCGCCAAGCTCATGGGCCTGGGCTACCCGGGTGGACCCGCGCTGTCCCGGCTGGCCGGCAGCGGCGACGCCTCGCGCTTCGACCTGCCGCGCCCCATGTTGCACAGCGGTGACCTGGACTTCAGTTTCAGCGGCTTGAAAACCGCCGTGCTGACCCGAGTCAAGGCGGCCGAACAGAATGGCGGCCTGGACGAACAGACCCGCGCTGACCTTGCCGCCGCCACGCAGGCGGCCATCGTCGAGGTGCTGGCGGCCAAGTCCATCCGCGCGCTTAAACAGACCGGCCTGCGCCGCCTGGTCGTGGCCGGCGGCGTGGGGGCCAACCAGCTTCTGCGCGCCAAGCTCGATGCCGCGCTCAAGCCGCTCAAGGCCCGCGCATACTTCCCGCCGCTGGAACTGTGCACCGACAACGGCGCCATGATCGCGTTCGCGGCCGCCGAACGGGTGAAGGCCGGATTGGCCACGCTGGACGCCAGCGCCCATAGCTTCACGGTCAAGCCGCGCTGGGATCTGGCCGATATCGCCTGAAATGAAAAACGGGCGGCCAGGCCGCCCGCTTGTTTCACCCATCTGATCCGCCCATCGCGGGGGGATTACTTCTTCTTGCTGCCGATCCGGCTTTCGGTGCCCTGGATCAGCCGGGCGATATTGGCGCGGTGACGGTAGAACAGCAGGATGCCGATGATCGCCAGCGCCACGCCCAGCGCCGGCTGCGCCTGCCAGGCCAGCCCGGACCCGAACACGTAGTACACGGGGGCGAAGAACGCGGCCACCAGCGAAGCCAGCGACGAATAGCGGAAGAAAATGGCGATGATCAGCCAGGTTGCTGCGGTGGCGACGGCCAGCCAGGGCTGGATGGCCACCAGCACGCCCAGCGCGGTCGCCACGCCCTTGCCGCCCTTGAAACCCAGGAACACGGGGTAGAGGTGGCCGATGAAGGCGGCCAGCGCCACGCAGGCGAGGGCGACGGGGCCGATGCCGGGCGCCAGCTTCTCGGCCAGCCAGATCGCGAACCATCCCTTGGCGGCGTCCCCCAATAGCGTCAGCGCGGCGGCGGTCTTGTTGCCGGTGCGCAGCACGTTGGTTGCTCCGGGGTTCTTGGACCCATAGCTGCGGGGGTCTTGCAGACCCATCAGCTTGCTGACCACCACGGCGAAGGGCACGGAGCCGATCAGGTAGGCCAGCACGACGAGCGCGACGGTAAATGCCAGGGAGGGTTCGGTTATCGCCATGGAAGGGGAGTCCGTTGTTGTAGTAGTGGCTGCGGATTCTACCGCGGGTACAATCCGCCACGTCACCCGCGTTTTATTTTCTTTCGGATGCACAATGCGAATTCTGGTTTCGAACGATGATGGCTATTCGGCCCCTGGCCTGGAAGCGCTGGTCGCCGCGCTGGAAGGGCTGGGCGATCTGACCGTCGTCGCGCCCGAGACCAACCACAGCGGCGCCTCCAACTCGCTCACGCTGAACCGGCCGCTGTCGGTGCGCACCGCTTCAAACGGCTTCATCGCGGTCAACGGCACGCCGTCCGATTGCGTGCACGTCGCGCTGACCGGCCTGATGGATACGCGCCCCGACCTGGTCGTGTCGGGCATCAACAACGGCGCCAACATGGGCGATGACACCCTCTATTCGGGCACCGTCGCCGCCGCCAGCGAAGGGTATCTGTTCGGCATCCCCGCCATCGCGTTCTCGCTGGCGGAAAAGGGCTGGGAGCACATCGACTCGGCCGCGCGCGCCGCCCGCCTGGTCGTCGAGCGCCATCTGGCCCAGCCGCTCGCGGCGCCGGTGCTGCTCAACGTCAATATCCCGAGCCGCCGTTTTGAAGACATGCACGGGTTTGCGGTCACGCGGCTGGGCAAGCGGCATCCGTCGCAGCCCGTCGTGCGCACCACCACGCCCTATGGCGACACGGTCTACTGGATCGGACCGGTCGGACTGGCCGCCGACGCCACGCCCGGCACGGACTTTCACGCCGTCGAGCAGGGCATCGTGTCCGTCACCCCGTTGCGTCTGGACCTGACCCAGCACAGCCAGCTTGACGAGATCCGCACCTGGGCAGAGCCGCTATGCGCAAACGCATAAGCCAGCCGGACATCACCCCCGGCGCCGGCCGCAGCAGCCCGGCCCGCCACGACGCCGGCCGACTCGGCCCGGGTTACACGCCGGCCAACAGCAACACGCGCATCTCGGCCGCCACCTTGCAGCGGCAGGCGCAGACGCCCGTGCCGCAAGCGGGCAGCAACCTTGGCCTGAACTCCGAGCGCTTGCGCCAGGCCATGGTGCAGCGTCTTCGCTCTCAGGGGATCACCGACGAACGCGTGCTGAACGCCATGGCCGCAGTACCGCGCCATCTGTTTGTAGACGAGGCCCTTGCCAGCCGCGCGTATGAAGACGCCGCGTTGCCCATCGGTCACTCGCAAACCATTTCCCAGCCGTGGGTTGTGGCGCGTATGATCGCGGCTGCTTGCGAAGACCGCGCGCCTACCCGTGTGCTCGAGGTCGGCGCCGGTTGCGGATACCAGGCCGCGGTGCTCGCGCAGTTCGTGCGCGACGTCCACACCATCGAACGCATACGTGGGCTGTACGAGCTGGCGCGCGAGCATCTACGCGCCTTGCGGCTCACTACAAGGATCCGGCTCATCTATGGAGACGGCACTTTGGGGCTGCCCGGCGTGGCGCCGTTCGATGCTATCGTTGTGGCTGCCGCAGGTCTGGCCATCCCGCAAGCGCTGCTGACGCAGCTTGCTCCGGGCGGCCGTCTCATCGCTCCCGAAGGGGGCTCGAACCAGCGCCTGGTTCTGATCGAACGCACGGGCGCGGCAAGCTGGAAAAGAACCGAACTAGAGGCCGTGCGCTTTGTGCCGCTACGGTCCGGAATACAATCTTGAGCGACAGGAGAAACGTATGCTCAACGGGCAGTTGCAACTGACCGATATGAATTTGGGCGCGTCCATGACGCGTCTTCGCCGCCCGCTCTTCGCAGTGGGGGTTCTCAGCCTCGCCATCCTGGCCGGCTGCGCATCCAAAGGTACTCGTGCCCCGGTGGTCGACATGACCGGCGGGCAACCCGCGCCGACGGCCACGTCCGGCAGCTATGTGGTCAAGCCGGGCGACACGCTCTACAAGATCGCCCGCGCCAACAACGTCGACATCGAAAACATCAAGCGCTGGAACAACATCAGCGACCCCAACCAGATCTCGGTGGGGCAGGTGCTGCGCATGTCCGGCGGCGCCACCGGCGGCGGCGCGCAGACCGCGCCGATTGCCAGCAACCGGCCGCAACCGCGTCCGCTTGACCAACCCGAAACTCCCGCGGCCACCACGCCCGCACCTGATGCCACGCCCACGCCGGCGCCGGCGCCCGTCGACACCAAGCCGGCCACGCGTGCGGCGGATGCGGGCGTCATCAACTGGGCCTGGCCGGCCAACGGCCAGATCGTGCAGGCGTTCAATGCCAGCAGCAAGGGCATCGACATCGCCGGCGCGCTGGGCGACCCGATCACCGCCGCAGCGGATGGCCTGGTCAAGTACAGCGGCAATGGCGTGCGCGGCCTGGGCAACCTCATCATCGTCGAGCACCAGAACGGCTTCATCACGGCCTACGCGCACAACCGTGCGCTGCTCGTGAAGACCGGCCAGACGGTCAAGCGCGGGGCCAAGATCGCTGAACTCGGCCAGAGCGACACGACGTCGCCGCGTCTGCACTTTGAAATCCGCCGCCAGGGTACGCCGGTGGATCCGATGCAATACCTGCCGCCCAAATGACGCCCACCCTGGTATTCGACCTCGAGACCATCCCTGACGCCGACGGGCTGCGCAAGCTCAACGGCTGGGGCGCCGACGTGCCCGACCACGAAGTGGTCGAGCGCGCGCTGACCGCGCGGCGTGAGGCCGTGGGCCACGACTTCCTGCCGCTGCATCTGCACAAGGTCGCGGTGGTAGGGTGCGTGTTCCGTGACGACCAGGGCTTTCGCGTCAAGACGCTGGGCCAGCCGGACGATCCCGAAGCGGCCTTGCTTGCGGGCTTCTTCAAGACCATCGAACGCTACACGCCCAAGCTCGTCAGCTGGAACGGCTCGGGCTTTGACCTGCCCGTCCTGCATTACCGCAGCCTGATCCAGGGTGTGCCCGCGCCGCGCTACTGGGACATGGGCGAAGAAGACCGCGATTTCAAGTTCAACAACTACATTTCGCGCTATCACAACCGTCACATCGATCTGATGGACGTGCTGGCCAAGTACAACGGCCGCGCCAACGCGCCGCTCGACGAACTGGCCAAGCTATGCGGCTTTCCCGGCAAGCTCGGCATGGATGGCAGCAAGGTCTGGGAGGCCTGGAGCACGGGCCGCGCCGACGAAGTGCGTGCGTACTGTGAAACCGACGTGGTCAATACGTGGCTGGTGTATTGCCGCTTCCGCTTCCTGCGCGGTGAACTCGACCGCACCGCCTACGAGACCGAAATCGCGCTGGTGCGCGACACGCTCTCGGCCAGCGATGCGCCGCACTGGAAGGAATACATGGCGGCCTGGGACGCGGGCTGATCCGCGCGGGCGGCCAGCCAGCCTGATTCCTTGCCAATGCGCACGGGTCAGGGGATACCGACGGGGCCTGTGTGGCACCGTTCTCGCGTCTGGCGGGCAAGCAATCGACTGAAACAAGACGGCCGTAAACGAAACCTGGATGAAACCAGGCGGATCGCACAATGGCCTCGCTTTCTTCACTTTCAGGAGACATCCATGTCCCGATTCGCTATCCGCTCCAATCTGGCCGTCCTTGCTATCGTCGCCGCGTCGAGCGGTTTCGCGGCTGGCTCCGCAATGGCTGCGCCGCCTCCTCCCGCCGAGGGCGGTCCGGCCGCCATGCACGAAGGCCATCGCGGCGGTGGTTTCCACAAGGGCATGCGCGACGGCCTGCTGATCCCCGGTCTGGGCCCCGTCTCCAAGGCCCAGGTCGCCGAGCTGAAGCTCGACGCCAAACAGGAGGCCCTGTTCAAGACCGCCCAGGAAGGGCAGCGCAGCCTGCACGAAGTGATGCGCGCCGACCGCGGTACGCGCCATGACCTGCTCAAGTCGCAGCTGGACAGCGGCAAGCTGGATCCCCGCGCGCTCATCGAGCAGTCGGAAAAGCGCCGCGACGCATTCGGCCCGCAAGCCAAGCAGGTGCGCGACCAATGGCTGGCCGTCTGGGATAGCCTGAACGACACGCAGCGCGGCCAGGTGACCAAGATCGTCAAGGAGCGCGAAGCCCGCATGGCCGAGCGCCACGCCAAGATGGAAGCCCGCGCGGACGGCAAGGGCCGCCCCGGCATGCGCGGCGCCGACGGTCGTCCCGGCATGCCGCCGCCTCCGCCGGCTGCCGGCGACGTCCCGCCGCCCCCGCCGCCTGCCGCGCCCCAGGCCAACTGAGCCGGCAAATCCTGGGCCATCACACTGGCCGCAAAGCGGAGCAACGCTCCGCTTGAACAGCACCCCGACACGCTTCCCGCGTGCCGGGGTGTTTGTTTTCCAGGCGGGGCCAGGCCGGATTTCCCCGTTTTGACGCATGGGCCTTGGCCGCGCCCCATAAGAGGGCACCAGCATGGTGCATTGCCATAGCCCGAAGGACACTGCGTCAGGCCGCACGCTGGAGCTGAGACCTGGCACGGACATTGCTTGAAGGGATTTGAGCCGGCTTTACCTGCACAAGCCGGCCAGCCGGATGCGCCGCGCGCCGTCCGCTCTTTCGACTATCCGATCAGGACCTTCGCACCATGAATAAGACGTTGCTAGCCTTGCCCCTCGCGCTTGCCGCTTGTTTTGCAGGTGTGGCGCAAGCCGAACCCACCGACCTGGGTGGCGGCTTTTCGCTCAGCGGTAACGCCACCATAGTCAGCGATTACCGCTTCCGCGGCTATTCGCAGACCGACTTCCGTCCCGCCGTTCAGTTGGGCTTTGACCTGAACCACAGTTCGGGCTTCTACCTGGGCAACTGGAACTCCAACGTCTCCAGCTTCGTGTTCACCGACGGCAACCTGGAAATGGATTTCTACGGCGGCTGGAAGGGTGACGTGGGCGGCGGCTTTACGCTGGATGCGGGCGTGCTGCATTACTACTATCCCGGCTCCAGTTCCCCCAAGGGCGGGAACTACAACAACACGGACCTCTACCTGGGCGCGTCCTACGGCAACTACAGCCTCAAGTATTCGTACACGCCCAGCGACTTTTTCAGCACGCCGGACAGCAAGGGCACCTGGTACCTGGACGGCACGGCCACATTCGACCTGGGCGACGGCTGGGGACTGCTGGGCCATCTGGGCTACCAGAAGCTCAAGAACCAGACCAACATGGACGGCGACTCGATCGGCCATTACGTCGACTACAAGGTGGGCGTGACCAAGGACCTGAAGGGCTGGATCCTCGGTCTGGCGGCCGTCGGCGCCACCAAGGACAACTGGCTGCCCACCAAGTACGGTCACCCGTCGGGCCGTATCGGCGCTGTCTTCTCGGTCGCGCGCTCGTTCTGATATCCGTGGCGGCGCCTGAACGGCGCCGGCCTTTGGGGCTGTTCCGGCACGCCGCCTTGCTCGGCGGCGGGCCGGAACAGCCCCTTTTTTACCCGCGCGGGGCGCAGCACCACGCGGCGTGGTGCGGGCCGCTCCGGCCCCATCAAACCCGATTTCCGGTAAATCGCGAAGTCCTTCTACAATCACGGGTTGCGTGCAATTCTGGACTGCGTGAGATGTCTGACGTTTTGAGTATCGAATCCCTGGACCTGGAAGCCAGGGGGATCGCCCGCCGCGACGGGAAAGTCATTTTCGTGGAAGGCGCCTTGCCGGGCGAACGGGTCACCGCGGTCACGTTGCGCCGCAAGCCTTCCTATGAAACCGCCCGTGTCGACGAGGTGCTGCGTCCCTCATCGCAACGCGTGGAACCCCGCTGCCCGCATTTCGGCGTCTGTGGCGGCTGTGCCATGCAGCATCTGGAGCCCACCACGCAGGTGGCGATCAAGCAGCGCGCGCTCGAAGACACGTTCTGGCATGTCGGCAAGCTGCGCCCCGCGCTGATTCTGCCGCCGCTGCAGGGGCCAACCTGGGGCTACCGTTATCGCGCGCGCCTGTCGGTGCGCGTGGTGCCCAAGAAGGGCGGGGTGCTTGTGGGCTTTCACGAACGCAAGAGCAGCTTCGTAGCCGACATGCGCGAATGCCATGTGTTGCCGCGCCACGTCAGCGATCTGTTGATCCCGCTGCGCGAAATGATCGCGTCCATGTCCGCCCCTGACCGCATGCCTCAGATCGAGGTGGCGCTCGGCGAAGGCGTGACGGCGCTGGTGCTGCGCCATCTGCTGCCGCTGACCGACGGCGACATCGCCATCCTGCGCGCCTTCGCGGCCAAGCACAACGTGCAATGGTGGCTGCAGTCCAAGGGGCCGGAAACGGTGCACGCGCTGGAGCGCGAGCACAACGATGCGCTGTCCTACACCATGCCGGAGTTCGGCCTGCGCATGCCGTACCGGCCCACCGACTTCACGCAGGTCAACCACGCCATCAACCGCGCAATGGTGTCCCGCGCGCTCAAACTGCTGGACGTGCAGCCCACCGACCGCGTGGCCGATCTGTTCTGTGGCTTGGGCAACTTCACGTTGCCGCTGGCCACGCAGGGCCGCGAGGCCGTGGGCGTGGAAGGCAGCAAGGCGCTGACCGACCGCGCCTTCGATGCGGCGTCGCGCCACGGCCTGGGCGACCGCACCAGCTTTGCCACGCTGAACCTCTTTGAAGTCGACGCGACCTGGCTGCGCAGCCTGGGCTACTTCGACCGCATGCTGATCGATCCGCCGCGCGAAGGCGCCCACGCCGTGTCGCAGGCGCTGTCCGATCTCACGTACGAAGAGCGGCCGCGCCGCATCGTCTATGTGTCCTGTAATCCCGGCACGTTGGCGCGCGACGCATCCATCCTGGTCCACGAAGGCGGCTACGTGCTCAAGAGCGCCGGCGTGATCAACATGTTCCCGCACACGGGCCATGTGGAATCCATCGCCGTATTCGAAACGCTGGATGCCGAGGGTGTGCGGGAGGCGAAGGAACGCGCTCGTCAGCGCGCGATCCAGGCAGCGGCCGATGCGGCGGCCGCCGAGGAAGCCAAGCTGGCCGCGGCGGCTGAAAAGGCGGCAGCCAAGCAGGCTGCCACCGAAGCTTACGAGGCCCGTGTCGCCGCCGAGGCGCAGGCGGACCAGTAAAAAGCAGCGGCGGGCGAACCCGCGGCGGGCGTACCCCGCGGCGGGCGTCTCCCGAGCCGGGCGTTATCCCGCGGCCGGAAAACTTCCGCCGCGTGTCGTCAGTGCGAGCAACCCAGGTTCTCCAGAATGGGGCAGTCGGGCCGCTCGTCGCCATGGCAATGCTGCGCCAGATGCTTGAGCGTGGCGGCCATCTCGCGCAGCGCCTCCGCCTTGCGCTCCAGCTCCTCAACGTGCTCAAGCGCAATGCGCTTGACGTCTGCGCTGGCCCGGCTGCGGTCCTGCCAGAGCGCCAGCAGCTCGTTCATCTGCTCGACCGAAAACCCCAGATCGCGCGCGCGGCGCACGAAGCGCAGCGTGTGCACGTCATGATCGCTGTACACGCGGTAGCCGGAATCGGTGCGCACGGCGGGGCTGATCAGGCCGATGCTTTCGTAATAGCGGATCATCTTGGCCGAGATGCCGGATTGCTTGGCGGCTTGTCCGATGTTCATGCTTGCCTCCCGTGCGGGCGGAATGCCTTCAGGCGCAGCGCATTGCCCAGCACGAAGACGCTGGACAGCGCCATCGCGCCCGCCGCAAAGATCGGCGACAGCGACAGACCGAAGGCCGGATACAGCGCGCCAGCGGCCAGGGGAATCAGCGCCGCGTTGTAGGCGAACGCCCAGAACAGGTTTTGGCGGATGTTGGCCAGCGTAACGCGGCTGAGCGCGATGGCGTTGGGCACGCCGTGGAGGTCGTCGGCCATCAGCACGACGGACGCTGCCTCGATCGCCACGTCCGTGCCGGTGCCGATTGCGATGCCGGTGTCGGCTGCGGCCAATGCGGGCGCATCGTTGATGCCGTCGCCCACGAATGCCACCTTGCGGCCGCCTTCGCGCAGCGTCGCGATAGCCTCGACCTTGCCGTCCGGCAGCACCTCGGCGCGCACTTCATCGATGCCCAACTGGCGCGCGACCGCCTGCGCGGTGTGGCGGTTGTCGCCCGTGATCATGGCGGTCTTCAGGCCTTGCGCGTGCAGCGCGGCGATGGCGGAGACGGCCGAGGGCTTGACCGGGTCCGTCACGGCGATCATGGCGCCCGCCTGGCCGTCGATGGCGACGTAGATCGGCGTCTTGCCTTCGTTGCCCCAGTCGGCGGCGCGTGCGCCGAATGCGCTGACGTCGACGCCACGTTCGGCCATCAGACGCGCTGCGCCCGCCAGCACCTTGCGGCCCGCCACCGTGGCCTCGACGCCGGCGCCGGTAATGGCGGCAAAGTTTTCGGCGGGAAGCAGTTCAATCTTGCGTTCGGCTGCCGCGGCCACGATGGCCAGCGCGATGGGATGCTCGGAGCGCGCCTGCACGGACGCCACCCACTGCAGGACCTGCTGCGCATCCTGGCCCGGCGAGGGCTCCAGTTCGGTGAGTGTGGGCTTGCCCAACGTCAGGGTGCCCGTCTTGTCGAAGGCCACGACGTTGACGTCGCGCAGCGTCTGCAACGCATCGCCCTGCCGGAACAGCACGCCCATTTCGGCGGCGCGCCCGGTGCCCACCATGATGGACGTGGGCGTGGCCAGCCCCATGGCGCACGGGCAGGCGATGATCAGCACGGCCACCGCGTTGACCAGCGCATGGGATAGAGCCGGTTCGGGGCCCATGAAGAACCACGCCAGGAAGGTGAGCAGGGCGGCCGCCATGACCGCCGGCACGAACCATGCGGTCACCTGGTCCACCATCGCCTGGATCGGCAGCCGCGCGCCCTGGGCCGCTTCGACCATGCGGATGATCCGGGCCAGCATGGTGTCCGCGCCCGTGTGCGTGACGCGCAGCGTGAAGCTGCCGGACGTGTTCAGCGTTCCGCCAGTGGCCTGCATGCCAGGCTGCTTTTCCACCGGCACGGGCTCGCCCGTCAGCATGGACTCGTCGACATACGAGCTGCCTTCGATGATGTCGCCGTCCAGCGGAATCTTCTCGCCCGGCCGCACCATCACGATGTCACCCGTGCGCACGCGTTCGATCTCGATGTCCTGCGCCTGGCCGTCGCGCAGCACGCGCGCGGTGCGCGGCTGCAGGCCGATCAGCCGCTTGATGGCCGCGCCCGTCTTGCCCTTGGCCCGGGCTTCCAGCATGCGGCCCAGCAGGATCAGCGTGACGATGACGGCGGCGGCTTCAAAATAGACGTTACGCGCCGCATCCGGCAGCAAGCCCGGCGCAAAGGTGGCGACGACCGAATAGCCCCAGGCCGCGCCCGCGCCCAGCGCCACCAGCGAATTCATTTCGGGCGCGCGGCGCCACAGCGCCACAAGCCCCTTGGTGAAGAACTGCCGGCCCGGCCAGACCAGCACGGCGGTGGTCAGTACAAACTGCAGCAGCCAGCTGTTTTGCCGGCCAATCGTTTCCATCACCCAATGGTGCATGGCGGGAATCAGGTGCGATCCCATTTCCAGCGCAAACACCGGCAGCGTCAGGACCAGCGCGGCGATGAATGCACGTTGCAGGCGGTGCGCCTCGGCGTCGCGGGCCTCGGACTGCCGCTCGGCATGGTCATCCTGGGCGGCGATCGGGCGCGCCTCATAGCCCATCTTGCCGACGGCCGCGACGAGCGCCTGCGGCTCGGCAGCAGTGGGGTCAAATGAGACCCGCGCGCGCTCGGTTGCAAGGTTCACTTGCGCCTGCGCAACGCCGGGAACATTCGCCAGCGCTTTTTCCACGCGCTTGACGCATGATGCGCAGGTCATGCCTTCGATGGCGAGTTCCAATTCGGAAAATGAGGACGAGCGTGCTGCGTGCATGACTATCTCGATCTGGATGGGAGCGCCCAGTTTCATCCTTCCCATCGTGGGAAGGTCAAGCGCCATTCTACGCTTGACCTTGACATGATGGGAACGTTTAACCTGCCCGACATGGTGGCTCAAGCGCCGCCGTCAACTTTTGGAGAAAACCATGAGCATCGCTTTCCAAGTGCCCGACATGACCTGCGGCCATTGCGTCAAGACCATCACCGGCGCCGTCAACGAGGCTGTCCCGGGCGCCGTGGTCGCCGTGGATCTGCCCACGCATCGCGTCACCATCAGCGGCACCGACCAGGCCGACAAGGTAGAAGCCGCCATCCGCGACGCGGGTTACGAGCCGGCCCGCGTCTGAGGACGCGAACGCGGCTTTGTGATAGCTTCGGTCTTTCGCAAAATATTTAGTAATCGCCAAAAGCTATCGATCAATTAAGTTAATTAAATTGGATTAATTGATAGTAGGGATTTATGATTCTTTTCATGGCGGGCCAGAAACCCGCCACTTAAGTTATCAAACCAAGGAGAGAATCGAATGCTGCAAAACCGCGAAGGCCAACGTGTTCCGAATGTGACGTTCCCCGTTCGTGAGGACAACACGTGGAAGAAGGTCACGACCGACGACCTGTTCAAGAACAAGACGGTCGTGGTCTTCTCGCTTCCCGGCGCTTTCACGCCGACCTGCTCGTCCACCCACCTGCCGCGCTACAACGAACTGGCTCCCGCGTTCTTCGCCGCCGGCGTCGATAGCATCGTCTGCGTGTCGGTCAACGACACCTTCGTCATGAACGAATGGGCCAAGGACCAGGAATCGGCCAACATCACGCTGCTGCCCGACGGCAACGGCGCCTTCACCGAAGGCATGGGCATGCTCGTCGACAAGAGCGACCTGGGCTTCGGCAAGCGCAGCTGGCGCTATTCCATGCTGGTCAAGGACGGTGTCGTTGAAAAGATGTTCATCGAGCCGGAAAAGGAAGGCGATCCGTTTGAAGTGTCGGACGCCGACACCATGCTGGCTCACTTCGCGCCGTCCGCCAAAAAGCCTGACCAGGTCGTGGTGTTCTCCAAGCCCGGCTGCCCGTTCTGCGTCGAAGCCAAGGCGCTGCTGGACAGCAAGGGCTACGCCCCGATCGAGATCCCGCTGGAAAACAAGGTCCGTGGCCGCGTGATCGGCGCAGTGTCCGGCAAGGGCACGGCCCCGCAGGTGTTCATCAACGGCGCCCTGATCGGCGGCCTGGAAGACCTGAAGGCGCACTTCGCCTGATAGACCGGCGAGACGGCCGGGCAGGGGCATGGCCCCCGCCCGGTCGCCCGGACGCGCGGCGGTTGATTCCGCACTGGCCGCCGCGCGCTCCGGCGCAAGGGCCGGCAACGTAGCCGCCGCGCTACTCCCGCAAGTTTCCCTTCTTTTGCGCCCTTGTGCGGGCGCCGTGCGTCCGCAATCAGGGCGCTGGACGGCGTTTGCCTCGAGGGCACGCAAGAAGGCGGAATTTGCCTTCACATTCTGATCATTACGCGACTACGGGGGACTCCCAATCATGAAGACGCTGCATACCGACATTGCTGTCATCGGCGCCGGCACCGCAGGCCTGGCTGCTTACCGAGCCGCCAAGGCGGCGGGCAAGCGCGCGCTGCTTATCGAAGGCGGCCCTTACGGCACGACCTGCGCCCGGGTCGGCTGCATGCCGTCCAAGCTGCTGATCGCGGCCGCCGAGGCGGCGCACGCGGCGGCGCACACCGATGCGTTCGGCGTGCATGTCGGCGGAGAAATCACGGTCGACGGCGCCGAGGTCATGGACCGCGTCAAGCGCGAGCGCGACCGCTTTGTGGGCTTCGTTGTCGACGGCGTGGAAAACATTCCGGCCGAAGACAAGGTGCGCGGCTACGCGAAATTCGTGTCCGACACCGTGCTGCGTGTGGATGACCACACCGAAATCCAGGCCTCGCGTGTCGTGATCGCCACCGGCTCGCGGCCGTCCGTGCCGCCGCCTTTCCGCGCGCTCGGCGATCGCCTCGTTGTGAACGATGACGTGTTTGCGTGGGACGACCTGCCTAATCGCGTGGCGGTTTTCGGGCCTGGCGTGATCGGGCTGGAGCTTGGCCAGGCGCTGGCCCGGCTGGGCGTGGAAGTGCGCGTGTTCGGCATGAGCGGCAGCCTGGGCGGCATCAGCGATCCGCAGGTGCGGCAAACCGCCCGCAAGATCTTTCAGCGCGAGTTCTATCTGGACACCGATGCCCGCGTCCTGGAAACCAGCCGCGTCGGCGACGAGGTGGAAGTGCGTTACGTGGCGCTGGACAACAGCGAGCGCACCGAGCGCTTCGACTACGCGTTGGTCGCCACGGGCCGCCGTCCCAACGTCGATGGTCTTGGTCTGGAAAACACGTCGCTGGCGCTGAACGCGCAAGGCGTGCCGCAGTTTGACCGGCTGACGATGCAGGCGGGCAGCTCGCCGATCTTCATTGCCGGCGACGCCAACGCCGACGCGCCGCTCCTGCACGAGGCCGCCGACGAAGGCCGCATTGCGGGCGAGAACGCGGCGCGCTTCCCGGAAGTGCGCGAGGGGTTGCGCCGTGCGCCGCTGGGTGTGGTCTTCTCGGATCCGCAGATCGCGCTGGTCGGCGCGGGACACGCCAAGCTGGTGCCGGGCACGTTCGTTACCGGTGCAGTTGATTTCAGCGACCAGGGCCGTTCGCGCGTCATGCTGAAGAACCGCGGCATGCTGCATGTTTATGCCGACATCGAAACGGGCCGCTTCCTGGGGGCCGAGATGATCGGACCCAGCGCGGAGCACATCGGTCACTTGCTGGCGTGGGCCGTGCAGCAGGAGCTCACGGTGGCGCGCATGCTGGAAATGCCGTTCTACCACCCCGTGATCGAGGAAGGCCTGCGCACCGCGCTGCGCGATGCCGCGTCGAAGCTGGCGCTGGCGCAGGAAGCGATGCGCCAGGCCGACGTCGAAACGGTCTGAGCGCCGCTGATGTAATGGGGTTGCGGACGCAAAAAAAGGGTCGCTGACCTGAAAGGGTCGCGACGGCAAAAAGGGCCGCGCCATGAAGGCGCGGCCCTTAGTCGTCGGTGCGGCCGCATTGCCCCGGTGCGGGGCCGGGCGTCAGTCGTCCGATTGCTTCTTCGGCACCGGGAACGGGTTCTCGCGGTATTGCAGCGTGAAGCCTGCGCGTTCGTCCTGCGCCAGTTCGCGCGCCAGATACGGCATGGCCTGTTTCAGCGCGTCGTGCAACGTCCAGGGCGGGTTGATGAGGAACATCCCGCTGCCGTGCAGGCCGTAACCATCGATGGTCGCCTTTTTGACGGTCAGGGTGGCGTGCAGCCAGCTCTTGACCTTCAGGTTCTCGAAATGGCGCGCCATCTCGCTGGCCTCGCGGCGTTGCACCAGCGGATACCAGATGGCATACGTGCCGGTGGCAAAGCGCTTGATGCACTCCTTCACGGTGAGGAGCGTGCGCCGATAGTCGTGCTTGTCCTCATACGACGGGTCGATCAGCACCATGCCGCGTCGCGTGGGCGGCGGCAGCAGCGCCTTGATGCCCTCGAAACCGTCGTCGCCGTAGATCGTGGTCTGGCGCTGCGCGGCGCGGCCCTGGTGCTCCAGGTTGCCGACCAGCGTGTCGATTTCGGTGGGATGCATTTCGAACAGGCGCAGGCGGTCGGAGGGGCGCAGCGCGTCCAGCGTCAGCCACGGCGAGCCCGGATAGCGGCGCAGCCGGCCGTTGGTGTTGTAGTCGCGGATGCGCGCAACGTAATCGGCCAGCAGCGGCGGCAGGTCCTGCGCTTCCCACAGGCGGCCGATGCCGTCCGCGAACTCGGACGTCTTGGCTGCCCAGTCGCTGTCCAGGCTGTACAGGCCGGCGCCCGCATGGGTGTCGATGACCCAGTACGGGGCGTCTTTCTTGTTGAAGTAGTCCAGGGTATGGACCAGGATGGCGTGCTTGAGCACGTCGGCATGGTTGCCGGCGTGAAAGGCGTGGCGGTAGCTGAACACGGGGCTTTCTGCCTCAGGCGGCGGGCCGGATGGTGGCCAGCTCGTCGGTGAAAATGCCGTCGATGCCCCAGTCGAGCAGCAGGCGCGCGCGCTCGGGGTCGTTGACGGTCCAGGCCGCGATGCGGTAGCCGGCGGCGTGCACGGCGTCGATCAGTTCGCGGGTGGCGTCCTTCTGGTTGATGTTCAGCGCCACGCATTCATATTTGGCGAGGCGTTCGCGCCAGTCGGCGGGCACCTTTTCCACGAGCAGGGCGCGCGGCAATTCGGGCGCGGCCTGGCGGGCGGCTTCCAGGGCTTCTTCGGCAAACGAGGACAACAGCGGCGCGGTGCCGGCGCCTTGCCACAGTTCGCGGGCCGCCAGGGCGACGGCGCGGCCTGTTTCGGCTTCGCGGCCGGGGCAGGGCTTGATCTCGACGTTGCTGGCGATGCCGTTGGCCAGCGTGTAGCGGGCGACGGCGGCAAAGGTGGGGAGCGGTTCGCCGGCGTAGGCCGACGAATGCCAACTACCGAAATCAAGCTGCGCCAGTTCGGCGTAGGTCTTGGCGGCGGCAGGGCCTTTGCCGTTCGAGGTGCGGTCGACGTCGTCGTCGTGCATCAGCACCAGCACGTTGTCGCTGCTGAGCTTCACGTCGTATTCAAACATGGTGAAGCCGTGTTCGGCGCCGACGCGCATGGCGGCCAGCGTGTTCTCCGGCGCCAGACGGCCGCCACCGCGGTGCGCGATGTGGCGGGAGTAAGGCCAGGAGGGGAGGTTTGCGGTCATTTGGTGCTGCTTTGAGGTTCTTTTGGGACAGGTTGCAAGGATACCTTGTTCTGCGACACGTCCATGATCATGCGCGTGGCCAGATAGAGGCGCGGCACGATGCTGTTGACCAGGATGTACTCGGCGTCATTCGAATGCGCGCCGAATCCGCTCAGTCCCATGCCCTCGATGACGGGTCCGCGGGCCTTCAGCGCCGCAAAGGCCGCGTCCGTGCCGCCACCGCTGGCCCGGTCCACCACCTTCAGCGGCAGGTCGAGCTCCTGGTAGATCTTCACGCCGTGCTGGGCCAGGGCGCGCGATGCCGCAGTCGCCTCCAGCGGCGGGCGGCGGACCTCGAACTTCACGCTGACCTTGGACTCGGGCAGCAGTTTCTTCTGGATGCGTTCCTCCAGCGTGCGCGCCAGGGCGTCGAAGTCGGATACGCGCAGCGCCCGCGCGTCGCCCTGGGCGGTGGCCAGTCCCGGAATGACGTTGCGGTTGGTGCCTGCCTGGGCGACGGTCCAGTTCAGCTTCAGCCCCTCGTCGGGCTTGGAAAGATCGTCCAGCTGCAGGAGCTGGTGCGACAACTCGTAGAGCGCATTGACGCCGCCCTCCGGCCGGGCGCCTGCGTGCGAGGTCTTGCCCTGCACGGTCAGGTACGCCGCCCCGATGCCGCTGGTGGCCAGCGTCAGGCGCGGTTCCATGCCGCCGCCCTCGAACGAAAAGACCGCATCCTGATCGGCGCCCAGGCGGGTGATGGTGCTGCGCGCGCCGGGCGAGCTGATCTCTTCGTCCCCGTTGATCAGCACTGTCAGCGTGCCGTAGTCGGCAAACTGCAGTGTTTTCAGGAGCGCGATGGTGTGCAGGATGGCCGCCACGCCGTGCTTGTCGTCGGCAATGCCCAGGCCATAGGCCTTGTCGCCGTCGATCCTGAACGGCTGGTCCTTCAACATGCCGTTGCGGTACACCGTGTCCATGTGGGCGATCAGCATGATCTTCTTGCTGCCGCCGCCCTTGAATTCCGCGTGGACCATCGGCCCGACCTTCTCGGGGGTGTCGTCCAGCCGGAATACGTCGGTAGGCGCAATGATCTCGACGGCGCCGCCCAGTTCCTTGAGCCGGTCGCGGATCAGTTCGGCGATGCGTTCAACGCCTTCGACATCCTTGCTGCCCGACTCGATATTCACCAGATCCCGCATGGTATCGAGCATGGCCTGCTGCTGGCCCTTGGCCGCCTCCAGCACATTGGCCACCGGGGCCGCCTGCGCGGCGTGGGCGCAGCTCAGAAACATCAAAGCGACACAGGACTTCAGCAACGGGAGGCGGGAAGGCATGAACGGCATCGTGGGTGACCTTTTTGCGCGCGGGAAGGGGAACCGGCCTTGTGCCGGCCTGGCAGGGCGGCCCCCGATCTGCGGGCTAACCCCAGGTCCACGATACGAGCGCGGGGCGGGGGCGGTAATGGGGGATTCCCGGGTTGACGGACCTCGCCCTCCGTGGGGACAGATGGTCCACGACGCCGCGCATTGCCCGTTGGCTTGGACAATGGCCGCGCAATGAATGAGAAATGGTAAAATCCGCCCGCTGAACCCGGTTTGAACCGGTATGGGAATAGAGGCGAATCGACTTCGCCTTTTTTTATGCGTTTTCGTGCGGCCCCGGGCGTCTACCCCCGGAGCGCGGCAACAGGGATTCCATGTTCGAATTTATTCGCAGCCATCGGCGCTGGATGCAGTTCATCCTGCTGATCTTGATCGTGCCTTCCTTCTTCCTGGTCGGGATTCAAGGCTATGACAGCTTCATGAGTCGGGAGCCCGAGCTGGCGACGGTGGCTGGCCAGCCGATTTCCCGCGCCGAGTTTGATCAGGCGCACCGCAACCAGCTTGACCAGTTCCGCCAGCGCCTGGGCGCCCAGTTCGATCCGGCCGTGATCGATACGCCCGCGCTGCGTGAAGGCCTGCTGAACCAGCTCATCAACCAGCGCCTGCTCGCCAACGTGGCCGCCGACAACCGTTTCTCGGTGTCCGACGAGACGCTGCGCAACACGATCGCCGCCATCCCCGAAGTCCAGGATAACGGCCGCTTCTCGCCCGAACGCTATCGCCAGGTGCTGGCCGCGCAGGGCATGTCGCCGACGTCGTTTGAAGCCGGCCTGCGCCGCGACCTGGCCATCGCCCGTGTGCTCGAGCCCGTCGGCGAATCGGCCCGCGCGCCGGCCGAAGTGGTCGCCGCCGTGGAATCGGCGCTGACCCAGGCCCGCACCGTGCAACTGCGCAACTTCTCCGCCGCCGACTTCCGCTCGCAAGTCACCGTGAACCCGGCCGACATCCAGGCCTGGTACGACGCCAACAAGCAGCAATTGCAGGTGCCGGAACAGGTGCAGGTGCAATACCTGGTGCTGGACGAAGCCGCCGCCACGCAAGGCGTGCAGGTCAAGGACGAGGACCTGGCTTCGTATTACGAACAGAACAAGAACCGCTTTGGCCAGCCCGAGCGCCGCCGCGCCAGCCACATCTTCATCGAGCTGCCGTCGGGCGAAGACGCCCGCAAGGCCGCGCGCGCGAAGGCCGAAGACATCGCCAAGCAGGCCGCTGCCGATCCCGCCAAGTTCGCCGAACTGGCTGCCAAGAATTCGCAGGACGCCGGCTCGGCCGCCAAGGGCGGTGACCTGGGCTGGATTGTCCCGGGTGCGCAGCCCGGCCCGTTGGACAAGGCCATCTTCGGCCTGGCCCAGAACCAGGTGTCCGGCGTGGTCGAAAGCCCGTTTGGCCTGCACATCGTCAAGGTCACGGAAATCAGCCCGGGCGCCGTCAAGCCGCTGGCCGAGGTCAAGGACCAGATCACCGCGGAAGTCCGCAAGCAGATCGCCGCGCAGCGTTTTTCCGAGATGGCCAGCCAGCTGAACAAGCAGGTCTACGACCAGCGCGACAGCCTGCAACCGGCTGCCGACGCCGTCGGCCTGAAGCTGCGCACCGCTTCCGGCGTCACCCGCGAAGGCCTGCTGCCCGCCGACAAGGCCGGTCCGGGCTCCGCCGCCGACAGCCCCGACGCCGCGCTGTTGGACAACCCGCGCGTGCGCCAGGTGCTGTTCTCGCCCGACGTGCTGCGCGAAAAGCAGAATTCCGGTGTGATCGAACTCGCGCCCGATACGATGCTGGCCGTGCGCGTTGCCTCCGTTGAACCGGCCCACGTGCCGCCGCTGGACAAGGTCAGCGAAGTCATTCGCGCCAAGCTGCTCGACGAGCGCTCCGCCGAAGCCGCCAAGAATGCCGGCGAGGCGGCCCTGGCGGCCGCCAAGGCTGATCCCGCCGCGACGCCCGAAGGCTTCGGCCCGGCCATCAGTGTGACGCGCCAGAATCCCCAGGATCTGTCGCGCCCGGTGCTGGACGCCGTGATGCGCCTGCCGTCGGCCACGCTGCCGGCCTTCACGGGCGTGCAGTCCGGCGTGGACTACACGCTGGTGCGTCTGGAAAAGGTGGAAGCCGGCAAGTCCGATGCCGCCGACATGGAGCGCCTGGCGCAGCAACTGTCGGGTGCATGGGGCCAAGCCGAAAACGAGGCTTTGATCCGCATGCTGCGCCAGCAGTACGAGGTGAACGTCACGCCCGCCGCCGCGGATGTCATCCGCGGCGATCAGGCCCAGGCCGCGGGCTGATCGCCCTGGCAGATAGTCAGTTCAACATGGGCCGCAGCGCCGGCCACACGTTGTCCAGCAATTGAGGCTGGGCATCCTCGTTAGGGTGGATGCCGTCAGCCTGAAACATCGCCCGGTTCGTCGCGATACCTTCCATCAGGAAGGGCACGAGCCGGGCGTTTTCGTTTTTGGCCACATTGGAAAACACCGCGGCGAAGCGTTGGGCGTAGTCCCGTCCGTAATTGGGCGGAATCTGCATCCCGACGATCAGCACGTCGGCATCGGCCTTGCGCGCCGCCTGGGTCATGGTCCGCAGGTTTTGCTCGGTCATGTTCAGGGGCAGGCCGCGCAACGCGTCGTTGGCGCCCAGCTCCAGCACCACGACCGCCGGCGCATGCTGGCGCAGCAGGGCGGGCAGGCGGGCAACGCCGCCGCTGGTCGTGTCGCCGCTGATGCTGGCATTGACGACCTGGAACTTCGGGTATTGTTCTGAGATCCTCGCGGACAGCAGGGGCACCCAGCCCGTGCCGCGTTTGATGCCGTATTCGGCGGACAGGCTATCGCCCACCACCAGGACGGTGCGCGGCGTGGAACCCTGGGGCGCCGCGGCGGTCTGAGCGTGGGCGGGCGCCGCCGCGGCGGTCGCGAAGGCAGTCACAAGAAGCAGACGGGAAAATAGGCGCATGGATAGCAATAACTCAATCGTGGTGAAAGGGCTGGGCAAGCGGGTGGCCGATGCCGGTGGATCGCTTTCTATCCTGGAAGGAATTGATTTTACGGTCGCGGCGGGCAGCGCCGTGGCCATCACGGGCAGCTCGGGCTCGGGCAAGTCGACTCTGCTGGGACTGCTGGCCGGTCTGGATGTTCCCAGCGTGGGCAGCGTACACCTTGCCGGGCAGGACCTGTTCGCCCTGGACGAAGACGGCCGCGCGCGCCTGCGGGCCAATCACGTCGGCTTCGTGTTCCAGTCCTTCCAGTTGCTGCCCAACCTGACCGCGCTGGAAAACGTGATGCTGCCGCTGGAGCTGGCCGGCCAATCCGCGCGCGAGGCCGCGCAGGCCATGCTGGAGCGGGTGGGGCTGGGCGCGCGCCTGCACCACTATCCGCGCACGTTGTCGGGCGGCGAGCAGCAGCGCGTGTCGCTGGCCCGTGCATTTGTGGTGCAGCCGGACCTGTTGTTTGCTGACGAACCCACCGGTAGCCTGGATGCCGCAACTGGCGTGACGGTCATCGATCTGATGTTCGACCTGCACCGCGAACATGGGACAACGCTGGTGTTGGTCACGCACGATCCGCAACTGGCGGCGCGCTGCGGGCGGCAACTGGTGCTGGCGGCCGGCCGCATGGTGACGGACGATTGAGACGAATACCCATTGCTGTGGGAAATGTACGGGAGTAGGCTAACTCAAGGAGTTGCCATGTCCGTCCGTACATCCCTCTATGCGTGCTTGATTGTTGCCTTGGTGGCGCCCGCCGTTGCCAGTGCAAGTGATGGCGTCATCCGCTTTGCCGGGGCCATCGTGGAACCGGCGGTCTGCATGCCGCGCGTGACGCCGGCAATCGCGGGCGGGCTTCCCCGAGTGGTCTGCGCAACGGAATCCCGTATCCGAGCAGCGGACCCGGCGCTGCGGGTCAAGACCTCCGTGCGGGAAATGCCCGCGGCCACTGCTGAAGACCGGGCTGCGGGTAAGCACTATCTGGTGACGCTGGAATACCTGTAGGAATGGCGCTGCCCCGACGCGCCGGGACAGCATGAGTAACGCACCGGCGGCGCTGCCGGCCCGCGTTCAGCCCAGATTGCGGATCTCCACGACCGGATCGACGTCGGCCGCGTAATCGACGCCGTCGATTTCAAACCCGAACAGCCGCAGGAAATCGCGCTTGTAGCCAGCAAAATCGGTCAGCGCATAGAGGCTGTCCGTATCGACCTGATCCCACAGCGCCTGCACCCGCGCCTGCACCTTCGGGTCCAGTTCCTTGTAGTCGGCGCGCAGCCGGCCTTCGCCGTCCAGGATCGGCGACGGGCCGCACAGGCTGTCGCGATAAAGCCCATACACCTGCTCGATGCAGCCTTCGTGCGTGCCGTCTTCCTTCATGACCTTAAAGAGCAGGGACAGGTACAGCGGCATCATCGGGATGGCCGAGCTTGCCTGCGTGACCACTGCCTTGAGCACCGACACGCGCGCGTCGCCCCCGTGTTCCGAAAGCTTGGCCCGGATGTCCAGCACGCGCTGGTCCAGGTCTTTCTTGGCCGCGCCGATGGACCCGTTCCAGTAGACGTCGTGCGTGATCTTTTCGCCCAGATAGGTAAAGGCCGTGGTGGTGGCGCCCTCCGCCAGCACGCCGGCCTCCAGCAGCGCGTCGATCCACATCTGCCAGTCTTCGCCGCCCATCACGGCGACGGTGGCGTCGATTTCAACTTGCGAGGCGGGTTCCAGCACGCCGTCCTTGATGAGTTCCTTGTCGGTGTCCAGGCCGCGCAAGGTCACGGATTTGCCGATGGGCTTGAGCGTGGAGGTGTAGACCTGGCCCGTCTTCGGGTGCGTGCGTCGCGGGGCGGCGAGGCTGTAGATGACCTGATCGACCTGACCCAGGTCCGCCTTGATGGCGGCGATGGTCTTTTGCTTGATCTCATCGGAAAAGGCGTCGCCGTTGATGCTCTTGGCGTACAGGCCTTCGGCCTCGGCAAACTTGTGGAACGCGGCGCTGTTGTACCAGCCCGGCGTGCCCGGCTTGGCGGCGTCGCCCGGCCGTTCGAAGAAGACGCCCAGCGTCTGCGCGCCACAGGCAAAGGCCGCGCTGATGCGTGCGGCCAGCCCATACCCCGTCGACGCGCCCAGGATCAGCACGCGCTTGGGGCCCCCGGGCACCGGTCCTTGCGCCTTCACGTAGTCGATCTGTTGCTTCACGTTGGCTTCGCAGCCGGCAGGATGGGTGGTGACGCAGATGAAACCGCGCACGCGGGGCTTGATGATCATGGGAGCCTCTTGTTGGGAATACGCCAGGGACGGATGCGGGAATGGGCATCAGGCGATGCGCATTGTACGGGAGGCGGCCGGCCCGCGATTTCGAATCTGTCGCCGTTCAACGCCGGGCTTACGTGCCGCGGGCAGCCCGCGCCGCCGCGGCGCTTTGCGCGCGACCCCGGCGCCATTCGATCATGCCGATCCCCACGCCGCTGGCGCAGATGATGGCGATGCCCAGCCAGGTCAGCGGGTCGGGAAAATGGCCCCATACCAGCCAGCCCACGGACGTGGCGCTGATGATCTGCAGGTAGATGAACGGCGCCAGCGTGGACGCCGGCGCGCGGCGGTAGGCGGCGATCTGGAACAGGTGCCCCACGCAGCCCGTGATGCCGGTGGAGATCAGCACGGCCCAGTCGAACGCCGACAAGGCCTGCAGGAACGGCAGGGCGGGCGGCAGGATGAAGGGCAGGGCAAGGGTCAGGCAGATCGTGCCCACCGCACCGCTCCAGATCAGCGAGGTGAAGGGATCGTCGCCGGCGACGCGGCGCGTGGCGATGAACTGGGCCGTGAAGCAACAGGCCGTCAGCAGGCCGAAGATCGTGCCCACCGGGTGCAGGCCGCCGCCGGGGCGGATGACGATCAGCACGCCGACAAAGGCGATGCCCGCCGCGATAAAGCGCGACATGCGCGCGGGTTCCTTCAGGATCCAGGGCGCCAGCGACAGCACGAGCAACGGCGCCAGGAAATTGATGGACGTGGCCTCGGCCTGGGGGATGTAGCTCAGCGTCGTGAAGAACATGAGCGTGGCCAGGAACATCGAGCCGCCGCGGATGAGCTGCTCGCGCGGCTTGGTGCTGCGCAACACGCGCATGCCGCGCGCGGGCAGCACAAGCGCCAGCACAAGCACCAGGTGGATGGCGTAACGGAACCACGACAGCACGAGCAAAGGTACGCCCGCGTCCATGACCCACTTGCCGCTCGCGTCCAGGCACGACAGGGTCCACATCGACAGCACCAGCAGCAGCACACCGATCATCGGGCCGCGCGCGGCGGACGCGCCGGGGCGCGGGCGACCGTTATCGGCCGGGGACATGGAGGGTACTCCTTTCAGCGTGCACGAGGCATGGCGCCTTTGGGGCGATGGGCGGCTGACATGATACGCTCATCGCGCCGGGGGAAAAGGCCAATGATAGAACTACGCAACGTCGAAACGTTTTTTTGGGTCGCCACGCTGGGCAGCTTTCGCGCCGCGTCCGACAAACTCAACACCACGCAACCCGCCGTCTCGCAGCGCATCGCTTCGCTTGAAGCCGACCTGGGCGTCAAGCTGTTCGAGCGTGATGCGCGCGGCGTCAAGCTGACCGCCAAGGGACACGAACTGCTGTCGCATGCCGAGCGCATGCTGCAGGTGCGGCGCGACATGTTCGAAGCCGCGCGCGAGCAGAACGTCATGTCGGGAACCGTGCGCATCGGCGTGGCCGAGACCATCGTGCAGACCTGGCTGCCCGCGCTCATTGAACTGATCCACGCGACGTATCCCGCGCTGGTGCTGGAAATCGAAGTCGATACCACGCATGTGCTGCGCTCGCACCTGATGTCGCGCCAGATCGATCTGGCGTTTCTGATGGGGCCGGTGCTTGAGGCACGGGTCGAGAATCTGCCGCTGTGCACCTATCCGCTGGCGTGGGTCGCCAGTCCGCTGCTCGATCTGGGTCCCGAGCCCCTGACGCTCGCAACGATCGGCAAGCTGCCGATCATCACCTATCCCTCCAACAGTTCGCCGTACCGCGTGGTGCGCGACATGCTGACCCGTGCGGGTGTCACGTCGCCGCGCATGTATGGCAGCGCCTCGATGTCCATGGTGGTGCGGATGACGCAGGACGCCATCGGCACCAGCGTGATCGCACCCGTGTTTCTGGGCAAGGAGCTGGCGCGTGGCGAGTTGCGCATTCTGCAGGTGCAGGCTGATCCGCTGCCCGAATTGAGCTTCACCGCCACGTGGGTGCAAGGGCCGGACAGCCATGCCGTGCGCGTCATCGCGCAGATGGCGCAGAAGGTTGCCGCGCAGACCTGACCGGCAATTTGGCCGTAGGTGTTTTCCCGAGCGGGCGGCGTCGCGGATTGCTTGTTGCATAAGCGAGATGGGTGCGGGCGCGCTTGCCCGTCGGCCGCAAAGCCGCGCCGATGCGTCGTTTGCGCGGATTGGCGCCGCCGTGCGCCGCGAGACCCAAAAAATATTTATACCCCCACATCGGAACTTACGATTGGACGCTCGCCGCCCCTGACGCTGCAATGGCGCTCATAACGGAGTAGCGGCTGGATACACATCCGAGACCACCGATTCCTACCGGCGCGCAACCAGGACAACGGGATCCCGCGCGCGGCACACGATCCCGCAGCCAGGAGTTTTTCCATGAAGAAGTCCCTTGCTTTTGCCGCCATCGCCGCCAGCCTTCTGGCTGGCGCCGTCCACGCCCAGGACCTTCCCAAGACCCACTTGAAGATCGTGGGCGGCTTGTCCAACCTGACCGCCTACAACGACTACGAAAAGCCGTTCTGGACCAAGACCATTCCCGAGCAGTCCAAGGGACAGGTCACGGCGGAGATCAAGGGCTTCAATGAAATGGGCTTGAAGGGGCCCGAGCTGCTGCGCCTGATGTCGCAGGGCGTCATCGAATTCGGCACCGCCACGCTGTCCTACTTTGCCAGCGACAACCCGATCAACGAAGCCATCGACCTGGCTGGCCTCGCGCCCGACGTCAAGACCGCGCGCGCCGTGACCGAAGCCTTCGAGCCCGTCTACGCCAAGCTGTACGGCGAAGGCAACAACGTCAAGTTGCTGGGCATCTCCACCTATCCGGCGCAGGTGCTGTTCTGCAATGCCGAGATCAAGGGCCTGGCCGACATCAAGGGCAAGAAGGTCCGCACCAGCAGCCGCACCACGGCCGAATTTGTCGAAGCACTGGGCGGTTCGAGCGTGACGATGGCCTTCGGCGAAGTCGTTCCCGCGTTGCAGAACAAGGTGGTCGATTGTGCCATCACGGGCTCGCTGTCGGGCTACTCCGCGAAGTGGTACGAGGTGTCAACACACCTGGTCGCGCTGCCGATCAACTGGAACCAGCAGATCCATGCCGTCAACCAGAAGGCCTGGGACAAGCTGGATCCGAAGGTGCGCACGTTCCTGCAGGACAACGTCAAGACGCTGGTCGACAACATCTGGGATGCCGCCGCCCGCCAGACGCAGGAAGGCTATGACTGCAACACCGGCGCGGCCGCGTGCCCGTTCCCGGTCAAGGGCAAGATGGTCCTGGTGCAACCCTCCGACGCCGACAAGGCGCTGCTCAAGAAGGTGGCGCAAGAGGCCGTCCTGCCCAAGTGGGCCGCCCGCTGCTCGGCGCAGTGCGTGAAGGACTGGAATGCCACGGTCGGCAAGACGCTGAACCTGACCGCCAGCAAGTAAGCGCCAGGACGCGCCGGCCCGCGGGCCGGCGCGAATTCCGGCCGGTGATGGCGCGCGGTGGTCCGTGACCTTGGCATGAGGTCCGCGGCGCCCGCACGCGATGGCAGGCCGTGCCACCTGAGGTTCCATTCATGACTCAAACCGAACACTTCCGTCTGCTCGGCGGCCTGTTGCGGCGCGCGGAAAGCTTTTCCCGCGCTGCCGTATGGGCCGGCGGCGCCCTGACCGTGGCCAGCGTGCTGCTGATCTCTTTCGACGTGCTGGCCCGCAAGTTCCTGGGTTTCACGACCGGGGGCGCGGACGAACTGTCCAGCTACGCGTTTGCCATCAGCACCTCCTGGGCGCTGGCGTTTGCCACGCTGCAGCGCGCCAACGTGCGCGTCGACGTGCTCTATCAATATTTGCCCGTGCGCCTGTCGGCCGTGCTGGACTGGATTTCCATGGTGGCGCTGGCCGTCTTCATGGTGTTTCTGACGTATTACGCGTACGACGTGGTGGTGACGTCCTGGACGCAGAAGTCCGCGGCCAACACGCCGCTCGCCACGCCACTGTGGATTCCACAGGGATTGTGGGTGCTGGGTCTGGCATGGATGTGCATCACGGTCGCGCTGATGCTGGCGCGGGCATCAGCCGCGCTCGTCACGGGCGATATCGAACTGGTCAAGCAGATCTGCGGCGTGCGTTCGGCGCAGGAAGAGGCTGACGAGGAAGCCGCCGCGGGCGAGCGCATGGTGAAGGGAGAAGCCGCATGATTGCCACCGCTTTGACACTGCTGCTGGTCCTGATCGGTCTGTCGATCCCCGTGGGCGCTGCGCTTGGCGTCCTGGGCCTGATCCTTGACCCGATGTTCTCGATGTTGCCGCTGACGCGCGCCATTGGCGAGATCTCCTGGAGTTCTAACAACGAATTCCTGCTGGTCGCGATTCCGCTGTTCATCATGCTGGGCGAGGTCCTGTTGCGCGCCGGCTTTGCCGAACGCATGTACAGCGCGATGAGCCTGTGGCTGTCGTGGCTGCCGGGCGGATTGATGCACGCCAACATCGGCGCCTCGACGCTGTTCTCGGCAACCTCCGGCTCCAGCGTGGCAACGGCTGCCACCGTCGGCACCGTCGCCATTCCGCAGATCCGCAAGTATGGCTACAACGAGCCCCTGTTTCTCGGCAGCCTTGCCGCGGGCGGCACGCTGGGCATCCTGATCCCGCCATCGATCAACCTGGTCATCTATGGCGTGCTGACGAACTCGTCGGTGCCCAAGCTGTACCTGGCCGGCATCATCCCCGGGTTCGCGATGGCGGCGCTGTTCATGCTGACCGTCGTGATCGCCTGCGTGGCCAAACCGTCGTGGGGCGGGAAGAAGATCCACGCAACGTGGGGCGAACGAATCGCCAGCCTTGTGCATCTGGCGCCGCCGCTGGGAATCTTCTTCCTGGTGGTCGGATCGATCTACGCGGGCCTGGCAACGCCGACCGAGGCCGCCGCGCTGGGCGTGCTGGGCGCGTTCATCCTGGCCGCGTGGTTCCGCCGCCTGACGTGGTCGATGCTGCGCGAGGTGATGGAGGGCACGATGCGGTCCACGGCCATGATCATGCTGATCGTCATTGCCGCCAGCTTCCTGAACTTCGTCATGTCGGCGACGGGCCTGACCGATGCGCTGACCAAGTCGATCACCGGCCTCGGCCTGTCCCCCGGCTGGATGCTGCTGATCGTGGTGATCTTCTATCTGGTGCTGGGCTGCTTCATGGAAACGCTGTCGATGATGATCACGACGATCCCCATCGTGGCGCCCATCATGATCGGCCTGGGCTACGACCCGATCTGGCTGGGCATCGTCATCATCGTGCTGGTGGAAGCGGCTCTCATCACGCCGCCCGTGGGCCTGAACCTGTTCGTCGTGCAAAGCCTGCGCAAGAGCGGCTCGATGAGCGCGGTGATCGTCGGCAGCCTGCCGTTTGTGGGCGCCATGTTCGTGATGCTGGCGCTGCTGGCTTTCTGGCCCGACATCGCGCTGTGGCTGCCGCGCGTCTTCAGTTGATGACTCTTTGATTCCGGCGCGGCCCGTCGGCCGCGCCGCTTCCCACTCCTTCTTCGTAGGACTGATATGAAAGCCGTATTCAAGATCGACGACGCCAATCCCCGCCAGGTGGAAGTGGCCTTCAACAGCGTGATCGTGGCGGGCTGGGCCGGGCGTGACATGGCTGCCATCGAACACCACATCGAGGAACTGGCCGCCATTGGCGTGCCGCGTCCGAGCAGCGTGCCGCTGTACTACCGCATCGCCGAGAACCAGCTTACGCAGTCGGCCAACGTGCAGGCGCTGGGCGAGGAATCGTCGGGCGAGGTCGAGACGTTTGTTTTTGCGATTGATGGCGAGATGTACGTCAGCATCGCGTCCGACCATACCGACCGCAAGCTGGAGACCGTCAGCGTGGCGATGTCCAAGCAGGTCTGCGTGAAGCCCGTGGGCGCTGAAGCCTGGCGGCTTGCGGACGTGGCGGGGCACTGGGACGAGCTGATCATCCGCGCCTATATCGTTGAGAACGGCGAGAAGGTGCTGTACCAGGAAGGGCCGCTGTCCACGTTGCGCACGCCGCAGGACCTGATCGCGGGCTACACGGGCGGCGGCGCCGTGCTGCCAGAAGGCGCTGGCATGACCTGCGGCACGGTGGCCGCCATCGGCGGCATCCGCCCGTCCGCGGATTTCACGATGGAACTGCACGATCCGCGCCTGAACCGCACGCTGCGCCACCGCTATCATGTCGAGTCGCTGCCCGTGGTCGCCTGATGGCCGCCACGCTCGGCGCTGAATCCGGGCGCGTTCCCCGCGAAGGCGTCCGTCCGAACACTTACGCCGCCAGGCGGCATTAGGACAATGATGGTTTCGACCCTGAATGATCTGACCTCGGCCCTGCGTGAGGGCCGCAGCACCTCCGTCGCATTGACCGAAGCCGCGCTGGCGCGGGCTCAGGATCCGGCGGGCGAGGGCGCTCGCGCCTTCACCAAGCTCTATGCCGATTCGGCGCTGGCGCAGGCGCGCGCGTCGGACACGCTGCGCGCGGCCGGCATCGTGCGGTCCGCGATCGAAGGGTTGCCCATCAGCATCAAGGACCTGTTCGACATCGCGGGCGAGACCACGATGGCCGGTTCCGTGGCGCGCGAAGGCGAGCCGGCGGCCGAAGCGAATGCCGAGGTCGTGCAGCGCCTGATCGCCGCGGGCGCCGTCATCATCGGCCGCACCAATATGACCGAATTCGCGTATTCGGGCCTGGGCATCAATCCCCACTACGGCACGCCGCTGAACCCGTACGACCGCGCCACCGGCCGCATTCCCGGCGGCTCGTCGTCCGGTGCGGCGGTGTCGGTCGCGGACGGCATGGCCGTGGCGGGGATCGGGTCGGATACGGGCGGCTCCGTGCGCATTCCTGCCGCCCTGTGCGGCCTGACCGGGTTCAAGCCCAGCGCCTGGCGGGTGTCCATGCAGGGCGTGCTGCCGCTGTCGGCCAATCTGGATTCCATCGGCCCCATCGCCGCCAGCGTGCGGTGCTGCGCCGAACTCGACGCCATCCTGTCGGGCGATGCGGGTCCCTTGCCGCAGGCGCTGCCCGTGCGTGGCCTGCGTCTGGCCATTCCGACGACGCTGGCGCTGGACGCCATGGACAAGCATGTCTCCGACACCTTCGCGGCGGCGGTGCAACGGTTGGAGGACGCCGGTGCGCTGATCGACCGGATCGAGATTCCGGAATTCGCCGAGCTGGCCGCCATCAACAGCAAGGGCGGTTTCACCGCCGCCGAAGCCTGGGCCTGGCACCGCGACCTGATCGCGCGCGCGGGCAAGCGTTACGACCCGCGCGTTGTCTCGCGCATCATGCGCGGCCAGGATATGACGGCGGCCGATTACATCGAACTGCTCGATGCGCGCGAGGCGTGGGTAGCCGCTGTGGACCACCGCATTGCCGGTTACGACGCGCTGATCATGCCCACGACGCCCATCGTGGCGCCGCCGGTCGCGGACCTGCAGGGTTCCGACGAAGCCTACTACGCCGCCAACGGACTCATCCTGCGCAATCCCACCCTCATCAATTTCCTGGACGGCTGCGCGCTGTCCTTGCCCTGCCACGCGGCCGGCACGGCGCCCGTGGGCCTGATGATCGCGGCCAGCAATGGTGCGGACCGCCGCGTCCTGGGCATCGGCCTGTCAGTCGAAGACCTGTTCGTCGCGCGCTGAGCGGCGCTTACCTGCCACGAGAGAACCCATGCCAGAAGCCGATAACGTTAGAACCAGCCTCGCGCTTGCCCGCCAGGCGCGGCTGGATGCCCGCAGCGGCCGCCTGACGGGTCCCACGGCGAATCTGGCGCCTGGGCACGTTCAGGCCAACCTGGCGATTTTGCCGCGCGCGCTGGCGGCGGATTTTCTGCACTTCTGCCAGCGCAATCCCAAACCGTGCCCGTTGCTGGCCATGTCCGAGCCAGGTGACCCGGCGTTGCCGGAGCTGGGCGCGGACATCGACATCCGCACCGACATCCCGCGTTACCGCGTCTGGAAGGACGGCGAACTCGTGGCGGAGCCGACGGACGTGCGCGACCTGTGGCGCGACGATCTGGTGTCCTTCCTGATCGGCTGCTCGTTCTCTTTCGAGGAGGCGATGCTGGACAACGGCCTGCCCGTGCGTCACATCGAGCAGGGCAGCAATGTGCCCATGTACCGCACCAACATCGCAACGCAGCCGGCTGGCGTGTTCGGCGGTCCGCTGGTGGTGTCGATGCGGCCCCTGAAGGCCGCCGACGCGATCCGGGCGATCCAGGTGACGTCGCGGTTCCCGTCGGTGCATGGCGCGCCCGTTCACATTGGCGATCCGTCGCTCATCGGCATCGCGGATATCGATGCCCCCGATTACGGCGATCCCGTGGAGATCCGCCCTGGCGAAATGCCGGTGTTCTGGGCGTGCGGCGTGACGCCGCAATCGGTGGTGGCGGCGGTGCGGCCGGAATTCTGCATTACGCATGCGCCCGGCCACATGCTGGTCACCGACCTCATCAACAGCCGCATGGCGGTGTTCTGATCCGGGCGCGGCCCGAGGGTGGTTTGTCGGCGGGGCGTCAGCGCTGTTGCATCAGCGCCTTCACGCGCTGGTCGTAGTCGGGCGGAAAGGTCCAGAAGCGCATGCCTTGCTGCGTAAAGCCTTCCTGCAGTCCGCGCTCGGCCGGCGCCTTGTGCCACAGGAACTGCATCAGCACGTCGCTGCTGACCCACGCGTTGCCGAACCAGAAGCTGTGGGCGCGGCGATTCAGATCGGGGATGGCGCGCGGATCGACCCAGATCATGTCAAAGTTCAGCCGCTGCGAGGCGGCATTGACAAAATCCACCTGCTCCTCGGTCAGATCGTCCGCATCGGGCCGGCCGGCCCGTGACGCCCGCTGGTGGCGCGCCGCGAAACGCAAGGCGCGATCGCCCAGATTGGCGCCCAGGCTCACGCGTTCGGTCAGGTCGATGTACTGCCGCAGGTCCGTTACGAACCGGTAGGTGTCCTCGTCGGGCGCCGCAAAATAGATCTGGCCCAGGCGCAGCCGCGCGCGCAACGCCTCGCGGCTTTCGCCTTCGCGGGGCTGCGCCAGGGTGGCAAGCCCTTCACTGGCGATGCGCGCGCCCGCGCTGAACGCCAGCACGTTGATGTGCTGGGCATTCGTGTTGCGCGCGAGCAGTTCCAGCAGGCGCGCAAAGGCGGGCACCGATGCCCGCGCAGTGCGGACATCCGTGGCGTAGGACAGCAGACTGCCGGCGGACGGCCACAGAAAGGCCAGGACGACCGCCTGCCGGCCCGTAAAGTGATGAAACTGCGCGGCCTGCGCGGTGCCGCGCCATACAGCATTGTTGAAGCCGTGCACATAGACGATCAGGTCGCGGTGCCGGCTGACCGCCAGGGCGTCGTTGATTAGCGCGAAGTAGGCCTGGGCCTCAGGAGACGTCTCCGCATCGCTTTGCGGGGTGAGGGCGACAAGCTCCTCCATGCGCTCCAGGCTTAGTACCGGCCGGCCGCGCTGGCTGCCCGAGGCCGAAAGCTGGCGCAATTGATCCCAGTCCAGCGTCCCGTCGCCAATCTGCACTTTGGCCACACCCATGCGCAGCGTGTCACTCGGAAAGATTGAATAGAACGGCTGGCGCGATTCCAGGAAGACGGCGCGGTTGGTGGCGTAGAGCAGGGGAATCGACGTGCCGTCGAGCGCGGTCTTGTGCGCAAACGGCTCCACCTGGCCGGTCGTGAACTTGACCGGGGTGGGCATCAACTGCACGGGCGAGGAGCAGGCGGCCAACAGCGCCGTCAAGCACGCCGCCAGGACGGCGCGGGCGGTCCACCACGGGCATAGCGGCGACGCAAGTGAGCGGGCTTCGAGAAAGCGCATGCGATGGGCCCGGTGCGTGTTGGGGGTTGGCGCGAATCGGCGAAGGGACGCGAGGATTGTCGCCGTGGTTCCGGCGGCGATCAAGGGGGAGGGAAAACGTGTGGCGCGGCTGCGAATGCCGCCGTGGGGGGAGAGACTGCCGGGGGATGCGGGGAGGGGCGCCGCCCCGGTTGGGGACGCGGGGCGGCGGGGTCAAGCGCCGGCCCGTGAGGGGGCCCGCGTTTGGGGGGAACAGGGTTAGAAAATGTGGCGGTAGCCCACGGCCGCGCCGAACTGGTTGCTCTTGCCCGCGATTTCGCCGCTGGCGGCATCGCTGACCTTGTTCCAGTCGACGGTGCCGTACAGTTGCGAGCGCTTGGACAGCGAGTATTCGGCCACGGCGACCAGCGCATAGCGCTTGCCCTTGTCGCCTTCGACGACCACGTTCTCGCTGCGGTCGTAGTACGCGGCGCCCGTGATGGCCCAGCGCGGGGTGGCCTGCCAGGTCACGCCGGCGAAGTAGCCGTTGTCCTTGCGGTCCAGGCTGGCGGTAGTGGTGCCGCCCATGACGCCGTTGACCCAGCCCGTTTCATCGCGGCCGTTGAAGTAACCCGCGAAGACCTTGGCCGACTCGAACTGATAGGACGCGTTCAGGTTCCAGGCGCGCTGGCGCTCGTCGGAATCGGTGGCGGCATAGGTTTGCTGCCACGCGGCGCCCAGGCCAAGCTGGCCGTTCGTGTAGCGCAGGCTGGCGCCGTACTGCTGGCCCGCCTTGCGGTCTTCCCAGTCGTCGCCGTTTGCCCAGGATGCCACCACGGCCAGATTGCCGAACGTGTTGGCGTATTTGGTCATGTTGTTGGTGCGCACGCGCGACATGGCGGCGGGCAGCCAGGCGTTCTGTTCGTAGTTGCCGACGGTCAGCGGGTCGAAGTAGTCGGCCAGCAGGTCGAACATGGGGGTGTTCTGCAGACCCAGGGTCAGGGTGCCGATGCTGCCGCCGTCCAGGCCGACATAAGCCAGGCGGCTGAAGGCCTTGGACGTGTCCGATCCCCGGCCGTTCTGCAGATTGATGCCGTTTTCCAGGCGGAAGAAGGCGCGGTTGCCGTTGCCCAGGTCTTCGGAGCCGCGCAGGCCCCAGCGGCTGTTGGAGATGGCGCCGTTTTCCATGGAGATGCGGCTGCCGTCTTCGCCCACGGCGCCCGAGCTGGTGCTCAGGTAGCGGATGCTGACGTCGGCGATGCCGTACAGGGTGACGCTGGTTTCGGCGCTTGCCGCGCCGGCGGCCAGGCCAAGGCCGGCCGCAGCCAGCGATAAGGTGATGCGCTTCATGTTGGACTCCTCCAGGTGTAGCTGATTTGTGGTTGCGCCGTGCTTGTGGCTTGGCTTGCTGCGCCCGACGGTTGGCCGGATGCCTGGCCGCTGCACCGACGCCAGGGTTGGCGCGGGTCCGGAGCAGAGGCCAGCTTGCAGAAATGCGCCGTGCCGTTGCCGGACACGAGCGACTGGGGATTCTAAGTAAGTTGGGGGATGGCGAATATCGAAAATATTCGGCGTTTTCCCGGGTTTACAGGCCGATAAACCCGCGCCGCCCCGTTGACGTGCGAACTGAAAAGAAAAAACCCCGTTCGCGGGAACGGGGTTTTTGTGGCGTCAGCGCGACGTTACAGCGTCATGTGCAGCGGCAGCCAGGTGGCGATGCCAGGCACCGCATAGAGCAGCAGCACGGCCGCGATCATCAGGAAGAACATCGGCAGCGATGCGCGCGCGATGTAGGGCAGTTCACGTCCGCTCATGCCGGACAGCACAAACAGGTTGAACCCCACCGGCGGCGTGATCTGTGCCATTTCCACCACGAACACGATGAAGATGCCGAACCAGATCAGGTCGATGCCCGCGGCCTGCACCGTCGGCAACAGTACGCCCATGGTCAGCACCACGATCGAGATGCCGTCCAGGAAGCAGCCCAGGATGATGAAGAACACCATCAGCGCCATGATCAGGCCGAACTGCGACAGGCCCAATCCGCCGATCCATTCCGCCAGCGCGCGCGGCAGGCCGATATAGCCCATCGCCAGTGTGAGGAACTGCGCACCCGCCAGGATCAGGGCAATCATGCAGTACAGCCGGGTGGCGCCCAGCAGCGACTGCATGAACGTCGAGCCGTTCAGCGATCCCTGCAGCGCCGACAGGATCAGCGCGCCCACCACGCCCACCGCCGCCGCTTCCGTGGCAGTGGCGATGCCGGTGTAGATGGAGCCCAGCACCGCGCCGATCAGGAGCAGCACCGGGATCAGGTGGCGTGAGCGGGACAGCTTCTGCATGAAGGTCAGGCCGGGATCCGCCGCCGGCACCTGTCCGGGATTGCGGATGGCCCACCAGGCGATGTAGCCGCTGAACAGCAAGGCGAGCAGGATGCCCGGAATGATGCCGGCGATGAACAGCTTGGCGATCGACACATCGGCCGCCACCCCGTACACGATCATGATGATCGAGGGCGGGATGAGCAGGCCCAGCGTGCCCGCGCCGGACAGCGTGCCGAGAATCTTTTCCTCGGGGTAGCCGCGGCGCGTCAGCTCGGGGATGGTCATCTTGCCGACCGTGGCGCAGGTGGCCGCGGACGAGCCCGACACGGCGGCAAAGATCGCGCAACCGATCACGTTCGTGTGCAAGAGGCGGCCCGGCAGCCGGTTCAGCCAGGGCGCGAGCCCCTTGAACAGGTCTTCGGACAGCCGCGTGCGGAACAGGATCTCGCCCATCCACAGAAAGAGCGGCAGGGCGGTCAGCGTCCAGCTGGACGAGGCGCCCCAGATCGTGACGGCCATGGCGTCGCCGGCGGGACGGCTGGAGAAGATCTCCATACCGATCCACGCGGTGCCCGCCAGGGTCAGGCCGACCCAGACCCCGCAGCCAAGGAGGACGAAGATCGAAACGACCAATAAGGTAATGACGAGAAGTTCATTCATGGGTTTGCTGCGAAGTGGCGGCGGCGACGCCGCGCGAACGGCGGACCAGTTCATCGACCAGGGCGACGAAGAACAGGACGGTGCCGACGGCCATGGTCGTTTGCGGGATCCAGAGCGGCGTGGCGTCGTTCGACGTGGACACGTCGTTGAACAGCCAGGAGTCGTAGGTCAGTTTGATGCTGAAGAAGGCGAAGGCGGCAGCCAGCAGGCAGCCGACGGCCAACGCGAAAATGTCCAGACGGCGGCTGCCAGCGGGATTCAGCGAATTGAGCAGCAGCGTCACACGGATGTGTTCACCGTGCTTGAAGGTGCTGGCCAGCGCAAGGAAGCCCGCAGCGGCCATGAAATACCCGGCATAGGCGTCCGTGCCGGGTATGTTGAAGCTAAGCTGGCGGGCGATGATCGCCGCCAGCACCGAGACGAGCACACCTATCGTGCACAGGCCGGCCAGCAGGCCGGCCGCGCCGTACAGGCTATCTAGAAAACGGCGCATGGCGATATCACTGCTTCTTGTACGCGTCGATCATGGCCTGGCCGTCCGCACCGGCTTTCTTGAGCCAGTCTTCAAGCATGCGCTTGCCGATGACGCTCAGGCCTTCCTTGAGCTCGACCGTGGGCTGGATCGTTTCCATGCCGTTCTTGGCAAGCTCGGCCTGGTACCACTTGTTCTTTTCCTGCGACAGCTTCCAGCCGCGTTCCTCGGCCTGCGCGCCGGCTTTCTTCAGCGCTTCCTGCGTGGCGGGATCCAGCGCGTCGAATGCCTTCTTGTTCACGATGATGGCGTTCTTGGGCAGCCAGGCCTGGGTGTCGTAGAACTTCTTGATGTACTCGTACGTCTTGGTGTCGTAGCCGGTGGACGCCGACGACATGTACGAGTCGATCACGCCGGTGGCGAGCGCCTGGGCCAGTTCGGCCTGCTGCACGGTCACGGGCTGCGCGCCGACCAGTTCAGCAATCTTGGCCGTGACGGGGCTATAAGCGCGCCACTTCAGGCCCTTCATGTCGTTGATCTGCTTGATGTCCTTGTTGGCGAAGATGCCTTGGGGCGGCCATGCCACCGCATACAGCAGCGTCATGCCTTGCGAGGCCAGCTTCTTTTCCAGGAACGGCTTCTGGGCCTGATACAGCTTGAACGACGCGTCGTAGCCGGTGGCCAGGAAGGGCAGGCCGTCCAGTTCGTAGATCGGGTCTTCGTTGGCAAAGTTGGTCAGCAGGATTTCGCCGATCTGCGCCTGGTTGCCTTGCACCGCGCGCTTGATTTCAGGCGCCTTGTACAGCGAGGCATTGTTGTGCAGCGTGATCTTGAGCTTGCCTTGCGACAGCGAATCGACGTCCTTGATGAAGGTCGTCAGGTTCTCGACGTGGAAGTTGCTGGCCGGGTAGGCGCTGGGCAGATCCCACTTGGTCTGGGCCTGTGCGCCCGCGCTGAATGCCAGGACGATGCTGCCGGTCAACAGCGAGATTTTCTTGTACATGGTGGTCCTTCTTTGCGAATGATGAAGACGGGTCTGACCCGATTGGCATTGCGAAAAAAAGAAAGCGCGGCGCCGCGTCGCGCCGCCTGAATGCCGTGCCATTCTATGTTGCTGTGCGGTAACAAAGCGCGGGAAATCGCCGTATTACGGGTAATTCCTAGGGGGAGTTGTTGTTCATTGGTTGAAGGTTCAATGACCCCGCGAAGTTTGCGTTGCGCGCTGATGGCAAGCCATCCGGCGCGCATTTTTTTCTTCTAAGATTGCGGAATCGCAGATGTGGTGAAGAGGGTCGCGTGAATTTCGTTTTTCGCCGTGATGAGTTGCTGGTCGAAGCATCGTCCAGCGTGTTGCCGGATGCGGCGTTGTGTGAACGCATTGGCTTGGCGGCTGCGGCTCTGCAGCCGGTCTGGATGGAAACCGGGTCGCCGTATCGCACGGTCTGCGTCGACCCCGGCCTCGAAGCGCCCGAAGGCTACGCCTTCAAGAAGCTGCGTTCGCTCTTCGGCGTATTCGACGACGAAGGCATGGCGCTGGCCGGCCGCGCCTATCAGATCGCCGAATGGGCGCGCACTCACCGGTTTTGCGGCGCCTGCGGCACGCCCGCCGAACGTGTGGCGCACGAATTCTGCCTGCGCTGCCCGGCCTGCGGCCTGTCCGCGTATCCGCGCATCTCGCCGGCCATGATGGTCCTTATCCGCAAGGGCGACAGCATCCTGCTGGCGCGCCATGCCAATGGGCCAGCGGCGCGCTACACGGCGCTGGCCGGCTTTGTGGAACCCGGCGAAAGCATCGAGCAGACGGTCCACCGCGAGGTCTTCGAAGAAGTCGGCCTCAAGGTCGGCAATCTGCAATATTTCGGCAGTCAGCCGTGGCCGTTCCCGCATTCGCTCATGGTCGCGTTCACCGCGGACTACGTGTCAGGCGACATCCGCATCCAGGAAGACGAGATCGCCGACGCCCGTTGGTTCGGCCCGGGTGACGAGATGCCCGACATCGCGGCCCGTATTTCCATCGCGGGCTGGCTGATCCGGGCCAATCTGCCGATGGGGTGGACCGCGCCGTAAATGGCCGCGGCGCCGCCCGTGCGGTAGGGGTATTCCCTCGAAACGAGGGATTTTTTGTGGCGTTGGAGTATTTTTTATTGATGAAATGTAGATAAATTATTAGTATTTCTCTCAGTTAAACCTCGCCGTCCGCCCCTATGACCCCCACTCTGATTGCCTCGTCCGCGCATCTTGCCGGCGGCAGCGCGCCCGATCTATCCGAGGTGGAGTTCGGCCTCATGATCGCCAGCCACGCATTCGACCGCTGGACGGTGCGGTGCATGGCGGCCGCAGGCCTGCCCGATCTGACGCCCACTGATGTGATGGTGTTTCACCACGTCTACCACCGCGAGCGGCCCAAGAAGCTGGCCGACATCTGCTTCACGCTCAACGTCGAAGACACCCACATCGTCAGCTATGCGCTAAAGAAATTGGATCGGCTGGGCGTGGTCCGTGGCGAACGCAGCAGCAAGGAAGTCTTCTACAGCGTCACGCCCGAGGGCGCGGCGATTCTCAAGCGCTACGGCGAAATCCGCGAGCAATGCCTGACCGCCGGCCTGGATGGCCCGGGCGGCGGCGGTGGTCTGGAATTCAGCCGGCAACTGGCGCACACGCTGCGCGCGCTGTCCGGCCTGTACGACCAGGCGGCCCGCGCCGCGACATCTCTCTGAACCCAACATGCGGGGCAACGCCCCGATCTGTCAGCAACCCGACCGTGGCCGAACGCGCTCCGGCGGTCTCTTGTTTTCAAGGACACCTATGAAGTGGCAATTCTGGATTGACCGTGGGGGCACCTTCACCGACATCGTGGCGCGCCGTCCCGATGGCACGACCACCACCGCAAAGATGCTGTCGGAAAACCCCGAGCAGTACCGCGACGCCGCAGTGGCCGGCATCCGCAAGCTGCTGGGCATCGCACCCGGCCAGCCGGTGCCCGTCGACCAGGTCGAGTGCGTGAAGATGGGCACCACGGTGGCCACCAACGCGCTGCTCGAGCGCAAGGGCGAACGCACCTTGCTCGTCACGACGCGCGGTTTCCGCGATGCGCTGCGCATCGCCTACCAGAACCGCCCGCGGCTTTTCGACCGCAATGTGCTGCTGCCCGAGATGCTGTACGAATCCGTGGTAGAGGCGGACGAGCGCGTCGCCGCGGACGGCGAGGTCATTCAGCCGCTGGACGAAGCCGCGCTGCGCCGCGACATGCAGGCCGCATACGACAGCGGCATCCGCGCGGTCGCCATCGTCTTCATGCACGCCTGGCACGCCACCGGCCACGAACAGCAGGTCGCGCGCATCGCCAACGAGATCGGCTTTACCCAGGTGTCTGTCTCGCACGAGGTCAGCCCGCTGATCAAGTTCGTCTCGCGCGGCGACACGACCGTGGTGGACGCCTACCTGTCGCCCATCCTGAAGCGCTACGTCGATCAGGTGGCCGGCGAACTGCCGGGTATCCGGCTCATGTTCATGCAGTCCAGCGGCGGCCTGACCGACGCGCACCGCTTCCGCGGCAAGGACGCAATTCTCTCGGGCCCGGCCGGCGGCATCGTCGGCATGGTGCGCACCAGTGAGATCGCCGGTTTCCCGAAGGTGATCGGCTTTGACATGGGCGGCACGTCCACCGACGTGTCGCATTACGCGGGCGAGTTCGAACGAGAATTCGAAACCCAGGTGGCCGGCGTGCGCATGCGCGCGCCGATGATGAGCATCCATACGGTCGCAGCCGGTGGCGGTTCGATCCTGCATTTCGACGGCGCGCGGCTGCGCGTCGGTCCCGATTCCGCGGGCGCCAATCCGGGACCGGCGTGCTATCGCCGCGGCGGTCCGCTGGCGGTGACGGACTGCAACGTCCTCCTGGGCAAGATCCAGCCCGATTTCTTCCCCAAGGTGTTCGGACCCGATGCCAACGAGGCCCTGGACCGCGACGCCGTGGTCGAACGCTTTTCGGCCATGGCTGATGAAGTGCGCGCCGCCACGGGCCGCGAGATGTCGCCCGAGCAGCTTGCCGAAGGCTTTCTCGAGATCGCCGTGGGCAACATGGCCGAAGCCATCAAGCGCATCTCGGTGCAGCGCGGCCATGATGTCACCGAATACGCGCTGACCGTGTTCGGCGGCGCTGGCGGGCAGCACGCCTGCCTGGTGGCCGACGCGTTGGGTATGACGACAGTGTTCGCGCACCCGCTGGGCGGCGTGCTGTCGGCCTACGGCATGGGCCTGGCCGATCAGACCGACATGCGCCAGAAGACGGTCGAGAAGGTGCTGGACGCGAGCCTGATGGGCGAGTTGAAGGACGAACTGGATGTTCTGGCGGGCCAGGCGGTCGGCGAACTGCGCCGCCAGCACGTCGCCGAAGCCGACATCACGGTGCAGCGCCGCCTGCACCTGAAGTACCGCGGCACCGACACCGCGCTGGAAGTGGCGTACTCGGACCTGGATCAGGCGCGCCGCGACTTCGAAGCCGCCTACCGCCAGCGCTATTCATTCCTGATGCCCAACCGCGAACTCGTGGTCGAGACCATCTCGGTCGAGGCGACGGGCGGCGGTGAGCGCGTTGGCGAAGCGTCCACGTCGCGCACCCGCGAAGGCGCGCTGACAGCCCGCCGCGTGGTCAGCATGTACAGCGCCGGCGCCTGGCGCGACACGCCGCTTTACGTGCGTGAGGACATGGCCGGCGGCGATGTCGTTGCAGGCCCCGCGATCATTTCCGAGCCCAACCAGACCACGGTCGTCGAGCCCGGCTGGCAGGCCGAACTGACGGCGCAGGATCACTTCGTGATCCGCCGCGTGGAAGCGCGCCGCGAGCAGCGCAAGGTCGGCACGCAGGCGGATCCTGTCATGCTCGAGGTCTTCAACAACCTCTTCATGTCGATCGCCGAGCAGATGGGCTACCGCCTGCAGAACACGGCGTACTCGGTCAACATCAAGGAACGCCTGGACTTCTCTTGCGCCATCTTCGACGCGCAGGCCCGCCTGATCGCCAACGCGCCGCACATGCCGGTGCACCTGGGTTCCATGGGCGAGTCCGTGCGCACGGTCATGAACGCCAATGCCGGCAAGATGATGCCCGGCGACGCGTACGTCGTGAACGATCCGTACCACGGCGGCACGCACTTGCCTGACGTCACGGTCATCACGCCGGTGTTCGACAAGGCGGGGCGCGAGATCCTGTTCTACGTGGGATCGCGCGGCCACCACGCCGACATCGGCGGCACCACGCCCGGCTCGATGCCGCCGGATTCCAAGACGGTCGAAGACGAAGGCGTGCTGTTCACGAACTTCCAGCTCGTCAAGGACGGCGAGTTCCGCGAAGCGGCCGCGCGCGGGATCCTGGGATCGGGCCGCTGGCCGGCGCGCAACCCGGATCAGAACATCGCCGACATGCACGCGCAGATCGCCGCCAACGAAAAGGGCGTGCAGGAACTCTTGCGCATGTGCGATCACTTCGGCCTGGATGTCGTGCGCGCCTACATGGGCCACGTGCAGGACAACGCCGAAGAGGCCGTGCGCCGCGTGATCTCGGTGCTGAAGGACGGCAGCTACGAGTACCCGCTGGACAACGGCGCGGTGATTCGCGTGGCCGTGCGGGTGGACACCGAAGCGCGCAGCGCGGTGGTCGACTTTACGGGCACCTCGGCGCAGCTGGACAACAACTTCAACGCGCCGGGCGCGATCGCCGTGGCCGCCGTGCTGTATGTGTTCCGCACGATGGTCAACGACGACATCCCGCTGAACGACGGCTGCCTGGTGCCGCTGTCCATCATCGTGCCGGAAGGCTCGATGCTGCGTCCGAACCCGCCGGCTTCGGTGGTCGCGGGCAACGTGGAAACGTCCATGTGCATCGTCAATGCGCTGTATGGCGCGCTGGGCGTGCTGGCCGCCAGCCAGGGCACCATGAACAACTTCACGTTCGGCAACGCGCGCCATCAGTACTACGAGACCATCTCGGGCGGCACGGGTGCGGGTCCGGTGCGCATCGATGCGGCGGGTCCCCACGACGAAGGGTTTGCGGGTACGTCGGTCGTTCAGGCGCACATGACCAACTCGCGCCTGACCGATCCGGAAGTGCTGGAGTTCCGCTTCCCGGTCCGTCTGGAGTCCTACGAGATTCGTAAGGGCTCGGGCGGCAAGGGCCGGTATCCCGGCGGCGACGGCGGCATACGCCGCATCCGCTTCCTGGAACACATGACCGCGGCCATCCTGTCGAACAACCGGCGTTACGCGCCGTTTGGTCTGGCGGGCGGCGAGCCGGGCGCCATGGGCCGCAACACGGTTGAACGCGTGGACGGCACCATCGAGGAACTCGGTCCGCAGGACAGCGCGCAACTGCGTCCAGGCGATGTCTTCGTGGTGGAAACGCCCGGAGGCGGCGGTTACGGCGCGCAGTGATGCACGCCAGGATGTCCGGTCCCGATCACTCGGGATCGGACATCACGTCCAGCGCGATATCGGCGCGTGCCTTACGGTCGTAGACGCGCAGGACGACCGCCTCATCGGTTATTTCGAACATCGCCGTCGCCAAGGTGTTCTCGTCGTCGGGATCGTCCTTGGCGGTCCGCAGGATCGGCAGCTTGCCCTCGGTATCCAGCAGGGCAGCCAGCATGTCGGCGCTGCCCGATTCCGGTAGCCATCCATCCACCAGGCCTTCGATCCGGTTCTGCCGCGCCCGCGACGAATCGGTGACGATCTGCGCCTGGCCGCGGGTGGCCGCGTGCACCATGTGGTTGGCGTGGCCGTAGCGCCGGCCGATCTCCTGAATGGACACCGAACCCGGCGTGACCTCGGCGCTGAGCAGGCGTGGGTCCGACGCCGCGCCCAGCGTGTGATGAAAACCGCCGGCGTGGGGCAGGTCGTGCAGCAGCGCCACCGCCTCGTCCAGCGTCGTGCAGTCCAGGACCGCGCGCGCCGCGAACATGCGGGGCACGCCCGCATGGCGCTGCCGGGTACGCAGGTTGTTGATGGTTTGCACCAGGCCCACGCGATTGGCGGCGAAGGTGTGGCCGGGCAGGGAACCCGGGTAATAGAAGCTGAGATAACCCGGCGCGTCGTCCAGCGCCACGTCCACCAGATGGCAGCGGCCATACAGATAGGGGTCGCCGTCCTCGTTGTGACCGATCCAGCGCGTGCCGTCGGCGGTGCGCAGGGCGGCCGACGTGCAGCCATCCGTGGTGCTGTGCAGCAGATCGCCGCGGCAATGCCATAGCAGCACGTCCTTGAGCGGCATGCGCAGGCCTTCGGCCAAACCTTCGAATTCATCCCAGATCTCGGGCAGGGCGGCCTGCGTCTGCTGCGCCAGCTCGTCGACGAAAGGATGACCGCGCCACGGCCGCAGGGCTTCCCAGGTGCCGCTCTGTTCCAGATAGGACCCCATGATGGGACGGGCCAGCTTGCCCAGCGCCACGCCGACCTGGCGGCGGTTTCCAGCGATGCGTACGTATTTGCAGGCCATCGAAAACCTCCGGATGTCTCGCGGATTGTACGGGGTCTGCCGTTCCGCCGGGCTCCATCCGATGCGTTAAGATCGTCGATAAGTTGCGCCGGCGAACCCGGCGCGGCCCAGGAATCATGCCCTTACAACAAGCCCGGGGTGCCTGGCGCTCCCCAAGAGGAGAGTTTCATGATCAAACGTAAAGTCGCCGCCGCTATGGTGGGCCTGTCCCTGACCCTGTTCGGCGCCGCGTCGGCCGCTCAGGCCCAGGGCAGGGAATTGGTGGTGGCCACCGATACCGCTTTCGTGCCGTTCGAATTCAAGCAGGGCAACACGTACGTCGGCTTCGACGTCGACCTGTGGGCGGCCATCGCGAAGGAACTCAACCTCAAGTACAAGCTGCAACCGATGGACTTCGCCGGCATCATTCCCGGCCTGCAGACCAAGAACATCGACGCCGCGCTTGCGGGCATCACGATCCGCGACGACCGCAAGAAGGTCATCGACTTCTCGGATCCCTACTACGAAAGCGGCCTGGCTATCCTGGTGGGCGAAAAGAACACCGACATCAAGGACGCCAAGTCCCTGGCCGGCAAGACCGTCGCCGTCAAGACGGGCACCGCGACCGTGGACTTCCTGAAGGCCCAGGTGCCGGACGCCAAGCTCAAGCTGTTCCCCAACATCGACAACGCGTACCTTGAACTGGCTACCGGCCGGGTCGATGCCGCCGTCCACGACACGCCGAACGTCCAGTATTACGCCAATACGGCCGGCAAGGGCCGCGTGAAGGTGGTCGGCTCGGTCAAGAGCGGCGACTTCTACGGCATTGCCTTCCCGAAGGGCAGCGAACTGGTCCCCGAGGTCAACAAGGCGCTCGCCAACCTGAAGGCCAGCGGCGAATACGACGCGATCTACACCAAGTGGTTCGGCAAGAAGCCCTGACCGGCTCGCCAAGCGGCACTTTTCACGGACGCGCCGTGTAAGCCGCGGTGAAGGACCGGGTCCGGCGCGTTGCCGGATTCGGTGGTGGCAAGCGCCACCGCTCCCGACCGCGAGGCGCGTCCGCCATGATGCGGGCGCGCCGCTGCGCGCCATAGGGGGAAGATCGTGGAGTTTGACTGGGCTGTCATCGAGGAAGCGTTACCCAATCTGCTGACGGGTACGCTCATGACCATCAAGATCACGTTCTGGGGCCTGGCGGGCGGCTTTCTGCTCGGGGCGCTGTCGGGCGTGACGCGGGCCTACGGGAACGCGATCTTGTCGGGCATCGCGCAGGTCTATGTCGCGGTCATCCGCGGCACGCCGATCGTGGTGCAGGTCATGTTCATCTACTTTGCGCTGCCGCTGCTGGCAGACATCCGGGTCGACGCCGAATTCGCGGCGATCGCCACCCTCATCATCAATTCGGGGGCGTACATCTCGGAGATCGTGCGGGGGGCGCTGCTGTCGGTCCATAAGGGCCTGAAGGAAGCAGGGCAGGCGATGGGCCTGCCGTTTCACAAGATCCTGCTGCACATCATTGGTCCCGTTGCGTTCCGGCGCATGATTCCGCCCCTGGGCAACCAGTGCATCATCAGCCTTAAGGATTCGTCGCTGTTCATCGTGATCGGCGTGGCGGAACTGACCCGTCAAGGGCAGGAAATCATGGCCAGCAATTTCCGGGCGGTCGAAATCTGGTCCGCCGTGGCGATCATCTATCTGATCCTCACGGGGCTGATGGCGTTGACCCTGCATCTGGTCGAAAAGAGGATGCGCATCATATGAGCATGGTTGAATTTCATAACGTCACCAAACGCTTTGGCGACTCGACGGTGCTGAACGGCATCTCGCTCAACATCGATGCTGGCGAGGTCGTGGTGGTGGTCGGGCCTTCAGGCTCGGGCAAGTCCACTTTCCTGCGTTGCATCAACGTGCTGGAAACGATCAACGACGGCGACCTGCTGGTCGATGGCCTCAGTGTGAAAGGCGACCCGGCCACCGTACGCGAGATCCGGCGCGAGGCGGGCATGGTGTTCCAGCAGTTCAATCTGTTCCCGCAGATGACGGCACTGGAAAACGTCATGTTCGGACCCGTCCACACCCGGGGCCAGAGCCGAGACGAGGCCCGTCAGCTTGCTCAGGGGTTGCTGGCAAAGGTGGGTCTGGCCGAACGCATGAATCACTACCCTTCGGAACTGTCCGGGGGGCAGCAGCAGCGTGTGGCAATTGCCCGCGCGCTGGCGATCATGCCCAAGCTGATGCTGTTCGACGAGCCCACGTCTGCGCTGGATCCCGAGCTGCGTCACGAAGTGCTGAAGGTCATGCGCGACCTGGCCGAGGAGGGGATGACGATGGTGGTCGTCACGCACGAGATGGAATTCGCGCGCAAGGTCGGCAGCCGGCTGATCTTCATCGATGCCGGCAAGATCGCTCATGATGGTCCGCCGGAGGAGCTGCTCAGCAATCCGCCCAGCCAGCGCTTGAAGGACTTTCTGCAGCACGTGACCTGACGTGACGCAAAAAAGGCGTCCGGCTTGTGGCCGGACGCCTTTTTTGGTGTGCGCGGTAAGGAGGGCCTCAGCCCTTCACGCGGACGATCTTCTGCACCTGCGGCACGTGCCGGATGGCGCGGATGACCTGGGCCAGATGCTTGCGGCTGTCGACCTGGATGGTCAGGTGCAGCGACACGGTGGACACGGCGTCGTCGTGCATCGTGACATGCATGATATTGGCGTCGGCGGCGGTAACTTCCGCTGCCAGCCGTCCCAACACGCCGCGTTCATTGCGCGTGACGATGTCCAGACGCGTCGCCAGATGCTTGGCGGTCTGCGCATCCCAGCCCACGTTGATCCACCGCTCGGGCTCGCGCAGGCGCTGGCGCAACGCGACGGGGCAATCGGCCGTGTGCACCACCAGGCCGTGACCCATGCGCATCCCTGCCACGATGGGATCGCCGGGCAGCGGACCGCAGCAAGGAGCAAGCTGCACTGCCTGGCCTTCGTTGCCCTGGATCAGGATGGGCGCGCTGCGCGCCGAGGTCAGTTCGTCGACCGCGGCGGCCGTGGTGGCGACCAGTTGGTGCTCCGGCGCAAATCGGCGGGCAACCACCGCGGCAAGCCGCTTGCCCAGCCCGATGTCGGCCAGGATTTCCTCGCGCGAACTGGCGCCGGTGCTACGTGCCAGCTTTTGCCAGCCCGGGTCGTCGGTGGCGGGCAAAGGCATGTGCAATTCCTGCATTGCCTGGGCCAGCAATCGTTCGCCGAAAGCCACCGACTCTTCGTACTTGACGGTACGCAGGTAGTGGCGGATTTCAGAACGCGCCCGGCCGGTGCGCACATAGTTCAGCCATTGCGCATTCGGTCGCGAGGCCGGCGACGTGACGATTTCCACGGTGTCGCCGCTGCTCAGTTCGGTGCGCAGCGGCACGAACTCGCCATTGACCTTGGCCGCGACGGCCTGATTGCCGATGTCGGTGTGAATCGCGTAGGCGAAGTCGACGGGCGTGGCGCCGCGGGGCAGCGAAATGATCTTGCCGCGCGGCGTAAAGACGTACACGGCGTCCGGGAACAGGTCGACCTTGACGTGCTCGAGGAATTCGCCTGAATCGCCAGTCTGGCTCTGAATGTCCAGCAGCGATTGCAGCCATTGGTGCGTGCGCTTTTGCAGGTCGTTGAGCGTCAGATCCGCGCCCTTGTATAGCCAGTGCGAGGCGACGCCTTCCTCGGCGACGTGGTGCATGTCGCGCGTACGGAACTGGAACTCGACCGGCGTGCCGTAGGGGCCGACCAGCGTCGTGTGCAGGGACTGATAGCCGTTCACCTTGGGGATGGCGATGTAGTCCTTGAACTTGCCGGGCACCGGGCGGAAGAGCTGATGCAGCGTCCCCAGCGCCAGATAGCACTCGGGCAGGGTATGGACGACGATGCGGAAACCGTAGATGTCCAACACGTCAGAAAAGGACTTTTTCTGGTCGACCATCTTGCGGTAGATGCCGAACAGCGTCTTTTCGCGGCCGCTGACTTCGGCCTCGATGCCGGCCGCGGGCAGGGCGGCGCGCACGGAGTCGGCGATCTTGGTAATGACCTCGCGGCGGTTGCCGCGCGCGGCCAGGACGGCCTTGTACAGCACCTGATACCGGTTCGGGTGCATCGCGGCAAAGCACAGGTCCTGCAGTTCGCGGAACAGCAGGTTCAGGCCGAGCCGATGCGCGATGGGCGCATAGATGTCCAAGGTTTCGCGGGCGATGCGGCGGCGCTTTTCGGGATTGACCGCGTCCAGCGTGCGCATGTTGTGCAGCCGGTCGGCCAGCTTGATGAGGATGACGCGCACGTCGCGCGCCATCGCCAGCAGCATCTTGCGGAAGCTCTCTGCCTGTTGTTCGGCCTTGGTGGCGAAGTCCAGGCGGTCCAGCTTGGACAGGCCATCGACCAGCTCGGCGACTTCCGGTCCGAACTTCTCGGCCAGCTCGTGCTTGGCGATGCCCTGGTCTTCCATCACGTCGTGCAGCAGAGCGGCAGACAGCGCGTTGACGTCGAGCTTCCAGCCCGCGCAGATTTCGGTGACGGCGATGGGATGAGAGATGTAGGGCGAGCCGCTGGCGCGGAACTGGCCCAGGTGCGCCTGGTCCGCAAAGCGATAGGCTTCGCGCACGCGCTCTACATCATTCTTGTCGAGATAGCTGCCGATGATTTCGGTCAGCGGCGCCAGCGAGGCAACCGGGGATCCGGTCGCGTCCGCCGCTTCTTGTGCGGCGACGGACGGTGGCGTGGGGGAGTTCTTGTCTTTCTTGCCCGTGCGGCGCCCGAGACGGGAGCCGGCACGTAGTGCGGCAAGCAGACCAGATGAAGCGTACTTCAGCCCGGGAAAAGCCATGCTTGCAGCCCCCCGGAGCGTATCAGGTGGGAACTTTACGCAGCATTTCCACGCCGGTGAGTCCGCCAGCGATTTCGCGCAGGGCCGTGACCGTGGGCTTGTCCTTGCTGTCCAGGCGCGGGGCGTGGCCTTGCGCCAATTCACGGGCGCGGTAGGTCGCGGCCAGCGTGAGCTTGAAACGATTGGGGATTTGATTCAGACAGTCTTCGACAGTGATGCGAGCCATTAGGACACCTGGTGCTGATGGATGATGGGGAGAATGCGTTCGGCTCAGTGTTCGGCCGGGATGCCAAGTTGCGCAAACAACTCGGCGTGACGGGCGGCCTGAGACGAAAAACGCAGCCGTGCGGCGCTGACGATTTGGGTCAGCTCCGACAGGGCTACGCTAAATTCTTGATTAATAATAACATATTCGCATTCAGGCGCATGGGCGATTTCGCCGCCTGCGGCCATCAGCCGGCGGGCGATGACTTGGGGCTCGTCCTGGCCGCGCGCCTTGAGGCGGCTTTCAAGCTCGTCGATGGACGGGGGCAGCACGAAAATGCCGATCGCGCGCGGAAAACGCTGCTTCACCTGGCGCGCGCCTTGCCAGTCGATTTCCAGCAGCACGTCACGTCCCTGGCTGGTCGCCTCGTCGATGCGGTCGCGCGGCGTGCCGTAGAAATTGCCGTGGACTTCGGCCCATTCCAGCAGGTTCTGCGCTTCGCGCATGCGCTTGAAATCGTCGATCGACACGAACCGGTACTCGCGGCCGTCTTCTTCGCCGGGGCGGGGCGCGCGCGTCGTGCAGGAAATGGAAAGCAGGATGGAGGAGTCCTGGGCAAGCAGGGCCTTCACGAGGCTGGACTTGCCGGCGCCGCTGGGCGCGACGACCATGAAGACGTTTCCGGGAGTGGCGTGCATGAATGAATGTGACCGGCTGTGATGCTGAGAGTCGAAGAATAGCAAATCGCGCGGTTGGCCGCGCGGTCCGGCAACGTGTTAATCCATGCCGGGCCGACGTTGGACACAGGCGGCCGACGCGCAGTGTGGGCGGCGCAACGGGCGCGTGTCATCCCTTTGGCGGGAATGTAGAAAGTGTGTCGCGTCTGGAACCTTCGCTTGCAGCATCCGTGAGACGATTCGGGTAGGATTTCGCGCATTCATAAGACGGAGAATCCGATGAACACGAACGAGATCGATCCGCCCCGCGTCGCCCTGGTCACGGGCGCCGGCACCGGCATTGGCCGCGCAGTCGCGCTGGAATTCCTGGCGCAGGGTTACCGGGTCGTGCTGGCGGGCCGCCGGCGTGAGCCCCTGGAAGCCACCCGGACGGCCGCCGGGGAAGACGGTCTGCGGGCACTCGTCGTGCCCACGGACGTATCCGACGAGCAGGCAGTCCGCGATCTCTTCGATACCGCCCAGCGCGAATACGGCCGCCTGGACGTGCTGTTCAACAACGCCGGGCGCGGCGCGCCGGCCGTGCCGATCGAGGAATTGCCGGTGGCCGTGTGGCGCGAAGTCGTCGACACCAACCTGACGGGCATGTTCCTGTGCGCGCAGGCTGCGATCCGCATCATGAAAGCGCAGAACCCGCGAGGCGGCCGCATCATCAACAACGGCTCGATTTCCTCGCACGCGCCGCGGCCGTTTTCCATTGCCTATACCGCCACCAAGCACGCGGTGACCGGGCTGACCAAGTCGATCTCCCTGGATTGCCGAGCGTACAACATTGCATGCGGCCAGATCGATATCGGCAACGCTGCCACGGAAATGACTGAGCGCATGGCTGCCGGCATCCTGCAGGCCGATGGCAGCACCAAGGTCGAACCGCGCATGGACGTTGCGCACGTAGCGCAGGCCGTGGCCGCAATGGCCCGTCTGCCGCTGGACGCCAACGTGCAATTCATGACGCTCATGGCCACCAACATGCCGTTCGTGGGCCGGGGCTGAGCGTCATTTAAGGAACGAAACCGCCGGCACAAGCGTGCCGGCGTTTTTGCGTTTATCCCCAGGCGCCCAGTGGGCGCCGTCCGCCGGCCTTGCGCTTAGCGCGAGGCCTGAGCAAGCAGTTGCTTGGGCGGGGTATCCAGATAGGCGCGGGCGCCCAGGTAACGTTTGGACCAGTAGGCCGTCTTCATGTCGTCGACGCGCACCTTGGTGCCGCGGCGGGGGGCATGAACGAACTTGTTCTGGCCAATATAGATGCCGACGTGCGAGGTGACGCCGCGTCCACGGGTGGCGAAGAACACCAGATCACCGGGGCGCAGTTCCTTCTTGGCGGACACGGTCTTGCCTTCGCTGCGCTGGGCGCGCGCGGTGCGCGGCAGCTCCAGGCCCGCGATTTCGCGGTAGACATACAGGACGAGCCCGCTGCAATCGAAGCCGTCGGCGTCATCGCCGCCCCAGCTGTAGGGCGTGCCGATGGCCTCCAGGCCGGCCTGCACGACGCGCTCGCGCAGCGTCAGGACGGTGGGCTCTTGCGCGAGGCTTAAGCCGCTGAGGGTGGGGCGGGCTTGTTCGGCGGCCAGCGAGGCTTGGGCGGCGCCAGGAATCCAGGAGAGCGTCAGGGCCAGCAGGGGCGCTGACAGAAATGCGGGCGTGCGGAATTGGGTAAAGCGAAACTTTCGCGTGGGCGGCGTCATTACGTCACTTCAGAAATCGGAGTGGGCGGCATGGCTTTGCCTATGAGGCAAGCCGGCGGAAAGGGGAGCGGTTTCCAGGCAGAAAGCAAGAAACGCCTCAAGATTATAGTGTAATAATGTTTCATTACATTTGTAGTGCAATGCAGCATAATCGCCGGCCTGTTGTTACTGTGCGCCCACCGCGCCACGTAACAGGCTCATCGGAAATCGCGTATCCGCGGGCCGTTGTGTGCGATAGCCACGACGGCGGCTCTGATGACATTTCATTGCCTAACGCCTCGGGCATAATCGACCGCATCGGCCCTCGGTATTGCCGTTGCGCAGAGCCGATGCCAAAAAAGACAGATAAGAAGGCGGAGTAAAGCTCAATGATGAACGCAGTACACCCTTTGTCGTCCATGAACCGGCCTGAGGCCCTGCCGTTTGAACCCTTCCAGGACGCGTTGTCCGCCGTAGACCGGCTGGCGGAAATCTATGCGCGCAATACGGCGTTCCTGCGTACCGCGTTTCGCGAGGTCTTGAAGGGCACGGGCAATGGCAGCGCGCGATTCCGCGCCTACTACCCGGCCATCCGCATCGTCGTCGAAACCTACGATCCCATCGACACCCGGCTTTCCTATGGCCACGTGGCCGAACCGGGTTACTACCAGACCACCATCACACAGCCGGTCCTGTTTCGCGATTACCTGATCGAGCAGATCGGCCAGTTGTTGCAGAACCATCGGGTGGCGGTCGAAGTGGGCGAGTCGGATTCCCCGATTCCGCTGCATTTCGCGTTTCCCGAGGGCGCCTACGTGGAAGGCGAGCACCTCGAGGCGCTCAAGCGCCCGCTGCGCGACCTGTTCGACGTGCCGGATCTGGCGGTCACCGACGACGCCATCGTGAACGGATCGTGGCGCGGCAAGGAAGGCGAACCCAAGCCGCTGGCGCCGTTTACCGCGCAGCGCGTGGATTATTCGCTGCACCGGCTGCAGCACTACACCTCGACGGCGCCCACGCACTTCCAGAATTTCGTGCTGTTCACCAACTACCAGTTCTATGTCGACGAGTTCTGCGCCCGGGCCCGCGCCCTGATGTCCAGCGGCAACGAAGACTACGAAATGCTGGTCGAGCCCGGCAACCGTATTACGCGCCGCGGCGAAAGCGGTCCGGGCGACGAGGCCCAGGCCGTGCGCTTGCCGCAGATGCCGGCTTACCACCTGGTGCGCGGCGATCACTCCGGCATCACGTTGGTCAACATCGGCGTCGGGCCGTCTAACGCCAAGACGATCACCGACCACATCGCCGTGCTGCGCCCGCACGCGTGGCTGATGCTGGGTCACTGCGCCGGCCTGCGAGATTCCCAGCGCCTGGGCGACTACGTCCTGGCGCACGGCTATGTCCGTGAAGACCACGTGCTGGATGACGATCTGCCCACCTGGGTGCCCGTGCCGGCGCTGGCGGAAGTGCAGGTGGCGCTGGAGCAGGCGGTCGAAGAAGTGGCCGGGCTGTCCGGTTGGGACCTGAAGCGCATCATGCGTACGGGCACAGTGGCGACAATCGACAACCGCAACTGGGAGTTGCGCGACCACGTCGATCTGGTGGAACGCTTTGCCCAGTCGCGCGCGATTGCGCTGGATATGGAATCGGCCACGATCGCGGCCAACGGATTCCGTTTCCGGGTGCCTTACGGCACCTTGCTGTGCGTGTCGGACAAGCCGCTGCACGGCGAATTGAAACTGCCCGGCATGGCCAGCGCCTTTTACCGGCGTCAGGTCAACCAGCATCTGGAAATCGGCATCCGGGCGCTGGAGCGGCTGCGCGACATGCCGCCGGAGCGGCTGCATTCGCGCAAGCTGCGCACGTTCATGGAAACGGCGTTTCAATAAGACGGCCGCTGCCGGGAGGGCTCCGGGGCGAATCCGTCCCCAGCTCCCGGCCATTTTTCATGTCGGGGCCGATTGCGCTATTCTCGCGCGTTGCTCGGTAATCCCAGGGCGTTCGCAGCGAATTGCGCGAGCGCCATCCAGACGTGAAGGAACGCATTTTGGCACCATCGGAACACGATGACCGTCGCTCAGGCGGCACGCGCAACGCGCAGGCGGACAGGCCGTCCGAATTGCGGCGCACGCTGTCGGCGCGCCACCTGACCATGATCGCGGTCGGCGGGTCCATCGGCACCGGACTCTTTGTGGCGTCGGGCGCGACCATCGCCAAGGCCGGCCCCGGCGGTGCGCTGCTGGGCTATGTGCTGATCGGCATCATGGTCTATTTCCTGATGACCAGCCTGGGCGAACTGGCGGCCGCCATGCCGGTGTCCGGTTCGTTCTCGACCTATGGCGCGCGCTATGTCGAAGACGGCTTCGGCTTCGCGCTCGGGTGGAACTATTGGTACAACTGGGCGGTGACGGTGGCGGTCGACCTGGTCGCGGCGCAGCTCGTCATGGCGTACTGGTTTCCCGACGTGCCCGGCTTCTATTGGAGCGCGCTGTTCCTGGCCATCACTTTCGGACTGAACGCGATGTCCGCCCGCGGGTTCGGCGAGGCCGAATTCTGGTTTGCGCTGATCAAGGTGATTGCGGTGCTGGCCTTCGTCACCATGGGCGTGATGATGCTGCTGGGCATCATCCGCGGTGGCGAGACGGGCGGGCTGGCCAACTGGACGGTGGGCGACGCGCCCTTCGCAGGCGGCTTTGCTGCGCTGATCGGCGTGGCGATGGTGGTGGGATTTTCGTTCCAGGGCACCGAACTGATCGGCATTGCCGCAGGAGAATCCAAGGATCCGGCCCGCAATCTGCCGCGCGCGGTGCGCCAGGTGTTCTGGCGCATTCTGCTGTTCTACGTGGCGGCGATCCTGGTCATCGGTCTCTTGATTCCCTATACCGACCCCCACCTGCTGCGCAACGATGTCGAGGACATCAGCGTCAGCCCGTTCGCGCTGATCTTCGAACGCGCGGGACTGTTGGGTGCGGCCTCCGTGATGAACGCCGTGGTGCTGACGTCGGTGCTGTCCGCCGGCAATTCGGGCATGTATGCGGCCACGCGCATGCTCTACAGTCTGGCGCGCGAAGGCAAGGCGCCGCGGATCTTCGGCCGGATTTCACGTAGCGGCGTGCCCCTGTGGGCGCTGCTGGCCACCACCGTCGTCGCGGCGCTGTGCTTTTTCACCTTCCTCTTCAGTCCCAACGACGTTTATATCTGGCTGCTCAATACGTCGGGGATGACCGGGTTCATTGCGTGGCTGGGCATTGCCATCAGCCATTACCGGTTCCGGCGGGGTTACGTGAAGCAGGGCAACAGCCTGGCGGATCTGCCGTATGTGTCCCCGTTCTTTCCCTTCGGTCCGATCTTCGCGTTCGTGCTGTGCCTGATCATCACCTTGGGTCAGAACTACCAGGCGTTCCTGGAGGACAAGATCCAGTGGGGCGGCGTGGTGGCCACCTACATCGGCATTCCGCTCTTCCTGCTGATCTGGGCCGGCTACCGCCTGACGCGCGGATCGCGCTTCGTCAGCTACCGCGACATGCGTTTTCCGGACGCGCGCGCCCGTAGCGAATACCTGGATTCGGCCCTGCGGGGCGAGCCGGCGACGGGCGAGAGCCGCTAACAGGGTGGCCGCCAGGCGGGGGTAGCAACCCCCGCGGGCGCCGCGCCCCTTACTCGATGTTCTGCGCCTGCTCGCGCATCTGCTCGATCAGCAGCTTCAGGTCCATGGCGGCGCGGGTGACTTCCATGCTGCCGGCCTTGGAACCCAGCGTGTTGGCTTCACGGTTCATTTCCTGGAACAGGAAATCCAGGCGCTTGCCCGCGCTGCCGGCGTTCTTCTTGCCGGCCGCGGGCTTGCCGCCGCCGTCGGACAGCAGGTGACGCAGTTCTTCCAGGTGCGAACGCAGGCGGGACAGTTCTTCGGCCACGTCGATGCGCAGGGCAAAAAGGTTGGCTTCCTGCGACAGGCGTTCGGACAGTTCCGCGCCGGAAATGTGCGTGAATCCGCCGGGGAATGCGGATTCGACGCTTTCGCGCAGCTTGGCGGCCTGGCGCTCGCGGTGGTCAGCCAGCAGTTGCGGCAGATGCGCCTGCACGATGTCCACGACGCGCGCGACGCCATCGGCGCATTCGCGCATCATGCCGGCCAGGCGTTCGCCTTCGCGCTCGCGGCCTTCCTGAAGCTGGGTCAGGGCCTGCTGCGCGGCCTGCAGGCACGCGGCGCCCCAGATCTGCGGGTCCAGGGCGTCGTTGCCGCGCTGGCCGGGCCAGTTGAACAGTTCGGCCAGACGCGGGGACGCGATGTCCGGAATGATGCGGCGCGCGGCCTGCAGCTGTTCGGCCAGGCTGTCGAGCCAGGCGGGATCCAGCTTGGACAGGTCGGCGTTGGCCGCACGGGTGAAGGACACGCGGATTTCGACCTTGCCGCGGGCCAGGTTGGTGGTCAGCAGCTCGCGCAGGGGCGTTTCCACGTGGCGCAGTTCGTCGGGAAGACGGAAATACAGGTCGAGAAAGCGGCTGTTGACGCTGCGCAGTTCTATGGCGAGAGTGCCTTGTTCTAAGTCTGCTCGGGCGTTGCCGAAGGCGGTCATGCTGCGGATCATGGTGTGCGTGTCCTGGTGATTCTTGGAATAGGAGCCGGTTGCGCCGGGGCCCGCGGCGCCCAGGTCCTGGGCAGCGGGTCTGTGTTTTCAACCGGATACATCGCGGCAGGATACTCCAAGCGAGATTGTCTTGTGACGCCTGCCCGTACAATGCCGCGAATCTAAGCCAAGTCTGGAGCCAGTTGTGACCACCATCCCCACGAATGTCCGGCCGTCGGGCCGCGCCGCCGACCAATTGCGTCCGTTCAGCCTGGAGCGTGGCTTTACGCGATACGCCGAAGGCTCCGTGCTGGTGAAGGCGGGCGACACCCATGTGCTTTGCACGGCAAGCGTCCTGGACAAGGTACCGCCTTTTCTGAAGGGCAAGGGCGAAGGCTGGGTAACGGCTGAATACGGCATGTTGCCGCGGGCCACGCACACGCGCGGCGACCGCGAGGCCGCGCGCGGCAAGCAGAGCGGCCGCACGCAGGAGATCCAGCGCCTGATCGGACGCAGTTTGCGGGCGGTGTTCGACATGAAGGCGCTGGGCGAACGCACGCTGCACCTTGATTGCGACGTGCTGCAGGCCGACGGCGGCACGCGCTGCGCCAGCATCACGGGCGCCTGGGTCGCGGCGGCCGACGCGGTTGGTCTGCTGATGAAACGTGGCGATCTGGCCACCAATCCGATCCGCGACGCCGTCGCTGCGGTGTCGGTGGGCCTGGTCAACGGCCAGGCGGTGCTGGATCTGGACTACTTGGAAGATTCGGCCTGCGACGCCGACGTGAACGTCATCATGACGGGCAGCGGCGCATTCGTGGAAGTGCAGGGCACGGGCGAGGGCGCGACGTTCACGCGGGCTGAGCTGGACACGATGCTGGTGCTGGCGGAAAACGGGATTGCCAACCTGGTGAAGGCCCAGCGCGCCGCGCTGGCGTGAGCTGTGTGGCGCCTGGTCCGTCGTGCGAATCCGGTGTCTGACTTCTGCCGCAGACACTTGCAGCGTAGCCACAACGCAAACAAAGCCGCAGATGCGGCTTTGTTGGTGCCTGAGTTTCAGGCATTCGTGAATTACTTCGGCAACAGCGCCTCCACCTTGCCCACTTTTTCAAGCCCCCAGATCGTCGCGATCAAGCCACGCAGTTCCTGTTCCGTCGCCGCATCGGCGTACCGGCCCAGGCTGAGCGTCTTGTCCTCGATTTCGGGGCGGCTGAGCGTGTTGCCCGGGTCGCCCTTGGGTTCGTCGACGCGGCCATGCAGCACGCGGCCGTCGCGGGTGTACACCGTAACCTTGCCGATCCAACGTTGCGGGTAGGCGCCGTCGACTTCGGGGTCGAGCGCCATTTCCACTTTTCCGCGGAAGGCGGCGACGCCCGGGTCGTCGAGGCCCGCGTCAAATTCCGCCAGACCGGCGCGGCCTTGTCGCGCGATCAGCGCCAGCACCGTGCCCATCGAAAACTTGGACTGGTGGACGGTCTGCGGATTCACAACCGGACCAAGAACGTCGATGGCGCCTTGGTGGACGTGCGCCACGACGCGTTCGACGTCGTCCTCGGTCAGGTGGTTGTCGCGCAGCGCCTGCTGCAGCGCGTCGGCGGCCGGATGCGTGTGGCGGCACGAGGCATGGAACTTGAACGAGGTTTCGGCCAGCGCCCAGCGCTGTCCCAGGCGGTCGCACAGGCGGCTGGGGTCGGCGTCGGTGGACATGCCGGCCGCCATGCCCTGCGGGCCTTCCAGGATGTGGCGTGCGCCGGTGAACCCTTCGCGCGCCAGGTAGGCCGCGGTGATGCCATCCGCAGCCGCCTTGGCAGTGTGCAATTGCTTGGAATCGGCGGCGTCGCGCAGGAATTCCCACAGACCCGCCGCTTGCGTGCCGGCCGAGCCCAGCGCGTGCAGCATCTGCTCAGGGGACAGGCCCAGCAGCCGGCCGGTGGTGACCGCGGCGGCCAGCGTGCCAGCCGTGCCGGTCGTGTGGAAGATCTTGTAGTGCGAGCGGCCCAGGAACTCGCCGACCCGAATGCCAACCTCGTAGCCGGCCACGGCGGCGGTGAGCAGATCGCGGCCCGATGAACCCAGCGCCTGCGCCACGGCCAGGGCAGGCGGAAACACCACGGCCGCCGGGTGAAAGACCGAGCCGTTGTGCACGTCGTCCTGTTCCACCACGTGCGCGGCCGCCGCGTTGACCATGGCGGCAAAGAGCGGGGTGGTGCGGCGGCGCGTGATCAGGACTTCACTGGGACCATCCGCCGGCCCCATCGCGGCGGCATAGCGGTCGATCGCCTGGACCGCGCGGGCCGACGCGCCGGCCAGGATGGAGGCCAGGCAATCGAGCAGCAGGTCTTCGGCGCGGCGCAGCACCGGGGCGGGAATGTCTTCGTAGCGCAGGTTGGCGGCAAAGGCCGCGAGTTCGGCGCTCAGGTGCGGGGTGTCTTTGTCTGCGGTCATGTCGGAAGATGGCGTGTCAGAAGGAGCGGGGCAGGCCCAGGATGTGTTCGGCGACGTACGACAGGATCAGGTTGGTCGAGATGGGCGCCACCTGGTAAAGGCGCGTCTCGCGGAACTTGCGTTCGACGTCGTATTCATTGGCAAAGCCGAAGCCGCCATGGAACTGCAAGCAGGCGTTGGCGGCTTCCCAGGATGCGTCCGCCGCCAGCAGCTTGGCCATGTTGGCCTGGGCGCCGCAGGGCTCGTGGGCATCGAACAGCCGGCAGGCCTCGTAGCGCATCAGGCTGGCCGCTTCAACGTTGATGTGCGCGCGCGCAATGGGGAACTGCACGCCCTGGTTCTGGCCGATGGGGCGGCCGAACACCACGCGTTCCTTGGCGTAGGCGGTGACCTTGTCGACAAACCAGTAGCCGTCGCCAATGCACTCGGCGGCGATCAGCGTGCGCTCGGCGTTCAGGCCATCCAGGATGTACTTGAAACCCTTGCCTTCTTCGCCGATCAGGTTTTCTTCGGGGATTTCCAGGTTGTCGAAGAAGAGCTCATTGGTCTCGTGGTTGACCATGTTGGGGATCGGGCGGATCGACATGCCGTGCTTGACCGCGTGGTGCAGGTCGACCAGGAAGATCGACATGCCTTCGGACTTGCGCGTGACCTGATCCAGCGGCGTGGTGCGCGCCAGCAGAATCATCAGGTCCGAATGCTGCACCCGAGAGATCCAGACCTTCTGCCCATTTATGACATAGCGGTCGCCGCGCTTGACGGCGGTGGTCTTGATCTTGGTGGTGTCGGTGCCGGTGGTGGGTTCGGTGACGCCCATCGACTGCAGGCGCAGTTCGCCGGCGGCGATGCGGGGCAGGTATTCTCGCTTCTGGGCTTCGGAGCCGTGGCGCAGCAGTGTGCCCATGTTGTACATCTGGCCGTGGCAGGCGCCGGAATTGCCGCCGCTGCGGTTGATTTCTTCCATGATGACCGAGGCTTCGGTCAGCCCCAGGCCCGAGCCGCCGTATTCCTGCGGGATCAGCGCCGCCAGCCAGCCGGCTTCGGTGAGGGCGCGGACGAAGTCCTCGGGATAGCCGCGCTCTTCGTCGACCTTGCGGAAGTATTCGGAGGGGAATTGCGCGCAGAGGTCGCGCACGGCTTCGCGGATGTCCTGGTAGGCGTGGGAGGCTTGGTGCATGTGGCTGACTGTTCTATGTGAAGGAATGGTTCGGTACAGGATCGAATGTGCCGCAAGGGCGGCCAGGTGCCAATTCACGAATCATTAATACGGGGTTCCTGAACGCAAAAGCGCACCTTCATGACCGCTGTGCGTCATGTTTCCGCCAAGGTTGTGTCAAGAAATTGCCAAACTGCATCTCCATAATCCGTGGCACTGCCGCGAAGGCGGCCAAGGCTACACACGGATGGATATGCGGAAAAATCTGAGAGTCACGACGGCGCTATCGGCCATTCTTGCGTTGTTCGTCGTGCTGTTCGCTGTCGCTGCGGCGGCGGGTATCACGGTCTTGCGCGACAACCGCGCCGATATCGAGGCCCTGGGCCGGGGCAGCATCGAAAGGGCGAGTGATCTCGCGGATATGACCAGCCGGCTGTTTCAGGCGCGCGCGGCGCTGACCGACGCCAAGACGGCGATGGAAGGCGGGCTGGAAGACGCGCGCAACGCGTCGCTGGCCCAGGCCGATGGGCTGCTCAAGCAGGCCGCCGCCAGTCTGGCGCGCTTGCGCGCCAACCCCGACGACAGTGCCCAGGGCGCGCCGCTGTTCGGCCAGGTGCTGACGGCCTATGCCGCCTTTGCGGACCAGACGCTTGCGCCGATGAGCAAGGCGATCCAGGGCTGGAACGGCATCGAGGTCAACCGGTTGACGGACAAGGCGCTGCCCGCCAGTGGCGCGGGCTATGTGAAGCAGGTCGAGGCCTACCAAGCCTACGCCCGCGAACACGGGCAGGAGGCGGTGGCCGGCGCAAGCCGCACCCTGGAGCGTGTGATCGTGGTGGCGGCCGCCGTGCTGGGTTTCGTCCTGGTGCTGGCGATCCTGATCCGGCTGGGATTCCGCCGCAGCATCGTGCGGCCGCTGAACGAGGCGGGGGCGCACTTTGACCGCATCGCGGACGGCGATCTGACCGGCGCGATCACGCAGCGCGGCGACAACGAGATCGGCGTGCTGTATTCGGCCATGCGCCGCATGCAAACAGGGCTGTCGACCGCGGTCGCGTCGGTGCGTCTGGGCGTCGAAGAGATCCATACCGGCGCCGGCGAAATCGCAGCCGGCGGCGCGGACATGTCGGACCGCGCGGCCCGGCAGGCGGGCTCGCTGCAGGAAGCGTCGGCCAACATGACGCAGCTGGCGCACACCGTGCAAATGACCGCCGGCAACGCGGACCTGGCCAGCCGGCAAGCGGTCAGCGCCACGCAGTTGGCGCAGCGCGGCGGCCAGGCCGTCGACGAAGTGGTGCACAGCATGCAGGGCATCGCCGACAGCGCGCGGCGCATCGGCGAGATCGTGGGCGTGGTGGACAGCATTGCGTTCCAGACCAACATCCTGGCGCTCAACGCGGCCGTGGAAGCGGCGCGCGCGGGCGAGCAGGGCAAGGGTTTTGCCGTCGTGGCGGGGGAAGTGCGGTCGCTCGCGCAGCGCAGCGCCCAGGCGGCGCGCGAGATCAAGGGCCTGATCGAAGACTCGGCCGCGCGCGTGGATGCGGGCGTGCGTCACGTGAACCTGGCGGGCGACACCATGCGCGATATGGTGGCTTCCGTGGACCGTGTGACGCAGATCGTGAACGAGATTTCCAGCGCCACCGCCGAACAGGCGTCCGGCATTGCCTCGGTGAACGATGCGGTGGCCGATATCGAGCGGTCCACGCAGGAGACGGCCGCCATGGTCGAACAGACGGCGGCCGCTGCGGCGGCGCTCGAAGCCCAGGCGCAAGGACTGCGCCGGGCCGTGGCCAAATTCCAGATTGCAGAGGGCGCGCATGCGGCAGCGCGCGAAGCCTCAGCCGGTGAGCTGCGGCAGGATGGCGCCCGTGTAGCGCTCGGCCACGAGCGACAGGTTCCCGTGCTTGACCTTGTGCTTGACATGGGCAGCCGCCGAGGCGATGTCCTCAGGGCGGATGCGCTCGCATAACGAGGGCGTGACGGTCAGGGCGCCCACGCCCAGCGTCACGAACGGAAAGAAGCGCGGCACGCCGTAACGGTCTTCGGCCTCGATGCCCCCGTTGCGGCGGCCCTGTTCGTCGTACAGGGCCATGGCGCCCTCGTTGAATTCGGCAATGATGCGCTCGATGCGCGTCATCCAGTCCGGACTGCGCAGCAGCACCACAAAGTCGTCACCGCCCACATGCCCCACGAAATCGCGCTGGGGGTCGCAATGGCGTTTGATGACGTCGGCGGTCAGCATGATCATGTCGTCGCCGCGCCAGTAGCCGTAGACGTCGTTGAAAGGCTTGAAGTTGTTCAGGTCCCCGTAGCAGATCGTGAAGTCCGCGGCGTCTTCCAGCAGCGTGGCAATGTGCCGGCTGATGGGGATATTGCCGGGCAGGGACGTCAGCGGATTGGCGTAGCGCGCCGCCTCGATACGCATCTCGGTCACCGAGCGCACCAGGGTTTCGCCCGTGGCCAGGCCGTCATAGCGGCCGTCGCGCGTGATGATCAGCCCGTCCATCAGGTAGCGCTGGTCTTCGGAAATCAGCACGTGGCTCAGCTGGTCGATCGACACGTTCACGTCCACCAGCACCGGCTCGGCGTTCATGAAGGTGGAGCAGGCGTCGCGGCCGAAGAGCTCGCGCGTGTAGCGCTGCGCGTAGTGTTCGGAGAAGTCCCGCCGGTTGATGATGCCGACCGGCCGGTTGTCGGCGTCGACCACCGCCACGGCGTGCAGGTTCTTGTGCTCGATGAAGAGGCGATGCACGTCGTCGTTGGTGTGCTTGGTCAGGAGCGCGGCGGGAGCCTCGACCCGCAGACTGACGGCCGTGCCGCCGGCGGCGCGCTGCGACACCGGCGCCGACGTGCGCGAGCGCAGCGAGTCGCGCAGGGGCGGGGTCAGTTCGGTCAGCAGGGTTTCGTCGGGCATCCCCAGGAACCAGCCCTGCGCGTAGCGGATATCCAGCTCGCGCACGACGGCAAGGTCCTCGGCGGTTTCGATGCCTTCGGCGATGACCGACGTGCCCAGGTGCTGCGCCACCTTCAGGATGGCGCGCACCATGTTCTGCTTGCGCTCGTCGTGGCCGATGCCGTCAAAGAAATAGCGGTCGATCTTGACCAGCTCGGGCTGGGTTTCGGCCCAGAGCTGCAGGTTGGAATTACCGACGCCATAGTCGTCGAGCGCGATGCGCATGCCGGCCTCGCGCAGGCAGGCAAAGGCGTTGTGCAGTTCGCCCATGCGGTCCGACAGCGGATCCTGCTCGGTCAGTTCGACGACGATGCTGGCCGGTTCCAGCGCGCAGTCCTTGAGCAGCCGCCCGGGCATGTCGTGGCCCCAGAGGGTCCAGTAATGGAGCAGGGCGGAGCCGGACAGGTTCAGGAACAGCTTGCCCGCAGCGTCGTTCTGTTCGAACCCGCGTGCGCCCGCCCGGAAGCTGGCCAGTTCAAGCTGCGGGTGCAGTCCCTGGCGTCGCGCTTCGGCGAATAGGGCGTCGGGAAAGTGCAGGGGGGTGTCGGCGGGACCGCGGATGAGGCTTTCGTGGCCGTAGATGCGGCTGTGCGACAGGTCGACCACAGGCTGGAAGCGCGGCCGCAATAATCTTTCGCGCAGAATGCCAGCCAGGCTGGCGTGCGCGGGCGCGCCGCCGGGAGGATTGAGCGGAGCGCGGGCCGCGGCGGGCCGTGGCAAAGCGTGAATGGAGTTCATCGCTGGGGCATTGGGATACGATCAGTGACAAGATCAGTCATATTGACAACAAAATATGTCTGCGTTGTTGCGCCATGTCGTGACGTGCAATCTTCAGTCGCTGTTACATCCGTGTCAACAACGAATTCTCACGTACGTGGTACCCACGCCAATATCGTGGAATGCCCGCCCGCCGCCGGCCTCGCCCTATACAATCCGGCCTATGACTTCCCCCAAGATTCCCGACTCCCTGCGCCGTGTTGTCCTGGCGTCCAATAACGCCGGCAAGCTGCGCGAGTTTTCCGCCTTGTTCGCGCCGCTGGGCATCGAGCTGGTGCCGCAGGGCGACCTCGGCGTGCCGGAAGCCGAAGAGCCGCACGTCACGTTCGTGGAAAACGCGCTGGCCAAGGCGCGCCATGCCAGCCGCCTGACCGGGCTCCCCGCGTTGGCGGACGACTCGGGCCTGTGCGTCGCCGCGCTGGACGGCGCGCCCGGCGTGTATTCAGCGCGCTATGCCAAGATGAACGGCGGCGAAAAGTCGGATGCAGCCAACAACGCACTGCTCGTGCGCAACCTGGCATCCGTCGCCGACCGCAGCGCCTGGTATGTGGCGGTCCTGGCGCTGGTGCGTTCCGAGAACGACCCGCGTCCGCTGATCGGCGAAGGCCTGTGGCACGGCGAGATCATCGACGTGCCCGAAGGCGCCAACGGCTTTGGCTACGATCCGCACTTCTACCTGCCCGACATGGCGCTGACCGCCGCGTCGCTGGATCCCGATGAAAAGAACCGGGTCAGCCATCGCGCCCGGGCGCTGCGCGAGCTGCTCAGCAAGCTGAGCCACGCTTGACCACGGCGCCGCCAAGGCGCCAGGAATTTTTTTGCATGTCCATCACCATTCCCATCCGCAACGATATGGGCGCGACCAAGTCGCGCCTCGTTGTTCCCGCAGGCGCCACGCTGACCAGCCTGCCGCCGCTGTCGGTCTACGTCCACGTGCCGTGGTGCGTGCGCAAGTGCCCGTACTGCGATTTCAACTCGCACGCCGCGCCGGGCGAGATTCCCGAACGCGCCTATCTGGATGCGCTGCGCAGCGACCTCGAACAGTCGCTGCCGTCCATCTGGGGCAGGCAGGTCATTTCCGTCTTCATCGGCGGCGGCACGCCCAGCCTGTTGTCGGCGGCCGGCCTGGACGAGCTGCTGGCAATGCTGCGGGCGTACCTGAACCTCTGGCCTGATGCCGAAATCACGATGGAAGCCAACCCCGGCACGGCCGAGGCGGGGCGCTTTCGTGACTATGCGGCCAGCGGCGTCACGCGGTTCTCGCTGGGCATCCAGAGCTTTGACGATGTGCAGTTGAAGAAGCTGGGCCGCATTCACGATGCCAACCAGGCGCGCGCGGCCATCGAGATGGCGCAGCAGGCGGCGGCCCGCGTCAATCTGGACATGATGTTCGCCTTGCCCGGCCAGACGCTGGAGGCCTGTACGGCCGATCTGCGGCAGGCGATTTCGTTCGGCACCGAGCACCTGTCGCTGTATCACCTGACGATGGAGCCGAACACGGTCTTCGCGAAATTTCCACCTGAAGACTTGCCGGACGACGACACGAGCGCCGCCATGCAGGACGCGGTGGAAGCCGAGCTGGCGGCGGCGGGACTTGCGCGCTACGAGGTATCGGCCTACGCCAAACCGGGCGCCCGCTGCCGCCACAACATGAATTACTGGGAGTTCGGAGACTACCTGGGCATCGGCCCCGGCGCGCACGGCAAGCTCTCGTTTCATGACCGCATCGTGCGCGAAGCGCGGCTGCGCAGTCCGGATTCGTGGATGCAGGCCGCCATGGCGCGCGACGGCAGCCATCTGGCCGAGAGCCGACAGGTCGGGCCGGACGAACTGCCGTTCGAGTTCATGCTCAACGCCCTGCGCCTGAAGGACGGCGTGGCGGCCACGGCGTTCGATGAACGCACCGGTTTGTCGCTTGCCGTCATTGCGCACCAATTGGAGGCAGCCTCGAAACGGGGCCTGCTCGACGCCGATCCCACGCGCCTGCGCGCGACGCCCCTGGGCTGGCGCTTCCTCAATGACCTTCAGGAAATGTTCCTGTAAGGTGCAAGCACCAAGATGGGGCGATCATGCCCCATCTTTTGCACCACGATGGTGCTACATTGCCCCAAGACTGACGTGCCTCCCCCCCGGGAATACCGGGGCTAAACCTGGCACGCTTATTGCTTCCCTCTTTTATGCCAGTCGACGGGCAAAGCCCTCGACCCTTTTATCTAATGGAGATGACATGGCAAGCCCGAAAGACGTCCTGAAACAGATCGCCGATAACGAAGTGAAATTCGTGGATTTCCGCTTTACCGATACGGTTGGCCGTGAGCACCACGTTTCCGTGCCCACCACCGCTATCGATGAAGACAAGCTGGAAAGCGGGCAGGCTTTCGACGGTTCGTCGATCCCGGGCTGGAAGGGCATCGAAGCCTCCGACATGCTCCTCATCCCCGACTGCGCCACCGCCAACCTGGATCCGTTCCGCGAAGAGCCGACCCTGATCCTGTCGTGCGACGTGGTCGAACCGTCGGACCTGAAGGGCTATGACCGCGACCCGCGCTCGCTGGCCAAGCGCGCTGAAGCCTACCTGAAGTCCTCCGGCCTGGGCGACACCGCCTACTTCGGTCCGGAACCCGAATTCTTCGTGTTCGACGGCGTGACCTGGAACACCGACATGTCGGGCACGTTCGTCAAGATCAAGTCCGAAGAAGCCCCGTGGTCGACCGGCCTGGAATTCGAAGGCGGCAACACCGGCCACCGTCCGGGCGTGAAGGGCGGCTACTTCCCCGTTCCGCCGGTCGATTCGTTCCAGGACATGCGTTCGGAAATGTGCCTGCTGATGGAACAGATGGGCGTGCCGGTTGAAGTGCACCACCACGAAGTGGCTGCTCCCGGCCAGCTCGAAATCGGCACCAAGTTCAGCACGCTGGTGCAGCGCGCCGACTGGACCCAGATCGTCAAGTACGTCGTGCACAACGTGGCCCATGCCTACGGCAAGACCGCCACGTTCATGCCCAAGCCCATCGTTGGCGACAACGGCTCCGGCATGCACGTCCACCAGTCCATCTGGAAGGACGGCCAGAACCTGTTCGCGGGCAACGGCTACGCCGGCCTGTCCGAATTCGCCCTGTACTACATCGGCGGCATCATCAAGCACGCCAAGGCCCTGAACGCCATCACCAACCCGGGCACGAACTCGTACAAGCGTCTGGTCCCGCACTTCGAAGCGCCCGTGAAGCTGGCCTACTCGGCCCGCAACCGTTCGGCTTCGATCCGCATTCCGTACGTCGGCAACCCGAAGGGCCGCCGCGTCGAAGCGCGCTTCCCGGACCCCCTGGCCAACCCGTACCTGGCTTTCTCGGCGCTGATGATGGCCGGCCTGGACGGCGTCCAGAACAAGATCCACCCGGGCGATCCGGCCGACAAGAACCTGTACGACCTGCCGCCGGAAGAAGACGCGAAGATCCCGACCGTCTGCGCCTCGCTGGAAGAAGCGCTGGAATCGCTGGACAAGGATCGCGAGTTCCTGACCCGTGGCGGCGTGTTCAGCAACGACATGCTCAACGCCTACATCGACCTGAAGATGGCCGATGTGACGCGTCTGCGCATGACGACGCACCCGGTCGAATTCGACATGTACTACAGCCTCTGATGGTTTGAGGCCGTGGCTGGGGGGAGCGCGATGAGGTAGGCAGAAGCACGGCTTACACACCACGCGCACCACCAGGTAGCCGCCCGACGAATTGCCCGCCCGGCCCGCGCCGGCGGGCAGGGCGCCGGGTTGGCGCGCCCGTCGCGGACGCGTTCCGCTTTCCCCTGTCCCTTCGGGTACGTTGAAAATGAATGTTGAAGCTCTCGATCTGCTAGCCACGTCAGTCTTCCTGGTCAACGAGCGCGGCCACATCGAATACGCCAACGCCGCCGCCGAGGACCTGTTCGGCCGCTCGCGCAAGCAACTGGGCGGGCATTCCGCCGCCACCCTGTTCGACAACCCCGAGAATATCCAGTCATCCATCGACCGCGCCGCGGGCGGCAGGTACGCCGACGTGAGGCAACTGGCCTCGTTGCGCCGCGCCGCCGAATCCGTGGAAGTCGCCGTAACCACCGTGGGACTGACCGGCCAGCGTTGGCCGGTGCTGATCGAGACCCGCGAAATCGAGCAGCGCGTGCTGGCCGACCGCAACCACCGGCTGGTGGACGAGATCGAAGCCCACCGCGAACTGCTGCGCAACCTGGCGCATGAAGTCAAGAATCCCCTGGGCGGGCTGCGCGGCGCCGCGCAACTGCTGGAAGCCGAGCTGCCCAGCGCAGCCCTGGCCGAATACACCCAGGTCATCATTTCCGAAGCCGACCGCCTGCAGGCGCTGGTGGACCGCTTGAGCGGCCCGCAACGTGTGCCGCTCAATGCGCGGCCGGTGAACATCCATGAAATCTGCGAGCGCGTCTGCGCGCTGATCCAGGCCGAGTTCCGCAACGACGTCACGATCCAGCGCGACTACGACGCCTCGGTGCCGGACCTGAAGGGCGACGCCGCCCGCCTGATGCAGGCCGTGCTCAACGTGGCGCGCAACGCTGCGCAGGAACTGGTGGCGCGCCCGCAAGGCCCGCAGACCGAACCCGGCGTGGTGACGCTGCGCACCCGCGTGGCGCGGCAGGTCATGCTGGCGCACCGGCAGCACCGCCTGGCGCTCGTGCTGTCCATCATCGACAACGGTCCGGGCGTGCCGGACCACATCCGTGACCGCATCTTCCACCCGCTGGTCACGGCCAGGGCTGGCGGTACCGGCCTGGGCTTGAGCCTGGCGCAGGACTTCGTGCAACAGCACGGCGGCATCATCGAATTTGAATCCCGACCGGGGCGCACCGAGTTTCGCCTGGTCCTTCCGATGGAGCCCGCAAACTGATGAAACCCGTATGGATCGTCGACGACGACCAGGCCATCCGCTGGGTCCTCGAAAAGGCCCTGGCCCGCGCTGGCGTCACCACCCGCAGTTTTTCCCAATCGGCCGACGTGCTCGAGGCGCTTTCGCGTGAGACGCCCGTGGCGCTGGTGTCGGATATCCGCATGCCCGGCGGCAACGGCCTTGAGCTGTTGCGCCAACTGAAGGAGCGGCATCCTGGCCTGCCGGTCATCGTGATGACCGCGTTTGCCGATCTGGACAGCACCGTGTCCGCCTTCCAGGGCGGTGCGTTCGATTACCTGGCCAAGCCGTTCGACGTGAACGAGGCCGTCGCGCTGATCCAGCGCGCCATGCAGGAATCGGCGCAACCCGAAAGCCCGGACGGGCAGGGCGAAGCGGCGCAGAACAACGAGCGCTGGATGATGACGCAATCGTCGTCCACCGCCATGCAGGAAGTCTTTCGCGCGATCGGCCGGCTGGCGCAGTCCAAGGTCACCGTCCTGATCACCGGCGAGTCCGGCACCGGCAAGGAACTGGTGGCCCGCGCGCTGCACGGCCACGGCGTGCGCGCCAGCGGCCCGTTCGTGGCGCTGAACGCCGCGGCCATCCCGCGCGACCTGCTGGAGGCCGAACTGTTCGGCCACGAGCGCGGCGCATTCACGGGCGCCAATAACCTGCGCCGCGGCCGCTTCGAAGAGGCGCATGGCGGCACGCTGTTCCTGGACGAAATCGGCGACATGCCGATCGAGTTGCAGACGCGTCTGTTGCGCGTGCTGGCCGAGGGCAGCTTCTACCGTGTCGGCGGCGCGCAGCCCGTGCGCGTGGACGTGCGCATCGTGGCCGCCACGCACCAGCCGCTGGAGCAGCGGGTCGAGCAGGGCCTCTTCCGCGAAGACCTGTTTCACCGCCTGAACGTGATCCGCCTGCGGCTGCCGCCGCTGCGCGAGCGGGTCGAGGATATTCCCGCGCTGGCCCAGCACTTCCTGACCGCCAGTGCGCGCACGCTGGGCGTGCCCGTCAAGCGGCTGACGCCCGAGGCGCTGGCCGTGCTGACCAAGTTCGACTTCCCGGGCAACGTGCGCCAGCTGGAAAACTTCTGCCACTGGCTGACGGTGATGGCGCCGGGCCAGACAGTGGATCGTATCGACCTGCCGCCCGAAATCCGGGCCATGGAACATCAGCCGCAGCCAGGATCCGCGCCCATGCGGCCCGCGACGCCGACGGCGGGCGTGGGTACGGTGGTGCAGTCGGGCGCCTACGCCGCGGAACCGGCTGAGGACGGCGCGCCGCGCAATTGGCAGGATGCGCTGCTGCGCGATGCGCAGTACCGGCTTGAGCGCGGCGAACCCGCAGTCATGGCGACACTGACGCGCCAGTTCGAGAAGATCCTGCTGCAAAGCGCGCTGGATGCCAGCCGGGGCCGTCGCGTGGAAGCCGCCTCGCGCCTGGGGATCGGCCGCAACACCATCACGCGCAAGCTGCGCGAGCTGGGTATCGAAGACGAGTAACCGATCCGGCGCCGGCCCGGCAGTGGGCCGGTTCCGGATGCCGGACCCGAGCGCATGTGGGCTCGGGCCGGCCTACAAGCCGAGCAGGCTTTCGCACAGGCGCGGCGACTTCAGTTTCTGCAGCCACCACTTCATGGCCTCGCCGGGCGGCTCCGCCCGCCACGCGTACGCCACGTGTTCCGTCAGGGACATGCCTTCATCCGTTTCGCACACCACCAGCAACCCTTGCGCAAGGTAAGGCGCGGCCAGCGTCAGCGGCAGATAGCCGCAACCCAGGCCGCGCACCTGCGCGTCGATCTTGGCCTGCATCGACGGCATCACCAGCGTCGGCTGCTCCGACAGGATGCCGCGCGACTGCACGGGCAGGTTGCGCGAGGTATCGGCAATCACCACGGCGCAGTAACGCGTGATGTCCGCGCGGCTGAGCGGCTGCGGCAATGAGGCCAGCGGGTGATTCGCCGCCACACAGAATCCGAATTGCATCACGCCGATCGCTTGTGAACGATACGGGCCCGTGGGTTCGCCCGCCGCGCCCGCGCCGATCACCAGGTCGGCGCGGCCGGAGGTCAAGGCATCCCAGTTGCCGCTCAGCACTTCCGTGCTAAAGCGCAGCGTCGTGGCGCTGCCCACCGCATGGAATTCGTCGATCAGGTCGTAGATGGGCCGCCATGGAATCACCGCGCTGACGGCGATGCGCAACTGCACTTCCCAGCCCGTGGCGATGCGCTTGACCCGGCTGGCCAGCTCGTCCAGCGATTGCAACAGATGCCGCCCATCCTTGAGCAGCGCTTCGCCCGCCGGGGTCAGCAGCGCGCGGTGCCCCGAGCGGTCGAACAGCAGCACGTCCAAGCCGTCTTCGAGCTTGCGGATGGAGTAGGTGACGGCGGAGGGCACCTTGCCCAGTTCGCGCGCCGCCTTGGCAAAGCTGCCGTGGCGTGCGATCGCGTCGACAAGGACAAGAAGTTCCGGGGTGATGGGCTGCATGTCAGAGCGCGAAATGTGGGTATTCAAATAATTTGAACGAAGTCATCAAAATATAGCGCCAAAACCGAGGGGCAAGGCGCGCAGAATACCACTCATGCCGGGGATGCAGACAAACGGCAAGGCGCAAAGCCAGCCAGGATGCACCCCCTAATCATTCATATTATTGAAACAGGAGTTCAAGATGCTTACGATTCGCCGCGCTGCAGAACGGGGTCATGCCAACCACGGATGGCTTGATTCGTTCCACACCTTCTCCTTTGCCAACTACTACGACCCGGCTCACATGGGCTTCGGCGCGCTGCGTGTCATCAACGACGACCGCATCGCGGCCGGCCGCGGCTTCGGCACGCACGGCCACCGGGACATGGAGATCATCACCTACGTGCTGGACGGCGCCATCGCCCACAAGGACAGCATGGGCAGCGGCTCGGAAATCCAGCCGGGCAACGTCCAGCGCATGAGCGCCGGCCGCGGCGTGATGCACTCCGAATTCAACCCCCGTCCCGATGCCGAAACGCACATGCTGCAGATCTGGATCGAGCCGAACGTGACCGGCATCGCGCCGGAATACGAAGAGCGCGCCTTCAGCGATGAGCAAAAGCGCGGCCGTCTGCAAGCCCTGGTGACGGGCGACGGCGCTGACGGATCGATGACGATCCATCAGGACGCCCGTCTGTACGCCGGTCTGTTCGACGGCGACGAGTCGGCCTCGCTGCCGCTGGCTGCCGGCCGCCGCGCCTGGGTTCACGTGGCCCGCGGCAGCGTGACGGTCAACGGCGCCGCGCTGAATGCCGGCGACGCCGTGGCGATCACCGACGCCGCCAGCGTCGAGGTGTCGGGCGGCAAGGACGCCGAAGTGCTGGTCTTCGACCTGGCCTGACGCCAACCGCCGGGCGGATCCTGCAATCCGCCCGGTTTCACACAATACCGGCCGCGAGGCCATTAAGATGGCCCCAGGCCTACCCATTGCGGAGCATTGCACCATGTCGACCCTGTCCCAAGCCGGCGAAAGCCAGATCGAAACCGTTGTGGTGCCGCGCACCAGCGACTTGGGCGGGTTTTCCGTCCGCCGCGCCATTCCTTCCATGCAGCGCCGCAGCGTCGGTCCGTTCGTCTTCCTGGACCAGATGGGACCGGCGGACTTCGACGTCGGCGCCGGCATCGACGTGCGTCCCCATCCGCACATCGGCCTGTCCACCGTGACGTACCTGTACGAAGGTTCCATGGTCCACCGCGACGGCGCGGGTCACACGCAGACTATTCTGCCGGGCGAAGTGAACTGGATGACCGCCGGTCGGGGCATCGTCCATTCCGAACGTTCCTCGCCGGAAAGCCGGCTTGCGCCGCAGCCCCTCTGTGGCCTGCAGATCTGGGTCGGGCTGCCCAAGGCGCACGAAGAGACCGATCCGGGGTTCACGCACTACGGGCTGGACGCGCAGCCGGTGATCGAAGGCGAGGGCGTGCGCGCCCAGGTCGTGGCCGGTTCGCTGTTCGGCAAGACCTCCTCGGTCAAGACGCTGTCGCCCCTGTTCTATGGCGACCTGCAACTGCAGGCAGGCGCGACCACGGTGCTGCCGGCCGAACACGAAGAGCGCGCCGCCTATCTGGCGCAGGGCGAGGTCGAAATCGACGGCCAGACGTACGAAAGCGGGCGCCTGGTCGTGTTCGCCCCGGGCAAGCCGGTGCAGATCCGCGCCAGGACGGCCGCGCGGTTCGCGGTGCTGGGCGGCGAGCCGCTCGACGGCCCGCGCTTCGTGTGGTGGAACTTCGTCTCCAGCAGCAAAGACCGCATCGAACAGGCCAAGCAGGATTGGCAACGCACGCGGTTCGATCAGATCGTGCCGGGCGATGAGACCGAGTACATCCCGCTGCCGGAAGCCCGCGCCTGAGCGGGACGGGATAACCATGCGTGATGGGGGGCGTAATGCCCCTCATGATCGTGTAACTTTTATTGTTTGTTTTTGAGGGTTACACTGGCGCCGGAGATCACCATGAACACCAGCCACGCACCCGAATTCCGCCAACTGGGCGACCACGTCGCCCTGGATCTGATCAACACCGTCGAGCAGAGTAGCGCCGGCCCGGTCGACCGATGGCAATCGGACGCGGACGTGGCGGGCTGGCTGGCGCTGGCGGGATTCGCCGCCGCGCAGGGCCCCGCGCCGGCCGGTCTGCTGGAAAGCGCGCGCGGCCTGCGCGAAACCGTCCGGGAATTGGTCGCCCAGCGCAAGGCGCACGCGCCGCTGGCGCTTTCCGCGCTGAATCGCGCCCTGGCGGCGGGAGGCAGTCACCTCGAGCTTGCGCCGGCAGACGATGGCAGCCTGGTGATGTCGCGCCGTTACCCCTCGCAAACCGCAGCACAGTGGTTGCTGCCGGTGGCCGAGGCGGCGGCCGACCTGCTCGCGCATGGCGATTTTGGATTGGTGCGCAAGTGCGAAAGCGATGCGTGCTCGCTGTGGTTCTACGACAGGACGCGGTCGCACAAGCGGCGGTGGTGCAGCATGGCGCTGTGCGGTAACCGGCACAAGGTGGCGGCGTTCCGGCAGCGCGAGGCGGCGGACGCCAGTGCCAAGGCGAAATGACAACGATCGATGGTTCTCAGCCCGGCTTATGCCGGGCTTTTTCATTGTTGGCGTCGGGTTGATGTGGGAGCCGGGCGGCCCGCACCGCCACATTCCAGCACCGCATCACACGCCGATTCGATGTTGAGTAACCAGCAAACGGGCTGTTGACAGGTTACGTAAAATGCGTAGACTGTGCCGTGAAGCTTCGAAATCCCATCGTCATTCCTTGTCCGAATACCGGAGATCCTCATGACCGCCCAGCCCGACAACACCGTCCATTACCGCCATGCGCAAGCCGACGGCCTGCGCTTCTTCTATCGCGAAGCCGGCGACCCGCAGGCGCCCGTGCTTTTGCTGCTGCACGGCTTTCCCACGTCTTCGCATCAGTTCCGCAACGTCATCCCGCAACTTGCCCAACACTTTCGCGTCATCGCGCCCGATCTGCCCGGATTCGGCTTTACCGAGGTTCCGGCCGAGCGCGGCTACCGCTACACCTTCGACAACCTGGCCGAGTCGCTGGAAGCGTTTGTCGACGAACTGGGGCTGACCCGCTACGCGATGTATTTCTTCGACTACGGCGCGCCGACCGGCTTGCGGCTGGCGGTGGCGCACCCCGAGCGGGTGACCGGTCTGGTTTCGCAGAACGGCAACGCGTACCTCGACGGCCTGGGCGACGCGTGGGCCCCCATCCGCGCCTATTGGAACGACCCGTCGCCCGCAAACCGCCAGACCATTCACGATGCCATCCTGAACTTCGAAGGCACCAAGTGGCAGTATGTGCACGGCGTGGCCGACCCGGACAGCGTCGCGCCCGAAGGCTATACGCTGGACGCGGCCCTGCTTGAACGGCCGGGCAACAAGGATATTCAGCTCGACCTGTTCCTGGACTACGCGAACAACCTGACGCAATACCCCGCCTTCCAGGCGTTCTTCCGCCAGGCCCAGGTGCCCACGCTGGCGATCTGGGGCCGCAACGATCCGTTCTTCATTCCGCCGGGCGCCGAGGCCTATCGCCGCGACAATCCGGATGCCGTGGTTGAACTGCTGGACACCGGCCACTTCGCGCTGGAAACTCACGGCCAGTACATCGCCCAGCGCATCATCGATGTGTTGGGGCGCTGACCGGCGGGGGCGGCCTGATGGTTGCCCCGGCCGGATTTCACGGCAGGAGCCCGCATGACGCGCCACTTTGACGACCTGCAGCTGGGCAGCATCGAGATGTTCTGCCTGGCTGCGGAACTCAGCAGTTTCACGGCCGCCGCCAATGCTGCGGGCGTCACGCCGGCAGCGGTCAGCCGCAGCGTCTCGCGGCTGGAGGCGCGGCTGGGCATTCGGCTGTTCGTGCGCAGCACGCGGCATATCCGGCTTAGCGACGAAGGGCGTGCCTACTTCGAGCAGGTGCGCCCCGCCATTGCGCAACTGGTCGACGCCGAAAGGCAGGTGGGCGGGCAGGGCGCGGCCGGGCGGCTGCGCATCAGCCTGCCGACGCCCTATGCGCATTACCGCGTTCTGCCGCTGCTGCCCGCATTTCGCGACAAGTATCCCAACGTGGACGTGCACGTGCACATCAGCAACCGCAATGTCGATTTCGCCGATGACGGTTATGACCTGTCGGTGCGCGGGCGCGCGCCCGACGACTCGGCGCTGATCGCGCGCAAGCTGGAGGACGCGGAACTGGTGGTGGTCGGCGCGCCGGAATACCTGCGCCGGCGCGGCACGCCGCAAACGCTGGAGGATCTGGCTGCGCACGACTGCATCCAGTTCGACCGGCCTAGCAGCGGGCGGCGCATTCCGTGGACATTTCAGGTGGAGGGCGAAGCGGTCGACATCGTGACCGACGGCGCCTATGGCACGGCCGAGGATGTACTGGGCGGCGTGACGCTGGCCCGTGCGGGCGCCGGCCTCTTTCAGACGTATCGCTTCGTGGTCGAAGACGATCTGCGCGCGGGCAGGCTGACCGAGGTGCTGCAGCAACATGGCGGCAGCACCCGGCCGTTCGTGTTGTTGTACCCGCATGCCCGGCACATATCGCGCCGCGTGCGGGCGTTCGTCGATTTCCTGGTCGACAAGCTAGCGGACTGAGCGGCGTCAGACGCCTTTCAACTGCGCGATCACCACCAGGATCACTGCCGCGTTGCCTGGCTGCTGCGCGACCGAATTGGCGGTGCGCGCGTGGCCGGCCTTCTCGCCCAGCACCCGTGCAAACAGGCCGGACGCGCCATCCAGCACGGCGGGCTGATCCAGAAAGCCCGGCGCGCTGGCGACATAACCCTCGACGCGGACAAGGTGGTCCAGCCGGTCGAAGCTGCCGGTGTGCTGGCGGATCTGCGCCAGCACGTTCAGCGCGGCCAGTTCCGCGGCCTGCCGGCCCTGGTCAACGGTCAGCTCCGCGCCGACGCGGCCCTGCCACACCACGCGCCCGTCGCACAGCGGCAATTGGCCCGAGATGAACAGCAGGTCGCCCGCCTGGCTGACGGCGGTGTACTGGCCCAGCGGCTGGGGCGCGGGCGGAAGGATCAGGCCAAGTTCGGCCAGTCTGGCTTCAATGGACATGGTGGGTCTCTCGAGGTGAGGACGCCCGCCGCGCGGCGGGCGGTCGTGGTGATGCTACCAATGACCCGCAGCGGCGCCGCCATCGACCGGAAGGATCGCGCCGGTGGTGTAGGCCGAATCGGTCAGATAGGTAACCGCACCGACAATGTCGTCCACCTTGCCCATGCGGCCGGCAGGCTGCAACGAATTCAGGAAGCCGAACGTGGCCGGATCGTGCATCGGCGTCTCGATGATGCCAGGCGCCACCGCGTTGACGCGGATGTTCCGGTCAGACAGTTCTATTGCCAACGCCCGCGTGGCGTGATTCAGGCCGCCCTTGATCAGCACGGGCAGCAGCGCCGGGACGCGGCTGCTGGGCTGCATGGCGATGCTGGCCGTGATGTTGACGATGTGGCCGTCGCGGTATTCCGACATGTGCGCGGCGGCCTGCTGGGTGATGTGGAAGAAGCCCTTCAGGTTCGTATCGATGATGCGGTCCAGGTCTTCGTCGGTGTAGTCGCCCAGGGGCTTGGGAATGAAGATCCCCGCGTTGTTGACCAGCACGTCGATGCGGCCGAACCGCTCGGTGGCCTGGCGCACGATATCGCGGGCAGTGCTGGCCAGGGCGATGTCGCCGGCCACGGCCAGGAAGCGGTCGGGCAGGCCCAGGCCTTCCTTAGCCAGGCGCTCGGCGGCGGCGTTCAGGCCTTCCTGGCTGCGGGCGTTGCCCACCACGTTGTCGCCGCGGCGCAGGTATTCCTGCGCCAGGGCAAATCCGATTCCGCTGGACGCGCCTGTGATCACTACAGTCTTGTTCGACATTTCAATACTCCGGTTTGGCATTTGAGGGTGCCTGCGCGCTCAGACAGTGAGCCGAACTATAGGAGCGGGCGCGCAGGCGATAAACGCCCGCGGCGGAACATGAATTGATACCTGGCGGAATAAGCGAGGCGGATCGCGCTGTGCGACGCCGCTGTCCGGCGATAAGATGCGCTACCCGTGCATAACGACAAACGGGAGGGAGACATCATGCATCGCTACACCCACAATGCGCTGCGCGGCCTGGCCGCGCTGGCGTTGATCCAGGGCGCCGTGCCCGCGCACGCCGCCGGCTATCCGGCCAAGCCCATCACCTTCATCGTGCCGTACACCGCGGGCGGCACGACCGATCTGGTCGCGCGCACGGCGGGCCAGAAAGTGGCCGAAAAGCTCGGGCAGCCGGTCATCGTCGAGAACCGTCCCGGCGCGGGCGGCAACATCGGCATGGACGCCGTCGCCAAGGCCGCGCCGGACGGCTACGTCATCGGCTTCGGCGCGATATCCACGAACGCGCTCAATCCGTTCGTGTACCCGAAAATGCCGTTCGATCCGACCAAGGATTTCACGGGCATCAGCATGCTGGGGGCGTCTTCCGTGGTGCTGGAGGTGGGCCCGTCGGTGAAGGTGGACAGTGTCAAGGACCTGGTCGCGTACGCCAAGGCGAATCCCAATACGTCGTACGGCACGCCGGGCACGGGCACGTCCATGCACCTGGCGGGGGTGATGTTCGACCAGTTGACCGGGGCCGGCATGCAGCACGTGCCCTACAAGGGCAGCGCCCAGGCGTTGAACGATCTGCTGGGCGGACACTTGCCGGTCATGTTCGACAACCTGCCCGCGTCGCTGCCGCACATCAATGCGGGCAAGGTCCGCGCGCTGGCGGTCACCGGCAGCAAGCGCGCGCCGGCGTTGCCCGACGTGCCGACGCTGGCCGAACTGGGGTATTCGGGCGCGGTCGTGGATCCGTGGTTCGCGGTCTATGGGCCGGCCGGCATGTCGCCCGACGTGACGCGCGTGCTGAGCGACGCCTTCCAGGCGGCGCTTGCGATGCCGGACGTCAAGGACAAGCTTGAGAAGGCAGGCTTCATGCCTTATGGCTCGTCGCCGCAGGAAGTCGAGCGGCTGACCCAAAGCCAGCACGAGGCCTTCAAGGCCTTGTCGCAGAAGGTGAAGCTGTCGGCGGATTGATCTGCAGTGCGGGGCATGCGGGACGCGGGGGGCGCCGAGGTCCGCGCGGGCCTCGCAGGTCCCGCTACCGGCCGCGCGCCAGCGCCTGTTCGCGCTGTTCTTCCAGGGCTTCGCGGCGGATGAAGTCGCGCACGAAGGTGTCGGCTGGGTTGTGGTGCAGGTTGTAGGGCGTATCCCATTGCGCGATGCGGCCCTTGGCCATCACCCCGATGCGGTCGGCGATCGCGAACGCTTCGGCCTGGTTGTGCGTGACCAGGATCGCGGTGTGGCCTGTGGTCTTCAGGATCTCGCGCACCTCGAAGGCCAACCGCTCGCGCGTGTCCACATCCAGGTTTGAGAACGGTTCGTCCAGCAGCAGCAGGTCGGGCGAGGGCGCAAGCGCGCGGGCCAGGGCCACGCGTTGCTGCTGGCCGCCGGAGATCTCATGCGGATAGCTGTTGGCGGCGTGTGCCAGGCCGACGAGTTCCAACATTTCTTCGACACGGCGGGCGCGGTCCGGACGCGGCAGCTTGCGCAGGCCGAACGCCACGTTCAGCGCCACCGTCAGGTGCGGAAATAGCGCGTAGTCCTGGAACATCATGCCCACGCGGCGCAGCTCGGGCGCGACCTGTTCGGTGGGCGACGAGATCACCGTGCCGTCCAGCAGGATGCGGCCAGCGCGCACCGGCTCGAACCCGGCAATGGCGCGCAGCACGGTGGTCTTGCCGCAGCCGGACTCGCCCAGCAGGCAGCCAATGTGGCCGGCGGGCAAGCCCAGCGACAGGTCCTGCACGACGGGTTTCAAGCCAGTGGGCGTGTCGTAGGCCAGGGAGAGGTGGTCGATTTCTAGCAGATCGGGCACGATGATCAATGTCCCATTTTCAGATTGGTGCGCGCCAGCAGAATGACCGGCAGCAGGCCGGCCAGCACGATGGCCAGCGCGGCCACGGCGCCTTCTTCGTACGTGCCGCGCGCGGCTTCCGCATAAAGCCACGTGGCCAGGGTGTCGAAATTCATGGGGCGCAGCAGCAGGGTGGCGGGCAGTTCCTTCATGGCGTCCACGAACACCAGCAGCGCGCTCGCGGCCAGCGCGGGCCGCAGCAACGGCAGGTGGACGCGGCGCAACGTGCCGCCGGAGGTTTCGCCAAGCAGGCGCGACGCTTGTTCCAAGGACGGCGGGATGCGCGCCAGGCCGGCTTCGAGCGCCCCGGTGGAAATCGCCAGGAAGCGGATCGCATAGGCGCACACCAATGCGCCCATCGAGCCCATCAGGAACAGGCCCGTGCCGCCGAACACCCGTGCGACCGCGGTGTCGATCCACACGAAGGGGGTCAGCAGGCCGATGGCCAGCACCGTGCCAGGCACCGCATAGCCCAGGCTGGCGATGCGTGCGCAGGCGCGGCCCGGATTGAAGCCTGCGCTTTCGCGCAGGGTGCGGCCCGCCCACGCAACGATCAGTCCGCAGAGCAGGGTGACCACCGTGGCGCTGGACGCGACGATCAGAGTGTTGCTCAGGCCGCCGATCAACTGGTCCGACACACCGCCCACCAGGTGAAGCCGCTTGTAGGTTTCAACGACCAGATACAGCGCCGGCGCGACAAACCCGATCAGGACGGGAATCCAGCCCAGCACGGCCGCGACGGCAGCCGCCGCGCCACGCAGCCGACGCGGCTGCATCGGGCGCATGCGCTGCGTGTTGGCGTAGCGCTGCCGCTTGCGGCCGTGGCGTTCCAGCAGAATCAGCCCGATGACGATCGCCAGCATGGTCAGCGCAATCTGCGCGGCGCCAGCCAGGTCTGAACGGGTGACCCAGGTGGTGTAGACGGAGACGGTCAGCGTTTGCACGCCGAGGAATTCGGAGGCCCCGATGTCGTTCAGGGTTTCCAGCAGCGCCAGGCTCACGCCCACCACGATCGCGGGACGGGCCAGGGGCAGGGCGACGCGGCAGAACACCGCCACGCGGCCCGCGCCCAACGTGCGGGCAGCTTCGAGCAGGCTGGCGGCCTGCGTCATGAACATGACGCGGGTGCTCAGGTAGACATATGGGTACAGCACGAAGCCCAGCACGAAGATCGCGCCGTAGATGGAGCGCAGATCGGGCAGGCGGAATTGGCGCGGGCTGTCGAAGCCGAGCATGGCGCGGATCGCCGACTGGATGGGCCCGATGGGGTGCAGCAGGTCCAGGTAGGCAAACGCGATGATGTAGGTGGGCACCGCCAGCGGCAGCAGGAGCGCCCAGGTCAGGACCCGGCGCGTGGGAAACTCGTACGCGGTCACGAGCCATGCGGCGCCGGTGCCAAGCAAGGTCACAACGACGCCCACTCCGGCCAGCAGCATGACGGTGTTCGCGAAGGCCTGCGGCAGCACATAGCTGGCCAGATGCTGCCAGTGTTCCAGGCTGCCGCCCATCGCCCACCAGCCGAGCGTCAGTACCGGCGCCAGCACCGCCAGCGCGATCAGGGCCGCGCCAACCAGCCAGCCGGTTCCGCGTTCAGACCAGCGCAGCCGCAGCGGCGTGGGCAAGGATTGTGTGTGCATGCTTCAAAGTCGGTTGCATCAATGGCAAGGCCTGTTCCCCCGGAAAAGCGGGAACAGGCCCTACGCGTTGCGCCCGGTGCCGGGCGCTCGCGTGTCACTGCATCAAGGTCACGCCATGCCCGAAGGCACGGCGGTCCGGCAGCTTATCAGTTGTCGAAGCCGACCTTGTCGACCAGTTCGCTGGCTTGCTTGCGATGCTTGGCGATCTCGGTCAAGGGCAGGGGATCGACCTTCAGTTCGCCGAAGCTTGCGATCACCGGGTCCAGCTTCACGCCCTTGCGGACGGGGTATTCGTAGTTGGCCTGCGCGTACAGGGCTTGGGCCGGTTCCGACACCAGGAAGTCCAGCAGCTTGACCGCGTTGGCCTTGTTGGGAGCGTGCGCCGCGACGGCCGCGCCGCTGACGTTCACGTGCGTGCCGCCGCTCTTGGCATTGGCGAAGGTCGGGCGGATGACCTTGATGGCATCGCCCCACTTGCGCGCGTCGGTGCCGGGCTCGGCGTTCTTCATGTGGCCGACATAGTAGGCGTTGGCCAGACCGATGTCGCAGATGCCGCCCAGGATGTCGCGCGCCACGTCGCGGTCGCCGCCGGCGGCCTTGCGGGCCAGGTTGGCCTTGACGCCGCGCAGCCATTTTTCGGTGGCCTCGGCGCCGTCGTGCGCGATCATGGAAGCGACCAGCGCGGTGTTGTAGGGGTGCTGGCCGGAACGGATGCAGACCTTGCCCTTCCACTTGGGATCGGCCAGATCTTCGTAGCGGAAGGATTCCAGCTTCAGGTCCTTTTCGACATACAGCACGCGGTCGCGCAGCGACAGGGCGTACCATTTGCCATCGGCGCCGCGCAGGTTGGCGGGAATGACCGAATTCAGCGTGTCGGACTTGACCGACTGCGTCACGCCGCCGTCCACCAGATCCAGCAGGTTGCCGATATCCACCGTCATCAGCACATCGGCGGGCGACTTGGCGCCTTCGGCCTTGACGCGTTCCAGCAGACCGTCTTTGACGAAGACGGTGTTGACCTTGATGCCGCTTTCCTTGGTGAAAGCATCCAGCAGCGGCTGGATCAGCTTGGGTTCCCGGGTGGTGTACAGGCTGACTTCCTCGGCGGCGTTGGCCGACACGGTGAAGGCAGCGGCGCCGGCGAGCGCCAGCGCGCGCAGCAGGGAATTCAATTGGGGACGCTTGATCATGAAGGAACTCCAGCTAGGGCCGAAACGAGTGTTGCCGCACGGCCCCGCCTTAATTCGAGGCGCGCCAATGCGAAAAGCGGTCTGCTAACGAAAATGATTATCAAGTGAGAACGCGACAATAACAGGAAGCATTGCGCCGTTCAACTAGCAGTAAGCGTTGGGTTCAAGACGTTGATCCCCGTCAAACTGGAATAAGGGTATTACGGAATAATGAGAGCAGTTATCATCAAGACCCTGTAGAATAGGGACAACCCTAATGCCGACCGCGGCCTTTTTTTTGCGGTTCGGAATGACCTCGCGGCTCAGCCGGGCTTCGCCCGGCCACGTTCCGCCCTTACTGAATACGACATGGCTGCTTTCAACACTGAGCGCGTACTTAGCGTGCACCACTGGAACGACACCCTGTTTTCCTTCACCACGACGCGTGATTCGGCCTTGCGGTTCCACAACGGCCACTTCGTGATGATCGGCCTCGAAGTTGAAGGCAAGCCGCTGCTGCGGGCCTACAGCATCGCCAGCGCCAACTACGAAGAAAACCTCGAATTCCTCAGCATCAAGGTGCAGAACGGCCCGCTCACGTCGCGCCTGCAGCACTTGAAAGAAGGCGACACCATCCTCGTCAGCCGCAAGCCGGTCGGCACCCTGGTCGTCGACGACCTCAAGCCCGGCAAGCATCTGTTCCTGTTCGGCACCGGCACCGGCCTCGCGCCCTTCATGAGCATCATCAAGGACCCGGACGTCTACGAACGCTTCGACAAGGTCATCCTGGTGCACGGCGTGCGGTGGGTCAGCGAACTGGCTTACGCCAACTACATCGAAAACGAACTGCCGAACAACGAATTCTTCGGCGACATCGTGCGCGACAAGCTGGTGTATTACCCCACCGTGACGCGCGAGCCTTTCCGCAATCAAGGCCGCATCACCGAACTGCTCGAAAACGGCAAGCTGTGCGCCGACATCGGCATTCCGCAAATCAACCCCGAAACCGACCGCGCCATGATCTGCGGCAGCCCGCACATGCTGGCTGACATCAGCGCCATGCTGGATAGCCGTGGCTTCGCCGTGTCGCCGGGCGTGGGCCAGCCGGGCGACTACGTCGTCGAGCGCGCCTTCGTGGACAAATAAGCCAAGCGGTTCCGGCCTTCAGGTTCTAAAAAAAACCCATCGCAAGCGCGATGGGTTTTTTGCTTTGGCACGCCTGGTGTGAATCACTCCGGCTGAATGCCCGCCTTCTTGATGATGTCGCCCCACTTCTTCGATTCCGCTTGCTGGAACTTTGCCAGCTCGTCGGGTGTCGACGACGCCGCGTCCGTGCCGGTCTGCGCGTAGAACTGCTGAGCGGGCTTGGCCTTGGTGGCGTTGACCAGCAATTCGTTCAGGCGATTGACCACGTCGGGCGGTGTGCCGGCCGGCGCATAGGCGGCAAACCAGTAGCCCATCTCGTAGCCGGGCACGCCAGCCTCCGAAATGGTCGGCACGTCGGGCGCCAGCGGCGAGCGCGCCTGGCCCGTGACGCCCAGTGCGCGCAGCTTGCCGGACTTGACCTGCGGCAAGCCCGTGGCGGTGTCGGTGATCATCATGTCGATCTGGCCGCCCAGCAGGTCGGTGACGGCGAGCGGATTGCTTTTGTAGGGCACGTGCAGCAGTTGCACATTGGCCATCTGCTGCAGCAGTTCACCAGCGATGCGGCTGCTGGAGCTGCCGCTGCCAAAGCTCAGCTTGCCCGGCGACTGCTTGGCCTGAGCCAGGAAGTCGCCCACCGTCTTGGCGGGCGAACTGGGATTGACGACCATGATCTGTCCGCCCTTGCCCAGCAGCGTGAGGGGCGCGAAATCCTTGACGGGATCGTAGGTCAACGACTTGTACAGGTGCTCGTTGGCTGCATGTGTGGTGTTGGTGGTGATCAGGACCGTGTAGCCGTCGGGCGTTGCGCGCGCGCCGGCTGCCGCGCCGATCATTGCGCTGGCGCCGGGCTTGTTCTCGATGACGACGGCTTGGCCCGTTTGTTCGGTGACGCCCTGGCCGATGGCGCGGCCGATCTGATCGGTGGCGCTGCCGGCAGCGAACGGGACGATGAAGGTGATGGGCTTGGTCGGGAATTGCGCCATGGCCGAAAGGGGCAGGGCGGCGGCCAACAGCAGGGCCAGCCGGCCCTTGGTAGCGATGCGCATGTGTGTCTCCTGTGGTGTTTTTTTATCGGAACTGCAAATCAGGCGGCCGCGGGACGGTCGCCGGGTATGTCTGGCAGACGGCTCGCCAGCGCTGCGCCGACCTCCACCGTCATGTCCAGCAATCTGAAAGACAGGCTCTTGCCGTGCGTGTCGAGGTTCAGCGCGTCATTGACGCCGCCGTCCAGCACGCCCTCCAGCACGAAATTCATTGCGTTGAGCATCGGCAGCGCATAGCGTGTCACACGCTTCGGATGGCGGTACGCGAACCACTGTGCGACGCGCGCTTCGGTCACTTGCGCGGCCAGCACGTCATAGCATTCGGGATCCCAGGCGATGAGGCTCAGGTTGGAGATATCTCCCTTGTCCCCGGATCGGCTGTGGGCCAGGCGGTACAGCGGCACGGCGAGCAAAGTCTGGTTCATGGCGCGATCTCCTCCAGGAAGTTCCAGCCGCTCTTTACGGCTTCGCGGGGAATGGTGCAGGACATCATGTTCAAGCGCGGGCGCAGTGCAGTGCGCACGCCGCCGCCGCCGGCCGGGCCGCAGGTATAGAGCGCGGTCACTTCGCGCAACACGCGTTCGGCCTGTGCGCGATCGGCGTTTTCGGTGGCCAGACGCAGCCGCACGTCGCGGGCGTGCCTGTCGGGCAGCGCGCGGCGCATCTCGCCCGCGTCGTCGCCCAGGATGCTGATCGCGCCGATCAGGTCCGCGCGCAGCTTGTAGTCGGAGCCCAGGCGCTTCTGGACGATATCTGCCGCGAGCCGTGCTCGGGCTTCGGCCTGCACGCCCGCATACGAAATCTCCGCTTCAGCCAGCCAGCCGCCGCGATAGCAGACGTTCACCTTCAGTTCGTCGGGCCGGGTGTGACCCGTAATGCCATGGACCGCAACCCGGTTGCCGCCCAGTTCGACGACACGCGCCTGGCTTAGGTCCGCCACCACGTCGGGAGTCAGATACCGCGCCGGATCGTGGACTTCGTACAGCAATTGTTCTTTCACGGTGCGCGCATCTACGGCGCCGCCGGTGCCGTCTGCTTTGCCGATCACGAATTCGCCGTCGGACTGGATCTCGGCGATGGGGAAACCGGCCGCATGGACGTCCGGCACTTCTTTCAGCCCCGGCACGCAGAAATAGCCGCCGGTCACCTGCAGCCCGCATTCGAGCATGTGGCCGGCCATGGTGGCACGTCCCAGCCGCGGCCAGTCGGCGGGATCCCAGCCGAAGTGCGCCAGCGCCGGCCCCAGCGTCAGCGACGGGTCGGCCACGCGGCCGGCCACGACGATCTGCGCGCCGGCGGCCAGCGCCTCGGCGATTTCGGTGGCGCCCAGATAGGCAGTGGCGCTCACGATGTCCAGGCCGTCCAGTGCGGCGCCCAGTCGATGCGCCAGCAGGTCGCGATGCTCGGCGCCGTTCAGTGCGTCGCCATACACGACAGCGATGCGCGGAACCGGCAAGCCTTGTTCACGCGCCAGTTCAGCAATACGGCGTGCGGCGGCGGGCGGATTGGCCGCGCCGAAATTGCTGACGATGTTGATCCCGTGGCGCAGGCAGTCGCCCAGGACCGGACCCACCAGTTCGTCCAGCAGGGGTTCATAGCCGCGGTTCGGATCGTCGTTGCGCGCAAGCTGCGCCAGCGCCAGCGTCCGCTCAGCCAGCGTCTCGAAGATCAGCGTGCCGCCGCCTTGGGCGGCCAAGGTGCGGACCACGGCCGCGGCGCCATCGGTGCGATCGCCGGAAAATCCGGAGGCGCAGCCGATAAGCAAGGGAGATTGAGGCATGAGCAGTCCAGGCGCGTTCAAGGGGTTGGGACGACTATAGGCAAGGCACGATCATCCGTAAAATAGAAAAATCGGATTGATTAATACAAGAAAGCCATGAATCTATCGTCCCGCCAATTGCGTGCCTTCGTGGCGCTTGCCGATGAACGGCACTTCACGCGTGCCGCGCAGCGCTGCCACCTGACGCAGCCGGCCTTCAGCGCGTTGATCCGTTCGCTGGAAGACAGTGCTGGGGTCCGGCTCTTTGATCGCAGCACGCGGCACGTCGAGCTGACTGCCGAAGGCCGCGTGCTGGACGCGACCGCGCGGCGCCTGCTGGCGGACATGGACCTTGCAATGGGCGATTTGCGGGATATGGCGGACCGCCGGCGGGGCAGGGTGACGCTGGCCGCGCTGCCGTCGCTTGCGGCGGGCTGGCTGCCGGATCTGCTGGCGCGCTTCCGGCAAGATCATCCTGGCATCGTGCTGGACCTGCGGGACGCCTTGCTCGATCCTTGCCTGGACATGGTGCAGAGCGGGGTGGCCGATTTTGCCGTGGCCTCGAGGCGGCCTGACATGACCGATCTGGATAGCGAATTCCTGCATGCCGATCGCTACTTTCTGGTGTGCCGCGTGGACCATCCTTTGGCGGACCAGTCTCGCGTGCGGCTGCGCGACGTGTTGCGGCATCCGATCATCCAGCTTGCGCGCGGCAGCAGTGTGCGCAAACATCTGGACGAAGCGCTGGGCGCCGAGGCGCCGCTGCCGGTTTTCGAGGTCGAGCATCTGGCGACCGTCACGGGTCTTGTGCGTGCGGGGCTGGGTGTGTCGGTCGTACCCGCGATGACGCTTTTTCATTTCCGCAGCGCCGATCTGCGCGTCGTACCTTTGGCGGGCCGCGCCTTGACGCGGCCGCTGTATCTGGTGCGCCGTAAAGGACGCAGCCTGTCAGTGGCCGCGCAGGCGCTAGCCGAACTGCTGATTGCGCATCGTGGCGATATCGGCGGGGCAGGGCATCCGCCGGCCGCGCAGGATCAGTCCTAAACCCTCTTTACGGCGAACCGCTACTTTCGCAAAAGTCTATTGCTGGATAAACTCCGATAGTTGTAGCTTCTATCCGTCACCAGAAGGATTCCGCCCATGAGCAAGCAAATCATTCATACCGACACCGCGCCCGCCGCCGTCGGCCCTTACTCGCAAGCGGTTGCCGTCAGCGGCACCAAGACTGTCTATCTCTCGGGCCAGATCGGCCTGGAGCCTGGCACCGGCGACCTGGTCTCTGAAAACTTCGACGCGCAGGTGCGTCAGGCGTTTGCCAACATGCAGGAAGTCATCAAGGCTGCAGGCGGCACGCTGGAAAACGTGGTCAAGCTCACGCTGTTCCTGACCGACCTGGGCAAGTTCACGGCGGCCAACGCCATCATGGCCGAGATCATCCCCCAGCCGTTCCCGGCGCGCTCCACGATCGGCGTGGCCAGCCTGCCCAAGGGCGCACAGTTCGAAGTCGAAGCCATCATGGTCCTGTAAGGCGCGCCCGGACGTTTCATTTCAGGGGTTCGTTCCTACATGCCGGCCGCAGCCGTGGCCTCCAAGCGTACCGGCGCCGACAAGAACGGCGCCGGCAAACCGATGACAGATACGGAGCGCAAGCTTCGTAACCTGGGTTTGGTGCTGCCCGAGGACTTCGTGCTGCACCTGCCGCTGCGCTACGAAGACGAAACACGCGTCATCCCGATCAGCTCGCTGCGCCCCGGCTTTGCCGGCCAGGTCGAAGGCGAGATCACCAAATCCGAAGTCCTGTACCGGCCGCGCCGCCAGCTCACCGCCACGTTGGCGGACGACAGCGGCGAACTGCAATTGCGCTGGCTGAACTTCTACCCCAGCCAGCAGAAGCAAGTGACCGTGGGCAAGCGCCTGCGCGCCCGCGGCGAAGTGCGTGGCGGGCTGTTCGGCCGCGAGATGGTGCATCCGCGGCTGACCAACGCGGATTCGCCGCTGCCGACTGCTCTCACCCCCGTTTATCCCACTACCGAAGGGCTGCCTCAGCCGGCCTTGCGGCGCGCCATTGCACAGGCGCTGAACACTGCTGACCTATCCGACACGCTGCCCGAGGAGGCTCGCGCGCGCTACGACCTGCCGCCGTTCGAGCCCGCCATCCGCGCGCTGCACACGCCCGCGCAGGGCGAATCCGAACAGGCCTTGATGGATCGCGTGCACCCGGCATGGCGCCGCATCAAGTTCGACGAGCTGCTTGCGCAGCAGCTCTCGCTCGCCGCCGCGCGTGCGGCACGCCGCATCAAGGAAGCCGAATCGCTGCCGGTGCAGAACGGCGCAGGCGGGCTGGTCGCAAGGTTGTATGAAACGCTGCCGTTCAAGCTGACTGGCGCGCAGCAGCGCGTCGTGGAGGAAATCTCGGCGGATCTGGCCAAGCCGTATCCCATGCACCGGCTGTTGCAGGGCGACGTGGGCAGCGGCAAGACCGTCGTGGCGGCCATCGCGGCGGCGCAGGCCATTGCGGGCGGGGCGCAAGTGGCGCTGATGGCGCCCACGGAAATCCTGGCCGAGCAGCACTTTCGCAAGCTGGTGTCCTGGCTTTCCCCGCTGGGCGTGAACGTCGCGTGGTTGAGCGGCAGCCTGACCGCGAAGGCCCGGCGCGAAGCCGCGGCCGCCGCTGCCGACGGCAGCGTGCAGCTTGTGGTCGGCACGCAGGCGCTGATCCAGGATCACGTCGAGTTCCACCGGCTGGGCCTGTCCATCGTCGACGAACAGCATCGCTTTGGCGTCGGCCAGCGTCTTGCACTGACGCGCAAGGGCGAAACCGTGCGCGGCCGCATCGTGCCGCATCAGCTCAACATGAGCGCCACGCCCATTCCGCGCACGCTCGCCATGACTTTTTTCGCCGATCTGGACGTGTCCGTGATCGACGAGTTGCCACCCGGCCGCAGCCCCGTCGTGACCAAGCTGGTCTCGGACGCGCGGCGCGAAGAGGTTATCGCCCATATCGCGCAGGCCGCGCGCGGGGGCCAGCAGGCTTATTGGGTCTGTCCTCTGGTCGAGGAAAGCGAAGCCCTCGAATTGCAAACCGCCGTCGACACCTACGAAGGCATGCGGACCGATCTGCCGGACCTGCGGATCGGACTGGTGCACGGCCGCCTGCCGCAGGCCGAGAAGGCCGCCGTGATGCAGGCATTCCGCGACGGCGACATCGACCTGCTCGTCGCCACGACCGTCATTGAAGTCGGCGTGGACGTGCCGAACGCGTCGCTGATGGTGATTGAACACGCCGAGCGCTTCGGCCTCGCCCAGCTTCACCAGTTGCGCGGGCGCGTGGGGCGGGGCACGGCCGAGTCCGTTTGCGTGCTGCTCTACCAGACGCCGCTTTCGCAGGTTGCGCGCGAACGGCTGCGTGCCATGTTCGAAACGTCCGACGGCTTCGAGATCGCCCGGCGCGACCTGGAACAGCGCGGCCCCGGTGAATTCCTGGGCACACGTCAGTCGGGCATGGCGCTCCTGCGCTTTGCCGACCTGGAGACCGACGCCGCGATCGCCGAAGACGCGCGCGACGCTGCCGTGTGGTTGCGCGCCGAACATCCCTCCGTCGTCGAGGCCCATCTGGCCCGCTGGATGCGTGGCCGCGAAGACTTCCTGCGCACCTGACATGCGGCCCATCCACTCTCTTGAATCCTCAAGCGCCGGCCATCGGGCCGGCGCGTAACCCCGGGGGCGTAGTCCACCATGACTCTCACCGAACTCAAGTACATCGTCGCCGTCGCCCGCGAGCGGCACTTTGGCCGCGCGGCCGAGGCCTGTTTCGTCAGCCAGCCGACGCTGTCCGTGGCCATCCGCAAACTCGAGGACGAACTGGGCGTGACCCTGTTCGAACGCGGCGGCTCCGAAGTCGGCGTGACGCCCATCGGCCAGCGCATCGTCGCGCAGGCGCAGAAGGTGCTCGAGGAAAGCGCCAGCATCAAGGAGATCGCCCGGCAGGGCCACGATCCGCTGGCCGGCCCGCTACGCGTTGGCGTGATCCACACCATCGGACCCTACCTGCTGCCCAAGCTGGTGCCCGTGCAGATCGGCCGCACGCCGCAGATGCCGCTCCTGCTGCAGGAGAACTTCACCGTCCGTCTCGTCGAGCTGCTGCGCCAGGGCGAGATCGACTGCGCCATCATGGCCTTGCCGCTGCCCGAAGCCGGCCTGGTCATGCAGCCGCTCTACGACGAACCCTTCGTGGTGGCCGTGCCCAACGACCATGAACTGGCCCAGCGCAAGTCCATCGACGCCCAGGACCTGAAACAGCAGACCATGCTGCTGCTGGGCAGTGGCCATTGCTTCCGCGATCAGGTGCTTGAAGTCTGTCCCGAACTGTCGCGCTTCTCGGCGGCCAGCGATGGCATCCAGCGTACTTTCGAAGGCTCCTCGCTCGAAACCATCCGCCACATGGTTGCGGCCGGCATCGGCGTCACCGTGCTTCCGGTCACCGCCGTCCCCGAAAACCCGCCCTCCAACAGCCTGTTGCGCTATCTGCCGTTCGAAGGCCATGTGCCCGAGCGCCGCGTCGTCCTTGCATGGCGGCGCAGCTTCCCGCGCCTGGCGGCAATCGAAGCGCTGGCGCAGGCAGTCTATGAGTGCGAGCTGCCGGGCGTGAAGATGCTGGCCGGCGAAGCGGCGGCCGTGCAAGATTGAACGCTAAACGACGGCCAATGGCCGGCGCGGATTTGCGTGGGCGTCCTTGCGTAAGACGCGCCCCTTGCACCGCGTCAATTGGTCGCAGCCCATCGTGAGAACGGCGCCTCCACAACGCCTGTTCTGTCGTGTTTGCAGTGGTATTCTTATTTCCGCCTTTTTCCATAGGAGCTAGCAATGGCCAAGTCCACCAAGAAGACCTCGAGCGTTCCGCGCATCAACATCGGTATTTCGGACAAGGACCGCGCCGCGGTTACCGGCGAACTGTCCAAGTTGCTGGCCGATTCATACACGCTGTACCTGATGACGCACAACTTCCACTGGAACGTCACGGGGCCCATGTTCAACACGCTGCATCAGATGTTCATGACGCAGTACACCGAAGAATGGAACGCGCTGGACAGCATCGCCGAGCGTATCCGCGCGCTGGGCCACTACGCGCCGGGCACGTATCGCGAATACGCCAAGCTGTCGTCGATCTCTGAACCGGAAACCGTGCCGGACGCGCTGGAAATGGTGCGCCTGCTGGTGGACGGCAACGAATCGGTCGCCAAGACCGCCCGCGCAGCCTTCGAAAAGGCCGACGCCGCCAACGACCAGCCCACGGCCGACCTGCTGACGCAACGTCTGGACGTGCATGAAAAGAACGCGTGGATGCTGCGCAGCCTGCTGCAGTAATAAATTTCTTAACTTCGCATACAATGGCCGGCCGTCTCACCCGCAAGGGGGGACGGCCGGATCTTTGTGAACACCGACAATGGCCGCCGCAAGGCGGCCATGTCTATACGACGTGCCACAGATAACGCCCCAGACGCCACCCTCTGTCATCCTCGCTTTTGCCGCGGTTACGCCGCGTCGGCTCCGCGCGCCGGTTTGCTATCAGCGAGCATCCGAAAACCTACGCTCGGGACCCGTCTGGACAGGCAGGTCATGAGTCGTACCGTAGTTCGCGAACCCGGATCCCCAAGATGCGTGCTGATCACCGGAGCCACCGGCGGCATTGGCGGCGCGCTGGCGCTGGAGTATGCGGCGTATGGCGCCAAGACCGTCATTCTGCAGGGGCGCAACAGTGCCCGCCTTGCCGAGCTGCGGCAAGCCTGCGAGCAGCACGGCGCGCGAGTCGTCACGCATGAATGCGACGTACGCGATCACGACGCCTTGATGTCCTGGCTGGCCGCCATCTCCGAGGCCGAGATGCCGGAACTTGTCATCGCCAATGCGGGCGTCAACATCAACACCGGACCCAAGCGCCAAGGCGAGGATTGGCAGGATGTGCACCGGCTGCTCGATGTCAACGTCAAGGCGGTGTTTGCCACGGTGCACGGCGTGCTGCCGGCCATGCGCAATCGAGGCTACGGCCAGATCGCCCTTGTCAGCTCGCTGGCCGCCTGGCGCGGCCTGCCCGAAACCCCCAGCTATAGCGCAAGCAAGGCCGCCGTCAAGGTGTATGGCGAAGCCATGCGTGATGCGCTTGCGGACGCAGGTATCCGCTTTAACGTCATCATGCCCGGCTACGTCGAATCACAGATGTGCTTCGACATGCCCGGCCCCAAACCGTTCTTGTGGAAGGCGGACAAGGCAGCCCGGGTGATCCGCCGTGGACTGCAAGCCAATCGCGCTCGTATCAGCTTTCCGTTTCCTTTGAATTTGTCGTGCTTTCTGCTGTCGGTGATTCACCCGGCCGTGTCCGGGTGGATATTGAAGAGGGTGGGTTACGGTGATTGAGGCGTTTTGGATACCGTTGCTGCCGCCGTATTTGATTGGGTTGGCTTTGTCGTGGGCGATTGAGGCCATGCTGACGCCGCGCCCCGTTGCCCCTTGGCGCCGGCCCGCTGCGGCCAACGCCGTGCACGTGGGGGTCTGGACGTTGGCTTTTGCGTTGGAACTGGCCTTGTTCCGGCGGCCGTACTTCGGCGTGGCCAACGTGCTGGCGATCCAGCTGCTGATCGTGCTGGTCAGCAATGCCAAGTACCGCGCATTGCGTGAGCCGTTCGTTTATCCGGACTTTGAATATTTCTCAGATGCGATTAAGCATCCTCGCTTATACCTGCCGTTTTTCGGGGTGGGACGTGCGCTGGCCGCGGGCGGAGGGTACGGTGCGGCATTGTGGGCTGGGCTGGCATTGGAAGACTCGGTTACGGCGGGCGCTGGAATGTGGCTGGTGTCGTTTGCCGAGTTGCCACAGGAGCATATGTTCGATGCCACGGCGCCGGTTGTTCCGTTTTTCGGGCATACGTTCGGTCTGGCGGCCGCAGGGTTCGTTCTTATAGTGATCGCGGGTGCGCGCAATTCCGTCCATTTCGAGGCCGTTAATGATCTGCGCCGCATAGGTTTAGCCGCCGCTCTGTGGGCCTATGGTTGCGCTGAACACAAACCCCCCACCGACATGCGCCGCATCGCGCCTTTTGCCACCGCCTCGTCGTTGCTTTCCGAATCACAGGCTTTTTGCGACCTCGTAGTTATCCAAAGTGAATCGTTCTTTGATGCTCGGCGTGCGTATCGGGAAGTGCTACGGAATGACATTTTAGGAAATTTTGACCAGTTAAAGGCCGAGGCTGTTGCACACGGACAACTGATAGTGCCCGCGCGCGGCGCGAATACTGTTCGTACCGAATTTGCATTCCTGAGCGGGATGCCTGCAAAGGACCTCGGTATTCACAAATTCAATCCCTACCGCAAACTGGCAGCGCAGGGGTTTCCAACTATCGCATCCTGCCTACAAAAGCTCGGCTACCGCACGGTCTGTATACATCCCTTTCATCGCGGGTTTTACGGAAGAGATAGGGTGCTTCCCGCTTTAGGGTTTGATGAATTTATCGGAATAGAGGAATTTCGGCACGCGCAACGATACGGTCCGTATGTGAGCGATCAGGCGCTAGCGAAATATGTTGTTGATCTTTTGCAACGACACGCTGGTGGTCCGATCTATATCCATGTCATCACCATGGAAAATCACGGCCCTTTGCATCTGGAAAGCGTCGATAAGCTCGATGTGGCGGAAGTACTGAATGGACAGGTGCCACAAGGGTGTGAAGATCTCGTGGCCTATGCCAGGCACCTGAAGAGCGCGGACTTCATGTTTGCAACAATCAAGGCGGAATTGACTAGTCGGAGCAGACCTTCGTCGTTGTGTATTTACGGAGACCATCTGCCGATCATGCCGACGGTCTACTCGACCTTGGGCGACTGGGAAGGAGGGACCGATTATCTTCTCTGGAATTCGACTAGGCGTGGCCCTTCGCTCGAAGTCCAAACCGAAGTGCAGAAGCTTGGGACCGAGTGCTTGATGTCCTTGGCAATTTGACCGAGCAGGGTGTACCCAAGTCATCAAACATAACGATGAGACACGGCGAATTGCGAGTAAACGAAAAGACATGCGAGACAAATTGTCATGAGAAAAAGTGGTGAATGTAACGATATGCTGGCAAATCCGGTACAATGCCTGCGCCGGCAAGCAGAACCAAGCTAAAAATTAAAAAATGCAACTATTCATGAGGCGTTGTTGATCAGCGGTGCAAAACTTTAGATGACATATTTTGACAAACTGAAATCAAGGCGCCTCGTCGTGTGGCTGGTAGGCGTACCAATGCTGTTAGCGATCTTGTACTACTCATTTTTCGCTTTGGACCGCTATGTAAGTACAGCTCAAGTCGCCGTCCGGCAGGTGGGAAATAACGAGGCACCTCAGATCCCGGGTTTGGCCGTTATGTTGAGCGGGCTAAATCCAACTTCGCGAGAAGAGACTCTTTATCTCCGCGAGTTCCTGACCTCGCAAGATATGCTTAACGTGTTGCAACAGAAAGCTGATTGGGCAGCACATTACTCAGATCGCTGGCGTGATCCGATGTATTGGCTTTCAAATGGTGCGCAACGTGAAGACCTACTCAAATACTATCGTCGTTTGGTAACCGCACACTTCGACGAGCAGACAGGCCTTCTAAATGTGAGTGTCGAGGCCTTCGAGCCTGACTTTGCAGAAAAAGTCCTTCAAATCATGTTAAGCGAGAGCGAGCGCTTCGTTAATGAATTGTCTCACCGCATGGCGCGCGAACAAATGGCGTTCGCTCAAAATGAGTTGGCTAAGGCACGAGCCACTTACGAAAACCGGCGAGACGATATGCTGGCCTTTCAAAGCACAAATAGCCTGCTGGATGCAGAGGCAACGGCTAAGGCGCGTGCTGAAATTATTGCGGAGCTTGAAAGCAATCTAACGAAAGAGCGAACCGCTTTAAAGGGCTTGCTTGCGACACTCAGCGCAAACACGCCCCAGGTTCGCCAGCAACGAAACCGGATTCAGGCGCTTGAACAACAGCTAACTGCAGAAACTCAGCGATTGGTGTCGGAAAAGGGCGGAGATAAGCTTAATGTAGTTGCGTCCCGCTATAGAAACCTGACGATTGATGCCGCAATCGCGGAAGAGGCGTACAAGTTTGCTGTGAGCTCGGTCGAGTCCGCACGCATCGAAGCAAGCAAGAAATTGCGTAGCCTCGTTACCGTTGTATCTCCTAACGCACCGGACAGGGCGATATATCCAGAGCGCGCTTATAACCTTGTCACCATTTTTATTGCACTACTACTACTGTTTGGTATCGCTAGGTTCGTAATCGCCACAATCGAAGACCATCGCGACTAATCGCACGCAACTGAAAAATGAAAGCCTATTCGTCTCGCACTGTTGCTGTTGCAGCTGGACTTTGCCTGCCCTTATTGCTTGCTGGGTGTGGAAGTTTATTGTCTGCTGCGGGGCCCTCACGCCACGCGGTAATGACCAATGAGGACTCACAAGATTACTCGCTGGTAGATCTTAGTGCACAAACTATCGCTCCATATATGCGGCTGCCCGACTCGGAGATTGAATCCGCGGTAGCTTTGCCGTCGGTGCCGGATGTGCGCTTGGTGGCAGGTGACGTCCTTCGAATAATGATTTCTGATAGTGCCGGGGAGGGTGCAGTGTTTGCACCGCTGGCTTCTGGCGGCACCGTGTTTGAGAACGTACGCCTCGACAGCAAGGGGACCATCTCACTCCCATACGTAGGCCGCGCGAAAATTGCGGGGATGAGCGTGGTGGAGGTCGAGAACCTTGTGCGTCAGAAGCTGAAAGGTATCACTAGCGATGCCCAAGTGCAGGTTGCGCTTACGGGAGACCTGTCGGGATCAGTGTTGGTCGCTGGCGCGGTAAAGACCCCCGGTCGATTTTCAGCTTTGCAAGGCCCACTGACCCTTCTCGACGCGATCAACCAAGCCGGCGGACCCCTTCTTGAACCTCATCTTATTAAAGTCGTTGTTCGCACGGGGGACAGATTCTATCAATTCAATTACCAAGATCTGCTGGCCGGCAAAAACCAGGTAGTTCCGCCTGGCGCGGAAATCGTGCTTGAGCGTGCGCGAAAACGTTTTGTTGCAATGGGGGCTGTAGGTGATCCAGGTCTGCACGATCTGCCGTCCAACAATCCCAGTTTGCTTGAAGTGCTCGGAACGGTAAAAGGATTAAACGAGGCCAAAGCGGATGCAGCAGGGGTGTTCGTGTTTCGGTTGAACGATGAGAAAGACGTTACCACTGGGGAAGTTGTGAGCAAAGCGCAAGTGTTCAGGTTGAACTTGAAGACGCCCGCTGCAATGTTCATCGCGCGCCAATTCTTGGTTCAGCCTGAAGACGCCATCTATGTCACGAACGCGGCTGTGTACGAATGGCAAAAAATCATTTCTCCTATTGTCCAAGTTCTAGTGCTTGGCCGCACTATTAACGGGCTTTGACATGTTAGTGCGATCGCCGGGAAAGATCTCGCGTACTGTTATTTTCGCTCTGATATTAAGAGAGATGCGAGGAAGGTTTGGGGCTAACCGACTTGGTGCTTTTTGGTTTGTTTTCGAGCCAATCGCTCATGTTCTCGTGCTTATGACTGTCTTCATTGTCATTCGCGGCAAAACGCTACCGGGTTTTGACTATGCCGTGTTTCTCGTGACAGGCATCGTTCCATATATTCTTTTTAAAAATATTGCCTTGAAGGGCATGGAAGCGGTTAGTGCCAACCGTGCGTTATTTTCTTACAAACAAATAAAACCCTTCGACGCTATAGTTGCCCGCGCCATCGTTGAGTTTTCATTGATGGCATGCGTCTATTTTGCATTAAATTTTGGACTTGGATTTTGGGGAGGACTAGACGTGGCGATTCACAGCCCTTTGCACTGGATTTTGGTGCTGGGAGTCGGTTGCGTCTTGTCGTTTGGACTGGCGCTAGTTCTGTGTGTGGTGGCCGACGCATTTCCAGAACTGAAAACCTTCCTTCGAATTATGTTTTTACCGCTCTATTTTTTGTCTGGGGTGATTATTCCCTTGTGGCTATTGCCAAGACAAATTCTAGATTGGATGACATGGAATCCTTTTTTGCACATCATTGATGAACTTCGAGTGGGTACGTTCGAGCATTATCCAGACGTGGTAGGCATAGACCTCACGTATGCAGCAAAAATATCTTTGATCACTCTTTTTGTCGGAATGGTTTCATATCGGGCGCGTCGATTGCAACTCGTTGCAATGTGAAAGCCTATAACAACATGATTGAGTTGAAAAACCTAACGAAGTCGTATCGGACTAATGCGGGCAGGCGTTACGTGTTTAGGGATCTGAATTTGGTGATCCCCTCGGACAAGAACATCGCGCTGATCGGAAAGAATGGGGCCGGAAAATCCACATTAATGCGATTGTTGGGCGGTCTCGATATGCCTGATAGCGGTAGGGTGGAAACAGAGAAAAGCATCTCATGGCCGGTCGGGCTATCGGGCGGTTTCCAAGGGTCGATGACCGGACGCCAAAATGTGAAATTCGTGTGTCGTGTACATGGAGCCGAAGGCGAAACTATGTCCCGTCTTGTGCGCTACGTAGAAGAATTCGCCGAAATAGGTAGCTACTTTGATCAACCAGTAAAAACCTATTCATCGGGTATGCGGGCGCGCGTCGCGTTCGGGCTCAGCCTTGCAATCGACTTTGATTACTACCTCGTCGATGAAGCGATGTCGGTTGGAGATGCTCATTTTCGAGAAAAAGCTGTTCAAGCGTTTCGCGAGCGAACAGGCAGGGCAAACATAATCCTAGTCACACATGGAATGAGCCAGGTCCGGAGAATGTGCGATTTGATCTTGTTGGTAAAAGACGGCCGCGTTCTTCAATTTGAAGATGTCGAACAAGGAATTGCCGCATATGAAGCGGGCTAGCATTTTTGCAGATACTGAGGGAGGTTCTTGGTGAAGTTGTTGACTGTATTTGGGACTAGGCCCGAGGCCATAAAAATGGCTCCCCTGGTCAAGTTGCTTGAACGAGAGAAGGGCTTTGAAAATAAGGTCTGCGTTACTGCTCAGCATCGTCAAATGCTTGATCAAGTCCTCAGCCTTTTCGGTATCGCGCCAGACTTCGATTTAAATGTCATGAAGCCCGGCCAGACTTTGGCAGACATAACAGCAAATATCCTCACGACTCTTTCGCCAGTGATGGACGAGTACAAGCCTGATTTGATCCTGGTCCACGGGGACACTTCAACAACTCTTTGTGCAAGTCTGGCTGCGTTCTACAGCAAAGTGCCCGTGGCTCACGTGGAGGCGGGACTGCGCACCGGAGATCTGCAATCACCTTGGCCAGAAGAGGCGAATAGGAAGCTGACAGGCGTGCTTGCGAGCCTACATTTCTGCCCAACCGTGGGTGCGAAAGCTAATCTGCTCTCAGAAGGAGTCGCGCAATCCGCCATCCACGTCACCGGGAATACTGTAATTGACGCGTTGTTATGGGTTAATCGCAAGCTCGAAAGCGATGCATCCTTACAAGCACTTACCCGGAGGCAGTTTTCCTTTCTCAGGGACGAGTCTCGGTTAGTGCTGATTACTGGGCATCGACGGGAAAACTTTGGCCGTGGATTTGACGACATATGCGGCGCAATTGCTGAGTTGGCAGCTAAGTATCCAAACGTCGATTTTGTCTATCCTGTGCACATGAACCCAAACGTTCGCGAGCCGGTAAATCGCTTACTTAGCGGGTTGTCGAACGTTCACCTGATAGAACCTCTTGAATATGTACCTTTTGTCTATCTAATGAGTCGGGCCTATCTGATTATGACCGATTCCGGTGGCATTCAGGAAGAAGCTCCTTCTCTTGGAAAGCCAGTACTCGTAATGCGGAATACCACGGAGCGACCTGAAGGGGTTGAAGCCGGAACAGTCCGTCTAGTCGGAACTGAGAGAGAAGAAATAGTCAAACAGGCGAAGCTGCTTCTAGAAGACGAAACGGAATATTCATTGATGAGCGACGCTCATAATCCTTACGGCGACGGCAACGCCTGCGAAAAAATAATTAGCGTTTTGAAAAATTGGAAATAGGCGTTTTATGCAATCTTCTAATGTAAAATCTGTTTCGGTAGTTGGCCTTGGCTATATTGGTCTACCCGCCGCCGCAATGTTTGCTTCACGCAAGGTGAAGGTTGTCGGCATCGATGTGAACCAAGACGCGATTGACACGATCAACAGCGGGAAGATTCACATCGTCGAGCCGGAGCTTGACCTTCTTGTCCATGCTGCGGTCACGGAGGGATACCTTCGAGCGACCACCATCCCGGAGCCCGCGGACGCGTTCGTGATCGCGGTGCCGACTCCATTCAAAAAAGATTATGAGCCGGACCTGAGCTACATCAGGGCCGCGACTATGTCGATTGCACCGGTTCTCAAGAAAGGTGACGTCATAATTCTAGAGTCAACGTCTCCGGTCGGAACCACTGAGCAAATGATCGGATGGCTGGCTGAAGCGCGCCCTGATCTTCGGTTCCCGACTTCCAGCGTCGCCAATCCTGATGTGAATGTTGCTTACTGCCCTGAACGTGTTTTGCCCGGACATGTGGTACGAGAGCTCGTGCAAAATGATCGCATTATTGGTGGGATGACCGCGGCCTGCAGTCAACGGGCAGTTGAAGTATATCGGGTTTTCGTGGCTGGCGAATTGTTGGTTACCGACGCGAGAACAGCTGAGATGAGCAAGCTCACTGAAAACGCTTTCCGCGATGCGAACATTGCATTTGCAAATGAATTGTCGTTCATTTGTGATCGTCTCGATATTAACGTTTGGGAATTGATCAGGCTCGCAAATCATCACCCTCGCGTTAACATTTTGCAGCCTGGCCCTGGGGTGGGCGGACATTGTATTGCCGTCGATCCCTGGTTCATCGTACATAGTGCGCCTGAAGCGGCAAAATTGATTCGACAAGCTCGAGAGACCAATAATGCCAAGCCGCGCTGGGTGGAAAACAAAGTTGTTGAGGCAGTGCGAGGCTTCGCCTCCCGACACAGTATTGAACAAACCGCAGTTAAGATCGGGTTCTTTGGCTTAGCGTTCAAGCCCAATATTGACGACTTGAGGGAGAGTCCGTCGCTGGATATCGTTATTACGCTCGCCAAAGAATACCGTGGACAAGTTACAGCGGTCGAGCCAAATATCACCGAACTTCCAAGTCGGTTGAAGGATTTGGGAGTGAAACTGCATGACGTTCGTACGGCATGCGAAGAGTGTGATGTTCTTGTGATGCTGGTCGACCACTCCGAATTCTTGGAGTTTAAGCCCGACTTTAGAGATGACCAAATTCTCGTCGATACCAAGGGTATTTGGCTAAGCTAAGTTAGCTGATTACAAAGAGCCGAAATAGGGGGGTAACCCCCTATTTTAATTTTGAAGGATGCAGGAGTTCGTCGTGTTCTTGATCAAAAAATTAAAAAAAACCATTCGCGCTTTTTTGCTATCGAGACGCAGGCGCATATCGATTGTGCGGTTAAACGCAGCCGATCGCATCTTGAACAACAGAAAAATTGTCTTCAATATGGAGCGAACCGATCCAAACGAAGGCTTTATAATTTCCGGTAGGATCTTAACGCAGGAAAATGACGTCGCAAGAGCCGCGATTCTTGCAGTCAATATGTTCGATAGCAATAGGAAGAAGATTGTATCGGGGGAAACTCTTACAGGGTTTTCCAATTCGGCTAAATACGGAAAGTACAAGTATCTTCCTGGCACTGCACTCGGTCAGCGATTTCATTTTTTCCTTCCGGTCCCGTCTGAGACTCGGGCATTAAAGCTAGAGATTCATGCGAAAGGCGGCGCGAATGCTATTCTGCTTGCAGGCGCAACGATCGAACGTGTCTCGGACATTTCGATAGCCGAAGCTGCAAATCTCGTCGAAAGAATCGACGTCTTGGTTGCGCGTAGCCCCAATCGCACGGCGGGCGACTTTTCTTTGCACGAGGTGCAAAATCTCCTTAGCGAGGAGTATGGCAAGTGCTCTCCAATTCAACAATATTTACTTTTGTGCACGGCATTCGGGCACTACGCGGAAATCAACGCGCCCATCGCACCCATGATTGGTTGGTGTTCTTATCGATTGATGCCCGACTTCGAGCTGGCGAACAAAGTGCGTGCGATGCTGGTGGAGCAAGGATGTCTATACCTGCTTCGAGATTTTATTGACGAGGTGAGCGAAGATCCACCTTTTGGATGGAAGCATACATCCCGGAGAGTTGTCGCAGACATTCGCAATTTTGAACATGGCTTCGAGATGCCGGTCGTTGGGGAGAACTGCGACTACAAACCCGGTTCTCGGGTTTTTTATCTTCTACATAACTCCTTGCCATACAACTCCGGGGGCTATGCGACCCGCACGCATGGTTTATTGACCGGCATAAGGAATTTAGGTGAGTTTGATCCAGCGGGGTTCTCTCGGCCTGGTTACCCCTCCGATCACAAAAAGTATATAAGCCAGTCACTTCCTTCGGTTATTCCTCGGATCGATTCTGTGGATGGCGTGGAATATTATCGCGCGGATCAGTCGATTCGAAAGAGCAGCTTGACTCTGGAGGAATATGTCGAAGTATTCGCCAAAGAACTGGAACAGCGCGGCCGTGAGCAGCGGGTTCGCCTTATTCACGCGGCGTCGAACTATCCAAATGGGCTCGCGGCCAGCGTTGCCGCTCGTCGATTGGGTGTACCGTCTGTTTATGAAGTTCGTGGGCTTTGGGAAGTTACGCGAATGTCGCGCCAACGTAACTGGGAGCACTCCGATTACTGCAACTTCATGGCAAAAATGGAGGCTGAGGCGTGCCGTCAGGCCGATCATGTCATAACGATTACTGAAGCTCTAAAAGATGTAATGGTCGAGCGAGGCGTCGACCGTGAAAAGATCTCTGTGGTCCCAAATTGCGTGCATGTGGAGCTATTCACTCCTTCGAGTAAAAGGGACGAAGAACTTGTCGCACAGCTCAATATCGCTCCCGCGGAAGTCGTGATCGGATACATAGGTTCCGTCGTGAATTACGAAGGGTTGTATGACCTTCTGCGCGCTGGCAGAAAGCTATTAGACGACGGAATGGACCATTTCAAAATTCTGATCGTAGGCGACGGTGCCGTGTTACAAGGCTTGAAAGACTTGGCGGGTTCACTCGGCATAACGCGAAACGTCATATTTACGGGGCGCGTGCCGCATGCCCTGGTAAATAGATATTATTCACTCGTTGATATAACTCCTTTTCCCCGAGAACCGTTTCAAGTGTGCGAGATCGTCTCGCCACTTAAACCATTTGAAGCGCTGGCTTGCGGTAAGGCAGTGCTGGTTTCGAGTTGCGCAGCATTGACCGAAATTATTGAACACGGCTCAAACGGGTTGGTTTTTCAAAAGGGCAGTTACGAAGATCTTGCAGATAAACTGAAGCTTTTGATAAATGATCAAACGTTGAGATCCAGCCTTGGAGACGCCGGCCGTGCCTGGGTTATAAAGCACAGGGATTGGAGTAATTCTGCTCGTATCGTAAATTCAATATATAATGCGCTTTGCAATAAATAATGTCACAGGGGTTAATAACGCATGATACCGCTCGCCTCGTTCTTGCACAGAATTTTTCCCTATGGCACTTACGATGATAATGCCGAGCTTATAGTAAGACGAAAACTTTTCAAGCCGCGGAACGATTGCGACCCTTTCTTCTTGAATTGCCCCGTTGATTGGGAAGCGTCGGATCGTTTAGAGGATAGAAACTGGAGGATGCAACTTCAGGGCTGGACCTACTTTCACGCCGTGATGAATATGTTCGATCAATTTGGCGATAAAGAAGAGTTGGTTCGAGTTTTTTTTGAGCTCTCGCGTGATTGGTATTCTGTATATGGGGAGGATCCCGAGGATATAAAGACAAGCAGAATGCCAGACAGTTATGCGTGGTATGACATGTCCGTCGGATTTCGGGCTCTCGTTATTGCTTTTTTTATTGATAGGATTTCGTTTTACAAGATATCCTTGCCCGAAGCGGATCTAGATTTTCTTCAAATAGTTGGTCAAAAGCACCTTCGCCACCTGAGTCAGGAAAAAATCTTTAGTCTTAACAACCATGGGATTTTTCAGGTTCAGGGATTGGTCGCGTTGGTTCAACTGCTTGACAAGGTCGACAGAAAAGACGAGATCTTGTCTTATGGCATTCGAAAAATGGAGGAATTGGTCCGAAGTCAGTTCGGCGAAAATGGAATCCATTTGGAGCATTCTCCCCATTACCATTTTTATGTTTGCTCGACTTTTGAAGCGGTTATCCAGGCAGGTTGGTATAAAGATAGCGAAATTATTTCAGCTCGGATTTCGAAGGCGTTGGAACGGAAACGCTGGCTAGTAGACCCGCTTACGCGACCGATTTGTGTTGGTGACTCAATCCTCACCCCCCAGCAAACGGCAACGTTCTTATTGGAGCCGCACGATAGCCACAATGACGAGGTCGTGATCAGCGATTTCCATGACAGTGGCTACGCGGTCGTTCGTTCCCCATGGAAGGAAAAGTCCGACGTCGCATCCATGTTGTTTTTGACGGCGGCCTATCACTCGAAGTCGCATAAGCATCGTGACTGCATGTCGTTCGACTGGTTCGATCGCGGCGATCGTATAGTTTGTGACGGTGGGAAATATGGATATAAGAGCGACAAGTACAGAAATTACTTCTTGAGCGCTAGAGCGCATAATTCTGTTGAAATAGAAAACTTTGACATAATCAAGATAAAACCGTATGGATCGGCAGTACGGGATATCAAGAAAGTGGCCAAAAATGTGTATTGTCTTTCTGCATCCCTCGAGTACCCGGCAATCAAGCATCGTCGGCAGGTCTACTTTTGTCCCGGGCGGTGGGTTGCTGTTTACGACGATCTCGCATTTCAACGCGCCAGAAAATTTACGCAGTGGTTCCATCTAGCGGCGGGCTTTGACGTAAGGTCGATCTCGGGAAATAAAGTTGTCGCGGCCGATAAAAATCGATCTGTGATAATTCAATGCCTAGACAACGATTTAGAGGTGAGTGGGTATCACGGTGACGACGTCGGAATCAACGGCTTTGTGTCGGAGAAAGATTATAAGTTTGATTCCGCGTGGGCAATCGGATTTTCCGCAGTTGATAAACAACGTTCGATCGTTACGACACTGGCACTGGGCGAAAAGGAGCACATTGAGGTCCAAGATTTTGTATCCAATGGTTTTTCGTTTTCTGCCGATGTATGTTCAGAGGGCTTGGACGCCGGCACAAATGACTTGGAAACTTTCGTCTCTCGAGGCGTTGATGATCGCTCAATACCGGACGATAAGAAAGCTGCATCGAGGATGCTCAAGGGGGTCCCACATTTCACACTTGATGAGGATTCATTCGAGCTAAAAGTAGGGCCGGCAACTTACACCATTGAAAGAAATGGGCTGAAGTTTCACTTTTACGCCAATATCTCACGAGCGCATGATCTTACCGTGCTGCTACCGGGGGCGATAAATCGTGAAAAGGGCCTAGTTGATTTTCAGCGCCATAGTTGGGCGAAGGAGCTTGGCACTAATGTCATTTCATTTTCTGACCCCACAATTTTGTACGAGAATGATATTTCTATTGGTTGGTTTCAGGGAAATGAAAATGCCTTTGCGATAGATCTGCTTGCTGAACTGATAGATTCGTTGCTCAAAGAGAACAGATTTGACCCCTCACGGATGACTGTCCTAGGCTCTTCAGCTGGAGGATTTGTCGCGCTCAAGCTGGCGAGCAGATTTCCGGATGCGCGGTTCGTCGCTATAAATCCCCAAATCTTCTTGTTTAATTATGTGCAAAGCCATTATGAGCGCATGATGCTTGCGTGTTATCCGAGCCACTCGCTGGCCGAAAGCGCGACACGCTATCGAGATCGGATTGTGGTTGAGGTGCCCTCGGCGCATCGAAGCGGTCGGATTTTCATAATTCAGAATACTATGGATGAACGACACTACGAGCTTCATCTAAAGTTGTTTCTGAAGCAGCTCAATAAAAATGACTATTATGTGGTTGATATAGAGAGTGCGAAACGGAGCGAGGTGAAATCTCTTAATGTACTGCTGTATGAGGATCATGTGTTGGGACACTCCCCTCCCAATAAGGAAACAACCCTCCGGTACCTAGCTATTATTGATAGCCTTTGATTTGCGCATCGTGGTTTTGCGGGGAATTGGTTTATGATCAGCGGGCTCGCCGTGTCGCAAGTGGGCGGTTAAGCTTCACCACTCAGAATACCGGCGAGCTTCTTTTACTTCGTATGCTGATGCTCAAGTGGCTTAGGTAGTGTGCATGCTAAGCGGGGTTCGCTCTAGGTTGTCACCACTTTGTAAGAGTGCGGATGAATCAATTATTAAAAATTGTGTGCTGCCTACAAGGTAAATCGTTTGTTTAAAACGATCCTGGCCGTTAGCAGCGTCCTCAGGTCGGCTTTCACGCGGTGTTAAACCGTATTCCAGGGATGTCTTTAAAGGCATTCCATTTGTTTACCCGCATCACCGTACCTATACGAAACAACCCTCCCGGTATTGACTCCAGTAAATTCATATGCGTAACTAACTTCGACATTGGCCTGCGCGCAACGATCGAGGAGAATGAGTTTTTCTCGCTGCTGTTCCTCGATGGTGATTCCGGAAGAGTATTGGTCCTCCTCAAATGCGCGCAGCCAGAATTTTGAGTGATCCGGGTAGTCGTAGTAGCGAAATGGCTCAATGATACGCACGAGATTGAGGAAGGAATTGCGATATCTCTTATGCCATAGCTTTTGCCTTGCATAAGTTGGATCGATCTGACTGGCAAGTTCTATGATGGCGCAAGTGTGGTTTTTATGTGCGAACTTGTCCACTTGGGGCGGGGTCTGCGCAATGGCTTCGCCAAAGGCGGACTCCACTTCAGTCACGAGATCTTGTACATATTTTGAATTCTCAAAGTAATATCCAAGGTTGAAGTCGCATTCCTCTTGATTGGCCAAAAACAAATTATTGATGTTGAATGGCAATTTGATCTGTTCAAAGGCCGACCGTGGTTTTAATAGTTTCGAAGCGCACATCCCACGAGTGTCGTTTTTCGACTTCTTCTGCACCGGCTCTCGCACGCTCTTTATCTCTCTTGCTAGGCCCATACTGAAGAAGACGTTTAATAATTTCCTGACAGTCATCGATGTCCTGAACGATATGGCAAAAGTCGTGGAAATATTTGCTTACGGCCAAACTGGGATTGGTTATCGCGATGCCCCCGCATGCGAGAATCTCGACGAGGCGGCGGGAGTACATAGTTGGAGAGTCTTCGACGGTGTTGACGTTTAGTGAGATGAAATGCTGGCGGTATATCTCTGCTGTAGCAGTGTAAGGAACAGCTGGGCTGACGATTAATCCGGGATGGGCGGGGTAGCGATAATTCGTGGAATGACGATCAGAGTTTCGGTCATATACTGTGAGCGGCATGCCAGATTCTCTGCATGCAGTAAACATCATTTCTTGCCACGCACGCCGTCGAGTATGAATGTGACGACTGTAGCTACCCACGAAATTGGCACCGCGGATCCGGAAGTCAAAGCCTCGAAAGTAATGAAGTTTTCGTTCTACAGCAAACGGCAAGGTTGCTACGGTGGCCCGGCCCTTGGTTGCTGCGATGTAAAGGGGTATACAGTTCTCGTCGACGGTGAAAATATGGTCGAACAGGCACGCACTGTCGATGAAACGGTCGAAGTGGACCGCATCCTCTTTGTTCCAGAATACAGTAGGAATACCCAGGTCACGGGCATAGGCCACGACCTTACGCAATGCCGCGTTGCTTCGTTTTGGATGATCGGGATATGAGGCAATCTTATACTTCCACCGATCCCGCTTACCTTGCCATGCAGACTCAACGAAGAGAATGTCTGGCTTTCCGTAACGCAGCATCCAGCGATAGTTCCATGGGGTAATGGGTGAGATACGATAGCGTTCGTTAAAGCAGCAACTGGTCAGAGCGTCGGCAATTAGAGCTATCTTCATTTCTTCTTATCTTGTGCTGTTGAGTCGAATTCTCTTTGAGGGACTGGCGCAGATATGTGTGATGAGCCCGTGTCCAATAAGCTAGCTCGGAGCAGACGTGGTAGGCTGTGACGAATAGCTTTTTCTATAGCAGAATTTGAGTAGAACCCGCCATTTATTTGGGTAAGATTAATTACGGTATTTCGGAAATTGTGGAAGAGCTTTCCATCGGGCGGTAAACCTTCTTTCCAGAATGAATCGAGTGGCCCTTGAAACGTAAGGCCAACTAAGTCGTATATTGCCAAACCCAAAACCTTGGTAGGGCAACCATGGATCAATGACGAACTGCCCACCGTGCTATTGACTGTCACAACGCCCCGTGTCGCGCCTAACAATGCGGGCAGGTTACCGCTTTCAAGATAGAACACTCGATTAGAAATTCCGTAGGACTTTGCGCTTTCGCGGACGTGTTTTTCATAATTGACCATTCCAGGATCAAGGGGATGAATCTTCACTGCGAGTCGACTATGTTCGGGCGCATTTGTAGCGAACGATTCTAAAACGGTTTCAACGGCATGCGTCATGCTTTGAAATGGGGAATGGTGCACAATTTGGGCGTCTGAATCGAGCTGGAGCGGCAACAGGAAGAACGGATACTTTCCAGCTTCGGCGATGAGCTTTTCTTCAATACGTCTAGACTTGCGCCCAAGGCATTTGACTCGAATTCCCCGCGACAGATACCCCAAATATTCCGTTGCAGGGGAATAAGGAACATGGCTCGTCACGCCGGGATGTAAGATTGGATTAAGGCCCGCCCAGAAGTTGTATCCGACATCGTAGGCAGCTCGAAGCCAGAAGGGTGCTGAGAACGCTTCGCCATTATCGTATTGCGGTAGAGTTTTGGCCCTCTGCCTATACCAATCCGGATCACGTGGCAGGGAAGAATTTGCGTTAACGCCACCCTGTTGCAACGTGACCCAAAACGGCCGGAAATAACCTTCTTCGTACACATGAACCCGAATGTTTCGTCGTTTCGCTAGCTCAATGGCAGGTCTATGTACGGGTCGGCAATCGCCGAATAGCACGATGTCGGTGATGGAGTGTTGGTCAAACTCGCATTGATAAAAGGCTTCGAGTCTATCCATCGCTCCGCGGTAAGACACTGCATTTTCAGAACGCCAATATAGAGTATCTCCGACCGTAAAGTTGACTTTACGAACGTAATGGCCTGATTTGCGGAGGGCACGGCCCAGACGTCGAAAAAACGGAGAGCGGACACCCTGTAAAAACAGAAAGCGCTGAGTGTCGTTCATCGCGTCACCGTGAATCCGGCGCGGATCCAAATTGCGATCTTTTTCCACTGCCTTTTCCAATGTGACTGCCGGAATGGAGCATGCACTCCATAGCCAGATTGGAGCTGGCGAGCCTTAATCAGATAACGTAGTGTCGCCTCACAGGTGGTATAACCATTTAGGCATCTATCAAAATAAATCGGGTAATGCAGCAAAGCTCCCGCAACTAAATCGTCTACCGTGAGTTTTCTTTGGCGGCGAGCGGCGGCCACTCGATCTGTGGTGAGGCCCCATCCAGCATAGAACGGCGTTCCGTACGTGGTCACGGACTTACCGCGCAGAAGCGCATCAAAGCCGCTCAGGGAGGTAATCGTATGGACCTCGTCGCATGCTTCGATGCAACTAACGATCGAAGATTTTGACTCGATGGTGTTAGCAAATTCCAAAGCTGCGCATCGGTGGAGACGACCGACGCGGTTGTTGGCCATGACATCGGGATGAGGCTTGTAGACGATGTAAGCCGCTGGCGCGGCGAGCCTTACCGCGCGCAGGAGCTGCAAGTTGGACTGCACGTGCTGAGAACCATAGCGTACCGATGCGTCGTCCTCAACTTGCCCAGGCACCAAAATCGTATAACGATCAGGATCACTCCACGATGGGATCTCGTTAGGTTCTACGTTGTACTTCGTGATGCCATTGGCGACGATCATTTCCCGGACTAAGCGCGCTCGTTTGCGATCCTCATCGGTGAACTCCCGCATGTTCAGCATATCTTCCAAGTCGCTGGCTTGTCTCGGGTCAAAGTACAGTCCTTGACCGTCCAAGACGAGGGCGCTCGGAGGAACGAAGTCGGATCCCAGTCCCACGGAGCGCACAAAGCCGTCTTCCATGCGTAGCAACTGCGCGCCACTGGCCTGCGCCAAGACTTTTACCGGCGGTGGCGCATCCGTGCCCCACACAACCAGATGATCGGCAGGCGAGGGCTTTAGCGCGGCCGCAGCGGTAGCATCTTTAACAAAATTCGGTGCCTTGCCGTTGAATCGGAGAAAAGGCTCGACGTTTTCCGCCTTCCAGCGTCGGTATCCGATCGCAATGGTGCGGCCGGAATGACGGTGATGTGAGCGTCGCTGGTGCGCGAGCCATTCAATGGCATCGAAGATCGAGCCAATCAGGCCGGTGGTTGGATCGAGATAGCGGGTGTAGTGCATGTATGCCGCAGCGAACAATTCATTCACAGTACGACGTTTGGTGCGTCGCTCACATATAAGCGCGTCATGCGTGCAACCCCAACCTGCATACCAGGGGAGCCCGAAGCAGTGGACTGGCAGACCTCGCAGCAAAGCTTCGAATCCTAAATGCGACGTGACGGTATAGACCTTGTCGACGTGTTTAAGGAGGCTGGCAGGCGATATCGGATCTCGGAGCATGATGCAACGCTCGTCGTTTGCAAGCTCTGAAAGATATCCACTTTTGGCGCCGCTGCTGACCTCAGGATGAGTTTTTATGTAGAACGTAGACCCTGGGTTGTCCCGTCTTGCTGCCGCGACCATTTCGGAGAACGAATGGGCGTTGGCCAATCCATACTTGACGCTGGCGTCGCCGCGAGTCTGGTCGATGATCAGGATGCGCGGCCCGCTCTGACGGCCTGGCAGTGAATCGATATCCGGCGCGTGGTTGTACTTGCTGAGGCCCTCCGCCAGAATGCGCTCCAGCGCGATTGCGTGGTCGGCTCCCGGCCCCCGCAGAATGTCCGAATCAGACGCCAGTAACGTTTCTAAGTCCGAAGGTCGATCGGCCGCGTAGTAGATTCCTTGACGATCTAATACCAGCGACACAGGCGGAAAGTCCCTTCCGGGGGCAAACGATCGAAGGAAGCCGTCCTCCAAGTTTATGAATGGGACGCCGAAATGGCTGGCGAGCCGGCGCGGGAGACGTGTGGAGGGACGAAAGCCCCATCCATACAAAGCACTCAATTTGCGCACACTAAAAATTTGGCCGATGCTTAAATGCGTCACGCGGTGCCCGACGAACGTGTCGAGATAAGGCAGTCGAGCGAGTTGGCGGGAAAACGTGGAGAACGACATGGTGATGTGAATAATTCAGCGCAATGCGGACGACAACACTCGGATCGTTTCTTGAATTTGCGCTTCCGTATGCATACAGGAAATGAAAAACCTCAACCGCGCAGATTTCTCCGGCACCGCCGGATATAGGATCGGTTGCACGTTGATCCCTTGCTTGAACAATTCAGCCGACACCCGCGTCGCCTTCAACGAACTTCCCGTAATCGCCGGCACCACCGCCAACCCGGTACTCGTCCCGGTATCAATCCCCGCCGCCTTCGCCTGCTCCAGAAAAAACTTCCCCCGCGCCTGCAGCGTCGCAACGCGATCCGGCAGTTCCTTCATCCGCCGCAACGCCGCCAGTGACGCAGCCGCCACCGTCGGCGGCATCCCCACGCTATACAAAAACCCCGGCGCCAAAAACTTCAAATGCTCGACCAGCGCCGTTTCACCGGCGATATACCCGCCGCAGCCAGCCAGCGTCTTGCTCAGCGTCCCCATCCAGATATCGACGTCTTTGCCGTCCATACCGAAATGCTCACGGATGCCGTAGCCACGCGCGCCCATCACGCCGAGCGAATGCGCTTCATCCACCATCAGGAAGGCGCGATGGCGTTGTTTGACTTCAACGAAACGAGGCAGGTCGGGGTAATCCCCGTCCATGCTGTAGATGCCTTCCAGCACGATCAACACGCGTTCGAACTGGTGCCGTTGATCGCGCAGGATGGCGTCGAGCGCTTCCCAGTCGTTGTGGCGGAAGGGCAGTCGGCGGGCACCTGACAGCTGGATGCCCTGCAGGACGCTGTTGTGGATCAGTTCGTCGTGCAGCACGAGGTCGCGCGGGCCAAACAGGTAGCCGATCGTAGAAACGTTGGTGGCGTGGCCGCTGACGAAGGTGATCGCGTCGTCCACGCCGTAAAGCGCCGCCAGCTCGGCTTCCAGTTCGCGGTGCACGGGGCGTTCACCGGAGACCAGACGGCTGGCGGATACCGACGTGCCGTAGCGATCGATGGCGGCCTTGGCTGCGGCGATCACGGCCGGGTCGCCGGACATGTTCAGATAGTTGTAGCTGGCGTAGTTGATGTAGCCGTTGCCATCGATCTGCGTGCGCGCGCCGGCGGTGCCTTCGTGCAGTTTGAAGAAGGGGTTCTTCACGCCCAGGCGACTGGCGCCATCGTTGATGATGCGCAGTTGCTGATAGCCGGGATGCAGGTGGAACCGATAGTGTTCCTCAGGGATCTCGGCCTTCTTTTCGGCGGGACGCGCAAGCGCGTGCGCGCCGGGCTCGGCCGCCTGGCGAAGCTTGCGCTCCAGCGCCTGCTGGATGAGTCTGTCCTTGATGCCGGCGGCAAGGCCGGGCAGCTTCTTTACGGTGCTCACTTCAGTCCTACTGGATCATGCGTTGCTTGGAAAGGCTTCCGCTGAGTTTGATCTCGTCGACGAACGCCGTGACCGAGCTGGAAGTAACCTCCGCGGCGTGGCTCGCGACCACCTGTTGCACGCTGACGGTGACGGCGTCTGCAGCGTCGGCGTCGTGTTCGTCGCGCAAGAGGAGCACGAGCTTCTCGGCGAGTTTGGCCGGGGTGGGGCTTTCGCTCAGCGCCATGACGGGCAGGCGGATGCCGAAGCGGTTCTCCAGCGCGACCACCAGTTCCACGCCCATCAGCGAATCGAGGCCCAGGTCATAGACCGACCGGGTGGCTTCGATCTTGTCGGGCGCGACGCGCAGGATTTCCCCGATCTCTGCCTTGAGCATTTCGGTGAAGCGTTCGTGCAGGGCCTCGTCGTCGAGCGTCGCAAGCAATTGCGCGATGTCGTCCGCGCTGCCGTCGTCCTCGCCCGCATCGGCGCTGCGGCGGGCGATGTCCGAGAACTTGGGCAGGCCGGCCGAAGGAAGGAAGCGGCTCAATGCGCGCCAGTCCAGTTCCAGCACGCCCAGTCCGGATGCGTCGGACACCAGCATGGCCTCCAGCGCGTCCAGCGCGACGTGGGACGCGAGGGCGCCGCCGCCCATCCGGCTCTGTAGGGCGTCCTTGATTTTCTCGTTGCGGGCCAGGAAGCCGACATCGTCGATGGCGCCCCAGCGCACGCAGGTGGCGGGCAGGCCTTCGGCGCGGCGCTGCGCGGCCAGGCGTTCGAGCCAGGCGTTGGCGGCAACGTAGTTGCTCTGCCCCGGGTTGCCGAACAGGGTGGTGGCCGACGAGTAGAAGATGAACAGGTCCAGGGGCAGAGCACGCGTGAGGTCGTGCAGGTGCTGGGCGCCCAGCACTTTGGCGGCCAGGGTGCGTTGGATCTGTTCGGGCGTGGCGCTGCGGGCGAGGCCGTCGTCGATGACCACTGCGGCGTGGACCACGCCCTTGAGCGGCGGAAGCGTGACTGCGGTTTCCTGCAGCAGGCTGGCCAGCGCGGCGCGGTCGGTGACGTCGCAGGCGGCGGCGTGGACGCGTACGCCCTGGGCTTCGAATGCCGCGATGGCCGCCTGGGCGGTTTCGCTGGCGGGGCCGCTGCGGCTGATCAGGACAAGGTTGCGCGCGCCGCGCTCGGCCAGCCACTGCGCGGTTCGCAAGCCGAATCCGCCCAGTCCGCCCGTGACGAGATACGTGGCGTCGGCCGGCAGTGCCAAGCCGTCGGTGGCCGGCGCAACAGGACGATGCACGCCGCTGATGCCGTTGCGGTAGGTGACGACGATCTTGCCGATCTGTCGCGCCTGCTGCATGTAGCGGAAGGCGTCGACGATGTCGTTGGCGTCAAAGACGGTATAGGGCAGCGGGTGCAGTGCGCCCTGGCGGAACAGGGCCATCATCTCGCCGAACAGCCGCTGCGTGAGGTCGGGCCGCTCGTTCATCAATTGGTCGGCGTCGATGCCGAAGTAGCTGATGTTGTTGCGGAACGGACGCAGCCCGATGCGCGTGTTCTCGTAGAAATCGCGTTTGCCCAGTTCAAGGAAGCGGCCAAACGGCTTGAGCACGCGCAGGTTGCGGTTGATGGCTTCGCCGGCCAGGGAGTTCAAAACGACATCCACGCCGCGTCCGCCGGTGTCGGCCAGGATCTCGTCGGCGTAGGACAGGGAGCGCGAGTCGTAGATGTGACGCACGCCCAGCAGGCGCAGGAGGTCGCGTTTCTCGTCGGAGCCGGCGGTGGCGTAGATCTCGGCGCCCAGGCATTGGGCGAACTGGATGGCCGCGATGCCGACCCCGCCCGCGGCGCCGTGAATCAGGATCTTCTCGCCTTCTTCGAGGCGCGCCAGGTGCTGCAGCGCGTAGTAAACCGTGAAGAAGGTGCTGGGAATGGTGGCGGCGGCCTCGAACGAGAAGCCTTGGGGAATGTGCGAGATGGCGCTGGGACGGGTCAGCACGCGGTCGCCAAAGCTGGCGGGTCCGAAGCCCACCACAGCGTCGCCGACGCTGTAGCCCGAGGCATCGGGTCCGACGCGGGTGACCGTACCGGAGAATTCGAGGCCCAGGGTAGGGCCGGCAAAGCCGTTCTCGATCGCTTCGTCGGACAGCAGACCCAGCGCGTACATGACGTCGCGGAAGTTCAGGCCGGTGGCTTCGATGCGTACTTCGAGCTCGTCGCCGGTCGGGGCCGGCGCGGGGCACGATTCCCAGCGCAGGTTGCGCAGCTGACCCGGAAATTCGAAACCCAGGCGCACGGCTTGCGCGCCGGCGTCTCGTGCCGTTTGCGGAGCCGGACGCGCGGCGAGTCGCAGGCGCGGCACGTAGCGTTCGCCATCCGGCGCGAGGAGGATTTCGTCCTCATCATCCACGGACGTCAATTCCCGCGCCAGGGCGTCGGCCATCTGGCCGGCCTGGGCCAGCGGCACGTCGACCATGCGGATGCGGTAGTTCGACGCCTCGTTGGCAAGCGTGCGACCGTAGCCCCACAGCGAGGCGTCGTTCAGCGCGTGCATGCCAGCGGCTTGCGGCGCCTCGCGCAGGTATTGCGCGGCATCCGCCGTGATGAGCCAGACGGTGGCAGGCACCTGCGTGCGCTCGCACGCCTGGATGGTGGCGGCCGCCATCGCGCAGCGGCGCGTCTGCTTGGCAAGCAGCTCGTCTGGCGTTTCGTGCGCATCCGCCCAAGCGAGGCCGGCCAGGTGCACGACATGTGCCACCGGCGCGGACGCGTCGCCGGCAAGCAGGGCGTCAAGGGCATCAGGCGCAGCGTCGGTCACAAGGCGGACATGATGGCCGGCTGCACTGAGGCTGGCTTCCAGGGACTGCGCCAGGAAAGCGCCATGCTCGGGATTCCGGTCGGCCAGAATCAGCCAGCGCGCCGGCGTGGTGGCCGCAGGTTGCGGCGGGGCTGCGGCCAGGGCGGCGTCGAGGCGGGCGGTCAGCAGGTAAGCGCCGGTCGCGAGCGAATCCGTGAACCCCAGCGGCGCATCGCATTGCAGGCCGAGCGCCAGCAGCTCTTCTTGCCAGAAGCGGGCGGGTTGCTGCGTGGAAAGCTGTTCGCCTTGTTCGCTGGCCTGCCACCACTGGGGGTGGCCGCCGAAAACGAAGTCTGCCCACGTGGCAGGATGGGCGCCGCAGAACACCAGCTCGCCGCCCGCCCGCAGGCTGGCGCGAGCGTGCTTGAGTGCAGCGCGGGCGGCTTCAAGCGTGTCGAAGTCGCAGTGGAAGATAACCAGGTCGCAACGCGCAACGGTGGCATCGCCATCCTTGGCGATGCGCTCGATGCGGGCGTTGGGATAGCGCTCGGATTGCTGGTGGCCGACGTGGTCCAGCATGTCGACATCCGTCGAAGCAAAGCAGTAATCGGCCACATTGAAGTCGAGCGCGTCGCAGCAGCTGAAGTTGAACAGCGGCGCGGACTGGCCGACCTCCATGATGGCAAGGCGCTGGCCGGGCAGGCGTGCCGCCAGCGCCTGTTCGAGCACGGCGCGCAGCGCGAGTCCCAGGCGTTGACCGCTGGCGGCTCCCAGGAGGCTGCGCAGGATGGTGGCAGGGGTGGTGGCGCGCGGGCAGATCTGATCGACGGCCGCTTCGCCACGCAGCAGGGCAGGCAGGTGCAAGCCGACGCGTCCGACCGCGTGGACGATTTGCGCGTAGTCAGGATATTCGCGCAGCAGCGTGTTCCAGATGTCTGAAGCGGCGCCTTCGCCGTCATCGGCAGGCAGGTCGATGCCCGAGGCCCGCACGTCGATGTGACCAGCCGACGTCAGGCGGCCGATGACGTTCTGCAGCAGCGGCGCGGATTCCGGCGCGTGACGGCCTAGTTCGGTGATCAGCGCCTGCGGCACATGCTTGCCGTCGGGAGCGATGACGCGCAGCGCGTCCACTGCGAAGCTGTCGCACAGGCTTTCCAGCAGCGGATCGACTTCGTCCGCGTAGCGCGCATGCGCCCCGCCAGCCATGCATTCGGCAACGGCGCCTGCGAGCGCGGCGCGAAGGCCTTCGTGGCTGACCGGATTGGGGCCGAACGGGGCGTGTGGGCGCGGGATGGCGACCGTGTCAAGGAAGCTGAGGTGGTCGGCTGCCGCCTTGCGCAGGCGGATGCTGCGAAAGCGCGCCTGTTCGACGGCGGCGATCTGCACGCCTTCCGCGTTGTAGATCTCGAAGCTCGCGGTGAGCGAATGCGGGGCGCGGCGTTCCAGCCGCACGCGTGCAGCGGCGGGCTGGCCGGCGTTGGCGCGCAGGCTCAGACGGCCGATCTTGGACGGCACGTAGGCGATGCCCAGGCCCATCGCGGGGTCGTTCCGCAACAGCTGGATGATGAGCTGGAAGGTGCAGTCGAGCAGCGCCGGGTGCAGATGCGTGGCGTGCAGTTCCGTGGCCAGGGAGGCGTCGGGTTCAAGCACGGCGAGCGCACTGGTCCCGGATTCGATCCAGCCGTGGCTGACGGCGCGGAAAGCCGGACCGTAATCCAGCCCCACGGCGCGAGTCAGCGCAGTGTGGCTGTCGCCCGTAAAGTCGGGCACGCGATCGGGTAGCTTCAGTTCAGCCTGCGTCAGGCGGGTCAGGCGCGGTTCGCGCAGCAGGCGGCCACTGGCGTGCCTGACCCACGGTTCCGTACTGCCGGTGTCCTTCGCGTTGATGCGGAAACGGCCGTCGCTGTCGTCGAGATGCAGCCGCAGCAATTTGCTGGGCGCGGCGTTGAGCAGCAGCGGGGCGTGGATTTCCAGATCTTCGAGTTCGGCGCAGTCTGCGCTGCCGGCTTGCCACCGCAGCGCGGCGGCAAGGGCGATCTCCGCAAAACCGGTGCCAGGGAAAACGACCGCGTCGCCGACGACGTGGTCCGCCAGCGCGGGATGAGATTGCGTGTCGAGCTGGTTTTCCCAGCTGTGCTCATGCTGCGGCATGGCGTAACCCAGCAGCGGGTGCGCCAGGCGTCGCGCGAGCTGGCCCAGGGATTCCGAGGTGACCGGGTGCCAATGGCGTTCGCGTTGCCAGGGATAGGTCGGCAGGTCGACGAACGGGCCAACCCACGGAAAGAGCGACTGCAGGTCCAGTTGGCCGTCGCTGACAATGACTTGGCCGGCAGCGTTCCAGATCTTTTCCGGATCGTCGCCGCCGCGCGTGGCGGTGCTGAGGACACGGCCCTGCATGTCGGCAGTCTTGAGAGTGTCGTTCAAGTAGGACCGCAGCACCGGGTGCGGGCCGACTTCGACGTAGACGTTGCGGCCTTCGGCGGCCAGGACATTCGCGGCTTGCTCGAAGCGCACGGCCTCGCGCACGTTGCGCCACCAGTAGCCAGCGTTGAGTTCCGCGCCGTCCAGCAGCGTGCCGGTAACGGTGGAATAGAAGGGCACTTCGCCCGCGCGCGGCTGAATGTCTGCCAGCGCCTCGCGGATGCCGGCTTCGATGCTGTCCATGGCCGGGCTGTGAAAGGCGTAGTCCAGATCCAGGCGACGATGGAACAGGGATTGCGCGGCCAGCGCGGCTTCCAGGACGACAAGCGCATCCGGCGAACCGGCCAAGGTGGCGCCACGGCTGCTGTTGAAGCCGGCGACGCAGACGCTTGCGCCCAGGTTGTGCTGGGCGATCAGCGCCAGGGCTTCCTCGCCGCTGATGCCCACAGCCGTCATGCGGCCGAGTCCCCGGGTCTGACCTTGCAGGCGGCTGCGCTGGAAGATGACGTGGACGGCGTCGGCCAGGGTCAGCGCGCCACACGCCCACGCGGCGGCGACTTCACCGACGCTATGGCCGATGACGGCGCACGGCACGACGCCGCGCTGCGCCAGCATGCGGGTGATGCCCACCTGAAGCGCGAACAAGGCGGGTTGGGCGACTTCGGTGCGATCGTAGCGGTTGGATCCGTTCTCGCCGGCCAGTTCCTTGCGCAGCGAGAAATCGGCGTATGCGGAGAAGAGCGCGTCCACTTCATCGACGGCGGTGGCGAATACGGGATCGGCCAGCAGCCGACGCCCCATGTTGGTCCATTGCGAACCGTTGCCCGAATACACCAGCACCGGGCCGCTGGCCTCCGGTACGACACTGCCAGCAACGACGTGGGCGTTGGCTTCTCCGCTTTCCGCGAACTGCTGGAGCACGTCAGCCACGGCGTTGCACTGCGTGCCGAACACCACGGCGCGCTCGTTGTGCCAATCGCGGCGCATGGCGGCGTGGTAGGCCGCGTTGTAGAGGAACTTGGCTGGCTGGCCGCGCAGGGCCTCGGCCATGTCGGCGGCCGCGGCCCGCAACGCGGGGACGGATTTGCCCGACACCACGACCGGGATCGGGGCCGTCTTGGCCATCTTCCCTTCGGTGGCCGCGCCGCGCGGCGGGGCGCTTTCCAGGATCACGTGGGCGTTGGCGCCGCCGAAGCCGAACGAGTTCACGCCGACGATCAGTTTGCCGGCAGGCCGCAGCTTGCGGTTCTGGGTGACGACGTCCAAATTCCAATCCTGGAACTCGATCCTGGGATTGAGCGTCTTGATGCCGATGGTGGCGGGCACCTCGCGGTGGCGCAGCACGTACAGCGCCTTGACCAGCCCGGCGACGCCGGAGGCGGCCTCCAGGTGGCCGAGATTGCTTTTCACGGAGCCGATCGGCAACGGTGCGTCTTTGCTCCGTTGCTGGGCCAGGGCCAACCCGATGGCGCGGGTCTCGATCGGGTCACCGACTGCGGTGCCGGTGCCGTGCGCTTCCAGGTAGTCGATCTCGGCGGGCGAGATGCCAGCCTGCTCATAGGCCTGGCGCATCAGGGCCGCTTGCGCGTCGGCGCTGGGAACGGTCAGGCCAGATTTGCGGCCATCGGTATTGACGGCCGTTCCCGCGACTACCGCCAGGATGTTGTCGCCGTCGGCGATGGCCTGGTCGTAGTCCTTGAGCAGGAACATGCCGCCGCCTTCCGAACGGACGTAGCCGTCGCCCGAGGCGTCGAAAACGTTGCAGCGGCCGCGCGGGGACAGCATGGACGCCTTGGAGAACGTAATGAATCCGTAGGGATGCAGGTGCAGGCTGACGCCACCGGCCAGCGCCTGGCTGCATTCGCCCGATTGAATGGCACGGCACGCCTGATGAAAGGCGACCAGCGACGACGAACATGCGGTGTCCATCGCAATGCTGGGGCCTCGCAGGTCCAGGAAGTACGACAGGCGATTGGCGGCGATGCTGGCGGTGTTGCCGGTGGCCATCGACGCGTCGACGGCGCCCAGATCTTCGGCAATGCGATAGGCGTAATCCGAGCTGGCAATCCCGATGTAGACGCCACAGTCGGAACCGCGCAGTGTCGATGCGGGAACGCCTGCGTGCTCCACCGCTTCCCAGCTCATTTCCAGCAGCAGGCGCTGCTGCGGATCCATGAGCGCTGCCTCGCGCGGAGAAATGCCGAAGAATCCGGCATCGAATCCCGAGACGTCTCCGATGGAGCCGGCGGCGAAAGTGTAGGCGGTGCCGGGATGATCCTTTGCGGGATGCAGGTAGGCGTCCGCAGACCAACGATCCTCGTCGACTCGGGTAACCAGGTCGCGGCCTTCCAGCAGAGCAGGCCAATAACTGTCATTGGTGGTGCTGGGGAATCGGAACGACAGTCCGATAATGGCAACGCGCTTACGCATGCGGAGTCCTTCTGGGCCGACCGGAAGGCGGCGGGTGTTGAGCTGAATGCGATGGGTGTGAAGTCCGATTCAGCATGCTGAATCAGACTTATGACCGGCGTGTCCGCCGTACACGATCAGGGGGAATGGGATGGCCCGGGCCAGCGTTCAGGCGCGGGCAGTGGATCCCAGGATGAGCGGACAACTCCGGCCAGCGTGGGGAGGCAGGGTGACGATGCTTGCGCGCGCTCGGCGCAGATGGCGTCCAAGCGTAATGAGATTGCTCTGCATTTTCGTTTTTTTGTGGCGGCCTTGCCGGTATCGCGACCCTGCCTTCCGCGCTTCAATCAAAATGTAAGCGGGTTGGGGGCGTCGCAGCCGCCGTAACATTTAGATAAGGCGGCCATTTTACTATATGTGTCGGATTTGTCCGAATCCGTGTCGGTACGTGCGAATTACCCTGCACAGCATTAACTCGAAACGGCGCTTCTCGCGTACGAGTTATCAAGGCGCGACAGCTTACCAATCGGGCTGTAACGAAATTTGTTCTAAATCCATCAAAACGATTCACAGCGGGGCGGGAATGGCGATTGAGCAAGCAGTGCGGGCGCGAATTGGTTCGTTAATGTGTGAAGCGCCAAGTCGCATTATGTGACGACCTATTACCTGACCGCTGTGCGCGCCGAAATTGGGGCCGGTGAACACAGTGCCGCTACGTCCAGGAGGCGTGCGAAGGTGGCGCGCCGCCCGTCGCAATCAATCTACAGGTCGTACACCGGAATCGGCGGAATGCGTTTGGCCGGCGGCGGAATCCGCCACGACGCTCTGCGGCGCAGCGCGCCCAGCAGTTTCAGCCCCTGCGGCCAGTCATCCAGGCCGCTTTCCGCATTGATATGACCGGCCCCGGGCAGGACGACGACACGGCTTCCCCAGTCCGCCGCGAAGACGCGCGCGCGTTCCAGCGTGCAATAGGGATCGTTGTCGCTGGCAACCACCACGCTCTGGAAAGGCAGCGGCTGGCGCGAAATGGGCGCGAAGCCGCGCAGGCATTCGGGCATGTCGGCGCGTTCGACGTCGGCGGGTGCGACCAGCAGTGCGCCGGCGACCTTGGCGCGCAAGGGCACGGGCAGGGCCGCGCTGATCAGGCAGCCGAGGCTGTGCGCGACGAGCAGGACCGGGCTGCGGGCTTCGTCGACCTCGGCGGTCAGACGGGATATCCAATCGGCCGCGCGGGGATTTTCCCAGTCGTGCTGCTCGATGCGCCGGGCGTTGGGCAACAGGGCCTGCCACCGGGACTGCCAGTGGTCGGGGCCGGAGTTTTTCCAGCCCGGGACGATTATCGGTTGGAGTCTCATGCGGCACATGATGCCGCCGCCGTTTAGTAACTCAAACGAATTAATGGTCTTTTGCATATACGGCGTTCGGAATAAGGCCGGCGGTGCGAATCATGCCGCGGTGCAATAAAAAAACCCCGGAAAACCCTGCGCCAACCGGCCCAAAAGCCGCGAAATTTCAGTGTATGCTTGCCGGGCAAATGCACCGCCAACGGGCATGACATCTACGTTTCCGGCCGTCAGCCCGTTGATGGATCAACGATTAAAAGTCATTCGAGGAGTCCACTCATGAAGCCAGTTTTCCGTCTGACCCCGGTCATCGCAGCGCTGGGCGTCGCCGCTGGTTTGACGTTTGGCGCGGCCGCGCACGCGCAGACCATCAAGATCGGCGTCGTCGGCCCCACCACCGGCGCGGTCACGCAGTATGGCGATATGGTCCGTGAAGGGGTCGATACCGCGGTCGAGCGCATCAACGCCGCCGGCGGCATCAATGGCAAAAAGCTGGAAACCGTGGTCATCGACGACGGCTGCGAACCCAAGCAGGGTCCCAACGCTGCCAACCGCGTAGTGAACAGCAAGATCGGTTTCGTCGTGGGCCACGTGTGCTCGGGCGCCACCATTGCCGCCGCCGACATCTACAACAACGAAGGCGTGGTCATGGTGACCCCGTCGGCCACGTCGCCGGCACTGACCGACGGCAAGAACTACGAGTTCATCTTCCGCACCATTGGCCGTGACGACCAGCAAGGTCCCGCCGCCGCCAAGTTCATCCTCGACAAGATCAAGCCCAAGAAGGTCGCCGTGCTGCACGACAAGCAGTCGTACGGCCAGGGCATCGCCACCGCGGTCAAGAACGACCTGGAAAAGGGCGGCGTGGCCGTCGCCGTGTTCGAAGGCATCAACGCGGGTGACAGCGACTACTCGGCGGTCATCACCAAGCTCAAGAGCCAGGGCGTGGATTTCGTCTACTACGGCGGCTACCACCCCGAAATGGGCCTGTTGCTGCGCCAGGCGGCCGAGCAGGGCGTGAAGGCCAAGTGGATGGGTCCGGAAGGCACGGGCAACCCGGACATCAACGCCATCGCGGGCGACGCCGTCGAAGGCATGCTGCTGACGCTGCCGGCCGACTTCACGCAGAACGCCGCCAACGCCGACATCGTCAAGGCTTTCGAAGCCAAGAAGCGCAATCCCAGCGGCGCGTTCCAGATGACCGCCTACGCGGCCACGCAAGTCATCGCGGACGGCATCAAGGGCGCGGGCTCGGACGATCCCACCAAGGTGGCCAAGTACCTGCACGCCAATTCCTTCGACACGCCGATCGGCAAGGTGTCGTGGAACAAGCAGGGCGACCTGAACAACTTCCAATTCGACGTGTTCACCTGGCACAAGGACGGCTCCAAGACCGTCTACAAGTAAATCACTGCGCGGCGGGCCGTTCCAGGCCCGCTTCACGCGAACGAACGGCGGCGCGTGTCGGATGCAGCGCATCCGGCCACACGCATCAGGCGCTGCAAAAGAGAACCGGGCCGCAAGCGATCAGCTTGCGGCCCGGTTTGTTTTTGCGGGGCGCGGGGCAGGGGGCTGACGCCCCCGCCGCTCTACAGGCCTTGGACGCGGCGGCCGGTGTCGGCCTCGAACCAGTGCAGGGGATGGCGGCCGTCCGGGCCCACGTTGACCTGCATGCCGACCTTGGCGGACGACTCGGAAAGCTGGCGCGTCGTGCAGCGCACGACCAGCGTGCTCTTGCCGCAGCGGGCGTGCACGAGTTGCTCGGAACCCAACGTCTCGACCATTTCGACTTCGGCGGGAATGCCCTGGGTGTTCAGCAGCATGTGCTCGGGGCGCATGCCCATGATGATCTTGCGGCCGCGGACCTGCGAGGGAACCTGCAGCGGCGAGATCTCGAGCTGGTTGCCGTCGGCGGTCTGCACCGTGCCGTCGCCAGCGACCTGGACTTCCATCAGGTTCATCGGGGGCGAGCCGATGAAGCCGGCGACGAATGTCGAGGCGGGCTTTTCAAACACTTCCATCGGGGTGCCGATCTGCTCGGGAACGCCCTGATACATGACGATCATGCGGTGCGCCAGCGTCATGGCCTCGACCTGATCGTGCGTCACGTACAGGCTGGTCGTGCCCAGGCGGCGATGCAGCTTCATAATTTCCAGACGCATCGCCACGCGCAGCTTGGCGTCCAGGTTGGACAGCGGCTCGTCGAACAGAAACACCTTGGGTTCACGCACGATGGCGCGGCCCATCGCGACGCGCTGGCGCTGGCCGCCCGAAAGCGCGCGCGGACGGCGGTCCAGCAGGTGACCCAGTTCCAGGATCTGCGCGGCGATGTCGACGCGCTTCTTGATCTCGTCCTTGGAGAATTTGCGGATCTTCAAGCCATAGGCCATGTTCTCGAACACGGTCATGTGCGGGTAGAGCGCGTAGTTCTGGAACACCATGGCGATGTCGCGCTCGGCGGGTTCCAGGTTGTTGACGACCTTGTCGTCGATGACGATGTCGCCGCTGGTCACGGTTTCCAGGCCGGCGACCATGCGCATCAGCGTGGATTTGCCGCAGCCCGACGGGCCGACGATGACGATGAATTCACCGTCCTTGACGTCCATGTCGATTCCATGGATGACCGGCACGTTGCCGGCATAGGTTTTCTTGACGTTGCGGAAGCTGAGAGTAGCCATGAGATATTCGTGTTCGAAGTCGTTTTCGGTAGGCGAGGGATGGGAGCGATCACTTCTCAGTGTCGACCAGACCCTTGACGAACCATTTCTGCATCAGGATGACGACCAGCGCCGGCGGGATCATCGCGAGCATGGCGGTGGCCATGGTGATGTTCCATTCGGTCACGCTGTCGCCGCCGCTGATCATCCGCTTGATGCCGATGACGACGGGGTACATGTCTTCCTGCGTGGTGACCAGCAGGGGCCACAGATATTGGTTCCAGCCGTAGATGAACTGAATCACGAACAGCGCGGCGATGCTGGTTTTGGACAAGGGCAGCAGCACGTCAAAGAAGAAGCGCACGGGACCGGCGCCGTCGATACGCGCAGCCTCGATCAGCTCGTCCGGCACCGTCAGGAAGAACTGGCGGAACAGGAACGTGGCCGTGGCGGACGCGATCAGCGGCAGGGTGAGGCCCGCGTAGCTGTTGAGCAGGCCCAGATCGGCCACGACCTTGTAGGTGGGCGCAATGCGGACTTCGACCGGCAGCATGAGCGTGACGAAGATCATCCAGAAAAAGAACATGCGGCCCGGAAAGCGGAAGTACACGACCGCAAAAGCCGACAGCAGCGAGATCGCGATCTTGCCGATCGAGATTGCCAGCGCCATGATCAGGCTCACGTACATCATGCGGCCGACGGGCGCGCCCGACGAGCCGCCTGACGAACCGCCAAAAAGCGCCTGCATGTAGTTGTCCACGAAATGCGGACCGGGAATCAGGGACATCGGCGCCTGAGCAACTTCCTGCGCGGTCTGGGTGGACGCGACGAAAGTGACGTAAAGCGGAAATGCCACCATCGCCACGCCGCAAAGCAGAATGACGTGGGCCAGAATATCCAGCCAGGGACGGCGTTCAACCATTGTTATCAGCCTCGGACAAAATCAGTACTGCACTTTGCGGTCGACGTACCGGAACTGTACGACCGTCAAGGCAACCACAATGAACATCAGGACGACGGACTGGGCGGCGGACGAACCGAGGTCCAGACCGCGGAAGCCGTCGCTGTACACCTTGTAGACCAGGATCGAGGTCGCCGTGCCCGGACCGCCTTGCGTCGTCGTGTCGATCACGGCGAAGGTGTCGAAGAACGCGTAGATGATGTTGACCACCAGCAGGAAGAACGTAGTGGGCGACAGCAGCGGGAAGACGATGGTCCAGAAGCGGCGCGCGGGGCTGGCGCCGTCGATCGCGGCGGCTTCGATGAGCGAGCGCGGGATCGATTGCAGGCCGGCCAGGAAGAACAGGAAGTTGTACGAGACCTGCTTCCAGACGGCCGCGATGATCACCAGGGTCATCGCCTGGTTGCCGTCCAGGCGGGGATTCCAGTCCACGCCCGATTTGCGCAGGGCCACGGCCAGGATGCCGACCGACGGCGAGAACAGGAACAGCCACAGCACGCCGACGACGGCGGGCGCCACGGCATACGGCCAGATGAGCAGGGTCTTGTAGAGCCCGGCGCCGCGGATCACGCGGTCGGCCATCACGGCCAGCACCAGCGACACGCCAAGGCCAACGCCGGCCACCAGCACCGAGAAAACGGCGGTGACGCGGAAGGAATCCAGGTAGCTCTGTTGCGAGAACAGTTCCATGAAGTTGTCCAGGCCGACGAACTGCGAGGACAGGCCGAAGGGATCTTCAAGGCGCATGGACTGCCACATGGCTTGTCCGGCGGGCAGGAAGAAGAACACCACGGTAATGATCAGCTGCGGCAGGAGCAGCAGATAGGGCAAGGTCTTGTGCCCGAATACAACGCGTTTTTCCATAGGGGGAACCCAAGGTACAGAAAAGCGGCGGTTGAAATAACCGCCGCCTGAAACCGCCAGCGCGCGTGTCGCGCGTGGCGCCCGGAGCCCGAAAGCACCGGCACTCATAAAAAGCACGATAGGCTTAAAGCCCCTGAAAAACCAGGGCTTTAAGCCTCGTATGTCCTTGTCGCAACATGGAAAATGCCGATTGACAAGGCGGCGGTCAAGTCGCGCGAAAGGGCGTTACTTTACACTCTTCTCGAACTTTTCCAGCAGCTCGTTGCCGCGCTTGACGATGTTCTCGGCGCCGTCCTTGGGAGCAACCTTGCCCGAGACGATGCGTTCGATTTCAGCATCCTCGATTTCGCGGATCTGGGGCAGGAAGCCAAGACGCAGGCCGCGCGATTGGGCGGTGGTTTCGACGTTCAATTGCTTGACGCCAACTTCGGTGCCCGGGTTCTTGTCGTAGAAGCCTTCCTTCTTGGTCAGCTCGTAGGCGGCCTTCGTGACGGGCACGTAGCCGGTCTGCTGGTGCCAGCGGGCGGCGATTTCTGGGCTGGCCAGGAACTTGAAGAACGCGGTCACGCCCTTGTAGGTTTCGGGCTTCTTGTTGGCAAAGACCCACAGCGAAGCGCCGCCGATGATGGTGTTCTGCGGCGCGCCTTGCACGTCGGCGTAGTAGGGCAGCGTCGAGGTGCCGAATTCGAACTTGGCGTTCTTGGCGATGTTGGCGCGCAGGCCGGACGAACCGGTGATCATGGCGCACTTGCCGCTGATGAACAGCGAATTCGGCTCGTCGCCGCGGCCGCCGTACATGAAGATGCCTTCCTTGCCGAGCTTGGCCAGGTTTTCCAGGTGACGCACGTGCAGCGGGGTGTTGATGGCGATGCGCGCATCCAGGCCGCCGAAACCGTTGTCCTTGGTGGCGTACGGCACGTTGTGCCAGGCCGAGAAGGTCTCGAGCTGGGTCCACGACGGCCACGACGTGGTGTAGCCGCATTCCTGGCCAGCGGCCTTCAGCTTCTGGCCGGCGGCGGCCAGTTCTTCCCAGGTCTTGGGGGGATTGTCGGCGTCCAGGCCAGCCTTCTTGAAGGCGTCCTTGTTGTAGTAGAAGACGACGGTCGAGCTGTTGAACGGCATCGACACCAGCTTGCCGTCGGCCGACGAGTAGTAGCCGGCCACGGCGCCGATGAATTCCTTGGGATCGATCGGGTTGCCGGCTTCTTCGGACATCTGTTGCACCGGCTTGATGGCGCCCTTGGCGTACATCATGGTCGCGGTGCCGACTTCGAAGACCTGGAGGATGTCCGGCGCGTTGCCGGCGCGGAACGCGGCGATGCCGGCGTTCATGGATTCACCGTAGTTGCCCTTGTAGATGGCCTTGACCTGGTAGTCGGGGTTCTGCTTGTTGAATTCCTCGACCAGGCCGTTGACGCGGTCGCCCAGGGCGCCTTCCATCGAATGCCAGAACTGGATCTCGGTGGCTGCTTGCGCGGAAGCGCCGGCGAAAGCCGTCATGATGGCGGCAAAGGTCAGTGCAATACGATGGGATCGCATAAAGGGTTCTCCAGTTGGGCGTGTTGCGAACGGGTTGTCCGGCCGCATGAAACACGACACCTTATGAATTGTTTGTGACAAAACCGTGACTTTCACATCACTCCCTGCGCCTGTCAAATTGCGCGTTTCAGGCGCGAACGAACATTTCGCCGCGCTATCCGCAGGGAGCCGACCGTTTACAATCGCCGCCTATGGAAAACGAACTTTCGATTGCGTTCACCGGCGCGGGCAGACGGCCGCCTGCGACGGCCTCGCGCGCGGCTGCCAAAGTATGCGCCGTGCGGGGCGTTCATGTCATTGACATAAACGAGCAAGCGCGCGGTGCCGGGCAGGGCCGTGACACGGCCGGTGTGCGGGTTTGTGGCGCCCCGCGCGCGTATGCTGGCGGGCTGTTCGCCGGCGCGACACGGAACATGCAAGGTGTTGCGGCTTGGAGACGTCATTCGTCGCGCATTGACGGGCCGATGACGCGCATGGCGAGCGCCGGACGGGCGCGCGGCGCGGCCGAGGCGGGTCGCAAATGAAACCGTCCGCCGTGCGCTTTCCCGCCATGACGCGCCTGCAGTTCGGCATTTCGGTGCTGTGCATGCTGGCCGTCGTGGTGGGTTCCAATATCCTGGTCCAGGTGCCGCTCAATGACTGGCTGACATGGGGCGGGCTGTCGTATCCGGTGGCTTTCCTGGTCACCGATGTTCTCAACCGGCGTTTCGGCCCGGCCGCCGCCCGGCGCGTGGTGTGGTTTGGCTTTGCCGCCGCACTGGCGGTGTCGGTCTGGGTGGCGTCGCCGCGAATCGCGTTGGCGTCGGGGTTGGCTTATATATGTGCGCAGCTCGTCGACATCCAGGTGTTCGACCGCCTGCGCGACCAGCGCTGGTGGCGCGCGCCGCTGGCGTCGGGCGTGCTGGGCGCCATATTGGATACGGCGGTGTTCTTCAGCGTGGCATTCGCCGCCACCGGTGCCCCATGGGTGACTTGGATGCTGGGCGACCTGGCGATCAAGCTGGTCGTCAATATCAGCATGCTGGCGCCGTTCCGTGCGCTGATGTGGAATCTGGCAAAGCCTGCAAACGCCTAGCGGCGTTTTTGCACTTTGTCTGCGGCAAGGCCATGACTGCGCGCGTCCGATGCTGTTTTCAGCCGGACGCGCGTTTTTTTATATTGGGCGGCGGATTATCCGATGGGTGTGCAGTAAGTCCCGCGTAAGCACTGTATTTAAATGCGAGTTTAAACACCGTATTAATGCGTTTTCATATAAATCGGCCAACCATAAATCCCAGCAAAACGCCAGCAGAGATCACAGTCCAAATTACGATTTCTCCAACGAATTCACGGCACTGCGCGGCCTATCCGTCACGAATAAAAGCCCCGCGTGAAATATTGGGGATTACACGCAGTGACAGTATGACGGCTTGCTTTCAGAATACCGCCCACACCGTGTTTTTGCCCAAGAAGCCGGCGACGGGCAATGCGGACGTAGGGGTACTCTCCCGATAAACCGTGTTGGACAGAGCCGCTCAAAACCTCGCTGGAGAACTCCGCATGAAGTTTCTGAATCGCCTTACCCCGGTAGCCATGGCGCTTGGGGCACTTGCCTTGGCTGGCGCCGCGCACGCCGCCGACACGATCAAGATCGGCATTCCCCAGCCCATGACCGGTCCCAACACCCAATACGGCGACCAGATCCAGGCCGGCGCGCTGACCGCCATCGAGACCATCAACGCCAAGGGCGGCGTCAAGGGCAAGAAGCTCGAACCGATCCTGATCGACGACGGCTGCGAACCCAAGCAGGCCGTGCCCGCCGCCAACCGCGTGGTCAACTCCGGCGCCAAGTTCGCCGTGGCCCATGCGTGCTCGGGCGTCACGGTGGCCGCCGTGAAGGTCTACGAGGAAGAGGGCATCGTCGGCATCACCCCGGGCGCCACGTCGCCGCTGGTCACCGACACGATCAAGCCGCACTTCTTCTTCCGCACGATCGGCCGCGACGACCAGCAGGGTCCGTACGCCGCCGGCTACATCGCCAAGACCTTGAAGCCGCAGAAGGTTGCCGTGCTGCACGACAAGCAGACCTACGGCTCGGGCGTGGCCACGCAGGTCAAGGACGCGCTGGCCAAGGAAAAGGTCAACGTCGCGCTGTTTGAAGGCATCAACGTCGGCGACAGCGACTACTCGGCCATCATCACCAAACTGAAGTCCTCGGGCGTGGACCTGGTCTACTTCGGCGGCTACCACCCCGAGCTGGGCCTGCTGCTGCGCCAGGCGCGTGAACAGGGCCTGAAGGTCCAGTTCATGGGTCCGGAAGGTACGGCCAACCAGGATCTGGTGGCCATTGCCGGTCCGGCCATCGACGGCCTGCTGGTCACGCTGCCGGCCGACTTCACCAAGCTGCCGGGCAACGAAAGCATCGTCAAGGCCTTCAAGGACGCCAAGCGCGATCCGGACGGCGCCTTCCAGATGCCGGCCTACGCCGCGGTCCAGATCCTGGCGGACAGCATCAACGCTGTCGGCGAAGATCCGGCCAAGGTTGCCGACTACATGCACAAGACCACGTTCAATACGGGCATCGGCAAGGTCGAATACGATGCCAAGGGCGATCTGAAGGACTTTGAGTTCGCCGTCTATAAGTGGGACAAGGACGGAAAGAAGACCCAGCTGTAAACTCGCGATCCCGCCGGCGTGTTGCCGGCGTGTAGGGCCTGCTGTCTCCGTCTTGCCGAAATCCGCGTAGCGATGCGCCAAAAGCGCTGTGCGGCCGGCAAGGCGGCGCCGGCAGGCCCTTATAAAATACGCCCAGGTTTCCGGCTCCGGGTCTCACTACCGGAGCCGGAACTATTTGGAGCATTGGAATCATGTCCGACCTCATACCCCAACTTACCCAGCAATTCTTCAACGGATTGTCCCTGGGAGCGATCTACGCGCTGATTGCCATCGGCTACACAATGGTCTACGGCATCATCGGGATGATCAATTTCGCCCACGGCGAAATCTATATGATCGGCGCCTATGTGGGCCTGGTCACCTTGACGGCGATCGGCACCAACAGCGGATTGCCGACCCCGTTCATCATCGCGGCCATGCTGCTCGTGGCCATCACGGTTACCGGCATCTACGGCTTCTCGGTCGAACGCGTGGCGTATCGGCCGGTGCGCGGCAGCCCCCGTCTGGTGGCGCTGATCTCCGCCATCGGTATGTCGATCTTCCTGCAGAACTGGGTGGCCCTCGGCCAAGGCGCGCGCGACATGGCCGTGCCCTCGCTGGTGTCCGGCGCCATGCAGTTCCACATGGGCTCGGACTTCGATGTGACGGTGCCGTACTCGCGCCTGATGATCATCGTGGTGACGGTGGTGCTGATGATCGCGCTGACGCTGTTCATCAAGTATTCCCGCATGGGCCGCGCATCGCGCGCCTGCTCGCAGGACATGCACATGGCCAACCTGCTGGGCATCGACACCAACCGCGTGATCTCGTTCACGTTTGTGATGGGTGCGATCCTGGCGGCGGTCGGCGGTGTGCTGATCGCCATCACCATCGGCAAACTCAATCCCTTCATCGGCTTCCTGGCCGGCATCAAGGCCTTCACGGCGGCGGTGCTCGGCGGCATCGGCAGCATCCCCGGCGCCATGCTGGGCGGCGTGCTGCTGGGCCTGGCGGAAACCTTTGCGGCGGCCTACATATCGTCGCAGTACAAGGACATCGTGGCGTTCTCGCTGCTGGTCCTGATTCTGCTGTTCCGTCCCACCGGGCTGCTGGGCAAACCTGAGGTGGAAAAAGTCTGATGTCGACCAACAATCTCAAAAACGCCACGATGGCGGCCGTGCTGACGGCGGTCATCGTCACCCCGGTCTTCGGTCTGCAGCTCATCCGTCAGGGTGCGCGCACGTCGATGGAGTCGAACTGGTCGCTGGTGGCGCTGGCCGCGGCGGTGGTGTTCGTGTTCCAGCTGCTGCGTCCGTGGCTTGCCATTCCGTTCAAGAAGCTCAAGACCGGCCTGCCCACGCTGTCATCGGCGCCGGCCCGCAACCACAAGCCGCTGATGGTGCTGCTGCTTGCCATTGCGGTGATCTGGCCGTTCTTCGCGGGCCGCAGTTCGGTGGACATCGCCACGCTGGTGCTGATCTACGTGATGCTGGGCCTGGGCCTGAACATCGTGGTGGGCTTTGCCGGGCTGCTGGATCTGGGCTTCGTGGGCTTTTACGCCGTCGGCGCCTATACCTACGCGTTGCTCTATCACTGGGGCGGCTGGAGCTTCTGGGAAGCGCTGCCGTTTGCCGGCGCGATGTCGGCGCTGTTCGGATTCGTGCTGGGCTTTCCGGTGCTGCGGCTGCGCGGCGACTACCTGGCCATCGTGACGCTGGGCTTCGGTGAAATCATCCGCCTGCTGCTGATCAACCTGAACCAGGTCACCGGCGGTCCGGACGGCATTTCCGGAATTCCGAAGCCTACGTTCTTCGGCCTGGAAATGACGCGCCGTCCCAGTACCGAGGGCGGCACCACGTTCCATGAGTTCTTCGGGCTGACGTTCCAGAACCAGGACATGGTGATCTACCTGTACATGATGGCGCTGCTGCTTGCGCTGGTGACGCTGTTCGTGTCCACGCGCCTGATCCGCATGCCGGTCGGCCGCGCCTGGGAGGCGCTGCGCGAAGACGAGATCGCCTGCCGTTCGCTGGGCCTGAATCCCACCCGCATCAAGCTGTCCGCGTTCACGCTGGGCGCCATGTTCGCCGGCTTTGGCGGCGCGTTCTTCGCGGCGCGCCAGGGCATGGTGAATCCGGAGTCCTTCACGTTTATCGAGTCCGCGCTGATCCTGGCCATCGTGGTGCTGGGCGGCATGGGTTCGCAAGTCGGTGTGATCCTCGCTGCCATCCTGCTGACCGTGCTGCCCGAACTGGCGCGCGAGTTCGCCGAGTACCGGATGCTGATGTTCGGTCTGGTGATGGTATTGATGATGATGTGGCGTCCGCAGGGGTTGTTGCCCATGAAGCGTCCCCACGTGGAGCTGGCTAAATGAGCGAGGCATTGCTGAAAGTTTCCGGCCTGACCATGCGGTTCGGCGGCCTACTGGCCGTCGACAGCGTGGGTTTCGAGGTCATGTCCGACGAGGTCTTTGCCATCATCGGCCCGAACGGGGCGGGCAAGACCACCGTGTTCAACTGCGTGGGCGGCTTTTACGCGCCGACCGCCGGTGAAATCATCATGGACGGCAAGCCCATCACGGGTCTTGCCAGCCACAAGGTGGCGCGCCACGGGCTGGTGCGCACGTTCCAGAACGTGCGCCTGTTCAAGCAGCTGACGGTGCTGGAAAACCTGCTGGTCGCGCAGCATACGCAGGTGGAATCGCGCCTGCTGCCCGGCCTGCTCAAGACCCGCGGCTACCGCCAATCTGAATCCGAGGCGCTGTCGCGCGCGGCGCAGTGGCTGGATTTCATGGGCCTGCGCGAGTTCGCCAACCGTGAAGCCGGCAATCTGGCTTACGGCCACCAGCGGCGCCTGGAGATCGCGCGCTGCATGATCACCAAGCCGCGTCTGCTGATGCTGGACGAGCCCGCGGCCGGCCTGAATCCTCAGGAAAAGCGCGATCTGCAATCGCTCATCGACCAGCTTCGCCGCGAATTCGGCGTGGCCGTGCTGCTGATCGAGCACGACATGAGCCTGATCATGGGCATTTCGGACCGCATTCTGGTCATGGAACACGGCAAGCCCATCACGACCGGCACCCCCGAGCAGGTGCGCAACGACGAGCGCGTCATCAAGGCGTACCTGGGGGAGGAATGATGCTGAAGCTGGAAAACATACACACGTACTATGGCGCGATCCAGGCGTTGAACGGCGTGTCGGTGGACGTCAACCAGGGCGAGATCGTCACGCTGATCGGCGCCAACGGCGCGGGCAAGACGACGCTGCTGATGACCGTTTGCGGCAATCCCCGGGCGCGCGAAGGCAAGATCACGTTCGAAGGCGAGGACATCACGAACAAGGACACGCACCACATCATGCGCAGTGGCATCGCCATTTCGCCTGAAGGGCGGCGCGTGTTCAAGGACCTGACGGTCGCCGAGAACCTGATGATGGGCGGCTTCTTTTCCAAGCGCGACGAGATCGAGGCGGGGATTGACCACGTCTACGGTCTGTTCCCGCGTCTGAAGGAACGCGCCAGCCAGCGTGCGGGCCTGATGTCGGGCGGCGAACAGCAGATGCTGGCCATCGGCCGCGCGCTGATGACCCGGCCGCGCCTCTTGCTGCTGGACGAACCGACGCTGGGCCTGGCCCCGCTGGTGATCGCCCAGATCTTCGACATCATCCGCGAGATCCGGGAGCAGGGCGTGACCGTGTTCCTGGTCGAGCAGAATGCCAACAAGGCGCTGGGCGTGGCGGACCGCGGTTACGTGCTGGAAAACGGCCGCGTGGTCCTGCAGGACACCGGCGCCAACCTGCTGGTCAACGACAAGGTCCGCAAGGCGTACCTGGGCGGTTGACCTCTTCCCCGCGAAGGAAGTGGGCGCATCGAAAGATGCGCCCTTTTTTTTACGCGGCGATCCGTTCGGCCGGCTGGTCGGCCTGGTAGTGCGCGATGGCGGCGCGGGCGAGGGCGTCGATGGAGTCAGTGAGGGTCACGCCGAGGCTGGGGCGCAGGGCGTGCGGCACGGCCAGGGGCAGTTCCGTGCAGCCGAGCACGACGGCGTCGGCGCCGCGGGCCTTCAGGCGCGCGATGCATTCGGCGGCGGGCGCAAAGGCGTCTTCGAGCTGGTTGCCCTTGACCGCGCGGATCGAGCCCATGCAGAAGCGTTCGACTTCGTCGTCGTCAGGCACGATGCACTCGTAGCCTTGGGCTTCGAGGTGACGCTGGTAGAGGCCGAGCTTGAGCGTGGCGGCGGTGCCCATCAGGCCGATGCGGCCGCTGGGCAGGCCAAGGCGGCGCAGGTCTTCGATGACCGCTTCGATGATGTGCAGCACGGGCAGACGCGTGGACGCGGCGATGTCGTCGAACCACAGGTGGGCGGTGTTGCACGGGATGGCGATGAGCTGGGCGCCGGCCTGTTCCAGGAAGCGCACGCCATCGACCATGTGGGGCAGGGGATTCTCGCCGCCGGCCATGTAGGCGCTGGAGCGGTCGGGAATACGGGGATCGTTGCGCAGCAGGGTGGGGATGTGTTGCTGGTCAACCGTGGCGGGCGTCAGCGCCGCCAGGCGAAGGGCAAAGGCCGCGCCGGCCATGGGGCCCATTCCGCCCAATACACCCAGGTAGCAGCCCTGGGAAAACGTCTTCACTTTAAGTACTCCGTGCTCATGCATCACCGGGCGTCAGGACCTGGCCCGGGCGTTCGGTGCCCGTCCGTTCCCCGTCCCAGACCTGCCTGCCGTTGACCCACACGGCGTGGATGCCCCGGCTTGCCTGAATGGGCGCTGAAAAAGTGGCCACGTCGGTGACGGTGGCGGGATCGAACAGCACCAGGTCAGCATGATACCCCTCCCGGAGCAGGCCGCGCCCGGCGACGCCATACTGGGCGGCGGCCAACCCGGTCATCTTGTGGATGGCGGCTTCGAGCGACAGCAGGTTCTGTTCACGCACCATGGTGCGCAACACGTTGGTGAACGTGCCCCATTGGCGGGGGTGCGGATGCGGGTCGAAGGGCAGGCCGTCCGAGCCGACCATGGTCAGCGGATGGGCAAAGATGCGTTTGACGTCCGACGGGTCCATCAGGAAATAGATGGCGCCGGCTGGGGCCAGCCGGGCGACCGCGGCTTCGTCGTCCAGGCCCAGTTCGGCCATGACGTCACTGAAGTCACGGCCCGTGGCCTCGGGGTAGCCCGTGGACCACGTGATCATCGTGCGGCTGGCCAGCCGCGCGCGGTCCAGCCGCAGCATGGTCGAGGTGGCCGGATAGGGATGGCAGTCCAGGCAGACCGGCTGCGCGGCCGCGGCGCGGCTGATGAGGTCCAGCGTTTCGCGGGTGCGGCCGTGATTGCGTTCGCCCGCCAGCTTGTGATGCGAGAACACCACGCGGGAATCGGTTTCGCGTCCGATGAGCAGGGCCTCTTCCATGGCGGGCACAATGTGGTCGGCCTCGTCGCGCAGGTGCGTGGCATAGATGCCGGCGCGGCCGCGCAGCGGCTGGCACACGTCGATGATCTCGTCCGTGGGCGCGGCGCTGGCTGGCGGATAGAAGGTGCCGGTCGACACGCCGAACGCGCCGGCATCCAGCGCTTCCTGCATCAGGTCGCGCATGGCGGCCCGTTCCGCGTCGTTGGCCGCGCGCGAGGTGTCGTCCATGACGGCGACGCGCAAGGTGGTGTGGCCCACCAGCGGAATCACGTTGACCGCGGCCGGCGTGTCGCGCAGGGCGTCCATCCAGGCGCGGAAGGTGCCAAAGCGGAACAGCGCCGGCGGACCCAGCAGGTCGAGCGGCTGCGGAATCTGCGTGCGCGCCAGGGGCGCCAGGCTGATTCCGCAGTTGCCGGTGACGACCGTGGTGATGCCTTGCGACACCTTGGGCAGCATGTCGGGATGCGCCAGCAGGTAGCCGTCGTCGTGGGTGTGCGAGTCGATGAAGCCCGGCGCCAGGACCTGGCCCCGGCCATCGATGACCGGCACGCCGGCGGGATGGGCAAAGCTGCCCACCGCCGCGATGCGTCCGCCGCGCACGGCCAGGTCGCCCTGGGTGGCGGGCCCGCCCGAGCCGTCGATGAGCGTGGCGCCCGCGACGATGAAGTCAGCCTGCAAGGTGTCTGCCGTCATGAAGCGTGCTCAGTCGAGTTTTTCGATGCCGGCGTTGTCGATGATCTGCTGCCACTTGGCGGTTTCGCGATCGATCAGCTGCTTGAAGTCGGCGGGGGAGCCGGTCGCCGGCTCGGCGCCCAGCGTTGCCAGGCCCTGGCGCACTTCCGGCGCCTGCAGCGCCTTCTGGATGGCGGCGTTCAGCGTGGCCACCACGTCGTCGGGCGTGCCCTTGGGCGCCACCACGCCGCCCCAGGCAACTGTCTCGTAACCCTTCAGGCCGGACTCGTCCAGCGTGGGCACGTCGGGCATCAGCGCCAGGCGCTTCAGGCTGCTGACGCCGATGGCGCGGACCTTGCCGCTCTTGACCAGCGGCGCGGCCTCGGAGGTGTTGACGAACAGGTAGTCCAGGCGGCCGCCCAGCAGATCCTGGATGGCAGCGGGGCCGCCGTTGTAGGGGATGAACATCACGTCCAGCTTGGCCATGCTCTTGAAGAGTTCGCCGCCCATGTGGCCGGTGGTGCCGACGCCCGACGCGCCATACGACAAGCGTCCCGGCTCCTTGCGGGCTCGGTCGATCAGGTCCTGCACGCTGGTGACGGGCGAGTCGGCCGGGACGATCAGAGCGTTGTACAGGTCGAACATGTGCGCGACGGGCGTCAGGTCCTTGTCCACGTCGTACGGCAGGCGCTTGAACAGCGAGCGGTTCACCGCCAGCGTGTTGATGTTGCCGTAGCCGACCGTGTAGCCATCCGGCGCTGCGCGCTTGATGAGCGCGATGCCGATGTTGCCGGCGGCGCCCGGGCGGTTTTCGATGACCATCGTGGCGCCGGTGTCGCGGGCAATCTGCGTGGTGATCAGGCGCGACAGCACGTCAGGCGAGCCGCCGGCGGCAGACGGGACCACGAAAGTGATGGGCTTGTCGGGATAGCTGGCGGCCGAGGCGGCGCCGGCGAAGACGACGCTGAGCGCCGCCATGGAAAGACTGCGAAGGAGCGTGCTGCGCATGGTGGATTTCCCCTGGTTTTGTTTTGTGGAGCGGGCAGATTACACCCGGCCATGCGGCACTGCGTCATCGAAAAATGTCTCAAACCTATAATCCCTCGTTATTGGAAAAGGGGAAGAAATGGAAGCCGATGCGTATGCCGACGAGGCCGGGCCGAGCGCCGGGCGGCCGCTGAACCTGCGCCAGATCGAGGTGTTCCGCGCCATCATGATGGCCGGCTCGATCAGCGGAGCGGGGCGCATGCTGCACGTGTCGCAACCGGCTGTGAGCCGGGTGCTTGCCCTCACGGAAAGCCGTCTGGGCTATCGGCTGTTCGAGCGCGTCAAGAGCCGGCTGTCCCCCACGGCGGAGGCGCGGCGTCTGTATGCCGAGGTCGAGCAGGTGTACGGCGGCATCCAGCGCGTGAACGACCTGGCCGCCAGCCTGGGGCAGTCCGGCGCGGGCATGCTGAAGATCGTGGCAAGCGCCAGTTTCGGTCAGCGGCTGATCCCCATGGCGCTGGAGCGGTTTCGCGGTCGCAATGCGGGCGCGCGCGTCGATTACCGCAGCGTGACGTTCGACGAACTGGCGGCGTACTTTCTGTCGGGACAGGCGGACATCGGCATTTCCATGCAGCCGCCGGATCATCCGAACCTGACGTCGGTCCGGCTGGCGCGAGTGCCGGTAGTGTGCGTGCTGCCGCCCGGGCATCCGCTTGCCAGCCACGACGCGGTGCGTCCGGAAGACTTTTCATCGGCGGCGTGGATCGGCTATCCGCGCGATACGCCGCTGGGGCGCGCGCTGCAGCCGTTCTTTGGCGAAGGACCGCACTGCGCGGCGTCGATCGAGGTGCATTCGCCCGTGACCGCCTGTTCTTTCGTGCAGCAGGGCTTGGGCCCGGCGCTGGTGGATGCCTGGTGCGTCACGCCGGACCAGGCTGCGCACATGGCGCTGCGCCCGATCACGCCCGAGGCTAGCGTTGAGATCTGGGCGACGCATTCCAACCTGAGTGCGCCGCCCCTGCTGGCGCGGCGCTTTCTGGCCGCCGTCAAGAAGATCCTTGAGAGCGAGGCGCTGCCCGGGGTGACGCCGGAATAGGACGCCCGGGCGTCAGCGGGGCAGCGCAGACCCTTACAGCCCTTCGGCCTGCAGCGCGGCCTTGACGCCGGCGTTGGCCTGCATGCGCTCGAAGAACGCGGACAGGTTGGAAAGGCCGGTCAGGTCCACTTCCTTGGCGTGCGCCCAGCGCAGCACGACGTACAGGTAGGCATCGGCAACCGAAGGCGCGGCGCCCGCCAGGTACTGCTTGCCGGCCAGTTGCGTGTCCAGTTGCGCGAACAGCTTGGTCAGCAGCGCCGAGGCCGATGCGGCCAGTTCCTTCTGCGCGCCTTCGTCCTTCAAATAACGCTGCGCGCCGAACAGCAGCGAGAACGTCTTGTGGACGTCGGAATTGATGAAGCCGACCCAGCGGCGCACTTCGGCGCGCGAACGTGCGGAGCCGTCGCCCAGCAGCGTGCTTTCGGGCGCCTGTTCGGCCAGATACTCCAGAATGGATACGTTCTGCGTCAGGGTCCAGTCGCCATCGGTCAGCGCCGGCACGGCGCCCATCGGATTGATCCGCAGAAACTCAGGCTCCTTGAGCGCCTCGCGGCTGAGCTTGTGCGTTTCATACGGCTCGCCGATCCATTCGAGCACGATATGGGAAGCGAGCGAGCACGCGCCGGGCATGTAGTACAGTTTCATCTGTCGGAGACTCCTGGAAGGAAGAACGGGAGAGCTCCCGTCCGTGGGCGCTATGGTACGCCAACCGGGTATGCCATTCGCGAGTGGTCCCGCGTCACTCTGTCATGCCTTCCGCGCCCGCTTTTCAATCTGTCGCCGCCGGAGATGTCCATGCAGTCACGCACCGCCGCGAGCACGCGCGCGATCCCCTTTCTCTTGTCCTTGACCCTGGCCTGCGCCGCTGCGCCCGCCATCGCGCAAGCCTCGCAGGAGCCGCCCTCGGCGCCTGCGCGCGTGATGCCGGTTGTCGGCGGCCTGGATCATCCCTGGTCCATGGCGTTCCTGCCCGACGGCGGCATCCTGATCACCGAGCGTCCCGGGAATCTGCGGCTGTTGCGTACGCCCGGCGGGTTGTCCAAGCCGCTGACCGGCGTGCCCAAGGTGGCCGCGCGCGGCCAGGGCGGTCTGCTCGACGTGGCGCTGTCGCCAAACTTTGCGACCGACCGCTACGTGTATCTGTCGTATGCGGAGTCGGACGGCGACAAGAGCGGCACGGCCGTCGGACGCGGCCGGCTGGCCGACGATGCCAGCGGACTTGAAGACTTCAAGGTCATCTTCCGCCAGGAACCCAAGCTGTCGTCCGGACTGCATTTCGGCTCGCGCCTGGTGTTTGACGGCAAGGGTTACCTCTACATTGCGCTGGGCGAGAACAACCAGCGGCCAACCGCACAGGACCTGGACAAGCTGCAGGGCAAGGTCGTGCGGCTCAAGGCCGACGGCGCGTTGCCTGACGACAACCCCTTCGTGGGCAAGCAGGGCGCGCGGCCCGAGATCTGGTCGTACGGCCATCGCAATCCGCAAGGCATGGCGCTCAATCCCTGGACCGGCGAGCTCTGGGAAAACGAACACGGGCCGCGCGGCGGCGACGAGATCAACGTGGTGCAGCCGGGCAAGAACTATGGCTGGCCGCTGGCGACCTACGGCATCAACTATTCGGGTCTGAAGATTCCGGAAGCCAAGGGCGAGACGCTGCCGGGCATGGAGCCGCCGGTCTACTGGTGGCCGAAATCGCCCGCCATCAGCGGCATGGCGTTCTATGACGCCGACCGCTTTCCGGCCTGGCGCAATTCGCTCTTCATCGGCGCGCTGGGCAACCAGAACCTGATCCGCCTGACCGTCGACGGCAAAAACGTGGTCGAGAAGGAAAGGCTGCTGGTCGACCGCAAGCGCCGGATCCGCGACGTGCGGCAGGGGCCGGACGGTTATGTGTATGTGCTGACGGACGCTTCCCCGGGCGAACTGCTGCGGGTGGCGCCGGCCGAAACAGGAGGGTGACCGTCATGAAGACCTATGAGCTCATCGGATCCGCGGGGTGCGGCTCCGCCATCGTCGAGATGGCGCTGGTGCTGGCCAATGTGCCGCACGTCCTGACGGACGTGCCGTACCTGAAGCCCGGTCCCGAGCGGGACCGGCTGCTGCATCTGAATCCGCTGGGGCAGGTGCCCACGCTGATCCTGCCCGACGGCGAGGTCATGACCGAGAGCGCGGCGATGATCCTGCATCTGAACGACCTGGCGCCGCAGGCCGGTCTTGCCCCCGCGCCGGACAAGCCGGAACGGGCGCGCTTTCTGAACCTGCTGGTGCGGGTCGTGGCGGCGGTTTACCCGACCTTCACGTACGGCGACGATCCCGCGCAGTGGACGACGCCGGGCGATGCGGTGGACCTGCTGCGCGAACGGGTCCACACGCGCCGCGCCGAGCTGTGGCAGGAGCTGGAACGCCAGGCCGGCGCGCCGCACATGCTGGGGCGGCGTTTTTCAGCGCTGGACCTGTATGTGACGGTCATGACGCATTGGCGTCCCGGCCCGTCGTGGTTCAGCGCGATGTGTCCGGCATTGACCGCGGTCGCCCGCGAAGCAGCGTTGGAACCGAACGTGGCCCGGGTGTTGCGGCGGCACTTTCCGCCGCCCACCGAATAACGCGGGCAGCTTCAGGTGGCGGCACGCCGGCGCGATTTGCCGCGCGCTTCGCGCACGGCGATGTACACGCCGCTGCCGGCAATGAAAACGGCGCCCAGGTACGCATAGGCGTCGGGCGCCTCGCGCCAGAAGATCCATCCCAGGATCGTGGCCCAGACCAGACCCGTGTAGTCGAAAGGCGCCACGACAGACGCGGGCCCGATGCGGAATCCCTGCGTGATGAGCGCCAGGCCCAACGTGCTGAACAGCGCCACGCCGCCAAAATAGGGCAGGTCGTCCATGGCCGGCGCGCGCCACACCCACGGCAATCCGATCGCGCTGCACACCAATTGTCCCAACACGATGTAGAAAGTGGTGGTCAGCATGCCTTCTGCGCGGTTGATGCCGCGCGCGGTGATCATCATGACCGCGTAGAGCAGGGCGGTGGTCAGCGGCAGCAGGGTGGCGGCCTGGAAGGCCTGCGTGCCAGGGCGAACCACGATCAGCACGCCGGCAAAGCCCGCCAGCACTGCCAGCCAGCGCTTGCCGTCCACGCGTTCCTTCAGGATCAGCACCGACAGCGCCGTGACGAACAGCGGCGCGGCGAACGCAATGGCGGTGGCCTCGGCCAGCGGCAGCGCCTGCAATCCCAGATAGAAGCAACAGGCCGAGACCACGTTGATGGCGCCGCGCGTCAGGTGCAGGCCGGGATGCGTCGTACGCAGCACGCGGCGTCCGCCCAGCCACAGGGCCAGCGCGGTCACGAAGGGCAGCGCGATCAGCGCGCGCAGAAAGAGGATCTGCAGCGGGTTGTAGCTGGCGCCCAGCCATTTGGCATTGGCGTCGCTGAGCGTCAGAAAGAAGATGCCGCCCGCCACGCAGGCGATGCCTGCGGCGGCGGAATGTTCACGGACGGAGGGTAATGCGGTGCTTGGGGACATCTGAAACCTGCAAGGGCGGCGGTTCCTGCCGCCTGAGGGTGAAGAACGGATAGGTGAAGATCGGGAAGGCCTTTCAGCTCTGCGCGCGGTAGGCGGCAATGGCGACCATCGCCCAGGCGGCCAGGAAGGCCGTTCCGCCGAACGGCGTCACCGCGCCGAGCCAGCGGGTGCCGGTCAGCGTCAGCAGGTACAGGCTGCCCGAAAACAGCACGATGCCGACGAACATGACAACGCCGGCGGCCGAAAGCAGCGGCGACCCGAAGCGGGCGCCCAGCAACGCGATGATGAAGATGCCCAGGGCGTGGACCAGGTGGTACATGACGCCGGTCTGCCAGACGGCCAGGAGTTCTGGCGTCAGGATGCGCTTGAGGCCATGCGCGCCGAATGCCCCGGCGCCCACCGCCACCATGAGGTTGATCGCCGCGAGTATGGTGAGCTGCCGGTCCGTCATTGCGTGTCCTTGAGAGAAATTCGAGGGGCGAATTTGCCGCCGCCTATGATAGGCCCAAATATGGTGCATGACGGGGCCGCGGACGATGGCAAAGCGCGGCCCGCAGCCGGCTCGGCAACGGCCGCCTTGCAAGCCGATTTCCAAATGGGATATTATAAATTCAATTTGGTAATTCAGCCGCCGTGCAAGTCTGGCCGGTTTCTCCGGCTTTCGCTTCGTCCACGCGGCGCCCGGAGCAGATCATGACCATCGCGCTGACTGACAAATCGCCCGCCAAGCGCGGCGCCTCCACCAAGCGCCCGCCGCGCCCCAGGCAGCTTTTTCGCGGCCTGATCGACAGTCCGCTGACCGATATTGCGCGGGATGTGCACCGTGGACTGCCCGCGCGGATGGTCGACGATGCCGCCGATTACCTGCAGGTGCCCAAGTCGGAAATCATGGCGATCACGGAGGTCAAGGCGGCGTCGCTGTCGCGCTGGACGCGCGAAGGGCAGGCGCTGCCGCTCGGTGAATCCGACCGGCTTGCCCGCGTCGCCCGCGTGGTGCGCGTCGCCCGTCAGGTGCTGGGCAGCGACGCGGAAGCGGTGCTGTGGCTGAACACGCCCGTGCCGGCGCTGGGCAACGTCAAGCCGCTGTCGCTGCTGACGTCGGATGCCAGCAGCCGCATCGTCGAAGACACGCTGGCCCGCGCCGCCGCGGGCGTCTACGCATGACCGATTACGTTTCGCTCTGGCGCATTGGCACCACGGCGGGCAAGTACCGGGCGGACGACCTCTCCGGCGCCGGCGCGGCCGCGGTGGGCGGACGCTACAACAGCCCGGGCACGCCGGTGGTGTATGCCTCGGCCAGTGTCGCGCTGGCCGTGCTGGAAACGGTGGTGCATTTTGCCGCGCGCGCGTCCGAGCACGCCAACCGCTACCTGATTGAACTGGCCGTGCCCACTAGCATCTTCGAAGCGCGCCAGTCGCTGTCGCTGGCGCAACTGCAGGACGATTATCCGTTCTGGGACGCGGTGCCCTTTGCCGAAGCGTCGCAGGCCGTGGGCGACAACTGGGTGGCGTCGGGGGTGTCGGCGCTGCTGGAACTGCCCAGCGCGATCGTGCCATATCGCGGCGTGCCGGACTGCAATTTCCTGATCAATCCGGCGCATCCGGACGCCGAGGATATCGTGGTGGTGCGGCGCGAACGCTTCGTCTACGATCCGCGGTTGCGGCCGGCGTAGGCGTCCAAAGGCAGGCGTGAAAAATCAGGCGTCAAAAAGAACGCGCCCATTGCCGGGCGCGTTCAGTCGCAATCGCCGCAAAAGCCTCAATCAACCGTCAACACCGCCCGGCCCACGACCTTGCCTTCGCGCAGCGAGGCCAGCACGCTGTCCGCCTCGGCCAATGCGTGGCGGTGGACCGGCATCGGCGGCACCTTGCCCGCCCGCACCAGTTCCATCAGTTCCTTCAGTTCGGCCAGGTTGCCCACGTAGCTGCCGATGATGGACAGGGCCTTCATCGGAATCAAGGCGATGGGCCAGGTGGAGCCGCCGCCGAACAGGCCAACGATGATGAGCTTGCCGCCCTTGGTCAGGAAGTCGAACGCCAGCGAGGTGGTGGCCGGTGCGCCGACCAGATCGATCGCGGCCCGCACCGGCTTGCCCCCCGCCGCCTGCATGATCTGCTGCGCGGCGTCCGGGGCGGCGCCGTCGATGGCCGCCAGCGCGCCCGCATCCAGCGCCGCCTGGCGCTTGGCGGGGTCGATGTCGACCACGATGGCGCCCGCGCCACCCAGCGCCTTGATCAGCGTCAGACTCATCAGGCCCAGGCCTCCCGCGCCGAAGATCACGACGGGATGCTCGCGGTAGATGTCTGCGCCGATCTTCTGCAAGGCGGAGTACGTGGTGAGCCCTGAGCACGCGTAAGGCGCGATCTGCGCGGGGTCCAGGTCGCCGATGTCGATGAGGTAGCGCGGATGCGGCACGACGATGTGGTCCGCGTAGCCGCCAGCGCGGTGGACGCCCAGGCAGGCCGGCACGGTGCAGTGGTTTTCCATTCCGGCCATGCACGACGGGCACTTGCCGCAGCCGATCCACGGATAGACGAGGTAATTGCGGTCGGTGGCCAGGCCCTGCGCGTCGGGGCCGGCCGCCACGACGGCGCCCACCGTTTCATGGCCCATGGTCAGCGGCAGCGACACGCCCCGGTCCTTGAGCGACAGGGTCCGGCCCTGGCCCAGGTCGTAGCCGCCTTCCCACAAGTGAATATCGCTGTGGCACACGCCGGCCGCGCGAACCTTGAGCAGGACCTGCGACCCTTGCGGCGTGGGGGTGGGCTGGTCCATTTCCTGCAGCGGTTCGCGGAAATTGACGACGCAATAGCACTTCATGGTTGTCTCCTTTATGTAATCTCCTGCACCCTGCGGCCGGACCGGAATCCGGCGCGTCCGGCGTGACCTATTTCTTGACCAGGGGGCATTCGCTGTCGGCGAGCGACACGAAGACCTTTTCGCCGGGCACCGTGGACAGGATGCGGTAGTAATCGTTCGGATGCTTGGACTCGGCGGGCTTTTTCACCTCGACCAGGTACAGGTCCATGATGACGCGGCCATCTTCGGGGCGCACCCGGGCATTCTTGATCAGTTTGGTGGTGATGGGCAATTCGCGCATCTTCTGGTTGACCACCGCGGCGTCGAAGGTGCCGGCGGCCTGCGCGGCCTGCAGGTAATGCGTGGTGGCCACATAGCTCAGGGCCTGGACGATGGAGGGGGCGCGCGTGACGCCCATCTTCTTTTGCCAGCGCTGGGTCCAGGCGCGGGTGTCCTCGTCGGCATCCCAATAGAAGCCGGTGGGGAAGGTCAGCCCCTGCGCAACGGGCAGCCCCATTGCATGGACGTCGTTGATGAAGGTCAGGAACGTCAGCATCCGCTGCTTGCCGCCCGCCAGGCCGAACTCCTGCGCCTGCTTGATGAGGTTGACCAGGTCGCCCCCGGCGCTGGCCAGGCCCACGACGTCGGACTTGGATGACTGCGCCTGGATGAGGAACGACGCAAAGTCCATCGCGCCCAGCGGATGGCGCGTGCTGCCCACGACCTTGCCGCCCGCGGCCTCGACGAAGCGTGACGCGTTGCTTTCCAGCGATTTGCCGAAGACGTAATCGGTGGTGATGAAGTACCAGCTCTTGCCGCCGCTCTCGACGACGCTCTTGACCACGGCGTTGGCCAGCGCGTAGGTATCCGGCGCCCATTGCGTGCTGAGGTTGCTGCATTGCTTGCCGCTGAAGTCCCCGGCAAAACCGCCGCTGATCAGCGCGGTGCCGCCTTTTTCGCGCGCCACGCCCTGGGCGGCCAGGCCGGCCGAGCTGGCGCCGCCGTCCACCACCGCGACCAGATTCTGCGTGTCGAACCAGCGGCGCACCAGCGCGGACGCCACGTCGGCCTTGTTCTGGTTGTCCGCGCCGACCACCTCGACGGTCTTGCCGGCCACCTTGCCGCCGAAATCCTCCACGGCCATGCGCACGGCGGTCTCGGACCCGAGGCCGCCAAGTTCGGAATAAATGCCGGAACGGTCGTTGGACACGCCCAGCCGCACGACGTCGGACTGGGCTTGGGCCGCGCAGGCGGCCAAGGTGGCGGCCAGAGCCGCCAACACGGGTTTGATACGCATCTTTCTGTCTCCCAGCCCTGAAGCGGACCGTTTTATTGAACGTTATGGATGACGCGGCAACTCGGGTAGGCGGGCGCCGGTGCTCCAGCCGGCTGAAATGTATTTCACATTGGTGAATGCAAATTCCTGTGCAAGAATTTAGGTACCTGCACATGAAAAGTCAACACGGTGGAACACCCTAGTCCGGGTGCCAAATACGCATTGCCACGAAGGAGGGCCGACGCCGTGGAAGTCAAGCTTGTCGCTCGCACGCTGGAGTTGCTGGAGCTGTTTGCGCAGACGAAGCGGCCCATGCCGCTGACCGAGCTGGCCCAGGGGCTGGGCGCGCCGATGTCGAGCTGTCTGGCACTGGTGCGCACCTTGGTGGCTCGGGGGTATCTGTACGAGGTCAGGCGCCGCGCCGGGTATTACCCCACCGGCAAGCTGCACGGGCTGGCGGCGCAGATTCTCGCGGGCGACCCGTGGCTGGATCTGGTGCGGCCGCGGTTATTGGCGCTACGCGATGCCGTCAACGAGACCGTGATGCTGGGCAAGATCCAGGATGGCGCCGTCGTGTTTCTGGACGTGGCCGAGTCGACCCGGCCCGTCCACTATGCGGCGCGCGCCGGCGAACGACGTCCGCTGCACACGAGTTCGGTTGCCAAAGCCATCCTGGCGCGCCTGCCGGCCGCTGACCGCGATCAGGTCCTGGCGGCGGCGCAATACACGCGCTACACGGATAGCACGCTGACAACCCGCGAAGCCCTGCTGGCCGACGTGGGCAAGGTTGCCGAGCGGGGCTGGGCCTCGAACGTGGGGGAAAGCGTCGCGGACCTCATGGGGCTGGCCGTCGCACTGGATCTGGGCGGCGAATGGTACGCGCTATGCGTGGCAGGTCCCACGCCGCGCGTGTGGGCGCAGCGCGAGGAAAATCTGATTCATTTGCGCGACGCGGCCGAGGCGATCCGGCGTGATCGCGAGGGATAAGGGGATATTTCCATCGGTCTACGCCGCCGGAAGCGATGCGGTCGATGCGCCGCGCGTCATCGACCGCCCGCGTCAAGGCCCCCGCCGCACCAGCGTGGACTTTCCGAACAGGCTTTCAATCAAATCCACCGCCAGCTCCGCCGTGCGGTTGCGCACGTCGAGCGCCGGATTCAGCTCCACCACATCCAGCGAGCGCATGAGTCCGGTGTCGGCAATCATCTCCATGCAGAGCTGCGCCTCGCGATAGGTTGGGCCGCCCATCACCGTGGTGCCCACGCCTGGCGCGATCTCGGGATCCAGAAAGTCCACGTCGAAACTCACGTGCAGATGCGTGTCGGCGTCCAGCCCGGCCAAGGCGGCCTGCATCGTGGCGCGCATGCCCATCTCATCCAGATACCGCATGTCGAAGACCTCGAGGCCGGCGTCGTGCAGCAGGCGTTTTTCGCCGGGATCGACGCTGCGGATGCCGATCTGCCGCACGCAGGACGGCTCGATGTCCGGAAACTCGCCCGACATGCCGGTCAGCGGCGCGGGGCCATTGCCGCACAGGCAGGCCACCGGCATGCCGTGCAGGTTGCCGGTGGGCGTGAGCAGATGGGTGTTGAAGTCGGCGTGCGCGTCCAGCCATAGCACGCGCAGTTTCTTGCCGGTGGCGCGGCAGTGGCGTGCGACGGCGCTGACCGAGCCGATGCCCAGACTGTGGTCGCCGCCCAGCAGGACGGGCAGGCGGCCTTCGGCCAGTTCTTCGTACACGGCATCGTGCACCGCCTGATTCCACGCGGTCACTTCCTCAAGGTGGCGGTAGCCGTCCACGGGCGGCAGCCAGGGATTGGCGGGGCCGTACAGGTTGCCGCGGTCGCGGACCTGAAAGCCCTGCGCTTCGATGACCGGCCCCAGGTCCGCGACGCGCAGCGCTTCAGGGCCCATTGACGCGCCGCGCGCGCCGGCGCCGATGTCGGTCGGTGCGCCGATCAGGGTGACTTGGGTGGGCAGGGTGGGGGGTTTCGTCAATGCGTTCGTCAATTCGCATGCTCCGTATTGCAGTGTTCACGTTGCGGCGCGTGGGGTCACGCGGCGGATAGCGCCGCTGCCAGTTGGTCGCACGCCCAGTCCACCTCGTCCCGCGTGACGATCAGGGGAGGCGACAGGCGCAGGGTATGACCGTGGGTGTCCTTGACCAGCAAGCCTCGCGCCTGGAGGCGTTCGCACCAGAGGCGGGCGCCGCCGGCGTCCGGCTCCAGTTCCACGGCCAGCATGAGGCCGCGCCCGCGGACCTCGCGCACCGGGCCGGGCAGGCTGCGCAGGCGCTCCAGGAAATGCGCTCCCACGGCGGCCGCATTTTCGATCATGCCTTCCTCGGTCAACACCCGCAGCGCGGCGCGCGCGATGGCGCACGCCAGCGGATTGCCGCCAAAGGTGCTGCCGTGTTGACCGGGCTGGAACACGCCCAGCACGTCGGCGTTGGACAGCACGGCGGACACGGGATAGAAACCGCCGGACAGCGCCTTGCCGATAAGCGTGACGTCGGCTTCGATGCCTTCGTGCTCCTCGGCCAGCAGCTTGCCCGTGCGTCCCAGGCCGGTCTGGATCTCGTCCAGGATCAGCGTGATGCCGCGTTCCGTGCACCGTTGGCGCACGCGGCTGAAGTACCCGGGCGGCGGCATCACCACGCCGGCTTCGCCCTGGATCGGTTCGACCAGGAACGCGACCGTGCGGTCGCTGATGGCGGCGTCGAAGGCCTCGAAGTCGCCAAAAGGCACGACCTTGAAGCCGGGTGCGAACGGGCCGTAATGGCCATAGGCGTCGGGGTCGGTCGAAAACCCCACGATGCCCAGCGTACGGCCATGGAAATTGTTGGCGCAGACGATGATCTCGGCCTTGCCCTCGGGCACGCCGCGCACCTCGTAGCCCCACTTACGCACGGCCTTGATGGCCGTTTCGACGGCTTCGGCGCCGCTGTTCATGGGCAGGATCTTGTGAGCGCCCGTCATGCGCGCCAGGTCTTCATAGAAGCCCGCCATCTGGTCATGGCGAAACGCACGCGAGGTCAGGGTAAGCTTTTGCGCCTGCTCGGTCATGGCCGCCAGGATGCGCGGGTGGCAATGGCCCTGGTTGACCGCGGAATAGGCGGCCAGGCAGTCCAGGTACTTGCGACCGTCCACGTCGTAGACCCAGACGCCGCTGCCGCGCGCCAGCACGACGTCCAGCGGGTGGTAGTTGTGCGCGCCCAACTGGTCTTCGATGTGGTCGCGGCGGCTGGCGGCGGACTGCGGGTTGGGTTGGGGGGGCATCACGGCACTCATGAACGTCTCCCAAAGGCATACTGCGGCCATCTTAGCGCCGTGGGCGCGGCTTGGCATTGCCATTGCATGACAAAGGCCTTTCCGTGACCGGCGCGCCGGGTGCTGCACAATAGCGCCTGTGCCGGACCGTCGTCCGGCGTTCCGATTCTGTGGATGGCTGACATGCTTGTGCACCAATTGCTTGAGAGACTGATGCGCGGCGCCGCGGTGGCGGCGCTGGGATTGGCGGTGATTGCCCCGGCGGCGGCGCAGGAACAGCCCCTGCGCATCGGCGTGATTGCCAGCGTGGCCAACGAGGCCACCGAACTGGCCATCGCGCAGGCCAAGCAGCAAGGGTTGGACGTCAAGCTGGTGGAATTCAATGACTGGGTGCTGCCCAACATTGCGGTGGCCGACGGGTCGGTGGACGCCAATTTCTTCCAGCACGCGCCGTTTCTTGAACTCTTCAACCAGCGCCGCGGCGCCAACCTGCAGCCCATCGCATACGGCTATTCGACCACCATCGGCCTGTTTTCCAAAAAGCTGAAGAAGGGGGATCCGGTGCCCGAGGGCGCGACCATCGCGGTGCCGAACGACCCGGTCAATACCGGCCGCGCCTTGCTGCTGCTGCAGTCGATGGGACTCATCACGCTCAAGCCGGGCGTCGCACACCAGGCCAGCCTGCAGGACGTGGTGGCCAATCCCAAGAAGCTCAAGTTCGTCCAGATCGAAGGGTCGCAGTCGGCCCGCACGTTCGACGACGTGACGGCGTCGGTCACCTATACGACGTTCGCAAAACAGGCGGGCCTGAACGAAAAGGACGGGCTGGCCTTCGACAATACCGATCCGGACAGCATCCGGCGCTACGCCATCCGCTGGGTGGCCAAGCCCGAAAAGGCGCAGGACCCGCGCCTGTTGAAGTTCATTGCCATTTATCAGAACTCGCCCGAAGTGAAGGCGACGCTCAAGCGGCTGTACGGCGACCTGATTTCGTTCCCCTGGTAAGGCGGTTTCAGGACGGCAATCGGAATAAAATCAGGGTTTGCCCCGACAAACCCTTTTCATCAAAGGCCGGCGCGCTGCGCGCCGAACCTGATTCCAATGTCTGACCTCGATGACCGCGACCGGAAACTCTTGACGCTGTTGGCCGACGACGCCACGCCCAGCTATGCGGAGCTGGGCAAACAGCTCAACCTGTCGGCGCCCGCGGTGCACGAGCGGGTCAAGCGGCTCAAGCGCGACGGGCTGATCAAGGGCATCGCCGCCAAGCTCGACGGCGCAAAGATGGGCCGGCCGTTGCTGGCCTTCGTGCATGTCGACACGATCAACTGGACCATCACGCAGCAGGTGCTGGGCTTGGCCGAGCTGAACGAGGTCGAGGAGATCCACACCATCACCGGCAAGAGCGCCATGCTGCTGAAGGTGCGTGTGCGCGATACCCAGGCGCTGGAATTGCTGCTGGCGCGTATCCACCAGATTGAAGGCATCTCCAACACGACCAGCGATATCGCCCTGACCAGTTATCTGGAGCGCGGGCCGCTGCCTGAGGCGGCTTGAACGGCAGCCCCCGGTTCAGCGGGCGGGGGCGGCGCGCAGGCGCAGGCGAGTGATCTCCGACGGCGCCCACAACCGCTTGGGCGGTCCCCAATAGCCGGTGCCGCGGCTTGTGTAGACCCACATCTGTCCCAACCGGTGCAGCCCCGCCGTAAACGGTTGCTGGAACCGCACGAAGAAACCCCACGGAAAGAACTGCCCGCCATGCGTATGGCCGGAGAGCTGCAGCGTGTAGCCCGCGGGTTCCGCCGCGGCCGCGCTGCGCGGCTGGTGGGCCAGCAGGATGCGCGGAAAGGCGTCGGCCGGCGCGTTGGCCAGCGCCGCACGCGGATTGCTGCGCTGCTGCGGATCGAAGGCCCCGGCGCTGAAGTCCGTGACGCCCGCCACCACCACAGGCAGGCCCGACGGATGGATCACGGCATGTTCGTTCAAGAGGACGCGCAGGCCCAGGCGGCGGAATTCAGCAATCCAGGGGCCCGCGCCCGAATAGTATTCGTGGTTGCCGGTGACCAGATACACGCCGAACGGTGCGCGCAGATCGCCCAGCGGACGGGCTTGCGCCGCAAGCTGCTCGACGCTGCCGTCCACCACGTCGCCGGTGATGGCGATCATGTCGGGCAACTGTTCGTTGACCGCGTCGACAATGGCCTGCACATAGCGGCGCTTGATGGTCGGGCCGACGTGGATGTCGCTGATCTGCACGATGGTGAAGCCGTCCAGGTCTTGCGGCAGGCCGGCGATCGGCACGTCCACGTCGACCACGCGGGCGCGGCGCCGGGCGTTGTAGAAGCCCGCCAGCGTGCCGGCCAGCGATAGCCCGATGACCGTCCACGCGCTGGCGCGCCGCAGGTCGAGCCACGGCAGATCGGCGCCAGCCGCCAGATTGCCCAGCCACAGAAGCAGCATGAGCGCGTCGCGCAGCACGGTCAGCACGAATAGCGACGAGAACAGTCCCATGGCCAGCAGGCCGACCCAGGCGATGCGGTCGCCCCAAGGCGGATTGACGGAAGAGCGCGCCAGCATGCCCATCGGGATCAGCACGCACGAAAGCATCAGGAAAAGGATGGCGGCGGCAGTGCCTTCGCCAGCAAGCAGCAGGTCGGGGATCAGACGGGCGCCGACGTACACATGGGCGAGGGCGCCCAGAGTCAGGAAGCGGAGGAAGAAGGAAGATTGGCGCAGGGACACGGCGGCGGGCGGGCGCGCCGCAACGGACGCGCAGGGAATCAGGGAACCGCCATTCTATGCTCCGGCGGCGCCGCGATTGATAAAGGTGGCGTTGCGCGTGTGCCGCGCACGGCACCTGGGCGCCTGGCGCGGCGGCCTCAGGCAGACTGCTCGCCTTCCCGGCAGATCAGGCTGGCGTCCATTTCGTCAAGGCGATTGATGCCCAGCATGGCCATGTTGCGGTCGACCTCGGCGCGCAGCAGTCCGATGGCATGCGCCACGCCTTGCTGGCCACCTACGGCTGCGGCGTAGTTGAAGGGGCGGCCCACGAACACGCAACGCGCGCCCAGGGCCAGCGCCTTGAGCACATCGCCGCCGCGCCGCACGCCGCTGTCCATCATCACGGTCATCGTGCCGGCCTGGGCGACCACGCCAGGCAAGGCACGCAGCGGCGAGATGGCGCCATCAAGCTGGCGCGCCCCGTGATTGGACACGATGATGCCGTCCGCGCCATGCTGCCGCGCCAGCGCCGCGTCGCGCGGGTGCAGGATGCCCTTGATGACGAGTGTGCCCGGCCATTGCCGGCGGATGCGCGCCACGTGTTCCCAACTGAGATGGTCGCGTGCCGTGAAGTCGCGCAGCACCGAGGCGGAGACGATGGGCGCGCCGCGCGTGGCGAAGGAATTCTCGAAGTGCGGCATGCCATGCGCCAGCAGCGTGCGCACGAACGTGCCGGCCAGCCAGCGCGGGCGCGCCAGCCCGTCCAGGGCCAGGCGCAAGCTGGGCCTGAGCGGCGTCGAGAAACCCGTGCGCACGTTGTTCTCGCGGTTCGCGGACACGGGAATGTCCACGGTCAGCACCAGGGTTTCGAAGCCCGCGCGCCGCGCGCGTTCGATCAGCGCGTCGATCTTGGCGGGGTCGCCGGGCAGGTAGGCCTGGAACCAGGTGCCAGGCGCTTCGGCGATGACGGCTTCAAGTGGAATCAGCGAGGTGCCGCTCAGGATCGCGGGCACGTTCTGCTCGCGCGCCGCGCGCGCCAGCACGATATCGCCCCGGTAAGCCGACAGCGCGCTGATGCCCATGGGTGCGATGCCGAAGGGCGACGCGTAGGTGCGGCCAAACAGATCGGTCTGTTGCGTGCGGCGGGAGACATCCACCAGGACGCGCGGCGTGAACGCGTACTGCGCGAAGGCTTCGCGGTTGCCTTTGAGCGATTGGTTGTCTTCGGCTGCGCCGGCGATGTAGCCGAAGATCGGGCGCGGCAGCCGGCGGCGAGCCGCGGCTTCGAAATCGTCCAGGGATAGCATGCGCCCGAGCGCGCGGGGCAGCTTGCGGGCGAGGGCGCCAGAGGCGGCGTCAGGGGTCGCGGCGGGCAGGGCGGTGGTAGTCATGGCGGGCCGGTAAAAGCCCGTAATCTAGCAACGGCCGTCGAACGCAGAAAGCGAATAAAACTGAAGTTACCTGTTCGCTTCTGACGAACAGGTTTTGTGCTTTATGCCTGCGTGGGCAGCGCCAGCAGCTCGCCCATGCGCACCGGGCCCGTCACCGAGGGCGTGTCGGCCCAGCGGATCTTGTCGGGGCCGAACAGGACGATGGCCGTGGAACCCAGCTTGAAGCGGCCCATCTCGGCGCCCTTTTCAAGAAAGATGGGCGCGCGGGCAGCCGCGTCGTAGCGCACGGACTTGACCCGGCGCTTGAACGGCGTGACCAGGCCTGCCCACACGGTTTCGATGGACGCCACGATCATCGCGCCCACCAGCACCACGGCCATGGGACCGTGCTCGGTGTCGAAGATGCAGACGACGCGCTCATTGCGCGCGAACAGGCGCGGCACGTTGCGGGCGGTCAGCGGGTTGACGGAGAACAGGCGCCCCGGCACGTGGATCATTTCGCGCAGCGTGCCGGCGACGGGCATGTGGACGCGATGGTAGTCCTTGGGCGACAGGTAGATGGTGGCGAACTGGCCGCCCTGGAACGGCGCGGCGCGCTCGGTGTCGCCACCCAGGAGGTCCGCGAGTCCGTAGCTGTGGCCCTTGGCCTGAAAGATGCGGCCTTGTTCGATCGCGCCCATCTGGCTGATGGCGCCGTCGGCCGGACACACCACCGAGCCAGGTTCTTCGTCCAGCGGGCGCGCGCCGTCTTTCAGCGCACGCGTGAAGAAGTCATTGAAGCAGTCGTAGGCCAACGGGTCTTCTTGCAGCGCCTCGCTCATGTTCACGCCGTACTTGCGGACGAAACGCGAGATCATCCAGTTCTTCACCGCGGGTTCGCGGCAGTCCGATGCGTATCCGAAGAAGCGCGACACCAGGTGGTGCGGCGCGAGATACTGGCTGGCAAGAAAAAGTTGGTCTTTGATAGGCATCTATGGCGCTAAAAAAACGCGTCCCGCATACAGCGGGACGTGGTTGATGGTTGCCGTGCGGGCCAGGTTGACGCTGGAGTCCGGCAATTCGGCGCGATTGTAACGCGGTTGCGCGCGCACGGCGCGCAAAAACGCGCTCAGGCCGCCTTGGCCGCCAGCTTGGTCTTGTAGAGCCAGTCCTTGTAGTCGTCCAGGTCGCCGTCGAACGGGTTGACCTTGCCGTCCGCAACGATGATGAACTGGTCGGTCGTGGCGCGCAGCAGATGGCGATCATGCGACACCAGCACCAGCGTGCCTTCGAACTGCGCCAGCGCATCCGTCAGCGCCTCGCGCGTTTCCAGGTCAAGGTGGTTGGTGGGTTCGTCCAGCAGCAGCAGGTTGGGGCGTTGCCACACGATTAGCGCCAGCGCCAGCCGTGCCTTTTCGCCGCCAGAGAAAGGCGCGATCGAGCTGGTGGCCATCGCGCCATTGAAATTGAAGCTGCCCAGGAAGTTGCGCAGTTCCTGTTCGCGTACGGTCGGCGCAATCTTAGTCATGTGCCACAACGGAGATTCGTCGTGCCGCAGCATCTCGACCTGATGCTGCGCGAAGTAGCCGATGGACAATCCCTTGTTGAACTGCGTGTCGCCGGCCAGCGATTCGATCTCGCCCGCGATGGTCTTGATGAAGGTCGACTTGCCTGCGCCGTTGATGCCCAACAGGCCGATGCGCTGGCCCGCCTGCAGCGAGAAGTTGATACCCGACACGATGATCTTGTCGGACACGGCTTCGGTGGCCTCGTCCTCGATGCGATAGCCCGCGCTGACCTTGTCCATCGTCAGCAGCGGATTGGGCGCGCGCAGTGGCTCGCGGAATTCGAACGAGAACTCGGCTGCGGCGCGCAGGGGCGCCACTTCTTCCATGCGGGCCAGGGCCTTGATGCGGCTCTGCGCCTGGCGTGCCTTGCTGGCTTGCGCCTTGAAGCGGTCAATGAACGATTGCAGGTGCGCGCGCTGGCGCATCTGCTTTTCCATCATGCCCTGCGCCAGTTCAAGCTGCGCGGCGCGCTGGCGTTCAAACGACGAATAGTGGCCCGAGTAGCGCTTGAGCTTGCGTTCGTCGATGTGGACGATCACGTTCACCACGCCGTCCAGGAAGTCCCGATCGTGCGAGATGACGATGAGCGTGCCCGGATAGCGCTTGAGCCAGTCTTCCAGCCAGATGATCGCGTCCAGATCCAGGTGGTTGGTGGGCTCGTCCAGCAGCAGCAGGTCGGACGGGCACATCAGCGCCTGCGCCAGGTTCAGTCGCATGCGCCAGCCGCCCGAGAAGCTGGTGAGCGGCAGGTGCATCTGCGCCTGCGTGAAGCCCAGGCCGGTCAGCAACTGCTCGGCGCGCGAATGGACGGTGTAGGCATCGGCGTCGGCCAGCGCGGCGTAGATCTCGCCCATGCGCAGGCCGTTTTCGGCGCTTTCAGGCTCGGCTTCCAGCGCGGCCAGTTCCGCTTCCAGCTTGCGCAGCGTGGTGTCGCCGTCGATCGCGTACTCGATGGCGGGGCGGTCCAGCGCAGGGGTTTCCTGCGCGACGTGGGCCACGCGCCAGGACGCCGGGTAGTCCAGGTCTCCCTGATCGGCGTGCAGCGTGCCGCGCAAGAGGCCGAACAGACTCGACTTGCCCGCGCCATTGGCGCCGATGAGGCCGATCTTGTCGCCGGGGTTCAGAAGCAGGTCGACCTTGTCGAGCAACGGCTTGACGCCGCGCATGAGTGAAACTTGTTGGAAGCGGATCATGAATGTAGGACTGGATGGCGCGATGCGCGCGCGGCAAGACGCCCTCTGGGGGCTGTATGCAGGAAAGCAGGAACCGCGGCGGGATGGCACGCGCATCATGCGCGCCGGCGCGAACGTGTTCGGATGAAAGCGGACTCAATCCGAACGAAGGGGGGGATTGTACCTGGGCGGGAAGCTCCGGCCGGGAAGGTCCGGCCGGGAAGGTCTGGGCGGGCAGCCTCGGTTGGCGCGATGCGGCCGGACAGTTCCGGCCGCATCCCCCTACGGCGTCTGAATCGCCCCCGCCAGCGCCAGCACGCGCTCGGCCTCGCTGGCATGCAGGTTCTCGACCAAGGTCCCGTCAACCACCGCGACGCCTTTACCTTCGGCCTGCGCGGCCCGCCACGCGTCCAGCCGTTTGCGCGCCGTATCGAGCTCTTCTGCCGTCGGCGCAAAGGCGGCATTCGCAGCGGCGATCTGGCGCGGATGGATCAGCGTCTTGCCATCGAAGCCCTGGTCGCGTCCTTGCCGGCAGGCGTCCTTCAAGCCAGCATCGTCGTTCAGATCCAGATGGACGCCATCCAGAACCGCAAGGCCGTGCGCCCGTGCCGCCATCACGGCAAGCGAGCGCGCCAGCAGCGTCTCGTCGCGCGACGGCGTGTGGCGCGCATGCAGATCCTTCACCAGATCAGACGTGCCGACGACGATGGCGGCCAGCCGTGCATGGCCGCCGGCGATGGCATCGAGCCGCAGAAAGCCCAGCGGTGTTTCGGCCATGGCCCACAACGGCAGATCCATGGGCGCGCCCGCCGCGTCCAGGGCCTGCGCCAGCGCGGCCAGCTGGGCGGGGGATTCGACCTTGGGCAGCAGCTCGGCATCGGCGCCGGCTTGCGCAACGGCGCGCACGTCGTCCATCCCCCACGGCGTATCCAGCGCGTTGACGCGCACGATGCACTCGCGCCGTCCGTAGCCGCCTTCGCGCAGCGCCGCGGCGACCTGGGCACGGGCCTGCGCCTTGGCGTCGGGCGCCACCGCGTCTTCCAGGTCGAGGATCAGCGCGTCCGCATCGAGCGTGCGTGCCTTGTCCAATGCGCGCGCGTTGGCGCCGGGCATGTAGAGAACGGAGCGGCGGGGGCGGATAGGGGCGTTCATGCGGGCGGTCTCAGAGTTTGGGCAGGCTGCCGACGATGGTGACGGGCGTGGTGCAGACGTAGCCCACGCCATAGACGGTGCGGATGCCCAGGTCGCCACCGGCCAGCTCGCGCAGCTTGCGCCGCAGCCGATGCATGTGGGCGTCCAGCCGATGCGTGTCGTAGGCCTCGGCGCTTGCGCCCAGGGCTTCAACGAGGCGGGCGCGCGTCAGCGGCAGTGGCGCCGCCTGGATCAGCGCGCCGATCAGGCGGCTTTCGGTATCGGTGATGTCGACGCTGATCTGGCTGGGCGAGGTCAGCGTGCGGCGCGCGGGGTCGAAGCGCCAGGCGTCCGATTGCGCATCCTCTGTGTCGGCGGCCGGCACGACGCGCAGGCGCCGCGACAGCGACACCAGCGTGGCGCCGAGTTCGGCCAGGTTGACGGGCTTGGTCAGGTAGTGGTCGGCGCCCAGACTCAGGCCCGATACCTTGTCTTCGCTCAGGAGCCGTCCGGTGAGCATGATGATGCCCATTGACGGATAGGAGGTGCGCAGATGCGACACGCGCGCCAGCCCATCGCCGTCCGGCAGCATGGCGTCCAGCACGAGGATCGCGGGCGTTACGGTGAGCAACAGCTCGTCAAGCTCGGCCAGCGAGCCTGCGGTGAGGATGGTCTTGTCCAGGCCCAGGTCCTGGATGTACTCGGCGATGGAATCGCGCCAATCCCCGTGGTCGTCGACGACGATGATCGTCACGGTGTGGCGCGCTTGGGCGCTCCGGGGGCGAACAGGTGTGTTCTGGTCATGCTGTGAATTCTTGAATGGCCGCGATCGCGCGGAAAAATCAGGGGACGACGGTATACGTCTTTGGCCTGCGTGCGCGCAGAATATCATTCCCGCCGATGCGGCGGCGCGGCATGGATCAAGGATGCAATCCAGGCGTCAGGGAAAAATCAGTTGGTCAAAAATTGCGCAGCCCGGTGCGCATCGCCCGAAAGGCCATCAGCCGGGCGTTTGGGTTTTTCTTATCCACAAATTCTGTGGATAAGAAGAACCGGGGTGGATACCGTCCCGTCTACGAAGGGAGTAATTCGACCGGCACACCCTCGGGCACTTTGCGCATCCGATCGCGTTCAATCCGGGCCGGCGCAAAGCGCGTTTTGCGCGCAGCAGCATTTTGCAGCAGCACCGACAGCACCGAGCCCTTGTCCTGGATCCAGCGCGTCTTGCCGCGCAAGAGCTTGACGGCATTGTCCGCGGTGCCCAGCCGGTACGACATGGCATTGATCTCGATCGAGGACTTGCCGTTGAACCGCGACTCGTCGATCTCGGTGATGGCGGCCGCGTCCAGGTTGTTGCTCTCGTGGTCGATGCGGTAGACGTACTTGAGCCCGTGAAACGGGTCTTCCACGACGATGAGTTTTTCCGACCCGGACACGTCGGACATCATGCCGATCACGCGGGACTCGACCATCTGGTTGCCGCGTTGTTCTTCGGTGTAAATGAAAATGCTGTGCCGCATGGGGGCGGACTGGGCCGGTGCGGCCCCTACAAGGCGAGAACGATCCATACCTGAACGAAAAGAAGCGGGAGGGGGCGCAAGGCCCCCGAAAACGCGCATGATACCAATTGTTTCAGGTGCGTGCTGTAACAGCTGGCGCGGGGGCTACCCCGCGCCGGACACCCGCGAGCGATTAACCGCGCGCGGCGAGCTTTTCGCGGCGCTGGCGCACGGCCAGGGCCAGGGCGGCCAGGACGGGCTCGGTCTGCGTCCAGCCCAGGCAAGCGTCGGTGATGGAGACGCCATGACGCAGCGGCTCACCGGGCTTGAGGTCCTGGCGGCCTTCTTCAAGATGGCTTTCGATCATGACGCCAGTGATGCGGGAGTCGCCTTGGGCAAGTTGGGCGGCAATGTCGTTGGCCACGTCGATCTGGCGCACGTGCGACTTGTTGGAGTTGGCGTGCGAGCAGTCGATCATGACCTGTTCGCGCTGGCCGGCCTTGCGCAGGGCGTCGCAACAGGCTTGCACGCTGGCGGCGTCGTAGTTCGGGCCTTGCTTGCCGCCGCGCAGGATCACGTGGGTGTCCTGGTTGCCGCGGGTTTCGAAGATGGCGGCCATGCCCATTTTGGTCATGCCCATGAACGCGTGCTTGGCGCTCGCGGCGACCATCGCGTCGGCCGCGATCTGCACGCCGCCGTCGGTGCCGTTCTTGAAGCCCAGCGGGCAGCTCAGGCCCGAGCTCAGCTGACGGTGGCTGGGGCTTTCCGTGGTGCGTGCGCCGATGGCGCCCCACGCGATCAGGTCGGCGATGTACTGCGGGCTGAGCAGGTCCAGGAATTCCGTGGCGATGGGCAGACCCAGGCCGCTGATGTCCAGCAGCAGTTCGCGGGCGCGGCGCAGGCCTTCGTTGATGCGGAAGCTGCCGTCCAGGCGCGGGTCATTGATGTAGCCCTTCCAGCCGACGGTGGTGCGGGGCTTCTCGAAGTACACGCGCATGATGATCAGCAGGTCTTTCTTGTGCTCGTCGGCGGCGGCGCGCAGCTTGTGCGCGTATTCCATGGCTTGCGCGTGGTCGTGGATGGAGCAGGGGCCTACCACCAGGACCAGCCGGTCGTCGCGGCCGTGCAGCACGTCGGCGATCTGCGCGCGGCTTTGCTCGACGAGCGTCTGGATGTCGGCCGACACCGGCAGTTCATCCTGCAGCAGCGCGGGGGAGATCAGCGGGCGCACGGCGCTGATGCGGGTGTCGTCGGTGCGCGTGTTGTCCTGGGTGGCGTCGGCGGCGCCGACCTCGCGGTCGTGCAGGGGGTCGTCAATGCGGGTCAAGAGAAGCTCCGTGCCGGTAGATGCGGGAAAGTCCGCCATTATCGCACCCGCGGACGGTGGAGGCGGATGGGTGGCTGCGGCAAGTCTGTGCGGCGGGGACAGGCCCCAATGAACGGAGCCGGACGGCGGAGGCGCCGCTGGCTACGCCTATCGGTGACGAACTGAATTAACCCGTTATCGATAAAGACATGTTTCGCGTGGATGCCTTAGCATTGATTCACGCTCTCAGTTGGCCGGGTGCAACCGGCTTGCGGCAGGCGCAGGCGGGGGCCGCGTGCGGCTTCTTACCGTGTATACAGGTCCAGGACGGTCAGCAATGCCAAAACCCGATGCCGGAGCGTCCCGACGGATTCTTCTCGTGGAAGATCACCCAGTCGAACGCGCCTACCTGCAGAACATGCTGCTGGCATTGGGCTATCGCCGCGTGGCGGGCTTGGCAAGCAGCATCGAGGCGGTTGGCGCGATCACGCGTCAATATCATGATGTGCTGATCAGCGACATCGTGATGGGCGAAGGCGACGGCACGCGGCTGCCCAACGACCTGCGCAGGCTGGTGGACGCGGGGCGCCTGAAAAGCATGCCGCCGATCATCTGGATCAGCAGCCTGAGCGACGAACTGCTGCAGTCGCATGTCCGCCTGGCCCTGCAAGCCGGTTGCCCGTCGGCGCAGGCGCTGTCCAAGCCCGTGTCGCGCGTGGCGATGCAACAGGCCATCAAGAATGCGCTGCACAGCATCGACGACGAATCAGCGTCGCCAGACAAACCCAAGTCGGTGCGTCGCGAAGTCATGGAAGCCGCGCTGAGCCAGGCGCTGCTTTCCGGCACCGGCATGAGCGTGGTGCTGCAACCCCAGATCAGCCTGTCGACGGGCCGCGTGGTCGCGGCCGAGGCGCTGTCGCGCTGGATCGATCCGAAGCTGGGCGCCATTTCCGCTGCGGACTTCGTACCGGCGGCGCACCGGCTTGGCATGGACCGCATGCTGTTCAGCCGCGTCACCGACCGCGTGCTGAGCGTGTTGCGCCAGATGCAGGACGAGGACATTGCCGTGCCGATTGCGATCAACGCCTCGGCATCCACGCTGTGCTCGCGCGACTTGCCCGGCCTGTTGGAGCAGAAGGTCGGGCAGGCGGGATTGCCTGCTCGGCTGATCAAGGTGGAGCTTACCGAGGATGAGCCGGTCAACGACTGGCTCGCGCTGTCGTCGACGCTGAACCTTCTACGTGTGCGCGGCTTTGAGCTGGCGATGGACGATTTCGGCGCCGGAATTGCGTCCATGCGGCTCTTTTCGGCCATGCCGTTCAATGAATTGAAGATCGACCGCGACTTCATCGTGCATATGCACCGCGAGCCCGCCTCGCGCGCCGTCGTGGCGGCCGCGATTGAAATGGGGCGGGTGCTGGGCCGGCGCGTGGTCGCCGAAGGCGTCGAGCAGGAGCGCGATGTGCAGCTCCTGCGCGAACTGGGTTGCGATGTGGCGCAGGGCTACGGGATTTCCGTGCCCCTGGACCCCGAAGCGTTCATCGAGTTCTGCCGCACGCATTGAGGGTCACAGGTTGCACGTCACAGACCGAACACGGCAACGTCACCCGGATAGTCGACCGAAAATTTCAGCACGGTCTCGCGCGACTTGCCCGGCTCAAGTTCCCAGTCCCACACCAGCTTGCCGTCTTCCTCGCGCTTGATGTCGCGCTCGGACGGCGACAGCAGCTTGACCACGATCTTCTCGTTGCGCGAGATGGGCAGGCGGTCCGCGAAGGACACCTGTTCCTTGGTGGCCTTGTTGTTCTTGACGGTGATCTTGTACTCGTAGGTGACGCGCTTGCCGCTGCCCGAGAAACCGGTGCTTTCGGTATAGCGGTTCACCAGTTGGCGCTTGATGGAAATCCCATCGTCGGCGCCGAGGGCCAGCTCCAGTTTTTCGCCGGGCATCACGGCCTTCATGGCGCCTGAGGCCACGAACGCGTCGTCCAGGAAGGTATTGAGCGGACCGGCCAGGAAGGGGAAGTCGGTGTTGTTGCTGGCCTGCGCCGTCAGGTAGACGGTCTCGCGCAGCCCCGGCGTGGATTGGTATTGCAAGGTTGCAGGCAGCTTGGCCGCTGCGATGGCGACGCGTTGCGTGGTGTTGTCCGACAGCAGCGTGGCCGGATTCTTGATCTGGAACGACGCGCTGGTCGCGGCGTTCTGGACCTGGGCCGTCGAGACTTCGATGGCTTCGGCCTCGGGCTCGGGCAGCACGGCGCTGTCTTCCATCGCACTGGCGCGCGGCGCACGCTTGGCGTGCATCTCGGCCTGCACGGCGGCGGGGGCGGGCGCGGCAACGGGCCGGGGCGGCGGGGGCGGTGCGGCCACGTCGATGATCCACGGACGCAGCGTTGGCGCCCCGCCGCCCAGGGACGGCCGGGCGGTGGACAGCGTCAACGTCACGTTCTTCCAGTCTTCGCCGGTGTTCTGGCGGATGACGCCGAAGTAGCCCAGATCCACATTGCGGTCGGCGGGGCGCAGGCGCGCGTCGTAGGCCGGCGTCCAGCGTGCGCCCGCCACCGCATACGACAGCGCCAGATCCAGCTTGCCCGCGCGCGCCATGTTGACCCGCAAGGTGACGGTCTTCGTGCGACGGCCCGATTCGCCGCGCACCAGGCCAAGCTGGGTTTGCAGCGCCGTCATCTCGCGCTCCAGCTCGGTCTTTTGTTCTGCCACGCGCCGCAGGCCCGCCAGCGTCGTGGCCAGCGACTCGGCGCTGAGGGTCTGGATCGCCTTCAGTTCGTCCAGCGTGAGCCGCGCGCCGTCCTTGGCCGGTTCCGTGGCGCCGCGCTGCATCATCAGGATGAGTTCACGCTGGTTGTCCAGCACCGCGGCTTCGTCGTCCAGCGCGGCCTGGCGGCTGACCAGCTTGTCGATCTGCGCCTCGATCTGGCGCACGCGTTCGTTGGCGGTGGCGGCCTGATAGACGTCGCTGACCTTGACGTCAAGCAGCGTGGCCTGGCCGGTGCTCTTGGCGGACACCTGCAGCGAGTTTTCCTGGAGCGACGCGGGCAGGTTTTCCAGCACCAGCTCGTGTTCGCCCGCGGCTAGCTCGCTGCTGGCGGCGCGGGTGACGACGGCGCGATCCTGGTAGACAGTGACGGCGCCGATGGAGGAGGGCAGCGCGGCGGCGGCAGCCAGTCCGGGGATCGACGCAAAAGCCAGGGCCAGAAGGGTACGTCTCACGGGAGCACCTTTATAAAGTTGAACGCGGCTGACAGCGGGTCTCCCACGGGGACGCATCGCCGGCAAGCGCGAGAGTCTATCGCCGGCATCGCGCGGACGGTTTACAGGAAATGACAAACGCGACAGGGGGAAACGGCGGGTTCGTGAAAACTCAATCGCGTTCCGGATGCGCCAGCCGCCGCAACATGCCGACCGCGTTTTCCGCAGCCACCGATCGGTCGTGCCGCCGGTACGCCATGTCCAGCAGGGCGTGCGGGGCATCGCCCTTGATGGGCCGGTACTCGATGCCTTGCGCGCCCATGTGCCGCATGGCGGCGGGCACGATCGAAATGCCGACGCCCGCCGCCACCAGACTCACGATCGACGCCATCTGCGGGGCCTCCTGGATGACGCGCGGCGCAAAGCCGGCGCGCTGGCAGGCGGACTGGATGGCGTCGTACAGGCCCGCGCCGATGGGCCGCGGATACAGCACAAAATCCTCGTCAGCCAGTTCGGCGATGGGAACGGCACGTTTGCGGCTGAGCGGATGGCCAGGCGGCAGAGCAATCAGCATCGGCTCGTCCAGCACGCGCTCGGATTCGAATTCGGCGTCCAGCACATAAGGGGGACGCACGAAGGCGACATCCACCTCGCCGGCGCGCAGCCCGCGCAGCAGCGAGATGGTATTGCTTTCGGTCAGGGTGATGCGCACGTCGGGATAGCGGTCGCGGTAAGCGCGGATGGCACGGGGCAGGTAGGGGTGGAATACGGCCGATGCGGTAAAGCCCACCGTGATGGCCCCGCGTTCGCCGCGGCCCAGCCGTCTGGCCATGTCGATGGCGCGGTCGGCGCTGGCCAGGATGGCGCGCGCATCGTCCAGGAACTGGGCGCCGGCCTCGGTCAGCGCGATGCCCCGGGGCAGGCGAAGGAACAACGGCGTGCCGATCTCGCGTTCCAGTTGCTGGATCTGCTGGCTGAGCGGAGGCTGGCCGATGCCCAGGCGGGCCGCCGCGCGCGTGAAGTGCAGTTCCTCGGCAACGGCGGTGAAGTAACGCAGGTGGCGCAATTCCATCGTTTTTAAATATGAACGGTTCAGGTTTCATATATTGGACATATGCAGGGGAAAAGTCTACTTTGTCTGCACGGGCTCAAGCCCGGTGTTTTTCGAGAATCCTGATGTCTACCCCTTCTGCAAGTCCCGCAACCGAACGTGGCGCCACGGCGCCCGAATATCTGGCGCGCGGTACGCCGGGACTGCGCCGTGCCCAGTGGGCGCTCTTTGCCGCCGGTTTTTCCACCTTTTCCCTCCTGTACTGCGTGCAGCCGCTGATGCCGCTGTTCACCCATGCGTTCAACGTATCGCCGGCGCAGAGCAGCCTGGTGCTGTCGCTGTGCACGGGGTTCCTGGCCATCGCGATCTTCTTTGTGGGCCTGTTTTCCGCCGCCTTGCCGCGCAAGCGGGTTATGGCGTGGTCCCTGTTTGCCTCCGCCGTCCTCGGAACCGTCGCGGCCGTCGCGCCGGACTGGCAGAGTCTCCTGGCGCTGCGCGCGCTACAAGGCGTGGCGATGGGCGGGGTGCCCGCCGTAGCCATGGCCTACCTGGCCGAAGAGGTGGAGCCCGGCACACTGGGCTTCGCGATGGGCTTGTACATCAGCGGCAGCGCATTCGGCGGGCTGTCGGGACGGGTCATCACCGGCCTGGTGTCCGACCATTTCGGCTGGCGCGCGGCGATGGGCACGCTGGGATTGCTGGGCCTCATCGCGGCCCTGCTGTTCGTGTGGCTGCTGCCGGCCTCGCGCCGGTTCACGCCACGCCGGGGCCAGGGATGGGCGGGCGTGTGGGCGGATGTGCGGGAAGGCGCCGGCGCGCACCTGAAGAATGGTCCGCTGTGCGCGCTGTTCGCCATGGGCGGGCTGCTGATGGGCGCGTTCGTCGCGGTCTACAACTATGTCGGCTTTCGCCTGCTGCTGCCGCCGTTCTCGCTCAGCCAGACCTTCATCGGGTTCATCTTTGTCGTCTACCTGGTGGGCATCTTCGCCTCGACCTGGTTCGGCCGCCTGGCTGACCGGCACGGGCGCGGCGCGATGCTGGCCGCTGCGTCCGGCCTTGCCCTGGGGGGCCTGCTGTTGACCCTTTCCAACGCGTTGCCCGTGCTGATCGCAGGCATCGTCGTCTTCACCTTCGGCTTTTTTGCGGCCCACGCCGTCGCGAGCGGCTGGGTCGGGCAGATGGCGCGTGGCTACAAGGCGCTGGCCGCCTCGTTCTACCTGCTGGTCTATTACGTGGGATCGAGCGTGCTTGGGGCACTTGGCGGCCAATTCTGGACCGTCGGCGGCTGGCATGGCGTGGCCGCCATGGCGGGCGGGTTGCTGGCCGCCGCGCTCGTGATCAGCGCGGGTCTCGCCTGGCGCACGGGACGGCGGCATCCCGCGGCGGGCGCCGCTGGCCCCGCCTGACCGCACCCTTTTTTTCAGGGAAGGGTAGCGTCGCGTTACGCAGGGTTGCGCCACGGGCGCTTCTATCGCGATACATTCTGTATTGCGATAGGGGGAACCATGCTGACCAAGCAAGACCGCGTGTCCCTGCCATGGACCGACACGCTAGCTCGTCTGGAAGACGAACGCATCATGCTGGAGCGCATAGCTGCCGGCGTACCGATCCGGCAGGTACTGGAACATGTGCTGAACGCCGTCGAGGCGCAGTCGAGTGTGACGCTGCGCGCGTCCATCGCGGTGGTGGACGACGCGGGAACCGAATTGCGGCATTGCGCCGCACCCGGCCTGCCGGACGCGTTCAATGCCGCCGTGGACCGCGTAGCCATCGGGCCGATGACCGCCTCGTGGGGAGCGGCAGCGCATTCGGGCAATCCGGTCTACACGGACGATATTGCCAACGATCCGCGTTGGGCGCCGTGGCGCGACCTTGCCTTGGAGAATGGCTTGCGCGCGTGTTGGTCCACGCCGATCAAGGCGCCAGACGGACGGCTGTTGGGCGTCTTCTCCAATTACTACGAAGAAAGCCGGCTACCGACCGCGCAGGATATCGACGCGATCGCGCTGGTCACGCGCAGCGCGGCGCTGGCGATCGAAAGGCATTTGCTGGACGTGGCCTTGCGACGCAGCGGCGAGCGCTGGCGGGCGATGTTCGACGGCATGCAGGAAGCGTTTTTTCTTGCCGAAGCGCTGCGCAGCGAGGACGGCCGCATCGCCGACTTCCGCTTTCTGGAGGTGAACCCCGCCTTTGAACGCCAGAGCGGCATGCGCGAGGGCGACACGCTGGGCCACACGCTGCGCGAGATGATTCCCGGCGTTCCCAGCCAGATCCTGGATACGTTCGCGCAGGTGGTGGAGTCGGGCGAGCCCGCCCAATTTGAATTTGCCGTGCCCGCGCCCAAGGATGCGTGGTACGAGGCGCGGGCGCGCAAGGAAGGCCCCGATCGCATCATGGCGTTGTTTCTTGACGTCACCGCGCGCAAGGCCGCCGAGACCGAGCTGTGGGAAGGCCAGCATCGCAAGAATTTCCTGCTGGCGCTGGGCGACCGCATGCGAGAACTGCATCTGCAGCCGGCCATCGAGGAGACCGCCTGCGCGGGATTAGGTCAGCACCTGTCGCTGGGCCTGGTGGCGGTTCTGGACTGGGCCGGCGACGGCGCGGCGCCGGTGGTGTCGACCTGCTGGCGGTCCGAGAACGATCTGGCGAGCCACGACGCACTGGCGACAGAACAACTGGGCGAAGATTTTTTCGACGCCGTCCGCAAGGGGCGCACGACCTATCTGCAGCCGCTGGTGGCGCAAGAGGGCGGCGACATCCGCCCGTCGGCCATCGTCGTGCCGATGCGCCGCTGGGCGCGGCAAGGCGGTGCGCTGCTGGTCCGCCCCTTGTCGAGCAGCCGGCTCAAGCCGGCGGATCTGGCGTTCATCGAGGAAGTCGCCGAACGGATGTGCGACGCGGTCGAGCGTTCGCAATACGCACGCATGCTGGAGCAGCGGGTGGAGCACGCCATTGCCGAGCGGGATCGCATCTGGCGAATGTCCCCCGAGCTGCTGGCCGTCATTGACAGCAGGGGCCGGTTTGCCAGCGTGAATCCGGCCGTGCAACCCATTCTGGGCTGGAGTCCCGACCAGTTTCTGTCGATGGGGCTGGCCGAGCTGATCCACCCGGACGACCTGGATGCGACGCGCACCGCCTGGTCGCCGCACGCGCAGGCGGACGGCACGCAACCCGCCCGGCACCTGGAAAACCGGGTCCTGCGCCGCGAGGGCGGCTACAGCTGGATCACCTGGAGCATGTCGTGGTCGCAAGACAGCCTGTACGTCGCGGGACGTGATGATTCCGATCTGAAAGCGCAGGCCGAGGCGCTGGCCGACACCGAGAACGCATTGCGCCAAGCGCAGAAGATGGAGGCGGTGGGACGCCTGACCGGCGGCATCGCGCACGATTTCAACAACATGCTCCAGGGCATCACCGGTGCGCTGTATCTCATTCAGCGCAAGCTGTCTGCCGGCGTGCCCGAACAGGCGCAGCGGTTCATCACGGTGGCCATGGATTCGGCGAACCGTGCAGCGCACCTGACGCAGCGCCTGCTCACCTTCTCGCGGCGCCAGCCGATCGACCCCAAGCCGTTCAGCGTGGAGGGCACGCTGCATTCCATGATGGACCTGTTCCATCGGTATACCGGCGAGCGCGTGAATCTGGTCTTCGATCTGGACCCGGACCTGTGGCCGATCAACTGCGACAAGAACCAGTTTGAGAACGCGATGCTCAACCTGGTGATCAACGCCTGCGATTCCATGCCCAATGGCGGCGTGTTGACCATTGCGGCGGCAAACACGCAGCTGGACGAAGCGTCGCTGCGCCAGAGCCCCGGCGTCACGCCGGGCCCGTTTGTCGAGGTCACGGTGTCAGACGTGGGCTGCGGGATGTCGCCCGATGTGCTGGCCCACGCCTTCGACCCGTTCTTCACCACCAAGCCGCTGGGCGAAGGCACGGGGCTCGGGCTGTCCATGACCTACGGCTTTGCCAAACAGGCCGGCGGCAGCGCCGTGTTGGAAAGCGCCGAAGGCGTCGGGACGTCGGTGCGGCTGTACCTGCCGCGCCATCAAGGCGTGCCGGAACAGGCCGCCGATGCGCCGCGGGCGACCGGCACGCAAGCGGCGTCGGCCGGTCAGGCCTTCGTCATCGTCGTGGAAGACGACACGAACGTGCGCGAAATGGTGCGCGAGTCGCTGGTGGACATGGGCCTGCATGTGCTGACGGCCGGCGACGGGGAGGCAGGTCTGGAATTGGTGACGTCCACGCGTAACCTGAGCCTGCTGGTGACGGACGTTGGCCTGCCCAACCTGAACGGCCGGCAGTTGGCGGACGCCGCGCGCGTCGCTCACCCCGGCCTGCGTGTGCTGCTCATGACGGGCTACGCCGAAAGCGCGGCCAGCGCGGGTGGTTTCCTGGAGGACGGCATGGAACTCATTGTCAAGCCGTTCTCGCTGGATGCGCTGGGCGAACGGGTGCAGCGGATGCTGGAGGAGAGCGCGGGGCCGCAGCGGGCGGGGTAGAGGTCAAATAGGCGGTCAAGTGTTTCAACGGCAGGTAAAAAATGCCCCCCATGGCGGACTACCGCAGGGGGAGTAGATAAAGCGGGGGTCAGGCACGGGGCTTGCGACTAGGTTGAAGCATTTCAACCAAGGAAGGAGCTACGCTATGAAATACCGTGCCATGACTTGCGCGTTTGCCATGATTGCCGGCCTTGCCGCTGGCGGTGCCTATGCCCAATCCACGGGCCGCAGCTCGCCCCCGACCTCGCCGTCCACGACGCCGAATGACGGGGCTGCCGTGCCGCCCAACACCCAGGTGCCTCCGGGCCAGATTCCGCCCGCCCCGAACGCGGCGCCCCAGACCGGCACCACGCCGCCGAACCTGGATAAGAGCGGTCACATGAAGTCCGACAAACATGGGTCGGAAATGCCCAATCGCAAGCGCGAAGCCAATGACAATGTGCCGAATACCCCGGCCGGCGGCGCCGCGCCTCCTCCGGGATATCCGAACACGGGCGGCAGCAAGTAAGCAGCCCCACACAAAAAGGCTTCCGGAAGGAAGCCTTTTTTTCGTGCGGCGGGAATCAAGTCGGGGTCAAAGGCCGTCCCCGCGCAAGCAATCGCGGCACCGGTTCATGCCGGTGCCGCGATTCAATGCTGGCGGCGCAATTCTGCCGGCGGCACGCGCAACTGGCCGCGGTATTTGGATACGGTGCGGCGGGCGAGAAGGATGCCGTTGGACGCCAGTTGCTGCGTCAACGCCACGTCGGAAAGCGGCATGGACGGATCTTCGGCGTCCACCATTTCCTTGATCAGCGCGCGGACGGCTGCGGCTGAACACGAGCCGCCCGATTCCGTTGCGAGTTCGCGCGAGAAGAAGTGGCGGAATTCAAAGACGCCGCGCGGCGTGGTCATGTACTTGCTGACCGTGGCGCGCGACACCGTGGACTCGTGCATGTTCAGATCATCGGCGACTTCGCGCAGCATCAGCGGACGCAGGGCGACTTCGCCGTACTCAAAGAACATCTGCTGGCGCTTCACGATCGCTTCGGCCACGCGCTGGATGGTGGTGTAGCGCTGCTCGACATTGCGCACCAGCCAGCGCGCCTCCTGCAGCTCTTGCGCCATTGGGCTGCGGTCGTCCAGCCGGGCGCGCCGGAAGAGGTCCGCATAGGCGCTATGCAGACGCGCGCGGGGCATGGCGCTGCGATTGGGCAGCACGCGCCAGCGTCCCTGCCATTTGTCGACAAACACATCGGGCACGACGTACACCGGCGCGTCGCCGCTGTAGCGGCCGCCGGGCTTGGGATCCAGGCGCCGGATCAGCGCGCACGCGTCGCGCAGGGCATCGTCCGAACATGCCAACGCGCGGCGCAGGCCGGCGTAATCGTTCTTGCCCAGACGTTCCAGATGATCCTGCACAATGCGCTGGGCCAGCGCCCGCGTGGCGTCGTCTTCGTCGGGCAGCGCCGCCAGTTGCAGCGTCAGGCATTCGCGCAGATCGCGCGCAGCGATTCCGGGCGCATCCAGCTGCTGCACCAGACGCAGGGCCGCCATCCATTCGCTTTCGTCGGGAATCGGATTGATGTCTTCGTCGGCGGCCGTACAAAGATTTTCCAGCGGCGTGCGCAGGTAGCCGTCGTCGTCCAGCGCGTCGATGATGAATTCGGCCAGCAGGCGGTCGCGCGGCTGCACGTGGTAGTTGCCCAATTCGAAGGACAGGCGCTCACGCATCGACACGTTGGCACAGGCCCATTGGCCCAGATCGCTGTCGCCGCCGGACGGGGCGTGCGTGGGATAGTCGCCGGAATAGGCCGGCGCGTCGGGCGGGGGTTCATCCATGTCCGGGCTGTCGGATGCCGCGACGGGTTCTGGCGCGGATTGTCCGTCGGCCTGCTCCGTCATCTCACCGCGGACGCCGGGCGCAGCCGGGGCCGCCTCGGGCTCCGATTCGTCCGGATCTTCGAGAAAAGGGTTCGTCGCAAGCGCGTGTTGCACGGCCGTAGTGAACTCCAACGCCGACATCTGAAGCAGCTTGACGGATTGTTGCAGACGCGGCGCCAGCGTCATTTGCTGGCGCAGGCGAAGTTCTTGCATCGGGTGGCCCAATCGAGTCTCCTGAAGGGGCAGCCGCCGGAAGGCGGCTCGTTCCATTCATAGACGCAAAAAACGTGCCAACCGCATGTGAGAGGGGTCGCCGCGGCGGGAACGCGGCATGCTGGGACAGTATTACAAAGGGGATGGTAATAACTGCTCAGGCGGCCGCTTCGGGCTCGTCCTTTTCATAGACATCCAGACGGTTGTACAGCGTCTTCAGACTGACGCCGAGGGTCTCGGCGGCCAGACGCTTGTCGCCGGCATGATGCGCCAGCGTGGCCAGGATGAACTCGCGCTGGGCCCGGCCAAGCGGCATACCTACGGGAAAGTTCAGCGAGCCTTCGCGCATCTGAGCCTGGTTCGGGCCGCGCTTGCGCGTGAGCAGCTCGGCGTCCAGCTCCGTGTCGGCCATGATGTAGGCGCGCTGGATCACGTTGCGCAGTTCACGCACGTTGCCCGGCCAGTCGTGCGCCTTGATCGCTTCCAGCATGTGCGGCGAAAACGTCTTCTGCGTGCCATGCTGCGCATTCAACGTGTCCAGGAATTGCTTGGCAAGAAGCAGGGCGTCGTCGCCGCGCTCGCGCAGCGGCGGCACGCGCAGCGGAATCACGAGCAGACGGTGCAGGAAATCCTGACGCAACCGGCCGTCCGCGACGGAGGCGGCGGGGTCGCGGTTGCTGGCGCAGATGACGCGCACATTGGCGCGCAACACGTCGGTGCCGCCCACGCGTTGATACGTGCCGACTTCGAGCACGCGCAGGAAGTGCACCTGCATGTCCGGCGGCATTTCGGTGACTTCGTCCAGAAACAATGTGCCGCCGCTTGCAAACTCGAAATAGCCGGCATTCTGGGACACGGCGCCGGTGAAGCTGCCTTTTTCGTGACCAAAAAGTTCGGCATGCGCCAACGATCCGCTGATCGCGCCGCAGTTGACCGCCACGAACGGCTGGTCGCGGCGATCGCTCGCATCGTGGATGGCCCGCGCTACGATTTCCTTTCCAGCGCCACTTTCACCGATAATGAACACGCTTGCATCGGTGGCCGCCGCAAGGGCGATCTGGTTTCCCAGTTTTCGCATCTGCGGCGACATGCCGCTGGTGTCGGCGAACACGGAAGTGGGCGAAGGCGCGGTGGTGCGCGTAGCGGTATTTCGACTAGCCATGCTTGATCCTCAGTCCCGGAAGCGGGCCTGCAATAAGTGCATCGTAGAGTGCAGCCTACTCTCTGATTGCGACGAGTTGCAAGCATTGGAAAACGTTGGTGGAATCCGAAAAATATTTGCGCTGACCGCCCCCATAGTGACTATTCTGAGCGTTATAGAAGGGATACGGAGATAGCATGCCTCACCTGCTAATCGTCGATGACGACGATGCGATACGAGAAACACTGGCCGAAATCGGCCGCGATAGCGGGTTTTCGGTGGCCCTGGCAGCCAGCGTCAAGGACGCCCTGATCCAGCTCGAACGGCAAGCGCCCGACCTGGTGCTGACTGACGTCCGGTTGCCGGGCGGCAGCGGCATGGACATTTTCAAGAACGTTAATGCGAGTAGCGCGGAAGTGGTGGTGATGACCGGTCACGGTACTGTCGACAACGCCGTCCAGGCCTTGCGCCTGGGTGCGACCGACTATCTGGTCAAGCCGATCTGCATGGAGCGCCTGGAAGAAATCCTCAAGCGCATCATGGTCAATTCGGGCGGCGAGCTGCCCGGCACGCCTTTCGAGGAACCGGGCCGTTTCGGCAAGCTGTACGGCAAGTCCGAACGGATGCAGACGCTGTACCGCCAGATCGGGCGCGTGGCGCCCACCACCGTCACCACCTTGCTGATCGGCGAAAGCGGCACCGGCAAGGAACTGGCTGCCCATGCCATCCACGAACTCAGCCCGCGCCGCCAGCGGCCGTTCATCGCGGTCAACTGCGGCGCGATTTCGCCCAACCTGATCGAAAGCGAAATGTTCGGCCACGAGCGCGGCAGCTTTACCGGCGCCGACCGCCAGCACAAGGGCTACTTCGAACGCGCGGACGGCGGCACGCTGTTCCTGGATGAAGTCACCGAAATGCCGCTTGACCTGCAGGTCAAGCTGTTGCGCGTGCTGGAGACGGGGCAGTTCATGCGCGTGGGGACCAATCGCGAAATCGCCTGCGACATCCGCGTGGTGGCCGCCACGAACCGCAATCCGGAACAGGCCGTGCAGGAAGGCAAGCTGCGCGAAGACTTGTACTACCGATTGAGTGTGTTTCCCATCGAACTGCCGGCGCTGCGCGACCGCGGCAGCGACATCCAGTTTCTGGCGCAGCGCTTCCTGCAGACGCTCAACGAAGAATCCGGGAAGAACAAGGCATTTTCGCCCGAAGCGGCTGCGGCACTGGAGCAGTACGAATGGCCGGGCAACGTGCGCGAACTGAAGAATTTTGTTCGCCGCGCGTTCATCATGGCTGACGGCGATGTGCTGGATCTGGAAATGCTGGTGCCGCAGGTCTCGCCGGCTGGCGAGTCGTCTGGCGGTCAGGTCAGCGTGCCTGTCGGAGAGACGCTGGCAGAGGCCGATCGGCGTCTTATCCTGGCGACGCTCGAACGCTGCAACGGCGTGAAAAAGCAAGCCGCTGCCGTGCTGGGCATCAGTCCCAAGACGCTCTACAACCGTCTTGAGGAATACGCGGCAGCGGGCTATCCGCTGCCTGGCGAGAATTCCCGGGCGGGTGGACCGCCCCGGGAATCCGCCTAGTCCCGCTTATTTGTTGTAGCGGGTCTTCAGGTCTGCCATGCAGGCGTCCTTGGCATTACCGGACATGGCGTCGCACTTTTCCTTGCCGACTTTATAGTCGGCATCGTTGCGCGTTTTCGCGGCGTCATGCGAGGCTTCGGCCTTTTCCTTGGCGGCTTTGGCGTCTGCCTTGGCCTTGTCGCGCGTGGCTTCGGCCTGTTGCTGGCAGACATCCTTCTGGTTGCCCTTCATGCCGTCGCATTGCTTTTTGTCCATCTTGTATTGGTTGTCGATCTGATCGTTCGTGCGAACGGCGGCAGCGCCAGTCTGCGCGGAGGCCTGGAAGGCGAGGACCGAAAAGCACAGGGCGAAAGCGGGGCAAATCGTTTTGGACAGCTTCATGACTGACTCCTTGGGAAATTGGTCCGGTAGTTGGCGGACCCGACCAGGGACAGAGCAAGTGCCGTGCCCGGGTTTTTCAGGCACGGCGCTTGCGCATTGAGCCGCTGCCTGTCCGCCATCTTCGGACGGGCGCGTTTCAAGGAGAGCATTCATGACGACCCAACACGAACAACAGCCGGGAAAGTCCAAGGCCAACACCCCGAAGGACGAAACGGAAGCGTCGAACCAGAGCGGCCAGTTTGGCGCGGATAAGGCGATCGACAAGGAAGAACCCTACAAGCGGGAATCGGACAAGAAGCCTAACCACGGAGGGCCCGAGTACGAGGAGGGCGGTCAGTATCCGGGGAAGCGGCCCGAAGGGAAGTGACCATTGCGCTTCGCGCTGCGCGGCTGGCGCGGCGCGAAGCAGGCGCCGGGCTTAGCCGCCATTGCGCACCGGGTCGGGCGCATCGCGCGAGATGCCGGCTTCGTCTGCGTCCGTGATGCGATCGGTGGCGACGTCTGCACCGTCGTCGTCCACGAGGTCCGGTTCCACGCTCTCGCGTTCGCCGGTGGCCTGGGAGTCGCTGTCGGTGTGCCGGCGGTCCAGCGGCAGGTCGCTGGCCGAATCGGAAGAGTCGCTAGGGCCCAGGTCGGGCCGGCCGCTGTCGTCAAGGTTCAGGTCGGTGTCGGGGATACGGGGCATGGGAATCTCCAAGTTGGGAAAAGCGCGTCCAGGACACATCCGTGGACGTCGCCATTTGCCATCGAATTGCAGCAAGCGCCATGCCGCGATTGCCAGTCAAGGACCGAGCGGCGCCGCGCGGGTATGGAAGTTGCTCCTGCTGGGAGAATTTTCTACCGGGAGATTGTCATGTCCTTGATTGTCGCTGCACGGTTCCAGACCTTCGACGAAGCCACGCTGGCCGCCCAGAAGCTGTTTGCCGAGGGCTATACCGAGGACGACATCCACACGTTCTACGTCAGCATTGCGGGCGAGCACGGGCGCTTTCCGTTGGGCGGCGACCGCGTCGCCGATCCGGACGCCAAAGGCGGGCACTTCGGCGCCGTGGCCGGCGCGTCGCTGCTGGGCTTGGTGTTCGCCTTGGTGGCGGGGGTGATCGCCGCGCAGCTGGCCGCGTCCATCTTCATCACCATCGCGGCAGCGGGCGTGGGCGCTTATATCGGTGCGCTGGCGGGCGCCATGTGGGTGATCGGCCGCAAGAAACGCGTGCGCACGGCGCCGGGCGAACCGGAGAAGTCGCATCCGCCGGTGCGGCAGGCGGGCGTGATGCTGGCGCTGCATGTGGATATCGGGCGCGAACAGCAGGCGCGTCAGATTCTGCGTGCGGCAGGCGGCACGGACATCGAGCGCGCGAACGGCCGCTGGCAGGACGGCAAATGGCAGGATTTCGATCCGCTGGACCCACCGCGCCGCGTCGAAGCGCCGACCACCGCGAACTGAAGGCCGCGTGGCCGCTCACGGAGATAGAACAATGAAACCATTTACCATCCCCTCGCTGGCGGCTGTGGCCGCTGCGCTTGTTCTGGCGGGCGTTGGCCATGTGAGCCACGCCGCCGAACTGGACGCGTCCGACGCCCGCTTTCTGCAGGCGGCGTCGGGCTCGGGCATGTTTGAAGTACAGGCCGCCGAGCTCGCCGGCAAGCGCGCGCAGGATGCGCAGGTGCGCGCTTTCGCGGCGAAGATGCTGGAACAGCACGCCGCGGTGAACAAAGAACTGAAGGCGCTGGCCGCAGCGAAAAACGTGGCGCTGCCGGATCAGCCGGCCGAGCCTGAACGCGCGACGCTCCACGAGCTGGGCGGCATGACCGGCGCGTCGTTCGACCAGCTTTACATCCAGAAGGCGGCTGTGGACGCGCACGCAACCGCCAACCGCCTGTTTGAGACTGCTGCGAAAGCGTCAGAAGACGCGCAGGTGCGTGACTTTGCGGTCCGCACCTTGCCGATGCTGAAAGATCACTATGCGATGAGCCGCGCGCTGCAGCGTGAGCCGGCGGTCAATGGTGAGAAGATCCACCCCGCGCCGAAGGGGGAAGCGCCGCCCGTGTCTCCGGCGTCCCGCGCCGCGCCGGCTTCTGTTGTGCCGGAAAAGTGAAGTCCGGCGCACGGCGCGGCAGGTGTCTGGGGGATCGGCCGTTAAAAGGTACGGCCCCTCGGTCATGTCCAGCCGCTCAGTCGCCGGCGCTGCCGGTGATGGGCAGCACGATGCCCGTGATGTAGCTCGAGCATTCGGGCGATGCCAGAAAGACGTAGGCCGGCGAGATTTCCTCGGGCTGGGCGGGGCGTTTCAAATCCGTCTTTTCGCCAAACGACTTGATCTCTTCGGCGCTTCGGTCGGCCGGGTTCAAGGGCGTCCACACGGGGCCCGGCGCCACCGCATTCACGCGGATGCCTTGCTCGGCCAGATTGGATGCGAGTGATCGGGTAAACGCATGGATCGCGCCCTTGGTCGACGAGTAGTCCAGCAGCTTGCCGCTGCCGTTCAGGCCCGTGACGGAGCCGGTGTTGATGATGGCGTCGCCCGTCTTCAGGTGTTCAAGCGCCGCGCGCGCCATGTAGAAATAGCCGGTGATGTTGGTGCGCAGCGTCTTGTCCCATTTCTCGTCGCTGATTTCCGGCAGCGTGTCGGTGTGCAATTGGAAGGCCGCGTTGTTGACCAGGATGTCGAGCTTGCCGAAATGCTTGACGACCTGCGCCACTGCTTCGTTGCAGAAGGCCGAATCCTGCACGTCGCCGGGGATCAGCAGACATTGACGGCCCTCGGCCTCGACCGCGCGGCTGGTTTCCTTGGCGTCTTCGTGTTCGTCCAGATATAGCACCGCGACGTCGGCGCCTTCGCGCGCAAACAGCACGGCCACCGCGCGGCCGATGCCCGAGTCGCCGCCGGTGATGATGGCGACCTTGTCCTGCAGCTTGCCGCTGCCTTTGTAGCCGGGCGCCTGGTACTGCGGTTTGAGCACCATGTCGGCTTCAACGCCTGGCTGTTCGTCCAGGTGCTGGCCCGGCATGGGCGGCACGGGATGCGGGCGGTCGCCGGTCTGGGCGTTCTTGGGTGTGCTCATGTTTTCTCCCATTGGGCGGCGCGGGATGCGCCTTGCGCCCGAGAGTCGAGCAAACGCCGTTCCCGGCGACCGTGCCGACCGGCTACTGCCGGCCGACGATGATGCCGAGCAGAAACGCCGCACCCGCCGCCAGCCCAACTGCCTGCCAGGGGCGCGCGTGGATGTATTCCTCGGTGCAATCCAGGGTTTCGCGCATGAGGTCATGCGCGTTGTCGGACGCGTCTCGCAGGCTTTGACGCGTGGCTTGAAGCTGGTCGCCCAGGCGCGCCTTCAAGGCCTCCAGGTCGGTTGCCGAGCTGTCGCTGAGCGTGGCTTCCAACTCGTCGATCCAGCTTTCCGGATGCCGCGAGCGCCTGTAGGCGCCACGATTGTCGGGGCCGTTCTCGGGGAAGTCGGAAGGCATAGGGGTATTCGTCGTGGCCATCGAAAGCTCCTTGACTGTCGGGCGGAAAAATGCGCCGTCGCGGCCGGCCCGGACGGCCGCGGGGCGGGACGAGGCTTACGCCTCGACCATGTCTCGGCATGCCAGCGTGCAGGCGATGCAGGCGCCCGCGCAGATCTGACACTTTTCGGATTCGTGCGTGGAGCACTCGCGCGCGCAGGCATCGCATACCAGCGCGCACAACGTGCACAGCGCTTGCGCAAATTCGCCGCCGCGCGCCAGCATGGCCGCGCATAGCCGGCAGACTGCCGCGCAGTCGACGCACAAGGCGATGCAGGCCCTGAGCTGCGCCGGATTCTGCCGCAGGCAGCTGGCGGCGCACTGGTCGCACGCCACCGCGCATTCATAGCAGGCTTGCACACATTGCTCGAAGTTTGGGTCTCGCATTGCATCTCCTTGTGAACGGCCGACGCCGCGCAGCCACACAAGGGCAGGGCGCCCGGCGGCACATCCGCTTGCAATTTGAAGGTCTTGACAGTTTGTCCAGCGGGCGAGGGGCCGTAGGATGAAGGTTCGCACTGGCTGGAGACCACCATGAAACCTTCGTCCGCACCCAAATCCACCCCGTCGGCGCGCGCCGACAAATCCGCGCAGGACAACGCTAAGATACTGCCGCCGAGCGGTCCCGTCGACGTGCCGAATCTACCGGACAAACCCGATGCCGATACGCCCGACGAGGCCGCCCGCGACAAGCGCGAAGTGGTCGACAACAAGACCGAGTCGAACTGGGCCGACGGTTCCGCGCCGCAGCCCCGTGCCAAAAACGCGCGCTCGTCGATCTTCTGATTACGCATCGGCCGCCTGCTGTTCATGAAGGAAAGCGAGCAGGCGCCGCTCGTCGGCGCTGAGCCCGCGAGGACCCGCCGGCGCGGCCTTGCGGGCCGGCAGCGTGCCGGTCAGGTAGGCTTCCATGATCGCCGGATGCACATAACACGCGCGGCAGACGGCCGGCGTATTGGCTAGACGCTTGGACACCTGTTTGATGACGTCCACGGCCTCCTGTTTGGCTTGGCGCTCGTCCTCGAATGGACGCGCCTGCAGCGCGGCATAGGCCATGACCGACCCCGCCCACGTGCGATAGTGTTTCGCGGTGTATTCCCCGCCGCCCGCGTGGCGCAGGTAGGCGTTGACCGCGCCCGAATCCACCGGACGTTTGTCGCCGTCCGCATCCAGATATTGAAATAGCTGCTGGCCGGGGATGTCGAGGCATTGCTTGATGATGCGGGCGACTCGCCGGTCCGTGACCGTGACATCGTGCGCCACGCCGCTCTTGCCCTGGAACCGGAACCGGAAGCGGCTACCGGCCACGGTGGTGTGGCGGCGCGTCAGCGTCGTGAGGCCGTAGGATTTGTTTGCCCGCGCGTATTCGCGTCCGCCAATGCGGATCAGCGTGATCTCCAGCAGGCGCACTAGTACGGCAATCACCTTGTCCTGCGTCAGGCCCGGTATCTTCATGTCGCGCTCGACCTGGCGCCGGATGCGCGGCAGGGCATGGCCGAAGGACAGGAGGTTCTTGTACTTGGTGGCATCGCGCACCGCCGTCCAATCCGGGTGGTAGCGGTACTGCTTGCGGCCACGCGCGTCGCGCGCCGTGGCTTGCAGGTGCCCATCCTTCATTGGACAGATCCACACATTTTCGTAGGCCGGCGGAATCGCCAGCGCGTTGATGCGCTGGATCTCCGATTCGTTGGTGATACGGGCGCCTTTCTCGTCCAGGTAGTGGAACGTATGGCCATTGACCCGCACGCGGGTGTAGCCGGGTTCCGTGTCGTCCACATAGGTCAGCGCCGCCTCTTCGACGGGCAGGGGATCCGGGTCGTTTTGCGTGCGGGTACTCATTCAATCTCCGGGTGCGCGCGGTAGCGCCCCGACCCAGCATGCCGCGTTCCCGGACGCCCCGCGCCGGGCGGCGCGCGGGTTTGGGCACGGCGCTTGCTGAAGGCGTTGTCGGCAATCGTGCTACCGGAACCGCCCGCCGGACCGGCAGCGCCGCCCGCGAGAGAATCTTCAGAGGAGAGTGCAATGCAAACCGTCCTGCAACTACATGTGCCGCCGAAGCCGGACCCCATTCCCCCCGGCTCGCCGCCGGGCGACCTGCCCGTGGACCCGGATACCGATGAGCCGGACGTGGATCTGCCGCCGCTGTCCCCGCCGGTCAAGGAAATCGTGCCGCCGAAAGACGCCTGAGGCGTCGCTCTTACATAACTCGAACCAATAAGACCAAGGAGTCATTATGTCGACCATCCTGCTGATCATCCTGATCCTGCTGCTTATCGGCGCCGTGCCTGCGTGGCCCCATAGCCGTAGCTGGGGCTATTACCCCAGCGGCCTGCTTGGCATTGTCGTGATCGTGCTCATTGTGTTGCTGCTGATGGGACGCATATAGCGCCTTGACGCGCTGACGGCCGCCGGGCGCGTGCGCGCGTCTGGCGGGCCGCATCAGGAGGGACTGCGGCGGCACACGCCGCATCGGTGGGCCATCCCGGCGCCAGTCCTGGCGCGCTCGCCGCGTCGGGCGTAAGATCTGCGGGTTTCAGCAGCAACCCTCATAGACCCGCAGCCCGACATGAGCATCCCCTTATTGATCCTGATCGACAGCGTTCAGGACTATCTTCCCCTCATCGAATCCCAGGGCTTTCGCCCGATCCTCGCCACCACCGACCAGACCCGCGCCCAGGCCATCCAGGACCACGGCGCCGGGATTCGTGCCGTCCTGACGCGCGGCGCCACCGGCCTGCGCGCCGATGAAATGGCGGCGCTGCCCCAATTGAGCATCGTGTGCTCGCTGGGCGTCGGCTATGAAAATATTGACCTTGCTGCGGCGCACGCACGTGGCATCGAGGTCACGAATGGTCCCGGCGCCAACGCCGTGTCCGTTGCCGACCACGCGATGGCGTTGCTGCTGGGCGCCGCGCGCCGGCTGCCGCAGGCTGACGCCTGGGTCCGGCAGGGGCACTGGAGCGGGTTCATGGGCCCGCAGGTCAGCGGCAAGCGGCTGGGCATTCTGGGCCTTGGCACGATTGGCCTGGAAATCGCCCGGCGCGGCGCGAATGGCTTTGGCATGAGCGTGGGGTATTACAACCGCCGCGCCCGTCCTGAGTCCGGCCACACATATTTCGACAATCCGCGCGCGTTGGCGGCCGAGTCCGATTTTCTGGTGGTGGCCACGCCCGGCGGCGCCGGCACGCATCATCTGGTGGACGCCGGCGTGCTGGAGGCGTTGGGTCGGGACGGTTATCTGATCAACATCGCGCGCGGCAGCGTGGTCGACACGGACGCGTTGATTGCCGCGCTGGCCGAGAAGCGCATTGCCGGCGCCGGACTGGACGTGGTGGACGGCGAGCCGACCATTCCCGATGCGCTCAAGCAGTTGGACAACGTGGTGTTGACGCCGCACAGCGCAGGACGTTCGCCGGAAGCGGTGGCGGCGACCGTGGCGTTGTTCCTGGAAAACGCCACGGCGCATTTTGCCGGCAAGCCGGTGCTGACGCCGGTGCGAGACGCGAACCTCGTGGCTGCGTGATGCCGCGCGGCCGATTGCCGGCGCGAGTATGGCGCCGGCGGATGCGCCGATATTGAATACGCCGACGCCGCGCCCTTTGTGGACGCGGCGTCGGCGTTTGTGCGGGCTAAGCCTTCAGTGCGAGAACATGATCGGCACCGTCATGCTCTTCAGGATGGAGGCGGTGGCGCCGCCCATCGCCCATTCCCGGAATTTGCTGTGGCCGTACGCGCCCATGACGATCAGGTCGGCGCTGTAATCGGCGGCGGCGTTCAGGATGGTGCTGCCGACGCCAACGCCCTTGATGTCTCGGCGCACGTGGTCCGGCGCGGAGATGCCGTGTGCCACGAAGTAGGTGACCAGATCTTCGAAGGGGATGGATTCGACGTTGCGGGTGGCCGCGCCTTCGTCCATGGTCAGCACGACGACATGCGAGGCGCTTTGCAGCAGCGGGGTGGCATCGGCCAGTGCGCGGGCGGCTTCGCGGCTGCCGTCCCAGCAGAGCAGGACGCGGTCGCCAACGACCGGGAATTCGCCGCTGGACGGCACCACCAGGACGGGGCGCCCGGCGGTCAGCAGGGTTTGTTCGACGAATTCGTTTTCGTGGGCGGCCTCGACATCGTCGCGGTTTTGCTGGCTGACGATGATGAGGTCGCTGGCGCGGCCGTGCAGGGCGACGGTGGCGCTGGGCGAGGATTCACCGGCGCGGACGACGGCCGGTACGTCTGCGATGGCGGCGGATTCCAGAAAGGCGTTCTGCACCTCGCCGCGGTTCTGGGCCTGCAGGTTCTTCATGATGTTGAGCGTGCGCGACATCATGACGGATTCGCCGTAGTAGTACTGCGGCGGCGCGGAGCTGGCGTAGACCCCCACCAGTTCGGCCTTGTGGCGCTTGGCCAGTTCCAGCGCCAGCGCGGTGCGGCGCTTGCAGTCAAACCCGTGGTCCAGGTGGACGGAAATGCGGCGGTACATGGTGGGCCTCCTTGGTTGAACAAGCCATGTCCGTATGGTTGCCGTTTAACCAGGGCGCTCCATTGATGCGCATCAAGCCGGTTGGAGTTTCGCCCCGCCGGCTCAATGCAAGCCGCCATTGCAAGCCGCCATTGCAAGCGGCTATTGCATGCGGCTATTGCATGCGGCTATTGCGGCGCCGGATCACGCTGCACGCGGTCGCGTAGTTGGCGGATCTGACGCGCCTGCTGTGCGATGCGGTCGAGCGGCGCGGCCAGCGCCGGTTCGGCTTCGGCAATGGCAGCGGGCACCGCCATCCCGCGGGCCTCGGGGACAGGGCCGGAGCCTTCCGGATGCAGCACGTGCGCCAGCACCGCGCCGTAATCCCGCAGTGCGGAAGCCGCCGGGGATTCTGGCGGCAGCGCTGGCTGGATCTCCAGCACGGTGCCCGCCGCCGTGATGCGGCGCATGGCGTTGAGCAGGTTCACGGCGGTGTCCACGTTACGGTCGCGATGCACCGGATTCTGCTGCAGCCGCTGGAGCGACGCCTCGGCGTTGTCGGCCGACAGGCAGGCGAGCCGACGCAGGCCGACGATGTCGCGGGAAGCGGCGTCGCCGCTTTTTTCCTGGGCCAGCGCCAGGGCGTAATCGGCATGCCGCTGCAACGCGCGCGCCAGGGCGCCGGCCAGCTGCCGCGGCTCTTTCTCGGGCCAGACCAGAAAGCCGACCAAGAGCGCCAGAATGCCGCCCAGCACGCTATTGAAAGCGCGCAGTGCGGCCAGCGTCGGTTCGTAGATCTCGGGCTGCTGGATGTGGCTGACCAGCACGAACTGCGACGTCAGGAAGAAGGTGTACAGCGCGTAGTGGACGGTGCGCGCGGCAAACGTGCCCAGCGCGATAGGCAGGACCGCCAGCGCCACGGACAGCGGCGTCGTGAGCAACAGGCCCAGCAACGAGGCGCTGATGGCGCCGGCCACGCTGCCTATCACCCGCTCGACGGTGCGCTGCCAGGTGGTCGCAAAGTAGGGCTGCAGGATGAAGATCAGCGTCAGCGACATCCAATAGCCGTGATTGACGGCAAAGGTCTTGGACAGGGCCACGGCAATGGTGGCGCCCACGCCGACCCGCAGCGCATGGCGGAAGGCATCGGATTCGAAACGCAGGTTCTGGCGCAGCGTGCGCCAGGCCTGCCGGGCGCCGGTGCCATCGCTGGCGCGGTGCGCGGGCGCGGCGGGGGTCGCGCCCAGATCGAACAGCGACTGCGTGACCGCCTGGGCGTTGTGCAGCAGGCGGTCGAGCACCGGCACCACGGAGGCCAGGTCCGGCGCATAAGCCATGGCCCCGCCGCGCAGGTCGCGTAGTCCGGCGTTGTAGTGGGCCAGGCGCTCGCGCAGGCACTCGGCCTGCTTGGCGTCGCTGACGTCGGACGTGCTGGCGATCGCGTTGCAGACGCTGGCGTAGCGATGCAGCGCGTGCGACAGGTGCGCCCCGGCGCTGCGGCCCAGCCAGCGCGGCGCATTGGACTCCAGCAGGTCGGCGGCGGCGACCAGCGCAATGAAGCTGTCCTCGGCGCTGTCCAGCAGGTAAAGCAATTGATGCGCGCGGGCCCGGCGCGACGGGCGGGCGTCCAGCACTTCGCGGATCCGGACGCGGGCGGCTTCCAGCGCGGCGCGTTGGGCGCTGCGCTGCGGTCGGACGACGGCGCTCCAGGCCTGCGGCCCCGCGGCCGGCGCAAGGCCGGAATACATGCGGGCCAGCGCATCGGAAAAGTCCGCGAGACCCCGGTAGCAGTGGGCGACCGCATGGGTGGCGTCCTTCCAGGGCCGGCGGCGCCAGACAAGCGCCGTCATCAAAATTGCCCACACCGCGCCCGCCAGGAAGAACAACGTGTACCAGAGGCTTTCGGTAAGCGTCGGGGCCGGCAGCTCGGCGGCCACGACGAAGCCGGCCGACAGCAGCGTGCCCACGATGGCGGCGGCGGGGCCCAGCACCCGCAGCAGTCCGCCGAAGGTGCAGCACACAAAGGTCAGCGGCAACAGCAACCAGACATGTGAGGCGCTGGCGCTGGCCAGCAGGCAGTACAGGGCGCCGATCAGGCCCAGCGCCAGCATCGACCCGGCGCGCTTGCGCAGCGGACCGCCGGGGTCGCCGAAGCAGGCCCAGAACGCGGCGATGGCGGTCCAGCCCAGGCGCGGTTCGTGCACCAGCACGGCAAGGATGACGGGGGCCGCGCTGATGGCGGCGGCTTGCAGGGCATCGAGCCACAGCACATTGCGCAGGGAGGCGCGCCAACGGGTAAGCAGACTAGTCACGCGGATGAAATGCAGCGGAAAAATTGGCTGGGCAGGCCGGAAAGATGGCAACCCTACCATGTCGACAAGACAAGGGCGGGAGATTGCACCCCGCGGCGGAAACCCGCGGCACAAAAGCCGGACGAAGCGGCACTCGAGCCGCCCGGAAACCCGCGCCAAACATGAATTTGCGCACCTTAACACCGTTGGTTACATGTGTGTGACTTTATGGCGTGGAGAGCGCAGAATGCGTCAATATCGTGTTCCGATCTGCGCCCGGACAGCGCAGGCAACCTGTCGGGACGCATCTGGAGCAAGCCGATGATCAATACCGAGTCTTGCCGACAACCCGTGGTCAGCGATGCGGAAATTACCGCCATGGTCACCGGACGTGATGGGCTGCGCGTGCTGTTGCAGCCGCAGGTCGACCTGCTGACAGGTCGCATCGTTTCTGCCGAAGCGCTGGTGCGCTGGCAGCATCCGCAACTGGGCATCGTCATGCCTGCCGACTTCATCCCCGCGGTGAACCGGCTGGGGCTGGACGGCATGTTGTTTGAACGCGTATGCGTGCGGGTCATCGACGCGCTGCAGACGCTGCGCCGCGTCGGCGTGGCCGTGCCGCTGGCGATCAATGCGCCCGCCACGACGCTGTCCGAACTGCGCTGCGTGGATTTCCTGCTTGACCGCGTACGCGCCGCGGAATTGCCCCCGTCGCTGGTGCGCGTCGAACTGACCGAAGACCAGCCCATCCACGACCTGGATGTGCTGCGCGCGTCGCTGCTGCGGCTGGAAGAGGCGGGCTGCGAGGTCAGTCTGGACGACTTCGGCACCGGCCATGCGTCCCTGAAGCTGCTGTCCGCGCTTCCCCTGTCCGAAGTGAAGATCGACCAGTATTTCGTCACGCGCATGCGGCGCAGCGCCGTTGCCTTCGAGGTTCTGCGCACGGCTGCGGAGCTGGCGACCCGCCTGGGCTGGCGCGTGGTCGCGGAAGGCGTGGAGAACGTGGCCGACATACCCGCTCTGCGTGCGGCCGGCTGCCGCTATGGGCAGGGCTTTTCATTGGGCCGTCCCATGCCGCTTGACGAGTTGATCATGCGCCTGCGGACGCAGCGCGACGGCGGCGAGCCGCTGGCGGCGCCCGCCGCCTATGCGTCGTCTTGGCTGGATGCGTTCGACGGTCCCAGCCAGGAAGCGGAACCGGGCCGCCCGGTTGTGCACTCCACCTTGCTGTAGCGCCTGTGCAAGGGTAGTTTTTACCGATCGGCGCGGGAATTCCGCCCGCTGCCTCCGTCCCCGAAAATAGCCATCCCCGCTTCCCCCCTGCGCACCGGGTTGGGCACGGCGGTTGCTCAAGGATAAGTGCGGAATATCTCCGCTTCTATTCAGGAGACGTGTAATGGCCAACCAGAACCAACCCGACCAGCAGAAGCAACCGCAAAAGCAACAATCCCAGGAGAATCCCCGGGACCGCAACCAACCGGGTCAGCAACCCGGCCAATCGGGTCAGCAGATGGAAAAAGACCGCAATCAGCAGGGTCAGTCTTCCAATCAGCAAAACAAGACTCAGCGCTAAATGCGTTGGCTGCGCTAGCCGCGTGACCAGCGCGCGGTTCGATGCGTAGTGCCTGACGGCCCCGGCCGCGTCTCCCTCCGTGACGTGTCCGGGGCCGAATTGTGTCTGAAAGCCTTGCTAGGCCGACAGGCAGAGTACTGCCGGGCCGTCTCGCAGCAGCTCGGTGATCGGCAGCAAGCCGTCTGCGCCTGCGCGCACGCGGCGTCCCGTCAACGCGTCATGCAGCGAGAGACCAGGGATGCCCGCAGGCAGACGCAGCGCCGTATCGGTCCAGAACGCCCGCGCCGCAGCTGCATCGCCGCGCGCATAACCGGTCAATTGCAGTGCGCACGTTCGCGCCCCGACAATGAGGGCGATCTGGCCGTCGTGTTGCCGCACATACGACAGAACATGATCGGCTCGGGCGCCCACGGCAGCGACGGCAAGGAAGTCACCGCCCGCAAAAGGCTCGGGCGCCCGCTGGCGGGCCATCAGCAGCCGGTGGATCAGCGCCTGCTTGACCGCACCCGTGCGCCAGGCCGATTCGGACAGGTCCATCGCTACGTCGTGCGAACCATCCGCGAGCAGCTTGGCGCGCAGGGCGTAATCGACCGGTCGGCGATTGTCGGGGTCGACCAGACTGAAATCCCACAGATCCGTGCCCTGATAAAGATCCGGCACGCCCGGCAACGTATTGCGCAGCAGCGTCTGCGTGAAACTGTTGACCATCCCGGCTGGCGCAATGTCGAGCGCAAAGGCGGCAATGCTGGCCAGCACGCGGCGGCCTTCGGGATCACCGCCCAGCCATGCGAGGCATTCTTTCGCGGCGGCTTCGTAGGTGGGATCCTGATCGGTCCAGCTCGTGTGCAGCTTGGCCTCGCGCAGGGCCTTTTCCTGCCATTGGCCGATCCGGTCCAGCCATTGCTGCAGGGCGTCGGGCGCCCAGTCGGCCGGGTCCGCACGCCATTCGCAGGGCCAGGCGCCGATCAGCGTCTGGATGAGCATGTAGCGGTCTGCGCGGCTGATGCCGCTGGGCAATGCGTCTATCCAGCCTCGCGCCGCTTCCTGCCAGCGGTCGGGCATCTCGGTCAGGACGGCGAGCCGCATCCGCGTGTCTTCGCCGCGCTTGTGGTCGTGCGTGGCGGTGGCCAGCATGGCGCGGGGATGCGTCCGCGCGCGGGCGGCGCAGGCGGTGAAGAAGTTCTCGGCGGACAGGCTGAAGCAGGCCGGCGACGCGCCAACCTCGTTGCGCGACAGCAGCGGGCCGTATCGGTAGAAGAGGGTGTCTTCCAGCGCCTTGGCGGCCAGCGGCGGCGTCAATTGCTGGAAGCGGCGCAGGGCGGTGGGGTGATCCGTTTCGCCGTTCAACCACTGCGCAAGCTGCGCCAGCAGCGTCGTGTCGGCGGAGCCTTCGCGGGCCGCCATCGCCGCCGCCGCGCCCTGGACCGCGATCTCGCGCTGCTGCGCGTCCGCCGGATTGCGGCCCTCGTCCTCCGCATAGGTGCGGTAGACGGGGAAGGCGGCCAGCAGGGCGCTCAGCGCGCGGTCGATCGCCGTGGCGGTCCAGTCGCGCGTGCGCAGGTCGCGGGCGGCGATCTGTTCCAGGCAGCGCACCAGCGCCTGCCTTTCCGCCGGGAAATGGCGGGCAAGCATGCGCACCCGCGCTGCGCGCAACTGTTCAGCGGGGTCGCGCTCATCGCCGGTCAGCGTTTGCCAGAACTCCCGCAGCGGCGCTTCGGCCTGCGGGTCGTGCAGCACCGCGCTCACCTGATCCATGAAGTCGTAGCCGGTGGTGCCGTCCGTCAGCCAGCGCGGGTCCAGCGCCTCGTCATGCGCCAGGATCTTTTCGATCACAAGGTAGGGCTGCTCCTGGCGCAGCGCCGCGGGGCGGTTGGCGTTGGCCTGTTCAAGCCGCGCCGACAGCCGGCGCAGATACCCGCCCGGCGACGCCAGTCCATCGATATGGTCGATGCGCAGGCCGTCGAGCACACCTTGCGCGTATAGCCGCAGGACCAGCGCGTGCACGGCGTCGAACACGGCTTCGTCCTCGACGCGCACGCCGACCAGTTCGCTGATCTCAAAGAAGCGCCGCCAGTTGATCTGGTCCGGCGCCGTGCGCCACCACGCAAGACGGTAGTGCTGGCGTTCCAGCAGTTCATGCAGGCGCTGACGCCCGCCGGCCTGAGCCGGGTCGTGCTCGCGCAGCCAGGCCTGGCGCTCCGCGCCACGCGGCACCGACGATGGCGTCAGCGGGAAGCGCTGTCCATGCACGTCCAGCTCGGGGGCGGACGCGCCGGTGTCCCATTGCGGCGTGATGGCGCCGTGCTCCAGCGCCGCGCCGTACGGGTCGCCCAGCACCGGCAGCAGCACCTTGTTGCGCAGTGCCGGCGCGGGCGGGTTCCATTCGATATCGAAGTAGCCCGAGAACGCGCTTGCCGGTCCATTGGCCAGCACGTCGCGCCACCACGCGTTCGCGGGATTCGCCGCCATGTGGTTGGGCACGATGTCCGCGATCAGGCCCAGGCCGCGTGCGCGGGCGGCGCTGGCCAGGCGGAGCAGGGCGGGCTCGCCGCCCAGTTCCGGACTGACGACGGCATGGTCGATGACGTCGTAGCCGTGGGTGGAGCCCTCGCGCGCGCGCGTGATGGGCGACAGATACAGATGGCTGACGCCCAGGTCTGCGTAATAGTCCACCTGCGCGCACGCGTCATCGAGCGTGAATCCTGCATGCAGTTGCAGGCGGGCGGTGGCTAGCGGTGTGCTCAAGATTGTCTCCTTCCGGCGCGCGCGGCATCCAGGCGGGTTTGCGCGGCGGGGTCTGCAAAGGTCGCGCGGATGCTCAAGGGCAAACGCTGGCGCCAGTTGGGATGGGTATCGATGGTGCCGGGCAGGTTCGGCTGATCCAGCACGCCGGCGATGTCTTCCATCGGCACCAGCAGCAGCGGGCAGGGGCTGGACGACACGAAGCGCAACAGTTCTGGGACCGGCGCCTCGTCGGGCGGTGCTTCGACATCGAGGTCCAGGGCGCGGCAGAGCATCTCCCGGTCCTGCGCGCGGGCGGCGCGCAGGCTGGCCTCGTCGTTGTCGGCGCCCAGCAGATCGAGTTTGACGCGCCAGTCGATGTCGCGCGCTTCCCACCAGCCGAGCAGAGTCGGCAGGTCGTGGGTGGTGGTCATGGCGGCGGCGTTCTCGGGCCATTCGGCGGGCGGCGTGAATCCGGCAGGCGATTCGGCGTCCACTTCGTCTGGGCCTACGTCTTCTGCACCCGCAGCATGGGAGCGCGGCGCCTTCGCAACTTCGGCCCCCGCTTCCGGCTGCGCTTGCGGCGCCTGGCGCATGAACCAGAGCACGTTCATGCCAAGCACGCCGTTGTCCTTCAACCGGTCGTCGAACCCTTCTGGCACCGTGCCCAGGTTCTCGCCGATGGCGCAGGCGCGGTGGCGCCACGCCTCCAGCGCAATCAGCGCCAGTATCTCGTCCAGCGGGTAGCGCAGATAGGCGCCGTCGGCGGGCGACGCGCCTTCCGGCACCAGCCACAGCCGCGCCATGCCCAGGATGTGATCGATGCGCACGCCGCCCGTGTGGGCCAGCACCGCGCGCAGCATCTCGATGAATGCGGCGTAGCCGTTCGCGTGCAGCGCGCGCGGTGAAAACGCGGTCAGGCCCCAACCCTGTCCAAGCGGGTTGTAGATGTCAGGCGGCGCCCCGACCGACATCCCGCGCATCAGGTCGGCCTGCCGGCTCCATGCGTGGCTGCCGTCCGGACTGGCGCCCACTGCCAGGTCGGCGAGCAGGCCGAGACGCATGCCGGCCTCGCGGCCGGCCGCGTGTGCCGCGGCCAGGTTTTCTGCTGCGAGCCACTGCGCGAACTGATGAAAATCCACTTCAAGCGGATGGTCCTGCGCAAAACGCCTGACCTGTGAAGAGGCCGGATCGCGCAAGGCGGCCGGCCATTTCTGCCACGGCGGGATGGTGCCGTCCGGCGCGCGCTGCGCGGCATGCAGTGCTTCGAAGGTCGCGTGATCGCGCAGCGCCTGGCCGCGGTCTTCGCAGAACTGCGCGTAGCGCGCCCGCTGGCTGACGGCGCCGCTGCGCCCAAACTCCGCATGCAGCGCGCGCAGCACCCGCAACCGGATCGCTGCGGCTGCCGGCCAATCGATGAGATCCAGCCCATCCAACGCGGTGAGTTCGGCCGGTTCCACACCGGACAGCGCGCGCATCATCGCGTCCTGCCCGAGCACCGAGGCGGGCGCCGCGTACAGCACGTTCAGGAAGAGGCGGTTGGACGGCGAATACGGGCTGGAGCGCTCGGGTTGTGCCGTGTACATCGCGTGGACGGGGCTGATGGCCAGCATGTCGGCGCCTTGCTCCGCGGCGGCCACCGCCAGTTCGCGCAGCGCGCCGAAATCGCCGAAGCCGTGCGTGCGCGGCACGGCGGCATGGGCATCCTGGCGCAGGCTGTAGACCTGCGCGGCCAGACCCCAGCAGCGCGGGCTGGCCGCGCCGGTCAGGTCGGCCAGGCTGGGCGCCTTTTGCGGGGCAACCGCCAGCGTCGCCTCGGCGGATGTCAGCAGCAGCCGGTGGTAGCCGGGCTCGTCAGGCGCAACCAGGCAGGGCACGCCGTCCGCGCCCGCCTGTAGGTGGCCGTCCAGGATGCGGCCAGACTCGCACAGGATGCGATACGGACCGCGCGCCGTCTTGGGCAATGCAGTGCGGGCGTTGCAGCGCGTGACCACCATGGGCGGCAGGGCGTCCGCGGCCTGCTCCGCCAGCCGGCGGCGGCTGTCCTCGATGTCGCGCGCCGTGGCGGCTGGCAGGTCCATGGCGGCCAGCAGCGCACGCAACGTATCGGGCGACACCTGTTGCGGCCGCTGCCGAGCATCCGACCAGTGTTCCGCGATGCCGGCGTCATGGGCCAATGCGGATAAGCCGTCCGGCTCGGCCTTGGCGCGCTTCATGCTGGCTCCTCCAGCAGCCACACTGTGCAGTCCGGGCACAGCTCGCCTTGTGAGAGGCGGTCGCGCCCGCCGGCGGGTGATTCGAAGAGCAACGTCGTGAACACATCCGGGCCGGGCATGAGCGATTCCGGGACGGTCTGAGGCATGGGACCCAGGTTGGTGTAGACCGTCAGGCGGGCGCCGTCGGCCAGTTCCCAACGCGCGAACACGCTGCGATCGCCGACCGCCGCGGCACCCAGGCTGACCGCACCCGCCAGGCGCGGCGCAATCGACCGCGCCCGCAGTTGCAGTAGCGCGGAATAGTCGCGCATCCACTCGGCCGCATCCGGCTCGTCCTGCCAGGGCGAACTGGCGTGGTAGGTGGATTCGTCGTTCGGGTCGGGCAGCTGCGCGGAGGGCGAGTCGCCCGCAAACTCCGGAAAGGCCGAGAACTCGCGCTGCCGGCCGTCTCGCACGGCCTGCGCCAGTTCCGGGTCGGTATGGCTCGTGAAGTACAGGAACGGCGCGCGCGATCCCCGTTCCTCGCCCATGAAGATCAAGGGGATTTGCGGCGCCAGCAGTTGCAGCGCCACGGCCGCCCGCAGCCGCTGGGTGTTGTCGACCAGGGCGGTCAGCCGTTCGCCGCGTGCGCGGTTACCGGTCTGGTCATGGTTTTGCAGGAACAGCACGAAGGCGGTGGGCGGCAGGTCCGCGCTGCGCTCGCCCCGTGGCTGGCCGCCGCGATAGGGCGACGGTTGGCCTTGGTACACCCAGCCCTCGGCCAGGCAGCGGGCCAGCGCCTGCGCGGGCGCCTCGGCGTAGTCGGCGTAATAGCCGCGCGATTCGCCGGTCAGCAGATGGTGCAGCACATGGTGCGCATCGTCGTTCCATTGCGCCTCGAAGTCGCCGCGCAGCAGGCTGGCCCGGTTGTCGTCGTTTTCAACGACCAGATGCACGTTGCGCTCGGCCGAGACGCCATCGCGCACGAAGCGGGCCAGCTCGTGCAGCCACTCGTGTCCGGCGATGGCGTGGACGGCGTCCAGACGCAGGCCGTCGAAGCGGTATTCGGTCAGCCAGTAGAGCGCGTTTTCCTTGAAGTACGTGCTGACGGCGTCCTGGCGGAAGTCGATGGCGGCGCCCCACGGCGTGTCGATGTCGGTGCGGAAGAAGGGCGCGGCGTAGCCGGACAGATAATTGCCGTCCGGCCCGAAGTGGTTGTAGACCACGTCCAGCATCACGCCCATGCCGTGGCCATGCGCTGCGTCGATGAGCTGTTTCAGGTCGTCCGGCGAGCCGTATGCGGTGTCGGGCGCATACGGCAGCACGCCGTCGTAGCCCCAGTTCCGTTCGCCGGGAAAATCGGCGATGGGCATGAGTTCCAGCATGGTGATGCCCATGGCCGCCAGTTCCGGCAACCTCGCGATCAGGCCTGCGTAGCCGCCGGCCAGACCCGCGTGGACCTCGTAGATGACCGTTTCTTCCCACGGCCTGCCGGTCCACTCCGGATGGCGCCAGCGGTAGGCGCCAGGCTCCACGACGATGCTGTCGCCATGCACGTCGCCGTCCTGAAGGCGGGAGGCGGGATCGGGCATGACGGTGTTCTCGTCCAGCCGATAGTGGTAGCGCGTGCCCGGCGCGCAGTCCACGTCGGCCTGCGCGTAGCCGTCCGGGCCGGGGCGCATCGGAATGGGCGGATGGCCCTCGACCTCCAACGCGAGACCGGGCGGGGCGCTGGGCGCCCACAGCCGGAAGCGCGTGACGCCGCTTTCCAGCGGAATCGCGCCATAGGAATACGAATGCGTCATGGCGCTTCTCCGGGTTCCGCACGCTGGGCCAGCAGGACCAGGCTATGCGGGGCCACCGTCACGGTCGGCTCGTCCCACGGCGCGGGCCCGGCGGGCTTGTCCGAATCCAGCTCCAGCGACCAGGCGATCGCGGGCTCCGGCAGCGTGAAGGTGACCGCTTCGTGGGTAGGGTTCATCAGCAACAGCGTCACGTCGGCGCCGCCTTCGGGGCGCTGCGCGGCACGCCGCAAGCCCATCACGCGTTCCTGCTCCGCTTCCCAGGCCGGACCGTCCAGCTGCGCGCCGGAAGCGTCGAACCAGGAAATCGCGGGGATGCCCGGCAGGATCTCCTGGCCGGCATCGCCGTAGCGGGCGCTGCGCACGCTAGGATGCGCGCGGCGCAACGCGGTCAGGCGGCCGACATAGCGGCTGAGCGCGCGGCCGGCGTCGCTCTGCGCCTGCGTCCAGTCCAGCCACGAAATCGGGTTGTCCTGGCAGTAGGCGTTGTTGTTGCCTTCCTGGCTGTTGCCGAATTCGTCGCCGGCCAGCAGCATCGGCGTGCCGTCGGACAGCATGGCCGATCCCAGCAGCGCGCGCTGCACGCGGCCGCGCGTCTCCAGGATCTGCGGATCGTCGGTGGGCCCTTCGGCGCCCCAGTTGTGGCTGAAGTTCTCGGAATGGCCGTCGTTGCCGTCCTCGCCGTTGGCCTCGTTATGGCGGCCGTCGTAGCTGACGATGTCTGCCAGCGTGAAGCCGTCGTGCGAGGCCACGTAGTTGACGGTCGACCAGGGGCGGCGATGGCGGCGATCGAAGATGTCGCGCGACCCGCACAGCCGGGCCGCCATATCGCCGCGCATGCCCTCGTCACCGCGCCAGAAGCGGCGGGTGGTGTCGCGGAACTTGTCGTTCCACTCCGCGAACCCAGGCGGATGGTTGCCCAGCTGGTAGCCATCCGGGCCGATGTCCCACGGCTCGGAAATGAGCTTGAGCTTGGACAGGACCGGGTCCTGCAGGATGACATCAAAGAACCCAGAGCCGGGGTCGTAGCCGTTGCCCTCGCGACCCAGCGTCACGCCCAGGTCGAAGCGGAAGCCGTCCACGCCGTAGGACGTGGCCCAATAGCGCAGCGAGTCGGTCACCATCTGCAGCACGCGAGGGTGCGACATGTTGACCGTGTTGCCGCAGCCGGTGTCGTTGATGTAGTAGCGCTCTTCGCCCGGCATCAGGCGGTAATAACTGGCGTTGTCCAGGCCGCGCCAGGACAAGGTCGGCCCCATCTCGTTGCCTTCGCAGGTGTGGTTGTAGACCACGTCCAGGATGACCTCGATGCCCGCCGCGTGCAGGCGGCGGATGGCGAGCCGCAGCTCGTTGGGGTGCTGCATCAGGTAGCCGGGCTCGGGCGCAAAGTACGACAGGGTGCTGTAGCCCCAGTAATTGCGCAGGCCACGCTCGGTCAGGAAGTGGTCCTGCAGGAAGGCGTAGACAGGCAGCAGCTCCACCGCCGTCACGCCGAGCCGTTGCAGATGTTCGATGAAATGCGGATCGGCCAGGGCGGCGCAGGTGCCGCGCAGCGGCTGGCGCAGGTCTTCGCGCTGCATCGAGGCGCCGCGCACGTGGACCTCGTAGATGGTGGTGTCGTTCCACGAGGTGCACGGCGCCTTGCTGTTGCCCCAGTTGAACGGGACTTCATCGGCCACGATGGCCTTGGGCATGGCGGGCGCACTGTCGCGGCGGTCAAAGCTCATGTCCGCCCGCGAGTGATTCATGCGGTAGCCAAACAGGGCGGGGCTCCAGTGCAGCGGCCCGCTCAACTGGCGCGCGTACGGATCCAGCAGCAGCTTGTGGGGATTGAAGCGGTGCCCGTTCTGCGGATCGTACGGGCCGTGGGCCCGGTAGCCATACAGCAGGCCGGGCTGCGCATCCGGCAGGTAGCCATGCCAGATTTCGTCCGTGCATTCGGGCAGGTCGAAGCGCCGCAATTCCTTGCGGCCCTTGGGGTCGAAGATGCACAGCTCGATGCGGGTGGCGTGCGCGGAGAACACGGCGAAGTTCACGCCGAGGCCGTCGCTGGTGGCGCCCAGCGGTGTCGGCTGGCCGCCGGTGATACGGGTCAGTTGGGACGGATCCATGGATTCAGCCTTCGTGCATCAGGAAGAGGGTCGAGAGAGGCGGCAGGGTGAGCGACAGGGCCTGCGGCTGCCCATGGGCAGCCATGTCGCCGGTGTGAGCCCCGCCCTGGTTGCCCTGGCCGGACCCGCCGTAGTGGGACGCATCGGTGTTCAGCCGTTCGGCCCAGCGGCCGGCGCGCGGAACGCCAATGCGGTAATCGTGCCGGGTGACCGGCGTGAAGTTCGACACCACCAGCATCTGCTGCTGGCCGTCGGTGCGCAGGAAGGCGAGGACGCTGTTGTCCTGATCGTCCAGGATCGTCCACGCGAAACCCGACGGGTCCGCATCCCGCGCGTGCAGCGCCGGCACGTCGCGATACAGCCGGTTCAGGTCGGCCACCAGGCGCTGGATGCCCAGGTGGCCGGCGTGGTCCAGCAGGTTCCAGTTCAGCGTGGCGTCGTGGTTCCATTCGGTGGGCTGGGCCAGTTCGCCGCCCATGAACAGCAGCTTCTTGCCGGGGTGCGCCCACATGAAGCCGTAGTACGCGCGCAGATTGGCCAGCCGGGTCTGCGTGTCGCCGGGCATCTTGCCCAGCAGCGAACCCTTGCCGTGCACCACTTCGTCATGCGACAGCGGCAGGATGAAGCGCTCACTGAAGGCATACACCATGCCGAACGTGATGTCGTGGTGGTGGTAGCGGCGATGGATGGGATCCTGCGACAGATAGCGCAGCGTGTCGTGCATCCAGCCCATGTTCCATTTGTAGTGAAACCCGAGGCCGCCTTCCGACACGGGCGCGGTCACGCCCGGCCACGCGGTCGATTCCTCGGCCACCATGATCGCGTCGGGCACCTCGGCGCGCACGGTGTCGTTCAACTCCTGCAGGAATTGGACGGCTTCCAGGTTTTCGCGGCCGCCATAGCGGTTGGGGATCCATTCACCAGGCTGACGGCTGTAGTCGCGGTAGAGCATCGACGCCACGGCGTCCACCCGCAGCCCGTCGATATGAAAACGCCGCAGCCAATGCATCGCGCTGGCGATCATGAAGGCCTTCACCTCGTTGCGGCCCAGGTTGTAGACCATGGTGTGCCAGTCGGGGTGATAGCCTTCGCGCGGGTCCTCGTATTCATAGAGCGAGGTGCCGTCGAAGGCGGCCAGCCCGTGCGCATCGTCCGGGAAGTGGGCGGGCACCCAATCCAGAATCACGCCGATGCCTGCCGCGTGGCAGCGGTCGATGAAACGCGCGAAGGCCTCGGGCGGGCCGTAGCGCGCGGTCGGCGCAAACATGCCCAGGGGCTGATAGCCCCACGAGCCGCCGAACGGATGCTCCATGATCGGCATCAGCTCAAGATGCGTGAACCCCATGGCGCGGGCGTAGCCGGGCAGCTTGTCGGCCATCTGGTCCCAGCCGCAGACGCCAGACTCGCAGTCTGCCCAGGACCCGGCGTGGACTTCGTAAATGGAGATGGGGGCATCGGGCGACTGACGCGCGCCGCGTCCGTGCATCCAGTCTTCATCGGACCAAGTGTAGGGCGCGGGGTCGTCCACGATCGAAGCCGTGGCCGGCGCCATCTCGCTGCGCCGCGCCATCGGATCGGCCTTCATGAACTGGTTGCCGTTGCGGTCGGTGATCGCGAACTTGTAGCGTTCGCCAGGCCGCACGCCCGGAATGAAGATCTCCCAGACGCCTGCCGCATGGCGCAGCCGCATGCCATGGCGGCGGGCGTCCCAGCCGTTGAAGTCGCCCGCCACGGCGACGCGTCGGGCGTTGGGCGCCCAGACCGCGCAGCGCAGGCCGCTGACGCCGTCGACTTCGACCAGATGCGCGCCCAGCGCCTCGCCGGCCTCGCGCCAGGCGCCTTGCGCCAGCCGTTGCAGCGTGGTGTCGTCGAGCAGCGCGCCGAAGGCGTACGGGTCCGCGGTGATCTGCTCGGCCGCCGGCCATTGGATCGCCAGGCGGTACGACGACCCGTCACCCGCCTGCGCGTAGGGCACGCGGCCGATGAACAGACCTTGCGCCTGCTCCGTCAATGCCGTGCGTTCGCCGTCCGGATCCAGGACCGCCACCTTTGAGGCGCCGGGCACGAAGACGCGCAGCCAGCGGTTCTGCGGGCCCAGCACGCCGAACGGATTGTCATGCAGCCCGTGGGCCAGCGCGGTGAGTTCCTGCGGGTTGATATGACCCTCCGCCACATCGGCGGAGGGCGAAGAGGTTTGAGCTCCGCTCATGGCGTTTTTCCTTCAGCGTCGATGGCGGCGGAAAGCAGGACGCTGCGCGCCAGTTCGGTCAGGGCGCACAGCGGAATCGAGATCCAGTCCGGACGGTGGGCGGCTTCGTAGCTGACTTCGTAGGCGGCCTTTTCAAGCTGCGCCAGCGTCAGCAGCGTGTTCTCGCGGTCCGCGCCGTCGGCCAGGTCTCCACCGCGCGCGCCGCGGTAACCCTGCAGGAAGGCGGCGCACGCCTGCTGCCGGAACCGCGACAAAAGTGCGTCGCGTTGTTCGGCCGGCGCAACGGTCGGCGCCGGCACCTCGTCCGCGCCCGCGTTGGCGTCCAGATGCGCGCCGCCGATGAGGTCGGTGCGCGCAATGGATGCCGCCGCGTAGTCGAACGAGCGCAGCATGCCGGCCACGTCCTTGTACGGCGAGGCCAGCGCGCGCCGCGCCTCCAGGCTGCTGATCGGTTCGCCCTCGAAGTCGATGAGGTACGCGTCCGTCTGCGCGACCAGCACCTGGCCCAGGTGGAAGTCGCCATGGATGCGCAGCCAGGGCGACCCGGCTTCGGCCTGCGCCATGGCGGACACCCGCTCGGCCAGGCGCGCGTGATGCTCGAAGAACCATTCGGCGCAGGCGCGCGACGGCTCTTCTAGCTTGTCCAGCGCGGTCCGCAGGTTCTTTTCGGCGCGGTCCAGCAGCGCGCGCACCTGTTCGGCCCGGGCCTCGGCGTCGGCCTCGCTGGCCGGGCGCGACTGGAAGCCGGCGTCATCGGTGGGCGCCGCCAGCACCGTGTGCATCTGGCCCAGGCGCTCGCCGATGGTTGCGGCCATCACCGCGTAGCCCTGCAGCGTTTCCTCGTACTCCTCGGGCGACGTCCCCACCAGCAGCGCGTTGGCCAGCGTGCGCTTCAGGAAGTCCAGCGTCCAGCTCCAGGCATCGCCCTCGTTGGGCACGTAGCCGTGCGCCACCGCCAAGGTATGCACGATCCCGTCGGCGTCCATGCGCTGCACTTCGCCCAGCAGCGGCGGAATGTTGCCGTAGCCCGCGCGGGTCAGGTAGCGCGTCATTTCCGATTCCGGAGACAGGCCCGGCTGCACGCTGCGGATGATCTTCAGGATGACTTGGTTGCCGACGATGACCGAGCTGTTGGACTGTTCGCCCGACAACCAATGCATGTCCACGTCGCCATCGAAGTCCATGTCTTTCAGGCCGGCCTCGGGCAGGAAGCGGATCACGCCCGGCTTGTCGCCCGGCTTGCCGCCGCTGCGTCCGTCCAGCTCCGCACCGGCCTGCATGGCCTTGAGCGTGCTGCGCACGAACCCCGGCTGCAGGAAGGCGTCGGCCAGCACACCGACCTCGGCGCCGCGGCGCACGCGGGCAATCGCGTACTGGATGACGGCGGTTTCGTCCCAGACCAGCACGAAGGGCGCCTGCGCACGGATACCCTTGGCGCCGTCCTCGGGCTCGATCTCGGCCCAGTAGTATTCGCCGTCCGCCGATTCGAACGGGGTGGCGTAGGCCAGGCGCGCACGAGAGGGTGGTTCGGAGCCGGGAAACCAGCGCTGGCGCGCCAGATACTGCGGCAGGATTTCACGTTCCAGCGTGGCGCGCGACGCATCGGTCAGCGCCGCGCCACCGCGCGTCTTGAGCACCAGCGTGATCAGTTCGGGCATCTGTTCGGGCGCCGTCGCATGCCATCCGGGCGGCGCGGCGTCCTGGCTGAGGTCCATCCAGTAAAAGCCGTAGGGCGGCAACGTCAGCAGGTAAGGCAGTTCACCGATGGCGGGGAAGGGCGTGCCGCCCAGCATCTCCACCGGCACCCGGCCATTGAACTCCTGCATGTGAAGCTCGACCGGCTGCGCCGCGTTCGACAGGTTGGCGACGCACAGGATCGTGGTGTCTTCCCATTGCCGCAGGTAGGCCAGGATCTTGCGGTTGCCGGCAAAGATGAAACGCAGCGTGCCGCGCCCGAAGGCATGGCTTTGGCCGCGTTGCGCCAGCAGGCGGCGCGTCCAGTTCAGCAGTGAATGCGGGTCGCGCTGCTGCGCCTCGACGTTGACGGCCTCGTAACCGTACAAGGGGCCCATCAACACCGGCAGCGGCAGGCGCTCCGGATCGGCGCGAGAGAAACCGCCATTGCGGTCCGGCGACCATTGCATCGGCGTGCGTACACCATCGCGGTCGCCCAGATGCACGTTGTCGCCCATGCCCAGTTCGTCGCCGTAGTACAGCACCGGCGTGCCGGGCATCGACAGCAGCAGGCTGTTCATCAGCTCGACGCGGCGGCGGTCACGCTCGAGCAGCGGCGCGAGGCGGCGGCGGATGCCCAGGTTGATCCGGGCGCGCGGCTCGGCGGCATAGACATTCCACAGGTAATCGCGTTCGCGGCTGGTCACCATTTCCAGCGTCAATTCGTCGTGGTTGCGCAGGAAGATGGCCCATTGGCAGGTGGGCGGAATGTCGGGCGTCTGGCGGATGATGTCGGTGATCGGAAAGCGGTCTTCCTGTGCGATCGCCATGTACATCCGCGGCATCAGCGGAAAGTGGAAGGACATGTGGCATTCGTCGCCCGCGCCGAAATACTCTTGCGCGTCTTCGGGCCACTGGTTGGCTTCGGCCAGCAGCAGGCGGCCCGGATACTCGGCTTCGATCACCGCGCGGATCTGCTTGAGCACGTCATGCGTCTCGGGCAGGTTCTCGTTGTTGGTGCCTTCGCGCTCGACCAGGTAGGGCACCGCGTCCAGGCGCAAACCATCCACGCCCATGTCCAGCCAATAGCGCATGACGGACAGCACTTCCTTGAGCACCTGCGGGTTGTCGTAGTTCAGGTCAGGCTGATGCGAATAGAAGCGGTGCCAGAAATAGGCGTTGGCCACCGGGTCCCAGGTCCAGTTCGACTTTTCGGTGTCGCAGAAGATGATGCGCGTGCCGGCATAAGCCTTGTCGTTGTCGGACCACACATAGAAATTGCGCGCCGCCGAACCGGGCTTGGCCGCGCGCGCCCGTTGAAACCACGGGTGCTGGTCCGACGTATGGTTGACCACGAGCTCGGTGATGATGCGCAGGCCGCGCGCGTGCGCGGCCCGGATCAGCTTGCGCACGTCGGCAATGGTGCCGTAGTCCGGATGCACGCCGCGGTAGTCGGCGATGTCGTAGCCGTCGTCGCGGCGCGGCGAGGGGTAGAAGGGCAACAGCCAGATGGTGTTGACCCCCAGGCTGGCGATGTAGTCCAGCTTGGAGATCAGGCCTGGCAGGTCGCCGACGCCGTCGCCGTTCGAGTCAAAAAAGGATTTGACGTGCAACTGGTAGATGACGGCGTCCTTGTACCAGAGGGGATCGTCCTGAATGGGTTGGGATTTACTCATCATGGCGTTGGGCGCGGGCTTCATCCGTGCAGCGAAAGCCGCCACACGCGATAAGGTTGGTCGGGGGTCAGCGTCAGCGTGCGGTGCTTCTCGTGCCAGGTCTCGCGGGTTTCCGTCAGCAGGTCTTCGGCCGACAGCTGGCCGGCATCGGCCTCGCCGAACAGCCAGAACGGCGCCTCGACCCGCGTCTGCTGCGCCTGGAACGGATCCAGGCTGATGACGGCCAGCACTACGTTGCCGTGGCCCGGCGTGGACTTGTAGAACGCGAGCACACGGTTGTTGGTGCTGGTGGTCAGCGTCAGGCCGCGATGCGTCTGCAACGCCGGATTGGCGCGTCGGATCTGGTTCAGGCGTGTGATTTCGGCGCGGATGTTGCCCGGCGCGTGCCAGTCGCGCTGGCGCAGTTCGTATTTTTCGGAGTCCAGATACTCTTCCTTGCCCGGCAGCGCCGCGCCTTCGCAAAGCTCGAAGCCGCTGTAGACGCCCCACAGGCCCGACCCCAGCGCGGCCAGCGCCGAGCGGATCAGAAAGCCCGGGCGTCCCGAGGTCTGCAGGAAGAACGGGTTGATGTCCGGCGTGTTCACAAAGAAATGCGGCCGGAAGAAGTCGGCCGCGGGCGGCGACGAGATCTCCTGCAGATAGGCTTCCAGTTCGGCCCGCTCGTTGCGCCACGTGAAGTAGGTGTACGACTGCGTGAAGCCGATCTTCGCCAGGCGGTACATCATCTTCGGGCGCGTGAAGGCCTCGGACAGAAAGATGACGTCCGGGTGCTTGGCCTGGACCTCGCAGATCAGCCACTGCCAGAACGGCAGCGGCTTGGTGTGGGGATTGTCGACGCGGAAGATGCGAACGCCATGGTTCACCCAGAACAGCACCACGTCGCGCAGCGCGCGCCACAGGCCCAGCTTGCGTCCGCGGCGATTCTGCCCGCCATAGAAGGACACGTTGACAATGTCCTCGTACTTTTTGGGCGGATTCTCGGCGTAGCGCAGCGATCCGTCGGGCCGCCACGAGAACCAGTCCGGATGCTGGGCCAGCCACGGGTGGTCCGGCGAGCATTGGATGGCAAAGTCCAGCGCGATCTCCATGCCGTGCTGCGCGGCGGCATCCACCAGGTTCAGGAACTCCGTGAGCGTACCCAGCGCGGGCTCGATCGCGTCGTGCCCGCCACTTTGCGCGCCGATGGCGTAAGGACTGCCCACGTCGCCGGGCTCGGCGCGCAGGCTGTTGTTGCGCCCCTTGCGGTTGCGCTGGCCGATCGGATGGATGGGCGGCATGTACAGCACATCGAAGCCCATCTCGCGCACGTCGGGCAGCCGCGCGATCACGTCGTCGAAGGTGCCGTGGCGCCCGGGTTCGGCGGCTTGCGATCGTGGAAAAAGCTCGTACCAGCTTGAATGGCAAGCCTGGACGCGGTCCACCCAGACCGGGTAGGCAATGACGGTGACGGCTTCAAACGGATGGTCGTCCAGTTCGTGCATGGCCCGCGCCAGCGCGGGATCGAGCAGCACGGCGACTTGCTCGGCCGTCGGCGGAACGGGGTTGGCCAAGTCGGCGTCCGCAAAGGCGGCCAGCGCCTTACGCACCGGCTCCGCGTCAGCGCCGGCGGGTGAGCCCGCCTGCGCCCGCGCCAGGGCATCCCGCAGCAGCGCCAGGCCCTCGTGCACTTCCAGGCTCAGGTCGCGGCCGGCCTGGTGCTTGACCTCGATGTCATGCGTAAATGTGTGCCACGCGTCAAACCAGGCGGCGACGACGAATTCATGCGCGCCGATGCGGCGCGGCCGGAAGGGGGCCTCCCAGCGGTCGTTCAGGCCGCGCGTCATGGGCACGGTGTGCCAACGGGCCTCGTCCTTGGCGCGCCAGCGCACTTCAGCGGCCAGCTGATCGTGGCCGTCCATGAAGATGTCGGCCTGCACGGCGATGCGCGCGTGCGGAATGGTCTTGACGGGATAGGCCCCGCCATCGACGGCCGGACTGATGTTCTCCAGCGCAACGCGCTGGTTGGCCAGATCATCGGCCCGGGTGCGGTGATGGCGCACGGCGTCGCGCACCGGCTGCGTCGGCTGGAACATCAGCATCGCGCACTCGCCGCCCGCCAGATCGTTGGCCTGATTCTGCAGACCGGTGGGCGGGGTGAACGGCACGAGATCTGCCGGCGGCAGCATAGGCGCCAGCGCGTCCCAGTCCATCGCCGCATCCTGGGTGGCCGAGGGGTTGATCGCCAGCGCCAGCGTGGCGCCGTCGCCCGCGTCGCGCAACAGCGCCGTGCAACTGCCATCGCGGCCGCCCAGCATGCACAGTGGCCCCTTCAGCCGCGGTCCGGCAAACCAGGCGTTCACCGTTTCCACATCCGGCAGCCGCCGTTCGTCCTCGTCCGTCAGCATCAAGCCATCGCCGGTGACGGCCGCGCTCCAGATGGCGCGTCTGCCGTCCTCCGTTGGGCGCAGCGCACCGGACTGCGGCGGCGCCGCGATGACCTCGCCGATGGCGCGCAGCCGCGCGTCTTCTTCGGCCAGCCATGAAGACTTGAAGTCCCACCACGGCAGCGACGAGAACGCCGCGTCGAACGACGCGTCGCGCAAGGCCGCCAGATCCGCGGGCGACAGACCGGGTGTCCACGCCAGCAGCCGCACGTCGGGATTCTGTGCACGCAGCGCGCCGCCCAACTCACGCCAAGCCTCTGCCGGCAAGCGGTGGGGCGCCTGGAAAACCAGCCCTTTCACGCCGCTACGGGCCCAGCCCAGCAGACGTTCCGTCCACGCGGTCAGAAATCCGGGGGGCAGGGCGCCTTCGGGCAAATGCAGCACCCCCCGCTCTTCCTGCGTCAGCCGCGGATCGCGCGCGGGTTCTTCGTGCAGCGAGCGGTACCAGCCCGGCGCGGCGGTTGCCGCCACGGCATTGCGCGCGCTGCGGTCCAGAATCACATCCACGAACAGCGCCAATCCATGCGCCGACAATTGCGCCGAGGCCTGCGTGTACCACTCGATGATCGGCGTTGCCTGCCCATCCCGCATCGCCGTGTCGGCGTCCTGCGCGGCCAGCGAACCCGGCTGCGGCCCAGTCAGCCAGGGGGCCGGCACCAGCACGGCGTTGAAGCCGCGTTGGGCAAGCCGTTTGCTCAGCGCCTGGACGGCGGCTTCGCCGTCCGGCAGGCCGTTGCGGGCGTGATAAAGACGTATCGGGGCGCGGGACGGCGCGGGGACGGCGGGATGGGACACCGGTGTCGCTCCTTAGATGGCGGCTGGCATGGCGCCACCTGTGCGCGGCTGGCGGCGGTTGACGGCGGAAACGCTGGCCGGCTGCAAGGCAGGGGCGGGCGCTGCATCGCGGTAGTTCGGCTCGACCAGCGACCGGTACAGGCTGGCGTACAGGCTGACGGCGGCGCGCCAGCCGAAGTCGGTGTTCATCGCGTTGCGCTGCATCAGCCGCCACAGAATGCCGTGGGCGCGCAGATCGATTGCGCGCTCGATGGCGGCGCTCATCGCCTGCGGCGTGTCGCCTTCGAAGAGCAGGCCGGTGGCCGATGACATGGCCGAGAGCGGCGCGCGCGGGCCCGGGTCCTGGATGGTGTCGGCCATGCCGCCAACGCGCGACCCGATGGGCAGCGTGCCATAGCGCATGGCGTAGAGCGGCGTCAGGCCGAAAGGCTCGAAGCGGCTGGCGTGCAGCAAGATGTCGGACCCCGCGTGCAGGCGATGGGCGATGCCCTCGTCGTAGCCGATGTGGGTGCTGCAGCGCCCCGGGTAGCGCCGGGCGATGTCCTGCAACGCTTCTTCAAGCCGGTGGTCACCCTGGCCCAGGATTGCGATCTGCAGGTTGGGGTGGCGGTCCAGCGCTTCCGGTAGCGCGTGCACGGCGACGTCCGCCATTTTCTGTTCAGTCAGGCGGTTGCCCATGCCCATCAGCGTCGCGCCCGGATCCGGGCGCAGGCCGAACTCGCGCTGCAGCGCGGCCTTGCAGTGGATCTTGTTGGTCAGGTCGCGGACGGAATAGCGATGGCTGCGCAGGTACGGATCACGCGCAGGATTCCACAGCACGTCGTCGATGCCGTTCGGAATCGGCAACAGGTCGTCCGCACGGCTGCGCAACAGCTCGTCCAGGCCGCACCCGAATGCGGGGGTCATGATCTCGCGGGCGTACGTGTGGCTGACCGTCGTCACGCGGTCGGCGTAGCGGATGCCAGCCTTCAGGAAATTGAGCTGGCCCCAGGCCTGCGCCCCGTCATCGTTGCGGGCCCATTCCGGCACCCCGAATTCGTCCGCGTGGGCCATCGGGAACAGGCCCTGGAACGCGAGGTTGTGAATGGTCATCACGCTTTTGACGTCCGGCAGGTCTGCGGCGCGGAGCAGCAGCGGCACCAGACCGGCGTGCCAATCGTGCGCGTGCACCAGTGTGGGGCGCATGACGCCCGGCAGGCCAGCCGCCACGCGCACGGCAGCGTGCGCCAGCGCCGCATAGCGCAGTCCATTGTCCGGATGTTCCTTGCCGTGCTCGTCGACATACAGGCCGCCGCGGTCATACAGGGCATCGTTTTCCAGAATCAGGTAGTCGATGCCGGACTGCGGGCACTTGCCTTCCAGCAGCGCGGCCGGGCCGCCCGGCAGGTCCTGCAGCGTGGCAACCTGGCGGACGCGGTTCAGCTTGGCTTTTACGCCCCGATACCCGGGCAACATCACGCTCAGGGGCATTCGCGCCTCGATCAGCGCGCGCGCCATCCCCGTTATCGCATCCCCCAGGCCGCCTGTTTTGGCCAGAGGGAAAGCTTCTCCCGCCACGATCAGGATTCTCGTCTTTGCCATGCTTGCTCCAGTTGATAGGCCGGTCGAGACAGTTGCGACTCGATCGCGATTACGCCGAGGCCTCTCCTTACGCAAGCGCTGTGCCCAAACCATGGCCCGCACTAAAAATTGCGCAATGCAGCAGAAATACCTGTCATCCAAATGATGGACAGGCGGCGCGCGCAACGCTTATCGCCCGAGCGCTTTGTAATTTTTATCTGCGCACGACCTCCCAAATTCCCATCGGGGCCAGGAACGGCGGTTGCTGAATGCAGTCGCTTTCAACGACGACCGCCGGGAGAAATGTATGGAAACAGTGTCGGACTTCGTGTTGAAGCGGCTGTCGCAGTGGGGTGTGCGCAAGGTGTACGGTTACCCCGGCGATGGCATCAACGGGCTCATCGGCGCCTTCGGCCGCACCGAGGAGCCGCTGGAATTCATCCAGGCCCGTCACGAGGAAAGCGCGGCATTCATGGCCTGCGCGCACGCAAAGTTCACCGGTCAGGTGGGGGTGTGCCTGGCGACGTCAGGGCCGGGCGCCATCCACCTGCTCAATGGTCTGTATGACGCCAAGCTGGATCACCAGCCGGTAGTCGCGCTGGTCGGGCAGCAGGCGCGCAGCGCACTGGGCGGCGACTACCAGCAGGAGGTCGACCTGATCAGCCTGTTCAAGGATGTGGCGCACGACTATGTGCAGATGGCGACGACCGCCGAGCAGGCGCGTCACATCGTGGATCGCGCCATGCGCATCGCCCTGGAGCGCCGCAGCGTCACCTGCGTCATCTTTCCGAACGACGTGCAGGATCTGCCGGCCGTGCCGGTGCCGCCGCGCGAGCACGGCACGGTGCACACCGGCATTGGCATCACATCCCACGCCGCCGTGCCGGGGCCGGACGCGCTGCGCAACGCGGCCGACATCCTGAATCGCGGCGAAAAGGTGGCGATCCTGGTCGGGGCCGGCGCGCTGCAGGCGGGCGAACAGGTCAGCCAGGTCGCCGAGCTGCTGGGCGCGGGCGTGGCCAAGGCGCTGCTGGGCAAGGCCGTGCTGCCGGACAGCCTGCCTTATGTGACGGGCGCCATCGGCCTGCTGGGCACGCAGCCCAGCTGGGACATGATGAACGAGTGCGACACGCTACTGATGGTGGGAACGTCGTTTCCGTACGCGGAATTCCTGCCCCAGGAAGGCCAGGCGCGCGCGGTGCAGATCGACCTCGACGGGCGCAAGCTCAGTCTGCGCTATCCCGTCGAAATCGGCCTGGTGGGTGATAGCCGGCTGACGCTGGAGGCGTTGATTCCGCTGCTGGAACCCAAGAAAGCGCGCCGCTGGCGTGACCGGATAGAAAAGCAGGTGTCCGCCTGGCGCGAGACGGTGCATGCCCGCGCCATGGTCGACGCCAAGCCGATCAATCCCCAGCGGCCGTTCCTGGAGCTGTCCAAGCGGCTGCCGCCGCAGACCATCCTGACGTGCGATTCGGGCTCGGCCGCAAACTGGTACGCGCGCAACGTCGACATTCAGGCGGGCATGATGGGATCGGTGTCGGGCGGGCTGGCCACGATGGGTTGCGGCGTGCCGTACGCCATCGCGGCGAAGGAGGCCTATCCCGACAGGCCGGTCATCGCGCTGGTGGGCGACGGCGCCATGCAGATGCTGGGCATCAACGAACTGATCACTATCGCCCATCGCTGGAAGGACTGGAGCAACCCCACGCTGGTCGTCATGGTGCTGAACAACGGTGACCTGAACCTGGTGACGTGGGAGCAGCGGGTGATGGGCGGTGATCCGCGTTTTCCGGATTCGCAGTGGCTGCCCAAGTTTTCGTATGCGGAGTATGGCCGGATGCTGGGCCTTGAAGGCATCCGGGTCGACAGCCCCGACGACGTGGGCCCCGCGTGGGACCGCGCCCTGACAGCAGGACGTCCGGTGGTGCTGGAGATGGTGACCGATCCCGAGATGCCGCCGTTGCCCCCGCACATTCCGGCCAAACAGATCGGCGCGTACTTCAAGGCATTGCGCAAGGAAGATGCCGCCTCGGGCGGCGCCGCGCTTCGCGCCACGATCAAGCAATGGTGGGCGGGCTGACACGCCGGCCCGACGATCTTTTCATTTCAGGAGGCACATCATGGCAAATACCGGAGGGACGAGTTCCCAACAGCCCGGGCAGGGCGGTCAGCAAACGCCCGACCATTCGCCCGCCGAACAACCCAAGCCGGATGTCCCGGAAACGGGCAAGGACGAGAAAGGCAACTGGCCTCCCGACAGCATTCCGAATCCCATGCCGGGTCTGGACCCGCAGCAGACGCCGGGCATCGACCATCTGTGACGGTCCTGCAAGGCATGCGGCCTGCGGGCCGCGCTCCGCGTGCGCCGTGCCGCGGGGGGAGCGACCCGCAGTTTTTCAAGGAGAACTCATGAACAAGCGAGATAGGCTGCGCGATATGTTTCACTCGTCGGACACGTCTTCGCAAACGATGCGTGACCTGATTTCGGGCACCGAGGATCTGCTGCGCAGCACTGCCAGCTACAGCGGATCCGAAATCGAATCCGCGCGCGACAAGCTCAAGCAGCGGCTGGACGCCGCGCGCGATCAGGCACGAGGCTGGGAACGCGCTGCGTGGTCGCGGGCACGCGAGGTATCGCACGCGACGGACGACTACGTGCATGAAAACGCCTGGAAGAGCATCGCAGGCGCGGTGCTGCTGGGCGTGCTGGCCGGCATCTGCATGATGTCGGATCACGGCAAGCGCCGGTAACGCCCGCCGGGCGCAACGCCACCGCCGGGGCCGGGTCTGCGCAGTGCAGGGCCGGCCCCGGCATTTTTGTGGGGACGAATGTAAAAAATGCCGCTGCTTCGGGCGCCGGTCCCAGGCAGGCGGGAGTCTGCGGCTTTGGCACACGGCTTGCTTGATGGTGGTCCGCGTGGCGAGCCGTTCGCCACGCGGACCATTCATCGAAGGAGACTCACCATGAACCAACCATTGACGGGCGCCGGCCAGGCGCAAGGTGAAACCAAGATCGTGGGCGGCCCGAAGAGCGATCCAAGCGGACCCGGACCGGAAGTCATGGCGGCCAGCACCCTGGAAGGCAACGACGTGTACAACCCCGCCGGCGAAACGCTGGGCAGCATCCAGGAAATCATGGTGGACGTGCCACGCGGCCGTATTGCGTATGCCGTGCTGTCGCGCGGCGGCATCCTTGGCATCGGCGACAAGCTGTACGCCATTCCGTGGAGCGCGCTCACGTTGGATACCGACCGCAAGTGCTTCGTGCTGAATGTGGACAAGGACGTGCTCAAGAACGCGGAGGGGTTCGACAAGGACAATTGGCCCAGCATGGCGGACGAGACCTGGGCGCGCGGCATCCATCAGTACTACAACCAACCCCCGTACTGGTAAGCCGGACAGCGAGGACGGGATGCTTCGAGAAGGCAGAGTGGTCGCGGTTTCTTCCTGCTTCAACGACGCTGTCGTCAGTTGTGCGGGGCTGCTCGCCGCGCGTCCGGACAGCACCGTTCTGACGGTGTACTCCGGCTTGCCGTTGGTGGCCGAAGCGAACACCGCGGCGGACCGCGACTGCGGTGTCAAGAACGGCCGGCAGGCCGTTCTTGACCGCCGGGCCCGCAACGATCGCGCCTTGTCGCTGCTTGGCGTGCGGGGCGTGCAGATGGATTTACTGCACGACGAGTATCTGGAAAGCGGCGAGGAGGGACGCCTGACGGGCGCATTGGCCGCGGCAGTGTCCGCCCTGCGGCCGCGTGTCGTTCTGATGCCGCTTGGACTGTGCACTGCCGCGCACGTGCGCGTGTCCGAGGCTTGCCTGACCCTGCGCGCGCTGTTCCACCGCGTGGAGTGGGTGACCTACGAAGAGGTCGCGGAGGCCGAGCCGGGGGCCGTCCAGCAACGCCTGGCCGATTTGCTGGGCCGCAGGATCCTGGCCTCGCCGCTGGATGTCGGGCCGGAGGTTGACGTCGGCCGCGCCCGGCAACGCGCATTGGCCGCACGCAGCAGCCTGGCGCTTGATCCGCTCGATGCGCAGCAGAGTGACATGTCGCTGGCAGGCGCGTCGGCCTTCCGTCCCGAACGCTACTGGCGCCTGTCGTGGCGGCGAGACAAGGTTTGAGGCGTAGAACGGATTGAGGCATCCTTGCGCCGCAAACCGTCTCATCCTTATCGAGCATTGATGAACGATTGCGCATCCCGGACGATGGTCAGGTTGCGCCGGCCGCCGCGCCTCGCTATGGTGCAAGGCATGCGGCGGCTTTCGCGCCGACGTCCCCTACAACTTCGGAAACCATAATGAGTTCGAACGCAGCCGACGCGCGAGGCCGGTCACGCTGGGGTACCGCCCTGGCGATTTTGCTGTTGATTGGCGCGGTGATCGCGGTACTGGCGCTGGCCGCCACCCGCGTGGTCGAGCAGCGCATCGCCAGCATGCTGGGTCCGCGCAGCCAGGTCGGCAACGTGCAGGTTGGCCTGCATCAGGTGGTGCTGACAGACGTCGCCGTGCCGGGCGCGTCCGGGCAACCCGGCGCGCGTGCCCGGCGCGTTGAACTTGAACCGGAATGGACCGCTTTCCTGCGCCGCGAGGCCGTGTTCAAGCGGATCATCGTCGAAGGTTTCGACTTCGCCGTGGTGCGCAATCCCGACGGCGACATGCAGATTTCTCCCGCGTTGCAGGCGGCGCTGCGCGCCGGCGACGGCGATGGCAAGACCCGGCGCAACGGTCCCATCCGCGTGGCCGAGCTCATCCTGCGCGATGGGCGCCTGGATTATCTGGACGGCGCAGTGTCCAAGCCGCCGCATCGCATTCCGTTCAAGGACGTGCAGGCTCACCTGCAGCCCGTCGTGATACCTGGCGACGGCACGGCCAGCGACCTGGAATTCACCGGCAAGGTCGAAGACAACCGCAACGGCGAGGCCACCGTGCGGGCAAAGGGCAAGCTGGTGGTGGGCGGTGCGGACGCCGACATCACGGTGGCGGTGCGCAACATGGATATCCGCCATGCGGCGCCCTATCTGGCCGATAACGGCGCGGGCTCGCTGTCCGGCGGCTCCATGGACCTGGACATGAAGACAGCCATCGCGCGCCGCGAACTCAAGGCGTCGGGCACTGTGGCGTTGCACAACCTGAAGTTCAGCGGCGACGGCAGCCTCTTTTCATTGCCGCGCAAGGCGGTGCTGGCGGCCATGAAGGACAAGAGCGGAGTCATCCGGTTTGAATTCGCACTGGCCGGCAGCCTGGACAACCCCAAGTTCTCGGTCACGCGCGGATTTTCCGCGCAGGTGGCGCGCGGGTTCGGGCACGCCATCGGGGTAGGGGCAGAAGGCGCGGCGGAAGGCGTGGCGGGCGCCGTCAAGGAACTTGGCGACGCGCTGTCGGACATGCTGAGCCCGAAGCCCTGATCTGCCGTCGCCCGGCTTGCCGTTGCCGCCGGCCGCGGCTACGGCACAGGCCGCGCCCGGCCGACCCGCGCGCCCATCACCATCTCCGTCACCCAGTTCACCAGGATCGAGGTGTAGGCCTGCTGCGAGGCCTTATCGGTCAGCGCATGGTCCGCGCCGTCCAGGATGCGGTGCGTCAGCGAATGCGACCTGCGAAACGCCGACCGGTAATTCATGATCGTGGAGTGCGGGATATAGACATCGTGCTCAGCCTCCACGATCAGCACATCGCCCGTGAAGTTGGCGCAACACGACAGCGCGCGGTTGCTTTCGGGTTCAATGTGGGAGTTGCGGTAGGCGCGAAGGGTCTCGCGGTTGAGCTGGTTCTTGGGCAGCATCCATTCGTCGTCGCGGTACAGCGCGGGCACGTGCAGGCCCAGCCAGCGCACGCGGCGCAGGCCGGTCAGGATGGCGGCCAGGTAGCCGCCGTAGCTGCTGCCCACCACCGCCACCGAGCCGCTGTCCAGCGACGGATGCGCTGCCAGCCGGTCGTAGGCGGCCATCACGTCGCGCAGGTTGTCGTCGCGCGAGACCTGCATCTGCTGCGCCTGAGTGGCGGCATGGCCGCGCAGGTCGAACGTGAGGCAGACGCAGCCCAGCGCGGCGATGCCCTTGGCGCGGGCCAGGTCGAATTTCTGGTCGCCGCCCCAGCCGTGAATGAACAGCACGCCCGGCACCTTGCTTTCGGGCGTGAGAAAGGTGCCGGCCAGCCGCTGGTCCGCCACCTCGATGTCGATTGGGTCGCTAAAGGCGGCCATTGTCGTCCTCCAGGATGCCCCCCGATTTGGTGATCATACCCACGGCGGAATCCTCGCCGCGATACACGTATTGCTCCGAGGTGGGCGCCGGTTCGTCCGCGCCGTAGCGTTCGCGCGTAAAGGCGGACACCGACTTGAGCGACGGGGACAGCATGAAGGCCTGCAATGCGGAAAGCTCCGCGATGCTGGCGCCGCCGGCTCGCCACGATTGCTCGAGCACGCCCGCGCGGGGCTCGCCGCGGGCATTCTGGCCGATCGCCACGTCGTAGTTGCGGCGCGACGCGAAGAAGTCGGGATACGCGGTGGATACCGCCGTGTCGTAGCGGCAGCTCAGGTCCACTGCCTGCCGTTCTTCGTCAGACAGGTTCAACGCCCGCAGTTCGTCGAACCCACCGCGCGCGAATGTCAGCGCCGAGCCGCCGTACACCGGCTCGCCGTTGTTGTCCCGGGTGAGGCTTTGCGTGCCCACGTACGACGCTTCCAGCTTGCCCACGCGGATCCAGCCCACACTGTAGGTCGCGATCTGCGCCAGGTCTTCTTCCAGCACCAGCCCCAGCCGGCGCATGGTGGCGGCGTCCTGGCCGTTCAGCGCAGCGCGCAGTTCCTGCGCATTGCGCACGACGACCTGGCCGCGCCCGGCGTTGGCGTCGGCCGGCTTGAGCCGCAGCGCGCCCGCCTGCAGCAGACGTTCGCCCGCGCGCTGCGCATCGTCCAGCGTGAACGCGGTGTACCCGCGCAACACGACCTCATCCAGCTCGCCGGCCAGCGGGCGCACCCAGCCCTGCGGCGATTTCGCCTGCGCGTCGACGACGCCATGGGTGATGGATTTGGTCGCCACGAAGGCGTGCGGCGTCACCCCGCCAAACAAGTCGGCCGCGCGCTTGATGCCCAGTTTGTTCGCGCGGGCCAGGCTGGTGATGCTGCGATCGGGCACGTAGTAGGGCGGCGGCTCGCCACGATTGCGGGTCGGCCGGAAGTCCGGCACGAAGCGCCGGCCCAGCAATGCCGCGATCCGCAACGCCAGCGCCTCCTGCGACGCAATTTCATGTTCGGACGCGCCGGTGCGCCGGGGGTAGGCGGCGACGGTGCCTGCTGAGTCGGGTTGGGGTCGATTCATGGCGGGCCTCATGGCAGATGGCGAGCCTGACCGGGGGGAGCGGCTTCTCCCTTGCGTTTGCGCATGCCCAGTTTCAGCTCGATCAAGGGATAGGCCACCAGCGCCAGGCACAACGGCGCCAGCGCATACACCGCGCGGTACGCCAGCGCCGCGCCGAGCACTTCGGTGGGCGGAATCTGCGAACCCAGCGCGGCCACGAAGATGGCCTCGGTGGTGCCCAGGCCGCCGGGCACGCGGGTGATGACTGACGCGAAGCTGGTGCACAACAGGATGCCGAGCACCGCGGGGTAGCTCGCCTTGCCCTGCAACAGCACAAAGCAGATGGCGCCCATCAGGGACCAGGACAGCGCGGCCACGGCGCATTGCGCCACCGCCATGCGGGCGCGCGGCAAGGTGATGTGGTGGCCCATCCAGGTGACGCTGCGGCGCTTGGCCCTCGCGCATGTCACCACGTAGGCGATCCCGAACGCCAGCAGGGCTAGACCCAGCAGACGCAACATCCCGGAGCCGATTTCCCAGCCTGCCGGCACCGGCACCACGCCCAAGGCGAACACGATGCCCGCCAGCCACGCATAGCCGATCCAGTTCGATGCCGCCGCAAACAGGGCGACGCGCGTCGCCACAGACTTGCGGCAGCCCAGCCGGGTGTACAGCCGCAGACGGGCACCCAGGCCGCCCACCAGCACGCCCAGGTTCAGGTTCAGCGCGTAGCTCAGCATCGCCACGCCCAGCGCTTTCGGCGCGGGCAGGTGATGGCGCGTGTACTTTTTGCCAAGCAGATCCAGGCTGCCATAGGCAAGGTAACCCGCCACCACCAGGCCGGCCGCAATGGCAATGGTCTGGCCGGGAATCTTGCGCATCGCCACCCACACCTGCGGCCAGTCCACGGACCGCCCAAAGTAATAAAGCAGGCCGGCCACCACGATCAGGACCAGCACGGGCAGGATGCGCTTGATCCGCGGCCAGCGGCGCCGCAGGGCCCGCATGGGCGACGAGTGCAGGATCTTCATGCCGTCTCCCTGCCGGTGTCCGCCGTGACGGTCTGCAGGCGCGGCTTGTGCGCCGGGAGGCTGCCGGCCCATGCGGGAAAGCGCCGCAGAAAGTGGAACACCACCACCCCGAGCCACAGGCGGCGCAACCGTCGCCGCGAGTTCTTGGGCATTTCGACGGGGCGGCAGTCCTCTGCAATCAGCCGGTCCAGGCTCTTGCGCAGGGCCGCATTCAGCGACGCGTCGCGCACCACGACGTTTGCTTCCAGATTGAGCGCAAGACTCAGGGGGTCCAGATTGCTGGAGCCGATCGTCGACCAGTCCTCGTCCACGCACGCCACCTTGCCGTGCAGCGGCTGCTTGCAGTACTCGTGGATCTCCACGCCGTTGTCCATCAGGTAGTCGTAGAGCATCGAGGCGGCCAGCCGGGCGACCAGCACGTCGGGTTCGCCCTGCAGCAGCAGGCGCACGCGCACCCCGCGGCGGGCGGCCTTCACCAGATCCCGCAGCAGGTGGTAGCCGGGAAAGAAGTACGCATTGGCAATCAGCACGTCCGAGCGTGCCGAGCGCACGCCCGCGCGGTAGTAGCGTTCAATGTCGCTGCGATGACTGACGTTGTCGCGCACCACGAGCCGGCCCCCGCCGTCGCCGGCGGGCAGCGGATCCATGCGCGCGGGACGGCGCCGCAGTCCGCGCTTGCCCTTGCCGAGCGCCGCGCGCGCGTAGTCGGCAATGTCGGCCGCCAGCGGGCCTTCCACCAGAACGGCGTAGTCCTGTTTCGCTTCCGGTCCGTAATCGGGCAGGTGGTCCGCGGAAAAGTTGATGCCGCCGATGAAGGAGCGTTGGCGGTCGACGGCCACGATCTTGCGGTGCATGCGCCGGAACACGTTCGTGCGCACGCCCAGAAAGCGCGGACGCGGATCAAAGACGTGAAAGCGCACGCCGGCCTCCGTCATGGCGCCGATGAAGGCCTCACTCAGTTCGTCGGAGCCGTAACCGTCGACCAGCAGGTCGACGCTGACGCCCCGGCGCGCCGCGCGGATGAGGGCCTGCTGGATCTCTTTGCCGACGACGTCGTCGAACAGGATGAAGGTTTCCACCAGCACTTCGCTGGCCGCCGAGTCAATGGCCTCGACGACCGCGGGAAAGTACTCCGTGCCGTTTTCCAGCAGGGTGTATCGGTTGTTTTCGCGCCAGCCCAGGTTCATAGCGCAATCTCCGCGCAAATTGGCACATGATCGGAAAGGCGAGACCACACGCGGGACGCCAGCGGCACCGGCTGCCAGTCACGCACGCTGCGCACATAGATGCGGTCCAGCCGCAGCAGCGGCCAGCGCGCGGGAAACGTCCGCGCGGGCCGGCCCAACCGCGAGGTGAATACCTCCGAGGTCCCGCACTCGCGCATCAAGGCATCAGCGCGCAGCCGCCAGTCGTTGAAGTCGCCGGCAATCAGCAGCGGGTCGTCGGCCGGCACGTCGTTCGACACCAGCTTGCACAAGCGGCGCAGTTGCTCGCCGCGATGACGCTCGAGCAGGCCCAGATGCACGCATATCGCATGCACGGGCGAGGCGAGGGCAGGGGGCCGCAGCACGCAGTGCAGCAGACCGCGCCCCTCGTGGCCGTCCACGCTCACGTCGTGGTTGTGGTGACTTTCGATCGGGTAGCGCGACAGGATGGCATTGCCATGGTGACCTTCCGGATAAACGGCGTTCTGGCCGTAGGCAAAGTCCGTCCACAACGTGTCGGCCAGGAACTCGTACTGGGACTGCGCCGGCCATGACTCGTGGCGGCCGGCATGCGTCTGATGTTCACCCAGGACTTCCTGCAGGAACACCACGTCCGGCTTTGCGGTGCGCAATGCCTCCCGCAGGTCGTGCAGCATGAAGCGGCGGTTGAAACTGGTAAAGCCCTTGTGGGTATTGACCGTCAGCACCGTCAGCGTCGTGGTGTCGAGGGAATGCGAAGCGGGCATGAAAACTCCGGCAGATGCGATCCGTCGGTTTGAGCAAGTGGCGTGCCTGTCAGGTAACGAAACGTGAAACGACACGACTTGTTCTGTCGGCAGCGATACGGGGGGACGCATGAGCAAATGAGAAATCAGCATTTCTCAAGCCATGTCGCGCAGGCCTAAGATCCGCAGCTTCCAACCAGGCAGAACCAGAGTCCGACATGCGCACCACCCGCCGCGAGTTCCTGTTGTCTTCCGGGGCGCTTGCCGCCACGATGGCATTTCCCTCGTCGATCTTCGCGCAATCCGCCGCGCCGCGTCATGGTGGTGTGCTGAACGTGCACCTTGGGTCCGAGCAGCGGATCCTGAATCCGGCGCTGCGCGCCTCGACCGGCGTGTACATCGTTACCAGCAAGATCATCGAATCGCTCGTGGACCTGGATGCGGCCGGCAAACCCGTCGGGCAGCTTGCCACCGCGTGGACCGCCGACCCGGACGGCAAGACCATCACCTTCAAGCTGCGTGAAGGCGTGACCTGGCACGACGGCAAGCCGTTCACGTCGGCTGATGTCCAGTACAACGCGCTGGAACTGTGGAAGAAGCACCTGAATTTCGGCACCGCGCTGCAGCTCTATCTGGAGGCAGTCGATACGCCCGACGCGCATACGGCGGTGTTCCGCTACAGCCGGCCGATGCCGCTGGACCTGTTGCTGCGCGCGCTGGCGGATCTGGGCTATGTCGTCCCGCGCCATCTGTACGAAGGCACCAACGTGCTGGAGAACCCGGCGAACACCGCGCCGGTCGGCACGGGCCCGTTCAAGTTCGTGCAGTACCAGCGCGGCCAGTTCATCATTGCCGAGCGCAACCCCAACTACTGGCGCAAGGGCGAGCCGTATCTGGACCGCGTGGTCTGGCGCATCATCACGGACAAGTCGGCCGCCACGGCCGCGCTGGAAACCGGCCAGCTTCAGCTCAGCGCCTATTCGCAGTTGACGCTCGCCGACCTGGACCGCCTGAAGCAGAACCCGCAGTTCGAGGTGCGCAGCAAGGGGCTGGAGGCCAACGTGTTCAACAACACGCTGGAATTCAACTTCCGCCGCAAGGAACTGGCCGACGTGCGCGTGCGCCGCGCCATTGTCCATGCCATCGACATCGAATTCTTTATCGAGAACTTCCTGTATGGGCTGGGCAAGCCGGCGACCGGTCCCATTCCGTCGTCTTCCGAGGCGTTCTTCCCGGCGGGCAGCAAGCCGCCGTATCCGTTTGACGTCAAGCGCGCCGAGGCGCTGCTGGACGAGGCCGGTTACAAGCGCGGCGCCGGCGGCGTGCGCTTCACGCTGAAGCTGGTGCCCATCCAGAACGGCGAAGACGTGCCGCTGCTGGCGACCTTCATCCAGCAGTCGCTGGAAGCCGTGGGCATCAAGGTCGAGATCGTGCAGTACGACATCGCGGGCGCGCTGTCTTCTGTCTATAAGGAACACAACTTCGACATCGCCACGGGCTGGCACCAGTACCGCGGCGACCCGGCGGTGTCCACGACGGTCTGGTACCGATCGGGCAGCCCGGCGGGCGCGCCTTGGACAAACCAGTACGGCTGGCAGTCGGACAAGGTCGACAAGCTGATCGACGACGCCGCGTCCGAAATCGACGCGGCCCGCCGCCGCGCGCTGTACGCGGAATGGGTGCAGGCCGTCAACGACGAGCTGCCCATCTGGATGGCGACCGAACGCCAGTTTTATTCAGTGGCAAGCCGGAAGCTGCAGAACGGCCACAACAATGCGCGCTGGCCGTCCAGCGATTGGCATGACGCCTGGCTGTCGGCCTAGGACCGCGGCATGGGGTTCCTGACTCTCGCGGCGCGGCGGCTTCTGGCGGCGGCGCCCGCGCTTCTGATCATCCTGGCGGGCCTGTTCCTGCTGCTGCAGCTGGCGCCCGGCGATACCGTCGACGCGCTGGTGGCGCAGATTGGTGGCGCCGACCCCGCCACCATTGCGGCCATGCGCTCGCATTACCAACTGGACGAGTCGGCCAGCGCGCGCCTGGGCAACTATCTGTGGCGGCTGGCGCATCTGGACCTGGGCTATTCCGCCATCTATGGCAAGCCGGTGGCCGCCGTGATCGCCGAGCGCCTGCCGGCGACCCTGCTGCTGATGGGATCGGCGCTGTCATTCGCCTTTGCGGGCGGCATGGCGCTGGGCGTCATCGCGGCGCGGCGCGTCAACGGCTTGGCCGACGGGTTGATCTCGACGCTGGGGCTGGTGTTCTGCGCCACGCCATCGTTCTGGTTCGGCCTGATGGGCATCTTTGTGTTCGCGGTGTGGCTGGACTGGGTGCCGGCCGGCGGGTTCGAGACCATTGCGTCCGGCTACACGGGCCTGACCCGCATCCTGGACATCGCGTGGCATCTGATTCTGCCCACCGCGACGCTGGCGCTGATCTTTCTGGCCATCTACCTGCGCATCATGCGCGCATCGATGCTGGAAGTGGCCTCGCACGATTTCATCCGCACCGCGCGTGCCAAGGGGCTGCGCGAAACGGCAGTCGTGGCGCGGCACATGCTGCGCAATGCGCTGCTGCCGATGGTGACGCTGCTGGGCCTGCAGGCCGGGACCATGCTGGGCGGGTCGGTCGTGGTCGAAAGCGTCTTCGCCTTGCCCGGCCTGGGCCGCCTGGCGTACGAATCTGTCGTGCAGCGCGACCTGAACACCTTGCTGGGCATCGTGTTCGTGTCCGCGCTGCTGGTGATCGCCATCAACTTCATCGTCGACCTGCTGTATGCGCGGCTTGACCCGCGCATTGTCCGGAGCTGAACCATGGAAACGCTACGCCGTTACTTCCACAGCCCCGTCGCCGTGCTGGGCCTGGTGCTGCTGACGGCCGTCTGCGCGGCCGCGCTGGGCGCCGACTTCTGGTATCCGCGCAATCCGCTCAGTCTGGCCGGCCGTCCGCTTCAGTGGCCCGGCGACAACGCGCGCTTTCTGCTGGGCACCGATCAAGTGGGGCGCGACATCGCCGCGCAGATTTTGCACGGTGCGCGCGTCACGCTGGCCATCGGCCTTGCCGCGACGGTCGTGTCGGTGCTGATCGGGGTGGTGCTGGGCGCCGTGGCGGGCTATTACGGCGGCCTGGCCGACGACCTGCTGATGCGCGTGACCGAGGCCTTCCAGATCCTGCCCAACTTCCTGTTGCTGCTGGTGCTGGTGGCCGTGTTCGGCTCGGACCTGCGCACGGTGGTGCTGGCGATCGGGCTGGTGTCGTGGCCGCCGGTGGCGCGGCTGACCCGCTCTGAGTTCCTGACGCTCAAGACCCGCGAGTTCGTGCAGGCGGGCCGGGCGCTGGGCATGGGCGACCTGCGCCTCATTTTCCGCGAGATCCTGCCCAACGCCTTGCCGCCTGTGATCGTCTACGCCAGCGTCATCATGGCCACGGCGATCCTCCTGGAAAGCGCGCTGGCCTTTCTGAACCTGTCGGACCCCAACGTGCCGTCCTGGGGCAACCTCATCGGCGGCGGCCGCGGGGTGATCCGGGTCCAGTGGTATGTGTCCGCCATTCCCGGCATTGCCATCCTGCTGACCGTCCTGGCGATATCGCTGGTCGGGCAGGGGGTGAACGACGCTCTCAATCCCAGGCTGAAACGATCATGACCGAACTGCTTCGCATCGAAAACCTTACCGTGGACCTGCCGCCCGGCGCCGACCGGCCGCATGCGCTCAAGGGCCTGACGCTGGCGGTCAACCCGGGCGAGATCGTCTGCGTCGTCGGGGAAAGCGGATCGGGCAAATCGCTGACGGCCGGCACGATTCTCGGCCTGCTGCCGCAAGGGGTGCACGCCAGCGCCGGCCGCGTGCTCTGGGAAGGGCAGGACTTGCTGAAGCTCGCGCCCGATGCGCTGCGCCGGCTGCGCGGCCAGCGCATCGGCATGATCTTCCAGGAACCGATGACCGCCCTCAATCCGCTGCGCACCATCGGCGACCAGATCGCCGAGGTGTTCCGCACGCACACGCGGCTGTCGCGCGCCGTGATCCGTCAGCGCACGCTGGACCTGCTGGAATCCGTCCGGCTGCCCGACCCCGCGCAGGCGCTGGGCGCCTATCCGCACGAGCTGTCGGGCGGACAGCGGCAGCGCGCAATGATCGCCATGGCGCTGGCGCTGGAACCGGCGCTGCTGATTGCCGACGAACCGACAACCGCGCTGGACGTCACGACGCAGGCGCAGATCCTGCATCTGATCCACGACCTGCAGCGCCGCAAGGGTACGGCGGTCCTTTTCATTACGCACGATTTTGGCGTGGTGGCCGAGATTGCCGACCGCGTCGCCGTCATGCAGCGCGGCGAACTGGTGGAAAGCGGCACGGCCGATCAGGTGCTGGAACATCCGCGCCATCCGTACACCCGCGCGCTCATCGCTGCGGTGCCGCCGCTGGCGCCCGCGCCGGCCCGCGTCGACCTTGGCGGGAACGCGCCTGCAATCCTGACCACGCAGGGGTTGTCCAAGACCTACCGCAAGCGCGGCTGGTTCGGCCGGCCCGGCCGTGTGACGCACGCGGTGGACGACGTGACGCTGACGCTGCGGCGCGGCGGCACACTGGGCATCGTGGGCGAAAGCGGGTCGGGCAAGTCCACGCTGGCGCGCACGCTGCTGGGACTGCTGCCGCCCGATGGCGGCGACATTACGCTGGCCGGCGAGCCGCTCTCGTTCAAGGGCGCGCGCGCCCGCCGCGCCCATGCGCAGCGCGTGCAGATGGTGTTCCAGGATCCGTACGGATCGCTGAACCCGCGCCAGCGCGTCGGCGAGATCGTGGCGCAGGGTCCCATCGTGCATGGCACGCCGCGCCGCGAGGCGCTGGCCCGCGCGCAGGAACTCTTTGAACTGGTGGGCTTGTCGCCTGATGCCGTGCGGCGCTTTCCGCACGAGTTTTCGGGCGGCCAGCGCCAGCGCGTCGGCCTGGCGCGCGCGCTGGCGATGCGGCCGCAAGTGCTGATCGCCGATGAACCGGTGTCGGCATTGGACGTATCCGTGCAGGCGCAGGTGCTGGCGCTGCTGGCCCGGCTGCGCGAGCAACTGGGCCTGTCCATCGTCTTCATCACGCACGACCTGCGCGTGGCCGCACAGGTCTGCGACCACATCGCCGTCATGAAGTCGGGCCGCGTCGTGGAAGAGGGCGTGTGCGCCGACGTGTTCACCAATCCCTCCCATCCCTACACGCAGGCGCTGCTGGCAGCGGTGCCGGGCCGCCGCTGGGATCCGGCCGCGGTCGTCACGCGGCTCGCCGCCTGAACCTGGCCTTCGTCGAAACCTAGGCCAGATGACAGGCGCGGCCCGGGTCAGTGTCCCGCGGACGCGCCCGGCTGCGCGTAGCGGCCGACCAGCGTCGCGCTGGCCTCGTTCAGCCCCACGACGTCGACCTGGCGGCCGGCCCGGCGCAGCTTGAGCGTCACCTTGTCCAGCTCGCCCACGGCCGAGATGTCCCAGAAGTGCGCGGCCGACAAGTCGATCACCACGCGGTCAACGTCCTCATGGAAGTCGATCGCCGCCGAGAACCGCGACGCCGAGGCGAAGAAGATCTGGCCGGCATAGCGGTAGGTGCGCGTGCTGCCGTCCTCGGACAGCGACGCGTCCACGTCGAGCAGCCCCTTCACCTTGCCGGCAAAGAACAGGCCGCTCAGCACCACGCCCACCAGCACGCCGCGCGCCAGGTCATGCGTCCAGACCACCACGGCCACGGTGGCCAGCATGACCACCGACGACTGCCACGGATGCGAGCCCAGGTTGCGCAGCGAGCGCCAGTTGAAGGTGCCGATGGACACCATGATCATCACGGCCACCAGCGCCGGCATCGGAATCTGCGCCACCAGCGGGCCCAGCGCCACGATCAGGAACAGCAGGAAGACGCCCGCCACGCAGGTCGACAGCCGCGTGCGGCCGCCGGCGCGCACGTTGATGACCGATTGGCCGATCATGGCGCAGCCGCCCATGCCACCCAGAAAGCCGGTGACGAGGTTGGCGATGCCCTGGCCCTTGCATTCGCGCCGCTTGTCGCTGGGCGTGTCGGTCATGTCGTCCACGATCTGCGCTGTCATCATCGATTCCAGCAAACCCACCGCGGCCATCGTCAGCGAGTACGGCAGGATGATGCGCAGCGTCTCCAGCGTGAAGGGCACGTCGGGAATCGCGAACGACGGCAGGGACGACGGCAGCGTGCCCATGTCGCCCACCGTGTTGACGTCCAGGCCGGCAAAGATGGACACGGCCGTCATCACGATGATGGCGATCAGCGGCGACGGCACGGCGGTGGTCAGCCGCGGCAGCAGGTAGATGACGGCCAGCGCGGCGGCCACCATGGCATAGGTCACCCACGTGACGCCGATCAGCTGCGGCAACTGCGCCATGAAGATCAGGATGGCGAGGGCGTTGACGAAGCCAGTCACAACCGACCGGGACACGTATTGCATCAGGAGGTCCAGCCGCAAAAAGCCGGCTGCGATCTGCACGACACCCATCAATACCGTCGCGGCAAACAGGTAGCCGACGCCGTGATCGCGCACCAGTGGCGCAACCAGCACCGCGACGGCGGCCGTGGCGGCCGAGATCATGCCGGGTCGCCCGCCCATGAAAGAAATGATGAACGCGATGGAAAACGAGGCGTACAGGCCGACGCGAGGGTCGACTCCGGCGATGATGGAAAAGCCGATGGCTTCGGGGATCAGGGCAAGGGCGACGAGCACGCCCGAGAGAATGTCCGCGCGCGGATTGGCCATCCAGTCGCGACGAAGCTTGGAAAGAACTGACATTGATTGGCTAAGCTGAATTGAACAAGCGCCAGGCGTGGGTCGCGTTGCCGGTGTGCGCGGCAGCGGAGTGCGGCAGCCGACTATGGCAAATGAGGGCGAACGCCCGTGGTGCTTGAGAGTTGTCCGAGGGATAGGCGCCCGGCCGAGCCACCCGGCAAGCCGGGTCCATCTGGGATCGCGACAGCGTCGCAGCCGCGCACCCATTGCGGGTGCGGCGGACGCGATTGTACTCCCTTGGGGCGTTACGCCGTCATGACGCCATCGACACTAGCGCGGCGCAGGCGCAGGCCCCGCGTAGTACGCCGCCAGCGCCTGGATCTCGGCATCGGTCAGGCGTTGCGAAAACGCCCGCATCACGCCCACGTCGTCGTTCTGGCGCGAGCCACTGCGAAACGCGTTCATCTGGTCGGTGAAATACTCGCGCGATTGACCGGCCAGACGCGGCAGCAGCGGTCCTTCGCCCATGCCGCGCAGTCCGTGGCAGTTGGCGCAGGCGGGCAGCGCGCGAGCGCCGTCGCCGTCAACGTCCAGCCGGCGGGCGGCCTCGCCGCCAAACTCGCCCACGTGCAGCGGCGGTCCGGCAAGCGTGCCGTAGTAGGCTGCCACCTGGCCGATTTCCTGTTCGGTCAGGGCGCGGGCAATCGTATTCATCAGCGGCTGCACGCGGGTGCCCGAGCGGAAGTCGGCAAGTTGCTTGGCCAGGTATTCGCTGCGCAGGCCTGCCAGGTTGGGGAAGATGCCGCCGGTTGGCGTGATGCCGGCGGGTCCGTGGCAGGCCACACAGGCCTGCACCGCGGCGCCGGGTTTGCCGTTTGCGGCAAGCTGCTTGCCCGCTTCGGGATCGGCCTCGTTCAGCCATTTTTCCCAGTCGGGGCGCGACGCGGTGAAATCGGTGGCGCTGCGTCCGGGCACGGGTTTCATCGGGGCGGGAGCGGCGCCCGGAGCGGCAGGGGCGGCAGGCGTTGTGCCTGGTGCCGAAGGTGCTGCTGCCGGTGCGGCAGGCGCGGCGGCTTGGCCAGCCGCCACCTGTGGCGCCGGGCTGGCTGCGGGTGGCGGCGGCTGCGGCACGGCGGAAGCCCGGATCGCCTCGTCGCCACCGGCGCCCATCATCTGGACGCCGGTGGCGACCAGCGTGATGACCGGCACCGCGATCATCAGTCCGACGGTGAAAAAGATGCCTTTGCGATGTTCGCTCATGATGACACCAGCGGGCCCGGCGAACGCAGATAGTCCGCCTTGATTTTCTCTACGATCCAGTAGGCGGTGGCGCCCACGGTGCCGGTCGGGTTGTAGCCCGAGTTTTGCGGAAACAAAGCCGCGCCCGTGACGAACACGTTGGGCACGTCCCACGACTGTCCGTAGCGGTTGACGACGCTGGTGTTGGGATCATCGCCCATGGCCGCGCCGCCCGTCAGGTGGGTGGACTGGTAGGCCGTGGCCGAAAACGGCCGCTTGCGCGGGCCGGGCTCGGTGCGGGCGATGCCCTTCATGGCGCGTGCGATCTCATCGCCTTTCTCGGTCAGGAACACCGACATGCGGATGTCGTTGTCGGGAAAGTCGTAGGTCACGCGCAACAGCGGCAGGCCCCAAGCGTCCTTGTACGTGGGATCCAGGCTCAGATACCCGCCGCGCCACGGCTGCGCCGAGCCCGTGATGGTGATGTTCGCCGCATGGTTGTAGTGGCGCGCGACGGCCTTCTTCCATTCCGATCCCCACGACGGCGTGCCCTTGGGCGTCGGATGAAAACCGATGGGCGCGCCGCTGACCACCTGGATCTGCAGATAGCCGCCGCCCACAAAGCCAACCGGCCCGTGGTCGAAGTTGTCGGCGCTGAAGTCGTCCATCGTCACCGCCACCGCGCCGGCCCCCATGAACGGGTTGATATTGACCGACTCATCAAAAAACAGATTCACGCCTGAGGTGGTCTGGTGCGTGTAGTTGCGGCCCACGACGCCGGTGTTCGTGACCGGATCGAACGGCTTGCCGATGCCGGACAGCAGCAGCAGGCGCACGTTGTTGATGCCGAATGCACAGAGGAAAACGATGTCCGCGGGCTGAAAGACTTCTTCGCCGGCCGCGTCCACGTACGTCACGCCGCGGGCGCGCTTCTTGTCCGGTGTCAGCTCCACGCGCAGCACGTGCGCGCCGGTGCGGATTTCGAAGTTTTCCATCTTCATCGCCACGGGCAGGATGCAGACCTGCGGCGAGGCCTTGGCAAAGTGCTCGCAGCCAAAGTTCGAACAGAACCCGCAGTACACGCACGCACTCATGTGCAGGCCTTCGGAGTTCACGTACGGCCGCGTACAGAGCGCGGACGGCTGCACGTAGGGGTGATAGCCCAGCTTGCGCGCGGCCTCGCCGAACAGCGCGGGCGCGTAGGGCACCTTCATGGGCGGGTTGGGGTAGGGGCGCGAGCGCCAAGGCTCGAACGGATTGCCGCCTTCCTGCTTTTCGCCCTTGATGTTGCCGGCCTGGCCCGACGCGCCGATCAGGTAGTCGAAGCGATCGAAGTAGGGCTCGAGTTCGTCGTACGTCACGCCCCAGTCCTGACAGGTCAGCTCCTTGTCGAAGATGTCCTTGCCATAGCGTTCGTTGTAATGGCTGCGCATGACGAAGTCGGTCGGATCGAAGCGGTAGTAGGCGCCCGACCAGTGATTGCCCGCGCCGCCCAGATGCGTGCCGGGGTAGGCGAACTGCCAGCGCCGCATCGGCAGCGCCTTCTGGTCCGTGTTGTTGCGGAACGTGTAGGTTTCCGTCGCGGCGTCCTGGTGCAGTTCATGGCGCCGCGTGTACTTGAGTTCGTCGTGGACATTGGGGCCCTGGAAATCGGGCGAGGGCCAACGCGCCTCGCCCCGTTCCAGCACCACGACCCGCTGCTTGGCGGCCGCGAGTTCCTTGCCGATGATGGCGCCGGTCCACCCGCCGCCGATAATTGCCACGTCTACCGCAGGCAGCGTCTTAGCCATGCTTGCCTCCCGGCGTCATCTTGTGGCCCACGGCGTTGGCAATGGAGACCGGCTGGCCGGCCCAGATCACGCCGTGGCGTTCGATATCGTTGGAAAACGAGGCAAACGCGCCGGGAAATCCCACCAGTTTCCAGCCCACCATGTCGGCGTTGCCGCCGTACAGCGGGTCGGAAAAGAAGCCTTCGATCGTGCCTTCGAGCAGCGCCTGAAAGAACACGCCTGACGGCAGCGGCGAAAAATCCGGCTTGCCTTCCTGCATGTCGCGCAGCCAGGCGTCCTGCCGCGCGGCGTCCAGCTCGGCGAAAGGCTTGCCGTCCTGCTTACGCGCGGCGGCGTCCAGCGCGGCAAGGCCGCGGCGGAACATCTCGGCCGGCGTGAACGACAACTGGTAGCCCTGTTCCGGCGTGCCTTGTTCAAACGGGCCTTGCCGGTAGAGCTGGCTGCCCGCACCCCAGGCGCCGGCCAACTGGCCGTCCAGAAAGAACGTCACGCCAGCTTCCTTGGCGCCCGGCCCCAGGTCGTCGGCCGGAATCAGGCGCGCGGCGATGGCATCCATCGTCAAGGCTTCCTGCGCGTTGAAAAATTTGAGCGTTCGGTTGGCGGCGCCGCCCGTGGCGGCACCTTCTTGATGGGGAGTGGGGGAGGCAGGGTCCGGGGCGCTGATCGCGCGGGGCGCCCACGCTGCGCCGGGGACACCGACGGCCAGGGCTTTGAGCAGCCCCCGCCGGCCGGGTACAGGTTTATCACTCATGGTTTGCTCCATGGCGAGGCAGGCACGCGACTTGCCCCTGGATGAAAAGAGATCCCGCGTCAGCTCGTTGGCCTGGGGCCCAGTGTGTCACCGTTGTCGACGAAGGAGCAACCATGAAACAACCGATTCTGTATCTGTGCGCTACGGCGATGAGCGGCTTGCTTGCCACCAGCGTTTCCGCGCAGCGCATTGAAAAAACGCTAGTTGCCCAGGCGCAGACGACCACGCCTGACACCCGCACCGGCAGCCAGTCCCAGCCGGATCGCAAGGCGGGCACGCCGAAGACGCCGGCACAAGAGAAGTCCATGCCCCACCAATCCAAACAAGGAGACAAGGGCGATCAGGGAAAGCGCGATGCGTCGCGTGCCGGATCGAGTCCTCGGCAGGACGACGCCGGCACCGACACGCGCGGGGCGAAGGGGACGCCGGGCAGCAATACGGGGTCCACGGGACACGGCGGCATGCCGGGGTCGGGCGCGTCATCGGGTTCTGGCGGCACGGCGGATCCGCGCGGCCAATGAAGGTGGTGACATCCCCTAGTCGCGCGGATTACCGATTCAGGTAATATTCAGGGTCCTGTAAGAAAGAGAGCGCGGCGGATATTCCGACTTTTTGCTGCCCCGGCAGCCTGGAGCCATCCGCCATCTATGAACGAAGACCCTCCTCCTAGCAGGGCGCCGCGGATCTGCCGGCGCCCGTTATCTTCTCCCCACACTGCCGCGGCAAGGGCTGTTTCCCTGCGCGCCGCATTCCCCAGCGCCTCCGCGGCCACGCCGCGACTCGGCGGCCGCGCGCCGCCTCGCCAGGCCGTGCCCGTCGGCGCGCCTGTGCAGCCTTTGCGGCGCGCTCCTGACACTACGCCTTCCCGCCGACGCGCATCGCTTGCGCGTCCGCTTACGTTTTCCGTGGAAACCTGATGATTTTCGACTGGATGTCCGACCCTACCGCCTGGCTTGGCCTGGCGACGCTGGTCGTGCTTGAAATTGTGCTGGGTATCGACAACCTGGTGTTCATTGCGATCCTGGCGGACAAGCTGCCGCCCGAGCAACGCAACCGCGCACGCCTGATCGGCCTGACGCTCGCGCTGGTGATGCGCCTGGGCCTGCTCGCCAGTATTGCGTGGGTGGTCACGTTGACCGCGCCGTTGTTCACTGTGATGGGCGCCGAGATTTCCGGACGCGACCTGATATTGATCCTGGGCGGCCTGTTCCTGCTCTTCAAGGGGACGATGGAGCTGCACGAACGCGTCGAAGGCAGCGCCAGCCATGACCAGGCGCAGAAGCCGCAGCATGCGGTGTTCTGGCAGGTCATTTTGCAGATCGTGGTGCTGGATGCCGTGTTCTCGCTGGACTCGGTCATTACCGCCGTGGGCATGGTGCAGGACCTGAGCATCATGATGATCGCCGTGGTGGTCGCGATGGCCGTCATGATGCTGGCCAGCCGCCCGTTGATGGCCTTCGTGGGCCGCCACCCGACGGTCGTGATCCTGTGTCTGGGCCTGTTGCTGATGATCGGCTTCAGCCTGGTCGCCGAAGGCCTGGGCTTCCATGTTCCCAAGGGCTACCTGTACGCGGCCATCGGCTTCTCGATCCTGATCGAGCTGTGCAACCAGTTGGCGCGCCGCAACCGCGCGCGGGGCACGCATGCGCTGGGCCGCCGTCAACGCACGGCGCAGGCCGTGCTGCGCCTCTTGCGCGGCGGCCGTGCCGGCCAACCCGTGTCGCAAGCGGACGAAGTGGTGGCGCTGGTCGACGGCGCGGGCGACGAGCCGGCTTTTGCGCCCGAGGAAAGCTCGATGATCGAACGCGTGCTGTCTATCGGCGCGCGCGACATCCGGTCCATCATGGTCCCGCGCGGCGACATGATCTGGCTGGACGTTGCCGACACGCCGGACGTCATCGTGCGCAAGTTCGCTTCCGGCCACTCGCGCCTGCCGCTGTGCGCGGGCGACCCGGCCAACGTGCTCGGCGTGCTGCACTTCAAGGAAGTGCTGCCGCTGCTGCAGAACCCCGGCCCGATCGACCTGGTGGAACTGGCGCGCGAACCGCGCTACGTAATGGAAACCACGCCGGTGCTGAAGGTGCTGGACGAACTGCGCGCCTCGCGCGATCACATGCTGATCGTCGTGGACGAACACGGCGTGTGCGAAGGCCTGGTCACGCCGATGGACGTGCTGGAAGCGGTGGCGGGCGACATGCCGGAACACCAGGAAGACCAGCCCGAAGCCTTGCAGCTTTCCGACGGTTCGTGGTTGCTGGGCGGACGGCTGTCCGTGGACGAAGCGGCGCGCCTGTTGGAAGCGCCGGCGCTTGCCGACGATTATCCCGATGCGACGCTGGCCGGGTGCCTGCTGCGCGCGGGCGGCCGGATCCCGGAAACGGGCGATACCGTGATGCTGCGTGACTGGGGCTTTGAGGTGACGCGTCGTGACGGGCTGCGCATCGACCAGGTGCATGCGCGGCCGCACCAGCCGCAGGCCAGCGCGGCCGATTGATCCAAGGGCGGGGCGGGCGACCGCCTCAGCTGCAGATGCGGCGCCACGGCGACCGGTTCACCGGGCAATAGCCCGGGCACCGCGTCGCTACCGCCAAGCCGCTGACGCACTGCTCGTTCGGCTCGGTAAAGCCGTATTCCATGCTGCCGTAGCATCCGCAAAGCTCCAGCACGGTGCCCGGCGGGTGCTTCTGCGGCTCGGTCGGCGCCTTGCCCGACGGTTTGGCGGCGCTGGCCGACGGCGCCGTGGCCGCGGTTGCCGCCGATCTCGTCGCGGCAGTTGCCGCGGATTTTGCTGCGGGCTTTTCGGCGGCGTTTTCGGCAGACTGCGCTGCAGAAGTCGCGCCGGATCCTGCCGCCGCGGCGCGCGTTTCCGCACCAGGCGTCGCGCGCGGCGTCACTGTTTCGGCGGGCGCGCGGTTGGCTTTCGCGTCGACCGCTCCCAGCCTTTCCTTCACCGCCGCCGCGCTCATGCCACAGCGTTTGGCAATCGTGGCCACGCTGCGGCCCGCGTCGGACATCCCGCGCAAGGTCTTGTCGCTGCATGCGGCCAGCGCGCCGGCCGGCGCCAGTAAAGCCAGCATCAGCAACGCGCACGCGAGTGCGCCAGGTCTGCTCAGCGTCATGACGCGTCTCCCGCACCTTGGTGCGCCAGGGCAGAACCACGCCCGGTTGGACCACGAGTGCGGGGTAGCGTAAAGCGCCTAAATCAAGGGTGTCAATGCGGCCCGAACGGATCGCCCGAAGGCACTGCGCCCTCGGCCGCCAGCGGGTCGGACAGGCGCCATCCGGATACCAGCCGGATGGCGCCGCGCGCGTCAGAAGTTCCAGCGCACGTTCAGGAAGCCCGCATCAGATAATGGAGTAAGCGTAAACAGCCTCAGATGGCCTCTTCGTCCACCGTTGCTGCATACCAGACGTCACTGACAGCGGATTCCGCACGTGCCCGGGCAACCTCCAGCCATTCCGGGCCCCGGGCTGTTCCCTCGACCGCGACAAAGGTCACCTGCGTCAATCCGATCGTCGCCAGTACGTGACGCAGGTACGGCGTCAGGAAGTCCGGCTGACGGGCCTCTTCACCGCTGAACGCGCCACCCGACGCAATCGCGACATACACCGGCCTGTCAGCGAGCACGCCAACCTTGCCTTGGGGCGTGATGTGAAACGTGTGGCGGACCCGGACCACGTGGTCCAGCCACGCTTTCAGCGAGGAGGGCACGGTGAAGTTGTGCATCGGCGTCGCCAGCACGACGTGGCTGGCCTCGTCCAGCATCCGGATCAGATCGCCGGACGCGAGCAGCGAGCCATTTTCCAGTCCGTCGGCTTCGGGTTCGTCTCGCGCCGCCAGCACAGCCGCATAGTCGCCATCCGCATGGGTGAGGGTGGTGGCGTCGAACTCCACGACGTCCAGGCCGCCGGCCGGACCCGTCCGCGTCAGCCGGTCGATGATCTGCTGCGACAGGCGATAGCTTTCGGACTCGAGCCCCCGCGGGCTGCAGCGAATTCGAAGAATGCTCATTCGGAACTTCCTTTCAAGGGTTTGCTGAACCGGATGGCGCTGGTCAACAGGCCCTGCCGGAAATAGAAGCGTTGCGCCAGCGCGTTGCCCAGCCCGGTATCGAGCACAAACTTGTCGCAGTCCGCATCGCGAGCGAGTTGGTCCAGTTCGGCGATCAGCCGGGCGCCCCAGCGGCTGCCGCGCGCCGAGGGATCCACGACCAGGTCGTCCACGTACATGAAGCGCCCATAGATCAGGTTTTCCTGATAGCGGTATCCCGCCAGCGCCACCGCCTGGCCGTCACGCATGACGGCCAGCAGCCGGTAGTTTTCCTGGTGCATCCGGGCCAGGCGTTGGACGAAGTCGTCCGCCTGGGCCAGATGCGGACGCAGTTCGCGCATCAGCGGCAGGCAAGCCCGCCATTCTTCCGGCGTCTCCAGATGGCGCAGTGCCGGCTCAGTGGAGGATGTATGCATGGATCAGTCCCTCAGGGGTTGGGGCGCTGAACGTACGCCCACCGTGAGTACGAATCTTAAAAAGCGCATGCCATAATTTGAAGGGCCATAAATGCGCTTACGGACTATGCCATGATTCCTGCAACACCCGACGCTCTGCAAACCGTCGCCGACGCCGCCGGCCTCCCGCTGTACCGGCAGGTCTACGAGCGTTTCCGTAGCGCCATCGCCGAAGGCGCCCTCAAACCCGGCGACCGCATCCCGTCGGCACGCGCGCTCGCCAAGGAAATCGGCGTGGCGCGCGGCACCATTGAAGTCGCTTACTCGCTGCTGGCGTCGGAAGGGTACATCCAGGCGCGCGGCCAAGCGGGCACCGTGGTCGCACCCAACCTGCAACCCGCCGCGCGTATGGCCTCGGCGGCCCCGGCGGCCCCGGCGGCCCGGGCCCGGCCCGCCGAGGCGGTCGAAGATCGCTGGCCGCGGCCGGCCGCGCCGCTGCCATTCCAGATGGGGCTGCCCGCGCTAGACGCCTTTCCGCGCAAGATCTGGGCGCGGCTGGGCGCGCGGCATCTGCGCGGCATGCAGCCGCCCGACCTCGGCTACCCGGATCCTGCCGGATTGCTTGGGCTGCGGACCGCCACGGCGGCTTACCTGCAGGTCGCGCGCGGCATCCAGTGCACGCCGCGCCAGGTGTTCATCACGCCGGGCTACAACAACACCATGCAGCTCATCATGCAGGCGCTCTTCAAGCCCGGCGATTCGGTCTGGGTGGAAGACCCCGGCTATCCGCCCACGCGGGTGCTGCTGGCGCAGGCCGGGATGCAGGCCGTGCCCGTGCGTGTGGACGCGGAAGGTTTGGTGGTGGAGGCGGGCATCGCGCAGGAGCCGCGGGCCCGGGGGGCCGTCGTGACGCCCGCGCATCAAAGTCCGCTGAGCCTGTCGCTGTCGCTGCCCCGGCGCCAGGCCTTGCTGGACTGGGCTGAACGCAACAGCGCGTGGATCGTGGAAGACGACTACGACGGCGAGTACCGCTACGTCGGCCGTCCGCTGCCCGCGCTGAAAAGTCTGGACCGGCAGGGCCGGGTGCTGTATTCGGGCACCTTCAGCAAGGTGCTGTTCCCGGGTATGCGGCTTGCCTATCTGGTCGTGCCCGAAGAGCAGGTGCCGCGTTTCGAGCGCCTGTGTATGCTGCTGGCGGGCGGCGCACCGGCGTTGACGCAGGCCGTGCTGACGTCGTTCATCAACGAAGGCCATTTCGCGCGTCACATCCAGCGCATGCGCCGCCTGTACAGCGAACGGCGCCACGCCACGGCGGCAGCATTGACCGATGTCATGGGGTCCCGCTTGCGCATCGATTTGCAGCCGGGCGGCATGCACCTGGTGGCGCGCCTGGAAGGCCATCAGACCGATCGCGAACTGGCGTCGCGCATGCTGCAGCACGGCCTGTATGCGCAAGCCTTGTCGCACTGGTCGGCGGCGCCCGATGCGCGCTCCGGCCTGCTCATGAGCTTCACCAACATCGTGTCGGCCGAGCAGGCGGAGCAACTGGCCCGCCGGATCCTGCAACTGATGTGAAACGCGGAAGGCAAGCGCTGGTCAGTTCAGGCCCGCCTTGTCCAGGCCAAAGGCCTGGTCGGCCGAACCCGGAACAGTGCGGAAGGCGACGTTCAGGCGATTCCAGCCATTGATGGCGACCACCCGGAACGTCAGGTCCGAGAGCTCGCTTTCCGTGAACTGGGCGCGCACGGCGTCGTAGATTGCGTCCGGCACGCCATGGGGGGGCAGGGTGGTCAGCGCCTCGGTCCATTCCAATGCAGCGCGTTCACGGGGCGAGAAAAGCGGCGATTCGCGCCAGATGGCGACGTGATGCAGGCGCAACGCGCGCTCGCCTTTGATCGTCGCTTCCTTTACGTGCATATCCAGGCAGAATCCGCAGCCGTTGATCTGCGAGGCGCGGATATCGACCAGGTCTCCCAATTCCTGGACCACGGCGGTTTTCTTGAGCGCCATGCTCAAATCGACATACTTCTTCGACAGGACTTCGGACACCTGGAAGTAATTCAAACGCTGGCTCATGTGCATACCTTTCTGATGCGATGGAAGTTGAACTGACCGGACCATGATGCGGCCGATTGGCCTAACGCTGAAGTGCCATAAATCCGCTTTTGGTATGGGCCATGATCCGCCGCGAGCAAGGCGCGGCAAGCGCCAATTCCTGACATTTATCCGATTGAATCCCGGCCGTGGCCCGGCTATAAGCTTGGAACTGGGGCCCGAAAGACATCGCCGCCCCGACTCCCAAGAAGCCCGAGCCGATGCCGCACCCATCCCCCCATGACGAACATGTCGACAGCAAGCCGGCCACCGGCGCACGCGCCCAGACAGGCCGCGGATCCTGCCTTGAAGTTTTTCTGGTGTTCCTGCGCCTGGGCTTGACGTCCTTTGGCGGACCGGTGGCGCACCTGGGTTATTTCCGCACTGAATTCGTCGACCGGCGACGCTGGCTCGATGACTACGCGTTTTCCGATCTGGTCGCGCTGTGCCAGTTTCTGCCAGGTCCCGCCAGCAGCCAGGTCGGCATGGCGATCGGCCTGCGCCGGGCCGGCTGGGCCGGCATGCTGGCCGCGTGGATCGCATTCACGCTGCCATCGGCGCTCGCACTGATCGGCTTTGCCATGGGACTTGCTCACTATGGCTGGCTGTCCGAATCGGCCGCCATCCATGGCCTGAAGGTCGCGGCGGTCGCCATCGTGGCGCAGGCGGTCTGGGGCATGGGCAGATCGCTCTGTCCGGACAGGCCGCGCGCCGCGCTGGCTATCGCCGCTGCATTGCTCACCGTGGTGCTGCCCACGGCGCTGGCGCAGATCGGGGCCGTCGTGCTGGGTGCGGTGATCGGCGCGGCCTTCCTGCAATTGCCGCCCCGGCCCGTCCTGTCCAATGCCTCGTCGGGCGTGCCCCGCGTGGCAGGTCTGGTGTCGCTGGGCCTGTTTGCCGCGTTGATGGCAGGGTTGCCATTGTGGGCGCTGCTGTCGGACGGGGCGCTGGCCAGCCAGATCGCCGGCTTCTACCGCGCCGGCGCCCTGGTCTTCGGCGGCGGGCACGTGGTGCTGCCGCTGCTCGAAACCGCGTCCGTCTCTTCCGGGATGGTGTCCAACGCGGAATTTCTGGCCGGATACGGCGCGGCGCAGGCCATGCCCGGCCCGTTGTTCACCTTCGCGGCGTTCCTGGGCGCCATGTCGTCCGGCCCCTTGTCCGGCTGGGCGGGCGGCCTGACGCTGCTGTGCGTCATCTTCGTGCCGGGCGCCTTGCTGCTCGCCGCGGCGCTGCCATTCTGGGATACGTTGCGCCGCCGGCCCGGCGTGCGCAACATGGTGGCCGGCGTGAATGCCAGCGTCGTCGGCATCCTGCTCGGCGCGCTGTACGACCCCGTCTGGACAAGCGCGATTCTCGGCAAGGCCGACTTTGGCCTGGCGTTGCTGCTGTTCGCGCTGCTGGTCTATGGCCGGTGGTCGCCGGTGTGGGTGGTGCTGCTGGCCGCCGTCAGCGGCTGGTCGCTGGGCTGGCTGGTCTAGCCATTGCGTGCATCAATCCGCCGGCCCAGTGCCGGCGACAGCAGCAGCAACGGCGCCACAATCACCGCCCCGATCAACGCCATGGCCGCCTGCGGCGCCATCCCGCTATCGAGCAAGACGGTCGCGATTACGGCCGACCCGCTCATCTGGAACAACCCGTAGACCGCTGCGGCGGTGCCCGCGCGGTCCGCGAACGGTTCCAGCGCCAGACTCAACCCCGATCCCAACGCCAGCGAGAACCCCACGGTCAGCACCGCCACCGGCAGCATGAAGATCCAGGCGGAAAGCGGCGCCCACAGCCATGCCCCCAGATGCGACGCCGACGCCAGCAGCAGCGCCGCCATGCCGACGCGCACCATGGTGTAGCGGCCATACCGAGCGATGAATGCAGGCGCCAGGAAGAAGGCGGCGATGTTGATGGCCGCATTGCCACCGAACCACGCCGAAAATCCCAGCTCTGAATAGCCGAGTTGCTGCACCAGCACGACCGGCGCGGCCGACACGAACACCAGGATCATGGCCATGCCCGCCATGCCGAAACACGCGAAGTACAGGAACCTGCCGCTGGCAACGATGGGCGCATAGCGGGGCAGGCTGTACAGCGCGCCGGGGCGGTGGCCCGGCTTGGCCCGCGTCTCCTCGAAGCGCAGCGCAAGCAGCGCCGCCAACGCCAGCGCGAACACCGCCATGAACACGAACGTGCTGCGCCAGCCCGCATGGAGCGCCAGCATGCCGCCCACCATCGGCGCCAGCGCGGGCACCGTACACAGCGCGCCGTTCAGATAGCTATAGACGCGCGCGCCGACGGCCGGGCTGAAGCAATCGCGGACGGCGGCAAACGCCACCAGCGACGCGGAACACGCGCCAAGTCCCTGCACAATGCGCGCGGCATAGAACACGTCGAGCGAAGTTGCCGCCGCGCCCAGCGCGGAGCCCGCCAGATACGCCAGCGCCCCGCACAGCGCCACGGGCCGCCGGCCATAGCGGTCGGCAAGCGGTCCGATCAAGACCTGACCCAGACCGACCGCGAAGATGAAAAGCGTGATGCTGGCCTGCAGCGCGCCGATGGGCTCGTCAAACGCGTGCGCCATGGCGGGCAGGGAGGGCAGGTAGATGTCGATGGCCATCGGCGTAAGCGTGACCAGTCCCATCAAAAGACCGATCAGCCAGCGCTGGCCTCGGGGCGTCAAGGCAGACTTCATTGCAGGCTCTGGGCCCATTGCAGACCCGGGAAAACCCGACATTATCCATGATCGCGCGTCGCTGGCCTGGCGTAGAATGCCTTTCCCATGAACCCGCCCGCCTTGCGCCCTCGCATCGTCATCCTCTACTGCACGCAGTGCCAATGGCTGCTGCGCGCCGGCTGGATGGCGCAGGAACTGCTATCCACGTTTTCGACCGATCTGGGCGAAGTGGCGCTGCAGCCGGGTACAGGTGGCATCTTCCAGATCACCTACAACGGCGACCTGATCTGGGACCGCAAGCGCGACGGCGGTTTTCCCGACGCCAAGGTGCTGAAGCAGCGCGTGCGCGACCGCCTGGATCCCGGCCGCCCGCTTGGGCACATCGACGGTCATGGCGGCAGCGACGCGTCCGCACCCGAACACTGAAAAGCCCGCTTCGGGAAAAGGTGGGGATGCCGCTGGCCAGGACGGGGCGCGGTCATCTTGGATCAGTCAATACGCCAATTCTTGGCCCTGTTGCACCGGCATCCGGCAGGGTAATGTTGCGGTCATCAACAACCGCAGCAAGGAACTGGAATGACCCGCCTGAACTGGCAAGAAACCGCACCCGATGGCGCGAAAGCGCTCTTTGGCATTCACCACTACGTGACACAGCGCACCGCGCTTCCGGCGGAACTCGTGCATCTCGTGTTCCTGCGCGTCTCGCAGATCAATGGCTGCGCACACTGCATCGACCTGCACACCCGTGACCTGCGCAAGACCATGTCGGTCGACAAGATCACGCTGGTGCCCGTGTGGGACGAAGTTCACCACCTGTTCTCCGACCAGGAACGCGCCGCGTTGGCGTGGGCGGAGGAAGTGACCCGCGTCAGCGAAACGCACGCCTCGGACGAAGCCTACGCCGCCGCCTCGGCCGCGTTCGCGCCCAAGGACCTGGTCGATCTCACGATCGCGATCGCTGCCATGAACGCGTTCAATCGATTGGGCGTTCCCTTCCGGGTTCCCGTCGCCGCCAAGGCATAAAGGCCCCACAACGCCAGCCAGACGTGCGCGGCGTTTGTGCTCAGCCAGCGATACGCAAAAAAAAGGCCGGTCCTTGCGAGACCGGCCAAAGCAGCACTACCCCGAAACTTGCCTTGCGGTTACGCAGCAGACTCCGCGTGCTTGAGCGCTTCGCGCGCCTTGCGTGCGCGCAGGGCCGACACTGCGAGCAACGCGATCAGTCCCACGCACGCCAGGATGAAGCCCAGGCTGATGGGCCGCGTCACGAAGATCGACAGCTCACCACGCGACAGCAGCAGGGCGCGGCGGAAGTTTTCTTCCACCATCGGCCCGAGCACAAAGCCCAGCAGCAGCGGCGCCGGTTCAAACCGCAGCCGGATCAGCGCGTAACCCGCCGCGCCAAACAAGGTCACCATCCCCACGTCGAACAGGTTGTTGTTCGTGCTGTAGACCCCCACGCAGACAAAGAACAGCGCGGCAGGGAACAGATAGCGGAAGGGAACGGTCAACAGGCGCACCCACATGCCGATCAGCGGCAGGTTCAAGAGCAGCAGCAGCACGTTGCCGACCCAGAAGCTGGCGATCAGCCCCCAGAACATGTCGGCGTGCTCGATCATCATCTGCGGACCCGGTTGGATGCCGTGGATGATGAGCGCGCCCAGCATCAGCGCCATGACGGGATCGCCGGGGATGCCCAGGCTCATCGTCGGAATGAAGCTGGTCTGCGTCGAGGCGCTGGTGGCCGCTTCCGGACCGGCGATGCCTTCGATGGCGCCGCGGCCGAAACGGCGCGGTTCCTTTGCAACCTTCTTTTCCGTTGCGTACGAGATGAACGACGCAATGGTCGGACCCGTGCCCGGCAGGATGCCGAACGCCGCGCCGATGGCCGTGCCGCGCACCAGCGCGCCGCGCGATTGCTTGATGTCGCCGGCTTCCGGACGCATAGACTTCAGACTCACCTTCGCGGACGTGACCTTGCTGTCGCCGCCGATGCGATTGATGTTCTTCAGGAAGTCCGCCACGCCGAAGAGGCCCATGGCCAGCGCCACGATCTGCAGGCCATCGGACAGTTCCAGGATGCCGAAGTGAAAGCGCATCGTGCCCGTGTTGACGTCCGTGCCCACCACGCCCAGCAGCAGGCCGACCACGACCATCGCCACGCCCTTGATCGCCGATCCCTTGGCCAGCGTGGCGCCGGCCAGCAGGCCCAGCATCATCATCGAGAAGTACTCGGCGGGACCGAACTTGAACGCAACGTCAACCAGCAGCGGCGAGAACAGGATCATCGCCAGGATGCCGACGGACGCGCCGCAGAACGACGAGAACATCAGCATGAAAAGCGCCGAGCCGGCCTTGCCGTTGCGCGCCAGCGGATTGCCGTCCAGACACGCCACCGCATGCGACGCGGTGCCCGGCAGGTTCAGCATGATCGACGTGATCCCGCCGCCGTATTGCGAGCCGTAGTAGATGCCGGACAGCATCACCAACGCCGCGGTGGGCGTCATCGTGTAGGTCAGCGGCAGCAGGATCGAAATGGCGGCCAGCACACCCATGCCCGGCAGCACGCCGATCAGGTTGCCCATGAACACGCCGAAGATGGCCCACATCAGGTTGTCCAGCGCGAACGCGACAGAGAACCCGTGCATCAGGTTATTGAAGATTTCCATGGATCAACCCCAGCGGAACAACGGAAACTGGAGCTGCAGGGCCCAGGAGAAAACCGCCACGCCAAGCACCGTCACACCGGCGGCAAGAATGGCTGCGCTGCGCCAGGTGTGCTGGCGATCGCCCATGGCAGAGATGAAGACCAGCACGAAGGTCGCCGGCACCAGGCCGCCGAACTTGCCGATCAGAATGAAGGACAGCAACCCGCCGATGATGCAGCCCCAGCCGCGCCACTCGGGCGGGGCCACTTCTTCGGCATCTTCCTCGGCAACGACGGGCGACGTCGCCGTCTTGGCAATGGCCAGCCCCAGAAGGACGAGCAGTACGCCCAGAATCGCGGGGAACATGCCAGGACCCATGCGATCAAGGCTTCCCAGTGTGTAGGTTGACGCCTGCGCGATGGCGCCCAGGCCCAGCACGATCATCGTGCCCGCGGCCCACGCCTCGCGCCGTACGGCGCTGCTTTTTGATTGCATGGTCTTTTCCTCCCGTTGTTGTGCTTATGTCTGACTGCGGTCTGAACAAAAGCTGACACTGCAATGAATGCGGGAGTCTAAAAATCCAAACTTCCGTTCACCTTTCAAGGTTCGCGAAAGTTGCGCGCGGGTGTGCGTATCGCCACGAAACCGGGGGAAATCCCTAGGCCTTTTTCAACCGAAAAGCGGGCGTTGCGCGCATGCGGATCACATGCGCGCATGCGTATTGATGGGTACTACAGGCCCAGTTCCGACAGCCCCGGATGATCGTCGGGACGGCGTCCCAGCGGCCAATGGAACTTGCGGTCCGCTTCCTTGATCGGCATGTCGTTGATGCACGCATAGCGGTTGAACATCAGGCCGTCTTCGTTGAACTCCCAGTTCTCGTTGCCATACGAACGGAACCAGTTGCCCGAATCGTCATGCCATTCGTAGGCATAGCGCACCGCGATGCGGTTGCCGTTGTAGGCCCACAGCTCCTTGATCAGGCGGTAGTCCAGCTCGCGCGCCCATTTGCGCGCCAGAAACGCACGCGCTTCCTCGCGGTTCGTTGCGAACTCGGCGCGGTTGCGCCAGTGCGTGTCCAGGCTGTAGGCCAGCGAAACCTTGTCGGGATCGCGGCTGTTCCAGCCGTCTTCGGCCAGGCGCACTTTCTGGATGGCGCTTTCGTGCGTGAAGGGGGGAAGGGGCGGGCGGACTTCGGAGGGGGTCGTCATGGCAAGGGCCTCATGGACAGGGGGGGTGGAAAAAAGCAAGAGGAGGGCGTGGACTCAGCAATCCGCGTCTAGCAGCGCCTGCGCGGCGCGTTCGGCGCTGTCGGTGATGGACGCATCGCCCGTGACCATGGCCACGGCAATCGCACCGTCGATCAGCACGAGCAATTGGCGCGCGCGCTCATCGGCGTGCGGCAGGCCCGCGGCCTGCACCAGCGACAGCACGTGGGCAAGCAGACGTTCCTTGTGGCGCCGGGCTACCGCGCGGATCGGGCTGTCCGCGTCGCCGATTTCGCCGGCGGCGTTGATGAACGCGCAGCCGCGAAAGCCGTCCGACGCGAACCATTCGCGCAGCGCATCGAAGATGGACAGAAGGCGCGCACGCGGCGAGGGCGCGCGGGTCGTGGCGTCGATGAACCACTGCATCCAACGCTCGTCGCGGGCCGTCAGTGCAGCGGCAACCAGGACTTCCTTCGTGCCGTAGTGGTTGTAGATGGTCTTGCGGGATACGCCAGAGGTCTTGACGATGAGGTCCATGCCGGTGGCATTGATACCGCCGCCATAGATCAGATGTTCGGTGGCGCGCAGCAGCTTTTCATGCACGTCGGAGGCGGGGGTAAGGGCGGTATCGGACATAAGGGGAATGATCGTTCTATCTGCGATGGGCAGATGGTAGAACGATCATTCTCCAAAGTCAATCACTTGCAGTTTTGGGTCGTTGCCAGCACCGCGCGGCATCGGATGGATGCCGCGAGCAAACGGCATCTGGTACTCCTGCTTGCTATTTCTGTCAACTTTGGGCTAAAATCTTTTATCTATCGGCAAAAAAACAATAAAACTGCCAATACCTCTTCCCGGCGCCGCCTGCTTTCTGAATGCTCCCCCGCACCCGCGGCATTCATGGCCCGCCAGAATCTGTGCATGGTGCTCGGCGGGGGAAGCCATGTGCCTGTCCAGGAGCATGCTTATGACTCATCAATTGACTGCCAAGAAGGGAAGCTTCGAGATCCCCCCGCTGAATTGGAAAGCGCCCGAATCCAACAAGCAGTCCGACCGTCACGACGCGCCTTCCCGTAGCGCCGAGACCTCCAAGCAGGCCGACGTTTCACGCGTCAAGTCGTAATCCGGCAATCGGGCAATCCGCGCTGCAGGTAGCAGTAGTCAGGTAATCCGCTGAGCGCATCGCCCATCGGCCCAGAAGCTAGACGGCCCAGCCGCCGTCAAGCTTCTGGGCCGTCTAGCTTCCGGGCCGCTAAACTTCCGGGCCGCCAGAAACGGTGTCATCCCAGGGTGCGTTGCTGGACCTGATTGCGCCCGTTCAATTTCGCCAGATACAAGAGTTCGTCAGCGGCACGGAAAAGGCCGCTGACGGATTCCGCATGGCTCCAGGAAATGCATGCCACGCCGAAGCTGGCCGTCAGGCCAAACGTGGCGCCGCTTTCCGACGTGACGGTGCTTGCGCCGATGCTTGCACGCATCCGTTCCGCCATCTCCAGCGCCTGCTGCGCGCCGCGCGTGCGGCACAGCACGGCAAATTCCTCTCCGCCCACGCGCGCGACCACATCTGACTGACGCCAGACTGTGCGGCATAGATCGGCCACGGCCTTGAGCGCCAGGTCGCCGCTCGCATGGCCGTACGTGTCATTGATGGTCTTGAAGTGGTCGATATCGAACAGGATGAAGGCCAGCATCGGCTGGCTTTCGTCCCAATGGGCGCACGCCGCCTCAAACCGCTTCTCGAAGGCGCGCCGGTTCAACAGTCCAGTCAGGTAGTCCGTTTCGGCGGTATGCGCCAAGTCCGCAATCAGCCGGTCGCGCTCCGTCTCAAGGCGCTTGCGCGCCGCGGCGTTTTCCTTCAACACGCGCAGCGCATTAAAGACCTCCTCGACTTCGCCATGGTATTTGCCCGGTGGAATCTTGGCCGGCGTCGACCCGCTGGCGATTGATCCGATGATGCGCGTGGCCAGCGCAAAAGGCTGGATCACGCGCTTGCGGAATTGCACCAGCGCCACGGCCAGCGCCGCCACGAGCAGGGCGGTCGCCGCCAGGGTCACGGCAAGCAATCGGGCCGCTGACATGCGGTGCGCGTCGATGTGACGTTCCATCTCGTCCAGCAGCACGTCGCGGAACTCGGTGATGGCGCCCATCATCGGCACATACGCCGCGGCCAGATCGCCAGTCGAGACAGAGGCTTCGTCCCACTGCCGCGATGCCTGCTCGCGCACATCGTCAAGGTAGGCCAGGCCTTCGCCAAAGTAGCGCGCTTCCATCCGCGCATACACCTCGCTCGCCCGCACATCCGGATGTGTCGCCATCCGAGCCCTGATCAGCGCGTGCAACTCGTCGATCCTGCCGAGCACGCGTTCGATACGGAACTGTTCCTCGTCGGTCAACTGCCGGCGCTGGCTTAAAGCGGGCGTGTAGGTGGAACCGAGCAGGCCGGCCTGTTCGCGCAGCTCGCTGGCCAGCAGTGCCAGCGTTAATAGGCTGGGCGCATTGGCTTCGCTGCGCATGACCAGCCCCGCGTTGGCGGCCAGGCTCGCCTGCCATTGCGGAATGATGCGCACCATGGCGCTGACCGCGTCCCACAGCATCTGGCCGGATCGCTGATCGCGCGGGGCGGCGATCAGTCGGTCGACGTCCTGGCGCGCTTCGGCTAGCGCCAGGCGTATGCGTTGGATCTCGCCGCGCTTGGCTTTGCCGTCGGGGCCGGCATGCAGCGCCAGCAGCGCCTCGATCAAGCTGTCCGTGCGTGTCCGAGCCGCGGCCAGCGATGCCATGACCTCCGGCGGCACGGGCAGGGCAGATCCCAGCGCGGCGTTCATGGGGCCTCGTTCGGCGGAGGCTCGCTCCATGACGCGGATCGTCGCGCGCACCGAGGCAAATGTCTGCCGCGCCTGCGACGCCGCGCCGTACGACTGCCAGTTCTGGTACAGCAGGATGCCGGCAAGCACCGACACCAGCAACAGAACGCCTACAGCCAGCGCGATGAAATGACGTTCCAGGGATTTTGGCGCGACGGCGGGGCGCAACATCTCGGCGTGCAGGTCCAGGCAAAGTCGAAGCTGCGCAGAATACTGTAATTGCCCTTGCTGATATTGGGGTTTTGGCAGATTCCGCCTGATTTCAATTTATGCGGGCAAGAATATTTCGCTGCAATGCGGTTAATTGCGGTTTTCTGCGAAACCTTGCGCCGGCCAGTCACGGTGTCATATCTGCCCAGGCCTCTTGCTGGAACCCGCACCTGGATCCTGATTCCGAGCCGCTGCGGCTTGGCGCCGCCACGGCGAATTCACCTGCCGGGCTTCACGCCTCGTGCATGACGACGCGATTGCGCCCCTGCTGCTTGGCCACATACAACGCCGCGTCGGCCGCCCGGAACGTCTCATCCACGTCCGGCCCCGTCGACGGCCACTGGGCCACGCCCGCCGATACCGTCACGCGGTTGGCGCCGTGCAATGGCCGTTCTGCAATATGCGCCCGCAGCCGCTCGGCCACATTCACCGCCTCCCGCGCCGCCACGCCGGGCAACAGGATCAGGAACTCCTCACCGCCATTGCGGCACAGCACGTCCGACGGCCGCGAACATTCACGCATGATCTGCGCCATATCGCGAATCACCTCGTCGCCGACGTTGTGGCCGTAGGTGTCGTTGATGCGCTTGAAGTGATCGATATCCAGCGCCACCACCGAAAACGGCGTGCTGCCGGCCTGCATCTGGTCCACCGCGTCCTGCGTGCCGCGTCGGTTGCGCAGCCCGGTCAGCGGGTCCGTGATGCTCGCCAGGTTCAGTTTGCCGATCTTGTCCTGCAGGCTGGTGAAGCTGGCCATCACGGCGCGCTTGAGCCGTTCGGCCTCGAAGTACCAGGCCTTCACCGACTGCACGCGCTGCATCGCCACGGATACGTCCTGATGCTCCACGTTCGTGGCCAGTTGCGACAGCGGCAGCGAAATCATGCGGGCGCACCACCAGATGGCCAGCAGGAAGGCCACCGCCAGCGGCGCGGCATAGCCCAGCAACGCCCAGATCAGGTCGTGGATCGGTTCCAGCGTGACCTGGGCGGGGCGCTGCGCCACCACGCCCCAGCCGCTGATGGGTACCGGCGCGTACCCGGCCAGCATGTCGACGCCCTTGGTATTGATGACGCGCATTGCGCCGGTATTGCCCTTGATCACCGAGGCGACCACCGGATTCGTCAGGACTATTTCGCCGACGCGCGCGGGATCGGTGTGATAGAGAAGCTGTCCATCGCCATCCACCACATACAGATACGATCCGTCGTGGTAGTGATGCTTGCCCAGCAGCTCGTTCAACGCGCTTTCATTACGCAGGTAGATTGTGCCCCCGACGTACCCCATGTAGACGCCGTCGTTCGAAAAGATCGGGTGCGTGACATTGATCAGCAGATTGCCCGCGATGGACACGTACGGCTTGCTGATCATGGGCTGGCGTTTGCTCAAGGCGGCGCGGCTGCCGGGGCTGTCGACCTGCACGCCCAGAAAGTTGCGGAAAGACGCCGTGGTGGCCAGGATGGTGCCGTCCGCGCCCACCACGCCCACCGAGTTGAAGCTGTCCGTCTGTTGCTGCACGCGCATCACTTCGGCAGCCAGGCGATCCGGGGACGCCATCAAATCGGGCATGTGCCGGGCGCTGTATCCCAACTGCTGCTGCGCCGATCGCAGAAAACTGGCCGCGCCTTCGGCCAGCTTCGTCGCATAGACGCGGTTCGATTCGAGCGTGTTCTCGATCAATTGCTCCCGCTGCACGCGATAGCTTGCATACAGGGCATTGGCCGTGGCGGCGATGGCGCTGAAGACGGTGAGCGCAAGCACAAGCCCGCGGAGATTGATTTGCATGGGATCGGAACGGGCAGGGGACGAGCCAGGGGTCCGGGCGCTTACCGTTGATTCGAAGGATATCGGTCGGGACGAGGGCCGGAGCGCAGTGATTGTAGAGTCACTGCCTCCATTACGGCAGGTTGCGCGGATCCTGTAGGTCTGGGGCAGGCGGGTCGTCCAGCAGGCGCGCCGCGGGCGATTGCGCCGCCGCCCCGGCCCGGAAGTACCCCATCACCGTCGCCACGCTGGCGTGGCCGGTCATCGCCATGGTGTCGCCCAGCGGCACGTTGCGCCGGCCGGCTTCTGTCACAAACCCCGAGCGCAGGCTGTGCGCAGAAAACGCGCCGTCCAGCCCTGCCAGCCGGCTGCGTTCCAGCACGATATCGCGCACGGCCGCGGCCGCCAGCGGCTCGCCCACGACATCGCCGCGCCGGACCCGCCTGAAGATCGGCCCTTGCTGAACGCCGCTGGCTGCCAGCCAGTCGGCCAGCGCCTCAGCAGCCTTGCCCAGGATCGGCTTCTGGTCCTGCGCCCGGACGGCGCCCGTCTGGTTGGTTTTGGAATGCGCCATCGTATAAAGATAGCCATCGCCCGTGCGGCGGGTGTTTTCCATCGTGGCGCGCACCACCTCCGAGCGGCGGCGGCCGCCGCTCGCCCAGGCGAACAGCAGCAGCGCACGGTCCCGCTTACCGCGCAACGAGTCGTCGCAGGTGTCCAGCATGGCTTCAAGCGGTTCGCGCGTCAGCGCCTCTTTGCGGGCGGGCGCCACGCCTCGGCGGGCATAGGCCCGGCGGGTCTTGGACACCAGCTCTCGCACAGCGGCGCCGCGACAGGGGTTCGGGTGCCCCAGCAACTCATGCGCCTTGGACAGCACGGACAAGCGCTGCAGCAGCGTGTTCAGGCTCGGCGCGCCAAGCTTGCCTTTCGCCTTCAGCCGCACCAGTTCCCGGTCCAGAGCCAGCGGCAGCTCCCACTCCAGGCCGGTATCGGAAGACCGTTGCGCGTGGTCCACCACGAACTGAATGACCGCGGCCTCGGACACCGGCAAGGCGAAGGCCTTGCCATACCGCAACCCGAACCATGCCGACCAGTATCGGATCGCCGCGCGGTAGCTTGATGCCGTGTTGGCCGAACTGCCTTCGCGCAGCAGGTCGCGCACGGCGGCGTCGGCGTGGCTGTCGAGCGTGTCCGGATCCAGCGGCGCCAAGGCGGCTGTCAGCGCCGGGGCCATGCCAGGCAAATCATTCATGTTTCCGCGCCCACGGCAGTTGGCCGTCCCTTAGGTTTTGGTAATAAAACAGTCGAATAATCCCGTCATGTTAGCCGGTGAGCGTGCGGCTACCGGCGTCCGGCCGTTGCGCATGGCGCCGGGCGCGGTGCTACGATTTCCCGCACGCAAGTCAACTTCCGACGCTAGGGCAAACCGTAGCGGTAAGTGTCCCGGCGGCGTTCCTTCAAGGAGCAATCCATGGCCGCAACCGTCGCAGACTATCTTGTCAAAGTGCTTGCTGAAGTTGGCGTCCGCCGCATCTGGGGCGTGACAGGCGACAGTCTCAATGGACTGAACGACAGCCTTCGCAGGATGGGCCGGATCGAGTGGATGCACACCCGCCACGAAGAGACCGCGGCTTTCGCCGCCGGCGCAGAAGCTGCCATCACCGGCACGCTGGCGGTATGCGCCGGCAGTTGCGGACCCGGGAATCTGCACCTGATCAACGGCCTGTTCGACTGCCAGCGCAGCCGCGTCCCCGTGCTGGCCATCGCCGCCCACATTCCGTCGTCCGAGATCGGGTTGGGATATTTCCAGGAAACCCATCCGCAGGACCTGTTCAAGGAATGCTCCGACTTCGTCGAGCTTGTCTCCAACCCGGCGCAACTTCCGGGAATACTGGCCCGCGCCATCAATACGGCGGTCGGCAGGCAAGGCGTGTCCGTCCTGGTGATACCTGGCGACGTGGCGCTCGCTGCAGCGCCTTCGGACGTGCCGGACTCGTGGCCGCAGCCTCCGGCGCCTCCTCACATCCGCCCGGACGCGGCGGCAGTGAAGGAGCTGGCCCAGCTGCTGAACGGGGCAGGGAAGGTGTCGATCCTGGCCGGTAGCGGCTGCGCCGGCAGCCACGATGCGGTGGTCGCGCTGGCCCAGCGGCTCAAGGCTCCTGTCATCCATGCGTTGCGCGGCAAAGAGCACGTCGAATGGGACAACCCTTGCGACGTCGGTATGACCGGCTTCATCGGCTTTTCTTCCGGTTATCACGCAATGGAGAACGCCGACCTGCTGCTGATGCTGGGCACGGACTTTCCGTATCGCCCGTTCTATCCCAAACACGCAAAGATCGTGCAGGTCGATCGCGATCCCAGCGCCCTGGGCCGGCGCGCGCCGCTGACGTTGGGTATTGCTGGCGACGTGGGCGAGACCATCGCCGCGTTGCTCGAGCAACTGGACGACCGCCAGGACAGCGCCTTCCTCGACGCCGCGCTCCGGCATTACCGGGACTCCCGCAAAGAGCTCGACAACCTGGCCGCTCCCGCGCCCGCCGGCCGGCCGCTGCATCCCCAGTATCTGGCCCGGCGCATCAACGAATTGGCCGATGACGACGCCATCTTTGCGGCGGAAGTCGGTTCGCCCACCGTATGGGCGGCAAGATATCTCACCATGAACGGCAAGCGACGCTTGCTGGGTTCCTTCAACCACGGCTCCATGGCCAATGCCATGCTCCAGGCGATCGGCGCGCAGGCAGCGGCGCCGGGCCGGCAGGTGATTTCCATGTCCGGCGATGGTGGGTTCACGATGATGATGGGAGATTTTCTGTCGCTGTCGCAGTTGCAGCTTCCCGTGAAGATCGTCGTCTTCAACAACGGCTCGTTGGGCTTCGTCTCCATGGAAATGAAAGCGGCCGGGTTCCTGGATACCGGCACCGACCTGCAAAACCCCAATTTCGCCGCCATGGCCGAAGCCGTCGGCGTACGCGGCATCCGGGTTGAATCGTCCGAATTCCTGGATGCCGCGCTGCAGGAAGCGCTTGCCCATCCCGGCCCGGTGCTGGTCGACGTGTTGACCTCGTCGCAAGAGCTGATCGTCCCGCCCAAGATAAAGCTCGAACAGGCCAAAGGGTTGGGGCTGTACATGCTGAAGGCCATCATGAACGGCAGGGGTGACGAGGTAATCGAATTGGCGAGGACAAATCTGGGGCGGTGAGGTGAACCGAACGGGCGACACTCTGGCGACGGGCGCGGCGCGCCAGCCGACTGGGTCTTTTGCGAAGTCGCGAGGGAAGGGGGCAGCAGCCTCCTGCCCGCGCCTGTCTTGTGATTTGCTCAGCGATTAACCGAATTCCACCGAATATTTGCGGCGCAATCGTCTCGAAGAGCACGGACGTCCTGCTGACCTGCGCGCTAGCGGCATGTACGCAAATCTTTCGCCTAGAATGTACGAAATCATATGTCCGATGTAAGATATACAACATCAACGGCAGATAACTCGCGATAAGGTTCCATTATCGTGACTAATTCCCCCGCCCAACTCGACAAAACATCATCATGGCCACTGGAATCACCGAATCGGATGTCTGGACCGCGGCAGACGCGCTGTTGCTCGAAGGCGCCCGGCCCACGATCGAGCGGGTACGGCAGAAGATCGGCCGGGGGTCCCCCAACACAGTTAGCCCGCATCTGGAAACCTGGTTTCGTGCCCTCGGCGCGCGCATCCAGGATCCGGGCGCTTTCGCTGCACCGCCTGCCGTGCCGGATCCGATCGCACAAGCGGCGACGCATTTTTGGGAAGCGGCGCTGGCTGCGGCCAGGGCAGAACAGGCCCAGGCTTATCAGGAGCGCTGGGAAGAGCTGGCACGGGAAGGGGAACGGTTTGCGGCGCAAGCCGAGCAGCTGGAACAGCGCGAAGCGCAACTGCTTGAGCGCGAGCACGACCTGCAGGAAGCGTTGAAAGTCGCCACGGCCCAACTGGCAACCACCGAAGCCCGCCTGCAAGCGGCCGAAGCGCAATTGCGCCAGCGAGACAAGGCGCTAGCCGCCTCGCAGGACAGCCTGGAGGACGCCCGCAGCGCCAACAAGGCGCTATTGGCTGACGCCGAACAGGATCGCGACCGCCACGCACAGGCCATTGCAGCGTTGCAAGCGCGTCACGCTGCCCACGAGCGGCGATGGCTCAACGAACTGGATGCGGAGCGAGGAAGCGTAAAGCGCCTGCAAACCCGCCTGGATGCATCGCTTTCCGCCGCCCAGCAGCAGGCAGATCAACTTCGGGAAGCGCTCGCTGCGTCCCAAGCGCAACTTGGCGCGTCGGAACAACAGGCGGCCGCCTTGCAGGCGCAGGGGTTGGCCGACCAGCGCCTGCAACAAACCGAAGCCGTCGCCGCGGCCAATGCGCTACAGGCCAGTCAGGCGCGAGAATCCGAACTGGCGCAGCGCCTGGCTACGGCATCCGCGCAAGTGAATGATCTGTTGGCGCAATTGAAGTCGCGAGACGCCCAGTTCGGTGATTTGGCGAGCCGCTTGCTGGCAATCCAGGAATCGCCGAGGCCGGCGCAGCCTTCGCAGCAAGCGGATCCGGTGGTGGCGGCGCGTGCTGAAGGACCGTGACTTACGGGTGGTGAATGCGCGCCCGATTTCGTATTTTTCGATGCGAGCAGCGTGCCGGGAAAGATCCGAAAAAGATGCCCCGAAAGCCGAATCTTCCGGGGCGCTGCCTTCTCAATCTTCAGGAAAAACCTTGCTCATCCGCGTACCGGAGCAGTTCGGCGTTGGTCTCGATGTTCAGCTTGCGCATCGCCGACTGTTTTTGCGTGCCGATGGTTGCCACTGAACGATGAAGGCGCCGCGCGATCTCGGTAACGGATAGGCCCTGCGCAAACATCCGTACCACCTCCAGCTCTTTCGGCGACAACCCCTTTCCCTTGCCGGCACGTCCCATGGTCACGTCGTTCTGGCTGAGCCGCTGGCTGATGCTGTGCGACAGGATCGGCCCGCTTTCGCTCAGCGCGCGCACACAGATGGACACCAGCTCATCGATCGGCTCTTCCTTGCTGACGATTCCCGCCACGCCCACCTGGCGAAGCTGGTTCAGGATGCCGCTGTTGGACAACATCGTGAAGACCACGATGGGAATTTCCGGGAACAGGCGCTGCAACCGCTCAATCAGCCGCAAGCCGTCTTCGTCCGCGGACCGGGCGGCCATTGAAAAGTCGGTGACGATGAGATGGCAGGGATGGTCCTGCACGGCAGTGACGAGTTCGAGGCCTGATCGAGCCGTGGCCACCACCGTAAACCCGGGCACATCGTTCAGGGAATCCGCGAGCGCGAGGGAAATGATGGGATGGTCGTCGGCGACGATGATCCGAACATCCTGATCGGACGAAAGCTTCATCATGATCCCGCCATCGCGTTGATGTTCGACTGCGCCTGGTAATCCCGGGTGTCCGGACTGCGACACGGCACGGGGAAGCCGGTCCGTGGCTGGCCCCGCCAGGCTGAGAGCGCCAGGAATTTCGGTACGTCCGTCGGTGACCATTTTATGTTCAAACTCCACTGAAAAGGCGAGGAGAAACGGTTGGGCTGCAGGCAGAAAACGCGCGAAGCAGGCGGCCAGGGCTATTGAGAAAGCCGCTGAATCTACCGCCCGATACCCACTCAATACATAGACAAGCTTCGAAAGCGAGTCGGCTTCGGCGCAATATCGGATTGTTCGGCGCCCGAGTTTGAAGGCTAGACCTGGGCCAGCGTATCGCGCAGCAGCTCGACCACCGCATGGCTTTCAGCCAGGGCAGCCGCATTCAGCCCGGCGCTGCGCAACTGCTCCTCCAATGCTTCCAGGCGTTCGGTGATTGCGGTCATTTGCATGACGCTCAATGCGCCGCGCATCCGGTGCAGCGTGCGGCTCAACAAGCGTTGGTCGTTCGTTTCGAGGGCCCGGACCATCTGTGCGATATCGGCTTCCATCGTATCGACGAACAATGCGCGGTACTTTTCCGGCACGGCCGGCGCGGGCTCGGCTTGGCGCGTTGCGCGCGGCGGGGCCGCGGCGTCCGCAGTGTCAGCTGATGGCGCGCGGCTTCCCTGAAGATGCCGTCGCAATGTGGAAAGGTTGATGGGCTTGACCAGCCAGGAGGTCATGCCCGCCGCCAGACAGCGCTCTTCTTCTTCGCGCATAGCGTTGGCGGTGACGCCAATGACGGGAACGGTGGCGCCCTGGGCCCGCAATGCCTTCACGAGTTCATAGCCATTCATGCGCGGCATGTTCACGTCGGTCAGGACCACGTCGTAACGCGTAAGCCCCCACAACATCAGCGCTTCCGCGCCGTCGGACGCCAGGGTGACCTCGCAGCCGAGTTGTTCGAGTTGATGCTGCAGCGTCGCCTGATTGATCGGATTGTCCTCGGCGACGAGGATCGACAGGCCAAGCGGGGCTAAAGCGCTGATGTCGGATTCGGGGTCCACGGTATGTTCTCCGCGAACCGCGGCCAGGATGCCGGCGGCAATGTGTTCGATGCTGGCAATGACCCGGACGGTGCGCGCGGTGGGTGGCTTGGCGCTTGCGCTGGCCAGCACGTGGTGGCCGGCCCAGTCGTGCAGGTTGCCGCTGCCCGGATTCAGGACATCGACAAGGATGTCGTCTGGCGTGCCGGCGGGCAGGGGAGCGGGCGCGGGAACTGCCTTGGCGCCCCAGCGTTTAAGCCACTGGCTGATGTTTTCGGACAGTTCGTGATGCGGGCTTCGAACGTATACGGTCAGGCCGCTCAAGTCGGGCGGGCTGAATGGCTGGCCGGCTGCCACTTGTAGCGGCAAATCCAATGAAAAGCTGCTGCCCAGCCCGAGTTCGCTGGTGACATTGATGCTGGTGCCCATCAGTCCGGCCAGGCGCGCGCAGATGGATAATCCGATGCCGGCCCCGCGCACGGTATGCGAGCCGCTGTCGATCTGATAGAACGGCACAAAAAGCTGCGCCTGTCCTTCCTTGGGGATGCCGATCCCCGTGTCGACCACCTGCAGCCTTAGATGCGTGCGGTCAGCCAGCACTTGCGCCACTGTCAGCCGGACGATCACATGCCCGGAGTCGCTGAACTTGATGGCGTTGCTGAGCAGGTTGCTGAGGATCTGGTGGATACGCACGGGGTCGCCCGTCATCCATTCGGGCACGGCGACGTCCACGCAGCAAAAGAGCAGCAGCCCCTTCTGTTCGGCCATCGCCGCGTAGGCGTTGGTGCATTCTTCGACCAGTTCGCGAGGGTTGAACTCCGAAAACTCCAGCGCGAGTTGCCCGGCTTCGATCTTGGTGATGTCCAGAACGTCGCTGATGAGCTGCAGCAGGATCGCCGACGAGCTTTGCATGCGCTCCAGGTGCTGACGCTGTTCGGCGTCCAAGGTGGTGAGGCTCATGAGTTGCAGCGTGCCCAGCACCCCGTAGAGAGGAGTTCGGATCTCGTGGCTCATCGTGGCCAGGAAGGTCGATTTTGCTTCGTTGGCCCTGTCTGCCTCGCGCTTGGCCTCCGTCAGGGCCTGCTCAACGACCGCGCGGGCGCTGATGTCCGAGAAGGCGCACAACACCACGTCCTGGTGGTTGTAGCGGGTAGGTGCATAGGCCACGTACAACGGACGTCCATCCGTGGCCTGAAAACTGGCGATCGTGCCCGGACCGGCTGCGCCGAGCACCTGCCTCAGGAACAGGTTGGTCTGCGGCGAGTTGTCCAGCTCCCGGCCGGCCTCCGCGCCCAGCCATTGAAGCGCCAGGCTGTTGCCGAATACGACTTCACCGCCGGGCCGCGCCAATACACACAGCGCCACGGGTGCCGTCTCGATCAATGTCCGGCTGAATTCTTCCTTTTCGACGATGTCGCGTTGCGCATTCGAGGCCGGGGCGATGACGTGGCGGCTGTACCATCGCGAAGACATGATGCCGGTCCCAAGGCTGAGCAGAATCAGCAGACCCGCGATGGCGGGCAGCCAAAGGTTGTCCTGGAAGAAGGCGCCATAACTGACGCGATAAGTGCCAGTCCAAACTCCCGACGGGTCCGTGATACGCAGCACGATCCCTTCCGCCGTGTATTCCAGGCCGTCCTTGGTCCCGGTCGGTCCGGGCGGTTCTCCGAGAAGCAGCCCCTCGCTGCGGTGCGTCAGCCAGAACCCGCCATGCAACGGCTTGCGCAGGGTCTTTTCGAAGATGTTGATCCGCTGATGATTGAATTGCGTGGCCGCGTAGACGGCAGACGTTCCATCCCGTGCCGTGGACCAGACAGATTGCGGCATGTCGGCGTACAGCAGGCCCAGCATGCTGCCGGAAAGCGCTTCCAACCTGAACCAATGGACGCGTCCGGATCTGGGAGGGTCGCGATGCCCGGGCAGGTCTTGATCGATAAGGCGTTGGCGGACCGTCTGCAGGCGGCGCAACTCCGTTCTGATGGCGTCGGTGACTGTCAGGAAAGCGGCGGGACTCAGGCGCTCGTACCCCGACACGGCGCCGACGGCGGGCACGCTCATGCTGATGCTGTCCGATTGGTTGACCAGGAAGATCGTGGAGGCGGGATAGTAGGACGCCGCCCAGTAGCTTGAATAGAAGTCCGCCACGAACTCGCCCAGATTCGCAAGGCGGCGACCTGCGGTGGGGCAGTCAGAGGCCTGCTCGCACGCCAGCGAGAAAGCCATTTCCGCGTAGGAATGTTGACCTTCAAAGAGCTGCATGCCGAAACGCTCTGGCACGTCGGTCGCCTGCAGGGTGAGCTCTGTCGAGAGGTTTTCGGCGGGCAGCGAGGGGCTGTGGGCGCGGAGCTTTCCCAGGAATTGCTCCTGGGCCTGGATGTAGCCGACCAGGATGGAGAAGTCGAGCTTCAGACGATCGCTCTCTTGCTCGACGATGCGGTTCAGTCCCCAATAAAGCGCGCCGACCAGGACCAGGGCAAAGGGCAGGATGCCGAAGAGGGCGAAATTCAGCCAGCGAGAGGTACGGGTGATCCGGGCAAACGGGGTATCGGGCTTTCGCATGGCCGGTTCTCACCGATGCTTAGGATTTGCCGCCTGCCGCTCGCTGGCGAGCATCTGGCTGAAGCGGTCGGAAGTGACGGCGGGTGATATGAAATACCCCTGGACGCAGTCGCAACCGATGCGACGGAGGAACGCGAGATCGTGGGCGGTTTCCACGCCTTCGGCGGTGACCTGCAAGCCCAATTGCCGCCCAAGCTGTACCGAAGACACCAGCGCCGCCGACCGGCTTTCGTCGTGTGCCGCGCCGCTGACAAAGGCGCGGTCGATTTTCAGTTCGGTGAACGGCGTCGAAATCAGGCTGTACATGGAGCTGTATCCTCGGCCAAAGTCGTCCTGTGCCAACCCGAAACCCTTCAACCGCAATCGGCTGGCCCCCATATAGTATTGGCCTTGTATGGTCGGTGTCTCGTCCTCGAGTAGTTCGAAGGTGACTTCGGACGCCGCCACGCGCTTGGCCGCCACGATTTCCTCGAGGTCGTCGGGCAGATCCGGGTCGTCCAGGCACTGGGTGGGCAAATTGACGGAGACGGGCACCCGAAAGCCCATCTGGCGCCAGTGCGTGTGCGCGTTCAGCGCGGCTTCCAGGATATGTCGCAGCAGAGCCTTGTCCAGCCCGTGCGCCCGCACCGCGGTGAGAAATGCGTCTGGCGGCAGGCAGCCGAATGCCGGGTGCAGCCACCGCGCCAGCGCCTCAGCGCCGACGATCCGCCCGGTGGCAAGCGACTGCTTGGGCTGGAACCATGCTTGCAGGTGCCCCCGATGCAGCGCGTTATCGATCGCGGCACGGTCCAATACGGGGCCCGTCGTGCGGCGCACGAGTTGCGGTTCCGTGGGTTCCGTTGATTCAGGCGGATTGCGGCTGAGCAGGTCGGCCAATTGGGCGGCGTGGTGCGGGGTAAACGGCTTGGAGAACGAGCCCAGCACGGCAAGTCCCTTTTCCTTGGCCATCATGGCAACGCTGTTGATGATGCCTTTGAGGCAGGCCGACACAATAGCCAGCATGGGAGGTTGTTCCTGCCGGGACAGCCGGTCGATGAATTGCACGCCATCCATGCCGGCCATGTTCAGGTCGATCAGCACCAGGTGATACGGCTGCCGCGCGGTCTTGGCCAGGGCGGTCTCGGCGCAAGACGCCACATCCGCCCGGCCAAATCCGGCCGAGGCGAGCTGGTCGGCCAGGTGAACGCATTGAAATGGATGATCGTCCACGATCAGCACCCTGTACTCCGACAGCTTTCTCGTCATGCGGCTTCCTTGAACGGCATCAACGCCTGGCATAACGCGGCAATCGGCAGCGGTTTGAGCAGCACGGTGTTCATGCCGGCTTCCGAGCTGCGCCGCAGGTCTTCGGTGAACGCGCTGGCGGTGATTCCCACGATCGGGCGGGTGTAGCCCTGGCTTCTGAGCGCGCGGGTGAGGGCGTAGCCGTCCAGCTCTGGCATGTGCAGGTCGGTCAGGATGGCGTGGAACTCGGGGAGGTCGGGCAGTGCCAACGCGTCGTTGCCGTCTGCCGCCACGACCACCGTGCATCCCAGGTGTTCAAGCTGTTCGCGCAGGATTTGCCGGCTGACCGGGTTATCCTCGACGACCAGCAGGTGCATGTCGAGCGCGTCTCGCGACGGCTCCAGCGCGGGAAGCGTCTTGGTGGCGACGCTGTCCTGCGCCAGCCGGACCGCCGCGACGATACTGGCGAGGCTATGGCTGTCGGCCGTCCAGGTGTTGCGAGTCGGCCGCGGCTGAACGCCCGGGGGTTGTGCAAAAACCCGAGCACCGCTCCAGACGGCCGGCGTCAAATCGCGTGACCACGTTTCCACAAGGACGCTGCCCTCGCGCCGGCCATGGAGGGTGGCCTTATAGGGCATTGCCACGGCGCCGCAGTGACGCAACCACTGGCACAGATTCGCGACCACCTCGTTGTTGGCGCCCCGCACGAAGACCGGCCTGGAATCCAGCCGCACACCCAGGTCCGTGCGCACACCGCCGACGCGCGGCAGGGTCACGATGAGCGACATGCTGGTGCCCAGGCCGGGTTCGCTGACGGCGCTGAGCGTTCCGTTCATCATCTCGGACAGGCGCCGGCATATGGCAAGCCCGAGGCCGGTGCCAGGGACATTCTGGTTATCACCGGATTCAGCACGGAAGTAGGGTTCGAAAAGCCGCGCGTGGTGCTTTGCCGAGATGCCCATGCCGGTGTCCGCCACCTGGAATTTCAGGGTGGCGAAATGCGCGTCCTGGCTGAGTACCTGCAGGCGCAGCACCACCTGCCCGGAACTGGTGTATTTGATGGCGTTGTTGACGAGGTTGTTGAGGATTTGGCGGACGCGGGTCGAGTCGCCCAGAACTTGCGCCGGCGCGGCCACGTCGGCCAGTGCGTACAGGTGCAGTCCCTTGGCGTCGGCGCGCGCCGCATAGGTGCCAATGACGCTGTCCAGCAACTGGACCGGCGAGAACTCCGAGGTTTCGAGCTTCAGGTAGCCGGCCTCGATGCGCGACAGGTCCAGCGTGTCGTTGATGGAGCTGAGCAGGGTTGCCGAGGACTGCTGCATCGTATGAAGGTATTGCTGCTGCTGGCCGTCCATGGCAGTCAGGCCTAGCAGTTCGAGCGTGCCAAGGATGCCGAATAGCGGTGTCCGGATCTCGTGGCTCATGGTGGTCAGGAACACCGTCTTGGCGTGGTTCGCGGCGTCGGCGTGCAACTTGGCCTGGGTGATGGAGTGCTCGACCCGTTTGAATGCAGTGATGTCGTTGATGCCGCAGAGGATGACTTCCTCGGCGCGATAGGTGATGGGCGCGAAGGTAAGGTGCAGGCACCGGCCGTCTTCCAGCGGGTATTCGTGTTGGGCGCCATGACCGTCGTCGGCCAGCAGCCGGGCCAATAGTGCCGGGTCTTCCAGCAACCAATCCCTGGCGAGCTCGTTCGACAGCAGCGGCATGCCATCTGCCCGGCGCAAGAGGCACAGGCCCACGGGCGCGACTTCGACCAGTCTTCGATTCAGGGACACGCTTTCTGCCAGGGCCTCGTACTGGCGCAGGGCGGGGGCGACGAGTTTCCGGCGGATGTGCCGAATGCCGACGATGACCGCAGCGCACAGCAGAAGCGCGCCGCCCAGCGTGGCCTGGATGGCGTAGGCGGCGTCATCCAGGATCCGGCTGATCGGCATGTAGTAGACCAACCGCCAGCCGTCTTCGCCGACGGACTTGCTGAGCACGACGTAGCGGGGTAGCAGGCCGGATCCCCACAAGCCGAATGAGTCCTCGCGCCCGGCGTAGCGGCTTAGCCCCGCCAGGGTTTGCGCGTCGTCCGGACTATGCAGGACGGGCGCGCCATCCTGGTCATGCAGGAGGTAGCTGCCGCCCTGCAGCGAAGACGGGTCGATGGCCGCGTTGATGTCGCCGAGTTCCAGGCCGATCCATCCGGCGCTCGGCGCGGAAGCATCGACAGGCGTGTACAGATACAGGGGTTTGGCGTTATTCAGCTGAGGCTTGAGCCAGCTGATGGCGTTTTGCCCGCCGTGCGCAGCGTTTGGATTGGCGACGGCGAGCTTGCGCGCGAGCCAGGATTGCGCGGCGTGATCCGGACCGGCGGGTTGGCCGGGGCGGGGCGTGAGATAGGTGGTCTGCCCATTTCGGACGGAACTGAAGAGCAGTTGCGTCTGCGCGAACGCAATGTCGTTGAGATCGCGCGGGGTGAGAATCAACGCCCAGTCGTAGGCGTTGGGACCTTCGTGCAGGGGGAAGACGTTGATCTGCCCGGTGTTGCCAAAGTGACGCGGCGTTTCGGAGGCCGGCGCGGAATCGGTGTTGCGGACCAGGCTGGACGCCAGCGAGCGAAGCAGCGACTCCCGCTGATCGAAGAAGATCTGTGCGTTGTACGCGGCCGCGTTCATCTGGCGCCGGTAGGTGGAAACCGTGCCGGTGAAGGACCAGTAGAGCAGAAATGCAGCGGCCGCCGCGATGCAGGCGAGCAATGCGGCGGCGAAGAGATGCAAGAGCAGCGTGGGGGCTCGGGGGACTGGCTGGACGTCTGGCGAGAGGGTATTGGTTTCCTTGACAGGCATGCGCCCATCGTAGGTATGGCCCCAAACGGCGGATATAAGAAAATTTTGAAAATGCGCCGATGACGCGGGCAAATGGCAACGCAAATCGTACTTTTACGATTGGTTTGTGAAATTGCGCTCCATAAACTCGTCGCCTTATGAACGCTATCAACCAGGCCGAATCCGCCTCACTCGTCAGCGAGCCGTTACGAATCCAACCCGTGCTGGACGCGAAAGGGGTCGTCCGCGAAATGGCGCTGGTCGGCGGTCACAGCCGCCTTACTTCCGCGTTGCTCGCCAATGCCGCTTCAGCAGATGCCTTGCGCCGCGCCGGGCGAATCTTCCGCGCGGCGGGCTGCATGGCAACGCTGTCGATGGACCATCCGCTCAACGTCCACTCCGATATCCTGCTTCCACAGCAGCTATGCCAGGATCTGCGCATTGGCGCCGTGGCCGGCGACCAACTGCGTGACACGCTGCAAGAAGCGCAGCTCAGCCAGCCGATCTATCCCTGCGCCAAAGTCACGTACAACGTCCCCCTCAGCGACCGCCTGGCGCAGGGCGCGACGCTTTTTCACAGCTACCAGGAACTGCAGCCCGCGTTACGCGTGCGGCTGCTGCCCTCGGCGCAAGTTCCATTCGGCACACTTCGCGCCACGGGCCTGCGGGTGGGCATTCCGGAAGGTATCTGTACCCGTCGCCCGTTGCAAGAGCGCTTCTTCAGCCTGCTGGGGCAAGCGTCACGCCAAGGCCTGAAGGTCTTGGCGCAAGACATCCGCAGAATCGACGACTTCAACTGGCTTCGCGCGCAGCCTGACGTCCTGTTTCAGGGCGAGGCCCTGTCAATCGCCTTGAGCCTTCAGTATGTCCAGGAGTGGCTGGCCAGCGCAGGCCCCAGTTGGCGCGCTTTTCAAATGGGGGCATAGGCCAGGGCCACACCGCGGATCCGATTAAAATCCGCGCATGCTTCCTACTCAAGTCATTTTGGCGCTGCTGGTGCTACAGCTTGCGCTGCTTATTCCCCTGGTCGCGGTGGGCATCCAGCTCATACGCTGGTTACATTGGTGCTTTCTTGCTTCCCCCCAGACTCGGGGCGAGCGCCCTCGGTTCACTGGTCCGGTGCTGGCCCTGATTTTCAGCACGCTGGCGGCCACCGACTTCATCGGCTTTGAACCCTTCCCAACCCTGTCGCAAATGAATCCCGTGCCGGAGGGCGCACGCGCCTACTTCACAGTGGCGATGCTGGCCCTCGCGGTCTGGTGCTGGGCGTATTCCGGCGCGATCCGCAGCCGGATTCGCACGATGCTGGGCGTCTCGTAGCCCTTGCGCCCGACGGTAGCAACGTTCGGCCCATCGGCGGGTCAGCGTCCCGGGTAAGTTCCCTGGAATGGTTCGTTGTTTGGCTCGCCAAAATCAGACCGATGGTAATTGGCGGGGTCGGAATGGGTTGCGCGCGCGGCGTGCGACCCGTCGGAGCGGTGGGAATCCATGTAACTGCAGCCGCTCAACACGATTGCCAGCAATACGCTGGCGAAAGCCATGTTTTTCATGGCACACCTCCACACTGTTTGCCTGCGCCCCGGACCGGCGAACCCGGCCGGCCGCAGCGGCAAGCCGAGCAAGTAATGTTCCCATTCAGCTTCGCGCGGATTTCGGATACATTCGATTGATCGCGATGGCTGGCAGGGCGGGCGCCGCCAGTCCGCATCCACCGCAACCTGGGGCGAAAGCCCCGCCAGGAGCCGCGGGTGATACCACGCCAGTCCGTCGACATAGCCCGGGTTCTGCTTGTGATCGTCATGCTGTTGGCCTTGATGATCGGCAGCCTGTATGTCCTGCGTCCCTTTCTGCCCGGGCTGATCTGGGCCACGACCATCGTGGTCGCCACCTGGCCGGTGTTGCTCTCGATTCAGCGGCACTGCGGCGGGCGGCGCTGGCTGGCCACTGTGGCAATGCTGCTCATCCTGCTGTTCGTAATCGTGCTGCCGTTGTATCAGGCGATCTCCACGCTGGCGCTGCACGGCGGCGCCATTATGGCGGCGGTCAAGAGCCTGCCCGACTATGCACTGCTGGCGCCGCCGGCGTGGATCGGCAGCATTCCGCTGGCCGGCCCCCGCATCGCCCAGGAATGGCAGACGTTGTCGGACGCGGGCGCTGGCGGGCTGCTGGCGCGGATTGAACCGTACCTGACCACCGCCGCGCACTGGCTGCTCGGTCACGCCGCCATCGTCGGCGTGTTCGTGATGCACATGCTGATCACCGTGATCATCGCTGGCATCCTCTACAGCAAAGGCGACATTGCGGCCGATTTTGCGCGGCGCTTTGCCAACCGGCTCGCGGGCCAGCGCGGCGTCGCCGCGATCAGGCTGGCCGCGTCTGCGATCCGCGCGGTGGCGCTAGGCATCGTTGTGACCGCCGTCGTGCAATCGGCGCTGGGCGGTATCGGGCTTTGGATTGCGGGCGTGCCGGCGGCGGGGATTCTGACCGCGCTCATGGTGATGCTGTGCCTGGCGCAGCTCGGCCCGTTTCTGCCAATGCTGGGCGGGGTCGCCTGGCTGTTCCAGAACGATATGAAGCTGGCAGCCGCCGTGCTGCTGGTCTGGGCCATTGTGGTGGGAACGCTGGACAACCTGCTGCGGCCACTGCTTATCAAGCGCGGGGTGAACCTGTCGATGCTGCTGATACTTTCCGGCGTGTTGGGCGGCATGTTCGCCTTCGGCATCGTCGGATTGTTCATTGGTCCGGTGATTCTGGCGGTGACGTCGACGCTGCTCAAGGCCTGGATCGATGAAGTGCCGCCGCCCGCAGACGTCTACCCGGACGAAGCCGCCTTGAACGTGGACCCGCCCGACGGACCGCGGCAGAAAAGGGCGTAACATCCGTCTCAAGGTGCGGGCCACGTGGCCCGCTTTTCGCAATACCGGCAACACCGATGACAATGCTTTTTCTCCTGGCGCCTGCAGGCGTGCCCGACCTTTTCCTTCACCGTTTCAATCCGCTGCATCAGGAGGGGGGACGATGAGCAACACGATGCGGCCCACCAAGCCCGGAACGCTCACGCTGACCTCCCGTCCCGCCAAGCGCAGCGCGGCAAACCGCAGTGCACGTCCGGCGAGATCGGACGAGTCCGCTGCGACGAGCAAACCGTTCCAGCGTGCCCCGGCTGGTCAAAGCCGGGGCGTCTCCAACGCCGGAAAGACCGAGGCGTTTGAGCGCAGGGCCATCGAATCGAAGGGAGCAGCACGTCGAGCCACTGAGGCGAAAAGCGGCGGGCCGAAAGCCACCGAACGCCAAAGTAGCGGACGCGCTGCAAGCGACCGCAAGCCCAGCGACCGCAAGCCCGGTGAACGCAAGCCCGGTGAACGCAAGCCCGGTGAACGCAAGCCCGATGACCGCAAGCCCGATGACCGCAAGCCCGAAGACCGCAAGCGTGGTGACCGCTATGGCGCTAAATCGCAAGCGGGCGGCCCCAAAGCCAGCGCGAAGGGCGCCGTCGCCCGGCCCGTGCGCAATACCCCCGAACGCCGCGATCGTTCCAACCCCTCCGCACAAGCTGCCGCAAGCAACACCGATCGCCTGGCCAAGCGCCTGGCGGCCGAGCTGCCGTGTTCGCGCGGCGATGCCGAGCGTTACATCGAAGGCGGTTGGGTAACCGTCGACGGCAAAGTGCAGGAAGAGCCGGGTTTGCGAGTCGCGCCCTCTCAGGTTGTGAGCCTGATGCCCGGCGCACGGCTCGAAGAAGGCCGTCCGGTCACCGTGCTGGTCCACAAGCCGGCCGGCATGTATGCCGACGACCAGCCCGGCTCGGCGCGAGACCTCATCCTGCCCGAGAACCTGATGCCCGGGGACCGATCGGGCCAGCGTTACCTGAAACGTATGTTCAATGGACTCAAGCTGGTGACACCGCTGGAGCGCGCTGCGAGCGGCCTGGTCGTCTATTCCCAGGAGTACGCCGTGGCCCGCAAGCTGGTGGAGGAGGGCCGGCACGTGGAGCAGGAATATATCGCGCATGTCGAAGGCAAGCTCAGCGAAGCGGACCTGGCCCGCATGCAGCGCGGCATGGCCTATGAAGGCCGCGCCGCCACGCCGATGAAGGTCAGCTGGCAGAACGAGAACCACCTTCGCTTTGCGCTGAAGTCGCCCCCGCCCGGGTTCATTGAAGCCTTGTGCGATGCGGCTGGCTTGCGCTTGCTGGCATTGCGGCGTCTGCGGATCGGGCGTTTGCCGATGGCAGGCCTTGCCGCGGGACAATGGCGCTACCGGCTGGACTACGAGCGATTCTGATGCGCGGACCAACCAGCTCCCAGATTGGCGATTCTGTATTCGCGGCGCAACCGAAGACCACACCGCGCGTTGATGGCGGCTTCCCGGACGCCGGACGTCGACGGATGTTGTTCAATGCCGGCGCGCTTTGCCTGGCCGGCTTTGGCCTGGCAGGTTGCGCTGGCGGGCGGGAAGGTGCGCCGAATGCCGCATCCCAGTCTGCCCAGAATGCCGCCGCACGGCGCGACACCGCGCCGCCGCCTTCTCACGCGAAACCGGCGGCCGCACCCGTGCCTGCCCTGCGGCCCGGCGCGAAGGTCGCGATTGTGGCGCCTGCGTCCGCGGCGCCAAACGCCAGCGATCTTGCCGCGGAATGGCTGGAAGACCGGGGCTTCGTGCCGGTGGTCATGCCGGCATCGCGCACGCGGCTCGACGCCCCCTATGAATACCTGGCCGGTACCGACGCCCAGCGCCTGGACGACTTGCATGCCGCGTTTGCCGCGCCGGATATCGGCGCGGTGTGGTGTCTGCAGGGCGGTTTCGGCTCATGGCGGCTGTTGGACAAGCTGGATTTCGCGTTGCTTCGCCAACATCCCAAGCCCTTCATCGGCTACAGCGACATCACGGCCCTGCATCTGGCCATGCAGCGCCACGCCGGTTTTGTGACGTTTCACGGGCCGATGCTGGCGCAGGATCTGGTCGCGGGCAAGCGCGAGCCCACTGAATCCCATCTGCTGGCCATGCTGGGCGGGCAGATCGGGCAGGGCGCCTGGATTCAACCTCCGCCGGATACACGCGCGGTGGAACTGGTTGCAGGCACGGCCAGCGGACGACTGGTCGGTGGCAATCTGGCGCTTATCGCCGCATTGATCGGCTCCCGGCACGAGATCGATACCCGCGACGCCATTCTGTTTTTTGAAGACGTCAACGAGGCGCTGCCTCGCGTGGACCGGCTATTGAGTCAATTGGCCGCCGCAGGCAAGTTTGACGGTCTGAAGGGCGTGATCGTGGGTAATTTCACTCGCATCATCGGCACGAATCTGGAGGATGCGCAGGCGCAAAGCCTGCTGTATCCGCTGGTGATCGAACAGTTTGCCGCGCGCGGCATCCCGGTCCTGGCCGGTTGGCCCAGCGGACACGGCGAACCCAATCTGACCCTGCCGCTGGGCGCGCGCGTCACGTTGGACACCGGGCGGGCGGCGTTGCGGCTGGATCAGGCCGTGACGCGGTGAGGAATGCGCTGCGGGGCAGGGATTTGCCTCATTAATGGCGCATTAGTTGCATTTGTGCGTTATAAATGCGGCTTCCTTCTGTGATGGGTTTGACTTATTAATAGTGCATTAACGCGTTTAAAGCACTATTATTGCGTCATGAAAAAGAAGATCGAACCCAGTTTCGAGGCGGCCGAAGCTTTGGCTCGTCTAGGTGCGCGCATCCGCACCGCGCGCTTGCGCCGCAACGAAACAGAAGCGATGCTGGCCAGCCGCATGGGGGTTTCGCGAGCGACCATCAACCGGCTTGAGCGCGGCGATGGCGGCGTATCCCTGGCGCTGGCATTTGAAACGTTGCTGCAGTACGGCTTTGGCGACCAGTTGTTCGCGCTGGGTGATCCTGACCTCGATGGCGTCGGCAAACGGCTGGATGCCATGCGCCGGCCCGCCCGGGGCAGCGGCAAGGCGCAGCATTCGCATCGCGCCGATCCTTCCAGCCTGTAACGCGGCGGTCGCCATCGTGCCAGCCAAAAAGCATAAAACCGTCGAAAGCGAGCTTTTCGTCTACGTGGATATCCGGGGCGAGGCCGTGTTGGCCGGAATCCTGACCCTGGACGACACCGACGAGAATCATTTTTTTGCCGAGTTCACGTATGTGCAGTCCTACGTGAACGATCCGCGCGCGTTTTCGTTGGACCCGCTGAATCTGCCCCTTACCGATTCGACGACCACATTCCGCACCGAAAGCCGCTATCAAACACTGGGCGCCATTTTCGATGCCGCGCCGGATGCCTGGGGCCGCAATGTGATGCGCGTGGACAATGCGGGCGCCCGGGTGACCGAAAACGAAGTCCTGCTCAAGGGCCGCGGCATGGGCGTAGGAGCGCTGTTTTTCAGCGCCCGCCAGTTGACGCCCAACATGCGCAAGACCTATCGGCTGCCCGAAGTCAGCCAGCTCGAATCCCTGGCGGACCTGCTGACCGACATCGACCAGGGCATCAAGCCCAAGGGGCTGTACCGCGACATCCTGGGCAGTTCGTGGGATATCGGCGGCGCGCGTCCCAAAACGATCGTCCGGGATGCGGAAGGCGAGATGTGGATCGCGAAGTTTCCCCGTAAGGGCGAGTCCTACGACCGCCAGCGCGTGGAGTACGCCAACCTGCAGATGGCCCGCGCCATCGGGCTGAACGTGCCCGAGATCCGCCTGGCGCAGACCCACCTTGGCGCGGTGCTGCTGACGCACCGGTTCGACCGCGAGCTATTGCCGGTCCAGCAAGGGGCGGATCCAGTCATTGCGCGGCGGCATTTCCTGAGTGGCGCTTCCCTGATCAGCCCGTCCGTGCAAATCGGGAAGCGCGAACTGGACGGGCCGCGCGGTAAAGCCACGTATTCCTACGCGCGGCTGGCCGACGTGGCGCGCCGCATCTCGTCGAACCCCGTGCAGGATCTGCTGGAGCTGTATGCGCGGATGGTCCTGAACGTGGCCGTTCACAACACGGACGATCACCTGAAGAACGTCGGCTTCCTGAAGGACGAAGGCGCGCACACCTACCGGATGTCGCCGCTGTTTGATGTGGTAACCCAGGAAGGGTCGGCGCGGCATTACCTGCATATCGGTGCTGAGGGCCGTGACAGCACCTTTGCCAATTGCCTGACCGAGTACCGGCGTTTCGGACTCCGGTCGGAAGCGGCCGCCCGATCGATCATCGACCGCGTCCTGGATGTGGTGCGCGAGCGCCAGCGATTTTACGAAGAAGCCGGGATGTCGCAGGCCGAAATTGCTCACGTCGAAGCGTCGTTGATGGCGTGGCGTCAGCCGTGGAAGTAGGGGGCGATCACCCCTCGTGGATGGCCTGCGGATCAAACGCTTGCCCGCGTTCCACCATGCGCGCGTGAAAATCGCGGCTCAGGGCGGCCAGCGTGACTTTGCCGAGCCGATCCAGAAGCCGACGCTGCGCCTCTTCGAACGCGTCGTCCAGCGACGCATTCACCGCCTCTTCCACCAGGCATCCCGGCGACTCGCTGCGATTGCCCATCGCAAAGATCTCCGGTGCGCCCAGGGCGTCGTAGATATCGCGCAACGTCACTGCGTTGAAGTCACAGGAAATCGTCCATCCGCCGCCGTGGCCTTTTTCGGAGCGGACCAGACCCTGCTCTCGCAGGCCGGCCATGATGCGGCGGATCACCACGGGGTTGGTCTGCATGACGCGGCCCAGGTCGTCGGAGGTCATGGGACCGGGGTGCTCGGCCATATGCAGCAGAACGTGCAGGACGCCGGAAAGCTTGCTGTCTCTTCTCATGCAACAGATGCTATTGCATGACGCCGGGGACGGTCAACGCGACGCGGCCACACAAGGCCGCGCCGCGCGCGACGTCCAACGCACGAAGATCAGCTCCGCTTGGCCTGCCAGTTGCCCTTGCCGGCGGCGGTGCCGCTCATGGTGCGGCCGTTCACGACGCCCGCATAACGCACGCCGTCGGCGGTGAAGGTGATCGACGTGCCGTCCAGGCGGGCGTCCGAGATCGGCACGGATCCCAGCTTGCCGGACAGCACCTGATAGTGCTGATCCAGCTGCAGCGTCTGGCCGCCCAGATCCCATTTGCCCTGAACCTTGGCCGGCACGATCCACAACAGCGCCGTGCAATAGGTCTGGCAGTTCTCGGTGACGGTCTCGGAGGCGTCCGGCTCCCAGTCGCCCATGCGGAACGTATTGGACACAACGCGGGTGCCGGCCGGCAGTTCCAGCAGCTTTGGCCGCAGCTTCTCGTTGATGGTCGACAGCAGGAACATCGTGATCACGTCCGCCTGCGACAGGTCTGTGGTGAAGAGATCCTGCGCCACAAAGGTGGCCCGGTCGGCCACGCCGGCGCGCTTGGCGTTCTGGCGCGACAGCTCGACCAGGTCGGGGTTGTACTCGATGCCTTGCGCGGTCAGGCCACGCTGCGCGGCCGTGATGACCGTGCGGCCATCGCCCGATCCCAGGTCCATCAGCCGGTCCTTGGGCGTGACCTTGGCCATGTCCAGCATCTTGTCCACGAGACTTTGCGGGGTCGGGACCCAGATGACGTCCTTGCCTTCCTGGCCGACGTCGGGCACATAGGCCTTTTGTTCCCCGGCCTTGGCGGGCGCCGCGGCGGTCTGCGCCATGGCGGCGCTCGCGCCCAACAGCGCGAATGCCATTGCCGAGGCCAGCATTGCGAGACGCAGGCGCGGGGTGAACGCCTGAACCGCGGACTTGGAAGATGCGTTGAAGCGTACGTTGGAGCGTTGCATGGTGAGGGTTCCTTGGACGAAGAGGACAGGGAAGAACCAGTTAGCCGATGGCCTGGGCGGGCTTGAGCAGTCGCATGAGCGGCACGCCGGCTGCCAGCACGGCCAACCCGATCAGGGCGCCGGCGCCGGCGTACATGGCGCTGGAAACCACCAGCCCGGCGCAGGTCAGCGCCAGCAGCAAGGGAGGCAGCGGAAAGAGCGGCACGCGGAAGGGCCGGGGGCGATCGGGATCCAGGCGGCGCAGGCGCCAGACGGACGCGGCCACCAGCATCATGAACAGCCAGAACACGGGCGCGGTGTACGCCACCATCGTTTGCACGCTGTTCTGGCTGAAGGCGCCCAGCGCCACCAGCGCCAGCGTGATCAGTCCCTGGGCCACCAACGCGCTGACCGGCGTTTCGTTGCGGTCGCTCCAGCCGGCAAGCGCCTGCAGCCGCGGCACGTCCCGGCCCAGCGCGTAATACACCCGCGCGCCGGTGATGATGGTGCCGTTGATGGTGCTGAGCGCCGTGGCGCAAATGGTCAGGCTGAGCAGTGCCGCGGCATAGGGGCCGGCCGCAAGCTGCATGACCTCGGCGCCCAGCGCGGGCGTGTCGCGGAGCCCCTGCAAGCCAAAGATTTCCAGCAAGGCGATGTTGGTCAGCACATAGGCGCCGGTGACGACCGCCGTGCCGATCAGCAGCACCCGGCTCATATTCCGCCCGGGGTCGCGCAGTTCGCCACTGAGGTACGCGGCTTCGTTCCAGCCGCCATAGGTCAGCAGCACGAACACCATGCCCATGCCCAGCAGGCCCGCGGTGTTGCCCGACAGCGGCGCGGGGTCCGGGGTCTTGAGCGCCTCGCCACCCGAAGCCGTCAGGCAGGCGATCAGCACCGCGGCGAGGGCGATCACCGTCAGCAGGGTAAAGACCCATTGAAGCCGCTTGGAATAACGCGTGCCGATCATGTTCAGGCCCGTCAGCACGACCACCGAGATGGCCGCGTGCACAGCCGGCCCTTGTGATCCCAATGGCAACAGCCGGTTGGCATAGTCGCCGTAGATGAACGCCACGACCGCAATCGCGCCCGTCTGGATGACGGAGCAGCGCGCCCAGGCAAACATCAGCCCAACGCGCGCACCCCAAGCCCGGGTCAGGTACAGGTATTCGCCCCCGGCGCCGGGATACGCCGAGCCAAGTTCGGCATAGCAAAGGGCGCCCACCAGCATGACGAGCCCCCCCGCGCACCACAGGCCGATATACATGGCGTCTGAATGGGCATGCTGCGCGACAAGAGGCGGGAAACCGAAGATGCCGATGCCGATGACGACGCCGACCAGCACCATGGTTGCGTCCATGACCGACAGGCCGGTGGGCGCGCGATTGTTCACGGCGTCAGGAACGGCGCTCATGGTTGCACGCCGCGTGGACATGGATCGGCATGCAGCGAAAGGGCGTGGAGAGAAAGGAGATCAGGGGGGCGCGCGGTGGAAGTGGAGGGCAGATTCGCGAGGAAACGCGAGCGGAGCAATGACATGCAATTCTCCCGGGGGTGGAGGCGCGGAAACGGCTTAAAGGCGAATGTCGGCATATGCTGACAATTGCCTGAACATAAAGCGACCGTTACCGAACAGGGAAAGTTCCGCAGGGTTTTCCTGGGTGAGCGCGGCAGCCGCAAGCGGCGCGGGGCGCCGTCTCAACTTCATGTGTCATCTCATTAATCGGCATTAAGCTATTGATTAATCACCAGATAATTAAAAAGAAACAGCCGCAACCTAAAGTGGATTCTTAGAAGTAAATTCTCAGGATTCGCGCAATGATTTATCGCCTCCCGACCGCCAAATAAATTCACACCCGTCTCAAGAGTCGGCTGCTATCCTGTTTTTTCGCGCTCACGCCTGCGCCTTCGCGCGGACGAACGGCAGCCACCGCACTTCAGGAGCATCGACATGAAGCTTTCCCATCGCGCGTTGATCGCCACACTGGCGCTGTCTGCCATCGGCGGCGTCGTCCCCTCGGCCATGGCGCACCACGGCTGGTCGTGGGCAGAATCCGAACAAATGACATTGCAGGGTACGGTCGAACAGGTGCAGATCGCCCCGCCGCACCCCACGCTCAAGGTCCGGGCCAAGGACGGCGTGTGGACGGTGGAACTCGGCAACCCCAGCCAGACAAAGGAAGCCGGATTCGTGGAAGGTTCCGCCAAGCCCGGCGATGCGATCACCGCCGTCGGCAACCGTGACCAGGACGCGGCCGCCAAACGCATGAAGGCCGTCCAGGTGACCGTGGGCGGAAAGACCTACGACATTTACCCAAGCCGCATCAAGAAACCCTGAGCACCCGCGCCGGATGCCTGAACTGCTGCGGCTTGCGCTCCAACACCTTGAATCCGTTCCGCCGGCGCTGTGGCTGCGCCGGTCCGGCGTTCTCTATCTGCTGGTGAACGCCGCGCATATTGGCGCCATCGGCCTGTTGATCGGGTCTATCGTGCCGCTGGATCTGCGCCTGCTCGGCATCCTCAAGCCGAACGCGCTGGCCGTCCTGGCGCCGGTGCTGGCGCGCACTGCCGCCACGGGCCTTGCATTGGCGGTGCTGACGGGCGCGATGCTGTTTTCGGTGCGTCCGCTCGAGTATCTGGAAAATCCCGCATTCCTGGTGAAGATGGCGCTGCTGGCCGCCGGTGCGGTCAACGCCTGGCTCGTGCACCGGGGCCGCGCGTGGGCCGGCGTCGAAAACGGCGGCCGGCCAACCGGGATGCTTCGCGCGCAGGCAGGTGCGTCGCTGGCGCTTTGGCTGGGATGCCTGATCGCGGGGCGCTGGATCGGGTTTCTGTAGCGGCCGGCTCAGCAGTAAGGGACGCCCTGCGCGTTCACATACAGCGCAAACAGGCATTGTCCGGTCACCATGAACAGCCGGTTGCGCCGCGTGCCGCCAAAGCACAGGTTGGCGCAGCGGTCGGGCAGGGCGATGCGGCCGATGGCCGTGGCGTCGGGTGCAAAGACCATCACGCCGCTCAGGCCCGGACCCGGTCCCCAGCCGGCCCAAAGATTGCCCTCGGTATCGCAGCGGATGCCGTCCGGGATCGCCTCAAGGCTTGCCTCCACAAACGTGCGCCCTTCATCCAGCGTGCCGTCCTCTCCAACCCCGTAGACCAGGATGCGGTTAGGAGAAGAGCCGTTGTCCACGACATACAGCAGCCGTTCGTCCGGCGAAAAACACAGACCGTTGGGATTGTGGACGCCCCGGACAACGACCTGTAGCTGTCCGGTGCCGGGGTCCAGCCGATAGACATGCGTCGGGAGTTCCGGGTCGGCCTTGAAGCCTTCGTAGTTGCTCAGAATGCCGAATACCGGATCGGAGAACCAGATCGATCCATCTCGCCGCACAACCACGTCGTTCGGCGCATTCAGGTGTTTGCCCTCGAACCGGTCGGCCAGCACCGTCACTGAGCCGTCGTACTCGGTCCGCACCACGCGCCGCTCGCCATGTTCGCAACTGACGAGCCGGCCCTGGCGGTCGCGCGTGTTGCCGTTCGTGTACCCGGAAGGCTGACGGTGCACCGATACCGCACCCGTTTCCTCGTCCCATCTCAAGAGGCGGTTGTTGGGGATGTCGCTCCAGATCAGGCACCTGCCGTCTCCGAACCAGACCGGGCCCTCGCCATAGCGGACACCGGTCGCCAGGCGTTCGATGCCCGCGTTATTGAGCCGGATATTGCGGAATCGGGGATCCAGCACCTCAATGGCCGGATCGGGATAGCGTTCACTGGGTTCCCACATGGGACCTCCTGTAGCCAGGTCGCAAGCTGGCAGGCGGCTAGCTTGCCGGGATGGAATTGCCGCGTCCATCCGCCTGTAGCAGCAAGCCGCCTGCCCGGACGGGTCCCGCGTCCGTGCGGCTCACCCGAATCAGGTGAACCGCGGCGTGCCGGCGTCAGTTTCCAGTGGGCAGGGAAAGCTTGAAGCCGTCCTTCGCCAGACTGTCGCGGATGTACTGGAACCGCTCGTAGCCGGACAAGGTCAGCGGTCCGTCATAGCCTTCGCTTTGCATCTTGCGGGGCGGGTAGTCGATGTACGTCTTCATCAGCGGCGCGACGGCGTCGTTGATCATGACCATCGTCCAGGTTCGCTCCGTGACGTTGCTCATGAAGATGTCGTAACGCTCCTGCGGGTCGGCCCACAGGTCGAACACCTGGGGCACCGTCGCCACATAGGACTCGGCGCCTTTCCAGCCCAGGTTCGTGTCCACCGCAAGCCCGCCCGTCACCGCGCCGTCGTCGCCGCGCAGGTTGAACACTGCCTTGTAGTTGGCGACGCGCACGGCGCCCGGCGACAGCTCGTTCTCGGTGAAGTAGAACCACGACTTGCGGTCGCACTTGCCGGTGCCAAAGAGGACGGGCGACATGTCATAGCTGTCGAAGATGATCGGCTTGTCTTCGCGGTCGTTCGTGGGCAGCTTCACGCCGGCAACCGCGGCAAACGTCGCCATCAGATCCAGGCCCCCCACCAGGCTGTGATCTTTGGCGCCCGCGGCGATCTTGCCGGGCATCCACGCGATCGCGGGAACCCGGTTGCCGCCTTCGCGCACCGTTCCCTTTGTGCCGCGCAACGGGGTGTAGCCCGCATCGGGGTAGACGTCCTGCCAGGCGCCATTGTCCGTCGTGTAGAACACCAGCGTGTTCTTGTCCAGGCCCAGCTCGCGGATCTTGTCCATGATGCGCCCGATCCGTGCGTCCAGTTCCACGACCGAATCCGCGTACTTGCTCTTGGACATGGACTTATGGATGTAGTCGGGGTCCGGCATGTTGGGCTGGTGCACCTTCATGAAGTTGATGCTCATGAAGAACGGCTGCTCGGACTTGGCGTTGCGGTCCAGATAGTCCAGCGAGGCCTTTTCGACATACCGGTCAAAGAACGGAATGCCGACGACGCCTTCACGGCCGTTGACCATGGGCGTGTCGACGTATTGACCGTTGATCTTGAACTCCTCGCGCGGCTTTTCGCCGGCGTTGCCGGACAATGCGCCCTTGGTGACGCGTTGGAACATCTCGCGCACGTCCGCGGGCATGTCCGGGAACCACGTGGGATCCGCGTAGGTGTAGGCGTTCAGGTGATAGAGGCCCGCATACTTCATCTCGTCGTAGCCCTGGGCGTTGGGCAAGGCGTAGTCCGCTTCGCCCAAATGCCATTTGCCCGTGAAGAACGTCTTGTAGCCGGCGGTTTTCAGCACAGAACCGAGCGTCCATTCGGCCGCCGGGAGGCCGCCGCCCTGGCCTTGAAAGGCCACGGTGGTCATGCCGCTGCGATTGGGGATGCGGCCGGTCTGCATCGCTGCGCGGCCGGGGGTGCAGCTGGGTTGCGCGTAGAACGAGAAGAAGGTCATGCCTTCGGAAGAGAGCCGGTCGATGTTGGGCGTCGGCATGCCGCGGCCGATGCCGCCGCCATACGGACCGAGATCGCCGAGACCGGTGTCGTCGGAGACAAGCAGGATGATGTTGGGTTTGCGCTGATCCTGCGCGGAGGCGGGGGCACAGATTGCCGCTCCCGCCATGAGAAGTGCTGCGGCACCGCAAGTGAGCGTTCGTTTGGTCGCCATTTTCAACTCCGTCGTGTGAGAGTGAAATCAACCGCACGAAGCTGCAAACCGTGCGGTTCACATTGGCCTACGTACTTGGGGGTGTTCAATCCGGGACGCGCAGTCCGGGACGCGCAGTCCGGGACGCGTAGTCCGGGACGCGGAGTCCGCGGGATTTGAACTGCAATAATTTTCATCTTCCTTACCCGCCTGTCAACGAGATTCTGCAATGCGCTTGCATGCGTGCGCCGCATTGGTCAACACGGACCGGCACGGCTGTATCACGCGTTGGCTGCGCTTGCGCGATTGCCAGCCCGCGCGCGTTGCTCTTATCGTTGATGCGTTCCGGACGCGCCAGCGTACCGCTCGCACGTTCCTCCGGTAATTGCACACGCGAGGTTCCCATGGACTACTCGTTTCTCCTGGCAGGCTTGGCGGCGGCGTTCTTTGTGGCGCTGTTTGGCGCTATCGCATTGGGCAAGCGATTGGGCAGAAAACTTGAGGAGAACGGCGGGGCAGGGGTGGCGGCGATCGAGGCATCGGTGTTTGCGCTGCTGGGGCTGCTGGTCGCGTTTACGTTCTCGGGCGCGGCGCAGCGTATGTCGGACCGGCGCGATCTCTTGATCCAGGAAGTCAACGCCATCGGCACGGCATGGCTGCGGGTTGATCTGCTGCCTCCCGCTGCGCAGCCGGCGCTGCGGGCGCAATTTCGCCACTACGTCGATCAACGGATCCTTTATGAACGCCATGTCGCCGATCTGGATGCGCGGACCGGAATTGCGGCCAAGGCCAGCGCGCTGCAAATGGACATCTGGCGGGCCTCCGTCGGGGCGGCGCGGGACGATGTTGCGCCGCCGCTGGCGGCCTCGTACGTGCAGGCAGTGAATGACATGTTCGATGCGGCGACCGCGCTTGTCGCCGCCCAGAAGGTGCATCCGCCCATGGCGGCCTACGTTTTCCTGGGGTTTCTTGCGCTGATCTGCGCCGGGCTGGTGGGCGTGAAGCTGGCCGCAACGCAACGGGGGACGCTACTGCACGAGCTGATCTACGCGCTGGTCATGACCGCGGCGCTGTACATCATCATCGACTTTGAATTTCCACGAATCGGCACGATACGCATCGACCAGAGCGACGCGTTGCTGGTGTCGCAACGCCAGGCGATGGTTGACCCGCCGTCTTCCCGCCCGTGACGCCGAGGCTGCGGTAAGCGCGGGCGTATGCCCATACCCGCGAACTCGGTGCAGTCGCACTAGCGCAGTTGCGTTTTGCCGGCACACGGCATCCGTGCTTATATTTCCGAAGCCCGTCGCGGGCCGGCCCTTTGGGAGATCACCATGGCGCTGAGCGATGTGCGGGGCAATCCCGTTTCCAGCGATGAACCGGCGTCGATGGCCGCATACGAACAGGCGCAAAGCTTGTTCCACGGCTATTACGGCGATCCCTTGGGCATCATCGACGGGGCGCTTTCCGAAGACCCCGTCTTCGTCATGGGCCACCTGCTGCGCGCAGGCATGATGATCACCGCCAGCGACAAGTGCGTCGAACCGCTGCTACGCGAAAGCGTTGAGGCTGCCGAAGCACTCGTCGATATCGCCAATGATCGCGAGCGCCGTCATACGGCGGCGGCGCGCGCCTGGCTCGACGGCAATTTCTCTACCGCGTTGCGGCGCTACGCTGACATCCTTGCGGATTACCCGCACGACACCCTGGCGCTGCAGGTGGGCCACATCGGCGACTTCCTGCTTGGCCGCTCGGCCATGTTGCGCGACCGCGTGGCCGGCATTCTGCCCGCGTGGACCTGCAAGATGCCCGACTACGGCTACGTGCTGGGCATGCACGCCTTCGGGCTGGAAGAGACCAATCTCTATGCCGCAGCGGAGGCCCAGGGCCGCCGCGCGCTGGACCTGAACCCCCGCGATCCGTGGGCCGTGCACGCGGTGGCTCATGTGCTGGAAATGCAGGGCAGGGTGGACGAGGGCATTGCCTGGCTGAACGGCCGGCGCGACGACTGGTCCAGCGACAACATGCTGTCCATCCACAACTGGTGGCACCTGGCCCTGTTCCACCTCGACCGCGAGGACATCGCCGAAGTGCTTGCCATGTACGACGACCGGCTGCGCGAAACATCCACCGGGCAGGTGCTTGACCTGATCGACGCGTCGGCCATGCTGTGGCGCCTGTTGCTGCGTGGGATCGATGTCGATTGGCGGTGGCGGCAGCTTGCCGAAGTCTGGCAGGCGCGCGGCGGCACGGGCTACTACGCCTTTAACGATGTGCATGCGTTGATGGCCTACCTGGGCGCCGGCGACGGGGCAGCGGCACAGTCGTTGATCGAATCCATGGAAGCCGCCGCTCAGGGCGCCGGCACCAACGCGATGATGACGCGCGACGTGGGGCTGCCGGTGGCGCACGCGCTGGTGGCCTTCACGCGCAAAGACTACGCATTGGCCGCGGATCTGTTGCGCGACGTGCGCCTGATTGCGCACCGGTTCGGCGGCAGCCACGCCCAGCGCGACGTGTTGGCGCTGACGCTGGTCGAGGCGGCGCTGCGTGGTGGCGCGCGGTCGCTTGCGAAGGTGCTGACCGCCGAACGCATGAGTCTCAAGCCCAACAGCGAGGGCAACCGCAAGCTGGCCTCGCGGGCTGCGGCGCTGTAACGGCATCAAAAGATACGCCTGCATTGCGAAAGGATTCTCTTCAAGGAGAACGCGCATGAAAAAGCACGCGAAGATCGGGTTGGCGTTGGTGGCAATACTGGGCGCGACAGGCGCGATCGGCGCGTATGTCGTGGTCTCCGCGCCACCGGCGGGGCCGCACGTCATCACGTTGGGAGACGGCAAGCAGGGACCGGCGGCGATGGCCTGGATACCCGGCAACGAATTCCTGATGGGCAACGACCACCAGATGTCCCAGCCGAACGAGCGCCCGGCGCACAAAGTGCGCGTCAGCGGGTTCTGGATGGACGTGCACGACGTCACCAACGCGCAGTTCCGCCGCTTCGTCGAGGCGACAGGCTATGTGACGACCGCCGAGCAGAAACCACGCTGGGAAGACCTGCGTGTCCAGCTTCCGGCTGGCACGCCGCGTCCGGACGACAGCGCCTTGCAGGCGGGCGCCATGGTGTTCACCGGCACGGAGACCGAGGTGTCGCTGCGCGACTATTCGCGCTGGTGGCGCTTTGTTCCGGGCGCAAACTGGCGGCACCCCGAGGGGCCGGGCAGCAACATCGACGGCAAGGACGATCACCCGGTCGTGCAGGTGTCTTACGCGGATGCGCAAGCCTACGCCACGTGGGCGGGCAAGCGGCTGCCGACGGAGGCCGAGTGGGAGTTCGCCGCGCGGGGCGGCCTGGAGCAGGCTACGTATACGTGGGGCAACGAGCTGCTTCCGCAGGGCAAGGCGATGGCCAACATCTGGGACACCCGGCAGCCGCAGCCGTTTCCCGTCGTCAAGGATGAAAAGGTGCAGGTCGGCACCACGCCGGTAGGCAGCTTCGCCCCCAACGGCTATGGCCTGTACGACATGGCGGGGAACGTCTGGCAATGGACGTCGGACTGGTATCGCGCGGATGCCTTCAAGTTTCAGGCGCAGTACCGCCAGCCGCCGCAGGACCCGGCCGGACCCGCCGACAGCTTTGATCCCGACGACGGCGGCACGCCCGTGTCGGCGCCCAAGCGCGTGACCCGCGGCGGATCCTTTCTTTGCAGCGACACGTATTGCATCAGCTACCGCGCCAGCGCGCGGCGCGGCACGGACCCGCTCAACCCCATGTCGCATATCGGCTTTCGCACCGTCATGACACCGCAGCAGTGGAAGGCGGCGCAGGCGTCTCAAGGCAGCATCGCCAGCCGTTGACGCCTGTTCGCCGTGCGGGGCGCGGACAGGGGAAATCGTTCAAAGGATGTCACCACCGCGCCATGCGCGCGCTCGGGAGATCGTCATGCAAGCTTCGATTCAATATCGCTCCATGCGGCGGCTAGCCAGGATGTGGCTCTGCATCGTGTGCCTGCTGGCCGGCTGCGCCGCGTCCGACCGCCAGAAGCAGGCGGAGTTGGCGTCCTGGACCGACGGGCCATCCCGTGTGGCCATCGTCGCGTTCGTGAAGGCAGTCACCGAACCGGGCAGCCCGGACTTCGTGCCCGAGGAAGATCGTATCGCCGTGTTCGACAACGACGGCACGCTGTGGAGCGAAAAGCCGATCTACTTCCAGGTGATGTTCTCGATGGACGAGGTCCACGCGCTGGCGCCATCGCATCCGGACTGGGCCACGCGTCAGCCGTTCATGGCGGTGCTGCAGAACGATCATGCCGCGGTGGCCAAGTCCGGCGAGCGCGGCATGATGGAAATCGTGTTGGCGACCAACACCGGCATGCCCGTCGCGCAATACACGCAGCGCGTCGATCAGTGGCTGCAAACCGCGCGCCATCCGCGCACCAAACTGCCGTACGACAGCATGACGTACGTGCCGATGCGGGAGCTGCTGGATTACCTGCGCGCGCGCGGCTTCAAGACCTACATCGTGTCGGGCGGCGAAACCGAGTTCATGCGGGCCTGGACGCAGAAGGCCTACGGCATCCCGCCGGAACAGGTCATCGGCACGGCGTTCGGCAGCGAATTCGTGGCAAGCGGCAACGGGTACGCGCTGATGCGGTTGCCGAAGCTGGACTTCAACGACGACGGCCCCGGCAAACCCGTGGCCATCCAGCGTCACATCGGCAAGCGTCCCATACTGGCCTTCGGCAACTCGGACGGCGACCTGCAGATGCTGCAATGGACCACCGCCGGGCCGGGCAAGCGGTTCGGCGGCATCGTTCACCACACCGACGCCAAGCGCGAATGGGCCTACGACCGGGATTCGAGCGTCGGTCGTCTGGACAAGGCCCTGGACGCGGTGCGGGCCAGTGGATGGACGGTCGTCGATATGGAGAAGGAGTGGAAGCGGATCTACGCGCAGGATTGGCAGTGATCCGCAGCGGAGGGCGGCGGCGCCTATCGTCCGGGCCAGACGATGGTGGGGGCTTCGCCGCTGTTGCGAATGAGCGCAAGGACTTTGCGGGAGGTTCCGCAAGCAGGGTTGTGATTGATCGTGATCGAACTCATGGCATGTCCGATGGCCATCGCAGCGTCAGTTGCGCGCGGCGCCGGCTTCGTACCAGCCCTTGCTCCGATTCACGATCCGCACGACGAGCAGCATGACGGGGACCTCGATCAGCACGCCGACCACCGTTGCCAGCGCCGCCCCGGACTGAAAGCCAAACAGGCTGATCGCAGCTGCGACCGCGAGTTCGAAGAAGTTGGACGCGCCGATCAGCGCGGACGGGCACGCGATGCTGTGCTTTTCACCGACGCGCCGGTTGAGCCAGTACGCCAGGCCGGAATTGAAGAACACCTGGATCAGAATGGGCACCGCCAGCATCGCTATCACCAAGGGCTGCCCGATGATGGCTTCGCCCTGAAACGCGAACAGCAGGACCAGCGTCAGCAGCAGGGCGGCCATCGAGAACGGACCGATCCGCGCTAACGCGGCATCGAACGCCGCCTGACTGCGCCGCAGCAACGCGCGGCGCCACACCTGTGCCAGGATGACCGGCACCACGATGTACAGCCCAACGGAAACCAGCAACGTGTCCCACGGCACGCTGATGGCGGACAGGCCGAGCAGCAGTCCAACCACCGGGGCGAAGGCAAACACCATGATCGTGTCGTTCAACGCCACCTGAGATAGCGTGAAAACCGGATCCCCGCCCGTCAGCCGGCTCCAGACGAACACCATTGCCGTGCACGGGGCGGCGGCAAGCAGGATCAGACCCGCGATGTAGCTGTCGAGCTCGTCGGCCGGCAGCCAGGCGGCGAAAACGTGGCGGATGAACAGCCAGCCCAGAAAGGCCATGGAGAACGGCTTGACTGCCCAATTGATGAACAGCGTCACGCCGATACCACGCCAGTGTTGCTTGACCTGATCCAGCGCGCCAAAGTCCACCTTCAGCAGCATCGGGATGATCATCACCCAGATCAGAATGCCGACCGGCAAATTTACCTGGGCGACTTCCATGCGACCGATGGCCTGGAACACGCCGGGGGCCGCCTGGCCCAATGTCACGCCCAGGACGATACAGAGAACAACCCACAAGGTGAGATAGCGCTCGAAGACGCTCATGGAAGGGCGCTGGGGCGCCAGACGTGCGGCGGGTGCGATGGAGGGCATGGGCTGTAGGAGAGAAGGGCGGTAGGTAGGGGGGCTGGGTCAGCAGGATTCACACGCGCCGCGATCGGTGACTGCGCAAGGCGCACCCGCGCAGCAGTGCTCGGTCAAATAGCCCAGCAGGCCGTTCATGCGGGAAAAGTCGGCGCGGTAGATCAGGTTGCGGCCTTGCTGTTCGATGGAGACCAGTCCCGCATGCGCCAGCTCTTTCAGATGGAATGACAACGTGTTGCGCGCCACGGCAAGCTGGTCGGCAAGCACGCTGGGGGTCAGGCCTTCTTGTCCGGCGACGACCAGGGCGCGGAATACGCGCAGGCGTTGGGAATGGGCCAAGGCGGCGAGGGCGAGCACGGCATGTTCTTCATTCATGCGCCGGATAATACAACGATTGTTGAACTGTTGAATAGTGGTGAACGCGGATGCGGCCCGCTTGAGATCAACGCGGGAATTCACCCCCCGCGCTCTCATCCAGCAACCAATCCCGAAACGCCGCCACCGCCGGGATGGCCAACTTGTCTGGCGACGCAAGGAAAAAGTATCCCGCGCCCGTGCTGAATTCCTCATCCAATGCGGGCGCCAGCACGCCTTGCCGTAACTCATCCTCCACCAGGAAGGTCGGCAACAGCCCCACGCCCAAGCCCGACGCCACCGCCTGGATCAGGTGCGTTGTCAGTTCAAACTGCGCGCCCCAGCGCATCGAGCGCACGGGCAGGCCGTGGGCTTCGAACCAGCGTTGCCACACGGCCGGCCGGGCCGCGACTTGCAGCAGCACGTGCTGGATGAGGTCTGCGGGCCTGCGGATGGTCTGGCGCGCGGCGATGTCGGGGCTGATGACCGGGATGACGTGTTCATTCATCAGCCGATGCGGGACCAGTCCCGGCCAGTCGCCATCGCCCACGGCAATGACGGCGTCGATGCCGGCCAGATCCAGGTCGAAGCGCGTCACGCGTGAATGCAGGTGAACCAGAATGCCGGGATGGCGCGCATAGAAGCGGTGCAGCCTGGGCATCAGCCACTTGGCCGTAAACGTGGGCAACGCGGCCAGGTGGAAGGCGCCTCGGCCAGTGCGATGCGAGATCGCCTGAAGCGATGCGCTGCGGATGCGCTGCAGGGCGGCGGCCAGTTCTTTCTGGTATCCCGTGCCCGCCTCGGTCAGCACAATCCGCCGCTTTTCCCGGCGAAAAAGCGCGACTTCCAGCAGATCCTCCAGCGCCTGCACCTGCCGGCTGACGGCGCTTTGCGTCAGCGCAAGCTCGGTCGCCGCTCGCGTAAAGCTCAGATGGCGGGCGCTGGCTTCAAAGGCCAACAGCAGGGACATGGAGGGGGTGAGGCGGCGCAGGTTCATTCAGTTCGTGCATGAAAATGGTGGCCCCAATATAGCGGAATTGCCCGCGCCCACAGCTTTCACGCTGGGAGACACATACCTTGCAACTGGCAAATCATTCATAAACCGAATGATATATCCAACAATTTTCCGTTTTTCCGCGACGCGCTTTGGCAAGAGAATGAGGTCTACAGGGCGCACCTTGCGATCCATCAGGAGCAGGGTGGCGCGACGCGGTCAAGATAGGCCTGCCAGCGCTCAGCGCTGACTGATCAGGCTTTTTACGTACGGAGGTAAAGATGGATTTGGGTATCAAAGACAAGACGGCGCTGGTGTTGGGCGGCGGCGGTGGCCTGGGCAGCGCCATTGCACAGTCGCTGGCGCGCGAAGGCGCCAAGGTGGTCGTCGCCGATCTGAACCTTGACGCCGCAACGGCCACCGCCGACGGCATCAAGGCCCAGGGCCTGTCTGCCTTTGCCCTGCAATGGGATCTGCGTGCATTGGACGCCTTTGACAGCCAGGTGACGTGGATCGAGGCCAATGTGGGTCCTGTCGATATCCTGGTCAACAACACCGGTGGCCCGCCGCCCACGCCGTCTTTCGGACAGCAGGCCGATCTTTGGCGCGAGCATTTTGAAGGCATGGTGCTGTCCGTCATCAAGCTGACTGATCGCATCCTGCCGGGCATGCGGGAACGGCAGTGGGGCCGCATCATCACCAGCACCTCGTCGGGCGTAATTGCGCCGATTCCCAATCTGGGCATCTCCAACGCGCTGCGCATGTCGCTGGTGGGGTGGTCCAAAACGCTGGCGCGCGAAGTGGGCAAGGACGGCGTAACGTCGAACATCGTGCTGCCGGGCCGCATTGCGACGGCGCGCATCTCTTTTCTGGACGAATCCCGGGCCAAGCGCGAAGGGCGCAGCGTAGAGGACGTCAGCCGCGAAAGCACCAGCGCCATTCCGGTGGGCCGTTACGGTGACCCGCAGGAATACGGCGATGCGGTTGCGTTTCTGGCCAGCGCGCGGGCCAGCTACATCACCGGATCGACGATCCGGGTGGACGGCGGCCTCATCGCAAGCATCTAAGGCCTGACGCCTGACTCAACCCACTTCTTGAAGAAACAGACCATGAAACTGACTGCTGACGCGAAAGGCGTATATCCCATCGCCCCGACGCCGTTCTTTGACGATGGTTCCGTCGACCACGCCTCGATCGACCGCATGATAGAGTTCTATCTGGCTTGCGGCTCGACCGGCCTGACCGTATTGGGCCAACTGGGCGAAGCGCCCAAACTGGACTTCGCGGAATCCCTGGAAATCGCCTCGCAGGTGATCGGCAAATCGCAGGGCATTCCCATCGTGGTGGGCGTGTCCGCGCCCGGCTTCGCCTCCATGCGTTCGCTCACGCGCGAGGTGATGGACCGTGGCGCGGCCGGCGTCATGATCGCGCCGCCCAACACCTTGCGCACCGACGATCAGATCGTCAACTACTACCACCAGGCGGTGGAGGCCATTGGCGACGACGTTCCGTTTGTGTTGCAGGACTATCCGCTGACGTTCTCGGTGCAGATGGCGCCCACGGTCATCCGGCGGATCGTGACCGATCTGGCTTCGTGCGTCATGCTCAAGCACGAAGACTGGCCGGGCCTGGAGAAGATCTCGGCGCTGCGCCGCTTTGAAGCCGAAGGCGCCATGCGGCATATCTCGATCCTGTGCGGGAACAACGGCCTGTTCCTGGACTACGAAATGGCGCGCGGCGCCGACGGCGCCAACACCGGATACTGCTTTCCCGACATGCTGTGCGACTTCGTCAAATGGGTAGGCGAGGGCAGGACCGAAGAGGCGCATGATCTGTTCGATGCGCACCTGCCGCTGCTGCGCTACGAACAGCAGCCGGGTGTCGGCCTGGCCGTGCGCAAATACGTGATGATGCGCCGGGGCATCCTGACCAGTGCGGCGCAACGCCGGCCGGGTGCTGCGCTGACCAAGCAGGCGCGGACCGAGGTCGATCATCTGTTGGCGCGCCTGGGCAAGCGCGACGCGCGCGCGCGGGATCTGGTTTAAGGCATCTGCCGCATCGAGCTCGGGCGCGCTGAGCGCCCATTCTGATTTCACAGGGAGAAAAACCCATGACCGTTTCGGACGAGGTTCATTTCAAGGCGCTGTCCGGCGTCACGACGGCAACACTGACCACCATTTTGTTGAAGAAAGGGCTGCGCAACGTCTGGATCCGCGGCGCCTTCCCGTTGGCGCAAGGCCTCGAACGCATCGTCGGCCGCGCGTTCACGGTGCGCTTCGTGCCGGCCCGCGAAGACCTGGCCACGCCGGAATCATGGTCCTCGCCCAAATCCAGCCGCGGCGCCATCGAACAGATGCCCTCTGGCTGCATCGCGGTGGTCGACGCCATGGGCGTGAAAGACGCCGGCATCTGGGGCGACATCCTGTGCGCCCGCATGGCCAAGCGTGGCGTCGCGGGACTGGTGACCGACGGCGTCGTGCGCGATCTGGCCGGTGTACTGGGAACCAAGCTGCCCGTCTGGGCGAGCGGGGCGGCGGCGCCTCCGTCGGTGGCCGGCCTGACGTTCGTGGATTGGCAGCAGCCCGTCGCCTGCGGCGGCGTGGCCGTTTTTCCCGATGACGTGATCGTTGCCGACCAGGACGGCGCCGTCGTCATCCCGGCCGCGCTGCTGGCCGACGTGGTTGACGCCGCCGTCGAGCAGGAACGGTTTGAAGGCTGGATCATGGACGAGGTCAACAATGGCGCCGTGCTGCCGGGCCTGTACCCGCCGAACGAAGCCAACAAGGCGAAATACGAGGCGTCCAAGAAGCGCTGACCCTCGGTGAAAGCAAAAAGGCGATGCCGGGAAACCTGGCATCGCCTTTTTTGTTCGGGCCGGTGTCGATCAGGTCCGCGCGCGCTGGCCGATGGTGGCCACAAATGCGCGGGCGATCCGCGCGCCGGCTTCGTCGGCGTCGGCGGCAAAGCGGGCCCGGTCCTCGGCCGCCTGGGTCTCCAGCCAGCCCGGCGCAATGCGATTGACCCGCTCGGGATTGCCGCGCGTCCAGTCGTGAACCACGTCGCCACTGGCTTCAAAGTGGAACTGCATGCCGTAAGTTGCCCGCCCCACGCGGAAACACTGATTCTGGACCATTTCGGATCGGGCCAGAAGGAGGGCGGACGGGGGCAGGGTGTAGGTGTCGACGTGCCACTGGAAACTGGTGAAGCCGCCATGCAATTCGGCAAACAGCGGATCGGCGCGCCCATCGTCCGTCACGGTCAGCGGCGTCCAGGAGAACTCCCGCGCCACTCCCAACAGGTTGTCGGCGCCGTAGGCGCGGGCCAGCACCTGCGCACCTAAGCAGATGCCCAGCACGGACTTGCCGGCGTCGCCAAATGTGCGCATCAGCGCGACGAGTTTGGGCAGGTAAGGATAAAGATCATCGTCCTGCGCGCTCGGCCAGCCGCCGGGAACGATCAGGGCGTCGAAGTCGTCAAGGGCAATGTCGCCAAGACCGTCGCGATAAACGCGGAACCAGGTGATGTCGGCCTGGGCTTCATTCAGCGCGCTCAGCAGAAGGCCGAGCTGCGTGTTCTCCATGGTTTCGATGATGGCGACGCGCAGGGTCATGGGGTCTGGACGGGGATGGGTTGGGGAGGCTTGGCGCGCATCTTATCTGATGGCTGCGTGGTGACGGGACAAAAACGGCCATTTTGTACTTTACATAATAAACATTATGCGTAATTGATTAGGGCCAGGAGAGATCTTCCCGTGGCCCCCTTTGTCCCGGTGCAATCAGCCGGTCAAGTCGCCGGTCATGCGTGCTCAGCGGCCCGGCCGAATCACCTTGCCACGGCGCGATCCAGTGGCGCCTCCCGCCTGCCACGCAACGCTGCCGTTGACCAGCACGTAGTCGATGCCCACTGCCTGGCTCGTCGGCGACGACCAGGTTGCGGTGTCGGCGATGGTGTCTGCATTGAAAACGACGAGATCGGCCGCGTAGTCCACCGCGATGCGGCCGCGTTGCGGCAGACGGAAGTAAGCGGCGGGCTTGTCCGTCATCTTGTGCACGGCCTGCTCCAGCGTGAACAATCCGATGTCGCGGCAGTAATGGCCCAGGACCCGCGGGAACGTGCCCCACAGGCGCGGGTGCGGCGCGGGATCGTGCGGCATGCCGTCCGAGCCGATCATGGTGCCCGGGTACGCCAGGATGCGCTGGACGTCCGTCTCGTCCATGATGAAGTAGATCGCGCCAGCCGGCTGCAGCGCATCGACCGCGTCCTCCGGGCTCAGACCCATATCAAGCGCGATGTCGTCCAGATCGCGTCCTGCGTACTGGGGATATGGCACCGACTTGGTCACGATGACGCGGCTGGACACCGCCAGGCGGTCTTTGCGCAGGATGGTGGATCCTGCAACGTAGGGATAGCAATCCAGCGCCACCTTCTGCCCCTGCCCCGCTTTGTCGATGTGCGCAAGCGTTTGAACCGAGCGGCCATGATTGCGTGGACCGATCAGCTTGTGATGCGAGATCAGGACGGGCGCATCGCCGGCGGCGCCCACGGCGAAGGCCTCATCCAGCGCGGCGAAGATGCGGTCGCCCTCGTCGCGGATATGGCTGGCGTACAGCCCGCGATGCTCGCGCAGCACGCTGGCCACTGCCATCAATTCATCCAACGTGGCCGGCATGGCCGCCGGATATGCAGTGCCGGTCGACAGGCCGATCGCGCCGCTCTCCATGGCTTCGCGCAGCAGGGCCTGCATGTGTTCGATCTCGGCCGCCGTCGCGGGGCGGTCCAGGTCGGCCATCGCGGCCGCGCGCAGCGATGTGTGCCCCACCAGACAAGCCGCATTCACGGCGGGCGGATGCCGGTCCAGGTTCTCCAGGTAGGCGCCGAAGGTCTCATACGGAAAATCGCCCAGCTCGTTGCCCAGCAGGTTGATCGGCGCGGGCACCTCGCCTCGCCAACCCGAACGCCACGGCGCCTGGCTGATGCCGCAGTTGCCGGTCACGACCGTGGTGACGCCCTGGCTCAGCTTGGCGGGCATGCCGGGATCCATCGACAGGTAGCGGTCGTCGTGGGTGTGCGTATCGATGAAGCCGGGCGACACGATCCGGCCGCCCGCCTCCAGCACCTGATCGGCGGTGGCGCCGTCCAGGTCGCCGACGGCCGCAATGCGGCCGCCGCTCACGCCCACGTCGGCCCGGACGCGGTCAGCGCCGGTTCCATCAATTACCGTGCCTCCACGGATCAGCAGGTCGTAGCGTTCGTGGTTCATAAGATTCAGTCAATCTTGACGTTGGCTTGCTGGATCACCTGAGCCCAGACCGGGCGCTCCACGTGCGCGCGCTCAAAGAGCTGCTGGCGCGGGCCGATGTTCGGCACATAGGCCATGCTCTTGAGCTTCTCTTGCACGTTTGGGGATTGCAACGCCTTGTTGAAGGCGGCGTTCAGATAGTCCAGAACCTTCGGATCGGTGTCCGCCGGCGCCACATAGCCGGTCCAGGCCACGGCGCGGTAGCCCTTCAGCCCCTGCTCATCCAGCGTCGCCAGATCGGGCATGGACGGATCGCGCTGCAGATCGGTGACGGCCAGCGGCACGACCTTGCCCTGCTCCACGAACCCCGCGATGGACGAAATGTTGTCGAACACCAGGTCGGCTTCGCCGCGCAGCACGGCCAGGTCCGCCTCGACGCCGCCCTTGTACGGCACGTGCATAAATTCCACCCCTGCCATCGTGCCGAACATCGCGGCGCTCAGGTGCCCGGTGGTGCCATTGCCGCCCGAGGCGACGACCAGCTTGCCCGGGTCTTTCTTGGCCATGGCGATCAGCTCGGCGACGCTCTTGACGTTCAAGCCGGGGCGCACGGCCAGCAGATTCTGCACGGAGCCCGTCAGCGCGACAGGCGCCAACTGCTTGTCGGCGTCGTACTGCAGCTTGGCGTAGAGGCTTTGATTGATGGCAAGCGTAGCGACGTTGGCAAACCCAATCGTGTAGCCATCTGGCGCGGCGTTCGCCACCGCTTGGGTGCCGATGATGCCCGACGCGCCGGTGCGGTTCTGCACCACGAAGTTGCCGCCCGTCTGCTTGGCCATTTCCGCGGCCAGCAGGCGCGACACGAGGTCGGGCGTGGTGCCGGTATTGAACGGCACGACGATCGTGACCGGATGTTCGGGATAAGCGGCCTGCGCGGCGGACGCCGCCATCAAGGTAAATGCTGCGCTCGCGGCCGCGAGCCAGCGCTTGGCGCTGCTTTGATACGTGGACATGGTTTTCTTCCTTGGACTGTTATAGGTGTATCCGCGCGGGCTCTGCGTCCCGCGTGGGTTGTGCAAGGCGCCTGATGGGCGCCCTTACTGCTCGGCAGGCCTGAAAGGGTCCCGCCGTTCCGGACTGCGGCGCGAGCGCTCAGTCCAGGGCGATCTGACGCAAAAGCGGTAGATCGATGTTTCCGCCTGAGAGCACGATGACCGCATCGCGGCCGTCGGCCGACAGCTTTCCCGCCAGCAACGCGGCAAGCGCAACCGCCCCACCCGGCTCGATCACCAGGCGCAGTTCTTCGAGCGCGAAACGGATGGCGGCGGCGACTTCGTCGTCGCTCACGGACACGGCAGCGCTCAGGGACCGGCTGTTGATCGCATAGGGCAGTTCGGCCGGCGTCGCAGCCTGCAGCGCGTCGCACAAGGTCTTGGCGCCCGCCGGATTGGTTTCACGCTTGCCGGAGGCCAGCGACCGTACCGTGTCGTCGAATTCGAGGGGCTCCACGGCCACCATCCGGGCTTGTGGCGCAAGCTCGCGCAACACCAGTGAACAGCCCGCCGCCATGCCTCCGCCGCCGCACGGCGTCGCGAACAGACCCAGGTTTGCAAGCGCTGCGGCAGGCAGGTCCTGCAGGGCTTCCAGCGCCAGCGTGCCCTGGGCTGCCAGCACGTCGGGATGGTCGCCGGGCGGCAGCAGCGTGGCGCCGGTTTCGGCCAGGAGACGCATGCCAATCTCTTCGCGGCTTTCGCGAGTGCGGTCATAGCGCACGACCCTGGCGCCATGGCGCAGCGCCTTGTCCACCTTGTTTTCCGGCGCGTCGACCGGCATCACGATGGTGGCGGGAACGCGCAGGCAGCGGCTGGCCCACGCGACAGCCTGGCCGTGATTGCCGGTCGAATACGCCACCACGCCACGCTCGCGTTGGGCTGGCTCCATGTTCAGCAAGGCATTGAACGCGCCACGGGCCTTGAACGAACCCGTCACCTGGAGGTTCTCCAGCTTCAGCCAGACTGGCGCCTGCGCCAGTTCATCAAGGACGGGCGAGCGCAACAGCATGGTACGGCGCACATGGGGTGCCAGCCGCTGGGCGGCGGCGGACACGTCGGCATATACCGGCACGCGCAGGGTGCCGAGCATTTCGTGTTCGATGGTCAGAGGCAGGGGCATCGCGGTCATGGAGCTATCCAGCAAGGGAGAAGAATTGGGACGCATCAGGCGGACGGCGTCCAGACGGCGGGCGCGACGCTGCCGGTCTGCTCGATCAGCCGGCTATAGGCTTCGGGACGGCGATGCTTGGCGAAGTTGAAGACCGTGCTGCGGCCCAATTCACACAAGTCCAGGTCGCAGTCGGCGACGATCAGCTCGTCGTCCCACGTCGCAGCCATCGCGATGATCTCGCCCTGCGGATTGACGATGATGGAATGGCCCAGCAGTTCGTGGCCGTCCTCGGTGCCGGCCTTTGCGACGGCCGCGGCAAAGGTGGCGTTCTGGTAGCAGCCGGCCTGGATGGACAGATGCGAATGCAGCACCCTCAGGTGGTGCGCCTCAAATCCGCGGTTGTCTTGGTTCCGGCTGGGCGTGTTGTAGCCCAGCATCACCAGTTCGACCTGTTGCAGCCCGAGCACGCGCCAGGCTTCCGGCCAGCGCCGGTCATTGCAGATCAACATGCCCAGATTGGCGTCGATACCGGATGCGACCGGCGCGCGTACGACGGGAAAGCCCAGGTTGCCTACTTCGAAGTAGCGCTTTTCCAGATGCTGGACCTGGCGATGCTCGGCAAACTCGGCGTGGCCGGGCAAATGGACCTTGCGGTACTTGAACACGATTTCGCCGTTTGGCGCGATCACGACAGACGTGTTGAACCGGCGCTTGCGCACCACGCCCTGCTCGTCCGGTTCCCACGCCAGTTCCGCGTAGCCGAGGTAAACCATCAAGCCGAAGCGTTTGATGGCATTGAACAGCGGCTGTGTGGCGGGTGACGGCAGGCTGGGTTCGAACCATGCGTCGGCCTCGTCCAGGTCCTCGCAATACCAGCGGGGAAAGAAAGTCGTCAGCGCCAGCTCCGGGAACACCACGACCTGGGCGCCGCGCTGATGCGCGCGCTCCATCAGCCGGATCATGCGGCCAATCGCAACATCGCGACCTTCGGAACGTTGGATCGGACCCAATTGGGCGGCAGCGACGGTGACGATGCGGGACATGGAAAAATCCTGAGGTGGGTTGCGATATGGCTTGCAGCATGACGCGGCGGCAGCGGCGCGCAAAGACGGCCCGCCCAGCGAAATGACCCGTCCAGCGTTCTCTCCCAAGACCCGCCGAGCCTTGAAAACAAACGGTTTTGCGCGCAACCCCGGCCTTGCGGACCGGCGCGGGGACTGTGCATTTAGTTATGGGGTGCGCGCAAAAGGTCATGGCGGAGCCGTTGTGTGCGCGCAGCGGCGCTTCCCCGACATAAAATGGCCGGCAACGCGTTCCCGTCCACGAGTGCTTCCTTATGTCCGGCCCCCTTCCCTCTGCGCCCGGAGCGCTGACGCTTCGCCAGATCGAGGTCTTTCACGCCGTGATGCTGACCGGTTCGCTCAGCGAAGCGGGTCGCATGCTGTCCGTGACGCAACCCGCCGTGAGCCGTCTGCTCGCCTCGGCCGAAAACCGTTTGCGCTACCGGCTGTTCGAGCGCGTCAAGGGGCGTCTGCATCCCACTCCCGAGGCGCGCCGCCTCTTTGTCGAGGCCGAAGAGATCTTCGGCCGCGTCAATCGCTTCAACGATCTGGCGGGCGCGCTGGGCGCGGGTTCGGCTGGCGCCGTAAGCCTCGTTTCCAGCCCCAGCTTCAGCGAATGGCTCATCCCTCACGCGATCCAGAAGTTTCGCGAACGGCATCCCGATACGCCCATCCGCTACCGCCCGCTGGCCTTCGACGCGCTGCTGCCGCACCTGTTGCTGGGACAGGCCGATTTCGGTATCGCCTCGATGCCCCCGCCGGTGAACGCCAATATCGTCAGCGAGGAGATCGGCCAAGGGTGGCTGGGGTGCGCAGTGCCGCGCGGTCATCCGCTGGCGGTGCGCAGCCGGCTGCGGGCCGAAGACCTGCAAGGCCATCTGCTTATTGGCTATGGCGCAGACACGCCGTTCGGACGTCTGGCCAGCCGGTTCCTCCATTCAGGAGCGGCGTCAGTGCACCCGCAGATCGAAATACGTTCCACGCCCGAAGCGCTGTCGCTGGTGCGCCAGGGGGTGGGCGTGGCGCTGATCGAGTCGTTCGGCTATCACCCCAGCTTCCGCAAAGACTTCATCCTGCTACCCACCGAACCCGCGCTCAGCCATGCCATCCATCTGCTGCATTCGGCCAGCAGCCCGCTCTCCAGCACGGCAAAGCGCTTCGCGACCGTGCTGCGGGCGCTGATCCGGCAAGCGCAGAAAGACGCGCCCTACTGAAAGTCCAGCTGCGAAATCGGCCGCAGGCGCACGCCCTCTTCCAGCAACGCATCGCGCACCGCGCGCGCAATCTCCACGCCTTGCGGGTTGTCACCGTGCACGCAGATCGTGTGCACCGGCATCTCGACCACCCTGCCCCCCACTGTGCGGATTGCCTGTTCTCGCACCATGCGCAGCGCCTGCGCAGCCGCCGCGGCCGGATCGTGGATGACGGCGCCCGGCTCGCTGCGCGGCAGTGTAAGCCCGTTGTCGCCATAGAGACGATCGGCGAAGACCTCGCAGGCCACGCGGATGCCCGCCCGGCGCGCTGCGCGCTCGGTTTCGTTGTGCGGCGTGCAGACGAGCACCAGTTCCGGATCGAGCGTGCGCATCGCCCAGGTCAGCGCCTCGGAAAGCGCGCGGTCCTCGAACGCCAGCGTGGCCAATGCGCCGTGCACCTTCACGTGCGTCACGCGATGCCCGGCCGCGCGGGCCATGCCCTGCATCGCGGCGATCTGGTACGCAATCATGTCGCCGATGGCCTGCGGGCTGTCGCCCACGATCTTGCGCCGACCGAAGCCCCACAGGTCGTTGAAGCCCGGATGGGCGCCCACGTCGATGCCCCGCTTTAGGGCGGATGCCGCGGTTTGGTGCATCACGGATGCATCACCACCGTGAAAACCGCAGGCCACGTTGGCCGAGGTGATGAGGTCCAGCATGGCTTCGTCGGCACCGATCTTGTAGTGGCCGAAGCTCTCTCCCAGGTCGGAATTGAGGTCTACATCGCGCATCAGAAGGACTCCAAGAAAAGGCGAAATTGAAGGTTTGGCATACCGTTGGCATGCAAATTGCATGCCAAGGACTTGCCGAGGCGAAATGCCCTGGATCGGGGCGAGTCTGCCCACCGCGCTTTTCTTATGGAACGGAGTCCAAGCAATGAATTTCACATGGAAGAACGTCACGTGCACCATCGCCGCCGCGCTGGCGATGGCCACGGGCGCTGCACAAGCGGCCGAGCTCAATTTCGCAAGCTGGGGAGGCAACTACCAGGGCGCCATCCGGGACGCGTGGCTCAAGCCGTTTTCCAAGGAAGCCGGCGTTACGGTTCACGAGGACACCGATCCGCAGGTCGCGAAGATTCGCGCCATGATCGACACCAAGTCGATCACGTGGGATGTGGTGACTGAGAACAGCGCCCGCCTCACACGCGGCATCAAGCTTGGCGTCTTCGAGAAGATCACGCCAGACATGGTCAACCAGGACCACGTCATCGCAAATGCCCGCAACGATTACGGCGTGCCGTCCGAAATCTTCTCCACCAACATCGGCTTTTCGACGCAGGCGTTCCCTGCCGGCAAGCCTCAGCCCAGCACGTTCGCCGATTTCTGGGACGTGAAGAAGTTTCCTGGCAAGCGCACCCTCCAGGACGATCCCGCGACGGTGATCGAAGCGGCGCTGATCGCCGACGGCGTCGCGCCTGCGGACGTGTACAAGGTGCTGGCCACCCCTGAAGGCCTGGATCGTGCTTTCAAGAAGATCGACGAGATCAAGCCGCACGTCGCCCGCTGGTGGAAGAGCGGCGCGGAACCGGTCAACGCGCTGGGCAGCGGCGAAGTGGTGATGGCGCTGGGCTGGAACGGCCGCTTCCAGGCAGGCATCGATTCAGGTCTGCCCATCGCCATGGGTTGGGGCGACAGCATCGCCCAGGTCGGCTACTTCGCCATCGTCAAGGGCGCGCCAAATCGAGACGCGGCCATCAAGCTGCTGAACTACATGATCCAGCCCAAGCACCAGGCCGAATTCAGCAAGTACATCGCGTACGGCCCGACCACCGAGCAAGCGCTGCCGCTGATCGACGCCAAACGCCTGGAGCGTCTGCCGTCGACCACCGAGCGCCTGAAGAACAGCATCTTCCTGAATTCGGAGTTCTGGGATACGAACGGCCCGGCCATCACCGAACGCTACAACCAGGTCCGCGCCCGCTGATCTTTCTGCCTCTTCACTCAGACGCCGGTGTGCGCGCCGGCGCCAAGATGCCATGACTACGAGCACCGACGCCCTTTCCCTGCCCGTCGCCACACCGCGCCGGGCCGCCGCCTCCCGGCGCGGCCGCGTTGCGGCCCTTGCCGCGCTGCCGCTGCTGCTTTTCCTGCTGTTGTTCTTTGCCGGCCCGATTGCAGGTCTGCTCGGCAACGGTTTCAAGGGAGAGGACGGCGGACTGACGCTGGGCCACTATCGCCATCTGCTGGACACGCCGATCTACCGCATCGTGCTCGTCAACACGTTCACGATCGCCGCGGCGGTCACGCTGGCCTGCGTGCTGTTGAGCTATCCGCTGGCCTACCTGATGGCGACCGTGTCGCCCACGGTGGCGCGCGTGCTGTTCTTCGCGGTGCTGCTTCCCTTCTGGTCCAGCGCGCTGGTGCGCACATCGGCGTGGATCGCCTTGCTGGGCAAGAACGGGCCGTTGAACACGCTGCTGACGACAGTGGGCATTCTGGACCAGCCGATGGCGTTCCTCTATAACTTCACCGGGGTGATGGTGGGCATGACGCACGTGCTCATGCCCTTTGTCGTGCTACCGCTCTATGCCTCGTTCCGGTCCCTGGACGGCAGTCTGGTGCAGGCCGCGCAAGGCCTGGGTGCAGGATCCGCAGGCATCTTCAGCAGGGTCATCCTGCCTCTGACCAGTCCCGGCGCCGTTGCGGGCGGCATCATCGTCTTCATGAACGCGGTCGGCTACTACATCACGCCGTCGCTGATGGGCGGGCCTGCCCAGCGCATGGCTGCCGAATTGATTTCGCACAACATCACGGAAGAGCTGAACTGGGGGCTGGCGTCGGCCCTGGCTGGCGTGCTGCTAGCCACCGTGCTGCTATCGCTGTGGCTGTTCAACCGGCTGTTCGGCCTGAACAATCTGATCAGCGCCAGCTCCGGCAAGGGCAGCAACCACACGGGCTATCGACGCACGCCGGGCGGCCGGGTATCCGCAGTGCTGGGCGTGATATGCGCCGTATTCCTGCTGCTGCCCATCGTCGTCGTCATCCCGATGAGTTTCGGCACGACGGACTTCCCCATCTTTCCGCCACCCAGCTATGGGCTGCGGTGGTACGAGAACTTCTTTACCGATGGCAAGTGGCTGGCCGCCTTGGCGTCCAGCACTCGGATAGCCATCGTCGTTACCCTGCTTGCGACGGCGCTGGGCACTGCAGCAGCCTTGGGGGTCAGCAGATTGGCTAAGCGCCATCAAGGCTGGCTGGACGCATTCTTCATCGTCCCCATGTCTGTCCCGGCCATCGTCACGGCGGTCGCGCTGTACTACCTGTTCGCGCCCGTCGGCTGGGTCGCGAACTCCATGGCCGTGATCCTTGGTCATACGGTGCTGGCCGCGCCGTACGTCTACATCACCATGCGCGCGGCGCTGCGCAGCCTGGATCCGAGCCTCGAGCTTGCTGCGCTGGGCATGGGCGCCACCTGGCCCGCGATGTTCAGGTTGGTCATGCTGCCGGCGCTGATCCCCAGCCTGATCGGCGGCGCCGTCTTCGCCTTCGTCAGTTCTTTCGACGACGTGGTCATGGCGCTATTCCTGACGACGATACGCAACCGCACCCTCCCAAAACTGATGTTTGAAGGCATGGCCAACGACTTCGATCCCACCGTTATCTCCGCCTCCTGCCTACTGGTCGGCGCAACGGCACTCATTCTGCTCGCCAACCTGCTGATCAGCAAAAAGAAGGAACACTGACATGCATAACGCTAACGACATCCTCCCGCAACGCCCGCCGGAAAGCCAAGGAAAGCCGCTGACTCTCGCGGGCATCCACAAGCGCTATGGCGATTCAGTCGCCCTGCCCGAGGTCGACCTGGCCGTGGCCCGAGGCGAGTTCTGCACGCTGCTGGGCGCGTCCGGCTCTGGCAAGACCACGCTGCTCAAGATCATTGCCGGATTCGAACATCCGGATGCGGGCGTGGTGACGATCGGGGGACGCGACGTCACGCACACCCCAATCGCGGATCGCAACATCGGCATGGTGTTCCAGAACTACGCCCTCTTCCCTCACATGAGCGTGTTTGAAAACGTGGCGTTTGCGCTGCGCATGCGGCGCTTGAACGATGGAGACATCCGCCGCCGCGTGCTGGAAGCCCTGGATCTGGTGAGCCTCGCTCCGCTTCAGGACCGCAAGCCGGGTGCTCTGTCCGGCGGTCAGCAGCAGCGCGTCGCGCTGGCCCGCGCACTGGTGTTCAACCCGGACATCCTGTTGATGGATGAGCCGCTGGGCGCGCTGGACAAGAACCTGCGCCAGTCCATCCAGCTTCAATTGCGCCGGCTGCACCAGGAATTGGGGCTGACCGTCGTCTTTGTCACGCATGACCAGGAAGAGGCCATGAACCTGTCGGATCGCATCGTCATCCTGGAACAAGGCCGCATTGTCGAGGCCGGATCACCGGAGAGCCTGTACCGCACGCCGGCCAGCGCCTTCGTCGCGGGCTTCCTGGGCGAGTGCAATTTCCTGCCTGCCAACGACAGCGTGCTGGGCGTGCGACCTGAACATCTGCGCCTGGGCAGCCGACTGGCCGGCGGCGATCAGCGGCATCCGGGAAAAGTGGTGGCGTCGACCTTCTGCGGCGTGCACTGGAAGGTATTCATCGCAGCCTATGACAAGATCATCCTGGCCTATGCGCCGTTGAACGAGGACGCGGCTCAGCGCACGCCGGGCCAGGCCGTGACATGGGGTTTTCATCCGGCTGACGCCATGGAATTCGCCAACGCAGCATGATGACCGCCGCGCCAATCTCCACGCCATCCCCGGTGCCCCGCATCGTTCCTGCAGGTGACCGCACGCTGCTGATCGAGTTCGCCGACCGTATCGACGCCGACACGAACGCACAGGTGCTGGCGCTGGCGGACAAGCTGCGAAGCGCCTTGCGCAAGACTCGAGGCTTGTCGAGCGTGGTCCCCGCGTACCGCTCGCTGGCGGTGGGATTCGATCCGCTCCTGATTGGGCACGGCGCAGTGCGCGACCTGATCGCACGCAGCCTTGACGCCTGTGCTGGCGCGCCCATGCCCGTTCCACGCCGCTGGGAGGTTCCCGTCTGCTATGGCGGCGACCACGGGATGGACCTGCAGGCGCTCGCGGACCTACACCAGTTGGCCCCCGCGCAGCTCATCGCGCGCCACACGGCGCCCGTCTACCGGGTCTACATGGTAGGTTTCCTGCCCGGATTCGCGTATTTAGGGGGCCTCGATCCCCTGCTGCACACGCCCCGCCGCGCCATGCCCCGCGCGCACACGCCCGCGGGCAGCGTCAACATCGGCGGGCAGCAGACCGCCATCGCCTCGGTGCCCGGGCCCAGCGGATGGCACCTGATCGGCCGCACGCCCTGGCGCAGTTTTGATCTGCGCCATGCCCAGCCCTTCTTGTTCGAAGCTGGCGACGAGGTCGTGTTCACGCCAATCGACGCCGACGCGTTCGAACACTTGGCCGCCCAGCAGGACGATCCCGCCAGCCGTCCGCAGCCACAAAGGGAAGTCCGGCTATGAACGCCCGGCTACGCGTCGAAGCGCCCGGGATGCTGACCACGGTGCAGGACCTGGGCCGCGTGGGTTATGAACACATGGGCGTGCCGCCCTCGGGCGCCATGGATCCGGGTGCGCTGCGCATGGCCAACGCGCTTGTCGGCAACGCGCCCAACTCGGCAGCGCTCGAATTCACCGTGCTGGGCGGCCGGCTGAAGGTCCTGGACGCGGACTGCGCAATCGCTTTCGCCGGTACTGCCGCGCTGCATCTCGCCGCAACCGGCGCATTGCCTGCGCGCGCCCTGGCTCCTTGGCAGTCTCATCGTCTGCCAGCGGGGGCCACGTTGACGATCGGGCGCTTGGAACGCGGCGTTCGCGGGTATCTTGCTGTCAGTGGCGGCATTGCCGTCACGCCCGTCCTGGGCAGCGCGTCCACGCTCACGCGCGCCCGGCTTGGCGGCCTCAATGGGCGTGCGCTGGCTCGCGGCGACGTGCTCGACACGGGCGAAAGCCGCCGCCGTTCCCCCCGCCGCTGGCTGGCAACCGGCGACGCCGGCTGGTTTTACCGGGACGCGCCCGTCGGCATCGTGCTCGGCCCGCAGCAGGACCACTTTGCACCGGGTGAAATCGAACGCTTTCTTGGGGCCACGTATTGCCTGGCGCCTCAGTCTGACCGCATGGGCTTGCGCCTAGAAGGCCCGGCCATCGCGCATGCCAAGGGCGCCGACATCATCACTGACCCTATAGCGGCGGGCAGCATCCAGATTCCGGGCGCCGGGCAGCCCCTCATTGCCATGAACGACCGCCAGACCACCGGCGGGTACCCGAAGATCGCAACCGTGATCTCCGCCGACCTTCCCCGGCTCGCCCAGATGAGGCCGGGCCAGCGGGTGCGTTTCGAGCCGCTGGAACCGGCGCAGGCCGTGCAACGTTGGCGGGATTATTCGGATTGGATCCGCGACCGCGAAGCTGCGCTACGGGCCGATCCGAACTTTCCCATCTTCCCCCTACTCTTTCCCTGAACCACATGTCGATCACGCACGCCATGGAACCCTCCTCGCTCCAGCTTCGGCAGGCGGCCGCGGCCTCCCCCGCCGACGCGCGAGACCTGGTCGAAGAGGCCTATTCGACCATGCTGGACATGATCCAGCTCGGCAAATTGCCCATCAACCGGCCGCTGCAGGAGCGCACGCTCGCCAGCGCGCTAGGCGTATCGCGCACGCCGCTGCGCGAAGCGATGAGCCGGCTGATCGGCGCGGGCTTTGCGGTTCGCACCGCCCGCGGCCAACTGATCGTACCGGAACCGTCGCTACGCCAGTACCTGGAAATCTTCCAGATGCGCGTGTTACTGGAAGGCGATGCGGCCGCCGCGGCCGCGACCCGCATGCCCCCGGCTGAGGCTGCTGCCCTGCTCCAGCAGGTCGAAGAGATCCGGCGCCGGCAACACGCCACTCACGAAGAGAATCATCGTGTCGACAACCTGCTGCACGACAGCATCGCCCGGGCTAGCGGCAACCGGCTGATGGCGCAGGCCATCCACGACCTGCGCATCAAGGCGCGATGTTTTGACCAGAATGGCGCGCCGGAGCGGCTGATCCCTGGCTGCGACGAGCACATTGCCGTCCTGCAGGCTATTGTGAACCGCAATCCGGAAGCCGCGCGGGCTGCGATGCAAGCCCACTTGAGCAATGTGCGCGTCGGCCTGGTCGCACGGCACACCGAAATTTGATATGGATTCCACTTCCCGCATGTCTTCCCCAAAGCCTCTACTCATCATCATGAATCCGGTCACGCAGTCCGACCGCGACCAGATCGCCCGCCATTTCGAAGTCATCTTCACGCCGACGCCAGAGCAGTACGCGCAGGCCATTGCCGACCACGCCTCGCGCGTTGAGGTGGTGATGACCATCGGCGCCATTGGCTTGACGGCGGAGCAGATGGACGCCTTGCCCAATTTGAAGTTGGTGTATTCGATGGGCGCCGGTTACGAAAAAATCGACCTGAATCACGCCAGGCAGCGCGGCATCAAGGTCGCCAACGGGGCCGGCACCAACGACAGTTGTGTCGCCGACCACGCCATGGGCCTGATGATCGCGGTTATCCGTGGCATTCCGCGTCTGGACCAGCTTACGCGGCAAGGCGTGTGGCGCACCCAGCTGCCGCTGCCTCCCAACGTGTCTGGCAAGAAGCTGGGCATTGTCGGCCTTGGGGGAATCGGCGAAAAAGTGGCATTGCGGGCGCAGGCATTCGAAATGCAGATCGGATACCACAACCGCCGTCCACGCACGGGTTCGGCGCATCGCTACTTTTCAACGCTGGAAGAATTGGCGCAATGGTCTGACGTGCTGCTGGTCGCCATCCCCGGGGGCGACGCGACCTTCCACCTGATCGATGCTGGCGTCCTTTCGCATCTGGGAGCGAATGGATATCTGATCAACATCGCGCGCGGCAGCGTGGTGGACACCGCCGCTCTGGAATGCGCGCTGCGCGAGCAGACGATTGCGGGTGCTGCGCTGGATGTTTATGAAGGCGAACCGCAATTGCCTGTGGGCCTTGCTGATCTGCACAACGTGGTGTTGACGCCGCACGTTGCCGGGTGGTCGCCCGAGGCCATGCAGGCAATGGTGCAGATGTTCCTGGATAACACGGAACGTCTATACGCCGACGAGCCGCTGCTCACGCCATTGTGTTGACCCGCAGCAGTCCTGGCGCACTACCTTCTTTAGCTCTTCTTGGCTGTTCACTTTCGCCGGTAAGATTTTTCCTCCCTGTCGCAACATCGAGGCTCGGCATATGACCACAACCTACTTTGGGCTGCCCATCGTGAAAGACCGTCTGGTGCGCCTGGACGATATTCGCCGCCTTCCATTCTTCTCGTTCTGGGAGGAAAGCAGCCGGGGATCCGCGCTGTGTGAAGGCGATGACGGCGAGATGTTCGTGTACCTGCAGGACTGGGAGAGTTTCTCGGACCTGTTCATCAAGACCGGCAAGCATCGGCACAGCGGCTAAGCAGTATTACGGCGTCGCCGTCATCTGCCCGGCCTGCCTTGGCCATAATCAGCACGCGCCTCGTTAACAACCGGACCCAAACGCAACGAAGCCGCCCCGGAGGGCGGCTTCATGCTTTCAGGTGTGGTGGGCTGGGGCGTGGCTCACGCTGCCCTGCCCTTTACGCTACCGCACGGCTCAGACCTTGCCCGGCAACGCGTAGGCGATCACGTAATCACCACGATCAGGCGAGTTGCGGGCGCCGCCGGCCGAGATGACGATGTACTGCTTGCCATCGGCGGTCGACTTGTAGCTGATGGGAGTGCCCTGGCTGCCGACCGGCAGGCGGACCTTCCACACTTCCTTGCCCGTGCCGGCGTCATACGCGCGCAGGTAGTAGTCCTGCGTGGCGGCGATGAATACCAAGCCGCCCTGCGTGGCGAGCGTGCCGCCGATGGTGGGCATGCCGATCGGAATCGGCAGACCCAGCTTGACGCCGAAGGGACCGGTGTCCTGCACGGTGCCGACCGGCACCTGCCAGACCATCTTCTGCGTCTTCAGGTCCACGGCGGTCAGCGTACCGAACGGCGGCGCCTGGCACGGGATCTCCAGCGGCGACATGAAGCGCACCTTGGCGTTGATCGCGTAGGGCGTGCCCGACAGCGCCACGGGGCCCTGGATGGCGGCGGCTTCATTGCCGTCGCTCTTCTTGGCGTTGGCGCCGGCTTCGACCAATTGCACTTCCAGGCCGACGCGCATGTCATTGATGAACAGGTAGCCGTTCACCGGGTCGATCGAGATGCCGCCCCAGTTCATGCCGCCGAGCGAGCCGGGCAGGTTCAACGACGGATCCGTGCCAGGCGGCGTGAACAGGCCCGTGTAGCGCTTGGACTTGAAGTGGATGCGGCACAGCAGCTGATCGAACGGCGTGGCACCCCACATGTCCGATTCCTTCATGTCGTTCGCGCCGATCGAAGGCATGCCGACGGAGAACGGCTGGGTCGGCGAGTAGGTTTCGCCGGGGATGTTGCCGGCCGGCACCTTGCGTTCTTCGACGCGGGTGAGCGGCTTGCCGGTCTGACGATCCAGCACGAAGATCTGGCCGGCCTTGGTGCCGAACACCAGCGCGGGCACGGTCTTGCCGTCGACGGGGAAGTCGGCAAAGGACGGCTGCATCGGGACGTCGAAGTCCCACAGGTCGTCATGCACGGTCTGGTAGACCCACTTCTCGCGGCCGGTGCTGGCATCGACGGCCAGCACGGAAGCGCCGTACTTGCGGTCAAGCGCGGTGTGCTTCACGCCCCACAGGTCCACCGCGGCGCTGCCAACCGGCATGAAGACGGTGTTCGATTGGGCGTCATACGACATCGGCGCCCACACGTTCGGGGTCGAGCGTACGTAGGTCTGGCCGTCGGCGGGCGCGGCCTGGTCTTCCGGGTTGCCCGGATCGAAGGCCCAACGCAGCTCGCCGGTCACCACGTCGAACCCGCGTACCACGCCGCCAGGCATGTCGGTGCTGACGTTGTCCGCCACGCGGCCGCCGATGACGATGGTCGTGCCGGCCAGCGTCGGGGCCGAGGTCGGGTAATACTCGCCCTTGTCGGCGCCCTTGCCCATGCCGGCGCGCAGGTCCACGCGGCCTTGGTTGCCGAAGTCGGCGCAGAAGGCGCCGGTGTCGGCGTCCAGGGCGATCAGCTCGGGCGTCACGCTGTTCATCAGGATGCGGCGGCGGCAGGCGGCGCCGGCGGCGAGGCTCACGGCCTTGACCGGCGTCGCGCCTTCGACGGTCGGCTGCTCAAGCGGCGCATCGATATCGAAATAGGCCAGGCCGCGGCAACGCATCCACTTCTTCTGCTTGGCGTTGATCTCGACCTTCCAGAGTTCCTTACCCGTGGTGGCGTCCAGCGCAATCACGTTGTTGTGCGGGGTGCACAGGAACACGCGGTTGCCGATCTGCAGCGGGGTCTGCTGGTCTTCGGCGCCGCCGCCACCGGGGCTGACGGGGGTGTCGCCCGTGCGGTAGGTCCAGGCAACCTCAAGGTCCTTCACGTTGTCGCGCGTGATCTGGTCCAGCGCCGCAAAGCGGGTGCCGCCGGCGGTGTTGCCGTAGTGCGCCCAGTCCTTCTGTTCCTGGCCGGGTGCGACGGGCTTGAGCGCCAGGGTCTCGCCCTGCGACACGGGCGCGTGCGGCACGAACATGCCGGCCACGGTCGCGATAAAGGCCAGCGCCAGCACGGCGGCCGCAATGCGGGATGGCGCCGGGTTGGCGGGCAGCTTCTGTGCGCGGCGCAGCAACGGCTGCGACAGCGCGACCAGGATGCCGAAGCCCACGAACACCATCACGCGGGAGACGAGCGGCCAGAATTGCAGGCCCACGTCGATGACCGCCCAAATCGCGGTGCCGACCAGCGCCAGCGCGAAAAGCAGGCCGCCATTGGGGCGGCGGCGGGCGATCTGGATGCCGGACAGGGCAAGCACGACGCCGCACACCACGAAATACCAGCTTCCATTCAGGGCCACCAGGCGAGCGCCGTGGTAACCAAAAAAGAGCCCGGCGGCCAGAATGCACGCGCCCAGCACAAACAGCCACGCTTTTGCGAGCGCGGACAGGTCTTTATGTTGTTGATTCATAGGGAATTCCAAAACACGATACGGCCATGCAGCCGGCAATGCGGCCCATCGACCGGCCCAGAGTATAAGGGTTTGTCCTTACATTCGGGAAAAGCAAAGCCGCCCCGGGCGGGCGGCTAGCGGACTTGCGGGCCATCATTCCTCGGTCTGGCCGAGCTCGATCCGATGCTGCGTGCGCAGCGCCTTGGCCAGCAGATAGCCCTTGTTGTGCTCGTTCGGATAGACCCCCGTCAGGCGGCAACCGCTGACCCGGATGCCCATGCGTTCCAACTGCGTGCGCTTGTCAGGATTGTTGGTCAGCAGTTCCAGATCATCGACGCCCATCGCCCGCAGCATCTGCGCCGCCGGCGTGTAGTCGCGGTCGTCCAGGCCGTGGCCCAGTTCCAGATTGGCGGTGTAGGTGTCGTAGCCCAATTCCTGCAGCCGGTACGCGTCGATCTTGGAATACAGGCCGATGCCCCGCCCTTCCTGGCGCAGGTACAGCAGGTAGCCGCCCTCCTGGCTCATGAGGCGCAACGCTTCCTGCAGTTGCGGGCCGCAGTCGCAGCGCAACGATCCGAAGACGTCGCCGGTCATGCACTCGGAATGCAGGCGGACAAGCGGCTGCGGGCCGGGTTGCCCGAATTTGAGGGCGAGATGGTCGCGAGCGTCGGCCAGGCCGTGAAAGCTGTACGCCAACGCCTGTGCCTCGGAGCCGTCGGCAAGACGGATGGGCAACCGGACGGTGGCGCGGATGGTGGCTTCGGGCAGCTGGACCGCGGCGGGGGGCGTTACGGGGTTCACGACAAACAGGTACGGGTATCGACTTGAGGCCGACAGAATACCGTATGCGCCCGCCGCACGCTCTTTACATCACGCGGACGCTGTCCACATCGAATTCGACGTTGTTGCGATCGCGGTCCAGTTCGCCGCGCAGTTCGACCCGGGTCTTGTCGTCGATCTTCTGGCCGGCGGGGAAGTCGTCGTTGTCGATTTCGACGCGGATCTGACCCGTGCCGTCGTCAAAGGTGTAGTGATCGTCGCCGTCGTGCGAGACGATCCGGCCACGCAGGATGGCGTTCTGGTCATCGCGGCCGTTGGCCAGCAATTCCTTGACCGTGGTGACGGCCACCGTGCTGGGGCCGCTATAGCCCTGCGCCGCCGGCTTGCCGGTGCTGGGGCCCGTGTAGCCCTGCGCGTGCGCCACGCCTGCCACGGCGGCGCCGGCCAGCACAGTGCTGGCCAGGAAGGTGCGGATGAACGTGGAACGACGGGTAGTCTGGGTCATAGTGCAGCTCCTTGCGCGGATTGCGCTTCGTTGTTGAACATGGCGCCATTTGACGCCCCGAAGATGAAGCAGACCTTAGCTTTGGGCACGAATGCGACCGTGATGTTGTCACGCCTTCGTATCGATGGGCACAAGTAGCGTCACACCCAGCCCCCGACCGTCCAGCCCCGGCCCGAACTGCAATTGTCCGCGGTGCATGTCTGCCACGCGCGCGACGATGGACAGGCCCAGGCCATTTCCCGGCACATTGGTGCCCAGCACGCGATAGAAGCGCTGCGTCAAGCGCTCGAGATCGGCCGGGGCTACGCCCGGGCCGTCGTCCTTCACACTGAGCGCGACGTATTGACCCGCGCGTTCGGCGGCGACCCGCACCTGGCCGCCTTGGCGGCCGTACGACACCGCGTTGTGGATCAGGTTGCGCAAGGCGGTAAAGAGCGCATCGCGGTTGCCGGCCAGTGCCGTTTCGCGCGCATCGATCGTTATCGTAGTGCTCTGCGCCGCCGCCGTGGGCGCGCAGGCGTCGGCGGCGTCCTGCAGCAGGCTGGGCACATCAACGCGCTCGCGGGACATCGCATCGGCCGATTGCGGGTCCAGACGCGCCAGCTGCAGCAGGTTTTCGACGAGGCTGGTCGTGCGCATCATGTCGGCGCGCAGGCGCTGCAACTGGGCGGCAAGCGCCGGCGCCTGTTCAGCGGGATGGCTGCGTTGCAGCACCTGGATCCGCGACGCCAGCGCCGCGAGCGGCGTGCGCAGTTCGTGGGCGGCATCCGCGGTGAAGCGCCGCTCGGCTTCCAGCGCATGATCCAGCCGGCCCAGCAGACGGTTCAGCGCCGCCGTGATCGACTGGACTTCATACGCCCTGCTCTCCTCGGCCACGGGCGACAGGTCCTTTGGCGATTTGCCCTCGATGCCGCGCGTCATGCGCGCAAGCGGCTTGAGCAGCCGCCAGATCAGAAACCAGTTGATCAGCCCCAACAGGACCCACAGGCCGACCAGGGGCCAGGCCAGCGATTCGAGCATGTCCCAGATCAGATCGGTGCGTTCGTCCATCTCTTGACCGACCTGTGCCGAAAACCCCAGCGTGTCGTGATGGCGGACATACACGCGCCAGTCCTCGCCGTCGGCGCGCACGTCGTAATAGCGGTCGCCGCGCCGCTCGGGGTCCACGAACGGCCGCTTGGGCGCGTCTTCGCCGCGCAGCAGCACTTCTCCCGTGCGCGACACCAATTGGTAGTCCAGCCGCAACGCGGGTTGCGTGTCCGCCGGGGAGCGCTCGCCAGCCACGCGGCCGATGCTGCCTTCGCCCAGCGCCAGCACCAGCCGCGCGCCCTCTTCCAGCCAGTCGTCGTAGGCGTCGTTGACCTCCTTGCGAGCGATGGTCAGCACGATGAGGGTGCTGACCAGTCCGACCAGGATGCTGGAACCGAGTGTCGTGCCGATCAGGCGCCGCCGCAGCGAATAGCCGCGCGGGGACTTCGACGCGGCGTTGGATGGAGTCCTGGATGTCTTCTTGCGCCAGCGCATGTCAGTCGGCCAGGCGATAACCCTGGCGCCGCACCGTCTTGATAAGGTCGGCCGCCAGCTTGCGCCGCAGGTTGTAGATGTGCACTTCGATCGTATTGCTTTCGACTTCGTCGCCCCAGCCGTACAGGGCTTCTTCGAGTTGCGCGCGGGACACGATGTGGCCGGGATGGCGGATGAGCGCGTGCAGGATGGCGAACTCCCGCGCCGTCAGCTCCACTTGCGCGCCGTGGTAACGGACCTGCTTGGCGGCCACGTCGAGCGAGACACCGCCGTGTTCCAGCGCCGGCGCGGCGTTGCCGTCGCGGCGGCGCAAGGCGGCGCGGATGCGGGCGGACAGCTCCTCCAGATCGAACGGTTTGACCAGATAGTCGTCCGCACCCAGATCAAGGCCTTCGATGCGGTCGGGGACCGCGTCGCGCGCGGTGATCATGATGGCCGGCACGTTGTCGCGCCGCGCGCGCAACCGCCGAAGCAGGTCGTCACCCGTCATGCCGGGCAGCCCGCGGTCGATCAGCACGCAGTGATAGTCGTGCGTGGCAAGCGCGGTCTCGGCAAGATCGCCGCGCGTGACGCGGTCGACGACGTAGCCGTCCAGCTCCAGCCACGATTCGATCGACTCGCCCAGGGATACATCGTCTTCGGCCAGTAGGATACGCATGCGCTGACTATACGCGACAGGATGAAGCGAATCTTAAGCCTGGCGGCGGGACGTCAATCCGGTAGTTCGTAGCTCGTGCTGCGTCCGCCCGCGGCCGCTTTGCGGAGCATGTTCCGATTCAGGAGATCGGTGATGTCCCGCAGTGCCGTATCGGGCGAACATTTGGCGATGGCGGCCCATTTGGTGGCGGTCAGCTTCGAGCGGCTTATTCTCCGCAAAATTTGCGGAGAATAAGCCACCTAATCTCCGCATCCAGCGGCAATCACGGTATGAAACGCACTACATCGTCGTCAAATCCCGCCCACGCGGCTCACGCCGCCCTGCGTCACGATCTGAACGCGTTGGCCGGTCGAAATCGGCACGTCTGCTTCCTGCGTGATGACGCGCACGTCGCCCGAATCCAGGCGCACGGTGATTTCCAGCCCTGCCCGGCGGGCGCTGGCGTTTTCGATGGCGTTGCCTGCCATGGCGCCGCCAACCGCGCCGCCGACGGTGGTGATACGGCGCCCCGAACCGCCGCCCACGGCGCTGCCCGTCACGGCGCCCAGCGCGCCGCCGGCGATGACGCCCAGGCCCGAGGTCTGGGCGGCCTGGATGGTGACGGGCCGCACGCCGATGACGTAGCCCAGGGTGACGGTCTGGGCGCGTTGCGCCTGGTCGAAGGTGTAGACGCGGGACGACGCGGACGGGTTGGCGCAACCGGCAAGGACGGTTGCCAGGCCAAGAATGCCGCTTGCGGCGATAAGGGTCAGGGGGCGACGCGGGGCGGCCTGCTGAGGCTTTTGCATGGTGGGTTCTCCGGAACGGCGCAATGGGGAATGCCGAGGCCTAGCGCGGCTGCGCCGGCGTGGGTGCGGGCGCGGCCGCTGCTGGCGGCTGGGCGCTCGTGCGCATGAACTTCCCATTCGCATCGAAACCGCCTATCGCGCGGCCATTGAAGAACACGACGCGCCGCGCGGTCCACTGCGGCTGCTCGGGGCCTGGCTGATCGTAGCCGGCGACTTCGAAGTCGTACTGCCAGGCGGACACCGGTTTGCCGTCCTCCGCTATGACCGTGGTCTTTTTCACGGATTCCGCGTACCCCTTGTCGCGATAACTGACATACCGGGTCGGCGGCATGGTGTCGCGCAGCGACGACATGTACTGGTACAGGTCGTCATCGCTGGGCGGCGTGCCGTACTTTGCCAGGTCGTTCTTCGTTGCGACCGTGCCGGCGCAGCCGGCCAGCACGCACGTGGTCAGGACAAGGAATAGCCTTTTCATCGGGATTGCTCCTAAGTACGCGTTCGCGCCCTGACTGCGGGCGCACGGCGGCAAGCCGGGTGGCGCTCGGGGAATCGTCAGGGGGTAGGCCCGGCGGGACGGCCGGTTGCCCCTCGGAAGGCGGAACGCAGCAGGCTGAGCAGAAAGCCGCCTGTGAGCATGCCTAGGATATAGACGCCGATGACGAGAACCGACGCCGGCAAAGTGAAGGTGGAGGTCCAGAGCGTCAGCGTGACGGATTCGAAGTTCTGGATCTTGAACGACAAAACCATTGCCGTGAGCAACACGATCAATACGATGTACAGGTAACGCATGAGGCACCTTTCGTATTCGTTGTCGAACCGCCCCGAAGCCACCCTGGGGCCCGTCGTGCGAAAAACTATGCCACTCATCCGGCGCGAAAACAAGAAAAACAGGGCCGCGTGAAGGCGCCATTGTTCACCGCCGCAAACAGGAACAGAATGTCTCTCGCCGCAAAAACGGCATGTGTGGCCGGCCCATCATCGAATAGCCGCGTCCCGCGGTCTATCGTTATGGGCTGCTTATTGGGGTCACCTCATGGAAGCGATCAAGGATTGTTGCATGGCTGGGCACCCTCTGGACCTGGGACGGCGCGGCTGGTTGAAGGCCAGCGTTGGTGCGGCGGCGATGGCTGGCCTGGCGTTTGCGCCCGGCGACGCGCCAGCCGCATCACTCACGCAGGCGCAGCGCGACGCGATGACGCCGGACCAGGTGATTGACATGATGAAACGGGGCAATGCGCGCTTTCGGGCGGGCAAGCCTCAGAAGCACGACTATCTTGCGCAGAAGCGTTCCAGCGCCCTTGGCCAGTTTCCCGCGGCGGTGATCCTGAGCTGCATCGACTCGCGCGCCCCCGCCGAGATCATCCTGGACACGGGCATCGGCGAAACCTTCAACGGGCGCATCGCCGGCAACATCTCCAACAACGATCTGCTGGGCAGCATGGAGTTCGCCTGCGCGGCGGCGGGCGCCAAGGTGATCCTGGTGATGGGGCATACCGCCTGCGGCGCCGTGGCCGGGGCGATCGATAACGTTCAGCTTGGCCATCTGACCGCCCTGCTGGACGTCATCAAGCCGGCAGTCGAGGCGACGAAGTACACGGGAGACCGAAACGGTAAAAATGGCCAGTTCGTGGACGCCGTGGCGCGGACGAATGTGCTGCACACCGTCGAGGCCATCCGCAAGAACAGCCCGATTCTGGCCGGGCTGGAAAAGGAAGGGAAGATCAAGATCGTCGGGTCGATGTACGACCTGAGCAACGGCATGCTGACCTTCCTGGCATAGCGGACCCCGCCCGAAAACGGCACGTCGGGCGCGCAAACCGATCCTCGATCGCGGCGCGCCCGCTCTGCCCTCAGGGCAACCGGCTCAGGCTGTATACCGAGGCCGGCGGCAGGTTCATCGGAACAAAGCGCACCCGCCGCGCGTACAGGCCGCAATCCTCAAGCACCCGTGCCGAGATCGGGCACTTCACGCCATAGGTGAAAAAGTGCATGGACCCGCCCGGCGGCATCGCCTCGAACACGGCGGTCAGCAGCTTATGGTGATGCGCGCCGCTCATGTTCCGTAGTGGCAGACCGCAGATGGCCGCGCTGATGCCGTGAAGCTCCGGATGACTGTCCCGGGACAGCTCCTGCGCCGGCACCTGCAGGACGGCTGCCTCCGGGAACTGGCTGCGCAGGCTGGAACTCATTTCGGAGTCCTGCTCCACCAGGACCAGGCTGGACGGCGCAATCCCCTTGCGCAGCATCTCCCGGGTGAAGACGCCGGTTCCGCAGCCCAGTTCGAGGACCTTACCGGCTCGGGGCTGGATCGATTCCGTGATGGCGGCGGCCAGTGCCGCGCTCGAAGGGGCCACTGCCCCGACCGCCGCCGGGTTGGACAGCAGCGCCTTGACGAACTGCTTGCGTTCCTTCAGCCAGTTCATGGCCGGGCCAGCGTGGGACTTGTGCCGGGCAAGGGTCTTGAGGGGCGGCATGGAAAACATCGAAACGTCTATCTCCGGGGCGTCATGGTCAGGGAGACCTTACCTGCGGGCGGCGGGCGCGACCGGCAACGGTGCGTAAGCGACCCTGTCAAATGAAGAACGGCGAAAGGTTCGAAAGATCGCAACGCCCGAGGCGCCGGATGGTGCACCGCCGATTCTGCGGCATGCGGGCGACCGCGCCAATCGCCCAGACGAAAGACATCCAAAGGATGGCCGCCGACAAGAAATCCGGCTCAAAACCTGAATCAACGGCACAAATGAAAAGGCCGTAACCGGTTGTGTTCCGGATACGGCCTGTTTCTAGTCAGGCGGGGTCTGACGCGGGCTTAGACGCCCACGACCGAGACGGCCTTGGTGACCAGGTACGCCTCGAGCGCCTCGGGACCACCCTCGGAACCGTAGCCGGAATCCTTCACGCCGCCGAACGGCAGCTCAGCCGAAGGCGTCGCGGGCTGGTTGACCCAGAGCATGCCCACTTCAAGGCGGCGCGACAGCTCGTGCACCGTCTTGATCGAGCGGGTGAAACCATAGGCGGCCAGGCCGAACGGCAGGCGGTTGGCTTCGCGGATGGCTTCGTCCAGATTTTCGAAGCTGCGGATGGCCGCGATGGGACCAAACGGCTCTTCGTTGAAAATATCGGCCTCGAGCGGCACGTCGGTCAGGATGGTCGGCGCAAAGAAATTGCCCGCGCTGCCCACGCGCTGACCGCCGGTGGCCACGCGCGCGCCCTTTTCGGCCGCGTTCTTGACGATCTTGTCCATGGCGGCCAGACGGCGGTCGTTGGCCAGCGGGCCGAGCGTCGTGCCTTCGGTCAGGCCGTCGCCCAACTTGAGCTTTTCGGCATGGGCCACGAAAGCCTGTTCAAAGGCGGCCTTGACGTTCTTGTGCACCAGGAAGCGGGTCGGCGAGATGCAGACCTGACCGGCATTGCGGAACTTGGCGCCGCCCGACGCCTTGACCGCCAGTTCGACATCGGCGTCTTCCGCCACGATCACCGGGGCGTGACCGCCCAGCTCCATCGTGACGCGCTTCATGTGGCGGCCGGCCAATGCGGCCAGTTCCTTGCCGACCGGCGTGGAACCCGTGAAGGTGACCTTGCGGATGATCGGGTGCGGGATCAGGTAGCTGGAAATCTCGGCCGGCGAGCCAAACACCAGACCCAGAACGCCCTTCGGGATGCCGGCGTCGACAAAGCAGTTGAGCAGCGCGGCCGGCGAGGCCGGGGTTTCCTCAGGCGCCTTCACCAGGAAGGAGCAGCCCGTGGCAAGCGCGGCGCCCAGCTTGCGAACGATCTGGTTGACCGGGAAGTTCCACGGCGTGAACGCGGCGACAGGGCCGACCGGTTCCTTGATGACCAATTGCTGGGCGGCGGGATTGCGCGACGGCACGATGCGGCCGTAGACGCGCAGCGCTTCGTTGGCGAACCAGTCGATGATGTCCGCGCCGGCCAGCACTTCGCCACGCGCTTCGGCGAGCGGCTTGCCCTGTTCCTGCGTCAGCAGGCGTGCCACGTCGTCCGCGCGCTCGCGCAGCAGGACGGCGGCCTTGCGCATGACCGCGCAACGCTCGTGGGCGGAGGTATCGCGCCACGTCTCGAAGCCGCGTTGCGCTGCCGCCAGCGCAGCGTCCAGGTCCTCGCGGGAGGCGCTGGCCACCTGGCCAATCTTCTGGCCGGTGGCGGGATTGACGACGTCGATGCGCGCGCCGCCGCGGGCCTCGCGCCATTCGTTGTCGATCAGGAGAAGAGTATCTGGGTAACCGTTCATGAATGCTCCGTGGTTGAAATGCGGCCGTCACGTGTCAGTCGATTCGGGCAAGCGCGGCGAAAAACGCCCGGCGCCTGCCGTATCGTAAGTGTTTTGGGCAGGAGACGGGAAGTGGGCTGTGATCGGACCGTCCGGCTGACGGGCAAGGGTTGGGCACGCTGCTTGCTGTAGGGGTTTCGCCTTTCGTTACCCAACCCCATTGCGGAGGCTTCCCATGAGCTCACCGGAACCCGTTCTGACGCCGACTCCCGCCGGCACCCGCCTTGTCTCCCTGGGCATTGCGCCCGTTGCCCGCACCGCGGACGCCGTGGCCCGCCCGGGCTTCAGCCCCAAAGCCGCCAATGAAGAAGTCCTGCCGTCGCCGCAATCGGCCCTGCCCGCAGACGCTGACGCGCCGGCGCGCGTGCCGCTGAGCGCCTGGCTGTCGCTGGCGTTCTACGCCATCGGCACGGCGCTGCTCTTAAGCTTGGGCGTGGCTTACCGTCTGTTCGCGTGACCGGCTGCGGTCAGGCAACCTGGGCGAGCGCCTCGCGCGCCACCTGTACCAGTTTTCGGTCGGAAAGACGATAGGCCGTCAGCGGCCCGCCCGTCACACAGCCCGTGTCCAGGCACACGGCGTCCGACCGCACCAGCAGGCCCAGCGTCGCCCAGTGGCCGAACACGATGGTCTTGTCGGCGCCCGCGCGTCGCGGCAGGTTGTACCAAGGCAGGGTCTCGCGGGGCCAGCGCCCCGGCGCGGACTTGGCGCCGGGCGCCAACGCCCCGTTGCGAGTGCATAGGCGCATGCGGGTGAACGCGCTGACGATGAAGCGCAGACGCAGTTGCGTTTCCAGCTTGGCGTTCCAGGCGAGCGGCGCTGCTCCCAAGAGGGTTCGCATGTGACGGCGCCAGTCATTGTCCCGAAGCATGGCCTCGACCTCCCCGGCGTGCGCCATGGCTTGCAGCACGTCCCAACCGGGATACAGCCCCGCGTGCACCAGGACGTGACGGTCCTGCACATGGATCAGGGGCTGCGCGCGCAGCCAGTCGAGCAGGACATCTGCATCCGGCGCGTCGAACAGGTCGTTGAGGGTGTCGCGGGCGTCCGGCCGCACACATCCCGCTGCGACCCCCAGGGCGCGCAGATCGTGATTGCCAAGCACCACCGTGGCGCGGTCGCCCAGGGACATGACCCGGCGCAGCGTCTCCGCGTTTTCGGGCCCCCGATTGACGAGGTCGCCGACGAACCAGAATCTGCAGTTGGGGTCGCCCGCGATCTCCGGACTGGCCAGCAGTGCGTCCAGCGACTGACAACAGCCATGCACGTCGCCGATCGCCCAGATGGCGGGCCGTGGTGCTTCGGTTGCGTCGTCCGCCAAAGGCGAATCGTCGGCAAAGGCCGCTGCTGGGGTGATGGAATGTCGGCGGATTGGCTGTCTTACCCGTCTGCGTAGCATGTTCTGTCCTTCTCGCTGGCCATTTCCTGGCACGAATCAATGGTTTCGTGCCGGCAGGACAGCAAGCTCCATGCCCATGTAAATATTTGCATCCGGGAACTAACCCTCCTTCGGGACTAACCCTCCTTCTTACGGCGCCCCCAAACGGACTCCTGCCGATAGGAATCCGCCTGGCACAGCGTGCGGTAGAACATGGCGCCGGCGCCGATAAAGTTGCCCAATTCCTTTTCAGACAGCTTGGGCGCGACGCCTTCCAGGTATCCCGCGTAGATGGATAGCACCCGGTCCCACTCGTCCAGACGGGGTGCGGGTGCGGAAACTGAGATCATCAGTGCCAAGAGCTCATCGCGCTGCATGATTCCCTCCTGTGACCGCCGCCGCGCCGGCCGTCATCCCTTGGTCATGTGAGTCAAGACCCGCCGTCCATCCGCCCTGCGGTGCACGAAGGCCATCGTGATGTGGCCCACGGCCAGCGCCAGCAACGTCCAGCCCAACAGCCCATGCCAGGCGTTGCCAAGTTCGACCAGGGCTTCGATCTCCTGGTCGCGGGGGCTGAAGATCTGGATGCCGAAGGCAGAATATCCCCTGCCCCGCCCGTAGGCGCGCAACAGCGCCAGCGTGGGGATGGCGATCATCATCAGGTACAGGACAAGATGCCCGAAGCCCGCCAGCAGGCCGCTGTCCGGCCGTTTGCCCCAGTTGGCGATGGCCCAGGCGCCGCGTACAAGCACCAGGATCAGCAGCAACAGGCCAAGCGAGGTATGCGAGGCCCAGAAGAAATCCTCGATCGGGGTGTCCGGCAGAAACTGCCGCGACGCCGCGCTGGTGAACTGCCACGCCAGCAGCACGGCCATGAGCCAATGCAGGACGCGGCTGACGATTCCATACCCGTCCGGGTGGTCCATCACGCTTGAGGCGGCGACGCGGGGTGGCATAGGGAGGCTCCTTCGGAGATCCATGCTGCGCAAGGGAAAACCTGCTCCGGGCATTGTGCCAACGCGCCCGGCGCGGAATGCAACCAATTGCAATGGCGGCTGGCCGGCAGGACGGCTGTGGACGCGTTCTGATCATGGTTCGAACTCCATCGCCGACATGGCGGCCGTCAGCGACTGCGGCGCGTAGTCGTCCCAAGGCGTGTTGCCCGCATCCAGCCGGGAATGCACGTCCTGAATGGTCCAGTGCGCGCCGCTGGTGAGCTTGTCCAGCTCGTCCCACGTCACCGGCACCGAAATGCCCAGACCGGGCCGCGCCCGCGCGGACCACGCGCATACCGTCGTCGCCCCAAACCCGTTGCGCAGGTAATCCGCAAAGATCTTGCCGACGCGGTTCTTCGGGCCGCTCTTGGCGACGAAGAGTTGCGGCAGCGTCCGGGCCAGGTGCTGCACGATCGCCTGGGAAAACCGCTTTACCGTGTCCCAGTCGTATTGCTTGCGTAGCGGCACAACCACGTGCAGCCCTTTGCCGCCGCTGGTCTTCAGCCAGGCCTGAAGGCCGATCTCCTGCAGCAGCACGCGCACCAGATTGGCGGCCTGTTGCATGGTCGGCCATGGCACGCCCTCGCCCGGGTCCAGGTCGAACATCATGCGGTCCGGTTTGTCGATGGACGTCTTGACGGCGTTCCAGGTGTGGAATTCGACGACGTTCATCTGCACGGCGGACATGATGGCCTCTGCGGTCGGGACTTCGAGCAGCGGCGGATGATCCGGATCGAGCTTGGCGGGCAACGGTTTGACGCCGGGCATCGCGGCTTCCAGATGCTTCTGGAAGAAGAATTCGCCCTGGATGCCGGCGGGCGCGCGCAGAAATGACACGGGCCGGCCCTTCAGATGCTCCAGCATCAGCGGCGCGATCAGGCCGTAATAGCGCGCGAGATCCAGCTTGGTGAGCTTGGTGGACGGGTCGATGACCCGGTCCGGATTGGTGAGCTTGCCGCCCTTGGCGCGGCTGGTTTTGCCGCCGGGCGCGGCTTTGGCATCGGAGTCGGGTGTGGGCGCCTTTGAAGATGCCTTGGAAGACGTGCCGGCAAATGCCGTGGCCGATCTGGCTGCGGATCTGGCCGCAGGCGCCGCCTTCGAAGCGGATTTCCTGTTGCCCTTGTCGCCGTCTACGTCCTCGACCGGCACCGCCTTCTCCCGGGAAATCGCCTTCACCGGCTTGTCCTGCCGCAGGCCCCGGAATACGGAATGACGGATGTGGCCGCCGCTCGTCCATTCGCCGAACGACACTTCGGCGATCAGTTCGGGTTTGACCCAGCGAACGCCACCCGCTGCGGGCGCATTCGTGACCGGCTTCTTGTCCGTCTCGATGGCCGCCAAGCGCTTTTGCAGGGACACCAGACTTGCGTCGTCGAACCCCGTGCCAACCTTGCCGGCATAACGCAGGCTGCCGTCCTGCTCGGTGACCGCGAGCAGCAGCGCGCCCAGCCCGGCCCGGCTGCCCTTGGGCGCCGTGTAGCCGACGATCGCAAACTCCTGACGCCGGGCGCACTTGACCTTGACCCAGGTGTCGCTGCGCCGGGACACGTACGGGGACGACAGGCGCTTGGCCATGATGCCCTCGAGCCCCATCCTGCACGCGGTTGCCACCAGATCTGACGGCGCGGCCTCAAGGGCCTCGCTGAATCGCAGCTGGTCGTCTTCGGCGGCGTCCATCAGTTGCTGCAACAGCGCCCGCCGCACGCCCAGCGGCTCCTGGCGCAGGTCCCGCATCCCGATGAACGGCAGATCGAAGGCGTAGAACACGATGTCCTGTGTCCGATCGTTGTCGAAGGCGTTTTGCAGCGACTGGAAGTTCGGAATGCCTTCGCGATCCAGCATCACGATTTCGCCGTCGATCCACGCCCATTTGGCGGGCAATGCGCGCATGGCCTCGACCAGATGCGGCATCTTGGCGCTCCAGTCGTGGCCGTTGCGCGTAAACAGCCGCACATCGTCGCCTTCGATCCGGACGACGAGCCGGTAGCCGTCGAATTTCATCTCGTACAGCCAGTCCGGCGCATGCTGAGGCACGCCGTCCACCAGCGTGGCGAGCTGGGGTTTCAGTTGCGCGGGCAAGTCGGCGGCTACACCGGGCAACGCGGACTGATCGTCGGCGGTGTTGTCGTCCTGATCCTGGGATTGGTCGTCAGCCGCCGCCTCCGCGGGAGCTTTGGATTTGGCGCGGGATTTCGCTGCGGGAGGCGACGTCTTGGCTGCGGAATTCGGCTTGGCTGTCGCCTCGCCGCCCTTGCCTGCCGGCTTGGCCTTCGCAGATTTGCGCAGTGGCACCACGCTATCCGGCATTTCGTCCACCACACTGAATTCCCGCTCGGGCCGCGCGAAATCGTCTCGGTCCTTGATAAGCAGCCAGGGCGGCTGCTTCTCCGACTCTTTGCCCTTCAGCCGGATCAGCGCCCAGCGGCCCTGCATCTTCACGCCCTGCAAGTCGAACTTCAGGTGGCCGTCGCGATAGCCCTTGCGCGGATCGCCCACCGGCATCCACTTGCCTTCGTCCCAGATGATGACCTTGCCGGCGCCGTACTGCCCTTCGGGAATCTGCCCCTCGAACTGGTTGTAGGCAATGGGGTGATCCTCGACCTGGACCGCCATGCGCTTGACCGCCGGGTCGTAGCAAGGCCCCTTGGGCACCGCCCAGCTCTTCATGGCCCCGTCCAGTTCCAGACGGAAGTCGTAGTGCAGCCGGCTGGCCCAGTGCTTCTGGATGACGAAGGCGCGGGCATCCTCGTTGGCCTCGCCACCCTCGGCGGGTTCCGACGTGATCTCGAAGTTGCGCTTTTCGCGGTACTTCTTCAGCGTGTCAGCCATGGTCAGGCCGCCTTGCGCGTTTTGCTCGTTGTCTTGCCGGTGTTCTTGTCACTCGACTTGCTGGCGGTTTTACCCGTCGCCTTGCTCGCCGACTTGCTGGCCGTCTTGCTTGCGCTCTTGGCCGACTTGGCCGCCGTCTTCTTGGCCGGCACCTTGGCTGCCTTTTTGTCATCGCCTTCGTCGGACTTGGCCGCCTTGGACCCGCCCTTGCCCCCCTTCAGGCTGCGCTGCAGCAGCTCGGTCAGGTCAATGACGTTGTCCGCATACGCGGGCGACGCTTCCTGCGGCTCGATGACGGTTTCGGTCTCGCCGGCGCGCGCCTTCTGCTCCACCAGCTCCATCACGGCGGCCTTGAACTCGTCCTTGTACTGTTCGGGATCCCATTCGCCGGACATGTCGTCGACCAGCATCTTCGCCATCTTCATCTCGCTGGCGCTGGGCGTCATGTTCTTGGCGCCGGCCTTGGGCAGATCCAGCCCTTCCACCGACTTCACCTCGTCGCCCCAGCGCATCAAGTTCAGCACCAGCGCGTCGCCTGACGGAATCAGCGCCGCCAGGTGCTGCTTGGTCTGGATCACGACCTTGGCGATGCCGATCTTTCCTGTCTTGACCAGCGTGTCCCGGAGCAAGGCGTACACCTTGTGGCCCTTGTTGATGGGCGCGACGTAGTAGGGTCGCTCCAGATAAACAAACGACACGCCCCCGGCGTCCACGAACTGCTGGATCTCGATGGTCTGCGTGGTGCGAGGATAGGCCTCGGCTATCTCCTCGGGCGACACGATGACGTATTTGCCGTCCTCGTACGCCACGCCCTTCACGATGTTGTCCTTGTCGATTTCCTTGCCGGTGCGCTTGTTGATGCGCTTGTAACCAACCGGGTCCATCGAGCGCTTGTCCAGCCAGTCGAAGTCCACGCCGGACTCCGTCGTGGCCGTGTGCAGGCCCACGGGAATGTGGACCAGCCCGAAGGAAATCGCTCCTTTCCATATCGTTCTTGCTGCCATGACGGTCTCCTGCGCGTGATCAGCCCAGGCGCTTGACGATGCGGGCGACGCGGGCAATACCGCCCGTCCCGCTTGCCGCCCGGCCGATCAAGGCGGTCCCGGCGGCGGTGACCAGGGTGCGCCGCAACAGCGTGCGGCTGCGCATGCCGGACAACATCAGCAGCACGCCCACGCCAAACACGATGATGTGTTCGCCTGGAAAATCCGGCCTGCGGGCGTCGATGTCCTTGATCTGCGCAACCAATGAAGAACGCGAGGGCGATTCGTAACGGCGGGGTTCGTCGACGGGTTCGATCTGCATGTGGCCTCCTGCGGGCGTGGATCAGGCATGGGGTGCGGAGCGTGCTGCCCCGCGCCGGTTTACTTGGCGTACTTGAATTCGGGCAGCGCCTTGAGCGTGTCCTTCGTAGCGTCCGGCAGCTGGAACTGGTCGCCGGCGACCTGCATCTTCGACAGCGGAACCGTCACAAGATGATTGCCGACGCCAAGCAGCCCGCCCACCGACAACACCGCATACGGCGCCCAATCGGGCGGGCCGAGGATCAGATCATCCACGGTGCCGATCTTTTCCTTCTTGCCGTTGTAGACGGTCGCTCCGATGATCTTCGAGGCGCGGTAGCCGGCCTCGACCTTGGCGACATCGACTCGCACTTCGGTCACGGACTGCGGCGCACCCTGCGCCCAGCCGGTGGACACGGCGCCAGCGGCGCCCAGCATCGCAACCACGCCCAGCATTGCAGTCTTTACGATCATGATCGGATCTCCTCGGGGTCTCTTGGTGTTCAGGACGTGCGTTGCGAGTCGGCGGGATCGGGATTGGATTCGGAGGCGTCCGATGGCTCCATGTCCTCGTTGCTGACTTCGTTGCCCTGCGTGTTCTCGCTGGCATCCGACGGCTTGACCGACGGCGCGCCGCCCGTACTCGGCGAGCCTGCCCCAGGCCGCACCGGCAGATCGTCGGGCGTCGAGGTCGCCTCTACGGCGTTGTCCTGGGAAGATGTCTGCCCAACGGAATGATCTGGTTCCATTTTCGTCACCTCAGGTTCGCTGCGGCCAGCGGAAACGTGGCCGTGGACCCCGACAGCAAATAACGTTCCCGAAACATTCGTCGGGTGACCACCACCCAATGGCGCGGCGGACTGCGGCACCATAATTCCATTGGTAACGCGCTCCCAAACCGCCTTGAATCGGCAATATATTCAGATCAAATGTGGCGCCCGCGTGCGCCGTTCATTCGTGGCAGGAAGACTTCCGGAGCGCGACGATGGGCGACAAGAAAAAGCAGAAGGACAATCCCGAGACCGCCGAGGCGGGCAAGCTTTCCAATAAGCAGTACGAAAGGGAACTGGCCCAACTTCACGTCGAGCTGGTCAAGCTGCAGCAATGGGTCGTCGATACGGGCGCCAAGGTCTGCATCGTGTTCGAAGGGCGCGACGGCGCCGGCAAAGGCGGCACGATCAAGGCGCTGACCGAGCGTGTCAGCCCCCGCGTCTTTCGCGTCGTGGCCTTGCCCGCCCCCACCGAGCGCGAAAAATCCCAGATGTACATGCAGCGCTACCTGCCACACCTGCCCGCGGCGGGCGAAGTCGTGATCTTCGACCGCAGCTGGTACAACCGGGCTGGCGTTGAGCGCGTGATGGGGTTTTGCAGCCAGGCGCAGGTCGACGCCTTTCTGAAAGCCGTGCCGCTGGTGGAACGCGTGATGATCGACTCCGGCATCCTGCTCTTCAAATACTGGCTGGAAGTCACCGAGGCGGAACAGACACGCCGCCTTCAGTCGCGCATCAACGATGCGCGCAAGACCTGGAAGCTGACGAAGATGGACCTGGATTCGTACAGCCGCTGGTACGACTACTCGCGTGCCCGGGACGAGATGTTCCGGGCGTCGGATACGTCGATCTCGCCCTGGTACGTCGGACGATCCGACGACAAGAAGCGAATCCGGCTGAACATCATTACCCACCTGCTGGAACACATTCCCTACACCGTCAGCGCCAGGGAAAAAATCACCCTGCCCAAACGACAGAAGCCCAAGGGCTACACGCAGCCGGAACATCCGTTCCGGTATGTGCCCGAAAAATTCTGACCTCTGGAGGTTGCGCCATGGCAGCGCTGCTCATCAATCAGGTGGAAGACACCACCAGCGACGAAGATGTCCGGGCGTTCCTGGTCAAGTACGGCTTTCCTTCGCCGGACGGCATGAAGCGCGTCCCCAGCGAAGGAAATCGTCCCGCCGTACTGGTCACGTTCGACGGCGTGACGGAGCCGGAGCTGCAAGCCCTGCTGCCCCGTATCCACCAGATGTTCTGGAAAAATCACACCATCTCGGCGCTGGTGATGCGGGCGCCGATCGCGTGACGGGCGCCGTCAGTGCGCGGCGCCCCGCCCTGGCGCCTTACCAAGCCGTGCGCGGCCGGTAGGTATCTTTTACATATTTGGCCAATTCGGCTTCGACCGTCGACATCAGGACGGCCGGCGGACGATCCGGGTGCAAAAGTTGCTGCGCCGCAGCAAGCGTTCGCAACGCGCAACGTTCGCCATTTGTCATCGGCTGGGGGGTGGACAAGGTGGGCGTGTACTTGAACTCTTCCATGATGCTTCTCCATAAGACAAGGAATGACCCTCACCCCCCTTTCAGCAAGTAGCGTGCCCAACCCCGTTTCGGTCAGTATCGGACGCTGACCCGAGCCCAGACGCTGCGGCCGGGTTCGTTCACCGCCGTGCCCGCCGGATAGCCAAATCCGGCATTCCCCGCCAGGTTCAGGTGTTCGCTGTAGGTCTTGTCGAACACGTTGTCCACGCCCAGCGACAACCGAACCTGCTTGTTCACGACGTAACCCGCATTAAGGGAAAACACGCCAAATCCGGCGCTGGGACCGAAATCCTTGCCCACGACGTTGCCTTCGTTCAGCGCGTAGCGTTTTTGCGGGGCGACGATGCGCCACAAGGCGCCCGCCGACCAGGTGCCGTCGTCATAGGCGGCGGTGAGCTTGGCCTCCAGCGGCGGAATCTGCGGCAGCGCGCGGCCGTCGCTGCGGTTCTGGCCCCAGGCGTAGGCCAATGTGGCGCCCACCTTCCAGCTCGGCGTCACGGCATAGGACGCGCCAAACTCCCCGCCAAAAATCCGGGCATCCACGTTCGTCGCCTGCGAGGTGGCCCCCATCATCCCGCCGGACGTGTAATTGAACAGAATGAAATCGTCCACGTACCCCGCATACCCCGAGAACCACGCATCCAGCGTTTCCGTCTTGTACTGGGCGCCAAAATCAAGCTGGGTCGTCTTTTCCGGCTTGACGCCCTGGAAGGCGTTGACCGAGCCGGCCGGACCGCGCTTGGGCGAGAACAGTTCCCAGTAGTCTGGGAACCGCTCCACATGACCCAGCCCGATATAGAGCGTGGCGGGCAGCGATTCCAGATCCTTTTCATAGCGCAGGAAGCCGCTGGGGAGCGTGTCGTTGCGCCGTTCGCCCGCCGTGGGGTTGGGCATGACCATCATCATGCCGCCGGTGGTCTGCCGGAAATCCTTGACGGACGCCCAGTCGACGCGGGCGCCGCCAATCACGCGGCTGTCCGGTGCGGCGCGCCAGGTCAATTCGCCAAAGACACCCGTATTGGAAAAATCGGCGTCCTTGACCCACGGCTGGCTGCGATAGGACATGGTGTCCGAGCCGCTGCGGGCGCGGTGGCGGCTTTGCTGGAAGTCCATCCCTGCCTCCAGGCTGGTGTCTTGCGACAGATTCCAGGTGCTGGCGACACGTCCGCCCCAGGTTGCGCGGTCCACGTCCGAGGCCATCGCCATCGCCATGGCGCTGGACGGGTCCGGCGCGCGCAGCGTGTAGTTGTCCATGACGTGGTCCGCGTAGTTGTAATAGAGCTGTGCCTCGACCTGACTCAGGACGGGCCCGAGGTTACGTTTTTCAAAGCGCAGTCCAAAACTTTCCCGCTTGAATTGCGAGCCGTCCATGCCGCGCCCGGCATATCGCGCCTCGCCGTCGCCCGTGCCGGCGGTCAGTTCATATAGCGTGTCCGCATCGGGCGTGAAGCCTAGCGTGACATCCGCGTTCCATTTGTCCCAGCGCGACGGCACGGTGTTGCCGTCGCCGTCCTTGTAGTCCTGCGAATGCGAGTGGTTGGCGGTGATCCGGGTGTAGACCTTTTCGTTGCCGATGGTCAGGTCCGCCGTCTGGTCGTTGCGCCCGAACGAGCCGCCGGTCAGGCTGCCGTCAAAACGCACGCCCGGCTCGGTGAACTGGGGTGTGTCGCGGTCGAAGCGGACGGTGCCGGCGGACGCGCCCGGCCCCCACAGCACTGTCTGCGGTCCCTTGATGACGATGAGCTGGTCGAAGTTCTCGGGCGAAATATAGGAACTGGGCGCGTCCATCCGCGACGGGCAGGCGCCGGGCATGGAGGTGCCGTTGGTCAAAATGTTCAGGCGGGAACCGAACATGCCGCGCAGCACCGGGTCGCCGTTGGTGCCGCCGTTCCGGATGGCCGAAAAGCCGGGAATGGTCTTCAGGTAGTCGGTGCCGTCACTGGCTGGCAGCGGCTGGCGCGGGAGCTTCGGATCGGTCGTGAAGGTCAGCGGCGCGCTGGGCGCCACGCCCATGATGACAACGGGATCGAGCGTGGTTACGCCGTCCTGGATGGGCTGCGCGGCGGCGGAAAATGTGGCGGCCACGGCGGCGGCCAGGCAGGTCATGCGGACGAATTGCGGTTGCTTACGCATAGGGAATCTGGATCAACTTGGAATCTGAGTCGGAATCTGCAATCGGGGCGTCGCCCCCGCGCGGACGGGCCATGCATGGGCGCGCCTCGGCGCCCGGGCCCTCAAACGGATCCGTGCCAAAAGCGGCGATATGAGCAGGCGCTAACCGGCGGCGCGGCCGTCAACCGTGGGCGCCGCGATGCAAACCGGTGATGCTGAGAGAGGTGCCGTCAGGCGACGGGTGGCGGCGCGCGCGGCTGCTGCTGCAGCCGGGCGTGCGCACTGGAGAAGTAAGAAACGTCGGCGGCTGGCGCCGTAGCAGGCTGCGCCAGCGTAGGCAGCAGCCAGGCAAGCAGCCACAGTCCGGGCAGCGTGGCGCCGCCCAACATGGCGCAGCCGGCGACGCAGCAATGCGGCATGGCGCCGCTGTGCTGCTCGGCGCCTTGCGTGGCGCCTTCGATGCCGATGGTGACAACGCGCGGCCCGCTGGCCGTGCAGATGATGGTGGTGGCGCCGGCGGCGCCCGACATACCGGCGGGACTTGGTGCGGCGAGTGCCGCAGAGGCAATCAGCGCCTGAAAGACGAACAGGGCCGCCGCGAACAGCGAAACCCATCGTCTGGCAGCAGTGGCGCTTGTGTACATCAAATCCCCTTGACGCCGCAGATGGTAGCGCGGTTCCGGCCCCGAATCCGGTCTGCCCGCGCCCATCTGCACTGCCCGTTGACGCATATCAAGCGCGTCTGGCGGCTACCCAGCGCAACACATCAATGACCAGGAATACGGCCAGGCTCACGCCCATCACCGGCAGGCTCCATCCCAGCGCCAGCGCGATGGCCGCCACGCCGATCCGTCCGGGCCAGGACAGCTCGCGCCAGGCGTGAGTCAGCGTCTGCCCTGTCGCGCCCGCGGCCGGACGGCGCAGCCACCACATCCGGTAGCCCAGCACGATCATCGTCGTCAGGGCGATGCCAATGGCGGCCATCAGGAGTTGATTGGGCCAGCCGAACAGGATGCCCATGTGCATGTCCACGCCCCAGCGGATCAGCTTGGCGATGAGCGGAAAGGTGTCGAAGTCGGCACGGCTGGTGATGGCATAGGTGGTCGGATCCACGGCGATGGTGTCGACCTGGGTGGGCCAGGAGCGGTCCACCTCGCGCACCAACCACGCCTGGCCAGCGCCGCGCGGCGGCCGGATTTCAAGCAGGCTGCTGTCGATGCCGCCCTGGCGCGCGGCCTGCAACACCCGGTCAAAGCCCGCCGGCACGGTGTCCGGCGCCGGCGACATGGCGGCGTGGTCATGCTGGTCGCCATGATGATGGGCATGCTCGCCGCCCTCGGGCATGGCTGCCATGGCGGGCATCCCGGCGTCGGGCAGTTTCAACGACACCGCCGGCGTGATCCACCCCAACTGCGCGCGCAATTGGTCCACGCGCGCACCGGCCCAGTTGGACCAGGTCAGCCCGGTGGCCGAGAAGAACACCAGGCCGATGCCGATCCACAACCCCAGCAGTCCATGCCAGCGCCGGGCGCGCAGGCGCGGGCTGCGGGCTTCCAACGTCTTGTCGCGCCCGCGCCGGGCAAACCACAGCACCAGACCGCCCAGCGTCGCAATCCAGAGCCACGACGCCGCCAGTTCGCTGTAGTTGCGGCCCAGGTCACCCAGCATCAGGTTGCGGTGCAGGTAGTCCAGCTTGGTCCGGAAAGGCAGCGTGCCGCTGGTGCCGTAGACGACCATGTCGCCCTGGATCTTCAGCGTGACGGGGTCCACAAATAGCGCGCGGGCTTCGGAATCGCCCATGCCGGGCTGCGTAAACATCACGCGCGTGGTTTCGCCGGGGCCGGGCGCGGGCCGGACGGCGAACAGGCGCGGACCCGGTCCGACTTGGCTTTGCGCTGCCTGGACCTGCGCCGCGAGGGGTTGCGCCGCGCCCGTGGAAGTGGTGCGCAACTGCTCGGCGTAGATGAGGTTTTCCAGTTGCGGGGTCAGCACGAACAGCGTGCCGGTCACGGCCGCGACCAGGATGAAGGGGCCGACGAACAGGCCTATATAGAAATGCAGCCGGGTGATCAGCGCGAGCAACGCGCTGCCGCTTGCCGCCCTCGGCCGCGTGGAGGCGGCCGGACTAACCAGGGTCTCGGTGGACATGATGATCTCGAAAACAACGGACGCCGCCTGCAGCAGGCGGCAATCGTGCGCTTGGCGCGCACGGCGACGGATGTCATCCGGTGATTCGAGGCGGAGCGCGCTGTCCCAGCGGCGGCCCGGCGGCCGGCATGGGCGGCCGCGGACTGTCGGTCAGTCGGGGCGCCTGCACCCACCAGCCGAGCAAGGCAGGAACCAGCGCGACGGTGGGCGGCACGAGCAACGCCGGGTGTGCGCTCAGCCCGAACGGACATTCCTGGCCGGCGCCCACGTGCTGGGAAGAATCGTGGTGCTCATGGTGGTCATGAGAGGAATCGGTGTGGGCAGTGTGCGCATCGGCCCTGCCCGACATGCCGGGAAACACCCCGCCGCCCGCGGCACAGAAGCCCAGTTCCAGGCGTCCCTGCTTCAGCGCCTGCGCGTCCGGCATGTATCCGACCGGCACGAACGCCCGCACCACCAGCAGAAGCAGCAGCAACAGCCGCACGAGGGTGGCGGCGCAGACTGGACGGGAGGACGGACAGGACGATCGGGCGGGCATGCGGGATTTCCGGGCGACGGCCGATTCCGTCGCCAAGCCGGCATTTTAAACATCGGGCCGTCAATTCCGGATGCTTTGCGCCGGCGCGGCGCGCCGGAGCAAAGGGGCGACTAAGACAATTGAGAACTATTATTGCTAGAATTCCGCCTGACGCCTCCCTTAAATGGGGACCAGGCAACCCTCTTCTGTCTACCGGATAGCTTTTGAATGGCCAAGCCATCGCGCTCCAAATTATGGTTTCTCGTCCACAGTTGGCTGGCCTTGCCAATCTGGATTTTCCTTTTCTTCATCTGTGCGACCGGGACCATCGCCGTCATCAGCCAGGAAATCGTCTGGCTCATCAACCCCGCCGTTCGCGCCCAGGCGCCCGATGCCGATACGCCCCGCATGGGCTACCAGGCCCTGATGGACTCCATCGCCAAACAGGAACCCGAAGCGTCGGTTCAGCGCCTGTCCTGGCCTGAGGAATCGCAGTTTGCCCTGACGGCCGCCGTGGGTTATCCGGGCGCACGCTTCACCTCGATCTACGTCAACCCGTACACCGGCCACGTGCAAGGTCCGGCCTTGAACTTCGACCTGCGCCAATTCATGCGCGCGCTGCACGGCTGGCTGCTGATCCCGTTCAACAATGGCTATAGCTGGGGCTGGTATCTGGTCTCGCTGTTGTCGATTCCGATGCTGCTGTCGCTGATCACCGGACTGGTGGTCTACAAGCGGTTCTGGCGCGCCTATTTCCAGAAGCCGCGTCTGCGCGTCGGCCAGGGCGCTCGCATTTTCTGGGGCGACTTCCACCGCCTGTCGGGTCTGTGGTCGGTTTGGTTCATCCTGCTGATTTCGGTCAGCGCGATCTGGTTCCTGGCGCAGGCGATCCTGTCCGATACGGCGACCACCATTTCGACCCAGGGCGTGCCGGCTGTCGTAGCCCGCGATCAGGTGCCCACCGTCGCCGCCGGCGAAACCGTCAAACGCCTGCCGCTCGACGAGATCGTTGCCATTGCCGAGCGCGAACTGCCCGGCCTGGAAACGCAGCACGTCTTCTTCCCCGGCAACGCGTATGACCCGATCACCATCTCGGGCCGCGGCGCGTACCCGCTGATGTTCCAGTACGCCAAGATCAATCCGTACAACGGCGCGGTCGAGGAAGTGCGCCGCCTGTCCGACCGCAACGGCCTGGAGTTCTTCACCGAATCCATGCGGCCGCTGCATACCGGCGACTTCGGCGGCTTCTGGCTGAAGCTGGTGTGGTTCCTGTTTGGCCTCCTGCTGACCATGATGTCGCTCAGCGGCCTCCTGATCTGGACCAAGCGCACCGCGCAAGCCACTGCCAAAGCCCTGCGCCCTGCCCGCGCAGACCGTACCGCCGCTCGCGAGGTGACCGAATGAGCAAGACCGCCACCCTGGACGCCGCCGCGGCCAAACCCAGTTTCTGGCGCCGCTGGCGCTTCCACCTGAGCGCGCTGCTGCTCATCCTGCCCATCATTTACGTCCCGAAGTATTTCGACAACCTGGCGCTGTCGCGCGGGCTGATGGGGCTGGGCCAGCGCCCCGCGGGCGAGCTGGACGTGGGTCCCTGGAAGTTGAAGTTTGCCGAGTGGAAGGTCGAGCCGCCCCAGTCCGACCCCGCCGGCATGGTCAAGACCTTCACCATGGCCCAGTGCGAAGGCTGCAAGGATCAGATCCGCGCGGTCTACGTGCGCGTGGGCAAACCGCGCAGCCTGCGTGCCGCAGGTTCGATTTTCTTTGGCAGCCCGCACCGGGCCTTTGCCACCGTGCCGATCCCGCCGCGCACCGCCCCGGACGCCGAGCTCTGGGTCACCGCGGAAGGCTGGGACGGTTCGGTGCACCAGGCGGCCTGGCCGCTTGCCATGGCCTCCCCCGCCACCGTCGAGTGGCTGAAGAAACAAGGAGCATCCCGATGAATGCAATTTTCGCTAACGGCCTTCGCGCTGCCCTGCTGGGCGCGCTGCTGAGCGCCAGCGCCACCGCCCTGGCGCACAACCCCATGGCCGAATGCAAGGCCGATGGCAAGGAACAGATCCAGTGCACCGGCGGATTCTCCGACGGCAGCGGCGCCGCCGGCGTCACCATGGACGTGATCTCGTACGATGAACAGATCATCGTGCCGGGCAAGCTGGATGCCGATTCCAAGATGTCGTTCAAGCGGCCCAACGGCGAGTTCTACGTGCTGTTCGACGCGGGCCCCGGCCACGTCGTTGAAATCGACCACGTCGACATCCAGTAAGCCCCGGCCCTTCGCAGCATGCATACACAAGTCATCCGACCCGCGGGCGCCGGACACGAGACGCTGGCGGTGCTGGGCGCCTGCCTGGTCATCGTCGCGGCCGCCGCAGGTTACATCGGCCTGCGTGAAGCGCCGCCCGAAAGCGCGCCGCTCGCCGCCACCCAGATCGATGCGCGGCGCGACCTGACGCCCGCCGAACAAGGCATTTACGCCGACCTGCGCGTCGCCTACGAGGAAATCGGCTTCGCGCTGCAGGCCGGCGAGCCGCTGCCTTCGGTTGAAGAACTGGCCGCGCAGGGGCTGCCGCCGTTTGTGGCGGACAACAGCACCGCCGTGCGCGGTGGACACGCCTGGCGGCTCCAACGCCAGAGCGGTAAGGCGCTATACGTGGGCCAGACGGCCGACGTTGCGCTGGCCGGATCATTCCTGCTGCGCACCGAAGACGGCCACGCCAAGGACGGCCATGGTCATGACCATGGCGCGGACGCCCAAGCCGATGTCTGGCTGGCCCGCGATGCCGCGGCCCGCGTGCCCGCTGCCACCGACGACGCCGCGCTGGCCGCCGCGGGCTGGCGCCAGGTCGTCGCTCAGTTCGACGCCGGCGTGACCCGCCAGAACAAGCCCTGACCGGGCCCCTCCCCCTTCGTCTTCCGACACGAGCCTACGGATTTATGTCTGCCTTTTCGTCTTTCTCACAGCTCCTGCGCCGCTGCGCCGCGCCGATCGCCGCGCTGGCGCTGCTGGCCGGCGCCTTCGCCGCGCCCGCCCACGCCGAAGAGGCCAAGCGCCTGAAGATCGGCGTGACGCTGCATCCCTATTACAGCTACGTCGCCAACATCGTGGGCGACAAGGCCGAGGTCGTGCCGCTGATTCCGGTGGGCTTCAATCCGCACGCCTACGAGCCGCGTGCCGAAGACATCAAGCGCATCGGCACCCTGGATGTCGTGGTGCTCAACGGCATCGGCCATGACGACTTTGCGGACCGCATGATCGCCGCCAGCGAAACGCCGAAGATCCCCGTGATCGAAGCGAACGCGCAGGTGCCGCTGCTGGCGGCCGTGGGCATGGCCGCACGCGGCGGCGGCGATTCCGGCAAGGTCGTGAATCCGCACACGTTCCTGTCGATCACCGCCTCGATCGCCCAGATCAACACCATTGCACGCGAACTGGGCCGTATCGACCCGGCCAACGCGCAGACCTACACCGCCAATGCACGCGCCTATGGCCAGCGTCTGCGCAAGCTGCGCGCCGACGCCCTTGGCCAGCTTGCAAAAGCGCCCAACGCGGACCTGCGCGTGGCCACGATCCATGGCGCCTACGACTACCTCTTGCGAGAGTTCGGCCTGGAAGTCACTGCGGTCGTGGAACCGGCGCACGGCATCGAGCCCAGCCCCGCGCAGCTCAAGGGCACCATCGAGCAATTGCGCGCGGCGGACGTCAAGGTGATCTTCTCCGAGCTGAACTTCCCGTCCGCGTATGTCGAGACGATCCAGCGCGAGACCGGCGTGAAGCTGTATGCGCTGTCGCACATCTCGTATGGCGAATACAGCCCCGAGCAGTTCGAAAAAGAAATGAAGCAGAACCTGGCCACCGTGGTGCGCGCCATCGAAGAGGCCGGCGCGTGACCGGCCCCGTGACAGCTCACCCGGGCGGCGCAATGGGTCCCACGCTGACCTTCGACCACATCTCCCTGACGCTCGGCCGTACCGACATCCTCAGCGACGTCGCCTTTACCGTTGCGGCAGGCAGCGTGCATGCGCTGGTCGGCCCCAACGGCGGCGGCAAGAGTTCGCTGGTCAAGACGCTGCTGGGCCAGATGCCGCATCGCGGCAAGCTCAGCGTGGCGTGGCCGGGCGACCGGGCGGGCGTCATCGGCTACATCCCCCAGGCCCTTGAGTTCGATCGTGGCCTGCCCATGACCGTCAACGATTTCATGGCCGCGATGTGCCAGCGCAAACCTGCGTTCCTTGGCCTGTCGCGCGCGAAATCGAAAGAAATCGGCGACGCGCTGGAACGCGTTGGCATGCAGGACAAGCGCAACCGCCGCATGGGCGCGCTGTCGGGCGGCGAGCGCCAGCGCGTGCTGCTGGCCCAGGGCCTGGTGCCCAGCCCGTCGATGGTGGTGCTGGACGAACCCATGTCGGCGCTGGACGAAGCCGGCGTGCGCGTGTTTGAAGAACTGCTGGACAGTTGGCGCGCGCAGCGCGTGACCGTGCTGTGGATCGAACACGACCTCGAGGCCGTTGGCCGCCTGGCCGATCGCGTCACCGGCCTGAACCGCCAGGTGCTTTGCGACGGCCCGCCCGCGCAGGTGCTGACGCCCGACCGCCTGCTTGCGCTCTTTTCAACCCGGCCGCGCGTTGGCAATCAGCCGCAGGAGCGCGCCGCATGAACGCCTTTTTCGACAACCTGCGCCAGCTCATTCAGAGCGCGGCGGAATCCGGCGTGTTGCCGGAATCGCTGGCCTTCGGCTTCGTCATCAACGCCCTGCTTGCGGGCCTGATCATCGGACCGGTGTTGGGCGGCCTGGGCACGCTGGTCGTGGTCAAGCGCTTTGCGTTCTTCTCGGAAGCCGTTGGCCATGCCGCGCTGACCGGCGTCGCAATCGGCATCCTGCTGGGCGAGCCCTACACCGGGCCGTATGGCAGCCTGTTCAGCTATTGCCTCATCTTCGGCATCCTGCTCAATTTCCTCAGCAATCGCACGCGCCTCACGCCCGACACGCTGATTGGCGTGTTCCTGTCGGTGTCGCTGGCGCTGGGCGCAAGCCTGTTGCTCGTGCTGTCAGGCCGCATCAACATCCACATCCTGGAAAACGTGCTGTTCGGCTCGGTGCTTACCGTCAACAGCAACGACCTGTCGGTTCTGACGTGCGTGGCGATCCTGGCGCTGGCGCTGGCCCTGCCCAACTACAACCGGCTGATGCTGGCGAGCTTCAATCCGCAGCTGGCCGCCGTGCGCGGCGTGCCTGTCAAGGCCATGGACTACCTGTTCGTGATCCTGGTGACGCTGGTCACGGTGGCCTCGGTCAAGGTGATCGGCGCCATTCTGGTCGGCGCCCTGCTGGTGATTCCGGCGGCTGCGGCGCGGATGCTGGCGCAGTCGCTCAAGGGCTTTTTCACGATGTCGGTGCTGTTCGCGCTGTTCAGCACACTGGCCGGCATCATGTTGCCGATCGAGCTGGAACTGCCGATCCCATCCGGCGCGGCCATCATTCTGGTCGCGGGTGTTTTGTTTGCGATCTCGGCCCTGGCACGCGGCCTGGTCCCCGGCCTGAAAGGAAATGCAGCATGAGTTTGAAGTCAGTCACCCTGCGCCGCGCCGCCCTGGCCGTGGCATTGGCATCCGCGCTGGGCGCCGCCGTCACGGCGCAGGCCCAGGAAGCGGCCAAATCCGGCCGCGCCGCGCGCGCCGCGCAGCCTGAAGCCACGGCCGCCGCCACGGGCAGCGTCACCGTGCTGGCCGCGCATCCCGTCGTGTTTGCGCTGACCGACAGCCTGGCCAAAGGCAGCACCATCCGTGTGGAGCGCGCCGCGCCCGCCAACCTGCCCGCCACCCGCCTCACGTCGTATTTCAGCGGGCGCGGCGGCGCTGCGCTGCAAAAGGCCGCCGCATCGGCGGACGCCGCGGTCGGCCTGCGCTCCATCTGGCCCGACGATCCGCTCTACGCCAACGCGCGGCGCACCAACATCCGCATCGTCGAAATCGACGCCGCCCGCCCGCTCGATGGTGCGCTGAACGGCATTGCCCTGCAAAGCGACACGCGCCCCGGCGGACAGTTTGCCGCCTACCCGTGGCTCAGCATCGTCAACCTGGGACGCATGGCCGACATCGTCGCCGCCGATCTGGGGCGCCTGTCCCCGTCCGACGACAAGCGCATCGCCGAGAACCTGGCGCAGATCAAGCGCACGCTGGTCGAATTGAACGCCAGCAGCCAGGCCGGATTGGCTCAGGCTGAGAACGTGGCCGTCGTCAGCCTATCCGAGCGCCTGCCCTACCTGATTGCCGAGTTCAATCTGGATTTGATCGACACGAACGCGCGCGACGACAAGGACTGGACACCTGAGACGCTGGCGGCGCTGACCGCCACTCTCAAGGACAACGGCGCGGCCGCCGCGCTGCTGCACCGCGAGCCCACGCCGGAACTGCGCCAGGCCATCGAAGCCGGCGGCGCCAAGGCCGTCGTGCTGGCCACCGACGGGGCCGATCCCGTTGCCGACCTGCAGGCCAACGCCAAGCTGCTCCTGCAGGCGCTGGCGCCCGCCGCAGCCCAGACCACCGCCGCGAAGTAAAGCCCATCGCGGGAACGGCGCCGGCCTAACCGGCGCCGTTTGCCGCATCAGCCATCAGCGCCGTTGCCTCGCCCTTCAGGCATTCGATGAGGTGCGCGCTGGCCGCAGGCAACCGGGCTTCACGCAAGGTGATGATGCCGACCGGCGGCAACGCCAAGTCCAACGGCACGTCCAGGATCCGGCACAGGCCCTGGCGCTCGAAACTGCGGGCGGCCGACTTCGCCAGAAATCCCACCGCATTGCGCTCACGAATGAAAGTCAGCGTAGACAGGTAGGACGACGTTTCCATCAGATCGGACGACGGTTGCAGGCCGCGATGATGGAACTGCTGCTCCAGCTTTACCCGCAATGACGCCCACGGTGGCGGCATCACGCAAGGCAACGCCGCCAGATCCGCCCACCCCGGTGCGCTGCGGCCTGCCACGTCGCTGCCGGGCGCCGCCACCACTACCATCGGCTCTTCGAACAACGCTTCGGCATGCAGATCGGGCGCGGCGTAGCCTGGCTCCAGCCTTCCCACGAACAGATCCAGTTCGCCCAGCCGCAATTTGGGCAGCAGATGGGTCAGGTCGCCCTCTTCGATCAGGACGGTTGCGCGCGCCGACCGCAGCTTCAAGGCATGCACGGCCCGCGCCAGCAGCACCGGCAACGCGACCGCCATCGCCCCCACCCGCGTCTTGCCGGCCGCGCCGCTTGCGGCGGCGTCGATCTCATCACGCGTGCGCGCGTACTGCGCCAGCACGCCGCGCGCAAAGCGCACCACTGCAGCGCCCGCGTCGGTGGGCTCCGTGCCGCGCACGGACCGCGCAAACAGCGCGAGACCCAGCATGGACTCCACCTCCGACAGCATGCGCGACACCGCCGGCTGGCTGACCGCCATGAACTCGGCCGTGCGCCCCAAATGCCGGAACTCGTCCAGCGCCACCACCAATTGGAGGTGACGCAGCTTCAGGTTTGAGCGGAACACGCGGTCCAGGTGCGCCATACCAACGTCCTTACATATCAGACTTGTTATCTATCGATGCGGCAATTCTATTGGATAGTTATATATAAGCTCACGAGAATAGATCCGGGCGGCCTTGTAGCCTTGAGGGTGCTCACAAAAATAATCACATCGGAGACAAACCATGAGGCACATCCCCACCCCTGACCGGGACCGGCGCAGGTTCCTGGCGGGCGCCGCCTGTCTGGGCGCCATGGCTGGCGCCGGCGCGGCCGGCCTGCTGGCTCCCGGCCTGGCACGCGCCGCGGACTATCCGCAGCGCGCCATCACCTTCATCTGCCCCTGGCCCGTCGGCGGCACCGCGGACCAGTCCATGCGCGCGCTCTGCCAAGTAGCGTCGGGCGTGCTCGGCCAGTCCATCGTGGTGGAGAACCGCGCGGGCGCCTCGGGCATGATCGGCACGAAGTCGCTGTCGCAGGCGCAGCCCGACGGCTACAACATCGGCCAGATTCCCATTTCGGTGGCGCGTTTCTCGCAATTGGGACTGTTGCAGCTTGATCCGCGCAGCGAGCTGACTTATTTGGCCCGTACGTCGGGCCAGACCTTCGGCATCGCAGTGCTTGCCAGCTCGCCGTTCAAGACGTTGCAGGAGGTCGTGGCTTACGCAAAGGCCAATCCCGGCAAGCTGACATACGGCCACGCCGGCATCGGCGGCGCGACGCATGTGGGCATGGAAGAGTTCGCCATGACAGCCGGCGTGCGTTTCAATGCGATTGCCTACAAGGGCGGCGCGGCCGCTTTGCAGGATGTGCTGGGCGGGCAGATCGATCTGCTGGCGGATTCAAGCTCGTGGGCGCCGCATGTCGAGGCAGGCAAGCTGCGGCTTCTGGCGACCTGGGGCGAGTCGCGCGCCTCGCGTTTCAAGGAGGCGCCCACCCTGAAAGAACTGGGCTACGACGTCGTGGTCGAGGCCCCCAACGGCATCGGCGCGCCCAAGGGCCTGGACCCCGCCGTCGAGCGCAAGCTGCGCGAGGCCTTCCGCACTGCGGTCAAGAGCGACGCCTTCAAGCAGGTGGCCGACCGCATCGATGCGCCGGTGATGTACCTGGACGGACCGGATTACCAGGCTTATGTGGCGTCGGTCTATGCGCAGGAGACCGCGCTGATCGCGCGCCTGAAACTGAAAGAAATGCTGCAGAAAGGCTGATCCCCGGTGACTTCCAATCCCTTGATCCGGCTGCACGCCAACGACAATGTGCTGGTCGCCCGGGAGGCCCTGGCCTTGGGCATGCCTATCCCGGCGCTGGGCCTGCGGGTACGCGCGCAGGTGCCGGGCGGCCACAAGATTGCGGCCTGCCGGATTCCGGCAGGCACGCCCGTGCGCAAGTACGACGCGATCATCGGCGTGGCCGCGCGCGATATCGAAGCCGGCGAGCACGTGCATGCACACAATCTTGCGCTCGCCGACTTCGAGCGGGATCCGGGCTTCTGCCGCGATGTGCGGCCGGTCGACATCCTGCCCGAGGCCGAACGCGCGACGTTTCAGGGCTACGTTCGGGGGGATGGCCGGGTGGGCACGCGCAATTTCATCGGCATCCTCGCGTCGGTGAACTGTTCCGCGACGGTCATCCACCACATCGCGCAGCACTTCACGCCCGAACGCCTTGCCGCGTTTCCCAACGTGGACGGCGTAGTGGCGTTCGCGCAGACGAGCGGTTGCGGCATGTCGTCGCCCAGCGAGCATTTCGACGTCCTGCGACGCACGCTGGCCGGCTACGCGCGGCACCCGAACCTGGCCGGCGTGCTGATCGTAGGGCTGGGCTGCGAACGCAATCAGGTGTCGGCGCTGATCGAATCGCAGGATCTGGCCGGGGACGCGCGGGTGCGTACGCTCGTGATGCAGGACACGGGCGGCACCCGGGCCACGATCGAGGCCGGCATCCGGGCCATCAACGAGATGCTGCCGCTGGCCGATGCCGCGCGCCGCAGCCCCGTGCCGGCAAGCCACCTCAAGATCGGTCTGGAATGCGGCGGATCGGACGGCTACTCCGCCATCACGGCCAATCCTGCGCTGGGTGCAGCCATGGACATCCTGGTGCGGCACGGCGGCACGGCGATCCTGTCCGAAACCCCGGAGATCCACGGGGTGGAATACCTGCTGACCCGCCGCGCCGTCACGCCGGAAGTGGGCCAGAAACTGCTGGACCGGCTGGCCTGGTGGGAAAGGTACACGGCCGGACACAACGCGCAGTTCAACGGCGTCGTCGGCCACGGCAACCAGCAAGGCGGCCTGGCCAACATTTTCGAGAAATCGCTGGGGTCCGCCATGAAAGGCGGCACGACGCCGCTGCAGGCCGTGTATGAATATGCCGAGCCCATCGACCGCGCAGGCCTGGTTTTCATGGATTCGCCCGGCTACGACCCCGTCGCCGTCACCGGCCAGATCGCCAGCGGCGCCAACCTGATCTGCTTCACGACAGGCCGCGGGTCGATGTTCGGCTCCAAGCCCGCGCCCACGCTCAAACTTGCCAGCAACAGCAGCATGTATGCGCGCCTGGTGGAAGACATGGACATCAATTGCGGCGCGGTGCTCGATGGCGAGGTAGACATCGCACAGATGGGACAACGCATCTTCGACCATATCCTGCGCGCGGCCTCCGGCGCGCCGACCAAGAGCGAAGCACTGGGCCTGGGCAACCATGAATTCGTGCCCTGGCATCTGGGCATCGTCAGCTGACCCGTCATTTCAGGAACCTTCTCGCATGCCCGCACACAATCCTTTCAAGACGGCCCTTGCCGCGCGCCAGGCCCAGGTCGGCCTGTGGCTCTCGATGGCCGACCCCTATCTGGCCGAGGTTTCCGCCACGGCAGGCTTCGATTGGCTGCTGATCGACGGCGAGCACGCACCGAACGACCTGCGCGGCACCCTGGCCGCCCTGCAGAGCGTCGCGCCCTACCGCGCCCAGCCCGTGGTGCGCGTGGTGGCCGGAGACACCGCACTCATCAAGCAGATGCTGGACATCGGCGCGAAGAACCTGCTGGTGCCGATGGTCGACACCGCCGATCAAGCCCGCGCCCTGGTGGCCGCGACCCGCTATCCGCCGCAAGGCATACGCGGCGTGGGCAGCGCCGTGGGGCGCGCATCTCGCTGGAGCGCCCGTCAGGACTACCTGGAAATCGCCGACGACGAGATCTGCCTGCTGGTGCAGGCGGAAACGGTGCAGGCGCTGTCGAACCTGGAGGCGATCTGCGAGTTGCCCGGCGTGGATGGCGTGTTCATCGGGCCGGCCGATCTGGCCGCGTCCATGGGGTATCGGGGGCGGCCCGGGCATCCGGACGTGCAAAGCGCCATCGAGCGCGCCATGCAAGTCATCATCGAACACGGCAAAGCAGCCGGCACCCTGACATCGGACCCCGCGCTGGCGCGCCGTTACCTGGAACTGGGCTGCACCTTCGTGGCGGTAGGCGTTGACGTGCTGCTTTACGCAAATAGCGCCCGCCGGCTGGCGGCAAGCTTCTCTTGCGCGGACCCGAACGCCGCGGCGCCCGCCCCGTCCGCCGCCTATTGAGCATCCCGAAGCGGCCGATCCGTCCTGTAATCCGGTCTTGCATGACCACGCATTCAGGCATAAATTGATCGGTACCGCTTTTCGATCGGTCATCTCGATCCCCCCGCCCGAATCGCGCGCGAAGGTTGTTTTCTATCTTTTGTTCCCCCAACAGGAGCGATGCGATGCGAGTAAAACACCTGCTTGGCCCAGCGACCGTAGCCCTCTCGATGCTTGTCGGGTCGGCTGTCACGGCCGCCCCCTCGGACCCCGCCCCGATCATCACCGGCAAGCACTGGACCGATTCCGACGCCAACCTCAAGAAGGCCTATCTGCTGGGCGTGGCCAATGCGCTTGAGGTTGAACGCGCCTATCAGCAACGCCGGGCCGTGCCGGATACCCAGACGCTGGTGCCCAAGTTCTCCGCGGGCCTTCAGAACCAGACGCTGGACTCGGTGCGCGAGACCATCGACCGCTGGTATGCCGCCAATCCGGGCCAATTGGATCGCCCCGTCATGGAGACGATCTGGTTTGAGATCGTCGTGCCTGCCACCAAGACGAAACGCACCCCCTAGGAGCCGCCATGAAGACTATCCGCACGATAGGCCTGGCCATTGCGATGGCATCGCTGGCCGCATGCACCAACATGACCAAGGAACAGCAAGGCACCGTCACGGGTGGCTTGATGGGCGCCGCGGCGGGCGCCGGCATTGCCGCCATCGCGGGGGGCAGTGCCTGGACCGGGGCCGCCATTGGCGGTGCAGCCGGCGGTATCGCCGGCAACATCCGCGGCGCGAACCAGTAGACAACGCAATCCCGACCTGACCCGTCACCCCGAACGCCGGCTCGCGTGCAAACGCCAGCCGGCGTTCTTGCGTCTGGGGTCTGCCTGCACGTCCGCGTCCCTGCCTGCACCCCGCCCGCCGCCTTCGTCATCCACGTTCGCGCCGCCCATCGCCACAGCTACCCGCTGCGGCCATAGACTGATACGCTTTGCGCCGCGACTTCACCCGGGCGATGCGGATGTTTCTTTCATGATGTACCTGCTGTGGTCCCTGCCGGCGCTGACCGTGATCGCCGCGATCGCGAGCGGGCGCGTCAACACGACCATCGCCGCCGCGCTGGGCCTGCTGGCGGCGCTGCCCATCGCCCTGCTCGCCGCGCCCGCGCCGTTCTCGCTGGCGCAACTGGCCGTTGCCCTGGAACGCGGACTCTGGATCGGCTGGATCATCACCCCCTACATCCTCGGCGGCCTGCTGTTCTGGCAGATGGCGGCGCAGGGCGGCATGAGCAAGGGCGCGGCAGGCAATCCGCCGGACGCCATGCGTCTCGAACCCCTCGCACGGCGCCGGCTGCTCTTCTTCGCCTGTTTCCTGGTCGGCCCGTTTGCCGAGTCCGCCACGGGCTTCGGTGTGGGCATGCTGGGAACGGTGATGCTGATCCGCCCGCTGGGCCTGAAGCCGCGCGAGACCATGGTGTTCGCGCTGCTCAGCCAGACGCTGATCCCGTGGGGCGCGATGGGAAGCGGCACGTTGCTGGCCTCGGCCTACGCGCGGGTGCCGGCCACGCAGCTTGCTCTTTACAGCATGGTGCCCGTGGCGCTGCTGATGGGGGTGTGGCTGGCGTTGTACTGGCGCACTGCCGCACGCGCGGCGCTGTCCGCGCCTGCGGCCGAACTGGGGCGTGAAGCGGGCTGGATGGCCGCGAGCCTGGCCTTGCTGACGGCAGCGACCGCACTGCTGGGACCGGAAACGGCGCTGCTGGCTGCCTATGGTCCGCTGATCGTGCTGCGCTTCCTGGCGGACCGAAGGCCCGATCGCGGGCAAGCGCTGGACGCCGCACGCCGCGCCCTGCCCTACATCGCCCTCATCGCCTGGCTGGTGGCTACGCGGCTCGTCCCCGGCCTGAATCGCGGCCTTGCCGGCGTGGCCGATTTCAAGCCTTATGCGGACCTGCCGGCCTGGATGCCTTTTCTGCACGCCGGAAGCTGGCTGATCGCGGGCGCGGTAGCCATGGCCGCCTGGCAACGCCACCCGGGCGCGCTGCGGGCTCAGGCACGCGCCGCGTGGATGACAGGACGTCATGCCGTCATGTCCGTCTTTCTGTTTGCAATGATGGCCGAGGTACTCGCGGGCGCGGGCATTTCCCGGGCGTATGCCGATGGATTATTCTCGAGCCTGCGCGACTGGACTATCCTGATCACGCCGCTTCTGGCCGGCGCGTTCGGCATTCTGGCCAACAGCGGCAATGCGCCGAACAGCCTGTTCATGTCTTCCCAGCTATCATTAGCGCTTCAGGCCGGTCTGAACGTGCCCGCGGCCGCCGCGCTGCTGCACGTCTCGGGCACGTCGATGGGGATTTTTTCGCCGGTCCGGATGTCGATTGCGGCCGGTTTGGCGCATGGACGGGGGCAAGAACGCGGCGTGTATGTTCTACTACTGCCGTTTGCCCTGGCCGCGTTCGGCATCCTGCTGTCGCTGGCGCTGCTCGTGGTCATCTCCGGGTAGAAGTTTTCAGGGCTGCTGAAAGGCCGACAACTGGCGGCGCAGCGGATACGCTCGCCGCCTCAACCTTTTTTTTGTGTAGCACATGGGACTAGAACAATTAGCCGCGATCCGGGAATTGCTTATCAAGCAGTCGCCTGACAAGGCAGGCTCGAAGAACGAATCGCGACCGCAAGGCACGGACAAGCCGCGCCGCCCGCAAGGCGCCGGTAAGGGTCCGCGTCCGCAAGGCGGCGACAAGGCAAAGCGCGCGCAAGGCGGCGACAAGGGCCAGCGTGCGCCGCGTCCCGAAAAGCGCGAGACGCCGGTCGATCCCGTGGTCGTCGCCATTTCGCGCCTGCAACGTCACTTTCCCAAGGCTTTCCCGAAGAACCCCGCGCCCAAGCTGCCGCTCAAGCTGGGCGTGCTGGCGGACCTGGTGCAACACGCCGAGCAGCTGCAGCTCGACGAGGCGCAGATCAAGGAAGCCGTCAAGACCTGGTGCGATGGCCGCCGCTACTGGGCCAGCATGGTCGAGGACGCGCCGCGCGTGGACCTGAACGGCGAACCCGCCGGCGCCGTGACCGCCAACGAAGCGCGTCACGCCAAGCGCATGGCATCTCGCAACGCGTCGCGCAACGCCGCCCGCGCACGGGCCGAGAAAAAGGCGCAGACGGCTGCTGAGCAGACCCCGGCGCCGGCTGCTGACGCCGCCCCTGACACGCAACCAGCCGACGTGCCGTCCGCTGATGTGAAAGCCGTGGATGTGAAAGCCGCAGAGGTGAAAGCCGCCGACACGAAGGCCGCCGGTGCGACGTCCGCAGACGTCACGCCCACTGACGCCAACCAGGCAGACGTCACGCCCCAAGCGTCCGAATAAGCCCGCCAAAAGCAATTCAGGCCTGCGCCAGGCCGGGACAATGTTTCCCGGTCTGGCGCAGGCCTTTCTGCATTGATGCGACTGTATCTAGCCTGCCGGCTCCAGCGCCGCCAGCGCCTGCTTGATGTAGCCCATGCCCTTCTCGGAATAGGTCAGCGTCATGGCCTGCTGATGCCCCGCGCCGTCCATCTTCAGCAAGGACTTGCGCAGGATCTCGACGATCTTGTCTTCGTGGGCCGGGTAAAAGGCCTCGTACTGGTATTGCAGGAACACCAGGCACAGCGCGTTTTCCATGACCTGCACGTCCGGATCCTGCTTGATGCCCTGCTTCATCAGAATCGCCGCCACGCGCTCGCAATCTGCCTGCGGATAGCCTGCTTCCTTCATGATCTCCTGCGCGATGCCGGCGTGATGCCGTGCCAGCGCCTTGCGCCACGTCAGGTAGCCGATGCGGCCTTCGGGATAGCTGGCGCGTGCGATCTCCCAGCGGCCGATGTGCTGGCACCGGGACGCCAGGATCAGCGGTTCGGAAGCATCGGGCGCCAGCTTCATGACCCATTCGTGCAGCTTTTGCGCAAGAAACAGCTCCTGCGGACAGGATTCGCCTTCCCAGGTAAACGTGTTGGGGTCGGCGGCGTTGTAGTCGTCGAAGCGGCGCAGAGTCTGCTGCAGGCGGTCGTTCATGGGGTGTGGTGTCTTCGGAAAGCCCGGCGCGTGTGGGCCGGCGCGGAGATTGACAGGCGCAAGCAGGCCATCATACCTGCGGCCTGGAGCGCCGTGCGTCCACCATGCCGTTTCGTGATGCCGCCTGGCGACGAATAATGCGCAAGCCCTGCGCCTATCGCGGCAGCGCGGGCGCTGGCGTCAGCGGCCCTATTGGCGTCTGACCCGGCCGGGGCGGCATTGGCGGCAGCCAGGTCCGGGTGGGCGCCTTCAGCCCGGGCTGATCCTGCGGCCGCGTGGGCGTTGCCGCCGGCGACGGATAGCGGGACCCCGGACACGAGGTGCCCAGACAATCCCGATTGATCTTGCCCGGGTCAACAATGCGCGGGCAATCGGTGCCCAGGCACGTATCCGGCAAGGTGCGGGCTGACGTTGGCGGGGATGGCACCGTCGGAAGCGGATCGCGCGCCAGCGCAGGCGCAGCGGCCAGCGCCGACAATGCACCCAATGCCCCCAGCAACGCGGCAAACAAGGGTTTCATTGACCGGGCTCCACGGAATCGGTCCAGGCCGAAGCCTGGACGCAATTCCAGTGTGCTCCCGAACCCCGCCCCTAGCAAGGCGGGATCGGCGCCGTTCAATCCAGGCGGATGTCGGTGCTGGCCACGACCTTGGCCCAGCGCGCGCGCTCGCTGCTGAAGAACTGCGCAAGTTCGGCCGGGCTCTTGGTGACGATCTCGGCGCCCTGCTCGTTCAACTGCGCCGTAACGTCCGGCTGGGTGACGATCTGCGCCATCAGCATCTGCAGGCGGGCCGCCACCGGGTCGGTCATGTTGGACGGGGCCATCACGCCTTGCCACGTGCCGGACTCAAAGCCCTTCACGCCCTGCTCGGAGATGGTGGGGATGTCCGGCACCAGCTTCATGCGTTCGCTCTTGGAAATCGCGATCGCGCGCAGCTTGCCGGACTTGATGTGCGGCAGCGTGGCCAGCAGCCCGTTCATGATGATCTGCGTCTGGCCGCCGATGGTGTCGGTGACGGCCTGCGAACCGCCCTTGTACGGCACGTATTCCCACTGCGCGCCGGTAGCCTGCTGAACCGCGACGGCCGCCAGGTGAGGCGCGCTGCCGATCGCAGTGACGGCGAAGTTGATGCGTTCTTTCTTGGACAGCTCGACCAGATCCTGCACGGTCTTGGCCTTCACGTCCGGGTGCACGGCCAGCACGTGCGGCGAATATGCCAGCATGCCGACGGCTCGCAGGTCCTTGGACGGATCAAAGGTCAGCTTCGTGTAGACGGACGGGCTGATCGCCAGCGCGCCGACGTCGCACAAGAGGACCGTGTGGCCTTCGTTAGCCGACTGCACCACCAGACCGGCGCCCAGGTTGCCGTTGGCGCCGGGCTTGTTCTCGACGACCACGGTCTGCTTGAGCACTTCGGCCAGCCGGGGCGCCAGGATGCGCGCGATGATGTCCGACGAGCCGCCGGGCGGGTAAGGCACGACGATGCGCACGGGACGCGTCGGCCATTCCGCCGATTGGGCCCATGCCGGCACCAGGGGCGTCAGGCAAAGCGCCGCGGCGCTGCCCAGGAACTGTCTCTTGCTCGGGTTCATGCTGTCTCCACACTGTTTGGTATGTGTGTTGAAGTGTCCCGCGGCCTGGAGAGGCCGCGGTGGGGATGTGCCTATGCCGCGCCGCGGGTCTCCACGTACAGGGCATAGAGCGAATGGCTGCTCGCCATGAAGAGGCGGTTGCGCTTGGCGCCGCCAAAGCAAAGATTGGCGCAGCGTTCCGGCAGTCGGATGTGGCCGATGGCCTTGCCAGCGGGGTTGAACACCATCACGCCGTCCAGGTCCTCGGCTTTGGCGTCGGGCGAGCCGTTGCTGCCCCAGCCGCACCACAGGTTGCCGGCCTCGTCGCACTTGATGCCGTCGATGGCGCCGGGCCCTTGCGCGTCAACGTGCAGGCGCTTGTTGGACAACGCGCCGTCCGCGCCCACGTCAAAGGCCCAGATCACGCGATTGGGCTGGTGACGCGATTCGACGATGTACAGCACTTTCTCGTCGGGCGAAAAGCACAGGCCGTTGGGACCGGCCAGGTCGGCAAGCGCCAGCGTCACACGGCCGTTGGCCGGATCGATGCGATAGACGGAATGCGGCAGCTCGGGCGTGGCCTTGTCGCCTTCCCAGTGTCCGCCGATGCCGAAGGGCGGGTCGGTGAACCAGATGGCGCCATTGCGCTGGCACACGATGTCATTGGGGGAATTGAACGGCTTGCCGTCAAAGCGGTCCGCCAGCACCGTGATGCTGCCGTCGTACTCCGTGCGCGTGACGCGGCGCGTCAGGTGTTCGCAGGCCAGCAGGCGGCCCTGGCGATCCCGCGCGAGCCCGTTGCTGAAATTGGACGGATGGCGGAACACGCTGGTTTGGCCGGTGGTTTCGTCCCAGCGGATGATGCGGTTGTTGGGTATGTCCGAGGCGAGCAGATAACGCCCGTCGCCAAACCACACCGGACCTTCCAGCCAGCGGAAGCCGGTCGCAAGCTGCTCCACGCTGCTGCTGTAGATGCGGTACTTGGCGAATTCCGGGTCCAGGATCCGGACCGAGGGGTCCGGGTAGCGCTGCTGCGGGGTGAAGCTGAAAGACTGCGCGTGCACCAGACTGGCGGGGGCCAGTGCAAGCGCGGCGCCCAGCAGCCGGCGCCGGCCGGCCTGGACTTGCGGGTCAATTTCCATCGGCTGTCTCCTCTCGGTGGTTTTATTCTGCGATGGCGCTACGGACGGATTGGGTCCCCGATCAGGTCACGGGGCCCGGGTTGAACAGCGCCAAGGCGTTGTGCAGCTTGAGTTTTTCCGCACAGGTCTGCTTCTTGCCGCTGGCCACGTCCAGCATCATCTGAAAGAGCTGCCAGCCCACTTCCTCGATCGAGGCCTGGCCGGTGGCGATGACGCCGGCATCCACGTCCATCAGGTCGTGCCAGCGGCGGGCCAGCGCCGAGCGCGTGGCGACCTTGATGACCGGCACCTGCGCCAGCCCGTAGGGCGTGCCGCGGCCGGTGGTGAAGATGTGCAGGTTCATGCCGGCAGCCAGTTGCAGCGTGCCGCAGATGAAGTCGCTGGCGGGCGTGGCCGCAAAGATCAGGCCCTTGCGTGTCAGGCGGTCGCCGGGCGACAGCACGCCATGAATCGGCGAGGAACCCGACTTGACGATCGACCCCATGGCCTTTTCGACAATGTTGGACAGGCCGCCCTTCTTGTTGCCGGGACTGGTGTTGGCGCTGCGGTCGGCCATGCCGCGCTGCAGGTACGCGTCGTACCAGGCCATTTCACGGATCAGCGCGTCCGCGACTTCGGGCGTTTCGGCGCGGGCAGTCAACTGGTCGATGCCGTCGCGCACCTCGGTGTTCTCGGAGAACATCACCGTGCCGCCCGCGCGCACCAGCAGGTCGGTGGCAAAACCCACGGCCGGGTTGGCCGTCACGCCGGAAAACGCATCGCTGCCGCCGCACTGCACGCCGACGGTCAGGTCCGACACCGGGCAGGTTTCGCGCTGGCGGGCGTTGAGCTTCTGCAGGTGGCGCTCGGCAGTGCGCATGATGAGCTGGATCATCGAATCGAAGCCGATGTTCTCTTCGTCCTGCAGGACGATGGTGTCCACGCCGTCGCCGCCCATGCCCTCGCCGGCGCGGATCGGAATGGCGGTGGGCGCCAGGAGGCGGTCCGGCTGCAACTTTTCACAGCCCAGGCTGACGACCATGGACGTGCCGCCGAAGTTCGGGTTGCGGGCGATGTTGTGCAGCGTTCGGATGGGAATCGCCGCGCCGGGCGCGTCGATGGCTACGCCGCAGCCGTAGGTGTGCTCGATGCCCACCACGTCGTCAACGTTGGGATACAGCGGCAGCAGTTCGCGGCGGATGCGCGCGACCGCGTGCTCGACCACGCCCTGCACGCACTGCACCGTGGTGCTGATGGCAAGAATGTTGCGCGTGCCGACGGTGCCGTCCGCGTTGCGATAGCCCTGGAAGGTGTAGCCCTCGAGCGGCGGCAGCGGCGCAATCCGCGTGGAGACCGGCAGGTCTTCCAGCGTGCGGGCCGTCGGCATCGTGGTGACGCGCTCGTTGATCCAACTGCCACGCGGCAGCGCCTTGGCGGCGTAGCCGACCACCACGTTGTAGCGCCGGACCTCGTCGCCCTCGGCCAGATCGGTCAGGGCAACCTTATGCCCTTGCGGCACGGCGTCGACCAACTGAAGCCCATCGGGCAGAACGGTTCCCGACGGCAATCCGCCATCGTTGGCCACGATGGCGACGTTGTCGTCGGGATGAATCTTGATGAGAACGGGCGCCTGCTCGACTGCAACCTGCATGATGAATCCTTTAGCCTGATGGATGCCCCGCTGCGGGCACCGTACGTTATCGTACAACCAAGAGAATATCGCTGAAAGGCTCTAGAAAGGAATTTCGGGTTTCCCCTTGTAAATGCTGCGCCACATGGGGACACGCCTTGAATCCGGCAAATTGATGTTGTACGATGACTCACCTTTTACCACCGCATCCCGTTCGCAAGCACCTACCTTTCGCCTGCGACGGCCATTTAGGGATGAGCGCAACATGACGACTCCGCAAGAACTCAAGGCCATTGTTTCGGAAGGCTTGCTTTCCTTCCCCGTGACCGACTTCGACCAGAACGGCGATTTCAACGCCAAGAGCTATGCGGCTCGTCTGGAATGGCTGGCCCCCTACGGCGCCACCGCCCTGTTCGCCGCCGGCGGCACCGGTGAGTTCTTCTCGCTGGCTCCCGACGAATACTCCGACGTCATCCGTACCGCCGTGCAGACCTGCAAGGGCAAGGTGCCGATCCTGGCTGGCGCCGGCGGCCCCACCCGCACCGCCATCGCTTACGCACAAGAAGCCGAACGCCAAGGCGCTAAGGGCGTCCTGCTGTTGCCCCACTACCTGACCGAAGCTTCGCAGGACGGCATCGCCGCCCACGTCGAGCAGGTCTGCAAGTCCGTCAACATCGGCGTCATCGTCTACAACCGCGCCCAGTCGCGTCTGTCGGCCGACAGCCTGGCCCGCCTGGCTGATCGCTGCCCCAACCTGGTCGGTTTCAAGGACGGCATCGGCGACATCGAATCGATGGTCCGCATCCGCCGCAAGCTGGGCGACCGCTTCTCGTACCTGGGCGGCCTGCCCACCGCTGAAGTCTATGCCGCCGCCTACCGCGCGCTGGGCGTGCCGGTCTACTCGTCGGCCGTCTTCAACTTCGTGCCCAAGATGGCCATGGAGTTCTACAACGCCATCGCCGCCGGCGACAGCGACACCACCAACCGCCTGCTGGACGATTTCTTCCTGCCGTATCTGGAAATCCGCAACCGCAAGGCTGGCTACGCCGTCAGCATCGTCAAGGCCGGCGCCAAGCTGGTCGGCCACGACGCGGGCCCGGTGCGCGCACCGCTGACCGACCTGACCGGCGAAGAAATGGAAATGCTTGCCGCCCTGATCAAGAAGTCCGGCGCCGAGTAATCGGTCCGCACTGACACCTGCTATCTGCCCCCGGTCCGGGGGCATTTTTTTCCCCGGACCCGTCGGGGGCGACAACGCCCATCCTTCGGATCGGCGCCTATTTTTGGAGATGACCATGAACCTGACCGGCCAGATGTTGATCGGCTCGACCGCCGTCCTGGGCGCGGGCGCTGCCCAGCACGCCATCAATCCCGCCACCGGCGAACGCCTGGAACCCGCCTACCCCGCCGGCTCCGCCGACGACGTGTCGCGCGCCGCCGAACTGGCCCGCGTCGCCTTTGACCCGTACCGCGCCCTGCCGCTGGAAACGCGCGCCCAATTCCTGGAAAGCATCGCTGAGAACATCGTGGCCATCGGCGACGCGCTGATCGAGCGCGCGCACCAGGAAACCGGCCTGCCCGTCGCCCGCCTGCAAGGCGAGCGTGGCCGCACGGTCGGCCAGCTGCGTCTGTTCGCCCGCGTGGTGCGCGACGGCTATTTCCTGGACGCCACCATCGACCCGGCCCAACCCGAGCGCCAGCCGTTGCCGCGCGCCGACCTGCGCCTGGCCAACGTTCCCCTGGGCCCCGTGGTGGTGTTCGGCGCCAGCAACTTCCCGCTCGCCTTCTCGGTTGCGGGCGGCGACACCGCGTCGGCATTGGCCGCCGGTTGCCCGGTGATCGTCAAGGCGCACAATGCCCACCCCGGCACGTCCGAGCTGGTCGGCCGCGCCATCCAGCAAGCCGTCGCCAAGCACGGTCTGCCGGAAGGCACGTTCTCGCTGCTGTTTGGCGCCGGCAATGAAATCGGCACCGCACTGGCAACGCACCCGGCCATCACGGCCATCGGCTTCACCGGCTCGCGCCGCGGCGGCCTGGCGCTGGTCGCCGCCGCCAACGCCCGCCCCGTGCCGATTCCCGTCTACGCGGAAATGTCCAGCATCAACCCCGTCTTCCTGCTGCCCGCCGCGCTGGAAGCGCGCGCCGAGACCATCGCCAAGGGCTTCGTGGATTCGCTGTCGATGGGCGTGGGCCAGTTCTGCACGAACCCTGGCCTGGTGATCGGCATCGAAGGTCCGGCGCTGGACCGCTTCCGCCAGGCTGCCGCCGAGGCCGTCAAGGCCAAGGGCGCCGCCACCATGCTGACGCCGGGCATTTTCTCGGCCTACGAGCAAGGCGCGGACGCCCTCGCGCGCCACGCCAGCGTGTCGACGGTCGGCCGCGGCGAACCCTCGAACCCGGCATGCAACGCCGCCGGCGCCGTGGTGTTCGGCGCCAGCGCCGACCAGTTCCTGGCCTCGCACGAGCTGGAAGCCGAAGTGTTCGGCCCCGCTTCGCTGGTTGTCGCGTGCAAGGACGCCGCGCAGGTCCGCGCCGTGGCCGAGCACCTGGAAGGCCAACTGACCGCGACGCTGTTCGTGGACGACGCCGACCTGGACGACGCCCGCGCCCTGCTGCCCGTGCTGGAACGCAAGGCTGGCCGCATCCTGGCCAATGGCTACCCGACCGGCGTGGAAGTCAGCCACGCCATGGTCCACGGCGGCCCCTTCCCGGCCACGTCGAACCCGGCCTCGACGTCGGTGGGCGCCACGGCGATCCGTCGCTTCCTGCGTCCGGTCTGCTACCAGGACCTGCCCGACGGCCTGCTGCCGGAAGGCGTCCAGCGCGGTAACCCGCTGGGTCTGACGCGCATGGTGGACGGCACGCTGGTCAAGGCGTAATGGGTTGACGCCTGGATTTCGGGCGTCACACTGAACCGATCACAGGCCCCGGCGCCGCCTCACGCGGCCCGGGGCCTACGTCATTTCGCGCCGGTGTCAGACACCTACTGAGACGCCCATTGCAAACCCCGATTCACCCCGTCAAAACTCCAACCCAATAAAAAAACCTGGCGCGAGGATCGACTCCCCGCGCCAGGCTTTCATACCTGACAACGCAATCACTGCGCCTTCAACTTTCCATCGGCAATGATCTTGGCCCACTTGGCCTGCTCGGCCGCCTGGAATGCCGTGAATTCCGCCGGCGTATTCGGCGTGTAGGCCAGACCCAGGCCCTGCATCTTGGCGGTGACTTCCGGCTTGGCCACGATCTCGGCGATCGTCTTGTTCAGCTTTTCGACCACGGCCGGCGGCGTGTTTGCCGGGGCGTAGATGGCCTGCCAGCTGCTGACGTCAAAGCCCGGCACGCCGGCTTCCTGCATGGTGGGCACGTCCGGCAGCACGGCGGTGCGCTTGGCGGACGTGACCGCCAGCGCGCGGACCTTGCCGCTTTGCACATACGGCAACGCGACCAGGGCGGTTTCGAACGAGCTGGGGATCTGCCCGCCGATCAGGTCCGAAATGGCCGGCGCGCTGCCGCGGTACGGCACGTGCGTCAGGTGCGCGCCCGTCAGCTGCTTGAACACTTCGCCCGACAAATGCTGCGACGTGCCCTGCCCGGCCGAGCCGAAGGCGATCGTGTCGGGATTGGCCTTGGCGGCGGCAACGACATCCTGCACGCTCTTATAGGGCTGGTTCGCGCCCACCAGCAGCACATTGGAAATGCTGCCCAGCAGGATCACGGGCGAGAAATCCTTGGCCGCGTTGTAGTTGATGCTGGGCAGCAGCGACGGGTTGATCGCGTGCGTGGCGATCGTGCCCAGCAGCAGCGTGTAGCCGTCCGGCTTGGCGCGCGCCACGGCGTCCGCGCCCAGTACGCCACCGGCGCCACCCTTGTTTTCAACGACGACGGTCTGCTTGAGCGTCGTGCCCAGTTCCTGGGCGATCAAGCGCCCCAGAATGTCGGACGTGCCGCCCGCCGCAAACGGAACCACCAGCGTGATGGCCTTCGCAGACGGCCAGTCATCAGCGGCGTGGACAGGTGCGGCAAAAGCGGTGGCGACGGCCAGGACGGCCGACAGGCGGCTCAACAGGGGGAATGCCTTCAAACTTGTCTCCTAGAGATTGGGAATTGTCGCCGTTCTTGTACGTTGTCGTACGACAATTAGCGCTGAGGATAGCGCGGCCGACTTCTCCGTTCAATATAGGGAAATTCCTAGATTCAAAAGATACACTCGGCTTGTTGTACGACAACATTTCTCCTGCGAAGCCGTTGTATGCCCGACTTATATGTTGTACGATGACTGACATCGCGGATCGAACAACGCCGCGGCCACGGCATACCGCCTTTTCAATACCCATTCCTCATATTTGGAAGACAGCCATGACGACTCCCCAGGAACTCAAAGCCATCGTCTCGGAAGGATTGCTCTCCTTCCCCGTGACCGACTTCGACCAGAACGGCGATTTCAACGCCAAGAGCTACGCAGCTCGTCTGGAATGGCTGGCTCCCTACGGCGCCACCGCCCTGTTCGCCGCTGGCGGCACCGGTGAGTTCTTCTCGCTGGCCCCGGATGAGTATTCCGACGTCATTCGCACCGCCGTGCAGACCTGCAAAGGCAAAGTGCCGATCCTGGCCGGCGCCGGCGGCCCCACCCGCACCGCCATCGCCTACGCACAAGAAGCCGAGCGCCAAGGCGCCAAGGGCGTTCTGCTGTTGCCCCACTACCTGACCGAAGCCTCGCAGGACGGCATCGCCGCCCACGTCGAGCAGGTCTGCAAGTCCGTCAACATCGGCGTCATCGTCTACAACCGCGCCCAGTCGCGTCTGTCGGCCGACAGCCTGGCCCGCCTGGCTGATCGCTGCCCCAACCTGGTCGGTTTCAAGGACGGCATCGGCGACATCGAATCGATGGTCCGCATCCGCCGCAAGCTGGGCGACCGCTTCTCGTACCTGGGCGGCCTGCCCACCGCTGAAGTCTATGCCGCCGCCTACCGCGCGCTGGGCGTGCCGGTCTACTCGTCGGCCGTCTTCAACTTCGTGCCCAAGATGGCCATGGAGTTCTACAACGCCATCGCCGCCGGCGACAGCGACACCACCAACCGCCTGCTGGACGATTTCTTCCTGCCGTATCTGGAAATCCGCAACCGCAAGGCCGGCTACGCCGTCAGCATCGTCAAGGCCGGCGCCAAGCTGGTCGGCCACGACGCCGGCCCGGTGCGCGCACCGCTGACCGACCTGACCGGCGAAGAAATGGAAATGCTGCACGCGCTGATCAAGAAGTCCGGCGCCGAATAAACCGTCCGCACTTGACCGTGCGTGACTAGCCGCCAGAACGCCCTCCCCTGGAGGGCGTTTTGCTTCTTGATGCAAAGAAAAGTTGGCGGATTTCGCCCCGTATGTTGTCATATGGCCCCAGTGCATCCTTGCGGTCGCGTGCTATCGGCGCGGCCGAACCCATCGGGCCGGACACCCGTGGGGCATCTGAGGAACGCGTACACTTGCGGCTGCGCGCCAGGCCGCCAGCCTCGCCCGCAGCGATTTTCCCTATAAGAGAGACAATGCAAACTCCCGCCCGGCCACCCCGCTCGCGCCTGACCGATTTCGTTATCGAGGAACTGACCAAGCGCCTTGATGGGCGCCAGTACCGCGCCGGCGACAAGCTGCCCTCCGAGCACGCGCTGTGCGACGAATTCGAGGTCAGCCGCACCGTCATCCGCGAAGCCGTGGCTTCCATGCGCCTGAGCGGCCGCCTGGTCAGCAAGCCCGGCATCGGTGTTTTCGTGACCGAAGACCGCGAAAAGCCCATCGATTTTGTCGTCGAACCCGCCACGGATCCACGTTGGGCGCTGCACATCATGGAATTGCGCGCGGGCCTGGAGGTGGAAGCCTGTGGACTGGCGGCAGAGCGCCGCAGCGCGGCGGATCTGAGCGGCATCGTCGAAGCCTTCGACGCCTTCAACCGCGCTACGCGCGACATGGAAGCCGCCGTCAAGGCCGATTATGAATTCCACCTGTCGATCGCCCGAGCGTCGAACAACCCGCATTTTCCGGCCCTGCTGAAGGCGGCGGTGCGCGACGTCATGCTCGATCTGAACATCAAGCACGGCGGCAAGACGCCCGAAGAGCTTGAAATGTACGAGACGCGCAACGTGCGCGAGCACGAAGCCATCCTCACGGCCATCATGCGCCGCGACCCCGGCGCCGCGCGCGCCGCCATGGCCCGCCACCTGGGCGACAGCATCGCGCGGTACCGCAAGCTGCTGTCCCATCCCCCAGCGATTTAAGCCACGCTCGCGTGCCCTCCCGTAATGCCAATTACGGGAATCCCCTTACTTGTTTACTTGTATGACGGCTGCCATCATACGTCTTATTGCATAACGTAATACGACGCGGCTTCAGTACTGCCTGCGTCTTCCGCGATCCGTAAGACCTGCCGTACCAGTGCCGCCGATGAGCCCCATTCTTACCCTCCGCAGTACGTACCACCCCTACGCCACGCGCATTCACCGGCGCACCGCCTGACCGGCCACGAGCCGGCGCTTTTCCCCCAATTCCCGTACCCCGTCCGAATGCGCGACGCACCCTCCCCGGCTTGCCGGGGCGGACCCCGCACGCTTGGCCGTTTTCGACCCCTCCGCTTTTCAATCACTTTCGATCCCCAGGAGAAATCTCCATGCGCAAGTTTCTGAGCTCCGCCGTTGCGGCAACCCTGCTGTGCGTCGCGTCTGGCGCACAGGCCGGCGTGACGTTTGACGCCGTCAAGAAAAAGGGCTTCCTGCAGTGCGGCTTTGCCGGCATTCCCGGTTTCTCGGTGCTCGACAGCAAGGGCGAATGGACCGGCCTGGACGTGGACATGTGCCGCGCCGTCGCGGCCGCAATGTTTGGCGATGCCTCCAAGGTCAAGGGCAACGTGCTGACCGCGCAGGCGAAGTTCACGGCGCTGCAATCCGGCGAGATCGACATGCTGTCGCGCAACACCACGCAGACCCTGACCCGCGACACCACGCTGGGCCTGATCGGCGTGGGCGTGAACTTCTATGACGCCCAGGGCCTGATCGTGAAGAAGGCGATGAACGTCAAGAGCGTGAAGGAACTGGACGGCGCCACCATCTGCGTGCAGCCCGGCACCACCACCGAACTGAACCTGGCCGACTACTTCCGCAGCCGCGGTCTGACGTTCAAGCCCGTGCTGGTCGAGAACTACGACGAAAACTTCCGTCTGCTGGAATCGGGCCGCTGCGACGCCTACACCAACGACAAGTCCAATACCGCCGCCAACATGCGCACGCGCCTGGCCAAGCCCGACGACTGGGAAATCCTGACCGAGAACCTGTCCAAGGAACCGCTCGGCCCCATGGTCCGCCAAGGCGACGAGCAGTGGTTCAACGTCGTGCGCTGGTCGCTGAACGCGATGCTGGAAGCCGAGGAATACGGCATCACGTCCAAGAACGTCGATGAAATGTTGAAGAGCACCAACCCGAACGTCCAGCGCATCCTGGGCGTGACGCCGGGCATGGGCAAGAACCTGGGCCTGGACGACAAGTGGGCCTACAACATCATCAAGCAAGTCGGCAATTACGGCGAAAGCTATGACCGCGCCATGGGCAAGGACAGCCCGCTGAAGCTGGACCGCGGCCTGAACAAGCTGTGGACGCAAGGCGGCCTGATGTACGGCTGGCCGGTGCGCTAAGCATCGCTCCCGCGGCTCCGCCCTGTGCGGGGCCGCGCTTCATTTCCCCGGCCTGCGGGCACGCCCGCGCCAGAACACTCTTTACGCAGCAACACCATGAACAGCATCGTCAACGCCCGACTCAAACAGATCAAACCCTCGCCCAGCATGGCCGCCAAGATCGTCGTGGACGAACTCCGCCGCCAGGGCCGCGAGATCGCCGACTACACGCTGGGCGAGCCCGACATGCCCACGCCCGCGCACATCGCGCGCGCCGGCCAGGAAGCCATCGCGGGCGGCGACATCCGCTACACCAGCCCGAACGGCACCGTGGGACTGCGCAAAGCCATCGCCAACAGCCTCGAACAGACCGTGGGCGTGCGCTACGGCATGGACCAGATCACCGTGGGCGCCGGCGCCAAGCAGATCATCGCCGCCGCGCTGACCGCCAGCCTGGAGCCGGGTGACGAAGTGATCGTTTGCGCGCCGTACTGGGTTTCCTATCCGGACATGGTGCTGCTGGGCGAAGGCAAGCCTGTCGTCGTCACCGGCCCCGAGTCGCAAGGCTTCAAGCTGGACGCCGCCACGCTGGAAGCGGCCATCACGCCGCGCACGCGCTGGCTGATCCTGAATTCGCCCAGCAACCCCAGCGGCGCCGTCTACAGCGCCACCGAGCTGCGCGCGCTGACCGACGTGCTGCTGCGCCATCCGCACGTGTGGATTCTGAGCGACGAGATCTACGCGCCCTTCACGTACAGCGGCCAGGCCCACGCCTCGCCCGTGCAGGTCGAACCCAGGCTGGTTGAGCGCACGCTGATCGTCAACGGCATGTCCAAGTCCTACGCCATGACCGGCTGGCGCGTCGGCTACGGCGCCGGCCCTGCCGATTTGATCAAGGCCATGAGCACCGTCATGTCGCAAAGCACCTCGTGCCCCAGCGCGATCTCGCAAGCGGCGGCGCAGGCAGCCCTGGAAGGCGACCAGTCCAGCGTCACGGAAATGGTCGGGATCTTCAAGAAGCGCCGCGACCTCATCGTGAGCCGCCTGAACGCCATCCCCGGCATCTCGTGCGCCATGCCGGACGGCGCGTTCTATGTGTACGCCAATGTGCAGGGCCTGATCGGCAAGAAGGGTCCCGACGGCGAGTTGAAGACGGACCTGGACGTAAGCCTGTTCTTCCTGCGCGAAGCGGGCGTGGCCGTGATCGACGGCGGTTCGTATGGCCTGTCGCCGTACGTGCGCTTCTCGTTCGCGACCTCCACCGAGGTCATCGAGCAAGGCATGGACCGTCTGGCCGTCGCGGTCAGCGCCCTGATGGCGGGCTGAACTGTGGCGCAGCACACCGCTCAACACCCGGTGCAGCGGCCGCCGCGCCGGGTTTCCTGGAACGATCCGGCTACGCGGGCGCTGGTGTACCAGGCGCTGGCCCTGGCGCTCGTCGGGGCCGCCGTCTGGTTCCTGGTCCACAACACGCTGCACAACCTGTCGCTGCGCAACATCGCGACGGGTTTCGGCTTTCTCAACCGCGAGGCCGGCTTTGCCATCGGCGAATCCGTCATCGCCTACACGCCCGCCGACACCTACGGACGCGCCATCTTCGCCGGCATCCTGAACACGCTGCGCGTGGGCCTGCTGGCGCTGATCGCCGCGACCGTCCTGGGCGTCTTCATCGGCATCGGCCGCCTGTCCAAGAACTGGCTGGTCAACAAGATCACCTCGGTGTACGTCGAGGTGATGCGCAACGTGCCGCTGCTGCTGCAGTTGTTCTTCTGGTATGCGCTGATCACCGAGAACATGCCGGGCCCGCGCCAGGCGCATAACCCGCTGCCGGGCGTCTTCATCTCCAACCGCGGCCTCAAGGTGCCGGGGCTGGAAGGCGCATCGCTGGACTGGGTGCTATGCGGACTGGGGCTGGCCATCCTGGCGATCATCGCCGTGGGTCATTGGGCCACCAAGCGCCAGGAAGCGACGGGACAGCCGTTCAAGCTGGGACGCACGGCCATCGGCCTGCTGGTCGCCTTTCCGGTCGTCGGTTGGCTCGCCAGCGGCGCATCGCTGACGCTGGACATGCCCGCGCTCAAGGGCTTCAACTTCGTGGGCGGCCTGACGCTCTCGCCGGAGTTCGTCGCCCTCTTCCTGGGCTTGACTGTCTACACCTCCGCCTTCATCGCCGAAGTCGTGCGCTCGGGCATCCAGGCTGTCAACAACGGCCAGTGGGAAGCGGCCGGTTCGCTCGGTCTGCCGCGCCGGCTGGTGCTGCGCCTGGTGATCCTGCCGCAGGCGTTGCGCGTCATCATCCCGCCGATGACCAGCCAATACCTGAACCTGCTGAAGAACAGCTCGCTGGCGGTGGCCATCGGTTATCCGGACATCGTGTCGGTGGTGAACACCACGCTGAACCAGACGGGCCAGGCCATCGAGGGCATCCTCATCATCATGGCCGCCTATCTCACGGTCAGCCTGTCGATCTCGATATTCATGAACTGGTACAACAAGCGCATCGCGCTGGTGGAGCGTTGAGATGAGCAGCACTACGCAAACCCTGAGCGCCAATGTCGCTCCGCCCGGCGCGCAAACCGGCGCCTGGGCCTGGATGCGGTCGCGCCTGTTCTCCTCGCCGCTCAACATCCTGATCACCGTGCTGCTGGCATGGTGCCTCTTGATGGCCGTGCCGGCGCTGGTGGAATGGGCCTTCATCAAGGCGAGCTTTGACGCCACCAACGCGCAGGAATGCCGCACCGCGGGCGGCGCCTGCTGGGCGTTCATCGTTGAAAAGCACCGGCTCATCCTGTTCGGCACCTACCCGTTCGACGAGCAATGGCGTCCGCTGATCGCCACCGGCATCCTGATCGCGGTGATCGTAGCCAGCGGCATGCGCCGTTTCTGGAACGGCAAGCTGGCGCTCATCTGGACGCTGGGACTGGCGGCCGTGTCCGTGCTGATGTGGGGCGGCGTGTTTGGCCTGGCCTACGTCGAGAACGCCCGTTGGGGCGGCCTGCCGCTGACGCTGATCCTGGCGACCTTCGGCATTGCCTTCGCGTTTCCGATCGGCGTGCTGCTGGCGCTGGGACGCCGCTCTAAGATGCCGGCCATCAAGGCCCTGTGCGTCGTGTACATCGAGCTGATCCGTGGCGTGCCGCTCATCAGCCTGCTGTTCATGTCGTCGGTCATGCTGCCGCTCTTCCTTCCGGAGGGCTTCACCATCGACAAGCTGCTGCGCGCGCAGATCGCGATCATCATGTTTGCCGCGGCTTACATCGCGGAAACGGTGCGCGGCGGCCTGCAGGCGATTCCGAAGGGTCAGTATGAAGGCGCGGATTCGCTGGGCCTGAACTACTGGCAGCAGATGCGCAAGATCATCCTGCCGCAGGCGCTCAAGATCGTGATCCCGCCGCTGGTGGGCATCTTCATCAGCCTGTTCAAGGACACGTCGCTGGTCGTGATCATCGGCATCTTCGATCTGACGCTGGCGGCCAAGGCGGCTCTGTCCGACGCGGCATGGCGAGGTTTCGGGGTGGAGGCCTATCTCTTCATCTCGCTGATCTACTTCGTCTTCTGCTATTCCATGTCCAAATACAGCCGCGCGCTCGAGCAGCGCCTGGCCACCGGGCACGCCCGGTAAACCCGAAGGAGAACAGGCATGTCCGATGCCATCATTCGTCTGCAGGACGTGAACAAGTGGTACGGCCAGTTCCACGTGCTGCGCAACATCAATCTGAACGTCGCCCAGGGCGAGCGCATTGTGGTGTGCGGCCCGTCGGGCTCGGGCAAGTCCACGATGATCCGCTGCATCAACCGGCTGGAGGAACACCAGAAGGGCCAGATCATCGTCGACGGCACCGAGCTGACCAGCGACCTCAAGCACATCGAGACCATCCGCCGCGAAGTCGGCATGGTGTTCCAGCACTTCAATCTGTTCCCGCACCTCACGGTGCTGGAAAACCTGACACTGGGCCCGATGTGGGTGCTGAAGCAGTCGCGCGCCCAGGCTGAGGCCACGGCCATGAAGTACCTGGAGCGCGTCCGCATTCCCGATCAGGCCGCCAAGTTTCCCGGCCAGTTGTCCGGCGGGCAGCAGCAGCGCGTGGCGATCGCGCGGTCGCTGTGCATGAACCCGAAGGTCATGCTGTTCGACGAGCCCACGTCGGCGCTGGACCCGGAAATGGTCAAGGAAGTGCTGGACGTGATGGTGACGCTGGCGCAGGAAAGCGGCATGACGATGATCTGCGTGACCCACGAAATGGGCTTCGCGCGCAAGGTGGCGAACCGCGTGATCTTCATGGACCGCGGCGAGATCATCGAGGAAAACAATCCGGACGATTTCTTTGATCATCCGCAGAGCGAACGGACAAAGCTGTTCCTGAGCCAGATCCTGCATTGACGCGCTGAAAAACCGGTAAGCAGTGCTTCAAGCCGCCTTCCTGCAAGGCGGCTTTTTCTTTTGGGGATTGCTTGGCGTCTCCGCAACAAGCGGCCGAAAGAACCAGAACGCGGCGCTGCCGCCCCGCATCCCCCCGGAATGCGTATTAGTGATTTGAATATGCCGCTGCAGCCCCGCTGCGGCCCAGGGGCGCCGAATCAGAAATCAGATATCGACATGAGAATTCAATCGTTCTAGCGCGACGGCGCATCGGCCAGACTGCGTCTTTCTCTAAGCGCATACAGGAATACCGATGTCCCTTCCTTCAGTCACGGGCCTGGACCACTACATCATCCGGGTCAACGACCTGCAGGCGGCGACCGACCGCTACGTCAAGCTGGGTTTCAGCCTGGCCCCGCAGGGCCGGCACCATCGCGGCACGCGCAACCAGACGATCATTCTGGATGCCAACTATCTTGAACTGCTGACGTTCCCCGAAGAACTCAAGGCGCAATCGCGCTTCGGCGGGTTTGACGATGCGTACGAAGGCCCGGTGGCCACTGCCTTGCAGACCACAGACAGCACGGCCGTGCATGCGGAACTGGCGAAGTTGGGCATCGATGCCGAACCGCCCATCAGCGGCGGCCGCCCGGTGCATCTGCCTGAGGGCAGTGAAGACGCGGCCTGGAACAACACCCAGTTTCCGGCTGGCCTGCTTGGCGTGCCCGACTTCTTCACCTGCGGCCATCTGACGCGCCATCTGGTTTACCGCCCCGAATGGCAGGACCACGCCAACGGCGCGCGCCGCATCGAGTCCTTGATCGTCGTGCATCCCGAGCCCCGTTCGCTGCGCGCAGGCTACGAGCGCGTCTTCGGCGCCATCGCGACCAGTGACCTGCCCGACGGCGGTCTGCAGGTGCGACGCGGAAGCCTGCGCATCGACTTCCTAACGCCCGCCGCGTTCGAGCCGCGCTACCCGCAGGTTCGCGTGCCCACCGGCCTACCCGCCGCGTCGCAGGGCGGATGGTTCGCGGGCTCCGTGATCGGCGTTCGGAATCTGGACAAGACACGCGCGCTGTTTGACGCCAACCAGGTGACGTACCGCGCCAACGCACGCGGCGAACTGGTAGTGGCGCCGGACGACGCCGGCGGCGCGTTGCAGGTCTTCGTGCAGGAGGCGTGACATGAGCCAGCCCCTGCCCGATTACTGGAACTGCTTTGCCAACGACTATTCGTCCGCGCGGCAGGCTTTCGTCGACGACGCGGCCGCGCGCGGGGCCGCGCTGTTCCGCTATGAACACCCCACGCTCAAGGACCCGCAGGGCGACGCGTTGAGCGTGGACGTCGCGATCCTGGGCCGCCGCGATGCCCCGCGCACGCACCTTGCGATCAGCGGCACCCACGGGCTCGAAGGCGCGGCCGGGTCCGCGGTGCAGCGCGCATGGCTGGCCGCCGACGGCGCGAAGCTCCTGCCCGACGACGTGAACGTCGTCCTGGTGCACGCGCTGAACCCGTACGGCTACGCCCACGACACCCGCACCACCGAAAACAACGTCGACCTGAATCGCAACTTCGTCGACCACACGCGGCCCTATCCCGCCAATCCGCATTACGCGACGCTGCATCCCCACCTGATTCCGGCGCAATGGACCGAGGCCACGCACGAGGCCGCCGCGCAGGCGCTGGACACGTTCAAGGCCACACATGGCGCGGATACCCTGTTCAACGTGACGGCCAGCGGCCAGTACACGCATCCGGACGGCCTCGTCTACGGCGGCCAGGGGCCGGAATGGTCCAACCGCACGCTGCGGCGCATTGTGGACGAGCACCTGGCGGCCAGCGAGCGTGTCGCGTTCATCGACTGGCACACCGGCATCGGCGAATACGGCGAGCCCTTCTTCCTGTGCTTCAACGACGAAGACAGCGCCGAGCAAACGCAGGCCGCGCGCTGGTGGGGTACTGAACGCGTGCGCGACCAGCGCCCGCACGGCCTGGCACGCCCCGACTATCAGGGCCTGGTGTTCCGCGGCGTGCAGCAGGCCCTGGGCGATCGTCCGTTGGCCGGCGCGGTCGTCGAATTCGGCACGCGCGGTCTGCAGATGCGGCCCGCGCTGCGGCTGGACCAATGGCTGCGCTTCAAGGCGCCGCAGACGCCCGATGCCGCCCGCGATGCGCAACTGCGCGCGGACCTGGTGGACGCGTTTGTACCGGTATCCAGCGTGTGGCGGCGCAGCGTCGTCTCGCATGGCCTGCACATCACCCGCCAGGCCATCGACGGCGTCGCGGGCTGGTGACTTCCTTTCTCTAAATCCCCTTTTATCTGGCATTCATGAAAGCGATTGTTTTGCGTGAGCACGGCGGCAACGAAAAGCTGCGCCTGGAAACCAACTTCCCCGATCCCGTGGCCGGCCCCGATGACGTGGTGATCCGCGTCAAGGCTTCGTCCCTGAACTACCACGACGTCTTCACCCGCCGCGGCATGCCCGGCATCAAGCTGCCCTTCCCCGTCATCATTGGCCTGGACGTGGCCGGCGAGATCGTGAAGACCGGCGAGAACGTGCACGACTGGAAGGCCGGCGACCGCGTGCTGGTCGACCCGATCGACCGCGTGGATGGCGGACTGGTCGGCGAGACCATCCACGGCGGACTGGCCGAGCTGTGCCGCGTGCCCGCGCACCAGCTCCTGCGCCTGCCCGACGAAGTCAGCTTCGAGCAGGCCGCGGCGCTGCCGGTGGCCTATGGCACCGCGCTGCGCATGATGAACCGCATCGGCCAGGTCCAGGCCGGCGAAAAGGTGCTGATCCTGGGCGCCAGCGGCGGCGTGGGCGTGTGCGCGGTGCAGCTCGCCAAGCTGGCGGGCGCCGAAGTCATCGCCTGCGCCGGCACGCCGGAGAAAGGCGAAGCGCTGCGCGCGCTAGGCGCCGATCACATCATCCTGTACACCGAGGAAGACTTCCTGAAGGCCGTGCAGGAACGCTTCGGCAAGCCCTCGCGCCGGCGCGGCGGCAAGCCGGGCGGCGTGGACGTGGTGGTGAACTTCACGGGCGGCGACACGTGGGTGAAGTCCCTGCGCTGCCTGCGCCTGGGCGGACGCCTCCTGACCTGCGGCGCGACGGCGGGCTTCGATCCCAAGGAAGACCTGCGCTACATCTGGACTTTCGAGCTGCAGATCCGCGGCTCCAACGGCTGGGACCGCGAGGACCTGCACGAGCTGCTGGCGCTGGTGCGCGATGGCCGCCTGCGCGTCGAAGTGGACCGCGTGTGGCCGCTGGAACAAGGCGCCGAGGCGCTGGCCTCGCTGGAAGATCGCAAGATCGTCGGCAAAGTGCTGGTGGCGTCATGAGCGCGCAGCTGAACGCCGTGGATATCCAGGCCAAGTTCGACGGATCGCCCTTCATTGCGTGGCTGGACCTGTCGGTACGCAACGTCGACCACGAACAGGGTGAACTGACCGTGGTCGCCCCCTTCCGTCCGGAGTTCGAACGCGGCGCGCAGAGCGGCCAATGGCATGGCGGTCCGCTGGCCGCCGTGATCGACACGGTCGGCGACTTTGCCGTCGGCATGCTGCTTGGACGCGGCCTGCCCACCATCAACTTTCGCGTCGACTATCTGCGCCCTGCCATCAATACCTCGCTGACCGCGGTGGCACGCGTGCGCCGCAACGGCCGCAGCGTGGGTGTGGCCGACGTCGACCTCTACAACGACCAGGGCGCGCTGGTGGCCATCGGCCGCGCCACCTACGCCACGCTCAGCCAGGGCTGAGCCGCGCGCTCAAGACAAGGACTTCCGTCATGAAACAAGCAACCCGCGCCGGACGGCGCGCCTTTCTGACCCGCTCCGCCGCCGGCGGTCTGGCTGCGGCCGGCCTGGGCGTCACGCCGCGCACGCTGCTCGCTGCCACGGACCGCCCCGGGTCCGACGCCGGCCCCGCCCGCCGCGGCGGCACGCTCGTCGCCACGTGGGGCGGGCTGGAGCCGCAAGCCCTGTTCGTGCCCGGTGGCGGTGGTTCCAGCCCGTTCCAGACATCCACCAAGATCCTGGAACGCCTGCTCAAGCTGGACGCCGACCTGAAGTTCCAGCCCGCACTGGCCCTGTCGGTCACGCCGGCCGCCGATTTCCGCAGCTACACGATCAAGCTGCGCGAAAACGTCACCTGGCACGACGGCACGCCATTCACGTCGGCCGACGTGGTCTACAACGTGCTGCAGCACTGGAAGCCCATTTCCGCGGGCATCGCGCTCAAGTCGCTGACAGAAGCCACGGCGCCCGACCCGCACACGGTCGTGCTGACCTTCAATGCGCCGGTGCCCGAGTTCTTCCTGAAGTCCACGCTGTCTGGCCAATACCAGCTGCTGGTGCCCAAGCACCTGTACGACGGCAAGGACCTCATCACCAACCCGCTGAACAACACGCCGGTGGGCACGGGTCCGTGGAAGTACGGCAAGTGGGTGCGCGGCAGCCATGTCGAGTACCTGCGCAACGACAAGTACTGGAACGCCACGCAGCCGAACCTGGACAAGCTGGTGATCCGCTGGTGGGCCGACCCGGCCTCGCGCGGTGCGGCGCTGGAAACCGGCGAGCTGGGCCTGGCCTATTCCAACCCGGTGCCGGCCCGCGACATCGACCGGCTGGTCAAGACCGGCAAGGTTGTCGTGGACACGCGCGGCTATCAGAACACCGCGTGGACGGTCACCGTCGAGTTCAACCAGCGGCGCGACATCGTCAACCGCCGCGAGGTCCGCCAAGCCATTCTGCACGCCATCGACCGCCAGTTCATCGTCGACACCATCTACTACGGCCGCGGCAAGCCGGCGATTGCGCCCATCTTCAGCAGCAATCCGCTGTTCTTCACCGGGGACGTGCCGCGCTATGCCTTCGATCCGAAGAAGGCGGCCGTCCTGCTGGATGCGGCAGGCTTGCCGGTCAAGGACGGCAAGCGCTTCACCGTCAACCTGCTGGCCGCGGCCTGGTTCGAGGAAAACGCCAAGCTCGGCCAGTACCTGAAGCAGGCGCTGGAAGACGTGGGCATCGCCGTGAAGCTCGATTCCGTGGACCGCGCTACCGCGCTCAAGCGCATCTATGGCGAATACGACTACGACATCGCGGTGTCCAACTTCACGTCACCGCTGGAGCTGGTGCCCACCGTGACGCAGTTCTTCACGACCGACGGCATCGTCAAGGGCGCCGCGTTCCGCAACGCCACGGGCTATTCCAGTTCGGAGATGGATGGCATCGTCGGCAAGCTGGCCGTCGAAACCGATCCGGAGGCCCGCCGCAAGCTGGCCGCGCAGTTCGCCCGCCTGGCGTCCACCGACGTGCCGATCGTGCCGCTGGTGGAAATCCAGTCGTTCACCCTGGCCGGCAAGAACGTGCGCAACTTCACGACCGGCGCCAACGTCCAGGGCGAGACGCTGGCCGACGTCTGGCTGCAGGCCTGAGGACGACATGGCTCTGCGCCTGATCTCGCGCCGGCTGCTTCAGGCCATCCCGCTGCTGCTGGGCGTGGTGGTCCTGAACTTTGCCCTGATCCAGTCCGTGCCGGGGACCTTCCTGGATGTCATGACAGCCGAGCAGCAGGTCACCGACCCGGCGCTGATCGAGCGCCTGCGCGTGACCTACGGGCTGGACCAGCCACCGGCAGTGCAGTTGCTCAAGTACATCGGGTCGGTCGCGCAGCTGGACCTGGGCTATTCCTACCGGCATAACCTGCCGGTGCTGGACGTCATCCTGGCGCACTTGCCCGCCACGCTGGTGCTGATGCTGGCCAGCATTGCCATCGCCGTGCTGGTGGGCGTGGCGGCCGGCATCGTGTCGGCCGTCAAGGTCAACACATGGTGGGACAGCGCCGTGTCCGCCTTCGCCGTGCTGTGCTTTGCCGCGCCGAGCTTCTGGCTGGGAATCATGCTGATCATCATGTTCTCGGTGAAGCTGGGCTGGTTTCCGGTGGGCGGCATGGTCACCATCGGGCTGGACGGCGGGCTGTGGCGGCAGGCGCTGGACATCCTGCATCATCTGGCGTTGCCGGCGGTGGCACTCGGCTTGTTCTATTCGGCAGCCTACGCGCGTGTGATGCGCGCATCGATGCTGGAAGTCAGCCGCATGGATTACGTGCGCACCGCCTACGCCAAGGGTCTGACGCGCGTCGCCGTGGTGCTGCGCCACGTGTTGCGCAACGCCGTCCTTCCCATCGTCACCCTGCTGGGCCTGCAACTGGGCGCCGTGCTGGGCGGCAGCATCGTGATCGAGTCGGTGTTCAGCTGGCCCGGCATCGGCGCGGTGCTGTTCGACAGCGTCATGAGCCGCAACTATCCCGTCGTGCTGGGCATCCTGGTGCTCAGTTCGGTCGTCGTGATCATCGCCAATATCTTCGTGGATCTGGCATATACGCGCCTGGATCCGCGCATCAAGGCCGCCTGACATGTCCGCACCTTCCGCTGCAACTATTCCTGCAGGCGCGCCGGCCGCCCGTCGGCCGGACGCATTCGCCGTGCGCTTTGCCCGCAACCGCGGCGCCGTGGCGGGCGCGCTGCTCCTGCTGCTGGTCGCGCTGGTGGCGGCCAGCGCCGACTGGCTATACCCCGTCAATCCGCTGCGCATCGTGGGCGCGCCCGAGATCTGGCCGTTCGAGTCCTGGCGTTATCCGCTGGGTACGGACTCCATGGGCCGCGACATCGCCGCACTGATTGCCCACGGCGCGCGCGCCACGCTGTTGATCGGCCTGGTGGCCGCCGCCACCGCCACGCTGATCGGCGTCACCGTCGGCGCGGCCGCTGCGTGGGCGGGCGGCTGGATCGACGAGGGGCTGATGCGCCTGACCGAGCTGTTCCAGATCATTCCCAATGTGGTGTTCGTGCTGACGGTCGTGTCGGTGCTGGGACCGCGAATCGAGAACATCACGCTCGCCGTGGGCGTGGTGTCCTGGCCCCCGATCGCCCGCCTGACCCGCGCGGAATTCCTGTCCTTCAAGGAGCGCGAGTTCGTGCAGGCCTGCCGCGCCGTCGGCATGAACCCGTGGCGCATCGCCGCCGCAGAAGTCCTGCCCAATGCGCTGCCGCCGGTCATCGTGATGTCGTCGCTGGTCGTGGCCGGCGCCATCCTCTACGAGTCGGTGGTGTCCTTCCTGGGCCTGGGCGATCCCAACATCGCAAGCTGGGGCCGGCTGGTGGGCGAAGGCCGCAGCCTGATCCGATCCTCCTGGTACATCTGCGCCGTGCCCGGCGTGGCCATCATGCTTACCGTGCTGTCGCTGAACCTGGTCGGCGACGGCCTGAACGACGCGCTCAATCCCAAGCTGCAAAAGCGCTGAGCCGCCAACTTCTGGAAGTCCTTCTTATGACGCATTCCCCCCGAAACCTTGGCGATCTTGCCGATCCGCGCCTGCCGGCCGAGCTGCCCGCGCTCATCGACCTGCGCGTGCCTGACGCACCTTGGCGGTTGACCCACGGCGAGGCTGACCGCCTGGCCGGCGGCGTGGCCGCGTGGCTGACCGCGCGCAGCCTGCCGCCGGGCTCGCGCATCGCCATCGCGGCGCTGAACCGCGCCGAATACTTGCTGGCGTACTTCGGCATCATGCGGGCCGGTCACGTGGCCGTGCCCATCAACATCAAGCAGTCGCAGGAGAATATCGACTACGTGCTGCGCGACGCGGACATTGCGCTCGCGTTCGTGGATGGCCCCCGCCGCGCCGGCTTCGAGGCAACCGTGCCGGTGCTGGATTTCGATGACGCGGGCCCGCAGGGGTTTGCGGCGCAGATCGTCCCCACCACATTCACGAGCGTCACGCCCGCGCCCGAAGACATCGCGCAGATGCTGTACACGTCAGGGTCCACCGGCAAACCCAAGGGCGTGCCGCTGACCCATGCCGGACAACTGTGGGCGCTGACCGCCACGTCCGGCCCCGCGAATCCGGACGCGCCGCAAGCGCGCTACCTGCTGGCGCAGCCGCTCTTTCACATGAATGGTCTCTTCATGTCCAAGCGCGCATTTGCCAGCAACAGCCTGCTGGTGATCCAGCCCGGGTTCGACGTGGCCGCCTACGCCGATGCGCTGGCGCGCTATCGCATCACCATCCTGACCGCCGTGCCCACGATGTTTGCGCGGCTGGTCAAGGATCCCGCCTTGCTGCAGGACCGCGACCTGTCGGCGCTGGAGCGCGTGATGCTGGGCTCTGCGCCGATGACGACGGCTCTGTTCGACCGCATCCAGCGCGCGCTGCCGCACGTGCGCATCACCCACGGCTATGGCACGACCGAGGCCGGTCCCGCCGTGTTCGGACCGCATCCTGATGGCCTGCCCACGCCGCCGCTGTCGGTCGGCTATCCGCTGGACGCCGCGCAGGTCCGGCTGACGGGCGGCGCCACCCCGGACGAAGGCGTGCTGGAAATGAAGAATCCCGCCGTGCTGGGCGGCTATCACAACCTGCCGGAGAAGAGCGCGCAGGTGCTGAAAGACGGCTGGTACTACAGCGGCGACGTGATGCGCCGCGATCCCGACGGATTCCACTACTTTGTAGGCCGCGCGGACGACATGTTCGTCTGCGCGGGCGAGAACATCTATCCCGTTGAAGTCGAGAAGCTGCTGGAATCGCACCCCGACGTTCGCCAGAGCTGCGTCGTGCCACTAGCCGACGAAGAGCGCGGCCACATCCCGGTCGCGTTCGTCGTACGGCGTGCCGGCAGCACGCTGGACGCCGACACGCTCAAGCAGCACGCTCTCGATAACGGTCCGGCTTACCAGCACCCGCGCCGCATCCGCTTCCTGGACGACCTGCCGTGGGCGGGCACCAACAAGGTCGATCGCAATGCCTTGCTGCTGCAGGCGCGGGCATTGGAAGCCCGGCAAGCCTGGACACAACCCGAAAAGGAGGCCGCATGAGCGCCACACCAGATTCCCTGGCGGGTAAGACCGCCCTCGTCACCGGCGCCAGCCGGGGCATTGGCCGCGCGATCGCGCTGGCGCTGGGCCGCCGCGGCGCGCTCGTCGCCGTGCACTACAACGCGCAGGCCGACGCTGCCGATGAAGTCGCCGGCCAGATCCAGGCGGCCGGCGGCCAGGCCTGGACGTTGCAGGCCGACCTGGCGGACCCCGAGGCGGCCGAGCGGTTGGCGCAGGAAGCACGCGCCAGTTTGCGCGAACGCACCGGCGACGAGGGCCTGGACATCCTGGTCAACAACGCGGGCGTAGGCCTGCGCGCCCGGCTGCCCGAGGTGACGCCGCTGGACTTCGACCGTGTGCTGCAAGTGAACCTGAAGACGCCGTTCTTCCTGATCCAGCACTGCCTGCCGTTCCTGCGCGATGGCGGCCGCATCATCAACATCTCTTCGATGGGCACGCGCGCCGCGTATCCCGAAATGAGCGTCTACGCGCCAGCCAAGGCGGGCCTGGAAGCGCTGACGCTGCTGCTGGCCAGCGAACTGGGCGCGCGCGGCATTACCGTGAATGCGGTCTTGCCCGGCGCCACCGCCACTGATCTGAACCAGCGCGCCCGCGACCCGGAACTGAGCCGCGTCATCGCACAGAGCATCGCGCTGGGCCGCGTGGGCCAGCCTGACGACATCGCGGACATCGTGGCATTCCTGGCATCCAACGAGGGGCGCTGGGTCACGGGACAGCGCATCGACGCGACGGGAGGACAGCGGCTGTAGACAGGCGCGATGCTGGCGCGGCAAGGCAGCGGAGCCGCCCGCGACGCCGGCATACCCATATACATATGTGATATCGGTATTTTTCACGCGGCCGCATGTCTCTTAGGATTCCAGCGTTCTTCTTCCCTACGCTGGAATTGCCTTGTCACGCCTCACTCCTTTGGATCCCGCCAAGCTGGATCCCGCGACCGCCCAACTCTTCAATCAGCTTCTGCAGGACTACGGCCCGTACGCGAACATGCTGAGCGCGTTCGCGCCCCGCCCGCCGGCCTTGAAGCACTTCTTTTCGTACCTGGTGCAGTCGCGCGAAGACGGGCTGATTTCGCCGCGGCACCTGGAGATCGCGCTGCTGACCGCGTCCAAGGCGCATGCCTGCCATTACTGCGTCACGCTGCACACACCCAAGCTGGCGGCGCACGGCATCTCGCAGGAAGCCATCGACCGCCTGCTGGAACCGCAGGTGCCGGGCCTGGACGAGAAAGACCTGGTGGTGCGCGACTACGCGGTGCTGGTCACGCTGACGCCGGCGCAGGTCAGCGATGCCTTCTACGCGAAGCTGCAATCGTTCTTCAGCGAAGAACAGATCGTGGAGCTGACCATCCGCATCGCACTGTGCAGCTTTTTCAAGCGCTTCAACGAGGCGCTGGAAGTGCCGCATGAAGACGTGGTGGCCCTGGAACTGGAGCCTGGCGCAGCTTGAGGCGCCGTGCAGTCGTTTCGCCATGAGCCCTACCCCGCCCCTGAAACTTGAGATCCGCAATCTCTCCAAGCGCTTCCACACCGACACCGGCCCGGTGCAGGTCCTGGACGACATCAGCCTGAACGCCGCCAACGGCGAGTTCGTCAGCATCATCGGCCCGTCCGGCTGCGGCAAGTCCACGCTGTTCAACATCCTGACCGGTCTTCTGGAACACGACGCCGGCACCATCGCGCTGGACGGCCGCCCGCTGCCCAACCTGCGCGGGCGCGTCGGCTACATGCTGCAGCGCGACCTGCTGATGCCGTGGCGCACCGTGCTGGACAACGTCCTGGTCGGCCTGGAAATCCGGGGCGCGCCCAAGGCCGAATCCGTGGAACGCGCCCGCGAGTATCTGGACACCTTCGGCCTGCTGCCCTTTCAGGACAGCTATCCGAAGGCGCTGTCCGGCGGCATGCGCCAGCGCGTGGCCCTGGCGCGCACGCTGCTGCCCGATCCGGACGTGCTGCTGCTGGACGAACCGTTCTCAGCGCTGGATTACCAGACCCGCCTGTTCCTCGAATCGATGCTGGCCGACACCGTCAGCAAGCAAGGCAAGACCGTGGTGCTGGTGACCCACGACATCGACGAAGCCATCGCGCTGTCCGAGCGCATCTTCGTGCTGAGCGCCCGCCCCGGCCGCCTGAAAAGCGAGCACCGGATCGAGCTGGGCACACGCTCGCCGCTGCATGCGCGCCACGACAGCCGCTTTCCCGGCTACTTCGACCTGCTGTGCCAGGAACTCGACATACAGACCGCCCGCAAGGACGGCACCCACGCATGACCCAGACCTCCGCATCTCTTGCCCAGGGCGTCGCTTCGCCCGCACCCGCGCGCCCGCGTCCGGGCTTTCGCGTTCCTGTCCTGGCGACGCAGCTGTTCATTCTTGCCGTGCTGTTTGGCGCGTGGGAAGCCGCCGTGCGCACCGGCGCGGTGTCGGGCTTTCTTTTTGGATCCCCCGCCGGCGTGGTGCAGGCGGGTTGGAAGCTGATCGTGTCCGGCGAACTCTGGGAGCACGCCAACTACACACTGTGGGCGTCGGCGGCCGGTTTCGTCGTCGGCACCGTGGTGGGCACCATTCCGGGTCTGGCGCTGTGGTATTCGCCCTATGGCGCCAAGGTGGTCGAACCCTTTCTGGTCGCGATCAACAGCGTCCCCAAGATCGCGTTCGCGCCGCTGGTCATCCTGTGGTTCGGCACGGGCCTGATTTCCAAGGTGGCGCTGTCGATCTCCCTGACGTCCATCGTCGCGCTGCTGGCCGCCTTTCAGGCCGCCAAGGACGCGGACCCGGACATCCAGAAGATGCTCGTGTCGCTGGGCGCCACCAAACGGCAGATCTTCGCCAAGGTCGTCGTGCCGTCGGCGCTGCCCGCCATCATCGCCACGTTCCGCATCAACATCGGCTTCGCGCTGGTGGGCACGGTCGTGGGCGAATTCATCTCGTCCAAGTACGGCCTGGGCCACATCATCTTCGTCGCCTCGTCGCTCTATGACCTGAACACGGTCTGGGTCGGCATCTTCTCGCTGATGGCGCTGGGCTTCGTCCTGTATGCCGGCGTGGACATCGCCGAAAAGCGCCTGCTGCGCTGGAAAGACCAGACCTACGCCACTCAATTTAAACTGTGAAGCGCACATTGCGCCGCTGCAAACCCATGAAAATCCGTACCACCCTGCGCATCGCCGCCGCCGCGGCTGCCTCCCTGCTGTCCGTGTCGGCGATGGCCAATGACAAGGCCGTCGTCTCGGCCGCGTTCAAGTCCGTGTTCTACCTGCCGGTGTATTTCGCCGAGGAACACGGCTACTTCAAGGACGAAGGCCTGGACGTGCGCATCGACGTTGCGTCGTCGTCTACCAACGCGCTGGCCGCCGTCATCTCCAAGAGTGCTGACTTCTCCCTGCACGGCCCCGAATGGACCGCAATCTCCTTCGGCCGCGGCGCGCCCGTCAAGGTGGTGGGCGGCACGCTGAACCGCCTGGGCGTGTGGCTGACTTGCAAGCCGGCCTTCGCGTTTGATGGCTTCAAGAGCCTGAAAGGCGCCACCATCGCCACCGGCGCCATGCCCACCACCAGTTCGTCCGCGTTCATCAAGCTGGTCAAGAACGCAGGCCTGGACCCCAAGCGCGACGTGAATCTGCTGGAAGTGCCCCTGGGCAACGAGATCGGCCCGCTCAGTTCCGGCCAGGCCGATTGCGCGGTGCTCTACGAGCCGGGCGCATCCCAAGCGCAGGCCCAGGGCTTCAAGGTGGTTTCCGCGTTTTCGCGCGAGATCGGTCCGTACACGTTCTCGGCCATTTCCACGCGCCAGGACATTTCCCCTCAGGTCTCGCAGAAGCTCGTCTCCGGCATCGACCGCGCGCTCAAGACGATCCGCAAGGACCCGGCCGCCGCCGTGGCCAGCGGCCTGAAGCTCTTCCCCAACCTGGACCCCGCCGTCGTGCGCGCGTCGGTGCAGCGCCTGATCGACGATGGCGTCTTCGCCGATTCCGTGGCGGTGCCCGAGCAGGCCTTGAAGGACGCGCTCCAGACCCAGATCGACCTGGGCAATCTGGATCGCATCCCGGCCGATGGCAAATGGCTGGATCTCGGTTATGCGGATTCGATTGCCGGGAAGGCCTACTGATACAGCGTCAGAAGCGGTGGCGCATGCCCACCGCGTACTGGGACTGATGCCACGACGGATCGTCCCAGGCGCCCCGCATATAGCCGTAGATGGCGTACACGTTGGTGCGCTTGGACAGGTCATACACGTAGCCTGCCGAATAGATCTGCTGGGAATGCGTGGCGCCATCGCGCTTGAGCGCCCCACCGCCCGGCAGGCTGCCCTGCCACGACGCCATCACGGTGCTCGCGCCCGTGCGCCAGGCGGCGCCCGCCATTACGCCGTGCACCGTGCTGCCCGGAAAGTACACCCGCTGCCCGGGTGACGGCACCGCCGGGATGGTCGAGCCATTGCGCATCACCGACCAGCCGGCATAGAGCGTGAACGCGTCCACCGTCGCGCGGCCTGCCAGCGTGTACGCGTACGGCCGGCGGTCTGCCCCGGCATTCGCCATGGCGGCCGATTGCACCGTCCCGTCCGCCCAGCTCGCGCCTTCGTAGGTAGCGGCAATCGAATAACCCGGCTGGTCGAACACAACGGCGGCGCTGTACAGCTTGTTGGTGGACGCGGTCTTGAATCCGCCGCCGCCGTCGTAATCCATGCTGGCATCCACACCCGCACGCAGGCCGCCCACGGATGGACTCCAATACGACACCGTGTTGTCGGCGCGATTGGCGTTGTACGGCAGAAGCGCGGTCTGCGCGCCGGTGATCAGGTACGACGCCAGGAACGCATCGTAGTCCGCCAGCGTGGCGGACGAGACCGAGGTCTGCCGCCCCAGCCGCAGATCGCCGAAACCGCCCGACACGCCCACCCACGCCGCGCGGCCGAACAGGCGTCTGCCTTGCGCCGAATTGCCGTTGTTGGCCAGGAAGCCGCTTTCCAGCTGGAAGTTCGCGCGCAGGCCGTTGCCCAACTCTTCGCTGCCGCGCAGCCCCCAGCGCGAGCCGGACTGCACGCCCGACTGCATGTTGATGGCCGTGCCGCGTTCCTGCGTGGAAAAGCCCGCGATGCTCAGGTCCACGACGCCATACAGCGTCACTGCGTTCTGCTGCGCGTCGGCCGCCCATGGCGCCATCAATGCCGCGACGCCCACGGCAAACCTGCGTGCTGCCATCGCCTGCCTCACAGGTACTTGAGCCACGCGATATCGCGGCGCGCGGCCTTCAGGCGTCCGAACCAGCGCACGGGCCAGAACAGCGCCACGGCCAGCAGGATCGAAATCACCCACACCGACGCCATGCCATCAACGCCGAAGTATTTGCCCTGGTTCAGGCCCCAGATCGCTTCGCCGCCCAGGTACAGCGCCTTCAAGACATACAGGTGCAGCAGATAGAAGAACATGGGCGCGGCGCCAAACACGCACAACGCGCGGACCCAGGCCGCCGACTGCGCGCGTTCGATCAGGACCAGCAAGCACAGTCCCAGCCCCAGTGTCAGCAGCAGGAACATCAGCGACGGCGGGTATTTGGTGATGTTCACAAAGCTCATGATGGTATGGAGCGTGTCATCCTGTACCGCCCACTTCTGCGACTGCCCGTAGCCATTGATCGCACGCAGGACCACAAAGCCCGCCACCGCCGCCAGCCCGGCCGTCCACAAACGGCGCTGGCGTTCGGCGGCGTCCGAACCCGGCTGGAACCACGGTCCGGCCGCATACCCCAGCGCAATCACGCCGATCCACGGCAGCAACGGGTACGACGTGCGCAAGCGCAACGTGTCGCTGACTTCGATCCAGCCGCGATCATGCAGCACTGCCCACGGCACGTGCATCACGTGGCCGGCGGCAAAGTGCACGGCATCCAGCGCGTTATGGCCGGCGACCAGCACCACGCCCACGACGACCAGCGCCCAGCGCGGCAACCACAGCAAGGCCGCCAGCGACAGCATGGACAGGCCGATCACCCAGATCACCTGCAGGTACACGACGGACGGCGGAAACTGGAAGGTCCACGCGAAGTTCACGACAATGACTTCGAGCGCGATCAAGAATGCGCCCCGCTTCGCCAGAAACGCCGCAGTGGCGCTGCGGTCACCCGCCTTCGCGCCGTACAGCCAGGCCGACAGGCCCGTCAAAAACACGAACACCGGCGCGCACAGATGCGCCAGCAGGCGGGAGAAAAACAGGTCCGGCGGCGTGGCGGACACGTCCATCGGGTCGCCGACCTGGTGATGCAGGAAAAAGGTTTCGCGCACGTGATCGAGCAGCATGATGACGATGACCAGGCCGCGCAGCGCGTCGATGGACCGCAGCCGGGTGGCGGCGGGAGGGGAAATGAGAGAAGCCATGGAGGAATGCGGGAGATGCTTGAAATGCTGGTGGCACGCCGGGCGGCGCGCCGCACGAAAAAAGCCAGAATAGTAATGTAATAACATTACTATTCCAAGACAAATCGACGCGCTCGCAGCCCACCCGGCGGTTGGCCAACCTGCACAATCGTCCGTGCTGCCGCCGTTCCAGCGTCTTAACAGGATCTTGAGACACGCCTCCCTAGAATCCGGAACGATTCTCATTGAGGCACTCAAGATCGCCATGGCGCAACAACAAAAAACACACACCCAGGGCGCGTTCGCCCTGAAAACCTTGGGCATGGCGCTGGGCGCCGCCGCCTCCACGCAGGCCCACGGCCAGACGCCCCCGGCGGACAACGCCGTACTGCTGGCGCCCGTCACCGTGCAGGCCGATGCCCCGCCCTTCAAGGCGGATCGCGTGCAGTCCGGCAAGTTCACCGAGCCGCTGCTCGACACACCGCAAAGCATCACCGTCGTGCCGCGCGTGGTGCTGGAAGAGCAGCAGGCCAAGAGCCTGCAGGATGTGCTGCGCAACGTGCCGGGCATCACGTTCAGTTCGGGCGAAGGCAACCTCGGCTGGGGCGACATGTTCACGATCCGCGGGTTTTCGGCGGAGCAAAGCATTACCGTTGACGGCATCCGCGACGCGGGCCTGTCCAGCCGCACTGACATCTTCAACCTGGAACAGGCCGAGGTCTTCAAGGGCACGGGCTCCATCGAATCCGGCATCTCGGCCGTGGGCGGGAGCGTCAACCTGGCCAGCAAGGAAGCTCGGCTGGGCTCGTTCTACAAGCTGTCCGGCGGACTGGGCACGGATCATTACCGGCGCATCACCGCGGACCTGAACCAGGAGCTGTCCGACAGCGCCGCCCTGCGCGTCAACCTCATGCGCCATCACAACGGCGTGGCCGAGCGCGACGTGACGGAGTTTGACCGATCTGGCGTCGCGGCCTCGCTGGCAATGGGCCTGGGTTCGCCCACCCGTGTCACCGTGAACTACCTGCATCAGGAAGACGACAACATTCCCGACGGCGGCGTGCCGATCCAGCGCGGCACGGGCGGCAAGCGCATGCCCAACGTAGCGCGCAATGCCTGGTACGGCGACCCCGGCCTGTACACGGAGCAGACGCGCACCGATCAGGCAACGATGAAGGTCGAGCATGACTTCACCCACGCGGCGCGCGTGACCAACATCAGCCGCTGGCAGCAGACCGACCGCATCGGCGTGCTGGCCCCCGCGCGCTTCAATTCCACGTCGCGCACTTCATACGGCTATGTGGGTGCCGGCCCGTTGGTGCAGAGCGCGGACGGCATTGCCTCGTACAGCGGTTTCACGCCGCTGCGCGATCCCTCGCCCTATGCCCAGTTGCGCGGCAACGACTTCGGCACGTCCAAGCGCTACACCATCCTGGCCAACCAGACCAACCTGAACCTCGACTTCCATACCGGCGGCATCAAGCATGCCGTAGTGACGGGCGTGGAGTTCTACAAAGAAACCTACGGCGACCATGCGCGCACGATCCGCGCCCCGTCCGTGAATCCCGTGCTCGACCTGCGCAACACCGGCGGCGTGGACATGGGCGGCGTGGATACGCTGAAGGGCGATTCGGGAAACAAGGCCGAAGTCTTCAATGCCGGCCTGTACGCTGCGGACACCGTGACCTTCAACCCGCAATGGATGCTGCAAGGCGCCTTGCGTTACGACCGCTACCGCGTCACGCAAACGGCGGGCGCCGCCACGCAACGCGTCACCGACGGCGCCTTCAGCGGCCGCGTCGGCCTGACGTACAAGCCCGTGGAGAACGGCAGCGTCTATGTGTCATACAGCCAGGCCGCGCAACCGTCGGCGATGGGCGCATCCACCAACAACAACATCTACGGCGCCACCGGTTCCGACACCTACAAGCCGGCCGTTGCCCGCACGTGGGAACTGGGCACGAAGTGGGACGTGGCGGGCGGTGACCTGTCGTTGACGGGCGCCATCTTCCGCACGGAACTGACGGACTCATGGGAATACGGCGACGACGCCACCGATGTCGTGCGCGCCCTGCCCGCCAAGCGCGTGGACGGCATCGAGCTGGGCCTGTCGGGCAACATCACGCCGCGCTGGTCCGCCTTTGCCGGCGTCAGCGCCATGAAGAGCCGCATCACCAAGGGCGCAAACCAGGGCGAAGAAGCCAAGAACGTGCCGGACCTGACGTTCAACCTGTGGGCCACCTACGCGGCCACGGAAGACCTATCGCTGAGCTATGGCGCGCAGTACGTGGGCAAGCGGCGCTACACGGACAACAAGTACGTCGGCGGCAAGAACAACAACAGTTCCACCGTATCCGGACCGTACGGCACGCATCCGGTCTGGGTCCGCGACAACGAGAAGGCGCCGTCCTACTGGCTGCATTCCGTGGCGGCGCGCTACCGGTTGAACAAGAACGTGACGCTAGGGGTGAACGTGGACAACCTGTTCAACAAGTTCTATTACAGCCGCATCGGCGCCTCGCTGGATGGCTTCCAGCTGTACGGGGTGCCGGGCGCGGGACGTACGGCATTGTTCACGGCCGACGTCGCGTTCTAACCCGCAGGGGCCGGCGCGGGGCCGGCCAGGTCCACCCGGAACTGGCTGCCCTGCCCGGGGCGCGACTGAAGCGACACGCGCCAGCCCTGGTGCTCGCAGATGCGCTGCACCAGCGACAAGCCCAGCCCCAGATTGCCGTCGTCCGACTGATCGCCACGTACGAAGGGGTTGAAGATGGAAGCCTGCCGTTCCACCGGAATGCCGGGACCGTTGTCGTTCACCTGAACGTAATCGGGCCCTGCCGTGACGACGATGCTGGCCTGCGGACCCGCGTACTGAAGCGAATTGCGGATCAGGTTGGATAGCACCGCGCGCAGCAGCGGCGCGGGAAACAGCAAGGCCGCTTCCGGGGCACCCGATGCGTTCAGCGTCAACTGCATGCCGCGCCGCTGCGCCACCGGTGACCAGGCGGCCAACTGACCGCGCGCGGTGTCCGCGGCGCTTTCGCGCGGAAACAGGCCGGCCGCGTCGCCGCCGCGCGCCAGCATCAGGTAGGTGTCCAGCCGCTCGCCCATGTCGGCCGCCGCCGCCTCGATGCGGGCAAGGCGCGCCTGTCCCGCCACGTCCAGCGTCTGCTCCTCGCGCAGCAGTTCGCAGGAACTGGAGATCACCATCAGCGGCGTGCGCAACTCGTGCCCCACGTCGGCCGTGAAGAGCTGCTCGCGCCTGAGCGCCTGTTCGAGCTGGTTGTAGGTCGAGTCGAAGGCCGCCGCAAGCTGGCCGATCTCGTCCGGCGGATAGTCTTCGGCCAGCCGGGTCTGCGGCGGCTGCGCGCCCCGCGTATTGACCTGGGCGGCCAGCCGCGCAAGCGGACGCAGCAGACGCCGCGTGGCCAGGATGCCCAGGACGAACGCCAGCGCCAGGCTGGCCGCCAGTCCCGTCACTGCGGTCCAGTGCGACGCCGACTGGTTCTGCTCGTATTCGGTGTAGTCGCGCAGCAGCATGTAGCGCTGGCCCTCGAAGTCGTCGACCATCACGTGCCACACGCGATCGTTGCGCTCGATCTTGTGAAAGCCCGGCGCCAGCGGCCGCAGCCAATCGGGAAACGCCGCGCTTCCCGGATCGCCATGAAAGAAGCGGTTGGGCCGCCCCGGGTCGATGCCCGCCAGGAAATCGCCCCGCACCCGCTCCACCGCCATGCCCATGTCGATGCGCTGAAGATGCGCCTCCAGCTTGCCGACGCTCCACACCGACAACCAGGTCAGCAGGCCCGCCACCAGCAGCGCCAGCGCGACATAAGTCAATACGAGATGGCGCGCCAGCCCGCGCCGCGCCGCGCGTCTGCCCTGGTTAACCTTCATTCGCGGCCCGCAACTGGTAGCCGATGCCATGCACCGTGTGCAGCAGCGGCGTGTCGTAGGGCTTGTCGACCACATGGCGGATCTGGTGGATGTGGGTGCGCAGGCTGTCGCTGTCAGGCGGCGAGTCGCGCCACAACGCCTCTTCCAGCCGGGCGCGATGCACCACCGACGGACTGGCGCGCATCAGCAGGGTCAGCAGTTGCAGCGGAGACGGCGGCAGGCGAAGCGGCTGGCCCGCGCGCGCCAGCGCCAAGGTGCCGGTGTCCAGCGTCAGGTCGCCCACACGCAGCACGCGGGCCGCGCCCGCCCCGCTGGCGCGATGTAGCAGCGCCTTCACCCGCGCGGCCAGCTCGGCCAACGCAAAGGGCTTGACCAGGTAATCGTCAGCGCCCGCGTCAAAGCCGGTCAGCCGGTTGTCCAGCGTATCGCGTGCCGTGACCATGATGACGGGGGTGTTGCACGCGGCCTCGGTGCGCAGCCGGCGGCACAACTCGTAGCCGTCCAGCCGCGGCAGCATCAGATCCAGCACGATCAGGTCGAACTCGCCGGAGGCCGCCATCGCATAGCCGCGCTGGCCGTCTTCGGCGCAGTCGACGATGTAGCCGCGCCGCGTCAGGTGATGGGTGATGTTGGCAAGAATGTCGGGGTCGTCTTCGATGACGAGAACGCGCATGGCGGGACCGCTCGGCGAATAACAATCAATCTCACATTGTAGGGGCGCGGCCAAGAGCGCGGCAGCGTTGCGGCGCCATTGCCACAGCCGCTGCGCGTCTTAACGAATTCTTGAGGAGGGTTGGCGGACACTGCCCGGCGATAAGAATGGTTCGCGTTACCTGCACCCCGCGGCTGACGCCCCTGAAGGATTCGCCATGCGTTCGATTGCCCTTTTCCGTGCGGCCGTGACCGCCGCCGCCCTGATCTGCGCCCTGCCCGGCGCCCATGCCCGCGAGGTCACCGACCTGGCCGGCCGCGTCGTGACAGTGCCCGACCACCCGAAACGCATTCTGCTGGGCGAAGGCCGCTTCGCCTTTGCGATGGCGCTGCTGGACCGGCACGATCCCGTGGCGCGTGTAGTCGGCTGGCAGGGAGAGCTGAAGCAACAGGATCCCTACTCCTGGAACCAGCTCGTCAAACGCTTCCCCAAGGCGGCCGACGTACCCCTGATCGGCAAGACGTCGGAAGCCAGCGTCAGCCCCGAAAAGATCGTCTCGCTGCGGCCCGACGTGGCGATTTTCAGCGTCAGCGGCCATGGCCCTGGCCGCAACAATCCGATGATCCCGGCTTTGCAGGAAGCCGGCATCCCGATCGTCTTCATCGACTTCCGCCAGCACCCCGTGCGCAACACGGTGCCTAGCATGCGCATCCTGGGCCAAGCGCTGGATCGCGAAGCCGAGGCGGAAAGCTACATCGCCTTCTATGAAGACCACCTGACCCGCGTGCGCAAGGTCGTGGGACCCGTGCCGCCCGCGCAGCGGCCGCGCGTCTTCGTGGAGATGCTGGCGGGTGTGTGGCCGGCCTGCTGCCATACCACTGGCAACGGCAGCTTCGGCGACCTGCTGGAAGCCGCGGGCGGCGTCAATGTCGCGGCGCCCGTGCTGCCCGGCGCGATCGGCGACGTGAGCCTGGAGTTCGTCATCGACGCCAAGCCGGATGTCTACATCGCCACCGGCAGCCGCTCCGAACCCGGCCGTCCAGGCCTCTTGGCCGGTCCCGGCGCCGATCCGAAGGTAGCCGCCGACAGCCTGGCCACGCTGCTGGACCGCGACGGCATCCGCGATCTGGACGCCGTCAAGCAGCATCGCGCCTACGGCATCTGGCACGCGTTCTACAACTCGCCCTATAACGTTGCCGCCATCGAGGCGATGGCGAAATGGCTGTATCCCGAACGCGCCGCCGCGCTGGATCCGCAAGGCACGCTGGACGCGCTGTACGGCCAGTTCCTGGATCTGGACAACGCGGGCGCCTTCTGGACGTCTCCGGCCGCACCTGCAAAGTAGTCCGCCATGACCGGATTCGCCCCCGCCGCCCCATCGCCCGCGGCGTCAGTGCCTGACGATCCCATCGCCGCGTACCGCCGCGCGGTGCGCAAGCGCCTGCTGCTGACCGTTGTACTGGTGCTGGCCATCGTGGCCAGCCTGCTGGCCGACATCGCCAGCGGACCGGCTTCGCTGTCCCTGCCCGACCTGCTGCACACGCTGCTGCACCCCGAGGTGTCAGACACCGGCACGCGCGTCATCGTCTGGCAATTCCGCTTGCCCTATGCGCTGATGGCGTTGCTGGTCGGCGTGGCGCTGGGCCTGGGCGGCGCCGAGATGCAGACCATGCTGGACAACCCGCTCGCCAGCCCCTACACCCTGGGCGTCTCGGCCGCAGCGGCGTTCGGCGCGTCGCTTGCCATCACGCTGGACTGGCATCTGCCCGCGCTGCCGGCGGGCATGACGGTTTCCGTATCGGCCTTCGCCTGCACCCTGCTGTCCGTGCTGGTGCTGGAACGCGTGGCGCGCTGGCGCGGCGGCTCGACGCTGGGGGTGGTGCTCTTTGGCATCGCGCTGGTGTATTCGTTCCAGGCGCTGGTGATGTTGCTGCAATTCGTCGCCAGCGAGGAGGCCCTGCAAGGCATCGTCTTCTGGACCATGGGCAGCCTGGCGCGCGCCAACTGGACCACCGTCGGCGTCATGGCCGCGGCGCTGGTCCTGGCCATTCCGTTTTCAATGCGCGACGCCTGGAAGCTCACGGCCGTGCGGCTGGGCGAGGAACGCGCGGCCAGCTTCGGCATCGACGTCAAGCGGCTGCGCCTCGTCAGCCTGCTGCGCGTCAGCGCGCTGGCGGCGCTGGCCGTGTCGTTCGTCGGCACGATCGGTTTCGTCGGCCTGGTCGCCCCGCACATCGCCCGGCTGCTCTTGGGCGAAGACCACCGCTACTACCTGCCCGGCAGCGCGCTGGCCGGCGCGCTGATCCTGTCGCTGGCGTCCGTGGCATCCAAGACCGTGCTGCCCGGCGCGCTCATCCCGGTCGGCATCGTGACCTCGCTGGTCGGCATTCCCTTCTTTCTCACCATCGTCGTGCGCGCCCTCAAGCGCGCCTGACGGCATTAACCGCAACAAGGAGACACCCCGATGAAATTCCGCCTGACGCTGACGCTCGCGGCCCTGACGATCGCCGGCACCGCCCATGCCGCGCCCGCTTGCTCCATCGACGTCGAAGGCCGTCCCGGCAAGCAATTCGGCCCCGACCACATCGTCGTGCCCGCGACCTGCCAGGACTTCACCGTGCGCCTGATCCACACGGGCAAGAACAGCAAGGAAAAAGCGGGCCACAACTGGGTGCTGACCAAGACGGAAGACATCGATGCCGTGATGGTCGACGGCATCAAGGCCGGCGCAAGCAGCGACTTCCTGGCGCCGGGCGACGCCCGCATCCTTGCCAAGACGCCCATGCTGGGCGGCGGCGAAACGGCCACCGTCACCTTCCCCGTCAGCCGCCTGCGCGCGGGCCAGTCGTACACCTACTACTGCTCGTTCCCCGCGCACGCGCAGCACATGCGCGGCACGCTGGTGCTGCAATCCTGACGATGACGCAGCTACGCATCCAGGCCCTGTCCGCCGGCTATGGCGGGCGGCCGGTGCTGCGCAACGCCAGCGCCGGTCCCATGGCCGAAGGCGCCGTCACCGTGCTGCTGGGGCCGAACGGCAGCGGGAAATCGACGCTCCTCAAGACGCTGGCCGGTTTGCACCCGGTAATGCAAGGCGCGATCTGGCTGGACGGCGAGGACCTGGCCAACGCCAGCCCGTCCCGCCGCGCCGAATGCGCGATGTACATGCCACAGGCCCTGCCGAAGGGCGTGCACATGACCGTCTTCGAATCCGTGCTCGTGGCGGCGCGATCCGGCCGTCACGGACAGCCTGGCCATGCGCTGATGGAAGACGCCATGGCGGTCATCACCGAACTGGGCATCGCGCCGCTGGCCAGCCGCCACCTGGACGAACTGTCCGGTGGGCAGAAGCAGCTGGCGTCGCTGGCGCAGGCGCTGGTGCGGCGTCCGCGCCTGCTGCTGCTTGATGAGCCCTTGTCGGCGTTGGATCTGAACTATCAATTCCACGTCATGGATGTGCTGCGCCGCCAGACGCGGCTGCACCGCCTGATCACGTTGGTGGTGCTGCATGACCTGAACATCGCGCTGCGTCACGCTGACCACGCGCTGCTGCTGCACGCTGGCGCGATCGAAGCCGAGGGGCTGCCGGGCGATGTGGTGACGCCCGATACGCTGCGCCGCGTATACCGCGTGCGGGCGCGAGTAGAGCATTGTCCGCAGGGCCAGGCGCAGATCCACGTGGATGGGCTGGCTGATCGCTTAGCCTCCTGAGTGTCTGACGCCAGTCTCAGCATCGTAGGTGTCTGACACCCCTGCCGCAGCCCCGCAGGGTGCAGACCATCTCACACGGGTGTCAGACACCGGGCGAACGTGCACCGGCCTTCAGCATCAATGTCAGACACCCAGCGCAGACACACCGGTATATAGTCACCCCTTGTGCCATTCAGGGAGTCCGCCGTGCCCACCCGCCGCGCCCTCGCGTTTCTGCTCAGCCTGTTTGCCGCGCCCTCCGGCGCCGCCGTGGTCTACGAAAATCACGGCCTCGTCGTCGACGTGACAACCGGCAGCCGCAGCGACTGGAACACCGGTCAGCGCCAGACCACGCGCGCCACCACCATCACCTTTCAAGGCAAGCCCTTGTGCGGCACCGACGTCGGCGCGCTGCTCTATCCTGGCAGCAATGCGCGGCAGGCTCGCGCGTTCTTCTGCCCCGGTCCGGTCGCTATGCTGGAAACCGATGCGGTGCTGGCGTTCTTTACCAGTTCCAGCGCCAGCACCGTGCTCGCGCATCTGCAGGTCGTCAACGGCTCCCTACGTGTGCAGCGCCTGCCGCTTTCCGACAAGCCGGACCGCGACAGCATCCACAGCACGCGGTTCGAGGACGCCCGCCTGCCCGGCTGGACGCGCGTGGACTCGGCCTGGAACGAAACCGTGATGATCCGCCATGCGCCGCTGAAGGCGCAAAACCTTGGCCCAGGAAAACTGCTGGATATCGCCGGCGACGTGGCCTATCTGGCAGTGCCGCCGGGCAGAAAGGTCGTCGTGCTGCAGCCGGCCGCCCGCGTACAAGACGCGCACGGCGACCTGCAATACGTGCCCGAGATCACCAAATTCGTGGATGCGCCCCTGGCGTTCCGCGCGGTGCGCCTGAGCGATGGACGCGAGCTGGCGCGGCTGGATTTCGACGACACATGTGTGGGCCTGCCAGCCTTGCAATTCGAACGGCCCGACGCGAAATCCGCTTCCAGCGCCACGCCCGCCATCGCGTTCGACGACGTCCCGGCGTGGCGCGCGAGCGCATTGGAACTGACCCAAACGCAGGGCCGCTCGACGCTGCGCTTGAAGCCCGGCGTGGAATTACCGCGCAAGCCGGGCTGCAAAGGTGGCGGGACATCCAGTTAACGCCCAGATAGCGCCGAAGTAGCGACCAAGTACACAGCGGATTGGACGCCCGCTTGGAAGCCCGGCTGATCATCCGGCTGCATGCCCAGCCGAACATTCAAATCAGGAACTGCCGGTAAGCCTCGTTATCCGTTTCCTCGGCGTGCGCATACCCAAGCTGCCGCAAGAACCCATCCAGCGCCGCATCATCCGCCACCGGCGCCTGAATGCCCACCAGCGCCGAACTGAAGTCAGTGCCCTGATTGCGGTAATGGAACAGGCTGATGTTCCAGTTGGGCGCCATCGCCGACAGGAACTTCATCAGCGCGCCCGGCCGCTCCGGAAACTCAAAGCGGAAAAGGCGCTCGCCACCAGCCAGCGGTGAACGTCCTCCCACCATGTAGCGGATGTGCTGCTTCGAGACTTCGTTGTTCGTCAGGTCGGAGGCCGAGAATCCTTCTGCCTGCAGCGCGGCCAGGATTTCGGCGGACTCACCGCGCCGCGCGATCTGCACGCTGACAAAGATGCGGGCGGTACGCGCGTCTGCGATCCGGTAATTGAACTCGGTCACGCTGCGCTGCCCGATCACCCGGCAGAACCGGCGGAAGCTGCCGCGCTCTTCGGGGATGGTGACCGCGAACACCGCCTCGCGCGCCTCGCCCACTTCGGCGCGGTCCGCCACAAAGCGCATGCGGTCAAAATTCATGTTCGCGCCCGACGTGATCGCCACCAGCGACTGCCCGCGCGCGCCTTCGCGCTCCACGTACTTCTTCAACCCCGCCACCGCCAACGCACCCGCGGGTTCCAGCACGCTACGCGTGTCCAGAAACACATCCTTGATCGCCGCGCAGACCGCGTCCGTGTCCACCAGGATCACTTCATCCAGATACTCGCGGCACAGGCGGAAGGTTTCCTCGCCCACCAGCTTGACGGCCGTCCCGTCCGAGAACAGACCGACATCGGCCAGGATGACCCGCTCGCCCACGCGCAGCGATTGCGCCATCGCGCAGGAATCCTCGGTCTGCACACCGATGACCTTCACGCCGGGATGCACCGCCTTCACATAGGTCGACACGCCAGCCGCCAGACTGCCGCCGCCGATCGGCACGAAAATCGCGTGCAGCGGCTCGGGATGCTGGCGCAGAATCTCCATGCCCACCGTGCCCTGCCCCGCGATCACGTAGGGATCGTCGAACGCAGGCACGAACGTCAGGCCCTGCTCCTGCGCCAGCGTCTGCGCATGCGCATAAGCGTCGTTGTACGAATCGCCGGCCTGCACCACCGTCACGGTCGGGCCGCCGTGGGCGCGCACCGCGTCCACTTTCACCTGCGGCGCCGTCTGCGGCACGACGATGATGGCCCGCACACCCAGCTTGGCCGCCGAAATCGCGACGCCCTGCGCATGGTTGCCCGCCGACGCCGTGATGACTCCGCGCTCCAGCGCGGCGCGCGGCGTGTTGCGCATCTTGTTGTAGGCGCCACGCACCTTGAACGAGAACACCGGCTGGTTGTCTTCGCGCTTGAAATGAACGGTGTTGCCCAGCCGGGCGGACAGCCCACGCGCCAGATCCAGCTCGGTTTCACGGGCAATGTCGTATACCTGGGCGGTCAGGATCTGCCGCAGGTACTCCATCGGCGTAGCGGAGCCAGCCTGGAATGCCGAGGGTGTGTGCGAGGATGAATCGGACATGGTTTCTCTGCTTTGGGTTGCTTGCCCGGCAGAGGCGGCCACAAAAAACCCGCCTCGTGGGGCGGGTGGCTTGTGACTGTTGCGGTCGCGCGCTAACCCACCATTCCAGGAATGATGGTAATAATCAGCGAAATGCGGACGGCGCGGAAATTCATGGGGCGTACTTTCCTCCTATCGCCCGGCTTTGTCAAACGACGATTGTGGAAGCTTTGATGCCAAATTCCGCCCGCCCGTTCATGCGTCCCCCAAAAACTGCCATAAGCATATTGCGTCGCCATCAAGAAACAGAACCATTTCCCGGCGCAATGCGTAGCACGGTATTACAATGGAAGGTTCGTGGCGGTCGCACCTTCCAAGGCGGACCCGGATACGGCCCATTTATCGGCCGGCCGGTCCAGCCGAACAATAGGACGGGCGGCAGTCATGTTGGTGGGGCGGCTTGCCTGCGCGTCCCGCCATACGAACCCACTCTCGACAACATCTACCGGCGTACGCCGCATAGCATGTTCGGGTTTGCGCGTTAATCGCCTGAGCCGAACAGATTCAAGGATCATGTCTCTTACTCCGAAGATTATCTATACCCTCACCGACGAAGCTCCGGCACTGGCAACCCGTTCGCTGCTGCCCATCGTCCAGGCATTCGCCAAACCCGCAGGCATCACGGTCGAGACCCGCGACATTTCGCTGGCAGGCCGCATCATCGCCCTGTTCCCGGATTACCTCGATGACAGCCAGAAGCTGTCCGACGCCCTGGCTGAGCTGGGCGCCCTCGCGGTCAAGCCCGAAGCCAACATCATCAAGCTGCCCAACATCAGCGCCTCGATGCCCCAACTGAAGGCGGCCATCAAGGAACTGCAAGACCAGGGCTACAAGCTACCGGACTACCCGGACGCCCCCGCCAACGACACCGAGCGCGACGTCAAGGCCCGCTACGACAAGGTCAAGGGCAGCGCCGTCAACCCGGTCCTGCGCGAAGGCAACTCCGACCGCCGCGCCCCGCTGTCGGTCAAGAACTACGCCCGCAAGCACCCGCACAAGATGGGCGCCTGGACGTCCGACTCCAAGTCGCACGTTGCCCACATGAGCGAAGGCGACTTCTACGGCACCGAAAAGTCGGCCCTTATCGCCGATGCCGGCGACGTCAAGATCGAACTGACCGCCGCTGACGGCACCAAGACCGTCCTGAAGGAAAAGACCCCGGTCAAGCCCGGCGAGATCATCGACGCCGCCGTGCTGTCGACCGCCAAGCTCAAGTCCTTCCTGCAGGCCCAGATCGACGACGCGCGCGCCAACGGCGTGCTGTTCTCGGTCCACCTGAAGGCCACCATGATGAAGGTCTCCGACCCCGTCATCTTCGGCCACGTGGTCTCCGTGTTCTACAAGGACGTTCTGGCCAAGCACGCCGACGCCCTCAAGCAGGCCGGTTTCGACCCCAACAACGGCATTGGCGACCTGTACGCCAAGATCCAGTCGCTGCCCGCTGACCAGCAGGCCGCGATCACCGCCGACATCGACGCCGCCTACAAGACGCTGCCGCAACTGGCAATGGTGAATTCCGACAAGGGCATCACCAACCTGCACGTGCCCAGCGACGTCATCGTCGACGCGTCCATGCCTGCCATGATCCGCGACTCCGGCAAGATGTGGAACGCCGAAGGCAAGCTGCAAGACACCAAGGCCGTCATCCCCGACCGCAGCTACGCCGGCGTCTACCAGGCCGTCATCGACGACTGCAAGCGCAACGGCGCCTTCAATCCGGTCACGATGGGCAGCGTGCCCAACGTCGGCCTGATGGCCCAGGCTGCTGAAGAATACGGTTCGCACAACAAGACCTTCGTCATCCCGGCTGCCGGCACCGTGCGTGTCACCGACGCCGCTGGCGCCGTGCTGCTGGAACAGGCCGTCGAAGCCGGCGACCTCTGGCGCATGTGCCAGACCAAGGACGCCGCGATCCAGGACTGGGTCAAGCTGGCCGTCACCCGCGCCCGCGCCACCAAGACGCCCGCCGTCTTCTGGCTGGACGAAAAGCGCGCCCACGACGCCCAGGTCATCGCCAAGGTCAAGCAGTACCTCAAGGACCACGACACCAGCGGCCTGGACCTGCGCATCCTCGACCCCGTCGAAGCCACCAAGTTCTCGGTCAAGCGCATCCGCGAAGGCCTGGACACCATCTCGGTCACCGGCAACGTGCTGCGCGACTACCTGACCGACCTGTTCCCCATCATGGAACTGGGCACCAGCGCCAAGATGCTGTCGATCGTGCCGCTGGTCGCCGGCGGCGGCCTGTTTGAAACGGGCGCGGGCGGTTCGGCCCCCAAGCACGTGCAACAGTTCCTGGAAGAAGGCTTCCTGCGCTGGGATTCGCTGGGCGAATTCATGGCGCTGGCCGAGTCCCTCGACCACCTGGGCCGCACGTACAAGAACCCGACCGCCCAGATCCTGGCCAAGACGCTGGATCAAGCCACGGCCAAGTTCCTGGACGAAAACAAGTCACCCGAGCGCAAGGTCGGCGGCCTGGATAACCGCGGCAGCCACTTCTACCTGGCGATGTACTGGGCCCAAGCCCTGGCCGCCCAGACCGAAGACCGCGCCCTGGCCGCCCAGTTCGCCCCGGCCGCGATTGCGTTCTCCGAAGGCGAGAACAAGATCCTGGACGAACTCAAGGCAGCCCAAGGCAAGCCCGTGGACATCGGCGGCTACTACCAGCCGAACGAAGCCAAGGCCAGCCAGGCCATGCGCCCCAGCGCCACGCTGAACAAGGTGCTGGCCTCGATCGGCTAAGCCTTCTGCCCTTGCTGGCTGGCGTTAGCCGGCTGGCGGGCATGTGAAAAACCGGCAGTCCCGTTGGGGCTGCCGGTTTTTTTTTGCGGCGCTCTCTGGATGCCTGCGTCCTCGGATGGGTGTCTGACACCTAGCACCACCATTCTGCCGTTATCCAAAATACGACTGACTTACGGCCCACTGGATAGCCTCTTTCGCCTCTTTCAAACGTATGCTTTAGCGAATGCCTGCGTAAAAAATACACGGCATAAACATGCCCGTTACGGGTACAAGGCCCTGCAATTCGCCGGCAAGGTCTTTCTTGCCTTGACGGAATCCGCCCTTTTGAGCGCACTACAGGCAGGCGTGTTACTTGAGGTGAACTGTGACCAAACTCATTGAATCTTTGCGCGACGATCTCGCCGCGCTTTACCGGGCCGGGTCGATAGACAAAGTCACAATGCGAGACTTTGACGCCATCTGCCCCGCACCTGTCCGAAGTTTTAGTCCTGGCGACATCAAGCGGCTTCGCGAAGATTTACGGTTCAGCCAGCCCGTATTCGCCCTGCATCTGCATACCAGCGCTTCGACCGTCCGAAAGTGGGAGCAAGGCGACACCCGCCCGACAGGGCCGGCCCTTAAACTGCTGAACATCCTGGCGGACAAAGGCCTGCAAGCCATCCTCTGACGCCCTGCTATCGCTTCGCAGCAACTCCCGGCATCAGCCTGTCCAACCGCAATCTCCCCCGCTCGTCCGTCAATCGGCGCATCGCACCATAAGCCGCTCCCATCGCCGCCATGCCGCTCGCGCCGCACAGCAGAAACATCAACAAGATCTGATACTTGGCCGCGTCCACTGGATCCATGCCCGCAATGATCTGCCCGGTCATGATGCCCGGCAAGGTGATGATCCCGGCCGCCGACATCTGGTTGATGCTGGGCACGATGCCGCGCCGCACCGATTCGCGCAGCAACGACGAAAACGCCTGGTGCACGGTCGCGCCCAGCGCCAGGCGCGCTTCGATGCCCAGCCTTTCGCGGCGCACGCCCGACAGCATTCCGTCCAATGCCAGACTGGCCGCATTCAAGACGCTGCCCAGCACGATGCCAACCAACGCAATCGTGTAGCGCGGATCAAACCAAGGGTCCGGACGCAGGGCGGTATTCAGAATGAAAAGCGCCGTGACGAGCGTGGTGCTGACCACCGCCAACGTGCCGACCCAGCCATTGCCATGCCCGGTCAAACGCACCTTGGGCCGCGCCGCTACCTCGCGCGCAGCCAGCGCCATCATCACCGCCACCACCAGCGCCGTCAGCCACGGCGCGGCATGGGCGAACACAATGCGCAGGATCTGACCGACCAGCAGCAGTTGCACCACCGTGCGTACCGCCGCCCACAACACCTGCCGTTGCAGGTTCAACCGCAGCGCGAAGGAAATGCCGGCACTCAGCAGCACCAGCAGCGACGCGATCACCAAATCCAGCGCCTGCAGCTTGATCACGTCCATAGCGGCTCCATGTGACCTTGCGCCATCCGCCAACGCCGGCGCGCCAGCCGTTCGGCCTGCTCGGCGCTGTGCGTGACGAGCAAAATGCCTGCCCCGGCCGCCAGGACGCGTGACAGTTCCGCCTCGACTAACGCTGTCGCCTCCTGATCCAGCGCGGCGGTCGGCTCATCCAGCAGCAGGACGCGCGGGTTCTGCATCAGCGCGCGCACCAAACCCATCCGCTGGCGCTCGCCCGTGGACAGCTCATGGACCAACGCGTCCAACTTGGACTCAACCAAGCCCAGACGCCCCATGATGGCGGTAGCACCAGCGCGGTCAGCGAAGTGCGCGGACACATGGTCATCCCACCATCCGGCCTCGGCCTGGCAATACATCACCAGACGCCGCCACTCGAAACCCCGCATGGCCGACCGGCGACGCCCGTCCAGTTCCGCTTCACCATGCCCGGGGTCCAGATCCGCAATCTGCCGCAACAGCAGCGACTTGCCCGATCCCGACGCGCCGACCACAGCCGCGCACTCGCCCGCCGCCAGATCCAGGCTAACTGGCGCCAGGCGCTCGCTGTACAGGCCTCGAAGCCTGAGCAACGGCGGCGCGTCAGAAACAACTTGCGAGGGAATCGGCGCGGATTGCATGGGTAGGCATCATATAGAAAAGCCCGCGGCAAGGCGGGCTTCACGGTATGCGGCGGCGGCTCGGATCAGAGCATATGCGCCAGGAACTCACGGCTGCGTGCATGCTGAGGCGCGGCAAAGAACTCGGCGGACGGCGCTTCCTCGACGATGCGGCCATCGTCCATGAAAATGACCCGGTGCGCCACTTCACGCGCAAACCCCATTTCGTGCGTCACGACCAACATCGTCATGCGCTCGTCAGCCAGCTGCTTCATGGTGCGCAGCACTTCGCCGGTCAGCTCCGGGTCCAGCGCCGACGTCGGCTCGTCAAACAGCATGATGTCCGGCTCCATCGCCAGCGCGCGCGCGATCGCCACGCGCTGCTTCTGACCGCCGGACAGGCGCGTCGGATAGTTGTCGCGCTTGTTCGACAGACCCACCTTGCGCAGCAGCTCTTCCGCCTTCGGCACGATCTCCGCGCGCGACATACCCTTCACGGTAATGGGCGCTTCGATGATGTTCTGCAGCACCGTCATGTGCGGGAACAGATTGAACGACTGAAACACCATGCCCATCTTGCGGCAGATGCGCCGCACGTCGCCGTCGCTGGCGTACTGGCTGCGGCCGCCCGGTACGGAGGCAGCCATTGTTTCGCCTTCGATCTGGATGCTGCCTTCGTCGATCGTCTCGAGATGATTCAAGCAGCGCAAAAACGTGCTCTTGCCCGACCCCGACGGGCCGATCACCGCCACGACCTCGCCCTGCTCCAGGTTCAGCGACACGTTGTCGAGCACGCGGTTCGAACCGAACGATTTGACGATATTGCGGGCTTCGATCATGACCGGACGCTGACTAAGCCCGGCCGGGGAATTATTGGTCATATTTTGCATAGCGCTTTTCCATGTGCTGGAAGAACCACGTCAGGAGCAGCGTCATCAACAGATAGAAGGCAGCGGCGACGAGGAACGGCGTGGTCGTGAAATCGCGCTGCACGATGCCCCGCGCGGTGCGCAGGATGTCGTTCAGCGCCAGCACGTAAATCAGCGAAGTGTCCTTGACCAGCGTAATGGTCTCGTTGCTCATCGGCGGCAGCACGCGCTGCACCATCTGCGGCAGCACGATGCGGCGCAGCGTCTGCAGGTACGTCATGCCCAGCACCTTGCTGCCCTCGTACTGCCCCCGATCCACCGACTGGATACCGGCGCGGAAGATCTCGGCAAAATACGCCGCATAGTTCAGCGCAAACGCCACCACCGCCGCCGGAAAATCTGGCAGCCGGATGCCGATCACCGGCACGAACGGCAGCGCGAAGTAGATGAACAGCATCTGGAGCATCAACGGCGTGCCGCGCATCAGCCAGATATAGCCATTGACCGCCCGGCTCAGCAGCGGCCACTTAGAGATACGCGCCAGGGCCAGCACCAGCCCCAGCGGCACGGCCAGCGCCAGCGTGATGAAAAATAGCGTCAAGGTCACTTTCGCGCCTTCCGCCAAGGGCCCCAGAAGGGAGAGTACGTAGTCCATGCAGTGGGTTCGCGCCGCGAGGGCAAGAGAGAATCATGGGCAAGCCCGCCTGGCCTTGCGGCACTGCGGCGGGCTGCGAACTGCAACGGCAAAGGCGCCGCGGCCGGCTAGGCCACAGGCGCCTTCCCGCTTACTTGATGATGTTGGCGCCGAACCACTGGGTGGCGATGCGGCCGGCGGTGCCGTCCTGCTTCATCGAATCCAGCGTCTTATCCAGCTTGGCCAGCAACTCGTTGTCGTCCTTACGCACGCCAACGCCGTAGTCTTCCGTACCGAAGTTCTCTTCCAGCACGCGATACTCGCCCGCACGCTTGCTGATCAGGTAACGGCCAACCACCTCATCCACCACGATGGCGTCCAGACGGCCAGCAGCCAGGTCCATCAACGCGGTGACGTTGTCGCCGAACTTCTTCACTTCCTTGATCTGCGCGGCAACCGGGTCCTTGGCGATGGCGTCGGTGGCACTGCTGCCGTCCTGCGCGCCGATGACCTTGCCAGCCAGATCATTCTTGACCTTCACCGGCGACGTGTTGCCCACGATGATGATCTGGTGGTTGGCCATGTACGGCGCGGTGAAGCTGATGTTCTTCTTGCGCTCTTCGGTAATGGTCAGACCGTTCCACAGCACGTCGACGCGCTTGCCGTTCAATTCGGCTTCCTTGGCGCTCCAGTCGATCGGCTTGAATTCCACTTCGATGCCCAGACGCTTGCTGGCTTCCTTGGCCATGTCGATGTCAAAGCCGACGATCTGGTTGCTGGCGTCGCGGAATCCCATCGGGGGGAAGTTGTCGTCCAGGCCAACGACGACCTTCTTGGGCGTGGCCGGCGCTTGGGCGCCAGCGGCAGGCGCGTTGTCGCTGGGACCGCAAGCCGTGAGCAGAGCGGTGGCGGACACAAGAAGTACAGCAGTCAGTTTTTTCATCGTTGTGAGGGCGCGAGGCGCAGGATTGAAGAAAGCCGGGAAAGCGGGCGGTATGCCGCGAGGCGGTATTTTAGCGTTGTTGGGGGGATTTGCTGGCGGGGGCGGGAATGGCGGTCATGAGCCTCGAGGACGGCCGGACCGTATCGCTGGCCTTGGACAGTCTAAATGGCGACGGATTGGCCTTAGAGGTGGCACGACCAGCGGCGTATGACTCTGCGGCGTCTCATGACTTTCCGCGGCTTGCAGGCGCCCCCAATACCCCGGATACGTCATGAAGGAACTCAGGCGTGATATTGGCAACGACCTCCATCGGCCAGGAGCGGTCATAATGCAACGTCAATTCCAGCAGCTAGGTGCTTAGTAGCATGGCTGACTTCCGCGAGCGGTGCTACTCAGCCGGGACTCATCTGCGTAAGGGGGGATGGAATGGATCCGATTGCTGACCGCTACTTGAGGTTTGCAAAGATCGAGGCGGCGGGTCGCTCGCCGTTGTATGAAAAATGGGCATTGCATGTCGCGAATTCGTTTGACGCACTGGCGTTTTTACAGGGTCTGCCTGCAGATAAGCAGCAACCAAACCTGCTGTTTGCAGCGTTCCGGCATACCGTAGGTGCGCCTACCTCGACGGCGGAATTCGATGCAGGCTTGGCGCAACATGGCGACGCCATCCGGGCCCTCATGTTGGCGCGTTCCACGCAGACCAACGAACCAGGGCGCTGTGCGGTATTGCTGCCTGCTCTCGCTTTGATCGCGGGCAAGATAGCGCTCATCGAGGTGGGGGCCTCCGCAGGGCTGTGCCTGCTGATGGACAAATACGGCTACGACTGGGGTTCCCAACGCCTGGTTCCGTGTCGAGACGATTCGGACTATCCGGTATTCCCTTGTGAGGTCACCGGCGCGGGTCCGCTCCCCCACACCTATCCTGAAATCATGTGGAGGGCTGGACTGGATTTGAGCCCAATCGACGTTCATTGCGACGAAGATAGGAAGTGGCTTGAAGACCTGGTGTGGCCCGAGGATGGCAATCGACTCGCACGCCTTCAGTCGGCGCTGCGGATCTGCGGACGCGAGCCGCCTCAGATCGTCCGGGGCGATCTGCTGCGGGATCTTGCTTCCTTAATCGAAAAGGCTCCGGCGGAAGCGACCGTGGTTGTGTATCACTCCGCTGTTCTGAACTACGTTATGGACCAGGCACTGCGCAATGAATTTGCACGCAGCATGTTGGCCTCGCGTTGCGTCTGGATCAGCAATGAAAGTCCATTGGTATTTCCGCAGTTCTTGCCCGCAGCCACGCCGCAACCGTCCGGGATGTTCCTGTTATGTACCAATGGCCATGCGTCGGCCTGGACGGATCCGCATGGTGGCGCGTTGCAATGGCTGTGATCCAACGCTTTCTTTGCTAACCGCCATCGGAATCTTCGAAATGTAGAGACGAGAGACCACTTTGGGTCGAAGGCGGACGGGCCACCAAGTTCTGCAACCAGCCAGGACCGGTCATTTATATACCAAGCATAAGTACCAATACGCAGCGGTAATTGCAGCATGGAGTGAGGAACATTATTAAAGCATCGGAGGCTTACGGAGTAGGCTACAAACCCTATCCGCCGCGGCTGCTAATCAACTCCCGCTGTCACCGCCCACGACGATACGGGAATGACTGCCGCCGCTCCCAAGACGCACCAGCGGTCCCGTGGAATGGTTGGTCTTCGACGATGGTGAATATGGACGACCTTTGGGTCAATGCAAGGGGCGCGACCGGCGGAGCCGGCAACGATACCACCAGGTTAGCCCCGCCCACACTAGTGCCCAAACGCCCAGGATCGCAGCGATGAAAGGCCAAAAAATGAAGGTGGAGACGTCGTCCCAGCCGGGCGCGGTACGCTTGAGGCCGATGGGTGTGCTGATTTCCAGTTCGATCTGCTCGCCCAAAAGCGTCGGCCCGATTTCTTGCACCGTGAAGGTAAGCGACGAAGTCCCCTTCGCCAGCTTTGGAAAGGACGGCACGGTCTCGGGCAGCACGCCATCTATATGACTTTCAGGCCAGAGCTTGCGATAGAAATGCGTCGAGCTGGCGCTGCTGCGCGCAGCCGCGACCATCACTACGTCTAGTTCCCTACCATCTCGTACACGAATCCGCACCGGCTCTCCAGGGTCGGCGAAGCCCGGCGCCGCATTAGGCGCGCCCACACGCGTCTTAGATTCTCCCAATTCGGGCCGCTGTCTGCCCATCGGTCCGCCGAAACGCGCCTCCATCCATCATGGCGCCTCGCGGATACGGTAGACCTCGGCGTGCCCCGTCTGCCCTGGCGTAAGGACAATCGGCGTCAGCGTCGCATCCGCGGATGGTACATACCGCAGCATGCCCACCGCGAACCACGCCATGGCAGCCAACCAAAGCGCCCAACCCACCAGCAGAGACATCTTGCCTAACTTGCGCCACATATCGTGTTGTCCCGAATTTTCCAGCATCGGAGCGTACCCGATTTCGAGCGGGCGATTGGAAGTCATGCAGGCTCATCCACGCATCAATGTCGCCAAGAGCGCCAGACTTCGGCAAGGAGGATTGCCGTACAAGCTAAAGACAGCTACGCCTTCATATCAGCGATGCGATAATCCCGCCTTCGGCGCAGCGATCGCGGATGATTCGTTCGCTGGTCGTTGAATAGGCCTTCAATATCGATAACTAGAAAGGAAACGTCGCCTTGCCGCACGCTTTTCGATTTCTCTCGGCGCCGGCCTTGCGCCTCGTATTACCCGCCTTGACGCTGCTTGCCGCTGCGCATTGCGAGACGAGCTATGCCGATACTCAGGCCGAGGTTGGCGCTAACTCCACGGCGCCCAAGCCAGCGCTGCGCAAGCTGAACCCCGCTCCTGCGCACGCGTATGAAGTACGGCTGATCCTTGACAATGCATCGGACCTCGCGAGTGCAGCCGACGGCAAATCGGCGTTTACCGTGGGAGACGGTACCGCACAGTTCGACGTCAGCGATGCCCCCCGCTGCGCTGCATCGAACGCCGTATCTGGTCACGTGCCGACGATATCCAGCCACGAACCATTCCGCCTGGCCCGCATATCGGCCACGGAATACGTGGGCATCGTATATGCCGACATGCTGCTTGACGAAGACTATTACGGAAGGGGGGTATGTCATTGGAAATTGGCCGAAGCACGTGTCGCATTGCGCGCGCGGCAGGAAGCTGCTGACACGCGCTTCGTGGCCGGATTGCCGGCTCAAAAGGTGTTCGCTGGGGGCACACAGGCACGCTATTTTTGGAAGGGGTATTACCCCCGTTTCGAGCAGGGGAAACACACCGACTTTGGGCGTGACAGAATGGACCGCGTTCCGGCCGATAAGCGTGAGGAGTTCTTGACCGTGACCCTGACGGCCAGGAGAATCGCGAGCGACGTGCAAGTCAGGTGAGTATAAGCTTGCTGCAAGCACGGCCCGTTTTAGGCGACGGGCGTATGGAAAGCGAACAGGCTAGTCTGCCTGTTCCAGCCTTACTCAATGCCGGAAAGAAAGGCGCACTGCCCCGGAAACCCAGGTCGTGCGTCACATGCCTTCAAGCATCCCGCCTTTCCCCCTGGAAACTTGGCCGCAACCGACATACCAAACCCATAAGTCGGCGTAGTCACATCAAACTGGCTCTCGCAAACTTTCTTCGCGCTATAAACAAACGTCATCGCCTCGCGCCGCCCGTTGACCGCGAACGACACCTGGAAGCTGTTCATACTGCTCCACCCTGCCCTAGGCAAAACCACGAACCGGTAATGCGTAGCATCCAGGCGCTCACCAAAGATCTTCAATTGCGCGGACGTGGTCCGCGTCGTAGGCGATGGATACGGCAAGGCCAGCAACGTCCGCGGGTCCCCTACCACGCCCAAGTCGAAACCGACGCCCTTCTGATAGAACGGAACCTCGATACTGGGATAGCCGGAATATTCCACGCGCTTCACCGTCGACCCGTACTCCAGCGTCCGAGGCTCGTGGTCCGGTGCCCGTGCGAACACCACATCCAGCGTCATCACGACGTCCGCCGAAGTGGCGTCTTCGGTGCGGACATGTTTTTCATACACGTCGGCGTTGCTTGCGCAGCCGGCAAGTGCCGCCGTGCACACGAGCGCCAGCCACCGCAACCCACTTACCGCGGAAATCGGCGTCATCTCATTGCTCCTTTCGCGGTTGAACCGGCAACGGCGCTGGCTTCAACCCCTGCCCAACAAATTGCCAGCCGCCCTTCCCTTCTTGCCATCGAAAATTCCGGTTGATCCATTCCGCCTTCAGGTTGTCGTAGAGCCGCCGCTGGTCGATATGCTTGCCTTCGTCGAGCGCCTTGCGCGCACGTGCGGCGCTTTGGTCCCACGCCGATTTGAAAGCATCGCGCTGCATTGCCTTGGTGAATGCGACCCTGGCGTACGGACCTTCGTCCGCCACGCTAAGGCGGATCTCGTTGTCTAGCAGCACGGCGCCGTGGCGATTGTCTGGCGACACCGACACCAATAGCGGGGTCGACTGCAGGCGCTCCTTGGGTTGCAGATGTTCAAACCACAGCACCTTTCCCGTCGACGTCACGAGCGCCCGCGAACCGGCGGTGAACAGCAGCACGTCCTGACGTCCGGGCTGCGCCAGACCCATGTCCGGGTCGCGCGAATCGACAGAGGGACTCAGCACTCGCGCGAGCGGCGTGTCGTTCTGCACTGCGATCAGGATGGTGCCCACGCCTATGAAATCGTTCGAGACCGCCAGGAGGATCGGCTGGCCGCCCTGGGTTGGACCCAGCGCCCTGACGTGCGCGAACTTGTACGCGTTCAGAGGCCGGTATGGCTTGCCGCGGAATGTGAGCCGGTGGAGGGTCGAACCCGGCTCGCCTACCAATTCAAAGTCGCCGCCTAGCGGCGCCAACCTGTTCGGGGAGGAATCAGTGACCGTTGCTGGCCTCGCCTGCGCGTGGGCCACTATCGGCAGCGTCATGAATAGCGACAGCCCTAGCGCGACGGTCGTGCATATCCGCGCAAGGCGGGGATCCGGTGGAACTGTTTTCGTAGGAGGCAGCAAAACGGCATCGGCGGCGGCGCCGCACATGAAAGTGATGCGGGCATTCTAGGTCAAATGCACTATCCGCAGCAGGATTGCCGCCCAATGCCCCCCACGTCACCTTCCACCTAATCCTATTGACCAGGTGTCCGAATCGGCTGGACGCGCTGCGGTACGCCAAACCCATTTCGGAACAGGCAACGCCAGGCGATTTACCTGTTGGCGATCTCGCGCACATATCAACGCATGGGCGACATATCAGCGCCCACGCGACACATCAGCGCTTGCGCAACACATCAGCGCCCGCGCCACATATCAGCGCCCGCGCGACACATCAGCCCCCGCGCGCTGCAGAAACTCCACGCCCAACTCCTTCAAATCAACCACCCCCAACAGCCCCATATTGCGCCGCACTTCTTCGTTGATAAGTGCGATCGCGTGCGCCACGCCGCGTTGGCCGGCCACTGTCGCGGCATAGTTGAACGGACGGCCGACGAACACGCAGCGCGCGCCCAGGGCCATCGCCTTCAGCACGTCCGTGCCTCGACGCACGCCGCTGTCCAGCATCACTTCCATGGAACCCACGGCATCCATGATGGCGGGCAAGGCGTGCAGGGGCGACACACTGCCGTCCAGTTGTCGCCCGCCGTGGTTGGAGACGATGATCGCGTCCATGCCCATCGCGCGGGCGGCGCGCGCGTCGTCCGGATGGAGAATCCCCTTCAGCACCATGAGCCCATTCCAGCGACGGCGGATGGCCGATACATGCTGCCAGTTCAGGTGGCCTCGGTCGGAGAAGTCCCGCAGGACGCTGGACGACATGATGGGCGCGCCGCGTGTGGCGTAGTTGTTCTCGAAGTGCGGCATGCCGTGGCGCGCAAGCGTTCGCAGAAACGTGCCGAACAGCCATCGCGGATGCGTCACGCCCTGCCAGGCGAGGCCAAGACTGGGCCGTAGCGGCGTGGAGAAGCCGGCCCGCACATTGTTCTCGCGGTTGGCGGCGACGGGCGTATCTACCGTCAGCACCAGCGTGTTGACGCCGGCGGCAGCCACGCGGTCGATCAGCGCGGCGATCTGCGCTTCGTCGCCGGGAAGGTATGCCTGAAACCAGGTGTCCGGCGCCGCTTCCATCACGGTCTCCAGGCGGATGAGCGACGAGCCGCTCATGATGCAGGGCACGCCGGCCTCGGCTGCCGCGCGCGCCAGGACGACGTCGCCGCGATAGCTGGAGATCGCGGAGATGCCCATCGGGGCAACGCCCACGGGCGCCGCATAGTCGCGGCCGAGCACCGTGCACCGTGTGCTGCGCGCGGACACGTCCACCAGCACCTTCGGCCGGAAAGCAAATTCCGCAAACGCCTCGCGATTGGCGCGTTCCGATTGGCCGTCTTCGACAGCGCCCGACACATAAGCGTAGATGGGTGCGGGCAGCAGCGCTTTGGCTGCGGGTTCGAAGTCGTGCAGGCTGAGCATGCGGCGCAGGGGATCGGACATGTCTGGCTCCTCCGGCGGCCACTGCTGCGAGTGGCCGTCTATTGTTTTTTCGATATCGCCGGGGACTATAGGCGCGCGCGCCGTTTGAATAAAGTGACTTTATCGAGCGCCTTTCATACACTTTTGTTCACTCTCGATGTCGTCCAGCCTACCGCCCCCCATGACGCTAAAGCAACTCGAGGCCTTCTACTGGGCCGCCACGTGCAAGAATTTTGCGATCGCCGCGAATCGCCTGAATATTTCGGTTTCGTCATTGTCCAAGCGCATTGGCGAACTGGAATCATCGATCGGCGCTGAGCTCTTCAGCCGCAGCGCGCGCAGCGCGACGTTGACAGCGCTGGGCGAACAACTGGTGCCGCACGCCAAGGATCTGCTGCGCAACGCCGACCAGTTCATGCAGCAGGCCAGCAACAACCTCAGCTACTCGGGCCGCTGCCGGTTTGGCGCGGGCGAATTGACCTCGCTGACGTGGATGGCCAAGCTGATCGAAGTCATCCAGCAGGCCCACCCCAACCTGCTCGTCGAGCCATTCGTGGGCGTCGGCGAATTGGTCGAGCGCGGTCTGGAGGAAGGCGAACTGGACTTCGCCGTGATCGCGGGCCCTTCGTCCCGCCCCGCCATCGCGTCCCGCGTTATCGGCAGCGCGCAATTCGAATGGGTCGCTGCGCCAAGCGCCGTCACGAACCCCGCCGCGGTCACCCCGGCCGACCTGCCAGGCCTGACGCTTATCACGCTCCCGCAAAGCTCGGGCGCCATCCGCATTCTCGACGACTGGCTCACCGAGCAGCGCGTATCGCCCGGCCGCAACCAGTGTTGCAATGGCTGGGGCGGCATTGCAGCCATGTTGCAGCAAGGCCTGGGCGTGGGCTTCCTGCCATCAGCGTGGGCCGGCATTCTGATCGAAAGGGGCCATTTGCAACCCTTGCCTGCATTTCCGCCGTTGCGCCCCCTCACCTACACCTTCCAATGGCGCCGTGACGATACCCGGCCGATGCTTGAAACCCTGCGCGCGCAAGCCGAGGCGTGCCTGGATTTCCACGCGCCCACCGGCATGATCTGACCGCGCAGAACGCTGACCCCGCTTGCCACCGTTTCCAAAAAGCGTTGTTTACGCAGTCAAATTATTCGCTTTATCTCCGGAATATGCGGGCGTAGAGTCGCCTCAAACAATCACTCTGGAGACGAGGCGACATGCCGGATTTTGGATTCACCCTGCACGACTGCCCGCCCGGTCCCAGTCGCGAGACGCTCGCGGCTTACCAAGACCTGGCGGTGGCAAACATCAGCGATGCGATGAGCCGCGGCACGGGCACGTCGTCCCTGCGACCCATTCACCGGACGCGCCGGATCCTGGGCCGCGCCTTCACGGTGCGCACCCGGCCTGGCGACAACCTGATGGTGCACAAGGCCATTGATACCGCGCAGCCCGGCGACGTCATCGTGGTTGACGCGGGCGGCGACATGAGCAACGCCATCATCGGCGAAATCATGGTGGGCTGGGCTGCCAAGCGCGGCTTGGGCGGCTTTGTGATTGACGGCGCCATCCGCGACAGCGAAACCATCGGCGAGGGCGATTTTCCCGTCTATGCCCGCGGCGTCGCGCATCGGGGTCCTTACAAGGACGGCCCTGGCGCCATCAACGTGCCCGTCACCGTAGATGGCATGGTCGTGATGCCCGGCGACCTGCTGGTGGGTGACGCCGACGGATTGCTGGCCATCCGGCCTGACGAGGCCCCGGCCATTGCAGAACGCGTTCGCGCCATCGCCCAAGCCGAGGCGCAAGTCCTGAAGGACATCGATAGCGGCACGCTGGATCGCAGCTGGGTCGACGCGGCCCTCAAGTCGCGAGGCGTGCTGTGACGACCGCTACGCCCCGCCACTCGGCACGCCTTTGCAGGCTGGATCTCTGGCTCAATCCGGTGTTCGACGAGATCATCGGCGCCACGCCCGGGATCACGTTGTCGGTGCTTCCTGCGACCGGCGACGACGCCCGCACGCTGGCCGGCCTGAAGACCGCACACGCCTACCATGTGTCCGCGGCCAAGGATGAGCTGCCGCGCCAGTGGTTCGTCAACGCCGAGTTGATCGCGCAATGCCCTGACCTCGTGTGCGTGTCGTCGGGCGGCGCGGGTTACGACACCATCGACGTGGCGGCCTGCACCGCGGCCGGCATCGCGGTCGTGAATCAGGCCGGCGGCAACGCGGAATCCGTGGCCGAACACACGTATGCGCTGCTGCTGGCCGTGCAACGGCGAATTGTCGAATCGCACAACCGCCTGCGCCGGGACACGGGCTTTTCCCGCGAAGATTTGATGGGCCATGAAATCCACGGCAGCGTCATCGGTCTGGTGGGCATCGGCAAGATCGGCACCTGCGTCGCCCGTATCGCGCAAGGCTTCGGCCTGCGCGTCATCGCCCACGATCCGTTGCTGGAAGCCGCCACCATCCGCAGCCGCGGCGCTGAACCGGTCGGGCTGGACGAGTTGCTGGCGCAATCGGACATCGTGTCGCTGCATTGCCCGCTGGACGCATCCACGCGAGGACTGATCGGCGCGAAGGCCTTTGCAGCGATGAAGCCCGGCGCGGTGTTCGTTTCGACGGCGCGCGGAGGCATCCACGACGAGGACGCATTGCATGACGCGCTGCGTAATGGGCATCTGCGAGGCGCGGGGCTCGACGTCTGGGAACAGGAGCCGCCCGAACGCTCGGCCCCGCTGCTGGCCCTGGACAACGTGGTCGCCACCTTCCACACCGCGGGCGTCACGCACGAGGCGCGCCGCAGCGTCGCCCGCTCATCGGCGACGCAGCTTGCCGCGATGCTGCGCGGCGAGCGGCCGCCGCAACTTGTGAATCCGGAGGTATGGCCTCTGGCCGCCAAACGTATCGCCACGCTGACATAACAACGCGGCACACGCGCGGGTCCAGATACAACGGCCGGCGCGGTGACCGCCAGAACCCCTGAGGAGACAACCATGCAACAACAAAACAAGCGCCGCACGCTGCGCACCCTGGCCACCCTGCTCGCGGGCGCCGCAATGTTCTCCGGCGCCGTGCAGGCCGCCGGCTATCCGGACCGACCGATCAACCTGATCGTGTCATACGGACCGGGTGGCGGCACCGATCTGGTGGCCCGGATGATGGCGCCCTACCTGCAGAAGCACCTGGGCGGTGACGCGCGCATCGTCGTGCTGAACCGGCCGGGCGCGGGCGGTGCAATCGGCTTTGCGGAACTGGCGCGCGCGCAGCCGGACGGCTACACCATCGGCTTCATCAACACGCCCAACCTGTTGACGATTCCCATCGAACGCAAGACCGCCTTCACCTGGCAGAGTTTTGACCTGCTGGGCAATCTGATCGATGATCCCGGCGCCTTCACAGTCCTGAACGACAACCCGGTCAAGAACCTTGCGGAATTGTCCGCCTACGCGAAGAAGAACCCCGGCAAGGTTACCGTCGGCACCACGGGCACGGGGTCGGACGACCACCTGGCCATGCTCCGGTTCGAGCGGGCGTCGGGCACGAAGCTCAGCCACATCCCGTACAAGGGCGCAGGCGAAGTGCGCGGCGCGCTGGCAAGCGGCGAGATCACGATCGGCGCCATCAACGTCGGCGAGGCGCTTCAATATCAGAAAGGCGGCACGCCGCTGCGCTTCCTGGGCCAGATGGGCAACACGCGCTCGGCCGCGCTGCCGGACGTGCCCACGTTCAAGGAACAGGGCTTCGATTTTGAACTGGCCTCGCTGCGCGGGCTGGCCGCACCCAAGGGGTTGCCGGACGACGTGCGCACGAAGCTGGTCACGGCGGTCAAGCGTACGGTGGACGATCCGGAATTCCAGGCCAAGGCCCGGGAAATGTTCGCGCCGCTGCGTTACTTGCCGCCCGCTGAGTATGCGAAAGAGCTGAAGGCGGGCGAAGCGCAGTTCCAGCAGCTTTGGAAAGAAGCGCCCTGGCTCGACAAGTAGAGATGTGTTCCCGGGGCGGCGGCCGATGGCTCGGCCCCGCGGCCATCGGCGTCAACGCATCGCCGCCAGCATCAGATCCAGATTCTGCACCGCCGCGCCCGAGGCGCCTTTGCCCAGGTTGTCGAACACGGCCGTCAGCAGTACCTGGCCGTGCTGCGCATTGCCGTAGACGCCCAAGCGAAGATCGTTCGTGCCGTTCAACGCCTCGGGATTCAGGTTCGTGTGCGCGGCGGCCTCGTCACGCGGCACGATCTGCACGTGCTTCGCGCCGGCGTAGTGCTGTTGCAGGCATTCGTGAATTTTTTCGGCATCCACACCAGCAGGCAGCAGGCGCAGGTGCAGCGGAATCGTCAGGACGATGCCCTGGCGGAAAGCGCCATAAGACGGCACGAAAACGGGACGCTGCGTGAGGCCGGCGTGCCGTTCGATCTCGGGGGTGTGCTTGTGCCCCAAGCCCAGACCGTAGACCTGAAACGCGGGACCGCGCGGGCCATCCGCGCCTTCGTAGGCATCCACGCTGGCCCGGCCGCCGCCCGAGTAGCCGGACACCGCGTTGATGACCGCCGGATAGTCGGCGGGCACGAGGCCAGCCTGGACCAACGGCCGCAGCAGCGCAATGGCGCCGGTGGGGTAGCAACCCGGGTTGCTGACCCGCAGCGCGTGGGCGATGCGCTCGGCCTGGCCATCGCTCATTTCCGGAAACCCGTAAACCCAGCCCGCATCCGTGCGATGCGCGGAGCTGGCGTCGATGATGCGCACCTTGGGATTGACGACGGACGCGGCCGCCTGGCGCGCGGGATCGTCGGGCAGGCAGAGGATTGCGATGTCGCTGGAATTGATCGCGTCAGCGCGGCGCTGCGGGTTCTTGCGGTCGGACTCGGGCAGCGTTAGCAGTTGCAGATCGCTGCGGCCGTTGAGCCGTTCGTGGATCTGCAGACCGGTCGTGCCCTGGTCGCCGTCGATGAAAACAAGTGGTTGGGTCATGATGCTGTCCGGGTGGTTCGGCGTTGCCTGATTCGTTCAGGAATGGACCTTATCTTCGATCTGCGGGCGAGATAAGAAAAGTCGAATATCATGATCGTTTGGTTCAGGATTTCTGAACTGAGCCGATATCGGATTTGACCCTGAATCCGCAACCGAAGCCGACACCCAGCCCCGGAAACTCTCATGCGCGAAATCAGCCTGGACCGTCTGCGCACCCTGGTCGCCATTGCCGACCTCGGCTCGTTCGCCGACGCCGCGCGCGCCCTGCATCTGGCGCCGCCCACGGTCAGCCTGCACGTATCGGACCTCGAATCCCGCGTCGGCGCCCCGCTCCTCACCCGGAAACGCGGCCAGGTCCGGCCGACGTCAATCGGAGAAACCTTGCTGGAACGTGCGCGCCGCTTGCTCGCGGAGGCAGACCAGGCGCTGGATGACGTGCAGCGGCAAGTGCAAGGGCTGGCGGGCCGCGTGCGGCTTGGGGCGTCAACCGGGGCCATCGCCCACCTGCTGCCGCAGGCGCTGGAAACATTGGGACGCGATCACCCCGGCATCGACGTGCAAGTCGCGGTGCTGACGTCGCAGGAAACCTTGTTGCGGTTGGCCGAAGGCACGCTGGATGTGGGACTGGTCGCGTTGCCCCAGCCGCCCATCGACGGTCTGGTGCTGCGTCCGTGGCGCCGCGACCCGGTGATGGCCTTTCTGCCGGCGGCCTGGAAAGCGCCAGCGCGCCTCACGCCCGCGTGGCTGGCTGAACGGCCGCTGATTCTGAATGACGCCAGCACGCGGCTGTCGCGCCTGACCGGAGAATGGTTCGCGGCCGCTGGACTCAATCCTCGCGCGCGCATTCAGTTGAACTACAACGACGCCATCAAGAGTTTGGTGGCTGCAGGTTATGGCGCGACGCTACTGCCCCATGAGGCCACCGCGCCGCAACCCGATCCCCGCGTCATCATGCGGCCGGTGCGGCCCGCGTTGTGGCGTCCACTGGGCATCGCGCATCGTGCCGGGCAAGTGGAAGCCGCCACGCAGCACGTACTGGACGTGCTGTGGGAATTACGCGCGTCGGGCGGCAAAGGCGCTGCGGCGACTTAGTCAAACTGGCTTCTGTGCCCGGCGAAAGAACGCCGCCCGCTGGCTTTCCTCGCGCAACCGCCGCGCGCGGGACCGGAACAGATCCTTGCGTCCAACGATGCCCAAAAGGCGGCCGCTATCGCGATCAAGGATAGGCACGCGCCCCGCCCCGGACAACGCCATCCGGTCGGCGATCTGACTGGCCAATTCATCAGCGTGCCCGTACACCAGCTCGCGCCCATCGAGCGCCTGCGCCAGCGTCCGTTCGTCCGGCGCACCTTGCAGCGCCCACGCCAGGGTGTCGGCGCGCGTCACTTCGCCCACCACGACGCCCTGCCCGTCCAGCACCGGATAACTCGTATGCCCCGGCTGCGCGGTCGTGAAATGCGCGACGGCCTGCGCCACCGTCATCGTGTCGGGCAACGTCTGCACCGGCGTGGTCATGACGTCGGCCACGCGCAGCAGATCGAACGGATCCACGCGGTATTCGCGGCTGATATGGTGGCCGCGACGCGCGATCTTCTCGGTCAGAATCGACCGCTTGAGCAGCAGCACCGTCACGCCATACGCAAACACGCAGGCTGCCAGCACCGGCAGCAGCGCGTGCATGTTGCCGGTCAATTCGACGGCAAACAGGGTGGCGGTCAGCGGCGCGCGCATCGTGCCGCCCATCATCGCCCCCATGCCCACCAGCGCCCAAAAGCCGGGATCGGCCTGCGGCAGCACGGGCGACGCCAGCGCACCGATCGCGCCGCCGAAGATCAGCAGCGGCGCCAGCACGCCGCCGGACGTGCCGGAGCCCAGCGCGATCGACCAGATGGCAACCTTGACCACCAGCAGCACCAGCACGGCCTGAAAAGCCAGATCGCCCGCGAGCATGTGCCGGATGTTGTCATAGCCCACACCAAGCGCGGCGGGCTCGATCAACCCGCCAATGCCGATCGCCAGCCCGCCGATGGCCGGCCACCACATCCAGTGGATCGGCAGCTTCTCGAACAGGTCTTCGGCTGCGTACACCAACGAGGTCAGCACGCCTGACCCCAAGCCCGCCAGCACACCCACGGCGGCGCAGGCCACCAGGTGCCACGGCGTGAAGGCCAGCGCGCCGGCATACGAAAAGATCGGGCCGGGCTCCATGATGAAGGCGCGCGTTGCGGCCGCCACCAGCGCCGCCACGGCCACGGGCAGGAAGCTGCGGGGCTTCCATTCGAAGAGCAGCAGCTCGACCGCCAGCAGCACGGCGGCGAGCGGCGTGCCGAAGATCGCGGTCATGCCGGCGGCCGCACCCGCAACAAGCAGCGTCTTGCGTTCGCCGTCGTCCAGGTGAATGGTCTGCGCGAGCAGTGAGCCGATCGCGCCGCCGGTCATGATGATCGGCCCTTCGGCGCCAAACGGGCCGCCGGTGCCGATGGACACCGCCGACGACACGGGTTTAAGGACCGCCACCTTCGGCTGGATGCGGCTCTTGCCGATCAGGATGGCTTCCATGGCTTCGGGGATGCCGTGACCACGGATCTTCTCGGAACCGTAGCGCGCCATCAGGCCAATGATGAGGCAGCCAACGACCGGAATGAACACGGAGCCGAGTCCGAGCCGCCCCGTCGTGATGGGGAGGTCGGCAAACGAAAACAGGCCGTGATAGGCGAGATTGGTGCACAGTGCGATGAGGCGAAGAAGCAGCCAGGCGGCGGCGACACTGGCCAGTCCGACCGGTATGGCAAGGCCCATCAAGAGGACGACGCGACGGTCGGTGGTGAAGTCGCCAAGCCGCAGTCCGGGCTTGGCGGAAGAGGAAATGGGGGGCATGGTCAAGGAAGGGTTGGAAGTATTCGCACGGAGTTTGCGAAAAGTCATATATATCGTAGCACGACATATATTAGAATCGCCGGGTGAACGCCTCCCCGACACCCACTCGCTTGTCTCCCGCCGACTACGAACTGCTCGCGGATTTCCGCTATGCGCTGCGAAAATTCGCGGCGTTCAGCGAAAGCGCGGCCGCGGGCCTGGACCTGATGCCGCAGCAGCATCAGGCGCTTCTCGCTATCAAGGGCACGCGCAAGACCGCGCCCGGACGGCGCGGACTATATGTCGGCGAAATCGCCGACCGTCTGCTGATCCGGCCGCACACCGCCGCCGAACTGGTAGGCCGTCTGGCGCGGCTGGATCTCGTCAGCCGCGAAGCCGACCCCGAAGACGGACGCCGCGTCGAGGTCGTGCTGACTGCCAAGGCCGAGCGCATGCTCGAAGATCTGTCCGCCTCTCACCTCGAAGAACTGCACGCGATGCGCCCGCTATTGACGCGGCTGCTGTCACGCATGGGCGCCGAGACCGGCAAGGACTGATCCAACCGTTTTTCACCCTCGACTGCGTCTGCGCGGCATAAGCTCATGCCGCCCGGAAATAAGCGGCGTGATAAATTGTCGCCCCGCGACATATCAATGCGTCGCGAGGAGAGATTGTCTTGGGTGTTGCATTCAAGCGCTGGCTGGGGTCGTTCGCGCCAGCGCCCGTGGGCGTCAACGGACGCGAGAAACTTTACGGCGCGGTAGGCGCCCTGCTCGGCCTGTTCTGCACAGAGTGGGTGGGACGTCACGCGCTGGGCGCCGACAACCCGTGGTTCATCGCCCCGATGGGCGCGTCGGCCGTGCTGCTGTTTGCAGCACCTGCCAGCCCGCTTGCCCAGCCCTGGTCGCTGATGGCCGGAAACCTGGTGTCTGCCCTGATTGGCGTCTTCTGCGCCCAATTCATTCCTGTCCCTGGTATCGCCGCGGCCGTGGCCGTGGCGCTTGCCATTGGCGCCATGTTTTCGCTGCGCTGCCTGCACCCGCCCAGCGGCGCCGTCGCGCTGACCGCCGTGCTGGGGGGCCCCGCGGTCGCCAAGCTGGGCTACGCCTTCGCCCTGTGGCCCGTTGCGCTGAACTCCGTCATCCTGCTGTGCATTGCCGTGGTCTTTAACGGCGCGCTGAAACGCAACTATCCCCGCCGCCACGCGGAACCGGCTGCCGGCCACAACACGCGCGATCCGATTCCCAGCGCACGACTGGGCTTTTCGCGAACCGACCTGGACGAAGCGCTGAGCCAGCGCGGCGAGCTGCTGGACATCAGCAAGGAAGACCTGGAAGAGATCGTGCTGGCTGCGGAGTTGCGCGCCAGCGTCCGCCGTTTTGGCGACGTGCGTTGCGCCGACATCATGTCGCGCGATGTGGTGACCGTGATGGAAAAGGATCCGCTGGACTACGCGGTCCGCCTCTTCGACAAGCACCGCGTGCAGGCCCTGCCCGTGCTGGATTCAGCGGGCCGCTATGCCGGCATGATCGCTCAGGGCGATGTGCTGGCGAGAAAGAGCCGTCTGACCCCGGTCCCCACGGATGCCGAATCGGCGCCCGACCTGCTCGTGGCCGACTGCATGCGCAGCGAAGTGCCATTCGCTACACCCGGCTTGCCCGTGATCGAGCTGGCCCGTCCGATGTCGGACAGCCTGCATTGCGTGCCGGTGCTGGACGAATCGCGCCATCTGCAGGGGCTGGTGACGCAATCGGATCTGGTGGCCGCGTTGTATCAGATCGCGGTGTCCGCGAACTCGCAGCCCGCGGGCGGTGCGGGACCGCACAAGCTGGCCGCCTGACCCTCCGTAGCCCTACGGATTCCGGTGCGCATTTGCCGCAAGGCATAATTGCCGGCGTGAATCCCCTCTCGCGCACGCGCGCTTTCATCTGCTGGCTGGTCCTGTTCTTTCTGGGCGCAATCTGGATCGCGCGGCAGGAGTACGTGGACCAGTACGAGCGCTTCTTCCAGAGCACCAGCATCGCCCAGCGCATGCTGAGCCAGAAGACGGTGCAGCATGAAGCCGTCCTGGCCACGCTGGCCGCGTTGTCGCATCCTCCCGCTCCCGAACGTCTCTTTCCCAGCCTGCACCCCGCCATGCCGCAATTACTGGGGCTTGGCCATCTGCCGGGCGGCGTCTGGGCGGGCAGCTTGCCCGCGCCGGCTGGCCTGCAACAAGCGGTGGAGCGCGCCCGGCAACTGGGCCGCCCCGTGACGATTGCCGTGGACGACGCGCGCTACTGGCTGGTGTCGCCTTCCGGGTGGAGCCTGCTGATCGACGCGCGGCAGCTCGTGCCGGCCGCCGACTTTCCTCCGGGCCTGGGCAACCTGACCCTGACGGTGGATCGCACCCCGCTACCGCTGCTGGACAAGCAACCCAACGATGCGCTGCCCGGCTGGACGCTGGCGCTGCAAAAGCCGCTGGGCGCGGCCAGCCAGCCGTTTCAGATGCGCAGCACCCGCACGTTGACGCCCGGATTCTGGCCGTGGACCGCCTGGCTGGCCTGGGCCGTGGCCAGCGGCTTGCTGGTGGCCGGCGCCGCCGCCTGGCATCGCTCGCGCGCAGAAGCGCGCCGGCAGCAGGAACAGGTGCGTCTGGCGGCCATGGCGCGCCTGAGCACGCTGGGCGAAATGGCCGCCGGCATCGCGCACGAGCTCAACCAGCCGCTGACCGCAATCCTGGCGCAAACCCGCGCCGCTGCACGCCTGCTGGATGACGAGGACGAGCGCCCGGTCGTGCGCCACGCGCTGCTTGCCAGCGCCGAACAAGCCAAGCGCGCCGCCGACATCATCAGCCGCATGCGCGCGCTGGTGCAGCCCAGTTCGCCCGCGCGGCGCGAAGCTATCGACCCCGACGCGCTGGTGGCCTCACTGCGCTTTCTGCGCGAGCCGGAGCTTGCAAGGCAGGGCATCCGCCTGACCTGGACCAACGCCAGTCCCGGCGCGCGGCCGCTGGGCGATCGCGTGGCCCTCGAACAGATCCTGCACAACCTCGTGCAGAACGCGGCGGATGCGCTGGACGGCGCCTCGGGTACGCGCCAGATCGCATTGGAAGGCCGCGCAGCCGACGGCAGCTATCAATTCAGCGTCAGCGACACCGGCCCGGGCATTGCCGCGGACGCCATGCCGCGCCTTTTCGCACCGTTCTTCACGACCCGCGATCAGGGCATGGGCCTGGGCTTGGCGCTGTGCGATACGTTGGCCGGTTCCATGGACGGCCGCATCGCCGCGCGCAACCTCAGCCCCGCTGGCGCCTGTTTTACCGTCAGCCTGCCGCAGGCCGGAGCCGCCGCATGAATCCCAACGATCATTCCCCGCTGGTCTATCTGGTGGATGACGACGACGCGGTCCGCGACGGTCTTGGGCTGCTGCTGCGCAGCGTTGGCCTGCGCAGCGCGGGCTTTGCGGACCCGATGGCGTTTCTTGCCGCGCTGGCGCAGCCGGTGATCGGCTGCGTGGTGCTGGACATCCGCATGCCCGGCATCAGCGGACTGGACGTGCTGGCGCAGTTGGCCGAACGGTCCGACCTGCCCGTGGTCATGCTGACCGGCCATGCCAACGTAGACCTGTGCCGCCGCGCGTTCAAGGGCGGCGCCATGGAGTTCCTGCAAAAGCCGGTCGACGACGACGTGTTCCTCGATGCGGTCCAGGCGGCCGTGCGCACGCACATCGCCAGCCGCGAACGCCTCGCCGTCACGCAGGCGGCGGCGGACCGCCTGGCACGGCTGTCGGGACGCGAGCACGAGGTGCTGGAGCGCATCGTGCGTGGCATGAGCAACAAGGAGATTGCGCGCGAGTTCGATCTGTCGCCGCGCACGGTCGAGACCTATCGTGCCAACGTCTTCGCCAAGCTGGAAGCCGAGTCGCTGGCGCAGCTGATACGCCAGTACGCGACGCTGCTCGATTGAAGCGCCGCCTCCGTAACGCTACGGAGGCGCGCGCGTAGTCGGGCGTATACCGCGCCCGCGGCCTTTTGGCCACACTGTCTGCTCCTACCGCAACACCCCCGAAAAGGATGCAGACCATGAAGAAACTGTCGCTTGCCGCCCTGCTCTCCACGCTGGCTTTCGCCGGCGCCGCCAACGCTGCCGTGCTGAGCGAAAACAACCTGTCGATGGCAGACGCGCAGAAGCTCGCGACCGCCACCGTCGCCGCCTGCCAGGCCAAGGGCTACAACGTCAGCGCCTCGGTGGTGGATCGCGCCGGCCTGCTCAAGGCCTTTGCGCGCGCCGACAACGCCGGCCCGCACACCATCGAAGCCAGCCGCGCCAAGGCGTTTACCGCGGTGTCTGCCAAGACCCCCACCCTGACCATGATGGAAAACGCGCAAAAGAACCCCGGCGCGGCCAACCTGACCGACATTCCGGGCTTTCTGCTGCTGGGCGGCGGCGTGCCGGTCAAGGCCGGCAACAGCGTGATCGGCGCCATCGGCGTGGCCGGCGCACCGGGCGGCAACCTGGACGCGCAATGCGCCGATGCGGTGCTGGAAGAGAACGCCGCGCTGTTCAAGTAAAAAGCGGCTCGGCTGCGGGCGATCTTCCGACCCCGCAGCCCGCTCAGTCCTGCCGTTCCCGCGCCACCGCGCGCGACAGCGCCAGATGCTTGTTCAGCAGCATCGCATCCGCCGCCGCCGGGTCGCGGCGCTGCAGGCGCTCGCTCTCCGAAGGTTCCAGCTCCGCGGCACGCACCAGCGACAGCAGGTCGCGCGTGCGGGTTTCAATCACGGGGGTCAAGGTGTCTTCGATCAGCTCGCCCTTCACGTACGACTGCACCCGCGTCGACAGATTGCGGGTATGCGTGAAAGTGGCTTCGGCCAGCGCGCCCAGCTCGTACTGGATGCCGGTCTGGCTGGTGACCTCGTCCTTGATCTGGATGAACTTGTAGTTCTGCGAGTCCTTGTCTTTGGACAGGTCAAGCGTCTGCTGCGGCGTCAGTGCCAAATGGTAGCTGGCGGTCAGATTGGCGCGCTGTTCCTGCTTGACGCCAAGGTCGAACAAGGGCCGGCCGCTCGTGCTGCTGTTCTGCGAGACCTGATAGGTGAACTGATCGACTTCGGTGGTCCTGTACGGATTGCTCGCGTCCATGGTCTGCGAGATCGAGGCCGAGAAGTCCGCCACGCCCGACAGCAGGCTTCGGTACGTGTAGCCGGCCGCCACGATGCGCGGCGACTGGCTGGACGGGGCGGCGCCGGCTTCGTAGCTCTGGTGCAGTTCGGCAAATGCGTCCTTGAACACCGCCATCTGGGCCTCGTTGCCCTTGCCGCGGCTGCGGGCCGCGTCGAACTGCTGCAGATAATCGCTGACGGCAGCAGCGCGCTGCTGCGCATTGCCAAAGAGCGCGGCCTTGCTTACGTCGACGTCGACCTTCACCACGCCATCGGCGTTCTTGATGGTCAGCGACCGCTGCTTGCTGTCCGCGGAAAAATCGATGGATTGCGAAACGACACCATCCGTCGTGGTCGTGGCCTGCAGCGATACCGACGACAGCACCGCGGAATCAAACTTCGCCAGGCTAGACCACGCCATGCGCGGCGGCACCGACGCCAAGCCATCCACCGCGTCCTGGAACGCCTTGGATAGACCGGCGATGGCCTTGCGCTCGGTCTCGGACAGCTCGCCCTCGGCCACGTCGATCTGCACCCCAATGCCATCTGCGGTGTTGGTCAGGCTGACCTGGACTTTCACGCCGCTGGCCGTGGTGATGCGCAGCGTGTAGGCATCCTCGGCCTGCGTGGCCGTACCTGCCTGCACGTTGCCCAGGGCGTCGATCTGGCCGGCGCCCGGCGACAACCTGGCAGACTGCGAATAATTGCTGCCGTCGGTCTGGAACCGGTCCAGCAGCGCAGAAGCCACGCCTTCCAGACGCCCCGCTAGCGTGCGCGCGGAAATCGTGTCGGCGATGACGGAGGACTCCTTGTCCGCCGCCTCGCGCTCCCAGACCACGCCCGCGGCCGCCGGCTGCGAGGTGTAGGTCAGCGCGGGGGACGTGCCTTGGCTAAGCGTGACCGTCGTCGATGCAGGCACGGCCGCGATATCGGCCTTGTCGCCCGCACGGGTCACGCCGGTGGCTGGCGGCGCCAGACCGATCGTGGTCACGGGGCCGATGGAGGCAACGGATGTCATGGCGTCTCTTCCTCTGGAAAGCCGGAGGCAAGCCTGCCACCCGGCCGGGGTTCCTTTGAGAAATGTAACGGCAGCAAAACGCCAGACTTAAGTCCCAGGGCAACGCGGCGACCGGGCGATGCCGGTCCCTACCCCTTCACGCATGGACCGGGGCGGTACGCGCCGCCTGGTTCAGCGCGTCAATCAGGCTGTCCGCATCGCGCGGGCCGTCGTACCGCACGCCATTGATGAAAAGTGTGGGCGTACCGTTCACGCCGCTGCGCACGCCACCGCTGAAGTCCACTTCGATCTTGGAGTCGAACGCGCCGCCAAAGGCGCGATGCAGCACCTGCGGCGACAAGCCGATCTCCTCGCCATAGGTGAACAGATCGCTCTCCTTCAACGCGTTCTGGCGCTCATAAAGCATGTCGTGCGCCTGCCAGAACTTGCCCGCCTGCGCGGCGGCCTCGGCAAATTCCGCCGCCGCGACCGCGTCCGGGTGCAGTTCCGAAATGGGAAAGTTGCGAAAGACGAAGCGCAGCCGGTCGCCCAGCGCACGCTGCACCGCCTTCAGCACGGGATAGGCCTCGCCGCAATACGGACATTCGTAATCGCCATACTCAACCAGCGTCACGGGCGCGGTGTCCGGCCCTTCGGCGTGATCTTGGGCATTCACGGGGATGAAAAGGCGGCTCATGATTGAACTCCTTGCAAAGCGGGGGCAAGCTTGTCCAGCGCGTCCAGGATGCCGTCAGCGCCCGGGTTGATGCCCAGCGGCGACACATAGCTCCACCGGATGACGCCCTCGGCGTCAATGACGAACAGCGCACGATCAGCGATGCCCTCCTGTTCGCGATAGACGCCGTAGCGCCGGGCGACCTCGCCCTTGGGCTCGAAATCCGCCAGCAGCGGGAAATGCAGCTTGCGGTCCGCGGCGAACGCGGCGTGGCACCAGACCCCATCCACCGAAATGCCGACCAGCTGCGCGCCGGCCTTGTGGAATTCAGGAAGGATCTGGTTGTACAGCGCCATCTGGTCGCCACAGACGGGGCTCCAATCCGCGGGATAGAACGCCAGGATCAGCGGCCGGCCGCGCAATTCTTCCAGCGCAACCGTCTGGTCCGGCGTGGCCGGCAAGGCGAAGGACGGAGCGGTCGTGCCGGCAGGCAGGACGACCGCGGGATAGTCGTATGACATGAAACGTCTCCTGGACGCGCCGCACGCGGCGCCAAGGTCAGGACTGCATGTGGCCGGGTTGGATCAGCGTGCGGCGCGGGTCGATTCGTAGAGGAACCAGGTGCGGCGCTCGGCCTCGTCGATCCAGTTTTCGATCAGGCTGGTCGAGGCGACGTCGTTGTGTTCCTCGCACACGGCGTGCGTGGCGCGCAGAAAGCCCGTCAGACGGCGGTTGTCGTCGGCCAGCTCGGCCAGCATGTCTTCGGGCGTCACGTAGTCGGCGTCGTTGTCGGCCAGGCGCTGCAGGCGCTGGATGTGTCCGATCGAACGCAGCGTCGTGCCGCCTACCTTGCGGGCGCGTTCCGCAATGACGTCCGTCGTGGCGTAGATCTCGTCGCCCTGCTCATCCAGCATCAGGTGATAGTCGCGAAAGTGCGGACCCGACATATGCCAGTGAAAGTTCTTGGTCTTCAGATACAGCGCGAACATGTCGGCCAGCAGGCCCGTCAGGGCGGCGGCGATGTCGACCCTGGCCTCGGCGCCCAGGTCGGTGGGGGTGCGCAGGGGAGCGGTGATGCGGCTTTGAAGCGAAAGATCGTTCATGGAATTTCTCCGGGTTGGCTTCAGGGGTTGGCTTCACGATTCGGGCTTCGATTCCCGATGGAAACCAGAATAGCCACGGCGCCCCGCCAGCAAAATCGGCTCATCGTTTTCTCCGGTCATACCAAGGTTTACCCAGGAAATACGCGTGTCTTCTTCCAAAGATGGCTGATAATGTGCGGGTCTCATTGCGTGCCCCCGGTTTCCTGCCCGACGCGCGCGCCCTTACCCAGAGGTGGATCTTGCTCACGTCGACACTCGGCCGCGCACCTGGCCAGCCGCCGCAGCAGTCGCGTCCCGGCGCCCCGGAGACCGCGGGCCCGCATCGCATGCAATTCCTGTTTCGCGCGGCCGCCCTGCTGCTGGCGCTGGTCATTGCCGTGGTGGACACATTCACCGACTTCGACGGCGCCGTGGCCGTGCTCTATGTCGTGGTGGTGCTGCTGGCGGCGCGCACATTCCGGCGCCTGGACATCATCGTGGCGGGCACCGGCGGCATCGTGCTCACCATCGCGGCCTATCTGAATTCCCACGGTCTGAACCATGTGGGTTCGCCCACGGCCCGGGCGCTGGTCAGCCTGGCCGCCATCGGCATTGCGGCGCTGCTGGCGCTGCAGAACCAGAGCGCCACCCGCAGGCTCGCCGCGCAGGCGCGCCTGCTCAATCTGTCGCACGACATGATCTTCGTGCGCGACCACCAAGGCGTGATCAACTTCTGGAACCGCACCGCCGAAGACGCCTATGGCTGGCCCGCCAGCATGGCGCTGGGCCGCGTTGCCGATGACCTGCTGCATACCCGCTACCCCGACCGCCGCGAGGCCATCGAGGCCGAACTCCTGTCTACCGGCAGCTGGGATGGTACGTTGGAACAGAAGACCCAGGCCGGCGCCACGCTGGTGCTGGAAAGCCGCTGGGTGCTTCAACGGGATCATCAGGGCCGGGTCACCGGCGTCATGGAAACGCATCGCGACGTGACCGACCGCAAGGCCGCCTACACCGCGCTGGTCAGCAGCGAAAGACGCTACCGCCGCATGTTCGACGCCAGCCGCATCGGTGTCATCCAGGAAGACTGGCGCGCCGTGCGCACCGAGCTGACCGCCCTGGGTCTGATGGATGGCCCCGCCCTCACCGCCCACCTCGCCCAGCATCCCGAGTTCATCGGCCAGATGCGCAAGCTGACCGACGTGGATGACATGAATCCCGCGTTCCTGGCCATGGTGGGCCGGCCGGCCGCCCCAAGCGCACCCTACTCCGTGGACGACATCCTGTGCGAAGACGACCGCATGTTTGCGCGGTCCCTGACGGCGTTCGCCCAGGGCGACGCCTTCCACGAAGGCGAGACCGAGGTCGTGCACGCGGACGGCTCGCGGGTGCCGGTGCTGTTCACCATCACCTTTCCGCCGGCCGACGACGTGGACGGTTCCGTGCTGGTCTTCGTGGTGGACATCACCGAGCGCAGGCAGGCGCAGGACGCGCTGCTGCTGGCGCAGACCGAACTCGCGCACGCGGCGCGTGTCGCCACGCTGGGCGAACTGACGGCGTCGATCGCGCACGAAGTCAACCAGCCCTTGATGGCGGTCGTCACCAGCGGCGACGCGGGCATGCGCTGGCTGCGCCGTCCCCAGCCCGATCTGCATGAGGTCGAGCTGGCCATGGAACGCATCATTTCCGAAGGCCGGCGCGCCAGCGAGATCGTCAAACGCATTCGTGCGTTCCTCAGCAAGGCGCCGGTGCAGCAGGCCCCGCTGGATATCGGCGCCGTCATCGACGAAGCCACCCGCCTGGTCGCACACGAACTCACGCGCGAGCGCGTGGCGCTGCAGGTGGACATCGAGCCGGGCCTGCCGCTCATCATGGGCGACCGGATCCAGCTTCAGCAGGTGCTGGTCAACCTGATGGTCAACGCCAGCCAGGCCATGTCCGGCCAGACGCAGGCCCGCCAGTTGTCCGTCAGCGCCCGGCGCCACGACGACGGTCTGGTCGCCGTTTCCGTGGGCGATACCGGTCCGGGCATCGCGCCGGACGACCTGGAACGCCTGTTCGATCCCTTCTTCACCACCAAACCGCAAGGCATGGGCATGGGCCTGCCGATCTGCCGCACCACGGCGCAGGCCCATGGCGGCAGCCTTACCGTCGAAAACAAGCCTGGCGCGGGTGCGGCCTTCACGCTGACGCTCGCCACCACGCAGGGGAACCCTTCCACATGAACCACCTTACCGCCACCGGGGCCGCGCCCGCTGCTCCGCAATCCCAGGTGATCGTCGTCGACGACGAGGCCAGCGTGCGCGCCTCGCTGGACAGCCTGTTCCGCTCGATCGGCCTGCGCACCACCCTGTGCGCCTCGCCCGCCGAACTGCTGCAGATCCAGATTCCCGACGCGCCCGGCTGTATCGTGCTGGACGTGCGGCTGCCGGGCATCAGCGGCCTGGACTTCCAGGACCAGCTCATCCGCCAAGGCATCGACCTGCCGATCGTGTTCATCACCGGCCACGGCGACATTCCCATGACCGTGCGCGCCATGAAGGCCGGCGCGGTCGACTTCCTGTCCAAGCCATTCCGCGAACAGGACATGCTGGATGCGGTTTCGGCTGCCATCGAGCGTGACACCCAGCGCCGCTCCCGCGATGCAGCCATGGACGGCCTGCGCGCCCGCTACGAGACCCTGACCCCGCGCGAGCGGGAGGTCATGGCGCACGTGGTGTCGGGCTTGATGAACAAGCAGGTGGCGGGCCTGATCGGCCTGAGCGAGATCACCGTCAAGATCCACCGCGGCCACGTCATGCGCAAGATGGGGGTCCGATCGCTCGCCGATCTGGTCCGCCATGCCGAGGCGCTGGGCGTTTCCGCGTCCTGACCCGGGGATGGGACAAACCTCCGTATGATTTTCGCGCCAGGCGCAAAGGTTCATAACGGAACATGCCGGGCATCGGATGCGCATCGTGATCCGACCGGCCCGAAGGATTTTCTTACATGAACCACACACCCACTATCGCGGTTGTCGACGACGACGAGGGGGTCAGGATCGCGCTTTGCAGCCTGCTTCGCTCGCTTGGTTACGAGGTGCGCGCCTATGGCTCGGGTCCCGAGTTCCTGAACGACCCGCGAGGCAGCGACCCGGACTGCATGATCACCGATGTCCAGATGTCGCCGATGACGGGCGATCAGCTGCAGGCCGAGCTCATCGCGTCAGGGCGCCGCTTTCCCCTGATCTTCATGACGGCCTTCCCCACCGAGGCGGCGCGGCAGCGGCTGCTGGCGTTGGGCGCCTGTGCCTACCTGGACAAGCCGGTGGACGGCGAAGCCATGGCGCAGTGCGTGGCCGACGCGTTGCAAGGCGCGCAGCCCGCGTAAAGGCGGGAGGTGGCAGATTGGACACATCCGCCGCCAAACCCCGCCTATACCTTTGTATGACGCGCCAAGCCCAGCGTAGGATTTCCCGGTGACGCATAAGGCCCTAGTCTATCCCTGCGGTCCAACTACCCCCCGGAGAACCAGACATGAGCACGATCACTACCCCCGATGGCGTTGAAATCTTCTACAAGGACTGGGGCCCCAAGACGGCCCAGCCCATCATGTTCCACCACGGCTGGCCGCTGTCCAGCGATGACTGGGACGCCCAGATGCTGTTCTTCCTCGCCCAGGGCTATCGCGTCATTGCGCACGACCGCCGTGGCCACGGACGCTCGACCCAGGTCAGCGACGGCCACGACATGGACCACTACGCCGCGGATGCCGCCGCCGTGGTTCAACATCTGGACCTGCGCAACGCCGTGCACATCGGCCACTCGACGGGCGGCGGCGAAGTCGCCCGCTACGTCGCCCGCCACGGCGAGCCGCAGGGCCGCGTCGCCAAGGCCGTGCTGGTCAGCGCCGTCCCGCCGCTGATGGTCAAGACTGAATCGAACCCGGGCGGCACGCCCATCGAAGTCTTCGACGGCTTCCGCAAGGCGCTGGCCGACAACCGCGCGCAGTTCTTCCTGGACGTGGCCGCGGGCCCGTTCTACGGCTTCAACCGCGACGGCGCCAAGGTCTCGCAGGGCGTGATCAACAACTGGTGGCGCCAGGGCATGATCGGCGGCGCCAAGGCGCACTACGAAGGCATCAAGGCCTTCTCCGAGACCGACCAGACCGAAGACCTGAAGGCCATCAGCGTGCCGACGCTGGTGATGCATGGCGACGACGACCAGATCGTGCCGATCGACGACGCCTCGCGCCTGTCGGTCAAGCTGCTCAAGAACGGCACGCTGAAGGTTTATCCGGGCTTCCCGCACGGCATGCTGACGACCCACGCGGACGTGATCAACGCCGACCTGCTGGCATTCATCAAGAGCTGATCCGGTAGTTGCGATATGAAAAAGGAAGGCACCGCGCCTTCCTTTTTTTTCGCCCCGATGACCGCGGCGTCAGCCGTCGCCCTTCAGCTCTCGCTCCACCACTTCCCGTGTCAGCGTGGGCACGAACATCTCCACAAAATGGAAGGCGTAGCCGCGCAGCCATGCGCCGCGCCGGATCGCCAGCCGCGTCAGGTTGATCTCGAAAAGATGCCGCGCATCGATGGCGCACAGCCGGCTGTCGCGCTCGGCGTCCCAGGCCACCGCGGCCACGATGCCGACGCCCAATTCCAGTTCCACGTACGTCTTGATCACATCCGCATCCATCGCGGTCATGACGATGTCGGGCGTGATGCCTGCGCGTGCAAAGGCTTCGTCGATATGCGCGCGGCCCGTGTAGCCGCGCCCATACGTGATGATGGGATAGCGCGATAGCTGCGACAGCGTGACGCCGTCGTGCTGGCGCGCCAGCGGATGGCCTCGCGGCACGATGACGCTGTGACTCCACCGGTAGCACGGCAGGTTCACCAGGCCTGGGTAGTCCGCCACGGCTTCGGTCGCCACGCCGATGTCGGCCTCGCCTTCGAGCAGCATCTCCGAGACCTGCCTGGGCGAGCCCTGGTGCAGATGCAGCACGACCTCGGGGTAGCGCTGGCGAAATTCCTTGATGACCGGCGGCAAGGCATAGCGCGCCTGCGAGTGCGTGGCCGCGATCGACAGCACGCCTTTCCGGCTGTCCGCATACTCTGCGCCCGCATGCCGGATGTTGTCAGCCGCCTGCAGGATCTGCTCCACCAGCGGCAGGATCAATTCGCCGGGCGGCGTAAGTCCGATCAAACGTTTGCCCGAACGCACGAAGATGTCGACGCCCACCTCTTCTTCCAGTTCGCGGATCTGCCGGCTGACGCCAGGCTGGGAGGTGTGCAGGCTTTCCGAAACGTCGGTCAGGTTGAAGTCGCGGCGCACGGCTTCGCGCACGGATCGCAATTGCTGGAAGTTCATCGTGCGCGCCTCAGTCCAGGATGGCCAGCTGATTGCCGGACGGATCCTTCACGTACATGACACGCGGCAGCGCATCCGGCAGCGAGCACACGGGATGATGACCCGCCAGGCGCAGGCGCGACAGGATGTCGTCGTAGGCGCTGGGCTTGATGCCCAGGTAGTCGGGTTTGACCGCGCGGCTCACTTCGTCCACCGGCGACAGCGACAACGTGGCGTCGCCCAAGGCGAATCGCAGGCGGTCGCCGTCGCCCGGCATCTCTTCCAAACCGATGATCCGATGGTAGAAATCGCGGACGGCCTGATGCCGTTGCGACAGGAATGGAAGCTGTACCGATTCGATCGAAAGTCGCGATGACATGCCCTGCCGCCTGCTATGGAACAGGGCTGATTCTAGGCCGCGCAAGTACAACCAGACAAAGAGGTTGTAATTGCTTGGACATTGCCAGAAGCCTTAAAGACGCGGGCTTATTTGCATATATGCGCCGATAGCTTGCGCGCTTTGGCGGTCCCCGCCGCGCGGCGCCTTCAACAAAACAAACGGGCCCGCAGGCCCGTTTGTTTTGAATGCGGCATTGTGCTGCGCCAACATCAGTTCGGCTTTTCGCCCTCGCCGGCATAGCCGTCGATATACGGGCGGCCCGAGCAACGCACCATCGCCACGCAGGCCGGGCTGCCGGTCTTGGCGCTGCAAGCGGCACGCGACTCATCGCGGGCCGTCTTCGGATCAGGGTTGAGGACGGTGAAGTTGGTGCCGCGCCCCTTGGCTCCCTTGGGCCACGCGAGACCGACGCAGCTGTCGGTGTACGTCAGCACCTTCCGGCAGCCCTTGCAGTCTTCCCAATCCAGCAGCTTGGACAGCGCATCGTTTTCGTTGGGATAGCCGTCGGCATAGAGAAGGCCGCCTTCTTCGTTTTCGGCGATGGCGCCCCAGTATTCGCGCTGGTTCAGCTTGGCCGACAGCCGCTCCAGATCGGCGGGCGTGGCCTTCACGGGCGCCTGCATGTCGGCGGCGCTGTAACCCGGGCCCACGCACAGCGGCATGGTGGTCAGGCGGCATTTGCCGTCGGGACTGCCGGCGGTGCAGCGCCGGATCGCCTTCTTGGCGGCCATCTCGGGCGACACGCTGTTGCCCGGGAACAGATCCTGGACGGAGTTGCGCGCGTACACCATGCAGCTGTCGGAGAACCAGCTCAAGACCTTGCATTCCTTGCCGCCGGCCTTGCGGCATTCGGCCAGCGCGGCGGCTTCGGCCGCCTTGCCGTCGGTCTCGGGCAGCACCCAGAAAATCCGGGAATGCTTGCCGTCCGTGGCGATGCCGCCGTAGAGCTTTTCGGCGGCGTGCGCCGTGGGCGATGCCAGCCCCGCCACCAGGGCCAGGGCCGCGAACGCGGCGCGGATCAGGAATTGAAAGCGAGCGGGCATGATCGTCGTGAAATCCAGTGGATTGGGCGGGGACGATCTTAGCGCAGCGTCCCCGGGGTCCGTCCCTCTATGGCGTTGCTTAACCGGCATATTAGGTAACAAATTTCACACTTCGGATTGCGAACTCCGGCCCCCTTTTTCGGTAAAAATGTCGCACTTTCCAGCGCGGGCCATCCTTGTCTCGGCCGCGCGAATTGCCGTCGCGGGCGCCAGCGATCAATGGCCCCGTCACGAACAGAAACAATCGGCGCCGTGTCCTCGCCTACCGAGGGACCTGCCACCCCGCAAGCCTGGACCACACACCATGAAGCCGACACCGCATTCCAACCGACACCGCAGTTCCTTCCATCTGTTGACCGGCCTGCTCCTCACGCTGGGCCTGGCCGGCTGCGCGCCGATGCCCACCGGCGGCAGTTCCACGATGCCGTCGTTGAGCCAAGTGTTCAAATCGGGCCTGTCGTTTTCGCCTAGCGTGAACGTGGCCAAGAACATGGAAGGCCGCTCCATCGACGACGCCATTGCGGCGCTGGGCGAGCCCTCCAAAATCCGGCCGGTGGGCAACACGATGGAGCTGGAATGGTCGGACTACCAGTCCGCCCCCTACACCGAATGGGTGGTGGACAGCACCAGCCAGCAGGTCGTGGGCATGATCCCCGCTACCAACACCACGGCGGCCACGCCGGTGTTCCAGAACAGCAGCACCGGCCACTACGCCAACCGCACGCGTGTGTATGAGTGCAAGGTGCTGATGCGCATGCAGGACAGCGTCATCACCGACACCAGCGTCGATGGCAATGTGTGCCCGGAGTTCATCAGCGCGCTGCGCAAGTGGGCGGGCGAGGCCGAGGCGAAGAATTACGTCGTCAAGTAATTAGCGCGCGCGATGCTCCGCCATCGTTAGAAAATGATTTTGATCCCGGCGTTGAGGTTGTAGTTGCTGGACTTGCGGCTACCGATACCTTGCTCCGTGCCGGCTTGAACATTCAGGAAGGTATTTCCGCCCAGCAGGCTGTCGTATCCCAGCGTCAGACCCGCTCGCGGACCCGCAAGTTTGTTTTTGAAGGTGATGTCGCCCTGCGTGGCCGTCGCATAGCGGCTTGACGAGTGGCCTGCGGTGGTCAGGAGGTTGACCGTCGCCCAAGCCGTACTGGCCTTGGCGGAATCGGCATCCCATGTCTTGGACAGGCGCAGGCCCAGTCGGCCCGTCAAGCTGTTCACGCCGGGAAACTCCACCGCGCTTGCGTCGTCTTGGCTGCCCGAGAACTTGATCCGCTGATAGATCACCTGCGCCTGGGGCTCAAGCCGGAGGTTGCTGGCGTCGTCGCCGACGGTGAATGATTTCCCGGCCTCCGCGGAGATCAAGCCGCCCCACCCCGTGGTCGTCAACTGACCTGCGCCCGCAGCCGAATTGGCCTTGACGTCGTAGCGGCTGACCTGCGTGACCAGATCCAGATAGCTGCCCTTTCCATCCAGCAGCGTGAAGTAGCCGCCCAAGCTATACGCCGTCTGCTCGCTGCGCCCCGCGTCGACGGTTTCTTTGCTGACTTCCAGATAATGGTCCACGTCGGTCTTCATGGTGCTGGCTGACGCAAAGACCCCCGCACTGCGCCGCGACAAGCCTTGAAAGTTTACATAGACGTCGGTTCCAAGCTGGACGCCCGCCAGCCTGGAGCGCGTCGCGACGTCTTGCGCGGCCAGTCCGGCGCTGCTGCCGTGATTACGCCCCAAGTCCGCCAGGCTGCGTGCCCACACGATGGGGTAAACCTTGCGGGCCAGGCTTTCCGTGGCCCCCATCCGGTCATTCAGCGTGCCGACGGTCAGTTCTCCGTGGCGCGCGGCCTGATTGCCCAGTTGGGAATACAGGGAAACCTCGGGCCGCGCTTCGCTGCGCACATACCAATTATGCGGAGCAGCCTGTACGCCATTGACAACATTTGATCCGTGTTGCAACCGGTAGAGAAAAGCCCCTCTGCGGTTTGCCCCTGGCGTTTCCTCCCGTTGCACGAACGCGTTGTCGGTCAGGCCATTTGCCTGGACAACCATCACGCCGTCGCCGGTAAGCGCGTCCCCAACGGAGGATTCATCCATTTGCAGAACCAGATGTGTCGTTCCGACGGCGCCGCCGTTGAGCCGAATGAGATCGGTGAATCCGGTTTCCGTCGACTGCACATGCAGTTGGACGATACCGTCCTGGCCGTTCAGGTTGTCGGCGACCAGCACGCTGCCGCCGGATAGGCCATTGGCCGTGCCGGGCGGCATGAAGTTGATGCGGCCGGCAAGGTTGATCTCGCCAGCGAAGCTAATTATGGTCCCGTGACTGGTGGTCGCGTATACGGGGTTGTATGCGGGATTGTCCGGCCCGGTGAAAATGTTCCAGCGGCTGGAGGCATCCACGTTCAATGTGTCCGGCACATGCATCCAGCCGTTCAACTCTGCATTGCGCAAGGTCAGCGTGTGTTGCGGCGGGAGCTTTGCCATGACGCCCGCCGCGCTTGACATCGAGCCCAGCGTCGTACCGTCAATGGCCAGTTCTCCCTGGTTCAGCAGTGTCAAGCCGGTGTAAGTCAGCGGCCCCGTCAGCGTCGTCAGGCCCGGGCCCGCTTTCACCACGTTCCCTGTGCCGGCGATCGCATTGCCGAACACGAAGTCATCCGCGCGGTTGAACGCCAGCGTGCCGTGGTTGATGAAGGCGCCGCTTCCGATGGCGCCGCTTGTGCCGCCCGCGCCGAGTTGCAGCGTGCCGTCGTCAATATGCGTGACGCCGTGGAAGTTGCCGTCGGCTGCGATGGCCAGGGTGCCCCCGCCCGTCTTGGCAAAGTCGCTGCCGTCTCCGGTCAGCACGCCGTGCAGCACTGACTGCTGTCCGTCGTCGACGCTGATCGCGCCCGTGCTGTCAACGACCACATCATGGTGGAGGGCCGCGTTGTCCTGGAGCTGCAGCGTTCCGCCGTCCAGCGTCACGGCATCGAGCGTGCTGCCAAGACTGTCGCCGCTGGTGATGGCCAATGTGCCGCCCGTGATGCGCCACGCGGTGCGTGCCTGCGTGGGCGCATGGACCAATTGCCAGGTGCCTTCGGAGGCTTTCTCGAAAGCGGAGAAGCCCTGGTACACGTCCTTGTTGGCGCCAACGCCCCCCGCAGCGCCCAACTTCGAAACGTCGAAAGCCATTGAAGCGCCGGTCGTCGGGTCGACGCCTGCCGTGCCGTCAAGCACCAGCGTGTTGTTGGTGGATCGGGTGGCATCCACGGTGCCCTGGATATCGCTGCCGGCCTGCAACCTCAGCACTGAATTGTGGGCCGTGTCGGCGTACAGGATCGCCACCGATTGCTCCGACCCCGTGCCCGGGACAATGCGGCCGGCGTTCGTGATCACAGTGTTGGCGCCCACGACGTGTATGCCATAGCCGCCCAACGACGTGCCGCCAGCGCTTGACCCCGTAGGCCCGCCTTCGGCGCCGCCGCCTCTGCCCCCCAGGCCACCGGGCGCGCCGCCACCTCCGCCTCCGGCGCCGGTCCGGGAAGAAACGATGTTCGCGCCGTTCGTGCCATTCAGGTTGTTGGAGGCGCCAGGCTGCCCGCCACCCGCGCCGTAGGCCAACCCGCCGCCGGCCCCGGCCGCGCCACCGCAACCACTATCGGCGCCGTTGCCGCTTTCGCAGCCAAACGGATTGAGGCTGCCGCCCGCACCGCCGCCGCCGGCGCCATAAAAAGCGGTGCCCACGGTGCCATCCAGCCCTGGCTGACCGCCGTTGCCGCCGTCGCCTGGCAGCATAGGCACTCCATTCAAGGGAATATCGCCGCCACCGCCGCCGCCGCCGCCCGCGCCGCCCACGCCATCGCCACCTCGCCCCCCGGCGGCCGACCCCATGTTGAACGCGCTGCCGCCGCCGCCCCCGCCGCCGCCACCGGCGCCCCCTTGCATCAGATCCCGGTTGGTCAACACCGCGCCGTCCGCGGACAGCTCGACACCGTGTCCGCCCTGGCCGCCATTGCCGCCGGCTCCGCCGCTGCCGCTTACCTGGCCCCCGCCCCCGCCGCCACCGCCGCCACCGCCCCCCGCGCCGCCGATCAGACGTTCCGCGTTCTCGAACGGCGTGGTGTCCGTGATAACGACAGCGGTGTGCCCGGCGCCGCCATCGCCGCCGCGCATGCCGGATGTGCCACCCAAGCCGGCGACACCGCTTTCACCGATAATGTCCGCCAGCGCCGAAACCGGCGCCAGCAACGCCACGCTCGCGATGAAACACGTTGCACGGCGGTGTCTGAAAGCACCTGGACCGGCGTTCCCGCGATCAACGAATATGGATTTCTTTATTTTTGCGTGACCGGTTGCCTTTGAAACCGCATGCACGCCGCTTTCCACAGAATCGCACCTGCAACGCATGTTCCCCCCTGCTTGGATTGGCTGATAAATCCGCGTCGTCATCACGCCCAGCGAGTGGACCGGGAGCGGCGCAGCCAATTTCAATTGGTCGCGCTCGACGCAGGACGTTTGCATTAGGGGGCAATGCTAGAAAACCCTTCCGAATAAACATTGAGCACAAATACTCTGACTGAATCAGATCTGTCTGGTATTCATGTTTTAACGAGGATTGGATCGCCGGGCACAGAGACTAAAAATCTGCAATAGCGCGCGGTTTTTTGCTTGTATGAGGCGCCGGGCCGGCGGCCCGGCGCTCAAGCGTGCGTTTCAGCTGTGGTGTCCGCCTCGGGGCGCGAGCGCCGGAGCGCCCACGCGCTATCTGCCTCGCCGTGCGCCAGCCGTCGCTGCGTGACTCGCGCCTTCCATGCGAACCCGAGCGCCATGGCCAGCGCGGTCGCATCCACGCCCAACGTTGCTGCCGACGAGTGCGCCCACAAGCCGGTTGACGGCGCCACCACGCCCAACAGTGAAGTCAACGGAATTGCCAATGTGAACGCGGCCGCCAGCCATAGCAGATGCACCGCCGCCGCGGCACCGCCTCGCAAGAACGACCAGACAATGGCCCCGAAGAACGCCGCGTAGTACAGCCCTTTGATCCACATGTCCAAGTCGGCGACATTCCCATGCAAACCCTTGGCGGCGAACATCATGAGCGAAATGCCGCACACGCTGCCCAGGCACACGCCCACTGTCGCGGACGCCATCAACCGCGTGTCGAGCCGCTGCACCGGCACCGCGCCGGTTCGCCGGTCCGCGCGCTTGCGCCGCGACTCGATCCAGAGCAGGTTGCCGCTGTAGAACAGCCACGCGCCCGCCAGCCCCAGCAGGAAATACAACCACTGCACCGCCGCGCCGCCGAAGGACGCCATGTGCAATGCAAAGAAGCTGCTGACCCACAGGTTGGCCGCATCCTGGCGACCCGGCAGGTAGTCAGTGTTGAGCACCTTGCCGCTGTACGGGTCCATCGCCACGAAGCCGCCGCGGGCGCGGGGCGACACCGCGGCCGGGTCCTTGCCCCAGATGCGGACGATGGCGCGTGGCGCGGTCACCTGCGTGTACTGCAGCGCAATGGGCTCGAACGATGGCGACAGCCTGCGCGCATGCTGCAGCAACTCTTGCGGCGTCAGCATGGCGGACGGATCGCGCGGCGCGGCGTCGGGCGTAGCGCCACCACCGCGCTGAAACACCGATTCCAGCTTGCCGCCGTACATCATCCGGTCCTGAATGTCGTAGATGCCATCGTGAAACGCGAACACGACCGAGCTGAGCGCCATCACGATATGGAACGGCAGCGAGATGATGCCCACCACGTTGTGCGCGTCCAGCCACATGCGTTTGCGGTTCTTGCCCACCCGCAGCGCGAAGAAGTCCTTGACCAGCGAAGGAATCAGGACGATGACGCCGGACACCAGCGCAATCGCATACAGCGACGCGACGACGCCCATGAACCAGCGGTTGGGGTCGCTGTCCGCCGGCAAACCGACCACGCGATGCAGCACGTCGATGAAATTGCCCAGCCCGCTGGGCTCGGCCTCGCCGATCTGCACGGCCCCGGCCGCGTCCAGGCGGGCGACATAATGCCGCACGGATGACTCGTCATGGTCGTCGGCCTGCGGGTCGCGCACTTCCCATGCCATGCGCGCAGGCACGTTCTCGGTGGGCTGCAGATGAATGGTGAAGCCCTTGGCCACGTCGGGCCGCGCCGCCAGCGTCTTGGCGATCAGGTCGGGCGCGGTGTCAAGCGGCGCCATCGCCACGTCAGGCCGCGGCGACGCCCAGCGCGCGATAGGTTCCTTGAAGAGGGTCAGCGCCCCCGCATAGAACGCAATGAACAGCGCCATGCCGGTCAGAATGCCCGTCCAGGTATGGACGGATTTGTAGATGCGGATGTAGTCGGCTCGCATGATGGCGATCCTCCTGCTTATAACGCGCCGGCCGCGTACAGCCCGCCGTACAGCGCCAGGCAGATCCCGCCCAGCCAGCACCAGGCGCGCAGACCGCTGCCGAAGAAGTAGACGGTGGACGCGATGCCCAGCCACACGGGCGGCACCAGCCACATGGCAAGCTGCGAGCGCGTCGCAAGCGGTACGGCGGAAGTCAAGGCGGCCAGCAGCGCGCTGCCGCCCAGGGCGATCACGAATCCCAACAACGTGCCGGCCAGGGTCTTTGAGACCCAGTCACGGCGGATGGGCGCGGGCTTAGCGGGCGTCATCGCGTACTCCCCCGGGCACGCCTCTGCCGTACATCCGACGCAATACGCCCAGATGCGGAATCAGGCAGAAGAACAGCATCAGCGCCGTACAGAATACGAACACCGCGGTGACCACGGTGAATCCGTACAAGCATCCCCAGCCGCCCAACGCCAGCAGCGCGATGCCTGCCGTGCGGGCGGGCGCGGCGGGCCACGGGGCGCTTGCCCATTGCTGGTTGGGCGATGCGCGATAGATGCAGAAGCAGCCGATGCACACGGCAATCAGGCTGGCAAGAATGAGGACTGGCATGGTCACCCCGGAATAAATGATGTCTGGGTCCGCCGCACGCCCCGATCGCTGGAACGGAGGGCGCGGCGGACGCCATGCAGGCCGCCTGTCAGAAGGTGATGGCGGCGGACGCCATGACGCTGCGGGCGGGCCCCAACGTCGCAATGGGCGTGGTGTCGCTGAAGATGCCCGCGTAGTAATACTTGTTGAACACGTTGTTGACGTTCAGGCGCAGCACCACGTCGCGGCCATTGACCTTCGTCGCATAGCGCGCGCCCAGGTCGACCTGGCCCCAGCCGGGGATATCGATGTTGTTGGCCGAATCCGCGTACTGGCGCGACGTCGCCTGGACGCGTCCGGTCAGCGTCAGGCCAGGTACCCACGGCGTATCCCATTCCACCCCGGTGTTGACCTGCCAGCGCGGCGCGCCGACGGCAGTATTGCCGTTGTAGCGGCCATATGAAGTCTTGACCTGCGTACCCTGCGTGTACGTGACGCCGCCCAGCACGCGCACGCCCTGCGCGATCTCGCCAAACGTATTCCACTCGACGCCGCGCACGCGCTTTTCGCCACCGTCCGCATAGGTGGGCTGGGCGGTGGAGCCTTCGGTCACGAGCATCGGCTTGTCGATCTCGAAGAGCGCCAGCGTGTTGGTGAAGGTGCCGGCGTTCCACTTCACACCCAGCTCCTTCTGCTTGGTCTTGTAGGGCGCAAAGACTTCGCCAAAGTTGGTCGCGGTGGTGTCGGTGACGCTGTCGCCCTTGCTCAGGCCTTCCACGTAGTTCGCGTAGAACGACAGATCGGGCCCCCACGGCTTGACGACGACGGCCACCGCTGGCGTCACGGCGTCTTCGTCGTAGCGCGCCGTGGTCTTGCCAGTCTTGTCGAAGTTGCTGGTCTTCACGCGCTGGTTGCGCACGCCACCGGTCACGCGCAGCTTGTCGTCCAGGAACGACATGGTGTCGACCAGCGCCAGGCTGGTCAGCGTGTTCTCGCTGGTTTTGGGCGGGCTGCCCGGCAGTGCCGGCATGACCGGCGTGATGGGGTTGTAGATGTTGGAGCGGAACACCGATGCCGGACCGGTGGCAGATCCGTCCTCGAGCTTGAGGTAGGACGCCTGCAGCACGAGTTCATGGCCCACGCTCCCCGTCTTGAAGCGTGTGCGCAAGCCGCCCTCGGCGGTAGTGGCGTCGGTGTAGGCGCGCTGGCCTACGATCTGGCCGGTGAAATCGCCGTTGGGTTGGATCTGCCGGGCATGCGTGCCGTTGATGAGGCCGGACTGGTCGCTGTCACGCCGGCCAACGCCCCCGAACGCCGACACGTGCTCATTGAAGCGGTACTCGGCCTGCCCCATGACGGCGTTGCTCTGGATGCTGCCGTAGGCGGTGCTGAACTGGTTGATGCGAGGATCGGGCGCGACCGGCACCACCGGGCTCGCAAACCAGAACATGGCCGGCGTGCCGCCCGTGAATGATTCCTGGCTGTGGTAGGCGTCGATGGACGCCGTCAGCGCGCTGCCGCGGTAATCCAGGCCAGCCGATAGGAATTCGCGCTTTCTGGACTGGCCGTCCAGCGTGGTGGCGCCGTCGCTGAACGAACCGTTGAAGCGCGTGCCCCATTCGTTGCGGGTCCCAAAGCGCCGGCCGGCGTCAATCGTGGTGCCCAGTTGCCCATCGGACAGCCAGTCCACGCCGAACGTGGCCGTGGGCGTGTCGGTCGCGCGCTTGGTGACCAGATTGACCGTTCCGCCCACCGCGCCGCTGGGCGCCATGCCGCTGAACAGCGCGTTGGGCCCCTTCAGCACTTCAACCCGCTCGACGAATTCCACGGGCGTGCGGCCCATGGGCGCCAGGCCGTACATGCCGTTGATGGCCACGTCGTTCTGGTTGACGTCGAAACCCCGGATGCGGAAGTTCTCGTAGGCGTGGCCGCTGGAGGTCGTGAAGCGCACGGACGGATCGTTCGCCATGACGTCGGCCAGCGTGCGCGCCTGCTGGTTCTTGATGAGTTCGGACGTATAGCTGGTGACGTTGAACGGCGTGTCCATGACGGACTGGTTTCCCATCAGGCCGAGCCGCGCGCCTTCTGCGACTTGGCCCCCGGCATAGACCGGTGGCAGGTCCCCGTCGCCCAAGGCGCCCGCCGTCACGGTGACCGGCTGCAACGTCGTCGCCTGCTGCGCGTCCTGCGCGTACGCCGCGTGCAACGGCAACATCAGGGTGAGCGCCACGCCAGGGGCGATTCGCGCTACCCGCGAATCCATCAAAAACAATTTTTCCTCAGACACTTTCCACGCCCTCAAGTTCAATGCAAATGAGAATGATAGGCGCTTATCTTACGAAAAATATCGTTAACACGGCAGTGGTCAGCCTGGCGGGCGCGAAGAATTTGCGCTCGCGCAAACGATTCGATGTGGACCTGTTTTAATTCCGCCACACGTCCTGCGCTCGGTCGGATGACGCTATGCAAGCGACTGCAGTTGATCCGCCATGAACTCGATGAACAGCCGCGCCCGCATGGGCGCGTGGCGGCCGAAAGCGTGCAGCACGGACACCGGCACGCGGGGCAATTGCGCCTCGGGCAGCACCTCGGTCAGCCGCCCGGCCGCAAGGTCGTCGGCGACCGCCAGCCGCAGGATCTGGATAATGCCCAGGCCGCCCAACGCGGCCGCGCGCAGCGCCGTGCCGTCGTCGGTGTCGAACACGCCCTCCGGGCGCACCACCTCCCCCGATGCAAACGTGATGGGAAAAGGGCTTCCGGCCAGCAGATATCGCACATGCGCGTGGCGCGGCAGATCACCGATGCTGCGCGGTGTGCCACACCGCTTCAGATACGCAGGCGACGCCACCAGCGTCAGTGGCAGTTGCGCCAGTTGCCGCGCATTCAGTTCCGAATCCGCGACACGGCCCGCGCGGATCGCAAGGTCGAATCCTTCGCGGATCAGATCCACATGGCGGTCGGCAAGACTCATTTCCAGCTTTAAGTCCGGGTGCGCGGGCAGGAAGCGGTTGACGATGGGCGTCATCAGCAAGCGCCCCAGGTCGCCGGGCGCCGTGATCCGCAGGCGCCCTTGCGGGGTCGCTGCCGGCTGCATCACCTCGCTGGCATCATCCAACGCTCGCAGCAGCGGCGACACGCGCTCGTAGTAGGCCGCCCCCTCGGGTGTGAGCGACAGCACTCTCGTAGAGCGCTGGAACAGCCGGATGCCGAAACGCCGCTCCAGCCGCGCGATGGCCTTGGACACGGCAGAAGGCGACGTGCCCAGGATCCGGCCGGCGCTGCTGAAGGAGCCGGCCTCGACGGCAGTGGCAAAGGCAACCAACGCGGAGACGTCAGGCGGCATGTCCATTGATGACCTTGCGGAATAGGTGCTTGTACAAAGACCTCCTATTTAACGCCTTCTGGAATAGATAGAGTGGGCTTTCCTTCATCTTTCTGGAAAAACCATGACCCAACTACAGGGAAAAGTCGCCCTCATCACCGGGGGCAACAGCGGCATCGGGCTCGCTTCCGCCCTCGCCTTCGCCCAGGCCGGCGCGCAGATCGTCATCCTGGGCCGCCGGCAGGACGCGGTGGACGCAGCCGTGCGCGCCATCGGCCATGACGCGCTGGGTATCACGGGGGACGTGGCCGACCTGGACACGCACGACCGCGTGGCCGCCGACGTCCGGCAACGCTTCGGCGGCCTGGACATCTACCTGGCCAACGCGGGCGTCGCCATTCTGGAGCCGTCGGCGCAGGTGTCCGTCGAACACTTCGACCGTCAGTTCGCCACCAATACGCGCGGGGTGTTTTTTGGCGTGACCAAAGCCCTGCCCGTACTGAACGAGGGCGCGTCCATCATCCTGGTCAGCTCGATTGCCAGCGCCAAGGTACTGGAAGGCCATGCCGTCTATGCGGCAAGCAAGGCCGCCATCGAAGCCATGGCCCGCAGCTGGGCGTTGGAACTGAAGGCGCGGCGCATCCGCGTCAATGTCATCAGCCCCGGCCCGGTGGATACGCCCATCCTGGAAAAGCTGGGACTGCCCGCTGATCAGCGCGCGGGGCTGGACGACGCCATGGCCGCCGCCATTCCGCTGGGCCGGATGGGCCGCCCCGACGAACTGGCGCGCGCCGCGCTGTATCTGGCCAGTGACGAGAGCAGCTTTGTCACAGGCGCCAACCTGCGGCTGGACGGCGGGATGGCGCTGACGTAGGGCGCCGGCGCGCCGGGCGGGCTGTCAGCCGGCCGGGCCAATGCCCAACCTCAATGCCTAACCTCAATGCCCAACGTCAACGCCCAATGTCAGGGCGTAGTGTTCGGCGACATCGACCGCCTTGCGCGAACTGGCCGCCGGCGAGCCCTCCTGGGTCCACAGGAACGGATAGAACGAAAAGCACTGATCCGGGCCCAATGCCTTCACGTCGGCTTGCCATTCGGGCCAGCGCAACGCGGCATAGAAGTCCTCGATCCGTCCGGCCAGCATGGCTTGCAGGAAATCGGAGTAGCCCAGCTCCAGCGCCTCCCATTGCAGGTTGTCGGGCGCGCGGTAATAGAGCATGCCCGGATCATCGCCCAGCGCACCGCCGTTCAGCGCAAAGAAGCCGCCCGCTGCGTCGTCCGCCACAAGCAGGAAGCCATCCGCCCGCCCCGCGTTCCAGCCGGCCAGGTGGCGCGGTAGGCGCGGATGCCCGCTGCCCAGCACGCGAAGCCAGCCGCCATCAAGCAGCAGGCCGCCCGTGCCGTGCGCGATGGCTCCCATCGGGGACCGGGTCGTCACTTGCAACGCAAGCAGGACGTCGTCGTTGCGTGGGGAAGGCGGCAGGATTTCACACTGAATAGCCGCACCGGCAATCCAATCATGGACGAGCGGCAAGGCCGGCTCGGTTTCGTTGATGAGTTCGTTCAAAGGTCGCATGGGGCGCGATGCTGACCGGTTCAGCCCGATCTGGCAAGCCAGCCGCAAGCGCCCGGAGGGCCCGACAGCCCCCCCGCCAATCAGCGCTACAATCCGCGCCGGATTCCCGCCGAGCGTGCCCCGCGCCACCCGGCCCGCGCCCAAGCGCATGGCATTGCCCTCCCAAGCCAGGCGAACCATGACGCATTACCCCAAACCCCATTGATCGTTTGTCCGGTCGCACCGGATGCTTTTGCTGTTCTGGAAATCGAGGATTTCATGTCTCGGCAGTTGTTGGGCCTGGTGCTCGGGCCCCTACTTGGCTTGTTCGTTGTCTGCATCGGCAACGCTTTCATCTCTTCCCTCACGACCCTGCAGTTGGACGCCGCCGGCGAATCGGCCACGGTGGTCGGCATCATTTCCTCGTCGTACTTCATCGGGCTGACCCTGGGCGCGATCTTCAATGACCGCCTGATCCTGCGCATCGGCCATATCCGCGCCTACAGCAGCTTTGCGTCGCTGATCGCCGTGACGGTGCTGCTGCAGGGCCTGATCTTCAATCGCGAGGCTTGGTTCGTGCTGCGCCTGATCAACGGCTGGGCAAGCGTCGGCGTCTTTCTGGTGGTCGAGAGCTGGCTGCTGCTGGCGGGCGATGCCAAGATGCGCGGACGTCTGCTGGCGCTGTACATGATCGCGCTGTATGGCTCGGGCATGCTGGGCCAGCTGGAGCTGGGCGCGATCACCCGGCTGGGCGACATGGCGCCGTTCATGGTGGCCGGCCTGCTGGCGTCGCTGTCCGTGCTGCCCATGGTGATCATTCCGCGCGTGTCGCCGCTGGTCGAACGCGTCGAGCCGCTGCTGCCGCAGCATCTGGCGCGCATGACGCCCACGGGCGTGATGGGTTGCTTTGGCTCGGGCGTGGCCATTGCCGCCGTCTACACCCTGCTGCCGCTCTATCTGCAGCGCATCGGCCTGGACGTTGCCGAGGTCGGCAAGATGATGGGCGCGGTGATTCTGGGCGCCATGGTGCTGCAGTACCCGGTGGGACGCTGGTCGGATCTGCGAGACCGGCAGGTGGTGCTGATCGCGCTGGCCGTATTCTGCGCCGTGCTCAGCCTGCTGATCCTGATGCTGCCGCCGGGCTCGTCGCTGTTGATGCCGCTGCTGTTCCTGCTGGGCGGCGGCGTCTTTGCGATCTATCCGGTCGCCGTCAGCCACGCGGCCGACCGCGCGCCGGCCGACGCGCTGGTGCGTATGATCCAGGGGCTGCTGCTGATCAACTCGCTGGGATCGGCGCTCAGTCCGCTGGCGATTTCGCCGGTCATGGCGAAGTTTGGCGAAGCGGGCCTGTTCTGGTGTTTTGCGCTGTTGAACCTGGGGTTGGTCACGTTCTTTGTCTGGCGCCGCAACGAACGCCCCGCGCCCGCCCCCGTGGCGCCCTTTGCGGCCGCCGCGCAGATGTCGCCGGTGGGTGTGGAGCTGCGCGTGACCGATGACCTGATCCAGGGTGCGCTCGATCACGAAATGACCGAGGATCTGACCAACGCGGTACACGGCGCCGAGGCCGCTGAGCCGGTGCTGAACACGGTGCCGGACGCACCGCCGACGGCCTGAGGGGCGGCATCAAGCGGCAGATTCCGCACGTCTTTGCGCCAACACGGCGGGCCGGAACGCGCGCAAGCAAGGGGAATCGTACCGGCATGTATCCGCGATTCCTGCCGCACACACTGCGACTTGAATCCGGTGATGCACGGGCGCGGGTTCAGCGGGATGATGCAAGCACCTACTGAAAACGGTGCACATCATGGAACAAATCCCACCCCTTGAATCCCCCGCCGCGCTCGTGTTCGGCGGCTCCCGCGGCATCGGCGCCGCCATTGCCGCTAGGCTCGCGGAAGCCGGCTATGCAGTGGCGCTAACGTACGCCAGCCGCGCGGACAGCGCCAACTCGGTCGTCGCGTCCATCGAGGCCAGCGGTGGTCGCGCGCTGGCCATTGAAGCCGACAGCGCCGACCCGCAAGCCATCGCATGCGCAGTGGACACCGCCGTGCAACAGTTCGGGCCGCTGAGTGTCGCTGTCGTCAACGCCGGCATCTACCGCGCCAATCCGATCGGCGCAGTCCCGCTCGACGAGCTGGACCAGATGCTGGCAGTGAACGTGCGCGGCGTGTTCCTCGCCATCCAGGCGTCGGCCGCCAACATGCGCGACGGCGGACGGATCATCACCATCGGCAGCAACACCGCCATCCGGACCGGCTCGCCCGGCAGCAGCGTCTACGCCATGACCAAGGCCGCCGTCGCCGCGATGGTCAGCGGCGCGGCGCTGGACCTTGCGCCGCGCGGCATCACCGTCAACAACATCCAGCCGGGTCCCATCCAGACGGACCTGACGGCGGAATGGACGGCGCAGCTCATTCCCCGCATTCCGCTGGGGCGCATGGGCAAATCGACGGAAATCGCGGGTCTTGCGGGATTTCTGGCGGGGGCCGACGCCGGCTACATCACGGGCGCCAGCCTGACTGCGGATGGCGGCTTCGTGCTGTAACGACGCAAGCCAGGCCTGGACCACTACCCCCGCTGGCTCAGCGCGCGCGCAATCCGATGCCGCGCCACCGTCGTGCGCGGCACCTTGAACGGGAACCAGCTGCGCACATCCTCTTCCAGGCCGATGCCGTGCATGAAGTTGTAGATGGCCTTCTTCAAGCCCTTGCCCAGCGCGTCGTGGTCCACGCCCGTGGGGTCGTGAAAGCCCACGTCGTTCTTGGCGAACGTGACGTCGGGCAAGGGCTTGAGCGTGATGCCGTATTCGTCCGGGTTCAGTCCGACGGGTGAATGCACCGTACAGGCGAAGCGGTGAAAGAACCCGCTCTGGATGCAGTCGTTTTCGAACAGCTGGCGAACATATTCCAGCGCATCCACCGTGTCCTGCACGGTCTGCGTCGGAAAGCCGTACATCAGATAGGCGTGCACCAGCACGCCAGCATCGCTGAACGCGCGCGTCACTCGCGCCACCTGGTCGATCGACACGCCCTTCTTCATCAGGTTCAGCAGCCGGTCCGACGCAACCTCCAGGCCACCGGACACCGCAATGCAGCCGCTGTCGGCCAGCAGTTCGCACAGTTCCGGGCTGAAGGTCTTTTCGAAGCGGATGTTGCCCCACCACGAAATGCCGGCGTTGCGCTCGATCAGCTCGGCCGCCAGCGCCTTCAACGCCTTGGGCGGCGCCGCTTCGTCCACGAAATGAAAGCCGGTCTGCCCGGTCTCGGCCACGATGGTCTGAATGCGATCGGCCAGCACGGATGCGGATGCGCCCTCGTAACGGCCGATATAGTCCAGCCCCACGTCGCAAAAACTGCACTTCTTCCAGTAACAGCCGTGGGCGACGGTCAGCTTGTTCCAGCGGCCGTCGCTCCAGAGGCGGTTCATCGGGTTCAGCATGTCCAGCAGCGACAGGTAGCGATCCAGCGGCAGGCCGTCCCACGTGGGCGTGCCCACTTCGGCGAACGCGACGTCCGGTTCAACCAGGTTGACGTACCGCACCGCGCCGCTGTCCGCATCGCGCACGAACGTGCGCACCAGCCGCTGGCGCGACCGCTTGCCCTGCACGTGCTCCAGCAGCGCCAGCAAGGGGCGCTCGCCGGCGTCCAGCGTGACGAAGTCGAAGTAATCGAACACGCGCGGGTCTTTCAGTTCGCGCAGCTCGGTGTTGACGAAGCCACCGCCCAGCACGGTGACGATGGTGGGGTCCTGCGCCTTGATGGCCTGCGCGATGCGAAAGGCTGCATACACCGCCCCCGGGAACGGCACCGACAGCAGAACCATCGTCGGCTTGTGACGCGCCAGCGCCGCATCCGTCAGTTCGCGCAGCGTTTCGTCCACCAGGTTCATCGGTGCAGCCAGCGCCTCTGCCAGCGGGTCGAACGTCGGCTGGCTGCCCGCAAGCGATTCGGCATAGCGCACGAATTCAAAGCGCGGGTCGATGGCGTCACGCAGCACATCGGCCAGGTCGTTCAGATACAGCGTGGCCAAATGCTTGGCACGGTCCTGCAGGCCCAGCGCGCCAAACGCCCACGCCAGCGGATCGCCGCCATCCTCGTCCAGATAGACGTCCAGCGAGCTGAAGCGCGGGCCTTCCGGCAGATAGTTGCGCCCGGCAATGCGGTGCGCCAGCGTGGGATCGCGGCCTTGCAGAAAGCCGATCACCGGCCCAATGGTCGCCAGATAGCGCGCCTGCATGGCGACGAAGGCCTGGATCGGTTGCGTGTGTTTTTCAAGGGGCAGCGCGTCGATACGCTGCGCCACGGCGCGCAGGCCGTCGGCCGACAACAGGCGCAGCACCAGGGCAAGCGCCAGATCCTCCTGATACGCGGTGACCTCGCGCGAACGCAGGAAGCCGGTCAGGTAGGCGGTGGACGGGTACGGGGTATTCAGCTGCGTCATCGGTGGAATCACCGACAGCACGCGCAAAGGCAAGGTCGACATGAGGCACGGCAGGACTGCCGTCTAAAAAGCGGGGATCGGTGCAATTATAGGCAGCGCGGCGGGCGCGGCCCGGTCCGCCCTACAGCACGCCGTCCAGCCAGTCCAGCACGCGGCGGTTCAACAGGGAGCGGTTCGCGGATTCGCAGTGATCCCCCGCGCCCTCTTGCGCGGTGAAGCGCAGCAGCGTTTTGGGGCAGCGCAACTCGTCGAAGAACTGCAGCGTGCCAGACGCCAGCGGGTCGTTTTCGGCCAGCGTCATGAGCGTCGGGCACGTAATCTGGTCGACCCGGCCCTCCAGGGTGAACGGCTCGATTGCTCGCAGGTAGTCACGCAGATTGTCCACGCCGTGCACCCAGAAGCCGCGCTGCACCACCTTCCACGTCAGCACGGGGCTGCCCGTGACGAACTGCCAGAGGCGGTCCATCACGGGCTGGTCCACCTCACCCAGGTTCTGCGCGCTTTCCGGGCTGGCGCCCAGCTTGACGGCCAACGGCCGGAACGAGCCCGCGAGGCTACGTTGGCCCGGGTCCGCAATGCAGGCCGCCAGCCGGGGTTCGCCGGACGCCGCGCGGGGCGCCAGGTGGCCGCCCAGGCTCCAGCCGCTGAGTGCGATGCGTTTGGCGTCCACGATAGGCAGCGTGATCGCGTAGTCCACCACGGCGCGCACCACCGTCTCCCAGTCGGGCCGCATTGTCACGCCCTGTTCGTACAGCATGCCGCCCTGCCCTGGCCCGTCAAACACCAGGGCGTGATAACCCCGGCGCGACGCGGCCACGGCGCTTGCAAAATACATATCCGTCACCGTGGCGTCATAACCGTTGGTGAAGATGACGAGCGGCCTGACGTCCTTCTGATGGCCGACGGCCGGAATCAGATAGGCCGGCATATTCGCGCCGTCCAGCGGGATACCCACGGGCATGACGGGATGCGCAGACAGCGCGAGGCCTCGGTCGAAAGCCGCGATCTGCTTGCGAAAGGCCGCCAGCAACCGTGCATCCGTCGGCGCGCCATATAGCGGCCGGTAAGCCGTGCAATAGAAGGCGCTGGCTCGCAAGTGCAGTTCACGCGCGCTGGCAACAAGGTTGCGGCGTTCGGCCTCTAGCGCCTCGGCGGTCAACCGATCACCCGACGCCATCCAGGCCTCGAAGAATGCGGTGTCGTCCCCGTCGCCCACCGCCCGGCCCACCGCCAGCATTTCCCCCAGATCTGCACCGCCATAGGGTATGTAGGCGGCCGGCCGCATGCCGAAGTCGTCGTGCAGGTCGTTCTGGAAAGCCAGGCCCATGGGATTCTCCGAAAAGGAAATGTTGCGACGCGCCGGGACCGAAGCAGCGTAACCGAGCGACGCGCCCGTGGCGATACACCGTTTCGGCAATGCGTTTCGCCGATGCGCCCGGCCTATGCAGACCGTCTTTGCCGAAATGATCGCCAGCCGCGATCACAATCTTCAAACCGGCGGACTATCGTTCAATACGGCCCGCCGGGCGGCTGGCACATTGCAGGGGTCCCACACCCCGGCAACCGAAGGAATCACCCGTGCCTGTCATTGCGACCCCCGCCCCCGGCGCCAAGCTGCTGTCCGCACACGATCACACGCTGATCATGATCGACTTCCAGTCGCAGATGGCGTTCGCCACCCATTCCATCGACGCCGTCACGCTGCGCAGCAACGCCGCGTTGGTCGCCCATGCGGCCGCCGGATTCGGCGTGTCCACGATCCTGACGACGGTTGCCGAAAAAAGCTTCTCCGGCCCCATGTTCGAGGAAGTCACCGCCCCGTTCCCCGGCCGGCCGCTGCTGGACCGCACGTCCATGAACACCTGGGAAGACGCCGCCGTCATAAAGCAGGTCAATGAAATCGGCAAGAAGCGCATCGTGCTGGCCGGGCTGTGGACCAGCGTGTGCATTGTCGGCCCGGCCCTGTCGGCGCTGGACCAGGGCTTTGAAGTCTATGTGATCACCGACGCTTGCGGCGACGTGTCCGCCGAAGCCCATAACCGTGCCATTGAGCGTATCGTTCAGGCAGGCGGCCAGCCGGTCACCGCGTTGCAGTACCTGCTGGAATTGCAGCGCGACTGGGCCCGCATCGACACCTACGACATGACGACCGGCATTGCGCGGAAGTTCGGCGGCGCCTATGGCCTGGGCATCATCTACGCCAAGTCCATGTTCAACGCTCACGAAGGCTGACAGGAGCGCGCCAATGAAGGTCTACCTCGTTTCCTTGGGTCTCGGCCTGTTGGTCGGTATCATCTACGCCCTGTTCAATGTGCGATCGCCGGCGCCACCGGTGATCGCGCTGGTTGGCCTGCTGGGCATCCTGGCTGGGGAACAGATTCCCCCGCTGGTCAAGCGCCTGCTGGCGGACGAGCCCACCCGCACGTCCTTCATCCACGAACAGGTAAAACCGCATATGTTCGGCGAATTGCCCAGCTGCCCCAAGGCGTCCGCCGACACCACCCAACAACCCGCCGATGCATGTGGAGACAAGCGCAATGGCTGACACCCTGGATCCCGCGCGCCAAGGCGCCCCCGACCTCATCCTGCATCAGGGCCGTTTCACGACCCTGGACCCCGCCAACCCCATCGCCGACGCGGTCGCCATCAAGGATGGCCGTTTCACGCGTGTGGGCGCCGCCAGCGACATCCTGCCCCTGGCCGGCCCGGCCACCCGCGTTATCGCGCTGAACGGACGCGGCGTGCTGCCCGGCCTGATCGACAATCACCTGCACATCATCCGCGGCGGCCTGAACTACAACATGGAACTGCGCTGGGACGGCGTGACCAGCCTGGCCGACGCCATGGCCATGCTGCGCCGCCAGGTCGCCATCACGCCCGCGCCGCAATGGGTGCGCGTGGTCGGCGGCTTCACCGAACACCAGTTCGCGGAAAAACGCCTGCCCACCATCGAGGAACTGAACGCGGTGGCGCCCGATACGCCCGTGTTCATCCTGCACCTGTACGACCGCGCCCTGCTCAACGCCGCCGCCCTGCGCGCGGTCGGCTACGACAAGAACACCCCCGCGCCTCCCGGCGGCGAAATCGTCCGGGATTCGGCAGGCAACCCGACCGGGCTGCTCCTTGCCAAGCCCAACGCATCGATCCTGTATGCCACGCTGGCCAAGGGTCCCAAGCTGCCCTTCGAATACCAGGTCAATTCCACGCGCCATTTCATGCGCGACCTGAACCGCCTGGGCGTCACCGGCGCCATCGATGCGGGCGGTGGTAACCAGAACTACCCCGAGGACTATCAGGTCATCCAGCAACTGGCCGACGCCAATCAATTGACGATCCGCCTGGCCTACAACCTCTTCACCCAGAAGCCCAAGCAGGAAAAGGAAGACTTCCTGAACTGGACGGCCACCTCGCAGTACAAGCAAGGCACCGACTACTTCCGCCACAACGGCGCGGGCGAAATGCTGGTGTTTTCGGCGGCCGACTTCGAAGATTTCCGCCAGCCGCGCCCCGAGATGGGTCCCGAAATGGAAGGCGATCTCGAGGAAGTCGTGCGCATCCTGGCGCAGAACCGCTGGCCCTGGCGCATGCACGCCACCTACGACGAGACCATCTCGCGCTCGCTCGACGTGTTCGAACGCGTGAACAAGGACGTTCCGCTGGCCGGGCTGAACTGGTTCTTCGACCACGCCGAGACGATTTCCGAGCGCTCCATCGACCGCATCGCGGCGCTGGGCGGCGGTGTGGCCGTGCAGCATCGCATGGCCTACCAGGGCGAATACTTTGTCGAACGCTACGGCGCCGGTGCCGCCGAGGCCACGCCGCCCGTCAAGCGCATGCTTGAAAAAGGCGTCAACGTGTCCGCGGGCACCGATGCCACCCGCGTCGCCTCGTACAACCCGTGGGTGTCGCTGTCGTGGCTCATCACGGGCAAGACGGTGGGCGGCCTGCGGCTGACGCCGCAGCGCAACTGCCTGGATCGCGATGCCGCCCTGCGCATGTGGACCGAGAACGTCACCTGGTTCTCGAACGAACAGGGCAAAAAGGGCCGCATCGCCGTTGGCCAGCTTGCCGACCTGATCGTGCCCGATCGCGACTTCTTCTCGTGCCCCGAATCCGACATCGCCGACACCAGCAGCCTGCTGACCGTCGTGGGGGGCAAGGTCGTCTGGGGCGCAGGCGAGTTTTCCGAACACGACGAGGCCGCCCCGCCGCCCGCCATGCCCGACTGGTCGCCCACGCGCCTGTTCGGCGGCTACGGCGCCTGGGGCGACAGCGAGGGCAAACCTTTGCAGGCCTCCCTGCGCGAGGCGGCCGCTGCCTGCGCGTGCGCCAACGACTGCAACGTCCACGGCCACCAGCACGCCGGGGCCTGGGCCAGCAAGCTGCCCGTTTCCGACCTGAAAGGTTTCTGGGGCGCGCTGGGCTGCGCCTGCTGGGCCGTCTGAGGATGCATTGCGCGGCCGGGGCTTCCCGTCAATTGACGGTGATGCCCCCCTCGCGAATGACCTTTGCCCACTGCTCGATCTCGGCGTTCAGCCGGACCTTGGACGCTTCCACATCCAGCGCGTCAGCGTAAACGCCCTGCTGCAGCAGTTGGGCCTTGGCATCGTCCTTGGCCAGCGCCGTGGTCAGCGCCTTATTGATCTTGGCCACGATAGGAGCCGGCGTGCCCGCCGGCGCCATCACGCCAAAGAGCGAACTGACGTTGAAGCCGCTGAACCCTTGCTCCTCGGCAGTGGGAATATCCGGCAGCATCGAAACGCGCTGCGGCGTCAGCACGGCCAACGGGCGCAACTGGCCAGATTTGATGAACGAGATTGCAGCAGGAACCGTCTCGGTCATCGTTTCGACCTGTCCCCCGACCAGATCGGTCATGGCCGGACCGCTGCCGCGATAAGCCACGTGCACGATGTTGACACCCGCGATCTGCTTGAACAGCTCCATCGCCATGCGCTGCGGCGCGCCGGCGCCCGACGAGGCGAAGTTGAGCTTTCCCGGATTCGCCTTGGCGTAGGTCACCAGTTCGGACAGCGATTTGATCGGCAGCTTGGGATTGACCACGGCCACCAGCGGCACGAAACCCACCACGCCGGCGGGCGCGAAGTCCTTGCGCAGGTCGTATGGGATCGTGTCCTTCTCCAGGGTCGCCATGACCGAGTGCGAGGTCAGCGCGCCCATCAGGAGCGTATAGCCGTCGGGCTGAGCCCGCGCCACCTCGGCAGCGCCGATGTTTCCGCCAGCACCGCCCCGGTTCTCGATCACAACCTGGCCGCCGATCTCATCGCTCAGGCGCTGGCCCACGATGCGTCCGATAACGTCGGTTGCGCCTCCCGGCGGGTAAGGAATGATCAGGCGGATGGGTTTGCTGGGATAGCTGTCGGCGGCCTGCGCGGAGGCAAGGCTGGGGACGGCGAATGCGGCAGCTGCGATGAAGGCTGCAGCGACGATGTTGACGCGCTTGCGCGCGGCATGCGTACAGATCATGGTTGTCTCCCGATGCGTTCCTATGGCTGGAAAGCTTTAGACGCATGTTCGCAAACTCTCGCCTGCGAAAAGAGAAAAAACTTTATGGTCTGTCCACAAAATCCTTGCGGGTCTTAGGGCATTTGGATGAGGAAATCTCGGCGGACCAAGAGCAGATCGCGGTGGGCAATCGTTTCCTCGGACTTCAGGGGGAAGCTCGCTTCGAGCGGCCCAAGGCCCTCAATGCGCCGACGCATCCAAAAACCGATGCACCACCCGCACCGCAGCCGCGCCCTCGGCGATGCTCGCCAGCACATGCTTCACCGACCCGGCACGCGCTGCCCCCACCGCAAACACACCGGGTTGCGAGCTTTCATAATCCCTGGCCTGCATCGACCCCGCGGCGGCACGACCCGTATGGACGCAGCCCTGGTCGTCCGTGTCCAGCCACCCGTCCAGCCAGGCGGTGTTGGCCTGATCGGTCACCGTTTCTGCATCGCCCTGCATGCCGGTCGCAACGATGAGGCTGCGCGCCTCGACGAGCCGGCCGTCGTCCAGCCACACCCGATAGGGATAACAGCCGCCGTCGAAGCGGCTGACCGTGCGCAGCGGCAGCACGTGCGCGCCGAAGCGCTTGCTCTGGTCCTGGGCGCGGCGCAGCAGTGGGCCCTCGCATAATCCGGTGATCGTGCCGGGAAGGCCCTTCAACACGTCCAGTCCGGGCGCGTCGCCACAGGAGAGCGAGCCGCCCACCAGCAATGTCTGCAGCCCCTCGGAGGCGGCATAGGCGGCTGCGGCCAATCCAGCCGGTCCGCCGCCGATAACGGCCAGGTCCATGACGGGATCTTCCTGCGCGCTTCCCGCCACTGAGCGCAGAATGGCGCCCCCATACGGCCGGCGCCGTAGATACCCGATGCGGCGCAGCATGAACGCGCGCAGGATGATTTCTGCCAGCGACCGCTCCGCCAGAATCAGCGTTTCAAGCGCTGCGCGGCTCAGCCGCAACAGGCGGCTGGGGGTATTGGCGCGCACCGTGACCGCATTCGGCCGGTCGGTGAAGAGGTCCAGGCTGCCCGTGAATTCGCCGTCACGATGGACAAGCAGACTGCGCATGGCGCCGCCAGCGTCGGCTTCCAGCGCTTCGGCATAGCCCTGGAGCAGGATGTAGAACGCGGCTTCGCGATCACCGCTGTTGAGCAGCACGCGGCCCGGCTCGGCCGACATCTCCTCGCCATAGGCGGCCGCGCGCTCGATCAGCGCGCGCGGCAGCATCGGAAACGCCTGCGCATGCAAGGCGGCCAAATCGGGCGGCAGGTTGGCCGGCGCGGGGCCGGCGGCAAGAACACTCATGGAACGCTTTCGGATCATCGGGGACAGAGGGAAGGCATTCCATCACGGTAACGCCAGGGCGCGGGCACGTCTTGCCCACTTGCATCCTGCTTTGCACGAAAGAGCAACGCTCGCGTCCTCGGCAACGAAGCCGCGCCAGGCGGGCTGCCGGCCGCTTAGCGCTATCTCAAGCCCCGTGTTCCCTGCGCCACGCCCCGGGCGCCACCCCCACCACACTGGTGAACACGCGCGTCATGTGCGCCTGGTCGGCAAAGCCGCACAAGAGCGCGATGTCGGTGATGGACCGGCCCGGTGCGCGCAGCAGTTCCTGCGCCTTTTGCACCCGCTGCTCCAGCAGCCACCGATGCGGCGTAGTGCCAACCGTCTGGCGGAACGCCTTGATGAAATAGCTGCGGGACAGATTGCAGGCCTCGGCGATATCTGCCACGGACGCGTCCTCGCGCAGGGACGCCAGCAGCATGTCCTTGGCGCGCGCCTCCAGCTTGCGGGACAGCACGCGGCCCCCGCCCGAGTCCGCCCAGCCGCTCGTCGCCCCGGTCCCGTATTGCGACAGCAGATGGGTGCCCAGGGCCAGACTCAAATGATCCACGAAGAGTCCACTCGTCTGCGCGGGATTCGCCACCACGCCCGCCAGCACCTGCGACAGATGGCCCAGCACCGGATCGGGCTGCCCATTGCGCGGCAGCAGGCTGCTGACACGCGGGCCGCCCTTCTCGTCGTTGATGCGTTCGATGAACGCGCGGGGCATTTCGACCAACATGAAATCGAACCCGCCTTGCAGGTCGGCCCGGTAATCGTCGGTGAAGTCGCGGATGTAGATTGAACCCGCGTCGAAATCATGGGTCGACGCGTGATTGCCCTGCAGGATGCGGCGACGGTGGCCGCCCCGCAGCGCCACGCCCACCAGAAACCCGCGATCCGACGCGGGCGTTTCGACGCTGCCGAATTGCGCGGTTTCAGTGCGCTTGCGGTAGAACGTCAGTCCGCCTCCGTGGAATTCCTGATTCACAGCCAGCTTGCTGGCCGAGCAGCCCAGCGTGTCGGTGGACCGCGCGGGCGCGGGTTCGGGAATCAGAAGCTGGGAGGCGGGCATCGAAGCGGTCCAAATCGGGGCAAACGCATTTCGGGGTCGAAGATAGCAGGCGATGCTGCTTCGCAACAAGCAACATTTGGCAAAAGCAACTGCTGCGACCCCCCGCTTCTTCCATCCCGTCAGCGTGTCACGACGCTGTCAACAAACGCAGCCAGATCGCGGTTGAACCTGTCCGCCTCCTCCATGAACGGCGCGTGCCCGGATGCCGCATAGATCTTGCTGCGCACGTGCGGGTTCAGCGCCCTCGCCCGGTCGATTGACGGCGCCGGCTGTACCAGGGCGTCCTTCGCGCCGTAGATCAGCAGCAAAGGCTTGCGCGCCGAGCGGAGGCCACGCGCCGCCTCGACCGTCATCGATTGCACGGCGGCCTGCATGTCGAAGGACGCCATGGCGGCATTGGCCAGGAGCCGTTGGAACGTGACGCCATCGGGCGCTTGCGCAAAGCACAGGCCGATGAACTCACGCTCCGCGTCCAGGCGGGTCTTCAGATCCGGCGACACCATGTCCCGGTATAGGGCAGGATGCGGTGCGATCTGCTTGGGATCCAGCTCGATCACACCCCCTACATAGACGGCGCCCGCAATCTGCGCGTCACCGTAAGCGGCAAGGTAGTTGGTCGTCACCGCGGCGCCCAGCGACCAGCCGACGACGACGGGATTCTGCGCGCCGGTCGCCGTGATCACTGCCGCCAGATCGTCCGCCCAGCGCCGGCCATCGGTATACGCCGCCGCGTCCACCGGTTTGCCCGACAGACCGTGACCCCGCAGGTCGTAAGTTATCAGCCGATACCGCTGCAGCGCCGGACTGGCAAGCTGGGCCTCCCAGTTCAGGTGGCTACCCAGCAACCCGTGTACGAAAACGACCGGCGGACCCGCGGCATTGCCGGCCTCCTGGACGGCGAGGGCCACGCCATCAGGCGCCGTGACGGTGTAATGCCGGGATTGCGCGTTGGCGACCACGGAGACTGCCATGAACAAGGCTGCTGCCGCCATATGGCGAAAAAAGGTTCTGCGTTGCATGGATGATGCATCCCGAAGATTGGAGGGAGCGCCAGTTTCAACCCTCACACCTATGTCAAGGTCAAGCACCAATCTGCTACGCTTTCCCGCATGAAAACGCCCCCGCCTCAAACACCCATGTCGATCGGCGAGCTCGCCCGCAAGACCGGCGCAAGCCTGCGTTCGCTGCGCCACTACGACGACCACGGTCTTCTTGCGTCGGCACGGGCGGACAATGGGTATCGCACATTTCCCGCCGCCGCTGTGACTCAGGTCCGGCAAATCCAGCGGCTGATCGCCTCGGGGTTCACGTTGGCGGAGATCCGCGGATTTCCCGATTGCATGCGGCTGATCGAAGGCGCGGCGGCGTGCCCGGAGACGTCCGAGGTGCAGCGCCAGCGGTTGGCATCCGTGGAGCGCCAGATCGCCGACCTCGAGCGCCGCCGCGCTCGCCTGCGACAGATGTTGGAAGATACCGGCAACCCTTCTCCGCCATGATGCGCGCAGAACTCCCTAACCCGTAGCGCACGCGTTTGCACCGGGATTCCATGTCCACCTTGACGCCCCGCTCCCCTGCCAAGCCCGCGCCGAACTGGTTGCGCTGGCTGCCCGGCCTGGCAATGCTCAAGTCCTATCAGGCAGGTTGGCTGCCCAAGGACGTCGCGGCCGGTCTGGTCCTGACAACCATGCTCGTGCCAGTCGGCATCGCCTATGCCGAAGCCTCTGGCGTTCCGGGTGTGTACGGTCTGTACGCCACCATCATTCCCATGCTGGCGTACGCGCTGTTCGGCCCAAGCCGCATTCTGGTGCTGGGGCCCGACTCCGCATTGGCCGCGCCCATCCTGGCGGTGGTGCTCAGCGTCTCCAACGGGGATCCGATGCGGGCCATCGCCGCGGCCAGCATGATGGCCGTCGTCTCGGGGCTGTTCTGCATTGTGCTGGGCCTGATGCGGCTGGGCTTCATCACCGAGCTGCTGTCCAAGCCGATCCGCTACGGGTACATGAACGGCATCGCGCTGACCGTGCTGGTCAGCCAGTTGCCCAAGCTGTTCGACATCTCCATCGAAGACGCCGGCCCTCTGCAGGAAATGCAGCAACTGGCGCTGGCCGTTGCCGACGGGCAGACCCATGGGCCAAGCTTCGCAGTCGGCGCGGCAAGCCTGGCGGTGATTCTGCTGCTCAAACGCTTTGATCGCGTGCCGGGCATTCTGATTGCGGTGATCCTTGCCACGCTGGCGGTCAAGCTTTTCAGCCTGGACGCGCAAGGCGTCAAGGTGCTTGGCGAGATTCCGCAGGGTCTGCCCAGCCTTGCCTGGCCGTGGCTCAGCAACGCCGATCTCGTCAAGATCGTGCTGGGCGGCTGCGCGGTCGCGCTGATTGCGTTTGCCGACACCAGCGTGCTGTCACGCACCTATGCCGCGCGCACCCACACGCGGGTGGATCCGAACCAGGAAATGGTGGGACTGGGCGTGGCGAACCTGGCGGCGGGGTTTTTCCAGGGCTTTCCGATCAGCAGCAGCGCGTCGCGCACGCCGGTGGCCGAAGCAGCCGGCTCGCGCACGCAACTGACCGGCGTCGTCGGCGCGCTGGCCGTGGCCGCGCTGCTGATCGCCGCGCCAAACCTGCTGCGCCACCTGCCCAACAGCGCGCTGGCCGCGGTCGTGATCGCCGCCGCCATCGGCCTTTTCGAGTTCAAGGACCTGCGGCGCATCTACCGCATTCAGCAATGGGAGTTCTGGCTGTCGATGCTGTGCTTTGCCGCGGTCGCCGTTTTTGGGGCAATACCCGGCATCTGCCTTGCGGTCGTCATCGCCGTCATTGAATTCCTGTGGGACGGCTGGCGCCCGCACTTCGCGGTGCTGGGCCGCGTGCCCAACCTTCGCGGCTATCACGACCTGAAGCGCTACCCGAATGCCGCACTGATCGACGGACTGGTGCTGTTCCGTTGGGATGCGCCCCTGTTCTTCGCCAACGCCGAACTCTTCCAGCAGCGCCTTCTGGAAGCCGTCGAGGCATCGCCCTCGCCCGTGCGGCGCGTGGTCGTGGCTGCCGAACCCGTCACGAGCGTCGACGTCACGTCCGCGGACATGCTGCGCGAACTGTGCGAAACGCTGTCGCGCGAGGGCATCGCGTTGCATTTCGCGGAGATGAAGGACCCCGTGCGGGATAAGCTCAAACGCTTTGAGCTGTCCCGTCTGTTCAGCGACGACCATTTTCACCCGACGGTCGGCAGCGCGGTGGACGATTATCTGGGGCGGGAAGACCCGTTCCCGGGCCACAGAGAGCACCATCCATGACGCAAAATGCAAATTCCGCGCCGGCTGGAAAGACCGGTAGAGCGCGCAACCCCGCAACGAAGGCGGCGCCCGGCGAAGTCGTCCTGCTCTCCGGCGGCAACCCTCAGATACCAAAGGGAGATGGCGACGAACCCGTGCAGGCCTACATCGCCGCGATGCCCGGCTGGAAATCGCCCATCGGCAAACGCATCGACGCCTTGGTGGAAGCAGCTGTCCCCGGCGTCGCCAAGGCGGTCAAATGGAATTCGCCTTTCTACGGACGGCCGGGCGAAGGCTGGTTTCTGAGCCTGCACTGCTTCTCGAAGTACATCAAGGTGACGTTTTTTCAGGGGGCTGCGCTGCGGCCCATCCCCGCTGGAAAATCGAAGTATCCGCAGGTGCGCTACCTGGACATCCACGAAGGTGAATTCGACGAAGCGCAGTTTTCGGACTGGGTCCGGCAAGCCAGCAACTTGCCGGGCGAAAAGTTGTGAATGGGGCCGTGCCGGGCGACATCAACCCCGGCGACGACGCCGCGCCTGGTACACCTGGAACGGGCCAGGTGCCCTGCCCCGCTTGTCACGGCAGCGGCAAGATCGACCAAACGCGCTGCGCGACGTGCGGCGGAACGGGCAAAGTGGTGCGCGGCGTTGGCGGCGCGTGACTCGGCGAGTGTTATGCAAAGGGGCCAGGAGGCGCGCTCCTGGCCGCTTTGAATCCGCCCGCAAACGAGCCGGTTTAAGGACGACCCGCGGCTGTGATCACGATCTCCACTCGCCGGTTCTTGGCCCTGCCCTCAGGCGTCGAGTTGCTGGCCACCGGCCGCGCCTCGCCGAACCCCTCCGCGGACACCGAATTTGGCGATACGCCCTTGGCGATCAGATAACGCGCCACGTTGTCCGCCCGCGCCGATGACAGCTCGAGATTGGAGGGAAACTGCCGCTTCAATGCCGGCCCGATGGGCTCGTTGTCGGTGAACCCTTCGACGACGATCTGCTTGCCCTGCAGATTGGAAAGCGTGGGCGCGATCTTGGCCAGCGTCCTCTCGCCGTTGGAACTGAGGCTCCACCCGCCTTCGGGAAAGAGAATCTCGTTCACCATGGTGACCTTCAACTCGTCCTGCAATTGCGTAATCTGCACTTGGTCGCCGCGTAGTTCGGCCGAGAGCTGCTTATTGAGGGCGGAATACTCGGCTGCCAGTTGCGCCTCTTTGTCGTAGGTCTGCTTGGTCACGCAACCCGAAACCGCCAGCACGACGCACAGCGCCAGGATGGTTTTGTGTAGTCTCATTGCGATTCTCCGTCAGGTTTGTAAGCCAAATAAAAAGAGGCCTCGCCCTTTGTTGGCTTAGGTAATATCCGAAGGCACATCACTCCGATTTCTGCCAGGCAGGAAGCGCGCTAGCAGATTCTCGCAACTACACGCGAAGAATAAGCACAAGTGAATGACGCCACTACTCATATGACGCCAACCCCGGTCCCGCCGGGCACGGTTGCCGGTGTGCAGGGGCCTGCGCCGGAATCAGCCGCAAGCGCGGACTGCGATTATCTGGCCGCCGTCATCTGGCACATCCGCATCCAGATGCAAGCCGGCGCCGTCTCTATCGACAGCACGGCCAAGGCGATGGGCACCAGCGTGCGCACCCTGCAACGCGTACTGCGCCGCGACGGCGGCGTCAGCTTTCGTGAGCTGTCCAATACCGCGCGCCTGCGTCGCGCTCAAGACCTGCTACGCGAAAGCACCGTTTCCATCACGCAGATCGCCATGGACTCTGGTTATTCCACACCGGCTAATTTTTCCCGGGCGTTCAGGAAAGCGAGCGGCGTCGCGCCGCACGAATACCGGCAGGACGCGATGGCGAGCAGTGTCGCCCCGTGACGATCATCACTCCGCCAACACGGGCCGGCTGATCTCCAGCACCCACTGCACGAACGCCTTCACCGCCGCGGTCGCACGCGCCTGGGGATAGACAATGGAAAGCTGCACCGGCTCGCAGCGCGCATCGGCCAAGACCTCGCGCAGGCGGCCGCTGCGCAGATACGGAGACGCCGCCAGCGCCGATAGTTGAATCAGGCCCAGACCCTCCAGGCCGCAGTGCAGATACGCCTCGGTCTCGTTGACCGCATAGCGGCTTGGCAACGCCATCGACACGTTTTCACCGTCGACTCGGAACCGCCAGTCCAGCGGCCGGCCGGTGGCGTTGGACAGATAGTTGACCACCCGATGCGCGGACAGCGCTTCCACCGATTTCGGTTCGCCGAAGCGGCCCAGGTATTGGGGCGACGCGCAGGTCACCCATACCAGGTGACCAAGGCCGCGCGCCACTAGCGTGGAATCGGCAAGCTCGCCGCTACGGATGGCGCAGTCGATACCTTCATAGATCAGGTCGGCCGGGCGATCGCTCAGGCCCAGCACGACCTCGACGTCGGGAAAACGCGCCTCGAACTCGACCAGCCTTGGCACCACAATCGCGCGGCCAACCACGCCGGGCATGTCGACGCGCACGCGGCCGCGGGGCGCCTGGATCGCGGCGGTAACGTCATTCTCGGCGTCGGCAATATTGGCCAGGATGGCCTGGCACGCCTGCAGATAGCGCGCACCGGCATCGGTCAGGCTCAGGCTGCGCGTGCTGCGATGCAGGAGCGGCGTGCCCAGGTGGGTTTCCAGGTTCTTGATCATCGTCGTGACCGACGACCGAGGCAGCGCCAGCGATTGCGCGGCCTTGGTGAAGCTGCGCGCCTCGACGACCCTGACGAATGCCGCCATCGCTTGAAGTTTGTCCATGAGCCGATCCCGACGATAGAACGTGCGCCGCATGCGGCGGGAAGGTCCCGATATTACCAACGCATATTTGCCGCGAATGCGCGCTGCGGCGCGTTGTGAATTCCGTCACGGCGAACAATGGATGCCCGGCCCGCTCCTACACTGCAAGCCACTTTTTCTGCTTGAGGCATCCCATGATTCAACACAACGCCATCCTCGTTTTGGGCGCGGGCCAGCTCGGCATGGCCGTGCTGCGCAACCTGGCGCCGCGGGTCGTCAAAGGCCAGTTGTCGGTCTTGTTGCGCGCGTCGACCGTCGCTTCCAACGATCCCGCCAAGCAGCGCGATCTTGCCGAGCTGCGTGGGCTGGGCGTCGGCATCATCGAGGGCGATCTTGCCCAACAATTCACGGAGGCGCTCGCAGCCACCTTCCGCCGCTACGATACGGTCGTCTCATGCACGGGCTTTGTCGGCGGACCCGGCGTTCAACGCAAGATCGCCCGCGCTGCGCTGGACGCGCGCGTCAAGCGCTTTGTGCCGTGGCAGTTTGGCGTGGACTACGACGTCATCGGCCGGGGCAGCCCGCAGGACCTGTTCGATGAGCAGCTTGATGTGCGCGACATGCTGCGCGCCCAGCGCAACACTGAATGGATCATCGTTTCGACGGGCATGTTCACGAGCTTTCTGTTCGAACCCGCGTTCGGTGTGGTGGATCTGGCCGCCAACACGGTGAACGCGCTGGGAAGCCTGGACAATGCGGTCACGCTGACCACGGCCGAAGACATTGGCGCGCTGACCGCCGAGATCCTGTTCACACAGCCCCGCATCGCCAACCAGGTCGTGCATGTCGCGGGCGACACCGTCACGTACCGGGCGGTCGCGGATGCCTTGGACCGCCTGCTCGAGCGCAAGGTCACGCGGCGCGAATGGCCGGTGCCGGAGCTGCTGCGCGCACTGGCGGCCGAACCTGACGATGCGATGCGCAAGTATCGCGCAGTGTTCGCGCAGGGCCATGGCGTGGCGTGGGACAAAGCACAGACCTTCAATGCCCAGCGCGGCATTGCCGTTTGCACTGCCGAACAATGGCTTCGTTTGCACCAGGACAGATTCCGTTCTTTGCGGCCCTGAACCCAATATCCGAAACTCTTATATCTGAAATGACCGCGAACCTATAGTTCTTTAGAACCCGTTGACATAAAGAGGGGCATTGCCGATGATGCGGAAGGCCGCAAGCGCTGGGCCGCCATAAGCACAACACCGCGCTCGCGCTGCGGGACGCGGCAACCAGAGAGGCAAGCCATGGAGACAACCCCACGCAACCCCGCACGGCGCCGCCTGTTGGCCGGCAGCGCCGGCGCCCTGGCCGCGGCCGGTCTGGGCGCCAGCGGCATCGCGCGCGCCAGCGATGCGCCCGCCAAACCCGCCGCCGCCCCTGCAACTGCAACTGCGCCCGCAGCGAAACCGGCCGCCGCATCCACGGCCAAACCCCTGCCGCCTTACGCGGCCTGGAAAGACGCCGACAGCGTCATCGTGCACAGCGCCAACACGATCGAAACGCGCCGCAGCGCTTTTGGCGACGGCATCATCACGCCGTCGCGCCAGCTCTACGTCCGCAACAACCTGCCGCCGCCGGACGCGGCCATCCTGGACGATCGGGACGGCTGGAAGGTCGAGATCCAGGGCGTCAAGCAGCCGCGCACGCTGACCGTGGGCGACCTGAAGACGCTGGGCGTGGAATCGATCGCCACGGTGCTGCAGTGCTCGGGCAACGGGCGCGGCTTCTTTCCCCACAAGCCCAGCGGCACGCCGTGGGAAGTGGGTGCGGCAGGCTGCGTGATGTGGACGGGCGTGCCGGTGCGCACGCTCGTGGAATACCTGGGCGGCCTCGATGGCACGCCCGCCTTCATGACCGGCACCGGCGGCGAAGTGCTGCCGGAAGGCCTGGATCCGAAATCGCTGCTGGTGGAACGCTCGGTGCCGCGCGAAGCCATGCAGGACGCCATGCTGGCCTGGGAAATGAACGGCGAGCCGCTGTCACTCGCCCACGGCGGCCCGTTGCGGCTGATCGTGCCGGGCTATACCGGCGTGAACAACGTCAAGTACATCAAGCGGCTGGCGTTCACCGCCGAACAAAGCCCTGCAAAGATCCAGCAGACCGGCTATCGCCTGACGCCGATGGACGCCAAGCCCAGTCCCGACCAACCCTCGGTCTGGGCGATGGAACCCAAGTCGTGGATCAACGCACCGGGCGCAAATGGTCAGGCCGTGAAGGCCGGTCGCGTGGTGGTGCGGGGTGTTGCCTTTGGGGGCATGCATGCGGTCAAGCGCGTGGACGTGTCCATCGATGGCGGCAAGACCTGGAAGCAGGCCGCGCTGATCGGACCGGACCTCGGCAAGTACGCATGGCGCCAGTTCGCGCTGCCAGTGGAACTGACAGCGGGCCAGCACATGCTGGTCAGCCGCGTCGAAGACACGCAAGGCAACGTGCAGGTGGAGAACCGGTTCGAGAACGCGCCGGGCTACATCAACAGCAGTTGGCGCGACCACGGTCTGGCCATCAACGTGTCTTGAGGATGGCGGAATCGATGCAAAACCGTGAAGTGAAGCTGCATGCTGCATCCCGCCACCCCAACGGGTGGCGGGTCCGCTCCGTATTCGCCGCGAGCGCCTGCCTGTTGGCCGGCGCCACGGCATGGGCGGCGGAACCGCCCAATGCCGAGGCGGGCCGCGCCCTGTTCCTGAAGTCGACAACGCCGGCCTGTGCCGTCTGCCATACGCTGGCCGACGCCGGCGCGGCCGGGACCATCGGACCCAACCTCGACGAACTGAAACCCGACGCCAATCGCGTCACGCAGGCCGTGCGCAACGGGATCGGCGTCATGCCGGCATTCGAAGCGTTAAGTGACGCGGACGTGCAGGCATTGGCGCGGTATGTGTCGGGCGCCACCGGGGCGCAGTAGGCGGCCCGCAACCTATCACAGGAAGACCGCCGGGCAGCCTTGCGCTGCCCGGTGTCTCTGCGCGCATCCGGACCCCGATGGCGGTCATGTTAGGCTTTTCGCCGGCCGATCTTCCGGCCTCAATCACTCCGCCGACAAATCCTCCATGACGCTCCGACCGCTTGCATTGCTGTTTGCCGCGCTTGCCCTGTCGCCTGGTCTCCACGCTCAGACCGAGTCTCACGCAGCTGCCTGGACGCCCGCCGGCCCCACGGCCTGCCGCTTTTCGGGCTGGACGACCAATGCCAAGCCCGCCATCCCCGTGCGCGCGTCGGCATCTGCCAGCGCCAAGCAGCTCGGCGCGCTGCCGACCACGCGCGGCGACAGCCCGGATCCCGAAGTCGACCTCTACAGCGTGACCTTCGACGTGACGGAGGCGCGTGACGGCTGGCTGAAGATCAGGAACGCCAGTGACGCCATGAGCGGCAGCGACCGCAGCCCGCCGCGGCCCGTCTATCAAGGTGAAGGCTGGATCGCCGCCGGGGATGCGCAAGTCGGCATCCAGTCGGCGCGGGGATATGCCCGCCCGGACGCCGGTAGCGAACGGTTGCTGGACCTGGGCAGCGACTGGTTGACCGAGCGCGCCACCTTGCGCGGCATCGTCGCGTGCGAGGGCGAATGGCTGCTTTTGGATTACGAGATGCGCCACAGCGCGACATTTGAACTGCTGGCCGAGAAGGACCGCACGCGCGGACGCGCCTGGTTTCGCGGCGTGTGCGCGTCGTCCGAGACGACTTGCGACATGCGGTCGGTCGACCAATAACGCGCGCTACCGCTGTTCCAGCGGCCACACTTCCACGACGCCGTGCGCCACGGCACACGGCGTGCGGGACACCTTTTCGATCGCGTCGGCCAAATCAATCGCTTCGATAACCGCAAAACCCGCGAGCGGCAGCGGCGCGTTCATGAACGGTCCCTGCAACGTCTCGACACCTGCCGCGTCCGGATTCCGCACCTGCACCGGCGGTCCCGCGACGCCCATCAGCACGCCCGCGTGCTGCAACGCGGCATCGTGCGCATGCGCAGAATCACGTATGGCTTTGTCTGTGCGGTCATAGCCCTGCTGATCGCCATAACCGATCGTGATGAACATGGGCATGGTCTTTTCCTTTGACGTGGCTGGCGCGCGGCGCCCGTCCCGAAGGTTTTAACACTGCGCGAATGCCTGCCTGTCCGGTCGCCGTGCGGCCGCAGGCGCTGTGCGACCCGTTCAGCATTTCCCGTCCGCCCCGGTCTGATCCACCCTTGACACGCTACCGACCAACTAGTAGATTGGCCCATCGCTCAGCCCACCCAGACGCCCATGCCCCCTTCCCCAATCGCCTCGCCCGGCGCGGTCAGAACCGACGATGCCAGGGATGCATACCGCACTGAACGCGTGGGCGCCCACTTGCGCGCAGATCGCGTCGCGCGCACGCCGCCGACGCCGTTCCAACGCCTTTACGCCGCGCGAGCATTGCCCCTGGCGGCCGATGCGGCGCAGCGCCCCCGGGTGCCCGCGGATCACAACCTGACGCCGCCCGCGGACCTGCTGCACGACGATTACACGGCGCACTGCCTGAAGCTCGCCGTCCAGGCGTTTCACGCGCAGCTGGCAAGGCTGGACGCACGCACGGCAGCGGCGAATCAAGCCGTGAAAGACGAACAGACCCGCCTTGAAGCGCGCGCTGAAGCGGAGCACGATCTGGGCTCGATCGACGCGCTGCTGCTGCTCCAGTCATATCGGAATGCCGCCGGGATTCCCGCCGTGCTGGCGCCCGCGCTGCCAGCCGTAACGGGCGCGCCGCCGCTGACAGTTGCACCGGTTGCCGCGGCCGCCAAGACACGGGGCGCAGCGGAACATGCCGGCCTCGCCGACAACCCGCCCCGCAGGCCGCGCAAGCCCATCCCCGACGATCTCTCCTGATAGCCGCCATGCTCGAACTCCCCCACACCGCCCTGATTGAAGGCAACGTCATCCGCTGGGGCAAGCTCGGCAACGGTCCCCCGCTGGTCGCCATCCATGGCACGCCGTTTTCATCGCAGGTGTGGCGCAGGATCATCCCGCTGCTCGCCGACCGCAGAACCGTCTATTACTTTGATTTGGCGGGCTACGGCGCCTCCGAGATGCGGGACGGCCAAGACGTGTCGCTGGGTGTGCAGAACCGGATACTGGCGGCGCTGTTCAAGGAATGGAACCTGGATCGCCCCGATGTCCTTGCCCACGATTTCGGCGGTGCGACGGCGCTGCGCGCGTATTACCTGAACGGACTGCGCTACGCATCGCTGACGATCTTCGATGCGGTGGCGCTGGCGCCGTGGGGTTCACCCTTCGTGCAGCATGTCCGCCAGCACGAGGCCGCGTTCTCGGGCATGCCGGACTACATGCACCGCGCACTGTTGAAAGCCTATCTGCAGACCGCCGCGCACAATCCGTTATCGGAAGAGGCGCTGGACGTGTACAGCCGCCCGTGGCTGGGCCCCGTCGGACAGCCGGCGTTCTACCGGCAGATCGCGCAAATGGATCAGAAGTACACGGACGAGGTGCAGGGCTTGTACGGTCGCATGGATTGCCTGGTGCAAGTGCTGTGGGGCGAACAGGACGCGTGGATCCCGCACGAGCGCGGTGCGACCCTGGCGGCACTGATATCGGACCGGCCGCTGATATCCGTGCCGAATGCCGGTCACCTTGTGCAGGAAGACCGGCCCGAAGCCATCGTGGCCGCAGTGTTCAGGCAGCTTGGAGCAGTGATTTAGTGTACGGATGGCTCGGGCTATCCCAAACCTGCTTCCGCGCGCCCGCTTCCACGATTCTGCCTTCACGCATGACCAGGATTCGATCCGCGATGTAGCGGATTACCGCCAAGTCATGCGAGATGAACAGATAGGACAGCCCAAAGGCTTCTTTCAGTTCCGCCAGCAGATTCAGAATCTGGGATTGGATGGACACATCCAGGGCGGACACGGGTTCATCCAGAATCAGGAACGATGGTCGCAGGATCAAGGCGCGCGCGATGCCGATGCGCTGACGCTGTCCACCCGAGAATTCGTGCGGGTAGCGATGGCTGGCGGACGCGGGCAGGCCAACACGCTCAAGCGTCTCGGCAATGCGCGCGGCGCGTTCTGCCTTGCGCGACACGCCGTGCAGCGACAGCACCGCATCCTGGATGTCGAAGACAGTCCGCCGTGGGTTAAGCGAGCCGTAGGGATCCTGAAACACCATCTGCATCCGGCTGCGCCACGGCTTGACCTGCCTTTCCGACATCGCGGTAAGGTCCGCACCATCAAACACGATGCGGCCGGCCGACTGAGGAATCAGCCGCAGCAACGTGCGCGACAACGTTGACTTGCCGCACCCCGACTCTCCCACCAGCCCTATCGTCTCACCCCGGCGCAGCTCGAATGACACGTCTTCGACCGCATGGAACATGCTGCCATCGCGTTTGCGGTATGACGTGCGCAGGGACTCGACCTTCAACAAGGGCGCAAGAGCAACGTCACGATGCCCGCCACATGCGGACAGCGCAGGCGTGACCAACGTGATAGCGCGCGCACCGGTGTCCGCGTCGATGCCGTGTCGGATCTCCGGCAGCCGCGTCTGACGGTAGTGAACGTCCTTGCCCGCATGCAGCGATGCGCCAACCAACCCTGCCGTGTAGGGATGTTTGGGCAGCTCGAATATCGCGCCGGCGCGCCCCTCTTCCACCTTTTCTCCATTGAGCATCACCAACACCCGGTCTGCCCATCGGGACACCAGGCCCAGATCGTGCGTGATGAGAATCAGCGCCATCGACAGATCGCGACGCAGCGTGTCCAGCAGCTCCAGAATGTGCGCCTGCACGGTCACGTCCAGCGCGGTGGTGGGTTCGTCGGCAATGAGCAGTTTGGGCGAGCAGGCAACCGCCATGGCGATCATGACGCGCTGGCGCTGCCCGCCGGACAGGTTGTGCGGATAATCGTCGTGCCGCCTGCCGGGTTCCGGAATTCTGACCAGATCCAGCAGCTCGATGGCACGGGCACGCGCCGCCGCCGCGGACAGCCCGTGATGGCGGCGCAGTGTCTCGCCAATCTGTGCGCCGACCGTGTGCACCGGATTCAAAGAGGTCATCGGCTCTTGGAAAATCATCGACAGGTCGCGCCCACGGATCATGCGTAGCGACGCCTCGGGCAAGCCGGCCAGGTTGCGCCCTTGCAGCACGATATCTCCGCTTACCGAGGCCTGCGGGGCAAGCAATCCCGACAACGCTAGCGCCGTGGTGGACTTCCCGCAGCCGGATTCGCCGACGATCGCCAGCGTTTCTCCCTGCGCGACCGAAAAGGACAGTTGCTTGACGGCGTGATGGCTGCCGCGGCGACCGCGGAAATGAACATCAAGCCCGCGCACTTCCAGCAGTGCGGCGGCGTCGCTGGGCGTGGCAGTTCGAAGTGTGGAAATCATGCGCGTGCCGCCAGTCTGGGATTGAATGCGTCGTTGATCGCGTCGCCCACCAAATTCAGCGCCAGCACCGTCAGCACGATGGCCACGCCTGGCACCGCGGACAGGTACCACGCGGTGCGCAGCATTTCGCGCCCCTCTCCGATCATGCTGCCCCACGACACGGCGTTGGGATCGCCCAGCCCCAGGAACGACAGCGCCGACTCCATGAGGATTGCAGTGGCCACGAGCACGGACGTCGTCACGATGACAGGCGGCAAGGCATTGGGCAGGATCTCACGGAAAATGACCCAGGCGTTGCCGAACCCCTGGCTGCGCGCCGCCAGTACAAATTCGGATTCGCGCAGCGTGCGGAACTCGGCGCGCACCAGCCGCGCGGTCACGGGCCAGCATGCCGATCCAATCGCCAGCAGGATGAGCCAGACAGACGGCTGGCCTATCGTCACGATGACGATGACGAACAGGAACGTCGGCACGGTCTGCACCAACTCTGTAAAGCGAACCAACACGTCGTCGACCCAGCCGCCGTAATAGCCCGAAATGGCGCCGACCAGAATGCCGATCGTCAGGCTGATGACGGCCGCCACGGCGCCAACCGACAGCGAGACGCGCGCGCCATGTGCCAGACCCGCAGCAACGTCACGCCCCAGCGAATCCGTGCCAAGCAGAAAGGCGGCGTCCTGGCCGGGCCACGCCAGGGCAGGCCCGACCATGTCCTGCGGATCACCGGGAAACAACACCGGCGCGAACACGGCGACCAGCACCGCGGAAAGCAGGATAGCGAGGCCGGCCAATGCTGCGGGATCGCGCAGAAATCCCCCCCAGGCTGCGCGCCATCTGCCCGGATCGCGGGCAGATGCGGAGAGGTGGGTGTTCTGGCGCATAGGGCAAGTGCGAGATTGTTCGATAGCGTCGTTCATCGTGTCGTTTCGAGAAAATGCAGGCTCATGGCCCGTTTCAGCGAACCTGGATTCGCGGGTCCAGCGCGGCCTGCAGCAAGTCCACCACCATGTTGACCACGATCACCAGCAAGGAGGAGCAGAACAGGATGCCCAACAGCACCGGATAGTCGCGCGCAAGAATAGATTCCAGCACCAAGCTGCCCAGGCCCGGCCAATTGAATACGGTCTCGATCACCGTCGCGCCGCCCAGCAACGCGCCGAAGTGCATGCCGATCAGCGTCGTGACCGGAATCAATGCATTGCGCAGCACATGGCGCACCGTGATGACCGCCGGCGACAAGCCTTTGGACCTGGCCGTGCGCACGAAATCCTGCTTGCTGACTTCCAGCATCGCTGCACGGGTCAGCCGCGAAAACACCGCTAGATAGAGACCTGCTGTCGTCAGCATCGGTAGCAGCAGATGCCGCGCCTTGTCGGCCACCGCGTCCCAACCCGACAGCCCCGCTCCGATGGTGTGGCTGCCACTGGTCGGCAGCCAACCTAGCGTGACCGCGAACAGCACGATCGCCATCAAGCCCAGCCAGAACGTCGGCGTGGAATACAACAGCAGGACCAGCACGGAGATCAGTTTGTCCTGCCAGCGCCCGGCGTACAGCGACATCAGCACGCCCAGCACCACGCCGGTTAACGTAGCCAGCAACAGCGCCGCCCCCATCAGCAGCAAGGTATTGCCGAGACGATCGAGAATGAGTGTGGTGACGGGCAGGTTGTGACGGGCCGACATGCCCAGATCGAAATGAGCGAGGTGCGACAGATAGTTGCTCAACCGCTCACCCATCGACAGATCCAGGCCGAAGTGGCGTTGCAGTTGCGCCAGGCTCTCGGCCGTGGCCCCGCCGGATTCCGCCGCCACGACGTCCGCGGCGTTGCCCGGCACCCATTCCAGCAACAGGAAGTTAAGAATGATGATGCCCAGCACGGTCGGAATGGCCTGGAGGGCATTCCTGCGAAACACGGCCAGCAGTCTGGACAGCTGGGCGCCGTTGAAGTTGCTCATGGCGATGCACAGGTTCGCAGCCGCCTGCCGCAAACATGTCTGTTGATTCCGAATAATCGTCAAGCTCGGCATTGTCGCGATCGGCTTGCAACGCTGGCAACGAAGAATATCGAATTAGCAAACGCGGCGGCCGACTATCGGGATAAGTAAATAAGACGCCAATCGTTGTTGTGCGTGGCAAAGCGGTTCAACATTTCGCCCTCTCAATTCTTCAAATATCGAGCGCCGGCGCAAGCGCGGCATTCGTAAAAAGGGCAGATATGCAGTCGAAGACAATGCGCCGGTTGGCGATGATGCTGGCGTGGATTCCCGCCGCGGCAAGCGTGGCGGTGCACGCGCAAAACGCACAGCAGCCGCAGCCTGGAGGCACGCTCACCTTCCTGATGGCGCAGGAACCCACCGCGCTGGTGTCGCTGGTCAATCCGAAGGTCGAGAACCGCAACATCAGCGCAAAGATCACGGAAGGTCTGCTGCGCTATGACCTGCAGTTCAAGCCGCAACCGCTCCTGGCCACCGAATGGAACATCACCGACGACGGCCTGCGTTACACGTTCAAGCTGCGCACCGGCGTCAAGTTTCACAACGGAACGGACTTCACCTCGGCCGACGTCAAATACTCGATCCTGAAGCAGCGCGAGATCGGCCCGCGCGGCCGAATCACGTTCGCCAACGTTCAGGATGTTGAAACCCCCGACCCGCACACGGCGATCATCGTGCTGAGCAAGCCTGCGCCCTATTTGCTGAAGGCGCTGTCGTCCGCGGAGACGCCCATCGTCTCGCAGCAGCGCTATGGCGCGGCGGATCCGCTGGTGCACGACAACAACAACCACCCGATCGGCACAGGTCCGTTCAGGTTCAAGGAATGGTCCAAGGGCAGCTATGTCGTGCTGGAAAAGAACCCCGATTACTGGCGCAAAGGGCATCCCTACCTCGACCGCGTGATCTATCGCTTCATCAAAAACACGGCATCGATATCGGCGGCCATCGAAACCGGCGAAGCCAACGCGGCGTTGAACGTGGCCGTGTCTGACCTGGATCGCCTGTCGGGCAACCCCAAGCTTGCTATCGACGACACCTACGACGAGTTCCTGAGCAACGTGTTGTTTCTGGAGTTCAACCTGGACAATCCGATCCTGGCGAATCCGAAGGTGCGTCACGCGCTGGCGCATGCCATCGACCGGAATTTCATTGCCAACACCGTCTACTACAAGCGCGCCCGCGTCGTGAATTCGCCGATTCCGTCCATTCTTGCCCAGTATTACGACGACAGCGCCTTCAACTATCCCGTTGACCTTGTGCGCGCCAACACCCTGCTCGATGAAGCCGGCTACGCGCGCAAGGGAAGTGATGGCCGCTTCTCCCTGCGCCTGGCGTTCATGCCGTCGGCCGACTTCAAGCGCACGTCCGAGTACATCCGCGCGGCGTTGAACCGCGTGGGCGTAAAGGTGGATATTGTCGATGGCGACCTGCCCACATTCATCAATCGGCTCTACAAGGAACGCAGTTTCGATCTGAGTGTGAATGGCCTGGGACGCCTGTTCGATCCCACGGTAGGCGTGCAGCGCTTTTACTGGTCCGACGGCATCAAGAATCCCTTGCCCTTCGTCAACGCGGCGCATTACAACAATCCGCGTGTGGACGACCTATTCCGCGCCGCCGCCGTCGAAACCGACGATACGCGCCGCGCCGCGACCTTCAAGGAGATCCAGGGCATCGTCGGCAAGGACCTTCCCACGCTTCCGCTGGTGACCGTGCCGTCAACCCTGCAGGTCTATCAGAAGCGTGTCCACAACCTGAACAACAGCGTGGACCTGACCGCCGGAGACTTTTCCGACACGTGGCTGGAACATTGAGAGGAGCCGAACCGTGAGCCAACAGCAACGCCCCTCTTTCGCCTACCTGGAAGCGCTGGCGTTCGCGCCTGCGCACGCGCAGGCGCGCGCCCTCGCAACGGGCGAGGTCACCGCCATCGAATTGCTGGACCATGTGCTTGCGCGCATCGACCGGTACAACCCCCAACTGAACGCGGTCATCGCACGCGACGATGAAGGAGCGCGCCAGGCCGCACGCGCGGCCGACGCCGCCCTGGCTCGCGGCGAGCGCAAGCCATTGCTGGGCGTGCCGATCACAGTGAAGGAAAACTTCCACGTCGCTGGCCTCGCGACGTGCGTGGGCAATCCTGACTACGCGCACAACGTCGATGCCGTCGACGCGCCGGCCGTCATCGCGCTGCGCGAAGCCGGCGCCGTGCTGATCGGCAAAACAAACGTTCCGCTCTCGCTTGCCGATCTGCAGACCTACAACGCGGTCTATGGCGTCACCCGCAATCCCTGGAATCTGCACCGCTCGCCAGGCGGTTCGTCAGGCGGGTCCGCCGCTGCCATCGCGGCCGGATTCGGCGCATTGGAGCTAGGCACTGACATTGGCGGGTCGATTCGCGTGCCAGCCCATTTCACGGGCGTCTTCGGCCACAAGCCGACATTCGGCCTGGTCTACAACGGCGGCACCGGCGCGCCCTCCGGCAAGCAGACGTTGCGCGATTTGACCGTGGCCGGGCCGCTGGCGCGCAGCGCCGAAGACCTTGAACTGGCGCTGCAACTGCTGCTTAACCGGGATCCCCTGGCAAGCAAGGCATGGCGGGCGACGTTGCCTGCCGCGCGGCACGACGACCTGCGCAAGTTCCGGGTGCTGCTGTTGACGGCCTGGCCCGGGCAGCCTCAGTCCCGGTCCGAACGACTGGTCGAAACGCGGCTGCGACAGGGATTGGAAGCCGCGGGCGTGACCGTGACGCTTCCTGAAGAGGCCGCTGGGTTGCTGCCCGATCTGAATGCCGCGCATGTCGTGTACCGCAGTCTGCTGGGCGCGTCGCTGCCACGGCCAACGGGTGCGGCGGCGCAGCCGGCTGACCCGGAAAGCGAAGAGACTGCCGAGACCGCATGGAAGCGCGGCCCGTATCTCTCACACGCGGAGTGGCTGCACAAGCACGAACAACGGCTGCGATTGCGCCAGCAATGGGAGGCATTCTTCGAGCACTTCGATGTGGTGCTGAGTCCGGTATTGCCGGCCACGGCCTTTGCGCACGACCATTCGGAACCCAAGGATGCGCGCAGGTTTCCGGTCGCGTTCGACGAGGGTGTGACGCAGCTTCGCTTTGCGGATCTGTTCAACTGGGCCGGCCTGCCGGTCCTGCCCGGCTTGCCGGCCACCAGCTTTCCGCTGGGCCTGCACGACGACAACCTGCCCATCGGCGCCCAGGCCGTCGGGCCTTATCTGGAAGACCTGACGCCCATCCGCTTCGCCGCCCTGTTCACGGCGCAGCAAGGGGGATTCCAGGCGCCGCCGGGTTTCGCTGACGACGCGCAGCCCGAACGCACAGGCGCCTAGACTGCGCGGGGTAATCCGGCGGGCAGCGGTTCGGCCAATTGCTTAGCCACGCACCCGCGCCGGATTCCCCACCACCTTCGCCCCTGCCGGCACGTCGCGCGTCACCACGCTACCCGCGCCGATGATGGCGTCATCCCCCACCGTGACCCCCGGCAGGATGATCGCGCCACCGCCGATCCACACCTGTTTGCCGATGTGCACGGGGCGCCCGAATTCCAGCATCGCGCGGCGTTGCTCGGGATCGTGCGGATGGTCAGCCGTGTAGATCTGCACGGCCGGGCCGATCTGCGTGCCGTCGCCGATCGTGACCTGCACGACGTCGAGGATCACGCAGTTGAAATTCATGAACACGTTCGCGCCCAGCGAGATGTTGTAGCCGTAGTCGCAATGAAACGGCGGGCGGATCAGTGCGCCCTCGCCCACGCTGGCAAGGCGCTCGCGCAGGAGCGCGTGCCATTGTTCGGGCGGCTCGCCCAGCAAGGCGTTGTACCGTTTCATCCAGGCGCTGGCGGCAAGCTGGTCCGCCTGGATCTCGTCGTCAGCGGCCGTGTAGAGCTCTCCTGCCAGCATTCTCTGCTTCTGCGTACGTGTCATGGCTGATCTCCTGTCCGGATCAGCCAGCATACCGAAGATTGCCGGACTAGGCCGCTTGCGGCACGACGCCCACATAGCGTCCGCGCGGCCGGATGACTTGCGCGACGCTGAGCTGCTCCAGGCAATGCGCCAGCAGGCCGATGCTGCGCGCCGTGGCAAACAGTCCGAAGGCCGCATCGTCCGGCAGCTTGCAGTGCGCCGACAGCGCGGCCAGCGCCACGTCGATGTTGGGATGCAGGCCGGTCAGTTGCGTGGCCTTGTCGATGAAGCGCGTGATGACCTCGGCCGGCTCAAACTGCGCCAGCAGCGCCGCCGCGCGCGGATCGCCATCGGGATACAGATGATGGCCGAAGCCCGCCAGCGGCAGGCCCGTGGACAGGTAGTGCGCGATGACCTGATCTTCGCCCTGACGCGCCACGTCGTCGAACAACGCGCGGACGCGGCCGGAGGCGTCGCCGTGCAACGGCCCGGACAAGGTGGTCAGTCCCGACAGCAGGCACGCCGGCAGCGACGCGCCGGTCGAGGCCGCAATGCGCGCGGCAAATGCCGAACTGGTCAGTTCGTGGTCGACGAGCAGGACCATGGCGGTGCGCAGCAACTCGGCGGCTTGCGGCGACAGCTTCCAGGCTTGCGCAAACCGCAGATGCAGCGGCCGCTTGCCGGGCTGCGCGCCAAACGCGTTGGCCAGTTGGCCGACCAGGCTCTGGCATTCGGTGTGGAGGACGCGCGTCATGCGGCCATGCGTGGAGTGCCCGGTGGCGGCCAGCGCCGCCAATGACGTGAACGCGGCGACCCGGCCCGGCGATGCCACGCGCGCGGTGCAAGAGAAGTCCGCCTGCTGGTCCGAATTCCACAGCAATTGCGCGGCCTCTTCCAGGCTGGCCGAACCGGCCAGCGTGACCGCGTCCTGTCCGCGGTAGTACAGGCGTTGGCGATGAAAGGTGGAGATAGCCGTGGGGATGCTGGGCTCGGCGCCGAACAGCGTGTTGGTGGCCAGGGTTTCGTGCTTGCGACCCGCCTGCTTGCGCTTGGCCAGCCCCGCGACGTCTTCGGCGCGGTAAAGACTGCGGCGCGTGTCGGCCGGGTCGGGCATGACCTCCAGCTTGCCGCGGCTGACGTAGGCGTAGATGGTCTGCGGCCGCACGCCAAGCTGGCTGCACGCTTCGGCCATTGAAATCCAGGTACCCATGATCTTCTGTAGCAAAGTTTATATGTTGATTTTATAGATCAATATTGCTTTACAAATCAATCATTAAATACCATGGAATCCATATTCAACGCGGACCCCCAGCCGGTCCCCCCACCAGAGCCGAACCGACATGAAGCCTCAGGTCCTGCAACTCAATCCCATCCTGATCCCGGCGGTCAACGACGAGCTTGCCTCGCTGTACCAGGTGCACAAGTTCTTCGAGATCTCCGATCAGGCGGCCTGGCTGCGCGAGCACGGCGCTCGCATCGAAGCCGTTATCACCGGCGGCCACACCGGCATCTCGCGCGAGATGCTGGAACAGCTGCCCGGCGTGAAGGTGGTGGCGGTCAATGGCGTGGGCACCGACGCGGTGGACCTGGCGTACTGCCGCGGCCGCGGCCTGCCGGTCACCGCCACGCTGGGCGCGTTGACCGAAGATGTCGCCGACCTGGCGATCGGCCTGCTGATCGCAGCCTGCCGCAACCTCTGCGCGGGCGACCGCTTCGTGCGGGAAGGCCTGTGGGAGCAGTTTCCGTCGCCCAGCGCCATTCCGCTGGCGCGCCGCTTCAGCGGCATGCGCGTGGGCATCGTGGGCATGGGCCGCGTGGGCCGCGCCGTCGCTACCCGGGCGGCGGCCTTTGGCTGCCAGATCCGCTACACCGACCTGCGCGCCATGGACGACGTGCCGCATGAATTCGTGCCGGACCTGGTCGCGCTGGCCCGGGCGTCCGACGCGCTGGTGCTCTGCGCCGCCGCCGACAAGGCCGAGGGCATCGTCAATGCCGCCGTACTGGACGCGCTGGGCCCGCAGGGCTTCCTGGTCAACGTGGCGCGCGGCCGGCTGGTCAATGAGGCCGACCTGACCGAGGCGCTGGTCGCCGGCCGCATCGCGGGCGCGGGACTGGACGTCTTTGTGGATGAGCCCCGCGTGCCGCAGGCGCTGCGCCAGTCGGATCGCACCACGCTGCAGGCGCACCGCGCCAGCGCCACGTGGGAGACGCGGGCGGCAATGGCCCAGATGGTGCTGGACAGCATTGCGCAGGCGCTGGCCGGCGAGCGCCCGGCGTTGAGCCTGACGACCTGAGCCGCAAGGCACATCCTCGACGACTGCCATGACCGACCTCGTCTTTCCCGCCCTTGCACCAACCACGTTGCCGATCGCCGGCAGCGCGGCCCGTTTTCCCGTCGCGCGCGTGTTCTGCATCGGCCGCAACTATCGCTGGCTGCCCGACGAAGCGCGTCCGGCCGAGATGCCGGCGTGGTTCATGAAGCCCGCCAGCGCCGTGTTCCCGGCCGCCGGCGCGCTGCCCTATCCCGCGGACACGGCGGACTACTGCCATGAGATCGAGCTGGTCGTGGCGATTGGCCGCGGCGGCAAGGACATCGCTGCAGATGACGTCGAAGCCCGCCATATTTGGGGTTACGCCGCGGGGCTGGACATGACGCGACGCGATCTGCAGCAACAGGCCAAGCGCGCGGGCGGTCCGTGGGAGCCCGCCAAGGCCTTCGATCATTCCGCGCCGTGCACCGCCATCGTGCCTGCTGACGCCTGCGGCCATCCCCGCGAAGGCGCGTTGTGGCTGTCCGTGAACGGAGAAGACCGCCAGCGCGCCGACGTATCCGGCCTGCTGTGGTCCGTACCCGAGCTGGTGGCGATGCTGTCGCGATCCGTGACCCTGGCGCCCGGCGACCTCGTCTTTACCGGCACGCCCGCCGGCGTCGCTCCCTTGGGCCCTGGCGATGTCGTCAGCGCGGGCGTGGCCGGCATCGGGGACCTGACCATGACCGTTGCCGCGCCCCGCGCCGCCTGACGCCGCGCGCCGATTCTTTCAACATCAATAACCATCCAATCCGCCCGAGGAGCCATCCCTTGAACGACAGCACCACCCAGAAAATTGCCCTGGTCACCGGCGCAGGCAGCGGCGTCGGCCGCGTCACCGCCATCGCCTTGCTGAACGACGGCTGGACCGTCGTGCTGGCCGGCCGCCGCGCCGATCCCTTGCAGTCGCTGCAAGCCGAGGCTGCCGCGCGCGGTCAGACCGCGCTGGCCGTGCCCACTGACGTCACCAGCCCGGAAAGCGTCGAAGCGCTGTTCAACACCATCGAAAGCCGATTCGGCCGGCTGGACCTGCTGTTCAACAACGCGGGCGTCAACGCGCCCGCCGTGCCGATGGACGAACTGCCGCTGGAAAAGTGGTTCAACGCCATCAACACCAATGTGACGGGCGTCTATCTGTGCGCGCGCGCCGCCTTCGGGCTGATGCGCCGCCAGACGCCGCAGGGCGGCCGCATCATCAATAACGGTTCCATCTCCGCGCACACGCCGCGCCCCTTTACCGCGCCGTACACCGCCAGCAAGCACGCGGTCACCGGCCTGACCAAGTCGCTGGCGCTGGACGGCCGCGCCTACAACATCGTGGCGGGACAGATCGACATCGGCAATGCGATGACGGAACTGTCCGAGCGCATGACGCGCGGCGTGCTGCAGGCCAATGGCACGGTCGCGCCCGAACCCATGATGGACGCCGTCCACGTCGCGAAAGCGGTGCGCCACATGGCGTCGCTGCCCCTGGACGCCAACGTCCTGACCATGACCGTCATGGCCAGCGCCATGCCCTTTGCGGGGCGCGGCTAAGGCCTTATCCGCGCCCCGGGGTGCAGCACACCCGGGGCGCCCCACAGAGTTGACTGAAGTTGACCACCCCGAGGAGACAAGCATGACCTTCAACACGCTGGCCAAGACCCTGGCCTTTTCGGCAGTCCTTGCCGCCGTGCCCGGCCTGGCCGCGGCGCAGAACTACCCCACCCGCCCCATCAGCATCATCGTGCCGGCCCCGCCGGGCGGCGGCATCGACATGATTGCGCGCGTCGTCGGCGAAAAGCTTTCGCAATCGCTGGGCCAGCCCGTCATCGTCGACAATCGGCCGGGCGCCTCCAACAACCTGGGCACCGCACTGCTCGCCAACGCCAAGCCCGACGGCTACACCATCGGCATCGTGGGCGGCAGCCACAACATCAACAAATACCTGTTCAAGAACCTGGGCTGGGACCCGCAGAAGAGTTTCGAGCCCATCATCTACACGCATGAAATTCCGCTGGTGTTCTCGGTCTATCCGAAGATCCCGCCCAAGACGCTGCCGGAATTGGTGGACTGGATGAAGGCGCATCCCGACGACGCCAAAGTCGCCACGTCGGGCCGAGGCAGCGCGCAGGAAATGGCCGCCGAGATGTTCCGCATGGTCAGCGGCGCGCCCATGCTGCTGATCCCGTATAAGGGTTCGTCCGCCGCGCACCCTGACCTGCTGGCCGGCCGCACGGTGCTGTACATCGATACGCTGAGCGCGATGCAGGAACAGGTCAAGGCCGGCAACGTGCGCGCCGTCGCGGTGTCGACCGCCAATCGCACCAAGGCCCTGCCCGACGTGCCGACCGCGCAGGAGCAAGGCCTGAAGGGCTACGACGCCAACACCAACGGCGGCTTCCTGGCGCCGGCGGGCACGCCGAAGGAGATCATCGCCAAGCTCAACACCGAGATCAACGCGGTCCTCAAGCAACCCGCCGTGCGCGCCAAGCTGGAAGCCGCGGGCATCGAGGTCCAGGGCGGCACGCCGCAGGAGTACGCGGCGGTGATCCAGTCGGACCTGGACAAGTGGGGCAAGGTGGTGAAAGAGGCGAAGATCGAGGCGGAGTGATGTTCGCCACGCATACAAACGGGCGCGGCTAGGCCATCGCCCTTTGCGCGCGCAGGGACGCGGTCCGATGGAGCCCGGATCGCGTCCTTTCTTTTTTTGTTTTTGAGGCTGGCGCAGAAAGCCTTCGCACGAACTACGCCGTCCGCCGCAATCCCATCAGCGACCGCGACAGCCGGCTCGCCGCCGCAAGCACCGGCTCCTTGAGATCAAGCAGCACGCTTTCGGTCAGGCGCGAGATCGGCCCCGAGATGCAGATGGCGCCCTGCAGTGTCCAGTTGATGCCGTAGACCGGCGCCGAAATGCTGGAGACCTCCGCATCGCGCTCGCCGAGCGAAATCATGTAGCCCGCGCGGCGCACGGATTCATAGGGTTCGCCCGGTTCGCCGGCAAACGCCAGCAGCACACGCCCCGGACTGCCCAGCTCAAGCGGCAGCGCCGCCCCCACCCGCACGTGATGCCGGATGGACTTGGGGCCTTCGACCCGCGCCATGCAGATGCGCTGCTTGCCTTCGCGCACATAGAACGTGGCGCTTTCACCCGTAGCAGCCGACAGCTCACGCAGCACCGGCTGCACCACTTCCGCAATGTTGAACGTGGCCTGGTAGCAGGCGCCCAGCCAACCGGCCGCGCGCGCCAGGCGCCATGTGCCGTCCTCCCGTTGCGCCAGGTAGTCGTCCATGGCCAGGGTGCGCGCCAGACGCAACACGGTTGAGCGATGGCAGCCGGTCCGCCGGCTGAGCTCCGCCAGCGACAGGTGCGTGTCGTCCACGCCGAACGCGGCAAGGATGCTCATTGCGCGGCGCACCGCCACCACGCCTTCTTCGGCTGGGGTTTCGTCCGGATCGGGGTTCAGCCCATCGTTCATGGTACGCAACATGTTCCGCTATACGAACCTGCATTGTATTGAGTGGAACACGGATTCACAATGCCTTCACCAAAACAACTATTCGGAGACAACGATGAAGCAGATCGCGCGCGTGCTGTCGGGCCTGGCCCTGGTGTGCATGACCAGCCTGAGCGCCGCTCAGGACTATCCCAACAAGCCCATCCGCCTGATCGTTCCCTTCCCGCCAGGCGGCGGCACCGACGTGCTGGCCCGGGAGGCGGCGATAAAGGTCGGCGCCAACACCGGTTGGAACATCGTCACGGAGAACCGGCCGGGCTCGGGCGGCAACATCGGGGTCGACACGGTCGCCAAGGCGGCGCCGGACGGTTACACGCTGGTGCTGGGCCAGACCAGCAACCTGGCGATCAACCCGACGCTCTACGCCAAGCTGCCTTACGACCCCGAAAAGGATCTCTCCGCCATCGGTCTGGTCGCGGACGCCCCGCTGGTGATCGTCGTGCCGGCGACCTCGCCGCTCAAGTCCTTCGAGGACATGATTGCCGCCGCCAAAGCCAAACCGGGCGCGTTGAACTTCGCAAGTTCGGGCAACGGGACCGTGGCGCATCTGGCGGCCGTGCAGTTGCAGAACGCCGCCGGCATCAAGCTCACCCACATTCCGTACAAGGGCGCGGCGCAGGCCTCCAATGACCTGATCGGCGGCCAGATCGACATGTACCTGTCGTCGGTGCCCACGCTGATCGGCCACGTGCGCAACGGCAAGATGCGGGCGCTGGCGGTGACGTCGTCGCAACGCGTGCCTGACATGCCCGACGTGCCCACCGTCGCCGAGCGCGGCTTTCCCGGCTTCGAGGCGGTGACCTGGTTCGGACTGGCCGCGCCCGCCGGCACGCCGGCCGACATCGTGCAGCGCCTGAACGCCGAGTTCAACAAGGCGCTGCAGGCCAAGGACCTGAGCTTGAAGTACCAGGAGCAAGGCGCGCGAGTGCTGACCAGTTCTCCGGAAGCGTTCGCCAAGCTGATCCACGACGACCGCATCCGCTGGGGCAAGATCGTCAAGGACTCGGGCGCGAAGGTCGAGTGATCCGCCATGCAAGCCCGCTACCCGTATTCCAGCGGCACGTCGCGCCCCGCCATTGCCGCGCCGGCCGGCGCGTGCGACTGCCACATCCACGCCTATGACGCGCGCTACCCCGCTGCGCCCGGTGCAAAGCTGTCGCCGCCGGACGCCACGATGGCGCAGTACCGCGAGATCCAGGCCCGGTTGGGAACACAGCGGGCCGTGCTGGTCACGCCTTCCACCTACGGCGCGGACAACCGTCCCATGCTGGACGCGCTGGCGCAGTTGGGTGGGCAGGCGCGCGGCGTGGCGGTGATCGATGGCAGCGAGACCGATGCGCAGCTTCAAGCCATGCACGACGCAGGCGTTCGCGGCATCCGTCTCAATCTGTCCTTGGGCGTGACCAGTTCCGCGGATCAGATCGTGCCGCTGGCGCAGCGCGTCGCACCGTTGGGCTGGCACCTGCAACTGCTGATGGCGCGCGAGCAGCTAGCCGAGCTGGCGCCCGCGCTGCAAGACCTGCCCGCGCCCATCGTGTTCGACCACATGGCGCGGCTTGCGCCGCAAGACGCCGGCGTGCATCCGGCCCACGCCCTGGTACTGCGGCTGCTCGAGCGCGGCCGCGCGTGGATCAAGCTGTCCGGTGGCTACATCGTCAGCCCGCGGCATTCCATTGAAGACCCGGCGCTGGATGCGCTGGCCCGCAGTTATCTGGACGCCAATCCCGAGCGTGTCGTCTGGGGCAGCGACTGGCCGCATGCGTCGGCGTCGGCCGGCATGCAACCCATGCCCGACGACGCGCGCCAGTTCGAACGCCTGGCCGAATGGACCGGCCGCGACCAACTGGACCAGGTCCTCGTCCACAACCCGGCGGCCTTGTACGGCTTTCCGGCATGAACAAAAAGCATCATCGGAGACACCCCATGCAAGACCCTCACACCCTTACCCGCCGCAGCTTCCTCGCCGCCACCGCGGCGCTGACGGCCACCGCCGCCTTCGGCGTTCGCGCCGCGCAGGAATGGCCCGGCGGCAAGACCATCACCTGGGTGGTGCCGTATCCGGCGGGCGGCAGCACCGACGTGCTGGGCCGCGCCATCGCGCAGCAGCTCGATGCGCTGCTTTCAACGCGTGTCATCGTCGACAACCGCCCGGGCGCCACCGGCACCATCGGCGCGGCCCGCGTGGCACGCGCCGAAGCGGACGGCCTGACCTTGCTGGGCACGTCGATCGGCCCGCAGGCGATCGCCCCCCACGTCATGGGCAAGCTCACCTATGACCCCGTCGCCGACTTCGCGCCGGTCATCATGATCGGCACCATTCCCCATCTGCTGGTCGTAGGCGAGGCGCAGCCCTTCAAGACCGTGGCCGAGCTGATCGCCGCGGCGAAGAAGGCGCCGGAAAGCCTGGCCTATGCATCGGGCGGCACCGGGACCATCCTGCACATGCAGGGTGAACTGCTGCAGCAAAAGACCGGCGCCCGCTTTCTGCACGTGCCCTACAAGGGCGACACCCCCGCCTTACAGGACACGTTGGCCGGCCAGGTGCAGTTCGCCTTCATTCCGGCCGCCGCCGCGTTGCCGCACGTGCAGACCGGCGCGCTGCGCGCCCTGGCCGTCACGTCCGCGCAGCGCCTGCCCGCGCTTGCCGACGTGCCCACCATGGCGCAGGCCGGGTTCGACGATTTCGTGGTCGAGCAATGGCAGGCGGTCTTCGCGCCGGCTGCGACCCCGGCGCCGGTGATCGCGCGGCTCAACACCGACATCGGCCGCGCGCTGCAAAGCCCCGCGCTGGTTGCGCTGGCCGAACAGCTTGGCATCACGCTGGCCGGCGGCACGCCGCAGGCCCTGGACCAGACACGCAAAGCGGACTTCGACAAATGGGGCAAGGTCATCCGCGACGCCGGCATCAAGCCCGCCTGACCGCCCCCGCATCCCTCTTCTACCTTTGACAGGAACACGTATGAGCACCCCGGACATCATCAAGGACTTCCCCCGCGTCAACGCCGACATCGTGCGCCGCGCCGCCGAACTGCAACCCGCCATCCTGGCTGACGTCGCCGGACGGCGCGGCGCCCTGAACGGACGCATCCGCCCGTTGCATCCCGGCATGAAAGTCGCCGGCACCGCATTGACGGTCGAGGTGCGCCCCGGCGACAACCTCATGATCCACGCCGCGATTTCGCTGGCCAAGCCCGGTGACGTGCTGGTCATCGACGGCAAGGGCGACCTCAGTTCGGCACTGATGGGCACCATCATGATGAACGCCTGCCGCAAGCTGGGCATCGCCGGCGTGGTGATGGACGGCGCCGCGCGCGACACCGTCGAGATCATCGACATGGACTACCCGGTGTTTGCCGCCGGCACCAACCCCAACGGCCCGACCAAGAACGTGCCCGGCCGCATCGGGCACCCGATATCCGTGGGCGGCGTGACGGTCAATGCGGGCGACTTCATCATCGGCGACGCAGACGGCGTGGTGGTGGTGGAGCGCGAAAAAATCGAAGGCCTGCTGCCCGCCGCCGAAAAGAAGGTGCGCGACGAAGCCGCGCGCATCGCCGCGATCCAGGCGGGCGACACGGAAGCGAAGTGGCTGACCGCCGCGCTGCGCGCCGCGGGCGTGCTGAAGGAAGGAGAGTCGCTGTGAACACCGCTGCCACGGGCAAGCCCGCGCTGGTCGTGACCGCAGCGGATCTGGCGCCCGAGGCGCTGGCGCTGCTGCAGGACTTCTCACTGATCTTCGCCGGCAAGACGCCCACTGAAGACGACATCGTGGCGCTGTGCCGCGAGCACAACCCGGTCGCCATCATCGTGCGCTACAGCAAGGTGGGCGCCGCGGCCATGGACGCCGCCCCCGCGCTGCGCGTCATCTCCAAACACGGCAGCGGCACCGACACCATCGACAAGACTGCCGCCGCCGAACGCGGCATCCAGGTCGTGGCCGCGGTGGGCGTAAACGCCGCCGCCGTCGCCGAGCAGGCGCTGGCTCTGCTGCTGGCCTGCGCCAAGTCCGTGGTTGGCCTGGACGAACGCATGCGCGCCGGCCACTGGGACAAGTCCACGCACAAGAGCCTGGAACTGGGCGGCAAGACCATCGGCCTGATCGGCCTGGGCGCCATCGGCCGGCGCATGGCGGCCATGGCACACGGGATGGACATGCAGGTGATCGGCTTCGACCCGTACGCCAAAGACCTGCCGGACTACATCCGTACCGTGGAACTCGATGCAATCTGGCGCGAGGCCGACGTGGTGTCGCTGCACTGCCCGCTGACCGACGAGAACCGCGGCATGGTCAACGCGGAAACGCTGGCGCAGTGCAAGCCCGGCGTGATCGTGGTGAACACGGCGCGCGGCGGTCTGGTGGACGAGGACGCGCTGCTGGCCGCCGTGCGTTCGGGCCAGGTGCGGGCCGCGGGCCTGGACAGCTTTGCGGTCGAACCCATGTCGGCGGGCCACCCTTTCCAGACGGAGCCCCGCATCATCCTGAGCCCGCACATCGGCGGCGTGACCAGCGCGGCCTACGTCAACATGGGCGTGGCCGCCGCGCGCAACGTGCTGGACGTGCTGGCCCGCGCCGGGTCGGCTGCCTGAGTAGGCGCCCGGGCCGCAACGACGGAGAACCTGGGCATGAAAGCGGAATAATCCATACAAAACAAGAGAGGAAGACAAATGACCAGCCAGATTCAAACCCGTTTCCGCCTGCGCCGCGCGGTCACCACGCTTGCCGCCGCCCTGCCGCTGCTGGCCAGCGGTCTCGCCCAAGCTGCGGACGCCGCCGACACGTGGCCCAGCCGTCCGGTGCGCGTCGTCGTGCCCTATGGCCCCGGCGGCGCGGTCGACGTGGCGACGCGCAAGATGGCGCAGATGCTTTCAACGCAGACCGGCCAGAGTTTCATCGTGGAGAACAAGCCGGGCGCCACGGGCACCATCGGCGTGAATCAGGTGGCCCGCGCCGCGCCCGACGGCTATACGCTGGTGGCCAACGACACGACCTATTCGCTGCTGCCGCACATCTTCAAGCAGTTGCCGTTTGATCCGGCCAAGGATCTGCAGCCGGTCTCGGCCTTCGTGTTTGCGCCGATGGCGCTGGCCGTGTCCAACGACAGCCCCTACCGCAAGCTCGATGAGCTGATCGCGCAGGCCCGCGCCAAGCCCGACATGATCACCTACGGTTCCGGAGGTCCCGGCACGACGCCGCATTTTGCCGCCGAAGGCCTGGCGCTGGCGACGAAGGTCAAGTTCATGCACGTGCCGTTCAAGGGCGCGGCGGAGGCCACGCAGGCAGTGCTGGGCAAGGTGATCGACTTTCAGTTCGCCTCCACCACGGGCGTGATGGGCGCGGTGCAAGGCGGTCAGTTACGCCTCTTGGCTATCAGCGGCGACAAGCGGCTGGCGGTGCTGCCCGATGTGCCGACCTTCACGGAAGCTGGCGTGAAGGATTTTGGCGTGGTCAACTGGACCGGCCTGTGGGCGCCCAAGGGCACGCCGCCGGCGGTCACCGAGCGGCTGCAACGCGAGGTCGCCCGCGCCATGGCGTCGGAAGAAATGCAGACGTTCGCCACCAAGATGGGCGCCGACCCGCGCGTGGCCGATGCCGCTGAGTTCAGTCGCATCCTGGCCGACAGCGGCGTGATGTGGGGCAACGTGGCGCGCAACATCGGCTACGACGCGAAATAAGAACAGGGAGACACCATGTTTTTTCTGCAAGCGCCACAGGTCGAGTCGTTCGAGATCTGGTCGCCCATGCCCGACCGCTTTCGCCGCGCCGAGCGCAGCGACTGGGCCGATGCCAACCGCGGCGGCGCCGTTGCCGACTCGTTCCTGGAAGGCCCGGTGTTCGACCGCAGCGGCAATCTCTACGTGACCGACATCCCGTGGGGCCGCGTCTTTCGCATCGGCCCGGACCGCGAATGGTCTTTGATGGCGGAATACGACGGCGAGCCCAACGGCATGAAGTTCCTGGATGACGGGCGTCTGCTGATCACCGACTACAAGAACGGTCTGATGGAGCTGGATATCGCCAGCGGCGCGGTCACGCCCTACCTGGCGCGCCGCAACAGCGAACGCTTCAAGGGCGTGAACGATCTGATCTTCGACGCGCAGGGCAATCTTTACTTCACCGACCAGGGCCAGAGCGGCCTGCATGATCCTTCGGGTCGCCTGTACCGTCTGCGCCCGGACGGGCAACTGGATTGCCTGCTGGACAACGTGCCCAGTCCCAACGGCGTCGCACTGTCGCCCGACGGCAAGGTGCTGTACCTGGCGGTGACACGCGGCAATTGCGTCTGGCGCGTGCCGCTGATGGCAGACGGCAGCGTCAGCAAGGTGAGCCAGTTCTTCACGTCGTATGGTCCCAGCGGCCCGGATGGACTGGCTGTCGATAGCGAAGGCAACCTGCTCGTGTGCAATCCGGGCCTGGGTTATGTGTGGTTGCTCAATCACCGCGCAGAGCCCATGACGGTGTGGCGCAGTCCGAAGGGCATGTCGACCACCAACCTCGCCTTTGGCGGCGAAGACAGGCGCAGCGTGTTCTGCACGGAATCCGTCAGCGGAACGATCCTGACTGCGCGGGCGCCGCATGCGGGAACGACGCTGTTCCAGCGCTAATCCCATCTCGGCCGTAACCCCGAATATTGCCAAGGTAACAGGGCGTTAAGCGCCCTGTTACCCGGTCCAATGGCACGCATTACAGGAAAATGCGGGGGTTTTTGGGCACGTGCGTAGACGCCACCGGAAATCGGGCGGCGATGGCTTCGTTACACGGCCGCCGCCCCGCACACACTTGCCTTGACACCCTTTGTGTCCCCCTTCTATGGTCGAGGCCGCCAACGATTTGGCACCCGAAATTCCCATGCAGCCCGCATTGCGGCGCAGGTAAGCGCCCCAGGCACTGGCGCGCGCCGGCCGCTTCCGCCGATGGCTGCACATCGCGACAGAGAGAGAAGAAGGACATGGCGTCTACGCGCAAGTCAGAAGGAAAAGGTTTGCGGACGGGCAACGCGGCGGCCGCCGCGTTGCTGGTGGCGGCTATCACGGCCGCGTTTGCGGCGATGAGCCCCACGCCGGGCAATGCCGCGCAGGAAAAGGCGGCGGCACCGGCCGCAGCATCGGCAGCCGGTGCTGCGGTTGCCGCAGCACCAGCTGCTGCATCCCCTGCCCCCATCACGCCAGTTGCCAACGCGCCCGCCCCCGCCGCTGCGCGGATTGCGCCGCCCGACGCCGCCGCGGTCCTGTACGCCATCCATCAGGTGGACAGCAAGGGCGCCCCTTCCGCCGACGTCGCCAACGGCAGCATCGCCACCTACTGGTTCGGCCATGCGTTCGAACTCGAAGGCACGCCTTACTACACCGGCTTCATCTGGGAAACCGCCGAGCGGTACGGCAAGCCGGGCGAGGACGACGTCGGTCCGATGACGACCGTAAATCTGGCCGAAGCCACCTTCATCCGCGACCCGGCATCCCCGGAAAGCCCCTGGAAATTCCGCGGCATGGAGCCGACCATCGGTGAATTCGGCGCCTACGAAAGGCCGCCGGAAGTCGACACCCAGCGCAAGCCGCTGGAGTACCGCACGGCATCGGGCAAGCTGTTGCTGGCGGTGCCCACCGAAACCTTCGAGAACGGCATCACGATCAGCGGCTACGCCCTGCTTGTCTTCACGCCCCCGGAAAAGCGTCAGGACGAAACGGGCAATGTGTGGTCCTACGTGGGCAACGTGATCGCAGGCGAGGACAACGGACCGGCCTGTGCGGACGGCGACGTCATGCCGTGTACGCGCAGCGAAGGTGAACTGGTCTTCAGCGCCAACGCGACCGCCGACCTGCCGCGCGTGACGGTGCAGTTCTCGGGCAACACGATCTCGGGTCCCGGCAAAACCCGCAAGCTGGGCCCCGGCGACGCCGTCATCTACGCCTACGACGCCACGCGCAAGCAGTACGTCGCGCAGTAGCCGATACCATCACCGTCCCGAAGCAACGCGGCCGTTCAGGCCGCGGCTTGCTCCCTGGTCCCGGCCACTTCCAGCCGGTTGCCGCCCAGCGATTTGGCGCGGTAAAGCGCCTGGTCTGCGATGGCCAGCGCATCCATGATGGTGGGCGCGTCGCCGTTGAAACGCGCAAGCCCGATGCTGACCGTCGCAGCAATGCCGATGTTGTCGATCCGATTGGAGACGGTCACGGCAAAGCGTTCGGCCATCGCCTTGCCCAGCGTGTGGGCGCCCTTTGCGTCGTCGCCCCAGAGCAGCGCGGCGAATTCCTCGCCGCCGATGCGCGCAAGAATGGTGTCGTGACCCAGCACTTCTCGCGCGGTTTCGGCAAAGGACTTGAGCACCTGGTCGCCCGCCGCGTGCCCATAGCGGTCATTGACGGACTTGAAGTGATCCAGGTCAAACGCCAGCACCGACACCGCGCCGCGCCCTTCATTGCCGTTCAGCATGCGCGCACCCTGCTCGACGAACCAGCGCCGGTTGCCCAGGCGGGTCAGGTAGTCGGTCTGCGACTCCAGCAGCAGTTGGCGGTGCGTTTCGTCGCGGATGAGCTTGAGCAGCGTCATCGGCAGCACCACGGAATACAGCACGCCCTCGTAGATGGTGAGCTTGCCGGCCAGCGCCAGGACGGGTTGCGAGTCGAACCAGGGCAGGATGAACGCCCGGCCGGCGTAGAGCGCCGTATGCACGCCCGCAACGGCCATCACAATGTACCGAGACCGGCGCGGCTTGAGCGCCTGGCAACGGTACACCTCCCAGGCCGTCAATCCGCTGACGAGCGCAATCGGGATCGAGCTTACATACGTCCACATCACGTCGAGCCAGCGCACGCCCCCGATCACCCAGGTCAGCCCCATGCCGATCAGCACGCAGAGCGACGTGCGCACATAGCGCCGTCCGCTCAGCGCGGCTACGCCGTTGAGCACAAGCAGATAGCCGCCGAGGATAACGAGGTTGCTGAGCGCCGCACCGCTGACGCCGGGAAGGTCGCGACGATATAACGCCGCCGCGCAGCCAAGCGCCAGCGTGGCGAAGCCTGAAGCCAGGATGCGTAATTCCTTGCTGCGTGTGGGGTTGGCCCGCTGTTCCCAGAACATGAGGCCGGCGCTGACAAGCAGTGTTCCAACTGCCAGCAGGTACAGAGTGAGAAGATCGACGTACATCTCGAAAGTCAGGAGATTTCGCCGAAAACGCGCGGCGGCTGCGGGATTTTACGGTGAAATCGTGTCATTTCACCTTTTCCGGGTGCGCTTTCGCATCACGCTCGCCAGCGCCCGAGCGCGTGTAATCCGACCCCAAAAATTTGTCCCAGGGGCAGATCATTTCTTGACCTGGCCCCCACACCGGCTGACTTCCAACCGATGGAACTTGCACGGGCCTCAGCCTACGTTGGCCGGCCGCGAAATCACCCCCGCCGTGCCGCTTCTATCGTCGCGATGTCGATCTTCTTCATCGTCATCATGGCCTCGAACGCGCGCTTGGCCGCCGCTTGATCCAGGTCCGTGACCGCAGCCAGCAGCGCCCGTGGCGTGATCTGCCAGGACAGTCCCCATTTATCCTTGCACCAGCCGCAGTCGCTCTCCTGGCCGCCGTTCGAGACGATGGCGTCCCACAGACGGTCGGTTTCTGCCTGATCGTCGGTCGCGACCTGAAAGGAAAACGATTCGTTGTGCTGGAAGGCGTCGCCGCCATTCAGGCCGACGCAGGGGATGCCCATCACCGTGAAGTCGACCATCAGGATGTCGCCCTGTTGGCCCGAGGGATAGTCGCCGGGTGCGCGGTGGACCGTGCCCACCTTGCTGTCCGGGAACGTCTTTGCATAAAAGGTCGCCGCTTCCAGGGCGTCGCCGTCGTACCACAGGCAAACGGTGTTTTTGCTGGCCATCGTGCTCCTCCTTGGCAGGAAAGTGATGCGCTTCAACCTTGCTGCAATGCGCGACGTTCAAGCATAGTCCACGCCGCGCCTGCCGAAAACCGGGCCCGCATCGCGGTCAGGCGGACCCCGTCTCAAACCGCGATGCGCCCGTCGATGCAGGTCACGGACTGCCCGCCCACGCGAATGGCGCCGTCCGCATCGAACGAGATGCGCAACCTGCCCGACCGCCCGACCACGGCGCCCTGCGTGCTGAGGTAGTCCGTGCCGAACTGCGGCACCTGTCCGGCGTCGCGGATGAACGCCGCCACCGAGCCGTTGCCGCTGCCGCACACCGGATCTTCGTTGGCGCCCAGGCTGGGCGCAAAGGCCCGGACCTCGATGGCCGCTTCCGCGCCTTCGCCGTAGGCGCCGTACACGACGATGCCCGCGGCATTGTTGCGGCGGTCGAAGTCGGCCATGCGTGCGAAGTCCGGTCCCAACGTCAGCACCGCCTGTGCGCTGGGCAGTTGGGCAATCGTCCATACCGGACCCACGTTGACGAACTTGGGCGCAGGATCGTGCAGCACCGCCGAGCCCAGGATGGCTTCCATTTCGTCGACGAGATCGGCCCCAAGTTCGGCCAGGCTGGGTTCCGGCAGCGTGAAGGCGATAAGCGGGCTGCCACCCGCCGCATCCGTGACCGACAGTTCGATCAAGCCGGCGGCACATTCCTGCACGAGCCGGCCGTCACGCGCCGCGACGACGCCCGCCTCGAGCAGCGCATGGGCGGTGCCCAGCGTGGGATGCCCCGCAAAGGGCAGCTCGGCCTGGGGCGTGAAGATGCGCACCAGGTAATCGGCGCCGGGCTGCGTGGGCGGCAGCACGAAGGTGGTCTCCGACAGGTTCGTCCAGTTGGCGATGCGCCGCATCTGCTCGTCCGACAGCCCCTGCCCTTGCAGCACCACCGCGACGGGATTGCCGCGATAGGGTTCGTTGGTGAACACATCCACCTGCTTGAATGGCAAGCTCATGTCCCGCTCCTCTATTCAATATCCGGATGCCTGTCGGCCAACCGTTGGCGCCGCACGCGCAGCGCGTCTAGCTTTTCCTCCAGCGCCGCGATCTCGGCATCGACGTCCTGCACGCTTTGCTCGATGTGTTCGTACGCCTGCTGCAGGAGCACCTTGGCCTCCTTGCGGCTGGACGCCGTCGGCGTTTCCCCGCGCAGCGGCCGGTTGGCCGTTTCGGGCAGGAAGAACGACGTGATAAGCCCGATGACCGACGCCGCCATCAGGTAGTACGCGGGCATCATCAGGTTCTCGGTCTCTTCGACCAGCCATGCAGCAACCGTGGGGGTCAGGCCGGCAAAGATGATGGCCACGTTGAACGAACTGGCCAGCGCGCTGTAGCGGATGCGCGTGGGAAACAGCGCGGGCAGCGTCGACGCCATGATGCCGATCAGGCAGTTCAGGAACACGGCGATCAGCAACAGTCCCAAAAAGATGAGCGCGGTGTTATCGCTGCCGATGAGAAAGAACGAGGGGATCGCCGTGACCAGCAGGCCCAGGCTGCCGGCCAGCAGGAACGGCTTGCGTCCGATCTTGTCGCTGATGAACCCCACCACCGGCTGCACGAACAGCATGCCCACCATCACGACGACGATGATGAGCACGCCATGCCCTTCGGTATAGCCCAGGCTGCCCGACAGATACGTGGGCATGTAGGTAAGCAGCATGTAGTAGGTGACATTGGTCACGAGCACCATGCCGATGCTGACCAGCAATGCACGGCGGTACTTGCTGAAGATCTCGCGGAATGACACCGTCGGCTTTTCCTGCACGGCGTCGCGGTCTTCCTTTTCCATCCGTTCAAGCTGTTGCGTGAAGGCCGGCGTTTCCTCGGCCGCGTGGCGCAGATACAAGCCCAGCAGGCCAAGCGGTCCGGCCACGAAGAACGGGATGCGCCAGCCCCAATCAAGGAAGGTCTGCTCGCCCAGCATGGTCTGCAGCAGCACGACCATGCCCGCCCCTACGACGAATCCGGCGATCGAGCCGAAGTCCAGCCAGCTTCCCAGGAAGCCGCGCTGCCTGTCTGGCGCATATTCGGCCACGAACACGGCCGCGCCGGTGTATTCGCCCCCCACGGAGAAGCCCTGCGCCAGTATGCACGCCAAGAGAAGAATCGGCGCCCAGATGCCGATCGTGGCATAGGCGGGAATCAGGCCGATGCAGAACGTGCTGATGGCCATGATGATGATGGTGAGCGACAGCACCTTCTGGCGTCCGAAGCGATCGCCCATGATGCCGAAGAAGACGCCGCCCAGCGGCCGGACCAGGAACGGCACGGAAAACGTGCCCAGGGCGGCAATGGTCTGCACGGCGGGCGAGGCGTCGGGAAAGAACACCTTGCCCAGTGCGAAGGCAACAAAGCCGTAGACGCCGAAGTCAAACCATTCCATCGCATTGCCAAGCGCCGCGGCGGTCACGGCCTTCTTGAGCTTGGTGTTGTCGATGACGGTGATGTCGCCGATCTCCAGCGGACGGATTTCTTGCGACGACGTGGGGGTTTCTGCCATGGTGCGACATCCATAAAACGGGACATGCCGATTATGGACCCGATTTTGGCAACGGTCATCGCCCGCGGCATTGCGGGAGTGGCGGGCGCGCGCCCATAATGCCCCACCCACCTGTCGACCGCCGGAGCCGTTAATGACCGATACCCGCAAGCCGCCGCTGATCTATCTTGAAGACTTGTCCGTCGGAGACATCTTCGTCAGCAAGAGCCACGCCCTGGACGCGGCGCAGATCATTGCCTTTGCCTCGCAATTCGACCCGCAGCCCTTTCACCTGGATCCGGACGCCGCGCGTGACACGCTATTCCAGGGCCTGGCGGCCAGCGGCTGGCACACGGCGGCGCTGACCATGAAGCTGCTGGTCGAAAGCTTTCCCGTGGCGCGCGGCGTGATTGGCGCTGGGGCCGAAGTGGTCTGGCCGCAGCCCACCCGCCCCGACGACGTAGTGAAGGTGACGAGCACGGTGCTGAGCATCACGCCGTCCCGTTCCAAGCCCGATCGCGCCATCGTGGTCGTGGAATCCGTCACGTCGAACCAGCGGGATGAACCGCTGCAGAAGCTGACCAGCAAAGTCGTCGTCTTCCGGCGGTCATGATCCCGTCATGGGCCGGTCATTATCCGGCCAGCGGTCCGGCCGCCGGCCGGCCGCACGCTCAAGCCGTCGCGCCCTCCGGCAGTTTGGCGATGACCTTGATCTCGAACTGGAATCCATAAAGCCAGGTCACCCCCACCGCCGTGATGTTCGGAAACGGCGCCTCGCCCCAGAATTCGGGCACCACTTCCCACATGGTCTCGAACTGCGACTGCGGATCCACCATGAAGACCGTCACGTCGACCACGTCGTCGAACGACGCGCCCGCCGCGTGCAGGATGGCGTTGAGGTTCTGGAACGCCAGCCGCACCTGCTGACGCAGATCGGGCTCGGGCGAGCCGTCGTCGCGGCTGCCGACCTGGCCGGACACGAACAGAAAGCCGTTGGAACGCACGGCCGGCGAATAACGGTTGCGCTCGTAAAGCGCGTGGCGATGCGGAGGAAACACGACGTCACGGTTGTTCATGGGATTCTCCAAGTGAAGGGGCTTCGGACCGCCCGCGTTGACATAGGCAAACTGTAAAAGCGCCCGCCGCGCGGATAAACGGCCAACTTCATCCATCACTATTTGTAGAATCCAAACAATCCCGATCCCGACCAGAGCAGTCATGGACCGATTTGACGCAATGACCGCGTTTGCGCGCGTGGTGGAGACCGGCAGCTTCACCAAGGCGGCCGAAACCCTGCACATGAGCAAGACCAGCGTCACGCAGCTTGTGCAGCAGCTGGAAGCGCGGCTGCGCGTGCGTCTGTTGAACCGCACCACGCGCAAGGTCAACGTCACGGCCGACGGCGCGGCGTACTACGAACGTGTGATCAAGCTGCTGGCCGACATGGACGACGCCGAGACCAGCCTGTCCAGCGCCGCCGAAGCGCCGCGTGGCCGCCTGCGCGTGGACGTGCCCAGCCCGCTGGCGCGCATGGTGCTGGTGCCGGCATTGCCGGCCTTTCACGCGCGCTATCCCGACATCCAGCTCGACATGGGCGTCAGCGACCGCATCGTCGACCTGATCGGCGAAAACGTCGACTGCGTGGTGCGCGGCGGCGAGCTGACCGATCAATCCTTGATGGCCCGCCGTGTCGGTGACCTACGATTGGGCGTCTATGCCGCGCCCTCTTATCTGAAACTGGCCGGCAAGCCTGCACACCCGCGCGAGCTTGAGGACACGCACCATCGCATCGTCGGCTTTCTGTGGCAACGCACGGGCCGTGCGCTGCCCTACGCCATGCGCCGCGGCAACGAAGTCGTCAACGTGCACGGCCGTTACGTGCTGGCCGTGGACGACGGCAATGCCTACCTGGCGGCCGGTCTGGCCGGCATGGGCGTGATGTGGCTGCCGGATTACATGTCCGCGCCGCATCTTGCACAGGGCGAATTGGTGCCGGTGTTCGAGGACTGGCGGATGGACCCGATGCCGATGTACGTGGCGTTCCCGCCCAACCGCCACGTCAGCGCCAAACTGCGCGCCTTTATTGACTGGATCATCGAACTGGTGGGCGCGTATTCGCCTGCGGGCGGACGATAGCGCGGCAGGTCACCCCCGCCGCCCCTACCCCTTTGCAAGTTCCCCCGCCAGTTCCAGCGCCCGCGCCAGGAACACCGACGCATCATCCTTGCGATAGCTGACGATGACTGGCGACACAAACGCGTCGGCTTCGATCCGCACATGCGCCACGTCCTGGCGTTGCAGGCGCTGCACGGACGCGGGCACGACCGTGACGCCCAGCCCCGCCGCAACCAGCCCGATGGCGGTCTGCAGCTCGTTGGCCTCTTGCGCGACCTGCAGCGAATGGCCGGCGGCGCGAAAAAGTCCCAGCACGTGATCCGCGTAGTTGGGCCGCGGACGCGCCGGATACAGGACGAAGGGCTCGCGCGCCAGCCGGTCGACCGAGACGCTGCCCTGGCCCGCCAGCGGGTGATGCAGCGGCACGGCGGCCATCAAGGGTTCGGTCATGAGCACGCGGCGTTCGATCGCCGGGTCATCCAGCAGGATGCGGCCGATGCCCAGGTCGATGCGGCCTGCCTTCAGCGCTTCGAGCTGCGGCAACGTGTTCATTTCCATCAGGCCCACTTCGACCCGTTCGTCCGCGCTGCGCAGCAACCGGATCAGTTCCGGCACGAAGCCGTACAGCGTGGACGGCACGAAGCCGATGCCGAACCAGCGGCGCTCCGTTTGACCCAACCGGCGCGTGCCTTCCAGCACTTCGTCCAGCCGCGCGGTCAACAGGCGCGATTGCTCGAGCAGAAAGCGGCCCGCCTCGGTCAGGCGTAGGGCGCGCGTGGTGCGTTCGAACAGGAGCACGCCCAATTCTTCCTCCAGTTGCTTGATCTGGCGGCTGAGCGGCGGCTGCGCGATGTGCAGCCGCGCGGCCGCCTGGGTGAAACTGCCGGCCTCGGCCACGGCCTGGAAATAGCGCAAGTGCCTGAGTTCCATGACGATTAAGACCCTGAAGGTATCAATTGAAACCCATATAGTCTTGGACGCCTTAGAAAAAGGCAAGCGATACTGCCTCAATCGTTCAAGCGCGGTCGGCCAGAGTATGAATCGGTTCCGCATCGCCGCCCATAATTCAAGAACACGGAGACTTTCATGCGCCTGCGCCCCGCCTTCAAACCCTTCGCCCGCGCCTTGCTGGCCGCATCGCTACTGGCTGGCGCGGCGGCGGCGCACGCCGATGCCTATCCCGACCACCCGGTGAAATGGATCGTGCCCTTCCCGCCGGGCGGCGCCATGGACAGCATCGCGCGCACGCTTGGCGAATCCATGGGCAAGCAGCTGAATACGTCGTTCATCGTGGAAAACCGCGCGGGCGCGGGCGGCAATATCGGCGCGGCGGCCGTGGCGCGCGCCAAGCCGGACGGCTACACCATCCTGATCGTGGCCAACGGCATGGCCGTGAATCCCGCGCTGTACCAGGACCTGAATTACGACCCCATCAAGGACTTCGCGCCGATCTCGCTGCTGGCCGTGGTGCCGAACGTGTTGGTCACCAATCCTGAACGCACCGGCGCGACGAGCGTGCAGGACGTGATCGCCAACGCAAAGGCGCAGCCCAAGCACTACACGTACGCCTCCGCCGGGGTCGGCACGTCGATCCATCTGGCCGGTGAAATGTTCGTATCGATGACGGGCGTGGACATGCTGCACGTGCCGTACAAGGGCAGCGGCCCGGCCGTCGCGGACCTGTTGGGCGGGCAGGTTGACTACATGTTCGACAGCATCACGTCCGCCAAGCCCCACATCGCGACCGGCAAGCTGCGTGCGTTGGGCGTCACCACCACCAAGCGCTCGGCCGCCCTGCCCGACGTGCCGACCATGCAGGAAGCGGGCGTGCCAGGCTATGAGCTGATGCCCTGGTTCGCCGCCTTCGCGCCTGCGGGCACGCCACCGGATGTGGTGGCCAAGCTGAACGATGCCATGCGCGCCGCGTTGGCGGATCCCAAGGTGAAGGCGACGCTCGATTCGATCGGGGCCGAGTCCATCGGCAGCACGCCCGTCGCACTGCGCGACCACCTGGCCAAGGAAACGGCGCAATGGAAGGACCTGGTCAAGGAACGTGGCATCAAGATCAACTGATCGGCCGCGCTGCGCTCGCCTGGGGTATCGTTGGTCCATCCATCTCCCAGCGAAGGAAGTCATCATGGCCCTGAAACACGCGGATCCCGGACAGGTCATCGATCTGAAGCCCTATGGCGCGGCGCTTGCGCAGAAGCAGTCGGTCGCGCTTTTCAAGTCCGAGGATCTGGAGGTCATGCGCCTGGTGCTGCTGGCGGGCAAGACAATGCCCTCGCATGACGTCGAGGGCGAAATCACCCTTCAATGCCTGGAGGGCAGCGTCGAGGTCTCGACCGGCGGCGCCACGCATATCCTGGACGCCGGCCGCCTGATGTACCTGCCCGGCCGAGCCCCGCATTCGCTTTTTGCGCTAGAGAACGCGTCGGTACTGGTGACTGTTGCGTTGAAGCGTACGTAGCGTCATCCGCCGGGGCAGCTTACGGGGCGGCTTCGAGGGCCCCTTCGCGGCGCCTCCCGATGCGTCTTCTGTTAACCCCCCGCGCTCGCCACCGGCCAGCCTATTTGCGATCACGCCCTTCGACCGCTTTGCGCAGCACGCCGATGAAGGCCTCGTTGAACGCCGGAATATCATCCGGCTTGCGGCTGGACACCAATACGCCGTCGACGACAGCCTCTTCATCCACCCACTCAACGCCCGCATTGCGCAGGTCGTCCTGCAGCGATGGCCAACTGGTCATCTTGCGGCCCTTGACGACACCGGCGGAAATCAGCAGCCAGGCGCCGTGGCAAATGACGGCGACCGGCTTGCCCGCGTCAAAGCATGCGCGCACCAGCTCCTGCGCCTTGGGCTGCATACGGATTTCATCGGCATTGACCACGCCGCCGGGCAACAGCAAGGCGTCAAAGACCTCCGGCTCGGAGGCGGCCTGCAGAAAGGTCAGATCCACCGGAAACCGGTCGCCGGGCTTGTCGTGATGAAAGCCCTGGATCGGATCGGTGCGGGCGGACACCAGCACTGTGCGCGCGCCCTCCTCGTGCAGACGATGACGAGGGCCGGTAAGTTCGACCTGCTCGAATCCATCGACGGCCAGAATGGCGATGTTGACATCTTGAAGTGTTGCCATGGTTGCTCCTGTTGCGTGGCCCCCCCGACGATGCGATGCGTCGCGCGGGAGGCCTGGGGATGACTTGTCAGGGCTGCGCCGCAGCGACCGGCTTGGGCGGCTGCGCCGGCTGCGCCGGCTGCGCCGGGGTGACTCGCCAGATCGTGTTCGACAGGTCGTCGGCCACGATAAGCGCGCCCTTCGGATCTACGGTCACGCCAACCGGACGGCCGCGCGTCGTGCCGTCGGTGTCGCGAAAGCCTGCGACGAAGTCCACAGGCGGGCCTGAAGGCCGGCCGTCCGTGAACGGCACGAAGACCACCTTGTAGCCAACTGGATCCTTGCGGTTCCAGCTTCCGTGCTCGCCGACAAAGACGCCGTTGGCAAAACGATCCCCCATCGAAGCGTCTGAGAAATCGACGCCAAGCGCCGCGACGTGCGAGCCCAAGGCGTAATCCGGCGCGATGGCCGACGCGACCTTGGCAGGATCCTGCGGCCGGACGCGATCGTCCACGTTCTTGCCCCAATAGCTGTAAGGCCAGCCGTAGAAGGCGCCTTCCTTGACCGTGGTCAGATAGTCGGGCACCAGGTCCGGACCGATTTCGTCGCGCTCGTTGACCACGGCCCACAATTGGCCGGTATCGGGCTGGATCGTAAGCGCGGTCGGGTTGCGCAGGCCGGTCGCATACGTCTTGTATTCACCCGTGCTGGCATTCACGCGCCAGATTCGCGCGCGATCGGCCTCAGCCGTCATGCCGCGTTCGGTGATGTTGCTGTTCGAGCCGATGCCTACGTACAGATACTGCCCATCGGCGCTGGCGGTCAGCGCCTTCGTCCAGTGATGGTTGATCTCCGACGGCAGCGGCGTGACGACTTCGGGCGGCCCGCTTGCCTTGGTCTGCCCAGGCTGGTATTCGAACCGCACCAATGCGTCCTGATTGGCGACGTACAGCTGGTTCCCGACCAGCGCCAGCCCGTAAGGCGCGTTGAGATTCTCGGCAAAGACGGAGGCCTCGTAGGTGCCATCGCCTTCCGGGTCGCGCAGCAGCGTCAGGCGGTTGCCGCCCTTGACCGGGCTGGTGCCGCGGGCCTTGATGACGGCCGCGATCACGTCTTTGGGCTTGAGGTCGGGCGCGCTGCCGCCGCGACCCTCGGCCACCAGGATGTCGCCATTGGGCAGCACGAGCGTCTGCCGCGGAATTTTCAGATTCGTGGCGATGGCCGAAATCTTGTAGCCCTCGGGCACGGTCGGCACCTTGTCGCCCCACGGGGCAGGCTTGGCAATGACCATATCGGGCAGCAGGCCGCGTTCGGGTTTGGGCAGATCAGGCGAAGGTCCATATTGGCCTCCGGCCTGCGCGCTGCACACCCCTGCCATCACCAGCAACGGAATTCCGGCAATCAGTCGTAGGTGATTCATAGCGGCCCCCTGATGTGCGGGGTGCGGAAGCCCAGCCAGAGCGCCACAAGCGCCAGCACGGTGCCGACTGCAGACAGAATCAGTGCGGTGGGCATGCTTGCCCAAGCGTCGCGGGCGTGCATAAACGCATTGAACAGGCCTACCAGCCAGGCTGCCAGCAGCACGACGGCATAAGGAACGATTCCGCGCGCGCGCTGCGTAGCCCTGAACAGGTCCACGATGGCAAACAGCAGCGCGATCGCGCCAAACAGCAGCCCGCCGACCAGCAGCCAAGACGCGAAATTGTTCCATTGGATGTGAAAAGTCTGCGCATAGGCAGCATCCGCGAGTGCCGCGCCGAGAAACAAGGGAAACATCCCGGCCAGGAATACCGCCGGCATGGGGCGCACGGTAAGGGCGTACCGATTTTCGATGAGTTGGGTCACTGGATCGCCTCGTGAGTTGCGGGCCCGGGCAGATGCCCGAGAAGCGCAGCGCAGCAAGTCGTGTTCCTGTGTCCGTGCCGAGGCCCGCGCGCCTCGGTTCAGCGCGTGGCGATCTGCGCTGGTGCGTCCGGGCGCCAGCCTCCGCCCAGCGCCTTGTATGCCGCCACCGCTGCGCGAGCGGTTTCCGCTTGGGCCTGCGCCCGGTCGTCAGAAGCCTGCAAGAGCGAGGCGTCCGCATACAGCACGTCGACCAGACTGGCGGCGCCGCGCTTGTAGGCCGCGAACGACGACGCTCGCGCCTGCGTCAGCGCGTCTTCGCCGCGGGTCAGCACCGCCGACTGTTCGGCACGGTGGATCAGTGCGGAAAACGCGTTCTCGACATCTTCCGTGGCATGCAGGACCGCCAGGCGATACGCCGCCAGCGCCTCGGCCTCTTGGCCCTTTGCCCCGTCGATCTGCGCGTTGATGCGGCCAAAGTCGAACAGCCGCCAACGCAGTCCCAACACGCCCGTGGACTGGCTTGCACCGGCGGAGAACAGATTGCCGCTGGACACGGCCGTGGCGCTGCCCAGCAAGCCGCTCAACGAGAACTTCGGGTAGAACTCGGAGATCGCCTCGCCGATACGGGCGTTGGCGGCCGCCAGCCGGCGTTCGGCCGCGATCAGATCGGGCCGGCGCTGGAGCAGATCCGCGGGAGCGCCCATTTCCTCGATCCGAGGCGCGGCGGGTATCGGCGCATGCGCCGCCAGTTCGGCGCGATGCGTGCCGGGCGCGGCCCCCAGCATGACGTCCAAGGCGTTCATGGCCGCATCAAGCCCACTCTGCAACACCGGAACGGTCGCCTGTACTTGCGACAGCGCGCCATCCGCCTGACGCACCTGGTATTGCGCAGCCAGCCCGCGTTCGTGCAGCAGCGCGACCTTGGCGACAAGATCCTGCTGCGTCCTGACCTGCCGCTGTGCGATGTCCAAACGCGCCTGTAGGCTGCGGATCACAATGTATGTGTCCGCGGTTTGCGCGGCCACCGCGAGTTGCGTGGCCATCGCTGCCGCTTTCGAGGCCTGAAAATCGGCGATGGCCGCCTCACGGCCACGCCGCAGGCCGCCGAACAGGTCGATTTCCCAGCTGGCCTCAAGATTGGCTTCGTACTGGTTGCCCCAGCGGTCGTAACCGGGCATCGTGCTGGCCACCTGCCCCTGTGGCGTCTCCCGCGACTGATGCGACCGCGCGGCCAGGCCGCGCACCGAGGCCGACGGCAGCAAGGCCGCGTTGGCCGCGCCCAGCCCCGCACGCGCCTGCGTCACGCGCGCCGCCGCCTGCGCCAGGTCCAGGTTCTGCGCGATTGCCAACGATACGTATCGCGCCAGCATCGGGTCGTCAAACTGGCGCCACCACGTATCGAGGCCTTGCACGGCCCCGGATCCGGCTTGCCGGCCGGGGGCCTGCGAGTAGTGACTGGGAAGCGGCGCCTCCGGCCGGTGGTAATCAGGGCCTGCCGCGCACCCGGCCAGCACGCTGGCGCACAGCAAAACAAAGGAATGACGGGCAAGCATGGGAATCCTTCAGGCGATTAATTTTGGGTGACTATAATACGTTTTGGTCACTCGTTGTCAACAAAAATGCCCCGGGTTAAGCTGCACCCATGACGAAAGCAACATCCCCCGCCCTTCAGCCGCGAGGCCCCTCCGATCACGACGTCCGCGATCAGATCGTCGAAGCCGCCACCGAATACTTCGGCCTGTACGGTTTCGACAAGACCACCGTCTCGGACCTGGCCAAGGCCATCGGATTCTCCAAGGCCTATATCTACAAGTTCTTCGACTCCAAGCAGGCGATCGGCGAGGTGATCTGCGCCAACCGCCTGAACACGATTATGGTGGCCGTCGACGCGGCCGTCGCCGACGCGCGATCCGCGCCGGACCGGCTGCGGCGCATGTTCAAGGCCCTGGTGGAAGCCGGCAGCCAGCTCTTCTTCCACGACAGCAAGCTGTACGACATTGCGCGAACCTCGGCCAGCGAGTCGTGGCCTTCCGCGCAAGCCTATGAGGCGCACATCAAGGGCCTCATCCTGCAGGTAATCCGCGAAGGTCGGGAAGCCGGCGACTTCGAACGCAAGACGCCCCTCGATGAAACGGCCGACGCCATCTATCTCGTCATGCGGCCGTACATCAATCCTTTGCTCCTGCAGCACAACCTGGCCAATGGCGCGGAAGCCACGGTGCAGTTGTCGAACCTGATCCTGCGTAGCTTGGCGCCGTAAATTTTCTCTTGTGACCATTGACCTTATTGGTCACTTGTATAGAATGGGGACCTTCTTTGTGAGGATGGTCTCCCATGCTTCGGCGTCTGCTTGCCCCCTTTGCCCTCTGCCTGTTGCCTGTCGCCCTTGCGGCATGCGGCGATAGCCCCCCGTCAGATCCCCGCGTCGACCCGCCCCTTGTCAGAGTCGGCGTGGCGCAAACCGCATCCGCGCCCGCACGCTCCTTTTCGGGGGTCGTGGCGGCGCGCGTTCAAAGCGACCTGGGATTCCGCGTGTCCGGGAAAGTGCTGGAGCGACTGGTCGACACCGGTCAATCGGTGACCCGCGGCCAGCCGCTCATGCGGCTGGATCCGGAAGATCTGGGCCTGCAGGCCCGTGCGCAGATTGAAGCCGTGGCCTCGGCGCGTGCGCGCGCAAAACAGGCTGTCGACGACGATGCCCGCTATCGCGGCCTGGTGGCAGAAGGCGCCGTGTCCGCGTCGGCCTATGCGCAGATCAAGGCCGCGGCCGACACGGCGCGTGCCGATCTGAAGGCGGCCGAAGCGCGGGCCGAGGTCGCGAAAAACGCGTCGAGCTATGCGGTGCTGGTGGCGGACGCGGACGGCGTCGTCGTGGACACGCTGGCCGAACCCGGACAGGTCGTTGCCGCCGGGCAATCCGTCGTGCGGCTGGCGCGCGCCGGCCAGCGCGAAGCCATCGTGCACCTTCCCGAAACACTACGGCCATCCGTGGGATCCGCCGCCCGGGCAATGTTGTACGGGGACCGCCAGTCCCCCGCCCCGGCCACGCTGCGGCAACTGTCGGATGCGGCGGATCGCGTCACGCGGACGTTCGAGGCCAGGTATGTGCTGGAAGGCGCGCTGGCCCGCGCCCCGTTGGGGGCCACCGTCACGATCGACATTCCGCAGTCGCCGGACGGCACGCCCCTGCTGCAGGTGCCGATAGGCGCGGTCTTCGACACCGGCGCCGGCCCGGGCGTCTGGGTGGTGGTGGATGGCGCCCCGGCCCAGGTGGCGCGGCGGCCCGTCCAGGTGCACGGCCTGAGCGACGATGTGGCGCGTGTCGCCGGCGACCTCAAGCCCGGCGAACGTGTCGTGTCCCTGGGTGCGCATCTGCTGCATGAAGGCGAGCCGGTCAGGCTTGGGGAGCAGAAGGCTGCCGACCTCGTGGGAGCGCGTTGATGAGCGAAGGCCGCTTCAATTTGTCTGCGCTCGCCGTGCGCGAGCGCTCGATCACGCTGTTCCTGATTCTTCTCGTCTCTGTCGCCGGAGTTCTCGCGTTCTTCCAATTGGGCCGTGCTGAAGATCCGCCCTTCACCATCAAGCAGATGACCGTCGTCACCGCATGGCCCGGGGCGACCGCACAGGAGATGCAGGACCAGGTCGCCGAACCGCTGGAAAAGCGGTTGCAGGAGTTGCGCTGGTACGACCGGACCGAAACCTTCACGCGGCCCGGCCTGGCATTCACCATGGTGTCGCTGCTGGACAGCACACCGCCTCAGGCGGTGCAGGAAGAGTTCTATCAGGCGCGCAAGAAGCTTGCCGACGAAGCCGGACGTCTGCCGCCCGGCGTAGTCGGGCCCATGGTCAATGACGAGTACGCGGACGTCACGTTTGCCCTGTACGCGCTCAAGGCAAAGGGCGAGCCCCAGCGTCTGCTCGCCCGCGATGCCGAAGCCCTGCGCCAGCAACTGCTGCACGTGCCGGGCGTCAAGAAAGTGAACATCATCGGCGAGCAGCCCGAGCGGATCTTCGTGTCGTTCTCCCATGACCGCCTGGCTACGCTCGGCGTCGATCCGCAGGCCATTTTCGCCGCACTCAACGCGCAGAACGTCCTCACGCCTGCCGGGTCGATCGAGACCAAGGGTCCCCAGGTGTTCCTGCGCGTAGACGGCGCGTTCGACAGCCTGGACAAGATCCGCCAGACGCCCATCACCGCCCGGGGACGCACGCTGAAGCTTGCCGACGTGGCTACCGTGGAACGCGGGTATGAAGACCCGGCCACGTTTCTGGTGCGAAATAACGGCGAGCCCGCGCTGCTCTTGGGCGTGGTCATGCGCGACGAATGGAATGGGCTGGATCTGGGCAGCGCGCTCGAGCAGGAGGTCGGCAAGATCAACACCGCATTGCCGCTCGGGATGAGCCTGACCAAGGTCACCGACCAGGCCGTGAACATCAGCGCGGCGGTGGACGAGTTCATGGTCAAGTTCTTCGTCGCACTGCTTGTCGTGATGCTGGTGTGCTTTGTCAGCATGGGGTGGCGCGTCGGGATCGTCGTGGCCGCCGCCGTGCCCCTGACCCTTGCGGCGGTGTTCGTGATCATGGCGGCCTCGGGCAAGAATTTCGACCGCATCACGCTTGGCTCGTTGATTCTGGCGCTCGGCCTGCTGGTGGACGACGCCATCATTGCCATCGAAATGATGGTGGTCAAGATGGAAGAAGGCTATAGCCGGATCGCAGCGTCGGCGTATGCGTGGAGTCACACGGCCGCCCCCATGCTGTCCGGCACGCTCGTCACCGCGGTGGGTTTCATGCCGAACGGTTTCGCGCGTTCCACCGCGGGCGAGTACACCAGCAACATGTTCTGGATCGTCGGCATTGCGCTGATCGCGTCCTGGGTGGTGGCGGTGTTCTTCACGCCGTATCTGGGCGTGAAGATGCTGCCGGACATCAAGAAGGTTGAAGGCGGACACCACGCCATCTACGACACCCGCCACTACAACCGGTTCCGGCGTCTGCTGGGGCACGTCATCGGCCGCAAATGGCTGGTGGCGGGCACGGTGGTCGCGGTCTTTGCGCTGGCCGTGGTTGGCATGGGTCTGGTCAACAAACAGTTCTTTCCCACTTCGGATCGGCCCGAGGTGCTCGTTGAAGTGCAGATGCCGTACGGCACGTCCATTGAACAAACCAGCGAGGCCGCTGCGACAGTCGAAGCGTGGCTGGCCAAGCAGGCGGAAGCCAGGATCGTCACCGCGTACATCGGACAAGGCGCGCCGCGCTTCTTTCTGGCCATGGCGCCCGAGCTGCCGGACCCGTCATTCGCCAAGATCGTCGTGCTGACGGGCAACGACAAGGAACGCGAAGCGCTCAAGCTCCGGCTTCGCCAGGCCATCGCCGACGGCCTGGCGCCGCAGGCGCAGGTCCGCGTCACTCAGATCGTGTTCGGACCGCCCTCGCCGTTCCCGGTGGCCTATCGCGTCATGGGGCCTGATGCCGGCCAGTTGCGCGCGATTGCCGCGCGCGTCCAGTCGATCATGCACGCCGATCCCATGATGCGCACCGTAAACACCGATTGGGGCGCGCGGGTTCCCGCCCTGCACTTTACGCTGGACCAGGACCGGCTTCAGGCGGTGGGACTGACCTCCAGCTCGGTCGCCCTACAGTTGCAGTTCCTGTTGACTGGCGTACCCCTCACCAACGTTCGCGAGGACATCCGCTCGGTTGAAGTGGTCGGCCGAGCGGCCGGTGACGTCCGCCTGGATCCAGCCAAGATCGCCGGTCTGACGCTGGTGGGGGCCGACGGCCAACGCGTGCCGCTGTCGCAGGTTGGCACGGTGGATGTGCAAATGGAGGATCCGATCCTGCGGCGCCGTGACCGCACGCCGACCATTACGGTTCGCGGCGACATCGCGGAAGGCCTTCAGCCGCCTGACGTTTCCGCCGCGATCTTCAAGCAACTGCAACCTGTCATCAACGACCTGCCAGCGGGATACCGCATCGAACAGGCCGGCTCCATCGAGGAATCTGGGAAGGCAAGCACTGCCATGCTGCCGCTGTTTCCGATCATGATTGCCATCACCCTGCTGATCATCATCCTGCAGGTGCGATCCATCGCCGCCATGGTGATGGTTTTTGCGACCAGCCCGCTCGGCCTGATCGGTGTTGTGCCGACACTGCTCCTGTTCCAGCAGCCGTTCGGCATCAACGCGCTGGTCGGGCTGATTGCCCTGTCCGGCATCCTGATGCGCAATACGCTGATTCTGATCGGCCAGATCCACCACAACGAACAGGAAGGCCTGGCGCCCTATGACGCGGTGGTCGAGGCGACGGTGCAGCGGGCGCGACCGGTGATCCTGACTGCGCTGGCCGCGATACTGGCTTTCATCCCGTTGACGCACTCGGTGTTCTGGGGAACGCTGGCCTACACCCTGATCGGCGGCACGTTCGCCGGCACGATCATCACGCTGGTCTTCCTGCCAGCCATGTACGCCATCTGGTTCAAGATCCGGCCTGCCGTCGCGCAGGACGCTTCCCAACCTGTTGCGGCCCGGGTAACGACGGGTTGATTCACGCCGCCTGCGGCGTGGCACTCGCCCGCCGGGGCTTCACAACGAGGGGGTCGTATGTACAGAAATCAACAGACGTGCTGGACGGTCCAGCACCAGGCTGCATTGGCGCGGCTGCGCACGGGCGGGGGCAAGCCCGGTATCGCCAGTCCGGATCAGATCGCAGGCATGACAGGCTTGCAGATCCTGCACGCGATGATGGCCGGCGAGCTGCCCTACCCGCCCATGAACGACACCGCGAACATGACGTTGGTAGAAGCGGATTCGGGCTGGGCCGTGTTCCTCGGCATCCCCGAACTGCGGCATTGCAATCCGTTCGGCACCGTCCACGGCGGCTGGTTCTCGACGCTGCTGGATTCGGCATTGGGTTGCGCGATCCAAAGTGCGCTTCCGGAAGGCAGGCGCTACACGACGGTCGAACTCAGTGTCAACATCGTGCGTGCGGCGGCGCCATCCAGCGGCCCGCTTCGCGCCGCCGCCACGCTGATACATAGCGGCAAGCAGATCGCCACCGCGCAGGCGCGGGTGGAGGACGAGAACGGCAAGCTGTATGCGCACGCCACCACCACGTGCGTGGTGTTCGACCGGCGTGCATAGCGCACCGCTACACCCCGAACGACACCGACATCCGTTCCAACCATGCGCTGGCCACCGGTTGCCGCCGTGCCAGAAATCCCAGCGGACCCGCTTCGGCCGTGCGCCAGTGCGCGGTCCCGAAACGCAGCGTCCCTCGCAGCGTGCAGCGCGTGCGGATCAGCCCTGCCGGCCCGTCCTGAACCGTCCAGACCGCGAAACGTAGCGGCAAGGCAACGCGCAGGCCGGGCCGGAATTGCACGCTGGCGGCGGGCCGGCCTTCCGCGACGAGCGACGCTTGCGCCAACGCGGCCGGCTCACCTGGCCCGCCCAAGACGGGCAGCGGCTCGAAATAGCCGATGCGCTTCGGGATGCCCCACAGCTTGCGGCCACCTTCTGCGGCCGCCTCGTCGTCCACCCAGATCGGCCCCACCGTGCACGCGGGCGCCAGCAATCCCGCGTGACGCACCGCCGTCGCAAAGAGCAGCTCGTTGTAGGCGAGCGTGCCGCCCGGCTCGTAAGCGGTCCAGACCGTGGTGCAGATGGCATGGCGTCCCAACGTGACCACGCGGGCATCACCGGGCGCCTGCTGCGGCAGATCGGCCAGCGGCACCCGCCATGCACTCAGGAGCGCATGGCCGTGCAGTTTCCAGGGGGCCTGCGGATAAGGAGACGGGAAGCCTGACTGCGTCCTGCCATCCGGCGTGCCGGTCGGGCTGTCGTTCGATGGGGGCATCATCCTGGCGAACTCCTGTCGGGTTTCCAATGCACACACCCGATCGATAGTAAGCGCCCTGCGACCGAACGCCGCATGCGTTTCCATTCGGACAGAATGCGTGAGGTTCTGTAATAGAATCCCGCCCATGTCGACTCATCGGGACTCTGCGTTTCAGCCCCGCGGCCTGCCTTGGCGCTTGCTCGTCTGCCTGGCAATGGCCGCCTTTGTGCTGCGCGCTTTCATCCCGACCGGCTACATGGCGGGGCCGTCCACGACCTCGCTGATGCTGACGCTGTGCGAAGCCGGCGGCACGATGAACGTGACGTTCGACCTGCCGGCCGAGCCGGACGCCAAGCACGGTGCTGCGGAGGCCTGCGCCTTCGGCGCCCTCGCCGCGCACGCAATTCTGCCGGACACCGGGCTCGCACCTGCGTTGTCGGCGCGCGCCGCCTACGCCGCGCCCGACACTCCCGTCTACCGCGCCACGCCGCCGCTGCCGGCCCTTGGGCCGCCGCTGGGGTCACGCGCCCCGCCTTCCCTGTCTTCCTGATCCGCCGCGCGCGCCCCTGACGCCGCGCACGGCAGCGAAGAGCGGGAACCCCGTAGACCAGCCTCATGGCGCCATCGCATCGGCGCTGCCTGCACGGCCATCCCCTCTTCGCCCGCGCTTTGCCGACCGGCCTTCAGGCCGGCGGCAGATTCAGTCGAAGACAAAAGAAGAGGGGTCATCTTGACCATCGTTCGTACGCACGCGTGCCTCGGCACGACGCTGATCCTGGCCGCGTTCAACGCCGCCGCCCAAACCGCTCCCGCCACCCTCGCCCCCATCACCGTGGTCGGCGGATCCGAAACGGCGCTGACTACCGAGGCATCCACCGGCTCCAACCTCGGCCTCACGCCCATGCAGACGCCCGCCAGCGTCGACATCATTTCGCGGGAACAGATCGAGTCCCGCGGCGACGCCAGCGTGATCGAAGCGATTACCCGCGCGCCCGGTTTCTCGGCCGCGCCCCACCCTGGCAACGGCAATAGCGCCCTGTCGGTGCGCGGCTTCACCGACAGCACGTCGGTCATGCGCTTGTACGACGGACTGCGCCAGTATGGCGGCGTCGGCCTGACGTTTCCGTTCGACACGTGGTCGGTCGAGCGCATCGAGGTGCTGCGCGGCCCCGCGTCCGTCATCTATGGCGACGGCGCGATCGGCGGCGTCGTCAATGTGATTCCCAAGCGTCCCACTCGCGGGCCGATCCAGAACGAAGTGCAGGCCACGATCGGCACGCAGGATACGGCGCGGCTGGGACTGGGCAGCGGCGGCGCGCTGAGTGACACCCTGTCGTATCGCCTGGATGTCAGCGGCAACTACACGGACGGTTATGTCGACCGCGGCCAGTCGGGCGATGCGACGTTTTCGGGCGCGTTGCGCTGGGACGCCACGCCGGACCTGAACATGACGTTGAGTTACGCCTACGGCTACCAGCGCCCGATGCGGTACTTCGGCACCCCGATGATCAACGGCGAGCAGGACGACGCCGTGCGCAAGCAGAACTACAACGTCGCCGACAGCTTCATGCGCTTTCGCGACCAGTGGACCCAGCTGGACACCGTCTGGACGCCGAACGACGCCACCACCGTGCGGGCACGCCTTTATCACGTGCAGAGCGACCGCGACTGGCGCAACGCCGAGCGCTACGTATACAACCCCACGACCAGCCTGATCGACCGATCCGACAACACGCAGATCACGCATGACCAGACCCAGACCGGCCTGACCACCAGCGCCGTCTTCAAAGGCACGCTGGCGGGCCTGGAGAACACGGTATCGGTGGGCTTTGACGTCAACCACGCCACGTTCAAGCACATCAACAACACCTACACAGGCAGTTCGGGGTCGGTGGATCCGTATGACCCGGATCACGGCCAATACCAGAGCGACGTGCCGTTCATTCCGCGTTACCGCAACAAGGCGGATCAGTTTGCCCTGTTCATGGAAGACCGCCTGGCGCTGACCAGCAAGTGGTCGATCATCGGCGGCCTGCGCTACGACCACGCGAAGGTCACGCGCGACGACCTGGTCACCGATCAGCGCGCCTTGTCCAAGACGTTTTCCGACGTGGGTTGGCGCATCGGCACCGTGTACGACGTGACGCCGGATCTGGCCGTCTACGCGCAGTACGCGCAAGCCGCCGATCCGGTCAGCGGGCTGCTGATGATCAGCCCGTCCAACGCGTCGTTCGACCTGTCGCGCGGCAAGCAGATCGAGGTCGGCCTGAAGCAGAACTTCATGGATGGACGCGGCGAGTGGACGCTGGCGGCGTACGAAGTCCGCAAGACCAATCTGCTGTCGCGCGACGCCGACGACCCGAGCCTGCGGGTGCAGGTCGGCGAGCAATCGTCGCGCGGCCTGGAAACGTCGCTGTCGCTGGCGGTTGCGCCCGGCTGGACGATCGACGCCAATGCCACCGTGCTGCGGGCAAAGTACGACGATTTCTCCGAATCGGTGGGCGGGGCGGCCGTCTCGCGCGCGGGCAATGTCCCGCCCAACGTGCCGCAACGCCTGGCGAATCTGTGGCTAAGCTGGAACTTCCAGCCGGGCTGGACCGCGATGGGCGGGATGCGCTACGTGGGCAAGCGCTATGCGGACAGCGCCAACACCATCGAACTGCCGTCCTACACCACGACCGACCTGGCGCTGCGCTGGGACGTGAACAAGGACACCGCCATCACGGCCCGGGGTTTCAACGTTTTTGACCGTGCGTACTTCACCACGGCCTACTACACCAACACGCAATGGATGTATGGGCCGAGCCGCCGGTTCGAACTGACGTTGAACCACCGCTTCTGAGGCGGGCGCGACCATGGACGCCAAGGCGCGCCTGCGCAGGCTGACCTACCTGGCCCATCGCTGGCTGGGGGTTGGCGGCTGCCTGCTGATGCTGGTGTGGTTTCTCAGCGGCATCGTCATGCTGTATGTCGGCTACCCGAAGCTGACGCCCGAAGAGCGGTTTGCCGGCCTGCCTGTGCTGGCTGCAGACGCGTATCTGCCGCTGGACGCAGCGCGGCCAGGCGGCGCGCTTGCCGTCCTGACGTCGGTGCGCGGCGAGCCGACCTACATCGTCCCAACCCCGGACGGCCCGCGCGCCTGGTCCGCGCGCACCGGCCGGCCTGACGGCGTGGTGACAGCGGACATGGGCGTGGCCGCGGCGCACGCGTTCTGGCCTGCGGGCACGGCCCGGTATGCGGGCCTGATCGACGAGGACCGCTGGACGCATTCGCGCGGGCTGGACCGCCATCGCCCCCTGCACAAGGTGAGCATGGAAGGCGACGCGCCGGGCACGCTGTATGTGTCTTCGGCGACGGGCGAAGTCGTGCTGGACGCGCCGATCGCGCAACAGCGCTGGAACTACGTCGGCGCGTGGCTGCACTGGCTATACATGGCGCGCGACCGCTCCGTCGATCCGGTGTGGAGCTGGATGGTGATCGCACTGTCGGCCGTCTGCACCGTGCTGGCTGTCAGCGGCACGGTCGTCGGCGTCTGGCGCTGGCGTTTTCGCGGCCGCTACAAGACGGGCGCGCGCACGCCCTACCGTGAGGCCTGGATGCGCTGGCACCACATCATCGGTCTCGCCTTCAGTGCGTTTGTCTGCACGTGGATCTTCAGCGGGCTGATGTCGATGAACCCGGGCGGGCTATTCGCCGGCTCCGATCCCGGCCCCGACCGGCAAGCCATGGCGGGCGCGCAACTCGCTATGCCGATTGCGGATCCGCAGCCAGTGCTGCAGGCGCTGCTCGCCACGGGCTTTGAACCGGTTCAGCTCGAATGGCGGCGGATGGCAGGCCAGCCGTACGTGCTGGCCCGCGACGCGACGGCCGGCAGCCGCATCGTTCGCCGGGAGGATGGTGCATTGCTGGTGCAGTCGATGTGGCAGCCTGATGCGGTCCTTGACGCCGCGCGCGCCCTGTTTCCCGGCGCGACCGTTCAGGCGACGTTGCTCGATCACTACGACGCCTATTACTACGCGCGCCACGCCGAAGCGATGAACGGCGGTGCACCACGGGGCCTGCCAGTCCTGCGAATCGATTTCGACACCCCGGCCGGTGACCGCGTCTACGTGGACCTGCGCACGGGCGAGGTGGCGCTGAGCCTGTCCCGCGCGCAACGGGTCGGGCGCTGGCTCTTTTACTTCTTGCATAGCTGGGACACCCCCGCCCTGCTGAATGCCGGTGCGGGACGGGACCTGGCGCTTATCCTGCTGAGCCTCGGCGGCCTGGCGGTATCCGCCACGGGCATCGTGCTGGGTGCGCGGCGGTTGGGCTGGTCGCGCGGGCGCCAGTAGAATTGCGCAATCTTCCGACCGCAACGCACGAGATGACGCTTCCTCCAGAACCCTATTCCCCCCGCCGCATTGCCACGCTGGGCGTGTGGCGCGAGGCAGGTCATTCGATCAAGGCGTACGGCATTCATCGAGACCCGAACGCTGCGGGTCCGATCCTGTCCGATCCCGTCAACGCGTCAGTCCGCGCCGCCGTGCGCGACGTCCTGGACGAACACGCTGGCGGTCCGCGCACCCATGGTCTTGGCTACTGCATTGCGCACGTAGGCGAGGAGGCCGTGTGGCTGCTCGTGGACTGGTGGATCTCCGGCGGCATCGTGTGCCAGCGCATGCTCTCCGCACCGTTGGCCCGGCCGGACGCGTTTGCGCCGGTCAACGCGCCCGCGCTGGCTTGTGTGTGGGAACTGGCCGTGATCGCGCATGAACGCGACGCGTGGGTGCGGCACATGCTTACCGAACGGCCAGACGCGGACGGATATCTGCACGACGTGCTGGCCGCCGGGCGATATTGACGCGCGGCGCGCGGTACGGACGCGGGCCCCACGTTATTGGCGCGGCGTCAATCCGAGTGTGGCTGCGGCGGGGTGTCCATCGAGGCATCGACCTCGGAGATCGTCTCGCCCGGGTAGGCGACGCGGGCGGCTGCCGCGGCGTCGTCGCGCGTCGGATACGAGCCGGCATCCTCCTGGACGCCCAGCAAAGCGATGCCCCGAAAGCCCCAGTGGCCATCCGCGCGTTGAAAGACTTCGACGATCATTTCTCTTCCTCGTCGCGGTCCGGCGCGGGACGCGTGTCGTTGCTGCCAGGCAGCGTGCCGGTTCGCGCCTCGGCTTCTTCCTGCGCCACGGCCTGATCGAAGCCCGGCTGGTCATGGCTGCGCGCGCGCGGCGGGTGGTCAACGTCGGGCACCGGCTCCGGCGTCGTGGCATGGCCGGACGGGCGCAACGCGCCTTTGTTGACGTCGGGCTGGCCGGGAATGGATTCTCGGGCGTTGTCGGATTTCGGTTGCGTCATGAAAAAGCTCCGGTGCATCACGGTGATTGGCAGGCGAGCAAGTGCCGTTCCTGCATGCGGCGCCCCATGACGGGGGCAAACGCTTCACGGCCCCTCGTTCAATGTGCGCAGGAACGCGGAGATATCCCTTGCATCCTGTTCGCTGACGCCCAGGTCGGGCATGGCCGTGCCCGGTTTGACGGCCGGCGGGTTGCGCAGCCATCGCTCCATGTTGGCGGGCGTATTGGGCAAGACGCCCGCGATGTACGGCCGGTCGCCCATCTGATCCAGCGCCGGGCCCACGTAGTTCCACGCGCCGGGCACGCCCGGGATTGCATGGCACGTCACGCAAAGATACTGTTGCAGCGCATCGCGCCCAGCCCGCGCGTCTCCCACATGGGCCGCCGTCTGGGCGTTTGCCTGCGGCTTTTCCGCCGGTTGTGCATCATCGCCACGCCGATAGTCATCGGCGGACAGGCCCGGCAACACGCGCAGAAACGCCACCACGTCCCAGATCTCGTCGTCGGTCAGCCGATACTGCCACGCCGGCATGCCGGTCATCTTGATGCCCTGTCGCGTGACCCAGAAGATTTCGGCCGCTGTGCGCGTGCGTGCGGTGGCGACGAGCGCGGCGGGCGCCGGATTCAGCCCCAGCGCGTACGGCTGAGGCGCCACCCCCGGCCCGCCGTGGCACTGGGCGCAGTGGGCGCGGTACAGACGTGAACCGTTCTGGATGCGTTCGGCGGTGTCCAGTTCAGGCGGCATGATCTCCGCTGACCGCATCTTCACGGCCCGCGTCAACGCGACATCCAGCAGGTGATGCACCGGCGTGGTGTGCGGCGACGTCGCCGTCACGTCGTACATGCCGAAATACACCACACCGCCGCCAACCGCGCCTGCGGTGGCGGCAGCGGCAACGAGCGTGAGTGCGGCAGTGCGCTTCCAGCGCTTCATGGCGCCCTCGCCTTGCGGTCCGCGCGCTGCGTCAGATAGGCGGCAATGTCCTCGGCGTCGGCCTGTTGCAGACCGGTGTCGGGCATGGCCGTACGGGGATTCACGGCAGGCGGATCCATCAGCCAGCGCACCAGATTTTCAGGGGTGTTCGGCAGCAGACCGGCAACGTACGCCTGCCGCGCCATGTTGCCCAGCGGCGGCCCGACGCGGGACGCCGGACCGCTGACGCCGGGCACGGTATGACACGCGGTGCAGCCGTGCTCGGCAATCAACCGGCGGCCTCGGTCTGGGTCAGCCCGTTCGCGCAACCCGCCCGCCGCGTCCGCAGGAAAGAGCGGCGGCTTGTCTTCCTGACACGCGCCCAGCAGCAACATCGCAGCCAGGGCCGGTAGCAGGCGGTTGGGTCGGGCTAGCCGGCGCAATGCCGTCTCCTGAATCGCGCTGATTGGCGCAGAACCTGGACTTGCCAGCAACTCCTGTGCCTGCGCTTCGGCTGCGTACGCGGGCACGAAAGATGCTGACGATGCCCCTCGCGGGCCGGCGGCCCGTTGGCCTTGTCGGCCAACGCGCGCCGGGTCATCCACTACAAGAACATGGCGAAAATCCTTCTTATCGTGCTCGCCGCCGCGTTGCCCTTTGCCGCATCGGCCCAACCCAGCGGCGAGGACGCCGCGCGCATCGCCGAGATCGGCTGGGTCCTTTACGTGGGTGCGGCGGCGATCTTCGTCGTAGTGGCCGCGCTGCTGGCGCTCGCGGTGTTCGGTCCGGTGACGCTGCGCCGCCGGCTTTCCCGGCCTGGGCTCATCGTCGGTGCGGGCATCGCGTTTCCCGTCGTGGCGTTGACCGCCCTGCTCGTCTACGTGCTGACGCCTTCCCCATCGGCGGCCCGGGACGCTGCATCGTTTGCCGCGCGCATCGAAGTCACCGGCGAATTGTGGTGGTGGCGCGTGCGCTATCTGGATGCGTCCGGCGGCGTGATCTTCGAGACTGCCAACGAGATCCGCATCCCCACGGGCAAGCCCGTGCAATTCCTGCTCAAGTCCGACAACGTGATCCACAGTTTCTGGATTCCCGAACTGGGTGGCAAGCTCGACATGATCCCCGGCCGCGTGAACCGGATGCGCGCGCTGGCACGGACCCCGGGCACGTTTCGCGGCCACTGCGCCGAATATTGCGGCGCGCAACACGCGCAGATGCTGTTCGACGTGCAGGCGGTGGACGCCGAGGCCTTCGACGCCTGGGTGCAGGCGCAACGCCAGCCGGCAGCCGCGCCCGACGCCGCGCTGAAACCGGCGGCCGAGCTATTCAATCAGGCCTGTGCGCAATGCCACACGGTGCGCGGAACAGAGGCACGCGGCACGCTGGGACCGGACCTCACCCATGTGGGCAGCCGCCCGTCCCTTGCGGCGGGCATATTGCCGAACAACGTGGGCGCGCTGGGCGGGTGGATCGCCGGCAGCCAGCAGATCAAGCCCGGCAATGGCATGCCGTCCTTTGACCAATGGCCGGGCGAGGACTTGCGCGCCGTGGCCCGCTACCTGGAAGGCCTGAAGTGACGCGCCCGACATCCCCGACCGAGCTTCCCAACGCGTTGCCGCGGCCCGAAGGCGAACTCGAGCAGCTTGAACGCGCCTGGAAGCGTCCCACCGGATGGCGCGCACTCACGGTCGTGAACAACACGTCCATCGGCCTGCTGTACATCGCCACCGCGCTGCTGTTTTTCATCCTGGCCGGCGTGCTGGGGCTGATGATGCGCACGCAGTTGGCTGCGCCAGACAGCAACCTGATCGGCCACGAACTCTATAACCAGCTCTTCACCATGCACGGCACGGTGATGATGTTCCTGTTCGCGGTGCCGGCCGTCGAAGCCGTGGCCGTGCTGCTGCTGCCCAACATGCTGGGCGCGCGCGACCTGCCGTTTCCACGGTTGTCGGCCTACGCCTACTGGGCCTATGCGATCGGCGGGCTGGTTTTCTTCTGCAGCATCTTCGTGGGGTTGGCGCCCGATGGCGGCTGGTTCATGTATCCGCCACTGACCAGCACCCAATACTCGCCCGCGGTGAACGCCGACCTGTGGCTGCTGGGCATCGGCTTCATTGAGATCTCGGCAATTGCGGGCGCCATCGAGCTGGCCGTCGGCATCCTGCGTACGCGCGCGCCCGGCATGACCCTCGACAAGATCCCGGTGTTCGCCTGGGTAATGCTGGTGTTCTGCGGCATGGTGATCATTGCGTTTCCTGCGGTCATCGTCGCCACGGCCCTGCTTGAGCTCGAGCGCGCCTTCGACATGCCGTTCTTCATTGCGGCGCGCGGCGGCGATCCGCTGCTTTGGCAGCATTTGTTCTGGTTCTTCGGCCACCCGGAGGTCTACATCATCTTCCTGCCCGCCGCCGGCATGGTGTCGATGATGATTCCCGCGATGACCGGCACGCCGCTGGTCGGCTATCGCCTGGTGGTGCTGGCCGTCGTGTCCACGGGGTTCCTCAGCTTCGGCCTGTGGGTGCACCACATGTTTGCGACCGGCATTCCGCAGCTGTCGCTCAGCTTCGCGTCGGCCGCCAGCATGGCGGTGTCGGTCCCGACCGCCATCCAGATCTTCGCGTGGATCGCCACCCTTGCCGCCGCCGTCCGGCTGCGCCCGCTCAGGACGCCGACGCTGTTCATCCTGGGATTCTTCTTCGTGTTCGTGATCGGCGGGCTGACGGGAGTGATGGTGGCCGTGATTCCGTTCGACCTGCAGGCGCACGACACCTACTTCGTCGTTGCGCACCTGCATTACGTGCTGTTCGGCGGGATGGTGTTCCCGCTATTCGCGGCGTTCTACTACTGGACGCCCTTCATCAGCGCGCGGCGGCTGTCGGAACGGCTGGGCCGCTGGGCCTTCTGGCTGATGTTCGTGGGCTTTAACGTCGCGTTCTTTCCGATGCACTTCACCGGGCTGGCCGGCATGCCGCGCCGCGTCTACACCTATGCCGAAAGCCAGGGCCTCGGTCCGCTGAACCTGCTGTCGACCGTGGGCGCCTACCTGATCGCCGCCGGGGTGCTCGTCTTCCTGATCGATCTGGCGCGCAACTTCCGGCCGACCATCGACAACAATGCGGGCAACGTCTGGGACGCCGGCACGCTGGAGTGGCTGCCCAGCGGCAGCTACGGGCTGCGCAGCGTGCCTACGGTCACCAGCCGCGAGCCGTTGTGGGACCAGCCCGGCCTCGCGCGGCAGGTCACCGATGGCCAGCATTACCTGCCCAATTCGCCGGCTGGCCTGCGCACCACACTGGTGACCAGCGCGCTGGACGCCCGGCCCGACTACGTGCTGCCGCTGCCTGGCCCCGCGTGGTCGCCGCTGCTGGCGGCCGTGGGCACTGCGGGATTCTTCCTGCTGCTGACCTTCAAGTTGATGCCGCTGGCGGCCGCCTTTGGTGTGCTGGCCGTCGTCTCGCTGTGGCGCTGGCTGTGGGACGCGGATACCGGGCCGGATTACCCCCCGGTTGAGATCGGCGGCGGCCTGCGGCTGCCCATGATGTGCTCGGGCAGCGCGTCGCATGCGTCGTGGGCGATGGTGCTGCTGCTGATCGTTTGCGCCAGCATCTTCGGCTCGTTGCTGTTCAGCTATCTGTTCCTGTGGACCACGAATCCGCAGGCCTGGCCCTCTGCCCGCGCGCTGCCCTCGGCCGGGTGGCCGATGCTGTCGACCGTCATGCTGTTGACGGCCGGCGCCGTTGCAGTGGCCGCCGGACGGTTGATGACGCAGGACCGGCAAGCCGCGCTGCGTTGGTGCGTCGCAGGCGCGGCGCTGTTGCTGACGGCAGCGCCCGCGCTTGACCTGACCGCGCAATGGCAGGCGGGGCTCCGCCCCCAAACCTCCGCCTACACGGCGGCGACCTACGCCGTCGCGGGCCTGCAGGCGCTCTTTGGCGGAATTTCGGCCGTGATGTCCATCTTTACGGTGGCGCGGTCGCTGGCCGGACGGCTCAGCCCCACGCGCCGCGCGGCGTTCGACACCACCCGGGCGATGTTGTTCTACACCGTGGCGCAGGGGCTGATCGCGCTGGCGCTGCTGCACGCCTTTCCGCGGCTGACGGGGTAAGGCATGCAGACGCGCTTCTCGGTAGAACTGCTGTACCTCATCGCCGGCCCGCTGATCTGGCTGGTGCACTTTCTGTTCATCTACATCGTCAACGCGCTGGCCTGCGCGCGTTCGGCGCTGACCGGCCTGTGGCTTGGACTGCCGGTGTCGTCGTGGATCATCGTGGCCGGTAGCGTGGCCGCACTGGCCGGAATGGCGCTGGCCGCGTGGCGCCAGCATGCGCGAGTGCGGGCGCAGCGTGCGCCGCCATTTCATGCCTGGCTTTGTGCCGCGCTGTGCGCGCTGTCGGCCGTGGCCGTCGTCTGGGAAACGCTGCCGGTGTTCCTGATGGCGGCGTGTCTTTGAAACCACACACGGCCGCTGACGCTATTCCGCCCACTCCGGGTCACCCGTAAAGACCACCGTCAGCCAGCGATCCGGGCTGTCCGCGCCAAGCGCCTCCCCGATCTCATCACGCAGGCTGTCCCACGCTTCGATGCCGCGCGCCGGCGTGTCGGCCGGCACGATGAAATACAGCTCGATTTCCTGCGACCGGCCGACCTTTGCCACGTACGCGCGGTACGACGCGAAGCCATGGCGCTGCACGAAGGCCTGCGCCACCGAGTCCACGTGCTGTTTCAGGTCTGCCGGCGTGACCAGCAGCATCTCGGACAACGCCTGGCGGATGACCGACAGCGGCAAGGGGATGATCACCGCGCACACCACGGCCAGCACGGCCGGGTCGATGTAGGGCGAAATCCATTCCCAGCGGGTGCCCTGTACGCCAAACCCGATGCAGAACGCCACCAGCAGCGCGGCCGTGATGCTGGCCGACATGATCCAGCCCTTCAGGTCCATGTGCAGGAATGCCGACCGGATCCGCCGGTTCGCGCGCGCCTCGGCCAGCGCGATTGCCACGCAGGCGGTCAGCGTAAGCACGGCGTAGATGAGCGCCAGGCCAAACTCCAGATTGCGCCCGCCTTTCAGCAGACTGCTGATTGCGTTGATGAGGGCGTAGATCGCCACGCCGCTGAGCAATATGCCGTTCAGGGCCAGCACCATGGGTTCCAGATGCCAGAACCCCATCGTGAAGCGCTCTCGCAGCTTGCGCGGCAGTTGCCGGGACGTGGCGTAAGAGGTGATCAGCCGCACGACGACCAGCGACAGCGCGCTCATGCTGGCGTCGACCAGCGAATAGACACCATCGAAGACGATGGAAAACGATCCCGAGGCCACGCCAAAGCCGATGCCGATGGCGGCGATGCACAGTGTGACCGCGATGGATATCCGCAACACGCCCTGCTCCGAGCGCAGGTCGAACAATGCCGTTCGTGAGGTCATGCTTCCTCCGTGGGGGACTGATCTGGCGACACGATAACCGTATAGATCCGTGGGCGGTGCATGGCTGGGTTCGACGACACCTATGGGAGCGGAAGATTCTTCTGGCGTTACCTACTAAACGTAGGCTACGATTTGTAGACTACGTTTAGTAGGTTAAATCTTCCGATCAAAGGAATTCGCCATGCATGCGCTCATCGTTGTTGCTCATCCCGACCCGGCGTCCCTGACGCACGCCATCGCCCAACATGTCGCGCAAGGGGTTGCGCAGGCAGGCCCGCAGTCGGAGCCGCCGCATTCTTTCGAGGTGGCGGATCTGGCCGCCGAAGGCTTCGACCCGCGCTTCACCCAGGCCGACGTGGACCTGCACCTGACCCGTTCCAACCCGCCCGCGGACGTGACCGCCGAACACGCGCGCCTGGACCGCGCCGATGCGCTGGTGCTGGTGTACCCCGTTCATTGGTGGTCGTTTCCCGCCTTGATGAAGGGATGGATCGACCGCGTCTTCACCAATGGCTGGGCCTACGACGCCCCTCCCGACGGCAAGGTCGTCAAACGCCTGCAGCGGCTGCAGGTGCATCTGGTCGCCAGCGGCGGCGCCGATATGCGCACCTATGCCCGGCATGGCTATTTCGGCGCCATGAAGACGCAAATTGATCACGGCATCTTCGGCTACTGCGGCGCGCGCGTGGCAACATCCGATCTGCTGGTCGCGTCCGACGCCGGATACCCCGAAGCGCACCTGACCGCCGCGCAGGCCATCGGCCAGCGGATCTTTGCCCCGCAGTTGTGAGTTTGACCTCGAAGAGACCCTTGATGACGTCCCTATCCGCCCCCTCTCCCCGCCGCCGCTTGTCCAAGGACGCGCGGCAACGCCAGCTCATCGACGTGTCCTGGGCGCTGATCCGCGATGAAGGCACGGACGCGCTGACGCTGGGCCGGCTGGCTGAACAGGCCGGCGTATCCAAGCCGGTCGTCTATGACCACTTCGGCACCCGCAACGGGCTGCTGGCGGCGCTGTATCAGGATTTCGACCAACGCCAGACGGCGATCATCGACGACGCCATCGCCGCCAGCAAACCCACGCTGCAAGACAAGGCAGACGTCATCGCCACCCGGTACGTGGAATGCGTGTCGGCGCAGGGGCGTGAAATCCCGGGCGTGCTGGCTGCGTTGAATGGCTCACCGGAACTGGCCGCGGTAAAGACGCAATATCAGCACGCGTTCATCAGGAAATGCCAGGACATCCTGGCGCCGTTCGCCGGCTCCCCAGGCGTTGCCTTGGCCAGTCTGTGGGGCATGCTGGGCGCGGCCGACGCGCTCTCGCAGGCGGCGGTCGCAGGCGAGATCACGCAGCAAGCCGCGCGGGACGAGTTGTTCCGGATCATCGTGAACATGGTGAAACACGCACGCCCCCCGGACAAATAGGGTTTGGACTGCCCTATTTTGTTGCGGTGACCACATGCGCCTGGATCTTGCCTGTGATCGGACCGGCGCCGTAGCGGTCGGCCAGAGCCTGCGCCGCTCGCTCCGTGGTGGGCATCAGCAGACTCGCGTCGCGCGCTTCGATTTCGTTGCGCAGGGGTGTGCCCTGACAGTAGGCGGTTGCCGCTTCCTGGGCGGATTGCGCACGGCTGACTTCCTCGTGCGTCTCGATCTGAACGTCTTCAAAGCCCGCCCGCCGCAGGTCATCCCTGATTCGCGCCTTGTCGTAGTAACCATGAGGCGTGCGCGCGATAAAGACCGGTGGGTTCTCCGGAAACATCTCGGCGACCGCCTGTGCGACAACGGCAGCAAATTCATTCTCTTGAACGCTGTCCCACACGCTGAAGACAAAGCGCCCGCCCGGCTGCAGGACCCGGCGCGCCTCGGCATAGGCGCCTATTCGGTCAGGAAAAAACATCGCGCCAAACTGGCAGCACACGACGTCAAAGGTTTCGTCCTCGAACGGCAGGTGCATGGCATCCGCCTGCCGCCATTCGATACGGCCGCCGTCTGCCTGGCGGGCGGCTGCGTAATCGAGCATGGGCTGATTGAGGTCGGAGGCCACATAGCGCGTCCCGGCGCCCAGCCGCGGCGCCAGCGCCCGTGTAACCGCACCGCTGCCCGCCGCCGTTTCCAGCACCGCGCGCGGCGAAAACCCTGCTACCCGCTCCGCCATGCCCGCCGCATAGGGCGCGAAGATCATGGGGACCATCAGGGAGTCGTAAAGCTTCGGAATCGAACCGATGAATGCCTTGTCGAAGTCGGTCATGGTGCTACTCCTTGAACACCGTCGACTCATAAGCTTAGCGCTGCGCGGCCCCGCGCGCACTAGCTGCATATCCCACGCGGGTGACACATGAACCAGGCGCCGAAGGCGCGCGCCAGAACCCCGACGCGCCTTCGGCAAACGGCGTGTTACTCGACCGACGCCCCCGACTTCTTCACCACTTCCGCCCAGCGCGGAATCTCGGTCGCCATCAGCTCCCGAAGCTCATCCGGCGTGCTGCCGACCAGTTCCATGCCCATGGTCTTGCCCAGCTTTTCCTGCACGTCGGGTTCTTTCAGGATCAGGGCGATCTCGGCGGCCAGCTTGTCCAGAATGGGCTTGGGCGTGCCCTTGGGCGCGTACACCGCCTGCCAGGACGCCATCTGGAAGCCCGGCACACCTGCTTCCTGCATGGTCGGGACCTCGGGCGCGAGGGCGATGCGGTCCTTGGTGGTGACGGCCAGCAGCTTGAGCTTGCCGGTCTGCAGCAGCGGCAGCGCCGCCGTCATCTGGTCGAACATGAACGTCACCGCGCCGGACGAGACATCCACCATGGCGGGCGGCGTGCCCTTGTACGGCACGTGGGTGAGCGGCACGCCGATCATGCCGGCGAACAGCTCACCGGCCAGGTGCGTCGAGGTTCCGGCCCCCGAGGACGCGAACGTGCGCTTGGTGGGGTCGCGCTTGAGCAGCGCGATCAGGTCGGCCACCGAGTTCACGCCCAGATTCGGATCCACCAGCAGCACGTTGGGCAGGAAGGCGATCAGCGACACCGGCTCGAAGTCTTTAACCGGGTCGTACTTCAGGTTCTTGTACAGGCTGGCGTTGATGGCATGGGTGCTGATCGTGCCACCGAACAAGGTGTAGCCATCGGGCGGCGCCTTGGCGACGTAGGTGGCGCCGATCCCGCCGGCGGCGCCCGGCTTGTTTTCCACGACGACGTTCTGTTTCAGGCGGTCGCCCAACTTCTGGGCCAGCACCCGGCCCACCACGTCGGTCGAACCGCCCACGGTGAACGGCACCACATAGGAAATCGGCTTTTGCGTGGGCCAGTCGGCGGCGCTGGCGGGCAACGCCAGCGTCCCGAAGACCGCGCCGGCCAGAAGCGCGGCAAGCGCGCCACGTCGTTGCGTGTTCATGAGTTGTCTCCTGCCTTGTTTTATAGGTATGTGTGGGGTGCCGGTCGTGCCGGCGGCAAGGCTCAGCGGCCCTGTTCTTTGCGCCAGGCGGCGAATTTGTCCTTCGTGCCCGGATCGGTCGGCGGGTACAGGCCCAGGATGGACGCGCCGCCTTGCACCTGGCTGGTCACGAAATCCTCGAAGGCGGTCATCTCGACGGCTTCCAGGGCGATCTCGTCAGCCAGGTGCGCCGGAATCACCACCACGCCTTCCCGGTCGCCCACGACGATGTCGCCCGGCCACACGGCCACGTCGCCGCAGCCGATGGGCGCATTGATGTCCAGCGCCTGATGCAACGTCAGGTTGGTGGGTGCGGACGGACGCTGGTGATAGGCGGGAAAGCCCATCTCGGCAATTTCGGGTGAATCGCGAAAGCCCCCGTCGGTGACCACGCCCGCCACGCCACGCTTCATCAGGCGGGTGACCAGAATGGAGCCTGCGGACGCGGCGCGCGCATCCTTGCGGCTGTCGATGACGAAGACCGCGCCTTCCGGGCAGGTCTCGACCGCGGCGCGCTGCGGATGCGCGCGGTCTTCGAACACCTTGATCGTGTTCAGGTCTTCGCGCGCGGGGATGTACCGCAGCGTGAAGGCCGGGCCGACCATGTTGGGCAGGTTGGCGTTCAACGGGCGCACGTCCTGGATGAACTGGTTGCGCAGGCCGCGTTTGAACAGGGCCGTGCACAGGGTGGCGGTGCTGACGCCGGCCAGCCGGGCGCGGGTTTCGGGATTGATTTGGGACACGATGGCTCCGGGTATTGGATCGGGGATCTAAAAATGGCGGATTCAGAAGATGGCGGGCTCGGGCACGGGCGCGCCGAATTCCGTTTCCAGGAAGTCCAGGTCGCAGCCGTCGTTGGCCTGCAGGATGTGCTTGGAATACATCCAGCCGTAACCACGCTCGTAGCGCTTGGGCGGCGGCGTCCAGGCGGCGCGGCGCGCGGCCATTTCCTCGTCGCTGATGTTCAGGTTGATGGTGCGGGCGGGCACGTCCACGGTGATCGTGTCGCCGGTCTTGACCAGCGCCAGCGGGCCGCCGATGTAGCTTTCGGGCGCGACGTGCAGGATGCAGGCGCCGTAGCTGGTGCCGCTCATGCGGGCATCCGACAGGCGGAGCATGTCACGCACGCCCTGCTTGACCAGCTTGGTCGGGATCGGCAGCATGCCCCACTCCGGCATGCCGGGACCGCCCTGCGGACCGGCATTGCGCAAGATCATGATGTGGTCGGCGGTGACGTCCAGGTTCTCGTCCTCGACGGCGGCCTTCATGCTGGGATAGTCGTCAAAGACCAGCGCGGGGCCGGTGTGCCGCAGGTATTGCGGAGCGCACGCGCTGGGCTTGATCACGCAGCCGTCGGGCGCGATGTTGCCGCGCAGTACGGCCAACGCACCTTCGTCGTAGATCGCCTCGTCCAGCTTGCGGATCACGTCGTCGTTGTAGACCTCGGCCCCCGCGATGTTCTCGCCCAGCGACTTGCCGGTAACCGTCATGGCAGACAGGTCCAGGTGGGCATCCTGCAACCGCGACATCAGCGCCGGCAGGCCGCCCGCGTAGTAGAAGTCTTCCATCAGGTAGGTGTCGCCGCTGGGCCGGATGTTGGCAATGACGGGCACCTTGCGGCTGGCCGCGTCGAAATCGTCCAGGCCCACGGCGCAGCCCGCCCGGCGCGACATGGCGACCAGGTGGATGATGGCGTTGGTGGAACAGCCCATCGCCATGGCGACGTTGATGGCGTTCTTGAACGACGCCACGCTCAGGATGCGCTGCGGCGTCAGGTCGTCCCAGACCATCTCGACCACACGCCGGCCGCACTCGGCCGACATGCGCATGTGGTTCACATCCGCAGCAGGGATGGATGAGGCGCCGGGCAGCGTCATGCCAATGGCCTCGGCGATGGCGGTCATGGTGCTGGCGGTGCCCATCGTCATGCAGGTGCCGTAGCTGCGGGCGATGCCGCCCTCCACTTCCGTCCACTGTTCCTGCGTGATCTTGCCAGCGCGGCGTTCGTCCCAGAGCTTCCAGGCGTCCGACCCGGAACCCAGGATCTTGCCCTTCCAGTTGCCGCGCAGCATGGGGCCGGCGGGCACGTAGACGCACGGCAGGCCGGCGCTGATGGCGCCCATGATGAGCCCGGGCGTGGTCTTGTCGCAGCCGCCCATCAAAACGGCCCCGTCCACAGGGTGGCTGCGCAACAGCTCCTCGGTCTCCATGGCCAGGAAGTTGCGGTACAGCATGGTGGTCGGTTTGACGAAAGATTCCGACACGGAGATCGCGGGCAGCTCCACCGGAAAACCGCCCGCCTGGAACACACCGCGCTTCACGTCTTCGACGCGCTGCTTGAAATGGCTGTGACAGGGATTCAGGTCGGACCAGGTGTTGATGATGGCAATGACGGGGCGACCGGCCCAATCGTCGGGGCCGTAGCCCATCTGCATCATGCGGGAACGGTGGCCGAAGGAGCGCAGATCGTCCTTGGCCATCCAGGCAGCGCTGCGCAAGCTTTCGTAGGTGCGTTTCATGGGGATACGAGGGATGCGGAGTAAGAGTCAAAGCATTTAAACACTAATACATTAGTGCGTCAGCTAGGTGAAAACCCGCTACACTGCGGCATTCGCCATCCGCCCATTCCTGCGCGGAACCTCGACATGTTTACTCGATGCAAAGCCAGAAGCTCAGACTGGATCGGTCCCGCCACGCGGCCCCACAGGTTTTCGAACACCTGCGGCGGCAGATCATTTCGCTCGAACTCGTACCTGGCGCACCGCTATCGCGCGTCACCCTGGCCGAATGCTACGGTCTGAGCCAGACGCCCATCCGCGATGCGCTCATGCGGCTGGCCGAGGAAGCTCTGGTCGAAATCTACCCGCAGCACACCACGGTCGTCAGCCGCGTCGACATCGCGGCCGCCCGGCAGGCGCATTTCCTGCGCCGCTCGCTGGAACTGGAAATCGTCCATCTGCTGGCGCAGCGGCCCGACCCGATGCTGCTCCAGCGCCTGCAGGCCTCCATCGACCTGCAGCGCGCCGCCCACGCCACCGGCGAATACCAGCAATTCATCAACGCCGACCAGGCGTTTCACCGCGACATGCACGAAGCCGCCGGCGTGGCCAGCCTGTGGGAAATGGCGCAGCGCTACAGCGGCCACCTGGATCGGCTGCGGCGGTTGCATCTGCCGGAAGCCGGCAAGGCGGAACGCATCCTGGACGATCATCAGCGGCTGGTGGACGCCATCGCCGCGCAGGATCCTGCCAGGGCGCAACAGGTGCTGCGCGAGCACCTGTCGGGCACGCTCAGCCAGGTAGCTGAAATCTGCAAGCGTTATCCGGAATATGTGGTGACCGATTAGCCGAGGGCGCGCTGCGGCTGACGGATGAATCGACGGCCGATTAGCGGACGCCTGCTGGCGAACGCGGTGGCGTGCCGCTATCGCGGACTCAATCCAGCGGATACCGCTGAATGACGGTCTTGCCGTTGCGTTCCGCAAGCGACAGCAAGGCGTCGCCGGTCTGGTCCAGGCCCAGCAGCCCGCGCTCCTGCTCGTGGGACAACTGGAATGGCCGCCAGGACCTGCCCTTGTCGCGGCTGTAGAAGTAGGTCTTCGTGTATTCGTTGCCCGAGAACAGCTGTTCGGCGTAGGTCTTGATGACCCACGCATTGCGCCCGAACCACGCCTGCCCGATCCACGACGCCGCGCCGCGCACGTTCGGCGAGCGTGATCGCTTCACCCAGGCCATGCCGGTCTTGTCCAGTTGGTAGATGGTGTCGCCTTCGGTTTCGAAGACGGGCTGATCGCGCGTCAGCAGCGCATGGGCGTCCTGAGCCGGCACCCGGGCAACGTCCGGCGTAATGCGGAACGCGGGCGACGCGCCTTCCTGGAATTGCACTTCGAAGCGGCGCGTCTCGATCAATTCGGGCGCGTCCTGGCCTTCCGGCCGCACGCGGGTGCGCCAGCTCCAGCCCACCGCGCGCGTGTCGTCCAGCGGGTAGAGCGACCAGCCATAGCCCAATTGCTCCGTGCCGTACGCCTTGCGATCCCGCTCCGCTATCTCGGCGAACTTGCGCTCGAACGCGGCCGAATCCGGCCACACCTGCTCTTTCAGTCGCGTCGCCGACCAGTGCTTGGCGCCGTCGCAGCTATGCAGCAGGCGCACGCCGGTCTCGTGGTTTTCCAGGGCAATCGCCAGCCGGTCGGTGAGAAAGGCCGTGTGCAACTGCGGCACGCCCAGCGTCACGTCCGGATCGTAGGTCCACGTGACGCCCAGGTCGTCGGAACGCAGCGCATCCCAGGCCGCGGGCTGGTCGCCTTCGCCCGGACTGCGCAGGGTGCTGGTGATCAGATACAGCGGCTCGCCGCCGGGCGCACCGATCAACGTTACGCCGGTATCGCCGCTGATGGAGCCCAGCAGCTCGAAGACGCCAGTGCCCCGTCCTCCGTAGATCAGGTTGCGCGCATCGGTGGTGGACCGGCCGGTCTGCAGCATGGTCAGGGCCAGATCGCCGTGGCCATGCGCCATGGCGGTGATGGCGCCGGTCTGCGCGAGCTGGATCCGTTGCTTTTGCAGCCTGTCTTTCAGCGCCGGGATCTGCGTGTCCAGCACGGGCGCCTGTGCCAGGCCGTCAATGTCCTTGGCGGTGACCAGAAGCTGGCCGGTCAGCAATTGGCGTTCGCCGTAACGCTGGATGGCAACGCGCGAGTAAGACGCCAGCGCCGGGCCATTGAGTTCACCCACGACCTCGCTGCGCGGCAGCGGATCGCCCATCGGGATGATCTGGTAGATGCCGCGCGCCAGCACGGCGGCGGTGATGACCGCCAGGCCAGCGGCCACGAGTCTGATGGTCTTGGGTCCAGGCATGCCGGGCATAATGCCAGCCCCCCACGCCGCCAGCCACATTTATCGAACGGACGGAACTATAGCGCGTTGCGCCCGGTTCTCTATACTGGCGTAACGCATGCTCACGTCTTACCGGACGCGCGCCCCTGCCCCGACACCACGGAATCGCCCATGACCGCAAGGCCCCCTTCTGCCCTTCTCGCCCTGGCCCTGTTTGTCGGGGCGAGCGGCGGCCCGATGGCGCATGGCGCCGCCGCCAACGATCCGGCCTGGGTGCCGGTCGACCCGCAGACGATGCCGGGCGTGTTCTACGACAGCAATTCCATCCGCACCGTGTCCGAAAGCCCAACGGTACGCGCCGTGACGGTGGCCTGGTTCTACGCGCAGCCGCGCATCTCCGAGGCCAATGGCCAATCCTACGGCTCGGTGACCCAGCCGGTGACGCTGAACTGCGCCGCCGACACCTATACCGTCACCCAGGTTCTGCACCACGCGGGCAACGACGCCACCGGGGCGATCGTGGAGTCCATCCCGGTGGCGGGCATCCGCAACGCGCCCGTCACCCGCGACCCGGTGCAGCGGCGGCTGCGGGACCTGGTGTGCGCGGCAAACGGCAAAAGCGCGCGCAAGTAGCGGGTGGCAAAGGGGTAGCCACCCCGGGTCGCTACTGGCCGCGCCAGTAGCGGTACAACGCCCGGGCGCCGGCATCCAGCAGGAACCCCAGCACGCCGATCATCAGCACCATCGCCATCAGTTCCGAGTACGCCAGCCGGTCGCGCGTGTCCAGGATGAAATACCCCATGCCGGCCGACACGCCCAGCATTTCGCACGGGACCAGCACGATCCACAGGATGCCGATCGCCAACCGCACGCCGGTCAGGATGTGGCCCATCACGCCGGGCAGGATGACGCTGCGCAGCGTCTCCCAGCGGGTCGCTGCCACGCTCTGCGCCAATTGCAGCCAGCGCGGATCAAGCTGCTGCACACCGGCAGCCGTGTTCAGCACGATCGGCCAGACAGCCGCGAAGGCCAGCAGGAAGTAGACGGGATCGTCCCCGACGCCAAACACCATGACCGCGATCGGCATCCACGACAGCGGCGAGATCATGCGCAGGAATTGCATGGCGGGCGATGCGGCCGCCTCCAGCCGGCGCCAGCTGCCGATCGCCAGGCCCAGCGGCACGCCGATCGCCAAGGCCAGCCCCAAGCCCACCGCGATGCGCCGCAGGCTGACCAGGATGTGGTGCGGCAGGTCCGAGCCGGACAGCAATTCGCCCAGGCTGACGAAGGTGGGTCCGGGCGCAAAGCGCCGGGCCATGCCGCCCGCCGGCGCCAGGACTTCCGTGCCCAGCCACCACAACGCCAGCAGCAGCCCCAACCCGCCCAGGCCGAGCGCGTAGCGCGCGCCCAGTCCCAGGCCAGCCGCCCTTGTGCGTCGGGAAGGCACCGCCGCCTGCCGCTGCACGTCGGGCGGCGCCGGCGCCACGGACTCGCGCCCCGTCACGCCTGCACCAGCTCGGTCCGGCTGTACGCGTCGGGAAAGCCGAAACGCGTCAGGCCACCGGCCGATTTGATTGCCCGCCGGACATAGCGATCGTCCACCAGTTCGGCCGCCGCGCGCGCCGGATCCAGGTCGGCCAGGAATCCGCGGTCCGCCTCGATCAGCGTGTCGCGCAGCCGCCGCACCAGTTCCTCGGTGTAGCTGGGAAACGGATACGGCTGGAAGTCGATGCGGCGTTCGTCCCAATCGGCATGCCGGATCGCGCCGCTGGCCAGGTACTGCTCGCGGTCCTCGGGCGGCGGCGCCAGCACCTTGGACAACGCCGGCAGCGTGTGCGGGGTGTAGCGGTTGATGCCCTCTTTGGAGAGCAGCCGCGCCGTCTCGGCCCGGTTGTCGCGGATCCAGAGCTGCGCCTGCACGATGGCATCCACCACCTTCTGCGACCATTCCGGCCGCTGCGTCAGGTCCCGCTCGTGCATGAAGACGACGCAGCAAGCATGGTTGCGCCAGATGTCGCCGGTGAAGCGCAGCACCCTGCCCACGCCCAGGGTTTCAGCCGCCGCGTTGAACGGCTCGGCCACGATGTAGCCCGCAATGCGCTGCTGCGCCAAAGCGGGCGGCATGTCCGCGGGCGCCATGACGACCAGGTTCACTTCGTTGGCGGCCGGCGCGCCGTCCTTGCGCGCCACCGGCGTCAGCCCGTTTTCGCGCAGCAGGTACTGCAGCATGACGTTGTGGATGGAATACCAGAACGGGATTGCCACCGTCTTGCCGCCCAGTTCCTTCACGCTGTTGACGGTGGGCGCGACGGTCAGGCCGGAGCCGCCAACGTGATTCCAGGCCACCACCTTTGCGGGCACCTTGCTGCCAAAGCGCGCCCACACCGTCATCGGCGACAGCAGATGCACCACGTTCACCTGGCCCGAGATGAAGGCTTCTATCACCTGCGCCCAACTGCGCAGCAGCACGGGCTTTTCGGCCTTGACGCCCGCCTTGTCGAACAAGCCATTGTTGTGCGCCACAAGCAGCGGCGCGGCGTCGGTGATGGGCAGATAGCCGATGCGCACGGGCGCGTCCGGCTCGGACTGCGCACGGGCATTGAAGGCCGACAGCAAAGATGCGGCGCCGCCGGCGGTCAGCAGGGCCGAGAGTTTCAACCAGTCGCGACGCGACATGTGTTCAAGGCACATCAGAAAGCTCCTAGCGAGGTGGGTCAGGCAGGCACGGCAGCGCCGCGCGAGGTCCGCAGCGCGGCGCGCAGGCGGGTAAGGATCTCCAGGCGCAGCGCGCCCATTTCCGGCAGCAGATCGGCGCGCGGCTGGGGCAGATCCACCTGCCACACGCCCAGGATGCGCCCTGGCGTGCCGCCCAGCAGCACGATGCGGTCGGCCAGCAGCAGCGCTTCATCGATGTCATGCGTGATCAGGACGGCCGCCGTCTGGAAGTCGGCGACCACCTTGCGCAGCAGTTCCTGCATGTCGCCACGCGTGACCTCGTCCAACGCGCCAAAGGGTTCGTCCAGCAGCAGCACCGACGGCTGGCGCGCCAGGCATCGCGCCAGCGCCGTGCGCTGCGCCATGCCGCCCGACAATTGCGCCGGACGCAGATGCCGCGCATGGGCCAGTCCCACTTCGTCGATGGCCTGCGCCACGCGGGCGCGGCGCTGCGCATCCGTCAGCGCCGGCTGATGCTTGAAGTCCAGCCCGAAGGAAACATTGCGTTCCAGCGACAGCCAGGGCAACAGGCTCGGATCCTGAAACGCCACCGCCACGCGCGGGTGCACGCCGGTGAGCGGCGCGCCTTCCATCAGCAGCGTCCCGGCGGTGGCGGGCTGCAGGCCGGCCAGGACGCGCAGCAGACTGGATTTGCCCGCACCGCTGGCGCCCAGCACCGCGACCACTTCGCCGCGCGCCAGATCCAGGTCGACGCCGTCAAAGACGGCGCCGTCCGCGCCGGGGTAGCGCAGCGCCAGGCCCCGGGCCTGCAACACCGGCAGCGGTGCCACCGTCATGAGGCGGCCTGCGCGGCGAGCCGGGCCTGGCGCTTGGCCAGTTCGGTCTTCAACTGCACCAGGCTCGGCGTGACGATGGGCAGGAACGCCGCCTCGCGCCAGCGCCGCGCAAAGCCGGCGCCACCAGGCTTCAGGTAGGCCGCGCCGCCGCTGGCTTGCAGTTCAAGCTGCACCGCCGCGTTCGCCACTTCTGCAAGCGCAATGCGGATTTCGAACAAAGCCCACGGTTCGGCTACAAAACGCTGACTGCGCACGCCTGCGATGAGGCTGGCCGTCAATTCGTCGAGTTGCGCGGACAGCGCCTGCAACGGTTTGCCCAGGATGCCGCGCGACGCCTGGCCCTGCCCCGCTTGCCCGGCCGCCTGCAAGGCCCGGCGGGCCAGGCCAATTGACAGGCCGCATTGCAGGCCGGCGAACGCCGGACGCGCGCCCGGCAGATACTGCCGCGCGTCGGCGTGGATCAGCCATTCAGGACCGATGCGCACGCCGCTCACATCCAGCGCAGCAGTGTTGCTGGACTGCAGCGCCAGCAGCGACAGGTCCGCACTGCGTTCCAGTCCGGCAATATCGTGCGGCAGCGCGACAACCGCGGGCGTGCCGTCGGGCGCAGTGACGGCCGCCGCGACGAGAAAGCCCTGCGGCCGCAGATTCGTCACCCAGGGCATGCGGCCGTCCAGCGTCCACTGTCCGTCGACATCGCGTGCCGCGATCTGCAGCGACTCGATGCCGCTCAGGAACTTCATGGCGTTGGACAGCGCGGTGGCGCCCGCCAGTTCGCCGGCAAGCAACGGCGCGAGCCAGCGCTCGGCCAGCGCCGCATTGGGGCTGGTCAGCAGATACTCGATGAAGACGCGCTGGCCCCACGCGACGAACGCGCTGGCGACCGAGCGTTCAGCCACCTGCGACACCGCCTCGATCGCATCGCCGATATCGGTGCCGGCCAGGCCGCCCTGCGCCTCGGGCACGCCGATGCGGAACAGCCCCGCCGACGCCAGCCGCGGCAGCACCGTGGCGGCGTCAAGGCTGCCGTCGTCCAGCGCCTCGGCATGTTGCGTAAGCCAATCTTGCAGGTCCTGCGGCAGGATCGCGCCGCCGGCCAGGTCGGTCGCGTCAGGATGCCGGGTCGCGGTCCGCGCCGTCATTGCGCGCCGCTCCAGGCGTATTCGCTAAGTTGTTCGTTCAAGGGGGTCTGCGCCAGGTTGTTGGCAAAGTTGCAGATCGTGGCCAGGCCCACGCCCAGAATCACCTCGAGCGCATTGCCCTCGGTGAAGCCCGCATCGCGCAAGGCCTTGAGTTCCGCATCGTCGACGCGGCCGCGCGTGCGGATCACCGCTTGCGTAAATGCCGCCAGCGCCTGCAAGCGCGCGTCAGGCAGCGTGCCCTGCGCGCGCAGCGCGTCCACGACTTCGGGAGACAGCTTGGCCTTGTTGCGCGCCAGCGCGGTGTGGCCCGCCACGCAGAAGGTGCAGCCGTGCAGCGTGCCGGCAACCAGTTGCACGACCTCGCGCTCCTGCAGCGTCAGGCCGGCGCGCGCGTTGATCTGCGACAGCGTCTGGTAGGCCTCGAGCGCGGCGGGCGCGCTGGCCAGCACGCCCAGCAGGTTGGACAGATACCCGGCGCCCTTCTCGGCTGCGGCCAACGCCGCCTGGGTGGGTTCGGGCGCGCTTTGCGCGGTGTGCACGGTCAGACGGGCCATGAAGATCTCCATTGGGCTATCGATTGAAAACACCATTTTGCGTGCAGCGCCCCGCAAGCGACAATGCACGAGGATCGCAACTTGATGCTAGATCTTATCGACTTTCAGCTATGCGCTTATAACCGAACGCCACCTTGACCCTCGATTCCGCCCTCACCGATCAAGCCGCCGTGGACGCCGTGCTGCTCTCCAGCCTGGAGGTGCAATCCAGTCTTTATCATCTGGGCCAATACTGCGGCAACTGGACCGCCAGCACCAGCGGGCGCGCCCGCGCCAGTTTTCACCTGATCCTGCACGGCCGTTGCCGCGCGGACATTGCATCGCGCCAGGAATCGCACACATTGGCGGCGGGCGACGGCATCTTCTTCCTGCGAGACATCGCCCATGTGTTGACGCCCCTGCAGCAGTCCGCCAGCATCGGCGCCGTGTGCGGCCCGATGCAACCGCTATCGCCGCGTCAGCCTGACGGCACGGGCCTTGCCTGCGGGTTTTTCCAGTTTCGCCCGGGGCTCGCCGATTTGCTGGCCGACACCCTGCCCGACTATCTGCTGCTGCGCGCGGACGACGACCGCTTTCGCGCCGCACGCGGTGTGTTCGACCTGATCCTGGACGAAACCGCAAGGGAGCCATCCGCCTCGCCCGTCGTACTGGAGCGGCTGACGGACCTGCTGATCTTCTTCATGCTGCGCCACCTGGCGATTCAGGACCGCCAGGCGCACGGCCTTTTCGTGCTGGGGCGCGATCCGGCAATGGCCGGACTGCTGCAGGCGATACTGGCCGAGCCCGCCGCGCCCTGGAGCATGCAGGACATGGCGGACCGCGTCCACATGTCCAAGGCCACCTTCCACCGCCGCTTCACGCTGCAAAGCGGCACCACGCCCGCGCAGCTATTGCAGTTGCTGCGCATGCGCGTGGCGCGGCGGCTGCTGGATCAGGGCATGGGCATCCAGGAGGCCGCCGAACGCGTGGGTTACCAGTCCCAGGCCGCCTTCAGCCGGGTGTTCCAGCGCACGGAAGGCATGGCGCCGTCCGCCTTGCGACGGCGCCTGCCCGCATCGGTCTGATCGGTTTCCAAGCCGGTGCGGCCGTCGGCCCACGCGCTTACACCTGTGCCAGCGCCTGTTCCAGATCGGCGATCAGGTCGTCGATGTGCTCGATGCCGATGGACAGGCGCACGGTTTCCTCGCGCACGCCGGCCTTCTTCAGTTCCTCGGCGTTCAATTGGCGGTGCGTGGTGGATGCCGGGTGCGTTGCCAACGACTTGGAGTCGCCGATGTTGACGAGACGCGTGAAGAGCTGCAGCGCGTCCTGGAAGCGCGCGCCCGCGTCGCGGCCGCCCTTCACGCCGAACGTAAAGAGTCCCGGCACCTTGCCGCCCAGGTACTTCTTGGCCAGCGCATGGTCCGGATGATTCGGCAGGCCCGCGTAATTCACCCATTCCACCTTCGGGTGCTCGCGCAGGTAGCTGGCGATCTTGACTGCGTTTTCCACGATGCGGTCCACGCGCAGCGCCAGCGTCTCGATGCCTTGCAGGATCTGGAACGAATTGAACGGCGAGATCGCCGCGCCGGTGTTGCGCAGCGGCACCACGCGCGCACGGCCGATATACGCGGCGGGACCGAAGGCTTCGGTATAGACCACGCCGTGGTAGCTGACGTCCGGCTCGTTCAGGCGCTTGAAGCGGGCCTTGTGCTCGGCCCACGGGAACTTGCCCGAGTCGATGATGGCGCCGCCCAGGCTGGTGCCGTGTCCGCCCAGATACTTGGTCAGCGACTGCACCACGATGTCGGCGCCGTGCTCGATGGGACGCAGCAGGTACGGCGACGGCACGGTGTTGTCGACGATCAGCGGCAGGCCGTGGCGATGCGCGATCTCGGCCAACGCGCCGATGTCGGTGATGTTGCCCAGTGGATTGCCGACCGATTCCGCGAAGATGGCCTTGGTGCGGTCGTCGATCTGCGCCTCGAAGGCGGCCAGATCGGACGGGTCGGCGAAACGCGTGGTGATGCCGTATTGCGGCAGCGTGTGCGCGAACAGGTTGTAGGTGCCGCCGTACAGCGTGCTGGACGAAATGATGTTGTCGCCCGCTTCGGCGATGGTGAGGATCGCGTACGTGACGGCGGCCTGGCCCGACGCCAGCGCCAACGCGGCGATGCCGCCTTCCAGGGCCGCCACGCGCTGCTCCAGGACGTCGGTGGTCGGATTCATGATGCGGGTGTAGATGTTGCCCGCGACCTTCAGATCGAAGAGGTCCGCGCCGTGCTGCGTGTCATCGAACGCATAGGCCACGGTCTGGTAGATGGGCACCGCCACCGCGCGTGTGGTCGGATCGGGGCGGTAGCCGCCATGAACGGCCACGGTTTCCAGGCGCCAGTTGGGCTTCTTCGCTTCAGTCATCAGTCTCTCCGGTCAATACGTGATTGAAAATTCAGATCAGGCCGCAAATGCGCGCGCGGCGCGCAGAATGCGTTCGATGTCTTCATGGTTGTTATAGGCGCCCACGGACAGGCGCACGTAACCATACTCCACGACGCTTGCCACGACACCGGCCTGCTTCAAATGCGCCAGCGCCGCCGCAGGATCCGCCACGCGCAGCGCCGTGGTGGTGCTGCGAACGTCATCGCCCGGCGGCGACACGACTTGCGCGCCCAAGCTGCGCAGTCCATCGCTCAGCGCCTGCGACAGTTCCAGCACCCAGGGCTCGATGCGCTCGGGCCGCGCCTGTTCGATCAGATCCAGCGCGCCCGCCCAGCCGGCGATGCCGGGATAGTTCAGGTTGCCGGTCTCCAGCCGCCGCGCGTCGCTGGCGTCTGCCACCGCGGTCTGCCATTGCAGGCCGGACTTGTCCAGCGTGGTCACGCCAGACGGACCGATGTAGAACGGGTCAAGCGCATTGAGCAGCCGCGGCGACACGTGCAGCAGCCCCACGCCAAGCGGGCCCAGCATGCCCTTGTGCGCGCCGCACGCAAAGGCGTCGACGTGCCAGTCATCCACCTGGGCGCGCAGCAAGCCCGCGCCCTGGATGCCGTCGACGACAAGCCAGATGCCGCGTTCCGCGCAGCGCCGCCCCAGCTCCTGGATGTCGGTGCGCAGCCCCGTGCCGTACTGCACCCAGGACACGGCGATCAATCGCGTGCGCGCATCCACGTGTTGCCAGAGGTCATCGATCGTGAAGCGATGCGCGCGCGCCTGCGCCACGCGCACCTGTACGCCACGCCGGCGCAGATTGAGCCACGGCAAGGCGTTCGAGGGATGTTCCTGATCATCGACGATGAGGTTGTCACCCTCCTTCCAGGCCAGCCCCTGCGCGACCGTGTTCAACCCTTCGGTGGTGTTCTTGGTGAACGCCAGCCGGCGCGCGTCGCCGCCGATCAAACGGGCCAGCCGCACGCGCAGGGCGTCGGCATCGCGCAGCCATTGCGGCTTGTCGCTGCGCGCATGCGTGATGCTGTCGAAAAAGCCCGCCACCGCAGATGACACATGCGGCGACAAGGGGCTGGTGTACGCGATGTTGGCGTAAGCCTTATCGCGCGTGATGGGAAACAGCTGTCTGAATTCGTCCTGCCAAGCCATGCGCAACCTGCTCCGCCAGACCATCTGGCATGCAGGCATTCTAGGTATATGACGCGCATCTGGATAAGGCTTAGTTTTCATATTGATATGAGTATTAAGTCGCTCGGCAAACCACTACGCGCCCATAGAATTCGTGCCTCTCTTGCACACAACAATCATGGGAACAGCATGCGTTTGAATCATCTATTCAAGGCCGCGGGCATTGCCGCCGCGATGGCGCTTGCCGGCGCATCGCAGGCCGGCACGGTGGACACCATCAAGAAGCGCGGTGAACTGGTGTGCGGTGTCAGCCAGGGGTCGGCAGGGTTGTCGATTGCCGACAAGCAAGGCCGCTGGACCGGCCTTGACGCCGACCTGTGCCGCGCGCTGGCCGCCGCCGTGCTGGGCGATCCGGAAAAGACCCGCTTCGTGCCGCTGAGCTCGCAGCAGCGATTCCCAGCGTTGCAGTCCGGCGAGATCGATGTGCTGAACCGCAACACCACCATCACGTCGGGCCGCGACGCCGGGCTGGGCATCGCGTCGGCCGGCATCGTGTTCTACGACGGCCAAGGCTTCCTGGTGCCGCGCAAGCTGGCCGTCAAGAGCGCCACCGAACTGGAAGGCGCGCAGGTCTGCGTGCAGCCCGGCACGGTGAATGAACAGAACCTGGTCGACTATTTCAAGAAGAACAAGCTCAGCTATCGCCCGGTCGTCATCGAAAACCTGGTCGAACTGGAGCAGGCCTTTTACGCCGGCCGCTGCGACGTATATCTGTCGGATGCGTCCACCCTCGCCGCCAGCCGCGCCGCGCGCGCCAGCAAGCCCGACGACTTCGTCATCCTGCCCGAGCGCATCAACAAGTCGCCGCTCGGCCCCTTCGTACGCCAGGACGACCCGAACTGGGCCGCCATCGTGCGCTGGACGGTCAACGCGCTGGTCGCTGCGGAAGAGTTGGGCATCACCGCCCAGAATGCCGACAGCCAGACGCAGAGCACCGACGCCCAGGTGCGCCGCCTGCTTGGCGTGGATCCCGGCATCGGCAAGAGCTTCGGCCTGGACGAAACGTGGGCCAGGCAGGCCATCAAGGCCGTGGGCAACTACGGCGAGGTGTGGGACCGCAACCTGGGCGCCGCCACGCCGCTCAAGCTGGAACGCGGCTTGAACGCGCAATGGAATAAGGGCGGTTTGCTGTATTCGCCGCCGTTTCAGTGATGCGTTGCGCTTGGTGGGAATCGCTTGGTGCGAATCGCTTGGTGCGAATCGCTTCGTGCGAATCGCTCGGTGCAGATCGCTTAGTGCAGATCGCTCGATGCAGATCGCTCGATGCAGATCGTTTGATACGCATCGCCTGATGCGCATTTCTCGATGATTCACGGACGGGCCACCGGTTCCGCCCTTCTTCTTTTTTGATTGATGCCGCACGGCCCGCCATGACTGCCACCTCGCTTCCTTTCCCGTTGACTGCCCCGTGGCGCCGCTGGCTGCCTGCGCTGGCGTGGATCCTGGGAGTGGGCGGCATGGCGGCCCTTCTGGTGCTGCACATCGAATCGGTGCAGGCCGCCCGAGGTATACAGGGCGGGTTCGGCTTTCTCTTTCAGCCGGCGGGCTTCCGCATCTCTGAGAGCCTGCTCAACGTCACGCCGGAAGATCCTTACTGGATGTCCCTGGCCGCGGGACTGGTCAATACGCTGACCGTCGCCTTCGTGGCAATACCGCTGGCCACTGTCCTGGGCGTGGGGCTGGGATTTCTGGGGTTGTCGTCCAACCCGCTGGCGGCCCGCGCTGCCGCCCTGGTCATCGCACCGCTGCGCAACACGCCGGTGCTGTTGCAGCTTTTCGTCTGGTATGGCTTGCTGCTGCGGCTGCCGGATCTGCGTCAAGCCTGGTCGCCGCTGCCTTCCGTGCTGCTGTCCAATCGCGGGTTGGCCTTGCCCGCCTTGCATGGCTGGCTGCCTTATGCGGGCGTGGCAGTGGCTGCGCTAGCGGTGGCCTGGTACGCCCGCCGCCGTTGGCGCAACACCGAGTTGCCCGCTTCGTCTGCCGCCGCACTGGCCGCAATATTGGCTGCATTACTGGCCGCCGCCACGATCACGTGGGCGCTATTGCCCCCCATGCAGATCGACCTGCCCATCAAGCGCGGCCTCGGTTTGCAAGGCGGCTGGCAACCCAGCATCGAATTTGCCGCGTTGACCCTCGGTCTCGTCGTCTTTCACGCCGCCTACATCGCCGACATCGTGCGCGGCGCGATCCGTGCTGTTCCCGTGGGCCTGGTCGAAGCCGGCCAGGCTTTGGGCCTCACGCCCATCAAGGTGCTGCGGCTGGTGATCGCGCCCTACGCCACGCGCGTCGCATTGCCGCCCTACGCCAACCAATGCCTGGCGCTCATCAAGAACAGCACGCTCGCCATCGCAATCGGCTACCAGGAGCTGATGGCCGTCATCAACACGGCCATCACGCAAACCGGGCTGGCGCTGGAAGGCATTGCGCTTGCCGTAAGCATTTACCTGACGCTGGCGCTCTGCCTGGGCGGCGGGCTCTCCGCGTGGAACGCGCGCAATACGCGGCACGGCCCCGGCGACACGCACGGCGCGCGCCTGGGTGACCGCGCATTCCGGGATGGCGCTGTTCGTAAGGCCAGGACCCTTCGGCGCAAAGCGATGTCGGCCATTCTGTCTTTGCTGCTGGCCGCCGTGGCCTGGTCACTGCTCGATTGGGCGGTACTTCGAGCCGTGTGGTCAGGCGACCCGATGACCTGCGCAAATGCGGCCGGCGCCTGCTGGGCCGCCGTGCGCGAGAACCTGCCGTTGTTGTTCTACGGCACCATGTCCGACGTGCACCGGGGGCCCGCGCTGATCGCGTGCCTGGCCCTTCTGGCCGCCATCGCTGTCGCTCTGGGCGCGCGTCGCGTACCGGCGCGCATGCGTATCGTCTTGTTGACCGCGCTGTCTGCCATTGCCGTGGCCGCGCTGACCGGCTGGCCGTGGGGCGGCGATTTCATCGGGCCGCAACGCTGGGGAGGACTGCTAGTCACGTTGATCCTGGCGATCGCCGCGCTGGTGGCGGCCGTGCCCCTGGCTTTCGCGCTGGCCCTGCTTCGCCGGTCCGGCAGCCCCGCCGGTTCATTGGCCGCAGCCGGTCTGATCGAAGCGGTGCGCGGCGTGCCGCTGGTGACCCAGCTGCTGTTCGCATCCTTTGTGCTGCCCATGTTGCTTGGCGGCGGTGTCTCGAAGTTCAGCATGGCGCTGGCGGCGCTGACCCTGCATACCGCGTGTGTGCTGGCCGAAGTGCTGCGCGGCGCGTTGCAGGCTATTCCGCCCGGCCAGATGATGGCCGCACGCGCCTTGGGCATGCGGCCCGCGCTGGCCTATGCCTGCGTGATCTGGCCGCAGGCCCGTCGCATCGCCGCGCCAGCCGCGCTGGGCGTCTTTGTCGGCGCGGTCAAGGACACGTCGCTGGTCAGCATCATCGGCGTGTTCGACGTGCTGGGCGCGGCCAAGGCGGTGGTCGCGGGCACCGATTGGCGGCCTTATCACGTCGAGGTGTATCTGGCGGTGGCGCTGTTGTATCTGGCCGCCAGCCTGGCGCTGTCGCGCGTCGCGCGCCGCATGGAGGGGCGCGCTGGAAACTGACGGGATGCCGAGCCGGGCGGAGAAACCGGCTCGGCAGAAAGGTCAGCCGCCCGCCCCGCTCCCGATCCCACCATGCACCGCGCTAATGCGCTGAAGCCATGCCGGCCGCGGCGCGGCATCAAGCCAGTTCTTGACGATCAATCCCAGTTCCGTATCGCCAGCGATACGCAGGCGGCGCTGAAAGAACAAGGTATCGGCATCGGTTTCAGCGCGCATGAGCGCCAGAAAATCGGCCAGCTTCGCGCCAAGTTCCAGTTCGGCGGCGGCTTGCGGCCCCTTGTTCCACAGCGGCCGGAAGGCGCCGTCGCGCACCACAAAGCTGCTGCGCAGCCCCAGGTCTTCGACGGTGATGGCAAAGGTGCGTCCGTTCAGTTCGGCGGGCGGTTCCAGCCACTTCAGGCGGCGGGCCAGTTCAAGTCCCGCGACAAAATGCAGGGACACGAAAGGTCCCGGCACACGCTTACCCAGCTTGGCCAGCATGGGCGGTAGAGTCAGGGCGGAGCTCATGCGGTGGCCTCCTGCAGGCCGATACCGGCCTGCCCGTAGTAGTAACCATTGCAGCGGCCAATGCCCGCGGGCGGCGAAACCGCATCGGGCTTGACGCCGCGGCGCGTGGCGTCAAGCGCGGCGATCGCTTCGAGTGTGCCCGCCGATTGCGGGCTGACACGCAGGACGTCGACGCCCATCCCCGCCAATTCCGGCGCTTCGGCCAACAGGTCCAGGCATGCGGCCGATTGCACCTGGATGCCATTGATCCCAAGAAATTCGCGCGATTCGCGGGTGCGCATGTCCAGGCCATCAGGGTGCTCGATACAGCGGAAGCCGCAGTCGTCCTTTTTCAGGCGGAAGTGCCGCGCCGTGAAGCAGCGCGCCGAAAACGCCAGCGCCATTCTTCCCCACACCATGACTTCGGCCTGCATGCCGGCGGGACGCTCGCACAGCAGCCGTTCCAACGTAGGACCGTCCATTTCAAGTGGAGCGACAAAGCGCACGGCGCCGCGGTTCGCCAGCCAGGTCAGCGTGCCGCCGTGATAGGCATTGACGTGCGGGCCGGCAACAAAGCCGCGGCCGCTCAGATGGCGCACTGCGCCCAGTTCGCCGGCCTCGACCATGAAGTCCTGCTGTTCGCATAGCTTCTTCAAGGCGCTGGCCTCGGCGCCGGTCTCGATCAGCGTGCGGCCCGACAGCACCACGGTCTTGCCCACCGCGCGCAGATCACGCGCCAGTTCAAGCCAGTCGTCGGCGCGCAGCTCGTGCCGCCGGCTACAGACCGTTTCGCCGATGTAGACGATGTCCGCCGGGCTTTCGGCGACGGCGGCGTAGAAATCCATGGTGCGCTGGCGCGGCCAGTAGTACAGCAAGGGGCCGACGGAAATCTGAAAGGGGATTTGGGTCATTTCCATGGGCGTTCGAAAGCGCCTTGTGTGACTTGTGAACCCTCGGCATGGCGCGCCAGCATGGCGTTCCATTCGGGGCGCGGAGAAAAGCGCGACGCGTCCGCATGCACGCTGTCCAGCGCGGCGCGCAGCGTGGACACCACCTGCGTGACATACGCCGGGCTGCGCTGGCGTCCTTCGATCTTGATGGCGGATACGCCCATTTCGGCCAGCTTGGGCAACAGAGCAATGGCGTTCAGGCTGGTGGGTTCTTCCAGTGCGTGGTCGGCTTGGCCGTCCACTTCGAACCGGCCCTTGCACAGCGTGGGGTACGCGGCCGGTTCGCCGGGTTCGTAGCGGTCGATGAGAATGCCGGACAGGCGCGCATCCATGCGGCCGTCTTCTTCGACCCAGCGCACCGCGTGCGCGGGCGAACAGACGCCCTTGTTGTTGGGAGAGTCGCCGGTGGCGTATGACGACAGCAGGCAGCGGCCTTCGGCCATGACGCACAGGCTGCCAAAGCCAAACACCTCGACCTCGACACTGACGTTGGCGCAGATGCGCGCTATTTCCGTCAGTGTCAGCACACGCGGCAATACCACGCGGCGGATGCCGAACTGTGCCTTCATGAGTTCGATGGCGTCGGTGTGGGTGGCCGAGCCCTGTACAGACAGATGCAGGCGCAGATCCGGATAGCGGTCGCTGGCGTAGGCCAGGAGGCCCGGATCAGCCATGATGACGGCGTCGGCGCCGAGGTCGTGGGCGGCATCGACGGCGGCTTGCCATTCGGCCATGCGGCCGGCCTGCACAAATGTATTGATGGCGAACAGCACGTGCCGGTTGTGGCGATGTGCCAGTTCGACGCCTGCGCGGATGTCGGCTTCGGTGAAATTGAGCCCGGCAAAGTTGCGGGCGTTGGTGGCGTTCTTGAGCCCGAGATAGACGGTGTCGGCGCCCGCTTCAATCGCCGCTTTCAAGGCGGCCAGACTGCCTGCCGGGGCCACGAGCTCTATGGGAGAGGTTCGAGTTTGCATGACGGCCAGTCTATGGGCCGCCCGTCCCCCGGGCCTTGTCGAAAATCAAACCGCGCGGCGCGCGCGGCGGCTTTTATAGGACTATTCCTCGGTGTACAGGCCGCGCTCGACCGCATACACCGCAACCTGCACGCGGCTGGTCAGATTGAGCTTTTTCAGCACGTTCTGCACATGGATCTTGACGGTGCTTTCGCTGACATCCAGTTCGCGCGCAATGACCTTGTTGCTGGCCCCGCGCGCCAGCCATTGCACGATCTGCGTTTCGCGTGCGGTAAGGCGGTGACGTTCCGCGGTGCCGGGTGGCGGCGGCGTCTGGCTGGCCTGTCCCCGGAACTGCTCGACCAGCTTGGCCGTCATGCTGTCCGCAATGACGGCTTCGCCGTTGGCGGCGCGGCGGATGGCGGACACCAGGGCGTCCGCGTCGATGTTCTTGACGAGGTAGCCGCGGGCACCGTCGCGCAGCGCCTGTCCAAGCTCGTCGGCTTCTTCGGACACGGTCAGAATGATGACCGCGCACGTGGGTAGATCCTGCGTCAGGAGCTGCAGCGTTTCCAGCCCCGACAAGCCGGGCAGATTCAGGTCCAGCAGCACGACGTCGGGTTTGAGTTCCTTGGCGCGCTTCAGGCCCTCGACGCCGTCCCCGGCCTCGGCAACGACCTCGAAGTCGGGCTGGCGCTGCAGCAGCAGGCGGACACCGGAGCGGAACAGGGTGTGGTCGTCGATGAGCAGGATGCGGATGGTCATGATGGGCAAGGATGTCAGGCGGCCTGGCGCTCGGCGCCAGGCAAGGTGAGCGCCACGCGCGTGCCGGCGCCGGGCTGCGATTCGAGTTTTATCACGGCGCGCATACGAGCGGCGCGCTCGCGCATGATGTGCAGGCCAACGTGGGATTCGCCGCGCTCGGCGACGTCGGCGGGATCATACCCCTGCCCGTCGTCGGCAATCAGCAGAGTGAAATCCCGGCCGTTTTCCACGGCGATGCGCACACGGCTGGCCTCGGAATGCTTGCGCACGTTGGACAGCGCTTCCTGCAGGATGAACAGCACCTGCAGTTGCTGCTCGGGCTGCAGCGGCGCGCCTTCGCCTTGGCTGAATGTCAGATCCGTGTCGATGGCGGTCTGGCGGCGGAAACGCGCCACCGTGTCTTCAATGGCCGCCTGCAGGTCGCCCTGCGACAGCTTGCTGCGGAAGTTGGTCAGGAGTTCGCGCACGTCCTGATAGCTTTCGTCTACGCCGGTGCGCAGCAGCGGCAGGATTTCGCTGACTTCTTCTTCGTCGCCGCGCTTGATGGCGGCATCGAGCATCTGCAATTGCAGGTTCAGGAAGTTCAGCCCTTGCGCCAGGCTGTCATGCAGGCCCTGCGCCACCAGCCCGCGCTCTTGCACCACGGCCAATTGGCGCGCCTGCGCGCTGAGGCGCCGGTTGTCCAGCGCCACTCCCAGGTGCTGCCCCAGCGTTTCCAGCAGCTGCGACTCCGACGCCAGCAGGCGGCGCTGCGTGCGGAAATGCAGCGAATACGACCCCAGGACTTCGTCGCGCGTCACGATTCGGAACACCGCCACGCTGGCAAAGCCGTCGCGCTGACAGTTCAGATCCATGTCGGGCGGCGACTGGCGGAAGTCCTGGATGACGATGACGCCAGCCTGGCGGGTGGCGACGCCGCAATAGCAGTCGTCGACCTTCATGCAGTGTTCGGATTCGACCAGATCGTCGGACAGGCCCACCGACACCACGAGGTTGAGCTTTTCGTTGTTGGGGTCCAGTGCGCGGATGCTGCCCGCTTCCGCATCGAACTGCAGCATGACGCGGCGCAGAAAGCCATCGCACATGGCCTCGATTTCATTGGGCTGGTTCAGGAACGCGGCCATGTCGTAGAGCGCACCGATGTCGCGGTTCTGCGCGGCAAGCTGCGCCGTCTTCTGTTCCACCCGCTGTTCCAGGCTGGTGTACAGGTCTTGAAGTTCGTCTGCCATGCGGTTGTAGCCGCGCGCCAGTACGCCGAACTCGTCCTGGCTTTCCACCGGGAGGCGGGTGCTGAATTCGCGGTCGGCCATGCGCTGCAGGCCGTCGCGCAGGCGCAACACGGGTGAAATGATCCACAGATACAGCAGGTAGATCATGGCAAGCGTGCCCGCGCTGGCAATTGCCGCCAGCACGCCCTGCGACAGGCGCAGCGACGTGGTCTTGCCGGCGTTGTCCTGTTCGATCATGCGCACCAGCGTATCGGCGCGGGCCACGAACTCGGGCAGCGTTTCCAGGTAGCTTGACGCATCCGGCTGGCCGATGGAACGCAGGGCCGCCGGCTTCATGATGTCGCGCCAGTATGCAGCCACGTCGTGCCACTGGGCGCGGATGGCGTTGTCGTTGGGAATGAAAAGCGGCCGCGCGGGATTGCCCCGCGCCAGCCGCGCGATGGTCTCGTCCAGAATCGCGATCTGTTCTGTGGTGCGCACTTCGCGCCCGGCTTGCTGCCGCATCAGCTCGACGGCGACGCGGTTGGCCCGCATGCGCAGGCTGCCGGTATCGTTGATGGCCGCGCCCGCGCCTTCCAGTTGCCAGGACAGCCACAGCGTCCAGCTGACCATGGACAGCACGACGATCAGCGCCAGCAGTGAACTTGCTACGATGCGCGTGGACAGGCGGTGCCGGGGCGAAGGCAGCGCGTCGGGTTGGGCGGCGGTATCGGTGGACTTCATGAATGTCAGGGCTGGAAGCGCAGTTCGGGTGTCAGTGTAGTCGCTTCCCGCCAGCAATCCGGCGCACGCGTGCCCATTGCGTCACTCACGCGATCAACGCAGTCCAAGCGTGCGGCACAGAAAATCCGCCACCTGGGCAGGATCGTTCAGCGGCAGGCAGGGCAAGTCGATGTCCAACGGCGCGTCGGTCACGACCGCCAGAAATGCAGGGTCTTCCGTGTGCAGGGGCGGTTTGCCCAACGCCGGGCGATAGACCTCGATGCGCGGGATCGCGGCCTGCTTGAAGCCTTCGACCAACACCAGATCGGCGGGCGACAGGCGCGCCAGTTGCGCCTCCAGGGTGGGTTCCGGCGCGTCGTGCAGCTCGTGCACGATGGCATACCGGTACGGCGAGGCGATCATGACCTCCTGCGCGCCGGCAGTGCGGAATCGCGCGCTGTCCTTGCCCGGCGGCTCCATCTGGAAGTCGTGATGGCTGTGCTTGATGACGTTCACGCGCAGGCCGCGGGCGCCAAGCAGCGGCAGCATCGCTTCGATCAGGGTGGTTTTGCCGCTGCCGGAGCGGCCGGCGATACCGAATACAGGAGTCATACGAGGGCAGGTTCCGTCAGCAAGGGGCACACGATGGGCAAAAACGTGTCTGCCCGCGGGGAGTATGCCAGCAAAGCGCCCGCCACCAGGTCGAAGTACCAGCCATGCAGTGACAGGCTGCCCGCGTCGACCGCCCGCCGCACGAAAGGCAGGTCTTCAAGATTGCGAAGGGAAATCAGGATCGAAGCCTGTTCGCAGGCGCGCCGGCGCTCTTCTTTCGAGGCATCCGGCATCTGCCGCAGCACCTGCTCGCGCGCCGGTTCTGCGATGTCCATCCAGCGTCCCAGATAGTCGGTTTCACCGTCGCGGCGGATGCGCCGTTCCATCAGGGCGCGGATGCCGCCGCATTGCGCATGGCCCAGCACGATGATGCGGCTGACCTGCAATTGCTCGACCGCAAACTGGATGGCCGCCAGGACGCCCTGCAGGCCGCGGTCCTTGCTGCACGGCGGCACCAGATTCGCCACATTGCGCACGGTGAAGATGTCGCCGGGATCACACCCCAGCAGCATGGCTGGATCCACCCGGGAATCGCAACAGCCGATCAATAGCGTGCTGGGATGCTGACCGTCGCGCAGATTGCGGTACAGCATTGGTGCGTCTTCGTAGTATTGCTGCTGAAAGCGCTGGAAGCCGCCGACGAGTCGTTCAAGATCTTGCATATCAGCCTCCCGTTTGCGCCATGAAGCGCACGATGCGTTCGGGCCGGGCGTTGAAGTCATGGCGTTCCGGCTTGGCCGCGATGCCTACCCGGATGGCCTGGATAAGCTCGGCGTCGCTGGCGCCCGCGCGCAGCAGATGTCCGAGCGGCACCTGGTCTTCCTGGCCCAGGCACAGATACAAGGTGCCATCCACGCCCAGCCGCACGCGGTTGCAGGTGGCGCAGAAATGGCGCGACATGGGTGTGATGACGCCCAGCACCGGCGCGCCCTGCCCGCTTGTCCAGTAGCGCGCCGGGCCGTTGCGGGATTCGGACAACGACGGCACCAGGCCAGCATCGGCCGCAAGACGGGCGCCCATCGCGTTCAGGTCGGTATGCGTATAGCCGCGACCGCATTCGCCCATGGGCATGGGTTCGATCAGCCGCAGCACGAAGCCCTGCTCCACGGCATACGACAGCAGGCGGCGGACTTCGGATTCCGGCGTGGCCGCATGCACCACGCTGTTGAGCTTGATCGGCGAAAAGCCGGCTTGCCGCGCCGCCGCCAGCCCGGCCAGCACGGAATCCAGACAGTCGCGCCCGGTGATCTGCGAGAACGCCGCGGCGTCCAATGTATCCAGGCTGATGTTCAGGCGGCTCACGCCGGCTGCGCGCAGCGACTGGGCATGGCGCACAAGCTGGGTGGCGTTGGTGGACACGGACAGGTCGCGCAGTCCGGGCATGGCGGCGATGGTGGCGGCCAGCCCGGCCACGCCCTTGCGCAGCAGCGGTTCGCCGCCGGTGAGTCTGACCTTGGCCACGCCCAGGCCCACGAACAACCCGACCAGCCGCGCCATTTCGTCGTGGGACATCCAGTTGGCCGGCGTCTCGAAGCCCTTGAAGTCCTTGGGCAGGCAATAGCTGCAACGCAGATCGCAGCGATCGGTGACGGAGACGCGCAGGTAGTCGATGCGGCGGCCGAAGCCGTCCGCTAATACGGCAGGGGCTGGCTCGTCCATCATGCGGCGCTCCCGGCAAAGACCCGTTCGGGTTCGCCGTCGTCCAGGTCAATGCCGGAGATCTTGGCGCGCCCGACCAGCAGCTTGGTGTATTGCCGCCAGGCGGTGTCGCGGCTCATGGTGGTGAGCGCCGTCGCAATCTGCTTTGCGACGTGCTCGTAAGGCAAGAGGCGGCCTTCAACGCGGCGCGTGACGCGCACGATGTGCAGGCCATGCCGCGTTTGCAGCAACTGCGGCAGCAGCCCGCCCGAGGGCAACGCAAACACCGCGCGTTCGAACTCGGGCACGGTGTCGCCGCGGCCGAGTTGACCCAGGTTGCCGCCCACCGCAGCGGACGGGCAATTGGACTGCTCGCGGGCAACCTCCGCGAACCGGGAGGGATCGGCCAGCAGCTCGGTCAGCACCACGTTGGCATGCGCCTTCAACATGTCCAGGTTCACGTCGGGCGTGACCTGGAACAGGATGTGGTCCGCCTCGACCAGTTCACCCACCATGAAGCGCTCGGGGTGCATCTGATAAAAGCGCCGGCACGCCTGGTCGTCGGCTTCGGGCGCCGGCGCCTGGCTGGCGAGCAGCGCGCCGATCGCGCTTTCCTCGTCGGACAAGTCCAGACCTTGCCGGCCGGCCTCGTCCAGCAGCACGCGCCGCAGCACCAGGGCCGTGACGGCCTCGCGCATGGGATTGCCGGCCTCGGCGTGCAAGGGAAGTTCACGTTCCAGATCCGCGTCGTTCAGTTCGACGCCATTGACGATGACAGGCATGTTCGGCTCCTAAGACAGTGGATCAGCGCGGACGGACGAGTTGCCAGGCGCGGCCCAGGTAGCCGATCGACGCAAAGCCGCTCCAGACGTGCACCAGGCGGGTGAACGGGAAGATCACGAACAGCGTGAGACCCATGAACAGGTGCGCCTTGAAGAGCAGCGGCACGCCGGCGATGTAGCTGGCGGCGTCGCCCTGGAACGTGACGATGTGCTGCGCCCAGGTCATCAGGTGCACCATCATTTCGCCGTCCATGTGGCCGGCCGACAGCACGATCGTGGACAGGCCCAGCAGCAGGGTCACCAGGATCCAGAGCAGCAGGATCTTGTCGCCCGGCCGGGTGGCGTGTGCAATGCGCGGATCGGTCAGGCGGCGGTGGATCAGGATCAGGAGGCCGATCAGGCACAGCCCGCCCATCACGCCGCCGGCCACCATGGCGACCATCTGCTTGAGCGAGTGCGAGACGCCCAGCGTGTCCCACACGACGACCGGAGTCAGCAGGCCGGCCAGATGCCCGAAGAACAGGCCGATGATGCCGATGTGAAAGAGGATGTTGCCCAGCCGCAGCTGGCCGCGGTGCAGCAGTTGCGAGCTGTCGGACTTCCAGGTGTATTGCTCGCGTTCAAAGCGCGCCAGGCTGCCGAGCAGGAAGATGGTCAGCGCGATGTACGGATAGATGCCGAAAAGAAACTGATTCAGGGAGTTCATGATGCGTCGTCCTGAGCATTAATGAGTCGCGGCGGAACGGGGATGGAAGTGCACGGGCTGTGCGCCGCCTCCCGAGAACGGCCGTAGCAGCGGTTCCACGCCGTCCGGGCCGGCCCCGAAAGCCTCCATCGCCTCGTCCATGTCGCGCACGGGCGCCTCGGTCTGCACGCGCGGAATCACGCGGGACTGGGCGCGCAGCACGGCAAAGATGCAGGCATAGGAGCTTTCGCTCTTGGCCAGGCGCGCCCCGATGGCGGCCAGCACGTGGATGGCTTCGTCCAGCAGTTCCTGGGCTGTGTCGGGGTCAATGACGCCCAGGAATTCCAGGAAAAGCGGCACGTGATCCGGCAGTTCGGACACGACGGGTTCGAAACCGTGCTGGCGGTAGGTCTCCAGCAAGTCCACCATGGCTTGGCCGCGGTCGCGGCTTTCACCGTGCACGTGTTCGAACAGGTGCAGGGAATGCGAGCGGTTGCGGTCAAAGGTGGCGACGTAGTTCTCTTGCAGGGGAATCAGGTCGTTCGAGGCCAGGTAGCTCACCAGGGGCTGGAGGGTCTCTTCGGCGTCCGGATAGGCCGCGAGGGCCTCTTCCAGTTCGCCCAGGTAGTCCAGCAGCTCCGGCTCGGGGTAGCACAGCATGGCGGAAAGCAGTCGGTACAGGCTCATGATGTTTTCCTTTGCTTAAGCCGAAACGGCCTTCTTGCGCGACTTGGGCATCTCGATGAAGATTTCGCTGCCCTGGGGCTTGCGACCGAACAGAGTGCCTTCCGACACGCCGCCCGAGCAGCCGTTGCCAAACGTGAAGCCGCAGCTTCCCTTCTCGTTGAAGCTGTCCTCGACCACTTCCTTGTGGCTGCTGGGCACGACGAAGCGGTCTTCGTAGTTGGCGATGGCCATGATGCGGTACATGTCCTGCACCGTTTCCTCGGTCAGGCCTACCTGGTCCAGCAGGGCCGTGTCGCGTTCGCCGTGAACGGTCTCGGACCGCTTGAATGCGCGCATGGCCAGCATGCGTTCCAGCGCTTGCAGCACCGGCGCTTCCTTGCCGGCGGTCAGCAGGTTGGCCAGGTAGCGCACGGGGATGCGCAGCGTGGACACATCGGGGATCATGCCGCTCTTGCCGACGGTGCGCTGGGGCATCTTGCCCGATTCAGCCGCCGTCTGGATGGGCGACAGCGGCGGGATGTACCAGACCATGGGCAGCGTGCGGTATTCCGGGTGCAGCGGGAAAGCGACCTTCCATTCGACGGCCATCTTGTAGACGGGCGAATTGCGCGCAGCTTCCAGCCACGATTCCGGGATGCCCTGCTCGCGGGCCGCGGCGATCACCTCGGGCGAGTGCGGGTCCAGGAACAGGTCGAGCTGCGACTGGTAGAGGTCTTGCTCGTTCGCGGTGGATGCGGCGTTCTCGATCTGGTCGGCGTCGTACAGCAGCACGCCCAGGTAGCGGATGCGGCCCACGCAGGTTTCCGAGCACACGGTCGGCTGGCCGGCCTCGATGCGCGGGTAGCAGAACGTGCACTTCTCGGCCTTGCCGCTGTTCCAGTTGTAGTAGATCTTCTTGTACGGGCAGCCCGAGATGCACATGCGCCAGCCGCGGCACTTGTCCTGGTCGACCAGGACGATGCCGTCGTCTTCACGCTTGTAGATGGAGCCGGACGGGCAGCTGGCGACACAGGCCGGGTTCAGGCAGTGTTCGCACAGGCGCGGCAGGTACATCATGAAGGTGTTCTCGAAGGTCGAGTACATCTCCTTCTGCACGCCTTCAAACAGGGCGTCGCGGCTGCGCGAGCTGAATTCGCCGCCCAGGTCGTCTTCCCAGTTGGGGCCCCAATGGATCTTGTCCATCTTCTTGCCCGTCAGCACCGACACCGGACGCGCGGTGGGCGGCGTCTGCGACAGCGGCGCGTTCTTCAGATGCTCGTAGTCGTAGGTGAACGGCTCGTAGTAGTCGTCGATGGCGGGCAGGTTCGGGTTGGCGAACAGGTTGGCCAGGATGCGCAGCTTGCCGCCTTGACGCGGTTCCAGCTTGCCGGCGGCCGTGCGGCTCCAGCCGCCCTTCCACTTTTCCTGGTTTTCCCATTCCTTCGGATAGCCAATGCCGGGCTTGGTTTCCACGTTGTTGAACCAGGCATACTCGACACCGTCGCGGCTGGTCCAGACGTTCTTGCAGGTGACCGAGCAAGTGTGGCAGCCAATGCACTTGTCCAGGTTCAGCACCATGCCGATTTGGGCGCGTATCCTCATGATTGCTTCTCTTCTTGTTGCAGTTCTTCGACGAGCGGGCCTTCCAGCCAGTCCACCTTCTTCATCTTGCGCACGACCACGAATTCGTCGCGGTTGGCGCCCACGGTGCCGTAGTAGTTGAAACCGTAGGCCTGCTGGGCGTAGCCGCCGATCATGTGCGTGGGCTTGAGCACCGTGCGCGTGACCGAGTTGTGGATGCCGCCGCGCTTGCCGCTGGTTTCAGCGCCCGGCACGTTCACGATCTTTTCCTGGGCGTGGTACATCAGGCACATGCCGACCGGCACGCGCTGGCTCACGACCACCCGGGCGGTCAGCGTGCCGTTGACGTTGAACACTTCGACCCAGTCGTTGTCGACCAGACCGGCCTGCTTGGCCTCGGCTTCGGACACCCACACGTGGGGGCCACCGCGGCTCAGGGTCAGCATGCGCAGGTTGTCCGAATACGTGCTGTGGATGCCCCACTTCTGGTGCGGCGTAATCCAGTTCAGGACCAGTTCCTTTTCGCCGTTGGGGTACTTGCCCAGCATGGGCGCAACCGTCTTGGTGTCGATGGCGGGCTTGTACACGCACGAGCCTTCGCCAAAGTCCAGCATCCAGCGGTGATCCTGGTAGAACTGCTGGCGGCCCGTCAGGGTGCGCCATGGGATCAGTTCATGGACGTTGGTATAGCCGGCGTTGTAGCTGACCTCTTCGCTTTCCAGGCCAGACCAGGTGGGCGCCGAAATGATCTTGCGCGGCTGCGCCTGGATGTCGCGGAAGCGGATCTTGTCGTGCTCGCGGCCGACGGCAAGGTGCGTGTGGTCGCGTCCGGTGATCTTGCCCAGCGCTTCCCACGCCTTGACCGACACGTGGCCGTTGGTTTCCGGTGCGAAGGTCAGGATCATTTCAGCGGCGTCGATGGCCGTGTCCAGACGCGGACGGCCCTGGCTGACGCCGGCTTCGGTGACGCTGTCGTTGATGCCGGCCAGCTCGTGGACCTCGTGCTGCGTGTTCCAGTTGATGCCCTTGCCGCCGTTGCCCAGCTTGTCCAGCAACGGACCCACCGACGTGAACTTGCGGTAGATGTCGTTGTAATCGCGTTCAACCACCGTCATGGACGGCGCGGTCTTGCCGGGGATCAGGTCGCATTCGCCCAGCTTCCAGTCCTTGGGTTCGAAGGCCTGGCCGAGTTCTCCCGGGGTGTCGTGCATCAGCGGGGTCAGCACCAGATCGCGGCGCTTGCCGAGGTACGGACCGCCGATGTCGGTGAACTTCTTGGCGAGCAGCTTGTAGATTTCCCAGTCGGTCTTGCTTTCCCAGAGCGGCTGCACGGCTTCGCTGAGCGGGTGGATGAAGGGGTGCATGTCGGACGTGTTGAGGTCGTCCTTTTCGTACCAGGTGGCCGTGGGCAGCACGATGTCGCCGTACAGGCACGTGGTGCTCATGCGGAAGTCCAGCACCGTCAGCAGGTCCAGCTTGCCTTCGGCCGCGTCGTCCTCGTAGGTGACTTCGGTGGGCTTGATGGCATCGCCTTCATCGCCGAACACCGCGTTCTGCGTGCCCAGCAGGTACTTCAGGAAATACTCGTGGCCCTTGCCGCTGGAGCCGAGGATGTTGGAGCGCCACACGAACATGTTGCGCGGGAAGTTGGCGGGATCGTCCGGGTTTTCGCAGGACATGCGAAGGTCGCCCGACTTCATCTGTTCGACCGCGTGGGCGATGGGATCCTTGCCCAGGCTGTCGGCCTGCGCCACCACGTCCAGCGGATTGGTGCGCAGCTGCGGGGCCGACGGCAGCCAGCCCATGCGCTCGGCGCGGGCGTTCAGGTCGATCATGCTGAGTTCGCCGTACTTGGCGCGGTCGGCGGTGGGGCCGAGCACTTCCTGCACGTTCAGCTTTTCGTGGCGCCATTGGCTGGTGTGGGCGTAGAAGAACGAGGTGCCGTTCATCTGGCGCGGCGGGCGGACCCAGTCCGCGGCGAACGCCAAGGGCGCCCAGCCGAACTGCGGACGCAGCTTTTCCTGGCCCACATAGTGCGCCCAGCCGCCGCCGCTCTTGCCGACGCAACCGCACATCATCAGCATGTTGATGATGCCGCGGTAGATCATGTCCATGTGGTACCAGTGGTTCAGGCCGGCGCCGACGATGACCATGGACTTGCCTTCGGTGTCGTGCGCGTTCTGGGCGAATTCGCGCGCCACCTGGATGACCTGCGCGCGCGGCACGCTGGTGTGTTTTTCCTGCCAGGCGGGGGTGTAGGGAACGTCGTCGTCGTACGAAGTTGCGACGTTGCCGCCGCCCAGGCCGCGATCGAGGCCGTAGTTGGCCATTTGCAGGTCATACACCGTGGCGACCAGCGCCTCGGTGCCGTCGGCCAGGCGGATGCGGCGGGCGGGCACGTTGCGCACGAGAAGTTCGTCGTGTTCGCTGCCGAAGTACGGGAAGCCCACGCCGACCACGTCGTCCGACTGGCCCAGGAGGGTCAGCGTCGGGACGATTTCGCGGCCCGAACCGCCGTCCTTGGATTCGAGGTTCCAGCGGCCAACCTTTTCACCGTCGTTGACGGCGCCCTCGCCCCAGCGGAAACCGATGCTGCCGTTGGGCGCGACCAGATCGCCGGTGGACTCGTCCAGGACCAGCGTCTTCCAGTCGGGGTTGTTCTGTTCGCCGAGCGCGTTGTCGAGTTGCGAGGCGCGCAGGAAGTGGTCAGGGGCGTAGAAGCCGTCGCGTTCCTTGAGCTGCACCAGCATCGGCATGTCGGTGTAGCGGCGCACGTAGTCCGTGAAGTAGGCCGACTTGCCCGAGAGGTGGAATTCCTTGAGGATGACGTGGCCCATGGCCATGGCGAGCGCGGCGTCGGTGCCCTGCTTGGGCGCCAGCCAGATGTCGCCGAACTTGACCATTTCGCCGAAGTCGCTGGACACGGCCACGGTCTTGGTGCCCTTGTAGCGGACTTCGGTGTAGAAGTGCGCGTCGGGGGTGCGGGTCTGCGGGACGTTCGAGCCCCAGACCATCAGGTAGGTGGAGTTGTACCAGTCGGCCGATTCGGGCACGTCAGTTTGTTCGCCCCAGATCTGGGGGCTGGCGGGGGGAAGATCGCAGTACCAGTCGTAGAAGCTGAGGCAGGCGCCGCCCAGCAGGCTCAGGTAGCGGGCGCCGGCGGCGTAGCTGACCATCGACATCGCGGGAATCGGCGAGAAGCCGATCACGCGGTCGGGACCGTACTTCTTGATGGTGAGCGCGTTGGCGGCAGCAATGATTTCGGTGGCGGTGTCCCAATCGGCGCGGACAAAGCCGCCCAGGCCGCGCACCGACTTGTAGCGCTTGGCGCGCTTGGGATCCTGGCTGATCCATTCCCAGGCGGCGATGGGATCCATGGTCTTGCGGGCTTCGCGCCACATCTCGATGAGGCGGCCGCGGATCATGGGGTACTTCACGCGTTGCGCCGAGTACACATACCAGCTGTACGAGGCGCCGCGCGGACAGCCACGCGGCTCATGGTTGGGCAGATCGGGACGGGTGCGGGGGTAGTCGGTCTGCTGGGTTTCCCAGGTGATCAGGCCGTTCTTGACATAGACCTTCCAGGAGCAGGAGCCGGTGCAGTTCACGCCGTGGGTGGAACGCACCACCTTGTCGTGCTGCCAGCGGGCGCGGTACGCGTTTTCCCACTTGCGGTCCTCGTTGACGGTTTCGCCGTGACCGTTCGCGAAGGTGGACTTCACCCGCGACATGAACTTCAACCGGTCCAGAAAATGACTCATTGTGTTTCTCCAAGAACGCCGGCCTGGCCGGCGCGTACTGCGATCAATGCTGTTGAAGCAACTTTAGGACTGGGCTGTCTGGCGGACCATTCGCCGGTGGCACAACCCGGGTTCGGCAGAGTGACTAGTTATCCGCGTAGACCGAACTAGTCGCGCGCCGCCGGCCGCACCGCGCGCAACGCGCGGACCGGCCGGCGTATCGGGCAGATCAGCACGGCACGGGGGCATTGCGGCGCGCGTAGAACCACCAGGTGATCAGCATGCAGGTGGCGTAGAAGGCGATGAAGCAAACCAGCGCGGTCTGTACGCTGCCCGTCATGTCGAGCGACGTGCCGAAGCTGCGCGGGATGAAAAAGCCGCCGTAGGCCCCGATGGCGCCGGAAAAGCCCAGCACGGCGGCCGATTCCTTGGCTGCTTCCGTCATCGCCTGTTTTTGCGCGGCCGGGCCCTTGCCCTGCGCGGCCTGCGTGCGCTCACGCAGGAAGATCACGGGGATCATGCGGAACGTCGAGCCGTTGCCCAGGCCGGTCAGCGCAAACAGCACGATGAACATGGCGAGGAACCCGTTGAAGTCGCCCAGCCGGCCTTCGCCAGGCAGGAACACCATGACTCCCGCCACCGCGGCGATCATGGCCGCGAAGGTGAACAGCGTGACCCGGGCGCCGCCCAGCTTGTCGGAGATCCAGCCGCCCACGGGACGCGTCAGCGATCCGACCAGCGGTCCCAGGAAGGCGTATGCCATGGGATTGACCGTGGGAAACAGCGTCTTGGTCAGCATGGCGAAGCCCGCCGAGAAGCCGATGAACGACCCGAACGTGCCCACGTACAGCCAGCACATCAGCCAGTTGTGCTTGCGCTTGAAGATGACGGCCTGGTCGGCGAACGAGGCGCGCGCATCGGCGATGTCGTTCATGCCGAACCACGCGGCGATGGACGCCAGCGCGATGGGGATCACCCAGATGAAGCCCGCGTTCTGCAGCCACAGGTTCTGCTGCGTGCCATTGGCGTTGATGACCTGGGGTTCGCCGCCGGCGACGCCAAACACGCCCATCGTGATGACAACCGGCACCACGAACTGCACCAGCGACACGCCCAGGTTTCCGATGCCGGCATTCAAGCCCGTGGCCAGGCCTTTCTTTTCCTTGGGAAAGAAGAAGCTGATGTTGGCCATGCTGGAGCTGAAGTTGCCGCCGCCCAGGCCGCACAGCAGCGCCAGGATCAGGAGCGTGGGGAACGAGGTGGTGGGGTCGCGCAGCGCGAAGCCCATGCCCAGCGCCGGAATCAGCAGCGAGGCGGTGGAGATGGCCGTCCACTTGCGCCCGCCGAAGACGGGCACGAGGAACGAGTAGAAGATGCGCAGCGTGGCGCCGGACAGCGCGGGCAGCGCCGTCAGCCAGAACAGCTGGTTCTTGGACAGCATGAAGCCGGCGCGGTCCAGGTTGACCACGACCACGCTCCACAGCATCCAGATGCTGAACGCCAGCATCAGCGCCGGGATCGAGATCCACAGATTACGGTTGGCGACGCGCGCGCCGGTCTGTTTCCAGAAGCCGGGGTTATCCGGCTCCCAGCGCGCAAGGACTTGAGTGGACATGAGGTTCTCTCAGGATGGTGGGTGGGTCAGGCGGCTTGCTGCCGCGCGATGGCCGCGCTTTCGGGCCGGAAACTGAAGTGCATGAAGATGAGCGAGACGCAGACCGTGCCGTACAGCAGCATGAAGGCGCTGGAGCGGATGCCGGTCAGGTCGAGCAGGACGCCGAACATGATGGGAAGAATGAAGCCGCCCAGGCCGCCAGCCAGCCCGACGATGCCGGACACGGCGCCGATGTTGTCGCTGAACTCGTCAGAAATGAACTTGAAGACGGAGGCCTTGCCGATCGCCATGGCGATGCCGACGATGAACAGCAGGATGGTGAAGGTGACCGGACCGAGCGCGATGCCGAAGGAACGCGGGCCGCCGGCCGTCATGACGGTGAATTCGGTTTGCGGATAGCTCAGCAGGAAGAACGCGACCCAGCACACCCACATCACCCACCACGTGGTCTTGTAGGCGCCGTAGCGGTCGGAGATCCAGCCGCCCACCGCGCGCAGCACGCCGCCGGGCAGCGAGAAACATGCGGCCAACAGCGCGGCCAGCTTCATGTCGAAGCCGTATTCGCCGATGTAGTACTTGGTCATCCACAGCGCCAGGGCAACGTAGCCGCCGAACACGACCGAGTAGTACTGGCAATAGCGCCAGACGCGCGGGTCCTTCAGCATGGCGAACTGGGCCGACAAGGATGCGCCGCCCGCAACGCGGTGCGAGGGATCGGACGACGAGAACATCCAGAACAGGATTGCGGTGACCAGCAGCGCCACGGCGTACACCTGCGGCACGATGACCCAGGATCCGGCGGCCGCGGCGATCAGTGCGGGCGCCACGAACTTGGTGATGGCCGAACCCGAGTTGCCGGCGCCAAAGACGCCCATGGCCAGGCCCTGCTTGTTGCGCGGGAACCAGCGCGCCACGTAGGGCGTACCCACCGAGAACGAGCCGCCGGTCAGGCCGACGAACAGCGCCAGCACCAGGAACTGCCAGTATTCCGTGGCGTACGACAGCAGCCAGATCGGCACCACTGCCAGCAACATCAGCACGAAGAACACGGGGCGGCCGCCGTAGCGGTCGGTCCAGATGCCCAGCGGCACGCGCACGAGGGAACCGGTCAGGACCGGCATGGCGGCCAGCAGGCCGAATTGCGTTTCAGACAGGCCGAGCTGGGTTTTTATGGGAATGCCCAGCACGGCGAAGATCATCCACACCGCGAAACAGATGGTGAAGGCAAACGTACTGGATATCAGGACCCGCATCGGCGCGCCGGCCGAGGATTGATGTGCTGCCATGGTTGGTCTCGCTTTTTGCTGACAAATGCGTATGTGGGTAGCCTAAGGAGGCCACCCTTCCCTCACCATTCCCCAGCCGACCAAAGGGCCATTTCCGAAGTGCCTAGTCATGCGGGTGTTCCGGACAGCCTTGCGCTGGATCAAGCAGGCAAGTCGCGCCCGGATGCCGCCAGCAGTAATATGTATTTCAAATACACGTTCAAACCCGCAACGCGGCGCACCCTGCGCGCACTGGCTACATCATGAGCACCCTGCTTTCCATTGAAGAACCCGCAAAGAAGCCGCGCCCCGCACCGCCCGAATGGCGCGCTTTCACCGAAATGGGATTTCGCCCGCTGTACCTGGCGGGCTGCTTTTGGGCCCTGTTCTCCGTGCTGCTGTGGGTGCATGCGCCGGCGCGCCTGACCGGCGTGCTGAACGGCATGTTCTGGCACGCGCATGAAATGCTGTGGGGCTTTGTCGCCACCATTGCTGCGGGGTTTCTGCTGACGGCGGGCGCCAACTGGACGGGCAAGAATCCGCTGCGCGGCAACCCGCTGGCGGCCCTGTGCGGGTTATGGATCGTAGCGCGGGTGGGCTATCTGGCGCCGGGCCGCCCGGCATTCGCCATTGCGGCGGCTGCCGATCTGCTCTTCTTTCTGTGGGCGGCCGGGGCGCTGGGACGCGCCGTCGCGGTGACACGCAACCAGCGCAACTATGGCGTTCCCTTGCTGCTGCTGGCGCTCGGCGCGACCAACGGGCTGTATCTGTGGGCGACGGTACAGGGCGATTACGTCACGTTGATGCGCTTTTTCAATGCCGGCCTGCTGTCGATGGCCGTGCTGACTCTGCTGATCGCCCGGCGGGTCATGCCCTTCTTCGCCAAGCGCGCCGTCGCGGGCCTGGACATCCCTCCCCATACCAAGAGCGGCCATTGGCAGCTCGGGTTCGGCGTCATTGCCATCGCCTGCCTGCTGGGCGGGGTGCAGCAAGTAGCCGCGGCGGCGTTGGCGGCCAGCGGCGTGATCGCGCTGGTGCAGTGGGTGTCCTGGAAGCCGTGGGCCGTGCGGCGCGTACCGCTTCTGTGGATTCTCTATGCCGGGTATCTGGGCCTGGGCATCGGGCTGCTGGTCGGCGCGGCGCAATTGGCGGGCTTCGTCGTCCGGCAGGCGTGGCCGGCGCACGTGATTGGCGTGGCAGGGTTTTCCGTGCTGATCCTGGGCATGGTGACGCGCACCGCGCTGGGCCACCTGGGCCGGCCGCTGCACACGGACCGCAGCATGGTCGTGAGCTACGCGCTGATGATCCTGGCGGCATTGCTGCGGCTGGCGGCGCTGTTGCCCACCGCCGCAACACTGGGACTGCTGCATGCGTCCGCCACCGCGTGGGCGCTGGCGCTGGGACTGTACCTGTGGCGGTTCTTCCCAATGATGATCCGGCCGCGCGCGGATGCGGCGGCCAAGCAGGCCGCGCCGGTCATGCGGGTGATGCCGGTGTCGCGGCCGAAAGGCTGAGATGCGTCAGGACCGATCTTCGCGCCGCTCCATCGCGGCCACTTCCCGGCGCATCGCCTTGATCCACGCCTTGAGCAGGGATTCATCCGAGAACTGCATGATCTCGTGCTCCAGTTCCTGGATGTACTCCTGGATGTCCTTGATATCGTCGTCCAGTTCGCCCATTACCGTATCGGGATCGAACGTGGCGAACACGTCCAGTTCGTAGCGCAGCTTGAAGCCTTCTTCGGCGAACTGAAGCTGGCTCAGCACTTCGTCCAGCTCGAGGATCAGCGACGCGTTGACAGAGTCCAGCTCATCGTCGGGAATGTCGCGGTCTCCCAGCAGGTCGATCATCGATTCATCGTTGGCCGTGGACTGGGCCAGGCGCACCTGCTCGGCCTCTTGCAAGGCCTGCCACGCGACGTCGTTCGTCACGGCCGGAATCTTGACGACGCGCGCGTACTCCAGCAGTTCTTCCGCGTCCTCGTCGTCGTACTGGTCCTGGATGATCTGCAGCAACTGCATGGGCGACATCGAGGCCAGATCGGCAACGTCCAGATCCAGCGCATCGGCCAGCTCCTGGCCCGCGCTTTCCGTCAGTTCGGCCAGGTTGGCGTCGTAATCCGACCCGCGGTGCTTCTTGTAAAGCGTCTTGAGGCGCGCGGTGTCGCAACCGGCAGGCAGCTCGCTCTTGGTTGCCAGCACCAGCAGTTCTTCCGAAAACTCCGTGACCAGTTCGGAAACGAATTCGCGCTCGGCCTTGGACAGGCCCATTTCCTTGTACGCATGATCAAAGCACAGCACCAGCTTGTAACGAAGCTGGTTGAGCTTTTCTTCGAGGGGCCGCAGCGTCTCGGTGTATTTGCGCTGGTAATCGGCTTCGATCGACTGCCACTGCGCCAAGCGGTCGCGTTCGGACGCCAGCCGTTCCTGCAGGCGCTCGAACAATTCCCGCTGACTTTCGAAGGATTCTTTGCTCATGACCCACTCCTCTTGCAAACCGGGGTATTGAAAACAGCCGCCACTCTAAACGATACGCGCAAACCCTTCTTGAAAATCAGCGTCAATAACGCTAATCATTATTATTAATATAGAATCTCGGCTGTCCGCTATCCCTTGCCTGGCAGCCCTGATGTCCCTGCGCTTCCTTGCGGGCCCCACCCCCTCACGCAAACGCCTGAACCTGATCGCGGCAGCCCTGGCGCTGGCCCTGCTGATCGGTGCGGCGGTCTGGCTGGCGGGCAATAAAGGCCCGGCCGCCCCTCCTCCCCCCAACTATGGGAAGCTTCCCGTCGCAGTGAGCGTCGCCGCCGCGCGCACTGGCCCGCTGCAGCGGGACCTGCATGCGTTGGGCACCATCACGCCGCTGGCTCAGGTGACCGTGCGCAGCCAGGTCGATGGCCAGTTGGTGAGACTGCACTACACCGAAGGCCAGGCGGTCTCGCAGGGTCAGTTGCTTGCCGAAATAGACCCGCGCCCCTTCCAGGCTGCGCTGGCGTCCGCCGAAGGCGAGCTGGCGCAAACGCAGGCGCTGCTGGACAACGCCGAAGCGGATCTGCGCCGCTATCGGAAGCTGGCGCGGCAGGAGGCCGTGGCCGGGCAGCAGCTTGATACCGCCGAGGCGCAGGTGCGGATGTACACCGCGCAACGCCAGAAGAACCAGGCGCAGGTCGCCGACGCCCGCCGCCGGCTCAGTCTTACGCGTATCGTGGCGCCGCACGCCGGCCGCGTGGGCTTGCGGCGCGTGGATGCCGGCAACCACGTGCGCACGACAGACGCGGACGGGCTGACCACGCTGGTGCAGATGGCGCCCACGTCGGCCCTGTTCAGCATCTCGGAGACCCGCCTGGACATCCTGCGTCAGGCGCAGGCGAAGACGCCCGTGTTGCGCGTGCAGGCCTGGGACGCCGATGAGCGCCGCATTCTGGCCGAAGGCACGCTCGAGGCGCTGGACAACCGCATCCAGGCGGCCAGCGGCACGGTGCGGCTGCGCGCGCGCTTCGACAATGCCGACGAGTCGTTGTTTCCCAACCAGTTCGTGAACATCCGGCTGGCCGTCGTGCAGCAGGACGATGTCGTGACCATACCCACCGCCGCCGTGCAGTTCGGTTCTGAAGGATCGTTCGTCTTCGTCATCGGCGACGACAACCGCGCCACCCGCCGCGTGCTGGAACTGGGTCCGGCCAACGCGGGTCGCATCGTCGTGCTGGCGGGCCTGGCCGAGGACGAGCGCGTCGTGGTCGAGGGCGTGGATCGGCTGCATGACGGACGCGATGTGCAGATCGTGGAGCAGCACGATCAGGACAAGGAGCCCGCATGAGCCTGTCACGCCCCTTCATCCTGCGCCCGGTCGCCACATCTTTCCTGATGATCGCCCTGCTGCTGTCCGGCATCCTGGCGTGGCGCCTGCTGCCCGTGGCCGCATTGCCGCAGGTCGACTATCCCATCATCCAGGTCACCACGCAGTATCCGGGCGCCAGTCCCAACGTGACGGCGCGCGCGGTCACCGCACCGCTGGAGCGGCGCTTCGGACAGATACCGGGCTTAAAGCAGATGTCGTCCACCAGCGGCAGCGGCATCTCGGTCATCACGCTGCAGTTTGCGCTGGACGTGCCGCTGGGCGTGGCCGAACAAGAGGTGCAGGCAGCCATCAGCGCCAGCGATTCGCTCCTGCCGAACGATCTGCCCACCCCGCCCGTCTACCGCAAGGTCAACCCCGCGGACGTGCCGATCCTGACGCTGGCCGTCACGTCGGATTCCCTGCCGCTGCCCAAGGTCTACGATCTGGTGGATACGCGGATGACGCAGCGGCTGTCGCAGCTGTCGGGTGTGGGCATGGTCAGCCTGGCGGGCGGGCAGCGCCCCGCCGTGCGCGTGCAGGTCAACCCGATGGCGCTGGCCGCGCGCGGCCTGCAGTTGTCGGACGTGCAGGAGGCGATTGCCAAGGCCAACTCCAATCAGCCTAAAGGCAGCTTTGATGGCCCCGTGCGGTCCGTCATCATGGACGCCAATGATCAATTGCAGAGCGCTGAGGAATACCGCGACCTGATCGTCGCCTGGAAGAATGGTGCGCCGGTGCGGCTGGGTCAGATCGCGACAGTGGAGGACGGCGCCGAAGACCGCTATCTGGCCGCGTGGGTGGACAAGCAGCCCGCAGTGCTGGTGAATATCCAGCGCCAGCCGGGCGCCAACGTCATTGCGGTGGCGGACCAGGTCAAGGCGCTGCTGCCGCAACTGACGGCCAGCCTGCCCGCCGCCGTGCAGGTACGCATCCTGACCGATCGGACGGAGAGCATCCGCGCCTCGGTGCGCGGCGTGCAATGGGAGCTGGCCTTCGCCGTGGGACTGGTCGTCCTGGTGACCTTTCTGTTCCTGCGCAACCTGCCCGCTACGCTGATCCCCAGCCTGGCCGTCCCGCTGTCGCTGATCGGCACGTTCGGCTTCATGTACCTGGCCGGTTTCTCCACCAACAATCTGACGCTGATGGCGCTGACCATTGGCGCGGGCTTCGTGGTGGATGACGCCATCGTCATGCTGGAGAACATTGCGCGCTACCGCGAACAAGGCCACAGCCCGATGGCGGCCGCGCTCAAGGGCGCGGGGCAGATCGGCTTCACGCTGGTGTCGCTGACGCTGTCGCTGATCGCGGTGCTGATTCCGCTGCTGTTCATGGAAGACGTGGTGGGCCGGTTGTTCCGCGAGTTCGCCATTACGTTGGCCGTCGCCATCCTGATCTCGCTGGCGGTTTCGCTGACGCTGACGCCCATGATGTGCGCGCGCCTGCTGCCGGCGCACGAGCCGTCGCGCCCCGGGTTGCTGGACCGCCTGCAAGTGCACTACGCCGGCTGGCTGGACGTGACCCTGCGCCACCAGCGGGTGACGCTGCTGGCGATGGTGGCCACCGTGGGGCTGACCGGCCTGCTGTATCTGGCGGTGCCCAAGGGCTTCTTTCCAGCGCAGGACGGCGGCGTCCTGCAAGGCGTGACCCAATCCGCGCAGAGCACGTCGTTTGACGCCATGTCGCGTCGTCAGCAGGCCGTGGCGGAAAGCCTGCTGGCCGATCCCGACGTCGCCACCCTGTCGTCCTTCATCGGCATCGACGGCATGAACGCCACGCTGAACACGGGGCGTCTGCTGATCAATCTGAAGCCCTGGAACGAACGCAGCGCGCCGCTGGCGGACATCATGGCGCGGCTGGACACGCGGGCGCGCGAGGTGAACGGCATCTCGCTTTACCTGCAACCTGTGCAGGAACTGAACATCGAAGACCGCGTCAGCCGCGGCCAATATCAGTTCAGCCTGACTTCGCCCGACAGCGCCCTGCTGACGCGTTGGACCACCGCGCTGATGCAACAGCTGGCGCAGGCGCCCCAGCTTGCCGACGTGTCTTCCGACCTGCAGGGCGGCGGGCGCCAGGCCTATCTGGAAGTCTCGCGCGACGCCGCCGCGCGTCTGGGCGTCACGATGGACGACGTGGCCCAGGCCCTGTACAACGCATTCGGCCAGCGTCAGGTCGCCACGCTGTTCACGCAATCCAACCAGTACCGTGTAGTGCTGGAAGTGGACCGCACAATGGCGACCAGCCCTGAGGCGCTGGAACGCGTTCATCTGCAGACGGAAAACGGGCAGGCCATTCCGCTGTCCGCACTGGCCACGGTCAGTGAACGCGCCGCACCGCTGGCGGTGAATCACCTGTCGCAGTTCCCCGCCGTGAATCTGTCTTTCAACCTGCCGCCGGGCGGTTCGCTGGGCGAAGCCATCGCTGCCATCGAAGCGGCCAAGCAGGAAATCGGCATGCCCGAAAGCGTCGAGCTGCGGCTGCAAGGCGCGGCGTCGGCGTTCGAGGCGTCGCTGTCCAACACGTTGTGGCTGATGCTGGCCGCGGTGGTGACCATGTACCTGGTGCTGGGCATGCTGTACGAAAGCGCCATCCACCCGGTCACCATCCTGTCCACCCTGCCCTCGGCTACGGTCGGCGCGCTGCTGGCGCTGCTGATCACCGGCCGGCCGCTGGACCTGATTGCCGTGATCGGCATCATTCTGCTGATCGGGCTGGTCAAGAAGAACGGCATCATGATGGTCGACTTTGCGCTGGAGGCTGAGCGCACGCGCGGCCTTGACCCGCAAGCCGCCATCCGCGAGGCCGCGCTGCTGCGCCTGCGCCCCATCCTGATGACGACGCTGGCCGCACTATTTGGCGCGCTGCCGTTGATGCTGGCGACCGGCTCCGGCGCCGAACTGCGCCAGCCGCTGGGCTGGGTCATGGTTGGCGGGCTGCTGGTCAGCCAGGTGCTGACGCTGTTCACCACGCCGGCCGTGTACCTGTTCTTTCACCGGCTGGGCCACCGCCGCGCTGATGCCGCACCGGCGCCCAACGCCGAAGGCCCGGTGAAATGATCCGGGCGTTGCTGCACCGGCCGGTCGCCTGCATTTTTCTGGCGGTGGCGCTGACGCTGCTGGGCGCGGTGGCGTGGCGCCTGCTGCCGGTGGCGCCGTTGCCGCAGGTGGATTTTCCGACCATCGAAGTGCGCGCCGATCTGCCCGGCGCCAGCCCCGAAAGCATGGCCAGCACAGTCGCCGCGCCGCTGGAACGGGCGCTGGGCAGCATTGCGGGCGTCAGCTCGATGAGCTCGTCCAGCAACCAGGGTTCGACTCGCGTGCAGCTCCAGTTTGAACTGGATCGCAACATCGACGAGGCCGCCCGCGACGTGCAGGCCGCCATCAACGCCGCACGCGCCGAACTGCCCGCCGGCATGCCGGGCAATCCCAGCTATCGCAAGGTCAATCCGTCGCAGGCGCCCATCATGGCGTTGGCGCTCAGTTCCGCCACGCGGCCCGCTGGTCAGCTCTACGACCTGGGTTCAACCGTGCTGGCGCAGAAGCTTTCGCAGATCAGCGGCGTGGGCGAGGTGACGATGGGCGGCAGTTCACTGCCGGCCGTGCGGGTCCAGGTCAATCCCAACGCGCTGGCGCACTACGGCGTGGCGCTGGACGACGTGCGCGAGGCAATTTCGAACGCCGCTCCGATGGGCCCGCAAGGGCAGCTCGATTCGGCCGGCCAGCGCTGGGAGGTCAGCACCCCCGAGCAGCCGCGCCGCGCGCAGGACTACGACAGTCTCATCGTGCGCTACCAGGATGGCGCCGTGATCCGGCTGTCGCAGGTGGCGCGCGTCAGCGATTCGGTCGAAAACCGCTACAGCAGCGGCTTTCACAACCGCAATCTGGCGGTGGTGTTGACCATCAGCCGGCAGCCGGGCTCCAACATCATCGAAACCATCGACGCCATCAACCAGGCCCTCCCGGGCCTGCGCCAGTTGATGCCCGCCGACGTGGACCTGACCGTCGCACTGGACCGCTCGCCGGGCATCAAGGCGACGCTGCGCGAGGCGCACATCACCCTGGCGCTGGCCGCCGGGCTGGTCATCCTGGTGGTGTGGCTGTTTCTGGGCAATGCGCGTGCCGCCGCGATCCCCAGCGTGGCAATTCCGGTCTGCCTGATCGCCACCTTTGCCGTCATGTACGCGTGGGGCTTTTCGCTGAACAACCTGTCGCTCATGGCGCTGATCGTGGCCGCCGGGCTGGTGGTGGACGACGCCATCGTCGTGCTGGAAAACATCTCGCGCCATCTGGAGCGCGGCCTCACCCCAGTCAAGGCCGCGCTGCGCGGCGTGCGCGAGGTGGGCTTTACGCTGGTGGCCATGACCGTGGCGCTGAGCGTCGTGTTCGTGTCGATCCTGTTCATGGGCGGTCTGGTGGAGCGGCTGTTCCGCGAATTTTCGATCACGCTGGTGGCGGCCACCGTCATCTCGCTGGTCGTGTCGGTGGCCATCATTCCGGCACTGTGCGCGCGCTGGCTGCGGCCCGTCAGCCATGTTGCGGCCAAGCCCTCGCGGATGCAGGCGGTGTTTGCCCGCATCCACGACTGGTATGGCGTGTCGCTGGCGCGCGTGCTTGGCCACGCGCGCCTGACGTTGCTGCTGCTGGCCGGCGTCGTCGGGCTGAACGTCTACCTGTATGTCCAGGCGCCCAAGGGATTTTTGCCGGTGCAGGACACCGGCCAGCTCATGGGCTTCGTGCGCGGCGACGACGGGTTCTCGTTTCAGGTCATGCAGCCCAAGATCGACCAGTACCGGCAACTTGTCCTCAAGCACCCGGCCGTCGACGACGTCATCGGCTACAACGGCGGCGGCCTGGGCATCAGCAATTCGCTGTTCCTCATCCGCTTGAAACCCGCCGCCGAACGCGAGGCGTCGTCCACCGAGGTCATCAACTGGATGCGCACGAACGCGCCGGCGGTGCCGGGCGGTATGTTCTTCCTGAACGTGGACCAGGACCTGCGCATGCCCGGCGGCTTCGGCAATTCCGGCGACCATGAACTGGCCATCATGGCCAGCGACGTGCCGGCGCTGCGGGAATGGTCGCGCAAGATCTCCAAGGCGATGCAGGAGATCCCCGAGCTGCGCGATGTCGACGCGCAAGGCGACGGCGCGACGCAGCAGGTCGTGATCGACATCGACCGCAGCGCGGCGCAGCGGCTGGGCGTCGACATGGACACCATCAGCAGCGTACTGAGCAATTCGTTCAGCCAGCGGCAGGTCGCAACGCTGTACGACGCGATGAACCAGTACCGCGTCGTGCTGGAACTGGACCCGCGCTACACCGAAGACCCGGAAGTCCTGGAACAGGTGCACGTCGTGGCTGCCGATGGCAACCGCGTTCCGCTGACCGCATTTGCCACCTACGACAACGGGCTGGTCAACGACCGGGTGTTTCACGATGGCCTGTTTGCCGCGGTGTGGGTCGGATTCTCGCTGGCGCCCGGCGTGTCGCTGGAACAGGGATTGGCCGCCATCGACGCGGCAACGGCCAAGCTGATGGTGCCGTCCTACATCCAGACCCGCCTGGGCGGCGATGCGCGCAACTTCCAGCAGAGCCTGCAGGACCAGCCCTGGCTGATCCTGGGGGTCCTGGTCGCCATCTACCTGGTGCTGGGCATCCTGTACGAAAGCGCGCTGCATCCGCTGACCATCCTGTCCACGCTGCCGTCGGCCGGCGTCGGGGCGCTGCTGGCGCTGCGGCTGGCCGGTATCGAGTTCACGCTGATCGCGCTGCTGGGGCTGTTCCTGCTGGTGGGCATCGTCATGAAGAACGCCATCCTCATGATCGACTTCGCCCTGAGTCTGGAGCGGCGCGAGAACCTGACGCCCGAGCAGGCCATCCACCGCGCCGCCATGCTGCGCCTGCGGCCCATCGTCATGACCAACCTGGCGGGTCTTCTGGGCGCCCTGCCCTTGGTGCTTGGAATGGGCGAAGGGTCGGAATTGCGCCGCCCGCTGGGTGTCGCCATTGTGGGCGGGTTGATGATCAGCCAGTTCCTGACGCTGTATACGACGCCGATCGTGTATCTGGCGCTGGAGCGGTTGCGCCGCCTGGGCTGGCGCCGCCGCACCGCCTGACCGGCGCGGCCTGCCGGGCCGCCCCCCGTATCTTCCCGCTAGCCGGAAAATAAAAAGCTCAATAGAATCGGTTGGCACGCTGACGCAAACCGCCCGATCCGGTCCGGCGCTTTTTCGCGCCGCCGGGAACGCGACTGCTGCCCGCGATGCCGGCGCGACCACACAACACGTTGTCGCTGCCGAGCTTTCCGGCGTTCGCGGTGCGGGCACCATCGGGCCGTCACCGGGGACTTGCAGTTTGGCCTCTGACAGACCTGGTGCCCAATGTGGCCGATGACTTGTTTGAATCGACTGCTGCTGACCGGCGTGCTGTGCCTGGCCGGCTGCGTGCAGGTGGGGCCCGACTTCGAGCCTCAGCGTGTCGACTGGTCCAGCCAGTGGGACACGCCCGCGCTGCAACAGGCCACCTTGGACGCCTCGCAGCCGGACGCCCGGCAGTGGTGGCGTATCTTCGATGACCCCGTTCTTGAATCCCTGATCGCCCAGGCCGATGCGCACAATCCCGGCGTGCAGGTGGCCGGCCTGCAGATCATGGAGGCGCGCGCCCAGCTTGGCATTGCCCGCAGCGGGCTGTATCCGCAGTCGCAGGTCGTCGGCGCGGACGCGCTTTATCAGCATCGGTCATCGCGCTCCTCGGAAGGCAATCCGCGGCCCAGCAGCTTCTGGCAATACAGCGCCGGGTTCAGCATCGGCTGGGAACTGGACTTCTGGGGCCGTTTCAGCCGCGCCATCGAATCCGCCGATGCCGCCTACTTCGCGGCCGAGGCCAACCGCGAAGACGTGCTGGTGCTGCTGCACGCGCAGGTCGCCGAAAGCTATTACGCGCTGCGCACGGCCGAAGCCCGGCTGCGCATCGCCCGCGACAATGCGGCCATCCAGAAGCGCAGCTACGAGATCACCGAGCGCCTTTTCAAGAGCGGCGAGACCGACGAACTGGACCTGCAGCAGGCGCGCACGCAATACCTTGGCACGCTTAGCACCATTCCGGAGTTCGAAAGCCAGATCGCGCGCACCCGCAACGCGCTGGCGGTGCTGGTCGGCAAGCCGCCGGGCCCGATGCCGGAGCTGCCCGACCTGGCGACACGCGAGGCCGTGATTCCGCTAATCGACCGGGCGGTGCTGCAGGACGTGCCGGCCAACCTGCTGCTGCGGCGACCGGACATCCGTGCCGCCGAGCTGCGGATCGCGGCGCAGTCCGCGCAGGTGGGCGTGGCCAAGGCGGATCTTTACCCCTCGTTGACGCTGCTGGGCAGCATCGCCTGGACCGCCACGTCGCTGGCCGGCACGTCCGGTGGCGCAGCGCTGCTTGCAGGCCCCAGCCTGACCTGGAACGTGTTCGACCACGGCCGGATCACCAACACCGTGCGCCTGCAGGACGCGCGGCTGCAGCAGCTTATCGTCATCTACCAGGACGCCGTGCGCCAGGCCGCGCGCGAGGCCGACGACGCCGCCACGGGACTGGTCAAGGCGCTGGAACGCGACGGGATCCTCTACGACTCGGCGCTGGCGGCCAAGCGCTCGTTGACGCTGGCCACTGCGCTCTACCGCGAGGGCTATTCCGACTTTCAGCGGGTGCTGGATGCGCAGCGCGCGCTGGCAACGCAGCAGGACACCTATCTGGTGAACCGGGGCAATGCCGTGCGCGACCTGATCGCCCTGTACAAGGCAGTGGGCGGCGGCTGGTACAGCGATCAGCCGGTCATCGATCCGGCCACGCAAGAACAGATGCAGCGGCGCACCAATTGGGGCGACCTGCTGTCCGAGGCCGGGCGGCCCGCGCCGGCGCTTCCCAAGACCACGAGGCGATCCGATGACTAGTCCCAGGCCCGCGCCCCCGACGGCCAGCGCTGCGCCCGCGGCGAGCCCTGGCTCGCCTGCCCGCGATACGCCGGCACGCCCCGCGCCGTCCGAGCCGCCGCCACCGCCCGCACCGCCGGCCGCCCCGCCGCCCCCCGCGGATCCCGCCAAAAAGGGGGTCCGCTGGGTTCTCGTGGTCATCGTCATCAGCCTGGTCTGGTATCTGCTGGCGGACCGCTACACGCCGTACACGCAGCAGGCGCGGGTGGAGGCCTTCGTAGTGCCGGTGGCATCCGAAGTGGCGGGCCGGGTGACGCAGGTACATGTGCGCAACAACCAGGACGTGAAGTCGGGCGCCGTGCTGTTCGACATCGACCCGGAGCATTACCGGATTGCGCTCGACCGCGCCCGGGCGGATCTGGACGCCACGCGCCGGCAGATTGGCGCCAGCACCGCCGGCATCGATGCGGCGCAGGCGTCCCTGCGCGCGGCGCAAGCCAATGAAGTCCGCGCGCGCCAGGACAGCACCCGACTCGAGCGCCTGTACCGCGACGACCAGGGCACGATATCGCTGCGCCGGCTGGAGATTGCGCGGGCCAATCTGGCGCAGGCGGTCAGCCAGGTGGCGGCCGCACGTGCCGAGGTGCAGCGGGCGCGCGAACAGGAAGGCGGCAGCGAGGAAGACAACGCCAAGCTGCGCAGCGCCGCCGCCGCCGTGGAAAAGGCTGAACTGGACCTGGCCAACACGCAGGTGCGCGCCCCCGCTGCGGGCCTCGTCACCGACCTGCGGACCGACGCCGGCCAATTCGCCGCGGCGGGAAAGCCCGTGATGACGCTGATCGCCATTCACGACGTGTGGATCAACGCGGAAATGACCGAGAACAACCTGGGGCACGTCGACCCCGGCACGCCGGTCGCCATCATCCTGGACGCACTGCCCGGGCAGGTGTTCGAGGGCCGCGTGCGCAGCGTGGGCTATGGCGTGAACGTCGGCACGCCCACGCAGCCCGGCAGCCTCCCCACGGTGCAGAACAGCCGCGACTGGCTGCGGCCCGCCCAACGCTTCCCGGTCGCCATCGACCTCGATCCCGGACAGCTTCCGTCCCTGCGCGGCATCCGGGTGGGCGGCCAGGCCGAAGTCATGGCGTTTCCCAACCCCGGCAATCCGCTCAACCCCCTGGGCCGCCTGTACCTGCGGCTGATGAGCTGGCTGTCCTATGCCTACTGACACGCCCCCCGCCCGGCGCGACCCCCGCGGTCAGCGCGCCCTGCGCCTGGGCGTGGGGACGGCGCTGTGCCTGGCCATCAGCTTCGGGCTGGACATGCCGATCCCGATGATCGCGCCGGTGCTCGGGGTGTTCCTGCTGGCGCAGATGAACCGGCCGCTGTCGTTGAAAGCCGGCCTCGGCCTGGCCCTGGTGGCGATGTTCACCACGGGAAGCGGGCTGTTGCTGATTCCCCTGCTTCGCTACTACCCGGCCGGCGGGGTGCTGATCGTCGGCCTGTGCCTGTTCCTGGCGTTTCGCCACGGGCTGCGCGGCGGCAACAATCTGGTGTCGACGTTCCTGATCATCGGCCTGACCATGATTTCCGCGGCAGGCACCCTGGACTTCGGCCTGGCGGTGACGGTGATCGAGGCCCTGGTCAAAGCGCTGCTGCTGGCCGCCCTGGTGCTGGGGGTCTGCCACGCGCTGTTTCCCGAACCGCCCGGCCTGCCGGCGCCGCCGCCCCCGCCTGTTCTGCCGGCCGCCGAGGCAAGCCGCATGGCCCTGCGCGCGGCGCTGGTCGTGCTGCCGGCCTTTCTGCTGGCCATGACCGATCCGCTGGGCTACATGCCCATCATCCTGAAGGCAGTCAGCCTGGGCCGCCAAAGCTGCGTCACGGCGGCGCATGGCGCGGCGCGCGAGATCCTGGGATCGACGCTGCTGGCCGGCGTGCTTGCGGTGGGGTTCTGGATCGCCCTGCGGCCCTTTCCCAGCCTGTGGATGTACTTCCTGTGGATGCTGCTGTTCGGGCTGGTAATGGCCAGAAAGCTGTACCGGCTGAGTCCCACGCCGCATGCGCCCACTTTCTGGCTGAACACCCTGATCACGCTCATCATCCTGCTGGGCCAGTCGGTGCAGGACAGCGTGGCGGGCAAGGACGTCTACACCGCCTTCGCCGTGCGCATGGGGCTGTTCATCGCCGTCACCCTGTATGCCTGCCTGATGCTGCAGTTGCTTGAACCCCGGCCGCGTGCGCCCCGCAAGCCGGGCGTATTTTCCTCACGCCGCCGTATTTCCGGAACTTGATTCACCTGCCTTGAATCCCCTCGCCTCAAATTCCACCCCTCGCAAGGAGACCGCCATGAGTGTCCAAGACATGCCAACCCAACCCGCGCCGGCAATGGGCTGGCGCTTCAAGTGCGGAATCGGAATTTTCATCCTGGCCTTCGCGCTCTGGTTCCTGATTCCCATCGGCGCCGCGATGGACATCCCCGGATCGCGCATCGCGGCACTGACCGGCGCCATCTTCATCGCCAACAAGGTGCTGCTCATCACCTGCATCGCCGTCATGGGCAAAGAGGGATTCCAGCAACTCAAGGCCATCATCGGCGGTCACGCGAAGAAACTGGCGCCCGTGCAGAAGGTCGGCCCCGTGCGCCACGCCATCGGCATGGTGATGTTCATCCTGCCGCTGCTCACATCGATGCTGGAACCCTATGTCGACCAGATCTGGCCCGGTTTCCGGCCGCGGCTGTGGCAGGCGCAACTGCTGGGCGACGTCATGCTGGTGGCCAGCTTCTTCGTGTTGGGCGGCGATTTCTGGAACAAGCTGCGCGCACTGTTCGTGCGGTCGGTCTAGGCAACGGCCATTACGCGGCGCCCTTCTCCAGATCCGGCGCGCGCGGCGCCGCGGTGAGCCGCGCCGCCATGAATTCCAGAAACTCCTTGGCCAGCGGCGGCAAGGTGCGCCCTTGCAGCGTCACGGCCTGGATGCTGCGCTGGCGCATTTCCGGGTTGCTGAACGGCACTGCGGCCAGCGCGGTGCCCTGCGGATCCCCCATCAAGGTCAGGTAACCCGTCAGCGCCACGATCCGGCTGCCCGGCAGCATGGGCAGGAAGGCCGCCGAATTGTTGGACACGTAGGCCGGCTCGATGTGCAAGCCGGCATTGGCGCAGGCGGTATCGAAAAGCTGCCGCACGGTCGTGCCCTTGTCGCCAACCGATACCGGCACGTCGGCCAGGTCACGCAGGCTGATCGCACGGCGCGCGGCAAGCGGATGCTGCCGGCACATCACCGCGTAAACCGGCGCGCGCGTCAGCAGTTCGGTCTTCAAGCGATCGTCCTGCGCCACCGTGTAGTGCAGCGCGATCTGCGACATTCCCTCGAGAATCCGGCGAATCACCTCCTCCGGCCGGTCCACCTGAAGATGAAAACGCGTCTCGGGCCGGACCTGCTTGAAGTCGGCCATGCATAGCGGCAGGAATCGGTGCGCGAATCCCTCGCTACAGGCCAGCCGGATCGTGACGTCGCCTAGCGCGCTCCGCCGCCGGATCTCCTTGGTGACGCGTTCGGCCTCCAGCGCGGCCGCCCGGGCGTATGCCGCGAGCTGAAGCCCGGCCTCGCTGAGCGCCATGCCGCGCGCCTGGCGTTCGAACAGTACGATGCCCAGGCTGTCTTCCAGCTTGGCGATCTGCCGGCTGACGGCGGATGCCGCCACGTGCAGGCTGGCCGCCGCGCCTGCGATCGAACCGCAGCGCGCGACTTCCAGGAAATATCTGAGACCGAGGGAGATCATGGATGGCTCCTGGATGAGATGCCTTTATGGCAACGCTAAGGTGCGAAATATCTAATTGTGGCACGCGTAGAACCGTAATACTTTTGTTTTTCCGTACTGCCCCGAGAACCGCCATGACCCGCGAACAAGCCATTCTCCACGCGACAGAAGCGTATGACAGCGGCGTCCTTCAGGACACCCTCGCGCGCCGCATCGCGTACACCACCGAAAGCGAAGTCTCCACCCAGGGCCCGGCGCAGCATGCCTACCTGTCGATCGAACTGGTCCCGCGCCTGTCGGCACTGGGCTTTTCCTGTGAAGTGCATCGCAACCCTGCCGGGGTGGACCTGCCGATCCTGGTCGCACGCCGCATCGAAGCGGCCGAGTTGCCGACCGTCCTCATGTACGGTCACGGCGACGTGGTGCGAGGCAACGCCGCCAAATGGGACGCCGGCCGGGACCCCTGGCGCCTGCAGGTCGAAGGCGACCGCTGGTACGGGCGCGGCACGGCCGACAACAAGGGCCAGCACTCCATCAACCTTGAAGCGCTGTCGCGCGTCATCGCCGTCCGCGGCGGCGTGCTGGGGTTCAATACGATCTGGCTCATCGAAACCGGCGAAGAAGCGGGCTCGCCCGGCCTGGCTGCGTTCTGCAAGACGCACCGCAATCTTCTGGCCGCCGACGTCTTCATCGCCAGCGACGGGCCGCGCCTGAACGCCGCGCGGCCCACGCTGTTCATGGGCTCGCGCGGCGCGGTCAATTTCGAACTCAAGGTACGGGCTCGGGAACGCGGCTACCATTCCGGCAACTGGGGCGGACTGCTTTCCAACCCGGCCATCCGGCTGACGCATGCGATCAGTTCGCTGGTGGACGCGAACGGCCGCATCGCCGTGCCGGGATTACGCCCCCCGCCCATCCCCGCTGCGGTCGCCTTGGCGCTGGCAGACCTGGAAGTCGGTGGTGGCGACGACGATCCGGACATCAACGACTGGTGGGGCGAACCCGGCTTGACCTCGCCGGAAAAGGTATTCGGCTGGAACAGTCTCGACGTCCTGACATTCGGCGCCGGCGACCCCGCCAAGCCCGTGAACGCCATTCCTCCGGAAGCGTCGGCCTGGTGCCAGTTGCGCTTCGTGGTCGGCACCGACTGGCGTGCCCTGCAGGAACACGTGGTCGAACACCTGCATCAGGGCGGTTTCGACGACGTCGAGGTTCGTGTCGGCATGCAGGCGGGCGCGACGCGCCTGTCGCCCGACACCCCGTGGGTGCGCTGGGCCGCCGCCTCGCTGGAGCGCACCACCGGCAAACGGCCGGCCCTCTTGCCCAACCTGGGCGGCTCCCTGCCCAACGACATTTTTGCCGACCAACTTGGCCTTCCCACCCTGTGGGTGCCTCACTCCTATCCCGCTTGCGCGCAGCACGCGCCCAATGAACACCTGCTGGGCAGCGTCGCCCGGGAAGGCCTGGCCATCATGGCTGGCCTTTTCTGGGACCTCGGCACCCAGGGCGCCGACTTGCTCGAACAAGCCTGCTCCCAATCGTCCACCTACGCCTGATCCGACCGAGCCCCATCATGACCGCCAGACTTCGCACCGCCCTGTTGGCGTTGACACTTGCCGCCGCGAATGCCCACGCCGCGTATCCGGACCAAGCCATCAAGATCGTCGTCCCGTTCACGCCGGGCGGCGCCACCGACGCGGTGGCGCGCCTGCTCGCCACCAAGTTGACGGGCAAGCTGGGTCAGCCCGTCATCGTCGAGAACCGCCCCGGCGCCTCCACGCTTATCGGCGCCGAGGCCGTCGCCCGCGCAGCGCCCGACGGCTACACGCTCATGCTGTCGGGCAGCACCACGTACAGCGTCCTGCCCGCACTCAAACCGTCGCTGCCCTACGATCCCGTACGCAGCTTCGAGCACATCGGCATCGTCGCCATGGCGCCCGTCGTGCTGCTGGCGCAAAACGCGCTGCCCGCGGCGACGCCACAACAGGCGGCCGAGCTCGCCCGACAGGAAAGCGCCAAAGGCGGACTGATGTACGGCACGTTTGGCTCCGGGTCCGCCCCCCACCTCACCGGCGAGATGTTCGCGCAGGCTGCCGGCGCCAAGATGACGCCGGTGCCGTACAAGGGCAGCGCGCAACTCATGACCGCGCTGATCGGCGGCGAGATCGCGCTGGCCGTCGATACGGTTTCGGCGTCCGCCGCCCACGTGCGCGCCGGCAAGATCCGCGCACTGGCCGTCACCGGCGAGCAACGCATGCCGCAATTGCCGGACGTGCCGACCTTCGCCGAAGCGGGCATGCCGGAGGTATCGTTCGTCGGCTGGTACGGATTGGTCGCGCCGGCGAACACGCCGACTCCGGTCATGCACACCTTGAACCGGGTAATGGCGGAAATCATGCAGGACACTCAGGTGCGCAAGCGCGTATCGGAACTGTCACTGAATCCGGTCTTCCTGCCAGGTCAGGCTTTCCGCGAGCAGATTGCGATAGAAATCGCCACTTTCAGCGCCATCGCCCAGCGTGCCGGCATAACGCTGGAATGACGGCCGGCGGGACGCCAACCGGGGTCCCGCCCCCATTTCTGCAAATGACTCAGTTCGGATCCATGCGGCTGATCTTCGATCCTTGCAGACCCATCCCCGCCATCAGGCCCTGCTCGCCAAACGGCACCGCGTACACGTCTTGCGTCAAGGTGGTGGTCGAGATGCTGGCGGCGTAGCCCTGATCCACCACGACCAGGCTGGGCCCCGCCCCCAGACTCCACCCGTCGCTCTGATCCAGGTACGCCAGCGCCGGCTCATTCATGAAGAACAGCGCGTACGAAAACTGCTGCGCGCCGGCCTGGAACCCGAAAGACAGTGCAGATATCGAATAAAACCCTTCGACCTGGCCGCGGCGGATCAATGCGCCCGAGCCGCGCTCGCCGCCGACCAGGAAGCCGCCCTTGATGATGTCGGGAAACACCAGCACCGCGACAGCCTGCTTGCCCAGTTCACGCATGCGCGGATCCTGGGAGTAAAGCTGCTCCAGCGCCGCCATCGCGTCGGCGCCGATCTCCGCCGCCGACGCGGCCCGCGCGGACGGTGAGACGCTGACCAGGGCGGAAAAAGTCAAAAGGCTGGCGCAGAGCCAGCCAAGGAACTTCACAGGCAACACGGACGCGCGATTCATACGGCCTCCCCGGTTAAGAAGGACGCGCGCCGATTGCGCGCGTCCGACCTGCCGGCTCAGTATTCGCAGCCGCCCCGCACGTGTCAATGATCCGTTCTTACCCGTGCGGGCGCGTCCTCATACCTTCGGTGGCGTGGTCTCCCGCTCCGGATGGCGGTGTTTGCCCAGCGCCGCGATGAACGCCTGCGGATCTTCCCCGCCCAGCAGCAGACCGCCATCGTTCGGATCGGGATCGATGCCTGCGGCCGCGTAGACCTGCACGCCATCACCAATACCCATCAGCGTCTTGCCGTGCCGGTAGGCATCACGCAGGAACTCAAGCGCCCGACCGTCGGCAGCCAGAAGCGCCGCGGCATCCGCGCCGCCCGCCACCACCGCCCCGTCGAACACGCCGGACGGATGGTTGTCCAGCGACGCATCCGCATCGAACGCGCCGCCGTCGGCGGTCTGGACGGGACCAATGCGCTGACCCACCAGCCGCACGACGGCGCCCGCCTGAATCAGCGCGTCGGCCACCGCGGATACGGATTTGCCATCCACGCCTTCAGCCACCAGGATCGCGACCTTGCGCGTGGCTACGCTGCCGTCGCCCGGCCGCGCGGTCAGGGACAGCGAGGGCGACACCTGCACTTCGGGCTTGGGCGGATTCTTTATGGCGCGCGGCAACGGGTCCGGCAGCGCCATGCCGAGCTGATCGGCCACCCCTTGGGCCAACTCGTCGGACACGTTGCGCAGGGACGCCACCATGCGCTGGCGGATCTGCGGCACGGTCACCTTGCTGAGCTCGAACGCGAAGGCATCGACGATGTGCTTGCGCTCCCAGGCGGTCTGGCTGTCGTAGAACAGCGTGGCCTGGTTGTAGTGCTCGGCAAACTTTTCGGGATGCCCGCGCAATTCATCGCTCGTCACCGGTTCCGGGAACGACACGAAGCCGTCCATGCCCGCCTGGAACGGACAACCGCCGGCCAGCGAATTGGGCTCATAGGCCACCCGGCCGCGATGGATGGCCTGACGATGCATGCCGTCGCGCTGGTTGTTGTGCACCGGCGCCAGCGGCGCGTTGATGGGAATCTCGTGGAAGTTCGGGCCGCCCAAACGCGAGATCTGCGTGTCGACGTAGGAATGGATGCGGCCAGCCAGCAGAGGGTCATTCGTGAAGTCCACGCCGGGCACCACGTGCGCGGCGCAGAACGCCACCTGCTCGGTCTCGGCAAAGAAGTTGTCGGGGTTGCGGTCCAGCACCATGCGGCCAATCGGCACGACCGGCACCAGTTCCTCGGGCACGATCTTGGTGGCGTCCAGCACGTCGAAGCTGAACCCTTCGGCCTGATCCTCGGTGAAGACCTGCACGCCCAGTTCCCATTCGGGGCCATGGCCCGCGTCGATCGCTTCCCACAGATCGCGCCGGTGGTAGTCCGGGTCCGCGCCCGACACCTTGACCGCCTCGTTCCATACCTGCGAATGCGTGCCCAGGATCGGGTTCCAGTGGAATTTCACCAGCCGCGATTCGCCCTGCGCGTTGACGAAGCGGAACGTGTGCACGCCAAAGCCCTGCATCATCCGGTAGCTGCGCGGAATGGCGCGGTCCGACATCGCCCACATCAGCATGTGCGTCGATTCGGGCATGAGCGACACGAAGTCCCAGAAGGTGTCGTGCGCGGAAGCCGCCTGCGGCATGCCATGGTGCGGCTCGGGCTTGACCGCGTGAACCAGGTCCGGGAACTTCATTGCGTCCTGGATGAAGAACACCGGCATGTTGTTTCCGACCAGATCCCAGTTGCCCTCATCCGTGTAGAACTTCACGGCAAAGCCGCGCACGTCGCGCGCCGTATCCTTGGACCCGCGCTCGCCAGCCACGGTCGAAAAGCGCACGAAGACCGGGGTCCGCTTGCCGGCCTCGGCAAACAGCGACGCAGCGGTCAGGTCCGTCAGCGGCTTGTAGCACTCGAAGTAGCCGTGGGCAGCCGAGCCGCGCGCGTGCACGATACGCTCGGGGATGCGCTCGTGGTCGAAATGCGTGATCTTTTCACGCAGGATGAAGTCCTTCAGCAGCGCCGGACCGCGCAGCCCTGCTTTCAGCGAGTGCTGGTTGTCGCTGATGCGCACGCCCTGGTTGGTGGTCAGGGCTTGGCCGCCGCCGTCCGCGCGCACACGGGGCAACGTACCGTCATTCTGGTTCACGCCCGGCGTGGCGGCGTCGCCCGTCTTGTCCGAGACTTCCTTCTCGGACAGCGAGCTTGCGCCCACGGCGGGGTCCACCGTGCCCACGTGTGCGCCAGCGTAGGGACAGCGCGCGGCCTGCTCGCCGTACTCCGCTTCCTTGTTGGCGTTATGGGGGATGGCGCCTGTGGTGGCGCCCACGGCAGCCGCGCGCTGGAGCGCGGGGTGGGTCGGCTTGCCGGCGGGACCGGTGGCCGGACCGCTGTCGGTATGCATGTAGGCGGTGTCGAGCGCGCCGCCCTTTGCTGGCTTCTTGCTTGCCATGATTTTTTCTCCTTAATGGGTCAGCATCGTTTCGCGCGCCTGCTCGGCACGGGATGCACCAATGGCGGTTTCAACCTTCTTTACCTCTTCGGGCGGCGGCAGCACGGCCGGGAATCCCAGCGACTCGATCCACAACTCGCGCGACCAACCTTGCGTGTGATACAGGTGATGGTCCTCATCGGTGGCCACGGCGTCATAGGCCCGCTTCAGGATCTTGGCTTCTTCGCCCGATTGCTGCTCGGCAATCAGCCCGATCAGCGACCAGTTGGCGTGGTCCTTGGTCTCTGCCAGCACGACGCATTCGGTCGCCACCAGCTGAGCCGCGGCCGGGTCGCCGGCGTTGATGGCCATCTTCATCGCCCGCACCAGCGATTCGCCCAGGTGACGCACCACGTCGCGGCCCGGCGACTTGGCCTGCGGGTCCAGCTTCAGTTGTTCGAACACCGTCAGCAACACACGGCGATGGGTGCGGGTTTCTTCCAGATAGCCCAGCCATTCTTTCTTCAGGTCTTCATTGATGGCACAGCTGACCGCAGTCTCGTAAATGGCAAGGCCGCCGATCTCGGTTTCCAGCGCCTGGTACAGCAGCTCCTTGATCTGGCGGGCGTTTCCGGCTTTGCGTTTCATGGTTGGGCTCCTTGTCGTAGGTCATCAACGATGCGCACGGCGGGCGATCGCTTCCGATGGAGGCGCGAACACAGCAATTCGCGTTCCCGAGGCTGCGTCCGCCGAACCGGGCAGGCGATTGCCGCCGTGAGAGCAGTGGCGGCCCGGAAGCTGTGCAGAAAATACAAAGCGCTCCAAAGCCAGACGCCGCGCCGATTCCCGTAGAATCGGGGGCATTACCCACAACAGCGCAAGGGCGTCGCGCCACCCGGCAGGCACAGCGACCCGCGCAACAAAGCAGCCGCATGACCATGAACGACCTCTGCGCCATCGCGATGGCCTTGCTGCTGACCTACGCCGGCATGGCTTGCCTGGCGCTTGCCACCCCCCGTCACTATCACCAGGTCTGGACGCGCAATCCGCACGCCGGCCACACGCGCGTCCTGCGCGGCGCCGGGGTCCTGTTGATGGGGCTGGCCATCCTTCCCTGCGTGGGCCTGTGGGGCGACGTGTTGGGGATGGTGGTCTGGCTGGGCTGGCTGTCCGCAGGCGCGCTGCTGTGGTTCGGCCTGCTGTCATGGGCCCCGCGGCCGGCCGCCGGCACGGCGGCGGTCGCGGTGGCGATTTCCCTGCTCGGCGTGAGCATCGGCTTCTGATCCGGCCGGGCCGGCGACAGGCGCCGGGTGCGACCGACCGCCGCATTGCGCAAATTCACGACAGTTTTCGGCCATTTGACGCGGGTCAACCGGCATCCACATCCAGCGGTTCCAGCACCATATGTGGTGATAGAGTCTTCGCACTCCACTACATATGGTGCCAACAATGGAAATCCAACATATCCTCAAGCGCGACGGCCGCGTCGTTGCATTCGATAGCGAGAAGATCGCGCAAGCCATGGCGGCGGCGGGCCAAAGCACCGGGGAGTTGGACCTGCAAGGCGCACGCGCGCTGACCGGCACCGTCATCGCAAAGCTGGACGGCAACGTCTGCCCCGGCGTCGAAACCATTCAGAACCGCGTCGAAGACGTGTTGGTCCAGGCAGGCCACTGGCGCACGGCGCGCGCCTACATCGTCCACCGCGAGCAGCACGCCCGCCTGCGTTCGCTGCGCCATACGCTGGTCGACGTCGAAAGCGCCATGGAAGAGTATCTGGAGCAGCGCGATTGGCGCGTCAACGCCAACGCCAATCAGGGCTACAGTCTGGGCGGCCTCATCCTGAACGTCGCCGGCAAGGTCACTGCCAACTATTGGCTGTCCAACGTCTTCACGCCGGAAGCCGGCCATGCCCACCGCGAAGGCGACATCCACATCCACGACCTGGACATGCTCAGCGGCTACTGCGCCGGCTGGTCGCTGCGCCAGTTGCTGACCGAAGGCTTCAACGGCATTCCCGGCAAGGTCGAATCCACGCCGCCCAAACACATGTCGGCCGCCATCGGCCAAATCGTCAACTTCCTGGGCACGCTGCAGAACGAATGGGCCGGCGCGCAGGCGTTCAGCTCGTTCGACACCTACATGGCGCCCTTCATCCGCCGCGACGCGATGACCTACGCGGACGTCAAGCAATCCATCCAGGAACTCATCTTCAACTTGAACGTGCCCAGCCGCTGGGGCACACAAACGCCCTTCACCAACCTCACGTTCGACTGGACCTGCCCGGCCGACCTGAAGGACCAGATCCCTTACGTGGGCGGCGAGGAAATGCCGTTTTCCTACGGCGACCTGCAGGCCGAGATGGACATGATCAACCGCGCGTACATCGAGGTCATGATGGCCGGCGACGCGAAGGGCCGCGTGTTCACGTTCCCCATTCCCACCTACAACATCACGCCCGATTTCGACTGGGACCATCCCAATACCGAGCGCCTCTTTGAAATGACGGCGCGCTACGGATTGCCGTACTTCCAGAACTTCCTGAACTCCGACCTGGAGCCGCACATGGTGCGCTCCATGTGCTGCCGCCTGCAGCTCGACCTGCGCGAACTCCTGAAGCGCGGCAACGGCCTCTTCGGTTCGGCCGAGCAGACCGGATCGGTCGGCGTGGTGACCGTGAACTGCGCCCGGCTGGGCCATACCTGCCGCGGCGACGAAGCGCGGCTGATGGCGCGGCTGGATTACCTGCTGGCGCTGGGCCGCGACGTGCTGGAAACGAAGCGCAAGGTCGTGCAGCGCTACATCGATCAGGGCCTCTACCCCTACACCCGCCGTTACCTGGGCACGCTGCGCAACCACTTCAGCACGCTGGGCGTGAACGGCATCAACGAGATGATCCGCAACTTCACGGACGATGCCGAAGACGTGACCACGCCCGCCGGCCACGCCTTTGCGGTGCGCCTCCTGGACCGCGTGCGCCAGCGCATGACCGAATTCCAGGAAGAAACCGGCCACCTCTACAACCTTGAAGCCACGCCGGCCGAGGGCACCACGTACCGGTTCGCCCGCGAAGACCGCAAGCGCTATCCCGGCATCCTGCAAGCGGGGACGGACGCCCAGCCCTACTACACGAACTCCAGCCAGTTGCCGGTGGGCTACACGGACGATCCCTTCCACGCGCTGCAACTGCAGGAAACGCTGCAAAGCAAGTACACGGGCGGCACCGTGCTGCACCTGTACATGAACGAGGCCGTGTCCACCGCCGAGGCCTGCAAGCAGCTCGTGCGCCGCGCGCTCACCAACTTCCGCCTGCCTTACATCACGGTCACGCCCACGTTCTCCATCTGCCCGAATCACGGCTACCTGGCCGGACACCACGAGTTCTGCCCCAAGTGCGACGCGGAACTGCTGGCCAAGCAATCGTCTTGCTGCACCCCGGCCTAGCGTTGCCGGGATCCGGGGCGGTGCGCAACCTTCCGGCGCGCGCTGTCCTTCACCCGCCGGGCAAGCGTCCGGCATCACTTTCCGAGGAAAACCTATGCAAACCTTGACCGCTCCCGTCGCCGCGTCCGCTCCCGCTGTCCAACTGGACGACAGCCAGCGCGTGCGCTGCGAAGTCTGGACCCGGGTGATGGGCTACCACCGCCCGGTTTCTTCCTTCAACACCGGCAAACAGGGCGAATTCAATGAGCGCCGCTTCTTCGTCGAACGCAGTGCCTGAAGGCGGATCGCCCCAGGGCAACTCGCAGGCCGGCGGCGCCGGCCGGCCCGCCGCCCAGGCCATTCGCCTGCTGGCGGATCGGCCGGCCTATGCCGCACCACCACAGCCGGTTATCCAGCCCCTGCCCCGGCACTCGCCCGCCGTGGGCGGGCTGGTGCCTTTTTCCACCGTCGACTGGCCCGGCCAACTGGCCGCGGTCGTCTTCATTTCGGGCTGCCCGTGGCGCTGTCACTATTGCCACAACGTCGAACTCCAGACGCGCGCCGCCCGCTATGACTGGCGCGAGGTCCGCGCCTTCCTCGAAACCCGCAAGGGCCTCCTGGACGCCGTTGTGTTCTCAGGCGGCGAGCCGCTGAGCGAGCCGCGCCTGCCCGCCATGATCCGCGACGTCAAACGCATGGGCTACCGCGTGGGCCTGCACACCGCGGGCATCTACCCGCTACGGCTGGCCGACGTGCTGCGTCATCTGGACTGGGTGGGCATGGACATCAAGGCGGACGCCAAGGGTTACGACGACATCACGGGCCGGCGCGATTCCCAGCGACCGGCGCTGGCGTGCCTGACGCAGTTGCTGTCTGCAGGACTGGATTTCGAATGCCGCATCACGTGGCATCCCGACTGGCTGGACGAATCGCGGCTGATGGCGCTGGCGCGGGAACTGGCCCGCCGCGGCGTGCGCCAATTTGCGGTGCAGGCCGCGCGCGCCGCGCCCGGCGCACCCGTCGCGCGGGCGCTCAGCAACCAGGCGCAAGGCGAGCTGCGGCAGGCCTTTCAGGAATTCTCCTATCGCTGATCCAGATGCGCAGCCAGGGTGGCGTGGAAGCGCGGCGACACCACGGCGCCCACATTGCAGCGAGACCACGGCGACACCGCCGTGGGATCCACGCTGAACACGCGACCCGGCGCCATGATGACCTTCTCGGGCATCAGCGCCGCGGCCAGCGTCAGCGAATCCGCCACGCCGGGAAACGCAGACCACAGATACAACGAACTGGTCGGCCGCGTGAACACCTGCGCGCCCAGCGAATCCAGCACCTGCAACGCCTGGCCGGTCGCAGCTTCCAGCCGCTGCCGCAGACGCACCAGATGCCGCTCGTAATGGCCCTCGCGCAGCATCACGTCCACCATGCGCTCGCAATACTCAGAGCTGCTGACGTGCACCAGCGCCTTCAGATCGGCCAGGTCGCTTGCTAGCGCGGCGTTGCACGCGATGAAACCCACGCGCAACGCCGCCGAGAAAGACTTCGAGAAGCTGCCGATGTAGATGGTGCGCTCAAGCTGATCCAGCGCCGACAGCCTGACCGACGACGTGGGCTTGAAGTCCGCCAGGGGGTCGTTTTCGACCACCATCAGGTTGTAGCGCTCTGACAGTTGCAGGATCTTGTAGGCCTTGGCCGGCGACATGTCCGAGCCGGTGGGATTGTGCGCGATCGACTGCGTAAAGAAGAGGCGCGGCTTTTCGCGCTGCAGCAACGATTCCAGTGCAACGACGTCCGGCCCGTCAGGCAGGCGCGGCACGCCCAGCATTCGCACGCCGGCCAGCTTCAGCTTGCCAAAGAGCGGGTAGTAGCCGGGATTGTCCACCAGCACCGTCGACCCCGGCGGCAGGAAGTAGCGGATCACCAGATCCATTGCCTCGTTGGCGCCATGCGTCAGCACCAGTTGCGACGGCGCGGTGTTGATGCCCACGTCGCCCAGCTTGCGGACCAGGCTTTCGCGCAGCGGCGCATAGCCAAATCGGCTGCCGTAGCGGAACAGCGCGCCCAGCCCCGTGCGCACCACCTTCTGGTGATAGCGATCCATGCGCATGTCCGCCAGCCACTCCACCGGCGGAAAGCCGTCGCCCACGGCGACCGCATCCGGTTGGGTCTTGAGCTGTTCGCGCATCAGCCACACGATGTCCATCGCCCGGCTCAATTGCCCCGGCTCTTCGTCCGCGGCCGCGTGCGCGTGATCGACGTCCAGCACGTAAAAGCCCGAGCCACGCCGGGGTTCGACCAGCCCGCGCGCCACCAGCATTTCAAACGCCACCACGACTGTGTTCTTGGCGTAGCGGTGCAGTTGCGCCAGCTCGCGCAAGGACGGCAGCTTGTCGCCCGCGCGGTAGACGCCGTCGGCGATCTGCTGGCCGATCAGGTTGGCCAGGCTCTCGGCGATGGGCGCCGCGCGCTGCGGCCTGCCCGGCGAATTGGCGTCATCCACGTTGCGATCCCTGTCTTGTCGTTGCCAAAATTGGTGCAGTGCGGTGGTACTGTTTGCCCAAACTGTACCTCTGAATAGCGGTACAGTTTACCTAGAATCAGGCCACTCGATTCTTATATGGAGACACGCCATCGTGGCCGATTCACGCCTGCCCAACTTCCGGGCCCTCACCCCCGCCCAACGCCTGGCCTTCATTGCCGACGCCGCCTCGCTCACCGATGAAGAGCGCCAAATGCTGGGCGAGCCCGGCGCGCTGAACCTGGCCCGCGCCGACGGCATGATCGAAAACGTCCTGGGGACGTTCGAGCTGCCGCTGGGCGTGGCGGGCAACTTCCAGGTCAATGGCCGCGACGTGCTGGTGCCGATGGCCGTGGAAGAGCCGTCCGTGGTGGCGGCCGCCTCGTTCATGGCCAAGCTGGCGCGCGAAGGCGGCGGCTTCGAGACGTCCAGCACCCGCCCGCTCATGCGCGCACAGGTGCAGGTCCTGGGCCTGACCGACCCGCATGGCGCGCGCCTTGCCCTGCTGCGCGAGCGCGAACGCATCCTGACGCTGGCCAACAGCCGCGACAAGGTGCTGATCGAGCTGGGCGGCGGCTGCCAGGACATCGAGGTCCACGTGTTCCCGGACACGCCGCGCGGCCCGATGATCGTGATGCACCTGATCGTCGACGTGCGCGACGCCATGGGCGCCAACACCGTCAACACCATGGCCGAGGCCGTGGCCCCGCTGGTCGAGGAAATTGTCGGCGGCTCGGTCCGCCTGCGTATCCTGTCCAACCTGGCAGACCTGCGGCTGGCCCGCGCCCGCGTGCGCCTGACGCCGCAGACGCTGGACACCAAGGAGCGCAGCGGCGCCGAGATCATTGAAGGCGTGCTGGACGCGTACACGTTCGCCGCCATCGACCCGTACCGCGCTGCGACGCACAACAAGGGCATCATGAACGGCATCGACCCGGTCATCGTCGCCACCGGCAACGATTGGCGCGCGGTCGAGGCCGGCGCGCACGCCTACGCCGCCCGGTCGGGCCGCTACACGTCGCTGACCCACTGGGAAAAGGACACGTCGGGCGCGCTGGTCGGCAGCATCGAAATGCCCATGCCTGTGGGCCTGGTCGGCGGCGCCACCAAGACCCATCCGCTGGCGCGGCTTGCGCTCAAGATCATGGACGTACGTTCGGCACAGGAACTGGGCGAAGTCGCCGTGGCCGTCGGCCTGGCGCAGAATCTGGGCGCGCTGCGGGCGCTGGCCACCGAAGGCATCCAGCGCGGCCACATGGCGCTGCACGCCCGCAACATCGCGCTGGTGGCCGGCGCCACGGGCGCGGAGATCGACGAGGTCGCCAAGCGCATGGCCGCGGAAAAAGACGTCCGCACCGACCGCGCGCTGGCCTTGCTGGAGGAGCTGCGCGCGTCCCGATAACCCGCACGGCGAGTACCCGAGGCGGCGCCGGTCACCCCGCGCGCCGTCCGATAAACACAGGAGAGAGACATGAAACAAAGCCCTCAGGCGCCGTCCACGCGCCTGGCTGAAGTCTGGAGCGACACCGTGGATCTCAGGCATCTGGCCTGGGCCATCGGCATTGGGATCTCGGTCAGCGTGGCCGGCTTCTTTGCCGCCAGCCGCTGGCTGCGCGGCGTGGTGGCGTCACCCGAGCTCGCGCACGCATACGCGATGCTGGCCGGGCTGGCCGGCTGCGTGCTGGCTGGCGTGATCTGCGCCCGACTGTTCCCGCCCAAACGCGAGGTCGTCGAGCACAGCGCCACGCACGATCCTGCCTGGCGCGCCGAAGTGCTGGCCGAGCTGGCCGAACAGCCCGGCGGCCTGGGCACGCTGGCGGACCTGCCCGAGGCCGTGGTGCGCGAGCTGAAGGAACTGGACCTGTACGACCTGTTCGCGCAGCCGGCGGCGCCCGCCGTCTCTGCCGCTGCCGCCGATGTTGCCGCCCCCCGGCGCGGCGCCGCCAAGGAGGCCTTGGCATGAGCCCCGAACTGCTTGAACAAATCATGGTGGCCGCGGGCATGGGCCTGTTGGGCGCGGTCGTGTTTGCGGCCATCGGCCTGGTGTCCGGCACCGATGAAACCACGACGCTCGCGCCGCTGACGCTGCTGGTCGTGCTGCTGGGCGTGCCGCCCGCCGGCGTCTTCACGTTCTTTCTGGCGGGCGCGGTGGCCAAGCACATGACGCACGCCGTGCCGACCGCGCTGCTGGGCATCCCGGGCGACACGCTGGCCACGCCGCTGCTGCAGGACGCGAACATGCTGCGCAAGCTGGGCGTGCCGCACATTGCGCTGCGCAAGATGGTGTCCGGCGCCATCGTCGCCGCCTTTGTCGCGGTGCCGCTGGCGGTGCTGTTCGCCGTGCTGCTGGCGCCGTTCGGCGCCGCCATCACCAAGTCCGCCCCGTGGATCTTCCTGGCGGCCGCATTGCTGATCGCGTATTTTTCCGCGGGACGCTGGGCGGCGGTGGCGCTGCTGGTGCCGTTCGTCATGGTGATCATTGCGCTGCAAAGCCTGACGGCCAAGTACGGCGTCAAGCTCAGCATCAGCTACTTCCTGGGCATCGCCATCGGACCGCTGATCGCCGACCTGTTCACCGTGCTGTCGCCGCAAGGCCGCGGCAAGATGATGCGCGACAAGGTGCGCACGTTCTCGCTGGCGCCTGACGTAAAAGGCTGGTCGGGCTACTTTCCGAACCCGCTGAAAGTCATGGACCGGGTGCAGACGCGCTGGACGCTTGCCACCGCAGCCGTGTCCAGCGCCACCTTCGTGTTCAGCCCGGTCGCCATGACCGTCGTGCTGGGCGAGCTGGTGGGCTCGCGCGTCAAGCACGCCTATCACCGGCTGACGACGGTGCTGAGCGCGCGCAACGGCGTGACCGAGGCCACCTACATCGCCGAGGCCCTGATTCCGCTGATCGCCTTCGGCCTGCCCCTGAGCCCCGTGGCGGCGGGACCGGCCGCGCCGCTCTTCAACGCCCCGCCCCGCTTCACGGTGGATTCGGCAACGGGCCAGACGCACAACCTGCACAACCTGCTGAACCATTGGGAATTCCTGGGTTACGGCATGCTGGCGGTGTTACTGGCGGCAGTGGTGTCCTACCCCTTCGCCATGAACTTCGCGCGCCGCGCCGCGCTGTTCGTGTCGCGCCGCGTCAGCCACGAGGCCATCATTGCCACGTTTGTCGGCCTGATCATCGTGATCAGCGTCTGGGAAGGCCAATTTCTGGGCCTGCTCGTCATCCTGACCATGGGCCTCATCGGCGGCCTGCTGTCGCGCCTGTTCGGCTTCAATACCGGCGTGCAGTTCATGGGGTACTACACCGCCGTGCTGTCCGTGCCGGCGATCATCAAGCTGCTGGGATAAAAGCGTGACAGATGGGCGGGGGCTGTCTGGTCCCCGCCCATTGCCGCGCCACTTGATCCTTCGCAAGGCGGCGCTCCCCACGTTGCTCTAGCCTCTGCTCTCTTGACCAGAGGAAAGACTCATATCATGACGTGGTTCAAATCACTCACCCTCGCCGGACGCGAGTTGCTGCCCATCGTGCAGGGCGGCATGGGCGTTGGGGTATCCGCCCATCGCCTGGCCGGCGCGGTTGCCAGCCAGAACGCCGTGGGCACCATTGCCAGCGTCGATTTGCGCCATCACCACGCCGATCTCGTGGAAAAAACCGAAAAATGCAATGACCGCGACACGATCGACACCGCCAACCGCGAAGCCCTGCATCGGGAGGTCCGCGCCGCGCTCGATACGGCGCAAGGGCGCGGCCTGGTGGCGGTAAACGTCATGAAAGCCGTGCGCGACCATCCCGCGCTGGTGCGCCAAGCCTGCGAAAGCGGCGCAGAGGCCATCGTCATGGGCGCCGGCCTGCCGCTCGACCTGCCCGAAATGACCGCCGACTTCCCCAAGGTTGCGCTGGTGCCCATTCTTTCCGAGGCCCGCGGCGTCGCCGCCGTGCTGAAGAAATGGATGAAAAAAGGACGACTGGCCGACGCCGTCGTCATCGAACACCCCGGTTACGCGGGCGGCCACCTGGGCGCGGCACGGCTCGACGACCTGCACAGCGAACGTTTCGATTTCAAAAAGGTGCTGGCCGATTGCCACGCCCTGTTCACTGAACTGCAACTGGGCCGCGATGCGCCCCGCCTGATCGTCGCCGGCGGTGTCGGCAGCCACGAACAGGTCCGCCACTGGCTCGGCAACGGCGCCGATGGCGTGCAGGTCGGCACCGCATTCGCCGTCACCCACGAAGGCGACGCCCACGAAAACTTCAAGCGCGTCCTGATCGACGCCGACCCCGCCGAACTGGCGGAATTCACCAGCGTGGCCGGCCTGCCGGCACGTGCGGTCGCCACGCCGTGGCTGACCCGCTACCTGCGCCAGGAAGGCACGCTGCAAGCCAACACCCGTGCCGACCCGCGCCGCTGCAGCCAGCGTATGGACTGCCTGACGCAATGCGGCCTGCGCGACGGCATCGCCAAGTTCGGCCAATTCTGCATCGACCTGAAACTCGCGGCCGCGATGCGTGGCGAAGTCAGCCGCGGTCTTTTCTTCCGCGGCGCGTCCAAACTGCCGTTTGGCAATGCCATGCGTTCCGTGCGCGAACTGATGGATTACCTGCTGCACGGCGAGATGCCCGCCGCGGCATAGGTCAGCAGCCCCTCTCAGATGATCTCCGGCAGCCGCCGCAGATCATCGATCACTTCAAAGGCGCCCTCGTCCAGCAACCGCTGCCGCTGTTGCGGTCCGTTGTGCGAGGCGCCCACAAACCCCACCGCCCGCATGCGCGCCGCACGAGCAGCGCGCACACCCGGCACGCTGTCCTCGACCACGACGCAATCCAGCACCGCGGCCCGCATCTGCCGCGCTGCGTACAGAAAAACGTCCGGCGCCGGCTTGCCCTTGGCCACCTGCGCCGTGCTGAACACATGCGGTGCAAACGTCTCCCACAGACCCACCATCTTGAGCGCCGCCTCCAGCTTGGCCGGCATGCTGCTGGACGCGACGCACAGGTCCAGCCCGCGTTCCTTCAACACCTTCAGCGTCTCGTGCACGTGCGGCAAGGGGCGCAGTTCGGTGCGGAACGTGCGATCCAGCCGATCGGCATACTGGCGCGCGAAGCCTTCGGGCAACGCGCAGGCGTGCTCGGCCTGCAACGTGCGCCACATGTCCGCATCCGGAATGCCGGCAAAGCGCAGCGCGGCCTCTTCGGGCGTGATGGCGATGCCGTGTTCGGCCAGGGCGCTGGATTGGGCGCGCGCGGCGATGATTTCGCTGTCGATCAGGACGCCATCGCAATCAAAGATGACCAGGCGCGGGGCGGGCGTGTGCATGTAACCTCCAACGTGTTCGGCCGCTCCATGATAGGCCAGCCCGGTTACAGCGAAGCGCCCGCCTCATGACCGGCACCGAGTGACCGACGGCGCGCGCTGCCAAGCCTTGTCAAAGATTGGTGCCCCCGACGCGCCGCAGGCGCCAGGCGACGGCCACGCCCGCCAGTCCTGCCGCCGCCACGATGAACGACGCGGAGGACCAGCCAAAACGGTCGATCGCGCCGCCCACCGCCACTGGTCCGATGACCTGCCCCAGATTGCTGCCCTGCATGACCAGCCCCACCGACGCCGCGGTCAACGCCGGACGTGGCGCCACCTGCGGCGCGGTGCCAAGCAGCGTCGCAGGGATCAGCCCGCCCACGGCCGAAAACAGCACGCACAGCAGAAAGGTGGTCATGGCCGGCAGCGCGGAACCGAAGATCAGCAGCGACACGCCCGCCATCACTGCGCTGGCGCAGGCGATCAACGTGGACCGCCGCCAGCCGCGTGCAAGCAGTACGCCCGCCCCCAGATTGCCCACCACGTTGGCAGCGCTGGCAATGGCGCTGTACAGCCCGGCCGCCGCCAGCGTCAGCCCCAGTTGCTCCATGAGCAGCACCGGCAGGAAGGTGAACAGCGCGAAGAACATCAGGCTGTAAAGGGTGAACGACAGCGCCAGCAGCATCGGGCCGGCCGCGCCCATGGTGTCGACCGTGTCCTGTCGTAGCCCCTGCCACGACAGGGGCGAGCCGCGAGGCGTGGGCGGCGCCAGCGCGGCGATGCTGGCAAGCGCCACGCCTGCAGCGATGCCCGCGCACCACCAATAGGCGTGCCAGTCGTCGAACGCCTGCGAGGCGAGCATCGCGATTGCCATTCCGGCCGGCATGTAGCAGCTCCAGAGTGCAAAGGCGAAATCGCGCCTGCCGCCGGTGACGATGCGCTGCAGCGCGGCGGGCCCCGCCACCGTAATCATCAGGAAACCCAGTCCCTCGATCACCCGGGAGCCAAGCAGCACGCCATAGCCGGGCGCCAGCGCGCCCACCGCCGTGCCCGCCGCGGTCGCCGCCAGGCCTAGGATCAGCATGCGCCGGGCGCCAAAGCGCGCGATCACCCCGCCCGCCGCGATGCCGCCCACCATGCCCAATATCGAAAACACCGCCGTCAGCGTGCCAATGGACGCGAGGTCCAGCCCCATGTCCTTGCGCAGCAGCGGCGCGGCGATGATGACCTTGCCCACCTGCAACGCCGCCACGACGCCCGCGCCCACGATGGCCAGCACCGCGCCCCAATGCGGGTGCCCGATGGCACGTTCCGCCCCTTCGACCTTGTCCATCCCACCCTCGCTTTCACCAAGATTCCGGCATCATGCCTCGCAAAATTGATTCCGCGAAGTGATAACCTTTCGACGATATTGATCGAACAAATAGATCAACCTTCCCATGATTGACGCGCTGACCCTGGACCAACTGCGTGTGTTCGCCGCCGTCGCAGATACCGGCAGCTTTCGCGCGGCCGCCCGCCGCTTGTCCCGCGTGCAGTCCGCCGTCAGCCACGCCATTGCCAACATGGAGGCGCAACTGGGCGTGCCGCTGTTCGACCGCACCGGCCATCGTCCAGTCATGACGCCGCAAGGCCAGGCGCTGCTTGCCAATGCCCGCGACATCCTGCTGCGGGTCGATGCGATGCGCGCCCGTGCGCAAGGCCTGGGCGAAGGCGTCGAGCTGGAGCTTTCGCTGGTGGTGGATACGCTCTTTCCGATCGAACGGGCTGGTGCGGCGCTGAACCACATGCGCGCGGCGTATCCCTCGGTGGCGATGCGCGTCTCGGTGCTGCCCTTGGGCGGACCGGTCGACGCGCTGTTGGCCGGCACGCACACATTGGGCATTCTTGCAGGCGAGCATTTCCGGCATCCGCGCATTGCGGTGCAGGCGCTTGGCGCCATTCAGATGGTGGCCGTGGTCGGCGCTTCGCATCCCCTGGCGCAGACTGCGCGCGCCGGCCGCGCGCTTACCGCGGCGGACCTGGCGGATCACCTTCAGATCGTGCAGTCCGATCCCTCGTCGCTGTCCGAAGGCCGCGACTTTGCCGTGCTGTCGCCGCAGACCTGCCGCGTCAGCGGCCAGGACACCAAGCACGCGCTGATCCTGTCCGGGCTCGGCTGGGGCCGACTGCCGCTGTGGCAGGTTGAGCGCGACCTGGCCGAGGGCCGCCTGCTGCGCGTGCCCACCGCCAGCCTGGGCCGCGACAGCCAGATCACCAGCGAAACCTATCTTGCGCACCGCATCGACCGGCCGCTCGGGCCGGCTGCGCGCGCCTTGGCCGCGGCGCTGCACGCCGGCGTTCAACCCGGGGACTTGGGCGGCTGCGCGTAGCTCACCCCCATGCCGGCGCGCACGTCGTTCTGGATGCCATAGGGCGCGATGGGATAGCGCAGGCCATTGGCCGCCAGCGCCTTCATGCCCTCGATGGCAATCGGCAGATAGCGGGGAGGCAGCGCCATGAGCATTTCTTCGTCGGGCACGCCGCCATAGCGACGCTCGGCGAAACAGGGCAAGGACAGGCTGGGCTCGCCGGTGGCAAGCGCCCTGCCCCAGGAATCCGCACAGGCGGTTTCTCCGACGACGCTCCAGTCAAAGCGCCGGTAGTTCTTCCATTGCAACCCGTTGATCAGGATGATCATCTGACCCGGCGTGGCGTACACGAGGCAGATGTCCGGCGGATCCAGGCGCCCAGATGCCAACGGCGACACGACCATGGCGCGGTACTTGTCCGCCGGCACACAGGTCAGCGCCTCCTGGCGCGCCCGGGCATCGGCTTCGGTCGCGTGCCAGACCCCCACATATTCCTTGCCGCGCTTCCAATCTTCGTCCTGCGGCCCCAGCCCGATGACCGCGCGGCATTGCGCGCCGACCAGATCGTCGCCCGTGATGCCAACCGTCCAGCCCAGCCTTGCCGCCATGCCCACGATCTGGTCCGTGGTGTGCGTGGCCTTGGGCCGGCGCAGGCCCTTCACCCCCGCCATGTCGGCTTCGTGCTCGTAAAGCTTCATGCCGATGACAGTGGTCTTCAGCCGCAGCAGCCGGTTCAGGTCGTCGACCAGCGACGCCCAGTCGAGCGCGGTTTCCTGCGTTGTCTCTTCCATGTTCGTCCTTTGGACTGTTGTTTGCGGTCTGGCGCGCCGGAGGCCCGCGCTGCCGCACGCGGTCAAGACTACAACGCGTCAGGCGAACCCGTCGATGCCCCGCATCAGCGCCGCCGCCATGCGCGGCTGGCGCAACTGGTCCAGCCACCAGCGCAGCGCCCGCCCGTCGTGATCGCCGCGCCAGGCGAGATACAGCAGGTTGGGCTCGCGCGGCGTCTCGGTGGACATTTCGACCAGTTCGCCTCGCGCCAGCAGCGAGGCCACGCGGTGGCGCGGCACCCAACCCACGCCGAGCCCTTCGCGTTGCGCCAGGATTTTTGCGCGCATGCTGGGCACGGCCAATGTCACCTGCCCGCCGACCCTGCCGTACCCGCGCGCCGACGAGCCGCGCGCCGTGTCGGCGACGACGACGGCGCGATGTTGCTGGATCTGGTCCTGGCGCAACGGCCCCTTTGCCTTGGCCAGCGGATGGCGCGGTGATATGGCAAACAGCCATTCCATCTCGCCCAACGCCGCCCATTGCAGGTTCGGCATGGTTTGCGGCTCGTTGGTCGCGCCCACAATCAGGTCTGCCCGTCCCTCGCGCAGCGCTTCCCACGTGCCGCCCAGCACTTCGTGCGTGAAGCGCAGCCTTACGCCTGAATCCAGCTTGTCGAAGGCCCGGAGCAGCGGCGCCATCAGTTCGAATTCCAGGATCTCGTCGCTGACAATGTGCAGGCGGTCTTCCCAGCCGCTGGCCACCTGCCGCACGCGCTGCGTGAGCCGGCTGACGTCCTGCGCTAGCCGCGCGGCTTCGTCCGCCAGCAATTGGCCGGCGGGCGTCAGTTGCAGCCGATACCCGCGGCGGTCGAACAAGAGGGCATCGAAGCGTTCCTCCAGTTGCCGCGCGGCGTGCGACACGGAAGACGGCGCCTTGCCCAGCCGGGCGGCCGCCCGGGACAGGCTGCCGCTATCGCGGATGGCTTCCAGCAGTGAGAGTTCATTGGCAGTCAGCATCGCGGGCTCAACATAGTGGGCTGTACCTCTGGGGATACACGTTCCGGGCCAAACATGTGCAATTTCTTCGAACGTGTTTGTGCGTCAGATCGTACGACAAACCACCGGGCCAGGCGCAACATGGCTACACCTCACCTCCACACCAAAGGAACCCGTCATGAACCGTTTTGAACAAAAGACCGTCCTGGTCACCGGTGGCACCAGCGGCATCGGCCTCGCTGCCGCCCAAGCCTTCGCCGCCGAAGGCGCCCGCGTCATCGTCACCGGACGCGACACCGCGGCGCTGGAAAAGACCCGCGTCACCCTGGGCGGCAACGCCTTGGCCATCCAGAACACCGCTGGCGCGCCCGGCGCGGCGGCGGCCCTGGCGGACGCACTGGCCTCGGCGGGCGTGCGCCTGGACGCCGTCTTCGTCAATGCAGGCATCGCCAAATTCGCCACGCTGGCCGACGCCACCGAAGACCTGTGGGACCAGACGTTCGACACCAACGTCAAGGGCGTGTTCTTTCAGTTGCAGGCGCTGGAACCCTTGCTCAACGCGGGCGCGTCCATCGTGCTCAACGGGTCCATCAATGCCCATATCGGCATGCCGGCGTCGTCGATCTACGCGGCCAGCAAGGCGGCGCTGATCTCGCTGGCGAAAACGCTGTCGGCCGAATGGCTGCCGCGAGGCGTCCGGGTCAACGTCGTCAGCCCCGGTCCGGTCACGACGCCGATCTACGGCAAGCTGGGCCTGGACGCCGACACGCTTGAGAAGACAGCCGCCAGCATCCAGTCGCAGATTCCGCTGGGCCGCTTCGGTACGCCGCAAGAAATCGCCGCAACCGTCCTGCATCTGGCTGCGCGCGAATCGGCCTTCATCGTGGGCACGGAGATCATTGCGGACGGCGGGATGAGCCAGCTTTGAGCCGGCGCCGGGCCGATGGCCGGGCGGTGCTAGGATGCGGGGCATGACTTCGATCCTGCACGCCCACCCCATCGACCCCGCCGTCCGCGAACGCGTGATGGCGACCCTGCAAGACATCGAGCAGCGCCACGACGTGCGCGTCCTGCTCGCCTGCGAATCCGGCAGCCGCGGCTGGGGCTTTGCCTCGCCCGACAGCGACTACGACGTGCGCTTTCTGTACGTACACAAGCTGGACTGGTATCTGCGCGTGGCGCCGCAACGCGACGTGATCGAGCTGCCGATTGACGACGAACTGGACGTCTCGGGCTGGGAGCTGCGCAAGTCCCTGCGACTCTTGCGCGGTTCCAACCCCACGCTTTTCGAGTGGCTGGATTCGCCCATCATCTATCGCCAGGACGACGCCGTCAGCGCGTGGCTGCGGCATTTCCGCAGCGCGTACTTCTCCAGCACCAAGGGGCGCTGGCACTACGTTGCCATGGCCGGCCGCAACTTCCGCGAATCGCTGCAGGGCGACACGGTTCGCCTGAAGAAGTATCTGTACGTCCTGCGCCCGGTGCTGGCCGCGCAATGGATCGACAGCGGCCGGGGCGTTCCGCCGATGCGCTTTGCCGATCTGGCCGACGTCATCATCACCGACGCCGCGTTGCGCGCCGAGATCAATGAACTGCTGGCCATTAAGATGGCGGCGGGCGAAGCCGAGCACGGTCCTCGCTTCCCGCTGATCCACGCGTATCTTGAATCGACCTTGGCCGAACTGGAAAAGGCGCCCTACTTCGACCGGCCCGACGGCCAGACCGAGACGCTGGACCGGTTTTTGTATGAGGTCGTCACGGGCGCGCCGCTGACGTATTGAAGCGCTGCAGCAGGCGTTGCCTGACATCCGGGCGGCAGGATCGTCAATGTCGGCCCCGGTGTGTGACACCCGAGAAACTGATCGTCAATTCGATCCGGCACCGCGGGGAGGTCAGACACCATTTCTCCGTCTTGAGCTGTTGGACCGGCCGGCCGCCGATGCCCGTTGCGACGGCGCGCCCTCCCTCATTGCCGCGCATAAACGCGTTTCACGTATCATCACCAGCCCCTTTATCTAGATGGAACAAGCGAGCATGTCCGACACCACCAAGCCCTTCGACGTCCAGAACTTCATCGCCCAAAGCATGGAAGGCATGCAGGCCGCCACCACGGCGCATTGCGCGACCTGGCACCTGGACGAGGCCGAGCAATGGTCGGTGGACATGGATAGCGGCCTGATCGTGTTCCAGCTGCCGGGCGGCATCGTCGCGTCCGCGCCGGTGCAGATCATCGGCACGTCCAACAGCGAAGACGGCAGCTTCCTGTGGGGCTGGGACCATCCGTCGGTGCCGGCCGAGCTGGCCGAGCACGCGCAACTGGCGTTGGCATTCGGGCGTGCGCATGGACTGCCCGCTTACACCGAACGCAAGGTCGATTGCGACGACGCCCAGGCTTGGGAGTTCACCGCCGTCGCCATGCGGCTGGGTGAAGCCTCCGGCTCGTATCGCGCGCAGGCGTCGGAGACGGCGCATGTGTGGATGACATTCGGGAAAGTGTCGCTGTCGAAGGCGGAAAGCGAGTGACGGTGGCGTCAGGGGTCATCGGCCTGCTGCTGGCCGTCGCGCTTTGCGCGCTGGTGCATGTGGCGGTGATGGCCTTCGCGGGACGTGCGCTGGGCGTGGCGCTGGACGAACTGTCGTTCGGGCTGGGGCCGCGCCTGTTGCGGATGGGTAAGCTCAGCATCCGGCTGCTGCCCATCGGCGGCGCGGTCCGCTTCCAGACGGCGGGCGGCACGATGCCGGCGGATGACGCGGACATTCACTCGCAACACCTGGAAGCGCAGCCGCTCTGGGCGCAACTGTTCATCGGCGCCTCCGGCTGCCTCGCGCTGATCGCGCTGGCGTGCGCGCTGCTCGGCGGCATGGCCGGTGTGCAGGCGCTGGCGGGTGGATTCACGAACATCCTCATCGGCGCGCTGTCGCCGCTGCACACCGCGCAGGCGCTGCTGGCGCGCGTGGATGCCGCCGCGCACGGTCTGCCATTTTCCACGTTGCTGGGCCTGACCGCCGCCACCACGGCAGCGCTGAACCTGCTGCCTTTGCCGGGCGCGAACGGCGGCTACCTGTTGGGCGCGCTGGGCAAAAGCGCCGGCTTGGGCAAGCATTGGCCGGCATCCGTTACGCAGATCCTGCTGCTGGCTTATGTGGCGCTGGCGGCGTCCTGGCTCGTCGCGGCCGTGGTGTATCTCAACAATGGTGTCTGACACCCGAGTGAAAGCAGGTGTCTGACACCTTCGCGCCTTACCGATACAGCACCGTCGGCAGCCACATGCCGATCGCCGGGAACATGTACAGCAGGAAGATCGCGACGACCTGGATCCCCATGAACGGCATCATGCCCAGGAAGATCTGATTCAGCGTCACGTGCGGCGGCGACACGCCCTTCAAGTAGAACGCCGACATGGCCACCGGCGGGGACAGGAACGCGGTCTGCAGGTTCAGCGCGACCAGCAAGCCGAAGAACAGCGGATCGATGCCGAAGGTATTGAGCAGCGGCACGAAGATCGGCATGAAGATCACGATGATCTCGGTCCATTCCAGCGGCCAGCCGAGCAGGAAGATGATGATCTGCGCCAGCAGCAGGAACTGAATCTGCGTCAGACCCAACGACAGCACCCATTCCTCGATGATGCGCTGGCCGCCCAGCAGCGCGAACGCCGCCGAGAAGATCGATGATCCCACGAACAGCCAGCACACCATGGCGCTGGTCTTGGCCGTCAGGAACACCGATTCACGCAGCACCGGCAGATTCAGCCTGCGATACGCCAGCGCCAGCAGCGCCCCGCCCATCGCGCCCATGGCGGCGGCCTCGCTGGGCGTGGCCAGGCCAAAGCCGATTGAGCCCAGCACAGCTGCAATCATCACCGCCAGCGGAAAGAACGACGCCATCAGCATCTTGAAGATTTCCAGCCGCGCCCACGTCAGCGCGGCGTAGAACACTGCCAGCATCACTGCGCAGACGCCTGCAAAGATCCAGAAGCCGGTGGGCGCGGGCTTGCGGGCGTCGGCCGTGTCGGGTGCGGCCTGCTTTGCAGGTGCGGCCGCGCCTGCTGGCGGCTGGGCGGCGGGCGTGCCCGGCGGTTCGCTCAAACCCGACGTGGCGGGCGCGCTACCCGGCGGTTCGGCAAGTTCATTGGACGGCGGTTCGGGCAGGTCATTGGACGGGGGCTCGGCCAAGCCATCCGTGGGCGGTTCGCTCAACCCAGAGCCGGAATCGAAGCCGCCCGAGCCCAACTGCAGTTCGGCGGGAATCTCGTACTCCACAGCGGGCTTGGTCAGCGCATGATGCACCACCGCCAGCATCAGCACCGTGACCAACAACGGCGACAACGCCATCGCCATATTGCGCGTCAGGTAGCCAAACGACACCGCGCTGTTGCGCCGGCCCTTGAACATGGCGGCCAGCATGCCCGATACGGCGCGCGTGTAGGGGCCCGCGGCAAGCGCTGCCGTCCCGGGCGACAGCGGCACGCCACGCTCGCTTTCTGGCAAAGGCGGCGCCATGTCGGGCCGCAGCTTGGCCACGATGATGACGTACACCATGTACAGAATCGCCAGCATGAGCCCGGGAAAGAGCGCACCGGCATACAACTGCACGACCGACACGCCCGTGGTGGCGCCGTACACGATCAGCATCACCGACGGCGGCAGCAGGATGCCCAGACAGCCGCCCGCCGTGATCGAACCGGCCGTCAGACGCACGCTGTAGCCCGCCTTCAGCATGGCCGGCATTGCCAGCAACCCCATCAGCGTGACCACCGCCCCCACAATGCCTGTCGCCGTCGCGAAGATGGCGCACGTCGCCAATGTGGCCACCGCCAGCGCGCCGGGCAGCCGCGCCAGCGCCAGATGCATCGACCGGAAGAGCTTTTCGATCAGGTTGGCGCGTTCGACCAGATAGCCCATGAACACGAACAGCGGAATCGAAATCAGCGAATCGTTCGTCATCGTGGCGTACGTGCGCTGCACCATCAGGTCCAGCGTCTGTCCGAGCGACCGCCCCGGATCCGAGCTCTGCATGTAATACGCCAGAAACGTAAACAGCACGCCCATGCCCATCAGCGTGAACGCCGTGGGAAAGCCCAGCATGATCGCCACCACGATCAGGGCCAGCATCAGCAGCCCGATGTGGCCGGTGGTGAGGTTGTCCCACGGCGTCAAAAACGCGATCATCAGCAGCACCAGCGCGATGCACGACAGGCCGAACCACAATGCCTTGTGGATTTTCATCGCTGGGACTCCCCGGAGTTGACGTAACGATCGAGCTTGGCGATGTCTTCGTCCTTCACGTGCACCATCTCCTTGAGCTTGTCGACGTCCACTTCCTCGACGTCCTCTTCACGCGACGGCCACGCGCCCTGCTTCAGGCACAGGATGCAGCGCATGACCTCGGCCACGCCCTGCAGCAGCAGCACTGCGCCGGCAGCGGGTATGAAGGCCTTGAATGGATAGATCGGCGGCCCGTTGGCCATCAGCGAGGAATGCTCGCGGATGGCGATGGAATAGCCGGCGTAGTACCAGCCCGCCCACACCAAGGCGATGACGCCCGGAAAGAAAAAGACGATGTAGAGCAGCAGGTCCAGCCCCGCCTGCACACGCGGCGGCAGGAATCCGTACAGGATGTCCCCGCGCACGTGCCCGTTCTTGGCCAGCGTATACGCCCCGGCCATCATGAACAGGATCCCGTAATACATCATCTGCAGGTCGAACGCCCAGGCGCTGGGCTGGTTCAGGATGTAGCGCGCCGCGACTTCCCAGCACACATGCAGCGTCAGCACCACGATCAGCCAGGCAAAGGTCTTGCCCACAAGGGTGGAGATGCTATCTATGAAACGTACGATTCGGATCATCGAAGGTCCTGGAGTCGGATCCGCTCAGGCCGCGGCAAACCTGCCGCCGGCCTGCACGGAACCTGGACGCATGGCGAAACCCCGCGCGCCGGCCAGGCGGCGCGCGGGTGCGGCGCATGACGGCGTCAGGCCGGCTTGGTGCTGCGCGAGAAGTAGTGGTTGTAGGCCATGCGGTAGTTGACGGTGGTGTCGCCGTGCCAGCGCCCCACCCGCTCCGCGAACGCCCGCTGCGATTCCAGCACCTTCTTGAACAGCGGATTCTCGGCCGACCGCTTGGCGATCATCTCGTCCCAGATCTTGAGCTGCTGCTGCAGGATCGCGTCCGGTGTCTTGTAGAACTTGACGTTGTGATCCTTCTGCAGCTTGATGTAGTCCTGCGAGTAGCGGTTCGCCGCCTTCCAGGACATGTCCGCGCTGGACGCCTGCGCCGCATAGCTCAGGATGTGCTTCAGGTGTTCGGGCAAGGCGTCGTACTTGGCCTTGTTGAACAGCACCTCGAATTGCTCCGCACTCTGGTGAAAGCTCTGCAGCATGCAGATCTTGGAGACGTCCTGGAATCCCAGCGCCAGGTCGGAAGACGCGTTGTTGAATTCCGCCCCGTCCAGCAGGCCGCGGTCCAGCGCCGGCACGATTTCCCCGCCGGGCAGCGCATTCACGGCCGCGCCCATCGCGGTGTACATGTCAATGGCCAGGCCCACGGTACGGAACTTCACGCCCTTGACGTCCTCGACCTTCGTGACCGGCCGCTTGAACCAACCGAACGGCTGCGTCGGCATCGGTCCGTACATCAGGGACTGCACGTTCACGTTCATGGCCTTCTGGATCTCGACCAGCAGCTCCTTGCCGCCGCCGTATTCATGCCAGGCCAACAGCATGTTGGCATCCATCCCGAACGACGGACCGGACCCCCACAGCGCCACCGCCGTGTTCTTGCCGTACCAGTAGGCCACCACGCCGTGACCGCCGTCCAGCGTCCCGGCCGACACCGCATCCAGCAAGTCGAACGCCTTGACCACGGCGCCCGCGGGCAGCACTTCGATCTTCAACTGACCGCCGGCCATCTCGTTGACCTTGTTGGCGTAGTCGCGGGCGAATTCGTGGAAGATGTCGGTCGCGGGCCAGGTGCTCTGGAACCGGAAGGAAATGGGTGCGTTCTGCGCCTTGGCGATGGCGGGAAATCCTAGCGCCGCGACCCCTGCGGCGGCTGCGCCGGAGATGAATTTGCGGCGGCGGGGCTTTGTAACGTGTTGCATGGCTTGTTGTCTCCTGGGGTGGACTACATGGACCAGCGTGTTGTTACTACGGCTGCAAGGGTGTGGCACAGATTGGCTGCTGCGAGCCATCCGATGCCGGTTGATGCGTCTGATGCGCAACTTTGGAGTGATTAAACCTGCCTGACAAACGGCTGACAATCAGCTTTTAGTCAGGAATTACCCTAGAAAACGGACTAGCCTGAAATAGCAAAAAGGCCAGCAGGCCGCGTGGCGCGGCGTGCTGGCCCGATGCGCTGAAAGGCGGGGGTTATACCGCCGACACGGAACCCGTCTCTCCCCCGCCCTGCAACTGTGGCGGCGATGTCACGATCGACGTCAACGCCGGCTCGGCAGGACGCAACGCAGCCAGATCCGGCCTTGGGCGCTGCAGCACGTCCGAGCCCGCAAACGCCTGCTCCATCGCCTGCGCCGCGGCCAGCACTTCACGGTCCGCGCGAAAGCGGCCCACGATCTGCAGTCCGAACGGCATGCCCTTGGCATCGCGCCCGCACGGCAGCGTCAGCGCCGGGTGCGTGGTCAGCGTGACCACATACGTCAGTGCCAGCCAGCGGTAGTAGTTCTCCTGCGCAACGCCGTTGATCTTGTCCGCGTACAACTGCGTCCACGGGAACGGCGACACGGGCGTGGTGGGCGAAAGGATGAGGTCGTAATCGTCGTAGGCGCGCTGAAAGCGCTTGATCAGGCGCGTCTGCTCGGCCTGCGCCCACGCGCAGTCCTTCAGGCTCATCGCCGCGCCCATTTCGAAGTTGGCGCGGGTATTGGGACCCAGGCTGGACGGATCCTTCTCGTAGGCGTCGCGCATGCCCGCCACGAAGGCTTCGGCGCGCAGCACGTCGAAGCACCGGTGGGCCTCGCCCACATCCAGGTCGATCGGATCGCAGGCGGCAAACAGATGCCGCATCGCGGCGATCTTTTCGCGGAAGGTGGCGCGGATGCCGTCGTCCACATCGCACGCGCCGAAGTCTTCGGTGTAAGCCACACGCAGCGAGCCCAGGTCCGCGACGCCGGGGTTCAGGAATTGCAGCGGGTCCAACGGATAGCTGAGCGGATCGCCGGCATGCATGCCCGCGGACGCCGCCATCTGCAGGCAGGCGTCGGCCACCGTGCGGCCCATCGGCCCGACCACGGAAATCGGCGTCCAGCCCAGCGGCTTGCGCACGCTGGGCACGACGCCCGGCGACGGCCGGAATCCGACCACGCCGCACTTGGACGCGGGAATGCGGAGCGAGCCGCCGGTGTCCGAGCCCGTGCAGACCGGCAGCATGTCGGCGGCCAACGCTGCGGCTGAGCCGCCCGACGAACCGCCTGCGTTCAGGTTCGGGTTGAAAGGATTGCCGGTCGCGCCCCACACCGTGTTGCGCGAGTTGGCGCCCGCGCCCATTTCGGGCACGTTGGTCTTGGCAGCGACGATGGCGCCGGCGCGGCGCAGGCGCGCCACCAGCTCGATGTCCTCGTCGGGCACGTGGCCGCGATACAAGGGCGAGCCGTACGTGGTCAGCACACCGGCGGTGGGTTCCAGATCCTTCACCCCCATCGGCAGGCCGTGCAACAGGCCCAGCGGCTCGCCCGCCATCACGGCGCGCTCGGCGGCGCGCGCTTCCGCCCTCGCCCGCTCATAGGCAGTGGCGGTCACCGCGTTGATGTACGGGTTCACGGCCTGGATGCGCGCGATGCAGGCCTCCAGCAATTCCACCGGCGAAAGCTGGCGGGCGCCGATCATGCGCCGCAGCTCGACCGCCGTCAGAGATACCAGGGTGTCGTCCAATGCCATCGTCGTCTTCCTTCAGTCGATCTTGATGTTGGCCCGCTGCGCCACTTCACGCATGACGGGCAGTTCCTGCTGGATCAGCGCCTCGCCTTCAGCGGCGCTGGCGAAGGCGGCTTCGAAGCCTTGCGCCTCAAGGCTCTTGACCACCTCGGGCGATTCGACGGTCGCCTTGAGCGCCTTCTCCAGCCGCGTCTTCACGTCGGCCGGCAGGCCACGCGGCGCGGCGACCATCAGCCACGTATCCATCGCGACCGACGGATACCCCTGTTCCGCGAACGTGGGCACGTCGGGCAGGAAGGCGGAGCGCTTGGGCGCGGACACTGCCAGGACGCGCACCTTGCCCTGCTTGCTTTGCGGCAGGGCCGCGGCCACGGTGTCGACCGAGAACGGAATCTGTCCGCCGATCAGGTCGGTCATCGCGGGCGAGCTGCCCTTGTACGGCACATGCGTCATCTTCAGCTTGGCGGCCGAGGTAAAGGCCTCGCCCACGAAATGCGCGGTGGTGCCGGTGCCGAACGATCCGTACGGCGGCTGATCGTGAGCCGGGTCCTTCACATAGGCCACAAACTCCTTCAAGTCCTTGACGGGCACCTTGGGGTTCGCAAGCAGCGCCAGGCCGGTGCGGCCGACAATGCCGATCGGCTCGAAGCTCTTGACCGGGTCGTACGGCAGGTTGGCTTGAATGGCCGGGTTGACCGTGAACGTCGTGCCCGAACTGACCAGCAGCGTGTAGCCGTCCGGCGCGGCCTTGGCGACGAAGCTGGCGCCGATCACCGTGCCAGCGCCCGCGCGGTTTTCCACCACGATCGTGCGCCCCAATTCCTGCCCCAGTTTCTGCGCCACCACGCGGCCCAGCACATCGGTGGCGCCACCCGGCGGAAAAGGCACGACCAGCGTAATCGGCCGGCTGGGATAGGCGTCCTGGGCCACTGCGGGCGCGACGGCGCCGACGGTGCTGGCAAAAGCGAGGCTGACTGCAAGAAACGAGGTTTTCATGGCGGTGCTCGATGGGGAGGTGGTGGATAAGCGGCGCGTCTGTCGGCGCCTAGTTGCCGGCCGCGAGCGAACGCCCGCGGCTCAGGAATCGGTCATATTCTTCGTCAGGCACGAACAGCCCGCCGGTGGTCCAGGCCAGGTGCGTCGCGCGCGGCAGATGCGCGGCAAGGCCGTGCGCGCGCAGCCATGCGCGGCCGGCGTCGGTGCCGCACAGATGGCGCGGACCGCTGAAACCTGCGGCCGCGGACGGCTCGATGCGCAGGCCTTCGCTGTCCTTCAGGCGCGCCAGGTCGGCGTACAGCGTGTCGTCTTCAACGGTGTAGACGCCACGCAGTTGCGCGCCCACCGCCGCGTACGCCAGCTCGGACGCCGTCGGAACCGCCAGGCCGTCGGCCTCGGTCACGTTGGTCAGGCCGACGTCATACACCGACGCGGACGCGGACGCACCCGGCAGCTCGCCTTGGCCGGCCATCATGCGCACCAGGAAACACGGCGACTGCACCGGCTCGGCGAAGAAGCAATGCACGTGCGGGCCGTACAGCTGGGTCAGGCCGAAGGCGATCCCGCCCGGCGCCCCGCCCACGCCGCAAGGCAGGTAGACAAACAGGGGATGCTCGGCGTCGACCCGCACGCCCGCCTCGATCAATTGGACGCGCAGGTGCAGCGCGGCGGCGGCGTAGCCCATGAACAGGGACGCCGACCGCTCGTCGTCCACGAAATAGCCAAAAGGATCGGCTTCGACCTGCGCCCGGCCCGCGGCCACGGCCTTTTCGTAGTCGCCCGCGTGCTCCACGACCTCGACGCCGCGCGCCCGCAGACGCGCCTTCTTCCATTCCTTGGCATCGGCAGACATGTGCACGGCCGACCGGAACCCCAGCGCCGATGCAATCACGCCGATGGACAGGCCCAGGTTGCCCGTGGAACCCACGGCGACCTGATACCGGCCGAACACGGCGCGGGCTTCAGGACCGGCCAGCTTGCGGTAATCATCGCCCGGCAGCAGCAACCCTTCGCGCAGCGCCAGCGATTCGGCAAATTCCAGCACTTCGTGAATGCCGCCGCGCGCCTTGATGGAGCCGGCCACCGGCAATGCGTGGTCCGCCTTGATCCACAACCGGCCGGCGTCCGGCGGCAGGCCGATCGCTACCTGCATGGCCGCGGCAGGGAGCAGCGGCGACTCGATCACGCCGCCCGTCTCGGCCAACTCCGGAAACAGCTCGGCGAGCAGCGGCGCGAATCGCGTAAAGCGTTCCTGCGCCGACAGCACCTGATCCATCAGGAAATGCGCACCCGGTCCGCTTGCGGGCGCCGGCATGTCCGGGCCTGTCCACAGCACCGGCTTGGCCTGCCGCAGGGAATCCAGAACGGGGGATTGGGAAGGAGCGTCGGATTGAAACATGGCTGTGGTAGCGAATGGGAAGCGCAAATAATGCCCACATCCTAGAGGCGGCCAGCGCTTTGCAGCAATATCAATGGTTAGAATTCTTCTTTGCGTTTTCCGCAAACCTTGGAGTTGACCATGAACCCCCGCGTCCTGCAGGAGATTTCCCTGCGCTATTTCCTGGAAGTCGTGCGCACCGGCTCGGTCAGTGAAGCCGCGGGGCGCCTGGATGTGGCCCCCTCGGCCGTCAGCCGCCAGATCGCCCGCATCGAACGGGAACTCGGCACCTTGCTGTTCGAGCGCCGCGCGCGCGGCATGGTCCCGAACGCCGCCGGCGAACTCCTGGCCGCGCACGCCAAGCGCATGCAGCAGGACGTGGAACGGGTAGCGGGCGACATCCTGGCGCTGCGCGGCCTGCGGCAGGGCCATGTGCGCATCGTCAGCACCGAGGGCTATGCGTCGGAGTTCGTGCCGGCGGCCATCGCGGCTTTCCGGCAGCACTACGCGGGCATCCGGTTTTCGCTGGACGTCTGCTCGCAGCAGGAGATCCCCCAGCGCATCCGGGACGGCTCGGCGGATATCGGTATCACCCTCAGCCTCACGTCGCAGCGCGACATCCGCGTGGAAGCGCGCGTGCCGGCGCCGGTGCGCGCGATCCTGGCGGCAGACCATCCGCTGGCCGACCGGCGCGAGATGGCGCTGGCGCAGCTGATCGCCTATCCCCTGGCCCTGCCCAGCCCCGATTCCACGTTGCGCCAGCTGATCGACATCAGTTGCAGCCGCCAGCAACTGCATTGCGAGGCGGCGTTCACCAGCCGCAGCATCGACGCGCTGGTCGGCTTTGCCAGCGCGGGCGGCGGCGTGGCCTTCTGTGGTGAACTGGCCATCCGCAACCGCCTGCAATGGGGAAAGATCGTCGCCGTGCCGCTACGCGACCGCGAAATGAACGAACGTCACTTCGAGGTGCAGACGCTGGCCGGACGCATCATGCCCGAGGCCGCCAAGGCGTTCATCGCCAGCATCGCGGAGGCCGCACGGGCAGCCTCCGGACCGGTCGGGCCGGCTTGAGACCGGGCCGGGTAATGCCGGGCCCCAGTAATGCCGGGCCGTGCAAGGCGGCCCGCATAACGCCCGCGATCAATACTGGTAGCGCATCGTCAGCATCGCGCTGCGTCCCGCGGCCCACGCGCCCTGGCTGTAGAAGCCGATCTGGCTGTAGTACTTGCGGTCGAACACGTTGTTCACGTTCAACTGCGCCGACAGGCTGCGGTTGAAGCGGTAGCGCGCCATCAGGTTGGTGATGGCGTAGCTGCCCTGGCTGACGCGTTCGTCGCCGTTCGGGCCGCTGGCGATGGTGTAGACATGGCTTTGCCAGTTCACGCCGCCGCCGATCGTGAGGCGGTTCCAGTCGCCCGGCAACTGATACGTCGTGAAGACGCGCACCAGGCTGCGCGGCTGGTCGGTCTGGATCGCGTTGCCCTCGCCGTCGCTGGCCGTCCAATGCGACCATCCCGCCGCCACATTCCAGCCCGGCGTCACTTCACCCGACATTTCCAGGTCGAAGCCGCGGCTGCGCGTACCCTGCGCGGCCGTGTAGGCCTGGTTGGTCGTGCCCGGCACTATCTGGCCCGGGTCGACCTGCGCCACGTTGTCCTGGTCGATCTGGAAGATTGCGGCGCTGGCGTTCAGACGGCCCTCCAGCCATTCGCCCTTGATGCCGGCCTCGTACGACTTGCCTTCCAGCGGATCCAACCAGTTGCCGTTGCGGTCCTGGTAGGTCTGCGGATTGAAGATGCCGGTGTAGCTGACGTATGCGGTGTAGGTGTCGTTGATGTCGTACAGCAGGCCGGCGTACGGCGTGAAGGCGTTCTTGTCGAACTCGGTGCGGCCTTCTCCGCCAAAGCCAATCGCGTTCGTCTTCCACGTGCTGTAGCGCCCGCCCACGATGAGCTTGAGCGGATCGGCCAGGTTCAGGCGCAACGCGCCGTACCAGCCGGTCTGGGTGGTGGTGTAGCGGTTGGCGATGATGGAATCGTTCCAGTCCGGTTCGGGATACGAGCCGTTCCAGTTCAGGAAGTTGCCGACGTCGGCCGCATCGATGGCGGACCGGTAGTTGAAATCGCCCTTCTGCCGGTTGAAGCTGGCGCCGATCACGGCTTCGTGACGGCGGCCAAACAGCGTGAATGGACCGTTGGCCTTCAGGTCCAGCGCATTCTGTTTGCGGTCGCCCAGATACCAGGCGGGCGACGCGCCCATGCCCAGGCCGGTTTCGCGGTCCGGCCAGCCGTACAGATACAGCAGCTTGCCGTCCATTTCGTTCTTGGAATACGAGCCCACGGCCTGAACGCGCCAATCGTTGTCGAAGCGATGCTCCAGGCTGGCAAACGCGCCCTGCGTCGTGCTGCCCCACGAGGTCTACCGCGCGCCGGTATTCAGCGACCGGCGCCAGTCGGTGCGGCCGCCGTCGGCGTACCAGAGCGGAAAGCCGCCCCAACTGCTGCCCTGCGGCTCGTTGTCCTGGTAGTTGTAGCCCACGCTGAGCGTCGTGCGCGAGGTCAGGTCGGCGTCCACGACGCCGTAAAAGACCTTCTTCTTGTTCTGGTAGTAGTCCAGGAACGAATGGTTGTCCTGGTAGGCGGACACAATGCGGCCGCGCACAGTGCCTTCGGCATTGAGCGGCGTGGACAGGTCGGCCGTCACGCGATAGGTGTCCCAGTTGCCCACGCCCGCGCTCAGGTCGGCCTTGAACTCACGGCTGTCGGCGTGCTTGCGCACCAGGTTGATGGAGGCCGACGGATTGCCCGCGCCCGTCATCAGGCCGGTTGCGCCGCGCACGACCTCCACCCGGTCATAGATGATGGGGTCGACGGACGACTCGCCCGCCGCGTAGCCCACGTCGAATGCCGTGGGCACGCCGTCGTACATGTAGTTGGTGATGCTGAAGCCGCGCGAATTGAACGTGTAGCGCTCGCTGTCGAAGTTCTGCACCGAAATGCCCGGCGTGCTGCCCATGACGTCCGCCAGCGACCGCATGTCTTCGTCATCCATGCGCTGGCGCGTCATCACGGTGACCGACTGCGGCGTCTCGCGCAGCGACAGCGACAACCCGGTGCTGGCCGCCGTGGCGCGCGGCGTGTAGGACCCCGTCCCCTCGGTGGTGTTCGGATTGGCGTTGTCGCCCACCACTTGCACCGAAGGCAGCGTCGACACGTTGGCGTCCTGCGCGGCAACGGCCCCCGAGGCCAACGCCAGGAAAACCGCCGCCGACGTGCGGCGCAGCATGAAACGTGGGTGAACGATGTGGCCGCGTCGGGCGCGTCTTTCTGCTTGCATTGGGCTTCCTACCGAGTGGGTCAAAAGGGTGCCAAATCGGCAGGAAGTTTAAATGCAAATCCTTCTCATCTCCATCTGCTGTTGTTTTTTCCCATGCTTTGCGTCAATCCCGGGTCTTGCCCGGCCGCTGCACCGCGCGCACCTTGCCGCTCTCGCCCCCGCCGCAATAGAAGCGGGCGCCACCGTCGGATTCCAGCCCCGATACGCCAATGCCCGCGGGCATTTCGACGGCCTCCAGCACTTCGCCGGTGCGTGGTTCAAGCCGCCGCAATTCGCTTTCTTCGGCTTCCCACGTGCCGTGCCACAGCTCGCCGTCCACCCACGTAACGCCCGTGACGTAGCGGTTGGAGTCGATGGTGCGCAGCACGTTGCCGGTCTCGGGATCGACCTGGTGGATCTTGCGGTCGCGATAGGCGCCGACCCACAGGCTGCCTTCCGCCCAGGCCAGGCCAGACACGCCCTCGCCGCCGGGCGCCGGGATGGTGGACAGCACCTTGCCGCTTTGCGGATCGACCTTCTGGATCCGGCCATCGGCAATCTGATAGAGGTGCGTGCCGTCAAAGGCGGTGCCCGCATTCGCGGTGATGTCGAGCGAGCGCGACGTCTGTCCGGTGGCCGGGTCCAGGGCAACGAGGCTGTCGCCCGTGGCGAACCACACCTGCTTGCCGTCATAGGTCAGCCCATGGACGGCCTCGACGCCCGGGAACGGGCCATATTCATGGAGGATTTCGGCTTGTGATCGTTTCATGGTGGCTTCCTTTTAGAGGGGTGCTTCCATGCTACTGGGCGGGCAGAATCGCCGGGAGTAACAAGCTTGTCGTGAATCCAGGCACCGGCGGCAGCATCCAGCGCCGCGCGCGCCCCTGGCCGAAGGCCTGCACCCTGCCGGCCTCGGCCAGGGCCTCAAGCGCGCGCTGCACGGTGCGCTGGCTCGATCCGAGCACCAGCGCCAGCGCCGAACTCGACCAGCCTTCGCCATCAGCCAGAAAGGCCAACAGCGCCCCCTGCTCCGGATCCGCTTCGTCGCCGGCCGGCGCCAGCACCGCAACGTCGCAAGCGCCCGCAGGCGCAAGCGCATAGCCGTGCCGAGTGGCGTGGACACCGGCCAATGGGCGGATCGCGGTGCGCAGGCGGCCCATCTCGACGCGCAGGCGCGCACGATGCGTCTCGTCAAAGTAGCGCGTGCGAAACGCCTGGGCGATCAGCGCGTCGCGCGTCACATCCTCTGGCCAGGCCTGCGCCAACGCCCGCGCCAGCGCAAACAGCACGGGACGGCCAGCCAGCGCGACAGCCGTTTGCCCACCCCGCACAGCGAACCGGCAGGCATCCACGACCAGCGTGCCGGACGCCAGCAAGGCTTCGACCTGGTCCAGCGACAACGTGCACTCGCCGTCGAGTCCGATACGCCGGGCGGCTGGCTCGTCCAATGTCCGCGCCGCTTGGGCCACTTCCGCCATCAGCGCCGCAATTCCGGCCCGCTCCGCGCACTGTTCCGCGCGCGCCAGCGCTGCGCGAACGGCGGCCGCCTGCTGGCGGCGTAGTGCGATGCCCGCGACGATCAGGTCCTGGATGGCCCGCGACGCCCAAGGCAGTGAGCCGGCATCCACCTGCGCGAGGGTGTGCTCCGCGTCTTCCAGCCGCCCCAGCAGCAACTGGCGGCGCGCCGTCAGATGACCGGCATGCGCCGCGTTGACCACGTCGCCGTGCGCCTTCAGCGTGGCGCGCGCCGTATCCAGCGCCTTGTCCGGGTGGCCCAGATCTCGCGAAGCCAGCGCGATCTCGGCCTCGGCAACCACGCAGCGGGCCCGCGCCACCGCTTGCCGCGGACCAAACCCACGGGCGGCGCTACGCAGCAGCGTCCTGGCGCGGGGCAGATCACCCAGTTGCGCGAAGGCAATGCCGCGCAAGGCCAGCGCTGGCGCGTCGCTGCGCAGCGCCACCTGATTCAACGCGCCCAGCGGGTCGCCTGCGGCCAACGCGCGCGCCGCCGTTTCAATCAGAAAGTCCATGGAAATTGCGGCACTGCCTGCCCCGTTGTTCTGGCCCGGGCACCAATCTACACCGCGCAGCGGGCTGCTTGCAGGGCTATTGCGCGGACGACACGGGCAGAGACGAACCTTGCGGTGCGCTGGGCGCGGTCAACAGCGGATACGGGTTGAGCGCGCCGCCCCCTGCATAGATGCCGTAATGCAGATGCGGCGGCGTGCCTTTGGCGTTGCCGGTATTGCCCACAAAGCCCAGCACATCGCCCGGGGCAACGAGTTGGCCGCGGCGGATATCCGCGTAGCCGTCCAGGTGCGCGTAATAGTGCATCTGCCGGCCCGGTCCCATCACCCAGACGACCTGCCCGCCCAGCGTGTTTTCGCCGATGCGCGTGACCACGCCTTCGGTCGCCGACACCACCGGCGTGCCGCGCTTGGCAAAAATATCGATGCCCTGGTGCGTGCGCCCGCCCGCCCGCGCTGCGCCCCAGGTATCGGCCAGCCGCCGGGGCGCCACGCCCTGCACCGGCACGGGCAGCGACACGGGCGCGTCCTGCCAGGACAGCCGCGCCATGTGCCAGGGCGCGCGCGCCGCCTCCGGCAGACGCGGCCAGGCCCAGACCGCCAGGGCGGCCAACGCGGCCAGGATGAGAAGTCGTCGGGCAAATCGCCAGGGGGTGCGGGCATCCATGGAACGTTCGACGGCCATGCGGGCCCAGGGTTCCTGCTCGCTGGGCGGCGACACAGTATTGCAGCGCCTTCGACGCAGCGTCCGTGATGCGGCCCCGTTTTGTGACCCGGACGGCCACCCGGACCGCCTGTACAGGCCCTCTCGGCCCGTCGCAGCGTGTAAACTCCCCCCTTTTTGACTCTGGTGGTATGTTGCAAGCCCCCCAGCGCACAGGTTTAAGCGGCCCGACGCTCATTCGCTTGCTGACTCGCCTGACGGACGCGGATGTCCAGCAGTCCAGGCAGTCGCTATCCGACCATCTGAGCCAATGGCTTGGCTGGACGGACGCGATCGCCCTGTCGGCGGCCTTGAATACAAGCCCGCCGGTCATTGCGCCCGGCGCCCGCCTGTTCAGCAGCGCCGAAGAACGCGAATGCGTGCGCGTGCGCACCACCCTGGCGGACGCCATCGCCAGCGACACGGCGGCCACGGCCGCCAAGCGGATTGCCCCGGTACCGGCGCCAGCCAAGAAACTGGCTGCCGTCCTGGCCGAGGACGAGTTCGATTATTCGAGTTTTCGCCAGCGGTATCTCTCGTTGCAGCACACGATGGAGACCAGCATCGGCAATCTGCGCAGCCGTCTGCGCGGGATGGTCGCGGCGCGCAATGGTGAATGGACGCGCCTGGCCGTGGTGGACGCGATCATGGACCGCGCGCTGCTGCCCAAGGAGCGGGCCCTGCTCGGCGCGATTCCGAAGCTGCTGCAGACGCACTTTGACCGGCTGCGCAAGGCCGAGGAAGCGGCGCTGGCTGCCGCAGAAGCCCAGGCTGCTGCCGAGGCGCAGGACGTGGCTGACGCCGACGCGCCGGCTGATACCGCTGCGGAGGCCGACGGCAATGCAAGGGCCGACGGCGATGCAGCGGTCGCAGCCCTTGACGCCGCGCCGGCCAACGCGGCGGCGGCCGTCCCGGCAATTACCGCGGGCGCCTGGCTGGACACGTTCCGCGCCGACATGCGCGCCGTGCTGCTGGCCGAATTGGATGTTCGTTTACAACCGGTCGAAGGGTTGCTTGCCGCCCTTCGCACCAGCTAATTAGGACACTATGTCCAAGACTCTGATCAATATCGTGGTTTTCCTGGCCGGACTGGCCGTTGTGGGCTGGATCGGTGCCGGTTACGCGGGAACGAACCCGCTGGCGCTGGCCGTGACGCTGCTGATCGGCGTCTGTTACCTGGCCGGCGCGCTCGAGCTGCTGCGCTACCAGCAGGCAACGACTGCCCTGTCACGCGCCGTGACGGACATCAAGGAAGCGCCCGGCAGCCTGGGCGCCTGGCTGGACAAGGTGCCGGCCGGCCTGCGCAACGCGGCGCGCCTGCGTATCGAAGGCGAGCGCGTGGGCCTGCCCGGCCCGACGCTGGCGCCCTACCTCGTCGGCCTGCTGGTTCTGCTGGGCATGCTGGGCACCTTCCTCGGCATGGTCGTCACGCTGCGCGGCACTGGCCTTGCGCTTGAAAGCTCCACGGATCTGGCCGCGATCCGCGCGTCGCTGGCCGCACCCGTCAAGGGCCTGGGCTTTGCGTTCGGCACCTCGATCGCTGGCGTCGCCGCGTCCGCCATGCTGGGCCTCCTGGCCGCGCTGTGCCGCCGCGACCGCGTCCACGCGGCGCAACTCCTGGACACCCAGGCCGCGACCACGCTGCGCGTGTATTCGCAAAGCTACCAGCGCGAAGAATCCTTCAAGCTGCTCCAGCGCCAGGCTGAAGTGATGCAACGTCAGGCCGACGCGATGCCCGCCATCGTCGGCCAGCTGGAATCCATGATGAAGAGCATGGAACAGCAGAATCAGGCGCTGAACGAACGCCAGATCGCCAGCCAGACCGCCTTCCAGGGCAAGGCCGAAGCCGCCTACGCCCGCCTCGCATCCGTGATGGAACAGTCCATGAAGGACAGCGTGGCGCAAAGCGCGCGCTCCGCCGGCGAAGCGCTGCAGCCCGTCGTGCAAGCCACCATGAACAGCCTGTCGCGCGAAACCGCCACGCTGCAGGACACGGTCTCGCAGGCCGTGCGCCAGCAACTGGAAGGCCTGACCGCCGGGCTGCAAGCCGCGACGACCGACGTTGCCGGCATCTGGAGCCGGGCAGTGGCCGGCCAGCAGCGCGCCAGCGAGGCCATGGCCGAAGACCTGCGCGCCTCGCTCGACCGCTTCGCCCAGACCTTCGAGCAACGCTCGGCCAACCTGCTGGACAGCGTGTCGGCGCGCCTGGAAGCGTCGTCCGGCAACATGTCGCAAGCCTGGACCGACGCGCTGTCGCGCCAGCAGCAAGCCGGCGAGAAGCTGGCGGGCGACAACCTGCAGGCGCTCACCGCCGCGGCAGCCAGCTTCGAACAACATTCCGCATCGCTGCTGCGCACCCTGAACGCCTCGCACGCCGCGCTGCAAACGGATCTGGCCTCGCGCGATCAGCAGCGCCTGGCCGCCTGGACCGAAACGCTGGGCGCGATGGGCGCCACGCTGCGCCAGGAATGGGAGCAGTCCGGCGCGCAAGCCGCCGCCCGCCAGCAGGAAATCAACGACACCTTGGCGCAGACCGTGCGCGACGTGGCCGAGCAGGCCGCGGCGCAAGCTGCGCTGATGGAAGGCGTGTCGGCCCGCATGGAAGCCGCCGCCATCGGCGTGTCGGACCAATGGACCCGCGCCCTCGCCCGCCAGGAAGAATCCAGCGGCAAGCTGGCCGCGGGCAACCAGGCGGCGCTCGAAGCCGCCACGGCGGCCTTCGAACAGCACGCCGCCTCGCTGCTGCGCACGCTGGACCAATCGCACACCGAACTTCAGGCCGCCTTGGCCGCCCGCGACGAAGACCGCCTTGCCGTCTGGAGCAATACGCTGGGCGCCATGACCGCCAAGCTGGGCCAGCAATGGGAACAGGCCGGCGCGAACACCGTGGCCCGTCAGCAGGAAATCAACGACGCACTGGCCGAGACCGCGCGCGGCATCACCGGCCAGACCGAGGCGCAGGCCCGCTTGCTGCAGGACGTGTCCTCTCGCCTGGAAACCGCGGCAGGCAGCGTCACGCAAGCCTGGCGCGACGCGCAAACGCGGCAGGAAGACCTGGGCAAGCAACTGGCCGCCGACAACCAGCGCGCGCTGGAAACCGCCGCGGCCACCTTTGGCCAGCATGCCGACGCGTTGCTGCGCACGCTGGATCAATCGCACGCCGACCTGCAAACCGCGCTGGCCTCGCGCGACGAGGAGCGTCTGGCCGCCTGGACCGGTTCGCTGACGGCAATGGCCGCCAAGCTGGGCGAGGAATGGGAACAGGCCGGCACCCAAGCCGCCCTGCGCCAGCTCGAAATCAGCGACGCGCTCGCTCAGACCGCCCGCGACATCACTGCCCAGACGCAGCAGCAGGCCGCCCTACTGGAAAGCGTGTCGACGCGCCTGGAAACGGCAGCCGGCGGCGTCACGCAGGCCTGGACCGATGCGCAGGCCCGCCAGGAAGAAACCGGCCAACAACTCGCCCGCGACAATCGCCAGGCGCTGGAAACCGCGTCCGCCGCCTTCGGCACGCAAGCCGCCGAGCTGCTTCAGACGCTGGAACAATCGCACACTGCCCTGCAAACGGCGCTGGCTGCCAACGACGAGGAGCGCCTTACCGCCTGGACCGGCAAGCTGGCGGCCATGGCCGACGCCCTGCGCACCGAATGGCAGCAGGCCGGCGCACAGGCCGCCGGTTTGCAGCAGGAAATCTGCGACACGCTGAGCTTGACCGCGCAGGACATCACTGCCCAGACGCAGGCCCACGCCAGTGAAACCATCGCCGAGATCGGCCGTCTGGTTCAAGCGGCTTCTGAAGCGCCCCGCGCCGCCGCCGAGGTCATCGGCGAGCTGCGCCAGAAGCTGTCTGACAGCATGGTGCGCGACAACGACATGCTGCAGGAGCGCAACCGCCTGCTCGAAACGCTGAGCACGCTGCTGGACGCCGTCAACCACACCGCCGCCGAGCAGCGCACCGCCGTGGACAGGCTGGTCGCCTCGTCGGCCGACATGCTGGAACGCGTGGGCGCGCAGTTCACCGCGCAGGTCGAATCCGAAACCGGCAAGCTGTCCGACGTGGCGTCGCTGGTCACCAGCAGCGCCGTCGAAGTCGCCAGCCTGGGCGAATCCTTTGGCGCGGCCGTGCAGGCCTTCGGCGAATCGAACGACAAGCTTACGGCGCATCTGCAACGCATCGAAGCCGCACTGGACAAGTCCATCGCGCGCGGCGACGAGCAGCTTTCCTACTACGTGGCGCAGGCCCGTGAGGTCGTCGACCTGAGCCTGATGTCGCAGAAGCAGATCATCGAGAACCTGCAGCAGTTGGCCGCCCAGCGCGCCACCGCCGGAGCGGAAACGGCATGAGCGAGGATATCGACGGCGGCGTGGAGGCAACGGCGCCCGCCTGGGCCGTCTTCGGCGACCTGATGTCCGTGCTGCTGGGCGCCTTCGTCCTCATCCTGGTCAGCGTCGTCGCGGTGCAGTTGCAGCTGTCGACGCAGCTGGAAGAAGAGGTCAAGCAGCGCCAGGAAGAAACCCATCGCCGCGAAACCCTGGAGCAGGCGCTGGCGGGCCCCCTGGCCGCCGGCCGCGTGACGCTCATCAACGGCCGCATCGGCATCAGCGGCAGCGTGCTGTTCGCGCTGAACTCCGACCAGCTCCAGCCCGAGGGCCGCGAGATCCTGAAAAGCCTGATCGAGCCGCTGTCCGCCTACCTGAAGACCCACAACGAAATCCTGATGGTCAGCGGGTTTACCGACGACCAGCAGGTGCGCGAAGGCAACCGCCGCTTCGCGGACAACTGGGACCTTTCCGCCCAGCGCGCGCTCACGGTGACGCGCGCCCTGATCGACGAAGGCGTGCCGTCGTCAACCGTGTTTGCCGCGGCGTTTGGCGCCGAGCAACCCGTGGCGTCGAACGCCGACGAGGAAGGCCGCGCCAAGAACCGCCGCGTGGAAATCACGCCCATCCCCAAGCCGTCCAACGAAGCGGGTAAGCCCGGTGAACAGTGACGGCAGCCGCGCTGAGAGCCTGAATGCACGTGCGGTGCTGGACGCCTGGCGCGCCAGCGGCGCGGATCGCCTCAACCCGCTGCGCTTTCACCTGATCGACGCGCTGGACCGCCGCGCGGCCGCGTACGACGGCGCGGTGCGTCAGCGGCTGGACGAGCGGCTTGCGGGTCTGATCGCGGCGTATGAGGGGGAGTTGATCGGCGCGGAGGATGCGGCTGCGGATGCAGGCGCTGAGGCTGATGCAGAGGCCTCGCAAGACGCCGTGTGGGGTGGACCGCTGGCCGAGTTGATCGCCTATCTTGGCTCCGACGATTCCCGCGACCCGCTAGGCCTGCGCGCCGCCTACCCCGAGCTGCCGCTGCTCGATGAATTCCGCGCGCTCTGGTCCCGCTTCAGCGCCGACCGCCAGGTCCGCCAATCGCAGGAACGGGTCCACAAGAACGCCGGCCCGCTCAACTCGAACCAGCTCGTGCACCGCGCCCTGACCCTGATGCGCGAAATGTCGCCCGGTTACCTCCAGCAGTTCCTGTCGTACACCGACGCGCTGATGTGGATGGAACAGATGACCGCCGCGGCCGCCCCCGCACCGAAGGATGCGCCGCGCGCGGGCGCTGCCAAAAAGTCCACGCGAGCCAAGCCGCGCAAGGAAAGCAAGGAAAGCAAGGAAGCCTGAGGGCCGATTTGCACGCGGCCTCTTGCCGCAGTACGATACGTTCCATATACAAAACATATACGGAACATCCACTATGGGTATCGTCAAGATTTCCGAGCAGATGCATGAGAACCTGCGCGTCGCCAGCGGCGCCCTCAGCCGCTCGATCAATTCCCAGGCCGAACACTGGATGCGCATCGGCATGCTGTCCGAGCTCTATCCCGAACTGCGCCACGCCGACATCTGCCAACTGCTGATCCGCATCGACCAGGCAGAAGGCTTCACCATCGCCTCCCTCTCGCAAGGGTTGCCGCAACCCTTACAGCAGGAGGCCGCATAAATGGCCAAGAAGGTTTCCATCAAATCGGCCGCCGACATCGAAATGGCTCGCAAGGCGGGCGCCATGGCGGCCGAAGTGCTGCACATGATCGGCGAACACGTCCGTCCCGGCGTCACCACCGATGAGCTCGACCGCGTCTGTCACGACTACATCGTCAACGTGCTGAAAGCCACGCCCGCCAACGTCGGCTACCACGGCTTTCCCAAGACCATCTGCGCGTCGGTCAACCACGTCATCTGCCACGGCATCCCGTCGGCCAAGGTGCTCAAGAACGGCGACATCCTGAACATCGACGTGGCCGTCATCAAGGACGGCTGGTTCGGCGACACCAGCCGCATGTACTACGTCGGCCAGCCCAGTCCGCTTGCGCGCCGCCTGGTCAACACCACGTACGAAGCCATGCGCGCCGGCATCATGGCCGTCAAGCCCGGCGCCACGCTGGGCGACATCGGCCACGCCATCCAGACCGTCGCCCATCGCGAGCACTTCAGCATCGTGCGCGAATACTGCGGCCACGGCATCGGCCAGATCTATCACGACGACCCGCAGGTGCTGCACTACGGCCGCCCCGGCGAAGGCCTGGTGCTGCAGCCCGGCATGATGTTCACGATCGAGCCCATGATCAACGCCGGCAAGCCGCAGACCAAGCAACTCCCCGACGGCTGGACGGTTGTCACCAAGGACCGCTCACTGTCCGCGCAATGGGAGCATATGGTCGTCGTCACCGAGACCGGCTACGACGTGCTGACCACCTGGCCTGACGGCTTCGGCGACTACCCCCCGATTCCCTGATCGGGACGCGTCCCAGCAAGGACCGGAGTGCAGGGCCGCACGGGTACGATCATCATCGTGCCCTTGCCGTTTCTGCGGCGCCCGCCGCCCCGTTCATGCCCGCCCTGCCCTCCGCTTTCCGCCGCCTCGCGGCGTCGAACCTGGCCGCACAGTTCTCCGAGCAGATCGCGCTCGCCGCCGCGCCGCTGTATGCCGTGCTGGCCTTGGGCGCCACCGCCGCGCAGACCGGCTACCTGCAAACCGCGCAGACGCTGCCGTTCCTATTGCTGTCCCTGCCCGCCGGCGTGCTGGCCGACCGGATGTCGCGCCGCTCGCTGATGACCGCCGCCGAGGCCGTGCGCGCGGCAAGCCTGATCGTGCTGCTGGCGCTGTTGTGGTCGGGCGGCCTCAGCCTGCAATGGCTCGCCGCGCTGGGCTTCGCCGGGGCAGTGGGCACCGTCGCCTACAACGTGGCGGCGCCTGCGTTGGTGCCCAAGCTGGTTCCGCCTGGTGAACTCTCCAATGCCAACCGCTGGCTGGAACTGGCGCGCAGCGCCGCGTTTTCGGCCGGCCCCGCGGCGGGCGGCGCGCTCGTGGGGTGGATGGGCGCCTCCACCGCCTATGTGCTCGCGACCACACTGTCGCTGCTGGCCGCCGTCTTTCTGGCAGGCCTGCCGCAGGACGCGCCGAAGACGGCACAACGCCGTCATCCGCTCACCGAATTGCGCGAAGGCGCCGCCTTCGTCGCCACCCATCCCCTGTTGCGTCCGGTTCTCCTGACCGCCCTCTTTTTCAATACCGCCTGGTTTGTCCTGCTGGCGATCTACGTCGCCTACGCCGTCGACCGCCTCGGCCTGTCCGCTGCGGGCGTGGGGATTACGCTGGGGGTTTATGGCGCAGGCATGCTGGCCGGCGCACTGGCCGCCCCGTGGCTCGCCCGCCGCCTGCCGTTCGGCGCGATGATTGGCGCGGGCCCGCTGTCCGCCTTGCTGGCCAGCTTCATCCTCTTGTCGACGCTGGTGTATCCGTCAGGGGCATGGGCGGCGGTGGGGTTCTTTCTATTCGGCGCCGGGCCGATCCTGTGGACCATCACCACCACCACGCTGCGTCAATCGGTGACGCCCAACGCCCTGCTGGGCCGCGTGTCATCCGTCATCGTGACCGCCAACTTCGGCGCGCGCCCCATCGGCGCGTTGATCGGCGCGACGCTGGCGGCGCGTTTTGGGGTGGAGGCGTGTCTTTGGGTGTCGACCCTGGGGTTTTTCATCCAGTTCGCCGTGCTGTTCACATCGCCAGTACTGCGCTTGCGCCAGCAACCGGAAGCCGTGGCCTCCTGAAATCATTCCGCCTTGCGGGCCCGCGCGCTGGCTTCGAATTCCGCAGCCAGGCCCAGAAGCTCTTGCTTGTACTCGTCCAGACTCCCGCTGTATTCGTCCAGGAACAGATCGCGGCGCGCCTTATTCATTTCTTCAGACGCGACCGCCTGCCTGACGAATCCTGCCAGCCTGTCTCTCACCGGTTCAGGGATGCCCGTCCGCACGGCCACGCTGTAGCTGCTGTGAAATACCATGTCCGGCACGCCGAGTTCTGCGAACGTCTTCACGCCGGGCAGATGCGAGGTGCTTCCTGGCCGCCCGGTATACGCCAACACCTTGACGTGAGGATTGTCCTTGACGTTCTGCGTCGTGCCAATCGTGGTGAAGTAGCCGTCGATCTGCCCGCCCAGGATCGCCGTCAGGCCTTCCGCGCCGCCTTTGAAGGGAATGGGACGGTACTGCGTCTGAAGGCCTGATGCCAGTCGCGCGGCCAGCGTGGAATAAGTGCCCACGCCCAGGTCGGCGATGCCGATATCCAATTCGCGCTTTGCCCCCTTCAGGTCCTCGAGGCGATTCCAGCCCCTGTCGGCTGGCACGATGAAGGCGTAACTGCTCTGACCTAACGGCGCAAGAATCTCGAAATCCGAAAACGCGTAGCCCGCGCCCGGTGTCGTCAATTTCGCGCTGTAGAACCCTTCGGCATGGACCAACAGCGTGTACCCGTCGGCCGGCCGGCCTTTCACCGCCGTGATGCCGATCGCCGAACCCGCGCCAGGCCGGTTTTCGACGACCACGGGCTGCCCCATGATCGTTCCCAACTGCTGGGCAAACGCGCGCGAGATCGCGTCGGTCGCCGCGCCCGGCGGATACGGCACCACGAGCCGCACCGGTTTCGTCGGATAGTCTGTTTGCGCCGTGGCGGAAAACGAACATAGTGTCGTCAGCACCGCGCTACCCAACAGCAATCGAAATGGCGGGCGAATCGACAGACGAATCGTCTGAAGAAACGGCAAGCGAAGCGGCGACCGGCGGCGAAGCGTGAAAGGCATGGCTGGCTCTTCATATGTTGACCCACAAAAAGTGTATAGAGCACCCATCCGTTGATTCAGCCACCATCCCGAAGAACTCTCCTGCAGAAAACGCAGCACTGCGTCATCGCCGTTGCCGACAACGGTGGCCGCGACTTCTTCGTTTCGCGCAGTTCTGAACTGCGGTTTCGGCTATAGCCAATCCGGTACGGCTACCTAGAATTTGAAAGCTCCAATAAATCAAAAATTATGGAGACGCTGCAATGACCCATCCTTTACCCACACGACGCGCCATCCTGCTCGGCGGCATGCTGATGGGCCTGGGTGTGAACGCTTTTGCCGCCCAAGGCGGGTGGCCGGAGCGCCCCGTCCGCCTTGTCGTCGCCGGCTCGTCCGGCGCGGGCGGCGACATCTTCGCGCGCCTGATCGCCGCGCCGCTTGCCAAGGCGCTGAACCAGCCGGTGGTCGTGGAAGCCAAGCCCGGCGCCAACGGCATGATTGCGTGCGACACGGTGGCAAAGGCGGCGCCAGACGGCTACACCCTGCTGTTCGCCCCCTCCTCCGCCATCCTGCTCAATCCAGTCGTGCTTCCCTCGCTGCCGTACGATCCGGAAAAAGACCTGCTCCCTATCGCCCAGGTCGGGGCCGCCGGAATCCTGCTGGTCGCCAATCCGACCACCGGCTTCAAGAACCTGGCCGACATGGTCGCGTACGCCAAGGCCAATCCTGGCAAACTCGCCTATGGTTCGTGGGGCACCGGCTCGTCCGGCAACCTGGCCATGGAAGGCATCAAGGCGCACTACGGCCTGGACATGCCGCACGTGCCCTACAAGCAGTTGGTAACCGAGAGCACCGACCTGATCGCCAACAACATCAGCGTCGGCTTCATGGACATCGCCTCGCCCATTCCCCACATGCGCAGCGGCAAGCTGGTCGCCCTGGGCCAGACCGGATCAAGGCGCTGGCCCGCGTCGATGGACGTCCCGACGCTGGGGGAACAAGGCTACAGATTTGAGGCGGACGGCTGGTACGGCGTCTTCGCCCCCGCCGGCACGCCGGCCGAGATCATCGACAAGCTCAACGCCGAGATCTATCGCGCGCAGCACACGCCGGACGTGCGGGAAAAAATCGAAGGCCAGAACATGATCGTGCCGGCGGACATGTCTGCAAAGGAATTCGCAGCATCCATCAAACGCGACGCCGTCATCTGGCAAGGGTTGGCGAAAGTGGCCGACCTGAAGAACAAATAGGAAGCGCGCATGGACACGCCTTTCAAACTTCCTTTTTCCTCCGATGCCTTGCAGGACCGCGTGGCGGTGGTAACCGGCGCGACCGGCGGAATCGGTCTTGCCATTTGCGAGCACCTGCATGCGATGGGCGCCGCCGTCGTCCAGGTGGATGTCAACGCATGCCCTGCCGGCTCGGATGCCGATGGCCGCCTGAACGTGCGTTGTGATGTCTCCGATTCCGCCTCGGTTGAAGAAATGGCCAACCAGGTGCGAACCCGATTTGGGCGGTGCGACATACTGGTCAACAACGCCGCCGTCAGCGCGGCGCCGGTGGGACTGGAGGCGCTGCCGCTTGAACTTTGGGACCGCATCTTCCGCATCAATCTGCGCGGCGCGTTGCTGTGCGCGCAGGCCGTGTTTCCGTTGATGCGGGATCAACAGGGCGGCAGCATCATCAATGTGTCATCGATCTCCGCCCAGACGCCAACCCGGCTCGGCGCTTACGGCACGACCAAGGCGGCGCTGCAGGCACTGACGCGCCAGATGGCCGTTGAGTGGGGACCGCTGGGCATACGCGCGAATTCCATCAGCCCCGGCATGATACGCACGCCACTGTCCGAACCGCACTATCGAAATGAAGGTGTGCTGCACAAGCGCATTGCAAGCATTCCTGCTCGGCGGATCGGGCGGCCGGCGGACATTGGCGGCGCGGTCGCATTTCTTGCCAGCGATGCGTCGTCGTATGTGAATGGCCAGGATCTCGTGGTGGATGGGGGTTTCGTCAAGGCATCGTTGACGAATCTCTATGCGACGTGAGGCGGCGGCGGGAAGGCATTCCGCCAACCGCCGTGCACGGGGCGCCGGGCGCTGATCAGGCTCGGGCCCTCGCACTCCCCGCCGACACGTCCTGCAGCGCGGCCGTCAGCAGCGGCTTCCAGGATTCGATATGCCGGGTGATCAACGCGGCAATTGCCTCGGTCTGCCGCGTTTGCGCCAACTCGATCATTTCGTAGTGCTCCGACACGGACGCGCGCTGCCGCTCCAGACCCTCCGGCGAATTGATTCCATACAGGCGCATGTCGGCTCTCAGGTCCATGATCATTCGTGTCAGCAGCGGATTGTTCGCGCGCGACACCAACGCTTCATGGAACCGGCGGTCCGTTTCGATGTAATCGGCGACATTGCCTGCCTTGACGGCGGCGGCAACCGCGTCGGCCAGCTCAATCAGCGGCGCCGCGTCGGTGAGACCCGCCCGCGCAACTGCGACCAGCGCCCCCGCCTCCAGCATGATGCGCACGTCAAACTGGTTCTCCAGATCCTTCGGCGTGGCCGCTTCCACACGGAACCCCCGATTGCGCAGCGGCGCAACCAGGCCCGTGCGGCTCAGCTCCAGCAATGCCTCGCGCACCGGCGTCGTGGACATGCCCATCTCGGTCGCCACTGCCGGCACGGAATAAATGGTGCCCGGTGCCGCTTCGCCCGACACGATGCGGGAGCGCAGTTGCGCCAGCACCATTTCCCGCAAATTGGTGACGCTTTCCATCGAGATCCCCTGGAAAAAATCGAACCGTCACTATATCAAATCCCTTGCAGTAGCGCGTGACGCGCTATATAAATGCGTCACGCGCTACCTGATGCGCCCGCCCCGGGCCGAGGCGAATTGGCCCAATGGAGACATCTATGGATGAACCTTTGAAGCGCCACGTCTGCCTTGGCTGTGGCTTTCTGTACGACGAAGCCCTGGGACTGCCCGAACACGGCATTGCGCCAGGAACCCGATGGGCCGACATTCCCCACGATTGGGTCTGCCCCGACTGCGGCACCCCAAAGAGCCGGTTCGAAATGGTCGAACTTCCGTACGCCAGCGCCGAAGCCGCCGCGCACGCCCTCGTCTGAACGCCTGCCGAGAACTCATCATGAACAAAGACTTTGTGCTGCGCGCGCACGACCGCGGCTTTGAAAAATTTCTGTCGACGGGCGAAGCGTCCAGCTATATCGCGGGCCACCCCGAAGGCATGGTGACCCGCCATTCCAGCTTCAACTTTGGCGCTTACCAAAGCGGCATTCCGGGATTCGGCCGGATCCGCGTTTTTGGCGAGGAAGTATTCAGTGGCACCGGTAGCGGCTACAACATGCACCGCCACCATGACTTCATCATTTGCGCGTTCGTTCTGGCGGGCACGCTGACGCACGTGAACACGGTAGGCAACATCGATCAACTTGGACCGAACGACTTCTACGCCTTCTCTGCCGGCTCCGGCGGCAAGCATTCCGAATTGAATCTGGCCAGCACCGATATGCAAGTGCTGTATCTGTGGCTCTTGCCCGACCGCCTGCTGACGCCGCCTTCCTATACGCGCAGCCACTTCGATGCGAGCACGCGCCGCAATCAGCTTACGCAACTGGTGGGCAACGCCGACGGCGCCTTGCGAATCAGCCAGGACGTATCGGTTTCAAGGTTGGTGGCCGACCAGGCAATGCACCTGCAATACACGCCCAAATCAAATCGTCATGGCGTGTATGTGTTCATGCTGGACGGAGAGGCCAGCGTCGATGACATCACGCTGGCGCGCCGCGATAGCCGAGGCGTTTGGGGCGATCGCCCCATCACGATTCAGACGGACGGTGAAGGCGCCGATCTCCTCATTATTGAAACCATCCAGTAACGCCGTCCAGATCAACCTGCGTTGCAAGCGGCGCTTGGATTCACACGCCGCTTGCCCCCCGTCTGGGGGATGCGAGGAGAATGTCATGCCAGTGATTCAGCTGTATTACGCAAAGGGGATGCTCGACCCCGCCAGCAAGAACGAAATGGGCAAGCGGCTGACGGAGGTGCTGTTGACGATGGAAGGCGGCGCCCGCACCCCGGGCGGCTTGGCCTTCGCGTCGGTGCTGTTCACCGAAGTGCCCGCCGAAGACTGGTGGGTTGGCGGTAAGATCGACGACACGCCCATCCGCACCCACGGCCGCCTGCTCGCCCGCGTCAGCATTCCTGAAGGCTACATGAGCCAGCAGCACAAGTCCGAGGTCCACGCGTCGGTACACGCAGCCATGATGGAAAGCCTGGGCGCCACGCACGAAGACGGCAGCGGCGCATTGGTCATCATCGAGGAAGTGTCGGAAGGCAATTGGGGCGCGGGCGGACACACCATCAGCCTCGCCGCCATTGCAAACACCGTCGGGCTTGCCAAGGACGGCGAGCGTTTCAAGTGGGTCGAAGCCTACTTCCAGGCCAAGGCCAGACAATATGCAGCGTCGCATTACCCGCCAGGAACCGGCGGCCTGCTGCCGGCACTGTCCGCCACCTCCGCGACGCAGGGAGAATGACGATGGCCTTCGAGTTCACCCCCTGCGGAACCCAGGCCCCATTTTTGCTGTCCCTGTTGTACAGCGCCGGCAGCGGGCCGGCGTCATAACAGGAGTCACATGAATGACACGATCCCAACATCTCCGGCTGAGCGCACTCTGCGCGGGCGTGGCGCTTGCCGGCACCGCCATCGCGGCCGACGCCCCCAAGGTGCCGGACTACGGCCCCAACCTGGAGCGCTTTGAGTATCCGCACGAGGTCAAGCGGCTGGCGCTGGACACGCAAGGCCAGAAGCTGTCGATGGCCTACATGGACGTGGCCGCCGCCAAGCCCAACGGCAAGACCGTCGTGCTCATGCACGGCAAGAATTTCTGCGGCGCCACCTGGGACGCCAGCATCGCCGCCCTGAGCCAAGCCGGATACCGCGTCGTCGTTCCCGACCAGATCGGGTTCTGCAAATCCGACAAGCCGCAGGCCTACCAGTTTTCGTTTCATCAACTGGCCGCCAACACCCACGCCCTGCTCGATCATTTGAAAATAGACCGCGCCAGCATCGTCGGCCACTCCATGGGCGGCATGCTCGCCGCGCGCTACGCGTTGATGTACGGCCCGCAAACCGACGCCCTGGTGCTCGTCAATCCCATCGGCCTCGAAGACTGGAAACAGAAAGGCGTGCCCTACCGCAGCATCGACGACTGGTATCAGCGCGAGCTCAAGGCCAACTTCGAGGGCATGAAGAAGTACCAGCTGGGCACCTACTACGCCGGCCAATGGCGCGACGACTACGACAAGTGGGTCCTCATGGCCGCCGGCATGCTGCAAGGCGAAGGCCGCGAACGTGTTGCGTGGAACCAGGCGCTGACCTACGACATGCTCTACACGCAGCCCGTCGTGCACGAGTTCGGTCAGATCGCCGTGCCCACCACGCTGCTCATCGGGGAAAAGGACAACACTGCCCCCGGCAAGGACGCCGCGGCGCCCGAGGTGGCAAAACAGCTCGGCAACTATCCTGAGCTGGGCCCGAAGGCGGCCAAGGCCATCCCGAATGCAAAGCTCGTCACGTGGCCGGAGCTTGGCCATTCCCCGCAGGTACAGGATCCGAAGCGGTTCAACGAAGCGTTGCTGAAGGCTTTGCCGGCGGCGAAGGGTTAAGGGACGTGTTGCTGACAAACGCCGCCACCCGCGAGACCACATCGCCGCACCCGCGGCCCATCGTGACCACGTGACGGCGATCTGTGAGCAACTGCAGCTGCACATTCGTGTTGCACGCCCTCTTCACGATCTTGAACGCGTTCGATACGGGCGCCACGTCATCCTGCCGCGCATGAATGACAAGGCAGGGAGCGCGCAGCATGTCCAGGCGGCGCGATACCGAGGCCGCCAGTTTGCGCATCTCGGCAAGTGACCCCCAGGGGAGGCGCGGCAAGCCCGCCGCGCGCTCCCGGCGCTGAAGCGCCCGATGCCGGCCTATGCCCAGTGTCCTTGCGGCCAGCAGCCGTAAGGCCACCCTCACGCGTTGCGGAACCGTCCGGCCGTCATGACGAAACACGGGCGACAGCGCCAGGACACCGGCCACGTGGAACGGACGTTCCTGCGCAAAGGCGAGCGCCAGCACGGCCCCCGTGGAAACACCGCCGACGATCACGCGATCAACCTGGCAAGCCAGCACATCCGCGCCACGCCGCACGCTGGCCAACCAATCCAGCCACCCTGCGCCGGCCAGATCCTGCACAGAGCCGCAGTGCCCCGCCAGCTTGACCACGAGCACCGCGTAGCCGTACCGATTCAGGCCGCGCGCCAGCTCGTGCAGCTCGCTTGGCAGGCCGCCCACCCGATGAATCAGAAGGATGCCCGTGCGTCCGTGCCCGCCATGGCCCGCCAGCAGATGCTCGCCGGCCATGGGTTCCAAAGGCTGCGGCGTTGCACCGCGCGCCGGGATCGGGCCATCGGCCGGCCGCGCGCACCCCACCGGCCTACCTTCCGCCACCTTGCAGATTGCGTCGACCACATTCATGCAGACGCCTCCTCGCACTTGTGGCCGTCAGAGGGCAAGCTGACGCCCATGGCGCGTCGATACGCCGCGAGCGTGCGTAGCATCTGTTCGCCCAGGCGCAGGTGCGTATCCGCGAACGCCCGCGCATTGGCAACGATGGCGTGGGTACGCCAGGGCCGGTTTCGAATCTGCATGATGCAGTCGGCATAGCCCGCTATATCGCCGGGCGCAGCCAGCCAGCCTGTCTGGCCGGGCACGACGATCTCCGGCAAGCCGCCCACATCGCTGGCAACGACAGGCCGGGCTGCGGCAAACGACTCGGGCACGATACGCGACCAGGCTTCCGTTGCGGATGGAACCAGCACGACATCCGCCGCGCGGATCATGTCAGGCACATCGGTGCGGTGACCGGCAAACACCACATAGTCCGAAATGCCAAGATCGATCGCCAGACGGTAAAGCGCATAGGCATAGGGTTGAGTGCGAGCGGTCGCCATGCCCACGACGAGCGCCACCGCCGGCACCCCTCGGATGCGCAGGCGTTGCACGACGTGAAGCAGATCAGCCTGCCCTTTTTCTGGCCGCAGCATCCCGATGGTGGCGACGACGTATGCGGCTCTGGGCGTGGGCACCCCGAGGGCGCGACGGATGTGCAGGCTCGCATCGAGCGCGTCATTGGGCGAAAAGAACGGGTCCCCGGCCCACTCCCCGACAACGCTGATCCTGTCTTCAGCGGCCAACCGGGCCGCCAGCAGCTCCTGTTTGCCGACTTCGCTGGTTGCGATGACGTGATCGCACCCGATCGCCCATTCCAGCCGGCGACGCAGGGAGGAACGCATGGGTTTGGCGAAGTGACGCGTCCGGACGACGGCGCACAGGTCACGGCAGAGCGCGGCGGTCTTCGCGTCGGCACGGCTGTGACTGTCGATGACCTCAATGCGAAGGAATCGGACGGCCCGGCGAAGCGCCAAGACGGTCCGAATCGAGTACGCGGGATTGAAATCGATGTCTATGGTCGTCAGCTTGCGCTCGCGCGCGGCGTGGCTGACGGCACTGTTCGAGGGCGAGGCGATCGCGACTTCGTAGCCACGGTCGTGCAGCCAGCTAGCCTGCTCCAGCGTGCGGAACTCCAGGCCGCCGAGGCTGCGCTCAGCGAGCGTATGCAGAATGCGCATGATGATCCAGTACATCCAGGCAGGCGGGAAGCACCTCACCGGGCGTGATCGAGTTGATGCCGCTCTGGGGGTGCCGTGGGACGACGAACGCCGACCCGGGCCGTTGCCAGAACCACTCGGGATTCGCCTCGTTGAAGATGCCGACATAGGGCACACAAGCGCCCTGCGCGATATGCGAGGGACCGCAGTCATTGGCCACCACCAGGCGCGCGCGCAACATGATGGCGCTCAATTCCGAAATGGGCCGGCAATAGGCAATGGAAAAGTCGGGCCGTTGCATCGCCTGCAGGGCTTCCCGCTCGGCGCTTTCCTGCTGCCCAAGCACGAACAGAAAGCGGGCGCCGGCGCCCAGCAGCGGCTTGAGCCTGTCGGCCAGCCTCACGTAGTTTGCAAGACTCCACCGCTTGAAAGCGCCCGCGCCGCCCCCGGGGATCATCACCACGTCGGCGCCCAGCACCGAGTGCACGTGGGGACGAGCGAGCATCTGGAAGCACGCGCGCGTCGCGCCTTGCAGGTCGAACGGCCGATATGCGGCCAGCACGCGCAGATTGGCTTGGCCGATATATTCCGTGACGTCCTTGCGGTGGCAATGCGTCCAGGCCAGGTCGCTGATCCGGGCGTTGCGGAACCCCAAACGGATCGACGGCGGGCGCAGCAGGTTGACCACGCCGAAGCGCTCGCTGCTGTGATGCAGGCTGACGGACAGGCGCGTTTCCTTTCTCAGACTGCGCAAATAGTCGAAGAACGTAGCCGCGCGCACGAACTCATCGACCCAGGGCAACGCGCGGTAGAAGCTGCCCACATCGTCACGCGCGACCACCTTGATCCGGCGCGACGGCCACCATGTCTTGAGCTGATACAGCGTCGGCATGGCGACGATCTGATCGCCAAGCTGCGGCTTGCTTCTGACATACACAACGATTTCCGACACCTGCTGCCTCCCTGCTGATTGCACGGCCGGTCGGCCGCTGGCGGGCAATGTATCGGCAGGTGGCCGGCATAATTCCGGCGTCCTTTGAACAATTGTGAAGAAGTTTGCGCGGCCCTTAAAACAGCTTCACATGTTGTCCGCGGCGCATTGCGATAGCCGCCCCGGGCGGCGACTACATGCCATGCCTGGCCTGGCGCATCAGGCGCATCGTCAGCGTCGCAACCGAGCCGACCAGCGCCTCGCCCGAATCCGCATTGCTCATGACCATCACGGCAAGTCTGTCCTGCGGCGCAACGACCCACCGCGAGTGGAACGCTTCCGTCGCACCGCTATGGTCGCGTAGCGATGTCGCGCTCACCAATTCGTCGCCGCAAGGCGCGGCCAGCCATGACAAGGCAAGGCGGCAATCCAGATCCATGCTGCTAACGGCCACGGTTTCCAAACCCAGCAACGTCTGCGCGGATCGCTCGGACAGCACCTGTCCTGCCCCGGATCCGGCGCCGGCTCTGCCTTGCCCGAACAGCATGCTGGAAAAGCGCGCCATCTCGGATGCGCTCATCCACAGGCCATCTGCCGCCGCGTTCGGCTGTGGCCCTTCCGCCCAGGGCTGGCCGCGCCGGTAGCCGGCCGCCCGCTGCCCCTTCATGCGCTCGTGCGGATGAAATCCCGCGCGCGGCATGTTCAGGGGTCGAAGAACGGTGCGCCTCACGTACGCGTCAAGCGGTTCTTGTGCCGCATGCGCCACCATGTCGCCCAGCAAGGCATACGCCATGTCGGCACGGGCTCGGCCCATCGTGTCTTCCAGCGTGGCCGGATGCACGCCCAGCAGCGTGCGGGCGGTGAAGGGCGCAGCATCCATCCACTGCGCGGCGTTGCGGCGCGGTTCGAGGCGCCCGTATATCAAGGCGTCGTCAGCCGGCAGGTCCAGCGACAGCAAGCCGTCGTCCGCGGCGCGAAGCACGGCCGCCGCCGTGACGACCTTGCTGATGGCGCCCACGCGATACAGCGTGTCGCCGGTCGCCCGTCGATGCCGTGCCGTGTCCGCGTACCCGAAACCCGTGCTCCAGACGATGCGCTGATCGTCCACGACCGCAATGGAGAGGCCGGGAACCTTGGACACGCCCATTTCGTAAGGGATGCGCTCGGTCAGGTAGTCGACCACCGCCGCATAGTCCCCTTTCTGAATCGTCGCGGGCGCGGCGGGTGGCAACCCCTGGCAACCGCCCACAGCGACGAAGAGCGATCCGATGGCAATCAGGCGGGCAAGCGAGAACATGGATGACGGCAACCCCGTGAAAGAGAAATGCCGAGATGCTATCGATGCGCCACCGCGCGATCCTTCCTGCTTTGTAGGGAGTTTGTGAAGATCTTTGCGCGTGCGTTGCGCGCGCGCCAGGTCGAGTCAGGCGGCATGCCAACGGATAACGAAGCGGGCGCCGCCCAGCGGACTGTCGGACACCAGCGCCTCGCCGTTGTGCCATCGGGCCACACGGCGCACGATGGCCAATCCCAGTCCCGTTCCTCCGGTGCCGCGCGCGCGGCTCTCGTCGAGCCGGATGAAGGGATCGAAAACCCGCTCACGATCCGCAGGCGGCACGCCGGGTCCGTCGTCATCCACCGTCAGCACGTAATGCAGAGGCTCTGGACTGGTCAGTCCAACCTGAACGTTTCCGCCGGCATGCCGGATGGCATTCTGCAGCAGGTTCAGCAACGCGCGCGTCATGTAACGCGGATGTAGCCGGACTTCGCCCGCATCACAGTGCGTCACCTCGCAATGCACACGCGCCCGCTCAGCCTCAAACGACGCGTGCTGCACAACGGAATCGAGCCAGCCGCGGGCATCCTGGGGCTGTAGCGGGATGTCGTCGCGCTTGTGCTCCAGGCGGGCGTACATCAGCAACTCCGATGCCATGCTGTCCAGCTCGGCGACATCGTTCTTCATTTCCTCGACAAGACGCTTGCGCGAAGCGGCGTCGGCCTCTTGCTCGATCATGTCCAGTTCAAACGACAACCGGGCGATGGGCGTTCGCAGTTCGTGCGACACCGCGTTGGTCAGCTCGCGCTGATTGCTGATCAGCGCACTGATGCGATCGGCCATCTGGTTGAACGTGTCGCCCAGCCCACGGATGCTGGAAAACCGCGACAATTCGGCGCGCACACGCAGGTCGCCCTGTCCCATCCGTTGCGCGGCGGTCTTCAGCGCTTCCAGATCGCGCCAGACCGGCAGCGCCCACACCAGCATGAATCCACACAACATCACGCCCAGGGCGGCGTAGATGGCGACGATCACCCACGTGCCGACCAGCGGCTCGGGCGGCAGCTTGACCATCAGCCACTGCGCGCCCGGACCCGGTATGGCCGCCACGAAGCTCATCTGGTCGTCGCGCAGGAAGAATCCGCCGGCGTCGATGGTGCGGCGTTCCGCATCGGTCAGCGCAAATTCCGCCGCGTTGTAGTCGGCCGGATTCAGGACCTGCAACGCCAAACCGTAATGGGGCGCCAACGTGTTGCGCACGTAGTCGGGGCGCGCCTCGGGCGGCACATGGGCCAGTTCCTGCTTCAGGCTGTGCAGCTGACCGCGCACGGCTTCACGCGTGTAGTTCGTCGTCTCGGACTCAAAGAGATAGTTCGCCGCCCGGTCCACCACCTCGTTCGACAGCACGAACCCGATGGCCAGCACCACGAAAATGCGCAGGACGAACCTAAGCATTGCCCAGCTCGTGGACCTTGGGCGAGAACAGGTAGCCCTTGCCCCAAATGGTCTTGATGCGCGCCGGGTCACGCGGATCGTCGTCCAGCTTGCGGCGCAACTTGCTGATGCACACGTCCACGGTGCGATCGAGCCCGTTGAACTCGATGCCGCGCACGGCGTTGAGCAGATCGTCGCGCGTCAGCACTTGGCCGGCCTGGCTAGCCAACGCCCACAACATTTCAAATTCCAGCGTCGTCAGGTCGACCTCTGCGCCGGCCAGCACGACCGCGCGGGTCTGACGGTCGATCGACAACGGTCCGAACACCAGGAGTTCAGGCTGCATTTCAGCCTGGTTGTGACGACGCATCAGGGCGCGGATCCGCGCCAGCAGAACACGCGGTTCCACGGGCTTGATGACGTAATCGTCTGCGCCGGATTCCAGACCCAGGATTTGATCCACGTCGTCTTCGCGGGCGGTCAGCATCAGGATCGGCGCAGACGAGAACGCCCGCAGATCCCGGCAGACCTGCAGGCCGTCTCGGCCAGGCAGCATCAGATCAAGAATGGTGATGGCCGGCTCGTGACGACGAAACGCATCCACCGCATGATCACCACGATACGCCTGAACAACGTTGAATCCGTGCTGTTCCAGAAACTGCGCGATCAGGCGCGCCAGCTTCGCATCGTCTTCGACTAACAAGGCCTTGGTCATGGTGTGGAGACAGAGTTTCATGCACCGGCACAGTGCATTTTGGCGGCAAGCATACACCGAAAGAATTTCGGGTCGCGTGGGCGCTGTTGAGGGCAATGGGCAAAGCGGCATGCGCTGAACACCCCGCGCGCCGCAAACGTGGCCGGGCCTGAAGGCCATACAAACCGTCAGAATTGTTACCGGCCGCCCGTGTACCTATCTGATACATTGGCGCCTCAAAAATCATGAAAAAGCGAGGCCAACCTCACCGCGCGGCAGCCGCCGTGCGTGAGACATGCACGCACAACGTCAAGCAACAACGTGCCGCGTTCAAGCGCCTCGGTCTCAATCGTCGATCTTCGGGGTAACAATCAAAATGAGAAAAATTGCACTGCTTGTGGTTTTGCCTGCGCTGCTCGCGGGTTGCACTTCCGCGCAGATGAGCATGATTACCGGCAAGCGGAACAAGACCTACAACGACGTCAATGCAGCATGGGTAGGCAGCACCGAAGAGCAACTGGTTTCCAAGTGGGGACCGCCCAAGAAGAGCTACACGCTTGAAAGCGGTGCAAGAATCATTTCTTACGAAGAAATCTGGGGCCCGATTTCGGCTTATCACGTGTGCGTCGAGAAGTTCATGATCGAAAAGGGCATCGTGACGAAGTGGGGTCTGTCGGGTTGCCCGGCGCGCATGACGGGCTCGATGCCGGCGGAAACGCCGATTCCGCAACCGACGATGTAAAACCCGCGTCGCAGATTCAATACCATCGCCGCTCGTTTAGTACCGGCACACTTCAAGTCCGGTACTCGTCGAGCGGCAATCACGACAGGCCCAAGCGCACGGCTTACTCGTTAAGCGACATCGGCCGCGATCCTCCCGGCGGCAGGCCGAACACGCGCCTGATCGCATTCAAAAACGCGCCGTAAGGCCGGCCCAGCACCAGCATCATCACGGCCGCGCCCAATATCCCTCGCACCAGACCCTCGCCCGATGCCCCGCTGATCGCGATGATCGCGGCGTAAATAGGCACCTGGAAAGTCATCAGCGCCACGCTATCCCAAAGCAGCCGGGATACGCGCGTGTCCTTCGCGCGCCGCATTATCCAATCGCGCCAGAGACCGTAAGGCCTACCTACCGGAATCATCAGCGCACCGCCGATCAGCCGCGCGTGGAACACCTGTTCCCACGTCATTCCCGCGATCCAGCGCTCATTGATGATGCCTGTCGTCGTAAAGAACAGGATCAGCGCAACGGTGTCGGCAATGTAGGAGCGCGTGGATAGCGGCGAGGTGGTCTTGTCCGTCACGTGCCGTTCCCCCGGCATCTGTTCTGCCTGCCGGCGCCCGAATCTGTATATGGCGGCACGTTCCCCGGCCCGCTAGACTGCGACGACCTTCGATTCCGAAAAGCGCCCTGCCCGCGGTAGCCAACATGCTGAAAATATTGGGAAAAGCCTCGTCCATCAACGTGCGTAAAGTGCTGTGGACGTGCGCTGAACTGAATTTGCCGTTTGATCGCGAAGACTGGGGCAGCGGTTTCCGGCCCACGTCCGAACCGGAGTTTCTGGCGCGCAATCCCAATGCCATGGTGCCCGTGATCCAGGATGGCGATTTCGTGCTGTGGGAGTCGAACACCATCATCCGCTATCTGGCGGGCCAGTATCAGGGGCAACACCTGTATCCGGCCGAGCCGAAGCTGCGGGCGCGGGTGGACCAGTGGATGGATTGGCAGGCAACCGACTTGAACCGGTCCTGGAGCTACGCCTTCATGGCGTTGGCGCGGCAGTCGCCCGCGCACCGGGACGAGGCCGCCATCGAGGCGTCGTGCCGCGACTGGGCCCGGTTCATGGGGATTCTGGACCAGCGGCTGGCCGCCACCGGCGCTTATGTGGCCGGCGATGCATTCACGCTGGCCGACATTCCGGTGGGGCTGTCGGTGAACCGCTGGTTCGAGACGCCGTTCGAAAAGCCCGCGCTGCCAGCCGTGGCGGCGTACTACGACCGGCTGGCGCAGCGCGACGGCTACCGGCAGTACGGCCGCAACGGCACGGCTTGAGGAAAGCGCCCGCGGGCGCACTCCCCCTATTTCACGACGCCGCAAACGATACGTCCGCCTCCGCCGCCCAGCGGCTCGGGCTTGTCGCTGTAGTTGTCGCCGCCAGCGTGGATCATCAACGCCCGGCCCTTCACGTCAGCCAGCTTCAGGTGCGGCGCAAGCACGGTTTTCGTCGCGCTGCCATCGGCCGCGACGGTGAGGAACGGCAGGTCACCCTGATGTCCGTCGGTCGCCATCGGCCCCTTGTGCGCCTTGGTGCCCTTGGGATCCAGGTGCCCGCCCGCACCGCCGCCCGGCGCGGTCTTGCCGCTTACCGGGCCGGGCTCGCACGAGCCTTTCTCGTGCACATGAAAGCCGCGCTCGCCGGGCGGCAGGCCTTTGAGGTGGGGCGTGAATTGCAGCCCTTCCTTGGTGTCTTTCAGGGTGATGGTGCCGGCGCTCTTGCCGACGCCATCGGGCGTCAGGAACGACATCGAGACGTCTTCGGCCAGCGCCGCGCTGGACGCGCCCGCCAATGCCAGCGCCGTGACAAGCATCGAGAATTTCTTCATGAATTGCCTCCGGGAAAGATGCCCGCAAGCTGCGGGCGGCCATCGGTAAGGCGCGCCTCGCGCAGCCGGCGGCGCAGATGAAGATAGCACCGGGGCCGGGCGGTCCGCCAGAAAACTTCGTTCCTGATACAAGGTTGTGACACGGTGTGGGGAAAGGCCGAAGACCCTGCCTAACCGTTCACGATCAGGACCACCGCATGCAGCAGCACGCCGATCAGGCCGCCCACCAGCGTGCCGTTGAAGCGGATGTACTGAAGATCGCGCCCCACACTGAGTTCCAGTTCGTCGACCAGATGACGTTCGTCCCAGTTCTTGACGGTGCGCGAAATGTGCTCGGTGACACCCACACGCAGCCGTCCGGTCAGACGCCGCGCGCCGCCCAGGATGTGGTTGTTGATGGCTTCTCGCAGGCCGGGGTCTTCGCCAAGCTTGCGCGCCAGCGCCAGCAGCGCGCTTTCCAGATGCGCGGCCAGCGCGGAATGTTCGTCCGCCAGGTCGCGCCGCAGCGCCGCATGGATGTCGTCCCACAGGCCTTGAACGTATTCCTGGACCTTGGGGTGGTCGATGGCGCGCTGCTTCAGGGCTTCGACCTGGCTGGCCAGCGCCGGGTCGGTCGTCAGGCGTTCGATGTAGTTCATCACCCACGCCTCGTAGTCGCGGCGCACGGGGTGGTCGGGCTCGGACAGCACGTCGCGCAGCTCTTCGACCAGCGCGCGCGCCAGGCGGTCGGCCAGGTTGTCGGCGATGTTGTCGACGGACTTGACCACGTCAACGGCGGCGATGATGCGCGGCCATTCCTTGCGGGCGAACTTCACGAGCAGGGTCGCCGCGCGCTCCTTGACGTCTTCCTCGGCCAGGTAGCCGCCCAGGCGTTCCATCGCGGCGTCCAGCAGCTCCTGGTGCCGCCCGTCGCGGGTCAACAGGCCCAGCACCTCGCCGGCGGTGCCCGCCGCATCCCAGCGGCGCAGATTGCTGACGACGAATTCCTGGATGACACCGCGCACGGCCCGATCGTCCAGCAGGTCCAGCGTCTGCAGCGCCACGCGGCGGGCCCCATCGCTCAGGGCGTGCGCCTGCGCGGGCCGGGCCAGCCAGCGGCTCAGCCGCGCGGCGGGATCGAAGACGCGCAGCTTTTCAATGAGGGTGTCGGGGTCCAGGAAGTGATCGCGCACGAAGATCGCCAGGCTGTCGCCGATGCGGTCCTTGTTGCTGGGGATGATGGCGGTGTGCGGAATGGGCAGACCCATCGGCCGCCGGAACAGCGCAACCACGGCGAACCAGTCGGCCAACGCGCCAACGGTGGCTGCCTCGCAAAACGCCCGCACCCAGGCCCACGCGCCCTGCCCGCCCATGACGTGACTGGTGATGAAGCCGCTGACCATGGCGACCAGCAGCGCCAGCGCCCCGATCTTCATGCGGCGCAATTGCACGCGCCGCGCATCGGCATCCAGCGCGGTGTGCGCGCCGGCGATTCGTTGGGTCTGGGAAGTTTCGGTCATGAAGAATCCGGTGATGCAAGCCCCGAGCATACCAATCGATGGCGGCCAGGCTATTGCACCCGGGAACCGCCATCCGCCCTACTCGCTCAGGAACTCCGACAACGCCTCCAACCCTTCGATATGATCGGCCACCACCTTCGCGATGAAGGCAATGGGCACGGACAGCAGCGTTCCCCAGATGCCCCATAGCCACGTGAATAGCAGCAGCAGGATGAACACGGCCACGGCGTTCATCCGTGCGATGCGGCCAGACATCCAGGTGGTGACGACGACGCCCATCAACAACGCAATGGCGACGGAACTCATGGAGATGGCCAGTGCGGGGCCGAGCTCACCGAACTGCACCAGTCCCGCGACGCCAGTGCCGACCGCCGTCATCAGCGGGCCGAAGTACGGGATGATGTGCAGCGCGCCCGCCACCACCGCCCAGGTCGCGGCGTTTTCCAGTCCCAGCAGGCGGAAGGCGCCCCATGACAGCAGCCCCAGCGCCACATTGGTCACCAGCATCATCGCCATGTACATGTGGATCGAGTTGTTGATCTGGTCCAGCATGTGCACGCTGATCTTCTTTTGCGACAACGTCTTGCCGGCCATCTTGACGAACTTGCGCTTGAACGCGTTGCCCGACAGCAGCAGGAAGAAAACCAGGAACACGCACATGGTGGCCTGCCCGACGAAGGTGGCCAGCCCCTTGGAGCCCCACAGCAGGATGTCGCTCAGCCCGCCGTCCGACTTGGCCACGACGACGCGACCGCCGGGCTTGGGCGCACCCGACTCCTGCAGGATGCTTGCTGCGTTGCGCAATTTTTCCATCAGGGAGCCGTCGCCGCTCAAGAGGCCGCCCAGCGTGCGGGACAGCTTGCTAGATATCTCGGGGAGCGCATTGATGATGTCGGCGACCTGGTCCTGCGTGACGTAGATGACGCCCACGATCCCGACGGCGATGGCCGACATCACGATGATGGTGCCCAGCGAGCGCGGCACGCGATATCGCTCCATCAGGGCGACGACGGGATCCAAGGTATAGGCGACCACAATCGCCATCACCACCGGAACGATGAATTCCTGCCCCGCCTTCAGGCCAAACAACACGGCAAGGACAGTCAGCGTCACCAGACAGAAGCCGCTGACGCGCACGAGCGGCGTGGGCGACGGCGGCTTGATGAGGCCGGCGTCCTGCGCCGTGACTTTTTCCTCGGAAGGATCGGGCTTTGCCGCCGCCGGCTCGGCCTTTTTTTCGGCGGCCTCGGCCGCTACAGGTTCCGGGCCTTCCCTCTGCGGCGAAGTGACCACTGGCGTCGCGCTGTCCATCTTTCCCCTCACATCCGTTTTGCGAAGGCCGTCAGCAAGTTGCGTGCCCGGCAGGTTCAGCCGCTGCTGATTGCCAGCAGACCCGGCTCGCCCTCGTGCTGCCGCTGCGCCCGCTCCAGGATGAATTCAATGATCATTGCGAGCGCCCGCGGATGGTGGCGATTGGGCATGTACAGCATATACATGCCGCGCCCAAAAATGCTCAAGCGCCAATCGGTCAGCGCGGGGACAAGCTCGCCACGCGCAATGTCCTCGTGCACCACATAATCCGGCACCACTCCGACGCCCAGGCCCGCGCGGATGGCGTCGCGCAGGAAGGCATAGTTGCGGGAAATGACGGTGGGTTCCAGGACGACATGCTGGCGGGGCTGCCCGCCGTAGTACGCCGACAGGCGCAGCGGCCGGCCGATCACGGCGGCGCTGATGACGGGCGTGCCGGCCAGGTCTTCGGGCCGCTGGGGAAGCCCGCGGCTTTCCGCGTAGTCCCTGGACGCACAGGCCACGTAGCGGACCTGGCCGAGTTCGCGCGCGACCAGATGCTGCGGCGGTTCGGACATGATGCGCACAGCAATGTCGACTTCGTCGCGCAGCAGGTCCTCGACGCTGTTTTCAAACAGCACGTCCAGCACGATGTCGGGATAGGTTTTCTTGAACTCAAGCAGCCAGGGCGTCATCACGAACTGCCCGTAGCCGCTGGGCACGCTCAGGCGCACCTTGCCCTGCGGTGTCTTGCCCAGAGTTTCGATCGATTCGCGCGCGGCTGCGAGCTCATCCTGGATGCTGCGCCCGTGCTTGTACAGCTTCAGGCCGATCTCGGTGGGTTCCACGCGCCGCGTCGTGCGCCGCACCAGCTGCATGCCGACCGAACGCTCCAATTGGCTCAGGTGATAGCTGACGTTGGCGCGCGTCATCTTCAGGCGGCGCGCGGCTTCGCTGAGATTGCCCGCGTCCAGGATTTCGACCAGCAGGGTAAGGGATTTGGTGTCCATGGCGGCGCTCCTTGCCGTGCATTGTCAAATTTTCTTATCCGTAGTGTCAATTATCGATGTCATTGTCAAGACATCTTTGCTGCGAAAGAATAAAGCCATAAGAGACGGGCCACCCCTGGCCCGCCAAGGCTCCGTTCGCGCCAGGCGCCGGCGCACCGGCATGCCGGCGCGGCGCGCGAGCAGGAAGCATCATTGGAGACACTGTCCATGACAGACAGCGCAAGCACCGGCGCGGCCCAGACGCGCCGCTACGAAGACATTCTGGTCATCGTCATCGACCATCCCCCCGTGAATGCACTGAGCGCCGCCGTGCGTCGAGACCTGTCCGACGCCATCACACAGGCGCAGACGGACGCGCGGGTCCGCGCGATCTTGCTGATGGGCGCTGGCAAGAACTTTATCGCGGGCGCAGACATCCGCGAGTTCGGCAAGCCGCCGCAACCGCCCCTGCTGCCCGACCTATGCAACCAGATCGAAGCCAGCGCCAAGCCCGTCGTGGCGGCGCTGCACGGCGCAACGCTGGGCGGCGGGCTGGAGATTGCCTTGGCGGCGCACTATCGCGTGGCGCTGGCCACTGCCAAGCTGGGCCTGCCCGAAGTGAACCTGGGCCTGTTGCCCGGCGCGGGCGGCACGCAGCGCGCGCCGCGCCTCATGGGCGCACTAGCCGCGCTGGACCTGATGCTGACCGGCAAGCACTTGCCCGCCGAAGCCGCCCTGGCTTCGGGGCTGGTCGACGTGCTGTCCGCAGAGGAGGATGCGCTGGACGCAGGCCTTGCCTACACGCGCGAACTGCTGGCGCTGAACGCCGGCCCGCGCCGCACGCGCGATGCGGCCGAGGCTCTTTCAGACCGGCAAGCGCAACTGGCGGTGGTGGATGCCGCCGCCGAACGCGTCGCCGCTACCACCCGCGGCCTGTATTCGCCTGCAAAGATCGTCGACGCGGTGCGCGCAGCCATTGAACAGCCCTTCGACGAAGGCCTGCGCATCGAGCGCGCGCTCTTCCTGCAATGCCTGGACAGCCCGCAGCGCGCGGCGCTGGTCCACGCGTTTTTTGCCGAGCGCGAAACCGCCAAGATTCCCGAGCTGAAGGAAGCGCGCTCGCGCCGGCTTGAGCGCGTGGGCATCGTCGGCGGCGGCACGATGGGCGCGGGCATTGCCGTGGCCGTGCTCGATGCGGGCCTGCCGGTCGTGATGGTGGAACAGGACGAGGCCGCGCTGGCACGTGGCCGCGCGCGCGTCGAGCAGGTGTACGACCTGCTGGTCAAGAAAGGCCGGATCACCGCCGACGACCGCGCATCGCGCATGGCGCGCTACACCGGCGCCACCAGCTATGACGCGCTGGGCGAGGCCGACCTCATCATCGAAGCCGTGTTCGAGGACATGGCCGTCAAGCAGGCCGTCTTCGCGCAACTGGATCGCGTTGCCAAGCCTGGCGCCGTGCTGGCCACCAACACCTCTTACCTGGATGTGGACCGCATCGCCGAAGCGACGCGCGGACCGGCCGACGTGTTGGGGCTGCACTTCTTCTCGCCGGCCAACATCATGAAGCTCATGGAGATCGTCGTCGGCCGCCACACCGCGCCGGACACCGTGGCAACCGGCTTCGAGCTGGCGCGCCGGCTGCGCAAGATTCCCGTGCGCGCGGGCGTGTGCGATGGCTTCATCGGCAACCGCATCCTGGCCGTGCATCGGCAGGCGGCGGACATGATGATGGAGGATGGCGCCTCGCCTTATGACATCGACGCCGCCATACGCGCGTTTGGCTATCCGATGGGTCCGTACCAGATGGCCGATCTGGCCGGCGGAGACATCGGCTGGGCGACGCGCAAACGCCGCGCCGCCACGCGCGACCCGGCGCTGCGCTACGTGCAGATTCCTGATCGCCTCTGCGAGCGCGGCTGGTTTGGTCAGAAGACCGGCCGCGGCTTTTATCTGTACCCCGACGGCGCGCGCCAGGGCACGCCGGACCCGGAAGTGCTTGCCATCATCGACGAAGAACGCCGCCGCGCCGGCGTCACGCCGCGGCCGTTCACGCAGGAAGACATCCTGCGCCGCTACCTGGCCGCGATGGTCAACGAAGCGGCGAACGTGCTGCACCAGGGCATCGCGCTGCGCCCGTCCGACATCGACGTCGTGTTCCTGTCCGGCTATGGCTTTCCGCGCCACCGCGGCGGCCCGATGCACTACGCCGACAGCGTGGGCCTGCAAAGCATTCTTGCCGACATCCGCAGCTATGCGAAGGAAGACCCCGCGTTCTGGAAGCCGTCGCCGCTGCTCGTGGAACTGGCCGAGTCCGGCCGCACCTTCGGCAGCCTGAACGCCGCCTGATCCGAATTCATCCTAGGAACTCTCATGCGTGAAGCCGTCATCGTTTCCACTGCCCGCACCCCCATTACCAAGGCGGGGCGCGGCGAATTCACCCTGATTGCCGGGCCCACGTTGGCCGCGCACGCCGTGCGTGCCGCCGTGGACCGCGCCGGCATCGACCCCGCGCTGATCGAAGACGCGTTCATCGGCTGCGGCTATCCGGAAGGCGCCACCGGGCGCAACATCGGCCGCCAGGCCGTGATCCGCGCGGAGCTGCCCGTCAGCGTCGGCGGCGCCACCATCAACCGCTATTGCGCATCCGGCCTGCAGGCGATCGCGTCGGCCGCGAGCCGCATCGTAATGGACGGCGCGCCCGCCGTGATTGCGGGCGGCGTCGAGCTGGTGTCGCAGATCCGCACCCGCGACGATGGCGTCAGCGGCATGGACCCGTGGATCGTCGCCAACAAGCCCGAGCTCTATCTGCCCATGATCGAGACCGCCGACATCGTGGCTGCCCGCTACGGCATCAGCCGCGAGGCGCAGGACCGCTTTGCCGCGCAAAGCCAGGCGCGCACCGAGGCCGCGCAAGCGGCGGGCCGCTACCGCGAGGAAATCATTCCGGTCACCACCACCATGTCCGTCACGGACCGCGCCACCGGCGCCGTCACCGAACGCGAAGTGACGGTGGACAAGGACACCTGCAACCGTCCCGGCACGACTTACGAGGCGCTGGCCGGCCTGGCGCCCGTGCGCGGCGAAGGCCAGTTCGTCACGGCGGGCAATGCCTCGCAGTTGTCCGACGGCGCGGCCGCCTGCGTGCTGATGGAAGCGGCCGAGGCACAGCGCGCCGGCATCCGTCCGCTGGGCGCGTTCCGCGGCCTTGCCATCGCCGGCTGCGAGCCGGACGAAATGGGCATCGGCCCGGTTTACGCAGTGCCCAAGCTGCTGGCGCGCCACGGCTTGAAAGTGCAGGACATCGACCTGTGGGAACTGAACGAGGCATTCGCCTCGCAGGCCCTGTATTGCCAGGAAAAGCTGGGCATCCCCATGGACCGCCTGAACGTGGACGGCGGTTCCATTGCGCTGGGTCACCCCTTCGGCGTGACCGGCGCGCGGCTGGCTGGCCACGTCCTGATCGAAGGCCGCCGCCGCGGCGCCCGCTACGCCGTCGTCACGATGTGCATCGGCGGCGGCATGGGCGCGGCCGGCCTGTTTGAAATTTACTGAGAGACCCGCATGGATCTGGAATTCACCCCCGAAGAAATCGCCTTCCGCGACGAAGTGCGCGCCTTTCTGGACGCCAGGCTGCCCCGGCGTCTGGCGGACAAAGTTGGCGAAGGCAAGCTGCTGACGCGTGACGACATGACCGAATGGCACGCGATCCTGAACGCGCAAGGCTGGCTGGCCACGCACTGGCCCGAGGAATACGGCGGCACCGGCTGGACGGCCGCGCAGAAGTACATTTTCGACAACGAATGCGCACTGGCCAACGCCCCGCGCATCGTGCCGTTCGGCCTGAGCATGCTGGGGCCCGTGCTGATCAAGTACGGCACCGAGGCGCAGCGCCGTTACTGGCTGCCTCGTATTCTCGACGGCTCGGACTGGTGGTGCCAGGGCTACTCCGAACCCGGCGCGGGCTCGGACCTGGCATCGCTGAAAACCACCGCCGTGCGCGATGGCGACAGCTACGTCGTCAACGGCCAGAAGACGTGGACCACGCTGGGCCAGTACGCCAACATGATCTTCTGCCTGGTGCGGACCTCGCAGGAAGGCCGGCGCCAGGAAGGCATCAGCTTTCTCCTGATCGACATGAACAGCCCGGGCATCGAAGTGCGCCCCATCATCACGCTGGACGGTGAACACGAAGTCAATGAAGTGTTCTTCTCGGACGTGCGCGTGCCCGTCGAAAACCTGGTGGGCGAAGAGAACCGCGGCTGGACGTGCGCCAAATATCTGCTGACCTATGAGCGCACCAACATTGCGGGCGTGGGCCAGTCCACGGCCGCGCTGGAACGCCTGAAGGCCGTGGCCGCGAGCCAGAAACGGCATGGCCGCCCGCTGACCGAAGACCCGGATTTTGCCGCGCGGCTGGCGCGCGTTGAGATCGAGCTGGCCAACATGCGCACGACCAACCTGCGCGTGGTCGCGGCCGTGGCCGGCGGTGGCGCGCCCGGCGCGGAGAGTTCGATGCTGAAGATCCGCGGCACGCAGATCCGCCAGGAGATCAGCGCCTTGAACCGCCGCGCCATGGGCCCGTACGCGCGCCCCTTCGTGCCCGAGGCGCTGCACGACGGCTACGACTTGCCGCCCATCGGCCCGGACGGCGCCAACAGCGCCGCGGCGCAGTACTTCAACAACCGCAAGCTGTCGATCTTCGGCGGCTCCAATGAAATCCAGAAGAACATCATCTCCAAGATGATCCTGGGACTGTAAGGGCTGGCCATGAATTTCGAACATACCGAAGACCGGCGCATGCTCTCGGACATGCTGCGCCGCTTTGTCGCCGAGCAATACGACTTTGCCACCCGCATGCGCCACGCCGAATCGCCGCAGGGGTACAGCCCTGAATTCTGGCAACGCTACGCAGAGCTGGGCGCCATCGGCGCGCTGTTCACCGAGGCGGACGGCGGGCTGGGCGGCGCGGGCTTTGACATCTCTGTCGTCTTTGAAGCGCTGGGCCGCGGCATGGTCGTGGAACCCTTCCTGGATGCGGTGATGGTGGGCAGCGCGATCGCATCAAAGGGCACGCCGGATCAGCGCGAGGCATTGGAAGGCCTGATCGCCGGCAGCCTGACCGCCGCGCTGGCCCACGCCGAGCCGCAATCCGGGTACGACCTCAACCAGGTGCAGGCGCGTGCGCAACGCAGCGCCGACGGCTGGGTGCTCAATGGCGCCAAGGCGGTCGTCTACGCGGGCGAATACGCGGATCTATTCCTGGTGTCGGCGCGTACGTCGGGCGCTGATGACGATGAGGCCGGCATCAGCCTCTTTCTGGTGACCCAGGCCATGCCCGGCCTGAGCCTGCGGGGCTACGGACTGATCGACGGCGGGCGCGCCGCGGAGCTGGTGCTGGACAACGTGCAGCTTGGACCCGGCGCGTTGCTGGGCGAGGCGGACGCCGGTTACCCGCTGCTGGAGCGCGCCGTGGGACGCGGCATCCTGGCGCTGTGCGCGGAGGCCGTCGGCGCCATGGACTGCGCGCGCGATGCCACGCTGGAATACCTGCGCACGCGCCGCCAGTTTGGCGCACCGCTCGGCAGCTTCCAGGCCTTGCAGCATCGCATGGCCGACGTGCTGCTGGAGATCGAACAGGCGCGCTCGGCCGTCATCAACGCGGCCGCCGCCGTCGACCATCCCGACCGTGTCACGCGCGAACGCGCGCTGTCGGCCGCCAAGGTCACCATCGGGCGCATCGGCACGCTGGTGGCCGAAGAATGCATCCAGCTGCATGGCGGCATCGGCATGACCTGGGAGTTGCCGCTGGCGCACTACGCCAAGCGCCTGGTCATGATCGACCATCAATTGGGCGACGAAGACCACCACCTGCGCCGCTACATTGCGCTGGGGCAGGCATGAACGCGGACGCACGGCCATGATCGAATCCCGTTCCGCCACCCTCTCCCGCCCCTTCGCCGCGCCCTTCCCCGTGCGTACTGCGCAGGACGTCCAGCGGCTGCAGGCGCGGCCGCTGGAAGAAACGCTGACGGTGCAAAGCACCTACGAGATCTTCTGCAATTCCGCGGCCGCGTTTGGCGAACGGCGCGCGCTGACCTTCCTGCGCAGCGCGGACCCCGCCGACGACGCCATCAGCTGGACCTATCAGGACCTGCTGGCCGGCATCCACCAGACCGCCAACCTGCTGCACAGCCTGGGCATCCGGGAAGGCGACGCCGTGGGCGTGCTGCTGCCCGGCTGCCTGGAATACCACCTTGCCCTCTGGGGCGGCGAGGCGGCCGGCATTGTTCAACCGCTCAATCCGCTGCTCACCGAAGACAAGCTGGCATCGCTGATGACGACGGCCGGCGCCAAGGCGCTGATCGCCTATGGATCCGACGTGGAGTGTGGCTCGTGGTCCAAGGCGCTGCGTCTGATGGAGCGCGTGCCGACCCTGAAGTCGCTGTTGCGCGTAGCGCCGTGGCATGAAGCCGAAGCGAACCGCCCCGCGCTGCCGGACTTCGCGCTGGATTTCAATGCCGCGCGTGCGGCCCAGCCTTCAGACCGGCTGGTCAGCGAACGCGTCATCCGCGCCAGCGACGTGGCGGCCTACTTCCACACGGGCGGCACCACGGGCGCGCCCAAGCTGGCGATCCACACGCACGCCAACCAGGTGTTTTCCGCCTGGGCGGCCGTGCAGCTGCAAAACGCAGGTCCCGGCGACGTGGTCATCAATGGCTATCCGCTGTTTCATGTGGCGGGCGTGCTGCCGGCATCGCTGGCGGCGTTGTCGTCCGGCGTCGAAACCGTCATTCCCACCACCCTGCTGCTGCGCAACCGCGACGTGCTGCGCAATTACTGGCGCCTTGTCGAAAAGCACCGTGCAACGTCGCTGCAGGGCGTGCCGACCATCCTGGCCGCGTTGGCGGAGGTGCCGTTGGCCGGCGCCGACATTTCATCGCTCCGTTACTGCCGCACCGGCGCCGCGCCCCTGCCCGCCGAACTGGCCGCGCGCTTCAAGCGCCTCTTCGGCCTGCACGTCAGCGAAAGCCTGGGCATGACCGAAATGGCGGGCATCACCTCGATCTCGCCCCCCGGCTGCGAATTCCCCGTCAACTGCGTGGGGTTCCCGCTGCCATATGTGCAAATCCGCATCGTCAGCCTGGACATGCCCGCGGGCCAGCCCGCGCGCGATCTGCCGCCCGGCACGCCGGGCATGGTGCTGATCAAGGCGCCGAACGTCATCCCCGGTTTTCTGGACCCCGATGACACCGCGCGCGCCTTCACCGAAGACGGCTGGCTCATCAGCGGCGACGTCGGCCTGATGGATGCCGAAGGCCGCCTGCATCTGCAGGGCCGCGCCAAGGACCTGATCATCCGCGGCGGCCACAACATCGACCCCAAGACTATCGAGGACGCGCTTGCCAGACACCCGGCGGTGCAGCTTTGCGCGGCGGTCGGCGCCCCCGATGCCTACGCGGGCGAATTGCCCATCGCCTTCGTCACGCTGGCCGAAGGCAGCGAGGTGACCGAGGCGGAATTGGTGGCTTACGCCGCTGAGCACGTGGACGAAGGCCCCGCACGGCCCAAGCGGGTCGTCGTGCTGGAGACCATGCCGATGACCAACGTGGGCAAGATCTACAAACCCGATTTGCGCCGCCTGGCGACCGCCGTGTCGGTCGAGGCCGTGGTGGCGCGCACCCTGCAAACGGCTGGCCGCGCGCAAGACGATCCCGTCTTCCGCGTGCTGGCCGATGCGCAACCGGATGTCGCCGTAGAAGCCGGCGCCGGTGCGCCCGCGCCGCTGAAAGCCCAGCTGCGCGAAGCGCTGTCCCGGCTGCCCGTCAAGGTCGACTTGCGCGACTGACCGGCCGCCCATAACAACCATCAGGCAAACCACCAGGAGACAAACAATATGAACCGACTTCCCCTGCGACGCGCTGTCCTCGCCGCCCTGACGCTCACGCTGGCAAGCGCCGCGTTGCCCTTTTCCGCCAGCGCCCAGACGGACTTTCCCACCAAGCCCATCACCCTGATCGTGCCCTTCCCGGCCGGCGGATCCACCGACCGCCACCTGCGGATCGTGGCGCAGGACGCCTCGAAACACTTGGGCCAGCCCGTCATCGTGGAAAACCGGCCAGGCGCCGGCGGCACGCTGGGCACGGCGACCATGGCCAAGACGGCCAAGCCGGACGGCTACACCATCGCGCTGTACACGCTGGCGATGCTGCGCATGCCCTACATGCAGAAAAGCAGCTGGGATCCGATCAACGATTTCACCTTCATCCTGGGCCTGTCGGGCTATACCTTCGGCTTCACGGTGCGCTCCGATTCGCCGTACAAGACCTTCAACGAGTACATCGAGGCGGCGCGCAAGGCGCCCGGCAAGATCGATTACGGCTCGACCGGCATTGGCTCGTCGCCGCATTTGATCATCGAAGAGATCGCCATCAACGCCAACGTCAAGCTCAACCACGTGCCGTTCAAGGGCAACGCCGACATGCAGCAGGCGCTGCTGGGCGGCCATGTCATGGCGCAGAGCGACGCCACCGGTTGGGACCAGTTCGTCGATTCCGGCAAGATGCGCCTGCTGGTCACCTTTGGCGAGAAGCGCACCACGCGGTGGCCCGACGTGCCGACCGCGCAAGAGCTGGGCTACAAGGTCGTGTCCACGTCGCCGTATGGTCTGGCCGGTCCGAAGGGCATGGACCCGGCGGTCGTGAAGATCCTGCATGACGCGTTCAAGAAGGCGCTGTTCGACCAGGCCAGCATTGACGTCATGAAGCAGCTCAATCAGGAACCGGCCTACCGCAGCAGCGAGGACTACAAGGCCTGGGCGCAGGCCACCTTCGTCAAGGAAAAGGCATTGATCGAAAACCTGGGGTTGATGGCCAAGTAGCGCGACAAGCTGGCGGGACGAGCAAGTGGGACGGACGCCGGGAGGACAGGGGCAGGCCGGCAGGCGCTGCTGCCCCGGTCCCGGCGCCGCGCGCAGCCCCGCACCCTTAGGAAGGAGCGTGCAGACAGATTTTGTATGCAAGAAATGTCTGCCGCCCCGGCCGCCTTTTGTTAGACTGGCTGCCCGACGATTTCCCGCTACCGGCAGCCCTGCCGCGCCTCATGAATCAGGACGTCCAGCCAGACCCCAGCGCCGACGACATCGCCCAGGAAGTGTCCGCCGCCATCGTGGCGCACAAGCTTCCGCCCGGCACCCGGCTGCGCGAGGAGGCCCTGGCCCGGGTCTACAAGGTCAGCCGCACCAAGATCCGCGCCGCGCTCCTGATGCTGTCCAAGGACAAGCTCATCAACATCGTTCCCGACAAGGGCGCCTTCGTCAGCAAGCCCGACGCGAACGAGGCGCGCGAGGTCTACGCCGTGCGCCGCATCCTGGAAGCGGCATTGGCCCGGGAGTTCGTGGCCTGCGCCAATACCGCCGACTTCCGCCGCATCGATGCGCATCTGGCCGAGGAACGCCGGGCCCTGGAAAGCGGCGACGTGCAGGCGAGAAACCGGTTGCTCAGCCAGTTCCACATCCTGCTTGCCGAAACCGTGGGCAACTCGGTGCTGACCGGCATGCTGCGCGAATTGTCGGCGCGCAGCGCGGTAATCACTGTGCTGTATCAAAGCTCCCACGACGCCAATTGCTCGTCGCGCGAACATCACGCCTTCATCGAGGCGGCGCGCGCCGGCGACGCCGATCGCGCCTGCGCCCTGATGGACGAACACCTGGAACACGTGCTGGCCGCGCTGGATTTCAGCGGTGACCGGCAGGCGGGCAGCGATCTGGTTGCCGCGCTGCTGAGCTGAGACGCGGCTGAGCTGACTCGCTTTCCGCTCCGCAGCGCTATCCCGCCCTCAGCAATTGCTCCATGCGCTGCTGAAGCCAGCGTTCCGTCTCGTTCAACACGGCCCCTTGCAGCCACAACGTCCGCACGGACAGCATCGGCAGGGCCAGTTCCGCGCACGGCACCGGCGTCAGCGTGGTGCTGAAGCTCTCGTATTCCGCGATATTCAGCGGCAGGATCGCAAAGCCCAGGCCGTCGGCCACCATGCCCGCGATGCTGTAGAAGCTGTCGGTGCGCCACACTGTGGGACTGAGCACCATGTCCTCAACGCCTTCCATCTGCATGACAAGCTGGCGGTGACGCGCCAGGTCTTCGCGCGACACCTGCGGCAGCGCAGCCAGCGGATGGCCAGACGCCACGAAGATCCCTTGCGCCACGTTGCCCAGCGAACGGTGCGCAAAGTCGCTGCCGGGGTCGCCCCGGTCGAAGTGGAACGCGATGCTGGCCCGGCCCTGCCGCACGTAATCGGCAACCTCGGTCGCGGTGCCGTTCAACTGCGTCAGCTCAAGCGCCGGGAATCGCTCGGCCAGTTCCAGCGCCAGCGCGCCTAGCACCAGATACGGCAAGGCTTCGTCCAGCGCAATCGACAGTCGCGCCTCCTGGCCACCGGCAAACGCCAGCGCGCGCTGCGACAGCCCGCCCGCCTGGCGCAGTAGTTCTTTCGCTTCCAGCAGCATCACCTCGCCGGCCGGCGTCAGCACCGCGTTGCGGCGCGACCGGTCAAACAGTTCCACGCCCAGATCCGCCTCCAGCAGGCCCACCGCCGTACTGACCGCGGACTGGGCGCGGCCGATGCGGCGCGCCGCCGCCGAGAACGAGCCGGCCTCCGCCGCCGCCACGAATTGCCGTAGTTGGTCCAAGGTCCATTGCATGGTGAGCTCCTTTCAATCCATCGATTTTATAGATGCAATCCAACTTTTTATGGCGGATATGTAGATGGATAATGCCAACCCGTGATCCCGAGCGCGCACGCCGCCCCCGGAATCACGGTCTTCAAAAGGAGTAGAACCATGCAGCGGACTCATTCGAACGCTGTCGCCGCGGCCACCCCCGGCCGTTGGCTCGTGCTGGCCATCGTGTCCAGCGCCTTGCTGCTGATCGTCGTCGACATGACGGTCCTTTACACCGCCTTGCCCCGGCTCACCCACGAACTGGGCGTCACCGCATCCGCCAAGCTGTGGATCGTGAACGTATACGCGTTGGTCGTGTCCGGCCTGTTGCTGGGCATGGGCACGCTGGGCGACCGGCTGGGCCACAAGCGCCTTTTCATGATGGGGCTGGCCGTATTCGGCGCGGCGTCGCTCGCCGCCGCCTATTCGCCCGGCGCGGTCATCCTGATCGCGGCCCGCGCGCTGCTGGGTGTGGGCGCGGCGATGATGATGCCCGCCACGCTGTCCATCCTGCGCCTGGCGTTTGCCGACGAGCGCGAGCGCGCCGTGGCCATTGGCGTCTGGGCGTCGGTCGCCTCGGGCGGCGCCGCGCTCGGACCCGTCGTGGGCGGCCTGCTGCTGGAGCATTTCTGGTGGGGCTCGGTGTTTCTCATCAACGTCCCCATCGTGCTGCTGGCGTTGCCGCTGGCCTGGAGGTTCATCCCGGCTAGCCAGCCCGACGCATCGCGGCCGTGGGATCTGGTCGGCTCCTTGCAGGTGATGGCGGGCATGATCCTGTCTGCCTATGCGCTCAAGGAACTGGGGCGTGCGTCGCCGTCCTGGCTACACGCCATCGTGGCCTGCGCGGCGGGCGCCGCCATGCTGGCCGTTTTCGTGCGCCGTCAGCGGCGGCGGCCCTATCCGCTGATCGACTTCGCCATCTTCCGCAACGCGTCCTTCAGTTCGGCCGTGGCCGCCGCCTTGTTTGCCGCCGCGGCACTGCTGGGGATGGAGCTGGTGTTCAGCCAACGCTTGCAACTGGTGCTGGGCATGTCGCCGATCCAGTCCGCGCTGTTCATCCTGCCCCTGCCGCTGGCCGCCTTTGTCGCCGGGCCGCTCGCGGGTCTTCTGCTCGGGCGCGTGGGCAGCCGGCGCATGCTGTTTCTGTCGCTGCTGGTGTCAGGCGCGGGTATGGGCGGGTACCTCCTGACCTACGATGCGGCGGTGATCCCGCAGATGATCAGCCTGTGCGTGCTGGGACTGGGCATCGGCGCCACCATGACCGCCGCCTCCAGCACCATCATGCAAAGCGCCACGCCCGAACGCGCCGGCATGGCGGCGTCGATCGAGGAAGTCTCATATGAACTGGGCGGCGCGCTGGGCGTGACGCTGATGGGTTCGATCCTGTCGGGCGTGTATGCGCAGTCGCTGTCTGTGCCCGAGGGGGTGGCAGCGACCGGCGCCGCACGTGACAGCCTGGACGAGGCGCTCGTCGTCGCCGAAAGCCTGCCCGCGGAGCTCGCGGCGACGCTGACCGAGATGGCACGTGGCGCCTTCGAGACAGGCTACGCGGCGGTGATCGCCACCGCCACGATCATGCTGCTGGGCACTGCCGCGTTCGTGCTGCTGAACCGCGCCCGCCGGGCGATTCAGCCGGCCTGAAATCCCGGGACGCGGCGGGAGCGGTCTGCCTGCGTGCGGGCGCACTGCCTGTACCGATCAGCCGTTGCGGAATGCGTGGTCCATGTCCGCGATCAGGTCTTCCTCGTGCTCCAGGCCGATCGACACCCGGATCAGGCCTTCGGACACGCCCGCGGCATCACGCTCCGCCGCGGGCACGCCGGAATGCGTGGTCGACGCCGGATGGCACACCAGCGTCTCCGTGCCGCCCAGGCTGACGGCCGAACGGAACAGATGCAGCGCATTGATGAAGCGGAAGGCGCGCTCGCGGCCGCCGTCCAGCACGAAGGCGAACGTCGAACCCGGCCCGGTGCATTGCCGCTTGTACACCTCCTGGTAGGCGCGATCGGCGATCAGTTCCGGGTGGAACACCTGCACCTTTTCGTGCGGATTGCCCGCCAGCCATTCCGCCACGCGGGTTGCCGTGCGTGCCGCCTGCTTCATGCGCAGGACCACCGTTTCCATTGACCGCGTGATCATCCAGCACGAATGCGGATCCAGTTGCGACCCGAAGGCGCTGCGGATCGCGCGCACTTTCTTGATGAGCTCCTTGCTGCCGGTGACCGCCCCCGCCACCAGATCGCTATGGCCGCCAACATACTTGGTCAGCGAATACACCGACAGATCCACCCCGTGCTCCGCCGGCTTCTGGAAGATCGGCCCGAGCAGCGTGTTGTCGCACACCGAGATCGGCCGGTAGCCGTGACGCGTTTCGAACGCATCCAGCTCGTTCTTCATGGCCTCGAAGTCGAACAGCGCGTTGGTGGGATTGGCGGGCGTTTCGACATAGAAAAGCTTTACCGGCCCCTTGGCTGCGGCCTCTTCCAGCGCGGTGCGCATGTTGCGCGGCGACAGCCCGTCCGCCACGGGATGCGAACCCACGCCCCACTCCGGAAAGATCTTTCCGATCAGCGTCTCGGTGCCGCCATAGAGCGGCACGGACTGCACCAGCTGGTCGCCCGGCCGCAGAAAGGCCATGAGCACCGCGCTGATCGCGGACATGCCGCTGGAAGTGACGGCGGCATCCTGCGAGCCATCCAGCAGCGACAGCCGATCTTCCACGATCTCCAGATTGGGATGATTGAACCGGCTGTACACCAGCCCCGCCGTCTCGCCCTGCGGCAAGGGCTTGCGGCCGGACACCAGATCAAAAAACGCGGCGCCGTCCTCGGCCGTGCGGAACGCGAAGGTGGACGTCAGAAACACCGGCGGCTTGACCGCCCCCTCGGACAGATAGGGATCGTAGCCATAGGACATCATCTGCGTTTCGGCATGCAAGGGGCGGCCGAAGATGTCCTTCTTGTGATAGCTCGAGTAAGTCATGGTGTGCCTCATTCTGGTGTTCCAGCCGACCCGGCGGGCGCGACATGCATCTTGCAGACAATAACGCCGCGCCGCGGGCGAAACATTGCAGGTTGTGACGGGTGGGGGCGCCTGCACGCCGATCGTGCGCGGGGTGGATCTTCCAGGCAGACTGGGCGGATCGAGGGCTGCAGCTGCGCCCGATGCCGCCTCCGCCACTCCCCGTCATGCCAAACCAAAGAGCCGCTATTTGTTTTTTTAATGTACTAGTAAGGCGCATATCCTAGGGTAAACGCGGCCTTTTCTCGCTCAATTCGCGGATCTATAAACACGTATTGTTTTTTTTATGTGTTTCTAAGATGAAAATCGCACTGATTGGATGCGGCGAGGTCGGCCACTGCTACACCCGGGCCTGGATCGCCGCAGGACATCGCATCGTCGGCATCTGCGACCTGCGCTCGGACGCAGAAATGGCGGATCGCGCCAAGGCCGCAGACGCGGCCTTGCATGCCGAACCGGGCGCCTGGTTGGCCGAGGCCGACGTCGTGGTCTCGGCCGTGTACGGCTACAGCGCGGCGGAAGTCGCCGCGCAAGCCTTTCCCCACATGCGCACCGGCGCCGTCTACGCGGACTTCACCACCGCCAGCGCGCCCGACATGCAGCAGGCAGCCGCCGCCGCTGCCGCGAGCGCCATCCCGTTCATGGACGTGGCCATCATGGGCGCCATTGCTCTGCTCGCCGAAAAGACGCCACTGTTATGCGCCGGCGAAGGCGCGGCCGTGGTGACGGCGCTGGGCGAAAGCGCGGGCGCCACGGTCCGGATTATCGAAGGCAAACCCGGCGACGCGGTGCGCCTGAAGCTCTTGCGCAGCATCATGACCAAAGGCATGGAAAGCCTGGCCGTCGAATGCCTGGTGGCGGCCGAGCGCATGGGTCTGCGCGAATCGCTGTACGAAGTGCTGGCCGACATCGACCGCACGCCATTGACCGAGTTCATGGACTCGTTCGTGCGTTCGCACGTGCTGCATGCACCGCGCCGGCTGGCCGAAGTGCGCGAGGCCCGCGACCAGCTGCATGAAGCAGGCCTGGAGCCCCTGGTCCTGGATGGCGTCGAACAGCTCTTTGCACGCTCCACCCGCGGCATCGAGGCCGCGCGCGCCAAGGGCGAAGCCCCGGCGCCCGACACCGTCGAGGCGCGCCTGGCCTGGCTGACCACGCTGGCCCGCCAGTCCTGACAACCCCACCGCGCCACAGAGCGCGGACCGAATCTGCAAACACTTCGTGAGGAAGACAATGAAACTGTTCAAGAAACTGCTGGCCGCCACGCTCGTGCTGGGCTGCGCCGCCGCGCATGGCGCCGACCTGGGCAAGTCCCCCATCACCCTGATCTCGCCGTTTCCCCCCGGCGGCGGCACCGACACCCTGACGCGCATGATCGGCAGCGCCATCAGCCAGGACGCCGGTTGGAACATCGTCGTCGAGAACAAGCCCGGCGCGGGCGGCAACCTGGCGCTGGACGCCACGGCGCGCGCTCAACCCGACGGCCACACGCTGGTCATGGCGCAGACCGACAACATCGTGCTGAACCCCTGGCTCTACAGCAAGCTCAGCTACGACACCTTCAAGGACTTCAAGCCGGTCGGCCCCGTGGCGTCTTCGCCCAGCGTCTTCGTCGTGGTGCCCGATTCGCCGTTCAAGACCATCGCCGACGTCGTCAAGGCCGCGCAGGCGCGCCCCAACCAGGTTTCGCTCGGCATTCCCGGCATCGGCGGCACGGGCGACCTGACCGGCTACTTGTGGCGCAAGGCCGCCAACATGGAATTGATGCATGTGCCGTACCGCGGTTGGAGCCAGGCGTTCCCCGACCTGGCCAGCGGTCGGATCGACATTTACGTGGGCTCCGTCGCGTCGCTGCTGCCGCAGATCCGCGGCGGCAAGGTGCGCGCGCTGGGCGTCGTCGCGAGCGAGCGTTCGCCCGCCCTGCCCGACATGCCGACCTTTCCTGAAAGCGGTTTTCCGACCATCAACCAGTCGATCTGGTGGGGCCTGATGGCGCCGGGCAAGACGCCCGATGACGTGATCGCCGCGCTGAACACCGAGCTGCAGAAGGTGCAGTCCAACCCCGAACTGATCAAGAAGCTAGAGGACGCCGGCTACAGCGTGCTGAAGGGCTCGCCCGAAGACCTGGCGCGCCGCCATCGCACGGACCACGACGCCTTCGGCAAAGTCGTGCAGGAAGCCGGCATTCCCAAGCAGTGAACCCGATTTGTACATATCCCGCTATCAGGAGCAGTGATGACAGGTTTTGAAATCCACGCCCGCCAGCGCGCGGTCAGCAAGGAACTGGTCGATAAATTCCGCCGGGTGCCGGTCGCCAACGTCAGCGACTGCATGTCGCGCATGACGGCCGGCGGCGCGCGCCTGCGGCCCATGCACGACGGCACGCCGCTGGCCGGCCCCGCGCTGACCGTGCGCACGCGTCCCGGCGACAACCTGCTGGTGCACAAGGCGCTGAGCCTGGCGCAGCCGGGCGACGTCATCGTGGTCGATGCCGGCGGCGACCTGACCAACGCGATCATCGGCGAGATCATGACGACCTACGCCGAGTCGCGCGGCATCGCGGGCATCATCATCAACGGCGCCATCCGCGACTGCGGCACCATCCGCCGCAGCGCGTTTCCCGTCTACGCAGCCGGCGTCACGCACCGCGGCCCGTACAAGGACGGCCCCGGCGAGATCAACTGCGTGGTCGCGCTGGACGGCATGACCATCGCCCCGGGCGATCTGATCCTGGGTGACGACGACGGGCTGCTTGCCGTGCCGTACGAGCAGGCGCAGGCCATTTTTGAGGCCGCAGCGGCCAAGCACGACGTGGAAACCAAGATGCTGGCGGACATTGCCGCCGGCACGCTGGATACGTCGTGGGTCGACGCCCGTCTGCGCGCATTGGGCTGCACGGGAGTCTGACCATGAGCGATGCGGCAGTCAGCAGGCCCGAACTGCGCGTCGCGCGCCTGGATCTGTGGATCGATCCGGTGTTCGACGAGACGATTGCGCGGGACGGCACGCTGGACCTGCGCGTGCTGCCGGCCGGCGGCGACGCCGTGACGGCGGCCGGCCTGGCCGGCGCGCATGCTTACCACGTCAGTGCGGCGAAAGACGAGGTCCCGGCGCGGTGGCAGGTGTCGGCGGACCTGTTGGCCCATTGCCCGCAGTTGCTGTGCGTGTCGTCGGGCGGCGCGGGCTACGACACGGTGGATGTGGCCGCATGCACCCGCGCGGGCGTGGCGGTCGTCAACCAGGCCGGCGCCAATGCCGCGTCGGTCGCCGAAATGACCTTTGCCCTGCTGCTGTCGCTGGTCAAGCGGCTGAGCGAATCGGAAGCCGCACTGCGCGCGGGCACCGCCGTCAGCCGCGAGGCCCTGATGGGTCACGAGATCGAAGGCCGCGTCATCGGCATCGTGGGCATCGGCGAGATCGGACGCAGGGTGGCGCGGATCGCAACGGGTTTCGGCCTGAAGGTCATTGCGTACGATCCGCTGCTGACGGACGCACAGATCGCCGAACGCGGCGCCGCGCCCGTCTCGTTTGATGCGCTGCTGGAACAGGCAGACATCGTCAGCCTGCACTGCCCGCTGAACGCCGTCACGCGCGGGATGGTCGACGCCGCCGCCTTGCGCCGGATGAAGCGCGACGCGCTGTTCGTCTCCACTGCACGCGGCGGCATCCATGACGAAGACGCCCTGCTCGCGGCGCTGGAATCCGGTCATATTGCGGGTGCTGGCCTGGACGTGTGGCAGGTGGAACCGCCGCCTCCGCGCAGCGGCCTTTTGCAGCGTCCGGACGTGGCCGCCGCCTTCCACACGGGCGGCGTCACGCACGAAGGCCGCTGCAAGGTGGCGCAGGGGTCGGCCACGCAGATCCTGGACATGCTCGCCGGGCGCAAGCCTGCGCGTCTGCTCAATCCCGAGGTCTGGCCGCGCTTTCTGGCACGTCTGGCGGAGCACGGGGTGAAGGTGTAGAACCCGCTCGCGCGGCGGCCAAAGCCTCGGCGCCCATGGCCGCGCGCGCCGTTGTTATAGTCCCAGCTTCCACATCCGAGAAGAGCCAATCCGCGTCATGTCGAGCGCCAGTGATTACGTATACGGAGAGTTGCGCCGCCGCCTGATGGCCGGCTCGTTCCTGCCCGGCGAGCCGCTGCGCGAGGAGCACATCGCCGCGCAGCTCTCGGTCAGCCGCACGCCCGTGCGCAACGCGATCGAACGCCTGATCGCGGACGGCCTGGTTACCCGTGAAGGCCGGCGCGGCGCGGTCGTGCTGGGCTGGCAAGACCGCGACATCGACGAGGCCTTCGAGCTGCGCATGCTGCTCGAACCCTATTCCGCCAAGGCCGCCGCCGAGCGCGCCACGCCCGAACAGATCGACGAACTGGACCGCATCAACCAGTGCATGCTGGACGCCGTCAACTCCGGCGCGCCCGACCACGTCGCCCAGGTCCAGCACTACAACAACCTGTTCCACCACGCCCTGCTCAACGCCGCGCAGTCCGCGCGGGTGCGGTCCCTGGTCGAAAACCTGCTGGACATGCCGATCATCATCGGCTCGTTCTACTTCTACGGCCGCGACGACATGCTGCGCAGCGTAGAACACCATCGCCAGATCATCGCCGCCATCCGCGCGCGCGATCCCGAATGCGCCGAGATCGCGGTGCGCTTTCATCTGGCGACGACCCATCTTCTGTTCCGGTCGCATCGCAAGGACGGCAAGACGGGCGGGTAGCCTGCGGCGGGACTATCGAAGGCCATTTGCCGCGGCTCGCCCGCAAGGCAGTGGCAATGCATGGGGGGCAGTGTCATCGACGTGTAGCAACACGCCCCTAGAGTGTCGGCTCCGATTGAATCCCAAAGAGGACTTTCATTTTGAAATCGACACTCCGCATTGCGGCGGCTGGCGCCTGCCTGTCCGCTTTCTCCCTGGCAGCGCCCGCCGCGCTCGCCGCCACCGCCACCTCGGTCCAGCTTTATGGCCTGATCGACACCGGCCTGCAGTACCTCAGCAACGGTCCCGACGGCAACAGCAAGACGGGCATGAGCGCAGGCAACCTGAACGGTTCGCGTTGGGGTCTGAAGGGTTCCGAGGACCTGGGCGACGGCGTTTCCGCCATCTTCGTGCTTGAAAACGGCTTTGACTCCAGCAACGGCACCACGCTGCAAGGCGGACGGCTGTTCGGGCGCCAGGCCTACGTGGGCTTTTCCAGCAACACGTGGGGCCGCCTGACGCTGGGGCGCCACAACACGCTGATGATCGAATGGATGAGCAAGTACAACCCGTTCGACAACGCCAACTTCTCGATCAAGCGGCCTGACGCCGCGTTCTCGGACCGTACCGACAACGCCGTCATGTATGTCGGCAAGCTGGGGGCCTTGTCCGTCGGCGGCTACTACAGCTTCGGCTGGAACAACGAACAGTCGTTCGATGACAGCAAGCTCGGACGCATGGTGGGCGGCGGTCTGCGCTACAAGTCGGGCGGTCTGGACGCCGCGGTGCTGTATCACTCGAAGAACGCTGACAAGCCCAAGACGGGCGCCAACAGCGGCAACCGCGAAGACCGCGTGGTCGCGGGCGTGTCGTACGACTTCGAGGACGTCAAGGTCTACGCCGGCTACCGCTGGCTGGACCAGAAGCTGACGCAGCGCAGCTACAAGAACAACATGACGTGGCTGGGCGCCAGCTACAAGCCGCAGGGCAACATGCGCCTGTCGGCTGCCGTCTACCACCTGAACGACTCGGTGTGCGACGACATGAACAATGCCGCCTGCCCCGCCGTACAGGCCGCCGGCACGGGCCAGAAGTCGACCATGATCGTGCTCGGCAATGAATACGATCTGTCCAAGCGCACCACGCTGTACGCGGTGGCGGCTTACGCCATCAACGACGACAAATCGTCCTTGAGCGTGGTCGGCGGCAAGTATGGCGCCAACGTCGAACCGGGCAAGAACCAGTTCGGCCTGAACCTCGGCATGCGGCATCGGTTTTGAACGCGCCCGCCTCCAATGCCGGCGGCACGGCCATCGCCGTGCGCGGCCTGCGGCATGCGTTCAACGGCCATACGGTGCTGGACGGCGTGGACCTGGACGTGCCTGCGGGCACGGTCCTGGCGCTGCTTGGGCCCTCCGGCTGCGGCAAGAGCACGCTGCTCAAGGCGCTGGCCGGCCTCTTGCGGCCGCAGCTCGGCGACATCCGGTTCGGCGGCGCGGTGGTCAGCGGCGCGGGCCAGCACGAGCCGCCGGAACGCCGGGGCCTGGGCATGGTGTTTCAGGACTACGCCCTCTGGCCGCACATGAGCGTGGCCAGCAACGTGGGCTTTCCGCTTGAAATGCGGGGCGTCTCGCGCCGCGAGCGTCCCGCGCTCGTGCGCGACGCCCTTGCCATGGTCGGCCTGCACGAACATGCCGAACGCCGCCCTGCCGACCTGTCCGGCGGCCAGCAGCAGCGCGTGGCGCTGGCGCGCGCCATTGTCGCCCGCCCGCGCGTGCTGCTGTTCGACGAACCCCTCTCCAACCTGGACCGGACGCTGCGCGAAACGCTATGCGCCGAGATCGGCGCGCTGCTGCGCCGCATCGGCACGACCGCCGTCTACGTCACCCACGACCACGAGGAAGCCCATGCGCTGGCGCACACGATCGCCCGCATGCAAAACGGCCGCATCGCCGAACTCGTGTCGGTCAACAAGGACTCTGCTTAAATGTCACTCGCACCTTCTTCCCAACTACTCGCAACGCTCTTCATGACGCTTTCTATCGGATTGGCCTCGGGCCAGGCCAAGGCGCTGACCGTCTACACCGCCGGACCGGGCGGCCTCATCAAGCAACTGGCAGCCGGCTTCCAGGACAAGACCGGCATCAAGGTGGACGTGTTCCAGGCCACCACGGGCAAGGTCATGGCGCGCCTGGAGGCCGAAGCGGCCAACCCGCGCGCCGACGTGCTGATCTCGGCCTCGTGGGACACCGCCCAGGACCTGGACCAGCGCGGCTGGCTGATGGCCTACGAAAGCCCGAACGCCGCGCAGGTGCCTGCGCGCTTCAAGGCGCCCACCTATGTCGCGCAAGGCATCTCGGCGCTGGGCATCGTCTGGAACACGAAGAGCGGCACGCCCGAACCGCGCGACTGGTCAGATCTGACCGCCCCCCAATTCAAGCAGTTGGTCACCATGCCGGATCCGGCCCTGTCAGGCGCGTCGCTCGACCTGCTGCTGGGTCTGCAAAACGCCCAGGGCGAGGCCGCGTGGAAGCTGTTCGAAACGCTGCGCGACAACGGCATGACGATCTCCGGCCCCAACGCCCAGGCGTTGACGCCAGTGCTGCAAGGCGCCAAGGCGGCGGTGTTCGGCGCGGTGGATTACGTGTCGTATGCCAGCGTCGCCAAGGGCGAGTCGGTGAAGGTCATCTTCCCGTCCAGCGGCACCGCCATCGCCCCGCGTCCGATGATGATCCTGAAGACCGCGCGCCAGGCAGACGAGGCGCGCAAGTTCGTGGATTACGTGCTGTCCGAAGAAGGCCAGCGCGCCGTGGCGGACGCCTGGCTGATGCCCGCGCGTCAGGACGTGGCGGCCAAGCGGCCGGTGTTCAAGGATCTGGCCCTGCTGCCCGACACCGCCACCGAATCCGGCGCCAGCCGGGCCGAGGTGCTGACCCGCTTCGGCCGGATCTTCGGCCAACACTGACAGGCCGGGATGCCGGCCTGCCCGGCATCCGATCCCCTCCATGAAAAGCATCTATCTCCTGGCGGCCGCCACCCTGGCCGCCCTGGCGGTGCTCGTCGCCTTGCCCATGGCGTTCGTGGCGCTGCAAGCCGTCTTTCCCCATCTGGGCGAAGGTTCGCTACGCGATCCGTTCGGCGCCTGGCCTGCGACGCTGGGCAGTCCCGGCACGCTCAGCCTGATCGGCGGCACGCTGAAACTGGGCCTTGGCGTGGCGGCGGTCAGCGCGGCCATCGGCATTCCGCTTGGTGCCCTGCGCGGGCTTTTCCGCGTGCCGCTGGCGCGGATGTGGGACCTGCTGTTCCTGGTTCCCTTTCTGCTTCCGCCGTACATCGCCGCGTTGTCGTGGACGATGGCATTGCAGCCGCGCGGCTATCTGGAACAGCTGACGGGCTTCAATCTTGGCCCGCTGCTGTTTTCGCCGGCCGGCGTGACGTTGGCGATGGGCCTGGCGATCTTTCCCGTCGTGTACTTCGCCGTCTCGCGCAGCATGGCCGCCACCGGCGCGCGGATGGCGGACGTGGCACGCGTATTCGGCGCGGGTCCATGGCGCGCCTTCGTGCGCGTCACGCTGCCGCTGGCGCTGCCTGCCATTGCCGCCAGCCTGCTGCTTGCGTTCACGCTCGCCATCGAGGAGTACGGCGTACCCGCGGCGCTGGGCTCGCAATCCGGCGTTGCCGTGCTGACCACCGCCATCGAACGCCGGCTCGCCGACTGGCCCATCGACCTGCCCGGCGCATCGCTGCTGTCGCTGGTGCTGGTGGCGCTGGCCCTGACCGCCTACGCCGTCCAACGCGCCGCGCTGGCGGGCCGGGGTTTCGAAACCACGACGGGCAAGCCTGCGCCGCTGGCGCGCGTTGAACTCGGCCCATGGCGCGCCCCCGTGCTGCTGGGTTTTGCCACGGTGGCGTTGATTGCGGTGGCGGCGCCCCTGGCCTCGATGCTGGCTGCCGCGCTGACGCGCAACGTGTCGGGCGGCCTCGCGGCCGGCAATCTGACGCTGGCCAATTTTGCCGCGCTGTTCGATGCGCGTGGCGACGCCTGGGTAGCCTTGTCGACCAGCCTGTCGCTGGCAAGCGGGACCGCCTTGCTGGCGGGCGCGGTCGGCCTGCTGGCGGCGTGGTGCATCGCGGGGCGGCACGTACGCGGGGCCGCGCTGATCGACGCGTTGGCTTTGTTGCCTGCGGCGTTGCCCGGCGTGGTGGTCGGCGTCGGCCTGATCCTGGCGTGGAACCAGCCGTTCTGGCCGGCCACGCCCTACGGCACCTGGGCCATCCTGCTGCTGTCGTACACCTGCCTGCTTCTGCCCTACCCGGTGCGGTATGTCGGCGCGGCCCTGGCGCAGATCGGCGCCAACCTGGAAGCGGCGGCGCGGGTCCATGGCGCCAGCGCAGCGCGCGCGCTGCGGCGCATCGTCCTGCCGCTGGTGTTGCCCGGGCTGGCGGCGTCGATGCTGATGGTGTTTGCGGTGGCGTCCCGGGAATTGGTGACGTCGCTGCTGCTGGCGCCGGCCGGCGTGCAGACCGTGTCGATCTTCGTGTGGCGGCAGTTCGAGCAGGGATCAGTGGGAGAAGGCATGGCGATGGCCACGGTGGCCGTTGCCGTCAGCCTGTTGCTGATGCTGGGCGCTTCCGGCATCAGCCGCCGCCAACCCCGCTAGCAAACGGGGCGGCAGGCACGCGCATCAGAGCTGTCCGGGCACCACCCGGTTGCGCCCCTGCCGCTTTGCTTCATACAGGCCCCGGTCCGCGGCCTGGATCAGTTCGGTGCACGGCTGCCCCTCTTGCGGCACCGCCGTCGCCAGCCCGATGCTGACAGTCAGCCACGGGCCAAAGCCCGCGTCGCGCTGGGGAATCTGCATGGCTTCCACGGCGCGGCGCAGCTTTTCGGCCGCCAGCCGCGCGCTGCCGCCCGGCGTGCCCGGCAGCACCAGCGCAAACTCCTCGCCGCCAAAACGCGCCGCCAGGTCGGTGGAACGGTCGCAACTGGCGAAGATGGTGTTGGCCACGCGCTTGAGCGCTTCGTCGCCCGCGATGTGGCCATAGGTGTCGTTGTAGGACTTGAAGTGGTCCACGTCGATCATCAGCATGCTGATCTCGCGGCTGTCCCGTCCCGCGCGCTGCCATTCGGCATTCAGGTATTCATCGAAATAGCGACGATTGCCCAGGCCGGTCAGGCCGTCCGAATTGGTCAGCCGGCGCAGCTCCATATTGCTTTCCAGCAGTTGCTGCTGGCTCTGGCGCAGCGCCTGATAGGCTTCGTCGCGCTGCACCAGCGCCATGTACGAACGCGAGTGGTAGCGGATGCGCGCGATCAGCTCGATGGAGTCCGGCAGCTTGACCAGGTAATCGTTGGCGCCTGTCGCGAAGGCCGCGCTCTTGATGGCGGGATCTTCCTTGGTGGACAACACGATGATGGGGATGTCGCGCGTGACGGGATGGGCGCGGTATTCGCGCACCAGGCTCAGGCCGTCCACGCCGGGCAGCACCAGATCCTGCAAGATGACCGTGGGCCGGGTCTGGATCGCCACGCTCAAGGCCTTGTAAGGGTCCGAGCAATAGTGAAAATCGATGTTGCCCTCGGGCACGAGCGCGCGCCGGATCGCTTCTCCAACCATGACCTGGTCGTCGACGAGCAACACCATCGCCCCATGCGAATTGAGATCCGCGGAGACCGTGTCGTCGGGGGATGGGAGCATAGTGAGTCCTTGATGCTAACGATGTGCCGCGGCTCAGGCGAAAGCCTGAATGACGCGGGACGCGATTTGTTCGAGCGGCCGGATTTCCACCGCGGCCTGCATGGCCGCGGCCGCCTTCGGCATGCCATAGACCGCGCTGGTGGCCTGGTCTTGTGCGATGGTCAGGCATCCGCGCTCGCGCAGCGCCTTCAGGCCGCGCGCGCCGTCCTGGCCCATGCCGGTCAGCAGCACGCCGACCGCGACGCCGCGCCAGTGCTGCGCGACGCTATGAAAGAAGACATCGATGGAGGGCCGATACAGGCTTTCGCGCGGGCAATCCGTGTACCGGAGGGTACCATCCTCCAGCAACGTCAGATGGTCATCCGTGCCCGCCAGCAGGATCTGGCCGGGCAACGGCCGTTCGCCTTCGCGCGCCAGCCTGACCGGCAGCGGCACCTGGTCATTGAGCCAGTCCGCCATGCCCGCCGCAAACGACGCGTCCACGTGCTGCACCAGCACGATGCCGGCCGGAAAATCCAGGGGAATGTCGCGCAACAGTTGGGCCAGTGTCGCCGGGCCGCCGGCCGACGCGCCCACCGCGAGCAGCCGGCGCGTGCTGGCGGGCGCCGCAGGCTTGCTGACCGGCGTCAATGCGGCACGATTGCCGTAACGGCCGATCAGCCAGCCGATGTTGCGGATCTTGCGCAACAGCGGGGCCGCCGCGGTGCGCATGTCGGCGGCGCCGACCACCGGCGTGTCCACCGCATCCAACGCCCCGTGACCCATGGCGTCAAAAACGCGCGACGTGTGGCCCGCCACGTCGGAGGTGACCACAACGATTGCGCAGGGGGTTTCGGCCATGATGCGGCGCGTGGCCTCGACGCCATCCATGACGGGCATGATGAGATCCATCAGCACGACATCGGGACGGTCGCGGGCGCATTGCTGGACGGCCTCCAGACCGTCGGACGCCGTCCAGGCGACCTCCAGGCCGGGTTCCAATGTAATGACTCGCCGCAGGACTTCGACGGCGAGGGGCATATCGTTGACGATCCCGATTCTCACGTCCGTGCCTTCCCGATGAGGTCTTCAACGGCGTCGAGCAGCGCATCATCATGGAAGCTGCCCTTGGCCAGATAGTAGTCCGCGCCGGCATCCAGCCCGCGCTGCCTGTCCTCTTCCCGGTCCTTGTACGACACCACCATGACGGGCAGGGTCTGCAGCCTGGGATCCGCCTTGATCCGCGACACCAGCTCGATACCGTCCATGCGCGGCATGTCGACGTCGGTCACGATCAGATCGAAGTCCTCGCTGCGGAGCATGTTCCAGCCATCCATGCCGTCCACGGCGACCGCCACATCGAAGCCGCGGTTCAACAGGAGCTTGCGCTCAAGCTCGCGAACCGTCAATGAATCATCCACCACCAGCACGCGCTTGCGGCGGCGCGTGGCCGCCGCGCCCGACCCGCTGTCGACCCGCGACAGCCGCCCGCCCTCGATCAGCTTCTGGACGGACACCAGCATGTCCTCGACGTCCAGGATCAGGAGCGGCGTGCCGTCATCCATGAGCGATCCCGCCATCACGTCCTGCACCTTGCCCAGGCGGGGATCCAGCGGCTGCACGACCAGCGTGCGCTCGCCCACGTAGCGGTCCACGGCAATGCCGTAGAGCCGGTCATGGTCGCCCACCACCACCACGGACAAGGTATCCGTGGCTGGCGCGGCCTCGCCGGCGCGCAGGATCTGGCGCGCCGACACCAGGCCGATCTGCCGGTCCTGGAACCGGAAATGCTGCTGGCCTTCGAGCTGCTCGATGTCCTGGGCGTCCACTTGCAACGCGTGGCTGACGTACGCCAGCGGAAACGCGTAGATCTCGTTCTGCACCTCGACCAGCAGACTGCGCACCACCGACAGCGACAGCGGCATCTCCAGCACAAAGCGCGTGCCCCGCCCCTGCTGCTGGTAGACCCGTACTGCGCCGCGCAACTGGCGCACCATCGTCTGGACCACGTCCAGCCCCACGCCGCGCCCGGATATCTCGGTCACCTCGTCACGCGTGCTGAAACCCGACAGGAACAGGAATTCCAGCAGCTCGGCTTCGCTCAGGCGCGACGCGGTCTCGGCATTGGTGAGCTTGCGTTCGACGACTTCTTCACGCAGGTGGTCCAGCGAAATGCCGGTGCCGTCGTCGGCCAGTTCGACCAGCAGCATGCCCGCCGAATGGCGCGCCGACAGCGTGATCAGGCCCTCGGCCGGCTTGCCGGCGCGTTCGCGGACGTCGGGCGCCTCGATGCCGTGATCCACGGCGTTGCGCAGCAGGTGCATGAGCGGCGCATCCAGCTTTTCGAGGATGTCCCGGTCCACCTGCGTGTTTTCGCCCTCGATTTCAAGGCGAACCTGCTTGCCGAGCGAACGGCCGAGATCGCGCACCATGCGCGGCATGCCGCCCACGCCGTCGCCAAAGGGCCGCATGCGGCAGGCGAGCGCGGTGTCATAAAGGCGCCGCGTCAGATGATTCATGCGCCAGCCGAATTCGTCGACTTCGCTGGCGCGCTGCGTCAGTTCACGCTGGCATTGTTCAAGGATGCGCTGGGCGTCGTCCAATGCGGCCTGGCCGCGCGCGTCCAGTTGCTGATCGGCCAGCACGGCCCGCAGGCCGTCCAACGCGTGCGCCGCGCCCGTCTGCATCCGCCGCAGCCGCAGCATGGCCGTGCTGAAAGGCCCCACCCATTGCGATTCGACCAGGGTCTCGCTGGACAAGCCCAGCAGGCGGTTCAGCGTGTCGGCGGTCACGCGCAGCACCCGCTCGCCCTCGCCCACGCTGCCGTCCGAACTGCGGCGCGATGGCAGGGTGGCGGGTGCGGTCGGCTTTGCGGCGGCAGCCGGCGCGGCGGCGGCAGGCTCGTCTTCGATCCGCACGATGGGCGGCAGGTAGTCCGACGGCCGCCCCGCGCGCGGGCCCGGCGCCGGCGGCGTGCCGGACGTGCTGGGCGCCTTGGAGGCGTTGGGCAGATTGGGCGCGCTGCTCAGCCGCGCCACCAGATCGCCGATCTCGGCGTCCAGTTCCACGCCCGGCGTTGCGACACGCTGCAGCAGGTCGGTGCCCAGCAGCAAGGCATCGATGTCGGCGGCTTGCAAAAGCAGACGGCCTTCCTGCGCGGCCACCAGGCAGTCTTCCATGGCGTGCGCGATGCGCACCGCCGGATGCAGGTCCACGATGCGCGCCGCGCCCTTGAGCGAATGCGCGGCGCGCATGCAGGCTTCAAGGTGCGGCGCGGACGTGGGGTTCTTTTCCAGGGCAAGCAGCCCGTCGTTCAAGACCTGCACCTGGGTGCGGGTCTCGATCTGGAACAGCTCGAGGAGCGAGGCGTCGCGCATCTGATCGGGATTCAAGCGAGGCTCCGTTCCAATGCCTGCATCAGCAGGGTTTCGTCCAGCACGCCGACGGCGCGGCCGCCGCAGCGCGCCACGCCGCGCGAATACTTCAGGCTTGCGCCCTGCACCGTCGACGGCAGCGGCTCCAGCGCCTCCAGGTCCACTTCGTGCATGCCTTCGACTTCGTCCACGGGCAGCACCACGGCGCGGCCCGCGCCGCCGAAAATCAGCATGCGGGCGGTGGCAGGACGCTCCCGCGCCTGCGGCGCCGCGGCATCCAGGCCCAAAAGGCGCGGCAGCGACACGCACACCGTCAACGTGCCACGCACGTTGGTCACGCCCAGCACCGCCGGATCGCGCCGGTGCGGCAGGCTGATGATGCCGCGCGTGCCGGCCACCTCGTCCAGCGACCGGGTCGGCAGGCCCATCCATTCGCGGTGCAGCCGGAACACCAGCAGCGAGGACAGATTGGCCGAATGCTGCGGCGGAGCGGCCTCGTCGGCCGCTTCCATGGCGGGCGGCAGGCGGTCCAGGATGCGCTTGGCCGCCGCGGCATACACCGGACAGTTGCGGCAATGCACATGCTCGGCAAGCTGCGGGCAGCTTTTGTCGCCGCGTATCCCGATGCGGTTCCAGCAGTCGTCCACGCCGGACAGGGCTTGGATCGCGTCAGTCACGTCGCGCCTCCCCGCGCGCCGCGCGCGCTTGCAGGCGGCGGGCGCCCTCATGATCGCCATCTGACGCCACCAGCGCGGCCAGATGCAGCAACGCCTCGCGGTGGTTCGGGTCCAGATACAAGGCCTTGCGGTACGCGGCCTGCGCCTGCCGCGACTGCCCTTCCGCATCCAGCAGCAGACCTTGCAAATGCAGCGCGTCGGCGCTGGCGCCGTGGATCTCGATGTGCGCCTGGCATTTCGCCATCGCATCGCGCACCCGGCCCAGATCGGCCAGCGCGGCGATCTCGCGCAGCGACGTCTGCGCGGCCAGCCCCGTTGCGGCGGCGGGCGGTGCGGATGGCGTATCGGAAATTGCCGCATGTGGCACCGGCAGCCGCGGCGCGGGCGTCTGCGCGACCGGGCGGCGCGGCGGCGTCCAGGCGTGAACGATCGGACCCTGGCCGGACAGCGGCGCGCGCGCAGCAGCCGGCATCTCTGCCGGCGCGGGCGCAGGCTTGGCGCGGAATGCAAAGGACCGCGCGAGCGGCACGGCAGGCAGGCGGCGGCCGGTCAGAAGACTGGTCTCGGCCGGTCCCACGAACAGCACACCGTCATCGCGCGCAAACCGGCGCAGCACCTGCACTGCCCGTTCCTGCGTCGCCAGGTCGAAATAGATCAACAGGTTGCGGCAGAACACGAAGTCATACGGCGCAGCGCCCGCCAACAGGTTCGGATCAAACAGGTTGCCCGGCTGGAACCGGACCTGCCCGCGCACGCGCGCAGCCAATTGATGGCCGTCCGGCACCTCTGAAAAATGGCGATCGCGGAACGCCAGATCGCCTCCGCGAAACGAATTGCGGCCGTACACGGCGCGCTGGGCGAATTCCACCATGCGCACGCTGATGTCGATGGCATCTACATGAAACCGATGCGGCGGAACGCCCGCATCCAGCAGCGCCATGGCAATCGAATACGGTTCTTCGCCGCTGGAACACGGCACGCTCAGCACGCGCAACATGCGCCCTTCACAGCCAGGCGCGAACAACCGCTCGCGTGCCAGCGCCGCCATCGCATCCTGCGATTCCGGATACCGGAAGAACCAGGTCTCGGGCACGATCACGGCTTCGATCAACTGCTGCATTTCTTCAGGCCAGGCCTGCACGCGCATCAGATAGTCCTGCTCATCGTCCACGCCGGCCGCATGCATCCGGTGCCGCACCGCGCGCTCGACGGCCGCCTGGCCGATGGAGCCGCTGTCCAGTCCCATGCGGCGCTTGAGCAGCCCGCTGAATTCCTCGACCAGGCTCATGGCTGCGCCTCGGCTGCCGACGCATTGCCGTCAGACGGAAACAGCAGCGCCCGCACATAGGCGGGCAGCAGATCATTGACCGAAACGGCCTGCACCATGCCTTGCGCGTCGGTCAGGACCGGACCGAGATAACGCGCCTCGGCATTGTCCAGCGCATGCGGCTGAAACCCAGACGGGTCGTAGTGGACGGTTTCGGTGGCCTGTTCCAGGATCAGCCCAAGCAGCCGCTCGGCGTCAGAGTGTTCCGGCCGGTATCGCACCAACGCCACGCGCGTGCTGGTGACGGCGGCGAACGTGCCCGCGCCGGCCAGCGCGCTCATGTCGATGACCGGCACGGCAACGCCGCGGCGCTCCATCAAGCCCGCCACCCAATGGGGTGCACCCGGCACCTGCTTGAAGACGCGCAGCCCCAGCACTTCGGCAATATCCCCGGCGTCCAGCGCATAGCGATCCGCGCCAATTCTGAAAAGCAGGTACAGTCGGCGAGCGGAGCCGGCGTGGCTCGCGGCAGCGCGGGCGCGGACGGCAGGAGCAGTCATGGACGCGATCACACCTTGAAGCGCGACACGCCGCTGCGCAGGTCGTTGGCCACCAGTGTCAGCTCTTCAATCGCAAGGCTGGACTGCCGCAGCGACTCCACCGTCTGCTGGGCCGCGTCGCTGAGCTGCTGCAGGGCCTGGTTAATCTGCTCGGCCCCGGTGGCTTGCGCCTGCATGCCTTCGTTGACCATCTGCACGCGCGGCGCAAGCGTCTGCACCTGCTGGATGATCTGCGAGAGCTGGTCGCCCACCTGCTGCATGTCGGCCATGCCGCGGCGCACTTCCTCGGAAAACTTGTCCATGCCCATGACACCGGCCGACACCGACGACTGGATCTCGCGCACCATCTGCTCGATGTCGTAGGTTGCCACCGCGGTCTGGTCGGCAAGGCGGCGGATCTCGGTGGCCACCACCACGAAGCCGCGGCCGTACTCGCCCGCCTTCTCGGCCTCGATCGCCGCGTTCAGCGACAAGAGGTTGGTCTGATCGGCCACCTTCGTGATGGTCGTCACGACTTGCGTGATATTGCCGGCCTTTTCATTCAGCACCGCCAGCTTGGCGTTGACCGAGCCCGCCGCGCCCACCACGTTGCGCATCGTGTCTTCCATGCGCGCCAGGCCCACCTGACCGCTGCCGGCCAGCGTGGCGGTCTGCTCAGCCGCGCTGGAGACTTCGGTCATGGTGCGCACCAGCTCGCGGGAGGTCGCCGAGATCTCGCGCGACGTTGCGCCGATTTCGGTGGTGGTGGCGGCGACTTCCGACGCGGTGGCCTGCTGCTGTTTGGACGTGGCGGCAATTTCGGTCACCGACGTGGCCACCTGCACGGCCGAGCGCTGCGTCCGGCCGACCAGGCCGGTCAGCTCGTCGACCATGCCGTTGAAGCCGGTCTCGATGGCGTTGAATTCGTCGTTGCGCGCCAGCTTCAGCCGCCGCGTCAGGTCGCCTCCGCCCGTCGCTTCCAGCGTCTTCACGATGTCGTGCATGGGGTTGGCAATGGCGCGCATCAGCAGGTAGCCGCACACGATGGACGCGGCAATTGCCATCAGCAGGGACACCAGCATTCCGGTCTCGGCCGACTCCACGGATTTCTGGATGCTCACCGCAGCATCATCCGCCTGCTTTTTGTTTTCGATCACCATCCTGGCCAGGATGTCGCGTCCCCGGTAGAACGACGGCCGCAACTCGGTCAGGATCCGCGTCTGTGCCCGCGCCGGATCCGCCAACAGGGCCGGCGTCAGGATGTCGGCGCGGATGCGCTTGTACTCCAGCAATTCCTTCTGGAAGTCGTCGAACATCTGCTGGTCGTCCTGCCGGGCGATGGTGCGCCGGTAGAAGTCGATGTGTTCTTCAAGCTGCTGGTCGTTGCGCGGCAAGGCTTCCAGCGCGGCGCGGCGCTCGGCCTCGGTGGGCGCATTGAAGGCGTCCTGCACGACCACGAAGCCGGCGAACCATGCTGCCCGGATCGACGTGCTGTAGTAGATGCCGGGCACGGCGTCGGTGTTGATCATCTGCGCTTCCGCTTCGACATCCAGAAGCCGCCGGTAGTCCACCACCACCATCAACGTCATGATGGCAAGAATGGCCAGAAAACTGGCCATGATTCTTTGGCGGAGCGTCACATTCTTCATACCGGGAGACCTTTGTACTGTATCGACTCGTCGACGCCCTGCCGGGACGCCCCTGGGTATTTCCCCGCCGGCAATCAGCGCATTCCTGCTCGAATGTGGGAAATTTCGACAATTATTACAAAGGTGCCGCATCACAGCCATGAAAAACGCAGGAAAACGCAAAACATGGCTAGCTTGTCGGGAAAATGCAAAGTTCTATTACATAAAATCAAGCGTCCTTTGTTAGCGGGGGTACGCCGGCAGCTGAACCGGCGATGCTTCTGGATGCGGCCGGCGGGTCAGCCGGCGAAATTTACAGACGCGGCAGGCGGGTCAGCCCGCAGCCTCCCACAGCGCAACCGGCGGCCTGTCCTGCACCCAATCACGCGCCTTTTCGTACGCATGGGCCAGTTGCAGCACGGCAAGGTCGCCGCGCGGCGGACCGATAAGCTGCATGCCCATCGGCAGCCCTTCGGCGTTAAAGCCCACGGGCACGCTGATGACCGGGCAACCGGCCAGCGTCCACGGCGTGACGGTCTCCATCCAACGGTGATACGTATCCATCGGCCGACTCGCGATCTCCTTGGGCCAATCCAGGTTCACGTCGAACGGAAACACCTGCGCTGACGGCACCGCCAGGAAGTCGACGTCTTCAAACATGCGCAGCACCGTCTGATACCACGCGCTGCGTTCCTCGGTCGCCTGATAGATCTGGCGGGCGGTCAAGCCCTCCAGTCCCTCGACCTCCCAGATCAGCGCGGGCTTGACCAGCTTGCGCGTTTCGGGATTGTTGACCAGGGCATGGAACTGCCCGCCCACCATCAGGTGGCGGTGCGCCAGCCAGATACGCCATAGCCGGTCGCCCGCAAAAGGCACCTGGTAGTCATCGACCTGGCAGCCCGCGGTCTCCAGATCCTTCAAGGCCGCTTCGCAGAGATCCAGGATGCCGGGTTCCATCGCCAGGTAGCCGCCCCAATCGCCCAGCCAGCCCACGCGCTTGCCGGACAAGTCCGCATCCAGCGGCTGCGCGTATTGCGCCGGATCGTCCGTCAGCGACAGCGGCGCGCGTTTGTCGTGGCCGGCGATCACCGACAACAGCAAGGCCACGTCGCGCGGCGTGCGCCCCATGGGGCCTTCGTAGGAAAGCTGCTTCAGGAAGACTTCGGGCGACGGACCGGACGGCACACGCCCGGCCGACGGACGCATCCCATACACGTTGCAGAACGCCGCGGGATTGCGCAACGAGCCGCCGAAGTCGCTGCCGTCGGCCACGGGCAGCATGCGCGCCGCCAGCGCCGCCGCCGCGCCGCCGCTGCTGCCGCCGGCGGTCTTGGTGGCGTCATACGGATTGCCCGTGGCGCCATAAACCTTGTTGTAGGTGTGCGAGCCCAGGCCGAATTCCGGCACATTGCTGCGGCCGATGAAGATCGCGCCGGCGGCGCGCATGCGCTCGACCAGAATCGAATCGTGCGCCGTCACCACGTCCTTGTAGACCAGCGACCCCATCGACGTGACCATGCCCCGCACGGCGGTCAGGTCCTTGGGGGCCTGCGGCATGCCGTGCAGCCATCCCTGCCACTGTCCCGCGGCCAACTGCGCATCCCGCGCATCGGCCTCGCGCAGCAGCTCGTCACTGTCGCGGCGCGCGACGATGGCGTTCAGCTTGGGATTGACCCGGTCGATATGCGCCAAGTACGCCTGCATCACTTCACGGCAGGACACCCGGCGGCTGCGGATGGCATCCGACAGCGCGTGCGCGGGCATAGCGACGATGTCATTGAGCGGGGCGGGGATAGGCATGGGCGTTCGTCTCCTTGGCGCGCGCCGCGGATCCGCCGGGCGCGCGTATTGTCATTGGGCGCAGCGCGGCGGCCGGCCGCGCGCATCGCGACAATACTACGCAAATCGGCAACGCCGCGCCCAGGGCGTGAAGGCTTCCGCGCGCCGCGGACACCGGCAGGACAACGGCAGCATGCCGCGCCGCCCGGCGCCCCGTCTACTGCCGCGCCAGACCGTTCTTGCCGATCAATTCCAGCAACCCGTCCGACAAGGTTCCGCGCCAGCTCAGGTAATCGTGGCCACCCGCCACCTCGCGATGGGTCACGAGATAACCCTTGGCTCGCAGCACGTCGCGCAGATGTCGGTTGGTCTCCAGGATGCCGGGCTGGCCGCCGCGCCCCGATTCAAACAGGCCCGCGCCCAGGAAGAACCGCACCGGCAGCGTGCGCACCGCCACGAATTGCCGCGTCAGCCACTGGTCTTCCTCGCCGGGCGGCGACCACCAGTACGAGCCGGACTGGCTCAGCACATTGCCGAAGACCTCGGGATGACGCAACGCCGCATACGACGACGCCAGGCCGCCATAACTTGACCCGCCAATCACCGTGCGTGCCGCGGGCGCTGCAATGCCCTGCTTGCGCGCCCACGGCATGAGCTCGCGCGCCAGGAAGTCGGCGAAATCCGGATTGGGCGGCAACTCGCGGCCGCGCGAGTCTGCGGTGGGGTTGTCGATCAGCACGGCCGCAGTCGGGGGAATGACGCCGGCCGCGATCATGTTGTCCAGGATGGTGGGCGTGGGCACGCGTCCCAGATAGGCGCCCGCGTCGAACAGCACCAGCACGTGGTTGTCCGGGCCATCGGGCTTCCAGCCCGCCGGCCGGTACAGATGTATCGTGCGCGTATTGCCCAGGATGTCGCTGCGCAGTTCCAGCGCCTCGACACTGCCGGCGGGCACGCCCGCGCGCGGCTCGACCCACGGCTGCGGCGGCGCGTCCGCCAGTTCCAGCACCGAATAGGTCTGGAACGCGTCGATGCCGCGTGCGGGATAGACCTTGGGATTGTTGGGGTCGGCCTGCGCCGTGGCGAGAATCGCGCGCCGCCGCGCCATGCCGGTCCCCGGCAGTTCCGGCACATCGGGCGCAAGCCGGTACGACAGGCGCGCCGTCTTGGGCACCAGGAAGCTCACGTACCAGACGTCGGAATCGCCCAGCCGCGACAGCTGCGCGTGGTCCGTTGACGGACCGCCGAACAAGCGCACGTTACGTTCCGCGCCCTGCCACAAGAAGGTCACACGGTCGTGCGTGGCGTTTGCCGGCTCGATCAGCGGCGTGCCCTGCCGCTTCATCTCTTCCCAGAACGTGGCCGTCGTGCCGCCCTGCGACAACGTCTGCGCCAGCGCGGTCAGGCGCGGGCTGTCCAGCGAGGGCGCCGGCGCATGCTGTTCGGCCAGCGGCAGGCGTTCGGTCACGGACCATTCATACGCACCCTGCCCCTGCGCCCGTACGGTATAGACGCCATCGGCCGGCCCCACCAGCATCAGCACGCCGGCCGGCTTTTCGCGGTCGCTCAGGCGGCGGACATGGCGCCCTTGCGGGTCCAGCAGATCCAGCGTCACGCCGCTGTCCGCCGACCACGTTCCCGCCACGAATTCACCCTTTTGCATGGGGAGCGGCTTGTCGGCATGGCCCTGCGGCATGACCGCGCCTTGCGCTGACTGTGCAACCGCCACGCCCGGCGCTGTCGCAGCTAGCGCAGCCGTTAATGCCGCTTTCAACGCAACCGCCAATACCGTCGAAGTCAGGCCATTGCGCCGCCCGTTCATCTGTCGCATATCCATCCGCCTTAATAAGAATGGATATCATTATTGCCGAAAACGGATCCCGATCCCGTCCGAGCACGCGTCCGAATAAATTACGCCGCGCCGCTTGAGCCATATCAACCCGCGTGCTTCCACCCTCGCCCTAAGATCGCCTCCTGCCCCCCGCCCGGAGACCATCTTGACCACGCACGACATCGCCACCGATACCGCCCCCGCCGACATCTGCACCGAAGCCGAAATCCAGGACCTGGTCCATACCTTCTACGCCAAGGCGCGCGCCGACGAAGCGCTCGGGCCCATCTTCAACGGCATGGTCCACGACTGGGACGAACACCTGGCCACGCTCTCGGACTTCTGGTCAGCCGTTATCCTGGGCACGCGGCGGTTCACCGGCATGCCCATGCCCAAACACGCGGCCATGCCCAACCTGAAAGCCGAGCTTTTCGAACGCTGGCTGGTCCTCTTTGGTGAGACCACCGACGCCCTGCCGAATCGCGCCCTGGCCGATGCCGCGCAGGAAATGGCCAAGCGCATGGCGCGCAGCCTCTGGTACGGCTATCAGTTGTCGCGCGATCCCAACCAGCCGCTGACCGAACTCCGCTCGCCGGCGCATCCCGAACCACATCCCGAAGCGCGCCCCGCCTAGCGGCTCGCGCGATCAGTCCACCCGCCACCACCCCGGCAACAGCCCGCGCACCTTGGCGCGCCGATAGCGGTCATCGATGAGGTGCACGGTGCCCTCATCGTGTTCGGTCCGGATGACCCGGCCCGCCGCCTGCACCACCTTCTGCATGCCCGGGTACAGATACGTGTAGTCGTACCCGTTCTCTTCGCCATAACGCATGTCCATGGCGCGCTTCATGTTTTCGTTCACGGGGTTGACCTGCGGCAGTCCCAGCGTCGCGATGAACGCGCCGATCAGCCGCTTGCCCGGCAGGTCCACGCCTTCCGAGAACGCGCCGCCCAGCACCGCGAATCCCACGCCCTGCCCCGTTTCGGTAAACCGCGCCAGAAAGGCCGCCCGCCCTGGCTCGTCCATGCCGGGCGTCTGCAGCCAGATCGGCACTTGCGGATGGCGCTCCCGCATCAGGTCCGTCACGCGCTTCAGATAGTCAAAGCTGCTCAGAAAGCCCAGGTAATTGCCCGGCCGCTCGTCGTACTGGCGCGCGATCAGGTCCGCGATGGGCGCCAGCGACCGCTCGCGATCGCGAAAGCGCGTGGACACGTTGCCCACCACGCGCACGGCCAGCTGACCCGCCTGAAACGGCGCGGCCACGTCGATCCAGGGCGTGTCTTTGGGCAGCCCCAGCGTGTCCCGGTAGAACTGCTGCGGACTGAGCGTGCCCGAAAACAGCACCGTCGCATGCGCCGTCGCGTAGCGCGCCGTCAGATACGGCGCGGGAATCACATTGCGCACACACAGCGTCGACGGCGGCGTCTTGGCGCTGCTGACGCCCGCTTCGCCCAGGGTCACGTCAAACAGCGCGTGGGAGCCGAACTGTTCCGCCAGCCGCATGAAATGCAGTGCCTCGAAATAGAACCCCAGCAAGGGATCACCCTGCGGCAGCGGCGTCTGGCCGATGAACTCGGTGATGGCCGCCACCGCCTTCTGCACTGCCGTCAGCACGCCGGCTGGCGCCGCGTCGTACGCCTGATAGCGTTCCGTCTGCTTCTTGTTCAGTGCGTTCCACGACCGGTGCAGCCCGTCCAGCGGCTTTTTGAGCGCCTTGGGCGCCGCATACCGCGCGGCGGTCAGCCGGTTCTGATCGAGCTCGCCCGTGTACATGCGGCGCGCGCGGTCGACCAGGTTGTGCGCCTCGTCGACCAGCACGGCCACCTTCCACTGATGCGCCTGCGTCAGCGCATGCAGCATGGCCGTGGCGTCGTAGTAATAGTTGTAGTCGCCCACCACCACGTCGCTCCATCGGATCAGCTCCTGCGACAGGTAATACGGACACACCTCGTGTTCCAGCGCGATGGCGCGCACGGTCGGCGCGTCCAGCCGCGTGTGTTCAACCGCTGCGGCGCGGGCCTGCGGCAGACGGTCGTAGAAGCCGCGCGCCAGCGGGCAGGAGTCGCCGTGGCACGCCAGATCGGGATGCACGCAGCTCTTGTCACGCGCTTGCAGATCCAGAATCCGCAAGCCAGGCTTGGCGGGCTGCGCATTGATGGTTTCCAGCGCCTCCACCGCCAACCCGCGGCCCGATCCTTTGGCCGCCAAAAAAAACACCTTGTCCAGGCCCGTACCCGGACTGGCCTTGAGCAGCGGAAATATCGTGCCCAGCGTCTTGCCGATGCCCGTAGGAGCCTGCGCCATCAGACAGCGGCCATCGCGCGCCGTGCGGTAGACGGCCACAGCCAGATCGCGCTGCCCGGCTCGGAACTCGCCATGCGGAAATGCCAGCGCCTCAAGCGCCGCATCGCGCGCCTGCCGGTGCGCCAGTTCCGTCTTGGCCCACGCCAGAAACCGTTCGCATTGCAGTTGGAAGAACGCAGCCAAGTCCGCAGCCTCGTGCGTTTCCACCAGCACGGTTTCTTCCTCGGTCGCGACGTTGTAGTACACCAGCGCCACCCGCACGTTCGCCAGGCCGCGCGCCTGGCACAGCAGATGGCCGTACACCTTTGCCTGCGCCCAATGCACCACGCGGTGATTCTCGCGCACGCTGTCGAACTGCCCGCGGTAGGTCTTGATCTCTTCGAGTTGATTGGCCGCCGGGTCGTAGCCGTCGGCCCGCCCGCGCACCAGCAGATCGCCAAACACGCCCGACAAAGACACTTCGGTTTCGTAGTCCGGCCCGCGCCGCCCTGTCACTGCCGCGTGCCCCGCCATGCCTTCCAGGCCGCTGGGCGCAGGGGTAAAGCGCAGGTCAAGATCGCCGGCCCGCGCCGTGAACTCGCACAACGCCCGCACAGCCACCGCGTAGCTCATGCGGCCTCCTGCAACCAGCTCACGTGGCATACGCGCACCGGCATGCCGTGCGCCACGCAGTACTGAAGCCAGCGGATCTGGTTGTCCTGCAGCTTGTCGCCGGGTCCCTTCACCTCGATCAGTTCATAACGGCGCTCGGCCGGCCAAAACCGCACCAGGTCCGGCAGACCGGTCCGGTTGCCCTTCACGTCGCGCAGCAGACGCGTAAAGAACAGCTTCAGATGCGCAGCCGGCAGGCAGTCCAGCGCCTGCGCCAGCAAGGTTTCGGACAAGGCGCCCCAGAACACGAACGGCGACTGCAAACCCGCCTTGTCCGCGTACCGCTGCAGAATGACGTCGCGATAGGCGGGCGTATCCAGCTGCGCCAGGCAGGCCGCGAAGTGCGCCTGCCGCCGCGCGTGGAAATCCGGCGCTTCCAGGTCCGCGGGCCCGCGTTGAAAAGGATGAAAGAACGCCCCTGGCAACGGCGCGAACACGGCCGGCCAGCACAGCAAACCGAACAGCGAATTGATCAGCGCGTTCTCGACGTAATGCACCGGCGCGTCGTCGTGATGCAGGTGATCGCGCGTCACGTATTCGACCGAGGAGGGATGCGCCGGGCGGACCAGCGCCAGTTCCGTGCGCGGCAGGATGGGCGCTGCCGCACGCGCCGCCGCGCCCTGCCCCAGCCCACGACGCAGCCGCGGCATCATGCGCGCTACGCGTTGGCTTTCCTCTTCGCTTTCGGGCGCGTTCGCCGCCGTCATGGCCAGCGCCATCGCGTCTTCAAACCGCTGCATCCGTTCATACACCCGGATGCGCCGATGCCGCGCGCCGGGATAGCCGCAGGCCGCGTACACGCGCTGGGCGGCTTCCCAATCCTGCGCACGCTCGCAGGCTTGTCCGATGCGCAGCAACACCTTGGCGCGGCGCTTTTCCAGCCAGGCGTTGCCACTGATGCAATCCTCTGCCGCCCGCAGCAGGTCGTCCACGGCCACGCCGTCGTCCAGCGCCTGCCTGCACGCATGCAACGCGAGATAACAGTCCACGTCCGCCCGCGTCTGAAACGCCCGCGACGCCGCATCGAACGGCACGGTCTCGTATTGAAATACGCCCAGGTCCGCCAGCACGAACTCCGACCAATCCTGATGCAGATTGCCGAAAAACATGAGGCGCAGCCGTTCGCAGCGGTCCGCCACCATCACGCGCCAGACGGCTTCCAAGGAATCAGGCGCCCAGCCGCAGAACGGCCGGGCGTCGGGCATGTCCGCCCGCAGCGTCTCGAGCATGTCGGCCTTGCGCAGGCCCGGCCTGGCTGCCGCCTGCGATGCGAACACACGGCACAGCTCGGGCTTGGTCAATAATGCAAACAGTTCATCCAGCGACATCGGCGCCCGCGTGTCCAGCCACCCTAGCGCCTCCAGCGCCGCGGCCGCCTCTTCGACGGCCGGGATCTCTTCGTACACCAGCCGGCTGGCCCGAAACCACGGCCCGCGCCGCATCAGCATGCGCACCATCAACGCCTGCGACGCCTGCGGCAACGCCGCGAAATCCGCCAGAAAGCGGCAATCGTCATCGTCCAGCAGGTCGGCGTAGCGGTCCGAGACCCACGCCAGCGCGCGCTGGAAATTGTGCAGATAGTAGTAACGGTGGGCGGGCAACATCGGCGGCGGCCGGACGGACTGTTTATTTATCCAGTAATCATAGCAGGCCGGCCTGTCCGGATTCTGTCGAAGCGTGCCTGACGATGGTCAGCCCCTCTTCTTCTTCGGGCTCCACGAAATACGCCGTGATGGCGTCGTACTCGGCGTCGCTGGTGAGCCCCGCAAGAAACCCGCGCATGAAAAACGGCGCTGAAAAGCCTCAAGCCCTCCGGCGCCGTTTGCCATCCCGCCGGCAAAGCGGCGGGACCGTCGATCACGACATCGTCACATCACTGCGCGCGCACCGGCTGCGGCGCCGCGCCGATGTCCTTACGCACCTTGGCCACGTCGGACGCGCTGACTGCCGCGCCCTTGTTGCCCCAGCTCGACCGCACGAAGCTCACCACGTCGGCGACTTCCTTGTCGGTCATGCGCCAGTCAAAGCCCGGCATCGCGTACGCGGTCGGAGCCGACGCCGTGCCCGGCATCTGCGCGCCCTTGAGCACGATGTGGATCAACGAGGCCGGATCGGCCGAGTTGACCGTCGAGCTCAACGCGAGCTGCGGGAAGGTCTCGGTATAGCCCTTGCCCGTGCTGCGATGGCAAGCCGCGCAGTTGTTCAGGAAAGCCATGGCGCCGTCGCTCTTGTCCTTGCCGGTGCGCAGCGCATTCGCCACGGACTCGTCATAGGCCAGCGGTTTGGTGGCGTCCTTGTTCACCGGCGGCAGGCTCTTCAGATACACCGCGATGGCGTTTAGGTCGTCGTCCGTCAGGTGCTGCGTGCTTTCCTCGACCACTTGCGCCATGCCGCCGAACGCCGCCGAATGCCCGTTGCGGCCGGACTTCAGGAAGGCCGTGATGTCTTCCTTGCTCCAGGCGCCCAGGCCGTCGGTCGCGTCGCCGCGCAGGTTCTTGGCCAGCCAGCCTTCGACCACGCCGCCCGACAGGAAGGCCGAGCCATCCGCGTCCGTCAGCGCCTTTTCCTGCAACGCCACGCCGCGCGGCGTATGGCAGGTGCTGCAATGGCCCAGGCCTTCGACAAGGTACTGGCCGCGCAGCAGCGCCTGCTTGTCCGCGCCGCTCGTGTTCACCGTAACAGGCGCCGTCGCGACATCCGGCGCGAACATCCAGCGCCACACCGTCAACGGCCAGCGCATCGACATCGGCCAGACGATGTCGGTGTCCTTGTTTTCCTGCTTCACGGGCTCGACGCCGTGCATGAAGTAGGCGTACAGGGCCTTCACATCCTCTGGCGTGACCTTGGCATACGCGGTGTACGGCATGGCCGGGTACAGCGAATGTCCGTCCTTGGCCACGCCGTGGCGCACGGCCCGGTCGAAGTCCTCGTACGAATAATTGCCGATACCCGTTTCCTTATCCGGCGTGATGTTCGTCGAATAGATCATGCCCAGCGGCGAATCGATGCCCAGACCGCCGGCAAAGGGCTTGCCGCCCGAGGCCGTGTGGCAGGCGATACAGTCGCCGGCGCGCGACAGATACTCGCCCTGCTTGATCATCTGCGCGTCGGTCGATGCGGGCGTGCCATCGGCCGCGAACGCGGCGCTGGCAACGAGGGCCGAGAAGGCCGCAACAATGGTTTGCTTGATCATTGTTCCGTCTCCTTAAGCCTGGACCAGCGGGCCGGGGTTCTTCAGGTACTGCTCGCGGATCGCCTGTGCCGCCCAGTAGGCCAGCGCGCCGACCAGGCCGGTCGGGTTGTAGCCCATGTTCTGCGGGAACACGCAGGCGCCCATCACGAACACGTTCGGCACGTCCCAGCTCTGCAGGTACTTGTTGACCACGCTTTCCTTGGGGTTCGAGCCCATGATGGCGCCGCCTGTGTTGTGCGTGCTCTGGTAGACGCGCGTGTCGTAGCGCGCGCCCTTCTTGCGCACGGCCACGAAGTGCTTTTCAGGATTCATGGCCTTGGCCACGGTCTCCATGCGCTTGCCCATGTAGCCCAGCATGTCGAACTCGTTGTCGTGCCAGTCGAACGTCATGCGCAAGAGCGGCTGGCCGTAGGCGTCCTTATAGGTCGGATCGAGCGACAGGTAGGCATCGCGGTACGACATCACCGAACCGGAAATACCGATCGTCATGAAGCGCTGATACGCATCCTGCACGCCCGCCTTCCAGGCCGTGCCCCACGTCGGGGTGCCCGGTGTGGTCGGCGTCTGCTTGATCGGACGGCCACCGTAGCGCACGTGGCGGATGCTGGCGCCGCCCACAAAGCCCAGCGGGCCGTGGTCGAACTGGTCGCCGTTCAAGTCGTCCATGCCCACGCCGCCGGCGCCGGTGCCGACAAACGGGTTCAGTTGCGTACCCTTGGGCAGAAGCACGTTGACCGCGCCGTTCATCTGGTAAGCGTAGTTCTTGCCAACCACGCCTTCGTTGGTCTTCGGGTCATACGGCTTGCCGATACCCGACAGCAGCAGCAGACGCACGTTGTGCATCTGGTAAGCCGACAGGATCACCAGATCGGCAGGCTGATCGACCTCGTTGCCGTCTGCGTCGATGTACGTCACGCCAACGGCCTTCTTGCCGGTCGAATCCAGATTGACCTTGATGACCTGCGAGCGCGTACGCAGCTCGAAATTCGGCTTCTTCAACAGCACCGGCAGAATCGTGGTCTGCGGCGAGGCCTTCGAATACATGTAGCAGCCGTAGTTCTCGCAGAAGCCACAGAAATTGCAGGGGCCAAGGCGCACGCCGTACGGGTTGGTGTACGGACCCGACGCGTTGGCCGCGGGGGTGGGATACGGGTTGAAGCCGACTTCGCGCGCGGCCTTCTCGAACAGCGAAGCGCCGTAGGTCGTGGCCAGCGGCGGCAGCGGGAATTCCTTGCTGCGCTTGCCTTCCAGCGGATTGCCGCCTTCGACGATCTTGCCATTCAGGTTGCCGGCCTTGCCCGACGTGCCGCACACGTATTCGAACTTCGAGAAGTACGGTTCCAGTTCGTCGTAGGTCACGCCGAAGTCCTGGATCGTCATGCCTTCCGGAATGAACTTCTTGCCGTAGCGCGTTTCATAGCGCGTGCGCAGTTCCAGTTCTTCGGGCAGCACGCGGTAGTGCATGCCGTTCCAGTGAAAGCCCGCGCCACCCACGCCCGTGCCCAGCAGGAACGAGCCGTTCTGGCGGTACGGCACGGCCACGTCATCCACGCCGTGGCGGATCGTCACGGTTTCCTTGGACAAGTCCTGGAACAGATAACCGCGCACCGAGTACTTCAGCTCGTCGATCACCTTGGGGTATTCGGCGTCCTTCGGCGTATCCTGCATGCCACCGCGCTCCAGCGCCAGCACCTGCAGCCCCGCTTCGGTCAGTTCCTGACCCAGGATCGCGCCGGTCCAGCCGAATCCGACCAGCACCGCATCAACTTTGTCTTTCTTGATCGCCATGATTTAACCCTTCTCACCAGAGATCGACACGGGGCCATAGGGATACTTCACGTTGGGCTGGTCGACCCAGTCCATGAAATCGGCGCGCGCGCCGGGAAAGCCCACCATCTTCCAGCCCACCATGTTCTTGTTGCCGCCGTAGATCGGGTCGGCAAAGAAACCTTCCTTGGTGTTGGCCAAGAGGAAACTGAAGAACGTCTTGGACGGCACGGATTCGAATGCGATCTTGCCCGACTGCAGGTCCTTCAGGATCTGTTCCTGCAAGGCCTTGTCGAGTTCGGCGTAGGCCTTGCCGTGCGTCTTCACGCACCAGGCATCACAGGCCTCGATGCCATTGCGATAGACCTGGCGGGGATTCTGATCGAGCTGGTAACCCAGTTCCGGCACCTGATCGGTGTGGAACGGCCCGTCCATGTACCACAGCTTGCCGTGGCCAAAGGGCGTTTCCATCTGACGGTCGATGAACTCGGGCACACCGGCCACGATGGCGCCAGGGCCGTACTCGTCGGCGGGAATCAGGTGATCCACCGCGGCAACGATGAAGGCCCATTCGGCCTTGGTGAAATAGGTGGGCTCGTAGGGCTTGGCCGCCTTTGCGGCGTTGCCGTCGGCGGCGTTGGTACAGCCGACAGTCAGGCCGCCGATCGCCAACGTCGACGCTGGCACAATGGCCATCGTTTGCAAAAACCGCCGGCGCGGCTGTGCGTCATCAGTCATGGACATCTCCGTGAATACTCCAAGTTGTCCTAGCGCGCTACCGAACATGAAACCTGGAAACACGAACTGCCCGAGCTAGTGACAACACGCTCTTTTCTTGCTCAAAATCAACACTGCTCTTTGAAAAGGGACGTAAGAGCAGGTGCCGGCATTATGCGCTTCTGATCTGCTCATTCGACCGTATCAGATGGAATTTCTTGACGTGGGAAAGTCTTTTGCATTAAGGACAACGTAAGAACCTTCAAAATGCCGCGCTTTCTGACAGCAAGGTGAACGAAAACCCTTGATTCATGCGGCCCGCAGAAGCGTGGTGTACCGCGCGCAATCCCTGAAATGAACCCCATGCACGCTCAATACAGCATTCACGACAGCCTTCCGTTGCAGTGGCAACCGCGCCTTGCCGGAGCGCGGCTCGAGCAGCAATCCATCGGTGAGTCGCGCGCGGACGTCTATCGCATTCGCAGCGCGAATCAGCCTGATCGCTATCTCAAATCCGAGCACACGGGCACGCTGCCCGAACTGCCAGACGAAATCGAGCGCCTGCAATGGATGGCCGCGCACGGCCTGCCGTGCCCCACCGTGATCGACGCGGCCGCCACACCCACGCGGCACTGGCTGCTGATGAGCGCCGTAGCTGGCCAGGATCTGGCCAGCGCGGGTCTGCCGCCTGCGCAGGTGATCGCCATCATGGCCGATGCGCTGCATCGTCTGCACTGCATTCCCATCGACCAATGCCCTTTCGATCACACCCTTGAACGGCGTATCGCCGAGGCCAGACGGGCGCTGGACGCCGGCCTGGTGGACGAATCGGATTTCGATGACGAGAGAATTGGACGCACCGCCGAAGACGCGTTTGCGGAACTCCTTGCGACGCGGCCCACCACGCACGATCTCGTCGTGGCGCACGGCGATGCGTGCCTGCCCAACTTCATGGCCGATGGCGGCGTATTCACCGGCTACATCGACTGCGGCCGCCTTGGCGTCAGCGACCGCCACCAGGACCTTGCATTGGCCGCGCGCAGCATCGAACGCAATCTGGGACGCGAGTGGATCGAGCCGTTCTTTCGCAGCTATGGCGTCGAACCGGATGACCGCCGTCTTGCGTTTTACTGCCTGCTGGACGAGTTCTTCTAAGAGTTAGGCGCGCACGCGCGGCGGGCTACGCGCCTCGGCCGTAATACCCCAAAAACATCCCAACCGCTGAATCCGCCACGCGCTCGCGCTCCGCCTTTTTCAACGGTGGTTGCCCCAGCGTGACCTGCGGCCAGAACGCAAAGCCCTTGACCAGTCCCTCGAGCTGATGGCCCGCAAATACGGGATCCACCTCGGCCAGGCGACCATCGGCAATCGCCGCCTGAATCCACGCCGTCACCCCGCTGCCCTTCTCGTCCATCCGGCACACGATGTCCTGCGCGCGGTCCGGCGAATGAATGATCTCCGCCATGGCGACCCGCGCCAGATCAATGAAGCTGGCGTCGCCCAGCAACTCCAGTTTCTGCATCAACAACTGTCGCAATTGCTGCGCCAGCGGAAGATCGGGCCGGTAGGCCATGTCGACGCTGGCCGCGCTGCTGGCCCACAACTGCTCCAGCATCAGCGCGAACAGCGCCTCCTTGCTCGGGAAATGGTTGTAGACCGTGCGCTTGGACACGCCAGCAGCCTGAGCGATGCGGTCCATGCTGGTGGCCTCGAACCCCGCAGTGCGGAATTCCTCCACCGCCGCGCGCACGATGTCCTCGTGCTTGCGGTCGGTCAGGCGTTTGGGCGGGCGTTCCTTGGCGGAATCGGGAGCTTTCGTCGACATGGGCGAAATTCTACACCCGACGGTGTACTTTTCTGATTTTGGAAACTACACTGTGCAGTGTAATTTTTGGCGCGAGCGGTTTGCCGCCGTCGCGCCATTTTTCGAATCTCATGGGAACACCCGCCGTGACCGTCCTCTCCGCCTGCAACCGCCGCGCCTTGCCGCTTTATCCGCAATCCCCCCAACAGCGCGACGGACGTTTCAGCAATCCGCGACCGCGCCCCGCCATGGGCTTCTGGAAAGGCCTCAAACTCGCCTGGACCGTCCTCTTCGCCAAGCCAAGCGGCACGGTTCCCGACATCCCCATCCCCGTGCGCGCGCTGGACCGCGCAGCCCTGGAAGCCGCCCCCGACCGTAGCCTTTACCGGCTTGGACATTCCACCATCCTCATGAAACTGCGCGGCCGCTTCTGGCTGACCGACCCCGTCTTCTCCGAACGCGCTTCACCCGTGCAATGGGCCGGCCCCGCCCGCTTTCATGCGCCGCCCATCAGCATCGACGACCTGCCTCCGATCGCAGGCGTCATCCTGTCCCACAACCATTACGACCACCTCGACCGCGCCGCCATCGCACAGCTTGCGAGCAAGACCGCGCACTTCATCGCGCCGCTGGGGGTCGGCGACCAACTGGTAGCCTGGGGCATCGACCCCGCCCGCGTCGAGCAATTGGACTGGTGGCAGTCCACCGAGGTCGACGGCCTGCGACTGACCGCCACGCCCGCCCAGCACTTCTCCGGCCGCGGTCTCACCGACAGCGACCGCAGCCTGTGGGCCTCGTGGGTCATCCAGGACGCCGACCTGCGCGTCTTCTTCAGCGGCGACACCGGCTACTTCGACGGCTTCAAGGCCATCGGCGACGCTTACGGCCCCTTCGACCTGACCCTCATGGAAACCGGCGCGTACGACACGCGCTGGGCCTTCGTCCACATGCGACCCGAAGAGACCCTTCAGGCACACCTGGACCTGCGCGGCCGCTGGCTGCTGCCGATTCACAACGGCACCTTCGACCTGGCCATGCACCCGTGGGAACAGCCGTTCGAGCGCATCACGGCATTGGCACGGGACCATGGCGTCGATCTGGCCACACCGGTCATGGGAGAGCGCGTCGATATCGGGGCGCCACAAGCGGGAACGGCTTGGTGGCGCGCCGGGCAGGCGCAGCGGTAAAAACGGGCCGACCCGGTTGCGCAAGCCGGGCCAGCCGACGCCAGCCGTCCAGTACAATCCGCGTTTGGCGACGTTGTGATCGCCCCTCTGTCTGGACCCCAAGCATGTTGCGTCTGTCTGAAATCAAGCTGCCGTTGAACCACACGCCCGAGGAACTGCCCGCGGCAATCCTCAAGAAACTGGGCATTCCGGCCAGCGACCTGAACGGCTTCACCATCTTCCTGCGCAGCTACGATGCGCGCAAAAAGCACAACATCCTGCTCATCTATGCGCTGGATGTCGACGTCGCCAACGAAGCCGCGATCCTCAAACGCTTTCATGACGACCGCAACGTCAAGCCGTCTCCGGACACCGAATACAAATTCGTCGCCCAGGCGCCCGCCACGCTCACCAAGCGCCCCATCGTCATCGGCACCGGCCCCTGTGGCCTCTTTGCCGGCCTCGTGCTGGCGCAGATGGGCTTCAAGCCCATCATCCTGGAACGCGGCAAGGCCGTGCGCGAGCGCACCAAGGACACGTGGGGCCTGTGGCGCAAGCGCGTCCTGAACCCGGACTCCAACGTCCAGTTTGGCGAAGGCGGCGCCGGCACGTTCTCGGACGGCAAGCTATATAGCCAGATCAAGGACCCCAAGCACTACGGCGAAAAGGTCTTGAAGGAATTCGTCCTGGCCGGCGCGCCCGAGGAAATCCTCTACGTCAGCAAGCCTCACATCGGCACATTCCGCCTGGTCGGCATGGTCGAAGTCATGCGCGACACCATCACCAAGCTGGGCGGCGAAGTCCGCTTCTCCAGCCGCGTTGAAACGCTGCACCGCGAAAGCGGCAAGGTCACCGGCGTCACACTGGCAAACGGCGAACACATCGAAGCGGACCACGTCGTCCTCGCCATCGGCCACAGCGCGCGCGACACCTTCCAGATGCTGCTGGACCAGGGTGTCTTCATGGAAGCCAAGCCCTTCTCCATCGGCTTCCGGATCGAACATCCGCAGTCCCTCATCGACCGGGCGCGCTTCGGCCCCAATGCTGGCCACCCGATCCTGGGCGCCGCCGACTACAAGCTGGTGCACCACGCCAGCAACGGCCGCTCCGTCTACAGCTTCTGCATGTGCCCGGGCGGCACGGTCGTCGCGGCCACGTCTGAACCGAACCGCGTCGTCACCAACGGCATGAGCCAGTACTCGCGCAACGAACGCAACGCCAACGCGGGCATCGTTGTGGGGATTTCGCCCGAGGTCGATTACCCGGAGCATGTGCTGGCCGGTGTCGACTTCCAGCGCAAGTGGGAATCTCAGGCCTTCGAACTGGGCGGCCGCAACTACAGCGCGCCCGGTCAGTTGGTGGGCGATTTTCTGGAAGGCAAGGCCTCGACGGAATTCGGCGCGGTGCAGCCGTCTTACACGCCCGGCGTCCACCTGACCGACTTGGCCACCGCCCTGCCCGACTTTGCGATCACTGCGATTCGCGAGGCATTGCCGGCGTTCGACAAGACCATCAAGGGCTTCAACATGCCCGATGCCGTGCTGACGGGCGTAGAAACGCGGACGTCGTCGCCGATTCGTATCAAGCGGGATAACGAGACGCTGGAGAGCATCAACACGCAGGGCTTGTTTCCCGCGGGTGAAGGCGCGGGTTATGCGGGCGGGATTCTGTCGGCGGGGGTGGACGGGATCAAGATTGCCGAGGCCGTGGCGCTGAGCATTATGGGGCGCGTGGGGTAAGGGGGTCGCGGTCAGAGATCAGCGATAAGTGCCGATCAGCCTGCCGCCCGGCGCACTCGCCGGACGGCAGTTGCAATCACAAATCCGCCGCGTCCCGCAGCCGCACGCCATCCAAATCCGCGGCACACAGCGCGTCATACATCACCCGGTCGACCACCGGGTCGATCGACATCAGCGTCTGGCGGAATATGTGCGCATTGCCGACGCGCTCGGCTCGAAATACGAGATTGGCGCCGCCCACGACGCTGTAATACAGCTCGTCTTCACCGGTCAGGAAATTCCGGTCGTACTTTTTCTTGACCCGCGACGCGTCCACATCCAGCGCGTCGAGCGTGCGCATCACATTACAAAAATAGTATTGCGGCCCCGGCGAGCCGTCGGCCTGCGTATAGTCGCAAGCACTGAACACAAAGGCCTCAGGATCGACCGTCTCGAAGACCTGCCTCAACGGCTCCGAGACGATCCAGATGCCGCACCACTGCTCGAATTGCCGAAGCGCTCCGCCTTCTTCCGGCACATGGACGATGTGCGGCCGTTCGCAATATTGCGAAGGATCGCCGTCGGGCGCTTCCATCGTGTACATGCCGGGCCGAATCAGCTTTTCCTCGTTGGCGATCACCAGGCCCGGGCCAATGCCATCGCTCCAGATGCTTGCGCTAAGGACGAAGTATTTTCCCTTTTGCGATTCAAACGTCATCACGTGAGCATTCTCCGGGGCAAGCCTCGCGCGTCTGAACGGCCAGGCGTTGGAAGTCGGTAGCGGCAAATCGGCCAGTCAGGCCGGCGTGCGAGGGAACTCAAGGCTCACAATCGTAACGCCAACAAGCGCCACCGCGATTATGCAGATGGCCGCGTCTGCGTCAGCCCCGTGGGCGGCCCGTCGATCGCCGTCCATCCCGCATCCACCGCCAGGCTGCTGCCCGAAATGTAGCTCGCGGCATCCGACGCCAGAAACGCCACCGCAGCGCCCACCTCGGAAGGCTGGCCCCAGCGGTTCAATACCGTGTGGCCGGCGTAGGTGTTGTAGATCTCGGGACGTTCCTTCAGCGGCTCGGTCAGACGGGTCTCGATGATGCTAGGCATCACCGCGTTGACACGCACGCCGTAGCTGCCGACCTCAGCCGCGAACGCCTTGACCATCTGCTCGATGCCCGCTTTTGTCGCCGCATAGATGCCCAGACCGGGCTCGATCGTCACGGCGCGCATCGACGAGCACAGGATCATGCTGCCCGCGCCCTGCTTCATCATTGGCCGGCCGAAGTGCCGCATGAAGTGGAAGGCGCCGCGCAGGTTCAGGTTCACCACCTGATCGAACTCGTCTTCCGTGTAATCGACGATCAGCTTGCGGATGTTCAACGCCGGCGTCGCCACGGCGATGTCGATCCTTTTCCGCTCAGTCAAAACCCTGGCGGCCAACTGCGCGATGGACTCGCCGCTGGCGGCATCAGTTTGCATCCAGCCGGCCGCGCCGCCGCCGTCGATGATCTGCTGCGCGGTGGCCTGCGCACCGCTTTCGTCACGGTCCGCGCACATCACGTATGCGCCCATCGCGCCCAGCGCATGCGCCGACGCCTGACCGATGCCAGAAGCCGCGCCGAGTACGACCGCGATCTTGTCTTGAAGACTGAATAGTTGGGGGTAGTTGGTCATGAAGCTTGGGTGAGAACGGTTATGGATATGGACTGGCTCGTCGCGGGTATCGGGCTGCTGTTGAGGGATGCCGAGCGCCCGCCGCGACCGTCGGTCTGCCCAAGGCGCGGACGCTTGGCTATTATCCTTGCATGACCCAAGCCCCGCCTACCGCAATCGCGACGCAGATCGATGACGCCAGACGGCTCATCGAACGCCAGCTCGGAACGCGCCTCGTCGCCATCCATCTGTTCGGCTCCGCCGTCGACGGCGGTCTGCAAGCTCATAGCGATATCGACTTGCTCGTCACCGTTACCGAGCCGCCCGGTGCGGCCACGCTCCGGACCTTGGCGATGCAACTGCTGACGGTCTCCGCGCCGCCTGGCCAGTCGCCCAGTTTGCGCGCGCTCGAAGTCACCGTGATGACGCTTCGGGATGCCGTGCCGTGGCGCCACCCGGCCCGCCGAGAACTTCAGTTTGGCGAATGGCTGCGCCAGGATTTGCTGGCGGGCATCGTGGAGCCGCCCATGCTGGACCACGACCTCGCCATCGTTCTGACCAAGGTGTTGGGCCACAGCATCCCGGTCGTCGGACCGCCCGCAAATCAGATCTTTGACGCCGTTCCGCGCCAAGATCTGACGCGCGCTCTGCTGGATACCGTCGCCCAATGGAACCAGCCGGAAGACTGGGCTGGCGACGAGCGAAACATCATCCTGGCGCTGGCACGTATCTGGTATACGGCGGTTTCTGGGGAGATCGCATCAAAGTCGGACGCGGCAACGTGGCTGCTGGAGCGGATCGAACCTGTGTATCGACCGGTTCTCAGCCACGCACTGGCGATTTATCTCGGGCAAGCGCAGGACGATTTGGCGCATCGGCATGCGGTTGAAACCGAGGCGTTCATCATTTACGCACGTGGAGCCATCGAGGGTCTTTGTGACGCCCATTGATGGCGAACCGGCGGATGGCATTCATTGCACGGCACGTTGACAGCCGGTGCTAGCGACACGGCATGCCGCATGTGCCAACCACTCCGTGCACGGATCGCCGAATCTGCAGATCAAGTCGCAGATTCGGCAAGCGGCTAGCTACTTACTGCGACGTACCAATCTGCAGAACGGAAGCGTCGCGCTGCATGTAGCGGTTCATGATCTGGCTAAGAATCGGATTGCCCGCATTCTCAGCCTTTGCCGCGGTCAAGGTGACGACCGCCGCGCACAGTTTGCCAGCCTGGACGGTACGTCCCTTCACATCAGCTTGAACAGTAGCGGCCATGCCCTGCTTCCACGCAGCGCCAACACCATCGACCGCCTGCTGGGCGGCAGCGCAATCTGCGTAGGACAGAGAAATCACAACGGCAGGCACATCCTTGACCTGCACGTCCGCAATGATGCCCGCAAAATAAGGCGGAATGCCGCGCCCGCTAGCTGCCGCGGCGGCTTGAAGCTTCTGCTTCGCGCTTTCCAGATCGCCGGGCGAACCCGACAACACCTTGGCCGGGTCAACACCCTGCAACCCGAATACGGACGAGATGACAGCCGCCTGCACGATCCGGCCGCCATCCGAAGGCACCTCATCCTTCAACCCGGTCACAGCCGCACCAACAATCTCGCTGTCCGCAACGGACGGCGCGGTCTGGGACAGCGTCTTCATTCCCGTCGGCCCTGCCGCCTGCACCAACGCCGTATCAAGCGGCAAGACAAACGTCGGCATGCCCATCGTGCCCCGCCATGGCTGCTGCCCCGTGGCTTTGGTCATATCGGGCTTATTGGGCTCGCCGTTTGCCAAAAGACCGGCCACATCGCCGTCGACTGGCTTGAACCCGGCTTGCTTCAGGCGATCGGCAAACTTTGCAGCGGATGGTTTGTCCTTCAGCCCCCAGTAGGTGACATTGCTGGGAGACTGACCGAAGCCGGCGAAATAGGATAACTCGTCGAACGGGATATGCGCGTTGGCGGACCATTTGTCCAGACCGAAGCCGATGGACTGTAGCGGAGTGATCGCCTGCGAGATGGACAACCGGCGCATGGCGTCGGCGGAGGGACCGGCCTTTTCAAGGTCGCGCCAGGCTTGCACGTCGAGGAAGGATATTTGTATCGCTTCAGGGGCGCTCAAAACCACCTGCGGTACTTGCTTCAAGGCCTGCTGTAAGGTTTGAGTGCTGTCCTGCGCAGCCACCGATGCCCCCCAAACCGTCATCAAGCCAAGTGCAAGTGCCCTCAAGCGCATCCGATATCTCCAGTTGGTTGTTAACTAAATGAGATCGGGCAGTATATCAATGGTCAGTCACCATTTAAGCAACCCGCCATAAATGCATCGCGCTTCGTCGCAACCTACGATTCGAGCGGGGTGGCGACCGATACTAAGGGGAGGGAAGCCGTGCAAAGAAAGGCATCCTAAATATAAGTAATTATTAGCAACTATTGAGATCGCCGAAAAATCTATGTGACTCGCGTAGTTAACGCTGCCGTGAGTCCCTCATTTTCAGTTTCTTAACGAATGAAGCTAATATGCCTGCGAGTTAGTAACAGCTCGCAATGCTGTTACTGAAGATCGTTACGGGGAGCTCTATGGACGAGACACAACTGGCGGGTTCGGAGAGTGCGCCCGAACTTAAGATCGACGTCACTCTGATCGCCAAGCTAAATCTGGCGGATTTTCAGAATGCGGTCCCTCTCCTGCGGGATCTCTCGCTTATCAACGAGACAGAAACGACGTATGAGCAGGTGGAGCTGGTACTTAGTTCGGATCCGCCTTTTATCAAGCCGCGCCGGTGGCGCATCGACGCGCTGGCAGCGGGTTCGCGATATCCCATCCGCGATCTCGACTTGAGTCTGGACGGCGGATTACTAGCCCGTCTGACCGAAGCCGAGACGGCGACGGTTTCACTGGCATTGCAACCCCTAGGCGGGAATGCCTCCACTCCAGTCCTGACGCAACGAGCTGTCCAGCTGGAATTGCTGCCACGTAATCAATGGGGCGGCATTTCGCACCTGCCCGACTTGGTCGCCGCATTTGTCCAACCAAACGACCCGGCCATAGATCGACTGCTCAAGCGCACAGCGGATGTGCTACGCAAGAACGATCGAAATCCCGCATTGGACGGCTATGCAGGAGGAGCGAAGCGGGCTTGGGAACTGGCCTCGGCAGTATGGGGCGCAGTGGCGAGCATGCAACTCGACTACGCCCTGCCTCCAGCCAGTTTCGAACGGTCGGGCCAGAAGGTACGTAGTCCTGGCCAAATTGAAAGCTCGGGTCTAGGAACCTGCTTCGACCTCGCGCTGCTGTTCTGCGCGGCGCTCGAGCAAGCGGGTCTGAACCCCCTGCTCATCTTCACCGACGGTCATGCATTTGCTGGTGTGTGGCTGCAGCCTGAGGAGTTTTCGGCCACGGTAGTCGACGATGTGACTGCCCTGCGCAAGCGCCTCCGGCTCAAGGAACTGGTCCTCTTCGAAACGACGCTGATTACCCAGCGCCCCATCGTTCCCTTCAGCTACGCCACGGAACGTGGCACTCAGCAGGTAGACGAATCTCAAGATGCGCGGTTCCGATTGGCTGTGGACATTCGTCGGGCACGATTGCAGCGCATCAAGCCCCTGGCCAGTGCGGAAGCGGCAATTGCTACAACGTCGGAAAGCGAAGTATCGCCGTCTACACCAGTGCTGCCAAAGTTTGAAGCCGCGCCAGACCTTCCCGACAGCGCCCCGGCCAATGCAGAAGATGTCAGCCAGATTGATCCCAAAGACCGGCTGCTTCGCTGGCAACGCAAGCTGCTAGACCTCTCGCTTCGCAATAATCTGCTCAACTTCAAGAGTGGTAGGAAGGCGCTTAGGCTGGAGGCGCCAGATGCCGGCGCGCTGGAAGACCTGCTGGCCAGCGGCCAGCCCTTAAAGCTACGCCCACGCCCGGATTTGATGGACGGCATCGATCCACGTGATCAAGCCATCTACGAAGCACGCGAACGTGAAAACGTGCGGCGCGCACACGCACTCGACGCCCTGCAAAAACGCGAAGTTTTCGTAAGCGTTCCAGAAATCGAGCTTGATGCACGCCTAACCGATCTGTTCCGCGGCGCACGCACAACGTTGCAGGAAGGTGGCGCCAACACGCTTTATCTCGCCCTCGGCTTCCTGTCCTGGACACGCGAGGACCGAGACGGTCAGCGCTACCGCGCTCCCTTGATCCTAGTTCCAGTCAGTCTACAGCGCAAAAGTGCTCGATCGGGATTCACACTTACGTTGCACGACGATGAGCCTCGCTTCAATCCGACCTTGATCGAGATGTTGCGGCAGGACTTCGAACTGAGCCTGGGCACGTTAGAAGGTGAACTACCGCGGGACGATACCGGTCTGGACGTCGCTGCCGTTTGGAAAGCAGTCGGCCAAGCCATCAAGGACATCAAAGGCTGGGAAGTAACCGAGGACGTGGTGCTGTCCATGTTCTCTTTCGCCAAGTATCTGATGTGGAAAGACCTGGCTGAACACAGTGAAAAATTGCGCGAGAATCCGGTCGTTCGCCACCTGCTAGACACCCCACGCGATGCCTATCCGTCCGGCGTTCCGTTCCCGCAAGTACGTGAACTGGACAAGAATTTCGATCCCAAACAAGTTTTCTGCCCCTTGCCTGCGGACTCCTCGCAGTTGTCGGCAGTGCTGGCCGCATCGCAAGGCAAGGACTTTGTCCTGATTGGCCCGCCAGGCACCGGCAAGAGTCAGACCATTGCCAACCTGATCGCTCAGTCCCTGGCGCAGGGGCGGCGCGTGCTTTTTGTGTCCGAGAAGATTGCGGCGCTTGACGTCGTATACCGGCGCCTGCGCGAAGTCGGCTTGGGCGAGTTCTGCTTGGAATTGCACTCGAGCAAAGCTCGCAAGCTCGACGTACTCGCACAGTTGCAATCTGCCTGGTCCAGCAGCGCACACGCCAATGCAGAGCAATGGCAGGCCGAAGCGCAAAAACTCAAGCAGCTGCGCGATGCGCTAAATATTTATGTGGAACGTCTCCACCAGCGTCGCCGCAATGGTCTAACCCTGTTCGACGCCATCGGCACTGTCAGCGAGGGAAGCGGTATCCCGCCCTTCGCGCTCGCCTGGCCCTCCGCTGATCAGCACGACCATGCAGGCCTCGAGCAGTTGCGCAATGCCGTAGAACGTCTGGAAGTCAATGCACAAGCCATTGGCCATGCTGCGTTGGCGCAGCACCCCTTGGCCCTGGTTGGCAACGGAGACTGGTCGCCCACATGGCAACAGCATTTGATCGCTGCGGCACGTGACGTGCTTCCTGCCGCCCAGGCAGCCATAGAATCTGCCCAGGCGTTTGTCCAAGCCATCGGCCTGCCCTCGCCGGCATTGACGCCCGAAACCTGCGACGCATTGCTTATCCTCGCCGAACGCCTGCCGTCCGCCGCAGGACACGATTGGCGCTTCGTCCTACGCCCCGATGCCCGTTCCCTAAGCCAACGCCTGGAGGAAGGCGCGTCCTTGGTGCGCCAACACAAGGCGTTGAACAATCAGCTTTCCACACCGTGGCCCAACTCCGTGCTGAGCGCCTGCACCGACGGACTAACGCTGCTCAGCGAGCATCGTCAGACTCATGCCGAGCTCGGCGCGCCCTGGCCTGAAAGTACTACCGTTCAGCTCAACCACGGATTGGATCTGCTATGCCAACTTGGCGAACACCAAGCAGCGCTTTCCGTTTCCTATGGCAAAACGATCGATCAGCTCGACGTCAACCAATTGCAGCAGATGTGGGAACAGGCCGAGCAGGCAGTCTGGCCCAAGTCTTGGCTGATCAAGCGCAAGGTCACCGCGCAGTTGACCAGCGCCGCCGCAGCCTCCTCGCAACCCGATGTCGCCAACGATTTGCGGCGATGGAATGCCATACGCGCCTTGCAGCAGCAGATCCAAGCCATCGATCCAGGCCAACAGTGTTCTGACGTTTGGGCGGGTTTGGAGACAATCGAGGACAAGGTGCGCGTGTCTCTGCGATGGCAAGCCGCCCTGTCAGCCGTACGCCAAGGCCAGACTTGGGAAGACGACAATTTTGACGCGATCGCCAATGGTCAGTGTGGGGCGATCCTGCAGGCCGATCTGCAACGTGCACGGCGCCTGCGCCATCTCGACCAGAGCATTGCTGCACATGCATCGCTGGCACCGGCGACCGACAACCTCTGGGCAGGCCATGACACCCATGTCGACCGCCTGCATGCCGCACTCGACTTCCTGAGCGATTGGCGAAACCATGCCCACCAAGGCGCATTGGGCGACCATACCCTGGTGGAAGAAGGCGCATGCGGTTCCACGCTGGCGGGCGACTACCAGACGCTTCGACAGCGTACCGACACAGAACAGGCGCTGGCCACCCTGGATGACTTGCGCGAGTCCACCGCAGGCTTGTGGAAAGGTCTCGTCACTAACCTCGCTCACCTTGAGCAGGCCTGCCAGCTTCGGGAGGATCTAGCTGCCGTGCTGACCCGCTTGGCCAACACACCCGAACAGATCATTGCCTGCAAGACTCCTCTGCTTGCGCTATTGGGCGATGCCAACGCGTTGCTGGAGCCAGGCGGCCGCATCGCGCTGTCCGGGACTCAGTTTCTGGAGAAATGGAAGCAACTGCTGCCGCGGCGCGAGGCGCTCGCGATAACCGGACATTTTGCAGAGACCTGCCAGACGCAGTGGCAGTCCATGTCCCTCGACGGACTGATCGAGCAAAGCCAGGCTATCGTACGAGCCGAACACGGACTTCGCAGTTGGTGCGCATGGCTTCACGCGCGCGAGCAAGCACTGACACTCGGCCTGTCCTCCCTGGCGCACGGCATCGAGCAGGGCCAGGTTGCTCCGGGCCAGGCACGTCGAACCTTTGAGACTAACTACGCACGCTGGTGGCTCAACGCCGTGGTAGACCACGAACCGATCATTCGCGGATTTGTCAGCGCCGAGCACGAACAGCGTATCCGCGACTTCCGTGAAATCGACGAGCGCTTCACTGCTCTGACCCGAGACTGGTTACGAGCCCGTCTATGCGCCGATCTGCCATCGCAGGACAACGTCAGCCGGAACTCCGAATGGGGACTGCTCCGCCATGAAATGGGCAAGAAGCGCGCTCACCTTCCCTTGCGCGAACTGATGGCCCAGATTCCCGGGGCGCTTACCAAACTTACGCCCTGCCTGCTGATGAGTCCTTTGTCCATAGCGCAGTATCTTCAGGCCGGAGCCAATGCGTTCGACCTAGTGATCTTCGACGAAGCTTCACAGATCCCAGTCTGGGACGCGATTGGCGCCATCGCTCGCGGCCGCCAGGTGGTCATGGTCGGCGACCCCAAGCAGCTTCCGCCGACCTCCTTCTTCGACCGCGCGGAATCGGGGTTGGATGACGAAGACGTCGAGGCCGACCTTGAAAGCATTCTCGACGAGTGCATCGGCGCCAACCTGCCGACACGGAATCTAAACTGGCACTACCGTTCCCGACATGAAAGCCTGATCGCGTTCTCCAACCATGCCTACTACGACGGCGGACTGGTCACCTTTCCGTCCCCCGTCACCAACGATCGCGCGGTCAGCTTGCAATTGATATCGGGAGCCTATCAAAAGGGAGGCACCCGGACCAACCCCGCAGAAGCGAAGGCGCTGGTCGCCGACATCGTGGCGCGCCTGACAACACCTGGCTTTCGCGAAAGTGGATTGACGATCGGCGTCGTCACCTTCAACTCCGAGCAACAGAAGCTGATTGAGGACCTGCTCGACGACGCACGACGCAAGGATCCACGCCTGGAATCCTACTTCGCGGATGACGAGCTGGAGCCGCTGTTCATCAAGAATCTGGAGAGTGTGCAGGGCGACGAACGCGATCTCATCTATTTCTCCGTCACCTACGGCCCGGATCCCGCAGGCCAATTGGCCATGAACTTCGGTCCGCTCAACCGTCAGGGCGGCGAGCGTCGGCTGAATGTAGCCATTACCCGCGCACGGCACGAATTGCGCGTGTTCGCCAGTTTCCGCGGCGAGCAAATGGATTTGGCACGCACCCAGGCCATCGGAGTGCGCGATCTCAAGCATTTCTTGGAATTCGCCGAACGCGGCGCCCGCGCGCTGGCTGAGGCCAACCGCGGCAGCGTGGGCGGGTTCGACAGTCCTTTCGAACAAGCCGTAGCCACCGCTCTCTCTCAGCGAGGTTGGCGCGTTGAGTCACAAATCGGCGCATCATCTTTCCGAGTTGACCTTGGGATCGTCGATCCTGACGCGCCTGGACGTTACCTCGCGGGCGTCGAATGTGACGGTGCCACATACCATCGCAGCGCAACAGCGCGTGATCGCGACAAATTGCGCGAGCAAGTCTTGCGGGGTCTGGGATGGGAGATTGTGCGGGTCTGGTCCACCGACTGGTGGGTAGATCCACGCGGCACGCTCGACAAAGTGGACGCCCGTCTGCAAGACATGCTCAAAGCTCAGCGCGAGCACCGTGCCGAAGAGGCAGAACGCCAAGCCGAGTCTGAGCGGCTAGCGCAAGCGGCGATCGCGCAAGCCATGGCTTCTACAAAGTCGGATGACGAGTCGGAAGCTCCAGTCCAAGTGGTACAACCGAACGCCCCCGCACTCCCGACGTCGGCGCCTCCGCAGGAAGTTGAGGAAGTTTTTGCCCGCCAGATAGCTGCATCGCCGGCTCATGTCGATACCGCCGAAACAGCGCCATCGAAGATATCTCTATATCAAATTACCGATCCTTCTGACGCAGTCACGGGAGTTGATGCCAATCGCTTTTTTGACGAAGACTACACCAGCATCCTGACGGCCATGATAGCTCACGTCGTCGATCATGAAGGCCCTGTTCTCGACGCGCTGTTGGCGCGCCGCATCGCCCGCGCGCACGGCTGGCTGCGTACCGGCGGACGCATCCGAGAACGCGTTTTCCGAATAGCACGTGCACGCTATCAGACTACCGATGAAGAAGTTGGCACGTTCTACTGGCCCGAGCATCTAGACACCGCAGCGGAGCCTCCATTTCGTGCGCCTGTCGACGAGGACAGCGTGCGTGCGGCCGACGAGATCAGTATTCCGGAACTGGCTTCGCTCGCCCGCGCCGTGATCGCACAAGGGTCTGAAGGTGAAGCCACGTATCACGCGATGGCGCGAAAGCTGGGCCTCCAGCAGCTGCGAGCCTCCAGCCGACTGCGTTTGGAACAAGCCGTGCATTCGACAGCTCCATAGCGGCCGCATGGCGGGGACCCGCCGCTGTCGCGAACACGGTAGCCGTATCGGATGGGTGACGGTAACGCAAAGCGCTGCCGTCACGTGAATTTCATCTCGGTCAGAAGCTATGGTTTTTGAGTTTTCCACGCGACAGTCTGTCAGACAACGCCAAGAAGAAAGCCCGCGTTTAAGCGGGCTTTCGGCGTAATGCTTACTGCTTGATGCCGGTCTGTGCCGGCCGCAGGATCACTCCCATTCAATCGTCGCCGGCGGCTTGCTGGACACGTCGTACACCACCCGATTGATCCCGCGCACTTCGTTGATAATCCGCGAAGAAACGCGAGCCAACAACGGATGCGGCAGCGGCGCCCAATCAGCCGTCATGAAGTCAAACGTCTGCACCGCACGCAGCGCCACGACATACTCATACGTACGCCCGTCGCCCATCACGCCCACCGACTTCACCGGCAGGAACACGGCAAACGCCTGCGAAGTCAGCTCATACCAGGTCAGGCCGCTGGCCTCGTCCTTGGTATTGCGCAGTTCTTCAATAAAGATCGCATCGGCCCGGCGCAGCAGTTCGGCATACTCATGCTTCACTTCGCCCAGGATGCGCACACCCAGACCCGGACCCGGGAACGGATGGCGGTAGACCATCTGCGGCGGCAGACCCAGCGCCACGCCCAGTTCGCGGACTTCGTCCTTGAACAGTTCGCGCAGGGGCTCCAGCAGTTGCAGGTTCAGCGTGTCCGGCAGGCCGCCCACGTTGTGGTGCGACTTGATCGACGTGGCCTTGCCCGTCTTGGCGCCGGCGGATTCGATGACGTCGGGGTAGATCGTGCCCTGAGCCAGCCACTTGGCGCTCTTCTGCTTGCCAGCTTGTTCCTGGAAGACTTCGACGAATTCGCGGCCGATGATCTTGCGCTTGGCTTCGGGGTCGGCGACGCCGGCCAGTTTGCCCATAAATTGCGCGGTGGCGTCGACGTGAATGATCTTCACGCCCATGTTTTCAGCGAAGGTCTGCATGACCTGTTTGCCTTCGTCCAGGCGCAGCAGGCCGTGGTCGACGAAGACGCAGGTGAGCTGGTCGCCGATGGCCTTGTGGATCAGTGCGGCGGCAACCGAGGAGTCCACGCCGCCGGACAGGCCCAGGATGACTTCGTCGGTGCCGACCTGTTCGCGGATGCGGGCGACGGCTTCGGAGACGTAGTCGGGCATGTTCCAGTCGCCCGTGCATTCGCAGATTTCGTTCACAAAGCGGGCCAGCATGGCCTTGCCCTGGACGGTGTGCGTGACTTCGGGGTGGAACTGGACGGCGTAGAAGCGGCGGTCTTCGTCGGCCATGCCGGCGATGGGGCAGGACGGCGTGGAGGCCATCAGCTTGAAGCCGGGGGGCAGTTCGGTGACCTTGTCGCCGTGGCTCATCCAGACCTTGAGCATGCCGTGGCCTTCGGGCGTGCTGAAGTCTTCCAGGCCTTCCAGCAGCTTGGTGTGGCCGTGGGCGCGGACTTCGGCGTAGCCGAATTCGCGGTGGTCGGAGAAGCTGACCACGCCGCCCAGTTGCTGCGCCATGGACTGCATGCCGTAGCAGATGCCCAGCACGGGAACGCCCAGCTCGAACACGGCGTGCGGCACGCGCATGGAGCCCTCTTCGTAGGCCGAAGCGTGGCTGCCGGACAGGATGATGCCCTTCAGACCCTGCGCCTGCTGTTCGCGCACGAAGGCGTCGTCGACGTCGCCAGGGTGGACTTCGGAATAGACGCCGGCTTCGCGGACGCGGCGGGCGATCAGCTGGGTGACTTGCGAACCGTAGTCGAGGATAAGAATGCGCTGGTGCATGGAGACTCTACCCGTTGGAAATAAAACCGCACCGGCAGACCCGCTGTTCTTTGCGGATCTGCCGGTGCGTGATGCATGACATTGTAGTTGACTGTGCGGATCAGTCGGCGCGGTAGTTGGGCGCTTCCTTGGTGATCTGCACGTCGTGCACGTGGGACTCGCGCACGCCCGCGGAGGTGATCTCCACGAACTCGGTCTTGGTGCGCATGTCGTCGATGGTGGCGGCGCCGCAGTAGCCCATGGAGGCGCGGATGCCGCCGACCAGTTGGTAAATGATGGCGAGCACGCTGCCCTTGTAGGGGACGCGGCCTTCGATGCCTTCGGGGACCAGCTTGTCGGCGTTGTTGGCCGGGTCCTGGAAGTAGCGGTCGGCCGAGCCTTCCGTCATGGCGCCCAGGCTTCCCATGCCGCGGTACGACTTGTACGACCGGCCCTGGAACAGCACGACTTCGCCGGGGGCTTCTTCGGTGCCGGCGAACATGCCGCCCATCATGCATGCGAATGCGCCAGCGGCCAGCGCCTTGGCGACATCGCCCGAGTAGCGGATGCCGCCGTCGGCGATGAGCGGAACGCCCGTGCCTTCCAGCGCCTTGGCCACTTCGGAGATGGCGTGGATTTGCGGCACGCCGACGCCGGCCACGATACGCGTGGTGCAGATGGAGCCCGGGCCGATGCCGACCTTGACGCCGTCGGCGCCGTGCTCGACCAGCGCGCGCGCGGCGGCTGCGGTGGCGATGTTGCCGCCGATGACTTCAACCTTGGGGTAGTTCTGCTTGACCCAGCGCACGCCTTCGAGCACGCCCTTGGAGTGGCCGTGCGCGGTGTCGACGATGAGCACGTCGACGCCAGCGGCGACCAGCTTTTCCACGCGTTCTTCGGTGTTGCCGCCTACGCCCACCGCTGCGCCAACGCGCAGTTGGCCTTGGGCGTCCTTGCTGGCCATCGGGTGTTCGGTGTTCTTGACGATGTCCTTGACGGTGGCGAGACCACGCAGTTCAAAGCCGTCGTTCACGATCAGCACGCGTTCCAGACGGTGCTTGTGCATCAGGGCCTGCGCTTCGTCGAGCGTGGCGCCTTCCTTCATGGTGACCAGGCGCTCCTGCGGTGTCATGATGTTGCGCAGGGGCTGATCCAGGTTTTCTTCGAAGCGCAGATCGCGGTTGGTGACGATGCCGACCAGCTTGCGGCCTTCGACGACCGGCAGGCCCGAGATGCCATGCTGGCGCTGCAACGCAATGGCGTCGCGCACTTTCATCTGGGGGGTGACGGTGACCGGATCGATCACGATGCCGAATTCGTGGCGCTTGACGCGAGCCACTTCACGCGCTTGGGCGTCGGCGGAGAGATTCTTGTGGATGATCCCGATGCCGCCTTCTTGCGCCATGGCGATGGCCAGACGCGATTCGGTGACGGTGTCCATGGCGGCGGACACGAGGGGGATATTCAGACTGATATTGCGAGTCAGGCGCGTGGCCAGGGAGGTGTCGCGCGGCAACACCTCGGAATACGCAGGCACCAACAACACATCGTCGAAGGTGAGCGCTTTTTGAACGAGACGCATGGGTAACTCCGGGCGCAAAGCGAGATTATACGCCGTCGGCATGTTTTGACTAGGTGTTAACCATAGGTCCGGGTGGATATTTATGACACTTGATCAGACCCCAATTTGCGGACTGCGAACCTGGCCTTGGGCCGCCCGCCAATTCATCCCACGCGTTGACGCGCCCGCCCGGCTGCTCTTATGTTCGTGTACACGTTATCGACTTTGCGGGGTTTTCCGCCATGCCGCAGTTGGTCTTGCTTCTGTTGGGAGTCCCCTACCTGCGCCAGCGATGGCGCGCGCTGGCCATCGCGGGCGCGGTGTTCCTCGTGGCCGGTATCGTCGTGTTCATCGATGCCCTGGACGATGCCCTCTACTTTCCGCTCAACGCCTTTGCTGTCCTCTTCATCATCGAAGGTCTGGGCACGCTGCTGATCGCTTCCAGCGGCGTCGGGGGCCAGCGCGTGCTGCGCTATGCGAAAGGGTCGTTCGTTCTTGCGGCGGGCGGACTGATTCTGGCGGGACATCATCACGGACACTTTGTCCTGTCGATGATCTTCGGCGCGCTCTTCCTGGTGGATGGGTTGCTGCAGTGCATCGCGGCGTACGTCGTGCGCTACGAGCGCTGGCGCTACGCGTTTGCCGGCGGCGTGGCGGAAATTCTGCTGGCGATCTTTTTCTTCCAGCCGTACCCCACGAATTACGTGGGTACCGTGCCGTATTGCCTTGGGCTATTCCTCGGCATTGCGGGCGCAAAGCTGCTGTGGCTGGCGCGCCGCGTCCGGCATCTGGCCTCGAACCCCGCCTTCGCCGCCACGCAGTCGATGGGCTTTGCACCTGCCGCGCCGGAGCAGGCCAAGCCGCAAATCTGGGACGGCCCGCCTGCCGATTCCGAGCGCGCGCTGACCGTCCACGTCTGGACGCCATCGGGCTCGGCCAAGGCGCAGACCCGCAGCTATCCGCTGGTGGATCGCTACATCGCGGCGGTCGACGTCAACGGCGTCATCTCAACGGGACACGCGGCGCTGGAGTCACCCGAAGGCATCTACATCAGCCTGTACCCAAAAGAGGAAATCGACCGGTCGCCCGACGACTTCGGCGCGCTGCTTCGCGCCACGGCCGACAACGACATACCGGGGGTCTATCAACCCGATTACGCGACCGAGTCAAACGCCTGGTGCCCGTCGAACGTACGCGTGCGTATCCGGAACTACGATGCGGACAAGCTGGCGGCGTTTTGGCAGGAGTACCGCAAAAACGCCACCTACAACCTCACCCACCGCAACTGCTCAAGCACCGTGTCACGGGCGCTGGACGCCGCGCTGGATGGCGTCGTGGGACGCCTGCATGGCGGCGAGGCCGGCTGGCGGGTGCTGCTCCGGCTGCTGCTGACGCCCGAGCTCTGGGTGGCCGCGCAAATCCGCAAGCGTGCCCTCACGATGGCCTGGACCCCGGGCCTGACGCTGGACTACGCCCGTGCCATGAGCATGCTGGCGGACCCGCGGCCATTCGGGTGGTGGAAGATGTCGCAACACGCGGTGCGCCGGATTGCCGAATTGCGCGCGGGATGGCGGTCGCAGGACCGGGAATCGCCGGCTCGGCGGCCGCGGACCTGAGCCGCGCGCACGCTGTTGCAATTGAACCCTGGAGAATCGCGGACCGCGGGCGTAACGTGAAAACGCGGCATATGCCGCGTTGCCTTTGCAGGTGCGCACCATGACGCCCACGACTTCCCGCCCCGATCCCCACCAAGCGGCCCCGGCCGCCGCGCCCGACACGCATGCGCCGCCGCATGCGGACAAAGAGCGCGCAAAGTCCGATCACCAGCACGAAGAAGCCCGGCGCAAGGCGCTGGTCGGTTCCCAGCACAAGGAGAACACGCGCGCCGTTGCGGCGCCGCGCTATCACGGACATCGGGGCGGCTGAAGGCGCCGGTTCCCGCGCTTGCCGGCCGCGCGCATTTCGACAGCGCGCTCGTCGGCAACGCGCCCTGCGGACCGCCCGAACGGGTTTTTGCGGTATGTTTCTGCAAACCCCGACGGATCCCGACGATGCAGTCCGACGAAAACTACCTTCTCTATGACGGCGATTGCCCCTTCTGCTCGAACTACGTGCGGATGATGCGGCTGCGCAAGGCCGCTGGGCCTATCGCCATGCTGAACATGCGCGACCATCCCGACCTGGCCGCGCACCATCGCGCGCAAGGCTATGACTTGAACCAGGGCATGCTGTTGCACCTGGACGGCCGCGACTACTGGGGCGCGGACGCGATCCACCGGCTGGCCTTGCTCAGCACGGGCAGCGATGTGTTCAATCGCCTGAACGCCACCATATTCAGCAACGCGTGCCTGTCCAAGGCGCTCTATCCTTTCATGCGCACCGGCCGCAGCCTGACGCTGACGTTGCTGGGCAAGAAAAAGATGCCTTGACGCGGTTGCGGCGCAATTCCCGCACAATGCTGGCGGCCAGGCGCACGCCTGCGGAACGCTCGTTCGCAAGTAGCAGGCCGGCCACCCGCAAGCCTATACACCCTGACAACCGGAACTGACCTGATGATCTATTTCTTTGGCGCCCTGCTTCTCGCGTCTACGCTGGCCGCTGCCGTCTACCGCCGCATGCAGCGCAGACCCGAGGACTCCGGCCGCGCCATGTCGCGCGACATGCTGTCGGGCGCCGCGATCTTCGCATTCATGGGACCGGCCGTCGCCATCGTGCTCATCGCTGTGACCATGTCGATCGGCGCCCAGGATCCGGAACTGCTCCTGTTCGGTCTCTATGGGCTGCCGTGGGCGTATCTGTTTGGCGGTGTGCCGGCGCTCTTTTGCGGGTTGACGGCGGGCGCGCTCAAGCCCGTCGCGCCGTCCTGGCTGGCCATCCTGCGCATGGGGCTCATTGGCGCGGCGTATGCCTTTGTCTTTTTGCTGACGTTCGGCAGCCGCGACAGATCGTTGGCAGCGCTGGGATTTCCGCTGTTCATGGGCGCCCTGCCCGCCGCAGTCGCCGGTCTGCTGTGCGCGCGGGTGTTCTACGGCAAGCCGGTGGCTATTCGCTAGCCCAATTCAAATCCGGGGACGCGGCGCCGTGCGCATGAAAGTACAACAGCGCGGACGCCGCCTTGGAACGGTCTACGCACTGGTACTGCGGATAACTGCCTGATTGTCCGCCCGCCACCAGGTCCTGGTCGTGGTCTTCGGATTTGGCGGGGTCGATCAGCGTGTGGATCCGCGTGTCGCCGCCGGATGAGATGAACACGATATAGGCGCCGTCGCCGCCACCGCCGATCGACATGACCGTGTCGTCGTCAATCACGAAGGCGGTCGAGCTGAAGACCGCGCCATCCAGCCTGTCCAGGGCGGCGAGCAGGTCGCCCTCGGTCGGGGATTCATGCGCGCGGGTCTGTTCCTGGTCGCCTTGACGCATGTTTTCGATGATTCTGACGATTTTCACGGTGCTCCATTCGCCGGCTAGCGGCGCGTTGAGGGGTGGTCGCATGCAAGGGATCACATGCAAGGGGAATCACGGCCGATACTACATTGGCCGCGATCCAAGCCGCCATTGACCACGCTGGAACGTTAGCGAATCACTGAGCGCGCGACGTGCGCGCGAAGAAGAATCGCAGCATCTCGGCCGTCGCATCCGGACCGGTCCGATCCGTGTAGGACCCTTGCTCCGAGCCGCCTGCCCAGGCATGGCCGGCGCCGTGGACATCCCAGCGTTCGGCGACGATGTTGCCCGCCGCATCGCGGTATACATGCTGCGTGCTATCGCGCATGCTGCCCGCGCCCGCCACGCGAACGGTTTCGACACGCGCGTTGGGCCCCACGCTGGCCGCGATCACGTTGCCGGCATTGGCGGGATTGACGGTGGCGTCGCGATCGCCATGGAACACGATGACCGGCACGCCGTTGCCGGCCGGTGCGGCGGGTTTCAGGCCCACGCCCTTCATGGCGGACAGCGCCGAAGGCAGGTCCGTCGCCGCGCCAGCGGCCAACCCCGAATGCACACCTGCCGCCGCATACAGTTCGGGATAAGCGCCCGCCAGAATCGCTGCCATCGCCCCGCCCGCCGACAGTCCCGCGACATACACGCGCGTGGGATCAATGTTGTGGGCGGCGATCACCTCGCGCGTCATGCCCGCAAGGATGGACGGCTCGCCCCGGCCTGGCTGCTGATGGTTGTGCTTGAACCAGTTCCAGCACTTCTGCGGATTGGCGTCGCGCGATTGCACGGGGTACAGCACATGAAAGCCCTGCTCGCGCGCAGCCGCATTCATGGCGGTGCCCGCGGCGAAATCGTCTGCGTCCTGCGTGCATCCGTGCAGCATGACCACCAGCGGACGCGGCGTGCCATCCGGGTTGGGCGGCACATACAGCTTGTAGGCGCGCTGCCCGGACGAATTGCGGAATGACCCCGCCGTGAACGTATCGCCCGCGGCGGCAGGTTTTGGGACGGACTGCGCAGCGTCGCCGGAAACGTGCGGCGCCGCGCTGGAAGCTTGGGCGGAATCCGGAACTTCCCAAGCCTCGACGTCGATGACGTCAGCATCGTCTTGCCTAGCCGGCGCGGCAGCCAGGCCGTTTCGCAGGGCGGCCTGGATGGCGGCAGTTGCTGCCGATAGATCGCCGGATTGGGTGAGCTGGGTAGCCCGGTGCATGAGTTGCTGAAAATCAGGGTGCATGGAATGACCTTTTTCTGCGCCGCGAGGGTCAGCGGATGCGCTGACGCAGGGCGGCTTTGACGGCGGGGCTGGCATGTAGCGCCCCCAGTACCGTCAGGGATTCGATCGTGGCGAGCGCAAGCTCGGGTGTGACGTCGGAGGCAATGGTTGCCAGGCCCAGCACCCGGATCTGAAGCATTTCGCCCGCGGTCTGGACCGCGAGCAAATCCTGGGCGGTGTAGTGCTGGATGCCCAGCACCAGCGTCTTGCGGCTGACGGCCTGGCGCACGGCGTCGCCGTGGGTGGCAAGTTGATTGCGGATGGCCGTGCGGATGAGGTCCGTGCGGTTGGCGTAGAACCCTTCCTGGACGAGCAAATCAATCTGGCCCAGGTCGACATAACCCAGGTTGATGGTGATTTTTTCGTCCGCAGGCTTTGGCGTGGATGCGAGTTGAGAGGTGCGAGGCGGCATGGATCGAATAATAAACCATCCACTTGGATGGTCTATGGATGTTTCAACTTGATAGATCTGCCTGCTCGACGCGGTGCTGGTCTTCGGATGCCGGTCTTATTGACGCTGGCAGGGCAGGCGCCGGTCCGCTACCGTCGTCGTGAACCCCAGGGGATTCTCATGGCGCCACGCCTTGCATCGGGATTGCTCGTGTCAATTGCCTGCTCCGCGGCGGCGGTCGCCCAGCCGGTTCCGCCCGACCTGTATGGCGCCCTGATCGTCTCTTCAACCTATCGTTACTACGCCTCGATCCTGTATGGCACCGACGCCGCGGCCCGCCGCAGCGCGCTCACCGCTTGCCAGGAAGATGAACCCCGCGCCACCTGCGCGGTGTACGCCAGCTTCAGGAACCAATGCGTGGCGGTGGCCGCTAACGGCGCGCAGCACTTCGTCGCCCTCGGCGACAAGGCGTGGGACCGGCAGCGGACTGGCGATTACAGCCTGGGGTTATGCCGCCACCAGACGGGTTCCGGGTGCAGACTGGTGCTTAGCGCGTGCTCGACCCACGCGCAGCAGGCGGAGGACCAAAGCGTCCGCGCGGGCCCGGACGGGGTGATTAGGGCGGATTTCCAAGTCCATCACGCCGCCCGACTTGTCCGATGAATTACAGTCTGTCGGGCAATACTCACCCGAAAGGAAAGCATCATGGAAAATCCGTTTGGCGATTCCGACGAGCCGTCCAGCGACCATCGGCAATATCTGGTCCTGATCGCGGCATCCAAAGACAACGCCGCCCTCGCGCAGAAAATCCTGGAAAACATCAAGACGCACGTGGATGAGCGCGCCGCGCCTTTGTGGATCGACGCGAAGGGAATCGGCGTGCTGGTGACGACGGACCTGGTCGCCTCCGAGATCTGGCGCGAGATGTTCCAGAAGGCGCCGGGACAGGATTATGGCGACACGCGCAACCTGCTTATCCTGGAAATCGGCAAGGATTGGGCCGCCCGCCGGGACGACAAGATCGAACACTGGTTGGCCAGCCACGTCGGCGCGCCGTTGTCCGCGCCGAATCGCCCCAAGCGCCGCTAGATAGAAGTCTGGCTCACGCCTGTCCGGGGCTTCCGACAGTTTCCGGGCTGTTTCGCTTGGCCACGCGCTGCAGAAATGCATCCAGCGCCGGATTATCGTGCTGCGCGTGCCAGGCAAGGTACATGTCCGCGTAGAGATCGCGCTGGCCAATCGGCCGGAACACGACACCTTCAAACCGCAGCTCGCGGGCGGAATCCGGCACGAGGCCCACGCCCAGCCCGGCTCGCACCAGCGCCAGCAAGGTATGCGTCTGCCCGGCGCGCTGCACATACTGCGGCTGCACGTCCGCCAGGCCGAAAGCGCCCACGATGCGGTCGTAGAAATACTTGCCTTCGCGGGGCGAATACAGCACGAATGGCTGCCCCTGCAGCAACCGCAGCGGCACGATGGCGTGCTCGCACAAGGGCGAATCGGCGGGCAGCGCCAGCACCAGCGGTTCCCGCTCAAGCAGGCGCGACTCGATGCCTGCCTGTTGCGGCACGCTGCGCGCCAGGATGGCGTCCAGCTCGTGGGCCAGCAGCAGGCGGCTCAGCTCGGTCGTCACGGTTTCGCGCAACTGGATCTCCACGCCCGGCAGCAGCTTGCGCGCCTGCACGATAAGCGACGGCATCAGGCGATACGAGGCCACGGCCGTGAAACCCAACCTGATGTGGCCGGCTTCGCCGCCGGACGTGCGGCGCGCGGTGGCGGCGGCCTGCGCCGAAAACTCAAGCAAATGGCGTGCATCGCGCAGAAAGCGCCGGCCGGCGGCGCTGAGCACCACCTGCCGGCTGTTGCGCTCGAACAGGGTCACGCCCAGGTCCTGCTCCAGTAGCTGGATCTGGCGCGAGAGCGGCGGTTGCGTCATGCACAGGCGCTCGGCGGCGCGGCCGAAGTGCAATTCTTCGGCAACCGCAATGAAGCACTCGAGCTGGCGGAATTCCATCGATTCAATCCTTGAATTGATTGATGCTATTTATAGCTCGAACGGCTATCCATGGACAGGCATCCCTATACTCGGCTGCAGGGCTGGATTCCGGCCCGCGAAGCATCAGGAGCCTTACCCGCAGCACCATTTTTGCGGCCTCGCCGCCATCAACGCCATAAAAGAGAAAATCCATGGAGACAAAGAACACCGCCCGGATTCGCGTCCGGCTCCTCGCCGCGGCGCTGGCCCTGGCTGCCACCGCCGCCTTGCCGCACGCGGCCAGCGCCGCAGGGTATCCGGAACGCCCGATCAATCTGATCGTCCCCTTCTCACCCGGCGGCGGCACCGACATCTCGGCGCGCCTGCTGGCCGCGGCCCTGGGTGAAAAATTCTCGTCGTCGGTGGTGGTGGACAACCGCCCGGGCGCCGGCGGCCAGATCGCCGCCGACCTGGTGGCCCGTTCGCAGCCCGATGGCTACACGCTGCTGTTCGCGAACTCGGGCATGCTGGCGATCAACCCCTGGATCTACAAGCTGCATTCCGACCCGGTGAAGGCGTTTGCGCCCGTGTCGCTGTTTTCGGACCTGCCGTTCGTGCTGGTGGTGCCCGCCAGCCTGCCGGCAAAGAACGTCGCGGAACTGGTGACGCTGACCAAGTCCCAGCCCGGCAAGCACACCTTTGCCAGCTCGGGCACGGGCGGCGCGCCCCACCTGTCCGGCGAGATCTTCCAGGAAGCCACCGGCGTGGATCTGGTGCACGTGCCCTACAAGGGCGGCGGCCCGGCGATGACCGATCTGATGGCCGGGCGCGTCGACATGTTGTTCGCGTCGGTCCTGGAGACCATGCCGTACGTCACGGCCGGCAAGCTGCGCGCGCTGGCCGTGACCGGCGCGATTCGCTCGCCCGCGATGCCGGACGTGCCCACCATCGACGAAGCCGGCGTCAAGAACGCGCAGAGCGGCTCGTGGACGGCAGTGCTGGCGCCAGCCGGCACGCCGCAGGCCGTGATCGACAAGCTGTCCGAGGCGATCCGCGCCGTGGCGGCCGATCCCGCGGTCAAGGCCAAGCTCGAATCACAGGGCGCCGTCGCCCACGGATCGACACCCAAGGAGCTGCAGGACCTGGCCGCTAGCGAGCGCGAACGCTATGGGCAGATAATCAAGTCCCGCAACATCCAGACCAACTGATTCCGGTCCCGGCCCGCCTCGGCGGGCCTTTCCTTCTTACCTACATAAGCCGTATCCATGACTGCATCCCTTCCCGCCTCCGCCGCCGATCTGCTGATGGTCGGTCCCCTGCTGCCTGAACTGGTGGCCGACCTGGAATCGCGCTACCGCGTTCATCGCCTCTGGGAGGCCCAGGACAAGGCGGCGCTGCTGCGCGAACATGGCGCCGCCATCCGCGGCATCGCCACCAGTGGCCGCTTCGGCGCGACAAAGGAATTGATCGACGCCCTGCCCGCCCTGGAAGGCATCTTCAGTTTTGGCGTGGGGTACGACACCATCGACATCGCGGCGGCCAAGGCGCGCAACGTCGTGGTCACCAACACGCCGGGCGTGCTGGACGCCTGCGTGGCCGATACCGCGCTGGCCCTGATGCTGGCCGTCTCGCGCCGCATCGCCGAAGCCGACCGCTTCGTGCGCGCCGGCCGCTGGCCCACTGAAGGGTTCGGCCTGGGTTCGCGCATGACCGGCAAGCGCTGCGGCATCGTCGGCCTGGGCAACATCGGCCTGCAGATCGCCCGCCGCGCGCAGGCCTTCGACATGGAGATCCTGTACACCAACCGCAAACAGCGTCCCGACGCGCCCGAGGGCTACCGTTATTGCCCGGACATCCTCGAGCTCGCCGCGCAATGCGACTTTCTGGTGCTGGCCGTGCCGGGCGGCGGCGCGACGCGCCACATGGTGAACGCGCAGGTACTGGACGCCCTGGGTCCGGACGGCTGGCTGATCAATATTGCGCGCGGCACGGTGGTCGACGAAGCCGCGCTGGTAGCGGCGCTGCAGAACAAACGCATTGCCGGCGCCGGCCTGGACGTGTTCGAACACGAACCCGCCACGCCCCCGGAACTGAACGCCATGGACAACGTGGTGATGCTGCCGCACATTGCCAGCGGCACCCACGAAACGCGCCGCGCGATGGCGGACCTGATGCGCGCAAATCTGGATTCGTGGTTCCGCGAAGGCCAGGTGCATACGCGCGTGGTGTAACGCGCAACAGCTGACTACTGAGGTTTGCGCGGCCTGCCGGATTGACCGGCAGGCCATTTTTCAGGCCGCTTCCACGGCCGGCGGATCGATGGACCGTTGCGGGGCGGGCATGGTGCGATCACAAAGTGCCCAACCCGATGCCGGGTTGCGCCGATCGTGCAGATAATCCCAATTGGCGCCGCATTCGCCGCACGTGAATGCCTCGTGCGTGACGCCGCGTTGCACCAGGGGCAACGACCGGACATGGCCCAGGCTGATCAGGTTTTCATGCCCCGGCGCCCCCGCCTGATCCACGGTGATGGCCGCACATTGGCCGCACAGCATCGCTCCACTCCCTTTCATTTTGCTTTCACGGAATGGTACGGACGACGGGGCTTCAAAGGCTCAACAATTCTCACATTCGGTATTGCGGCGTTACCCGTTCCCACGAAGTGGGCGCCATTGCTGTAAACACCGACGCCTGCCTTTCATCCCGGCGGACTATACTGGATAAATAAACAGTATTTTCCGCCATGCCGTTCAAAAACCCCCTTTCCCACGCCGACCTGCGGTGCATCCGCGAGCGTCAGCCCTGGAACCCCGATGTGATCACCCTGCTTTGGGAGGTCAAGCGGCTGCGTTCGATCTTGCTGCGCGCTTATCAGCTATCCGGCGACTTCAAGCGCCCGGCCGGCATCACCGGCGACCTCTACGACGATTTCATACGCGACCTGCACCGCGAACCCTGCGTGCTGGAGCGCGACGACATGAAAGACGCGCTGCTGGAACCCTCCAACCGGTTGCGCAAGGGGATGGCTCCCAGATAGCGCTGGAGCGCAGACGGGCGCGGGAGTATCGTCAAAGGCGCATCCTGGCCCAGAACGGAGATGTCCCATGTCTGACCCTTCGCAAGCAGAATTGGAATCCGGCGCGTCACAACAGGGCAACCTCGTGCAATTCCTGCTGTGGATTGCGGCGCGTCCTCGCACTTACGCAGAGACCATGGAAGCGTGGCGTACCCACTGCCCCAGGCTGTCGGCCTGGGAAGACGCCACGGCGAATGGCCTGATCGACATGACGCAGGAGCAAAGCACCGTGAAGGGCGAAGCCGTCCTGGTGCTGACGGAAAAAGGCCGTGCGCTTCTGGCCTCCCATGCGCCGATTCAGGGCGCACAAGCCGGACCCGACGGGTCCTAGCGCTTCTCCCCGGCCTTCCCCATTTCCATGGCTGGAATCGAGCCTGTGCGGCGCTGAATCGTCCTTCAGCGGCTGCGCCTTCTCTTAGCGCGCCGGACACCGCTCCCCTCAGGACTTACCCTAAGTCCTTGAAATAACTCGCGGTAATTAAAAATGTGCGGTCATTCGCATCTAGGGAATTTACTTATGCCTTTTTAGTATTTGTAGGGTGCATACTCGAGCGGCCAGAATTCGTCCTTGGCATAAATCAAGACCAATGGAACTCCGTCAACTCGAGGCCTTTGCGGCCGTCATGTCCACCGGCAGCGTCACCGCGGCCGGACGGCTGCTGGGACGCTCGCAGCCGGCGATCAGCCGGTTGCTGCAGGAACTGGAGGCCGAAATCGGCTATCCCCTGTTCGCGCGCAGCGGTCCCCGCGTGACGCCGACCGAACAGGGGTTCCTGCTGTATGACGACGTTGAACGCGCACTGACCAGCCTGCAGCAGATCCGCGGGCGGGCCGATGAGATCGCGCGCGGCCAGGCGCAGCCGCTCCTGGTGACCGCCACGTCCGCACTCGCCGCCGGTCTGGTGCCCGCTGCCCTCAAACGCATCGAAGCCCGCCTTGGCGCCGCACGCGTACAGTTGCGCAGCGCCTCGCCGGAACGCGTAGTGCACGCCGTGCTGTCGGGCGCCGCGCAACTAGGCGTGACCAGCCTGCCGCTGGAACACCGCGGCCTGACCGTGCACTGGATTGCCCAGGCCCCCTGCGTCGTCGCCCTGCCCGAAGACGATCCTGTGGCGCAGCATGCCGTGGTGCCGGTGTCGGCCCTTGCCGGCCGCCGTCTCATCACTATGGCCAATCCCTATCGCCTGCGCCGCCGTCTGGACGCGGCCCTCTCGCACAACGTACAGGCGCTGGGCACCATTGAAACCAATTCGTCCGTCAATGCCCTGGCCGCCGTCCGCGCCGGGCTTGGCGTGTCGGTGCTGGAACCCGTGACTGCCTACGGCTCGCCGGTGGCGGGCGTGGCGATCCGGCCCATCGACCTGGACATCCCCTTCTTTTTTGGGGTCATCACCCCGCAGTCGCAAACGCTGACGCCGGCCTGCCAGGCCATGGCGGACGCACTGGCCGAAGCCGCCGCAGCCCTGCTGCCGGGCTTCGTGCTGCACGACGCCTGCGAGCATTCGGCGCTGTTGCAGTCGATCTACGGCGATGACGCCCCTGTTATGGAAACACCCGCATCATGAATCTGCCCATTGCCACCCCGCCGCAAGGCCTGCCCGCGCTGGAGGCGCGCCTTCGGCAAGACCTGTCGTGGCTGGAACTGCCCGCCAAGAACTGGGTGACGCCCCGGCTGGTCGATGGCCAGCAGGTGCTGGACGTGGCCATCATCGGCGGCGGCATGGGCGGTCTTGCGGCGGCGGCGTCGTTGAAGCATCTGGGCATCGACGCGCCGATTTTCGATCAGGCGCCCGAAGGCTTCGAAGGCCCGTGGGCCACGACGGCCCGCATGGAGACGCTGCGCTCGCCCAAGCAACTGACCGGTCCCGCGCTCGGCCTGCCCGCCCTGACCTTCCGCGCCTGGTTCGAAGCGCAATTCGGTCTGGACGCGTGGGAAGCGCTGGACAAGATCCCGCGCCTGCAATGGATGGACTACCTGCGCTGGTACCGCCGCGTGCTGAACCTGGACGTGCGCAACGAACACCGCATCCTGTCCGTGCAGCCGCGCGCCGACAAGCTGGTGGAACTGGACGTCCAGTCGCCCGCCGGGCGCAGCACCGTCCTGGCCCGCCGTGTCGTGCTGGCCACGGGCCGCGACGGCCTGGGCGGCGCCTATGTGCCTGACTTTGCAAAGAAACTGCCGCGCGACCGTTGGGCGCATTCGTCCGACGTGATGGACTACAACACGCTGGCCGGCAAGCGCGTCGGCGTCGTGGGCGCGGGCGCATCCGCCATGGACAGCGCGGCGACCGCGCTGGAAGCCGGCGCGGCCAGCGTCGACCTGCTGATCCGCCGCAACGACATTCCCCGCATCAACAAGGGCAAGGGCGCGGGCAACCCAGGCCTGACCCACGGCCACCTGACGCTGCCCGACGAATGGAAGTGGAAGATCCGCCACTACATCAACGCCGCGCAAGTGCCGCCCCCGCGCGGCAGCACGCTGCGCGTGTCGCGCCACCCCAATGCCTTCTTCAACCTGGGCTGTGGCGTGCTGGACCTGGCGCTGATCGATGACGAGATCCACGTCACCACGCCCAAGGGCGTGTTCGTGCTGGACTTCCTGATCTTCTCCACGGGCTTTCGCATCGACTGGACCGTGCGGCCGGAATTCGCGCCGCTCGCGCCTCACGTGCGCGCCTGGGGCGACCGCTACACGCCGCCCGCCGGCGAGGAAGACCAGGAACTGCATGATTCGCCCGACCTGGGCGCCGTCTTCGAACTGCAGGAAAAAGTGCCCGGCGCCTGCCCCGGTCTGGATCGCGTGCACTGCTTCTCGTACCCCGCCGCGCTGACGCAAGGCACGATCTCGGGCGACATCCCCGCCATCAGCGAAGGCGCCAAGCGCTTGGCGCAAGGCATCGCGGGTCTGTTCTACCGCGAAGACGTGGCCACGCACTACGCCAACATGGAAGCGTTTGCTGAGCCCGAAGTGTTCGGCGATGAATGGACCCCAGCCCCTGCGCCGGCGACCGCTTCGCAGGCGGAGACCGCGCAATGACCGCATGGCTGCTACGCCGCGTGGCGCAAGCCGCCGTGGTCGTGTTCCTGATGACGCTGATCGTCTTCGTGGGGCTGCACGCCATCGGCAACCCCGTGGACATCCTGATCGGCCAGGACGTGGACCAGGTGGACCGCGCGCGCATCATCGCCGAACTCGGCCTGGACAAGCCCCTGTGGCAGCAGTACCTGGCCTTCCTGAACGGCGCGCTGCACGGCAACCTGGGCAATAGCTTCGTCTACAACATCCCGGCGATCGAACTGGTGATTCAGCGCCTGCCGGCCACGCTTGAACTGGCGATCACCGCCCTGTCGTTTGCCGTCATCGTCGGCCTGCCGCTGGGCCTGTTCGCCGGCCTGTACCCCGACAGCCGCGCGTCCAAGATGATCATGGCGGGCAGCATCGTCGGTTTCTCGCTGCCCACGTTCTGGGTGGCGCTGATGCTCATCATGGCGTTCAGCGTTTCGCTCGGCTGGCTGCCGGCCAGCGGCCGCGGCCAGACGGTGGAGTTCCTGGGCTTTCAGTGGTCGTGGCTGACGGCCGACGGCTGGCGCCACCTGATCCTGCCGGCGTTCAACCTGTCGCTCTTCAAGATCTCTTTGGTGATCCGCCTGACCCGCGCCGGCGTGCGCGACGTGATGCCGCTGGACTTCGTGAAGTTCGCGCGCGCCAAGGGCCTGTCGCCGTTCCGCGTGGTCTGTGTGCACGTGCTGCGCAACACCATGATTCCGCTGGTGACGGTGCTGGGCCTGGAACTCGGTTCGACCATCGCATTTGCCGTCATCACCGAAAGCATCTTTGCCTGGCCCGGCGCCGGCAAGCTGATCCTGGACAGCCTGAACGCGCTGGACCGCCCCGTGATCGTGGCCTACCTGATCGTGGTGGTGTGCCTGTTCGTGACGCTGAACCTGATCGTCGACATTCTGTACAAAGTGCTGGACCCCCGGGTACGGCTGGAGGCCACGGCATGAGTTCCGTATCCAATACCGCGCAGGCGCCTGCCCTGCGCCGCGAGTCGCCGTGGCGCCGCAACCTGACCGAGTTCCTGTCGTCCAAGACGGCGGTGCTGGGCCTGGTGGTGGCCACGCTGCTGATCCTGGCTGCCGTGCTGGCGCCCTGGATATCGCCGCAGAACCCGTATGACCTGCTGCAGATCGACGTGCTGGACTCGCGCCTGCCGCCCGGCACCATGAACGGCCTGGAGACCTTTCATTACTGGCTGGGCACCGACGGCCAGGGCCGCGACCTGTTGTCCGGCATCCTGTACGGCCTGCGCATCAGCCTGATGGTGGGCGTAGGCTCGGCGCTGATCGCCGGCGTCATCGGCACGCTGCTGGGTCTGTTGGCTGCCTACGCAGGCGGCAAGGTCGACGCCTTCATCATGCGTCTCGTGGACCTGATCCTGTCGTTCCCGTCGATCCTGGTGGCCATGATGATCCTGGCCTATCTGGGCAAGGGCGTGGGCAACGTGGTGCTGACGCTCGTGATCCTGGAATGGGCCTACTACGCCCGCACCGCGCGCGGCCAGGCCCTGGTCGAACGCCGCCGCGAATACGTCGAAGCTGCCCGCTGCCTGGACATTCCCAACTGGCGGATCATGTTGAAGCACATCCTGCCCAACTGCCTGCCGCCGCTGATCGTGATCGGCACCCTGCAGATCGCGCGCGCCATCACGCTGGAAGCCACGCTGAGCTTCCTGGGCCTCGGCGTGCCGGTGACCGAACCGTCGCTGGGCCTGCTGATTTCCAACGGCTTCCAATACATGCTGTCCGGCGAATACTGGATCAGCTTCTACCCCGGCATCGCGCTGCTCATCACCATCGTGGCGATCAACCTGGTGGGCGACCGCCTGCGCGACGTGCTGAACCCGAGGACTCACAAATGACCGACCGCACCGCCTCGGCAGGCGCGCCGGCCACGCTTGAAGTGCGCAACCTGCGCACGCAATTCCATACCCGCGCGGGCGTGCTGCCCGCCGTGGATGGCGTCTCTTTTAAGCTGGAACGCGGCAAGATTCTGGGCCTGGTCGGCGAATCCGGCTCGGGCAAGTCCGTGACGGGCTTCTCCATCATGGGTCTGGTCGATGCGCCGGGCCGCATCGCCGGCGGCGAGGTCCTGTTCCAGGGACGCGACCTGACCAAGCTGGCGCCGCGCGAGTTGCGCAAGCTGCAGGGCAACCGCATCGCCATGATCTTCCAGGATCCGATGATGACGCTGAACCCCGTGCTGCGGGTGGACGTGCAGATGATCGAGACCGTGCGCGCCCATAACAAGATGAGCAAGGCCGAGGCCCGCATCCTGGCGCGCGACACGCTGGGCATGATGGGCATTCCCAGCCCCGAGGAACGCCTGCTGGCCTACCCGCATCAACTGTCCGGCGGCATGCGCCAGCGCGTGGCCATTGCCATTGCCATGCTGCACCGCCCGGATCTCATCATTGCCGACGAACCCACCACCGCGCTGGACGTCACCATCCAGGCGCAGATCCTGTCCGAAGTGCAGAAGCTCGCGCAGCAGCATGGCACCAGCCTCATCTGGATCACGCACGATCTTTCCGTGGTGGCCGGCCTGGCCGACGACGTGGCCGTCATGTACGCCGGCCGCATCGTCGAACACGGCAAGGTCGACGACGTGCTGGACCGTCCGCAGCACCCGTACACCGTGGGCCTGATCGACAGCCTGCCCAGCAACAACCAGCGCGGGCAGCGCCTGCGCCAGATTCCCGGCATGACGCCGAACCTGCTGCACCTGCCGGCCGGCTGTGCGTTCGCGGCGCGCTGCGCGCGCGCCACCGCCGCCTGCGGCCAGCAACCCGGCATCACCCAAGCCTTACCCGACCACGACGTGCGCTGCTTCCATCCTTCCATCCAGATCCACCGCGAGGTGGCGGCATGAGCGCAAACGCCAACGCCCCCACCCCGCTGATCGACCTGCGCCAGGTCAGCAAGCGCTTCGGCGAACGCAAGATCGGCGCCGCCGGCCGCGCGATGCAATCGCTGGGCCTGTCCAAGCCGCCCGCCATCACGCGTGCCGTGGACCATGTCGATCTCATCGTGAACCCCGGCGAAGTCGTCGGTCTGGTCGGCGAATCCGGCTGCGGCAAGTCCACGCTGGGCCGCATCGCGGCCGGCCTGCTCACGCCGTCCGGCGGCGAGGTCCGCATCAACGGCGTGCGCCCGGCCGACATGAACGCGGCCGAAGCCCACGCCGCGCGCCTGAAGGTGCAGATGATCTTCCAGGACCCCTATGCCAGCCTCAACCCGCGCCTGCGCGTGGACGAGATCGTCGGCGAAGCGGCGCGCATTCATGGTCTGGTCGGCAACGGCGACTTCGATGACTACGTCAGCGCGCAACTCGAGCGCGCGGGCCTGGACCCCGCCCTGCGCCAGCGCTATCCGCACCAGTTCAGCGGCGGCCAGCGCCAACGCATCGGCATTGCCCGCGCGCTGGCCGTGCAGCCGTCCATGCTGGTATGCGACGAGGCCGTGGCCGCGCTGGATGTGTCGATCCAGGCGCAGATCCTGAACCTGTTCATGGACCTGCGCGAAGAGCTGAACCTGACGTATCTCTTCATCAGCCACGACCTGGGCGTGGTCGAACACCTGTCCGACCGCGTCGTCATCATGTACCTGGGCCGCGTCGTGGAAACGGCGACGGTGGAAGAAGTCTTCCAGCGTCCCAACCACCCGTACACCCAGGCGCTGCTGGCCGAGATTCCCACCCTGAAGTCGCGCCACAAGACCTTTACCGCGATCAAGGGCGAGATCCCCAGCCCGCTCAACCCGCCTACCGGCTGCCATTTCCATCCGCGATGTCCGCACGCGATGCCGCGCTGCAAGACCGAGGTTCCCACATTGAAGGGAATCGCCATCAACCACCTGAGCGCCTGTCACCTGAACGACATGGCCTGACGATCAATGACTGCGGCACGACCGCCGCGGTCAATGGACCCACTCCGTTCCCCCTCTACCAAGGATCCCGGACAATGAAACGCCTGATTCTCTCGACCCTCACCGCCGCCATCCTGGGCGCCTCGGCTGCGGCCTCCGCCGACAACCTGTCGATCGGTTTTGCCGACCCGCTGTCGTCGCTGGACCCGCAGTTGAACAACCACGCCGGCGACCGCTCGGTGGCCCTGCACTTCTGGGACCTCCTGATCGAGAACAAGTGGAACAAGCTGCAGCCGGGTCTGGCCGTGAGCTGGAAGCCGCTGGACAACACCACCTGGGAATTCAAGCTGCGTGAAGGCGTCAAGTGGCAGGACGGCACGCCGTTCACCGCCGACGACCTGATCTACTCCTACACCCGCGCGCGCGGCGTGCCCGGCAGCGTCGCCACCTACGCCGGCTACCTGCGCACCATCGACACGATGACCGCCAAGGACCCGCTGACGCTCATCGTCAAGACCAAGGCCCCGAACCCCGACCTGCCCCTGAACCTGGCGTCCATCCACGTCGTCAGCAAGCACGTCGGCGAAAAGTCGTCGACCGAAGACTACAACTCGGGCAAGGCCATGGTCGGCACCGGCCCCTACAAGTTCGTCTCGTACACCCCCGGCGACCGCGTCCTGATGGAACGCAACGACGCCTACTGGGGCGACAAGCAGATCTGGGAAAAGGTCAACTACCGCTACATCAACAACGCCGCCGCCCGCACCGCCGCTCTCTTGGCCGGCGACGTGGACGTGATCGACAAGGTCTCGGTGTCCGACCTGGCCAAGCTGCAAAAGGCCTCGAACATCTCGGTCTACCCGTACGACGGCCTGCGCGTCATGCTGCTGCAACCCAGCTTCAACCCCGCGCCCAACCAGTACATCACCGACAACAACGGCAAGCCGCTGGACAAGAACCCGCTCCTGGACGTGCGCGTGCGCCAGGCGCTGAACCTGGCCATCAATCGCAAGGCCATCGCCGACCGCATCCTGCAAGGCGCCGCCACCGAAGCCAACCAGTGGATGCCCAAGGGCACCTTCGGCTACAACCCCGAAATCAAGGACATCCCGAACGATGTCGCGCAAGCCAAGAAGCTGCTGGCCGAAGCGGGCTTCCCGGATGGCTTCAAGCTGACCATGCACGTCCCCAACGACCGCTACCCGCAAGGCCCGGAAACGGCCCAGGCGGTGGCGCAGTTCTGGACCCGCGTGGGCGTGAAGACGCAAGTGGAAGTCGTGCCGTGGGCCGTGTACTCGGGCCGCGCCAACAAGAACGAATTCGCCGTCAGCATGCTGGCGTGGGGCAACGGCACGGGTGAAGCCAGCTACGCGCTGGTCAACATCCTGGCCACGGTCGACGCCAAGAAGGGCCTGGGCGCGTCCAACTGGGGCCACTACACGAACGCCAAGGTCGACGCCGCGCTGGAGCAATCCACCTCGGAATTCGACGTGGCCAAGCGTGAAGCCATCCTGCGCGACTCCGTCAAGCTCGTGTCCGATGACGTCGGCATCATCCCGCTGTTCCACTACAAGAACATCTGGGCCACCAAGAAGGGCCTGAAGGTCACGCCGATGACCAGCGACCGCACGGCCGCCATGATGGTCACCAAGGTTTCGGACAAGTAAAGCCATGGCGCCGACCCTGACCATCACCCCCGCGGACGCCCTCATCGACGTCCCGCGCCAGATCCGCGTCGAACACGTGGCGCCCGGCGCGACCGTCGAGATCACCGCCCTCACCCGCCGCAACGGCGTGGTCTGGCAAGCCCAGGCCGCCTACACGGCGGGCGAGGACGGCGTGGTCGACCTGACCCGCGAAGCGCCCGTTTCCGGCGACTACACCGGCCTGTCCCCGATGGGGCTGATCTGGGCGCAGTCCCCCGACGACGGCAAGAGCCGTGAATACTTCAACCACCCGGTGACCGACGCGTTGGTCACCGACGTGGTGGCTCGCGTGGAAGGCGCCGAAGCGCGCGCCAGCTTCACGCAACGCCTGGCGTCCGACGGCGTCACGCGCGTTGAAGTCCGCGAGGAAGGTCTGGTCGGCACCCTGTACCTGCCCGCCGGCAGCGCGCCGGGATCGCATCCCGCCGTCATGATCCTGAACGGGTCCGGCGGCGGCATCAATGAACCGCGCGCCGCCCTGTACGCCTCGCGCGGGTACGCCGCCTTTGCGCTGGCGTACTTCAAGGCGCCGGGCCTGTCGGACTACATTTCCAATACCCCGCTCGAATACTTCCAGACCGGACTGCGCTGGCTGCGCAAGAAGGTCCAGCCCAAGCACGACTTCGTCGCCATCAGCGGCCAGTCGCGCGGCGGCGAACTGGTGCTGCTGTTGGGCGCCACCTTCCCCAAGGAAGTGTCGGCGGTCGTGGCCTACGTGCCCGGCGCTGTCGTGCACAGCGGCCAGAACGCCTGCGATCCCAAGATCGGCCGCGAAGGCCCGACGTGGCTGCTGGGCGGCAAGCCCATTCCCCACGTCTGGGAAAACAACCGCACCGCCACCTGGGCCCCATTCGATGAAGGCCCCGCGCCGCATCGCCACGAAAAGGCCATCCTGACTGCGCTGCAAGACCCCGACGCCGTCGCCCGCGCCCGCATCCGCGTGGAAGACATCGAAGGCCCGGTCATGCTGCTGTCCGGCACCGACGACGGCTCGTGGCCGTCCAGCCTGTATTCGAAGATGGTGCAGGACAAGCTGGTCGAGGTGCAGCACCCGTACCCGGTCAAGTGGCTGGATTACGAGAACGGCGGCCACTCGATCCTGTTCCCCTACGTGCCCACCACGCAGCTTGTGTACGCCCACCCGGTGTCGGGCAAGATCAGCACCAGCGGCGGCAACCCCAAGGACAACGCCCGCGCCGATCAGGAATCCTGGGAAGGCGTGACGTCGTTCCTGGATGCGGCGGTGAAGGCCAAGGGTGCGGCGGTTGCGACTGCGGGCGACAAGCGCAACGCCGGCTGAAAGAAACTTTAGGAGAATTCGTCAATGGCACAACAACCCATCGTCTACGACATCAACAAAGACCTCGTCGACCAGCTCGTGGGCCTGACGCCCGGCAGCCAGACCTTTGACGTGCGCCACAAGCGCGACAAGGTCGCCGCCGCCACGCAAGGCAGCTACGACGCCCTGTTCGACCCGGCCCTGCCCGGCCTGTCGCTGGCCGACCGGCTGCTGGTCGCGCTGTATGCCACGCGCATCACGCCGTCGCCGCTGCTGGCTGCGCACTATCGTGCCCGCGCCGTGGAAGCCGGCGCCGCGGCAGCGGACATCGCCGTCGCCGAATCGGGCAAACCGGCCGACGCCGCCAACCCGCAACTGGCCGCCGTGCTGGAATTCACGCGCAAACTGATTGAAAAGCCTGTCGAAGGCGACGAGGCGGCGCTGAAGACGCTGCCGGCGGCGGGGGTTTCGACGCCCGCTGTCGTCACCCTGTCGCAGCTCATCGCCTTCCTGTCGTATCAGACGCGTCTGGTGGCGGGGTTGGTGGCGATGAAGGCCGCTGAGGGTCAAGGCGCCGGTTCTGCTGCCGCGGAAGCGACTGCCGTCATCAACCCCGGCAACACCGAACCCGGCGACGTCATCAAGGCCCACGGTTTCACGAACGAAGTCCTGGAGTGGAAGGCCTGGCTCGACGTCGTCAACGTCGACACTGCCACGCCCGAACAGATCGCCGTCCTGGAAGAAAGCCACCCCAAGGCCAAGGTCTCGGACTACTACCTGTTCCTGGTCCACCAGCCGGAAATCCTGCGCCAACGCTCCACGGCCTTCAACGCCATCATGTACGCCCCGGGCGGCATGTCGCGCGCCGAACGCGAGCTGGGCGCCACCGTCGTGTCGCGCGTCAACGGCTGCGTGTACTGCGCGTCGGTGCATGCGCAGCGGTTCGAGCAACTGGCCAAGCGCAATGACGTGATTGGGCAGGTGTTCGAGGATCCGATCACGGCTGGCACGACCAAGCGTGAACAGGCGATTGGCAAGTTCTCGATCCAGATCACCGAAGCGCAGGCTGACGTGAACGCGGCCAGCATCCAGGCGCTGAAGGACGTTGGATTGAATGACGGTGAGATCCTGGATCTGCTGCATTCGGACGCGATCTTTGCGTGGGCGAATCGGTTGATGCTGAATCTGGGTGAGCCTGTCCTCGTGACGGTCTGAGGCGCTCCTTTGACCTGCGTGTCTGGCGCCGGCCCTCAGGTAGAGCCGGAGTCAAACACGCAGAGGGGTAAAATGCCTCTTTCCGCACCTCGACGCGCCCCGCCCCAGCGGGGCGCTTTGCCTTTCCCCATGTCCGAAAAAACCCACGACATCCGCCCCGGCCAGTCGATCGAACTGCTCAAGGCCCTGCACATCCTGACCCGCGACGGCAAGATGAACCAGGACAGCCGCCGCAAGCTCAAGCAGGTCTACCACCTGTTCCAGTTCATCGAGCCGCTGCTCAAGGACGTCCAAGCGCAACGCGGCGCCGTCACGCTGGCCGACCACGGCGCGGGCAAGTCGTATCTTGGTTTCATCCTGTACGACCTGTTCTTCAAGGATCAGCCCGAGGCGCTGAAGAACGGCTCGCATATCTACGGCATCGAAACGCGGGAAGAACTGGTGAAGTCGTCGGAGGAACTGGCCAAGCGGCTGGGCTTTGGCGGCATGTCGTTTCTGAACCTCTCGGTTGCGGAATCGATCACCTCGAACAAGCTTCCCGCATCGATTGACGTCGTTACCGCCCTGCACGCCTGCAATACCGCCACCGACGACGCAATTCATTTTGCGTTGGAGAAGAAAGCCAAATACATCGTGGTCGTGCCGTGCTGCCAGGCGGAAGTGGCTTCGGTGCTGCGGAAAAACAAGGCAAAAGCGCTGGCCGATCCGTTGGCCGAGATCTGGCGGCATCCACTGCACACGCGGGAGTTCGGTAGCCAGATTACGAATGTGCTGCGTTGCCTGCAGCTTGAGGCGCATGGGTATCAGGTCAGCGTGACTGAACTGGTTGGCTGGGAGCATTCGATGAAGAATGAGCTGATCATTGCGCAATATAAAAATCTGCCGACTCGCAAGCCTGCCGAGCGTTTGACCGAGATGTTGGAGCGGATTGGATTGCAGGAACTGAAGGATCGGTTTTTCTTGCCGCAAGCTGCGTAACACGCAAAAGGACCACCAGCGGCGATGAATTTTTCCCAATACGTTGATCGGGTTCGAGCGGTATGCGACGCGCACGGTCACGCGCTAAACCTCAACCCAGGCGCGGCGGAATCGGTCCTGGAAGCGGTAGAGGCGGAACTTGGCTTCCTTATCTCTGCGGGCGCCCGGCAGGCTTGGCTTCGTGCCAATGGGGCCGAGCGCGACGAGCCGGTGTTCATGCAGCCGGGCTATTTGACGGCTTATGATTTTCTGCCGTTGGAAAAGGCGATTGCGGCACGAGCGCGTATGGCAGACCGAGCGCCGCGATATGTCGGATACGCTGAACCGGCGCTGCGAGATGCGCGCATCAGGGACGGCTGGTTTCACCAGGGCTGGCTCCCCTTCGCCAGTTTCGGCGGCGCAACACTGCTGATGATGATCGACCACTCGCCCACCGAGGCGGGCACACCGGGGCAGATCATCGCCTTCACCCATGACCCGGACCAGATCACCTGGGTGGCGCCCAGCTTTGAGGCGCTATTGATGGGGTCGATTGCCGAGATCGAAGCCGATCCGGAGGAGTTTCTGGGGGAGTATTAAGGAGTATCAATGAGCCCCGACAAGACAGAGCGCACGAAATGCTGATGATCCTTATCTTTCCCCTTGTACTCGTGGGCGTCCTGACGATCTGGCTGGCTGGTGTGGTGAAGGGACGCTCGGTCAAAGGAGCGCCGCCTGCGCTTACCGTTACCCTCTTGGCATTAGTACTTTGCTATGCCATGGGATTGATACTGATATCAATTGATCCTTGGTTTGACGACAACGGCGTACCGGAATTCATCTCCTGGAAATATCGTTGGGCATGGGCGGCATCGATCGCGGGCTGGCTCGCAATTGTTGTCTTGCCTGCGGTGCTCGGACTTCGGGCAGTCTTCCTTTCGCGTGCTCGGAAGCAGTTTCCGCTTGCATGAACGCCACCGGGTCCTAGATTGAAAGGATGCAAAAGAAAGGCCGTGACTTGCGCCACGGCCCCAGGCATCGGCTAATAGCGTCACCCTACCTATGCCCCAACTTTTAACGCGATTTAGCCGCCGCTGCTTTATCCAGATTACTCGCCGCAGACCATCATGAAATCTGAAGCTGCCGGTCTACAGCGAGCGCTCGCTGGGAACGGAATATGGATTTATCAGCGTTTCCACCTGCAGCACATCGCATGCTGCAGGCGTATGAAACCACCGCGGCAATCATTACGGAAATAAGACTACTTCGAATCTTTTGGGAAACTTGGCAGACTGGCCGTGATGAATGATCGGCTTCGGTAGATAAAACGCCGAGCGCGTTATTCAGAATGAGAGCATTTTGAAATTCTGCCCAGCACCACGCTGACGGGGCGCTGGGCATTCTATCGGGGCGAGGCGTCAGGTGTTCGACGATCCCGGCCGCGTCGCGTTCAAGTACCCGCGCAGCTGCACCGTGGCGGGATCAGGACGCCTTCACCAATTCAGACAAGCCGCGGGCCGCGTCAGTCTCCAGAGCTTCGACGCAACCGATCGGAAGACTGTTTATTCAACCGTTTGGCTTCGTCTTCCGCGTAATCTTCCTCACCCGATTCGTACTGGCCTTCATAGCCGCAGCTGCTGCGAAGCAATCCGCACTCGCCGACGACCGAGCAGCCCGAACTCATGGCGGCAAGAAACAACACAACACCGTAGCGGCTTAACGTTTGAATCGACATATCGCTCCTTGGGAATGGGTCTGGCATTCGTCACACATAGGATGCCATTGTGCAGGGGCGAAGATGTGTCGGCAGGCGCGCTGCGGCGTTTCGAATTGTCTCTGGCTGTAGGCTGACGATTGTCCACGCCCCTGCGCAGTCATAGATGCCGATGGCTGCAGCCCATGACCTGACCCGTCAGTTCGCCGATCAGGCCCGCCAGCCCTTCCGCACTCTCGCGATCCAGTCCTTCGCATTGCACCATCCGGAATCCCATCGCCAGGCTGTAATGCCAATCGAGTTCAAGGATGCGATAACTGCGTCCGCTTTCCTCGCATTGCCATTGGACGGCCGGGTTCTCGTAGGCTTCGCCGATGAAGTCGATGTGCGACTCGGCTGGCATCGGCATGGCGGGTTCGTTTGATCCCGGCACGCTCGGCGCGAAAAGATTTTCGCCGACCATGACGCGGGGATTCGGCCCATCGAAGGCCAGCAACATGAGCGGAAAGTGTCTGGGATCGGCGTCGTAATCCTCTCTGACAGCATCGCTCAGGTAGGGTCTGGCCGCCGGGCCGAGGCAGTATTGGACGCTGCGCCATGACGCGTCATCTCCGTCGAAACCGTCGTCGTTGTTGGCGCGGTAGGGAATGGTGTCGCCATGCGCCGGCAGGACATAACCCCCTTCCAGCAGCCGCGCTTCCAACGCGGGCCAATTGGGCGGCGGCAGGTGGAAGTCGCGGGGGAAGATGAATTGATGGTGTTCAGACATGGGCGGAATCCGAAAGCCGTGAGGTTTTGGCGATGTCAGTTAATGACGAGCGCGTACTGAAACGGTGATGCCGGAGTATTACAGAAATAGGTGCCGGACCAAACCCGCCCGTATTCAGCCACCCCGCAAAGGAGGACAATAATCGCCGGAACGAACGGAGCGAATCCATGCGCGCTTTCGTGCAAAAGCCCAAGGCGGCGGTTCACAAAGGGCCGGCCGCAAGCCGCAAACGGGACGCGGCGGATAAGCGTGCAGCGTCGCGCACGCCGCCAGATGGGGCTGCGCGCGATACGAAACTTCAGCGGTGGCGTCCGGTTCATTCGGTCTCCGCGATATCCGTGCATCCCCCCGGCACGCACCTTGCGATCAGTCATCCCGGCGACGCGTCAGAGCAGGAAGCGCATCGCATGTCCGGACACGTGATGCGCATGCCGCAATCCCAAGACGACCAGGCGCACGGCGCCGTGCCGTCCACCTTGCAACCCACACCGGTTCCACCGCCCCCGCTTCTGCGGCCGGCCGAGCCGCGCAACGCGGCATCGCTCGATGACATTCCTGGCCTTCGCGACGTGCTATCCATCCAAGGCCGTCCCCTCGATGCGCATACCCGCGCCTTCATGGAGTCTCGTTTCCAGCGCGACTTCAGCCACGTCCAGCTGCATTCCGATGCGCTGGCGATTGCTTCTGCAAATGCCGTTGACGCCCGGGCCTATACCGTCGGCCATCACATCGTTCTGAACGCGGGTCAGTACGCGCCGGGCACGACCGCAGGCCGCGCGCTGCTGGCGCATGAGCTGGCGCACGTGGTTCAGCAATCGTCGATGAGCGCGCACGGCGCCCGTCTTCTCCAGCGCGACGCAAGCGGTCCGACCTATGGCAATCTGCCCAGGGATCTGCCGGCGCCGGGATCGTCGGGCGAAGTCGTCCGGCTCAGGAACGTCAACGGCACGTGGAAGGAGGTCGGCCCAAAGTACGTCCGCACGGCGCGCGGCAACTATGACTTTGTAGTGAAAGACGGCGAGATCTTCGCCGTCAAGTCGAAGAGGACGGTCGGCGGCGGATATGGTCACACCGAAGCGGCGCGCGGCGAACGCGTCAACTGGGCGGGCCAAGTGGATTTCGAGAGCGGCAAGGTCAAAACCTGGAACGATGGTACGGGTCACTATCGATCCTTATCGACCATGCGCGACCCCGCCGTGCGAGCCGGGCTACCCGACGAAAAGTTCGTTCAGCACCCGGATAACGTGGGACGCCCCCGGCCAAGAGGATCCCTGCCCCAACTCCCCGTCGAACAACCCGCCACCAAACCCCGCATTCCCGGCGAACAGCCCAAGGTCCCCGCCGGCCCGCCTCGGATGGAGGAATTTGAACAACGCTTCGGCAAGAAAGCTGCGTCCGCGCCCGCCACCACCACCGCCGCGCTGGCCGAAGAAGCCGGATCGGTCCTGAAAGTCCAAGGCCGCGCGGCCTCAGCGTTGAGCAAGATCGGCAGCGCCGCCGGCTGGGTGGCCGACTTCCTGATGCCCGGCCCGCAGGACGCGATCATGCTGATGGTGCAATTTGCGATGACCTACGCCGAAGCGCAGGAAGCGGCGCGCGCGGAAGGGATGCGCACGGGATTCGGCCACGGTCTTAGCGCTGGATTGCTGCGGTTAAGCCGAAGCTGGATCCGCGACAACCTGGCGCCCAAGGTCATCAGCCGCAGCGTCGCGAGCGAGGTGGCGGCTACCACCGGGTATCGGGAGAAAGGCGTGGTCCAGGGCCTGGTGGCGGGCATCTCGTTTGCCGAGCGGCTCAATGCGGATCAGCGCAAGGCCCTGCTGAAAGAAGCGACGCGTGCCATGCGGGCCAAGGGTGATGACGTGACGTTACGCGCACGCTGGGAGCGTGGCTACACCGCCAACGACATCATCGACCTGTCCGTCGCACTGGCGCCGCGAATCGACGAAATCCTGGAGGAGGCGCGCAAGAACGAGGAACTGCGCCAGGCGGCCGAGGCGTGGGAAAAGCTGAAGAAGTATGGGCCGCTTTTGCCACTGGCGCCGTTGTTCGAGCAGTAGCCGGTGTGGCATAGTCGCTGTGCCCTGCCCGACCGCTTCCCATCCATGCGCAACTCGCCCGATCCTTTCGCTCCTCCCCGCAAACAGCGTGCTGCAAAATCCAATTCGCTGCTGTGGATTCTTGAGCCGCTCGAAAGCGACGCAAGCTTCACGCATCGCAAGATGTTCGGCGCCGACGCCGCGTATCTGGACGGCTTGCTGTATCTGATCGTCGCCGATCGGGACGATCCGTGGAACGGGGTCATGGTCTGCACGTCGCAGGAACGTCATGCGGCGCTGCTGGCGGACATTCCCGACCTCTTGCCGCATCCGGTGCTGGGCAAGTGGCTGTACTTGCCGCAGTCGAGCGAGTCCTTCGAATCGACTGCGGCAACGCTGGCGGCATTGGCCGTGGCGCGCGATCCGCGCCTGGGGGTTGCGCCCAAGCCGAAGGCGCGGCGCAGCAAGGCGCGCACGATCGGCCAATAGGCCGCCTGAATGCCAGACCGCCAGTGCGTCAATCCCCCACTCGCACCACCAGCTTCCCGAAGTTCTTGCCTTCGAGCAGACCGATCAGCGCTTCGGGCGCATTTTCAAGGCCCTCGACCACATCCTCGCGCCACCGCAGCTTGCCCTCGCGGATCCACTGCCCGGCCACGTTCAGGAACTCGTCTTCCTGTTCCTTCGGGAAATCGAACACGATGAACCCCTTCATGGTGATACGCCGCGAAAGGATTTCGCGCATGGTGGCGGGCAGGCGGTCGGGACCGCTCCGGTCGGCGGGGCCGTCGTTGTAGTTGGCGATCAGGCCGCACACCGGCACGCGGGCAAAGTCGTTCAGCAGCGGCAGGACCGCATCCCACACATGGCCGCTGACGTTCTCAAAGTACACGTCGATGCCGTCAGGGCAGGCTTCGGCCAGCTTCTGCGCAAAATCCGGCGCATGGTGGTCCACGACCACATCAAAGCCCAGCTCTTCCTTCACAAAGGCGCACTTCTCCGGCCCGCCCGCGATGCCCACGACGCGCGCGCCCTTGATGCGTGCAATCTGGCCGACGACGGAACCCACCGCGCCGCTCGCGGCCGCGACGACGACGTTCTCACCTGGCTTGGGTTGGCCGATGTTCAGCAGCCCGACATAGGCCGTCAGACCCGGCATGCCCAGCACGCCCAGCGCGGTCGAGGGCGGCGCGTTCGCGGGATCGAGCCGGCGCAGGCCGGTACCGTCGGACAGCGCGTAGCGTTGCCAGCCGGCAGACGACAGGACGATGTCGCCTTCGCGCCAGTCGGGATGGCGCGACGTATGAACACGGGCAATCGTGCCGCCGACCATCACATCGCCGATTTCCATGGGCGTGGCGTAGGATTTTTCGTCGCTGACGCGCCAGCGCATGTAGGGATCCAGCGACAGGGTCTGAACTTCCAGCAGCAGCTGACCGTCGGCCGGTTCCGGAACAGGCACGCGTTCGACGCGGAAATCGGTGGCTTTGGGGCGGCCGACGGGCCGGGAGGCGAGGACGACGCGCAGGTTTTGGGGTTGTGTCATGGTGGATGGTTCCTTGAGTTGAGTCGGACATTTCGCGACAAGGGTCATCCTAGGCACGCGCCAGGGTTACAGCTAGACTGATATCTCGTAAACCAGATTTCAGGTATTGATAATGTCAGCCGATTTCGACCCTGCCCTGCTCCGCACCTTTGTCGCCGTCTGCCGCTACGGCAGCCTGAGCCGCGCAGCGGACCAATCCGGCCGCGCGCAATCGGCGCTCAGTACGCAGATCCGCCGTCTGGAGGAAATGGTGGGCAAGCGGCTGCTGCATCGAACCGGCCGCGGCATGGCGCCCACCACCGAGGGCGAGGTGCTGCTCAGTTACGCCAACCGCATCCTCGCGCTGGGCGAGGCGGCCGCAGCGCGGCTGCGCGAGCGCGCGGTCGCCGGCAGCGTTCGCATCGGGCTGTCCGAGGACGTGGCGGTGGCCGCCTTGCCGGCGGCGCTGGGCCGGTTGCGGCGCTCGTGTCCCAATCTGCATCTGGACGTTGTCATCGACGACGGCGAGCGACTTGCCGCGCGTTGGCAGGACGGCACGCTGGACGTGGCCGTGGGCGCCTGCGTGGGCTTTGTCGATGAACCCATCGAGTCCTGGACCGTGGATCTGCATTGGGCATGCGGCATCGACGAAACCCTGGACCCGGACCAGCCGCTGGACGTGATCGTCTATGCCGAACCGTGCTCCTGGCGCCGGCTGGCATTCGATGCGCTGACGGCGTCGGGGCGGGATTTTCGGGTGTCGCTGACCAGTCACAACGTGGGCGCCACGATCGCGGCTGTCGAGAACGGCCTGGGCGTGGCCTTGTTGACGACCGAGTGTCTGCGGCCCGACACCATGCGCGTGATTTCCATCGGCGATGAAGGCGCGTTGCCGCTGAGCGCGCAATTTGGCCTGTACGCGGCGCATCGTCTGAACGAAAGCGGCCAGGCCGCCGTGTCGCTGTTGCGCGAAAGCCTGCGGGGGTGGACCGCACAGGCCATGCCGCGGGAGGCAGCGCTGATCCCCGTCTGACGCAGAACGAACGGATCGCGCTCAACGTGCGGCACGCGTCTGGCGCACTTTCGCGCCAGATTTGTTACTCCTGTCCCGTCCCTCCCGGTGCCACACTGTTCCCATTCCCCCCGCCCGAACAGGGCGCACGGGAACTAAAGACACCAGGAGGATCACCCCATGACCACACCCCCAGCATCCGCAGGCAACGGCGCCCACGCCGCCATGCAGACGCCCCCGGTCGTATCCGCTGAAGACTGGGAAGCCGCCCGCCAACAACTGCTCATCAAGGAAAAGGCGCACACCCGCGCCCGCGACGCGCTGGCTGCGGAGCGCCGCCGCATGCCCTGGACAGCGGTGGACAAGGAATACATCTTTGATGGCCCATCCGGCAAGGTCACGCTGCGCGACCTGTTCGACGGCCGCCGGCAACTCATCGTCTACCGCGCGTTTCACGAGCCTGGCGTATTCGGCTGGCCGGATCACGCGTGCCGAGGCTGTTCGATGGTGGCGGACCAGGTTGCGCATCTGGCACACCTGAACGCCCGCGACACGACGCTGGTCTTCGTGTCCCGCGCGCCGCAGGCGGACATTGAACGGCTGAAGGCGCACATGGGCTGGACGATGCCGTGGTTCACGCTGACCGACAGCTTCGATGCGGACTTCGGCGTGGACGAATGGCACGGCACCAACGTGTTCTTTCGCGACGGCGACCGCATTTATCGCACTTACTTCCTGAACAACCGTGGCGACGAGCAGATGGGCGGCACGTGGAACTACCTGGACATCACGCCGCTGGGACGGCAGGAGACCTGGGAAGATTCCCCTGCGGGCTATCCGCAGACGCCGCCGTACAAGTGGTGGAACTGGCACGACAGCTATGTGCAGGATGCGCCGCCGGATCAGAAGTGGGTCGAGGTCTCCGACGCGGGCGAGAAGGCGTTCCGGAATCACTGCGATCCGAAGTAGGAAGGCGTCGCAGCAGCGCGCGTGATTCAACGCTTGCTTCAGCGCCTGTTTAAAATCAGCGCTCGCAAATTCTGCAGCGCGCGTCATGAAAATCGACCAAGGCCCCAACAACCGCCGTTCGCGTTCCCGAGTCAGCCAGCATGAGCAGTGAGCTGGCTGACTGGAAACGCGCCCTCCTGCCTTGCCGACTTCCCGCAATTGCCGCGCTGGTGCTTGCCGGCGTCGCCATCTACTGCTTCAACGCGGCAAAAGACGTCCGTCTGCCCTATGACCCCGCGAAGCTGAACACGATCAGCCTGCGGGTGGACAAGGTGGCAAGCTGCGACACCCGGGCGAAGATTCGCGGGCGGTGGGAGCACTATGGCGCGCTCTGCGTGTATTCAGGCAACTATCCCTACATGGTGTTCAAGTTTTATGAAGCGACCTACAGAGTTCCGTATACCGAGGGTGAGCAAGTAGAGTTTGCGGTGCAGGAAAACGATGCGCAGCTTGCCGACAGCACGATTGCGCTTCAGTACAACATGGCCATTCCCGTCCGGGTTTATGGCGTGCGCAAGAACGGTGAAACGCTGGTCGATGCAAAGCTGGTGCACGACGCGAACTACGCGCGCAAGATGAAATTCAACATGAACGGGTGGATCGCACTGATTCTGGCGGCCGGCGCAGCGGTCATCACGTTCAAGCGTGCCCGGAAGATCCTGAACGAATCGATGTGGTGAATCTCAAGCGCGCTCGCTTTCACGACTGAGCACGCGGGTCCAAGCGTGCAGCAACGTGACCGCGTCCTCGTCGGACACATACTGCGGCGCGGCGCGCGCCATCGCGGCAAACAGCAGCGCATCGCAAGCCGCTTGCCACATCGGCTTCAACACCTGTTCGGTCTCGCCGTCTTCCTCGATCAAGGTAAACGCGTTGCCGCCGTCCAGTTGCTCGGCGCGCTGCCGCAGTTGGCTGTGGATCAGCAGAAAGCCGGAGTGAACCGGCGACCGGGCCTTGTCGCCCCGCCGCGTGGCGGCCAACGCGCCGCGCCAATTGCTTTCTTCATCCGCAGCCGACTCGCCGTCCTCTTGCGACCAGCGCATCCACGCGCGGCTGTACGCCATCCAGGCGTTCTCCGGCAGGTTGTCGGCCAGCGCCTGCGCCTCGCTGCGCGACAGCGTATTGATCTGCGCGATGATCTCCAGCACCGCCTCGCCCTTCGGGCCGAACAGCACCGACAACGGCAGCGCTTCCAGCAATTCGATGGCACTGGCGCGCCAGTAGCCCGGCTCCGCAACCAGATCGGACATATCACCCTGCTTCTCGACGCGCACGCGCCAGAGCTTTCCGGGCCAGCGGCTGCCAATAACGATGGAGTCAAGCGACTGGTCCACCACGATCCACGGCGGAACAGGCTTTATCAACGCCACGCGGTCCGCAGTCCGCATCAGCTTGAATGCGGGGTCGGGCAGGTCGAACCAGTACCCGACAGGCATCGCTTGCCGTACGGCCGTCAGACCCGCGTCGGTCACGTCCCCGCCGCAATGCCGGCACACGCGCGCCTCACGCAGAATGCGCTCGCCGCAATGCAGGCATTCGATATGCGTGGAAAGAAGCGGCTGGCTGGCGAGCGGCGACCGGTTGGGAATGCGTTTGAGGAAAATGCCCGCGACCGGCGCACTGATCAGGCCGGCAAGCAAGGCCCACCCAATGCCATTGCGCCCGCGACGCTTGGCCATGAAGCCGACCACGATCGCGAGTGCGATCCAGAGAAAGATGATGAGAAGCATGGCGCGATGTTAAACCGAGGGGATTCGGTCTTGCGCTGAGTGGATTCGACGAGCCGGCAGAACCGGGCACCGCAAGCGCTCGCGACCGACCCGGAAGCAAACACTTTTTCACCCCGAACGGCCTACACCCGTCGCCTCCTCGCGCGAGCCGGGGTAATCTCCAGCCAGGAGATGATTTGATGTACCTCGTTGGTCACCCACAAAAAGGAAGCGCAAATGCTTGATATCACTTCGAAATTCCGCAGGACTGCCGTCGCCGCCATCACGTTGGGCATGGCAGGTTTTCTTTTTACGGGCTGCACCACGACGGATTCGCGCGCTACGGCCACCGCCGCCGAAAAGCGTCAGGAACTGGATGCCGCCACGGCGGCCACGCTGTCCAAGCTATATGAATCCTCGCCGCAATCACGGCAACTGGTGGAACGCGCCCGGGGCGTCCTGGTGTTTCCGGCGGTGCTGAGCGCCAGCTTCATCGTGGGCGCCCAGCATGGGACAGGCGTGCTGCAGGTCAGCGGTCAGGACAAGGGCTACTACAGCATTACGGGCGGATCCATCGGCTTTCAGGCGGGCGCGCAGTCCAAGGCGATGGTGCTGCTTTTCATGACGGACGACGCGCTGGCCAAGTTCCGGGCCAGCAGCGGCTGGACCATCGGCGCGGACGCGACCGTCGCCGTGGCCAACGTGGGCGTCAACGGCAGCATCGATTCCAACACCGCGCAGCAACCCATCGTCGGCTTCGTGATGAACAACGGCGGCCTGATGGCGGGCGTGTCGGTGGATGGCAGCAAGATTTCGCCGCTGCTGCTGTAGCGACTGCGCCGGCGCGGGAGGTCCGCGCCGGCCTCGATTTTGACAAGGAGATCACGCGTGATTACCGAAGAGGACAAGAAGCACCTGGCACGCTGCGTCGAGCTGGCCCGACAGGCGCTCGATGCGGGCGACCAGCCGTTTGGATCGGTGCTGGTGTCGGGCGACGGGCGGGTGCTGTTTGAAGACCACAACCACGTCTCCAGCGGCGACCGTACGCGGCATCCGGAATTCGAGATTGCCCGCTGGGCCGCCAACAATGTGCCGCAAGCCGAGCGTGCGGCCTGCACGGTGTACACGTCCGGCGAGCACTGTTCGATGTGTTCCGCGGCGCACGGCTGGGTGGGACTTGGCCGGATCGTCTACGCCGTGTCGTCGGCCCAGTACGCCGAATGGATGCGCGGTTGGGGCGTGCCACCGTCGGCCGTGCGGCCTCTGCCCATCTCCGAAGTGGTCGACGGCATCCAGGCTGAAGGGCCGGTGCCGGAATTCGTCGAACAGGTGCGCGCACTGCATGAAGAGAATGTGCGGCGCAGGGCGTGAACACCTTCAGATTACGGCAGGGTGAAGCATTCTGTTTTCCGCCTAACGAATGGATACAGCTACGGTAAACCCCGCAATTATTTGCGCGCTCGGGCGTGATAAGTTGGCGCCCGTGCCGTAATCGGGGTCAGGGTCGATGACCGGGCCCCATCAAGACGAAAGACGGCGCATCCCTCTCCTCTCTTGATACAGACCATGCAAACTCACGTTGCCCGCGCCTCGGGAATCAAACGCAAGTCCGGAACGCTGCTTCTCGCGCTGGGCCTGGCCTTCGTCTCTGCCGCCGCCTTCGCGCAGAAGGATCCTGGCGCAGCCATCCTCCCCCCGCGCGCCAATTCGGGCAACCAGGCGCCGGCCCCGCAGCAGGCTCCGGCTCAACAAGCCCCGATGCAGCAGGCGCCCGCGCAACGCGCGCCCGCTCAACAAGCGCCCGCACAGCAGGCGCCGGCCGGCGGCGCCCTGGCGCCCGTGCAAAAAACCCAGATCAACGACCAGGCCGCCTACGAGCGGCTCCTGAACAACAGCGGCGTCACGCTGCAATGGCTGTGGTCCGCCAAGCGCGGCAAGATGAACGCGATCGACGACAACGACGTGGTGCGCCTGGAAGGCACGCAGGCCAACCATGAAGGCACCTTGAAGGTCAAAGGCGAGGTCGTCTCCATTGGCCGCGACAGCTTCGTGCTGCGCGGCACGATCCTGATCCTGGACGCGCCGGACAAGGGCCGCCGCTGCGAACGCACCGGCGACTACGAGTTCAAGGCGACCGGAAAGCGCAAGTACTGGCGCCTGCAGCAGATGGAAGCGTGCGGCGGCCTGACCGATTACGTCGACATCTACTACTGACCTTTCAGAAGCGACCCGCCCCATGCCTCCTACCGCGATCAAATGGCTCGTCAGCATCGTCTTCGGATTGTTGATCGGTAGCGCCAGCTTTGGCATCACCAATCCGCTGTTGTTGGCGGTGTTCGGCGTGTATCCGAGCGCGGGGGCAGGCGCTGACCCACTGGATTCGGCTTTGCTGGATCGGGTCGCAATGGCCAGCGTGGTTCATTATGTCCTGGTCGCCGTCGTCTCGGCCGTGGCGTTGGCGCGCATTGCCAACCTGCGCCGACTGTTCGGCTGGGGATGCGCGACCCTGGGCGTGATGTTGCTGCTGACTGCCGCGATTGCCATGCTGCAGATCGATCCCGCCATGCACACCGGCGGCGGGCCGGGCGCGCGGGATGCCAATACGGCGCTGTTCTTTACCCTGCTGATCTTTGGCCTGCCGTACATCGGCGGCGGTCTGGTGCTGACGATCGGCGGCGCGGTGCTGATCCGGAAGAATCGGGATAAGTCTGCATGAGATATGTCGCGCTCGGTCAACACCGCAGCGAATATCCGGAACCGATCACCTTCGCACAAGGCACGCTGCTGACGGTCGGAGAACAGTACAAAGGGCCCGAAGGCTGGGACAACTGGTACTTCTGCACGACGTCGGGGCATTCCGGAGGCTGGGTTCCGGGCCAGATCATCGACAGGATCGACGCGGGGCAAGGCCGCGCATTACGCGCCTATACCGCGAGGGAACTGGACGTGGACGAAGGCGACGAGCTGGCCGGCTCGGAGCAACTCAATGGCTGGATGTGGTGCAGCCGGCTATCGGACGGCCAGAGCGGCTGGGTGCCACTGACACTGGTGCGCAAGATCGAAGACTGACAACCGTGCGGCGCGTCCTATTTCCCGGCGCCGGTATTGCAGTTTGAAACGTTTAGCCGCCTTTCGTCCAAATGGTCCTGGGAAAGACCCCGGTACAATCCCCGCGCTCTCCCCTATTTCTTTCCCGGCAGTCCCCATCCCCATGTCCAACCTCATCGTCCACGGCGGCACGCCTTTGCGCGGCCGCGTCGTCCCTTCGGCCAACAAGAACGCGGTGCTGCCGATCCTGTGCGCCACGCTGCTGACCGATCAGCCGTTGACATTGCATGGGGTGCCGGACATCACCGATGTGCGCAAGATCCTGGACATCTTCCGCACGCTGGGCAGCGACGTCCGGCTGGACGATGCGACGCGCACGCTGGCGCTGCATCACAAGAACACGGTTTTCGATGCGGCAAACCACCGGCTGCCCGAGGAGATGCGTTCGTCGATCATGCTGGTGCCGCCGCTGCTGGCGCGCTTTGGCGTGGCGCGGCTGGAGGACAACGTCAAGGGATGCACGCTGGGGGTGCGTGAGATCGATCCCCACGTGGACATCTTCCGATCGTTCGGCGGCCAGGTGGAACGCGCCAGCGGGTCACTGCTGGTGCGCGCAAGCGGTCCGCTCAAGCCCACGCATCATTGGCTGGACTATGCGTCCGTGACCACGACCGAGAACTTCGTGTTGTGCGCGGCCGCGGCAGAAGGCGAGTCGTCGTTGACCAATGCAGCGTCCGAGCCGCACGTGCAGGAGTTCTGCCGGTTCATGGCGATGATGGGCGCCGATATCGACGGCATCGGCACGTCGCGGCTGGTGGTGCGCGGCGGCAAGCGTCTGGGCGGCGGCGAGTTCACGTTTGAAGAAGATTTCCACGAGATCACGACCTTCCTCGCGCTGGGCGCGATCACGGGTGGCGACGTGGTGGTGCGCAATCGCACGCCGGGCAATTTTCCGCTGATCGACCGCACGTTCGCCAAGTTCGGCGTGCGAATCGAGCACAAGGACGGCTGGTCCCGCGCGCTGCGGGACGGGCCTTTGAAGGTGCAGACGCCGTTCACCAGCAACGTGCTGACCAAGGTCGAGGCGGCGCCCTGGCCTTACTTTCCGGTGGACCTGTTGCCGATCTTCATTGCGCTGGGCGTGTGCGCCGAGGGCAATGCGATGTTCTGGAACAAGGTCTATGACGGCGCGCTGGGCTGGACGGGCGAGCTGTCCAAATTTGGTGCGCACGTGTTCTCGTCGGACCCGCACCGCGTGGTGACGTTTGGCGGCAATCCGCTGACGCCAGGCGTGGTCGAAAGCCCCTACATCATCCGCGTGGCGATCGCGCTGTTCATGGTGGCCAGCAGCATCAAGGGACGTTCGGAGATTCGCAACGCCACGCCGATCCGACGCGCCCATCCGCGCTTTGTCGAGAACCTGCGCAGCCTGGGCGTGCAGGTCGAGTGGGCGAACGACGAGTAAGCCGAGGATTCATCAGCCGAAGCTGAATCGACTGAGGCGATAGCGACCGAAACTGAAGCAATCGAAGTCGAATCAACCGAAAAAGGGCGTCCTGGCGACGCCCTTTTTTTGCGCGCTCACCGGCCGCCAGAGGATGCCAGCGATGCTGCCCGGAACGCTGCGCCGATCACGCGCGCGGTCAACCCGCCGCCGCCGCAACAGCAGGCGCCGGCGCCGGCGCGATCGGCGTCAGGCCGAACCGCTTCATCGTCTCCATCATCCGGGCCTTGTCCGGCGGCCCGCCGCCGTTGATCAGCGCCGCCATCTCGCGGAAGTAATCCGCGCTGATTTCCGGCGTGTTGATCACCAGCGCCTTGGCCATGACCGCGTGCGGGTTGCTGAATGCATGGGCCACACCGGTCGGCGTGGTCATCGAATCGCCGGGACGAAGGACGCGCGTTTCTGCGCCGACGGTAAAGCGCAGCGTGCCTTCAAGCACGTAAATCAATTCCTCGTTGTCGTGGCTATGCGGCGGCGGCACGTTCGAGCCGGGCGGCACACACAATTCAAACGCCCCCATGCGGTTCCCCCGCCCGCTTGGCTGGAGATAGCGGATTTCCAGTTGGCCCACGCGGATCACTTCTTCTGCATCGAATGCTTGCGCTACGTTCATGGCATACTCCCGTGTAAAGTTACTTTACGTGCCAGTGTACAAATTTTTTACGCCATGTCCAGCAGAAAAAATAGCGCCGCATCCGAACCGCAAACCAGCCTGCCGATGATCGGTTCCTTGCTGCGGCTGCCTCGCGAGCACGTCGTGGCGCGCATGTTGTCCGCCGTCAACGCGCAGGGATTTGACGTGTCATTGACCGAACTGGGCGTCTTCATGTACCCCGGCCCGCACGGCCGGCGGCCAATCGAGCTGGCCCGCCAGTGCAACATGTCGCGCCAGGCAATGAACTACGTGCTGGCCGAACTGGAGCGGCGCGGCTATCTGCTGCGCCGGCCCGGCGCCACATCGAATTCCACCGAATTGCAGCTCACCGCCCGCGGCCAGGAGATGTACGTGCTGATGCGCAGTTGCGTGGCGGCCGTTGAACTGGAATGGAAAGCGCACCTGGGCGAACAGCGCTTCAACGCCCTGCGTGAGACCTTGCAGGATCTGTCGGCATGGCTGGGCAAAGTGGATTGATGCCATCGGACGGTGCGCCGCGCAGCGCAGCGCCACGGATTTTTGATTTACGCCGCACTGCTGACACAGAACTGAATGTTATTGTTTTGACTTTCCGGCACGCAGGCGACCCGTCGCCGGCGTGCTTGAACGCCATCCACAAGGAGCCGCAATGAAGTTGATCCCGTCCCTGTTGCTGGGCGCAAGTGCGCTGTCGATGACCTTCGCCGCGACCGCCGCGCCGGTCACGTATGACCTTGATCCCTCGCACACGTACCCCAGCTTCGAGGCCGATCACTTTGGCGGCCTGTCGACCTGGCGGGGCAAGTTCAACCAGTCCAGCGGCGTGGTCGTGCTGGACCGCGCGGCGCGCACTGGCACCCTGGAAGTCACCGTGGACATCAAGTCGGTGGACTTCGGCCACGACGAAATGAACCAGCACGCGATCGCGCCGGATATCTTCGACGCAGCCAAGTACCCCACCGCCACGTTCAAGGGCAAGTTCACCAAGTTCGACGACGACAAGCCGGAGGAAGCCACGGGCGACCTGACGCTGCGCGGCGTCACGCGCCAGGTGAAGCTCGATATCGACGACTTCAAATGCATCGATCATCCGATGGTCAAGCGCGAGGTCTGCGGCGCCGATGTCTCCACGGAATTCAGCCGCAAGGACTTTGGCATGAATTTCGGGTTGGACATGGGCTTCAAGCCGGAGGTGAAGCTGAAGATCCAGGTCGAGGCCATCCGCCAGCAGTGATGCTGACGTGGGCAGAGTTAAGGACCGGCACTGCCGGTCCTTTTTGTTGCGCGCGGGATGCCCTACCCTTGCCCAGCCCGAGCCTGCGCCAGGAAATCCAGTACCGCCCGGTACGATCCTTCGTTCCCCGCAGCATTGGCAGACGGCGTGCCGCCCGCATCCAGCAGCAGTCCCGACATCGCGTGCGGTTTGTTGATCAGCGTGGCGGGCAGGCAGGGATAGTGGACATGGTGGCCCGCCCCGGCGCAGACGTAGTGGTTCGTGGGCAGATCGAACGCCTGTCGCTGCCTCACCACCATTTCGGAATACGCGGTGCTGGGCCAGAAGCCGTCGTCGGACGCGCTGACCAGCATGACCGGTCCAGGATAGTTTTCGACGGGAATGCGCGCGCGCTCGAAGGCCGAAGCATCGCGCGTGGCGCTCAGGAATGCCAGGGTCTGGCGATACGGCGGCTCGGAGGCATAGGCGGCGTTCCAGTCGGCCGTGGCGTTGTCTTGCCACAGGTGCGGCAGGGGCTCGCCATGCCGGGTCCAGACCTGGGCATCGCGGCCCGTGCCCGGCGCGCCGGCGCTGACCACGCCGTGCATCACGGGCGACGGCACGTACGCGACGACCGCGCTGACCAAGTCGGGGAAATGCGAGGCAACGAGCAACGATGTCTCTCCACCCCGGCTGATGCCCGACACCGCCACGAAGCCGTCGCGCGGCTGCAGCGATTTGCGGACCCATTTCAGGGCGGCTTCGAAGTATTCGAGCGGCATGTCGTTCAAGTACTTCGGACGGCCGTCGTAGTTGAAGATCGCCAACGCCAGGCATTGATAGCCGCGAGCGGCAAACAGCGCGGCGCGGGGCGCGTTGACGCCACCCGACGAGCCGTTCATGTAGACCACGACGGGATGCGGGCCGGGTCCGGCCGGCACGAACAGTTCGCCAGACAGCGACATGCCGTCCACCTCTTCGCGCACGGACCGGTGCGTGACACCGTCCGCCAGGAAGTCCTGCACCAAAGTGGCCTCTGCCGACAGCGCGCCATTCGTGGCGTGAAGGTGCACGGTCAGCGCATCCGTGCTGTCGGGCGGAAACACCACGCGGTCCATGTCCTGGCACACCATGGACCAGACGATGCCCATGGCCGACGGTTCGGCGTACGAGCCGGACACGGGGCTATCGCGCCGCAAGTCCAGGCGTCCGTCGTGGCCGGCCACGAACACGGCCTCCGAGCGCCACGCCGCGCCGCACATGTGCATGCTGGCCGTGACGGTGATAAAGGCATAAGCCGGAAAGCCTTCGATGCGGATGTCGCGCTCGACGTCGATCAGCGCGCGTTCGGGCGTTACGGTGATACGGGGCTGTGTCACTGTCGTCTCCTTGCCGTCGCGGCCTTAAGCCTTCAGGTCGGTCTTGGGCACGCCGTTGGCCTTGATGACCTGCGCCCACATGGCGGATTCGTCGGCAATGACCTTATCCAGATCTGCGGACGAGGTGAACTCCACGGCCACGCCCTGCTCCGCAAATTGCTGGACCAGGCTGGGATCGCGCGTGCCTTCGCGCACGGCGTGCTCCAGCGTCTTCACGACGTCGGCGGGCATGCCGGCGGGGCCGGAGATCATCATGCGGGTGTAGAGCTCGAAATCGTCGACGCCCGCTTCCTTCATCGTGGGGACATCGGGCAGACTGGACAGCCGCTTGTCCGCAGTGACGGCCAGCACTTTCAATTTGCCGGACTTGATGTTGGGCAGCGCCGAGGTCGGGAAGTCGAACGTGCTTTGCACGGTGCCCGCCATCAGGTCCAACAGCGCCGGACCGCTGCCCTTGTAGGGCACGTCCTGGAATTGCGTGCCGGTCTTCGACTGGAAATGCAGCAGCGCGAGATGATTGATGACGCCGCGGCCGGCATGCGCGCAGGTGATGTCGTTGGGCTTTTTCTTGGCCAGGTCAATGAACTCCTGCACGGTGTTCACGCCCAGGTCGGGATGCACGATCAGCAGCATGGGCGATTTGCCCATGGATCCCAATTGCTTGAAGTCCGATGGCTGGTACGGCAGGTTGTTGTAGAGCAAGGGGTTGAGAATCATGCCGTTGGTGCCGGCAAAGCCCAGCGTGTAGCCGTCGGGCTCGGCCCGCGCCACCGCGACGGTGGCGATGATGGCCTGCCCGCCCGGGCGGTTTTCAACGACGACGTTCTGCTTGAGGGTCTTGCCCATGCGGTCGGCCAGCGCGCGCGCGGCAATGTCGGTCAGCCCGCCGGGCGCAAAGCCCACCAGCAGACGCACGGGACGCGTCGGAAAGGCGTTCTGCTGGGCCCAGGCCGGGCGCGAGATCAACGGCAAGGCGGCGAGCGCGCCCAGGGCATGACGGCGGGTGAATCGCATACGGCTCTCCAGACAAAGGCAAAGGCCAACGCGCGGCCGATGGGGGCCGCGAGGCAAGACAATGAAAAGGGGAAGGACGTACAGGCCGCCGCCGATCGGCGACGGTCACAATGATCGTATGTTGTATGCAATACAACCGACGGGCTATCTAGGGATATCCCGGTAACAGCCTGGGTGATGGACGCGATACGGGACCCGATGCCGAACCCGATGCGGGGACTTGATGTGGGCCGAGTCGCGGCCCGATCAAGGCCCGATCAAGGCCCGCCGATCAGGCCTTCGTCATCAGCTTTTTCCACCCTTCCAGCCCGAGCTTGTTCATCGTGTCGATGTTCTTCTCGTAGATCTCGGCGGCATCCGGGAACGACTCCACCGCGCGGTCGATGCTGTCTTCGCGCAGCAGATGCAGGATGGGATAGGGCGAGCGGTTGGTGTAGTTCTCGATGTCGTCCGGCTGCGTGTCGGCGAACTGGAATTGCGGGTGGAAGGTGGCCACCTGCAACTCGCCCACCAGACGCATGCGCTTGAGCAGACGATCGGACAGGTCTTCGAAGTCGTTGAACTCCATGAAGTCGTCCAGCGCGTCGGGGATGATGAGCAGCGTGGTGTCGATCTTGTCCGGATCGGTTTCGGCCAGCAGCGCCAGCTCGTCCTGCAGGTCGGTCAGCACGCCCTCGGCGTCGGTGGCGTCGCTGACGGCAAAGCGGATCTGGTCCTTGACCTGCACCGCCTTGGCGAAGGGACAGAGGTTCAGGCCGATCACCGCCTGGTTCAGCCAGTGGCGGGTTTCTGCGACCACGTTGGCGTAGGCGTCGGAAGTGGAAATCATGGAATCAGTCCTGGAAATAGAAAGAGCGCAAGGCCGACGGCCCCGCGCTCTGCATGGCACGCGTGCAGGTCAAGCGGCCGGCATGGCGGCCATGGTCTGGGCCACGGCGGCGGTCAGCTTCTTGCCGTACGGCACGTGCAGGAATTCGTTGGGGCCGTGCGCGTTGGACTTGGGACCCAGCACGCCGCACACCATGAACTGCGCCTGCGGGAAGCCCTTTTGCAGGATGCTCATCAGCGGAATCGTGCCGCCCTGGCCGATGTAGCCGCAGGGTGCGCCGTAGTACTGCTGCGAAGCGGCGTCCAGGGCCTGCGTCAGCCACGGCACCGTGGCGGGCGCATTCCAACCGGTGGCGGCGCCTTCGTTGGCCTTGAAGATGACCTTGGCGTTATAGGGCGCGTCGGCTTCGAGCAGTTCCTTGATTTCCTGCGAGGCGGCCACCGCGTCCACCAGCGGCGGCAGACGCAGCGACAGCTTGAAGGCGGTGCGCGGGCGCAGCACGTTGCCGGCGCTGGACAGCGGCGGCAGGCCTTCGGCGCCGGTCACCGACAGCGTGGGGCGCCACGTGCGGTTCAGCAGCGCCTGCTCGGGTTCAGTGGTCATGGGCAGCACGAAGCCGCCGTCGGCGCCGCAGCTCCAGGGGAAACGGCGCCACACTTCGTCGCCCAGGATGCGCGCGGTGGCGCTGACCTGTTCGATGCGTTCGGCGGGGATTTCGCAGTGCAGGCTTTGCGGCAGCAGACGGCCGGTGCCGCTGTCTTCCAGGCGGTCCAGCAGGTGGCGCAGAATGCGGAACGAGGACGGGACGACGCCGCTGGAGTCGCCCGAGTGCACGCCTTCGTCCAGGACCTGGACTTCCAGCGTGCCCGACACCATGCCGCGCAGCGACGTGGTCATCCAGAGCTGGTCGTAGTTGCCGGCGCCGGAATCCAGGCACACTACCAGGGCCACGTTGCCCAGGCGGTCGCGCAGCGCGTCGACGTACGGCAGCAGGTCGTAGCTGCCGGATTCTTCACAGGTCTCGACGATGCCGACGCAACGCGGACGCGGGATGCCCTGCTTGTCCAGCGCCATGATGGCGGTCAGCGAAGCGTACACGGCGTAGCCGTCGTCGGCGCCGCCGCGGCCGTAGAGCTTGCCGTCTTCGTACTTGGGCGTCCACGGACCGAGTCCGGCACGCCAGCCCGAGAATTCAGGTTGCTTGTCCAGGTGGCCGTAGAGCAACACGGTGTCGCCGTTGTCACTGCGGGTGGCGGGCGCGTCAAAGAAGATGACGGGCGTGCGGCCCGGCAGGCGCACCACTTCCAGCTTCAGGCCGGAGACTTTTTGCGCTTCGACCCACTGCGCCGCATCGCGCACCACGCGCTCGATGAACGCGTTCTTTTCCCAGTCGGCGTCAAAGGCCGGGCTCTTGGCGGGAATGGCGATGTAGTCGGTCAGCGCGGGGATGATCTCGTTGTCCCACTTGTCGTCCACGAAGTCCTGGAGGGCTTTGGGATCAAGGGTGGGCGGCAATGCGTCTTCGGGGATGCGTGCGTTCATGGCGCTGGCTTCCTGTGTGCGGGAAAGGGGCAAATCGCTATTTTATGCCTGCGCGGGCAAACGGCGTTATTTGGCTGCGTAAGCCTCGATGCGGCTCCACACCTCGCGGGCCAGGGGCTTGGTGTTGCCGACCGACTGGTACAGGCGGATTTCCATATGGATGTCGTTGCGGGCGCCGTCGGCGCGGACCAGCCGGCCGTCACGCAGGTCGGGTTCGACGAGCGTGTGCGGCAGCCAGGCCAGGCCGAAACCCTGGCGCGCCATGGCGTGCAGCGCGTCGGCCAGGTCGGACTCGTAGGTGGTATGCAGCAGCGGCACCTCGCACAGGCCGCGCAGTTTGTCGTGCAGGATGCGGCCCAGCGACATGCTGTCGGCGTAGGCCAGGAAAGGCACGGGCGGGTCGGACGCCAGTTTGGGCACCGCGAACCGGGGGTGACGGCCGCCGGGCGCCACGGGCGCGCTCACGGCCACCAGCTTGTCGGCACCCACGCGCCGGCAACGGTAATTGGGATTGTCGATCTTGGCGTACAGCGGTTCGTGGGCATGGCACAAAAGGAAATCGACCTCGCCGTCCCCCAGCATGTCTACGCCGTAATTCAGCGTCGTGGTGATCACCTTCAACTGAAACGCGGGCAGGCTGCGCTGCACGCCGGCCATCAGCCCCGGCAGCACCGAGTGCGCCAGCGTCTTGCCTGATGCGATGGTGATCTTGCGGGCGCGTTCCTGTTCGGGTTTCTGCAGCGCTTCGCGCGTCTCGTGCAGGATGTCCAGCACGTCGATGGCGGCGGCCAGCACGCTACGGCCGGCGGCGTTCAGCGTGGACACCTGGTGGCCGCGTTCGACCAGCGGCACACCCGCCCAATCCTCTAGCGCCTTGATGCGGCGCCCGAACGCCGGGTGCGTCACGTTGCGCGACTCCGCGGCCTGAAACAGGTTGCGCGACTTCGACAGCGCGACGAAGTCTTCCAGCCATTTGATGTCCATGCGTCTTCTCCTGCCCCGCCCCATGTCTGTCCGGGGCTGGATGCGTGTTGGCCAGCGGCTCATCGGCTGTGCCTGTTCGGCACAACGAGTGCGCATTTTGCACAAGACAGAAACACCTTGCAACTAATATCCCCGCATCCACTCCTGGAAAACCCTATGTCCGACATCCCTGTCCAGCTCAAGTCCATCCGCAGCCATTACCTGGGCGGCGTCGAAGTCGTGGCCGGCGGACTGCCGATGCAGCAGCAAAAGGTGGTCGGCAATGCGTCGCCCCGGCTCATCGACATGAACGGCGGCTACAGCGTCGGCCAGTTGTATGTCCAGGAGTACCGCCTCGCCGAGCCGACGCGGCCTTACCCCGTCCTGCTATGGCATGGCGGCGGCATGACCGGCGCGCAATGGGAAAGCACGCCGGATGGCCGCGACGGCTGGTTGTGGCGCCTGCTGCAGGCCGGCTACGACGTCTTCGTGTCCGACGCGCCGGAACGCGGCCGCGCCTCGTGGGCGATGTTTCCCGAGGTCTACGACTCGGCCCCCATCTTCCGATCCAAGGAAGAAGCGTGGCGGCTGTTCCGCATCGGCCCGGCCTCGGGCTATGCGCCGGCCGGCGAACCGCGCCAGGCGTATCCGGGACAGCAGTTTCCCGTCGAGGCGTTCGACACCTTTTCCAAACAGTTCGTCCCGCGCTGGCTGACGCACGGCGACATGGCGCTGGACGCCTATCGCGCGCTGCTCGACTTCGTGGGTCCTTGCATCCTGGTCGGCCACAGCCAGGGCGGCGGCTTTGTCACGCAGCTAGCGCAGGAATATGCCGCGACCGTGCGCGCCGTCGTGGCCGTCGAACCCACCGGCACCCCGGCCCAGGCCTCCTGTCAGTTGCCCCCGCAATTGCTGGTCTGGGGCGATCACTTCACCGCGGACGACACCTGGCAGCGCTATCGCGCCCAGACGGACGCCTATTGGAACGCCCTGCGCGCGGCCGGACAACGCGCCGACGTGCTGGACCTGCCCGCTGCCGGCATCGCCGGCAACTCGCACTTCTGCATGCTGGATCGCAACAGCGACCACATTGCCGGATTGATCGTCGATTGGCTCGATCGCAGCCTCGACTAACCTTCTCGTGGAGATACAGATGACCCTGAAGAAAACCACCATCGCCCTGGCGCTCCTGACCGGCGCCACGCTGGCGGCCGGCGCTTCGGCCCAGCAGTCCGACTACCCGAGCAAGCCCATCCGCATGATCGTGCCGTTCGCCCCGGGCGGCACCGCCGACATCATCGGCCGCGTCTTCGCCGCGCAACTGGGCACCGAGCTCGGCGTCACGGTGGTGGTCGAGAACAAGGCCGGCGCAGGCGGTTCGATCGGCACGCGCTACGTCGCCGACGCCGCACCCGACGGCTACACCATCCTGCTGGCCTCCTCCAGCACCCACGGCACGAACCCCGCCGTCTACAAGAACCTGACGTACGATGCGTCGCAGGACTTCACGGCCATCACGCAACTGGTCACCGTGCCCGGCGTGCTGAGCGTCACCAAGGACTTCCCCGCCGCCGACCTGAACGCGCTGATCGCGCAGTCGAAGGCCAATCCGGACAAGTACACGTACGCGTCGTCCGGCGCGGGCGGCCTGGGCAACCTGGCCATGGAACTGATGAAGTCGATGACGGGTTCGCACCTGATGCACATCGCCTACCGCGGCGCGGGCCCCGCTTTCACCGACGTGATCAGCGGCCAGGTGTCGATGATCTGGGAACCGGTGCCGGCCTCGCTGCCCTACATCAAGAGCGGCCAGATCCGCCCGATCGCCATCGCCGCCGACGTGCGTTCGCCGGAACTGCCCGACACGCCGACCTTCAAGGAAGCCGGCCTGACGCGCTATGAAGCCAACGCGTGGAACGGCCTGCTGGCCCCGAAGAACCTGCCGGAAGCCGTGAAGACCAAGCTGCACGACGCCTCGGTCAAGGCGCTGAACACGCCGGAAGTGAAGGCCAAGATGGCCAGCCTGGGCGGCACCGTGGTGGCCGGTTCGTCGGACGCCTTCCAGCAAGTGATCGCCAGCGACGTGAAGAAGTGGAAGAACGTCGCCAACGACGCCAAGATCCAGCTCGACCAGTAATGCAAAAGGCCCCGGCGCGTCATGCGTCGGGGCCTTGCGTGGTACATGCAAGCCGGCCTTCGGGGCCGGCTTTTTATTGGCGCGTAACTTTGGCGGGCGGAATCAGGCGCCGATGAGGGCCGGTTCAGCGCCGCGGTTGTCCAGCGCGGGAGCTTCAGCGTCGATCACCCGGCCGGATTGCAGTTTGAACACCGCAACCGCGTCGCGCAGGCGCTGGGCCTGCGTTTCCAGCGATGCCGCCGAGGCCGCGGCCTCTTCGACCAGCGCCGCGTTCTGCTGCGTCACGCTGTCCATCTGCGACACGGCCTGGTTCACCTGCTCGATGCCCTGCGACTGCTCCTCGGACGCGCTGGAGATCTCGTTGATGATGTCCGCCACGCGGCGCACCGACGTCACGATCTCCTGCATGGTGGCGCCGGCGGCCTCCACCTGGTCTGAACCCACCGAGACCTTCTGCACGGAGTCGTCGATCAGGCCCTTGATCTCCTTGGCGGCGGCTGCGCTGCGCTGCGCCAGCGCACGCACTTCGCTGGCCACCACGGCGAAACCCTTGCCCTGCTCGCCCGCGCGCGCGGCTTCGACCGCGGCGTTCAGCGCCAGGATGTTGGTCTGGAAGGCAATGCCGTCGATCACGCCGACGATGTCGGAGATGCGATGCGAGCTGTCGGCAATGCCGCGCATCGTGCCGACCACGTCGCCGACCGCCTGGCCGCCGCGCGTGGCGACTTCGGATGCCGCCATCGCCAGTTGCGCCGCGCTGCGCGAGCTGTCGGCATTGTTCTTCACGGTGGAGGACAGTTCGTCCATGCTGGCGGCGGTTTCTTCCAGCGAGGCAGCCTGCTGCTCGGTGCGCGAGGACAGGTCGATGTTGCCCGCGGCGATTTCGCGCGAGCCGGTGTGGATCTCTTCAACGCCCAGACGGACGGCCGACACCGTGCGCGCCAGGCTGTCCTGCATGCGCTTGACGGCGCCGTACAGGACGCCGATCTCATTGTTGCCGCGCTGCTCGATGCGGTTGGTCAGGTCGCCGCTGGCGATGCGGTCGAACAGGCGCCCGGCTTCATGCAACGGACGGAAGACGGCGCGGCCGAAGACCACATACAGGCCCACGACCAGTGCGGCCACCACGACCAGCAGACAGATCAGGAAGACGATCGCGGTATTGATGCGCGCGGCGGAATCGCGCGCCACGCGCTGGCCGACTTCGTCGGCGAAGTCGACGTATTGCTGGTTGGCCTGGGTGAACTTGGTGCCCAGCGGGCTAACCTTTTCCTGATTGATGCGGCCGGCCTCCTTGGCGTCGCCGGCGCGAATGGCGGCGATCATCGGGCCGATGGCCTCGCGCACGTAGACGTCGTAGGCGGCCAGCGCCGCCTCGAACAGAGGCTTGCCCTGCGGCGACGTTTCCGGCAGCTTGCGCGCGGCTTCGATCTGACCGGTGGCCTTGGTGACGTAGCTGTCCATGCGCTGCATGTTGCTGGCCGTGGTGTCCAGGCTCTTGCCTTCGAGCAGCGCGCTATGCGCCGCCAGCAGCACCACGCGGGCGCGCAGCAGGTCCGACGCCGCGTCGTCCAGCGAATTGGCGCGGACCAGGTTGGTGTCCAGCATCACCTCGATCGAGGTGCGGTTGGAGGTCAGTTGCTGGTAGACCGCGATGCCGGTCACCAGAAAGAGTGCAAAGAAGACGGCCAAGGCGGTCGTCAGGATTGCGCGGATACTTAAATTCTTGAACATTGAAAGCCACTCCGGGGGTTGCGTAACGCTTTCCCCTTAACGGCGCAATGCAATGAAAAGTTAAATATTTCACCGGGTTACATGCGTTGAGCGGACCGCGGGGCGGACAGCTTGTGCGCCTGCCGCCAGCGCTCCCCCCTTCGGCGGCGGAATCATCGCCGCCGCGGCAAGGCCGTCAACGCAAAACCGCCGCGGACGAGCCGCGGCGGTTTTGGTGGCCAGGGGTTCGGGGCTTAGCCCGAAACGCCTACTTCAGCCAAGCGCGCGCGTTGCGGAAGATGCGCATCCACGGGCTGAACGCACCGCCCGAGTCCGCATTGCCCCACTTCTCGGGCGCCCACGACATCATGACGTTGCGGGTCACGCGTTCCGGGTGCGGCATCATCACCGTGAAGCGGCCGTCGGCCGTGGTGACCGAGGTCAGGCCGCCCGGGCTGCCGTTCGGGTTGAACGGATAGGCTTCGGTGGCTTGGCCATAGTTGTCGATGAAGCGCGCGCCGGCCAGCACGCGGCTGGCGTCGCCCTGCTGCGAGAAGTCGGCAAAGCCTTCACCGTGGGCCACGGCGACCGGCACGCGGGCGCCTTCCATGCCGGCAAAGAAGATGGACGGCGACTTGGCGATTTCCACCATCGACAGACGGGCTTCGTACTTTTCGGACTGGTTGCGCGTGAAGCGCGGCCAGTGCTCGGCGCCCGGGATCATGGGCGCCAGCGCGGCCATCATCTGGCAGCCGTTGCACACGCCCAGCGCAAAGGTATCGGGACGCGCGAAGTACGCGGCGAATTGATCCGACAGCTTGCTATTGAAGCGGATGGTGCGCGCCCAGCCGTCGCCGGCGCCCAGCACGTCGCCGTAGCTGAAGCCGCCGACGGCGACCAGGCCCTGCATCTGGGCAAGGTCCAGGCGACCGGACAGGAGGTCGGTCATGTGGACGTCGATGGCCTCGAAGCCCGAGGTATCGAAGGCCCAGGCCATTTCGACCTGGCTGTTGCAACCCTGCTCGCGCAGGATGGCCACGCGCGGACGCTTGCCGGTATTGATGAACGGCGCGGCCACGTCCTCTTGCGGGTCGAAGGCCACGGTCGGGCTCATGCCCGGATCCTTGGTGTCGTTCCAGACGTCCAGTTCAGCCTGGGCGCACGCGGGGTTGTCGCGGCGCGCCATGATGCGGTGCGAGACTTCGGACCACGCGCGGCCCAGATCGGCGCGCGGCTGGCCCCAGACCTTGCGGCCGTCGCGGTAGAACTCGACTTCGTCGGCGCCGTTCAGGCCGCCGATGACGTGCGAGTGGGCCGACAGGCCGGCGCCGCGCAGGACCTGCATGACGGCGTCGCGCTGCGAGGCCGGCACCTGGATGACGGCGCCCGCTTCTTCCGAGAACAGGGCCTTCAGCGTCAGTTCGTCGCGCTGCACGGCGACCTGTTCCGGACGGATCTTGTAGTCGCCCCAATCGGCCGACTGCGGATCGAAGGTCAGCATGTCCAGATTGACCGAGATGCCGGTACGGCCAGCGAAGGCCATTTCGACCAGCGTGGCGAACAGGCCGCCATCGGAACGGTCGTGATAGGACAGGATGGTGCCGGCTTCGGCCAGCGTGCGGATGGTGACGAAGAAGGCGCGCAGGTCTTGCGGCGCGTCGATGTCCGGCACGGTCTGGCCGACCTGGTTGTAGGTCTGCGCCAGGATCGAGCCGCCCATGCGGTGACGGCCGCGGCCCAAGTCGATCAGGATCAGGACGCTGTCGCCGGCGTCGGTGCGCAGTTGCGGGGTCAGGCTGGCGCGGACATCAGCAACGGGTGCGAACGCCGTGATGATCAGCGACACGGGCGCCACGACCTGGCGCTGCTCGCCGTCCTGTTCCCAGGAGGTCTTCATGGACAGGGAGTCCTTGCCGACCGGGATAGACAGGCCCGTGGCCTGGCACAGTTCGCTGACGGCGGACACGGTGTCGTACAGCGCGGCGTCTTGCCCGGCCACGCCGCAGGCGGCCATCCAGTTGGCCGACAGCTTGATGTCTTCAAGGCGCGCGACGTCGGCCGCCGCCAGGTTGGTCAGGGCTTCGGCCACGGCCATGCGGCCCGAAGCCGGGGCGTCCAGCATGGCGATGGGGGTGCGTTCGCCCATCGACATGGCTTCGCCGCGGAAGCCTTCGTAGTCGGCCAGCGTGACGGCGCAGTCGGCGACAGGCACCTGCCACGGACCGACCATCTGGTCGCGGCTGGACAGACCGCCAACGGTGCGGTCGCCGATGGTGATGAGGAAGGACTTGTTGGCCACGGTGGGGTGGCGCAGCACGCGGTAGGCGGCTTCGGTCAGGTCGATGCCGGCCAGGTCCAGCGGCTCGGACACGCCGGGCAGGCGGGTGACGTCGCGCGTCATGCGCGGCGGCTTGCCCAGGATGACGTCGATGGGCACGTCCACGGGGCGCACTTCGGCGTCGCCTTGCGGGCGGATCGTGTCCAGGCCGGGCAGGCCTTCGCCGTCCACCACGCGCAGCTGGCGCTCTTCGGTGGCCACGCCCACCACCGCGTACGGGCAGCGTTCGCGGCGGGCGATGGCGTCAAAGCGTTCGAGGTCTTGCGGGAGGATCGACAGGACGTAGCGTTCCTGCGATTCGTTGCTCCAGATTTCGGCGGGCGACAGGCCCGATTCTTCGAGAGGCACGCGCTTCAGGTCGAAGATGGCGCCGCGGCCGGCGTCGTTGACCAGTTCGGGGAATGCGTTGGACAGGCCGCCCGCGCCCACGTCGTGGATCGCGATGATGGGGTTGTTTTCGGCCTGCTGCCAGCAGCGGTCGATGACCTCTTGGGCGCGGCGTTCGATTTCGGGGTTGCCGCGCTGGACGGAGTCGAAGTCCAGTTCAGCCGAGTTGCTGCCCATGCTGATGCTGGAGGCGGCGCCGCCGCCCATGCCGATGCGGAAACCCGGGCCGCCCAATTGGATCAGCAGCGCGCCGGGGGGAATCACATCCTTGTGCGTGAGGCCGGCGTCGATGCTGCCCAGGCCGCCCGCGATCATGATGGGCTTGTGATAGCCCCAGCGCGTGCCGCCGGCGGTCTGCTCGAACGAGCGGAAGTAGCCCAGCAGGTTGGGACGGCCGAATTCGTTGTTGAACGCGGCGCCGCCGATGGGGCCGTCGATCATGATGGACAGCGGCGAAGCGATGCGATCCGGCAGGCCGTGGTGGTCGGCTTCCCAGGGTTGCAGTGCGTCGTCAAAGCGCAGGTGCGACACGGTGAAGCCCGTGAGGCCCGCCTTGGGCTTGGAGCCGCGGCCGGTGGCGCCTTCGTCGCGGATTTCGCCGCCGTTGCCGGTGGACGCACCGGGGAACGGGGCGATGGCGGTCGGGTGGTTGTGCGTTTCCACCTTCATGAGCGTGTGCACGGTGGTGTCGCGGCGGATGTACTTGGCGCTGTCGGCGCCCTGGCCTGCCAGGCCCGGCACGCCGGCCTGGAAGCGCTGCGCAGGGCCGCCTTCCATGATGGCGGCGTTGTCCGAGTACGCGACGACGGTGCCTTGCGGCTGCGCCTTGTGCGTGGCGCGGATCATGCCGAACAGCGTGTTGGGCTGCGACTGGCCGTCGATGACCCATTCGGCGTTGAAGATCTTGTGGCGGCAGTGTTCGCTGTTGGCCTGCGCGAACATCATCAGCTCGACGTCGGTGGGATCGCGGCCCAGGTCGGTGAAGGACTTGGCCAGGTATTCGATCTCGTCGTCGGACAGGGCCAGGCCCAGCGTGGTGTTGGCTTCGACCAGCGCATCGGCGCCGCGCGTCTGGACGTCGACCGTGCGCATGGGCTTGCCGGCCAGCGGCTGGAACAGCGCCTGGCCGTCGAAGCTGGCGTCCACCACGGTTTCGGTCATGCGGTCGTGCAGGCAGTCGGCCGCGCGCGCCAGCATGGCTTCGTCGAGCGACTTGGCGCCGAGCAGGCCGCGTTCGGGCGTAATGACATAGCGCACGCCGCGTTCAATGCGATGCACCGACGACAGGCCGCAGTTGTGGGCGATGTCGGTGGCCTTGCTGGCCCAGGGGGAGATCGTGCCGAGGCGCGGGATCACCAGCAGGGACACGCTTTTGGCGGGCGCGTCACCCGTGGCGGGCGTGCCGTAGTCGAGCAGTTGCGACAGTTGCTGCTGCTGTTCGGCCGTCAGGGCCGCGTCGGTGCTGACGAAGTGCTCGTAGCGGGCGGATATGTCGGCCACCGGCAGGCCGGCTTCCTTCAATTGCGCCAGAAGGCGATCACGTCGAAAGGAGGACAGGACGGAGGAACCAGGCAGATGCTGAACTAGGGACACGATGCGGGCGCCGTATAAAGAGGGGTGCAAAGCAGGGATTTTACCCGTTTAAGGGGTTTTCCCGGAGCCGAAGTTCGCGGCGGGTTCCAGCGGTCCGATTTGGCCATTGTTACAAAAGAATTCCGCACGCCGCGCACTGGCATGGTGCAAAGCAATATCGCCGGCGCCACGGGACGGAAGGCGGCCCTTTTGCCCTCCCGGCGGCGTTCCCGCCCCGCCACGTTGATGCGGCGCAGCATGTTGCTTCGACCCCGCATTGCGGGAAAACACGAAGACCTGGCCCGGCAGCGCAACGGTAGGATGCAGCGACCCTTCCAACAAGAAAAGCGCCTTTCGGCGCCCGCTGGCCGCTGCCTCAAATGTCCCGCCCCGAAGCCCCCGCCGAGCCCGTAGAACCGATCATCCCCGTAGAAGCAGATCCCGCCGTGAAGGTGCCGCTGGCCGTCGAGGACTGGCTGGCCGTGATCCTGCTGGCGACGTTGGCCATCATCACTTTCCTGAATGTGCTGGTGCGCTACTTCACCGATCAGTCGTTCGCCTGGACGGAAGAAATCTCCGTGTTCCTCCTGATCGTGCTGACGATGGCGGGCGGCAGCGTGGCGTTCGTGCGCAATCATCACATCCGCATCGAGATCCTGGCGGACTCGGGCTCGCCGCGCCGCCAGCGCATCATGGCGCTGATCTCGAACAGCTGCGTGCTGGGATTCTTCGTGCTGCTGACCGTGCTGTCGGTCAAGCTGGTGTATGACGAATACATCTACGAGGAGACCTCGCCGGCCATCGGCGTGCCGACCTGGTGGTATTCGATCTGGCTGCCGGTCATGGCCGCCGCGATTTCGCTGCGCACGCTCGGCACGCTGCGCCGCCTCGTGCGCGCGCCGGGCCAGGAAGCCCAGCGATGATCGCCGCCATTCTCTTTACCGTCTTCATCGTCCTGATGATCATCGGCGTGCCGGTTGGCGTCGCGCTGGGCATTGGCGGCACGGTGGCGATCGTGCTGACCAACCTGGATACGCCGTGGTATGGCCTGCTGACGGTGCCGCAGAACTTCTATGCCGGGCTGGCGAAGTACCCGCTGCTGGCGATTCCGATGTTCGTGCTGGTGGGTTCCATCTTCGACCGCTCGGGCGTGGCCAAGCGGCTGGTGGACTTTGCGATTGCCATCGTCGGACGCGGTCCGGGCATGCTGCCGCTGGTGTCGATTGCGGTGGCCATGTTTCTGGGCGGCATCTCGGGCTCGGGACCGGCCTGCGCCGCGGCCGTGGGCGCGGTGATGATCACCGCAATGTCGCGCGCCGGCTATCCGGGGTCGTTCTCGGCGTCCGTGGTGGCCGCCGGCGCCGCCACCGATATCCTGATCCCGCCATCCGTGGCCTTCATCATCTATTCCGTGCTGGTGCCGGGCGCATCGGTGCCCGCGCTGTTTGCCGCCGGCATGATTCCGGGCATCCTGGCCGGCTTTGCGCTGATCATTCCGGCCGTGTGGCTCAGCCGCAAGTACAAGATGGGCGCGCTGGAAGCGCACCTGCCCCGCCCGCCGTTCTGGAAGAGCCTGCGCGAAGCGTCGTGGGGGCTGGCGGCCCCCGTGCTGATCCTGGGCGGCATGCGGATGGGCTGGTTCACGCCGACCGAGGCCGCCGTCGTCGCGGTGTTCTATGGCCTGTTCGTGGGCGGCTTCATCCACCGCACCATCAAGTTCCGCGACCTCTACACCATCCTGCGCGAAGCCGCCGAGCTGTCCGCCGTGATCATGCTGGTGGTGACGCTGGCCGGGATCTTCGCGTGGGCCCTGTCGACGCTGAGCGTGATCGACCCGATCACGCATGCCATCGTCAATTCCGGCCTGGGCGAATGGGGCGTGCTGGCGCTGCTGATCCTGCTGCTGATGACCGTGGGCATGTTCCTGGACGGCATCTCGATCTTTCTGATTTTTGTGCCGCTGCTCATGCCGATCGCCAATGCCTACGGCTGGGATCCGGTGTGGTTTGGCGTGATTTTGACCTTGAAGGTGGCGCTGGGCCAGTTCACCCCGCCGCTGGCCGTGAACCTGATGGTGTCGTGCCGCATCGCGCGCGTGCCGATGGAATCGACCGTGCGCTGGGTGGTGTGGCTGCTGGGCGCGATGTTCATGGTGCTGGTCGCAGTGCTGGTGTTTCCCGAACTGGCGCTGTGGCTGCCGCGCAAGCTGGGTTATTGAGAGAGGCTGGACGGGGCCGGCCCGGCAAGGGTTCCCGGCCATGGATGACAACAACAGAAAGACTCGCAGAGAGAGGAGACGCAACATGAAATTCCGCAACCTGATCGGCGCGGCGCTGTGCGCGGCAGCCGTGGTGGGCATGGCGCCCGTGCATGCGCAGAACTACAAGCCCGAGTACAAGCTCTCCATCGTCGTGGGCACCACGTTCCCGTGGGGCCAGGGCGCCGAGATCTGGTCGAACCTGGTGCGCGAGCGCACCGAAGGCCGCATCAACATCAAGGTCTACCCCGGCACCTCGCTGGTACAGGGCGACCAGACCCGCGAGTTCACGGCGATCCGCCAGGGCGTGATCGACATGGCCGTGGGCTCGACCATCAACTGGTCGCCGCAGGTCAAGCAGCTGAACCTGTTCTCCCTGCCCTTCCTGATGCCCGACTACGCCGCCATCGACGCGCTGGTGCAAGGCGACGTGGGCAAGGACATGTTCAAGCTCATCGAAAAGGCCGGCGTGGTGCCGCTGGCCTGGGGCGAAAACGGCTACCGCCAGGTCAGCAATTCCAAGCGTGAGATCAAGCGGCCCGAGGACATGAAGGGCATGAAGCTGCGCGTGGTCGGGTCGCCGCTGTACATCGACACGTTCACCGCACTGGGCGCCAATCCCACGCAGATGAGCTGGGCGGACGCGCAGCCCGCGCTGGCCAGCGGCGCGGTCGACGGCCAGGAGAATCCGCTGTCGATCTACACGGGCTCCAAGCTCTACACCGTGGGTCAGAAGTACCTGACGTTGTGGAACTACGTGGCCGATCCGCTGATCTTCGTGGTCAACCGCGAAGTCTGGAATTCCTGGTCGGAAAAGGATCGCGACATCGTGCGTCAGGCCGCGCTGGACGCCGGCAAGCAGCAGATCGTGATCGCGCGCAAGGGCGTCACGCCCGAAGACCCGTCGCTGCTCAAGGAAATCGCCGGCCACGGCGTGACGGTGACGACGCTGTCGCAGGCCGATCACGACGCGTTCGTGAAGGCCACCAAGCCGGTCTATGAAAAGTGGAAGAAGCAGATCGGCGAGGACCTGGTCAACAAGGCCGAAAAGTCGATCGCAGGACGCAAGAAGTAACCCGCAAGAAGCAAACCGCGAAAGTTTCGCAGCAAGCCCCAGGGGAACCGGCGGCGCAAGCCGCCAACCGAGGCAGGGACGCTAGAATCCCGCCCACCAAACGGGCGCCGGCCACAACCGGCGCCCGTTATCTTTTGGGGCGTCTGACTTCCCTATTCCGGATAGCTGACTTCCAGAATATCCAGCTCATCGATGCCAGCCGGCGTGCGCAGCACCACCGTGTCGCCTTCCCGCGCCTTGATCAGCGCCCGCGCCACCGGCGAGATCCAGCTGATCTTGCCGGCCAGGGGCTCGGCCTCGTCCACGCCGACGATGGTGACGGTGTGTTCCTCGCCGGCCTTGTCCACGTAGACGACCGTGGCGCCAAAGAACGCCTGGTCGCGGTTGGGTTGGGCCTTGGGGTCCACGACTTCGGCAATATCCAGCCGCTTGGTCAGGAACCGCATGCGGCGGTCGATCTCGCGCAGGCGCTTCTTGCCGTAAAGGTAGTCGCCGTTTTCCGAGCGGTCGCCGTTGGACGCGGCCCACGACACCACCTGCACGACGGCCGGACGTTCCACGTTCATAAGCTGGGTCAGTTCGCCACGCAGGCGCTCGTAACCCTCGGGCGTCATGTAGTTCTTGGTGCCGGCCGGCAACGCTTGGGCCTGCGGCAGATCGTCGTCGTCCTCGTGGTCGGACTCTTTAACAAAGGCTTTATTCATGGCGGTTGCATCGCGATGGCGCGATCACTGTCGAAGCTTTCGGAATGAGCGGCGCAGGCCGCCCGCGTCAGAACCAGTCGTGCCAGACCGGCTTCAGGTCGGATGGCAGCGGCGGCAGTTGGCCCAGGTCCATCCGGCTTTCCTTGGGACTGTGGAAGTCCGACCCGCGCGAGGCCAAAAAGCCGTAGCGGCGCGCCACCTCGGCGTACTGGCGGGCTTCTTCCACGGTGTGGCTGCCCGTGTTGACCTCGATGCCCACGCCACCCAATTGCAGGAATTCGTCGAACAGCGCGGCAAACTGCAGGGGCGTGTACTTGTAGCGGCCCGGGTGGGCGATGACGGCCTGGCCGCCCGCGCCGCGGATCCAGCCCACGGCGTCGGCCAGCGTGGCCCATTGCATGGGCACATGGCCGGGGCAGTCGTCGCCCAGATGCTTGTTGAAAACGGTTTGCACGTCGGGGCAATAACCGGCTTGCACCAGGTATCGCGCAAAGTGCGTGCGGCTGATCAGTTCGGGGTTGCCGGCAAACGGCAGCGCGCCTTCGTAGGCGCCGGGCATGCCCATGTCTGCCAGGCGGTCGCCGATGCGCTTGGCGCGGGCCGCGCGTCCCGAGCGGGTCTTGCGCAGGCCTTCGACCAGCGCCGCGTTGGTGGGATCAAAGCGCAGGCCGACGATATGCACGGTCAGGCCGGCCCACGTGACGGAGACTTCGACGCCGGTGGCAAAGCGCATGCCCAGCTCTTCTGCTGCAGCGGAAGCTTCGGCGATGCCGCCCACCTCGTCGTGATCGGTCAGTGCCCAGACATCGACGCCATTGGCGAACGCCCGCTGCGCCACGTCCCGGGGCGCGAGCGCGCCGTCCGAAACGGTGGAATGGCAATGCAGGTCGATGTTCAGGGTGGGCGATTTCATCCGGCTATTGTAGAGAAGGCCCGGCGGCACGCCTAGCGCGGTGCCGTCCCCACATTGCCGCCCGTCCGGTCAGGACAGCAGAAAATCCGCCACTGGATTGACCTGATCGTCCGCGATCAGCGTGGGCGCGTGTCCCACGCCCGGCACCTCAAGCGCCTGTGCACGCGGATTGCGCTGGCGCATTTCTTCGACGGTGGCGCGCGTCAACAGGTCGGACAGTTCGCCGCGCACAATCAGGATCGGGCAGTCCAGCGCGTCATACGACCGCCACAGGATCTGCTCGCCCGCCGCCAGTTCTTCGGGCGTCTGGGCCGCCAGCGCCTGCGCGATTGCCAGGTCGTAGTGCTTAACCCACTTGTCGCCCTGCTGCGGGTACAGGTATTTGGCCAGTTCTGCCCATTGGGCGTCGGTATGCGGACCGAAGGTTTCCGAATTGGCGCGCATCGTCGCCACGGCCTCTTCGAAGGTGGCGAATTCACCAGGCGCGCCCACGTACTGGCCGATGCGCGACAGGGCGCCGTTTTCCAGACGCGGGCCCACGTCGTTGAGCACCAGTTTGTCCAGGCGCAGCCCCTGGTCAGGCGGCAGCATGCCGGCATGCGGGCGCATTGCCAGCATGGCCTTGGCGAACGCGGCGGCGCCTGACAACGCCATGCCGATCAACCCGCCCATCGACGTGCCGACCCACGACAGGCTGCCCGGGCGCAGGCGCGCGATAAGCGTCACCATGTCGGACACGTACTGGGGCACGGTGTAGAACGCCGGATTGACCAGCCAATCCGACCGGCCGCGGCCGACCACGTCGGGGCAGACCACGCGGTACGTGCCCGCCAGCCGGCGCGCCAGTGCGTCGAAGTCGCGCCCGCTGCGGGTCAGACCGTGCACGCAGAGCAGCACGCGGTCATTGGCGGGATCGCCCCATTCCCAATAGGCCATGCGGTGCAGGCCCGCCGGGCTGGCGCACGTGACGAATTCCAAACGGGGTTCCAGGCTGGCATCCACTTCGATAGGCTCCACGATCGGCGCGCGCCGGCACGGCTGCGCCACTTTGGCCGCTATCTTATCGGTTATGCAACGCCGGTGCGGCCTGCTCTGGACTATCCCGGCGGTCGTGGCTACGATCCTTGCATTCTTCGAGCGCCCGTCCTTCGCCCGCTTTCTGCCCGGCCCGCCGCGCATTGCCGTTGGCTATGGGCCCGATGCAATCATTAAATTGGAGTTGCATACCTTTCAAGGCGCACAGTAAAAAGCTTCAGGCATTGCCAGATCAGTCATCCCAAAATTGATATGGAGTCCGTATGCAGCAAAGCAGTCCCGTCACCCCGCTGACCGAGCAGCCTGCCGGTCAACCCAGCGTCATTCCCCCTCCCCCCGCCCCCCCGAAAATCCTGCAGGACCTGATGGCGCGCGCCGACGTGCAGATCAACGGTTCGCGGCCCTGGGACATGCAGGTGCATGACAAGCATATGTACGAGCGGGTGTTCGCCAGCTGGTCGTTGGGGCTGGGCGAGTCGTACATGGACGGCGAGTGGGACTGCGAGCAATTGGACGAGCTGTTCACGCGCCTGCTGCGCGCCGACATGGGATCGGCGGCGCTGGGCGTGGCACGCATCAAGCTGATCGCCGAACACCTGCGCCACAAGCTGTTCAATCTTCAGTCCAAGCATCGTGCGTTTGAAGTCGGTGAGCAGCATTACGACGCCGGCAACGACGTGTTCGAGGCGATGCTCGACAGCCGGATGATCTACTCCTGCGCGTATTGGGAACACGCCCAGACGCTGGAGGAGGCGCAGGTCGCCAAGCTGGACATGATCTGCCGCAAGCTGCAACTGAAGGAAGGCGAGACGCTCCTGGACATCGGCTGCGGCTGGGGCGGACTGGCCAAGTTCGCGGCCGAACGCTACGGCGTCAAGGTCACGGGCGTGACCGTATCCAAGGAGCAACTGGCCCTGGCGCAGGAACGCGTCAAAGGCCTGCCCGTGGAGCTGCTGCTGCAGGACTACCGCGATCTGCAAGGCCGCTTCGACAAGGTGGTGTCGGTCGGGATGTTCGAGCACGTCGGGCCGAAGAATTACGACACGTACTTCACCAACGTGCAGCGGCTGATGGCGCCCGAAGGCATTTTCCTGCTGCACACCATCGGTATCGCGGCCACCAGCCAGAGCACCGATCCGTGGATCGACCGCTACGTGTTTCCCAACGGCAAGCTGCCGTCGGCGCGCGAAATCGCGACGGCCGTCGAAGGCCGGTTCATCGTCGAGGACTGGCACAACTTCGGGGCAGACTACGATCGCACGCTGATGGCATGGTGGGACCGCTTCGAGCAGGCCTGGCCCACGCTGGAGTCGCGCTACGGCACCCGCTTCTACCGGATGTGGAAGTACTACCTGATGTGCTGCGCGGGCTTTTTCCGGTCGCGCGAAGGGCAGCTTTGGCAGGTGATCCTGACGCATCCGCAGCGTCAGGAGACATACCGGTCGCTGCGTTAGACCCGCCGCATTCGCGCGTGTCCAGGCAAGCCGCCCCTGACCGGGCGGCTTGTTGTCATTGGCGGACGGCTATCGCGCCGCCCCCGCCTCTTCCCGGATCATGTCCGCCGCGCGCTCCGCAATCATGATCGTCGGCGAATTGGTGTTGCCCGAGGTGATGCGCGGCATGATCGACGCGTCGGCGATGCGCAGGCCTTGCAGCCCATGCACGCGCAGCCGCGCGTCCACCACCGCGCCGCTGTCGGCGTCCCGGCCCATCGCGCAGGTGCCCACCGGGTGGAAGATGGTGGTGCCGATCTTGCCCGCCGCCTGGCGCAATTCTTCTTCGGTCTGGAATGCCGGACCCGGCAGCCATTCGTCCGGCCGGTATCGCTGCAGGGCGGGCGCGGCGGCAATGCGGCGCACCAGGCGAATGGAATCGGCAGCCACGCGCAGGTCGTCGTCGGTGCTCAGGTAGTTGGGCCGGATGACGGGGGCTTCGCTGCCCTTCTGCCCCGCCGGTCCTTGCGCGTGCACGCTGCCGCGCGACGTGGGGCGCAGGTTGCAGACACTGGCGGTGAAGGCGTCGAAACCATGCAGGGGTTCGCCGAATGCACCCAACGACAGCGGCTGCACGTGGAATTCGACGTTGGCGCGGTCCTGGCCGGGATCGGATTTGGCGAACAGGCCCAATTGCGACGGCGCCATGCTCATCGGACCGCTGCGGCTCACCAGATACTCCAGCCCGATGCCCGCCCTGCCCAGCCACGTGGACGCGATACGGTTCAGCGTCTTGACGCCGTTCACCTTGATGATGACGCGCAATTGCAGATGGTCCTGCAGGTTCTCGCCCACGCCGGGCAAGGCGTGGCGCAGCGTGATGCCGGCTTCGCGCAGGCGCGCGGGCTCGCCGATGCCGGAGACTTCCAGGAGGTGCGGCGAGTTCACCGCGCCGGCCGCCAGCACCACTTCGCGCCGTGCGCGCAACGACGCCGCGCGGCCGTTCTGGTTGACGCGCACGCCGACGCAGTGCTTTTCATCGAATTCAAGCTGTTCGGCCAGCGCGCCAGTCATCACATGCAGGTTCGGGCGCTTGCGCACCGGCCGCAGAAACGCTTTGGACGTATTCCAGCGCCAGCCGCTGCGCTGGTTGACCTCGAAATAGCCGCTGCCGAAGTTGTCGCCGCGGTTGAAATCCTGCACGCGCGGGATGCCTTCCTGTTCGGCCGCCGAAGCGAAGGCTTCCAGGATGTCCCACCGCAGGCGCTGCGACTCCACGCGCCATTCGCCGCCCGCGCCGTGGAATTCATCAGCGCCCCGGTGATAGTCCTCGCTGCGCTTGAAGACCGGCAACACCTGATCCCAGCTCCAGGCCGCGTCGCCCGACAGCGCGGCCCAGTCCTCGTAGTCCTGCTTCTGGCCACGCATGTAGATCATGCCGTTGATGGACGAACATCCGCCCAGCACGCGGCCGCGCGGATAAATAAGCGAGCGCCCGCCCAGCCCCGGCTCTTCGGCGGTTCGATACATCCAGTCCGTGCGCGGGTTGCCGATGCAATGCAGGTAACCGACGGGGATGTGAATCCAGTGATAGTTGTCGCGCCCGCCGGCTTCCAGCAGCAGCACCTGCACGGCGGGGTCGCGGCTCAGGCGGTTGGCCAGCACGCAGCCGGCCGACCCCGCGCCCACGATGATGTAGTCGTATGTCTCCATAAGCTCTTCTTATCAAGTTGCGGGCCCGAAACGGACGCCGGCACGGTGAGCCGCCCCGGCTACGACGTTGGACGCGCGCCGGGAATCTGGCAAGACTCTGGCGCAGGACGGGGCGGCTGTCCAATGAAATGTTGAAAAGGGGATTATTAGCGTCTCTAATAATGCTCGGCAGTTTCCACGCTTGGTCGGGTGCGGGTGGGTGTCAGACACCCCTGATTTTGTAGGACTGAATGAGGTGTCTGACACCACCGGTTTTGTAGGACGAAATGAGGTGTCTGACACCCTCCAACGCGATTTCCGGGAGCATCCATGGACCTGAAGCACATCCGCACGTTTGCCGCCGTCGCGCGCGAAGGTAATTTGACGCGCGCGGCCGAGCATCTGCATTTGACGCAGCCTGCGCTCAGCCTGCAGCTCAAAAATTTTCAGGAGTCGCTGGACCTGACGCTGTTTGCGCGGACGGCGCAAGGGTTGGCGCCTAACGCGGATGGGCGGGCGTTGTTGCCTTCGGCGCAAAGGGTGCTGGACGCGCTGGATGACTTTCAGCGCGCCATCGGCGCGTTGCGCGATACGGTGCAGGGCGAATTGCGCATCGGGACGATCCTGGACCCGGAATTCCTGCGGCTGGGCGCCACGCTGCAGTATCTGGTCGAGCACTACCCGAAGATCCGCCCCACCCTGCGGCACGGCATGTCCGGATCGGTCGGCCGGCAAGTGCGCGCCGGAGAATTGGACGTGGGGTTCTTTCTGGGGCCACACGCCCGGGACGGCAGCCAGCCCTCCGGCCTGCACGCCCAACCGCTTGCTTCCTTTTCCTATTACGTCGTCGCCCCAAAAAGCTGGAGCGCGCAGGTCGCGGGACGGGGCTGGGCGGAAATCGCCGCGTTGCCGTGGATCTGGACCCCGCCGGATTCAGTCCACCACCGCCTGCTGTCCGACAAGTTCGACGCCCTGGGCATTACGCCGCACGCGGTGGCCGAGGTGGATCAAGAGGCTTCGATGCTGGATCTGGTGCGCTCGGGCGTGGGCTTGTCCCTCGCGCGCGACGCCATCGCGCTGCGCGAATCGCAATCCAGCGGTCTGCAACTTGTGAAAGGCCTGTCGATCCAGGCGGAGCTGTCCTTCATCACCCAGGCGGCGCGGCGCGACGATCCGCTCGTCGCGGCCGCCTTTGCCGCGGTGCAGGCGGCATTCGCCTGATTTGGCTGTCGGCCGCCCCACGTCCCGACGGCCAGTCATGCTGCGCTGCGCCAAACGGGTGCAGGGCGCACACGGATATGCACCGATACGAAGCACGCGCGCGGATCCGCGCGGATGGGCCGCTGAACCTCATCGCGGCTTCGCACCGCCCTCCTTCCCTATGAATCGCAAGGGAATTTCCCCCGACACATCGCGCCTCGACATACCTGGCATGGACTTTGCTTAATTGCCTATGTGCGGGTGCAAACCCGGCAAGACAACGTGAGCAGTACCGGCAATGGCGCCCCGACCGAAAGGTCCAGGGCGCCGTTTGTCTTTTGAAACCGAAAATCCAAGCCTGGGGAAATCCCATGAATGCAGCGGCCACCTCCGATTCCTTGCAGACGCTGATTGTCATCGGCAACGGCATGGTGGGCCATCATTGCGTCGAGCAATTGATCGCCCGCGGCGCCCTCGAGCGCTATCGCATCACCATCTTTGGCGAAGAAACCCGCCGCGCCTATGACCGCGTCCATCTGTCCGAGTACCTGAACGGGCGCGACGCCGAGTCGATGGCGCTGGGCGAGGCCTCGCTGTATGAGCAGGACGGCGTGACGCTGCGCCTGGGCGAGCCCGTGCTGGACATCGACAGCCACGCGCGGGAAGTCATCACCGCCAATGGCCGCTTCGCCTACGACAAGCTGGTGCTGGCGACGGGCTCCTATCCCTTCGTGCCGCCCATCGCGGGCGCCGAGGGCAATTCGCGCCTGGTGTATCGCAGCATCGACGACCTGGACCTGATCCGCGAAGCCGCCAGCGGCGCGCGGCGCGGCGTGGTTGTCGGCGGCGGGCTCTTGGGGCTGGAAGCGGCCAACGCGCTCAAGTCGCTGAATCTGGAAGCGCACGTGGTCGAGTTCGCGCCGCGCCTGATGCCGGTGCAATTGGACGAGGCCGGCGGCGCGGCGCTGAAGGCGCGCATCGAGGCGCTGGGCGTGGGCGTGCACCTGTCGCGCGCCACGCAGGACATCAAGCCGGGCACGCAATACCGCTACCGCATGCGCTTTGCTGAAGGCGCCCCGCTGGAAACCGACCTGATCGTGTTCTCGGCCGGCATCCGTCCGCAGGTGTTCCTGGCGCGCAAGGCCGGGCTGGCGCTGGCCGAGCGCGGCGGTGTCGCCATCGACGACCGCTGCCGCAGCAGCGACGAACACATCTACGCCATCGGCGAATGCGCGTCGTGGAACGGCACGGTATTCGGTCTGGTTGCCCCCGGCTACCAGATGGCCCGCATTGTCGCCGCCGAACTGTGCGGCGCGCCGGAACAGGCCTTTTCGGGGGCCGACATGTCCACAAAGCTCAAGCTGTTGGGCGTGGACGTGGGGTCGATTGGCGACGCGCACGGGGCCACGCCCGGCTCGCGCAGCTACCGTTTCATCGATGAGGCCGGTTCCAGCTACCGCCGCCTGGTGATCTCCGAGGACGGCAAGCGTGTCCTGGGCGCGGTGCTGGTGGGCGACAACAGCTACTACGACACGCTGCTGCAATACGCGCAGAACGGCATCGCACCGCCCGCGGATCCGTCCAGCCTGATCCTGCCGCAAGGCCAGGCCGCGCCGCTGCTGGGCGTGGACGCTCTGCCCGCCACCGCCACGATCTGCTCCTGCCACAACGTCAGCAAGGGCGCCGTCTGCGACGCCATCGACGGCGGCTGTACGGACCTGGCGGGCGTCAAGGCCTGCACCAAGGCGGCCTCGGGCTGCGGCGGCTGCGCGGGCCTGCTCAAGCAGGTGGTCGAACACGAACTGGCCAGCCGCGGCGTCGTGGTGGACAAGAGCCTGTGCGAGCACTTTGCCTACACCCGCCAGGAGCTGTACGCGATCGTGCGCGTGAGCGGCGCCGAGACCTTCGAAGAAATCCTGGCCAGCCACGGCCGTGGTCACGTCGGCTGCGAGATCTGCAAGCCCGCCATCGGCTCGATCCTCGCGTCCTGCTGGAACCGGCCCATCCAGGACCCGCACCTGGTGCCGCTGCAGGACACCAACGACACCTTCATGGCCAACATGCAGAAGAACGGCACCTATTCGGTGGTGCCGCGCATGCCGGCCGGCGAAGTCACGCCGGACGGCCTGATCGCCGTCGGCATGGTCGCCAAGAAATACAACCTGTACGTCAAGGTGACGGGCGGCCAGCGCATCGACCTGTTCGGCGCGCAACTGCACGAGCTGCCCGGCATCTGGTCGGAACTCATCGCCGCCGGCTTCGAGACGGGCCACGCCTACGGCAAGTCCACCCGCACCGTGAAGTCCTGCGTCGGCAGCACCTGGTGCCGCTTCGGCGTGCAGGACAGCGTGAAGATGGCGCTGGACATCGAGCACCGCTACAAAGGCCTGCGCGCCCCGCACAAGCTGAAGTTCGCCGTGTCCGGCTGCACCCGCGAATGCGCCGAAGCGCAAAGCAAGGACATCGGCGTCATCGCCACCGAAAACGGCTGGAACCTGTACGTGTGCGGCAACGGCGGCATGCGCCCGCGCCACGCCGAGCTCTTTGCCACCGACCTGGACGACGCCACCCTCATCCGCTACATCGACCGCCTCTTGATGTTCTACATCCGCACGGCCGACAAGCTGCAGCGCACGTCGGTGTGGCGCGAGTCGCTGGAAGGCGGCCTGGACTATCTGAAGGCGGTCGTGATCGACGACAGCCTGGGCCTGGGCGCCGAGCTTGAAGCGCAGATGCAACTGGTGGTGGACCGCTACGAATGCGAATGGGCCAACGCCCTCAGCGACCCTGAAAAGCTCAAGCGCTTTCGCACCTTCGTCAACGACAGCCAGGGCGACCCCGACATCCAGTTCGTTCAGGAACGCGGCCAGCCCCGTCCGGCCCCGGCGCGCGCCGTCCAGCGCGTCATCCCGATTGCCGAGGAGATCGTCTGATGGCCGCCCTGCCCAACACCCACCCCGCCTGGCGCCACGCGTGCAACCGCCAGGACCTCGTCGCCAACTCCGGCGTCGTCGCCCTGGTCGATGGCGCGCAAGTCGCGCTGTTCTACCTGCCCGACGCCGCGGGCCAGACCTTGTACGCCGTGTCGAACCGCGACCCGAAGTCCGGCGCCAACGTCATCGGCCGTGGAATCGTGGGCCAGCTGGCCGGCGACCTGGTGGTGGCGTCTCCGCTCTACAAGCAGCACTTCCGGCTGGCGGACGGCAGCTGCGTGCAATTTCCCGAGCAGCGCCTGCAGACCTGGCAGGTGCGCTTGAACGGCGACGCGGTCGAAATCGCCTGACGACCGCCGCAAACGTATTCATCACATCAGCACAGCAACAGGAAACATCATGTCCTACCTCGCTCCCTCCGAGTTCGTCACCAAGATGGTGGATGCCGGCGAATCGAAGCTCTACATGGCAACCCGCGACGTCCTGATCCGCGCCTTCATGGCCGGCGCCATCCTCGCGATTGCCGCGGTCTTCGCCGTCACCGTCACGGTGCAGACCGGCTCGCCCATCCTGGGCGCCGCGCTCTTTCCCGTCGGGTTCTGCATCCTGTACCTGATGGGCTTCGACCTTCTGACGGGCGTATTCGTACTGACCCCGCTGGCGCTCTTTGACAAGCGGCCCGGCGTCACGATGGGCGGCATCCTCAAGCACTGGGGCAAGGTCTTCGTGGGCAACTTCCTGGGCGCGCTGACCGTCGCCGTACTGATGGCCATCGTCTTCACGTACGGCTTTTCGGTGCCGCCCAACAAGGTCGGCCAGGTCATCTCGCACATCGGCGAAGACCGCACGCTGGGCTACAAGGAATACGGCGCGGGCGGCATGCTGACCATCTTCATCCGCGGCGTGCTGTGCAACTGGATGGTGTCGCTGGGCGTCGTGGGCGCCATGATCTCGACCACCGTCAGCGGCAAGGTCATCGCCATGTGGATGCCCGTCATGCTGTTCTTCGCGATGGGCTTCGAGCACTCCATCGTCAACATGTTCCTGTTCCCGTCAGCCATGATCATGGGCGGCAACTTCTCGATCATGGACTACATGATCTGGAACGAAATCCCGGTGGTGCTGGGCAACCTGATCGGCGGCATCTCGCTGACGGGCCTGACGCTCTACACCACGCACATGAAGACCGCGCCCAAGCGCCGCTTCAACTGATACGACCCGGCATGGACAGCTTTACGCCCGGCGCGCCCGCCGCCTCGCTGACAGTGGCGGTGGGCCAGCACACCGATCGCGGCGTCAAGCCCGTCAACCAGGACTTCCACGGGCTGTGCGTGCCGGGCGAGCCGCTCCTGGGCGCCAAAGGCATCGCCATCGCGCTGGCCGACGGCATCAGCAGCAGCAACGTCAGCCACATCGCCAGCGAGACGGCGGTGGCCAGCTTTCTGGAAGACTATTACTGCACGCCCGAGACCTGGTCCGTGAAGAAGTCGGCCCAGAAGGTGCTCAGCGCGGCCAACGCCTGGCTGCATTCGCAAAGCCGCCAGCGCCATGGGCAAGACCAGGACAGCGGCTACGTCTGCACGCTGACCGTGATGGTGCTCAAGGGCGCCACCGCGCACATCCTGCATATCGGCGACGCGCGCATCTATCGCCTGCGGGATGGCGCGATCGAGCAGCTGACCGAGGATCACCGCGTCTGGGTCGCGCACGACAAAAGTTACCTGGGCCGCGCGCTGGGCCTGGCGCCGCATCTGGAAATCGACTATCACACCCAGGCCGTGGAACCCGGCGACGTGTTCCTGCTGGCGACCGATGGCGTGTACGAGCATGTCGGCGACGACGATCTGCGCGAGGCCGTGGCCGCCAACGCCAGCGATCTGGACGCCGCCGCGCGCGCATTGGTCGCGCTGGCGCTTGCCCGCGGCAGCGACGACAACCTGACCATGCAAATCGTGCGCGTCGACGCCCTGCCCGCGCGCCAGGCCGCTGAGATGGCGCAGTATTCCGGCAGCCTGCCCTGTCCGCCGTTGCTGGACGTGGGTCAGACGTTCGAAGGCTTTCGCATCACGGACGAGCTGCGCGCCAGCAGCCGCAGCCACGTTTACCTGGCCGAAGACCTCGACAGCGGCGACACCGTCGTCATCAAGATCCCGTCCTTGGACCTGCGGCACGACCCCGCCTATCTGGAACGCCTCTTGACCGAGGAATGGCTGGCGCGCCGCATCGACAGCCGCCACGTCGTGCGCGCCTGGCCGCGCACGCGGCAGCGCCGCTCGCTCTACACCGTGAGCGAATACATCGAAGGCCGCACGCTGACGCAATGGATGGCGGCCAATCCGCGTCCGGCGCTGGAACCGGCAATCGCCATCATCGAGCAGATCGCACGCGGCCTGCAGGCGTTTCACCGGCTGGAGATCGTGCATCAGGATCTGCGGCCGGACAACATTCTGATCACGCCCGACGGCACGGCAAAGATCATCGATCTGGGCTCGGCCCGGACGGCCGGCATCCAGGAACTGGGCGCCGATGGCGACGACGCCATGCCGGTGCTGGGCACCGCCCAATATGCGGCGCCCGAGTACTTCCTCGGCGAAGCCGGCACGGCGCGGTCCGACATCTATTCGCTGGCCGCGATCCTGTACCAGATGCTGTCCGGCCGCCTGCCGTATGGCGCCGATGTCGCGCGATCGCGCAGCCGCGCCGCGCAACTACGGCTGACCTACGTGTCGGTGCTGGACCGGGAACGCGAAATCCCGGCGTGGATCGACAGCGTGCTCAGCCGGGCCCTGCATCCCGACCCGCAGCACCGCACGCCCGAGCTGTCCGAATTCACGCACGCGCTGCGCAATCCGCCCGACGTGCGCGGCGGCGAACGCCTGCCCCTCTTGGAACGCAATCCGGTGGCTTTCTGGAAAGGCCTGTGCCTGATCCTGGCCATCGTGATCGTGATCCAGGCCCTGACCTCCTGAAACGAGACGACCATGCCCGCCACGAATCCCACCGTGTCCCTGATCGGCGCCGGCCCCGGCGATCCCGAGCTGCTGACCTTGAAAGCCGTCAAGGCGCTTGCCCGGGCCGACGTGGTCCTGGTCGACGACCTGGTCAACCCCGAGATCCTGCAGCACTGCCCCAACGCCCGCATCGTGCGCGTGGGCAAGCGCGGGGGCTGCCGCTCCACGCCGCAGGACTTCATCCAGCGCCTGATGCTGCGCTACGCCCGCCAGGGCCTGCGCGTGGCACGGCTCAAGGGCGGCGATCCCTGCATCTTCGGCCGCGGCGGCGAGGAAGCGCAGTGGCTTAGCGACCACGGCGTAGCCTGCGAAATCGTAAACGGCATCACCGCCGGGCTGGCCGCGGCAACGTCGGCCGGGATCCCGCTGACGCAGCGTGGCATGGCCCAGGGCGTTACACTCATCACCGCGCATTCGCAGGACGGCGCAACGCCCGACTGGTCGGGCTTGGCACGCAGCGGCACGACGCTGGTGGTCTACATGGGCGTGGCAAAGGTGCACGACATGACCGCCCAGTTGCTGGCTGCCGGCATGGCGCCGGACACGCCGGTAGCGATGATCGAGCGCGCGTCGCTTCCCGGCCAGCGGGTCTGTCCGTCGACGCTGGCCAGCATGGCGTCCGATGCCCAGACCTTCCGGTTGCGCAGCCCTGCCGTGCTGGTCATCGGCGAAGTCGCCGCCTGCCGTATGTTCGGCGTGCTGGACGACGCGGGCGGCGTGCTTGCGCCGCAACGCCGGACGGCCTGATTTCCGCGAAGACGCGCCTCACCCCGCACAGAGATACCGATGGCCGAACGCCACATGCCGCCGCCGCTGCGCTTCCTGCTCGCCGCCCGCCGCAGCGAACTTCAAGGACTGGAAGTCCTGGCCGCCACCTGCGACCTGGTGCTGCGCATCAGTGCGCTGGTGCACGCGCTGCAAAAGGAGCGCGGCTACTCCAACCTGACCCTGTGCAGCGCCGCGGACCGGCTGCAGCCGGTGCTTGCCGGCCTGTCGAGCGACGCGCAGGCCGTGGAAGCCGGCGTACGCACATTTCTTGATGGACTGGAATCCGACCCCGCGGCCGGCAGCGGCCGGGCACGCCTGCTCAATTGCATCGCCTACGCCCTCTTCCGGCTGGACGAGCTGCCGGCCTTGCGCCGCGAGGTCCGCGACCGGCGCGTGGCGGTGGAAGACGCCGATACCCGATTCACCCAGGTGATCGGCAGCCTGCTTGCAGTGGTCTTCGAAGCCGCCGACTCTTCACTCGATCCGGATGTCACGCGCCTGTTGGTGGCGCTGCTGAATTTCATGCAAGGCAAGGAACTGAGCGGCCAGGAGCGCGCCTGCGGCGTCATGGGCTTTACAGCCGGCTGGTTCGACGACGCCCGCAAGGCGCGCATGCTGGGCCTCGCGGCCAACCAGGCCCGCAGCTTCGGCGTCTACTCGCAGTATGTGCAGGGCGCGCCACTGCAGGCGTGGGACCAGATCCAGCAGCAGGCGCAACCCGTGCAACGCATGCGCGACATGGCGCAGCACACGTCGGACGCGCAGCGCGTCGACAGCGGCCTGGCCGAGCTGTGGTTCGACCTGTGTACGGCGCGCATCGACGCCATGCGCAACGTTGAAACCCAATTGGCGCAGGAACTGGCGCAGCAGTGCGCCCGGCGCATCGCCGACACCCGCCAGGAACTGGACGACCGCCGCCTCCTGCTCAGCCGCTACACCGATCATGCCAGCGGCCGCGTCCCCAGCATGGTGTTCAGCGTGCAGAGCCGCATCCTGGATGTGCCGCCCGAGGACGGCGTGGGCGGCGAGCTGGAACGGTCGATTCTGGACATGATGCGCGAGCAGACGCTGCGCATGCAGCACGCCGACGATGCGCTGACCAGCGTGCGGGGCGCGCTGGACGACAGGAAACGCATCGACCGCGCCAAGCTGCTGTTGATCAGCCGCTACGGCCTGACCGAGCAGGCGGCGCACGAACGCCTGCAACGCGCGGCAATGGACGGCGGCCTGTCGCTGGCGGACGTGGCGCGGCAGATCATCGCGCAGCTGGGCGGCAACTGAACCCTTCTCCTAGCGGAACACGCGCTGGACTAGGCTGACGACGGCCGCCACCAGCGCCACGCCCGCCACGATTCGGAAATGATCCAGGCTGGCCAGCAGCACCGACTGCTGGTCCAGCAGTTGCGCGATCTGCGCCGTGGCAAGCTGCCGCGCCTGTGCCGGCCCCGCCGCCGCGGTGAAATAGGCGGTCAGCTGCGCCATCGCCGCCTCGAACTGCGCATTGCCCGTCGCAATGCTTTCCCGCAGCACCGTGTAGTGCCGCGACGTGAACCACTGCTGCCCGATGGTGGCCAGCATGATCCCCAGCGCCTGGCCGACCTGCGCCAGCATGTTCTTGACCTGCTGCGCATGAGCGAACACTGCCGGGTCGCCCGTCAGGCCCGTAAAGGTCTGCATCGCGGTCGTGGGCATGAGGGTCATGATGAACATGCCGTAGCAGGCCAGCGCGGGAAACACGTCGGTCCACATGTTGGCCGTGGGCGTCAAGCGTGACATCCACACCCCGAACGCCGCCAGCGCCAGGAAGCCGGTCACGAAGAACTTGCGCGGCGAGGGCCAGCGCGGCAGCAATTGCGACATCACGGCCCAGGTCAGCACGCCCGCCCCCAATCCCAGCGCAAAGAATTTGCCCGCGGTGACCCAGGCCTGCCCCAGCGCACGCTGCAGCATCACCGGCACCAGGTAGCCATTGGCCCCGAGCATCACATAGCAGACCGTGAAGAGCGCCAGTCCGCAGAGGAACCGTGCTTCGTTCATGCCGCCCAGCCGGAGCAGCGGCGCGCCGTTGCGCGTTTCCGACCACACGAAGTAACCCAGCGCGGCTACCCCCGCCGCCGCCGACAGCGCCAGGAGGCTGCCGTGGCTGAAGAAGTCGTAATACGCGCGCTGCAACGCATGCAGCACCAGGAAGCTGCCCGCGCCCAGCGCGGCGATCGGCAGCAGGCGCACGTTGCCGGCCAGGACCGATCCCGCCTCGCGTCCCGGCATGGCCAGCAAGACGGGCGCCATCGCCAGCACCGACAACGCCGCGATCAGCCAGAACATCAACGGCCAGCCATCGTGCTCGACCGCCATCGCGGCCAGCCAGGGCGCCAGCGCGGTCCCCAGGCACAGGCCGGTCGCCAAGGCCTTGATGCCCAGGAAGCGCGCGGGGCTGGGCGGAATCAGGTTGACGGTCAGCCGGGACGAGGTAAGCATCGCTGCGCAGCCCAGCGCCATCAACACGCGCCCCAACAGGAATTGCGCCGGGTCCTGCGCCAGCGCGCAGACCGCCGCGCCCATGCCGGCGGCGGCCAGCGACGCCAGCAGGTAGGCGCGCAAGCCCAGCCGATGCGTAAGCCAGCCCTGCAACGCGATCATCATGACCGCCACGCAGGCGTAGATGAGCGCGATGTGGGTGTATTCCTCGGGGCTGGCGCCGATTTCTCCCATGATGGGCGCTGCGCCAAAGGTGGCCATGCCGTTCTGCAGGAAGTCGATGAACGTCAGCGCGCCGATGACGAGGAGCAGCGGGACGGAAGGCTTGGGGTGGGACATGGTTCACAGCCCAGGCTGTATATGCCTAGGCAGATAAATGGGTAAAAAAAAGCGCCCGGCAAATTACGCCGGCCGCGCGTTGATCAGGATCCGGGATAGCAGCTTGTGCAGCACTTGCGCCTCTGCCTCGGAAAAGCCGTCCAGCAGCCGGCGAAACGCCACTTCGGTGGCTTGGCGTGCTTGCGGAAAAGCCGCCTTGCCCTGTTCGGTGAGCTCGATCAGCGAACTGCGGCGGTCGGCTTCGTTTTCGACCCGGCGAATGAAGCCCTTGGCCACGATCCGATCCAGCAATCGGGTCATGGCGCCCGAGTCATAGGACAGCACCCGGCAGAAGTCGCTGAGCGTGCGTCCCCACCCCTTGACGATGCAATTGAGCACGACGTACTGCTGCACGGTGATCTGCAACGGGGCCAGATCGTGGTCCAGTGCGTCCAGAATGCCGTTGCGCACCGACGTCACCAGGAATCCCAGTTCGCCGGTGCACAGTTCGTCCAGCACAGAAGGAGTTGCGTTGCTCATGATGGGCCCGGCGCGCCGCCGTCGATATCAATGACGGGATATTAGCTGCCTAGGCAGCTACCTAGCAAGCGGAATCTGGCGAAGCGTGGCGAATGCTGCACTATCCGATTCCGATCCGCCGCGCGCCCTCGCGGAACAGCGCCTGCGTGTCGGGCTCCAGCCGGAATGACGCCAGGAAGTCGTCGACCCGGTAGGTCGCCTGCGCCTTGCGGATGGCGGGCAGAAACCCCAGCGCCTCGTCAGTTCGGCCGGCCAGCGACAGGCAGCAGGCGGCAATCGCCAGGATGTGCACGTGCGCGTTGGGGCGCGCGGCGGCCTTGATCGCCCATCCGGCCGCCTCCTCGATCCGGCCCAGCCGCACCAGCGCCAGTGCGCGCACGGCCAGCATGCCGAACAGCAGCGGATCGAAAGGGCTCAAGTGGCGCGAGTGATCGGATGCGCCGATGGCGGCTTGCGCATCGCCCATCTGGCAGTCGACAAAGCCCAGCGTGTAATGGCCCAGCGCGAAGTTCGGGCTGAGGTCCACGGCGATCCGCAGTTCACTGACCGACTGATCCTGGCTGCCGCGCAGCCACAGCGCCCGCCCCATCGCCCAATGCGCCGCCGGATCGCGGTCATCGGCGATCAGGCTCTGGCCGGCGGTTTCGAACGCCCGATCGATGGCATCGCCCTGCTCGTCCCAACGCTGGAACGCGGTCTGCCAATGCGTGAACGACAAGCCCGCATAGGCCCGCGAAAATGTCGGATCCAGCCGCACCGCCATCTCGAAGAAATGCCGGGCCTGCTCATTGTCGGTACGGTTGAACCGGTACATATGCCACAGGCCGCGGTGATGCGCCTGCCACGCGTCCAGCGAATTGGGCGGCGTCAGGATCGCGCGGTTGCGCTCCGCCGCCTCGATCTCGATGTCGACAGACGCCACGATCCGGTTGCCGATCTCGTCCAACGCCAGCAAGGCGTCATCGAACGGGTGATCCAGGACATCGGCCCAGACGATGCGCGCCGTGCGTGAATCGACCAGTTGCACGTCTACGGCAAGGCGCTGACCGTGGCGCCGCAGCGAGCCGCTGACGACATAATCCACGTTGAGCGTGCGGCCCGCTTCCTCCGGTCCGACGCTGCGCTGATCCAGCGCAAACACGGTGCCCTGCGCAATGACGAACAGGCTGCGCAGCTTTGCCAGCCGCGCGATAACGTCAAAGGCCAGGCCGTCCGCCAATCCGCCCCGTACACCGGCCTGCGCGGACCGGTCCACGAACGGCATGACCGCGATGGATGCCCGTCCGCGCCGGTCCGGCGGGAGCTCGGAAAGGCGGGAAAGCAGATCCGCTTCAGGCGGCGGCTGGAACGGCGGGTCGGCCGTGATCTGCGCGCCTGTCTCGGCCGTGATCGTCGCCCCCGCCTCTCCAGGCCGCGGCGCCACCGCAAAAGCCGGATCCAGCGCTTGACCCAAGCCCTGCCCCCAAGTCTGCACGCCGCCCGCCCGCCGGGCGCGCACGTCACGCCACGCCTCGCGCAGCGGCCGCCCATCCAGCCCCTCGGCCTCAAACGCGCGCACGGCCGCAGCCAGATGTTCCTCGCCTTCGCGCCACTGCCCGCGCAGGCCTAGCGCGTCCAGCATCAGTTCATGCGCCTGCGCATCGAACGGCGCCAATTGCAGCCACTTGTCCAGGCAGGCGAAGCGTTCTTCCGCGCCCGCCGGCAGGCTTGCGGCCTGGTGCGCCAGCACGGCCGCATGGCAGGCGCGCAGGCGCCGCCGCTGCGCGGTCTGCCAACTATGGAAGAACGGACTGCGGCCGATCTCAAGCCCTTCCAGGAAATCGCCCTGGAACAGCGCCAACAGGGCACGCAGCCTGTCGGGCCCCGCCTTGTCGATGCCGTCCTGCATCGCCGCGCCGATGTCCAGGACATCCACGCGGCAATCGGACAGGTCGAGGCGCACCGCGTCCTGCACCGTCTCGACCCGGCGGCGGCCCGGCTCATCCAGCAGGCCGCGCGCCTTGCTCAGGCACCAGCGCAGCTCGCCGCGCGGATCGTTCGGAATATCCCACAGCAATTCGCACAGGTGCGCCCGCATCACGGCGTTCGGGGCCAACGCCAGGTAGGCGATCAGCGCCCGCAGCTTGCGCGACGGCGGCAACGCCAGCGGCGCGCCCCCGCGGCTGATCGCCAGCGGTCCCAGCATGCGCACGTGGATGCCCGCGCCGGTCGAATCCACGGCAGATTCCACGCCCGCTACCACGCTCGCCTCCACGCCTGGTTTTTATCGTTGTTTCCGGGGCGCACGGCACGCGAATTCCTTCTCGGCGCTGGTTGCACTACCCCGGCGCGCTGGCAATGGATGCTGTCGCGCACCCCACGCAATAACGGAGAGTCACCATGTCCATTTCCTCCCTTGCCACCAGTGACGTGCGCGAAACCGCACAGCCCGACCTGGCCGCCTTGAAGACCCGCCAGCAGGGCACCTGGTCCTCCGGGGACTACGCCGTCGTCGGCACCACGCTGCAGATCGTAGGAGAACAGCTTTGCGAAGCCCTTGATGTCCGCGCCGGGCAGAAGGTGCTGGACGTTGCCGCCGGCAACGGCAATGCCACGCTGGCCGCCGCCCGCCGCTGGTGCGACGTCACGTCGACCGACTACGTGCCCGCGCTGCTCAGCCGCGGCCGCGAACGCGCCGCCGCGGAACGCCTGAAGATCGAATTCCAGGAGGCCGACGCCGAGGCGCTGCCCTTCCCCGACGCCGCGTTCGACGTCGTCATGTCGACCTTCGGGGTGATGTTCACGGCAGACCAGGACAAGGCCGCGTCCGAGCTGATGCGCGTGTGCAAGCACGGCGGCAAGATCGGCCTGGCCAACTGGACGCCCGACGGCTTCATCGGCCAGATCTTCAAGACCATCGGCAAGCACCTGCCCCCGCCCGCCGGCGTCAAGTCGCCCGCGCTGTGGGGAACCAAGGCGCGCATCGAAGAGATGTTCGGATCGCAAGCCAAGTCGATTCAGTGCGAACCGCGCCACTTCGTGTTCCGCTACCGCTCGCCGGAGCACTGGATGCAGGTTTTCAAGACCTACTACGGCCCGCTGCTCAAGGCCTTCGGCGCGCTGGAACCCGCGGCGCAGACGGCGCTGACCGCCGATATCACCGCGCAGATCGAACGTTTCAACCGCTCCGGCGATTCGGCGGTCGTGGTGCCCAGCGAGTACATGGAAATCGTGATCACCCGCCGGTGATCGCGCGGCAGACCCCGCCTCGCAAGCGGCGGGATCGGCCTGGCGGTCGGCTGTGTGGTCCATGGCGCAGCGCCTTCACGGCCGTCCGCCGGCAAGCGCCGGGCAACCGTTGTAGAGGAACCATCCGTTGAAGTAGGCAGCGGCGTGCCCCGCCGCTGCCGCACTGGGTGCGAGCCCATAGCCGAAATAATACGCCCGCCCCCACCCCTACGGCAGGTTCTCCCGGAATATCACCTGGCTGCGCGCCAATTCCACCCCATTCATCGCGCTGCGCTTATCCCGCAGATTGCTGAAAATGCGGACACAGCTCATCAGCGCTTCCATCGGGCTTTGCGTGATCACGGCGTCCATCGTGCCGTCGATCAGCAGCGAACGCGTGTCCGGCGTCAGTCCATGCCCGATGAAAACAACCCGGTGCTGCTGCCCTGCTTCTTTCAGCGCGCGGGCCACACCGTCTGACGCGCCGCCGATGTTGTAAATCCCGGCAAGCTGCGGATACTGCTCCAGCAACTGCCGCGTCTGTTCGTAGTTGCGCTGCGCGTCGTCATAGCCTTCGCGCAAGTCCACCACCTGCATGGCTTGGAATTGTTCGGCGTAGAGCTGCAGAAATCCGCTTTCCCGCTCTTCATGGGCGCGGTAATGCCGCGACCCCGCGATCAGCGCCACATGCGCCGCGCGCATACCGATAAAGCGCGCGATCAGATAGCCGGCCGTGCGCCCGGCGGCCCGGTTGTCCAACCCCACGTAAGCCGTGCGCGCACTGTTGGCGATGTCCGAGATCAGCGTCACCGTCGGCACGCCCTGCTGCGCCAGCGCATTCACGGCCTCGCGCACCACGGGGTGCTCCAGCGCCATGAACGCAATTCCGTCGGCCCGCTTGCCATGTTTGGCCAGCGCCTGCGCCAGCGCATCGGGATTGAAGCTTTCCACGTACTCGACATGGCACTTGGCATTTAACGGCGCAAAGTGCTCGTGCGCAAAGTTGACGGTATCGCCCAGCATGCGCAGATAGCGATTGCTGCCGCGCGGCAGCAGGAACACCAGCCGCATCGGCTCGGGCGCGGGGGCCGCGTACGCCTCTTCGTCCGGCAGGTAATCCAGTTCGATGGCGGCCTTGAAGACCTTTTGCGCCGTGGCCGGGCGCACGCCAGGCCGGCGATTGAGCACGCGATCGGCCGTGGCCGTCGACACGCCCGCGCGGGCAGCCACGTCCGCCAGCTTGGCGAGTCCACGAGAGGAGGCGCTTCTATTCACATCAAAAACCATCATGAATAAGATTTGACGATGATAGCGCCTATTCACTATTGTCCACAGTGCCGCAGGGCTAAGGCGGTTTTGTGGCACATCAAAAAACATCATAAGCAAGACAACGGAGACAACCATGAAGCTGCTTACTCGCCGCAGTGCCCTGCGCCGCCTTTGCGCGGTTCCCGCCCTCGCCGTCGCCGGCACCGGCTTTCCGCTGATCGCCCGCGCCGCCGATTACTCGCTCAAGTACGGCAACAACCTGCCGGTGACGCATCCGCTGAACATCCGCGCCCAGGAAGCGGCCGAACGCATCCTCAAGGAAAGCAACGGCCGCGTCGACATCAAGATCTTCCCGAACAACCAGCTTGGCGGCGACACCGACATGCTGGCTCAGGTGCGCTCGGGCGGCATCGACTTCTTCACGCCGTCCGCCCTGGTGATCGCCACGCTGGTGCCGGTGGCCGCCATCAACGCCGTCGGCTTCGCGTTCAAGGACTACGACCAGGTCTGGAACGCCATGGACGGCGCGCTGGGCGCCCACGTGCGCGCCGCCATCGCGCAGCGCAAGCTCTACGCCTTTGAAAAGATGTGGGACAACGGTTTCCGCCAGACCACCAGCAGCAAGGGTCCGGTCAATACGGCCGCTGACATGGACGGCCTGAAGATCCGCGTGCCGGTGAGCTCGCTGCCGATCTCCATGTTCAAGGGCCTGGGCGCCGCGCCTGCCAGCCTGCAGTTCAGCGAGGTCTACTCGTCGCTGCAGACCAAGGTGGTGGACGCGCAAGAAAACCCCCTGCCCATCATCCAGGTCGCCAAACTGTACGAAGTGCAGAAGTACTGCTCGCTGACCAAGCACATCTGGGACGGCTACTGGTTCATCGCCAACGGCCGCATGTGGGAAGGCCTGCCCGCCGACCTGAAGACGGTTGTGGCGCGCGGCATCAACGAAGCCGGCCTGGCCCAGCGCGAAGACATCAAGAAGCTCAACGCCTCGGTGCAGGCAGACCTGGAATCCAAGGGCCTGGTGTTCAACCAGCCGTCCGCCGACAGCTTCCGCGAACAACTGCGCACCGCGGGCTTCTACAAGGAATGGCAAGGCCGGTTCGGCAATGAGGCCTGGGGCCTCCTGGAGCAGTCCGTCGGCAAGCTGGCCTGAGGTCGCGCGCCATGTCCTCCCTGTCCGCTCCCCACGCCGCGGCGCCCGCGCTGCCGGCCAATCCCCTGCGCCGGGCGGCCGGCGCGCTCGACAGCGTGTTGGGCACCGTGGTCGAACACGTTGCCGCAGCCATCGTGCTGGTCGAGATCCTCGTCCTGTTTGCGGGCGTGGTGGCGCGCTACGCGTTCCACAGCCCGCTGGTCTGGTCCGACGAACTGGCGTCAATCCTGTTCCTCTGGCTGTCCATGCTGGGCGCCGTCGTGGCGTTGCGGCGCGGCGAGCACATGCGCATGACGGCGCTGGTGAACAACGTCAGCCCGGCGCGTCGCGCGCAGCTTGAAACCGCAGCGCTTGCGGCGTCGCTGGCGTTCCTGGTGCTGATCCTGGCGCCCGCCATCGAGTACGCGCATGAAGAACACTTCATCATCACGCCGGCGCTGGAACTGAGCAATGCGTGGCGTGCCTCGGCGATTCCGGTTGGCATGGGCCTGATGGGCGTCATTGCGCTGCTGCGCCTCTTGCGCACGCAGCCGCTACCGCAGGTGGCGATGGCGCTGGCGGGCGTGGCGGCGGTCGTCGGCCTGTTCTGGCTCGCGCAGCCCCTGTTCTCCGGACTGGGCAAGCTGAACCTGGTGATCTTCTTCGTGGGCATCGTCGCCGCCACCGTGTTTTCGGGCGTGCCGATCGCATTCTCGTTCGCGCTGGCCACCTTCTCGTACCTGGCGCTGACCACCAACACGCCGATGGTCGTCATGGTAGGCCGGCTGGACGAAGGCATGTCGCACCTGATGTTGCTCGCGGTGCCGCTCTTCATCTTCCTGGGCTCGCTGATCGAAATGACCGGCATGGCGCGCGCCATGATCCAGTTCCTGGCCAGCCTGCTCGGCCACGTACGCGGCGGATTGTCCTACGTGCTGATCGGCGCCATGTATCTGGTGTCCGGCATCTCGGGCTCGAAGATCGCCGACATGGCGGCCATCGCGCCCGTGCTGTTCCCCGAAATGAAAAAGCGCGGCGCCAAGCCTGGCGATCTGGTCGCCCTGCTGTCCGCCACCGGCGCGCAGACCGAGACGATTCCGCCGTCCATCGTGCTCATCACCATCGGGTCGGTGACGGGCGTGTCGATCGCCGCGCTGTTTACGGGCGGCCTGCTGCCCGCCGTCGTGCTGGGCCTGGCCCTGTGCGGCGTCGTCTGGTGGCGCTACCGCAAAGAAGACCTGAGCCTCGTCCAGCGCTTCACCTTCAAGGAGATCGGCCGGTTCTTCATGATCGCGCTGCCCGCCGTGGCCCTGCCGTTCGTGATCCGCGCCGCCGTCGTCGAAGGCGTGGCCACCGCCACCGAGGTCTCCACCATCGGCATCGTGTATTCCGTCGTCGTGGGCCTTGTGATCTACCGCTGCTTCGACTGGGCGCGTGTCAAGCCCATGCTGATCGAGACTGCCTCCCTGTCCGGCGCCATCATGCTGATCGTGGGCTGCGCCACCGCGATGGCGTGGGCGTTGACGCAATCGGGCTTCTCGGGCGATCTGGCCAAGCTGATGGCGGGCATGCCCGGCGGCAGCTACGGCTTCCTGGCCGTCTCCATCGTGGCCTTCATCATCCTGGGCAGCGTGCTGGAAGGCATCCCCGCCATCGTGCTGTTCGGTCCGCTGCTGTTCCCGATCGCGGTGCAGGCCGGCGTGCATGAAGTGCACTACGCGATGGTTGTGATCTTCGCCATGGGCATCGGCCTGTTCGCACCGCCCTTCGGTGTCGGCTACTACGGCGCCTGCGCCATCAGCCGCGTCGATCCCAACGAAGGCATCCGCCCGATCTGGGGCTATATCGGCGCGCTGCTGATCGGCCTGATCGTCGTCGCCGCCTTCCCCTGGTTCTCCATCGGTTTCCTGTGACGCAGCGCGGCCCCTTGCGGGCCGCGCCCTTCCCGTCTCTCAGCCACCCTTTTATAAAGATCCAACATGAGTCGTTTCCTGGGCGAGATCCGCCAACTCGGTTATGTCGTGCACGACATCGAAGCCGCCATGGACTACTGGAGCACCAAGCTCGGCGTGGGACCCTGGTACTACAACCCGCGCGTGCCCATCGTCAATTACCAATACGACGGCAAGGGCTATGAACCGCACAACTCCGTTGCCCTGGCCAATTCCGGCTATGTGCAGGTCGAACTGATCCAGACCCGCAACGACGTGCCCTCCATGTACCGCGACTTCCTGCAAGCCGGCCGCACCGGCCTTCAGCACGTCGCCTACTGGACCGAAAGCTACGACGCTGACCTGGAACGCCTGTTGGCGCAAGGCTTCAAGCCCAAGATGAGCGGTGAAGTCGGCGAGAAAGGCCGCTTCATTTACTTTGACACCGAATACCACCCCGGCACCGTCATCGAGCTCTCCGAAGTGGCCGGCCCCAAAGGCCGCCTCTTCGACCTGATCCGCGAAAGCTCGGTGAACTGGGACGGCAAGGACCCCGTCCGCGCATTCCCCGACCTGAGCCGCCTCTGATACACCCCTGCCGCACACGCCACCATGAATTCCCAATCGTTTACCGCCACCTACCTGATTGAGACCCCCGTCGACCCCGCCAAGGTTGCGGAGGTCATGGCCGGCGAGCAGTCCTGCGGCACCTTCACGCGCGTGCAGGGCGAAACGGACGAGCTGCGCGCCCGCGCCCGCGCCCGCATCGAATCCATCGAAACGCTGGAAACGGTCGACACGCCCAGCCTGCCCAATGCGTATCTCGCGCGACAGCCGGGTGGCATGCCCGGCAAATTCCAGCGCGCACGGCTTCGCATCGCGTTTCCGGTCGCCAACGTGGGCGCCAACCTGCCCACGCTGGCCGCCACGGTCGGCGGCAATCTGTACGACCTGGGCGAAGTCACCGGCCTGCGGCTCGAAAGCATGGAGCTGCCCGCCAACTACCGTGCGCAATTCGACCTGCCCCAGGTCGGCATCGCCGGCACGCGCGCGTTGACCGGCGTGGACAAGGGTCCGCTGGTCGGCACCATCATCAAGCCCAACGTCGGCCTCTCGCCCGAGCAGACTGCGCACCTGGTGGCGCAGCTTTGCGCGGCCGGCGTGGACTTCATCAAGGACGACGAGGTGTGCGCCAACCCGGCCCACGCCCCGCTCGCCCAGCGCGTCGCCGCCGTAATGGCCGTGGTGCGCGCGCACCGCGAACGCACCGGCCGCAACGTGATGGTCGCGTTCAACATCACCGACGAAACCGATGCCATGCGCCGCCACGCCGAGCTGATCGAACGCGAAGGCGGCACTTGCGTCATGGCCAGCCTGAACTGGTGCGGCTACTCCGCCATCCAGACCCTGCGCCGCAGCACGCCGCTGGCGTTGCATGGCCATCGCAATGGGTTCGGCGCGCTGTCTCGCCATCCGCTGCTGGGCATGGGATTTCAGGCGTATCAGACGCTGTGGCGGCTGGCGGGCGTGGACCATATGCATGTGCATGGGTTGCAAGGGAAATTCTCGCAGGAGGACAGCGAAGTCGTGGACTCGGCGCGCGATTGCCTGGCGTCGTTGACACCGGGAATCGACGACGCCGTCATGCCTGCTTTCTCGTCGGGTCAGTGGGCCGGCACGGTGCCCGCCACGTGGGCGGCCGTGCGCAGCGACGACCTGCTGTTCATGTCGGGCGGGGGCATTCTTGCGCATCCGGATGGCCCGGCGGCTGGGGTGCAAAGCATTCGTCAGGCGTGGCACGCCGTGCGCGACAACCAGCGGCTGGAAGACTACGCCCGCAACGCGCCTGAGTTGCAGCGCGCGCTGGAATTTTTTGGAAGCCGCGCATGATTGGCGGCACCGCGCCGCAGGTGTGCTGGTATGGCGACGACTTCACCGGCGCCACTGACACGCTCGCCGAGGTCGCGCGGGCGGGCCTGCGCAGCCTGCTGTTTTTGGGCGTGCCTTCTTCTGCGCAACTGGAACGGGCCGGGCCATTGGACGCCATCGGCATCGCCGGCGCCGCGCGTGGGATGGCGCCGGCGGAGATGGTCGAGGAACTGCGCGCGGTTGGCGCGTTCATGGCCAGCACCGGCGCGCGCGTGCTGCATTACAAGTGCTGTTCCACCTTCGACAGCGCGCCACACGTCGGCAGCATCGGCGTGGCGGTGCGGGAGCTGCGCCGGCATTTTGCGAATCCCATCGTGCCGATCGTTGGCGGGCAGCCCAGCATTGGCCGGTACTGCAGCTTCGGAAACCTCTTTGCACGCGCGGGGTCTGCGCCCGAGATTCATCGCATTGATCGCCATCCCGTGATGAGCGTGCATCCTGTCACGCCGATGCACGAGGCAGATTTGCGGCGGCATTTGGAAGCGCAGGGGTTGGAGGGCGTGCGGTCGGTGCCGCATGTTGCTTATCCCCCGAGTGCGAACTTGGCAGTGAACACGGGTACGGACTCCGCAGTGAGTTCCGGTACCGACTTAGCCTCGCTCGATGCGTGGATCGAACAGGTCACGGAGAGTGCGGACGGACCGCTGCTGCTGGATCTGGTGGACGAATCGCAGCTCGCCGCGATCGGCCGCCTGATCCAACGCGCCGCAGCCCGCGCCCCGCTGGTGGCTGTCGGCCCGAGCAGCGTGCAGCAAGCTCTGGCTCGCGCCCGGCCCACCGGACAAGCCCCCGCTACGCAGGCTGCCCCACTCGGCCCGTCGGACGGCCCGGTGCTGGTTGTCGCGGGCAGCCTGTCGCCTGTCACCGCCCGGCAGATCGCCGCTTCCGAAAGCTATACGCGCCAACCGCTGCAAGTCGCGCGTCTGCTGGCTGATGCCGGCTATGCCGCGCAACAGGTTGCGTTGGCCGCCGTGACATTGGCCGAAGGCCGCAACGTCCTGGTGCATACCGACAGGCCTGTCGGCACGGTCAGCGCAGACCAGACCGCCGCAACAGCCCGCGCCACCGCCAGCCTCGCCGCGGACATCGTGCGCGCCAGCGCAACAGCCGGTCAACGGCTGAATCGCATCGGCATCGCAGGTGGAGACACTTCCAGCCAGGCGACGCTTGCCTTGGGATTGTGGGGACTGGCGTTTCGCTGCGTGCTGGCGCCGGGGGTGACGGTCAGCGTTGCACGCAGCGACGACCCTGTGATCGACGGCATTGAGCTGATGCTCAAGGGCGGGCAAATGGGCGGGGATCGCCTGTTTGATGCGTTGGCCGCAGGCGACGCCTGAGCGGCCAACGCATCGGCTCAACGATTCACCAGCTTCTTGGGCAGCGTCAACGTAAGAGCCGCACCGATCATTGCCACGCAGGCGATGAATATCACGCCATTATCGGTGCTGCCTGTGACATCCTTGACGACACCGACGACATACGGGCTGACAAATCCGCCCAGTCCTCCGAAGCAGTTGATCAGTGCCACGCCCGCTGCCATGCCGACGCCCGAAAGAAACAATCCGGGAATCGTGAACAGCATGGACGTCGTGCTGTAGGCGCCAACCGCGGCGATCGTCAGCGACAGAAGCGCCAGCCCCATCGACCCATGGAACCAGACACTGCCAATCAAGCCGACGCACACGCAGGTGAACGGTCCGACCAGATGCCAGCGGCGCTCGCGCATGCGATCAGAACTGCGGCCGATCAGATACATCACCACGAAAGCCGCGGTGAACGGCACTGCGGTGTAAAGACCCACGTGCATGACGTCCCCCACGTTCAGCTGCTGCACAAGCGTGGGTAGCCAGAACGACACGCCGTAAGAGCAGATGGCCGAGCAGAAGCAGATGCTGGTCATCTTCCACACCCGCCGGTCTTTCAGCGTGGCCGCGAGCGACACGGTGGACTTGTCGTGGCGGGTGAGCTCGCGCTCGGCGTGGAGTTCGCCTTCCACCAACTCGCGCTCGCCCTGCGTGAGCCACGGGGCAACCGCGGGACTGTCGGCCAGATACTTCAGGCACAGCAGGCCGAGGATCAGCGACGGCACGGCTTCGATAAGGAACATCCATTGCCAGCCAGCCAACGAGTGCGCTCCGTGGCCCCATTCGATGATGGCGCCAGAAAGCGGCGCGCCGATCATGCCTGACAACGGTACCGCCCCCACAAAGAGCGCCACCATCTTCGCGCGCTTGTTTGCCGGAAACCAATAGGTCAGATACAGGATCACGCCAGGATAGAAGCCGGCCTCGGCCGCGCCCAGCAGAAAGCGCAACACGTAGAACTGCGTCGGCGTCTCGACAAAGGCAAAGCAGGCCGAAATGATGCCCCACAGAATCATGATGCGGGAAATCGTCCGCTTGGCGCCGATGCGCATCATCAGCAGATTGCTGGGCACCTCGAAGATCAGGTACCCGATAAAGAACAGTCCCGCGCCCAAGCCATAAACGGCATCGCTGAAGCCCAGGTCGTTCAGCATATGCAGCTTGGCAAAGCCGATATTGATGCGGTCCAGATACGCCGCCACGTAGCACAACATGAGAAACGGCATGATGTGCAGCGCCACCTTGCGGTAGACGGCATTCCGGTCCGGCGCATTTCCCGCGTAGGCGGGCTGAGTCAGAGTTGCTTGCACGAATTTTCCCCTTGCGGATGTCAGGCGGACGCCCCGCCCCGACTTATGGTTTGAGTTGGAAGATGGCTTCGACTTCCACCGCCATGGCCGACGGCAGCGATGAAGCGCCGGTGGCGATGCGCGCATGAAGGCCGCGTTCGCCCAGCACAGCGGTCAGCAAGTCCGATGCGCCGTCCAGGACCTTTGAATGGGCATCAAAGTCCTCGGCGCAATTGACCACACCGGCCAGCCGCACCGAGCCGGCGACGCGCGCCAGATCGTCCCCGCAGGCCTGAGCCAGATGGCCGAGCACGTTGAGCGCGCACAGGGCCGCGGCATCGCGGCCTTGCTCGACGCTTAGATCGCGCCCCACGCGGCCCGAGAACTCCAGCACGCCGTTGCGCCGCGGCGCCTGTCCCGCGACGAACAGCAAGTCTCCGGCGCGCACGGCCGGAACGTAACTGCCGCGCGGCGGATTGACCGTTGGCAATGCAAGTCCCAGTTCGGCCAGCCGACCGGAGATGGTGGTTGCGCTCATTTCAGTTGCCTCCAGTCGCCCTGATGCCCCTGCCAGTTGATCGAGTGACCCAGCGCACGCATCACACTGCCACGCAGTGCGCGAACCATCCCTGCGTACTCCTGCATGGCAATGCCGTCATGCGCTGGCTCCGGGGCCATGAACATCCCATCCACGCCGCCGCTGGCGACGCACAGCTCGGTGCTGCGGATTTCCAGTTCGGGCTCGTGGAACACCACCGGGTTCTCCAGCAAGGCAGCAAGCGCCGCCACCACGCCCGTTGCACCAAAATTGGAGATGTTCGACACCACCAGCCAGTCGGCAGCCGTGACAGCGGCGACGCCGCCGCGTCCCGGTGTGCCGGTATCCGCAGCCTTGGGTGAAAACCGTGGTAAGTCCTCGGCAATCACGCCCATGCCTAGCTCGTTGCCGCCGTCACCGATGCCGATGAACGGGATCTTTGCCGCCTGGATTTTCTCGAACAAATAGTCCAGATTGGCGACCAGCCCGTCCAGCGGGCGACCGCCCAACCCGTGGTACAGGCCCTTGGCGTTCTTCCCGGGCCGTTCGATTGCGATCGCGGCGCAGGGACGCGTTATTGTCACCAGCGCGTCGCAAACTGCGTGTGCGCCGCGATCGTCCTTGGGGACCGTCTTGATATACACCGGCCGCAAGAAATCGAAGGGCTTGATGACGCCATCTTCCGGGAACGGCATCGGCGCCAGGCCCGCGCCGCGGCAGGTGGCGATCATCATCTCCTCCCAGTCTTCGTCGATGACGATGACGGTCTCGCGACGCAACCCCAGGAAAAAGGCCCGGGCCATCAGCGCGGCACCGATCGGGCCATCGGTTTCGGGCGCACCGCCGCCTTCCGGAAAACCTGTCGCGATCAGGATCGGTCCGGCGCTTTCCTGGGTGGCCTGCTGCAACCGCTCGGCAGCGCCCATGCACGCATATCCAGGCTGTCGCGTCTGCAGCGCCTCGTAGAGATTGCCGATCAGTCCCACGCCGGTGTAGTCGACGCGCATGAAGTCGTCGATGGTGCGTGCAACGCGGTGATATGTCTTGGATTCAGAATTCAGCATGATAGGTCAGGCGTTCAAGGCCTCGATGAAAACAGGGGTATCGACGTTGCCGCCGCTCAGTACGACGACAACGGTCTTGCCCGCAACGTCAATTTTTCCCGCGAGCACGGCGGCAAGCGGCACGGCGCCGCCCGGCTCCACCACCAGACGCAGGTGTTGATACGCGGCTTTCATTGCACGCCTGACCTCGTCGTCGGTGACGACAAGGCTGCCGGAAAGCAGATCCAGGTTGATCGGAAAGGTCAGCTTGCCCGGCTTCACCACCTGCAGCGCGTCGCAGATTGACTTGGCGCCGGGCGCATTGCTTTCAGGCTGGCCGGATGCCAGCGATCGCGCCAGTTCGTCAAAGCCCGCTGGCTCACCGGCATACACCGCCGTTTCGGGCGACAGCGACTTCACGGCCGTCGCCACGCCAGCGACCAGACCGCCGCCGCTGGACGCCGCAATCACGATATCCAGCGGCGCGCCCATGTCGCGGGCCTGCTCAACGATTTCCAGGCCGACGGTGCCCTGTCCGGCCATGATGTGCGGGTCGTCATAGGGCGGAACGATCACGGCGCCGGTCCTGCCAGCGATTTCCGCGCCAATCGCTTCGCGGTCGTCCTTCTGGCGGTCGTACAGCACCACCTCCGCACCGTTCGCGCGTGCGCCTTCAATCTTGGCCCGGGGCGCGTCGGCCGGCATGATGATCGACGCCGAAATGCCTAACGTGCGAGCCACCAACGACGTGGCCAGCGCGTGGTTGCCGGATGAAAACGCCACCACGCCTGCTCGCTTTTCTGCGTCGGACAGTTGCAACAACCGGTTGACGGCCCCCCGGAACTTGAAGGCCCCGGCGTTTTGCAAGGATTCGGCTTTGACCAACACCCGCGCCCCCGTCAATGCATTGAGCGATGCGCTCTCCAGCAAAGGGGTACGCACGATGTGGGAACGAATGCGTTCGTGTGCCTGCTGCACGTCACCAAGCGTGATGGCAAAGGCGGATGTGGGATCTGCGGTATTCAAGGCTGCTCCTGGCTGAATGGGATTTTGCGCACCCATTACATCCCGGTCGTTTCATAACAACCAATCCTATCTTTGGATAGAAATCAATAAGGCTGTCTTATTGATCGCAGTTTTCCGAGGAGCGTGCACTCTCAGCGGGCGCACGAAGTCCGCAGTTATCAGGGAAACCACTAATACGTTGACGAGGTGAAAGAACTGCTAGAGGCGGGCTTTTTTTCGCCCACGCGGATTGCCAGCGGATGAAGCCCGCGCAATCTCGCCGGCAAGCTCGGACAACGCCTCTTTCGTCTGTTGGTCACTGCCTGGCGCATAAGCCACGGCAAAGGACAGATCACGCAGTTGCATCTGCGCCCGCCGAACCTTCAACCGCCCCTGCGCCACTTCCTTCGCTACCGCCAACCGCGGGACGACGCATACGCCATAGCCATCCTCTGCCATGCGAACGATGGTGGACAGGGACCAGTTGGTAAAGATTCGAGGCGCGCCATGCTCGGGGGTAGTCAGTTCCCGATGAAGAAACGTATACGGGTAGGTCCGCTTGGGAAAAGTGATCAGAGGATGTCGCGCTACCTCGCTGTTCGACAAAGGTTCTTTCCCCACTTTCAGCGAAGGCGCCGACAGAAAGTTGAGTTCGTAGCTGCAAAGCGGCTTTTCAATCAGCACATCGTCATTCAATGGCCCGAGCAGGAAGGCCATGTCCAACTCACCCGACTTCAAGTTTTCGCGCAGGGTGGGCGTGATATCCACGACAAAATCGATAATCACATTGGGATAGCGCTTGCGGCATTGCTCCAGGAACTCCACCAGCCAGGTATGAACGATGGTTTCGGCAACGCCAAGACGAATGACTCCACTGATCGCCTGCTCTTCAGCTACCTTCATCATCATTTCCGAATGCAGCGCCATGAAACGCTCGGCGTACCCATACAGGACGCGGCCCTTCGCGGTGAGCTTTACCGCGCGAGACGTCCGGTCCAGCGCCTTGATACCCAGTTCCTTCTCCAACGCCGCAATTCGTTGTGAGACTGCAGGCTGAGTCGTGTGCAGTTTTGCCGCAGCTTTGTTGAAGCTGCTGAAGTTGACCACCCAGTAAAAGACCTCAAGGCTTTTGAAATTCATTTGGATTTTGCGTCAGCGGGAGAGTTCGGCGGCGCCGATTCGACGGCTATTGTGCAGCCCGGCGGCACGACCACGGGGGCATGGCTCGAATTTTATATTCCCGGGTGTCTGACACCCTGATATGGTCGCTGTCGTCAATAGGAATGGTTTGCTGGTTGGAAATCAGTGACACGGGGTGATGCGACACAAGCCTGCTGCTGCGACGATAGATCAGACTGATATC